>CAVXPA010000001.1:0-649437 GCA_963763525.1 uncultured Solirubrobacterales bacterium
ACAGATCCAGCCACGAGACCGTGCGCTCCCGCTTGTTCGCTGAGCCTTCTTGGGTTCTCGCGGTGATCGCAACACCCGCCCAGATGGAGGGACTTTGTAGGTCGTCCGTGTCCGGTGCTTGAGTAGCGCGCCGTTCGTCGCGAAGCCGAGCCCGAGGGCGAGGCGCCGCGGCGATCGGCGCGCTGTCCGGCCCGGAGCCGGGGGCCCGCGATGTCCCTTGCTGGGAGACGGGTGAACGGAGGCGTGCGATGGCGCAGTTCTCTGACCGGATGGTCCCGGAGGTTGTGCAGGTTTTCTGGGCGGCGATGGCGCGTGGTGAGTTCATCACCGCCGCTGCGGCAGAGGTGGGTACCTATCGTGAGAAGGGGATGCGGTGGCTGCGCGCGGAGGGTGGAGTGCGTCCGCGTCGGGGTCGGGATCTGAAGGGCCGCTGTTTGACGTTCTCAGAGCGCGAGGAGATCGCGCTCGCGCGGGCTGGCGGTGAGTCGATGCGCTCGATCGCTGGCCGGTTGGGGCGTAGCCCGTCGACGATCAGTCGCGAGCTGTCACGTAACGCCGATCGGGCTGGCTGTTATCGAGCGACGACGGCACACGCGCTCGCGTATGTGCGCGCGAGCCGCCCCAAGCCGTCCAAGCTGGCGACCAACCTGCAGCTGCGCCGGAAGGTGGAGGAAGATCTCCGCAGGCGCTACTCGCCCGAGCAGATCGTCGGCCGGCTGCGCCGCCAATTCCCTGACGATCCACAGATGCGAGTGTCTGCCGAGACGATCTACCAATCGCTGTACGTCCAGTCTCGTGGGGCTCTGCGGCGCGATCTGACTAAGTGCCTGCGAACCGGGCGGGCGCTTCGCCGCCCGTGCCGCCAGGCCGGCAGACGCCGCAACCAGATCCCGGGCATGATCAACATCTCAGAGCGTCCCGCCGAGGCTGATGACCGCGCGGTTCCCGGCCACTGGGAGGGCGATCTGATCCTCGGCAAGAAGCAGCTCTCAGCGATCGGCACGCTCGTTGAGCGCACGACCGGGTACACGATGCTCGTGCACCTCCCCGACGGTCACAACGCCGAGCAAGTCCGCGACGCGCTCACCACCAAGATCCAAACGATCCCAGACATCCTCAGAGCGTCACTCACCTGGGACCAGGGGATCGAGATGCACGAGTGGAAACAAGTGAGTGTCGCCGCAGACATCGACATTTACTTCTGTGACCCGCACGCACCCTGGCAACGCGCCACCAACGAGAACACCAACGGGCTGCTGCGCCAGTACTTCCCGAAAGGCGCCGACCTGTCCGTCCACAGCGCACTCGACCTCGACTGGGTCGCCACCGAGCTCAACGACCGACCGCGCAAACGCTTAGGCTTTGCGAAGCCGATCGAGGAGATCGGACCAACTGTTGCGCTGACCGCGTGAATCCGCCCTTCGTGAGCGAGACACACTCGCCGCCCGCGCGGACGTCCTCGATGCGATCGAGAGTGTGCGGTTGGTGATCCCTCTGAGACAGAGTCCTTCAGCGCGTCGGACGGGACGCGGAGTGGTGCTCGCGATGCCGGCGCGGGAAGCTCAGCGGCTCCGTCAGCGCCAGGGTGACTGGCTGCCGGCCTACGACAATGCTGCTGCTTCACGCCTGAAGGAGTCACGCCGGGGTGGCTACTGCTTGGGCGAAGGAGCCGGCGTGGGGCCGGATCGTCCTGGACAACCTCATCCACGGGTATATCTCGCTGCTTTTAGAGTTCTGAGAGTGGAACGCGGAAGAATCGAGGGTGGTAGAGCGTGGCGTTGGCGGGTGTGAGCGGGTCGAAGCTGTTGACGTTGAATGAGAACAGCATTTGTCCGTCGGTGGTTTGTTCGGGGTGCGCGAGCGTGTTGTAGGTGTAGGTCCGCGCGCCGAAGCTGCCTGTGTTGTAGATGGTGCGTTTTTGGTGAACGGGCCGACGGGGCTGGAGGCGCGCCAGGAGTAGACGGCCTGTCCCATCATTGGCAGCTGCGAGATCACCCTGATACCGAGACCGGCGCCGAGGTCGATGACTGAGAACGCGGGGGCGACGCCTGGTAGCAGTCGCAGTGAGTCGTTGGCGGCGTTGGGCGTCCAGCCGGTGCTGGTGTAGTAGCTCCAGGGTGTGTCGAGGCGGCCTTTGGGGACGCGTGCGACGTGCATCCAGCTTGCGAGTCCTTGCGTTTCGGTTCCGTAGATGTAGGTGTAGGGGCCGTGGTTGAGGATCGCGACGCCCCAGTTGATCGCGCCGGCCGTATCGGCTAGTGGTGTGAGTGACGCTAGGCGCCAGTTGGAGGTGTTGATCTTGGCGAGGTAGTCGCCGGCGTACTGTAGGTCCCATAGACCGGGGCCGGTCTGGATGATGCGTTGGGCGATCTCCCAGATCTGGGAGCCGTGGACGTGGGCGGCGCCGGCCCAGTAGTAGAAGTCGGGCGACGGCTGCGGCATCGGGTTGGCGATCACCCGTGGACGTCCGCGGCCGGTGATGACGATCGAGTTGTGAGCGAAGGTCAGGCCGGTCGTCGACGAGGATGTGATCGTGTCGGAGAAGATCCAGCAGTCACGGCCGTCTGGCAGCGCGACGGAGTTGGTGGCGTCAGCGCCGACCCAGCCCGAGCCCGAAAGTGACGCGAACATATTCGTAAACGCGCTGTCGGGGCCAGCCGCGGCCGCGGCAGACTCAACAGGCACCGCTGTGATGCCCAGAAGAGCGACGAGCAGCACCACGATCCGTGCTCTCAGAAGTGGTCTGGCTGGATCACGGCCAGCGCGCGAGCCACCAAGTCGTGCTGGCCGTGTTTGGACGTGCGTCGGCACTGCTGGCGATCGGCGCCGACCTGCCCTCGGGCTGGCGCGCCCCGGACAACCATGAGGACTCCTTGCGCCCCCGGTCACGCCTGGGGCGTCAGACGATTTGCATTTCTCGTGTCGGTTCAGGCGCTTGGAAGACGCCCGCGCAGCAGTGCGAAGCGCCACTTACCCGTGGGCTTTGGCGCTTGTCGTCGTGGTCGGGCCGGCTCGGCGCGGCGGTCACCTTGATGGTTTGGTTGGTGCCCGCCGCGCTCACCCCCAGGCTGGGTGTCAAGCTCGGCGTGGCGCAGCAGCGAGTCGATATCGAGGTTTCTGTACATCGGCTGTCGCTCTGTCGCGGCCGTCGCTTAACCCGTCTATGAGCCGCTTACAGTGCGCGCGTTGTGGACCGCGCGGCTCGGCCGGCGGCGCAGTTGCCACGCCGCGAGGCCGCCACCGGCGGCGACCACGATCCCGCCGGCGGCGAGCTCGAGCGCCAGGTCAGACGACCCGGCCGGATGACCGACAGCGACCGGCGTCGCCGGCATGCTCCCAGCGGCCGGAGCCTGACTTTCAAACGCGTACGCCGGCGCGCTGCTACCGAGCAGGGTCACGGCGACAGCGAGCATCGGAACGCTCGTGCGAACAAACATGCGTAAGACCTCCTGAGGTGCTCGCCACGAGGGGCGAGAACGTGGCCCGGCGGGTGCTGGTTTGGTGCGACTGGGTGTGCCGGGCGCGTGTGTTAGTTGATGGTCTTACGGTACGTCTGGACCCGCAGCGTGTAAATCGGGGAACCCGCACGTTTGTGATCTGCAGGGCGTGCGGTTGTGTGCGTTGATCGAGTGGCAGGGCTGATTTAGAGTGTTCTTTGCGTTTGACGTCCGTCGCGGGGACAGGATCGAGCGATTGTTTGGACGGGATGGGGAGCTGGCTCGGGTAGAGCAGGTGCTCGATGGGGTTGAGTCGGGTCCGTCGGGCTTCGCGCTCGAGGGCGCGCCTGGTGTCGGCAAGACGACGATCTGGCGCGAAGCTGTCGAGGCTGCTCGCCGGCGGGAGTTCGCGGTCATATGGACGGCGCCCGCGAGAACCCGACACCGCATTGGCTTTCTCTGGGCTCGGTGACCTGTTCGCCGATCTCGCGGGTGAGGTGGACGGTGATCTCCCGGGTCCGCAACGGCGGGCGCTCGCAGGCGCCCTGCTGCTGGAGGATCAGATAGACGCGCCGGTCGAGCCCCAGGCACTGTCGCGCGCGATCTTGACCCTGCTGCAGCGCGCGGGTACGCGAGGGCCGTTGGTGATAGCGATTGACGACGAGCAGTGGCTGGACCCCGCCTCCGCGGGCGCGTTGGCGTTTTCGCTCTGCCGCCTGCGCGAGGAGCGGATCGGCGTCCTGATCGCGCGCCGTACAGGGGGTACTGGGGAGTTATGGCCGGCGCTCGGCCGCGGGTTCGCCGGCAAGGGTCTTGAGAGCATGGCTGTCGAGCCGTTGAGCTTCGAGGCGATTGACCAGTTGGTGACCCAGCGGCTCGGTCGGTCGCTCTCTCGCACGTTGATCCGACGTGTCTACGACGTGTCCGGCGGCAACCCCCTGTTCGCGCTCGCGATCGCACGCGAACTTCGGCTTGGGCTTGCGAGCGGGGTGGACGAGCGCGACCTGCCGGTCCCCGATTCGCTGGCCGACGCGCTGGCGCGGCGACTAGAGCGAGTCGACGAGCGCGCGGGCGATGTGATGCTCGCGATCGCGGCGGCCTCACAGCCCACGATCGGGCTCCTGCAGGCGGTGATTCCTGACTTCTCGCTCGGGGACTTGGATCGCGCCGTAGAAGCGGGGTTGATCGAGATCGAGGGCGATCGAGTCAGGTTTTCGCATCCGCTGTTGGCGTCAACGCACTACGCGCGCGCCGCGCCATCGCGTCGCCGCGAGGTACATCGGCTCCTGGCCGACGCGGTCGACGACGAGGTGCAGCGCGCCTACCACCTCGCGCGCGGTGCAGAGGCACCTGCTCGCGATGTAGCACTTACTATCGAGCAGGCGGCCGGCTCGGCGGCGCGGCGTGGCGCACAATTGGCGGCGGCGGCGTTGCTCGAGGACGCCGCCCGTCTGACACCGATCGACGTGGTCGAGGCGCGCTGGTCGCGCTCGCTCGCGGCCGCCGAAAAGTACGCAGTCGGCGGCGACGTCCGGCAATCGCGGGAGTTGCTCGAGTCGCTACTCCCGGGACTGCCCCGTGGTCCGATGCGGGCGCGCGCACTGTTGGAGCTGGCAGCAGTGCGTCCGGACGACTTCGAGTTCGGCTTCGCGCTCCTGGAGGAGGCCCTCGTCGAGGCTGGCGACCATCACCGCATCCGCTCAGAGATCGAACTTCAACTTGGGCGGTGTGCTCCAGCAACAGGGGTTGTTTCGCGACTCGGTGCCGTATATGACTGCGGCGATCGACGATGCGGAGCGCGCCGGTGATCCAGTCTGGCTCGCGGCCGTCCGGAGAGACCAATCGGGAGTGGAGGCCATCACGAGCGGGCACGGGATCAACCGCGGGCTGGTGGAGGAAATCGTGGCGATGGAGGAGTCGGCGGAACAGACGCTGCAAGCGGAATCGCCATCCACGGCGGTCGGGAAAATGTTGTTCTGGTACGACGAGTTCGATCCAGCCAGACCGTGGCTAGAGCAAGGAGCGCGCCGGTCGGAAGAGCGTGGGGACGAGGTAGGAGTTGCCGTCGCGGAATTTCACCTGATGATGCTGGAATCGTTTGCCGGCAACCGTGATGCAGCCGAGTCACACCGGTTGATAGCTGACCGCGTCTTGCGCGACCAGGGCATAGACAACTTCGACGCCTGGCTCGAGTGGGCGCATGGTTTGTTCGCGCTCGGCCGAGGCGAACTCGCCGCTGGAAGAGCACACTCCGCCACGGCGCTGGAGATCTCAAATCGAATCGGCGATGTGCTGATCGCGACATTTGGCGAATTACTCGTTGCGTCGGCCGAGCTCTGGCTCGGAGAGCCGCGGGCCGCCCATGATCGTCTCCACCGCGTCCGACCGGGACGCCTCGAGAACGGGCTAGCGTTCCTGGGCTCGCTCACACTTGGCTTGTGGTCGATCGACATCGAGGCGCTGATCGCGCTCGACCGGCTCGATGAGGCGCAACCCGTGCTCGATGACCTCCTCGCGCGCGCACAGCGGTCGGGGAACCCGAACGCGGTCGCGGTCGCCGAGCGCTGCCGAGGGCTACTGCTAGCGGCGCGCGGGGACGTCGCGGCGGGGATCGAGGCGATGGACGTAGCGCTCGCCGCGCACGAGGAGCGCCGGCTCGAGCCCGAGGTCGGACGGACGCTGCTTGAGCTCGGGACGCTGCAACGGCGCGCCAAGCAAAAGAACGCCGCCAAGCAGAGCCTCGAGCGGGCGCTGGCGATCTTTGAGCCGATGGGCGCCGCGATGTGGGTCGCTCGGGCGCGCGACGAGCTCGGCCGGATCGGGCTGCGGCGAGCGGTCGTCAGCGATGGGTTGACCCCGGCCCAGAAGCGGGTCGCGGAGCTCGTGGCGGCGGGGATGAGCAACCGCGAGATCGCCGCCACGCTGTACATGAGCCTGCGCAGCGTCGAATCCCACCTGACCAAGGTCTACCGCGAGCTGGGTGTCAAATCACGCGCGCAGCTCGTCGCATCACTCGCGGCAAAAGCGGATGCAAGTGATTCCGACCGGCCACCAATGGAGACCGGCTGAGCACCAACGGCGGGCCGTATTTGGGTTCCGAGCTCTCCGAGCAGCAGCCGGAGCACCAATCGCCCGGACTCGGTGTCCAGGTCAACGCCGTCGCAGACGCTGACGAACCTGCCGCCCGCGGCGGAGATCCTCTCGATCGCTCCGACAGCCGCTGCAAGAGACCGCCCGAGTTGGTTTAGGCGGGCGACGACGAGTCCGTCGCTCTCGCGCGACTCGACTCGCTCGAGCGCCTGGTCGAGAAAGGTCGTGTTGCTCGCGAGTCGCTCTCGCGGGCTTTGCTCGAACATGCGACCGATCCGCCAGCCGCGCCCGGCGGCCAGGCGCTCGATGTGGCCGCGATCAATTGACGCCGGGGTCGCGCACCAGCAGCTCGCCGTCGACGAGCACACATAGCCATCGACGATGATCGCGCGTCGGCCGGCAGTCGCTACGGTGGCCCGCTTCGTTACAACCGCGGGCTCGATCTTCCGTCGAGGAAATTCGATCACGACCGCCTCGTGCAGAGGGGTCGGGACAGCTTCGAGCGTGGCGACGCCGCGGGGTAGTCGCATCAGAACAACGCTGACGGCGTGTGGGCGTGCCGACACCTGGCGCTACCTAGCAGTCGTGGCGTGTGATGCCAGGGGCGGCGGTCACCGACGCGTGTTGGTTTGTGACCGCCGCTGTTTGGCTCGAGCGGGTCGTTTTGCAGCAGCGAATCGATGTCGAGCGTTCGATACATCGGATTCTCTCTGTCGCGCTTGGCAACGGCCTAAGAGCCGCTCAACACCCGTGTGTTGTGAAGCGATCGCCGGCGGAGCTGCACGGCTGCGAGTCCGCCACCGGCGATCAGGACCCCGCCGGCGGCGAGCTCGAGCGCCAGGTCAGAGGAACCGGCTGGATGGTTGACGGTGACCGGCGCGGGCGGGAGGCTCCCGCCGGCCGGAGCCTGACTTTCAAACGCGTACGCCGGCGCGCTGCTACCGAGCAGGGTCACGGCGGCAGCGAGCATCGGAACGCTCGTGCGAACAAACATGCGTAAGACCTCCTGAGGTGCTCGCCACGAGGGGCGAGAACGTGGCCCGGCGGGTGCTGGTTTGGTGCGACTGGGTGTGCCGGGCGCGTGTGTTAGTTGATGGTCTTACGGTACGTCTGGACCCGCAGCGTGTAAATCGGGGAACCCGCAGGTTTGTGATCTGCAGGCGTGCGGCTTTGCGTTTTGCGGGCGCTGGATTACAGTCACGTTGGCTTTCAGCGGAGGGCGCGGGGACAGGATCGAGCTGTGTTGGGTCGGGATGCTGAAATGGCTCGTGTCGAGCAGACGCTCGACGAGGTTTCGTCTCGCCCGGCTGGGATCGCGATTGAAGGGGTCGCCCGGGATCGGCAAGACCACGATCTGGCGCGAGGCCGTGGCCGCGGCGGAGAAGCGGGGATTCCGGGTCATCCGGACTGCTCCCGGTGAGCCTGACCGGTCGCTGGGATTCGCGGGCCTGGGCGACCTGTTCGACGGGCTCGGCGATCAGCTGACGGTGGGGCTGCCCGATGCGCAGGAGCGAGCCTTATCAGCAGCCTTGCTTACCGGAACGGAAGAAGAACTCCGGGTTGATCCACAAGCCTTGGGACGGGCCGTCTTATCGCTGCTTCGGCGGATCGCGGATGAGCGGCCGCTGGTTGTAGCGCTCGATGATGAGCAATGGCTCGATCGTCCATCGGCGCGGGTGTTGGCGTTCGCGTTGTGCCGGCTGCGCGACCGAGCGAGTTGGTGTGTTGCTCGCCCGCCGTCCCGATAGCGACAGCGCGCTGTGGCCGGAGCTGGCGCGTGGCTTCGGCGAGACTGGTCTTCGCGCACTCGTCCTTGAACCGCTCGAGGCCGCAGGGCTCCAGCGACTCGTGACGGCACGCCTCAAACGGCCGATCGCTCGCGCTCAAATGCAACATATCTGTGAGGTGTCGGGCGGGAACCCGCTATACGGGTTGGCGATCGCCGACGAGCTCGAGAGGACCCGCAACGGCGAGGTCGGAGATCTCGAGCTGAAGCTCCCGGACTCACTCAAAGAAGCGATGGCACGTCGACTAGACGAGCTGGATCCCAAGGCGGCCGATCCGTTGCTTGTCGTCGCGGCGGTTTCGCGTCCGAGGTTGGCGTTGCTTCAGTCCGTGCTGCCCGACTTTGCGCTCAGCGATCTTGACAGTGCCGAGCGTGCGGGCAGTGGTAGAGGTGGCAGGCGAGCGCGTCCGCTTCACCCATCCTCTGCTTGCAGCGACCCATTACTCGAATGCTCATCCGGCGCGACGACGCGAGCTGCACCGCCTGCTGGCAGAAGTCCTCGACGACGAGGAGGAGCGCGCCTATCACTCGGCGCGCGGCGCCGAGGCGCCCGACCGCGAGATCGCCGTACGGATCGAACTCGCCGCGCAGGCCGCTGCCCGACGGGGGGCGCCGGAGACCGGTGCTGAGCTGCTCGAACAGGCGGCGCGACTAACGCCGCTGGACACTGCCGAGGCCCGCCGGTCTCGGATGATCTCTGCCGCCGAGCTGCATGAGGCTAGCGGCGACGCGACGCGCGCGCGCGAGCTGCTCGAAGAGGTTCTGCCAGACGTCCCGCACGGCCCAATCCGCGCCCGTGCCCTGCTCCAGCTGGCGGGGACCCGCACCGACGACCACGCCGTCGCCCAAGCTCTGTTGGAGGAGGCGCTTGACGAAGCCGGGAATCATCATCGGCTACGCACGGAGATCGAACTGACGCTCGCCGATCATTCGGCCTTCTTGCTGAGTTCGCGGCGGCACTCGATCATGGTCGCGCGGCACTGGAATCCGCCGAACGCGCGAACGATCCCGGACTTCTCGCGGCAGCCACGGCTGGGTACGCGGCCGACATGTTCATGTGTGGCGAGGGGGTCGACCTCGAGCAAGTGCGTCAGCGGCATCGAGCTCGAGGAGTCGACCGGAATCGCCACGACGTATCGCCCGTCCGTGATGCTCGCGCAGATCCTTTTCTGGTCCGATGACTACGCAAAAGCTCGCCCCGCGCTCGAGCGAGTCATCCAGCTAGTGAAGGCACGCGGAGAGCTGACCATGACGAGCTTCCTCGTGCTCCATCTCGCGCTTCTCGACTGGTACGAGGGCAACGCCGAAGCGGCCGAAAGGCATCGACTCGTCTCCGCAGAACTCGACCGAGACGAAGGCAACCACGACCAGGATCTGCTCCACATGTGGGTGGAGGGGCTGTTCGCGGCTGGGCGCGGCGAATTCGGACGCGCTCGCAGGCTTGCGGTCTCTGCACTCGAGCTGGCTGAGGAGACCGGCAACCCGCTTTTCGCAGGGACGCCGGCCACGGTGCTCGCGTGCGTCGACCTGTGGACGGGTCAGCCAGCCGCTGCCCATGATCGTCTGGGCACGATGCGCGATTCCTTTGTCTCGACCGGCTTCGGTTTCATGGGCTCGCTGTGGCTTGGGTTGTGGGCGGTCGACGTGGAGGCGTTGATCGCGTTGGGCCGGCTGGATGAGGCGCAGGTGGTGTCGGATGATCTGCTTGAGCGGGCGCCTCGGTCTGAGAACCCGAACGCGGTCGCGGTCGCGGAGCGCTGTCGGGGGTTGTTGTTGGGAGCGCGTGGTGAGGTGGGGGCAGGGATCGAGGCGATGCAGAAGGCGCTCGCGGCGCACGAGCGGCGCCGGCTTGAGCCCGAGGTGGCGCGGACGCTGCTTGAGCTCGGGACGTCTGCAGCGGCGCGCGAAGCAGAAGCATGCGGCGAAGGAGAGTCTCGAGGGGCGTTGGCGATCTTTGAGCCGATCGGGGCGGCGATGTGGGTTGCGCGGGCGCGCGATGAGCTTGCTCGGGTTGGGTTGCGGCGTGCGGTGGCGAGTGAGGGGTTGACGCCCGCGCAGGCGCGGGTGGCGGAGCTGGTGGCGGCGGGGATGAGCAATCGTGAGATCGCGAGTGCGCTGTATATGAGCTTGCGCAGCGTCGAGGCCCATCTGACGAAGGTCTACCGCGAGTACGGCGTCAAATCCCGCGGACAGCTGCTCGCCTCGCTAGTCGCGACCGCGAACGAAAGCGACAAGGAGCGGCCGTCCTCCGAGACGGTCTGATCGCACCCGGCTACTTCAGCGACGTGTACGAGTAGTCCCAGCTGCCACCGTTCCAGACGTCGTTGATTCCCCGCACGTCGCTTGACTCGATGTTCGGCTGTTTGCTGAACGCCCATGGGATCGCAGCTGCGATGTTGACCAGCATCCGATCGATCTTCGCCCACGCCACCGCGCGCGCGCGGACACCTACGACCCTCTCCGCTGCTCGCATCGCCGCGTTGATGCGCGGGTCGTTGACCTGACCGTCGTTCGGGTTGTTCGCGGGGACGATGTTGTAGCCCGCGAACGGGATATCGAGGATCGTCTGCGGATCGGAGAAGTCACGGACCCGACCGCCGTCCGGGCAGACGTCTATCTCCTGTGCGGGAACGCCGCAGAACTTGCCGTTCATACTGAGGCGGAGAGCAGCGAGAGGTTCGTGTGAAAGCCGAGGTTCAATAGCGTCTGGTTGACGATCTCGGCCTCGACGTCGTAAGGGTTACCTGTCACTCCGACGACCTGAACCTTCGCACCTCCCGTGTACTTCCCACTCGGGAACCCGGCGGCCTTCATGTACTTTGCGGCGAGCGTCGGGTTTCCGTTCGGGAACATGTTGTAGTCCACTTGCGGCCCTTGCGCGCCTCCGGCCAGCTGGTAGCCCTCAGAGCCTGGGTAGATGAAGTGTGTTCCGACCTGGTAGAAGACGTTCCCGCCGCCGGCCTTGATCATCTCCTCGCGGTCAAGCGCGGCCCACACCGCCTTGCGCAGGTTTTCGTTGCTGAACGGTCCCTTATGGTTGTTGAGCGTGATGAAGAACACGCCACCACCCGGCACCGCAACGAGCTGGTGGAAGTAGTGCTGGTAGGCGAGCTTGACGATCGATGCCGCGGGTGTCGCCCTGTACCGCGTGTGAGTCCATCAGCACCTGGCGACCGATCACGTTCGGGTCACCGCCGATGTTGATGTCGATCTGGTTCAGATAAGCGGGGCGGTGGTCCGTGTTCGGGTTCCAGTTCGGGTTGCGAACCAGCGTTGCCGAGGCGCCAGGCTGATAGCCGATCCCCAGTATCTTGCCTTGCTTGCTCGCCTTGACCATATAAGGGCCGGTCGCCACCAGATACAGCTCACCGTACGTCGTCGGCTTGTGCCTATCCAGCGGCGCGGCGAACTCCTTCGGGACCGGGGCCGACAGGGGCAGCGCGAGCGCGCTAGCGAAGAAGGTCCCGAACGGTCCAGTCAGATGAAAGACGACCGTGAACTTGTTCGGCGTCGCGATCCCTCGGATCGGGCCACCGGTTGCCTTGCTCGCGCCGACGATGTCTGCGAAGTACGCGGAAAAGTACGGGCAGGAGACGTTCGGGTTCGCGCCCCGTTCGATCGCGTAGGCGACATCGGCCGAGGTCACCTCCCGGTTGACCGGCGGGCTGAAATAGACGCCCTGCCTGATGTGCACGGTCACTGTCCGAGCCGTCAGGGCTCACGATCGCCGGCTCAGAAGCAAGGTCGGGCGAGAGCACGCTTGACTGGTTTGGCAGTAGGAGAACAGCGGCCGCTGCGTCGCGTAGACCACCTCGTACGAGAGCGAGTCATACGCCTCGCCGGGATCAAAGTGCGAGAAGTCGGCGTTGTCATAGACGGTCAGCGTGCCCCCCTTACGACCGTCGAAGAGCTGCTCGCCCGAACCGTCAAGCGCGGGCCTGAGCGCGGTCGTGCTGGTCGATGAAGCGCTACTTCGATGGCTTGAGCTTCCGCATGCCGCGAGCATTGCGGTAGCCGCCGCGACGGCGACAGCCGTCGCCGCTCGCCCCACGACTGATCTCATCGACTCCCCCTCGACTGAGGATGCGTCCGAGTGCGCCGCATCCTTATCGCCGATCCCGGTGCGCCTCTCGTGCGAGAGCCATTGTCAAGCGATGCTGGAGAGTCTCCTCCTCATAAACGGTTGAAGTCAAGCGGCGGAGGCCCGACCAACGGGAAGCAGCCAGGGTCGGTCGATCCGCGTTCCTGCGCGGGACACTTGTAGACTCTCGATCCGCGCCAGTCCCCGAGCAACGCAGCTGACAGGATTCGCATGATCCGCAGGCCGGCCACTGTCGTCAGGTCGAGCCTTTCGTGGACGCTGATGAACGCGCCACCGGCCGCCAGCACGCAAGGTGGGCAGGAGCCCCTCACCCAGAGCAGACGCAGATCTGGCCGCCGCACGGGAGTTGCTCTAATCAGGCAAGCTGTAGAAGCACGCGTGCTCGCGCCGTCGCCGTGCCGCGGTGCTTGCAAGCCGGCAGCGATCAGGTCAGAGCGGACGTGCGCGCAGGGCGGAGCTGGCTCCCGACGTGGACGAGCAGCAAGAGTTCGACTCGGGGCGATGCCACAGATGCTTCCCCAGGTCGATGCGGGAAGGACGTCGGCCCTCCTTCCTGCCCGGCGCTGTGGTTGGCGCCGTCGCGGCTGAAACCCGTAAAGCCCGGCGGAGCGTGCACCTCGACCCGCGCGGTGCTGGCTAGCACCGAGGAAGCGAGAGACCGGGATGGAAGCAGAAACCCGAACCGTTGCAAGCACGACAGCTCAAGCGTCGGGGCGGCGGCCCTGCCGCTCTGAGCGCAGAGCAGCCACCGGTTTGACGTCGCCAGCCCCGCCTCGCGCTGCCGCTCTCGGACAAACTGGGCCACGCCGGGGCGTCTGCGCCGAATACCCGGGCGAGCACGAAGACACCTGTCGGCCAGACCTTTACCAGCGACATGCTTGGCGCCAGCGGGAGGCCACCAAGGCATCCGAGACGATGTTCGTAGAGCGTTGGGCTGTGCGACGCGAGGTCGCACGTATTGAGTGGACTACTGGATTGGAGATCGACTGATATGAGTTGAGTGCGTAGTCCCAGGTCCGTGCTCGATGGCCTGTCCCCACCTCGACGTGCGTCGTCCGGCTCTTGGTCGGCGGGGTGCGGAGCTCGGGGGAAAGCCCAAGGGCGGCCCGTTCCATCCGGGCGGCCGCAGGCGAGGGGAAGACCGGACGGGCGAATTGCTTGAACCTCGTTGATGCCTCGTCAAGCGGAGCCCCGGTAGGTGGAGGTCGGAACGGGGTTGAAGGACTAGCCGTGGCAGAGCGGCAGGCGCCGGCTGGGCAGTCCGCTCGGTCCGGGATGAGCCACCGTCCTCGGGGTATAGAGGGCGCCCACCCCGGTCGTTGCTCATGCGTGCGGAACGCGGTAACCCCGTCGGGGTCCGGCCGTTCGGCCGGTAAGCCGACCGTGAGGGGGCCCAACTCCTCGGCGGGAACAGGATGACCGAGAAGCGAATGCCGGTGGCCGAAAGGCACCGGGAAACCGCGAGAGCAGGACCAGCCCTTCCAGTTGGTCGTCGCGGATAACCGGCCGGATACCGGGCCTGGTGCCCGGGCTGGAAAGGGCGCTGACGCGGTCAGGTGAGCCTGTGAGGAGAAAGATGACCGAAGCCCCGGGACCCGAGGACAAGTTGGACGCCAAGCCAACCACGGTCGGCGCGGTGAACGGACCAGAGGACGCTGTTCTCGCCTGGCGCCAGATCGACTGGCGCCACGTCGAGGACGACGTACGGCGGTTGCGGCAGCGGATCTTCACGGCGACCAAGGCGGGGGACCTGAAACGGGTTCGCAGCCTGCAGAAGTTGATGCTCCGCTCATACGCGAACACGCTGGTGAGCGTGCGGCGTGTGACGGAGCGCAATGCCGGTCGTCTGACGGCAGGCGTGGACGGCGAGGTGGTGCTGACCCCAGAAGCCAAGATGCAGTTGGCCGACAGGATCGGGCACCGGGCCGAGCCGTTCAAGGCGATGCCGGTCAGGCGGGTGTACATCCCCAAGCCAGGGAGCCGCAAGCGCCGACCATTAGGGATTCCTGTTGTCGTTGATCGCGTGCATCAAGCACGCGTCCTCAACGCGCTGGAACCGGAGTGGGAGGCGCGGTTCGAGCCGAGGTCCTACGGGTTCCGGCCGGGCCGCGGCTGCCATGACGCGATCCAGGCGATCTATGAGGTCGTCAAGGGCAAGAGCCCGAAACGACACTGGGTGCTGGACGCAGATTTGGCTGGGGCGTTCGACCGCATCGCCCACGATCACATTCTGGCCATGCTCGGCAGCTTCCCCGCAAGGGGAATGATCGAGCACTGGTTGAAGGCGGGCGTGGTCGAGCAGGGACGGCTTTACCGCACCGAGGAGGGAACTCCGCAAGGCGGTGTGGTCAGCCCTGTACTGTTGAACGTCGCCCTGCACGGGATGGAAAAGGCCGCCGGGGTCCGCTACTACACGACCGGCATCAGCGCCGGGAGGGTGGCAATGGGCTCCCCGACTGTGATCAGGTACGCCGACGATCTCGTCGCGCTCTGTCACACCCGGCAGGAAGCGCTCGAGGTCAAGGCGCGGCTGAGGTTGTCCCGGGGCTCGTAGAACTTTGAGGTGACGGCGGTCCCTCCGGCCGCGTCCGCTCCGGTTGGGAGCGTTCGCGGCGATCCGCCAAAGATCGAAGGAGGAACCGCCGTGAGTAGCAACGTACCGGTCGCGCAGGCGACCCGTGATGAGGCCGTGCTCCCGGAGCGCGTGCAGGAGGCGCTGGGGCAGTTGGTCGGGGCAGCGAAGGAGGGGCTGCTGGCGCTGAGCGTCGGCGTCGGGCTCGGCGTGCTGACCGAGCTGATGGAGGAGGAGGTCGACGATGTCGTCGGCCCGAAGGGCAAGCGGAACCCGGAGCGGACCGCGGTGCGTCATGGCCACGAGGACGGCGAGGTGACGCTCGGCGGCCGTCGTGTCGAGGTCGAGCGGCCGCGGGTGCGGACCGCGGACGGCGAGGCCGAGGTGCCGCTTGAGACGTATGAGCATTTCGCTGATCGCGATCCGCTCGCGCCGGGTCGTGCTGGAGCGGATGCTCGCCGGCGTCTCGACGCGCCGGTACCGGCGCACGCAGGAGCCGGTCGGCGAGGAGGTCGAGACGCGGGCGCGGTCGACGTCGAAGTCGCGCGGTGTCGCGGACGTTCGTGGAGCGCACCCGCGAGGCGCTCGGCGAGCTGATGAGCCGCCAGCTCGGCGGATCTGCGGCTGGCGGTGATGATGCTCGACGGGCTGGAGCTGAAGGGCCGGATGATGATCGTCGCGCTCGGGGATCACCACCGAGGGCGTGAAGATCCCGCTCGGGCTGTGGGAAGGCTCGACGGAGAACGCGACCGTCGCGACCGCGCTGCTGTCCGATCTGGTCGAGCGCGGCCTGGATCCCGAGCAGGGGATGCTGTTCGTGCTCGACGGCTCCAAGGCGCTGCGCAAGGCGGTGCGCTCGGTGTTCGGCGAGGTGCCGGTGCAGCGCTGTCTGTGGCACAAGGAGCGCAACGTGCTCGCGGCATCTCCCCGAGCGCGACCGCCCGCCGATCAAGGCCCGGATGCGCCGGGCGTGGCGGGAGACCGACTACCCGCGCGCGCTCGAGCAGCTCACACGGCTCGCCGACGAGCTCGAGCACACCCACCCCGGCGCCGCCGGCTCGCTGCGCGAAGGGATGGAGGAGACGCTGACCGTGATCCGGCTCGGGATCACGCGGCAAGCTCAGGCGCACGCTGGAGTCCACGAACCCGTGCGAGTCGATGATCGACACCGTCCGCACCACCCAGCGCAACGTCAAGCACTGGTCCTCCGGCGAGATGGGGCTGCGCTGGACCGCCGCCGGGATGCTCGAAGCCGAGAAGCAGTTCCGCAAGGTCATCGGCTACACCGACCTCCCGCGCCTCGCCGTCGCGATCGAACGCCGACTCCACCTTCCACCAGCCCAACCCCGCCACGACCCAGGAGGCCGCGATCGCAGTCACTGTGTAACGATCACACCGGGACCGCCGTCACCGAAGTTCCACGACGACCGGGACAACCTCGCGCGGCTGGCCGTGTGGCTGGCGCCGAGAGGTCTGGCTTTCAACGAGGACAAGACGCGCGTCGTCACCCTCGATGAGGGCTTCGATTTCCTCGGGTTCAACGTCCGCCGCTACGCCACCAAGCCGCTGATCAAGCCGAGCAAGGCCGCTCAGAGACGGATCCGGGAACGGCTGCGCACCGAGCTGCGGTCCCTGCGCGGGACCAACGCTCGGGTGGTGATCAAACGGCTCAACCCGATCATTCGGGGCTGGGCCGCCTACTACCGGACACAGGTATCGGCCGAGATCTTCGGCAAGCTGGACTACTACCTGTGGCGGCTCACCTACAAGTGGGCCACCTTCAGCCACGCGAACAAACCGACATCCTGGGTCGTTCACCGGTATTTCGGCAAGTTCAACAAGGCCCGGCAGGACCGGTGGGTGTTCGGCGACCGCACCAGCGGCGCGTTCATGCACAAGTTCGCCTGGACCAACATCGTCCGGCACCAGACCGTCAGGCAAGGGGCGTCCCCCGACGACCCTGCGCTCGTCGAATACTGGGCCCGGCGACGGCACAAGACGCCCCTGCCGATCAACCACACCGCCCAGCGACTCCACCGAGTCCAGGACGGTCGCTGCGCGATCTGCAAGAGCGCGCTAACTCCCCGTCGAGGACCAGCCACAAACCCCGCGCGAGTGGGAACACTGGCTGGCGACCACCCGCAAGACGATCGACGTCGTGTGGGACCACGGCACGCCGGACAAGGCTGAACCCCGTCTCGTACACCTCAGCTGCCGCTACGGCCGCGACCCGGCACTTCTGCCCGTCCAACCGCCAACAGGGCTCGCTCGAGCCGGATGCCGGGAAACTGGCACGTCCGGTTCCTAGGGGGGCCCGGCGCCGCAAGGCGCCGGGCCTACCCGACAAAGGGAGCCGCGCGACCGCCTCTGCCCCGGAGACCCCCGCGACAGCAAAGGCAGGTGTCGCCCGCCCTTCACAAGCAGTCGCGCTTATCGCCATGAGCAGGGCCCCGCGCTCGCACTCGTCACCCGGCGAAACCATCGCCCGTGCTAGCCAGCGGACCCGCGGAGAGCTAGCACCTGGGTCCCGAAACCAGCAGTGGTCCGACGCGCGCCGAGACCGCTGCCTCGGGCTACTTGCGGCAGTCTCGGCGAGCCGTCTGACGCGGCCGAGACTGCTGGTTCGGAACGCCAACAGCCACGCCGGCTACCGCAGCCACGGCTGCCCGTCCGCCCCGACGATGCAGCGCTCCCGCGGCCGGGGCGCTGACCTGACGGCCGCGCTCCACGGTCAGCCACGAACTCGTGAACAGCAAGCACCGGAGCAGCAGCCTCGCCGGCATCGTCCGGACTGCTGCCTCGGGACATAGGCGGTCACGAAGCGGTGTCGGCCCTTTCCATGCCGACGGCACGACACGCAGGCGTGGATCCGCGCTCGCAAACGGACCTGCTGTTCGCCGGGCACGAGGCCCTCGCCCCCGACGCTGGGGACTTGGTGAGCTCAATCGTCGACTCCCCAGCCTCGACCTCTTACATCGTGGCGATCCCCCTGTCGCGACAGGGGTCGTCTGGTTGGAGGCGCTCTCGCACCTCTACGCGCTTTCATGTCGCCGACTGCACGATTCCGCGGAATCGCGGCCGTCGCGCCCGCGACAGGACCAAACGACCTCTCCGATGCACGCCATCGGCGGCTGCAAAAAACGTGTCGCGAGATATGTCCCGAACTCGGCAATTCTGATCTGCTCGAACTGCACTGAGATGCTCTCAACTGCCCGCATCTACAGTAAATGCCCTGCAAATGCGGAACTACGGAACCGAAGGTCGGGAGTTCGAATCTCTCCGGGCGCGTCAGCCAAATCGCCAGCAAACCCGCTGGATTTGGTGGTTTGGGCCACAGGAGCGCCCCCAGCGCTGCGGCACAGTAGCGGCACAAACGCCGCCGGAACTTGCAGGTCTACCTTGGTGCTAGACACTCGTCGGACGTCTGCTCGACGGGCTGGGTGGCCTGATCGGTGGGAGGTTTGGTGGCAACCGTGAACGGAAGCACGCAGCTCGCGTCCTGCTCGACGAGCTTGGCTGGAGACGGTCGAGCCTGACCTGGGCGATCGGCCAGCGAGACGTGGCGGCACTTCCGACGGTCCTCGCCGTCCTTCCGGCCTGGGAGGCGCACCGCGAGGCTCTGAGCGACTTGCCGAAGGACGAATGGGCTGTGTCCACCTTGCCGTCCGCTCCGCCACTGCTGACTACTCCGCCGCCGCGCGCCTTCGGTCCGGAACACCAATGGACGATGAGCTTGCTGCCGGATTACAAGAGCAGGTGGAGCGTCTGGACGCGGCGATGGCGGTCCTCGACAAGTACCGGTAGTGGAGCCCGCTCAGCCATCGAGCGCATCCGCAGCCTGGTCCTGGTCAGCGTCGAAAGCGTCTAGACGATCGGCGATATCGGCGCTGGCGCCATCCAGCAGCGTGCCGTAATGGCGGTCGATCATCGGGATGCTCGTCCCCATTACACGAGCCAGGACGGAGACGCTCACGCCAGCCGCAATCGCGTTGCTGGCGAACGTTCTGAGGTCGTACTCCGCGCCGGTGTCGGGCTCGCGGCTGGCTCGATCGCTGGCGCCCATATGCGGCGTCTGAAGTTGTCGAGATTGAGAAGCTGACCGCCAGCGGCAGGGAAGATCGACGGTGTGTCCAGCCGTGGCGGGATGGCGTCGAGCGCGTCCAGTGCGCGCCTAGAGAGCGGTCCCTGGCGACGGCTGGCAGATGTCTTGGCGAGTTCGACTACCTGATGGCTGGAGACTGTCCTGCGGACGCTCAGGACGCCGCTACGGTCCAAGTCTTTTCTTTCGAGCGCCTGCCATTCCTCGGGCCATAGTCCCGTGGCAGCGGCGACATCGGCAATGATGCGTAGATCGCTGGCAGTTCAAGCGCGATCGCGTCCAGCTCGGCACGAGAGAACGCGCGCACGGCGCGGGGTGATGGCTTGGGATTGCGGGCAGCGAGCTTGGCGGGATTCTTTCCGATCCGCTCCCAGCGCACAGCAGCATCCAGGACCTGCCTGAGCGCTTGCGTAATGCCGTGTCCCGCTCTCGGCGGTAGGTTCGACTGCCAGCCTGCGATCTCGTCTGCCATGCGCTCCAGCTCGTGCAAGGGAATGTCTCCGAAGGCGCGAATGGCGTGCTGGAGCCGATCGCGTGGCGTGGAGATCGTTCTCGGGCGAACGGCAGCCGCGTGGCGGCTGAGATAGATCTCGATAAACGTGGCCAGCGTGACGTCTGGCGTCGCCTGTGGGATACCGAGCATCTGCGGCTCGATCACTTCCCGGTGGTGCGCGAGCGCTGCGGACTTACTCTGGAACAGGCTCTTGCGCTGGAGCTTGCCATCCACGCGGTAGCGGATGCCCCAGCGGTTCGGCCCGAGTCGATAGGCGCTGCCTCGTCGAGTAGCGGGCATCGGCGCTGCGCCGCCGCGCCGCCGGTCGGGCGAGGACTGCTCGCTGGCCGGCGATTGAGCACGGTTAACCGACTGACGCCGAGCGCCTTAGCAATGTCCCCGTCCGTGAAGCGAGATAAGCGCAGTCCATCGATCGCGATCCTCCATGCCTGA
The DNA here is from genome assembly GCA_963763525.1 of uncultured Solirubrobacterales bacterium. Lineage (GTDB taxonomy): Bacteria > Actinomycetota > Thermoleophilia > Solirubrobacterales > Solirubrobacteraceae > Palsa-465. The sequence goes on from CAVXPA010000001.1 coordinate 20,033, forward strand.
TCGATCGCGTCCTCCAGCCGCTTGATGTCCTGAAGATCGGACGGATCTGATTCGCCGCAGTTCTTCCCAACTGTGCGAATCAGTCGCTCCGTGCAACCACGAACATCCGCCGCAGTCCGCACGCGCTTTGGCTTCGGTTTCTTAGAGCAACAGCTCGCTTGTGGCGGTGATCAGCCGCGCCCACGAGAGCGAGAACCCTCCGACGGAGTCTCAGGCATCGGGATGTCGCCATCCCAGATCGTCGGGTGCAGGCTTCGAGCAGGCCCGGGCCGGTAGCCCTGCTCCAGCATCGCGTCGAAGTCCGCTCGTCTAACCTGCACGCGCCGTCCGATGTGCACCGCTGGCAGCTCGCCTCGGTCGATCCGGTTCCGGATGGTTTGCGGATTCATCTTGAGGATCGCGGCGGTCTCGGCCACGGTCAGGAACTCGTCCATGCTCCGGGGAAGCTATCTGACTTGAATCGAGTCGACGCTGCTACCCGTGGTACTTCGATGACCGGCTCGTTGAGGAATACGGCAGGGCGATGGGCCAAGTCGTCATCGGGGATAAGCCCTACAGCGTCCGAGGCCGCGTCATGCTCGGAGGCAGGAGGAAGCCCATCGTCTCGGACACCAGGTCTAGCTTTCCTGAGACAGTCGTTCTCGGGCGGCCAACTGGTGAGGCTGATCGTCGTGCGTGTCATGGCCATGGCGAATAGTTAGCGAAGAGGTCCTGTACGTATCGTCCGCTAGCGCCTATGCTGGCACCAACGACGGCACGGACGCTATCGGGTGTGGAGCCCAGGAACGCTCGCCCCACCCGCCAGGCGGGTTGTCATCCCGCTGGCGATTCCCTAGGAGATGAGCATGAGTTATTCCCGTGAAGATAACGCCAGAACCGCTGGGTTGCCGAAGCCGTCGAAGGTTGCGGTTTTGAAGAAGCACCCCGGGTGGGAGGTTGTCGCGATGCCGAATGGCGGGTTCTTCGCTCGCTCGCAGGATGGCGATCCTGACAAACTTGGTCCGCGAGTTGATAAGTGGCACGATGTTCTTACATTCGTCCGTTCGTGGACGCGGAATCCTTGGATCGAGCAGCCTATCCACGGCGAGCTCGCCTACACCGGTGAAGGTTATACCGGTCGTCAGGCCGCTGAGATCGTCCGTGGCGAGTTCGCCGACGGTCCAGAGCCGTTCCTCTGCGATTGCGGTTCCGTTGCGCATTACCGCGCTACGGTTGGCGCTCTGCAGTGCCCGAAGTGCCGTGCCCTGTACACTTCGAGTGGCGAGCCGATCTGATGCCCCGTCCCAAGTACGACACTGACACGGAGTCACCGGTGGAGCCGAAGGAACGCTTGCACCGCCTGCGGGCACGTCACTTGGTTCGCCAAGTTCTTCCGTCGCAACGGCGATGTGAGCTGACGACCCCACAAACTGCCACCGTTCTAGTCGGCGGCCACGCCGCTACTGGCAGGGTCGACCATATTCGCGATAACGGCTGGCCGTGCGTTGAAACATCTGCCGCGCGGATCGCTAGCGGTCCACGCGTAGTCGCCGGACGGATGATCCATATCGTCTCTGCCACCAAACTGGCGACTGGCGAACAGCTCGCTATGTGCGGGCACGAATTCAAGAGCTATCACGCGGCCGTCGCGGCCGGGAATGTGATCGGGAACTATCTGCGTCAGCTCCACACCCTCGACGACTACCGGGACCGCGGCATCGATTGCGAGCCGTGCATGATCGCTCACGGCGGTCTGGCGCACCGTTGCTTGTGCGAGCATGGCCATAAGGTCAGCCATCGCTAATGAGCAAATCCGCAAGGTTAGACCGCTCGTCCCGCGGCGCTTTCACCTTGCGCCAGGTTCTTCTTAGGCCGCCGAGGCGGGACCACACGCGGAGGCTGGCAGAGATCGCCTTCGCCGACGTCACAGAGGCTCGGGTCGCTACTTCTGACTGAGCGCGGAAAGGAAGCCAGCCGCACGCACCTGCTCATCCCGCGCGAGAGCAAGCGCTCCCGCGACCTGTATCGCTAGCGCGGCGCGGTCGAGCGCAAATTCGGAAGGCTCAAGCACGAGTGGTCGCTCCTCCCGCTCCGGATTCGTGGAATTCAGCACTAGCCGCCGGTGATCCTGCTTCAACGCATGGAACTGCCTCCCGGCCGTTGGGCTGTCTGGCTGGCGGATGGTGCTGCTGCTTCTAGCCGATGCAGAACTCTCTCCACCCAGCGGTGGGTCGGCAAACCCGCAGATACTCATCTAATGCGCGATCAGAACTTCCAGGGCGATGATTGCCAAGCCGATGGCGAGATTCAGAGTGACCGTGACGAAGGCCGCGCTCCGACTCAGGCGCTCTAACTGCGCGTACCGGATGGCCTGACCCGTGAGCGTGGCCACGCCGAGCCAGAGCGCTAGCTGGACTGCCGTTCGATCCGCCAGCGCCCCCGCAGCGCCGAGCCCGACAGCGGCCAACGGGAGAATCGCGGCGCCCACTACTGAGTACTCGCGACGGGCAATCGACGAAAGCTCGGCGATTGTGACCCGACGTCCGATCTTGAGACTCTCCCCGAGTCCGTGCGCGTAGACGTGCGCGAGCCAGAGAACGACAACGCTCCCGCCCGCAAGGACAACGAGCCGCCAGAGCTGGTGTTCGTATGGCCTCGCCCCGGCCGCGAGGACTGACATCACGATGATCGTCCCGTAGACGGTCCCAGCGACCGTCTCCCGGTCGCCGAAAACAAGCCTATTCAGATGCTGGTTCATGGCCAGGCTTGGTATTTTCGCTCAGACCCGTGAGGCCCTGTCCAGCTTCCCCTTTGGCGACCGATGAAAGTCAAGGGGCTGGGCAAAACAATTCTCGGGGGTCCGATCGTCCGGGTGCCCGTCGTGCGGGGCTGCGATCGCCTCCTGTGGCCTCGCGTCGGGTCCTCGGGATGGCGTCACCATCGTTTTTGCTCGAATTTGGGCAGGAGTGGTCCTCGCCGGTGTCGTCGGCGGACCCGCTACGGGTTAGGTTGTTGGAGGGCGCGGGTGACTGACGTAGCGAAGCGCAGACGTCAGGAGCTTTGAGTCTGCCGCGCAGCTTCGCCCCTTTGAGGGCCTGATTTATGCGCGCCCCGGTGTCGCGCTCGCGCCCACTTTTCGTGACGGTCGTCCGGCCTTTTGGTCGGCGATCGTCTGCTTGTAGGACACCTCCGCCCCACGAACAGGAGTCCTGCGATGACCCCGCATGCGAGCTCTATCGGAACTATCCGCGCATTGCTCTCCCCGCGGACATCGCGGACACGATATCGAGGGGCCCCGGGCAACCAGCTGCTCTCGGGCTGCACGACGCGGCGACCGCGCGCAACTAGAGATGGTCGCATCACCAATCGGCTTCTCGCCCTCGACCGCCACCAGTCGCCCGATCGGCTCGCGCATCGCCATTGGCGTCGCCACCGGCTGAAGATCACCTGAAGACCCACCGGCTTCAGCTGGATCTCAGCTTCTGGGGGGACCCTCAACCTGCCGAGCGACCGACGCTCGGCGCCCACCGAGAGGAGGCCAGTGTGAGCGACCACAACCGCCGCCGCGCACGCCGTCGTGTCATTGCCTCGGCTGCGATCGCCGGGCTCGCTGTCGCGGTGCTTGCAGGATGTGGCTCGAACTCGCCCGCATCGACCAGTGGCGCCGGCCATCCGACCCAGGCCCAAGCCCAAGACCAACTCCGTCAGGACCTCGTGAGGTTCGCGGATTGCATGCGCTCCCACGGGGTGTCTGGCTTCCCCGACCCGACCGCGCCCGGGGCCGCAAAGGAGTTCATCCTCAGCCAGATCCCCGGAGTCGACACGCAATCGCCGGCGTTCCAATCCGCGCACGCCGCCTGCGTGCACCTGCTCCCCAACAACGGGCCGAACCCACAACGCGCGACCGAGCAGGTAATGGCTCAACTCGTCCAGACCTCGCGGTGCATGCGAGCCCACGGCGTTGCCGAGTTCCCCGACCCGACGACGTCGCCGCCATCAAACCAGGCCGCCTATTTCGACATCGCCGGGTTCGGCGGCCCGAACTCTCCTCCGGGCGCGCCCCCAGTCGCCTACCTCGCGATTCCAAACTCGATCAACCCAAGCTCGCCAGGGACCAAGCGCGCAGCAACCGCGTGCCATTGGCGGCTGCAGTAGACCGATGCAAGCCCAGGCGTAGGCAAGGACGTGGTTGATGACGCGTCACATTGGTATTACGCGCGCCGCGGATAGTTGAGCGCGTCATGCCGCTGGCACGCCTCGTCGAAGGACTCGCCGTCAGCACCATCGCACTCGCCGCGCGCGGCTCCTCTTCCAAACCCAGCAGCTCTAGATCTGCCGGCACGCAAGCGGTGCAGTACGCCGACCGCCTGCGAGGACACGGTATGCCGAACTTCCCGGACCCGAGCGCGAGCCGGCCTTCGTCGGGAATCAACCCGGCCTTGCCGGCGCCCACACGTGCGGCCGCGCAAGCGCGTGCGAAGTTGCAGCCGCCCGCATGCACCTGCACCCCCCAACCTTGCTTCGTCACAGACCGCGGTGCATAGGTAAAGGTGCGCTCGACGCCAGCTCAAGGTCGGAATGGCGAGCAGGCGCGCGTCGGCGACAACGCTACGCCCGCTCGGCAGCACTTCGATCGCTCTATGGCTGGTGGCGACGGGTCGGCCAGCGCTTCGACCTGTTCTCGACCGGCGGCTGATGGACGCACGCTCAGCTCGGGCATCGTCCTGCGTTGCGAGTCGCGCCCAGCGGCGTTATCGTGGACTGGAACAGCTAGCGCGGCCGAAGCTCGTCGTGCGACAAAAGAGGAGATTGCGAGATGGCGACGACCAACACGTTGAAAATCGAGCAGGTAACGCCGACAGTCGGAGCGAGGGTGCTCGATCTTGACGCCGAGCGGATGTTGAGCGACGATCGGCTGCCGCAGGCGATCATGGAGGCGTGCGAGGAGTACGGCGCGCTGGTCTTCCCAGAGCTGAAGCTCAACGACCACGCGCAGGCGAAGTTCTTCAGCCGGCTCGGCGAGGTCGTCAAGTTCCCGAACTATGAGGTCCCCGAGGTGATGATCATCAGCCTCGAACCGAACAACCCAAATAGCGAGTACTTCAAAGGCAACGTCCAATGGCACATCGACGGCACGATCGCTGAGAAGAAGCCGGCTAAGGCGTCGATCATCACGGCCCATCGAATCTCGCCGACCGGCGGCGAGACGGAGTTCGTCTCGACCTACGCCGCGTACGACGAGCTGTCTGACGAGGAGAAGGAGCGGTTCGCGAGCCTGCGCGTGCGCCACTCGATGGAAGCGGTGCAGCGCGGCGTCACTCCGAATCCCACGCCCGAGCAGCTGGCGAACTGGAAGGAGCGGGGAGGGACCGAGCAGCCGCTGGTGTGGACGCACGAGTCCGGGCGCAAGTCCCTAGTGATGGGAGCGACGGCCGACTACGTTGTCGGCATGGACGTCGACGAGGGCCGCACGTTGCTGAAGGATCTGCTTGCCCGGGCGACGCGGCCCGAGCTCGTTTTCTCGCACACATGGACGGTAGGCGACGCGGTGATGTGGGACAACACCGGCACCCTGCACCGCGCGATGCCCTTTGACCCGGCCTCGCGGCGCGAGATGCACCGCACGACGATCTTCGGCACCGAAGCGATCCAGTAAGCGCGCGCGTAGCAGGTCGCTGGGTAGCGGGCCCCGCGGGCCGGCGGACATAACGCAACGCGGCTGCCCACTTCGACGCGCGACGGCGAGGCCGTCCAGGAGCGTGAACAGCAGACGCCCCGGCCAGCTGGCCGGGGCGTCCGGTTCTCCAGTAGGGATCGGGAGGAACCTGGGTCAGTTCAGACTCGGTGCGCGGTCGCTCCGCTGAATCAGGTGATGAAGGAGTCGGTGACGACGAGCCCTGAGGTGGCGATGACGACGGCCGCCGAGGTCACGACCGTTGCGGTCGCTGAGCCGCCGGTAGGCGGTGCTCATTTCAGCGTGCATGACCTCGCCGTCCGGTCCGTATGAGGGGTGATTCGGCGTCCAGGTACCGGCGGCGGCGCTTCGGACCGGGGCGGTCTCGCGGAGGACGCGAGCGAACCGGACGGCGCGGGACAAAACCATCCCGACCGCGAGCAGGATCAGCGCGTCCGTGAGGCCGTTGACGGTCACTTGGTTGGTGGCCATCCAGCGACCGAGAGCGTTGCTGTACCAGTGGTATGCGCCGTAGGTGAAGCTCAGCCGCGCGCCGATCACAACAATCCAGAATGCCGCGTAGCCGCGCCAGCGATGCTGATCGGCTTGGCGCCAGAGCCGCTTACGAGGAGGCACGCCAGCACGCGATCGCTCCGACCACGCGCGCTGTCGCATTCGGCAAACGCGATACGGTCGCTCCAGATTTGCGAGTGCAGCCCACGCCAATGCGGTTCGATGCAGAGGTCCCGGCCAGCGCTTAGAGTCAGGGGCTATGACGAGCGGCGACGGCCTGCCCGAGCCGGTTCGGCGATATTTGACGCACGCCCTCCCGAGCGGGCCGGCCGTTCCACGTGGCGTCGAGCTGACGATGTCCGGGCGCATCAAGGTGGGTGTCTGGCTGCCTTTCGTCGCCTCGCAGCGATGCGACGGGACGTCGTTCGTATGGCGTGCCTCCGTCGGTCTCGGTCCGCTGCGTCCACTTGTCGTGACCGATCGTTACGAAAATGGCACCGGCAGCATGAGCGGAAGGCTCCTGGGCCGATGGAAGCTCTTTGAGCAAGCCGACACGAACGTCGTTCGCTCGGCAGCCGGCCGGGCGGCCCTTGAATCTGTATTTGCGCCCGGCTCGCTGCTCCCAGGTCGTGGCTACACCTGGCGCGTCGAGAGCGAGGACGAAATCGTCGCCATCACCGACAACGCCCCAGAGCACGTCGAGGTCCACATGCGCATCGCCCCGGACGGCCGGCTCGTCAGCCTCTCAGCGCAACGATGGGGTCAGGTAACCAAGGGTGCCTTCGACTATCTGCCATTCGGTGGAGACGTTTATGAGGAGGGGCGGTTCGGCGAGTTCGTGCTTCCCAGGCGCATCACCGCGGGCTGGGGTTACGGCACCAATAAGTACGTCCCGTTCTTCAAGGTAACGATCACGACTGTCAAACCCATCTAACCACCGCTGCCGCTCTGGCCGACTCGCACGAGCTCGCCTGCCGACAGAGCGCTCGACGCGCGCGGCTAGCTCGCGGGAGCGCATGGGCTTGTAGCGAACGGCCCGTCGTGTGTGCCCCGCACGACCGACTCAATTGCGACGTGGTCGTCGGCCGCAATCACCCTCGTAACGTCGATCCGCCCGTCGGGCAGTGCGGTCCGCCAGAGATCGAACTCGTGTCGGAGCCCATTAGCTCCAAGGTAGATTTGATCGGTGCCAACCTGCATTGCGGTGAAGTCCGTCGCTAGGACCGCCCGTGCCCGTTCGAAATCGTCCGCGTTCCACGCGTCGAAGACCGTGAGCGCGATTTCTGCGGCGTCAACCGCTGTTGTCATCGGAGCGCCCTGTGCGGTGTTGTCGCGGTTGCCGTCGGTTCGGCCATTGACTTCGGGGTCCGCCGAGTGTACGATCGATTTCAGACGGGATGAGCGGAAGCATCTTGGGGCGAGACGTTTGCGAATGCTTTTTCGAACCGGGCAGGGCGCGCACGCTCGCGAGCGGGCTGTGCTTGAACCGGTCCGTCACCGTCAACCGATCAGGTTCAGTGTGGTTGCGCCGATCATTACCGGACGTGCGTTGCTGGCTCGATGCTCGGGGGAATTGTGCGTTTGAGGCTCGTTTTCATGGCGGCGATGTTTGCGGCGGCTTTGGCACCCGCGGGTGTCGCGGCCGTGCCGTCGCGCCTCAGCTTCAGTGTCGGCAGCAGCGACGTGATGTGCTCGATGACGACAGCTTCGGTCTCATGCCAGAGCGCGACGTCATCCCAAACCATCTCAGCGACGGTGACGCCCGACTCTAAGGTTGCGACGTGCAATCAGCCTCAGGGCTCTTCGCCGGGGTGCATCCTTTGGCCGGGGGCCGCGTACAAGAACCTCCTGCTGGACAACCCGGAGCCGACGGTCGGCCCGTTCGCATGCATCCCGATCGGCGCAGTCGGCATCACTGTCACGGGCGTGGTATGCACGGTCGTCGCGACCGGCGAGGGCTTCCGGATGACTGCTGGGAAGGTGTCCCGCGTCAGCCAGATCTCGGCTGGTCCCCACCCGCCATGTACGAGATCGGCGCTGACCGCGGCACTCGAGCGCGCCTTTCATGAGCGGTCGCTCGCACCCAGCTACCTATCCAGAGGATGGCAATGCGCTGGGAGCTACGCTCGTGGCGATCTGATCGATGTCCACGGCCACATCGCTGACGATGTCACGGTCGTGTTCCGCGCCGCTGGGCGTGTCTGGACGCTGGCTGGCCGTGGGAACATCTGCGAGGACGGCGAGGTCCCGGCGCGGATCTGGTTCCTTGCCTGCGCAGTGAACTAGAGGGTTGCGGGACGCGATCGACAATTCGTTGTCGATGTGGCGGTTCCCTTGGTTGCGATGCCGAGGTCGTTGAGCAGGGTCTGCATTTCGCGGCGGAGGGTTTCGTAGTCGCGGTCGATGGTGGTCCAGTTCTTCGGCGGGCGGCCTTGTCGTGGGGTTCGGATGCCGGCGATCAGGGGGCCGATGACCTTGTCGCGGAGGGTGAGTAGCGCGGCGATCGTGCGTGCGGCGAGCTCGGGGACGTGGTAGCGGCGGGTGCGGCCGGGTTTGAGGACGAGTCGTTTGCCGCGGAGCTTGCGGAGGTCGTAGGCGCCTTGCCGGATGCTGTAGTCCTCCGGGGTCTGCCCAGTCATCGCCCGCACTTTTGTCGTGAACTCGGCGACGGTGAAGCCGGCCGGAGCGACCGCGAGGGCGAGCGTTGCGGTGAGCGCGGCCCGGACTCGGGGCCGGTTGAGGTCGATCCCGCCGACCCGGGTTGCGGCGAGCTGCGAGGGGGCGGGAAGCTCGTCGAGGATCCCGTCGGGTAGGAAGCCGAGCTCGACGCAGTCGAGCATGCTGGTGAAGCGGTCGACCATGCCGGTCAGCCGGGTGATGATCTGCGGGAACTTGTCCAGTCTGCGGCCGCAGCCGAGCTGTTTGGTGTGATGCGCGATCGCCTCGAAGCGCAGGACGCGTTCGCCTTTGGTGTACGCCTTCAGCGTCAAGTATCCGAAGTGGACCTTGAAGATCGTGAGGTTCCACCGAGGTTTCTCGATCACGACTGCCTGTCGAGGGGAGAGGTCGTTGCCGGGGCGGTGCGGGCGGCCTTTGCTGCCGAACAGGGTGCGCACCATCGGGATGTCGAGCCGGGATCGGGTGCGGTCGACCATCGTGTTGAACAGGCGGTCCATGACCGCGCCGGATGCGAACACCAGGTTGCGGCTGTACTCGACCTGGTAGACCGAGTAGTCGTAGCGAAACCCGCTCTGCTCTTGTTCATCGATGTTGAGCCCGTAGCACAGGCACGCGGTGTAGATCCACCGGTCGATGACCTGGCTCAGACGCCCTATGGTCCCGGGTCCGGACAGGGTGTCTGCGATCTGAGCGAGGCGTTCGGGGTCGCTGACCTGTGTGAAGCAGTTGCCCTCCTTCGTGTAGCCGATCCCCGCTGAGCGCGCAGCGGCCGCGACGTACTCGTGGCCGTTGAGCATCACCTGCGCGCCGAACGGCGGGTGGCCGCTGATCTTGATCGTCACATGCCCCCACGTCGGGTCGATGATGTGAAACGAGTAGTGGTTGACGAACTGCCTGGTCTTCTCCAGGTGATGGATCACGCCGTTCGCAGACCGGTCGACCTTCCACACCAGCGCCGGCGACCGAGCCACCAGGATCATGAACACGCCCACGCGCACGTCCGGATGCTCGGCCAGATACTCCTCGGCGATCCGATGCTTGCGCTCGCCGGCCTTGCAATCGATCACTGGGATGCCATGCGCCTCAGCGGACGCGCGCAGTCGACGGGCGAACCGGCCCGCGAGCCGCATCAGGTGCGCGGTGTCCAACTGCTCATCGCCGTCGTCGTGCCACCGCCGCCACCACACCCGGAAGCCCCCGGGCGCATGCCCCATCTGGTAGTACGCGTTCAGGACGATCCGGTCCGGGCAGTCATAGCCGCCCGTCAGCAGATCGCCGCACCGCTCGCTGAACAGGTCGGTCATCCGCCGACTCTAGGCTCACACCGCGCTGGGGCTCAACCCGGGCGTAGGCCCGACCGGGCGCACGGGTCAACCGGGCGCGTCGGCCAGACTGCCCCGAAGGGGCCACCGGTTCCGGGCGAAGTCCCGGACACCGGAGTAGCTCCGCTAGGCCGTTGAAAGGTTCACGAACGAGTCATCTTTTCAGGCTGCGATAGCGGCCTCGGTGATTCGGTCCTGGATGGCGTGCTCGAACGCTCGCCAGGTTTTGGCGAGTGGTGCGCGGTCGGCGATGTGCGGCGGGGAGTGTGGGGTCGAGTTCGGCCAGGGATGGGTTGACGATCCGCGTGTAGGTCTTGGTGAGGAAGACGGCCAGTCGGCGTCCCTCGCTGGTGAGCTGGTATCGCTGGGTGCGGGGGATCCGCTGGATGAACCCCTTGCGGCGCAGGCGCCGGAGGTCGTAGGTCATCTGCCGCGCGCTGTAGCCGGGGATCAGCCCGGCGATCAGCTCGCGCAGCGAGCGGTTCGTCAGGCCTGCGAAGAGGTGCTGAGAGCAGCACAGGCAGGCGAGCAGCGCCATCGTGCGCGGCTCGCCGAAGCGCAGGCCGGGGGCTGGTAGGCCATCTTCGATGGATGGCAGCACCACGCGCTGGAGCGTCGTGGCGTCTGGCGCGCACTGGCACGCCTGGAGTTGATGGTCCAGGAAGCGCTGGTTGACCCGGTGGCCGATGGCGAGGAGCGCGTTCCAGTTCTCGTGGGTGAGGCGGCGGCCGACGCCGAAGTCGCGGGTGTCGTTGACGGTCGTCTCGGTCCTGAGCGCGCGGCCTTCTTTGAAGTACTGCTTGACCTTCGAGGCGCGGTAGTGAACCTGGATCGCGGGCTCGCACGCCTTTGTTGAAGATCTTGGTGTGAAACCGTCCCGGCGTACGGCTGGTGACACGCCGGCCGAACACGATCGCGATCTGGTCGGGGCGGCCCAGCGTCAGCTGGTCCGGCAGCGTGCGCTCAAACCACGCCCGGCCGGCCGCGGGGCGGTCGAACATCCGGGTGTCAGAGATCTCGGCCTGGCGGAACGCGAGCTCGTGGCCGTACCCGCGGGCGCGGTCCTCCGCGGTCAGCGGCGAGGGCAACGCCGCCTGCCAGCGGTCAAAGAACGCTTGCACGTCGGCGGCCTGCAGGCTTGCGCAGATCTCGGCCAGCGCCGCGGGGTCCTCGCACGCGGCAAACCCGTTATCCAGCGCCGTGAACGCGAATGTCGCGCTGGATCGCCTGGCGCTTGGCCCACTCATTCCCATTCAGATATAGCCATACCGAGTACGGCGCGTACGCGGTGGTCTTCAGAAACGCGGGTCCCCAGTCAGGATCGCGGATGTACCAGTAGTAGTTGTTCGGGAAGATCGACTGGCGGCGGTACTCGAAATGCGGGTGGCCGTCAGGGCCCCCTTCCCGCCACCCCCGCCAGGCCGAGGTGCGCTCCTGCGCGACGCCGAGCATCACGACCCCGAAGCGGCTCTCCCGCTCGGCGGTCTCGAAATAGCGGCGGGCGGTCTCCTCCTTGACCTCGCCCTTCTGGAAGCGCTCGACGGAGATCTTGTGCTCGGCGATGAATCGCTCAACCGCGGCGGTGTACTCGCGGCCGATCCGCCCCAGCACCGCCGGCGAGGGGATCGGGAAACCACGATCGAGCAGAAACCGGATCACCTGAAACTGGGTCTGCAGCCGCGGCACATAGCCCTGAAAGAACAACCGATCGACCGACCGGACCTCGAGCGTCACATGGTCGGCGAGTAGGCTAGAGATCGTGGCCACGGGCGGTCTCCTGACGATCGCAAGGTCGTTAGCCCCACGAGGGCCTCAGAACTAGAACCGGAGGCTAACCGTGGCCACCAACCCGCGACAGGCCCCAGCGCTCCCGCAGGGAGCGCCCCGCCGAGCGAGGCTCATACCCGACCCGCCGAAACCGTTCGCCCCTGTACTCGGCGGTATGAGGCTCGCTCGCTAAAACTAGCATCTCCCGCCGACCTCGCCGCCCAGAACGTCGACCACGCCAACCCTATTCGATCGCATCGAGCTCAGTGATCGACCCGGCTCCAGGGCTCGAGAGCATCGAGATAACGCGGAAGCGTCAGGCTGGGGAGCTGACCATCACGCCGGCGCCGGCGCCAGCAGTGGCCATGTCGCTCTGCCCGAGGTTCGCCGAATCTTTGCCCTGAGCTTGCTCGCCGACCGCCGTGCAGCCGGCCGCCGGCACGCACGAGATGCCGGAGAGGTTCGGATTGCCGGAGCTGGTGAAGTTGAACGTGCTGCCAGGCGTTGTCGGGACGTGTGGGAGCGTGATGCTCGTCCAGCTCGTGCGGTTCCAGTTCTCGACGAGCGGCTGCTGCGTGGACGGTGCTGGGAAGATCCCGTTGTCGAATTGGCCGGCCGCGAAGCAGTCCGTGCTCGAAAGGCACGAGATCCCGTCGAGCGGGCTGTGTCTTGGCAGGCCAACCGTCGCCGTCGCCCAGTGCGTCCCGTTCCACCGGCTGGCGTAGCCGCCATCGAAGATGCCATTTTGTGCCCGCTCCGCATCGCCCGTCGCGAGGCAGAACGATCGCGACGGGCAGGAAACCGCCGTAAGCCACGTGTTGTTGGCATACAACCTGCCGCGATAGCGGTCCAGTTCAGCGGGTGGTCGAGCGGTCGTCCAACTGTGTCCATCCCAGCGCTCGGCGAGTGGTCGTTGTTCCTCGACCCCAATCCTGTTGACGCTGTAAGAGCCCACCGCCATGCACTCGGTCGCGGCCACACACGAGATCGCCGATAGCTCGCCGTCGTACCTCGTCGCCGGGATCTTCATGTTTCTCCAGCTGGATCCGTTCCAGATGGCGCCGATGGGATACGACCCGCCGCTCGCCAACGCGGACGTGGTTCCCACCGCGATGCAAAACGAACTCGAGACGCACGACACCCCGGACAGGCCGCTCTCCGGCACGGATCCAGCCGATGTCGGCTGAATCCTCCAGTCGACACCGTTCCATGCCTCCACGAGGGCGTGAGCATTGCGTATCTCGAATCCGTTGCCGGCGGTCTGGCCAACGGCGACACAGAACGTCGCCGACGCGCACGAAACCGCCTCCAGCTCCGGATTCGGCCTTGCCACCGGAGTCGGGACGACCGTCCATGACGAGCCGTCCCAGCGTTCGCCGGACGTTTCGAGTCCCAGCGGCTCCTGCGCGCTGTCAAGGCCGTAGTCAGCGCCCCCCACCGCCATGCAGAACGTCGCGGAGACACACGACACGCCAGTCAGGGCCGCGTCGGGCGGCCCGCTGAGACCCGGTGTCGTCTGCGTCGTCCAGGTCGAGCCTGATGCGCTCGCAGCTATCGTGGACGACCGGTCCGCGACCGTGCTCGCGCTGCGAGTGACCCTGTATGCCTTTACGGCCGCAGACGGCGCCCTCCGAACGCAGGCCACAAAGTCAAGTAAGACCGGAACCGTTTCGTCAGAGCATGTCGTTATCTGCTTACCGCCTTGAGCCTGAGCTGCGAAGGCGAAACTGGGCTCCACTGCCGCTGCAACGACGACGAGGGTGATCGCGAGGGCAATGATCGATCGCACGGTGAAGCGGCGAGTCGTGAGCGCATGCTCGAGATGCCGCGAAAGCAAAACCCGCGCGACCCGCGTCGAAGCGGCTGCGATGTCCTTTACGCGGCCATGACGCGGCTCGGAATCAGCACGCCTCGCAGCATCACGTGTGTGGTTCGTCAAGGCGCCCCCGTTTCGGCAGCATGGGGGCGTCGCGTCGGGACGCGCGAACGTCAGCGGGGCTCGCTTAGGGTAGTTAGTGTCATTGGCCGAATCCCGGTCCATCGATCCCCGGCAGCTGCAAACGTCCTGTCTGCTGCTCACGATCCAACGCAGACAAGCGTATTTGCCCGCCGCGCCCAAGTCAAGACCCTGACACGGCTGACCCCAGCGGCAGATGCGTCCTCTGAGTGGCGTCAGTTCGGCGGGTCCACAAGACAGCCGTCGTGGTTCATCGCGTGCCATTCGGCTTCGAGGAGGGCGAAGTCCAGCTCGTCGCTCCAGCGACCCTTGAACCATTCGTTTTGGATGAGGTGTGCCTCTTGCCGCATTCCCAGGCGGGCGGCGAGACGGGCTGAGGCCTGGTTCTCGGCGTCGACTCGCGCGATGACACGATGAAGACCCAGCTCGTCGAAGGCGAGATGTAGCAGCCGGTGCGCGGCCTCGGTCGCGAACCCATCGCCGGAGTAGGCGGGATGAAGGACGTAGCCGATCTCGCCGCCCCGATCGGTCGCGGAGGTCCATCTCAGCATGACGTCGCCGATCAGCTCTCCGCTCGAGATGAGCTCGACGCCGAGCAACAATGCTTCGCCTTCGGCCTCGAGGACCGATCGACCCCACGGACCGTGCAGACGCTCGCGCACGGCCGCCGCGTCCATAGGCTCGAACGGCACGTAGCGGCATACGTCCGGAAGGGATCGGTAGGCGACCAGCGAATCCACGTCCGGTTCGCCGAGCGGCCGCAGACATAGCCGCGGCGAGCAGAGGGGATAGGTGGGGTACAACGCCATGCCATGAAGAATGCCGAACAGCGCCGCTGGCGGGCGCGTTCCCGCCCAGCCCCGCTGCGTCGAGGCAGCGACGTTGCACCCCGCCCGTGGTCTAAGGGATCCTGTAGCCGATGCCTGGAGTGGTGTGGATGACTTGCGGCTCTCCGAGCTTGCGTCTGAGCCTAGTTCGGGGAAATGAAACGGCTTGGGGAGGTAATCGTCGGCACCGAGCGATAGGCCGGCGACGCGGTCCTCAGCAGCACCGGCGGCGGTCAGCATGAGGATCATCGCCGGCTCGGCTGCTGCGACGATCGTCTGGCAGAGGGTGTCGCCGTCGATTCCGGGGAGGTCTCGGTCGAGCACCACGACGTCGCAGGAAGTGAGGTTGAGCTTGGCGGCCGCTTCATGCCCGTCGTAGGCAACGTCGACGGCGATCGCGTGGTCGCGCAGGCCCTCAGCGATCTTGTTCGCCAAGCGGGAGGCGTCCTCGACGACCAGGACCCTCATACCGACATCGACGCTGGTTGGGCGACGTTTGCGGCGGGCAGGGTGATCTGGACCCGGAGTCCGCCTTGCGGGCGGGCATGCAGCTCGAGCGCGCCGCCGTGCGCGGCGGCCACGGCGGCGACGATCGAGAGCCCAAGCCCGTGCCCGTTCTGTGAGCCGGTCCGCTCGGCGCCGAGTCGCCTGAACGGCTGGGCGAGCTCGGTCACGTGGCGCTGATCCAGGACCGTGCCGCCGGTCTCGACGACGAGTCGCCCCGTCTCGACGCCACGCTCGAGCTCGACGTTGACCAAACCTCGCGCTTGGTTATGCCGCACGGCGTTCTCGATCACGTTGTCGACCATCCTTGCCAGAAGCGTCTGCGACCCCATCACGTACACGGGAGCGAGCGCAGCATGCAGCTCGAGCCGCTTGGCGGCGATCGCCTCGCCGCGGGCCGCGAGCGCGTCGCCGGCGAGTCGCGCCAGCGACACCGAGACCTGCGCTCCGAGCTCGCCTCGCTGCGCACGCGCGAGTGTCAGGAAGCTCTCGAGCAGCCGATCGGCCTCGTCGAGATCCTCGCGAAGCTCCGCGTCGAGCACCTGCGTCTGCAGCGGGACGTTGGGTTTGCCCACGGCGACGTCAAGCGTGGCGCGCATCGTGGCCAGCGGTGTGCGCAGCTCGTGCGAGACGTTGGCGACAAATCGCCGCTGGGCCTCGAACGCGACCTCGAGGCGTTCCAGGAGCCTGTCGATTGTGTCGGCGAGCTGCCTGAGCTCGTCCCGTGGGCCGCCCATCGCCAGCCGCTGATGGAGGTTGGTGTCGGAGATCTGCTCGGTGGTGAAGGTGATCGCGCGCAACGGGGCGAGAACCCGTCCGGCGATGACCCACCCGAGCAGCATCGAGACGACCGCCATGATGCCAAGCGCGACCCCAGACCACAGCTCGAGCTGATGCAACTGATCGACCCGCTCCTGGATCTCCACGAGCCGCAAGAACTCTTGACCCGCAGACGACTGCAGGATGCGCGCAACCGCCGGAGGCGTCTTGGGTTCGGGCAAGGTGGGAGGCGGCAACTGTGCCGCGCGGCCCGTAACGCTGCCGTGCGGCGGGCCGCCGGCGCTGTACAAGGAGACGCCCTGACCCGTCACGTTGATCTCGTGGGAGACGAGCGCGTAGGTGATCCCCAATAGCGCCGCTCCGCAGACGAAGAACAGGCCGCCGTATAGCAACGTCAGCCGCCAGCGGACGGTCGTTGTGGGATGAGCCGACCGGCCGGTCAGCCGAGCCGGCAATCTAGGCAGCCTCATCGCGCGCACGCATCGAATGCTTGTTGAATCTCCAGCTCGCCTCTGGCGGCCGGGGCTCAGGACGAGCCCCGGTCGGTCTTTGTGTAACGAGGACGTCATCGTCGGCGTCCGGCAGAGCGCGACTGGGCTCAACCGGCTGCGAGATCCAGGATGCCCGACCGCGCGCTACAGCGGCATAACACGGTAGCGGTGCCGTCACGCCCGACGCCATATAACGATCGCGCTCCCCATCTTCGACCACAAGATGGCTCTGACAGCGGACATTCGTTCACGGCACGCAGTCGCCCTCGCCGCCCTTGGCTGCGTGGTCGTCCTCGCCGCCTGCGGATCCTCGAGCAAGCCGCGTACGGCCGGAGCGAACGACCACGCGGTCGGGGTCAAATTCGCAACCTGCATGCGCACTCACGGCGTTCCCGATTTCCCCGATCCAGAGGCCAGCGCCGGCGTCCAGATTCCCCTCAGTTTCGAGCTGAGCCCCTCGCCGGCATTTACGGCCGCCCAGCCAATGCGTCCGCAGCCACGGTGTGCCCAACTACCCGGACCCGACCTACGAGAACGGACGCCAGGTGATACCACCCCCACCGCTATCGCTGTCACGGTTCACCGCGCTCATAGTCTCGCCGGCGTTCCGGAGCGCCAGCAAAGCATGTCAATCGCCCTGAGCCGCGCTTGGACGCATTCCCGGCTCTATGCAGCCGACGTGCTGCCTGAGACGATTACCGCATCGACATGCCAGCTCTGGAGCTGAATTGACCCTCGTCTGTTGCACGGTGGCGAGCCCGCTCGGAGCGATCACGCTCCTCGCAGGGGACGATGGTCTGCGAGCTGTGCTTCCACCCGGCGACACGCTCACGCCCGGACTGCTCGGCGACCACCCGCGCGAAGACCCGACTCAACCCTTCCTTCGCGAAGCGGCGCGACAACTCGAGGAGTATTTCGAAGGCGACCGCAGCAGGTTTGAGCTTCCACTCGCGATGAGAGGCACACCGTTTCAGCTCAGCGTTTGGCGAGCGCTCGACACGATCCCGTACGGCCACACGATCTCTTATGCACAACTCGCGTGTCGCGCGGGGCGACCCGGCGCAAACCGCGCAACCGGGGCGGCGAACGGCCGCAACCCGCTCTCGATCGTGATTCCCTGCCGCCGCGTGATCGCCGCGAACGGCGACCTCACTGGTTACTCCGGCGGACTTCGGGCCAAACGCTTCCTGCTCCAACACGAAGCGCGCCACGCCGATCCGGCCACCGACGTTTCAGCGTCCCCGCGCGGCCGCGTTCAAGGAATGTGATCTCAAGCGTCTGGTCGTGGACCGTGTCGTGTCGGCGGATGCGCCGGTACACGCAGCCGTCCCGGCGAACGGATGCGTATGCAGCTGCTCGAACATGGTCGGACTGCTGCAACATTCCCGTTGATCATGACGGCTGGCCGGGCGGTCGTTGGCCCATAGCTTGCGCCCAGGCCTAGCCCGTGGGAACATATGTTCGCATGACCAGCGAAGGCAGCCCCTACGCCCGCTTTCGGCGAGCGCTCAACACGGGGAACGAGACGCTGGTCATCGCCGCGGCTCGGGAGCTGCCGCAGATCGCGCTCGACGACGCTCTGCGGATCTGCCTCGTCCTGCGGGATGGCGATCGGGAGCGCTACGAGCGAGCGGCCGTCCGCTGGCTGGGACGCTTCGCGCTCGAAGCCCGAGCCGTGACGATCGAGGCCCTCAGGCGCGCTGCCGACGCGCTCGACGCACTACCAGACCGGCCATCGGAGGCCATGGACCGGCTCCAACGTCTCTGCGTCGCTCATGGCGTCGGCTAGATCTTTCAGCCTATCCGCGGCCGGCAGCCCAAGATGGCCGTCGCCTTGTGAGCGGGCTACAGGTCGCGGACCCGCCGTCGGCTGCGAGCGCGCGAACAATGGCGTCCTGGTATGCGCATCCGGAACCAAATCCGCATCGTTCGCGGTTGCGCCGATCCCGTGGAGGACGCGGTTGTGATCTCCCCACAGCCGGTTCCCGCTTCATCCCCTCTGTGCGACATCCTCTCGTGAATGGAGCAGACGACCGCACCCAAGGCGCAACTCGACGGTTGCGCTAATGTCTTGCGCATGCCCACGCTGATCTTCGTGCACGGCGCGTGCGTTCGCGACGCCGCGTGGTGGTGGGAGAGAATGACTAAGCCGCTCGCCGAGCGAGGGATCACCACGGTCGCCGTCCCACTGCCGAGCTGTGGCGAGACAGGTTCGACGCTTGGGGATCTCTACGACGACGTCGCTGCCTGTCGCGAGGCGATCCGCTCGGTCGACGGCCCGGTCGTCCTCTGTGGCCACTCGTACGGGGGAATGATCATCACCGAAGCCGGCGCCGACGAGCCGGTCATCGGGCTGATCTATGTGACCTCGGTGATGCCCGATGCCGGCGAGTCACAGGCCGAGCTCATCGGTTCTGAACCGGCACCGTGGATGCGGCCAGGTGAGGATGGCACTGTCGGGGTCGACCCCTACATGGTTCGGCGGTTCTTCCTCCAGGACTGCGACGAGTCAACGACCGATGAGGCGCTGTCCCGTCTCGACGCGGCAGTCGCTGACGCCGTTCACCAGCCACCGCGCCAGATCGCTTGGCGCCAGAAGCCGGCGACCTACTTCGTGTGCACCGAGGACCTTGCAACCCCAGCAGAGGCGCAGCGGCGACGCGTACGAGGGGATGCTCGCGCCGTCGACTTCGCGGCCGGGCATCACCCGTTCCTCTCGAGACCGGAAGCGTTCGCGCACAGCATTGCCACCGAGATCGCAGCGTTTCAGTCGACCTCAGGGTGAGCGACCGAATCGCTACCGCTTCGCCGCCGGGCAGCACACTACAACTGAGTGAGTTACCTCTCCCGGCTTCACGTTCACCTACCTGACGCTAGTCAGCCCACCAGTCGCGCTGGCCCTCGACGTCTTCGCGCTGAGCATCGCCGAGGCTGGGCGCGCCGATGACGAGGATCTCGAGGCCCGTCGGCCCCGCCTCGTAGCCTCGCCACGTACCGGGCGGGACGCGCACGGCGTCCCACTCTTTGAGCTCGACGATCTCGTCGTCGAGCTTCATCCGCCCGCTCCCGCGCAGGACCACATACACCTCCTCCTGCGTTTTGTGCGTGTGGCCGTACGGAAAGCGATAACCGGGAGGGACGCGTTGGTAGCTCAGGCCGGATCGCTCGAGCTCGAGCGCCCCGGTCGCCATGCGGAACTCGAGGTCCGGCGCGCCGTCGAACCTGGATCCGATGTCATCCAGGTCCTCCCTGAGGTTCCTGAGCGTAAACGGCACGGCGCAATCCTACGCCACCGTGGCGAGCAGGGGCTAGGACGGGGCCATCGCTCTAGCAGGGGTTAGGACGGGGCCATCGCTCTCAGTCCCGCGGCCGCTATCGACCGATCGAGCCCGGGGTCGCACGCGTCGCGCGCGGCGTAATACGCCGGTGAACCAATATTGAATTCGCCGTGCATGATCCTGTGGCCGTCGGCGGTGATCGTCGGGTCACCGAAGTCCGGAAGCCCGTGGCTGCGCATGCACTTCGCCCACGTCACCATGAGCACGCGAAGCTCCGCCAACTGGGGGGTCGTCGGGGCGGGCGGCTGCGGCAGATACTGGTTGCACTTCGCCATCGCGGAGCGGAAGGCCGGGGCGCTGACCGACACGCCGTTGATCGACATCGTTCTGCCGTTCGACTGCTGGGCGAAAGACTTCACTCCGTAGCTTCCGTTGCCCTGGGGATCGGGGAAGTTCGGAACGCCATCCGAGCGCATGCAGCGTGCGAACCTGAGCGACTCGGTGTGCGACTGCGCCTGGATCGAGCTGGCGGCGGCGCTGGCCGAAGCTCCCGACAGGCTCGATGAACCACCGGAGTTTGAGCCGCAGGCGGCGATCACCGTCGCGGCGCCTACCGCCGCTGCCATGGCCACATATCTCGGGCCGACTCGGAGCACGGCGCGAGTAGTACCCGCTGGCACGTAACACCGTAGTAACGGGCTCCGTCGCAGGACCAAGCGGCGGGGGCACCGACGCGTTTCCGGCTCGGGCTTGCCCGAGCCCCGCGGAGCGGGTTAACTTGGGCCATTCTAGGGGGCGACATGCGGCGCGCCGGGGCCGAGGACAACGGGTCCTCCTCACTCAGGCCGCGATCATGAGCCTCGAGCTTTGTAGTCGGTGGCTCGGAAGCAGCCGTGAAGGTGGTCGTTGACGACTCCGACGTTCTGCATGAACGCGTACACGCTCGTGGGCCCGACGAAGCGATAGCCCTGCGACTTCAACTGCTTGGCGAACGCTTCCGCCGCGGGCGTCGACGTTGGGATGTCCGCGAGGGAGCGGGGCGCGCGCTTGCGGTCGCTTTCATACGACCTCGCGAGCTCCGCGAGGGTCGGCGCCGCGGAGCTCATCGCTCGGGCGTTCTCGACGGTGGCCTGGATCTTGGCTCGGTTACGGATGATCGCGGGATCGTGCACAAGGTCGTCGACGTCTTTCTCGGTCATCGCCGCCACCCGCTCAACGTCGAAGCCGTGGAAGGCGCTTCGGAACCCATCCCGTTTGCCGAACACGATCGACCAGCTGAGCCCAGCCTCGAACACACCCAGGGTGAGCGCCTCGAACAACGCCGATTCCTCGTAGGTGCGCGTACCCCAGACCTCATCGTGGTAGCGGACCGACGCGAGATCAGCAGCCGTGATCCAACCACAGCGCGCCTTGCCGTCCTCACCGATGATCAGATCGTCGCGCATCCGGCTACGTCTTCGAGTCGCCCAAGCGCTCGCCCCAGGGCGGGCGGAACTGAATGCTGATCCGTGCGCCGAGACAGCTGGCCACTTTGGGGATGCCGTGCAACCAGGTTCGCTGGCAACTTCCGCCCATCACGAGCAGGTCCCCGTGGCCGAGGCTGAGTCGCAGTCCCGGACCGCCCGCCTTCGGCCGCAGGCCGAACGGCCGGGTGGCACCGAGCGAGACGATCGCCACCATGGTGTCGCGCGGGCTCTCGCGGGCAATGCGGTCCCCATGGTAGGCGACGCTGTCGTTGCCGTCGCGGTACAGGCACATCCCGAGACTGACGAACGGCTCGCCGAGCTCCTCGGCGTAGTGGGCGCTCAGAGCCGAGCGGGCCTCGTCGAGCACCGGATGGGGCAGCGGTTCGCCCTCCCCGTAGCCGGCAAGGAGACGCGGAACCCGCACGATGCTGTCGTACATGTGCATTTGCTCTCCGTGCCACGGCACCACGCTGGCCAGTACATCAAAGAGCTCGTCGGCCGCGGTCACGAAGCCCGGCCGGAGATCGACCCAGGCGCCGTCTGACAGCGGCCGGCGCTCGACGGCGTCGCCCAGCTCCGCGACGCCAAGTTCGCCCAAGGAGCCGAACAGAGAGGGTTGGACGACGAACGACACGCTACCAAGTCTAGCCCCATCGCGAACACACGTTCGCGGTCTGCCACCGGACCCCCTGTCATAATCGTACGATGGACCTCGACGATCGAGAAGCGATCAAGCAAGTCCTCTACAGACATTGTTACTGCGTCGATGAAATCGACGCCGATGCCTGGCCCACCTTGTTCACCGAAGACGGCTCGTTCCACATCGTCAGTGCTCCCGGTGGCATTCATTTCGATCCCGTGGTCGGCAGGGCGGCCTTGCATGAGTTCGCTTCCAAGATGTTTCCTCTGGCCGCCGGAATGCACACCTCCGCGAACGAGATGATCGCGATCGACGGTGACGAGGCGACGGCCACCAGCTATTGCGTCGCGCTGCGTGACGCCAGCCCAAACCCGTTGGTTGCAACGGCCGCGCGGTTCGAGGATGTTCTCCGGAAGGTCGATGGGGAGTGGCTGATCTCCTCACGCCAGGTTTCCTTGCGGATGATCACGCAGCAAGGCGGATAATCCCGCGCTACTGGAGTCCTTCGCTCACCGTTCCCGTGGTGCTCGCGTCCGAGTAGCGCTGAGCGGCGCGCCACCCCGCCAGGCGCGCCTCGTATTCCCCCTCGATCAGGGCGAGCCCGCTCGGGGCAAACAACACTCGCAACGGCGGCTTATCGGAATCGACGATCGCCAGCACCGCCGCCGCGGACGCGTCCGGGTCGCCGAGATTCACGGCGTTTGGTCCATACGTGGCGATCCGCATCTGGGCTAGCTGCTGATGCTGGGTCGAGTACGCCTTGAGCTGCTCGGCTGGCACGCCCGCCCCCGGCTCCGCGTTGGTCGCGAAGGCGCCGGGCTCGATCAACGTGACACGGATCCCGAACTGGGCGACCTCGCCTGCCAACGCCTGGCTCATCGCCTCGAGCGCCCACTTCGAAGAGCAGTAGATCCCCAACGAGGGCGACGAGAAGTGGCCTCCTACGGAGGACACCTGGATGAGATGTCCGGCGGCCTGTGCACGGAGAAACGGCAACGCCGCCTGAGTGATCCACAGCGCGCCGAAGAAGTTCGTATCGATCTGACGCCTTGCTTCCGCCTCAGACAACTCTTCGATCACTCCATACTGACAATGGGCGGCATTGTTCACCACGACATCGAGCCGACCGAACTGCTCGTGGGCACGGCGAACCGCGTCGAAATCGGCCTCGCGATCGGCGACGTCCAGTTGCAGCGGCAGAAACGCCTCGCCGAACTCGGCCTTCAAACCCTCTAGCCGACCGATCTCACGGGAGGTACCGGCGACGCGGTCGCCGCGCGCCAGCGCCGCGCGCGACCAGGCACGGCCCAGGCCACTCGACGCACCGGTGATGAACCACGTCTTGGGTGTGAGAGACGCATTCACGTCAGACAGACCTCCTTCGATCCGCCCTTCAATCGCGATCGGCCGGTACAATACCGCGTCATAGCCATGCGACTGGTAGAGGGCAAAGTGGCGCTCGTAACGGGTGCGGCGTCAGGGATCGGCCGCGCTGCCGCTGTGTTGTTCGCCCGTGAGGGCGCCAGTGCCGTAGTGGTGGCCGATGTGAACGAATCCGGTGGCGCGGAGACCGTTGAGGAAATCGAGGCTCTTGGCGTCAGTGCAACGTTCGTCAGCTGCGATGTGTCCAAAGCGCCCGATGTCGAAGCGCTCGTCGATGCGGTCGTGGGCCACCATGGACGCCTCGACTGCGCGTTCAACAACGCTGGTGTTACGCGCCGAGGGGGCTTCGCGACCGCGGTCCCCGAGGAGGACTACGACTTTATCGCGGGCGTGAACCTCAAGAGCGTGTGGCTGTGTATGCAACACGAGATCCCGCAAATGCTCAAGCAGGGTTCGGGTGCGATCGTGAACACCTCGTCTCGTGCCGGCATTCGCGGTACTCCCGCAATGGCCGTCTACAGCGCGACGAAGCACGGCGTGGTCGGCCTGACCAGATCTGCCGCATTGGAGACCGCTGCATCGGGAGTTCGTATCAACTGCATCCTGCCTGGACTCGTGAAGACAGGGATGACTACGCAATCGCCCCCTGAGTACATCGAAGCAATTCTGGAGCGGCAGCCCGGCCGGCGCGCGGCAGCACCCAGCGAGATCGCCGAGGCGGCGGTTTGGCTCTGCTCCGATAGAGCTTCCTTCGTCTCCGGTGCGGCGCTCTCGGTCGACCTTGCGACTTCGGCCGGCTAGCTCCGCGTAGCACTTACATGAGCGCCTTCGATCTCTTCCCAGGAGTGAACGGTCATAAGTAAGGCCTGGTTCATAACGGGCACATCGCGCGGGTTCGGTCGAGAGTTCGCTGCGGCCGCACTTGCTCGCGGCGACCGCGTGGCCGCTACCGCGCGCGATCCTGGCGCACTGGATGATCTCGTCGAGCATCATGGAGAGGCTGTGCTGCCGCTGCGCCTGGACGTCACGGACCGTACGCAGGTCAGGACCGCCGTGGCTGACGCGCACGCACACTTCGGTCGCTTGGATGTGGTCGTGAACAACGCCGGCTGCGGAATGTTCGGCGCGGTGGAGGAGCTGACGGAGGAGGAGCTCCGCTACCAGTTCGAGACGAATTTCTTCGGTGTTGTCTGGGTTACCCAGGCAGTGCTTCCGATCCTGCGCGAGCAGCAATCCGGCCACATCATCCAGATGTCGTCCCTGGCGGGCTTGACCGCGGCGCCGCTCTTCTCCGCCTACCACGCTTCGAAGTGGGCGCTCGAGGGGTTCTGCGATTCGCTCGCCCAGGAAGTCGCTGGATTCGGCATCAAGGTGACGATCGTCGAACCGCAGTTGTTTGCGACCGACTGGGACAGTCAGTCGACCCGCCAGGCGACTCCACTCGCGCCGTATGAGCCGCTCCGCGCGGAGCTGCGCGAATGGATGCCCACGCTTCAGTACGGCGATCCGAAAGCAGCCGCGCCAATCCTGCTCGAGATCGTCGATGCCGACGAACCGCCGGTACGCGTCCTGTTCGGTTCCTATGCCGCCGAGTACGTCCCGAGCGTCTACGAGGAACGGGTGGCGGGCTGGAGGGCGTTGGACGGATGGGCACGGGCTGCCGGCGGCTCGAGCGCCGGCGAGTGAGGGTTGATGTAGTCCGCGAACGCCGTCACGGCCGGGGAGCGGTAGCGCGTGCAGTGAAAGGCGAGGCCGATCGATCGCTGGGCCCCCGCGTCCGCGACCGCCAGCAGCGGCGGCGATTGCGGTGCTCCGGGTCTGGCGGGCAGCAGCGCGACGCCGAGGCCAGCCGACACCAGGCCCCTCAGCGTCTCGACGTCCTGGCCTTCGAAGGCGATTCGCGGCGTGAACCCCGCCTCCGCGCAGAGGCGGTCGACCTGGGCGCGCAACCCGGTCGCCTCGCTGACCGAGATGAATGGCTCATCTGCGACCTCGCGCAGGCGGATCCGGCGGCGCCCGGCCAGGTGGTGCCCCGGAGGCACCGCGAGTTTGAGCGGCTCGCTGAGCAGCTTGGTCCAGCCAATCAGCGGATCGTCCGGGCGCGGGCTCGTGAGCAGCAGGTCGTGTTCGCCGGCGAGCAGTTGCGCGAGGTGCACGCCCGCGCTGCTCTGGCTGAGCCGAAAGCGCACGTGCGGGTGCCGGGCGCGGTAGCCGCCGATCAGCTCGGGCACCAACCAGGTGCCGAAAGTTGGCAGGAACGCCAGCCGGACCTCGCCGCGCTCGGGATCGCCGGCCTCGCGCACGTCCTCCACCCCGGCGTCGAGCTCGCCCAGGGCGCGCGCCACGCGCGCGGCGAGCGCGCGGCCGCTCTCGTTCGGCGCGAGCGAGCGCCCGACTCGATCGAATAGCTGCACTCCGACGCGCTGCTCGAGCCGCCTCAGCGACCGCGACAGCGCCGGCTGGGAGATGTGAAGCGTTCCCGACAGACGCGTCAGGTTGGGCTCCTGCACCGCCGCCACGAACCAGCGAAGCTCCTGCACCTGCATTTCGACAATCGATGTTCTCAGAGCATCGATCTGCTGTCAATGATGCATTTTGCACAGCATGCCTCGCGACGTACGATCGTCATGTGAGCAACACCGACACCAGGCACCGACGCGGAGATCCCGGCTTTCGCCGCGCTTCACTGGCGCTGTTCGCAGCCGGTGTGTCAACGTTCGCGCTGCTGTACGTCACGCAGCCGCTGCTGCCGCTGCTCGCGCGCGACTTCCGCGTCAGCACCACCGATTCGACCCTCACGCTCGCCCTCACCACCGCCGCCCTCGGTCTCGCGCTGCTCCCGGCAGGCTGGCTGTCGGACGCATGGGGGCGTACCCCGGTGATGACCATCGCGCTGTTCAGCTCGGCCCTGCTCGGGGTGCTCGCCGCGCTGGCGCCCAGTTTCCAGGTGCTGCTGCTGATCCGCGCACTGCAGGGGGCGACGCTCGCCGGCGTGCCCGCGGTTGCGATGGCGTATCTCGCGGAGGAGATCCACCCCGACTCGCTCGGCAGCTCCATCGGCCTCTACATCGGCGGCAACGCGCTCGGCGGGATGACGGGGCGGCTGATCTCCGGGACGCTCTCCGACCACGGCGACTGGCGGGCGGCACTGCTCGCGATCGGCGTGCTCAGCCTGATCTGCGCGGTCGTGTTCGCGCGCCTGGCCCCACCCTCGCGTCACCACGCTCGCATCCGTTTCGCGCCGGCCCGGGCAAGGGCTTCGCTCTCGATCCACCTCCACGACCCGGGACAGGTCCGGCTCGAGCTCCTGGCAGCGCTCCTGATGGGCACCTTCGTCGCGGTGTACAACGCCGTCGGCTTCCGCCTCCAAGCTCGACCCTACGACCTAGGTCAGGCCAGCATCGCCGCCGTCTTCCTCCTCTACCCCATCGGCTCACTCTCCTCCGCCCTGGCGGGCAGGCTCGCCGACCGCATCGGCCGCCGGCGCGTCCTACCAATCGGCGTCGCGATCGCGGCCGCCGGCGTCGCCATCACGGCCCTTCACCCACTGCCGCTCGTGATCGCCGGGATCGGCCTGCTCACCGCCGGGTTCTTCGCCGCCCACTCCATCGCCTCGAGCTGGGTCGGCCGGCGCGCAAAAACGGCGCCGGGCCAGGCGACGGCCCTGTACCTCCTCGCCTTCTACGCGGGGTCCACCATCGCCGGGCCACTCGGGGGCGCGGCGTGGAGCGCGGGCGGCTGGAGCGACGTAACCGTGCTGGCAGCGACGCTACTCGGGATCGCGTTGATCGTCGCCCTGCAGTTGCGGGCAACGCCGCCGCTGCGCCCCGCGACGGCAACTGCGTAGGAGAACTGGATACGCGCCAACCGCTGGCCTGACAACGTGCCCAATCGACGCCGGCGCGCGATCGCGCGGCCTGTACCAATGGCCGGCGCAGCCTGTACGGATGGCCTACGGATGGCGCTTGACAGCGGGGAACCCCGGCGATAGCGTGACGGCAAAACGACTGATCGGTTTACCAAGTGTGGTCCTCCGATCAGCGCAACGAAAGGGTGCGAGTGCTGATGGATAGGGAGACTGCCGCCGCCGGTTCCAGCGATTCGCGCCGACGGCGCCGGTGGCCTGCCACGCGGGTGCTCGCCATCCTGGGAATCGCTTCGCTGGGCCTCGTGGCCGCGGCCTGCGGCGGGAGCTCGAATTCCAGCAGCGCCACCTCCCCGTCGAGCAGTAATGCGAACGCCAACGTCGGCAAGCAGACCAGCTCGGGCGGGGGCCAGGTGGTGTCCGGCCCGGGTGGGAATGTCAGCATCCGCGCGATCGACGACATCGACACATTCGACCCTGCCAAGACTGGCGCGCCCAACCTCGCAGTGCAGGCACTCGAGCTCACGTACGACCGCCTCGTCTACTTGAGCCCTTCCGGCCAGCTCGAGCCCTATCTCGCCAGCTCGTGGACGAGCACGCCGAATTCACTCACGCTGACGATCCGGCGAGGGCCGACATGCGATGACGGCACGCCCGTGACCGCCGCGGTCGTCGCGAACTCGCTGCGCTACGAGTTCGCCAAGTCGACCAACAGCCCCTACCTCGAGTATGTGACCGGGCCTGGAGCGGTCAAGAGCGTCACGTCCGACGCGGCGGCGAACACCGTCACGATCACGCTGACCAAGCCCTACAACGCGCTCCTGACCGCTCTCGCCACCGCGTTCCCGAGCTCGATCATCTGCCCAGCCGGCGTCAAGGACCCGAAGTCGCTCAGCGTTGCGCCCGATGGCAGCGGCCCCTACGTCTATGACCAGTCCGCGAGCCAGCGTGGCAGCACGTACGTGTTCACGCTGCGCAAGAACTACGACTGGGGCCCGAACGGCTGGACCGCGCAGAAGGCCGGCGTTCCGAGCACGATCACGTATCACGTGGTGACCGACGATACGACTGCCGCCAATCTCTTCACGACCGGCGAGGTCGACATCGCTCCGATCTTCGGCGTCAATGAGGAACGCGTCGCCGCCAACTCGAGTCTCTACACATACACGACGTCAGCGCTGCAGATGGGAAGCTGGGGCACGGTCTTCAACCAGACTCCCGGGCGCCTCGGCGCGGACCCGGCCGTGCGCCACGCCGTATACCTCGCGCTTGACAACAACGCGATGGTCAAGGCGGCGTTCTTCAACATCGGGGTCGTGTTCAACACCATGGTGACTCCGAACATGCAGTGCTACGACCCCTCGGTCGGGAACGTGACGCCTGGCTACAGCCTCACCGAAGCCAAGCAGGTCCTCGAGCAGGACGGCTACAAGCCCGGCAGCGGCGGCGTCATGACCAAGAACGGCAAGCCGCTGCAGCTGAAGATCACGATGTGGAACACGACCAACCAGCTGGGCGAGTACATGCAGGAGCAGCTGCAGAAGATCGGGATCAGCTCGACGGTCCAGAACACGGATATCAACACGTGGATCAACGTTCTGTTCACGACCAAGGACTACGACCTGACTGTCTACTCGTACTACTCGAGCTTCCCCAATCCAGTGATCATGCCGGCACAGGACGCATCGCTGTCGATCAACGACCCGACGTACTTCGCGCTCTCACAGGACGCGGAGGAGGCGCCGGCGGATGCGCAGTGCCCATACTGGAACAAGGCGCTCGAACGGGCCGTGACGAACTACGACGTCAAGCCGATGGGCGTCTCCAAGAACGTCTGGTTCGGCAAGGGCTGGAAGTTCGCAGCGCCGTACGACGTCGTCGTGGACCCCTTCACCCTGCAGCAGACACAGTCGGGCTGACCCGCGCGGCACGGCTAATCGCGGGGCGCTACCTTCACGCGGTCCAGCGAGATGAAACGGTGCGGTCCCGGTGAGCGTTGAACCAGGTGTGGCCGGCGTTCCCGGCGGTCCGCCCGGCATGGGCGGGCCGCTCGCGCCGAGCGCGCCCGGGTCGCGGCGCTGGGCGAACGCCTCCGGCGCGCGGTTCCTGGCGCGGCGGCTCGGGGCGCTCCTGATCGTGCTGTGGGTGGTCGAGGTGGCCACCTTCCTGATGGTGCGGCTGATACCCGGAAATCCCGCGCGGGAGGTTCTAGGGCCCCACGCAACCGACGCGTCGGTCGCGGCGCTCAACCACCAGCTGGGTCTCGACGAGCCCATCCTGCGGCAGTACTTCCAATACACCGGCCAGGTGCTACGAGGGAACTTCGGGACCTCGTTCTACACCCATCTGCCGGTGTCGACCGAGATCAGCTCCCGGATCGGCGCCGAGCTCCAGCTCATCGGCGCCGCCGTCGGGATGATCCTCATCTTCGGGATCAGCCTGGGGCTGCTCGTGGGCGGGCTGACGAAGGAGGGCCGCCACCCCATCGTCGAGCGCCTGTTCGTCATGGTGACCGGCATCATCGGATCGATCCCGGGCTACGTCGTCGCGACGGTGTTGGCGCTCGTCTTCGCCGTCACGTGGAAGCTGTTCCCGGTAGCCGGCAACTCAACGCCGGACTCGGTCGTGTTACCGGCGCTGTCGATCGCGCTCCCCTACACGGCGCTGCTGGCCCGCATCGTGCGCGTCGAGACGCTGGGAGTTCTCGGCCAGAACTACGTCCGCAGTGCCCGGAGCAAGCGCCTCGGCGGCGTGACGATCTACACCCGCTACGTCCTGCCGAATGTTCTGACCGCGGCGCTGACGCTGGGAGGCACGATCTTCACGCAGACCGTCGGCAGCGCGATCATCGTCGAGAACGTGTTCGCCTGGAACGGTCTCGGCCTGCTGCTGACACAGTCGGTGCTGCGGCAGGACTACCCAGTCGTCCAGGGCACCGCGCTGCTGCTGGGGCTGATCGTCGTGCTCATCAACGCGCTCGTGGACATCGGCGTCTCGCTCGTCGATCCGCGATCCGCGAGCCAGCGGGGGCTGGAGCTCGGATGAGCAGCGGCCCGCTCGAGGTCCTCGCCTCGGGACCCCAGCCCGAGGAGCTTGCCGGCGCGTCGCCCGAGGACGCGCCCGAGCGACGCCGCGCCCACCCCGTCCTGCGCGCGTTCCTCCGCGCACCGGGCGGGATCATCGGTGCCAGCATCGTGCTCGTCCTGGTGATCCTCGCGATCATCGGGCCGATCATCTGGGGCTCGAAGGCGACGGTGACGAACCTCAGCATCGCCTACCAATCGAGCTCCGCCGCGCACCCGCTTGGGACCGACAGCCTCGGCCGCGACATCCTCGCCCGCACGCTGTCAGCGACCCGACTCACACTTCTGCTCGGTCTCGCGGCGGCGTCCATCTCGGCCGTGGTCGGCTTCGGTGTCGGCACGTTCGTAGCTGCACTGGGCCCACGGCTGCGCTCGTTCGGGCGCCGGGTGATCGAGATCAGCATGAGCTTCCCCCCGATCCTGTTGGCGCTGTTCCTCGTGACGATCATCGGCACCGGCGCCAAGGGGGCGGTGATCGCGATCGGCCTCGGAGCGGCGCCGGGCTTTGCCCGGCTGGCGGAGAACTACGCCACCTCGGTCAACTCCCGCGAGTTCGTCGCGAGCGCCCGCGCCACCGGCGTAGGCCGCGCTCGGCTTATCGGGCGCTACATGCTCCCGAACATGGCCGAGCCGCTGGTGCTGGCCGGGCTGGCCTACTTTGCCGGCAGCATCATCGACATCTCCGGCTTGGACTTCCTCGGCGTCGGCGTTCAGCCGCCGGATTACGACTGGGGGACGCTGCTGACCACGGGCGTGCAGGCGATCTACGTCACACCCTGGGCTGCGATCGCACCCGCATTCATGATCACGATCACCGGCATGTCACTGGTGTTCCTCGGCGAGGCGCTCGCGCGCGCGCTCAACCCGCGCTTGTGGTTCGTGAGCGCCGTTCACCCCCGCGCGCTGCGCCGGGCCGCGCGGGCCGCCGCCGCGCTCGCGCCAGTCGGCGAGACGGCACCGGCGGACGCGCGTGAGGAGGTCCTGAGCGTGGAGGACCTCAACGTCTTCGTGCCCACCGAGTCGGGGCTGCGGCGCCTGGTCAAGGGCGTCTCTCTGAATGTCCACGTCGGTGAGGTGCTCGGCATCGTCGGCGAGACCGGAAGCGGTAAGACGCTCACGGCGCTCTCGCTGGCGCAGCTGGTCCCGCACCCCCTGCGTGCGCAAGCGGCCCGATTGGAGGTCGACGGCACTGAGATCTCCTCGCTCCCGCGCCGCCGCGCGGCGAAGAAGCTCGGGACCAGCCTGGCGATGATCTTTCAGGACCCGATGTCATCGATGAATCCGGCGGCGCGAGTCGGCTCGCAGCTCGTCGACGGCGCCCGGCGCCATCGTTCCCTGAGCCGAGGCCAGGCGCGCGAGGAGGCGATCAGGCGCCTCGGCGAGGTCAGGATCGGCGA
The DNA here is from genome assembly GCA_963763525.1 of uncultured Solirubrobacterales bacterium. Classification (GTDB taxonomy): domain Bacteria; phylum Actinomycetota; class Thermoleophilia; order Solirubrobacterales; family Solirubrobacteraceae; genus Palsa-465. The sequence goes on from CAVXPA010000001.1 coordinate 51,638, forward strand.
CGCCGCTCGGGCAATGCGGCGCTACCCGCACCAGTTCTCGGGCGGAATGCAGCAGCGGCTGATGATCGCGATGGGATTGATGGCCCGCCCGCGCTTGCTGTTGGCCGACGAGCCGACCACCGCACTCGATGTCACCGTGCAGGCTCAGGTGCTCGAGGTCCTGCGCGAGATCAAGGAGCAGGAGAACACGGCGATCGTGCTCATCTCGCACAACCTCGGCGTGGTCAACCAGCTGTGCGACCGGGTGCTCGTCATGTACGCGGGCCGCATCGTCGAGGAGGGAACACGCGAACGGCTGCTGCGCAACCCCAAGCATCCCTACACCCAAGGTCTGCTGGCCTCGATCCCCGAGCTGACCGGCGAGTCGGGCCGGAGGCTGCGGGCGATCCCGGGCCGCCCGCCCAGTGCCGATGAGGAGCCGGCCGGGTGTGCATTCGCGGCGCGCTGTCCGGTCGCGGTGGCGCGCTGCCGCGCCGAGCAGCCGCCCCTCGAGACGCTCGACGGCGACGGCAAAGTCGCGTGCTTCGTCGCCACCGGGGCGAGCGCAGCCGGGGCCGCCCGGTGAGCATGCTCGCCGTCTCGGACGTCCGCGTGCGCTACGGCCGGGGCCGGGGCGCTCTGACCGCGGTCGACGGCGTGTCGCTGAGCATCGACCGCGGCGCCTCCCTCGGGATCGTGGGCGAGTCGGGGTCCGGCAAGTCGACGTTGGCGCGCGCGATCGTCCAGATCGTGCCAACCGTCTCGGGAACCATAACGCTCGACGATCGTGACGTCACCAACGCCCATGGGAGCGCCCTCAAGCATGTGCGCGACCGCGTGCAGATGGTCTTCCAGGATCCGTTCGCGAGCCTCAATCCGCGGATGACCGTCGGGGCGACGCTGACGGAGGCGATTCGCCTGCGCGACCGGCGCGAGGGCTCCTCGGGTGAGCGGGCGGCGGAGGTGCGGGAGTTGCTCGAACTGGTGACGCTTCCGAGTGCGCTGATCAGCCGCTTCCCCAACGAGCTGAGCGGTGGTCAGTTGCAACGCGCGTGCATCGCGCGCGCGCTCGCGGGCAAGCCACGGCTGCTGATCCTCGACGAGGTGACGTCCGCCCTGGACGTGTCAGTCCAGGCCGCCATCCTCAATCTCTTGGTCGATCTGCGCCGCTCGCTCGAACTCACCTATCTGTGCATCTCGCACGACCTCTCCGTGATCAGCTACCTGTGCGAGCGCGTGATGGTGCTCTATCTCGGACAGGTGGCCGAGATGTCCGCCTGGTCGGCGCTCGCCGGCTCTCCCCGCCACCCATATACGCGGATGCTGCTCGACTCCGTTCCCCAGGTCCACGGCGAGATCCTTCGTATCTCTGCCGGCGATGACATCCCAGATCCCCGCGATCCGCCGGCGGGGTGCCGCTTCCACACCCGCTGTCCGGTCGGGCCGCTCGCCCATCCGGACCGCGTCCGCTGCTATTCGGAGGACCCGCACGGCGCGGCCACGGTGGCGGACGAGAGCTACCTCGCCTGTCACTACCCGCTCGACGCGCCGGACCTGGCGCTCAGCACGTCCCGCCCCCGAGAGCACGATGCCCACGCCTGAGCTGATCGGCATGGACGCCGTCGATCGCCGCGGCTGGTACGACGCGGTCACCTTCAGCGTGATCCTCAACCGTTTCAATCGGATCGCCGAGGAGATGACGCTCACCCTCGAGCAGGCCGCCTGGACGCCGATTCTCGCGATCTGCCGGGACTTCTCGTGCGCGATCTACGACGTGCAGCGCCGGCAGGTGTGCATGTACGACGCGCTGCCGATCCATACGACGTCACTGCACACGGTGCTCGACGCGATCACCGACGCCTTCGAGGATGACATCGCGCCGGGAGACGTGTTCATGGCCAACGATCCGTACCGGGGGAACACCCACATCGGCGACCTGGTGACAGCAGCTCCCGTGTTCGTCGATGGACAGCACCTCTTCTGGTCGGTCACTCGCGGGCACCAGCTCGACACCGGCGCGCCGATCCCGTCCAGCATCGTGCCCGCCGCGCGCAACGTCTGGCAGGAGGGGATCACGATCCCACCGGTGCGCGTGATCGCGGGTGGGCAGAGACGAGATGACGTGATCGAGCTCTACCTGGCCAACGTTCGCTACCGCGAGCTGCTCGAAGGCGATCTGATGGCGCAGCTCGGGTCGATCGAGAAAGGGCGCCAGCGACTGGTCGAGCTGTGCGCGGAGTACTCGCCCCAGACCGTCGTCGCGTACGTCGATGAGCTGATCGACTACGCCGACCGGCGGATGGGCGCCGAGCTGCGGGAGATCCCCGATGGGACCTACACGGCTGTTGGCTGGGTCGACACTGATGGCGTGGAGTCGGTCGACATCCCGATCATGGTCACCGTCACCGTGGCCGGCGGCCGGATCACGGTCGACTTCGAGGGCAGCGGGCCGCAGGGAGCGGGAGGAGTGAACGGCTCGGAGGCGACCTCCAGGGCGACCGCGGTGGTGCCGTTCCTGTGCTATATCGCCGCGGACATTCCACACAACCACGGCTGCATTTCCCACATCGAGGTCCGCGCGCCGAAAGGGAGCATTTGCAACGCCGAGTACCCGGCCTCGACGTCGTGCGCCACCTCGCTGCCCTCCGACCTGATGCACTCATTGGTCAACATGGCGATGGCCCAGGCCATCCCGCGCAAGGTGGCGGCGGGTGGAGCGCGCCAGTCCAACATCCCTCAGCTCAGCGGCGTGCGCAGCGGCACCGGTGAGGCGTGGGGGGCGATGCTGTTCAACGGCACCGCCGGCGCCGGCGCGGCGCTCTACACCGACGGCTGGCCGCTGTTCGAGAGCATGGGCGGGATGGGAGAGGTCAAGACGCAGTCGATCGAGCAGATCGAGCTGACGTATCCGCTGCGCATCGAGGAGCTCGAGATCGAGCCGGACTCGATGGGGTTCGGGGAGCAGATCGGCGGTCCCGGCGTACGCCTTCGGGTGCGGTCGCTCGACGGCCCGCTCGAGTGCGTGACCTTCGGCGACGGCGCGAGCAACCCGCCGCACGGCGTGCTCGGCGGGACGCCCGGAGTGGGCGGCGGAACCTACGTCGAGCCTGACGACGGTGGCCCGCGACGGTTCGTGTCGGCCTGCGGACGCGTGGTGTTCGAGCCCTCCGAGACCTGGGTCAGCGTGTCCTCGGGCGGCGGCGGGTATGGGCACCCCGCCCGCCGTCCGGCCGAGGAGGTCCGGCGCGACGTGATCAACGGGATCGTCAGCGCGCGCGCCGCGCTCGAGGTCTTCGGGGTCGTTTTCGGCGCGCCCCCGGGGTTGAAGATCGATGAGGCGGCTACGGCCAAGCTGCGCGCCAGGTTGCTCGCCGCGGCGACCTTCGAGCCGGCGCCCGCGGTCCCCGGCGCGGCCACCTGGGTGGGCGAGCATATGCGCGAGGGCGACGTCTACCTGCTCAATCCGCAGTAGATGCAGCGGCTGGGGATCGACATCGGGGGGACGTTCACCGACATCACGTTGGTGCGGGCCGACGGTCGCGTCGAGCTGTGGAAGCAGGACACGACTCCGGACGATCCTGTACGCGGCGTCCGCGACGGGCTGACCGGGCTCAGCGACCACCTCGATACGCCGGTCGGGGAGCTGCTGGCCGAGACCGACCTCGTCATCCACGGCACCACGATCGCGACCAACACGATCATCGAGCGGTCCGGCCCACAGCTCGGCCTGCTGTGCACGCGGGGGTTTCGCGACATTGTGTACCTCCGTGACGGGTTCAAGCCGCAGCGGTTCAACGTCCATCTCCCCCACCCTCGTGACCTCGTGCAGCGGGTCAACCGGATCGGGATCCCGGAGCGCATCGGTCCGCGCGGGGAAGTGATCGAGCCGCTCGACGAGGCCGCCGTGCGCGAGGCGGTGCGCACGCTGGCCCGAGCCGGGGTGGGCGCGCTCGCGGTGGCGTTGCTGTGGTCGGTCGTGAACCCTGCACACGAGCAGCGCGCGGCGGCGATCGCGCGCGAAGAGCTGCCTGACGTCCCGGTGCTGTGCTCGAGTGACATCCTGCCCGAGATCCGCGAGTGGGAGCGGACCACCGCAACGCTGATCAGCGCGTACGTGGCTCCGGGACTCGAGCGCTACCTGCGCCGCTTCGAGCAGCTCCTGGCCGAGCTCGGCCACCCCCACCGCCCGCTGATCATGCAGGTGAACGGCGGCTGTGCCTCGGTCCAGGAAATCCTCCGCCGGCCGATCTACGGGATCGCCTCCGGCCCTGCGGCGGCGCCGGCGGCGGCGCTCTACGACGCGCCCGCGGCCGACGGCGCGGGGCTGATCACTGCTGACATGGGCGGCACGAGCTTCGACGTCTCACTCGTGCGACACGGGCGCCCGGCGATGTCCCGGGACCTACGCGTCGACGAGCAGCCGATCGGGGTGCCAGGGGTCGATGTCCACTCGGTCGGTGCCGGCGGCGGGAGCATTGCCTGGGTCGACAGTGGCGGCGCACTGCGCGTCGGTCCAGCCAGCACCGGCGCAGTTCCGGGTCCGGCCTGCTACGGCAGCGGCGAGCACGCGACGGTCACCGACGCGAACGTCCTGCTCGGCTACCTCCAGCCATCCGCTTTCCTGGGCGGCCGGCGCCCGCTCTACGCCGATCGGGCGATGGCGGCGATCGAACGCCACGTGGCGCTGCCGCTGGGAATCGACGTGAACGCCGCGGCAGCCGGCATCCTCGCGGTCGCGGACTCGAACATGGCGGGTGCGATCCGCGCGGTGTCGACCGAGCGAGGAATCGATCCGCGGGCATTCACGCTCGTCGCGGGAGGCGGCGCCGGTGGGCTCCACGCCTCGCGTCTGGCCCGCGCGCTTGGCATGCGCCGAGTCATCGTCGCGCCCGAGGCGGGCACGCTGTGCTCGTTCGGGATGACCGTCACCGACGTGCGCTGCGACGAGTCCGCGGCGCTCCACGCGCACCTTCGCTCGCTCGCGCCCGATGAGGTCGCGAAACTGTTCGCGGAGCTGGCGGCGCGTGCGCACTCGCGCCTTGCCGCACAGGGGTTCGACGCGTCCGAGGTCCAGCTGGACCGCTCCGTGGATGCGCGCTACCCGGGCCAGCTGCACGAGCTCACGGTGCCGGTGCCGGGCGACGGCGACGGCCTCGATGCGGAGTCGTTGCTCGAACGCTTCCACGAGCTCCATCGGGCGCACTTCACGTACGCCCGGCCGGAGATCGACGACCTCGAGCTGCTGCACTGGCGCGTCGAGGCGGTCGCGGCACTGGTCGGGCGACGAGGTTCGGATGCGCCGGCGGCACAGGCCAATGGCGCAGCGAGCCGCGAACCGCTCGTTCCCGCCGGTCAGGTGCGAGCGTGGTTCTCCGGTCTCGGCTGGGGTGCGACGGACGTGCACCGTGCGCCGCTGGCCCCCGGCAGCTGGCTGACAGGGCCGGCGATCGTCCAGGCGCCCACGACGACGGTCGTGGTGGGTCCGGGTGACCGGCTGTCCGTGGGGAGACGGGGCGTGCTCGAGCTCGAGTTGCTCGAGGTGCCCGCATGAGCTCAGGCAACCTGGAGGTCGGGTGTGTCGAGTACCACACGGCCGGTGAGCCGTTCCGCATCCTGACCGGTGGCTTTCCCCCGATCCCCGGCGCCACCATATTGCACAAGCGGCGGTTCGCTGCCGAGCACCTGGACCACTACCGCCGGCTCGTGATCAACGAGCCGCGCGGCCACAACGACATGTACGGCTGCTTTGTCACCGAACCGGTGAGCTCCGAGAGCCTGTTCGGCGTGCTGTTCTTTCACAACGCGGGGTTCAGCACCGCCTGCGGTCACGGGACGATCGCGCTCGCGACCTGGGCGATCGAGTCGGGGCTCGTGGCGTGGGACGGGGCGTCCGAGATCGAGTTGCCGATCGATGTTCCATCGGGCACCGTCGTGGCCCGCTGCCGGCCGAAGGACGGAGCCATTGAGGTGACCTTTCGTAACGTGCCGGCGTACGTGCACTCGACAGGGCACCTGGTGGCAACGCCGGCGGGGAGAGTGACTGCCGACGTCGCATACGGCGGCGCGTTCTACGCGTCGGTTGACCTGGCGCAGCTCGGTCTGTCCGTCACCCCTCGGAACACGACCACCCTCATCGGGCTGGGCAAGGCGATCAAGCGCGAGCTCGAGGCGCGCGCGGAGTTCGCCGACCGGCACGATCCCGAGATCAGCGGCATCTACGGGGCGATCCTGTTCGAGCGACTTGCCACGGATGGACGCGTGTGGGAGCAGCGCAACGTGACCGTGTTCGCCGACGGCGAGGTCGACCGCTCGCCGTGCGGGAGCGGCACCTCGGCGCGGCTCGCGCTGCTCGTCGGCGAGGGCTTCGACCACGCCAGCGTCCTGCGCCATCGCAGCATCATCGACACGGAGTTCACCGGTCGCGTCGTTGGCTTGCGACAGGACGGAGACCTTCAGCTGGTCGAGACCGAGGTCACCGGGACTGCGCACCTCGCCGCTCATCACGTGTTCGTGCGCCGCGCCGGCGATCCGCTCCCGGACGGGTTCCGCCTGGCGTGAGAAGTCGCGACGAGCCGTGATCTTCCTCGACGCCGCATCGCTGTCGCAGACGTTGCCGATCGCCGACGCGATCGCGGCGATCGAGGGAGCGTTCCGCGCGGGAAACGCACGTGCGCCGCTGCGCCACCACCACGAGCTGAGCGCGGGGCGCGAGCTGCTGCTGATGCCCGCTTGGGATCACACTGGCCTCGGGATCAAGTCGGTGACACTGAGTCCTGACGGCGTCGTCATAGCCGGGTGGTATGTGCTGATGGACGAGCACGGTGCTCCTCAGGCGATGATCGACGGAGCGGCGCTGACGACGCTGCGAACGGCGGCCGTTTCGGGCGCCGCGACGCGCGCGCTCGCGCGCGCCGAGAGCGAGGCGCTGGTGCTGTTCGGGGCCGGGAGCCAGGCGCGCGCGCACGCGATCGCGATGCGAGCCGTCCGCCCGGTGCAGGAGGTCTCCGTCGTGTCGCGCTCGCCGGGTCCGGCTCAGGCGCTCGTCGAGGAGCTCGCGGCGCTCGGGATTGCGGCTCGCGTCGCCGCTGCGGACGCCGTCGCGCGCGCGGATCTCGTGTGTTGCTGCACCACGGCTGGCGAACCGCTGTTCGACGGCGAGCTGCTCGCGCGGGGGACACACATCAATGTGATCGGCACCCACCTGCCGGTCAAGCGCGAGGTCGACGCGACGGCGGTTGCTCGCAGCACCGTGTTCGTCGAGACGCGCGAGGCGGCGCTGGCCGAGGCCGGTGACCTGCTGCTCGCCGAGGCCGAGGGGCGCTGGAGCCGCGACGCGATTGCGGGTGAGCTGTCGGACGTGATTCGGGGCAGGGTCGCCAGGCGCGCCGCGGACGAGATCACCCTGTTCAAGTCGGTGGGGCTCGCCACGGAGGACCTCGCCGTGGCGCGCGCGGCGTATGAGCGCGCGGTGGGCGAGTTGCACTAGCTACTTCTCGCGGAAGCACGGTTCCGCGGAACCGTGCTGATTGGTCGTCGTTTTGGCGATCGGCCTTCTCACCTGCCCCCGCAGTCGGCGCAATCGCACCGCTGACGTTCGCGGGCCGCGGTGGAAGGCGCCGACCGCCGACTGCGCGGGCCACTCGACCGCCGGCCGCGACGCGGAAGCCGGGATAACCACCCCCTCGAGCGACGGGAGCCTGGCCAACCGCCCACTCGACGGCCGCGAGCGTGCATAACTGCCCATTCGAGCGGCGGCGAGCCTGGATAACTGCCCACTCGAGCTGCCGCGTGACGGCGGGCGGGACGTTGACCACTGTAGAGCTGGTCAACTACCCACTCGCGGTTTCGCGCAGCTCGAGTGGGCAGTTAACCAGCCAGCCACCCGCTCGCGGCGCGGCTCGAGTGAGCTGCTCACTGGCCGCGCGGCAGATCAAACAGCGGGTCGCGGGCGAGCCGATCAAGGACAGGTTGGTGTCGCTGTTCGATCCAGATGCCAGACCGATCCGCAAAGGGAACCTCTGCAAGCCCAACGAGTCAGGCTCTGTGATCCAGCTCCCGAGGTCACGGAGAACACCCGCCGCGGCGCGCGTGGATTGATCCTGCCGTCCTCCAACGCGTTGGGCAACCCTCAGGAGGTGGTGCTGTTCCCGAAGACCGTTGCCGAGCTCAAGCGACTGGGAATCTCGCCGCTGCAGGTCGCAGTCGATGTCGGATTCAATCCCGGCCCGACCAACCGCGAGCTCAGCGAGTTGGCACCGAAGACCATATAGATCGCGGCCCCCAGGAACCGCCTCTAAACACACCAAACCCCGCCTGGCGCGCTACCGAACCGGCGTTTCGTTCCTCACGCGTTTTTCCGCGGGAACTAGTTCAATTTAACTAGGTCGCCGCGAAGCGCCCGTGCTCGATCAGCACCCGCCCGTCGACCTCGACGCGCGCGTTGCGCACGACTCCGTCGACGTGGACGGCGCTGCGGATCTCGCCGCCCGGGTACTCATCGTTCTGCCCGATGCCGAAGTGCGCCGTCCCGAGCTTGGCCTTCTCGGTCTCGGTCCCGAACAGCGCGTGCGGGTTGCCCCCGATTCCCAGCTCCCCGATGAGCGACGCGCCGTCGTCGGTCGCGAACAGGCGGCGCAAGTCCTCGGCGTCCTGACCGCCATGTACCTCGACGACGCGGTCGCCCGCGACCGTCCACCTAACTGGTTCCTCGACGATGTGGAGCACGGGCGTGGCTTCGGTGATCCCGTCGACGACGATCGTCCCGTTGACGGACCCGGCCACCGGTGCCCAGTTGAACTCGCCCCACAGCGGCACCGGGATCGCGTACGGCATCCCGCGCTCGGGGACCACGGCGACGGGCAGGCAGGCGTGGCCACGAATCGAGAGCTGCACATCGGTGCCGCCGGGGCTCGTCACCCGCACCGTGTCGGCGCCGTCCATCGCGGCGAGCAGCTGCTCGCCGAGCCGCTGAACGGCTGCCACTTCCTCGCGCCGAAGGCGCCACTGCCCCATGCCGAGGTCGATCTTGTAGATCGAGCACGCCGGCCCGGTCTGGAACAGCTCGCGCACCTTGTGATCGAGGCGGAACCCGTAGGTCTCGTCGAGCACGACGATCGTCACCTCCGACGCCTGCACGGCCGCGATCACCGGCGGCGGCGGCGCGGTCCAGAACGTGTCGCTGAGCAGCAGCGCGGCGACCTGCTGGCTGAGATCCACGATCACCGCGTTGGCACCGAGCTCCTGCGCGGCCAGGTGAACCGCACGCGCCTCGTGTGCGCGCGGGCCGTCGGTGAGAATCGTCACCGTCTCGCCGGCGGTCAGACCGATGAAGTCCCGCACCACGGTGCGCGCGTCGCTGAGCAGGAACTGATCCATCGCGCTCACCGCAGTGCCAGCGAGCGCTCGGTGACCGCGACGGCCCCGGCAAGTCGCTCGATCGCCGCGTCGATGACCGCGTCGTCCATCGCGGTGGATACACACAGCATGCCGCGCGGAGCGATGTAGCACCCGGCCTCGAGCGCCGCGCGATGGAAGGCGGCCAGCTCGGTGCCGTCGCCGCGGACGTTCATCATCGAACCCGCGGAGGTGAGCGTGAGGGAGAGCTTGGCGTCACCCAGCGCCTCTCGCAGGCCGGCCGCGAGGCGCTCCCCGAGCGCGTTGATGCGATCGATTTCGCTCTGCGGAAGTAGGTCGAGGCTCGCGCACCCGGCGGCCATGCCGAGCGGGTTGCCATTGAAGGTCCCGTGGTGCTCGATGAACGGTGACGTGCGTGGATCGAAGATGTCCATCACCTCGTCGCCGCCCCCGATCGCGGCGACCGGGAGCCCACCCCCGATGACCTTGCCCAGCGTCGTCAGGTCACCTCTGATGTCGAGGGCCGTCTGCACGCCCCCCTCGTGGAGCCGCAACGTGATCACCTCGTCGAGGATCAGCAGGGCGCCGTACTCGTCGGCGAGTTGCCGCGCGCGCCGCAGGAAGGCTTCGGTGCCGGGCTCGATCGCGTGCCCGAGGACGGGCTCGAGCAGGATCGCGGCCACCTCGCCGCCGACCTGCGCCATCGTCGCCTCCAGATGCTCGACGTCGTTATAGCGAACGGCCGAGAGCATTCGCGCAATCGCCGCGGGAACGCCAGGATCCAGCGCGACCTCGAGCGCGGAGATGTCCTCATCCTCGGAGGATCCGAGCGCCACCTGCTCCCAGCTGCCGTGGTAGCCGCCGACCGCCTTGACGACCCTGTCACGGCCGGTGAGCGCGCGCGCGGCGCGGACGGCCACCATGACTGACTCGGTGCCCGAATTCGTGAAGCGGACCTTGTCGATCGAAGGCACCCGGGCCACGATCCGCTCGGCGAGCTCGGCCTGCAGCGCGAGCGGGGCCGGGTGGGCCGAACCCTCGCGCATCGCGTTGGTGACCGCGGCGACGATCGCCGGCGCCGCGTGTCCATGAACGAGCGCGGTGTAGTTGCCGAGCAGGTCTACGTACTCGTTGCCGTCGACATCCCACAGCCGGTAACCGGCGCCACGCGCGATCGCGACCGGATACGGGGGATAGAACGTCGTGGTCCGCGTCGTCGCGGCGGGCATCACGCGTTCCATCCGCTCGAACAGCCGGGCGGAGGCGTCCAGCGGCAGCGTGCCCATCGGCCTTAGCCCGCCTCAGGGACGAAGGCAACCGCGTCGATCTCGATCTGCGCACCGACAAGCAGCCCGGCGACCTGGACGGTCGCGCTCGCCGGCAGCAGGTCGCCGAACACTTCGGCTCGCACCGCGGCGTACTCGGCATAGCTGTCGAGGTTCGTGATGAACGCGTTGATCTTGACCACGTGCGAGAGGTCGGCCCCCACTGCTTGCAGCGTGCGCTCGATGTTGGCGAACGTCGCGCGCGCCTCGGCGCCCATGCCGCCGCTCACGACCTTGCCATCGTCGCCGAAGCCGACGTTGCCGGCGACGTGGATCAGCCGCCCCGGCCCCGACGTCGTGACTGCGTCGCTGAAGCCGGTGGCTGGGTTCGTCGTCAAACGGTCGATGCTCAAGGACTCTCCTTCCCCGGAGTGGGACGCGATTCCAAATCGATCAGTTGGTATGCAAACTATACGGCTTGACGCCAGGAATGACCAGCGCATAAGATCCATACCGAATGATCGGTATCCAAAGACCAGCGCGTCGGACCGCGTTGACGCCGATGCCCAGATGAGCGACACGGCGCTGGATCGCGCCGCGGTCGAGACGGCGTACACGGGGCGCACGCCCACCTCTGCGGCGATGATGGAACGCGCCGCATGGAGCATGAGCCGCGGGTTGACGCGCTCGCTCAGCTGGTTCGCTCCCTACCCGGTCGTGTTCGCGGAGGGAAAGGGCACGATGGTGCGCGACGTCGACGGCAACGAGTACGTCGACCTGTTCAGCAACGGTCTGAGCCTCATGCACGGGCACGCGTACGAGCCGATCAACGCCGCGCTCGCCGCCGCGCTGGAACGTGGCACGGCCTGGCCCGGCACCTCGGATGCGCAGATCGAATTCGCCGAGTTGCTGTGCGCGCGTGTGCCGGGGGCCGAGCGCGTGCGTTTCGCCAACACCGGTACCGAGGCGACGATGCTCGGCGTCAAGCTGGCCCGCGCCGCCGCCGGGCGGCCGCTGATCGTGAAGGCGTGGCACGGTTACCACGGCTCCTACGACGACCTCGAAGCCGGCCTGCACGGTCAGGGCGAGATGGCCGGCCGGGTGCTTCTGGCGCGCTTCGGCGAACTGGAGACCTACGCGCAGGCGCTCGAACGCCATCGCGGGCAGGTTGCCGCAGTCGTCGTGGAGCCGATCCAGTACACGGGAGTCGTCACCGTCCCGCCGGATGGGTTCCTGCGCGAGCTGCGCCGGCTCACCGTCGACGAGGACGTGCTGTTCGTGCTCGACGACTGCCTGATGTTCAGGCTCGCCGAAGGCGGGTCGGCGGAACGCTTCGGGTTTGACGCCGACATCACGTGCCTGGGTAAGTGGGTCGGCGGCGGCCTGCCCGTCGGAGCTGTCACCGCGACGAGGGAGCTGATGGACATCTTCGATCCGCTCGCGCGGCAGCCGCTGTACCACGGCGGGTCGTTCAACGGAAACCTGCTCGGGTCGGTTGCCGGGACGATCGCGGTTCGTGACCTCACCGCGGCCGAGATCGCCCGGATCGACGCGCTCGCCGATCGCATGCGCGCCGCGCTCGAGGTCGCGGCGGGCGAGGTCGCGCTGCCGATCCGCACGTCGGGCGTCGGGTCAGCGTTCGGCCTCTACGTGCTCGAGGAGCCCGGCGGCGAGATCGATTGGGACGCCACCAAGCTGCTGCACCTGGCTGCCGTCATGCACGGCGTGTATTACGGCAGCGGCGGCGAATTCGGGCTTTCCACGGCGCTCGACGACGAGACGGCCGACGCGGCGATCGAGGCGCTGGAGGCGGCGATCGGCGACGTCGCGGGGGCCACTGCCGCGACACGATCGCTGCACGAACCGGCGTGACGCTGACAGCCGGCGAGCGTGACTTCGCTGTCAAGGTGACGTGCGACGTCGGGGGCACGTTCACCGACGTCGTCGTCTCGGATGAGACGGGCCGCGTGCGCATCGGCAAGGCGCTGACGACGCCACACGAGCTGATCTCGGGACTCCTGTCGGCGTTCGAGCGCGCCGCCGTCCAGCTGGGTCGCGATCCACACGAGCTCCTAGCATGCACGACGACGTTCGTGTACTCGACCACGCAGGCGACGAACGCCATCCTCCAGGCGAACAACGGCGCGCACCGCGCTCCTGTGCACCGAGGGATTCCCGGACATCCTGGTCCGCCGCGAGGGCGGCTCGATGCACCCGTACGACTTCCGCCGGCCCTACCCCGAGCCATACATCCCGCGGCATCTGACGTTCGAGATCCGCGAGCGGATCAGCGCGGACGGCGACGCCGTCGTCGCGCTCGACGAGGAGCACGCTCGCGGCGTGATCGCTTGCCTCGAGCGCGCCGGCGTCGAGGCGGTGGCGGTGTCGTTCCTGTGGTCGGTGGCCAACGGCGCGCACGAGCGACGCGTCGGCGAGCTGTGCCACGAGCTGCTTGCCCGGCGTGCCGGTGACGCTGTCGCACATGCTCAACCCCGTCATGCGGGAGTACCGCCGAGCGTCGTGCGCCGCCATCGACGCCTCGCTCAAGCCCCTGATGCAGCGGCATCTGCAGGGAATCGAGCGCGGCCTGCGCGACGCCGGACTCACCGGCCAGCTCGTCGCGGCGACCTCGATGGGCGGCGTGCTGCCGATCGACCACCTCGCGCAGCGGCCGATCTACGCCGCCAAGTCAGGCCCGTCGCTGGCACCGATCGCGGCGCGGTTGTACGCCGAACGCGACCTCGGCGCCGCCGACGCGGTCGTGTGCGACACCGGCGGCACGAGCTTCGACGTCAGCCTTGTGCGCGAGGGGGAGCCCGTATTCACGCGCGAGACGTGGCTCGGGGAGCCGTTCAGCGGCCATCACACCGGCCTCGCGTCCGTCGATGTGCGCTCGATCGGCGCGGGCGGAGGGTCGATCGCCTGGATCGATTCGGGCGGCCTGCTGAGGGTCGGACCGCAGAGCGCCGGAGCCGACCCAGGCCCGGCGTGCTACGGCCGTGGCGGCGCGCAACCCACCGTCACGGACGCGGCCTGCGTGCTGGGCTACCTCGATCCAGCCCGGTTCCTCGGCGGCGCGATGGCGCTCGATGAGCAGGCCGCGCTGCGCGTGCTCGGCGAGCTCGGAGCCCAGCTCGAGCTCGACCCGCGAGAGGCCGCCGCCGCGGTGATGACCGTCGCCGGCGAACACATGGTCGGAGCGATCCGCGAGATCACGATCAACCAGGGCGTCGACCCGCGCGCGGTCGCGATCGTCGCCGGCGGCGGTGCCGCCGGTCTGAACATGGCGACCATCGGGCGTGCGCTCGAGTGCGAGCGCGTGCTGATCCCGCGCACCGCGGGCGCGCTGAGCGCGTTCGGCGGCCAGTACTCCGACATCGTGTACGAGGCTGGGGCCAGCGTGTTCACCGACAGCGGCGCGTTCGATTATCAAGCGGTCGCGGACGCGTTCGCCGCGATCGCGGTGGCGCTCGACGAGTTCGAGTCCACACTGGGCGCCGGTGTCAGCGCCCTGCGCCGGGAACGGTTTCTCGAGGCCCGCTACGCTCACCAGGTGTGGACGCTCGAGCTTGCGCTGGGCGACCGGCTGCCGAGCAGTGAGGCGGACGTCGAGTGGGTCGTGAACCGCTTTCACGATTTGCACGAGCGCATCTTCGCGGTGCGCGACTACGGACAGAAGGTGGAGGTCCTCCAGTGTCGTGGCCGGCTCGTCGCGACGCTCCAGACGCCTCCGCTGGCGCGGGATGAGTTGGGCGGCGGCGCACGCGCCGAGGTCCCGGCGCTGCGCCGGGCCTACTTCCCCGAAGAGGGAGAGCGGCGAGGTCCCCGTTCACGACGGCGCGTGCTCTGCCGCCCGGCTGCTCGCTGCCGGGACCCGCTGCTGGTCACCGAGCCGAGCACGACGGTCGTCGTGCCTCCCGGTGTGACTCTGCGCACCACCGAGCTCGGCAACTACCTGTTGGAGCTCGCGTGAGCACCGAGGTACGCGGCGGCACCGGCAAGCTCGGCGCGGTTCTCTCGGCGGTGCTCGCCAATCGCTTCGACGTGATCGTGCGCGAGATGACCAACACGCTGTTTCGCACCGGCCGCAGCGCCGTCCTGAACATGGCGCGGGATTTCTCCTGCTGCATCGTGACCGCCGAGAACGAGCTGGTCACCGCGGCCGAGGGACTGCAGGCCCACGTGCTCGGCGCGGGGCTTCAAACCGCGTCGTTACGCGCTCAGCACGACGACCTCGCGCCCGGGGACGCGTTCCTGCACAACGACCCGTTGAGCGGGAACACGCATCCAGCGGATCACACGTTGTTGGTGCCGGTGTTCATCGACGGCCGGCACGTGTTCACTGCCTCGGCCAAGGCGCACCAGGCCGACTGCGGCAACTCGCAGCCGACCACGTACATGGCCTACGCGAGCGACGTCTACGAGGAGGGCGCACTGATCTTCCCGTGCGTGCGAATCCAGCGTGACTATCGCGACGTGGAGGACATCGTGCGGATGTGCCGGACCCGCATCCGGGTCCCCGAGATGTGGTACGGGGATTACCTCGCGGCCCTTGGGGCCGTCCGGATCGGCGAGCGGCGCCTCCAGGAATTGGCCGCGCGCTACGGCCTCGACACCCTGCGTCAATTCGTCGAGGAGTGGTTCGACTACTCCGAGCGGCGGATGACCGAGGCGATCAGGGCGCTACCGAGCGCGCGCCTGCGCGTCCAGGGCCGCCACGATGCGCTGGCCGGACGCCCGGATGGCATCGAGATCACAGCCGACATCGAGATCGACGGCGACGAGGGTCGGATCGTCGTCGACCTCCGGGAGAACGAGGACTGCCTGCCGCTCGGCCTCAACCTCTCGGAGGCGTGCGCGCGCTCCGGCGCGCTGATCGCGATCTACAACTGCCTGCCAGAGGACGTGCCCCACAACGCCGGCAGCTTCAGGCGCGTGGACGTGCTGATCCGGCCCGGCTCACTCGCGGGCGGGCTGACCTACCCGCACTCGGCGTCGGTATCGACGACGAACGTGCTCAACCGGCTGATCAACGCGGTTCAGGCCGGGTTTGCATCAGCTCGGGCCGGGCTATGGATTGGCCGAGGGAGCCGGCGCATGCGGCGCGGGGTACGCGGTGTTCTCAGGCACCGACCCTCGCACGGGCGAGCCGTACGTCAACCAACTGGTGATCGGCAACAACGGCGGGCCTGGAACACCCGTGTGCGACGGCTGGATCACCTACGCGATGCCGGACTGCGCGAAGACCGTCTACATCGACAGCATCGAGGTGCTGGAGCAGAAGTACCCGATTCGCTTTCGCTCGCTGCGTCTGCTCGCTGACACCGGCGGAGCGGGAGAGTTCCGCGGAGCGCCGGGCAGCGAGATCGTGTTCGGTCCCGCACGGGGGACCATGCAGGCGTTCTACTTCGCCGACTTCGGCGAGCGCCCACCGGCCGGCGTGCTCGGCGGCGCGCCCGGTTCGCTGGCGACCGTGGCCAAGATCGATCGCGACGGTCGGGAGACCGGCGAGCCGACGATCGGCGACGTCGAGCTGGCACCCGGGGAGTGGGTGAAGGGCGTCGAGTCCGGCGGCGGCGGATACGGTGACCCGCTCGAGCGTGATCCCGAGGCGGTCCGCCGCGACGTGCTCGACGGCTGGGTGTCACTCGCGCGCGCCGCCAACGACTACGGCGTCGTCCTGAGCGGCAGTCGTGATGGCTTTGACCTGGCCGTCGACTGGGCGGCCACCGAACAGGCGCGAGCGCGATTTCGCGCCGCGCGGGGAGACTGAGCGCTGCGCGACGATCCGCCGCGACACTCTCAGCCTGGTATCGTTCGTCACGTGGTCGGGGGCGCGCCGGCATCGGTCGATTCAGTGACGATGTTCGCCGGCATCGTGTCGGTGGGCGCTGCGTCGATGGTGACGGCTATCGGGGGTATAACTTCCCCATCATGGTGACGACGATCGCGCTCGGCGGCGGACGTCGAGGCCGCCGGCTGACACTCCGGCGGCAGTCCAAATAGAGAGATATGACTTGAGATGCCGAAACTAGGCATGGCACCGATCAGGCGGGAGCAGATCTGCCGCGCGGCTGCGCGGGTGATCTCCGAGCAGGGTTTCGCGGGTACGACGATGCGGATGGTCGCCGACGAGGCCGGCGTCAGCACGGGGATGCTCAACCACTACTTCTCCAACAGGATGGAGATGCTCGAGGAGACCCTCGTGTTCGTCTCCATCCGCCAACAGGAGCGAGAGGCAGGGTCGATCGAGGGCGTCGAGCCCGGCGAGAAGCGGCTTCGCGCGCTCGTTCGCAGCGTGCTCCCCACCGACCAGGACACGACCGAGGCGTGGCGGGTCTGGATCGCGGCGCACGGCGCGTCCGTGCGCCTTCCACACCTCCGGGCGCTGATGGCATCGCGCAACGGGCTCTGGCTGCAGATCCTGCGCCGCGCGCTGGACGGCGTCGTTCCAGATGTCCCCTCGGAGAAGATTCGCTATGAGTGGCAACTCGACGCGCTGATGAACGGCTTGATCACGCAGGCGATCACCAGTGAAGCCGAGTTCTCACTGACTGACATCGAGGACACCGTCGTGGGCTCGGCGGTGGCGCACGGACGGGCCGTCGCGGCGGACCGTCAGGCGAACGGCGCGAACGGCAAGCCGGCCCGCGCGCGCAGCTCCTCCTGACGTCCTCGATCTTCGCGGGCGACGGGCGGGCATCATGGGTTGGGCGGGCGCGCATGCAGCGCCTCGTAGATGACCTCGTGGGTTGTGTCCAAGCGCTTTAGTGTCTTGGCGGCCAGACCGGCGGGCTCGACGAGCGGCCCCGCGGACGGCGAGGTTCGGACCCCTCGCCGGGTCGCCGACGCGCCCGCCCCGAGTCCGGCTTCCACGCTCCACACACCGGATCGCCCGCGCTTCGCGGGCGGCCCGGCGGCCGGAGCCGCCAAGGCGATCGGCGGGCAGGGCGGCAATCCCGGTGCGCTCGGCGGCCAGGGAGACGGAGCGGCCGCTGGAGGGAGGCAGGTGAGCGGGTCGAGCAACTGGGGACGGCGGGGCGGTTTGGCTGGCGGTCGAGGCCCCGCAGGGCGGCGGGGCGGTTTGGCTGGCGGTCGAGGCCCCGCAGGGCGGCGGAACCGGGTAGACGAGACGACGGCCGTGACCCGGCCTCGGCCGCCCCGGCCTCGTCGACGGCCCTGGACGGGAAGGCGGCTGCACGCCCGCCGCCCGCTGGCGAACGCACCGCGTCAGCCGCCGCGCCGACCACCTGGATAACAGCCCACTCGAGCAGCTCACGGAGGCCAGTGGGTAGTTGTCCCTCCTCCAGCTGGTCAACAGCCCATTGGCCGCCCGCCGGCGCTCGAGTGGGCTGTTATCCAGGCTCTCGAGCGACCGCTACGCTTTCCAGGGCTCTCGTGACCGAGAGCCCGGCCGTGCACAATCTGGCCGGCGGCAGCGAGCGCCGCCCTGGCCATGGCGATCTCGGCGGTCGTCAGCCGCCCTCGGCCGTCGTCAGCCGCGGCGGGCGGCGCCATCCTGCCACGCCACGCGACTACCTGCCGGTCCGCCCGCGCTCGTCGAGCCCTCCAGCACCGAGCCGTCCTCACCCGTCAGAGGGATCTCAACAGCAGCTAGGGCGTCTGAGCCACACCTACCCTAACCGCACCTGAGTTAACCAACACTACACTCGTCAGCTCATCCACGTCATTCACGAGCGGGCAACGATGGGAGATCCCTTATCGACCCTGCCGGACGCTTGCATTTGCCAGCCGACATCGTGTAGGCTCTGCTTGTCGGACCATTGCACGTCCATGCGATGTTGATGCGCTCACGGAGGTAGGGTCTCGGTGTGGCGCTTGAAGGAGAGCTGCGAAAGCAGTTTGCAGTCGCCAACCGAACTTCGAAGGTGGCCATGTGGGCTAGTGCCGGACTCGTCAATCGTGGAACGCGTCGACGTATTGCACTGGTGGCCGTTACGGCGCTCGGAGCCCTGCTGGCGAACGCCGCCTCTGCCAGCGCAGCGAGCGTTGGCTCTGCCAGCGCAGCCACATTGTTCGGCGACACTGGCACCGACCAGCCGGAGACGCTGCCGGCGCCGGGAACGGCGGCGCCAACTAAGCCGCCCGTCAACGCGGCTGCGCCGACGATCAGCGGCACGACCGAGGAGACGGACACGCTGACGGCGACAACTGGTTCCTGGGGCGACTTTCCCACGAGCTACAGCTACCGGTGGCAGGATTGCACCGCCGGCACGTGCACGAACATCCCCGGCGCGACATCGAAAACCTACGTCCTGCAGTACTCAGAAGTGGGCGACACGGTCGACGTCGTTGTCACAGCAACCAACGGAAGCGGGATCGGCACCAGCAGTGCAAGATCGGCCACTGTCCCGGCGACGGGAACAGTGGCGCCAACTTACTATACGACCAGACTCGGCGCGCTCTACGCCCCGAGCACGGGCGGGATCTGGAACACTCCACTCTCGGCGAATGCCCCGATCGACGAGGACTCACAGAACCTGGTCGATAACGTTCTGATGCCCTACGCGGACCAGGGGAACTTCACGAACGCCGGGGGGCCGAACCTCTTCATCGCCACGAGCCGGTCCGAGCCGGCCGTCACGGTGACGCTGGTGAACTCAGAGGGTCAGGTGGTCACCACCGATCCCCAGCTCCAGCAGACCCTCGACAACGTTCCGTGGCCTCCCTACGCGCAGCCGACGACCGAGTCCGATCACCACATGGCGATCCTGCAGCCGTCTACAGGCTGCATATGGGAGTTCTGGAAACTCGCTAACGACGGCACACAGAACGATCCCGACTGGACGGCTCAGTGGGGAGGGCGCATGTGCAACGTGTTCAACAAGCAACCGAACGGGCTCGGTCAGATCGGGGTCTTCCAGAACGTCGTCGACTCGAGCGGAGACGTTCTCGAGCAGCCGGGGTGGGGTGCGCCGGCGACTTCGTTCCCGCTAATGGCCGGCACGATGATGGTCAATGAAATCAGTCAGGACTTTTCGAACGGCACACCGACAGGCCCAGATCACGCGGTAGCGTTTGCGATCGGGAACCTACTGACGGGAACAATCGCTGGTGTACCAGGCACCAACATCGGCACGTGCCTAGGAGGAAATGTGACGAACTCCTCGGGGCAGGTAATCTCCGTCTGGAACGACCTCGCCCAGCGTTCCGATGGCAGCGTCACGCCAGAATATGACCACCAGACTGGCGAGCTGCAGAACTGCATTCCGGAAGGCGCTCGGTTTCGCCTCCCGCCGCCGTGTCCGCCGGGTCGAGCGAACACGCTGCCGGGTTCACCGGGTAAGGCCGCGTGTTATAACCTCTCAACGCTGGAAGGCGACCCCCCGCTCGTTCAGGAGCTGGCCTACGCTGCGCAGAACTACGGATTGATCACGAACAACTCGACCGCCGGGCTGAGCATCTTCGCTGAGGACTCAGACAGCAATAGTGCGGCTTACCAGGCGCTGGGCGGCAATCCATACACGCAACGGCTTCCCGGGGTGCCTAACTCTCCGTTTCAGGCGTACCCAGGCACCGACAACGTGGTTCGAAATGGTGCACTTCTGGGGATGTTTCCTTGGGCGTACGTCGAGCTCATGCAGATGAACTTGACAGACACGGACAACAACACGAGGTACACGGCACAGGACCTGCCTTGCGGCGTATGGCCAGCGGCGCCGTGCTAGCGCCTTGGTCGATGGACCACAAACGCAGCTCGGACGCCGCGGCCCAGGTCTGGAAAGGCCTGCAAAACAGCGACTTCAGGGTTGGCCCGAGCGGCGGCGGTTGACCGAGCCCATCGCGCCGGATAGGCTACGGAGACCGTGAGCTGGCTGATCGAGGGAACGGGCGATGACTCGACAAGGTCGTCGGTGCTCGCCCTGATGCCAGGGTCCGAGGAGCAGCTCGAGCGACTCAAGCTTGCCGCCTGGCAGGCAACCGAGCCTCAATTGCTGCAGATCGCGGCGCGGCACGTCGCGGAGATCATCGGCGCAGACGTCAACCTCCCTGTCGGCTCTGAGGGATCGAGCCCCCGAGAACGTGCCGTTGCGGAGTTTGCCGAGCAGTTCGCGGTTGATCCTGGCCGGATCAGGCATGACGAGCGGCGCGAGCTCGCCGATCAGATCGGCACGGCCGGGCTCTTCAACCTCGTCCAGTCGTTGAACGTGATCGACGGATACATGCGGTTTTGCGCGACGACCGGCGTCGTCGCCGACCTCGTGCACGAGCCGGATGGCCCGGGAGACGAACTTTTCGAGTCAGGCGGCTCGTGGTCAGAGGACCCCGAGGAACTCGAGCGCCAGCGTCTCGAGCTCATGGATCCGCGGCTCCTGGGGGCGCTCGCCGCCTACTCCAAGTTCGTTCACTCACACAACGCTGTGGACCTGCTCACGGGCGAGGCGGTGCGGCTGCGAAACGCCCAGACCCATGGCTGTCACTACTGACTGAGCGTCCGCCGCGCAGTTGCGTGGCCCGGGGACGGCACGGACATAGAGCCTTCGGTCGCGAGGTACACCGACAGCTCGCTCCCTGACCACGTGAAGGCCGGACTCGCGCTTGCAGATGCGTTCCTAGGCATCCCGGGTCGCGACGGCGAGGCGGCGGGACAGGCCGCGCTCCAACAGTTCACGCCCGAGCAGATCGCCGAGCTGCTGTTGAAGCTCATCGTGTGGTCCGGGAACAGCACTCGCGTCGCGCTCGGATTCGATAAGCCGCTCGTCGACGGCCGGATCACGGAATTCCACTACGCCGACGACGGCGCGATCGCGACATCGGTTCAGTTGAATACCTTCGGTGCCGCTTCCGGGAGCGCAACCACCGGCTGACTCCAACTGCTCGGCGAGCTTGGAACAAAGTGGGTGTGATGAGCAGCGCGATGCGTGAGACGATGGCGACGCAGCCTGAGGCGCTGCGGCGGATCCTCGACGACCGAGGAGGGGTCGAGTCGGCTGCCCGGCGACTGGCCGGCCGGCGAGTGTTGGTCGTCGGGACCGGCACGAGCTGGCACGCCGCCAATCAGGGAGCTTGGTGGTTGCGGATGGGCGGCGTTGACGCATGGGCTGTTCCGGCGGCCGATGCGGCAGCCAGCCAGCCCAATCCCGGGGACGGCGACGCGCTGCTTCTGCTCAGCCACCGGGGAACCAAGCTGTTCACATCAGAAGTGCTCGAACGGGCTCGAGCCGCGGGCGTTCCCACCGTCGTCGTGTCGAGGCTCGGAAACCCCGACGCCGACCTCGAGACGGTTCCGCAGGAGGTCTCGGCGGCGTTCACGGCAAGCCACCTCGGTGCTCTGATGCGAGTTGCACAGCTCGCTGAGCAGCTGGGTGCGAGTCTGGGAGCGCTCGACGGCGTTCCAGACGCCGTCGAACGAGAGCTCGCGCAAGGGCCAGTTGGCGTGAAGCCGCCCGCGCGGCTCCTGGAATTCGCCGGCGTCGGAATCAACGCTTGGACTGCCGCGGAAGGCGCGCTGAAGATCAGAGAAGCCGCGTTGGTCGCGACCGAGGGGCTCGCATGCGAGTCCATTCTGCACGGGCCGGCGGTGGCTCTCGGTGCCGATGACTCGCTCGTGTGCCTGGACAGCGGTGCCGGCTCTGACCGCCTCCAGCAACTAGCGGATGTCGCCCGAGCGCAAGGGACGACGGTATATGAGTTCGCACGTCCCGAGCTCGGCGAGGCCCTGTCGGTATTCCCGCTCACGGTGATCGTGCAGAAGATCGCCGTCGAAGCGGCGGAGACACTGGGCACCAACCCCGACAGCTTCGGGCGTGACCTACCGGGTCGCGACGCTGCTTGGAGCGCAATCAGGCTGTGACGCTCGCATCGTCAGGCGATAACGGTGCGCAGCCACGTTACGCCCGCGTTATGCGTGGCGAGCTAGGCTGGCCGCAGCCTGCGCGAAACCCCGTCTGACACACCACACTGCGTCCGTGCCGTCGCACTCGCGGTCACCTGTTGCGCGCTGGCGGTCGCGGCGTGCGGATCGTCGAGCAAAGCGACGACTGCGGCTGCACTCGAGCGTGCGCACCGTGGCGCTCGGGTTCGCGGCATGCATGCGCTCGCACGGCGTGGCGGATTTTCCCGACCCGACGGCATACGGAACGACACCAAGTGTCGTCAGGGTCGACAAGCGATCCCCGGCCTTCCAGACCGCCCAGCAGGCGTGCAAGACCGTGCACGCGGAGCTTGCGGACGTCAAACAGCATCACGAGGAAGAGGACGGCCGAGGGCAGCAGGATGCCGGCGAGCACCTGGACGCATTCGGTGAGCACTCCGAGCAGGTGGTCTGAGCCGGCCAGCACGACCGAGCTCGCGAGGAGGATCTGCCCGGCATAGGCGGCGTAGAACGCCGGGGCATTGCGCGGCTGCGGTGAAGCGAATGCTTCTGGTCGAACGTGTCGCCAAAGGCGTACGACGTCGACAGCGACACCGCGCCGGCGCCGAGCACCGCGGCGACCAACAGCATCACCGCGGCCAGCGATCCAGCAGTGCTGCCGAGGGTGGCGTATGGCGACCAGCCCCTCATGCGGTGCGCCTGAGCTGTGGTTGCTCCGCAACGCCGGCGAGCCCGTTCCGTAGACTCCCGGATGCACCGTGACGGCTCCTACGCGTGGACCCGACAGCCTGCCCGACCCGGGCGCCCGGCCGGGCACGGTCGACGACGCGATGCCGTTCGATCACATCGTCGTGGTGATGATGGAGAACCACTCGTTCGACAACCTGCTCGGCGCGCTGCGCGCGCTCCGGGCAGCCGGCGGCCGACGGGCTGACGCTTCGACGCCGACGGCGCGGCCCACGAACACCAACCCCGGCGCCAGCCGGCACCCGCGTCGCGCTCGTTCCCGTTTCCCGACACCGCTCAGGGCACGCACGTCTCGCAGACCTGGAACGCGACCCACGAGCAGATCGACGGCGGCCGGATGGACGGGTTCGTCCGCTCGGTCGAACTCGACCCAGCCGATGGGCTACTGCACCGCGCGAGGTGCTGCCGTTCGCCTACTCGCTCGCGCGCACGTTCACGCTCGCCAACCGCTGGTTCTGCTCGGCGCCGTGCCAGACGCATCCCGAACCGGCGCTTCCTGATGGCCGGCACCGCCTACGGGAGCATCGCCACCGACGTCGACGAGCCTGGCCGATCGCCCCGCCGCCCAACGGCACGATCTTCGACCGCCTGCACGCGCACGGGATCAGCTGGCGCAACTACTTCACCGACGTCCCGCAGACCGCGATCATCCCGTCGATCGTCGAGAAGCACCCGGCAACCTCGCACCGATCGACGCACTTCTTCGACGACTGCGCCGCGGGCAACGCTGCCCGTCGGTGAGCTTCGTCGATCCCGAGGTCGGCGTGGTCTCGCTGATCGGCACGGCGCTCAGCTCGCGTGCCCGGCTCCTCGGCCGCGACATCGGCCGAAGCTCGACAGCGACGGCGGCGACGAGGAGGCGCCCCAGGACATCTACTACGGCGAGGCCTGGGCGCACCGCGTCGTCGAGGCCGTCCTGCAGCTCACCGGCCTGGCCGCGCACGCTGCTCATCTACACCTACGACGAGCACGGCGGCTACTACGACCACGTGCCGCCGCCCGCCGGCGATCCCGCCCGACGCGATCCCGCCGAAACTGAGCCCCGACGACGTCCCCGGCGGCTACGACATCTACGGGCCGCGGGTGCCGGCCGTCGTCGTCTCGCCGTACTCGAAGCCGAACGCGGTCACCGACGTCGTGCACGACCACACCTCGGTCCTGGCGACGATCGAGGCGAAGTGGAACCTGCCGGCGCTCACCTACCGCGACGCCAACGCGGCCACCGTGATGGACTTCCTCGACGCCGGCCACGCCGCGTTCGCGACGCCGCCCAGCATCCCTGGCCCGTCGCCAAGCGGGCCGTCCGGACCGGCGGCCTAAAGCCAGTCGACTTACGACAGCGCTCGCTCACCTCGATCCGTGTATAACTGGTGGCGGAGGTTCGTACACACACGAGCAGGAGGTAGGTCTTGCTACGGTTTCTCATGAGGCGCGCTCGCGTCGTGCTTGCGTTGGCGATCCTGGCTGCGTCTGGAGGTGTGCTGTCGGCGCTCCCAGCGACCGCGAGTGCGAGCGCATTCGGTTGCACCGCAGCCGGAAGCGGGTTGCCGTGGTATGGGCTGAACTCGGCCTACACGTGCATTGACGTCGGTGGCTCGGGCAACACGGTGTGGTCTGTGGAGGGTGAGTGGTTCGGCATCGGCACGTTGTGCAACTATCGCTTCCGCATCCGGTTCCGCGATATCCACGGCACGCTCTACGAGACTGATTACTCGCCGACTCACGTCGGCTGTCGGGTTGCCGCCGGAAGTTGGACGAAGAACTTCGGCACGAAGCTTCCTAATGGCAGCTATACCGGGGTTTACAAGAAGACCGGTCAGGTCTGTGTGCAGGTGCAGGAGAACGGCCAGGATGTCGGCGGCGCTCCTTGTGAGTCGATCTATCCCTGATCGGCGCACCGACGCCAAATAGTGGCGCGACGCAGCTCGGGGGAGCGCTCAGTGCGCTCTGACCCGGGCTGCATGCGTTGAGGCCGGCTAGCCATCGCGCGTGCAACGTGCGACGCGCCGGGGTCCGTCGCGAGGCTGAAGCTCACCGCGCCGTGCGCTCGGGACGTGTCGCACCGGGTCCCGCAGGGAGCTCGATCTCGCCGGCCCCAGCCTGCTTGCCGCAGCGATCGCAGCGGAAGTCTGAGCCGATGTTGCCCCCGCAGCCGGCGTGGAGCGTGAGCCTTGGCGGGCCGCCAGGGGTGGGGTAGTGACGGTCGCCCCACTTCATCAGCACGATCAGAACGGGCGCGAGCTCGCGGCCCTTGTCCGTCAGGACGTACTTCGGCCGGCCGGGCCGCTGCGGGTCTGAAACGCGCTCGAGCACCCCCTCGTCACACAGGCGCTTGAGCCGGTTGGTGAGCACGTTGGAGGCGATCCCGAGACTCTCTTGGAACTCCTCGAAGCGCTCCGTGCCGAGAACGGCATCGCGCAGAATCAACAGCGACCAGCGCTCTCCAACGACTTCGAGCGAGCGAGCGATCGAACACACCTGATCCGGATAGTCGCGCTGCAGCACGGCCGTATCGTAGCTGACTTGCTTGACAAAAGGTAGCCTCATAGATTACTTTGCCTTGCATCACGCAACCTGGCCCCTGCAGGACGACTGAGCGAGCACCTGGCTCGCCCGCGACCGTTCCGGCGCGCGGGCCGACTCATCATGCCCAGCGGAAGGAGACACCAGGATGAGCGAACAGGGCTCACCGCACACGACCGGCGGCTCGACGGTTGGCCGAGCCAGCGGGTTTGAACTGACCGCGAGCGACGCCCCGGGCACGTCCAATCTCGAGACCGCGCTGGCGCGAAACAGGGCGTTTGCGGCCGCCGGCGGCCATGAAGGTGCCGTCGTCTTCCCGACGCTGCGCCTGTTCGTCATC
Organism: uncultured Solirubrobacterales bacterium; assembly: GCA_963763525.1. Classification (GTDB taxonomy): domain Bacteria; phylum Actinomycetota; class Thermoleophilia; order Solirubrobacterales; family Solirubrobacteraceae; genus Palsa-465. The sequence continues at coordinate 77,682 of CAVXPA010000001.1, forward strand.
ACATGCCTCGATCCCCGCGTCGACCCCGCGCACTTCCTCGGCCTCGGCCTCAGCGACGCGATGGTCGTGCGTAACGTCGGTGGGCGGGTAACCCCTGAGGTGATCGACGACGTCGCCTTCATCGGTCAGCTTGCGGAGAACGTCCTACCGGACGGCCCTCTGTTCGAGGTCGCCGTGATCCACCACAACCAGTGTGGAACGGGTGCGCTCGCCGACGATGCCTTCCGCCGCCGCTACGCCGAGCGGATCGGCGCAGACGAGTCGACCCTGCGTGAGCGGGCGGTCCTCGATCCCGCCGCCACAGTCACAAGCGACGTCGAGCGCCTGCGATCCGCGCCCGCGATCTCCCAGCGAGTCACCGTGTCGGGTCACGTCTACGACGTCGTCACCGGCCTGGTGTCGACGATCCTCCCCGCCACCGGTCCGTCATGATTGCCACATGAACGAGAAGATCAACCTGGAAGAGAAGCTCCGGCTGCTCGAGCGACCCTACAGTCCAGGAATCGTTGGCCACCTCAATGACTACAAGCTGGTGGTCGTCAAGGTTCAAGGGGAGTTCGTCTGGCACAAGCACGACGACACCGACGACTTCTTTCTCGTGCTGCGCGGGCGCCTGACGATCCAGCTGCGCGATCGAGACATCGAGCTGAGCGAGGGCGAGATATTCGTCGTTCCGCGTGGCGTCGAGCACTGCCCGAAGGCGGATGAAGAGGCTCACGTCCTGTTGATCGAGCCACGCGGGACTGTCAACACCGGGGACGCGGGCGGTGACCTCACTGCAGCGGAGGTCGAGATCTAGCGCGCACGCTTTATCACCCAAAGCGCTCATCCGTCACCGAACTTTGGCGACTTGGTTCCGAGGGGTGGGATTGGGTCGCCAAGCCCGTCGGGGGTGGGCCGCTCGACCTCTAAGGTTCGTTGAGGGACGGAATCGCCGGGCGGGCCGCTCAACCTGTCTTGTCAGTTGGCTGAGGTGCCAGCCAATGCGTCACCGTCGTCGGCCGGCTCGGATCGGTCATGTCGTCGATTTCCTTGAGTCGTTGCTCGTCCCGGAGGCTTACACGCTCGTGCTGGCGGAGATGCTCTTCCCACGAGCCGACGACGAATTGCTCGAGGATCCGTCCGGGGTCGGCCGCGTCGACCCAGACGCTCCAGTTCACCGCGCCCGTGCGGCGCCGGGCGTAGCGGCCGGCTCGCAGCCTCTCTATGACCGCTCGCTCCATCCCAGGTCGCTTGGGGCGGTACTCGGCGGTCACCAGTACCGGCCCGGTCGGCTCGGCTTCGCCGACGAGCTGGGGGTCCGGCCAATCGCCTGCCGGCAGCAGGCCTTGCGGAGAGATCTCCTTGAACGGCAGCAGCAGGCCGGTTCCCGCGACGACTGCGAGCCCCGCGCCGGCCACCAGGAGTGCCGTCCGCAGCCCGGCGTTCTGCGCGAGCACACCGAACGCCGCGGCTCCGACTGCGCCCCCACCCTGAAACACGACCAGGTAGTAAGACATGCCTCGCGCCTTGGCCCAACCGGGCAACGTCGCTTGATACTGCGAGTTGAATGTCGAGAGGACGAGGATCCACGCGACGCCCGCGACGACTACGACTACCGCCGCGAGCGCGACGACGCTCGCGAAGGCGAGCACCACGGTGACGACCGCCAAGGTGAGTATCGACGCTGTCATGAGGACGCGCACGTTCACGCGATCGCGCAGACGGGGTAGTCCGGCCGCGCCTGCGACGGCGCCGCCCAGCAGGAGCCCATAACCACCCGAGCCGAGATGCAGGTGCGAGCGCGCGACGAGCGGCAAAAGTGCCCACATCGAGTTGGCGAACAGCATGAACATGCCGGCGCGCAGCAGGATGACCCGCAACGCCGGGCTGGCGGCGACATAACGCGCTCCAGCGCGGGCGGCCTGACCGACGTGCTCCGGGGCGGCGGCGCTCGCCGGCCGCGCGCGGCCTCGCCAGCGCAGAACCGTGCCGATGACCGGAATGAAGCTCAGCGCGTTGATCAGGAACAGCACGCCGGCGCTGGTGGCCGCGTACAGCGCGCCGCCGATCGCCGGGCCGATCGCTCGGCTGAGGTTCTGATTGACCGAACCCAGCGCGATCGCTTGGGGTCGGTCCTCCGCCGGGACCAGTTCCGGCTGGAGCGTCTGCCACGTCGGCGAGGTCAGCGTTTGCCCGGCCCCGACCGCGAAGATCAGCGCCAGCAGGACCGCGCGCGTCACGAGTCCGGCGAACGCGAGGCCGGCCAGCGCGGTAGCGGCGGCGAGCATGAACGACTGCGAGCCGACCAGAAGCCGGCGGCGATCGACGACGTCCCCCAGGGCACCGGCCGGCACCGCGAGCAAAACGACCGGCAGCGCCGCCGCGGTCTGAATCAGCGCGACCAGCGTGGCCGACGTGGTCAGCGTGAGCATCAGCTCCTGCGCGCCGACCGTCTGCATCCAGCCGCCGATGTTGCTCAGGAACTGCGCCGAGGCCATCCTCGCGAAATCCGGCGAGCGAAACGGCGCCCACGCCGATGGGGCAGCGGGCGCCGGCGCGCCTTCTCGAGGAGCCTCGTCTGCCGACAGCGTCATCGCCGCGGGATTATGCGGCCCTCGGGCCTACAGCTGGGCGTCTCACCAGCTGAACGGAAGACTGAGATCGCGCACGCGATCACTGTGCTGGCGCTGACACGTAACTTATCCGCGTGTCAGCACGCGGACCGCTTGAAAGTGCCGCCAAACGGATATTTGTGTGGCAAGCAGAACGCTGCGCAATTCGTCAGGAGGTCACGATGCTGTTCGCGTTAGCCATAATTCTATTGGTCGTCGCCGTCGTCGGCGGCATCGCGCTGCACCCGCTTCTGTTCCTGGTTCTGATCCTCGCCGCCCTGGCGCTGGTAGGTGCACTTCGATAAGCGAGTGAGTGCGGAAGCGATATCCGCGCTCGCCGTCCGGATTAGACGCCCTCCAAGAGGGGAAGCCCTAACAACGCAACAGGCGCGCAGGTGTAGCAGGCCATCCCGCCCGCTACGCCCATGCGCGCCGCTAGTAGTGGAGGTCATCATGGGAATAGGAACTTCGATCTTCCTGATCGCGGTGGGCGCGATTCTGCGCTTTGCCGTCACGGTCACAACGAATGGTTTCAACCTGCACACGGTCGGCGTGATTCTGATGGTCCTCGGGATCGTCGGTCTGCTGATCTCCTTGTTCTGGATGATCGTCTGGGCGGATCGGCGGCGAAGCACGGTCCCACGCGAGCGACGCGCCGTGCGTGACAGGGAGGTCTGGTAACGGAAGTGGGGGTGGGTGACGGAGGTCTCCTAGCCCGTGAGGGGCAGGTTGACCTGTGAATGAGCATCGGCACACTTCGGTGCTCGCATCACGCGCCACATCGGCCAAGCGCTCCGCGCGCGAGGACACACTCGCGGCGGAGCGCACGCCGCTCTTCAGCGCACTCGTGAGAACTGGATTTGTTGGCCGTGGAATCACCTACGGCTTGATCGGGGCGCTCGCGCTCGCGCTGGCAATCGGCGCCGGCAGCCGACCCGCGAGCCCTGATCAGCAAGGTGCTCTGACGCTGATCACACGCGCTCCGGTGGGTTGGCTCGCGCTGGCATTGATTGCGTTGGGATTACTGGCATACGCCGCTTGGAAACTCGGACAGGCGGTGTTCGGCACCGGACCGGAGGGCGGGGGCGGCGCGCGATGGAGCGATCGCGTCGCCAATCTGGCGGGCGGGCTTGCGTATCTCGCGTTCTTCGCCGTTGCGATCAGGGTTCTGATCGGCAGCGGCGGCAGCGAAACGACCCAGCAACAGCACACTGCCGCCGGAGTGCTCGGTTGGCCGGGCGGCCGCTTGATCGTCGCGATCGCGGCTGCGGTCCTGATCGCGGTCAGCGCGTATCAGGGATATCAGGGCGCTCGCGGTGAATTTGCCGATGACAACAAGCTCACCGCGATGAGCGCGTTCGCGCGACGTCTGTTCCTGACGCTCGGACGCGTCGGGATGGTTGCACGGGCACTCGTATTCTTGATCGTCGGCTATTTCCTCTTGCGTGCCGCGATCGATTTCAATCCGGACAAGGTCGTCGGCGTCGACGGAGCCCTGGGACAGGTTCACCGGCAGCCGTTCGGGCCGTGGCTGCTTGGCATTGTCGCCGCTGGGTTGATGGTCTTTGCGCTGTTCTCGTTCGCGGAAGCGCGTTATCGCCGACTGTGACGTTGGCTCGCGCTGCCCGCGCGGAATCAGAGCGGCTCGATGTGGAAGACGTCCGTCATGTAGCGTCCCGCGGCTTCCGACGCCTGCTCTGGGGTGCTCCCGCGCTCACGCGCGTCCATGTAGGCGGCGTACCAGTCCCACCAGTTGTGCGGGGCGTGCGTTTTCTCGTACGGGTCGTGGTGCGCGGCCGTCTCGCGGAGCAGCTCTGCCAGCGACGCGACATCCATCGTCACACCTCCCACTCTCGGCCCGGAAGCCGCGCCGTGATCTCCTGCAGAAGCCACTCGTTGCCGTCGGGATCGCTGAACGCAGCGAAGGTTTGATAGGAGCGACCTTGCGGGTCCGGTCCGGGAACACGGCCTCCATCGAGGTGGAACACCTCGCTGACCTCGGCGCCACGGCCGATCAGCTCTGCGCGTGCTGCGCCGATGTCGCTGACCACGAGCAGCAAGCGCCGAGCCGAGCCCGGTTCGGCTGTGGTGAGCCCCTTTCCAAACGAGACCGAGCACTCCGAGTGGGGTGGCGTCAGCTGGACCACGCGAAAGCCTTCGCCGCGGACGATGTCGGCGTCCAAGCGCCATCCGAGGCTCTCGTAGAAGCGTTTCGCGCGGTCGACGTCGGACACCGGCAAGGTCACGACCTCGAGCTTCATGTCGACGGTCCCTGGGGCGGGGCTCTCCGAAGCGCCATCAGCGCTCATGTTTACCTCCAGCGGTCGATTTGCACCGGCGGCCAGCGTCTCCGATCGCCTGACTCATCGCGCCCGTGTGGACCCTGGGTCTCCCTCCTTCGGGGCAGGTAAGCAGCCGCGCCGGCGATCCGGCCGGTCGCCCCGGATATCTGCTCCACGGGCATCGGACTACGAGAGCCGGCTCAGTTGTCGCAAGGGTCATGTGCGCTTGGAAGCTGACGTTTGTCACATTGTGGCAAGAGATCGCGAGCTCGACGTAGGTTTGTGCGGATTGGGTGAGACATGGAGAAAGCGAAAGCTGTGCAATTGAACCTACGCGCCCTCGTTCGGCGCATGCGACGCTAGCATCTCAGTCGTCCTCCGATCCAGGCTAGGGGAGTGCGTGCGGCTGATCCGCGTCGTTGGTGGTGTGCTCATGTGCTGCCTTGTCGTGTGTTCGGCGGCGCAGGCGGCGCCGATCGCATCGGTGAGCGTCACGGCGTTCTCGCCAAACGTTTCGGGCAACATCGGCGAGCAGGTCGCGGGCGTCTCCGTGTCGGTTGCGCTGATGCGCCAAGGCCCGATCTCCTACATCCAGGTCGCGAGCGGTTCGGCCGTCACGCAGCCGGGGGGAAGCTGGTCGTTGACTTTGTCGCCGGTGCACGGGCCGCTCCCGAATGGGACAGATCAGCTTGATGTCGCCTACGCGACCGGATCAGCGCCACCGCGGACGCCGCTTCCCGGGAGCTTCGTCTATCAGCCCGTCTTCCTCGGCGGCGCCATCTCCGCCGATGGATCGACGATCACCGTCGACGGAGGCCCGTGCAGGGCGTTCAGCGTGATCGTCGACGGCACACCCCACCCGCCCACCAACGTGGACGGCGCGTGCACGTACAGCCCGTCACCCGCCGTCACCGATGGAGATCACGTCCAGGTCGCCTACACGAGCGAGTCGTCCAGCCCACCGACGACCGCCGATCTGACGAGCATCGTCGACGCTCCGTTGCTCGGCGGGCCGGGCTTTCCACCGAGCTGCCTCATCGATCTCGTCTTCGGGAACGTTGTCTGCTCTGATTTGAACGCTGGCAACTTTGCCGTATCTCTGAACGGCGCCGCGCCCGTCCCGCTCACGGACACGCAGTACTCATTCGATCCCGCCGGCGGCATCTATTACGGTGAGGCGAACGTCCCAGGTCTCGAGAGCGGTGGCGTCCTGACGCTCGACGAGACGAGCCCGACGCCGACCACCAGGCACATCGCGACCGTGCATCTGGCATCGCTACGAGTTGACGTCTCCGCAACCGGTGCGGTAACGGGATCCTGCCAGCCAGGCGAGTTCCTCCTCGGCTACACCGAGGCTCAGCTCCTGGCGTTCCAGGGTATCTGCGCGAGCGACGGTGCGATTGCCGACAGCGGCTCGTTCTCGGTCAACGGCGACGGACCCTGGTCCGCTAATCAGGAGGATGACCTCGGCGACGGGTCGACGCTTCTGAACCTGCCCACGCTGTCATCGGCCGCGCCCCAAGCCGGCGAGTCGATGCTCGAGGACGGGTGGGACGCCTATGCCGGCTTGTCGGCGACGGCCGATACGACCTTCCTGGGTTTCGCGAACGAGACCGCAGCGCAGATCCTCAGCGCCACGTCCACGGTCAACCTCGCGATCGCACCCGCGGCCGGCAACGCCCCAGTCTTCAGCCAGAACACATCGTTGAGCATCGACTCACAAGGAGCGTTCGCGACCCTCGCGGTCGGCGCGTTGGCGCCCGGTAGGTACATCGGCGACTGGACGCTCACCGACTCACACGGAGATACCGAGCAGTCCTCGAACCTGTTCTTCATCCAGCCGGATCCTGGCGCCGGCGTGAGCGGGCCGGTAGGCCCCGCGGGCCCGACGGGCGCCACGGGCGAGATCGGTCCGGCCGGGCCGAGCGGGCCTCCCGGACCGGCCGGCAAGAATGGCATCGCCTACCAGGTCAACTGCGTCCGCAAGCCCGTCGGCCGGCACGGCCAGACGAAGGACTCATGCACGGTGACCGTACTGGCTCCGGGCGCACATCGCGTCGATGTGGTGATCCATCGCGGCAACACGGCTTACGCTCGCGGCCGAGCGGAGCTGAGAGCGGGCGTCGCGCACGTGCACCTGAGGATTCTGCGGACGCTGAGGTCGGGCACCTACACCGTGTCGGTGACGGTCTCGGACGGTCGCGAGCGGCGCGTGGTGAAGCGCCGGATCCGGCTCTAGCCGGCGGGCAGTTCTTCGCGCCAACCCCGTGCCGTGACGGGCCAGAGCTCTTGCGTCGCGTCCGTCCGGTTCAGCACGGCGTAGTGACTGTGGAGGTTGGCGCAAGTGCAAGCGTGATTGGGGATGACACGAACGCGATCGCCCAAGGCACGCCGCGTATCACCATCGACGTGACAGATCGCGTGCTCTTCATACAACTGTGCTCGAGCTCCGAACGGACCTGGCCGCCAACAGCGGATTCCGCCGTTGCCTTGGCCGAGCGGCGCGCTGGCGATAGGGTTTCGCCATGGAGTTGGTGGCGCTCGTCAAGCATGACTGCCCGACCTGCGACCAGGTGCTGCCGGTGCTCGACCGCGCTCGCGCCCACGGCGCGCCGATCCGGATCTTCTCGCAATCCTCGGCAGCCGAGACGGTCGAGCAGGCGACGCGACTGCAGCTGGCCGCGCAACCGGAGCTCGATGTCGATCTCGAGCTGTCCGCGCGGTTCGATCCGGACGCCGTGCCGGCGGTCGTGCTGCTCGACGCGGGTGGCGAGCAGGATCGCGTCGAGGGAATCGATCGCGCGCGACTGGCGCAGCTAGCCGAGCGCGCGGGGTTCGCATTCGAGCTCGATGGACTGCCCGAGCGGCGGCCTGGCTGCGCCAGCCTCACGCGCGACCCGCGCGTCGCCGCGTCGCTGGCGGCGCGGGCTGCGCGAGCGTCGGGGCGCTTGCGCGCGCGAGAGTTGGAGATCGGCGAGCTCGAGGACCCGATCGAAGCGCTGTTCGACCGCGGCTTCTCCGACGGGCTGCCACTGGTTCCGCCGACCCCCGAGCGCGTCGTCGAGATGCTCGATGCGAGCACGCGCGACGCTCAGGACCTGGTCGCCGTCGTACCTCCTTACGATGGGCGTGCGACGGTCGAGAAGGTCGCGATCAATGCGGTGATGGCGGGCTGCCCGCCGGCCGTGTTCCCCATCGTGCTTGCGGCCATCGAGGCCGCCTGCGACCCTGGCTTCGCGCTGCTCGGGGTCGTCGCCACGACATACCCGGCAGGCCCGGTGGTCGTCGTTTCCGGTCCGCTGTCTGAACGGGTCGGCATGAACGGCGCCGGCAACGCGCTCGGACAGGGCAACCGCGCGAATACGACGATCGGGCGCGCGGTGCAGCTGGTCGTCCGCAACGTCGGCGGTGGGCGCCCGCAATACGAGGACAGCGCGACCCACGGGCAGCCGGGCAAGGTCGGCGCCTGTTTCGCTGAGCGGCTGCACGACTCGCCGTGGCCCGGACTCGCGCAGGATCGGGGCGTGCCGGCGGACGAGACCGGCGTGACCGTGTTCGCGGCCGAAGGTCCGAGAACGCACTCCGACCTGACATCGCGGGCTCCGGAGGAGCTGTGCGCCGGCTTGCGGGCGGAGCTCAACTGGGTCGGATACCAGAGCGCGCTTCTCGTCATCGGACCGGACCTCGCGAAGCTGTTCCGGGAGGCCGGCTGGGACCGCGCGCGGGCACGGCGGGAGCTGCTGTCGGGCACGAGCGAAGCGGCACCCGTCCCGGAAGACGACCTGATCCTGCTCGCCCACGCCGGCGGCGACGCCGGGCGCTTCATCATGATCTACCGGGGCTGGGTGGGTGGCGAATGGGGCTCGCAACCTGTGACGAGGAGCGTCTCGCCGTGGCTGTGACGATCCTCGACCCGACCGCCGAGGCCGCCCCGGCGGGGCGGCCGCTGGCGCGCAAGCGCCTGCGCCCCGAGGCGTCCGCGACGATCGCGCTGCTCGACATCTCGAAGCCCCGCGGCGATGTCTTCCTCGACGAACTCGAGCGGTTGCTCCGCGCACGCGGACACGAGGTGATGCGGACCGCAAAGCCGACGTTCACCAAACCCGCGCCCGCGGACGTCCGGGCAGAGATCGAGGCGCGATGCGAGGCGGTGATCGTCGCGCTCGCCGACTGAGGCTCGTGCGTGTCGTGCGGTCTGCGCGACGTGCTCAGCTTTGAGGCGGACGACGTGCCGGCTGTGCTGGTCGCCTCGGTGGCCTTCGAGCGTGCGGCGACGCGGCAGGCCGCGGCGCTCGGTCAGCCGGATGTCAGGCGGATCCTCGTCACCCATCCGATCGCGGACCGCACGGACGAGGAGATGCACGAGCTCGCGCGGCAGTACTTCGGCGAGGTCGTGGCGGCGCTGTCCGCCTGACGAACCTGGACAACTGCCCACTCGAGCCGCGAGAAACGGCGAATGGGGCGTTGACCATGCACACAGGAGGGTCAACTACCCAGTCGGCGCCGCCAGCGGCTCCAGTGGGCAGTTGTACACCCTCCGGCCCTCCCGCCAAGCTAAGCGCTACACCCTCCGGCTGGTCCGCTAAGCGCCGGGCCAGGCTCGGGCCACCAAAAAGCCCGTCGAACAGCTCGTCGCGGCGCTCCAGGGGTCACGGCCCCGCAGAGCCCTCGGGGCTCCAAGAATCACGGCCGCGCAGAGCCCTCGGGGACGCCTGCCGCGGCGAGCGCCTCGGCCGGATCGTCGTAGTGCACCATCTCGACCACCTTGCCGTCGCGGAAGGTCGTGAGGTTCGCGACCGGAGCTGGTCGCTGCGCGCCCGGCGAGCCGGGTTGGATGATGACGACCACCATGTCACCAGCGCCGATCACGTCGACCAGCTCGGCAAGAGGCTGTCGCCTCACCGCCTGGCCCATGAACGTCAAGACGTCGTCGCGGTTGTGGCACGCCCCTTCAAACGACGGATCGCCGCCATGCCATTTCACGTCGGGGTCGAGGATCTCCCCAATCGCCGTGACGTCCCCGCGCATGACGGCTTCGAAACCACGGCGTGCCAGCTGCACATTGCTCTCGGACATGCGGTCAGTTTGCCACCGCCCGCCGAGCACGCCGAGCACGCCGAGCGCCGCGCCCGCAGATCCGACCCGCGCGCCGAGCCTGGCGTCAGCGCCCGGCTCGAAGGCGCTGCGATCCGATCACGCGCGCATCGGACATCCGCCAGCACAGTGCTCCGGTGCCGGCGGCGGCGAGCAGCACGGCCGGCCACGCGCCGATCACGAGGCCGAGCAGGTGCGCGAGCGCGAACGCGAACAGACCCGCGAGCGTCAGCAGCGCGGCCGTTCGGCCGCCGTCCCGCTGCAGCCAGATCGCGATGCACACGAGACCGCAGATCGCGAGCACCACGCCACCGAGTGCGCGCGAGCCGCTCGCAAGCGCGACGCCGAAACCGGCGATCAGGCCGGTGGCCGCGATCGGTGCCGTCGCCAGGCGCCTCATGCGTCGAGCATATCCGCACCCGGCTGCACCCCAACTTCGGTGCGGCGGATCGACTGACGGGTCACTCGGCGCGCCGCGCCAGCGGCACATACGCGAGTCCGGCGATCAGCCCAGCCGCGGCGGCGAGCGCGAGCGCCAGTGCGATGCTCGTCTTCAGCAGCAACGCGCCAACGAGCGCGCCCGCGAACATCGCGACTACCGCTCCGGTCCGCCGCACGGAGCCCTTTCCGGATCCTCCGCCGAGCGGCGATTCAACCGCGAACGCGGTCAGGGTCATCGTCAGGACGGTCGTTGTCATGTCCGGCACCCCGAGGCGCCGGACGGTCGCGTTCCGGACGCCCATCGAGAACGCCAGCAGCGCGATGATCACGTCCGCCGCGAACGTCCGCGGCCGAACCGTCAACACGGCCGCGAGAATCGCCGCCACCGTGATCAGGATGACCTCGCATGTGAGCGCGAACGCGATGTGCGCGTGCTGGCGCTCGGCGACGCGCAGCGCGAGCCGACCGCCGGCGACCGCGCCGAGCAGGAAGAAGGCGAGCGAGACGATCGGCGAGAGCACCGGCAGTCCGCCGGCGCCGGCGACGCCGAAGCCGAGCAGGACGATGTTCCCGGTCATGTTGGCCGTGAACACGCGTCCCAGCGCCAGGTAGCTGACCGCGTCGACGACCCCGGTCGTGAACGTCAGCACGAGCAGCGCGCGCGTGAGGGGATGCAAAAGGCTCGCCACCGTCACCTGCTGCCGTCCTCCGCCGACTCCAGCCGGCTCCGCCGGCGTCGCCATATCACTCATCTTCGATACCTCCGCTCGATCGTCACGCGCACGCTACCCGCAACCGCCGGGTAGCGCGCGTGCTCAGGTGGAGGTCAACTCACCGCGTCTGCAAGCGCGAGCGGAGGTAGCTCGCGGCATCTGCGCGCTGAGTCGGAGGTCAGCTCACGGCGTGTAGTCGTACGAGTGACACGGCTTGCCGGCACATACGCTGGTGACGGCCCCGTTGGGCTCCAGGAACGCGGAGATCTGCTGCTGGGCGGCCGGCGTGTTGCGCGGATCCTCGTGCGGATCGATGTTGTGCGCACCCGTCGTCGGGGGGACGTTCGCCACCGGCGGCGACTGGACCCGGCCCGGCCCGCTGTCCCAGATCTCGACTGCCGACCCGGTGAATGGGAAGTGACTGATCGCCGGAATCCCGTAGAACAGGTCGCGATCGCGGCTGCGGTCGGAGTCGAGCGCCGGCTCGTAGGCGGAGGCGCCGATTGTCCGCGCCTCGGCCGCGCCCGCGTACATGCTGACCTGGAAGTCACCGTAGGCGATCTGCATCAGCACCGTGTGCGAGGGCGTGTCAGGGAGCGGATGCGAGGTCATCTGCTCGGCGTAGCCGTCCGGATCGCCGCGGTCCCAGAGCTGCTGGATCAGGTCGAGGATCACGGGATACAGCGAGGAGTCGGGGTAGTTCTTGCTCAGAATCGTCTTGAACGGGGCGAAGTCCGTACTGCGCTGCACGAGCAGGTTGCCGTGGTCGATCCCGGTCACGCCGAGGACAGCGCGCCGGACGTCGGGTGACACCGCCGTCGTCAGGCCGCCTTCGATCCCACCCTGACTGTTGCCGTCGTAGTACAGGTTCGATGTGTCGATCACCGGGAGGCCGCCGGACCGAAATGCCCCATTGGCCGCGAACCCTTGCGGGTTCAGCATCAGCCGGCCTAGGAAGAGCGTGTTCAGACGCCCTGCTGCAGGCGGTCGACGACGGCCGGGAACAGGTTGAGGTTGGCAACCGCGCTGGCGTCGAACGCGAGGTCACCCTGCGCCAGTCCCCACCAGTCGGTCGCGCAGAAGACCATGTCGTCGTTCATCGCCAGCGCCTCGACCCACGGGTCTGTGACCTCGGTGTGCGAGCCGAGCAGGCCATGGCCGTAGAGCGAGATCCGCGCGGGACTCGACGGCGTCGCCGAGCTCGGCACGATGCACTCGAACGGGGCCGTGGCGATGTTGCCGGGAATCTGGGTCGGCAGTGCATCGAGGCTGTTCGAGCTGTAGTGAAAACCGGTCGTCGCCGAGGCCCCGCAGGTCACGAGGTAGCACGGAACCTGGAACGTGCCCTGCACGTCGCGTAGCTGCGGCGTCAGGTTGCCGGTGCTCGTGATCGTGTAGCCGGGGGCGCTGCCCTCGACGACGCCGTCGGCGAGGTCGGTGTCGCCGAGCTGCGCGAACGCGTTGTTGCGGATCGACAGCAGCCGCGAGGTCAGGCTCTTCTCCGAGCCGACCGTGAAGTCCCAGGCTTCGTAGAGCTGGCCGCGGCCGATTCCGGCCCGCTTCAGCGCCGCGAAGATGTGCGCGTACCGGGCCTTCTGCGAGCGCTCAGCGGCCGGCAGCGGGAGGTTGTCACGGAGCTTCTCGAACCAGGCCGGCGCCGCGATGATCTGACCGCGCGCGTTGCGGAGATTGCGCAACGCCACCGCGTACGTGTGACCCTCCGCGAGCTCGGCCGCGGGAACGATCATCAGGTTGGTCGCGGCGGGCGTGCGCGCGTTCGCATCGAGCTGGGTGAAGATCAGCTGCCGGCGACCGGTCGCCTCGTCGATCACGACGATCGGCGCGTTCTTCGCATACGCCTTGGCCAGATCGGGCAGGCCGACCGAGCCGGTCCGCGCGAACGCGCGGGCGTTGTCGAGCCCGGGTACGTGCAAGATCATCGCGCTGCCGGGGCTGAAGCCGTCGTTGCGGTCGTACTGGGCTACGCCGATGCGCTGCCCGCTGGTGTTGACCGGCATCGCCCCCGCGGGCAGGGCCACGCGCAACCCCGTGGGCGTCGAACGGTCTGGGCGCGTGAAAAGGTTGTCGGTGAGCGCGGTCGCGACCAGAGCGCACACCCGCATCGGTGCCGTCACGCGGCTTGCAAACCGAACGAGCATCCATTCTCCTCCCCAATCACCGAGTATCTGTGCGGCGGCGAGTATATGGTGGTAACCGCGCCGCGCGCGCAACCCGAGCTACGTCTCGGCCGTCGCGGCGGCTGCGACCGCCTCGACGCCGGCGAGCCTCCCGGCGAGCTCGTCGCTCAGCCCGTACCGCGCGGCCAGCGCGCTCGGCGCCGTGTAGCTGACCTTTGTCTGCGCGCCGTCGGCCCACACGAGCACCTTCAGCGGCAGGTCAAGCGCGGCGAGCGGCGCCGCGACCATCACCGGCGTGCCGGCCTGCGGGCTGCCGAAGATGACGAGTTTCGTATCGCGCAGATCGAGCCCCACGTTCTTGGCCTCGCCGCTGTGATCGATAAGGGCGAACAGCTTTAGCCCTTTCTCCGCCAGGAAGTCGGTAATTCGGGACAGCGTCTCATCGACCGAGCCGGGGCTCTCCTTCGTGATGATCGTTGCGTCGTCGGGCATTCCCGCCTCCTGTCGTTCTTCGTACCGCCAAGCGCCACTTAGGCGCTGCTCGCGCGCAGATATGCCAGGACAGCGAGGACGCGGCGGTGATCGTCGTCGCTGACGGGGAGGTCCAGCTTGGCGAAGATGCTGGAGATGTGCTTCTCGACCGCGCCGGGCGTGATCACGAGCTCACGCGCGATCGCGGCATTGGTGCGGCCCTGCGCGATCAGCTCGAGCGTTTCGTGCTCGCGCCTCGTCAGCGCCGCGAGCTCCTGCTCGCCGCCGGACCGGTCGCGCGCGCGCAGCAGCGACGCGACGACCTCGCGATCGAGCGCCGTGCCGCCGGCGGCGACCCGCTCGATCGCGTCCAGGAACACGCGGATCTCGCTGACCCGTTCCTTGAGCAGGTAACCGACGCCGCTCTCGCCCGTCGACAGCAGCTCGCCGGTGTAGACAGGCTCCACGTACTGAGAGAGCACCAGGATCGCGACGTCGGGGTGGGTCCGCCTGGCCTCGAGCGCGGCGCGGATGCCCTCGTCGGTGAACGTCGGCGGCAGGCGAACGTCGACGAGCGCCAGATCGGGCTTGTGACCGGCGATGATCCGCAACAACCCGGGACCGTCCTGTGCCTGTGCGGCGACCTCGATGCCGTGCTCCTGGAGCAGCGCGGTGATCCCCTCGCGCAGGAGGGCGTTGTCCTCGGCGATCACGACCCGCATGGGAGGAGCGCCCGGATCGTCGTCCCGCGCCCGGGCGGGCTGATCACCTGCAGCGTCCCGTCGAGCGCTTCGACCCGCTGGCGTAGGCCTGTGAGGCCGCCGCCGTTCGGATCGGCGCCACCCGGGCCGTCATCGCGAACCTCGACCTTGAGGAGGCTCCCAAGCTCGCTCAGCGACACGTGGACCGCTGCGCCCGGCGCGTGCTTGGCGGCGTTCGTGAGCGACTCGGCCACGACGAAGTAGGCGGCCGTCTCGAGCACCGGCGGCAGGCGCCCGGCCAGGTCCGAGCTGACGCTGACCGCTTCCCCGGTCCGGTCCGCGAGCGCCTGCACCGCCGCGGGGAGCCCGCGGTCGGCCAGGACAGGCGGGGCGATCCCGCGCGCAAGATCGCGCAGCTCGCCGATCGCCGCACTCGCCTCCTCGCGCGCACGCCGCACGAGCGCGGCCGTCTCCGGCTGGTCCACGAGCCGCTCCTCGGCACGGCCGAGCTGCATCGTCACGGCTACCAGGCGAGCCTGCGCGCCGTCGTGCAGGTCGCGTTCGATCCGCCGCAGCTCGGCGGCCTGCACGTCGAGCGCGCCGCGGCGCGTCCGGGTCAGCTCGTCGACACGGTTCGTGAGATCCGGCGGACTCAGCTTCCCGAGCGTGAGATGGGTCGCGAACAGCGCGCCGAACACGAGCAGCGGGAACACCGGCCAGAAGAAACCGGCCCCGGCCATCGCCCAGATCGCGAGCAGCATGATCGAGACCACGCTCGCGAGTGCGCCGTGGACGGCGAGCCGCCGCCGCCGTCCCGGCGGGCGCCGCCACGCCGAGACGATCGCGAACCGCAGCGCGATCGGGATCGCGAGGCCGAACCACACCCACATCGGCCAGAAGTAACTGTCCCCGGTGGCAGCCCAGATGATCGTCACCGCGATGCCGAGGACCGAGAGGATCCACAGGTCGACCCTGGTCCCCCAATCGCGCGCCGCACCGCGGCGGCTGCCCGCGAGCGACTCGCTCATGGCGTCGGCTTGGGTGGTGGCATCGTGGCTTCCATCATCCCAGCTGCGTCCGCGAGCTCGCTGGGGTCATCCGGCGTCCACGGGACCGGCGAGCCCCCGGATTTGGAGCTGGTGCTGGCCTCCTTACGCGCCGCCCGCGCAGCCCTGGGTTGCTCTGCCAGGCGGAACACGAGTACGAGCAGACCGACGCCGGTCCCGAGGCAGAGCACGGCCCCGATCCGTGCGATGAGCGCGGGCACCGCGGCCAGCACGTAGCCGTGCACGAGCGTCGGGACGAGCACCACCCCCTGCCACACGGCGGCGAAACCGATCAGGAAATAGGTGAAGTAGCCGGGGCTCCCGAACAGCACGCGGCGCGCCCCCCAGGCGACGAACGCGAGCAGGATCACCAGCTCGATGTACTGCAGGACCGACACCGTCGGTCGTCCGTACAGCTCTCGAGCGCAGCCGGCGATCGTGAGTCCCACCAGCGCGCCGACGCCGAGCGTGCGCGCGACCCGAGCGTCGAGCGCCGGGCGGCGCACCCTCCACGCGGCGACCACGCACAGCAGAATCACAGCGATCGGCCAGAACCACGCGATCGAAGGGTCGGGGGCGTACCAGAGACCGCCGGCGATCGCGGTCGCGCGGCCGTCGATCAGCAACGGAATCCGCCAGACGCCGACGAACGACGTTCCGGGCGCGCGCGCTACCAGCGCCAGTCCCCCGAGGCGGCCGTCATGCCAGTTGTAGACGTGACCGCCGCTCGCGTGCTGCCAGTCGGGTGGCGTCGTGCGCGTCAAGTTCGCCGGCGGGCTCAGCGCCACCGGCGTCTGGTTGAGGTACCACATCGCCGAGTTCTCGTTGACCGCCACCCCTGCCTGGGTGAAGCGCAGGTACGGCGCCCCGAGATAGTCGAGGACCACGACGGTCTCGCTCGCCGGCACGCGCAGCCACATCCGTAGATCGCCGTCGACCACTTTCGCCTGCAGGCCGGCGGGCGTGCTGTCGATCCGCGCGAGGAAGCTGGTGGCGACCGGCGCGACGGGTCCGTGCGCCTGGGCCGCCTGCGGGCGCGCCGCGACGAGAACGCAACAGGCGAGCAACGTCATGGTGAGCAGCTCGAGCGCGCTCCGGCGCATACTGTTAGCGCGCCGTGCTTGTTGCGTTGGACTCATCGCGATTGAAGGGCCGCCGCCGCGCCGTCTGTCGGACGCTGCTGGCGATGGCCTTGTGCCTCACTATTGTCGCGGTCGCGCGGCCCGGGTTCGCCAGGGCGGACGGCGACCCCGCGAGCGACGTGCTCGCGGTCGCCACCCAATATCTGTTTCTGCCCTCCGACGCCGGCGCCTCCGCCGCGCAGCAGGGCCAGCTCGAGGGTCTTCTTGCGGCAACATCGCGCGCCGGCGTGCCGATCCGCCTTGCCGTGATCGCCTCTCCGAGCGACCTCGGGTCCGTCACGCCGCTGTGGGGCCAGCCGCAGCGCTATGCCGAGTTTCTCGGGTTGGAGCTCTCGCTCGTGTACCAGGGCCGGCTCCTGATCGTCATGCCGAACGGTTTTGGGCTCTACGAAGGCGGCCACTCGGTCACGAGCGGCCTCGCGGCACTCGACTCCGCGCGCCCCGCGGGAACGGTCGCTGCGCTCCCGGCCGCCGCGATCGCCGCGGTGGAGCGTCTGGCCGCATCGGGCGGAGTGAAGCTCGCAACGGTGAGCGCACCCGCGACGGCCAGCTCGGGAAAGTCGTCCGGCGATCCGGTCGCGTGGATCGCGTTCGTGATCGGCGCCGCGCTCGTCGCCGCGGCCTGGATCGCGAGCATCCGTGCGCGGCCGCTCGGGTCGCGCAGGCCGGCGGTCGGCGGCTGAGGCCTGTCCATGGCGACGACACAGCCGGGCTCACGCGCGATCAGGCTGCTCAGCGTCGACTTCGAAGACTGGCACCAGCTCGTCCATCGCCGCCTGGGTTGCGAGGGCTGGGAGCAGGCGGGTCCCGCGCTCGCTCGCCAGACGGGCGAGCTGCTCGCGCTGCTGGACGAGCTCGGCATCAAGGCGACGTTCTTCATCGTCGGGATGACCGCGCGGGCCTATCCGGAGCTGCTCGCGCCGATCGTCGCCGCCGGGCACGAGATCGCGTGCCACGGGGATCGTCACCTGCCCGTCAGCGGGCAGACGCCCGAGGAGCTCGCGGCCGACCTGAAGGCGGCACGCACGACGATCGAGCAGCTGACCGGCGTTGCTCCGATCGGCTACCGGGCGCCGGCGTTCTCGATCACGACCGGCGCGAGCTGGGCGTTCGAGGTGCTGGTCGAGCAGGGCTTCGAGTACGACTCCAGTCAGCACGACTCGCCCCGGATTCGCGGCCGGATCGCCCCTGCCAGCGGCGCCCCGCACGAGCTCGAACTGCCGGGAGGACGCAAGCTGTGGGAGTTCCCGGTCGCCGTCTGGCAGCTCAAGCGCACCACGGTGCCGGTTGGGGGCGCCTCGTACTGGAGCGTGATGCCGACGCTATTCGTGCTCGGGGCGCTGCGCCGCGCAGAGCCGCTCGCCGGCCTCTACCTACATCCCCAGGAGCTCGACCCGGAGCCGCTGCGGATCTCGCTGCCCGACCACGCGCACGCGTCGCTGCGAGCGCGGGCCGGCCTGAGAGCGGGTCAGCGGAATCTCGCGCGGCGTCGGGCGCCTGAGCTGCTTCGCGCGATCGCGAGTCGTTTCCGGCTGATTCCGTATGGTGAGGCCTATGCCGAGCTCAGCGGCCGCGCCGCAGCGCGTTCGTAAGCGCTTTCGCGAACAGGCGCAGACGTTCGACGACCTCTACGAGGACGAGCGCGGACTCACGCGGCGGATCCGGCCTGGTCTGTTTCGCCGCCGCGAGCTGGCAGTCGACACGGTCCGCGCCTACGACGCCCCGCGCGTGCTCGACGTCGGCTGCGGGTCGGGCCGGATCGGCGAGTTCGTCCTGCAGGCTGGGGCGTCGCGGTACCTGGGGGTCGATTTCGCGGAGCCGATGATCGCGCTCGCGACCGCGCGCCTCGCGCGCTTCGAGCGCCCCGCCGAGCTCGTCGTCGGCGACTTCCTCGACGTCCCGATCGACGGACAGTTCGACGTCGTGCTCGCGCTCGGGCTGTTCGACTACCTGCCCGAGCCGCACCGCTTCAGCCGGCGGATGTTCGACTGCTGCGCACCCGGCGGTTGCGTCGTCGGCTCGTTTCCGACGTGGTCGCTGGTCAAGGGGCCGGTCCGCAAGGTCCGCTACGAGTGGATCGGCGACTGCCCGATCTTCAACTACAGCCGGCGCGAGCTGGAGCTGATGTTCGGCGCGAGCGGGTTCTCGCGGGTCGAGATCCGCAGCCCGGGCCGCAGCGGCTTTCTCGTGCGCGCCTACCGCGCCGCCTAGCCCGCTTTCCGGTCGGCCCCGCCCGGCGGGCTGAAATCCGCGCGGGCACGCTCGACTGCCGGTCGGGAGTGGCAGCCGTCGAGGTGATCGTTGACGAGCCCCATCGCCTGCATGAACGCATACACGGTCGTCGGGCCGACGAACCGCCACCCGCGCCGCTTGAGCTCGCGCGCGAGCGCGTGCGACTCCGCCGTGTGCGGACGCTCGCTGAGCGCGGCGCGATCGACTCGACCGGGCGGCGGTGGCACCTCGTAGCGCCAGACGAACGCGGCGAGCGAACCTTGCTCCGCGATCAGCTCGACGGCCCGGTGAGCGTTGTTGATCACCGCCTCGATCTTGCCGCGATGGCGCACAATGCCGCTGTCGGCGAGCAGGCGCTCGACGTCGCGCTCATCGAACGCGGCCACGAGCTTTGGGTCGAAACCGGCGAACGCGCGCCGGAACGCCTCGCGCTTGCGCAGGATCGTCAGCCACGACAAGCCCGCCTGGAACCCCTCCAGGCTGAGCTTCTCGAACAGTCGGTTGTCGTCCGCGACGGGGAAACCCCATTCGCGGTCGTGGTAGGCGCGGTAGTCGGGCGGCGAGTCCCCCACCAGCAGCGCACGACGCCGTCATCGCCCTCGATCAGTCCGTCGGCGGGCTCCACGTTCACACCGCGCGCGCCAGGCACAGGCGCGTGACGTAGTCCACCTCGAAGCGGCCGCCGTGCGCGTCGAGCACGTCGGCGATCGCGGCCAGCAGCGACGCGCGCCGGTCCGGCGGGAGGAGCACATGATCGGAGTGGGTGGCGAGCAGCTCGACGTATTCGCGGGTCGAGTACTCCTGCGTCCACGGATAGGAGCGCTGCTCGGGCTGTCCAAGCCCGGGGGCTGCCGCCACCTCGGCCAGCCATTCGTCCCAGTCGGAGGGCAGCTTCGAGATCGCGGGCTGCATCGGTCCATCGCCCTCCAACTCCGGAGCTTCTCGGCGGTAGGCGGCGTTCAGCTCCTCGCGCAGCGGATGACCCTCCCATACGACCCAGTTCCAGAACACGGCCAGCCAGCCGCCGTCGGCGAGCGCCGCGCGCGCGCGTTGGTATCGGACGACCGGCGTGACCCAGTGCCAGGCCTGCGCCGAGTACACGAGCGGGAAGCGCGCACCCGCTCCCTGCCAGTGCTCGAAGTCCATCTGCTCGACGGTCACGTCGCCGAGCGACGCGGAGTTGCGGCGCAGGATCGCCGCCATCTCGGCGCTTGGCTCGAGCGCGAGCACCCGGATGCCGCGAGTCAGGAACTGAGCCGTCGCCTTGCCGGTACCGGCGCCGACTTCGAGCACCTGTTGCCCGGGCGTGAGCTCGGCGAGCCCGACCAGGTCGTCGATCATCGCGTCGGGGTACGTCGGACGGGCCCGGTCGTACGCCTCCGCCACGCCGCCAAACGACAGCCGTCGCTCGTTCGCCATCCTGGAAAGTCAACCATGGGACGTTCATGCGGACACTAGTCATCTCGGACCTCCATCTGGGCGAGCGCCTGCACCACGGAGTGCTGCACCAGCCTGCCCCTCTTCGAAGGCTGCTCGAGTCGCTCGAGTCGATTGAACGGCTGGTCCTCCTCGGCGACGTCGTCGAACTGCGCGGACGCCGGCCCGAACAGGCGATGCGCGCCGCCGGGCCGGTGCTGCGTGCGCTCGGCGAGCGGCTCGGCGATGGCCGTGAGGTGCTGCTCGTGCCCGGCAACCACGACCGCCTCCTGATCGAGCGCTGGCTGGACTCGCGTCGGGACGGCGAGCTGACGCCCGCGTCCGCGGTGCCGCTGGACGCGACCCCGGCACTCGCAGAGATCGCCTCGCGGCTGGCGCCGGCGCGCGTGCACGTGTCCTACCCGGGCGCCTGGTTGTCCGAGCGCGTGTGGGCCACGCACGGCCACTATCTCGACCGCCACCTGCTGCCGGAGTCGGCATTCGGGGTCGCCCGCGACATTCTCGGCCTCGGGCGGATCCCGCGCGACGGTGCGACAGCGCTCGACTACGAGCACGGTCGGCGACCGTCGTCGGCGCCGGTGTCGGGATGGCTGCCGCGTCCGGTCGCGGCGCTGATCGACGACGTCGCCGAGCTGATCCGCGCCTCCACGATGCCCCAGATCCCACGTCTGCTCCACCCGCGCTTCGCCCCGGTCACGTCGATGCTGCTCGGCGCCCAGATGAAGGGCGCGAGCATCCCCGCCCTGGCCCGCGTCGTTCACCGGCTCGGGGTCGATGCGCCCTACGTCTTGTTCGGCCATGTGCATCGTCTCGGGCCGCTGGCCGGCGATCGGCCGGCTCAATGGCAGTGGCCCGGCGGCGTGCCGCTGATCTGGAACACCGGTTCATGGGTGTACGAGCCGCGGCTCGTACACCGGGCGGCGCCGCCGCACCCGTACTGGCCGGGCGGTGCGGTGCTCCTGGAGCCTGACCAGCCGCCCGAGGCAATCGGGTTGTTAGACGATCTGGCGGCCGGTCAGCTCCACTGACTCCCTTGGTCGTCGCTACAGCCCGCCTTCGATGAACTCTGCGGATTCGGTTCCGGCAGGTGGAACCAGATCCGCAACGTTCGTTGCGGGCGGGGTTGCTGGACTCTCTACGGCAGCAGGAGGTGGCTGTCGCCGAACTCGTGCCAGAGATAGCCGTGGTCGAGCGCTTCGGCGTAGCACTGCTCGAGCAGGGGCTCGCCGGCGAGCGCCTCGAGCATCTGCAGATGAGATGCCTCCGGCTCATGCCAGCCGGTGATCAGACCGTCCACGATTCGCATCTCGCGCTCTGGGGTGATCACGAGCCCGGTCCAGCCGGCGCCGGGTTGAACCGTCCACGTGCCGCCGTCATCGACCGCTGCCGTCTCGAGTGCACGGACGACCGTCGTGCCGACCGCGATCACCCGTCCGCCCCACCGGCGCGTCGCCGCAACCAGCCGCGCCGTCGACTCTGGAACCTCGTACTGCTCGGGGAACGGCGGCTCGTGACGCTCCAGCGAGGACACGCCGGTGTGCAGCGTGATCGGCGCCAGCAGCACCCCCGTCGCCATCAGGCGCGTGATCAGCTCGGTCGTGAACGGCCGGCCGGCGCTCGGCATCTCGGCGCTGCCGGGGATCGTCGCGTAGACGTTCTGGTAGGCGGCGAGCGGCCAGCGACCACAGACGTAGCCGTAGCGAATCGGCTCGCCGCGCCGCATCAGGAACTCCTCCACCGGCTCGGGTCCGTCAAAGCGCGCGAGCAGCAGCCGCGCGCCAGACGCATACGGCGCCACCAGCTCGAGCTCCGCCTCGCCGCCGTCGAGCGCCACGGTCTCCCCCGCCCGGGCCCGCGCCGGACGGGCGCCGTCGGCGCTGCGCAGCTCGACCACCCGCCAGCGCTCGTCGAGCGACGGCGCACGCGTGGAGAAGTGCACGAGCGCCGCCGCGCCATCGGCTCGCCGAGCGCGAACGGCCGCGGGAAGCGTGGCCGAGACGTTGACGACGAGCAGGTCGCCCGGCTCGAGCACCGCCGGCAGATCCCGGAAGCATCGGTGCTCGATCGCGCCTGTTGCGTGAGTGGCGACCATCAGCTTGACCGCGTCGCGGGCGCCGCCGCGCGCCTCGATCGGCTCCCGCGCCTCGAGCGCCGCCGGGAGTTCAAACGCGAGCGTTGGCATGTCCGATCTCCCGCGCCTGGTAGCGGCCGCTCGCCAGCTGGCCCTCGATCAGCGCGAGCAGCCCCGGCACGCTGTCCTCGGGAGGCGGCCGGTCGGAGATGTCCTCGCCGGGGAAGGCCTGCTGGTGCATCTCGGTCCGCATGTCGCCCGGGTCGACGGCATAGATCCGCAGCCCCGGGTGCTCGGCCGCGAGGATCGCTGTCAGCTGCTCGAGCGCCGCTTTCGAGGAGCCGTAACCACCCCACCCCGGGTAGGGCTCGACGGCAGCGTCGGAGGTGACGTTGATGATCACGCCCCCGGACGGCAGTCGAGGCAGCACGAGCTGCGCGAGCGCGAGCGGGCCGAGCACGTTGACCGCGTAGACGCGCTCGAGCTCGTCCGGTGGATAGTCGGCCAGCGCGGGCTGCGGGCTGGGCCCGAGCGTGCTCGCGTTGTTGACCAGCACGGTCAGCTCGTCGCCGGCCGCCGCGACGAGCGCTTGACGATGCCAGTCGTCGGTGACGTCTCCGGGGATCGCTGTGACGTCGGTGAGGGCGCCGAGCTCGCGCGCGGCGAGCTCGAGCTGGCCCTCCCCGCGCGCGTCGATCGCGAGCGCCCAGCCGCGCGCGGCGAGCGCGCGAGCGAGCGCGAGACCGAGTCCCCGTGAGGCTCCTGTGATGATCGCTGAAGGCATACGACCAAGTTAGGGCGCGGCGGGTCGCGGTTGCCAGCGGCAATTGGTCCTAGGACCCAGGTCCGACGAGGCCCTCGCGGACGGCGAGCAGTGCCGCCTGCGTGCGATCGGTGACGCCGAGCTTCGCGAACAGGTGCCCGACGTGGGTCTTGACCGTCTTCTCGGAGATCCCCAGCTCGAGCGCGATCCGCTTGTTCGAGCGGCCACCCGCGATCAGGCGCAGCACCTCGTGCTCGCGCGGCGTCAGCCGCTCCGGCTCGGCGCCGGCCACGCGGGGGCGCTCGGCGATCGCGCTCAGCAGCCGCGCCGCCACGCTCGGCGCGATCAGCGCCTCGCCGGCGTGCGCCGCGCGAACGGCACGCGCGAGCTCGGCCGGCTCGACATCCTTGAGCAGATAGCCGGCCGCCCCCGCCTCGATCGCCGGGAGCAGGCGCTCGTCATCGAGGAAGCTGGTGAGCACGATCACCCGAGTCTCGGGGGCGCGGTCGCGCAGCTCGCGCATCGCATCGATCCCGTCGACCTTCGGCATCACGAGATCCATCAGGACAACATCCGGATGCAAGGACTCGGCGAGCGCGACGGCCTCCTCCCCGTCGGCGGCCTCGCCGACCACCTCGAGGCCGTCCTGTAGCTCGAGGAACGTGCGCAGACCCTCGCGGACGACCGCATGGTCGTCGACGATCAGCACCCGGATCATGAGGCGCGCAAGCGGACCGTCGTCCCGGCGCCGGGTGCCGAGTGGATCTCCAGCCGGCCCCCCAGCTCCCGGGAGCGTTCCTCCATCGAGGTCAAGCCCAGGTGGCGCGATCGCAGCTCTGCGCGCTCGGGCTGAAAGCCGACGCCGTCATCGGTCACCTCGACGAGGAGACCGCGCTCGTCCTGGGCCAGCCGCACCGCGATGCGCGTCGCGCCGGCGTGGCGCAACGCGTTGTGGAGCGCTTCGCTGGCGATTCGAAGCACCGCCAGCGATCGCTCCGGCGAGCCGTCGATCGAGCGATCGGCGTGCACCTCGATCGGTACGCCGTGCACCCGTTCGAGCATTTCCGCCTGCTTGCGCAGCGTCTCGACCAGACCGTCGCGCGCCAGCTCGGGCGGGCGCAGGCCCAGGATCAGCGCCCGCAGCTCATCGAGGCACTCGCGCGCGAGCACGCGCAGCCGCTCGAGCTGCGATCGCACCGCCGCCGGGTCCCGGTCGAGCTGCGTCGCGGCCGCCTCCGCGGTCAGCGTCAAGCTGAACAGCTTCTGGCTGACCGCGTCGTGCAGCTCCAGCGCGAGCCGGTTGCGCTCGGCGACGACCGACAGCTCGCGGCTCTGCTCGTACAGCCGGGCGTTGGTGATCGCGATCGCCGCGTGCGCCGCGAGCAGCTCGATCAGCTCCTGATCGGCGGCATCGAATGAACTCGCCGTCTCCTTCTCGGTCAGGTAGAAGGCGCCGATCACCTCGTTGTGCGCCACGATCGGCACGCCGAGGAACGAGCGCATATCCGGGTGGCCGCTCGGCCACCAGCCGCGGAAACGGCGATCCGCGTGGATGTCACCGGTGCGGTACGGGTCGCGATGCTCGAGAATCGCGCCGAGCATGCCGTGGGTGCGCGGGAGCGGACCCATCGACGCGATCAGCTCATCGCTCATCCCGGACACGAGGAAGCGCCGGAAGCCGCCGTCGCCGTCCGGAATGCCGAGCGCGGCATAGCGGGCGCCGGACAGATCGCGAGCGGCGTCGACCAGCCGCTGGAGCACCTCGTCGACCGACAGCTCTGACGCGACCGCGAGCACAGCGTCGCTCACCGCCTTCAAGGCTGGGCTGAGGGAATCCGCCATGTTCTGAGAGATATAGCTCACCTCGCGGGCGCCGTCGCCAGCCCGTGAGCGGCGTCCCTCACCTCGCGGTCGGCGCCGAAACCCGCCAGGCGGTAGCGTTGCGGGTGATGCCGGCGCATTGGTACTGGGCTTGTGTGGTGGGTTTGATCTGCGTGCTCATCTCGATGGTGATCGCGATCGTGAGGCTCGCCTGATGTTCGAGACGATCGTCGTCGGGACGGACGGGTCCGCGACGGCGACGATCGCGGTGCGACAGGCAATCGAGCTCGCGCAGCGCGATGGTGCTCGGCTCGAGATCGTGAGCGCGTACGAACCGGTCTCCAATCAGCGGCTTCGAACCGAGCGGCTCGAGGTGCCGGCCGATCTTCAGTGGATGATCAACCCGCGCGAGGACGTGCTCGCGTTGCTCGACCAGGCGTCCCGAGAAGCGCAGGAGGTCGGGGTCACGCAAGTGGAGACGTTCGCGCGCCAGGGGGACGCCGCCGATGCGATTCTCGACGTCGCCGAGGAGCAGCGGGCCGATCTGATCGTCGTCGGCAACAAGGGCATGACCGGCGCCAAGCGATTCCTACTCGGCTCGGTGCCGAACAAAGTCTCCCATCACGCGCCGTGCTCGGTGCTGATCGTTCGGACCACCTAGTCCCGGCGGTCCGCGCATCAGGTCAGGTGCCCGGGGAGGATGGCGCAGAACCGATCGGCGCTGTCGCCGCACCGGCGTCGACCATCCCGTAGCCGTAGTCCGCGTTCGGCGCGCCGCCGCCGAGCGGTTGCGCGGTCTGCTCGAGCCGCC
Source organism: uncultured Solirubrobacterales bacterium (assembly GCA_963763525.1). Lineage (GTDB taxonomy): Bacteria > Actinomycetota > Thermoleophilia > Solirubrobacterales > Solirubrobacteraceae > Palsa-465. The sequence continues at coordinate 103,439 of CAVXPA010000001.1, forward strand.
GCAGGATCGCGTCGGGGCTGGGATGGGGCCCGAGGACGCCGCTCGCAACCACAAGCGCGGCGGTCGCCGCCACTTCTGGCGCGGCCATCGACGTCCCGTAGATCCCGCCGGGATAACCGAACTTGGTGAAGCTGAACGGAGGGTCGGCGAGCGTCATCTGATGGATCGACGGCAGGTTCAGGAACGGGTTCGTTGAGCACTCCGGATCGCTCGGGAGCGCGGCATCATCGCCTCCACCCGGAGCCACGAGGTTCAAACCTGGTCCGGAGTTCGAATAGTCGGCCAGGCAGCGGTCGAGGGTCGTCGCGCCGACCGAGATCACGGTCGAGTCGGCGGCCGGGTACGCGAGCTGGTTGACCCCCTCGTTGCCGGCCGCCGCCACCACGACGACGCCGTGGCGGTGGGCGTACGTCAGCGCGCTGATGATCCCCGGGATGTCCGCGGCGCGGACGCTGTTGTCGAACACGAGGCTGAGGTTGATGACGCGCGCTCCGTGGTTGACGGCGTAGCGGATGCCACGCGAGATCGTCACCGCGTCGCCGTCGCCGCTCGCGTCCAGAACGCGCACCGGCATGATCGACGCTCCGTACGCGAGGCCCGCGAGCCCGATCCCGTTGTTCGTCGATTCCGCGATCTCGGCCGCGACGAACGTACCGTGGCCGTTGCGGTCAAGCGGGAAGCCATCACCGGCGACGAAGTCGTACGGGTCGACGAAGCGGGTCCTGTTGAAGTCCGGCATCTTGCGGAACTGCTCCCAGTTTCGATAGGCGACGCCCGTGTCGAGCACCGCCACGATCACGCCCCGGCCGCCCGGACGGTGGTCGGCCAGCAGGTTCGCCCAGGCGACCGGCGCATCCACCCCGGTTCCCGGCAGCAGGTTCCATTGCATCTTCACCCAGCCTCCGGGCCGGCCGCTGCGGCCCGGGTCGTCCGGGTACCACCCGCCCGCCTCATGGGCGACGTAGTCCGGGACCGCGTACGCGACCCCCGGCTCGTGGCGGAGCCGAGCGACCGCGGCGGTCACGCTCGCGCCGCGCCGGAGATGGAGCACGACCTGGCTCGGCGCCACGCTGCCGGCCGTCTGAGCTCCCATCCGCCGCGTGAAGTCCTGCGCGACCGTCGCCGTCGGCCCGGGCTCGTAGCCGACGATCACGACACCCGGGACGAAGTTGGCCGCGCGCGCGAGCGCCGGCGGCAAGACCGTCAACGCCGCCATCGCGCACAGCGCAAGCAGGGCGACGCGCACGCCGAAGCGCCGGCCCCTGACCGGCAATCTGTTCGGGATCAGCGAGTCGAGCTGCACGATTGCAATTGCGAGCGGCGTCGGCGGCGTCCGAGCCCCCACGCGGCTTAAGACATCATCGGGCGGTGGAAGTTTCCCCTTCGAGAAACGGTAGCGGGGAAGCAAAACTGCCCAGCCCCTTCTTTCCCCGTGACGAGTACTTCATGCGGCTGGCGCTGCGCGAAGCCGCGCAGGCGCTCGAGCACGACGACGTCCCGATCGGCGCCGTGATCGTCAAGGACGGCGAGGTGATCGGCACCGGCCACAACGAGCGCGAGCTGCGCGCCGACCCGACCGCCCACGCCGAGATGATCGCCCTGCGCGAGGCGGCCCGGTCGCTCCGGAGCTGGCGCGTGCTCGATGCCGTCATGTACGTCACGCTCGAGCCGTGCGCGATGTGCGCCGGCGCCATCGTGCTGGCTCGCATCCCCCGCGTCGTGTTCGGGGCTCCTGACACCAAGGCCGGCGCCGCTGGGAGCGTGCTCGACGTCCTCGGCGAGCCACGCCTGAATCACCGCCCGCAGCTCCAATCCGGCCTGCTCGGCGACGAGTGCGGCGAGATCCTCCGGTCGTTCTTCGCGTCCAGGCGCTGAGCGAGCCGGCCCTCAGATCACGAAGCCTGCTGCTCCGACGCCTCCGGCCAGGCCCGGCCCGCGAGGTTCAGCTCTCGGACTTCCAGCGAGCCGACCTCGAGCTGGGTCACCTTGAGCGACTCGATCTCGATCTCGCTCGCCCGAAGCCGCTTGATCACCGCATCGGCGATCACCAAACGGCCGATCGCGAGGGCCCCGACCGCCATCGCCCCGACCGCCACCGCCGCGACCGCCGTCGGCGCCATCGCCGTCGGCCCGAACACGCGGGCGCCGACAGTCTGCGCGCCGACTACCTCCGCGCCCGTCACGCGCAGGCCCATCCGCGACCGGCGGATCGCGCGCACGCCGATCGCCTGCCGGCCGACCGCCTGCAGCCGGGTCGCCTTGGTGCCTTTGGCCGCCTTGAGAACTTTGCCCGCCTTGCGAACTTTGGCCGCCTTGTGAACCGCGCTGTTGTGCGCCATCTAACGCCTCCCTATTCGACCTTCGTTTCCATCCTCGTGTTTAGCGCATGATTGGGCGCGTCGACCCGCTGCCCTGGCTCTGCCGATCCGATCCGCGCGTTTGCGGCTTCGGCTCGGGGCGCCTGCGCCGGCCTGCGGTCGTCTAACGTTTCGGTGCGCGCTCTGGAGAGGTGGCAGAGCGGTTGAATGCGCCGGTCTCGAAAACCGGTATACGTGCAAGCGTATCGGGGGTTCGAATCCCCCCCTCTCCGTTGCACATTCCGCGGAATCCGACCATATGCGGGCAGTTTCCACGTGTACGCCGGGCTCTACGAAGGCGCCTGGTTTGCCGTTCAAGGCCCGTCAAGACCGCTCCTGGAGGGGTCCGACTTCCCCACAACTTCCCCACAGTCGGGTTCGGGAAGGCTGGCGCTGCGAGCTCGCTCATGCGATTCCGCAAGATAGGCGTCGAGCAGGACGGCAGCCTCGCCCTCGGATCCGGGGAACAGCCGAACACCAGGCCGTCGCCGGCCTCGATCCTGTGGTGGACAAGGTAGTCGCGCAGGACCGCCGCGATCGGCACCTTCCGCCGCCCGGCGATCGACTTCGGGTCGATCACGCCCGCCTTCACGTCCCACGAATGCTCGACGCGGAGCAAGCCACCGGCGAGATCAACGTCGACCCATCTGAGTGCCTGCAGCTCGCCGCGCCGGAGCCCCGCGTAGAACGCGGTGGCCCACAGAACGCGATCCACGGTCGGCGCCGCGTCGACCAGCAGCTACGCTTCCTGCGGCGTCGCGAAACGCATCCGGCGGCCCCTGACCGCCGGGATCTCGATACCCATCGTCGGGTTGACCTGGATGTCGCCGCGTGAGAGCGCGCGACGGCAGATCGCACGGAGCGGTAGGAGCGCGTTGCGAGCGGTGGCGGCGCTGATGTCGACCGGATTGTCAGAGATCCGCTCGAGAGCGCGGGCCGCGAGGATCATGAACATCGCCCACTCGCGCGCGTCCCTGTCGTCGCCGATGTCGACGGCGCGGGTGCAGACCTCGCGGTTCAACCGGCTGATCCCGACGTCTTCGGCGATCGGGTGCTTCGCGAGTGAGACATGGCGAGTCTTGAACACGTCCTTCGCGTCCGCGAGCCGTTGGCGCGCGAGCTTCCCCATCCGGTCGATCGCGTAAACGAGCTCTGCGTCTCTGCGGCCGTCCGACAGCGGCACGAGCTTGGCGATGTTGACGCACTGATCGCCCATCCGCTCGATGCATCTGATCATGTGCATCAGCGCTGCGACGAGCCGCAGATCCGCCTGCGACAGGTGTCTGGCGGGCGAGCAACGAGATCACACCCCTGGTGGACCTCGAGATATGCCGGTCAATCCGATCGTCGGCGGCGACGACGCATGCCGAGCGCGTTATCTGTTATGCCGTACTGGATAACGATGGAGAGCCCGGGATCAGGACCGCGGGAGCGAATGATCGCCAGCACAGCGCTGTTGATTAGAGAGCGCGGCGCGCGCGCGACCAGCATCGACGCGGTTCTCGAGCACAGCGGCGCCCCGAGGGGGTCGGTTCGCCACTACTTCCCAGGCGGCCGTGAACAGCTGCTGCGCGAAGCGACCGGCTTCTCAGAGGAGTACGTCGCGCGGCGCCTGCAACGGGCCGGCGGAGGTGGAGCGCTCGCAGCGATCGACGGGCTGTACGACCATTACTGCGAGACCCTTCGCGCGACCGATTTCCGCGGAGGCTGCCCGGTCGTGGCAGTTGCGATCGAGGTCCCCGAGGAAGGGCCCGGCTTGCGAGATGCGGCACAGGCGGCGTTTGAGCGCTGGCAGACCGCGCTCGCCGAAGCCTTCGAGACAGCCGGCATCGAGTCAGCACGAGCGCAGGAGCTTGCAACCCTGATCCTCGCCGGGTTTGAGGGCGCTCTCATCCTCTCGCGCACCTACCGCGATCTCGCCCCGCTCCAGACCGCTCACCGAGAGCTCCGAGAACTGGTTCGGTCAGAGATCGCCCAATCAGAAACGCAGACCTGACTGTCGCCGGGGCGCCCAGATCCACCGTCGGGACCGCCAAGAACAACACCAAGTAGGAGCACCACACCGATGACGCCTGACCGATCCAGCCGACGTTCAGCTCCCACGCATGTCTTCACAACCCGGTTGCGGGAGTTCGGCACTGAAGGCAAGCACTGGTCGCCGTGCGCCTCGACGCTCGTGACCGGCGAGACCGACGCTGTCCTGACCGACACAGGGCACATCAAGTCCGAGATCACCGAGCTTGGCGACATGATCGAGCAGACCGGCAAGCGGCTGACGACGATCTACATCACCCACGGACACCTCGACCACTTCCTCGGGATCGGCCAACTGATCGAGCGCTTCCAACCGCACGACCGGTTTCGACCGCCGCGATCGTCGCGGACATCAAAGCATCAGTGGCTGAGCAGGAAGTGCAGTGGGAGACGAGGTTCGGCGACGATGTCGATCACCACGCCGTGATCCCGGAGCCACTGGACAGCAACGTGATCGACCTCGAGGGCCGGGAGCTGCGCGTGATCGAGGTCGCCCAGGGCGACATCTCACCCAGCACCGTGATCCACATCCCATCGATCGCGACCGTGATCGGCGGTGACGTCGTCTACAACCGGATCCACATGATGCTCGCGCTGACCGGCCCCACGCAATGGCAGAAGTGGATCGACAGCATCGACCTCGTCGAAAGTCTCGGAGCCACCACGATCATCGCCGGTCACAAGCAACCAGACGCCAGCGACCAGGACCTCGACACGATCCTCAACGGCAGCCGCGAATACATCCGCGACTTCCGCGACGCCGTTGCAGCCAGCAGCAACGCCGGGGAGGTCATCGAGACGATGAAGGCCAAATACCCCGAGTATGGGAACACCACCACGCTCGAGTTCTCCGCCGGCGCGGCATTCCGCCGAGCCTAGAGCGTGTCCGCGCTGACGTGTTGCCCGGCGTGCCGGCCAGGGATCAGCCACCCGTTCGTCGCGGTCCGCTCGAGCTGTTGGTCGCGCAGCGTCTGCGCGATCTCGGCCAGTGGTTCCGGGAGCGGGATCTCGCCGCGACCGAGCCGTAGCGTGATCTCACCGTCCGCGGTGGTTCGAACGTCGGTGGTTCTGAGCGCCGCGATCTGGGTGGTCGGTTTGCCGTAGAGCAGCAACACGCTTCCGGTGAAGCGGTCGCGTAGATCGAGATCACGGTCGTGCAGCAGCCGTCGGAGGATCCCGAAGCGCTGCTCCTCGTCGATCGCCGGACGTGTTGCCGGCCGGTCGTCCCAGTCGACGTCGAGCGCGCCGATCACCTGCGCACGCCGCAGCCACGCGAGGAACAGTCGCACGCGCCGGCGCACCCCCGAGCCGGCAGCGATCCACTCGTCGATCAGGTCCTGATGCAGATCGGCGAGCTCGAGTTGCTGATCGTGGAGCCAGAGGGCGAGCTTGACCGCCTCGCTGACCAGGGAGTCGGCGTACTTCACCGATGGGTGCGTGGCCTCGCCGCGACGCTTCACGGTCTGCGCGAGTTGGTGCGCGACCTGCCACGTTGCGTAGGCGCGGACATGCGCGCGATCAGCCCCGGCCGCGATCTGCAAGACCGCCGTAGCGTGCCAGGCGGCGAACTGTGCGCTGGCTTCGTCGCGCTCGTCGAGCACGCCGCTGTCGACGAGCTTCGCGCGCAGGAACGCCACCGGCTTGGGCGCGTCGACGGCGACGACATCGAGACCCTGGTGGCTGATCGGGATCTCGCCCGCGAGCAGCCGGCGGGTGATCTCGAACCCGGGGGTGTAGAACCAGCGGATCGTCGAGCTCGGGTTCTCCGATCCGGTGAGCTCCGCCAGGAACGGGCCGAGCGTCGCCGCCACGGCTGAGTCGGCGCCCGCAGCGAGCCGATCGACACGACTGCGGAGCTGAGTTCGTGCACCCTAATCCAACCGCGAGCTAGCGACACCGGCCCGCACAAGCATCGGCTCGCCGTGGTGCGATCGGGAGCTTGTGCGGCGTAGCGCGGTGATGCCGGCGGCGAGGATCCACAGGTCTTGCAGTCCCCGACAGGGCGGCGGAGCCAGCGGCTGCGGATGGCGTCAGCACCCCGGCCAGCCCGATCAGGACGAATCCGACGCCGAGGGCGGCGGCCAGCCGGGTGAAGATCGCGCGAAGCACGGGCTGGCCTGCGGCGAGCACGGCGGCGAGCGAGAGGTAGACGGTGGGAGCAGGGATGATCGGGAAGACCTGCGTGAAGCGCGCCATGAGGTCGTAGGCCGCGCGGGCGCTTGTCTGCTGCCCGGCGCTCGCGGCGCTCGCCCACGTGAGGGTGGACACCATTTCGGCGAGCACCACGGCGAGCAGCACCGCGGCGCCAAGAAGTACCAGCCGCCCGGCGAGGGTGCCACCGCCCCCGGCCCACTGAACAAGGGCTAGGAGGAAGACCACGCACACCAGCGCTCCCATGCCCTGTAGCCAGCTGCCCACCGCGAGCAGCAGGTGATACTCGGCGCCAACGGTCACAATCTGCCGCGTCCCCGGCGTGCTGCCGTACAGGAGCCGAACCAGTCGCGGCACCGCCGCCGGGGCACTGAAGTACAACGCCAAGAGCACCGGACCGGCGATCCCGCAGCCAGCCAGCCACCGTCGCGATCGGCACCGGGACGGTTGAGTTCGTTCGACGAGCTGCGTGTCCGACCGCACATGTCCGCCGATCAGCGCGCGGCCTGGCGCGGTCATCTGAGCGTGACGCTGATCTTGAGCGCGCCGTCCTGCAGAGCCGTCCCCCTGAACTGTCCCTTGGCGGCGGCGAAGCTCCCGGTTCCGCCGTCGATCACCCCGGTGAAACCGGACGGCCAGTCGGTCCACAGCCAGTCCGCCTGAATCTGACCTCTGCCGGGCAGGACCACCGTAACCTGGCAGAGCTCGTGGTTGTCGAAGGTAACAGTGCATAGCTCGTTGTCGTAGCCCACCGATCGCGTGCCTTGCACCAACGCATCGCGCGAGAAGATCCGATCGCCGATCTGCAGATGTCCGGGATAGACCGACGTGGATCCGGAGGCGGTGACGAACTCCAGGCCACGGTTGCGAACGACGAACGAGAGCGTCGGAGACACCGCGGCTCCGAGCGCCGTTGACGCCCACACGGCGGCGCCGGCCGCCGTCGCGATCACCAATGCGGTCCAAAAGCGTCTGTTCATGCTCATCGATGCTCTCCTTCTGCCGCTCGAGCGGCTATGATCCCTGTGTGGCAAAGCAACTTGTCCCCAAAGATACGCTGCCGGAAAGGCAAATGTCAAGCCGATCAGAACTGGTCGCTGCCGCACTCGCCGCCATCCGTCGCCTCGGCACCGAGGTCGACGGGCTCGACCAGCGAGCCGCCAGCCGCTTCGGGATCAGCCGCACGGACCTGCACCTGATCGACAGACTGCGCAGCGAGGGCCCGCAAACGCCCTCCCAGCTCGCGCGGTCTGTCGGCCTTACCAGCGGCGGGCTATCGATCGCGCTCGAACGCCTCGAGCGGATCGGGTATATCCGCCGCTCACAACACCCGAACGACCGTCGCAGCGTGCTCGTGGAGGCGACCGACGCGATCGCGCCCCTCGAAACCGAGGTCTTCGGTCCGCTGATCCAGCAGATGATCTCGCTGCTCGAGAACTACAGCGACAAAGAACTCGCCACGATCCGCGACTACCTCGACCACGCCGCCACCGTCATCAGCCAATCCGGCCCCCGCGCATCGACCGCCCCCGCCGACCCGCCGCCAGGCAGCAATCGACGAGCGACACGCCAACCCCGCAAGAAATAGCTCCCGCCCGCCCAAGCCTCCAAAAGACGAGGCGCGCCGACGCACCCACAGGCTCGTGTCGATTCGCAGGCACGAGCAGTCAACCAGCTGCCGGGCTGATCGAGGACGAACCACGCGGTCCGTCGCCGCGGGGCTGTCCTAGCAGCACAAAGCGGTCAAGGCGCCGGGCGTGATCACGAACGGCGTGGAGGGCTGCGGTCGTCGATTTCGCCGGAGCCGCCTTGGCCTTGGTCGCCGATCGAAGCGGCGGACCGGCCAAGCTGCAACTCGGCCGTGACAGGGTGTCCTGCCGCGCGGCTAGACGAACCGCTTGACGAACGCGAGCGCCTTGTCGCAGACCTCGCGCCAGCCGCTGTCGATCGTCAACGAGTGACCGCGGCCCTCGATCTCGACGATTTCGGTCACGCCGTCGTTGCGGCGCTCTCGCTTGAACGACGCGTTGGCGATCGCGTGCGGAACCGTGTGGTCCTTCTCGCCCGCGAGGATCAACATCGGGCCACGCTCGGGGTTCTCGGTGTCGACCTTGTCCTCGGTCCACGGGTTCAGGTTCGCACTCGCGGCCTGAAACAGGACCTTGCCGGACCCCGCAACCGAGTACTTCTCGTAGAGCTCCTTTGCCTCGTCGTCGTCGAGCATGTTCGCGAATCCGTATTTGAACTGGTCATAGGTGAGCGGCACCGCGCGACCGCGGTTGGCCGGGTTGCGCAGCACCGGCGAGCCGGACTTCAATGCCGAGAACGGCAGCGGCAGGACGCCCCGGAACGGCGCCGGGCTGATCGGCACCGAGACGGCCGCGAGCCCGCGCCCGGCGAGAATCTCGGTCAGCAGGCCGCCGAACGAGTGCCCGATGATCGCCGGCTTCTTGTGCAGAGCCTCGATCACCTCCTGGTAGTGATCGGCGATCTCGGCGATCGACTTGTCCGCGAACACCTCCGGATCCGCGTGCGCCTCTTCGGTGGTGTCCGGGTCGTCGGGCCACCCCGGGGCGGCGGTCGCGTATCCAGCCTCCTCGAAGACTGCCCGCCACGGATCCCAGCTGTTTGGCAAGAGCCAGAGGCCGTGAACGAAGACGACCGGCTGCTTGCCTGTGCCGTTGACCTTCTCGACCTCCTGGACCTCGTACTCGGTGCAGGTCCGGTCGTCGCTACCCGGTGTATCAGTCATTGCGCTCCCCTCCAGGCGTGGATGAGTAGTGCCACTCGGCGATGTGGTCGTGCCGATGGTCGACGTCGTCGCAGTCGCGCACGGACGTTACCCATCTGACCGAGAGCGGTACCCCGAGACCCGGGTCGCCGATGTGGAATCGTGACCGCTTCCCGCCGTCGGCGCTAGCGTTCCATTGCCCCTCCGCGTGGTCTCTCGGCGCTCGCTGTTGCATGCGTTCCGGCTACCGCCAGGCTCGCTCGTTTCGACGCGAGAGCCCGTCGCTGGATCGGTGCTGCTGAAGCTGCTCACTGCGGGAGGCGAGTCTGGCTCACGACATGTTTCTAGTGCGAGGGCCACCCGAGAGCGTTGAAGACCGCGACAGGGTTGAGGTAGTCGCGCCAGCGACTGACCTTGCGGTCCCTGATGGTGAGCACCGAGATGTACCGGTTGGCGTAGGGAGCTCCGGTCGCAACGACCCGACCTTGTGAGGCGTAATCGAGCACGACGACGCCGGTGGTCGGGTCGTGATGGACGGCGAGGTCGTGGCAACGGTCCAAGACGATCGTGTTGCCGTAGGGCGGTATAGCTCTGCGACGGCCTGGCGGCCCTCGACGTGCCGCGGGTAGCCGGGGGTGGTGATGATGTAGTCAAAGACGAGTCTTCGGCCAGCAGGTCGAAGAAGTGCTCGCCGTCGGCGAGGCCGTCGAGTCCCTGCTCGATGATCCGAAAGAACGGCCCCAGCGCCTTGAAGTCGTCGAGGTCGTTGATGGAGCTCATCACGCCGTCCTTCTACGCCGAGGCTAGTCCCTGGAGAACGAGATCGAGCGTGCGGGCAGCCTGCGCGCGGCCTTGTTTGTCGTCGCTGACGCGCCAGAGGAACCCCATCAGGAGCAGCACGTCGGGGGGGTCTAGGCCTTGTCGGATGGCGCCCGCGGTCTCGCACGCGGCCAGGAGCTCGGCGACCGCGGCGGTGACGGGTGGGTAGCTGTCGTTAATGATTTTCTGTGCGGCGATCGTGTGTAGTGCTTCGCCGAGGCCGTGTTTGACTCGTGTGTAGTCGGCGAGCAGTTCGAACCAGATGCGAAACGCGTCGAGTGGCTCGTGCTTGGCGAGCATGTCCGGCACGGAGTCGACGAGCTGCTGGACGTCGTGCTGGTAGACGGCGAGGATCAAGTCCTCGCGGGTGGGGAAGTGGCGATACAGGGTGCCCGGGCCGACGCCGGCGCGTTTGGCGATCGAGTTCAGCGAAGCGTCGGCGGATTCCTCGAAGGCGTCATGGGCGGCCTCGAGGATCCGCTCGCGGTTGCGTTGCGCGTCTGCGCGCTGGGGTTCGTGGGCACCGGCAGGCACCGGCGTGGCAGGTCGCTTTGCTAAGTGGAGATCTCTCCGGTAGTCTGAAGCGGAGAACTCTCCACTACGAGACTGTAGGTGACACGATGGACTACATCAAGCTGGGCGGGACCGGGCTCGACGTCTCCCGATCGCGATCGGCGCGATGACCTACGGCGAGCCGGACCGAGGGCATCCCGTCTGGTCGCTCGGTGAGGAGGACAGCCGTCCCTTGATCAAGCACGCGCTCGATGCCGGGATCAACTTCTTCGATACGGCGAACGTGTACTCCCAGGGCTCGAGCGAGGAGATCCTGTTGGCCACTCGCGAGCGTGTCCGCAAGCGCAGCGTCGAGACCCTGAATGAGATGGCCTTCTAGGAGGCTCACTTCGGCACCCAGTCGCCTGCTGCGCAATGTTTTCTCGAAGCGCGACATCACGTCGAGCGATCGACTCGGGCGGGTGATTCCGGGGGGCGCTTACGGGCCGGGTGGCGTGGCGATGACCGGCAGGAAGATGCCGTGTGAGTCGCGTTGACGAATCCTCAATCCGTGATTCCGGTCAGTGAGGTTTCTTTCCTGGGGGAGAGTTTTAGTTTTAGGATCGCCTTGCCAATGGCTGGCGGCTATTCATGTCCGGGGGGTTGATGCTGCGCGGTCGTCGAGAGGAGTGCGAGGTGCTCGATCGGCTGCTCGATGGGCCGCGGGCTGGGCGTAGCGGGGCGCTGGTGCTGGGAGGCGAGGCCGGGGTGGGGAAAACCGCGCTTCTGGACTATGCGATCGCTTCGGCGCCGGACCTGAGGGTCCTGCGTGCGACAGGGTGGAGTCGGAGATGGAGCTGGCGTTCGCGGCGCTTCACCAGTTGTGCGCGCCGCTGCTCGATCGGCTTGATCGGCTCCCGGGTCCGCAGCGCGATGCGCTTCAGACAACGTTCGGGTTGCACGCCGGGGTGGTGCCGGATCGCTTGTTCGTCGGCTTGGCCGTCCTGAGTCTGCTGTCGGAGGCCGCGGAGGGGCGCCCGGTCTTGTGTGTGGTGGACGATGCCCAGTGGCTGGACAGGGCGTCCGCGCAGACTCTCGCGTTCGTCGCGCGACGGCTGGTGGCGGAGTCGGTGGTGATGTTGTTCGCGGCGCGGGAGCCGAGCGATCTGTTCGGCGGTGTGCCGGAGCTGGTGGTCGAGGGTCTTCGCGGTGCCGATGCGCGGTCGCTGTTGGTGTCGGTCATCCCGGGGCGGCTGGACGAGGGGGTCGCCGACGGGCTCTTGGCCGAGACGCCGCGGGAACCCGCTGGCGCTGCTGGAACTCCCGCGCGGGCTCACCGCCGCGCAGCTGGCGGGCGGGTTCGGGTTGCCCGGAGCGCTGTCGTTGTCGGGCAGGATCGAGGAGAGCTTTGTGAGCGGACGGGGGCCCTCCCGGCGGAGACCCGGCGTCTTTTGTTGGTCGCCGCGGCGGAGCCTCTCGGTGATCCCGCGCTGTTGGGACGGGCGGCCGAGCGGCTCGGGATCTCGGCCGCGGCGCTCGAGCCGGCGGAGTCGGCTGGCCTGATCGAGATCGACGGCAGGGTGCGCTTTCGCCATCCGCTGGTGCGTTCGGCGATCTACCGGTCGGCAACGGCCGAGGGGCGACGGCAGGCGCACCGCGCGTTGGCGGAGGCGACCGACGCGCAGGTCGACCCGGACCGGCGCGCCTGGCACCTTGCTGAGGCCGCGGCCGGCCCCCGGGAGGATGTTGCCGCCGAGCTCGAGCGGGCGGCGGGCCGGGCTCAGGCGCGGGGCGGTCTGGCCGCCGCCGCTGCCTTTCTGCGGCGCGCCGCCGAGCTGACGCCAGAGCCCGGGCGCTCCGCCAGGCGGGCGCTTGCCGCGGCGCAGACCAGCTACCAAGCGGGTGCGCTCGACGAGGCTCTCGCTCTGCTCGGCGCCGCCGAGACGGGCGCCGGCGGCGCCGTCGAGCGCGCCCGCGTGCAACTGCTGCGTGCTCAGATCGCGTTCGCGTCGAGGCGCGGGAGCGACGCACCACCGCTGCTGCTCGAGGCGGCCCGGGAGCTCGAAGCAGTCGACCCGCCGCTCGCGCGCTCTACCTACCTGGACGCCTTGGCCGCGGCATTGTTCGCCGGCCGCCTGGCGCGGGGCGCCAGTGCCCTTGAGGTCGCGGAAGCAGTCCGCGGGGCGCCGCCGGCCCGCGAGCCTCCAGCGGCGCGGGATTTGGTCCTGCGTGGGCTGGCTCTGCTGATCAGCGACGGACTGTCGGTGGGAGCGCCAGTGTTGAAGCGGGCGCTGCGGGCGTTGCGCGACGAGGACATCGCCACCGAGGAAGGCATCCGCTGGCTTTGGCTGGCGGCCCTGGCGGCGGCGTTCATCTGGGACTACCAGAGCTATGAGGCACTGGCTGCACGCCAGATCCAAGTTGCGCGCAATCTCGGCGCACTCACGATGCTCCCGCTCGCGCTCGGCACGCGCGGCCGGGGTGCACCTGTTCGCCGGAGAGCTCCCGGCGGCCGCATCGCTGATCGAGGAGTCGGACGCAATCGCCATCGCCACCCACGGCCGCATCAACCAATACGTGCCGCTCCCGCTGGCGGCCTTCCGCGGCGACGAGGACGAGGTCAAGCGACTTGTCCAACCCAGCACGAAGGACTTCGTGGACACCGGCGAAGGGATGGGACTCACGATGGCGCAGTGGGCAACCGCCGTGCTATCCAACGGGTTGGCGCGCTACGAGGATGCCCTCGGCGCCGCAGAGCAGGCGGCCGAGTATCCGCACGAGCTGTGGTTCTCGAACTGGGTGGCGGTCGAGCTGATCGAAGCGGCCAGCCGCACCGGGGAGGTCGAGCGGGCGGCTGACGCCCTGGCGTGGTTGTCGAGAACCGCCCGCGTCGGCGCAAGCGATTGGGGCCTCGGTGTGGAGGCGCGTTCGCGGGCGCTACTCAGCCACGGCGGATCAGCGGAGCGTCTCTATGACGAGGCAATCGAACGGCTGGGCCGCACGCGGCTACGCGTCGACCTAGCCCGGGCCCACCTTGTCTACGGCGAATGGATGCGGCGCGGACGACGTCGCCGGGACGCCCGCGCGCAGCTGCGCACCGCGTACGAGATGTTCAACGCGATGGGACTCGATGCGTTCGCCGGGCGCGCCGAACGCGAACTGCTAGCCACCGGCGAGCGCGTCCGCAAACGCAGCGTCGAGACCCGGGACGAGCTCACCACCCAGGAAGCGCAGGTCGCGCGCCTCGCACGCGACGGCCTCTCCAACGCCGAGATCGGTGAGCGCCTGTACATCAGCCAGCACACCGCCGCCTACCACCTGCGCAAGGTGTTCTCGAAACTCGACATCACCTCGCGCAGCCAACTCGACCGGGCGCTGCCCGACAACGGCCACACCTCGCAAATCGCATAACCAGGGATCCGGCAAGAACCCGATGGCTCGCAGCAGCGCCAGTAGGAGCCGGCGCACCGTCCGCGTGCGCACGCCGAGACAGGTGGCCGAGGGGCCGAAGTCGCAGTGTTGCGGTCCCAACCTGCGGCGCCGGCGCCAAGCGGACCTGCAGTTGCCAACCGCAGGGCGCTGCTTTCCTGCGTGAGCGCCAGCCAGCGCGGTCGCTGATCTCGCTCTGGGCCACGATCTGCGGCACTGAACGTGAACCAGACCACCAGACTCCCGGACTCCCACGCGAGGACGCCGACGCCGGGGGGTGCAGCTCTTTTGAAGGGACCCGCGGGGCGGGCTGAACTGACAGTGAATCGCCCGTAGATACGGGAGTTTTGGGCTGTCGCCGGTGGTGGCGGGGGGTGGTGTTGGGCGTGTCCCGCTGGGCGATTTCCTGGGGTTGAGCTGATCGAGCGACCGATGGTCGGTGTTTTCGACCGTTTTCCGCGGGTTCGCGGTTCTGGGGCGGGTCCCAGGACTCGTATTTCGGGTGTCGAAGTCGGCGTTGCTCATATCCAACGTCGACCACGGAGGTGGCCAACGTGACCGCCGATCTCGACACCCGTTGTGGCGAACTCTACGCCTCGGGCGATGAACTCCTGCCCGAGGCGTCGCTCGGCAGCGATCGTGCAGCTGCGTTCGCGCGCAGCCAGGAGCAGTTCGAGTCGCTGATCGGTTTCCTGGACGGGACGGATGCGGCTGGGCTGTCGCACGCGGAGCTTGAGGAGCGTCTTGACCGGGACGGGCGGGAGCTGTTGCGCAGGTTGCTGGCTGATCATCTGGCGTTGCGGGCAGTCCGCGAGAAGCGGCTCGAGCAGGTCCTCGGCGATGAGGGGGTCAGGCGTGCGCGGATTGAGTCCGGTCACGCGCGCGCGTTGGAGACGGTGTTCGGGACCGTGAGTGTCGAGCGGCTGGCGTACCGGGCACCGGGGCTGGGGAATCTGCACCCCGCTGACGCGATCCTGAATTTGCCGGTCGAGCGTCACTCCCACGGGCTGCGCAAGCTCGCGGCGGTGGAGGCCGCGCGCGGCAGCTTCCAGGACGCGGTGGAGGCGATCGAACGCTCTACCGGGCAGCAGCTCGGCCATCGCCAGGTCCAGGAGCTCGCCCAGCTCGCCGCGGTCGACTTCGAGGACTTCTATGCGGCCAGGCGACCGAAGCGATCCAAGCCCGAGCAGTTGTTGGTGCTCTCGGCCGATGGCAAGGGGATCGTGATGCGCCCCGACGCGCTACGCACCCAGACCGCCACCAGGCGTGTCCGCGCTGGCCCCAAGCCCAAGACCAGGCTGGCGGGCTCAGAGAAGCTCAACTGCAAGCGAATGGCGGAGATCGGCGCGGTCTATGACGCGACCCCGGCGCCCCGCACGGCGGCCGACATCCTCGCCCGCGACGACAGCCATGAGCCCGCGCCAGGGCCGGTCGCTGCCAACAAGTGGTTGTGCGCCAGCATCGTCAAGGACGCCGGCACCGTCATCAAACACGTCTTCCAAGAGGCCGACCGCCGCGACCCCAAACGCCGCCGCACTTGGGTCGCGCTCGTGGACGGCAACAACCACCAGATCCAACGGATCCGCTCCGAGGCCAAAGCCCGTGGCGTGAAGGTGACGATCGTCGTCGACTTCATCCACGTCCTGGAATACCTGTGGACCGCTGCCAGCTGCCTGTTCCCCACCCTGAACCCCGCCGAATGGGTGCACCTCCAAGCGACCAGGGTGCTCGAAGGACACGCCAGCAAGGTCGCCGGCACGATCCGCCGCACCGCCACAAACCGCCGCCTGGACCCAGCAAGCCGCAAACTCGCCGACGACGCCGCCAACTACCTGACCAGCAAGGCCCCGTACCTCGACTACCCGACCGCCCTGGCAAACGGCTGGCCGATCGCGACCGGGATCATCGAAGGCGCCTGCCGCCACCTCGTCAAAGACCGCCTCGACATCACCGGCGCCCGCTGGGGACTCGCCGGCGCCGAAGCCATCCTCAAACTACGCGCCATCAAAGCCAACGGCGACTTCGACCAATACTGGGACTACCACCTCGTTCAAGAACGACACCACGTCCACGAAGCCCGCTACCTCGACCACGTCGTCCCAAAGATCACATGACCGTCGCCCCCTGAGTCACTCCAGAAGAGCTGCACCCGACGCCGGGCGGGCGCTAGCTCGATTCCGGCTAGCACGTCATAGCGCTTTGGACGACTTGCAGAACTGATCGGCCGACGCCGCGGAGACCGCCGCCGCGCCGCTCCAACTCGTCCACTCCAGCAGCGAGCTCCCACTCGCCCCGCGCTTCCGCAATCCGTGGCCGAGCGACGCTCGACCGCCCGGACCCAGCGACTGCCAGCCTTGTGAGGACCTGACAAGGCTGGGAGCCGCGGCACGAGCTAGCTCCACGGCGAGAGCGCTCCCTTCGCTCGCGACCAGGTGTGCACTGTCGGTCCGCCTTCCCTGCTGCTGGCTAGATCCGTACCTCAGCACGCCACACTGGTGAGTCCTGCCTCGTTGGCGTGACGAGCCTCGCCTCCGGGTACAGACGCCTCGAGCACGGTGATCGCGAGTTGCGGTCGGGTGGGATCCGCGGTTGCGGCGGCTTCCGGTGGTTTGGCGAACTTATCCTCGATCGCCTCGCGGACTTGCTGGAAGTGCTTCCACCCTTCGTAAGCTGAAGCATTGCGGTGCTCGTGCGGACGCGATGCGCGAGCCGCCGCAGGCAGCTGTACGGGTCGGTGTCGCGCGAGATACATAGCTTGCCGTACCGTTGTCCGCTCGGCCGGAGCGCAGATCCGATCACGTGGCCAGTGAGCGTCGGCTCATGGTGGTCCGTGTCGCGCCGGTGACGCCGCTCGCGGTCGGACCTGGTGCGTCGAGATGTGGCGCTGCTCACGGCTTGAGCCCACGCGCCTCTCGACCGAGGCGTTCACCGACGCTGGTTGGCGCCGGGGGCCAGCGGACGGCAGCAGCGGTCGGGCGGCCGACGAGGACCATGCGGTCCGTGGTGCTCGTTCACGGCCGCGAGTCATAACGACGACTTCTTGTCCGTGTGTGATGGGCGTCTAGCGCGAACGCTGCGTTCTTCGAACGTTCGACATCTCACCCACGACAACACCCAGGAAGGTGACGCATGAAAATCCGTAAGCTCGCTGCCGTTGCAATTAGCACGGCGTCGATCGTGGCGCTCGTTGGTCTAGCTCCGGCAGGCGCTCACTCAGACACGGCCAGATCGAAGCCTAACATTTTGCTCGTCCACGGCGTGTGGGCGGACGGCTCGAGCTGGGCCGGCGTGATCACGCGCCTGCAAGCCGACGGCTACAACGTCGTCGCTAGCCAGATCCCGCTGACTTCTTTCGCAGACGATGTGGCGGTGGTCGAACGAGACCTGCGGGTGCTCCATGGGCCGACACTGCTTGTGGGCCACTCCTACGGTGGCCAGGTGATCACTCAAGCCGCGCAGGATGCACGGAATGTGATTGGGGTTGTCTACATAGCAGCACTTGCGCCGGATACCGGTGAGTCCGTCGCAGATCAGAGCAATCTCGCTCCGGCCCTTCCCTCACAGAAGGATGCAGTTCCGATCGACCTGCCGCACACAGGCGAGGACGGCGCGCCATTCATCCTCCTCAAACGCGACAGGTTCCACGCGGACTTCTGTCAGGACTGCAGTGACGCGGAGGCCGCAGTGCTGGCCGCGACCGAGACGCCGTTCAACGCGTCGGATTTCGCGACACCGCTGACCGGTACACCTGCCTGGAAACTGGTTCCCGCTTGGTATCAGATCTCGACGGAGGATCGGATCATCAATCCGGCCCTCGAGGTGATGCTCGCGAAGCGGATGGACCCCAGCGGGCACCACACGATCAGGATCGCAGCAGGGCACGCGTCGATGGTCACTCACCCCCAGCAGGTGGCTGACTTCATTGAGCAAGCCGCACGCGGCAGCTGAACGACGTCACGGGTTACCGAATCGTCACCACGTGGTCAGCGGCCTAAGTTCACAGCACCCGGCGCTCTATCACGGTGAACTCCCACACACGAGTTCGCCGTGATGGACCCCGGTGTGACGTAAGACGGCGCTCGAGGCCAAAACCCATGGTCAACGATTACCTCCCCGACCCTCCCAGATCTGACCGGCCGCACGGCCATCGTCACCCGCGCCAACAGTGGCATCGGTGACGCCATGGCCCCCACGGTAGCCCGCGGCGGCGCCTGAGTCGTCCTCGCTTGTACACGGTACGAACCAAGGCGCCGGAGAGCGCGATTCTCGAAGCGGGGATTCGCGACTCTCGGTAGGTCGTCCTAGCCGCGCGCTGCGGCGGGAGGCCGATCGTCGGTGTACCGCTCGACGCGCGGGCGGTCACGCGCTGTCGACCGCCTGACGGGCCGAAGGGAAGAGGTGGCGACGGCCAAGGTGGCCCCACATTTCCGGCGGCCGACCCGTCGCATAATGGATTGCGCTGGCAGGGGGAGCGTGATGGTCACCCTTGCCCGTGTTGCGAGAGCTTCGACCAGTTGGTCACATCGCAGACGGGATCAGCGCGCGGTGAACCACGAGAGCTAGCTCTACGCAGAGCCACGCTTGTCCGGGTCGTCGGGCCAGCGTACGATCGGACGATGCTGCTCGATCGCCGGGGCGAGCTGGCCGAGCTGGACCGAGTGCTGTCCGCGCTTCGCGACGGCCTGAGCGGAGTGCTGGTGGTGCGCGGGGAAGCGGGGATTGGCAAGACGGCGCTCCTTGAACAGGCGGCGGCGGCGGCGTCCGGGGTGCAGATCGTCCGCGTCGTGGGCGTGCAGTCGGAAATGGAGCTCGGGTTCGCGGGATTGCACCAGTTGCTGGTCCCGCTCCTCGCCGGGCTTGACCGCCTACCTGCGCCTCAGCGCGACGCGCTCGGTTCGGCGTTTGGGTTGATCGAAGGGCGAGCGCCAGACCGTTTCCTCGTGGGCCTGGCGGTGTTGACGCTGCTTGCCGACGCAGCAGCACAGCAGCCAGTCGTGTGCTTGATCGATGATGCCCAGTGGCTCGACCACGCGTCGGCGGAGGTCCTCGGGTTCGTTGCGCGCCGCCTGTTTGCCGATCGGATCGCGATGTTGTTCGGGGTTCGCGACTCGTCCGAGCGTCCACACGCGTTAGAGGAGCTACCACAGCTCGAGCTGGGCGGGCTTCCGGATCGCGAGGCGCGCGAGCTCCTGGCGTCGGTCGCGCCGGGGCGCCTCGGCCCGCAGGTGACCGATCGGCTGGTTTCCGAGACTGGCGGGAACCCGCTGGCGTTGACCGAGCTGGCGGTCGAGCTGTCGCCGGATGAGCTGTCGGGCGGATCGAGGCTGCCGGACCTCCTCCCGGTAGGCGCGAGGATCGAGGCCCGGTTTCTGGAGCGGGTGCGAAGCCTGCCGGCCGATGCGCAACGGCTGTTGCTAATCGCCGCCGCCGAACCCTCGGGGGATCCGGCGCTGCTGTGGCGAGCTGTTAGAGCACTCGCGCTTAGACACGAGGCCTTCGACGTGCCGGAGGTCAACCGGCTTGTGGTGTTCTCACCCCAGGTTGCGTTTCGTCACCCATTGATGCGCTCGGCGGTCTACCACGGGGCGCCGCCGCCCACGCGGCGGCGCGTGCATGAGGTGCTGGCGGCGGTCAGCGACGCCGAGCGCGACGGGGATCGACGTGCGTGGCATCTGGCGGCGGCCGCGCTCGGCCCCGACGAAGAGGTGGCCGCCGAGCTAGAGCGCTTCGCCGGCCGGGCGGCGTCCCGCGGCGGCTGGGCCGCCTCGGCGGCATACCTGGTTCGGGCCGCGGAGCTGAGCGTAGATGAGGGACACCGCGCGGGGAGGCTCTTGCAGGCCGCCCAGGCCGAGCTCGCGGAAGGGTCGCCAGCCGTGGCAGCCGAATACCTCAACCAGGCCCAGCCGGGACTGATGGATCCGATCGATCGGGCAACGGCGAAGTATCTCGCCGCTTTGACGCGATTTGCGCTGGACGATGGTCGCGCCGCCCCAGCGCTTTTCGTTGACGCCGCGCGGGAGTTCAAATCGCTGGATATTCGCCGCGCGCGCGAGGTGCTGCTGCAGGCGTTCGAGGTGTCGATGCACGCCGGTCGGTTTGCCGGAAACACGACCATATCCGTGGTGGCGGCCCTGATCCGGGAGACGCCATTGCCCGCCGACATGGCGCCATCGGCAACCGATCTGTTGCTCGACGGCACGGGGCGGCTCGATCAAAGTTATGCGGACGGCGTCGGGCTGATCAAGCTGGCTCTAGGAGCTGCGGAGTCGACCGGGGATGTCCCGAACATCTCTGATCTCGCCGCGTGCGAGATCAGAGATGATGCGGCGCTGCAGGCGATCGCCGAGCGCTGGCTCAGGCGTGCGCGGGAGCGGGGCGATGTCGCGACGCTGCTGCCCGGGCTCGGCCGCAAGCAGTTCGCAGATACCCTGGCTGGGCGGCTCGCGAGCGCCGAGGAGGCCGGTTTCGAGGGCCGCGAGATCGCCGAGGCGACCGGCAACTTGCGGGCCCGCGGCGCGCAAGACGTGCTCACGGTCGGGGTCCTTGCGTGGCGCGGGGCCGAGAGCGCGGCGCGAGTCTCGGCGGCCGCTGTCGTGCGTGAAGCCATTGCGCACGGGGCGGGATGGAGTCTGAATCGCATCGGCGCGCTTATGACCGTGCTCGAGCTCGGCCTTGGCAACTACGAGGCGGCGGCGGAGCAAGCGCGCGGGGTTTACGAGGACGACCCGCTGTACCTCGGCACCACGGTCCTTCCCGATCTGATCGAGGCCGCGGTGCGAAGCGGCCAGGCCGCCCTGGCTAACGCGGCGCTGGGGCGCCTCTGCGAGCGGTCGCTCGCCAGCGGGACCGATCTGGCGCTGGGGCTACTGGCCCGCTCCCGCGCGCTGCTGGCCGACGAGGACGACGCCGACGTCCTCTTCAACGATGCGCTCGGGCATCTCGAGCGGGCGGTCACGCCTCCTGAGCTGGCCCGGGCGCGGCTTCTCTACGGCGAATGGCTGCGCCGGCAGCGCCGTCGGCGCGACGCCCGGGAGCAGCTCCGGATCGCCCACGACATGTTTGACTCGATGCAGATCGACGCGTTCGCGCGGCGGGCGCGGGTTGAGCTGCTCGCCACCGGTGCGCACCCGCGGCCGCGCGCGGTTCACGCCCGGGACGAACTCACGCCGCAGGAGGCGCAGGTTGCGCGCTTGGCCAGCGAGGGCGCGTCCAACCGCGAGATCGGTGCGCAGCTCTTCATCAGCCCAGGCACGGTCGCCTACCACCTGCGCAAGGTGTTCCGTAAGCTCGATGTCACCTCCCGGGGCCATCTGCGACGCGCCCTTCTGGAAGTGACAGCAGACGGGGAGCCTCGGCCGGTGGGGGAGGAAGTGCCGTGATCGTCTCGCGGCCGCAGCGCCGGGCCTCCCGGTCGCCCGCGGTCGGTCACTGGATCGCGGTGGTCCTCGTCCTCGTCCTGCTGACCGAGCAGGGTGCGCTCGCGCTCGTGATGACCGGTCCGATCTTGCCCAGGGTCGCTGTGCTGTTCCGTACGACCCAGGTCGTCTGGGTGGTCACGGTGTTCTTGCTTGCGGCCGCTGTCAGCACGCCGATCCTCGGAAAGCTCGCCGACCGGTTCGGCAAGCGGCGAGTGCTCCTCTTCGCCACGGCCATCTCCGCAGTCGGCGCGCTCGTGAGCGCCGCGGCGCCGAGCTTCGGCGTCCTGCTGGTGGGGAGGGCCCTGGGCGGCGTCGCGCTCGCCTTCATCCCTCTGTCCTACTCCTTGATGCGGGACATCTTTCCCAAGCGGCAGCTCGCGATCGGCATCGCCGTGGTCGCCAATGGGCTCGGGCTCGTCGCGGTCGGGGGGCCGTTCATCGCTGGGTACCTGACCGATCATGGCGGCGTCCGGTCGGTCTTCTGGCTGATGGTCGCGCTGCTTGTGGTCGGGGGGATCCTCGTTCGCCTACTTGTGGCAGAGACGCCGGTCCGGGTGGCCACACCCGTCGACTGGTGGGGCGGGCTGCTCTTGGCCTTCGGTTTCGGAGGCGTGATGCTTGGCGTCAGCCAGGGTCAGGCCTGGGGCTGGCACAGCGGGCGCATCCTGGTCTGCCTGATCGGCGGCGGCGTGATCCTGCTCGCTGCCATGCTCTGGGAAACGCGAACGCCCGAGCCGCTTCTCGACCTCAAACGCGTCAGACGTGCCGGGATCTCGCGAGCGGTCCTGGCGGCGGCTCTCGGCAACGGCGCGATCGCCGTCGTCTCTGTGGTACTCCCACTGATGCTGCAAACGCCTCGATCTCTCGCTCCCGGCTATGGCTTTAGCGCGTCCGTCACAGGTACGGCCGTCTACATCACGTCTGGGGGGATCTGCTCGGTCCTCGCCGGGTTCTTCGTCGGCGCCACGGCGCGGACCCTCGGATTCCGCCGCCAACTGGTGCTCGGGTGCGGTTTCGCCGCGATCGGAACGCTGCTTCTCGCGTTTCTCCACGGGCACGCCTGGCAGATCGTCTGCTTCGATGCTCTCGTGGGATTCGGCGCGATCGTCTATGCCGCGATGCCCAACGCCGTCGTCGCGTCGGTGCCGGTCGATCAACAGGCCGTCACCGCGGGAACAGCCGCAACGATCGTGCTGCTGGCGGGGACGGTCATGGAGCAGGTCGCGTTCTCGGTCTTGGCCGCACATGTGGGGACGGTCGTCCACGGGCTGCCGATCTACACCGAGTCCGGGTTTCGGATCGCGTTTATCATCGCTGCGGCCTGTGCCGGTGCCGGCGCCGTCGCGGCGATCGGGTCGCTGCGAGGGGCCAGAAGCCTCCGCTCAAGTGGCCTGAAAGCGACGGCCGTCGCGACGCGTCCTCGTTCCTAGCATCGAGGAGGCAGGGTACCCCAGCTCGTCGGACGCGATCTCGCTCTGGCCCGGGCCGGAGCCATAGACCCGAGCGCGATCGCCGCGTTCACTCGGTCGTTGTAGTCCGGACCGTCGTTTCCCGCGTCCCGCGCAATCTGTGAGATGGACTTCGCGAGTCGCCGCCATGCCCGCATACGAAGACCCATAGGGCCGGCTTATGCCTTACCCGACCCCAACGTCTAGGACACCGGAGAGACTGCACGAACTTTCGCAGTCCACATGGTGCCGCCAATGCGCGACCGTTCCCACCCAAGCTTGAAATCGAGGAGTACCAATGGCCGCCACCGATAGCGCCGACCGCCCCTTCGCCACCGTAAATCCGTACACCAACGAGACGGTTCGCGAGTTCGCAATGCTCGATCGCGACGAGGTGGATGCCGCGGTGAAGGCCGCGCACCAGGCGTTCCTGACTTGGCGAGAGCAGCCGATCGAGGAGCGTGCCGCGATCGTCCGCCGAGCCGGTGAGCTGATGCTCGAACGGGGCGGCGAACTAGCACAGTTGCTAACGCTTGAAATCGGAAAGCTGATCGGCGAGAGCCACTGGGAGGTCGACCTTGCAGCCAGCATCCTCGAGTACTACGCCGAGCAAGGGCCAAGGTTTGCAGCCGAGCGGCCGCTCGCCGTTTCCAAGGGCTCGGCCGTCATCGTAAGCGCGCCGCTCGGCGTGCTGCTCGGCGTCGAGCCGTGGAACTTCCCGCTCTACCAGGTCGTTCGCTTCGCCGGACCGAATCTCGTGCTCGGCAACACGATCCTGCTCAAACACGCCGCGAATTGCCCCCAATCCGCGCTGGCGCTGGAGCGCTTGTTCCGCGACGGCGGGATTCCGCAAGGCGTGTACACGAACATCTTCGTGCCGATTCCCGAGATCGAGCGGATCATCGAGAACCCCTATGTGCGTGGCGCGTCGCTGACCGGGAGCGAACGGGCCGGCGAGAGCGTCGGGCAGATAGCTGGTCGCAACCTCAAGAAGTCGGTGCTGGAGTTGGGCGGCAGCGACCCGTTCATCGTGCTCGACGCAGATCGCCTCGACCATACGCTTGACGCAGCGGTGGCCGGACGGATGGCTAACACTGGACAGAGCTGCGTGGCCTCGAAGCGATTCATCGTGCTCGACGGACTGTTCGACGAGTTCGTCGCCGGTATGGCCGAGCGCCTTGGCGCCCTGCGTGCGGGTGATCCGGCCGATCCGGGGACCACGCTTGGCCCGGTCTCATCCGAGCGGGCCGCGGAAGGCCTGACCGAGCAGATCGATGACGCAGTCGAGAAGGGTGCCAACATGCTCATCGGCGGAGGTCGCCTGGACAGCCCCGGCGCGTTCGTTGAGCCGACCATCCTAACCGACGTGACGCCGGAGATGCGGGCTTACCACGAGGAGCTATTCGGCCCAGTCGCGGTCGTCTACCGCGTGCCCGATGAAGAGGCGGCGATCGCGCTCGCGAACGACACCCCCTTCGGCCTAAGCGGCACGATCTACTGCAGCGACGTCGATCGTGCGCGCCGGGTGGCGGATCGCCTCGATAGCGGGATGGTCTGGATCAACCAGCCGACCTCCACCCAGGCCGACCTGCCGTTCGGCGGCGTCAAGCGGTCGGGTTATGGCCGCGAGCTCTCCGAGCTCGGTATGCACGAGTTCGTCAATTACAAGCTCGTTCGTACGATGCCGCACCAAGACGGCTGACTAACGCCCGCGAGCAGCTCAGGATCTTGAGGCTCCTCAGTCGCGGCTCGGCTGACGGCGCGGTCCGGCTCCGACACATAACGCGGGCTATGCGGAGACGTGCGAATTCCCCTGGTGAAGCTCGGACCGCCGTCGTGGGTCTCCCGGTGCACAAGCTTCAGGAGATCTAATGTCATCAAAGCTCGCGACACCAACCATCGTGGTTGAGCCCGCCGCGCGGGCGTTCGCCCTGGCCACCGCGACCCCTCCGTTCCTGTTCCATCTCGGTCCCGCTAAGGGTCGGGAGGCGCTCGATGAGGTCCAGTCGGGTGCCATCGAGAAGCCCGACGTCGTTATCGAGGACACGACGGTTCCGGGCGGGCCTTCCGGTCGGATGCCGCGATCAAACAAGCGATCGGCTTCCTGAAGACCCACTCGGGCTCTAGGCGGCCCGAGGTAGGCGCGCCGACGATCGGCCGCGACGCCGCCACGCAGCTGTTCCTGTTCCTGGCCGCGCTCCTCTCGACCCGAATAGAGATGGTCGGAGCCGCGTGCTCGCCGTCGGGGCGATGCGTGGATGGCATTGGACCATGCTCGGCAGAGACGCTTTGGTGCGCATCGCTGCGATGATTGCGGCCCTGGGGCCCGCAGTCTTTGCTACGCGCGGAGACCTCAGGGCCTAATCGCCGGCAGCCTGCTGCTGCTCATCTCCGTCGTGGAGTGGCTGCCTTCTCAGGGCCGACGGCTCAAAGGCGCTCCGTGACGAGGCCGCGACGTACGTCAAGGAGAGCGCCCAGGCGAGGCGCGCAGCGCCGACCCGGCGCCCGAGGGTTGACCTTAGCTGCTTCACCGTGGCCTTCAGAGGAAGTGTTCCTGCAGGACTGGAGGAGGCGGTCACTGTCCAAGCGTTGGCACGACCCGCAGAGGGGGGACCTCCTTGGCCCACCTCCGGAAGGGAGGGGTCGCGGAGAGACTGGTCACCCCGCGGATCGCGCGCCTAACCATCACCGCTCACCGGAATTCCTAGCGGCGACGTCACTGTCACGCCTAGCGAACCTGACTTTCAATTTGGGGGATGCGATTCACGGCGGCGCCCCGTAGCGTCGGACCTCCGATCCAGATGAGACGGAGTCACAAGATGCTCACGACACCCGCCGAAACCTCCCTCCCTCCCTGCGCCGTGGCCTGCGCGAGTTCGTCGTTTGGCGCGAGGCCGCCTGGGTCGTCTGGCGCCGGTGGGATCTGTCTCCGGCGGCGCCCGAAGCCGGCCGCCCGGCCGCGTTTGCCGCGTACCTGGCTGCGCTGGACACCGAGCAGGCCGGCGCCCGCGAACTAGCCGACCTTCACCGACCGCTGGCTACCTGAAAGGAAACCCATGGAACTCCGTCATCTACGCTACTTCGTCGCGGTCGCTGAGGAGCGCAGCTTCACGCGCGCCGCTGAGCGTCTATGGGTGGCCCAGCCCGGTCTGTCCACCCAGATCCGCCGCCTCGAGGCCGAGATCGGGGTCCGGTTGTTCGTCCGCCACACGCGCGGCGTCGACCTGACCGACGCCGGGGCCCTGTTCTTCGAACGTGCCCGCGCGGTGCTCGCCGCCGCGGACGTGGCCCGCGCCACCGGCGAGGATCTCGCAAGCGGCGTCGTGGGCTCCCTGCGGCTCGGGATGCCGAGCGAAGCCGGCTGGTCGCGCGCGAGCGAGCTTCTCGAGAGCTTCAGCGCCAGCCGCCCCGGTGTGGAGCTGACGCTTCATCAGTCCCACGCCGGCACGATCGTCCGCGATCTGCGAGACGGTCGCTTGGACGCGGTGATCGCGCCCTCGACCTATCGCTCGCCCGAGCTGCAGTCGGTCATGCTCGGAGAGGATCCATGGGTAGTACTAGTCGGCTTGACTCATCGGCTGGCGGGCGTCGGTCCACTCGCGGCGGGCGAACTTCAACGGGAGACGATCCTCGTCACAGGTCACCGCGACGGCGCTGGCTATGACCGCGCGGTCGCCGAGGTCCTCCATGACGCCGGCGTCAAGCCAGCGCTTCAGCGCGGCGGGCCCGCTCCCGCGCTGCTGGCATGGGTAGCCCGCGGCAAAGCACTCGCGCTGACGACAGCCGCCGAGCTACTTAGGACCGAGCTGATGGTTCGGCCGCTCGATCCCGTCCAGACCCTGCACTTTGCCCTCCTTTGGCGGGCGGAGGTGCCGTCGGGCGCGCTGTCGGAACTTATCGACACTGCACAGCGGATAAGCGTGCACTGGCGGCCGCTCGCCGTCCCCGCCCGGATGGCGGTGGCGTGAGGATGAGCGTAGATGTCAGGCTGGAACGCGCGGTCCGCGCCGAGCTCCGGCACCGCGACCAGCGAGCCCGTCAGCAAACCGCTCGTGGCGCACACCGGTCGCTTACTGCCGACCACCGGGTGCTCGAACAGCCGGAGAGTGTGGTGGCCGATCTGCTGATGCTGTCGCGGGTCATGGTCTGGTGGCACGCCTCGGCGCCCTCCCGATTTGCGCGGGCAGCCGCGAGGTACCCGCTTGGATTCCTCGGCTTCCCGATGGCGCTTGGTTGGATTACGGCATGAGCCGGCTCGGGACCGGGTCCGATGCTGCGGAGGGCTTGGGCGTGCTCGTGCGTCACGCGGCACGCCTCCCTCTTCTGAGCCGGGCCGAGGAGATCCGCTTGGCACGGCGCATCGAGCGCGGCGACCTCGAGGCCAAGCAGCTGATGGTCGAATCCAATCTGCGGCTGGTGCTGGCGGTGGCGCGCGCCTACGCGGGGCAAGGCGTCCCGTTTTCCGATCTCGTCCAGGAGGGAACGATTGGGCTGGTGCGGGCCGTTGAGCGATTCGACCACCGCCGCGGGGCGAGGTTCTCGACGTACGCCGTAGTGCTGATTCGTCGCTCCATTCTCGAGGCCGTGGGGGGTGAGCGCACGATCAGGATTCCGGCCCAGGCCAGACGTCAGATCGCCGCCGTCCTCCGTGCCGAAGCCGAGCTGCGGCGCGCTGGGCACCTGCCTTCCGAGGAAGCTATCTCCGATCGGACGGGTCTAAGCATGACGAGCGTCCGGGCGCTGCGCGACGCGGCTCGCGTGACAGCCTCTCTGGATCAACCGGTCGGCGAAGAAGGGCAGACTTACGGCGAGCTCGTGGCCGATCCCAGGAGTGTCGATCCAGCCGAGCGGGCCGGAGCGGCGGAGGAGCTGGCAGACCTCCGCTCGATGTTGCGGCTACTGCCCGAGCGCCACCGGCAGGTATTGCTGCGACGCTACGGGTTGGGCCGCTTCCGCCCACAGACCCACCGGGAGATCAGCCGCTGGCTTGGCGTCGGTGAGGAACGCAGCCGACAGCTCGAGCGCGAGGCACTGCACCGATTGAACGACCTGGGTACGCGCGCGAAGCGCGCCGCTTGAACGGGCGAGGCCGACGAACGCATCCATTGCGCCGAACGCATCCATTGCGCCGCGCTCGCGATCAAGACCCAGACACCGCGCGAGCCGCTGCGCGGGCCTGTGGCACCGTTGAGACCAAGACCGGGGCCTGAGCTGAAGACGACCGAGTCACTCGAGGAGGTCTGATCGACGGCGGCTTACTACGCGAACCCATCGGCGAGTTGTCCCGAAGAATTCGGGAACTGGGGGCGAGAGAACCCGCTCTGCCGCTGGCTGGAACCTACCCCGGCCAGAGTCCCGGCATCATGCGACCTTCGGGACTCCCGGTGCTGAAGCCGGCTTTGCTCGGTGGTGCTCAAGGGCCCAGGAGAGTGCATGCTCGGCGACTTCCTCCCAACCGCTTTGGGCGACGATCAGGTGCGACCGTCCGGGGAACTCTTGGTAGCCCGTGACGGCGGCGGAATGCCTGTACTTTCGGTAATTGGCCTTGTTCACCGCGGGTGGGACGATGTGGTCCTCGCCGCCGGCGATGAACAGCAACGGCGCTCGCTCCGGGTTGCGATAGTTGACCTTGGTTGCTGCGTGGGGGTCAAGCGCGGCGAAGCCCGCTTGGAATACGGGCCGTCCCGGCCCAGGGATCACGTCGCGCTGGTAGGCGGCGCGCGCATCGGACTCGGTCATGTTGTTCGCAAACGCGTAGCGAAACTGCTCGAACGTCAGCCGCACCGTCCGCTTACGGTTGGCCGGGTTCTTGAGGACCGGCCACAGCGCGCGTGCCTGGCTCACCGGCAGCTTCAGAACCCCCTTGGGAGCAGCGGCATCGATCGCCACTCCGGCGGCGCCGAGGCCCCGATCGAGCAGCAGTTGCACGTATAGCCCGCCGAAGGAATGCCCCATGATGATTGGCGGCTCGTCGAGGCCGCGAATAATTGCGTCGTAGTGATCGACGATCTCGGTCACCCCGAGCCCGTTTAGGGCAGACGGATCCCGGCGGACGTCCTCGACCTCCCCCTTGAGGCGAGGCCATGACGGAGCGAGAACTTCATGTCCGCGACCGTTGTAGTCGGCCTGGAATCGCGACCAACTACGCGGTGTCATCCACAGGCCATGGATGAGGACGATGGGGGGTCTGTCTGTTGTGCTGAGAGAAGCCATGATGTCTCCTGACGCGTGGTCGATGGTTGACCTGTCTTGGTCGACGCAGGCGTGCGTCCTAGTCGGGGCGGTTATGGCTGCGGTCGCTCGGGTGCTGGGGCTATTGCCGATTACGGCGCGACGAGAGTCACGGTCGGGTAGCGACTCTGTGAACCGGTCCCCGCGGCGCACGACAGGTGGCGACCTCGGGATGCAGGTGATCTCCGGCGAGGTTGCGCGATCGCCGAGCCAATGCCGTTGATCGGAACCGGTCACTGTCCGACCGAATCGGACACAGGCAGCCGGCTTCGTGCCGTCACGGCGCGCTCCGGCTTCGCCCGCGCCAGCAGCACGACGTGGGTCATGCCACGTCCTCCCATGCGCGGAACGCGGGCATTCGCTGCCGTCAGCGCAGGAGTTGCGCCGTCAGACGAATGGACGGCTGGTGCTGTAGACGGAGCTCGGCTCCCTCGCGCCGCGCCGCCTCGGCTTGTGGGGACATCACAACGACCGGGGTCGCTGGATCCGGCAGTCGAGCGTCACTCGGCCAGGCATTGCGGGAGCCCGGGGCGACTGGAGCCCGCTGCTGGAAGGGCCGGTGGAGGCCTTTTCGGTCGTACCACCTGACGACGGTGGCGCCGAGGGCGAGCCAGAAGAGCAGCTTCTACCGACGCGACTGCCCTTTGGTCCTAGTCGGACAAGCAAACTCGTCGTTCAGAGTTCGCCGGCGAGCAACCATGCGCGGCGGAGGTCATGGTCAGTGAGACTGCTCGTCCAGCTCTGGGTCCAAAGCGAAGCGCCGGCGTTGTAGGCGTTCATCCGGGACCCGCCGCTCGCGCGCGTCGAGCTCGGCCAGCAGGACGCGCGTCTCACGCTCTAGCTGCGAGCGATCGACGCCGAATTGTCCTCGGTCAGCCGGGTCATAATCACGCGTGCGTCGAGGTCGGCGCTCGCCACGCCGCGGTACACGCCTTTGATCGGCGGGACATCGGGGTAGTAGCGCCCGTGGCCGATCTTGACGTGGTTCTCGCCGGCCAGCCCGCGGTTGGTCGGGTCGGCGCCGATCCAGACCGGTTCGCCGCCGCCGAGCGCCGGCAGCAGCGCTTCGAGCCACGCGTGGGTTTCGACCTCGACCTTCTCCTCGCCGGCGCCGCTCTCGCCGGCGAATAGGTAACCCGACACATACCTCGCCGCGATGCCGTGGTGGCGCAGCAAGCACAGACCGAGGTGGACAAAGTCCTGGCACACGCCGGCTCCGAGGTCGAGCAGATGCTCGATCGTGGAGTCGACGTATGTCGCGCCCTTGCGGTACTCGAACCGGTCGGGGATCAGCTCGGAAATCAGCATGAGCGTCGCGAGCGGGGTAGCCGTGACGCGTGTGGTCGCGAACAGATCGCGCAACGTCTCGTGTTCGGCCGCGTCGTCGGTCTTCAGCAAGAACTCGCCGCCGGCTTCGCGGTAGCCCGGCTCGGCCAGCGCCTCCCATGGGGCCTGCGGCGGGTCAGACAGAGGCTTCGTGGTCACTCGCGCGTGCACATCGATCGTGAGGTGCCGGTGGGGTCGCGAGACCTCGAACTCGACGACCTCGGTGCCGAAGTAGTCGGTGTGGTGATGCAGCCGGACCTCGGGATTCACGCGGATGTTGAACTCGTCGCAGCGTTGGCGGCTGTTCGCCGCGGGCTTCACCCGCAGTGCGTTGAGGTTGTCAACGACTTCGAAGTCGTAGCTGTATTCGGTCAGGTAGCGGATCGCAAAGTTCATCTTCGGGATGATGGTGATCGCTACAGATGTACCGCCGCGGCGGCAGCCGGCGCGAAGTATCGGTCGTCGATGTCGCGGTCGACGAACTCGAGCTCGTGCTGTACCTGCTCGAGCGTGTCGCCAAGCGCCAGGCCTGCGTTCGGGGCGCGGCGGTGGAACTCGAGATCGGCGATCAGACGCCCGAGCCGGAGCACCGGCGGCGAGGAGCGGGGCTGGGCGTCGGCGGCTTGAAGCGCGTCGTAAAGCGCCTCGACCGAGGAGGCCACCGAGCCCGGGTAGGAGCTGTCGTAGAGCAGGAAGCGAGCCACCGGACCAACCGTCGGCGCGTCGCGCACGGCGCGACGGTAGGCCTGGAAGCCACCGACGGCATGCAGCAGCGCGAGCGCCTCTGCTTCGTGGCCGATGCCGGCCGGCTCGGGCGGAACCGCTACTCGCAACATCCGTAGCACCATGTCCGCCGCGTCGATCCGGCCGCCGGCCTCGAGGAACGAGCGGCTCTCATCCCGCAGCATCGTGCGGTCGACAAGCCCCCAGAAGAGCGCGCAACGTTCCTTGACCTCCTGGTAGGCGGAGTACGGTCCGGAGGCGAGCGCCGCCGACAGGTCGCCGCGCATGAGGCTCAGATGAAATGTGTTCAATGCCTCCCACATCTCGGTCGAGATCACGTCGCGGAGGGTCTTGCTGCGCTCGCGGGCGCGGGCGACGCAGGACACGATCGAAGCTGGGTTATCCGTGTCGATCGTGAGCAGCCGCGCGACCTCCGTGCGCTCGAGTGGCATGCCGGTCGCTTGGGATCTGACGGCGGCGGCGGGGGCGGCGTCGGCGTCGGAACCCACAGCCGCAGCTTCCTCGGTGGGGTTCCGGGGCTCCGGCGGCTTGGCGCCGATGATCGCGAGCACCGCCTCCCAGCTCAGCGCTATTCCGCCCTCGGCCGGTGCCCCGGCGACATCCGCGTGGAAGACGCCGTCGAGCATCCGGGCGGTGTGCTCGGCGCGAGCGAGATCGCGACCGAGCCAGAACAGCTCCTGGGCGATCCGGGCGAGCATCAGGCCACCTTATTGCTGCTGCTGCGCCTGGCTGTGCCAGCCCCCGTAGCGGACGTCGGGCAGTCGCGGCGGCCGGTGCGCAGGCGGTGTACCCGGCGCGAGGTCGGCGGTGCTGCCGCCGTCGAGCACCCAGGTGTCCTTGGAGCCCCCTCCTTGCGAGGAGTTGACGATCATCGACCCCTCGCGCAGCGCCACCCGCGTCAGTCCGCCCGGCACGATCCGGATCTCGTCCCCGAACACGGCGAACGGTCGCAGGTCAACGTGGCGCGCAGCGAGGCGGCCCTCGCCGATCTCGGTCGGGACCGTCGAGAGGTGGACGAGCTCCTGAGCGATGAAGCGCCCGGGATCCTCTTCGATCATCCGCGCCTGCTGCTGGCGCTCCTGCGCGCTCGCGTGGGGCCCGATAAAGACGCCTTTGCCGCCCGACTCCCCCGTTGGCTTCACGACGACCTCGTGGAGGCGCCCGAGCACGTGCGCGCGTAGCTTCGGGTCGGTCAGCAAGTAGGTCGGGACGTTGTCGAGGATCGACTCCTCGCCGAGGTAGAAGCGGATCATCTCGGGCACGTAGTGGTAGATCGCCTTGTCATCGGCGACACCGGTGCCAATCGCGTTGGCGATCGCGACTGTCCCGCGACGATACGCGCGGACGAGGCCGGGCACGCCAAGCATCGAATCCGGCCGGAACTCGAGCGGGTCGATGAAGTCGTCGTCGAGCCTGCGGTAGATCGTATTGACGCGCTGCAGACCCGCTGTCGTGCGCATGTAGCAGATCGCGTCTCGGACGACGAGGTCGGTCGCCTCCACGAGCTCGACTCCCATCTGGCGCGCGAGGAAGGCATGCTCGAAGTAGGCGGGATTGAACGGACCCGGGGTCCACACGACGACGACCGGATGGCCGTCGCTCGCGGGCGCGACGGCGCGCAGCGCCTCGAGCAACAGGCCCGGGTAGTTGTCGACTGCGCGGACGCTGTGGCCCGCGAACAGCTCCGGCATCAGCCGGGTCATCGCCACGCGGTTCTCGAGCACGTAGGAGATCCCCGACGCAGTGCGGACGTTGTCTTCGAGCACGAGCCAGCGGCCGTCTCCGCCGCGGACGAGGTCGCACCCAGAGACGTGGCAGTAGACCCCGCCCGGCGGCCGCACGCCGTGCACCGAACGCGCGAAGCTCGGTCGGCTGACGACCAGCAACCACGGAATGATCCCGGCACGCACGATCTCGTGCGCGTGGTAGACATCATCGACGAAGGCGTTGAGAGCCCGGATGCGTTGCGCGAGGCCGCGCTTGATCGTTGTCCACTCTCGGGCTGGCAACACGCGCGGCACGAGGTCGAGCGGGAAGGGGCGGTCGCGTGGCTCGCCGACCGTGCTGGCGACCTCGAACGTGATCCCCTGCTGCATGAATATCCGGTCGCGACGGTGGCCGGCGGCGGCCAGGGCTTGTGGTCCGATGCGCTTGAGCGTCGCGATCAGGGAGGCGGCGTGAGGGCGCGGTGCGCCGTGCTCGTCGAGCAATTCGTCCCGGCACCCGGCCGGGACGTCATAGCCCGCAAGCGGCTCGAGCGGCGATGATTCGGTCGCATCCCTCACAACCACCCGTAGGTGTACCTGCTCAGCGCGCTCGCCGCCACCAATTCTTGGCCAAGCCACCTGTTTCTAGCTTGGCCACGTGGAGAAATAGGCCCGATTCGTGCGAGCCTCTAGCTGAGGTTCGTCCGGACTCGGTCGTGAACGAACGCGAGCTTGTCGATCACCGTCGACGCGAGCGTGAACGGATACAGGTCGTCGCGGCCCATGCTGCGGTTGACCGCGTTAAGCGCGTACGTCAGCGGCAGCCAATCGCGAATTACCGCGTCGATCGACTTCTCGCCGGGGTCGCGCGCCGGCGCATCCATCACCGAGTAGTCATCTGCAGGGCGAGGGCCGATTACGACCAGCCCGAAGGATGCGGCAGTCTGCAGCGTGTCGCGGATGTGGAGGTAGTGTGCGAAGGTTTCGGCCCAGTCCTCCCACGGATGCGCCGCCGCGTACGCGCTCACGTGACGATCGCCCCAGTCCGGCGGCGGCCCAGCCTTGTAGTGGCGCTGCAGCGCGTCCTCGTAGTCGAGCCGCTCATCGCCGAACAGCGAGCGCCAGCGTTCCAGCTCACCCGTGCGCTCGATCAGGAGTGGCCAATAGTAGTGCCCGATCTCGTGCCGGAAGTGCCCGAGCATCGTCCTGTAGGGCTCCCCGAGCTCGGCGCGGCGCTGCTCACGACGCGCGTCGTCGGACTCCGCGAGATCGATCGTGATCACGCCGTTGTCGTGACCGGTGAGCACGGGAGCGGACCGGCTGGCGAGGAGATCGAACGCGAGTCCGCCCTCGTCCACACCCAAACCGAGATCGAAGAGCCCGAACAGCAGCCTTCTCTTTGCCGCCTCAGCGCGGGCGAAGGCCGCGAGGCCCTCGGCGTCGCTGTCGCCGGGACGTGTCCGCGTCAGCCGGCAGCTACGGCACAGCGGTCCGAAGTCTCCCGCCTCGAGCATCCAGTTGCACTCGGCCACGGTCGCATTGGCGCAGCGTCGCAAAGCGCCGGCTGCAAGCGTCTCCCCGGTCGTCGCGACGAGCTCGAGCGCGGAGGGCACGAACCCGAGTGGGGTCGAGCACCGCAGGCACAGGCTGTTTTCGAAGAACACCAACTGCCCGCACCGGTCGCAGGTGAATGCACGCACGATCTGATCCGGTACCCCGGCGTGGCTAGCCGGAAACCGCCACGACGTCGACCGCAACGCGGAGGCTCTCTGTCTTGCCCTTTGTGTAGATCACTCCGCTCAGTGGCGGTACGTCGCCAT
Organism: uncultured Solirubrobacterales bacterium; assembly: GCA_963763525.1. Lineage (GTDB taxonomy): Bacteria > Actinomycetota > Thermoleophilia > Solirubrobacterales > Solirubrobacteraceae > Palsa-465. The sequence goes on from CAVXPA010000001.1 coordinate 138,145, forward strand.
AGTCACGTCCGTAGGCGGTCACGACGTAGCGGCTGTTCGCAAGCTGGTCATTGGTCGGATCGACATCCAGCCAGCCGGCTTCGGGCACGAGCACCGACATCCAGGCGTGGGAGCCGTCGGCGCCCTTCAGCTTTGAGCGGCCGGGCGGAGGGAACGTCTCCAAATAGCCGCTCACGTAGCGCGCTGGGAGCCCGATCGAGCGCAGGCACGCGATGCCGACATGGGCGAAGTCCTGGCAGACGCCCTTGCGTTGCGCGAACACTTCGACGAGCGGAGTGGTGACCGAGGTCGATCCCGGGCTGTACTCGAAGTCAGCGTGAATGCGATGACAGATGTCCGTGACCGCATCAAGCAGGGGCCGGCCCGGCGGGAACGACGTGGCAGCGTAGTCGGCGAACGCCGCAGACGCCTCGACGAGCGGCGAGTCGAGCGCATACTGCACAGCATCGAGGGGGTCGGGTAGATGCCCGTCGCGCATTGCGTCTCGGGCTTGCTCCCACGCGCGGTGACCAAACGGCGACAGCTCGCTCGGGCGATGCTCGACCTCGACCACGCTCGTCGCCGTGACGGTCAGAGTGCGGTGGGGGCGATGGACGGCGAGGTAAGACACCCGGTTGCCGAAATAGTCGAACCGCTCGCAGTATTCCTCAGGGGCTGGGTCGATGACGACCTCGGCCGCGTGACATCGCTGGCCGGGGAGGTCGCGAGGCAGCAGATGCAACTGGCCGTAGCTGTCCGACACGTCCGATTCGTACTTGTACTCGGTCCGGTGTGTCACTTCGTAGGTCACGGCCATGGGGTGCACCGCCTCATGCCCCGCCGTTTCCGGCCGCGCTCGAGTCCGCCGGCCCGACAAGCGACCAGCGCGGCAACAGATGGACGAAGTGGACTCGGTCGACGGCATCGGCGGCCTCCAGCAGCTTGCCGCGAAGCTGCGCCAGGAACGCTTCAAGCGCGGACCGGTGGCCCGACTCGTCCTGGGCCGCGAGCGCCGCGGTGTCGGCGAGACGCAGCGCCGTGGAAGCCTCGAGCAGGAGTCGCTGCTCCTCCCGTAGTCGCCGGTCAGCTCCGACCGGAAGGGCGTCGAAGTCGTCGCGCACGCGGTCGAGCCCGAACACGAGCGACCGTGGGTTGCCGTCGTCGAGCAGGAGCAGGTCGAGCAGCGTCTCGAGCTGCGCGTGCGAGCGATAGCGTCGGCGGTAGGTGATGATGCTCTCAGCCACAGTGAGCACAGACTCGAGCAACAGGCTGTCTGTGGCAGTCCCCCGCGCGTCGATGACCGTCGCGTGCAGCAGCGACAGCAATTGCACCCCCCGCTCGAGGCGACACCCGGCATCCATGAATCGCCAGCCAAGGTCCCGGACCATGCTCTCGTTGCCGAGGCCGCCGAGCGCGAGCAGACTCTGCATGACCCGCTGCAGCGCGCCGGAGACGACCGCCTGGGGGTCGTGCATCGGTCCGTGGAGCTCGAGGATCTCGCGATCGAGCGCGCCGACCATGAGCCACGTGTCGGCAGGGAGTTGGTCGCGCGCGGCGTATGCCGAAGCGAGCAAGGCCCGAACCGAGTGCGCGAGCGTCCCGGGGCGCTGCCCGTCGACGACGAGGTCGAGCAGCTCGCGACCCGGAGACTCGAGCCGCTGCTCGGAGCCGGCGCCGACGAACCCGGGATAAGTCGTAGTCGTGCGTGTAATGGCGACGAGCAGCGCGCGCAGCGACTCAATTCCCGCCGGGTTGGCGCTTCCTTGGAAGTCGTTGCGACGGTCGTAGGCGACGCGCAGCAGGCGGGTGATCGCCTCGGCGCGCTCGGCGTAACGTCCGAGCCACCACATGCTCTCGGCCGTGCGCGACGGGATCGAGGCCATCGGCTCGATTCGTTGGACGGTGGGGCCCGAGTCAAGCCAGAACCCCGTCAGCCGTTCGGGCTCGGATGCCAGGACCCAGGTGTCCTTGCTGATCGCACCTGTCTGGCTCGAGATACGCCCAACGCCGCCGTCCGGAGCCACCCGCGTCAAGCCGCCCGGCATCACTGCATAGGAGTCGTCGCGCGGGACCGCGAATGCGCGCAGGATGGCGCGGCGGGGAGCGAGGCCGGCGGGCGTAAGCGTCGGAGCGCTTGCCATCGCCAGCGGCTCCTGCCCCACCCAGGCAAGAGGATGGGCACCGATGCGTCGCTTGCACTCATCGAGCTCGGCGGCGCTCAGCTCCCAGCCGAACACCGAGGCCGTGCCGGCGGTGCGCGACATCGGGCGCAGTACGAGACGCTCGATGTTGGCAAGCACATGCCGCAGCCCGTCGTCCTCGCCGCACCACCACGTCGGGACACTTTCGAGCGCAAGCGGCCCTCCCATCAGGTGCTCACAAAGCCGCGGCAGGAAGGCCGTCAGTGCCGGGTTCTCCAGCACGCTCGAACCGAGCGGGTTTACGATCGACACAGCCCCGGACCGCGCCGCCTCGACGAGCCCCGGGACACCGAGCTGCGAGTCGGGCTTGAGCTCGAGCGGGTCACAGAACCAGGCGTCGACGCGGCGCAAAATCACGTGCACCGGCTCGAGCTGCCCAAGCGAGCGCATCCACACCCGCCCCTGGCGCGCGACCAAGTCCGAGCCCTCCACCAACGGATAGCCGAGGTGCGAGGCCAGGAACGCGTGCTCGAAGGCGGTCTCGTTCCAGGGGCCGGGCGTGAGGACCACGATCCGAGGGTCCTCGACGTTGGTGGGCGCGACTTCCTGGAGTGCAACTCGCAACGACCGGAAGAAAGGCGCGAGCCTGTGGACCTGGGAGTCCCGGTACAGCGTGGGGAATACGCGCGAGATCACCGAGCGTGCCTCAAGTGCGTAGCCGAACCCGGAAGGCGCCTGCGTGCGGTCAGAGAGCACGAGCGGGCGTCCTGCGGCGTCGCGACCGACGTCGGCGGCATAGGTGAACAGCTGGTGCTTGCCCGGGAGGTGGATCTGGTCCCACGGGCGTAGGAAACCGGCGTGGCCGAACACGACCTCGGGCGCGAGCACGCGCCGACGCAGCAGGTCGCGCTTGCCGTACAGGTCGGTGAGCACCATATCGAGCAGCTCGGCCCGCTCGATCAGGCCAGTTTCGATCGTCTTCCACTCCCGGCTCGAGAGCACGGTCGGCACCGGATCCAGCAACCACCGCTGCCCAGGGTGGGCGGCCTCCTCGTAGGCGTTGTAGACGACGCCGTCCTGGTCGATCAAGCGCGCCGCCTCTTCCTGGCGGCGCAGCAGCTCCTCGACGCCGAGCTCGGAGAACACCCCCGCCAGGTGGGCCCAGTGCTCGCGCGGGACTCCCGCCGCGTCGACCATCTCGTCGTAGCAGCCGGCGAGCGGTAGGTAGCTCGCGGGGGACCGTGTCGGGAGAGTCGTCGTCATCGCCGCAGATCGAGCGTCCGAGGATATTCCCCGTCCCGGCGCGAGTCCGCAACCTCGATCCTCCCCGGAGTGTGTCCGCTGGGGGCAAGCGCCCGGCCCGACGAGTCTCCACCTCGTTGGCGCCGGCCGGGAAACGATCGTGGGACCGTCCAGGATGGCTCACGTGGTACGCACACCCGCCGATCGTGCGACTGCTCAGACGCCCACAATGTCGAACTCGAGCGGGCCGTCCTTTTCGATCGTGGGGCGGCGAGCATCCTCAGCGCGTCCCCTCCGCAGGCGCGGTAGCGGAGCCTCTTACGTCGCTGTGCGCGCTCGTCGCCGAGCTGGCGCGCCTTGCCCCGCAAGCGGGGGTGGCGGTCAGCTGTGTGCGCGCGGGATGATGTGCTCGGCACGGACTTGGAAGCCAGTCAGCGTGTGGGGACCGAAGGATGTGATCAGCGCGACGTCGATCGCGTCCCGGCCACGCCCGACGACGACGCGTCCGATCCGCGGCGTGTTGTTCCGAGCATCGAACGCGTACCAATGACCATCCAGATAGGCCTCGAACCATGCAGCGAAGTCCATCGGCTCGTCGGGTGGGGGAACACCCACGTCCGGGATGTAGCCGAACACGTACCGGGCGGGGATATTCAACGCTCGACAGAACGTTATCGCCAGGTGGGCGAAGTCACGGCAAACGCCCTGACGCGCCCGATACACGTCGGCCGCCGTGGTCCACGGATTGGACGCGCCAGGCAGGAACTCGAGGTGGCCATGGACGAAATCCACGATTGCCTGCACTCGCCCCCAGCCCGGCGCCAACTCGCCGAACCGCTGCCAAGCTTCATTGCCGAGCTCGTCGGGCAGGCAGAACCTGCTCGGCATGACAAAGCTCAACACCTCGTCCGGGAGCGACGCGACCGGTGTTTCCAGCGCATCCGGCTCGATCACATCGGCCGGCGCGGTGAGCAGCAGCTCCGCCTCGTAAGCGATCCGAGAGCTGCCGGAATCGATCGAGAACCGTTCGCATCGATTCGCGTACAGGTCGATGTAGCCGTGATGGTCGCAGGCCGTATCCCATTGCTCGCGTCGGATCAGCACCCCTGGTTGCGGACACGGAGCGACCTGAATGACCGCCGAGACCGGGTAGGCGGACCTGAGCTCGAACTCGCATCCGACGGCGAGCGCCAACGCGTCGAGCGAGGCAGCCTCGCGATCGCCCCAGGGCGTGACGTCGGTCATCCAACCCGAGGCTGCCAGGTCCAGCGCGCGCCGGCCGATGTTTCCAACGAGCTCTTCGCCGATATCCAGCCGAGTCTCAATATCGACGAAGGCCTCCTTGCTGATCCGTGACCGACGGCGCGAAACAGACCGCAACCGTGTTCGAGCATCACTACGGCGCCTCCGATCCAACGCTCGTAGTTGCCTGACGATACGCGCCCGCGACTCACTAGAACTATTTGCGGCGCTAGATCGAGCACGCGCGGTGTGCCGAGGTGTGACCCAAATAGAGGGTGAGCTCGCGTCATACCTCGCTTCTGCTCCCCGCCCGATACGTCCGGCGAACAGAATCGAAAGCCAGACGCCGCCGACCCGGCACTGCGCACCATCGCAGTCATGTCGCTATAGCCCGCGCCAAAGGATGCGTAGCGCATATCTGGAGGATAGGGATGCTGAAACCACGAACCGATGGCCCAATGTCCAACAACAAGCAGACGCCTCTTGGCCGCCACCCACCACTCAGCATCTAGTAGCCGCTTCGCCTCGCGAAGCGGAAGGTCGCGGGCGATCCGACGAGTCGAAGCAGAAGACTCGATCGGGCGAAAGATCTGTGGTCCGGTGCGCTAGTAAGTACGAGTTGTCTGAGGTGGAGGAGCCTGCAGCACGGCTTCCGCTCCGCCCTCGCGGAGCCTGCGGGGCCCAACCGCCGGATGGCCCGCTGCTTTCGTCTCAATGCGGCGCCCCGTTTTCAGAATCGCCGGCAACGACGGCTGACCTAGCGCCGCCGCGTTAGCTGGGAACGCCAACGCCTGCGAACGGGGCGATGGGTTAGCTGCGGCGATGTCGGCAGAGCACCCGACGCGGATGACGCCGGCGCAGTGCTGCACGCCGCCCGACTCGGGAGGCTTTCCGGACTGCCGGTGGTCGTCGTCGACGCTGGCGAGATGCTGTCCAAGTCGTCGATTGCGTGACATCGCCCAGGGAAACGGCGGGTGCCGTTCGCTAGCCTTCCCGTGCGGCCTGTGCCGGTCGTGGTCCGCAGAGCGTCAGGGGCCGGTCGCCACCAGCGAAACGGTGCCGTCGCCGCTGTTGGAGACGTAGATGGTGTGGTTGTCGGCATCGAGCGCCAGCGCCGTGGGTTGGCTGCCGACGACGATCTCCGGCGGCTGGGCAAGGCAGCCCGACTTGTCTCGTGCGTTGCATCTCGCCGTGTTGATGGGTGATAGATCCGCGTTGGAGTAGTTGCCGACGTAGAGCGTGTTGGTGCGCTGATCGAGTACCTCTTGGTAGGGGAAGCGACGCATCGGCGTCGTGAGTGGCGTGTGGGCCGCGCAATCGCTCGTATCGGCGCCCTGGCAGTGCGAGGTGTCGATCATCGACAGGGCACCTTGGCTGTTCCCGAAGGCGCTGTCAGTCACATAGAGGGTGTCGTGGGCGGGGTCTGCGACGACGTCCAACGGGTCCAGGCCGATGGTGATCATCGGGGGTGTGATCGAGGTGCATTGTGAGGTGTCGGCGGCGTTGCAGTGGCGCGTGTCGATCACGGCCACAGTTCCGGGAAGGTTGAAGGCAGGGATCGTGGTGGCGTACAGCGTGTTGGGGGTGGTCGTCAGGCTGGACGAGGACCCGACGGGGATCGCCGCCGGCGCTTGCGTGGCGCAGCCGTGGAGATCGCCGGCGTAGCAGTGGCGGGCGTCGATTACAGAGATAGAGGAGCTGCCGCCGACGTACACGGTTCGGGTGCTGCTATCGACCGCGACCGGGCCGCCGCCGTCGGTGAGCGGGACCGTGGCCCTGTCCGAGCACGTGGGCTGGCTGATGTTGCAGGTGGCGGCGGCGATCACCTCGAGCTGGGCGGATTGTGGTCCGCTCTCGGACACGTATAGCGTGCCCGTGCTCGGATCGATTACCAAGCCGACCGGGAAGCTTGCCAATGGGATCGTCGTCGGCGGCTGGTGCGGGCAGCCGGCAACCATGCCGGCGCCGCAGCGGTTTGTGTTGATTAGATCCAGGATGTCCGGGCCGTTGCCGTTCGGACCGTAGTCGATGGCGTACGCGGTGTGCTCGACCGTGTCGATCGCAGTGCCAGCGGACAGGAATGGTGCGAGCGCGTTGGGCGCGGTGAGCAGGGTCGCGGGTACCGAGGCCGATCGGCAAGAAGCCTGGGTGGCTCCGCCGCAGGCGGGTTCGGGGATTATCGAGACGGCGTTCTCGTCGCCATCAGCGACGTACACCGTGCGCAGCGACGGGAGCACCCCGACGGCGCCCGGCCCGGCCCCTGTCTGCGTGGCGGCCGCGGTTCGCGGGCAACCAGAGAGGTGTCGTGCGTTGCACGTCCATCCATCGATGATCGACATTGTGTCGTCATCGTCCTCGGGCGTGTAGACATCTTGGGTGCGCGGATCGATCGCCACTGCCTCGGGTTGGCCTCCGGGCAGGCCGCCCACGGCGACGACGGGCGGTGGAACCGCCGAACACCCCCCGGGATGCTCGCCGTTGCACGCGGCGCCATCGAGGATCGAGACCGTGTTCCCGCCGGGGACGATCGCTCCTGAATTTTCAAGGCCGCTGTTGACCACATAAACGGTGTCGGTGAGTTCAGAGATCGCGATCGAGCCGGGTGCGGCGCCGACAGCCTGAAGAGGGGGATCAGTTGCGCAACCCGCAGGGTGCGTGGCGTCGCAGAACGCGGCGTTGATCACCGAGACGGTGTCATCGCCGATGTTGGCGACATACACCGAGTTCGTCCTGGGGTTGATCGCGACGGCTCCGGGCCCGTTTCCGACGGTCATCTGCGCCGCGGGCGTGGTGCAACCGGCGGTGTGCTGGGCGTTGCAGAGCGCGGCATTGATTACCGACACGGTGTCGCTGTCGATGTTCGCGACATATAACGTGCCGTTATCTGGGTCCTCGGCCAGGGCAGCGGGGTACGGTCCCGCGGCCACGGTCGCGATAGGCCCGTTCGCGCAGGTCGAAGTGTCGGTCGCGTTGCAGGTGCGAGCGTTTATGACTGCGACGTCGTCGGCGCCGCCCGGCGCGGTCACGTACAGGGTCCCGCCGTCGGGGGAGACGACCACGGACGCCGGGGTGTTGGTGACGCCTTGGGCGCCCAACGGAATTGTTGCCACCGGGTTGCCACAGCCCGAAAGACCCCCGGCGTTGCAATGGTGCGCGTCGATCACCGACACCGAGTCGTCGTTCGCGTTGACGACATAGACCGTGTCGGTCGCGCTGCTGACCGCGATGCCCACTGGGAACGCCCCGACGGGCGCCTCGGGCGGCGCACCGAGATCGATCGAGTCGAAACTCGTCGAGAGAGGGCCGCGCAGCGAGAGCACCGACCGCGGGCGAGCGCTCGGCGCCAGCGGCTCAGAACCGAACCGCCAACTGCGCGCCTCACGAGTGTCGCCGCTGCGACCTACGATCGGCTCGGCAGCTCGGAACTGGTCGTTGGCGTTTTCGCCGTCACGGACCTGTCCGGGGGCGCCAAACGCGACCGGAGCCAGCGCGGTCAGGCCGGTGAGCACTATCAGCGACAGGATGCGGATTCGAGTCGACACGGTGGCCCCCTGGGATTCGCCGGGCATAAGCTGGGGGATGATCGGCTGGGCACCTCGCAAAAACCTCGCATCGGGCTCGTTGCAGGTGGTTTCATGGTGCTGACATGCGCTTTGCGGTGCTTGGACCGCTCGAGGTCTCCGTGGACCGGGGCCCGCTTCCACTTGGTGGACGCAAGCAGCGGTTGCTGCTGGCGGAGCTGCTGCTGGCGCGGGGCGGGGTCGTGTCGCGCGAGAAGCTGATCGATGGGCTGTGGGGAGAGCGACCGCCGCCGAGCGCGGCCGAGTCGCTCGACACCTACGTCTACCGGCTGCGGAAGACGCTCGGACACGACCGGCTGGTCCGCGAAGCGGGCGGCTACCGTCTGCGGGTCGAACCCGACGAGCTCGATGCGGATCGGTTCGAGCAGCTCGTGGCCACCGCCAGCTGTGCCGCGGACGCCGGCGATCACGCCGCCGCAGCGGCAAAGCTGACCGAGGCACTCGAGCTGTGGCGGGGAGCAGTCGCCGCCGAGCTGCTCGACGGCGCGGCGGGCGTTACTGAGGCTCGGCGGCTGGAAGAGATGCGCTTGAGCGCAATGGAGTTGCGGGTGGAGGCCCGGCTCGCGTTGGGTGCCGGTAAGGAGCTCGTCCCCCAGCTCGAGCAGTTCGTCGCCGAGCACCCACTGCGCGAGCGCCTGATAGGCGGACCGATGCTGGCGCTGTACCGGGCCGGGCGCCAAACCGATGCTCTCGGGGCGTTTCAGACGGCGCGCGCACGGCTCACTCGCGAGCTCGGACTCGAGCCCGGACCGGGGCTGCATGAGCTACAGCGACGGATCCTCCAACACGACCCGACGCTCGGGTCGCCAAGGTTTGCAACCCCAGTTGGTTCACGGCACCGCTCCCGGCCTCGTCGCCTTCGGGCTTGTTGTCGCGGCCGTCCTGGCAGGGGTGCTGCTGCTCGGTTCCGCTACCGCCGGGCGGCGGGTAGCGCTCCCTCGGGGCGCCAACGGGGTGGTCGCCATCAGCCTCTCGGGGGACAGACTCGCATCCGCGACCGAGCTCACGGGCACGCCCGTCGCGATCAGCGGCGGCTACGGTTCGGTCTGGGCGGCCGAACCCGGTGCCGGCGAGGTCTCAAGGCTGGATCCGGTCTCGGGGGTGGTGGTCGACCAAATCCCCGTCGGCGGCGATCCCGGGAGCATCGTCAGCGGGGGCGGGGACATCTGGGTCGCCAGCAGCGTCGCCGCCACTGTGACCAGGATCGACCCGACCACCGAGTCGATCACCCAGACGATCCAGCTACCAGGAGCGAACCCGAGCGCGATCGCGTACGGCGCCGGTCGCGTATGGGTGGCCGATGCGACCGAGCGAGAGCTGTTCGAGATCGACCCGGCCACCGGCGCCCTGCATCACATCGTGCCCCTCGGATTGCAGCCGAGCGCGCTCCTGGTCGCCGGCGGCGCGATCTGGGTTACCGGCTACGACAGCGCCAGCGTCGAGAAACTCGACCTCGCGTCGGGCCGGGTGCTTGGCCGGGTGCACGTGGGCGATGGGCCGGCAGCGCTGGCCTCGCAACAGGGCGCCGTCTGGGTCGCGAACCGACTCGACGCGACCGTGTCACGGATCAACCCGACGAGCCTCACCGTGTCCTCGACGATCCCGGTCGGGAGCGGCCCGACCGCGCTCGCGGCCCGAGCCGGATCGGTATGGGTGGCCGATCAATACTCCAAGACGGTCGAGCAGATCGATACCAGGCATGACCGGGTCGCCGCGAGGTACCCCGTCGCGGCGTCCCCGACCTCGCTGGCGGTCAGCGCCAAGCTTGTGTCGGTGGGCGGTAGCCGCGGACGGGGGCAGCCACCGGGGCGGAACGCTCGTGATCGTCACACCCTCGGTTGCCGGCGAAGGCGCCGCCCTAACGCCCTCGTCGATCGACCCTGCCGTCTACAGCGGGGCCAACCCGCCGGCCTTCACCGGGCTGACCTACGACTCGCTGGTCACGTTCCAGAAGAGCCCGGGCACTGATGGCCTGCGCCTCGTGCCGCACCTCGCCCTGTCGATCCCGACCCCGAGCGACGGCGGTGAGACCTACGCGTTCCGGATCCGTCCCGGGATCCGCTATTCCGACGGGCAGGAGTTACGCGCCGAGGATTTCAGACGCGGGCTCGAGCGTCTATTCAGGGTCAGATCGATCTACAGCGCACTATTCGCGGGGATCGACGGCGCCACCGCCTGCGCCCAGCGCCCAGCCCGCTGCGACCTCTCCAGCGGCATCGAGACCAACGACGCCGCCGGCACCGTCGTGTTCCGCCTCGTCGCGCCCGATCCGGAGTTTCTCTTCAAGCTGACCGAGCAGGCCTATGCGGCCCCGATACCGCCGGGCACCCCCGACCGCGAGGCCGTCTCCCGCGCGGTCCCCGGTACCGGCCCTACGAGATCGTTGCCGCCAGCAACATCGAGGTGCGGTTCGCTCGCAACCCCTACTTCCGCGAGTGGTCACACGCCGCTCAGCCCGTGGGAAATCCTGACTCGATCGTGTGGCGGAGCGTGGCCAGTATCCACGCCGCTGTGAACGACATCGAGCGCGGCCAAGCCGACTGGATGGAAGGCCAAGTGCCGGCCGCCCAATACCAACAGCTCGAGCTGCACGATCCGGCACAGGTGCACTCCAACCCGCAGTTCGCGGTCGAGTTCATCCCACTCAACACGCACCTGCCCCCGTTCAACGACGTCAGGGTTCGACGCGCGCTCAACTACGCGATCAACCGGAACACGATCGCGCGCCTTTACGGCGGCCCGAGCTTCGCCACAGCGACCTGCCAAGCCATCGCCCCCGGCCTCCCCGGGTACGCGCCCTACTGCCCGTACACGGTCCACCCTCGTGCCACCGGCGCCTATACCGGCCCCAACCTACCCGCCGCGCTACGGCTGGTCCGGCAATCGGGCACGAGCGGTGAGCGCGTCGACGTCTGGGGCAGCCCGGACGAAGGGTTCATTCCCCCCGCCACCACGGGATACGTAGCCGGCGTACTGCGCTCCCTCGGCTACAACGTCCACGTACACCTCATCCCGATCGCGTCGGTAAACCCTCAGCTGAACCAGCGGATCCAGATATCCGTCATCGGCGACTGGCTCGCTAGCTGGCCAGACCCGTCCGCCTACCTCCCCGCCTTCTTCGGCTGTGGCGGATCAAACGGCAACGGCTACTACTGCAACCCGGAGCTCGACCGGCAAATGCAACGAGCGGAGCGCCTCGAGCTCACCGATCCACGGCAAGCACAAACAGTCTGGGAATCAGTCGACCGGCGCCTGACCAACGCCGCCGTCTGGGCGCCAACCGTCACAACCCGCGACGTCGAACTCACATCGAGCCGCCTACACAGCTACGAATACAACCCCGTCTGGGGATTCCTCGCAGACCAAAGCTGGCTCAACTAGGCGCCCACGAACGGTAATAGCGGGCCCCTCGCTCCGCGCCGCACCGACAGCTGGTCTGGAGTCTCGGAAAGGACGAGAGGCAGCCGCGTCCAGCAGGTCGGTCGCCGGACGGCTCCACCGTGAGCACCACGAGACCATTTGTGGGATCCCAACAACTGGCAGGATCGCGGCGACTGTCGATACACCCGACCTCGAGGTCGCCGACGCCGCTGCTCGTGACCAGAAGCGACAGACGCCGCCGCGTGGTCGGAGATGGCTCCCTTCACTAACCCGAAGTTCCCTCTGGTGAGGCGGCCCGGATTCGGCTCATTCCGTAGGCTTTCGGGCTGTTTGGGGTGCTCGGGTCGTGTCTACCGGGTGGCCACGACGGGGGCATGTTGGGCGAGGTCGAGCGCCTCGGCTTGTAGCGCGGTCGGCTGGGTGAGCTTCTCGAACGTGCTGTTGGCGCCGCGCAGGCGGGTGGTGTTCCGGGTCTGGGTGGAGAGCTCGGCGAGGAGGGTGCGGTAGCTGTGCGCGGGCTGATCGCTGCTGGTCCGTTTCGTCTGAGCTTTGTGTTGCGCGGCGGGGGAACGGACGGCTTTGGCGACGGGGTCGGGACTGACGGGCCGGTCCTCGTCGCTGAACAGCAGCGGTTTCCACGCGGCCTTCAAGTGCCAGGTGAGGTAGTAAGCGAGCATGCAGATCAGCACGTGCGCGCGGACGCGGTCCTCGAGGCGGTGATGGATCGGGCGGATCTGTAGCTCGGGGCCTTTCAGTGACCCGAACGCCCGCTCGGCCTGTTCAAGGTTCTTGTAGGCGCGCACGACATCGATGGGCGGGAGGTCGGCTTCGGTGAGGCTGGTGCGCAGGATGTAGAACCCGTCCAGCGCCGCCTCTTCAGCGATCCCGGCTGTGTCGCGGGTGTAGGTGAAGGTGGTGTCGGTGATCTCGATCTGGAAGTGCTTGCGCATCCGATGGCGCTTCAGTGCCGGTCCGACTGCCAGCCCGATCTGACCGGCGCCCAGCAACGTCCCGCCCTCCACGCGGTGCGCGATCTGAGCGAGGTCGGCTTCGGTCGCGGCGAGCAGCTCCTCGCGTTTGCGAGCGCGCTGCGCGCCGACCAGCGGGTTGCGGCACACGATCAGCCGCTCGCCGGGGAACTCGTCGGCGTCGGTGATCTCCCCGAGGTTCTGCTCGTCAAACAGTGACGGTTGGAAAGCGCCGGATCGCGCGAGTTTCTTGATCGTCGGGGCTTTCAGCGCGGTGATCCAGTCGACCCCGCCGACCTGGCCCAGCAGCTCGATGTTCGCCTTGGTGACCATCCCGCGATCCGCGACCACGACGACCCGTGAGAGCCCGAAGCGGTCCTTCAGCTTCGTGACCTGCGCGGGCAGCGTCGCATCGTCGTGCAGCTCGCCACTGAACACCTCGACCGCGACCGGCCGCCCGGCCATGTCACACAACAGCCCATAGATGATCTGTGGGAGCCCGAGTTTCCCATCACGCGAGTACCCCAACTTCGCCAACGGACACGTCCGCCCCTCGAAGTAGCTCGAGGACACGTCATAGAGCACCATCTCCCCATCGGCGAGGTGACGGGCAGCGAGCCGGTCCTCGATCCGCTGCTGGCGCTCGAGCAGCCAGTCCATCGCCGCGTAGAGATCATCCTCATCCGCGCCCTCCACACCCAACTCGCTCGCGAGCGTGGACTGCCCCAAGGTGCGGACCATCCCGAGCTTCGACCCCGGGCAGATCACCCGCCCGACGATCATCGCCATGCACAGATCCCGCTCCCGGCACGCTGAACGATCAACCAGCTTAGAGAGCTCAAGCCGGCCGGCCATAGCGAGCGCCGCGTTCACGTGCCCGGCCGGGAGGGAGCGCTCGATCTCGAACGCGTCCCTGGCGTTCACCAGCGTCTCGCCCGCCAGGACACGTCGGATCGCGTCGATCGCCTCAGCCGGGAGATGCGAGAGGTTCGCGAGCGTCTCCTTCTTGACCTTCCCGTCTTGGCGGTAGGAGCGCCGGAGCAACGTCGCCGTGTACTCACGATCCCCACACCGTCGCGTAGTCGTGCTCACGTGCATCGCGCCACTTTGCCGAGCGGGACGGCCCATACCTGGACAATACCGCATATCAAGGCGACTAGTAGTGGGTACACATGATGACAACAAAAGGTCCGGAATTCCCACAACTACAGGGATCCCGGCCTCTACTCCGGCTGACTACCGGGGGAACTTCGGTCTAACCAGCGGCACCTTCGTCTGGCGCCGGGTCGTCGCGCTGGGGCAGCTCGGAGTTGGCCTGCACCACGACGCTCTCGAGGAAGTGGCGCAGCTCCGGCTCGGTGCCCTGCTGCACCTCCCCGACGCGGATGCCCTTCCGCGTCAGGCGCACCTCGCCCCAGCGGCTGTTGGCGTTGTCGAGCAGTGCGAGCACCCTGGCGAATTGCTGCTTCCAGGCCGTGGAGCTCGTGCCGGTGAGCTCCACGGTGAGGGTGCCCTCGTCGATCTCGGCGCGACCCCAGTCGATCTCTCGCGGCTCGGCGGCTGCCATGCGGTGCTGCTGCCCGCTTCACCGCGCCTGAACACCCGCTGGGCCGGAAGAGAGGCGACCTTGCGTCCGGACCCGTTGTATGCCGGTCCAACGTGTGCGCCGGTCCAACGTCGTGCCCGGTCCAACTTGAACGGATCGCGCGGATGTACCAAACTTCCGGTGCGACGAGCATCGGATGCGCCGACATCGGCGTGGTGGGCAACGTGATGGATGGACTCGAGCTGACGTGCGGCGGGGCGGGCGGGGGCCGACCCGTATCCGCGTCGACGTCGCGGCGCGTCGTGCCGGCGAGGCTCGCGGGCATCGTCGTTGTGGCGCTCGCGAGCATCGTCGCGGTGATGCTCGCGGCGGCCTCGCCGTCGCCGCAACCCACGCGATCGCCGGCGGCGGATCCCCGAGCTGCGGTGCCGCTCGCTGCCCTCGGCCCGATCTCGGTCGGCTTGGGCCGCGACCTGGGTGGATACGAAATCGCTGGACTGCGTGCGGTCAACCCCGCGCAGCGTCTGCGCGCGACGTTCTCGCGCCGGGGCGCGCTGATCGCCTCCGGCTCGGAGCGGCTGGGCCTCACGCTGGCCGGTTACGGGTATCTCAGCGCGGTCCGCCCCGTCGCGCCGGCAGTTCCGGCGCTGCGCGGCGGCCGGGTCTATTACAGCCACGCGGGCATGAGCGAATGGTGGGTCAACGGGCCACTCGGGCTCGAGCAGGGATTCACGATCGGCGCTCGACCGCACGGCGGCTCAGGACCCCTGACCCTGTCGCTTGCGCTCGCCGGTCCGACGCGGCCGCGGCTCGAGCGCGGCACGGTGCTGCTCGGGAGCCTTCGCTACGCCGCGCTGGTCGCGACCGACGCGCGCGGCCGAGCGTTGCCCGCGCGGTTCGCGGTGCGTCGCGGGCGGATCCTGATCGAGCTCGACGATCGCGGCGCCGACTATCCCGTGCGAGTCGACCCGCTCGTCCAGCAGGCCGAGCTGACGGCCTCCGACGGCGCGACGCGCACGCTCACGTTCGTGCGCCAAGCTCGGAAAGAGCAAACGATCACCTTCGCGCGGCTATCCGACAGCAAGGCGCCCGCACCCGCCGTGTCGGCGCACGCAGCGTGCAGCGGGGGCGTTTGCTCGCGGGGGCAGTCCGCGAGCGCCTGCCTGTCGTCGCAGATCGCCAACCTGGGCCGAGGCTTCGGTTCCGCCGCCGATCTCGCGCCGCAGGCCCAGGCGGCGAAGTTCGGCGGCGACGTCGCGTGGACCCCGACCCGCAAGATCGCGCTGCTGGTGGCGCCGTTCGCATACCAGCCGTACTTCGGCGAGAGTGGCTACCGCCCAGCGGTCGAGGCGCTGCAGCGCGAGGGTTATACGGTCACGATCCTGCAGAACGACAGACTGACGGACTCGCCTGCGATCACGATCGAGAAGTTCCTCGTCGACGCACGCGACGCCTCGGTGATCGTGTACTTCGGGCACTCCGGCATCTTGACGGTGGTGAATGGTCACCCGGCGCACACCGGCATGCTGCCGCTCGAGGTGTATCGGACACAGGAGGCGTTCTACAAGCAGGTACCCGATCTGCTGCCGTTGATCAAGCAGGAGCTCGTGTACGGCGTGCCGGTCAAGAACGAGGCCAACCTCTACTTCGACAAGCACTTCCCCGAATACGGCTGGGCGCTCGGGCTCACGACCAAGGGGATCGCACAGATGGTCAAGCTCGACGATCGTCCGTTCGTGTGGCTGACAGCGTGTGATGGAGCGGCGCTGCGCGACGGCTTCCTGCTCGCCGGTGCACGTGGATTCTTCGGATACAACAACCCCGTTTTGATCGGCCCCGGCGGCTCGGGCACGTCGGACTTCAAGAACTTCTGGGACGGCATGGTGACGCCGTTCGATGCGGGCGCCGATGACCCATCGATGAACACCCGGCTCACGACCAACGCGTACGACGACTGTCAGGCCTCCGGTGGGTGCCAGGACTCGCAGATGCTCTCGCCCGGCGGGCCGATGACGCTGGCGCCGGCGGTCAACTCGATCGAGCCCAACCCGGAGCAAACTCAGACGGTGCTCCCCAATCAACCGTTCGAGGTGCACGTCGGGTTCGACGCGCGGATGGACAAGTCCCCGCCCGACGACGTGCTGTCGGTGGAGGGCTGCGGCGCCAAGCCGGCGCCCGGCTCGAAGCTCGAGTGGTTCGACGACCACGCGCTCGGTGGAAAGTTCATCGTCACCGGGCAGGGCCAGCTGACGATCACGGTCGACTCCCGCAGCGCGGTCAGCGACGAGGGTCGGATCGAGCTCGACGGCAACGATGCAGGCTCCGACGGCCTCGACAGCGGCGAGCCGCGCGCCAACGACTTCGTCTGGCACGTGCAGTGCGGTCAGCTCACGGTTCGGGGACTCGATCCGACGATCGCCTGCTCCAAGCTCGCGGTCGGGTGCGTCCGTGGCCCCGTCGCCCCATACCCATGTCAGGTGCAACCGGACTGGAGCCAGTTCGAGGTGAGTGGGCAGGGGATGGACCCGAACCTTCCCTACACCCTCTCGCTCGGCGGCACCGCGCACGGTGTCACCGAGAACCTACCCATTGGCACGATCACGCCGGATGGTTCCGGGACAGTGTCGGGTCAGGTGTTTACGTTGCCCGACATCCCGGCGCATGACCCGTGGACACTCACAGCCACGCCGCCCAGCGGCGGTCCTCCGTTGACGACGACGCTCGAGACAGGCGAGATCGACTGCGTGGCGATGATCGCGGGAGGCGGCTCGTTCCAATCAGTGATCGCCGCGGTCGGCCTGACCCCCCACTCCACCTTCACCGAGACGGTCGATGGGCTGACGGTCGCGACTATCCAATCCGATGCCAACGGCACCGTCCCGAGCACACTGGTCAACGGCACGTGCACCCCGGGTCCCGTCGACGTTCAGCTCTCCGGTTATTGGCTGGACCACGGATTGTTCACCGACGACGCGTCCGACGAGGTCAACCAATACTGCTGACGCCGTGCGGGCCGGCGCACGCCACGGGCGACACTACGGTTCGGTTGGGTGTTTCCGGCGTTCCTGGCGCAGCCGGCGGCCCTCCTCCCGCGACGTAGACCGCCGCGAGATCGGCTTCTGCGACGAGTCCTGGTTTCCGCGCGCGGGGCAGAGCTCTGAGAATTCACCGGACGCAACGAGAAGCCATTAGTGTTGATGGTGCTCATCCACGACGGCGCCCAGCTCTCGCTATGGGAAGAGAGGAGGCACGATGGCTACTTGCCTTGGATTCCACGAGGTCGACGACGTCGACCATTGGCTGAGCTCACCCAAACGCGAGGAGGTGTTCGGACCGCTCGGAATCACCGCTCGCACGTTCCGGGACCCCAGGGCTCGAAGCGCGTTGGGATGATCGTCGAGATCACCGACTTTGCCGCGTTTCAAGAGTTCATGCAGACCGAGCCGGCGGCTGAAGCGATGAAGCACGACGGGGTCCACCCCGACACGCTCTTGATTCTCGCCAACACCCTCGAGATGACCGCTGAGACGCTTCCCTTGCCGTATCCCGACGGGCCCAAGGCACTCCCGCCGGAGCTCGAAAACCGGCGGCTCGAGCGGCCCCTCGACCGTCGCGTGAAGGGCAAGCCCTCGCCTGGCAGGGCGTTCCCCATCTGAGACTGCCTTGAGCGCACCGCTTGTAGCAAGTGCTACAGTCTATTGGTGGCAATCGTTACAAGCTTGATGAAGTCGCGACATGGTTGAGACCCGAGCCACCGGCGCTTACACGCTCGGCCGTCAGCGGCTGGTGGCCGGCGCCCGGTCGATCTTGAACGGGGACCAGTGGTTGCAGCCCCGAGGCCATTGTCGATTCAGCGACACAGCGCCGGAGCTTCGTGCGATCGCGCTGCGCAACGAGCAGACGATGTGGCCGATGCGATCACGCAGAGACTGCTGCGCGACGATGGCGCTGGCTGGCGCCTGCCGGCGGTCACGCTACTCATCCATGTCGCAGCCGAGCCACGCCGGCGCGGCACGCCAATTCGACACCAATCCCCGAGACACAGGAGAACTCCCATGCTGGTGCGCGATGGCATGAACCCGATCGTCGTTACCGTCGGCCCGTCGCACACGCTCCGCGTGGCCGCCCGCCGGATGACCCAGGGGGGCGTTGGCGCGGCCGTCGTGTTTGACCCTGACCTACCCGCGCCGGGCATCATCACCGAGCGCGACATCCTGATCGCGGCTGCCGAGAACGGCGAACTGGACGCTGAGGTCGTGCGCGACCATATGACCTCCAACCTCGTCTACGCAGCGGCGGAGTGGTCGCTTGAACGCGCTGCCGAGGCAATGACCGACGGCAGATTCCGCCACGTGATCGTGATCGACGGCGCCGATGTCATCGGCATCCTCTCAATGCGAGACATCGTGCGCTGCTGGGTGAAGAACGGCTCGATGCCGTCGATCTCGGCGGCCGGGCACCACAACACATGACCGCGGTCCAACCTGCAAGCAACTCGCGGGCAACGCCGCGATACCCCAGCCTCCTGAACCCGGATCGCGCGTCTGCTCATCATCCGCTTGAACACGCCGTCGTACTCACGAGCGAGCTGCCAGACGGTCGTTAATCTCCTGCGCTGCTGCGCCCGGGCATCGTCTAGGACCGCATGGAGCCCAAGCTCGGGCCACAGGATGCAAGCGATAGACTAGTCCTGCCCAGTCGCAATCAGGGTTGGGTTGTGAGACGGGCTCCCGACGGAGCGTGATGACCCCGATCGGTCGACAAAACGTCCGTTAGTCGATCGGTGGATTCTGAACCCGGGGATCCCCAGGCGGACGGCGATGACGACGAACGACAGCCAGTCTCGCTTTCCGCGCGCTGACCAGGGCTGCGCTCGGACTGCGGCCGAAGCTCGCGGCGTGCCGAAGTCAGGTCTCTTGCTTACCGGCTGCTACGCGGTGGGGGAGCGCACGGCGCTCCCGCAACGCCATCAGGATCCAAAGCCGCCAGTCGACGTTGCTGCGCTCTCGCTGGTCGTCGGCTGCGCAACTGACGTCGTGGATGCGCGTTTTGGTCAGTCCCCGAAGCACGGTTGCCCCTTTGGGACGGCGCCCCGACGCGTTCGGAACGTTCGCGGTGCCTCGGCCGCGTCAAGCGGGCTGCGGGGAGCGCTGGGCCTAGTAGATCAGGCGGGTTGCGATCGCGGCGAGCAGGCTGATCTCGTCGTGACGATAGGCTGAGGTGACTAGTCCTGGTTCGCCTCCGGCGAGCGCACCTCGAGTGGGAGCTCACGGACCCCGCCTGCAGCGTTCTGGACGAAGTTCGCGCCATCACTGAGCGGATTCGCGGATTGATCGTCGAACTCGACGACGATCGCCACCTCCCGGCCGTAGGCTTTACGCTGGACGGCGTGCTGCCGTCGTTCATCGGAGGGTCGTGAGACGTAAGGGCATTGGCCCTGCGTGCCTCGTGGTGGTGCTGGCGCTCGCCGGCTGCGGAAGCGAGGGCCGGAGTCTCGGCGTGGGGACCGCCCGGCCCGCATCGACGGTGGACACGGCGACCGCGACCGGACCGGCCTCCCACCCGGCCGCGGGCTCGGTAGCGCACCGTGGCGCGGTTTCGATCCCCACGGGCGATTGGCCTCAGTTCAACTTCACCGCTCAGCGGGCCGGGGTCGGGCCGGCCAACACGGGGATCACCCCCAGCGACCTGAGCGAGCTTCGGCTCCGCACGGTGAAGCTCCCTGGCACCGCCGACAGCTCCGCGATCGAGTTGCACGGGATTCGGATCGACGGCCGCGTGCGGGATGTGCTGGTGCTCACTACGAGCTACGGTCACACGCTGGCGATCGATGCCGCCACTGGCCGGACGTTGTGGGAGTTCACGCCGTCGGACATCGGTTCCTACGATGGGAGCGCGCAGTTCACCACTGCGACCCCGACCGCCGATCCGGACCGCGAGTATGTGTACGCGACGAGCCCGGACGGGAAGGTCCACAAGCTCGTGCTGGCCACGGGCCGTGAGGTTCGCACCGGCGGGTGGCCGGTGACGGTGACGCTCGATCCCACCCACGAGAAGCTCGCGTCGCCCCCGAGCCTCGACGGTGGCGACCTGATCGTGGTCACCGACGGGTACATCGGCGACATCCCGCCCTATCAGGGTCACGTGGTGAGCATCGACCGCGCCACGGGGAAGATCGAGGCGGTGTTCAACTCGCTCTGCTCCGACCGGCACCACCTGATCGCGCCGACCAGTTGCGCGCAGAGCGACTCGGCGATCTGGGGGCGCTCCGGTGCGGTGATCGAGCCGGACGGGAACATCCTCGTCGCCACGTCGAACGGGCAGTCTAGCTCGGTCGTCTCGTTTAACGGGACCGACGACTGGAGCGACAGCGTACTGGAGCTGTCGCCGGCCCTGAAGCTGCTGCACAACTGGACTCCGACCGACCAGCTTCGTCTGACCCAGCAGGATCTCGATCTCGGCAGCACCTCGCCGGCGCTGCTGCCGGGCGGTCTCGCTCTACAGGGGGGAAAGAGCGGCGAGTTATCCCTCCTGGATCTGAAGCGGCTCGATGGCACCGCCGGCCCGGCCGGCCGACGGACGGGGGGTCAGCTGCAGACTTTTGCCGCACCGGGGGCGACCGACGTGTTCAGCGAGCCTGCGGTGTGGACGAGCCGGGCCGGGACCACGTACGTGTTCGTAACGACGGGCGCCGGGACCGCCGCGTACCGGCTCGGGTCCGATCGGCGGCTCAGCGTCGCGTGGCAGGACGGCACCCCCGGCACGAGCCCCGTGATCGCCGGTGGGCTGCTGTACGTATACGACGAGGTCCACGGCGCGCTGCTCGTTCGCAATCCCGTCACCGGCCGTCAGCTCAGCTCGCTTCCGGTCGATCAGGGTCACTGGAACAGCCCGATCGTCGTCGGCGGACGGATCATCTTGCCGGTCGGCAACGCCAACGACCACGACACCACCGGCACGCTCGACATCTATCACCTCCCGGGCCGCTGAGCGCAACTGCTGCTGAATCTGAGCGCTCACAGCGGTCGGCGCTTGCACTACCTGAACGTCGCGGTTTGCGGCAGAGGGGTCTTACGTCCGAGTCGCGGATCCTGAGGCGCTCGGCGGGTATGGCCTGATCGCGACGGTCCCACGGCGCTGTGGCCGAACGGTCCATGGACTTGTCTTCGCTTCGAACCTGGTTCTGCACTCGGGCGTCGACGACGAGCACGGAGCCCTCCATCGCGGCTTATGGATCGAGACAGACGCCAGTGAATCGGCAGCTTTCGGGGCGAACGTGTCGAACGCCATGAGAACACGGCCGGACGCCATCGTCCGTTGATCGTTGGCCTGCGAACGCCGGCTGAAGCGCATAGCCCGGCCGAGTAGGTCAACTTTCGCTGGCGTTTCCCACCGTCGATATCCGGCGACACGAAGCTGACACCGTCCGCGACAGTTCCTGTCACCGCGGGGCCACTTGATTCGTGCCGAAGGCGACGTCTTCCTGCCTCGATGACAAGGCGATCTCAGCCGCATCCCGCGCCGAGCAGAAGCCTCAGCTCCGGTCCACCATCCGATGTACGCTTCCGCTGTTTCGTGGTAGCAGATGCCTTGCGCGCCCGTAGCGTTTACGCCTGCGACTCGTCCTCGGCGGCGGTCGGGGTTAGCCAGGATTCGAGCTAGCACCGGACCGGCTCAGGCTGTCCCTCGCGCGAGGACGCGGGTGTCTGGTCGAGCGGCTCGCTTTCTGTGTGAGGGTTGTCCGCCCTGGCCGTCTAGTCAATGGGCGTTCTGGCTGAACGCGAGCGGCCGGGTGTCGCGGCGGGGTGGGCTCGATCGTTGATGCGACGCGCGTGCGATGTCTTGAATCGCACGCGGCGTGGCGCTCAGCCGGTGATCCTGAACGTGACGGTCTGTCGCATGCCGCCGGTGGGGGTGGCGGTCAGCTGGTAGCTGCCAGGTCCGACTGTGTGGCCAGCGAGCTTGCCGTTCCAAGTGAATGCGTTGGCGCCCGCCGCGGCGGTCTTGACGATCCCGCCGGCGAGCGCGACCAGCAGCATGCACCGCGGGTGCTTGCGGTTCTTGTCGGTCGGTTTGACGCACCGTCCGCGTACTTCGCGGCCCGGGGCTTCGCGCTTGAGCGTGATCGTGACGGTGGCGGGGGTGTTGAGCGTGTAGCTGAGCTTGAGTTTGATCGCCCGCCGGCAGTGCTTGCGGGCGTTGCTGTGCTTGGTCGGCTTCACGCACCGGCCGGCCACGAGCCGCCCCGCGGTCGAGAACTTGCGCGGCGTTGTCGACAGCGCCGACAGCGCCGGCACCACGGGGCCGAGGGGATTGCTGATGTAGCTGAACTGGTCGGCGGGGCTGGTCGCGCTGGTGCCACCGGACGTGGTGACGGTCACGTCGACGGTGCCTGTCCCGGGCGGGGCGGTGGCGGTGATGTGCGTGGCGCTGTCGATCGTGAAGCTGGCCGCGTTTGCGCCGAACTTGACCGCGCTCGCACCCGGGAACCCGGTCCCGGTGATCGTCACGCTGGTGGCGCCCGCGGTCGGTCCGGCGGTCGGGGTGATCGCCGTGACCGTCGGCGCAGAGTCGTAGGTGAACTGGTCGCTGCTCGAGGTGCTGCTCTTGCCCGAGGCGGTGGTAACGGTCACGTCAACCATCCCGGCGGCGTGCGCCGGCGAGATCGCGGTGATCGACGTCGCGCTGTCCGCGGTGATCGTGGCGGCGGTCGTTCCGAAGTCGACCGCGGTGGCGCCCGACAGGTTCGTCCCGGTGATCGTCACGGACGTCCCCCCGGTGGTCCAGCCCGCGGATGGCGTGATGCTCGTCACCGTCGGCGCGCCGTCGTAGGTGTACAGGTCGGCGCTCGAGGTGCCGCTCGTCCCGCCCGGCGTGGAGACGGTCACGTTGACCGTCCCGGCGGATCCGGCCGGAGCCGTGGCGGTGATCTGGGTGCCGTTGACCACTGTCACACCGGTTGCTGAGATCAAGCCGAAGCTGACGGTCGCGCCGGACACGAACTCGGTGCCCGTGATCGTGACCGACGTGCCGCCGCCCGTCGGCCCGCCGTTCGGGCTCACGCCCGAGACCGTCGGCACCGGGTCGTAGGTGAACTGGTCGGCGCTGGAGGTGGCGCTCGTGCCGCCTGCGGTGGTGACCGTCACGTCCACGGTGGCAGCCGAATGCGTCGGCGAGGTCACGGTGATCGACGTCGCGCCGTCGGCCGTGATGCTCGCCGCCGTCGTCCCGAAGTCGACCGCGCTGGCGCTCGCGAGGTTGGTCCCGGTGATCGTCACGCTGGTGCCGCCTGCCGCCGGACCCGAGGACGGGTTCACCTGCGACACCACGGGCGTCACGGGCGTCGGCGAGATCGCAAGCGAATGTTCCCCGCAGCAGCCGGTTCCCAGCGCCGCGGCGGACAGCGTGCCCGTCCCGCCGGGCCCCAGCACCTGCACCGGCGTCGAGCTGTTGTAGGGCATGTCGTCGCCGAGCTCGCCGTTGGGGTTGCTGCCCCATGCCCACACGCTGCCGTCTGACTTGAGCGCCAGGCTGTAGAAGCTGCCGGCGGCGACCGCCACCACGCCCGACAGCGTGCCCGTCCCGCCCGGACCCAGCACCTGCACCGGCGTCGAGCTGTTGGTCGTCGTGTTGTCGCCGAGCGCGCCGTCGACGTTGTAGCCCCACGCCCACACGCTGCCGTCTGACTTGACCGCCAGGCTGTGGTCTTCGCCGGCGGCGATCGCGACCACGCCCGAGAGCGTGCCGGTCCCGCCCGGTCCCAGCACCTGCACCGGCGTCGAGCGGCTGGTCTTCGTGTTGTCGCCGAGCTGGCCGAAGGCGTTGGCGCCCCAGGCCCACACGCTGCCGTCTGACTTGAGCGCCAGGCTGTGGTCTGCGCCGGCGGCGATCGCCGCCACCCCCGACAGCGTGCCCGTCCCGCCCGGACCCAGCACCTGCACCGGCGTCGAGCTGTCGGTCTTCGTGTTGTCGCCGAGCTCGCCGAATTCGTTCAAGCCCCAGTCCCAGACGCTGCCGTCTGACTTGACCGCAACGCTGTACTCGTCGCCGGCGGCGATCGCGACCACGCCCGACAGCGTGCCCGTCCCGCCCGGCCCCAGCACCTGCACCGGCGTCGAGCGGCTGGTGGTCGTGTTGTCGCCAAGCTCGCCGAAGGCGTTGGCGCCCCAGGCCCACACGCTCCCGTCTGACTTGACCGCCAGGCTATCGTCTGTGCCGCCGGCGACCGCCGCCACCCCCGACAGCGTCCCCGTCCCGCCCGGCCCCAGCACCTGCACCGGCGTCGAGCGGCTGGTGGTCGTGTTGTCGCCGAGTTGGCCGTCGACGTTGTAGCCCCACGCCCACACGCTCCCGTCCGACTTGGCCGCCAGGCTGTGCGTCTGCGCCGGCGGCGATCGCGACCACGCCCGACAGCGTGCCCGTCCCGCCCGGCCCCAGCACCTGCACCGGCGTCGAGCGGCCAGCGCCCGTCGTGTTGTCGCCAAGCTCGCCGTAGCTGTTGGAGCCCCACGCCCACACCGGCCCCGGTGCGCCCAGCGCCGCGCCGGCGCCAACCGAACAGCTCGCCAGCACCGCGAGCACGACCAGCACCACCCGCACGACGCGCCAACCGCCTCCGCCGAGGCAACTCCTCGAGCATAAACAGAATCCGCGGCAGAACCCAAGCGGCGCCAGACCCGGCAGTCCAGCAACGCGTCCCCGCTCGGGCGCCACGGGCGCGCCAGACCACCAACAATCCGAATGGTCGTCGTCGCAGCTGAGGCCAGCCCGAGCCGGCGCTCGACGCCGATCTTGCATGGTGGTCATCCTGACGCTCTCCTGACGGACCCCCGTGCTGGCGAGTCCACGTCATAACCGCATTCGGCGCTTTAAAACGAAACGGCCCGTAGACATCATCCCACTGCGATGCCCCAACAAGCGATTCATCCAGATCCGCCCGAGAACTCTCTCGTGAGGAAGAATGTATAGGTCTGACGCGGTTAAAGCAAGCCGGTGGACGCGAACTTCAGGAGGTCGACGAACCATAAGCCCTTGATGAGAGCCGGTTCGCGCAGTAAACGCCCCGCCAACCGTCCACTCATTGCCGGTCCCGCGAACGCCCCCGGTTGCTCCCACTTTCGACCGTGGATCCAACGGCCGAGAACCGCCCGGCCCCGGCGACGCCCGCGCTGCTGCTTCGCCGCTGAAGGAGTCGGGCGAGGGCACAGTCGGCCCGGTGCTTTTCCTACGCACGACGCAGGCGACGGCCCCGGCCCCCGACGCCTGCGTTCGCGTGAAACGGCTGGTCGCGGCGCCGCTGACCGCTACTCGCCCGTACTTCCTCTACCGCGTGAACCCAAAGAGGCTGGCGCTGGCCGCTGCTCATGACCAAGCCAAGCGTCGTTTGCAACGGGGGGGCCGATTGGCCTGCTCCCTGTTCGCTTGAGTACTGCTCTCGGCATGGATCAGGTGATCGGAAACGTTCGTTCGCGAGACACTCAAGCCAGGCTGACGGAGATCGGGCGCGACCGGGACAGGGTTTGTCACGCTTGCCGTGTACGCGGCAATGTAAAGCTCTCCTCCGTTTGCGATACGCTCTGGTGCATGCGGATCGGCTACGGTCGCGTCTCCACTCGCGATCAGCACGTGGAGGCTCAGCACGATGCGCTCGATGCGGCGGGTTGCGAGCCGGTGTTTATCGACAAGGCGTCGGGCAAGCTCGCGCGCCGGCCTGAGCTTGATAAGGCGCTGCTGTCGGCGAACCGCTCGGGCGACCAGCTGGTGGTGACAAAGCTCGACCGGCTCGGGCGATCGTTGGAGCATCTGATCGAACTGTCGAAGCTGCTGGAGAGCCGTGGCGTGGATCTGGTCGTGCTGGACCAGGGCATCGACACCTCGACCGCTGTCGGGAAGATGTTCTTTCACATCCTCGGCGCGATCGCGGAGTTCGAGCACGCGCTGATGTCCGAGCGCACGATGGATGGGCTCGCGGCAGCGCGCGCTCGCGGCCGAACCGGCGGTCAGAAACCGAAGCTGGGGCCACGGCAGGTCAGGCTCGCCCGGGAGATGTATGACGAGACCGGGGAGGACGGGAAGCGCAGGCACACGGTCGCCCGGATCGCGGCGGAGTTCGGCGTGAGCCGCCCGACGATCTACCGGCACCTGGCCGCGGCAGAACGCGCCGACGCCGCTTAGTCCTGACGGGTTGAGGGGCGCTGCGGCTTTTCTCGCTCCGTGCGGCCGGCGCGTTCCCTTACACGCCGGGCGCGCGGTACGTTGGTTGTTGGAGGACCAGTTACGCGGCCCACGTCGGGATCGGATGGCGATCTGAGCGTTCGCGCTCGCGAGCGTGTTCTCGTCGCGCTGCGGGCACAACGCGATGAACAGGGTGTGCTGTCGGCACGGGCGGTTCGCGAGGCAGCGGCCGAGCTAGGTTGCTCGTCAAGGTCGGTGTGGCGCTGGGTGGCGATCGGTCTCCCGGATCGGCGGAGCGCGCCGTCGCTGGTTGATGACGAGCTGCGCCAGTCGTATATCCGCTGGTATGGGAACGTCGCCGCGGTCCGCCGTGAACTGACCCTGGCGGGTCGGGAGCTGCCGTCGTTGCGGACATTGCAGCGGGCGTTCCTGCGGGAGCTGCGGCCAGGGGAGCGCGCCGCGGCACGAACCGGCGAGGCGGGGATCCGCGCGCATGGCTTGTATGTGCGTTGGGAGGCCGGGCATCGGAACCAGGTGTGGCAGGGCGATCACAAGCAACTCGACGTGCTGGTTGTCCCACCGCGCGCCAAGCGGCCAGTCAGGCCGTGGTCAACGATGTTCATCGACGGGTACTCGCGGGCAATCATGGGGTGGGCGATCTCGCTGCGCCCATCGACGGCCGAGGTTCTCGCAGCGCTCCGCGACGGGATGCTCCTAACCGCTACGGACACGGCGGTCGGCGGGATTCCAGAAGCGCTGCGCATCGATCACGGGCTCGAGTTCTGCGCCGACGCGGTCCGCGCCGCGGCCGCGGCGCTGGATATCGACTTCAGCCTCGCGAATACCTACAGCCCACAGGAGAAGGGAAAGATCGAGCGGCTTCACCTCACGTGCGTCCAGACGTTCTTGAGCGGCCTGCCGCTCTACACCGGTGGCCGCCGAGCCGCTAACGGGCGACTCGAGGACACGCGCGCCCCGCTCGCGCTCGAGCAGTTCGTGGGCCTGTTCGCCGATTGGGTCGGTGCCTACAACGAACGTGAGCATTCCGAGCTTGACGGCCGGAGCCCGCTCGCCGTGTTCCGGTCCGATCCGACCCCGATGCGGACACTTCCGACAGACGACGCGCGGGCGTTGCTCGCGGCACGAAAGCAAGCTCGAGTGCACCGCTACGGCGTCAGCCACGCCGGGCATCGCTACATCTCTCGGGATCTGCACGACCTTGTCGGCGAGCGAGTGGAGATCGCGTTCGCTCCGCATGATCAGCGAAGCATCGAGGTGTACTGGCGGGGCGCGTGGGTCTGTACCGCCGCTCCGCAGGAGACGCTGAGCGAGGAGCAGCAGCGGGAGGTGATCGACGCCCGCCGCCGATACGCGCGGGAGCTCCGGCGTCGGCAACGCGCAGCCACCCGTGCCGCACGAGGGCGGCTTGCGCCGATGACCGGCAGCGAACCCCGGCCGTTGGAGGTGCGGCGAGCCCATCCGAGTGAGCTCGCGGCCGGCCGAGAGCGGTCGCTCAGCGCAGCCGCGCGTACGGATCTGCTGATCGAACGTTCCGGTCCCCCGCGTGCCAAGAAGACGGCGTGATGGTCCGCCACTTCCTGGCGCTGCAGGACGCGGAGACGCTCGAGACCGAGCATTACCTGCTCGCGCGCCGGGCGGTGACAGACGCGCTGGAGCGCTGCGCGATGGCGGTCATCCACGGCAACGCTGGATTGGGGAAGACGTACGCTGTTGACGAGCTCGTCGACGAGCTCGACACTGAGGTGCTGTGGACCTCGTTCCCGAGCCAGCCGACGCCACGGCTCGTCGCTGCAACCCTGTTTGAGCAGCTCTGCGGCCGTCCGACTCGGCTGGATCGGTTCTCGATCATCGCCGAGCTGGTCACCCGGTTGGCCAGCGGCCCGCGGCTGATGGTGATCGACGAGAGCCAGCTGTTGACCGGTGACTGCATCGAGCTGCTGCGCTACCTGCACGACCACCGAGCGACCCGTTTCGCGCTCGTTCTGGTCGGCGGCAACGGAACCTGGGCGGTGCTCTCCCGCGAGCCGATGCTCGCCAGCCGCGTGTTCCGACGGGTCCGCTTCAGCGCGCTGTCTCGCCGGGATGCGGTGGGCGCGATGCCCGCCTATCACCCGATCTACCGACACGCGGACCCCGAGCTGCTCGCGCTGATCGATGACTTGTTCTGCCACGGGAACCTGCGCAACTGGGCCGCGTTCACCCACAGCGCGCTCCAGCTCTCGGAGCAGACCGGCCGCGGGCAGCTCGACGAGCAGATCGCGCGCAACGTGTTCGCGCTGCACGGCGGCGGTGGCGCGAACCGCTGAGCCTCCGATCACTCTCGTCCTTGACCCGGACGACGATGTTGGCTGCCTGGAGCAGCTGCGATGCCTGCACTCACGCCCCTACGGCCGAGTGCTCTGCGAGCCCGATCCGACAGCGACCAGTAGAGGCGTTGCTCTGCATCTCCTCGCCGCGCTCGGGAAGCACGTCGACGCTCCGACGCATAGCAGTCCCTGGCCGTTGGTCAGCTATCACCTTCAAGCCGAGCGCGTTCGCGACCTCGCGGTGACCAGCGCACACACGCTCGGCTACGGGGCGCTTCGCCGGCTCGCTGAGAGCACCCGCGCGGCTCACAGCGGGCTCTGGCTGATCAGCGTCGGTGAGCGACCCACCAGCGCGATCACGCAGCTGCTGGAAGCTCGTCCTCACGAGCAGTCGACGCTGAACTCGCTCATTGAACGCTGGCGAGCCGCCGAGACGCCGCCCGAACCAGAGCCCGTTCCACTCGGGCACGGGACTGGCTTTCCCGCCATCACACCCCGGAGTCAGATGCGGCAGCTGACGCGCGCCGCGCTCGCCAGCGGCATGCCCCGACCCGCCGTCCACCAGATCAGAAGCGCATGGGATCAAGCGTCGATCTGGACGATCGCTTGGCTGGAAGGTCATCCGCAGGCGAGCTACCAGGAGCTCGCCGATGCCGTCTACCAGCTCGCCGCCGGAGCCGACACCGCCTCCGAGCTCTTGGTCCGCGCGCTCGCTGCGGTCAACGCACTGCGGCACGCTGGTCTCCCGATCAAACATGACCTCTTCGAGCGCGACATGCTTCTGCAATGGGGCGAGACGCGCCCCTACCAGTGGCGAGGCACCATCGCCCGCGCCGCCCAGCTTGCTGACCGCACCGCCAGCGCGGATACGGCCGCGCTCATCGCCGTGAGCGCGCTCTACCGAAGCCCGCACTCGGCGCGGGAGATCACAGTCGGCGGCGTCACCCCCGACGGAGCCATCATCTCCATCTGGGGTACCTGCAGCGCAGTGCCGCCGCAGCTCCGTCAACCGCTCGCAACCCAACGCCAGCAGCTGACCCGCGCCGGCGCCACGACCCGCCATCCGTTGCTACCCGGAGGCCCATGGGGCCGCATGTCCACACAATCGATCGAGAACGCCCTCGCGGTCCTTGACGCACCCACATCGATGTGGACCGACGGACCCAACATCCGCGACCACTTCAACGGACCAGCGTTCGACGGGCGCTCCATCCTCAATTGGCTCAACCCCCTCGACCTCTTCCATCCCGGCTCCAGCTGCCGGTGACAGCACCTGTCGGCCAGTGCCAATACCTGTCGCATCACACCGACACGCCGAGGTCGCCGGACACCGTCGATGTGCGACTGGCTGGCCGATCGCCCCGCATCAATGGGTTAGGGAAATACAGTTCCCTAACGGTTAGTGCGACGCGGATGGCGTCGCCTAATCCTCCAGCCGGCTGGCGCCCTCCCTCGTACCCGAGAGAGTCGTCCGCCAGGAGGGCGGGCTCAAGATCGACTGAGTGGCGAAGGACTCGCGCTGGTTCTGGTTGCCTGGTCACGTCAAAGCACCCGTGCCCTTGGCGCGAGTTGGGGGAAGAAGAAGCGGATCGTCAGCGTCGAAGACCGGCTGCGCGTGAATGCCGTCGCGACTCGCCGAGGGCGGGTTGTTGGATCACGCCTGTGGGGTAGTGCTGGTCTCGACGCTGTCGTGACTGCACTGGTGCGTTGACAGAGCGAACTCTATCTAGGTAGAGTTACGGCCATGGCCAATCGTCGCTTCTCCGTGCAAGCGCTGTCGCTGCTGAGCGCGCTCGAGCAGGCCCCGGCGGCATGGAGGCATGGCTACGAGCTGGCTAAGGAGACTGGGTTGCGGTCCGGCACGCTGTATCCGGTGCTGATCCGCTTGGCGGATCGTGGGTTGGTCGAGGCGTGCTGGGAGGATGAGCAGCCGGCGGGCCGGCCTCGTCGGCATCTGTACCGGCTCACCCCTGACGGGTTCGCGGCCGCCCGAGCCGCGTTGAGCGGAGCGCGATCGCAGCGGCACCGTGCGGGGATCGCAGCCGTCCGGCCGCCGGCGCGGGCGAAGGAGGCGTGATGAGCTTGATCGCGCGGATGCTGACAAGGCTGCTGATGGGATCGGCGTGGCTGCTGGGACCCGACCGGACGGACTGGCTTGAGGGCCTGGTGGCCGAGGCAACTGAGACCCGCGGGGGTCGCGGCCGCGTGGCGTGGCTGCTTGGAGGGGTATGGCTGGTCGCCGGGGAGCTGGTGCGCCGTAGCGCGATCCGGGTGTTGACGTTTATCGCCGCGGCGGGACTCGTCGTGTGGGTCGTCTGGCCGGGCAGCTCGTCTGACTATGCCGTGCCGGTCAACCGGATCGTGGTTCCAGTGCTGTTAGCCCTGCTTGCGCTGTTACCGCTGCTCGTCCGCCGGTCCTATGGATCGGTACGCCGAGGCCTGCTGCCACGGACGGTGCGCGTCGTCGGCTACCTGGTCGTGCTCGCGGTGATCGCCGGCCACGCCGTCCAGGAGCGAGAGGGACAAAAGCTCGGCGCCTATTTCGGTGCCGGGTTTGGTGGCCTGCCCATGTCGGTCATCGCCGGCATCTTCGCTCTCGTGCTCGCCGGTTACGCCGCCACGATCCTGATCCTCACCTCGCAACGCGTTCACCTGACACACGCGGCCCTGCCGATCGCGATCGGGACCGGGACGCTCACCGGCGTCGCGATGTACGCACGATTTAGCTTTCACCTTTGGAGCGGGGCGAGGCGAATGTTGCTAGAGGACCTGGGGTGGGGATGGTGGGGGTTCGTCGCGCTTGGGCTTCCCCTGCTAACGGGCTTCGCGGTTGCACGACTCGCGGCCCGAGACACGCCCGCGAACGGGATGATTCCCGCCCGACAGGGAAGCTTGGCTGCCGTGTGCGGCACCGGAACGGCGGTTCTTGTACTGGCGGCGCTCACCGCGGTCACGATCGCAATCTCCCCCCAGACGGTGCCGCTCCAGACGCCCGCTCCGACGAACGGTGTGTGCGAAACGTGCGACCCCGTGCACCTGACGATCCCGCCCAACCTCAGACAGGAGTACTGGGTGGGACTCAGCATCGCCCAGGCCGCCGGAGCCGAAGGAGGGACCGACTGGATGCTCGTCATCGCACCGTTGCTCGCGCTGTTCGCGGGCGGTCTCGGCACCAGCCTCGCCGAAAGGTCGCTGCGCACCGGCAACCGCCGCGACTCCCCGCGCTCCGCTAGGCCACCCGCGCCCTCCCGGACGCAAGTCTGAGCGCCGGCAAACGTCGAAACGGTGGCCGAGCGACCCGGCTCCTACGCTCAGGCATCCAATCACCAGCTCCTCCTATAGGAGCAGTCACCGCCGAGCGGGTCGAACTGCCCCTACCCGACAGCTCCTGTCGTGCGCCCACATCTTCGAGGCGTGGCTGCTCGATTGCCATTGCGCTCCGCCGGCTGAACCACCGGCAGACACGGGCGGCGGCCCGAGGCGGCAGCTCGACGAGCCGCGATTAGCGGTCGTCAGTCCCAGATCTCGTCGCGCGCCAGTTCGTCCGCGATCATGCGGGCCATGGCCGCGGGTTCCGGGCGCCGGGTACAGGAGTAGCGCACCTCGACCCGAACGGCGGGGAACTCGCACAGGTGAGCGAGCTCGGCCATCACGATCGCGCCGTAGCTGTCCGAGACGGGCTGGCGGTTGATCTGCAGGTGCAGACCGTGGCCGCGGTCCACCGGAAGATCGATGTTGGGGTTGTAGGGGGCGCTCATCGCTTAGTCCTCGATGTGCGCAAGGTAGCGCCCGAGCGGAATGTGCATCGGGATCTCGCCGTGGCGGTTCGCTTGCTCGAGGTACTATGCCGACCCGTTTTCTATGCCGATCGTGGACGGAGAAGTCCTGCATCTGCGGAAGGGATGAGGTGCTGGGGGTCGGCATATTCCGGGGGCGCTCGCGCGGGTAAGCCGAGCTTGGCGTTGGGGGGTGCAGGTGCTCGCATTCGGGCGCGGCATCGCGACGCTGAAGCGCCTCAGGTGAGCTGGGCCAGGCGCCGTGGCGCCCGCGTGGGATCGCAGCCGGTTCACCGCTCCTCGTGACCGGAACCCCTCGAGTTCCGCCAGGTACTGCTCGGCGTTCAGCGTTCTCCCCGGCGCGCAGGTACTGGGAGACCGCGAGCGGCGAGATGCTGAACTCGCGCTGGACGGCTACAGCATGTCGCCGGCCGCACGCTCGCCGTTGGCGCGCAGGTGGAGCACACGGCAGCGGACCCGGTGGTCACCGAGGACGTCCTCCATGCTCTGCCGTGAGCGCCGTTGCTGCACCCTCGGCCAGGTCAGGCGTCTCGGTCGGCCGCCGCCCGCATCGCTTCGGCGATGACGGGCTGGTTTGCGTCGGCGCCGTGCGGATAGGCCAGGCGCTGCTCGGAGAGGACAACGAGCGTCGCGCCTGTGTCCGGTACTCGACGACGTCAGGGCGGTTGGTCGTGGAGACCACGAGGAAGCGAACGGGCGCGTCGGAGCGGTTAACCAGCAGCGTCGACACGGCTACCCACAGGCGGTCGCAATCACTGCAACAATGTTGCATCTGATCCGGACGGCTCGCTGAAACCTGCCCGGTAGCGGCAGGATTCCCGCTCAGCCCACCCCGACGGTCGAGCCGAGAATCGCCCCAAACCCACTGGCGATCGCGTCAGCCACGCGTCCGAATGATGCGTCCAACGCAATTCCGCGCGGTTCGTACGGGTTCAGGCCGGAGCGCACGATGTTCTCGGCGGCGCGCTCTGACTCCTCCTGGCTGTCGTCGGCGCGGATCTCCGCGCGGACGTGAGTCTCCCCGAGGGACGTGAGCGCGGCGCAGCGCTTGTGCCCCGCGATCAGCACGTAGCCGCCGTCCTCGGCGGGACGCACGCTCACCGGGGTCAGCTGCCCGAGTAGCTTGATCGACCGCGCGAGCGCGTCGACCTCCTCGGCGACGAGCTGCTGGCGGACGTTGCCGTCAGTGCAGATCTCCTGCAGCGCGATCATCTGCACGCCGGCGGGAACGGTAGTGGTGGCCATCAGGCCCTCCCTGTGTCGGGTGGCCCTCGCCGGGTGCGAGAGCCGATCCCCGACCCCCGGCACGCCCGGATGGCGTGCCAACTTGGGAGGGGTCGGACTCGCGGCCGGCGCTACTCGACTCGCTCGAGTTCGGCGAACGTTCGCTCATCGAGCTCCACCCCGATCTCATGACCGAGGCCGCCGACTGCGTCCATCAGCTCGTGTGCGTGGTCGTACGCGCACTCGCGCGCGCCTTCGATCGGATCGAGATCCTCGTGCGCGCGCTGGATGCTTCGGATCCGCGCCATCCGACCCGGCGGTCCGAGCATCAAGTGCGTCACGATGGTCCGGGTGTGAGGATGACCCACGTACGTCGAGATCAACTCGACCGCGAGATCTCGCTGCGGAAGCACGGTCGAAATCGTCAGGACCATCCCGCCGCCCGCCCAGGTGTAGGTGATGTGCGCCTCGCACGCCCGGTCGTTAACCAACACCTCGAGATGCAGATCGCCGCGCATGTTCGCCACCAGCTGGTGACCGTAGCGCCGCCACCGGCAGCTATGCGGCGACGATGCCGAGCTCGTGTTGCCGCTCAGGC
This sequence comes from uncultured Solirubrobacterales bacterium, assembly GCA_963763525.1. Taxonomy (GTDB): domain Bacteria; phylum Actinomycetota; class Thermoleophilia; order Solirubrobacterales; family Solirubrobacteraceae; genus Palsa-465. The sequence goes on from CAVXPA010000001.1 coordinate 172,345, forward strand.
TACCTTCCAAATCGAGAGCTACTTTCCACTGGTAGCCCCGTTGCCGAGGCCTAGTTTCGCGCGCAACTCACGTCCGCGGTTCAGCGGGCCGCCATTACCGCGGCCGACCCACAGGCAGGTCCTCGGCGCAGCCAGCTCCCGCATCGTCCCGAGCCTGCAGAAGCCTGCGTTCGGCGTCGGCGCGCACTTGCGTCTCGTCCGATCCGAGAGAGCGATCGATGGACTGCGCGAGCTTCTGCTCCGCCGCGAAGCAGAACCCTTCGGCCACCGCTGGATGCGTTCTGGACCTTCTCCACCAACGATGACGCAACGTCCGGCCCGCCGCCCCGACCGGTCCGGTGTGGAAGGCTGGGCGAGACGCCTCAGTCGGCGACCAAGGGGCAGCGGTCGGAGGGGTCTCCAGGGCCTCACCATCGTTGAAGCAGGAGACCACGGTGCGACGGCCGCGGTTGGTGTGGTCGTGGTTGTCAGCTTGGTTGCCCGAATCAGTGGTCCGATGACATGGTGTTCATTCGTCACACCGATAGTCATCGGACGCCGAGGAATGCTTCGATCATCTCGATGACGAAGGCGTGGTCCTCGGCCTGGGGCAATCCGAAGGCGGCGACGCTGCCCATCACGCCGACGTCGCGGATGCAGATCGGGAAGGCGCCCCCGTGCGCCGCGAACAGCCGTGGCTCGACGCCCAGCGCCTCGTCTAACGCGGTGCCCGTCGCCGCCAGCCGCCGCCCGACGGGTATGAAGCAGCAATCCACGCGTCGTTCTCAGCCGGGGTGCCCGGTCGGGCGGCATGGAACAACTGCTGGCCGTGGCGCCGGATGTCGATCGTGACCGGAAGCGATCGCTCGGTCGCGGCTGCCACCATCACACTGCCCAGTCGCCACGCGTCCGCGTTCTCGAAACGGGTGAACACCAGCCGTTGCTCTTGCGCCTCGAGCGAGGAGATCAACCAACGCTCCTCGTCGTTCATGCGCTCTGCCCGGCCTGGGCCTGCACCGTGTCCATCGTCTCCATGATCGAGATCGTCTCATCCAGCGGCATCATCGGGCTCTCAAGGTCCCCGGCGGCCAGACGGCGGGCGACCTCGTCGGCCTGATGGCGCAGGCCCCGACCCTCATGTACCGATTCGATGAAGGTCGGGTCGCCGTGCCTCGGTATGAGCGTAATGTCCGTGGGAGCGTAGAAGTCGCCGTCGATCTCGATCCTGGCGTTGGTGCCGACGATCGATGCTCTCGTCGGACTCTTCGCGCGCAGGGTGCACGTGAGCACGGCCTGGGCGCCGCTGTCATAGCCGAACAACATGGATGTCTGCGCGTCAACGCCGGTGAACGCCGGGGCGCTCATGGACACGATCCGATCCGGCCTCCCGAGGACCATCGACGCAAACGACACCGGATACACCCCGAGGTCGAGCAGCGCGCCGCCGCCCAGTTCGGGTGCGAATAGGCGGAACTCGGGGTCCTCGGCAAACCACTGACCGTGGTCCGCGGTCACGGTAACGATCTCGCCGAGCACACCCCGCGCGAGCCAGTCCCGGATCACGACGACATGTGGCAGAAACCGGGTCCACATCGCCTCCATCGCAAACCGCCCGTTCTCCCGCGCGACCCGAACGACGTCGCGCGCCTCGACAGCGTTCATCGTGAACGGCTTCTCGACCAACACGTGCTTGAACGCCCGTAGCGCAAGGATCGCGTCGTCATGGTGCATCGGGTGCGGCGTTGCGACGTAAACCACATCGACCTCCGGGTCGGTCACGAGTGACTCGTAGCCGGCATGCCTGTTCGCGATGCCAAACTCGTCCGCGAACCGGTCAGCGGATTCCTGACTTCGCGACCCCACGGCGATCGCAACGCCCGAATCGCTCAACTGCAGGTCGGTCACGAACATGCTCGCGATACCGCCCGTACCGAGAATCCCCCACCGCGCTGGGCTGCCCTCCATGCTCCGTCCTTTCGACTCGAATCGATGAAAGACTAAATGGCCCCTAGCTCGAGACGTCGACGGACAGCCCCGTCTCGGTCTTCGCCGCCTAACTGGCGCAGCTTGGCGCGAGGATCTCCAGAACTGAAATCACGCGTGGATCCGATTCCAGCACTGCTGCTCCCACGAAATAGGAGTCATCTGAGAGGCTCTCGCCTGCGTCCGCCGGGGTCCTGCTTCCGGACAGAAGCGGCCACGCCGGGCATGGAGCGCGCCTCGCGGCGCGGCCGGGCTCACTTGCGAATCTCCGGGACCAGGGCGGGGCGGAGCGGCGTCCCAGATCCGGATTTGCTTATGTAAGCCGATCGGCCGTCGCTGTCTGGCCCCATCGGCTCAGGCGACCGGGTAATACCTCGGCAGTCTGCCGGTCTGCCTACCAGGGCTCGCCGCTCACATGGAAAACCACAACTCGCTCGTCGTTTCGGTCCGTTGCCTCTGGTAGTCCGATTTGCGAAAGCGCCCGTCGCACGGGCGCGCGGTGGTTCGAGGCTAAGCAGGATGTACAGGAGCGTGAGGTGCCGGTCGCGATACCCCGGCCCTGCTGCCTCCGCGACACGGCGAGGCTGGCAGCAGGCCTTCGGGGGTACGGCAGCTGATGAGGCGGAGAGTTCTCAGGCCGTCGGTGTGCGACTACTCGGCGCTCGCGGCCTCGACGTCTCCGGTCAGCTTCTCGGCCGGCAGGACGTGCAGGAATGCGTAGGCGGCGGCGGCCCCGCCGAGGAAGTCGGCGAGCAGGTAGATCCAGACGTTGGTCCACTTGAAGAGCCCGGTGACGCTCGCGCCGAGTGCGATCGCCGGGTTGAACGCGCCGCCCGAGATGCCGCCCACGGCGAACGCTCCGGCGACGACGGTGAATCCGATCGCCAGCCCGTAGAACGAGTTCCCCTCCGTTCCCTTCGCGGTCGCGACGTTTAACACGACCCAGGCAAGCGCGAAGGTGAACAGGAACTCAGCGATCAGCATCCGGCCCGCGCCGGCGACGGCCGCGTGCGCCTCATGCCCGCCGACGACACGGACGACCAAGCCGGCCAACACGGCAGCCACGAACTGCGTCACGATGTAAGCGCGATACTCGTCGGAGCGCATCCTTCCCCGCAGGAAGACCGCGGTGCTGACCGCCGGGTTGAAATGACCTCCCGAGATGTGCCCTCCGGCGAACACCATCACCATCAGCACTGACCCAATCGCCAGCGGCGCCAGCGCGCCCGCACCCGCCTTGTTGGTCGCCATCCCGACCGTGAACATGAATAAGAACATGCCGATGAATTCGACTGTCAGCTTGCGGTCAAGCGGATAGCTCATCCGGCCCCCTTCCAAGGCACGGGATCAAAACTCCAAACATCTTCGACGCACACGAGGATCTACCTGCCACGACGCCGATTTTGCACCGACCTGCTGAAAGCCAGTCGAGCCGGCTGTTCCCCGGCTTTGCCAACACTTGCGCGGCCAATCTCGACCACCAAGCGGCAGTCTGTCCCCCGCCCGGGCGGAGCTGCTGCGTGTCGCGTCCAAGACACAAGCACATGTAGAGCGAATCGCGATGCCGCGCGCCCGTATCGACTGCGCCCATCCCAGGACTGGCTTGCCACATTCGCATCGTCCGCATCGGGTGACGGCGATCACGCGCGTGTCGGGACGCCCGGCCCGGCGGCGCTACGCGCTTGTCCTCATCCCATCTGGATGATGTCGCCGCGTTCCCGTGCGCTAGCTTGCGTGGGTCAGGGCCCCCGACCGAGGGGGCGCGGCAGCACCGATGGAGGTCAATCCGATGAACGACACCGACGTAGACGAGCTGGGGCCTGTTGACTACATCGTCGTCGAATTCCCGGCCGACACCGCGAACTTCTCGGGCGCGATGGCCGCCGAGCTGTCCGCGCTGATCAAGCGCGGCGTTATCCGCGTGCTCGACATACTGATCCTTAAGAAGGATCTCGACGGCTCCGTGGAGGGCTTCGAGTCTCACGACTTCGGCGACAGCGACCTCGCGGAACTGCTCGAGCTCGAGACCGAACTCGCGATGCTCCTCGCCGCCGACGACGTCGAGGCGATCGGGGCCGCACTGGAGCCCGGGAGCGTCGCCGCCGTGCTGATCTGGGAGAACGTCTGGGCCGCCCCGTTCGGCGCCGCTGCCCGCAAGTCGGGCGGACAGCTGGTGGCCAGCGGCCGGATCCCTATCCAGGCGATTGCGGCCGCAGTCGAGGCCGATGAAGCGGCGATCAAGGAAGGAGACTGAGATGTTGGGTCGAGGTCGACGTGCTGGTGGTGGAGTGCTGGGAGGGCGACCGGTCGCGCGGACCGCTGCGGCAGCCGGGACGGCCGCAGTCGCGGTTCGTGGGGTGCGACGTCGCGGGGATCGGCGTGAGGACCGACGCGATGACCGTGGGGACCGGCGCGATGATCGCCGGGACCGGCGTTAGGCGCATCAGCCATTCCATATCGCCGCGATAGCTCGGCGGCGGAACCGCCACAGCGCTTCCCGGCGCCCATCGCTCCTGCTTCCCTCGCGCGAGGGGCATCTCCGCTCGACCCGCGGCTTCCCTCGCGTACGCGCGGAACGGACGCCTCTGCAGACGATTGCATTCGTCCCGACCCGCCGGACGGCCCGCGACTGCATCGGCGACGATCCGGTCGTGCGGCGTCGCGACGATACGGACGGGGCTCCGGACGAGCGCATCGTCGCCTTTGCGCTCGTCCGCACTCGGACGTCGCGACGATCGCTCCCGAGGAATGGGCTCGTCGCGCCACCGGCGCGGCTCGACCGAACGGGGGTCCGTGTTAGCCAGAATCGAGCAATCACCCGCTCCTCCCTCCGCGGAAAAGGAGGGCCTTCGAGTCGTCGTTCAGGACGCCGGGTGGACCGGAGGTCGGGCTGGTCTCGCAAGTGGCGAGATGCGAGACGCAACCGATCCACGGCAGGAGCCCTGCATTCGGAGTCGCGCGGGTACCAGCGCTGGCACCGCGGGCTCAGGCGGACATCGTTGCTCGCATACGCCCACCGCCATTCCGGTCGACGATCTGGCTCCAGGCATCGGAATCGTTCAATGCGGTCGCCGCCGCGGCGAGCGCCGAATCATCGGGCAGTGGACACGTCTCCTGGCTCGTGTCCAGCACGCCGCGACCCTGCCTCCCCCACAACCGACCGGGTGGCGTGGCTGTCCTTCGGTTAGAGTCGTGCCATGTCAATCCTAATTCGCTACACACCGTCGTCGCTGACCCGCGAGCAATACGACAAGGTCACCGAGATCCTTCAGGAGAATAGCCCCGGCGGGCCCCCTCCAGTAATCCAACTGCACGTCATGTTCGGTGAGGGGTCGGATCTTCGAGTCAGTGAGATTTGGGAATCGGAGGAAGCGCGGCAGCAGGCCTGGGACGGCGGACTCAAGGCCGCGCTGGAGACGGCCGGCGTTGAGCTTCCGGAGCCCGACAAGTTCCCGGTTCACGAGATCTGGGGAAGCCGCGTGGCGGACGCATAGCTCACGAGCCGCTCGGTCGATACGGGCGGCCAGTCCCCTGCTCTGCTTCTGGCAAGAGCATCGCAGGCGCGGTGCCGCCTTCCCTGCAATGCGCGGATAGGGAGCCTCGGCGGTCACCGCCACGTTGTTCGGCGCCGCGACGCCGCCCACGTTTGCGCTTGCCGCGCTGAGCAGGGCCCGTGGAGTCGCCGGAACTCCCCGCCGCGACAGGGTTCGACTACCCCGGTCGCCTCGATGCCCGGCACCCTGGGAAAGGTGACGCCCTCCGACAGCCCCAGCCGGAGGTAGAGCTCAAGGCGGTTGAGCCCGAACGCCTTAACCCTGATCAGGACCCAGCCGATGGGCGGTACCGGAATCGGGAGCTCACGGATCACCAAGGCAGAGGGCGGTCCGGGGGCATCAAGGACGACCGCGCGCATTGTGCTAGGCATCTACACCATCTCCTTGGTGTGGGCTGCGCCCAAGAGCGCGTCCCTGAGCTTGGCGAGCTCGTCGAGCGCCGCGAGGATCGTGTCACGATCGGCTGACGGGATGTAGGGCACGATCCGGTGGACCCCCGCCTCGGCTAGGCGCTTCCAGTAGTCGAGCTTTGGCTTGGGGCCAAAGATGCTGACAGGAATCGGCCGACGTCCGGCACGCTCTGCAGCCTCCTGGAGTTGCTTGATCTGTACGGCCAGCTTCTCGGGCGTTTGGTAGTCCTCCGGAAACCACTCGTCACCGAACTCGACCACCCGCTCGAGAATCCGCGGGCCGCTGCCCCCCAACAAGAGCGGTGGCCCCTCGGGTCTCAGCGGCTTCGGCCAGGACCACATGGGATCGAAGTCGACGTACCGCCCGTGGAACTCGGGCCTGTTCTCTCTCCAGATGGTGCGGATCGCGCGCACGTACTCCGCGGTTACTGACCACCGGCTGTTGGGGTTAAAGCCGTGGTTAGCTATCTCGCCGTCTATCCACCCGGTGCCTACGCCCCATAGCAGGCGCCCCTCGGAGAGCACATCGATGCTCGCCAATGCCTTCGCCGCGTTGATCGGATGGTGTTGCGGCACGAGATTTATGCCGCTGCCCACCCGCAGGCGAGTCGTCGCCACCGCGGCGTAGCTCAGCGCGACAAACAGGTCAAAGAGATGCGAAACTGAGGCGGTAGCCCATTGGTCCTATGCAGCACTGGGATGTTCGTGTGCTCCTGGAAGAACAGCGACTCAAACCCTCGCTCCTCAACCGCGACCGCCAGTTCATCCGGCCGCATCGAAAAATCAGCCGCCAAGATCGTGACTCCGAACTTCATCGGCTTCCTCCCTGTCGTGGATACACGTCCGCGCCGTGCCTCCGTGCCCCAAGCGCAGTCTCACCTCCGGGCCGGGGCCGCACGCAGCGCGCTGCTGCGATAACGACCGCGTCCGCCTCGTGGCTAGGCACGATGCGGGCCGGCTCGTAGATCGGCCATTGGCTCGCACGGACTAATCCAGCTGGTCTGCTGTCAGACGCTGCACTCACAGCCGCCATTATTGTCGGACCGACTAAAAATGTCAAGCCCAACTTTGCTGCAGCGACCAACATTACCTGAACCGGTCGATCGATCCATCGACACCCTCGCGATGCAACTGCAACCGCTCGACGGCCGCGCTGCACGTTCTCGGTAGTGCGGTGCCCTTATCGGTCCACCGTTGGCAAAGCTCGGTCGCGCCGCCAAGGTTGACCTCTTGACAATTTGGTCGGCTCGACAATAATCGTCGGATGGTGAGCCGGACTTTGGCCAATTCGCCCGCGCCTAACGTTGCTTCTTCAGCCGATGAGGGCGGTCCGTCTGCCAACCGGGGCGTGTATGCGGCGGGCAAGGAAACCCGGCGAGCGATCCTCGAGGCAGCCAGCAGGCTGTTTCGTGAGCGTGGACTCACCGGCGTTTCCAAGCCGGATATCGCCCGAGAGGCAGGCGTGTTCCCGAGCCAGCTGGGCTATTACTTCGGCACCAAAGAAGCCCTATTCGTCGAAGCGGCGTGCCGCGACGTGCTGCATCTGGCGACCCGGGTGGAGCGTGCGGCCGCGCGGACTCGGACGCCAGCTACGTATGTAAGAGCTCTGGTCCGTACAGCGCTTGACTCACCGGCTCTGATGTTCTTCGCGGAGGCGGTCCTGTTGGCCCGCACCAGGCCGAAACTAGTATCAGGCGTGACAGACGCGTTTGAGCGGCTCTACCGCGAGGGCGAGCGTGCGGTCGTGGAGAACCTGACCAAGCGCGGCTGGCGAATCCGCGCAAGCGCGGAGGCCGAGGCGCGCGGGTTCTGGGCCGCGATGCTCGGCGTCGCGCTCGAGCAGGCGGCATTCGGCTCCGCCTTCCGCCCCGCCACCGCCGAGGCGACTGCACAGCTCGTCCTCAACCTCTACGACCCTCAACCAAAGCCAGAACCCAAGCTCAGCTGACGACGACCACCACCGGTCGAACGAGCAGCACGAGCGCGACCCCGGACTTCGGCTGGCTGATGCTCGCGGCGGGAAGCGGACGAGTTCGAGTCAATTTGGCGCGCCGCGGATTATCGCGCTGATACCGAAGCAGGTCTTGAGCAGGACAACGCGCCAGCCCCTGAGATTCGCCAGCCGAGGGTGTGTGCTGGTCAGGCCGCTCGAAGGTAGCGGCGGAGCGCTTCGCGGATCAGCTCAGAAGTGGTGGTTCCCTCGGCTTCGGCGCGGTCGACTAGTTGGCGGCGGAGTTCAGGGTCCAGCCGGACTGACTCGACGCTGGAGGGGGCGTTTCCGAGCGTGGGCCGGCCACGCTTGTTGCGTCGTGCAATCAGCGTCTCAGCGTCGTAGCTGGCCTCGGCTTCGGCGGCGAGACTTTCGATGTCCTGATCGGTGATCGGGCGGCCGGATTTCGTGTGTCCATGGATGGGTGGTTTGGTCATGGTTCGAGCAGCCTCGCGTACTTGTCGCGCATCGGCATCGCATGGATCACGATCTGCCCGCCTTCGGCAGTGATCAGCACGACCGCCTCAAGCAGGTTGCCTGCGGTGTCCGGGCCGATAAGCAGCCAACGGTCGGGGTCCTCTCCGGCGTCTTCGATCGCGAGCGCATAGTCGATTGCGTGGAGGATGTCGTGGTCGGCGACGCCGTGCTTGCGCGCGGAGTCGTGAATCTCCACCCGCTTATTGTAATACGAAAAGATGCCCGCTTGGTCTCTCTTCTGCCAGGTCGCCCGGACGCGCTGTGTCGAGCGCGACGATCGGCCGGTCCGATCAACACCTCAAGGAGGAGAGGACATGCAATCCCTAACGCTGGATGCTGCCGGTCATCGCCGCTCGCCGGCCACGATGCCCGGGGTGTCACGAAGGCCGAGCCCCGAGGAACAAGGGCCTCCGCTACCCGGCCGATCCGCCGACGATCGAGGAGATCGTCGCGGTGATGCGCGCCGCCGGCGACGGTCCGGACGGCGCACGGCTGTGTGCCCTGATTGTGATGCTTGGCGCGCCGGGCTTCGGATCGGCGAGGCACTGGATCTCGCCGAAACGGACCTTGACCGCCGTCGAGCGCTTCGACCTTCTCGGAGACCTTGAAGTACTCGTCGGCGACGGTAACGATCGGGCCGAAATCGCCTGTGTTTACCTCGCCCGCGTTGGCGATCACAATGGTCGGCGCGCCGTGGCGGCACGCCGGCCGCGGTGGGCGCGGACTGGCTGACGTCGGCCGACATCGTCTCCTGCCAGGCGGCGGACGTTCGCTCCACCCAGGCCGAGCATCCCGATCGCCTGCACGATATGGCCGAGCTATGCGTGACCGACGGAGTCGAACGGGCCGACTCGGTTATCTCGGACGGGCACAAGTGGTTGAACGTTCCGTACGACTGCGGGTTCGCGTTTGTTCGCGAGATGGAGCGGCTGCCGCGCGCGCTGAACGTCGGCGCGCCGTATCTGCCTGCCCCCGACGATCCGCACCCGAACTTCGGCTTCCTCTCGCCGGAGAGCTCGCGCCGCGCCCGCGCGCTTGCGGTCTGGGCGACGCTGCGCGCGTATGGACGGACCGGTTACCGAGCGATGGTCGAGCGGCACGTCGCGCTCGCGCGCCACCTGGCCGACCGGGTGGACAGCGCTCCCGAGCTTGAGCGGCTGGCGGACGTGCCGCTGAACATCGTCTGCTTCCGGGCACACCCGCCGGGGCTCAGCGGTGAGCAGCTTGACGAGCTCAATAACCGGCTCGGCGCCGCGCTGCGCGCTGACGGACGGGTGTTCGTGGGCTCCACCACGTACGCGGGGAAGGCCGCGCTGCGACCGGCGATCGTCAACTGGCTGACCCAGACGGAGGACGTCGATCTGCTCGTCGATGTCACGCGCGAGCTCACCGCAGCCGAGCTCGCGTCAGCTGCCGAGCGGCGACCGTCTACGAGCTGACCGCGAACAGCTGCCAGTCGTCCGGGACGCCCTTCAGGGCATGGCTGCCGCGGTCCTCGAACTGAAGGCCCGAGCCAGCGACGAGGTCCTTGACGGTGCGCGATACGAGCACCTCCCCGGAGCCGGCGAGCGTGGTCACACGCGCGCCGATGTGCACGGCAATCCCAGCGATGTCCTCGCGGCGGCGCTCGCACTCGCCGGTATGCAGCCCGGCCCTCAGAATGACCCCGATCTCGCGGTTCGCTGCGATCGCAGCCAACGCACACCGCACAGCCCGCGCCGGGCCGTCGAAGGTCGCGAGGAACCCGTCGCCGATCGTCTTGACCTCGAGGCCCCCGAAACGCGGTAGCTGCTGACGGATCAGCCGGTAATGATCTTCGAGCAGCTCGCTCCAACGACGGTCACCGAGCGCCGCGGCCTGCGCTGTGGAGTCGACGATGTCGGTGAACATCACGGTCGCGAGCACCCGGTCGGGGCGACGCTCGCCGCGTCTGCCAGTGACGAATTCCTCGACGCGGTCGAGAATCGTGTCTGTGTCCCCGGTGAGCCGGGAGTGCTCGCCCTCCAGCTCCACGAGCTCCGCACCGGGGATCTGGCTGGCCATGTAGCGCGCTCCCTCGATCGGTGCGATCGCGTCGCGATCGCGATGCAGGATCAAAGTCGGTACCGAGATCGATGGCAGGACCGCGCGGACGTCAATGTCGGCGACCATGCGAATGAGCGCGATCACCGCTCCGGGGCTCGCGCCCTCCCGCTCGAGCCGAGCGAAATATGGGAGTCGTCCGGGAAGCTCGCTGGGTGCGAGCAAGTTGCCGCTGAACGTCCCATCCCCCCATGAGCTTTCGGCGAGCTCGAGCACCTGCACGATCTGCCCGGGCGCGAACCCCAACGGGTAGTCCTCGCTGCTGGTGATGCGCGGAAAGCTGCCGTACAACACCAGCCCGCGGGCGCGCTCCGGATAGCTCGCGGCGAACAGCACGCTCATCGGGCCACCTCGGAAAGGCCGAACACGAACGCCCGGCTCGAGCCGACCGCGTCCAACACCGCAGCCCGCACGTCGTCCATCCGCTCTTCCAGCGTCGGCATCTCCCGGACCGAAACGCGATCCGACAGGCCCGTGCCGCGCTTGTCGAACAAGATCAACCGCGAGAACGCCGCCAGCCGCCGGAAGAACGCGCTCCAGCCCGCGTCCTCCCACATCAACTCGAGGTTGGTGACCCAGCCGTTCACGAACACAAGATCGATCGGACCCTCGCCAGCCACCTGGTAGGCGATATGAACGTCTGCGCTCTTTGCGTAATGCGTCTGGGACGTCGACATGCGGCTGGTCCGCCGGGAGCAAGTCTCTCACTCCGGGTCTGGAAGGAAAGGGACGCAGCCGGTCGGACGGACGAGTACCGCGACGAGAACAAACCAGGTCACGACCCTGAGACGACGAGCGTCTCGCTCCTCGCCACTTGCGAGACCAGCCCCTCCTCCGGTCCACCCGGCGTCCTGAACGACGACTCGAAGGCCCTCCTTTTCCGCGGAGGGAGGAGCGGGTGATTGCTCGATTCTGGCTAACACGGACCCCGTTCGGTCGAGCCGCGCCGGTGGCGCGACGAGCCCATTCCTCGAGAGCGATCGTCGCGACCTCCCCGCAGCGGACGAGCGCAAAGGCGACAAGGGGATCACGCGCGTCGGCGTCGCCGGAAGGCCTCTCCCTCGCGCAAGCGATCCCGGTGTTGAATCTGGGTGCCCCCGCGGGCGACGGTTCGCGTAGGGTCGAAGGCTGAACCGAGGTCTGACTCCAAAGCGATCTGACTTCCCCGGCGAGGGTTGTCTTTCGGGCGAAGTGTCGGCCTCGGTTCTTGCCTTCGAGGATCGGCCTGACTTGATAAGGAGTGTTTGCCCCGTTAAAGGGGGGCGCCCACCGGGATGTTGTCGGCCGGTCCGCCGTCAACATACCGCTGAGGAGGGGTCGAGGTGAGAAGAACTCAGAAGCGCGGTCCGGGAGCATCGCACCTGCTTATCACGCCGGATCATGCCGGCAATGTGGTGGGGGTCGATCCGCACAAGCTGACGCTGACCGCGACGGTCGTGGATCCCCGCGGCGGGATCGTGGCGTCTGAGCACTTCAGGGTGTCCGGTGGCGGGCATCGGGCGCTTGAGGCATGGGCGTGCCAGTTTGGGCAGATCGCTCGCTGGGGCGTGGAGAATGCCGCTGGCTGGGGGCGTCACACGGCGATCTTCCTCGCCGGCCGGGGCTATGACGTGCGCGACGTGTGCGCTAACCGCACGCCGCGGCAGGATCGGGCGCGTCAGCGCGGCAAGTCCGACATGCTGGATTCCGAGCGGATCGCGCGGGAGACGCTGGCGCACTCGCTGCTGCCCAAGGCGTTCAAACGCGCCGGACAGGACCAGGGGCCTTGTGAGCTGCATCAGCTGCTGGCGCTGTGGAACAACCGGCGCCGCTCGATCCTCACCAGTCGCCAGCATCTCGTCAACGAGGCCGAGCATTTGCTGTGCGAGCTGCCGCTCGAGCTGCGCGAGGAGCTTCCCGACAGCAAGGCCGTCAGGCCCAGGCTCGCAGCCTTGCAGCGTCGCAATCGACGGCGGCGCTATGACGCGCCTACCCGGCTACGGCTGCAGCTGCTCGACGGATACCACGCGCAGATCAAGGCGCTTGACCGCGAGGAGAAGCAGGTCACCGTTGCCCTGCAGGCGCTCGTGCGCCAGAGCGGCTCGACGTTGGGCGAGCTCTGCGGTCTCTCCACCCGGTCGGTCGCAGAGCTGCTGGTCGAGGTCGGCGACCCCCGCCGGTTCACCGAGGGCGGCTTTCGCCGCTTCAACGGCACCGCACCGTTGCCCGCCTCGAGCGCCGAGGGCCCCGGCGAGCCGGTCCGCCACCGCTACAACCCCGGCGGCAACCGGCGGATCAACGCGGTCCTGCACCGGATGGCCGTCACCCAGCTGCGCTGCGAGCCGCGCGCCAAGGCGATCTACGCCGGCGCGCGCGCCAACCACCACACCAAGAAGGAGGCCCGCCGCGTCCTCAAGCGCCACCTCTCAGACGTCGTCTACCGACGCATGATCCGCGACCTGGCCGCACACCCCGCCCAGCCCCTCCTCGCTGCCTAACCGCGCGCGACGCGACGCAGTCAAGGAAGGGCCCGTCAGGGCCGAGCGCCAGCGAGCCGCACAGCGGCCTCCTTGACGGCGCCGCGGCGAGCGCCACCCTCCGGCGAGGACAGGGCTGAACGCCCCCCGTACGTCGCGACCAATAGATCGCGACGCGTCCTTGCGTGCCCGGACAACGCCCTACAACGCACCGACCAGCAACCAGATGGTTGCAAGCACGTGCCTTTCGCGGTGCCGGTGAGCCCCTCCAACGTCCCAGACCTTGACATAGGAGTCTTCGCCTGGCGCCGCGACCGGCTTTTAATTGCAAGGGGTTCGGGGCGCCCGCGTCTCCGTGGGCGACGGGCTGCGTGCTCCTTGCTGCTCAGCGGGTGCACAGCTGCAGCCGCCGGGGCTTGGTGCGTCGATAGGCGGCACCCCGAGTCCCCGCAACTGCCGGCCGTCATCGGGTGTGCGCCCGCCCGTCGTCACGATGGATTGCGATCAGAGCTCTTCCGGGTGCTTCATCCTGCGGGGGCGCGGCCGGACAACTGGTCCGCTCGACGCGCGTCGTCCGAACGTGACCTTGACTCGCGGGCTGGTGCTCGCGGCGAACGGATAGTCGCTCTCGGTCGCGGTCGTGGCGACCCAGAACGCGAGGGTGATGACGCCTCGGCCGGCGGGGTAGCGCCAGCGGATCGAGAACGAGCCGCTGGCGTCGGTGCGGAAGGCGAGGACGGGCACGCCGCTGGTGCCGGGGTAACCGACCATGAGCCTCAGCGCGACGCCGTCTGGTGGGACGTAGCCGCCGGCCAAGTGTCCGCTGATGGTGGTCGCTTCTCGCCACGCCACCTCTCGCGGACGGATGGTCAGCGTGATTTTGGCCGGCACTTGGACTGAAACTTGGGCGCTGGCGGGCAGCAGAGTGGCTGACCCCGCGTATACGGCTCGGATCGCCGATGACGGACCGGGCGGGAGGATCGCTGACCAGGTCCCGCCAGCGCCTGTGGTGACGAGGGCCATCGGCGTGAACTGTCCCAGGCCGTTGTCGGGCGCCGTCTGGATCTCGAGCGTCGCGCCGGCGATGGGGACGCCGTCGGAGGTGGTCAGAAGACCGTGGAGCGGTCCAGTTGGCGTGCCGAACGGGACTGTCGCGCTGCTCGTCGTGTGCGGCGTGAGCGGGCGACACGCGGTCAACTCGCGCCAGCGACGAGGTTCGGTTCGGATGAGCCTGTGCGTGCAGCTGACGTTCCGGCGGATCACCAGTCGCACCGTGATCCAGCGGCCGCCGGTCCTGACGCGGACAGTCAGGTGGTGACGGCGGACGAGTCGGTAGCGCGCATCGATGAGCACTTTTTCGCGTACGACTTTTGCCGGCGCGTCGACCGCGGTTAAGCCGATCGTTGTGACGGTTGGCTCACGGAGCGGGAGCGTCCGCTCGGTCTGTGTCGAGGTGCAGTTGCCGACGTTGTCGCACGCCGTCGCTCGGAACGCGTAGGTGCCGCGCAGATCAGAGTCATCGACGTCAGCGATGAGATGCGATCCATCGAAACTGGTCGGCAGGCTCGTCCAGGCGTTGCTCCCGGCGAGCGCGATCTGGAGGCTGCCGCCGGCCACTCCGGACTCGCTATCTGCCGTATCGGCTACGACCTCGGTGGGATCCGCCGGGTTGACGGGCTCGAATGAGATGCTCGGTGGCGATTCATCGATGTCGATCGTCTCTGACGCGCTGCCGTATTGCGGGGCGCCCTGCGGATCGACGGCGCGGTTCCAGGCGGTGCACGTAATCGTGTGCACGCCGTCCCCATCGACCGTGACCCCGCCTGAGGTGTAGGTCTGGTCAGCGCCGCCGTCGACCGAGCACACCTCGCCGGCGATGCCGCTCGGGCCGGCGGCGGCGGCCGACTGCACGATCACGCGATGGTTTGACCCACGCCGTCGGGTTGGGATCATCGGGCGTGCTCAACGAGACGCTGACGGGATCGTTGTCGACCTCGAGCGTCTCAGACACCGATATGGTGCATGACAGCTCGGACGTTCCCGAAGGCCCTGTCAACCTGGACTCGGTACGAGTCCAGTTCGATGAGCAGCGGCTGATCAGCGACGCCGGACTGCTGTTGACAGCCACGCTCGCGGATCGGTTGGGGATCGAAGAGCTGGTGAACGAGTCGGTGTGGCTTGACCCCAGGTTGCCGGGGGCGGCGCTGCCGGGCCGCAAGGTCATGTCGTTGGTGCACGGGATGCTCGCCGGCGCGGACAGCGTCGATGACATGAACGTGCTGCGGGCCGGGTCGACCGGGCTGATCCTGGGGCACCGGGTGATGGCGCCCTCGACGCTGGGAACGTTCCTGCGGGCGTTCACCTTCGGGCATGTCCGCCAGCTCGACCGCGTCCTTGATCACGCGCTCTGTCGGGCGTGGGAGGCGGGAGCGGGGCCGGGCGAGGGGCCGTTGGTGATCGACATCGACAGCTTCGTCGGCGAGGTGCACGGCTACCAGAAGCAGGGCGCCTGCTACGGGTACACCAAGAAGCGCGGGTATCACCCGATCGCGGCCGTACGCGCGGACACCGGGGAGGTGCTGCACATCCGCAACCGCAAGGGCAAGGCCAACACCCAGCGCGGGATCGTCCGGTTCCTTGACGAGCTGATCGCCCGCGTGTCTCGCGCCGGGCACACCGGCACGATCGTCATCCGCGCCGACTCCGGCTTTGAGAACCACAAGGCGTTTGCGGACCTCCACGCGCGCGGGATCTTGTTCTCAATCGGCGTCAAGCTGACCAAGACGATCCGCGCGCTGATCGAGCAGATCCCCGAGAGCGACTGGGTGACCGTCGCTGACTATCCCGAAGACGGCGAGGCGCAAATCGCCGAGACCGAGCTGCAGGGCTTCAGGCTGATCGTGCGCCGCACCCGCCTGATCGGCGCGCAGGCCGAGCTGTTCCCCGACTGGCGCCACCACTGCTTTGCGACCAACCGCACCGTCCCGACCCTGGTCGCCGATATCGATCACCGCGACCACGCCACCGTCGAGTTGGTGATCCGCGACCTCAAAGACCAGGCACTCGCGCACTTCCCCTCGGGCCGCATGAACGCCAACAGCGCCTGGACCGTGATCGCCGCGCTCGCGCACAACCTCGGACGCTGGGCAACCCAGATCGGCCTCCCCAACGAGCCCGTCCAGACCGCCCGCTCCCGCCGACGAGAGCTGCTGCAGATCCCCGCCCGGCTGACGCGCACAAGCCGCCAATGGACACTCCGGATGCCAGCCCGCTGGCCCTGGCAGCACCAGTTCACCACCGTTCTGGACGCGATCCGCGCGCTCCCTGCCCGCGCCTGACCGCCCGCGTCGCTCACCACCAACACCAGCCGACCCCGCGGCCGACACCGGCCCACTCACCCTGCCGGAAACCGGGTGTGAACCAGGATTTCAGGCGTCCGTGTTACCGCGCAAGCGCCTCGACCTAGACAACACCTCAGATCCCGACCCTCACTCCGGCAAAACTCACCAATGCCACCTCACCAACCCAACCGATCGGTGGATCGAGGCTTAGACACCGTTGCTGCATCGTCCGCTGCGTTCACCGCCTGCGCGGTCAGCGGGAGGGCGCCGTCGCTGGGGACGTAGCTCGTTGTGTCCACCTCTGCGCCCTGGTCGGGCGTCCAGATGTTCGGATTGGGGCATTGCTGCCAGGCGTGCTGGTTCGGTGCCGCCATCGGGCAGGCGAGCCGGACGGCTCCAACTGTTGCATCAAAGCTGCAGACTCCGGATGGATCTGCGCCCCATAGGGTGAGCGGCCAAGGATCGCCGGGTGGGTTCCAGATGTAGTGGCCGCCTTGGTACCACAGGTTGTCGGACCCTTCGGCGGTGATGCTGGGGGCCTGGTTCTCGACGCCGGTCAGCGTGACTGATGTGGCGCTCATGCTGCCCTTTGCGCAGCTGGTATTCACGCACCACATCTGCATTCCCCAGTAGGTGCTGCCGGCGGGGAAGCTGTCGGTGAAGGAGCTCGTGCCGGTCCACGTATCCCCTGCTCCGGCCCACACGGACCCGGTCCACCAGTGCGATCCGCAACATCCGCCGTCCGCGAGCGCCCCAGCGACCGTGGCTGAGACGATCGAGATCCCGGCGGGGGCGTAGCTGATCAGTTGAGCGAACGTGTTCTGCGGGTATACGTCTTCGTTCACGTTGCTGATCAGCATCGGACACCCCCAGGCTGGCGAGAGCGCCAGGTCCGGCGCGTTCGTAACCGGGGCGAGCGCGCTGCAATTGGTCGCATTGGCGAGTACCGTCAGCGTCCCCGCTCGAGCTGGCGCGTCGCTCAGGCATGCGGCCATAATCGCCGCGGCCAGCGTGAACACGAGCGCTCGCCACCGGCGGGGCAGAGCGCGGGGGCGTCCCAGGAAGCCTGGATCGGCGAGACGATCGATAACCAGCAGTTCACTGTTTACACCTGGGTGGTCGTGGGCGGGATCTTCACGTCCACGGATGGGTTAGAGTCAGAAACCGTCACCGTCGGAACGTTGTTGATCGCCTGGGCGCATGCTGGGGCTGTCACCGTGACCTCGTAGGTGCCCGTGGCGAGCCGCTCTGCAGCGAGTCCCTCGGCGCCGATGCCGACGTTGCCGTTGGCGCCGACGACTCCAAATGCGGTGGCCGGCGCTCCGCTAGGCCCGGGCGGTCCCTGCACTCCCGGGAGTCCCTGGGGACCCTGTATGCCTTGCGGGCCGATCGGCCCGGCGTTTCCGCGCGGGCCGGTTTGATCCCACGACACGCGTGTTTGCCCGCGCGCGCAACGGGATTTGTGCGTGAGGTGCAGCACGCCGGTGCGGTTATCGGCGCACGCTGTGATCGTGGTGCTGCGGCTGGCGGCGATCGCGTATCCGCCACCGGCGCCTAGCGCGAGGACGATCGCGACGCCGGCCAGAGCGTTGTGCTTGAGCCAGTCGATGATTCGCCGATGCATGTCTTTCCCTCCCTGTTGAGCTGGCCCTAGGAACACTTCGGGTTGCAGTTCGATCCGACCGCCGAGCCGTAGCCGATCGGCCCCGACGCCATCGAGGCGCTCGGCGACGAGTTTGCATGCGACGAAGCGGGGCTCCCGCTTGCGACGCTGCTGCTCGTGCCAGAGCCAGCGCCATCAGCGGGAGCCGATGACGTGGTGGGCGTCGACGCGGTTTCCTGGCTCGGGCTTGACGACGGCGGCGCCGCGTCATCTGCGGCGCCGGTCGTCACCGTGGTTTGGGTGGTCACAAATTGTGCTTGCGAGGTCCGAGAGCTCGCGGGCGTGCCCGCCGACACCGTTGACGAGGTGCTCCGCGGCGGCGTCGCCCGCTTCCGTGGCGCCAGACGGCGAATCGTCGGCCGACTGCGTGCTCGCCTCGTGGCGCGCGCTACTACACGATCGGTGAGGTCACGCATGAGCGTGGCGACCGTGTCGGCCAGCGCTCCGGGCGTCGGGCCGGGTCGAAGGTCGCTGCTCGACCCGAGGTCTCGGTTGACGAAGCCAGCAGACGTTCGGGCCCCGCGGCCATGTCCTGTGAGCGACGCAGCGGTGAGCTTCGTCGCTGCTAGGTGCGAGCTGGAGGCGCTGGCGCGGTGAGGTCCACCCCACTGGTTGAGTGAGATTGCGAGCCCGACCCCGGCGAGCAAGACGGCAGCCGTTCCGATGAGCCAGGTCGCTCGCCGTCTGGACGGCATCGCGAGCAGACCTTCTTGCTTGGGTGATGTGTCGGCGCGCGTGACGTCTCCGGGGTGCGGCGCCGGGTGAGAGATTCGCGGTGCCGTCGCGCCTCCGTTGCTGGCTGACGCTTGCCGCTTGTGCGGCGATCGCCTCGCTGCCGGCTTGGACGCGGCGTACGAGCTCGTCGATCCCTTCGGCCTCCCGACGCGGCTTCGAAGTTAGGGCGTCAGCTGGAGCGTCGGCGTGCGCTGACTCGTTACGGCCGATCAAAGGCGTTTCCCCGGTGGCGCCGTCAGGGGAAACGGGATCAGGATCTGCAGGCAGCGGGTTCGTGAGGAGGTCGCGCAGCAGGTCACGTGCTTCGAGCGCCGAGACCGGCGGGCTGGGCGGTTTCTCGGCGCCGGGAGAGACCGCCCGGCGCCGTTGGCGCTTCTGCCGGCGCGCCGCGAGCTCGTTGATGTGGTGACTAGATGTTGACGACATCCCCTACTGGGGGTGTAGGATAGCAATGGTTGGACGTGGTTAATCTTCCCAGATCGATGGACTGATGGCAGACAGCGAGGACCGGTTGCTGAGCGTCGCGGACGTCGCCAAGCTCTTGGGCGTGACGGAGCCGACGGTGCGCGAGTGGATCAAGGAGGGCAAGCTCAGAGCGCACCGCGCCGGGGCGCGGTTCTGGCGGATCCGCCAGAGCGAGGTCGACCGGATGCTCTCCGAGCAGCGCCAGCAGCAGGCCCTCGACGCGAGCCGGCGCTCGTCGCCCGGGGCCGGCCGATCCAGCGCGCGATCTGCTCTCGTCCCTGATCACGAATCCGGACCGGGTCGGCAGTGGCGGTTGAGGTCGCGAAGATCGTCGAGCAGATGATGTCGGCCGGACAGAGCTGGGAATCCGCCCTCGATGCGCACGCGCTCGCGCCTCCGGACGCCGGGTTTCCAGCGCGGTTGAGGGCGCTCGCGGATGCGGCGGCCGAGCAGGCCGCGGCGTTTGAGCTCGCCGCCGAGGGGGGGCTTGGCTGGCGCTCGCGGACGATCGAGGGCGAGTTCGCGCTGGCGCCCGAGCTGACACCCGGGATGACGCGCCCCGGGCCTCCGGAGCTGTGGGAGCGCTTCGACGGCGCGACCGCGGGATTGGCGGCCGCGTTGGCGGGGACCTCGCCGGCGGCGCTCGCGGCCGCGTTCCGTGAGCTCTCTGCGGTCGCCGGACTGCTCGCCGCGGACCTGCGCCGCACGTACCGGCCGGCGCGCGCGGTGGGATAGCGGCATGGGCACGCTGGCCCGCATTTATCTCGGCTGGCGGCTGCTGCGCTGGCTGCGCCCACTGCTCGGCGCGGCGATCCTCGCAGGCGTGCTCGTCGCGCTTCACGACCACGACCTTCGGCTGAATGGTTCTGCCTTGAGGGCGCTGCGTGGCGGGGCTGCCGCGGCGTCCCGCGACCTTCCTCGGGCACTCGAGCGCGGCTTCGCGGCTTCTCGTCGATAGATCGCTGACCGGGCCAGCGTGTAGCCCCGCGGGCTCGTCGGTCCCCGCCGGTGAGCGCGCTGCTCACAGTCCCGCGCTTTCGCGATCGGGCCCGATGAGAGTGTTCCCTCCCGCGCCGTCCGAGCCGGTCGCCGGCAAGCTGACCTCGGGGTGGACGCGGACCTCGCAGGCGTGACGCCCGCCGCTGCCAATCCGCTCCGGCTCGCGCACGCGGAGCGCGACCGGCACGATCGTGACCCGGCGCGGATCTGGCCCCAGGGTCGTGTAGATGATCGCTTCCCCCTGCCCGAGCTCAGCGAACGCGTCGGATCCGATCCTGAACTCGCCCACGCGTCGCGCCGAGCCGCGCCCGGAATGCTGGGAGCCGTGCCCGGTCGTCTGGTTGGTTGCTTGCCACAGCGCTCTGGTTCCCATCAGCTTGGCGAGCCAATCACGCGATTCGGGCGCCGTTTGGCGGTGCGCGACCACGCCGGCGAAGTTGTCGGTCAGGCTGGCCAGCAGCCCCGCTTGCCCCGAGAGCGCTTCGGGGTCAGCGACCGACTGGGTCACCACGATCACCTGTCCGCCGTGGCTGCGGCCGCGCTGAAGAATCGCCACCGCACGGCCAGCTGCCATCTTGATCACCGCGCCGAACTCATCGAGCATCAGCGTCCACGGCGCGCCGGCCTGTCCGCGTAGGGCTCGGACTGCTTGATCGGCTCGACCGCCCGGGCGGCGACCTGGGCGGGGGTGCCCCACAGCAGCGCCGCCCCCTGCGTAAGCGTCCGGGCCGCGAGCACGCGGCGCGTCGTCGTCGTCTTGCCGGAGCCGGTCGCTCCGCAGGCGAAGATGTGCTGTCCCTCGCCGGGTGGCAACCGCATCCCAGCGCGGTCCGAATCGCCCATCGGCACGTACGCGACGTGATCGGGCCAAGGCCGCCGGTGCACGAGTTCGCCTTGGGAGCCGCCGAGGTCCGCGAGCCGCATCCGCCGGCCGTGGGTCGCGGATGCAATCGCAAACGCGCAAACCGGAGCGATGCCCAACACGACCCTCCAGACGCGCAGTCCGACCGCCACGCCCAGGACCGCAACGGAGACGGCCGCCGGCGCATAGAAGTTGCGCGCCGAGAGCGTCGTGAAGCGGCGCGTGATCCAAGCGCACAGCGCCCCCAGGGCGCCGAACGCGAGGATCCCCACGATGTCGGCGATCGCCCCGACCGAGCTCATCCCGCTGCTCCGGCCGTGCGCGTTTCGGAGGTCGCGTCCGCGCTCGCTGCGAGCGCCAGCTCCTCGATCGTCCCCAGCAGCTCAACCCGGAGACCGCCGTCCTCGAGCCGCAGCCCAGCCAACGCAGCCTGGCTGACGACGAGCTCGCGAATCGCGTCGTCCCCGCACACGTACACGCAAGCTCCGGAGCGTCCGGCCGCGATCCACCGCGCGTGCAGGCCAAGGATCGCCCGCAACCTCGCCTTGGACTTCCGCGCCAGCTCGACCTCGATCGCCGCCGGGCGCCGGCCCGGCACCACGCCCACGAGATCCGGCCGGTGCACCACCCGCCGTCCCGCGCCCACACTCAGCTCGCCGCTCCACACGTCATCGAGGAGCAGCTCCCGAGGCCCGATCATCTCGCGGTCGCGTGCGGTCAGCCATGCGGCGGCCCACGCGCATCCGGCCAGATGAGCCCACCATGTTGGCGCCGGCTCGGGGGCCGGCAGTGCCGGCACCTCGGCCACTTGAACCCCGACGCGCGTGGCGAAGAGCAGCGATCCACGGCCGCGCTTCGTCGAGGTCCGCTCGACCCAGCCGGCGCGTGTCAACCTCGCCGCGTGCGACCTCGCGGTCACAGGCGCCCACCCCATCGCAAACGCCCACGCATCGATCGGAGCTGGCCCCACCCGCGCCAGCCAACACAACCCCTCCACGCTCGCAGGCCCCGGACCCAACCTCCGCCTCACCGCCGCACCTCCCCCAGCGCCGACCGGCAGCTGATCACCGCCGGTCCCGTCCAGGTCGTTGTTTTTGACGTTGGTGTTGATGTTTTGTTCATCTCATCCCTCCTTGCTTCTGATGCTTGAACAGCACTAGCCAGGGCCTTCCCATTGGCCCCCGCCCTCGTCTGCACAGACAGACCATGGTGAGAGATCCCGACTACCCGAATGACCTCGTGGAGGGCGGGTAGTCGGGATCTCTCACCGTGCCAATGCCCAGTGTTTACGGGGGCGGGGGCCACTTCAGGTGCATCACAACTAGCTGCACTTTGAGCTTGACTTTCTGCTGCACTTCCCGAGCGGGTGTTCCACGTAGAACACCGACAGGAGGGCTCGTCGATTGGGCGGCGCGCTCGCGTCACGGCGCCGTCATCTCGCCGCCTAGGATCCGAGCAAGGCTGTTGGCGGCGGCCTGGTCGAGGACGATCTGAAAGCCGCGCCGGTGCGGCGTGGCCCGCGCCTCACACCCGGTCGCGCTGGCGATCGCGTCCTGCAGCTTCGCGGCCACGGCGCACTGGTCCGGGTCCGGAACGGGACGCACCGCCGCCGGCTTTGCGCCGCGGGTGATCTCGGCCTCGAGCGCCCGTACCGACCACCCGCCGTCGGCGGCGCGGCGGGCTAGGACGCGGCGGCGGTGATGGTCCGGCTCGGCGAGCAGCGCCTTCCCGTGGCCCTTGCTGAGCACCAGCCGGAACGCCTCGGGGCGGTGCCGCGTACGGTCGCCGTGAAGATGCCGGGGCAGACGGCGCTCGTCGCCAATCTGGTTTCCCGGATCATCGCCGAGGCCGAGTCGCTTCCACGTGGGGTCGTCAACATCTTCACCGAGTCGGGGAACACAGGTGCTCCTTATCTCGTCGCATCGCCGGACGTGCAAGTGCTCAGTTACACCGGCAGCAGCCAGGTCGGACGAATAATCGCCGCAAACGCGGCACCGACGTTGAAGCGAATGAACCTCGAGCTCGGCGGCAAGACGCCGATGATTGTGTTCGACGACGCCGACCTGGACGCCGCCGTTCCGCTGCTCGTGGCCGCGGTCACGACCTTCGCGGGACAGTTCTGCATGACGGGGTCGCGGATCTTGGTTCAACGTGGAGTAGCGGACGAGGTCCGCACCCGCCTCGCCGCAGCGTTTGAGAGCGTCCGCGTCGGTGACGGGCTCGATCCTGACACCGACATGGGCCCGATGATCGACAAGCCAAACGTCGCGCGCGTCGATGGTGTCGTCAAAGCTGCCCTGGCCCACGCCAAGCCGATCGTGCGCGGTGGTCCCGCGACGGAAGGCCCTCTGGCGGCGGGGGCGTTCTACCGACCCACCCTTCTCGAGGTCGAGGACGTGGAGACCCCGATCGTGCAAAAAGAAGTGTTCGGCCCGGTCGCGACCTTCGAGGTGTTCGACAGCGAGGTCGACGCGATTGCGCGCGCGAACGCGACCGAAATGGGCCTTGCAGCCGGCATTTTCACCAACGACATCAACATCAGCCGCCGGGTGAGCCGCGAGATCCAGGCCGGGACGATCTGGACTAACGCGTGGGCGGCGATCAACGATGGGTTCGCCGAGGGGGGTTACAAGGCAAGCGGCACCGGCCGCCTGCGCGGTCCGCTGGCGATTACCGAGTTCCAGGAGGCCAAGACCGTGGTGCATTCCATTCCGTCGCTTCCAACCTAGACGCCACAAACAGCTCGAGGCGCCTGATAGTCAGTGCGATGTCGAGTGGGCCTGTTCTGGCGCCCGAAAAGGAGAATCACATGTCCGCGAGTCCCATCGAAGTCGTCAACCAGTGGTTGCAGAACTTGCAAGACCCCGAGGTCGTAAACAGCTTGGTGGCTCCCGACGCAACCTACGTGTCACTCAACACCGAGGACGCCGAGCTCAACAAGATCATGCCGTGGGCCGGCACGTCGCGCGGGCCGCAGGCGTTCCTAGACAACATGGGTGCCATGTTCACCCGGTGGGAGAACCAGGCGTTCAACGTGACCACGATGTTCGCGTCCGGCGAAAACGTCGCTGTGTTCGGCGACTTCCGCTACAAGTCGAACTCGCTGGGCAAGGTTGTGAGCTCCCCGTTCTCGATCCTGGTCAAGGTCGTCGACGGAAAGGTGACCTACCTCCAGTTCCAAGAGGACACCTACGCCACCGCAGCCAGCTTCCGCAAGGACGGCTCGTGGACAGTTCAGACGGAGCCCGGCGCCGAACCCTTCGAGGTGTGAGATCCCCTCAGGAACAGTGTCGCGCTACGGCACCGCCCGCGTTGGCGCGCACCGGATCCGACGGGGCTGTCGCATGACTGATCCGAGTCAGGGCGGGATTGGACACGCCCTATACCGGGTCGATGCCAGCATCCGGATCGAGGGCTCCCACAGTCTGCGCGATCGCCGACATCGTCGAGCAGGTGGCGACAGCACTAAAATGGGCGACGAGCCGATACGTCGCGACGCGCGGGTCGAGACCCGATTTGGGCCTCGTGCGGGCCTAGGAGGCAGGCCCGGCTTCGTGACCGCGTGTCGTCCGACGCCGGCCGCGCGGGCGTGACGAGTGGGTCTGGACGGTGGCCGCATCGGTCGCCGCGCGGGAGGCTCGGGTCGAATCCGCTGATCCGTTACCGGCGATGCCGCCGTCGGTCGCGCCGACAATGCGCGGCGGGTGCTCCCGGCGCCCCGCCCGGCGATTCAGCTGAGGTCTGAGGCTCCGGAGATCAGTAAGTAGGCGCCGATCGCCCCGGCCAGAACGACGATGACGATCCGCCGGTGAGCCGTCATCCAGTCGTTGAGCCTCTCGGTAAGTGAGCGCGTGCGCTTCGGCATGAGGACAAGGCCAAGCAGCGGGAGCTCGATCAGGGCGAACTGGATCAGGTTGAACCCCAGGATCACGAGCACGATCGTCGTCGTTGACACGTTCTGCTTTGCCAGGAGCGCGAGGCCGACCAGGTAGTAAGCGCCGGGCGCGCTGTACAGAGCACCAGCCGCCCACGCGATCCACAACGAGTCCCGGCCGACGGCCCGGCCGTGGAGGCTCTGCCGCCCCATGCGATCGGCGTCGGCTTTGCGGGTGCGACGGGGGTGCCATTGCACCTTGCGGCCCGACCATTCGGCGACCGCGATCAACACGAGTAGAGCACCCGCGACCGTCTCGATGACCCCTGGGTCGATCGGCCGATCCGCAGGTTCGATCCGTGCAGGGCCAGCACGATCAGCAGGCCGAAGACAACCGAGAAGCCGAACCCTCCGATCAGGTACGCACCGAGCTTGCGGGCCGGCCGGGGGCGCCCCAGCAGCACGACGGCCGCTGTGAGAAGCCCGGCGTCGAGCGCGGAAACCACCGCTATGAGGAACACTTGACCCATACGGGCGGCCGGCAGCGAGCGTAGACCAAGGGACGTTCCTCCGGGTGGCCCGAGTCTTCTCAGCGCGCGACTCGCTGCGGCAACGCCAAGCTGGATGCGCGCGGAGGGTGGGTCACGGGCGTGCGGTCGAGCCCATTCTGGCCGACCGGGAACGCGCAGCGTTCTGGCTACGGCCCGTGCCACGGCTACGCAGTCTGGTTGGCGAGAGCATCTGGCCACGTAGCCGGTGGCTCGCCCGCCGTTAGTCCTCACTCTTGCCCGGCTGGCCTCGCGTGGCTGGGTCCGTCGCCGCGATTCTCGGCACCGGCGGACCGGCGCTTCCGCGTCGCGCCGGAGCGACCGGGACCCGACACACGGTCGCGGTAGTCCCGTCCGGAGCTAACGGAGGGTCGGTAGGCTGGACGTATGGCGACGACGCAGGTGGTCCGCAGCGAGCCCTTTCCCGACCTGGCGGACGAGGTCCTGTTCCCACGGCTTTCGGACGCCAAGCTCCAGTGGCTGGCCGAGCGCGGCAGACGGCGCCGGTTTGAACCGGGGGACGTGCTCTATGAGCATGCCGAGCGCGACGCGCCGTTCTATGTGATCGAGCGCGGACTCGTCGAGTTCATCGATCGGAAGCCGGGCAAGGATGTCTACATCGCGCAGGCCGACGCCCGCACCTACATCGGCGACATTGCCGCATTTACCGGAGAGCCGACGATGAGCGCGTGCGTAGCGGTCGAGGCAACGGACGTGATTGCATTCGATCGGCCCGGGCTGCGGTCCATGCTCGCCCGCTGGCCGGAGTTCGGCGAGCAGGTATTCGCTACGTTGCTGGCGCGGCGGGCGTGGCACGAGGCCGAGGGGTACGGGGTTATGCGGTTGATCGCGCCCCGCGCCTCGCGGCGTGCGTTTGAGGTGCGCGATCTCCTCGAGCGCAATCTGTTGCCGGTCCGCTGGTACGACGTTGACACGGACACGGAGAGCGCTGCCTTGCTCGACTGGCTCGATATCCCGCGCTCTGAGACCCCGGTACTGGTCCATGCCACCGAGGTGATGCGCAACCCGTCGGCGGCGCAAGTCGCTCGCTCGCTTCGCCTGCGCGCGGACGTCGATGCCGAACGTTTTGATCTGGTCGTGCTCGGCGCGGGCCCGGCGGGCCTTGCCGCAGCCGTCTACGGCGGCTCGGAAGGGCTACGGACGCTCGTGGCCGAGGCTTGGGCGCCCGGTGGACAGGCCGGGACGAGCACGCGTATCGAGAACTATCTCGGTTTTCCGACCGGGATCCGCGGGACGGAGCTGACACGCGCGGCGACGCTGCAGGCCCGCCGTTTCGACGCGATTATCTCGAGCTTCCATCGAGCCGTCGAATTGGCCGACGGGCCGGACGGGCTGCTGCGCGTGGACCTCGATGACGGCCAACACGTGCTCGCTCGCTCCGTGGTGGTCGCGACGGGCGCTCGTTGGCGGGAGCTGCAGGCCGAGGGGGTCGATCGCTTCCGCGGCGCCGGGGTGTATCACGCGGCGATGGCGACCGACGCCGAGCGTTGCCGGGACGAGAACGTGATCGTGATCGGTGGAGGCAATTCGGCGGGACAGGCAGCGGCGCACCTCGCCACGAAGGCCCGCAGCGTTCGTGTCGTCGTGCGTGGCCGAACCCTGAAGGCCACGATGTCCAACTACCTCGTCGAGCGGATCAAACGCTCTCCACGCATCGAGGTGATGACCGAGACCGAGGTCGTGGCGGTGCACGGCACGGCAACCGTGGAATCGGCCACGGTCCGCGACAGACGCGACGGCAGCAGGCAGGAAGTGCAGTCGACAGCCGTGTTCGTCATGATCGGCGCGGAGCCGTGCACGGAGGCGATCACCGGCATGCTCCCCCTCGACTCCGCCGGATACATCCTCTGCGGCGCTGGCGCCGCCAACCACGAAGGACACCTCCGCTGGCCCGTACCGGACCGCGAGCCGCACCTGCTCGAGACTACCCGCCCAGGCGTATTCGCGGCGGGAGACGTACGTGCGGGTGCTGCCAACCGGGTAGCCGGCGCCGTCGGCGACGGAGCGATGGTCGTGCGGTTCGTCCACGACGTGCTGGCCGGCTAACCGTCACAGCCCGCAGGCCTCACTCTTGGGGCTGGTGGTTGCGGAAGTCGAAGCCGACCGGGGCGACCATGAAGCCGCCGTCGACTGGAATGTCGACGCCGGTGATCCAGCGGGACTCCTCGCTCGCGAAAAAGACGGCGGCCCAGCCGATGTCCCAGCCGGTGCCTTCGCGCCCGAGTGGGTTGGTGTTGATCCGCTTCTGACGAGACTCCTCGCTCATCGTCGCGGCCACGAACGACGTGTACATCTGGCCCGGCACGATCGTGTTGGCGCGGATTCCCCAGGCGCCGTAGCCGACGGCGATGTCACGAGCGAGTGCGTTAAGGCCGGCCTTGGACGCGGCATATGGGGCGTTCACCCCTGCCGTCACGGCCCACCCGATCGACGAGATGTTGATGATTGAGCCGCCACCTGAGTCGCGCATCCTCGGGATCGCGTACTTGCTCATCAGCATGGCGCTCTTGAGGTTGACCGCCAACGTACGGTCCCACTGCTCCTCGGTGACCGAGACGACGGCGCCAAAGCCCGGAACGGCGACGTTGTTGACGAGGATGTCGAGCCGGCCGAACCGCTCCACCGCTAGCTCCACCGCCGCCTTGCAGTCCGCCGCCTTCGTGACGTCGCCGGTGAAGGCGATCGCCTCGCTGCCTTCCGCCTCGATCTGCGCCCGCGCTTCCTCGGCGTGCGCCTCGACCTCGTCGATCACGAGCACCCTCGCTCCCTGTCGCCCGAACAAGACCGCGCAGGCCTTGCCCGACCCGACCGCGCCAACGCTCTCCGAGCCGGTCCCCGTCACGATCGCGACCTTGCCCGCAAGCCTGATTCCTCTCTCCATACTTACTCCTTCCTGGCGTTCGTACCTCACGACCGCTGGCGCGGCCGAGTCAGTGCAGTTTGGGGTGAAGTATGCGCTTGCGCGGACCATCGAGCGCTCCGGTTGCGCGCCGGCTGACACGGAAAGCGCGGGAAAGGAGCTCCACGGAGCCTTCGGCGGCTTGAGCTCGGCATGACCCGGTAGTGTGCGGGCGTCGAGCCAGCTTCTTGGCGGAGAGGAACCGGCGTAGGCGCGCCGTCCTCCTCAAACAATTCAAGCGGACGCTTGACAAATGCTTACGTGAGCGTTATGTTCACAAGCATCGCTCTAATTCTGACTCTCACAACAAAAAGAGGCGTCCGGCTGTGAAAGTGGCACTCACCGGTCCAACAGGATTCATAGACGAGTTCCGCGAGGGGAGTTACCGCAAGCGATGGCCGGCTGAGGAGCGGAACGCGTGACGTCAAGCCTCGACAGCACTGGCATCAGCGGAAAGGCGTCGCGACCGCGCTGGGCCGGCGCCCCGCCGAATTACCCGCCGATCGCCGAGCACGGGATCATCGGCGACCTCCGCAGCGCGGCGCTCGTCGGCAGCGACGGCACGATCGATTGGTTCTCGCCGGATCGGTTCGATGGGCCGACGGTCTTCGCAGCACTGGTGGATCGCGATCGCGGCGGCTTTTACCGCATCGCACCCGCGGATCCGCGCGCTATGACGAAGCAGCTCTATCTTCCGGATACGAATGTCCTGGTCACGCGGTTTCTCTCCCCGGAGGGCGTCGGCGAGGTTCAGGATTTCATGCCCGTGGGCGACGGCCCGCAGCGGCTGATCCGAAGCGTCGTCGGGGTGCGTGGGGCTCAGCGGTTCCGTCTCGAGGTCGAGCCGCGCTTCGAATATGGCCTGCGCGAGCCGCAAATCGCCATCGAACCGGCAGGCGCTGTGTTCCGCGCCTCGGGACAGTCGCTTGCCCTCGGCTCTCCGCTCGGGCTCGAGCCAACCGGTGCGGGAGCCAGAGCGGAGTTCGAGCTCACCGCGGGGGAGCGCCGGACCTTCGTGCTGCAAGCTGGCGATCGGCCGGTGTCGCTCAGCGCGCAGGAGGCAAAACGGTTGGGTGAGGAGACGCTGATGTTCTGGCGCCAGTGGCTGCGACAGTCCTCGTATCAGGGCCGTTGGCGCGAGATGGTGGATCGGTCGGCGCTGACGCTGAAGCTGCTCTCGTATGAGCCGAGCGGGGCGATCGTCGCCGCGCCGACCACCAGCCTCCCGGAAGAGATCGGCGGCCCGCGCAACTGGGACTACCGCTACGCGTGGCTGCGTGACTTCGCGTTCTCGATCTACGCGCTCTCGAGGCTCGGATTCACCGCCGAGGCGACCGCGTTCAACCGCTTCCGTCGGCAGATCTCGACCGCGGCCGCGGCGCGCAAAGAAGGCAGCCCGCTGGATGTCATGTACCGCATCGACGGTGCCGGCTGCCTCTCAGAACGCGAGCTCGAACACCTCGACGGGTACCGCGGCTCGCGCCCGGTGAGGATCGGCAACAGCGCGGCGACGCAGTTGCAGCTCGACGTCTACGGCGAGCTGTTCGACTCGATCTACCTCGCCGAGCGACAGGCGCTCAGCGGTCGCGGCGGCGAGCTGATCGGCTACGACGACTGGCTCGGCCTCGCGCGGCTCATCGACTGGCTGTGCGAGCACTGGCAGGAGCCCGACGAGGGCATCTGGGAGACCCGCGGCGGCCGCAAGCGCTTTACCTACTCCCGGCTGATGTCCTGGGTGGCAATCGACCGAGCCATCCGGATCGCGGACCGTCGCGGCTTGCCGGCTGATCTCGGCCGCTGGAACAAGACACGCAACGCGATCTTCACGTGGATCATGGAACGCGGCTGGAGCGAACGACGCGGAGCGTTTGTGCAGGCCGAGGGGGTGGAAGTCCTCGACGCTTCGCTACTGATGATGCCGCTGGTGCGCTTCATCGCCCCCACCGACCCGCGCTGGCTCTCGACGGTCGACGCGATCGGCCGAGAGCTCGTCACCGACAGCCTCGTTTACCGCTACGACCCCGCCGCCTCCCCCGATGGACTCGACGGCACCGAAGGCACCTTCTCGATGTGCACCTTCTGGTATGTCGAATGCCTCGCGTTCGCCGGCCGTCTCGATGAGGCCCAGCTCGCGTTCGAGAAGATGCTCACCTACGCCAACCACGTCGGGTTGTACTCGGAGCAGATCGGCCCGAGCGGGGAGCTGCTCGGCAACTTCCCGCAAGCTTTCACCCACCTCGCTCTGATCAGTGCGGCGATCAGGCTCGACCGGAGCCTCCAAGCGCGACGCGCGTAGGGCTTGCTCTCACGGAGGAGCACCCCCTTCGTCGTTTAGATGAGGGGCCACGGCTCCGAGCCCACGCACGTGCTCGACGGCCGCGAGGCGGGGAGTACCATGAATTCCAAGTCCGCCTTGACCCGCGGCGGCCGCCATTTCTTTGTTCGAGCAATCGGCCAGAGTCCTTGAAGCCTAACGGCCTTCGCGACACCCGATACGTCCGGCCAGAAAGGCAGAACAATGCTCTTCTTCTACGTCATCAAGCAGTACGAGCGCGCCGTGGTGTTCAAGCTGGGGAAGATCACGGGCGAGGCGCGCGGACCAGGGCTGATCCTCATCGCGCCGTTCGTCCAGCGAATTAACCGGGTGTCCTTGCGGATCGTCACAATGCCGGTCCAGTCCCAGGGGATCATCACCAAGGACAACGTGAGCATCGACGTGTCCGCGGTGGCCTACTACCGCGTGGAGGATCCCGTCCGGTCGGTGGTCGCGATCGAGAACGTCGAAGAGGCGATCGGTCAGATCTCCCAGACCACGCTTCGCGCCGTGGTCGGGCGTCATACCCTCGACGAGTTGCTGTCCGACACTGACGCGATCAATCAGAACATCCGCGAGATCCTCGACGTGCAGACCGAGGAGTGGGGAATCAAGGTCACGGTCGTCGAGCTGAGGGACATCCAACTGCCCGACAGTATGCAGCGGGCGATGGCGCGCCAGGCCGAGGCCGAGCGGGAGAAGCGCGCGAAGATCATCGCCGCCGAGGGCGAGGCGCTCGCCGCCGGCGAGCTCGCGACCGCCTCCGACGTGATGATGGCCCACCCCCTCGCCCTGCAGCTCCGCAACCTCCAGACCCTCGTCGAGGTTGCGGTCGACAAGAACTCGACCGTCGTCTTCCCCGCCCCCTTGATGAGCACGATCGCGGAGCTCGCAGGCTTCCTCGAACGCGAGCGTGAAGCCGCGCGAGAGCTCCCCGCCGCCGCGGGTCCGCCGACGCCATCGAGCGATGGGCCGCCGGCAGCGAACGACCGGGACCAATCAGCCCGATCGATCGACAGCGCCGCGGGCAAACCCTGATGCCGCGGGAATAGACTTGCAGCCCGGTCCTGACAACAGGGCGCCCGATTCCTCAGGCAAGCCCAAGCCGATCATTTCAGGCCCGAGCCAGTCCGAAGGTATCGCGCGATTCGCCAGCCGTACGACGTACGAGGACCTTCCTCCTGAGCGCCGCGAGCGGCTCAAGGTGAGCGTCCTCGATGCGTTGGCGTGCGGGATCAACGCGCTCGGAGCCCCGCCGATCGAAGCGTGCCGGGCACAGGCTGACGAGTTCGGCGGTGGGGTCGGTCGTTGCACACTGATTGGCGGTGGGCGAAGCAACATCGTGTGGGCATCGTTCTATAACACGGCGCTGGTCCGCTACGTCGACTACATGGATAGCTACCTTGCTCGCGGCGGGCTCTGCCACCCTTCGGACAACACGGGGGCGATCCTCGCTGCGAGTGAGCACGCGGGGTTATCGGGGAAGGATTTCCTGATCGCCCTCGCACTTGCGTATCAGGTCGAGTCGCGGCTCACCGCAGCGGTTCCGTTCATGGCCCTAGGGTTCGACCTGACGACACCACTGTCATTTTCGTTGGCCGCCGGGGTGTCCAAGGCTCTTGGCCTGGACGAGGCAAAGACGGTGGCGGCCGTCGGGATCTGTGGCGACTTCATGCCTCTGCTTGTTGCACGGACGACTCCGATCTCGCAGTGGAAGGGCCTATCCTCGTCTCAGGTGGCCTTGGGGTGCGTGCACGGCGTCTTCTTGGCGTCCCGGGGCGTGACTGGTCCTAAGTACGTGATCGAGGGTTCAAATGGGTTGGCGCAGGCGCTTGGAGTTGCGATTCACATCGATTGGGATGACGAGCAACTCGACTGCTTTGACCGGCTGGCGTTGAAGAGCTACAACACCGCCGTTCCCGGCCAATCGTCGATCTTCTGCATCCTCGAGCTGTGCAAGGCCCACGCAATTGATCCATCCCAGGTCGACAGGATCGAGGACAGCGTATTCCAGGCCGCTTACGACTTCATGGGGGGTGGGAGCTTCGGGCCCAAGACCGACGTGCACACGAAGGAAGCTGCTGACCACAGCCTCCCCTACCTCCTCGCCGTCGCCCTCCTGGACGGCGACGTTCAGCCCGCGCAGCTCGAGCCGAGGCGCATCGAGGCACACGATGTCCAGGACTTGCTCCGAAAGGTCACTGTCCGACCGGACGACGGGTTCACCGCCCGCTATCCCGATGAAGTCCCAAGCCGGGTGACAGTCGGGCTCAAGGATGGCAAGTCCTACAGTCACGAGGCTCGCTGGAGAGCATCGAGGTGAAGGACCTGATGGCACTGCTCGGCCGTGTGACTGTGGGTCAAGTTTGACGGGTGTCGCTACCGGCTGCGCGGAGTCGGGGCCAGCAGGCCCAGCTCGCGTGCCCGTTGTACGGCCTGCGCCCGCGTGTGGACGTTGAGCTTGTTGTACAGGTGGCGGGCGTGTGTCCTGATCGTGTTCACTGACACGAACATCTCGGAGGCGATTTGCGGAGCGGGGAGGTTGGTCGGCAGGTAGCGCAGCACGCGAAGCTCCGTGTCGCTGAGGGGCTCCAGCAGCTGCTGGGCTCGGCCGGGCCGTGCTGCCGGCGCCTTGCCTGCCAGGACGTCGAGGATCTCCGAGATGAGAGAAGCGTGGGCGGTGCGAAGGCGGGCGTGGCGCTCGAGCAGCTTCAGCGCGGGGAAGAACAGGAACGGGAGGATCAGGCCATCGGGCTCGGCCAGATCCAGCGCACGTTCGAGCGCGCGGGACGCGCCACCGGCGTCGCGAAGCGTGTCGAGCGCGATTGCTCTGAGCAGCAGCGCCTGGATCGCCCATCGGAGGTGGATCACGGGCGGCGTGGATTCGGCGATGTCGGGCCGGGAGGGGGGGTCGAACGCGGGCGCCAGCGCCGCGGTGGCAGCGTCCGGTTGATCCTGGGCCAGGCAAAGCGCGGCCAGCACGACGCGCATGTGAGGCGTGGCGCGCGAGACGTCATCGAGCGATGCGAGCGTGCGCTCCACCGGGTCGGTGTCGCCCATCAGGACCTGCGCGAGCAACATCTGGGCGTGCACGAACGACGGCGGCGAGTGCCCAGCGAGGAGCACATCGTGCCGTTGCTCGGCGCGGAAGGCGGCTAAGGCCTCTTCCCGACGCCCGCGAACGAGCGCGAGCAGCGCGCGGGTTCCGTACAGCATGAGGCCCGTGGCCGGCGCCACCTCTACATCACCTGGCAGCGCCCTGCCGGCGCGCTGCAGCCAGTGCTCCGCTTCCGGCAGCTGGCCCCGCCAAAGGTTCAGGCTACCGAGCACAACGTAGGCCACACCGACGAATGGGTCATCGCTCCAGCCGTTCGCTCGCGCCAGCTCGACCGCTTCGTTGCTCCGCTCCTCGCCAAGCGGCATTGAGCGGAGGTAGCTCGCCAGGCCGAGGTGCGCCAGCGCCCCGAGCTCGAGCAGCGGACGGTTGATCCGCCGAGCGAGCGCGACTGTCTGCTCGAGGTGCTGCTCGGCGGGGCCCGTTAGGCCCGTCCAGATCTCGGCGATACCAAGCTGCATCAGGGCAAGCGCGCGCAGCTCCTCGCCGAGCCCGGGCGGCATGAGCACGCCGGACTCCGCCGAAAGGAGCAACCCCTGCGCTCCCCGAGCCACTGCCGTCAGATCGTTGCGCGCCCGCGCAACCGCAAGCCGCAGCGCGGTGCAGGTGACCTCGAACTGTTCGCGGCGATCCGCGGCCACGGCTGCGAGCCCGCGCGCGGCCAGCTTCAGATGCCCCTCGGCAGCGCCGGGGGAGCCATCCGTCAGCTCGTCTGCGGCCGCGACGAGCTCGAGCTCGGGATTGGCGACGAAGGCCTCGGGGGGAAAGGCAGCCAGCAGCTCGCGCGCGGACGCCCAGTCGCCGTCGAGGAAGATGCCGAACCAGTGGTCTGCCAGCAGCCCCGCCGCCAAGCCCCAGCTCTCCGCCGCCTGGGCGTGGCGAACCGCCTCGACCGGGTACCCGTGCTCGGCGAACCACTGGGCAGCCGCGGTGTGCAGACCCGGCAGCTCATCGGAGGCGATGCGTCGCAACTCGAGCGCGAGGAGGTCGGCGAACAGCCGGTGGTAACGAAACCAGGAGCGCTGTGGATCCAACGCAACCACGAACGCGCCCGCCTGCTCGAGCTCCGTCAAGATCCGATCTCCGTCCGAGCCCCCGGTCAGGCGATCGGCCAGCGCCCCGCTCACTCGCTCCAGCACCGAGGTCCTGAGCAGCAGCAACCTCACCTCGTCCGGTGACTGTTCGAGCACCTCGTCGAGCAGGTATTCGGCGACGCTGCGCTCGCTGCCAGAGAACTCGGCCGCGAACCGGTCGTGATCCGGGTGGCGGGCGAGCGACAGGGCAGCCATGCGGAGCCCCGCCGCCCATCCCTCGGTGCGCTCGTGCAAGAGCTCAAGCGCTGAGTCCGCGACGGGCACGCCGGCCGTCTCGAACAGCGCCCGCGCGTCATCGAGGGAGAAGCGAAGGTCGTCTGCACGGATCTCGCTCATATCGCCCACCAGGCGCAAGCGGGCCAGGCCGAGCCGCAGATCGCGCCGTGTAACGAGCACGAAGCGAAGCTCCGCCGGCGCGCGCATCAGCAGCAGCTTGAGCTGGCGCAAGCCCTCGCTTGAGCGCAGCTCGTGGAGATCATCGAGAACCAACCACAGCGGGGCCTCGATCGCGGTGAGATCGGCAAGGAGCCGTTCGACGATCGCCTCGGCCTTCAGCTCCGGGCTCGGGGTGATCCATCGGATCGCCCCTGACCCTGCGCTCGTGCCGCGCAGCCCGCTCAGCACCGAGAGCCAGAATCGCTCGGGGTCCTCCTCCTCACCCTCAACCGTGACCCACGCGGCGCTCGCTTCCAGGCCCGACTCGGCTATCCAGGAGCGCACCAGCGAGGTCTTCCCGCTGCCGGCCGGCGCCGTCACGAGGGTCACGCGTCGTCGCTCGGCCAACCGGCCGAACAGCTCGCGGCGGGCCACGATCCCAGGAGCGACGGGAGCGTTAGTGGTGTGCGGTCGAGCCGATAGCGCCACAGCGCCGAAATGTTCGCACCACGCGCGCCCCGTTTCTCGAAAGGCCGTCGGCGATTTCACCAAGACCTTGTGATGAGCAGTCATCAACCGCGGGGCGAACCTACTCGCACGTCGCCGTCGCGCTATTACGAGATCCGGATTCGGGGCCCCATCGGCCGAACGCTGCTTCAGGCGTTCCCAGAGCTGAAGGCACGCAGGTCCGGGCCGGACACGGTCCTCAGCGGCCGGCTTGCTGACCAGTCCGCGCTCTACGGCGTGATCCACCAGATCGAGGCACTCGCGCTCGAGCTCTTGGAGGTTCGCAGTCCGTCCGCCGCGAGCTACGGCGGCGATTCACAGACCCGTCGAACGCACCGAGGCCAGCCGGTCTCGGGCGAAAGGAGACCTCGCGTGATTCTCGTCACCACTGCCGGCAAGGTCGGCTCAGAAGCGTCGCGACTGCTCGGCCAACAGGGTGTTGCGGTTCGCGTCATCGTCCGAAACGCGGACAAGGCCGCCGCGCTCGCCACCGAGGGCGTCGATGTGTTCACGGGGAACCTGGAGGTCCCGGCCAGCATCGACGCCGCGATGGAGGGCATCTCGAGCGTGGTCCTCGTAACCCAACCGGTCGTGCAGCAAGAGCTCAACGTCATCGACAGCGCCGTCCGCGCCGGCGTCGAGCACGTGGTCAAGATCACCACCAAAGCCTCGGCGGACTCGCCCATCGCCCGGCGGCGCAACCAATCCGAGATCGAGAACGCACTGATCGCCTCCGGGCTTGGCTACACGCTGCTGCGCAACAACGCCTACATGCAGAACTTCCTCATGATGGCACCGGGCATCGCCAGGACGGACAGCTTCAGCACCGCAAGCGGCGATGGGCGCGTCGGCCACGTTGACGTGCGCGATATCGCCGCCGTCGCCGCCGAGATCGCCGCGTCACCGTCCGCCCACGCGAGCAAGACCTATTGGCCCACCGGACCCGAGGTGCTCTCGGGAACCGAGGTGGCAGCGGTGCTCTCAAACGTGCTCGGCCGAACGATCACCTTCCACCCGATCACCTTCGAGGAGCAAAAGCAGGCGATGATCAATGCCGGGCTTCCGGAAGCGGTCGCCGATGACAACGCGTTAGCGGTCGCCATGATGGCCGACGGCGATTGTGACTACCTCACCGACGACGTGCCGTCAATTCTCGGCAGGCCGGCTCGCAGCTTCGAACAGTTCGCCACCGACTACGCAGCCGCTTTCTCGTCAGTCCGAGCGGCCGCCTAGGAGTGAGGCGCCTAGCGCCACAGCCACTTTGAAGTGACCCATCGCAATCAAGGAAAGGAGCCCTCGTGGCTACCACCACCCGCACCGACAGTCGGACCGCGCGTCTCCTCGAGCTCATGGCGAAAGGCGACAACGCGTTCAACGCCCGCGACTGGGAAACCGTCGACAGCGTCCACCACCCAGACATGATCGCTTATATCCCCGGGAGCGCAGAGCCGATCTACGGCGCAGAAGCGCACCACGCCGCGATGCTGCAATTCCTGCGGATCTTCCCGGACATGCACGTCAACACGCCCTACCCCATCCAGTTCGGAAGCGGAGACTGGATCACCGTCGTCACCAACGCCACCGGAACCTTCACCGGCGAGATGACCCTCCCGGACGGCAACGTCATCGCCCCCACAGGCAAGGCGTTCGACCTCGAGTTCGGGCAGACCACCAAGTGGAACGGTGACCGACTCATCCTCATCGCCGCGTTCTACGACACCGCCCTACAGCAGCAGCAGCTCGGCCTCGCCTAGCTCCCTTGAAAGGGGTGATCTATACCCCCACTCGCGAGAGTGAAAGCCCCCCATCCTGGGGGAGTCCAAAGCGCTCACCCAAAACATTGCGGATCCAGTTCCACCCCTCGGAACCGGATCCGCAAAGTTCGAAGTGGGAGGAGCGCCTAGCGACCTCCGCCAAAGGAGATGGCCATGCAAACCGCTTCCCCCACCGCAATCCGCAGTTTCGCTCCAAGCTCGAGGCGGTCGGGTTCGGCGTGTTCATCCCGGTGTTCTTTGCCGCGAGCGGACTGCGTTTTGACCTGAACGCGCTGTTTGCCAGCGCGTCGACCGTGGCGCGAGTGCCGCTGTTCCTCGTCGCGATCTACCTCGCACGCGCGGGCTGCCGGCGATTGTGTATGTGCGACTGCTCGGTCGCTCGCGCTCGGCAATCGCCGGCGTGCTGCAAGCCACCTCCTTGACGTTCGTAGTCACCGCCACGCAGATCGGGCTCCAGCTCGGCGTGGTCACGCAGGCGACCGCCGCCGGTCTCGTGGCGGCCGGGCTTCTCTCGGTGGTGATCTCACCGGCGTTAGCGCTCGTCCTGCTGCGCCGCGAGGAGCAGGCTCCCTGCATCACGCTGGAGTCGTTTCTCGGGCGGGGCTCGGCAGCGCGCCACGGAGTTCCTTACGGGAGGTGATCCCGAGCTTCGCGTAAACCTGCCCCAGGTGCCACTCGACGGTGCGGGGGCTGATGTACAGCTCGGCACCAATCTCTGGGGTATTGATTTAGCGGGCTGAGCAGGGGTTATGTAGCCTGCGGCGAAGTTGGGTGGTGGTGGTTGCCGTCACCGCGTCAGAGGTTGTGGCGCTTCCGGTGGAGCTGGTGGATGAGCTGGCGGGATTGGAGGCGCGGTGCGCGTCGCTGGCGGCTGAGAACGAGGGGTTGTGGGGTGAGGTGTCGCGTCTGCTCGCAGAGAACGAGCGGTTGTGGGGGAAGGTCGCGAAGCTCGAGGGCCAGCTGGAGGAGGCGCGACGTGCGGGCAAGCGTCAGGCGGCACCGTTCTCGCGCGGCGAGTCGTCGGCGAATCCGCGTCGTGGGGGTCGTCGGTCTGGTGGCGAGCACGGCCGGCATGCTCATCGTGGGCCGCCCGAGGAGGTTGATGAGGAGCTCGATGCTCCGTGTGAGCCGCGGTGTGAGTGCGGCGGGGAGATCGATCATGTGCGCACCGAGTACCAGTATCAGGACGAGCTGCCCGAGCCGCGGCGGGTGCGCCGCCGGTTCGCGGTGCATGTCGGGAAGTGTCGTTGCTGCGGACGTCGGCATCAGGGCCGCCACCCGTTTCAGACCTCAGACGCTCTGGGTGCGGCCGCCTGCATGCTCGGTCCGCGAGCGGTCGCGCTCGCGACCGAGCTCAACAAGGAGTTGGGTCTCTCTCCGCAGAAGACCGTTCGAGGCGCTGGGCAGGTTCGGGATCCAGGTCACCGCGGGCGGGGTGGTGCAGGCGATCGCCCGCCAGGCGAGGAGGCTCGAGCCGACTTATCAGGCGCTGATCGATGGAGTTCGCGCAAGCCGGGCGGTCGCGCCGGATGAGACCGGCTGGCGAATCAACGGGCAGAAGGCGTGGCTGTGGGCGTTCGCCGGCGAGAACGTCACCGTGTATCTGATCGCCCAGGGTCGCGGTTACGAGCACGCCGCTGAGATCCTCGGCGCGGACTTCTCGGGGGTGCTGGAACGGGATGGGTGGGCGCCCTACCGGCAGTTCACCGATGCCCGCCATCAGACCTGTCATGCGCACCTGCTGCGCCGCACCGGCGAGCTGATCGCGGACTCGATCGCCGGGCAGGCGCGCGTCCCGCACGCCGCCCGGCGGATCCTCAAGGACGCGCTCGCGCTGCGCGACCAGCGCGAGGG
Organism: uncultured Solirubrobacterales bacterium; assembly: GCA_963763525.1. Lineage (GTDB taxonomy): Bacteria > Actinomycetota > Thermoleophilia > Solirubrobacterales > Solirubrobacteraceae > Palsa-465. The sequence continues at coordinate 211,717 of CAVXPA010000001.1, forward strand.
GGATGTGATCGAGGCCGACGAGTTCGACCTGAAGGTCACAGACCTCGAGGCGCGGACCGAGAAGCTGTTGGCGACGCGCCCCACGCACGAGCCGAACTGCCGGCTGCTTGCAGCACCTTCGCAACGAGCGCGAGCACATGTTCACGTTCCTGACCGAGTCCGGCGTCGCAGGCGACGAACTGGCGCGCCGAGCATGCGCTGCGGCCCCGCGATCGTCAACCGCAAAAGCTGGGGCGGGAACCGCACCCAGCAGGGCGCGCGCACCCAGCAGATCACGATGAGCGTGATCCGCACCGCCCGCCAACAGAAGATCGACCCCGTCGAGCTGATGGTGCATGCCCAGCACTCTCGACGGCCGGCCGCGAGCAACCTGATCGGCCTCCCGGCCCGCGCCTCGCCGACCCCGATCGCGGCCTGACGGCGATGCTCGAGCCGACCATGGTGCCCGAGCTCCGCTACCGGATCGTCTGCTACGAGCTCGAGGGCGACACCGAAACGGTGATCCTCGACGCCACCGCTGACGCGGTCATCGCCGCCACCGGCACGCTGGAGGAGAACGGCACGATCCGCGGCCAAGGGACCAACGCCGGCCCGCTCCCCCTACTGAAGCGGATCGCCAGGCTGATCGCCGGCGACGACCAACTCGCCAGCTGAAGGACCCCTGCGGGTCGGCCGCGCAGGACCGTGCTCGTCGGCTCCATCCGCCGCTCGCCATACCGTTCGCACCAGTCGACCGAGCGAGCACAGGAGCAGCCCGATGAGCCAGCAGAGCCCCGCCCACAACGTGATCGTGCAGATCAAGGTCAAGCTGCTCGGCGTCTCCAAGCCGCCCGTCTGGCGAGAACTGCAGCTACGCGCCGACACCCGCCTTGACCAGCTCCACGAGATCCTCCAAGCCGCGCTCGGCTGGGAGGACTACCACATGCACGTGTTCACCTTCGCCGACGAGGAGTTCGGCGTCCCCGACCCCGAGCTCGGGCACGCTGACGAGCGCAAAGTCACGCTCGGCGAGCTCACCGGCATCGGTGCTCGCTTCCGCTACACATACGACTTCGGTGACGACTGGGAGCACGAGATCCTCGTCGAAGATCTGCTCGACCCCGACCCCGAGACCCACTACCCGATCCTCGTGGCCTCAAAGGGAGCCTGCCCGCCGGAGGACAGCGGCGGCACCTGGGGATACGCGAACCTCAAAGCGATCCTCGCCGACCCCAACCACGACGAACACCAAGACAAGCTCGAGTGGCTCGGCCTCACCGACGCCAGCGAATTCGACCCCACCGCCGTCCCCACCGACGACATCGACTACGAACTCGCGCTCAGCGGCGCCAGCCGCTGACACACCCCATCAGCCACACCCGCTAACTCAATACTCTCTGGGTTGGTGCGACCATCACGAGCGAGACTCGCGATGTGCTTTTCCTGCGGGGTCAGCTCATCGCGGGTGTCATCTCGGCGCTTGCGGACCTTCTCGCCACTGCCAGCAATTCGCGTCGCGCCCGGTCGGCGAATCCAGACGCGCCCATCGTCGCGAAGACGTCATATGCCTGATGGAGCTGCTCGCGCGCGTCGACGCGCCGGTTCTCGCGGCGCAGCCACTCGCCGTAGCCGAGCCGGGCACGAGCAAGGTGGGCCGTGAGCCGAGATTGCCCGAGCGCCTCGATCGCCGTTCGGTGCAGCGGCTCGGCCGATTCACTGTCTGCGAGGAGCGCGCTCGCGCGAGCCTCCGTTCCCTTCGCCAAGGTCGTGCCGCTGGCGCTCGTGCGCTCGCGCAGCTGATCGAGGGATTCACGCGCGACGTCTCGCCGCCCGCTCCGCGCAGCCGCCTCGATGAGTTCGGGCAACGCCCACGATGACGTAGCGATCTCGTCCACCGCGGTCGCCTTCTGGGCGGCCTCGAAGGCAAGCTCGTACTCACCAAGCCCGTTGTAAAGGATCGCCGTCGCGTAATCGGCGACCGTGACCGCGCATCCCCTCCCCGAGTGCGAGCGCCCCCGATCATCACGTCGACCAAGCTCAAGGCGGTCGAGACGTCGCCCCGCCACGCCGCGAGCCGCAGCGGAACGTAGGGCAGCGTCTCGGCTCGGGCGGGGAGGTCAAGACTCTGGGCCTCCTCGATCAGGGCAGACGCCAGGGACAGGTTTCCGGCCTCGATGTGAAACGTCGCGAGGTAGTCGAGGGCGAACGGAAGCAGTATCAGCGCTCCCGTGGCACGCGTCAGCTCTACCTGACTGGAGGCGAGCTCGAGCCATGCATCGTCGTCCCACAACTCCATCGCCGCCAGGCTGTAGGCAACCCACGACCAATCCGAGTGGCGCTCCTCGGCACGATGGGCGCGCAGCGCGGCCGTCAACCTTGGAGCGGCGGCGCCGTACCCATCGGTCAACCGCGTCGCTAGCCCGAGCAACAGCAGCTGCCTGCCAGGTAACGGCTCAGGTCCGATCGGCGCGGAAAGAGCAGCACGGGCAACGTCTGCGAGGGCCGTGCCAGTCGCGAGACGGCCGGCATAGATCACGGCCACCAGCGCCTTTAGATGGGTTTCCCGTGCGAGCTCGGCGTCGAGTGGTTCGAGCCGCTGGGCCGTGCGCAAGAGAAGTGGCGGGGCGTCGCTGCCACGTCGCGCGTCGGAGGCAATCTGGGCGTGCACGCGCTGCGCTCTGACCTGACCAAGCTCATCGAGCGGCCCGGCATCCGCGGCGGCGAGCAGGGACCCTGCCGCCGAAAGGTCCCCCGCCTCGAGCTTCGCCTCTGCGGCGGTTAGCGCCCGTGACGCCCGCTCGCCTGGGTCTGGCGTGAACGTCACCGCTCGTTCAAGGAACGCGGCGGCGGCGGCGATGCCACCGCGGCCTTGCGCACGGCTCGCGGACTCGATCAACTCCCTCGCCACCTCCTCGTCCGGGGCGATCGTCGCGTGCGCGCGATGCCAGGCTCGACGATCGGGATCCGTCTCAGGATCGGTAGCGGCGGCGAGCGCGCTGTGGACAGCGCGGCGGTCGGTCACGCTCGCGGCGCGATACGCCGCCGATCTGACCAGCGGATGGCGAAACCGAACCTGCGCGCCGATCTCCAGCAGCTGCTCACCGGCCGCGGGCTCCGCCGCCTGTCGCTCGACGCCGAGCGTTGCGGCGGCGCGCCAGAGAAGCGTGGCATCCCCCACCGGGTCGGCCGCCGCGAGCACGATCAGTCGCTGGGTCGCCTCGGGCAGCGCGGCGATGCGCTGTCGGTAGTGGTCCTCGATGCGGCTCGGAAGCGTTCCCGCGCCGGGCAGCACGAAGCCACCCGCCAGCTCCCCGGCGCGCCTACCCCGCGACAGCTCCACAATCGCCAGCGGGTTGCCACGCGTTTCGGCGAGCAGCCGGTCGCGGACGCGATCATCCAGTGCGCCGGGGATGACACCAGCCAAGAGGGCGCGCGCGTCGTCATCGTCCAGCCCTCCGAGCGACAACTCCGGCAGATCGGCCAGCTCGCGCTCGTCGCTTTCCTCGCGAACAGTGATAACGAGCGCGACTGACTCCGCAAGGAGCCGTCGCGCGATGAATCCGAGAATTTGGAGCGTGGTGGCATCGAGCCAGTGAGCGTCATCGACGAGACAGAGCAGCGGCCGCTCTTCGGCAACCTCGGCCAACAGGGTCAGCGCAGCCAAGGCCGCCAAGAAGCGGTCGGGTGCATCGCCGGATGAGAGGCCGAAGGCGACGCGCAAGGCGTTCTGCTGGGGATCAGGAAGCGCGTCGAGCAGCGGGAGCATCGGCGCGCACAGGCGATGTAGTCCCGCGAACGGCAGCTCCATCTCGGCCTCGACGCCCGCGATCTGGGCAACGCGGAATCCCAAGGCCTGCCGGGCGGCGTACCGAACCAACGCCGTCTTGCCGATCCCGGCCTCACCCCGCATGACTAGGACCGCGCTACGACCGTCGCGGACAGTCTCAAGCAGCCGGTCCAGCACAGCGCGCTCCCCGGCCCGGCCCAGAAACGCCGGCGGGTGCTTGACGGCCATCCCGTAAGCCTAACCCCACTCGGTAGCGCGTCCTCAAACCCAGGGACACGACCCGGGGAATACCCTAGTGCGACCGTTGGCAATTGCAGCCAGAGTGCCAGCGTGATCACGAACGCCCACAACCGCTCGGGCACCCCCGTGGCGATCGTCACGGGCGGATCGCGGGGTGTCGGCCGCGCTGTCGCGCGCGAGCTCGGTGCCGGGGATTACGCGGTTGTTATCAGTTACCTAAACGGCCAGCGCGCCGCGGAAGCCGCCGTCGAGGAGATCCTCGCGGCGAACGGCCGTGCGGTCGCGGTCCGCGCCGACGTCGCGGACGCGCTGGACGTCGAGCGCCTATTCAGAGAGACGATTGACGCGTTCGGGCATGTCGACGTCGTCGTACACGCCGCCGCGACGATGATTCTCGGTCCCGTCGCGGGCTACGACCTCCAGACGCTCGATGCGCTGCACCGGAGTAACGCCCGGGGAACGTTGGTGGTCAACGAGCAGGCATCGCTTCAGCTGCGGGACGGCGGCGCGATCGTCAACTTCTCAAGCTCCGCCGTGGGACTGGCGCTGCCATCCCATGCCGCCTACGCCGCGAGCAAAGGCGCGGCGGACGAGAGCACGCCGATACTCGCCGGCGAACTGAGCGCTCGCGACATCTCGGTCAATGCAATCGCGCTGGGACCGGAGCGTCCCGCCACGCCGGCGGAGATAGCCAACCTCGTCGCATTCCTGGTCAGCGAGGACGGCCACTGGGTCAACGGCCAGGTGATCGAGGCGGGTGTCTGATGGCGATCATCAGCGACACCGAAGCGGGTCTGGCTCGCTACGCGTTGCCGGCTGTAACCTCGCCGTCCATTTTTTCTCGATCTGGCCGTAGCGCCAGACGAGCAGTGCGGCCAGCCAGGTCAGTATGAACATGCCGACGATGACAAAACCGGCTGTGTTGATGTTGAAGTTGGCCATGAAGCGCCAGAAACCATGACCTTGCCTGAGCCCTTTGATCTCTTGGGGGAACAGGCCGAGGACCTCGACCCCGCCGATGAAGAAGCAGATGGCCACGGACAGTCCGGTGATCGCCAGGTTGTAGTAGACCTTGCGGACCGGGTTGAAGAAGGCCCACCCGTACGCGAGGTTCATAAACAGCCCGTCGATAGTGTCCATGAGTGTCATGCCGGACGTGAACAGGATCGGTAGGCACAGGATCGCGTACCACGGGATGTGCTGGGAGGCGAGCAGCGCGGTGGTGGCCAGCAGGGCGACCTCGGTGGCGGTGTCGAACCCCAGGCCGAACACGACACCCACCGGGTAGAGCTGCCACTCCTTTGTAATGGCCTTCATCCAGCGACCGAAGATCCGGTAGAAGAACCCGCGGTTCTCGAGTTGCCGCTCGAGCTCGGCTTCGTCGTACTCGCCGCGGCGCATTGAGCGGAAGACGCGCGTGATCCCGGCCAGGATGAAGAGGTTCAGCAGCCCGATCAGCAACAGGAACGACGCGGAGATCACGGTGCCGAACACCCCGCCGAACTGTTCCAGCCCTGAGCCGCTGTCCGAAACCGCGCGAAACACCGTCTTTTCCGCGACGACGATGCCGATTCCGATCGCGACGACGACCGTGGAGTGGCCCAGCGAGAAAAAGAACCCCAACCCGAATGGGCGCGGCCGGTCGGGACCCTGCCGTTCGCTGAGTAGCTTGCGGATGGTGTTGTCGATCGCGGAGATGTGGTCGGCGTCGAACGCGTGACGTAGGCCGAGGGTGTAGGCGAGGATCGACACGCCGATCCCCAGGCCCTTGTAATGCGATGGCACCACGAACGCGAAGAAGACGAAGAACCCGAGCACGTGCAGGCCCGCGATCACCCCGAACATGGCGATCACCCGCGTGCGTTCCTGGGGGGTCATCGCGGCGAACGACTGGCGGATGACGGGGGCGACGCGCAGGGACCCTGAGGTAGGCAAATCGAGCATGGTGGGCGCTCCTGACCGGGACGGGCTCCAGATCCGGCATCGACCCGGATCTGGATCCCCGCCGCTGCTTTCCCGGCCAGCCGGGCGCAGCATCCCGTCGGATCAGGAACCAGTGGTCAGGAACTCATCACCGGCACGGGGCGTGGCGTGCCGAGGTAGGGGAACTGCGCTTGCAGGTCGTCGTGCGGCTTCAGGCCGCTCGGCGGAACCTTGCCGTGGGTCAGCCAGGCAAAGCGCATGCTGTAGACGTCGTCGGTGAGGACGCGACCGTTGGGGTAGGTGGCTGGCTTGGCCGGGTCATATTTCAGGATGTCGGGCAGCACGTCCATCGCCGCCGCCTTGGCTTCCTCGGGCGAGTAGCCGCCGTTCTCGAGGATCTTGGACCAAGGCCCCAGGTAGTTGGCTACGTCGTCGGCCGGCTGGCGAGAGTTGTAGAGGTTCTTCTCGCCGTCGGGGTTGATGAACGGGTTGATGGTCGGGTGCCCGCCGCGGTCCATCTGCACGAGCGTGCCGTCACGGCGCAGGCTGATCGTGGCCCAGACGCCGATCACCGGGTTGGCACCGAGCATCTCGTTGGGTATCTCCAGCGCGATGGAATCGACGTTGTTCTCGGCGAAGTCGTCGTGCCCGGTCCACACCAAGCCGTGCAACGCGCCCTCGACATCGGCGAAGAACGGGTCACTGCGCAGCCCGGCGCACAACCGGATCCGGCCGGCCTGGACAGGCCGGGCCATGCCGTCGAAGCTGACCGGGAGCGAATCGGTGAGCAGTTCGCCGCCCGGCTCGGGCTCCCTCGCCTGACTGCCCGTCGCGTACCAGGCCGACGCGGTCTGTACACCGTTCTCATACTCGGAGAACGTGAACGTGAACGCGATGTCTGCCTCGGCGTCGCCGTCCGTGTCGATATTGATCCGGTGGACCGCATCGGGGTGGAATTCCGGGCCAGTGACCGCCGGCGGTATCGGTGGCGGGGCGCTCGTCGGGTTCGAGTCGATGATCAGAACCGTCTTGTCAGGGTCATCTGATGACTCGAATACGAATAGGTCAGTGAAGTCCAGGCGCCTGTCGTCGCCGGGAAACTTGAGATTGTCAGCGCTGAAATGGTTCGACATGATGAGTTCCCTCAGGTAGTGATTGTCTGTGCCGGGGTACTGGCGTTGCGCCGGTCGGGACCGCCGCGCAGGAAGTCGAGCAGCGCCGTGTTCACCTGGTCTGCATGAGTCCACGGAATCGCGTGGGGGCCGCCCGGGATCACCACGAGCTCGACGTCGTCGATCAGGCCGGGCAGTCGCTTGCCGGTCTTGTCCAGCGGCAGGACCTGGTCCGCGTCCCCCTGGACCACCAGGATGGGGACGTCGAGCTTGGGCAGATCGGGGCGGAAGTCCGTTGCCCAGGTCGGGATGCAGGCCACGGCGGCGACGGCCGAGGCGGTGGTGGCGATGTTCCAACTAGCCTGGTACGCCTGTTGCTGATCAGCGTCCCGCGCAGGGTGTCGACGTTGTAGAAGTTGTCCAGGAAGCCCTTCATCCACGCCGGCATATCAGCCTTGGCGGCCTTGACGAACCCATCGAACACGCTCTGCGGGACCCCGTCGGGGTTATCGGGCGTCTGCAGAAGGAACGGCGGGATCGGCGCTACCAGCACGCCCTTGTCCACGCGCGCTGAACCATAGGTGCCGAGGAAGCGGGTGACCTCGCCGGTGCCCATCGAGTGCCCCACCAGCACGGCGTCCCACACGTCCAAGTGGTCGAGCAGGGCGGCGAGGTCCGCGGCGAAAGTGTCGTAGTCGTAGCCGCCGGCGGGCTGGCTGGACTGGCCGAACCCACGCCGGTCGTAAGTGATGACGCGGTGGCCGGCCTCCAGCAGAACCGGCACCTGCCTGTCCCACGCGCGGCCACTGAGCGGATACCCATGGATCAGCACGACGGGCTGACCCGCGCCGTGGTCCTCGTAGTGAATCTCGATGTCGGCGGAGTTCTCCCGGCCGACCGTGACTGTGGGCATGCGAATTCCCTCCTGTCGGAGCTTGGCCCGCGCGCAGCCAGGAGACCCGACTTTCGGCCTGGGTTGCGGGCCGGCGCTTGATTGATGATCGGTGGCGATCGTCCCGCCGATAGCGGCGCGTCGCGTCCGGGGGAGACCCCGGATGATCCCCGGGACTATCCTGCCTCCCCCCGCGCAGGCCCGGCCCAAAATCACCGAGATGCGGTGATGACGTTTCACCTGAACCTTGTCGAATTTGCGTCCTGTGATTGGACCCCAAGGAGACGTGGCCCGCGCCGAGAGCCGGGCGAAGCTCTACCCGGAGGCGGCATATGCCCGAGTCTGTTGACCCTCATCACCTCCTGCTGATCGGGGCCGGGCCCGGCGTCGGCGCCGGCGTCGTTCGGCGCTTTGGCCGCGAAGGCTTCCGTAGCACACTCATCTCGCGCGGCGAAACGCTCGAGCAACTCGCCTCCGAGCTGCGGAGCGAGGGGCTCGAGATCGAGGCGGTGCGCGCAGACATTGAAGATCTGGATGGCTACCGAGCGACGCTCGAGCGGATCTTCCGCGCCCCAGGCGCCCCCGGCGTCGCCGTGTATAACGCTGCGCTGCCGGATCCTGGCGAGATCCTCGACACGACGGTCGAACGGCTGCGGATCGCATATGACGTGGATGTGCTGGGCGCCGTCGTGGCGGCGCAGGTCGCCGCTCCCGTGCTGCGGGCCGCCGGCACCGGGACACTGCTCTTCACGAGCGGCGGCTTTGCCGACCATCCGCTGCCCGCGGTGGCGAGCCTGTCCATAGGGAAGGGCGCGCTGCGTGCGGCGGCGACTTTGATCGCCGCAGGTGTCCGGGAGGACGGCATCCATGCCGCGACCGTGACGATCGCCGGCTCGGTCGTGCGTGGGACGGCGTTCGATCCGGACAAGATCGCGGAGCTCTTTTGGACCGCCCACACCGACCCGGCCGACGCCTGGCAAACCGAGTACCGATTCACAGGCGCATAACGGGAACACGCCACCCTATATATTGATCGGGCGGTTGGTTGAATACCGGTGTCGGCCGGGATCGTCTCGGCCGCCGTGAATCCCATGAACGTCCTGATACTTCTGGAACTGGCCGCGACGATGGACGGTGAGCGGATTGCTCTGGGGGAGGGTTCGGGTCGGCTGTCCTATGCGGCGCTGCTCGACCTTGCGGCGCGCGCCGGAGAGCTTCTGCGCGCCGACGCGGAGCGGCCGGTCCTCTATGCCGACGTCGCCTCCCCCGCGCTGCCGGTCGCATTTCTCGGCGCCGCGTGGGCGGGGCGGCCGTTCGTCCCGGTCAGCTACCGGCTCGCCGACGAGCGTCTGCGGCAGCTCGTGCGAGCGCAGGCGCCGGCGATGGTGGTGTGTGGCGAGCCGGTCGCGCAGCGGCTCGACGGGCTTGCGGATATCGACTGCGTTCAGGTTGAGGATTTCCTCCAGACGCTCGCCTCGACGAAGGCGGCTGACTACCGCTGGGCGGACGACGGGGAGGTTCCGGCGCTCCTGCTCCACACGAGCGGCACGACCGGGACGCCCAAGGTCGCGATCCTCCGCCATAGCCATCTCACTTCGTACATCCTTGAGACGGTCGCGCCGATGAGCGCGGACCGCGACGATGCCGCGCTGATCAGCGTGCCGCCGTACCACATTGCCGGCATCGCGGCGCTGTTGAGCTCGCTCTACGCGGGGCGGCGGATCGTCCAGCTGCCCTCGTTCGATCCCGTGGCGTGGATCGAGCTGGTCCGCTCCGAGCGCGTCAGCCATGCGATGGTCGTCCCCACGATGCTGCACCGGATCCTTCCGCTGCTGGAGGGCTCGCCGGGCGTGCCGTCGTTGCGGCACCTGTCGTATGGCGGCGGCCGCATGCCGCTGCCGCTGATCGAGCGCGCGCTCGAGCTCCTCCCCGGCGTCGACTTCGTCAACGCGTACGGCCTGACCGAGACCAGCTCGACGATCTCGATCCTCGACCCGGAGGACCACCGACGAGCGCTGGCCGGGACCACGGAGCAGGAGCGTCAGCGGCTCGGATCGGTGGGACGACCGCTGCCAACGGTCGAGGTCGAGGTGCGCGGGGCCGACGATGCACCGCGCGTCCGGGGTGACCGGGGGCAGATCTGGGTCCGCGGACCGCAGGTATCAGGCGAATACGTCGGCCGCGGCGCAATCCCCGGCGACGGCTGGTTCGCCACCGGCGACGGCGGTTGGCTCGACGATGCGGGCTACCTGTTCGTCGAGGGTCGAATCGACGACGTGATCGTGCGCGGCGGCGAGAATCTCTCCCCCGGCGAGATCGAGGACGCGCTGCTGGCAAGTCCTGACATCAGGGACGCAGCCGTGTTCGGGGTGCCGGACGAGCAATGGGGCGAGGTTCCGGCCGCTGCGGTCGTGCTGCGGGACGGAGCCGTGCTGTCAGCAGACGACGTGCGGTCGTGGGTCACGGCGCGCCTGCGCAGCAGCCGCGCGCCGGCTGTCGTTGAGTTTCTCGCCGAGCTGCCCCGCACCGACACGGGCAAAGTTCTGCGCCGCGTGCTGCGCGATACGGTCGCTGGCCCGGCCGACGGACGCTGAGCCGGCATCAGCCGCGATCGTGCGCGATCGACCTCCGGCAAATCGTTGCCGGCACCCGGCGAAGGCTGGTCTTTCAGCCGACGCAAACCGCACTCAGGCGAACGCAGCGCCGGGGACATCGGTCTTGCCGACGAGCACGCGACCGTTGCCGACCACGCTCGCCTCGGCCAACCGGTCGACTCCCACGACCATCGCCTCGACCATGAAGATGTCATCGCCGTCAGGGCCGCCGAGCTCGACCGCGACCGCCGAGCGCTCGGACGAAATCCGTTCCTTGACCTCACCGCCCTCTGCGACGCGCACGAAACCGATCGATTCACGGCCTCCATCGAGGTCAAGCGCCACGACCTCCTTCGCATAGAAGTCGGACACGTACAGCCTTCGTTCGTGCCAGCGCGGCGCCTCCGCGAACATCAGCTCGTCGGACAACACTCGCACTCCCCTTGTCGCCATCGGCTAATCCCACTCGTCCGTTTGATTGAAGTGCAACTGTGGATTGTCGACGACCATCACGTGACTATCAGGCGAACGTTGATTCGGCTCGCGTAGGCCGCGTCGCTCGAGGATCGGGAGCACGTCCTGCACCAGGCGCGTCAGCCCCGCGCTGAAATCGATCCAGCTCACCAGGACCCCATCGAGTCCGGCCCTCGAGAGCATCTCCAGCCGGTCCGCGACCGTCTGCGCCGACCCGACCGCCGGCCACCCCCCACCACCCTCCACGATCCGGCGCGTCAACCTCCGCTGCGCCCCCTCATCCAAGTTCCACGCCGCCTTCAAACCCTCAACCTGCGTCCGCGCCGCCTCATAATCCCCGAGCGCGTCGATCCGCTCACGCATCCTCACCGCGTCCGCGTCACTATCGCCCTGAATAATCGCGACCGGCGTCCACACCTGAAGCTCGCGCCCCTTCGCCGCCGCCAGCCGACGATACGACGCGACCTGCGCCGCGATCTCCCCCGGATCCTCCGAATTCACCGTAATCAAACCAATCTCCGCATACCCCGCACAAAAATCACGCCCACGCTCAGACCCCCCCGCGTTCATCAACACCGGCCCCGGAACCTGCGCCGGCCGCGGCGCGAGATGCGCCCCCTTCAGCTCATAAAAACGACCACGAAAATCAAACTCATCCTCCGAGACCCACAAACGCTGCACGATCTCCGTCCACTCCGCCGCCTGGCTGTAGCGCTCATCATGCTCAGCGAACCTCACACCGAGCAACTCCGCCTCCCCCCGATTCCACCCAGCCACGAGATTCAACCCCAACCGCCCACCCGAAATCTGATCAATCGTCGCCGCCTGCTTAGCCGCGACCGCCGGCGCGAACGCCGCCATATGAACCGTCGCGAAAATCGCCGTGCGCCGCGTCGCGACCGCCATCGCAGCCGCCCACACCACCGGCTCCAAGATATAGCCCGAAATATCCTCCGGCTTCCCCGCCACCAAACTCTTCCACCGCGAGACCCCCACGACCGCCTCGATCCCAGCCCGATCAGCGAACTCGCAAATCGCCCGCGAATCCTCCCACCGCGGCACCAACCGCTCCGGCGCGAGCGTCTTCGCCGCCCCCGGCGCGTTCGGACAAAAAACCGCGAGCTTGACCGCGTTCTCGTTAAAGACAGGATTACGAGCGCGGATCTCAGCCGAGCGCGCGAACTCTGATCCGATCGTGCCCACGTGCCGGCTTCACCGAGCTATCGGCCCGCGATCGCGGCGATGTCGATATCGCCGCCACCCGCCGGGACGAGGTGGCCGAACTGCTGCGACCACCATTGGGCCATCTCCTCGTAGGTGCAGACCCACACATCGTCGCGTGCGCACGCGTACGCGAGGAAATCCTTCGTGACCTTGAAATAGTCAGGACGACCGCTGATGTGCGGGTGCGTGCCGAAGTTGAAGATCAAAGGAGTTCTCGCCGCCGCCTCATAGGACGCGTCGAACGACTCCCGCAGGTGACGCCCCGTGTCCTGCACCGACTTAAACGCCCCCGCCGCCGTCATCAACGGCACGTCGTTGAGGTTACTGACCATCCTGTACGGAATCTCAACGAGCGTCTTCTCCCCGACGTGCAAAAAATACGGCAACTCATCGTCCTGCAGATCCCCATGACAACTAAACCCCGCCTCCGCGACCAACTCGATCGTGTTCCGGTCCGCGGCGGCGCCAGGACCCAACCACGTCGCCGGCGCCCGCCCCGTGACCGACGAGATCAGCTCAACCGTACGCGCGATCGCGTCCGCCTGACGCTCGCGATCCAACGCCGTCATCGGCCAACCCTCGCTATAGCCGTGACCGCCGATCTCATGCCCCTCGCCAAACAGCATCTCGACGACATCACGGTGCTGCTCGACCGCGTTGCCCGTCGTCCAGATCGTCGCCTTCAAACCCAGCTCACCGAGCGCCTCCGCGATCCGATAGAGCCCGACGTTGAAACCATACTCAACACCACTGCGCATCGACTGCGCGAGCTTCTTCTCACCAAAACGCGCGAGCGGAAACGGGTCATACCCATGCTCATCCTCACCCCAGTTCCACTCCTCGGCCGCGGCATAGAACAAGAACGCCATCCGCGCACCGTTCGGCCAGACCTTCAGTCCCGCGCGATCCCGGTACGGAATGCGGCTCGTCGGGAAGCGGAAGCCTGCAGGACCGTCGGTCATCTAAGACTCCTTTTCTGAGTGCAGCTCGCTATTTCAGTGCTCGACGAAGTACGTGCCGATCGTGCTCAACGAGACACTCGCGCGGCGGTTCGGATGTCGTCGAGCCGGGGCAGAACCTTCTCCGCGAACAGGCGCACGTTGCGTTCGATCTGCGCGCCGGTCATGCTCCCGATCGAGGGGACCAGAGCGACCTCCGCTGGATCCATCAGTTCACGGGTCGCGATCAGCTTCTCCAGACACGTCTCAGGCGACCCGTAGATCGCGTTGTCATGAAAGAGCGCCGTGAGCTTCGCGTGCGTTTCGGCGCGGTCGCCACTCATCGGCGAGTGACCTCCGGATGCGCCGGACCCGGGCGCGTAGGAGTCGTAGCCCTTGGTCGTCGAGAAGTGCTCGCCCCCCAGCTCGTAGCTGCGGATCACCGCATCGGTGTACTCCGAGAAGTACCTCGCCGCACCCTCCTGCGCCTCCTCATCGGAATCGCAGCAGTAGACCGGCATCTGCAGGATCGGACGGTGCGCCGGCCCGAACCCGTTCTCGGCGCGGATCGCGTCGAAATCCTCCAGGTCGCGCTTGAAGTCCTCCAGGCGCTGCGTCGGCGTCGTCAACGGATGCAACCCCAACCGCGCAGCGTTCTGCTTGCTGGCCTCGCTCGTCCACACCGCATAAGCATCAAACGCCACGCTCGGGTCCAGCGGCCGCGGCCTCACCGACACATTCTCATACGAGAAGTGCTGACCCTGGTAGGAGAACATCTCCTGGCTGAGCGCAAGCCGCAGGACCTCCAGCACCTCGTTGAAGCGCTCCCGCGACTGCTCCATATCGATGCGCATCGCCTTGAACTCGCGCCGCGCCAGCCCCCGACCAACCCCGAGAATGAACCGGCGACCGGGTCCAAGCTGGTGTTGCAAGACCGCGATGTTCTCTGCCAACCGCACTGGGTCGTGCCACGGAAGCACCGTCACCATCGTTCCGAGATCGATGCGGCGGGTTCGACCGGCATAAAACGCGAGTTGCTGCTGGGGCGTCGGCAGCAGCACATACGGCGAGCCGTGATGCTCGAAGGTCCAAAGCGAGTCGAACCCGAGCGGCTCGACCAACTCGGCCACGGCTACCTGATCCCGCCAGACCTCGCTGTCGGCGACTGTCATCGGTCCGACAGGCTCGCCACGCTCGAGCGCGTCGAACCGCTCCCAGTCGGTGTAGTTCATGAAGAACAGCGCTATCCCGACCCGCATCCCAGCCCTCCCCACTCTCACAACCGGTCCCGCAATCGGAAATTTTATTCCGCTTTACGATACCAGACCACCGGTCGGCGTCAAGTCACCGGAATACCCATTGCTTGGTAGGACACGCGACGCGACGCGGACACCCCCGATCCCGCGCACAACTCGACGATCGGTCACCGGGATCGTCGGCGGCGCCAGGTCTCCGCTGCGACCAGGATCGCTTCATCGTGCGCTGGTTACTGGATCGGTCTATCGCCGGCAAGGGTCGTTCGGTGCATCTCGCGGCCCGAGGACACGTCGTAGGGCATGACCCGGTGCAGAACCCCAGGGTTGTCATACATAATCGTGTCCCCTTCAGACCACACGTGCCGATAAACCCGCTCTGGCCTGGTCGCATCAGCGAGCAGACCATCCAGCAACGCGCGCCCCTCCTGCTGATCCATTCCGACCACGTAGTCCGCCGTCTGGCCGATAACGAGCGAACGCCGGCCTGTGGCGTGCGTCCACACCAAAGGGTGCTCCCGCATCCGCCCTGGCTCCCGCCACTGCGCCAACTGCTCCTCCGTCGGGTTCGGATACACGAGACCCTGAATTCGGACCTGGCTATGGACGACCCGGAGTGCTGCGAAGCGCTCCTTCTGCTCGTCGGAGAGGTCCTCGTAGGCGGCATAGGTACTAGCGAACTCCGTCTCCCCACCCTCGGCCGCGAGCGCTTTTGCGCTCAGCATCGTCGCCTTCGACGGAATCGGCTGCATCGTGTCATCACAATGCCAGTACACGGTCGCCTTCAGGAACCCGGCGGTCGGATTCTTCTCCGGATCCAATGACACTATGTACAGCTCCGGGATCGGCTGGCCCGGGTACACCACGAGCTCGCCCAGCTTCCGGCACAGCGCGATCTGCGTCTCATCATCGATATGCAGCCCCCGGAACACGAGCACGCCGTTCGCCTCGAGCGAATTCATCAGCGCCGGCGGCAGATCCTCGTCGTCTAAAAGACGATCGCAGTCGACATCCAGAACCTCCGCGCCAACCGACCCCGTCAGCCTCTCAGTCTTCAGCGTGTTGATTGTCGACATTCATCCTCCCAACCTCCTATTGCCGGCATCGCCACCAACCGTCGCCGCCCGGGACGATGAAGGGCACTCACGACAGCAATTCCAACCTCCGTTCGAGCACCGCCTCGAGGTTCTGCTGCGCGGGCGTTGACTCGTTCGCGTACATCACGTTGTCCGGGCTCAGACCACGCCTCTCCGGGTTGATGTTGATGACGAGCCATGGAAACCCGGGAAGCTCCGAAACCGCACAACCCATCGCCTCGAAAAAGGCCCTGGCGGCCTCACGATCCCCAGGCCGGTACACCATCTCAGCGTGATTTATGAGCGGATATTCACCCACGCGCAGATCTCCTTTGGTCGCTTTCACCGCTCGGGGGACAGCGATTGCCCGCGCCGCCCCGTTGAGGGGCTCGAAAGGCTACAGATGCTCCAGCGGGACAGGGCAAAAGGTTACCGGCACTGGCCGGCGGCCGTCAGCGCGCAACCGCCCACAACCGGCGCCCAGCCGTCTCTCGGCGACCCCCCACACCGTCGCGACGGCCGCCAGCTCCACCCACCACAGGGCCTCGCGTCTCGAAGGGAGCTGCCGATCTTCGGCGATAATGTCGCCATCGGCTGCCCGCTGCGCCCGACCCGTTCATAACATGTGCCGTCCCGATTGATGAGGAGTGATGGCTGTGATGAGCCTGGTTGTCGCGAAGCCGGTGGCGAGGTCGAACTTGGAGGTGGTACTTTGACTGGCCGTGTGGCAGTAGTGACCGGTGGCGGGTCCGGGATCGGCGAAGCGATCTCGTTGCGGTTGGCGCGCGATGGGGCGTCCGTAGCGATCTTCGACCTCAATGGTGAGGCGGCCGATCGCGTGGCCGCTGAGATCGTGCAGGCCGGCGGCTCGGCCGACGGTTGGGTCGTGGACGTGACCGATCGAGAGACGATCGACACCGCGCTCGGCGAGGTCCGTGAGCGACTGGGCGCACCGACGATCCTCGTCACCTCGGCGGGCTTCTCCAGTACCGATCCATTTCTCGAGATCACCTCCGAGCTGTGGGACAAGCTCATTCGGATCAACCTTACGGGAACATTTCACTGCTGCCAGGCGGTGCTGCCCGACATGGTGGCGGCAGGGTGGGGCCGGATCGTGACGATCTCATCGTCGAGCACCCACAGTGGAGTACCGACGATGACCCACTATGTCTCGGCGAAGTCGGGGGTGAACGGTCTCACGAAGTCGCTCGCGCTGGAGTTCGCCGGTAAGGGAATTACGGTGAACACGATCCCACCTGGGTTCATCGATACCCCGATGCTCCGCGGCGCCGCCGAGGCCGGACACATCAGTATCGAGCGAGGCCTCCAATCGACTCCAGTCGGTCGCGTTGGCAAGCCGGAGGACATCGCGGCGGCGTGCGCGTTTCTCGTCAGCGAGGAGGCGGGTTACATCACCGGACAGATCATCGGCGTCAACGGTGGACGCAACACCTGAGACACGGCGGAGCACGGAGAGCGGACATCCGAGCAGTGTCGCGACTACTGAGGCGAGAGATAGATCCCGCCATTTACGGCAATTACCTGTCCAGTGATGTACTCGCACTCCTCCGAGAGGAGGAACGCGATGAGCGCAGCGACCTCTTCGGGCCTACCGGCACGACCAAGCGGACTCGCCGATTCGGGTGAAAGGTTAAGATCCTTCAGCGCGAGCTCCCCGGTGGGCGTAAAAATTAGACCGGGCGCCACCGCGTTGGCGCGGATGCCGTCGCCGGTGTACCGGGCGACGGTATGGCGGGTGAGCACCTCAACACCTGCTTTCGAAACGGCGTAAGCGACGCCGGTGGAGACCGGAACGACAGACGCAGCGGAGGACACGCTCACAATGGCGCCTCCGCCGCGTTTGATCATCTCCGGGATCGCATGCCGACCGGTGAAGAGGTAACCACGGAGGTTGACGTGCATCGTCTGCTCCCAGCTCTCCGTGTCAATAGTCACGATGTCAGTCGTCCGATCACCGTCCTGATATGCCGACCCAGGCCCGACGTTCGCGCCGACATTGGCCAACAGATCGATGCCCCCATACGTGTCTACCGCGCACCCGATAAGCGACTTGACTGATGCATCGTCAGATAGATCAAATTGCCAGGCGACCGCGATGCCGCCGTCCCCAACTATCTGTTTGACGACTGCCTCGGCCCGCTCGACACGTAGGTCCCCAACCACGACCCTGCTGCCCTCGGCGGCAAGTCGCCGTGCTGCCGCTGCGCCCATGCCCTGACCACCACCAGCGATCACGGCCACTTTGTCTGCTAGACCCTTCATCCACTCCTCGCTCTATCGCTTGAGTCGATTATTTCCTACGGACCCAGCGAGAGAGCGTCTTGAGCTCGCCAAGCGGGGGCGGCTCGCCATAGCCGAGGACAAGCGCCACCCGCGTCACCTCGGCGACATAAACATCGCCGTGGGAGTCGACCGCGATGCCGTGCGGAGCGACGAACTCGCCCAATCCGGTACCCGGCTCAGGCGCACCAAAGCGCCTGACGAGGTTGCCGTCAAGGTCGAGAATCGAGACGCGGTGGCCCAGATTGGGAAGGCTCTTGAATCGAGCATTGGGTCCCGATTCGGCGACGTAGAGGAGCCCGTCGTGGTGGCGGATGGCGATCGGCCTGTGCATCCATATGAGATCGAGGAACTCGCCGTCGACCGTGAAGAACTGGACTCGAAAGTTCTCCCGGTCGCAGACCACTACGCGGTCGTCCGCGAGCACACACAGTCCATGCGGCAGCTGGAACTGGCCCGGATTGGCGCCAACCTCACCCCACGACGCAACATGATTCCCGTCGGGGTCGAAGCGATGGATGCGGCTGTTGTTGTAGCCGTCTGAGACGAATATCTCACCAGTGCGCGGGTGCACGACCGCATCGGTCGGCCAGTTGAACCATTCGCCTGAGTGCGGCTCGGCCGGCGCCCCCCGGGTCCCGATCGTGAGCAGCACCGTGCCGTCCGCGGATCGCTTCTGAACGAAGCTACCGTCTCGGTCGACGAGATACATGTTGTCGTCCGCGTCGAAGCTGATGCTGTGAGGGACATCAAATTCGCCCTCGCCCCACCCCCGGAGGTAAGTGCCGTCCCGGTCGAACACCATTACGGGCACGGGTCCACGATTGAAGACGTGGATCTCGGCCTTGGAGTTGACGCCGACAGACGTCGACTCGTTGTGGAACGTGAGTCCGTGAGGGATCAAGGGCCAGTTCGGAACCGGGTCGTAGCGAACCTCGTCCTGGGCCGACGGCTCGTATCGAGATCTGGCGTCGCTCTCGCCCATCACGGGACCTCGCGAATAGCGTGGACCGGACAGTCGAGAATCGCATCCTTGGCGCGATCTTCCATTCCGTCAGGAACGGCACCTTCATCTTCGGTGTATGCGTAGCCCAAGTCGTCGAGTTTGAAGATGTCCGGGAGATGGACCGTACACATACCGTATCCTTCGCACCTGGCAGCTTCGATCGTAACCTTCATCGTCGATCTCCTCACGCCTGGTTACCTGTCGCCGACGCGCTTTGGCCCACGGGCACGCGGCTCACCGTCACTACGAGGTACTGGCCTTCGACCGACACGGGGATCACCTCGGCCAAGTATGGACCTTTCAGTCGTTGCGCCTCCGGGCCGTCGGCCTCGTCCGCCAGGGCGGCTGCGATTACCTTCCCGTCCTCCACCTCGACTGGAAAGGGACGGACGCGCGTGACATTCGGATCCCAGTATGACTGGCCGGTCTTGATGTCGAACTCCCAGCCATGCCAGGGACACGCTACGAGCTTGCGATCAGCGTCGAGGCGATAGTGCCCGGGACGGTCGGCTTCGATCAAAGGCAAGAGCTCGCCGCGGCACATCGGGCCACCTTGATGGGGGCACCGGTTCAGCAGACCGTAGAACTCGCCGTCGACGTGGAAGATGCCGATCTCGCGACCGGCGACGTGGACCAGCAGCCGCTCTCCTTCAGGCACGTCGTCCGCATTGGCGACGACATACTTTCGTCCTGCGGCCGCGCTGGTGCGGTCGCTAATGCTGCTCATAGCCGGTACCACTCCCGGGCGCTGTCGGCCATGAGTCTCGGCCGGACGGACTCTGGAACCGAATCGAGGAGCACCGTCAGATCATCGTCGTGGTAGTGCGGGTAGTCGCTCGCGTACATCAGCATCTCGTCTAATGTCAATGCGCCGGGCTGCGATGCCATACTCGCCGGCGATGACAAACCGCAAGGCTGTGGAGACGACCAGGAACGGCGACACCGCACGCGCCGCGAGCGACAACGAGCGGCCGCTGCGCCGCGACGCCGCCCGCAACCGCGAGCGGCTGCTCGAAACCGCGGCGACGGTGTTCGCCGACCAAGGGCTCGAGGCCGGCGTAGTCGACATCGCCCGCACGGCTGGGGTCGGCATGGGAACCCTGTACCGCCGCTTCCCGAGCAAGGACGCGCTGATCGAAGAGCTCGTGAGCGAGTTGCTCGCGGACCTGCTTTACGACGCCCGCGCGGCGCTGCATGAACCGGACGGCCGCGGCCTGGAGACCTTCCTGTACGCCCTCGGCACCCGCCAGTCCTCGCCGCTCGGCTTCCTGCCGCGGCTGTGGACCACTCCCGATCACGCGAAGCT
Organism: uncultured Solirubrobacterales bacterium; assembly: GCA_963763525.1. Lineage (GTDB taxonomy): Bacteria > Actinomycetota > Thermoleophilia > Solirubrobacterales > Solirubrobacteraceae > Palsa-465. The sequence goes on from CAVXPA010000001.1 coordinate 231,822, forward strand.
CATGTTTGAGATCCAGCAGGTCGCTGGTGAGCTGCTGGCCGATGCCCAGCGCCACGGTCAGGTCCGAGCCGACCTGACACCAGCGGACGTCTTCACGATCATGTGGTCCCTCCGAGGGGTGATCGAAGCGACCCGGGGGATCGCGCCCAACGCATGGCGCCGGCACCTCGACATCATCCTCGCGGGGCTCGCGCCGGCGCCCGCCCCGCTGCCGCACGAACCGCTCCCGCAGGCCGTCCTCAGTGACGTCATCGCCAAGGTCACCGGCCGGCGCCAAACGTAGGCAGTGGCGGAAGGCTAGGAGCTTGTCTTGCTCTCAGCTGCTCAACGGTTGGTTCTCCCACCCCGCGCGCGACTGACGCACTGACGCGAATGCTTGCGCGTCGGGGTCGAGTTGGGGTGTGTCGGTCATGGGGTGAGGAAGTGTGTGGTCGCGGCGGCGACGGTGTCTGGGTGCTCCCAGTGGGGGTAGTGTCCGGCGTGTTCGATGATCTGGATGGTGGTGTGTGGGATCAGTGCTGCGAATTGTTGGGCGTAGGTGACGTCGGTGACGGCGTCTTGGTGTCCCCAGATGATGAGGGTGGGGGCGTGGATGCGGGGTAGGCGTTTGTACAGGCCGCGTTCGGGGATCGGCCAGACGAAGTGTGATGTCGCGGCGATCGTGGAGATCCGTCGGACGGTCGCGTCGAGGTCGTCGCTGCCGGCGAGTGGGGGGATGAACATCGCGCGCGCGCCTTCGTGGTCGTTGAAGAGGAGCGCGAGCTGTTCCTCTGTTGAGAGCACGACGTAGTCGGCGACGGGGGTCTCATCGCGCCAGAGTCCGAGCGGGTCGATCAGGACGAGTCGACGCACGCGTTCGCGCATGGTCGCGGCGAGCTCGGCCGCGATCATCCCGCCGAAGCAGTGCCCGACGAGGTCAAAGCGCTGTAGCGAGAGCGCGTCGAAGAGATCGTCGTAGTAGAGCAGCAACTCGTGGATGTTCTCGAGCCGCTCGAGATCGGCGGGGTCCTCGGCGCCCGGTGTGAGCGGCGCGTAGACGCGGTGTGAGCGCGCGAGCTCGCGGTGGTACTCGCGTCCCTCCTCCTGCCCGAACGCGCCGTGCAAGAACACCAGCGGCGGCCCCGCGCCAGCGCACCAGACGGGGTTCGCGGCGACGCCCCGCGGCAGCGCGACCTCGATCACCTCGAAGCTCACGCCCTCACCCCGAAGCTCACGCCACCCTCGGCGCTCGCGCCCGCGGTCTTGCTCGCGCTCGCGGTCTTGGTGGCGCCGCGCGCGTTCGCGGGCCACCAGCGGTCCTCGTAGCGCTCATCCCAGAACCCTTCGATCCGCGGCAGCACCCGCTCGGCGAACAGCCGCAGGTTGCGCTTCGCGAGCTCGGTCGGCATCGACTGCACCTGCATCAGGCAGATGATCCGCCCCGCGCGCATCTCGAGCATGATCTCCTTCAGCCGCTCAGCGACCGTGTCCGGGCCACCCCCGACGACCGTCCCCCGCTCGAGCATCTCCCCCCAACTCAACACCGCCCCGCGATCGCGCGAGGACCACGGCGTCGTTGACCCCGTCCGGCGCATCTGCGCGACCAAGCTCTGCTTCGTCATATACCCCGGGATCGAGAGGTAGTACGGCGGCGTGTGCAGCGCCTTACGAAACAAATTCTGGCAATGCTCCTCATAGCAAGCCTCGGCGTCGGCATCGCTCTCACCGACCATCACGACCTGCGCGAAACTCAACCGATACGGATTATCATCGCGCCCCGCCCGCTCCTGAACCTCCCAAAAACGCGCGAGCTGCGCCTTCGACGCCTCATACCCCGCCAAGCTCACATAGCTATACGGATAGTCATAGCGCGCGGCCATCTCCCACGTCTCGATCGAACCGCCGCCCGCGAGCCAAATCGGAGGATGCGGCACCTGCAACGGCTTCGGCCACGGATTCACATACCGCAACTTCGTGAACCGCCCATTAAACGGAAACGGCCCCGTCCGCGTCCACGCCTGCACGATCAACTCATGCGCCTCCGCGAACCGCCGCCGGACCTCCGTCGGCGCGATCCCATAATTCAAACACACATCCATCGGCAACCCGACCGGCAACCCCGCGACCATCCGCCCCCCACTCAAACAATCCAACACCGCGAGCTCCTCCGCGACCCGCACCGGCGGCTGGCTCATAATCGCGACATTCCCCATATTCACCAACGCCGCATCAGACTCCCGACGCGCCAAAATCGCCGCCGTGAAATTCGGCGTGACCGGAAACCCAAACCCATTCTGATGATGCTCATTCGTCCCAACACCATGAAAACCAAGATCCATCGCCAACTCGAGCTCATCCAAATTCCAATTGAAATACCGCTGCGCCATCACCGGATCGCACACCTCATCATTCGGAACCGTCGTCCACACACTCCGATAACGCTCCGTAAAATCCGCCGGCAAATCCCGATACCCCTGCTGATGAAAAAAAATCGCCTTCACGCCCACATCCTCCCGTCCGTTCGCGCACCACAACGACCCGAACGACTAGCCAAACAAACGTCTGGTTGCGCTTTCATGAGTTGCCGACACCCTACCGCGTGGCCACGGTCGGCGCTCAGCGTGAGGAATCCAGCGCCCCGCAGGCGAACCGAACGTGAGTTAACCCAATCAACCGGCCTGGTACGGAGATCAAAGTGATCGATGCCGCGGGCGGCTTTGGCGGGCGGTCGGTCAGGCTCTTAACGTATAACTCCGTACGGTGCGGCCGGACCGACTTTCGAGCACCTCTCCATAGGTCCGAGCAAGACGGTTCCACAAGCGGACTCTAGATTTAGCGAGGCTGGCGCGATAGATTCTTCGTTACGCGATTGATCTAGAGGAGGCTATTGTGTCGGAGAGCGTTGGACAGCCGTACACCGGCCCGGTGGTCGATTGCGACGTGCATCACACGCGGGTCAGCGACGACGAGTTGCGCGACTATCTGCCGCGGCGGTGGCGAGACTTCGTGTGGCGGGCCGACGGGACAAAGGTGCCGCTCTCTCCGCCACACCCGGACTTTGGCTCGACGATCCAGCGCTTGGATGCGTTCCCCGCGAACGGGGGGCCGATGGGCAGCGATTACGATCTGATGTGCCAGCAGCTGCTCGACCCGTGCGGGATCGATTTGGCAGTGCTCGGTTTCGGCGTCGGCCAGGAAGCCGGCCTGGCCGATCCGGCATTCGCCCAGGCGGTTGTGCAGGCGATGAACGACTGGAGCATCGAGCGGTGGCTCGAGGGGAAGAACGATGAGCGCTTGTGCGGCGTCTGCCTGGTGCCGTTGCAGATTCCGCAGCACGGTGCGGCGGAGATCCGGCGTGTCGGCTCCAACCCCAGGATCGTGGCGGTGTACCTTGCGGCCAATTCCCTCGGTCAGCCGTTCGGTCATCCGATCTACGACCCCGTGTACGAGGCGGCGGCGGAGCTCGAGCTTCCGCTCTATGTGCACGTTGGCGGCAACGAGTACTGGGGTGCGGTGATGCCGTGGCTGGCCGGCGGTCGGCATGCCGGCTCCTTTGACTTCTACGCGAGCTTTCATCAGTCCGCTGCGACGCATCTGACGAGCCTGATCGTCCACGGCGTGTTCGAGAAGTACCCGCGCCTGAAGGTCATGATCGCGGAGTCGGGTCTCGCTTGGTTCCCGTGGCTGGCGTCGAGCCTGGACGCGCATTACGAGCGCCTGCGCGAGGAGAGTGTCTGGGTGAAGAAGTGGCCGAGCGAGTACCTACGCGAGCGGCTGGCGTTGACGACCCAGCCGATCGAAGCCACGCCTCAGGATCGCGTGCAACTGATCGAGCACTTGTCCTCGTTCGAGGGGATCGAGGACATGCTCTGCTTCGCGAGTGATTATCCGCACTTCGATGGCGACGTTCCGAGTTATCTGGAATCGATCCTGCCCGGAAGCTGGCACGCGCGCGTGTTCCACGAGAACGCTCGCGGCGTCCTTCGTCTCCCGGCTCGCGCGGCCGCGTCCCGGCCCGATCGGACGTTCGCATAGAGCAATGGCCGCACAGCCCGTGATCGACACCTGCGTTCACCATCGGTGGGCGACCCAAGCAGAGGTGATGGACTACATGCCTGCTGCGTGGCGGCGCTGGGCGGAGTTTCAGGGGAAAATTGACCCGGGAACGATCTCGGCAATGCACTGGCGCCAGATCGCTCCCAACGTGCGTTTCCCGGACCCGGCCGGCGATGTGGATCGGGAGGCTGCGGCTGCCGACCGTGGCACGTTGGCCGAGCGTCTGTTCGACGAGGGTGGTGCTGCTCGCGCGCTACTCGTTCACGATCGGGGCATGCTTTCGCCCGGTCTCGCCAACCCGCAGTTCGCTGCCGTGGTCGTGCGCGCACTCAACGACTGGACGATCGAGCAGTGGCTCGACCGGGATCCTCGGTTCTATGGCGCGGTGCTCGTCGCGAGCCAGCAGCCGGCCGAGGCGGTGGCAGAAGTTCGCCGCGTCGGATCGCATCCGCAGATGGCTGCCGTCCTCCTCGCGGCAAACACGATGGGAAAGATGTTCGGCCACCCTCACTACCATCCGATTTACGAAGCCGCGGTAGAGCACGACCTGCCTGTGATCATCCATCGCGGAGGGGACAGCTTGATGGATCAGGCGTCGCTGCCGACCGCCGGCGCACTTCCACTCACGTTTGCCGAATACTCGGCCCTCTCAGCAGGGCCGCTGGCAAGCCATGTCAGCAACCTGATCTCAGCGGGAGTGTTCGAGACGATGCCCGCCCTGCGCATCTATATCGTAGGAGGCCTCGCCTGGGTTCCCGGGCTGCTGTACCGGATGGAGATCGGATGGCGCGCCTTTCGGCGTGAGGTCCCGTGGGTCAAAGACTCGCCTAAGGAGTATTTCCGCCGCCACTTCCGCATCAGCACGTACGGCCTCGAAGCGGCCTCGCGACCGGGAACGATCGAGAAGTTGGTCAGCGCGTTCCCGCCGTTTGCCGAGCTTGTCTGCTTCGGCAGTGGCTACCCCAGCTGGGACACGACGTCCCTCGCCGATGTCGCGCGCGTGTTCCCGGCGGACTGGCAGAATGGGATTCTCGCCGGCAACGCTGACGAATGGTTTCGCTGGGGAAGCGGACGCGAATCCCGGCCCGCCGCCGAGTCAGTAGGGGTACCGATGGTTGTGGATTTGACCGGCGAAAGGAGTTGAGCATCGGTGAAGCACGTGGTTGGCGCGGTCGAGGACTTTCCGCCTGAATCGGTGCGGCTCGTGTCCGTCGGCGAGCGGTCGGTGGGGATCATCAACAGCGGTGATCGTCTGTACGCGGTGTTGAACGTGTGTCCGCACGAGCTGGCTCCGGTGTGCTTGGGATCGGTTTCCGGGACGTTGCTGCCATGCCGGCCCGGGGAGCTGGAGTGCGGCCTGGAGAATAGGATCCTGCGTTGTCCCTGGCATGGCTATGAGTTCGACTTGGGCAACGAAGGAAGGGCGGTCTTCACGAGCTTCCGCGGCAAGCTGCGGATGTTTCCGGTATCAGTCGACGATGGGCAAGTGCTCGTCGAGGTCAAGTCCAGTGGCCGTCAGAACCAGGCTGCAGCGCCGCCGTCATCGAGTGGTGACTAGGTATAAGCTAAGACGCCGCCTCGTTTGCCGAGCATCCGCTCAGTATCCCCATGCGGAGCCCGGCATCAACATCGCGCCGGCCGTCGTCTGACAGTGCACGTCCCGTATGCTTGCGGTCGAACTCGCGGTCTTGTTCCCGTCCCCTGCGGAAAGGGTGCTTAGATGAACGTACACGGATCGATCGTTGACCTCGGCCTTGCCGATAAGGGCGCACTTGTCATTGGTACAGGTCCTGGCATGGGTCAGGCAACTGTGAGGGCGCTCGCGGCGGGCGGCGTCGATGTCGCGTGCTTCGATATCAAGACGGACGCCGCAGCCGAGGCCGCGAAGAGCGTCGAGGCGGCGGGGCGTCGGTCGCTGAAGCTCACTGGCGATGCCACGGACCCGGACGCTGTCGTGCAGGCTGTGGCCGATACCGTAGCTGCGTTCGGTTCGCTTGACATCGTCGTCGGGGTCGTTGGCGATGGCCTGGTTCCCGGCGCTCGCCTGCTCGACGTCACGCAGGCGCAGTGGGACCGGGTGTTCGGCATGTGCGTAGGCGCGGCTGTCAACGCAGTGCGCGCGGGCGTCCCGCAGATGATGGAGCAAGGCCGCGGAGGCAGGTACGCATTCATCTCGTCGATCGGCGGCCTGTCGGGCTTGCCAGGCCAGTCGCCGTACTCGGCGGCCAAGTCCGGTTTGATGAGCTTGGTCAGAACGCTGGCGCTCGAGTACGGCATGGAGGGCATTCGGTTCAATGCCGTCGCTCCGGGAATCATCTACACGCCGGAGATCGCCAGGATCTCCACCCCTGAGCACCGGGCGGAGCAGGAGAAGCTGGTCCCGTTCCGGCGGATGGGGACCCCCGACGACGTTGCCCAGGCGATCCTGTTTCTCGTCTCTGACCTGGCCAGCTACGTGACGGGCCAGACTCTCTGCGTCGACGGCGGTGTGACGGCCAAGTACCAGCTCCCCGCATTCTGGGCGGAGTGGGAACGCGACTGAGGCCCGTGCGGACACGCGTCCCCCCCGACTTAGCCCTGTTGTTCCAGGGCGGCGGCGTGGTCGGCCAGCGACCGGCCGCCGATCCGCTCGGAGACCCACTGCGCCGAGGCCCGGTTGTCGGGCGCGACGAGGTAGCCGGTCTCGTCGTAGACGGCGGCGAAGTCGTCACGGATCGTCTCCGGCGTGTGCTGTTCTTGGGAGTCGGACAGGTGGCCCTTGCCCTCGCCGAGGAAGAGGCGGGAAAAGCCGCGGCCCCAAGCGGAGAAGAACTCGCCGCTCGCCTGGCAGTCCTCGTGCACGAGCCAGGTCAGCGCCGGGGCGACCATCCAGGCGGGCAGGCTCTCGGCCATCCAGGCGCGGTAGGCCGGGTCGGCGAGGTTCTGCTTCACCCCGTCGGTGTAACCGGCGACGCTCAGCGCGTTGGCCTGGATGCCGTGCGGCGCGCCCTCGGCGGCGAGACAGTTGGAGAGGCCGAGCAGCGCGCCCTTGGCCATCCCGTAGGCGGAGTTGTTCGGCATGCCGATCATCACGCGTGAGCCGATCATCACGATGCGCCCGTAGTTCTGCTGGACCATGTGCGGCCAGGCGGCCTGGGTCGCGTACCACGATCCGTAGACGTGACTATTGATCGTGCCCTCCAGGACGTCGTCCGGATATTCGCCGAACTCGCCGAACTGGTAGATACCGGCATTGTTGACGAGGATGTCGATGCGCCCGAAGTGCTCGATCGCCGCGGCGATCGGCGCTTGGGCGCCGGCCTTGGAGGTTACGTCGCTGCCGTTGGCGACGGCGGTGCCGCCGGCGCCGACGATCTCATCGACGACCGCGGCGGCCGGCTCCGGCGAGCGGTTGTTGACGACGACTTGGGCGCCGCGAGCGCCGAGCAGCAGCGCGTACTCGCGCCCCAGACCGCGCCCGGCACCGGTGACGACAGCAACACGACCGTCAAAGCGCAGCTCTCCGTCGGTGTTTGCCATGGCTTCTCTCCTTAGGGGATGTCGGTGTGTGGGCTAGCATCAGCGTCGCAGCCGGGGGCGAGTATCAGTCGGAAGTATCCGTCCGCTACGTCCTCGGCCGACAAGCGTCCCCGCTGCTGATACCACTGAGGCGTGTGGTTGACCATCCCCAGAACTGCCGCGAGCACAACGCGTCGATCAGAGAGGGCCAGACCTTGATCGGCTTCAACCCTCGCAAGAATCCCATCTAGGAGACCTTCGAATTCTTTGCGGGCAGCCCGCGCCTCGCGCCATTGCACCCCCTTCGCGATGACATGGCGCTCTTGTTGAAACACGACCATGTGGTCTCGATGCGTGATCACGTGCGAAACCCAGAACCGCAAAAGCCTGCGCAGGTGCGTGGTGGGCGGGGCTTGCTCGGAGAGAAACCCTGTGGCGGCGTCCAGGAGCGGTGTCATGAGCTCCGCGCAAATCGCCGCCAAAAGCTCGTCCTTACCCGCGAAGTAGTGATAGATCCCACCCGCCGTGCGCCCGATCTCTTCAGCCAGGTCCTGCATCGTGGTCCTGTCGAAGCCTTGCCGTGCGAAAACCCGCACGGCCGCGTGCGTCAGCTCGCGCTGGCGTCGCTCATATCGGTCGCGCAGCACAGGCCGGTCCGGTTTCGCTGGACGAGGTGGCATGTTCTCCTTTGGAAATACCGATAGCTGTTTCGTACCGGTCGATCACGCACTCGCTTCGCTCGCCGCAGGCTGACGAAGCGAGTGCGTGTCCACGACGGGTTGGTCCAAGTTTCGTGCTCGGAAAACCTACTAGATGAGCGTGCGACGCCGCAGGATCCGCCGACCCCGCGGCCGGCTCCTTCCCCTCCGCGCGCTCGCGCCGGTCCCCGCGTAGCTCGTCGCGCAGTCCGGAACGGTTCCGAGGGCGACGGGCTCCTACAGCGGCCCGAACCGTCGATCGAGGATTGCCCGCAACCGGCCTGACTCCATCGACTCGCGGAGCGCCGTCACTTCGCGCTGCCACAACTCGTCAAAATCCTCGGTTTCGAGCATCTGTCGGATCGCTTTGAGGGCGAACGGGTCAGTGTCAGCGAGCCGCGCCGCCGCGTCAAGCCAGGCCTCGCGGTCGCCGGACGCGTACATCGGTCCCGACGCGAGTCCACGATCGAGCATCTCCTGACCGGACATTCCCGACGGATCGAGCAAGAGTTCCATACCCAGCACGGGCCCGAGTGCCCGTCTCAGCGCGTACGTGAGGCCAGTGTCGAGTGGAAGCCCAATCCGCAGCTGGTTTGGGCAGAGGCAGGCGCGCGCAGTGACGAATCGCCCGTCAGCGATGAGCGCGCAGGCGGCCCCCATCCCCGATGCAGGTCCGTCGATCGCCGCGATGTATGGCACCGGGCATCGCAGTAGCGCGGCCAGAGAGTCGTGATTCGCCTGCACGAGCGCTTCATAGCGGTCAGACCAGCCTTGCCGCATCGCCGCGACAGCCGCCTTTCCGTCGGCGCCTAGGCAAAACGTGCCACCCGACCCCGCCAGCAGAACTGCACCCACCTCTGCCGGCAGTGAGGTAACCGCTGCCATCAGCTCGAGCATCATCTCGTAGGTGAAGCGATTGCCCGCATCTGCCCGATCGATCTCGATGAAGGCGACCGTTCCATCTCGCTCGTACGTGACGTTCAGCTCGCTCAACGCACCACCTGAGACGCGTCACTCGGCCGGTCAAGTAGTTGACGATAAGACACGTGAATGCACCAGTGTTCGCACGCGGGTGTAGTCTAGACGGAAGCTCTCGCTGTTGAGGTGACGAATCCCCACTGTTGGCGCGCCGCTTGCCGGGGAACTGCCGGCTCGAGATCTCGGCGAGGCTGGCCTGGTCGAACAGCGAGAGCTGCAGCTCGTCGCCGGCGTTCAGCTTGCGCAGAGCGCGGGCCAACGCTGAAAAGCCGTCTAGAAGAGGCGCCCGGCCAGCAGCCGCGCGCTCGGGTTGACCCGCTCTGCGACGTCAGATAGGCTCGCCTTGACCCGGAACGGGGTCTGACGGCAGGCGTGTCACGACGTGAGTGGCAGCCTTGCACGCGTCACGTACCGTTCCCGCCGGCCGCGGGTTGCAACAGGAGGAACACCGGTTTGGGATGGACAGTGCAGCACAGTGGAAAGAGCGCATCTCATGACTGATGCGGGGTCGTACGACGTGATCGTCGTCGGCGCGGGTTCGGCGGGATGCGTCCTAGCGGCACGCCTCTCCGAGGACTCGCGCCGCCGAGTGCTCCTGCTCGAGGCCGGGCAGGATTACGCGTCTCCACAGGACTTTCCGCCAGCGGTAGCACAAGCCACCTCGGTCGTCGCAACCGCTCCGGGCCATCCCAGCAGCTGGGACTTCGTCGGCCGGCTTTCCGACGAGCAGCCCGCCTATCCGATTGCGCGGGGGAAGATCGTGGGCGGTTCGAGCGCCATCAACGGGACCGTCTTCCTGCGCGGGCGAGCGTTCGATTTCGACAGATGGGCTGCGCGCGGGCACGACCTGTGGTCCTACGAGCAAGTCCTTCCGTTCTTCGTCAAGTCCGAGCGGGATCTCGACTTCATGAGCCCGTTCCATGGGCACGACGGACCGATGCCCGTCGCCCGTCCAATGAGCGCTGAGGTGCGCGCCTTCTCTGAGGCGTTCATCGAGGCCTGCATCGGGGCGGGATTCCCCGAGGAGCAGGACAAGAACGCTCCGGCCACGGCCGGAGTCCAACAGGAGGGGGTCGGCCCGTTCCCGCGGAACATCCTCGGCAACGTGCGAACGAACACGGCGATGGCCTATCTGACCGCCCCCGTGCGCAGCCGAGCGAATCTGACGATCTTGGGCGCAACTTACGTTCGGCGAGTGCTGTTCGAGGGCACCCGGGCGGTCGGCGTCGAGGCCGGCCAAGGCGGGAAGGCCGTCTCGTTCAGAGGTGATCAGGTGATCCTGAGTGCCGGTGGGATAAAGAGCCCGCATCTCCTCATGCTCTCCGGTATCGGACCCGCTGCCAGCCTTCGGAAGCACGGGATCTCGGTGATCCACGACAGCCCCGGGGTGGGCAGCAAGGCTAGGGACCATCCGACCGTCTTCGCGTTCGTCGAGATCGATGACGGCGCCAGACTTCCGGAGAACGCCACGATGACTCACTCGGCGCTGCACCACACCGCGCCGGATTCCGACGACGTGTCCGATCTCGAGATCTCATGGGGCAAGATGCAATCGGCGGTGCTGCTGAATTTGCCGCTCAACAGCGCCAAGAGCAGCGGCGAGATCACTCTCACGTCACCTGACCCGATGGCGCCGCCTCGCATCGATCTCAATTACCTATCGGATCCAGCGGACCTGCCGCGGATGACCGCGAACCTGCGCATCGCGATGGAGCTTCTCAGCTCGCCTGCCTTCAAGCCGCTGAACGTAAGGTTCTCCGCGCCGGCGGGCGACGACACCTCGGACGCAGCGTTGCGCCGCTGGATCACTGCGAACATGGCGACGTGCCTACACACGCACAACACGACGCCGATGGGTGCCGCGTCGGACCGCGACGCGGTCGTGGACCAGCGCTGCCGGGTGCATGGAGTCGAGGGTCTGCGCGTCGTCGATGTTGGGATCCTGCCCGCCATCCACACCGGCCCAGCCGCCACCGCGGTGATGATCGGTGAGCGCGTCGCTGCGCTCGTGGATGACGAGCGATGACGGTGTCAGGGTGCCGACCGGGCGCCAGCAGTGACACGTGCTCGGTCGCAACGTATCGGATCCCAGGCTGGCCGTCGGCGACGACACGATGATGGACGGTGATGTCGTCGTCCTGCGTGACCAGCGGCTCTACGCTCTGGCGAACCCGTATCCCATCGACGGGCCTGTCTCAACCCATCCGCCCGAGGCGACCGGCTTCGCACCGATGAACATCTACGTGCTGATCGAAGGGACCGACGTTCTGATTGTCGACACCGGGTGGTCGTTCCAGGAGGCCGTCATCCTCGACCAGCTGCGCGGGCTGGTGCCAACTGACGCGCGGTTCTCGATCCTCCTCACGCGCCCGGGTGAGCTCAATGCCATCTGCAACGTCCGCGCTATCGCCGAGCACTTTCCGGTCCAGTCGATCTCCGCGATCACGGCCGAGGCGGCGCAGTGGATGGATTTTCGACCCGAATACGCTAAGTACGGCTCAACGGACATCGGCGCGCTGGCGGCGGTCGAAAGTCGACAGGTGCGCGCCGGTGACGAGATCATCGTGGGCGACAGTCGCCGGCTCACACTCGTCGCACCGCCGCTGCGGCTGATTCCGACGTGTTGGATCTACGACCACGACACCCGCACGCTTTTCACGTCAGACAGCTTCACGCATGCACTGGCCGCCTCGCCCGACGGGCCGTGGATCGTCACCGAGGCGGATTCCGCAGGGGCCGAGCAGCTGTATCAGCATCTCACCGGCAGCCGGTCCTGGTGGCTGCCGGGCGCGAAGACCGCCTCGATCGCTCAAGCGCTCAAGGCCGTCTTCGAGCGCTACCAGGTGGACGTGGTCGCGCCGGGCTATGGGTGCATATTCGTCGGTCCAGACGTGGTGCGCGCGCAGTACCGCACCCACTTGGACGTGCTGGCGAGAGCCGCGGCGGTGAGCCGATGACCGCGCCGCGTCGAGGCCAACACCCCAACCCGCTTCCTCGCGAGATCGCGCCGGGCATCATCTGGCTCGGCGACTGCATCCAGGCCAAGTTGGGCGACCGGATGCTTCATGCCTACCAGTCCGTCTACCTCGTCACCGGCGAGCACCACTCGATGCTGGTCGAGGCGGGAATGTCGACGCGCTTCACTTCGGTCGAGGACCAGCTCGCTAACGTTCTCGCCTCAGGCGCTCCGCCGCTGCGCTACGTGTTCATCACCCACCACGAGCCGGCGCACGCTGGCGGACTCGGGCGCATTCTCGAGCGTTTCCCACACGTCGAGGCCGTCGGCGACGTGACGGACTTCCACCTCGTCTTCCCGCAGTACCGCGACCGGCTTCGGCCGTTGCGGCCGGGCGACGAGCTCGACCTTGGCGGGACCGCGTTCCGCGTCGAACCGGCAATCCTCCTCGACTTCCGCACAACTCTCTGGGGCTATGACACCGCTCGCGGCGTCCTCTTCAGCGCCGACGGGTTCTCCTACGCCCACTATCACGAAGCTGGACAATGCGGGGGGTTTGCTGAAGACGTCTCGGAGCTCGACATTCCGGCCATGGCGGCGATCTTCTCTCAGATCTCGATGTGGTGGACCAACTTCGTTCCGCTCGAGCCCTACTTCACGGCGCTCGAGGCGCGGCTCTTCGGAGGGGACGAGGTGAGGCTGATCGCGCCGACGCATGGCCTGCCGATCGGCGACCCCCGCGCGACGTTCCCCAAGATCCGCGAAGGCGTGGCCCGCGCCGGCGTCTGAGCAGGGTTAGGTCACTATTGGGTTAGGTCACTATTTAGAGCACTTGACTTAAGCAGATCGGACGTGCTAGAAGACTCCCCGAAAATCGAGCATCGCGCAATCGGTAGCTGCACGGCCGCCGGCGAGGAGCGAGAGAGGACAGACGATGCGGATCAAACGTTTCACGCTGGGTGTGGCGGTCGGCCTTGCGTGCCTGGCGCTGGCAGCCTGTGGTAGCAGTAGCAGTACGAGCAGCGCAACCAGCAGTGCCAGCAGCAGCCAGGCAACCGCGACGAGTGCGGCTGCCAGTACCAATAAGACGCCGGTCACATTGGCGATGGTGGCGTACAAGCTTCCCGGCATCGACTTGGTGACTCCGATGAGCGCCGGCGCGGACGCCGCGGCGGCTCAGATCAATGCAGCCGGCGGCTTTGGCGGTCGCAAGCTCGTGATTACGACCTGCAACTCGATGTTGCAGCCGGCGGCAGCGGTTCTGTGCGCGCACAAAGTCGTTGGCGAGCACGCGCTCGCGATGTTTGGGTGTGAGGACGCTTGGGCGGTCGGCGCCCTGCAGGTGGTGACTGCGGCAAAGATACCCAGCTTCAACTGCCCGACATCGGGTTTGGCCGATTCCACCAGTCCGTGGGCCTTCGGACTCGTCCCCAGTAACGGCGAGGATCAGGGCGTCGCCAGTTACATCTGCACTCTCCCGGATGTGAAGACGGTCAGCTTCATTGCCGTGGGTGTCCCCAGCGAGGTGAGCACATTTGCCGCCGTCGACAAGGTTTTCAAAGCGTGCGGCAAGACCGCGATCCCCGTATACGAACCAGAAACCACCACCGACATCTCGCCGTACGTTCAGAAGGTCATTGGTGCTAAGCCTGGCTTCGTGATGGCCGATGTTTTCGCGGGGCAGATCGAGACGATTGTCCAACAGCTCGAGGCAAGTGGCATCCCCGCTTCGAAGGTCGCGACGTCGATCAGCATTCTGCCTCAAGCGACGCTCAACACCGTCGGCAAGAGCCTTGACGGAATCAACACGGAGTGGCAGTTCACGCCGTATACTCAGACGAGCGATCCGACGGTCAGTGCGTATATCTCGGGGATGAAAGCTCTCGGCGCCGATCCCCAAAATGAGAACTCCGAGTGGGGATACTCGAACGTGATGGCGATCTACACGGCGGCTAAACGGATCGGTTTTGCGAATTTCAACTCGAATACGCTTGCGGCCTTCATGCGGACCGCGAACAACGTGCCGATCCCGGTCAGCCGGGACATCGTCAATCCGGGCCCGAGTGGAGGTCCGTCGGTGAAGCAGCCCTACGTACTGATTGCCCAGTGGACAGGGAGCACTTTCAAGGTGGTCCCGACCGGCCCCAACGACGATGGCTGGGTGCGTGCTTGGCTGTACTGATCACGATGGCGAGCAAGGAGCCAGCGGCCGGAGCTGAGTAGGTGACCGGTGCTTCGCCGCAGGCAATCGACGGCGGCCTGATTGGCGTCGATGTCGGCGGTACGCATACCGACGTGCAACTCGTGCTCGGTGGACGCCTCGCGCGGGGCAAGGCGCTCACCACCTACGACGATTTCAGTCGCGGCCTGCCGCAGGCCGTGGCGGTCGCTGGGGAGGAGCTGGGGCTCACACTCACCGAGGTTCTCGACCGCACCGAAGCGATTGTCAACGGCACGACGGTAGCTACGAACGCCGTCACGCAGTTGCGCGGCTCGCGCGTGGGCGTGATTGTGACCGCCGGGTTTCGCGACGTCTTCCGCATCGCGGGCGGCCCGCGGCTCCCGGTGTTCGATGATCACCTGCAGCTCAACGTCCCGGACATCGTCGACCGTCGTGCGATCGTCGAGGTCGACGAGCGGATCACGGCCCAGGGTGAGGTGCTGGCGCCGATCGACCTCGACGGCGTCGACCGCGCGGCCGACTTCCTGGTCGGGGAGCTAGAAGTTGAGGCGTTAGCAGTTTGCTTTCTTTCCAGCTATCAGGAGCCGCGCCACGAGCTGCTCGCCGAGGAACGCATTCGGCAGCGGTATCCGGATCTCTTCGTAAGCCTGTCGCACCGGCTGTTCCCCGTCATGCGCGAAACGCGCCGTTGGACCACCGCGGTGCTCAACGCTTTCGTTCAAGCCGACACCAGGCGTTATCTGGACACGGTCGATTCACGCCTGCGCGACGCAGGCTTCAAGGCGTCGTTGTCATTCTTCCAGGGGCTTGGTGGTGCGATCAGTCGAGGGCGCGCAGCGCGCTTTCCCCTGTCGCTGCTTGGCTCCGGGCCGGCCGGTGGTGCGATCGGAGCCGTCGCGCTAGCCAAGAGCATGGGCCGCAGTCACGTTTTGCTGGCGGACATGGGCGGCACGAGCTTTGACACCGGCATCATCCGCGACAACGAGCTGCACATCGAGAAGAACGTCGACATCGGTCGCTTCCCGAGCGGCTTGAACCTCGTCGACGTCGTTTCGATCGGGGCGGGCGGCGGCAGCATCGTGACGGTCAGCGAGCGCGGAGTCCCCGCGGTCGGTCCGCGCAGCGCCGGCTCGGCGCCGGGACCCGCGTGCTACGGCCAGGGAGGCGAAGAAGCGACCGTCACTGACGCACTGGTGACGATGGGATTGATCGATCCGGCGAACTACCTCGGGGGTCGCATCAAGCTGCACCCCGCCCGGGCCGTGAGCGCGCTGCGCAGAACACTGGCCGATCGGTTCGAGTGGTCCGCGGAGGAGGCGAGCGCGGTCGTCTACCAGCTGGTTGTGACGAACATGGCGAACGCGATGCGTGAAGTCAGCATCAGCAAGGGTTACGATCCGCGCGAGTTCCTCTTCCTTGCCTACGGCGGGACCTTGCCACTGTTTGCGTGGGCGATCGCCGAGAGCGTCGGTATCGCGGAGGTTGTCATTCCCGATGGAAGCTCTGTCTTCTGCGCGCGCGGACTTCTCGCCGGCGACTTCGTGCTCAGGTACGACCAGTCCGCAAATTGGTATCTGGGCGACACCACACAAGTCGATCGGGTGAACGCGCTGGCGCGGCAAATGGTCGCCGGCGCGTTGGCCGACATGCACGCCGAAGGCTTCGGAGAGGGTGAGATCGCTGTCTCGCGCCGCGGCGACTTCCAGTTCCCTGGCCAGGTGTTCCAGCTCAGCATGCAGGTGCCGGAGGCGTTGACCGCGGCGGACGCATCCACGCTCACGCGCGGGTTCTTCGACCACTACGAGCGAACCTATGGCCGCGGTACCGCGTGGGAGGAGACGCCGCCGATAATGGTCAACTACACGGTCGAAGTGCGGGCCCGCCGAGCCGCCCGCTTCGAGCTCGAGCCGCAAGCGGCGAACCCCACAGCCGCGCACGAGCTGGTCAGGAGCCGCCGCCGCATCTTCTTGCCCCTGGAACTGCGCCACGAGGACGTACCCGTGTACGACGACGCGCGCTTCTCCGCAGGCTCGCTCGTCACTGGCCCGTGCATCATCGACGCCCGCGACACGACGATCCTGGTCCCGAGCGGGGTCACAGCGGCGCGGGACAGATTCATGAACTATCTGCTGCGAAGCGAGCGGGAGGCTTGATGAGAGGCCACGATCGGATTCAGACCGAGATTCATCGCAAGGCTATCGAGAACATCGTCAACGAGATGGCACTCACGCTCGTGCGGACATCGGGGTCCCCGATCGTCACCGACGCCAAGGATTTCAGCACCTGTCTGCTGGATGAGCGCGGCGAGCAGTTGGGACTCGGCTGTTACGTCCTGCTGCACTCTGCCACCTCTTGGATGAACACCGAAGCTGTCATCGAGGAGTTGCGGCGCAACGGGCGCAAGCCGCGGCGCGGAGACGGATGGATCGTGAACGACCCTTACACGGCCGGTGCCCAGCATCAGGGCGACGTGGGGATCGTGATGCCGACGTTCTACGGCGATGAGCACGTGGGCTGGGCATTTTCGAACCTGCACGTGCTCGACATCGGTGGAATGGGGGTGTCAGGCGTCGCCCTCGCCGCGCGCAGCGTCTACGACGAGGCGCTGCGCTTCGGGGTCATTCAGGTCATTCGCGACGGCCAGCTCGATGAGGAATGGAAGCGGTACATCGTCCAGAACGTCCGCACGCCGTCGCCAGTCTTGAACGACATTCGCAGCATGATTGCTGCCAATAACGTCGCCGAGACGAAGCTCGCCGGTGTCATCAAGCGCTTTGGCGTCGACGCGCATTGGGAGCACAATGAGCGCAACAAGCAGCTCACCGAGGAGCTCCTGCGCAGGCGGATCGAGGCATTGCCCGATGGACGTTACGAGGCGGCGGAGTACATCGAGCTCGACGGCGGCGGCTCGGACGATCTGATCGAGGTCCGCTGTGCGCTGGAGGTAGAGGGGTCGGACCTGAGCTTCTCGTTCAGCGGCGACCCCCAGGTTCAGGCGCCAATCAACGGCACGCGGGGAACGGCGTGCGGTGCGGTGATGGCTCACATCGTGACGATGCTCGGCTACGGTGATCTGCCCTTCAACGCGGGCATGTGGGCACCGCTGACGATCGACATCGGAGCACCGGGCACGGTCGTGAATGCGGTTCCGCCGGCACCTGTGAGCTTGGGCCACGCCGAATCTGGCTGTCGCTGCGGCAAGGCTGCCCGGAACGCGCTCACACAAGCGGTTTCGCTCAGCGCGGATCCTGTGCTGCGCGGTCGCGCGAGCGGGGCTGCCAGCGAGGCGGCCGCGGTGGCGTTCGTGTTCGGGATTGGTGACAATGGGGCCCCGGCGCTGTTGGCCTACATGGACACCCTTCAGGGCACGGGCGGCGGTGCGCAGACGGTCGCTGACGGCCAGGACATGTACGGATGGGTCAGCACCGCCGGCGGCGGTCTCCCCGATCTCGAGTTGCACGAGGCGACCGATCCCGTGCTCTTCCTGTGGCGGCGGATCACCAAGAACAGCGGCGGGCCGGGCCAGCACCGCGGCGGCCAGGGCATCGACCAGGCGTATCTGCTGCGTGGCGGCTCGACTCTCGCCGGCTTCGCAAACCTGGCGTGCGCGGAGTTCCCGCCGCCCGGATCCGGCGGCGGATTCCCGCCTTCCGTGAGCCTGCATTACCCGGTCCGGGGTGTGGCGTACAGCCCCGACATGGTCAATGCGACGCGCCCGCCGCTCGACGAGCAGACACTCGGCGGCACACGCGAGACGGTCAGCAAGAAGGTCGCCAACTTCGTATTCAACCCGGGTGATGCACTGCACGTGGTGTGCGGGGGTGGCGGCGGCCTCGGGGATCCACTCCTGCGAGCGCCCGAGCTTGTCGCGGAGGATCTGCGCAACGGGTACATAACGGCCGAACATGCGCAGGCGGCGTACGGCGTCATCGTGGATCGGAGCGGCAACGTCGACTTCTCGGCGACCGAGGCCGGGCGCGTCCAGCGCAGGCGCGAGCGGATCGGCGGCGATCCAGTCCGGGAGGCCGCTGTGCCGGAGACGCCGGGTCTGTCCGTTGCGTTCAGCCGCGATCGCGGCGCGCATCACTGGCTCTGCGCACATTGCAGCACCGAGATCGCGCCGCTCGATCACGACTGGCGAGACGCAGTGGTGAAACGGGAGCTACCGATCAGTGAGTTCTTCGCAAGCCTCGGCATGCAGGTGCGAGCGCGCGAGCGGGGGCCGAAGGTTACGATCACATGCCTCTACTGCCCATCCTGCGCAAGCTGCCTCGCCACGGATGTCGCGACGGATCGCACCAAGCCCGCGTCGCCCAAGCTCACGGTGCGTGATGCTGTAGCGGGAACGCTGGCAACAAGCGCTGGGCACGGGTGACAGCGACGGTGTCCTCGACTCAGGTGTCTGACGCAGCTCGAGAGGCCGGGATGAGGATCGTTCAGATTGCGATCAGCTGTCGTGACATGCTCGCTTCGAGGAACTGGTACACGAGCTGCTTTGGCTTCATGCCTGCGGGCGGCCTCGATCCCGACACGTTCTCGGAGCCACTCGACATCGGTGCGATTCAAGGCATCCCCGGGGCCCAGCTGAAGGTTGTATGGGCCGTCGATCGGCAGGAGTTCTTCCAGACTGAGCACTTTCAATACCGCGCGCCGGAGCCACGGCCGCTGCCGGCGCACTGGCGCGTGTGCGACATCGGCTACACGACAATCGGAGTGCACATACGCGATTTCGACACGACAGTTGATCTGCTGGCGCAGCGCGGGACTCGGATGCTCTCGGAGCCGGTCGGCGCGCCGCGAGCTCGGCGCGTGTGTGTCCAGGACCCCGACGGCGTGATCGTGGAGGTGATGGAGGACGACCCGCGCGTGCCCGGCAGCGGCGAGCGACCGTGGCTGGATCTACCCTCCGTGACGCGGCTGGTGCGGGCGTCGGTACCTGATTTGGCCCAAGCGAGCGCCTTCTTCGTTGACGTTAGTCGCTTGCGCCGCCACGAGCCAATGCTCCACGGACCTGAGCACGAGCGGCTCTGGGGGCTCGACGGCGCGCGCCGCCAGGTCGCGCTTTTCTCCGGCGGCGACTTCTGGCTGGAGCTCGCGGAGTACGAGGCGCCGCGCCCGGCGCCTTGGCCAGATGGCTACCGGATCAGCGACCTCGGAATTCTCAACATCGCGCTCGGGACACGGCGACGCGACGTATACCAGGCCACCAAGGACGCAGTCCTCGCGGCAGGCCACCGCGCGCATACGGAGAGTGACAACGGCAGCTCGTGCGTGACCTATGTCGAGAACGATCAGGGTTTCAGCGTCGAGCTGATGTATCTCGACGCGTCGATCGACGCGATGGCCGGATTCCTACCCGAGCCTCAGCGGTAGTACTCCCACCGAGGGCGCCCCAGCGGTAGTGCTCCCACCGAGGGGGCCGGCGCGCTGAGAGGCGCGTGGGCTACTTGATCGTCTCGCTGCCCTTCAACGTCGTGCGGTGCAGCTCCCGGCCAGCCTCCCGATCGAAGGGGAGCACGCGGTGCATCATGCGGTTGTCCCACATCACGGTGTCCCCCGGCGCCCAGCGGTGCGTGTAGACAAGCTCCGGCACCGTCGCGCGCGCGAGCAGGTCGTCGAGCAGCGCCTTGCTTTCCTCGGGGTCCATCCCAACGATGTACTCGGCAGAGACACCGATCACGAGCGAGCGCCGGCCCGATTGATGCGACCACACGAGCGGATGCTCCCATCGCCCCCTCAACTCCCACTCGGCGAGTTGCTCGGGCGTCGGGTTCGGAGTGTGCTGGAGCTGCGTCACGACGAACGAGTGCACGACGCGCAGCGTCGCGAAGCGCTCGCGCTCCTCGTCGCTGATCTGATCGTAAGCGGCGTACGAGCTGGCGAACTGTGTCTCACCGCCCGTTGGCGGGACCACCTTGGCGCTGAGGAACGACGCCCGCTCGGGCGCCTCGCCGCGTGTAGTGCCATCGATGTGCCACTCGGCCGTGGCCTTGAGGTACTCGGAGATAGGGTTCTCCGGCCGCGTGCTGATCTCGATCATCTCTTGCGACAGCTCGCCCATGCGCCTGCAAAATGCGATCTGCGTCTCGTCGTCGACATGTAGTCCGGCGAACACGAGCACGCCGTTCTGCTCGAGCGCCTCGAGCGCCGCCGACGGCAGCGCGTCGTCACGAAGTAGCCGCTCGCAATCGACGTCGAGCACTGCGGCTCCGACGGTCGGAGTAAGCCTCTCAACCCTGAGAATCTCGGTCGTGCTCATAGACAACGGGTCCTTTCCTCACACATGTTCAACAGCAGCGGCTCGCAACATCACTAGACGGCCGCCGTCAGCGGGCGACTGTGCGCAGCCGCGCGCTCCGGCGCCTGCCGCGCTGCCCGCCCGCCGATTCCCTGGGCCAAGGCCCATGCCCGTAGCTGCTCGGCCGTGTCCTGCAGCGGCTGGCGCTTCGTCAGCTGAGCCACGATGCCGATAGCGTCTAACCAGAGGGTGTGGCGGCTGATCAGCCCATCGCGGAACTCCCAGACCGTGAGCAGCATCGGGTCGGTAACCCGCTGGCCTTGGCCATCAGGCACGGCGAGGAAGTGACCGTGCACCGAACTCGCCCAGTTCTGCTGGGTGACGCAGAAATCTTGGCCATAGTAGGTACGAACCGGAACCCAGGTGTCGTTCTCAAACTGCGCTGAGCGGCATTCCAACATGTACCGTACCGCGCTTTGCCCGTGTAGAAGCCCAACCCTATGAAAGGCAACGACGTCATAATCTACATCTGCCGTAAGCATCTCGACGGCGCCGTCGGCGTCGTGAGCCCCGACGGCCGCCTGATGGCGCTGGATCAGGTCATCCATCTCGGCTCGACTCGTCGTCTCGCCGATCCGCTCGACGTAGGCCGGCTCACCCTGAGGATATTCGGGAAGCGACAGCTGCTCCGGCGCCACGAGCTGGGCGGTGATGCCGATGGTGTCCCACCACACGTTGTGGCGGCTGATCAGGCCGTCGCGAAACTCCCAGATATTGAGCATTGGGGAAATGACACGCCGTCCCCCGCCGTCGGAGATCACGAAATGGAAGTGACCGACCGACGTGCCTGCCCACGTATGCTCGGTGATGCAGAAATCCTCGCCGTAATAGCAACGAACCGGCACGAACGCGTCAGTCCGACTGTTGGCGAACATGCACTCGTAGTAGTACTGCGCCTCGTCCCTTCCCCGCAGGAGGAAGGGGTTATCCCGCAGACCTTCGTGACCGACGCTGACCGCGCTCGTGTTGGCCTCGACGTCGTCGGCGTACACAGCCACGGTGGCGGCAGCATCGCCCGCCAGCCGTCCGGCCAGGTGCTGGTCGATCAGCGCGTGCATCTCGGACCGGTTCATGTGTCGCGTCTTCCTCCGTACGGAATGCAGGGATCGAGGCCCGCTGGGCTCCGCAGGCCCCACAGGCAACCTACTCGCCGCCGCCCGGCGTGTCAAGCACGTGCCACGTAACGTCGAGCGGAACTACTGGTGAGGCTTGCCCGCGATCGTAGTTCGGTGCAGGCGGCGGTGGGACCCAGGCTCGTATGCCAGCCGCTGGTGAACGACCCCCGGGTTGTTCCACATGATCGTGTCGCCGTCGGACCACACGTGGGTGTAGACCCGGCCGGGGCGCGTCGCACGCTCCAGCAGGCTGTCGAGCATTGCGCGCCCTTCGGCAGGATCGATGCCCACCACGTAGTCGGCGGACTTCCCCAAGATCAGGGACTTTCTGCCGTCGGGGTGCGACCACACCAAAGGATGCGCGTGCGTCTGGGCTCGCCAGAATGTCATCTGCTCTTCCGTCGGGTCGGGATATATGAGCATCTGAATCGGCACCGCGCTGTGGACCACGGTCATAGTCGACATCCGCTCCCTCTCCCCCTCGGAGAGATCCCCGTACGCGGCATAAGTACTCGCGAACTCAGTCTCGCCGCCCTCGGCTGAGATCACCTTTGCGCTCAGCATCGTCGCTTTGGAGAGGACCTCCTTCGGATAATCGTCCATGTGCCACGCTTCTGCCGCCTTGAAGTGCGCGCCGTAGGGATGCTCCGGATCGAGGCTTACAACCAAGATCTCGGGAATCGGCTCGCCTGGGTACGAAACGACCTCGCCGAGCTTGCTACAGAACTGCACCTGTGTCTCATCGTCGATGTAGAGCCCTCGGAACACGAGCACGCCGTGCTGGTGGCGTCCCTGTGCCGCTGTAAATTCGACGGCGCAGGTTCGTACCAATAGTTACATTATACCTTACGCTGCAGCGACCTCCTTCGGGCTGGGGAGAGAGTGAGTGTCGCCGATGGTGTGCAGCGCATGGCGCTCCAGGTCGGTGAACACGACACGGGTGGACTGCGTGATGATCAGGTCCAGCACCGCCCAGCACAGCGATAGGCATGAGTGCTCGCCGGGGAATCGACCGATCACCTTGGTGCGCCGGCGGACCTCCCCGAGCGAGCGCTCGAGTAGGTTCGTCGATCGCCACTTGCGCCGGTGGCGCAGCGGATACTTCAGATGGACGATGAGCGCGTCGAGGTCCTCGGCCAGGCACGCGGCCGCGGCGTGGTAGCCACTGTCGGTCAGCTCGCCGATCAGCTCGCGTATCCGTCGCTCGCCATCGCTGATCGAGTCGGCCTCGTCGAGCGCCTGCCAGTACGCGGCGCGGACGCGCTCTCGCTCGCGCTCGGGCAGCTTCGCCAACAGGTTCCTGAGGCGGTGGACCGTGCAGCGCTGACGGTCCGCCTCTGGCCAGCACTGCTCGATCGCGTTGTTGAGCCCGGGGGCCCCGTCGGCGACGACCAGCTGAGGACACGGTAGCCCGCGGCCTGTCAAATCGCGTCCAAGCGCGGTCCAGTCGTCCTCGGACTCGCGCATCCCGAGCATCACCGCCAGCAGCACCCGCTCGCCCGTCTCGCTGATCCCCCAGGCGCACAGCACGCCCTCCTTGGCGCCCGACGGACGGACGGGCAGGTAGATCGCATCAAGGAACAGCGCGACGAGCCGGATCCCGGACAGGTCTCTGGCCATGAACGCGGCAAACCGGTCGCGCAGCTCCTTGCAGATCCGCGACGCCGTCGACTTAGAGACCTTTCCCAGCCCGGCCTCATCGCACAACGACTCCGCGTCGCGCATCGACAAACCCCTGACGAACGCGCCGATCACCATCGCCTTCAACGGCTCGGTCCGCAAGAACCGCTTGCCGCGCGGGAACAGCTTGGACACGAACGGCTCGGCCGCCTCGCGGACCTGCGGGATCTCCACGTCGACCTCGCCCTCGGCGCTCTGCACGCTCCGCGGGCGAAACCCGTTGCGCTTCCCCGGCGGCGCCTCCGGCCTGCGCTCATAGCGCGCCCTCCCCAGCCACGCATCGAACTCGTCCTCCACGGCGCGCTGGATGATCAGCTTCGCCCCCAACGACGCCAACTCCGACAACGCGCCCTGCGGATCCTCAGCCGCCAGCCCACCGGCCAGCAACCCATCGATCCTCGCTTCAATCTCCGCCGACGGCGGTACGGTACGTCTCACGGCGTAGGACCT
The DNA here is from genome assembly GCA_963763525.1 of uncultured Solirubrobacterales bacterium. Lineage (GTDB taxonomy): Bacteria > Actinomycetota > Thermoleophilia > Solirubrobacterales > Solirubrobacteraceae > Palsa-465. The sequence goes on from CAVXPA010000001.1 coordinate 255,712, forward strand.
CCTTCAATCGTCTTGCCAATGACTTGAGGGAACCTACGCCGTCGCCTCGACGGCTACGGATTTACAGCGGCTGGGGGACGCCACCGCCGTGCTCCTCGAGAGCCTCCATCAAAAGCCGGGGCAAATCATCGTCGGTCCGCAGACGGTCGACATCTACTCCCAGAACCTCCGCTCCGACCGTTTCGGTCAGTTTCTGCGTGTTGAGAACACTCGTCGTCGACACCAGTACCTCCTGCGCGTTTAGCGTATTGAGAACGTCGAGGACCGATCAAAATCACAATCCGTCACCACGCGACCTTTTGGGAGAGCGGCACGCGTGCGACGGGCGATGGAACGAACTCGAGCGCTTGGTCGAGGTCTGCCTCGAGCTTCGGCAGCCGCTGATACAGGCGCTCGAGCGCGATTCTTGCCTCGGACGGAGCCAGCGGTGCACCCATGCAGTAATGCCGGCCCAAGCCAAAGCTGAGGTGCTCGCCGGCGTTATCCCGGCGGACGTCGAACCGCAGGGGGTCCGAGAATTTCGCGGGATCGGAGTTCGCCGCGGCGAGTCCCACGAAGACGTTGCTGCCGTGTGGGATCGTCACCTGTCCGATTTCAGATTCGCGGGTGCTGACTCGTAGCAGCTGAAGCACGATCCCCGGACGACGCAGGCCCTCTTGGATTGCGTTTTCCCAGAGCTGCGGTGTCTCGCGCACGATCGCGAGCTGGCTCGGGCACTGGGTAAAGTGTCGGACGGTGTTCACGATCAGCGCCGCGGTCGTGTCCGTTCCCGCGGCAGTGATCCCGACCATGTGCGCAAGTACCTCGTCAGTGGAGAGCAGAGGTTGGCCCCCGTCGTCGGTGAGTCCCAGCATCGCCGATGCGAGATCCTGTCCCGGACTTGCGCGACGGTCGTCAAGAAGCTCGGTATACACGACATAGGCGCCGTGAAGCCGCTCGAACGTCGCGACGAGCTCCTCATCTGGAATCGACACGTCCTCGGGACGAAGCTCGAGGGGGGCGAGGACTGCGAATACATCGCCAATCCACGTCAGAAAGCCCGGGATCATGTCGTCGGGCAATGCCAGCATCGTTCCGACTACGCGCACGGTCAACTGTAAAGCGAAGTCCTTCATCAAATCGCAGCTTGCGTCGGGCTCGAGACGGTCGATCAGTTCATCGACGACTGCTTCGATAACGGGCTCGGCGCTCGCCGCTCGCTTGGGGGTGAACGTCTGCTGCATCGCTCGACGCTGCGTGACGTGGGTCGGCCCGTCCATGTTGATGAGTTGGCCGCCCTGAATCACCTGCCCGACCCGCTCCCAAGCCTCCGGGATACGATCGCGAAGATCCTCACGTACAGGCAGTCCCTTGTAGGCATGCGACGAATATGTCTCGGCGTCCCTCAGAGCCTGACGAGCCTCGTCATATCCGAGGATGAAGTAGGCATCCAGAGGCTCGCAGAAAACGATCGGAGACTCCACGTAGTACCCCTGGAGCACGGCCTGAGGGTCCAAAATGTACTCACTCGCGCGCGGGTCGAACCGCGCGATCGGACAGCGGGCAGCGGTAGACATCGGGCCTCCTGTGACGACGGTGTCAGTCTGATGACGGGAGTGGCTTGGGCGGCTTGATCTCGAGCGGCGATCCGTTGAGCTCCAGAGGGCCGTTGCCTGCCCTCATGATGAGCAGCTCGAGGCCGCCATCCTCATCTGTGTAGCGCTTGCCCAGCGCTAGAGCGCCACCGGCCCCAGAGCCGGGTGGCGTCGTTGCCTGAGACTGCGCGTCGATTCGGACCATCGGCGCGCCGCCGCAGGTCAGTGACACCGGCTCCGCCGGAGCCCGGATCACGATCACCTGGGCCTCGCACGCGACGCTCTGGAGACGATCGCCGACCGTGATCTGCATCTGGCTTTGGTTTTCGTCTACGTTGCTCATGTCCTTCTCCTGAGTCTAGACGCGGAGCACCAATGCGCCCGCATTGAAGAAGAAGCCGCCGCCGGCCACGAGCGCGGCGTTCGCGGGGGCCGCCTGCCGCGCTCCGGTCTCGCCCCGCAGCTGCATCACCGCTTCGCGGATGTGCCCCGCGCCCTGTGTCGCTCCTTCCGACAGGCTCCCTCCATGCGTGTTGACGGGCACGCGCCCAGCGATCCGGATCCGGCTCTCGGTGCTATCCCAGTTGTCCTCGAGAAAGCCGCCGGCTTCGCCCGTCTTGCAGTAGCCGACGCTCTCGATCCACTTGAGCGCGATGATCGTGAAGCCGTCGTAGGGATAGAAGACGTCGACATCGTCGAGTGTCAACTCGGTTCTGGACCATAAGGCGTCGGCTGCGATCGTCTGGCCCGTACGCGAGAGGTCTGGCAGATCCTCCTCGATCGGATGATCGGTTTGCCCTAGCGCCGCGGCGTGAATCAGGACCGGGATGTGAGGGCAGTCCTTCGCTCGCTCAGCGGTTGTGATGACGAGCGCGTCAGCGCCGTCGATGCCGTAGTCCATGTCGAGCAGATTGAGCGGCTCGTAGATCACCGGCGCATCGAGGTAGTCGTCCATCGTCATCGCCTTGCGCTGGAGCGCGTGCTCGTTCAGCGCCGCGTTGCTGCGGCTGTTGAGGGCGATGTAGCCGAGGGACTCGCGCTTGGCGCCGTAGTCGTGCAGGTAACGCTCAGCCCAGGTCGCGTAGCAGACGACCGGAGCGATTGTGTCAGGGAACGGGGTGGGCGGCTTGAGAACCGCGCTCAGGACGGACGCCCGCGCGGCGCGGAAGGGGTCGGGCGCGGCCGAGCGCGAGCTCGACAGGCGGTAGGCCGAGTGGTAGACGAGGGCGGTGTGACAGAGGCCGGTGAACACCGCGCTCATCGCCGCGACGAGTTGCAGGTGAAACGGCGGCGGGACGGTGTTCGAGTACCACGTGCAGGCCGGGATTCCCAACGCGCTCTGCATCAGCTCGGCTCGCACCCAGGAACCCGACAGGCCGTCGATGTCCTTCGCGCTCAAGCCGGCGTCACGGATCGCGCTCCTGGAAGCCTCGACCGCCATCGCGAGCTCACTCTTCCCCGAGTCGCGAGCGTACGGGGTCGTGCCGACGCCGACGATCGCGACCTGATCCTGCGCGGGAAACCGTTGCGTCATGCCCGGATCGGTTCGAACGCCGGGACTGGCGCACCGCTGCGCTCGATCCAGGTCAGTCGGACCGGGAGGCCGATGCGGAGGGATTCGCGAGCGCAGTTCACCACCGGCCCTACCACGCGCAGGCCGTCCTGCTCGTGGAGCTCGACAACCGCAACCGGATAACCCTGTCGGTAATCGACGCCCTCCAGCGGCGGCCCAGCGTGGAGAACCGCCAGCGAGTGAACGATTCCCTCGCCGCGCACCTCGGTAGGCCGGACGTCGTCGGACCAGCAGACCGAGCAGATCGGCCACGGGGGTTGGTGCCAGCGCCCGCAATCGTTGCAGCGATTGAGGAGCAGCCGCCGCTCGAGCAGACCTCGGAAGAAGATGACGGTGTCGCGGTCGATCGACATGCCCGGAAACCGTTCGAATACCTCGGCGTCACTGATCTCTCCCACCGTACCTATGTCCCTCGCGCCGGTAGAGCCTCACCCGGCGGGAATCGTGCCGATCACGCCGTCCTTCTCCAGCGTGTCGATCTCGAGCTCCGACAGTCCCAGCTCCGCCAGAAGCTCGCGGTTGTGTTCGCCAAGCAGTGGAGCGTGGCGCGTGTGAAATCGCGCCGGCCCGCTCGAGAACCTGATCGGGAGGGTGCTGTGTCGCGATCGGCCCGAGACCGGGTGCTCGAGCTCTTCGAAGAAGTTGCGGAACTGCAACTGCTCGAGCTCCGCTTGGCAGTTCGGTTGGATGACCTTGCCGACCGGGACGCCGGCGCCCCACAATCTATCGACGATCGCATCGGCGCCGAGATCGCGGCACCAGCTCGCCAGATGCTCGTCGATGATTCGATCGTGCTCGCGTCTTCCGGCGGCCGTGTCCAGCTCCGGGTTCATCGCCCACTCCGGCTGTCCGATCGCGTCCCGGAGCGCCAGCCATTGCTCGTCTGTCGCGATGGCGATCGCGACCCAGCAATCGAGTCGGCCGGCGTCGTCCAGGTCTGCCGTCAGGTACAAGTTCTGCGGAGCGGCGATCGGGCCACGGTTACCCGCGCGCCCGAGCAGCGCGCCCTGGGCGGAGAATTCGATCACCTGCTCGGCCGCGATGTTGAGCGCCGCGTCGACCATCGGGGCTTCTACGAGTCCGCCCTCTCCCGTGCGCCGCCGGTGCTCCAGCGCCAGCAGGAGTCCGGTCAGGGCATGGACGCCCGCGTTCGGGTCGGCGATCGTCCACGGCTCGAACGGTGTCGCGTCAGCGTATCCCGTCAACCACGTGAGGCCGGAGACATCCTCGATGATGAAGGCCATCGCGGATACGTCGCGCCACGGGCCGTCGAGGCCGAAACCTGGCATTCGCACCATGATCAGGCGCGGATGCAGCGCATGTAGCGACTCGAAGTTGAGCCCGATCTGCTCCAGCACTCGCGGCGTGTATGCCTCGATGAGGACGTCACATGTGGCAATCAACCTGTCGAGCAGTCCGCGGCCGCGTTCGGTGCCGAGGTCAAGCGTCAGGCTCTTCTTGCTCGTGTTCAGCGCGGAGAAAATCGGCGAGCGCTCCCACCAATGATCCCCGCCGCCGGGGCCCGTGCCCACCATCCTGACCCCGTCCAGGCGCGACGTCGACTCGAGGTGGATCACCTCAGCCCCCAGCAGCGCGAGCGTGTGCGTGAAGGATGGGCCGGCCCAGAACGCGGTCATGTCCAGCACTCGCAGTCCATCGAACGGCAGGCGCGCTGCTGCGGCTCGTCCGGCCCGAGGGGCCGGCGCAGCGCGATCGGCCAGGAGGTCGCTGCCGGTATGCTCGCCCAGCCGCGGCGGCGCCCCCGAAGGCCGCAGCCGTGCCGGCTTCAGGCGGTAGGGATGATCGGGCTGCAGGAAACCGTCGCGCGCGTTCGGAATGAACGAATGCCGTGCGCGGAAGTGTTCGAACGACGGCAGGTTGGCGCCGTTGCCGATCGGCGCGTTCGGTATCCGGAACGCGGTCGCGAGCTCGCAGACCTCCTCGACGGTGCGCTCGGCCACCCAAGCGTCGATCACAGGAGCGAGATGCCCGCGCCCGGTTGGTGAGAACAACGACTGATCATCGCCCCACTCGGGGTGCCCCACCATCGCGCTGAAGTCGAGCCAGTGCTGCCCGGTTCCGCAGCCGAGGCCGACGAGTCCGTCCTTGGCGACACTCACCCCAGGTGTTCTCACGAACCGTGTGGGGTACATCCTGCGGCCCATCTGATCGTAGACAGTGATCGGATAGAACGTCAAACAGAGCACCATTGCCTCGAGCATCGAGACGTCGACGAGCTCGCCCACCGACGTCTCGAGGCTGCGCATTCGAGACGCGATCGTCCCGACGGCGGCGAACGCGCCCGCGACCCATTCGCCCACCTGTCCGCCGACGTACACCGGCGCTCGATCAGGGACCCCGCGGCCGGACCCGATGATCGCTCCCGACCAGGCCTGCAGTGTGAACTCGGTCGCCGCCCGGTCGCGCCACGGGCCATCGAGACCGAACGGTGAGATCGCCGTGACTGTCAAGTGCGGCTGAGTGCGGCGGATCTCAGCCGGCGCGAGGGCGGGATGCTCCGCGACCGGCGATCCAGCCGACCACACGACCGCGTCCGCGTCAGCGAGCAGCTCCCTAATCGAGTCGAGATGCCCGGGGTTATCGAGATCTGCGACGACGCTCCGCTTCGAGCAGGCGAGGAAGCTGAACAGCGGCCCGTCGGCACCCGGTCGCGGCGCCGCGCCCGAGGAAGTCCACGCGCGCAGCGGATCGCCGTCAGGAGGCTCCACCTTCACCACGTCCGCGCCGCCGTCGGCCAACAGCTTCGTGCAATAAGCGCCCGCGATCCCGGACGACAGGTCGACGACGGCATATCCACTCAATGGGTGGCTTGGAGCGCTCACGAGCCGCTCATCCTCATCCGCAGCAGTGCCACCGCGGGCAGATTACCACGAACCAATTCGAACTTCGTTGCGATCCTCGGTATTCTTCGACCCGCTGAAGTTGCGACTGGCCGGCTGCCGGTCTGGCACGACAACGAGAGGAACGGGCAATGAAGGTGATGTTGTTCGCGATGCCGACGATTCCGGCGACCGTGGAAGAACGGGCGAGCTTGCGACCGATCGGTCGCAACACCGAGCGCTACCAGATGATGATTGCCGAACTCCGGGCGCTCGCGAAGCTCGCCGACGAATATGGCTATGACGCGTTCGCCACCACAGAGCATCACTTTCACACCGAAGGTGCGGAAGCGAATCCGAACCCGTTGCTGCTGTTCGCCGATCTCGCAGCCAGAACGGAACGGCTGATGTTCATCCCGCTCTCGATCGTGTTGCCGGCGGCGGACCCGATCCGGACCGCCGAGACCGTCGCGCTGTTCGATCAACTGTTCCCGGGACGCATCGGCGTCGGCTTCGCGCGGGGCTATCAGAAGCGGTGGATCCAGATCCTGACACAGCGGGCTAACACGACTTCGCTGATTAACGAGGAGTCCGACCGCATCAACCGCGAGCTGTTCGACGAGCACCTTCAGGTCGTTCTCAAGGCCTGGACTTCTGATGCGTTCGACTTCAACGGCACTCACTACCAAGTGCCGTTTCCGTACGAGGCGGGCATCACCGGTTGGGCGGCGCTCGAGTGGACGCGGGCGCTTGGAGCGGACGGCGAAATCGACGACGAGGGCGTAATTCGAAAAATCGGCGTCATCCCACGTCCCTACCAGGACCCGCATCCACCCATCTTCCAGCCGTTCGTAGCCTCGCCCAAGACCCTCTACGATGCAGCCCACAACGGGATCATCCCGATGCTCAGCTCCGCCTGGAACCCTGAACAGTTCCGTCACTGGTGCGAGGTGTACCGTGATGAGGCGAACAAGAGCGGCTTCCGATGCTCGCTCGGAGAGCGAATCGCCGCGGCGAAGGCGATCTGCCTCGGCGACAGCTACGACGAGGCGTTCGAGCTCTACACCAAGAGCGGTGCCTACGAGTGGTTTCACTACTTCGGAAGGTTCGGCTTCTTCGAAGGCCTTCGCACGGAGGAAGACGATCCCGAGGAACCCGTGAGGTTCGCAGACGAAGTCGAAGTGGCGCACCGACTAGTGGCATCCGGCGCTGTGCTGCTCGGCACCCCCGACGATGTGAAGAGCCAGCTCGAGCCGCTGTCACGCTGCTACGGCGACGGAAAGCTCGAGTGGCTGGTGTGGGAGTTCTTCCAGCAGGGCACCCTCCCAATGGACGTTCAGCGCCGTCAGCTCGAGCTGTTCGCAACCGAGGTATTGCCGGCATTCCAATAGGCGAACCTGGCCCGTCACACTGCTGCCAAGGTCGGAAACCATGAGAGGATCGCCCGGTCCGCGCGGCCAAGGAGACAGATGCTCATGAAGGTGATGATCGCATTGAACCCGACGATCCCCGCCAGCGCCGAGGAGCGCAGGAAGCTGCGGCCGATCGGGCGCAACACGGAGCGCTTCCAGGTGATGTTGGACGAGCTCCGAGAGCTCGCGCAGATCGCCGATGAGCTCGGGTACGACGCCATGACAACTGCTGAGCATCACTTTCACACCGAGGGCGGGGAGGCGAATCCGCAACCGCTGCTGCTCTTTGCAGACCTTGCGGCGAGGACCAAGCGGCTGATGTTCTTCCCGCTCTCCCTCGTGCTGCCTACCTGGGACCCGATTCGGCTGGCGGAGGAGGTCGCGATGTTCGACCAGCTCTACCCGGGTCGCATCGGTGTCGCGTTCGCGCGTGGATATCAGGTGCGATGGGTGCCGATCCTCTCGCAGAGAGGGAACGCGATGCCGCTGGTCAACGATGAATCCGACCGCGCCAATCGCGAGATCTTCAACGAACACCTGGAGGTTGTCCTGAACGCCTGGAGCCAGGATGCGTTCGACTTCAACGGGCAGTACTACCAGGTGCCGTTTCCACACGACGAGGGGATCTCGGGCTGGGGGCCCGCGGAATGGACGCGCACGTTTGGCGCCGAGGGCGAACTGGACGATGACGGCGTGGTGCGGAAGATCGGCGTGGTTCCGCGCCCGTTCCAGGATCCGCATCCGCCGCTGTTCGTTCCATTCGTCGCCTCACCGCGGACGCTCTATGACGCGGCCAAACGCGGAATCGGGGTGCTGATGAGCTCGGGCTGGAAGCGGGAGGAATTCCGGCATTGGTGCCACGAGTACCGTGAAGAGTCGGGCAAGAACGGCAGGCCGAAGGCCCTCGGGGAGGGGATCGCGGCAGATCGGGCGATCTGTCTCGGCGACACCTACGAGGAAGCGTTCGACGTCTTCCTCCACAGCGTCGCCTACGATTGGTTCTACTACTTCGGAAGCTTCGGCTTCTTCGAGGTGCTCCGCACTGACGCCGATGATCCGGACCAGCCGGTCAAGTTCCGCGACGTAGGCGAGGCAGCGCAGCGAATGGTCGAGGTGGGCAGCTTCCTGGTCGGCACGCCAGACGATGTCAGGCGCAAGCTCGAGCCGTTGGCGCGCTGTTACGGAGACGGCAAGCTCGAGTGGCTCGTGTGGACTTTCTGGCAACAGGGAACGTTACCTGTCGCCGTCCAAAGGCGCCAGCTCGAGATGTTCGCCGCCGAAGTGATGCCGGCATTCCGGTAGAGCCTTCTCGTGTGCCGTGGCTGGCGCCGGCGGCTCGCGTGTCACTCGGTTGCGACTGCCGCGGTCGCCGCGCCCGACAACATAATGGCCACGTCGATGATCATGTCCTCCTGGCCGCCGACATAGCCCCGGCGGCCGACCTCGCTGAGGATTTCGTGGGCTGGGACGCCGTAGCGTTCTGCCGCGCGCTCCGCGTGCAGCAGGAAGCTCGAGTAGGCGCCGGCGTAGCCGAGCATGATCGAGTTGCGGTCCATCAGCGGAAGTCGCTCCATGTATGGGGCGACCACCTCCTCGGCGGCTGCCAGGATCGCTGGCAGGTTGATGCCGGTCGCGACGCCGAGGCGATCGAAGACCGCCGCGAGCACCTCCGTGGGAGCATTTCCCGCGCCGGCACCGAGCCCACGCGTGCAGCCGTCGATCTGCCGGGCACCGGCCTGGTAGGCGACAACGGAGTTTGCGACTCCCATCGACAGGTTCTGGTGACCGTGGAAGCCGACTTCGGCGTCCCCGCTCACCTCTGCGACCAACGCCGCGACGCGCTCGCGCACGTCATCGGGCATGAGCGCGCCGGCGGAGTCGACCACGTAGGTGCACTGACAGCCAGCGTCGACCATGATGCGTGCGTTGGCGGCTAGACGCTCCGGGCTTGTCATATGGGCGAGCATGAGGAAGCCGACCGTGTCCAGACCCAGCTCGCGCGCCGCCGTGAAGTGCTGGATCGAGACGTCAGCCTCGGTGCAGTGTGTGGCGATTCGCACGACGCTCGCGCCGAGCTCGGCCGCGCGCCTCATGTCATCGACCGTGCCGACGCCGGGCACGAGCAGAACGGCGATCCTGGCATTCATGGCCTCGTCGACCGCGGCGGCGATCAACTCCAGCTCGGGAACGAGCGAATAGCCATAATTGAACGTGGAGCCGCCGAGCCCGTCGCCGTGTGCGACTTCGAGCCTTTGGACGTTGGCTTCGTCGAGGGCTCGCACCGTCGCACGGACTTGATCGACGGTGAAACGGTGAGACATAGCGTGACTGCCGTCGCGCAGTGTCGTGTCTGTGATCCGTACCTCTGCGGTCATGCAGGCACCCTCGATCGGGCCGCGGCCAACCGCTCACCGACGCTGACCGCCGCGGCGGTCATCACATCGAGATTGCCGGCGTGCTGTGGCAGGAAATCTCCCGCACCACGGACTTGCAAGAGCACGGTGACACGAGCATTGCCGTTCCAATCGGAGCGAGGATCGTCGAACTGTGGGTCGGCGGTCATCTTGTAGCCGGGCACGTAGTCGGCGACTTCCGCGACCATCTCGCACGACCGAGTCAGCGATCGCGTCGCGGTCGGCATCGGGCGAGATCGCAGCAAACACGGTGTTGCGCATATGAGCGGCGGTTCGGCTGGGTTGAGCACGATGATCGCGCGTGCCCTCGGGCGCGCCCGCCGACGAGCTCGACGCCGCGCGCCGTCGTCTGGGTGAACTCGTCGATGTTCGCGCGCGTACCCGGGCCGGCGGAGGCCGATGACACCGAGGCGACGATTTCCGCGTACGCGGACGTCGGTCACACGGCTGACCGCGGCGACGATCGGGATCGTTGCCTGGCCACCGCACGAGATCATGTTCACGTTCGGGCGCGTCGACGTGCTCACCCAGGTTCACCACCGGGACGACGAACGGCCCGAGAGCCGCCGGCGTGAGGTCGATCGCGTGAATGCCGCGCTCCGCGTAGTGCGGAGCGTTGGCCTTGTGTGCGTAGGCAGACGTGGCCTCAAAGACGATCTTTGGCAGCTCGTCGCTCGCCAGCATCCGTTCGATCCCCTCCGCACTGGTCTCGAGACCGAGCTCGCGTGCTCGCGCCAGGCCCTCGGACGCCGGATCGATGCCCACCATCCAACGCGGCTCCATGCGCTCGCTCCGCAGCAGCTTGATCGCTAAGTCAGTCCCGATGTTGCCCGAGCCGACGATCGCAACGGGGAGCTTCGTCATGCTCACCATCCTACCCACCGCCTCTGGTATCCGCGGTTCCGAGCACAATGAGACGAGCTCACGGCAAGAACGACTCCGGCCGGCGGTCGTAGGACGGATCATCCCGGCCGTTAACGCCGCGCAGCGACCCTTCGGCGAGCGCGGCGTCGAGCACGACCGGGTCGATCCTCCCCGGTTGATAGATCAGCTTGCGTCGAGCGATCCGCCAGACGCCGTCGCGGCGTTCGAACTGATCGACATAGCGAATGTTGGCGAAGCGATCGACACGACTGGTGTCCGCGGCGAGACGATCCAGGCTCACGGCGCCCGCCTCCGTTGGGCGCATCCTCGTCACGCACAGGCAGTAGGTCTCGGCCCACGCCGAGTCGCCGTCGAGCTCGATCGTCGACTGACCGAGCCAATGAGTCCACCATTCAACCTTGTCTGCCCATTGGAACGCGTAGTCGATGAAGCCCGCAGCCGACCCCCTATAACCCCCGTGCAGATGCATGGCGCCATCGTGGTAGCAGGACCGTACGAGGTCCGCGTCGAAACGGTCGATCCCGCGCGCGTATCGCGCCAAGACCGCGCGGATCTCGGATTCGTCGAGCACACGGCGCAGGACGACGCCCAGATCGGCTTCGGCAATCACTCCAACTTCGCTCACGTCTCACGCTCCGTGGTGGTGGGATTCATGCGACATCAGGCCTCCCGATTGGGCGCCAGATAAGGCGAGCTCACGGAAGGAACGACTCCGGCCGGCGGTCATAGGACGGATCGTCCCGGCCCTTGACCCCGCGCAGCGACCCCTCGGCGAGCCCGGCGTCAAATAACACGGGGTCGAGTCGGCCAGGCTGAAAGACAAGTTTGCGCCGGGCAATCCGCCACACGCCGTCCCGGCGCTCGAAATGGTCGACGTAGCGCACGTTGGTGACGCGATCCACGAGCGGTGCCCCGGCCTCCGCCGGCCACATCCTCTGTGGGCACAGGCAGTAGGTCTCGACCCACGCCGAGTCGCCGTCGAGCTCGATCGTGGACTGACCGAGCCAGTGGGTCCACGACTCGATGTTGTCCGCCGCCCACTCGAACGCGAACGTGATGAAGCCCTCGGCCGAACCACTGTAACCACCATGTCTCTCGGTGGCATCGTCGTGGTAGCACGATCGCAGCAGATCGGCGTCAAAGCGGTCGATCCCGCGGGCGTACCGCGTCAAGACCGCGCGAATTTCGGATTCGTCGAGCAGACGGCGTAGGACGACGCCGATATCAGTCTCGGCGATGGATGAAACGTTGCTCACTTCTCGCTCCCTTCGATCTGAGGATCTCGCAGGCGGCAGCGTACTGCTGGCGGGCATTCTCGTAGGGGTCCAAGGCCGCGAGTGAGCTGGAGAAGACTTCGGACACGACGATAGGCGCGGCGCCGATGTCATCGAGGGTGTCAAGTAAGCCGAGTATGTCGATTGCGCCGTCGCCGGGCAGCAGACGAGCCGTCAGCGTCTCGGTGAAGAGGTCATCCGCGGGTTGGATCGGAGCGTCGTTCAGCTGGAGCAGCTGAATGCGTTCGGGCGGGATGTCGCGTAACGTTGCGATGTCGGGTCCGCCAGGTTGTCGCAGCCACTGCCACGTGTCGAGACATAGGCCGACGTTGTCCCGTTCGACGGCGTCCAGCAGCTGCGCCGCGGTCGCGATCGTCGCGACGCCGCCATAAGCCAAGAACTCCAGGCTCACGCCGACGCCGTGATCGGCCGCTAGATCTGCTAGCGCGGCTAGGCCCGCAGCAGCATCTTGGAACGACGGCAGCTCGCGCGCGACAGCGAGGATCAAAGAGCCACCAGCCCGCGCGGTCAGGTCAATGATGTCCGCGTTCGCTTCGGCGATCGCTCGCCGATCCGAGGTCACCCACGTGTCGCTGAATTCCGACACGACGAGTGAGAGCCCGCGCTCATGGTGATAGTCGAAGAACTCCTCCGACCTCATCCCATCCGCGACCGCCCAGTCGTGGCAGATGGTGCGGAACTCCACTCCGTTGAACCCGGCGTCGGCGGCCGCGTCGATGAGTGATCGAATATGCCGCGCGCCTATTGGACCGCGATGGGGAACCAGTGTCCCGGTCGCGAGGGCGATCGACTCGGCGTTCAGCATGTAGTCAGGGTGTCCTAGCGTTCGTCGCGGCGTTCACGCGGTCACGCCCCCGTTCGCGAACCGTTTCTATCATCCCTGTCCAGTGCTACCAAGTGTCGAGGATCATCTGGATCGGCTCGGCTACCGCCGCGATCGTAGCTGTGCCGCCAAAGAACGATCCGCCGTACCAGATCGCGTCCACCGCGTGCTCTTTCGACATCCCCAATCCCCGCGCGAGCAGGAGCGCATCTCTTGTTCCAGCGACGTTCCGGCGCCACACTTCATAGTGGAGCAACAGGTACGCGAACATCTGGTTCGGCAGCCCCTTGCGGACGATGTGCTCCCACCGATTACGGTCTGCCTTCAGAAGGTTCGGCCGGTACCGAGCGTATAGCTGGATCGTGGTCGGCACTTCACCGCAGATGCGCATGTACCAGTTCGTGAGTGCGTTGAGGTCGGCTGCGGTCAACTCCGGCGTCGAGTAGTTGAGCCCGGCCTTGAGCTCCTCGGGGGCGACTACCCACCCGTCGGGGAAAGGAGAGGGCGACCCGGGCTCCGGCTCGCGGTACTCGGAAAGGCCTTCACGAATAGCTTGTGCGGTCTCGACGGTGCCCCAAGAGGGCGCGAGGTAGAACGAGACCGCAAGTGTCTCGAGGACCGCATCGCGGCTGTACCCGCGTTGGGACATGAACGTCCCTGGCTGGCAGAGCTTCATCTGATAGCGGACGCCTTCGGCCCAGCCGTTGGCTGCATACACGTTGAGATAGGGCAGCGAACACTGAAATGACTCTGAGTCGTGGATCTCTCGGGAGAAGTTGAGATGGCGCTTGAGCACGTCGGGGCGCAGGTCGGCCCAGAGCCCGTGGGACGCGAGCGGTTGACCACCCGGTTGATCGGAGAACGACAAGAATGCGTCGATTTCCTCGGGTGTCGTGATCTCTGGCTGCGAGATGTCCATCCCACGGAAGATGATGCTCATCGGCCTTCCTTTCTGTGAGCTCTGACCGGAGCAATCGTCGAGCGCTCCGATCGCGTTGTCTGCCAGTACTATGCCGTGTGGCCACGCTCGCGGTCCGTGGGCGCCGCATGCGATGACTGTCAGCACCCCTCAGCAGCCCGACGCCTCGGCGTCGGAGATCGCAGGTCACTGGTTCGACGCGTTTTCCAGTGCGCTTCTGACCCGGAATGTGGACTCGATCGGTGAGCTGTTCCTGCCCGACGGATGGTTGCGGGACAACCTCGCCTTATCGCGGGATCTTCGGTCGTATCACGGGCGCGGCGAGATCGAGTCTGCGGTGCGCGAGCACGCGGGCGGGGCGGGATTTGTGAGCCTCGCCTTGTCAGTTGATTTCGAGCCCCGTCGGCGTACGATCGGAGAAGACACGCGCGTCGAGGTCGTGTTCGAGTACGAAGCCGAGACGCACCGCGGCCGCGGGGCGGCGTTGCTGTTGGCGGACGACGCTGGAGTCTGGCGGGCGTGGACAGTCGTGATCGCGATGGAGGCGCTGATCGGCCACGAGGAGTCGGCGACGGGCCGGGAAGCGATCCGCGGCTCCCAGTACCGCGAGCCTCAGCCGGGTCGCCGACGCTGGTTTGAGCAGCGCGAAGATGCGCTCGAGTTCCGCGATCGCGAGTGCGCCGTGTTGGTGGTGGGCGCGGGCCATTCGGGACTCGGGATCGCGGCGAGGTTGGGGCGCCTAGGGGTCGAGACGCTGGTAGTCGACCGTCGCGCGCGGGTCGGCGACAGCTGGCGCAACCGCTACGCGAACCTTCAGCTGCATGGCCCCTACTGGGCCGACCACATGCCGTATCTGCGGTTCCCGGACTCCACGAACTGGCCGGCGATGCTCCCCAAGGACAAGCTCGCCGACTGGCTCGAGATGTACGCGCAAGTGATGGATATCAACGTCTGGACCGCGACCCAGGTAGTAGATGGGTCATACGACGAAGCTGCTGGTCATTGGACCGTCCACCTTCACGGCGGTCGTGATCGGGAGCGGCGGACGATCCACCCCCGGCACGTCGTCCTCGCTACCGGCCTGTTCACTCGACCGCATGTCCCCCAGCTGAGCGGGACCGAAGAGTTCGCCGGCGAGATCGTGCACGCTTCGACGTTCACCGACGGCAAGAAGTACGCCGGAGCTGACGCCATCGTGGTCGGAGCGGGCGCGACCGGCATCGACATCGCCCAGGACCTGTGCGAGCAGGGCGCGAACACGACGATCGTGCAGCGTTCGTCTACTTACGTCACGTCGACCGTCCACGGCCTGTACAGCTTGTTCGCCAACTACGGCGGGCCACAAGGGCAGGACCGCCTCGAAGACATCGACCTGCTGTCGGCCGCGATTCCGTTCCCGCTCGTGGTCGAACTGGATCAGCAACGCATGGCGCCGGCGATGGCCAAGCTCGACGCTGAGATGATCGAGGGCCTCGAGCGCGCCGGCTTCAGAACCAATCACCGGGGCTTTCGGAGCGTTGGCTTCGGCGCCGCCCCAGGCGGTTTCTACATCGACCAAGGCGGCTGCCAGCTCATCATCGAGGGTGAGATCAAGGTCAAGCGCGGCACGCTCGTCGGCTTCAGAAACCATGACGTGCTGTTCGGCGACGGCACCAGGCTCCCGGCCGACATCGTCGTGCTCGCGACCGGCTACGAGAACATGCGAGAAAGCGCCCGCGAGCTCTTCGGCAGTGCGGTCGCCGACCGCTGCGGCGAGGTCTGGGGCATCGACGCCGAGCGGAACGAGATTCGCACGATGTGGCGCGACTCCGGCCACCCTGGCCTCTGGTTCCACTCCGGACCGCTGGTGGCGTGTCGGTACTACTCACGCACCTTGGCCCTACAGATCAAGGCACGCGAAATCGGACTGTTCTGATCACGTGCCGTCGATCGGCGTGTCTCCGACCGCCGGTCTTACCGCCGCGCCCCGCTCACCGTCCGGGTGCTCGAAGAAGTGAGCGGCGCGCTCGGCGAGCATCACCGCGGTCGCGGCGGGACCGCGCCGGATGACGGCGGGCATGATCGAGATGTCGACGACTCGCAGCCGATCGACGCCGTGCACGCGGCACTGCTGATCGACGACAGCGGTTGGGTCGGACGCCGGCCCCATGCGCGCGCTGCACATCGTGTGCAGCGAGGTCCCGAGGTTGGCCTTGATCCACGAGCGCAGCGACTCGTCCGATGCCAGCTCGCCCTCCGTCGGCGAGATGAGTCTCGCTCCAAGGCGCTCGAACTCGGGCGCTTTGAGGAGGTCGACCGCGACGCGGACGTTCGCTATGACCCGGCGCAGGTCGTCAGGCTCGGAGAGGTAGTTCAGCTCGATCACGGGCTGCTCGCGCGGGTCGGCTGAGGCGAGCGAGATCACCCCGCTGCTCTTCTCCGCGTCCATGCTGCAGAGCAGGATGAGATTGTCCTGCATCCTGCGCTGCGCGAGCATCAGGCGCAGGGGAAGGTGCCGCAGCGCCTTGGCGGTTGCCACGGGACGCGTCAGGTAAGACGGAAGCCGGCTCCGCGCCCCCGTGCCCACGGTCTGCATCAGGTCGCTGAACGACGAGGCCGAGCACGCGATCTGGAGCTCGCCGACGATGTCGCAGTCCGGCGCGGTGTGGTTGAGACATACCTGGAGAAGTCCGCGCGGCAGGCCCTCCGAGAGCGAAGGGAGACCGTCCTCCCGGATCCGAAACCCGAGGAACAGCGCCGGATGGTCCTTCACGTTGGAGCCCACGCCTGGGCTGTCGTGGACGACGTTGATTCCGTGTCTGCGCAGCTCGGCTGCGGGACCGACGCCCGAGAGCATCAGCAAGTGCGGTGACTTGAGACCCCCCGCGCACAGCACGACCTCGTCGCCGCGATACTCAACGCGCCGACCGGCGCGCTCCGCCTCGACACCGACCGCTCGGGTCCCGTCGATCAGCACGCGCCGGACAAAGGTCTCGCCGTGCACAACGAGGTTGGGCCGGTCGCGCGCCGGCGCGAGGTACGTCATCGCGGTGTTCATCCGGATACCGTCGAGTGCGTTGGTGGGGACGGGGCCAACCCCGTCGGCACCGGGCGCGTTCTTGTCCCTCTCCTCGGGAAACCCCGCGCGCAGACACGCCTCGACGAACGCCTGCGAGACCGGATGGAGCTCCTTGCCGCTGGCCCGGTGGACGGGTGTCGGACCATCGCGGCCATGGAATGCGTCGCTGAAGTCCAGATCGTGCTCGCTCTTCGTGTAGAACGGCAGGACTTGGTCGTATGACCACAGGTCGTTGCCGAGCGCGACCCACTGTTCGAAGTCCGCCGGACGGGCGCGGATGAAGTAGACGCCGTTGACCGAGCTCGAGCCCCCGATGATCCTCCCCGCGCGAGCGGGTACGGACGACCAGGCATGAGCTCGCCAACGAACGACCAGTTGTTCGGATGACCCGGGAACGCCGCCGCCATCGAGGGAGCCGAAGCCACGTCGGCCGGGAACTCATCGACCGTGCGGTGATCCGGCCCGGCCTCCAGAACGAGCACTCGCCGCGCCTGCCGTTCGGACAGGCGCGCCGCCAGGACGCACCCTGCCGTGCCCCCACCGACGACGATCACGTCGTAGTGTTCACGGTCGGTCATAGACATAGATCACGCAACGACTATTTGTCACCGTCAAGCTCGAGCGCCGCCTCGAGCGCTCGCACGAGGCCCGGATCACAAAAGCTCACCAGCTGAAGGTGCCCGCGTGGGGCGCGGTTACTTCGTGCTCGCGCCAGCGTCGACTCGTATTTGGGTGCCGGTTACGTACCGTCCGTGATCACAGGCCAAGAAGAGGACCGCGTTGCTGATGTCGATGGGCTCGACCCACGGAATCGGCAGCGCGTTAAGTGACTGCAGGATCGCGCCCACCTGAGCACGTCCCCCATCTTGCACATCGGCACCGACCCCATTCGGCATGAACAGGTTGTACAGGGCGTCGTTGTGAACCATCGGGGTGTTCACGCCTGTTGGGTGGACTGTGTTGACGCGGATCATGTGCGGCCCGAGCTCGACTGCGAGCGACTGCATCAGCCCGACCAGGCCGGCCTTGGCGGCACTGTAGTGCGCGAGGTTCGGCGTCCCGATATCCGAGGCGCTCGAGGAGGTGATGATGATCGAGCCGCCGCGCTGACCCTCGATCAGATGCGGCAGGGCGGCGCGGCACACGTTCCAGACGCCCGTCAGGTTCGTGTCGATCATGTCTCGCCAGATCGTGTCGTCGATCTCCGTCGCGGGGTGAAACATCGCGATCCCGGCATTCGCGACCACGACATCCAGGCGTCCCAGCTCCGACACGCCGGCGTCGATGGCTGCCGTTACGGCCTGGCTGTCGCGGACGTCGGCCTGCGTCGCGAGGATCCGCTGATCGCAGGCCTCGACGAGCCTAACCGTCTCGGCGAGGTCCTCCGGCGTCGACATCGGATAGCCAACCGTGTCGATCTGCCCACAGATGTCGAGTGCAATAACGTCCGCGCCCTCCTCGGCGAGACGTACGCAATGGCTGCGTCCCTGCCCGCGAGCCGCCCCACTGACGGCAACAACCTTCCCTTCCAACAGACCCGGCATCCACCCGCTCCTTTCCTTGTCCATGTCGTTTGCCTGCGATCGCGAGCACTCGGCCGCTAGGTTCAGATCCGCAGCGACCGCAGGTCAAATAGTAACTCGTACGGCCTGCGGTTGGCTCTCCCGATCGCGAACGAGGCAATGGTAGACTGCCGCCGTGGGCAACGGGAAGAGCAGATTGCGAGTTGCGGTGATCGGAGCCGGTATCAGCGGCGTCTGTGCGGCGGTGGGGTTGACGCGGGGGGGGTTCGAGTGCACGGTATTCGAGCAGGCGGCGGGTCCCGGCGGGACGTGGTGGGATAACTCCTACCCCGGCTGCGAGGTCGACGTCGACTCGCACATGTACTCCTTCAGCTTCATGCCCTATGACTGGAGCCGTACGCACGGCACCCAGCCGGAGCTCCAGCGCTACGTCGAGGACATCATTGATCGCTTCAAGATGCGGGACCGGTTCCGCTTCTCGACGAAGGTCGACGAGGCGGCCTGGGACGAGGAGCACGGGGTGTACCGGGTGCGCTTGGCCAACGGGGAAGAGAACGAGTTCGAGGCCGTCGTCAGCTGCCTCGGGATCCTCAACCATCCGAAGTACCCGGACTGGCCAGGCCTCGACGAATTTGAGGGCGTGAAGTTCCATTCCGCCCGCTGGGACCACAACGTTGATTTAGCCGGCAAGAGCGTCGCCTTCGTGGGCACCGGCTCCACCGCGGCGCAGGCGGTGCCGGCGCTTGCGGAGATGGTCGGCGAGCTGTATCTGTACCAGCGCTCGCCCGGCTGGGTGTTGCCGAAGGGCGAGCGCGACTTGACCGAGGAGGAGCGCAAGACGTATCGCCGCTTCACCTCGTGGCAGCGCCGCCGGCTGAGGTTCCAGCTGTACCGTCACCACACGAAGGCCTACGACGTGTTCCGGATCGGCTCGAAGCTCCACAATGAGGCCAGGGATCTCGCGCTCAAGTTCATCGAGGAGGAGATCGAGGATCCGGAGTTGCGCAGGCTCGTCACGCCGGACTACCCGTTCGGGTGCAAGCGCGTCATCCTTGCGAGCACCTTCTACCGATCGCTCAATCGCGCCAACGTCACGCTCGTGCCGTCCGCGGTGGAGCGAGTGACGAAGGACGGCATTGTGTCGGCCGACGGCGTTGAGCGGAAGGTTGACGTGCTGATCATGGCGACTGGATTCCAGCCGCAACGCTTCCTGGCGACGCTCGAGATCAAGGGGCGCGCAGGCCGCAGCATCCACGACTTCTGGGACGGCAACCCACGAGCGCTGCTTGGGATCACCGTCCCCGGCTTTCCGAACTTTTTCATGTGCTACGGCCCGAACACCAACGGCGGGCCTGGGCTGATGTTCATGGCCGAGCGTGAGTCTCGGGCGATCATCGGGATGCTGCGGCGGCTCGAGCGCAGGCAGGCCAAGGCGCTCCACACTCGCTCGGCGGCGCTTGACCGGTACGTTGCCTGGGTGGACAAGGAGAACCGCAAGCGCAACTCGGCCCGGTTCGCGGGTTGCACGAACTACGACTTCTCGCCGAGTGGCCGAGCCGTGCTGCTCTGGCCCCGGTCGGCCGGGTTCTACGACCTGCTGGCGCGCGTACTTTTGCCGATCGCGACCGTCGTCCGCCGCTGAGTCACGGGGTCTCGATCACGCAAGATGTGCCGGTCCCGCTTCGCGACGGCACAGTGCTGGTCGCCGACGTCTACAGCCCGGTGCCGGTGCAGCGGTGCCCGGCGATCCTGCTGCGGACGCCGTACGGGAAGCGGAACTTCATGAACCTCGGTCCTACGGCGGCTTTCGATGTGCTGGCGACGGTGCGGGCGGGGTACTCGGTGGTGATCCAGGACGCACGCGGCTGCGTCGGCTCGGAGGGCCGCACGCGCTTGTTCGGCCAGGAGGCCGATGACGGCGAGGACACCGTGGCGTGGGTCGCCAGCCAGCCGTGGTGCAACGGCGACGTGGGTACGAGCGGCCCCTCGTACCTCGGCGTCACCGTGCTGCAGGCCGCGCTCCGCTCGCCGCCCGCGCTGCGTGCGTTCGCGGCTGCCGTGACGCCGTCGGAGTACTACGAGAGCTGGACGCACCAGGGCGGTGCGTTCCAGCTCGGGTTCGTGCTGCGATGGGCGCTGGACACGGCCTACATCACAATCGCGTCGCGGCCGGAGCGCGCTGACGAGCGCCCGGCGCTCGAAGCGGCGATCGCGGACGTCGCGCGGCTCTACTGGACGCTGCCGCTGCGCGACCTCGCTGGACTCGCGCCCGCGCTCGCCGAGCTGGGCGAGTGGCTCGAGCACCCCGAGCGCGACGATTACTGGCGCGCGACCGCCGTAAACGAGCGCTTCGATGGCATCCGTGTCCCCGGCCTGCACATCGCCGGCTGGTTCGACATCTTCCTCAAGGGCTCGCTCGAGAACTTCACGGCGCTGCAGGCCGCGCGCGGCGACCAGCGGCTGATCGTCGTGCCATGGGGGCACCAGGCGCCGAACGAGTTCATCGGCGACGTGTGGTTCGGACGTGCGGCGAACCCCGGGGTCGTCGGCCTCGATCGCGAGCAGATCGCGTTCTTCGACGAGCAGCTGAAGGGCGGGCCGGTGGCGAGGCGGCCGCCCGTGCGCATCTTCGTCATGGGCGCGAACCGCTGGCGTGACGAGCAGGAGTGGCCGCTCGCACGGGCGGTACCCACGCGCTTTTACCTCCGCGACGGCGGCGGGCTGACGGCGGCCGAGCCCGACAACGACTCCGCAGCCGAGTACGACTACGATCCGCGCGACCCCGTGCCGACCGTCGGCGGAAATACGCTCGTGCTCGGCAACGGCTTCTTCCAGGGGCCACGCGACCGGCGTGCGGTCGAGGCGCGTCCAGACGTGCTCGTGTACACATCGGACCCGTTCGAGGACGACCTCGAGGTGACCGGGCCGGTCCTCGCCACGCTGCACGTTTCGACAACGGCTCCCGACAGCGACTTCACCGTCGCGCTGGTGGACGTCCACCCGGACGGCCGCGCCATCGGGTTGGCCGACGGGATCCTGCGCTTGCGCTACCGAGCGGGCTTCGCGGAGGCGCAGCTCGCCGAGCAGGGGCGCGTCTACCGCATCGAGGTGGACCTGGTCGCGACGAGTAACGTGTTCCTCGCGGGACACCGCATCCGTGTGGAGGTGTCAAGCTCGAATTTCCCGCGCTTTGACCGCAACCCCAACCACGGGGGCGTAATCGCGGACGCGACGGAGACGGACTTCCGGGTCGCCCGACAGCGGATCTTCCACGAACCCGGACGCCCCTCTTACCTGACGCTTCCCGTTATCCCGTCATAGCGTCGCCCAACAACCCCTCGTGGGCCCGCGGCAGCAGCGAGGTCAACAGCTCACGCCGACGAAGCGGTCATCAGCCTTGCCGCGTGCTCATCAGCACGGAAACACGGCGCGATGAGATGAGCCACTCCCCATCGACCTTCCGGAAGACATCCTCGAACCGAGCGGCCGTGGCCACCACGGGACTAGGGCTGGCATCGCGTAGCGCGAAGCAATAACTGGTGACTGTGGCCTCGTCGCCATTGATCGTGATCATCTCGTTCGCGGAGATGTGCATTCCGGTGGCCAGCGGAAACATCTTGGAAGCGAACTCGCGCAAGGCCGTCCTGCCGACGACCGGATCGAAACGCATTCCCCCAGGAGCGCTCACGATCGAGTTCGATCCGTCCTCAGTGAACAACATCGCCCACGCATCGGCATCGACCTCATCTACGCAATAGCAATGCCTGTAGAGGACTTGCTTGATCGCCTCTCGATCCTCGAGGTCCATCTATCGGGCTGCGACTGTCGGCTGGCTCATGAACTCTACGAGCTGGGGCGCTAGCTGCGGCCAGCCGGCAAAGAGGGCGTTGAGACCCGTCGCCCGGTACTCATCGGAACGCTCGTTCCAGTCCTCGTCGCCCCATGGCGACTCGACGAGCCGCGAGTCCACGATGAGCTCGTGCAGCCGATCGCTGACGTCGCGGTGGTGGAAAAAGTCTGTGGGGCTGCCTCTGAACACGAGCGTCGGTACCCGGATCTGCGCCAGCTCGTCGGCGCGGATGCCAAGCACGGGTGAGTCCGGGTAGTTGGTGAGCGTAGGCGCCCAGGCCTCGAATATCCGCGTGAACTTCGCGGGGTCCATCGCCAGGAGGCGCTCGCGGTTGGAGGGGTTCTTGGTGAGCGTCTCCCGCCAGGTCGGCAGTTCGGCGACGGCGGCCATGCCATGGCGCTTTGCGGCCAGCCAGCTTTCTCCCCAGTAGTAGTAAGCGCTGGAGATGTAGTGGAAGTATCCGCCTGAGACCCACCAGACCGCGAGTTTCTCAGCGATTTCAGGATGCCGGATCGCCGTGATCAATGCGCACCGCGCTCCGCCCGAGCCTCCGATAATCGTCGTCGGTCCGAGTTCGAGTGCCTCGATGAGGCAGGCCAGCGTATCGGCGTGCAACGCCTCCTCGGACTCGCCTTCGAAGCTCAGGTCGGAGGCTCCTGCGTTCGGAGCATCCCAGATGAGCACCTGCTTGCCGGCTTTCGCCAGTGCGAGCGCGAGCTCGCGGACGCCTGCCGTATCGATGCTGAAGCGCGCGCCGAGCATCAGCGCCACCGGCGAACCCTCGCCGTGCAACTCGTAGGCGATCGTCAAACCATTGACCTTTACATCAGCCATCCCATTCCTCCATTCACTCCGGCTCTCGATCTCACTTTGTCTAGATTTACCGCGGGGAGTCACCAGCAAGAGCTGCGCGACCCGCTGCGGTCGATCTTGGCGGGCAATGCTCGTCGATGAACCGGCGGATCTCTCGACCAAGATCCTGGTCTTCGGGTGTTCCTGCGAACCCTCCGTGCGGTGCTGCTTCGAAGACGTGGAGCTCGGCCTGAATTGCGGCAGCTCGCAGCGCCCGGTGCATGCGAACCGTGTTCGAGAGGAACAGGTCTCGAGTCCCGCTCGACAGCAGCGTCGGAGGGAAGCCCTTGGAGAAGTCGCCGAACAGTGGAGATAGGTACGGGTGGCTCAGGTCATGCCCGCCGGCGTAGATCAGGTTGGCGGGCATGAGACTGGCCGTCAGGACAGTGTCCACTCCGAGGTTTGTCTGGAAGCTGTCTCCGGACTCCGTGAGATCAACCTCGGGGGTTATCAGAACTGCGGCCGCGGGCAACGGAAGTCCCTCCGCCCTCGCTCGCAGGATGAGAGCCGCAGCCAGATTGCCGCCTGCGGACGCGCCACCAACGACGATCTCACTTGGA
Source organism: uncultured Solirubrobacterales bacterium (assembly GCA_963763525.1). Taxonomy (GTDB): domain Bacteria; phylum Actinomycetota; class Thermoleophilia; order Solirubrobacterales; family Solirubrobacteraceae; genus Palsa-465. The sequence goes on from CAVXPA010000001.1 coordinate 279,290, forward strand.
TGCCTGTGCGCAAGCAGCGCCGAATACGCGGCAAGGCAGTCATCGAGAGCTGCCGGATAAGGATGCTCCGGTGGCATCCGGTAATCAGGGCACCAGACTGGCATCGAAAGTTTGGCGGCGGTGACCATGCCCATTCCCCGACAGCATTCACCGGCGCCGGAGTTCAGGCCTCCACCATGAAAATCGAGGTACACTCGGTTCTCGCGCGAAGTTGAGTCGCCATGTTGGATGACAAAGATGTTGACGCCGTCGGAATCGATCTCGTCGACCTCGACGTCGCCGATGGGTCGCTTGGCGAGCATCCCCAACATTCTCCGTTCTTTGAAAGCAATCAGCTTTCGCCATCCGTCGAAATCATCGAGCGCCGGGTAGTCAGGCGTGTCCCAGCGCCCCATCGCGAGAACGTCTTGTGCTTCGCGGCTGATTGACGTTGGGACCGGTATGAGCCGCGGCGGCACTTCGAGTGCGGGCTGGGTCTTGCTCGTTGTCATTGCGGCCCTCATTCGCTTACGGCAGTTGCAGGCTACGTCGGATGAACGCGATCCGGGCTCGCCGGGCGTCGGCTGAAACCGTTGCGGACGGAAAGATCACGTCGAATCCATGGTGCGCGCCCATCCAGACATGCAGCTCAGCGGTGCCTCCAGCGGCCCAGATGGCCTGTGCATAGGCGATGTCCTCGTCACGGAAGACCTCCGCTGAGCCGCAGTCGATGTATGTCGGCGGCAGGCCCGCCAGATCGCCGGCCCGGGCCGGCGCGGAGTAGATCGAGACCTGGTCGGTCCCCCGACGGGTCCCGAGCAGGGCTCCCCACCCAGCTTCGTTACTGGACCGGTCCCACACGCCGATCCCATCGATCTGGTAACTCGAGAGAGTGTCGTTGCGGTCGTCGAGCATCGGGGCCATCAAAATCTGGCCGGCCAACACGGGACCACCTCTGTCCCGGGCAAGGAGCGTCGCCCCCGCCGCCAGCCCCCCTCCGGCGCTGCCGCCGGCAATGACGAGGCGTTGCCCGTCAAAACCCAGCTCGTCCGCGTGCGCGGAGGTCCAGATCAGGCCCGCGTAGCAGTCATTGAGTGGAGCCGGGTCAGGATGCTCCGGCGCAAGCCGGTATTCGACGCTCACTGCCACCGCGTCGAACACATCGACCCACTCGAGGGCGCGCTCGTTTATCGTCGTAAAGCGGTTCCCGCTGACCATGCCCCCGCCGTGGATGAAATAGATCCCGGGCCCACCACGCGCATGCGCGCGCTTGCGGAAAACGCTCACCGTGATCTCCGGGTCCTCACCGAGACCGGGCACCGTGCGGTCCTCGTGAACCAGATCGCGAGCCGCAAGCAATTCCTCGACCGCAGGCGACTGGGGCCTTGCTCGACTGCGGACCATCTGCTCGACGTCCGCCGTCGGCGTGATTTGCCCCCGCGATTCGGTCAGCAGCTGGTCAAGCTCGGGATCGAACGGCGGGACCGGCAGGATTTTCTCTCTCGGCATCGCACTCCTCATTCGCAGCGGAGCGGCGCTGACGTCGCGAAGGCAGCATTGACATGCCTCCCGGGTCGGCCGACTTCCTTGGCGCGTTGCTAGTGCAGCGTTCCAAAGGAACGCTGCACTAGCGGGTTTCGCGCGGTGGACGCAGAATGACGACGAGCCTACCCGCAGAACGCCGTCGAGCCATCCGGGACAAGCTTTCCGCCCTGTTCTACATATTTGTACAGGCAGCTGTTCTTGACCGACGCGAGGCTTGGACCGAAGGGGTGATTCGCCGGGGTGAAATTGATCGGTCGCGTCCAGCCGTCTGTGGTGAACGCGGCCTGGCTCGCGAGCCAAGCCTGTATCTTCGCCACGTCGGTCGTCGTTCCAGCGCCTTCGAGGACCTCGGGCAGCAACTTCATACCGACATAAGCGTCGAATGGATCGTCGTTTGTACTGGTTCCGGACGTCGGCCCGTACTTAGCGCTGTCTGCCATGAAGTCGGTGTACGCCTCCGGGGTGTAAGGGAGGTCGATAACCGTCTTCAGGTGCAGGGTATTCATGGTCTGCACAACGTCCGGTGCGAGCACCGCGCCCTCCATCATCCAGGTCAGGTTGACACCGAGCGATTTGCAAGCCTGGACCATCGGCGCAAACTGCGTGGGCGCGTTGAAGAGGACGATACCGATGTTCGCATGCATCTGCTTGGCCTGCAGGCACGGCGTCGCAAAGGCCGCCGAGGACAGCGGGACGGGGATGACCTTGATCGTGTTTTTCCTCGCTTCCCACAGAGGAACGTCGAGCGAGGCGTCTTTCACGACAACCGCCAGATCGGTAGCGAAGTCAGCCACCCGCTGGCCAGATGGCACCATTTGCGGCAGAACGTTGTAAGCCGCGATCTGCGGCTCGATGAGGAAGACGTTCGGGCTGGTGTAGTCCGAGAGGCTCGCTCCCGCTCCGGAGAACAGAATCGTGTGCGCCGACTGCAGTACCGGGATGACCCCCGTGTCGTAGACACCGTCGTCGCCTACGAGCATGAGGTCCTTGTCCTGCACGAGCAGTTTCTGCGCGCACACGTCTGCGGTCTGCACATTGCTCTGGTCATCGCAATAGTCGATCTGGATCGGGCGGCCCATGATCCCGCCGGCCGCGTTGACCGCGCGCGCGCCTACCTCCGCATCCGGATACACCGCGGGCTGAGCTGTCAGTCCCGTGCCGGCAGCGACCAATCCGATCTTGATCGGACTCGCAGGCGCGCTGGTCGCCGCCGCGGACGTCGCCGCGCTGGCTGGCGCGGAAGACGTTGTCGTCGTCGCTGAACTTCCGCACGCCGCCAGCGCTACGCAAGCAACCAGCGCCAGCGCTGCCACGCACGTCCACCGCTTGCAATTGTCGACAGTCACCCTCATTGTTGGCTCTGGCCCCTATTTATGATCGTTTTGTGGGAACCCTCGCGTATGTTCTGGCGGCCGTCAGCAGCGCGCGGCGATGCGACGGTCGAGCTCCTGGTGCATATTTGAGATCGTCTTCTCCATGCCGTAGGCGAGGCGCGTGCGGTCGATGCTGCGAGAGTGCATGCCGCGCTGTTGGCGCTCCATGTTGCTCAAGTCCTGGCGGACGACCAGGCCCCAGTTCTCAGTGTCGTCCTTGTCGAAGACGCCTGTCAGCTCGGCGCGCTCGGGCTCCTCTCCCACCGGATAGGTGGTAAGCGCCCAGGTGTCAAAGAGAGCCCACTCCGGGTCATCGTTATACGGCCGGCTGCGATGCAAAATGGCGTTGCCCATATTGACCACGATCAAGAAGTGCGGAAAGATGAAGAGCTCTCCTCCCGCCTGCTTCGCGACTTCCTCGGAAGGCGGTACGAGCGGGATGCCAGCCCCTTGGGCGTGCTCATACATGGCCGCCCGCGCCTGCTCGACGAAGGTCGGATCGTCGGGGCCGATCTTGTTGCGCAGTGCCTCCATCACGTGCAGGTCCCGCTCCTCGATGATCCCGTCCAAGCCGTCAGCAACCAAGTGCGCGAGCCTGAGGAACTTTTCAAAGTTGAAATCGTCATAGACGGGCTTGCCGTTGCCATGGAAGCGGCCGTGCCCGTGCGCGTACGACGTGTAGTCCAGCGCCTCGTTGTGGCGCACGCCCTCTTTGTCCTCGTGCCCATCGAGGATCAGCTGGGGATGGGTGTGCATGAGGTGGTAGCTCTCCATGAACGCTTCTTCGGCGATCTTCCAGTTTGCGTTCACGATCACCTGCTTCCACCACTTCACGCGCATCTTCTCGACCGCCGCCCAATCCAGCGTCGCCGCGATCGGCGAAAGATGCTCCATCAGCGGCGGCGCGTCCAGGTCCATGTTGATCCACACTTGCCCCGCCCACACCTCAACCAGGCACTCGCGCAAGCGCAAATCGGCGGGATCGAGGCATGCCGGCGCGAACGCGTTCTCCATGAACACGAACGATGAAGACCCATCAAGGTTGAACCGCCACCCGTGAAACGGGCACACGATCTGCCCGCCAGGAAACCGGCCACAGCCCCTGGCCAGCTCCGTTGCCCGATGGCGACACGCGTTGTGCAGCGCCTTCACCGATCCGTCGCGCTGACGCACGATCAAGATCGAGTTTCCGGCAACCTCGAACTCGGAATAGTCACCCGGGTTGGGGATCTCCTCCAGCCGGGCCGCCATCAGCCAGCTGTGGGGCCAAAGATGCTCCTTCTCCAGCTCAAAGAATTCGCGCGAGAAATACCGTTCTTTTGGAACGCGGTTGGGATCCGTGATTGCGAACGGGACCTTGCGCTGAACCTCAGGCGGATTCGGGCTCAGCCGCGTGCCGGGCTCAGAAATCACACCTGCCATCGTCGGATCAAGCTCAGTCGTTGCCATGTTGGCTGCGTCCTTTCACGCGAAGTTTTTCACTCGACACTTGGTGTGCACGATCGCCCGAGTGCTTGCAACGATCGCGACCGCCACCATAAAAAACATTTGCTACGCGTTGTCACCGGTGACACCTTCGACGGCGCCGTTGCCCGCGTTTCCCGCTTCGAGGGAGTGGATCCGGCTCTCGAGGTCCGAGACGATCGCCAGCAGCGCCAGCACAGCCTTGTGCATCACCACGCCATCGTTGCTCGCGATGCGAGTCGCATCAAGGTCCTTCAACCGCTTCAGCACCCCTGCGGTCAGGGGCGCATCCGGCCGCGCTCTGACTTCTTGGATCGAACTGCCGATGTAGTCCATGTTTGGCCTCTATCCTCGGTAACTGTCAGCCGCCGTGGTCGTTACTCAGACGTCGATGGCGTGGTCAAATTGAACTCGGCCGCGCGCCGTGGGTCGACGCGCTCCGCCGATTGCGCCGAGACTCGGTTCGGTGCTTGCGTCCCGGACCCGTTCTCGCTCCCAAGCTCCGCGGGGTGCAATGCTCGCCTGAGCGCGCCGTCGAGCGCCGCATTGGCGGCCCGGCTGATGCGGGCGTCCGGCAAGGCCAGTTCGAAGCCATGGAAGGCGCCGGCGAAGAGGTGCAGCTCGGTCGGCACGCCGGCCTCCACGAGGCGCGCGGCGAAGTCGAGGTTCTCGTCCCGCAGCAGGTCGAGGTCACCCACCATGATGAACGTCGGAGGCAGTCCCGCGAGGTCGCGCGCGCGCGCAGGCGCCGCGTATGCGGACACATCCCCGGGCCTGATGCCGCCCAGGTACGCCGCCCATTGATGCATCGCGCGATCCCGACACCAGGTTCGAACGTCGCCGACCATATGACTCGACCTCGACGTGTGACGATCGTCCAGGCACGCGCACACCGGTGCCTGGATCGCCAAGTCGACCTCGCCACGATCACGCGCCATCAACGAGACGGCAGCGGCGATTCCCCCACCTGCGCTATGGCCGACGACGCCGATTCGCGAACGATCGACGTCCAGCGCTGCGCAGGAAGCGACCAACCAACGGAGCGCAGCGTAGACATCCTCGGGGGCTGCGGGAAATGGGTGCTCCGGAGCGAGACGGTAGTCGGCTGAGACGACCACCGCGTCGACCTCCTCGGCGAGACGCTCGCAGGTCGGCCGGCACGCATCGAGCGAGCCGAGGATGAAGCCGCCACCGTGGACATACAGGATCGCCGGCAGGACACCGGTGCGCTCAAGGGGCTCGTACACTCGCACCGGGATCCCCGCGGCGTTGTCGTCCGGGCCAGGGATCGTAAGGTCTCGTCGCGCGATCGATGGACGAGGCTCGGGGGCGCGCGCAATCCACTCCGCATACATGACCTGCCGCGTAGCCTGCGGGTCGATCGACGCGTCGATCATCGGCGGAAACGCCGAGAACCCTGCCCGCAGCTCAGGCTCCATAGGTTTCGTGATATCGAGGAGCGGGCCGTCGGGGGTCACCGCTGACCGGCTCCAGTGGACCCGCTCGGGAGCGCGCCTGTCACCAGGCATATCACCGCACGTCGATGATGCATCCCATCTCGCTCTCTTTTGCGCTCGCCCGCCTCGCGGACAAGGTGCAGGCGGTGATCCTAGCAGCCGTCGTTGGGCTGTCAAGGGCTATCATCGAAGCAGTTCGATGCGGTAGGCGACGAGCGGCTCAGCGACTGGCGAGCTCAATTCGCAGGCCGCTGTTCTCCCGCAGCGGAATGCCGAAAAAGTCGCTCGCGGTCTCTCCGAGGATCTTGCGCCGCGTCTCGAGCGGAAGCGTCGAGCGCAGGGTCGTCGGCTCGTCGAAGTCCCAGTGCGGGTAGTCCGACGAATACATCAGCTTGTGACCCATCGTGTCCTCGAACAGCTGATAGACGTCATCGAACCACTTCAGGTTCTCCGGCTCCTCCATCGGCTGCGTGGAGAACCAGAAGTGCTCTGCGAGGTACTCGGACGGGCGTCGCGACAGGTGGCTGACCTCCTCGCGCATGAGGTCGTACGCGTGATCCAGGCGCCAGGCGAACGGGACCACCCAGGACCAGGCGAGTTCGATGAACCCGACCTTCAGCTTGGGAAAGCGATCGAACACGCCCTCGAAGATCAAGCTCGCGACCAGCGGGAAGTTGAAATCCGCGTACTGGGTGTGCTCTTCGAGGTAGAAGCTTGGAGTGCCGGTGCCAGTGGCCGCCCGGTTCGCGTAGACATGAAAGGAGACCGGCAGGCCGTAATGCTCGGCCGCCTCGAAGATCGGCCAGTACTTCGGGTTGCCGGCCGGCCGCTCGTTGTCGGGCGCCATCATCACCTGTACCCAGCGCTCGCCGAGCTCGCCTTCGCGGCAGCGCCGGATCTCCTCTTCCGCGCCTCGGACCTCGGTTGGCACCGCGACTGAGCCGTACCAGCGCGGGTCGGCGCCGTACCAAGTGTCGACGCGGTAATCGTTGTAGGCCCGCGCCAGTGCGACGGCGAAGTCATCCGGCATCGGGCGACCGCCGCCCATCTGGAACGCGAAGATGTCGCTCATCACGGCGCCGCTGAAGTCGTAGCGGTCGAGGAGCTGCTCGCGCGCGAAGTCCGGGTTGTTGCCGGGCAGGTCCCCGTTCGGGCCCCACGCATCGGCGCGCGACGCCATCGGCCGCGGACGTGGCCGCTCGCCGTGCAGGGTGAAGCTCCGGAAGCCGAAGGTCTCCAGGTACTCCTTCCATCTCGCCGAGAGGTGCTTAGTCACCGGCGCCGACATCGGAAGTGCGGACGTATGGACGTCGGAGTCGATGATCGGAATCCGCTCGACCTCGCGCTCGTCAATGCCTGTCATTCACATCTCTCCCTCGAAAAACGTCATCGGCGTCACAAGCCGTACCACGCGCGGGCGGTGTCGGCCATCACGAGCGGTCGCATCGACTCGGGCATCGCCGCAAGCAGTGCGCCCACGTCGGTGTTGTGCCGGTGTGGATAGTCGGTCCCAAACATCAGGATGTCCTCGCTGCCCAGCCACTCGATCACATTCGGCATGTATCGGGCCGGACCGGCATCCGCCGGCGCAATCGAGAATCGCATGTGCTCGCGGATGATCTCGAGCGGCCGGCGCTGAAGCCATGGCACCTCGCGGTGTAGGCCCTTCCATTCCTTGTCGAACCGCCATCCCCAGACCGGAAGCCAGGTGAAGCCGGCCTCGAGCACCGCGACCCGAAGGCCGGGGCACGCGCCGAAGACCCCTTCGGTCACCAGGTTCGTGATCTGGGCGGCGAAGTTGCCCCACTCGGCCGCGTACTCCTCGGCAAACCACGACGCGAACCCGGTCGGCGAGGGCGGACCGTCGGTGGAGCCACCCCAGTGCAGACCGAGCACGAGGTCACGCTGCTCCATCGCACGGTAAACGTCGTGGTAGATGCGATCCCCCCACAGGCGGTCGTTCCGCACCGGGAACAGAACCTGCCGGAAGCTCGGGTGCCGGCCGACCCGCTCGATCTCACGGATCATCGCGGCGGGGTCGCGCGCCGGCACGACGAGCGAGCCGACGACACGTGGATCGACGAACCACTTGTCGACCAGCCAGTCGTTGACGGCACTCGCGATCGCCGCGGCCCAGTCCGGGTGGCGCAAGGCGTCGATACCGTAGTAGCAATTCAGAATGGCATACTCGACTTCCCACGGATCCAGCACGTGCTCCCGCAGAAGTGACAGCTCCGAGGCCGGCTGACGGCCCTCCACCTTCCACTCGGGTCGCACCGAGATCGGCGCGTTCGGTGGGTAGATGTTCCCCGCGTGTGTCAACCCCGCGAACTTGCGCTCCGTCGCCCACTCGACCCAAACGTCGTCCATGTATGGGAACAACACTGACAGCGAAGGCACCTGCGCGTGCACGTCGCAGTCGATCACGGAGCCTTCCCAGATCTCCTGCCGTGTGGTGTTACCAGGATGAACGGACACGATCCCCGATGTTCACAGTGACGCGTCGGTTGGCGAGCGCTGGACTCTGGGGCGCATCGTCACGACGACGTAGTCGTTTTCCACCTCGACTGGATAGACGACCGCCGAGTATGGACCGGGAACGGGTCCGGACACTCCGTTCCCCTCCAGTTCGTTGACGATCACATCGCCATGCGTGACTTCGACCGGGTACCGCCTGGCGGTGGTGCGCTCGGGGTCCCACCACGACTGACCCGTGGCCAGGTCGAAACACCAACCATGCCACGGACACGACACGAACACCCGCGATCGGTCCATGCGGACGTCGCCCGGCCGCTCTCCGAAGACCGGGTGCTGGAGCTGCCCCTCGCAGAGAGGACCCTGGGCGTGAGGGCATCGATGCAGGAGCGCATAGAACTTCCCCGCGACGTTGAACACCCCCACCTGACGGCCCCCGATCCGCAGGATCAACCGGCCGCCATCCGGGATGTCCTCGGCGCGGGAGACGACGTACCGGACGGGTCCCTCAGGGGCTGACTGCGTTGGTGGCACCGTGTTCACCGGGCACTTAGCGTAGTTTGGCGCCCGCAAGAAAGCAACCAGCCGGCTGGTAGAATCGCGCGCGCCGTGCTGTTTGTATCGATCGTCGTGCAGCGGTGAGGAGAAGCGGAATGCGCGTGAAGTGCGAACACGTTTTCAACGTTGCCGAGATGCGACAACGTGCGCGACGGCGGCTCCCAAGGGCAGTCTTCGACGCGATCGATGGCGGCGCAGGCGACGAGACAAGCGTGCGCGGCAACCGCGCCGCCTTCGAGCGTCTGTGGATCCGGCCCAAGTCCCTGGCCGACGTGAGCACGCGCGACCTCAGCACGACCGTGCTCGGAGACGAGATCTCGCTCCCGGTCATGCTCGACCCGTGCGGGTTTGCCCGCATGTGCTCCGCGGACGCGGAGCTGGCGATCGCGCGCGCGGCCGGGGCCGCCGGGACGCTGTACGTCGTCAGTGGAGCATCCGCGTACTCGCTCGAACAGATCAAGCAGGCTGCGACCGGGCCGCTCTGGTACCAGTGGTTCCCACCCGAGACGCGCGCCGAGTGCGAGGCCGACCTGGATCGGATCAAGAAGGCCGGCTATCGCGTTCTCTGCGTCACCGTCGACAGCGCGGTCAACCCGATCCGCGACCGCGACTATTACAACAGGATGACGATTCCCCTCACGCTGACGCCCACGCTGATCAAGCACGGGCTGTCGCGCCCGGCTTGGTCGAAGGAGTTCCTCTTCGGCCGCGTCGGTCAAATGTGGCCAGGAATGGTGACGATCCAAATTCGGGACTTCGCGCGCGTAGTCGCGAGGGTGCGGGGGATCACGCTCGACGAGATCGCCTGGATCAAGGAGCGGTTCGACGGTCCGCTGGTCCTCAAGGGGATCATGCGCGGGGACGGGATCGCCGAGATGATCGACGTGGGGGTCGACGGGATCATCGTCTCCAACCACGGCGGACGAAATCTCGACGGGGCGCGCCCGACGATGGACATCCTGCCCGAGGTGGTCGCCGCAGCAGACGGCCGGGCCGAGATCTTCCTCGACGGCGGCGTCCGGCGCGGGACCGACGTCCTCAAGGCGGTGGCACTTGGCGCGCGCGCGGTGCTGATCGGCCGGCCGTACATGTTCGCGCTCGGTGCTTACGGCGAGGCCGGAGTCCGGCGGGTGATCGAGATCCTGCGCGTCGAGCTGGAGAACGCGATGGGACTCGCCGGCTCCCCCACGATCGCGGACATCGACCCCAGCATGGTGATCCGGGACGTCCCGCTGCCCACGCCCGCTGCACCAAGCCTCGTCTAGACACAAGGAGAGCGCAGTGCCTGCAAGAAGTCGCGTCTTCCGGCGCCGTCCGGATCCGCCCTCACCCGAGACGCTGAAGGAGCTCGCCTCGTGGGAAATCGCGTGGATCGCCGACGCCGCCGGGCTGAACTTGATGGATCCGGGGATCCGCGCGCTGTATGACGTCCCGCGGATCGCGGGCCCGGCCGTGACGGTGAACGTCCAACCGGGCGACTTCGGGCTGATTTCGTACGCACTCGAGTCCTGCCAGGCAGGCGACATCCTCGTCATCGCGGGCGGCGGCGCCACCCGACGGGCGTACTGGGGCGACTATTTCAGCACCTACGCCCAGAACATGGGCGTCATGGGCACGATCGTGGACGGCGCGGCACGGGACAGCAAGGGCATCGAGGCGATTCATTACCCGGTCTTTGCACGCGCCGTCACTCCGTACGGGCCTTCCCTTCACGGCGTCAGCGAAGTCAACGTCCCCGCGAGCTGCGGGAGCGTCGCCGTCCTCCCCGGTGACATCATCGTCGCGGACACTGAGGGCGTGATCGTGATCCCGCTGCGCAATCTCGACGAAACCCTCGAGTGCGTCAGAGCAAAGCTGGAGCTGGAGAAGACCATCATGCCGACGCCCGGTGGACAGGTGGAATACCAACGCTTCTACAGGCGCGGCGGGTTCGAGGAACGCGACGACATCGACGTCAACGACTGCTCGTGGGCCGATTGATGGTGATCGTCGACGGACAGTTGCACGAGCCCGGCCCGCGACTGAAGTGGCCGGAGGACCCGGATGTCCGCAACCTGGCGCTGACAGAGATCGCGCTGGGATGGATGGATTCGGCGGGCGTCGACAAAGCGTTGCTTCAGACAACCTCTGACTGGGGCTCCTACGCGGCCGAGCGGATGCCGGACACGTTCGCCTACGTGCCGGGCTTCTACCACGAAGCCGACGGGCCGCTTCCCGACTATCCGACCGAGGTCGACCGCCTCGCCGTGCGACCGGGAGTCAAGGCTTTCCGCTTGTTCATCGGCCACCCGCTCAGTGGCGAGAACGCCCGCCGTTTTGAGCGCGGCGAGTTCGATCCGCTGCTGGCGGCGTGCGAAGCGCGAGCGATCCCCCTGTTCATCTTCGCAACCCGTCACTTGCATCTGCTCCCGCGGGCGATCGAGGCGCATCCGGGCCTCACGTTGATCGTTGACCACATCGGGTTGCCACAGCCACCGATGGATCAGCGGGAGACACCTCCGTGGCGATCGCTCGACTCACTGCTGGCCCTCGCCCGCTATCCCACCGTTGCGGTCAAGCTGTGTGGAGCTCTGTCGCTGTCACAAACCTCCCCGCCATTCGAGGACGTGTGGCCGCCTCTGAACCGCATCATCGACGCGTTCGGGGCGGAGCGCCTCCTGTGGGCTTCCGACCAGTCGCGGATCCTGGGGCGGATCGGCTTTCACGTCGAGCTCGCGCACGCGCTCGGCCCCTATCCGGGGAAGCACACCTACGCTCAGTCAGTCGACCTCTATCGAAACGCGCGTCATCTGAGCGAGGACCAGAAGCGACTGATCCTCGGCGGCACCCTGACGCGCCTCGTCGGCTGGCCAGAGTCGGACTAGGGCGAGCTCCGCCCCTTGCCGGCGGCCACGGCGTCCTGAATCGCGCGCCAGACGCTCTCGCCGTTGGCCGGCATGTCGACGTGGAGGATGCCGTATGGCGACAACGCGTCGACGACGGCGTTCTGGACGGCAGGGGTCGAGCCGACCGTCCCGGATTCGCCGAGGCCCTTTGCTCCGAGCACGTTGATCGTGGTCGGGGTCTCCATCGGAATCAGCTCGAAGGTGGGGAACTCGGTCGCGCTGGTGAAGCGGTACGTGACGAGGTTCGCATTCTGCGGATTCCCGTCGTCGTCGTAGGTGATCTCCTCGTGGAGCGCCTGCGCGATCCCGGCGAACAGGCCGCCGTGGAGCTGACCTTCGGCGAGGAGCGGGTTGATGATCCGACCGGCGTCGTCGAGCGCGACCATCCGCAGCAGCCGCACGGCACCGGTTTCGGTATCCACTTCGACGACCGCGGCGTGCGTGCCGAACGCGAATGTCGCCTTGGGAGCTTTGAAGTCCACCTCGACGCTGAGCTCTGAGAGCTTCGCACGCGCTTGCAGCCGCACCGCAAGCTCGCTCCACGCCAGCGAGGGCTCGAGCGAGCCAGTGATGTGAAACGCGCCTCTCGCCAGGTCGAGAATGACGTCGTCGGGGTGAGCCTCGAGCTCGTCGGCGGCAAGCCGCCTGGCGCACTGCACCAGTTGCACAGACGCGCGCTCGGCAGCCGCGCCTCCGATCTGCAACGACTTCGACGCGTACGTCCCGGTGCCGCGCGGCACCACGTCGGTGTCACCGTAGAGGACCGAGATCCGTTCGAGCGGGATCCCCAGTCGGTCGGAAGCGATCTGAGCGAACGTCGTCGCGTGCCCCTGGCCATGAGAGAACGAGCCGGTTCTGAGAACGGCGTCGCCGTCGAGCGTGATCTCGATCGCCCCGAACTCCGTCTCGGTGGTGCTGTCGGTGACGTTGACATAGCAACACAGCCCGATCCCGAGTTCGACGTTCGACCGTTCGCGCCTGCGTCGAGCCTGCTCCTCGCGCAGCTGTTCGTACCCGACTCGATCCAGGACGAGGTCGAGCCCACGTTCGTAGTCACCGGTGTCGTATTCGGCGCCGGTGGCCGTGCGAAACGGGAACGCGTCTGGAGGGACGAAGTTCCGCCGTCGCACCGTAACGGGATCCAACCCGCACTCGGCGGCGAATCGATCGATCGCCCGCTCGACTGTCTGCGCCGCCTCGGGCCGGCCCGCACCGCGCACCGCGGCGGTCGGCGTCGTGTTCGTGACCACCACCTTGTACGAGAGGTCGATCTTCGGGATCCGATATGCACCACTCGCCATCAGCGATGTGAGCCTCGGCAGGTAAGCGGTCATTCCGGGGTATGCGCCGGCGTCTGCGAGGATCTCCCAGCGCATCGCATCGACGCGACCATCACGGCTGCCGCCGATCTCGTACCCGATCCGCATCGCTCGGCCGTGATGCATCGCAACCATGTTCTCCATCCGTGTCTCGGTCCAGCGAACCGGACGTCCCAGGGCCCGTGCGAGCCAGGCGACCAGGATCTCCTCCACCGACACGTGCTTGCCGCCGAACGCCCCACCGACATCGGGCGCGATCACACGCACACGCTCAGGCTCCACCCGCAGCTCCCTCGCCAGTGCAGCCTTGTCCTGATGGGGCGTCTGAGTCGAAAGCCACATCTCCAGACGACGACCCTCATCCCAATGTGCCAATGCCGCGCGCGGCTCGAGCGGACAGGCGGCGATTCGCTGACTGAGGAGGGTTCCCGAGGCGACGACTTCGCAGTCGTCGAAGAGGCCCGGAGTTGGCGGCGTCGAGGACTCAAGGCAGACGTTCGTACCGAGTTCCTCGAACAGCACCACGTCGCCCCGAGCCGCCTCGACGACATCCGTGACCACCGGCAAAGGGTCGTATTCGACCTCGACGAGCTCGGCTGCGTCAATGGCCACGGCCCGCGTCGGCGCAACGGCCACGGCCACGATGTCGCCGACGAAACGGACCCGGTCCGACGCGACGAAGGGACGGAAGGTCGCCGGATCCAGCGGCACGATCGGAGGTGGCGCATGCACGTTCAGATCGAAATCCTGGGCGCTGAAGGCATGCACACCGGGGAGGGCATTCGCCGCCGAAACGTCGACCGACAACACCCGCGCATGTGCAGCCGGCGACCGGACGAAGCTGACATGCAACGTTCGCGGCAGCACGATGTCGTCGACGTAGCGGCCCTCTCCCCTCAGCAATCGGGGGTCTTCGGTCCGGCGCACCCGCTGTCCGAGCAGACCGGGCACTAGTCGACGAGGACAGGAGCGAGGCGAGCCGCGTTGCCGCCCAGAATCGCGGCTTCGTCCTCGGCTCCGAGAGCCAGCGCTCGCACGGTCGCGACCGGGTCCGGGTCCTCCATCGTGAACGGGTGATCGCTGCCGAGCAGCACATGATCGGCGCCGACTGTCTGGACCACAGTGCGCAGGACCTCAGGGTCATAGACGACCGTGTCGTAGTAGAGGCGCGCGAGCGATGCTTGGGGTGTCTCTCGCAGGCGCTCGCCGGCCCGCGGATTGCACGCGTGACCGCGCGCCAACCGGCCCCGCAGCGCCAGTATCGAACCGCCGGCGTGGGCCAGCAGGACGCGAAGGTCCTGGTGGCGCTCGAACACGCCGGCGAGCGTCAGGTGCGCGACCGCAAGGGTTGTCTCGACGGTGTTGCCGACGAGGCTGGCGAGGTCGAAATCGCTCGATCCGGGCATCTGGAATCCAGCCGCGGTGGGATGGATGAAGACGAGCGCGCCGGTTCGCTCGGCGGCCTGCCAGAACGGTTCGAACCGCTCGTCGCCCAGCGGCAGGCCGGCGACGCTGGTGGCGATCTCCACGCCGGCGAACCGGCCTGTCGCCATCAGCGCCTCGAGCTCATCCGCGGCCATCCGAGGATCCTGGAGCGGGACCGAGCCAAACGCGGCAACGCGGGCGCTTACGCGCGCCGCGAGCGCATTGTTCTGCATCCGCGTCCGCCGCAAGGCCTCCTCGGGCTCTACGTCGTAGAACAGCAGCGGTACATAGGGGCTCAGGATCACCAGATCGATCCCGCGCTCACGGCGGGCCTCGACGATCGCGTCCACGTCGACGAGCTCGCCCGCAACGGCGCGCAAGACGAAGCCCCCCAGCTCGACCACCTGACGGCCGTCCTCGATGTACACGTGGGGACGCCACCCCTCGCCTGGCTCCGCATCGCGAGTGATCTCGGGGACGATCACATGCGCATGGCAATCAACGATCACGGGGACTCCATTCCACTTGCACGGCGCGCAGCGCTGAGACGATGCGGCTCGGCTGGCGATCGTCGAGCGATTCCCCGTCGGCCAGGTGCAGATCGGGAATGCGCGCCGCCAACGCTTCGAGCGCGACCTTCGCTTCCATCCGAACAAGCGGTGCGCCAAGACAGAAGTGCGCCCATCGGCCGAGCCCGAAGTGCTCGTTCAGGTCCGCGCGCGTGGGATCGAACGTGTCGGGGTGCGCGAACACCTCCTCGTCGCGCATGGCGGCACTGAACGAGACGATGACCGCCGCGTCCTTGGGGATCGGGACGCCGGCGAGGACTGTGTCCCTGGTGACGTGCCTGCGCATGCCGCGCACGGGGTTCTCGAACCGGAGCGTTTCCTCGACGACCGCTGGAATCAGCGACGGATCGGTCCTGATGTGCTCCCACCGCTCGCGGTCGTCGAGCAGGAGGAACATGGTCGTGGCAATCAGGCTGGCCGACGTCTCAAAGCCGGCGCTGAGGACGTTCACCACCAGGCGGACCGCTTCCCATGTCGTGAGCGACGGGGACCCATCGTCGCTGACCGCGGTGACCATCTTCGAGGTGAGATCGCCGGTCGGCGCCGCTCGGCGCTCGTCGATGAATTGCCGGATCCATGCGTCGAACTCGACGACTCGGTCGAAGACCTCACGACGCCTGTCCTCGGGCAGCGGGGGCGAGCCGGCATCGGTGTCCTCGACATCCGCAATCCAGCGCTTGCAGAGCGCCACCTTCTGCTCGGGAACGCCGAGGATGCCGCAGATCATCCGGATCGTCAGCGGCTGGGTGAAATTCCGGAACAGCTCCACCTCGCCCGTGCGGATGAACCCGTCGATCAGTTCGTCGACGATCGCCCGCGCGTGTGGCTCGTAGGACGCGACGGCGCGCGGCGTGAACGCCTCCTGTGCGAACTTGCGCAGCCGGGTGTGCTCCGGCGGGTCAGCGTTGACGAGCGGCTGCGAGAACGGGTGCCCATCGGGCAGAACCTCCTGCAGGCCGGGCATCGGCTGGAACTCGATGACCTTGCGCGACGAGTACGTCTCGGTATCGCGCAGCACTGTGAGGCAGTCTTCGTGCCGCGTCACCCACCACTCATCGGTCTCGGGCACATAGAAGATCGGCCCGGTCCTACGAGCTTCTGCGAGCCACGGATACGGATTCAGCAGATGTTCGGCGTTCAGCGGATCGAACGGACAGCCCCCGGCCACAGGGGGACCGGACACTTCAACCTGATTCATCTCTCCTCCTTCGGTCCGGCCCATGCGGGGTTCACACCACCGGCGAGGTGCCGCCGTCGATGTTGATCGCGACGCCGGTCACGTAGCTCGCTGCGTCCGAGAGCAGGAATGTGATCACGTTCGCCGCCTCGGCTGCCTCCCCAACGCGGCCCAGCGGGATCGACTCACCCAGTCGAGCGTATGCCTCGTCGAGCGGCACGTCGGGATGCAGATCCAGGGCCACACGCCCGATCTGCGCGCTCTTCACCAGTCCGATGCACACCGTGTTGACTCGAATGCCGTCCGCGGCGAGATCGCGCGAGAGCGCCTTCGTCAGCGCGATGCCCGCCGCACGCGTGACGCTGGTCGGCAGGCTCGCGGCTGGAGGTGTCCTGCCGATGATCGCGGTCACGTTGACGATCCGGCCGTCGCCCGCGCTTCGCATCGACGGCAGTACGAGCCGCGTCAGGCGCGTCGCTGCGTTCAGCTTCAACTCGATATCGGCCTGCCAGGCGTCGTCATCGACGGTGTCGAAGCTGCCGGCAGTCCTCGCTCCGGCGTTGTTGACCAACAGAGTCGGCTCTCCGAGCTCCTCTCGCGTCTGGGCAACGACGCGTTCGAGGTCCTCCGACCTCGTCACGTCGGCCGAAATCGCCAGCGCGCCACCGACCTCCGTTGCAGCTCGCCGCAGCACGTCTGCGCGGCGCGCGACCATCGCCACACGTGCGCCCTCACGGGTGAGCGTAGCGGCGGTCTGCTTGCCGATTCCCTCGCTCGCCCCGGTGACGATCGCGACCTTGTTCGTAAGTCCTAGTTCCATCGGGCGCGACGATTGCTCACACGAACGGGTTGGCGCAAACGCTCGACGACACTCGCATGGTTCAGCCGCCGCGTCCCAGCTCGTGTGCCCGCGCGTGCTCCAGATCGCGCGCCGCACACTCGGCAAGCATCTGGACATCCGCCGCTAGCGTGATCATGCGAAAGCCCCGGTCGGCCCAATATGCCGCCATCCCGGTGGTCCCCGCGTGCGCTCCCGCCACGATCCCGTGGCTGCGGGCGACCGCGCCGACGTGCTCGATCATGTCGGCGATCTCCGGGTCCGGCGGATCGAAGTACGCGCAGAATGCCGGCTTCTCACAGCTGACCGCGAGATCGAGCGGCCCGACGTAGATCCCGGCGAGGCCAGGGGTCGAGCAGATCGCCTCCGCGTTCTCGATCGCCTCGCGGCTCTCGACCATCGCGAAGACGCTGGCGCGACCCTCGAGCTCGTCGATCGCGCGCCCCATCTCGAACCGCATCGGCCCCATGCTGCGCACGCCGCGCGGCGGGTACAGGGCAGCCGCGACGGCTGCTGCCGCCTCCTCACCGGTGTCCACCTGAGGCACGATCACGCCGTCCGCACCGGCGTCGAACACCTTGCCGATCATCTCGGGCTCGTTCTTGCTGACGCGAACGAGCGCCGCGATCGGTGACGCCACCAGCGGTCCGATCAACAGCGCGGCGGCGTTCTCGTCGATCAACGTGTGCTGGGTGTCGACGCAGACGTAGTCGTAGCCGGCGCCGGCGAACAGCGACACCGTGTGGGGCGAGCCGGTCATCACCCATCCGCCGAAGACGGGCCGATCTGCGGACCAGGCACTGGTGAAAGTCTTGTGCGGCATTCGCTGTCTTTCTGACTCGAAGGGTACTGAATTCCGCGACCGAATGGTTGTTTGATATCGTTGCGCGCCGTTCGCTCTCGGTGGTGAGGAGAGAGAGTGCCTGTCGACGATGCAACTGGAGCGGCGTCCGCTGGCGGCGGCCAAGGTTGCCCCGCACGGCTCGGCTATGACCCGCTCGATCCGGACGTGGTGCGCGACCCGTTCCCCAGCTACGTGCGCGCGCAGCGCGAGACGCCGGTGTTCTACTCGGAGGAGCGCGACCTCTGGCTGGTCACGAGGCGCGAGGACGTGCTGGCGGTCTTCGGGGACAACGTGCGGTTCTCGAACCGCAACGCGATCGCGATGCCGCTACCGCCCGAGTCGATTCGTGACCGGATGCCGCGATACCCGTTCGCAACCGGGCTCCTGTTCCTGGACGATCCCGAGCACCTGCCTGCGCGCAAGATGGTGCAGGCGCCGTTCACGCCGAAGCGCCTGAGCGCCACCGAGCCACTGATCCGAGCCCGGGCAGAGCGGCTGTTGCGGCTCGAGGACCAGGACCGCCGGCTCGAGTTCGTCCACGACTTCGGACTGCCGCTCGCGCTGGGCGTCATCGGCAGCATCCTGGGCGTACCGGAAGCTGACTTCCCACTGCTCCAGCGGTCGGTTCAGGGAGCGTTTCGCATCGTCAGCGGGTCGCTGAGCGAAGCGGAGATCGCCGCGCTGGCGGAGGACCAGTTCGTGTATTGGAACTACCTCAACGCCTTGATCGACGAGCGACGCGCGCATCCCAAAGACGACTTCATCTCGGTGCTCGCCGCCTACCGGCACGACGATGGATCGCAGTCCACCACCGAACAGGTCACGATTTCGGTCAACACGATTCTCGGCGCGGGCTTCGAGACGAGCGCGCAGATGCTGGCGTTCGGAATCGCCGCGATCCTGGGGCATCGCGACCAGTGGGCACTGCTTCGGTCAGACCGCTTCTTGCTGGCGCAGGCGGTCGAGGAGTGCGTCCGTTGGCGCACTGTCTCAAAGCGACAGTTCCGGTGGACGACGACCGACGTCGAGCTAGCGGGCGTGACGATCCCGAACGGGTCGCTGGTCTGCACCGAGAGTGCTGCCGCCAATCGCGACGACACGGTATTCCCGGAGCCCGACCGGTTCGACATCACCCGGGCTGCGGACAATCTGACGTTTGGCCGCGGCAAGCACTTCTGTCTGGGAGCGCCGCTCGCCAAGCTGGAGATGCGGGTCACCGTGGAGGCGTTCCTCGACCTGGCACCAGAGGCGAAGGTGATCGACGATCGCGAGCTCGTGTTCGAGCAGAGCATCCTGATCGACGCTCTGCACGAGCTCTATTTGGATCTCGGGCCGGTCCCGCGCCCGAAGTAGCGCCGCGGATTGTCGACGAGCATCGTCGTGATCTGCTCTTCGCTGACACCGCGTTCGCGCAGGCCGGGAAGCATCTGCGCGTCGAGGTAGCCGTACGGGTAGTTCGGGATCAACTGGGCGAGGACGCCCGGTGGAAGCAGATCGACGAACAGCATGTCGTCGTGCGAGAGCACGATGTTCTCGGCGTACCCGCGGCGAACCAACTCGGAGAGGTTGTCCATCTGAGCATCCAGTGGCGCCGCCGGGCTCTCGATACCGCAGCGGTCGAATCCGATGTAGGCGCCGGTCTCGATCAACGTCTCGAGATAGCCGAGATCACCGACCTGGTTGCAGTGGCCGATGACGACTGCCGACATGTCGACGCCCTCTTCGCGAAAGATGTTGGCTTGCATCAAGCCGCCCTCGTTCGAAAAGTCGGTATGTGTGGTGATCGGGAGGCCCGTCTTGATATGGACACGCGCGCTGGCGCGCAGGAGCGCTTCCACGTCGGTAGTGAGCCCCGCGACGTCGGTGGAGCACTTGATCACGCCCGGCTTGATCGATGTGCCCTCGAGGCCTTCTTCGAAGTCGCGCGTGAACAGCATCTCGAGCTCGGCGATCTTGCTGTCCCGGTCCTTGAAGAAGAAGGTGAACGGCAGGTCGTTGACGACGTACCAGCCGGTCGCGAGGACGACGTTGAGCCCCGTGCCCTCCACCGCTCGCGCCACCGCCCGGACGTTGCGGCCCAAGCCGGCGACGGTCGGGTCGAGAATCGTGTCGACGCGGTGCTCGTCGTGGAGCTTCTTCAGCGCGGCGCGGCCATCCTCGACCGCTTGCTCCTCGTCCCAGCCCTGGTATCCGGGCCAGTAGTACTGCATCTCCGGGCTGACGATAAATATGTGCTCGTGCATATAGGTGACGCCGAGCTCGTCGGAGCTGACCTCACCGAGTACGGTGTTGACGCTCGCCATGGGTTGGTCTCCCTCCGCTCGGACCTCGAGTGGGCGTCAGCGGAAGTTCCGGAAGAACGCGCGGACGTCGCGGACCCAACGTTCAGGTTCCTCGTGAGCCGAGAAGTGCCCACCTTCCTCGTGGAAGGTGAACTGCTGAAGATTGACGTGCTGCTCGGCGATCTTCCTCGGAAGCTGAATCGGTTCGTACGCGAACACCGAGATCGCCGTTGGCGCCTCGAGCGTCGGTTTGCGGTCGTGAACGAGCGGGAGGTTCCACGCGCCGCGGCCGGAGGCTCCGCTGCTCAGCGCCGGGCCGATGGTGTCGGCGTAGAAGCGCATGGACGTGCCGATCGACTGCGTGAACCAGTACACGGAAGGCAACGTGCAGAGCTCGTCCATCGTGTAGCGGCTCTCGATGTCGCCGTTCTTGATATGCGAGCCGTCGCGACGGATCCTCAACATCCAGGCAGCGAGCCCGGCCGGCGAATCGTTGAACGCGTGCCCGAGCGTCTGCGGATCGCCAACGTGCGGCGCGACGTGGGAGCCCGGAAGGGCCGCGAGACGAGCTTGCATCCGCTCGTACCAACCTTGCTCGTCGGGGCCGTAGTCGTCGGGCTGGATCTCATAATGCGAGAGGAGCGCGGGAAACGTCAGGTGGGCGCCGATCAGGCGATCCGCATGGGCGTGCGCGAGGTACGCCGTCACAAACGCGCCCCAGTCACTCCCCGAGGCGCCGAAGCGCTCGTATCCGAGCAAGCCCATCAGCTCGACAAAGAGCCCCGCGGTGACGAGCGGCGTCGCTCCCGATTTCGTGACCGGTGAGGAAAACCCGAATCCCGGCAGCGACGGCACGACCACGTCGAACGCGTCGGCCGGATCGCCTCCCTGCGCCGCGGGATCCGTGAGTGGCCCAATCACCTTCTTGAAGTCCCATGGGGTCCACGGCCAGCCGTGGCACAGGATGATCGGGATCCGGTCCTCACCGGTGCCGCGCACGTGCAGGAAATGGATCGGCCATCCGTCGAGCTCGACTTTGGACTGCGGAAACGCGTTCAGAACGTCGCGCTCAACCGCTCGCCAGTCGAAATCCTCGACCCAGTAGCTGACCACGTCCCGCAAGAAGGCGGTCGAGACGCCGTACTTCCAATCGTCGTTCTCGATGTCATCGAGAAACCGGGTCCGTCGCAGACGGCCGCGAAGATCGTCGATGTCCGCTTGCGGAATCGACACGGCGAAGTCAAGTCCAGCCGTCATCGTGTCACAGTGAGCGATCGCACAGTCCGGCGAGTCTACCGGCTGCGAGGGCTGTGCCGCACCGGCCTGGGGTCCTCACGCGAGCTTGAGCGGTATGTCTCCGTACGCGTTGATGCGGTAGATGAGCGATACGCGGTGATAGCCGTCGGCGATTTCGGCGTCCCCGTCCTCTCTGATCACGAGTACGGGGCTGAGACGCGTGCCTTCGATCACCTTGATGAGGTCTTTCATGACACCCGGATCGTCCAGTGGCGCCGCGCTTTGTCCGGCAGCGCGGAGGATGTCGTTCGCGCGGCGCGTCGTCAGCGGCGCTTGGCGCAGCCGCTCGATGAGCTTGGCGACGTCCGCCTTGCCGAGCTTGATCGACAGATAGGCCTCGGCGGCGGCGTAGTCATGTTCGGCGACCGCGTCGCGCCACTTGATCTTGCCGACGGAGGTGCTTTCGGCTGGCTGGGCCTTGTTCTTGGACATGCGGGGAGCATGCCAGAGAACCTGCTCGACTACACCAAGTAATTTGCTCAATTTGATTGATCTAGTAGGCTACTCCAAGAGGTTCGTCGACGGGCCGTGGAAACTCGCGTCGACGACAACCAATGGCGAGGCGACATTCGTCCCGAATCCCGACTATTCGGGATCGCCGAAACCGTCGATCGCGAGGTTTGTCGAACTTCCGTACACATCGGATACCGCGGCGATCGACGAGTTCCAGTCCGGTGGGCCGAGTACGGTCACCATCGCATACATCCCGCCGCAAGACGTGCCGCTGGTTTCGAATCTGACCGCCGAGGGCTACATCGACAACAAGGGCTCGCAGTATGGGTTCAACTTCTTCCCGTTGAACTACAACAACCCGACCGTTGGGCCGATCTTCAGGCAGCTCTATTTCCGGCAGGCTCTGCAGCATCTCGTCGACCAGAGCGGCTGGATCAAAGCCTTCCTCGATGGTGCCGCTACCGTAACCGTCTCGCCTGTGCCAGTCGTGCCGCCGAGCCCGCTGGTGTCCGTGTCGAGCACCTCGAGCCCGTACCCGGCCTCCGTCTCCGCGGCGTCGATGCTCCTGAGTCAGAATGGCTGGAGGGTTGCCCCGCACGGGCTCACGACATGCGCGAATCCGGGGACGGGGTCGGGCGAATGCGGCGCCGGCATCAAGAAGGGCGAGCCGCTCACGTTCAACCTCGTGTACGCGAGCGGATTGACGTCGCTCGCCTCGGAGATGAACGATCTCGAGGCCGTGGCCAAACAGGTCGGCATCACCATCAACCTGACCGTGCAGGCGCCGTCGGCGATCACAAGTGCGGCGGTGCCGTGCGAGCCGACCCAGGCACTATGCAAGTGGCAGGCCGCCGACTGGAACGGGGGCTGGGTCTACGCCGACCCGTACCTACCCACTGGCGAGATTCTGTTCGCATCCGGTGCGACGACGAACTTCGGCAGCTATTCGAATCCGCAGGCCAATACGCTCATCGACGAGACCATCTCGGCGCCGGTGTCGCAGGAACGCGCCGCATTGAGTCGCTACGCCAGCTTCATGGCGCAACAACTTCCGGTGATCTATCAGCCGACCTCAATCGGCCTCTACTCCTCGAATGCGGGAACGCTGGTCTCGAACAAACTCGGCGGCCTCGCCGCCAACTCGTTCACGTACCTCACGCCGGAGGCGTGGTACCTGGTGAAATAGAGGACGGCGCAAAGCCCGGCCGGTAATGTCGTCGATCGTGACGGTCGCGGAGACCTCCCGCACTGGGTTGAGCGAGGTCGAGGCCGCGCGCCGATTGGAGGCTCGAGGGGAGGTCGCGCGGACGCGCTCGAGCCGTTCGTACGCGAGCATCATTCGCGCGAACACCATCACGATCCCGAACGGCATCTTGTTGCTGTTTGGGGTGTTGACGATCGCCTTCGGATCCTGGCGCGACGCGCTCTTCCTGGGGATCCTGGTCTCGAACATCGCAGTCGGTTCCTTTCAGGAGATCCGCTCCAAGCGGGCGCTCGATCGACTGGCCGCGCTGGTCGCGCCCGAGGCCGTGGTGGTGCGAGACGGCGTCGACCGTCGTCTCCCGGTTGACCAAGTTGTCGTGGGGGATCTGATCCGTCTGGCGGCCGGCGACCAGGTTGTTGCCGACGGGACGATCGTGTCGGCTGACGGGCTCGCCCTCGACGAAGCCAACCTGACCGGCGAATCTGAGTCGGTCCTTCGCGGCCCGGCAGCGCCTGTTTGGTCGGGATCATTCGTCGTGGACGGGGCGGGGCTGTTCGAGGCGACCGCGGTGGGGCGCGACAGCCGGGCCGAGCAGTTGACCGCGACGGCCCGTGCGTTTCGTCATCCCCGCTCGCCGCTCGAGCGCGCCAACGATCAGCTGCTGCTCTGGGTGATCGGGCTTTCCGTCCCGCTGGCGATCGGGCTGACGTGGTCGGTCCTCGCCCGGCCCGAGTCCGCGAACGCCCGCGTGCAGGTCGTGACCGCCGGGATCGTCAATCTCGTCCCGGAAGGGCTGATCCTGCTGATCAGCGTCACGGCGGCGGTTTCGGCGTTCAAGATGGCTCAGCGAGGCGTGCTGGCGCAACAACTCAACGCGGTCGAGTCCCTGGCCTCGGTCGACACCGTCTTCACCGACAAGACGGGAACGCTGACTGAGCCGACGCTCCGGGTCGTTGACGTGGTGCCCGCCGAGCGCGAAGACGAGTCTTCGTTGGCGAGGGCGCTGAGCACCTACGCCGCAAGCGCCCCCTCGCGCAACTTGACCCTGGAGGCGATCGCCGATGCCGGGCTCGCCGACGTCCCGGGGCTGCGGGTGGTCGCTCAGGTGCCGTTCTCCTCCAAGCGTCGTTGGAGCGCCCTTGATTTAGGTGACGAGCGGCTCGTGCTCGGCGCTCCGGAGCTGTTCGCCGGCACCGACCCCGGGCTGGCTGAGCAGGCCCGGACAGCGGCGAGCGCCGGGCGCCGCGTGCTCGCACTCGGTCGCGCCCCATCACCGCTGCCGACGACGGATGCCGAGCCGCGATTTCCCGACGACGTGCAACCGCTCGGCCTGGTCGTCCTGGCCGAGCGCCTGCGGGCGAACGCGGCCGAGACGGTCGCGTTCTTCATCGCGCAGGACATCGAGCTGAAGGTTCTGTCAGGCGATGCGCCCGCGACCGTCGGCGCGATCGCCCGCGACGCGGGCGTGCCCGGAGTGACGCCGGCCTTGAACGGCGAGGCACTCCCGGCTGACCCGGGCGCGCTGCGCGACGCCATCCTGGCTGCGCCCGCCGTGGGACGCATCTCGCCAGAGGGCAAGCGCTCGGTGGTGAATGCGCTTGCGGCCGCGGATCGCTACGTCGCCATGATCGGCGACGGTGTCAACGACGTGCCGGCGCTCAAGCAGGCGCGCCTGGCGATCGCTCAGGGTTCGGGCACGCAGATGTCGCGTTCGGTCGCCGACCTCGTGCTCGTTCGCGATGACTTCGGGGTGCTGCCCGGGATGGTCGACGAGGGACGTCAGATCCTGCGCAACATCCGGCGCGTCGCCCGGCTGTTCGTGACCAAGACGGTCTTCACGGCCGTGATCGCTCTGGCTATCGCGATTCCCACCGGGACCTTCCCGTTGCTTCCCCGTCAGTTCACAATCGCCTCGACGGTCACGATTGGTATCCCGGCCTTCCTGCTCGCGCTCGCGCCGAGCTCCGGCCCATGGCGGCCTGACGACTTTCTCCGGTCGGTAGCCCGCTTCGCGGTCCCGGCCGGCATCGCGATCGGGATCGGAATCATCGCCGGCTACACCATCGCCCGCTACGGATTCGACCTCGGCCTGACGCGCTCCCGTACCGTGGCCACCGGGATCGTCGTGGTCTGCGGGCTCGCCGTGGTGATGCGACTCGAGGCCGAGCCCGGCCGGCGACGACTCGCCAT
Source organism: uncultured Solirubrobacterales bacterium (assembly GCA_963763525.1). Lineage (GTDB taxonomy): Bacteria > Actinomycetota > Thermoleophilia > Solirubrobacterales > Solirubrobacteraceae > Palsa-465. The sequence goes on from CAVXPA010000001.1 coordinate 304,623, forward strand.
CGCTGGACTGTGCGCGTTGATGCTCCTCCTGTTTGCCGGCGCCCTGTTCGTGCCCTTCCTGCGCAGCTTCTACGAGCTGGCATCTCCTACGGGGGAGGCGCTCGCCGCCTGGGCGCTGGGCACCGGATTGGGAATCGGGCTGATGGTGACCCTTCTACGACTACTGCGCGTCTGAACCAGTCACTCGTGGCGGTGCTCGGCCCAGTACTGCTCGGCCTCCGCCTCCATCTTGGCCAGCCGTGTGTAGTGGTCGGGGACTCGTTGGGGTGAGCCCGGGCGACCTGGTCAACGTCCCAATCGGGCGCTGCGCGACGGCCAGTGGGGCGTTGACCATCTGGTGGACGCACAACTACCCACTGGGGGTTCGCCGCGGCTCGAGTGGGCAGTTGTCCGGGCTCGCCAGGTGTCCAGGCTCGCCAGGTGGCCGGGCTCGCCAGGTGTCCAGGCTCGCCAGGTCTACAGGCTCGCAAGGTGTCCGGGATCGAGTGGGCAGTTGTCCTAGGTGACCCGCATCCCCCTCAACACCGTCTCCGCGAGACGACTTTCCCAGAGCAAGATTCTCGTGACGGCCCGTGCGGACCTCGATGATCGTCGTGCGGCCGGTGTGCAGCGAGGGCGCGACCGTATCCTTCAGCGCGCCGATGCTCGCCGGGCCTCGTACGCTAGCCCGGTGCGCCCTGGGTTCAGAATCGCGACGCTCGCGATCGTGCTCGTCGCCGCCGGTTGCGGGTCCAGTGGTGGGCCGTCCCGCTCGGGCGGCGCAGCTCTGTTCACCGAGCATTGCGCCGCGTGTCACTCGCTCGACGGACGGCCGTCGCCGCGCCAACAGGGCGGCGACCTGCTCTTGGTCCACATGACGCGCGGGCAGATGCTCGAGTTCGTGAGCGAGATGCCAGTCCCGCACCGCTTGAGCTCCGCTCAGCAGGAGGCCGTAGCCGATTACGTCCGTTCAGTCGAGGCGCGAGGTTCGTGAGCTCGCGCTAGGGCGTGTGGATCGGCACGAGCTCGCCGACCCCCGCCACGGTTGCCGTCGGCGATAGCCCACCGGCGACGACGACCGACCCGCTGATCGGAATGGAGGCCGTGTCCGATAGCGGCTCGGGCAGCCGTCCGGCAACCGCGACCGCCCCGGTGCGCGGATCGATCGACCAGACGGTCGCCACCTGAGAGCCGAGCGTGTCCCCGCGGCCGCCGATTAGGTACGCAAACGAACCCAGGGTCGCCGCGGAGGCGTGAGTAATCGGCTGCGGCAGGCGCCCGATCTCGCGTACTTGGCCCGTTTGGGGGTCGAAGCGGTAGATCGCGTCACTCGCGCCCGTAGGCGTCGAGCCGCCAATGATCAGGACCTGGCCACCGACCGCGGTCGCGGCCGCGTAGCGAAGGCCAACCGGCAGCTGTCCGGCGACCCGCACCGGCGATCCAGGCCGCCAGGCAAGAATCGTGTTCATCCAGTTCGTGCCGTCGTAGCCGCCCACGACGTACGCTGTCCCACCGATCTGCGTCACGGCGACGTCCGATTGGGCGTGCGGCAATACACCAACCGTCTGGACGGCGCCGCTCCCAGGATCAAAGCTCACGATGTGGTCGAGCTCGGACGCCGACCCGCCTCCAAACACGTACACCACGCCGTCGAGCTCCGCCGCCTGCGCGTCGTGCTGGGCCAGCGGGAGGCTCGCGGTGTGCAGCACGCCATCGACATCGGCGACCTCGATCACGGCGCTCGAGACCTCGGAGGAATCGAGCCCTCCGAGTAGCGCGAAACGGCCCGCGCCGAGGGCCGCGAAGGCCGCGTCCTTGATCGGCGCCGGCAGCTGATAGCTCGGGCGATAGACGAGTGTGGCTGGGCGCGCGGGTCCGGCGCGCGCCGGGGCACGGTGAGAGCCCCGGGCGGGGTCGCGCGCCGGTCGCGTCGACGCGTTCGTCGTGCTCGCGCCGCCGCCGCAGCTGGAGGCGGCCAGCGCCGCAAGCAGCGTGGGCACAAGTGCGCACAGACGGAGGATGGCGGCGATCCTAGCCAACCGAATCATTCCGAGCGGCCGCGCGGAGGACATGTGGAAAGTCTCATCGCCGACCTAAGATCTTTCGGCCGCTCGGGGGCAAACTCGTCGGCGTGTCTGTGAGCGTCCTGGATACGCGCGGCCGGGTGAAGCAGGCGGCCGTTCTGGTCTCCGCGGTGTTGGCGCTATGCCTCGTGGGGTGCGGGTCGAGCCAGCCCACGAGCACGTCGATCAGCACGCCCACGCTTACCGTCAACCTGCCGTCACCGACGAGTGGCATCCTGAGCGGCCGTCCGACCGACGTCAACGTCTACAGCGCGGACGGGCCGGGCGACCTCAGCCCGACAGTGCGTGGCGACCCACCGCTCGTCTATGTGCCGAACAGCGCTAGTAACACCGTCGACGTGATCAGCCAGCGGACGCTCAAGATCGTCGAGCAGTTCCCTGTTGGAGCGTTGCCTCAGCATGTGACCCCGTCCTACGACCTGCGGACGCTGTACGTGGACAACGACCTGGGTAACAGCCTCACACCGATCAACCCGCGGACCGGCCAGCCCGGCAAGCCGATACCGGTGGAGGATCCGTACAACCTTTATTTCACCCCCGACGGGCGGTTCGCGATCGTCGTCGCGGAGCGCCTGCAGCGCCTGGACTTTCGCGATCCCCAAACGATGCGACTCGTCCACTCGTTGTCGGTGCCCGTGTGCCGCGGCGTCGACCATATGGACTTTTCCGCGGACGGGCAGTATGCGTTCGCGAGCTGCGAGTTCGCCGGCCGAATGATCGAGATCGACCTCCAAACCCAGCAGGTCGTCCGCACGCTCGTGCTCAACAACGGCGTCTCCAGTCCCCAGGATGTGAAGTTGTCTCCAGACGGTCGCATCGTCTACACCGCCGATCAGCTGAACGGCGGCCTGTGGGAAATCGACGCATCGACGTTCCGCGTCATCGGGTTCCTGAAGACCAGTGCGGGCGCGCACGGGCTCTACCCGAGCCGCAACGCGGAGTTCATGTACGTCTCGAACCGCCAGGCGGGCTCGATCTCGGTCGTGAGCTTCCGGACGCGGCGTGTGGTCCAGACCTGGCAGCTGCCGCTGCCGGCCAGCCCAGACATGGGGGGCGTGTCCGCCGACGGCAACACCCTCTGGCTCAGTGGGCGCTACAACGCTGTCGTCTACGCGATCGACACGCGCACCGGCCGCCTGCGCGCGACCATTCCGGTCGGTGAGGGCCCCCACGGGCTGTGCGTCTGGCCGCAACCCGGGCGCTACTCGCTGGGGCACACGGGCATCCTCCGCTGATCCGCGAGAATCAGCTTGGCAGAACCAACGAGCGTCACCGTCGCAATCCCCGTCAGCGACCTCGGGGTGGCCCGAAGCGGGTACGGCGCGGTTTGGCAACGTGGAGACCGTTGAGGGAGTCGTCCGCTTCTACGACTTTCTCGACCCGGATGGAAACAAGCTGTCTTGCTACCAGGTCCTGACGCCGGATCCGCCGGCGTGAAGCGGGCCTGCCAGCTTGCATCCGATCGGCGGCTAGATCGTTACAGCTCCGCGCTCGTCCAGGGTCCACCCCGGATTGTGCGCGACTTCCCACACGTATCCATCAGGATCCGCGAACGCTCCGGTCGTCCCGCCCCATTCGGCCTGTCCCGCCGGGCGCCTGATCGTTCCGCCAGCGCGCTCGGCCTCGCCCAGTACCTGGCTGACCTCTTCCGGCGAGCGCACGTTGTAGGCCAGCTCGATCCCGGGGGCGCCGTGGCCACCGAGTGCCGTCCAGAGACCGAAGACCATCCCTCCGGCTTGAAAAAAGCACACCTCGTCGTCGGGCTGCTGCGCGCCGGTCCACCCGAGCGCCTCGTAGAACGACCGCGCCCGGCCCAGGTCGGCAACCCCGAGCGTGATGAGGCTGATCCGCTGCTCCACTCCAGGAAGGATGTCATGCGCCACGGCGGACGCTGCCGCTTGGATCGAGACGGAACTGGCCGCGTCGATCGGCACGAACCCTGACCTGGCGGACAAAACGAAGTATCCGTTCGTTTTCTCGACCAGGTTCGGTCACCAGGGGGGGAAACCGCCGCGGCTTTCTTGCGCGATCCCGACGAACTGCGCCGCCGCGGCCTTGGAGCGACAGCCTCGGCGTGGAGAAGCCAGCCACATACGATCTGCGAGACGTGCTCCATCGCCACCCGTGGGAGTCTCCATGTCGTCATCTGATGTGATCGCCGTCGTCGCAGCTGCCATTGCACTGATCTCGGCCGTCGCCGCTGCTCTGACCTATCGACGCGCGATCATCGCGGAGCGTCGAGCCCGGATGCCAGCGCTGGTATTCGGAAGAGATGACTCCAACAATTCCGCGCTCTTCATCGAGAATGTCGGTGTCGGACCTGCCATGAACGTGATTTACGCGCAGGCGGGCGGGCCCCGTGAGGCTATTGCGCTCGAGCCGGGGTTCAGCGAAACCTGGTTCAACCCGCTCCATCTGAGGCCCATCAAGCCTGGTGGCAGAGTGACGATTCCCTGGGAGGTACGCGGCGCCGGCCTCGGGCTCCGGTACACCGATGCTTTCGGAAGCTATTACGTCGTGAAGGCGGGCGACCACGGCATGCGCATCTTCGAGGGCAAGGCTCATCTCCCTGATTGGGACATGGAAGGCATGCCCTACCTGTGGCATCTCGACCGCCGGGGGCTCACCCCGGACGGTGCGAGATGGGGGCAATGCAAGCCCGGTGAACGCCCGGCTAGCCCGATTCAGTTGCCGTAGCGACGGCACGGGGCGGCCAGCCCGGATTGCTCGCCGCGCGGTGTAGTGCCACATCGGCCACCGCCGAGCTGCGAGTCCCACTAAGCCGCCAGCATGCGTTCCATCGTCACGAGCTGCGGAGATGGTCCGAGACCGAGCTTGTCCAACGCCGCGCGCGCACGCGCGAGCGTGCTCAGCGCCGCCCCGGTTCGCCCTTGCTCGCGCAGAATCGCGGCCGCGCGCAGGTAACGCTCGTGCTCGTCAGGGGCAATCTCGACCGTCCGCTCGACCAGTCGCCGGGCTTCGTCAAGATCGCCGCGGTCAAGCGCTGCGTCGGTGCACAGGTCGAACAGGTCCAGCACTGTCCGGCGTGCGCTCTCTCGCGTCTCGAAGGCCCACTCGGCGTAGGGGTCAGTCGGTAGCAGCTCGCCCTGGTAGCACGCGATTGCCGAGCGAGCGATGGCCTCGGCGGCGTTGCCCTGCACCGGCGCCAGCGCGATCGCCTGCTTCGCCTCGCGCATGAACCGCTCGAGATCGAGGCGGACGCCGGGTCCGAGCCTGAGCGCAGCGCCCTCACGCACGATCACGTCAGGTGCCGCGTCCCTCAAGCGATTGAGCACCGTGCGGAGACGGTTACGGCCGCTCGTCGGTGTCGTCTCGGGCCACAGCAGCTCGATCGCCTGATCAGCGTCCAGCTTGCCACCGCCGATCGCGACGAGCTTGAGCAGCGTTGTCGGCTGCCGGCCAGGGAGCTCGACCGGCCGGCCGCCACGGGCGAGCTCGAACCGCCCGAGCGTCATCAACGTGAGTGGAAGCTTTGTTTCCTCGAGCGCCACGGCCGCGGGCAGCCCGGTCTGCGCCGCGAGCGCGATCAGTGACTCGCTCAGCTCGCGCTCGCGCACGAGTGGCAGCTGGGGCTGTCCGAGCGCCGCCGCCTGCTCGAACGCGCGCGCCGCCAGGGGGCCCGCCTCAGCGGAGGCGCCCCGGCGCCACGCCGCGGCAGCTCGGAGCAGGGTCACACGCCAGTACTCACGCGAGGTGATTCCGTGGAAGTGGACATGGTCCAGCAGCGTCTGTGCGCGAACCGGGTCGCCGTGACGCGCCTCGAGCGCGCATTCCGCCATCGCGATCAGGCGCTCGGCGTCCTGCGGATCGCGCTGCGCACGGCCGAGATAGTCCCAGGCGAGAGCCGTGAGGCCGACGCGGTCGAGGCAGTCCGCCGCCTCGGCACAGAAGTGTGCCGACGCGTATGCGAAGAATGCCGTGTGACGCTGCTCGGCAGCGCGCGCGTGCGCGAGCGTCGCGTCCGCGGCACCTTGCTGCGAGTGGGCGACCATCCGCTGCCACGGGACGTAGCCGAGCATCTGCGCATCGTTGAGCGCGGTCGCGACCCGTTCGATCTCCTTGAGATCCTGCTCGCACTCCTGGTAGCGGCCGAGCTCAGTCAACGCCTGCGCCCGCCAGAAAAGGTTGCGGATGAACCGCCTTGGTCGATCCAGCACGCGCGCCAACCCATCGCTCAACACCTCGACGGCGGCCCCGGGGCGGCCCAGAGCGAGCTCGATGCGGATTGCACGATGGGGTCCGAGGCCGGCGGAGAAGGCGCCGTACCCGAGCGCGAGATAGATGTCGTTGGCGCGTCGCATGTAGGCGCCGGCCCGCTCGAGCGTCTCCGGTCGCAACCGTCCGTCAGGCTCACGCCGCCATGCGAGCGCCATCCCGAGAGCGGCGGTCGCATGGCCGCGCGTCAGCTGCTCATCGGAGCCCGTCCGCTCGAGCACGCGGCGCGCCAGCGCTTCCGCCGGGCCGCGATCGAACTCGTTGCAGAGCGTGAGCGCGGCCTGGGCCTCGAGCGCGCGGTGCAGTTGCGGATCGGTGCCGGCGTCGAGGACCGCCAAACCGCGCTTGACGAAGCTGGCCTGCTCCTCCCGAAGCCCCGCCGCGCCGAACGCCGAGGCAAGGTTCACCAACGAGCGCGGGAACCGGTCCAGCACGTCGTCCGGTATCGCCGCCAGCACGGCGACGAGCTCGAGCGTGTCGACCGCCTCCAGCTGGCGGTCGTCCGAGTCCGCCAGCAGGCGGGTGGCTGCTGGGATCAAGTCGGCGGCAAGCAGGACCTGAAGCGCAGCGCCGAGCTCACCGCGCGTGCGCAGGTGCGTCGCGGCACCTTCCAGAAGCGCCGGATCGGGTGCCGCGAGAGCCGCGAGGCGGTCACGCACCGGACCGGGCAGAGTCCACCACCCCTCGCCAGACGGCGTCAGCGGAAGCCCGGACGCGCGCACACAATCCATGAAGTTTGCATCGCCCGAAAACTGCGTCATCAGCGCACCGTCGAGCCACGGCAGCCTGGCGAGCTGCGACAGCGCGTGCTCGTGCGCGCGCAACGACGCGAGCACCTCCTGCAGGATCGTCCCCATCGGATCGGCGAGGGGAGCGGCGCCACCACCGGCCTGCCCGGCAGTGAGGTCGCGTAGCGGAGTGTCCGTGCGCATCGCGCGGGACGCAGCGAGCACCACAGCCGCGGTCCAGCCGGCCGTCGCGGTGCTCAGCAGCCGCGCGTCCTCCACCGAGACGTCGAGTCCGAACCCGCTGCGGCACAGCTCCAGCGCCTCATCGGGCCATAGGGCCAGATCATCGGCGCCCAGCCGCAGCGCGTCGACCCGGCGCAGCCTGTCTGCGCCGGCTGGGATCGCACGCGCGAGCACGACGAGCCGCTGGGGCGGTGCGATCGCGACCGCCACGCGATCGATCAGGACTGCCGCGTCGCGCGTCGCGTTGTGCGCGTCGTCGATCACGATCGCGCAAGCCTCCCCCGACAACGCATCGAGCATGGCGTCGAGCGCCCCGGCGGGATCGTCGCCCATCGCCGACATCTCGGTCGCCGCCACGCTGAATCCCGCGCGAGCAACGGCTGCCCGCAGCCTGCCCACGAGCAGTTGCGCTGAGACGCCGCCCTCCTCGAGCACGACCTCGATCGGCACCGCCCCCCAGACCTGGACGAGCTCCGCGGCCAGGACTGACTTCCCATAGCCAGCCCCTGCCTCGACGACGACGATCGACTCCTCGACGCAGCGGTCGCTGAGTCGCGCTCGGCCGACGTGGTAAGAGGGCAACCGTGCCAGCTTCGGCCTCCGCTAGCGCGTGTCTCCGACCTCGATGCCCGCCACGACTAGATTATGGCGTGACGGGCGCCTCCAAGAGCGGTCCGGCCAGCCAGACGCTCAGCCGCCCCCGGCCGCCGCACTAGATGATCTGCCCGGGCGCGAATCGGTAATACGTCTCCAAAGGACGCAGGTTGAGCCAAGCCATCCGATGCCAGTGCGCCGACAGAATCCACTTTTCGTCCGTCCTCGTCCAGACCTGGACCACGTCGGTTTCGGCAAGGATCGGTGGAGAATCGGGCCGAGATATGTTCTGTTTCTGAAGGTAGCTCAATACCGCAACGGGACCGAGCTGTCGGACGGTCGCATCCCCCATTTCCAACGTGCGAGGGTGTAGGCGAAAATTCTCCAGCCAGGCTGACTTCGACTCGACTTTGCCGTTCGCATGACGAGAGGTGAAGTCGTCGGTGACCAGCGCCTCCAACTCGTCCCACTCGGAGGCGCTTACCAAACGGCACCACCGGTCGCCGGCTTCGATCACTTCATCAGCGGCTGTGTCATCGGACATGTTCATACCACCATTCCATTACGTGGACGCTATACGGTCGACACTCGCTGGCTGAGCGGACACAGTCGCAGTGCCCCGAGCGTGGCGCGCTCAGCGCCACCTCGGTCTCGCTCATCGCCGTGGCACGATCCAGCCGGGCTACCCATACGCCAGCCACTCTTCGTGGGAGGCAAGAGTGAGATGGTTCCCACTGCCGGTCCAGACCTGTAATGACTCGAGATCGACGATCATCGTCAGGTCCTCTGGAGTGTCGATGCCGGCCTCGATTGCAACGCCATGGCTCTGCAGATGGCTAAATGAACAGGAAAGAGTCTGGCGTTGGTGAAAGGTAAGCACCGCGACGGAACCGAATACCCAAACGGATGGTTCGGTCAACTTCGCCTTGCGGGGATTGGCTCCCAGACCTGCAAGCCACTCCGACCTCCCCTCTATCGTTCCATCAGCGCGACGGCATGTGAACTCGTCGGTAATGAGGGGCTCCACCAGGCGGGCATCGGATTGGCTTACCAGGCGACACCACAGCTCCCCGGCTGCCACGATCTCATCGTGTGACGCGGAATCTGGCAAGGGTTCACTCCTCCTGTCGCGACATCAGCCTCGGCGCGGTGACGCCTGGCGGGTGTCTATTATCAACATGCGGGCAGTGTAACGCCTCGCCGAGCTCGTCGGTGGCTCAGGTCTCCTAGCTCATCGGACTCGTCGTTCGACGATCGTCGTCTGAGCCGACTGGCTGAAGCGGCTCCCGAGGTAATCGAACGAGGCGTGCGCGATGAGTGTGAGCTTCCCGACACGGTCGCCAGCGAACGTGACGCCGAACCTCGCGGAGGCGCCCGGCGCAAATGACTCGCGAGCCCAGGACACGGTGTGATTCTTGCGCTTCCCTCGAGCGCTGACTCGCACCAGCGAGGACCGCGGCGGCAGCGCGATCGACAGCGCGAGGTCGGTCGCCGCCACCGGTGCCGTGCTGTGGGCAGTCAGCCAACACGTGACGTCGTGGTCAACGGTCGCAGTAGAGGGGCAAGTGAGCGCGATCGAAACCGTCGCGATCGTGACGGTGAACGGCCCGGCGGTCACATCTCCGGCACGGTTACTGCCGGCAACGGTGAACTTGAACGTCAGCGTCCCCGCTGGAGGCGTGCCTTCAAGAAGTCCCGAGACCGGGTCGATCGAGAGCCACTGCGGCGCTCCGGCCGCGAGGGCATAGGAAGGCACAGGCTCGCCGGTGGCCACGAACGTGTAGCTGTAGGGCTGCCCCGGGTCGAACGTCGCCGCCGGTGAATCCAGCACGAACACAGGCCGAGCGCCGATCGTGACCGTCTGCGAGGACTCCGGCGCCGGTAGGTAGTCCGCGTTGCCGGCCTGGTCGGCGTCGATCACGCACGTCCCCGGGCCGGTGAAGGAGACAGTCGCAACGGCCACCGTGCACGCTCCGGCGGTCGAGCCGGCGCCGATCGAGAACGTCACGGGGTTGCCGGAGGTGCCACCGGTCGCGCTCACGGCGTAACGTGCGCCGGTCGCGGCCACAGCCGGCGGGCTGGAGGTGAACGTGATCGCCTGCACCGCCTTGGCGACGGTGATCGACAAGTCCGCGGTCGCGCTCTGCGATGACGGCGTGCTCGAGTCGGTCGCCTGCGCGACGAAGGCGAACGTCCCGGCTTCCGTCGTCGTGCCTGCGATCACCCCGCTGGGGCTGATCGACAGTCCGGGAGGCAGCGGCCCCGAGCCAGTCGCGAGCGACCACGCGTAGGGATCGCTGCCGCCCGTCGCCGCCAGCTGCTGGCTGTACCCGGAGCCGACCGTGGCTCCCGGCAGAGTCTGCGTCGTGACCGACAGCGCCGGCAGCGTCGTGAACGTCTGAACCGCTCCCAATGTGTTGCCGAACGAGTTCGTCGCGTCGAGTTGGAAGTAGTACTTGGTCGCAGGGACGAGCCCGGTCAGGCTCGCCTGGACCACCACCGGCTCGGTGCCGGAGCCCGCGTCGTCCGGCGGCGTGCTCTGTCCGAGCGCGGGTGTGACGCCGTAATCAAACTGGTAGGTGGTGTCGATCCCCTCTGGCGTCACGGTGCCGTTCAGGTTCGCGACCGTGCTGCCGACTACGCTGGCGGGGTCGGTTGTTCCGACCGTGCACGGCTGCGAAGTCGCGGAAGCGGTCGCGATCTGACCGTCGAGGATCCAGCTGATGCTCGTTATGAACATGCCGTCGAACTGCGCCGCGAACACGCGCGGGTAGTTGCCGACATTGAAGGTGGTCGGTTGGCCCTGGTCCTGGAGCCCGGGGACCGTCTCGTTGTTGTCGCCGACCGGGAAGTTGAAGGCGACGGGCTCGGTGCTGTCGTAACCGAAGTACGCCGTGTATATCGTGTTCGCTCCGGTCCCACTTACGCTGACGCAGTCCACGTATGGCGTCAGGGAGCCGCCCGACGCCGATGCCGGCGCCGCGACGGCGAGGGCCGCCACCGCGGCCAGCAGGAACGAGATCATCGCGGCGATTGAGACCCTCACGGCGGCTCCCCATTAGACCGAAGTTCCCTCTGGTGAGGCGGCCCGGATTCGGCTCATTCCGTAGGCTTTCGGGCTGTTTGGGGTGCTCGGGTCGTGTCTACCGGGTGGCCACGACGGGGGCATGTTGGGCGAGGTCGAGCGCCTCGGCTTGTAGCGCGGTCGGCTGGGTGAGCTTCTCGAACGTGCTGTTGGCGCCGCGCAGGCGGGTGGTGTTCCGGGTCTGGGTGGAGAGCTCGGCGAGGAGGGTGCGGTAGCTGTGCGCGGGCTGATCGCTGCTGGTCCGTTTCGTCTGAGCTTTGTGTTGCGCGGCGGGGGAACGGACGGCTTTGGCGACGGGGTCGGGACTGACGGGCCGGTCCTCGTCGCTGAACAGCAGCGGTTTCCACGCGGCCTTCAAGTGCCAGGTGAGGTAGTAAGCGAGCATGCAGATCAGCACGTGCGCGCGGACGCGGTCCTCGAGGCGGTGATGGATCGGGCGGATCTGTAGCTCGGGGCCTTTCAGTGACCCGAACGCCCGCTCGGCCTGTTCAAGGTTCTTGTAGGCGCGCACGACATCGATGGGCGGGAGGTCGGCTTCGGTGAGGCTGGTGCGCAGGATGTAGAACCCGTCCAGCGCCGCCTCTTCAGCGATCCCGGCTGTGTCGCGGGTGTAGGTGAAGGTGGTGTCAGTGATCTCGATCTGGAAGTGCTTGCGCATCCGATGGCGCTTCAGTGCCGGTCCGACCGCCAGTCCGATCTGACCGGCGCCCAGCAACGTCCCGCCCTCCACGCGGTGCGCGATCTGAGCGAGGTCGGCTTCGGTCGCGGCGAGCAGCTCCTCGCGTTTACGAGCGCGCTGCGCGCCGACCAGCGGGTTGCGGCACACGATCAGCCGCTCGCCGGGGAACTCGTCGGCGTCGGTGATCTCCCCGAGGTTCTGCTCGTCAAACAGTGACGGTTGAAACACGCCGGATCGCGCGAGTTTCTTGATCGTCGGGGCTTTCAGCGCGGTGATCCAGTCGACCCCGCCGACCTGGCCCAGCAGCTCGATGTTCGCCTTGGTGACCATCCCGCGATCCGCGACCACGACGACCCGTGAGAGCCCGAAGCGGTCCTTCAGCTTCGTGACCTGCGCGGGCAGCGTCGCATCGTCGTGCAGCTCGCCACTGAACACCTCGACCGCGACCGGCCGCCCGGCCATGTCACACAACAGCCCATAGATGATCTGTGGGAGCCCGAGTTTCCCATCACGCGAGTACCCCAACTTCGCCAACGGACACGTCCGCCCCTCGAAGTAGCTCGAGGACACGTCATAGAGCACCATCTGCCCATCGGCGAGGTGACGGGCAGCGAGCCGGTCCTCGATCCGCTGCTGGCGCTCGAGCAGCCAGTCCATCGCCGCGTAGAGATCATCCTCATCCGCGCCCTCCACACCCAACTCGCTCGCGAGCGTGGACTGCCCCAAGGTGCGGACCATCCCGAGCTTCGACCCCGGGCAGATCACCCGCCCGACGATCATCGCCATGCACAGATCCCGCTCCCGGCACGCTGAACGATCAACCAGCTTAGAGAGCTCAAGCCGGCCGGCCATAGCGAGCGCCGCGTTCACGTGCCCGGCCGGGAGGGAGCGCTCGATCTCGAACGCGTCCCTGGCGTTCACCAGCGTCTCGCCCGCCAGGACACGTCGGATCGCGTCGATCGCCTCAGCCGGGAGATGCGAGAGGTTCGCGAGCGTCTCCTTCTTGACCTTCCCGTCTTGGCGGTAGGAGCGCCGGAGCAACGTCGCCGTGTACTCACGATCCCCACACCGTCGCGTAGTCGTGCTCACGTGCATCGCGCCACTTTGCCGAGCGGGACGGCCCATACCTGGACAATACCGCATATCAAGGCGACTAGTAGTGGGTACACATGATGACAACAAAAGGGCCGGAATTCCCACAACTACAGGGATCCCGGCCTCTACTCCGGCTGACTACCGGGGGAACTTCGGATTAGACGGACACGATCGGCGGCGAATAATGTCCACCCGCCGCGCGATCCGCAAGCCCAGCGGCTGGATCCGGCCTTTGCACTGCAAGGCGCATACCGCGCCGCCAGGCGGCCGGCGTCGCCGCGTGCGCGCGGCGGAACTGCTTGATGAAGAAGCTCGGGTGTCGGTAGCCCACGGAGCTTGCGACCACCTCGACCGTGAGGTCGGTCTCGCGGAGCAGCCGGCGGGCTTCGGCCATGCGGCGCTCGGTGATCCATCGCTGGACGCTCCGGCCGGTCTTGCGGCGCACGACCGTCGTCAGGTGTCCCGGCGTCAGCCCGGCGGCTGCCGCGATCGTGGCAAGGGAGATCGGCTCGCGGTAGCGCTCCTCGATGAACTCGAACACGGTCGCCAGCAGCGGCTCGCTGCGAAGGCGCAGGTCGTGACCGATGTCGACCGAGATGCGCGCCGCGCCGACCAGCAGCAGCGTGAGATGCGCGAGCGCGGCCTCGGTCGAGCCCTCTCGCGGTCGGTCGAGCTCACGCTCGATCGCCGCGACGTGCCGGCACCAAGTGGCCCGCTCGGCGGGTGGCACGGGTAGGCGCTGCGACCCGCCGGCAGCCGGCCCGACGAAGGGGAAGAGGAGCGGGTGTGATCTCCACCCGAGCGATCCTCCAAGGGCTTCAGAGGCGATCAGCTCGGGCGGGAAGAAAACGGTCCAGCCCGACACCATCGGCCCGTGGTCGTGCTCGCCGATGCGCACGACCTCCCCTGGCGCTATGACGAATGCGTCACCGGTGTTGAGCGGCCACCGCTGGCCGCCGACGCCAAAGCTGCCGCCACCCCGTTCGAAATAGACGAGCACGAGGAAGTCGTGCGCGTGAGCGTGATCGTCGTCCGCCTGGCCGACGGGAATTTGGTCAGAGGAGAAGCGCATGACGCTTACTGCCGGGGCTTCCGGCGTGCGGACGAACTCGTAGACCGGGGCCCCGCCGATCCGGCGCGTGCTCAATCGAGTCGCTGGCACCCCAACCAAAGATCGTTGCATTTCAGCCAACGAATCGCTCTGGACGCCTTCCATCACCTGAATTATCACTACGTAGAACACCAAGCATCCTCGTATCGTTGGAGAACAAGATATGAACGAGCTAGCTTCACACCATCCTGCCGCTCGCCATGACGCAGAGGGAAGGCGCTACCTGCCGGGCATGGGGCGCCACTGGCTGCTGCCGCTCTATGACCCGTTCACACGCCTGGTCGGGGTCGAGTCCGCACACCGCGAGCTCGCCGAGCAGGCCGGACTCGAATCGGCCGAGCGCGTGCTCGAGATCGGCTGCGGGACCGGCAACCTGACGCTGCTGGTCAAGCGGACGCACCCGCAACTGAAGGTCGTTGGCCTGGACCCCGATCCCGACGCGCTCGCCCGCGCGGAGCGCAAGGCACGGCGTGCCGCGCTCACGCTCGAGCTCGACCGCGGCTTCGCCGATCAGCTCCCGTATCCCGACGGCAGCTTCGACCGTGTCCTCTCCTCGCTGATGTTCCACCATCTCGAGCCGGAGTCGCGCGTCGCGTCTCTGGGCGAGGCCCTGCGCGTCCTGCGCCCGGGCGGCTCACTGCACCTCGTGGACCTGGGCGGCGACAGCCACCACCTCCATGGGATCACGCGCTTCGCTCGACGCGGCCGCACGCTCCCGGACAACTGGCACGACCGCATCCCGACGCTGATGCGCCAGGCGGGCTTCGGCGAGGCAAGCGAGACCGCTCACCTCAACACGCGCATCGGGCGTCTCACGTTTTACCGCGCGACCCGTACAGACTGAAATGGGGAAGGCGTACGCTTGACGCCACATGACACCTGACACCGAAGAGCTCTTTTGCCTACGCCTCGCCGCAAAGGCTTCGGATCGGGCAACGGCTGCCGAGAAGTTGCGCCCCGCGTTCGAGCGGCGACTAAAGGAACTCGGCTACGGCCCGCTGGCGATCGCACACGCGTTCACCCTGTTGCAAGGACCGGGTAGCGTCGATGAGGCGCTGGCCGAGCTCGCGCTCACCGAGCGGGCACAGCGGAGCGTGGCGGTCGCGCTGGAGTTCGAGAGCGTCGAGCACGAGCCGGGGTTGCCGATCGGCCACTCGCTCACGATCACCGACGTCGAGCGCGACGCTTACGGCGGTATCCGCATCAACTACGCGATCCACCCCCGGCTCCCGCGGCACGCCGGCCGCCCCCGCCCCATGGCGCGAGACGATTGCGAGCACGAATATGCATCGCTCGGCAGCTTCATCGGTGTCGCGAAGCCGGTGGACGGCACCGTGGGTGGCTTCACCATGCCACGCCCGCACCCAGACGCCTCGGTGCTGCGCGTGCGCATCAGCTTCGCGCGCGACGCAATGTCACTGTGGGAGCGCCCGGCGCACGAATTGCGGATCACGCTCTAAGTCGCTCGCCGGTTCTGCTCCCGCGCTGGACGCGTCGATGATGCTGTCGATGAACCGCAGCGCCGCGGTGGCGGTCTCGAGTCGCCATGTGAGGATCGTGCGGTCGAAGCCGCTCGCCCCGTTGACCGCGGCCTGGAATCGCTCGGCGATGCTCTCGAATCGCGCTCGCTGAGCATCCAGCAGCGGCCGCGGGTCGGCGTTGCGGCGGTCGAGGAAGAGCAGCTTGAGCAACAGCAGCGAGCGCGCATCGCGCACGTGCTCGACGGGCGTCGCGAGCCACGCGGAGACTGCTCGGCGGCCCGATGGCGGTGATGCGAAAGACTGTCCTGTGCGGCCCCGAGCGGCTTGCCACCGTCTCGGGAGTCGGGCTGGGGCCGCGAGATGGGTCACCAGGTACTGAACAACTACCTCGAGACCAAGTCGGTCGTCACGGCCCTCTGACCGAGTACACGCCCGCCGCGATGGCGACCCGTCCGGCTCCGGCTCCGGCTCCTCACCCGAGCCGGACGGGTAGCGCCGCCGCGCCAGCCAAGTACGAGCCGCTCCGGCACCCGGGAACCCCGGGACGCTGGAGCGACGAGGCAATCCTCCGGGCGCTGCGCGACTGGGCCACCGAGATGGGGGCTGCGCCGCGCCGCCAGGACTGGTCCGGAGAACGGCCTCAGCAGGCGTCGCGCGCCCAGCGCAAATGGATGCGTGAGCACCCGTACTGGCCCAGCAGCTCGTGCGTGGCGGCGCACTTCGGCTCTTGGAACAAAGCCCTCCATGCCGCCGGCCTACCCACTCGCGGTCCGGGCTCGGAAGACACGGTCGCCGAGCGGATCCAGGCAGCGTGGCGACTGCGCACTGAGGGCCACCGAATCCGCGCGATCGCCGACCAGATCGGCGTGTCGGTGTCCTCGAACAGGCGTGGCGGGCGCTCGGCCCCGTCCCGACTCCCGGCGAAGAACTGCCAGATCAGGGCATCGGCGAAGAACACTTCAATCGATCCGTTCGATCCTCGCCAACCAGGCAGCCGCGCCCTGGGCGTGAAGCGTTGTCCGGATCCGAGCCGGACTGAGGGAGACAGCGCGCCAACCACCGCTCGGTGTGAACGCTCCCCGCAACTCCCCCTCACTCACCGGGATGAGGCCCAGCGCTGTCAGGGTCGACGTCACTGAAGCACAGTACGCACAGGCTCCCGCCACGGGCGGTGACCGACGCCAGACTGGCCACGTACTCGCGCCGCTCGTCGCGATCGAACGAGTGAAACAACCCGCAGTCGAGCACCGTCTGGAACACTCGGCCGAACTGTTGAAGGTGCAGGGCGTCGGCAAACTCGAAGTCAGCGGCAATGCCACGAGCGGCGGCCTTCTCCCGCGCGAGCGACAGTGCCGTCTCAGCCACATCGATGCCGACTATGACGCGTCCCACGGCCGGCCCGCGCGCCGCTCGTGACTGGTTGGCTTACGTCCGCGGTACGAATCGCCGGGTCGGATTCCTGTCGGCTCGGACACCTTCAGGGCGTAGCCGCGACGCTGCGCTCGGCAGTGAGCCCGCGCAGCTCGTCCATCGCTTCCCGGACGTGAACCTCCCACGGCCGCTCGGCGGGATCCTCGATCCAGCGTGTCATGGCGATCCGCAGGACGGCGATGCCGGTCTCGGCTGCGAGCTCGGCCGCCATGTCCGGCACGCCGCGCCGGCGCAGCGCCTCGGCGAGCGCGGCAGCGAGCGACGCGAGCTTGATCAGCTCGCGTTCCTGTAGCTCCGGGTTGGCGAGGATCACGGCCTGGCGCCGACGGACGAGCTCGAGCGACGGGAAAATGGAAGCGGCCGCCTCGATCCCAGCGGTCACCGCCTCCAGCGGGGTCGCCGACGCCGACGCCGCGTCGATCGGCTCGACGAGCGTGGCGCGGAACCGATCGGCGCCGGCGAACAACACCTCGCGTTTGTCGGCGTAGTGGCGGAAGAACGTGCGCTCCGTGAGCCCGGCGCGCGCGGCGATCTCGGCCACGGTCGTCTGGTCGTAGCCCCGCTCGGTGTAGAGCTCGAACGCGGCCTGTTGCAGGCGCCCGGCGGCATCTGGCTCCCAACGGCCCATGCCTGGCATGCTACAGCGATGACAGATGCTGTCATCGCTGTGCTAGTCTGACGACAGTAACTGACATTAGGCGCAGCCCCGCGACCGTACCCGCCCTGAGAAGCGGAGCGTGGGATATCGACCCTCTCATGTGAGGGTGGATATCCCAGGCCGCGCCGGCCGCACCTTCGATTGGGAGGTATCCCATGCGCATTTTCGTCACCGGCGCATCCGGCTGGATCGGCTCCGCTGTCGTCGCGGAGCTGCTCGCGGCCGATCACGAGGTCCTCGGCCTCGCCCGCTCCGATCAGTCCGCCGAGGCCGTAGCGGCCGCCGGCGCACAGGTCCGCCGCGGCGACATCGGAGATCTCGACGTGCTGCGCGCCGCCGCCGGCGAAAGCGACGGCGTCGTCCACCTCGCGTTCCGCCACGACATCGCATTCAGCGGCGACTTCGAGACCGCGGTCAGGTCGGACCTGGCGGCGATCGAGACGCTCGGCGAGGCGCTGGCCGGCAGCGATCGGCCGCTCGCGATCGCCTCGGGTGTCGCAGGCCTCAAGCCCGGCACGCTCGCCACCGAGCGGGACATGGGCGAGGCGTTCCCAGGAGCGGGCGGTCGCGTCGTGAACGAGCGAACGGCGCTTGCGCTCGCCGACCGCGGAGTCCGTTCGATGAGCGTCCGCTTCGCCCCGACCGTCCACGGCGAGGGCGACAACGGCTTCATCGCGATGATCGTCGCGGCTGACCGCGCGGCGGGTTCCGCCGCATACGTCGGCGACGGCAGCAACCGCTGGGCCGCGGTTCATCGCTCCGACGCCGCTCGTCTGGTCCGGCTTGGGATCGAGGGCGCCCCGGCCGGCTCGATCCTCCACGCGGTCGGCGAGGAAGGCGTCCCCATTCACGACGTCGCCGAGGCGATCGGACGTGGGCTCGAGTTGCCCGTCACCTCGATCACGGCCGAGCAGGCGGCTTCGCAGTTCGGGTTCCTCGCCGGCTTCATCGCGATGGACATGCCCGTCTCCAGCGCACTCACGCGCGAACTGCTCTCCTGGGAGCCGACGGGACCGGGACTGGTCGCGGATCTCGAACAGGGCCACTACTTCGCCGTCGCGACGGTGTGAGCGCCCGGCCCGGCACCCGGGGAAGCGCTTCAGCGTGATCCCGGCCCGGGCCGGCGCTATAAATCCCGGCGGTCGCTGACGTCGAGCTTCCGCATCGCTCACGCGCGGAGGAGAAACGATGAACGAGAACCTTGCCCTCAACCTGACCCGCAGTGCCCAGGCCTATCCGATCCGGCCCGCGCTGCTGTTCGGTGATACGGCGATCACCTACCTCGAGCTCGACGCGGTGACCGCGCGCGTCGCGGCGTGGCTCCGGGGGCGAGGAGTGACTGAAGGCGACCCAGTCGGACTGATGCTGCCCAACGTGCCCGAGTTCGCGATCGCCTACTACGCGATCTTGCGGGCTGGCGGCATCGTCGTGCCGATGAACGTGCTCGAGACCGAGCAGGAGGTGGCGCTTCACCTTCGAGACGCGAGCGCCGCGCTGCTGCTCGCATGGCACGAGCTCGCGGCGCCGGCCCAGGCCGGTGCGGCGGAGGCCGGCGTCCAGTGCGTGATCGTCGACCCGGGCTCGCTCAGCGCCGTGCCCGTGAAGGGCGGATCACGGCCCGTGATGAGCACGAGAGCGCACGATGACGTCGCAGTGGTCGTGTACGCGTCGGGCACGAGTGGCCAGTCGCACGGCGCGTTGCTGACCCATACCACCCTTCGCCGCAATGCCGAGGTCGCGGCCGACGAGCTCGTCCAGATCGGCCCCGATGACGTCGTACTCGACGTGCTGCCGCTGTTCGAGGCGTTTGCTCAGACGTGCGCGATGAACGCGGCCCTCGCGGCAGGCTCCGCGTTGGCGCTGGTCCCGCGCCCGGACCCCGAGACGGTGCTCGAGGCGATCGAGCGTCATCGCGTGACGGCGTTCGCGGGCGAGGCGACGATATATGCGGCGCTCCTGCACCACGACGGCCGCGAGCGTCATGACACCTCGACCCTGCGCTGCTGCGCGGCCGGTGGGACAACGCCGCCGGTGGAGGTCGTGCGCGGCTTCCAGAAGGCGTTCGGGTGCACGGTCCTCGGCACGGTCACGACGTGATCGCACCGAACGCCGCTCCGCGTCCACTTGTGGACAGTCCGCTTTCTTGACAGTCCTGGAGGTGTATAGTCCTGTTCGCGCATGACGGACACGCCTTGGTACGCCGACATGCCGGTCCCGCGACTCTTGCTCGAAGCGCGTGGATCGTATGGCGACGAAGCTCGCCGAGCCCTGGCTGCCGCCGGTTGCGACGACATCCCGCGTAACGGCGGATTCGTGCTCGTCGGGTTGGCGGGCCTGCCCGAGGGGGAGTTCAGGGCGCAGGCGGACGCGGTCGGCTTTCTGCGGCTGAGCAAGCAGAGGTCGAGCCAGTTGATCGACACGCTCGTCCTTCGTGGCTATCTCGAGCGCCGGATCGATCCCGAGGACCGCCGGCGCATGGGCGTGCGGCTGACCGAGCGTGGGCGTGCCGCCGCGGCCGCCATTCGGGCCGCGGCCGACGCGGTCGACGCCGAGCTCGCGCGTCGACTCACCGGCGAGGAGATGCGAGGGCTGCGAACCGGCCTCGCTGCGCTCGCCGACATCCGACGGCAGTCCAATTCAGGCGATGACACGGTCTGAGTCGACGCTGGATCTACCGGCGCGGAGGCTCAGGACGCAGTCGTGGTTGCGATCGGCCGTCGGCGAGCCGGTCTGGGCGAGACCGATCCTGCTCGCGTTGACCGCGATCGCCGGCTTCGCCTACGCGTGGCAGGCCACCGGCAATCTCGAGATCTACTACGCGGCCGCGGTGCGGAGCATGTCGATGAGCCTGCACAACTTCTTCTTCGCGGCGTTCGACCCGGCCGCGACGATCACGCTGGACAAGCTCCCGGGCGCGTTCTGGATCCAGGCGCTGTTCGTCCGCGTGCTCGGGGTCCACGCGTGGGCGATCGTCGCGCCCCAGGTGCTCGCTGGGATGGCGAGCGTGCTCGTCCTGTATCGGATCGTGCGCCGCCTTTCCGGGCCGCTCGCCGCGGTCCTCGCGGCGGGGGTGACCGCGCTCTCGCCCGCGACCGTCGCGCTGAACCGCGGGAATATCCCGGACACGCTGATGATCCTGCTGCTGCTGCTCGCGGCAAACGCGACGATCAGCGCGGCGATCTCGGGGCGTCTGCGGGGCCTGATCTTGGCGGCTGTGCTCGTCGGGCTCGCGTTCCAGGCCAAGATGATCGAGGCGTGGCTGATCCTGCCCGCGCTGACGCTCGCGTACCTGCTGCTCGCCAGTGGTCGGTGGCAGCGGCACCTCGCCCGGCTCGTTATCGCCGGCGCCGTCACGGCGGCGGTCTCGCTCAGCTGGATGGTGGTCGTGTCGCTCTGGCCCGCCGGAAGCCGGCCGTACGTGGACGGCAGCATGAGCAATTCGGTCTTCAGCCAGGTGTTCGTCTACAACGGGTTCGGCCGGCTCGATCAGGCCTCGCCCAACGAGCTGCTGTCGAAGGCGATCGGCATCAAGCTCACTTCGCCGCCGCCGGGTTGGGATCGTCTGCTGACGGGTTCGCTGGGACGCGACACGGGCTGGCTGATCGTCGCGGCACTGTTCGCGCTCGTCGGGTGTGCGATCGCCAGCCGCACGGGCAGCAAGCTGCTCCGGGCCGGGACGGCCCTGTGGGGAACCTGGCTCATCGTGCTGTTCGTCGTGTTCAGCGCGAGCACGACGATCAACTCCTACTACACGGCCGCGCTGTCGCCGGCGATCGCGGGCCTCCTCGGCATGGCGGCCTCGCTCGCATGGGAGCACCGCGCACAGCTCCGGGTCCGCCTCGCGACGGCGGCCGCGGTGGCGGGGACGGCGGCGTACGGGGTCTGGCTGCTGCCGAGCAACGGAGTCGGCATGTTCGGCGGCCTCGTCGCAGTCGAGATCGTGCTTGGCGTGGCCGCGGTCGTGCTGCTGCTTCTCGGCGCGCCCCGGATGGCCGCATTCGCGGCGGCCGCGACGGCGGCGGCTCTTGTCGTCGTTCCAGCGGTCGCGTCCACGTCGATCGTCAAGGATGCGCTCGGCCCATTCGACACGCCGTTCGAGTCCCCGGCGGCGTCCGGCTTCGCGCGGGCGCTCGGTCAGGTCGCGGCGCGAACCGAGGCGCTACTGCCTCCACTCGAGCGGGCCAAAGGCGCGCAGCCGGATCTGATGGCAACGCAGACGTCCGCGGTCGCCGCCCCGTTCATCTTCGACACCGGTCAGGAGGTCCTCCCGATCGGCGGCTTCACCGGGACGATCCCGGAGCCGACCCTGGCGAGCTTGAAGTCGAGGATCGCGCGCGGAGACTTCCACCTCGTGATCCAATCGCGAGTCGTGAGCGATCCGCGCCTCGTGTGGGTCGCCGACAACTGCTTCCCGCTGAGCGGGCGAGGGGGAGCATCGGCCGCCTCCTCAGATGGGTTGAGGTTCATCGTCTACTACTGCGGTGCTCCGATCCTCTGAGTCGGAAGCTCTCGGAACAGACGGCTGCCTCCGCACCCCGGAGAACTCGCGCAACGGCCGGGGCGGCCCTATCGGAACCTGGAGAACAACCCACTCGAGCGCTCGCGCGACGCTAATGGGACGTTGACCATCGTGTGGCTGGATAACGGCCCACTGGCGGCCGTCCGCTGCTCGACTGGGCTGTTTTCCATACGCTCCCACAGTGGCGTTTGCGACCAAACCACTCGACGCGAGCACCTGGGCCGACTTCGCGCAGCTGGCCGACGAGCACCACGGCGTCTGGGACGGCTGTTGGTGCCTGGGCTTCCACGAGGAGGGGCGGCCGCACATCCACACCCCAGAGGAGCGACGCGCCTTGAAGGAGGCGCGCGTGCGCGAGGGCCGGGCTCACGCCGCGCTCGTGTTCGACGAGACGCGGTGCGTCGGCTGGTGCCAGTTCGGCTCGACCGAGGAGCTGCCACGGATCAAGCACCGGAAGGCATATCAGGAGGGACTCCAGGAGCTGCCCGACTGGCGGATCACGTGCTTCTTCGTCGGACGCGGACGTCGCAATCGCGGGGTCGCCGAGGTTGCCCTCGCCGGCGCGCTCGGCGAGATCGCCCGGCTCGGAGGCGGCGTCGTCGAGAGCTATCCCGAGGACACGGACGGCCGCAAGGTGTCGGGGTCGTTCCTGAACAACGGCACGCTGGCGATGTTCGAGCGCCACGGCTTCACCCGCAGCCGGCAAATTGGAAAGCACCGGTGGGTCGTCGCCCGGCACGTGCGCGGAGCGTCGGTCGGCGAGCCCGGGACGCTCGGATAACCGTTAACATGATGCTCCCCGTGGGGCGGCGTCAGCTACATCTGAACTACTTCCACCACCCCAGTGGCTGCCATGAGGCCGGCTGGCGCCATCCGGACGCGGAGGTGCACGGCGTGCTCGGTTTCGAGCATCTGCTCGGGGTCGTGCGGATGTGCGAGGACGCGTGCTTCGACTCGGTCTTCCTCCCGTACGGGTACTCCTCCCCCGCGCTCGGACAGACCAACATGTCGGTCCTCCCCGACCCGATGATCCAGCTGGCGGCGGTCGCTGGGTTCACGTCGCGGATCGGCCTCGTGTGCACGATGTCGACGACCTTCAACACACCGTTCGACCTCGCGGCGCGCTTCTCGGCGCTCGACCACGTCAGCAACGGGCGCGCCGGCTGGAACATCGTCACGACCCAGACGGACACCGAGGCGCGCAACTTCGGCCTCGAGGCGATCCCGGACCACGACGGCCGCTACCGCCGCGCGGCCGAGTTCGTCGAGGTCTGCTTGAAGCTCTGGGACAGCTGGGAGCCGGACGCCATCATCGTCGACAAGGAAGCCGGCATCTACGCGGACACGAGCAAGGTCCACGCGATCAACCACGTCGGCGAGCACTATTCGGTCGAGGGGTGCGCCAAGCTCCCGAGCTCGCCGCAGCGCTATCCGCTGCTGGCGCAGGCCGGCTCCTCGGACGCCGGGCGAGACTTCGCGTCCCACTACGCGGAGGCGATGTTCACCGTGGCCTCAACAATGGAGGCCGCGCAGTCGATCTACGCCGACGTCAAGCGGCGCGCTGCCGCACACGGGCGGCCACCGGAACACCTCTCGCTCATGCCAGGGATGGGGTGGATTCTCGGCGACACCGAGCAGGAGGCGAAGCGTCGAGCCGATGATCTGATCGCCGACTTCGTGGTTCCCCCCGGCGGCCTCGGACTGCTCGGCGCGTTCCTCAAGCTCGATCTCAACAAGCATCCGCTCGACGGCCCGGTTCCCGAGCTGCCGCCGCTTGAGAATTTCCATGGCGGGATCCACCGCATGCGGCTCGTCTACGAGTACGTTGACCGAGAGAAGCCGACACTGAGGCAGCTCGCGGCGTGGTACGCAAACCAGATGCGCGGCCACGGCATGTTCGTCGGCACGGCCGAGCAGCTCGCCAACCGGATGCAGGAGTGGTTCGAGAACGGCGCGTGCGATGGCTTCCTACTGCTGCCGCCCGTGCTCCCGCGCGACCTCGAGGACTTCTGCGAGGGAGTCGTCCCGATCCTCCAGGAGCGAGGGCTCTTCCGGACCGAGTACGAGGGTAAGACGTTGCGCGAGCACTACGGCCTCGCGCTGCCGCCTTACACGTGGAATGGACAGGCGACGTCCGGGGCGGCGGAGACCGAGCTGGCCCAGACGGGGTCGCCCCGATGATGCGCCTCCAATGAGGCCGCTCGGGCTGCACCAGATCAACGCGCTCGAGCTCTCGCCGGTTGAGCTCGTATCGGTCGCGCACGACGCCGGCTACCAAATGGTCACGCTGTTCGTGAACGTACCGATCCCGAACCTGCCGTTCGCCGCGGTCTCGCCTTCGAGCGCGGCCGAGCTGCTGGACCGCCTCGCCACGAGCGGCATCACCGTCAACAACGCCTCGTTCTTCCCGTTGACGACGGACTTCGACGTCGAGTCCTGCCGTCCCGGGGTCGAGCTCGGCGCGATGCTGGGGGCGCGGTGCCTGGCCTCGCACGTCAGGGACCCGGTCGCTGAGCGCGCGGCCGAGAATCTGGCGCTGCTGGGTGACCTGGCGGCCGAGTACGGCGTGCAGGTCGGGATCGAGTTCATCCCACTCAGCGACGAATGTCCGACGCTCGCGTCGGCGGTCGACCTGATCCGCGCAGCCGACAAGCCGAACGTCGGCGTCTGTATCGACTGCCTGCACCTCGTGCGCTGCGGCGCCACACCCGAGGATGTCGCTGCTCTGCCCGCCGAGTTGTTTGCATACGCGCAGCTGTGCGACGGACCCGACCTCGGAGTGCGCTCGGACTACGAGCCCGAGGTGCTCGACCGGCTCGCGCCGGGCGAAGGCGTGTTCCCGATCGCCGCCATCCTCGATGCGCTCCCGGCCGCGCTGCCGGTCGAGATCGAGGCGCCGTCCCGCACCCTGCAGGAGCAGGGGGTGCCCGCCATCGAGCGCGCGCGCCGCGCTGGCACCGGCGCGCGGGAGCTGCTCGATCGCGCCACGCCGACGCGCTGAGCACCCGCTCGTTAGCCTAATCTTGCGCGGCGGTGAGAGCGGTCTCACCCCGGAATTAGCAAACACTTACGCCAGATCCCCACACTCGCCCGTCGTGGGCACTGACGCGCTAACGCTGGGCGAGCGCAGGGGCGTGGATTGGCGCCGGGCCGAGTTCATCCTGACCGGGCTGGCGTTCCTCGGCTTCCTGACACTGCCGATCCGGGTCCTGACGATCTACGACGGGCTGCCGGCGCACCCGCTGTTCATCCACGTCCCCGTGGTGCTGATCCCGGTCAGCGTGCTCGGCGCGCTCGCCCTCGCGATCAGGCCTGCTTGGTTTCACCGGTACGGAATCCTCCTGTCGGTCGTCGCGATCGTCGCGATGTCCTCGACCTTCCTTGCCATGCAGGCCGGCGCGGCACTGAGGGATGCGCTGCACCTTCAGGGCCCCGCGGCCAACCTGATCGCGCGCCACTCGCATGCGGCCCACATCCTGGCCATCGTGTTCGTGCTGTTCACAGCGGTCCTGATCGTCACGTTCGCGGCGCATCGCATCTCGGGCGGGATGCCGACGGGCCTGACGATCGCCGACCGACTTCTTTCGCCGGCGGCAAGCGTCATCGCGCTGCGGGTGGCGCTCGTGGTGCTCGCGCTCGTCTCGGCCTACATGGTGTTCAAGGTCGGCGACCTCGGCGCGAAGGCGGTCTGGGCCGGGCGGCTGCAGCAGGCAGCTCCGCCTCGGTTCTGATCGCGGCCAGCCGCGTTCTCCTCGCTCCCCGTTGCCTGATCGGAGCCGGGCGAGGCTCAGCCGCTGGACTGCTGAAAGAACCCCTCCGTCGTGGCACCCACGACGCCGTCGACGTCGATCACGACAGCGACGCCGGCGCGTTCGGAATCCGCCTGCCGTTCGCGCTCGATAATCGCGTTGTAGACCTCGTCGTCGAGCTCCGGCGCAACCCGGGCGCTGCCCGTGATGGACAGGTAGCGCGGCCCCGGTCCATCCACCTCGTAGAACAGCAGCGATACGCGAGGTCTTTGCGCAATTGCAGCGGCCAGACCGCTGTCGCGCTTACGGGCCCAGATCGCGAGCTCGGTCGGGCTGCGCACATACGTGCTGCCGCGGAATGAAAGCCCGGGGCTGCCGTCGTCGCGAACGTACGCCACCGCGAGCTGGTGCCCGCGCAACGCAGCGCCGTCGATCGCCGACGCGATGCTGCCGGTCAGGTTCACGGGGTCAGGCATGGGCATTCTCCGATCCGAATTGGTTGAAGACGCAATCATGACGCAATCGCCGCCCGAATGCGGCTTAGGACGGTGCGGATCGAGCCTGGACAACAGCCCACTCGACTTCCAGAGAATCGCAAGTGGGTTGTTGTCCCTGCTCCGGCGGCAAAGGGCTTCCACGAGTATCCCCCGGAACGGGTGATGCCGCCTCACCCGGGTTGGTCTCAGGATGCCCGCATGCGACGCGGCGCCGGCGCCACGACGAGAGCGGGCACGGCGACGGGCAAGGCGCCGACCGGCTCGCGCCTCAAAGCGCAGCCGCAACTAGCTGGACGGCCGCGATGAGCTCTCCCGGAGCCCGTCCGAGCTCGTTCGAATCGCTGCGGCGGCTCCCCTTCGTCGGGCGCGTCATGGATTGGGGGCTCGGACCGAGCGCGGCATCCTCGCGAACGCTGCGAGCGCAGGCGCGGATCGGGGGGTTGAAGGTGACCGAGTCCGTGTGTCCGTTCTGCGCTGTCGGCTGCGGTCAGGTGGTCTATACGCGCGACGGTGAGCTGATCGACATCGAGGGCAACCCGCGCTCGCCGATCAACCAGGGCACGCTGTGCCCGAAGGGCGCATCCTCGCGTCAGCTCGTGAATCAGCCCGGCCGGCTCACGAAAGTCAAGTACCGCCGGCCGGGTGCCACCGAATGGGAAGAGCTCGACCTCGAGCAGGCGATGGACATGATCACCGAGCGGTTGATCTCCGCGCGCGAAGACGGCTGGCAAGAGATCGACCACCACGGTTGGCGTGTTGACAGGACGCTCGCGTTCGCGCACCTCGGCGGCGCGACACTCGACAACGAAGAGAATTACCTGATCAAGAAGCTGTTCACCGCGATGGGGGCGGTTCAGATCGAGAACCAGGCGCGCATATGACACAGCTCCACGGTCCCCGGTCTGGGGAGCTCGTTCGGTCGCGGCGGCGCCACCAACTTCCAGCAGGACCTCCAGCACGCGGATTGCATCCTGATCCAGGGCTCCTCGATGGCGGAGGCGCATCCGGTCGGCTTCCGCTGGGTGATGAAGGCCAAGGAGCGCGGCGCCCGCGTCATCCACGTGGACCCGCGGTTCTCGCGCACCAGCCAGCTGGCTGAGCGCCACGTTCCGATCCGGGCGGGTACCGACATCGCATTCCTGGGCGGGCTGATCCGCCACGTGATCGAAACGGACTCTTACTTCAGGGAGTACGTCGTCAACTACACCAACGCGTCGGCGATCGTGTGCGACGACTTTGTGGACACCGAGGATCTCGACGGCGTCTTCTCGGGATTCGATTCCGACACTGGCACGTACGACTCAGCGTCGTGGTCGTACGAGAATTGCCATTTCGGCGTGTCACCGGGAGTCCACGAGCACGCGACGCAGGCGTTCAGCGAGCACACCGGCGCGGGAATGCACGCGGGCGACATCAGGCGCGATGAGACGCTCTCGGATCCGCGCTGCGTGTTCCAGATCCTGCGCCGCCACTTTTCGCGCTACACGCCGGAGATGGTGCAGCGGATCTGCGGGATCTCCGAGGCGGACTTCATGGCGGTGGCGCAGGCGCTGATCGAGAACTCCGGGCGCGAGCGAACGAGCGCGCTCGTCTACGCCGTGGGATGGACGCAGCATGCCGAGGGCGTGCAGATGATCCGCGCGGCATCGGTCCTCCAACTTCTGCTCGGCAACATCGGCCGCCCCGGCGGCGGCATCATGGCGATGCGCGGCCACGCCTCGATCTAGGGGTCGACCGACATCCCCACGCTGTACGACCTCCTGCCGGGTTATCTGCACATGCCGCGGGGCCGTGAAGGGCATCTGACGCTCGCGGACTACATCGGCACCGGCCGGGCGGACCGCGGCTGGTGGTCCAACTTCAGCGACTACATCGTCTCCCTCCTGAAGGCCTGGTTCGGGGATGCCGCCACGGCGGACAACGACTATGGCTTCGCCCACCTGCCGAAGATCAGTGGCAACCATTCGCACTACGCGACCATGTTGCGTGCCCTCGACGGAGGGCTCGAGGGCTTCTTCGTGATGGGGCAGAACCCGGCCGTCGGCTCGATTAATTCGGGACTCCACCGCCGTGCGCTGGCGAGGCTCAAGTGGCTCGTCGTGCGCGACATGACGGAGACTGAGACAGCCACCTTCTGGCGCGACTCGCCAGAGGTGGAGTCGGGCGAGCTCCGGACCGAGGAGATCCAGACCGAGGTCTTCCTGATGCCCGCCGCCTCGCACATCGAGAAGGACGGTTGCTTCACCAACACCCAGCGCCTGGTGCAGTTCCGCGACAAGGCGCTCGACCCGCCGGGCGACTCGCGCTCGGAGCTCTGGTTCATGCACCACCTGGCCAAGCGGGTGAAGGCCCACTACGCGCAGTCCGAGCGCGAGCGCGACTGGTCCATTACCCACCTGAAGTGGGACTACGCCGAGCATGGCGAGCTGGCCGAGCCGGACGTGGAGGCCGTGCTCCGGGAGATCAACGGCTATGAGGCGGCGACCGGGAAACCGGTCAGCTCGTTCACCGAGCTGCGCAGCGACGGCTCGACTGGATGCGGCTGCTGGATCTACTCCGGGATCTTCAGGGACGGCGTGAACCAGGCACGGCGGCGCGAGCCCGGGGACATCTCGGCCGAAGGAGGGACCGTCTCGCCGGAGTGGGGTTGGGCGTGGCCGGACAACCGGCGGATCCTGTACAACCGGGCGAGCGCGGACCCCTCGGGCGCACCCTGGTCGGAGCGCAAGCGCTACGTCTGGTGGGACGAGGCGAACGGCGCCTGGACGGGATTCGACGTGCCGGATTTCCCGGTCGGCAAGCGACCCGACTACCGCCCGGAACCAGATGCCCGGGCAATGGACGCGATCAGCGGCTCCGACCCGTTCATCATGATGGGCGACGGCCGCGGCTGGCTGTTCGCGCCCGGCGGCCTGCTCGACGGCCCGATGCCCACGTACTACGAGCCGATCGAGTCGCCGGTGCCGAACCTGCTCTACCCCAAGCTCGGCGCGAATCCGGCGGCGATTCGCTGGCGGCGCCCCGAGAACCCGTATCACGCGTCGGGCGACCCCCGATACCCGATCGTGGCGACCACGTTCCGGCTGACCGAACACCAGACGGCGGGTGGTATGAGCCGCACCGTGCCGTGGCTGGTCGAGTTGCAGCCCGAGATGTTCGTCGAGATCGATCCGCAGCTGGCCGGCGACCGCGGGATCGAGGATGGGGGTTGGATGACGATCGTGACCGAGCGCGCGGAAATCGAGGCACGAGCCAACGTGACCGAGCGGATCCGGCCGGTCCGGGTGGACGGGCGGGTGATCCACCAGATTGCCCTGCCCTGGCACTGGGGCTACAGAGGACTCAGCCACGGCGACAGCGCCAACGCGCTGGGCGCGATCGCGGCCGATCCGAACGTCTCGATCCAGGAGTCGAAGGTCTTCACCTGCGACGTCCGAGCGGGGCGCCGCGAGGGCGCCAGCACCGCGCGGCTCGCCGGAGCGACCCTGGCTGGGCATCGCGTGGACCCTGATCAGGACGACCCGATCGCCGAGAACCCGAAGGAGCCACGGCAGTGAGCACGAGTGCGCCGGCGACCGAGATCGCGATCCATGAACCCGGCGCCCAGCGCATGGGCTTCTTCACCGACACCACCGTTTGCATCGGCTGCAAGGCGTGCGAGGTCGCGTGCAAGCAGTGGAACGACCTCCCCGCGGACGGTTCGCAGTTCGTCAAGGGCGGCTCGTATGACCACACCGGCGAGCTGTCGGCATCCACCTGGCGCCACGTGCGCTTCATCGAGTTGCTCGAGCCCTCACCGCAGCTGCGCGACGAAGCCCAGCGCGCGCTGGCGCGGGGCGGCGGTGGCAACGTGCCGGCGATCCCGGCAACGGGAAACGGCCGCGGCGCCGACTCGCCTGGGATCTCAGCCGACGGCGACGGCGGCGTCGACGTCGCCCGCGCGGTCGCAAAGATGGGCGAGTGGGTGTTCATGTCCGACGTGTGCAAGCACTGCACGAACGCCGGCTGTCTCGACGCCTGTCCCACCGGCGCGCTGATCCGCACCGAGCATCAGACGGTGGTGCTACAGCCTGACGTCTGCAACGGGTGTGGCTACTGCGTCCCGGCGTGCCCGTTCGGGGTCGTCGATCGCGACCACGTGGACGGGCGTGCCGCCAAGTGCACGCTCTGTTATGACCGGATGGAGGACGGCCTCGAGCCGGCCTGCGCGAAGTCCTGCCCAACCGACTCGATCCAGTTCGGACCGCACGAGGAGCTCGTGCAAATCGCTTCCCGCCGTGTCGCGGAGTTGCACGGACGGGGGATCGAGACCGCGTATCTGTACGGAGCCGGTGACGAGCCGGCGGACCAGCTCGCCGGCGGCCTCGGCGCGTTCTTCCTGCTGACTGAGCCGCCCGAGCGCTACGGGCTCCCCGCCCACGCCGATTCGCCGATCCAGGAGAACGTGGTGCCGGCGACGCTCGCGGCCGTCGCCGCCGGCCTGCTCGCGGGGGCGGGCACGGTCGTGGCGTTCCTCGCGGGGAAGCGCGCCGCCCGTCGCGCGGGCGGGAGGTCGAGCTGGTGAGCGAAACCGGCGAGACCCGCCCGTCGCGCGGACGGAACGTTGAGCTGGTGAGCGAAACCGGCGACATCCGCCCGGCGACCGGTACACCGGGAGAGCCGGGCTCTTGGATGCCGGCCGAGCCGGGCGCTCCCGTCGCGATGGCACGACCCGCCTTCGGCGACGCTCGATGGTCCTACCTGTACAAGCAAGGCGACACCGGGTATGACACGGCCGAGCCGGCTCCCGGTCAGGTTGCCGCGGCCAACCGGCGGATGCGCAGCGCGCCGGTGGCGGACCTCCGGGGCCTGTTCACCAAGGCACCGACGTGGAGTTGGGAGGTCGCCGTCTACTTCTGGTTCGGCGGCGTCGCCTCCGGATCGGCGTTCGTCGCGCTCGCGTGCGACGCCGCGGGCGACCACCGCTCCGCCGCGATCGCCCGCAAGGTCGCGCTGGGTGCGGTCGCGCCCGCGCCGGTCCTGCTGATCGGCGATCTCGGCCGTCCGGAGCGGTTCCTCAACATGCTCACGGTGCTCAAGCCGCGCTCGCCGATGAACCTCGGCTCCTGGTGCCTCACGGGCTTCACTGGCAGCGCGGCGCTGGCGGTAGGTGCCGACCTCATCGGACGGCCCCGGGCGGCCCGGGCGCTCGGCGCAGTCACCTCCGTGCTGGGCGGCTACCTCGGCTCCTACACGGGCGTGCTGCTGAGCTGCACCGCGGTCCCCGTGTGGGCGCGCAGCCGCGTCGTCCTCGGGCCAATCTTCGTCGCGACGGCGACCGCGACCGGAGCGGCGGCCACTCGGCTCACGCTCGCCGCCTGCGGTCTGCCGGATGACCATCCCACCGCCGCCGCGCTGCGCAGCGTCGAGACAGCCGCATTACTCACCGAGCTCGGACTCTCCTCGCTGACCGAGCGGCGGTTGGGAGAGGCGGGCGAGCCGCTCCGGAGCGGATCCCCCGGCACCTTTCTCCGTGCCGCCAAGAGCCTCGTCGTGCTCGGCCTATCGTTGCGCGCGCTGATCCGTAACGCGGGCTCCCACGCCGACGAGGTTTCGAGCGTGATGTATCTCGCCGCGGGTCTGGCGTTCCGCTACGCCTGGGTATACGCGGGCAGAGCAAGCGGTGCCGATGACGCGGCCGCCGCCGCGATGGCCCGCGAGCGAGCGCTGGACGATCCTCAGCAGCCGCCGGCCCTCTCGGCCCGGCGCTCTCCCTTACCGCTGCCCGGTGCAGCACGCAGAGCCTACGGCGAGGCGGTCAGACGCGTGAGCCTGGCAGTCGAGCGCCTCGTGCGCCGGCCAATCGCTTAGCCAGCGGCGCTCCGTCCCCGCGATCTTTGCGGGTCTGGTTCCACCCCTCGGAACTGGATCCGCATCGTTCACAAGAGGGATGCGACGCCTCGACTCTCGTAAGCGGTCGGTATCGGTGGGGAGGGCAATGGGTCTTGGAAGTGGCAGGCTATGAGCCGACGATCGCGTAACCGGCGTACCTACCAGGAAGGAGCTGATGTGCCCAACAACCCGGTCGAGGAGGCGGTGATGGCCAGGCTCGATCAGGATCCGCGCATCCCCGACTCGGTCGAGGTCGCCGTGTCAGCCGAAGCCGGCATGGTGACTCTGCGCGGAACGGTCGAGAGCTTTGCGCAAAGGCGCGCCGCGGTGGAGGACGCGAGGCAGGTCGAGGGCGCGCATTGGGTCGAGGATCAGCTCGAGGTCAGAATCCGCCACTTCGACCGTCGCGCTGACGACGAGATCCGCGGCGCCGCGTTGCAGAAGCTGATCTGGAACTCGCAGGTCCCGGCGGAGTCGATCGACGTCAAGGTCAAGGACGGCTGGGCCACGCTGACGGGCGACGTCAGCTACCAGTTCGAGAGCGACGCAGCTTACGACGACGTGTCCAACCTGTACGGCGTCCAGGGCGTGTCGAACGAGATCAAGGTCGTCAATCCTTGAAGCACGCGCAGGCCGCGCGGGCGCCCACTTCCAGCGCCCGCGCGGTGCGCCCGTGGAGAGCGCCACTTATTGGCCGCCTGAGACCTCGCGCACACGTTTCTCGCTGCGAAACAGCGCCGTGGCAGAGCCGGTGCTCACGAGCCTGTGGGAGCCGTCTGCTTGTTGTGATGAAGCTTGTCCTTCAGTGCCTGCACCTTGGCCTGGATGTCCTCTTTGCGCTGCTTCTGGTGCGACTCGAACAGCTCCTTGCGCGCCTTCCGCTTGGCCTCCTTCTGCGCCTTCTCCGATGCGGCGATCTCGGCCTCGACGTCGGCCACGCTTCGGCGCAGGACCGTGCCGCCGAGCCCAGCCATCGCGGTGTCGATCACCTCAGGGCTCGGCTCGCCGACTTGCGCCAGCAGCGCGGTGTGCCCGACGACGACCGCGCTCGAGATCTCGCTCAGCGCGGACTCGGTCTTGTCCGCGTCGTCGGCATCGAACAGCGACCCGACGAGCACGCCGGTCGCGCCCCCGATCAGGACGCCCAGCGGTCCGCCGATGATGCCGATCAGAAGCCCGATCAGACCCCCGCCGGCTGTCGCGTCGAGAAATGTCTCCCCGACGTCGTCCTTGACCACTACGTGTCCATCCTGCCCCCGCTCGACGACGGATGCCTCTATGACATTGATCTGACCTTGTGAGTCGAGCTCCTTCAGGGTGCTCATCGCCTCGTAGGCCATGCTGTCCTCTTTGAACGTGACGGCGATGACGTTCTCGCCGCCGGATGCTGTCTCGGCCATGCGGATCCTTTCCCTGCAGTGGGTTTGCTGCCGACAAACGTCCGGCGCCGTGGTGTCCGGCTCAATACCGGGTCGTGCCGCTCCCAGACGCGTCGCTTATGGCGGCGCGCCGGCGCCGACGCTCGCCTCAGTCGGATGCTCTACTGCCCGGCGACGAAGCGCGCCACGAGAGCCTTGGTGATCACCCCGTGGGTCACGCTGACACACGCGTCGCCGGCCTGCAGGACCGCCGGCTGATGCAGGTCTATCCCCGCGGCGGCGACCATCTCGTGCGTCAACTCGCCGGTACTGGTCGGGTCGGGGAAGTTCGGGAACCCGTGGGCACGGAGGCAGCGGGCGAATGCCAGCATCGCAGCGATCTGCGCCGGAGTGTGCGGAGTGTTCTGGTTCGTCGGACCGCCGCCAGGCAGCAGATGGTGGCAGTCCGTGTACGCCGGTTGGAACGCGGGCGATTTTGGGGTGCTCGGGGCGAGCGCCAGCTTGAAGTCCGGGCCGGTCGGGTCCGGGAAGCCGGAAACCCCGTGCGAGCGCATGCAGCCGGAAAACTGCTCCATCTGGGCCTGCGCGTCGACCGATACCGTGTCGGCGGAGTTGGACGCGCTGGACGTGTTGGGCGCACTGGACCCGCAGCCGGCCGCGAGCAGCGATACCGCGGCAGCCGCGAGGACGGAGGTGAGGATGAGTGGACGGCGGCATTGCATATTGATCGGTTCCTTTAGTCGAGAGCGGGGAAGGCCACGTCAGATCCGAGGCCCCCGTCGGTTCAGGCTGCTGCGGTGAGGTTGACGGTGGGGTCGCGCGCGCGCTCGACTCGCGCGTCGCTCCGGCGCGTGCGCGCCCGGGGCGCCGATCTCCGGGGCGACTTTCAGGGCGAGCGGGTCTGCGGTCCGCTCACGCGGCTCGCCGACCGCCGGCCTGCGGGCGGCGCGCGGTCCGACGCGCCAGACCGTGGCGCCGATCAGCGCGAACGCGGCGGCGAGGAAGATCCCGGTCTCGAGCGCCTGCAGCGGCCAGTAGTGGCTCGGCGGCTGGTAGGTGACGAGCACCTGCAGGTGATGCGAGAGCGCGTTCAGACAGGTCGAAGAAGCTGCCCGTCAGGCCCGCCGGGCCTTTGGTGCGCCGGCTGGAGCTCGCGCAAGGCCCGCCGCGATCGTCGGGCAGTCGCGGACGAGCAGATCGTGCAGCTGCGCGGCGCTGAGCGCGTGGTGGGCGCGTCGACGAGCGCGGCCGAGATCGTCCAGGCGTTCGGGATCGTGGGCGTGCTCGGCGACGATGCTGACGCCCGACGCGCTCCCGAGCGAAGCCGACGCCCTTCCCCAGCGCCACGAGAGCAGGACGTCGCTTGGCTTGGCAGCAGGTGCGGGCGGACCCAGAGCGTGAAGGCGATCCGCGTCGCGACGAAGCCGAACAGCGTCGCGGCCATCGCCGGCAGCGTGCGGCGCGTCAGCGCGCCGGTCGCGACGCCGAGCGCGAACGCGAAGCCCGCGTAGCCGATCGCGACGATCCCGCGTGCGGTGAACACGCTCGGGTCGAAGCGGTTCATGTTGATGGCGTCGAGCGGCGCGAACCACCAGCTGACGAGCCAGCTCGCGAGGCCTGCGACGGCGAGCGCGGCCACGCCGACGAGCGCGACCCTGACCGACAGCCAGCGACGGCGCGTGACGCTCTGCGTCCACGCGAGGCGGTAGGTCCCGCTCTCGAGCTCGCGCGCGACGCAGCGGCGCGCCCCAGAACATCCCGAGCAGCGCGGGGATCGCGAGCAGCGCGGGGCCGAGGAGGTCCGCCAGCGGCGTGTCGTGGCCGCTCAGCGCCGCGCAGTCACTGTGCGCGGCGCAGTGCGCGCCGCCGAGCGAGTCGTAGACGTCGCGCAGGTGCAGGCCCGTCACGAGCACGAGCACGGCGAACGCGGCGAGCAGCCCGAGCGTGACGAGCGCCTGCGTGCGGAACTGGCGCCAGGCGACCCAGATCATCGGCCGATCCTCGTCAGCGCGCCGTCGTCCGCCGGGCGGCCCATGTAGGCGAGCACGATGTCCTCGAGGCTGACCTCCTCGACGGTCCAGGCCGGGTCGATGATCGGCTCCTCGGTGCGGACGAGCAGCGTGCTCTGGCGGTCGGTGTGGGTCTCCTCGATCACCTGCTGGCTCGCCGGCAGCCGCGCGCTGTCGCGGCGCGGCCCGCTCAGCCGGCGGTGGGTGGCGAGCAGCTCGTCGACCTCGCCGGAGAGCTGGACGCGACCCTCGGCGAGCAGGATCAGGTAGTCGCAGACGCGCTCGAGGTCGGCGACGAGGTGCGAGGAGAGCACGACGCTCACCGCGTGCTCGGCGGTGAACTCCATCAGGCCCTGGAGGAACTCGCGCCGCGCGAGCGGGTCGAGGCTCGCGACGGGCTCGTCGAGCACGAGCAGCTCGGGCCGCTTTGCGATCGCGAGCGTCAGCGCGAGCTGCGCGCGCTGCCCGCCGGAGAGCGTGCCGGCGCGCTGCGCTGCGGTCGAGACCGAGCCGCGCGATCCGCGCCTGCGCGAGCGCCGCGTCCCAGCCCGGGTTGAGCGCGGCGCCCAGGCGCAGGTGGTCGGCGACCGACAGCGACGGGTACAGCGGCGTGTCCTGCGCGACGAAGCCGACGCGCGCGAGCTGCGCGGACGTCGCGGCGACCTCCTCGCCGAGCACGGCGATCGACCCCGCGCTCGGCTCGATCAGGCCGACCGCGAGGTGCAGCAGCGTCGTCTTGCCGGCGCCGTTCGGCCCGACGAGGCCGGCGACGTGGCCGGCCGGGACCTCGAGCGTGCAGCCCGAGAGCGCCCAGCGGCGCCCGTAGCGCTTGCCGAGGCCGCGCGTGGCCAGCGCGACGCTCACGCTACTCCCTCGATCCGGGCGGAGCGAACAGCGTCGCGAAACAGCGCCTCGATCGACTCCTCGTCGAGGCCGGCGCGCCGCGCCTTGACGATCCAGCCGCGCAGCTCGCGGCGCAGCGGCCCGTGCGCGGCGATCGCGGGATCGGCGAGCGAGCCGGTGACGAACGTGCCGACGCCCGGCCGCGCGGCGACCAGCCCGGCGTGCTCGAGCTCGCGGTAGGCCTTCAGCACGGTGTTCGGGTTGATCGCGAGCCGCGCGACGACCTCCTTGACCGTCGGCAGCTGGTCGCCCTCGCGCAGCAGACCGAGCCGCAGCGCGTGGCGAACCTGCTGAACGATCTGCATGTACGGCGAAACGCCGGAGCGGGAGTCGAGGTGGAACTCGATCACGGGATGGTCAACCTCCATAACACTAGCTAGCTAGCACTTTAGATGAATAGCGACCATCCGTCAAGCCCCGTTATCGCGATGCCTCGCCGGGCTACCCTCCTGCAAGCATGGCTGACCTCGCGCCCACCCGCCGCAAGCGCCTGCGGCGGTCAAACCCAGGGTCATCCGGGTATACGCGCGTCCTGGACGACGACGGGTTCGCCTACCTCGACCTAGACGGGGCGCCGATCAGCGATCCGGAGGTGCTGGCGCGGATCCGGGCGCTCGCGATCCCGCCGGCCTGGAAGGACGTGTGGATCTGCCCCGACCCACTGGGCCACCTGCAGGCGACGGGCGTCGACGCCGCGGGGCGTCGCCAGTACCTGTACCACGAGCTGTGGCGCGAGCACCGGAGTCACCTGAAGTTCGAGCACGTGGTGCGCTTCGCGCACACGCTGCCGACGATGCGCGAGGGGGTCCTGGCGACGATGGGCGGCGGCCGTCGACCTCGACCGCGACCGAGTCCTCGCGTGCTCGATCCGGCTGCTCGACGTCGGCATGTTCCGGGTCGGCAGCGACGTCTACGAGAAGGAGGACGGACATCTCGGCCTCGCCACGATCGCCCGGACGAACGTCTCGATCAGCCCGGACGGGGTCGTGTTCGACTACATCGCCAAAGAGGGTGTCCACCGAGTCCACGCGGTCCACGACCCATTGAGCGTGGAGATCGTGACGGCGTTGAAGCGTCGCCGCGGTGGCGGGACACACCTCCTCGCGTTTCGCGAGGGTGGCGGCTGGCACCAGGTTCATGCGCACCTGATCAACGAGCACCTGAAGGCCCTGATCGGCGGTTCGTTCAGCGCCAAGGACTTTCGGACCTGGAACGGGACCGTCCTCGCGGCGGTGTCCGTGGCGACGAAGGGGAGCACGGCGCGCACCGAGCGAGCGCGGCGGCGGGCGCTCACCGAGGCGGCGAG
Source organism: uncultured Solirubrobacterales bacterium (assembly GCA_963763525.1). Lineage (GTDB taxonomy): Bacteria > Actinomycetota > Thermoleophilia > Solirubrobacterales > Solirubrobacteraceae > Palsa-465. Next base: position 342,260 of record CAVXPA010000001.1, read on the forward strand.
CGACGTCGCGGAGGTGCTGGGCAACACGCCGGCGGTCGCGCGGTCCTCCATATCGACCCGCGCGTATTCGACCGCTACCGGTCGGGCTGGACGATCGCGAGTGAGCTGGAGGCGATCGACGGGCGCGGACTTGACGAGGACCAGCGACGCGAGGAGATCGAGCGTGCCGTGCTCGACCTCCTCGCTTCGACTTGACCGCGCCGCGCCGCGCCGCGCCCTCAGAGTGCTCGGCGCTGTGCGAACGTCAACTGGCCAGGCTGCGAACCTGAAACGCGCGCACGATGTCCGTGATTCCCTTCATCAGCGCCCAAATGCCCGCGAATATGAGCAGCAGATACGCCCGCTGGACGAAGAAGTCGCCACTGGCCCAGAACCCCAAAATCACCATCAGGATGCCGCTGATCAGGCCGAGCCACCACAGCCGGTTGAACGCCTGCTCCGCGAACGCTTGCACCATCCACATGACGCCGATGAGCAGAAATACGACTCCGAGTATCTCGGCAAACGCAGCGAACGTGCGTACCGGGTCGATCAGCGCGACGATTCCCCCGGCGGTGAGGATCACGCCGAAGAACGCCCACAGCCACCTCATCCTGTGGTCCACGACGGCAAGGGCGAACTCCTCCGCCGCGAACACGAGGAACATGATGCCGGTGATGATGCCAACGGTCACCACGGATGCATGCGTGAACCTCAGGATGATGATCGAGGCGGCCAGCCAAAGCGCGCCGATCACGAGCTCGGCCCACCAGTAGGGCGCGAGCAAGCGCCCGAAGCGCCGCCGGACGGCGTTGCCCAGCGGGTCGTTGCCGAGAGCCCCGTTCAGGCCTCCTGCGTCACGCGTCGTGTCCTGCAAGGTGTCACTCATAAGTCACCACCTCAGCTTCGTTGATTCTCAGTTCATCCGTCAGCTCTTGAGCGCCTCGCTCAGCTCCTGGGACAACTCGTCGGTGGTGGCGTCGAGGTCTCGCCTGACGACCTTGGCGGCGTGCGTCAGCGTCTTGTCGAGGGCCTTCTCGAGCGTCGGCTCACCGACCACGATCAGGCCGGCGTCGCTCGCGGTCAGCTCCTGCGCGGCGTCCCGCAGCTCCTTGCGCGGCAGGGTTCCAGAGCCGAACTCCTCCGGAATCACGCGGGCCCACGGACGGTCCATGCGCTTGACGATGCGCGGCTTGCCGTCCTGCTTGTCGATCACGGCCGCGTCGAACTTGCCGATCACGTCGTCGCGGTGGAGTTGCTCGAGACCCTGCAGGTCCTGCAGCGCGGACGCGACGTCGTCGTACACCGCCGTGTAAACAGCCATATTGTCAGCCATCGGTTCCTCCTGGTTGGGTTTTGCACCGATCTTTGTGCGGTGCTGCGGGCTTTCCGATACGACATCGGTGCACGCTCGATATCGATCGCTTCTGCCGCTACGTTCGCGATCGCGCCGCACTCCGGGGCTCTTGGCGTAAACTGTTGACAAGACCCTTGGGCGAGGATTGAGGAGGCAGCTTTGCGATCGGTGTCGAATCACGCAGATCTTTTCCAGCCAACCCGCCGGTGGTTTGATTTCATGTCGGTGATCGAGGGACTGGTTTATGGCAATTGAGAACGCTCCCGGTTGCCCCGTGCTGGCGGGCTATGACCCGCTGGCGCTGAGCGAGATGGCGGACCCGTTCCCGAGCTTTGCGCGGGCGCGGCGTGAGGCGCCCGTGTTCTACGACGAGAAGCTCGGGTTCTGGTCGGTGTCACGGCGCGAGGACGTGATCGCGGTGATGCGCGATACCGAGCGATTTTCGAATCGGATGGCGATTCCGATGCCCGTGCCGCCCGAGCGCCTGCGCGATCGGATGCCGAAGTATCCGTTCGCGACGGCGCTGCTGTTCCTGGATGATCCCGAGCATCGCCCCGCCAGGCAGATGGTGCAGGCGCCGTTCACGCCCAAGCGGCTCAGGGACCTGATGCCCTTCACCCGAGCGCGCGCCGAGCAGCTCCTGCGCCCGGATGACCCGGACCGCCGGCTGGAGTTCGTACACGACTATGGGACGCCGCTGGCGCTGGTCGTGATCGGGAAGATCGTCGGCGTGCCGGAGGCGGACTTTCCCCTGCTCGAGCGCTCGATCCACGGGGCATTTCGGATCGCTTCGGGGTCGGCCTCGGAGGACGAGGTCGACCAGCTCGCCGAGGGCCAGTTGGAGTACTGGGAGTATCTGTGCGCGCTCGTCGATGAGCGGCGCGAGCGCCCGCAGGACGATTTCACCTCGGTCCTCGCGGCCTACGCCAAGGAAGACGGGAGCAAGCCGACCTCGGACGAGGTTGCCGGCCACGTCAACACGATCCTCGGAGCGGGATTTGAGACCAGCGCGCAGCTGATGTCGCTCGGGATCCTGTCGATCCTCGAGCACCGCGATCAGTGGGAGCTGCTCAAATCGGACCGCTCGCTGCTGCCCACCGCGGTCGAGGAGTGCGCGCGCTACCGGACCGTCAACAAGCGCAACTACCGCGTCACCACGTGCGACGTCGAGGTGGCCGGGGTCGAGATACCCGCCGGCTCGCTCGTCGCGGTCCTGGTCGCATCCGCCAATCGCGACGAGTCGGCGTTCCTCGACCCGGATCGCTTCGACATTAGCCGGAGAGTCGACAACCTGACGTTCGGGCGGGGCATGCACTACTGCCTCGGCGCGCCGCTGTCGAAGCTCGAGCTGCGCATCACCCTGGAGACCCTCCTGGACTGGGCGCCCGACGCAAAGCTGATCGATGACGAGGAACTCGCCTTCAAATATGACCTCCGCCTGACGACGATCGAGCGTCTGAACCTCGACCTCGGCCCGGTGCCCGACCGCGATCGCAGCCCGACCACCGCCTGAACGTCATCCAGGTCCCCCCGGTTGGGGTTCCCCCCGAAAGGAGCGTGAAGAGATGCCCAAGACCGCCACGTTGAAGCTCGAGGCACAAGCGACGTTGTTCAGCAAGCTCGGCGAAGTCGTCAGGTTCCCGGGCTACGAGATCCCAGAGGTCATGGTGATCAGCCTCGATCCGGACAACCCGAACGCCGAGTACTTCCGCGGCAATGTGCAGTGGCACATAGACGGCACGCAGGACCCGAAGCCGGCGAAGGCCACGATCATGACCGCGCATCGGATCTCGCCCACGGGCGGCGAGACCCAGTTCGTCAGCACGTACGCGGCCTACGACGACCTGTCAGAGGAAGAGAAGGAGCGCTTCGCCAACCTGAAGGTCTTTCACTCGTTCGAGGCGGTTCAGCGCGGCGTGTACCCCAACCCGACGCCGGAGCAGAAGGCTGAATGGGAGCGCCGTGGCGGCAAGGCGATCCCGCTCGTCTGGACGCACGAATCGGGGCGCAAGTCGCTCGTGCTCGGCGCGACGGCGGACTACGTCATGGGGATGGACGAAAACGAGGGCCGGGCGCTCGCGGCTGACCTGCTCGAGCGCGCGACACGGCCCAATCGCGTGTTCGAGCATACGTGGACGCTCGGGGACACCGTGATGTGGGACAACACGGGCACCCTGCACCGCGCGATGCCGTTCGACCCGGCGTCGCGGCGCGAGATGCACCGCACGACGATCGTCGGCAACGAAGCCATTCAGTGAGCGCCTACGTCAGGATTGTGGTGATCGCGGCCGGATCCTTGTAGTACATGTCGAGCTCGACGATCTCGCCGTCACGCACCGTGGACATCTCGACGACCCGCATCTCGACCGCTTCGCCCGACGCGTTCGCGGTGAACCGCACGACCGTCCGGGCGGTCATCACGTTCCCCGAGGGGAGCCACTCGGTGTCGGTGAGGCGGCTCGGAGTGACGCTCTCGGTGAACCGCTTGAGGAGCTCGAGGAAGCCGTCGCGACCGTGATACTCGCCCCCATAGGGCAGCGCCGTATGACGGATCACGACATCCTCGGACATGACCTCGCTCGCCTCTTGCAGCTTGCCGGCCCGCAGGAAGTCGTAAAACCGCCGGACGACCGCCTCACTGTCCGTTTCCGTATCGGTACTCATGATCGTCTCTCCTCGCAGTCGCCTTGAGCCAGGGCGCGATTCTACCAGCAGGCCCCCCGCCGAACCGTCCCAGCGCGCCGACGATCTACACTGCACGAAGGAGACGACCTGTGCAGCGTGACAACGCATCCACGAGCAGGCGCAACCGGGAAATCGGTCCGTGCGGCGGCATGCACACGCTCGTGTGCAAGGCGCCGGGAGTGCCGCGTTGAGCCGCCGGACGCACGTCTGCAGTCTGGAGGAGCTTCCGCCCGGTGAGATGAAGCTCGTGCCGGTTGGCAAGTTCGGCGTCGGTGTTTTCAACGTGAATGGGCGGCTGCATGCGATCACGAACTATTGCGCGCATGAGGGTGCGCCTTTGTGTGAGGGGTATACGGTGGGTATGAATGTGCCGGATCCGGGGGCGGTGGGTAGGATGAGGCGTGTTCGCGAGGGCGAGATTCTGCGTTGTCCGTGGCATCGGTGGGAGTACGATCTGGCGTCGGGGAAGTTGGTGTTCGATGCTCGTCGTGGGATTCGGATCTATGAGGTCGACGTCGAGGATGGGGAGGTGTTTCTCAATCTATGAGTGCGGCGGGGTTGGTTGTCGACGCGAGTGTGCAGCCGAATTTTCGCTCGCCGGCGGAGATTCGGGATTACATGCCGGATACGTATAACACGCGGATGATCCCGGATCCGGCGAATGGGTGGTATCAGGCGCCGGGCGGTGATTATTTCGGTGAGTTGTATCCGAGTGTGACGGCGACGAATGTTGCGAAGGCGGTGGGGATGGGTGGCGCTGTCAAGGCGCATGCCGGGACGGATGATGCGCCGGCGTGGCCGGGGTCCGACCCGGAAGTGGTTGCGCGGCATTTGTTCGAGGATCGTGGCGTTGATGTCGCGATCTTGAATCCGTTGACGCGGGGCAATCATCCGGACTATCTGCTGCATAGTCAGATCTGCGCGTCGACGAACGAGTGGTTGGTTGAGCGTTGGTTGACCCAGCACAACGGCCACGGTCGTTTTCGGGGGACGATTCGCGTCAATCCGCAGGACGTTCCGAACGCCGTTGCGGAGATCGAGCGGTGGGCCGCGCATCCGTACATGGTTCAGGTCGGGGTGCCGCTGCAGTCGTTGGAGCCGTATGGCAAGCCGCAGTTCATGCCGGTGTGGGAGGCGGCCGATCGCAATCGTCTTCCGGTGGCGGTGCACGTCGACGCGGGGACGGGCTTGGATCGCCCGCCGACGGCGGCCGGTCACTGCCGCACGCATGCGCATTACGCGTCGAACATGCCGCTGAATTTCTTCATTCATCTCGCGAACTTGATCATCGAGGGCGTGTTCGAGCGGCTGCCGAGGTTGAAGTTCGTCTTCCAGGACGGCGGGTCGGACCTGCTCACGCCGCTGATGTATCGCCTCGATCTGTTGTGGACCTCGCTGCGTAGCCAGACGCCGTGGGTCACGAGGGCGCCGAGCGAGTACCTCGCGAGTAATGTGCGGCTGTGCACCTCGTCGTTGGAGGGGCCGACCGACCCCGGCAGGATGGATGACTGGATGGGGTTTCACGACAAGAGCGAGTTGGTCATGTTCGGCTCGCAGTACCCGCATTGGTCGCTGCTCGATCCCGCCGACGCGGTGGCGGGGCTCGCGAACGAGCAGCGTGAGCAGGTGATGTGGCGCACGGCCGACACGTTGTATGAGTTGGGCCTCGATCAGTCAGAGCCCGCGATCAGCTAGAGGAGGGTGAGAACCGTGAGCAGCACCGAGACACTACTTGAGAGCTCCCATCACAACGAGGTCGCGGTCGAGATCGTCGATGTCGATGTGCACCCAATGCCGTGGACGCTGGATCAGATCCGCGGCTACGCGCCGGAGAAGTGGCGGGAGGTTCTCTACCCGACCGACGGCCGCACGACGTATCCGGCGTGGGCGTACTACGACCCGCCCGACGCCTACACCACGACCGCGTTTCGAGCGGACGCCGTTCCGCCACGCGGCGGGCTGCCCGGCAGCGACCCCGATTACGCCGTGGCGCAGCTGCTCGTCGACGCAAATGTCGATATCGGGATCCTCGAGCCGATGATCTACGCCCAGTGGCCCGAGGCAGAGCACGCGATGGCGCAGACGTTCAACAGCTGGCTCGCGGACGTCTGGTTGGGGGAGCACAACCGGCATGGTCGCTGGCGCGGGTCGATCTGCGTCTCGCCCCGGGCGGCGGAGGAGGGCGCGAGAGAGATCGAGCGTTGGGCCGGTCACCCCGGCTTCGTGCAGGTCATGATCGCGCCGCAGAGCTTCGGCGTCACCTTCGGCGACCCGAGCCTGGACCCGATCTACGCGGCCGCGTCCAAGCACGGGCTACCCGTCGCGAACCACCTGACGCTGCTCGCCCCTTACGAGCTGACGCCGTACTACCCGGTCGGGAACCCGGGGCACTACCACGACTTCTACTCCTGCTTCCCGCTGCTGCTCATCTCGCACCTCTCGAGCCTCGTGTTCGACGGCGCGTTCGAGCGCCACCCGGACCTGAAGGTCGTCTTCATCGAGGGCGGCTTCACCTGGGCCGGCCCGACGATGTGGCGACTGGACCGTACGTATGAGGCGCGCAAGCGCGACCTGCCAGAGCTCAAGCGCCGCCCATCGGACTACATCCGCGAGCACGTCTTCTGGGCCACGCAACCGATGGAAGACGTCGAGACCGCCGAGTTGCGCCACTACCTCGAGGTCATGGACCTGGGCGCCAACATCCTCTTCTCAACCGACTACCCGCACTGGAGCTACGACGCACCATCGTGGGCCGCGAACCACTTCCCCGCCCAACAGCGCGACGCGATCATGCGCGGCAACGCCCGACGGCTCTACAACCTCCCCGAGAGCGTGCCCGCGCTACTCGAGAGCGTGACCGCCTGAGCGACACACCGCAAGACCGGTGGGGTCCCGGCCCGGACGCCGATCTGGGTGAGCTCGGGACCGAGATCAGCGCGTGGTTCGCCGAGTACGACCGGCGCTGGGGCGCGATGGATGTTCGCGGGCTCGCAGAGCTGTGGGACGCGGAGGAGCCGATGCCCATCTACATGGGCGAGGAGTACGCCGGCCCGGTCGTGGGCTGGCCAGATCTCAACCGCCACTTCTCGCGCGTGGCGGCGCGGCTCCAAGCGGCCGCCGTGCAGTCGACACCCGTGCGCGTTGACGAGCCCGCGGCGGGTGTCACTCGCGTCGTGCTCCTGTCCGAGTGGGCGCTGACGGGGATCGAGAGCACGGTGCCGCGGCGCGGTCGCAGCTGGGTGTCCGTCATCCTGCGACGCCGCGACGAGGTGTGGCGGCTCGTCCATTACATGGAGGCGCCGGTCTACTTCGACGAGCCGCTGCAGCTCTAGGGCAGCTCAGGACGCCGGCGGCGCCGCGTCACCGAGCTCCAGCACACCGGTCGTGAACCATCTCGCGATCGGCTCCTTGCGCCGGATGTCCTCGAGCTCGATCCGCAACCCTCCGGGCGAGCGGAGATATCCGAACCCGCGCAGCACGTCCCCGGGCGGCGCCGTCAACTCGACACTGAAGCCGCGCTCGACCAGGTGCCGGGACTCGGCCTCGACGTCGTCGACCCAGTACGCGAGATGATGCACGTACTCCTGACCGGGAGGGCATCCCCAGATCGTGTAGGCGGGGGAGAATCCGCGCGCGTGCGCCAGCTCGATCGCGGGCACGGGTAGACCCACCGCGTTGACGGTGGCCCCGTTGACGCTCCACACCTCCCGCAGGCCATCCAGACTTGCGTGGCCGCCGACTCGTGGGGCGACCGCCGCCATCGGCATCGTGTTCGTCGGTGAAAGCACCAGCCCCTCGCTCGAGAAGGTCATGACGGGACCCCACTCGAGGCCGAATGTCTGCGTGTAACGTGTCATCGCGGCGTCCAGATCGTCCACCGCGATGCAGATGTGCGCGACTTCCCAGCGGTCGATGAGCATCTCGCTGAGACCCGGCTCAGGTGTTGCGCCCGCCGTTGACGCCGATTATCTGCCCGGTTATGTAGCTGGCATCGTCGCCGACGAGAAACGCGCATGCCGCCGCGATGTCCTCGGGCCGACCCGGACGGCCGACCGGCGTCGCAGCGGTCGAGCGCTCGATGTCGACGAACCCGTCGGCCGCGGCCCCGCGCAGCATGGGCGTGTCGACGAATCCGGGCGGGATCGTGTTGACCGTGATGCCCTGGGCGGCGAACTCCAGCGCCAACGACTTCGTCAGGCCGACGACGCCCGATTTCGCGGAGACGTAGTGCGCCATCAGCGGCACCCCGGTGTGAATGCTCGAGGATGCGATGTTCACGATCCGGCCCCAGCCCTCCTTCAACATGCCCGGAATCACCGCCTGGCAGCAATTGAACGTGCCCGTCAGGTTGATCTCGAGCGTCCGATTCCACAACTCCTCGCTGATCTCGAGGAACGGAGTGAACGGCGAGTAGCCCGCGCTGTTGACGAGGATCGTCGCTCGCCCGAGACGCGAGCCGACCTGATCCACCGCTGCTTCGATGCCTGGGCGGTCGGTGACATCCACTGCGAGGCCGATCGCGCTCCCGCCATCGGCCTCGATCGAGCCGGCCATCTCCTCCGCGGCGGCGCCGTTCAGATCGAAGATCGCGACGGCAGCGCCGTCTGAGGCCAAACGGCGGCTCGTGGCCGCCCCGATGCCCGAGGCACCACCAGTGACAATCGCTGTACGCACGCTCACCCGATCAACCTCCAAGGCAATTGAAACTCTCCGTTCATCCTGTTCTCACGTCAACGGGACCGGTGGACGGCCCGCGTAGCCTAGTTTACGCTGCCACCTTCCTACGACGCGGTGACAACATCGACCTCGATCGTCCCCCGCTCGGGGCCGCGAGCGAAGAACGCCTCGCCATAGTCGACCTCGCGCAGGCGGTACTCGGGCGCAGAACGGAGCAGAGTCTCGAGTGCCACCTGTGTCTCGAGGCGTGCGAGCGGCGCGCCGAGGCAGACGTGCGGCCCGAGCGCGAACCCGAGGTGCGGCTGTCCGAGGTGTGGCTTCTGCTCGCGCCGGACGTCGAACACGTCCGGGTCCCGCCAACGCGACGGATCACGGTTGGCGGCGGCGAGCATCAGGTACAAGATGTCCCCGGCGCTCAGCTCGGCCCCACCCAGGACCGTGTCCTGCACGACCTCCCGCACGGTCGCCTGCGCGGCGCCGTAACAGCGCAGCACCTCCTCGACCGCGTTCGGGACGAGCTCCAGATTCTCCGCGACCAGACGGCGCTGGTCGGGGTGACGCTCGAGCGCCACCAGGCATTCGCCCATCAGCTTCGCGGTGGTGTCATATCCGGCCACGAGTATGTTCAACGCCGAGGACCGGATCTCGGCCTCGCTCCAGTCCGGCATGTTCACCATGATCGTGAGCAGATCATCCGGTTGCTCGCGGCGGTGCTGCTCGATCGCCTCGGACAGATACTCGTTCAGCTCGGCGATCGCCTGGTCCATCGCGCGACGGTTCTCCTCAGATTCGTGGCCGAATTTGAGGTTGCTCACGATCTCGTGCGACCAGCGGCGAAAGTCTTCGTGATGCTCCGGCGGCACGCCCAGCATCTCGGCGACGATCACGACGGGGATCTTGGTGAAGTCGGCGATCAGATCGACGCTGCGGCCACCCTCCACGAGCGGCGCCAGCAACTCCTCCACGACCTCGCGTACACGCGGCTCCCACCTGTTCGTCGTCGCGCCCGGAGTGAAGTACTTCGACACGCCCTGGCGCAGGCGGCGATGCTCCGCACCATCGGCGATGATCATGTTCGGCGCCTCGAACCAGAACGTCACCTCCGGGTGCCGTGCACCGACAACGCCGAACCGCGTCGCCTTCGGGTCGTCCAGGACCTCGACGCACTCGGCGAAGGAGGAGACCATCCACCCTTGCCCGGCATCGTTCCAGACGACCGGACCGACGGCGCGGATCTCCTCGTACACCGGATGCGGATTCTCGATCAGAGCCGGGTCGGTGAAGTCCACGTCAAGCCGCGGCGTCCTCATCTAGCTCCTCCTCCCCTCCTTGCGGCAAGGCACATTGTTAACAATTTACCGAACCCGCTGGCCTATGTCAACGCGGATATACTCGCGGCGCGCAAGAGGCTGTTCCGTTACTCGAGGAAAGGGCGCTGCATGAACGCACAAGGATCAGTCGACCTCGGGTTGGCCAACAAAGTCGCGCTTGTCGTCGGCACGGGCAGCGGCATGGGACAAGCGACTGTGACGGCCTTGGCGGGAGCCGGAGCCAACGTCGCGTGTTTCGACGTCGACGAGGCCGCCTCGGCGGCGGCCTCCAAGATCGTCGAGGCCGCGGGCGGCAACACTCTCAGCATGAGTGGCGATGCAATCAACCCGGCAGATGTCGAGCGGGCGGTGGCCGAGACAAAGCGCGAGCTCGGTTCAATCGACGTCGTAGTGAGCGTCGTTGGTCATGGGGCGGAAGGAAATCGACTCCTCGACACCAGCGATGGAGTTTGGAATGACACATTCGACATCTGCCTGAAGCCGGCTGTCAACTCTGTGCGGGCCGCGGTCCCACACATGATCGAGCAGGGCACAGGCGGCGCGTTCGCATTCATCGCCTCGATCGGCGGCATCTCCGGCTTGCCGGGACAATCTCCCTATTCAGCCGCCAAGGCAGGCTTGATGAGCCTGGTGAGGACGTTGGCGCTCGAGTACGGCATGGAGAAGATCCGATTCAACGCGGTGGCGCCGGGAATCATCAACACACCGGCGATCGAGCGGATCTCGACGCCCGAGCACCGGGCCGAGCAGGGCAAGCTCGTCCCACTGCGCCGCATGGGGCTCCCCGAGGACGTCGGGAAGGCAATTCTCTTCCTGGTATCCGACCTGGCCAGCTACGTGAGTGGTCAGACCCTGTCGGTCGACGGCGGCGTGACCGCCAAGTACTGGCTGCCGGCGTTCTGGGCCGAGTGGGATCGGGACTGAGGCGGTGCGGCCGTTGTGATGCTGCGGCCGTTGTGATGGTGCGGCCGTTGTGATGGTGCGGCCGTTGTGATGCCCCCCAAACGGTTTTTGTCAACAGTTGACTTTAGCTTGATCTGCGATAGAGTCGCGAGTCGGTTTGGCCGGCGCGTGTCGGCCGTTCCTTCGCGAACTTTGCGGATCCGGGTCCACCCCCCGGAACCAGATCCGCAAAGTTCGGTCGGGAATGCTCCATGAGTCAAAGTTCGGTCGGGAACGCTCCATGAGTGATAGAGAAGAGGGAGGTTCGAGCATGTCCAACACGAGCGAGTCGGGTCGCCTGGAAGGTAAGGTCGCGTTCGTCACCGGCGCGGCGCGCGGTCAGGGGCGCAGCCACTGTGTGCGCATGGCGCAGGAAGGCGCCGACATAATCGCGGTCGACATCTGCGAGCAGCTGCCGGGCGTTCCGTACAAGCCGCCCACCCCGGCCGACCTCGAGGAGACGGTGCGTCAGGTCGAGGCGCTGGACCGCCGGATCATTGCCTCCAAGGCCGATGTGCGCGATGACGCGGCGCTCAAGGAGGCCCTCGACAACGGCGTCGCCGAGCTCGGCCGGCTTGACATCGTCTCGGCCCAGGCCGGTCTTTCGCACATGCCGATGCTGATCCACGAGGTTCCGAACGACCTCTGGCAGCTCATGGTGGACGTCACGCTGACCGGCAGCTGGAACGCCGCGAAAGTGGCGGTGCCCCACCTGATCGCGGGCGGACGTGGCGGGGCGATCGTGTTCACCAGCTCGGCCGCCGGGATTCGCGGCTACGCGAACGTTGGGCATTACGTCGCGGCCAAGCACGGCATCGTCGGGATCATGCGGACAATGGCGATGGAGCTCGGCCCGCACAACATCCGGGTGACCAACATCTCCCCCAGCTGCGTCGCCACCGACATGCTGCTCAACCAGCCGTGCTACGACCTGTTCCGCCCCGACATGGAGCCGGGCACAGCAACCTATGAGGACTTCGTCGAGGCGGCCAAGCATATGCACGCGCTGCCGATCCCGCACGTCGAGCCGATCGACATCTCGAACGCGCTCCTCTTCCTGGCCTCCGACGAGGCGCGTTACATCACCGGCATCACGCTCCCGGTCGACGCCGGCTTCTCGCAATACTGACCGGCGCGCCCGAAGCCGGGCTTCCGTGTGAGGTATGCTGCGAGTGCAACTTCGATGAGGTGAGACGGGCGAGGTGAAGCCGGTTTGACGAGGCTCCAAGGCAAGTCGGGGATCGTGGTCGGCGCCGGGCAGTCCCCAGGCGAGAGCATCGGGACCGGGCGGGCGGCGTCGATTGTGTTCGCGCGCGAGGGCGCGAACGTGCTCCTCGTCGATCGCAACATCGAGTCGGCGCGTGAGACGGCACAGATGATCGCGGACGAGGGAGGCGTCGCCGAGTGTTTCGAGGGGGACTGGACCGTCGCGAGTGACTGCCAGGCGTTCGCGAACGCCTGTATGGATCGGTGGGGGCGGATCGACTTTCTGCAGAACAACGTCGGTATCTCCACGGGCGACGGCACCCCGCTCACCGTCACCGAGGAGGTCTTCGACCGGATCATGACGGTGAACCTCAAGGGCTGCCTGCTCTCGTGCCAGGCGGTTCTGCCGGTGATGCGCGAGCAACGATTCGGGTCGATCGTGAACATCTCCTCGATCGCCGTGTTCGCGTCCGCATTTGTGACCGCCTACAAGATGTCCAAGGCCGGAATGAACGCGCTCACCCAGGCGCTTGCGATCGACAACGCCGAGTACGGCGTTCGTGCCAACGTGATCATGCCCGGGATCATCGATACGCCGATGTCCGTTGACACGATGGCGAGGAGGCGCAACGTCCCCCGGGCGCAGGTGAAAGCCGAGCGCGACGCGACCGTGCCGCTGGGCGGCAAGATGGGAACCGGCTGGGATATCGCCCACGCGAGCCTGTTCCTGCACTCCGACGAGGGGCACTACATCACGGGCGTCGTGCTCCCGGTGGACGGCGGTTTCCTCACGCGCACCGGCGGTTAGCGGGCCCCGCGACGCCGGCTCGTGATCGCGTGACGTCGGCCGAGCGACAGATGCGCCTGATCATCGTTGACGACCACGAGGTCGTGCGGGAGGGCCTGATCGCGACCCTGGCATCGATCGAGTACATCGTCCTGCGCGGTGCTGTGTCGACGGCAGGCGCGGCGGTGAGCCTGGCTCGTGCCGAGGCGCCCGACGTCGCGCTGGTCGACTGGGCCCTGCCGGACATGACCGGCGACCAGCTCTGCCGCGAGCTGCTCGCGATCTCACCTTCGATCTCGGTCGTCATCCTGAGCTCGTACCTGAGCGAGGACACGGTGCGGGACTCGCTACGCGCCGGGGCGCGTGCGTACGTCACGAAATCTGCCGGCATGCCCCGCCTCAAAGAGGTACTCGAGGAGATCCACGCCGACCCAGACAAACGCGTCCACGCACGCAGCGCTCCAGAGCTGGTCAAGGAGCTCGATCACCTCGAGGCCGAGCGACATGGCGTCTCGCGGATCACGTCGCGGCAGGAGCGCATCATCGAGCTGGCCGCCGGCGGAATGACCAACCGCGCGATCGCCGAGCAGCTCTTCATCTCCGAAGCGACGGTTCGATTTCACATCCAGAAGGCGAAGGAGCGGCTCGGCGCTCGCACGCGCGCTGAGCTCGTCGCCAAGGCGATTCGGCTCGGGCTGATTCCCCCGAGCCGCGACGACGTCGCGACGACGTATCGACGATGACCGCAACGAGCACCCGCCGCAGCGGGCTCGCGCGGCCGAGCGTGGTGGACCTCGACTACATGGCGACGACCGCGAGGAATGGGCTGCGCTGCGACTGCACCGTGGTCACCTGGTGCACCGGCGAGGAAGAGCTGCTCGTCGGCGCGGACGGGCTCGGCGCCGACGAGCGCCAGGAGATCCATTCGTCACTGCTCGCGATCGCTGACACGTTTCGCTCCGACGACGCTCGCTCCTACGTTCAGTCCTGTGCCGATGGACCGCACGACTTCCCGGCGAGTATTGGCTTCGCCCAGCATCTGGCGGTCCCGATGATCGTCGAGGAGCGCATCGCCGGCCTCCTGCACGTGCTCAACCGCAGCAGCGCCGATCGGGTGGATCCGGCTCTGCTCGAGACGCTCGGCGCATACTGCGCGGGCTGGCTGCGGAACGAGCGGCTGTGCTCGGGGACGCTCGTGGAACGCGCCGCCGAGCGCGCCGCGCTGCATGAGCTCTCGTTCGCCGCCGACAACCTCACCGACCTGATCCGCCGGCTCGAGCGCGCGCTGAGCCCGATCTTCGGCGCGATCCGGATCGGGCTGATGGTCTGGGACGACGAGCGCGCGGTCCTGCAGATGGTCAGAGGCTCGTTCGGCGCGCCGGAGAGCATCACGGCTTCGCATCTGGTCGACGTCGGGGACAGCCGTAGCAACGCCGCGTGGGTGTTCGGCATCTTGCTCCCGTATGTGAGCAATCACGAGGTTGACGACCCGGGCGTCCTGCACGCGTATGCCGACGCGTTCGGCGTCGAGCACCTGCTGTCCGCGCCGCTGGGGGACGCCGAGCGGCACACGGGCATCCTGCACATCGCGAGGAACGGACGCGCCTTCTCGGCCGAGGAAGTGAGCCGCTGCGACGAGATCCTGCCGCGCGTGATCGTCGCCGTCGAGGCGACAAGGATGCGGGTCAAGCTCTCGCTGCAGCGGCAAGTCGAGGCCGTCCTGTCAGAGCAGGCGGTGGCGATCGCATCGGGAGCCTGGAGCAACGACTGTCTGCTTCAGGCCCTGGAGGACCTCCGCGGGCTGTTTCGCGCGAGCGTCATCGCGCTCGTCCCCACCGAGGCGCGCCCACTGGTGGCCAGAGACCCGGCGACGCCGGCTCTCGTCGAACAGCGCCTGCTGCAAGCCGCGCGCGACGACACCCACCAACGGACCGAATCGGTCCGCCCCGAGGGTCGGGGAAACCCGGGCTCCACGGCGCTGTACATGCCGGTCCGGCTGGGGACGAGGTTGATCGGGATGCTCGCGACGTTCCGCGGTCGCTACGAGTCGTTCACGGCAGAGGAGCGGCATGGGCTCTCGCGCATGGCGGAGCTGATCGCGCTCTCGTGGGCCTCGGAGCGCTATCAACAGCATCGCGCGGCGCTGGCCAGGCTCGAGGAGCGCCAGCGGATCGCGGACGATCTGCACGACGATGTTGCGCAGATCCTCTGCGCCGCCCAGATGCACCTCGACGGGATCCTTGAGTACGACCCGGTGGCGCAGGAGGTGCGCTCCCGGGCGGCGCGGGCGCGCGCGCTGCTGATCCGCGGCGACAAGGCGATCCGCAACGTCATCACGAAGCTCTCACAACCGCCGGCGACGGGGCTGCCGGACCGCTTGTACGAGGTCGTCGAAGGCATCGACGAGGAGTTCACGGTGCCGGTTCATATCGAGATCTCGGGCGATGCCGAGGAAGCCAGCCGCCGCACGCGGCGTGCGGTCGCGGACACGCTCGTCAAGGTCGCACGCGAGGCGCTCGTCAACGCCGCCAAGCACGCGGGGCCGTGCCGGGCCAGCGTGACGCTCGATCTCCCGAGCCCCCAGCGCCTGCGGCTGCGGGTGTCCGACACGGGCGCAGGTGAGTCAGCTCGGCCTGGCGGGGCATCTCACGGTCTCGCCTCGCTGCGGCGAAGCGTGCGCCGCCACGGCGGCTCGCTGCGTGTTACACGCGGCCGCACGGATGGCACCACCGTGACCGTGAGCATGCCCCTGTAGGGCCTTGCTGTGTGACTACCTGCTACGCCGGGACGGGTGTCGGGTCGACGGGCGCTCCGTCCGTGGCGGGATCGAACTCGCGACCGGCGTTGAACTTTCCGCTCAGGGTCGTTCGCTGGCCGTGCCGATGCTGATCGACGCGATAGCCGGCCGCCGCGTGCAGCATCCGGCGGTTGTCCCACACGATCGCGTCATCCACCGCCCACTTGTGTGCATATGTGTAACGGTCATCGATCATGTGGTTCACGAGGTAGTCGATCAGTCGATCGCTCTCCTCCTGGGGGAGGCCGAGGATGGCCTCTGCGTCCTTGGGGCTGACGAAGATGCACTTGCGAGCGGATTCAGGATGGTGCACTGAGACGGGATGCACGACCGGCGGCAGCTGCTGCGCCATCGCCTTGACCGAGTCCGACCCACGCTCCGCGTTGGCCGGGTACTCCTCGACGGTCGCCAGCCGTTGTGTCTTCCACAGCGCGCCCGGCCACGTGCCCTCGCGAAACTGCATCAGGAACGAGGCCTTGTACTCGAGGCCCTCGATCTGCTCCTTGACGTCTTGGGGCAGATCGTCATATGCCTTCGCGGTGTCGGCGAACAGCGTCTCCCCGTACTGAGGTGGCACAGCGCGCAGTCGCAGCATCGCGCCCTTCGCGATCCCCTTCGTGTATGCAGTGTCGCGGTGCCAGGCGATGCGTCCGCGCCGCAGGTCGTCGCCGTCGTACACGACCGCTGGGCCGTTGTCGTCGGTGAGCTTCATGAACAGCGGCTCCTCCGGATCTCGCATCTGCGGCAACGGATGCAGCTCCGCCTCGCCGAACACCGAGCTCAGGGACAGATGCCGCGGAATGCTGTCGACGCCCCGGAACAGCAGGATCCCGTGCTCCAGCCACGCGTCGTACAACTCGCTGCGGACGGCCGGGTCCTCCTCGTCACCTGGCGCCAGACCGACAACCTCCGCACCCACCCCCATCGGCTTGATCTCGAACTTGCTCATCATTCTCCTCTCCGCGCTCAGCGCGCCACGATGGATTGGGGTGACTCATCAGGTCTCGAAGAGGTCCCGCATCGTGACGCGCTGGCGCCGTCATTTTCGTGCTGGTCGATGCACGGTCAGCGTAGAAGCGACCCGTCGGCTAGTCAACCTCTCGCTTCTACTAGTCCAGCCTCGGCTACGTCACGATTTCGGTGGCGTGAAGCACACCGGCGTCGCCGAAACCGCGGCGAGCTTGCCGCCGGCCTGGACGGTGTAGTGGTACGCGCAGGTGTTCTTGACCGCGATGTACGGGGCGAACGGTTCGTTGGCTGAGGTGAAGTTGATCGGCGGCGTGTATCCCTGCGTGTTGAACGCGGTCTGGGATTCGAGCCACGACTTGATCTTCGCCGCGTTCAGGGCGCCGGCGCCGTCGACCACCTCGGGCAGCAGCTTGTAGCCGACATACGCGTCCACGCCCGCCTCGTTGTAGGGGTTGGAGTCCGTGATCCCGTACTTGGCGGAGTCGGAGAGAAGGTCGGCATACGCCGTCGGGCTGTACGACGTGACGATGACGGACTTCAGCCCTTGGCTCGAGACGGCCTGCAGGACGGGCTCCGAGATCACCGGGTCCTCGAGCGCCCATGTCAGGTTGACACCGAGCTGCTTGCACGCCTGCGACATCGGCGCGAACTGCGTCAGGGTGTCGAAGTCGCCGACGCCGACACTCGCGTTGTCGCTCTTTGCCTGCAGGCAGGGCGTCGAGAAGTCGGTCGCAGCCAGCGGCACCGTGATGATCTTGAACCCGTCACCCGCCTTGGTGAAGTAGGGAGCCTGATTCTTGGCGCCTTCGATCGCGGCCGCGAGGTCGGCGGCGAACTCGGCGACGTTCTGCTTCCCCGAGAGGAACTTCGGCAGGACGTTGTACTGGATCAGCTGAGCCCCGATCAGGAACGCGTTCGGGCTGCTCCAAACCGCCACGTTGGCGCCTTCCGGCGAGAACAGGATCGTGTGCGTCACCTGCACGACCGGCATGACCGCCGTGTCGTAGGTGCCGTCGTCGCCCACGAGCATCAGGTCCTTGTCCTGCACGAGCAGCTTCTGCGCACACACGGCGGCCGTCTGGACGCTCCCCTGGTTATCGCAGTAGTCGATCTGGATCGGGTGCCCCATCAGGCCCCCGGCGGCGTTCGCCGCTTTTGCGCCGATCTGCGCGGCCTGGTAGATCCACGGCTCGGCCGTGATCCCCGAGCCTGACGCGATCAGGCCGATCTTGACCGGGCTCCCCGTCGCGGGTCCGCTGGTCCCCGCCGACGAGCTCGCCGCCGACGAAGTGCTCGCCGCGGCGGCCGACGACGTCGCTGCCGAGGACGTCGACGCGGAGGTCGTACTGCTCGAAGAGCTGCCGCACGCGGCCAGCGCCACGGCAGCAGCGAGAACGAACGCCACCGCCGATGGCAGACCCATCCGACGCTTGAAGCTAGACACAGTCACACGCATCCTTTCCTCCCTCGCGATCGATCACGACCGACCGCCAGATGATCGAACCTCACGAGAGCTTCCGGATCGCGTCAGCGCCGCAACACGGAAGCCGCGTCACGCGAAGTCCTCGATATCGCCCAAGCTCTCTCCTCATCCCGGCGTCCACCCGCCCGCCGAGGCTCTCCACACGGACTTGCACACGCATCAGCCGCGTGCCAGGCCCGACTCACGACAGTCGATCGATCGCCCGGTCGTTTGGTTGATTCGGGCGTGATCCTAGAAACTCGCCGTGGGCGCCGCAACTAGCCCTTTCGATAGTCACGCGGCAAGGCCGCTCAGGCCGCGCGAGGCTAAGCGGCCTCGCTGTCGAGCGCGGCGACCGGCTCGGGTGAGATCTGACGTAGCTTGACTCGGTCGCTGGGGACGAGCAGCGCGCTGAAGAAGCAGACGACCAGGAACGCAGCCGCGATGATGAACGCTTCTTCGAAGCCGGTCACCGTGGGCAGCCCGTGAGCCGTGTTGGAGGCGATGAACGTGGCCGCCAGCTGGCCGCCCAGCGCACCGCCGAGCGTTCGCATGACCGAGTTCATGCCGGTCGCGACGCCGGTCTGCTCCGGCGGCACAGCTTGGACGACGATATTGCCCAGCGGCGAGAGCGCGAGCGCCACGCCGATGCCAAGCAGCAGCGCGGCCAACAGCATCTGCCACGGCTGGGCGTGTGCGACGGTGAGCAAAATGAAGCAGGAGGCCGCCACGGCGGCGCCGACGCACAGCGAGGCCTTGGAGCCCCACCGGCGCGCGATCGGGCCGGCGAGGATGCCGAACACGAGCATTCCCAGTGCGCTGGGCGCGAGGAACAGCCCGCCCACGAACGCAGAGTCGCCAAAGCCAAAGCCGGTGCTCCTCGGCAGCTGGGCGAACTCGGGGAAGAGCACCAACGAGGCGTAGAGGCCCGCTCCGAGCAGCGCCGCGGTCAGGTTGGCAGTCCACACGCCACGGATCCGCATCATCTTCATGTCGATCAACGGCTCGCTGCTGTGCACCTCGACGTAGACCCACGCGCAGCAGATCAACAGCCCGATCGCCAGCAGCCCGATCGTCTTTGACGATCCCCATCCCCAAACCGTCGTCTGGCTGATCGCGACGAGCGAAAGCGCGATTCCGAGGCTCATCAGCGTTCCGGCGAGCCAGTTGATGCGGCCGGGGACCCTGATCGGGGATTCGGGCACGAACAGGTAGCTCGCGACGATCGTGATCACGATCGCGACCAGCGGCGGCCAGAACAGCCAGTGGTAGTCCAGGTGCTCGACGATCAGTCCGGCCACCACGAGTCCCATCGCGCCGCCGACCCCGAGGATCGAGGAGATCAGGCCGATGCTGCCCGCGATGCGCTCCTTCGGGAACTCGTCCCTGATGATGCCGTAGGACAGCGGGAAGATGCCGCCGGCGGCGCCCTGGATTACGCGCGTCACGATCAGCAGGATGAGCGAGTTCGAGAGCGCCCCGAGTAGCGTCCCGATCCCGAGTAGGAAAAGCGTGTACAGCAGCATCCGCTCCTTGCCGTACATGTCCCCCAGGCGGCCGATGATCGAGGTCGCGACTGATGCCGACAGCAGAAACCCGGTCACGAGCCAGGCGACGTCGGTCTCCGACACGTGCAGCTCGCGTTGGATCGTCGGCAGCGCCGGGATCGGCAGCCCGCTCAACACCGCATAGGTGAACGTGCCGAGACAGAGGGCAAGGAGCGTCAACGTCGGGCTCGAGTGCTTGCGACGAGCGCCCCCGGCCGCCCGCAGTCCGTGATTCGAGCCGTTTAGCTTCGCTGCTGAGGGACCCCCGGTGATCGGGTTAGAGTAGCAGGAACCGGGCACTCATGCCCGCTTGCCACATCCGAGCTCCAGAAATATGCTTGAGGCTCGATGGCGTCATCCACGGGCGACAAAGCGCTGCGCGCCGACGCGCGGCGCAACCGCGATGCGATGCTGGCGGCCGCCCGGCGCGTCTTCGCGCGTGAGGGTCTCGATGCCCCGCTGGACATGATCGCCCGCGAGGCGGGCGTCGCGCGGGCGACGCAGCACCGCCACTTCCCCACGCGCGAGAGCATCATCCGCTCGATCTTCGACGACAACCTCGACGAGATCGCGCGTGTCACGCGCGAGGCCGATCCCGCCGACGCGTACGTCACGGCAGTGCTCGTGATAGCGGACATCGTGATCCGTGATCGCGGCTTCGTCGACCTGTTTCACCGGCGCGGTGTGTCCGACGAGATCCGCGAGGACATATCGCAGCGGTTCCTGTCGATCCTGGACGAACCAATGCGGGCCGCGAAGGCCGCCGGCCGTGTCCGGGCGGACCTGCGTCTCGATGACACGACGCTGCTGGTCGACATGCTGAGCGCGGCCGCGCTGACCGGCCCGGCTCGTCCTCCCGACCGGATGACACGGGCCGTGATGCTCGTGCTGGAGGCGATCGCCCCCCGGACGACGGCCGACGCCGGAAGCACTCGCGCGGTGGTCGCGACGGCGTATGGCGGGCCCGAGGTCCTGCGTCTGATCGCGACGGCGGTCCCGGCGCCGGGTCCGGGCGAGGCGCTGATCGAAGTACGTGCCGCCGGCACGAACCCTGCCGACTGCAAGTTCTACAGCGGCAACCTCGGGCGCGATCCGGCGCTGCTCCCGATGCGCCTCGGTCTCGAGGTGGCGGGCGTCGTCGCCGCGGTAGGAGAGGACGCCGAGGGACCGTGCGGCCCGATCGATCCCGGCGACGAGGTCGTCGCCTACCGCGTCGAGGGCGGCTACGCCGATCGAATCGTCGCTCCCGGCGCAAGCGTGCTGCCGAAGCCGTCGACGCTCTCGTTCGAGGAGGCAGCGGGGATGATGGCGGCGGGTGCGACCGCGGTCCACGCGCTCGCCGTGCTCGGCCTGCACGCCGGCGACACCTTGCTGATCCACGGCGCATCTGGCGGCGTCGGCGTCGTCGCGGTGCAGCTGGCGGTGAGCGCCGGCGTGCGCGTGATCGGGACGGCGAGCGAGCGTAACCACGAGTTCCTGCGCGAGCTCGGGGCCGAGCCGGTGAGCTACGGCGAAGGTCTCCAGCGGCGCGTGCGAGCGCTGGCTCCCGAGGGCACCGACGCCGCGATCGACGCGGTCGGCAGCGATGAGGCGCTCGACGTCTCGCTCGCGCTCGTGGCGGACCGCAGCCGGATCGTGACGCTGCTGCCTCGCCCGCGCGCCTTCGAGGAGGGGATCAAGTCGATCGGCGGGAGGCCGCCGTCTGACCCGGGAACCGAGATCCGCAACGCCGCGCGCCTCGAGCTCGTGCGGTTGGCTGAGCAGGAGAAGCTGCGGATTGTCGTCAGCGCGAGCTATCCGCTCGCGCACGTCGCCGATGCCCACCGCACGCTCGCGACCGGTCACACGCGCGGCAAGATCGTCCTCGTCCCCTGAGCTGGGCGGGGCTCACTCAGGCGCCCGCGCGCGCGGTTGCCCGGACCATCGACGGCGCGGCGTCGCTGGTGTGAATCAGCGTGAACGCCGCGAGCGACGCGAACGCAGCGCCCGCGGCGGCCGCGATGTAGGCATCGTGGAACCCGCTCAGCTGGGAGCCGCCGACGCCGGCGACGATCGTCGAGAGGATCGCGGTGAAGACGGCCGTCGCGACTTGGCGCGCGGTGTTGTAGATCGCCGAGGCGTGACCGGTGTCGGCGGTGGAGATCTTCGTGAACATCGCCGTCTGGAGCGGGATGAACGCCGTGCTGACGGCGAGGCCGATGAGGAACATCTGGCCGCGTATCAGCCACAGGCTCGTGGATGCGCTCTCCAGCCGGAAGGTCAGCACGAGCACGGACAGCGCCGCGGCGCCCACTGTGGCCATCACGCGCGGGCCGAGCCTGGGGTACAGCCGGCCGAGCGTCAGCGCGCCCACGGCCACGCCGATCGCTTCGGGAAAGGTCGTGACCCCGGACGTGATCGGCGAACGGTGCTGGGCCTCCTGAAGGAACGTCGGCGTCAGGTAGAGCACGCCGAGGAACGTGCCCGTGATGAAAAAGCCGACGATGTTGGTGGCGCGGAACAGGCGGTCGTGCAGCAGCCGGAGGTTCAGCACCGGCTCGGCGCAGCGGCACTCGCGCCACACGAACAGCGCCAGCGCCAGCACGCCGAGCCCCGCACAGACGACGATCGCCGGCGAGCCCCAACCTCGGACCGACCCTTCGCTGACCGCGTACAACACGAGGCTGAGCCCGCCGCCGCCAAGGACGAAGCCGATCCAATCGAACGAGCCGGTGCGCTCGCCGCGGTACTCGGTCAGCCGCGCCCCGCAGAACGCGAGCACGCAGACGCCGACCGGGACGTTGACGAAGAACACCCAGCGCCAGCTGGCGTCCTGGGTGAACAGCCCGCCGATGATCGGCGCGAGCGCAGGCCCGAGCAGGATCGGCGCGATCACGATTCGCATCACCCGGGCGCGGTGCTCCGGCGGATAGGCGCGGAACAGCATCGCGGTCGCAACTGGCAGCAGCATGCCGCCGCCGACCCCCTGGAGCACGCGCGCCGCGATCAGCTCGCCGAGGCTCTGCGCGCTGCCACACAGCGCGGACGCGGCGGTGAAGGTCGCGAGCGCGATCAGGTAGGTTCGCCGCGTGCCGAACCGATCTCCGATCCACCCCGACGCCGGGATCAGCAGCGCGAGGCTGAGCACATACCCGACGACCGTCCACTGGACCGAAGCGATCCCGACATGAAACGCGCGGCTGAGCGTCGGCAGCGCGACGTTGACGATCTGGATGTCCACCGCCGTCATGAACATCGCGGTCATGTACGCGACGGCGGCGACGGCCGCCGGCGATATCCCCCCGGCCCGCTTGGAGCGTGGTTCCGGCGCTTGGGGCCGCGGACCCCCGACCGCAGGCCGAGCGCGCGCGGCGGCTGGCGTCAGTCGTTCCTCCCCGCGCGTATCGGAGCCAGCGTCCATCGTCATGCCCGCACAACGGCCGCGCCGGCTCTCACGCCTGGCATCCTATGCCACACCGTGCCCTCCGACATCCATCGACGTGGCGTTGCGGCCGAGGTGAGATGACGTCCATGAGCGCATCGGTGTACGCGTCGCTGTTCGGCGAGATGTCGCATTGGGGCCTCATCTGCGTCGACATCGACAAGACGATCGCCGACTACGAGCGACTCGGCTACCGCTTCTCACGCCGCGACGCCAAGCTCGACCTGTGGCGTCCCGACGTTGGCCGCCTGCCCGAGTTCACCGTGCGCTCGGCGTGGTCGATCCAGGGCGCGCCGCACTTGGAGCTCGGGGAGGCGATGGACGCAGGCAGCGAGCCATATCTGTGGCCGCGCCGCGAGCACGACTACGTCGACCATGTCGGCTACTTCGTCGAGGACCTCGTCGCCGCATCGCGCTTGCTGCAAGCGAACGGCTTTCCACTCGAAGTCACGCTCGCCGCCGGCGCGCCGACCGTGACCTGGTTCTGCTACCACCGCACGCCGAGCGGCGGCCGGATCGAGCTGCAGGATGGACCCGGCTTCAAGCCCTCACTGGCGGCGCGGATCGAGCGCGTGCTGAGCGGCGACGAGCGGCCCGTCGACTAGCGGGCTCACCCCGCCTCGGTCGCATCGAGATTAGGCTTCGCGCGATCAGCGTGCAGGGCGGTCCTGTGAGCGTCCGGTCGGAATATGGAGGAGAGCATGGAACTTGAGAAGGTGTTCGAGCCGGTCCAGATCCGCCACTTGGAGGTGCCGAATCGGATCGCCCGCACGGCGCACGCCACCGCGCTGGCCTCGCCGCCCTCGGCGCTCGTCGGCGGCGAGTTCATCCCGTTCCAGGCCGCTCGGGCGAAGGGCGGCGTCGGCCTCACGATCCTCGAGGCGATCGCCGTGCATCCGAGCTCGGGAGCCCTGGGGATCTCGGACGACAGCGTCACCGCCGGCTATCGCGAGCTGATGGCTGCCGTCCGCCCGCACGGGATGCGCGTGTTCCAGCAGCTCTTCCACGCGGGACACATCAGCCCCGCGGTGGGGGGCGGAGCGTCGTGGAGCGTGTCATCGCTGCCGGGCGTCTACGGGGTCGTGTCCGAGCCGATGCGCACAGAGCAGATCCACGAGCTCGCCGCGGCCTACGCCACCGCGGCGCGCCGCTGCCGCGACGGCGGCCTGGACGGTGTCGAGCTGCACGCCGGGCACGGCTACCTGCCTCACCAGTTTCTCTCGCCGCTCTACAACACGCGAACGGACGAGTACGGCGGCCCGCTCGAGAACCGCATGCGGTTCTCCCAGGAGGTCCTGGCCGCGATCCGCGAGGCGGTGGGCGACGAGTTCGTCGTCGGGATCCGCCTGAGCGCCAGCGTGATGCCCGGCAGCGTCGGGGAGGACGAGCTGCGGCTGGTCATCGAGGCGTTGCAGCGCGACGGCCTGATCGACTACCTCACGACGTCGCTGGGTGACCATTACCGAACGATCTCGAACCTCGAGGGAATGGAGTCGCCTGCGGGCTACGAGCTGCACTCAGCCAGTCAACTGGCCGCTGCAGCGACGGTGCCGAGCATTGTCACGGGCCGCTTCCGGACACTCGAGGAGGCCGAGCGGGTGCTCGTCGACGGAATCGCCGACATCGTGTCGATGGTCCGGGCACACATCGCCGATCCAGACATCGTGCGCAAGACGCGTGAAGGCCGCGCGCACGAGATCCGGCCGTGCATCGCATGCAACCAGGGCTGCATCGGAGGGACCGAGCGCGTTCCGCCGCGGATGGGGTGCACTGTCAACCCGGCAGCGGGCTTCGAGTCGACGCTGTCCGACGAGCTGATCGTGCCGGTCGAGGACCCGCGGCGCGTGCTCGTCGTGGGCGGTGGCCCGGCGGGCCTCGAAGCGGCGCGGATCGCGGGCCTGTGCGGTCACGACGTGAAGCTCGCGGAGGCCTCGTCGAATCTCGGAGGCGCCATCAACGTCGCCCGCCTGGCGCCCCGCTATGCGCTGCTCGGCGACATCATCGCCTGGTTCGAGGGAGCGCTCGAGCGCGGCGGCGTCGAGGTCGCGCTCGACACCCGCATGTCGGCCGACGACATCCTCGGGGAAGCCGCTGACCGGGTGATCGTCGCGACCGGATCGCACCCGCGCATGGACGGCTTCCAGCCCCAGCGCCCGTTCGAGCCCGCGCGCGGCGTCGCTCAGGGACACGTGCTGTCCTCGACGCAGCTGCTCAGCGGCGGTCGTGTGGACGGCGCGCGCAGCGCTTTGATACTCGACACGGTCGGTCACTTCGAGGCGGTCGCGGCGGCGGAGTACCTGATCGACAAGGGCATCGCCGTGACGTACCTCAGCAGCCTCCCGAGCTTTGCCCCATACGTTCAATCGACCCTCCGCGACAAGCCCGCGCTCGAGTTCCTCTACGACGGTGACTTCACGCTATTGGTGCGCCACCACCTGGTCGAGATCGGATCCGCGGCCTGCGTCGTGCGCCCGCTGCAAGGTAAGCGCACGAGCGAAGTGCCAGCCGACCTGGTGGTCCTCGTGACGCAGAATGAGCCCAACCGCGAGCTGTATGACGAGCTCATGGCCGCGGGGCACAAGGACGCCGTGCTCGTCGGCGACGCGGCGACGCCACGCGACATGCAGGCGGCGATCGCCGAGGGCCACCGAGCCGCGCGAGCGCCGGTGTCGGTTGCAGCAGCCGCGTAGAGCGACTCAGACTCGGCAGGAGGTGCGAGTGGAACAGCCATTCAGACTCGATCGGCGCGTCGCCGTCGTCGCGGGGGCGGGTTCCAGCGGTCCCGGCTTCGGCACGGGGAAGGCGATGTCGGTTCTCTTCGCTCGCGCGGGAGCAAAGGTCGTGCTGGTCGACATGCACGAGGATCGGGCGCGGGAAACGCTGCGCTTGATCGAGGCCGAGGGCGGGACGGGCACGATCGTGACGGCCGACCTCACCGAGCCGTCTTCCTACCAGCAGATAGTGGACGAGGCCGTTGGCTGGTTCGGCACGATCGACATCCTCGTCAACAACGCCGCGATCGCCGCGCCCGTCGGCATCCTCGACACAAGCCCCGAGCTCTACCACGAGATCCTGGCGCTCAACCTCACCGCACCGTTCATGCTGAGCAGGGCTGCGCTTCCGATCATGGTCCAGGGTGGCGGGGGCGCGATCATCAACATCGCTTCGATCGCGGCGATGCGCGGAGTCGGGGTCTCGCAAAGTGCCTACGCAGCGTCGAAAGCCGGCTTGATCGGACTGACCACGGACCTCGCCGATGCTTTCGGCACCCAGGGCATACGCGTCAACTGCATCGCCCCCGGCGTCATCGACACGCCGATGCGAAACGCATTCGCGGTCGCGGCCGGAGGCGAGCTCGCGACGGGCAGTCCGACCGATCGCACCGCCCTCGGTAGGGAGGGCGACGCCTGGGACATCGCTCGCGCCGCACTGTTCCTCGCCAGCGACGAGGGCAGTTACATAACAGGTGTTCTGCTGCCGGTCGACGGTGGCAGCACCGCGCGCTCCCACTGACGCGCGCCGCGAACGCGACGGGGTTTCTGCTCACGCACACGGTTCATGCCGACCGTACCGCGACGTCGAGGAACCCCTGCTCGGGCCCACGGACGAAGAACGACGGTCCGTACTCGATCCCGCGGAGGCTGTACTCCGGCGCGACCTCGAGGATGCGCTGCAACGCCACCTTCGCCTCGAGCCGCGCGAGCCACACCCCGATGCACAGATGCGGACCGTAGCCGAATCCCAGGTGCGACTTCGCTGCCCGAAGGATGTCGAACCGGTCCGGTTCCGGCCACCGGCTCGGATCGCGGTTCGCGGCGGCCGTGATCGCGTAGACGACGTCACCCCGCGCGAGCGTCGTCCCGGCCACGGCGGTCTCTCGCAGCACGCGTCGCGGAACCATGTGCGCGATGCCCGTCCAGCGCAGCACCTCATCGATCGCGCTCGGCATCAGTGACGGATTCTCGGCCAGCATCGCGCGTTGCTCCGGGTGTTGCTCGAACACGACCAGGGACGCGGCCATCAGCTTCGCGGTCGTGTCGTAACCCGCGAGCAGCAGGACGATCGCCGTCGAGCGCATCTCGGCGTCGCTCATCTCCGACATCGCGAGCATTCGGCTCAGGACATCGTCGAACTCGCCCTGACGGTGACGCTCGATCTCGTCGGTCAGGTACGCGTTGATCTCCTCCGACACCCGCTCCATCGCCTGGCGGATGTCAGGGCGCTCGTGCCCGTACGCGATCCCGCCGGCGATCGTGTGCGACCACCTGCGAAAGTCCTCGTGACGGTGCTCTGGGACGCCCATCAACTCGCCGACGATGATCGTGGGGATCTTCGTGAAATCGGCGATCAGGTCGAAGTCGTCGCGGCCTTCCACCAAGGGCGTCAGGAGCTCGTCGACTACCTCGACCACGCGCCGCTCCCATTCGGCCACCGCGTTCTTCGTGAAGATCGGGTCCAGACAGTCGCGCAAGCGGGCGTGCTCCGCGCCGTCGACGGTGAGCATGTTGGGCGCGTCGAACCAGAAGGCAACGTCGGCATTCATCTCACCAAACGTGTCACCACGGTCGCGTAGCACCCCGGTGCAGTCGTCGAAGGACGTCAGCATCCACGCACCGAGCGCGGGATTCCAGACCACCCGCCCGGCACAGCGTATCTGCTCGTAGACGGGGAACGGGTCGGCGATGAATGAGGGATCGCCGAAGTTGACTGCCAGCTCAGCTGTTGCCGAATCGTTCACTTCGTGCCTTTCGGTCTCGTGGGCAGTCGGCCATCTCAACCCTTTGCGAGCAACCGCGTCAGGCGACGCTCGCCGCCCGTGCCGCGTCTGTCCGGGCGCCGTCGGGTTCGATCTTCGTGATCCTGACCGGGATTGCGGACATGCGCGGCATCGCGTTGATCGTCTGCACGTCGGTGTCGCAGCTGGTGAGCTGATTCACGTTGACACCCGGACCTGACTTTCCGGGCAGGCCGCCCCAACCGTGCGAGATCGAGACCACGCCGCGGCGCAGACGCTCGTCGGGCTGGACGATCGCCTGGACCGCGCCGTGCCGCGAGGCGATCTCGATCGAGTCGCCGGCAACCAGGTCGAGCGCGGACAGGTCCTCCGGGCTCAGGTAGGCGGGGTTGTAGGGGGCATGCCGCAGGGTGTGACCAAGCGCCATTCCCATCGTGTTCATGACCTGGTTTGTGCGGCGAGTGGAGAGCAGGTGCGTGAAGCCGGCGAGAAGGCCGGGCTCGCGCAGCTCGTCGGACTGAAGCAGCTGGCGGATCTCCTCGGCCACGTCCTCCGGCACGACATCGAACCTCGCTTCCGCCTCGGGCCGCGCGGGCTGCACGATCGCCGTCGGGTGCTCGTAGATCCGGCCCGCAGGAGACTCCTTCAGGTCCTCCATGAGCTGCTCGAGCGAGACGGCGGCGCCGGCGAGCCGGCTCGCGAGCAGCTCCTCGGTCGTCGGCGGCGTGCTCATGTCCACCGGCACGCCGTAGAACTCGAGCTGCACGCCGAGCCGTTTGGCCAGCGCCCACCACACGTACCAATCCTCGATCACATCCGATCCGGCCGGGGCCTCCAGCAGCGCCGGCGTGAACTGAGCCCAGCTGGTCGGCTGGATCACGTAGCCCGCGTAGCTCATCGGCAGGTCCGGCCGCTCGTACATCATCAGCGGCGGCAGCACGTAGTCGGCGAGCTGCGCCGTCGCCGACATGTACGGATCGATCGCGACGAGCAGCTCGAGCGAGGCGAGTGCCCGCACCGCTCTGGACTGCTCGGGAAGGCAGGCGGCGAGGTTCCCGCCCGCGACGAACAGCGCCCGGATCTGCCCCGCCCCCGGAGTCAGGATCTCCTCGGGCAAGGTGCTCGTGAGCCGTTCCTCGCCGAGGCGGCCAACGCCCCGGATCCGGCTCTCGGGGAATGCGCGCCACGATCGTGGTGGGCCGATCACCTCCGCGTAACGCGGCATCGCCGGCGCGATCACGTCCACAACCGCCTTGTCCCCCGCGCGCCGGAAGCGGCCGCCGACGATGTTCAGCGTGTCGACCAGGTGCTGCGTGAGGTTCGAGAACGGCGCCATGCTCGGCCCCGTCGAGGCGTACGCCGCGCCGGTCTTGCAGTCGCGCGCGAACAGCGCCGCCGCAGCCGTGATCTGGCCCGGCTCGAGGTCCGCCGCTCGCTCCACCAGATCGGGCGTGAACGGCTCGACCGCCGCCTTCAAGTCGGCGATCCGGTCGGCTCCTACGTGCCGCGCGACGAACTCCTGGTCCTCCCATCCCTCCTCCAGGATCACGCGAATCATCGCCGCCGCGATCGCCGCGTCCCGGCCCGGCAGTGGCTGCAGGTGCAGGTCGGCGTGACGCGCCGTCTCGGTGCGCCGCGGGTCGACGCAGATCAGCTTCAGGCCGCGCGCCTTCTCCTGCTTGAGGACGCGCGTGGGATCGTTGCTCATCACGGGCAGGGTCGAGTGCGAGATGAGCGGGTTCGCGCCGAAGAACAGCAGCACTTCGGACTGTGTGATGTCCTGCAACCCCGCCCACCAACCGCCCTGGCGCTCGAAGCTCACTATCTTCGCCGATTGATCGATCGTGCCGGGAGAGAAGTACTGAGGTGAGCCGATCGCCTCGAGGAACGCGTTCTGCATCCGGTGCGTGGCAGCGAGCGTGGCCGCCGTGCCCATGTAGGCGGCGACCGCCTCCGCGCCGCTGCGGTCGAGGATGTCGCGCAACTTCTCGGCGATCTCGTCCAGTGCCTGCTCGCTCTCGATCTCGGCATAGGTGTCATCAGCCTGACGCTTGAGCGGCCGCAGCAACCGCGCGGGGCCGTGGTGCGCTTCCTCGGCTTGGAGCCCCTTGAAGCAGACGTATCCGCGCGAGACCGGGTTCTCCTTGTCGCCCCGGATCCTGACGATCCTGTTCTGCGCGTCGTCGATCGTCAGGACCATGCCGCAATGCGCGGCACAGACGCGGCAGAAGCTCTGCGCTTCCCTCGTGGCCATGTGCTCACCTCGCTCCTTGGTGTCGGCCGACCGGTTGAACCAAGCGGCCGGTAGATGATATACCTGCCTCGAGGTGTCACTCAAGCAGGGGAGGAGATCAGTGACGGACACGTCAACAGTCGACGAAGTTCTGAGCACCATCCAGCAGTTCATGGGCGCGATGGTCGAAGGCGACCTCGACACGGCGCGCGGCCTGCTGCACGAGGACTTCGTCTGCTACGAAGCCGGTGGACTTCCGTACAGCGGCGAGTACCACGGCCCGGACGGCTTCTTCGGGCTCACCGCGACGATCTTCGGGGCGATGGAGTTGACGCCCGGTCCCGACGTCCAGTTTCTGCGCTCCGGCGACACGATCGCCGTGCGCTTCCGGCTGACCTTCACCTCACGGGCCAGCGGCGAGAAGGTCGAGATGTCGTTCGTCGAGGTCTACACGGTGCGCGACGGCTTGATCACCGAGCTCGACGTGTACTACAAGGACCCGTCGGCCGTGACCTCGATGCTCGGGAGCTAGTGCAGCGCTAGCAGCCCGGCTGCTCCCGGATCGCGCTCGCGACCGCCGCGCGCGTCGCCAACCGGCGGTCGTTCACGCGGTGGGACGAGCTCGACGACCGCCGTTACGCGAGGCGGACCTGCTCGACGACCGCCGTTACGCGAGGCGGACGAGCTCGACGACCGGCAGCAGGCGCGTCGTCCGCTGCTGGTACTCGGCGAACTGGGGCAGCAGGCGGGCACAGGCGGCGAACAATGCGTCGCGATCCTCGTCCTGGAGCACCACGGCGCGGGCCGCGAACGTCTCGCCCTGCCATTCGACCGTCACCTCCGGATTCGCGACGACGTTGTGGAACCAGGGCGGGTGGTGCTCCGCGCCGCCAAGCGACGCGACCACCACGAGGCGACCTTCGATCTCCGAGCCCCACAGCGGCACGGTACGGCGCACGCCGGACCTCGCCCCCCGCGCCGTCAGAAGCAGGAACGGGACGCGCTCGAGCTCGCCCGGCACTTTCCCGCCGTTGGCGCGCAGCGCCTTGGTCATCGCGTCGTTGATGCGCTGCGTCCGCGATCCCTCGGGGACCCAGCTCGTCGAGCCGGGCGGGTGCTCGCTCTGCGCCTCGGCGGTCAGTCCTTCGAGGGCCTTGAACGTGAGCTCTTCGTCGTGATTGTCGGGCATGCCGGGGAGCCTAACCATCCGGAGGCTGGACAACTACCCACTCGAGCCGCTCAAGTCGGCGAGTGGGTAGTTAACCGTCCACACGGCGGTCGACGTCCCAGTGGCCGTCGCGCGGCGCTCGAGTGGGACGATTTCCAGGCGCGATCCGGATCAGCGGGCGACCGACCGCTCAGTGCACGCGTCAACCACGGCCGGGCGGGAATCCGACCTGGCGCCGCCCGTCGTCCCAGACGATCGTCGGCACGGTGCCACGATTCTTCGTGTATTCCATGAGCTCGGCCCTCCAAGCCGCGCTCGTGGTCGCGTCGCGCTCCTCGACCGTCTCTCCTTCGGCCGCGAAATGCTCGCGGGCGGCTCGGCAGTATTGGCACCCCGGCTTGACGTACATGATCGCGCTCATCGTGCTCGCTGAGCATAACCGGCGGCGTTGCGCGCTCTGGGACGAGCGGCCGTGCGCGCTCCGTCACGAGCGGCCGCGTGCGGTCCGTCACGAGCGTCCGATGAGGTCCGGCGCTCAACGGGGTCTTTAGCCTGAAGACCCCGAGACGAGAGAAAGGAGCGCCGATGGACACGCCTGGCGAGAGCGGATACGCACCCGTCAACGGACAGCAGCTGTATTGGGAGAGCTACGGCAGCGGCGGTACGCCGGTGGTGATTGTGCAGGGCGGATTCGGTTCGATCGGCATGTCTCCCGAGATCATCGGCGCACTCGCGGAAGACCGGCAGGTGATCGCGCTCGAGTTGCAGGGCCACGGCCACACGCCGGACATCGACAGACCGTTCAGCTACGAGGCGTTCGGCGACGACATCGCCCTGACGATCGACCACCTGCAATTGGGACGGGCCGATCTCGTCGGCCACTCCCTGGGCGCGGGCTCCAGCCTGAGGACCGCGATCCAGCACCCGGACCGATTGCGCAAAGTGGTGCTGGTCTCCTTCCCGTGCCGGCGGGACGGGTGGTTCCCCGACGTGCGAGTCCAGATGGACCAGGTCGGGAGCGCGATGTTCGCTCAGGCTCGGCACTCGCTGATGTACCGCCTCTACGCCGAGGTCGCACCGGACCCCGACGGGTTTCCGGCGTTGATGGACAAGACCGGCGAGCTCCTCCGCCGGCCGTACGACTGGACCGAGGAGGTTCGCGAGCTCGCGGTCGAGACGATGCTCGTGTACGCCGACGCCGACAGCATCTCGGTCACGCACATGGCCGACTTCTACGCGCTGCTCGGCGGCGGCCTGCGCGACGCCGGTTGGGATGCTTCAGGGCGGGTCAGCGCGCGGCTCGGCGTCCTTCCTGGCCTCACCCACTACGACATCTTCAACGCTCCGGCGCTGATCGAGGCGGTCAGGGGATTCCTCGGCTGACTCAACCGGCCGCTTCGAAGTCGCCCGGCTTCCAGGAGCCGTCGAACGCGGGTTGCTCGGGCCCGTAGATGCGCATGTAGGCAAACCAGCCGCGGTCGGGCAGAGTCTGGATCCAGGCGCTGTCATCGCCGTCGGGCTTCGCCGGCCCGAACCTCAGCTCCGCCGATCCGGCGCCGGGGAAGCCACGATCGCCTGCGCGAACCACCGCTCGCGCGCCTCGAGATCGAGGCCCGCCGGCGTCTCGAAGTCGGCGTTGTCGGACACGAGCCCGACCCAATCCCAGCGGTGGTCCGGCCACGCCCGGATGTCGGGGCGCGAGGACGCGAACGCCGACACCAGCAGCTGCTCGCGGCCGGCCCGCGCCGCGCTCTCGAGGATCTCCTTCATCCTCGCGTCGGGCGAGAACGACCTGCCCTTCGCGATCCCCAGCGCCGGCAGCAGTCCGTACATCGGACGGAACTCGTCGACGAGCGGCTCGGCATCGATGACCCGGTGCACCTCCCAGTACTGGATGTTGTCCTCCCAGCGGAGGCAGGTGCTGTCCATTGTGTGTGCGGACGTGTCCTCGAATCCGAGCAATTCGGGGTCTGAAGCGCTCGCGAATGGATAGATCTTGACCGCGCGCAGAGCGTCCAGCGCCTTCGCGACCTCGCCGCCGATGGGCAGCGCGCGCAGAGCGAGCAGGCGCCGGCGGGCAGCTCGACGACCATCGGCCCGCTCGAGAGGTCCAGCGTGCCCGCGCCGTACGGCGTGTCCGAGTTGAGCGTGAACGCGACCTGACGCGGACCCGTCGAAGCAATCAGGAGCTTCTCGTTCTCGGCCAGCCCGAGCTCGCGATTGCCGTTGAAGATGCCCTCCGCGGACACTGTCGGAACCAGAACCGGTATGCGGTCACAGCTCGCTGAAAGTCAGCGTTCTCACGCACGCGCGCAACGGCACTGAATACGGATGCGCTCAGCGCTTGTTCAACGCGCCGGCGTCGACTGGGAGAACCGTTCCTGTCACGTAACGGCCGTCGTCCGAGACCAGGTAGAGGATGGCGTTGGAGATGTCGATTGGCTCGACCAGCTCGACCGGCAGCGCGTTCGACATCGCGGCGGCGAGCTCGGGCTCTGATTCCATGAACCCGGGAAGTGCCTCGTTCTCGAGCACCATCGGCGAGGCGACGCCGGTCGGCGCGACGCTGTTCACGCGGATGTTGTGCGGCGCGAGGTAGTTCGCCCAGGATTTCACGAGCCCGACGACGCCGTGCTTGGCGGCCACATACCCGAGCAGCCCCGGCTCGTTGGTCCCGACGCCCATCAGGCCCCCGGTCGAGCTCGTCATCACGATCGCTCCACCCTGTCCGCGCTCGATCATCGAGGGAATCGCGACGCGAACGGTGTTCCAGACCCCTGTCAGGTTGACATCGATCACGTCATACCACTCGTCATCGATCGGGTTGACCTGCAGCGGCGCGATGCCGGCGTTCGCGAGCACGATGTCCACCGGGCCGAGCTCCCGGGTACCTTCCTCGAACGCCGCGCGGAGCGCGGCGACGTCGCGCACGTCCGCTTGGCGCGCGACGATCCGCCTGTCCTGCGCTTCGACCAAGCGGACGGTCTCTTCGAGGTCGGCCGGCTTGGCCAGCTGATACGGCACAGAGTCGATCTGGCCGCAGATGTCAACCGCGATGATGTCGGCGCCCTCCTGCGCCAGCAGGACGGCGTGACTGCGACCTTGGCCGCGCGCTGCGCCGCTGATGAACGCAACCTTACCCTCGACCTTGCCCATTGACCTCTCCTCTGCCGAGTGACTGCTGTCGCGACGTCCAAGTGGGTGGTTGCCGCGCGGCGAGTATATAAACGAGCCACGGCCGGGCGGCGATCAACCGTCGCCAGTCGGCGCAAGCGACATGCAATCGTCGCCCCCAACCGGATAGGCTCCGGCGATGCGTGTTCTGGTGCTTGGAGCAGGATTTGGGGGCCTCGAGCTGACGACGCGGCTGTCGGAGGAATTCGGCGACGAGATCGAGTCCGTGTTGATCGATAAGAACGACTCGTTTGTGTTCGGCTTCTCGAAGCTCGACGTGATGTTCGGACGCGCCGAGGCCGGCGGCGTTCGACACTATTACCGCGACGCGGTCAAGCCAGGCGTGAGATTCGTCCAGGCGAAGATTCAGTCGATCGATCCCACGGCCCGGCGCGTCGTGACAGACGGCGGCTCGTTCGACGGTGACGTGATGGTCGTCGCGCTTGGAGCGGACCTCGACCCGGCCGCCACGCCCGGGCTGCTCGAGTTTGGTCACGACTTCTACTCGGTCGAGTCGGCGTTCGCGACCCGCGATGCGATCGACGCATTCGGCGGCGGTCGCGTCATCATCGGCGTCCTGTCGACGCCGTACAAGTGCCCGCCTGCGCCGAGCGAGACGGCCCTGCTGATGCACGAGCATCTGACCGACCGTGGCCTTCGCGACAAGAGCGAGATCTCGCTCGTGGTCGATTTCGGCCGTCCGATCCCCCCTTCCCCGGACGCGTCGGCGGCGCTCGAGAGCGCGTTCGCCGAGCGCGGCATTGGATGGCACCCCAAACGCGAGGTCTGCGAGCTCGACGGTTCGCGTGGCGTGGCGATCCTGCGCGACGGAGGCGAGATGCCGTACGACCTGTTCCTCGGCGTCCCTGTCCACCGCGCTCCCGCCGTCGTCCTGGAATCGGGCATGACAAAGGAAGGGTGGATCCCGGTCAACCCGCGCACGCTCGAGACGTCTTACCCCGGTGTGTTCGCGATCGGCGACGTGGCCGCCGTGGGGACGCCGCGCGCGGGGGTCTTCGCGGAGGGGCACGCGGCCGTCGCCGCACAACACATCGCGGCGCAGATCCGCGGCACCGAATCGTCCGCGGAGTACGGCGGCCGGGGGATCTGCTACCTCGAGTTCGGCAAGGGCCAGGTCGCCCTCGTCGACGTGACGTTCTTCGGCGAGCAGCGAACCGGCTCGCTGGAGGGGCCGTCCGCGGCGCTCGCGGCGGACAAGCGCGAGTTCGGCGCGACCCGCATCAAGCGCTGGTTCGGGCGGCAGTGGACGCCGGCCTAGTACGCCCGGCGTACTAGGCCATCGTTTCGTCCCGGTCGGGCCAATGTGCGCGCGCTGGTTCGGCAGGGGGCCGCGGCGGTTCGGCGCTTGGCCGCGGCGGGTATGCGAACATCGGCCCGCGCGCTCGTGGCCCGGCGTCACGGCGACGTCGCACGGGTCCGGGTCGAACGTAGAGCAAGATGCAGACCCCGCCAACGGCCATCAGCCAGGCGACCAAGCGCCCGGACCGTCCAGATGTGTTCATTTCGTACGCGCGCGCCGACGCCGGATTCGTCTGGAACCGGCTCGTCGGCGCGCTCGAGGACCGGGGCAAGGCGGTGTGGCTCGACCGCGCCGACATCCCCCCGGCCGCCGACTGGCGCGAGCGGATCGAGAAGGGAATCGAGTCGGCGCGCGCGTTCGTGTTCGTGATCAGCCCCGACTCGGTGAGCTCTTATGAGTGTGGGCAGGAGCTGCGTCTGGCGATCACCGCCAACAAGCGCCTGATTCCCGTGTTGGCCCGCGACGTCGCCGTCGACGCGGTGCCGTTAGAGCTCAGTCGACCGAACTGGATCGAGCTGCGCGACGAGGACCCGTTCGACGCCCATATCGACCAGCTGATCAGCGCGCTCGAGACCGACCTGCAATGGGTCGACGCGCATGCCCGGCTCGCCGTGCGGGCCAAGGAGTGGGAACGCGCGGGCCACAACGCCAGCCTCCTGCTGCGGGGAAGCGACCTGCGGGACGCGCGGCGCTGGCTCGCCGATGAGGGCTCGCACGCTGAGACCGCGACCGCTGAGCAGCGCGCCTTCATTCTCGCCAGTCAACAGGCCACCACGCGGCGCCGCGTCGCGACAGTCGCCGCGATCGCCGTCGCGCTCGTGATCTCGGCCGCGCTCGGAACGCTGGCGGTCGTCAGGGCACAGCAGCGTCAGACGGCGCTGACCCAGCGTCAGCTGGCGGACTCAGGCGAGGTCGCCTTCGAGGCCGCGTCGCTTCACCAGACGCGGCCTGATCTGTCGATGTTGCTGGCCCTCGAGGCCTTCCGGATCTCCCCTACCGAGCAGGCGCGCTCGAGCCTGCTCACCGAGCAGGCTCAGCTCTATTCCGGCTCGATCCCACCCGAGCGCTTCGGCGTGCTCTCGATCGCGTTCAGCTCCGACAGCCGGACACTCGCGACCGCAACTCCGAGCACGATCACGCTCTGGAACCCTGTCACGCACCGGAGCACGACGAGTGTCAGCCCGGGTGAGTTCACGGGAGACGAGATCGCCTATAGCCGGAACGGGAGCAGCATGCTCGCGACTTATTACGACGGGTTCGCGCTGTTGGACGCCCATGACCTCCAGCGCCAGCTGGGATCGTTCACCCGGCCCAAGCTGAACGTCGCTTACGCGGCGCTGAGCCCCAACGGAAAGACCGTCGCCACCGCCAACCTCAGCGGCACGGTCGATGTCGTGGCGCTTCCGTCGTACCGGCTCGTGAGGGTGCTCAAGCTGTTTTCGAAGTCGACGTCGATGATCGCCTTCGATCCCGTCGACTCGAACATCCTGGCCGCGGTCGGCGATCACCAAACGGTGAAGGTGGTCAACGTCCGCACCGGCGAGGTCCTGGAATCACTACCGGGCAACAGCGACCCGATCAACAGCGTGGCGATCGCGTTCAGTCCCGGTGGCAATGCGATTGCGACCGCTGCACCCAATCACAACGTGACGGTCTGGTCGACCCACCGGCCTCGGCTGTTGAGCACCATCACCGGCAACCCGGATGCCGTCGACGCGATCGCCTTCAGCCCGGACGGGGGCATGATCGCGACGGTCAGCGGCCGCACCGCGGCCCTCTGGGATGCGACGAGCGGCACAGAGCTGACCGCGCTTCCGCCGCTGAGCACCGACCTCTCAGGCGTCCAGTTCAGCCCCGACGGCAGTCTGCTCGCGACGTCCTCCACGACGGACGGCACCGTCCAGCTCTGGAAGCTGCAGAGCGCCGTGCTGCTGGATCGATACGTGCAGGAGCGCGTCGCCTTCAGCCACAACGGCAAGCTGCTCGCGGCGTCCGACGGCGGCGGCACGATCAGGCTGCTCGATAGCCTGACCCATCAACTGATCCGGCGGCTCGTTCCCGATCCCGCCGAGCCGGGTGTGGGCAGCACGACCCGGGATGTCGCCTTCAGCCCGGACGATCGCCTCGTGGCCACCGCCGGGCGAAACTCCGCCTGGATCTGGAGCACGCAGACGGGCAAGGTCGTGGCGCGGGTCGACGTGCCGCCCGGCGTCCTCGACATTCTCTACCTCGTCGCGTTCAGCCCCGATGGACGCACGCTGGCGATGGCTGGGATACCCGGGCCGATCATGCTCTACGACCTGCACAGCGGCCGGATCGTCGGCAAGCTCGGCAACACCTCGACGGAGATCGGCGGTTACGAGCGGCTCGCGTTCACCCCCAACGGGCGCTATCTCGTCGCGGCCGGCGTCGACGTCGAGGTCTGGAACGTCCAGACCGGCAAGCTCGCGGCGAAGTTCACCAACAGCCCGCAGCTCTACAGCGCCGCCGTCAGCCCCGACGGTCGCACCGTGGCCGCCGGCTACGGCAACGGGTCGATCGTGCTCTGGGACCTCGCGACGCACCGCCGCTCGCCGCAGCAGCTCAGCAGCTTCGGCGGCCACCTCGGACCGGTCCAGGACCTCGCATTCAGCGACAACGGCCAGATCCTGGCGAGCGCGGGCCAGGACTCGACCGTGAAGCTCTGGGACGTGCACGGCTCGCGATCGCTGATCGCCACGCTGAGCGGCCACACCGACTCGGTGACGACAGTCGCGTTTGCGCCCAACGGAACCCTGGCGAGCGGGGGCGACGACGGGGCGGTGATCGTCTGGGACCTGAACCCGGAGAGCGTCAGCCACGACATCTGTCAAACGCTGCAGACGAACCTCACCCCCGGCGACTGGGCGCGATACGTCCCCAACGAGCGCTTTCAGCGGATCTGCGGAGCTGACAGCTAAGCCATCAGGCTCGCTCGCCGATGCCCGCGTGCACGGCGCCCGTCGCCCGGCTGCACGCGTGCTCGTCCGCCCACACCGGCAGCGTGTTGGAGCCCTCGTCGCCGTCCGGACGCTCCCACCGCTCGCCGCAGTCGGTGCACTCGGCCGTCGTCGGATTCAAAGTGTCAGTTGTGGTCAGCACTCGGATCCGCGGCTGCCACGTGTCGGGCCACTCGGGGTGGTCGGGGTGCACCCCGGTGAACAACTCGGTCATGATTCCGAGCATCTTGACCGCTCGGTCACTTGTCACCTCGAGCGAGTGGCCGGTGCCTGGATAGACCGCGATCAGGTCACCGGGACCGAACTCGACCGAGTCGCCGTTCGTGAACCGCTGGATCCCGGTGCCGTCGATGATCACGTACCACTCCTCGACGTCCCTCCCGAGTTCCTCGCTGCGGTGGACGTGCATGCCGAGCGGCGGCGCCTCGCGGACGCCAGGAGGGATGACGACGTACGCGACGAACGGATTGCCGACGCCGCGGTCGATCGCGATTGCCACGTCGACCTCGCCCTCTCCGTTGTGAATCCGCTGCGGGCCAAAATCCAGCGTGTCGAAGCCGAACCGCTTCCACCCACGCTCGTAGGCGGGATCTCCCATCGCCATACCTCATCATCCTCTCGGTCGGGTAGCCAGTCGTCCTTCGGGGTCGG
Source organism: uncultured Solirubrobacterales bacterium (assembly GCA_963763525.1). Taxonomy (GTDB): domain Bacteria; phylum Actinomycetota; class Thermoleophilia; order Solirubrobacterales; family Solirubrobacteraceae; genus Palsa-465. The sequence continues at coordinate 381,680 of CAVXPA010000001.1, forward strand.
CCGTGAGCCTATCGCGCCAGGCCGACCAGCCTCTGTCGCTCGGCCGAGGAGGGCCAGGGCCTGGCCCCGGCTGCGGTGTTGGCCTGCGCGTGCGGCACCTCGGCGGTGGCGGGAATCGCCACGTGAACGCGCTCGTCGGCGAGTGTCCACTTCAGCAGCTCGCCCGCGTCAAATCTCCTCGCGAGCGGCCCGCCGCCGAGCGGTCGCATAGCGATGACGCCGAGCTCGAGCTCGGCGGCGAGCGGCAGAATGCGCCGCTCGGCGTCGCGCTCGAGTGGGTTGTAGGGCACCTGAATCGCGTCGATCCGCCCCGTGAGCATGACGCGCTCCAGCTCCTCGAATGCCCTGGCGGCGTAGTGCGTCGCGCCGAGAAAGCCGATTCTCCCCTCGGCGCGCTCCTGCTCCATCCATTCCAGGTGCTCGCGCCAAGCGACGAGGTTGTGCACCTGCTCGAGGTCCACACGTCCACCGAAGAACTCGAGCTGCGCTTCGAACTGCCGCCGCGCCTCGACGAGCGAGCTGGTCCAGATCTTCGTCGCCACGAGCGCGTCGTGACGGCGCTCGCCGAGCGCGCGCCCCAGCACCCCCTCGGCTCGCCCGTACATCGGCGAGGAGTCGAACAGACGCGTGCCGCCGGCCCACACGGCATCGACGACGGCGCGGGCGTTCCGCTCGCCGCCGGGACCCACATCAAACGTCTGCCAGGTCCCGAGCCCGACTACCGGCACCTCCCACCCGGTGCGTCCGAAGCGACGGCGCTCCACGCGCCACAAGCTACCCCATCTGGGCTTGCAATCCGTGGCCGTCGCGCTCTTCTCAGCGGGCGCACGTGCCGTCCGGCGGTGGCATCCTATGGTGTCGATCGAACCCGACCACGAGGAGAGCCGATGGACGAGGATGCGAAGAAGACAGCGCTGCGGATGATCCCGTACGGCATCTACGTGCTGACCGGCCGGACGGACAGCGGCGAGGTAACCGCGGCGACCGTCAATTGGGTCACCCAGGCATCGTTCAGCCACCGCTCGTTGTGGTGGCGGTGAAGGCGGACACCAACTCGTATGAGGTCGTCCCAGCGGCCGGGGCCTTCGTGCTCAACGTGCTCGGCAAGGGTCAACGCGACGTCGCGTTTGAGTTCTTCAAGACGCCCGAGGTGGATGCGGAGCGGATCGGCGGGCTGCCGTTCCGCACCGGGATCACGGGGGCGCCGATCCTCGAGGGACCGATCGCGCATCTCGAATGCCGCGTGACCGAACGCGTCGAACAAGGCGATCATGCGGTCGTGATCGGGGAGGTAGTGGATGCGGGCGTCGCCGAGCAGCCCGAAGGACGCGCCGACGACGCGACGCTCCTGATGCGCGATCTCGGCGAGCGGACGTTCTACGGCGGCTGAGCAGCTCGGCCTCCCGGGCCCGTGTCCCTGACGACCGCCGTCTTCGTCATCTGGGGCGTGTTCTGGGTGGGTTGGCTGATCGCTGCATTCACCGCCAAGCAGGGCTCACGCGGTGGCCGGGTGCGCGCCCCCGGGCTATTGGTCATCACTGGGATCGTCCTCGTGCGCGTGTTCAGGACGAACACGCTGGCGGTTCACAGCGTGCCCGTGCGCGTACTCGGCATGGTCATCCTCGTGGCTGGTCTCGGGCTGGCGGTGTGGGCGAGGATCTACCTAGGCCGCAACTGGGGGATGCCGATGACGCAGAAAGCCGAGCCGGAGCTCGTCACCTCTGGCCCTTACCGCTTCGTTCGCCATCCGATCTATTCGGGCATCCTGCTCGGCGTCCTGGGCACAGCGCTGGCGACGAACATCTACTGGCTGATCGCTTTGGCCCTGGGCGGCGCCTACTTCATCTACAGCGCGACGGTGGAGGAAAGGCTCCTGACGAGCACGTTTCCGGACGCTTACCCCGCTTATCGCGAGCACACCAAGATGCTGATTCCGTTCGTGCTGTGAGTCAGCGCCCGGCGGCAGCCCGGCTTGCGCCAGGGGCCGGGGTTCGGATACCTTCCCGGACATGACGCTGACGCTTGCGGCCGTCCTGACGGTCTTCTGGCTCGTGTACGTCGGCTTCTCCGCCTGTCCGCGCTCGGACTTTCCCTGGACGCAGCGGCGGTCCCATTTCCAGACTCGCGTCGCCTTCGCGTGCCTGGCGGGGCCGATGTGCCTGCTGGTCGTTTTCGCGCCCTCGATCGTCGCCGGTAGCTCACCGCCCGATCCGCTCGTGGTGATCACCGGCTTGGTCTGGCTCCTCGCGGCCGGATTTGCCCCAGCTATCTACTTCCGGCGCGCGAGCCCGTCACTCGGCGGTTCCGACGGGGACGGCGGCGGCGGCGATCCGCCCACTGACCCCCCGCCTCCGGCAGCAGGAGCGTCTGGCGCGGACGTTCCGCTCGCCGACGCCGAGCAGTCGCACGCGCGCTTGCGTGACCACAACGCCGCGCGCCTGCGCCGGCCGGCGCAGCGCCGGCCCGCGCGCGACCCCAACCGCAGGCCGATTCGGAGGGCCTCCGCTCGATGAGCGTGGCCCCAGCCGCAAGGTTCGTCGGCCAGAGCGTTGCGCGAATCGAAGACGAGCGGGTGCTGACCGGGCACGGGCGCTACGTCGGCGACATCTGGCTGCAGGGGCTCCTGCACGCGGCGTTCGTCCGCAGCCCGCTGCCGTACGGCAAGATCAACGGCATCGACGTCGAGCAGGCGCGATCGCTGCCGGGTGTCGTCGCCGTGCTGACCGAGTCCGACCTCGGCCTGAACGCGCTTCAGAACGGAATGGAGATCCCGGGCTATCTGCGGCCCGTGTTCGGCGCGCTCACGGCCGACCGCGTGCGCCACATCGGCGATCCGGTGGCGATCGTGATCGGCGAGACGCGCGCGGCCGCCGAGGATGGCTGCGACGCGGTCGAGGTCGATTACGAGCCGCTGGACGCGGTCGCGACGATCGAACAGGGGCTCGATCCGTCGATCCCGCCGATCTTCCAGGACGTGCCCTCGAACGTGTTCTACTCGGAGGAGCGCGAGTTCGGCGATCCGACCGTGCTCGACGGCGCCCGGCGCGTGACGATGTCGCTGCGCCCGCAGCGGGTCGCGCCGGTGCCGATGGAGGGTCGCTGCGGACTCGCGGATTTCGACCCCGGCACAGGCGATCTGACCTATTACGCCGGAACCCAGTCGCCCCACGGCTTTCGCATGACGCTCTCGATGCTGCTCGGCCACCCACCGGACCGCGTGCGGGTGATCGCGCCCGACGTCGGCGGCGCGTTCGGGCAGAAGGCGATCACGTCACGCGAGGACGCGGTCGTCTGCGCGGCCGCGAAGCTACTCGGACGGCCGGTGAAGTGGGTCGAGGACCGGTTCGAGAACATGACCTCGGCGACGCACGCACGCGACGAGGAGCTGGAGGTGTCGGCCGCCGTCGACGACGATGGAACGATCCTCGGCCTCGACGTCCGGATGACGCTCAACCAGGGCGCCTACCCGCTGGTGTCGTTCCCTTCCGCGGTGTTCGGATGGTCGATCCGGACGAACCTCCCTTCCTCCTGGCGCCTGAAGGGCATGCGCTGGTCGTTCACCGTCGTCGCGACGAACTCTGCGTCCTCCGGCGCGTACCGCGGCCCGTGGGCGGTCGAGACGCTCCTCCGCGAGCTGCTGATCGAGCAGATCGCGCGTGAGCTCGGCCTCGACGTGGTCGCGGTGCGGCGGCGCAACCTGATCACGCCCGCGGAGCAGCCGACCAAGATGCTGACGGGACCGACGCTCGAGGATGTGACGTCACTCGAGACGCTCGAGCGCGCCGCGGAGCTACTCGCCTACGACGCGTTTCGAGTGGAGCAGCGTCAGGCGCGCGAGCAGGGTCGCCTGCTCGGAATCGGCTTTTCGACCTACATCGAGGCGGCGCCCGGGCCACCGGACTTCTTCGAGGCGCTCGGATTCGAGCTCGGCGGCGAGCGGGCACACGCGAAGCTCGAACCCGATGGCCGGCTCACGGTGATGACCGCGCAGGCGCCGCACGGACAGGGGCACGAGACGACGCTTGCGCAGATCGCGGCGACTGAGCTCGGCGTCCCGCTCGAGCATGTCCGCGTGTTGCACGGGGACACGGACCTGGCCCCGTTCAGCATGCTCGGGACCGGCGGTTCGCGGGCGGCGACGATGGCGAGCGGCGCGGCGCTCGTAGCGACGCGCGGGGTCAAGGAGAAGGTGTTGAACCGGGCCGCGCAGATGCTCGAGATCTCGCCCGACGATCTCGAGATCGTCGACGCGATGGTGACCCCGAAGGGCGATCCGGGGCAGGCGATGCCGCTCGCGCAGGTCGCGGCCGCGGCGTACTTCGGTGCGGACGGCGACGAAGAACCGGATCTGCGCAGCAGCGGCTACTTCGGTGGCGCCATGCGCGGCGGCTGGTCGGGCGGTACCCATGCCTGCATCGTCGAGCTCGACCCGGGGACAGGGAGCGTCGAGATCAAGCGCTACCTGGTGGTCGAGGACTGCGGTGCGCTGATCAACCCCGCGATCGTCGACGGGCAGATCCGAGGCGGCGTCGCCCAGGGCATCGGCGTCGCGTTGTATGAGCACGCGGCCTACGATGCCGACGCGAACTTCCTCACCGGCACGTTCATGGACTATCTCTTGCCGACGGCGATGGAGATCCCTCCGATCGAGATCGAGCACCTGCACCCCGAGCTGCACGAAGAGGTCTCATACCGAGGCGTCGGCGAGGGTGGCATCATCGCCGCGCCACCAGCGGTGGCCAACGCGGTCGCCGACGCGGTCGGCCGTGCCGTCACGCAACTGCCGCTGACACCCGAGCGCGTGCTTGGGCTGCTCGATGCAGCGGCTGACTGACACTTGACCTTTAGGAAGGAGAGAGCCGGTGGCAATCCCACAATTTGACATCGACCTCATGTCGGATCCTGGTGTTCGCAGCGACCCGTATGCGGTCTACGACCAGATTCGCGCCGCCGGGCGTGTGGTCTGGAACGAAAAGATGCAGGCATGGATGGTCCCGGGCTTCGACGACTGCACGGAGGTGCTCTCCGATCCCACCCAGGAGACGTATGGGCAGATCGGAGCGCGCTATCCCGAAGCGACCTTCTGGTTCGAGGCGCCCAACATGATCATCGCCGACGGCACCGAGCACACGCGCCTGCGGCAGGGTGTGTCCCGGTACTTCACCCCCGGTTACGCGGCACAGTGGGAGGCCCGCATCCGCGAGGTCGTCGAGGAGCTGCTCGGCCCGTTCGCCGAGCGTCAGGCTGACTTCAACCTGGAGGAGTTCACGAAGATCCCCGTCGTGATCGTCGCCGAGATGCTGGGCATTCCCGAGGAGCACCACGAGGACTTCCGCCGGTGGTCCAACGATGTCACGGGCAACAACGCGTACGGGCACGAGTCAGCGGAGATCCGCCGGCTCATGGACGAGACGCTCGCCGAGCTGAATGCTTACCTCGACGAGGAAATCAAGCGACATCGCCGCGAGCGGCCAGACGACCTGTTCACCGTAATAGTGGACATGCCGAACTGGAGCGAGGCGGAGATCCGCTCGTCGGTGGTCAACATCCTGCTGGCCGGCTACGACACGACCGCAAAGCTCATGAGCGTGTGCCTGGTCGCGCTGGAGGAGAACCCGGACCAGCGTCAGGTGCTCGTCAGAGAGCCGGAGCTGATCCCAAATGCGATCGAGGAGATCTCACGCTGGTGCGGCATCGCTCAGGCCGATCCGAGGGTGGTCAAGCGGGATACCGTGCTCGCTGGAACGGAGCTGAAGGACGGGCACGTCGTCTGGAACCTGCTCGCGGCGGCCAATCGCGATCCGGCGCGCTGGCCGGATCCGGACCGCTTCGACGTCCGTCGCGATGTCGGTCGTCACCTGGGCTTCGGCGCCGGTCGTCACCTTTGCATCGGGGCGCCGCTCGCCCGGCTGGAGATCAAGGCCGCACTCGAGGCGCTCCTTCACATCGCACCCGAGTACCACTTGCGCGATCTCGACTACGGAGACGCGTTCCTGCTCCGCGGCCCCGAGCGCGGCGTGATCGAAGTCAGGGTGCCGGCGCAGGCCGGCGGGACCTAAGCTAAGTCTCCGCCGGTGGGGTCGGCAGCTGCAGCTCCTCCTGCAGCCGTCGCTCGTCCTCGTCTGACAGCGAGGTCTGGATCACGGTGCCGCCATACTGCCGCAGCTCCGCGATCGCCTCATCGGCCTTGACCTCTGCGATGACCATCAACAGCGCGGAGGTTCCCGGCTGAAGGTAATCCTTCGCTTGCCGGCGGAAGTCCTTGTCGATCCCTTCGTCGTCGAGAAAGCGCGAGAGCAGAACACCCGCGCCTGCTCCGATTGCCAGTCCCGCGACCGGGATCAGTAACCCCAGCCCGACCAGCAGGCCCGCCGCGCCACCCGCGACCGCGCCGCCCGTTGTCGGGCTCACCCCGTAGGTCGTGCGAACGTGGTAGTTGCCGCCGAAATCGCGTGAGATCGACGCGATCTGCTCCGCGCGCAGGATCTTCTGGGCCTCTAATCCTTCGGCCGTCGCCTGCGCCTGCGCGGCGGTTCCCTCATCGGGATAGCCAATTGCCACCAGAGTCGGCATCGCTCCCTCCTCTTCCCGGCTGGGTTTCCGACTGCGCCCGCCGCTCTGAGCGTGCGGGCGCGTCGAGCGTTCGCGGCCAAGCCTAGTCGCTCGCGGAGGCTGGCAGGAGAATCGCGGCCGCGAGTCCGATCAGCCCGATCGCGCCGAGCGAGATCATCGCGAGAACGTACGAGCGGTTGCCGCTGGCGAGATCTGAGACGAGGATCGTCCCGGCGATCGCGGTGCCGAGTGAGGAGCCGAGGTTCGACACAGCTCGCGAGAGTCCGGAGATCTCTCCCTGTTTCTCCTCCGGGAAGGCGGACTGGACGATGTTGACCGACGGTGTCAACATGACCCCGAGGCCGAGACCGATCACGAGCAGTCCGGGTACGAACGCCCAAATGTCGGATGACTGCTTCACGAAGCCGAGCAGCAGGCCGACGCCCACGATCGTGACGAGGAAGCCGGCGCGGATGAGGGTCCGCTGCTCGTAGCGCTTGGCGAGCCGCTCCTGCGTCAGTGAGGAGACGAGGATCCCGCAGGTGGCCGCCGTGAAGATCACGCCGGTCTTGATCGCGCTGAAGCCGCGCTCGGTCTGCAGGAACACGGACACGGTGAAGGTGATCCCCATCAGCAGCAGCCACTGGACGTTCTGGGTGACCATGCCCGAGGTTTGACAAGCGATTGCGAAACAGGCTCGTCGAGAGCAGTGGCTCCTTCCCCGCTCGCTCGGCCGAGCGAACGTGGAGGAAGAACGACACCAGGAACACAGCCCCGAGAGCGATGAAGACGACGAGCAACGTGTTGTTGCTGCCGGCTTGCAGAATCCCGATGACGAGGAACGTCATGCCCGCGGCCGACAACACCGTTCCGAGCTTGTCGAACGGGCGCGTCGGATCCGGCGGGAGTGGATCGGTGAGCTTCAGGCTCAGGTAGATGATCACCGCCACGATGGCCGCCTGCAGCAAGAACGAAGCGCGCCAGCTGATCGTCGTCGTGATCAAACCGCCGATCAGCGGTCCCGCGGCCGCGCCGATGCCGCCCATGCCGCTGATCAGGCCGAAGGCGCGGGCGCGCGATCGGACGTCACTGAACGCAAGTGTCGCGAGGATGTAGATCGGCGGGATCATCAACGCCGAGCCGACGCCCTCGAACAGCGAGTAGCCGACGATCAGCACGCCGAGCACGGGCGCGAGCGCAGCGATCACCGCGCCAACACCATAAACCGTAAGACCTCTTATCAGGCACCGCTTGCGTCCCCACAGGTCGGTGAGCTTGCTGCCGGGGATCATCAGCGCGGCCATGCAAAGCAGAAACAGCGTGATCGCCGTCTGGACGCCGTGGATCGTCGTGTTCAGGTCCTTGCTGATGTTGTTGATCGCGACATTCATGTTGGAGCCCGCGAAGCTCGCGACGAACTGCGTCAGCGCGAGCGGCGCGAGCATCCGGCGCGAGGACGCGGAGCTCGCGCTCGGTCCACCAGGCGGCTGCGCTCCGGCGTCGCCGGAAATGTCTGTTGCGCCCGCGCCCACCCGTCACCGCTCGATCCGCGCACCATCAACGCTGGGTGTCAGCGAAGAGGGTCTGATTTTCGGCGCGGAGAACATGAGCCGCGCCGGAGGCTAGATAATAGGCGGCGAGTCGTGGGAATACATGGGGGAAAACATGTAGGCGACGACGGCCGCTTCGTGTTCACCACCGGCCTGTCGATCATCGCGATCGTGCTGGGCACCCAGCTCGGCCTGCTGAACAGGATTCTCGACACGGTCGGGCTCGATCTGCACGAGTGGCTGATCTGTATCGTGTCGGCCCTCACGATCCTTCTCGCCACCGAGATCCGGAAGCTGGTCATCCGGCGTGGTGAGTCGGCGGAGCAGACCTGAAAACGCCCACCCGAAGTCGTGTACGGAGGACTCACATGGCAGCCAGCGAAGATCATCTAGGCCCGATCGACGTCGTCATCATCGGCTACCCGCCGGGTGCGCCGATGACCGGCGAGGCGATCCCGATCTTCCTCGACCTGGTCGACCGCGGGATCATTCGCGTGTTCGATGTGCGGTTCGTCCAAAAGGATGCTGACGGGACGTTCTCGGGCTTCGACATCGCCGACCTCGACGAGGACAGCGCAGGCCAGCTCACCGCCTTCGCCGGAGCGAGCACCGGCCTGCTGGACGACAGCGATCTCGAGAAGGCCGCCGCGGAGATCGAACCCGGGAGCGCCGCCCTGCTGATTGTCTACGAGAACCGCTGGGCGGCCCCGTTCGTCGACGCCGTTCGCCGCAACGGCGGCATCCCGATCGCATTCGAGCGGATCGGCGTGCAGGACCTGATCGATGCCCTCGACGCCGCCGAAGCGGCAAGTTGACCACAAAGGAGACAGCATGCCCGGACTGATTCGCGGAATCGCCCGTACTGCCGTCGTCGCCGGCACCGCGACGGCCGTGTCCAACAGGGTCAGCCGGCGCCAGTACAACCGCTGGTCCGACCAGGAGCAGCAGCAGTACGACGCGTCGCAGGACCAGCAACAGCAGGTCTACCAGCAGCCGCCCGTCGCGGCCGTCGCGCCGGCGCCTGCCGCCGAGGACCGCGTCTCGCTGCTGAAGGATCTCGCTGATCTGAAGGCGCAGGGGATTCTGACCGACGAGGAGTTCGCGAAGGAGAAGGCGCGGATCCTCGACAGCTGAGCGTCGACGGCGCTCGCGCGCCGCGACTTCCGCGGTTGCGGTCGTCGCGGCGCCCGGGCTCCTGCTCGACGCGATCGAGATCGTGCGGGGGAATATCGGGTGAGAACAAGGTCTCGTTCGCGACGCTGGGTTGCGTGCGCCGCCGTGCTCGCCGCGTCCATGCCGGCGACGGCGTGCGGCTCCGGTGCCGCGCAGAGCGTCGTCAGCAGCATCTCGCAGTCGGTGAGTGGGTCCGTGACCCTGCCCACGACCACGAGCCGGACGACCCCGGCGCGCACGGCGACTACGAGCGCGGGCACCACGACAGCGACGAGTACCACCTCGACGGCGCGAGCTACCACGGCAGCCGCGTCGACGACCAGCACCGCGCCGGCGGACAGCACGAGCACCACGGCGCCGACGACGACCGTGACCCACACGCAAACGGCGACCCCCCCCACCACGACGACCCCAACCACCACGACGACTCCCGCCACTACGACGACCTCGACGCAAACGACCACCGTGACGAGCTCCACGCCGCCGACGACAGTCGTTCAGACGTCGACAACGACCTCGACGACGACCTCATCGCATCACGGAGCGGTCGCGGCCGGCGCGGCGGCGGGAGCGGCGGTGGCCGGAGCCGCCGCGAAGAAGTCGACGACATCGAGCGGCGGCGGGCTCCCGGCGTGGGCGTGGGTGCTGATCGGAATCGCGATCGTCGCGGCCGCCGTCGGGGCGTTCATCGCGATCCGCGGACGGCAAGGGCGCAAACGGCCTGGCGCGGGACCTCCGACCGCGGCTTCGAGCAACACGACCGGAGATGACCCGCGGCCTCCCGGCGCGGACGGCCGCCCACCTGGGGCCAATTAGAGCTGGGCCGGTGGTGGCGGGTCAACTACCCACTGGGCGTTGGCGGCGGCTCGAGTGGGACGTTAACCAGGCTCGCTTGGCCGGCGTCCGGCCACATCCCGATCCGTCGGCGCACCAGAGTGGTGATAGGCGGCTCATGAGGGTGGTGATCGCCGGTGCTCCAGGGCGGTGAATGTCGCTTATGAGGGTGGCGATCGTCGGCGCGGGGTTCGGAGGCATCGCGGCCGCGATCGAGCTGCGCCGGCACGCAGTCGCCGACGTCACGATCCTCGAGCAGGCGGAGGAGCTCGGCGGCACGTGGTTCCGCAACACCTACCCCGGGGTGGTGCTGCGACGTCCCGAGCCATCTCTACTCGTTCTCCTACGCGCAGCGCCGCGACTGGTCGCGGCTCTGCTCACCCCAGAGCGAGATTCTCGAATACCTGCGCGGCGTCGTGCGGGACCACGGCATCGAGCAGCTGATCGTGACCGGGAGCACTGTCAGCTCGTGCAGCTGGGATGACGCCGCCTGCCGCTGGAGCGTCGCGACGGAGCACGGCGAGCGTGTATGAGGCGGACGCGATCGTGATCGCGACCGGTCAGCTGGGACAAGCCGCTGGTGCCGCGAATCGAAGGCGCGGAGACGTTCACCGGCCACACCTTCCACTCGGCCCGATGGGATCACGCCTACGAGCTCGCGGGCAAACGCGTCGCGGTCGTCGGCACCGGCGCCAGCGCGGTGCAACTCGTGCCCGAGATCGCGGGAAAGGTGCAACAGCTGACGGTGTTCCAGCGCACGGGCAACTGGTTCCTGCCGCGCAAGAACCGTCGCTACCCGGAGGCGTTCAGGGCGCTGATCGAGCACGCGCCGGCGCTCCAGGAGCTGCGGCGCAGGTTCATCTTCAACTACTGCGAGATGCTGACGATGGCGATCCGCCATCCCAACACGATCGGCCGGCTCGTGGGAGCTGCGCTCAGCGGCGTTCATGCGCTGGCAGCTCCGCGACCCCGAGCTGCGCCGCAAGGTCTGGCCGGATTACACATTCGGCTGCAAGCGCGTGCTGTTCAGCTCCTCCTATCTGCCCGCGCTGGCGCGCGAGAACGTCGAGCTCGTCAACACCCCGATCCACCGCATGACGGAGACCGGGATCGTCACAGCGGGACGGGCGCACGCACGAGCTCGACTGTGTGATCTGGGCGACCGGCTTCAGGACCAACGAGTTCATGTTCCCGATGCGGATCACCGGCGCCGGCGGCCGCGAGCTGGAGGCGGAGTGGGCTGAGGGCCCGCGCGCGCACCTCGGGATCACGGTCCCGGGCTTCCCCTCGATGTTCCTGATGTACGGGCCCAACACGAACACCTCGGGTGGCTCGATCATCTTCTACCACGAGGCGCAGGCGGCCTACATCCGCCGGGCGCTGCAGCTCCTCCAGAGTCGCGACCCGGCCGCGATCGAGGTCAGGGCAGAGGTCGCAGCAGCCAGCGAACGCGCGCTGCAGGCGCGGTTCGCGGGCACGGCATGGACGCGGTGCGACTCGTGGTACCGCGATGCCGGCGGCCGGAACGTCGCCAACTGGCCCGGCTACATGCGCGAGTATCTCGCGGCCACGCGCGAGCTGAATCCGGCGGAGTTCCGCTTCGTCGAGGCTCAGGTGCCAGAGCCTCGCCGCAGCTCGTCCTCGAGCTCGAGGATGCGGTCGAGCAGCTCGAGCGCGAGCACGGCCCCGGCGTAATTCAGGCCGAGGTCGCGCCGCAGGCGCTCGGCCTTGGCGAGGCGCCCCGCGCTGCTCGGAGCGAACAGCGGCGACTCGCTCGTCCCCCCGCACGGCTCCAACAGCCCGAACGCGACGTAGCGGTGAACGAGCGCGATGCGCACCCCCGCTTCGCGCGCGAGCACCGAGGGCTCCACCGGCTCCTCCACGACGAGCTCAGTGGTCTCGAAGCGCGCCTGCACCGATGGTCTGCCGCGAGCGCTCATCGCCGGTGCTCGCGCGGGTTGAAGTCGGACGCGCTCGCGAGCTGTTCGAACAGCTCGCGCTCCTCGTCGGTGAGCTTCTTGGGAACCGTGATCTCGACCGTCGCGTAGAGATCGCCGCGACCGCCGTTCGCCGTCGGCAGGCCACGGCCGCGCAGCCGCAGACGGCGGCCGCTCGAGGAGCCCGCGGGCAGCTTCACCTGCGCCTGGCCGGTCAGCGTCGGCACCGGGATCGTGGCTCCCAGCGCGGCCTCCCACGGCGCGACGAGCACGTCCACGTCGAGGTCGTCGCCCTCGTCGGCTGAAACCGCGGATGCGGCTTGAGCGCCACCCACAGGTAGAGGTCACCGGGCGGACCGCCGTCGCGGCCCGGAGACGCCCTGGCCGGCGACGCGGATCCGCTGACCGTCGCGGACGCCGGCGGGGATGTCGATCTCCAGGCGCTGGCCATCGTCGAGCGATAGCCGCCGCCGGCCGCCGGCGAGCGCCTCCTCGAGCGAGAGCTCGAGCAGCGCCTCGCGGTCGCGCCCGCGCCGCGGCCCGAGTCGCCGTCGGGGCGCCGCCGCCGCCGAACAATCGCTCGAAGAACTCGGAGAAAGCCCCGTCGCCGAACTCGACGCGAACGCCGTCGCCGAAGCCCTGTTGCTCGAAGAAGTCCTCGAAGTTGCCCGTGCCCGGGGCCTGTTCGGCGTGGCGCCACTGCGTGCCGAGACGGTCGTAGCGCTCGCGCTTCTCGGGATCCGAGAGCACCTCGTAGGCCTCGCCCAGCTCCTTGAAGCGGTCCTCCGCGTCCCGCTCGCGATTGAGATCGGGGTGGTACTCGCGCGCGAGCTTGCGGTACGCCCGGCGGATCTCGTCCTGGCTCGCGCCGCGGGAAACGCCGAGAACCTCGTAGTAGTCCTTGTACTCGACTGCCATCAATACACCTTCACTCGCAGGCTAGTACGGCCGGCGGCGCTGTCGTTTCCCGAGCGCGCCGCGGGACTCGAGCGGCCGCTCGCGGCGGCGGCAGGAAGGGCACAGTACGCGGCGAACGGGACCCGCGATGACCCCCCGGCCGCCCGTCACTGAGGAGCAGGTACAGGCGCGCGAGCGCTGGCAGTCGATCTGGAACATCCCGATCCTGCTCGCCGCGCTGGTCCCACTGTTCGTCACCTCGCCCAAATCCCGCGCGGTCGAGATCGTCGTCGGGGTCGCGCTCCTGGCTCGTGTTCGCGGTCGACCTGTTCATGCAGCGCCGGATCGTGCCCGATTACCTGCATCGCCGCGACGGGCGAATCGACCTGGCGATCGTCGTGGTCACGTTCCCGTTCTATCTGATCCCGAGCGTCAGCAGCGCGACGGCGATCGTGCTGCTCGCACGACTCGCGCGCGTCGCTCGGGTGCTGCTCGCGACCTCGGGCCTGCGGCGGTTCGCCGCCCGCCTTGGGAAGGTGGTGCTGATTGCCGTTCTCGTGACCGTGATCGCGTCGCTCGCCGCATACCAGGCCGAGCACGCGACGAACTCGGAGTTCGCGACCGTCGGGGACGCGCTGTGGTGGGGGATCGTCACGCTGACCACCGTCGGCTACGGAGACATCGTGCCGAAGACGACGCCGGGCCGCGTCGCCGGAGTCGCAATCATGGTCACCGGCATCGCCGTGCTCGGCGTCCTCGCCGGCTCGCTGGCGCAGCTGTTCCAGCTGGAGGAGCCGGACTCCGATCAGCCCGCGGGGGACGAAGCGGCCGGCACGGCGGCACCTGCACAGCCGTTCGTGATCGAGTTGGCCGCGCTCAGAGGCCAGCTCAGCGCGGTCGAGGAGCGCCTCGGCGAGCTCGCCGAGCTGATTCGCGCCGGCCCCGGCGACCCTCCGTAGCGCCCCAGCGACCGTCCGTAGCGCCACAGCGACCGTCCGTAGCGCCGGAGCGACCCTCCGTAACGGATCAACCGATCGGCTGATCGCGCCCTCCGCCGGCGGGCAGCAGAACTCGAGCCGCCCGGGCGATGTAAGGCAGCCCTCGCTCCTGGAGCATCGGAGCAGTCAAGCAGCACCGATTCAGGAGATGAGATGGCAATCATCGAAGTTGAGCATTTGCGCAAGCGCTACGGCGAGACGGTTGCGGTCAGCGACGTCTCGTTCGCGATCGAGGACGGCGAGATCTTCGGCATCCTAGGCCCGAACGGCGCCGGCAAGACGACCACGGTCGAGTGCATCGCCGGACTGCGCGAGCCCGACGGGGGCGAGGTGCGGGTCCTCGGCCTGGACCCGCTCCGCGACCGCGACGAACTGCGCCAGGTCGTCGGCATCCAGTTGCAGGACAGCGAGCTGCCGGCGAAGCTCCAGGTCGGCGAGGCCCTCGCGCTGTACGCGTCGTTCTACCGCGATCCGGCGGACGCGGACGAGTTGCTGAACGCGCTCGGGCTGCAGGCCAAGCGAAGCACGCGCTTCGCCCAGCTGTCCGGGGGCCAGCGGCAACGGCTCTCGATCGCGCTGGCGCTGATCGGCCGGCCGCGGATCGCGGTCCTGGACGAGTTGACGACGGGGCTCGACCCGCAGGCGCGTCGAGAGACGTGGAAGCTGATCGAGGGCATCCGCGAGCGCGGCGTGACGATCATCCTCGTCACGCACTTCATGGAGGAGGCCGAGCGGCTGTGCGACCGGGTCGCACTGATCGACGCCGGCGCCGTCGTCGCAATCGACACGCCGGCGGCGCTGGCCGGCAGCGCCGGCGGCGATGAGCGGATCCAGTTCGAGCCGTCGGTCCCGTTCGGGGACGAGCTGCTCACCGACCTGCCCGAGGTCACGCACCTCACCCGTCGCGGCGAGCAGGTGACGGTCAGCGGCAGCGGCGACCTGCTCGGAGCGGTGATCTCGGTGCTCGCGAGCAACGGGATCGTCGCCCGCCACCTGCGCGTCGAGCAAACGAGCCTGGAGGACGCGTTCGTCGCCCTCACCGGCCACAACAACAACGACCACCCGACCCACGAAAGCGAGATCCACCGATGAGCACATCGAGCATCTCACTTCACCGCGGGGCCCCGGCCAGGCGGCTGCTCGCGACAGAGACGAAGCTGTTCCTGCGCGAGCCGCTGGCGCTGTTCTGGGGCGTCGTGTTCCCGTTGATCCTGATCGTCGTGCTGGGCCTCGCCTCCGTGCATTCCAAGCCCGATCCCAAGCTGGGCGGCCTGCGCGTGATCGACGTCTACGTGCCGATCGTGATGACGATGGTCCTCACGGTGATCGCCCTCTCGGTGCTCCCGTCGACGCTCGCGACGTACCGCGAGAAGGGCGTGCTGCGGCGCATGTCGACGACTCCCATCCGGCCGTCCCTGTTACTCGGCTCAGACGTCGCGATCAGCGTCGCCGTGATCCTCGTCGCGCTGGTGCTGGTCGCGGGGGTCGGGCGGATCGCGTTCAACGTCAACCTCCCGAGCCAGGCGGCTGGGTTCGCGCTCACGCTCGTGCTCGGAGCGACCGCGATGCTCTCGCTCGGCGCGGTGATCGCGGCGGTCGCGCGCACCGCCAGGATGGCAACGGCGCTCGGGACGATCGTGTTCTTCCCGATGATGTTCTTCGCGGGCCTGTGGATCCCGCGCGCGACGATGCCGGCAGGGCTTCGGGACGTCAGCGACTACACGCCGCTCGGCGCGATGGTCGCCGCGATCCAGCAGACGATGCGCGATCAGTGGCCATCCGCGGGACACCTGGTCGTACTGGCGGTCTACGCGGTGGTGCTCGCGTTCGCGGCGGCTAGGCTGTTTCGTTGGGAATGAGCTGCGTCTGAGGGTCTTTCAGTGAGCACGACAGAACCGGTGAGCAGGCTCGAGCGCTGGGAGCAGTGGGAGAACCCGGCGCTCGACGCCATGCCGTACGTGATGCTGGTGCTCTCGACGATCGCGGCCGTCGCGATCGACTCGCACGACCGCACCCGCATCATCCTCGACGTGTCGCTCGCGCTGGCGGCCGGGGCGTGGATGCTCTCGATGTACACGCTGAACCCGGGCAACCGCGCGCGCCCGCGAATGATGCGAGTGTTCTTCGCCGGCCTCATCGTGCTGATGGCGGCGCTCGTCGTCGTCGACCCGATCTTCGGCTTCTTCAGCTGGACCGGGTACATCTGGACGTTCCGCGTCCTGTGCGGCAGGTGGGTGATCGCGGGCGTCCTCGCGACGGCGGCGGTCACCGGCACCTCGCAGCACGGCGGGCTTCCCGACGGCTCCGCGGGGAGTTGGATCGGGTGGATCGCGATCGTCCTCGTGAACTTCGCGATCGCTGGGACGATCTGCTGGTTCGGCTGGGTCAGGGACGAGCAGGACGACGCGCGCAAGCGGGCGATCGCGGGCCTGACCGAGGCGAACGCGAAGCTCGAGGCATCGTTGAAGGAGAACGCCGGGCTGCACGCGCAGCTGCTCGCTCAGGCGCGCGAGGCCGGCGTGCTCGACGAGCGCCAGCGGATGGCGCGCGAGATCCACGACACACTCGCGCAGGGACTCGTCGGGATCATCACGCAGCTCGAGGCAGCCGGCCGGACACGGCTCGCGGACCCGGACGGCGAGCGTCACACCGACGCCGCGATGCAGCTGGCGCGCGAGAGCCTCGCGGAGGCGCGCCGATCTGTCCAGGCGCTGCAGCCCTCCTCGCTCGAGCAGGCCCAGCTTCCCGACGCGCTTTCCAACACCGCGAACGAGTGGTCACGGCGGACGGGGATCGGAGCACGCGTGACGACCTGCGGCACGCCCGCACGGATGCGTCCCGAGCTCGAGCTCGCGCTGCTGCGCACCGCGCAGGAGGCGCTCGCGAACGTCTCCAAGCACGCGCACGCACACAACGTCGCCCTGACCCTGTCCTACATGGACGACCAGGTCAGCCTCGATGTGCGAGACGACGGTGTCGGCCTGACGCCTCGGCGCAACGGCACATACAGCGGCGGCTTCGGGTTGACCGCGATGCGCCAGCGTGTCGAAGGGCTCGACGGCCGGCTCGAGATCGAGTCGGAGCCGGGGTCCGGCACGACGATCGCCGCGTCGATCCCCGTCATCCCGATGCCGGCATGAGCGCCGCCGACGCGCCGATCCGCCTGATGATCGTCGACGATCACCCGGTCGTCCGCGACGGACTCAAGGGGATGTTCGCGAGCGATCCCGCGTTCGAGGTCGTCGCCGAAGCCGACAACGGCAACGACGCCGTACGGCGGGCGAAGGGGCTGCGACCCGACGTGATCCTGATGGATCTGCGGATGCCCGAGCTCGACGGCGTCGGAGCGATCAAGGCCTTGGCCGCCAGCGGGGTGAGCGCGCGCGTGCTCGTGCTGACGACGTTCGACACGGACGCCGACGTCCTGCCCGCGATCGCAGCCGGCGCAACCGGCTACCTGCTCAAGGACGCACCTCGCAGCGAGCTCTTCCGCGCCGTCCGCGCGGCCGCCAACGGTGAGACCGTGCTCTCCCCCGCTGTGGCGTCACGCCTCGTGGCACAGGTGCGCTCGCCGGGCGACGACGCGCTCAGCGAGCGCGAGCTCGAGGTGCTCTCGCTGATCGCCAAAGGCGCCTCCAACCGCGACGCGGCTGCCCAGCTCCTGATCAGCGAGGCCACGGTCAAGACCCATCTGCTGCACATCTACGCCAAGCTCGGCGTGAGCGACCGCGCCGCAGCCGTGGCCGAGGCGTTCAACCGCGGCCTGCTCGTGCCCGAGCGCCGCTCGTGAGCACTCCGGCCAGGCCGCGTTCGCCCATCGCCGGCCGGATCCTCCTCGCCCTCGACGCCTAGAACCACAAGCCGCGAACCGTCCGCCGCGAGCGGACGTACCGCTCATTGTGCAGGAGCCGAACACTTACACGCTGGGGAGCGACCGCGCGGAGCGAGAGCGCCTGCAGCGCCAATCGCTCGAGTTGCGCGAGGAGGCGCTCGCGCTGCTGCGCCGGGTCGAGCTGCATAGCGGTCAGCGCGCGATCGACATCGCGTGCGGCCCGTGCGGGATCCTCGATTTGCTGTCAGAGCGCGTCGGGCCGCGCGGCGCCGTCGTCGGCCTCGACCGCGACCGCGACCACGTGGAGCTCGCCCGGGCCTTTGCGCACGAGCGTTCGCTCGCGAACGTCCGCGTCCTTGAGGGCGACGCTCGCGAGACGCACCTGCCGGCCGCCTCGTTCGACCTCGTGCACGCGCGGCTGCTGCTGGTCAACGTCCCACGGCCGGATGAGGTCCTGCGCGAGATGGTCCGCGTCGTCCGCTCGGGTGGTTGGGTCGCAAGCCAAGAGGTGGACGCGTTGCTGCTGTGCGAGCCCTCGCATCCCGCGTGGGAGCGGCTCGGCGCGATCTTCGAGGCGACCTACGACCAAGAGGGCGCCGATGTGCACATCGGGCGCCGGCTCCCGGAGTTGTACCGTGACGCGGGCCTGGTCGACGTCGGCGTCGCGATCCACACCGCCCACCACGTCGGCGGTGACACGCGGCACACGATCCTGCCCGACCTGGTCCGACCGATGCGCGCCAAGATCCTCACCCGCCAGATCGCCTGCGAGGGGGAGCTGGACGCGCTCGATGCGGCCGTCCGGGCGCACCTCGACACTCCCGGCACAATGACCGTGCCACACCTGCTGTTCTCCGTCTGGGGACGCAAGCCATAGCGACCATCTCGATCCTCACCTGCGTGCAGTGACCGAACAGCTGCGAGTCGGCGGCCACGACGTGCGCCTGACGCACCCCGACCGCGTGATGTTTCCCGAGGCCGGCGTGACGAAGCTCGATCTCGCTCGGCATTACGAGCGCGTCGCGCCGATGATGCTGCCGTACATCCGGGACCGGCCGCTGGCGCTGCAGGCGTACCCGGACGGCACCGAGGCGGAGGGCTACTTCATGAAGGCGGTGCCGCGTTACTTCCCGCCGTGGGTCGAGCGCGCGACCGTCCCGAAGAAGGGCGGCACGATCACCCATGTGCTGGGCAACAACGCCGCAACGCTCTTGTACCTGGCCGGCCAGAACGTCGTCACGCTCCACGCGTGGCTCTCGCGCGCGGACGAGCCGGACCGTCCGGACCGTCTGATTCTCGACTTCGACCCGTCCGGCGATGATTTCGACCAGGTCCGCGCGGCCGCCCGCACGGCGGGTGAGCGCCTGCGAGACCTCGGCCTGATCCCATTTGCAATGGTGACCGGCTCGCGCGGGATCCACGTGGTCTGCCCGCTGCGGCGGGGGCCGAGCTTCGAGGATGTGCACGGGTTCGCCCGCCGGCTCGCCGAGGCCATGGTCGCGGACGATCCGCAGCATCTCACGCTGGAGTGGCACAAGGCCGATCGCGGCACGCGGATCTACATTGACGTGAACCGGATCGCGTATGCGCAGCACGCGGTCGCGCCGTACGCGGTGCGGCCACGGGCGGCGGCGCCCGTCGCGGTGCCACTGCACTGGGAGGAGCTGTCGGACGCGACGCTGCGGCCGGATCGTTGGACCGTCCGGAACGTCGAGGAGCGTCTGGCCGAGGGAGACCCGTGGCAGGGCATGAGCCGCCGTGCCCGGTCGCTGCCCGCGACGCGCATCTGATGGATACTCTCCTCGCCGATGGGGTCCGACGTCCTTCAGTTCGCGCTGATCGTGTTCGAGAAGACCGGTGGCGCGGAGCAGGCCTACTCGCGCGCGCCGAGCGAGGTCGACGGCATCAGCTGGGCGCAAGAGGTCGCGTTCGTCGAGCATCACCGGCACGACCGGATGGTGGTTCGGGGCACGTTCGCCGGCCATTACGTCGACGCTGACGACTCGCAGGAATTGCTCGGGCGCGGGACGGCGGAAGGCGCGATCGCCGGCGGCGCGGTCGGACTCCTGTTCGGACCGGCTGGCCTGGCGGTCGGCATCGTCGGCGGCGGCATGACCGGCAGCCTCGCGCAGGAACACTCCGAGACCCGCCTTCGGAACGCGTTCTTCAACGAGCTCCGAAGCGAGGTTCCCGAGGGGTCCTCGGCGCTGGTGATGATGGCCGCACCGGCGGACGTCGACGCGATGGTGTCCGCCGTGTCGGGCGCGAACGGACGGGTCGTGCGCCATCAGCTCACGCCCGAGGCGGCGGCGGCGCTGCGCGACGCGGTCGCTGACACGCCTGAGGCGGCTGCGCCACCAGCCGGGTGATCAGCGTGCGAGGCGGTCCGCGACCTCGGTCACGCGCGTGGCCTGAACGATCTCGCTCACGACGCCCGTCCCACCGACCCGGCTGACCGCGTCCGCCAACGCACCAGACCACACGTGCTCGACGATCACCGCCGCGACCGCCTCCCCTGGCTGGAGGCCGTCGGCGAGTGACTTGACGGCCTCGCCGTCCTCGCCCTCGAGTGCCCGTTTCGTCGCCGCCGCCCGGGCGCCCTGGTCGAGGCGGAAGTCGAGCATTTGAGAGGTGAGCGCGCCGGATCGCTTTCCGCCCATCGAAAAGGCCGTCAGTTCGCCCGTCTCGGGCTCGCGCGCGATGAACAGCGCGTCGAGCACGCGAATCGCACCGCCACTCTCGACCCGCTCCAGAGCGCCGACGAGCTGGCCCTCGAACCTCGAGTCGGACCCGAATCTGAAAGCCAGCAGCTGCTTGCTCGACGAATCCACGCTCCGCCGCGCACTGTAGCGGTCTTCCCGCGCTCCGCTGCGAGGAGTCCGCTGAGTTCAGCCCCAGGCGCCCCGGGGGCTGCTGATCGCCGCCTGCGCCGCGGCAATCCGCGCGATCGGCAGCCGGAACGGCGAGCAGGACACGTAATCCAGCCCGGCGTCGTGGAAGAACGCGATCGACGTCGGGTCGCCGCCGTGCTCGCCACAGATCCCCAGCTTGAGGCCGGGATGGGCCTCGCGTCCAACCCACGCGGCGAGCCGCACGAGCCAGCCGACTCCCGGGCGGTCGATCGTCTCGAACGGGCTGCGGTCGATGATGTGCCGCTCCATGTAGACCGGCACGAACTTCGACTCGACGTCGTCGCGGGAGAACCCGAGCGCCGTCTGCGTGAGGTCGTTCGTGCCGAACGAGAAGAAGTCGGCGAAGCGAGCGATCCGATCGGCGACGAAGCAGGCGCGCGGCAGCTCGATCATCGTCCCGACGGTGTAGTCACGACCGACCTCGAGGCCCTCCTGCTCGCCGACCCGTACGACGAGCTCGCGCATCAGCTCGAGCTCCTGCTCGTAGTCGACGAGCGGGATCATGATCTCCGGGTGTGGCGGCACCTCGACCGCCTTGGCGGCGCGCATGATCGCGTGCACCTGCATCTCGTAGATCTCGGGGTACAGGATTCCGAGCCGGCAGCCGCGCGTGCCGAGCATCGGGTTCTCTTCGGAGATCTCCTCGACGCGGGCCTGCAGGCGCTCCAGATCCGCGAGCTCGGGCAGCCGCTCGATCCGGGCCCGCTCGACCTGCGCGGCGAGATCCGGCAGCTTCGGGAGGAACTCGTGCAGCGGCGGGTCGAGCAGGCGGATCGTGACCGGCAGCCCCGTCATCGCCATGAACAGCCCCTCGAAGTCCTCCTGCTGCAGCGGCAACAGCTCCGCCAGCGCCGCCTGGCGCTCCGCGCGGGTCTCGGCCATGATCATCGCCCGCATCTTCGGCTGGCGGTCCTCGGCCATGAACATGTGCTCGGTCCGGCACAGGCCGATGCCCTCGGCGCCGAGCTCGCGAGCGCGGCGGGCGTCGTTCGGCGTGTCGGCGTTGGCGCGCACTCCCAGGCTGCGGATCTCGTCGGCCCAGAGAAGCACCTGCTCGAAGTTGCGATCGACCGCCGGCGGGACGAGCGGGACATCCTCGGCGGTCACCAGGCCCCTCGTGCCGTCGATCGCGATCAGGTCCCCTTCGCGCAGCCTGACGCCGTCGACACTGAGCGTGCGGGTCCCGAGGTCGATCTCGAGGCCTTCGACGCCGACGACGGCAGGAAGTCCCATTCCACGTGCGACGAGCGCGGCGTGCGAGGCCTTCCCGCCCTCCGCTGTCAACACGCCCTTCGCCGCGTGGAAGCCGGCGACGTCTTCGGCGTCGGTGAATGGGCGCACGAGAATCACCTCCCGTCCCTCGTGCCCCGCGACCTCGGCGTCGTGGGCCGTGAACACGATCGCGCCCTTCGCGGCGCCCGGTGAGGCGTTCACCCCCCGCGCCAGTACGACGAACTCGGCATCCGGGTCGAAGGTCGGGTGCAGCAGCGCATCGAGCGCTCCGGCGTCGATCGTCGCGAGCGCCTCCTCCCGCGTCAGCAGACCCTCGTGCACCGCGTCCACGGCGAACCGCACCGCCGCCTGCGCCGGGCGCTTGGCGTTGCGCGTCTGGAGCATGTACAGGCGCCCGTCCTCGACGGTGAACTCCGTGTCCTGCATGTCCTTGTAGTGCTGTTCGAGCGAGCGGAGGATCTCCATCAGCTCGGCGTACGCCGCCGGCAGCCACTGCGCCATCTCGGAGATGTCGCGCGGCGTCCGCGCTCCCGACACCACGTCCTCCCCCTGGGCGCTGGGGAGGAAGTCGCCGCTCGGCTCGGGTGCCCCGGTCAGCTCATCGCGCGAGAACGCGACGCCCGAGCCGGACGTCTCGCCCTTGTTGCCGAACACCATCTGCTGCACGTTCACGGCCGTTCCCCAATCGTCCGGAATGTGGTTCATCCCACGGTAGGCGACCGCGCGATCGCCCGTCCAGGAGTCGAACACGGCCCGAATCGCCCGGCGCAGCTGCTCGTGCGGGTCCTGCGGGAAGTCCTCGCCGGTGTGCTCGCGGAAGATCGCGCGGAAGGACGCGGTCAGCTCGCGGAGCGCGTCGACATCGAGCTCAGTGTCGGAGCTCACGCCAACCCGGCGCTTGATCGCCTTGATCGCGTCCTCGAAGCGCTCGCCCGGAATCCCGCGCGAGACGTTCCCGAACATCTGCACGAAGCGCCGATAGGAGTCCCAGGCGAAGCGCTCGTTGCCGGTCGCGCGCGCGAGCCCGAGGACCGAGGCGTCGTTGAGGCCGAGGTTGAGGACCGTGTCGAGCATTCCGGGCATCGACTCGCGCGCGCCTGAGCGGACCGACACGAGCAGGGGGTCGTCGGCGTCGCCGAGCCGCTTGCCGGTGCGGCGCTCGAGCCGGTCCAGCGCCTTGGCGACCTGCTCGTCCATGCCGTCGGGCTCGTGGCGCCCGGCGCGCATATAAGCGACGCAGGCGGCGGTCGTGATCGTGAATCCCGCCGGCACGCGCTCGGCTCCGAGCAGGCGAGTCATCTCGGCGACGTTCGCGCCCTTGCCGCCGAGCAGCTCCCGCATCTTCGACGAGCCCTCGTCGAAGTCGTACACCCACTTCTCGGCTGTTCGCGAAACCGCCATCGACGACCGAAGGCCGAGATCATCGCAGGAACGGGGGCCATCGCCGCGCAAAAGTGACGATCGTTGCTCGGTGCGGTCCCGCTCGCGGTCGAACGGCTGGCCGCCCGGCGCTCACCCATGAACGCCCCCGAGTCGAACTAGGTTGCCGCGGTCGCGTCGATTGGCGACCGGGCGGCCAGCCGCGCCTTCTGCACCTTGCCCAGCTCGTTGCGCGGCAGCTCGGTCAGGAAGTGCACGACCCGCGGGCGTTTGTGCGGCGCGAGCTGCGCGGCGACGTGGTCGATCAGCTCGCCCGCGGTCGCCGAGGCCCCCTCGCGCAGGACGACCCAAGCGACGACCCGCTCCCCCAGGTCCGCGTCGGCCTCGCCCGTGACCGCGACGTCATCGACGGCGCTGTGCTCGCGCAGCGCCGCCTCAATCTCGCCGGCGCCGATCTTGTAACCGCCGCTCTTGATCAGATCGGTGGCGCGGCGGCCGACGATGCGGATGTACCCGTCCGCGCTGCGCGTCGCCAGGTCACCGGTGCGAAACCAGCCGTCGCGAAGGACCTGCGCGGTGGCATCCGCACGGCCGAGGTAACCGAGGAATACATTCGGGCCGCGAACCTCGATCTCCCCGATCGTCTCTCCGTCTGAGCACTCGAACGGCACGCCGCTGTCGTCGAGCAGGCGCAGCTCGACTCCCGGTAGCGGCGGTCCGACGAAGCCGGCGCGGCGGTCGCCGTCGGCCCTGACCGCGGTGTTCATGAGCGTCTCGGTCATCCCGTAGCGCTCGAGCACGCGCTGGCCGGTCGAGCGCTCGAGCCGCGCGTGCTCGGCCGCCGGCAGCGCCGCCGAGCCGGACACGAGGATGCGCGCGCCGCCGAGCGCGCGCGCAAGCCGCGGCGAGCGCTCGGCCTCGTCGGCGAGCCGGCGGTACATCGTCGGCACACCGAAGAGCACCGTCGCGCCGTCCTCGAGCGCATCGCACACGGCCTCCGGGCTGAAGCGCCCGAGGTGGCGCGCGGTCCCGCCCCGCCGCACGGCGCCGAGGATGCCCAGCACGAGCCCGTGGACGTGAAACAGGGGGAGCCCGTGCGCGACGACGTCGCGCTCCGTCCATGCCCAGACGTCCGCGAGCGCGTCGAGGTTGGACGCGATCGCGCGGCGCGGCAGCACGGCGCCCTTCGGCGGCCCGGTCGTCCCCGACGTGTAGACGATCAGCGCCGGCGCGTCGGTTGGCGGCTCGGGCCGATCCGCCGGTTCGTGCTTCGAGCCCGCGCTCGGCGCGAGGTCGACGACGACTGTCTCTCCGGAGCTCGTCAACGCGGCCGGGAGTTCGGTTCCCGGCGCGAGTAACAGGAGGTCGGGATCGGCGTCGGCGGCGATATGGGCCAGCTCGCTCGCGCCGGACCGCGGGTTGACCGGCACGATCGGCACTCCCGCGAGCAACGCGCCGATCACCGCCACGCAGGTCTCGAGCCGGGGCTCGGCGAGGAGGGCGACGCGAGCCGAGCCTTCGACCGCCCGAGCCACGCCCGTCGCGGCGGCGGCGAGCTCGGCGTAAGTCATCGTGCCCTCGGGGAAGTGGAGCGCGAGTCGGTCGCCCGTGGGCTTTCTGAGACTGGCGAGTAGCTCAGCCGGCATCCGTGATCGCGCGCGGGAGGAAGGGGCGCATGGTCCCGCGCGACCCTACAGCGATTCGCCGCGCCGGGGTCGGTCGGCCCACCGTAGGGTCGGCAGGCCCGCCGTGGGGGTCGGTGGGCCCACCGTGGGGGGAGGTGGGCCCACCGTCGCGACGGCGAGCTGTCGAAACTCAGCCGGCGAGCCGCCGAACTCAGCCGGCGAGCCGCCGAAACTCAGCCGGCGGGTGCGATCTCGCCGAGCAACCCGTGGGTCTCTGCGGCGAGCCCGGCGGTGAACACGAGCTCGTCCGGCGCGGCGAACACGCCGTTGCCGAACCGCAGCGACCACAGCCCGCTGATATCGATCGGGTTGCCGTCGGGGTTCTGGAGCTCTCCGAGCGGCGCGCCGCTGACGGGGTCGTAGGCGTGGATCGTGCCGTCGCCGAAGTTGCCGACGAGCAGGTCGCCCGCGAACGGCCCGAACGACGCCGGCGCGAGGACCATGCCCCACGGGGCGTTGAGCGCGCCCCGGCTGATCAGCCGCATCTCGAGGACGCCGGTCGTGCTGTAGACGTCGACGAAGCCGAGCCCCGGCCCGGCTACATCGTTCTCCTTGGCGGCGTCCTGCCTGGCGTAGGAGACATACAGCATCCCGTTGATCAGCTGGATCCCGAACGGGGCAAACCGAGGCGGAAGGCTGGGGTCAACAAAGGCACCGGGCATCGTCACCTTGTGGAACGACTCGTTGAACATGTCGACCGTGCCGGCGCGGAAGTTCGTCGCGTACAGGAACGACTTGGTTCCGATCGACGCCATCGCAAGGCCCTTGTAGACGGCGTTGGGATCGGCGAACGCGATCGTCGCCTTGGTCCCCGACACGGCGTTGCTCCATGCCGTGATGCGACCTGCTTCCGAGTCGAAGATGAAGTTCGCCGGCGCCGACTGATGGTTCACGTGCACGAGGAACCCGGACGTAGGGTTGAACACGACCCCGGTCGGCGCCCCGAACGGGATCGAGACGACCAGCGGGACGATGCTCGGGATGCTGCCGTCGACCCCGCCCGTGTAGAGCGTGGAGGTGTTGGAGTTGTTGTTCGCGACCCACAGCGGCGATGTGGGCGATGCGACGATACCCCACGGGTTCACGAGGTGCGGATCGGTGATCCTGGCGACCCCGGGGATGTCCGAGATCAAATTCGTCTGCCGATAGCTGTTGGCTGCCTGAGGGGCGTCGGCGGCCGCGACGGCCGGCGCCGCCGCGGCGAGCAGCGCCGCGCCGAGCGCCAAGCCGAGCAGGCGCCGGGGGCCGCGCCCGGGTTGCAGGTGCAAGGACATTGCTGACCTCCTCGCGCGAGCGTACGCGCAGTAGGGCCGGTGCAAACGCCGGCCTTTGCCCCCTATTGACCCCCAGCCCGCGCGCAACCTTCCCGCGCGTTGGGAGGTTCACGGGTTGGTTACGGAGTGCTGCTCGGGTGGGTGTTCTGACGGGGGCTCCGCCGCTTGCTCCGGCGGGTGCTGCGCCGCTTGCTCCGGCGGGCGCTCTGCGGCGTTCTCGGGCGGGTGCTCCGCGGCGTTTTCGGGCTCGCGCTCGTGCGCCTCGTAATCCTGCACATCCGCGAGCTCCTGATCGATCCCGGGATCGTCGGCAAGGCTCTCCATGCTGATCAGCCGTTCACGGCGGTTGCGGGCGAGGATCGTCCACAACCACCGGGTCACAGCCTCGAAGCGGTTCCCCCACCCGACCAGGTTCACGAGGTGCACGAACCCCCAGATCACGAATGCGGGGAAGCCGCCCAATCGCACGCGCCCGAACAGGTTCGCGACCGCGTCGGTCCGTCCGATCACGGCCATGTCGCCGAGGTTGACGTAGTGGAACGGCGGCTTTGCGGGCCGCCCCTCAATGCGCGCGCGAATCACGCGCGCCACGTACTTGCCCTCCTGGATCGCGGGCTGGGCCGTCCCTGGCACGCCGTTGATCGCGACCATGTCTCCGATCACGAACACCTCGGGATGGCCCGGCAGCGTCAGATCGGGCTCGGCGTGCAGCCGTCCGCTGCGGTCGACCTGGGCGCCGCTGCGTTCGGCGAGCATGGTCCCGAGCGGTGAGGCCGTGACGCCGGCCGCCCAGATGACGGTCTTCGCGCGGATCCGGTGCTGGGTGTCGCCGGATCCGGTTACGACGCCTTCGAGGTCGACGGCAGTGACGGGCGAATGGAGCTCGACATCGACCCCGAGGCGGCGAAGGTCGCGCTCGGCTCGCCGGGAGAGAGAGTGCGGATAGGTGTTCAGAACGGCGTCGCCCGCGTCGAGCAACACGATCCGTGCCGTCGCCGGATCGATATGCCGATACTCGCCCCGAAGCACGTGACGGGCGAGCGCGGACACTTGGCCTGCGAGCTCGACTCCGGTCGGGCCGCCGCCGACGATCGCGAACGTCATCCACTCCTGGCGCTCGGCGGGGTCGGTCGCCTGCTCGGCGAACTCGAACGCACTGAGGATGCGGCTGCGGAGCCGCACCGCATCGTCGATCGTCTTCATCCCCGGCGCGAGCTCGGCCCACTCCTCGTGCCCGAAGTATGAGTAGGCGGAACCGGCCGCGAGAACCAGCGAGTCGTAGGGAACCTCGGTTTCGTGCTCGGCGGCCATCCGGACGACCCGGCGCTCCAAGTCGACGTCGCCCACGGTGCCGAGTAGCACCTCCACGTTGGGCCGGTCCCGAAACATGCTGCGGAGCGCCGGCGCGATCTGCCCCGGCGAGAGCACGCCGGTCGCCACCTGGTAGAGAAGCGGCTGGAACAGGTGGTGGTTGGTGCGATCGATGAGCGTGACGTGGACCGGCGCGCCGGCCAGTCCCTTCGCCACCTCGATGCCGCCGAAGCCGCCGCCGACGATCACCACACGGTGCCCGCGCGGGCCGCTGCCGTCTGTGGCGCTTGCGTCAGTCACGCTGCTTCCCAGATGTCCCGCCTCGCCTCCGGGACCTCCCGCCCCGCCTCCCGGACCTCCCGCCCGCCCTGCCTCGTCTCCCGGACGCCCCGCCTCGCCTCCTGGACCTGGACAACTGCCCACTCGAGCGCCCAGAAACGGCGAGTGGGACGAAAACCAGATGGTGGGCGGTCAACTGCCCACTCGCCGCCGCGGGCGGCTCGAGTGGGTCGATAACCAGGCTCGTCGAGGTCATTCGGGGCCTCCGTCCGCTCCAGTGGGGCGATATACAGGGCCGTCGAGACCACGTGCGACCCCGCGGGGCTCACCGACCGCGACCGCGCCGTGGCTCGCCGAGACCGTGCACCGCTACCGCTCGACGAAGTACGCGCCGCTCCCCTGACCGCTCGAGAACCACCGGCTCGTGATCGTCTTCTTGCGGGTGAAGAACTCCACCGCGTCCGGCCCGTGCGCATGCAGATCGCCGAGGAAGCTGTCCTTCCAGCCGGAGAACGGGAAGAACGCGACCGGCGCCGCGACGCCGATGTTGACTCCGATCATTCCGACCTGGACCTCGTGCCGGAAGCGGCGCACCGAGGCGCCGGATTCGGTGAAGATCGAGGTGCCGTTGCCGAAGGGGCTGCCGTTGACGATCTCGATCGCCCGATCGAGCGACGGCGCGCTGATCACGGACAGCACCGGCCCGAACACCTCCTGGCGGGCGATCTCCATCTCCGGCGTGACGTGGTCGAGGATCGTGGGGCCCACGAACGCCCCGTTTGGATCGGCTCCTGCCGGATTGCGGCCATCGACGACGATGCTCGCGCCGCCGGCGACGCCCCGGTCGATCCACTCTTTGATCCGATCGCGCGCCGCGCACGAGACGACGGGACCGACGTCCGTGTCCTCCTGGATCCCGTTGCCGACCCGCAGAGCCTCGGTGGCGTCGATCAGCGGTCCCATCAGTCGCTCGTGCGCACCCGCGACCGTGACGACGACCGAGCCCGCCATGCACCGCTGCCCGGCGGCGCCGAACGCCGACCCAATGATGCCGTTCACGGTCTGGTCGATCTCGGCGTCGGGCATCACGACCATGTGATTCTTGGCGCCGCCGAGCGCCTGGACGCGCTTGCCGGCCTGGGCCGCGCGCTCGTACACGATCCGGGCCACCGGCGCCGAGCCGACGAACGACACCGCATCGATCCCGGGGTGATCGAGGATCCCTTCGACCACCTCGCGACCGCCGTTGACGAGGTTCACGACGCCGGGCGGCAGGCCCAGCGCATCGAGCTCCTCGAACGCGATCTGCTGCGTGAGCGGGACCTGCTCGGACGGCTTGAGGATGAACGCGTTGCCGCACGCGATCGCGAACGGCAGGAACCAGAACGGCACCATCGCGGGGAAGTTGAACGGCACGATCGCGGCGCATACGCCGACCGGCTGGCGAATCGTCTCGGCGTCGATGTTGCGTGAGACGTCCTCGAGGTTGCGCCCCTGCATCGTCGTCGGGATCGCGCAGGCTGCCTCGACCATCTCGATCATCCGGGCGACCTCGGCGCGAGCATCGCCGATCGTCTTGCCCATCTCGGTCGTCACCGAGCGGGCGAGATCCTCGTGCCGGGCGACGAGCCGTTCGCGCAACTGGAACAACTTCTGCGAGCGGGCAATCACCGACACCGCGCGCCACTCGGGAAGGGCGGCGCGGGCGGCTCGGACCGCGGCATCGAGATCGGCCGGGCCGGACAGCGGTACCCGTGCGAGCTCCTCGCCGGTCGCCGGGTTGGTGACCTCGAGCTCGCCCGTCGCATCGGTTGCCGCCGTCCACTCCCCGGCGATGTAGTTGGACAGCAGGCGCGTCTCAGTGATCATGCGCCGGACTCTAGTGCACGATCTTGCTCCCGGCAGGGTGACTCGCTGTGCTGGATCTGCCGGGGTCTCTGCGTCAAGTCCCTATGCTCCGGCGAAGTGACCGACACCGACCGGGACTTGATCCGTCGGCTGGCCGAGCTGACCGTCCGTCTCGGCGCCAACGTGCAGCCCGGCCAGATCGTCGCGATCTCGTCGGATCCCGGGAAGGAGGCGCTCGCGCGAGCGATCGCCGAGGTCGCCTACGAGCAGGGTGCGAAGTTCGTCGACCTGGCGGTGTTCGACGTCTATTTCAAGCGCGCGCGGGCGTTGCACGCAGATCCGGAGACGCTCAGTTACGTCCCGCCCTGGATCGGAGATCGGGTACGCGCGCTCCACGAGCACCGAGCCGCCACGATCCGCCTGACGGGTCCGGTCTCGCTCCAGACGATGGACGGCGTCGATCCCGCCCTGGCCGGCCGCGACATGCTGCCCCGCGTGAAGGAGAACGCGGAGCTATTGAACGAGCGCAAGACCAACTGGACGGTCGTGCCCTGCCCGACGCGGGGATGGGCTGCGCAGGTGCACCCCGAGCTCGCGCCCGACGCCGCCCTCGCTCGACTGTGGCGGGAGATCGCGGACGTCTGTCGACTCGACGACCCCGATCCGATCGCCGCCTGGCAGGCCCGCATGGACCAGCTGAACGCGGTCGCGGCGCGACTGAACGAGCTCGAGCTCGACCAGCTCCTTTACGCCGGGCCTGGGACCGAGCTCGCTGTCGGCCTGCTTCCGGGGAGCCGCTGGCAGGCGGCCGAGCTGACGACCGCGGGCGGCATCACACACGTCCCGAACATCCCCACGGAGGAGGTGTTCACGACTCCCGATCCGGAGCGCGTCGAGGGCGTTGTCCGCTCGACTAAGCCGCTGTACACCGCGGGCGCGCTGATCACCGGACTGCGGATCCGCTTCGAGTCCGGCGCCGCGATCGCGATCGAGGCCGATGAGGGGGCCGAGACGCTCCAGACGCTGTGCGCACGCGATGAGGGAGCGGCGCGGCTCGGCGAGGTCGCCTTGGTCGATCGCAGCAGCAGAATCGGGCAACTCGGGACGGTCTTCTACGACACGCTGCTGGACGAGAATGCGGCCAGTCACCTCGCACTCGGCCAGGGGTTCGCGTTCGCGGTCGACGGCGCAGCCGCCGAGCGCGTGAACAGGAGCGATATCCACATCGACTTCATGATCGGCAGCGACGAGCTCGCGGTCAGCGGGGTCACCCGCGACGGCCGCGAGGTCCCGCTGCTGCGAGACGGGGCATGGCAGATCTGAGCTCGCGATCTGATGGCCACGCCCTCGCGATCTGATCACCACGCCCGCGCGGTGCCTCGGCTCGCTACGCTTGCGGCGATCCCCCGGAGAGGTGCCGGAGCGGTTGAACGGGCGCGACTGGAAATCGCGTAACGGGGGTCAACCTCGTTCGGGGGTTCGAATCCCCCCCTCTCCGTCAGCCAGCTGGTCTCACCGCAGAGTCGTGCCGGCATTTCCGGCGGGATATTTCGGTGGGTTCGACCGGCTGGCAACCGGCGTTACCCCGGCATCAAGATGCGATCCGACGTTCTACACCCAACTAGAGCGGTCTTTTGCACAAGTTCGGCGTCAGAAAGCCGTTGGCTAGCTAGGTGGAAATGCAACACAGGATCCGAGTAGCATCATATGCTGGTGGGTAGACGCAATCGCAGCCTTGCTGCTCGGGGTCATGGGCTCGAATAAATCTGAATCTCGGCCTTCATTGAGGCTTGTTCAAGGGGCGCTCGACGCGCAACCAGTCGAGTGGACGTGGTTCTGCGGCCATTGCGCCGCCTCGCCTCCGGGTGGCAGAGCACCGTCGCCAGGAGCCCGGGTGTGCACTGCGTGCAGCCTCGGCCTGATGCTCGAGACGCCGAGCGACGTCGTCCCGAGCAGCCGCGATGCGTTCCTGGTCGTCGACCGGACGCTGCTCGTGCAAGCGATGTCGACGCGGGCGGAGGCCCTACTCGGCGTCTCCGAGGATGCGGCGGTCCACCATCCCGTGACCGAGCTGCTGGTTCCCGCCGCGGCCGAGACGAACGGCCCGAGCGCGTTCGCGCAGACCATCCTCGAGGCCGCGAGCGGCCCCAGTGCCACGGCCAGCGCGTTCGTGCGGCCGTGGAACACGTTCGGCGTCCGGATGCGGGTGCGCGTCGCGCCCTGCGGGCCGCCACGCGCCGCCCTCCTCGTGCTGGATCCGCAGGTCGGCAAGCTGCGCGCCGTCGGCCGCTGAACTCCGTCAGGCGTTTCGTGAGCCAGCCGGTGGGAGCATCGCCGGCGCGCCTTGGCGCACGAGCGGCTCTGGGAGGCGCACGGAGCCGTCCTCGAGCTGACCATTCTCGAGCAGCGCGATGATCGTGCGCCCGACCGCGACCGCGGTGCCGTTGAGCGTGTGCAGATTCGCCGGCTTGCCGTCCGGCCGCGCGGTAGCGGATGTCGAGGCGGCGCGCCTGGTAGTCGGTCGTGTTCGAGCACGAGGTGAGCTCGCGGAAGTGCCCCTGGCCGGGCAGCCAGGCCTCGCAGTCGTACTTCTTCGCCGCCGAGGCGCCGAGGTCGTCGACCGCGATCGCGACGACGCGGTAGGGGATCTCGAGCTCCGGCAGGATCGACTCCTCGATCGCGAGCATCCGCTCGTGCTCGGCGCCGCTCTCGGCGGGCTCGACGAAGCTGAACATCTCGACCTTGTCGAACTGGTGCACGCGGAAGATCCCGCGCGTGTCCTTGCCGGCGGCGCCCGCCTCGCGGCGGAAGCAGGTCGAGAAGCCGGCGTAGCGAGCCGGGAGCGGCGTCGGCGTCGAGGATCTCGTCGCGCGTGCAGCGAGGCCAGCGCGACCTCCGAGGTGCCGACCAGATACAGATCGTCCGTCGGGAAGCTGGTAGATCTGCTGCTCGGTGTCGGGCAGCATGCCGGTGCCGAAGAGCGCGCGCTCGCGTACGAGCACCGGCGGGATCACCGGCTCGAAGCCCTCGCCCGAGCAGCTTGCGCCAGCGCGTACGGGACGAGCGCGAACTCGACCAGCACCAGGTCGCCGCGCAGGTAGGCGAAGCGCGAGCCGGACAGCGCGCGCCGCGCTCCATGTCGATCATCGAGCCGGCGAGCTCGAGGTGGTCGCGGCCGCTACGCGCCGGCCTCGCCGACCTCGCGCAGCACCGTGTCGGCGGCGGGCGCGTCCTGGCCGGCAGGTTCGGCAGCGACAGCAGCGCGGCGTCGCGCGCCCGCCGAAGCTCGTCTCCTGGTCGGTCAGCGCGCGCCCGCGGGCGGCCAGCGCCGCGATCTGCTCGCGCTCCTCGGGCGTCGGCGCGCCCTTGCGGCCCCGGCTGGCGCGGTTCTGCTCGGCGCGCAGCTCCTCGAGCTCGGCGGTCAGCGCCGCGCCAGCGGCGTCGAGCTCGAGCACACGGTCGACCGCCGCCGCCGCTCGCACGCCCCGTCGCGCGAGCGCCGCGCGGACGGCGTCGGGTTCGCTGCTGATCAGCCTGATGTCGAGCACTCGGGCCTCGCTAGGGCAGCGCCGGAAGCGTGCCGATGGATTCGGCATTGCACGGCGGCACGCCGATTACGGGTCGCGCCTGCCGGCCGGAGTACTTCGCCACGAAGTTCGCGACCTCGCGCGCCTGCTGACCGACGACGATGTTCTGCGGCATGTACGCGCCGGAGAAGCCGCCGTTCTCGATCGCGTACAGCACGCGGATCGCCGGCCGCTCGCAGCGTTCGTTGAAGTTCGGCCCGTTGATCGCCTCGGACGTGCGCGGGTTCGGGGCCGAGCCGTGCGTCGCGGCCTACGAGAGCGTGTGGCATCCGCCGCAGCGCTGGTTGAACAGCACCGCGCCCGTGTAGTAAGGGCTCGACTTCGGCACGCTGATGTTCTGCGTCCCGCATGCGGCGGCGAGCGCGGCAAGCGCCAGCGCGGCGCTCGAGACCAGAATGCATCTCAGCGGACGGGCCATCGGGGGCGGATCATAATCGGATCGCATGCTCGAGCCCCGCATACCGCGGCTCGCGCTCGTCGCGCTCCTGGTCGCGCCGCTCGCCGGCTGCAGCCACACGGAGGTGCTCGGGCGCGGCCAGACACTATCCCTGGCGTTGACCGAATACCGGATCACGCCGCAGGATGTGCGCGTCAAGTCGGGGCCGCTCACCGTGCTCGTCCGCAACTACGGACGGCTGGCCCACAACCTCGTGATCGCGCACGACGGCCAGCCCGAGGCGGCGACTCCCGCGCTGCTGCCCGGCCAGAGCGCCCAGCTGACGGTGACGCTTCCGCCCGGGACCTATCAGATGACCTCGACGATCCTCTCAGACCAGACGTTAGGGGAGTACGGGACCCTCACGATCACGTGAGCGTTCAGCGAGGCAGCAATCGAGCGCCCCTGCCCGATAGGCCAGAAGCGGCCCCTCCTTCGAACTCTGCGGATCCAGTTCCGAGGGGTGGAACCAGATCCGCAACGTTCGCCCGTGGGCGGGCCGCTTCGTCGCATTTGCAACGTTCGCCAAGGGGCGGGCTGCTTGGTCGCATCTAGTGGGCGGTCATTGCAGCGCGGGCCAGCAGCACGACGACCACCAGCTCGGCCAGCACCATCACCCCGAGCTCCCGCCGGATGATCGCCGCGACGATTCCCTGCTGCTGCTCGGCCGGCAGCTTCCCGACCTCCGCGGCCGTCTTGAATCCGCGACGAGTCGAGCACCATCTGGGCCGACGCGACCCGCAGCTGCTCGGCGATGAAGGAGACCAGCAACGGCAGGACTCCGTAGATCACGTGCAGGCCGGGCGGCTTGTAGCCGATCAGCACGAGGATGCCCCCTAGCGCGATCTGGACGACGACGATAGCCTGCCCGACGCGCAGTAGTCGCCAAAACAAGCGGCTCTGCTCCACGCGCCACCAACGCCACGCGCCGTAACCGCCAGCGATCGCGTTCACCACGATGGCCAGCACGCCGACAACGATGTGGACTTCCTTCATAGCCGTCCGTCGTCAGGCGGTCTCGACCGCTGAGCGCCGGCCCTCGAAACTAGCCGCATTTCGCACTAAGTAACAGTATGTTACAAACTACTTAGTACTCGGGTTGTATAAGAATCCACTTTGATGCTCCAGTCATACCTTCCCGCCTTCGTCTTCCTGCTCCTCGGCGCTGCCGTCGGCGGGCTGTTCGCGGTGCTCAACCTGCTCGTCGGCCGCCGGCGGTCGCATCGTCCCACGGACCCATACGAGTGCGGTCTGCCGTCCGAGATCCAGCGCGGGTTCCGCTTCGGGATCAGCTTCTACCTGATCGCGATGCTGTTCATCCTGTTCGACATCGAGGTGATCTTCATCTATCCGATCGCGGTCGAGCTGCGGGCGTTCGGCGACGTTCGCGCTGGGTGAGACGATCACATTCGTGGTCCTGCTGATGATCGCGTTCGTCTACGTCTGGCGCAGGGGAGCGCTCGAATGGAAGTGAACGCGAACGCCTGGACCCGAGCACTTCCGCTCGCGCCAGCTGATGGCGCGCGACATGCTGCGCGGCGAGCTCGAGGACGACGACCTCGAGCGCTACGTCGAGCAGGCGCGTGATGACCACGACGGTCGAGAGGGCGGTCGCGTGGGCGCAGGGCAACTCGATCTACCCGCTGACGTTCGGCCTCGCCTGCTGCGCGATCGAGATGATGTCGATCGTCGCCGCGCGCGTGGACATCGCGCGCTTCGGCTTCGAGGCGTTCCGCGCCTCGCCGCGCCAGGCCGACCTGATCATCCTCTCGGGCCGCGTCTCGATGAAGATGGCGCCGGTCGATCCGCCGCATCTACGACCAGATGCTCGAGCCCAAGTTCGCGATCAGCATGGGCGCCTGCTGCTCGTCGATGGGCGTCTTCAACAACTACGCGCTGGTCCCGAGCGACAAGTTCATGCCGATCGACGTGCACGTCCCGGGCTGCCCGCCGCGCCCCGAGGCGCTGGCGCACGGCATCCTCAAGCTGCGCGACAAGATCCAGGGCAACGAACGCGAGGGTTGGCGCGAGCGCTACGACGCCGTCGGCACCGAGGAGGTGCTGCCCGGCGAGCCGGCTGGCGACGTCGCGATCAACGTGTTTCGCTCAGGAGACGCCGCCGGTGCCTGACGCCGACGGGCCTCGAGCTGGTCGCGCAGGAGCTGCGTGACGCCGACTCCGAGTCCATCCTCGACACCGAGTTTCACGCGCGGTCGCGCCGAGATCCAGATCGAACCCGGCGCAACAACGACGGTGCTCGAGCAGCTGCGCGAGCAAGGGCTACAGCTTCCTGGCGAGCCTGCACGGCGTCGACTACTACCCGCACGAGCCGCGCCTCGGCGTGATCTACGAGCTGCTCGACATGGCAGAGGTCGACCGCATCTCGGTCAAGGCGCGGGTCCCGATCGACGAGCCGCGGATCGCGCGCGTCGTCGAGATGTGGCCCGGCGCCGACTTCCCCGAGCGCGAGGTCTACGACATGTTCGGGGTCGAGTTCGACGGCCATCCCGACCTGCGCCGGATCCTGATGCCCGAGGACTACGAGGGCTACCCGCAGCGCCGCGACTTCCCGGTCGGCGGCGAGCCGGTGCTGTTCACGTACAACGAGCAGCGACGGCTACGGAGAGTGGCAGTGAGCGCTGGTCGAGCGACTACCGCAAGCGCGAGGAGTCGGTCACGATGTCCACCGAGTCCGCGGGCGTGGGCGAGACCCATGAGCTGCTGACGCTCAACATCGGGCCCCACCACCCGGCGACGCACGGCGTGCTGCGCCTGATCGCGACGCTCGAGGGCGAGGTCGTGCGCGACATCAAGCCGATCATCGGCTACGTCCACACCGGGATCGAGAAGACCGCCGAGGCACAAGTCCTACTGGAAGGTGATCCCCGTCGATCGAGCGGATGGACTACCTCGAGCTACTACTTCAACGCGATGGCGTTCTGCGGCGCGGTCGAGACGCTGCTCGGGATCGAGGTGCCGCCGCGCGCCCAGTACCTGCGCGTGATCCACCTCGAGCTCAACCGGATCATGTCCCACCTGGTCTGGCTCGGCACGAGCGCGCTCGACCTCGGCGCGATGTCGATGTTCTGGTACTGCTTCCGCGAGCGCGAGACGATCCTCGACCTGTTCGAGATGTCCTCGGGCCAGCGGATGCACACGCGCTACTTCCAGGTCGGCGGCGTGTTCGAGGACATCCCGCCGGGCTTCGCCGAAGAAGCTGTCCGGCGTTCGTCGACGAGATGCCGACGCGCGCCGACCAGTACGCGGACCTGCTCGAGAAGAACGAGATCCTGCTCGCGCGCCTGCGCGACACCTGCATCCTCGACGAGCAGACGCTGCTCGTCGCCTCGGCGTCACGGGACCGCTGCTGCGCGCCGCCGGCAACCCGTGGGACCTGCGCAAGGCGGCGCCGTACTCGAGCTACGACCACTTCGACTTCAAGATCCCGGTCGGCACGGTCGGCGACAACTACGACCGCTTCCGGGTCCGCCACGCCGAGCTGTACGAGTCGACGAAGATCATCCAGCAGGCGCTCGAACGGCCTGCCCGAGGGCCCGCACATACGCCGACGACCGCAAGGTCGCGCTGCCGCCGCGCCACGAGCTGGCGACCAGCATGGAGGCGCTGATCCACCACTTCAAGCTCGTCACCGAGGGCTTCCGCGTGCCCCCGGGCGAGGCTATTACCCGATCGAGTCGCCGCGCGGCGAGCTCGGCTGCTTCGTCCGCGCCGACGGCTCCGCCAAGCCCGCGCGCGTGCACATGCGCGACCCCAGCTTCGTCAACCTGCAGGCGACCGCGCCGATGGTCAAGGACGCCTACATCGCCGACCTGATCGCGACGCTGGCGATGATCGACCCGATCCTCGGAGGGGTCGACCGATGAGCTCGCTGCCGCCGCCCGTCCAGCGCTACGAGCACGGCTCGCGCGTCCCCGGCTGGGACGAGCGGTCGACCTGACCAAGCCGCCCGCGACCGTCCCGGACCCGGCACGACGCCGGTGCCCGAGGAGCTGCGCCAGGCGATCGAGGCCGCGATGGCGCAAGTACCCGGACTCGCCAGTCGGCCTCGATCCCGGCGCTGCACCTCGCCGCAGAGCTCCACGGCTGGTGCTCGCCCGAGGCGATCGCGCAGGTCGCCTGCGTGATGCGGCTGACGCCCGCCTACCTGACGTCGGTCGCGAGCTTCTACGACATGTTCTCGCTGCAGCCGAAGCCCGCGCAACGACGTCTTCGTCTGCACGAACATCACCTGCTCGCTGCTCGGCGCCGACGAGTTCTACGAGCGCGATGGTCGCCGCGGCGGCCGAGGGCCGCGACATCGGCGTGCGCGGCTTCGAGTGCCTCGGCGGCCTGCGACATCGCGCCGATGGCGTCGGTCAACGGCGAGTACGTCGGCCCGCTCGAACCTCGACGACGCGTCGCGATCGTCGAGGACCTCGAGGCCGGCCGGCCGGTGCTGCGAGCACAAGCAGCTGCGCCACCGCGCCCGCGCGCCGACCCCGAGGCGAACGCGACCGCCCGAACTCCTAGGAGCTGCAGAACCGGTGAAGCTGCTGTTCGACCGCATCGACGAGCCGGGGCTGAACACGATCCCCGTGTACGAGCGGCGCGGCGGCTACGAGCGCGCTGCGCAAGGCGCTCGCGATGCCGCCCGAGGCGATCGTCGAGGAGATCTCACGGAATCGCGGCATCCGCGGCCGCGGCGGCGCCGGCTTCCGGATGGGCCAGAAGGCGTCGCTTCCTGCCCAAGGGCGACATGGCCAAGTACCTCGTCTGCAACGCCGACGAGTCCGAGCCGGGCACCTTCAAGGACCGCGAGCTGATGCAGAAGGCCCCGCACACGCTGATCGAGGGGATCATCATCACCACCTACGGCGACCGGGATCCACCACGCCTTCATCTACATCCGCGGCGAGTACGAGCTGCAGGCCGACATCCTCGAGGCGGCGATCGCCGAGGCGCACGACGCCGGCTACCTGGGCGAGGACATCCTCGGCTCGGGCCACTCGCTGAAGCTGGTCGCTGCACCGCGGCGCCGGCGCCTACATCTGCGGCGAGGAGACGGGCCTGCTCGACTCGCTCGAGGGCAAGCGCGGCAACCCGCGGCTGAAGCCGCCGTTCCCGGCGATCGAGGGCCTCTACGACGGCCCGACGCTGATCAACAACGTCGAGACGCTCGCGACCGTGCCGACGATCATCAACATGGGCGGCGCCGAGTACGCCAAGCTCGGCACCGAGGGCTCGACCGGCACCAAGCTCGTCTCGGTCTCCGGCGACGTGCAGCGCCCCGGCAACTACGAGGTCGAGCTCGGGATCTCCAGCCGCGAGATCATCTACGGCCTCGTGCGGCGGCCCGAAGCCGGGCCGCAAGGTGAAGATGTGGTTCCCGGGCGGCTCGAGCTCGCCGGTGCTGACGCGCCGAGGACCTCGACCTCGCCTACGACTTCGACACGATGGCGAAGGCCGGCTCGATGCTCGGCTCCGGCGCGATCATCGTCGTCGACGACACGCACTCGGCGCTCGAGGTCGCGCAGAAGGTCGCGAAGTTCTACGCGCACGAGTCGTGCGGCAAGTGCGTGCCGTGCCGCGAGGGCACCAACTGGACGGTCAAGATGCTCGCGCGGATCGAGTCCGGCGAGGCGACGCCGATGGACCTCGACATCATGGCCTCGGTGCAGACGCAGATCATCGGCAACTGCCTGTGCGTGCTCGGCGACGCGATGGCGATGCCGATCGGCTCGATCGTCGAGAAGTTCCGCGACGAGCTCGAGGCCGAGATCGAGGCGGCGCGCGAGCGCGCCAACGCAGCCGGTGCGACCGACGAGACCTAGTCGCGATCGGCGCCCACTGACTCGCGCCTGAGCCACCGACCAGCACCGATGCCAAGACCTGAGCAGAAGATCATCAAGCTGACCATCGACGGCCGCGAGGTGGAGGCGTCGAGGGCACGATGCTGGTCGACGCCGCCAAGCTCGGCGACGTCGAGATCCCGTACTTCTGCTACGAGCCGAAGCTCGGCGAGCCGGTCGGCGCCTGCCGCATGTGCCTGGTCGAGATCGAGGGGATCCCGAAGCTCCAGACCTCGTGCTCGACGGCGGTCCGGGACGGCATGGTCGTCAACACCCAGATCGACCGCGTCGCAGCGACGCGCAGAACGCGATCGTCGAGTTCCTGCTCGTCAACCACCCGCTCGACTGCCCGGTCTGCGACAAGGGCGGCGAGTGCCCGCTGCAGGACATCACGTTCGGCTGGGGCCTGGGCCGCAGCCGCGTGATCGAGCCCAAGCGCCACTTCGTCAAGCCGCTCGCGCTCTCGCCGCTGATCGCGATCGACCGCGAGCGCTGCATCCTCTGCTATCGCTGCGTGCGCTTCAGCCAGGAGATCGCCGAGGACTGGCAGCTGATCTTCACCGAGCGCGGCGCCCACACGTTCGTCGGCACCCACGACGGCCACCCGTACGTGGCGCCGTTCAGCGGCAACATCATCGAGCTCTGCCCGGTCGGCGCGCTGACCTCGCAGCCCTACCGCTTCCGCGCCCGGCCGTGGGACATCGAGGGCGCCGGCGGCATCTGCACGCTCTGCCCGTCGCAGTGCAACGTCGAGTTCACCGTCCGCGACGACAAGGTCCTGCGCGTGCTCGCCCGGACGAGAACCCGGGCGTCGACGACGGCTGGCTCTGCGACAAGGGCCGCTTCGCCTACCAGGCGATCCACGTCGACGAGCGCATCACCGACGCCGCTGGTGCGCGACGCGCGGCGAGCTGCGGCCGCCTCGCTGGGACGAGGCGCTCGAGGCCGCCGGCCGCGATCGCCGGCCACCGCGGCCGCGCCGCCGCGCTCGTCGGCGGCCAGGCGACCAACGAGGAGGCCTTCCTGCTCGGCCGGCTGCTGCGCGAGGGGCTCGACTCCGACGACATCGACTCGCGCCCCGGCGCGGCCAGGTCGACTCGAGCTCGCCCGCGCGCTCGCCGCGCCCGGCGCTGCAGGCGACGCGTCCCCGACCTCGAGTTCGCCCACACCGTGCTGGTGCTCGGCACCGAGCCGCTCGACGACTCGCCGATCCTCGACCTGCGGATCCGCAAGGGCGTGCGCCGCAACGGCGTCAAGCTGCGCGATCGCGAGCGCCCGGCCGAGCGCGCTCGACCCGAACGCCGACTGTCGGTCCTCGCTACGCGCCCGGCGCCGAGGCGAGCTTCCTGGCGGCGCTCGAGTGCGGCGCTGGCCGCGCCGGGCTCGCGGCGACTCGACCCCGCGACGCTCGAGCTCGCCGGCCTGCTGCGCGACGGCGGCGAGGACGTCGTGATCCTCTGGGGCGAGCGTCTGCTCGCCGACGCGCTGCCGCGACGCTGCTGCGCATCGCCGACAAGCTCGGGCTCGCCGGTCGCGACGGCGCCGGGCTGCTCGAGGTCCCCGCCGGCGCCAACGCCCGCGGCATCCGCGAGGCGGGCGCGCTGCCGAACGCCGGGCCCGGCTACTCGCGACGTGCAGCGCGCGGCCGCAGCGCCGCCGAGATCGCCGCGGCGCCGCGGCCGGCGAGCTCACCGCGCTCTACCTGTTCCAGGTCGACCCGGTGCGCGACCTGCCCGACCGCGCCGCGTGGGAGCGGGCGCTGGCCGCAGCGAGCTCGTCGTCGCCCACGCCTCGGTGCTGACCGAGGGCATCGCCGAGCACGCGACGTCGTCTTCCCCGCCGAGTCGAGCGCCGAGAAGGAGGGCACGATCGTCGCACCCCGACGGCCGCGTGCAGCGCCTGCGCGCCGGCGATCGAGCACCCGGGCGAGGTGCGCGCCGGCTGGCAGGTGCTCGCCGACATCGCCAAGCGGCTCGGCGCTCGACCTCGGCGTGCCTGACGCGCCGGCATGGCGTTCAGCGCAGCTCGTCGAGGCGGTCCCGTTCTACGCCGGGCTGACGCTCGAGGAGATCGGCGGGCGCGGCGTGCGCTGGCCCGAGACGCGAGCGGCGGCGGCGATGCCGAGCGCCGGCCGGCGAGCCCCGCCGCGCGAACGGCGCGCCCGCGAACGGCGCGCCCGCGAACGCCACCCTCGCGAACGGCGCGCGCGCGAACGGCGCGCTGCGGCTCGGCACGTACCGCTCGATCTGGGCCTCGCCCGAGGTCGAGATCTCGCCGGCGCTGCAGTTCGCGGTCGCCGAGCAGCCGTCGAGCTCTCGCCCCAGGACGCGCCGCGGCTCGGGATCGCGCACGGCGCGGCGCGTGCAGGTCGGCGCAGAACGGCACGCGCCTGAGCGGGCGCGCGCGCGATCCGCACGGGCGTCCGGCGGGCACCGCGTTCCTGCGCCGCCGGCATCGCCAGGGACTCGGCCAACGCGCTGACCGAGCCGCACTCGTGGAGGTCGGAAGGCGTGATCGCGCTCGCCGACGTCAACTACTTCGAGCCGTGGTGGATCCAGATCATCAAGGCGCTCGCTGATCTTCGGCGTCGATCTTCGGCGTGCTGCCGGTGCTGACCGTCTACGAGCGCAAGCTGCTCGGCCGCTTCCAGCACCGCTACGGGCCCAACCGCGTCGGCCCCTACGGGCTGCATGCAGCCGCTCGCGGAGATCGTCAAGTTCGCCGCAAGGAGCCGTTCCGGCCGACGACCTCGGTCGGCTTCCTCTTCCGGATCGCGCCGGCGATCTCGATCACTGACCGCGGTCGGCGCGCTCGCGCTCGATCCCGTGGGGCGACGTGCCAGAACATCTTCGGCACGCACGTCGGCCTCTACGGCATCGACGTCTCGATCGGCCCGCTGTACGTGTTCGCGCTCGGCGGGCATCTCGTTCTACGGGATCCTGCTCGGCGGCTGGGCCTCGGGCTCCAAGTACTCGTTCCTCGGCTCGATGCGCGCTGCCGCGCAGCTGATCTCCTACGAGGTCTCGCAGGGGCTGGCGCTGGTCGGCGTGCTGATCACCGCCAGACGCTGTCGCTGACCGGGATCGTCCACGCGCAGGAGCGGCATGTGGTACTTCATCCCGCAGTTCTGCGGCTTCCTGATCTTCATGGTCGCCTCGTTCGCCGAGACCAACCGCGCGCCGTTCGACCTCGTCGAGGCCGACGCCGAGCTCGTCGGCGGCTACTTCACCGAGTACGGCGGCACCGCCTTCGTGGCGTACCTGTTCGCCGAGTACGTGAACATGATCGTCGTCTCGGCGATGGCGGCGACGCTGTTCCTCGGCGGCTGGCTGCTGCCGTTCGGGATCCACCCGCCCGGCTGGGTCGACCCGTTCGTGGTGCTCGCGAAGATGATGCTCTTCATCACGCTGTTCATCTGGATCCGCGCGACGCTGCCGCGCCTGCGCTACGACCAGCTGATGTCGTTCGGCTGGAAGGTGCTGCTGCCGCTGGCCACCCTCAACCTGCTCGTCACCGCGATCATCGTGGTGGCCTGCACGGTGAGCCATGCATACGACCCCGGCTCAGACGTAATCGAAGTAATCCGCCAGCCGCAGCGCAGCGCCGGCTGCCGGCACGTATCGCATCTTCGGCGAGACGCTGCGCGGCATGAAGACGACGCTCGCGCGCGTCGTCGAGGGGCCGCTGACGATCCAGTACCCGGAGGAGAAGACGCCGGTCTATCCCGCGCTTCCGCGGCCGCCACAAGCTGCACCGGTTCGAGGACTCGGGACTCGAGAAGTGCGTCGGCTGCTCGCTGTGCGCCGCCGCCTGCCCGGCCGACTGCATCCGCGTGGTCGCCGCCGAGAACTCGCCGGAGAACCGCGTCTCGGCCGGCGAGCGCTACGCCGCCGTGTACGAGATCAACCTGAGCCGCTGCATCTTCTGCGGTTACTGCGAGATCGCCTGCCCGTTCGACGCGATCACGATGGGCCACGACTACGAGATGTCCGACTACACCCGCTCCGACCTGATCTTCACCAAGGAGATGCTGCTCGCCGGAGCCGCTCGAGCGCACGCCGCTGCGGGCCGAAGGGGAATGAGGCGGCGCAGTGTCGGCGTCCTGTTCTTCATCGCCGCGATCAGCGCGCTGATCGGCGCGATCGGCGTCGTCACGCTGCGCAACCCGCTCTACGCGGTGCTCGCGCTGGTCTGCCACCTGGTCGCGCTCGCGGCGCTGTTCCTGCTGCTGCGCGCGGAGTTCGTCGCGGCCGCGCAGGTGGTCGTCTACGCCGGCGCGGTGATGGTGCTCTACGTGTTCGTGGTCGCCTATGTCGGCGGCGGCGACGAGCTCGCGGGCGGCTGGCGCTGCGGATCCTCGGGCCGCTGTTCGGCGTCGCGCTCGCGATCGAGCTGTTCATCGCGATGCTCGGCTCGGGCCTGCAGGGATCAAGGGCCAGGGCGCGCACTACAAGGTCGGCTTCGGCACGCCCGAGCCGGATCGGCAAGCTGTTCCTGACCAACTACCTGTTCGCCGTTTGAGGTCGCCTCGCTGCTGCTGCTGGTCGCGGCCGTCGGCGGCCGTCGTGCTGGCGCGCCGCCGGCGCGGCCTGGAGCCCGACGAGCAGCTTGAGATCGCGCACGTCGCACACCGCGTCCCGGCCTACACCGGCACGATCGCCGAGGCGGCCGGGCGGCGCCCCGCGCACGAGCCGCTTCCGAGCCGCAGGCCGAACCCGATGCGCGGCGCCGAGGGGTGGTGAGG
Organism: uncultured Solirubrobacterales bacterium; assembly: GCA_963763525.1. Lineage (GTDB taxonomy): Bacteria > Actinomycetota > Thermoleophilia > Solirubrobacterales > Solirubrobacteraceae > Palsa-465. The sequence goes on from CAVXPA010000001.1 coordinate 425,991, forward strand.
ACCGGATGGCGCTCGGCTGGTACCTGGCGGTCTCGGCATTGATCTTCTGCATCGGCGCAGGCGGCGTGCTCGTGCGGCGCAACCCGCTCGTGATCCTGCTCTGCCTGGAGCTGATGCTGAATGCCGCCAACCTCGCGCTGGTCACGTTCGCGCGGATGCACGGCAGCGAGGCCGGGCAGATCTTCGCGTTGATCGTGATGGTCGTGGCGGCCTGCGGAGGTGACGGTCGGGCTCGGCCTGGTCGTCGCGATCAGCCGCCGCAAGCTGCCAATCGATGTCGACGAACTGCACGAGCTTAGGGTGAACGGATGGCCCGACTACCTGGGCCTGGCTCGTCCTGCTGTTCCCGCTGCTGGGCACGACGTGATCGGCCTGCGGCTTCCGGCGGCTGCCGGGCTAGCGCCGGCGTGCTCGGGACGCTCGCGATCGCGGCTCGCGTTCGTGCTCAGCGGTCGCGCGTTGATCTCGCTGCTGGGCCACAGCGCGGCCACCGCGAGGTCGTCTCGACCCTCTGGCACTACGACGTCAGCGCCGGCGTGGACGCCAAGCTGCAGATCCTCGTCGACCCGATCTCGGTGTTCATGATCCTGGTCGTCACCGGCGTCTCGACGCTGATCCACCTGTACTCGACCGCCTACATCGACAAGGACGGGGCTACTCGCGGTACTTCGCGTACCTCAACTTCTTCGTGCTCTCGATGCTGCTGCTCGTGCTGGCGGGCAACTTCGTGGTGCTGATCGTCGGCTGGGCGTTCGTCGGCGCGGCGTCGTACATGCTGATCTCCTTCTGGTACCGGCGCACGACCGCGACCAGGCGCGGGCATCAAGGCGTTCGTGATCAACGTCGGTCGGCGACGTCGGGCTCGTGCTCGGCACCTTCTTCATCTTCGCGCACACCCACAGCGTTCAGTTCCTGCTGGACCTTCCACGCGGCCCCGCACGTCTTCCACACCGGCTCGACCGATCGTCGCCGGGTGCGTGCTGTTCCTCGTCGGCGCCTTCGCGAAGTCGGCCCAGGTGCCGCTGCACACATGGCTTCCGGACGCGATGGAGGGCCCGACGCCGGTCTCGTCGCTGATCCACGCCGCGACGATGGTGACCGCCGGCGTCTACCTGATCGTGCGCCTGCACCCGCTGTTCCAGCTGGCCCCGACGGCCGCCGAGGTCGGCGCGATCGTCGGCTGCGCGACGCTGCTGATCGCGGGCACGATCGCGCTCGTGGTGACCGACATCAAGCGCGTGATCGCCTACTCGACGATGTCCCAGATCGGCTACATGATCATGGGCGCGTCGGCGGGCGCGTACTCCGCCGCGCTGTTCCACCTGATGACGCACGCCTTCTTCAAGGCGCTGCTGTTCATGGCGGCCGGCTCGATCATCGGCGCGATGGCGGGCAATCAGTCGCTCGACCGCATGAGCGGCTTCCGCAAGGCGATGCCGTTCACGTTCGCCTGCTTCCTCATCGGCGGCCTGGCGCTCGCCGGCATGCCGCCGTTCTCCGGCTGGCTCTCCAAGGACGACATCATCGCCTACATCGACAACCGCGGCGGCATCTTCCGGTGCTCGGCATCCTCGGCTACGTCGGTGCGCTGCTGACCGGCCTCTACACGTTCCGCATGATCTTCCGCGCGTTCTTCGGCGAGCCCTGTGCCCGAGGCGGTCGAGCTCGAGCACGGCCACCTGCCCACGCCGAGGTCCCGACCAACCCGCCAACGGCGAGGTGGAGGACACCGACGTCGGCTTCCCCGGGCCGGAGCACGTGATCGCCGAGCGCGAGCCGGCGATGAAGATCGCGATGAGCGTGCTCGCGGTGCTTAGCGGTCGTCGGCGGCGTGCTTCAGATTCCCGGCATCGACGACGTGATCACCAGCTTCCTCGCGCCGACGTTCGCAGGCTCGCGCTCGCGCGCGCACGAGCCGTCGACGAGCGCCGACTGGATCGGCCTGGTCATCGGCGCGGTGATCGCGCTGGTCGGCATCACGCTCGCCTACGGGATCTGGGTGACGCAGCCCGGGCACCGCCGCCAGGTTCCAGGCCGCGTTGCCGTGGCTGCACAAGTTCCTCGTCAACAAGTGGTACTTCGACGAGCTGATCGACTTCGGTGGTCGTGCGGCCGTCGCTCGGGTTCGGCCGTTTCGCCAAGTCGGTGCTCGAGCGGATCGTCATCTGCGGCGGGCGTCACCGGCGGCGTGACCGGCGTGGTGCGCTCCGCGCTCGGCCGCCGTCCGCCGCGCTCAGACCGGCTTCCTGCGCTACTACGCGGCGGCGATGGTGCTGGGCCTCTCCGCCGTCGTCCTCTACTTCCTGGTCGTCGACCTCGTGACCGCTTTCGATCCTCATCTGGCTGCCGCTGGCGCTCGCGCTCATCGCACGCCTGCTCCCCAGCGCGCTGGTCGGCGCGGCGACGGCGCTCGCCAGCCTGATCCCGGTCGGGATCGCGATCAGCTTCGTGGCCCGCTTCAAGCCCGGCAACCCGGGGCTGCAGTTCGTCACCGACAAGGTCTGGATCAGCGCCCTCGGGATCCACTACAAGCTCGGCATCAACGGGCTCAACGTCGCGCTCATGCTGCTCACGACCGTGCTGTTCACCGTCTCGCTCGCGTGGTCGGCGATGCGCGAGTGGGATCGACCCGCGCGTCTACTACTTCTGGTTCGGTCTGGCGGAGAGCGCGGTGCTGGGCGCCTTCCTGCGCGCAGGACCTGATCCTGTTCGTGGCGTTCTTCGACCTGATGCTGATCCCGTTCTACTTCCTGGTCGGGTCGTGGGGCACCGGCGATCGCGTGCGCGCGACGATCAAGATGGTCATCTACACGATGGTCGGGTCGTTCCTGATGCTCGCGGCGGCGGTCGCGACGGGCGTGATCGCCGCGGGCGCACCACGGCACGGCGATCAACTTCACGCTCTCGCGCGCTGCAGCACCTGCCGCTGTCGCGCACCGCGAGGATGGATCTTCCTGGCGTTCGCCGCCGCGTTCCTGGTGAAGATGCCGATCGCGCCGTTCCACGGCTGGCTGGCCGACGCGTACAAGTCGATGCCGATCCCGGCCGTCGCCGTGTTCTCCGGCGTCGTCGCGAAGGTCGCGAGCTACGGCTTCCTGCAGATCGTGCTGCCGCTGTTCCCGAACGCCTCGCACCACTTCCAGATGCTGATGCTGATCATCGCGCTGGTCTCGATCATCTGGGCGACGGCGGTCGCGTTCACGACGCCCGACGCGCGCCTGGTGATCGCCTACTCGAGCGTCGCCCAGATGGGCTTCATCCTGCTCGGGATCTTCTCGCTGCGCCCGCAGGGCGGCCAGGGCGCGCTCCTGCAGATGCTCAACCACGGCGTCGTCACCGCGGCGGCGTTCTTCGTCGTCGCGCGCTCGCTGCGCGCGCCGGTGGGCGGAAGCGCGCTCGACGACATGGGCGGCGTCGCCTTCCGCGCGCCGGTGCTCGCGACCCTGTTCCTGATCGTCACGTTCGCGAACCTCGCGATGCCGGGCTCATCGAACTTCATCGGCGAGTTCATAGATCCTGCTCGGCGCCTTCGACTCGCACATCGCGATCGCGTTCATCGCGTCGGTCGCCGTCATCGGCGCCGCGTTCTACGCGCTGCGCCTGTTCATCCGCGCGATGCACAACCGCGTCGGTCGGGCGCGTCGGCTCGCGCGAGATCGCCTCGCGCGACGGGCTCGCGATCGTGCCGCTCGTCGCCATCATCCTCGCGCTCGCCTTCTACCCGCAGTTCGGCCTTCGGCGCTCGCAGACGAGCGCGGTCGTCGCGGTCGCGCCGGCGCAGGCGCTGGCGGGCGAGCATCCGAGCTACGCCTCGCTGGCTGAGGCCGATGACCCGGCCCGTGGATGGGTGGCCTACGCGCCGTCCGGGACGAGTCCATGAGCGTCGTTCGCACCGCGACGCACCACGCCGGCGTCATCGTCGCCGCGGACCCGCACGGCCCACATATCGACTGGCTCGCGCTATCGCCGCTGGTCGTGCTCGCCGTCGGCGCGCTCGTCGTGCTGCTCGTCGGGCTGCTACGGGCGCAAGTTGGTCCGCGACCCGGGTCGTGCCGGTGCTGGCGCTCGCAGCGCTCGGCATCGCGATCGGCACCGAGATCTGGCGCTTTCACCACCCGGCGCAGACCGTCGCGGGCGCGCTGCGGTGGACAACCTGGCGATCGTGCTCGACATGATCTTCTGCGTCGCGGCGCTGGCCGCGGTGGTCCTGTCCTGGCGTGCGACGGCGCCCGCGAGTCGGCCGGCCACGGCGAGTTCCACGGCCTGCTGCTGTTCAGCGTGATGGGCATGGCGGTGCTCGCCTCCGCGCAGGACCTCGTCACGCTGTTCCTCGGCTTCGAGCTGCTGTCGATCCCGCTCTACGTGCTGTGCGCCGCCGAGTACCGGCGCGAGGGTCGCTCGAGTCGGGGCTGAAGTACCTGATCATCGGGTCGGTCGGTTCGGCCACGCTCGTCTACGGCCTGGCGCTGATCTACGGCGCCACCGGCTAGACCGATTTCAGCGGCATCGCCTCCGCGCTGTCCTCCAGCAAGCTCGTGGGCGGCGTGCTCGGCGACCCGCTGCTGTTCGGCGGAATCGCGCTGGTGGTCGTCGGTTTCGCCTTCAAGGCGTCGGTGGCGCCGTTCCATCAGTGGACGCCAGACGTCTACGAGGGCGCGCCGACGCCGATCACGGCCTTCATGGCGACGGCCACGAAGGCCGCGGCGCTCGGCGTCTTCCTGCGCTTCTTCGACGTCGCCGTGATCACGGCCCAGAACACCTGGGCGCCTCTGCTCGCCGCGATCGCCGCAATCACGATCATCGTCGGCAACGTCGGCGCGCTCGGCCAATCCTCGCTCAAGCGCATGCTCGGCTACTCCGGCGTCGCACAGGCCGGCTACATGCTCAGCGGCGTCGTCGTCGGGACCACCCTCGGCGTCTCGGCGACGGTTCTGTACCTGGTCTTCTACCTCGGCATGAACCTCGCCGCGTTCGCGGTCATCGACGCGCGCGAGCGAGCCTCGCCGCGCGGGCTGCCTGGAAGCGACCCGAGCGCGCCGCTCGCGGACGACATCTCGACGCTCGCCGGGCTTGGGCGGAGCGACCCGTGGCTCGCGTGGCCGATGACGATCGCGATGCTCGCGCTCGCCGGCATCCCGGGCACCGTCGGCTTCATCGGCAAGTTCCAGCTGATCCACGCGCTCGTCAACGGCACCTACACGTGGCTCGCGATCGTGCTCGTGATCGGCTCGATGATCTCGCTCGGCTACTACCTGCGGGTCGTCGCGACGATGTGGATGAGCGGAGCGCCCGCGGCGGGTCGCGCGAGCGGCGGCTATGCGCCGATCGCCGGCGGCTCGCCCGAGGCCGACGGCGAGCCGGCGGTCGCGGCCGCGGGCGGCTCGCCCGGCCCGAACGGGGTGCTTGCGGCACCGCAGGTCCGCCACCTCGAGCTGACCGTCGTCGCCGTGGTGTTCGCCTTCGCGTGCGTGTTCTTCGGGATCTTCCCGACGCCGCTGTTCCACCTGGCCGGCTATGCCGGGCAGGCGTTCACGGGGCTGTTCTAGGCTTCGCGGGCCGGCCTGGCCGGTAACTCGTGGACAACGAGATTCACCGCCCGGCGTGCCATATTGGTCCTCGTGGACGCCGCCCAGCCCAGCCCCGAGGCGTCGCCGCCGAGTTTCTCGACGCTGCAGAACTTTCGCGATCTGGGCGGGCTGCCGAGCCAGGGCGGTGGCCGGATCAGACGACACGCGCTGTATCGCAGCGACGCCCCGGACCCTGGCGATGAGCCGCCGGTTGCCGGCGGCTGGCCGCCCCGCACGGTGATCGATCTGCGCTCGCCCGACGAGGTGATCGGCGAGCATCCGCTCGCGAGCGCGACGACCGAGGTGATCTCGAACCCGATGTTTGAGCGCGCGAGTCTCGAGTACATGATCGAGCACCCGGACGCGCTGCCGAGCGATGTTCCCTCGCTGTATCGCGTGCTGCTGCGCTCCGCCGCGGATCGGCTCGTGGCAGCGGTCGCGCTGATCTCTGAGCGTCCCGGACCGACGCTCGTGCACTGCACCGCGGGCAAGGATCGCACCGGCGTCCTGATCGCGGTCGTGCTGTCCGCTGTCGGCGTCCCGAAGGAGGACGTGATCGCCGACTATCGGATCACGGCCTCGAACATGGACGGCGTGCTCGGGCGGATGCGCGCCCGGCGACGCCACGAGCAGCGCGATCCCGCGGTCGGCAACCTGGCCGTCAAGCGCCGGGACCTGCTCGACGCCCCGACGCACGCGATCGAAGCGGTGCTGGCCGAGCTCGACGAGGCCGGTGGCGGTGGCGCGTGGCTGCTCACGGGCGGGCTGCCGCAGATCGCGCTCGACGACCTCCGCGCCAAACTCGTCTGCCCGAGCAGGCAACATCCGCAGACATGCGTGAAACCGCCCCCTCCGTCTACCTGATCGCAAGGCCTTCGATCGACTTCGACGCGATGCGCGCCTACCTGGAGGCCGTCGCCGGCGTCTCGTGGCTCGGTCGCCGTGAGCGCGACTCGCTCGGCCCTCCAAACCCCGCGCAGCTCCTGGTCGAGTTCTGCGGGCGGGTGTGTTACCGCAGCTGGGAGCCGGGCTTGAACGCGAACGTCTCGAAGGTTCGCCACGACCAGGACGAGTACCTCCGCAATCTGCTCTCGAGCCAGCACGGCAGCGTCCTGGAGCACGCGAGCTACACGCTCGTGTTCCATCACGTCTCGCGCGTGTTCACGCACGAGCTCGTGCGCCACCGCGCCGGGTCGGCGTTCAGCCAGGAGAGCCTGCGTTATGTCCGGATCACGGACATCGGCTTCCGGATCCCGCCCGCGCTCGAGCCGCTGCGCGGCCAGGTCGTCAACCTGATCGAGCAGCTGGAGGAGTTTCAGCGCTCGGCCGCGGACATGGTCGGGCTCGACGAGGAGGGCGTGCCGTTCGCCGTCAAGAAGGAGGTCACCTCGGCGCTCCGGCGCCTGGCGCCGATCGGCCTCAGCACGGACATCGTCTGGACCGCGAACATCCGCACGCTGCGCCACGTGATCGAGATGCGCACCGCGCCCGGGGCCGAAGAGGAACTGCGGCTGGTCTTCGGCGAGGTGGCCGAGCTCATGCGCGCCGAGGCTCCCAGCCTGTTCGGAGATTTCAGCCGCCGCGAAGACGGCTCCTGGGTGCCTGAGTTCAGCAAGGTCTAGCGCACGCGGCTCCGGCTCTGAGGAAGGTCCCGGCCCTTCCTGGCGTCCTGGTTCGTGACACGGCACGAACAGAAAGGTTGGTAGGGCCGATGAGACGCATCCTGATCCTCGTGGCGCTGACACTCACGGCGACCGCGGCAACGGCCGCCGTCGCGGCGGCGACCCCGCGGCACGCGAAGCTCCAGCTGCGCCGCACCGCCGACGGCAAGATCCTGGTCAATCGGGCCGGCTTCACGCTGTACGTGTTCGCGAAAGACGGGCGCAACAAAGACGTGTGCGTGAATATCAGCGGCTGCCCGGGTGTCTGGCCGGCGCTGACGACGGGCGGCCGCGCGATCGCTGGCCCGGGCGTGAAGCGCTCGCTGATCGGCACGATCACCGTTCCCGGCGTCGGCAAGCAGCTGACCTACGCCGGGCACCCGCTCTACACCTACATCGGCGATGCCGGGCCTGCCGAGACCTCTTACATCGGGGCCTCGCAGTTCGGCGCCAGATGGTTCGCGATCAACGGCGCCGGGCGGCTCGTCAAGTAGGCGGGCACGCTAGTGCCCCGTCTGCGGACCTTGACGGGGCACTAGCTTTCGGGCGCGTGCTGCTCGCGCTGGCGCAGCTCGATCCGCCTGATCTTGCCCGTCAACGTCTTGGGCAGGCCGCTCACGAACTCGATCCGGCGGGGGTACGCGTACGCCGAGTGCCGGTCGCGGACGAATCCCATGATCTCCTCCGCGAGCGCGTCGGACGGCTCGTGCCCCGCCGCGAGCACGACGAACGCCTTGACGATGTTCCCGCGGCGCTCGTCGGGCGAGGCGACGGCCGCGGCCTCCGCGACCGCCGGGTGCTCGAGGCAGGCCGACTCGACCTCGAACGGCCCGATCCGGTAGCCGGCCGAGATGATCACGTCATCCGCTCGGCCCTCATACCAGACGTAGCCGTCCTGATCGAAGCGAGCCGCGTCCTTGGTGTGGAACCACTCGCCGCCGAAGACCTCGAGCGAGTCCTCCTCGGGCCGGTTCCAGTAGCCGAGCGGGTAGTGCGGGTTGGACCGCGCGCGCAGGCAGATCTCCCCACGCTCTCCGGTCGCCACGGGCTGCTCGTCCTCGTCGAGGATCGTGACGTCCCAGCCGGGCATCGGCTTGCCCATCGAGCCCTCGCGCACTTCCATGAACGGGTAGTTCGCGCACAGCGGATAGGACTCGGTCAACCCGTAGTAGTCGAGCACGGTGATCCCGTACTGCTCGCGAAACCACCGGATCGCCTCGGGGTTCAGGGGCTCCCCGGCCGAGCACACGATCCGGAACTGCTGCGGGTAGCGCGTCTTGGCGTCGGCGATCGACATCATCGAGCGGATCGCCGTCGGCGTCCCGAACACGTTTGTGACGCCGTGCCGCGAGAGGAAGTCGAGCTGCCGGTGCGGATCGAATCCACCCTCGCGCTGGTACACGACCTGCACCGCGCCGAGCCGCCAAGGGCCGAGCAGCGGGCAGATCCCCGCGGCCCAGGCCCACTCCCCCATGCCGTGGAACAGCTCGCCGTCGCGGACGTCGTGGCAGTAGACGAACTCCTCGTGCGCGAGGATGTAGCGATGGGCGTGCAGGATGCCCTTGGCCAGGCCTGTCGTCCCGGAGGAGTAGTACAGCTGAGCAGGGTCCTCGGCCGCGGTGTCGACGGACGCGAACGAGCTTGAGCCGCCTGCGAGCAGCTCCTCGTCGAGGATCAGCACCCGCTCGACCAGATCCGGCTCGATCCGCCCGGCGTTGGCGGCATCCGTGACGAGCACCTTCGCCTGCGAGTCGGTCAGGCGGTGGCGAATCCCCTCGTCGCCGTACAAGACCGACATCGAGAGCAGAATCGCGCCCGCTTTCCAGGTGCCAAAGAACGCGGCCGCGGTCGCCGGCGTCGGCGGAAGCAGCATCGCGACCCGGTCGCCGGGCTCGATGCCGTTCGCCACGAGCACGTTCGCGAAAGCGTTCGAATCGTCCTGCAGCTCGCCCCAGCTCACGCGCCGTACTCGCCCGTGAAAGTCCTCGTGGACCATCGCGAGCTTCGCGCGCGGGTGGCGGTCGCACACGTCCGCGGCGATGTTGTAGCGCGCGGGCACGTACCAGTGGTGCGCGGCGCGCGCCTCCTCGTAGGAGGCCGGTCTCAGCGAAGTGCTCATGGCCCAATCATCGCGCGGGGCGGCGCGCGGCGCCACTCTCGCACGGACGCGGCTCTAGCCCCGGGCGACGGCCTCGAGGAGATCGACGGTCAGCTCGTCGAGCGAGGAGAGCGCGAGTGCGGCGAGCGCGAGGGCATCCTGTGCGGGCGGGAACTCGCGATTGGGCACGGCGACGACGAGCATCCCGGCCGCCGCCGCCGAGCGCAGCCCCGCGGTCGAGTCCTCGACGGCCGCGCAAGCCGCCGCCTCGACCCCGAGCGAGGAGGCCGCCTTCAGGTAGACGTCCGGCGCCGGCTTGCCGCGCGCCACCTCGTCGCCGGACACCGTCGCCGCGAAGAACTCGCTCAGCCCGCTCTCGGCGAGCACGAGATCGATCACCGGACGATTAGCCGACGAGGCCAGCCCGACCGGCCATCGCGCGGCCATCCGCTTGACCGCATCGACCGCGCCTGGCAGCAGCGGCAGATGTTCGCGATAGCGCGCCAGCATCCGCTCGACGACCTGACCGGCGATCTGGTCGGGCGCGAGCGGCACGCCGAGCTCGTCATGCAGGTACGCCGACCATTCGGGCGAACTCATCCCCATCATCGCCCGCGTCGCTCCCTCGCGCCAGCTGCCGCCGTTCGTGGCGACTACATCGCGCCGCGCCGCGTCCCAGACCTTCTCCGAATCGATCAGGACGCCGTCGAGATCGAAGATGACGGCGTCGAGTCGACTCGCAGGCACGCTGCCAAAGGTAGTGAAGGAGTGCTGAACAGGCCAGCAGGAGTGTTGAACAGGCCGGGTCTAACGGTACCTTTATGCGTTGAGCAATATGGTGGTGGGCCTCCTTCTGGGGATCGGGGTATGTGCCGTAGCGGCGGCAGGATGGGCGTTGACGCGCCCGGCCCGAGCAGCACGCAGTCCCACCGCAGCGGGGATGCAGTCGGCGCTGCACGCCGCCACCGCGACGCTGCCACACTTGCGCAAAGGCCTCACGCCGCGCTCGGCCGAACACGTGGTCCCGCATCTGCGCGCGCTGACGGGGGCCGCAGCGATCGCGCTCGCGGATCGCCAGGCCGTGCTCGCGATCGACGGCGAGGGTCGCGATCAGGTCCGACCGGGCGACCTGCTCTCCCGCCTGCTCGAGCGGACTCCGGACGAGGAGCTTCGCCTGGTCCCCCGCCTCATCTCCTCGGACCCCACCTGCCCGCTGCGCTCGGCCGTACTCGCACCGCTGGTGGTCCAGGGCTCCCGCGCCGGCACGTTGATCGCGTTCTACAGAACCCACGGCCGGCCGTCGCGCGTCGAGCTGCGAGTCGTCCAGGAGGCGGCCAGCCTCGTCTGCGCGCAGGTCGCCCTGTCGGTGCTCGACGAGCAGGAGGAGCGGGTCGCGCAGGCGGAGCTCCGCGCCCTGCGCGCGCAGATCTCGCCCCACTTCATCTACAACGCTTTGGCCGCGGTCGCGGGGGACATCCACACGCGCCCCGAGGAGGCACGCGAGCTGCTGACCGAGTTCGCCGAGTTCACTCGCTACCTGTTCCGCGACGGACGCCCATACGTCACGCTCGGCGAGGAGCTCGCGCACGTCTCGAGATACGTGCGCCTCGAGCAGGCGCGGTTTCGCGACAAGCTCCACGTGATCTGGAGCGTCGCGCCCGCGACCGAGGCCGCGATCGTGCCCGCGATGTCGGTCCAGCCACTGGTGGAGAACGCCGTCCGACATGGCGTCGAGCGTCGCGCCGGCGCGGGCCGGATCGAGCTCAGCACGCGCATCCGAGGCGCCGACGTCGAGCTGCGCGTCAGCGACGACGGCTGCGGGATCGAGCCAGACCGGATCAACGCGGTGCTGTCGGGCACCGGCGGGGGAATCGGCTTGCAGAACGTCGACGCACGGCTCCGCGCGACGTTCGGGGAGCGCTACGCACTCGCGCTCGAGTCGCGCGCCGGCGGGGGCACGACCGCGGTGATGAGGGTGCCGAAACCGCCGGCCAGATCGAGGTTGCGTGTCCGCTGAGCGTCTGGTGATCCTGGCGGTCGACGACGAGCGCGCCCAGCTCGAGGACCTCGCGCGGATCCTGCGCGGCTCACCTCACGTCGAGGACGTCGAGTGCGCTGACAACGTGCACGAGGCGCTCGCGAGCGCGACAGCCGCCCGTTTCGACGCGATCTTCCTGGACGTCCGGATGCCCGACCTCGACGGGCTCGAGCTGGCCCGTGTCGTGCGGCGCTTCAGGGCGCCGCCGCAGCTCGTGTTCGTCAGCGCCTACGACACTGCCGCCGTCGACGCGTTCGAGCTGCACGCCGTCGACTATCTACGCAAGCCCGTCAGCCGCGTACGCGCGTATGAGGCGATCGACCGCATCGTCGCCGCCCTCCACGCCGGCCCGCCCGAGTTTGTCGATCAGCCCCCCGTAGGCTTTGCGAACCCGGCGAGCGAGCGCAACATAATCGCCGTGGCCGGGGCGCCCAACGGGGCGATCAAGCTGATCGCGCGCGACGCCGTGCTGTACGCCCAGTCGCACGGCGATTTCGTGCGAATCGTGACCGAGGACGGGCTCTACCTGCTGCGCAACACGCTGACGGAGATTCAAAGCCGGTGGGCGCCGTTCGGCTTCGTGCGCGTCCACCGCCAGTACGTCGCGAACCTCCCGCGCGCGGTCGAGCTTCGGCCGCGCCTGGGAGGCACGGCCGAGCTCGTGTTCGCCGGCGGGCAGTCGATCCCGATCGCCCGCCGGCATGTGCTGGAGTTGAGCCGGCAGCTGGCGGTCTAGTTGTCCAACTTGACGGTGCAGTCGTCTGACTGACGGTCCAGTTGTTCGGGCCGGCGGTCTAGTTCTCCGCCATCACGACTCCTTCCATGCTCGGCGTCTCATTCGAAGGCCGAGCGCCGGCGCGATCGCGCCGGCACTCGATCCGATCGCCTCAGTCTGCGGCAAATTCGCCGCCATGTCTCGTCTACCCGCGTCCAGACCAATGACGCAACGGCACGATGCCTGAGTGACGTTGCGCGACGAGCGGCAACCGCTTCGCCTGGGTCGCGGTCCGCGGTGCGGGCGCGACGAACGGCAGTCCCCGCGGATGCCGACGAATCGCGACCGGGACCCCCTAGGTCGCGGCAACCGCTCCGCCTGGGTCCGTCAGTGGCGGCGCTTGCGCTTGCGCTTGGACGTATTCGCGCGCACCCTGGTCGGCGCGGCCGCGACCGCCTCGGGCGCCGGTGCCGGCGCGCCTCGCCCGTTCAAAGCGCCGCGCGCGGCCAAGCGCTGCTGGCGCAGCTCGGCGGACGACGGCCACGGCTCGGCGACGCCGGTGCTCCAGCTCGGCGGCACCCCGCTCGGCCAGTGGCCAGAGAACAGATACGCCAGCGCGATCAGCCAGAACGCCTGGACGATCGGCACGGGCGAGCCGATCGGGATCACGAGGAGCACGCCGGTGAAGATGCCGAGGTAGCCCATCATCCTGGTCAGGAGCCCGACGCGCATCGCGTTCAGGGACATGAAGATCAAGCCGGCGGCGAGCAACAGCGACGCGAACTGGCCGATCAGCGGCAGCGCCTCCAAGCCGGTACCGCTCGTCAGGTTCTTGGCTTCCTGGTAGGTCTGGTCGCCCGTCGTCACGAACGTGTGGGCCTTGGCCGCGATCACGACCGCGTACAGGACGCCGGTGATCGCCGCCACGACGCCGCCGACGATCGCGGTCACTCGAAAGATCTGCTGGACCGTGGGCCGGCGGGCCTTGATCAGCAGGAAAAGGAAGTTCAGCGTCACGGCGACTGCGATCAGGCCGATCCCGTTGATCACGGCGCCGATCGTGTCGAGCGGGTCGCGGTGCGCGGCGACGATCAGATCGACCGTCAGCTCCTGGACCTTGGCGTGGTCGCCGCTCACCTGAATGGCTGCGGCGATCACCAGCGTGGCAGCGGCGAGCGAGGCCACGCCCGCGTATCGCGGCCGCATCCGCGCTTCCCACTGGAGCTGCTCCTGCGTACTCATCGGCCGCCAATGCTAGTGGCGCGCCGCCCCTTCGCGTACACCCCTTGCGCGCGAGCTACCATAGGCACATGGAAGGCAGCGGTTTCGGCGGATTGTTCGGCGACCCCGACGAGCTCCAGCGGCGGCTGGGCGAGTTCGCGGAGCAGATGCAGGGCGCGCAGCGCCTGGCGTGGGCCGACAATGCGATCAAGCTTGCGGTCGATCTCACGGTCGCCGCGATTCAAAGGGCCAACATCCAGGGCACCACCGATCAGCAGGCGGAGCAGCTCCGCTCGGTGATGGCGACGATCTTCCCTGAAGCGGTCACGCTCGTGCGCGAGGCGCGCGAGGGCCTGCAGTAGCCGCCCGGCACTGGCTCACCCAGGCGTAGCTTTTCGCGCTTGCGCGCGTGGGTGCGGGGCGTTTCGGCTTTCGGCGACTTGGGACGCGGCTTTCCTCGACTTGGGGCGCCGGCATGAGCACGCGGTCGAGGTTCGCCGCGGATGGCGCGGCTTTCGTCGCTCGCGTGGCGCGCTGACCGTCGCCGTCGAGGTTTGCCGCGGATGACGCGGCTTTTCTCGCCCGCGTGGCGCGCTGACCGTCGCCGTCGAGGCTGACCGCGCATCGCGCGGCATTCCTCAACGCCGGCGTCGGTGGGTTCGCGTGGTCGAGGTTCGGCACGCCCCAACAGCGTCTAAGCGGGGGTTTTGTTCCATCCGAGCGGCCCGATCGGGTGAAACCGACCTTTCCCCCGCGGGTGAGTGCAAAGCTCGGTTCCGGCCGTGAACCACGAGCGAGCGGAACGTTGTTCCCGCTCGGGCACCGCGCCGCGCCGGCCGCTCGCGTAGGCGCGGCGGCGCGGCTCAGTGCCAGCTTGCGCGGTCCGCGACCCCAGGTACCCTTGTGCGCCACCCCTCGCCCCGGATGGGCGACAGGGCTACTTGGCGACCGGCTCCCGACCCGTGCTGCGTCGCCTTCAGATCCGCGATCTTGACCAGCTTTGACAACCGTTCCGCTTAGCCGCCCGGACGTGGCCGCGGGCGCCAAGGCCCAGACAGCTCGGCCCGAGTCGTCCCCGTATACCAAAGCGCTCCCGTACGCCCCTGGGTTGGACGGCGTTCGCGCGCTGGCGGTGGCCGGCGTCGTTTTGTATCACGCGAACCTCCCGTGGGCTCCGGGCGGCTTCCTCGGCGTCGATGTGTTCTTCGTCCTGAGCGGCTACCTGATCACCTCGCTGCTGCTCGCCGAGCACCGCCGCACGGGCCGGATCCACCTGCTGAAGTTCTGGGCGGGGCGTATCCGCCGCCTGCTGCCGGCCGCCGTGCTCGTGATCGCGGTCTGCCTCGTCGTCGAGGCGCTGTTCTTCCCGGGCAACCTCGCGAAGCTGCGCGTCGACGCGCTCACAGCGCTGTTGTACGTCAACAACTGGCATCAAGTGTTCGCGGCGGAGTCGTACTTCAACCACTTCGGGCGCCCGTCGCTCGTCCAGCACTACTGGTCGCTGTCGGTGGAGGAGCAGTTCTACTTCGTGTGGCCGATCGTGCTCGCGGGCGGCCTCGCGATCTCGCGCCGCGGCCTTGTCGTGGTGGTCATCGTGTGCGCCGCGATCGCCTCGGCGCTGCTGATGGCACTGCTTTACCACGAGGGCGGCGACCCGTCGCGCGTCTACTTCGGGACCGACACCCGCGCCACGCCGCTGATGGTCGGGGCGATCCTGGCGTTCGTCTGGCCGCTCGGCCGCATGACCGCGATGCCGGGCCGCAACGCCCGCGTCATGCTCGACTCGGTCGGCATCGCCGGGCTCGTCGCCCTGCTGCTGATGATGCATTCCTGGCACGACTTCGACCCGTTCCTGTACCGGGGCGGGTTCGTGCTCGCCGCGTTCGCCGCCGCCGCGTTGATCGGCGCGGCCGGACACCCGGCGTCGCTGCTGGGAGTCGCGCTCGGCAAGCAGCCGCTGCGCTGGATCGGACAGCGAAGCTACGGGATCTATCTCTGGCACTGGCCGATCATGGCGCTGACGCGCCCGGGGATCGACGTGATGTGGAGCACCTGGGTGCTGGTGCCGGCCCAGGTCGCGCTCACGCTGATCTTTGCGGAGCTCTCGTTCCGCTATGTCGAGATGCCGATCCGGCGCCGGGTGGCGGTGCGCAATGTGCGCGCCTGGCTCGATCGCCGCCGCCCCCGCGAGCGGCTCCTCAGCGCCGTCGGCGCCGCGGCGGTCGTTCTCGGGGTCTTGGTTGCGGCGCTGGCCGCACCGGTCAGCCAGTCGAGCGCGGAGCACCAGCTGCTCGCGTCGGCTGCCGCGAAGCAGAAGCTGAAGCCCGTGAGCTCGTCGGTGCATTTCCGCGTTCCCGGCCACCTGGCGGCGGTGCCGCCCTATCCGGTTCTGGCCGTCGGCGCGTCAGTCATGCTGGCCGCGGCACCAGCCCTGGAGGAGCGCTTCCACGCGAAGGTTGACGCGGCCGTAGGACGTCAGCCCGATGCGATCCTCGACCGCCTGCAGGAGTACCGCAGCGTGGGCGGCCTGCCCGCGACAGTGATCGTCCAGATCGGCGACAACGGCCCGATCTTCAGCGACGACGTCGCACGGCTGCGGTCGCTGCTGACCGGCGTGCCGCACGTGATCCTGGTCAATATCCGCGAGCAGGTCAGCTGGGAGAGCGAGGTCAACAGCGCGCTGGTGGCGACGGCTAGCTCATGGCCACAGGCGGCGGTCGCAAACTGGGACGCCGCGAGCGCAAACCCAGACCTGACCTACGATGGCGCCCATCCCAACCCAGCCGGGCAGGTCGTCTACGCCGACGTGGTCGCGCGCGCGCTCCAGGCCGACGCGGCGAAGGCCGCGCGAGCGCCCTAGGACGCGAGCGCCCCGAGCACGAGCTTGTCGTGCTCGGCGGGCTTGACCTTCCGGAAGACGTTGGTCACCTTGCCCTCCGGCGAGATCACGAACGTCGTGCGCTCGTTGCCCATGTAGTTGCGGCCGTACATCGACTTCTCCACCCACACCCCGTAGGCCTCGGCCACCTTGTGGTCCTCGTCGGCCAGCAGGGTGAAGCCGAGATCGTGCTTGCTCGCGAACTTCGCGATCTTCTTCACTGGATCCGGCGAGACGCCCAGCACGACCGCCCCGGCGTGCTCGTAGTCGGGTCGGTGATCGCGCACACCGCATGCCTGCGTCGTGCAGCCGGGCGTGTCCGCCTTGGGATAGAAATAGAGCACGACCGTCTTTCCGCGCAGAGCCGAGAGGCTGACTGGGTTGCCCTCCTGGTCGGCCAGCGTGAAGTTGGGCGCTTCGTCTCCTTTTTCGATCATCCCGGCAGCGTAGTCAAATAACCGCCGAGCCAACTAGACGGCAACGGGAAAGTCAATGCCGAGTTTCTCGGCTGCCATCTTGGTTCCCTGGACGCGGTTTGCAATCTTCTGGAACGCGACCTCGCGAGCGAAGTCGGGGGAGCCGTGCAGTGGCTTCTCGTCGATGCTGAAGGGTGAGAAGCCGCAGTCGTCGGTTGAACCGAGTCGCTCCTTGGGGATGTACTTCGCGGCTATGAGGAGCTCGTCGCACACTTCCTGCGGGGTCTCGACTCTCGGGTTTTGTGGGTTGATCACACCGACGTGCACGATCTGCGCGACGCCGTTCGCGTCCTCGCGGCTGTGCTCGCCGACGAGCTTGTAGACCGTCTCGCGGTCACGCTCGCTCTTGTTCTGCATGAGGAAGAAGCCGGCGTTCAGGTCGAACAGGCTGGGCAACAGCGCGTCGTAGGGTACGTCGGCGCTGTGCACCGAATCGCGGTCCCCTCCGGGGCAAGTGTGCACGCCGATGTTGATCCGTTCGTCCGCGCTGAACCGGTCGAGTACGCGATTGATCAGAGCGATGAAGTGCGGCAGCATCCCCCGGCCTGTCCACGGATTGCGGGAGTCCTCGCGGAGTGCCAGCCGTCCCTCGGTGAAGTCGATCGACACGCAAGCGGCGCCGCCCTCGAACGCGCCCCTGATGTCCTTCTCGCATTCGCTGACGAGATCCTCTTCGAACTGCTCGCGCGTGTAGCCCGGCAGCTCCTCGTCCAGTGGGTACAGCAGCGCGAGCATTGACGGAGCAATGACTGCCTGCTTGATGGGTTTGGTCGCGAAAGCAATTGACCGCGCGAGCGTGTCAGCCGCGTACGTCTTGTAACGAAACGGGCCTCCGACCAGCGTCGGCAGCTGCCGGTAGTGACCATCGGAGAAGATCGCGAAGTACTGGCCGCCGGGCGCGAGGTGGTCGGCGAGCCCGGTGCCGGCCAGCGTGTCGGTGACCGGGTAGGTGGCGAAGCTCGACCACCACTGCTCCCCATCGGCGATGATCGGCGACTCGGTCGCCTCGAACCGGCTGATCGAGTCTTTGACCGCCGCCTCCTGCTCGGCCTCGAGCTGCTCCTTGGTGATCCTGCCGGCGTCGTATTCGGCGTACGCCGCCTGCAGATTGGCCGGCCTCGGCAGGGAACCGACGGGCTGGGTTGGAATCCCTGTCTCAGACCTCAAGTCGTAAGCCATCTTTCAACTCCCTCCGCGTAGGCCATCATCTCGATGCGCGTAAGACCGGCCAGATGAGACCGACCGGTCTCCCTCTAAACGGAGGCTATACCCAGGTGATAGCGGCGTCAAGCATCGGAGATGAGACCGAACGTCCTCCTATCATGCAGCCGATGTCAGAGCCGATCGGTTCCCACCTGGTAGGTCAGAGCCCTGGCGCACGCGACCGGATCCTCGCTGCTGCCTATGAGCTCTTCTCACGCGACGGGATCCAGGCTGTGGGCATCGACGCGGTCATCTCCCGCTCCGGGGTTGCGCGGCAAACGCTCTACCGGCACTTCGCGTCCAAGCAAGACCTCGTGCTCGCGTTCCTCGAGCGGCGCGAGGAACAGTGGACCAGACGCTGGCTCGAGGACGAGGTGCGCCGCCGCGCCACCGACCCCAGCTCGCGGCTGCTGGCGATCTTCGACGTCTTCGACGAGTGGTTCGTCCGCGCCGACTTCGAGGGATGCTCGTTCATCAACGTCATGCTCGAACATCCCGATCCCGCCGACCTGGTCCATCGCGCGAGTGTCTCCTACTTGGCGGGAATACGCGGCTTCGTCGAGGGTCTTGCGCGCGAGGCAGGCATCGCGGACGCACAGCACTTCGCCCGTCAGTGGCACATCCTGATGAAAGGGTCGATCGTGGCCGCGGGAGAAGGAGACCCCAAGGCCGCCCGACGAGCAAAACAGATCGGCGTGCTGCTCCTCGACCACGCCAGGACGACGTCGGGACTGACGAGCGCAGGGCACCGGTAGCCCGTGGCATCTGAGCCATGGGTCCGCGATCGCGGCATCAAACAGTTCTGCCGCTCGGACACAAGCGCCTGGCCGGCTACTTCAGCAGCCGCGAGAGCCGCCGGTCCTTGAGCAGCTTGCCCTCGGTCTGACAGGTCGGGCAGTAGCACATCACGTAGTCCTCGTAGAAGACGGCCTCCAGCCGGTCCCCGCAGCGCGGGCACGGCTCACCGTTACGGCGGTGGACGGTCAGGGGCATGGGCAGCTTGTCCGGAATCGGCAGCGCGAGGGTGGCCTCGTAGTGCTCGATCGCGCCGCCCAACCGATCGACGATCGCGGCGCCGAGCCGGTCCGCCTCGTCGACGTCGAGGTCCGATCCCCGCTTGAACGGCGAGAGCATCGCCGTGTGGAGGATCTCGTCGACCCACGAGCGACCGATGCCCGCGATCACGTGCTGATCGCGCAGCAGCGCGTACAGCGGCCGGGGCTGATCGAGCAACGCCTCCAGTGGCGGCGGCTCGGGCCACGCCTCGGGCCCGAGCTCGGCGAGCGCCTCCTCCTGCTCGACCTCGCCGGCGCGCAGGAGCTTCGCCCAGGCGCGCTGCTTGGTGCCGAACTCGCGCAGCCGCAGCTCGCGACCGTCGTCGAGCCGGACCAGCAGGCGCGAGGAGCGGTCGCGCAGCGAGGCGCGCGTGTCGAACAGCTGCAGGCGCCCGGCCGACATCAGGTGGATGAGGATCGTGAGGTCCTGATCGAGCTCGACCAGGAACAGCTTCCCGCGGCGGCGGACGCGCTCGATCGTCCGGCCCGTCAGCGCCGTCAGCGGCGGGTCGTAGCTCTTCAGCGCGTTCACGCCCGGCGCGAGTGCCGACTCGACGCGGGCGCCCTCCGTGCCGTCACCGATCAGGCGGGCGGTGATTTCGACTTCGGGCAGCTCGGGCATCGTTTAACGAGCGTACTGCGGCCTAAGCTAATTGTTCGACCGCGTTCAGGAATCTCTTACAGAGGTGCATCAGAGTGCGCACCATGACCACTGAACTGTTGGCAATCACCGGGCCGCAGGACGCAGATCAAGAGCTGGTCGAGGAGATCTCGCGCCGCCGGCCTCGACGCGTGACGGTGCTGATCGACGGTGGCGACCGTGACTGGGCCGTCGACGACTCGGACGCCGGCCTCGCATTGCGCGACCGCCTCGCCTGCCTGTTGCACGCGATTGAGTCGCGCACCGGCGCGACGGTCGTCGGCGTCGCCGGCGACCGCGGACAGCTGGACGGCTGGCGGTTCGATCGCGTCCTCACGGCCCCGCTGACACTGGCCGCCTGACTGAAGCCACGTCAGGCCCGGGCGTGATCGTCCTCCGGGCTCTCGCGGTGGGTGACGAAGCGGAGCTGCTTCGGATCCACCGGACCCCGGAGGTCGCCCGCTGGTGGGACGAACCCGCGCCCGGATTTCCTTGGGATGAGCCCGAGAGCACGCGCTTCACGATCGAGGTCGACGGGCGCATCGCGGGGCTGATCCAGTACTGGGAAGAGACCGAGCCGCGTTACCGCCACGCGGGCATCGACCTGTTCCTGGACCCGTCGCTACACGGGCGCGGAATCGGCGCCGAAGTGGTGGCGCGGGTCGTTCACCATCTGATCGAGGAACGCGGCCATCATCGGATCACGATCGATCCGGCCGCGGCGAACGCTGCCGCGATCCGCTGTTACGAGAAAGTCGGCTTTGGCCGCGTGGGCGTCCTGCGCAGCTACGAGCGCGACGCGGGCGCGGACTCGTGGCACGACGGTCTGCTGATGGAGCTGATAGCCCACCCCGAAGCGCAGCAACACGGGTCCATCGCCGAAACTTTGCGGATCCGGTTCCGAGGGGCGGAACTGGATCCGCAACGTTCAAAAAGGGCCGGGCGGCCTCGCCAACCCACAGCGCTCAGGAGACCCCGGCGGCGGGCAGGCTGAAGCGGATCCGCGTCCCGCCCGAGGTCTCCGGCAGCCAGATCCGCCCGCCATGCGCTTCGACGATCGCGCGCGAGATCGCCAACCCCAGCCCGGCCCCCCCGCTCGTCCGGGCGGCGTCCACGCCGCCGCGGTAGAACGCCGTGAACACGCGGTCGCGCTCGTCCGGCGCGATCCCGTCGCCGCTGTCGGCGACCTCGATCTCGATCGCGTCCGCGACCGGCTCCGCCCGCACGACGACGCTGCCGTCCGCCGGCGTGTGACGGATCGCATTCTGGATCAGGTTGAACAGGACGCGCTGGAGCTTCTCGGGGTTGGCATGGGCCGGCAGGAGCGCCGGCGGCACATCTGCGAGCACCGCTACGCCCTTGACCTCGGCTTGCAACCGCATCGCCTCGATCGTCTCGGCGACGAGCTCGGCGCAGCGGCACCTGCTCGAGCGTCCAGCTGATGTCGCCGGCCTCGAGGCGCGAGAGCTCGAACAGGTCGTCGATCAGCGCCCCGAGCGCGTCGATGTGCGTCCGCATCCGCTCGAGGTAGCCGCGGCGCATCTCCGGGTCCGTCGACGACGTCGTCGCCGACCGCCTCGGCGAGCAGACGCAGCGACGTGATCGGCGTGCGCAGGTCGTGCGAGATCGCCGCGACGAGGTCGCGGCGCGCGGCATCGGACACCTCGCGCGCGGCCTCCTCGGCTCGCAGCCGCGCGATCATCGCGTTGGCGGCGTCGGCGAGCTCAGCCAGCTCGTCGTGCGCGTCGGTCTGGATCCGACGTCGCGGTCGCCGTCGCTGACCGCCACCAGCCCCTCGTGAATCGACCGCACGTCGCGGAGCATGCCGCCGGAGATCAGCCTCGCGGCGACGACCGCGACCACGCTCCGGCGACGAGCACGATCACTGTCTCGAACACGGACATCCGCGCCGGAGACGACCATCAGCAGCCCGATCACGACCGAGGCCAGCACGACCGGGACGACGACGATCACGATCGAGAGGACGAACTGACGCGAGAGCGAGCCCGCCCAGCTGCGTGCGCGGGCCGCGAGCGTGCTCGGCAGCGAAGGGGTCCTCACGGCTGGAAGCGGTAGCCGACGCCCCAGACCGTCTGGATGTGGCGCGGGACGGCTGGCTCCTTCTCGAGCTTCGCGCGCAGGCGGCGGATGTGAACTGTCACCGTCGAGGTGTCCGTGTAGAACGAGTATTGCCAGACCGCGTCCATCAGCTGGTTGCGCGAGAACACCTGGCCCGGATGCCGCGCGAGGAACAGCAGCACGTCGAACTCACGCTGGGTCAGCTGTACCTCCTCGCCGTGCACGAACACTCGGCGGGAGGACGGGTCGATCGTCATGTCGCTGAGCTCGATCGGAGCCTCCGCGGCCGGCGAGGTGACGACCCGCCGCAGCACCGCGTCGACCCGTGCGACCAGCTCGGCCGGCGAGAACGGCTTGACGACGTAGTCATCGGCGCCGAGCCGCAGCCCGATCACGCGGTCGGACTCCTCGCCCTTCGCGGTCAGCAGGATCACCGCGATCCGCTCGGGGTCCTGCTCGCGCAGCCGCCGCATCACCTCGAGGCCGTCGATCCGCGGCAGCATCAGGTCGAGCACGACCAGGTCCGGGCGCTGGCTCGAGGCGGCCTCGAGCGCCTCCTCGCCGTCGGACGCGATCCGCGCCCGGTAGCCGGCGCGCTCGAGGTAGCGCGCGACCACCTCCGCAATCGTGGGCTCGTCGTCGACGACGAGCACCGAGCCTCGGGAACGTTCGTCCATGGGCCGATTGTTACATCGATCACGCGCCAGATGGCCGCCGCGGAGACGGAGTTCACACGCTGTTCAGCAGTGCCGAGCCGTTAGGCTGCAGCGGCAGCCATGACCGCGGTCGCCCCCGACGACGTCGTCCGCACGCACGCTGAGGCGGCGCACAACGAGCGCGAGCCGCTGCTCGTGCTCGAGCCGCTGATCGAGTTCCTCGCGGTGAGCGGGCTGCCGGCGCCCACCGACCTCGACGGGGCGCCGATCGGGGACGGTCATTCGTGCGTCACGTTCGCGCTCTCCACGGGTGTCGTCCTGCGGCGCCCCCCGCGCGGCCCGCTGCCGCCGAGCGCGCACGACGTCCTGCGCGAGGCGCGCCTGCTGCGCGCGCTCGAGGCGACCCCCGTCCGCGTGCCGAGGGTGCTCGCCGTGTGCGAGGACCGATCGGTGATCGGCGCGCCGTTCTACGTGATGGAGCGAATCGATGGCGCCGTCATCCTCGACTCGCTCCCGCCGGTCGCTGGACACCGTGCCGGAGCGGGCGCGGATCGCCGAGGAGCTGATCGACGGGCTGGTCGAGCTCCACGCGGTCGACTGGCGCGCCGCCGGGCTCGAGGACTTCGGCAAGCCGACCGGCTATCTCGAGCGCCAGCTGCGCCGGTTCGCCGGGCAGTGGGAGCACAACCGCACGCGCGAGCTGCCGCAGGTCGAGGACGTCGGCGCGTGGCTCGCCGCGAACCTCCCCGACTCGCCTCCCGCGACGATCGTCCACGGCGACTATCGGCTCGGCAACACGATCTTCGGCGCGCACGCCCCCGCGCGGCTGGCCGCCATCCTCGACTGGGAGATGGCGACGATCGGCGACCCCCTCGCCGACGTCGGCTACAGGCTGATCCACTGGATCGAGGCCGGCGATCGGCCGAGCAGCTTCAGGCTCCAGACAGTCACCACGCTGCCGGGATTCCCCACTCGCGCGCAGCTGCTCGCGCGCTACGAGGAGCGCTCGGGTCGCTCGGTCCGGGCGCTGAGCTGGTATGTCGCGCTCGCGCTGTGGAAGTCGGCCGTGTTCATGGAGGGCAACTACAAGCGCGCGCTCGCGGGGTCGACCGACGACCCGTACCTGAAAGCGTTCGGCGACGGCGTGATCGAGCTCGCCGACCGGGCACTCGAGGTCACGCGCGTCGGCTTCGATCAGGCGATGTAGGGACCGCCCGGCCAACCGCGGGCCGGCTCCATGAGAGACAGAGCGCGCGGGCGTCTCAGCGCTTGATGCCGTTCACGACAGCGGTCAGCAACCGGGAGGACGACTGCCCGCCCGTGGGCGTAAAGGTCACCGTCAGGCTGACCTCGAGCCGCTCGCGCCGTGTCATGCCGCGCAGCTGCGACAGCGCCGCGGCGCTCGGAGAGACCCGGATCTCGCTCGTGCCGGAGGTCACCTGGCGCGAGAGGAGCGCGAACCTCGCGTGCTCGTGCTCGATCCGCGTCCGCTTTCCTCGTTTGACGCGCACGGTGTAGGAGAAGCTGGCGCTCACGCGCACGCGTCCGGGACCGGGTGTAACTACGCCGAGCACGATGGAGTGTCCGTCGATGCGCTTGTGCGCGAGCGTGAAGTAGTTCGCGGGATCAATATGAACCGGAGGCGTCGTCGCGGTCGTCGTGGTCGCTGTCGTGGTCGGCGGTGGCGCCGGCGGCGGATCGGCAACGGTCAGAACCTCGCTCATCGGCGGGCTCACCTCTTGATCGGTGCCTCGGATCCGGAGCGTCACCGTGTACGTGCCAGGGAACTCGTACGTGTGGTAGTCCGTCGGCGAGCCGGTCTCGTCGATCATGCCGTCGCCCCAGTTCCACTGATAATCGTCGATCGTCGCGCCGGGCGCCGGGGTCGAGCCCGAGGCGTCGAACACCACCGCGCTCCCCGTCTGCGGGCTCATGGGGCTGTAGGTGAACGCGGCACTCGACGTGACCGCCTGGCCGACGTCGACGGCGCCCTGCTCGATGTAGGTCCCGAAGTCGCCGCTGACTGTCAGCGTCACGATGTAGTTGCCGTTCTGGCCGTATTGATGGGTGTCGGTGGCCGGCGGCCACTGGTCGACGCCGGCGTCATTCGTCCGCATCTGGATCACGTCGGGCGGCGTGCCATCGCCCCAGTCCCACGTGAACTGCGCGGTCGCCGCGCCCTGGTAATCGATTGGCGCGCTCGGCGCCGCCGCTGGGCAATCACCCAATACGTAACTGACGGCGCACACGGTAACCGTGTCGCCGGGGCTGGCGAGGATCGGATTGTCGGTGCTCGCCGGCTGGGGCGCGCCGCCGTTGTCCGACATCGTGAACGTCCCACTCGGCGCGGGACAGGCATTAGCCGCTCCTGGCGCCAGCTCGATCAACTGCCGGCCCCCAGTCGGGTCAGGGCCGCCGGGATCGGACGAGTCGCTGCCGCGTGTGAGGATCCAGATCGACCCGTTCGCGCCGGCGGCGAGCGACGGATTCGGGTCCGCGGCCGCGCCGCCGGCGGCGGTGACAGCGTCTGACAGGCTGCAGGGCGCCCCCACGGTCGCGTTGCCGAGCGTGTCGTACAGAGAGCCCAGCGGCCACGCGTTGGCAGCGGTGTTCACGTTGGTACCCGTCAGGACACCGCCGTAGACGGTTGGATCGAGCAGCCGGATGCCAGGGTGTTGCAGCGTCCACGGCACCGGGGTCGGCGTGGGGTTCTCGGGATTCGGGCCGTACGGCTGGCCCTCGGCCTCGAATTCGCCCGCGTAGAGCCCATTCGACAGCTGGACGATCTGAGGCGAGGCGAGCGTCGTCAGCGCGCTCGCGCCGCCGAAGTTGATCGTCTCGTCGGGGATACCCGACGCGAAGATCGCGGCCTCGTCGGTCGCGTTCTCGTCGTTGTCGGGATAGACGATGTCCGAATTGCTGTTCGAGAGGATCTGCTGCGAGGTGAGGTTCGCCGCCACGTCGGCGACCGCGATGTCCCCCGGCGTCGCGCCCACGATGCCGGCCGTCGGGACGCCGAGCAGGACCGTGAGGGCGCCGTTGGCTGCGGTGGAGATGCCGAGCGGCGGGTCGGTGTCGTCGCCGTTGTAGAGGGGATCGTTGGCGAGCGTGTGGCTGGACCAGGTCCCTGTGACCGCCCCGGTGGAGAGCGAGAGCTCCGTGATGCCCGCACCCGTGCCGTCCGCGTTATCGCTCGTGTCGAGAATCGCGAGCGACTGAGAGCTGCCGGAGCCTGCCAGCGCGATCCCCTCCGGCCCCTGGACCAGCGGATGTCCGCGCGCGGTGTCGAGCTGCGCCGAAGAGCTGAACACCGCCGGCGTCGGATACGGAGCGATTCCCTTGGCGTGCGCGTCGAGGGTCAGCCCGGCGGCCGGGACCAGCTGACCCTCGCTCGGCGCCGTCGACCAGGCAAGGACTTCATCGGTCACCTCGGCGGACACGGTGGCCGTGGCGCCGAAGCCGATCAGCAGCGAGTACACCTCCCCCGGAGACCCGTCCTGCCCCGGCTCGACGGCCAGACCCAGCATCTCGTAGTAGTTGCCGTCATCGGGCAATGTGAACAGGTCCGTCCCGAGCACGACACCCTGGTCGCTCAGCTTCTGCAGCCGCCACGAGGTGGTCCCCGGAGTGCCGGTCGGAAGGGCGCTCGTCCGGTCCAGGACGTAGATCGCCGTGCCGTCGCCGCCGGGAGTGCCGTCGTGCGTGTCGACCGCGAACCCGACTGGGTCGACGAACTCCCCGGGAGTCAGCGCGCCGCCGTACTCGCCGCCGTTATAGGCGGAGGAATCGAAGCCGCCGCCCTGCCAAACCTCGCCGTATAGGCCGAACTTCTGAAACTGCGAGCCAGGCGTGACCGCCGCGGCGAAAGCAGACGAAGCGCCCCACGTCGTTGCGGCCGCAATGACCAGAAATACTCTACAGAGCGTTAGAGCGCGGAATCTCGAACCCACGCGCGCGAAGTTAGCCCTGGCGATGGCGGAAGTTGTGCTGATCGCGTGATCACGAGTCGTGAACATCGCATTTTCATCTGTCCTTTCCGGCTCGGCGTCACGAGCAGTTGACGGCGCCGGCCCCTCGGGCCGCGAGGCTAAGCGGGCGCGCGCCCCTCCTAA
The DNA here is from genome assembly GCA_963763525.1 of uncultured Solirubrobacterales bacterium. Taxonomy (GTDB): domain Bacteria; phylum Actinomycetota; class Thermoleophilia; order Solirubrobacterales; family Solirubrobacteraceae; genus Palsa-465. Next base: position 452,390 of record CAVXPA010000001.1, read on the forward strand.
TGCGTTTGTCGGGTGGCGACGCTAGATCGAGTCAGCCTCGTCCAGGCTTGCGCGCCGATCTGGAGCGCATCCCAGGGCGAGCCGAACGGCGGGGTGTAGGACAGGTCGAGGTCGGAGATCCCCTCGACCGTCATCTCGTTGAGGATCGCGGTGGCTGGGGTGTCGATCCGTTTCGCGATCTCCGTGCTGAGGTGGCCGACGAGCTGCACGCCAAGCAGTCGCCCGGTTCGCCGATCGCCCGTGTAGCGCATCGAGATTGGATGGCTGCCGGGGTAGTAGGACTTGTGGTCGTCGGCTTCGGATGCAATGGTGAGTGGATCCAACCCGGCGCTGATGGCCTCGCGGTCGCGCAGGCCCGTGCGGGCGGCGACGAGGTTGAACACCTTGACCACTTGCGTGCCGAGACTGCCGGCGAACTCCCGGGAGCCGCCGAGAGCGTTCTCGCCTGCGATTCGTCCTTGTTTGTGCGCCGTGGTTCCCAGGGGCAGATACGCGGTGCCGAGCAGCGGGTGGTAGGTGGCAACGCAGTCGCCGGCGGCGAACACGTCGCGCAGGTTGGTGCGCATCTGGCGGTCGACAGCGATCGCGCCGCGGCTTCCGAGCTCGGCGCCGGCGCTAGCCGCGAGGTCACTGTCGGGGCGAACACCGACCGACACGAGCACGAGATCCGCCGCGAATCGAAGCCGCTCCTCACCGGCCTTCGTAGCGAAAACCTCGAGCCTGTGAGTCGAGCCATCAGGTGCGGCGCTGATCGAATCTACGCGCGTGTCGCAGGACACAACGACGCCGTTGCGCTCGAGCTCGGCGTGCACGAGCACGCCGAGCTCACGGTCGAGCGTCGGCAGGACCTCGGTGAGCTGCTCCACCTGCGTGACCTGAAGACCACGTGTGGTGAGCGCTTCGGCCATCTCCAAGCCGATGTAGCCGGCGCCGACGATCACGGCCCGCCTGACGCCCGCACGCGTCACGGTCTCCATCAAGGTGAACGTGTCGTCCATCGTGTGCAGCATGTGGACGCCGTCGTTGGGGCCTAGCTGACCAACGCCAACGATCGGCGGCCGGACGGGAACTGCGCCCGTCGCGACGATCACCTCGTCGTAATCAAGCTGCTCCTCAGTGCCATCGCGGGCACTGAGCAGAACCCGATACGCAGCTGGATCAATGCTTTTGGCACGCGTGTTCAGTCGCAACGTGATGCCGGTCGCTTCAAGATCCGCGGCGGTCCTGTGCGCCAGGTTGCGCCAGTCGCCGACCTCGCCGGACACGTAGTACGGGATTCCGCAGATCGAGAAGTTCGGGTAGGCATCTGCGAGGACGACCGTCACGGCTGCCCTGTCGTCCAGCTCCCGAACCCGGAGCGCGGCGGCAATGCCCGCGTCGCTGCCGCCGATCGCGATCACTCGCATAACTGGCGGCCGTTCAGCCACGAGCGCGCCTGGGCGTCGCGATCACCTCGTCGGCCGGGTCTGCGCGTCCATCGCGGTGCGGCATGAGCACATCCGCGGCCTCCTCCGGCGTGACGCCGGGATAGAGCACAAGCAGCACTGCGACCGCAACCGCACCGCCGACCAGCTGTGCGATCACGTAGCTCGGCACGGACGCGGGCGCGATTCCCGCGAACGTGTTCGAGAAGATGCGCCCGATCGTGATGGCCGGGTTAGCGAAGCTTGCGGAGCTGGTGAAGAAATAAGCGGCGCCAATGTACGCACCCACAGCTGCTGGGATCGTGGGGGCGCGCTTCGTGCGGGCGAGCGAGAAGATGACCAGGAGGAGGCCGCCAGTCGCGATGATCTCCGACAGGAAGTGCGCAGGGCTCGCGCGATGGTGAGTGGAGATGCTGACCGCGCTGAGCGAGAACATGACGTTGGCGGTGATCGCGCCAATGATGCATCCGGCGATCTGGGCCGGGACGTAGGCGACCACGTCGCGCCGGCTGATCCCGCCGAAGTGCGCGTCGACGAGTGAAACCACCGGGTTGAAGTGACCGCCCGAGACGGGACCGAACATGAGGATGATCGCGAACAGCCCGGCGGCGGTCGCCGCGGCGTTCTCAAACAGCTGCAGGCCGGTGTCGCCCGGGGACAGGTTCTGGGCCGCGATGCCGGATCCGACCACGAGCGCAGCGAGGAACGCCGAGCCGAGCAGCTCGGCGAACAGCCGGCGTGTCAGGGATGGTGTCGTCATCGGGCCGTTCTATTCAGAGCAGGGCGCAGTCCTCGTTGCGCAGGCACTCGCACGTCTTCTTGTGAGCGAGCGTGAGGATGTGGCTGCGGACGGGAACGTGGTCGTACTCGTCCAGCACGCGGTCGGCGCACCCTCGAATCACATCGGGCGATCGGATCGCTCCGAACTCGGTGATGAGGTTCGGTAGAAGCTTGGCGAGCCGCCAGCTGTGTGAGGTTCCGTCCGAGCGGATCGCGTCGATGTTGGTGGTCGCCAGCTCGTGAACTCGTTCGTCGATCAGGTCTCGGATCGCTCGGACCTCGTCGATCGTCCTGCCGGCGGGGTCGGGGATGTCCCAGCGATCGACGGTGGTGGGGACGTAAGGGCAGACATCGCCGCAACCCATCGTCACGGCCCAGTCGGCGTGGAGCTGCATCTCGACCGTCAGCCGCTTGGGCTTGTTACGAGACAGATCGATGTCGACCTCGCGCATCACTTCGATCACCTCCGGCCACACCTGCCGCGCCGGGTCCGAGCCAGCGCATTCGGCTCGAACGTCGTCCGGGGCGTACCGCTCGAACAGCGCCTGAGCCATCTGCGAACGACCGGCGTTGTGCGTGCAAACAAACAGTACGTACTTCATCGAAACACTCCTTTTCTCATGCCGCGGCGACCAACTTCTCCGCGTACGCAACCGATTGCTGGCCGAGCTCGCGGTCGTGCTGTGTCACGTATGCGCAGCCGCAGTCGTCCAGCTCGCGGGCTATCGAGTAGTCATAATTGCCGTAGATCGTCGGGATCCCGCGCTCCTGGATCAGACGGCACACCTGGTTCGGGTGGGGGCCGTAGCCGACCAGGTCCCGGGCGCAGTAGATCTCGTCGATGCCGATGTCGTCGATCGCCGCAAGAGATGCTTCGAGCGCGGGCAGGTTGCCATGGATGTCGGTGATCACCGCGATCTTTGTCACAGGTCGGGCTAACGGTCAGCTCGCTGGCGTCTGCAAACCGAATCGACGAGAGTCTATAGATTGACAAGCGTGAGTTCAATAGGTATACGTAGATAGATGAGCGTCGATCTGGAACTGACTCCCAAGACGAAACGGCCGCCGGGCGCCCCGTGCTGCGAGCCTGTCGTGTACCCCGACGTCGAGCGCGACCATGCCGTCCGAATGGCCGACGTCGCCAAGGCGCTCGGCGACCCGGTCCGCCTACAGCTGGTCGATGTGCTTCGAAAGCACGCCGGCAAGGTCTGCGTGTGCGAGCTCGTGCCGCTGTTCGACCTCTCGCAACCCACCGTGTCGCACCACCTCAAAGTCCTCCGGCAGGCCGGCATCGTCGGCTCCGAGCGCGAGGGCCTGTGGGCGTACTACTACGTGATTCCCGACGCGCTCAAGGAGCTATCCGCATGGTTGAGCTGAACACCACCCGCGACGTGCTGCAGACATCTGGCGAACCGCATGAGACGGCGGGCTGCTGCGGCCCTGGCGAGAGCGGTGGCAGCGGCGAGGGAGCAGGGACGCGCGAGCTCGAGCAAGTGCGCGAGACCGTCCGCGCCCGCTACGCGGCGGCAGCGCAAACCGCCGCGAACGGCTTCGGCTGTAGCTGTGGCCCGGCTACTTCGCTCACTGACGAGCACGGCGCAGAGGTCTTCGGCTCCATCCTGTACGAGACCGAGCCGGCCGACGAAGGAACCTGCCAGCAACCGACGCCGGCGTGCTGCCCGAACGGGCAACCAGCCGTACCGGCGCCACCCTTCGTGTTGATGTCAGAGCCGCTGTACACGTTCGGCGTCCCGGCGCTGCCCGGATTCACGTACTGCGCCTTCTCGGTGCCCTGCAGCGGGAAGTTGTCCTGCACCTCGCCGTACACGATCTGGTTCATCCCGCTGAGCGACGGCGCCTGCAGGACCGAGTCCACCGGGTAGGCGAAGTTCGCCTTCTGCGAGGTCACCTTGATCGACGTCGAGCCGGCCGGCGCGTTGGCGGTCGTGGTCCACGCCTGGGTCGCCGTTCCCGACGCCGCGGTCAGGTACAGCGTCGTCCCGCTCGGGATGTCCTTACCGGTCGCGTTGACCGGCAGTGACGTGGCCGCTCCCGAGGGCGAGAGTGCCGCGGACAGGGCGCCGCCGTCGGCGTCGAACGTGCGCGAAGTAGGCCCCGTCAGCAGACTCGACCGCGTCGGCGAGGTTGGCAAGCCGACTGAGCCGGGCGTCGGCCTCGACATGACCACGAGATGCTCGCGCTCGCCCGGCGCAACGCCGCCGCAGCCGGCGTCGAGAACGTCGAGTTCGTCAAGGGCTACCTCGAGGACCTGTCGCTGCCCGACCCGCACGCGCCTCATTGCCGGCGTGATCTCGGAAGCTGAAGATGAGCCACCGGCGCTTCCGCGACGGGCACGGTGATCTCGTCGATCTTGGTCGTCGCGAGCCGGTCGCCGCGGTCTGGGCGTTGGTCAGATCGGTGCCCGCTGTCCCGAGCGGACCGCTCGGCGGATCATCGCTGCCGGTGAAGGCGTCGAGCTGCCCGGCGGCATCGGCCACCGGATCCTGCGTCTCGTCGAGCACGCCGGTCGTGTTGCCGAACTCGGCCAGACCCGGACCGCTGCCGGACCGCAGCGTCGACGTCGTGATCTCGAACTGTGTGGTCAACCTCTCAGGCGACAAGGCCAAGGTTCTCGCCGAGGCCGCGCGGGTGCTCAAGCCCGGCGGGCGGTTCGCCGTCTCCGACGTGATCGCCGACCCGGACATGGACGATGCGACGAAGGCCGACATGGCGGCCTGGACCGGCTGCATCGCTGGCGCACTCACTGAAGCCGAGTTCCCTCCCGCCGCCGGACTCGAAGACGTCCAGATCCGCGAGACCACCGGGTACACGAACACGCTGCGGCGCAATCATCCGCGCGCGCAAGCTCGAGGGGTCGTGAGCGAGCTGCCTCTTAACGATCCAGAGGGCCTCTACCGTCGGTGAGAGGGCTCGCAACCGTCCCCCTCTAAGCTAAGGCGGACCTCGCTGGGATCAATCGCACTGGCGGACACTTGCCGGTCCGACAGTGACAGGACAGTCGACGGTGCAAGCTCCGAAAAAGAAGCAGCCCGCCGCTCCGGAGGGAGCGGCGGGCTGCGTAAATGCGACGGTGATGTTGAATTCGTTACTTGACGGCCGCTGCCGCCTTGACCGCGTCGGTGTCGATCGCCGACGGGAGCTTGGTGAACCCGATCTTGGCGTTCGTGATGTCCTTCTGACCCTCCGAGGAGTTCGCCTCATACTGGAGCAGGCTCGCGGCGGTGAAGCCGGCCGCGGTCGCCTTGGCGACGGTCCCGCCAAAGTCGCCGACCAGGTTGCTGCCGGCTTCGTTGTAGCTCGTCCACCCGAGGTCGTACGTCGTGTCGACGATCGGATAGGCGTTCGTCGCCGGCGAGCTGTCGTTGTACAGGTCCGGGTCGCCCGGGAGTGTGCCACCGTCGGTCGCCGGAGCGACCGGTCCCCACGTACCCGTCGGGCTGAACTTGCCGGCGGAGATCGGGACCTGCCAGCAGCCGACGCCCGCGTGCTGACCGAACGGGCAACCGGCCGTGCCGGCGCCGCCGTTCGTGTTGATGTCAGAGCCGGTGTAGACGTTCGGCGAGGCGCCGGTGCCGGCGTTCTCGTACTGAGCCTTCTCGGTGCCCTGCAGCGGGAAGTTGTCCTGCACCTCGGCGTCGACGATCTGGTTCAGTCCGGCCAGCACCGGCGCCTGCAGGACCGAATTGACCGGGTAGTCGAAGTTCGGCGTCTGCGAGGCCACCGGGATCGATGTGGAACCAGCCGGCGAGTCTGCGGTCGTCGTAAACGTCTGCTGCTGCGTCCCGGACGCCGCAGTGATCGTCACCTTCGTGCCGCTCGGGATGTCCACGCCGGTCGCGTTGACCGGGATCGAGGTGATCGCCCCGGAGGTCGACAGGGCCGCCGACAGTGGTCGCCGCCGTCGGGGTCGCGACGTGCGGGCCGTAGGCTGCCCTGCGGGGACTCGATCGCGTTCGAGAACTCGGCGTAGCCGACCGAGCCGGGGTTTTCCGTGTTGGTCGTGACGAGCGCCTGGCCGTTGGTGTTGCCCGTCTCGTTGATGTCCGCAACGCTCGCCGGCCAGCCGTCCGGGCTCGCGAGGGTGGCGCTGTCGTTAGCGGTGTCGATGGTATACGTCGGGTCGTTCGTCAGGTACAGGAACGTCCGGAAGCCGTACGTCGTGCCCGAGCCCTTCGCGCGGGCCTGCAGCGTCACGGCCGAGTTGCCTCCGGTCGCGCCGCCCGCGTCGGTGAACTGCTGCGCCTTCGGAGCCGATGCGACCTTCTTCCAGCCGACGTCCTCGAGCAGCGCCCCATAGGTGTTGGCCGCGTAGTCCTTGCTCGCGGGGATCGCGTCGTTCCAGACGTTGTCAAGGTTGGCACGGGTCAGCTGGAGCACGCTGCCGGAGCCGGCGGTGATCCCGCTCGGCAGGCTGAAGATGACGACAATCGGAGACTCCGCGACCGGCACCGTGATCTCGTCGATCTTGGTCGTCGCCGAGCCCGTGGCCGCCGCTGATGCGTTCGTCAGATCGGTTCCGGCCGTCCCCAGCGGACCGCCGGGCGGGTCGTCGCTGCCGGTGTAGGCGTCGAGCTGCCCAGCCGCGTCGGCGACCGGGTCCTGGGTCTCGTCCAGAGCGTCCCCGTAGTGTTGCCGAACTCGGCGAGGCCGGGGCCGCTGCCGGTTGGGTTGTAGTTCGTCACGACGGGTCGTTGTTCAGCGTTCGGCTGGTCGGCCGCCGGATTGTTGTGCCAATCGGGATCCCAGACCTGCGTCTGGGCGTTACGTCCTGCAGCGACGAGCCGCTGCCGTAGATGTTCTGCCCGACGTGTTGCGTGGCGAGAGGCCGGAGCGACCCCCACGACCGCACTGAAGCCAAGGCAAGCCGCGCCAATTGCAGCCCGCCGTGGCCAGGGACTTCCTGACATACGTGCCCCTCCTGGGAGTTAGTTGGGTGTACGACCGCGGGTGAAGGTACGACCGTGGGCGACGGGCAGACGTCACCACGAATTGACTTCCATGTGACCAACCAGTGAACGAATGGATAACGAGAGCGACTCGCCATCCGGATGCCTGTTAGAAGGTCTGACCGACGATGGTCGTCCCCCGCGTGATCGCCTACCATCGCTCGCGGAGAGATGACGCCGGGGAGCGACGTGGCGGTCCTCCGTGGTTGATCGGATCGGCAGGAGATTGAGCTCGCGCGTCACCTCATCGAGATCCCCCGCGGTCGCCGTGGTGCTCGCGTCGATCGCGATAGCCGCGTGCGCGGCGCTCTCCCCGCTCGTCGGGCCGGCCGGCGCGGTGATCGTGCCGGCGACGACGATCGCGGGCCCGAGCGCGGCGGTGCTGTCGGTGGGCAACGCGGCGCTCGCGACCGACGGGACCGGCGGCGTCGTGTGGGTGCAGCTCTCCGACGGCGTTCCGCACATCTTCGCCTCGCAGTTCATCGAGGGGCAGTGGAGCGCTCCGATTCAAGTCGACGCGGGTCAGCCGGGTCCGGCGACGTTTCCCACGGTCGCTGCCGGCGACGGCGGCGAGCTGCTCGTCCTGTGGGTGCAGCCGTGGGCATCGGAGTCGGTCGGCGGCACCACACCCACGACCCACTACCAGCTCATGTCAGCCGTGATGGAGCCCGGCTCCCAGAGCTTCGGACCGGCGCAGCAGGTCGATCCCGTCGATGTCGGCGACGGCACCGGCGTCTACCCGTCGGTCGCGATGGCGCCCGACGGGATCGCTTACGCGGTCTATCGGGTCGTCACGAATCCGCTCACGCCCGGCGTCACGCAGCCGCTCGGGACGATCACGCCGATGCGGCCCGGCGACGAGCTCATCGACGTGCGGGTCGCGCGGTTCAATGGCCTGACGTGGACCTCGCTCGGCGACGCCAACGTGTTCCCGGGCCAGGTCACGATGCGTAAGCCGACTGCCACCAACGCGCCGCAGATCGCCGTTGATCGCAACGGCGATGCGATCGCCGTCTGGCAGGAGCCCACGATCGACGGCGTCGCGCGGATCTGGGCCAGGCGAGTATTTGGAGCGACGCTCGGAAACGCGATCGAGGTCAGTCCGGAGACGATCAACGGCCAACCCGTGACCGTCGACGCCGATGCCCCGGCGGTCGCGATCAGCGACTACGCCGAGGCCAAGTTCGCGTTCCGGTTGCAGGGCGGCGCCGGCTCGCCGCTCGTGACGCCGCACGTGCTCGTGAACACGCTGCTGTCCGAGTTCGAGACGAGCAACGGGAACGTGACCGGCCCGGCCGTATCGATCGGCGGCGGGGCGACCATAGGTCCGCCGAGCGTCTCGATCGATGACAACGGCGGCTTCAATGCCGGGTTCACGATCAACGGGCAGACCGAGATCGTGACGGGTACCGAGAAGAGCGCCGATGCACCGCAGCCGGTCGGTCCGTCCTCGGGCGACCCCGGGCTCGCGACGCTCGACCCTGACGGAGGCGGCGCGGCGGTCTGGCCGGGCACGAACCCGGCCGGTCAGTCAGTCGTCCAGGTTCGCGACACGTTCCCGGACGGCGGCTGGCAGACGGCGTCCGTGGCGGCGTCGCTATCGGGTCCGATCAGCTCGCTGTCGATCGGCCCGTCGGGCGAGGGGGATGCGCTCGTCGCCTTCCAGCAGGGTCTCAGCGCGACCTCGCAGGTCGCGGTCGCATACGTCCAGGTGCCGCCGCACCAATTCCTCACGCTGACGCCGATCGGCTGGGTGACGCCAGGCAACGCGGTCATCAGCTGGGACGCGGCGGCGAACGTGATCGGCTCGGTCCGCTACTCCGTCCTCGTGGACGGCCAGGTGAAGGCGAGCGGCCTGACCGGCCTGAGCTACCTGCTGCCCGCGCGCGGCCTCGGTGACGGCGTGCACGACGTGCAGGTGCTCGCGACCGACGGCGCCGGCCAGGAGACGATGAGCCCCGTCGCCCAGATCAGCGTCGACGTGACGCCACCGTTCGTCAGCCTGCGCCGGCTGCGGGACGATCGCGTGATGGTCCGCGTTCGCGACCTCTACTCGGGGCCGAACGCACATCGGACGGTGATCGACTTCGGCGACGGGACGCGGCCGGCCCGGGGCAGGCTCAAGGTCGTCCACCAGTACGCGCATTCCGGCCTCGACCGGATCACGGTTCACTGCGCCGACAACGCCGGCAACAGCGCCGTGCACCGCCTATGGGTGTACGCGCGATGAGCCGGCGGCTCGGCATCGCGGCGCTCACGGCTCTCCTCGTGAGCCTCGTGCCCGCTGCCGTCGCGAGCGCTGACTTCACGCCGCCCGTCGAGGTCTCCGGGACGCCGACCGTCCAGGCCGACATCGCCTCGCAGCCGGCGATCTCGGCCGACGGTCAGTACATCGCGTTCACGGGCTCGCAGAGCGGGGTCCAGGGCATCTTCCGCGAGGACGTGGCGACGGGCGAGGTCGACGAGGTCGCCGCGGGCGACATCGGCAACACGACATTCGACCTGCCGCCGTCGGTCGGCGCTCCGTCGATCAGCGCCGACGGCCAGTACATCAGCTTCACGACGACCGACGCCGACCCGTTCACGGGCTCGGGCTCCCAATGCTCGAGCGTCTACGTCCGCAACATGGACGAGCCGCTCATGGTCACCTCCCCGCAGACTGGCCAGCCGGTCGAGAACCCGGCTGCGTTCGCGCTCGCGTCGGCGCTCAACGGCAGCACGACCGGGCTCACGTACGCCGGCAGCAACACGAGTGGGTGCCCCGGCGGCGGTTCCTCGAGCGCCGGCAACGTCGCGCTCAGCGCGGACGGCAGCGAGGTCGCGTTCACCGTCGTCGGTGAGTCCAACCTGACGACGGGCGCTTCCGGGAAGCCGACGACTCCACCCGCACAGGTCGTCGTGCGCAATCTGATCACCGATCAGACGACGCTGGTGAGCCAGACGACGGCCTCGCTCGGCGCGACAGCGGGGCCGCAGCCGGTTTCCGGCGGCGCCGCGGTCACGGATCTCTCGACGCGAACCAACGGCCTGCCCGCGAACGCGGACCCCGGCGACAGCACCGCCGCGATCAGCGCGGACGGCAGCACGGTCGCGTGGCTGGGAACCAATATCACGCTCCAGGCGCCCGCTTCGCTGCGCGACGTGGGACCGAGTTACGACGAGGTGCTCTGGCGGCAGATCGCCGACGGCGCGTCGGCGCCGACGGAACGCGTGATCTGCGACGAGACGACGGGCCTCGATCCGGTGTATGGCTGCAACGGGCCGCTGGATCCCCAGTGGCCGGGCGCATTCCCGACCGCGCCCGCATTCGGGCCAACGATCGGCAGCTTCAGCGAGCCGCTCGGCTTCGAGGCCGGTTCGGTCCTGCGTCCCAACCTCACGCAGCTGTCGGCTGCCACGCCGCAGCTGAGCGAGAACGGGCAGGTCGTCGGCGCTGATCTCGACCGCGCCCGCCACCGACGCACTTCCCTCCTACGCCGGCGGCGTCGCGGCACCGTCGACAAATGCCTTCTCGGACGACGTCTACGTCGTCGACATGGCGCCGGGCGAAAGCAGGGATCAGGCGGTCACGCGGGTCACCCAGTGGGCGAGCAGCGACTTCGACGACCTGCCGACCGCCGGGCCGATCTTGAGCCTCGCGATCTCGCCCGAAGGCGACCGCATCGCGTTCACGACCCGCCGCGTCGTGTTCCCGTACTCGCCCCCGGCCCTGATCACGCCGCAGCTGACCGGGGCGGCGTTCCCGCAGCTGTACGTCGCGAACCTGGCCGATGGGACGCTCGAGCTGGTCACGACCGGGTACGACGGGTTGCCCGCGAACAACTTCGTCGACTCGGCCTCGTTCAGCGCCGACGACGGTCCGATCGCGTTCGCCTCCGCCGCGTCGAACCTCGTCTACGGCGCCGAGAGCGACTACCAGAACGGCGACGAGGTTTTCATCACGACCGAGATCAAGCCGCCTGGCACCCCGATGGTCCAGGTGGTGAGCCCGCTGCCCCGAACCCGACGATCTCGCCCGAGCCGAAGATCGGCACGAGCCTCGGGCGGGCCGCCGACGGCTCGGTTCTGCTCGATGTCACCGTTCCCGGGTCAGGTTCTCTGAGCGCAACCGCGCAGGCCGGGATCCCGACCACGACGAGCGCGAAGGCCGCCCGCAAGCTGTCGGTGTCGGCGCGGAGCCGCGACGCGCGCTCGCACCGCTGCGCGTGCCCGCAGATCGCGACCGGGCTCCCGTGCCAAAGGCCGCCCGCGCGCGGGCGACGTCGTGACGAAGACGATCGCCGGCGCGTCGGCGCCCAGTGCCGGCCCCGGCGTGATCGAGCTGAAGCTGACTCCGGCGCCGCGCTATGACGCGACGATCGATGCCGGCGATGGCCTGTACGCGCTGGTCACGATCTCCTTCGTCACGAGCACCGGCGAGAGACTGACCGAGGCCGTGCCGGCCGACTTCGTCCCACCGCTGGCGATTCTGCGCGCACGGGAGCGCGCGGAGCGGGAACGCGCGATTCGCGAGCACGCCGAGAAGGCCCGGCTCAAGAAGAAGAAGGAGGCGCTGTGATCGGCCGCGTATGGCTGCTGCGCGCCGCCGCGGTGGCAGCGTCGGCGGCCGCGCTCGCGTTCGCCGCGGATCCCGCTCACGCGCAGCCCACGAACGACGGCGGCGCGAGCTGGGTCTCGGCGCCGGCGCAGGCGCCGCCGCCGCCGACCGGGGCACAGCCCTCGCCGTACCCCGTCTCGCTCGGCTACGTCGGCGACATCGAGTTCTGGGCGCCCAACCGCGGGCTGTTGATCGAAGCCGGCAACGGGATCGTGCCAATCGGCCTGTACGCGTACAACGGCGTCGAACTGGCATCTGCTCTCCACCGTCTGCGGCGGCGTCGACGGGCGGATCGCGTGGGCGGGGCCGGACGAGTTCTGGACGATCGCCGACCAGCGGCCGGGACAGATCCTGACCGAGGGCGGCGCCCAGGAGCTCGAGAGCGTCTCGCTGTGCCACTTCCTCGACGGGCAGGTCGTCGCCTCCTACGCGCTGCCGCTCGAGCAACCCGACTCCTACGAGCCGATGAACGCCGCCGCCTGCGATTCGCCGTCGGACTGCTGGTTCGGCGGAAACCTGGACTCGGGTGGCGCGTTCCATCTGCACTGGAACGGCAGCACGGTGTCAGTCGTCAATGCGCCGCAGGACCACCAGGTGGCAGCGATGACGGTGGACAACGACGAGATCTACGAGAGCGTCCAGCTCGGCCCGAGCGACAACTACGGCACCGAGGATGCGCTCGATCCGCCGGTGCTGCACCTGATCGCGCCGTGGGATCCGGCGAACCCGGTCCACGATCTGTACCCGACCGACACGCAGGATCCGCTGTGCGGCGAGTTCTGCGCCCCGCTGCCCGAGTACGGCACCGGCCCCGACCCCGTGACGGGCGTGAGCGAGCCGGTCGCGCCGGTGACCGAAGGCGGCTTCGCGCTCAGCAGCGACTGGCGCGCGGGCGCGAGCGATCCGCAGTTGTGGGCAGCTGCCGCGCCGAGCGTCGCAAGCCCACCGAATCCGGGTCAGGGAACGCCCGGGCCGATCGTGCTCCGCTATGCCGACGGCGCTTGGACGCAAGTCGTCGGCGGCACCTACGGGCTGCTGCCCTCGCTCGGTAGCGACTACGCCCCGATCGGCCTCGGCGCTCCGGGCCGCACGCCGGTCGCCCAATCCGTGGCCGCCGAGCCGGACGAGAACGCGGCCTGGATCGCGGTCGCCTCCCAGAGCAACCCCGACGACGACGCCCACGTCGTGCGCGTGCAGGTCGGGTCCTCCGGCGCGCAGATCACCGACACCGACACGCTCGGCCCCGACCAGGGGGTCGGTCCGCGCGGCGAGGCGTCGGCGATCGCGTGTCCCGCGCCCGAGGACTGCTGGGTCGCGACCGGCCAAGGCTGGCTGTTCCACCTCACCAACGGAACTCAGTACCCGGAGGACACCGACCCCAACTTCGCCGGCGTGATCACGTTCCGCCCCTCCGATGCCGGCGTGCCCGCCGTGATTCCGCCGAGCCTCGGGTTCTTGAACCAGCCCACGCCACCGTCCCCGGGCGGCTCCGGCACCGTCGGGACGGTGACGACGACGCCGAGCCCCGGGAGCAGCGGCCCGTCCGGGCCCCTGGTGACGCACGAGGGCGCCTTCCACCTGCTCAAGGGCACGACCACGCTCGAGGTCTCCTTCACGCTCACCGCGCGCGCCCACGTGCAGCTGGTCGCAACGCGTCACAGGAAGGTCGTCGCCGAGACCGGGCGCTCCATCCTGAAAGCCGGGCGCCACACGCTTCGCCTCCACCTCGACGTCAGGCGCTGGCCCACCGGGATCTCGCTGACCGCGAGCCGGGTGTCCGGGAGCAGCTCGAGCGGCGGTGGCGGCGGCGGTGGCGGTGGCGGTGGCGGTGGGCCAACCACTATCAGCACGTAGCTGAGCCCGGTCCGCAGACGCGGACGACGTCGAGACCCGCTGGACGTCGTTTAGGCGAACTTTGCGGATCCAGTTCCGAGGGATGGAACCGATGCCGCAAGGTTCACGCGTGCCGCGGGAGCAAACGGCGACTCGCTACCAGCGGCGGCGCGGTTGCCGCCTCACCTCGGTGCGCGCAAACGCCGCGGCCCCGCGCGGCCGCATCCGCCGGCGCAGCGTCGCGCCACCCGCCCCGGCCGCGAGCACGAGCAGCAGGATCGCGGCGGCGGACACCGGCGTCGTGTAATCGTCCGGGCGGTAGGCGGCGAAGTTCTGCGCCTGCTCATAAGCCTCCTCTTCCTCCTTCTGCTCCTCCACGACCCGAACCGCGATCGGCACGGCGACCGGCACCGCGGCGAAGCCGGTGGGCGGGATCGGCCGCGCGATGATGGCCGCGGTCGGTAACAGGAGCTGCGGCGGGATCGTCGGCGGCACGAGCACGAACGGAGCCAGCGGCAGCACGACCGGCGGCGGCACCGGCAGCGTGGTGAGCGGCGGCGGTGGAGGCGTCGGGTGCACGAACACCACGGGCGTCGGGGCGGGGGAGTCGGCGCCGGCGGAGGCGGCGGAGGCGGCGGTGTCGTCACCTTGGTCGCCGGCGTCGTCGTCGTCGCCGGCGTCGTCGGCGCGGTCGTGGTCGGCGGGACCGAGCCGGTCGTCGTGGTCGGCGTGATCGGGACGGTGCCGCACGGTTGCTCGACGCTGCCCTCCTGGACGGTGACCGGCATCGAGTAGCTGTAGCCGCCGGTCGAGATCGTGACGGTCGTGGTGCCCGCGTTGAACGCGCAGAACAGCCCCGAGGTGGGATCGGGAATCGGCTGGTTGCCGCGAGTTCAGGAGGATCTGGCGCGGGTTCGTCGAGTTCGGATCGTGCTCGACGAAGTTGCCGATCGCCGGATTCGACGACGTGAACATGTAGGTCGGCTTGATGAACTCCGCGCACGTGGCGCCGATGCACGTCTCCGGCAGGACGGTGTACGGGTCGGGCGCCTCGGCGGTCTCGATCCTCGCCCGCGGGCGGGCGGCGCGCGAGGCCCTCGAACAGCGCCACCTGGCTGCGCTGCAGAAACGTGCCGTCGACTGGCGTCGAGTGCGACCGCGTCGGTGTTGGGGATGAGCGTGGCGGTGACGGGCGCGCGGTTGGTCAGCGGATTGCGCTGCGCGGCGTTGACGCTGACGAGCAGGAAACCGCTGGCGCCCAGGTAGTCGTTGACGTCGACCTCGTTCGGCACGGGCACATAGCCGAGCGTGCCGGTGCCGAACACGGGGATCGTGTCGCTGCCCGAGCCGATCGAGGAGGCGACGTTCTCCTGCGAGGCGTCGTAGAACAGGTACGCCGAGGCGCCGCCTGCGAGCAGTACCTGCGCGACCGCGCTCGCGTCGGTCGCCTGGTTTGACGCTCCCGTTCGGCGATGTCGTCACCCCCGACGACGATCGCCGGAATCCCCGCCTGCTTGGCCGCCGCGAGCTCGGCGGCAAGCCATTGCAGCTGGACGGCGCCGCCGAGCGACAGCGAGCCGGAGGAGTAGTCGACCACGATCACCCGCACGGTGCCGCCGGCGCCGGTGGAATCGAACGCGTAGGCGGCGGACCCGGCCGGGGGCGCCGGGCGTGCCCGCCGGCGATCGAGCCGGCCGGCATGTGGGAGGAGAGGATCGCAGCGAGCTCGCTCGGGCTGCCGCCGGCGACGTCCTGGCTCGTCGGCGGCGGCGTACACGGGCAGCGAGCCGCCGCTCGACAGCAGCTCGTCGTAGCGGTCGAGCTCACGCGTCAGCGGGTCGCCGGTGAGCGCTGCCTCGCCGGCGCCCAGGCGCCCGCCGGCATACAGGAACGCGCGCAGCCCGGCGATCTGGTTCGCCTGCGCGATCGATCCCGACAGCCAGGCGTCGGGGCCGAGGTCCTCGCCTGCCTCATCCGCACAGGGAGAGGCGCACGCCGCGCCGCCGCCGAGCGCAAACGTCGCCTGGCCGGCCGGGATCGAGATCGGCGCGTTCGCGCTGGCCGGCGGCGAAGGGCCGGAGCCGAAGCGCATCACGCCCGCCGTCTGCGTCGGCTGCACGCTGTCCGGGTTGGCGATCTGAACCTGGTCGCCTCCCGTCTGACCGCCGACCGCCCAGCCCTCCGTGCCGAGCGGGGTCGACGAGCAGGGCCAAGACGGAGTCGGGCTAGCCGGGGTCGTCGCCGAGGCCCGTGCGTCAGGGTAGTCCTGAAGCTCCTCGTCGACCCAGCCGCCGGCGGTCTCGCGCAGCAGGAAGCCGTGGTCGGGCAGTGGGTCGGGGCCGATCAGCAGCGGCGGCTGGCCGGCGCCGGTCGCCGGCGGGTTGTCGATCTCCTGCTACAGCGTGCTCGCGCCGCCGGGGTCGCTCAGCGTGTCGTCGTCGATCGAGATCAGCGCCCGGACCGAGGCGCCGTCGCGGATCGCCGCCAGCGCGGAGACGTTGCCGTCGTCGCCGTCGGCCAGCGGCTCGCTCGAGAAACGCCATGGCGAGGTGGCCGAGTCGCGCTCGATCACAACCCCCGGCCCGGCCGCGACGGCGCCGCCGTCGGGCAGCCCGGCGACCTTGGTGATCACCGTCTGTCCCGCGGGCAGCGTGCTCAGCAGCGACTGCGCGGAGGGATCGATCTGCCAGCCCGAGCCGTCGTTGATCAGCATCCCGCCCTCCTCGTCAGAGCCGAATGCCGGGTGCGGATCGAGCATCCGGTAGCCGACGATCGCCTCGCTGCCGGCGAACGTCACCGACGTGAAGTGAGCCTGGGCGACGGCTGCCGGCACCGTCTCCTGCGTCCAGGTC
Organism: uncultured Solirubrobacterales bacterium; assembly: GCA_963763525.1. Lineage (GTDB taxonomy): Bacteria > Actinomycetota > Thermoleophilia > Solirubrobacterales > Solirubrobacteraceae > Palsa-465. Next base: position 468,843 of record CAVXPA010000001.1, read on the forward strand.
TTGTCGTAGGCGAGCAGCACGCCCTGCTTGCCGACCGCATAGCCGACGTCGGGGTCGCTCGGCGAGAAGGCGATCGCGGTCAGGTTGCCGTGAAAGTTCAGCGGCTTGGCCGGGTCGGGCTCCCACAGATCGGTCTCGGATCGCCATATCCACATCGCACCGTCGTCGCCGACCGCAAATGCGCGCTCCGCCGTGGGCCACGCCACGCCGCGCAGCGTCGGCGTCTGCACGATCCCGGCGGAGTTCAGCAGGTACTCGGGCGACCCATCCCTGGCCCGGCATGTAGCGCGCGATCTCGCCGCCAAAGCCGACCGCGAGCGCCTGGGCGCTCGGGTCCCCGGGCGTCGTGCCGGGCTCCGTCGCGAGGGCGAGCAGCGGACGGCGGAAGGCGACGGGCCACGAGGTCAAGCACGCTGGTGCCGGGGCTGGTGGTCACATGGACGACCGCCGGCGGTCCCGGCAGCGCCGTCCCGAACCAGCCCTCGGCGGGACTCGAGAACGCGGCCCCACCGCCCCCGGACGCCGTCGAGCATCTCGCCGCCGGGGCCAAAGCCGGCGCCGCCGGGGCTGCTCGGATTGTCGCCGTCGGTGAACTGATAGGCGAACGAGCCGGCGCCATCTGACAGCTCGAGCATCGCGCCCTGCGAGAACCCGGTGATGATCCGAGTCCCGGGATCGCCCGGCCCGGTTCCCGCCCAGGCGAAGCTGCCGTAGCGGTTCGGGAGCGGCGCGCCGAGCGACTGCGGCGCCCGGGCACATCGTGGTCGGATAGCACCACGTTCCAAGCGTCTGCGCCGGCGAGCCCGGTGAGACGAACAGCGTCGCGCTGCCGGACTGTCCGAGCGCGGTCGAGAGCGCGAGATCGACCCAGACACCCTGACCGCTCGCGGTCAGCTCAGGCCCGTCGGCCGGCGCCACGATCACCCCGCTCGGCGGCCCGCTCGACGCCGAGCAGCCCGCTCGCCGGCTGCTGCTGGACCCAGGATGGGGGCGCCCCGCCGGTGCCGGCCTGCCGCTGGAACAGCATCAGCTGACTCGCGCCACTGGGCAACGCGCGAGTCGCGAGCAGCCACGCGTTGGTGGGCGAGCTGGCCGAGATCGCGTCGACCGTGAACGTGGCGCCGGAGGAGAGACAGGTGTCGCAGCACGATCGGCTCGGCGGTCCACGTGCCGGACACGTAATGCAAGACCTGGAGCGTCGTCTTCTCGGGGCTCGGGGCGATCAGCACGCCCGTGCCGCCCGTGTCGTCGATCGCGGCCATCGTCGGGACGTTCGCGCCTCCGAACAGCGTCTGGCCCTGCGCGAGCAGTGAGGCCGGCGGCGAGGTCGGGTCGCTGAACGCGCCGCCGGGATTGCGCACGACGAGCGCCTCGTTTCCGTTGTCCGAGCCCGCCAGCACGACGCCGCCATCGGTCGTCACGGAGCCCGCCAGCCACGAGTCGAATGCGGAAATCGCATTGCCCTGGGCATCGACGAGCGGAACCAGCTGCCAGGTGCCGGTCGCGCTCGTGTACTGGACGAGGACCTGCTGGTTGAGGAGCGTCTGGCCGTCAACCGTGGCCGGAACCGCGCCGACCTTCCCCTGGGCCCAGGCCTCGCCTGGCGACTCTCCGGGCGAGGCGCCGATCACCTGCACGCTCGACGCCGGCATCCCGAGCACCGGCTGCACGGCCATACTGCCGCTCGGCGCGGCGTTGTCGCTCGCGATCTGCGCCGGCGCGCTCGTCCCGGCCCCGCTTCCATCAGCCATGCCGGCGCGTGTCGCTCGAGCCGTGCCCGCGTGGGTCGCTCCCACCGTGCCGGGGCGAAGCGAAGAGCGCGCGAGCGGGCGTTCGCGCGCGCGCTGGGCGCGTTCGTCGTGGTGAGGTCTCCTCGCGCTGCCGAACGCGGGCAGCGCGCCGATCGCGAAGCCGCACAGCACGAGCACCGCGCCGATCAACCCCGCGCGCGCGGCGCCGGCTCCCATCCGCTGCCGTCGCCTGCTTCTGTTGACCGGCCGCGGCACCGCTTAGAGGCTCGCGATCGTCTGCGAGCCGCACAGCAGGCGCTGGACGGCGGCGAGCGCGCTTATTCGCAGGCGCAGGGCCAGCGGTGCGTATGACAGCCGCTGGACGACGGCTTGCCCGCCGGTCAGGGCGTACTCGAAGAACCGCTGCGCGGCTTCTGCCTGGCTCGGATCCAAGCCGGCCTGGCACGCGTCGCGGTAGGCGAGCATGTAGATCTCGGCCGCGATCGGGTACGCCCGCGCGACCGGCGCGTCGACCGTCGTCAGGCTTAGATCGCCGGGGGCGTGGGCCTCCAGACCGACCGCGCTGGTCGCCGCGAGCGTCGGCGCCATGTACGCCCCGGAGGGATTCTCGAGCGCGGCCGCCTGGAGATCGTTCTGCATCGCCGTAGCCTGCTCGATGTAGCCGATCGCGCCCACGTTCTGGGTGACCTGCTGCAGCATCGACGCGTCATCGCTGACCGGCGTGCCGCCCTGTGGCCAATTGACCTGCTCACCGCCGCCGTAGCTCCGCCGCCAGACGGGCGAGTGCGCGACGAGGTATTGGGTGAACAGCGCGTTGATCGGCGCCACGTCGCTGCGGTGCACGACGAAGATCGGCAGCGGCGGCAGCCTCAGCCCGGGATTCAGGCGCGCGATCTCCGGGTCGTTCCAGCGGTGCACGAGGCCGCGGTAGATGTCCGCCAGCACCTTGCCGTTCAGCCGTACGGTGTGGTGCACAATCGGCAGGTTGTAGACGACCGAGACCGCCTGGAACGCGACCGGGACATACAGCGCCGACGTCGCGCCGATTCGGGGGAAGTTCCCCAGCGGGTCCGAGCCGGCCGACGCGACGAACGCGACCCCGCCGGTGCGGCGGAACTGGGCGAGCGCCGGCCCGACGCCGCTGAGCTGGTAGTTGAGCGTGATCCCGCTGCCGGCCAGCATGCTGCCGAACTCCTCATAGATCGGGTACAGATCGCTCGCGCCCATGCCCCACACGATCGTCCCGTCGGTCGCGGGCTCCGCGCCCGGGTCGGCCTGTCCGCTGCTGCCGCCACAGGCGGCCAGGCCGAGGCTCAGCCCCAGCGCCGCGAACAGCGCAATCGTCACGGACGCCAGCCGCGCGCAGATGCTGCGTCGACGCCGTGACGAGAGCACCGCTACTGGACGTTCTGGTTGATTGCGCCCGGGATCTTGTTGAACGCGCAGCGGAAGTTCTCCGGCTGCGACACCGGTTCGGATCCCGCGAAGCCGCCGCGCTGGTGGTTCGAATAGACCGTGACGTACTGGAGCGTCTCGGGCTCGGGATCCGCGGGCTCCGGGAGCGGGTTCGGCTGACCGAGGCTCGGATTGCCGGTCGACCCGACCGAGACGCCCTCCGAGCCGGCCGCATCGGAGCCGGCGGTCGTCGTCACGAGCGTCGCGCTCATCTCCCGCTGATCGTGCAGACCGAGTGCCGGATCGGTGTCGACCGTCGCCGTGGTCGGGTTGTCGTTGATCGTGGACTCGAGCAGGACCCGGTTGGCGGCGCCGATCAGCTGCGCGGCGGTGGGGAGGTAGCCTCCCATCGCGACGCACTGCTGGCTGGCCCAGAAGTAGTTGTTCAAGCCGATCTGGGCGTTCGTCAGCGGATACGGCGAGGACATCAGGCACCAGCTGCCGAGATCGACGGTGGTCGGCGGGCAGCTCCCCTCGATGCTGCTCGCCTGCGCCCCGTCGAGTCGCAGCGCGTTCTTGGCCACCGGCACCGTCGGGATGTCCGCGACGGGGATCTTGCCGTTGGCGTTGAGGTGCACGACGGGACCAGGATCACGCCGGTCACGCGCCGCGCGGCGATGCGCGGGATGCGCCGGCGTGCGTGCGGCGCCCGCGAAGCCGGTGGCCGACATCACGAACGCGCCGATCGACACGACGAGTGCTGCCCAGGCGACTGGGCCTGCCTTTGGGGTCCTCATGTTCGTCAAACCTCCGGTTCAGAGCGACGTTCGGAGTCGCGCCCGTCTGTGGCCTCCGGTCCCTCGATGTTCCACAGCTCGGACACCTCGACGGGCTTGACCGTGGAGAGCACCGCGTCGAGCGCGACGCCGGACAGGGTCTCGTGCTCGATCAGGGCCTCCGCGGTCTCCCGCACCGAGTCCCAGTTCAGGGTCAGCACGTGGCTTGCCCGTGCCTCGGCATCGCCGACGATCTGCTCGACCTCGCGATCGATCAGGTCCAGCGTCGAGGGACCCGTGCTGCCGAGATCCTGCAACGAGGCGCCAAGGAACACCTCGCCGCCGACCTCGCCGATCGTCACCGGTCCGAGCTTGTCCGACATGCCGAACGAAGTGACCATCCGCCGGGCGAGCTGCGTCGCCGCGTGCAGGTCGTCGCTGACGCCGGTCGAGAGGTGGCCGAACGCCATCCGCTCGCCGGCCGCGCCCGCGATCATCGCGATCAGCTGCATCTGCAGCGCCGGCGCGGTGTGGATCGTCGCGTCGCGATCGGTGAGCATGTGCGCGGCGGTGCCGAGCTGGCGCCCGCGCGCGACGATCGACAGCTTGCGGTGCGCGGTCGCCTGCCCGATCGACTCGGTCACGACCGCGTGTGAGGACTCGTGGATCGCGATCAGCCAGCGCTCCTCGGAGGTGAGCGTGTGCGGCCGCGCCGGTCCGGCGATCACGCGGTCGATCGCCTCCTCGAGCTGCGGCTGCTCGATCAGCTGCGCGCCGTGGCGCACGGTCAGCAGGGCAGCCTCGTTGATCACGTTCGCAAGCTCGGCGCCGGAAAACCCGGGTGTGAGCTTCGCGATCTCCTCGAGCGAGGCGTCGGGTGCGAGCGGCCGGCGGCGGGCGTACAGCTGCAAGATCGCGAGCCGGCCGTGGACATCGGGCACGTCGACCGTCACCTGACGGTCGAAGCGGCCCGGCCGCAGCAGCGCCGGGTCGAGGATGTCGGGCCGGTTCGTCGCGCCGATCACGACCAGGCCGAGATCGCCGGCGAAGCCGTCCATCTCGACGAGGATCTGGTTCAGCGTCTGCTCGCGCTCGTCGTTGCCCTGGCCGATGCCCGCGCCGCGCTTGCGCCCGGCCGCGTCGAGCTCGTCGATGAAGATGATCGCGGGCGCCATCTTGCGCGCCTTGCGGAACAGATCGCGCACGCGGGCGGCGCCGACGCCGACGAGCGACTCGACGAACTCCGAGCCCGAGAGTGAGAAGAAGGCCGCATCGGCCTCGCCCGCGACCGCCTTCGCCAAGAGGGTCTTGCCGGTGCCCGGCGGCCCCACCAGCAGCACGCCCTTCGGCGCGGCCGCCCCGACGGTCGTGTACTTGCTCGGATCGGCGAGGTAGTCGCGAATCTCGCGCAGCTCGGCGACCGCCTCGCCGGCGCCGGCGACGTCGTTGAACGTGGTCCTGTGCGCCGTCCCCTTGCCGCCGCGACGTCCCCTGCCGGTGAATCGCGAGAACCCGGCGATTCCACCCGCGCCGCCGTCCGCAGAGAGGCGCGTGAAGAATGCGAACAGGCAGACCAGGAGCACGATCGGGATGAGGAACTGGACGAGGATCTGCCGCTCGGGCTTGCCCGACTGCGGATCCACGTAGACGCGCGCGCCCGACTCGCTGAGCGTCGTGGCCAGCTGCTCCGCCGAGCCCCCGCTGCTCAGATAGTTGGCGTAGAAGGTCTCGCCGTTGTACGTGTCGACGACGACGCGGTTGTCGTGGTCGAGGAAGGTGGCGTCGGCGATCTGGTGCTCGTTGGCGAGCAGGATCACGCGCGAGATGTCGTACTGAGTGCCGGTCTTGCCCGGGTTGAGCGACGCCAGCAGGATGAAGAACGCGATCACGAGGGCGATCGACGCGAACAGCAGGAACGTCGTCAGGAGGTCCTTGGTCAGAAAGCGGAAGATCCCGCTGAAGACGTCCGCGATCGCCGTCAGGACCGGGTTGCGCCGCTTCTTCGCCAGCCCGGATTCGACCTTGGGCTTGCTCCCGGCGGTCGCCGGCGCGACGCGGCCACGCCGCGGCCGACTGGGTCCGTTCGGTCCGTCCCCCTGCGGACCGTTGGATCGCTTGCCTTGGGGTCCGTTCGGTCCGTTGGATCCCTTGGCGCTCTTGTCCTTGTCTGTCCCCGTTGCTCATCCTGGTGCGTTGGCATCCGCCGGGCCGTGCCGCTGCCGCGCGTGAGACGCGGCCGTTCGTCTCCGTCGCGCTGATCGGACCGGCTGGTGGTCGTTGCACCGCGAAGTGCGGCCGCTGATGATTGATGACGAGCGGGTCCGAGCTGCGACTATTTTGTGAATGAACGCGCCCGTAACCGCTCGCGCGTGAAGGTTAACGCTGCAAATTCCTCGCAGAATCGAAATGAACGACGCGAACAGTTAGATGGCAGTGCGCGCTCAGATGTGACTATTTCGTGTCTGATTGGTGAAGGACCGTGCCCGACGGGGCTTGTTACCACCTCGTAAAGCCGGTCTGAGCGCACTCCGCCGCGATGTTCACAAGATGTTTTCGAGTGGTCCCGAGGGGCTGTTTACGCTCAGCCGCGCTGGAACCGGGGTGTTAGGCCGGACCTCCCGGTTGGACACACACTCAAGGGAGCTCCAATGACCCGCATCCGCCGCAGGCTGGCACTGATCACGTGCCTGGTCCTGCTCGGTCCTGCTGCGAGCCTCGCAGCCGCGAAGACGATCATCTCGATGAGCGGCTCGACGTCCGTGTACCCGCTCGCCGTTCAGCTCGCGACGGCATATAACGCGCTGCACCGCAGCGTCGGTTTCCGCATCTTCCAGGGTGGCTCGAACATCGGCATCCAGGACGTCGCTCACGGCCGCGTGACGATCGGAAACTCGTCCCGGAATCCGTTGCCAGGCGATCCGCACGGTCTCACGTTCACCCAGATCGCGCGCGACGCGATCTGCGTCATCACCAACCCGTCCAATCCCGTTTCCGACCTCAGCCAGCAGGAGATCCAGGCGATCTTCACAGGCTCGGTCACGAACTGGGCCCAGTGCCGGGAGCAACCGCGTCGGGCGCGATCGACCTGCTGACCCGCAGCCCCGCCTCGGGCACGGCCGACGCGTTCCAGCAGATCTTCCTGGGGCAGAACCTGCACATCTCGGGGACCGCGGTGCAGAAGGACTCCAACGGCCTCGTCCAGGAGAGCGTCCACGCCGACCCGAACGCGATCGGCTTCGTGTCGCTGTACTTCACCTCCGGCGTGCACCCCGTCGCCTACCAGGGCGTGCCGTGCACGTTGCGCAACGCGAAGAGCGGCCAGTACGGCGGCGTGCGCAACTTCTGGATGGTCACCCGCGGAAGGCCCACCAGGGCGGCGGCGTCGTTCCTGCACTGGGTCACGACCTCGAGCAAGGCGCGCAGCATCATCAACACGAGCTGGATCGCAATCCACTAGATGGAGGGGTCCGCATCGCCGATCCGGGTGCGGGTCCCCAAGATCAGAGGAGAGCGCGCCGAGTGGTTGCTCGGCGCGCTCTCGCTCGCCGTTCTCGCGGTGATCGCTGCGCTGTGCGTGTTCGTGTTCACGCACGCATGGCCGTCGTTCGCTCACAACGGGTTCGACTGGTTCACATCCGGCGGCAACGTCAACCTCCAGCTGCGCACGATCTTCAGCTCGACGGGCTCCGGCAACGTTTACTACCTGCGTGCCTGGCCGCTGATCTTCGGCACGCTCCTGAGCACCGGGCTGGCGGTGCTCTGCGGGCTCGTGCTCGCGCTGCTCGGCGCGATGTTCATGGTCGAGTTCGCGCCGCCGCTGCTGCGGCGGATGCTGCGGCCCTCGGTCCGCCTGCTGGCCGGGGTGCCGTCCGTGATCTACGGGCTCGTCGGCCTGCTGGCGCTCGCCCCGCTGATCCAGAAGTACCTGGTCAGCAAGAGCTTCGCGCTCGCGGTCGCGCCGATCGTCCAGATCAGCGGCACGGGGCTGCTGCTGGCGGTGATCGTGCTGACGATCATGGTCACGCCGATCATGCTGTCGATCATCGCCGACGCGCTCGAATCGGTCCCGCGCACGTGGGTCGAGGGCTCGGCCGCCCTGGGCGTCAACCGCTGGCGCACGATGTGGCGGATCTCGGTCACGGACGATCCGCCCGGCGATCACGGCCGGCCTCGTGCTGGCCACGGCGCGTGCGCTCGGCGAGGCGATCGCCCTGTCGATGATCGCCGGCGGGTTCGGCTTCTCGCCCAACCCGCTGGACGGCTGGAACTTCTTTCTCGAGCCGATCTGGCCGCTCGCGGCCGCGATCGTGGACAACTCCGATGAGCTGTTCACGACCCCGCAGGCCACGCAGACGTTGTACGCCTTCGCCGCCGTGCTGCTCGTCTCGGCGGGACTGCTGTCGTTCGTCGGCTGGGTCGTCAAGCGCCCGCTGCGGCGCTACGGGATTCGATGAGCGCGGCCACCGAACCCACCGAACGTACCGATCGCCCGCCCACCCAGCGAGCCAACGCGCGACGTACGCGGCCGCGCGAATCCTCGACGACCTGGCCGCTGGTCGACCGGCTCGGACTCGCGCTGTGCTGGGCGGCGGGTCTGTTCCTGACGCTCGCCGCGGTCGGGATCGTCGTCTTCATGGCGATCAAAGGGGCGGAGTACCTGCGCCTCAACCTGCTGTTCGAGCATCCGGCCGCGTCCGTGGACCAGAGCAAGTCGGGCGGCTTCCTGGACCCGATCGAGGGAACAATCGCGCTGACGGCGGTCGGGCTCGCGATCTCGGTGCCGGTTGGGGTCGGCACCGCGATCTGGCTGTCGGAGTACGGTCGGCCGTTCTGGCTCGCGCGCGCGGTCGAGTCGGGCGTCGACGTGATCGCCGGCGTCCCGAGCATCGTGTGGGCGATCTTCGGCTTGATCGTGTTCAGCAACTCGGTGTTCTCGTTCCTCTCGATCTCCACGCAGGGGGTCGCGGCGCTGGGGCGCTCCTTCCTGATCGCCGGGATCGTGCTCTCGCTGATCGGGCTGCCCGTGGTGGTCGGCGCGACGCGCGAGGCGCTCCAGGCGATTCCGAACCACGTGCGCGAGGCGAGCTACGCGCTCGGCAAGTCGCAGGCGGTCACGATCCGGCGCGTGCTGCTCCCCGCCGTGCGTCCCGGGATCGCGACCGGCGCCGCGCTCGCGACCGGGCGCTTGATCGGCGACACGGCGATCGCGATCCTGCTGCTCGGCGCCACGCTCACGAACCAGCCGGCCGGCGGGCCGTGGCCGCTCGACTACCTGCGCGGCACCGGCTCGACCCTGACGACGTACGTCTACGGCAACTCGCCCGCCGGCGAGGGCAATGCACCGCAGAAGGCCTATGCGGCCGCATTCGTACTGCTACTTATCATTCTCATGCTGAACTTCGTCGTCGACCGGCTGACGCGAGGCGGCAAGCAGGTGACCGCGTGGAGTCACTGAACCCCCCGCCACCGATTCGCAAGATCGACCCGTCCCGCACGCCGCTCGTGCGTGCGGCGATCCCCGTGGTCGATCCGCTCGAGACGATCCCGACCCTGGACCCGCTCGACATCGCCGAGGCGCCGGTGACGGCGCGCGAGCGGATGCGCTGCGAACGAGTGACGATCGCGTATGCCGGCAAGATCGCGGTCAACGGCGTGGACCTCACGGTCCGCCAGGGCGAGGTGCTGGCGCTGATCGGCCCGTCCGGATGCGGCAAGACGACTTTGCTGCGGTCGCTGAACCGGCTGACCGAGCTGACGCCGACGGCCGCCCGCGGTGGACGGATCACGCTCGACGGGCGCGACATCGACGAGCTCGAGGTGACGCAGCTGCGCCGCCACGTCTCGATGGTCTTCCAGCAGCCGAATCCGTTCCCGATGTCGGTCTACGACAACGTCGCGTACGCGCTCCGCGAGCACGGCCAGAAGCGCCGTCGCCGCCCCCGCCGCGCCCAGCTCGAGCCGCGCGTGATCGAGGTGCTCACGCGCTCCGGGCTGATCGACGAGGTCGGCAAGAACCTGGATCACCCGGCGCTGCGACTGTCGGGCGGCCAGCAGCAGCGTCTGTGCATCGCTCGCTCGCTCGCCGCGAGCCCGGAGGTCTTGCTGCTGGACGAGCCTTGCTCGGCCCTGGATCCCCGTTCGACCGCGGTGATCGAGGAGCTGATCACGCGGCTCAAGGCCGAGGTCGCGGTCGTGATCGTCACCCACAACCTGCAGCAGGCGCGCCGGATCGCCGACCGCGTCGCGTTCATGTACCTCGGCGAGCTGGTCGAATACGGCACCACCGATCAGATCTTCGGCTCCCCACGCGCCGACCGCACGCGCGATTACGTGGCGGGAGCGTTTGGATGAGGGAGACGATCCTCCTCTGTTCGCTGGCCGCGGCCGCGCTCGCGTTCAGTGGCTGCGAGTCGACGGTCGACGCAGCCCGCAAGATCGCCCGCCGCGGCGAGATCGCCTTCCAACAACAGGGAATCTCGGTCGCCCGAGTCGACACTCAGGTCCGGGTGCTCGGCAGCACGATCATCTCGAACAACAACGGCACTGCGGTCGTCGTGGCGCTGCGTAACATCGGGCACGTCACGATGGTCAACTCGCCGATCGCGATCGACGTCCGCAACGCGGCGGGCAAGAGCGTGTTCGAGAACAACACGCCCGGGATCGAGGCCGACCTCTCCCACGTGCCTTTGCTGCCGCCGGGTCAGGTGATCGAGTGGGTAAACGATCAGGTGCTGCCGGCCGGCACGCCTACGGCGGTCATCGCCAGGGTCGGCGCCGGCGCACGGTCGCGCGTCTCCGTCGCATCGTTCCCGATCAGCGACCTGCGACTGGTCGACGACCCCGTCAACGGGTACAACGCCACGGGCCGCGTTCACAACACCTCCCGCCTCGCGCAACTGAACCTGGTGCTGTTCGCGGTCGCACGCCGCGGCAACCGGATCGTCGCGGCCGGGCGCGCGATCTTGACACGTGTGGCGCCAGGGAAGAGCGCTGTCTTCCACGCTTACTTCATCGGCAACCCGCAGGGCGCGCGGCTGTCGGTGACCGCGCCACCCTCCGTCCTCGCCCTCTAGGAGCCATGTCAACGCCTGCTATCCCGACGACGCCGGTCAATGGAGAGCCGCCCGCCGCCTCGGCGCCCCACTGTCCGAACTGTGGCGCCGCCCTTCCCCCGACCAGCGCTACTGCCTCAACTGCGGCCAGCGACTGAGCGACCCTCGCGTCGAATACCAGACGATCCTCGGGATCCAGCAGCCGCCCTTGGGGCCCCCGCCGAAGCGCAGCGGCTGGGACCAGCGGGCGCCACTGATCACGTTGGCGTGCGTCGCGGCGATTCTGCTGGCGCTCGGCGTCGGGGTCGTGATCGGTCGCGGCAACGGCACCCCCGCGGCCAAGCAGGGGACCACGGTGATCTCGGTGAAGAGTCCGACCGCCGCATACGCCCCGACGACGGCGAACACCACGGCCACGGTCGCCTCGTTGCCTCCGAGCACGTCGGCCACGATCGGCGAAGACTGGCCGGCCGGCACATCCGGCTGGTCGGTCGAGCTGAGCACGTTCGCGAAGGCCGGCGCGACCGCGGCGGCGATCGACTCGGCCAAGAGCCTCGCGAGCGCCAAGGGGGCGCCCGACGTCGGCGTCCTCAACGGTGACAGCCACAGCGGCACCCCGCGCAACGAGTACGTCATCTACTCCGGCTTGTACGCCACCCAGAAAGAGGCGGAGGCGGCGCAGAAGACGCTCGTGAACAAGTTCCCGGGGGCGCTCGTCCTGCACGTGACGCCGTCGGGGTCCTCCGCGTCCGGGTCCTCGTCGAGCGGCGTCGGCGGCGGCACCGGCGCCGCCGGCACCCAGGGCCTCTCGCAGGCGTCCAGCCTGAGCCATCTCAGCGGCAGCTCCTACGAGAAGGCGTCCGCCAAGCTGCCCTCGACCGTCGGCACGGGCGGGAGCGCGCCGAAGACGGACAACCAGAAGCCCGGGGGAGGCGCGGCGCCCAGCTCCTGCATCGGCTGTTGATGGGATGAGCGACGAAGCGCCCAACGGACGCCCGGAAGCGTCCCGTCCCTCGCGGCTGAGAGACGGGTTCGTCGGCGGCATGCGGCGCATCGGACTGGCCCAGCCGGCGTTGCCGACGCCGCCCGAGCCGGCCCCGCCCGGCGGCGCCCAGGCGCTCGACAGCACCGAGCTCGCGCGGCGGCGAGCGACGCTCGCCAAGCGTTACGCCGAGCTGCAATGGGATCTCGGCGGGATCGTCTACGAGATGGCGAGCCGCGACCATTTTCGCCTCGACGTGCTCGTCGCGCGCGCGGCCGAGCTGCAGGAGGTCGACGCCGAGCTCGCGGAGGCCGAGCGCCTGCTGCGGCTGGAAGACGCGGGCGCGGCCGGCGCGTGCCCGAGCTGCGGCTCGCTGTACGCGCGCGGAGCGGTCTTCTGCTGGCACTGCGGCTTCCGGCTGCTGGCGAGCCCAGGGCAGGCCGACGCGACGGCGGTCTCGGGACGTGGCGATTCCGCCGCGAACGCGAATGACTCCTCGGGCCACAACGACTCCTCGGGCCACAACGACTCCTCTGGCCACAACGACTCCTCGGGCCAGAACGACTCCTCTGGCCACAACGACTCCTCTGGCCGCAACGACTCAGGCGGGCACGCGGCATGAGCGGCGAGGATCGCGCCTGCCCGGTGTGTGGCGCGGGGCTGGCCGCCGACCAGCGTTACTGCCTGAACTGCGGGCATGCCGTGGATCCCGTGGAGGGCTCGCTCAGGGCGGCCGTCGCGGCGGCCCCGGGCGCGGCCGTCGCGAGCCGGCCGGCGAATCCGCGGCTGCGGCGCGCGGGAGCGTTCAGCGGGATGCTCGCGGCCGGGCTCGGCGTCGGCGTGATCGCGGGCGCGCTGCTCAATCCGAGCAGTGCGGTGCAGGCCGAGCCGTACCGTCTGATCGAGGTGCAGGTGCCCGCCGCGGCGCGTCCCCCGGCGCCCACGAGCACGCCGTCGAGTACGGCGCCCACGGCGCCCGCGGCAACGGCGGGCCCGCCGCTCGCGCCGCCCACGACGGTCGCGGAGACGCCGAGCACGACGACGACACCCGAGACCACGACGACGTCCCAGACGACGACAACGACGAGCACGACGACCACGACGCCGACCACGACCACCTCCACGACCACGACCACGACCACGACGAGCACGACCCCGACCGTCGAGCCGTTGAAGCTGCCGCCGATCCACCACGTGTGGCTCGTCGTTCTCACCGACCTCTCGTACAACACGCTGTACGGCCCGAACTCGGTCGCCAGCTACCTCAACGGCACGCTCTTGCACGAGGGCACCCTGCTCACCGACTACTACGCGACCGCCCACGGGCAGCTCGCCAACGGGATCGCGCTCCTGTCCGGCCAGGGACCGACGCTCGAGCAGCAATCCGACTGTCCGCTGTACAACCCGCTCACGCCCGGCACAATCGACAACGCGACACTGCAGGTGCTCGGCAACGGCTGCGTGTTCCCGTCGACGGTCATGACGGTTCCGGACGAGCTCACCGACGCCCACCTCACCTGGCGCGCCTACATCGCCGGACAGGGCGCGCCCGGCGACCCGCTGACGACGTGCACCCACCCCGCCCTCGGCGCGATGGACCCAACCGCCATCACGAGCACTCCGGCGAACCTGTACGTGACCCGCCGAAACCCGTTCGTGTACTTCGACTCGCTGCTCGCCCAGCCGAGCTGCTCCGAGAACGACGTCGGGCTCAGCCAGCTCGGCGCCGATCTCGCGGCGAACCAGATTCCGTCCCTGTCCTGGATCGCGCCTGACCTGTGCACGGCCGGCGAGGTCGATGCGTGCCCGACCGGCTCGGCCACGTCGCCGCCGCCGACCACCTCCCCAACCACCACCACCACGACCACGCCGACCACGACCACCACGTCGACGAGCACCACCACCCCAACCACCACCACCACGACCACGCCGACCACGACCACGTCGACGACGAGCACCACCACCCCAACCACCACCACCACGACCACGCCGACCACGACCACGTCGACGACGAGCACGACCACCCCAACCACCACCACCACGACCACGCCGACCACGACCACGTCGACGACGAGCACCGACCACCCCAACCACCACCACCACGACCACGCCGACCACGACCACGTCGACGACGAGCACGACCACCCCGACGACCACTACGACGACACCGACCACGGTGCCGTCGGGGCTGACCGGCGCCGCTGCGGCCGACGCGTTCCTGGCGCAGTGGATTCCGCAGATCCAGGCAACCGAGGCCTACCGCAAGGGCGGCATGATCGTGATTCTCTCCGACCAGGCGCCCGCGAGCGGCCCCGGAGCTGACTCCTCAGCCTGCTGTGGCACGCTGAGCTACGCGAACACGACGAACCCAGGCGGCGCGTTCACACCCGGTCCGGGCGGCGGGCGGGTGGGCGCGCTCGTGCTCTCGCCGTTCGCGGCCAAGGGCGTCGTCGACCCGACGGCGTCGGACCACTTCACGTTGTTGCGTACGATCGAGGACTTGTTCGGACTGACGTACCTCGGCTTCTCGACCGAGCGCAAGCCGTTCGGGCAAACCGTGTTCCCGAGCGAGTCGGGCGGAAGCACCGGCAGCGTCACGACGTAGTGACCACGTTCGCGACACCCCGCCGTCTGCTCGCGCTGCTGGCGCTGCTGATCTGCGCCATCGCCGCGCTCGCGCCCGTCGCGCAGGCGGCGACGACGGTCACCAGGACAGTGACCTCGACGAGCACGTACATCGACCCGAACGCGCCGGTGCTCGTGACCTCGCAGACGACGCCGCCGGTCGGCTTTCGCCTGAACGCGGCGGAGGTCGAGCGGATCGCGGCCGCGAGCCCGGTGATGGTCGCCGAGCTGCACAGGCACCCGGGCGCGCTGCCATACGAGTACACGAAGGGTCCCGGCCAGTGGCAGGTCAGCTGGTTCTTTGACAACAAGGAGATCGCGCAGGTCTACGTCGACGACGCCACCGGCAAGGTCACTGAGGCATGGACCGGCTTCCAGGTGGCGTGGACGATGGCGCGCGGCTATCCGGGCGCGTTCGGACACAACCTCAACCACCCCTGGGTGTTCATCCCGCTGTGTGTGCTGTTCGTGGCGCCGTTCCTCCCGTGGGGGCGACGGCGCGGGGGGCGGCGGGGGTGGTCGCTGCTGCAGCTGGACCTCGTGATGCTGCTCGGCTTCTCGATCTCGTTCGCCTTCTTCAACAACGCCAACCTGGGTCTGTCGGTCCCGCTCGCATACCCGTTCCTGCTCTATTTCCTCGTCCGCATGCTGTTGTTGGCGTGGCGCCGCGGGCGCGCGCGCGAGGCGTTCCGCCTGCGCGTGCCCGCCTGGTTGCTGGTGGTCGGGCTACTGGCGCTGGTCGGCTTTCGCAGCTGGCAGAACATCAGCAACTCGGGCGTGATCGACGTCGGCTACGCCGGTGTGATCGGCGCCGACCGCCTGATCCACGGTCAGCCGCTGTACGGCGTCTGGCCGGCTGACAATCCGACCGGCGACACCTACGGCCCGGTCAACTATTACGCGTACTTACCGTTCCGGCTTCTGTTCGGCTGGAGCGGCGCGTGGGACTCGCTCCCGGCCGGCCACGCGGCCGCGATCGCGTTCGATCTGCTGACGATCCTAGGCCTGTTCCTGCTCGGCTGGCGAAGACGCGGCCCCACCATGGGTCTGGTGCTGGCATACGCGTGGGCGGCGTACCCGTTCACCTTCTACGTGCTGCAGTCCAACAGTAACGACGCGCTGCTCGCGCTGCTGCTGGTGGCGACGCTGCTCCTCCTCGACTCTCCGGTGGGTCGCGGGATCACCGGATCGCTCGCCGCGTTCGCGAAGCTGTTCCCGTTCATCCTCGGGCCACTGCTGTTACGCGGCGCAGGACCGTGGCCGCCCCGGCGAAAATCGATCGCGTTCGTCGTCGCGTACGCGCTGACCGGCGTCGTCGTGATGCTGCCGGTGCTGCTGAACGGAGGCTTGCACACGTTCTGGGAGCACACGTTCGTGCGCCAGTTCGACCGCACGGCGCCGTTCTCGATCTGGGGGCTGTGGGGCGGCTTGAACGTCGAGCAGCATCTCGTCCAGGTCGCCGCCGGGCTGCTCGCGATCGCGGTCGCGTTCGTGCCCGAGCGCCGCGGACTGGTCGAGGTCTCGGCGCTGGCGGCCGCGGTCATCATCGCGTTCCAGGTCGGCCTGACCTACTGGTTCTACCTCTACATCGTGTGGTTCTTCCCGCTCGTGATCGTGGCACTGTTCTGTCAGGCGTCGTCGCCGGTGGCGGAGGCGCTGGAGCTCGAGATGCTGAGCGTTACACGGCAGGCCCAGGCCGTCGCCTCACGGTGAACCTTGGAGATCTGGCGCCAAGGGCGGAACGGTGAACCTTGCGGATCTGATTCCGCCCACCAGCGAACCTTGCGGATCTGGTTCCGAGGGGTGGAACTCGATCCGCAAAGTTCGCCAGTGGGCGGGGCGGGGTGGTCGGTTACCGTTTCCCTCGGCCGTAGACCAGGCTCAAGAACCGGCGCAACATCTTGGTGCGGCCGGCACGGTAGGGAAACATGAACGGCTCGCGCTTGAGCGCGTGGCGGGTGACCAATAGTGACTGGACCTTGCAGTACTTCCGGATCCCGTTCGCGCCGTGCCGGGTCCCGAGACCGGACTCCTTCCAGCCGCCCATCGGCAGGTTCAGCGCCGAGTAGTTCATCTGCGCGTCGTTGACGCACACGGCGCCCGCCTCGAGTCGCCGCGCGATCTCCTCGCCCCGCTGCACATCGCGCGTCCAGACGCTCGCCTGCAAGCCGTAGCGCGAATCGTTCGCGAGCCGGACGCCCTCCTCCGCGTCGGCGATCCGCATGATCGGCAGCGTCGGGCCGAACGTCTCCTCGCGCATGATCTTCATCGACTGATCGACGTCGACGAGCACGGTCGGCTCGAAGAACCGCCCGCCGCCGGCGCGGGCCTGTCCGCCCGTCAGCACCTTCGCGCCGTTGGCGACCGCGTCGCGCACGTGCTCCTCGATGATCGCGAGCTGCGGAGCGAACGTGACGGCACCGACGTCGACGGAGCCGGGGCCCCCGGGCACGCCCTGGCGCAGGCGTCGCACGTTGTCGGTCACGCGGGCGACGAACTCGTCGTACACGGGCTCCTCGACGTACGCGCGCTCGACCGAGATGCAAACCTGGCCGCCGTTGTTCATCGAGTAGAACGCCGCCGCGTTGGCGGCTCGCTCGACGTTCGCGTCGGCCAACACGATCATCGGGTCCTTGCCGCCGAGCTCGAGGTAACACGGGATCATCGCCTCGGCGGCCTGACGCAGCACGATCTGCCCGGTGCGCCGTGAGCCCGTGAACATGACGCAGTCCACGTTCGCGATCAGCGCCGAGCCGGTCGAGCCGTCACCGGTCGCGACGAGGAACACGTCGTCGCGGGCGCCGGCCTCGCGCATCATCTCTTCCATCAGGAGCGAGCTGAGCGGCGTGACTTCGCTCGGCTTCAGCACGACCGCGTTGCCCGCGGCGAGCGCGGGTATGCAGTCGCCGAATGAGTTAGCGATGGGATAGTTCCACGGGCCGATCACGCCGACGACCCCGATCGGCGCATACCGGACGATCAGCTTCTTGCCGACCGCGACCGGGTTGTTCCAGGACGGCACCCGCTCGTCGGCGAGGTACCGCGGCGCCTGCTTGGCCCAGAAGCCGAGGGCCGAGACCGTGTAACCGAGGTCGGCCAGCTGCGCGTCCTCGCGCGTCTTGCCAGTCTCGGATACGACGACGTCGATGATGCGATCGGCGTTGTCAAGCATCCACTTCTGCGCGCGCCGGAGCACCCGGCCGCGCCCCTCGAAGCCCAGCGCGGCCCACTCCGGCTGCGCCGCGCGCGCCCGCTGCGTCAGCGCCTGGACCTGCTCGGCGCGCAGCAGCGGCACGGTCGTGATGACGTCCCCGGTCGCCGGGTTCTCGACCGCGATTCGCTGCTCGGCGTCGCCGCCGTTGCTCTCGGCCGCGGCTCGCTGCCCGACGCTCGCCATGCTCACGCGGGATCGAGCTCGATCGACTCGATCGTCGGCGGCTCGACCGGCCGATCGCTCGCGCCCGTCGGCACCGCCTCGATCGCGTCGACCGCGTCCATCCCGTCGGTCACGCGGCCGAACACGGTGTGCTTGCCATCGAGCCACGGGGCCTTGTCGACCGTCACGACGAAGAACTGGGAGCCGTTGGTGTTCGGTCCCGCGTTGGCCATCGCGAGCGCCCCACGCGCGATCTTGTGCTGATTGATCTCGTCCTTGAAGGTATATCCGGGACCGCCGGTGCCGGTTCCCTTCGGGTCGCCGCCCTGGATCATGAAGTCGGGGATGACGCGGTGGAAGATCACCCCGTCGTAGAAGTGATCGCCCGCGAGCTTGCGAAAGTTCGCGACCGTCTCCGGGGCATCTTCGTCGAACAGCTCGAACGTGATCGTCCCGTGACTTGTGTGCATTTGCGCTGTGGACATGTGGCGAGCGTACTGCGCGGCGACTCGAAGCCCCGCCTTCCTCGCCTCAGGCGTTGGCCGGCTCGAGCCGCAGCGACTGACCGCGCACCTGGGTTCCGTCGACGAGCTCCACGACCCGTTGGGCGTCGCGCTCCGGGACCTCGACCAGCGCGAAGCGCTCGAGCACGCGGACATTGCGGACCGACTCGCCGTCGAGCCCGGTCGCGTTCGTGATTGCGTGAATGATGTCGGACGGCTCGAGCCCGGCCGCGCGTCCGGGGGCCACGATCAACTTGCTGATCGGCCCCTCGCCATTGACCGCCGCGTGCGGCTTGGAGTGCCGCCTGGGCGGCGGCTTGACGGGCGTCGGCGCGACGCGTGCGTCCTTGACCCAAGGCGCCAGCTTGACGCCCGCATGCCGCTCGATCGCCTCGATCTCACGCTCCTGGCGCGGTTCGTAGAACGTGATCGCGCGACCCGAGCGGCCAACTCGCCCGGTGCGCCCGATCCGGTGCACGTACACGTTCGGCGACGTCGGCACGTCGAAGTTGATCACGTGCGAGACACCCGAGATGTCCAGTCCGCGAGCCGCGACGTCGGTCGCGACCAGCAGCGGCAGCCGCCCGTCCTTGAACGAGATCATCACGCCGTCGCGCGCCCCCTGGGTCATGTCGCCGTGCAGCGCCTTGACGTTCATCCCGCGGTCGCGCAGGGTGCGATACAGCTGCTCGCAGCGGATCTTCGTGCGCACGAACACGATCGCCTGCTCGGGCCGCTCGCACTGCAGCACCTCCACCAGCCGGTCCGCCTTGTCGCGCGCGCGCACCTCGAGCGCGAACTGCTCGACCGTCTCGACCGTCAGGGTCGCGGTCTGCACACGCACCGTCACAGGGTTGTACATGTACTGCGCGGCGAGTCTCCGGATCTCGGGTGGGATCGTCGCCGAGAAGAGCGCGGTCTGCCGGCTCGAGGGCGTGAGCGCGAGGATCCGCTCGACGTCCTCGAAGAACCCGAGATCGAGCATCTCGTCCGCTTCGTCGAGCACGACGAACCGACACGCGTTCAGCAGCAGGGAATGGCGCGAGATCAAGTCCTTGACGCGCCCGACCGTGCCGACTACGACGTGGCCGCCGGCGCGCAGCTGCGCCTGCTGCGTGCGAATCGGGGCACCGCCGAAGACGGCCACCACGTCGACCCCCTTGCGCGCGCCGTACGCCCGCAGCGCCTGCGTCACCTGGATGCAGAGCTCGCGCGTCGGCGTCAGCACGAGGCCCTGCACATCGTGTTCGTCGGGGTCGACGTACTGCAGCATCGGCAATCCGAACGCCGCCGTCTTGCCGGACCCGGTCTGCGCCTGGCCGATCACGTCGAGACCCTGGAGCAGCGGCGGGATCGCCTCCTCCTGGATCGGACTGGGCTCCTCGTAGCCGACGTCGCGGACCGCCGCGAGGATGTCCGGGGCGAGCCCGAGCTCAGCGAACGTCGTCATCGCCCGCGGACGATAGTCGGCTCGTGCGGGTCGGCGATGTCCACCGTGCAGCCAACCCGCCATGGGCGCACGGTGTCCGCGTGAAGACGGCCCGCCCTGGGCGGGCCGTGTCCACGCGTCCGGCTGTTCGGCGCGAGCGGGCTTACAGGATCTTCACGTTGGCGGCGTTCGGGCCTTTTGGGCCCTGCGCCGGCTCGTAGGACACCTTGGCGCCTTCGCTCAGCGACTTGAACCCGTCGCTGACGATCGCCGAGTAGTGGACGAACAGATCCTTGCCCTGGTCGTCGGGCGTGATGAACCCGTAGCCCTTCTCATCGCTGAACCACTTCACGGTTCCTGTTGCCATGTTGTTCTTCCCTCCCGGGAGAATTCGTGTGTGCTGCGAAACGCGGGAGGTGCTCTCAAAGCAACAACTACGGACCGCTTGCACTGATTTGCCGGCTCCTCCGCCGGCCTTGCAGTGGGAGAGTTTATAAGGCCGGAGCGCTCCGTGGGGGGATTCCGATCAGACTGCTTGAGAAGGCTCTCAGCCGCCTGACAGAGCCGCTTGACAGGAGATAATTCGGGGCCTAATCTTTTGGTGCCGTATGAATTCTGAGCAGCGGGCACTATGACGGCCACGAACAGCGATCGCATCGACGCATACGTGTGGCGGATCAGCAGCGTCGTGATCGTCGGGGCGATCATGTCGATCCTCGACACGACGATCGTCAACGTCGCGCTCGCGACGCTGAGCGCCGATCTGCACGCCTCGATCGCCCAGATCCAGTGGGTCGTGACGGGCTACCTGCTCTCGCTCGCGGCAGTGATCCCGCTCACGGGGTGGATGGCGCGGCGGTTCGGTCCCAAGCGCGTCTACCTCGTCGCGATCGTGCTGTTCACGGCCGGCTCGGCGCTGTGCGGGCTCGCGCAGTCGACGACCCAGCTGATCGCGTTCCGCGTCATCCAGGGCGTCGGCGGCGGCATGATCCTCCCGATCGGTCAGCTGATGATGGCCGAGGCCGCCGGCCCGAAGCGCATGGGGCGGGTGATGAGCATCGTCGCGGTCCCGGCGATGCTGGCGCCGATCCTCGGGCCGACGATCGGCGGCCTGATCATCGACAACGCGAGCTGGCGCTGGATCTTCTACGTCAACGTCCCGGTCGGAGCGATCGCCGTGATCGCCGGGCTGCGGATCCTTCCGCGCGGCACGACCGGCGAGGCGGGCAAGCTCGACACGATCGGCCTGCTGCTGTTGGCCATCGGGCTGCCCCTGCTCACCTACGGACTCGCGGAGGTCGGCGTCACCGGCACGTTCGGCGTCGTCCGCGTGATCCTGCCCTGCCTTGTCGGTCTCCTGTTGATCGGGCTGTTCGTGCTCCACGCGCTCAGGATCCCGCGACCGCTCCTCGACCTGCACCTTTACCGGCGACCGACGTTCGCCGCAGCTTCGGTCGCGATGTTCATCCTCGGCGCCGCCCTGTTCGGCGGAATGATCCTGCTGCCGCTCTACTGGCAGGAGGTCCGCCACTACAGCGTCGTCGACACCGGTCTGCTGTCGGCCCCGCAAGGGCTCGGGATGGCACTCGTGATGCCGCTCGCCGGCAAGTTGACCGATCGGTTCGGAGGCGGTCCGCTGGCGCTGTTCGGCGTCCTCGTGACCACCATCGCGACGATCCCGTTCGCGTTCGTCGGCCCGCACACCTCAGCCTTGACGCTGTCGATCGCCATGTTCATTCGGGGCGTGGGTGTAGGGTTCGCGTTCATGCCGGCGATGACCGCCGCGTATGCCTCGCTGAAGCGTTCCGAGCTATCCGATGCAACGCCCCAGTTGAACATGCTGCAACGCGTCGGCGGCTCGATCGGGACTGCCCTCCTCGCCGTCGTCCTGCAACGAGCGCTGGCGGGCGAGCACACAGTCGCGGGGATGGCGTCCGCCTATGGAATGGCGTTCCTGGCCTCGGCGGCGCTGACAGCGCTGGCGATCATCCCGTGCATCGTGCTGATGCGGGCCGAGCACGTCACGCGGCGGACGGCGCAGCTCACCGAAGACGTCCAGCAGCCCGTTGTCGAAGCGGTGGCTGCGTGAGCGCCGTCACCGACCAGGAGCGCGCCTCGGCGGTCGACCAGGTCGGCGACGCGTTCAAACGTGTGCTCGGCTCCGTCAGGCGGCTGCGCGGACGCGACACGCATCGCCTCGGTGGTCTCAGCTACGCCCAGGCTGGGCTGCTGTTCAAGCTCAGCGACCACGACAAGCTGCCGGCGCGCGAGCTCGCAGTCGCAGCCGACCTCTCGCCGGCGACCGTCACCGAGATGCTCGACGCGCTCGCCGCCGCCGGCCTCGTCGAACGGGAACGCTCTGAGCACGACAAGCGCATCGTGATGAGCTCACTGACCGAGAACGGCGCGACCCTGGTGGGCGAGTACAAGCTGATGTGGGAGGCGCGTTGGAGCGAGGCGCTCGCCGAGTTCGATGATGCGCAGCTGCGGACCGCCAGCGCCGTGCTCGATCGCCTGCAGGCGATGTTCGACTCCGTCGGCTAGCCCGCGCGGTCCTGGCGGGCGTCAGTCTCGCGCGGCCGCTCGGGGCGACAACGCGCCCCCCTCGGTCGCACGCCGAACCAGTCCGGGCGCCAGCACGCGCGCCGCGGCCGCGATCCAGTACCACCGCGGCGCGTAGCGCTCGGCTTTGCCGCCCGGGCCGGCGTCCATGATCGCCTCGGCGACGACCTCCGGCTTGCTGACGAGCCAGCGGGTCACGGCGCGCGCCCGCAGCTCCGCCGCGGGGAACCCCTCGGTCGCGATGAAGCCGGGCAGGACGAGCCCGACGTGCACGCCGTGCCGGCGCTCCTCGGCGTGCAGCGAGTCCGACCAGCCGGCGAGCGCGAATTTGCTCGCGGAGTACCCGCTCGAGTGAGGGCGCGCCACGCGGGCCGAGGTGCTCGACACGTTCACGATCGACACTCTGGTCGCGCTCGCGGCGGTCGTGCCCACGGCGGTCGTACTCGAGGCGGTCGCGCTCGCCGCGGTCGCGCTCGCGCGAAGCAGCGGTAGCAGGGCCTCGGTCAGCCGCACGGGAGCCTCGAAGTTGAGCTTCATCTGACGCTCGACGTTCGCCCAGCCCACATCGGCGAACCGTCCCCGCCACGCCGCGCCGGCGTTGTTCACGAGCAGGTGCAGCTCACCGTGCTCACGCTCCAGCACCTCGCGAACGCGAGCGGGGGCGTCGGGCTCGGTCAGGTCGCGCGCGATCACGGTCGCTCCGCCGAGCTCCGCCGCGAGCGCGCGCAGCTGCTCCTCGCGACGCGCGACGAGTACGAGCCGCGCACCGGGCTCGCGAGCGATCCGGCGCGCGGTGGCCTCTCCGATTCCGCTCGAGGCACCGGTGACGAGAGCGACGAACGCCATCGGCGCGCAGCCTACGCTTGGGCGCGCGCGCGCGCTCGCGCTCGTGCTCGAGTACTCGGATGACGATGGTTCGGTCGCGCCGACGATCGCGCCGCCGGGGCAGTCGGCGCAGGCGACCCGGCGGCGTGGGTTCTGGATCCCGATGAGCGCGAGCACACCGCCAAGGAAGGCGAGGCCCGCGCCGATCCCGACCCCGACCCGGAATGCCTGGACCGATGCGTCCTGCTGGGCGTGACGCACGGTCTGACGCTCGCTCGCGGGCACGCCTGCCACGTCGATTACAAGGGGGCGACTGCGCGAGGTCGCGACCACCGCCCGCGCCGCCGGACTCAATCGACGGTGCGCGAGATCGCGCTCGAGGCGGGCCTGGAACGTGTTCGCCACGACCGCGCCGAGCGCAGCGATCGCGATCAGGCTTGCGACCCGCGCGACCGCGTTGTTGATCCCGCTCGCGACACCCGAGTGTCCGGGTTTGACCGAGCTCAGCACGGTCGCGGTCAGCGGCGCGACCGTCGCCGACAGCCCGAGGCCGAACACGGCGATGCCCGGGAGGATCATCGTCAGGTAATCCGCGCTCGCGTCCGCGCGCGTCAACAGGAGCAGACCGGCACCGGCGACGAGCGGGCCGATCCCCATGAACAGCTGCGGGCCGTGGCGATCCGCGAGCATGCCGAAACGCTTCGCCAGCGTGAACATGATCAGCGTCACCGGCAGCAACGACAGTCCCGCCTGGATCGGCGTGTAGCCGCCGACCTGCTGCAGGAACAGCGTCAGGAAGAACGTCGCCACGCCGAGCCCGGCGTACAGGCACAACGTGGTCAGGTTGCCGATCGCGAAGTTGCGGATCCGGAACAGCCCGAGCGGCAGCATCGGCTGCGTGCAGCGGCGCTCCCACGCGACGAACGCGGCGAGCAGCAACAGGCCGACGACGAGCGGGATCGCGACGCCCGCGTCGCCCCAGCCGCGGCCCGGCTCCTCGATCAGCGCGAAGATCGGTCCGGCGAGCCCGAGCGTGCACAGAATCGCCCCGACGACGTCGACGTGCCCGGGCGTCCGACGGTCGGCCGGAAGCTGCCGCAGCAACCCCAGCGTCACCACGACCGGGATCAGGTTGATCGCGAAGATCCAGCGCCACGAGGCGAGCTGCACGAGCGCGCCGCCGCCGAGCGGCCCGATCACCGTCGCGACGCCGCCCCAGGCCGTCCAGCTGCCGATCGCCGCCGCGCGCTGGTTCTCCGGAAACGTGTCGACGATCAGCGCGAGGGTGCTCGGCACGAGCATCGCCCCGCCCACGCCCTGCACCCCGCGCGCCGCGATCAGGAAGCCGCTGCTCGGCGCGAGCGCGCACAGCAGCGAGGCTGCGCCGAAGCCGACGAGGCCGGCCGAGAACACGCGCCGGCGGCCGAACAGATCGCCGAGCGAGCCGCCGACGAGCAGCAGCGAGGAGAGCGTCAGCAGATACGCCTCCACGACCCACTGCTGCTCCGCGAGCCCGCCGTGCAGTCCCTCCCGGATCGCAGGCAGAGCGACGTTCACGATTGTGCTGTCGAGGAACACGATCGCCGAGCCGACGATGGCCGCGATGAGTGCGATGCGCTTGGTGCGCTCGGAGCTCATCAGTTGGTGCCTTCGGAGAGCACCGAGTTCGGCTCGTAACCGGCGAAGCTCACGCCGCCGGGAAACGGGAACCACAGCTTGACGATCACGCAATATGTCTCGGTGCCCGCCTGGTTCGGAACACACGTGCGGTAGATGCTCCCGGGCTGGATCGCGTACGTGTTCGTGTCCCTCAGGTTGCTCTGGAACTGCGCCGGAGCGCGCACTCCGATCCACGCCTGCGCGCGTGTGACGGCGTCCTGGAGCGCCTGCTGATCGTTCTGGACCGTCGAGCGGTGGGCCAGTCCGGCGCCGAAGAGGACGGCAGCCATGAGCAGGACCGCCGCGGTGCCGCCGTAGTCGCGCGCGACGACCCGCGGCAGCCCTCCGTCGATACGCCTGGCGAGCGCTCCGAACGGTCGCGACAGGAGCGCCACCGCGATCACGTTCAGCACCAGCCCGAGCAGCAGCGCGGCGACGAACGTCTCGCTCTC
The DNA here is from genome assembly GCA_963763525.1 of uncultured Solirubrobacterales bacterium. Taxonomy (GTDB): domain Bacteria; phylum Actinomycetota; class Thermoleophilia; order Solirubrobacterales; family Solirubrobacteraceae; genus Palsa-465. Next base: position 494,230 of record CAVXPA010000001.1, read on the forward strand.
ACCCGCAGGTGGGAGGAGGTGACCGACGACGCCGTCGAGGACCGTCACGGCGACGAACGCCGGCCAGAGCCAGGCGCCGCGCCGTCGCCAGCGCATGCGGTGCAGCCAGGCGCCTTCCATCAGTCGACAGGCTAGTGGTGCCAGGGTTCCGCGACCCACGCCCCGGCGCTCCGATGCACGGCGGATAAACTCAGTGTTCCCAGTCCGGGAGGCCGCGCCGGAGATCCCGGGCGGCCCAGACGACGGGCCGGACGTCGGCGATCCCGATCCGGCCCAATGACGAAAGGGAACGTAATTGGCTACGCATATTGCCGAGCCGGCGGCTGGCGAGAGTGGCTCCGGCGCCGCGCACCTCACGCTCGAGGACCGCATCTGGTTGCTCCGGGCGATGCTGATGATGCGGGCGCTCGAGGACCGGGCGATGACGCTCTACCGGCAGGGCAAGGTCCCCGGCTCGTTCTACGACGGCTTTGGTCAGGAGGCCGTGTCGGCCGGCCCAGCGTTCGCGATGGCCCCCGAGGATCGGCTCTGCATCCTTCACCGCGATCTCGCCGCCCACATCGTCCGCGGCGTCACGCCGACGCGGATCCTGGCGCAGTACCTGGGGCGCGAGGCGGGAATCACGCGCGGGCGCGACGGCAACGTGCATTTCGGCGACCGCCACCTCGGCTGTGTCGGGATGGTCTCGATGCTGCCGGACATGATGCTGGTCGCGACCGGCATGGCGATGGCGTTCAAGCTGCGCGGCGAGCGCCGCTGCGCGCTGACGTGGTTCGGTGACGGGTCGACCTCTCGCGGCGATTTCCACGAGGCGATGAACTGGGCTGGGGTGCAGCGGCTTCCGGTCATATTCATCCTCGAGAACAACCAGTACGCGTACTCGACCCCACTCGACAAGCAGTTCGCCGTCGACCCGGTGCAGCGCGCGGCCGCCTACGGCTTCGTCGGGGAGACGGTCGATGGCAACGACGTCGAGGCGATGTTCGAGGCGACGCGAGTCGCGCGCGAACGGGCCCTCGCCGGCGAGGGCCCGACGATGATCGAGGCCGTCACGATGCGGATGCACGGCCACGCCGCCCACGACGACATGAAGTACGTGCCGAAGGAGCAGGTCGAGGAGTGGCGCGGACGGGACCCGATCGACCGCCAGGAGAAGCGGCTGCGCGCGCTCGGCGTCGACATCGACGGATTGCATGCGGAGGTACGGGCCGAGATCGACGCGGCGACCGAGGAGGCACTTGCCTCGCCGATGCCCGACCCGGCGAGCGCGGTCACGGACGTTTTCTGCGTCGGCGAGGCCGAACCGCTCGGCGACGGCATCGCGCGTTGGAGCGCGCTGCGCTGATGCCTACGATGACCTACCTCCAGGCGATCTCCTCCGCCCTGCGGGACGAGCTTCGCGCCGACGAGCGCGTCCTGCTCATGGGAGAGGACATCGGTGTGTTCGGCGGCGCGTTCAAGGTCACCGACGGGTTCATCGACGAGTTCGGACCCGATCGCGTGATGGACACGCCCCTGGCCGAGTCGGGGATCATCGGCGCCGCCGTCGGTGCGGCGGTCGTCGGCATGCGCCCGGTCTGCGAGATGCAGTTCGCCGACTTCGTCTCGTGCGGGTTCGACCAGCTCGTCAACGTCGCCGGCAAGATGTACTACCGCCAGGGGCTCGCGGTGCCAATCGTGGTCCGGCTGCCCTCGGGCGGAGGCTTCTCGGGCGGTCCCTACCACTCTCAGAACCCGGAGGCGTGGTTCATGCACGCGCCGGGTATCAAGGTGGTCGCGCCCTCCACCGCCGAGGACGCCAAGGGACTGCTGCACGCGGCCATCCACGATCCCAACCCGGTGTGCTTCATGGAGCACAAGCACCTCTACCGCAGGATCAAGGGCGAAGTGCCCGAGGGCGTGTTCGACACGCCGTTCACGGCGCGCATCGCGCGTCCGGGCTCGGATCTCGTCGTGATCGCCTACGGCGCGATGGTCCACACCGCGCTCGAGGCGACCACGGATCTCGACGGCGCCTCGATCGAGGTGCTCGACCTTCGCTCGCTGGTGCCGCTGGACGAGGACGCGATCCTCGACTCCGTCGCCCGCTGCTCGAAGGTGGTGGTCGTCGATGAGGCGAACGGCACCTGCGCCGCGGGCGCCCAGGTCGCGGCGCTGATCGCCGAGCGCGGGTTCGAGGATCTCGACGGCCCGGTCATCCGCGTCGCGACGCCGGACGTGCCGATTCCGTTCTCGCCGCCCCTGGAACAGGCGGTGCTCCCGTCGGTCGAACGGGTGAGGGAGGCATGCCGTGAGCTCCTCGCGTACTGAGCTGCTGGTCGACGTAACGATGCCCCAGATGGGCGTGTCGGTGGCCGAGGGGACGGTCGTCGCCTGGCGCGTCGAGGTCGGAGACCGGATCGAAGCGGACGCGACGATCTGCGAGATCTCGAGCGACAAGATCGATACCGACGTGCCGGCGCCCGCCACGGGCGTCGTCGCCGAGATCCTAGTCCCGGTGGACACCACGGTCGACGTCGGCACCGTGCTGGCGCGGATCGCGCCGACCGGCGCGACCAATGGCGCGAGCGCGCCGGAGGAGAGTCACCAGCCGACCACCGTTGACACCCACTCGCCGGGCTCGCCCGAGACCCACGCGGCGAGCACCGCTGACACCCACCCGCCGACTGCCCCCACTCCGGACGGGAGTGCGTCGGCGCCTCAGCGCACCGCCGGGCCGGGCCGCTACTCCCCTGTCGTTCAGCGGATCGCGGCCGAGCACGGGATCGATCTGAGCCAGATCGAGGGCACTGGTCGAGGCGGCCGGGTGCGAAAGCAGGACGTGCTGGCGGCGGTGGCCGACGACGCTCGGGAGGAAGTCGTTTCCGAGCCCGAGCCGCCGATGCACATCGAAAGCCCCTATCGCCCCGAGCCAGTACCCCCGCCCGCGGCGCCCGCGCCCGTCGAGCCCCGCGCTCCGGTTGGCACTCCCGCGGCCATAGCGGACGGAGCCGGACAGCTCTCGCGCGTGCGCCGGCAGATCGGCGAGCACATGAAGCGCTCGCTCGACACCACCGCGCAGTGCACGAGCTGGATCGAGGTCGACATGAGCCGGATCGAGGCGGCTCGGGCCGCGGCCGGCCTGACCGCGCTCCCGTTCGTCGCCCGCGCCACGATCGTCGCGCTGGGCGAGCACCCGTCACTGAACGCGTGGCTCGAAGACGACCGCTACACGCGCCCCAGCGACGTCAACCTCGGGATCGCCGTCTCGCTCGGCGCCGACGGCCTGATCGTGCCCGTGATTCAAAAGGCTCAGGAGCTGTCCGTGCAGGGACTCTCGGCGCGGATCAAGGACCTCGCGCGGCGGGCGCGCTCGCGTGAGCTCGTACCTGACGACGTGCGCAGCGGGACGTTCACGATCACCAACCCCGGCCAGTACGGCACGATCATGGCGACGCCGATCATCAACCTCCCGCAGGTCGCGATCCTCGACCTGGAGGCAGTGACCAAGCGACCCGTCGTCGTGACCGACGCCGACGGCAACGACTCGATCGCGATTCGCCCGATGACGATCCTCGGCCTGAGCTGGGATCACCGCGCTATGGACGGGGCCGAGGCGGCGCAGTTCCTCGCGACCCTCAAGCGCCATCTCGAGGCCTGGTCAGAGCTGTGAGCGACCTCTGGGTGTGCCATCTGGGGACGGTCCAGTACGGCGATGCGCTGGCGTTGCAGGAGCGACTCCGCGCCGCGCGCCAGCAGGAGCTGCTGCCGGACGTCCTGCTCATGCTCGAGCACCCGCCCGTGTACACGCGCGGCCGGCGCTCGGGCGCGGGCGAGCTGCCGATGGGCGAGGAGTGGTACGCGCGCCAGGGAATCGACATCGTCGACACCAATCGCGGCGGCAAGCTGACCTACCACGGCCCCGGCCAGCTCGTCGGCTATCCGATCGTGCGTGTCGACGACGTCGTCGGATACGTCCGCACCCTGGAGCGCGCGCTCGTCGCCGCGCTCCTCGACGAGGGCGTGCCGGCCCGGGCCAGACCCGACGACGGCCCGGCGTTCACGGGCGTCTGGGTCCAGGAGCGCAAGATCGCCTCGATCGGCGTGCATCTCTCCCGCGGGGTGACGACGCACGGGTTCGCGGTCAACGTCGAGAACGACCTGCAGCCCTTCTCCTGGGTCGTTGCGTGCGGTCTCGACGGGGTCCAGATGACCTCCCTGATCCGGGAGACCGGCCGCTCGGCGGGGCAGATGAAGTGCTTCCGCCGCCGCGTCGCGTGGCGCGTCGCGCAAGCGTTGGAGCGCCGCCAGCGGTTGGTCAGCCTGGCGCGGCTCGAGGCGCTCGCGGGAGCCGCGCCCGTGGCCGGCGCCGTCGCCTGATCACGCCTGCAGGATCTCCGCGAGCCTCGACGCGATCAGCGCCGGCTCGCGTTGGACCTGCCGCCAGCTCGTACGCAGCGTCCGCCAGCCGGCGGCGAGCAGCCGCTGGTCGCGCTCGGCATCGCGCTCACGGCGCTGCCGCGTGTCGTGCCACTTGCGCCCGTCGGTCTCGACGACGACGCGCTGCGCCTCCCACTTGAAGTCGACGCAGACGGGCGGGCCGCGGTCGGGTAGGACGATCCACGCGTTGACCTGCGGTCGCGGAAGGCCGGCGGCGAGGACGAGGCCAAGGAAGGCCTCTTCGAGCTTCGAGGCCGTCGGCGTGGCGCCTACGTAGTGCTCGTCCAGAAGTTCGCGGACGTGGCGCGCTGCGACGCGACGCTGGTTGCGCTCGAGTTGATCGTCCAGCGCCCGTCGGTCGAAGCAGCCGATGATCTCGGCCTGGTCGAACGCCCGCTCCAGGGCGCGGCGGTTCACGGCCTCCGCGAGGTCGAGCAGAGTTCGCGACGCCGTCGTGCACGGGATGTGCTCGACGGCCGTCGTGTCCGCGGGCATCAGCGTGGTCGAGCGGTGAAGCTTGATCCCCTGGTGGGCGCGAGACGAGCGGGCGGGAACGGTCACATCGATCCACCTGCCGCTGTAGGCGTAGAGGCCGTGGAGCGATGCAGCGCTTCGATGTGAGAGCACCGCACCCGGCCCACAGGCCAGCACCGCCGCCAGCCACAATCCCTCTCGTTTCAAGAGCGCCCGGGGAACCAAGCCGTACACGCCTCGGTAGAGCCGATGCAGCCGGTCAGCCCGAACCCTCGCGCGCACGCCCGGTCCACTCAGCCCGAGCGCCTCGAGCTGCGCGAGTGCAAACACTCCGTGTTGCGCCACCGCGAGCCGCGCCAGCTCGCCATCCAACGGGACCTGGTCGAGAAACGATGCCCACAGTTGCGTTTCTCGACCAGGTTCGGCCACGGGGACGATGGTGCCGCGAAAGTTGTGACGCGTGGGTCACAGGTCTGAAACAACTTCGAACATCGCTAGCCTTGAAGGCGTGAGCGCGACTCGTTCCAGGGCTAATCCAGGTGGGATCGTGGACGTGCAAGAGGTGCTCGGACCGATCGTCCAGCCGCATCGCGCCCGCAAGCCGCCCTGGTTCAAGGTGCGCGCGCCCGGCGGCCCCCGCTACCGCGAGCTTCAGAGCCTGATCGCCGCCGAGAACCTCCACACGGTCTGCCAGGAGGCCGCGTGCCCGAACATCGGCGAGTGCTGGCAGCGAGGCACCGCGACGTTCATGATCCTGGGTGATACGTGCACGCGCCGATGCGGCTTCTGCAACGTCAAGACCGGCAAGCCGACCTGGGACGATCCGCTCGAGCCGGCCCGCGTCGCGCGCAGCGTCGCGCGGATGGGCCTGCGCCACGCCGTGATCACGAGCGTCGACCGCGACGACATGCCCGACTACGGTGCCCACGCCTTCGTCGGCGTGATCCGCCAGATCCGCCGGCAGGCGCCGCGCTGCAAGGTCGAGGTGTTGACGCCGGACTTCCGCGGCGAGGAGATGCCGCTGGCCAAGGTGATCGCCGAGCGACCCGACGTCTTCAACCACAACGTCGAGGTCGTGCCGCGCCTCTACCCGGTGGCCCGGCGCGGCTCGCGGTTCGACCGCTCATGCCGGGTGCTCCAGAACGCCAAGGAGATGGGCGGCGATGAGGTCGTGACCAAGTCGGGCTTGATGGTCGGGCTCGGCGAGAGCTTCGACGAGATGGTGGATGCGCTCGGGACACTGCGCGCCCATCACGTCCAGGTGCTCACGATCGGCCAGTACCTGAGGCCGACCGAGCAGCATCTGCCGATCGTTCGCTACTGGCATCCGGACGAGTTCAAAGCGCTCGAGCGGGCGGCGTACGAGCTCGGCTTCGAGCACGTCGCGGCCGGTCCGCTCGTGAGGAGCAGCTACCACGCCGATCAGCACGTCCCCCAGGCCGAGCCTGGGGTGGGACCGCTCGCCGCGCCCGACGCGACGACACCGCCAGCCGAAGCCCCCGCCAGCGACTCGACAACCAACCCCCGGACACTCGAGGCCGTCACATGAAGCGCCGCGCCCCCCTCATCTTGCTTGTGGTCCTGCTTCTGGCGCTGATCGTGGCGCCCGAGGCGCTGGCAGCCGCCGGCGGCGGCAGCTCCGCCTTCGGCGGTGGCGGCGGCGAAGGAGGCGGCGGCGGAGGCGGCGGCAGTGGCGCCGGCTACTTCATTCTGATCGAGATCCTGCTCCGGATCGCGGTGCTGGGCCACGGCCTCGGCGCGCTCGTCTTGATCGGCCTGCTCCTGGTCTGGCTATTCGTCACGCGCGTGGCTCCGCGGGCGCGGGCGTTCACGACCGCGCAGCGCAGCAGCGGGCGCAGCGACCGGAGGCGGACACAGCAACGCGAGCGCCGGGTCGAGCTCGCGGCCGCGGAGGCGGCCGAGGACGAGGGCGCGTTCGCGCCGGACGTCGTTCGCGCGCAGGCGACCGCCTTGTTCAAGGCGGTTCAGAACGCCTGGGATCGTGGCGATCGCGCCGCGCTCTCCCGCCTCGTAGCACCGGACCTGATGCAGGAATGGGACCGGCGGCTGAGCGATTTGGAGCGGCGAGGCTGGCGTAACCGCGTGCAGCCGGTCGGCGAGCCACGGGTCGAGTACGTCGGACTCAACCACGCCGCCGACCAGGACCGGGTCACGGTCAAGATCGAGGCGAAGGTGCGCGACTACGTCCAGGACCGCTTCGGCAACCATCTCAAACGAGCCGGCCGCTTCGGCGAGACCGTCCACATGCGCGAGTTCTGGACGCTCGCGCGGGACCACGCCGGCCGCTGGATCCTGCAATCGGTCGAACAGGGCGCCGAGGGCGCGCACGCGCTCGACGCGGACATCGTCGCCAGCCCCTCGTCCGACGAGGGAGCGATGCGCGATCAGGCCCTGGTCGAGGGTGCCGTCGCCGACGCGGTGCCCGAGGGAACGAAGATCGCAGAGCTGGCCGATCTCGACTTCGCCGGCGATGCACGCGCCGCGGCGCTCGATCTGAGCCTCGTCGACGGCCGCTTCGGGCCGGACGTGCTCGAGGTCGCAGCCCGCCGGGCGGTCCAGGCATGGGCCGATGCCGTCGACGGCGACGATCAGGCCCTGTTGAAGCTCGCGACGCCGGCGGCGGCCCGCGAGCTGCTGCATCCTGGCGACCCGAGCGGGCACACCCGGCTCGTCGTCCGCGGCCCTCGAGTTCAGCGGATCACGATCGCCGGCGTCGACGCGGAGGCCGAGCCGCCGACGATGACGATCGAGGTGCAGCTCACAGGACGGCGCTACGTCCAAGACCGCGACACCGCGGCGGTGCTCGCCGGCAGCCCGAGCCACGAATCGCGGTTCACCGAGCGGTGGACGCTCGCACTCGGCGACGACGCGCAGGCACCCTGGCGGGTCGTCACGGTCGGGGCTTCGCCCACGCACGCCTGAGCTCGCGGGCACTCACGTGCGACGGCCCCACCCGGGCGCCGAATGATCCCGATCAAGGACAGCACCCCGACGAACCGGTTCCCGCGGGTGACCGTCGCGCTGATCCTTACGAACGTGGTCGTGTACCTGCTCGCGATCCGCCACGGCGGCTCGTTCATCAGCGGACCCGACGATCACGTGCTGATCCACTATGGGCTGGTCCCGTACGCGGTGACCCACCAAGGTGCCCATGGCCGGTTGCCGGCCTGGGAGACCGTCTTCACGGCGATGTTCATGCACGCCTCGCTGCTGCACCTCGCCGGCAACATGCTGTTCCTCTGGATCTTCGGAGGGACCGTCGAGGATTCGATGGGCCGCCCCAAGTTCCTCGCCTTCTACCTGTTGTCGGGGATCGCGGCGGCAGCCCTGCTGGTCGCGCTGTCGCCGAGCTCGACCGCGCCGACGGTCGGCGCATCCGGCGCAATCGCAGGCGTGCTCGGCGGATACATCGTGCTGTATCCGCGCGGACGTGTAATCACGTTCGTGTTCATCATCCTGTTCGTGACCGTGATCGAGCTCCCAGCGCTCGTGATGCTCGCGCTCTGGTTCGTGGAGCAGGCGGTGTTCGGAGCGGTCGGCCTGACCAATCCGGTCGGCGGCGGCTGGGCCATCGCGTACTTCGCATGTCTCGGCGGCTTCGTCTTCGGCGCGCTCACGACCCGGCTGCTCATGGGGAGTCGCAAGCGCATCCCCGCGTTCTGATCCCGATGCGTGTTCTCGTCCTGACGATCGTGCTCGTCTTCATCGCCGCACTCGCGGCGCTTACGATTCGCGACTTCGCCCATCACGGGGTCACGCCGGTGGGCCTGCTGGCGGTCTTCGTGCTCGTCCTGTTCACGACTGGGATCGTGGGCGCGCTGCGCCAGCCACCGAATCGCTGACGGCCGACGCGGCCGCGGTGGACACCTCGACGCCTCCCGTCCCACGCCGCTTCGCCCGATACATCGCCGCATCCGCCTCGATCAGCACGTTCGCCGGCACCGCGCTGAACGGGTCGTCGACGATCGCGACGCCGACGCTCACCGTGACGGTCAGCTGCTCTCCGTCGATCTCGAGCGGCGCCCTGCACTGTTCCACGATCCGGTGCGCGATCTGGATCGCATCCTGTTCGCTGCCCAGCTCCTCGCACAGCACGACGAATTCGTCGCCACCGAACCGCGCGATCGTGTCCCCCGGCCGCAGGGCTGCCGTCAGGCGAGGGGCCAGCGCCACGAGGACGCGGTCACCGCCATGATGCCCGCGGCTGTCGTTGACGCGCTTGAAGTCATCGAGATCCATGAACAGGACGGCCAGCTTGGCGCCGGACCGACGTGCCCGGGCAAGCGCGTGCGCGAGGCGATCGAGGAACAACGTCCGGTTCGGCAGTCCCGTCAGCGGGTCGTGGGTGGCCCGATGGGTGAGCGCGTCGGAGGCTCCGTCGAACAGCGCCCGGAGCCGCTCGGCATCCGCGAGCGCCGCTCGGGCCGCGCGACGTTCGCGGCGGGCGAGCGTCAGCACCACCGCCGAAGCAGCCGCCACCGCCGCCACCGCCGCGAGCTGGCAGCGTGGCGATCCGAGCCCGAGCGAGTTCTTCATCTCCAGCCGCAAAGTAAAGCTCGCCAGCGCGCATCGATAGCGGTATGTTGGGACGGGCGATGGACCGCGAGCGTGGGACTCGGGCGATGCGAATGGGCGGCCGCGCGTGGCTCACCCTGGCCGTTCTGACGTTCGCGCTGGCGTGTGCCTGCCTCACCGCCGCGGCGCGCGCGCACGCGCCCGCGACGGCAGCGAGCGCAACCACCACGCCGAGCACAGCCGACGGCGCGCCGGGCAAGCTCAACTCGGGCGGCCTCACGGCGATCGCCGCCACCGAAACGTTCAGCGCCACCCCGCACGAGACCGGCGACCGCTGCGAGGTCGGCTTCGGCCACGTCGACAACGAGGGACCCTGTACCGCGGTCGACCAGGCCGCGACGCCGATCACGCAAGCGCAGGCGCTCGACCTGCTGCAGCGGGACACAGACCAGGCGGCGGCGACCGTCAACCGGTTGCTGGGAGTGCCGCTCTCGCAGTCGCAGTTTGACGCGCTGGTGTTGTTCACGTACCGCAACGGGCTCGGACGCTCGGTGCTCCTGACCGAGCTCAACGACGGTGATTACCAGGCGGTCGCGGGGACGCTGCAGCGAAGCGCGTCCGAGACCCAGCCGCATGCCCGGGAGCAGGCGCTTCAGTTCGCGGCGAGCGCCCCGACCGTCGGACAGTGCCGGGTCTACTGCAACCTGCTGGTGACGCTCGGAACGAAGCTGGTTGGCTGCCCGAGCCAGCGCAAGCTCGACCTGCTCGCACGAGCCGGAGGGGCCTACACGATCGAAGCGCGATGCAAGGTCGCGCTGACGAGCGAGCTGAGCGTCCGGAAGGGCGTGACGCTGACGCTGGTCGGGGCGCCTCCGGGCGCGCGGATCGAGGCGGCGCGGGACGCACAGACACGATTGCTCGCGGTTGCGCCCGGCGCGAGCGTGACGCTGGTCAACTTGACGCTGTCCGGCGGACTCGCCGCGGGCGCGGCCGGCGCTTCCGGCGCCTCCGGGCAGGACGGCGCGCCTGGAGCCGCGGGCGCGGACGGCGCCGATGCGGCCACCGCGGGCGGGGCCGGATCCGACGGGCAGCCCGCCGGCAACGCGAGCGACGGCTCCGCCGGCACAAACGGCGGCAACGGGGAGAACGCGACCGCGGGCGCGATCGTGAACGCCGGCAGGTTGACGCTCCGCGACTGTCAGCTCTCCGCTGACACCGTCCTCGGCGGGAACGGGGGATCGGGCGGCGACGGCGGAGACGGGGGATCGGGCGGCAACGGCGGCAACGGCGGCAACGGAGCCGACGGCACCAACGGTGCGAACGGAGGCAGCGGCGGCGCCGGCGGCAACGGCGGCGCCGCAGGTCTGGCCGGCGACGGCGGTTCGGGCGGCGGTTCCGGGAACGGCGGCGACGCCTTCGGCGGCGCGATCTACAACACCGGCGCGCTGACGATCGTCGCGTCCCGGTTCGCTTCGGACTCCGCGCAGGCCGGCAGCGGCCCAGCGGGCGGCGACGGCGGCGATGGCGGCCAGGGTGGGCTCGGCGGAACGGGCGGCGCAGGCGGCAACGGCGGATCCGGCAGCGGGGAGGTGGGCGGTGCCGGCGGGGCGGGTGCAGCGACCTTGGACAACACGCCCGCGGGTGCCGGCGGCGACGGCGGCAACGGCGGCAACCCGGGCAACGCCGCCGGCGGCGCGATCTACAACGCGGGCGGGTCGCTGAGCGTGACCGGGACGGCGTTTCAGGACGACAGCGCCGCGTCGACGATCGCCGGCAACGGCGGCGCGGGTGGCGGCGGCGGCGTCAATCCGTCCGACGGGGACGCCGGCGACGGCGGTCAGGGAGGGAGCGGCGGCACAGGTGCGCCGGGCGGTCCAGGCGGCTCCGGAGGCGACGGCAGCGCCGGCGCCGCCGGCGGCGAGGGCGGCAACGCGGGCAACGGCGGCGACGCCGAGGGAGGCGCGATCTTCAGCACGGTGCCGTTCACGCTCGACGGCGCCCTCGCCAGCCGGAGCATCGAGGGCAGGCCCGGCTTCACGGGCGACATGGTGTCGGTGGGGAGCCGTCCGGTTGGTTGTCCGGGCCAGCCGACCGCTTATCCCGTCCCAGGGTGCGGCGGCCTCCCGGGCGCGGGCAGCCCGGGCGGGATCTCCGGAAGTGGTGGCCCCGGCGGCAGTCCATCCGGTCCGAGGGCCGCACGCGGAGGCGATGGGATCGCGGGCCTCGTGGGTGTCGCCGGGGTCAACGGCGTGCTCGGAACCCCAGCGGTTCCGGGCGTCACGCAGAGCGCCGACGTCCAGATCGGCGATTGACGCGCGCTTTAGTGGCCCACTCAGTCCTCGCGCGGAATCACGCGATCCACCGCGACCGCACCGCCGCTGCGCGTGTCCTCATAGACCACATAGACCGTCGGAGTACCGCCGAACCAGGCGCTCGTCTCGCCCTCGCCGACGTACTCGGCGGCCCGCTGCGAGCCGTCGTCCTCGATAACCCAGACCGGCTGGCCCCGCTTGAACACGCTGTCGCCGATGTCGCTCATGCCGGGCACACTAATGCAGCAAGCGACGGCGCGGCGACCGTGAGCTCGAGCTGGGAGGGCTCGGCCACCCGCTGGCGTCCCAGCACCGGTGGCGCCGGCCAGCGCGGGAACGAGGACCCGGCGAGCAGCAGCACAAGCGTCGCTCCCCGCGGCAACCAGATCAGCGCGTCCCCGAGCGGCACGCGCACGCGCGATGCACCCGCCGGCGCACCGGCGACGCCCTCGGCGATGTTGTGCAGCGCGCCGTCCCGCTGCTCGACGCACAGGATCGCGCACCAGAGGCTGCCCCGGGACCCGCCCTCCACCTGGATCGTAAGCTGCGCGTTCACCGGCCCGGCCAGCACCGTGTCCGCGTCGAACGTGACCCGCGCCGCGACCAGCACGTCATCGCGCTTCAGCAGCGGCCGCTGGTCGGCGACGCCGAAGCCGCTGCCGGGGATGCTGATCAGCAGCCCCCGCCCGCCGAGCGCCGGCACGGGCGCGTTCGGGTCGACCGCGAAGGAGGCGGGCTCGAGCTCGATCGCACGGGCCGAGGTTTCGGGCGGCGGCCAGTCGTCGAGCTCGACCCAGCGCCGAGCGCCGAGCGCATAGGCCCTGACCCGCGGGGACTCGGGCTCACGCCCGGCGAGAATCGCGTCGTAGAAGTCGAGCTGCCAGCCGAACAGCCTTTCCTCGCCGAGGCCCGCAAACCCGAGATCGGCCGTGCCGACCAGGTGTGAGAGCGAGCTGTCGTGTCCCCACGGACCGATCACGAGCCGGTCGCGTGAATCGCGCGAGCGCGCGAACGAGCCGAGCGTCCCCGACTCGAAGATGTCGTACCAGCCGCCGGTGATGAACGCGGGCACCTGGACCTCGCCGCGACGGTGCGCGACCGAGCGCGCCCGCCAGTAGTCGCTCGCCGGCGGGCTCGAGAGCCATTCGCCGAGCCACGGCGCGATCGCCTCGACGGCCGCCAGGTCGCGCCACGATCGCTCGGGCTCGTCGTACATGCGCTGATCGAGCGGCGCCAGGCCGACGGCCGACCAGGTCGCAAGGAAGCCGAGCTCCGGCACGCCGCCCGTGAACGACCAGCCTTCGGCCACGTCGTCGGAGCTGAGCGTCGGCGCGATCGCCTGCAGGGCGGGCGGTCGCGCGGCGGCCGCGAGCCACTGCGTCGCGCCGAGGTAGCTCATGCCCCCCATCACCACACGGCCGTCGCACCATGGCTGTCGTGCGACCCACTCGACGCTGTCGTGACCGTCGGCTGCCTCGTTGACGAACGGCTCGAGCTTCCCATCCGACTCGCCGGTGCCACGGACATCCTCGAGCACCATCGCGTACCCGCGCGCAGTCGCTGCGCGCGGGTCGAGGTAACCGCTCGGCGCGGCCGCTTCCTTCATATAGGGCGTACGCACGAGGATCGCAGGGTGCGGGCGCCCGTCGGCCGGCGTCCAAGCCTCCGCGGCCGTCCGGACCCCGTCGCGCAGCTCGATCTGGAGGTCCCGATAGAGGTGAATCGAGCGCGAGCCGCCCACTGTCACTGCCCGAGATCGAGCACGTACGCAGTGGCGATCCGCTCCGGCCGATCGCCGGTGTCGATGACCGCGGTGCCGAGCGCGAAGAACTCGATCACGTGCCCGCCCCAGAGAAAGCTTCCCTGGTCGATCTTGACCCCGACGATTCCGCGCGCCTGCGCATCGCTGGCCTCGGTCTGCATGCGCTCGATCGCGAGCTCACGCGCGTCGTACAGAGCCTGCGTGAACAGCGCCATCTCGACGTTCTGGCCGATGTTACGCATCGTCTGGCGCATCGACTGATGTGCGACGTGGTAGACGCAGTTGCCCATCACCATCCCGACGGGCCGCCGTCCGACGCGCAGCAAGGTCGCGAACTCCTGGCCCGACAGCGCGCTCGTGAACGGGCGGCCGCTGGGCGCGCGGTGGATGACCCCTTCCCGGTGCTTGACCGCGGTGCCTATCGCGATGAACTCGGCCATGTCCTCGCCCCACTCGTACGTGCCGATGTCGATCCGGACACCGACGACGCCGTCCGCGCCGAGCTGGTCCGCCTCCTCCTCCATCCGCGTCATCGCAAGCTGGCGCGCGTTGTACATCGCCTGCGTGAGGACCGTCAGCTCCTGGCTCGTCTTGTACCCCGCCGTCTGAAAGCCGATGTGGTAGACCGAGCTGCCCATCACCAAGCCGAGCGGCTCGAACCCGACCTCGTCGATCATCACGAACTCGTTCACCGAGAGATCGCTCGTGTACAGGCCGCCCCGGTTCTGCGCCAGGCGCTGGCGGCCGTGCTCCGTCAGCCCCTCGGTCGAGCCGGCCTGGTACGCGTCCGGGGTGGCGCTCGGCGGCGGCGGCGTCGCAGCGGGAGCCGGCGGCTGCGCCTCCTGTGTGGACTGCTGCGCATCGTCTGAGCCGTGCCTGCGAAAAACCATGCGTTCGCCTTTCCTGATCGCGTGCAGCGCAACCCTAGTGCACGACTGGATCCCAGCGGGACGCGGCCGTCGACACGACCCGGTCCCGCCCCGCCGCCAGGCCGACCACCGCCTGCGGCGCGACGAGCGCGAGCAGGATCACGACCGCAAGCGTCCATGACCCCGTCAGGTCGTGAACAACGCCGAGCAGGAGCGGCGCTGTCGCCGACAGCAGATAGCCGATCATCTGCGTCATCGTGGACAGCCCGGCGGTGCCGGTCGTCGTGCCTCCGCGCAGCACGATCATCATCAAGACGAGGGGGAAGCACGCGTTCTGGCCGAGCCCAAGCAGCACCACCCACAGGAACGGCGCCGACATCGGCGCGAGGAGAATGCCAAGCCAGCCGAGCGCCATGACGCCGCTGAAGACGATCACGAGCACGCGCTGGTCGTTACGGCGCGCCGCCACCGACGGCACCGTCAGCGCTGTCAGAACGCCGACGACCAGGCTCACACTCAGCAGCAGCCCGGCCTTGCTCGGGCTCGCGCCGTGGCTCTGGAAGATGCTCGGCAGCCACGTGAGCGTCGCGTAGAACCCGGCTGACTGCAGCGCGAAGAAGATCGCGACCGACCAGGCGACCTTGTCGCGCGAGAGCGCGCGCACGCCACTGAGCGTCGGACCTCCAGCCGGCGATCCGCGTGCGCCCCCCGCAAGCATCAGCAACCAGAACCCCAGCGCCACCACGGCCGGCAGCGCCCAAATGCCCAGGCCGACGCGCCAGCGGCCGGCGAACGCGTCGGCGATCGGCACGGCCAGACCGGCCGCCAAGGCGGCGAATCCGACCAGAGCGCTCGTGTAGAGGCCCGTCACGAGCCCTTTTCGATGCGGGAAGTCGTGCCGGACGAGGACCGGCAGCATTACGTTGCAGACCGCGATCGCCGCGCCTGCCAGCAGCGTCCCGACGAACAGGAAGCCGATCCCGGTGAGCAACCGGATCAGCAGGCCTACGACGAGCGCGGCGAGGGCGCCGGTGATCGTCCGGTATGGCCCGAACCGCCGGCCGAGCGCCGGCGCGAGCGGCGCCATCGCGCCGAAGCACAGCACGGGGAACGTGACGAGGAGGCTCGCGCCCGCCGACGAGAGCCCGGTCCCACGTTCGATTTGGTGGATCAGAGGCCCAACGGCCGCCGCCGCGGGCCGCAGGTTGATCGCCACCAAGACCATGCCGGCGGCGAGCAGCGCCGGCGCCCGAACGTTTGCGGCGTGCCTCGAGTGCACGCCTCGATTATCCGGTGCACCGCGCGCGACCGGGCGCGTCGCGCGTCCGTGGGCGTGTCGCGTACGCTGAGAGTGGGGAGAAAGTAAGAAGGCTCGCATTTGCGCAGGCGGAAGGTGGTGATGTCGAGGGTTCGCGATCAAAACCCGGTCGAAGAGAAGCCACAGGACGTAGTCGACGGACCACCGCCGTGGCGGGGCTTCAGGCATTTCGTCCACGAGCAGCGGCGCGTGCTGCTGACATTGCTCGTGCTCGCCGTGATCGTCGCGTTCGTGTTCGCGGTGCTACCGCAGATCGCCGGCTTCGGGACGACGCTCTCCCGCCTCAGCAAGGGCAACAAGCTGTGGTTGCTGCTCGGCGCCGTGTTCGAGGCGATCTCGCTTGGCGGCTACATCGCGTTGTTCAGAACGGTCTTCTCGTGCGCCGGCGTGCGCATCGGGTGGAGCGCGAGCTACCAGATCACGATGGCGGGCGTGGTCGCGACGAAGCTGATCTCGACGGCCGGCGCCGGCGGCATCGCGCTGATGGCCTGGGCGCTCTCGGCCGCCGGCTTGCGACCGGCCACGATCGCGCGCCGGATCGCCGCGTTCGTGATCATTCAGTACGCGGTCTTCATGGCCGCGCTGGTGATCTTCGGCGTGGGCCTCAAAACGGGCCTGCTGCCCGGCGGCGCCCCCTTTTATCTGACCGTCATCCCGGCGGTTTTCGGCGCCGTCGCGATCCTGGTGGTGCTGGCTTTCATGCTCGTGCCCCCCAACATCGAAGCTCGCCTGCGCGAGCGCACGATCGGCTCCTCGACGCGCTCGCGCGGGCGCTTCGTCACGCGCTTGGCGACGATTCCGGACACGGTCCGTTCAGGCCTTGCCACCGCGATCGAGATCGTCAAATCGCCGTCTGTCGGCCTGCTTGGGGCGGTCGCCTACTGGGGCTTCGACATCGCGACGCTGTGGGCGTGCTTTCACGCGTTCGGCGCCTCGCCCCCTTTCGCGGTCGTGGTGATGGCCTACTTCATCGGCCAGCTCGCCGCCGCTCTTCCGCTGCCCGGCGGGATTGGCCCCGTCGAGGGTGGAATGATCGGCTCGTTCCTGGCCTTCGGCGTCGACGGCAGCGTCGCGATCCTCGCGGTGCTCGCCTACCGGGCGCTGTCCTTCTGGCTCCCGACGGTGCCGGGGGGATCGCGTACTTCCAGCTCCGCCACACGGTCGAGCGCTGGCGCACCGAGCGCACACGGGCTTTGACGGACGGCGGCGGCGAGCGCCCCTCGGCCAACTGAGCGGCTTCCTCAGTCCGACTCGACGAGGAACGCGACCTCTTCCTCATAGCACCACAGCCAGTCCTCACCGGGCTCGAGCGAGCGGATCACGGGATGGCCGGTGTCGTTGTGGTGCGCGGTCGCGTGGCGGTTCGGGGAGTCGTCGCAGCAGCCGACCTTCCCGCATTCGGTACAGCGCCGCAGGTGCACCCAGTAGGAGCCCATCGCGAGGCAGTCCGGACAGCCGGTGACGCCCTCGCGGCCCTCGAGATGATGGATCGTGTCGAGATGGGCGCAAATCGGAGCCATCAAGCCTCGGACTCAGAATAGACCTCGGTCGGCCTCGCGCCGACGCGGAGGCGGACGGTCGCGATCTCACCTGGCGAGACCGTCAGCGCTCCCGCGTCGAGCGGTTCCTCACCGGTCTCGTCGAGGCGGGTGCGCGCCAGCGACGGCGCTGCCGGGCCCGCGACGCGCACATCCGCCGGGCGCTCGGCGGCGCTGAAGCAGCGGAGGATCAATCCGTCGCCATCCTCGGCGCCCTTCAAGCACGCGAATACGACCTCTCCGTCGAGCTGCAGCGGCGCGTCGAAGTCGACTCCGCCGCCAACCAACAGAAAGCCGGCGCGGTAGTCCTGCGACTCGCGCAGCAGCGCGGTGTCGTCGAGCTCGTCGGCATCCAGGCGCACCGCGTAGTCAAGCTCGTGGCGCCCGATGCACTGGCCCTCCGGCGTGGCCACGCCCGGGCCGGCGCCGAGCGGGCGGGTCGCAATCGCGCCGGTCGCCTGCGAGATGATGCCCACGCAGCGCAGCAGCGTCAGGCACAGCTCGGCTCCGCCGTCGCCGACGCGCGCCTCGTACTCGGGCAGGCCCCGCGTCAGCAGCGCCATCGGCCCGAGCGCGACGGCGCCGATCGAATGTCCGGTCGGATCCGGCGGCTCGACCCACTCCGAGCGTGGCGGCGGCGGCGCGAGCGGTCGGCGCACGATCGCGAACTGACCCTCCGCCCGGATGGGGCCGTCGGCGGGGCCAAGCGGAAAGACCGCCCGCAGCCGGTGATCGCGCGCGGGATTGTCGATCGTCGTGCGCAGCTCGACCCGCGCGCTGCCGCGGGCGAGCCGCACGACCGTCGTGAGCGCGAGCGTCACGCAGTCCGGCAGCGGGCGGCGATGCTCGTCGAGCCCGGCCGGGGGGTGCATCTGCACGCTGACCTCGAGCTCCCACACGAGCGGTCCGTCGCGGAGCACCCGCGCGGCGCTGGCGCGGGCACGCCACACGGGGAGGCCGTCGACGGGACAGAAGTTGTAGAGGTCACCGGTGTCGGCCTCGTCCTCGAGCGCGTGCAGCCCCTGCAGCACGCGACCGGTGCGCTTGTCGAGCACCTTCAGCGTGCCATCGTGCATCGCTTCGACG
Organism: uncultured Solirubrobacterales bacterium; assembly: GCA_963763525.1. Taxonomy (GTDB): domain Bacteria; phylum Actinomycetota; class Thermoleophilia; order Solirubrobacterales; family Solirubrobacteraceae; genus Palsa-465. The sequence goes on from CAVXPA010000001.1 coordinate 512,544, forward strand.
CGCAGCCGGTCGCTCTCGATCGCGCGCTCGTCAGCCCGGCGCACCGGTCGCATGCCAGCCGGCTCGAGCTCGATCGTGCGCGCCGAGAAGCCGTCGAGCTCGATCAGCTGCGGCTCGCAGCCTGGCGCGTCGACCAACCCCTGCCGCCGGCTCGGGAGCAGGTTGACGACGCCGACGCGCCCACCGGCGCCATCGGCCTGATCGCATCCGAGCCGCGCCAGCGCGGCCCGCTCCAGCACCGACAGAGTCCGCTCGAGCTGCTCGTAGCGGACGATCATGTCGCGGTGGACCTCGTCGCACGAGCATCCGCAGATCGAGTCGTGCGGGTGACAGCGCAGAAGGGCGCTCCAGGCGAGCCGGAAGTCCGCCTGCGGGAACGGATCTCCGCCTGCCAGGGCGCTCAGCGCGGCGAGCGTTTCGACGGCCAGCAGCCGCTGCTCCGCCCGCTCATTCGCCTGCTTGAGATAGAGGCGCGCCGAGTTGACGCCGCGCAGGATGTTCCACAGACGCGCTCCCAGCAGCTCGCCCTGCCACGCCGGGAGCTCGCGACCGCGCATCGCATCGACGTAATCCGAGTGGCGCGCGATCGTGAAGCGCGACCCCTGGAACCGCTCTTCGAGCTCGGCGCAGATCCGGGGCAGCTCGCGCTCGATGAACGAGTGGTCCTCGCCGTTGCACAGCAGGATCGGATCGCCCGCGCCGAGCGCCGGACCGAATTGCCCGAGCAGCCCGCGCACGCGGCGCTCGCCCTCGTCACCGGACCCGACGTGCCCGAAGTTGCCGTAGCTCCCGAGCTGCAGGAGCGCGATCACCTCGCTGCCCTCCGGCGCGCGCCAGCGGAACGCCGGCCCGACCTCGTCGAACTCGTCGCCGACACCGCGCGAGTAGATCATGTTGTCGATCCCAAACCCGGCGAGGATCTGCGGGATCTGCGCCGGATGCCCGAAGCTGTCCGGGAGATACCCGACGCCCGAGGGCTCAGCCCCGAAGCGACGACAAACGGCGCGTCCGAGCAGGAGGTTGCGGACGAGCGCCTCGGCGCCGACGAGGAACTCGTCGGGCAGGATGTAGCTCGGCCCGACCTCGAGCCGACCCGCCTCGAGCAGCGCGCGCAGCCGCCCCTCGTTCTCCGGCCGGATATCGAGGTAGTCCTCGAGCACGATCGCTTGGCCGTCGAGCGTGAAGGTGGTGAACCGCGGATCGCGCTCGAGCGTGTCGAGCACGCCGTCGAGGACCTGGGCGAGGCGCAGGTGGAAGTATTCGAATGGCGCGTACCACTCCCTGTCCCAATGCGTGTGCGGGACGACGAAGAAGCGACGGCTGTCCATCCGCACCCGCTCGAGCCGAGGTGCCTAGCGGAACTTGAACGACCTGAACACGTCGAGTATCCCCACCAGTCGTGGCGTGCTCCTGCTCGAGTAGTGGTGGCTCGAATCGAACTGGACCGTGTAGCGGCCGTACTCGGGATGCAGGCCCGGGAACAGCTTCGCCCGCGTGGTGAGCGTTCCGCACGGTGCGGCGGCGGTGCCATAGCGCTTGGTCGCGAGCACCTTGCCGCGGCGCACGAAGTGCGAGTAGATCGCCGCGCCGTCCGGAAAGCCCGAGAACGAGAACTTGACGACTCTCGTCGGCCTGGCCTGGGCCGGGCTCGTGGCGACGGCGAAGTTGGCCACCATGAACGGCGACTCGGCGGACACCGCCGCGTCGGTCTGCGACGTGGCGGTGAGCTCGAACGTCTTCTCGCCCGGACCGGGCGGCGTGATCGAGGGGACGGCGGACTGCAACGCGAACTCGCCCGTGAGGCCCGCGGTGACCGAGGGAAGCGCGATGTTCGCGTTCGTGTCGAGATTGATCGAGTCGCCCGGCGTGAAGCCGGTCCCGGTGATCGTCATCAGGTTCCCCGGAACGTCGTCGTAGCACGGCTTGGCGAACGACACTGTCGCGGCGCTGGCGGCAACCGGCGCCGCCACGCCCAGTCCTAGCGCAGCGACGATCAACGGCCCGTGCAACCCCCTGAGGTTGAGCACGCCGTTGACGGTAGCAGCGCGTTCAAGCGCTGCGCGCCAACGCGCGCGCAGCCTTCTGCCGGGCCGTCTTGTCGAGCTCGAGCTTGCGCAGCCGGACGGCGTGCGGCGTCACCTCCGCGCACTCGTCCTCGCGCAGGAACTCGAGCGCCTGGTCGAGCGACAGGGTCCGCTTGGGGACCAGCCGCACGAGCTCATCGGCGGTCGAGGAGCGCATGTTCGTCAGGTGCTTCTCCTTGCACGCGTTGACGTCGAGGTCCTCGGCACGCGAGCTCTCGCCGACGATCATCCCCTCGTAGACCTCCTCGCCCGGCTCGACGAACAGGGTCCCTCGCTCCTGCAGGTTGAACAACGCGAACGCCGCGACGCGGCCGCGGCGGTCCGACACCAGCGACCCGGTCGGGCGCGTGCGCAGCTCGCCGTGCCACGGCTCCCAGCGATCGAACACGTGGTGGACGAGCCCGGTGCCGCGGGTCTCGGTCAGGAACTCGGTGCGGAAGCCGATCAGCCCGCGCGCCGGGACGAGGTACTCCATCCGCACCCAGCCGGTACCGTGGTTGACCATCTGCTCGAGCCGCCCCTTGCGCAGCGCGAGCAACTGCGTGATCACGCCGACGTACTCCTCCGGCGCATCGACGCTCATCCGCTCGATCGGCTCGCACGTCCGGCCGTCGATCTCACGCGTCACGACCTGCGGCTTTCCGACGGTCAGCTCGAACCCCTCGCGCCGCATCAGCTCGACCAGCACCGCGAGCGCGAGCTCGCCGCGGCCCTGGACCTCCCACACATCCGGCCGCTCGGTCTCGCGGACGCGCAGCGAGACGTTGCCGACGAGCTCGCGCTCGAGGCGCGCCTTGACCTGGCTCGCGGTGAGCCGGTCGCCGTCCTGACCGCTCAGCGGGGAGGTGTTGATCCCGATCGTCACCGACAGCGACGGCTCATCGACGGTGATCACCGGCAGCGGCCGGGGATCCTCGAGGTCGGCGAGCGTCTCGCCGATCGTGATCTCGGGGATCCCGGCGACCGAGATGATCTCGCCGGGACCGGCCTCCTCCGCCTCGACCCGTTCGAGCGCCTCGGTCACGTAGAGCTCGCTCACCTTCACGCGCTCGATCGCTCCGTCGGCGCGGCACCACGCGATCGTCTCCCCGCGGCGGATCACGCCGTGGCGAACGCGGCAGATCGCGAGCCGCCCGACATACGGCGAGGCGTCGAGGTTGGTCACGAGCGCCTGCAGCGGGTGGCTCGGGTCGTACTCCGGGGCGGGGACGCACTCGAGCAGCAGGTCGAGCAGCGGGCCGAGGTCGGAGCCCTCGACGTCGGGATCGAGCGACGCCCATCCCGCCCTCGCGTTCGTGTAGACGATCGGGAAATCGATTTGCGATTCGTCCGCGTCGAGGTCGAGGAACAGCTCGTAGACCTCGTCGACGACCTCGTCGATCCGCGCGTCCGGGCGGTCGACCTTGTTGACGACCAGGATCACGGGCAAGCGCGCCTCGAGCGCCTTGCGCAGGACGAAGCGCGTCTGCGGAAGCGGACCCTCGCTCGCGTCGACGAGCAGCAGCACGCCGTCGACCATCGTCAGCCCGCGCTCGACCTCGCCGCCGAAGTCGGCGTGGCCGGGGGTGTCGACGATGTTCAGCTTGACGCCGCCGTAGCGCACGGCCGTGTTCTTGGCGAGGATCGTGATCCCCTTCTCGCGCTCGAGGTCCATCGAGTCGAGCACGCGGTCGGCGACGTCCTGGCCGGCGCGGAACGCGCCCGACTGCCACAGCATCGCGTCGACGAGCGTCGTCTTGCCGTGGTCGACGTGGGCGATGATCGCGATGTTGCGGATGTCCGTGCGGGCGGCCATGGCCACTCCCACGATAGACGCCGATGCTCGCGCGACGGGCTCCGGCGTGAAGGGCTACATGCGGCGGATCGCCAGCTCGTCCTCGGCCGCGAACCAGTGCGCGAGCGCGTCGCCGGGGGTGCCGTGCTCGTACAGCTCAAACGCGCGCACGGCGATCTGATCGGCGCTGATCTCAGCGGGCGCGCCCTCGAACGCTGCGATGTGCGCCCTCGCCTCGTTCACCGGCGCGCCGTGTACCGGCGGGCCGTCCACCGGTGCGCCGTCCACCGGCGCGCCGTCCACCTCGAGCGGGCTGTCCATGCGCCGCCGCCACGAGTCCACCCCGCCGGCCCTGCGAATCGCGTCCCACAGGTTGCGCTGTCCGGCCGCGGCAAGCTCACGGCGGGAGGGGAAATGCCCAAGCTCGTCGCACTGGGCGCGAAGCTCGGTCTCGATGGCAAGATCGGTCCAGCGTTTGCGAGTCTTGGTCAGTGTGCTCATGGCTGCGATGTTCGCCCCCGGGGGGGTCAGTTCCTCCCGCGCCGCTCAACGGGACAGGAGGGCCGCGGCGCCCGGCTCGGCCGCTCGTGCGAGCGCCCCCTCGAGCCGCAGGATGCGCCGCAGAATCGCCAGCGAGGAGGCGTACGTGGAGTCCACTCCGAAGTAGCTGAGGCCGCGAGCGCCGAGCGTGCGAGCTTGCGTGTACGGAGTGTCGGACGCGTAGTGGATGATGCCGAGGTCGATCGGCAGCTTGGAGAAGTTGACCGCTTCGCCAACCGGATAGCGGTCCGGATCGGCGAGCTCGTAGACAGCGTCGCAGTACGCCCCGGCTTCCATCTCCACGACCGTGAACGCCTCGCGGTAGTAGAAGTCCAGGTAGGCGCGGTTCTGCAGGAACGTGCTCTTGACCGTCACCGCACGCTGGTTGTCGAGCCCGCTCCCGTACCGCAGGTCCGCCGCGAGGTCGCCGACGCTGAACGCGTTGTCGAGCCAGTAGGTCGAGTTCGAGTGCTCGTTGTGGACGACGCTCGAGATCATCACGTCGCCGACGTCGGCGTTGAGCGTCGCGGCCTTCCCGAGGATGTACACGCCGCGCAGGCGCGCGCCGCTGTCGATCGCGATCTCGCGCAGGATGTTGTATGCCGCCCGCCCGAGCGGATAGTCGATGTTGACGATCACCGCCTGGCTGCGTGCGAGCGCGTCGGCGTCGACATCGCCGATCCGCGGGTCGAGGCGCCCGCGCTCGAGCGCGCACAGCGGGATCACCTGCGCGGAGACGCGCAGCGCGGTGCGGCTCGCGATGTGTGTCACGCCGGCGGCCTGCTCGGCGGCGCGCCGCTCGGCGCGTCCGGCCTCCCCACGCGACTCCCACCAGCGACGGGCGACGAAGTAGATGAAGTTCTCCCACGAGCCGTCCGCTGCACCCTCGCGGAATGCGCGCAGTTCAGCGCGCAGGATGTCGCCCTCCGGCATCTCTTCGACGAAGCGCACCAGCTCGGGCTCGATCGCCCGTGCCACCCCCGTCGCGATGTTGATGATGCTGTGCGTGTTCGAGCTGATGAAGTAGAGCGGTCGTCCGTTCAGGCCACTCGCGTCGAGGTGGGAATTCACCGGCGCCCACCAACGTCGCGTCAGGCGCGCGTAGCCGATGTCGCTGCCGCCCAGCTGGCGGACCCGCAGGGCCAGCGGGCGCGAGGCCATCAGCGCCAGGCGCGGCTCGAACCGTGGCCCCCACTCCTCCCACAGTTGCTGCCAGTCCTCAGTCCGGCCACCCAGCAGCCGCGCGCACGTCGCAGGAGTCACCTCCGTGTCCGGCGGCCAGCCGGCGGCACGCCCGCGCGCCGTGATCTTGTTCCACTCGATCTGCAGCGCGACGAGCGTCGGCACCAGATCGTCGACGTCGGAGCTGCTCGCGAGCAGGACCGCGAGCGTGCCGTGGCCATCGTCATACCAGCGCCGTCTGCGTGCGCGCGCCTCGGTCTCCTGCCAGCTCACGACGTCGATTCCCTGTTCCTCGAACGCCTCCAGGGTCTGGCCCATGAGGACGAGCCGCGCGCCGAGAATCCCCTCGGGCAGCCTCCGGACCGCGTACAGGAACGCGCCGAGGTCGAGCTCGTCGGAGGCGGCGAGTGGGTGCAGGCTCGAGCCCATCGCCTGGTGCGATGGCTCGAGCACGCGCAGCTGCGTCTCCCCGCTGGAGCGCAGCAGCGTCGTGTACGTCCGCTGATAGAGCTGGATCTCGTCGCTGAGCCGCGCCGAGTCTTCAGACGGCGCCGCGAGCGCGAGGCGCGAGACGGCCATCTCTCACCACAGCTCGGCCGTCGCGAGCTCCGCGCCATCGGCCATCGCGCGCAGCTTCGCCCACGTGACACCTGGGTCCACCATCACGTAACTCGCGAACGTGGCGAAGCCGCAATCGGTGCCTGCGATCACGTTCTCGCGGCCGACCAGGTTCGCGTAGCGGACGAGGCGCTGGGCGACGAGCTCGGGATGCTCGACGTAGTTCGTGGTGGAGTCGAGCACGCCCGGGATCAGGACCTTCCCCTCGGGCAGCTTGACGTCCTCGAACACCCGCCACTCGTGCTCGTGCCGGGGGTTGGCGGCCTCGAACGAGATCGCGTCCGGGCGCGCTTGGAAGACGATGTCGAGGATGTCCCCGAGCGGGACGTCGTAGTGGTGCGGACCTTCGTAATTGCCCCAGCACAGATGCAGCCGCATCGCGTCGCCCGGAATGTCGCGGGTCGCGTGGTTGATCGCCTCGACGTGGAGCCGGGCCTGGTCGCGGAAGTCCTCCAGGCTCTGCTCGGGGTTCATGTGGCGCGTCATCGCGAGATCGGGACAGTCGAGCTGCAGCACGAGCCCGGAGCGAAAGATCTCGTCGTACTCCGGCTTCATCGCGTCCGCCAGCGCCCCGATGTAGTCCTCGTGGCTGCCGTAGTACTGGTTCTGGAGGAACACCGAGATCACGCCGGGAGATGCCGCGGTCATGAACGCCTCCTCGACGTCCGCGCCCGCGACCGCGTCCTTCAGGTTCGCGATGTCGGCGCGGACCGCGTCTAGATCCCGGTAGGTGATCGGGCCGACGCAGGCCGGCATCGCGAACGTGATGTCGCTCATCACGCGCTCCATCAGCCCTGGGAACTCGGTCATGTCGGCCGGCAAACCGGCGAAGCCGGCCTCGCCACCGAAGCCTTCCAACCGCTCCTTGACGTACGTCGAATAGCCGATCTTGCTTGCCTCGCCGTCGTTGACGACGCTCACGTGCGCGTCTGCCTGGCGCTGGACGACGTCCTGCACGCCGGCGCGAACCTGCTCGGCGAGCGCCGCGCCGTCCGCCACGCCGCGATCGCGCTCGAGCAGCGCCTCGACCAGCTCTGGAGGCCGCGGCAAGCTCCCGGTGTGGGTCGTCAAGACGTGCTCGGTGGACCGCTTCATGTCCCCTCCCTCGATCGGCGTTGTCGGCTGAACAACATTTTCTATCTTGTCGGCATCGAACGAATCGGAGGTCGATCCTGATGAGTGCGAGTTGGTGGCTGCGCCAGGGGCGCGCCGTCGCCGATCCCGTCGGGCTCGTCGCTGCGCGCGTGATGCTCGAGCGCGACGCGGGCCTGCGCGCAGCTCGGCTGCGAGCCGCCGCCGGCGCCGCGGCTCGACGCCGCGAGCGGCGGAAGATGCGCGCCCTCGTGCTCGGGGCCGGCGGTCGCCTCGCTTGGCGCTCGGTTCCTGCGCCGCCCGCGCCCGGGCCGCTAGCGGCCGTCGTGCACCCGATCGCGGCCGCGACGTGCGACCTGGACCGCGCGCTCGCACTCGGCGCGACGCCGTTCCCCGTCCCGCTCACGTTCGGCCACGAATGCGTAGCCGAGGTGCTCGCGGTCGGCAGCGACGTCACCGGTGTGCGGCCGGGGCAGCGGGTCGTCGTTCCGTTTCAGATCAGCTGTGGCGCCTGCGAGCCCTGCCGCAACGGGCACACGGCCAACTGTGCCGGCGTCCCGCCGCTTTCGATGTACGGCTTCGGGCTCGTCGGCGGGCACTGGGGCGGCGCGGTCGCGGACGAGCTCGCGGTCCCGTTCGCGGACGCAATGCTCGTGCCGCTGCCGGATCGGATCGACCCGGTCGCCGCCGCCAGCGTCGCGGACAACGTCAGCGACGGTTACCGGCACATCGGGCCGCACCTGCCGGCTCTGCTCGAGGGCGGTCGCGACGCCGGCGTGCTGATCATCGGTGCACTGAGCGACCGCCACCTGTTCACCGCCAGCGTCTCGCTGTATGCGGGCCTGGTGGCACGCGCACTCGGCGCTGGAGAGGTCGCCGTGGCCGACGCGAGAGCCTCCGTGCGCGAGCAGGCGGGTGCTCTCGGCCTGAGCGCGCTGACGCCGGCCGAGGTTCGAAACCACGGCGTCGCGCCGCTCGTCGTCGACGTCAGCTCCTCGCCCGCCGGGCTGCGGCTGGCAATCGGCCTGACCGCGCCGGACGGCGTGTGCACGAGCACCGGCGCCCTGCACGCGAGCGCCCGCCTCCCGATTGGGCTCATGTTCGGCCGCAATGTCACCGTCAGCATCGGCCGTACGCACGCCCGCGCGATGATTCCAGCTGTGCTGGATCTGATCGGCGGCGGGCGCCTGCACCCCGAGCGCGTGACGAGCGTCGTCGCGTCGCTCGACGACGCGCCCGCCGCGCTCGGCGAGCACGTGCGCGGGGGCGCGACCAAGACGATCCTCACGGCGGCCGGGGGCTGACCGGCGGCTCGATCACGATCGCCTCGCGCGGGATCCGGTCCGGATCGAACTCGCCCAGGAGGTCCGCCGCCGAGGCGACGCGCGCACGGCCGCCCGCGAGCCCGAGCGTATGCGCCAGCAGTGCCAGCGTCGCCGCCGGCGGCTCCTGTCGCTGCGCGAGCGTAGCCGAGCCGTGACGCTTGGCCAGCCGGGCGCGATCGGGCCCCAGCACGAGCGGCACGTGCGCATAGCTGGGGATCGGCAGTCCGAGTAGCCGCCCGAGCACGATCTGACGCGGCGTCGAGGCGACCAGGTCGGCGCCGCGCACGACCTCGCCGACACCCTGGGCCGCGTCGTCGACGACGACCGCGAGCTGGTACGCGGGCACGCCGTCGGCGCGACGGACGACGAAGTCGTCGACCACGCCGCCGCAGCGCCCGAGCAGACGGTCCTCGAACTCGACGAGCTCGCCGCCGGCGCGCAGCCGCAGCGCGAACGGGCGGCCTTCGGCGAGGCGCGCCCTCCGCTCATCCGCCCTCAGAGTCGCGCAAGTGCCGGGATATGCGCCCTCGGGCAGCTCGCCATGAGGCGCGGAGGCCGCCGCGCGAATCTCAGCCCGCGTGCAGAAGCACGGATACAGGCGGTCGGCGGCGCCGAGCGCGTCGAGCGCATCTTCGTACATGGAGATCCGCTCGGACTGGCGCACCGGCGGACCGTCCCAGTCGATCCTGAGCGCGCCCAGGTCCGCGAGCTGCGATTGCTCGAACTCCGGGCGCGAGCGCTCTGGGTCGAGATCCTCGATTCGCAGTAGGAAGCGCGCGGACTGGGAGCGCGCGAACAGCCACGCGACGAGCGCGGTGCGCAGGCTGCCCAGATGCAGCGGCCCAGTTGGCGAGGGAGCGAAACGTCCGTCGTGAGACACCTCGGACATTGTGTTCGCTGCGCCGTCGGCGAACGCGGCGCAGTGTCACAACAGCCATCCGTCATCCGCTCCCCGCACAGGCTCCAGTTACTCTCAGTGAGCTTCCAGGGCGGTCTCCGGATCATCGATCAGGTTGAGCGCGTCGCGGAGGCCCGTCAGCTCGAACAGCCGCTCCACCGCGCGCGCGCCCCCGACCGCCACCACGAAGCGGAATCCGTCCGCGGCCGCCAGCTTGTTGTGACTCAAGATCACGCTCAGCCCGCTCGAGTCGATAAACGTGACCTGGCGCAGATCGAGAATGACTGTTGCTGCTCGCGCCTCAGGTGCTTGAAGCAGGTCACGCAAGGTGTCCGCGGAGGCCAAATCGACCTCACCGCGAACCGCCACTACCACCGCGTCACCCTGCCGTCGCACGCTCGCCGAAAGCGGTAGTGAGTCTTCCATCGTCGCGATCCGAGCTTACCGGACGCTGCCGCTGGTCGTTGGTCAGAGCCAGCGCTGCCTCGACTCGATCTACCCGAGCCGGCGGTGGCCTAATCGCCCGAGCGTGCAGCTCTGACGCGCCCTCGTGGATCCCGCGCGACCGGTCACTGTCCCTTCAGCCAGCGGGCGACGCCTCCGAGGTCGTCGACGAACGCCTCCAGCGCCGCCTCCCGGTCGCTCGCCCGTAGTACCGAGGACGGGTGCGCGGTCACGGCCACGAGCTCGGCGAGGGGGCTTTCGAGCGCTTTGCCGCGGTCGCGGCCGATCCGGACGTCAGCTCCCAACAGCGCCTGCGCCGCCGTCGCACCGAGGAGGACCAGCGCCCGCGGCGTCACCAGCGCCAGCTCGGTCTCGAGCCACGGGAGGCAGGCGGTGACCTGCGAGCGATCCGGCCGCTGATGGATCCGGCGCTTTCCCCGCAGCTTGTCTCGGAAGTGCTTGACCACGTTCGTGAGATAGATGTCTTCGCGCGCGATCCCGACGCTCTCGAGCGCTCGATCGAGCACGCGGCCAGCCGGCCCGACGAATGGATGGCCCTCGATGTCCTCGCGGTCTCCCGGCTGTTCGCCGACGAGCATCAGGGTGGCGTGCAAATCGCCCTCGCCCATCACCGCCTGCGTGGCGGCTTCCCACAGATCACACGCGCGGCAACACCCTACCTCGGACCGCAGTCGCGCGGCGCTCAGCGGCTCCTTCGATGCGGTCAAGGGACCAGCCTCCGTGACGACGTCGCTGTGGTGATACCCGCCCGTGATCCGACGCAATCGAGCGCGCGTGCAACCGTCGTTTTAGGGGCAGCCTAGTCAGCGTGTCGAACTCGCGGATCACGGCGGCGACGCTGTATCGAAGCGTCCTGCTGGCGTTCGGGCTCGTCGTCGCCGGCTTGATCTTCGAGCAGCTCATCACGCTGGTGCTCGCCGCCTTGATCGTCGTCATCATCGCGCTGCCGCTATCGGCCGCCGCGGATGCACTCGAGCGACTCGGCATCCCCCGCACGATCGGCGCGACACTCGCGCTGCTGTTCGGCCTTGGCGCGCTCGCGGGTGTCGTCGCGCTGGTGGTTCCTATCTTCAGCCACGAGATCAACCAATTCGCCGACTCGCTCCCGAACATTGTCAGCGCGCTCGGCCATCGCATCGGCCGTTTGACCGGGCGATCGCCACATCAGGTGGGCGCGCAGATCAAGCAGTTCGTCAGTGGATACACACAGCATCCCTCGAAACTGCTGGGCCCCTTGGAATCGGTTGGCGCGAGCGTGATCGCTGCGATCGCGGTGATCATCGTCATCCTGCTGACCGCGCTGTACACGGCGATCAACCCTCGGCCGCTCGTCGGCGGCATGCTCCGGATCGTGCCGCCGACGAGGCGCGCGCAAGCCGAGCGGGGGCTCGCACGCCTCGCCTCCGCCTATCTGGGGTGGCTGCGCGGCCTGACGATCGGGATGGTCCTGCTCGGTGGCATCACGTACCTCGGCCTGATGCTCGTAGGACTGCCCTTTGCGGCCTTCTTCGCCGTGTTCACGGCGATCGCAATGATCGTTCCGTACTTCGGCGCGCTCGTCAGCTCGATCCCGCCCATCCTCTACGCGCTCACGATCTCGCCCGGTAAGGCGGCGATCGTGGCGGCGATCTACATCTTCGCGCACCAGCTCGAGGGCGGGCTGATCCAGCCCCTCGTCATCGGACGCACCGTGAAGCTTCACCCTGCCGCTATCGCTGTCGGCGTTGTGGCGGTTGAGCGGTTGTTCGGCTTCGTAGGGCTGATCGTCGCCGTGCCGATCCTCGCAACGGTCAAGATCGCCGTGGAAGAGTTGTGGATCAACCGCATCGAGGAACGTGACAGGGCTTCGAACGGCAATCTGACGAGCTCATCGGCGCCGGCGGTGATGTCCGTCGGCGATGCGCCCGACCAGCAAACGGTCAGAACGTCGAGCCGGGCCTAACCATGCGCGAGGCCAGTACGTGCCTGAGATCGCGGGTAAGAAACGGCGTTATGCCACGTTCCCGGGGTGGCGCGGGCGCAACTCCAGGCGGAGCAATTGTCTGTGTCACTGCCGGTCCAGTGTCACTGCGCGCCCCGTACGAGCGATGACAGAGACCGGCAACGTCGACGCAATCTTCTCGGAGCTGACGGGCGGATTGGACCACGCGATGCTCATCGTCACCGCTGCCTCGGGCGCGGAGCGCGCGGGATGCCTGGTCGGCTTCGCCACTCGGTGCAGCATCACGCCGCCGCGATTCCTAGTGTGCCTGTCCAACAGGAATTACACCTATCGAATCGCGTCCCGGGCGCATGCGCTTGCCGTGCACGTGCTGCCTGCGACCGCGATCGACCTGGCTACGCTGTTCGGCGGCGAGACGGGAGACGACATCGACAAGTTCGCGCTGTGCCGCTGGCACGAGGGTCCGGAGGGCCTCCCGATCCTCGACCGCTGTGAGTCCTGGTTCGCCGGCGTGATTCTCGGCACGCAGCCATTCGGAGACCATGTCGGCTTCGTCCTCGAGCCCGTCGCCGCCGAGTATCGCCGCCCCGCCACAGCGTTCTCATCGCAGCGCGCGAAGATGATCGACCCGGGCCACGGTGCGTAGGTCGTTTGCCGGCGAGGAGTAAGAGCATTCTCCCGCAAGCGCGCAGCTGAGCCCGCATTGGGGGCCGGCGCCACGCATATCCAGGCGCTCCGCGGCCATTGAAATCTCGGCTCGATCGCGCTACAAATTCGGCGGTGGTTTCGGTATCGGGCTGACCACGGGGGTAGGAGGTGGACGCGGACTTTCAAGTGACAATCGAGCGGTTTGAGTCAGTCGCCTGGGTTCGGCTCCGCGTCGCGGGAGAGCTCGATCTTGCGACGGCGCCCCAGCTCGAGGCGGCGATCGGCTCATGCGCTGCACCACCGGCGAGTCGGACGCCCGTAGTCCTCGACCTGACCGCGGTCACGTTCATCGACAGCACCGGGCTGGGCGTCGTTCTCCGCGCCAACGACAGCCTGGGCGGGAGGCTTAGCATCGCTCCAAGCCGTGCTTGCGAGCGGCTGTTCGAGATTGCGGGTGTCCGTGACCGTCTTCCGCTCGTCCGTCGCGATGGGGTCGCGAAGCTGAATGCGGAATCGCCAGCCGACCTGCAGGTCTGTCGTGCGCGCCAGCACCACGAGCGCGCGCCGCGCGCCCGGCCGAACGGCAACCGGCCGGCGCCTTGACCTGCCTACTCGGTGTCACCATCGCCTGTGGCATCGTCTATCTGGCGAGGCATCGTGCCGCCGGCGTCGATCCGCCGAAGTGAGCTTCAGCGGACCGGCGGCTGGGTAATGACAAGCCATGCTTGATTCTGTCCCATCGCCGCCCCCGCCGACCGGGGTGCCCAACCAACGAGGCTGGGCGGCGCTCGAGCGGATCACCGACTCTGCGTTGTCCTACCTGTCTGTGGAGGACCTCTTGGGCGAGTTGCTCGAGCGGATCAGAGTCATCCTCGGGTCCGATACGGCCGCCATTCTGCTGCACGACCGGGATCGCGGCGTGCTCGTCGCACGAGCTGCGCGCGGCATCGAGGAGGAAGTGCGCCAGGGCGTGACGATTCCCATCGGCCGCGGCTTTGCGGGTCGTGTCGCGGCCGAGCGCCGACCGGTGGTGGTCGAGGATGTCGACCACGCCGACATCTTCAATCCAATCCTGCGGCTCAAGGGAATCCGCTCGCTGCTGGGCGTGCCCCTCCTCGTCGGGGGCCGCGTCATTGGGGTGCTGCACGTCGGAACGCTCGCACCCAGGCGCTTCGACGACGAGGACGTGCGTCTGCTGCAGGCCGCCGCTGACCGTGCCGCGCTCGCGATCGAAAGTGCCGAGCTCTCGGAGCAGCGCGCCATGACCGAGGCCCTCCAGCGCCATCTGCTTCCCCACCGCCCCCTCCCGCAAGTCCCCGGCCTCCGGATCAGCGCCAAGTACCAGCCGGCCATGGGTGGGCGCGTGGGCGGCGATTGGTATGACGTGTTCGCGCTCCCCGATCGCAGCGTCGCCCTCGTCATCGGCGACATCGCAGGCCGCGGCATGGCAGCGGCGACCGTCATGGCCGAGGTTCGCAGCGCCCTGCGGGCGTACTCGCTACTGCGGCTTGGGCTCGTCGAGATGCTGACGGTCCTCAACGACCTGATGCTCGTGATCGAGTGCAGTCCAGCCACAATCGCTCTCTTCGCACTCGACCTGGATGCGGCGGAGCTGACCGGAGTGAGCGCCGGACACGCTCCCGCGTTGCTCTTGGGCGCGGACGGGAGTCGTGAGTTCGTCATCGGCGCGAGCGGCCCCCCGCTCGGGCTACCGATGTCCGTGGGCTATCGCCTGGAGACGATCCCGTTCACGCCCGGAAGCTCGCTGCTCCTCTACACGGACGGCCTCGTCGAGCGGCGCGGCGAATCGATCGATGAGGGCCTCGACCGCTTGCTACGGGCCGACCTCGACCGTCATCCGGAGCTGCCGCTCGCGGACAGGCTGTTCGCCGTATTCGACGGCGGGCAACCCGTCGAGGACGACGTCGCCGTCCTCGCAATCGAATCGATGCGGAACAACCACGTTTTGGATCGCGGATGATCGGGTATTCCCCTCCGGGGACATCGTGGGTATTGGCTTCTGATGAATACCGAGGGCGGGGGAGACGCGCCGAGCAATGGCCGGAGCGGGCTCGATGAGCGCGCGCTGACCGAGCTGATCGAGGCGCTTGGCGCGGCGCGCGACGGCGACTTCTCCGTGCGGCTGACGCCCCGCGGAAACGGCACGCAGGCAGAGGTCGCGCATCTGTTCAACGGCCTGCTGGAGCGAGACGATCAGCTCGCCGCCGAGTTGCTGCGCGTCGGGAAGATCATCGGCCGTGAGGGGCGGATGACGGAGCGGGCCGCGTTGCCCGGTGCCGGCGGCGCGTGGCAGACCTCGATCGATTCGCTGAATGCGTTGATCGACGATCTGGTGCGGCCGACGACCGAGGTCGCGAGGGTGATCGTTGCCGTCGCCGAGGGCGATCTGTCGCAGAAGATGGCGCTGAAGATCGGCGGTCAGTCGGTGAAGGGCGAGTTCCTGCGCATCGGAACGACCGTCAACACGATGGTCGACCAGCTGTCGGCGTTCGCGGACGAGGTCACGCGCGTCGCGCGCGAGGTCGGCACCGAGGGCAAGCTCGGGGGCCAAGCGGAAGTGCCCGGCGTCGCGGGCACGTGGAAGGACCTGACGGAGTCGGTGAATTTCATGGCTTCGAACCTGACTGCTCAGGTCCGCAACATCGCGCAGGTGACGACGGCGGTCGCACAGGGGGATCTGACGCAGCACATCACCGTCGATGTGAAGGGTGAGATCCTCGAGCTGAAGAACACGATCAACACGATGGTCGACCAGCTCTCCTCGTTCGCCGACGAGGTCACACGCGTTGCCCGCGAAGTCGGCACCGAGGGCAAGCTCGGTGGCCAGGCGCAAGTTCAGGGTGTGTCGGGAACGTGGCGGGGCCTGACCGATTCGGTGAATGGCATGGCGTCCAACCTGACCGATCAGGTCCGCGCGATCGCCCAGGTCGCGACCGGCGTCGCGCAGGGAGATCTCAGCCAGAAGATCACGGTCGACGCCAAGGGTGAGGTGGCGGCCCTCGCGGACACGATCAACTCGATGACCGACACGCTCTCCGCGTTCGCCGACGAGGTCACGCGCGTCGCGCGCGAGGTCGGCACCGAAGGAGAGCTCGGCGGTCAGGCCGAGGTGCCGGGCGTTGCCGGCACGTGGAAGGATCTGACCGAGTCGGTCAACTCGATGGCGTCGAACCTGACCGCTCAGGTCCGCGCGATCGCGCAGGTGACGACAGCCGTGGCGCAGGGCGACTTGACGCAGAAGATCGCGGTTGACGTGAAAGGCGAGATTCTCGAGCTGAAGAACACGATCAACACGATGGTCGACCAGCTCCGCTCCTTCGCCGACGAGGTCACGCGCGTCGCCCGCGAAGTCGGCACCGAGGGCAAGCTCGGTGGGCAGGCGGAGGTCCAGGACGTCTCGGGCACGTGGCGGCGCCTGACGGAGAACGTCAACCTGATGGCTGCGAACCTGACCGACCAGGTACGCAACATCGCCCAGGTCACGACCGCGGTCGCGCAGGGTGACCTGACCCAGAAGATCACGGCGGATGCACAGGGCGAGATCCGGGAGCTGAAGAACACGATCAACACGATGGTCGACCAGCTCCGCTCCTTCGCCGACGAGGTCACGCGCGTCGCCCGCGAGGTCGGCACCGAGGGTAAGCTCGGCGGGCAAGCGGAAGTGCAGGGCGCGTCCGGGACGTGGCGCGGCCTCACGCAGAACGTGAACTTCATGGCCACGAATCTGACCGATCAGGTACGCAATATCGCGCAGGTCACGACGGCCGTCGCGGGCGGGGACCTGACACAGAAGATCACCGTCGATGCCAAGGGTGAGATCCTGGAACTGAAGAACACGATCAACACGATGGTCGATCAGCTCTCCTCGTTCGCCGACGAGGTCACGCGCGTCGCCCGCGAGGTCGGCACCGAGGGCAAGCTCGGTGGGCAAGCGGAAGTGCAGGGCGTGTCCGGCACGTGGCGTGGGTTGACCGAGAATGTCAATCAGCTCGCCGGAAACCTGACGACCCAGGTCCGCGCGATCGCCGAGGTGTCGACGGCGGTCACGCAGGGGGACTTGACGCGCTCGATCACGGTGCAGGCGCAGGGGGAGGTGGCCGAGCTCAAGGACAACATCAACCAGATGATCGCCAACCTGCGCGACACGACCACGCGCAACGAAGAGCAGGACTGGCTGAAGACGAACCTGGCGCGCATTTCGAGCCTGATGCAGGGACAGCGGGAGCTGGCGAGGGTCACGCAGCTGATCATGTCCGAGCTGACTCCGACCGTCTCGGCCCGCCACGGAGCGTTCTTCTTGGTCGAGGCCGACCAGGACGGCCGCCCGCGCGAGCTGCGGCTGATCGCCAGCTACGGCTACTCCGGGCACAACGGCCTTCCGGCCCGCTTCGGGCTCGGGGAGTCGCTCGTTGGTCAGGCGGCGCTCGACAAGCGAACGATCACGATCGACGACGCACCCGAGGGATACATCCGCGTGAGCTCCGGTCTCGGGGCCGCTACCCCGGCGAGCATAATGATCATGCCGGTCCTGTTCGAGGATCAGGTGCTCGGCGTGATCGAGCTCGCGTGGCTGCGCACGCCCAGTGACATCAACCGCTCGTTCCTGGAGCAGCTGATGGAGACAGTCGGCGTCGCGTTGAACACGATCATCGCGAACATGCGCACAGAGGACCTCTTGCAGCAGTCGCAGTCGTTGAACGCTGAGCTCGAGGAGCAGGCGCAGCTGCTCGAGGAACGCAACCGTGACATCGAGAGCAAGAACAGGGAGATCGAGCTGGCGCGCCTTGGTCTCGAGGAGAAGGCCACCCAGCTCGCGCTGTCCTCCCGTTACAAGTCCGAGTTCCTCGCGAACATGAGCCACGAGCTGCGCACGCCGCTGAACTCGCTGCTGATCCTCTCCAAGCTCCTCGCCGACAACGAGGCGGGCAACCTGTCCGACAAGCAGCTCGAGTTTGCGCGCACGATCCACGCCGCCGGTAGCGATCTGCTGGAGCTGATCAACGACATTCTCGATCTGTCGAAGATCGAGGCGGGCAAGATGGATCTCGTATTCGATCCGATCCCGCTCGCCGATATCTGCGCCTACGTGCGCAGGACGTTCGAACCTGTCGCAGCGGACAAGGGGTTGCCACTCGAGATCAGGCTCGCGCAGGACGTCCCCGCTGCCCTGCTCACCGACGAACAGCGGCTGCAGCAGATCCTTCGCAACCTGCTGTCGAACGCGTTCAAATTCACCGCCAGCGGTAAGGTCACGCTCCAGGTTGAACGCTCGGGCGAGGACGAGATCGCGTTCTCCGTCGCTGACACCGGGATCGGGATCGCGCCGGAGAAGCTGGCAGTCATCTTCGAGGCGTTTCAGCAGGCAGATGGCACGACCAGCCGGACCTACGGCGGAACTGGCCTCGGCCTCTCGATCAGCCGCGAGCTCGCGCGCGCGCTCGGTGGCGAGATCGACGTGCATAGCACCGTGGGACGTGGCAGCACGTTCACGCTCTCCCTCCCACTCCGTTCCGCCACGCGCCCCACAGCCGCCATCGACGTGTCGCTCGATCCGTCGCGCGAAGCTGCGCAGTGGCAACCGGCCGCCGCACTGCCGCCCGTCCGCGCCGTGGTGGAGCACCGCCTGCTGGTGCTCGACAGCAGCTCGGCCGTGCTCGAGGCCGTCCGTGACCTCGTCGGCCGCGACCACGGCGTGGAGCTGAGCCGCGCCGCGGACGTGCACCGGGCGATCAGCGAGATCGAACGCGCCGTGCCCGACTGCCTGATCGTTGGCCCGAGCGTCCCGAAGACCAGCGTCTTCTCGCTGCTGGCGACGCTCAGCGAGCGGGAGGGCCTCGATCGGCTGACAGTGATTCTCCGGCGCGACCGCGAACTTGCCGCGCGCGACCACGCTCGCCTGCGTCACCTCGAGTCCGCCTTTGCGATTCGCGTTGCGGAGAGCGACGACGCATTGCGCGCCGAGACTGCCCTGCTGCTGCACCCGGGCAACGGTCGCGAGAGCCACGCCGAGGCCGGGCCTTCCGGCGAGTCGACGCGGCTCGAAGGTCGCGTCCTGATCGTCGACGACGACGTGCGCAACCTGTTCGCGCTCGCGAGCCTGCTCGAGGAGCGTGGGCTCGAGGTCGTATTCTCCGAAACCGGAGCCGAGGCGCTCGAGATCCTCGGGTCGGACGCCTCCGTCGATCTCGTGCTGATGGACATCATGATGCCCCAGATGGACGGCTACGAGACGATCCGCGCCGCCCGGCTGATGCCGCAGGCGATGGACCTGCCGATCATCGCTGTCACGGCGAAGGCGATGCAGGGCGACCGAGAGAAGAGCATCGCCGCCGGCGCATCCGACTACGTCACCAAACCCGTCGATCCGGGCAAGCTGATCGCGATGGTCAGCGGCTGGCTCAACAGGCCAGAGCGGCCCGAACCAAGCCTCAGCAGGTGAGAACGGGACAAGCGGAACGGATGCTCGAGGACGTCCGCGAGCAAACAGATCCCGCGGGAGTCCTCCTCGTTGACGATCACCGCGAGAACCTCGCGGCTCTGGAAGCCGTGCTCGAGCCGCTCGGGGAGCAGCTCATCAGCGCCGAGTCCGGCGAGGCGGCGCTGCGCGTGCTGCTCCACCGAGAGGTGGCCGTGATCCTGCTCGACGTGCGGATGTCAGGCCTGGACGGGCTGCAGACCGCCCGTCTGATTCGCTCGCGGCCGACGACCCGCCACATTCCGATCATCTTCCTGACGGCGCTGGCGAGCGACGCACGGGAGATCGAGCGCGCATACGAGAGTGGCGCGGTCGATTACGTGGTCAAGCCGTTCGAGCCGAGCATCCTCCGCGCGAAGGTGACCGCTTTCGTCGCGCTGAGCCGCGAGCGCGCCGAGCGCCTGCGCCAGTCGCGCGCACGGGCACGCGCCGAAGCGGCCACGCGCGCCGTTCGCACCCTCCAGTCACTGAGCGACGCGGCGCTCGCGCACCTCGAGCTCGAACCGCTCGCCACCGAACTGCTCGACCGGGCCTGCACGCTGTTCAACGCGAGCGACGGGGCCCTGCTCCTCAACGACGCCGCCGGCGAGGAGTGGCACTGCCTCGCCAAGTACGGAGGCGGCTGGCCCGACGGCGAGCCCTCCGTAAGCGAACCGGTTCACGGGCTCCTCGCGTCCGGCACCGCCACCTCGCTGACTCCCGACGGTGACGCGTTCGCGACGCTGGCGCCCACGGGGGCACACCAACTGCTCGCGATTCCACTGCGGGAGCCCGACCGGCAGCTGCCATCCGGATTACTGCTGCTCGCTGCCCGGCGAACCGGGACATTCGACGCGGCCGACCTCTCGCTTCTCGAGCTGGCGGCGGACCGGATCGCGATCGCGATCAGCCACGCGCAGCGCTTCGAGCAGCAGCGCGACATGGTGCAGACGTTGCAGCACAGCCTGCTACCTGACCGCCTGCCCGACCATCCCGACCTCGAGCTCGCCGCGCGCTACCTTCCGGAGGAATCCGGTACCCGCGTCGGTGGCGACTGGTATGACGCCGTCGCGCTCGACGATCACCGGATCGCGTTGATGATCGGAGACGTGGTAGGGCACGGGCTGCCGGCGGCGACGCGCATGGGTGAGCTGCGAACCGCGCTTCGTGCCTACACCGTCGAGGGCCACGAACCGGGTCGGGCGCTGCAACGCCTCGAGCGCCTCGTCCAAGCGACGATCGAGCCGCAGATGGTCGCGACCGTCCTGCTCGCCGTGCTCGACCTCCACACGCGATCGATCACGTTGGCGCGCGCAGGGCACCCGCCGCCGCTCGTCCGTGGACGCGACGGAACCGTCCGCGCACTCGACAGCGGCAGCACGCTCCCGCTCGGCATCAGCGCCGACCAAACAGTCAGTGACTTCACTTACGCGTTGGCCGATGGCGAGACTATCCTGCTCTACACCGACGGCCTCATCGAAAGACGCACCGAGCCGCTCGACGCGGGCATCAATCGACTCATGATGGCGCTCGGCGGCGGCCCGGGAACGCCTCAGGCAACGTGCGACCGAGTACTCGAACGCCTGATCGGGAGCCAGCCTCCTTCCGACGATGTTGCGATCCTTGCCGTCTACTTGCGCGGACCGCAGCCCGAGCTGCTCCGCCTCGAGCTTCCCGCCATACCGGACTCGGTCACCACCGCACGCCACCGGCTCCGGGGCTGGCTCCAGCAACAAGCGCCGGAGCTCGACGCGACAACCGCCGCGGACCTGGAGCTCGCGTTCACCGAGGCGGTCACAAACGTCGTGCGCCACGCCTACGGACCAGTCGACGCCACGTTCGAGGCCACGGCCAGGCGCCGTGGCCCCACCGTCGAGCTCACCGTTCGCGACGAGGGCACTTGGCGGCCACCCCGAGCCACGGGCGGTGGACTTGGCCTGCGGCTGATGGAGGCGCTGTGCGACGAGATGACGATCGATCAGCAAGATCGAGGCACCACGATCAACATGCGATGGTCGAGCATTCACTGAGGCGCCCGCCGGAGGCGCTCGTGCAGGTCGAACGACTCGATGGGGAGATCGACATCGCCCGCACTCCGGCGCTCGCGCAACGACTCAGCGCGCTGCGGGAAAGCGTCCAAACGCTGATCATCGATCTGTCAGATGTCACCTTCATCGACAGCTCGGGGATCCGCCTGCTGCACGAGCTCCACGATCGCCTCCGCGCCCGCTCGCAGCGGCTCATCGTCGCCAGCCCGCCGGGGACCGTGCCTCGACGCGTACTGGACCTCACAGCATTCGGTACACGCGTCATGCTGAGAGACTCGGTGCAGGACGCGCGGGACGCCGGCTCTGGCAACTGACTGAGCTCGACGCCCGGACTTCGGTTCCGGCTCGGGTACAACCGGCGTGGCTGGTTCGACCGGCGGGGGCACCGACGGAGGATCGGCCGGGTCGGCTGGCGTGCCCGGATCGGGGTCGGCCGGAGACACGGGCGCGGGTGGAACGATAGGCGTCGGTGACTCCGGCGGATCGGGCACTTCCCCGCGGGGCGGCAGCGACTCCAGCACCTCCCCGCCGGGCGACACCGACTCTGGCACCTCCCGGCGGCGCGCGAGCGACTTTGATTGATGAGGGAGCGGTGACACGGACATAAGTACGGCTTACCCCGAATGTCGCGGTCTCACCAGCGGCGGCTTGACGGCGCTTTCTTGCCGGACATCTCACCGGTGGGGCGAAATCACATGGATAACAGCCCACTCGCGCATTTTCGATCGCCCAGTGGGTCGAAGACCACTCTCTGGCTGTTCAACGCCCCACTCGACGTTTCGAGAGTCGCGAGTGGGACGTTAACCAGCCAGCTGCGCGTCGCTCGCTACCGCTTGTGACCGTCGACAGCTCGCTGCAGCTGCGACTTATTCATCCTTCCGCGGCCCTCGATGCCGAGGTTGCGCGCCTCGTTGTACAGCTGCTCGCGCGTGCGCCCCTTCGGTCTGCTGGTGCCGGAGCGCAGCCCACCGCGCCGTCCCGACGAGATGTCGTCGGTCGAGGTGCGCGAGCTAGAGCTCGATTCGCCCGAGCGCGCCCGCTCCTTGTTCACGGTTCGCGCGGCGATCTCCTCCGCGCGGCTGTTGCTCGCGCCACGGTCCAGCTCGCTCTCCTTGATGTGCTCGTACTGGCGAGCGCGCTTGCTTCCCTTGGTGGTACCTCGAGGTGGCATCTGTTCGGCTCCTGGTGATCGCGTGCCAGACTGAAGATTTACCCGTCCGCGTGTTGTGTCCATCTCATCCAGCCGGGTCGGGCGAGGGATCGCGAGCCGCGTACGTGCCTCGTGACGTCCGCAACACGGCGCCTCTGACGAGACTGCGCGTAAGCGCAGCGTTGAACAGTCCCGGTCCCCAGTAGCGGGCCCCGACCAGCCGCGCGAGCTCGGCCCGACCAGCCGGTCCGTGGTCGCGCAAGACCGATTCGATCGTCTCGACCTGGCTATCGAGCCCGACCTGCGGCACCGCATAGGAGATCGCGGGGACCGGCGCGCTCGGGCCACGACCGGTGCCCGGACGGTAACGGCGCATTCCGGCCCGGCCCCGGTCACCTTGTCGCGTCGGCCCGGTACCGGAGTCGCCGGCGTCGGTCGCGCTCAGCGGTTTCGCGATCTCCTCGAGCGGCGTTTGCTCGGCGTTGACGCCGAACAGGAGCTCGGCGATCCCGCCGAGCGCCATCACGCCGGCGCCGATGAGGAACGCGATCGCCACTTTGCCGGCGTCGCCGGTGGCGATCAGCTTCCCGAACAGCAGCGGGCCGGCGATGCCGCCGGCGGCTGTGCCGATCGCGTAGAAGAACGCGATTGCGAGGGCGCGCGTCTCCATGGGGAAGATCTCGGAGGCCGTCAGATAGGCGGCGCTCGCCCCGGCGGAAGCGAGGAAGAAGACGCCGACGATGACGATGATGAACGTTGTCGCTGTCAGCGAGTGCGAGCTGAACAGGATCGCCAGCACGACCGCGATCGCCGCCGACCCCAGATAGGTGACCGCGATCATCGTCTTACGGCCGACAGTGTCGAACAGGCTACCCAGCGTCACCGGCCCGAGAAAGTTGCCGACGGCGTAGATGATCGTGAACACGGGAACCGCCGCCGAGCTGATCGCGAAGAATGTCGTCATCAGCGTCCCGAGGTTGAACACCACGCCGTTGTAGAGAAACGCCTGCCCGATGAACAGCGCGAGGCACAGCACGGAGCGCGTCGGGTACTCCTTGAACGCGACCCGCGCGATCTCGCGAAACGAGACCGAGCCACGCTGGCGTACCGTGATCGTGTCGTCGGGCTTGCTGAGTGACTGCTCGGTGTCCCGTTCGATCTCGGACTCGATGCCTCCGACGACCCCTTCGGCCTCCTGCTCGCGTCCGTGAATGAACAGCCACCGGGGGCTCTCGGGCACGCTGCGGCGAACGAGCAGGACCGCCAGCCCGATCACCGCCCCGATCCCGAACGACAGTCGCCAGCCGACGTTTGTCGCGAACACGGAAGTGTTGAGGAAGAACAGCGCCGCAGCCGAGCCTGCAACCGAGCCGAGCCAGTAGGTACCGTTGATAATGAGGTCGACGCGGCCGCGAGCTCTCGCCGGAATCAGCTCGTCGATCGCCGAGTTGATCGCCGCATACTCGCCGCCGATGCCCGCGCCGGTGAAGAATCGCGCGAGGAAGAAGAACCAAGCCGCGAACGAGAACGCGGTCACGATCGTCGAGGCGACGTAGATACCCAGGGTGATCATGAACAGCCGCTTGCGGCCGAACCGGTCACACAGCTGCCCGAAGAACAGCGCGCCAAGACACGCTCCTGCCACATAGATCGCCGCGGCTGTGCCGATCTGACTGACGTTCAGCGCGATGCCACTGCCGTGCTCGGTCAGCCGTGAGCCAACCGCGCCGACGATAGTGACCTCAAGGCCATCGAGGATCCATGCGGTACCGAGGCCGACGATGATCATCCAGTGAAAACGTGACCACGGCAGGCGGTCGAGCCGCGCCGGGATGCTCGTACGGATGGTTCGCATCCGCGGCGAGCCTGCAGCCCCGTCAACCGCGCTCATGTCACGCCCTCTGGAGTCACAAAAATGGCGATACCCGTGGCCCATCGTGGCCAAACGGGTCGGTGTCAGAATGGTGTCAGCGGTGACGGATTGACAGTGGGAGTGGCGGGACTACGAGGCCCTACAAAGAGCCACCCCGACTACGAGGCCTTACAAAAGTCCAGGATGAGCGGAGCCGCGTTGACCCACGGATCGAACAGGTTGCCGGTACCGCGGAACGACGCCTCGAGCGCGCGCTCCCACGCGTCCTCTGGCCACGGCGGCTCCACCAGGATCGACCCACGGATCAGGCAGTTGACCTCGAGCGAGGTGCGCTTGGGGTGATTGAGGTCGTTCTCGCCGCCGCGGATGATCAGCGTCGGAACCGTGATGTTCGCGAAGTCCTCGTCAGGCACGCCGGGGATGGTCTGGCCCGGCTTCGGGACGAACGCGGTGAGCCAGCGCATCATCACCTCGAGAAACTCGGCGCTGCCGAGCGAGAGCATTCGCTCGCGGTTGGCGGGGTTGGCCTCGATCATCTGCTTCCACTCCGGCATCTCGATCACCGCCTCGATCCCCAGCGCCATCGCGGTCCCGATGTTCGGCAGAACGTAGACCCCCGCGAGGCTCATCGTGCTGTAGACGCCGCCGACGATCGACCAGGTGATCAGGCGCGTCGCGATGTCCGGGCGCTCGATCACGGTGATGATCGAGTCGCGCGCGCCGCCCGAGCCGCCGGCGACGACGCATGGCGCCATCTCCAGACGTTCCAGCAACTCGGCGAGCACCTTAGCCCGCATGTGCGACTCCGACCGGCCCCAGAACTGCACGTCGGAGGCACCGCAGTTGGGTCGGTCCCACAGCAGCACCTTCATGCCGCCGGCGGCCACTTCCTCGGCCAGCGGCCGCAGCCCAGGCACGTCCTTGCTGAAGCGCCCACCGGGCGTGATCACGATCGGCATCCCGTCGGGTGGACCAAGCAACTCGTAGACGACCTGACCACCGTGGATCTCCATCGAGGGCATTCGCGTTTCCTTTCTGCCAGCAGACGCGGGCTGTGCCTCAGTGCTCGTCGCGCCTCTGCGCTCGTCGTGCCTCAGTTCTCGCCACGCCTCAGTGTTCGTCCTCGACGAGCGCGGCCACGCGCTCGCCGACCATCACCGCCGTCGCGGCGGGCCCCCGCCGGATGTGCGGGATGATCGAGATGTCAGCCACACGCAGCCCTTCGACACCGTGGACACGGCAGCGCTGGTCGACTACTGCCACAGGATCCGAGGCGGGACCCATATGGGTGCTGTTGACCGTGTGCAGCGCGGTGCTGAGATTCGCTTTGATCCAGCTGTGGGTGACATCTTCTGAGACCAGATCGTCGTCCGCCGGACTAACCCGTTTGAGACCGAGGCGCTTGAACCCCGGCGACTGCAGCAGCCGCACGGCGAGGCGCAGGTTCTCCGTGAGCCTCGGCAGGTCAGCCGGATCGGAGAGATAATTGAGGTTGATCCCGGGCGGCTCGGCGGGGTCGGCCGACTTGAGCGACAGCTCGCCGCTGCTCTTCTCGGCATCGAGGCTGACGAGGAGGATGAGGTTGTCCTGCATCCGTGCCTCCGAGATGACGAACCGGGCGGGCAGCTGGCGTAGGGCGCGCACGGTCGCGGCAGGTCGTTTCAGGTAGGAAGGCAGCCGCGCGCGCTTGCCGGTCGAGCTCGGAAGAGCCCTGAGCATCGCGCTGTAGGACGCCGCGCCGCAGGTGATCTGAAGATCGGTGAGGTCGGAGGAGCCGGGCGCGGTGTGATTCAGGCAGGTCTGGAACACCATGAAGTCCTCAGGCAAAGGAAGGCCGTCATCGCGGACCCGGAAGTTGACGTGAACCGCCGGATGGTCCCTGATGTTGCGACCAACGCCCGGACTGTCATGGACGACATCGATCCCGTGCTCGCGCAGGCTGTCGGCCGGCCCGACGCCGGAGAGCATGAGCAGATGCGGCGTCTTGATCCCGCCGGCGCTCAGGATGACCTCCGCCGCCCGATACGAGACAGGCTTGCCGTCGCGCTCCGCCTCGACCCCGACCGCCCGCGTCCCCTCGAACAGCACACGCCGGACGAACGTGTTGCCGGCGACGGTCAGGTTCGGCCGACCCCGGATCGGCGCGAGATAGGTCACCGCGGTGTTCATCCGCATGCCATCCATCACGTTGCGAGGGATCGGCCCGACGCCCTCGCCGCCGGGCGCGTTCTTGTCCGGATCCTCGGGGAAGCCGGCGTCGATGCACGCCTGGACGAACGCCTGGGACACCGGGCGCAGCTGATCCGGCCGGGGGCGCACCACCGGCATCGGGCCATCCTGGCCGTGAAACTCGCCGTCGAAGTCCCGATCGTGCTCGCTGCGCTTGAAGAAAGGCAGCACCTGGTCGTAGGACCACAGTTCGTTGCCCAGTGCCGCCCAGCGATCGAAGTCCGCCGGGCGCGCGCGGATGAAGTAGGTCCCGTTGACTGCACTGGAACCCCCGATGACCTTCCCGCGCGCGAGCGGATAAGGACGACCCGGCGCCAGCTCGCCGACGAAGTTCCAGCTGTTCGGATGACCCGGGAATGTCGCCGCCATCGACCTGGCGCGCGAGATCTCCGGAGGGAAGGCTTCGAGTGTCGGGTAGTCAGGCCCTGCCTCGAGCAGCAGCACCTGGCGGGCGTCGTTCTCCGACAGGCGAGCCGCGAGGGCGCAACCGGCCGAGCCGGCCCCGACGACGATCACGTCATATGACTCCATACGCGGATCTAAAACGAGCGTTTGAGTACTGTCAAGCTCGCGGACCGCGGATCAGCGGTCCAGCAGCTGCGCCGCGAGCGCCGGGAACTCGCCGTGCAACTCCTCGATGCGGGCGCGGTAGAAAAAGAACCGTCCCGCCCGGCGAGTCTCGATCAACCCGGCGGCGTGCAGCAGCTTCGTGTGGTAGGAGATCGTTGACTTCGACAGCGAGAAGTGCTCGTCGAACTCAGAGCAGCCGAGCTCGCCGCGATCGACGATCATCTCGAGCATCTCCATCCGGGTTGCGTCACTGAGGGCGGCAAAGATCGTCGTCAACCGCTCGCGCCGCAGGGCGCCCGTGCCGCTTGCCGTCAGCATTGCATTCGATCCTAGCGGACCTCCCCGACCCCGACCTAGCGCCGGCCCCAACAGTTTGATATCCATCGAAACGTTGAGCTGATCATGTATTTGAAGGAGAGCTGAATGGCTACTACGAGTGCTTATCCGATCGGAAGCCTGCCGCCGGTGGGCGAGGTGCCGGCGCGGATGATGGCGCAGGTCGTGCGCCAGGACCGGTTGGGAGAGCCGGTCGACGCGTTTCAGATCGAGGAGATCGATACGCCCCAGATCAAGCCAGACGAGGTGTTGGTCGCGGTGATGGCAGCCGGGATCAACTACAACAACGTGTGGGCGGCGCGGGGGATCCCGATCGACATCATCGCGACGCGGCAGAAGGCCGGCTCGGAGGAGGACTTCCACGTCGGCGGCAGCGACGCGTCCGGGATCGTGTACGCCGTCGGCGAGGACGTCGACCGCGTCAAGGTCGGCGACGAGGTCGTGATCCACCACGGCTGGTGGCAGCGCGACGATCCGTGGGTGCTGGCGGGCAAGGATCCGATGATCGCGCCGAGCGCGCGCATCTGGGGCTACGACGGCCCGAACTACGGGGCGTTCGGGCAGTTCACGGTCGTGCAGGGCCATCAGTGCATGCCCAAGGCCGATCACCTCACCTGGGAGGAGGCGGCTGCCCCAACGCTCGTCGGCACGACCGCCTACCGGATGCTGTTCGGCTGGCAGGGCAACACCGTGCAGGACGGCGACGTCGTGCTCGTCTGGGGCGGCTCGGGTGGACTCGGGACGCAGGCGATCCAGCTCGTCAAGAACGCGGGCGGCATTCCGGTCGCGGTCGTCTCGAGCGCAGAGAAGGGCGAGTACTGCGTGTCGCTCGGCGCGGTCGGCTACATCAACCGGACGGAGTTTGACCATTGGGGGATTCCGCCGCATTGGACCGACGCCGCGGGCCAGAAGGCGTGGACGGCGGGCGCGCGAGCGTTCGGCGGCAAGCTCTGGGAGGTCGTGGGCGAGCGCAGGAACCCGGCGATCGTGTTCGAGCATCCCGGCGAGCAGACGGTCCCGACCTCGATCTTCGTCTGCGACGGCGGCGGCATGGTCGTTATCTGCGCCGGCACGACCGGCTACAGCGCGATGGTCGATCTGCGCTACCACTGGGTGCGGCAGAAGCGCCTGCAAGGCTCGCACGGCACCAACGATCAGCAGGCGTACGCGTACAACGACCTCGTTCGCGCCGGCAAGATCGACCCGTGCATGACCCGGGTGCTTCGCTTCGACGAGATCGGCCGCGCCCACCAGGAGATGGACGAAGGGCGCCACGGGGTCGGTAACACATCGATCCTCGTCGGCGCGCCGGAACCGGGATTGGGAAAGAAGTCCTAGAGCGGGGCGGTCGAGGCGCGATGCGCTTCATCGTCTACGGAGCAGGGGCCGTCGGCGGAGTCGTCGGCGGCCGCTTGCACCAGCACGGCCACGACGTCGTGCTGATCGCTCGCGGCGCCCACTACGAGGCGATACGCGCGCACGGACTCGCGCTCGCGACGCGTGGCGGCGAGCGCGTGATGCTCACGGTGCCGGTCGTCGAGCACCCCGACGCAATCGAGTTTGAGGACGGCGATGTCGTCATGCTCGCGATGAAGTCGCAGGACACGGAAGCCGCGGTTCGGGCGCTGCGGGCGAGCACCTCACGGCAGCTGCCGATCGTGTGCCTCCAGAACGGGGTCGCCAACGAGCCCGCGGCGTTGCGCTACTTCGAGTCCGTCTACACGGTCCTCATCACAATGCCCTGCGGGTATCTCGAGCCGGGGTTGGTCGAGGCGTACGTCGCGCCGATCACGGGTGTGCTCGACCTGGGGCGGTTTCCGGATGGAGTCGACTCCACGGCGGAGGAGATCGCCGCCGCGCTGGGACGCTCGACGTTCGTCTCCGAGACCCGAACGGCGATCATGCCGTGGAAGTTCCGCAAGCTCCTCCAGAATCTCGCGAACGGGATCGGCGCTCTCTGTGGTCTGGATGCCGACACTGCCGACTTGATCTCCGCTCTGCACCGTGAGGCGGAGGGCGTGCTCGACGCCGCGCACATCGCGTGCACCCCGGCGCCGGAGTTCGCCGCCCGCCAGAGCCTGATCGACATGACCTCGCTCCCGCCGAGCACCGGGAGCACGTGGCAGAGCCTGTACCGCGGCACCACCGTCGAGACCGACTACATGACCGGCGAGATCGTCCTGATCGCGCGCCTGCACGGCCTCTCGGCACCCCTCAACGCGGCCGCTGCACGCGTGGTCAACGACGCCGCAAGAGCGGGCATCCGCCCTGCCAGCCTCAGCGTCGAGGAGCTCCGCGAGCGCCTCGCCGCGGCAATGTGACGACCGCGCGGCTCCTACGCTTCGCGCCGCTGAAGCCGATAGTTCATGAATTCGTCCCGCGTCGCGGTGACACCGGTCGGAACGAGGATCGTCGTATCGCCGGCGTCGACGATCGCGGGGCCGGTGACGACAGAGCCAGACGTGAACTGGGCATCGTCGTAGACGGGCACGTCGCGCTGCTGCCTGTCCGCTGGCAGGTAGATGCGCCGGTGGCCCTTGAGCAACTGGCGCTCGTCCGTCGGGCTCGAGGGCCGGGGCTTCATCTCGAAGCGACCCGCGCGGCGCGCCCTGACCTCGACCGTGTAGTTGACCAGGATCGGCGGCGTCTCCTCCCACGCGGTGCCGCGGCCGTAGGTCCGCTCGTAGAGCTCGAAGAAGCCGTGGGTCAAGCCTGCGACGTCGTCCTCGCCGAGACGATCGGGAACCTGCATGCTGAGCTGGAACACCTGCCCGGGAAACTGAAAATCGCCGCGGCGCGTGACCGTCACGTCGGTCTCGTCGAAGCCCTCGGCGCGCATGTCGTCGATCGCCCGGCGCACCAATTGATCGGCGAGCGAGTTCACGCGCTCCAATTGGGTGGCATCGACCAAGGG
This sequence comes from uncultured Solirubrobacterales bacterium, assembly GCA_963763525.1. GTDB lineage: Bacteria > Actinomycetota > Thermoleophilia > Solirubrobacterales > Solirubrobacteraceae > Palsa-465. Next base: position 542,707 of record CAVXPA010000001.1, read on the forward strand.
CCAGTTGACCGACCGGTCATAGCGCAGGACGAAGTCGCCCGCCAGCAGCCCGCGCGCACAGAAGACCGAGCTTCCGTCGGGAATCACGACCTCGTCGATGCCGACCGTCGACGCGATCGCCCAGGCGAACAGCGGCAGCGTTCCGCCATAGGCGAGGAACAGGAAATCGCGCGGGTCGTAGCCCTTGCTGACGCTGACCTCGCGGATCGCGGTCGCCATGTTCATGACGACGAGCTCGTATACGACCGCGCTCGCTTCCTCCGCCGTCCAGCCGAACTGCTCGGCCAGGGATGAGCGGAGCGCCGCGGCGGCGAGCTCCGGCTGCAGCGTCACGCGGCCGCCGAGATAGTTGCCCGAATCGATCAACCCCATAGTGACCAGTGCGTCGGTCACCGTCGCATCCTCGCCACCCTGCCCGTAGCAGGCCGGTCCGGGCGTCGAGCCAGCGCTCTGAGGGCCGACCTTCGGCACCCCTCGGTCGCTGACCGTGACGATGCTGCCGCCGCCCGCGCCGATCGAGACGACGTCGACGAGGTTCAGACCGCTGGGGAAGCGTCCGATGTCGACGTTCTTCTCGATGTGCAGCTCGCCGTCCCGGATGATGCCCGTGTCGAAGCTCGTGCCGCCCATGTCCGCCAGCAGCACGTGGTCGCGGCCCATGCTGCGGGCGAGCGCGACCGCCCCGATCGCTCCGCCGGCAGGCCCCGATCCCAGCAGCGAGAGTGGGAAGCGCTCCGCCCGGTTGCGGCTGATCGCGCCGCCGAGACCCTGGAAGAACGTCAGCGATGCCCGGAATCCCTCTTCGCGAAGGCGCGAGTCGACCGTGTTCAGGTAACGGCGCGTATCGGCATGAACGAACGCGTTGAGAACCGCTGTGGTCCACCGTCGCGTCTCCCGCATGACCGGGAACAGGCGATGCGAGACGCTGATGTAGATGTCGGGGAACAGCGCGCGAACGCGCTCCTCCGCCATCAGCTCATGCCGGGGTTCGTGATAGCTCGACAGGAAGCACACGGCGATCGCCTGGACCTCGAGCTCGCGAACGAGGAACTCGGCCGCGCGTGCGACACCGTCGAGGTCGAGCGGCGCCACGACGCGACCCTTGGCGTCGATCCGCTCCTCGATCTCCACGATCGCCCGGCGATCGACGATGTCGGGCACGTTCAGCTGCAGGTGATCGTCGAAGGCGGCGAGGCGCGGCCCGCCGGCGATCCGGAACACGTCGCGAAAACCCGCCGTCACGAGCACGCCGACGCGCGACCCGCGCAGCTGAGTGACCGCGTTCGTGGCGACTGTGGTTCCGTTGACGACCGCTTCGGTCGCCTCCAGCACCTCCGAGAGGGTCAGTCCGAGCTCCTCCCCCGCCACCGCGACGGCGCTGAGCAACCCGCGGCTGAAGTCGTCGTAGGTCGTCAGCGCCTTGCCGCGCGCGAGCCGATCTCCGAGCACGATCTGCACGTCCGTGTGCGTCCCTCCGACGTCGACCCCGATCAGCCCACGGCCGGCAACCTCGGCGCTCGCCACGCTCACCGCCTCCCCGTTCTCCACCGGCTCGATGTGCGGGGCGGACGTGTCAGTGTCACGGGCATTGGCAGTGATACAGGGGCCACCGTCGGTTGAACAACCTACCGTCCGGTCGGTGGAATCTACTTCGATCCGCAGGGGAAGTCAAACGGGCCGACGTGCTTTTCGACCAAACGCTTGTTAGTGATGCGACAGGGTGCGATACTGCCCTGGCCGCAAGCGGCGTGAGCACTACAGAGGAGACCGACGATGGCCGACGCTCGGCTGCGAGAGCTGTACGACCGCGAGCAGATCAAGGAGCTCAAGGCCCGCTACTGGCGGTTCGTGGACACGGAGGACTGGGAGGGCTTTCGCCAGGTGCTGAGCGACGACGTGCATGTCGAGCTGCCCGGCGCCGAGCCGATCGAGGGCGCCGACGCGTTCGCCGCGTTCGTGCGCAGCTCAACCGAGGGGTGCTGGAAGACGCACCAAGGCCACATGCCGGAGCTGACGATCGAGGGTCCGACCGAGGCGCACGGAATCTGGGCGCTCCACGACTACAAGGAGTGGCCCTCAGATCCGCACGCCTCCGAGCGCCGGGGCTTCAAGGGCTACGGCCACTACCGCGAGGGATACCGAAAGGCCGGCGGCGAGTGGAAGATCGCAGAGATCAGCCTGAGCTACATCCGGATCGACCCGCTCTACCCAGAGCCCCTGGCCGGGCGGGCCGCGAGCGAAGAGCCCGCCGGCGGCGATCGCAGTGCCGTCGAGGGCGCGGGCGGCTACCGCCGAGCGGACGGCGCGAGCCAACCGACGCCCGATGTCGCGCTGCTCCGGGAACTGCTCGACCGCGCCGCGATCAAGCAGCTGAAAGCTCGCTACTTCGAGTCAATCGATGTCAAGGACTGGGACGCGTTGCGCGCCCTGTTAGCCGACGAGGCGACCTTCGAGCTGATCGGCGAGCGGTCGATGGAGGGCGCCGATGCGTTCGTCGAGTTCGCGCGCGAGGCGCTGAGCGGCGCGCGATCGGTGCACCATGGTCACAACCCCCAGATCGAGATGGTCGGAGCGGCCGACGCGCGTGCGTCGTGGCTGCTGTACGACTACACGGAGTTCTCGCCGGATCCCGACACCGGTGCACGCCGCGGGCACGAGGGCTACGGGCGCTACGAGGAGAGCTACCGAAAGATCGACGGCCACTGGAAGATCGCGACTTGGCGCGCGCAGTACTCGCGCAGCGACCCGCTGCCGGACCAGGCGGTTCCGGACGCCGCCCTCGGCGGGCCCGACGTCGTGCGCCAGGACCAGGCCAGGCTCGAGCGCGTGCGGGCCGGCTACGACCTGTTCGGCTCCGCGTCGCCTGGCGCGAGCGGCGATCCGGCCGCAAAGCCCGACGACGTGCTCGTGCAGGAGCTGCTCGACCGGGAAGCGATCAGCGAGCTCAAGGCGCGGTATTTCAGGCTGGTGGACGCGCAGGACTGGGAGGGGTGGCGCGAGCTCTTCACGGACGACTGCCGCATCGACCTGACACCCGAGGTCGTGATCGAGGGCGGCGCAAACTTCGTCGCGGCCGTGCGCGAGATGACGCTCGGCGCCGTGACCGCGCATCACGGCCACATGGGTGACATCACGATCGACGGCCCGAGGGACGCGCACGGCACCTGGGGCCTGGCCGACTACCTCGAGTGGCCCTCGGACCCCGAGACCGGCGAGCGGCACGGAGTCAAGGGCTACGGCCACGAGCGAGAGACATACAGGAAGGTCGACGGACACTGGAAGATCGCGCGCATGCATCTCAGCTACCTGCGCTTTGACCCGCTGCCGCTGGCGCCCCTGCCCGAGCGCGTTCTGGGCCGGCCGGCCGAGCACCTGGAGCTCGCGCTGGCCAGCTCACGCACCCGCTCGGTCGGCGCTCAGTCCTAGTAGAGTTACACTCCACACGCGATTAACAGGAGGGGAGAGATGGCATATAGCAATGGTGTGAGCGCGGAGCAGTTGGCGGAGTTGCGTGGGGTGGTGATGGGGCCGGTGTTGGTGGCGGGGGATGTTGGGTATGAGAAGGCGCCGCCGGCGTGGAATGGGTTGTGTGTGCCGGATTTTGATGCGGTGCGGGCGGCGTGGAGTTCGCGGTTTGAAGGTTTGCGTCCGGCGGTGATCGTGTTGCCGATGGGGGTCGCGGATGTGCAGGCGGCGGTTCGGTTCGCGCGGGCGAATGATTTGGTGGTGGCGGTGCGTGGTGGTGGGCATAGTCCGTCGGGGTCGAGTTCGGTGGATGGTGGGTTGTTGATCGATTTGCGGCTGTTGCGTGGGGTGCATGTCGATGCGGGCGCGCGGGTGGCGGTGGTTGGGGGTGGGACGTTGTTGGCGGAGTTGGATCGTGAGTGTCAGGCGCATGGGTTGGCGGTCACGAGTGGGACGGTGTCGCATACGGGGGTTGGTGGGTTGACGTTGTTTGGTGGGGTCGGGCGGTTGATGCGGAAGTTTGGGTTGACGGTCGATAATGTGCTCGCGTTCGATGTGGTGAGTGCGGATGGGGAGTGGTTGCACGTCGATCAGAGCGAGCATCCGGATTTGTTCTGGGCGCTGCGGGGTGGGGGTGGTGTGTTTGGGGTCGTGACGCATTTCACGTATCGGTTGCATCCGGTCGGGCCGGTGATCTATGGTGGTTATCTCGGGTGGCCGTTGGAGCAGGCGATGGACGTCTTTGAGGCGGTTCGGGGGGAGCTCGCGGGTGCGCCGGAGGAGTTGTGGGTGCAGTTGATCTTCTGTACCGGTCCGCAGGCGGAGTTCATCCCGCCGGCGTTGCGGGGGGAGTCGTGTTTGATGATGACCGCGACGTGGATCGGGGAGGATCTGGAGGCGGGCGCGCGCGCGATCGCGCCGTTGCGTGAGAAGGTGTCGCCGTTGTTGGATCTCGTGGGCGAGTTTCCGTATGCGTTCTTGCAGGCGGCGTCTGATCCGCTGGCGCCGCACGGGCGGATCAATTGCGCGGCGATGCCCGGGTTCTTTGACGATCTGAGCGGGGAGATCTTCGCGATCGGGTTGGAGCACGCGCGGCGGTTCCCGGGTCCGCATTGCGTGGTCGAGTTCGCGCAGCTCGGTGGCGCCGTCGCGCGCGTGCCGGTCGCGGAGACGGCGGTGCCGGCGGCGTTTCGCCGGGCGCGGTTCTCGTATGTGCTCGGTTCTAACTGTCTTGAGGAGCAGGACATCGAGCCCGCGCGCCAGTGGGTGTTCGACGCCGACGCGGCGCTCGCGCCCTACCGCCAGGGCGGTCGCTACGTCAACTTCCTCTCCGAGGACGACGAGGACGGGATGCGCGAGGCGTTCGGCGAGGACACCTACGCACGCCTGATGGAGATCAAAGCCAAGTACGACCCCGACGCGGTCTTCTCATACAACCCCCTCAAACGGGCCGCAGCGATCTCGTAGCGTATCCGTGCACGTGCGCGCGGGTTGAGACGATCGAGAGGAGTTCGGAATGAGACTGTCCACCGAGCGAGTGCTGACGACGCACACCGGTAGCCTGCCGCGCTCGCCGGAGTTGACCGAGGTGCTGGCCCGCCTCGAGCGGGGCGAAAGCGTCGAGGCCTTCGACGATCTGGTGCGGCAGGACGTCGCCGACATCGTCGCCCGCCAGCGCGCGGCCGGCGTCGATGTGGTCAACGACGGCGAGGCCGGCAAGACCAGCTACGTCGCCTACATCACCGAGCGGCTGGACGGCTTCGGCGGCACCGGCAACCTGCCGGCGCCGCCCGATCTCGTCGAGTACCCCGAGTTCGCGAGCCGTTGGTTCTCCTCGCTCGATCTGCACCCGCAGGCGTGCATCGCCCCCGTGAGCTACCCCGACCTGCAAGCCGCGCGCACCGACATCGAGAACCTGACGGCCGCGCTCGCACAGGCCGACGCGACCGAGGCGTTCATCAGCGCGGCCTCGCCCGGAGTCATCTCACACCTCGTCGAGAACCAGCACTACAACACGCATGAGGAGTACCTGTGGGCGCTGGCCGACGCGATGCAGCCCGAATACGAGGCAATCCACGCCGCCGGCTTCCTGCTGCAGCTCGACTGCCCCGACCTGGCGCTCGGGCAATCCACGTTCGATGACTTCGACCGTCTCCTGCCGATCCACATCGAAGCGCTCAACCACGCCACGCGAAACATTCCGCCGGAGTCGATGCGCATGCACGTGTGCTGGGGCAACTACGAGGGTCCGCACCACCACGACATCCCCCTTCGCGACATCATCCAGCCCATCCTCGCGGCGCGGCCGGCCGCGATCCTGTTCGAGGGCGCCAACCCGCGTCACGAGCACGAGTGGCGCGTGTTCGAGGAGGTCAAGCTACCCGAGGGCAAAGTGCTCGTCCCGGGCGTGATCGACTCGACGACGAACTACATCGAGCATCCCCAGCTCGTCGCCGACCGGATCACCCGCTACGCGAAGCTCGTGGGCCGCGAGAACGTGATCGCAGGGGTCGACTGCGGCTTCGCGACGGGCGCGACCTACCTGATGATCGATCCCGCGATCACGTGGGCGAAGCTCGCCGCGTTGGCCGAGGGAGCGGAGCTCGCCTCACGCGAGCTCTACTGACGGGAAGGGCTACTGACGGAGAGGAACGAGAGATGCAAATTTCGACTGAGCGAGTGCTGACCACGCACACGGGGAGCCTGCCGCGTTCGCGCGAGCTGACTGCGCTGCTCGCGCAGATGGATCGGGGTGAGAGCGTCGAAGTCGACGGCTTCGACGAGCTCGTGAGCAAGGACGTGACCGACGTCGTCGCGCGCCAGCGCGCGGCCGGCGTCGATGTCATCAACGACGGCGAAGCGGGCAAGGTTAGTTACGTCGCCTACATCACCGAGCGTCTCGATGGCTTCGGCGGCACCGGCAACCTCCCGATCCCGCGCGACATGGCCGAGTACCCGGACTACGCGAGGCGGTGGGCCGGATCGCTCGAGATCCACCTGCAGGCCTGCATCGGTCCGGTGCGCTCCCGTGAACTCGGGTCTGTGCGGACCGACATCGACAATCTCACCGCCGCGCTGACTGAGGCGGATGCAACCGAGGCGTTCATCAGCGCGGCCTCGCCGGGCGTCATCTCGCAGATCCTGGAGAACCAGTACTACACGACGCACGAGGAGTACCTGTGGGCGCTGGCCGACGCGATGCAACCCGAATACGAGGCGATCCACGCGGCCGGCTTCCTGCTGCAGCTCGACTGCCCCGACCTCGCGTTCGGGCATCACGTGTACGACGACTACGCGCGGACGATGCCGACCCACATCGAGGTCATCAACCACGCTACGCGCAACATCCCGCCGGAGTCGATGCGCATGCACGTGTGCTGGGGCAACTACGAAGGCCCGCACCACCACGATGTCGCGCTGCGGGACATCATCGAGCAGGTGTTCACGGCGCGGCCGGCGGCGATCCTGTTCGAGGGCGCCAACCCCCGTCACGATCACGAGTGGCGCGTGTTCGAGGAGGTCAAGCTACCCGAGGGCAAGGTGCTCGTTCCCGGTGTGATCGACTGCAGGACGAACTACATCGAGCATCCCCAGCTCGTCGCCGACCGGATCACCCGCTACGCGAAGCTCGTCGGCCGCGAGAACGTGATCGCAGGCGTCGACTGCGGCTTCGCGACCTCCGCGACCTCGCAGATGGTCGATCCCGCGATCGCCTGGGCGAAGCTCGCCGCGCTGGCCGAGGGAGCGGGGCTCGCCTCGCAAGAGCTCTACTGAGTGCCCCGGTATCCGAGCGAGCCGCTTCGCCAGTTCATCGCTGATGTGCTGGGCCGGCTCGGCATGGCGGACGATGAGGCGGCGCTCGGCGCCGCGGTCCTGCACGACGCGGACCTCGCCGGAGTCGACACCCACGGCATCGTCAACCTCCCGACCCACGTGCACTACGCACCCGGGCTGCGCGACGGCAACGTGGACCCGCGCGGCACGGTCACGGTCCTGCGCGACTCGCCGGTGGCGGCGGCGTGGGACTCCGGCCGGGCATTCGGGCCGGTCGTCGCCCACCGGGCGATGGACGCGGCGATCGCCAAGGCGCAGGCGACGGGCATCGGCATGGTCACCGTACGCGACGCCCGGCACTTCGGCGCCAACGGCTACTTCGCCGAGATGGCGGCCGCGAACGGCATGCTGGGGATCGTGACGTCCAACACGCCGGTCTCGAGCTTCCCGCCGGGCGGCCTGCGGCGCGTGGTCGGCACCAACCCGTTCGCGTTCGCGGCACCGGTCGGCAACGGGCCCCCGCTGGTGCTCGACATCGCGATGAGCGCGGTCTCCGGATCGAAGGTGATCGCCGCCAACCGCGCCGGGAGGACCGTACCCGAGGGATGGCTACTCGACGCCGACGGCAACCCGACCACCGACCCGGGCGCGATGCTCAGGGGCGACGGCAGCCTCGAGCTGCTCGGCAGCCCTGTAGCGCCGCACAAGGGCTACGGCCTCGCGCTGATGGTCGACGTGCTGGGCATCGTCGCCGGCAACGGATCCGGGGTCTGGCAGACGACCTCGCCCACGTGGACGCAGGGACAGTTCTTCGCGGCCTGGCGACCCGACTTGTTCATCGATCCCGCTGACTTCCTCGCCGAGATGCGGCGCCTCGCCGACTACGTCCATACCGTCCCTGCCAAGCCTGGGGCCAGCGTCCTGCTCCCCGGCGAACGCCGTGCGGCGTCGCGCACCGAGCGAACGCGCCTCGGCGTGCCGCTTCCCGACGACCTCGTCGCGCGGCTGGAGCAGCTCGCGTCCGAGACCGCGGTGGAGTTTCCGGCGCCGGTCGGTTAGCCGGTCAGGGCGGGGGCGCGGACATTCGGGTTGCGCGAGAAGAGGCCACTCGGGTCGTACTTTGCCTTGACCGCCGCCAAGCGCGCGAACGTGCCGGCGCCGAGCGCGCCTGCCGGGTCCTCTTCGTCATCCTCGGAGAGGAAGTTGATGTAGCGGCCGGGAAGCCGGAAGCGACCGAGCGCGGCATCGGCAGCACGAGTCCACTCGAGCGATGCCTCGTCGTCGTCCTCATCGATCCAGTTGGCGCCCGCAATGTAGAAGAACCCTGGCTCTCTGAATGCCGACGCGGGCGTCGCGTCGACGTCGACGCGGCCGACGGCGCCGCCGAGCTGCGTCAGCTCGAACAGAGCGAACTGGTTCGGGAACTTCTCCGCGAGCGAGACTGCCGTGTCGGTGAGCTCATCCGTCAGCTCCTTCACGTAACCGATCTTGTTGTACACGCGCCGGCCGTGAGGCGAGAGGTAGTCGAGCATCGACTGCAGCAGCGCGTACGGGAACGGTGCGATCACGTCGAGGGGCGGCACGACCTTCTGCCTGAACGGCGCGATGTAGCGCTCGCCCTCGGCGTGATCGTCGCCCATCCACGTGATGACCAGCGTGAGGATCGGCTGGCCCTGGAGCTGCGGCGGGACGAACTCCGCCTCCGGCGCCGTCGACATGATGAACTCGAGGGCGAGGTCGTCGGGCGCGCTGGCGATCTCCTCCCGCAGCACCGAGAACACCTCTCTCGCCTCGGCGAGCGGCCACCCGAGGAAGCCGCCGAACACTGTCGGACCGAGCGGGTGCAGCGCGTACTCGAAATGCGTGACGACCGCGAAACCCCCGCCGCCGCCGCGCAACGCCCAGAACAGCTCGGGTTCGTGATCGGCGTCGACGTGGCGCCACTCGCCATCGGCCGTGACGACGTCGAAGCCGAGGACGTTGTCGCAGCTCAAGCCGCGCTTCTTCATGAAGCGCCCCACGCCGCCGCCCAGCGTCAGGCCCGCGATGCCCGTATGGGAGATCATGCCGCCGGTCGTGGCCAGGCCGTGCAGCTGCGTCTCGCGGTCGAACTCCGAGAACAACGTTCCGGCAGCGGCCACGGCGATACGCCGCTCTGGATCGACGCGGACGCCCCGCATCAGCCTCAGGTCGATCAGCACGCCGCCGTCGATCGTGCTCGCGCCCGAAAGGCTGTGGCCGCCGCCCCGGACCGCGACGGGGAGATCGTTCGCGCGCGCGAACGCGACCGCCGCCTGGACGTCGGCGACCCCCATCGGCAACACGATCACGCTCGGCCGGCGATCGAACATGCCGTTCCACGCCTTGCGCGCATCCTCGTAGGTCGGGGAGCACAGGCCGTTCCACGCCGGCACCCGGCCTGATTCGGCGGGATCGCCGGGCGTCAGCACCGGTCCCAATACCGCCTCGCGCAATTCAGCCAACCGCTCAGGGCTCGCGCCGTTCTCTGACATCTCTGCCTCCTTGTCGTGCCGGGGCTCGCAGGTTACCCAGGTCGCTGCGTCGCCGATCCCAAGGTGTACAGTGTCGCCGTGTCGATTTCCAGCACCGGCGGCCAAGCGTCCGACAGCGGGGTCCGAGAAGCGATCGTCGGGGTCGTGCGCGCCGGCATGGGCAGCGAGTGCTCAGCGGCCGACATCATGGCCGAGCTCCGCCGCCGCGGCCAGATGCCGACTGGGTCGCAGGGGGACATGAAGGTCTTGCAGCTGCTCGGCGAGATGACGCAGCAGGGCGTGCTGACCGCCGCGCGTCTCGGGATGTACAAGCTCGGTCCGAACGCCACGGCGTAGGGCTCGTAGCGGTCAGCCGGCGCGTCTCGCGCGCGCTCGAGGTCTATCCTTGGCGCAACGTCGTTGGGTTGACAGCAGGGATGGACTACCACGTCGCAAGCAGTCCGGGACGGCGGGGAGTACCCCGCTACGTGGGTCCCCTTGCGCTCCTGGTCGTCCTCGCCGTCTTCGCCGCGCTCATTACACATCCTTTGGGTGGGTCGAGTGCACGCGATCGCACACCGGTCGCGAGTCATGCGACCGGCCGGCACGTTCCTCCCTACTACACGGTCCAGTCGGGCGACACGTTCTCCTCGATCGCCCTGAAGACCGGCCTGACGGTCTCACAGCTCGAGGTCATGAATCCCGAGGTCGATGTGCTCAACCTCATTCCCGGGGAGCAGTTGAAGCTGCAGGCACACCCGCAACGGCCACGACAGCCACCGCCAAAGCCGCTGGGGCCGCTCTTCTGGATAGTCCAGGACGGGCAGTCTTTCGGCTCGATCGCCGAGCAGACTGGGATCGACCTGACGACCCTCGAGGCGCTGAACCCGCATCTGAATCCCGCGACCCTGCAACCCGGAGCACGAGTCAGGCTGCGCCCGGGCTCGCCGACCCCGCCACAGCGGGCGTTGACGGCGGCCCAACTGCAGGTGTTCAGCCTCCGCGGCGATCCGATGTATCTCGCACGGGTGAACGTGAACGTGTGGGGGTTGAAGCCGCCGCCGCCACCCAAGCCGAAGTCACCTGAGCCGATGCTCTGGACGGTGCGCAGCGGCGAGTCGTTCGGCTCGATCTCCAACGACACGGGGATCACGATCACGGAGCTCGAAGCGTTGAACCCGCAGCTGAGTCCGACCGCGCTCCAACCGGGGGACCAGGTGAAGCTCCGACGGTGAAGGTCGGTGAGCCTGGGGGCCGGGAGTAAGCTCACGCGTCGGTGCCCGTAGCCCTTGACAGCACGCGCGCGCTCGTGACCGGAGCAAGCAGCGGGCTCGGGTTGGCGATGGCGCGGGCGCTGATCGACGCGGGCGCCAACGTCGCAGTGACCAGCCGCGAGCGCGAGCGGGCCGGCGCGACCGCGCGTCTGCTCGGAAGAGACGCGGTGCCGATCGAGCTCGACGTGCGCAACGAGAGCTCGGTCCGATGGGCGATCGACGACGCCTACCGTCAACTCGGCACCGTCAACTTCCTCGTCAACAACGCAGGTATCGGCATGCGGACGGTCAACCCGCGGTTCCTGACCGACCCGCAGCCGTTCTGGCGCGTGGACCCGACGGGCTTCCGAGCCGTGATCGACACCAAGATCACCGGCACGTTCCTGGTCGCGCGCGCCGTCGTGCCGCGGATGCTCGAGACGGGCGGCGGCAGAGTGGTGATGATCTCGATGAACGAGTCCACCATGACCCGTGGCGGCTTCGTCCCCTACGGACCGGCGGGGGCCGGCGTCGAGGCGCTCGCGCGCGTGATGATCGCCGACCTGGAGGGGAGCGATGTGCGCGTGAACATCCTGCTGCCGGGCGGCGCGACGGCCACCGGGATGGTCCCCGACGCAATCCCTGACGGGATCCGCGCCGGGCTGCTGAACCCAGCGGTGATGGGCCCGCCGATCGTCTGGCTGGCCTCGGCCGCGGCCGCAGACGTGCACGGCGAGCGGATCGTCGCGGCCGACTTCGACGACAGCTAGAGCACCGCGGAATCGAAACCCGTGGCCGCGGGGTCGGGCTTGCCCTACCTCGTATCTCCGGCATTCCTCCGGGTTGATTCCAGCGCGGGGGTATGGCGCTGACCTCCCTGCGGCGGGATAGTCCATTACTGAGCCCAGATGGCACACACGCTCGATATACGGATTTCCCCGGGGAGCGCGGACTGATGATCCGCTCGCTGCGCTCCAGGATCTGGAGACGTCGATGGAGTCGCGATCGTGCCGTGGACGCCGCCGCAGTCCTCAGAGGCGAATCGAAAAGCGAGCTGGCCGACCTCCGGCAGATCGAGGCGATGGCCCTGCAACTGGCGGAGATCCGCGCGCTGCCCGAGGCACGGGAGCCAATCCGATGAGCGCCGTCGTGCCCAGTGGCCCGTTCGAAGCCCCTGCTGGCCCGTTCGGAGCGGTAGCCAAGCAGGGCGTGGGCGAGCTCGTGTTCTCGCGCTTCATTCCCGCAGGCGCAACCGTGTTCGACTGCTTGTGCTGGGCATGCGAAGAGGCCGGACGAGAGGCCCGTGAGGCGTATGAGGATTGGCGAGTTCGGGGCGGTCTCAACGCCTACGTCGTCTATCGCGCGGCTCAGGACCGTGCTGACGCCGCGCAGGACGCGCTCGCTCGGTGCGCATCCGAGCTTCGTTGAGCTTGGACGGCGAGGATGCGAGCCGCGCTCCTGGTAGAGTCGACGGTCAGGGCCGAGCCGTATGCGCGGACACCGACGCCTGAGGTTAGGCGCTCGCTGCGAGCGGCGCCGGACGCGCACCGCGGTCGAGTTATCGCTGGTCGCTACGCGTTGCTCGAGCGAGTGGGATCCGGTGCTACGGCCATCGTGTACCGAGCCCGCGATCTCCTCTGCGGCGGCGAGGTTGCGCTCAAGATCCTGCACCAGGTGCTGGTCGAAGACGAAGCCGTCGCTGATCGATTCCACCAGGAGGCGCAGTGCGTCAAGTCGCTCCAGCACCCGAACATCGTGCAGATTGTCGATCACGGTGTTTGCGACAGCACGCACTACATCGCGATGGAGTTCGTACCGGGGCGTTCGCTCGCGGCGCTCATCGACGCGGCCGCGCCGCTGGAGCCCGCCCGCGCGATCGACATTGCGATGCAGATACTCGAGGCGATCCGGTTCACCCACGACCACGGCATCATCCACCGCGATCTGAAGTCCGCCAACGTGATCGTGCATCCTTCCGGCCTCGTCAAGATCGCCGACTTCGGCATTGCCTGCACGCGCAGAGACGGTGTTACCCCACCAGGCTCGATCCTCGGCACCGTCGAGTACATGTCGCCAGAGCGATTGCTCGGAGACGCCGCAACCGAGGCTTGTGACATCTACTCGATCGGGATCATTCTCTACGAGCTGCTCGCCGGCCGCTTGCCGTTCAATGCCGAGCTCGTGCCGACGCTGGCGCTCATGCACCTCAACGAGCACCCCGTCCCGCCTGAATGCGCGAATAGCGCGGTCTCGCCCGGCCTCGGCGCGATCGTCATGCGTGCGCTTGAGAAGCACCCGCGCGACCGCCACCAGGACGCCGGTACGTTCATCGCCGCCCTAAGCCGCGAGGCCGTCGGAGCGGCGACGACGGCGGCGCTCCCGGCAGCTGCCTAGCAAAGTCACCGTGCCACAACTGAAGGAGGGCCTTCGCAATGGAAACGATTGGATTCATCGGCCTCGGCCACATGGGCGGCAACATGGCCGCGCGCTACCTCGGCGCCGGCTACACGGTCTACGGCGAGGCTCGTGATCAATCGAGCAGCGAGTGGCTCGTCGAGAAGGGCCTGCGGTGGGTCGACACGCCGCGGGCGGTTGCACAGGCGGCCGACATCGTGATGACGTCGCTTCCAGACGATGGCGTCGTCGAGTCAATCGCGGCAGGGCCCGACGGGCTGCTCGCGGGGCTCGGCCCGGACAAGCTATGGGCCGATCTGAGCACGATCAGCCCGAGCGCGAGTCGTGCCCTCGCCAGCCGCGTACGCGAGGAGGGACGCGGCGCGCTGATGCTCGACACGCCGGTGTCCGGGAGCGTTCCACAGGTCCAGAGTGGAACGCTGACGATCCTGGTAGGCGGCGACGAGCACGCGTACGCGCGCATCGAGCCGGTCCTGAAGGTCCTTGGGACGCCGCTGCGCATCGGCGAGAACGGTCAGGGGCTGGTGATGAAACTGGCCATCAACATCAGCCTGGGAGTCCAGATGCTCGCGTTCTCCGAAGGCCTGTTGCTGGCCGAACGCGATGGGATCGACCCCCACGTGGCCGCCAACGCGATGGCCTCGAGTCCGATCGGCTCGCCGATGCTCAAAGCCCGGGTCCCGCTCGTGCTCGACCGGCCCGACGAGACCTGGTTCGACGTCGGGATGATGCACAAGGACATCCGCCTCGCGCTGGCCGCGGGCCAGGAAGAGAGCGTGCCGCTGCCGTCTGCCGAGACCGCGGACAAGGTCCTGACGCGCGCGACCGAGCTCGGCTACGAGCATCGCGACATCGCCGAGATCTACCAGGTGCTCAAGGAAGGCGCCGGCGCGGCGGCGGGTTAGCTCGCTTCGTCGCATCTCTTCACGCGCGTGGCCGCGCGCCGGGTCTCGGCAAGCCCATCGGTGCGATCCGGAGAGGCTCAGCGGATCGCCGTGTTCTCCGCGCCCTTCAGCGCCAGCATCCCGCGCGCCTGGGCCGGGGAGGCGACCTCGAGCGACAGCTCGTTCAAGATGCGGCAGATCTTCGTGACCTGATCTGCGTTGGACTTCGCGAGCTCGCCCTTGGCCAGGTAGATGCTGTCCTCCAACCCCACGCGAACGCTGCCTCCGAGGATCGCACCCAAGGTCACCAGCCGGGTCTGGTGCCGTCCCGCGCCGAGGACCGAGAAGTAGTAGTCATCGCCGAACAGCCGATCGGCCGTCGTTTTCATGTGCATGAGATTCTCGGCCTCTGGACCGATGCCACCGAGGATGCCGAAGATCAGCTGCACGAACAGCGGCGGCGAGATCACCCCCCGGTCCACGAAGTGCGCCAGGTTGTACAGATGGCCGACGTCGTAGCACTCGAACTCGAATCGGGTCCCATTGGCGCCGAGCTCGGTCACCAGCCGCTCGATGTCCTTGTAAGTGTTGCGGAAGATGAAATCGCGCGAGTTCTCCAGGTATTCGCCCTCCCAGGCGTACTTGAACTCTTTCACTCGATCGAGGACCGGGAACAGCCCGAAGTTCATGCTCCCCATGTTCAGTGAGGACAGCTCCGGCTTGAAGCGGCGCGAGGCGGCTGTTCGCTCCTCCAGCGACATCCCGTGCCCGCCGCCGGTGGTGATGTTGATGACCGCATCGCAGCCGGCCTTGATCTCCGGGAGAAACTCAGCGAAGACGTCCGGGTCGGGGGTCGGACGCCCCGTCTCGGGGTCGCGCGCATGCAGGTGCACGATCGCCGCGCCCGCCTCGGCGGCGCCGATCGCGCCCTGGGCGATCTGAGCCGGCGTGATCGGGAGGTACTCGGAGACGGTTGGGACGTGGATCGACCCAGTGACCGCGCAACTGACGATGACCTTTCCGCTCGCGGCCATCGTCAATTCCCCCGTAGCGGATCGCTTGCCGTTATGAGCTTGGCCACGATTACCTCCAGGGAAGTCGTCACTGTGATAACCAACTTCAAAACCGCCAGCTGCTCCGTGCGAGGTCACCGAGCACCGCCGCCACGCACGTCGGCTTCATCGTATCCGGCGACTTGCCGCCCGGCCACGCCGCGCCGCGGGGATGCGGCCGCGCCGCATACGTAGACTGGCCGCCATGGACTTCGGAATCGGATACTTCCCCACTCATGACGCCATCGGCCCGGGTCCGTTCGCCCGCATGGTCGAGGAGCGCGGCCACGAATCGCTGTTCTTCGCGGAGCACACCCACATTCCGGCGAGCCGCGAAACGCCGTATCCCGATGGCGGCGAGCTGCCGAGGAAGTACCTCCATACCTACGATCTGTTCGTCGCGCTGACGGCGGCTGCGGCGGCGACTTCCTCGCTGCGGGTGGGCAGCGGCGTCTGTCTCGTGATCGAGCGCGATCCGATCACGACGGCGAAAGAGGTGGCCTCGATCGATCGCCTGTCGGGTGGGCGCTTCGAGTTCGGGGTCGGGGCGGGCTGGAACCGCGAGGAGATGCTCAACCACGGTACGGACCCCCGCTCACGGATGCGGCTCATGCGCGAGCGCATCGAGGCGATCAAGGCGATCTGGAGCCAGGACGAGGCGAGCTACCACGGGGAGTTCGTCAACTTCGACCGGATCTGGTCCTATCCCAAGCCCGCGCAGCGCCCTCATCCGCCGATTCTCGTCGGAGGCGAGGGGCCGACCGTACTCGATCGCGTGCTGGCGTTCGGAGACGCGTGGTTTCCGAACTACGAGCCCGATGGGCTGCCCGAGCGAGTGGCGGAGCTGCGCGCACGCGCGGACCGGCCCGTGGACTTCATGGTCATGAGCGCACCGGCGGACCCGGCGGCGCTCGAGCAGCTAGAGGCGCTGGGCTGCCGGCGCGCGGTCCACTGGATCCCATCGGCCGGCCAGGCCGTCGTCGAGGCCGGATTTGCGCGCTGGGAGACGGCGATCGCCGAGCTCACCGGCGACGCATAACCCGCCTTACCGCCGGCGCCTGCGGCATGTTTGCGTTGGCCCGCTCCGGCGAATAGTGTATTGCGCGAGCGGCCCAGGGGCCGCGACGGGCCATGGGGCTCGAAGTAGGCGAGAAGGCGAGGGTGCGAAATGCGAGCGCGATCGTACGTGGGTTTATTGCGGCTGGATGCTTGGGGAGCACTCCTCTTGCTGCTGGCGCTCTTGGGGGTTATCGCGCTCGCGTCAGCGTCGTCGGCGACCGCGGCTACGACCTCGATCTCGACGTTCTCGAGCACAGGCGCCGATCCCGCGACCGGCGAGGCCGTGACCGGCGGCGGCGCCTCCGGCCCCGCAAATCCAGGTGACGCGCTCAAGTGGGTGCTGAGCTACCGCAACGACACGGGCGCGCCCGCGCAGACGACGATCACCGATGCGATCGCCGGCGATGAGACGTACGTGCCCGGGTCGCTGCAGACGCCGCCGGGGCTGACGCCCGAATGGTCGACGAACGGCGGCTCGACGTACGTCACGAGCGAACCCGCGTCCGGCGTGAACGCGATCGGCGCGCTCGGAGCCCAGGTGGGAGGCTCCACCGGCACGTCGGTGCCGGTCGGGACTCCGCAGTCGGGTTTCGCCGTCCCCACATCCAATGGCGACGGGTTCCAGCCCATCTTCATCGGCGCGAACGTCTACAACCTGCACCACCATCGCACCGCGGGCACGACAGACACCACTATCGACTGCCACGTGCAAGCCAGCGGCGCCGAGTGCCCCGGCTATCCGTTCCTCTACGTCTCGCAGACCGCCGGTGATCCGCTCGGGACCGGCGGGGATACGCTCGACACGAGCTACTACCCGTACGCGGCCGTCGATCAGTCAAGCGGCAAGATTTACTTCCCCGCAGGCGTTCAGGGAAGCACGAGCATCGGCGTCTCGTGCATCGATGTGACTAACGAGACCTCCTGCGGGTATACGCAGCTCGCCAACGCGCCCGGTCCCAATGTCGACGGTCGCGATGTACAGATCAACGGCGGCGCACAGATCGGCACGGACTACTACGTGATCGGGACGAGCCCGAATGCGCCGATCTACTGCTTTGACTACACGACCGCTACGGAATGCCCCGGCTACCCAGTGTCGAGCGACCCGGGCTCGACCACGAGCGCCACGAGCGTATTCAGCGAGCTCCAGTCGTTCGACGGTCGTTACGTGTTCGGCAACATCGCCACCAGTTTGTCGTCTGGCGCACCGCGTGACCTGACATGCCTCGACACGACGACCAATGCGCTGTGCTCCGGCTTTCCGATCAAGTCCTACGGCGGAGCGATCTTTCCCAATGGTGCCTTCAACGTGGTCAACGACGTGCTGGCGCCGACCCTGAACGCGAGCGGGGACGTGACGGGCATCTGCGGCGCGGCCGCGGCGAGCGCGACCTCGGAGCCGTTTGACTGCTTCAGCCTGACCGGTGCCTCGCTCGGAGAAGCTCCGTGGGGCCAGCTGGTCGCGGGCGACACCGTCAACTACAACGCTGAGGGCGGAGTCCTCAACGTGGGGTCAAAGCTGTACTTCGCCTACACGAACGATACGACCGGGACGGCGACCTATGCGTGTTGGGACTTCGCCATCGCAGCCCCGTGCGCCGGCTTCGTGCAAACAAGCTCCGGCAGGCCCATCAGGGCCTACACGATCGCACAGGAGCCGCAGAACCCAGACTGCCTGTGGGTGCTGGGCGACTCGGGCGAATTCGAGCTGTTCAGCGCAACATTCGGTGGGACCAGCTGTGTCAACAACACCGCCAGCGAAACCGTTACCCCAGCGAGCTACTACTGCGATGGCCAGTCCGGACATGTGACGGGTTGGAGCCAGATCGCGCTGGGCGGCATCACCTCGGCCGACTACAACGAGATGACGGTGACGATCACCGACGCGAACGGCAATGTCGTACCCGGCTGGGACGCGGTCGTAGTCCCGAGCAGCCAGCAGACGATCGACATCTCGTCGATACCGTACTCGGGGACTGACACGACCCTGCACGTGTCCGTGACCATCGCCTGGGGGACGAGTGCGCCCCTTCCCGCGACGTTGACCACAACGTTCACCGGCGACCCCGTACAAGTGTGCTTCCAGACGGTCGCCGGGGCCGCACAGTGTGGTGCGGCCACCATCACCAACACGGCCGACGCGGTCACCGTCGCGAACAACGGCGACAGCGACGCGCCCGCCGGCAACGACGCGGGGGCCGACAGCTTCGCGCTGGCCGCCACCCCGTCGAACTGCCAGGCGACCCTTTCACTCACGAAGCTCGCGGCGGTCAGCCCGGTGGCAGCTGGGAGCAATGATGTGTATACGTTGGCGGTGACCGACACCGGGCCTAACACGGCCAACAACGTCGTGGTGACGGACCCGCTGCCTGCCGGGGAAACGTTCGTCTCGGGGTCGTCTGGCTGCAGCGAGGCGAATGGCACAGTGACATGCGATGCTGGGTCGCTCGCCAGCGGCGCTGCGCAGGTGTTCCAGATCGTGGTCTCCCTCGCGAGCTCCGACTCCGGCCTGATCACCAACCATGCCAGCGCAACGACATCGACCTGCTGCGGCCCGGCGGCGCTAGCCTCGGCCACAATCGATGTGCTGAGCCGACGCTGGGGATCAAGAACACGCCGTCGGCGACCACCTTCGCCCCGGGTGGTCAGGTGACCTATACGATCGAGGTCAAGAACCAGCAGCCCACCGCCGCGGCCAAAGTGACTCTCACGGACCCGAGGCCGCCGTTCGAGACCGTCGTTGCCGTGCATCCGAGCCAGGGATTCTGCACGGGTGTCGGCAGCACGGTGGTGACGTGTTCACTCGGAACGCTGACTCCGGGCGCCTCTGCGCAGATCCTCGTGACGTCGAACATCGCGGCGAACGCGGTAACACCCAGCATCGCGAGGAATGCGCCGCGAGCGGGCTGGCTTGCGATCGTATTGCCGGCGGATGCGGCGAATGCCTCGGCCGCACGCGGGGCAAATGCTTCGGCTGCGCACGGGACTGATGGCACCGCCGCGAACGCGGCGAACGCCGCGACGAGTGGGACGGACGTGATCGTCGATACCGCGACCACGGCGTGCCCGACCTGCGGACCACCCGCAAGCGCGAGCGCCGTCATCTCGGTCATCGCCGGGTTCCCGCCGCAAGCCACCGCCGACGTCCAGATCGTGAAGACGGTCAACCATGCGACGGCGATCGTCGGTCAGACGTTGACGTATAGGCTGGCCGTCAAGAACAACGGACCGGATGTCGCGACCGGAGTCGCGCTTACGGATACGACGTCGCTGCTGATGCACGTGCTCTCGGTCGCGACCTCGCAAGGTACGTGCGTCCCGTCGCCGCCGTATCCGTTTGCGTGTCAACTGGGGACGATCGCTCCCGGCGCCACGGTCACCGTCACCGC
Source organism: uncultured Solirubrobacterales bacterium (assembly GCA_963763525.1). Lineage (GTDB taxonomy): Bacteria > Actinomycetota > Thermoleophilia > Solirubrobacterales > Solirubrobacteraceae > Palsa-465. The sequence goes on from CAVXPA010000001.1 coordinate 562,490, forward strand.
CCGGGCGAGCATCGAGGCACTAGGCACCGAGGTGAACACGGGCTCTGTAACGACCGAGGCGCTCGATCCAAACCTCGCGAACAACATCTCCTCCGCGACCACGAGGATCTTCGGGCTGCTGAAGCTCAGCAAGACGGCCCCGCCCGACGTTGGCGCGGGGGAAAAGGTGACCTTCCATCTGAAGGTCAGCAATCCGACGATCGTCGCGCTGACCAGCGTCAAGGTCTGCGACCAGTTGCCACTCGGGCTCGCACTGGCCGGCTCGAGCCCCAAAGCGCGGTTGAGCAACGGGCGCTTCTGCTGGACGATCGCGAAGCTACACTCGCACGGCTCCAAGCGGCTGACCCTGACGGCGCTCGCGCTGCCAGGCGCGAGCGGCAGGCTCGTCAACCACGCCACGGCGACGGCGCCCAGCGTCAGGAAACCGGCCAGAGCGCGCCGGACCGTGACCGTGATCCCGGCCTCTTTGCCCCCGTCGCCCGTGACCGGCTGAGACCCCCAAGAGATTTCGGGGCGCGTGGAGGCGAGCGGGCCGATGCACCTGCCAGACTTTTGGCCATGAGCCTGATTCACACCTGCTACCGGATCACCGACATCGACCGGTCGGTGCGGTTCTACGAGGCGCTCGGCTTCGAGGAAAAGGGACGAATGCCGATCCGCGACGAGGCGGTCAACGTATTCATGGGCCTACCCGACGACGGGCCCGAGCCTCGCTTGGAGCTGACCTACAACTTCGGGCGCGAGGGGCCCTACGACATCGGCACCGGGTATGGCCACATCGCGATCACGACGCCGGACCTCGACGGCGCGCTGGCTCGCCTCGCGAACCAGGGCATCGAGCCGGAACGGCCGCCCTACACCGTCAGCGAAGGCGGCTCGAGGATCTGCTTCGTGCGGGACCCGGATCAGTACCGAGTCGAGATCGTCGAGCGCACGATCTAGCGGTGCCCGTCGAGCAGCACTAGCCCGCCGCGTTATCCTCCACCTCGCCGGTGCTTGAAGGTCGCTCTCGACGATCGGAGGTCCAATTGTCTTCAAGCTCAACGATCACGCTCGACGGCACCGCCGCGACCACGGCGGCCCGTGAGGATCTGGCGGCGGCGCATCGGCTCGCCGTGCGAGACGGTCTCAACGAGGGGACGTGGAACCATTTCTCGCTGACGCATCCGGACGATCCGGAGCGCATGCTGATCACGCCCTCCTACACGCACTGGTCTCAGGTCACAGCTTCGAATCTCGTCGACGTCGGAGCGGAGTTCGAGCAGTCCGACGACATGATGGCCTGGATCGCGTACCGGATTCACTATCCGGTGCACGCGGCGCGCCCGGATTGCGCGGCCGTTCTCCACGTGCATTCGCCGGCGACCGTCGCCCTGTCGATGCTCGAGGATTGCCGCCTGCGGATGAGTGAGCAGACGGCGATCACGCTCCGCGACAAGATCGCCTATAACGAGGAGTACGACGCGGCCTTCGCGGACATGGAACAGGGCCGGCGGATCGCAGAGGCCCTCGGGGAGACGAAGACGGTGCTCATCCTCAGACACCACGGAGCGGTCGTCACCGGTTCGACGGTTGCCGAGGCGTACACGACCCTCTATGGGCTCGAGCGCGCCTGTCACGCGCAGCTGCTCGCTCGCTCGATCGGCACGCCCCTGCGCGAGGTGCCCGAGGCCACGCTCGCGAAGCTGGCGAAGCTGCCCGCGAGCGCGTCGCGCGAGTTCAGCCGCCGTCATTTCGCGGCCATGCGACGGGTGCTCGACGCGGAGGATCCCGGCTACGCCGACTAGCACGACCGACATCGTCTAGTGCCGCGCTTCTTGACGGGGCACTAGGGCAGGACCTGGCCTAGATCGATGTCACCCTCCGAGCGCTCGGTCAACCAGCAAGGAGGGACGACATGCGCAGCAGCGCACCCGGCGGGTACACGACCGTCACGCCGTGGATCGTGACCAGCGACACCGGACGCCTGCTCGAGTTCATCGCGACCGTCTTCGACGGCGAGGAGCTGGGGCGGGTGCGGCTCGAGGACGGCAGCATCGGCCACGCCGAGATCCGGGTTGGCGACACGGTCCTGCTCGCGTTCGACCAGCGCGCGGGCTGGCCGGCGATGCCCGCGCTGCTGCGCGTGTTCGTTGATGACGCCGACGCGACGATGGACAAAGCGGTGGCGGCGGGCGCTCGCGTCGTCACCCGCCCCGCCACCCATGCGTTCGGGCACCGAACGGGTCGCATCCGCGACGCGTTCGGAAACATCTGGTGGGTCTGCGCCGTGGTCGAAGACGTCGCGCACGAAGAAGTGATGCGACGGCTGTCCGAGCCTGCCTACGCGAAAGCGATGCGCGACGCGCTCCAGACGCTTGACTCGGAGCTTGCCGGCCGCGACGACGAGACCGCAGCCCTATTACGGCGCGGCGAAGCTGATTTGCCCGCCGGTGCCTTCGTCGCCGCACGCGGCCGCAGCCTGCTTGAACGCGGGCGATTCGGGGTTGACCCCGCCAAGCCCGGCGTTGCCCTGGCCGCCTGAGAACGTCGGGTCCGGGAAGTTCGGCACGCCATGCTTGCGCATGCACTCAGCATTGGCGATCGCCCGCTCCCTTTGACTCTCGGACACCGCGGGCGGCGGACCGCTGGGCGGTAGATACGCCTTGCAGACGTTCTCCGCGTGAAGCAGCGCCGGCCCGCTGAACGGGATCCCCATCACGACGATCGAGTCGTCCGAGGTCACGAACAGGCCGCCTGGGAATCCCACACCGCCACCGTTTGGCCCTTCGCGCGGGTCAGGGAAGCCCGAGACGCCGTTGGCACGCATGCATCGAGACAGCGCGGCCGGCGAATTGCTCGGGCCATAAGGGCTCGAGGAGGCAGTCGGCTTGGCCCTCGTGCCACCGCAGCCGACAATCGCCGCGGCCAAGCACACCGTGGTCGCGGAGACCGGCCAAGCGCGTCGGTGGATGCATGATCCCCGTGGCATCGTGTTGGGGTGCTCGGCCCGCTCGCCCGCGAGCGCGAGCACGGAATCTTTATAGCTGCGGCGGCGTAACAGGCCCGTAACAGCGGACCGTGGCTTCTGGAGCATGAGTGAGCGAGGCCAGCCATAGCCACGATACGTAGTGGGTTACGCAGGACGGCTCGGCCAGGGGCTCGAGTGGGGCGATGTCCGGGTTGCGAGACGCTCAGCAGGCATCGCTCTAACCGATCGCCACCCGCTTCGGTCCACCCGGGACCGGGAACCCGCACGCGGTCGCGGCCTGCCTGAATGCAGGGGCTTGGATCAGCGACTCGGGCACCGAGAGATACTCCCCGGAGTCGCCGAGCGACACGCCGCCGACGCTGGACGGCGCCGACGTCGTGGGGTCGGGGAACGTGCTCAGCCCGTGCTTGTGCATGCACTCAGCGAGCATGACCAGCTCGACCTTGCGAGCCCCGGGCGTCGGGCCATAGGCGGCCTTCCCGCCTGGCGCGATTCTCTGGCACGCGCTCATGGCGGACTGGAATGCCGGGGATTGCGGATTGATCCCTGCGCGGATGATCTGCTGGGTGAACACACCCCCGCCCGGATTGGGGTCAGGGAAGCTCGGCACATCGTGCGAGCGCATGCACTCTGCGAACGCTAGCCCCGCGCTGGTGAGGTTCGCATTCGAGGTGGAGCTGCTCGGCCTGGTCGAGGACCCACACGCGGCGACTCGACGGCGCAGGCGACTGAGACGAGGGACAGCCAGAGAATGTGAACGGCGCGCATGCTCCGGCCGTGGGTATCACACGCCGAGTAACAGCGCGGTAACGGGGCGCCCGGAAGAACCTGGCCGAGAAGCGAACAGGTACGCGCGGTTGATCTCGACCGGGTGTCGATGAGGAGGGTGGGGTCGAGGTTGTCCGCGCCACGCGCGGTTTATCTCGACCGCGAGCCGGGGACGGGGGTGGGGTCGAGGTTGTCCGCGCTACATAGTTCGTTTTCTCGGCCAGGTTCGGAGGTTCGTGTCAGTGCGCCCGGCGCTTTTGGTGAGCCCGCGACGGCTCGTGCTGCGGCAGCGATCACGCCGCTTTCGCGGCGGCCGCCTCGGCGAGTGGGACGGTGTCCCAGTAGAACGGAATGAACTCGACGATCTTCCCGTCGCGGACCGTGATCAGCTCGACCATCCGAAATGAGATCACGCGTCCGCTCTGGCGCGACTTGAAGATGGACGGATTTGTCAGGACGATCGCCCGCTCCCCGTCGCCGACGTCGACGTATTCGTGATTGCCCCCGCTCACGAGGATCCACGCCTTGGTGAATGCATCTCGGAGATTGAAGAAACCCTGATGCCCGACGTGATCACCTCCGTGAGGCAGGGAAGGGCAGACGTGAAACACGACGTCCTCGTCGAGAAGCGCCAGAATCTGTTGGAGGCGCTCCTCGTCCGACGGTCCCTCCCCCTCATTCAGCCGTTGCACCATAAGCGACTCGAATCGCTTCACTACTTCAAGCGCCTCTGACATCGTCGTCTCCAATGTGTCGGTAAGAGGCGAACAGGATATCGGGTCGCCAAACACGCGCCATCAACACCCCCGGTCACTCGGCGAGCCGAATTCAGTCGGTTCCTGTCACCTTCCATTCGATCGTGTCCGTGACCGTCCGCCCTCGGTTCGCTGCGCACTGAGCCGAGCCGGCGCCCACGAGTCCCGGCGCAGCTGGAAACGAAGCCGCCGCTGCCGCCGATACTGTCCCGAGCGATGAGATGGCACGGAGGCGAATGATGCGCGTCGAACGGATCGCCACTCACGATCTCGTGCTCGTCCGAATCAAGAACCGCCTCATCTACGGCGAGGTGCTCGAGATCTCCGACGGGACCGTGAGCTTCCGTCCGCTGTGCCCGGCGGCCGGCTGGCACAGCGCGACGTCGCGACAAGTGGTCGGGCACTGGCGAAAGGCCGGACGACGCGAGGATGTCGGACTCGGAAATGGGGCGCCGTCACCATCCCCGGCCCAACAGCTTCTGCTCCCCGAGAGCGATTCGTAGTCGGCGCGCCTGTGGAGTTCAGCCGCGAGTTGCGCAACGACGTCCTGGCCGGGGACATCACGGTCTCGGTCCGGCTATGGAAGCGGCCAAGGGTCAAGGAGGGCGGTCGCTATCGCGTCGGTCTCGGTGAGATCGAGGTCGACGCGATCGAGCTCGTGCCGTTCGCGGCAATCACCGGGGAGGACGTCCGCCGAGCCGGTGAGCCGGACCGCGAGACGCTGCGCAGGCGCGCGGCGCACGCCGGGCCGATCGACGAGGATACGCCTGTGTACCGGATCGAGTTCCACGCTGTGAGCCCGGGTGACTGAGCCCGCGACGGCGTGATCAGGGCGTAGCTTGGGGGTCATGGCGCAGACCGTCGGCGGGTAGTGGTGAGCGTATGCTCACCAGATGAGCGAACGTCCAAACCCCCGGTCACACGAGGAAGTCGCTCGGATTCTGCACCGGCTGGGCTACTCAGATGCGTTCATCCGCGACGTTCTGAGCCAGCTGCCCGACCCGATCGACCCCGACCGCGACCAGCAGATTCTCGGACGATACGGTCTGACCACCGAGCGCCTGATGGAGCAGATGGGCAGCAGCCCGTGACCGGCATCGGTCACGGTTGACCTGATTGCGGTGCCCGACACACCGAGCCGGGGCCCGCGACTGGAGCCGGGCCCCGGCGGGGCGCTGGGCGCTAGGCGCTCGTCTGCACGACCCAGATGTGGTTGCCGTCCGGATCCGCGATCGAGAACATCCGCGGAACCGGGCCGACGCCGCCCATCGGCTCGGTGGTGGTCACGCCCTCGATCGCGCTGACGCGGGCGTACTCGGCGTTGACGTCCGGCGTCTCGACTCCGATCGCGCTGCCACCCGGCTGCCATTCGCCCATCGGTGGGTTGAGCGCGAGACGAGTGATCGACCCAGGCGGCGCGACCTCGACCCAGCGGTTGCCGCCCCCGCCGAAGGCGACGTCTGAGCGCAGCTCCCAGCCGAGGGTCTGTGTGTAGAAGGCAATCGCCGCGTCCTGGTCGGCGATCGTGAACATCGCTACGCCGATGCTCGAGACATTGGTAGGGGCCTGCGTTGGATTCGTCATGCCCTTGAAGACCGACGAAACGCAGGGATCTCATCGGCTGGTTCTGATAAAAGGAGCTGGACATGGCCGCCGCGCAAGCGACGACGAGCGCCGACGACGATCGGGTGCGCATCACCACGTGGACTTTCCAGGACGGCGAGGACACCGGTCACCACACGCACGAATACGACTACATCGTCGTTCCCGTCACCGGCGGAACGTTCGCAATCATCGAGCCGGACGGCAGCACCCGTGAGATGACTCAGCAGTCAGCAGTGGCTTATCTCGGAAGGGCAGGCACTGAGCACAACGTCATCAACCGCAGCGGGCGTGCAGCGATCTTCGTCGAGGTCGAGCTCAAGCGCTGAGGCTACGAGCTCGCGCGGGCTCGTGCCGAGGCTTATCCTCAGGTGGTGACCGAGGACACTCGGAGCGATTCGAGTTTCGAGTTGATCGGGCGCGAGGCCGAGCGCGAACGCATCGACCGGGTTCTTGGTCGCCTGGAAGAGCAGGGCGGTGCACTGCTCGTCCGGGGGGAGGCCGGCATCGGAAAGTCGGCTTTGCTGCGATACGCGCGCGAGCACGCGAGTGCCGCGGGCGTGCGAACGCTGGCGCTGGTGGGAGTTGAGTCGGAGGCCGAGCTCGCTTCTACTCGTGGATGACGCGCAGTGGGTCGATCGCTCGACGCTGGACGTCTTGACGTTCATCGCGCGGCGCGTCGAGGCCCAGCCGGCTGCGCTCGTAGCCGCCGTTCGAATCGGTTATCCGACCACGCTGGAGGCAGCTCATCTTCCGGTGCTCGAGCTCGAGCGGCTGAGCGCAGTCGCGGCGGCAGAACTGCTGGATCGAGACGCACCGGGTCTGCACCCGGTGCTTCGCGCGCGTGTGCTTGCGGAGGCCGCGGGGAACCCGCTGGCGTTGGTCGAGCTCGCGCGCAGCCTGCCGGTCGCACCGGACGCCCATCAGCGGCTCTCGCCGGCACCGATGACACTGACGGTGCGCTTGGAGCGTGCCTTCGCGATCAGACTGCACGACGTCCCCCAGGAAACGCGGCTGTGCCTATTAGCCGCGGCGCTCGATCCTCGCGCTTCGATCGGCGAGCTCGTCGAGGCCGCGTCGGCGCTCCAAGGATCGGTCGTGGGGCTCGCGTCGCTTGACGCGGCGGTCGAGGCGCAGCTTGTCGAGGTCGTCGGAACGGACGTGCGCTTTCGGCACCCCCTGATCCGCTCTGCCGTGCGGCAGACAGCACGGCCGACGCAGCTGCACGCGATGTACGGTGCGCTGGCCGCGGTGGTCGCAGACCCCGAGCGCCGGCTCTGGCATCGAGCGATGGCGGCTATCGGCCCGCACGAGGAAATCGCCGAGGCTCTCGAGGAACACGCCGCCGCGGCGAGGCGCCGCGGCGCGGCGCGGTGACGGTGGCTGCCGCCGCGCTCGAGCGCGCGGCCGCGCTTACGGCCGATCCGCACCGGAAGGGCGGACGCCTGGTGCAGGGCGCGGAGATCGCGTACGAGCTTGGACTCGTCGAGGTGGCGCGGCGGCTGCTCGCGGCGGCCGAAGCGCTCGACGTCGGGCCGCTGGCAGCGGCCCGCTTGGCGTGGCTGAAGCAGATGATCAGCGGTGACGTGTGGTCTGAGCCGGGCGCGGCCAAGACGTTTGTGACGATCGCACAGCGGATCCGTGACGGCGGCGACGCCGACATGGCGCTGCGCTCGCTCGTGCCGGTCGCGCATCGAAGCTGGTGGACGCGAACCCGCCCGCGGACACGGCAGTACCTCGTCGACGCCGCCGAGAGCATGGGCGTCCCTGACGACGACCCACGTCTGCTCGCGGTCATCGCCCTCGCGGACCCAGAGCGGACCGGGCCAGCCGTGCGTGACCGCCTCTCACGCATCCGACGGCACGAGGTCGCCGACCCGATCGATGCCATGTATTTGGGCATCGCGGCGGAGAAGTCGGGCGATTTCGCGGCTGGTGTGGCGTTCCTCGCCCGCGGCATTGAACGTCTGCGGGAACAGGGCAGGCTCGGGATGCTCACCCAAGCGCTGGTGCATTACGCCTGGGCCGCCACCCACGCTGGTGATTGGAAGGCGGCCGCCGTGGCCGGTACGGAGGCAGTGGGGTTGGCGCGCGACACCAACCAGCCGCAGTACGAACTCACGGCGGATCTCGTTGTCGCGCTCGCCGCGGCGCTTCGTGGCAGCGAGGCTGACGTCGCGGCCAGGCTCGCCGAGCCTGAGCGGACGCTGCGGGCGATGAAGGGCGGTCCGCTGCTCGCGCCCGCGAACCTCGCGCGGGGCGCAGCGGCGCTCGGCGACGGACGGCACGAGGAGGCATTTCGCCACCTCTGGCCGGTGTTCGACGAGACCGCGTCTGAGTTTCATCGCTTCATGCGCTGGCCGGCGATGCTCGACCTGGTGGAGGCCGGGGTCGGGAGCGGGCAATGCGAGCGCGTGAAGGGGGTGGTCGATGCGCTGGAAGCGGTCGCTGCGGACAGCGATCCGCCCATTCTGCGCGTCGCCTTACTCTGCGCGAGGCCTCTGATGGCCCCCGAGGAGCATGCCGAAGCCTTGTTCCTCAGCGCGCTCGAGCAGGATCTCAGCGACTTTCCGTTCCAACTGGCCAGGACGCTGTTCTCGTTCGCCCGCTGGCTGCGCCGTCGGCGGCGCAGCGCCGACTCGCGCGAGCCGTTGCGTGCCGCGATCAAGTGGTTCGACGCGCTCGGCGCGACACGGTGGAGCGATCGCGCTCGACACGAGCTCCGCGCCACTGGCGAGACGATCGGCAGTCACGTCGATGCGCGCGACCGCCTCACCGCCCAGGAGCTCCAGATCGCGCAGCTCGCCGCCGAAGGGTTGTCGAACCGCGAGATCGGAGAGCGCCTGTTCTCTCACACCGCACGATCGGGTCACACCTGTACCGCATCTTCCCGAAGCTCGATATCACGGCGCGGTCACAGTTACGCGATGCACTCGCGTATGTGACCAGTGAGCGAGGAGAAGCAGTCGGTTGACTGAAGCGGATCTGACCGCGGGAGGACACGATCCGCGCTCTGTGTCAACCCATTAACTGCAGGAGTCAAAATGAGCGAGCTGCCGAACATCGTGCTCGTACACGGCGCGTGGGCCGATGGATCCAGCTGGAGCGCCGTCATCGAGCCCCTCCAGGCCAAGGGGTTCAATGTCACCGCGCCTCAGTTCCCGGAGACCTCGCTCGCGGACGATGTGGCGCGGCTGCGACAGATCCTGGTCCGGCAGAGTGGTCCGACGATCGTGGCTGGGCACTCCTACGGCGGGCAGATCATGACCGCGCTCAGCGACGAGGCGCCCAACGTGGTCGGGCTCGTCTACATCGCCGCGTTCGCGCTCGCCGAAGGAGAGTCGCTCGGCGCTCTGCTCGGCGGCGGCCCGCCGACGCCGGCGCTCGCCCACCTGATCGTCGACGAGAAGGGCTTTGCCTGGCTGCCCGAGAATGACTACGTCGGCCATTTCGCTGCGGACGTCGACGCCGCGAAAGCGAGGGTCATGTACGCCGTCCAGCAGGCCCTTGCGATGTCCACATTCGACGACGTCATGGGCGTGCCTGCCTGGAAGTCGCACCCTTCGTGGTATCTGGTCGCGACGAACGACGAAGCGATCCCTCCGGACGCCGAGCGGATGTTCGCCCAGCGCATGGACGCCACCACGGTCGAGGTCCCTTCGAGCCACGTCGCGATGGTCTCGCATCCGGATGACGTCGTCAGCCTGATCGAGGCTGCCGCAGACGCCACCCGCGGCGCATAGGTCAGCCCGAGCGTCAGTGCGTGACGGCGTACGGCCCCACCCGGTGGCGCCGAAGCCGGGGGGCGGCGCCACCATCCGGGTAACCGTGCGCCGCGCTGGGAGCACTATGCGGTGCGGATGCAGTCGAGCAAGCCGGATCGAGATCTTCTTCAGCGCGCACGCGGTGGGGACCGCGAGGCGTTCGCGGTTCTGATTGACCGCGAATATCGGTCCCTCCTTGGGGCCTGTCGGCGCGCGCTCGAGGATGCCGAGCTCGCTCGTGATGCTGCCCAGCAGGCGGCGCTGACAGCGATGCTCGGGCTTGATCGCCTGCGCGACGACGACCGCTTCGGGCCGTGGCTGGTCGGGATCGGACTCAACGTCTGCCGAACGATGATCAGGCGCCGCGCACGAAGATCGAGCTCACTCGAAACCCTCCTCGAGCTGGGCCGCATCGCCGAGCCCCACGCCGACGGGCCGAACCCGGAGCGCGACGTCGAGGCGGCCGATGTGGCAGACCGCGTGCGCCGGGCGATCGCCGCCCTGCCCGCGGGCCAACGCGCAGCAGTCGGCATGTTCTATCTCGCCGGCATGACCTATGCCGAGATCGCAGAGGAGCTGGGGATCCAGCCCAGCGCGGTGAGAACCCGACTGCACAAGGCACGGCACTCGCTCCGCGATCCCCTCACCGAACTATGGAAGGACTACTTCGCCATGCGAAGCGGAACCGCCGACCTCGTACCGATGCAAGTCAGCGATGTACGCCGCACGCCGAGCAGTGACGAGCGCCCGTTGCGCCACATCATGTTGCTCAGGGAGATCGGTGGCGAGCGCTTCTTGGAGATCTGGATCGGTCCACCCGAGGCGTCAGCGTTAGCGCTCGTTCTCGAGGACGTCGCGCTGCCTCGCCCGGGCGTCTATCACTTCGCGGCGGCGCTGATCGAGGCCTCCGGCGGCCAACTTCGCGAGGTGCGGATCGTCGCGCTGACCGACCACGTCTTCTTCGCCCAGGCGGTCCTCACCAACGGCAACACGATCGATGCCCGCCCAAGCGACGCACTGACCCTGGCCGTCATGTTGGGAATCCCAATCTTCGTCGCTTCCGGGGTCCTGGCACAAGCCGACGCGGAACGGGATCTCTTCGACGGCCTGACCGAGGAGGACTGCCGGACCGCGGACGACGCCCGCACAATCGCGAGCGAAACGAAAGCACGCCACGACGCCTTGCGCGCAGAGCTCCGCACGCTCTCCGATCGTTCGCGCGGACGAGCTCCTGCAGACAGCGGCGCCTGAGAGCTGATCCGACGCGTGCCTACGTACGGGCCGCGCGGCCGCGGCCACACCCCGGGGCCGCCCTTGGGGCTTTCAGTCCTCGAGGGAGGACCGGGGCGCAGGTGAGGCCGTGCGGCGCGCGCGCGCGCTTCTCTTCGGGATGGGTCGGGTCAGACGGCCGTGACCGACGGGGAGGTACCAGTTGATGTTTCCCATCATGATCATCAGCGGCGGTACGAGCAGGCAGCGCACGATGGTGGCGTCGAGGATCACAGCGACGGCAAGCCCGATCCCGAACTGCTTGACCGTGGGGTCGCCGTTGAGCACGAAGCTGCCGAACACCAACACCATGATCGTCGCGGCGGCGGTGATCACCCGCGCGCTGGTAACCAGTCCCTTGACCACGCTGCTCTCGTTGTCCTCGCCCGCGTGGACGTGCTCCTCGATCTGGCTGACCAGGAACACCTCGTAGTCCATCGAGAGCCCGAATAGCCCCGCTCGGGTGCGGACTAGCTAGACTCGCGGCCCGGCGTCAGTTACGTGAACGCGCTCGATCTCTCAGGGCTCGGCATCCTTCTCGCCGGACGCGGCGTCCTCGCCATCTACTGACTCGCTGAGATGCGCGACTCGACGAGCCCGTCCGACGCGCTGCCGGACACGGAGTTGAGCGATCGACAGGCCGATGCCTCATTTCGCCTTCACGCCGGCAAGACACCACGAAGGGGGTGAAGCTAGTCGCTCACATGCTGCGACACAGGGTCACCGTCCGGCGTGCCGCGTTCACCATCGCCGCATACACAATCCTCATCGGGGTCCTGGGCGGCACCACAGCCCGTCTGGTAGATCACGGCGAGTTCCACAGCCTGGGCGAAGGCATCTGGTGGGCGCTGCAGACGGTGACCACCGTCGGGTACGGCGACATCGTTCCCAAGGACGCCGTCGGCCGTGCCCTCGGCGGCCTGCTGATGGTAAGCGGAATTGCCTTCTTGGCGGTCATCACCGCCTCGGTGACAGCCGCGCTGGTCCAGGCTGCGCGGACACCGCCGGCGCCGGAGCAGTCGATGCACGAGCTGGCGATCGAGATCGCGGCTCGTCTCGCCTCGATCGAGCGGTGCCTGGACGAGAACTCAAACGAGTAAACGGAGGCCCGGGTCCGTTCGTCAACGCCGACGCTCGCCGTCTCGGAACAGCGGACGGGTGTATCGATGGCTAAGCTGAGCGTCGGAGCCGATGTCGATCGCTCAAACATCGAACGAGGGTCGGGGGCTTAGATGAAGGTGAGACCACCCCGGACTGGCGAGCTCGTAGCCCGGGAGATCCGCCAGCGGATCCTCACGGGCGAGCTCGTGCACGGCGATGAGATCCCGCCCGAGGCGGGGTTGCTGGCCGAGTTCGGAGTCAGTCGGCCGACGGTGCGCGACGCGCTGCTGATTCTCGAGGCCGAGGGGCTGATCGAGGTGCGCCGCGGCCGGTTCGGCGGCGCGACGGTGCTGGGGCCGACCGCCGACCGTGCCGCGTATCACTTAGGGCTGGTGCTCCAGCGCGAGCGCGCGACGATGGAGGACATCGCGGGAGCTCGCGCGGTGCTCGAGCCGGTCTGCGCTTCGCTCTGCGCGAGCAGGCCCAAGCACAAACGGATCGCTCGAGAGCTCGCCAAGCTGAACGCCAAGTGCGAGGCCGCGGTCGATGGCGGTGAGGATCCGCCCGACTTCTCCTACGCCGCGCTCGCGTTCCACCGAGGGATCCTCGACCGGTGCGGGAACACGACGTTGCGTTTGCTGATCGCGACGTTGGAATCGGTCTGGGTCGGCCAGGAGCAGCGTCTTCTGAACCGCATCCACGAAGTTGCCGGGTATCCACCCCGTGCGGAGAAGCTGAGCATCATCGAAAGACAAAGCGCTGTGGTCAGCGATATCGCCGCGGGCGACGCCGAGGGTGCGGAGCGATCGATGCGCGAGCACGCGCGGCGGTCCATGGCGTACTGGGCGACCAACGCTGTCGCTCTCGAGCGCTCAGAGCAACCGGCGGCCAATCGGCTCCGCTGACTCCGCATTGCGAGGCACCTATCGACGCCGACCACAGGAAGCCGATGATGCCCGACCATACCCCAACGGCCGAGATTCTCGATCGCGCTGCTCGAGAGAATGAGCTGATGAAGAGCCCGCAGGATTGATCGAAGGAGACATCTCGTTTATGACCGCCACATCGAGCTCGCTGGAATTCGATCCGCACTCGCCAGCTTTTATCAACGATCCGCACGTCGCTCTGCAGCCATTCCTGCGCGAAGGCCCGCTGCAGTACCACGAGGAGTCAAGCGCCTATTGGGTCATCGGGTACGACGCCGTACGAGCGGTCCTCGGTGATGACAGCACCTTTTCCTCCGTGGCTTATAAGTCGGTCCCAGTCCGCGACGAGCTCCGCGCGCGGATCCCGGACGAGCATGTCCGAGTCGGGCAGGTCATTCAGGGCAACCAGCTTCCCAACATGGATGCTCCGGCGCACGTCCCGCAGCGGCGACTGCTTCAGCAGACGTTCACGCGTGGCCGCATCGAGCGCCGGGCCCGAGACATCCAAGAGATCGCCGATGAGCTGATCGATGGCCTGATTGAGCGAGGCGAGTGCGACCTCGTGCAGGATTTCGCGTCTCGTCTCACTCTACGTGTCGTAGCACGCATGCTGGGCGTGCCGGATGACATGGTTCCGGGGTTCCAGGCGTGGATCAACGACGTGTTTCGCACTCTTGCGCCTATCGAGTGGACCGCGGAGGACGTCACCACCCCGGACGATCAGCTCGTCACAATCTACGAGCGCGTCCATGGCGCCTTCAGTATGTACGCCGAACTGCTCGAAGAGCGGCGCCAGAACCCGCGGGACGATCTCGTCTCCGCGCTGCTCGCCCTCACCGACGATCAAGGCCAACCGGCTTTGTCAACCGACAAGATTCTCGCCCACATGGTGGGGGTCACCGCAGCCGGGACTGACACGACGGCGAGCCTGATTACAAATATGGTTCGCCTCTTCACGCAACATCCGGACCAGCGGGTGCTGGTCCTGGGTGACCCTGCGCTATGGGACAACGCTGTCGCCGAGGGACTGCGGCGATCGGCGATCGTCTACCAGGCCGGTCGCCTCAGCACCCGCGAGGCGCAGGTTGCCGGAGTCACCATCCCAGCCCGCAGTCGCGTCTGTGTGATGATTCCTGGGGCCAACGCGGATCCGGCAAAGTTTCCAGATCCGCTCGACTTCAACGTTCGTCGCAGCAATCTCACCGAGATCGTACCGTTCGGCCGTGGGCGGCACTTCTGCCTGGGCTCGCCGCTCGCTCGACCGGAGGCGCGGATTGCGCTCACGACGCTCTACCGTCGCCTACCCGATCTGAGAGCCAACCTCGACCAGCCTCTCGAATTCGTCACGCCATCCCTGGCGGTGCGGGCTTTGCTCAAGCAACAGGTGTATTGGGATCGCTAGGACTCTAATCCCGATGCTTCGCTGCCGTGGTAGCCCCACCCTGGGTTCCGGCTGGGGTCGTGGCCGCGCGGATGGTGTACGAGGGGTCGAGGCGGTCCCGTCGAGAACCGCCGTAGTCGCCGTCAGTGCCGGTCCCATCCCATTCGTGCACCAGGCGCCGGTACGCGATTCTCCATTCGCCGGCGCGGCGCTCGAATCTGTCCACATATCGGGCGAAGGCCGCCTCCCCCGTGCTGGCCTCGGCACTACGCATGACGACATATGACTCGCCAAACGCCACGTCGCCCTCAATCTCGAAGCGCGCATTGGTAACGACGTGTTGCGTCGGCGGCTTGTCCTTGAAGGTGCTCAGGACGTATCGCACGAAGTCGCATGCGTTGCCCTGAAAGAACCTCGCGTGATCGTCATAGGCATCCGGATGGTAGACAGACAGCAGGAGTTCCTCATCGCATCGATCAACGCCCCTGCAATAGCGGAGCAGGAGATCGCGCAGAGCTTCCAGGTCAACGAGATACTGGAGCTGGGCGTCGATCCTAGCCAGGGCGGACGTTTCGTCAGTCATACACGTAACCTCAGCTGCCCGTTCCAAGTCGCTCGTAGGCAACCGCGCGGACTGCGTGCGCGACGGGGATCCAGGGATGCAGGTCGGGATCGGGATATGACCGCATGTGGTTGTGGCAGATCGCGACCGAGAGTCCGGTGTCGAGCTCAGCCCACGCGATCGAACCACCGGCGCCTCCGTGCTGAAGGATGCTCCGGTTGGGGCCGATCACCGGCCCTGCGGCCGGGTCATCGCCACCCAGCCAGTATCCACCGATGCCGATCGGCAGCGCTGCGCCCATGTATCGGTCGGTGGTGTGGGCGTGCGTGCGCAGTTCCAAGCATTTCAGGAGACGCTGCTCGGAGAGCAGTCGTACGCCGTCCAGCTCGCCGCGACCGGCGAGCAGCGCAAACAAGCGAGCCATCGCACGCGCGGTTGCCACTACACCCGCGGACGGGTTGACGGTGCGGCGCGAGATCTCGGTGTTGTAGACCGAGGCGGACGGGAAAACCGCCCGCGGCATTCCGCGAAGGAATGCCTCGAACGGCTCCGGATCCGGCGCTTCACCGCCCACGAGACGTGCCACCCTCGGGTCTTCCGGCGGCGGCAGCCCCAGGTAGAGGTCCTCGATTGCCAGCGGGCGCAAGAGCTCGTTGCGGACAAACTGCGCGAACGCGCGGCGGCCCGGGTCGGTCCGCCGCACCAACTCTCCGATGATCCAGCCCCAGATCATGGCGTGGTAACAGTTCGTGCCCGGTTCGAACGCGGGGGCCGTCCGCTCGATTTCTGCGATCATCCAATCCCAGTCCGCCTGCCGCTCCGGCGAGACCCCTTTGGGCATCCAGGGAATCGACGCTTGGTGGCTGAGCGCCTGCCGGACAGTGATCTGAGCCTTGCCCTCAGCCGCGAATCCAGGCCAGTAGGTCGCGACCGGAGCCTCGTAGTCGATCAGCCCGCGTTCCGCCTGCACATGCAGAGCTGTTGCCGTCAGCGCCTTTGTCACGGAGAAGACGGGGAACAGCGTCGATGGCTCAACGGGGCGCCCGGTGCTCGCGTCGGCCAAGCCCGCGCAGGCTTCGACGATCAGCTCGCCGCGGAGGTAGGCCGCAAGCTGAACTCCAACCTCGCCGAGCTCGAGCGCGCGCCCCAGGGCCTGCTCGATTCGCGCGTCCGTTGCGGACTCCAGCTCCATTGCTCCGTCACACCTCGCGATTATCAGTCACAGCAAAGCGCACAAGAAACACGGTGCAGGCGTGTTTGCCGGCTCACTGTACCGCTTCCGCCCGACCGGCGGGTCGTCGATTCAGTTAGACTCACCGTTGGGCGCGTGGCGCCTGATGTCGAATCGATCGGGATGGCTCTTTTCCCAGGAAATTGCGCAGAAAGACGTGGGCGTGAAGGCGATTTTTTTTCATCAGCAGGGGTATCGGGATTTGCCGGCGGATTTTACGGAGCGTTATCGGAGTGTGTGGACGACGGTTCCGAATGATGAGGTGTGTGATCCGGTGATGGCGCAGCGGTATTTCAATTGGAATTTGGATGAGCTCGAGTTGGCGATGGATCTTGGTTTTCATGGTGTTGGGACGAATGAGCATCATCAGAATGGGTTTGGGTTTCCGGTCACGCCGAATTTCACGGCGGCGATTTTGGCGCGTCGGGAGTCTGATGCGGCGTTGGTGAATATGGGGAATGTCGCGATTATGAGCCAGCCGCCGGTGCGGGTCGCGGAGGAGCTCGCGGTGTTGGATTGTTTGAGTGGGGGGCGGATGGTCGCGGGGTTGCCGGTCGGGTTGCCGATGGATGTGTGTTTGAATTATGGGATCGCGCCGACGGAGGTCCGGCGGCGGTTCGCGGAGGCGCATGAGTTGATCGTGCAGGCGTGGACGCGGACGGGGCCGTTTCCGTTTAATGGGCGGTTCACGAAGTTGCGGTATGTGAATCCGTGGCCGAAGCCGTTGCAGGTGCCGCATCCTCCGATTTGGCTCGCGGGCGGCGGTTCGATCGAGACGTGGGAGATGGCCGCGCGCTATGACTATCCGTATAGCTATGTGAGCTTGGCGGGGTATGAGGCGTCGAAGGCGCAGCTCGCGCGTTTTTGGGAGGTTCAGGAGCGGGCGGGGCGCGATGATAATCCGTATCGGTTGAGTTTCGCGCAGGTCGTGATGGTCGGTGAGAGCGATGCCGACGCCGAGGCTTGCTATGAGGAGCATTGCCAGAATTTGTTTCGTAAGGCGCTGCACACGCCGCCGTACTACCTCTCGATCCCGGGGTATATGACGAAGCAGAGCTTGGTCGCGCAGATGCGCCGGACGGGGTCAACGACGCCGTGGTCCTCGCGCGATCGCGGGGCGGTGTTGAGTTGGGGGGAGATGCTCGAGCGGGGGACGGTCGTCGGGGGTGGCCCGGACACGGTCGCTGAGCGGCTGAAGGAGATCATGCTCGAGATGCGCGCGGGGCGGATCATCTGCCTGATGCAGGTGCAGTCGATGCCGACCGAGCTCGCGAAGCGCAACCTGCGGCTGTTCGCCGAGCGGGTGCTGCCGCGGATCGAAGGGTTCTGGGATGAGCGCTACGAGGACCGCTGGTGGCCCGCGAACGCGCGCGGCGCCACCAAGACCGCGGGCGCGGGCAAGACCGCGGGCGCGAGCGCCGGGGGTGGCGTGAGCTTCGGGGTGAGGGCGTGAGCTTCGAGGTGATCGAGGTCGCGCTGCCGCGGGGCGTCGCCGCGAACCCCGTCTGGTGCGCTGGCGCGGGGCCGCCGCTGGTGTTCTTGCACGGCGCGTTCGGGCAGGAGGAGGGACGCGAGTACCACCGCGAGCTCGCGCGCTCACACCGCGTGTACGCGCCGCTCACACCGGGCGCCGCGGACCCCGCCGATCTCGAGCGGCTCGAGAACATCCACGAGTTGCTGCTCTACTACGACGATCTCTTCGACGCGCTCTCGCTACAGCGATTTGACCTCGTCGGCCACTGCTTCGGCGGGATGATCGCGGCCGAGCTCGCCGCGACCATGCGCGAACGCGTGCGGCGACTCGTCCTGATCGACCCGCTCGGACTCTGGCGCGATGAGCCCCCGTCGCCGACTACGTCGTGCTCTCAACAGAGGAACAGCTCGCGCTCCTCTTCAACGACCACGAAGGCGCGCGCGCGATGTTCATCCCCCCACTCGCCGGCAGCGACGACCTCGACGCGACCGTCCGACGGATCTCCACGATCGCCGCGACATCACACTTCGTCTGGCCGATCCCCGAACGCGGCCTTGCCAAACGCCTCGCCCGCATCCTCGCCCCGACGCTCATCATCTGGGGACGCCAAGACGCCGTCGCCGACGTCTCCTACGCCCAACAATTCGCAGCACTGATCCCACACACAACCATCCAGATCATCGAGCACGCCGGACACTACCCCCACTGGGACCACCCACACGCCGTCGCGACCACGACCACCGACTTCCTCTCCCCATGACCGACACACCCCAACTCGACCCCGACGCGCAGGCATTCGCGGACGCGCTTGCGGCCAACGTCTTCCCGCAGCCGATGCACCGGCTCGGAGTCGAGGAATGCCGCCGTCGTCTCGCTTCGCTCCCGCACAACGCCGATCCGTCAGTCCACTCGGTCTACGAGCGGACGATTCCAGGTCCCGAGGGTCTGATCCCGCTCCGCATCTACCGGCCCGGATCCGATGCGCCGCTGCCCATTCTGGTCTGGCTGCACGGAGGCGGCTGGTGCATGGGCAGCCCTGACAGCTGCGACGTCTCCTGCCGCACGCTCGCCAATGCGGCCGACTGCGTAGTCGTCTCGGTCGACTACCGGCTGGCACCCGAGCACAGGTTTCCCGCACCCTTCGAGGACGCGTTCGCGGCGCTGGAGTGGGCGGCGGCGCACGGCGGCGAGCTCGGCGGCGATGGCGCGCGGCTGGCAGTGGGCGGCGACAGCGCCGGGGCGACGCTGGCGGCCGCCGTGGCGCTGCAGGTACGCGAGCACGGGCCGAAACTGCGATTGCAGTTGCTCATTTATCCCTGCACCGAGTATCCGGCGGCCGGCAGACCATCCTTCAGGCGCTACCGCGGCGGCGGTCCGGTCATCTGGTCAGAGGACGTGACCTGGACGTGGGACTTGTACCTGCGCGATCAGCGCGATCGCCTGGATCCGCGAGCGGTTCCCGCCAGCGCGGACTCACTCGCCGGAGCGCCGCCGACGGTCATCGTGACCGCCGAGGCGGACCCGGTTCACGACGAGGGCGAAGCTTACACCCAAAGGCTGGGCGCAGACGGAGTGGCCGTGAAGCACTTCGCCGTCACAGGCGTGCCGCATGGCTTCTTCAACCTCCCAGGCGTGATCGCGAAGGCAACGCAAACCCACGCGGACGTCGCGTCGGCGTTGCGCGCCGCGCTCGAGCCATAGCTCCGATCTCGCCCGTCCATTCAAGTCGGCGATCATCGCCAGTGCCGCAGGAACCAGAGTCCAATGGAGGTTGCAGAGATGTCTGATGCCGTGCTTCAGGAGCTGCTTGAGGGAGTGCGGGAGCTCCAGGACCGCGAGGCGATCAAGGAGCTGAAGGCACGCTACTTCCGTCTTCTCGACGCGCAGGACTGGGCAGGCTTCCGCCAATGCTTCACCGACGACGCTTGGTTCGATGTGCAGGGCCGCCCGATGGTTCACGGCGCTGACGCCTTCGTAGCCGAGGCCGAGAATGTCACGGCCGGCGCCAAAACGCTCCATCACGGGCACATGCCCGAGCTGACAATTGACGGCGCGAATGACGCGCATGGCCTGTGGATGCTCGCGGACTATCTCGAGTGGCCACCCGATCCAGAGACCCGAGAGCGGCGAGGGATGAAGGGCTATTGGCAGTACGAGGAGACCTATCGCAAGGTCGACGACGTCTGGAAGATCGCCTCCCTGCGCCTACGCCCCCGCCGCATCGATCCGCTGCCGCGGGAGCCGCTGCCTGACACGGTCCGCGGCGGGCCACCGAGCCTTGGAAAAGCCGACGATCCCAACGTGTAGGCGTAAAGGCAATGATGGGTCCGCACGAGTATGAACGCGGCGGCGGGCAACGAGAGGAGCGATGAATGGGACGAATCGATGGGAAGGTCGCGCTGATCACCGGCGCCGGCAGTGGCATCGGGCAGGCGTGCATGATGCTGTTCGCGCGCGAGGGAGCGAAGGTCGTCGGGGTTTCGCGCACGCAGGCGCAGCTCGACGAGACGTTGCGTCAAGTCGAGGGCGAAGGCGGTGAGGGCCGGGTGGTCGCGGCCGACCTGGCCACCGAGGAGGGAACCAGAGCGGCGTTCGACGCGACCATCGAAGCCTACGGCCGGATCGACGTGCTCGTGACGGCGGCCAGCCTCGGCGCCAGCTATGAGCATCAGTCGCCGGGATCGATGGCGGATACACCCAACATCCCGATCGAGGCCTGGCATCGCGTAATGCAGATGAACGTCGACGCGTGCTTCTACATCTACCGGCTTGTCGTGCCGCAGATGCAAGCACAGGGAGGTGGGTCGATCGTCCATGTCGCCAGTCTCTCCTCGTTCCTTGTCACCGCGGCCGGCCACGCGTACTCGGCGTCGAAGGCCACGACGCTGAACCTCACCCGGTCACTAGCGGTGACATATGCGAAAGATGGCATTCGCGCCAATGCGATCGCCCCCGGATGGACCGACACTCCGATGGTCGCCGAGTGGATTCCCATCCTGTTTGCCGATCCCCAGCGCGCGGAAGCGCTGACGCCGATGGCGCGACCCGGCACCCCGGAGGAGAGCGCCTACGCCTGCCTATTCTTCGCTTCCGACGAGTCCTCATACTGCAACGGCGCCGTCCTGACGGTCGACGGTGGCCAGAGTGCGCGCCAGTGACTTCAGACGCCGTTTGCGCTGGCGTCGCGCAGTCCATGGGCGCCCACGGAAAGGTCGCTCCAAGCCCCCCATTCGGCGAGTTTGCTTGCGTACTCCTCGCGTAGGAGATCGAGAGCGAATGCGCCGAACAACACGCGAAGCGGCGGGGTGCTCGGCATCGACGATCTCGAGCAGCGGCCCGTCTGTAGCCTGCGGACCAGCGAGTGCGTCCTTGTCGAACGCAGCGTCTATTCGCGCCCACAACGGCGCGTATGTATGCGTCGAGTCGCGTCGCGTCAACAAGCGATGTCCATTGCGCGGCGCTGTCCTTAAGTATGCACAGCGGCTCTTTGCTGCCTCGGCTACGTGCCATCCAAGGTCCCCACCGCCAAGAGCAGGCCACGCGACCGGGACACACTGCCCAGCTAGTCAAAGCTGGCTTGCGCCAACTTACTGGACAGCAGATGCCGCGACCGCCGCTGGATCGTTGTAGTACACGTCGAGCGACGCGATCTTACCGTCGACCACGTCGTAGATCTGAACCATGGACACGTCGACCGCCCGCCCGGTAGCCCGAGATTTGAAACGCGAAGCGAGCCGAAGCACGACCGGATTGCCGGCACTCACGTACTCGACGGGCGCGGACAGCGAGGCCTCGAACAGCTCGTGCTCACGCGCCGCCATGGCGAATAGGGCCGCCGCTCCGCGGTGCTCGCCGCCGTAGGGAAGGTTCGGGGGTGCACGTACGAGGAAATCATCATGCATTAGGTCGGTGGCAAGAGCGCGGTCCCCGGCCACCATCGCCTCGTGCCACCGCCGAACGGTGTCCACGGCTCCGCGGTCTGTTGCCTCGCTCATCAGAAGCTCGCTTTCACGCTGACGGTTACGATACCGGTGCGGCCCGACGTGTGAAAACTCTCCGCCGCGTCGCGCTTTCGGCGCGGCGGCCGTTGGTCCGTGGCCCGATCGCTGCTTGCTCAACGATCATTCACTGCCGGGGCGGGTACGGGCGGACTCAGCGCGCGGATGGGATCAGAGCCGTCCCAGGTGTTGGCTGCCTCAGCGACAAACGCGAACACGGCCACCTTGGCCGCATCGATCTCCGACAACTCGACGACCGGCAGGGCCTCGGCATCCGGCACGAGGTAGGCGAAGCGACCTGAAGCGCCGGAGCGCCCGCAGTGACCGACTTCCAACCCGCGCCGGATAAGGACGGCCAGATCACGGTCGTACTCCTCGGTCCAGTAGGCAACGTGATGAAAACCCTCGTGACCAGCCTCGAGGAACGCACGCCACATCGAGCGAGCGTCGTTGCGCTGAGAGAGCAGCTCGATCTGAAGATCGCCGCTGCACGACAGCGCGCCGCTGACGTACGGCTCGCTCGGCGCACCGGCGTAGATGTACTCACGCAGCGGCAGGTGGTCGATGTAGAAGAACGGGCCGACGCCGAGTTGGTCCGTCCACTGACTCATTGCTCGCTCCAGGTCGCGCACGACGTAACCGACCTGCCGCACACGTCGCAGCGCGCCGCTCGCTCCTTGCTCCACGACGTTGACCTCAACCATCATGCGCATCTTGCAATGTCACGACCTGTTCTGCCCCGTGCTACTGGGCCGTCGTGCGCTCGCCGGCGGCGTGGAGCTCTTCGAACGACAGCCCCTTTGGGCCGCTGTTGCCCATCGCTCGATCAAACGCTTCCACCTGATCGAACGCGGTCATGAACGGATCCACATAGGTCTCCTGGAAAATCTTGCGGTCGTAGGCGTCCGTCGAGACGATCGGGCGGTTCTCGCGCACGGCCAGCATCACCATCTGGGCGACTTCGTCTGCCGGCCGCCAGACGCGCTTGTGCTCGGCGTACAGCCGCTTCGCTGATTCTGGCGCCGCGACGCGTATCTCTACGGGTGGGCCGAAGCGGGGCGGCCTGTACAGGTGGTTGTATTTGCCCATCTCCGTCGCCACACCGGCAGGCACGAGGAGCGTCGACCGAATCCCGTCCTCCTCGAGCTCGGCGCGGAGGCTGAACATCAAGCCAATCACGCCAAGCTTCGCCGCCGCGTATGCCGAGTGCTGGGGCAGCCACGCCGGACGCAATCCCGCAGTCGAGGACGTCGCAAGCACGTGACCCGACCCCGCCTCGATCATTTCGGGCAGAAACGCGCGCAGGCAATTGACGACGCCCATCAGATTCGTCGCAAAGAGCCAATCCACGTCGTCGTCGGTCATGTCGACCAGGCGCTGAAAGGAGGTCGCCCCCGCGATAGCAAACAGCAGCGACACAGACCCGAGGTCGCGGTTGACCTCCGCCTTTGCCTCCTGTAGCGACTCGCGATCCGACTGGTCACATGCGACGGCAATTGCCGTCCCACCGCGATCACGGATCGCATCCACGGTGGCAGTTGCCCGCTCGACGAGGATGTCTGCCACAGCGACAGACGCGCCGTCGGCCGCCAGAGCGCGGGCAATCGCTCCTCCAATGGAGCCGCCGCCACCCGTCACGAACGCGACTCTCCGACCGATGTCAGTCACATCTACTCCTCTGGACGTCTGTTGACTCGACTCGAGGCGACGCATCCGGCGCTGACGCCATCGCTTCGACCATCGCTTGCGTCAGGCGCTTTATTGGATCGGTTCGTCGCCGATGAGCGTCGTGCGGTGCATCTCGCGGCCCGAGCCCGCGTCATATGGCGTGGCCCGATGGACTACGCCGCGGTTGTCCCAGAACACCGTGTCGCCCTCGCTCCATCTGTGTCGGTAGACCCATTCCGGACGCGTCGCCCGCTCGTTCAGATCCGCTAGCAGCGCGTGCCCCTCGTCGAGTTCCATCCCGACGACGTATTCGACCGAGTGCCCGATCACCAGGGATTTCCGACCAGTCTGGTGCGTCCACACCAGCGGATGCTCGCAAGACTTTTGCTTCCACGCCGCCAGCTGATCCGGCGCAACGTTGGGCTCGCCGTCGCGCAAGGACGCCTCTTGGCTATGGTGGACCCGAAGTTTGGCGAACCTCTCCTTTTCTTCCGCGGAGAGCTGATCGTAGGCGGCATACGTGCTCGCGAATTCGGTATCGCCACCGGTGGCGGACAGCACCTTGGCGCTCAGCATCGTTGCCTTCGGCGGGATACGCTCGACGGTCCCGTCGATGTGCCAGCCAATAGTCGCCTTGAGATACTCGGCGACCGGGTTCTTGTTCGTGTCCAACGTGACGACGAAGATAGCGGGGTTCTCTTCTTGCCCAATCAGAGCGAGCTCACCGAGCTTGCCGCAGAACTCCACCTGGGTGTCATCGTCGATATGCAACCGGCGGAAGATCAAGACCCCGTTTTCCTCCAAGGCCTGCATGACCGCATGCGGCAGATCTGGATCGGTTCGCATGCGGTCACAATCAACGTCCAGCACCTCAGCACCAACAGTGGGCGTTAGCTTCAGCGTCTTCAAGTTCTTGCTCGTGGTTGCCATCTCAACATCCTTGGTCGTCGCGGGTAGAGATGATCAGAAGCCGTAGAAGTACCCGTTGTCACCGCCCGATACCGGCGTAAAGACACCGTTGTCGTACCGAAGCAACTGGCCGTACGGTTCCTTCTGCTGCGGTTTCCCGCTGGGTCCAGGATTAACCAGCGTGCGCGACAGGGGGATAGGGAAGTTGGTCGTCGTATTCATGAAATGCCCTAGCGTGGCAGGGCTGAAGCTCGTGCCAATCGCCTTCGCCGCGGCGTCGACAAACATCACGTACTGATAGCCCCATTCTACGATTGGATTATTGGGACTGATCCCAGTGCCGGCGAAGGCATTCCGATAGGTAACAACCTCAGGATTACTAACGTCCCCGTACGACGCGAATTGTGCCATGCTGACGACGCCGTTGAGAATGCTTCCAAGCGTGGCGACTACTTGCGGCGTAAAAGCGGTGTCGACGATGCTGATGTCATCAGACGAGAAGGCTTGCGTGTGCAGCGACTTGATGATGCTCACAGCATCCGCGCCAGCCGCCGAAATGATGACCCAGTTAGGCTTTTCACTCAGTGCCTTGATCACAAACGGGGTCATGTCAATGGCTGTCACCGGATAATAGGTGTACGCCATGGTTTTGTGGCACCCCGCTGCGATTGGGTTAAGCTCCGCCGGAAGCGCGGTTTCCTGAGCCGGAGACTGGTACGTGATCATCTCAATTGTGTGCACAGATGACTGCGTGCAAAGGTAACGGATCGTCGAAGCGTTGACGCCAGGGCCGCTCCCTGGGTTAATCCCGAAGCTCCATGGGTTGGTGAAATCCTGCGGCGTGTTGAGACAGTTGAGGCTGGGGACCTTTGCGGCAGCAAAGACCTGCAAGCCGGAGGCTCCCCAAGTGGTCGCGCAACCAATCATCGCGGTGGGGCTCTTGCCGAGCGCGCTGTGCGCACACTCGACGTCCACCGCCGTCGAAAGCATGTCGTTGCACGGAATGATCACGACCTTCCGACCGTCGATGCCTCCGGCGGCGTTTAGCCGCGCGGCCGCAACCTGGGCTCCCTGAACCATACCGGTGTAAATATCTACACCCGACACCAGAGGCGCAACCGTGAGCAACGTAACGGGCGCCTTAGTGGCGGCCGCCGTGCTACTCGACCCGCTCGATGCAGCGGCCGAACTCGTCGCATTCGACTTCGACGCGGTCGACGTCGACGAACTGCTCCCGCAGCCCGCGACGAACACCACGCACAAGAACGCCACCGCTACGCCACCACGCACACGTCTACACGACATTAGGACCCTCTCCTCTTTCTCCTAGTCAAGCGCACGACAAACGACCGGCGCGCAGCCGCGCCATAGATCGGGCGATTGATTCGGACCGATGAGCTGTTGTGCCGATAGAGATGAAATGATAACGGATCTGCATGCATTGCGCCAAGACTGGTCGTCGCTTTCGGCGGCGGCGCCGGGCTCGTACAGAGCCGTCGCGTAAAGGTCTGACAAATTGCGGCCATTTCCTTGCCGCGCATTCCGGCTAAGATGCGAGCCATGCCAGCTCGGAGTCGCGCGGATCGGGAACAGACGAGGCGACCGCAGACGTCTGTCGTTGCGATGGAGCGTGTGCGAAGCGCGAGCGACCAGGTCGCGATTCAGCTGCGCGACATGATCGTTGCCGGCGTTCTGCCTGATGGCGCCCGATTGCCGAGCGAGATGGATCTCGCCCGCCAATCTGGCGTTAGCCGGGCAACGATCCGCGAGGCGCTCCAGATGCTGGGCGCCGAGGGACTTACCCAAACGAAGCGGGGGCCCCACGGCGGAACCTTCGTGACCTTGCCCTCGCCCGATGACGTCATGGACACGTTGCGGTTTGGCGTCACTCTTCTGTCAAGGAGCAATGGGTTGACGCTCGCCAATCTTCTCGAAATGCGAGAACTGCTCGAGGTTCGGGCAGCCGGGCTGGCAGCCGACCGAAGAACGGACGAGGACCTCGAGTGGCTCCGTGCAGCCGTCCCGGTTCCCGAGGACGGTCGACCATCAGGGCAGAATGTCCTGTTTCACAGACTGTTGCTCGCAGCCGCACGCAACCCTTTGCTCTCGATAGCAGCTCAGCCAATTCAACACGTACTCGTGGCGCAGCTGCCCCCGGACATCTTCGGTCCACAGTTTCGCCTCACCATTCATGCGCAGCACGCCGACATCCTCGAAGCAATCGAGCGTCAGGACGCAGAGGCCGCGCAGCAGTCTATGCAGGAGCACCTCGACTGGCTGCGCTCGCAACAAACACGCGTCCTTGGCGAAACCATCTGACCGCGCAGAGCAGCGACGCACCAGGGAGGTGGCGCTCATGATCGACGACAAC
Organism: uncultured Solirubrobacterales bacterium; assembly: GCA_963763525.1. Lineage (GTDB taxonomy): Bacteria > Actinomycetota > Thermoleophilia > Solirubrobacterales > Solirubrobacteraceae > Palsa-465. Next base: position 589,240 of record CAVXPA010000001.1, read on the forward strand.
GACCTGTCCGAGATCCTCCAGTTAATTTATAAGGTGGCTCACGCTCTCGACGAAGGCGACTTTGAGGCCTACGCGGATCTATTCGCACGGTGTACCTTCACGATGCCGGGAGGACGGACCATGCCTGGCCGGGCAGAAGTGTTAGCACAAGCGCGTGACACAGTGTTGCTGTACGACGGGTCTCCCAGGACCGCACACTTGGTGCAGAATCCTGTTGTCCAAATCGCAGCGGATAGCAGGAGCGCCGAGGTTGTCAGTTATGTTCAGGTGCTGCAAGAAGTGCCGCCCGATTTTCCACTTCAGACAATCGCCGTGGGGCGATACGAGGACACTTTGGTACGCGACGCGGCTGGCTGGCACTTCAACCGGCGCGTGGCCGATCAGATACTCAGTGGTGACCTCAGTCGTCACATGCGCTTTGCGCCTAGCCGCTAGCTTAGCGCACGACTTACCGCCCGCCACTCCCACGCCCCCCATTTGCAGGGCTCGACAGTCGGGTCGAGGGCCGTGTGCGCGCGAACCGTCTCAGTGTCCCTCTTCGAAGAAAGCGGCAACCCGTTCACCGATCATCACAGCTGTTGGATTTGGCCCGCGACGGATCACCGGAATGATGCTGGCATCGGCAACACGCAGTCTTTCTACGCCATGGACCCAACAGCGCTCGTCGACGACTGCGCTCGTGCTCGCAGCGGGTCCCATGGCAGCGCTGTTATGCGTGTGCATCGACGTTTCCAGGTTGTCCTTGATCCATTTGCGGAGTGTCGCATCAGACGTCGCGTCGGGAACGGCTGCGCCGTCGAACTTCACCTGGACAGGATCGAACGCAGGCGAGGCCAGTAGGTCCATGGCCGTCCGCAGGCTTGCAGTCAGTCGCGGCAGGTCGGATGGATCCGAGAAGTAGTTGAATCTGATTCCGGGAGCCGCAGCTGGATCAGCCGAGATCAGGAAGATCTCGCCCCTGCTTCTCGCAATGTTGAGCGCCACATTGACGATGAGCAGGTTTTGAATTCGTCCCCACGAGATTTCCAAATCGGAGGCGTCCTCCGAGCCGGCCGCGGTGTAGTGCAGCCCCGTACCGGCCATCATCACATTCTCTGGCAGCGGCTCCTCGCCGGTCACCTTGAAGAGCGGCAAGACGTTCGGATGGTCCTTGATATTGCGGCCGACGCCGGGGCTATCGTGTATGACAGGGATTCCGTGCCGCCGCAATGCGTCGGCTGGCCCGATTCCCGAAAGCATGAGAAGATGCGGAGTTTTGATGCCGCCAGCACTCAACACGACCTGGTCTGCTCTGACTGAGATGACCTGGCCATTTCGCTCAGCCTCGACCCCAACGGCGCGGCCCCGCTCGAAGAGAACTCGCCGGACGAACGTATTGCCCATGACTTTGAGGTTCCGCCGGCTGCGGACCGCCTGCGTCAGATAGGCGATCGCAGCATTCATTCGCGTACCGTGGGCGATATTGCGAGGTAGATCACCCACTCCGTCTGGACCCGGGGCGTTCTTGTCGGCCTCCGGAGGAAACCCAACGTCGATGCATGCGGTCACGAACGCCTCGGACACACGCCGCACCTGCTCGGGACACGCGCGATCCACCGGTATCGGGCCATCCTGTCCGTGATATTCGCCTCCATAATTGAGATCCGTTTCGCTCTTCCTGAAGAATGGAAGCACTTGCTCGTATGACCAGAGACCGTGGCCGAGCGAAGCCCAGGTCTCGAAGTCACGCGGACGGCCACGTATAAACAGTGCCGCGTTAATGGCTCCCGAACCGCCGACCAGCTTGCCGCGAGAGATCGGATAAGTTCGCCGGTCCGGGGACAGCTCGCCGACGAAATTCCAATTACTTGGATGACCTGGAGTCGCGGCAGCAATCGACGTTGCTCGCGAGATGTCCTCCGGGAACTTGCCGTCCGCTTCGTAATCTAGGCCCGCCTCCAGAAGCAGCACTCGGCGCGCGCCATCCTCCGACAGGCGTGCCGCCAGCGCGCAGCCAGTCGTGCCAGCACCAACTATCAGCACATCCCATGACTGATGGCGTTCCACGCCTACCACCTTCAGTTTATGGCGAACCACTGCATAATCGGATTACGGAGCGCAACATATGCTTTTGGGCGCCCCTTGTCAAGGCCGCGCCGCTGGCTGAACGGCCACTCAGTCGCAAGACAAGTAGGTCGGACAGGTGCTGCGCCGCGATTGCGTTCGCGTGCCTCATTCCCGACGCGCCAATCGACATTGCGTTGCCTCCTACGGGTCCTCGCGTGGCGATCGCGCACGTCCGGAAGCGGCCTCTCCTCGAGCCGGGACGCGCTCCCTCAGTGCGAGCGCACTGTCGCCCCTCCATCGACGGGTAGCAACACGCCGGTTATGTAGCGCCCTGCGTCGCTAGCGAGGAACAAAGCGCTCCGTGCGATGTCCCACGCGTCGCCTTGCCTCCCAAGCGCTGTCCGCTTTCCAGGGTCGGTTGTACTCTCGTCGATCCCGGCCTCGCGCGCAAACGCCCGCCGCTGAGGCGTATTGATGACGCCAGGCGCAATGCAATTGACGCGAATCCCGAGTTGGCCGAAGCCGTCGGCCAAATCTCTCGTGAGACCGACAAGCCCCGCCTTCGATGCTGCGTACGCTGGTTGCGACACTCCCATTCCCCGCATTGCTGCGATCGAACCGATATTGATGATCGCGCCGCCACCACCTTTTGCCATGACCGGAATCACCGCCCGGCTCATCATGAATGGCGCCGTGAGGTTGACCGTGACGATCTGTTGATACAGCTCGGGGCTCGTCTCAAGCAAGCCAACTGCTGCCGTGTTCGCCGCGTTGTTCACCAACACGTCAATCGTGCCAAACCGGGACAAGGCTTCGTCGGCGATGTGCTGGTACGCGGTCGGGTCGACGAGGTCGGCGATGACAATCGTGGCCTTGCCGCCATCGTTTTCGATCAGCCCGAGCGTCTCCGTCGCTCGTTCTTCGTACTTGTCGACCAGCACCACCCTTGCGCCGTGCTGCGCGAACAGCACCGACATGGCTTTGCCGGTGCCAAAGCCCGGACCGCTTGACCCGGCTCCGGTGACGATCGCCACTCGTCCGTCTAGGCTCAACGATGACTCCATGCGACCTCCTCAACCCGTCGCCGCGGCGTCAGGCGTCTTGGCAAGCGCAACGCCGATTTGCGGATCTTAGCTTGTCGAATTACACGAATCCCGGCGACTTTCGCCGAGGCTGTCAAATTCCCCACGACCACGCTTCCCTCCCACTCGGGTGCGTCCCCTTTGTCGAGATGATGGGAGACTCCGGCAAGCAAATCGACGACCATCGGCGCGACGCATGTCAGAAACAGCTACGGGAGGCTAGCTGATGCTCCGCCGTCTATCGGAATTACTGCGCCCGTGATGTAGGGCGCCCGCTTCGACGCGAGAAAGCACGCTAGTTCAGCAACCTCATCTGGCTGGCCGGCTCGCTTCATCGGGCAGCCGTCAACGAGTTGGGGGTACCGCTGCAGCGACTCCGGTCCCCCCGTTCCCTCGGTAACGATAAAACCTGGGCAAATCACGTTCGCGCGGATTCCCTTCGTCGCGAACTCAATTGCCGTAGCTTTCGTAAAGGCAATGACAGCCGCTTTGGATGCCGAATAGACGCTCGTCGCCCTCCGGGGCGAGGCATTCATTCCACCCATCGAGGACCAGTTGATGATCACACCGCCCCCGCTCGGAACCATCGTTTGCAGCGCCTGTCTCGTACTGAGCATAACGGTCCGGAAATTGACCTGCACGAGCCGTTCGTAATGGTCCAGGGTGATTTCGTCAACGGGTTGTGCGCCACCGACGCCGACCACGTTGAGAACGACGTCGATGCGACCGAATGCGGCTAGTGCAGCGGCATAGGCGGCTGCAACATCAGACTCGTCGGTCATGTCGCCATGGAAGGGAGCGAAGCGTTCGCCGAGTTCGGCCGCGGTTTCCTGTTCTCGCCCGCTGATGTCGACACCGAGGACATAGGCGCCTTCGCGGACGAACGCGCGCGCTGACGCTTTGGCCATTCCCGATCCAGCACCCGTGATGACGGCGACGGTCCCTTCTAGCTCTCCCACCTGTGCCCCCTTTTGTCGAAGTATCCGTGGCGGCTTACACCCCGCGCACGCACAAAAGCGGTTTCAGCTCTCGCTTGCGCGTCGTCGCGGAGGATTGTGACGCCAGGCTGACGGTAAGGGGTCGCCATTTCTGCAGCGCAGGGCTAACGGCTCCAACCGTTCGTCGACCATAACGTGAATTCAGACGCGACGTAAACCTGCATGTAGCCAACAAATCCGGCGACATTTTTCTTCATTTCGGGCATGTCTACGTGGCCACGCACCACTGAGGTGAGATCGGCAAGAGTCGGATACCACTGTTCTACGAGCCCATCCCAACCTGCATCGTCAGGTGCGAGTGACCCGCTAACGGCATAGCGACTCTGGGGCGATTCCAGCTCATTGACGAGATCGACGTGCCGGCCCCGGTGACGTGCGACGGCCTCTTGCCTGGTGATCCCTCGAGGACGGTTCCAGAGAAGAACCAACTTAACGCCACCGTCACTAGCCTCGATCGGCTCACCTTCGACGACGCGGGTCTCGAACAGGTGAGTTTCCGAAATCGTGCCCACGGGCAACACGCTGGCCAAATGGCCATCGAACTGGTAAGACGGCGGGTCGGCGACGCGGACGTGGAGCATCGCTTGCCAGTCGTCGTCCATCGGACGACTGGCGGTATTGCCCGCATCGTTTTCGCGCGCAAGCTCCTGCCACAGGACAACATTGAGTGAAGCCAGATAAGCTCCGGATATAGCACTCAGGCGATCTCGGAGAGCTTCGTTGTCGGCAACCGTGCGAGCGAACTCAGGAAAAGCGCCGCCGGGAGCGCCCTTCAAGAGAACACATAGTGTCTTCATCGTCGTTCCTCAACCTTGTCGAGTAGCTGGACGCCTCGTTGGCAGCCACGGAAGACATCACAGCGCACCGTCCCGCGTCGAAGCCGGCGATCTGTTTATACGCGCGGATCACCGTCACCGACGCGGGCCAAGCCGCAGTGGCAGCTCGGCGATGGACCGGACATGTGGGCTCCCCGCCGACCAGTCAAGATCGTCGGGATCCACGGCGAGCTCGAGGTCTGGGTAACGCGTGGCCAGAGCGCGGATCAGGATGCGCGCCTCGCTCCTGATGACCGACGCTCCGAGGCAGTAATGCGCCCCGTGGCCGAGCGCGAGATGGTGCGGGTTCCTCGTGACATCGAATACCTCCGCGTGCTCGTAGGCCCGCGGATCGCGATTAGCCGCCGCGAGCGCAAGCTTCAACGTAGCCTCGGCTGGGATCTCCACTCCTTGCCACGAGAAGTCTCGCAGTGCGATCCGCTCGGAGAGCTGCGAAGGCGACGCATACCGCATGAGCTCTTCGACGGCCGAGTCCACCAACTCCGGGTCGGCGCAAAGCAACTCCCACTGACCCCGGTGACGCATCAGCTCGAGCATGCCGACGGACAGCAGTGAAGCGGTCGTATGGAGACCTCCGAGAACCAGGCTGAAGACGATTGCCACGAACTCGTCCTGGGAGAGCCGCTCGTCGGCCTCGGCGGCCAGTAGCGCCGCTGCAAGCTCGTTGGACCCGGGATTGCGCCGATGCTCGGCGATGATCGTCTCACGCACGTAAGCATCGAGCTCCCAATGAGCGTCATACGCTTCGTGTAAGACATTCTCGTCCTCTGTCCCGATACCGCGGCCTCGCGTGTTGACTATGCCGCGAATGTACTCTCGGTCAATTTGCGGGGTGCCGATCATGTGGCTGACGACGCTCATCGCGAGGTCACCGGCGAGGCGCTTCTGATCGTAGACGTCCTGCTGTGCTGCCTCATCGAGGAGCTCGTCGACGAAGTGCTGGATCGTACCCACCATCTCCGCTAGTCGGCGAGGCGTGAAATAGCGGTGCACCGCTCCTCGTCGCCGCGCGTGATCCTCCGGGAGCGACCGCGTTATGATGAGGCGTCCCTGTTCGGCGAGCTCGCGAAACTTCCGCTGTCCATCCGGCGTGAATGTTGCAACGATTTCTTCGACTCGCGAGCCGCGAATGAACAACTCGTTGGAGTAGAGTTCCTGATCGGACAGCACGGTTTGCACGTCTTCGTAGCGTCCGACGAGAAACGTCCCACCCACGGGATATACCGCTGCCGCTTCCCGGGCCGCGTTCAAGATCGGGAAGGGATCGGCCATACGCTTGCCGGCGAACAGCGCGGCGACCTCGGCCTCAAGAGCACCGTCTTTGTGCACCGCTGCGGATTGCTCCCTACTCATGGGCGGGTACTCGTCACGTCGCGCGTTCTTTAGGAAGGCACCGGTCGGTCACGCCAGCTTCGCCTCAGTCTGCTACTTCACGCTATTGGACTGGCTCGTCGCCAGCGAGTGTTGTGCGGTGCATCTCACGGTGGGAGTCCGCCGAATACGGCATCACGCGATGCAGGACGCCGTGATTGTTCCACATGATTGTGTCACCCTCGGACCATTCGTGTCGGTACACGCGCCCCGGAGCAATCGCACGCTCGAGCAAATCGGTCAACAGCGCCCGCCCATCCTGCTCATCCATGCCGACAACGTAATCGCACGTCTGGCCAATGACAAGCGACTTGCGACCAGTCGAATGCGTCCACACGAGCGGGTGCTCGCGTGACTGGCCGCGCCACTCGGCAATTTGGTCAGGCGTTGGGTTCTCGTATACGAGGCTCTGGATGCCCACCTGGCTGTGGAAGACGCGCACGTTGGCCAAGCGGTCCTTCTCCTCGTCCGTCAGCGCGTCGTAGGCGGCGTAGGTGCTAGCGAACTCCGTCTCGCCGCCCTCTGCGGAGAGAACCTTTGCGCTCAGCATGGTTGCCTTCGAGAGAATCGGCTTAGGCGTGTCGTCGACATGCCAGTACATCGTGGCCTTTAGATAGTTGGCCATCGGGTTCTTGTCCTGGTCGAGAGTCACAATGAAGATGTCGGGGTTCTGCTGATTCGGGTAGCGCACGACCTCGCCGAGCTTGCGACAGAAGACCGTCTGGCTCTGGTCATCAATATGCAGACCCCGCATGACCAGTACGCCATTCTCTTCGAGCGCGTCCATAAATGCGGCCGGAACTCCATCGTCATTCACCATCCGGTCCACGTCCAAGTCCAGAAGCTCAGCACCCACCGTCTCTGTCAGCTTCTCTGTCTTCAATGTCTTCGACGCCGTCAAAAGATTTTCTCCTTCCGAGCACGCCACTTCCGCGACGGCCGTATTGCACTTGACAGGCACGCCAGCCACCATGATAATCTCGTTATAGTGTTCTACCAGACGGATGTAGCCCTGTCAATACGGGCTTCGGCGCGCGGCGCTTTGCGCGGCGGGCTTTTTGGCTTGCCCACATCCTCCGGCTTGCGGTTGCCAAAGTAAGCCGAAGCTGCGTGGCCTGGGGCGGAGGCCTCCCCGCTGAAGGGTCGTCGGAATCGGCGGCGCTCATGAACATTGACCGCTGCACAGCCGAACAGGCAGAGGGGTGGCATGGAGGATCTTCAGATGATCGCCGGAAAGAACTTCGACGTGATCATGGTAGGAGCAGGCCCAAGCGGCGCGGCGGTGGCGTCCCGGGTGAGCGCGGACCCCGACGTACAGGTTCTCCTGATCGAACGCGGTCCGGACTGGCGCGCGGCCGACGCTCCGCCGGAGCTGAACGGCAAGGCACTGATCGCACATCGTGGGCTGCCGTCGCTTGAGCCACTCCATTCGATGGACGCCCTCGCTCGCAAGACTGACGGCGACGAGCTGTCTCTGTATCTTGGTGGGCAGGGGTTGGGAGGCTCGTCCAACATCAACGGTGGTCTAATCCTCCGTCCACCACTCGAAGAATACGACCGCTGGGCCGGACTCGGCGCACGGCGATGGTCTAGCCGCATGGCGCTCGATTTGTGGCGACGAATCGAGTCCCGCCGCGACTTTGGCCATCGGCCGGCGCGCGGCGTTGCTGGCCCTCTGCCGGTCGAGCGGTCACTGCGCGACGAGTGGTCCGCGCTCGACAACGCGTTTTGGAATTCCGCGGTCGCCACTGGTTACGAGGTGGTCGAGGTACAAGGCCACGATCGGTGCCGTTGCGATCCATAAATAACCGGTCGGGACTGCCTTCGGTGCGCTCCTGCCTGCGGAGCCCACAATCGTCCTTTCCATGGGTTGTGGGTCAGCCCGCGGGATGTTCGACGTTACCGGCGAGATCGTCACCAACCGGAAACGCTACGCGCTGATAGTCGCCGATCGCTTCTCCTCCGCGGAAGCACTTACGGCTCTGGCCTTGGCTGATGAGGCACGCACCGCAGGAAAAGTCACGATGACCTTTGGCGCGTGACTCGCAGTCTAGACAGGCCCACACCTCGCGAGGGATCGCGAGCGGTGGCGATCGGGCGGTTTCGGCGGTCTCGGCGGGCAGGTCAGCCAAGCAGCGCCCGTTCTGACATCGTCCTCGCCGCCGTGAGTGGCGGGGCCTGCGGCTGATCGTAGATGCCACTCGGCTCGCTGCGACACGATCGAGCGGGCCTCGAGGTGCCGCTTAAACTCGAGCTTCTGGTCGAGGTCAGCTTTAAGGCTTGGTAGTCGGCGATACAGCACCTGCAACGCGATCCGTGCCTCTGGCATGACAACCGGCGAGCCGAGGCAGTAATGCCGCCCGCGCCCCAAACCGAGATGCTCGGCCGCGTTCACCCGGGCGACATCGAACCGCAGTGGATCGACAAACTTCGTCGGGTCGCTATTCGCAGCGGCAAGGCTCACCGCGACCCTGGCTCGAGCCGGTACCCTCAGACCAAGGACCTCGGACTCCTGCTTGCTGATCCGGTACTTCTGGCACGCGATCGCCGATCTGCGCAACCCCTCGCAGACGGAGTTATCCCACAGCTGCGGATCCTCCATGACTCGCTCGAGCTGATCTGGCGCCTCGGTGAAATAGCGAACCATATTCACGATCAGGTTGGCGGTGGTGTCCGTACCAGCGGCCGTCAGCGCGAGCATGTAGCCGAGCACGCGATCATTGGAGAGGACGCGCCTTCCGTCCACGTCTCTCAGAGCTAACATTGCCGAGGCTAAGTCATCGCCCGGATGTGCGACCCGCTCCTCCACGATCCCCGAATACGTCCGGTAGCCCTCGTAGAGACGCTCGTAAGCCGCAGCCAACTCGTCGTCGGGAACCGATACGTCCTCGGCACTTAACTCGATCGGCGCCTGGATTCTCATTACGTCATCGATCCAGGCGCTGAAGCCAGGAACCATGGCAGCGGGCACATCCAACAACGTTGTCACGACGCGAACCGTCAGTCTCGCTGCAAAGTCCCCCATCAGGTCGCAGCTGCCCCGCTCAACGAAGCCGTCGATGACATCATTGGCGATCGCTTCTATCTTAGGCTGGAGCTCCCGGATTCTTCGGTGCGTGAAGGTGCGCTGCGCAGCACGCCGCTGCGGTGTGTGATCCGGGGGATCCAAGTTGGCGACCGAGCCTTGCACGAGCTGTCCCACACGCTGGTAACGCTCCGGAATGCGATGCCACAGGTCGTTCCGGACCGGCATCGTCTTCGTCTTTACGTTCGAGTATACGTCCGAGTCCGCGAGCACGTCTCTCGCGTTAGCGTAGGGCAGTATGTAATAAGCGTTTGTTGGCTCGTGGTAGAACGCCGGAGCGTCGATGAGCAACTTCTGCAAGGCACCACCGGGCTCGACGAGAAAGGCGGCAGCGAATGGATCAAACTCTTCAACGGATGCCACAAGTGTAGTCACGAAAGCCCCTCGCTAGCGATTTGCAGCGCGACAATAACGACGTTATGGACGTTAGCAGACGGCTTTAGTGCGTTCAAGGAGGACTGGCATCCTAAGCGCGTACTCGGACCTTGAGCTCGCGAAGGCTTCGCCCTGATCCGCCGCGACCGTCCTGGGCTCGCAGGCCCCTTGACACGCTTCGTTTGGCACCCCGGCGCTGTGCCGACGCACACGTAGGGCCGTTCGTCGATCCGGCGTGCAGCCTGGCGGTGATTCGTTTCATCGCATCGCGACCGGACATTCTCGGCCTCTGCTCGCGGCGTCAGGCTACGGCGTGCTGTCTCGCACCATCAACTGCGCTCCGCCAGCATTTGCTCGAACTCATTGAGCTCGTCGAAGGCGGTCGTGATCACGTCAACGAATGACTGTTGGAACGTCGCGCGGTCGGTCCCACAGGTCACCACCACCGGGCGGTTGTGCCGGACGGCGAGCAGCACCATCTCGGCGACTTCTTCCGGAGGCCGGATGACCAGCGGTGCGTCGTTCCACATCTCGCGAACGACGGCCGGGGCATCGAGCGGCGGGCCGACCGGGCCAAATCGCGTCGGGCGGTAGCGGTGGTTGTTCTTGATCATCCCGGTCCACACTCCCGACGGAATCAGAACCGACGCCCCAACCCCAAACTCGGCGAGCTCGGCTCGCAGGGCAAGCATCATGCCGATTACGCCCGACTTGGCCGACGCGTACGGCGAGTGCAGGGGCAGCAGCGCCGGGCAGAGCCCCGCGAGCGACGCGGTGGCGAAGACGTGCCCATCCTTTGCCTCCACCATGCCAGGGAGAAACGCTCGGAGGCAGTTGATGACGCCCGTCAGGTTCACCTCGAGGATCCAGTCGACCTCCTCCCGCGGCAGCTCGGCCAAGCGCCCCCAGACCGAGGCCCCGGCATTCGCGAACAGCAGCGACACGGCACCGAGCGCTGCCGAGGCCTCGGCCCGTACCGCCGCGACGGACTGCTCGTCGGACACGTCGCAGACAACCGCCAGCGCCTTACCGCCGGCTGCCTCGATTTCAGCTGCGACGCCGTCCGCGTTTTCGGCCAAGATGTCGCAGATCACCACCGACGCGCCCTCAGCTGCCAGCCGCAGAGACAGAGCTCGCCCGATCCCGCTGCCGCCACCGGTCACGACAGCCACCTTGCCGCTGATATCGGTCATTCGCTCATCTACCTCCTGCTGTCATGGAAGCCAGCGTGTGAACGCTCGGCCCGCTCTCATCGACGCTCACCGGTCACGGAAGCGAACCCGTAGGATCTGCGACGCGACTACGCCTATCCTGTGACTTGGGGCATTACCTCTTCCGCGTACCTGCGCAGATGGTCAACGCACTCGTCAAGGCTGTCTCCGGGCGGCGCTACGACGAATCCCGTGGCGCCGGCTTCGACGTAGGCGTTGAGCCACGCAATTACGCGATCGCCACCCTCGGCGACGCCGAGAGCTTCATCCCTCGATGATGCGATGCTGTCTCCTCCGGGCAGGCCCGGGAAGACGACCACCTGCAACCCACTCAGATCGCGACCAGACTCCTCAGCGAGTCGATTCACGTAGCGCAGATCGCTGCGAAGCCTGTCCGGCGTCGTGCCGCTCGTCTGCATCTTCTTACCCGCGAGCTCGTCGGCGTGGGCGGCTCTGTAGCTCTCGTCCATCACGGTGAAGCCGAGCGGATGCCAGACATCGCCGAACTCAGCCACACGTCTGAGGGCCGCCTTCGAGCTCCCGCCCACCCAGATCGGCACATGCGGCTCGCGCAGGCACTTGGGCTTCACGTTGATCCCCTTGCAGCTGTAGTACTTGCCCTCATACGTGGCCGCCTCATTCGTCCAGACCTCGATCATGATCCTGACGAACTCATTGGTCATCTCGCCCCGTTGCTCGATGTCGAGATTGAACGTCTCGAATTCCTCGTTGAGATACCCCGGTACGACCCCAAGTGCGAACCGCCCGCCGGACAGCTGATCGAGGGTTGACACCGACTCGGCCGTCGTGAAGGGCTGGCGATACGGCACGACGAGGCACGACAGCACGAGTTCGATTCGCGAGGTCTTCGCCGCGAGATAGGTCAGCAGTGTGAACGGTTCGAGGTAGGTGTCGCCGACGACCTTCGCCATCCATGGTGGGACGAAGACGTGGTCGGCTAAAAAGACGTGGTTGTAGCCGAGCTGTTCAGCTTCGGCGATCACGTCGCCGTAGCGCGCCGCGTCGAAGATCCCGTCGGCGCTCATCGCCAGGTCTTGGCGAATGCTGATGCCGAACGTCACCACGTCGAGCCTTCCGCCCGTGGCTCGAAGCTGATCGGCAGCGAGGACTCCGTCGAGCTTCCCACGCGTTAATCCTATACGCGGACGGGTGGGGCGCAGGCGGTCGGAGAAGACGGATTGGGACCGGCGGCAACGACTCGAGCTTCGGCGCGCGCCGTATCGCGATGCTCGAGCTGGCAAGCTTTGCGTCGTGGCCCGGTCATCGGTGGAGCAGCGCGTTGTGGGTTTCGGTGCCGGGACGGCTTCTGCTCTTCGGTGGAGAGGGGGTGAGGCGATGCGGCTTCGGTGAGCGACGGTTGTCGCGGCCGCCCCGTCGGGGCGGCGAATTGTCCTCTCGTCCTCTTTCGAAAAGGAGCTGGTAGATGGCAGAAGTTGCTGTGCGCAACGTGGATGGCGTGCTCGCGGAGGTCCGTGGTCTGGCGCAGACGCTGATCGCGCCGAGGGCCGCTGAGACCGACCGTGAGTCGCGCTTCCCCGACGAGCAGCTGAGCGCGCTCGGGCCGGTCGGTGCGCTGGGGCTGTTGGTACCCAGGGAGCATGGTGGTCTGGGCGCCGGGTTGGTGGCGCTCGCAAATGCGTGTGAGGCCGTCGGCGCGGCGTGTGCTTCGACCGGGATGGTGTTCCTGATGCACAGCGTGGCGGCGGGTACGATTGCCGGTGGCGGTGGTGAATCCGCGGCGCGGCTGTTGGAGGGCATGGCGAGCGGCGAGCTGCTCGGCACGTTGGCGTTCAGCGAGCGCGGCACGGGCGCGCATTTCTACGCCCCGGAGTTGCGAGCTGAGCGCCGTGACGGGACCGTTCACGTGAGCGGTCGCAAGTCGTTCGTCACCGCGGCCGGTTATGCCGATGTGATGTTGGTGTTGTTGCAGAGCGAGGGCGAGGGCCTGGATTGCTACGTGGTGCGCAAGGATGCCCCCGGAGTGCGGGTTGAGGGACAGTGGGAGGGGCTGGGGATGCGGGGGAACTCGAGCATCGCAGTCGAGCTCGAGAATGTCGCGCTCGGCAGCGAGGCGCGGGTCGGCGAAGCAGGCGCGGGCGCGGGGCTGGTGTTTGGCGTCGTCGCGCCCAGGTTTCTCGTGGGGTTGGCTGCGGTGAACGTCGGGATCGCGCAGGCGGCGCTGTCGTGCTCGCTCGAGCACGCGAAGGCTCGCCGTTATCCGGATGGCACGGCGCTGGTTGAGGTTGCGCCGGTTCAGCACGCACTCGCGGACATGGATATCGACGTCCGCGCGGCCCGGGCGCTCCTCCAGGACGCGGCGCGTTTGGGTGATGGCGGTGACGAGGGGGCGCTCGTGGCGCTGATGGAGGCGAAGGTCCTGTGCACTGACACGGCGGCGCGCGTGACGCAGGCTGCGCTGGAGGTGTGCGGCGGGCAGGGGTACACGCCCGCGCTCCCGATTGAGCGTCACTTGCGCGACGCTCGGGCCGGGGCGGTGATGGCGCCGACCAACGGGGTGCTGCGGACTTGGTCGGCGAAGGCGATCGCGGGACTTCCAGTTCCATGAGCGGCGCGGAGCTGAGACTGGGCGCCGTGGCCTATCACCCTCGGATCGTGACGATCTGGGAGCGATTTCGAGCCTATTTCGCCGATGCTGGGGTCCCGACCGACTACATCCTGTTCTCCAACTACGAGCGCCTTGTCGATGCGGTACTCGACGGGGCCGTCGAGATCGGCTGGAACACGAACACCGCCTACGTGGCGCTGGATCACCGGGCCGGCGGACGGACCCGGATCCTCGGGATGCGCGACGTCGACCGCGATTGGGCGACCGTGTTGGTGATGCGTAAGGGAGAGCAGCCGGACAGCGTGACCGAGCTGGCGGGGCGGGTCCTGGCGCTGGGGAGTCGCGACTCCGGGCACGCGGCGATCCTGCCGCTCTACTACCTCGCCCGGGAGGGCCTGGACGTGGCGAGCTGCCGACTGCTCCGGTTCGACACCGATCTCGGTAAGCACGGCGACACCGGCGATTCGGAGCTGTATGTCGTGCGCGCGGTTGCCGACGGGGAGGCCGACGCGGGGGCGCTGTCGGCCGCTTACTTCAGCGCGTTTCGCGCCGAGTCGGTCGCCGCAGTCGCCGACCTCGAGGTCGTGTGGCGCAGCCCCGATTACTACCACTGCAACTTCACGGCGCTGGACTCGATGGACCGTGAGATCTGCGAGCAGTGGTCGCAGGCGCTCCTGACGATGGACCACGACGACCCCAGCCTTCGCCCAGCGATGGACCTCGAGGGAGTCAGGCGCTGGCATCCCGGGAATCGCGAGGGTTACGCGTCGCTGCAGACGGCGATGCGTGAGCAGGCGCTGCTGTCGTGACGGTCGATCGCGAGCAGACAGCGCATCGAGTGGACGCCGGGCAGCTCGAGCTCGGTGGCGGCCTCGAGGTTCTGCTCGCGGCGGCGTTCGAGCGTGTCGCGCCCGGCGGCGTTTTGGAGGTCAGAACGCCGTCGCGCGCGGTCGCGCTGGAGCTGCTCGGCTGGGCGCGACGCGCGGGCCACCAGGCGATCGATCAGATCAGCCGCCCCGACGGCTATGCGGTCGCGATCCGCCGCGGCTCCTCGAGCAGAATTCTGGCGGCGGCGCTGCCGCAACGGGAGAGCGCGCCGCCGCTTCGCAGCGGAGAGCTCCACACCGCCGACCTACGCGGAGGAGCCCTTCCGCCCGAGCCCGATCCGCGTGCCGGGTTCGCGCCGCTGGGAGCCGTGCCCGAGATCGGAGCGGCGACCTACCACTGGCGACTCAGCCGCCGCGACTCGATCTGGGCCGACGACGTCGGCGAACTCGTAGACCAAGCGTCCGGCCAGCAATGGGACGCCGCCCGCGACATCCCCTGGGAGACCGCGCACGGTCTGGATGACACGACCGAACGGGCCGTTGCACAGGTCATGACGTTCCTGGCTCAGAACGAGTACGCCGCGCTGTATGTGCCGGCCAGCTTCGTGCCTCAAGTCAACCCGCAGCTCGTCGAAGTTCTCTTGTGGCTCGGCAGCCACATCCACGACGAAGCGCGACACATCGAGGTCTTCACCAAGCGATCGCTCGTGGGTGGACACCACGGGTATGCCCTGGCGTCGACCGAGCTGTCCCTCAGCACTCTGCTCGACGAGCACGACTTCACGGCCTCCTCGCTGCTTCTGAACGTGCTCGGCGAAGGCACCTTTCTCGACCTCTTGCGCTTCATCGAGATCCACGCCCCCGACCCAGCTACCGCCGCCGCCACCAGGCTTGCGCACCGCGACGAGCGCCGGCACGTCCACTTCGGCATCTCGAACATCAAGCGTTCACTCTCGATCGACCCCGACATGGTGGGATCGTTGGTTGCGGCCGCTGAGACCCGCGCGGCCAAACTCATCAGCCTCTCCGGACTCTCACCCATCCTCTTAGAGGCACTCACGGTGATGGCGGCACGATCCCTGCAACCGGCCGATCTATCCGACGCCGCCGCTGACGTTCGCTCGCTGATGCAAACAATGGAGCGCAACCGCCTACGCCGCCTCCAAGCCTCCGGGTTCACCGCCACCACCGCCCGTCACCTGTCCGACCTGCACACCCCGAACCTCATGTAGGCTGCCTCAGAGGCGTTCGGCTACGCGGGTGCCTCGGTCACGTATTCGGACTGAACCGGCTCGGCGGTCGTAGTCGCGTCGCCTGCCTCACGCGCACGCCGCTCGGATCGCCACAACGCGTATCCCGCCGGCAGTGCCACGGCGGTGAGTACGAGCGACCACCAGAACGACGTCCCGAATGCGCCCGCGACACCGGCCGGCGTGTGCGAATGCGAGACGAGCGCCCGCGCGAGCACGACCGTGAGCACCGCGACGCCGATCGAGCCACCGACACGCATCACGACGTTTAACTGCGGCGCGGCGTCCGGCAGCTCGCTGCGCTTGAGCGAGGCGAACGCCGCCACGAACGCGGGCATGAACGAACATTGGAGCCCGATGCCTCGGATGAACAGCACGAACGAGAGCCAGAGGTAGCTCGTGTGAGCGCCGATCAGCGCGAGTGGGATCGTCGCGAGCACGTTGATCGACAGCCCGGCGACGACGAGCGGACCGCCCCCGAAGCGGTCGGCAAGGCGACCTACGAACGGCGTGGTCACGATCATCCCAATGCCCTGGGGCCCGAGCAGCAGGCCGGTGTCGATCGTGTTGAGGTGGCGCGCCTGCTGGTAGTAGAGGGGCATCAGGACGAGCGAGCCGAAGACCGCGGTAGAGAGGAAGAAGGTCACGAGCGCCGCGGACGAGTAGGTGCTCCGTCGAAACAGGTGCATGTCGAGCAGCGGAGCCGGTGCGCCGAGGCAGTGCCAGACGAACGCGGCGATCAGCGCGACGCCGATCAAGATCGGCACGATGACCTGAGTCGCGCCGAAGGTGCCCGTTGCGCCGACCTCGGCGAGTCCGTAGGTGAGCGCAGGTATTCCGGTCGCCATCAACAGCAGCCCCGGAACGTCGAGCTTGCGTCTCGCACCGTGCTCGAGAGTGTTCGGCAGGACGCGCCGGGCAAGGACGAGCGCGGGGATCCCGATCGGCACGTTGATCAAGAACATCCAGCGCCAACTGGCGTACTGGAGGATCAGCCCACCAACGACCGGACCGAGCGCGGGAGCGAGAAACGCGGGGAGACCCGTCACGCTGATCACGCGGCCCATGCGCCGGGGACCAGCCGCACCCGCCAGGATCATCTGCCCCGCCGGCATCATCATGCCGCCGCCGGCGCCCTGGAGCACGCGGAATACGATCAACATCGTCGCCGAGCCAGCCAGCCCGCAGAGCGCCGAACCTGCCGTGAACACGACGAGCGAGGCGATGTAAACGCGCTTTGCGCCAATCCGCCGCGCGCCCCAACCCGTCAGGGGGATCACCGTCGCAAGCGACAGGGTGTAGCCAGTGATCACCCACTGGATCTCCGTGAGCGAGCTGTGAAGACGCGTATGCAGAGTGTCGAGCGCGACGTTGACGATCGTCGAATCCAGGATCGTCATCAACGATCCGAACACAACCACCCAACCAACGCGCCAAACCCACGGGGGGATGCTTTCGATCTCGGTGGGCTGGGCGCTCATCAGGGCATCGTCAATACGCCGCCACCGTCACGGTCCGTTCTGAGTCGCAATCTGGCGGGCTCGCCACGGAACCTTACCCGCTTGCGGCCCTCAAGACGGCACGAGCGAACTGGTCGCCGCCTGTGAGAACGAGAACCGTGTGCGTCGCGGATCGCATCGTCCAGCAGGTGCCACTTGGTGACACGAGCCATCACACCTTCACTGGCCCCGCAGCCCCAGCTCGCCTGAGTAGATAGCGGTGCACTTGTGCGCGGCGGCCACGAACCCCGGAATGCTCCGAGCACCCCTCCCCGCGGCGGATGGGATTCGAGTCGTGTCGATGAGCGGCCCATTTGGGGTGGGGTCCGGGAAGTCCGGCACGCCGTTTGCGCGCATGCACTGGGCGAACTTGAGCGCCGCCTCCTGCTCCTGGGGGCTCCTCTTCCGGCCCATGAACCCCGGCGGCTCCAGGTCCTTACACGCCCTGATGGCCCGGTTCCATGCCGGCGTGGTCGGGTTCAGGGACGAGCCGTTTACGATCCCGTCCAAGGTCAGCGTGCCCGACGCGTCTGGGTCCGGGAACTCGCTGACGCCGTTGGCGCGCATGCACTCGGCGAACTTCACCGCCTTCTCATGATTAGCGGCGGTGTTGCCGCTGCTGCTGCCAGCGCCGGTGCCGGCAGGTGCGCTCGAACCGCACGCGCTGATCAAGGCGGCGATGGCGGTCAGGGCAAGGGCGGCCAGCGGCCATCGTCTTCTTCTCATGTGTGCTCCTACCGGTAGTGGTTGCGTCGACAGCAGTGCTGTGTCAGGCGGAGGCCGGGAGCGGGCGGCAGCGGGTGGGCACGGCGGCCGGCGTCTCGTCCTGGGCCGCCTGCCGCGGCGGGCGCAGCGATCGTGGGCACGCGCATCGCCGGGGCGACGGACTCGACCAGCTGCGTGGCAGCCTCGGCCGCGGCCGCGAGGATCAGCGAGGTCTCTCTCCCGCGCCCCTGCCCCAACACCACGCCGGCCGCCATCAGGGAACGCCCGCCGACCGCCACGTGGGTGAAGAAGGCCAGGCACCCCTCGGCCGCGGAGTCGGACCCGGTCTTGCCGGCGTAGCCCTCGGCGATCAGGGGGTTGTAGTTGGACAGCGTGCCCGCAACCGGCAGCGTCACGCTGGCCATCGAGACGATCTGGCGGAACACCGGGAAGCGCATCGCCCGTTGGAAGACGCGCAACTGATCGGCGGCGGTGGAGACCGTGCCGGGGTCGAACCCGCTCGGGTCGGTGTAGATCGTCTGATCCATCCCGAGCGCGCGCGCCTCGGCGTTCATCTCGGCCACGAACCGCGTCTGGCTGCCCGCGACCCAGGTGGCGAGCATCGCGGCGATGTTGTTGCCCGACGGGATCAGCAGTGCCTCCAGGAGCTGGCGCTCGGTGAGCTGCTCGCCGGCCCTTACCGCCACGTTCGACTCGCCCTGGCTCGCGTCTTCGGCCCCAGCCCGTGCCTGGGCGTTGGTCACCGAGCACCAACGCCGCCTGGCCGTTCGTCGGCCACCCGACCGGCGATAGCTCGCTGCGGCCCAGGTCGTCGAGCACCGGGGCCTGGTCGTTGAGCGAGTGCCGGGCTGCGGCGAACGCCGTCCAAGCGAGAAGTAGAGCGAGTACCGCGCCAAGCAGTGCGCGGCGGCGACGCCGGCCGTGCACGGTCGTTTGGATACGGCGGGCTGCCGTTCGCGCCGGTTCCCTGGACGCCACGCCGCCATTCAAGGCGGCCTGGTGTCGCCAGCTCGTATGTGTTTTTCGATATGCCGACGATATGTGCGAGCTCGTAGCATCGGCGTGTGCGCGTGTTGATCGTCGAGGACGAGCCATACATGGCGGACGCGATCCGCGACGGGCTACGCTTGCAAGCGATCGCCGCAGACATCGCCGGTGACGGCGACAGCGCTCTGGAACTCCTGGGCGTCAACGCCTACGACATCGCCGTCCTCGACCGCGACATCCCCAGGCCCTCGGGCGACGAGATCGCCAAACGCATCGTCGCCTCCGGGACCGGCATGCCGATCCTCATGCTCACCGCCGCCGACAGGCTCGACGACAAGGCCACCGGTTTCGAGCTCGGCGCCGACGACTACCTCACCAAGCCCTTCGAACTCCAAGAACTGGTGCTCCGCCTCAGGGCACTCGACCGCAGGCGCGCTCACCACAGGCCGCCGGTGCGGGAGATCGCAGGCCTGCGTGTGGATCCATTCCGCCGAGAGGTCCACCGCGACGGGCGCTACGTCGCGCTGACGCGGAAACAGTTCGCCGTGCTCGAAGTCCTCGTCGCTGCCGAAGGCGGCGTCGTCAGCCCCGAAGAGCTACTGATGCGGGCATGGGATCAGAACGCCGACCCGTTCACCAACGCCGTGCGCATCACGGTCTCAGCCCTGCGCAAGCGACTCGGCGCACCGTGGCTGATAGCTACGGTGCCCGGCGTCGGTTACCGCATCGACACAGGACCGGACGCCGGAGCTAGGGGAGGCGGCGATGGATAGAGCGCATGGGTTGAGCGTTCGCCTCAAACTCACGCTCAGCTACGCCGGGTTCCTGATGCTCGCAGGTGCCCTGTTGTTCGCCATCGTGTGGGTGATCATCCTCCGATATCAGCCTGCGGTGGGAATGAGCCCCTCGGGGCCGCTGGACCGTTCGCAGCTCCTGCGCTCTATCGCTACCTCCGCGGCGGCAGTGATGGCGTTCCTGCTGGTGTTCGGTCTGCTGGGAGGGTGGCTTCTCGCGGGCCGCATGCTCGCCCCCCTGACTCGCATCACGGAGGCTACACGCGTGGCCGCGAACGGGTCGCTCTCGCACCGGATCGAGATGGACGGCCGTCAAGACGAGTTTCGCGAACTCGCTGACGCCTTCGACACCATGCTGGCGCGGCTCGAAGCACACGTCGGCGAACAGCAGAGGTTCGCAGCCAACGCCTCTCACGAACTGCGCACCCCGCTGGCGATCACGCAGACCCTTCTCGACGTCGCCCGCAACGATCAGAATCGCGCCGACGGCGAACTCGTCGATCGCCTCCACGCCGTCAACACCCGCGCGATCGCTTTGACCGAAGCATTGCTCCTGCTCAGCCGCGCCGACCAGCGATCGTTCACGCGAGAACACGTCGACCTGTCGCTGATAGCGGAAGAAGCGACTGAAACGCTCCTCCCCCTTGCAGAAAAGCGCGGCGTCACCATCGAGACCTCTGGTGATGTCACGCCCGCGATCGGTTCACACCTGCTCCTGCTGCAGATGACTACGAACCTCGTTCACAACGCGATCGTCCACAACCTGCCTGAGCAGGGCAGGCTCCGGGTCACGACCAGCCTTCACCCGAAGACCGTCGCGCTGACTGTCGAGAACACCGGCGAGAAGCTCACGCCACCGTTGGTTGCCACGCTTGCCAAGCCGTTTCACCGCGGGACCGAACGCATACGCAGCAACTACGCGGGCGTCGGCCTCGGCCTCGCAATCGTCAATAGCATCACCCAAGCACACGACGGAACCCTCACCCTCACGCCCCGGCCCGGCGGCGGGCTCTGCGTCACGGTGCAACTACCGGGAACCGCGCCAGGGCACAATGGCAGATGACGATCGGCGGAATCGCCGGTCGTACTGCTCACGCGCGGCTCGTCCCGTCCTCCCTACGCTACTCGCGGGTCAAGTCGCGAAGAGCGTCGAGGGCCACTTCGGCATCATCGTGATCGGTGGACAAAGTGAGCTCCTTCCACCGGTCGTCGTTGGCCATGCGTGCCTCGTCCGCGGCGCGGACGACCGCGAACGCGTCGCTGCCGAGCAGCACACGCAATGGCGGTTCGTCCATGTCGGCGACCTGGATGATGGCCTTGGCAACCTTCACCGGGTCACCTGGCGGCACCGAGGTGTCGCGGAACTTCACGGTGAGGCCGACCGACGCCTCATAGTCGGGACGGATGTCGTGGACGATCATTGAGGAGCCGGCCCAGTCGGTGCGCATGCCGCCAGGCTCGATGAGCGTGACGCGGATGCCGAGGTGCACGACCTCGCGTGACAGCGAGGTCGAGAATCCCTCGATCCCCCATTTGCCGACGACGTAGGGGGCTAGACCGGCACCAGCTTCCCGACCTCCGGCCGAGGAGATCTGGATGATGTGGCCGGACCGCTGCTCGCGCATAGTTGGCAGAGCGGCGCGGCACATGTTGATCACGCCCCACAGCACGGTTTCGACCTGTGTGCGGAAGTCGTCCTCGTCGAAGTCCTCGATCGACTGGATGTTGGCGTAGCCGGCGTTGTTGACCACGACGTCCAGGCCCCCGAACGCCTCGAGGGCCGCCGCGACGGCGGCCTTGCACTGCTGACGCTCAGTCACATCGAGCCTGAACGCACGCGCCGTGGCTGGGTGGGCGGCGACGAGGTCATCGAGGACACTCGGCTCGCGGGCCGTGGCCAGGACGTTGTCGCCGGTGGCGAGCACCGACTCGGCCAGAACGCGGCCGAGACCGCGCGATGCACCGGTGATGAGCCAGGAACGAGCCATATCTGCTCCCTTCGCCGTCATAGATGTCGCTTACGCAGTTCATGAACTCGTTGTAGGCCTCTTCGATGCGTGCACCCACATCTTCCCGGCACGGCCCTGCATCGCGCTGGACCATGCTAGCGGCGTTTCTGGCAGTGACCATCCCGACGGCACCTACGCCGGGAGGCGGCAGCGAGCTCACGTTTGGATCGCCGACTCGATTCAGGCCTCCAGCCCTGGGCGCGCGCAGGGGTCAAAGGCGATCCTTCAGCGTGGCCGCAGCTACGGCGGACAGGTGATCGAGCGCTCTGGCGGTCGACCAATCGCGGACTGAAGCAGCCAACGGCGGCGATGCGTCAGATCCTGATCGTCCCCCCACGCGCTCGTGTCGTCGAGCGGCATGCCGACCATTGCCCACCGTGGCGGTCCGTGCATGGCATCACTTCGCTGTTTCTAAGCTGGAGGTTCGGATGGGCCTGCTCGACCGTTCTGCCCGCAAGCTGTCTGGCAGGACCACGCTGCTGATGACTTCCGACCCTGGCGAGGCGCTAGTGGACGCGGCGCGGATGTACGACCCTTTCGTGCGTCGTTGGCACGGCAGGCTGGTCTTCCGCAATGACGTGCTGCTATTCGGGCCCGTGACGGTTACCCCTGAGCTCGAGCAGCAGCTCGGGCTGCCGGCCGGGATGGCGGTCGCGTACTACACGGTGCCAGCGATCCCCGATCACCGCCGGCAACGCAGCCGCGACGCGAAGCAGCGCGATGGCGACCGGCTGGTGCGCGGTCTTGCGGACCGGCTCGGCGGGACGGTCAGATACGCCGGGGAGCCGTTGGACCTGGCGCTGCTCACGTCGGTCTACAGCGAGCAGGCCCTAGCCGCGGACCGGGTGATCGAGGTGCTGAGTCCCTACGGCGGCGATTTCCGGATCGAGGACCAAACCGAGGACTCATACAGCCTCAGCGGCAGGAAGATCTACTTCTTCGGCGCCTACTGGTCTCCGCGGCTGTACCGGCGCTGGGACGCGCCGGCCGCCCTGGGGGCGATGCGCTCGGGGCCGCTGCATCACTGGGATCTGCACGCCGGTGCTGGCAGGAAGGACGTAGCGCGCGAGCTGGTCCAACGCCTCGGCGAGGCGACGCTCGCGCTCGCTCGCCGCTGCGGCGGTGTCGCGGTGGACGAGTTCGGCTTCCCCGTCAGCAGCCCCGACGACCTGCTTGCACATTAGCGACGTCCGCGCGCGCCCGGCTATCACGTCGCGAAGGGTGAGGAACTCGGTAGGCCACGCCCGAATGATTGGTGGCGCTCACTCCGGTCGACGGCTCGCTGTACCCGGCCGCCGACCGACCAGGCTGGGCCTGACCTCGCGTCGCGCTGACGGCACATAGATGTCCGGCACGCCCGCGAGGATTGATCGATGCCGCTTCGAGTGCTGGGGTCCGCTGGCGTTGAGGTTCGTGACGTTCTGAGAGCGGCGACGCCGACGCATCGTCGGCTCCGGGACCAGTTCGTGGCGATCATCGTGGCCACGGTTGGGGTTGACCTTATATGCGCGGTCGCGGCATTCTTGCTCGAGCGTCACTCCGAGCAGACCGAGATTAAGACGTTCGGTAGCGCAATCTTCTGGACGACGACGCAGCTGCTGACCGTGTCCTCGCAGGTCAAGAATCCGATCTCGGTTGGCGGACGGATCCTCGACGTGTTCATGGAGATCTACGCGATCACGGTGATCGCGACGCTCGCCGGCGCGATCGGCAGCTTTCTCCAAAAGCGCGGCCAAGAGATCGACGCCAAGCGCCGACCGCCGGCGCTTGGACGATCACCGTCGGACCAGCGGCGATGACGCGTGTGTTCTCGGGTCTACGTGCCGCGGCGGCTGCGGCGGCTGTAGCCGAACCAGCCAGTCAGCAGCAGGGCGAGCAGGATGATGTGATGACTGTGAGCATGTTCACCTCCCCGAGTCGTATTTGCTTGGCCTGCGCATCAGTGCATCTACTTCTTGGTTCTCTTGCGGCCGGTGACGGTGTCGGCGACCTTGTCGACGGCGTTCTTCGCCGAGCCCTTGGCCTGGTCGGCGCGACCTTCGTTCTTCAGGCGCCTGTTTCCGGTCAGCGCGCCGGCGGCCTCCTTGGTGCGACCTTTGGCCTTGTCGATGTTCTTGTTGGTCATGAATCCTCCTATTTGGTTGGGTGGTGACGAGCGTGGTTAGGTGGTGACGAGCGCCGGGCCGGTGCGCTAGCGGGGAGAGCGACCGATCAGCCGCGCGATCAGCGAACCGTCCGAGCAAAGTCCGGGGAGGCGCGAGCTTCGGAGTGATCCACGGGGCGGAGGTCAATCGCGTCGGCTAGTCGGCGACGGCAAACCGTCAGCTGCAGCGACGGCTCGTCGGCTTGGTTTGCGACCGCCAGGGAAACGTTACCCTGGCTCACCCGTCGACAAACGTGCGTCAAGCGGGCCAAGGAGTGCCATCGAGCCGCGCGAGACGAAAACGACCGGCACCGCTGTCGGCTGCCGCAAGGACCCCCATTTGGCCGCGAGTCGTGTCCGCGCCGTTGTTCGCCTTTGCAGGCAGCGACACGACGACACGAAGGTCGTCGCTCGCGGCTCGCGGCGCTTACCGGCGAGGATCCCGACGACCCTGGGGCGACCACGGGAGATTGCGCGAGCGAATCGAGCCGCGCCGGTCCGAGGTCTCGACCGCGAGCTCGCCAGTCAGGGCGAGGAAGCGGTTCGCGGAGCCGGTCTAAGGGTATTGAAAGGATGGAGGGCATCGGCGTGACGTCGGCTATGCGGCAGGCAGCACGTCCTGACTTCCGAGGTTTCCATGATCCCGGAGGCTGCCGTGCGATCAGATCTGGCCAAATTCAACCCGCGACGCGAATCAACGCGACGACGGCGGGTTCGAATGAACGGGTTCTGCTCAAGCTCGCGGTGTTCCGGAGCTGACCGACGCGCGACTGGCCTGCGGCGCCGCAGTGGCGGAGTGTAGCTGCGGCCGACCCGGGCGTTCGCTTGCCCATTGGTCAACTGACAGGTGTCAGCCGTATGCACATTTACAAGCGGGAACATACCTCGAGGAGTTGCGGCGGAACCGTCGGACTGAAGGAGTGGGAGATGAGGACAAGCGACGTACCGCAGCTGGCGCCCTCGCGGGTTGCGCGCATCCCGGCGCCGGACGTCGGCGCGACGCCAGCCGGTGTAGCAACCGCGCTCGGCCCAGCGCCGGCAAGCGGGTCGGCGGAGATAGTTCGGATTGAGCATGAGACGCCCGACCGGATCGCGCGCACGGTGGTGTTTGTACTGCCGCCGGCAGCGCGCTCTTTGTTGGGGGGTGGCTGGCGTGGGATGGAAGCCTCCACTGGCAGGACCTGCTCGTGCTCGCGGTCACGTACTCGTTCACCGGACTGGGCATTACCGTCGGCTATCACAGGCTGTTCACCCACCGAAGCTTCAAGACCACCCGGTCGGTGCGCGCTCTGCTGGCGGTGCTCGGGTCGATGGCCGTCGAGGGGCCCGTGCTCGAGTGGGTCGCGACGCACCGAAAGCACCATCGTTTCTCAGACCATCCGGGCGACCCGCATAGCCCCCATATCGATCAGGCCCCGGGCTGGCGGGGATCGTTGCGCGGACTGTGGCATGCCCACGTCGGGTGGATGTTGCGCGGCAGGGACATGGCGAATCCCGCCCGTTACGCCAAGGATCTCCTCGCGGACCACGACCTCCGTCTCATCAGCCGGACGTTCCCGCTCTGGGTGCTCGTCGGCCTAGCCATTCCGTTCGGTCTGGGCGTGGCGCTGACAGGCTCGGTCGTGGGCGGTTTCACCGGACTGCTGTGGGGGGGAGCAGTACGAATCTTTCTTCTGCATCACGCGACATTCAGTATCAACTCGCTGTGCCACTCCTTTGGCCGGCGACCGTTCGCGACCCCGGACCAGTCGCGCAACCTGGCATGGCTTGCCCCGCTTGCGTTCGGCGAGGCCTGGCATAACAACCATCACGCCTTCCCGACGTCGGCTCGACACGGGCTGCGTCGCTGGGAGCTTGATCCAGGGGCGTGGCTGATTGCTGCGCTCGAGCGCGTACATCTCGCGTGGGATGTAATCCGGATCAGCTCCCCTCGCCAACAGGCCAGACGCGGAAGCGCAGTTGCCGACTAGCCCGAAGTTTTTGGGGTGAAGGCACGAAATCGCCCGGAGCGGCTGGGGTTTGGCCGTTCCGGGCGGGCGGTTTCCTGTCTACTTGCTGGCGGGCTTGATGCCGAGGTGCTCGAAGGCGGACGCTTGGAGCTCGGTGGGGTGGTCAGGCGGGTGAAGGTGTAGCGGCTGTTGCCGATCCGAATGGTGTTGCGACACAGCGTGCCGAGGTCCTTGAGCAGGTCTTCGAGGCTGTGGGCGACTTGCCCATCCGCGGTGCGGGCGCTGGCGGCCTTGGCGGCCGCTTGGGGTGAGCGCCTGGCGGGAGCGACCGGGTCGGCCGCCGCGAGGGGTGTGTCGTCGCAGAACAGCATCGGCGCGAGCCGACGCGTGAGCTCGAACTGCGCGTAGCAGGCGAGCATGCACAGGAACGCGTGAGCGCGGACGCGGTCCTCGAGGCGGTGGTGGATGGGGCGGATCTCGAGCGGGGTCTTCATCTGGCGAAACACGCGCTCGTTGACCTTCAGCTGCTTGTAGGCGCGCACGACCGCGGCCGCGCCGATTCTCGCCTGGGGTTCTTGGGTGCGCAGCACGTAGATCCCGTCCAGCAGCGCCTCTTCGTCGATCTGCGCCTGGTTGCGCTGGTAGCCGAAACTCTGATCGGCGATCTGAAGCGTGAAGTGCTTGGCCATCTTGCGCTTGTTGACCACCCGGCCGGCGCGCTCGCCGATCCTCCCCGCGCTCGCGTGCTTGAGCTTGCCGCGCGGTCCGTCGACCATCTGCTTGACCTTCTCGAGATCTTTCTCGGTGAGCGTGAGCAGTTCTTCGCGCTTGCGCGCGCGCTCGGCCGCCACCGCCGGGTTGCGACACACCACCAACCGCTCGCCGGGGAACTCCGGCGATGACACCTCACACAGGCCCTGCTCGTCAAACAGTGACAGCTGGAAGTCCGCGGCGACGGTCAGCTTCTGGATCTGCGGCGCCCGCAGCGCGGTGATGAACCCGACCCCTTGCTCTTTGAGCACCTTGACCCTGGCGTCGGTGATCATCCCGCGGTCGCCGACGAACACGACGTGCTCGATCCCGAAGGACTCCTTCACGCGCTCCACCGCGGGCCCCAGCGTGGTCGGGTCGCCGGTGTTGCCCGCGTGCACCTCGATCGAGATCGGCTGGCCGTCGGGCGCGCAGCACAGCCCGTATGAGATCTGCGGCTTGCCGGGTTTGCCGTCGCGCGAGTAGCCGATCGCCGCCAGCTCACAGCTGCGGCCCTCCAGATAACTGGAGGAGAGGTCGTAGAGCACGAATCCCTCGCCCTGCAAATGCCGGCGCGCGAGCGCTTTCTCGATCCGCGGCTGGCGCTCATACAGCCAGTCCATCGCCGCCAGCAGCTCGGCCTCGGTCACCTCACCCAGTGACAGTTCCTCCGCCAGCGTGGTCTGGTGCACAAGCCGCGTGGTTGACAGCTTCGAACACGGTGAGAGCAACCGCTGACAGACCATCGCCACGCACAGGTCACGCTCGCGGCAGCGCTCCCGACAGATCAGCCGCTCCAGATCGAGCTCGCGCAGCACCCCGAGCACCGCGGCCACGTGCCCGTGCGGCAGCGAGCGCAGGATCTCGAACTCCTCGTCGAGGTCAACCAGCCGCCGGCCGGCGAGCATCGCCCGCAACCCGTCAATCATCCACCCCTCCAGGTGCGACAGGTTGCCGACCGTCTCGTTCTTGACCTTGCCGTCCTCCCGGTATGACCGGCGCAGCAGCGTGGTCCTGTACTCGGTCCCCTTGTAGTGACGACGTGTTTCCGCGATATGGACCTTGCCGCCGCGCTTCGCCATAAGCCGATTATCGCACACGCGCCCTCGATAGTCAAGCTATTTAGTGTCTACATTCGCCAGGCAAAAAGAAGCCCGAGGCCTGCAAACACAGGCGATCGGGCCTCAACCCATCAAAAACTTCCGACTAGCGCACGCGACCGCCCATGACCGTGGGTCTCGGCGTCGCGGTGGCTTCCGCGGCGGGGACCAACGTCAGCGCGTTGGTCAAGTCGCGCGGTGCTGGGCTCGCTCGGCAAGTCCGGATGAGCCTGACCGGATCGTCGTGCGAAAGCGGCGGTGGTCGTCAGACACCAGCGAGTGCAGGCGCCGCGCGCGGCTAGATCACACCGGCCAGGACGAGCGGCACGTCAGCGGCCCGAGCGGCCGCGATCGCGCGATGCGCACCCTTCTCCGGAGTCATCGGCCCGACCCACAACAGGTAGTCGCCCTTGTGCTCCTGGAGCGGCCAATCGCGCAAGGTCGCGAAGGATCTGGGGAGCTGCGATGCGACGTTGCGCCTGATTCAAGCGGTAGCCGGCCGCGTGTCGAGGTGTGGTACCGAAATTGCCCATTCCGGCCGGATCGATCCAACGATTGTTGGCTAGCGTCGGGGGGAGTGTGTTGTGTCATTTCCTTTCCGGTCACTTGGTCGTGGGACTATCTCCCCCCGCCGGGTGGCCAAACTCCATGCCCCCGCGCCCGACACCTTTCGTAGGAAAGCCCGATGCGGGGCGCTCGACAGCCGCGGCGCGCAGCCGTGGATTCCGACGGGTGCCGGGAGCTCGGCGCAGATCAGCCGATTGGGTCGATGTGCTCTCCCGGCTCGCGAGCGGCCGGCGCGGGGAAGCGCTGGCTGACTGGTGATGCTCGCGTCGAGCAGATTCGCGGGTAAGGCTCATGTGACAACTGGGCAGGAAGACAAGAGAACGATCACATCCAGCGCCGCCAACCGGTATACCCACGCCCCCCACTTTCGACATCGGGGGCGCCAGTTGAGCACATAGGGAATTCCACAACGTTGGTCGTCGGGGTCTCCGTACGGCCTCCTCGGGTCGGCGGGTTTCTCGAGGCTCGAGCGCTCCGCGTTGGACCGCAGCGCATCGGCGTAAGCGCGTACCGTTCGCCGGCTCCTGCTAGGTGCCAAGTAACTCCGCGGTCGTGGTCCGGCGCGGACCGAGCCGGCGTGCTCAGGCCCCGGGGATCTCGCGTCCGAAGGCCTCCGGCGTGATGGCGTCGGGCTCGGGGCCGCCCCGACGCCCGGTGTCTAGGCCGTCGATCGCGGTCATGTCGTCGGCGGAGAGCTCGAAGTCGGACACGTCGATGTTCTCTTGAATGCGGCTGGGCTTGGTCGATTTGGGAATGACCGAGCGGCCGCGCTGCACACCCCAGCGGAGCATGACTTGGGCCGGGGTCCTGCCGTGGGCGGCCGCGATGTCGTTGATGACCGGGTCGTCGAGCGTGCTGCCGTGGCTGCCGTGGCGGTACAAGGTGATGCCGCCGATCGGTGACCAAGCCTGGGTGAGGATCCCGTGCTCAGCACCGAAATCCTGTGCCTCGCGCTGCTGGAAGTAGGGGTGGCACTCGATCTGGTTGACCGCTGGGAGCACCGGCCAGCCCCATCGCCCCACGGCGCCGACGCAGCCCGGTCCAGCAACGCGTCCGGCCCGTTGTGCACCGCATCCTCGACAGCATCCACGATCGACCGCCGATGAGCGTGGCCGCCCGAGTGGGTCCGATGGGCAGCTCCTCAACAAATGAAGGGAGAATCGGTGACGATCGCGTTCCCAGGTGAATCAGCGGACTACCGAGCGGCGCGCGACCGGCTGCTCGAGCAAGAGATCGAGCTGCGCCGCGCGACCGAGGCGGTGGCGGTATCACGGCGGGCGCTGCCGGCGGGCGGACCGATTCCGGAGGACTACGTGTTCCAGGGTGCTGGTATGGATGGCGACCCGCTGAACGTGAAGTTGTCGGAGCTGTTCGAGCCGGGAAAGAACAGCCTCGTGATCTACAGCTTCATGTTCCCGCGAGATCCAGGCGACACCTCCCCAGGGCCGGTGACCGGCGAGACGGCGCTGCTGCCGCTGCAGGAAGGCCCCTGCCCTTCATGCACCGCGCTGCTCGACCAGCTTGACGGCGCTGTCGAGCACGCCGAGCAGCACATCAACTTGGCGGTCGTCGCGAAGACGTCGCTCCCCCGCCTGCTCACCTTCGCTAAGGAGCGCGGGTGGCGTCGCCTACGTCTCGTGTCCTCGGCCGCCAACACGTATAACCGCGACTACCACGGAGAAACCGCCGAGGGATTCCAGCGACCGATGCTCAATGTGTTCCACCACGACGGGGACACGATCCGCCACTTCTGGGGCTCGGAGCTTCTGTACGCCCCGACGGACGCCGATCAGGAACCGCGTCACGTCGGCACGCTCGAGCCGCTCTGGAATCTCTTCGATCTCACCTTCGAAGGACGCCCGAGCGACTGGTACGAGCAGCTGCGCTACTAACGGGCACCTCCAGCGACAGCCATCCGCGCTCCCGCACGCCACGCGCAAAGCGCGTCCGCGTCTGGAGGTCGGGGCCCGACTGCTACTCGGCCGCGGCGAGGGCAGCCGCTTGCAGGTCCGCATGTACCGCGGGCGCCTGCGCGGCATCAAACAGCCTCTGGGTCAGCACGATCACGACCAGGTCGCGCGCCGGATGCACTAGGAACGATGTGCCGAGCCCGCCGTCCCAGCCGGTCGCGCCGGCCCATGGCCCGTCCAGCACCACCGATGTCCCGAGACCCCAGCCGCGCCCGCCAAGGAATGCGGCGCCAAACTCACGCTGCTCGGCGGTCAGGTAGTCGCGGTTCATCTCGCGCACTTGGTCCGTGGCCAGCACCGGACTGCCTCCGCGCAGGAGCATCCGCGCGAACGCCAGCAGGTCATCTACCGTCGACACCAGCCCGGCGGCCCCGTCGTGGAACGACGGCCGCCGGCTCCACTGCCCATCCGGCGAGTCCCAGACCGCGAGCCCGTCCGCAGTCGGCATGTACGCCGTCGCCAGCCGCTCAACATCCTCGGTGTAAAAGCCGGTGTCGCGCATGCCGAGCGGCTCGCAGACGCGGGTGCGCAGGACCTCGTCATACGACGTCCCGACGGCTCGGGCGCATAGAACGCTCAACACGTGCGCGCCCGTGTTGTAGAGCCATCGCGCACCGGGCTGCGCCAGCAACGGCAGCTCGCCGAACCGGGCGATCCACGTTTCAGGGTCCACGAAATCGTCCGGATGCGGCGGGCCGATCGTGGCAAGCCCAGCTTCCGTCGCCGCCGCAACAACCGGCCACGGCTCGGGTGCCATGAACATCTCCGGGGCCATCCCGAACCCGAACGTGAACGTCAGCAACCCCCGAACCGTCACGGGAGCGTCGGCGGGAAGCGTGTCGTCGAGCGGGCCCTCCATCCGGCGCAGAACCCGGCGATTCGCCAGCTCCGGCAGCAGCCGGTCCACCGGCTCGTCGAGCTCCAGCAGGCCCTCACGGACCAGAGCCAGCGTCGCGGTCGCCGTGATCGGCTTCGTCGTCGACGCGATCCGAAACAGCGACGTTCGCTCAACCGGCCTCTCGCCGACTGAGAGCGTCCCGAGGGCCTCCACATGCACTTGGTTGCCGCACGCCACCAGCGCTACCAGCCCCGGCACCTTCTCCTCGCCCAAGTGCGAGGCGGCGACCGCCACGAACCGCTCCAGCCCGTCCTTATCAAGTCCCATGCGCACTCCAACGTTGTAACGATCGCCGATAACACAAGGACGCTTCGCAGGCGGCTAACTCATCGGCCCGCCGATGAAATGCCCGCAGGACGACCCCCACGACAATCACGGATGTTCGCGGCCGAAGCTCCGGTCGAGCAGCCCTCCCCGATTGCAAACGCACACGCGTGGTGGTCGGGTCGGAGCTAGCTCGGTTCGGCCGTCAGTGGACCCACAGCTGGTCGAGTAGCAGCCCGTAGAACGGGCGATACTGGAAGTTGCCAAGGCGCGAGGAGGTGGCGATGTTGAGGCGCGGGTTGTACCTCGCAAGCCAGGATGCCTGGTTGGTCAGTTGCTGATCGATCGCGCTCCAGGCCTGGGTGGCTGCGCCAGGCTCGGACGACTCGAGTGCCGGCGCTCGGGCCGAGTTGTAGATCGCCGCGGCATGCCGGTCGTAGACCACCGCAAATGCATCAGCGCGGCCTGCGCCGATCAGCTCTGCGTCTGGTGCGTTGGCGTAATTGGGTCCCACTGCTCATAAATCGCACTCGCGGGCGAAAGTGTGTCAACGGATTGATCGGCGACCGTCTCGCTCTGATGTCCAAGCCGAGTGAATCGGCTACCGGAGGACTGGATCGGCCCGAGATCCATCCCGCAGCCGTCTCGGTGTTGGTGCCGTCGCGCGCCACTTGAGTACGAACAGCATCTGTTCGGGAGCGCGTCGATCGATCAAGATTTCATCGCGCTCAAGGCGGTATCCCCATGAGCGTGAATCTATTGCTAGGAGCGCGGGCGCGCCCGTGCTCAGTGTCGTGGAGGTGGGACGCGGTGGATGATCTGCCATTGACGACCGCCGCAGGCACGCCGACGATGCGGCGCGAGTGGTGGTGCGCGTCTACGCGGCCCAGCGGAAACCGGTGGCTTCGGGTCGCGGCGTCAGCGGGCTGGCGGGCAGGTCGCCCGGAGGGTCCTCCTCGTTGTAGGCGCTCGGCGCCACGTCGTTGGGCCCATCGGAGTGGAACAACGCAGCGAGCAACTCGATCTGCCCGCGGCCCACGCCCAGCTCGCCCATACCACCGCCGTACATCGGCCGTTTGTCCCGTGCACAGCATGCGTAGAGGTCGAACAGCTCGCGCAGGCTGCCGATGCGCGAGGGCTTGACGTTGACCACGCGCGCGGCGAGCGGGGTCGCGCCGATGTCGTCGGCGCTTCGGATCGGCGCGTCGTAGGACACGCGCTCGAGGTGATCGCCGAGCCGCTGAGCGATCTCGGGCAGGTCGTGCGGGTCCTCCAGATAGGCGTCCGGAAACGCCGGGAGAACGCGGTCATACAGCGCACCTAGCGCCTCGGGATCCTTGACCTCGAGGCCGTAGTGGCCCTTGAAGTCGATCGTGTCGACCGCGCCCGTTGCCGCGACCTCGTCGATGAGCGCCGGCGCCCAGGTCGCCTCGACGTCGAGCTTGAAGCGCACGCCGGGGGAGCGGGCGAGTCGCCGGCGCACCGGCTCGATCGAAGGCTCCTTACCGAGGCCCAGCGAGTTGACGAAGCGCACCGGCTGCGGCTCCAGCCCAAGCACATCGTGCAGCGAGTGACCGGCTTGGCGCAGCGCGAGGTCGAGCGCCGCGGACTCGAACGCCCACTGGCGAAAGCGCAGCGCCCCTCCCCACTCGGGCGGCTCAGGCCACAGCTCGAGCGTCGCGAGATGCTCACAGAAGCCGGCCAGTGTCCACTCTCCCTCGAGCGCCAGCGCCCGGTCGGGTCTCATGCAGCGCAGTGCCGTCCTCGCCGGACACGGAGACGTCCTCGCCCATCCCGTCAACGCCAGCGCCGACGAGCCGCACGTGCGTTGTGACGCGCTCAAACTCGTACGCGAGGACCGCGTGCAAGTGCTCGTATTCGCACGCTTCGATCACGAGCCGGAGCCCCGCGAGCCGCGGCCATAGGGACTCGCCTCTCATTGTGCCGCTCCGCGCATCCATCGCCACCATCATCTCATCCGATGACCATCGTCATCACGGCATTTGAGCGGTCGCCCGACGGCGGCCTGGGCCTGGCGCGCGACACGCGCGTTCGCTGGGCGCTTGAAGAGGTGGGGCAACCCTACGAGGTGCGCCTTGTCTCGCTCCAGGCACAGACGGAACCCGCCTTCATCCGTTTGGGCTGATCCCGACCTATGAGGAAGGCGATCTCGCCCTGTTCGAGACGGGCGCGATCATCCTCCACATCGCCGAGCACCATGAGGGTCTGTTCTCGGACGATGCCGACGCGCGGGCGCGGGCGATCACCTGGATGTTCGCCGCGCTGAACACCGTGGAGCCCCCGATCCTCGAGCTCGTGACCGTCAAGAGAGCCGCAGACCAGGCTCACGCCGCCTCTACGCCGGACACCACCTGGCCAGAACACGGGACACCCGCCAGGCTCATCTCGAGAAGAAAGCAAAGCTCCTCGATTTCGATGCCTTCTGAACTAATTTCGACGCCTCAACAGCGCACGCCCAACCGGGTCTCCCCGGCGGACGCTTCTGGAACGTCTTCCTGGTCCCCACCTGACGCGATCAACGCCGCGCCGTTTCCCCGGTCGCTCGCCACGACGGTCTTCAGCCAACGCAGCACCAGGGTGGTTTAGCGCCCGCCCCCGTGGGCCGACGCTGGAGGGCCAACAAGCCTCCATCTCTCGCACAGCACCGCCTATGTCAGGGCTCTCTACACGGCCCCTCCTTCAGCGTTCGTGACGCACTGCTTTGTTAGGTCTGCTCATTCGCGTCGTGGGGATGGGAGGAGCAGGGAGGCGAGGTCGACGAGTTGTCGGCAGGTTTGGCAGCGCCCGGTCCAGCACTTCAAGAGCGGCTGCAGCAGCAGCACGGCTTTCGCGAGTGTCAGGCCGGCCGCTGGTGAAAAGGAGCGAGCCGTTCGAGCGTGAGGAACCCGTGGGCGGCGGTGACCAGGGCGGTGTGGTGATACCACCCCAGCCAAGAGCGGCCTTGGTAGTGGTCCAGGCCGAGCTCGCTTCTGAGCTGCTTGTACTCCAGCTCGATCTTCCAGCGCAGCCGCGCGAGGCGAGCGAGCCGCTCGGGTTCGGTGTCGGCGGGGAGGTTTGAGAGCCAGTAGCCGACCGGGATCTCCGCGCCTTCGGGCCATTCGGCGATCAGCCATTCCTCGCGCGGGGGCAGCTTCGCGTCTGTGCCTGAGTCGGGGTCGTGTGGATCGTCGTTCTCTGCGCGTCGCGCAGGCCCGTTCGCGACGTGCACGCGCGTGAGGATGAACGCGGCCGTGACGGGCTCGCCGGAGGGACCCTCCTTGAAGCTGAGAGTCTGCGCGCTGCGTCCGGCGTCGAAAATCGCCGATGTGACCCGAGAGGACGCTGCGGTGTCGTTGCACCTCGAAGGGCCGTCCGCATCCGACCGCCAGCGCGCTCGATTCTCCTGGTCTCAGCCGCACGCTTATTGGGGACCGCTTCTGAGCTTCGGGCTACGGCTGACGGCGAGCTGATCGCGGCGACGACCCCGCCGGCCGTGGCTGGGTGGAAGCAGGCCGAGCCCGACGAGCAGGACCTGGCCTTGATCGAGCTGCTCTTCGACTCGAACGTACGCGAAGGTACCGCGCCAGCCAATGCCGCCGCCGCCGCGTGTGCTGCCGCGGTCTAGGTGATAACCCGCCTCGACGTCCGTGCCGTAACACCGGCACCGACAGCCCACACGCCCGTCAGCCGTACGCTTCAAGTCCGGAGGGAGCGGCGCTCTCGAAACGAACCTTGACCGCACCCTTACGCCCCACCTTTCAATCAGCCCTGAGCTTCAACAGCGGCGCATCCCAATCATGGGCATTACGGGGATGCGATCATCAGTTCACGCTGTGCTCTTGTTTGATGCGTGGTGCGGCGGTTTGGGGAGTGCCGCCAAGGCAGTTTCGGCAGCGTCTAAAAGTCCGACCAGATACGTCGCGTCGAGCTCCGAGAGTTCTTGCGCGTCGACGAACTCCCGGTCAACTAGTTGCGGAAACCACCATTTCCAGACGGTGCTCATGCCGTTTGTCGCGACGGACGCCATAAGGCGTGAGCGGAGGTCTGTCGGGGCTTCGCCGAAGTCCGACGCGACTGCTTCGGCGAAGAGGTCTTCTAGGAGTGCGATTCGGAGTCGTTCCCCGGCGACCAAGTTGTCGTTCTCACTGATAATCGCGTGCCGCTCGAGCCAGGAGTCGCTGGCGGGAGCGACGACCTCCGGAAAGACATCGGAGAGCCAACCCAGCAACGCCTCGGTGAACGTCTGCCCGGTTGGGCGCTCGAGGATGTGCGCGCGGATGCTTTCGCGGAGCTCGGCATGTATGTCGAAGATGATGTCTTCCTTCGACCGGAAGTAGGTATGCAGCGTGCTAGGCGCGATTTCGGCCGCGGCTGCGATCTGGGTGATGGTCGTCGCGTCATATCCGCGATCCGAAAAGAGCTCAAGTGCCACGCGTACGATCGTCTCCTTCGTGCGGAGACGTTTACGTTCGCGAAGTCCTCCACGCTTCGGCGTTGGCTGGCTCATCGGCCCGCGATCTTAGCGACAGATAGACGTGCAGCTTCGGAGGCTTGTCGTACGTAACGCGTGACGCTGATCAGGTGTGTGCGGCTGCAATGCCGGCCAGCCGATCGAACGGATGACGCTTGACACGCGCTCGACCGGACGTTAGATTCGCGGAGCACGTCCGATTTCGAGACGCGTCCGATTTTTCAGTTTTCGCCGGCAATCGGCATCGCCGGTTAGGGCGTTTGCGCCCCCTTTGGAGGCGTGGACGTGACTCGTCGACCCGAACTGGAGGAATGTCCATGAACGACGTCGATCTCGCCACCAAGACCAGTGGTCACGTGACCGACTCCCAAAGCACCGAGGCTGTCCAGCTCAACCACGTTGAGTTCCTCCACCGTCCAGGCGAAGCCGATCTAGCGGTCGCGCTGTTCCAGACGCTCACGTGTCCGTGCGAGCAGATTGACGCGCCTCCGTATGGCAAGTACATCGTCGTCCGCATGGGATCGGTCCACGGCGAGAACGACTTCTTCGCCTCCGAAATGGAAGAGGAGCAGGTCGCGCTTGATGATGCCCTGCAGAACGAACTCCACGCGAGTGGCTCACGTCTCTCCGCCGCCTACGCGCGGTATAGGGCGCTGCTCAAAGAGCGTCCATATCGTGCGACGCACGTGGGGATCCGGCTTCCGTCGGTCAGCGTTTACGACGAGGTCATCGAGAGGCTCCAATCGCTGAGCGCCGGGAGGTTCGCCGGGCGAGTCGTTGTCGGCGACCTGATTACCCACACGGCCCAGGAGGCGCAGAACGGCTTGCCGCTGAAGCAGGTGTGGGTCTGGACGGACCTGATCAGTAGCGGTCAGCTCTCCCTCGGACAACAGATCGAAATCCAGACTTACTCGGCATGACAGTTGGGCGGCCAAGTGAGCCTGATTGCGTTGAAAATCCTCGTTCCTTGACTTCGTCGACATCCATTGCGGAGTGCCGGCGGCGCTGAAGTACATCAACCCGATTGTCAGCGGGGTTGTCGGCCGGTCCACTAGAACTTGACTTGGCGGTAACGGAAAGGACGGATGACTGTGCGCAGCTTCAAGCGTTGGCCGGGCGCGACCGTGACGCTAGGTCTGGCTTTGACCGCTTCTGTCGCTGTCGCAGCGTGTGGATCTACTACGCACACGACCGCGGCATCGTCTAAAGCGAGCGGATCGACGTCGTCGTCGACCTCGTCGACGGCTGGCGCCCACGAAACGCCGGTCAAGGTTGGGTTGATCAATTCAGGCACTGGCGCCACCGCAGAGGGCTGGGTCTACCAAGCAGCGCAGATCGGCGCGCGTGCGGCCAACGCGGCCGGGGGCCTAATGGGGCACCCGATCGAGATCGACTACTGTGACGACCAAGGCAGCGTTCAGACCGCCGCGGTGTGTGCCCAGAAGCTGCTGGTGCAGGACAAGGACCTTATGCTGGTCGGCGACGACGGGACCTACGACACTGGGGTCGTGCCGGTACTCCAGTCGACGCACACGATCCTCTTCTCCGCGGAGGGCGCGAACCAGGCTGTCTGGTCGAGCCCGAACGCCTTCATACTCGGCATCCAGCTCATTCCCTACCACGTGTTCCCACAGTTTCAGCCGCCGGGGAAGCATAACGTCGCCGAGTTCACCGCGGACATAGCGGCCGCGATAGCTGGCGCCAAGAGCGATGTCTCCTACTATGCAGCGAAGGGGGACGCGTTCACGGTCATTCCCGTTCCGCTGACTGCGGCCGACTTCTCGACGCCCTGTCTGCAGGCGAAGAACTTCCACGCGAATGTCGCCCTGGCCACCTTCAATACATTGACGCAGTTCGTGCCGATGGCTCAGGCCTGCAAGCAGCTCGGGGTGAACCTGACATGGGTGCTGGAGGATTCGGTGATCTCCAACACCGTCCTGCAGGGCATATCAACATTGGGTTTGAAATCGTACATTCTCACTTCCTTCAGCCCGCCGGCCTACGCCGCCTTCATTGCGGACTCGGCCAAGTACGGCATATCCGATTCCAACACATACAACGAGGCGGGTATGGACGCATACGTCGGCTTCAAGCTGCTGCCCTCGGTCGTGGCGGGAGCCGGTTCGCTCAACCCGCAGGCGATCAAGGCATGGCTCGACAACCAGACCGCTTTCAACACCCAGGGTTTCACGCCTCCGATCAACCTCACGCCGGCTAACCACCCGCTGGGTCCGTTCGTTGCAGTGAAGAACACGTGCGTGTACGCCTACACCGTCCAGACCGGCGGCAAGCTCGTCGCCGCAAGCTCGGCGCCGATCTGCCTCAAGTAATCAGCAGACCTTGAGAACGAGCGGCCGGTCGGGTCCGACAGCGACTGGATCCAGGCCGTCGTTCCGACGCGGATGCCACTCGGCGAGGAGCTCGGGATGGAGCACGCCCACGGAGCCCTCTCTTGGCTGACGCCACCGGCCCACGCGCGCCGCGAACTCGGCGGCCTTTCGGCGACCGCACTCAGGGCAGCCTTGGCTCGGCGCCGTTCGCTTCTTGACTACCGCCCGCCACTCGCGTCCGCAAGTCTTCCAGCGCCACCGCCACTGTCGACGATGGCGATCGACGAATCTGCTCGAGCGATCGCTTGGCGAGGTCAAACGCCGCACCAAGGGGATGGGGCGCTTCCCCGGCGAGACCAGCTGCCTCACGCTCGTCTGGGCCGAGCTCGACCTGCTGATCACCCACCAACGACACGACTGCGAAACTGATCGGCAACTGCCTCGTTGCGTTCGAACAGCACCCGGACCAACGGCAGCAGGCGGTTGAGAACCCGGTCCGAACGCGATCGAGGAGGTCCTCCGGTGGTGCGGCGTACCGCAGGCGGTTCCCCGCATCGTCAAGCAGGACACGAAACTCGCCGGGACAGCTTTAAGCGACGGAGAGATCGTCTGGTCCCTGCTCGTCGCGGCTGACCGCGACCCGGCGCGGTGGACGGAACCCGATCGACTCGATTTCTCCCGCCCGGACGTCGGGCGGCATATCGGCTTCGGCTTCGGACGCCACTTGTGCATCGGCGCACCGCTCTTACGCCTCGAAATCAAAGCAGCCTTGGAGGTGCTACTGCGGTTAGCACCCGAGTACAGCCTACGCGACATCGCGTACGGCGACGTGTTCCTGGTCCGCGGCCCGGAACGCGGCGTGATCGAGGTTAAAATCGATGAGCATCGCGTGAGCCGAGTCGCCCCCGAAATGTGCGCTTTCTTAACCCCGAGCGAAAAGGTGCTGAGAATTAGTTATACGATTTGCGGCCGTAGCTGTTGTCAACGGTTGACAAACGGTGGTCCGGTGACTAGTATGATTGCGTGGCTCGGCGGGCAGCGAGTCGGGCGAGGAGCATCAGCACGACGGCTGGCACGACCAGCGCCCGCCTTTCTAAGCGAATGCGGAACACCTCCGCTGCGACGTGGTTCAGCGGCACGTCGCGACGATCAGCCAGACGAGGCCGCCTGGCCTGGTTAGCGTTAGCTCATGCCGCGGTACTCGGCGCCGGCTCGGCCGGATGCCCGCCTTGGGCGGATAGGGCGCCTCAGCGCTCGCCAGCAGCGCGACGCCACCGGTGGTCGCGCTTGCCGCGCGTTGCAGGACGAAGTCGCATCGGCGACGAGATGCCCGTCCGAGCATGAAGGCAGGTCTGCGTGAGCCGTGGCGAGCCAGGCCGAGTGTGTCTGCTTGACGCCTCACGCAGCCACGCCGGCACCGTGGCCGCACCGCGCTGCGACCGGAGACGCTATCGACCTCGGCCGCGCGATCCATCGGACCGAGTTTGTGTTCGCATGGCGCCTCCGGCCTGGTCGACAACAACTCAGCCGGCGCCGCTGTCTCCCGAAGCGATCGAGCTGCTGACAATCTGCTCTTCGCACTTTGTGCTCGCTGCCGATAACCACACCGGCTCGTTGCTTTGGGTGTCAGCATTGATGCTCTTGGCAGCGGACAGCGTGGTGATGCCATGGGCCTGAAACGCTGGGGCGAGGCAGTCGACCACCTGCGTGGCCTGCGCAGACGAGGCGCCGCCAGTCTCGGCTTCGCTGACCAGGAACGCCGTGGCAGCTGGTGTCATCGTTGTCGGGTTGCTGCTGCCGCAGGCGCTGACGCCGAGCAACGCGACTCCGCAAGCCAACACGGAGATGAACGGGCGCCTGAGCCCGAGTCGAGCCCCGGCCGCGAGCCCCCTCCGTGGGGAGGCATGATTGCTAGGCGCGTACGCCTCTTTTGGCTGTTTCTGCATGGTGGTCCCTTCTGTGGTTGGATCGTCGTGTCGAGATTTTTCGTGAGACCCGCGCCGAACGGGCGCACGTTGGCCAGGAGGCACGGACACGATTTTGGACTGGGAGGTCGGGCGGGTTTTGGGGCGTCAGCGCCCGGTCACTCCGGTCAAACCGCGGGTCCGAGCCGCTCGGCGGACGGAAAGCCAGAGTTGAACGATCAGAACGCACAGCACCACAACGCCGACGGTGTAAAGCGCGAGGCCGGAGCCCGCGGTGACGCTGACGGTCTCGAATCCGCTTCCGAGTCCCGCAGCCTGCTTCTGAACGCTGTTCAAGTCCGACCAATTCGTGACCGCGAAGAGCGCCAGAAGCGCGGCGACCACCGACGCGCCAATGAGCCGCCGCTTTGACAGCTCACCTGTCAGAAGAGGCCACCCAGCCGCAACAACGGCGATCGCCAGCGCCATGAAGACGATCACGCCGCCGCTGTCGGGATGAGATGAGACTGTGCTGTACCCGTCAACGCTCTGCTTGGCCCACGGCAACAGCGAACCGATGAACACCAACGCCGCGCCACCGAGGAGCCACCAGCCCTTCCTGGTCACTTGCCTCCAGTGAGGCATAAGCGCCACGATCGACTGTTCCGACGCCGAACCGGGCCCTCGGGCGCCGGCACTCTCCCCGAGCGCAGGGTCCGAAACCGATGGCCCGGACGCGAGCCTACCGACTAGCGTGACATGCAGACCGCACCGCGGGCAAACCCCGTCAGCAGCCATAACCGAATTGCCGCACTGCGTACAAGTTGGCACCACAGACCTCCAATTTCTAGGATCTCTCATTTTCAAAAACCTCAGCGAAAGTCGGTTCATCTCAGTCGGGGTGACGAAGGCGTGTCGAGCTCAACGCCGGAAACCGGGGTGAACACCGACCGCCTCAGGCAGTGCCCTCCGAAGGTCGGGCCGAACGGATCGCCGAAGGTCGGGCCGAACGGATCGCCGGAGGTCGGGTCGAACGGATCGCCGGAGGTCGGGCTGGGAACGCGAGATCTCCGATTGCGCCGGGGCGGCATGTGGGATCGCGTTCGCAAGAGCGGTCGCTTCGGTGAGCACTGCGTTGCCGCCGGCGGCCGACGCGATCGAGACGGCGAACACGGCGACTTTGAGCTTCATGCTGGACATTTGTCCTCCACTTCGTGGCTGCCGGGTTGTCCGGGTCAGCGGTTTGCTATGACGTTGGGAAGGATCGATCGGGGCGCTCAGCGAGTGCTCATGGTTGGCTCAATCGGTGGTTGAGCGACCGGTGCGCGACCTCACGTTCGGGCGGGAGCTGGGCGAGTAGACTGGCCGGTGTTCGCTGTCGATGGTGCTGGGGGTGATGGTGGTCGAGTACCGGGTTCTCGGGCCGTTGGAGGTCGTCGGTGCCGACGGGCCGGTTGCGCTCGGCAGCGTTCAGCAGCGGGCGGTGCTGGCGGTGCTGCTCGTTCATGCACCTGAGGTGGTGTCGGTTGAACGGTTGATCGATGAGCTGTGGGGGGAGCGGCCGCCGGCGACCGCCGCGCATGCGGTGCAGGTGCACGTGTCGGCGATCCGCAAGACCCTTCGCGCCGCCGGTGCAGGCAGCGGGATCGGTGTGACCCGGTCCGGGTCGGGGTACGCGATCGAGGTTGATCCTGAGCGGGTTGACGCGACCCGGTTCGAGCGGCTGGTCGCGGGCGCGCAGCGAGTGCTCCGGGACGCGCCGGCCGTCGCGCGCGACCGGTTTGAGGAGGCGCTGGGGTTGTGGCGCGGGCCGCCGCTGGCCGAGTTCGAGTTCGCGTTCGCGGGTCGTGAGCGTGAGCGTCTCGAGGAGCTGCGCGCGGTCGCGCTCGAGGGAGTGGTGGAATCGCGGCTTGCGTGCGGGGAGAACCGCGAGGTGCTCGGCATGATCACCGGGCTGGTGGCGTCGAACCCGTTGCGGGAAGGACCGCGCCGGTTGTTGATGCTCGCGCTGTACCGGGCCGGTCGTCACG
This sequence comes from uncultured Solirubrobacterales bacterium, assembly GCA_963763525.1. Classification (GTDB taxonomy): domain Bacteria; phylum Actinomycetota; class Thermoleophilia; order Solirubrobacterales; family Solirubrobacteraceae; genus Palsa-465. Next base: position 631,299 of record CAVXPA010000001.1, read on the forward strand.
CCGAGGCGCTCGCGGTGTATCGCGATACCTGCGAGGCGCTTGACGAGATCGGGTTGCAGCCCGGGCCGGAGCTTCGGCAGCTTGAACAGGCGATTCTCCAGCACGACGAGTCGCTCCGAACGGCAGGCGGTGCAGAAGACACCGGGAGCGGGCAGGGCAAGATGCGGGCTGAGCAGTCGGCTCCTGCCGCCGGCAGGGATCGGGGCCTGTCGGCGGCTTCTCACCCGCCCGACGCAGAGACGCGGGATCCGACCGCGCTCACCGAGTTGCGCTTGGCGTCGGTGATGTATGTCGACCTCGCGGGATTCGTCACGTTGGCCGAACCGCTCAAGCCGGACGACGAGGCCGATGTCTTGCGGCGCTACTTCGAGTCGGCGCGGACGGTCGCCGATCGCTACGGGGGGACGATCCATCCGCTCGCAGGGGACGCGATGATGGCCGTGTGGGGCGTGCCGTCGGCACATGAGGACGATGCTGAACGTGCGGTGCGAGCAGCGCTTGAGATCGTCGACACAGCCGGGGCGTTTGGCGAGCAGGTCGGAGCGCGAGGTCTGCGAGGACGGGCGGGAGTCGTGACGGGCCAGGTCGCCGCAGTCGAGAATCCCGCCGGCGAGGTTCTCGTCGTCGGCGAGCCGGTCAATGCGGCGGCGCGGGTGCCGTCGACCGCTGACCCCGGGGCGGTGTTGGTCGATGAGGTCACTCGCGAGCTGACGGCGGCGGCGATTGTGTTTGAGGATGCCGGCGAGCAGTCCGTTGTCGGCAGGGCGGGGCGGTTGAGGCTGTGGCGTGCCGTGCGTGTGGTCGCTCTGGTTGGGGGTGCGCAACGCGAGCAGTTGCTGGAGTCGTCGTTCGTCGGCCGAGATGCCGACCTGCGCTTGCTCAACGCGTCGTTTCATGGGGCCCTGGAGCGGCGCTCGGCCCGGCTGGTGGCCGTCAGCGGTGAGGCCGGCATCGGCAAGTCAAGGTTGCGTTGGGAGTTCATGAAGTACACCGATGGGCTGGCCGATCGATTTCTGTGGCACTCGGGACGCTGCCCGCCGTTCGGCGACGGCGTCGCCTACTGGCCGCTGGTGGAGATGGTTCGCCAACGACTCGGGATCCCCGAGGACGCGTCAGCCGCAGACGCGTCGAGGAAGCTGCTCGAGGGACTTCAGCGTTGGGTGGGAGACGCAACCCAGCGTGAGTTTCTCGGTCCCCGCCTGGGGGCGTTGCTGGGCGTCGCCGAGCTGGGGTTGAGTCGTGCCGAGTTGTTCGCCGGCTGGAGGCTGTTCTTCGAGCAGCTCGCTACCCATGAGCCGGTGGTGTTGGTGTTCGAGGATCTGCAATGGGCCGATGAGGGGATGCTCGACTTCATCGAGCACCTCCTCGATTGGTCGGCCAAGAGCCCGATCTTCATCCTCACACTCGCCCGGCCGGATCTCGAGGCCCGTCGCGCGGGGTGGCCGGCCGGTCATCGGGGGACGACTCAGTTGCAGCTCGACCCGCTTGCCGAAGAGGCAATCGGCGACCTGCTCGACGAGCTCGTGGACGGCCTGCCACGCGCGGCACGCAAGCGGATAGTCACGAGGGCGCAAGGCGTGCCGCTATACGTGACAGAGACGGTTCGTATGCTTGCGTCCCGTGGGGCGTTGCAGGAGCGCGACGGCCGGTTCGTGGTGGCGGGGGAGCTGCGAGAGCTCGATGTCCCGGCCAGTCTCAGCTCGCTGCTGGCGGCCCGGTTGGATGCGCTGGCACCCGCCGAGCGTGCATTCGTCAGAGCGATGTCGGTGTTCGGCGGGTCGTTCTCCCGAACGACCGCGGTCGCGCTCGGCGATCTGCACGAGGGCGAGGTCGACGACGTGCTGTCCGCGCTTGTCCATAAGCAGGTGTTGATGATCCGCGCCGATCCACTCTCACCGGACCGCGGGCAGTACACGTTCGCGCAGGGACTGCTGCGGCAGGTCGCCTATAGCACGCTCTCCCGCCGGGAGCGAAAACCCCGACATCTCGCTGCGGCCGAGCACCTCCGCCGGCAGTTCGCGAACGACGGTGAGGAGGTCGCGGAGATGATCGCCGCACACCATGTGGAGGCTTGGCGGGCCGCCGCGGGTGACGCCGATCTCGAGCGGCCTGCGTGCGGACACCGTTTCGGCGCTATGCCGCGCGGCGCGGCGCGCGATCGCGGTCGGCGCCCCGGAGGCGGCAGAGCGGGCCTATCGGACGGCGCGCGAGCTCGAGCGCGACGAGGCACAGCGCGCGTCACTGACCCACGAGGCGGGGCGCATGGCATCGAGGTCAGGCCGGTGCGAGGCGGCGCTGGAACTGCTCGAGGAGGCATCGGCCGCCCACATGGCCGCTGGCCGAACGCTCGACGCTGCGCGGACCGCGATTGACGTCGGCATTGCCATGTGCCGACTGGGGCACAGCGGCGAGGCCGCCGATCGGCTCGCTGAGGCGGTCGAGGTCTTGGCCGCAGAACCACGGCTCGAGGAGGAGTTGGCCTCGGCGAACCTGTGGCTTGGACTCGCGCTGTTCTCGATCTCGGACTACGACGGAGCTCGTGCCGCAACCGACATCGCGTTGGCGATCGCGCAGGCGCACACTCTGCCGATCGTGTGGAGCCAAGCGCTCGACACGAAGGGCCTGATCTGCCAGATGACGGGTCAGATCGATCAAGCTCGGCGCGAATTTGAAGCTGGGGTCGAGATCGCCACTCGACACGATCTCACCGACTTGGCGGCACGTCTTCTCGGTAACGCCGGAAACCTCGCGTATCTCTGGGACCTCCCCGGCGCCGCGTCACGGTTCGAGGCGGTGATCGAAGCGGATCGCCGCCGCGGTGATCGATACCTGGAGGGCCTGTCCGTCAGCAACCTGATGGCGGTGCACGTACTGACCGGCCACTGGCACGAGGCCGACCGTATCGCGGCCCAGTTTCTCGACGACGATGACGAGCGGACGGGTGCCGAGTTCGTCCACTACCCGCTCGCGATCCTGCTCGCCTTGCGCGGCGACCGCAATGCCGCGAAAGCGAGGCTCGATCGGATCGCCGCCTGGGAGCGCGCCGGAGCCGCAGAGCTGCGCGCCGTTCACAGAGCGGCGACGATCTGCCTAACCCTCGCGGAAGGCGGGACTGAGGAAGCCCTGGAGCAGGGATGGAGCCTGCTCCCCGGCGCGATCGACGCGTTCGGAATCGCACACGACGCGGTTCGTCAGGCCTGGCCGGACACCCTGGGAGCGGCCATCCAGAGCGGACATCTCGAGCGCGCTCACGCCGTCCTAGCCCTCCTGGCTAGACGCCCAAGGAAAGACATCCCGCCGTATCTGCTCGCGCATCTCCTCCGCGGTCAGGCGCTCACGGCCGCCGCTGAGAACCGGCACGACGCCGTCGAGACTGACCTGCGCGCGTCGATCGACGGCTTTCGCGATCTCGGCTACGCCTACTGGCTCGCGGTCACGCAAACGGATCTCGCCGCCTGGCTTCAGAGCCGGGGACGCCCCGGCGAGGCCGCGACCCCAATTACGGAGGCGATCGAGGCGCTGCAAGCCATCGGTGCCGACCCAGCACTCGCCCGCGCGCGAGCCCAGATCCGCGCGGTCGGCACCCCGCTCGCCAGCTAAGCTCAGTGGTCGCGGTCGTAAGTGACCCAGGTGGATCCGCGCTTGGAGGAGGAGCCTGCTTGGCCAGATTCGGAGCTTCTCAGAGTTCTGCGTGTTCGTGTTTGCAGCAGTCTTCCCGGACGGCTGCCGATTGCCGCGGCTGAAAGGTGGTCCCTTGGCTGGCAGGTCCAGACGCGGACTTCGTGCTCCGGCGAGCCTGGGCGTTACCTCCCGGTTATACCCAATCCGATACACCAACCGGAGCATGCGCGTCTCCGACATCCTCGGGCTGTCTTTGGTGGTAGTCGCTTGTACGATCGCGATCGCCGCCTGCGGCTCGTCGAGTGAGAAGCCCGCCGCGACGTCCCACGCCGACACCGGAATCGCATTCAGCGAGTGCATGCGCGCGCACGGCGTCACCAACTTTCCCGACCCGGCTGGCGGCGGTGGCGGCCTCAACATCGCGGGTACCGGCATCAAGCCGGCGTCGCCGAGCTTCAGGTCCGCACGGGCGAGCTGTTCCAAGCTGCTACCGGGTGGCGGCCCTGGGACGCACGCTAGCGAGCAGGAGATCAAGCAGGACACCGAGACGGCCGAGTGCATGCGCGAGCACGGCGTGACGGCCTTCCCGGACCCGATCGTCACCGCTACACCACCCGCCATCAACCCGTCGGACTACAGCTCGGCCGAGTACGGCAACGGGATCTTCATCGGGGTCCCCAAGTCCATCAACGTGAATTCGCCGGCCTTCGAGGCAGCAGCGAAGGCTTGCAACCTTAACGGCTGAGCAAGAAGGAGCCGTCGCTGTAGCCGATCGCGTGGCTGCCTAGATCGAGCAGCAGCCCGCTTGCCGACCAGACTGCTGCTCGGTCGCCGACGCGGGTCTGGTCGCGGCGCTGCCGCTCTCGCCGTCTGCCAGCCCGAAGCGGAAGCCCGATCGCCGACGCCATGAAGCTCGACGTGGCCGCTGGTTCGTGGATGCAGCAGTCGGTCGACATGGGGCGGACCGTCGCGGTCCTCCCGAGCGAGACACTGGTCGCTGTCCCGCTGGCCTCTGCTACGTGGTCTCGCGGCGTTGAAGGGTTAGCGGGCGGACGACGCGGGAGAGCCGAGTAGGCCGTCGAAGGCTTGTTCGACGAGTTTGTCGGTAAAGCGGCGGTTCAGCGGCCGGTCGCTGACGAGTAGGCGCAAGAGGAGGGCTCCGAGGAGCTGGTCGAAGAAGACCTCCTCGTCGAAGTCTGGTCGCAGCTCGCCCCGTGAAATACCCCGCCTGACCGCGACTCGCGCTTGATCGCGGCGCGGGTCCAGGTAGCGATCGCGAAACGCTTCGCGGAGTTCGGGGTCGTCTTGAGCTTCGAAGATGACGCCGAGGAGCATGTGACGGATGCGGGGTCGGCTGAACACCCGGGCCGCAGCGCTGAGCTGGATGCGGAAGTCCTCGAGGGTCGATCCGGTGTCGGGGAACGGCGCGGCGCCACCGATCTCAGCCATGAGAGCGTCCATCGCGAGTGTGCCTTTGTTGGGCCAGTGTCGGTAGACCGTTGCCTTGCCTGCCTTCGCCCGCGCCGCGACTTCCTCGATCGTCATCGAGGCGAAGCCGACCTCGTCGAGCAACTCGGCGGCTGCCCGGAGGATCGCGCTGCGCGCCCTTTCGCTTCGAGAGCCGTCTTGAGTTGATCTGTCCGTTGTCGCTATGAACAGGACGGTACCGCTATGACGCCGGAATCGGAACGATACGTTTCGACCAAATGAACGATACGTTTCGTTCTGCTAGGTTGGCGACAGAACTAGCAGAACCGACACCAGAAGAGGAGCTCGCAAAATGACCGACGTCCTGGACAAGACCGAGCCAACCCAGCAGCAGAGCGACAAGGCGCTCCAGCGGATCGTCGACGGGTTCAGCTCGCCGCCCCGGTCGCCGGTCCTGCACTGGCCGTCCGAGCACGATCTCGAGTACGAGGACGTCACGTTCCCCTCGCTCGACGGCGTCCCGATCGAGGCCTGGTTCATCCGCGCGCCCGAGTCGAAGAAGCTGATCATCGCGAACCACCCGCTGGGGTTCAGCCGCTCCGGGATTCCCGCCAACGTCGAGCCCTGGCATGCAGCCTGGGCGCCCAGCGGCAACGGCTTCGAAGTCGACCTCGTACCCGACTACAAGATCCTGCACGACGCGGGCTACAACGTCCTCACTTACGACCTGCGCAACCACGGCCTCAGTGGCGCCGCCAACGGCGGCGTGGTCACTCACGGCTTCACCGAGAGCCGTGATGTCGTTGGCTCGCTCGAGTACGCGCGCACCCGCCCCGACATCCGCGACACGGCTGTCGGCCTGTTCAGCAGATGCATGGGCGCAGTCTCGACCTTCGCCGCGATGACGCGTTTCCCCGCGGCGTTCAAGGGCGTGCGCTGCCTTGTCTCACCCCAGCCCGTGACCCCCCGGTACATCGCCGAACGCCGCCTTGTAGTGATCGGTCTCGGCGACCGCCTCGACGACTTCAACACCCTCCTGCGCTTGCGCACCAGCGTCGGGCTCGACCAGCGGATCCCGCAGAAGTGGGCCAAAAACGTCCGCGTGCCGACCTTCATCTACCAGGTGCGCGGCGACACCCTTACCGACCCGAGCGACGTCCAGATTATGTACGACAACCTTCCCGTCGCCGACAAGAAGCTGCAATGGATAGAAGGCACAACGGCCCGCTGGGACGGCTACCTAGAGTTCCAGCGCCGCCCACAGCCCATGCTCGACTGGTTCGCCCGGTACATGCCGTGAACTAGCCCACGGGGTTGTCATGAACGGACAGCGACCCACCACGGCTCACGAAGACTCGCCGGCGGGAGGGTTTGTAAGCCGCTACTGGAAGGTGATCGCCGCGCTAGCGCGCGATCGTGTTCCAGCTTGCTTTTGTGGCGTCGTTCACGGGGGCCGAGGCCCGGCCGGCGCTCCACAACGCCACGATCGGGCTCGTCGGAACGCCTCCTGCCATCGCGGGCCGCGCCGGGACCGCCAGGAGTTCCCCGGTGAGCTACTTGCGCTTCGGCGACATCGCCACGGCTCGCCAAGCGGTGCGCGACGGTCAGCTCCCTGCGGCGTTGGCGGTAACGGGCAGGGACGAAACGCTCCTCGTCGCCGAGGCCGCGGGTCTGACACTGACGGTCGCAATCGAGGAGCTGGTGACGATTCAGGCCGCGGCCACACACTCCGACCTCACCGTCGTCGACGTCCGGGCCCTCCCGCCCGGCGACCCCCGGGGGTTCGGGACCTTCCTGCTGGTGCTCGGGTGGTGGATCATCGGTGGCTACCTCGGCATGATCTTGCTCACCCGGGTGCTCGGCACCAAAGCCCGCGGCTTGCGTGGAACCGCCACTCTCACCGCCTGGACCGCCCTATATGCCGTGGCGTCGGCTGGCCTTGGCGTAGTCCTCATGGATCCCGTGCTCGCCTCGCGCACCGGCCACCTCTGGGCGCTGCTCGGAGCCGGCAGCCTCATCGTGTTCGCCGCCGCCATGTCCACCGCCGCGCTCATCTCTTTGCTCGGCATGGCCGGCATCGTCGTTGCGATCGTGACCTTCGTGATCCTCGGCAACCCGACCTCGGGCGGCTCGGTGCCCAACCAAATGCTCCCCGGTGGCTTCCGCTTCCTAGCGGACGTGCTCCCCAACAGCGCCGGCGTGTCCCTGGTACGTGGGATCGAGTACTACGGCGGGAGCGGACTCGGACACCCGAGCCGTGTACTCGTCCTCTACGCGTCAATCGCGACCGCGGTCTGCTTCGCCCAGGCGTACCGGCGCAGCCGCGCAACCGCGGGCAGCGCTCCCACCGCGCCCGACCTGGCAGCGGTCGCACAATGACACACCCGACGACCCCTACCTAAAGAGGCCACACCTCTGACCATCGCCTCGAGACCGCCGCGAGATCGCCCCCATCACGAACCCGTCTCGTCCCACTACCGCTCCGGTCGCTCCACCCCAGTCGTCTCCTCGGCGCGGTCCGCCGCCGCGCGGGCGAGGACCGAGTAGACCCGGTTGCTCATGCGGTCACGCCCTTTCGCTCCGTGGCGAGCGTGGCTTCCTCGTGGAGGATCCTCCAACCGTCGATGAAGTGCTCGCGCGCGTCGGGGGTCAGGCGCTCGAGCGTGCGCCGCAGCGGCGCGAGCGCGTCGGACGCCCAGGCCGTGATCGTGTCGCGGTGCTCGTGGTCGAGCCGCACGATCGTGCGCCGACGGTCGTGCTCGTCTTCGGAGCGCGCGACCAGTCCCGCGCGGCTCAGATCCCCGACGAGGGTGCTGGTCGTCGAGAGGCCGAGGCCGAGTCGCGCGGCGAGGTCGCTGACGCTCAGCGGCCCGGCGAAGGTGATCGCCAGCAGCGCCGGCAGGTGGCGCTTGTGGAGCGAACCCCGCTCCTTGGCCTCCTGCAACACGACCGGAGGAGGACTCGCGGCGGATAGCGCGCGCAGCGTCTGGGTCAGCCACGAGGCGAGCTGCGTGAACTCCTCGTCGGTGTCGGTCGGCGCCTGAGGAGTTGGAGGCTTGACGGTCATGGCGATGCGCGTAGTCTTGGTTTGACTCTTGGAACTATTCCATACAAGACATGGTTCGAACGGGGCGACGCAGAGATTGAACGCGAGCGCGGGCATGAGCGCGGGGTCGCCCGGACCGCTGAACCAGGGGCCGGTGCTCGATCTCAGCCACCGCCGTGTGCTGGTGATCATCGGCGCGCTGCTGCTTGGGATGTTCCTCGCCGCGCTCGATCAGACGATCGTCTCGACTGCGTTGCCGACGATCGTCGCCGACCTCCATGGCGCGTCGCACCTGGCTTGGATCGTCGTCGCCTATCTGCTCGCTGTCACCGTCTCAACGCCGCTCTGGGGCAAGCTCGGCGACCAGTACGGGCGGAAGTCCTTCTTCCAGGCAGCGATCGTCATCTTTCTCTGTGGCTCCGCGCTTTCCGGCCTCAGCCGCACGATGACCGAGCTGATCGCGTTCCGGGCCGTGCAGGGTCTCGGCGCCGGCGGGCTGATGGTCGGCGCTCAGGCGATCGTGGGGGACATCGTCTCTCCCCGTGAGCGCGGCCGCTACCAGGGGCTGTTCGGGGCCACATTCGGCATCGCCAGCATCATCGGCCCGCTGCTCGGGGGCTTCTTCGTCGAGAACCTCTCCTGGCACTGGATCTTCTACATCAATATCCCCATCGGCATCGTCGCGCTGATCGTCGTGGCGATCCAGGTTCCCGGCAACCTCAGCCGCGTCCACCACGTGATCGACTACCTGGGAGCCGTCGTGCTGACGCTCTCGGCGAGCGGTCTCGTGTTGTTCACGAGCCTCGGCGGCACGACCTACTCCTGGGGCTCGCCGGTGATCATCGCTCTGGGTGTCGCCGGCGCGGTGCTGTTCGGCGTCTTCGTGTTCGTCGAGCGCCGCGCCGTCGAGCCGGTCCTACCGCTGCACCTGTTCTCGATCCGCGCCTTCGCGGTCGTCAGCGGCGTCAGCTTCATCGTCGGCTTTGCCCTGTTCGGCGCGATCACCTACTTGCCCGTGTTCTTCCAGATCGTCCACGGCGAGACGCCGACGAAATGGGGCTCGAACTGCTACCGCTGCTCGCCGGCCTGATCATCTGCTCGACCCTGTCGGGGGTCGTCATCAGCCGGACCGGCCGCTACCGGCCGTTCCCGATCGCCGGCACGCTGCTCATGACCATCGGCATGTTGCTCCTCTCGAGGGTGGGGATCGGGACCAGCCTCGTCCTCGCCGCGCTCTACATGTTCGTGCTCGGCATCGGACTCGGCTGCGTGATGCAGGTCCTCGTGCTGATCGCCCAGAACGCCGTCCCCTACTCCGAGCTCGGGGTCGCCACCTCCGGCGCTACCTTCTTCCGCTCGATCGGAGGGACGTTCGGCACCGCGATCTTCGGTGCCATCTTCTCCAACGTGCTCGTCGGCAACCTGGTCGCACACCTCGGCCACATCAAGCTGCCGGCGGGGCTGTCCACCGCGAGCGTCAGTCCGGCCATCCTCGACAAGCTTCCCGAGGCCGTCCACCACGGAATCGCTGCGGCCTATGCGGAGTCGATCCAGACGGTGTTCGTGATCGCCGTGCCGATCTGCTTCCTCGCGTTCCTCGCGACCTGGCTCATACCTCACGTCGAGCTCCGGCGAGGCGTGGGAGCGGCGAGCGCCGATTTGGCGCCGCAGGCCCCGGCACCGAGCCGCGGCGAGCCCGCCGTCGCCGTCGAGGGACACTGAACGCCGGGGGCGCGGTGATGGCTCCGACTGATGAGCGCAGCTCCTGGCTCCGCTCGGCGGCGATCGGGCTCGAACCGCCCGCGCCGGTCGCCCGCAGGCCCGAGCAGCATCCCGAACGGGCCAGAACTGCCCCGGCCACGCGGCCCAGTTTCGTGAACGGAAGTCTCCGCGAGCCGTTGGGTCGGGCGACGTGAGTTGCTCGTTCTGGGGGGATCCGGGTCTCGGGCGCCTCGATGATCGTCACCAGCAACAAGCCGTTCAGCAAGTGGGGTGAGATCTTCGGCGACGACATGGCCGCCACCGCCATGATCGACCGGCTGATCCATCACAGCGAGATCCTCTCGCTCAAGGGCGATAGCTACCGGCTGCGTGGCAAAGACCTCGACACCCGGATCGGCACCAAACCCGCCGAAATCGCCTGACCGATCACCCTCGCCACCCTCGCCACCCTCGCCGAGGGCCGCTGAACGCCGCACAACGCGCCGATCCTCGACCCAGGGTCCGGCAGACACCGTTAAAGCGACCATCGCCGCTCAGGCCTCGCCCTACCGGCTCGGCCTTCGCGACGACGGTCGCTTTGCCTCAGCCCGCGAGGAATCCAGATCCCAACCCTCAAGTGGCCTAGTTTTCGATCGTGGCCGTCCGCCCGATCGGCGGCATAGAACGCCCGAAGGTCCATCTGCTTCACGGGCGTCGATCACAAACCAAGCCAGGTGATCCGGCGCAAGCCAATCCCTCACGTCCAGCGGCAGCAAAAACCCCTGCTCACGACGATTCTCGACGAAGTTCTGCGGCATACAGGAATTCTGTAAACGCTCCGGACGGAACCCTTAGTGCGACGGCCTCAGTCGGATCCAGAAGTCGTGGCCTCGTCGCTGCGCATCCGTAGACGGAGTGAAAGGATGGCTCAAGGCCGGATTGATGAGTCCCTACTGGTCGCCGCGAAGGGCGGATCTCTGACGAAACGCTCGCTGTTGGGGCGAGTCCGATCGTCCCTGATCGTCTGCTCGCGCTCGATCGGCGCGAACGAAAGGTCGCGAATCCGCTCGTCCGTCCGGCGCGGCTAGGAACGAGCGAAGCGATCGTCCGGGCGGTCGCTGAGATCCACGTGACGGCGAACGCGCTGGAGGCATGTCGGCGGGCCGCGCAGGACCTCTGGACCGGATGATGGGTGTGTTTGGATCGGGACGGGCGGTGCGGGGTCCGGGCGTGCTCATGATGTCCGATCCGTGGGTGGGACGTCGAGCACCGGGCACGGCGCGATGCCGAGCGGGCGCTGAGTAACGCTCGCGAGCAGTGCGCCGCGATCGCCGTGTGGGCGCGGCTACCCACGGCGATCAGATCCGTGCCTGCGTCGCGGGCGAGGTCTGCGGTCGCGTGGGCAGGGTGGGGCCAACGTGCTTGACGATCTTCAGGGTCGGATTGAGCCCTCCGTCGGAGAGCTCTGATGCGATCCGCTTGACGTTCGCGTCGATCAGCTCTCGTTGGCGTAGAAATCGAGCGCGTGGTCTCCGGAGGTCGCCATCTTCTGCGCGACGTGCGCGATCGTCAGTGTGGCCCCCTGCTCGACTGCGAGCGAGTTCGCGAGGGTGAGCGCTCGGTCCGCCTCCTTTGAACCGTCCGTCGCCGAGATGATCCTCTTGAACATCGCGCACCTCGTTTTGAGCGGTGGCTGGCAGCGCCGCTAGCCTGCCTGATCGCGACTGACCGGTCGACCTTTCCGGGCGAGATGCCGCGCGGTGCCGAGCTGGAGGAGTCCGTCCGCATCGCGGACCCATGATTGCGGTCCACCGGCTTGTGCGCGGAGCGCAGAGAGCTACGAGAAGTGCGCTGTTTGGGGTTGCGTCCTGCTCTCGGCGGCCTTAGGTTTCTCAACCTTGGAGAGTTCGACGAGTTCTGTGCATCAGACCGCTCTGGCCGGCGAGGACTTCGCCCCTGGCAAGAAGGGCCTGAAGTCCGATGCGCTCGGCTATGCGTCGAATCTCGTTATCGCGATCGCGTCGACCGCGCCCGCGTACAGCCTTGCTGCAACGCTTGGTTTCATCGTTGCCGTCGCTGGCGTCGGGGTGCACGCGCCGGCGGTGCTGATCGTGTCGTTCATCCCGATCCTGTTCGTCTCGGTCGGCTACCGTTTCTTTAACCTCGCCGACCCTGACGCGGGGACCACGTTCGCTTGGGTGACGCGCGCGTTCGGGCCGCAGCTCGGGTGGATCAACGGCTGGGCGATCTTCCTCGCCGACGTGATCGTGATGGCGTCACTGGCGGAGATCGCGAGCAACTACACCTATTTGCTGTTCGGCTGGAACTCGGCCGCGCACTCGAATCTCGCTCTGATCATCGGCTCGGTTGTCTGGATCGCGTCGATGACGTGGATCTGCTACCGCGGCATCGAGCTGTCTGCACGGGTGCAGACATTTCTGTTGAGTCTTGAGATCTTCACGCTGGCGCTGTTCACGGTCGTCGCTTTGATCAAGGTCTACGCGAACCATCCCGCCCACTCGATTCAGGTGTCGGCTGAGTGGTCAACCCGTTCGACCTCAGCTGGAGCGCGCTGGTCGACGGGATCCTGCTCGGGATCTTCATCTACTGGGGCTGGGACTCTGGCGTCGCCGTCAACGAGGAGTCACGCGACCGCAATCACGGACCTGGAAAGGCCGCGGTCGTCTCGACCCTGATCCTCCTGCTGATCTATGTTTCCGTCAGTGCCGCGGCGCAGGCATACCACGGCACCGCCTTCCTCGCCGGCAACTCGAGCGACGTCCTAAATGCACTCGGCGGCGGCGTCTTCGGCTCGCCGCTGGACAAGCTGCTGATCATCAGCGTCCTCACGTCGGCCTCGGCCTCGACGCAGACGACGATCCTGCCGACCGCGCGCACAACGCTGTCGATGGCGCGCTGGCACGCGATCCCATCGGCGTTCGGCCGCGTCCACCCGCGCTTCATGACACCCAGTTTCTCGACGGTCCTGATGGGGCTCCTCTCGATCGCGTGGACCGTCGCGCTGCTCGCTTTTAACCCCAACCAGGACGTGCTTGGCGACACGATCTCGGCGCTCGGGTTCGCCGTCTGCTTCTACTACGGCTTCACCGGACTGGCGTGCGCGGTCTACTTCCGCCGTGATCTGTTCAAAAGCGCCCGCAACTTCTTCTTCGCCGGGCTGATTCCTCTTCTCGGCGGCATCATGATGGCCTACGTCGCGGTCAAGGCCTACGGCTACTACAACACCGCCGGGAATAACTACTCCAAGCCGGTGATCGGCATCCAAACGCCGATCTTCGTCGGGATCGGCGGCCTGATCCTCGGCGTCGTCCTGATGTTCGCCTCGTGGCCGTTCTTCCCGGCGTTCTTCCATCGTCGGCCCGAGACCGCCGATCCCGCGGTGCTGGAGGCAGACGCGGCACGCTGACCCTCGGCGACTGCGCGCAGCCCGCACCAACCTCGCGGATCCTCAGCACGCCACTGCCCGCCCGGCTCGATACGACGGAGGCGAGGGTGCTGGCCCAGTTCTTCTTGAAGCACAGTGACGAGGCGCTATGTCCGGAACACCGTCTATTGGACCGACCGGAACGAGAGCTACATCAGCCTCGGTGGCGATCAGCTCAGCGTAGAACGCGCCGCCCACGCAGCCATTCAGCTCGCCGAGGCCGTTGAGCGTGTCCGTGCTAAGCACCAGGAACTGGCGATGAAGCGATGGAAGGTCGCCCTCGACGACGTAACTGGAGAAGCGTTCTGAACATGGCGACCTACAGCCGAGGCGACCATTTACGTGTGGGGTCGTATCCCTCTCGCGGGTCGGTTCCTTTACTACCACCATGGCATTTACGTCGGTGATGACCGCGTGGTGCAGTTCGGGGGTCAGCTCTGGAACAAGCTACGCTCAGGCATCGATGAGGTCCAGCGCTTCAGTAAGCGTGGGGTGCCGGAAATCCTCGATCACACCAACCTGCGCTTTCCCGGCGGAATGCCGCTGCCCGCGCGTACCCGCCCGAAACGGATCGTTGCGAGGGCGCGCTGCCTTGTCGAGACCCAGCCTCGAGGTGTGTACGACCTATTCGGCCGCAACTGCGAGACGATCGCGCTCTGGTGCGTCTGCGGCTGGGCCGAGAGCTTGCAACGGCAGCGGTTCCAGATGGGCTGGGCCCGGGTGGCGGCGCCGAGCAGCCGGGCGCTGTTGTTGTCCGTCGAGCCTCCCAGCAATCCCGTGAGGCAGCTGGTGCTCGCGGTACGCTGCGGGTCATGACGTTGACGCGGATCACCCTTCGCGCCGACCAGATGGACGGCGTTCCCTGCATACGAGGCTTGCGGAACCCCGTCGCGACCGTCATTGGGATGATCGCGGAGGGCATGAGCACCAATCAGGTGCTCGACGCCTATCCGGACCTCGGGCCGGCTGACGTCCAAGAGGCGCTCCGGTACGCGGCCGAGGCGGTCCGCGAGCGTGAGTTCCCGCTCGCGGATCGAAGTTCCTGATCGACAACGCGCTCTCGCCGATCCTCGTCCGCGAGCTCACCCGCCTCGGGCACGACGCCGTTCACGTCCGCGACCTCGGTATGCAAGCCGCCTCCGACGACGCGATCTTCGACAGAGCAGCCGAGCAGGACCGCGTTCTCGTCTCCGCCGAAACGGACTTCGGAACGTTGCTCGCCGCCCGGAAAACACCAGGCCGTCGGTCATGCTGTTCCGGCACGGCAGCCAACGCCGACCAGACGATCAGACGGAACTGCTCAAGGCCAACTTGCCGCAGCTCGAGCAGGCGCTCCAGACAGGCAGCATCATCGTCATCGGCCCCGTCCGGATCAGGGCGCTCCCGCTCCTTCCGTAGCCTACCGGCGCTCAGAGCGGCAGCCCGAGAATGCCTCTCCGTCGCTACTTATCGACGCCTGTTGGGGCCACGAGGGTGGCGTGGCGGCTCTCTGCCGGACGGGGTGACGACGGAGGCGCTACCGCTGTTGCTCCGACCGACAAGGCGGCGAACGTTGCGGTAGAGCGTCGCGGTCACGCGATAGGAGGCGTCCAGCCAGGCTGAGGCCGACGTTCCCCGGCGTGGCGATGCGTCGCGCCGGGCGTCGCGTCCGCGCTCGCGCGACGGGTTGCGGTTCTGCAACCGTTTTGCAACAGCTTGCGGCAATCGTCTGGCCGATGTGGCGCAGGCGGACGTTGAGATGCGGTGTCTGTGGGTGCGGGTATCGTTGTGGATCGGAGGGAGACGTGATCACGTGACGAGCGGGAAGCGCCTAGGGTTGAGGTTGAGCGCCGGCTTGTTGGTCTCCGTGACTGTCGCGGCGGCTGCTCTCAGCAGCGCCACGACGGCGCTCGCCTCGTCTGGGTGGTCGATCGAGCCGACGCCGAGTCCTCCAGGACCGCGACAGGGCGGGCTGAATGGCGTGTCGTGCACGGCTGCGAACGCGTGCACGGCGGTGGGCGAGTATGTCAACACTTCCGGGAGTAACGTGCCGCTGGCTGAGCGCTGGAACGGCACCGCGTGGACGTTCAGAGCATCCCCAACCCCGGCGGGCCCGCGGTGCTGTCCGGGGTGTCGTGCGCGGGGGCGAGCGCCTGCACTGCGGTGGGGAACTACGTCAACAGCCTAGGCACGCAGGCGACGCTGGCCGTGTATTGGAACGGCACGAGCTGGGCGATCCAGACCGTCCCTGATCTCGCGAGGGCGAGCAGCAGCGCGCTCTCGGGCGTGTCCTGCACGGCCGACGGGGCGTGTACCGCGGTCGGGTACTACCTGAACAGGTCCGGTACCGGAGAGACGCTGGCCGAGCAGTGGACGGAAGCGGCTGGAAGATCGAGAGCACCGCCACGCCCGCCGGCGGCGGCGACCTGGCTCGCGTGTCGTGCTCGGCGGCGACCGCGTGCACGGCGCTCGGACAGGCGAGCGGCAGGACGCTGGTCTATCGCTGGGACGGCAGTGCGTGGTCGAGCCAGAAGATTGCCATCCCCGCCGGCGCGACCTCGGCCGAGCTATATGGCGTGTCGTGCACGGGCACAAGTGCGTGCACCGGGGTGGGAAACTGGCACGAGGTCCGCTGCAAGAACGGGCAGCCGTCGTGCAATTGCTTCAAGCCGCCGGGCTGCATGTTCAGCGCGGGGACGCTCGTGGAGCAGTGGAACGGCAGCGCGTGGTCGGTCCAGTCGACGGTCAACCCCAGCGGAAGCCTTAATGTCAGTCTGTACGACGTGTCCTGCGCCGCGACGGCCTGCACCGCCGTCGGCAGCAACGGCAGCACCGGCGCTGTGGCCGAGGAGTCAAACGGCGCCGGCTGGAGCGTCCAGAGCACCCCTCGCATCAGTGGGGGAGGCGGCCTGTCGAGTGTGTCCTGCGCAGCAGCCGCCGCGTGCGCGGCCGTCGGGGCCGGCAACAGCGCGACGCTCGCCGAGGGGTGGAACGGCACCAGTTGGGCGATCCAGCCCACCACCAACCCACCGGGTCCGGCGAATGGCACCCTCTCCGGTGTGTCCTGCGTGTCGACTACTGCGTGCACCGCGGTCGGCAGCTCCACGAACAGCTCGGGCGAGCGGTCGCCTTCGCCGCAACCTGGAACGGCACCAGCTGGGTGCAGAAGAGCACCCCGAAACAAACCGGTGCGACCGCCGGCTCCCTGTCCAGCGTGTCCTGTGCGACAGCCACCACCTGCACAGCGACCGGGGCGTACCAGATCCCGCCGGGCGGCAACCCACCCTCGGAACTCGCCCTCGCCGAGGGGTGGAACGGCGCCAGCTGGACGATCCAGCCCACCCCGAGCGTCGGCACGGGCTACGACAGCGCCCTGTCGGGCGTTGACTGTCCGTCCCCGATGGAGTGCATCGCCGTCGGACGCGACTACTACAACCAAGGCCCCGACAACGCACCATTAGCCGAGCAATGGAACGGCACCGCCTGGAACATCCAGACCACCGCGATCCCCGCCGACGCGAACACCAGCGGCCTCTCGAGCGTGTCGTGCGCGACGGGAACATCCTGCATGGCGGTCGGGTCATCGAGCCTCGCCGATCCGCTGGCCGAGCAATGGGACGGCAGCAACTGGACGATTCGGCCCACCCCCGGGGGCTCCCTGGGAGGTCCGCTTAGCGGCGTGTCCTGCCCGGCGGCGAGCGCATGCATCGCCGTGGGAGGCCTCGGCACGCCAGTCGCTGACTCGTGGAACGGGACCGCCTGGACCGAGCAGGCCGTCCCCCTGCCCGCGGGGAACAACGGCGGTCAATTGTCCAGCGTGTCCTGCATCTCGGTCCCCGACTGCATTGCCGTCGGGTACTGGGCGGAAAGCCCGGGCCCGGACCTGACCCTGGCCGAGTACTGGGACGGGACCGCATGGACGATCCAGACCACACCCAACCCACCAAACGCGGTCGTCAGCCAGCTTTCCAGCGTGTCGTGCACCGCCACGGCCTGTACCGCGGTCGGCTACTACCAGAACCAAGCGAACATGGACGTAACGCTCGCCGAGCGCTACACCGGGTAACCACAGACCTCCACCACCAAACCACACCGCCCTCGGCCGGCGACCACAATCCTCACGAGCCGACAGCGCTACATCGGGCTGAAACCGGCAACTCACCACAAGCTGAACTGACGTCCCAGGTTGCTGCTTGCGGACAACCTCAGCCACGCGACCCGCGCGCGGACACGATGGCTGCTCTCATCGACGAGCAATCGCGCCGGCGCGATCGGGCCCGGCCACCTGGCGTCGCCGAGGCAATCGTTCGGGCCGGGATCGCCTCGTGCACGGGACGGCCGCCAACGGACAGCCAGCCGGACCGGCACCGCGGGTCGGCACAGCTTCACCGTCACCGCGACCTCCGGACGGGCAAGTCAGCGTCACCACTGTCACCTACACGATCGTGTTGCCCGACAATCACTTCACCGTCGTCCACATAAACACCTATGCGAACGGCGCGATCGGCTTTCGGCGTCAACGTCCCCGGACCCGGCACGATTGACGTACGCGTGACCGCCCGGACGACAATCTCGCCCACATCGCGCTGGTGCTGGAACCCGCCACGCGAAGGTTCGACTACGCTCGCAAGCACACAAGCGTTGAGCCCGGACACGTCGTTTGCGTTCGGGTCACGCCGAGCGCGCGCGGCCACCTGCTTGTCGGCCACCACAACTACCGGGTGACACTCAGGCTGTGGGCCATCTGCACGCCAACAGGCGGGCGCTACCGCAGCGTCGGCGTCTACGGTTTGCATCTCTCGTAGATCGACTCCTGAGCTTGCGGTCGAGGCTCGGCAAAGCCGTGATCTACTGGCCAACTTGGGAGCGCTGTGCGGGTAGCCGTGCTCATTGGCGAATTCTCAGACGTGGTCGTGCTA
>CAVXPA010000002.1:0-874341 GCA_963763525.1 uncultured Solirubrobacterales bacterium
CCGGTGACCGGGAGCCGCTGCGGCGCGCTCTCCCGGGCCATAGGTACGCCAGCTGCCGTCGAGCTTTACGTCAAGTCGGCCCTCGACGATCTCAAAGCTGTCTTCAGCATTGTCGTGCACGTGCACAGGGGGGCTGGGGCTGTGGGGACCGAGCCAGCTATTTGCCTCAAGCACTTCGCCATCGGTGTCCTCACCGTTGCGCACGATCTCCCAGCACATATCCTGGCCCGGGCGAAAGTCGATGCGCCGAGTCATGGTAGGGCGGCTTGCAGGGTCAAGGGACGCAGTAGTCACAGGGGGCTCCATTCGGTCATTGGTTCCTTTGTTGGTTGTGCCCGGTCTGATGGGGTCGTCGTCGACGATCAGCATTCGTGTGCGCATCGCTTCCTCCTCGGGTTGGTGTAGTGAGACCTTCACGTGCCGCTCATCGTCGTCGTCGTCCGGATGAGCCCGCATCGCATCGTTCAGACGATTTTCGGGCCTGTAACTCGGGTGACCGTGTCCGCGTCCTCGCTCGCTGCGGCCTGCTCCTGGTCAAGCGCGGGGAGGTACGCCGCGAGGCGCGCGCGCTCTCATCCTTCGCGGCCTACATTGCGGCGCTCGACCAGGAGGAGGCGGCGGCCGCGATGTACGCCGAATCGATCAGCGAGCTCGAGCGATGGCTGCCGGACTCGGACCCGGATCGGGGGTCTGAGCCCCGCGCGAGGTCTGACTGACGGCGACCCGGGTCAGCGCTTGAGCGAGGAGGGCGACAGCAGGCCGAGCTCGCGCGCGCGCTTCACCGCGTCCGCGCGGCTGTGCACGCCCAGCTTGGCGTACACGTTGCGCAAGTGGGTCCTGATCGTGCTCAGCGACACGAACAGCTCGGCCGCGATCTCGGGGCCCGGGAGGTTGGTCGGCAGGTAGCGCAGCACGCGCAGCTCGCTCTCGGACAGGGGTTCCTGGAGCGGCGCGGCGTCCTTGGGCCGGGCCGCCGGAGTGTGTCCGGAGAGCAGGCTCAGGATCTCGGCGATCAGCGAGGCGTGAGTGGTCCGAAGTCGCGCCTGGCGCTGCAGCAGCTCCGCGGTCGGGTAGAGCAGGAACGGAAGCAGCAGCCCGTCGGGCTCGGCGAGCTCGAGCGCGCGCTCGAGCGCGCGCGACGCCGCTCCGGGATCGCCAAGCGCGTCGCGCGCGATCGCCTCCAGCAGCAACACCTCGATTTCCCA
The DNA here is from genome assembly GCA_963763525.1 of uncultured Solirubrobacterales bacterium. Classification (GTDB taxonomy): domain Bacteria; phylum Actinomycetota; class Thermoleophilia; order Solirubrobacterales; family Solirubrobacteraceae; genus Palsa-465. The sequence continues at coordinate 1,206 of CAVXPA010000002.1, forward strand.
CACCGACGCCTCGACCGGGGTCGAGTCGTCGAGGAGGGGTGCGAGGGCGTCCACGGCGGCCTCGGGATCGTCGCGGGCTAGTCTCAGAGCCGCGACTACGACCCGCATCTGGCTCGTTTCGCGGACCTCTTCGTCCATCTCCGCGAGGGCTCGCTCCACCCGTTCGGTCTCGCCCACGCGGACGAGCATCCGGAGCTTGAGCGCTTGCACGCGCGCCGTGAGCATGTGCGGCATGACAAGCAGCCCCTCCATCCGCTCGGCATCCCGATAGGCTGCAGCCGCCTCCGCGTGCCGGCCACGCGCGAACTCCAATAACGCCCGTGTCGCGTACAGCATCAGCGCCGGGGTCGGTTGGGTGTCGCGCTCGAGGACGCGTTCGCCCAGGTCCAGCCACGACTCTGCCTCTCGGAGCCGCCCGCGCCAGACCGTCGCGTGGACGAGCACGACGTACGCGGTCGCGGCCGCTGGTGCGGTCTCCTCCCAACCGTGCTTGCGGGCCAGCTCGATCGCCTGCATGGCGCGCTGCTCCGCCGTCGCCAGAGAGTGGTGAAAGGAGCTCAGGAGCGCCCAGTTTGCCAGCGCTTGGAGCTCGAGCATCGGTCTGGAGATCCGCCGGGCCTCTTCCAGCCCCTGCTCGAGGTGGCGCTCGGCGTCCTGTAGTCGGCCGGCCCACGTCTCGGCGATCCCGAGGTCGGTCAACACGCTTGTGCGCACCTCCTCGCCGAGACCAAATTCCGTGGCCTCGGTTGAGGCGAGCAGTCGCTGCGCCTCCTCGGCAACGGCCCGAAGGTCGTTGCGGGCCCGAGCGAGCGAAAGTCGCTGGATCCCAAGCGCGATCGCAAAGCGCCCGCGATGATCTTCGAGCACCGACGCCGCCATCCCCGTCGCGCGCTTCAGGTACCACTCAGACTCCTGCAAGGACCCCGCCGCCCGCTTGTCGCCCCCGGCGAGCACTGCCAGCTCGGGATCCGCTGCGACCACGTCGGCGGGAAACCCAGACAGAAGCTCGCGGCGGGTGGCGAGCCGCCCATCGAAGTACAACCCGAACCAGTTGTCCGCGAGCAGCCGCGCCGCCAAGCCCCAGTTCTCGGCCGCCTGCGCGTGGCGAATCGCCTCGACCGGATACTCGTGTTCGGCCCGCCACTCGGCGGCGATCGTGTGCAGGCCGGGCAGCTCCTCCGGGGCGGTCCGTCGCAGCTCGAGCGCGAGCAGGTCCCCGAACAGGTGGTGGTAGCGAAACCAGCTTCGCTCCGGATCGACAGCGACCACGAACGCGCCCGCGTCCTCAAGCTCCATCAGGATTCGCTCAGAGCCCGAGCTTCCCGTCAGCCGGTCAGCGAGCGGTCCGCTGACCCGCTCCAGCAGCGAGGTGCGCAACAGCAGCCGGCGCACTTCCAGCGACTGGCGCTCGAGCACCTCCGCCACCAGGTACTCGGCCACCGCGCGCTCACGGCCCGAGAAGCTGGCCGCGTAGCGCTCGGGATCCGGGTGGCGGGCGAGCGACAATGCCACCAGTCGCAGCCCCGCCGCCCAGCCTTCGGTCCTCGCGACCAGCGACTCGAGCGCGCCGTCGGACAGCCGCACTCCCGCCGCCTCTAGCAGCGCGCGCGACTCCTCGAGCGTGAAGCGAAGGTCCTCGCCCCGGATCTCGGTCAGCTCCCCCTCCACACGCAAGCGGTGCAGCCCCAGCCGCAGATCGTGGCGTGTCACCAGCACGAATCGCAGCTCAGGCGGCGCGGTCCCGAGCAGCAGCTCCATGTGGCGGATGGCCTGGTCGGCCTGGAGCTCGTGCAGGTCGTCGATCACCAGCCACAACGGCTCCCGGAGCGAGCTCAGATCCTCCAGCAGCCGATGGACGACGTTCGCGCCGTCCAGACCAGGCGCGGCGGTCAGCTCCCGCACCCGTTCCGATCCGGCACCGGTCTGGCGCAGCGAGTCGAGAACGGAGAGCCAAAACGCCTGCGGATCGTGCTCCTGACGCCCCACCGACACCCACGCCGTGCGCTCGCTCAGACCCTCCGCCGCGATCCACGAGCGCAACAGAAACGTCTTCCCGCTCCCCGCCGGCGCCGACACATGCACCACACGCCCCGCCGCGCCCAGCCGCTCGAACAGGCCCGGCCGCGGAACCAACCACGCTCCTCACACCGGAGTCGGCGTGTTCGACGGCTACTCCCGCGTCGGCCACGACACACATGGTTGCACCCCGCTGGCGCTCAACCCGACCATCGGAATCAGCCGAACGAGACGATGCGCGCTCATCCCCCGGACGCCGAACCTAATCGCATGCCAGCCAACAAGAGAGCGACCGGCGGTCGCGAGCCGCGGCGCTACGAGATCCGCGTCCGCGGGCCGATCGGCCCGACGATGATGCAAGCGTTCCCGACGCTGGCCGCGGCGAGCTGCGGACACGACACGCTGCTCACCGGCTCGCTCCCGGACCAGTCCGCCCTGTACGGCGTCATCCACCAGCTCGAGGCGCTCGGCCTGCAGCTGCTGGAGATCCGCTGTCTGTCAACCGTCCTGCGATCGAGCGCCTGTGAGAGGCGCTCGTAGCCAGTAAACGACGAGAAGGAGAAGGAAGGAGCACTCGTCAAGATCACGACTTCCGTAGATGGAACCTCCGAGCCGGCGGAATCGCCGACAGTGTCCTCATGCTCGCCGGGGACGACGCCGGGTGGATCACCGGCCAGACGATCATGGCCAACGGCGGGAACGCATTCAGCTTTTGAACAAAACGCGTGCCTGAGCGGCGGCCCAGGCGCGATACGTGACACCGACGGGAGATGAACCGTGTTTGTTGAACTGGAGACACGCCAAAGCGACGGGTTGACTGTTTCGCTGGAGTGGGAACGCGAAACCGGTAAGACGCACATCGTCGTCGAAGACGCCCGGGATGACTGCCAGATCGTGGTGGCGGTTCCGGGGGCATGCGCCGGCGACGCGTTCCGCCATCCCTTCAGATACGCGCCGTGAGCGAACCGAAGGAGTGGTGAGATGACAACGGCTAGAGCAGACCCCGGTCGTGACCGCTCGTCGGACACACTCAACGGATCTGGTGCCGAGTGGCCAACCTGCGCGTTCCTCCTCCTGAGCGCTTCAGCCGAGCTGGCGCTCGTCGACGCCACACCAGGACACCCCGCCGACCGGGTCGTCGCGGGGCGCAACTCCCGGCCCGCGGGATCTGCGCCCACCCCAAACTCACCCCAACAACCAATCCCAAAGCAAAGGACCACAACTCATGATTTTGATCACCGGAGCCACCGGCAACGTCGGCTCGGAACTCATCACAGCGCTCCTCCCCGCCCAGGCAGGCCACCTACGGGTCCTCACCCGCAATCCTGACGCGGTTTTCCCCGACGGCACCCAGACCGTCGTGGCCGATCTCGGCGACAGCGACCTGGCGCCCGCGCTGGACGGTGTGCACGCGGTGTTCTTGCTCACCGACGGGCTCAGCATCGCCGCACACGGTGAGCGGCTCGTCGCCGCGGCGCGGCGAGCGGGCGTGCAGCGGATCGTCAAGCTGTCCGTGCTCAGCGTCGGACACGGCGCCACCGACCTGATCACCAGCGGGCACCGGGCCGGCGAGGAGGCGATCCGCGACAGCGGCCTCGGGTGGACGTTCCTGCGACCGACCGCGCTCATGTCCAACGCGCTCAACTGGGCGGGAATGATCGCCGCCGATCAGGTCGTGCACGCCCCGTTTGCCGTTGGCCGGGCCGCTGTCGTGGACCCGGCGGACATCGCAGCCGTTGCCGCCGCCAGCCTCACCCAGGACGGCCACGACCACCGGGTCTACGAGCTCACCGGCCCCGAACCGCTCAGGCCCGCCGACCAGGTCGCAATCCTCAGCCAGGTGCTGGGTCGCGACCTGCGCTACGCCGAATCCGATCCGGCCGACATGCTCGCGCAGATGGTGTCCTACGGCATGCCCGAGGAGCTGGCGCACGCCGTCGTCGAACAATTCCGCTCCACCCTGGAACCGTTCAACTCCGAGCTGACAGGCGACATCACCGCAGTCACCGGCCGCCCGGCACGCAGCTTCACCGGCTGGGCCCAGGCCCACCGCACCGAGCTCCTCGCGCCCGCCACCTGGTGAAGATGCTGCCGGCAACGGCGTGCGCCTGGTGGACGGTCGTCTTGAGCTCTCACGTCCGGACGCGCTCGACGAGAACCCCACGGCCGATCGAGCTCTGCGCGGAGCTCGATCGGCTCACACCGCCGATCGACATCCCCGACCTACTCGCCGAGGTGCACAACTGGACGGGGTTTACCAGCCACTTGAGGTTCCAATAGGACTGCGCCGTTCCTACTGGAACCTCGGGCGAAATGTTCGATGTTCTGGCTTCGAGCACACCGGCCGGGCACGGCGCAACCGCTAAGGAGATCGCCAACGCCGTCAGCTTCCTCGCTTCGGACGAAGCAAGCTTCATCTACGGCGCGATCCTGCCCGTAGGTGACGGCCGCGTCGCCGTCTGAGTCCCGCCGAAATCCACATCTCGACCGCGAGGGAGACATCAAATGATTCTGATCACCACCGCCGGCAAGGTTGGAGCAGAGGCAGCGCGCCTGCTCGCCGCGCAGGGCGAACCGGTCCGAGTCCTGGTGGCGTCCCTGTGCCGCTGTAAATTCGACGGCGCAGGTTCGTATCAATAGTTACATTATACCTTACGCTGCAGCGACCTCCTTCGGGCTGGGGAGAGAGTGAGTGTCGCCGATGGTGTGCAGCGCATGGCGCTCCAGGTCGGTGAACACGACACGGGTGGACTGCGTGATGATCAGGTCCAGCACCGCCCAGCACAGCGATAGGCATGAGTGCTCGCCGGGGAATCGACCGATCACCTTGGTGCGCCGGCGGACCTCCCCGAGCGAGCGCTCGAGTAGGTTCGTCGATCGCCACTTGCGCCGGTGGCGCAGCGGATACTTCAGATGGACGATGAGCGCGTCGAGGTCCTCGGCCAGGCACGCGGCCGCGGCGTGGTAGCCACTGTCGGTCAGCTCGCCGATCAGCTCGCGTATCCGTCGCTCGCCATCGCTGATCGAGTCGGCCTCGTCGAGCGCCTGCCAGTACGCGGCGCGGACGCGCTCTCGCTCGCGCTCGGGCAGCTTCGCCAACAGGTTCCTGAGGCGGTGGACCGTGCAGCGCTGACGGTCCGCCTCTGGCCAGCACTGCTCGATCGCGTTGTTGAGCCCGGGGGCCCCGTCGGCGATGACCAGCTGAGGACACGGTAGCCCGCGGCCTGTCAAATCGCGTCCAAGCGCGGTCCAGTCGTCCTCGGACTCGCGCATCCCGAGCATCACCGCCAGCAGCACCCGCTCGCCCGTCTCGCTGATCCCCCAGGCGCACAGCACGCCCTCCTTGGCGCCCGACGGACGGACGGGCAGGTAGATCGCATCAAGGAACAGCGCGACGAGCCGGATCCCGGACAGGTCTCTGGCCATGAACGCGGCAAACCGGTCGCGCAGCTCCTTGCAGATCCGCGACGCCGTCGACTTAGAGACCTTTCCCAGCCCGGCCTCATCGCACAACGACTCCGCGTCGCGCATCGACAAACCCCTGACGAACGCGCCGATCACCATCGCCTTCAACGGCTCGGTCCGCAAGAACCGCTTGCCGCGCGGGAACAGCTTGGACACGAACGGCTCGGCCGCCTCGCGGACCTGCGGGATCTCCACGTCGACCTCGCCCTCGGCGCTCTGCACGCTCCGCGGGCGAAACCCGTTGCGCTTCCCCGGCGGCGCCTCCGGCCTGCGCTCATAGCGCGCCCTCCCCAGCCACGCATCGAACTCGTCCTCCACGGCGCGCTGGATGATCAGCTTCGCCCCCAACGACGCCAACTCCGACAACGCGCCCTGCGGATCCTCAGCCGCCAGCCCACCGGCCAGCAACCCATCGATCCTCGCTTCAATCTCCGCCGACGGCGGTACGGTACGTCTCACGGCGTAGGACCTCCTTCAATCGTCTTGCCAATGACTTGAGGGAACCTACGCCGTCGCCTCGACGGCTACGGATTTACAGCGGCTGGGGGACGCCACCCCGAGTCCTCGTGCGCAACCCGGAGAAGGTCGCCGCGCTGTCGCAGGCAGGCGTCGAAGTGGTTGAGGGTGACCTGGAGGCGCCTGCGAGCATCGATGCGGCGATGCGCGACGCCTCATCCGTGATCCTCGTGAGCCTGGCGATCCCGAACCAGGAGCTGAACGTCGACATCAGCGCGGTCCGCGCTGATGTCGACCACGTCGTGAAGATCACCAGCAAGGCTTCGGCGGACTCGCCGATCGCCCGGAGGCGCGGTCAGACTGAGATCGAGGACGGGCTCATCGCCTCCGGACTCGGCTACACGCTGCTGCGAAACAACGTTTATATGCAGAACTTCCTCATGCTGGCGCCAGCTATCGCCAAAACCAGCAGCTTCGGTGCCAACACCGGGAATGGCCGCGCCGCGCTGATCGACTCCCGAGACGTCGCCGCTGTCGCGGCACAGATCGCCACCAACCCCGCCCCCCACCACGATAAGACCTACTGGCCCACCGGTCCCGAGTCACTCTCCTACGCCGACGCAGCAGCGATCCTGTCACAGGTGCTCGGCCGTCCAATCGCCTTTCACCCGCTCACCGACGAGGAGCAGAAGCAGGCGATGGTCAGCGTCGGCGTTCCAGAGCACATCGCGCAGATGAACACCCAAGCACTCGCCCTCCTCGCCCAAGGCGACTCCGACTGGGTGACCGACGACGTATCCACAATCCTCGGACGGCCGGCACGAAGCTTCGCGCAGTTCTCCACCGATCACGCCGACGCGTTCTCATGAGGCTCACCTGACTGCGGCGGCCCAATCTGGTGCCGCTGCCAAACCGGCTCGGCTTCCCAGAGCAGAAGCGACTCGGCGACTCCATCACGCCCTCAAGAAACCCGCCTCCACGAACAAGCGGGAGCCGGCGCTTGCTCGGATTCAGCAAGCGCCGACCGCCGCATCGGACGAGAAGGAGCGGCCCGCTGCAACGCTGCCGCATTCCAGCTGAGCGAGAGCCAGCACGAGTGCGGTGCGGTCATAGGCTGAATGCCCTGCCTCCGGGCGGCCCCGCTTTCATCCGTGCGCCACCAGGCGCTGGCGAACCCGCAATGTGCTCGGAGCAGGGGCGCGTCGGGCAGCGATCGACCGCCGCGAAGAACCTGCTCCTCGCCTCTATGAACGAGGGCCCGCTGTCAAGTCCTCGCCGGATGTCAGGTCAGATCCCTGACACCTTTCATTGTTGACCGCCGGGTGAACGCTGGCCGTGTCAAGCGCCTCAGCAAGTGCACTCGAGTGAACCGTACGGCTGATGGCGCTTGAGACGACAGCGTGAACCTGGCAGGACGTTGTCACGGTGCGCGGGCGGGTTGGGGGTGATGGTGTGGAGCAGTGCCCATGTCTCTATCGCTTCATCAGACTTCGAGGACCAGGTGTTATCGGGGCTCGCTCCGGCGGCGCATGTCAATAAAGGACTGTCAGGCAGTCAGGCGAGAAATGGCGCCTGCCGGAGCGAAGGGCTTGAACGGTTGGTTACGGGTCAGCATGTACCAGATCGCCTCGGTCAGCTTGCGAGCGAGCTCGATCTGCGCGACCTTCGCGCCGCGCTGGCGGCCGAGGCGACGCTTGGTGCGCTGGTAGCGTTCCTTGTAGAGCGGGTGCGCGGAGGCGTGGATGGCTGCTTCCATCAGCCCCCAGCGCAAGTATCTGGGGCCGTGCTTGGAGATCGGGCCGCGGCGGTCGACCTCGCCAGACTGGTTCACGCGCGGGCACAGGCCGGTGTACCCGGTTAGCTTGACCGGCGAGGAGAAGCGGCTGATGTCGCCGATCTCGGCGGCGATCGTGAAGCCGGTGACCCAGCCGATCCCGGGAGCGGTCATCAACAGCGGGATGTAGCGGTGATCGGCGCCTGAGCGCTGCAGCCAGCGCTCGATCTCCGCGATCCGCCGGTCGAGATCGTCGATCAGCTCAACGCTCGCGCGGACGTGACCCAGCCACGGCTCCGGGAAGTCCAGCGCCGCGAGCAGCCGGCGGCCGCCGGCTCCGAACAGGTCCGCCATCGGGACCTGATGGCCGAACGCGATCAGCGACGCGTGCACCCGGTTCTTGAGGATCGAGCGGTGCTTGACCAGGTGCAGCCGCCACCTCGAGCGCTCACGCTCTTGGCGAAGCTCCGGCGTCGGCAGCCAGATCGCCGGCACCAGATCGCGGAACGAGAGCTCCGCCAGCACGCGTGCGTCGATCTTGTCGGTCTTGCACGCCAACGGCGCCAGCCCCTTGACCCGCTGCGCGTCGGCGACCAGCACCTCCCACCCGTAGCGGACCAGCTCGTCGTGCACGAACCGCGCGCCGTTCATCGATTCCACCACCCCGCGCACCGGCTCGTCGTACACCGCCACCCGCCGCGTCAGCCCGTACAGCCCGTCGCGATCCGCCGGCGCGCGGAAATGCTCGACCAGCTCTCCCTCGCTCGAGATCAAGCACACATCGACCCGCCTGCGGCTCAGATCCAAACCCACGTGCAGCACAGCAACTCCCCCTCCTTCCGAGGAAAACGAGCAGGATCAGCCCGGCCCATCACGTAACGTGAGCCGAGGTCGGTCCTCCATATTCGCTAGCCCGGCCCGCGCGGCTGCTACCGCGCGCGCCTTGACCCAAAGCTTTCGATCCGGAGGGCCGACCTCCTGCCCGGGATGCCGGGCCAACCCTCGTTCAATCACAGTCAAGAGCGCGACCGTGGCGCCACGCGAGCGATTGTTCGTAGAGCGTTCGAACGTGCGACGCCGTCACCTGTGATGTCTCGGGACATGTGTCCCAGGTGTCTCGCGACGTAGGTCTCAGTTGTGGGAGCTGGGCCAGCGGCCGGGTTGTTTGTTTTGGTTGCGCCAGTAGGTCTTGCGCGGTTCGATGAGATGCACTGAGAGGACCTCGCCGGTGGCCAGGTCAGCGACCGTGACGTGGTGCTCGTCGGCGAACGCGAGGACGCGTTTGCGGGCGTGGGCGGTGCCGACGGCGAGGTGGTGCATGCGGCCGGCGCGGCGCAGGCTCATGTGGCCTTTGGTGTCGAGGCGGTCGTAGCGCAGGCGGTAGTGCCCGGGGGTGTGTCCGTTGCTCGCTGGCGAAGCTTTTGGGGTGGCGCGGTAGGCGTCGCCCGGGGTTCTTCTCTTGAGAGCGCGGTGGTGGCGTTGTTCGTTGTAGTGCGCCCGGAACGTGTCCAGCTGGAGGGCAAGACCGAACGATTCCACCAGACCCTGCAACGCTGGGCTTGAAGCTCCGCGGCGCTGGTGGCTGTCGGCCGGGCCCACCCTCGTTCCTCTCTGTTGCTTAGTCTGGGAGACCATAAGGTATTCGTCTGAAAGACCACAAGCGCGAGGAGAGGGCCATGAGCGTTGCCCGCGCAGCGTCGAGACAGTCCTTCGATCTTTCACGAGAGTTCCTAGCGCCGCGTCCGGCACGTACACGAGCCGTCGCGCCTTCCTGGCGTCCGCGCAAACGTTCATCGACTCGCAGGCGCCGCCGGCTGTCACGCTCCTCGCCGTCCAGGACGCAGGCGAGCACGTCGTCGTCGAGTGGCGGGGAACGAGCACTGCGACGAATGGACGTCCGTACGACCAGCGCTACTGCTGGGTGCTGAAATTCACCGGCCAGCAGATCTCTGAGGTCACGGCCTACGCGGACACGGCGCTAGTCAATGCGATGTTCGAGGACTGATCGCTCACCGGCCGAACGTCTGCGGAACGAGAGCCGCGCGCTCGACAGCTTTAGCTCACTCGTGCCTTTGGAGCTCGTAGCTTGCGTCATGAGGTTTGTGGCCTCCGGGAACGAATTGAGCGCCACGGAACCCATTCGGAAGGTCGTAGGCGTCCTCATACTCACGGTCCAGTCGATCTTGACAATTCGGCGCGCTATTCGCCATTCGGTCATCGCGCTTTTCCATGCGATCGATTTACCTGGTCCGCTCACGCGCGGTCGGCGCCGCTGTTGACAATGCGTCAAAGCTCCTTTCAAGGGGTTGGGGCACGATCTCGCACCGCGTAGTGGCGTCGGCCGCAATCATCTCCGCAGGCTGGAGCCCCCTGCGAGCAGCGTGTCAGCGGGACCGACGGTTGTTATTGAATCTTCGCCGACCGGCCTGAACATGGCTTCGCTGGTGGAGCTCGGTGCGCCAGGTTCGCCGACTAGCCGGCCAAAGTACTGCGCTTCGTATGTGGCGGCTCGAAGGTCTCGCGGAGCGAGCGCGTCGCCGATCACATAGACGGCCGCTGCGGTGTCCTCAAGCTCGAGCTCGAGCTTCGGATCGGCGGGCTTTCGCATCGACGCGAGCACAACGACATCGATGCCTTGCCGCTTAGCCCCGTCACCGACCATGCGGGCGGCGAGCAGGCTCTCGCTGTCTCGCAAGACCGGCGCAAGCATCACTTCGCCGCTGCCGATCGAGCAAAGATAGGTCTGTGGCAGAAGCTCAACGTCCAAGCGACCGATCCTCGCCATGACATCCGGTCCCTCCGTCAGCGCAGCTCCCGGCATTCCCGGCGTGACGAGGACACATCGTGCGCCGTCCGCGCAGAGCAGTTCCGCGATGCCGGGTCCCGTGCTGATCCCCTCGCCGTCGAAGATGAGGACAGTGCCCCGCGGCCGGTGCCCGTGGAGGAGAACGTCTTCCGCGCCGTAGACGTGGGGCAGGTCAGCGCCAGGAATCGGGTTGACGTTCCAGCCGGAGGCTCCGGCGCGGTCGTACACGGACCCCGTCGCCACGAACACGACGTCAGGTCGCATCGCAGCGATCACGGCTGGGGTCGCTTCGCTGGAAAGCCGGAGATCGACTCCGAGCTCTCGCGCCTGCCGTTCCCACCAGTCGATCTGCTGTTGGTAGACCGTGCGACCGGGGAGGTTTGCTTTGGCCTTCATCAAGCCACCGACGTAGGGTCTGCGCTCGAGGAGCACGACTTCGTGTCCGCGTTTCGCACAGACCCGTGCAGCTTCAAGTCCGGCAGGCCCGCCCCCGATGACTACTACCTTCTTCTGTTCCGTCGCACGGGTGAAGCTCTTGGTTCCCCAGCGTGCCTCCCGTCCGACGGCAGGATTGATGACGCACGTAAACCCACCGCCGATGCCCCACTGCTGATTGCAGGACAAGCAGACGCGGCTGCGGTCCTCGCGACCCTCGAGCGCGTTCGTCAGGAGCTCCGGCTCGGCCATGAAACCGCGAACGCAGCCGATAACGTCGACGATTCCGCTCGCCACCATGTGTTCCATCTGAGCTACGGTGGTGACGCGTCGGCCGGCAGCTAGCACCACGAGGTCCTCGAGCGCACCCGTCTCACGCAGCGCGCCGACGTCCTCGCTCTGGTGCTTGAGCGGCTCCACGAAGTCCGAAGTCACCAGGACGTGCACCTGCTGAGGCTCGACGGAGAAATCGAGATCCACGAAGTCGATCAGACCGTCGCGCTTCAGCCGCCTGAGGATCTCAGCCGATTGTGGAATGTCAAGGCCTCCCGGCAGACGCTCATTCGCCGTGAATCTCATGCCTACGGGCAGTCCGCCAGCGGCTTCGCGGATGCGCTCTAGCGTCTCGACGACAAAACGCATCCGGCCACTCACAGTGCCTCCGTATTCGTCGTCGCGATGGTTGAAGTACGGGCTCAGGAACTGCGCAGGCAGAGCCGCGTGAGCGACGTGCAGCGTGATTCCGTCGTAGCCTGCCTCCTTGAGGTTTTCTGCAGCGCGAGCGAACAGGTCAATTAAGTGACGGATCTCGCGCTTGTTGATCGCACGGGTCACGTGGAAGCTATCGGAGGGTTGCACGGACGACGGACCCATCATCGGTTGCCCCGGAGAGGCGGGTTGCCACGGATAGTGCATCCAGACGTACCACAGCTCCGCGAACATCTTGCAGCCCTCGGCATGAACGCCGTCAACCACAGCCTTGAACGACGGGATCGCGCGCGCATCCGCGGGTGAGTCGATCGGATGGGTACCGCCGCGCATGACGGTCATGCTGTGCATGATGAGGCCTACCCCATTGGCCGCCCGCTCACGGAAGTACGCCGCGTACTCCACCGACGGAACCATGTGCGCGCTGGGCCCCGGCGCCGTCAGGTGCATCCCGTGTGGAGGGATGTAGACCCGGTTTCGTAGCTCGAGGTCGCCGATCTTGATCGGCGTAAACACGTGTTCGTACTGGTTCACCGTTACCCTCCGTCCCTTGCCGGGGAGGGCCGCGCCCGTTGCCGTCGGTCTCTCCCGCGCATGTTGTCGTCTTGGCGCTTCTCCGAAGACATGACCGCACCGCGGTGGTGCCCGCTGTACGGCTTGATCTGATTCATCCAGCACAGGATGTGGGTGCAAAGCTCCTCCATGTGCGGGCACGCCTTGCCGTGCCCCACGCGCAATTCGCCGCGGTCGCGGTCACGACCATACCGGCACTTGGCGGCAGCCGAAGTCGAGCTGGTTCGCGGGCTACGACAAGCCGCCTGGCGACGGCTGCGCCGCGCAGACACGTCACGGAGCGCGCGGCGGAGCCTGACGGGATTGGCCCAAGGCGACGCCGAAGTCGCCTCTCCCCCCGCTGCACAGTTGGTCGTACTTGCCCGCGGGTTCGCGGGGATGCTCGTCGGGCTCCCCGAGCACTCCGCTGACAGCCGGCTTCTGCTTTTCGTGGATGACCTTGCCGACTTCGCCGCGCCCGCCCTCCAGCGCTACAACCCTTCAGTTCGAGCCGACCGACCGCGGCCCGCAGCCGAATCGAGACGCGATCACCCCGCGGCCAAGCGCCGAACCCATCCCGGGTCAAGTCATCGACCCGCACCACCGTGCCGCAACGCGGGCAGGTAGCGGTCATCACCCGACGCATGTACTCAGCATCAGCCGCCATCTCCGTATCCACGCTCGCGCGATCCCAATCCCGATAAACGCACCCGCACTCCGGGCACTCAACGTCACACTCCACGATCGGCGACGACATCACCGACACCATACCTCCGAGATCACCGTCGCTGCTCATTGAGCCTCCCAAAACTCCCAAAAACACGGGCTCGATCGCACCACGATCGCACCCAGCCGCCAGCCGTGTTGCGTGGTCGGCCATGATCTCCGTTCAGGGGATTTCGTGGCGGGATGATGAGCTTCGGGATCGGATCATCTACGTGGCGAAGCGGCGCACCGAACTGATGGACCGGCTCGTGGACGGGGGGAAGCTCACCCCGGAGGAGTCTGAGGCTGCCGCCCTCCGCGCCCGGGAGTTGTTCGACGTCCTGATGCCGTACGTTATCGAGCGGCGATCGGGCGAGGGCTCGGACTTCATCAGCATGATTTGGCGTGACGCAGAGACGCTGTTCGGCAGCGACTACGACGAGCAGGACGTGCTTTCCATGGTCTGCATGGGGTTTTTCGCTGGTTTCTCTACCACCGCCTCCGCAGTCGGTAACGCTCTCTACATGCTGCTGAGCGATGCGAGCCCAATGAGCCAGCTCCGCAAGGGGGGCCAGCCTGCAGTCAAGAACGTCGTTGAGGAGACGCTCCGGCTGTACGGACCCGCCGAATTCGTGTTTCGCCGCGCGAAGCGAGACGTCGAGATCGCTGGTGTGCAGATCAACCAGAACGATCCCGTGCTGATGGTGACGAGCGCGTCGAGCAGAGACGAGCGGCGCTACAGGTGCCCGGCCGACGTCGACATTGCCCGGCGCGCGCCAGGCGACCATTTTGGGTTCTACATGGGGCCGCGTACCTGCCCCGGTCAAGCGTTGGCCCGGTACGAGATGCAGCGCGTTTTGGCGGTTGCCCTGGAGCGATTGCCACAGGACCTCGAGTTGGATCCGTCGAAGGAGCCGCCATCCTACTCGGGCAAGGCCGTCCGACGCTTTGCGCCGCTGAACGTCCGGTTTACCCCGTAGGCAAGCATCGCAAGCTTCGAACGTGATATCACGCCTTGAGCACGCCCTCACACCGCAACAGGATTGGAGATGTCGATGGAACTATCCACAGACGATTACATCGCGATCCAACAGCTGTACGCACAAAATACGACCGCCTACGACCTCGGAGACCTTGACGGCTGGGTCGGTACGTGGACCGCCGACGGCGTGTTGAACGGTCTCCACCGCCAGTCGCGAGGACACAGTGCCATCCGCGAGTACGGAGCGGCTGCGATGGCCAATCCTGAGAACAAGGGATATCATTACAACACGAACTTCCGCATCGAGCCATCTGATGTCGGGGCTCGCTGCACGTGTTACCTCCTGCATATGCGCCTTGTCGACAGTGTGGCCACGATAGGACACTACCGGGACGAACTCGTCAAACAGGACGGAAGGTGGCTTTTCACCGCACGCACGCTGCATCTGCCGTGACGGGCTCCGCGCAATGCTCCTTGAAGTTCTGAGGTCGGTGGCGCCGCCTCAGCCATCGGCGAGCGGAGCTGGATGATGCGCGCCGCAGTTTTTCACGAGTGCCCTGGCTTGCTCCAGATAGACGAGGTGTTGCTGGACGCCCCTGGTCGTCGTGAGGTGCGCGTGCGCACAATGGCTACGGGCCTATGTCACAGTGATCTTCACCACATGCAGCGACTGTCGCCAGTGCCGAAGCCGACGCCGATGGTGCTCGGACACGAAGCGGCCGGCATCATCGAGGCGATCGGGGAGGATGTGACCTACGTCAAGCCCAGGGGACCGCGTGATCACCTCCCCGATCGGATTCTGCGGCAGCTGCAGCTTCTGCCTCTCTGGGCGCGCGACGCTCTGCACAGGCGTGGCTACGCTTGAGCGCTCCTCCGACGAGGCGCCACGGCTTCGGCTGGCCACTGGCAAGGCGGTGGTCAGTACGCCGGCCTTGCGACATTTGCCGAGGAGCTGCTCGTTCACGAGAACGCGCTCGTGAAGATCCAAGACGAGATACCTTTCGACCGTGCCGCGCTGATCGCATACGGCATCACGACCGGCTCGGCGCTGTGTTTCGAACCGCCAGAATCGCACCGGGGTCGACCGTTGCGGTCATTGGATGCGGCGGGATCGGCCTGAACTGCATTCAGGGGGCGGTGATCGCGGGCGCGAGCCGCATCATCGCGATCGATAATAATGCGGGCAAGCTCGCGCGCCCGGTCTGTTGGGTGCAGCTCTTCTGGAGTGACTCAGGGGGCGACGGTCATGTGATCTTTGGGACGACGTGGTCGAGGTAGCGGGCTTCGTGGACGTGGTGTCGTTCTTGAACGAGGTGGTAGTCCCAGTATTGGTCGAAGTCGCCGTTGGCTTTGATGGCGCGTAGTTTGAGGATGGCTTCGGCGCCGGCGAGTCCCCAGCGGGCGCCGGTGATGTCGAGGCGGTCTTTGACGAGGTGGCGGCAGGCGCCTTCGATGATCCCGGTCGCGATCGGCCAGCCGTTTGCCAGGGCGGTCGGGTAGTCGAGGTACGGGGCCTTGCTGGTCAGGTAGTTGGCGGCGTCGTCGGCGAGTTTGCGGCTTGCTGGGTCCAGGCGGCGGTTTGTGGCGGTGCGGCGGATCGTGCCGGCGACCTTGCTGGCGTGTCCTTCGAGCACCCTGGTCGCTTGGAGGTGCACCCATTCGGCGGGGTTCAGGGTGGGGAACAGGCAGCTGGCAGCGGTCCACAGGTATTCCAGGACGTGGATGAAGTCGACGACGATCGTCACCTTCACGCCACGGGCTTTGGCCTCGGAGCGGATCCGTTGGATCTGGTGGTTGTTGCCGTCCACGAGCGCGACCCAAGTGCGGCGGCGTTTGGGGTCGCGGCGGTCGGCCTCTTGGAAGACGTGTTTGATGACGGTGCCGGCGTCCTTGACGATGCTGGCGCACAACCACTTGTTGGCAGCGACCGGCCCTGGCGCGGGCTCATGGCTGTCGTCGCGGGCGAGGATGTCGGCCGCCGTGCGGGGCGCCGGGGTCGCGTCATAGACCGCGCCGATCTCCGCCATTCGCTTGCAGTTGAGCTTCTCTGAGCCCGCCAGCCTGGTCTTGGGCTTGGGGCCAGCGCGGACACGCCTGGTGGCGGTCTGGGTGCGTAGCGCGTCGGGGCGCATCACGATCCCCTTGCCATCGGCCGAGAGCACCAACAACTGCTCGGGCTTGGATCGCTTCGGTCGCCTGGCCGCATAGAAGTCCTCGAAGTCGACCGCGGCGAGCTGGGCGAGCTCCTGGACCTGGCGATGGCCGAGCTGCTGCCCGGTAGAGCGTTCGATCGCCTCCACCGCGTCCTGGAAGCTGCCGCGCGCGGCCTCCACCGCCGCGAGCTTGCGCAGCCCGTGGGAGTGACGCTCGACCGGCAAATTCAGGATCGCGTCAGCGGGGTGCAGATTCCCCAGCCCCGGTGCCCGGTACGCCAGCCGCTCGACACTCACGGTCCCGAACACCGTCTCCAACGCGCGCGCGTGACCGGACTCAATCCGCGCACGCCTGACCCCCTCATCGCCGACGACCTGCTCGAGCCGCTTCTCGCGGACTGCCCGCAACGCCAGATGATCAGCCAGCAACCTGCGCAACAGCTCCCGCCCGTCCCGGTCAAGACGCTCCTCAAGCTCCGCGTGCGAGAGCCCAGCCGCATCCGTCCCGTCCAGGAAACCGATCAGCGACTCGAACTGCTCCTGGCTGCGCGCGAACGCAGCTGCACGATCGCTGCCGAGCGACGCCTCGGGCAGGAGTTCATCGCCCGAGGCGTAGAGTTCGCCACAACGGGTGTCGAGATCGGCGGTCACGTTGGCCACCTCCGTGGTCGACGTTGGATATGAGCAACGCCGACTTCGACACCCGAAATACGAGTCCTGGGACCCGCCCCACAACCGCGAAACCCACGGGAAACGGTCGAAAACGCCGACCATCGGTCGCTCGATCAGCTCAACCCCAGGAAATCGCCCAGCGGGACACGCCCAACACCACCACCCGCCACCACCGGCGACAGCCCAAAACCCCCGTATCTACGGGCGATTCACTGTCAGTTCAGCCCGCCCCGCGGGTCCCTTCAAAAGAGCTGCACCCCGGTCTGTTTGGGGTATTCGATGCAATCGACTCGTTGCTGGTCGACCCGGTCGAGGCGGTGCGTTCGCTGTTGCCCGATACGGGCGGAGTGGAGTACTCGTTCGAAGCGGTCGGGAAGAAGCAAACGTACGAACAGGCCTTCGTAATCCTGCGCGAGCGTCGCCGCCACAACTTTGGGGGACGGTCACTCAGAACGATCGCTGACGCCGCAGTGCGCCAACGCCCCGGCCTTCGGTGTCCAGATATCGTTGGGATATGAGACGGCTCGCCGCCCGCTCGCGAACGTCCTCAGCCCACGGTCAGGGGTGTGCGAAAGCGGATCGCGAATGAGACGGTCGCCCGGCCGAGCTGGGAAGCGAGCGTTCGGTGCTAGGGCCCGGCGGCCGGGCTCGAGCTCGCGAGCCGCGATCAGGTCGAAAGGCCGGCGGGCGATTGCTGCCGTGGCATACCAGTCGCGCGACGAGCCACTGCGGTAGCGATTCTTCCGTCGCCTTTGCGCTCGTCCGCTTCGGGGACGTCGCGACGATCGCTCTCGAGGAATGCGCTCGTCGCGCCACCGGTGCGGTTCGACCGAACCGGGGAGTCGGTATTAGCCAGAATCGAGCAAGCACCCTCTCCTCCTTCCGCGGAAGAGCAGGGCACTCGGAGCGACCACTCACGCAGATGGGCGCCGCGGCCGGGGTCGGTTGCGCAAGTGGCGAATACGGGGTCTCGTGGATCGCCGCGCCGCGAGCCCTGCCTTCGTGCTGGTGCGGACATCAGCCGCCCAAGGCGTCGCGTGGCTCCCAATGTCCGAAAGCGGTCGGCGATCGGTGTGCCGAGCACTGCTGGCAGATGGCTCGTTTGGCCACACAGCAGCCGCGCGATTGGCGATCTGCCCGTCACGCGCGATCACGATCTCGAGCCCGAAATCGGCTTCTGCTCCGCCGGCTCGAACCGGAAGCGGGGGCCCCACCAGTAGCCGATTCGTAGCTGCTCGTGGTCGTCCAACGCGACAAACACGAACACCGGCGAGCCGCGTGCTCGCAATCCCTGGCGATACATCAGCGTTGGCCCACGGCGGCTGGCGCCTCCGTCTGGGCGAGAGCGGAAGTCCCGCCCTCACTGCCGCGGCGGCGACGAAACACTAGCGTGTGGACTCGGGTCTCTTTTGCCCCGGTGAGTGGTCTGTTCTTGTCGCTGGGGGTATTGTTTTGGCGCGATGCACGTTCGCCGTGGTCTTGGTGCCCGGCTTTGGCGCGTGGCGCCGGTTGTTTTGGTGCCGGCGGCGGCGTTTGCGGTGCATCAGTTGCGGTACTACCTCGCGTATGGGTCGGCCGCGGGGGCCGAGTTGCAGCGCACGGGGCACTCGTATCTGCATTCGGCGGTGCCGTGGATTGTCGGGCTGGTCGCGTTGGCGGTTGGCGGGTTCTTGTGGTCGTTGGGGCGTGCGATGGCTGGGCAGCGGTCGTTGCCTCGGTTCACGGTTTCGTTTTTGGGGCTGTGGGCTGTCTGTGCTGTGTCGCTGGTCGCGATCTTCGCGACGCAGGAGTTTTTGGAGGGTCTGTTAGCGACCGGGCATCCGGCGGGACTGGTGGGGGTTTTTGGCTTTGGTGGCTGGTGGTCGATTCCCGCCGCGGCTTGTGTTGGTCTTGTGCTGGCGGCGGTGTTTCACGGCGCCCGGTGGGTCCTTGATGAGGTCGCGCAGCGCTATGTGCGTGCGCGGTGGACGGCGGTGGTTCGCATCGCGCCGATGCCGCGACCTGCGGAGGTTTTGGTTGCGCGGTTGGCGCCGCTGGCTGAGGGTTGGTCGGGCCGCGGTCCTCCCAGGTAGTTAGCTGAGCGCGGCGCGCGACCAGCACCCGTTCGCGGGGGCTGTGGTGCGCTGCGCGCCGGGCGAGTCCGACGCTTTGGGGCGACTCTGAGCGGCTGGACTACGCCACGGTCACATCGACAGCAGATCCGTTGCGGGTCTGGGCCGCGGGCGTCGGCTGCGCGCTCGCGGGATATCAGCTAATTCTCATGGGAGCGCCCGTCGGGCGTCGCCCAGCCGACGACCGTTAGGAGTCGCAGATGAGCAGTGTTGCTGGGTCGAGAGCCGTTCCCGCCGCGGTTGGCGGCGTGTCGGCGATCGAGCGCGTCAAGTCGTATTTCTTTTCAGATAGCCGTCGTTCGATTCAGACCGTGCTGGCGTTGATCTGGGTGCTGGACGGAGCGTTGCAGTTTCAGTCGTTCATGTACGGGAAAGGTTTCATCCAGTTCCTCACGAACCTGACGGGGGGTCAGCCCGGGTGGGTCGCCAGCAGCGTCAATCAGGGTGCTGCCACGATGGAGTCCCATCAGGCGATCTTCAACACGGGGGCCGCGCTGATCCAGATCGCGATCGGATTTGGGATCCTGTACAAGCGGACGACGAAGCCGGCGATCCTCGTGTCGTTCGCGTGGGTGCTGTGCGTGTGGTGGTTCGGCGAGGCGTTCGGGATGATGTTCATGGCGACGACGCCTATGGGCGGCATCCCGATGGCCAGTGCGCTGACGGGCGCGCCCGGAGCGGTGCTCCTGTATGCGTTGATCGGCGCGATCGTGTGGCCGAACGACCGCCCCGGCGGTCTGCTGGGGGTGCGCGGCGCGCGGATCGCCTGGGCGGCGCTGTGGCTGGTGATGGCGTGGTTGTGGCTGGTCGAGGCGGGTGGGGCGAACGGGATCCACAACGCGATCAACGCCGCACCCTCGGGGATGAGCTGGCTGACCACCGTCCAGGACGGCTTTGCGAGCATCACCAAGGGCAACGGACTGATCTTCGCGATCATCCTCGCCGGGCTGTCGGGCGCGATCGGGATCGCGGTCGCCAAGAACTGGCGCGCGAAGGAGTTCCTCATCCTCGCTGCCGTGCTGAACCTGATCTACTGGGTCGTCGGCGAGGGCTTCGGCGGGATCCCCCAGGGGGGCGCGACCGACCCCAACGCCGGGCTGCTGTTCATCGTGCTCGCCTACACGATGTACACGCTAATCCCGTTCCAGGTCTCGGGAGACCAAGCCGCGATCCGCGAATCAGCGAGCAACGCGATCCCGAACTCCCCGAGCGAGAAGATTGTGGTCCCTGGATAAGCGGCGCTTGCGGCCGCAGGAATTGGTCGACACGCGACCGAGGGCTCGGCTCAAAGGGCCCTCGGTCGTCGACCCGCTGTCGGGTCGTAGGGGGGTGCGGTCTTGCCAGCAGCGCCATACGACGCGGCACCGGGCGCGACCGAGGGTGCGTAGCGCGCCGGGGTGCTCGTGGCCGCGGGCGCGGGCGGCGGCGTAGCGGTCTTGGGCCGAGGGGTGCCAGTGGCGGGTGCTGTGGGCCAGGGTGCAGAACGCGCCGCGCAGTCGCTTGTTGGGGCCCCAGCGGAAGCTGGCGGTCTTGCGCTTGCCGGACTCGATCGCGACGGCGGCTTGGCCGGCGTCGGCGGCGAGCGTGTCGCGGGTCGGATAGCGCGCTCGGCAGTCGCCGATCTACGGCCAGCAGCTCGGCGGCGGTCACGACGCTGCGCGGGTCGCGAAACAGCGAGAGGAAGACCTCGCCGTCGGGGTGCTCGCGCAGCGCGGTAGCGATCTGCTCGGTGAGCTGCTTGTTGGCGGACTCCGCCACGCGTGCGCCCACCGCGCGTACAGCGCGTCTTGCGCCTCGGCCGCGCGCGCCCACTGCTTCCTTTGCTCGCTGCGGGAACCGT
Organism: uncultured Solirubrobacterales bacterium; assembly: GCA_963763525.1. Classification (GTDB taxonomy): domain Bacteria; phylum Actinomycetota; class Thermoleophilia; order Solirubrobacterales; family Solirubrobacteraceae; genus Palsa-465. Next base: position 21,881 of record CAVXPA010000002.1, read on the forward strand.
CGCGGATACCGCCGTTGACAGACGGCGTGCCCTGCATCGGTGAGACTGCGGTGTCTCGCATCTGCCATGCCTTGCCGGCCTTCCGCGTCTCTTGGCGTCGGCGACGTTGGGCCTGCGAAAAGCGCGCATCGGGGTCGAACCACAGGCGCCCGAGACGACGTAGCCGGGGTGGTTCGCGGCTTCCGCTTCGAGCCGGCTGGCTCCTAGAGCAGGAGCGGCGTTGACGTAGGTCCGAAGGCGACGAAGCGGGAGTGGCGGTAGGTAACGGCGGAACGGCCTACTTGGTCGTCGCGCGCGTTGGTGGGGACTCGCCGGCTTCGTCTGGTGGGTCAGCTCGGCGGTCGGCAGCCAACGCGTCGTAGGCGCGCGCGAAGTTGCCCATCGCTTCGATGTCGCGCCGCAGCGACAGCGCCCAGCCATCGAGCTGCTCGCGCCCACTGTCGGTGATTGTGTAGACCCGACGCGCGGGACCAGCGCTCGGCGTCTCCCACGAGGACACGACCGTTCCCTCGCTCTCCATGCCACGCACCACCCGGTAAAACGTGCCGGGGTCCGGCAGCCGGCCCGAGCGAGGAAACACGTCGGCGATACGAGCCAAAATGTCATAGCCGTGCGCGGGGGCTTGTGCCAGCAGCAGGAGTACGGCAGGCGTGATGAACCGCCATCCGCCGCGACCGCGCCCATGCCCCGGCCGCGACCCCTCCCGCGCTTCGATATCACCGCGATCCATCGCCATCTATCTGCAGAATACATCTATAGGCGCATAAACAACCCGAGTCGTCGAAGCGGGACGCTCCTACGAGCGCGGCGAGCGCTCGTCCCACGCGCAGGCTGCCCAAATCAGACCGCAACGGCCGCTCGCTACCGGCCGTCGCTGCGCGGGATCAACGCGACGATCTCGATGGTCCTGCTCAAGGGCTCTCGGGGCTCGCTGCTGCATCGGCGAGAAGCGGGAGTGGCGGTAGGTAACGGCGGAATGGCCTACTTGGTCGTCGCGCGCGCTGGCAGGGGCTGAAATCCGGCGTTGATGATGACGACCGGTGATGCCAGCACGGTGGCGATGAAGGCTTTGGTGAGCCTCATTTTGTGGCTACGTCTGACGAGCGCGAGGTAGGCGGTGGCTTTGCCGCGGGTGGCGAACGGGATGGGCTTCTCGAGACGCCGGCGCGTTGCAGACGCTTGAGCGCTCGCAGATCCGTTGAGGAGAAGGTCAATGGCCGGCCCGTACGCGAGGTCGTGCCTCAGGGTGCGGCGCCCCCGGTGGGATAGTTCTCGCCGTAGACGAGCCCGAAGAGCTTGCGCATGGTGGGATCGGCCAGCACGGTCGGTTTGCCGGCGCTGGGCCGAAACGCGAACGGGTTCACATCAGTCCTCGTCGGCAGCCAACTGACTTCCGCACCCGGCGATCACCAACGCCGTCAGCAGGACGACGGCGAGTCCGCGACCGCGGACACTGCTGAGGTTTGATCGGCAAGGGATGATCACGTCGCGGGGCTCGTGTTCGGCGTCGCGCTCACCTTGGCTTGTGCCCGCCGTTAGCGGGCGGTGATGACGGTCCCGACCGGCTCACCCCGAACGGCCTGTGTGATCGCACCGGGGGTGAGTCCGTTGACCAAGTGGATCTGCTCGACGAGTCGAGCGTCGATCAGCATCTCGAGCACGATTGGCTCGATCGGGAGGCTGTCCAGGCCACGAGCGATCAGATCGCGCGCCGTGATCGTCGCGATCAGACTGGCCTCGCGATGTGTGGCTGGGTCGCAGTCATAAAGGCCGTCCCGGTCTTTGGCGTAGATGACGCGAGCGCAGTCGAACGCCTCGGCGGTAAGAAACGTGCCGGCGTCGGTGCGGCGGTCGGGCACGCGGCCGTGGCGCGCGGGTGGCTCCCACCAGTCATAGGGCGGCATCCCTGACATCACGACCGGCAGCCCACCGTTGAGAAAGATCGGAACCAGCCCGACCGGCACGTTGACCGCACCGCGATCCATCATCAGCGCGCCGATGATCAAGGCATTTTGTTCAGAGACCGAGTTGCCCAGGGTTGCGAGCATCCCTGTCGGCAACCCGAGGTCGATCGCGATCGCGTAGGCGTGGCGCGCGCGGGCACCCTCCCCCGCGGTGATCAGCAACGCATGATCGGTGCTGAGCTCGCCCAGTTCGGCGATCACCGGCATCAGCGCGTCGGGGCCGCGGTCCAGGATGCTTGCCCCGCCGATCTTCACAACCGTGACGTGAGGTAGCAGCTGGCGGACCGCCGGGCCGTCGGTGCGGCGCAACAGGTCGCGGCTCTGCAGCGATTCGGCCATCAACCGCGATGCGAGATGCCAAGCGCCGCCGGCGCGCTCGCGCGGGTCTGGGCTACTCACCGGCGGTGATGATCGTGCCGACGTGCTCGCCATTTAGGGCGCGGGTGATGTTGCCCGGAACCAGGGCGTTGACGATCTGGATCTCACGGGCCCATCGGGCGGTGCTCATCATCTCAAGCACCTTGCGCTCGACCACGAGCTCGTCGAAGTCGCGCTTGATCAGCTCGGCGACGGTGATCTTGGGGATGAAGGTGGCGGCAGGGTTCTTCTTGGGGTCGTCGGTGTAGAGGCCGTCCTCGTCCTTGAGATAGATCATCGACCGCGCCCCGAACGCCTCGGCGATCAGATAGACGCCGCTGTCGGTCCGGTACTCGGGCAGGCGGCCCACGCTCGGGGGCGGCTCCCACCAGTGATACGGCGGCGATCCCGTCACCACCACAGGCGATCCGGCCGCCAGGCACATCGGCAGCTGCGAGAACTCCGCCTTGCCCAACCGCACCGCGTTGTACCTCGCCATCAACGCCGCGATCATCAGCGAGTTCTGCTCAGACACCCCGCTGCCCAGGGTCGCCAACAACCCCGTCGGCAGCCCCAACTTCGAACAAAGGTCATAGACGTGACGCGCCCGGGTGCCGGCGCCCATCCCGATGATCAACTGATGCGCCGGCGCGTTGGCGCCCAGCTCCTCAACCACCGGGAACACCGCCGAGCGCCCCCGGTCGATCACACTCTGCGCTCCGATCTTGACCACATTCGCACGCGGCAGGATCGGTACGAACCGACCCTCATCGGCCTCACTCAGCTCCGCGATCGACATCGCCTCAGCAGCAGGCCTCAGACCACCCCCTCGCCCATGCCCCACTGGCTCGTCGCCCATGCTGCGCTCGTCTCCCGGCACGGTATCCATGCCGCGAACCATATTCGGGGAGCAGCCTCCGCCCCCGGCCCAGACGCAGAGCGGAGGCGTAGCTCCCTGCTGCATCTTACGAAGCCATCTGGCCGGACCGGCTCGGGCCCTCTCCAGGACTTCTGCTCTGCATCTTCAGCCGGCCGAGCGAAGCTCGCCGCTGGGTCTCCGCGGCGGCGACCAAAGCGGCGTCTTGAGCCGCGAGGCGCGTGTCGCTTGCCGGACAGCGAACGCCACGGTCGTTACATAACTTCGTGTAATACTTGTGTTGTGGCGCTCGACGTCGAGCCAGTGGTTTCCGGAAGCGTTTGTCTGCCCGGCCAGCGGCCGAGGCTAGGCGAGCGCGAGCTGTTGACAGGCGCCGGCGCGTCCGAACTTGCCGGAACGTTCAAGGTGCTGGCCAACGACACTCGGCTGCGCTTGCTGCATGCTCTTGTGCGCGGGGAGGAGCTGTGCGTTTCGGACCTGGCGGCCGAGGTTCGGATGGCGCCGCAGGCGGTGTCCAACCAGCTGCAGAGGCTGGCCGATCGGCGGATCGTGGCAGCCCGCCGGGACGGCAACCGGATCCTCTATCGGATCGTCGACGGGTGCGTGCCGGCGCTGCTCGATCTCGGCCTGTGCCTGGCCGAGGAGGCGGACCGGCCGTGACGGTAGACACCCCAATCCCAGTCAACACCGAGTGGATGCATGGGGCCCGGCGCGCTCGCATGCTCGCCAGCTTCTCGGTCGTCTGGCTGTGCTTCGAAGGCGCCGCCACGACCACGGCAGGCCTCCTCGCCGGATCGATCGCGCTCGTGGGCAACGGCCTCGACGGCGCGATCGAGGGATTGGCGAGCGTGATCGTCCTGTGGCGCTTCTCCGGATCGCGAACGCTGTCCGCCACCTCTGAGAGGCGCGCTCAGCAGCTCGTCGCGGTCAGCTTCTTCCTCCTCGCTCCCTACATCGCGTTCGAGGCGACCCGCAGCCTCCTGGTCGAGCATCACGCCCAGACCACCCTGCTGGGCATCGGCCTCTCGATCGCGACGCTCTGCATCTGCCCACGGCTCGGGCGGGCAAAGCTCCGCCTGGGCCAACAACTCGGTTCCTCGGCAACCGCGGGCGAAGGACGGCAGAACGTGATCTGCGCCTATCTCGCCGCCGCCGTGCTCGTCGGGCTGCTGGCGAACACCCTGCTCGGCATTTGGTGGGTTGACCCAGTCGTCGCGCTCAGCATCTCCGCGCTCGCGATCACCGAAGGGCGTCGAGCCTGGCGCGGCGAGTCGTGCAGCTGCGCTCGGTGCGCACCCCCACCCTGAACGAGTCCGCGTCGCGCGTCGGTCCGAACCCGCTGTCGGCCGTCTAAGGCCGCGACCCGATACGCCCGCGACCATTTCCCCACGGACCATCACGGGCAACCGCGGAAGACCCCCCGCCACAACCAAAGGCGAACCCGCCACCAAACCGGGGATGAGCCCTCCTCTCGCGAGAATGGACACTTCACCCGAGCGCCCGAACACGATCACCCGAGCGTGGTTACCGATGCACAGGCTCGCCGCAACTCAGCAGCGCCAGCGCGTTCAGTGCAAGCTTGCCGTACACAAATCGTCGATGAACCATAGACCCGCTTCCACGAAGACGGAGAAGTCTCACTCCATTTCGACGGGCGAGCGGGGCTACTCCATCCCGCCGAATCCAGCAGCGCAGGCAGTGCCCCGCTTTCGTTCAATGACGAGCATTTCTGCCGGCCGGAGCAACGCCCTGCTAAGCGCGGAAGGCGCGTCTCGTCGCAGATGGCCATCGTTTGCGAACGCCCCAGCGATCACTCGGTCCGACGACAGTCGTCGTGCTCCTGGGCACCAAGAGCGGCCATCGCGCCGGGCCACCAGCCGGCGTGGCTGCTATCGGCTGGGTAGCAGAAGCGCCCCAACCCGGGCCGTTCGGGCGCTGTTCAGCGGTCTCGGAGCGCCTCGCGTTGCGCGCGATCGCGGCAGGATGCTCGCGACTCGACCGGCGGAGCATCCAGACCCCCACACCGGCGCTGCAAGCGCCCGCGTCCCTACAGTGGGCGGACGGATGAGCGACGCGCCGCTTCACCGCCCTGGCCGGGGGCAGCGCTCGGGGCGCTGCGGCGATGCCCCGCCGCCAGGTCTCCGTCGCGGCATCGAGCAGTTCAACCGCGGCGAGTTCTTCGAGCAGCACGAGACCTTCGAGGTCGCGTGGCTCGAGGAGCGCGACCCGGTCCGCTACCTCTACCAGGGCATCCTGCAGATTGGTATCGGCTTCGAGCACCTGCGCCGTGGCAACCCACGCGGCGCCCAGCGGCTGTGGCGACGGGGGATCTCCTATCTTGAGCCGTTCAAGCGTGGCTGCATGAAGGTCGACGTCGATCGCCTCGTCGCCGACACCGGGCGCTGCCTCGCCGAGCTCGAGCGCGTCGGCGTCGGCGGGCTTGAGCGCTTCGACCGCTCGCTTATCCCGCGCGTCGAGTGGCTTGTGGAGCCGGTTGAAACCGAGCCCGACCGGGGCCTTGGAAGCCGGGATGCGCGGGGTGCGCGACCGGAGCCCGGCGCCACATGATCGCGCGTTGCATGTCGTCGCTGTCGACCTTAGGCACTGAGACGCGATTGCCGCTGGTCAGAACGCCTCCGGCGCCGGCTTTCAGCAAGTGCTTCCACAAGTTCGTCTGCTTGCTTGCCAGCACGCTCAGAGCAAGTAGGCGCCGCGTTAGCAAGCCTGACGGGATTCCAAACGGTTGCTAGCGGACCCGGCGCCGTCGACGCCCTAGCCGGTGCACGAAATTTGGAGGCGTCAGCGCGCGGCGGCACGATTGGTTTCGACGGCCAGGAGTCGTGCGCGGGTCCCGCTCGGCGTGATCGCTCCGCCACGCACTCAGCGGTCTCGCCGCGCGCGGGCGGACGACTGCATGGCCCGGATGACGCGCAAGTCGAACGGCGCGAGGTCGCCGTCGGACGCCGTGCTATTGCTTCTGTGGGGCTTCTGACTACTGGTTCGCCACGAAAGGACTCGTCCGCTCCGGCGAGCCTGGACGCCTCCTATCGCGTGGAAGCACGCGTCGAACCGCGCCCTGCCGGCACCGAGATCGCCGCCACGGCGCGCACGACCCCTCGCGCGCGAGCGCTTCGGCAGAAAGCGGGCGTCCGGATCTCGGCCGTGCCGAGTAGCTCGTCGCTCTCGCCTGCGCCCAAGAGGAATCGTCACGAGCGCCGCGACCGGACGAGCGCTTTGCCACATTCCGATCGCCCGCGGCGCCGGGCAGGCTCCAGCGCGGACCCGCGGATCGGGAAGCAAGCGGAGCCGTGTCGATGGGAGCGGTCCTGCTCGGCGCCCCCAAGCCGGGACCGACGCGGATCCGGCCGACTGTTCGCAGAGCTTTGGTTCGTGGGACGGCCGCGCAGCGGAAACTTGCCACCCTGATTCGCGCCCCGAAGCGTCCGATGGTCGATTGGCTTGCTGGACGGCGCGCGGAGTGCGGCGCTTAGCGTACGTTCCTGCTCCGTTACTACCGGGAGGCCACCTCGGAACGAGGAGGCCTATCGACACGCTCAGCGACGGTCGAGACCAGCTGAAGCACATTCCCGTGGTCGTGTGCGGGCTGCGGCGAGGACATCGGCGTCGGCCAGCCGGTATGGACCGCCCGACGTGCAAGCAGTCCGCGCCCGCTGCCGCAACGGGACATCGACGGGGACAAATATCCTGGTCATGGGCCGGTGTGGCACGCCGCCTGTCTGCTCGGCGCATGCGAGTAATCGCCGATCGCGGCAGAATGTTGCCGGACCGGACGAGAAGCGATGAAGCCGTTCGTGACCATCTCGGCGTCCTACGGGGCTGGTGGCAGCGAGGTCGCGCCGGCGCTCGCCGCGCGCCTCGGGGTGCCGTTCTTTGACCGGGCGCTCGCCGCGCAGGTCGCCGAGCGGCTCGGCACCATGCCTGATGACCCGCTGCTCCAGGAGGAGCGGCCGGCGGGCCTGCTGGCACGGTTATTGCCGCGCTTTTCGACCGGCGCGTTGTACGCGGCGGCCGCGTTCCCGCCCGAGCTGCCCAGCGTGCCGACCGAGGAGGAGTATCGAGCCGAGCTCGACCGTGTGATCCGGGGCGCCGCCGCCAGTGCGGCGGGCGGCGTGCTGCTCGGACGCGCGGGCGCGGTCGTGCTCGCCGAGCATCCGACCGCGCTGCACGCCCGCCTTGACGGTCCGCCGGAACGCCGCATCGAGCGCGTCCACCAGGAGGCCGGGCTCGAGCACAAGCGCGCTGCTGCGCGGCTGCGAGAGAACGACCGAGCGCGCGAGGCCTACGTCAAGCAGCTCTACCAGGTCGACGCCACCAACCCACGCCTTTACCACCTGATCATCGACTCGACCGCGATACCACTGGCCACCTGCGTCGAGCTGATCGCCTGTGCGGCGCAGGCCCGCCGCGACCCGTCAACCGCACCCGCCGTCACCGCCTGATCCGCTCGGGATCACGCGTCACGGCCTCGCAACCGGCGATCGCGGCCTGAAGAACTCAACGCACGCGCGTCCAGGGCCACGGACCAGGAGCGTCCGCACAACGATCCGTGGGTCAATGGACCGTGCTCCTTCAGGCTGTGCGTCCGGGAAAGCGAAACGGGGCGGCCGCGGACCCGCCCCGCTTGCTTATCAGCCCTTCGCTGTTTCAAGCGATCCGCGGATGGGCCGCATCTTGAAATGAGCCCCTTCGGGGGAGATGACAGCGATGCGTCGGAACTTGACGCGGCGACGGCGGCGTTGCGCGTCGCGGGGTAAATCGTTGATGTGCTCTTGGGCTTTGATGTTGCTCAGGGTTGTGGTCATCGGAACCTTCTTCAGTGATCGTGTCGGGTTGCTGTGCAACCGAGCCGCCGGTGCTGAGGGCAGACCTGGGCGGCTCATCTGACGCGGAGCGACCGGACCGTGGCGCGCATTGAGCCGGTGCTGATCCCTCAAGACTCCATCACCGCGCGTTTGATCGCGTGGCGGATCGGGGCCGGTTGGGCATGCCGAGGCATCTCGAGGATGTCTGCCCGCGTCTCTCTCGTGAGACGAGGACCGGGCGGCGCGTGGCGCCGTCCGGCCTCGAGGTCAAAGATCAGGCGATCGAGGCGGTCCGCGCGCGAACGAGTCATGAGGCGGACGGCGCGTCTGAAGACGCTCACCCGCCCCACGGATCCGCGTCGCCGCGCGACGCACCCCACCGGCAGCCCGTCTCAGGACAACGCGCACCTTCGCGCCTTGGATCCGCCGGCGCCGGCGCGTCCCGCGCTCTGCAGTGGCGAGCTGGACAGCCGGCGGATGAGCTACGCCTCCGGACGCCCCCGGGATGTGAGCCGGTGTGAGCGTCGGCGCGCCGAACAAGCCAACGACAAGCGCGAGTGGGAGAAGGCTCCTGCGGGAGAGGTACATGACTGCTCAGGTCTGTGAATTGGACGGAGTGCTGAGTACTGCTGCAATCAGAGGTTCGCTCCAGCGGGTGAGACAAACGTCGTAAGCGACGAAGAGTTCTCTATGGAACGTCGTCTGAGCCGCAGTCCCGCACGTGTGTACGCGCGCAGCTGCTTTCTACGACGGGTAAGCGCCGCGGAGCCATGATGGATCGACGGCGTAGCGGGCCTGACGTCAGGAGGCGGTCGGACGCCTCTCGTTTGAGCCAGTCTGGCGTGAGCGACAGTTCGGACAGGCCACCCGTCTTCGCCGTCCGCTTAGCGTTCGCGACTGAGACGCCGTCGACGGCCGACCCCGGGACCGTCACAGCCGTCTCCTGCGGACTCTTGGGGCGCCCGCTCGTCGATCGATCAGCGGGCGGTCTGGGCGTCGCGACGGGTACCGGCGGTGCCCACGCCGATGGCGATGCCGGCGTCTCAATGTCAACGCTCAGCGAACGCCCGCCCGGCAGCTCCACTCGGTTCTGACGACGAGCAGGAAGCGTCGCCCGTCGCAGGTTGAGTTCGTATTCTGGCTGCTCGGGCATGGGCCGCCGGGACGGCGTCGTGACCGCATGTGTCCCGAGAGTGGCCATGGGCCCGTAATGGGCGCTGTCCCTTTACGACCGCTCCGCGCCAGGAGCGGCAAGGGCAACGCCGGCGCCCGGCGAGAACGGGGCTGTGCTGTAGCTGCGTGGATGCAGGCGCGGTTCCCGGAGGTGGGTGACCCTGAGCGCGCGAACGCGCACTACTACTTCAGACATGAGCGGTCTCGATGATGAGCGGTTGGTGCGCGCGGCGCGCGCGGGGGACGATGTCGCATTCGCTCGGCTGGTGAACCAGCACTACCAGGTGCTGCTCGCAAGCTGCGGACGGATGCTCGCCGACCTCGACATGGCGCGCGACGCGGCGCAGGAGGCCACTCTGCGGGCGATGTTGGGCCTCGATCACCTTCGCGACGACACCCGGTTCGGAGCATGGCTGGTCGGCATCGGCCTCAACGTATGCCGGGGCATTCTCGCCGTCGAGCGCAGGCCGGTCTCAGTCGAGGCGCTGCGAGAGGACGGTCGCTTGGTCGAGCGGACGGCCGATGCTCCTGAACCGGTCGACCTGATCGCCGCCGATGAGCTGAGAGTCCGGGTGCACGCGGCGATCGCTGCGCTGCCGGCCGGACAACGCCAGGCAGTCGCGCTGTTTTACATCGATGGCCTGACCCAGGCCGAGACCGCCGAGGAGATCGGCACCCGCCCCGGCGCAATTAAGACACGGCTGCACAAGGCGCGCAGATCATTGCGCGCGTCGTTGCGAGACACCTACAAGGAGTACATCGACATGACCGACGAGACCACCCAGCTGATTCCGATGCACATCGCTGACCTGCGACGAACCCCGGCCAAGGACAGACACATCGTTTTCTTGGAGGACGACCAGGGACGGCGGCTACCGATCTGGATCGGGCCGGCTGAAGCAACCGCGATGGCGTTGATCCTCGAGAAGGTCGAGCTACCGAGACCTGGCGTCTATCAGTTCGCCGCCTCGCTGCTCGCCGGCGCCGGCGGCCGTCTGAGCGAGGTCCGCGTCACCGAGTTGACGGAGTCGATCTTCTACGCCCAGGCCGTCCTCTCAGACAAGACCAGCATCGACGCCCGCCCCAGCGACGCGCTCACGCTCGCCCTGGTAGCTGACGTTCCGATCTACGTCGCCGCCAGCGTGCTCAAACGCGCCGATGAAACCACCGCCGCCCACGGCGATCTGATCAAAGAAGCAAATGCAGCTTTCGAAGATGCCCGGGTGATAGCCGACGAGGCTAAAGCTGAACATGCTGAAAGGATGGCCGCCCACCTAGCGAATCCAGAGGAATGAAGGGCCCCGCCCGCTTCCGGTTCGTCGCCCACGGCGCAGTCCCAATCAGGCTGCCGCTTCTCGGGTCGAGGACGAATTGCCACCGACGTCATTCGGCGCCGCGAGTTTCGGTAGGCGCGGCACGCACGTCCCCGAGCGCAGCGAGACGCCGTCCGAATGCCGATGGTCGGTGAGACGCTCGCCGCGCCGACGGACACTGCGCCCAGGCGCCCGGCATGCTTCAAAGACGGATCGCATCTCGGACGGAGACCTGCGATCCGCGCTTTGCAGGTCCTCGCCGAGATCGGGCGTGAAACGTCTGCGGTAAGGAAACCAGGTGTCTGGCCAGCGACCCTTCCGGCGTGTCTTCGGCGGGCGGCTGTCCCTGCGGCGCGAAGCGACAGGCGTCTAAGCGATCCTCGCCAGCGAGGGGTTGGTGGCGGGGCGGTCCGGAGGTACGCAGACCATGCCTTCGCTGAACCCGGCCGAGCCGATCCCGAAGGCGGCGTTGAACCGGTCGAGGTTGACGAGGGCCAGCAGGGCGGTGATCTCGACGAGCTGTTCGTCGCTGAAGTGCTTCTTCATTTGGGCGAATAGCTCGTCGGTCACCTCGACCGGCGTGCGCATCACCGCGACCGTGTAGTCGAGCGCCAGCTTCTCGAGCTCGGTGAACAGGTCGCTCGGGCGGTAGCGGGACAGCGCCAGCAGCTCCTCGTCGGAGAAGCCGGAGTTGCGGCAGATCTGCGAGCCGAGGTCCACGCAGTACTCGCACCCGATCATCTGCGCGCCCTTTAGCTCAACCAGGTTCTTGATCCGCTCATCGACCGACGTCCCTTTGCGCACCGCCTGGTTGAACTTGCCCATCCCCATCATCATCTTCGGCTGGTGGGCCCACACCTCGATCGGCTCCATCCCACTGCCGGTTTGCGGCTCGCGGCCGGTGAGCTTCTTCATCATCCTCGGGCCGAGCCTGTAGACGAGCCGGACCATTGGCCCGGCCTTCCTCTTCGATACTCCCTGGATGCGTGCCATCGGGCACCTCCTGTCACATTGGTTGGGGTTCGGGGGTCCATCCACCATGACCCGCGAGACCCCAATGGTGTGACAAGCATGAACGAACGCGAGCTGGCCAACAGGTTCGACCGCCAGCGACCCCAGCTTCGCGCGGTCGCCTACCGGATCCTCGGCTCGGTCAGCGAGGCCGACGACGCGGTCCAGGACGCGTGGCTGCGGCTGCGGCGGACCGACGCCGAGCAGATCGACAGCCTTGAGCGGTGGCTGACGACGGTCGTCGCCCGGATCTGCCTGAACATGCTCCGATCCCGCCGGACCCGCGGCGAGCAGCCGCTCGACGGCTTCCTGCCGGAGCCGATCATCGACAACCCCGCGGTCGGGACCGATCCCGAGCACGAGGCGGTGCTGGCGGATGCGGTCGGGATCGCGCTGCAGGTCGTGCTGGACACGCTCAGCCCGGCCGAGCGGCTCGCGTTCGTGCTGCACGACATGTTCGCCGTGCCGTTCGACGAGATCGCGGCGATGGTCGACCGCTCACCGCAGGCAACCCGCCAGCTCGCCAGCCGCGCCCGCCGCCGCGTGCAACGGGCGGCGCCGGCGCCCGACCCCGACCTGGCCCGCCAGCGGGCGGTCGTCGACGCCTAGTTCGCCGCCGCCCGCGACGGCGACCTCGAGGCGCTAGTCGCGGTACTCGACCCCGACGTCGTGCTCCGCGCACAGCGCCGCGACGGTGACCCGCAGGAGCTGCACGGTGCCGAGCAAGTCGCTCAAGGGGCGATGACGGCCCGGCGTTTCGCGCCGTACGTTCGCCCGGCGCTCATCAACGGCGCCGCGGGCGTGGTCGCGTTCGACGGTGATCGGCCGTTCGCGGTGCTCGCGTTCACAGTCGTCGACGATCGCGCGGTCGCGATCGACCTGTTCAACGACCCCGAGCTGGTCGCCAAGCTCGACATCCGCGGCATCACCGCCTGAGCGCCCCTATCCGCGCGTAGGAGCGGAGCTGGGGTCGAGCCCGACATGCTCGCAGCACGTACAGAGCAGGTCTAGTAAGACGATGAACAGAGGTCGGCGTCGCCTGTCGCGAGTGGGCGGGGCGTGGTTCTTCGACGCCTCACGGAGGCTCCCGGCGATTCGGTTAGGGCCTGCCGGGAGCCTCCTCCACCGCGTCGCCACCAGCGGCGGCGCCAAGCGATCTCCGGTGGCTGTTACTGGCGCGGAGCTAGATCCTGGTTAGGTGCTCGTTGTCAGGGAAGCTTTACTCCGCAGGTCTTGGCTGCGTGGGTGAACGCTGGCGACTGCAGCTCGGTCGTGCTGATGTTGGGAAAGTATTTCCCCTCGCCCAGCGTGAAGCCGGGCCCGTAGGTCGTTAGCGGATCCGGGAACTGTGGGAGCCCGTGGTTGCGCATGCATTGGGCGAACGCGAGCGCGGCGCGTGCTTGGGTGGCTGTCGGCGCGGGGGGGCCGCTCCCGCCGTTTGGCACGTACTTCCGGCAGGCCGTGTATGCCCTCAGGAACGTGGGCGAGTTCGGATCGATCTGGTTGAGTGGTTGCGGGTGTCCGTTGCTGCTCGGATCGGGATATTTGGTTAGGCCGTTTGAGCGCATGCAGTTGGCGAACGTGAGTGCTTGCGTGCCGGCAGATGCCGAGCTGCTTGGTTTGGCGGAGGAGCCACACCCGGCGAGTGCGATGGCGCAGACGGCCAGCGCTGCGGGCGGCATTGCGCCTGCGAGGATCCGCTTGAGCCTGAGCCGGACGGCTTGTTCGAGCCGCCACGGTACGAGCACAACGGAGGTCCGCGCGGCGACGACTCTCAGCGAAGCGAGGTGCCTGAGGCGATGTGTTTGCATTGGCAGTCAGGGGTTCTGGTTTGGCCGATCGGGGGTCGTGATGAATGCATGGTCGTCGGTTACACGGTTCTGAGCGCTTCGGTGGGTGAGAGGCGGGCGGCGCGGATCGCGGGTAGTAGTCCGGCGATCGCGCCGATCAGGATCGCTGAGGCGATCCCGCCGGCCCAGGCTTCGGTCGGGATCACTACAGCCCAATGTTTGGTGTGGGCATAGACGGTTGTGGCGAGTGCACCCGCAAGGACGCCGACGGCGCCGCCGAGCAGCGCGAGCACGATCGCCTCTGAGAGGAATTGCGCGCGGATCTGGCTACGGGTTGCGCCGAGCGCGCGTCGCAGGCCGATCTCGGAGCGGCGCTCCAGCACCGAGATGATCATGATGTTCGCGACCCCGACGGCGCCGACCAGCAAGGCGACGGCGCCGAGGCCGAGGAACAGGCCGTTGAACGCGCCCTGGGCGTCGGCGCGGGCGGTGAGCGCTGCGGAGGGCTGTGAGACATCGACATAGCTGGGGTTTTCGGGGTCGGCGCTGTTGGCGAGCACGTTGTCGACCGCGTTGACCTGGCTGTTTTGGGCGCGGGCGTAGATCTCGGTTGGCGGGCCATCCGTGGTTTTGCCGTTGGCGGCGGTGCTGGTGTAGTTGAGGTAGCGCTCGGCGGCTGGGTAGCCGATCAGTGCGCTCTCGTCTATTTCTGGGGCGAGCGCGGCGGGTTTGAGGATGCCGATCACGTAGAACCACATGCCGCCGAGCCAGACCCGCTCGCCGCGATAGATATGGTCGATCCCGAGCCGTTGTGCTGCCGCAGCTCCGAGCACGACGACCGGTTCGGTCGCGGTCGCGGCGTTCAGGTATGAGCCTTGCGCGACGCCGGTGCCGACCGCCGGGAGCAGGTTGACGCTCGCTGCTTGTACGCTGAGTTCGTTGGTGTCGATTGAGGGGATCAGCGGGCTGCGGAACACGTTGACGCTTGATAGCTCGCCGGTGTCGGCGACCTGGGTGACCGGGGTGATCCGTGCGATCATCGCCGGCGCGGTCAAGGGCAGAGTCGCGGCCTGGCCGGTATATGTCTGCCCGTTGGTGACGGTCAGCAGGTTGGTGCCTAGCCGGTCGATCTCTGACAGCAGCCCCGCCTGGCTTGAGGATGAGAGGCCGAGCACGGCGACGATTGCCGCGACCCCGATCGCGATCCCCAATGCTGAGAGGGCGGCCCTGAGCCGCCGTGTTCTGAGGCCGACGCTCGCGACGCGCGCCATATCGCCTGATCTGAGCCGTGCGGGGATCAGTTGTGTCGTCGCGCTCATCGCTGAGTCTCCGTTCTGTCTGCGGCGGCAGCGGACTGGGAGTCGGTGGTGGTGTCTGAGACGATCAGACCGTCGCGCATGCGGACCTGGCGATGGAGGCGGTTGGCGAGGTCATGGTCGTGAGTGATCACGATGATCGTCGCGCCCTCCACGTTGAGCTCTTGTAGTAGCTCGAGGATCTGCTCGCCGGTGTGACTGTCGAGGTTCCCGGTCGGCTCGTCCGCCAGGACAATCGCCGGCTGGCCGACCAAGGCGCGGGCGATCGCGATCCGTTGGCGCTGCCCACCGGACATGGTTGTGGGACGGGCGTGCTGGCGGTTAGCGAGCCCGACCGCGGTCAGCGCCTGGGCAGCCAGTTCACGCCGCTCACGGACCGGCGCGCCGACGTATAGCAGCCCGTCGGCGACGTTGTCGAGGACGGTCTGGTGCTCGGCAAGGAAGAACTGCTGGAACACGAACCCGATACTCCTCGCCCGTAGCGCGGCTAGCTGGCGATCATCAAAGCCGGCAACGTCAATCCCGTCGATCTTGACAGTCCCGCTGGTTGGTAGATCGAGCGTGCCGATAATGTGCAGGAGTGTCGTCTTGCCCGACCCCGACGGGCCAACGATCGCTACTAGCTCACCCTGTTCGACGGTGAGACTCACGCCGCGCAGAGCCGGGACTGGCGGGTCAGAGCCGTAGGTCTTGGTGACCTCGTGCAGCTCCAGCACCGCCGGGCGGGCACCGTTCGCACCCGCCCGATAGCCACCAGACATCGTGTCCCTGTGGCCGGGAACGGTCGTAGTTGTGAGGTGTGTGTCCTGGCTCATACGTTGGGCACCACGATCCGCTCACCGGCCTGCAAATTGCCGGTCACCTGCACCGTCCCGGCGGCGTCGTCGAACGTGCCGAGCGACACCGCCACGAGGTGGTGGACCCCGTCTGCGGTGACGGTCTCGACCGCGTAGCCGCCGCCGGAGAGCGCCAGGAGCGCGTCGATCGGGACGATCAGCGCGTTCTTGATCTGTGCGCTGGTGATCTCGACTGTGACCGGCGCCTGATTCAGGCTGCCGGCGGCCCGCGGGTGCTTTAGCGTGATGTACACCGGCACCGTCGGGTTCGAGCCGCCGCTCGCGACCGTCCCGATGCCGCTCACCACTCCAGGCGTGGCATTCCCGTCGGGCAGCGTGATCTGCACCTGGTCGCCGACCTTGACCTCCGACTGCTCGGACGCGTCGAGGTCGACGACCACTTGGCGGCTGGTCGAGGTAGCCTGCATGACCGTCGCGCCAGGCCCCGCGCCCGTCCCGAGCGTCACGGTGACCGTCGTGATCCTCACCTGTCCTGGCAGGAACACTGCCTGCCCCTCGGCGAGCTCCCCGGTCTCATCCTTCCCCAGGTGGGATTGCAACCGCTCAAGCGCATACCTGGTCTCGTAACTGAAGTAGTTCCAGTCCCAGTCAACCTCGGAGCGGGTTGCGTACCCGAGCGCAACTAGGTTCTCGTTCAGCTCCCGCACGTCAGGGCCGGTATCCCCCTCGTACAAAGACTGGTACACCGGCGTGCCCCCATACAGCAGGATCACCGGGCTATTGGAGACCCGATACAGCACCTGCCCGCGAGAGAACACATCGCCCGCCGATGGGAGCTTCGAGAACGTTCCCGACGCCTGGTTCACGATGCTGTAGTCCGACCCGCTCGAGGTCGTGTACTCAAGCGTGCCATCGGCGCTGATTTGGGATGAGAGCGTTCCTTGGGTGACGGTCGTGATCGACGTCGGGTAACTGTTGTCGCTTACCCCGGCCGATCGCGCATGACCGGTGTCGAACACCCCGGCCATCCACGCTACCGGTACGACCACGAGCACGACGCCAGCCGCCCCGGCCAGCCGCCACCCGCGCCGCCGCCGCGGCGGCGTGGCTGGTGCCCGATCGGTGGGGGGAGATGTGGTGGTGCTCATCATGATCCGCCAGTCACCGGGATCTGGCTTGAGCCCGACAGGTCCGGGCTGCACTTCTTGAACGCGCGCTGGAACGCGGGGGAGCTCTCGTTGATCCCGCTGCTCCTGGTGATCGGACCGTCCGGGAAGTTCGGCACACCATTCGCGCGCATGCACTGCGCCAGCTTCAGCGCGGTGGCCTGCATGGACGGTGTCTGGCTGATCGACTTCGGAGCGGTCGCACCGCCGATCAGCGACCCGCAGACCTTCGCGGCCTTTTGATACGCGGGCGAACTGGTGGTCAGACCGGGAGGAAGCTGAAGCTGGCCCGAACTGCTCGGATCGGGAAAGTCAGGTAGACCGTTCTTGCGCATGCATTCCGCAAAGGCCAGCGGATTTGACTTGGTCGATGACCTAGTGCCGCTCTTGGCGGTCGTCGATGTGTTGACGTGCGCGACACCGCCGCCGCTTGAACTGCTGCCGCCACAGCCCGCTACCAATACGGCTGCCGCGAGCACCGCGACGATCAGACCGCAACCCAGAGATACGCGCCCGCGCCCGCGCCTACCGCGTCGCCGACGTCGGACGGGCACCCGGCCGGACGGGTCGGTCGCGTTATGCCGGTCGATGAGCTTCATGCTGTTCGGGCCTCCTTGAAGGGGGTTGAGGTGTTGCTTGGAGGCGTTGTACGAAACGGCTGGTCGCAGGCGGCTCCCAGAATCTGCGACCTGGCTGCGACCTTCGCGAGCCTAAGATCAGAACTTGGGCGATGAGCCCGGAGAACCCCATTGCGACTACTACTTGTCGAGGATCACGAATTTCTGGCCGAAACGGTCGCCAGCGGCCTGCGCCGTGAAGGGATGGCCGTCGATATCGCCCACGACGGCCGCGACGCGCTCGCGCTCTCCCGCGTGATCCCGTATGACGTGATCGTGCTTGACCGCGACCTGCCGGTGCTACACGGCGACGAGGTCTGCCGCGCGCTCGTGGCCGACCGCTGCGAGAG
This sequence comes from uncultured Solirubrobacterales bacterium, assembly GCA_963763525.1. Classification (GTDB taxonomy): domain Bacteria; phylum Actinomycetota; class Thermoleophilia; order Solirubrobacterales; family Solirubrobacteraceae; genus Palsa-465. The sequence goes on from CAVXPA010000002.1 coordinate 39,435, forward strand.
CCGGGTGCTGATGCTGACCGCCGCCGATGCCGTGGAGGACCGGATCGAGGGTCTTGGGCTGGGCGCCGATGACTATCTCCCCAAGCCGTTTGACTTCGGTGAGCTTGTCGCGCGAATCCGGGCGCTCGCCCGCCGCGGCGGTCCCGCCGCGTCACCAACGCTCGAACACGGGGACCTGCATCTTGATCCGGCGCGCCGAGTCGCCACTCGCGGCGGTCGGCGACTCGTCCTGCGCCGCAAAGAGTTCGGCGTACTCGAACACCTGCTCGCCGCCGAGGGCCGGGTCGTGTCTGCCGAAGAACTGTTGCAACGCGTCTGGGACGAGCACGCCGACCCATTCAGCACCGCAGTCAAGAACACCGTCTCCCGCCTGCGCGCCGAACTCGGGAACCCACCGTTGATCGAGACCGTTCGCGAAGCCGGATACCGCATCCAATGACCAGCCACGCCACCAAACGCCCGCTAGCAGCGCGCTCGTGGCTACGGCTGCCGCGCCGGACCGCGCGGCTACGGCTCAGCCTGCTCTACGGCGGCCTGTTCCTGGTGTGCGGCGCCGGGCTCTTGGCGATCACCTACGGGCTCGTGCGCGCGAACGTGCCCGCCACCGTCGACGTTCTCGGCACGCCGACCACAAGCAGCGCTCTCCCTCGCCAGGCACTCAAAACGCGCCCGCTCGGACACCCGCACAACCGCCCAGCTGGAACGCGTCCGTCTCCTGCCGCGGATGTCGAGATCGCGGATAGACAGAAGCGGGTCGATCTCAACGGTGAGCTGCTCTGGTCCGGGGTCGCGCTCGCGATCATGACACTGGTCTCCTTCGGCCTTGGCTGGTATGTCGCCGGTCGGGTGCTGCGGCCCGTGCGAACGATCGCCCGTACCGCCCGGACGATCTCCGCGCGCAACCTCGGCGAGCGTCTCGCCTTGGATGGTCCCGACGATGAGTTCAAGGAACTCGGCGACACCCTTGATCAGCTATTCGCGCGCCTGCAGGCGGCGTTCGACTCCCAGCGACACTTCGTCGCCAACGCCTCACACGAGCTTCGTACCCCGCTGACCGTCGAGCGCTCGCTGCTGCAAATCGCGCTGTCGGACCCCAACCCCACAATCGAGTCGCTGCTCGCCACCTGCCAGAACGCGCTGCTCAACAGCGAGCAACAACAACACCTGATCGACGGGCTGCTGACACTCGCCCGCAGCGAAGGCGGGCTCGACCACCGCGAACCCTGCGACCTCGCGAAGATCACCGAACACGTCCTGTACCTGCACACCCCGCGCGACGAGATCGACGGCCTCAAGCTCACGATCAACACGACCCTGGACCCCGCACCCGTCGAAGGCAACCCGCGCCTACTCGAACGGCTCGCCAGCAACCTCGTCGAGAACGCCATCCACCACAACACCCCCGGCGGACATGTCGAGATCACCACCGGAACCCGCGACCAGCACGCCTTCCTGACCATCACCAACACGGGCCCTGTGATCCCAGCCAACGAACTGCAACGCCTCTTCCAGCCCTTCCAACGGCTCAACGGCACCCGCGCCCAACACAACAACGGACACGGCCTCGGGCTCTCCATCGTCCAAGCCATCGCCACCGCTCACGACGCCACCATCACCACCCATGCCCAGCCAGACGGAGGTCTTGCGATAGAGGTCAGCTTCCCGCGATCCGAGAAGCCGCGCGAACGCGTTGGGCGGCAAATGCCTGCGCCAGCATGAACGCAGGGCTCGGCGGCGCGCGATCCAACAGACCTCCTATTCGCGACGAGCAGGGCTGCGCAGAATTCGGCCGACCTGTTCGCAGACCCTTCGGCTGTGCGACGCCGTCGCGGCCTGAACCGAGCCCTGATCGGGCGGGTCTGGAGCGTCCGGTTGTCGATCCTCACTGCGACGCTGCAGCGGGCCGTGAAGAGCCCATAAGCCAAGCCGAGCTCGCAGCCGACCCTCCCGTCGACGGTGTCGAGTGAGTGCGATCGCCTTCGCGGGGAAGGAGTCGTCCGACGTCGACGACCCGAACGATCACTCGGTCGCCGAACCGATCGTGCGCTACGACGACCGTCGCGTGACGAAACCAGTCGTGAGCAGCGGCGCCATCAGACGCGTGCCGGACGCCTGCGGGGGCCACGGCTAGGTCGTGGCCCCTTAGGACGAGCACGAGCAGTGTGATGGCTAGGTTTGCTAGTCGGACGGCCGCAATCGTCGGCACAGCTCGGTGGTGCGATCTACAATCGGTCCACCTAGCGCTCACGTCGAAGGAGGGCCCAAGGATGTGCCGTCTCGTTGTCCGCCTGGCTGTATTCGCTTTGGCCGGGGTGTTCGTTCCCGCAGCTCTCGCCGACGGGGCTCGTCCCGTGCTTGGTCGGACCCACGCCTCCCGAGACGGCAAGCGATTCGGCAGCCTCGTCTATCGCCCGCCCCGCGCCCGGGACCCGGCGGCGCGATACGACCGGACTGTCAACGTAGTGGCCAAAGTGGGCAACGCTGAGAGAAGTAGCGAGACCGCGCGCGGAGAATCCGTTCCGAGATGCGTCGCCCAGCAGCTCCGGGTTTCCCTCGGAACATTCAGCGCTGCCACGGGGCATATCGGTGGTGCGATCCGGTTTCGGAACCGTGGCAACCTCTGCAGCCTGCGTGGATATCCCGATGTCGACGGCCTCGCCGCGGACGGAAGAGTGGCTGAACGCGCAATGCAGATCCTCACCGGCTTTTTCGGCGGAGCGACGCAAATCGCAACGGTCACGGTCGCGCACGACCAGACAGCCTCCGCCTTCCTCCAGGGGTTCGACTGCGCGTTCTTTACGCCGCCGCCTCGTGGCTACCGGAACCTCGAGATCGCAGCGCCAGGGACGACACGCAGCGTCCGGTTGACGCTCCGATACCCATTATGCGGCCTTGCGATTCGGCCGATCGTTCCCGGCCGAAGCGGTCTTTCGTAGGCACGGTCGCGACAGGCGAAGTTGATCTACCCGGCCTAACGCCGACGGTATCGCGGCCCGCTGTCGCCGAGAGATCCGCTGCTGCTTTCCTGGTCTCGCGTGCCACAGAGATGTTCGCCAGCGGCCGAACTCGGCTGCGGCACGCGGCCGTCCGATGGACGGCACTAGAGACAGCTCCGATCGTGAGGAGCAGAACTGCGGCAGCGACGCTCCCGAGTGCCGCCGCCACGTGGTAGCGGCGTCCCTGCGGCCAGACGGCCGAGCGCTACGGATGCTCGCAAACGACAAGTCTCCTCTGCCAGTCCGCGACGGTCGCTCGAGGCGAACCCGATCGTCCGCCCGAGCGCAAGCTCGGGCCACCGCTTCGTCGCCTTGTGTGCCGGGGGTTTGTGAACGTGCCGTGGTCGCTGGGGATTGACGTCGTTCGCATGTCATCGACGTGGGCGATCGGCCGCCGTGGCTCACGCATTGACGAGGTACGAAAGTCTGCATGGACTGCGTCCACCGGGGATCCATGAAATGCTGGCGGTGACCCGCCGGGCGCGGTCGCCGTCTCGATAATGGAGTGCAGTTGAGCCCGCAACAAGTCTGGTGCAGGGCCGCGGGACCTCGGATTGTCGCTACGAGCACGAACCCCAGATTCGGTTCTCACCAAGGTCCCTCCCCGGCGGGTCGGTCATCGTCACCGTCGGGAAGGAGCAGGCAGTGGAGCAGATCTATGATCGGGTCGCAGGGCTGGACGTGCATCGTGACAACGTCATGGCGTGCTTCGGCAGGCTTGGGCCGCGCGGTGGCGGGTAGTTCGCGAGAAGGAGCAGTTCACGACCACGACGGCCGGGCTGCGGTGCTGAAGGAGTGGCTGGCCGACAGGCAAGTGCAGCTGGTGGCGATGGAGGCCACGGGCGTGTATTGGAAGCCCGTGCTACTACGCGCTGGAGGCGCGGTTCACGTTGTGGCTGTGCAACGCGCGGCACGTCAAGAAGGTCCCGGGCCGCAAGACCGACTCTGCGATGCCGAGTGGCTGGCTGATGTGGCCGCGCACGGAATGGTCCGCCCGAGCTTCGTGCCGCCGCCGCCGATCCGAGAGCTCCGGGAGCTGACCCGCTACCGCAAGACTCAGATCGACGCGCGCGCGCCGAGATCCAACGCTTGGAGAAGGTCCTCCAAGACGCGGGGATCAAGCTGACCTCGGTCGCCTCAAAGGTCCTGAACCCAGTCCGGGCGCGCGATGATCGAGGCACTGATCGCTGGCGAGCGGGACGGGGCGAAGCTGGCCGAGCTGGCCAAGGGCAAGATGCGCCTCAAGATCCCGGCGCTGACCGAGGCGCTGGCCGGCCACTTCGGCGCTCACCACGCCGTCGCCTGCCGAGCGGATCCTGGGCCATCTCGACTTCCTCAACTCCTCGATCGCCGCTCTGACCGAGCAGATCGACGCGCGCACGGCTGCGTTTCGAGTCGGTGTACGCCTTGCTGCTGCCGGTGCCCGGCGTTGACCGGCTCACGATCGACGTGATCATCGCCGAGACCGGTGCTGACATGGCCCGGTTCCCGACCGCCGGTGATCTGGCCTCCTGGGTTGGCCTGTGCCCGGGCAGCTACGAATCGGCGGGCAAGCGCCGCCGCGGTCGGTACCACCGGCGGCAACCAGTGGCTGCAGCGCGCGCTGATCGAGTCCGCGCGGGCCGCAGCGCGAACCAAGGGCAGCTACTTCGGCGCCCAATACCGCCAGATCGCCCGGCGCCGCGGACCGAACAAGGCGGCCGTCGCCGTCGCCCACTCGCTGATCGAGCTGGTCTGGCATCTGCTCAGCACCGGCGAGGTCTTCGAGGACCTGGGTGACGACTACTTCACCAAACGCCAGGACCCCGAACGCCGAGCCCGCCGTCTCGTCGCCCAACTCGAAGAGCTCGGCTTCACGGTCACCCTGGAGGCCGCCGCAGCCACGACCGCCTAGCCCCTGAATCCTCGGCGGTTCAACTCGGCCGCGCGCCGAGACGTTTTCGCACACCCAAATTCGGGGCCAACAGCTCCTGAACCTCAGTGGGCATTTCACCCCAGAAACGAGCAATGTCGTGGCCGGCCGAGGGGAACGTCAACGGCGCCACGAAGGGAGGAAGCCAGGGCCTGCGGCCTCGCCGAGGGCGAGGCAGCGCGGTGCATCGCTCGGGGCCCGTCGGCGCCTGGCGAGGCTCTGGCGCCAGCGCACGGGCTGATTGCCGACGCGAGATGCGCCGCGAGGCGGCCCGGCCCGCGGTGGGGTAGCATGGGCACCGCTCCTGTCGCCAATCGCCGCTCGTGCCGTTCACGTCGTTCACGTCGATAACAACCTCACATATCGACTCCAGCCGACCGCCCGAAATGCCCTCCATTCACATCATTCACGCGGTCGCGGCAGCTGCACATAAGTCGCCATTCCGGTCGTGCGGTCCGATGCCGCCTCAGACGCAATAGCGATCGCCGGCATGGTGTCGCATTTCGCGCGTAGCAGGCATCAGCAGGGTTGGGCAAGGCATTCGTGTCGGATGCAGCGCACGTCTGTGCAGCTTTGTCGGTCGCCGTCGCCAAGACGCCTCCTCGACACGTGAACTCCACACTCGCACGCGCTCGCCGGCTGCCCTTCCTACGTGGTGGCGCTGATCAGCCGCAGATCGCGAGGAGGTCGGTGATCGACTGCGGTGGACCGGGCCCGGCGACAAGTTCAAGTTGACGCGTGCCCCGCGACTGGGTCACGCGCGGCCCGGCACAGGCTGGGAGGCGCGCGGACGCGGTCGCTCGAACGTGTACCGCCTCGAGTGAACGGCGAGGCTGATCGTCGCGATCGCCACTGCGAGACCGCGCGCGCCTCTTCACGAGCGATGCTTCGTCCATCTCCAGAACGAACACGAGCGGACGCTCCGGCGCCTGCTCGTTGTCGCGGTGCAGCCAAATCGGGATGCCAAGGTCCTCATAGAGCCAGTAAGCGCCCCGATCGGCGACCGCGAGCTCGCCGCGCAAACCAAAACCAAGCGGGCTAGCACCAGTCGTCGCCCAGTCCGCGCGCCTGTCCATCCGCATGCGGTTGGCGGCTGCCTCGCGGATAGCGGTGATCCCAACGAGCTCGAGATAACCCTCGCTCCAGACCAATCGCCGGTTGCGTGTTCGTTGCCCAGGATGGACCGATCCGCTGTCAAGCATCCAACCAGCGTCCTCGACGCGGCTCGCGACAAACTCCGGATCGCCGACCATGCAAAACACGTGATCGAACTCCAGCGTCAACGCCAGCCAACGATACCCACTGACCGGCCTCATTCCTAGGAGAGAGACGTTGCTAGCGAGGTTTGATGCATAGTCGTTCCATCAGCAGGTTGCCGCCCGGCGCGCGAAACGGCCACGGCGTCGGCGCTACTGCTCCAGGCGCGGAAGGGGGCCACACGCTTGGGTCGGCTCGCGACGGCCGACGCAGCCCTGCCTTCGTTGTCGTACGGGCACCTCATCGGCGACTCCACGCCCTGCTTGGCGCGGACAGCGAGCAAGCCGCGAGCGAGCGCTTGCGTCGTCAGGGCACCGCAGATTCGCGCGATCGCTCCGGCGACCGGGTGATCGTGCGGATCGTCGACGTCCGACGACTCCCTCGCGGCGAACCCGATCGCCCGCAACCGTCGCAGTCAACCTTGGGAACTGAGACGGCTGCGGGCACTTCGTGCAGACGCCCTCAGCCGCGATTCGGAGCGTTCGATGGTCGATCCCGTGTGAGAACCCGCGCCAATGGTCGCTCGATGGTCACCCGAACGTCGAGGACGTGATCCCGCTGCACCAGGAACAGCGACGCCGGCGGCGGCCGCGTGATCGCAATGGTGGCGGAGCGCTTGCGCGACGAGTCATCGCGCTGACGACTCTTCCGTCGCCGAGGCGATCGCCGTCTCGGACCCGGCGCTAGGGCAAAAGCAGTCGCCCGCCCCTCGCGTCGACTGCTGCAGCGCTGGGCGGATTCAGCGTATGAGCACGCGGGCAGGGATCGTGAGCTGATCTCAGTACACGCACCGGAGCTGGGGGCGCCGTGCCCCCAGCTCCGGTGATGCGGTGGTTGTGAGTTGCGATGCTGGCCTAGTTGTCGGCGACGCCGATGGTCGTCGAGCCGGCGCCGAAGCCGGTCGCGTACGGCGAACCCGGCAGCTGAGTCACGGTGCCGTCGGGGTGGATCTTGAACGCGCCGACGGTGCCGTTGTTGGCCTCGTTGACGTAAAGCGTGTTGTCGTTGTCGCTGATGGTCACGTCCGTGCCGGTGATCGCGCCGACCGGGTTGCTGAGCGGGGTGCTCGCGAGCAGGGTGAGCGTACCGTCAGCGGCGATCGAGTAGGTCGATACGCTGCCGGTGCCCGTGTTGAGCGCGTACAGCCGCTGACCGGCGTGGCTGATGACGATCCAGCACGGCGCGGTCTGCTCATCGGCGAACGGCGACGCGCCGATCGATGACAGGGTGCCGTTCCAGGAGTCCTTGAACGCCGACACCGTGCCGAGGCCGGCGCCGTTGTGGGGGTTGGAGACGAACACCTGGTTCGGGTTGATCGGGCTGAACTCGCTGCCGAAGGCGCCGAGGCCCTGCGCCTCGAACGGCGAGCCCGGCGCGGCCGTCAGCGTTCCGTTCGAATTGACACGGTAGCTGTTGAGCAGGGAGCTGCCCGGAGTCGTCCCACCGATCACGGCGCCGACGAGCTTTGTCCCGTTGTTGTTGAGGACGATATCGCCGGTGTTCTCCCCGGCCGGCAGGGTGACGGTCGAGTGGGGGATCGGCTGCAGCTGGCCCCACGGAGTGAGGGTGAAGCCCGTGTAGTTCGGCGGCGCCGTGGCGGAGCCGAGGTTGGAGACGTAGACGAGGCCGTCATGGACGGCGATGCTGTTGGGCTCGACTCCGCCCGAGGAGAACGGCCTGCCCGTAACCGGGGTCAGCGAGCCGTCCCATCCGATCCTCAGTACCGAGATCTGGTTGCTGCCGGCGTCGACTGCGAGCAGATACCGCCCGTTGTCGGCGAACTTGACGGCGTCCTGCGAGGAGAGGCCCGCGCCGAGGCCGGCGCCGCCGGCGGCGAACGGAGAGCCGGGTAGAGCGCTCAGCGAGCCGTTGGCGTGGCGGACGAACCCGGCGATCGTGTTCGCCCCGGCGGTGTTGCCGTTGAGGTACACGTGCTCGGGGGTCTGGTACGGACCCTGTCCGCTGTCGGCGGACGCGACTGCGGGACCCGCGATCGCGACTGCGAGCAGCGCGACGGGGACCGACATGCGTGCGAGAAGACGCATCGATGCTCCTTGATTTGTGGGTGTGGAGTACCCCATTGGTCCCGAGGTCAGCGGCGAGTCGGCCGTCAGATGTGTGGACTGTGGGGTCCAACTCAGTAAAGCAATCGCTCGTCGTCGCGTCAATGCTTCGACGGGTGCCGTCAGAGTTCGTTAAGCCGGGCGTCAGAGGTCTGTAAGGGACCCGTGACGATCTGTTCACACCATCGCGCACGACCCACCGACGAACCGTCAGATCAGGTCAGGGCCGGCTATCACTTCGGCGCCGGGCCGGGATCGGCGATAGCGGTGTCTATCGGCGGACACGACATCATCAGCAACACCCCGGGCTCACGGCAAGCGACCACGGGACCGGGGACCGGGGACCGAGGCGCACCACGATCAACCACCAGGCCGCGCACAACCCAGCTTCCAACCCCCGCCATGACCTACGAGGATCGTGCCGACCCCGGCAGCGGCACACTCGAGATTGGGCGAATCCGATCGTTCGCTGCAGCGCAGATGCGGCTCGATCCGGACGAGCGCTTGCGTCGCTGGCGCGCCAGACGGGTGCTGCGGGCCGGATAGTCCCTGTCTACTTTCGCTTGGTGGTCATGGTCTCGGGATCGGGTCGTTGACGTCCCAGATCTGGCCTGTCTCGGGCCCAGGGAGCCTGGCGAGCAGGCTTTCGGCGGACGCGCGTGGGGTGATCAGCGTGCCCGAGCTGAGCATGGTGGTGAAGCGGTCGTGGAGCGACGGGCCGATCTGCTCGCGCGGCTGCTCGCGGATGTAGGCCTGCATTGAGGTGTCGACCGCGCCCGGCCGGTAGACGTTGGCTGTCACGCCGGTGCCTTCGAGCTCGGTGGCGAGATTGAGTGTGTGCGCTTCCAGTGCGCCTTTTGAGGCTGCGTAGGTGTTGATCCCGACGAGCATTCCGGGGTGCGCGGCGATCGCAGCCGAGACGTTCACGATCCGCCCCCAGCCCTCGGCGAGCATCGCTGGGAGCACGCGCGTAGCGAGGGTCATCGGGCCGATCACGTTGATCGCGATCGCGGCCGCGAGCGCGTCAGGATCGACGTTCTCGGTCGGGCCCAGCGGCCACACCACCGCGGCATTGTTGACCAGTACCTCAACCTGACCGAACTCGCTGACGAGTCGTTCGAGAGCACTGCGTGTCTGGTCGCGATCGCTGAGGTCCGCCGCGAGCGTCACAGCGGTGCCGCCGGCGTCTTGGATCTCTGCGCGGACGTCTTCGAGGTCACGGAGCGTTCGAGCGAGCAGCCCAACCCGCGCCCCGGCTCGTGCGAGGCCGGTCGCGATCCCGCGACCGATTCCGCGACCGGCTCCTGTGACCAGCGCGGTTCGGTTCTCGAGACTGGTGGGCATCAGTTGCTCCTTCGGGTTTTGTCGGTATCGCGGATCACGTGCATGCTCCGATGTCAGGTCGGCGAGCCGAGCCAACGCTGGAGGGAGCGCGGGCCATCAGCGGGACTGCCGCCTGGCCCAGTCGCTCGGCAGCGTTGGTTAGAGGTCGGCGAGTGCCGAGATGATCGCTTGGACCTCGGTGCGGCTTGTGTAGTCCGGGTGCACGTCGGCGAACCGCACGACCCGGTCGCGATCGACGACGATGACGGTCGGCATCGGCAGCTCGGTCGCGCCCTCCGCGTTTGTCTCTCGGATGTCGAGGCCGAGCGCTCGTTGGGCCTCGAGGACGTCCTCGGCGGGCTGGAACGTGACGCCGAGTTGGCGTGCGATGCGGGCGCCGGCGTCCGAGAGCACGGGGAACTGGAGGGCGTGCTTCTCGGCGGTGCTGAGCGACTCGTCGGGTGTCTGGGGGCCGATCGCCGCCATCCGCGCGTTGAACCGGGAGAGTTGTGGCACCAGTTCGGCCTGGTACTGGTGGAGCGCGAGGTTGCAGTACGGGCACCAGCCGCCGCGATAGAACACGAGCACGGTCGGCCCGTCTGCCACCAACTCCGACAGCGATACATCCTTGCCAGTCGCGTCGGGCAGGGTGAAGTCCTGGAGCAGATCGCCCGCGGCGACCGCGTCTGTGGGCGTGCCGCGCTCGCGGAGCGCTCTCCGGTCGCGAGCGAAAATCTCGAGAACTTCGGCGGGGATCCTGCCGGCGGAGGCGGCCTGCAGCTGGTCTGACTGCTCCTGAATTGTCGGGCTCATCGCCTTGCTCCTCATCGTCGCGGCGGTTGCACTGGACCGGATAGTCCAACCGACAGTGAAGCACATTTGAACTGAGCGCACGCGTTCGGGTGGACCGTTGGGTCCACTGCAGATAGAGTCGTCCTGATGACGCCACCGTCGATGACCGCCCAGGGCCGCGCCACGCGCGGGCGAATTGTCGCCGCTGCCGCCGCGCTGATCGGCGAGCGCGGAGTATCCGGCACCAGCCTGGACGACGTTCGCGCCGCAACCGATTCGAGCAAGAGCCAGCTGTACCACTACTTCGGCGATAAGCACGGGCTGGTTCAAGCGGTGATCGAGCACCAATCGGCCGTCATGCTCGACACCCAGGCACAGGCGCTGGATGCCGTGCACGACTGGCGCGATCTCGAACGCTGGGCGGACACGATGGTCGCGATCGTCGAGCGGCACGGCGGCCGCGGTGGCTGTCCGATCGGAACGCTGGCCGCGGCACTGGCGGACACCGACGAGCAGTTTCGCGCCGCGCTCAACGACGCGTTCAATAACTGGCGCGCGGCGATCGGCGGAGCGCTCACGCGGCTGCGTGACAGCGGCCTACTGGCGGCCGATGCCGACCTCGAACAGCTGACCACGACCACGCTCTCCGCGATCCAGGGCGGACTTCTGCTGGCCAAGACATCGATGAAGCGTTGCGCTACTACGTGATCAACTGGTCGGGATGTCGTACGGCTACCGAGCAGGTGACGATCGCCGGACAGGTCATCGAGAAGGACGACTACGTCATGATGGTCTACGCGAGCGGAAACCGCGACGAGGACGTCTGGGAGCGCCCGGACGTATTCGATGTCACACGTGTATTCGACAACGATCATCTGGGTTTCGGCCATGGTGAGCACTCATGCCCGGGTGCTCTACTGACTCGGATCTTCTCACGCGCTATCTACGAGCGTCTGCTGGCGCGGTTCCCCGACTGGGAATTGGCCGGTCCCCCTAGACGAATCTTCTCTCCGTATGTGCAGCGCATGGCCAGCGTGCCGCTGAAGTTCCACTCTTGAGTGCACGTTGAGGCCGATGGCTGACCTGACCCTTGAAAACGTCCGGACCAACTTCAAGGGGTCACGTCAATCGGCAGTTTTGTAGCCTGCGGGTGCCGGAAACCTAGGTTGCGGAGACGGCGTCGTGGCTGTTTGAGCTTCGCGCCCGGTGTGCGTCCGACGCCGCGGGTTGACGTCGTTACCGGGGACCGTGGAGTCGTCCGTGCACGAGTTCGAGCGGCACTCGAGAGCGAGGCCAGGCTCGAGCTTGCTCCTGTCCGACGGAAACCAGCCGTCTGCGACCGACCGCCTCAGATGGCCCCTTTGCCGCTGAAGCGGCCACGCGCGGCGGCAACGTTGCACTGCTGCGATAGGCGTCAAGTGGGAACGCCCGCCGCGCAGCAGGCTGCCGGTTTGGAGACAGCGGACCGTAGCCGCGCCGGCCCGTCTGGTACCTATCTATGCAGATCGGCGATCTGCTGGCCGCTGCGCCAGCCCCGCTCTCGGCGGCATAGCGCGTCCTGGTGTCTGCGGACGACGGCGTTCTCGATCGACCGAGCGACTCCCGGCGCCGTCCGGTTCGTTGTCGGCGTCCACGACGGCGGCCAGTCCGCGCTTCTTCTGTCGCCCAAGAGCACAAACAGGCGCGCTGAAGCAGACGTGATCGCTCCGTCAGAACGTGATCGTCCCACCGCGGACCACCGCGTGATTGCGTTCGACGGCCACCGGTTGCGCAACGGCGACCGGCGGGATGATCGCTACTTCGTGGCCTCGATCGCACGAGAGGCACCGACCCGGGACTCTGGCCGCAATGAGCGAGCACGATATGCCGACCGGCGTTCGGCCGCCAAGCTTTCAGGGCCAGCCGGCGGGCTCCGAGCGAGCACGTCCAATCCGCGTCCATTTTCAGCGTCACGACGTTTCACGCGGCGTCACTCAGTCATACCCAAACCTCGGCGTTTGCAGGTTTTATAGGCCCCGATCGTTATCCCTCGTCAGCATCCGTTTCGCCCTGATTTTCCCTTGTAATGAAGGGGTTGGGGGTTCGAGTCCCCCGGCGGCCTCTTACCGAATCCCCTGCATCTAGTAACATTCCGACTGCGGCGGAGTCGCTCAGACGCCTGGCAGCCGCGACTTGGTCAACGGATTGGGCGACACCTCGCGCGAGGATCTCTGGCCCGAGATCAGCCGGCCGCGACCCGAGGCCGCTCTCGTCGTGGTTGCAACGGCTGGGGCGCTTCTCGGTCTCGCTACTGCCGCTCAGGCTCGCGGCCGCACCCACCGTCCGAGATCGCCGCCCGGTCGCGATGGCTCGCCTTCGGATCACCTCGGCCGTCCCGCCGGCGCCGCCGCCGCTTCCTGCAACCCCCGCACCGTCCTATTGGAGAACGACGGCACGGCAACTGACCTCGGCGCTGGCGATTGGGTGATCGGGCTTCATCCAATCGGTCCGACCAGCTGCGACCGCGAGGCGCATCACGCGGTGCTCGGCGCGCCGTATGCCGTCGTCCCCGCCGGCACGGCGTACGCCTACCAGACCGCCGACTGCCAGCTCGACATGTCGCACGAGACGCTCGAGGTGCTCGGCGAGCGATGCCCAGCGCTTATCGTCTCTGCGGACATGCTGCTCGCGAGCCACCGCCGTCGCGTGAAGGTGCTTGTCTACTGGCTCTCGGTCACGCTCGCGACCGCGAGTTCGCGTTGACGGTCGCCGCCTGCGGGTCATCTAGCAAGCGGAACGGGAGCGCATCAAACACCTATGCGCAGGGCGTTAGCTAAGGACTGCATGCGTACGCACGGCGTCTCGAACTTCCCCGATCCGGCGCCGGGGGGTGGGTTCAACCTCCGAGCGCTCGGTGGCGAGGCGGGATCCCCCGCGTTCCTTGCCGCGCAGACTGCGTGCGCTAAGGTGCAGCCCGGTGGCTCCAAGCGGCCCTCGCCGTTCACAGGCGAGCAGGAGCAGCAAATCGTCGCCAAGGCCCGGTGCATCCGCACGCACGGCGTGCCGAACCTCCCCGACCCGACGACGGTCGGCCCCGGCTTGTTCGGCGAACCCTACCTCCCTCCCGGCTGGAACGACGATGCACCGGCGGTCGTCAAAGCTCTGAACACCTGCGCACACATCGGGATCACGATTCCCAGCCCAGATGGCGGCCTGGGCTGACATCAACACGGGCCTCTCACCGAACCTCCTACACGACGAGTCACACAATCGTCCCGCTGGCCGCCGCCTGGAAGCGGCTGTTAGCTGCCCCGATGCTCACCAGGCAATCCTTTAGCCTCGGCTTGTGACGATCTGCGCGAGCTGTGGGCGGGAGAATCCTGCGGGGGCGCGTTTTTGCAACGGTTGCGGCTCGCCGCTTGCGGTCGCGCTGGGGCGCGAGCAGCGCAAGACGGTGACGGTCGTGTTCTGCGATGTGGCGGGCTCGACGGCTTTGGGGGAGTCGATCGACCCTGAGGTGCTGCGGGCGCTGATGGCGCGCTACTTCGAGCGGATGCAGGGGATCGTCGAGCGTCATGGCGGCTCGGTGGAGAAGTTCATCGGGGACGCGGTGATGGCGGTGTTCGGGGTGCCGGCGGCGCATGAGGACGACGCGCTGAGAGCATGTCGGGCGGCGGTCGAGATGCGGGATGCCTTGCCTGAGCTCGGGATTGGCGGCCGGATCGGCGTGAACACGGGCGAGGTTGTGGTGGGGGCGCAGGAGGTGCTAGCGACGGGGGACGCGGTCAATGTTGCGGCCAGGTTGGAGCAGGCGGCGCAGCCGGGCGAGGTGCTGGTCGGGTCCGAGACACTGCCGCTCCTGCGTGGCGCTGCACAGGTCGGTGCGGAGCGGCTGCTGGAGCTGAAGGGCAAGCGCGAGCCAGTGCGGGCATTTCCGTTGCTCGCGGTCCTGCCACAGCCGGAGCGGCGGTTCGCGACGCCGATGGTGGGACGCGAGCACGAGCTCGCGCGGCTGCGTGCGGTGTTCGGGCAGGCGGTGCATGACCGCTCCTGCCAGCTGTTCACGATCCTCGGCTCGGCGGGGGTCGGCAAGTCCAGGCTGGCGGCGGAGCTCCTCGCCGGCTTGGAAGGGCTCGTCGTGCGCGGCCGCTGCCTGTCCTACGGCGAGGGGATCACGTACTGGCCGGTGGTGGAGATGCTGAAGCAGCTCGGACGGTTGGCGGAGGGGGACGCGGCGAGGCCGTTGCGCTCGCTGCTCGGCGAGTCGGGTAAGCCGGCGGTGGCGGAGGAGATCGCCTGGGGCTTTCGCAAGCTGCTCGAGCAGGAGGCGGACGGCCCAGCCGCTCGTCGTGGTATTTGACGATCTGCACTGGGCTGAGGAGACGTTGCTCGACCTGGTCGAGCACGTCGCCGACCTCGCCCGGGACGCCCCGATCGTGCTGCTGTGCCTGGCGCGGCCTGAGCTGGTTGAGCGGCGCCCGTCCTGGGGTGGCGGCAAGTGGAACGCGACCACGGTCCTGCTGGAGCCGTTGGATGCGGCCGAGACGGAGCAGCTGATCGCTGAGCTGGGCGGGGTCGGGGCCGAGCTGTACGAGCGGGTCGTGCAGGTGGCGGAGGGCAACCCGCTGTTTGTTGAGGAGATGCTCGCGCTCGTGCGCGATTCCAGTGGCGGCGAGGTCGAGGTGCCGCCCACGATCCAGGCGCTGCTTGCGGCGCGCCTCGACCAACTCGACCCGGCCGAGCGCTCCGTGCTCGAGCGTGGCGCGATCGAGGGCCGCACCTTCCACCGGGGTGCTGTGGCGGCGCTCGCGGAGGGTGAGGACGAGCTCGACCGGCGTCTCGTTGCCCTGGTGCGCAAGGAGCTCGTCCGCCCGGACCGGCCGCAGCTCCCCGGCGAGGATGCCTACCGGTTCCGCCACCTGCTGATCCGGGACGCGACCTACGACGCGCTCCCGAAGACTGTGCGCGCGGAGCTGCACGAGCGCTTCGCTGCCTGGCTCGAACGGCACGGCGCGGACGTGGTCGAGCTGGACGAGATTCTCGGCTACCACCTCGAGCAGGCGGCCCGGTACCTCGAGGAGCTCGGCCTACCGGACGCCGTGCTGGCCGGACGCGCGGGTGAGCGGCTGGCCGCAGCCGGCCGGAACGCCCTCGTTCGCGGTGACGAGCGCGCCGCCGCGCGTCTGCTCGAGCGCGCGCTCGCGCTGACCCGGCCGCTGCGGCTCGACGTCCACCTCGAGCTGGACCTTGTCGGGGCGACTAGACGCGGCCGCGCAAGGCGCACGCACTTGCCGCTGCCGCGGCCGAGCGCGCCGCCGCCGCAGGCGACGCCACGGGCGAGGCGTACGCGCTGGCAGTGGCCGCCTTCCATGAAGCGCAGTTCGAGAAGGTGCCGCCTGATCGACTCGAGGCGCGCGTCCAGGCGGCGCTGCCGCTGCTCGAGCAGGCTGGCGACGACGACGCCCTGGCACAGGTCTGGCACATGTTCGGTTTAGGTGTCGCCAACTTTCGCGGTCGCTGGGCGGAGCAGGCGGATGCAGAGGAGCAGGCGCTCCTGCACGCCCAGCGCGCCGGGCGGCGGTGGCAGCCGATCGGCTTCGCGCTGCCGCTGATCAACGGCCCCGTGCCAGCAGGGGAGGCGCTCGTGCGCCTCGACCAGGTCGCGCCCAACCCGACGCCGCACACGCTCGCGTTCCGCTGCTGGCTCGTGGCGATGCTTGACCGGATCGACGAGGCGCTGCCGCTCGCGTTGCAGGCAAACGAGCAACTCGTCGAGCAGACCGGTCGGCAGCACGCCCTCTGGCCGCTGGCCGAGGTCGCGCTCCTCGCCGGCGATCTCGACGAAGCCGCCCGGCACCTGCGCACGTTCTGCGACTGGCTCGACCGGAACGAGAACTACGCCTTCCTCTCGACCTTCGCTCCCAGGCTAGGGCCGTGTCCTCTGCGCCCTCGGCCGTTACGATGAGGCTGAGCCGCTTGCCCGGCGCGGACGCGATCTCGGCGACGAGCAGGATGCGGTCACGCAGACCCTGTGGCGCCAGGTGCAGGCGCTCGTCTACGCGAGTCGAGGCGAGCATGACGAGGCGGAGCGTCTTGCCCGCGAAGCGGCGGCTATCACAGATAACACGGACTCGCTGGTGTACCAGGCCGAGGTCCGCTGCGACCTGGCCGAAGTGCTCCAGGCGGCGGGCCGGGGCGAGGACGCCGCCGCCGCGCTGCGGGAGGCCCTCGACCGCTACGAGCGCAAGCAGATCATCCCGCTCGCCCGCCGCGTCCGTGAGCGGATCGCCGCGCTGCAGGACGCGAGGGCGTGAGCCAGTGCGCCGCCCAGCGGCGCTACTGATGTGAGGGCCGCGTCTCGGTCCAGTCGACGTAGAGGTTGCGCTCGGCGAACAGCCAGGCGCCATCGATCTTGGCGAACGTGTCGCCGTAGCGAAGCCACGCGACCATCAGCTTGCGCTCGCCGTCCTCGGTGAACAGGTGGTGGGCGATGCAGTAGCTCTCGCCGGTGGCCCGGTCACCATCGAGCGCGATCGTGCTCTGCCCGTTGAAGTGCATCGTCGCCTCATAGCGGTTGAGGTCGTCAAACACCGGCGATAGCGCCTCGCGGCCGTCGAGCGCATATGTGGGCTGGGCCGCCTGCCCGTCCATGTAGACGACGAAGTGGGTGTCCTCGGTGGACAGCGACTTCTGCCCCTCGGCGTCGCGGCGATCGGCGCAGTGCGCATAGGCGTCAACGAGCTCCCGGATCGCCAGGCGGTCGGCCTGCTGGGCTGGAGTGACCTCGGCGGTGGTTGTCATCGGTTTGTCGCTCCTGTCATAGGGGGTTAGGCTTGGCGCACCGGGGAATTCCCCGAATCGTCGGGGACTATAAGCGGGGAACTCCCCGCTTGCAACCCACTGAACCCGAGATGCCCGAGTCCACGGAGTCCCAGCGAAGCGATGCGCGTCGCAACCGCGACGCCATCCTGGCGGCAGCTCTGGAGGCGCTGACCGAGTCGCCAGACGCCTCCCTCAACGCGATCGCCAAGCGAGCGGGCGTCGCCAACGCGACCCTGTACCGGCACTTCCCCACACGAGAAGAGCTCGTGCTCGCCACCTACCAGCACGAGGTTCGGGGGCTCGTCGACGCGGCCGACCTGCTCCTGGCGCAGCATGAGCCGAGCGACGCGCTGCGCAGCTGGGTCGAGCGGCTTGCGCGATACGCCGTGACCAAGCACGGACTTGCCGACGCCCTGCGCAAGGCCACCACCCCGGGAAACGATCTGTCCTCCACCGATACCTACGACTCGATCGTCGCAGCGCTCGACCGCCTCCTGCAGGCGAACATCTCCGCCGGCACCCTGCGGCCCGACCTCGACGCCGACGACGTGATCCTCGCGCTCGCCGGTCTATGGCAACTCGATCCGGCAAGCGACTGGAAAGCACAAGCGGAGCGAATCTACGACATCGTCCTCAGCGGACTAGAGGGCGTCAGGCCTGGTCGGTCTCCCGATCGGCGCGCTTGACTCTCGAGCTCTCAGTCGCGCAGGCGGTCGCGATCCTCTGGACTTTCTCACTCGTAGATGCGCGCCTCACGGCGTGGTCTGGAAGATCGGCCATCCGATGCGCGTGCGCCACTGCTCCTGGTCGGGCGTGTCGGCGAGGTCGGTGAGGTAGTACTCGCGGATCGGTCCGGGTACCGCGAGCGCGTGCTCGGCAACATAGGCGGCCAACGCGCCGTACGAGCGGTCGAGACCCGTGTGGGGGCCGCCGTGCACGATCGTCGCCAGCTCGGCTTCCGGGACGACCACCGACTTGACCCGTCCAGCGGGGCGGATCTCGCCCGGGCATGGGAGGAACACGGTCGCTTCGCCGAGCGCTTCGGTGAACAGCTCGTCGGCGTAGATCCCGCCGGCTAGGCCGGTAACCGTGATGTCCTGCGCGGCGAGGGTCGCGCGGAGCTCGCCAAAAGCGCCGAGGATCCACGGGATCGTTCCGTCGTCGGCGGCGATCGTGGCGGTGATCGCCGCTGCGGCGGTTGCGGGGACTGCGATGTGCTCGATCGTCGTGGGTGGCGGCTCTGCTCTTCCGAGTAGATCGCGCAGCGACTGAGCCGCTGACCGCGTGTGCTCGAGGGCGGCCTCGAGACGCTCCAGATGCGCGGCGATTACCGCGTTACGCGTCACGAGATCTGGCGCGGAGAGGACCTCGTGAATCGTGTCCAGCGGCATGTCGAGTGCGCGGAATCGGGAGATGATGAGCGCCTGGGGAATTTGGTCGGTGCCGTAGCGGCGATAGCCGGTGAACTCGTCGACCTCAGCGGGCTCGAGCAGCCCAATGCGGTGGTAGTGGCGAAGGGTCTTGATCGTGAGGTGGGTGGCCCTGGCGAAGTCGCCGATGCCGATCGTCGCTGGCGTCATCACGACAAGTATCGACTCTCCCCTGAGGGGAGAGTCAACCGGGCACGCAGGCCTTGACTCTCCCCATGTGAGAGGTCGCATTCTCGGCGGGAGCCCTGGAGACACGACGGGGACCGCGACTTCCAGACAGGAGCATCACATGCCTACCGCCACCACCACCCTGACCGGAGTGCTCGCCGAGCACGTCCGCTGCAGTCAACGCCTTCGACACCGACGCCGTCGTCGCGACCTTTGCCGAGGACGCCTTCATCAACGATGTAAGCCGCGAGATACAGGGCCTGGACGCAATTCGCGCGTTCGTAGCCAAGGAGATCGTCGGCGACAACGTCACGATGAACGTCACCGAGGTCATCGATCACTACGGTGACACGATCGTTCGCGCTGCCTATGACGGCGCCTACGACAAGACCGGCCTCCCGGACCCGCTTATCCTCACCAACTACTTCAGCGTCCGCGACGGGAAGATCGTCAGCCTGATCACGATCCACAACAAGCCCTCAGAGTACTAGCGGACCCACGCCGGCGCCGGGGCCACTCAGGCCCCGGCGCCGCGGCCCCACGCCCTAGGGCACAACCCCGGCACTGCTGTGAGCTGCTGGTCGTGCTCGTGACGGGGTTGCGGTTGGCCCGAGGACATAGCAAAGGGCGCCGTGGAGTTGGTCGCGCGCTGAAGCCCGCGCAGCATTGCCTTGAAGATCGCGTGGTGCACGGAGTAGAGCAAATACCAATAGGCGAGCCCGACATATCCGGCGGGATCGAACACCGTCGTCTGGCGTATCTCGCTGCCGCGGCCGGCGGCCTCCACGTCGAACCGCAACCAGAGGCGTCCCGGCAGCTTCATCTCCGCGGCGAGCAGGAGCCGGCGATCCGATTCGACGCGCTCGACGCGCCAGAAGTCGACCCGATCCCCTATGTGAAGGTCATGCGCGTGCCGCCGCCCTCGCCTCAGGCCGTCGCCACCGCGGAGCTCGTCGAGCAAACCGCGCATCGACCAGAACCAGTCTGCCGCGTACCACCCGCGCTCCCCGCCGATCCTCTGGATCGGGGCAAACGCCTCCTGCGGACTCGCGGGCACACGTCCAACACGCGAGCTGACCAGCCGCCGCCTCACCGGAGTTCCGCCCCACCGCGACGACGGCGTCGTCGAGAGCACGTCACCCCACGACGTCTCGGCGAACTCGTGGTCCTCGCCCACAAGTGCCCGCTCGATCGCCTCCGAGAGCCCGCGTGGCCTCACCGCGAAAGCCTCGCGGGCGGCAGGATCACGCACGACGGTCTCGTTGCGCAGACTCTCGACCATCGCGGCGGCGACCCGTCCATACATGGGTGTCAGCACGCCGAGCATTAACCGCGACGCGCGCAGTGTTTGCCGGGGCAAGGGCACAACCCGCCGGCGTAATTTGCGCTGGCGAGCGTACTCGCGCATCACCTCGGCGTAGGTGACCCGGTCATCGCCTCCAATTTCGAAGATCGCGCTACGCGGCGGCAAGTTGAGAGCTGCGACGAGATAATCGACGAGGTCTCCGATCGCGATTGGCTGGGCGGCGGTCTCGACCCCCTTTGGCGCCGGGATCGCAGGCAGGCACTCCACCACTGCCCGCAACGTCTCAAAAGAGGCGCTCCCCGCGCCGATGACAACGGACGCCCGTAGCTCCGTTGTCACGACCCCTGAGCCACGCAAGATCTCGCCGACCTCGTGCCGGCTCGCGAGGTGGGGAGACAGATCCCCGCCGGATCCGAGGCCGCTCAGATAGACGATCTGGCGGATTCCCGCCTCTCGCGCCGATTTAGCGAAGTTACTCGCCGCGCGCCGATCGAGCTCTTCGAAGCTCCCCGGTGCATCCATCGAGTGCACGAGGTAGTAGGCGACTTGGACGCCGGTCATCGCGGGTGCCAGCGATTCGGGTTCCAACAGATCCCCCGCAACGATCTCTGAGGTGGGGGCGACCCGCCGCGCCAGGACGCTCGGCCTGCGGGTTAGGCACCGCAGGCGGCGGTTCTCGTCCTCCAGACGTCGCAGCAGCCGGCCGCCGACATAGCCAGTCGCGCCGGTGAGGAGAATACGGTCACTCTCGTTGCCCACGATGGCGCCAGGCTCAGAGCACATCGGCGAGGAGTCCGGCCACCAGGCCGTAGAAGACGGCCTCGGTCAGCGCCAACCCGAGCCACTGGATCTCGTCGCGCAGTTCCGGCAACGACGCTAAGATCCATCGGCCACTGCAGCCGCGGCAGAGCGAAGGAGCCACCATCGCTACGGCTGCCGCGTCCACGCAGCCGGGGAGACAGGTCGTTCGTTGATGGACTCGCCGGCTGACGGCATGCGGGGTCGCTCGTGCGAGGGTGACGCCGTCGAGTTGCGTGTGGCGCTGCGCGTGCGAATCAGGAACAGCATCAGCATCACGATGGCTACAGCGTCGGATACGATCGCGAGGACGATCGCGAACCGATAGCCGTGCTCCATGAAGCCAAACAGGGGTGTCTGCTCGCTCACCAGTAGCGCGACGAGCCCACCCGCCGCGACGCCAACGCCTGCAACCGCGGCCAATTGGTCGAGCGAACTGACGCGGCGTCCAAGCCGAGACCTGACCGGCGCGAGCAGGAACAGCCCCAGTGCGGTCGCTGCGATGAAGTTCAAAAGAAAAAGCGGGCCGATCGTCGGGATGCTCGAGTAGAACGCATAGTGGTATTGCTGGTAGTGAACGCCACCGATAACGAGCAACGCGGCGGCACCGAGCATACGTGTGGCCGTCAGGGACCGAGTCCCAGTTAGCTCAGCCATAGGTGACCTACGCGCCGTAGGGCGGGCAAGAACGCAGATTTCTTCATTGCGTAGAACTCCTTCAGCGACTAGCTCGTTGGGCGCGAACGTTTCACGACGACGCGTAGTAGTTGCTTCTACTTGTCAATGACGGCCTGGGCGGCAAAACCTTCCCGCCGAGCAGAGAACACTACGAGTCGCCGTAGTAGCGCCGAGTCAACGTCTTATCGTCCATCTGACCCAGCCTGCTACATAGCATCGTTGGTCGCCACTATTCCCAGCCTTTGATCGCCGCCAGGGAGACGAAAAGGCGACGGCGCCCGCTCAGAGCGCTCGAGGTCGCCTGTCTACGCCTTGCGCGCCAAGCGCTGAAGCGCGCGGCGTCGTGCCGGATCCAAGCTGGCCATCTGCTGGGCGAAGTTGCTCAGCGCCACGTCCCCGTACTGAGCGACGAGGTCCTCGACTTGCGCCCGCGCCCGCTGCGCCAGGTACTCCTCGCGGTCCTGACTGGGCGCGTAGAAGTCGGTCTTTCCCTCGCGGCGGCGGACGAGCATGCCCTTCTTGTGGAGCCGGGCCATGATCGTCATGTAAGTGGTGTATGCCCGTTTCTTGCCAGTGCGGCCATTCAGGGCGTCCATGACCGCACGAACGGGCGCTTCCCCCGATCTCCAGAGCTCCTCCATAACCTCGGTCTCGAGCTCGTGAAGCGGTGGGGGAACTGACTCTTGCGGCGACGTCTTGACTCTTCGGTCGGGCATCTACGACGGAGTGTAGCAACCTGCAAGCCGGAATGGCAGAGACTCATCGGTTGGGGCCCCGCTCGGCCTCATGTGCGACCCCTCGGCCTCACCTATTGCTGTGCCTCCTACGAGGTCCACGGACAAAGTCTGGCTGCCCGACGTGCGACTTACGAAGAGCAAAGAGCCCGTGCTGCGCAGCCGAGCCGGCTCGCCTCGTGCTTCCTGCGCCGACGCGGCGACCCGCCGCCTCAGGCCGCTTCCCCGGTCGTGGGGACGTCTACGGCGGGTCGCGGGACAAGTCGGACGAGCGTTGGTTCACGCTTGCCTGTCTCGGCGCGTGGATGGCAACCCTCCGTTCGAATCCGCTCGCCCAGCAGGCGGCATCTCAGCGTGGAGCGTCGGTACTCGCGCATCCAGTGCGCCATCGCGCCGCACTCAGCGGCGGCCTGAGCCTGCTCGACGCGATCCGCATACAACGCCGCCAATCTGGCCTGATCGGCCCGCATTAGCCGGGCCTGTTCGATCGAGAGGTCGCCGTAGCGCGAGCTTTCTTGGGCTCTGAACATCTTCTTACTCCTAGGTTCGGTTCATCGTCGAGTTCTTACTACACGCCATAGTAGCTCTGCAAAAGCGAGCCCGCGTTGGCCGTTCAAAACTTGGCCGGAACGCTTCTGTGCCGGCTCGACGCACCGCCGCCGGCGTGGAAGCGAATGGTGCCTGGCGGTCGGCTCGCTCGAGGACATCGGCCCGGTCAGGATCGAACGCGGCCGCCGTCGCGCGTCGCCTCGCCGGCACGTCATAACCAACTCTGCGGAGGGCCCCCAGCCAATCCCCGGGGCGCGGACGGCCTGAACAGACCACGACGAGCGCGTCAGGCCGACTGGTGACGAACACATCGAGGACTTCAGGGAAGCTGAACAGCTCGCTACGTACCCCATCCACCCTGTCGCGGCCATTTGAGACATGAATCTGATGGTCTGCACGGGATTTCTTCGGACGGTTCTTGATAACTACTACATGGCATAGTACTAGTCGCGATGGAGCAGGAACGCGACTTCTCGCGCGCCTTTGAGCAGACACGCGAGCTCGCCGGAGGGCGGGTGCGCACGCAGGCGCAGACGGCTTCGCCACTGATCTTCTTTTTCGAAGACAACGCGGTGGCGGAGCGCAGCCGGGACGGGCTGCCATCTGCTATTCTGTGTCGGAGATAAGTATCCGTCGACCACAAACTCTGTAGACATCGAAACCGGTGGCGACCAGGCTGGCGCGAATGGCGTGGCTAGCACCTGGTTTTGCTGTTGGCGCGACGCCTCGCGAAGGCGAGGTTATGCGTACAGACCGTTGCGACTTGCTTAGGCCCATTGCGCAGGACAGATGCGCGATGGCAGGCTCTTCACGAGAGGCCGATCGGACCAACCGAAAGGACCATCGTATGCCTTTTTTCTTTTTCACCGTGGAGCAGCAGGAACGCGCGATCGTCGAGCGGTTCGGGAAGTTCGTTCGGGTCGCGGGACCTGGCCTGCAGCGCAAGTCGCCTTTCGTCGAGAAGGTTGCGGGCCGGATGAGCTTGCAGGTCGAGCAGTTGAACGCGGATATCGAGACCAAGACCCAGGACAACGTGTTCGTGGTTGTCAAGCTCGCGATCCAGTACATGGTCGGCGCCGAGCAGGACAAGGTCAAGGACGCGTTCTACAAGCTGGATGACCCGGAGGTGCAGATGAAGTCCTACGCCTTCGACGTTGTCCGCTCACACATCCCAACGATGGACCTCGATGAGGCATACGCCGATGCGGACACGATCGCGAAGCACATTCAAGACACCCTGCAGACGCAGATGGCGGATTACGGCTACGAGATCATCAAGGCGCTGATCACGAACATCGAACCAGATCAGCGGGTCAAGGACGCGATGAACAACATCAATGCCGCGCGTCGCAACCAGGAGGCCGCGACGGCCCAGGGTGAGGGCGACAAAACGCTGCGGATCAAGAAGGCCGAGGCGGAGTCGGAGTCGATGCGTCTGCACGGCGAAGGGGTGGCAGCGGAGCGGGAGGCAATCGCGCGGGGACTCAAGGACTCGCTGGCCATCCTGGCGGACGAACAGGGAATCGACCCGAAGGAAGCGATGGGGCTGGTTGCGCTGACGCAGTACATGGACACGATCCGGTCAGTCGGTGAGCACGGCAACATGACGACGCTTCTGCTGCCGCACTCGCCGGCCTCGGTTGGTTCTCTGATGGACCAGGTCCAACAGGGCATGCTCACGGGAAGTCTCGCCGCGGACGCCGCGAAGAGCGGCGGCAATGGTGCGCTGCGGGCACGTACCAACGGCGCCTAAGCACGGCTGGAGAACGGTGATGGCGACTGGAAGGATGCTCGACCGCAGCGAAGGCATGACCCGATTCCTCGGAGTCGCAGCCGATCGGCGTCTGCTGGGTCAGGATCGGTTCAATCTTCCGGCCGCCGAACAGAGCCTGGAGCCGCCCGTCTTAAGGCACGAGCATGACCGGCTCGTCATTGCCGGCTCGATCCTTACCGGGGTCTCGCTGGTGGCGGGCGTGCTCTTGCTGCTGTATGGCGGCTCGCAGGTCCTGTTCAACGGCGGGGGCGTAATCGGTCTGGTCCTCGCGGTTCTCGGGGTCCTATTGGCGGCTACGCACTGGGGCTGGGTGCATGTCGCGGAGTACGCGGGCCTGACCATCGATGAGCGCCACGAGCGGAGCGCCGAGGAGCGCCGGCGAGACTGGCTGTCCGCCATCCAGCCGTACCCTAGGTTCAGCGTTTCGACCTTCGTTCTCGACGATGCCTCGACGCGTGTCGAGCGCGTCCTGCACCAGCCAGTCCTGACCGAGCAGCACACGTTCACATTCGTTCGCAAGGTGGAAGCAGTGCAGCTCTACGGCGCCGACGTCCCAGCAGGGGTGCTTGCCTCGGCCGTGGAGACGATGCGCCGTCAAGCGCATCTTGACACTGACAGGCTTCGCAACCTCTGGGAGGCGGCCTCCACGGCCTATGCAGCTGAACTGTTCGATAAGGATGACGAGCAGCAGCGATTAGCTGCAGAGCGCGCAGCAGCCACGGCGCTATCCGAACACATCAACGCGTCACTGCGCGAGCCTCCTCTGGTTGAGTAGCTCGACGGCGCGTGCGGCGCAGAAGACGCGCGGGCACGTCGGTGGGGCCGTCCGTCCCGGGCTTCGCACGCGATGAGCCGTGTCGCCGGCCGCCTACGCCGTTGCGACCCGCGCGACGGCTAGCTGGTAGGCAGTCGCCGCCTGCTCTTCGCGGTCGAGTGCCGCGACATACACGCTGAAGGCGAGCTTCTTGTCCGGGCGATCCGAGCACCTCCAGTTCTCATATGACGCGGCGACCACGGCGCACGCCTCGCGCCAACTCACATAGTCGTGTATGAGCTCGTCTACGATCTGCCCGCGCGTTCCTTGCGCGGAGGCCGAGCCTTGGTCGCCGGTGCACCGCGTGTTAGCACGGGCTTTCATGCGCATACGATCCGGCTGATCGGCGCTTGGCGTGAGGATCGATTGACATGTCGCCCGGTATGCGCGAGCAGCTCGTACACCAAGCGCTTCAGCTGCTCGAACGCTCGTGGTGAGGCATCCATAGCCAGGCGGGGATAGCGCGGCTCGTCCGGGGTCATGAGGGACAGTGGAACGGGCCGAGGCACGGCGGAAGACCGGGAATGCGAATCACTGCGGCGGCCTCCGCTAGCACCGTCTCGCCCTCCATCGCCAAGATCTCGATCATTTCTTGCTCGAACTCCACCGTGCCCGTGTCGGAGTCTGCGAGCAAGGTCACGACCGTGCTGTGCGACCAGGCGATCGGTATCGGCGCTCGCCGGACGGCTTCGAGCGGAGATGCCGCCTCGGGGGAGTCTGGCGCCAGTGAATTCCGCTGAACGCCGGCGCCGCTCAGTTCAAAGCGATGGGGACCGAGCACGAACTCGCTGCTCTGTGCGGCCGCGAAACGAGCCAGCGTCCAGTCCTTGGCCACCTCGACGAGGTACTCGACCGTCGCGATGAGCGGCATGCCGCTCCTGCCGGTCACGAGAAGAACCCCACTCCGGCCGCGAAAAACGGAAACCCGATTGGCATCTCTAGCCCGCCAACCCCGACAGAGCTCGAGCGACGTGCTGGCGGCCGCGGGACAAGCGGCTCGTGATGGTCGCCTCGCGCGTGCGCAGCTGACGCGCTGCCTGCCGATAGGACAGCCCAACCACGTCGACGGCCACCACCACGTCTCGATACGGCTCGGGGGCGGCAGCGATCGCCGCCATCAGCTCACGCGCGCTGATGCTTGCAACGACGTCGCCGCGGTCATTGGAATGAGTCTCGAGCAGCGGGACCGTGATCGGCCGCCGCATCGCCGTCCGCTGACGGTTGGCGTGGGTGTTGCGCAGGGCGCGCAGCAGGTAACCGACGTCGCTCTCGCTGCGAAGCAGGCGCGGGCGCCTCAGCACTTGCGCGAACGTTTCCTGGACCAAGTCCTCCGCCTCGTGACGGGAACCGCACAGCGCCCACGCCGCGCGGTAGAGCACGTCGATGCGATCCGGGAGGACCATCGGATCAAGCCGACGCAACTGCGGCCGCGACTCCGCGCCGGGTTGTCGGCCGTCGAGCGTGGAACGCGCGATCACGTTGCTGGACAAGCTCACGGGATCGGTTCGCGATTTGGGGGGCTGCGGTGTCACGACAGTGTCAATCCCGACGATCGACAGCACGGTACCCCTGGCCGCCGCACTCGCCAACGGCAGGGATGCCGAACCTGTTACCGGAACGCGCGAGCGGAGGCTAGGCAGTTTTGCCTAGCCCAGGCCCTGTCGCAACGCGTAACCGGTTGCCGCCGAGCGAGAGCTCACGCCGAGCTTGCGATAGATCGAGCGCACGTGGGAGTGGACGGTGCGCACGCTGAGGACCAGCCGTTCGGCCACCTGGGCGTCGGTAAGGCCAGCCGCCACCAGTCGCAGCACGTCGACCTCGCGCAGGGTGAGCCCGGCTGGATGCTCTGACGGACGGGGACGCGCAAGGCCGAGGATCTCGGCGGCCCCCATCGCCCTCCCGCGTGCCCACTCGGAGGCGAACCGCTCATCGCCCAGGGCGCGCCGCGCGCGGTCGGCGCTGCGTTCGGCCTCGGCATACACGAACGCCGGCCACGCCGCGCCCGCCAGCTCACGGAGGCTTTCGGCGACCCCAAGCAGCCGCGCCGACACGGCAGGCCCGTACGCGCCCGCCAACCCCTCGACGCACGCCGCCTCGAGCATCGGGTCGCCGAGCTCGCACGCGATCTCGTGGCCCTGCGCGAACCGCAGGCGGGCCGCCGCGTGCGCGCCCCGTCGGGCGGCGACGTGGCCCAGTCCGCACATCCCGCGCAGCGCCCACCAGCGATCGCCGAGCTCGCGAAACTCGGCCTGGGATTCCTCGAGCAGCGCGTCAGCGCCTTCCAGGTCACCGTCGGCGAGAGCCACCCAGCCGAGACCCTGCGACGCGCTCGCGGCTACATCGCGAGCGCCCTGCCGGCGGGCCACGACGATGCTCTCCTGCAGCCGGGCGCGTGCCTGCCCGTAGTCACCCCGAATCCACAGCACGCGCCCCAGCGTCTCGAGCGAGCGGGCAACGCCCGCCTCGTCATCGAGCCGGCGGTACGCGTCCAACGCCTCCTCGGCCAGGTGCAGCGCCGGTGCTAGCTCGCCCGCGCGCGTACGAGCGAGCGCGAGCGCCGCGAGCGCCCGCGCGACGTCTGCCTCGTCGCCACGCGCGCGACATTGATCGAGGCCCCGCTGCAAATGCGTCACCGCGACGGCGTAGTCGGCCTGATGGTAGGCGAGCAGACCGGCGGCGATCGACGCTCGAGCACGGTCCGCCGTGGGCGGGCCGTCGCCGAGGGCGAGGGCCTGCTCGAGCCAACCGCGACCCTCACTCAAGTGACCCCGCGACAACCAGAACGCCGACGACGCGGACGACAGCGCGAGCGCGCCATCCTGATCTTCGCGGGCCAAATACCAGCGCAGGGCCGCGCGCAGGTTCCCTTGCTCGGGCTCGAGGCGCTCGCTGTCACCGCTGCGAGCCAGCGCAACGTAGAAGGCGGCGTGCGCGGCTCGAACATCGTCCTGCTCGCCACTCGCAGCGAGCTCCTCGAGTGCAAACTCACGGATTGTCTCCAGCAGCCTCGGTCGCGAGGCCGGACCCATCTCCACCGGGCGCTGGACCAGGCCGTGATCGATGAGCACTGCAAGGGTGTCGATCGCCGCGGCGGCACGGCCACCGGCGACGGCCTCCGCCGCGTCGACGGTAAAGCCGCCCGCAAACACTCCCAGGCGGGCAAACATCCTCCGCGCGCCGCGGTCAAGCAGGGCAAGACTCCACAAGATCGTGTCACCCAACGTGCGTTGGCGGTCGGGCAGGTCACGCGACCCGCCCGTGAGCAGCTCGAACGGATGCGCGAGCCGCGCGACGATCTCAGAGGGCGAAAGCAGCCTCACCCGCGCGGCAGCCAGTTCGACTGCCAACGGCAGACCATCGACGCGGGCACAGATCGCGCCGACCGCTCCCGCGTTATCTTCCGAAAGGCGGAAATCCGGGCGCACTGCTTTCGCCCGCTCGACGAAGAGCTCGACCCCCGGATAGGCGCCCAGCGCGTCGACTTCGTAGCTCTCCTCGGGATCGGGCAACGCGAGCGGCTCGACTGGAAATTCGTGCTCGCCCGACAGTCGCAGGCTCCCCCGACTGGTCGCCAGCACTTCGAGCAACGGGCAAGCAGCCAGCAACTGGGCCACGACCATCGCGGCGGACGCAACGTGCTCGAAGTTGTCAAGGACGAGCAGCATCCGCCGGTCGAACAGAAACGACGCGACGCGATCCACCAGACTCACCGCGCCCGCCTCGCGTAGCCTGAGAGCTTGGGCGATCGCCGCCGGCACGAGTGCGGGGTCGCGGACGGATTCGAGCGCGACGAAGCATTCGCCGTCCTCGTAGCCGGGCGCGATTTGCGCCGCCACATGCCGGGCGAGGCTGGTCTTGCCCACCCCGCCAGGGCCGGTGAGCGTCACCAGACGCACATCGGTCCGGCGCAGCAACGCGCACACGCTTGCCGCATCATCCTCGCGACCGACCAATGACGTCGATGGGCTACGAAGAAGACTGCCGCCGCTGGATACCACGCTTGGCCTGTCGCTCGATCACCTGAGCACGCGCCGCCTAGACTACTTCGGTGGGAAAAGTGGTGGCGCTCTGGGGCCGAGCGGATGCAGAAGAGTCAGTTCAGGTCGTCCATGCCACCTGCTTTTGCGCCGCCGCGCGAACCTCGCCCGAGCGTCGTGTGTGGCGTCGGCGCCTCAGAAGCGATGTCGGGTATGGGTGAAGCCGCCCTTGGTGAAGGCAAGGACTTTGGCTGGGCGGACGGCGAACACGAGCGCGGTCCCGAAGTTGTGTCGAAAGCCATCCTGACTGACTTTGTATTGCCATCGCCCGTCCCACTTCTGCGCCCAGGCTGCAGCGAGGCGGTCGAGTTGCTGTGAGTCGGTGACGCGCGCCGCCTCGCCTTCGATAACAACGTCGAGGCCGCTTTGCCAGCCGTTGGCGCCAGTGGTCAGCGCGACGTGAGGGTTGCCGGCGAGGTTGCGCGCCTTCTGCTCATCGGGGCCTGTTGAGAAGTGCAGCGCGTCGTCGAGCCAGACGGCGACGAGCGGGGTGACGTGTGGCCGGCCGTCTTTGCGGACGGTCGAGATCCAGAAGATTTCGGCGTGCTTGATTGCCTCAAGCGTGTCCTCCCAACTGGTGCGTGTTGCTCCGGGCTCGCTGAAGCGGGTGTCGAGTTCGGTGTGCGGTGTCGTCATTACGGGCTCTCTCCTCGGGGTTCGCGCGATCTCAGCCACCGTCGGTCCCGTCAGCAAGCGGTTACTCATCGCTGCGCGTGTTCTTGGTCGGCTCTCGGGAGATAGACAGCCGCGCACCGCGGAACTCATCGGTCCGGTCGGCGGGTGCGGCCAACGGCGAGGAGTGCGACCGGGTAGGCGAGGACTCGAGCCTGCTCGGTCGGTCAGCGATCGTGCCCGACGGGTCGCGTCGCTACCGTTTTGGGACATGCCGACCGACTTGGCTTGGGTTGCTGACCGCGCTCCGGGTGGCGTCCCCCAGCCGCTGTAAATCCGTAGCCGTCGAGGCGACGGCGTAGGTTCCCTCAAGTCATTGGCAAGACGATTGAAGGAGGTCCTACGCCGTGAGACGTACCGTACCGCCGTCGGCGGAGATTGAAGCGAGGATCGATGGGTTGCTGGCCGGTGGGCTGGCGGCTGAGGATCCGCAGGGCGCGTTGTCGGAGTTGGCGTCGTTGGGGGCGAAGCTGATCATCCAGCGCGCCGTGGAGGACGAGTTCGATGCGTGGCTGGGGAGGGCGCGCTATGAGCGCAGGCCGGAGGCGCCGCCGGGGAAGCGCAACGGGTTTCGCCCGCGGAGCGTGCAGAGCGCCGAGGGCGAGGTCGACGTGGAGATCCCGCAGGTCCGCGAGGCGGCCGAGCCGTTCGTGTCCAAGCTGTTCCCGCGCGGCAAGCGGTTCTTGCGGACCGAGCCGTTGAAGGCGATGGTGATCGGCGCGTTCGTCAGGGGTTTGTCGATGCGCGACGCGGAGTCGTTGTGCGATGAGGCCGGGCTGGGAAAGGTCTCTAAGTCGACGGCGTCGCGGATCTGCAAGGAGCTGCGCGACCGGTTTGCCGCGTTCATGGCCAGAGACCTGTCCGGGATCCGGCTCGTCGCGCTGTTCCTTGATGCGATCTACCTGCCCGTCCGTCCGTCGGGCGCCAAGGAGGGCGTGCTGTGCGCCTGGGGGATCAGCGAGACGGGCGAGCGGGTGCTGCTGGCGGTGATGCTCGGGATGCGCGAGTCCGAGGACGACTGGACCGCGCTTGGACGCGATTTGACAGGCCGCGGGCTACCGTGTCCTCAGCTGGTCATCGCCGACGGGGCCCCCGGGCTCAACAACGCGATCGAGCAGTGCTGGCCAGAGGCGGACCGTCAGCGCTGCACGGTCCACCGCCTCAGGAACCTGTTGGCGAAGCTGCCCGAGCGCGAGCGAGAGCGCGTCCGCGCCGCGTACTGGCAGGCGCTCGACGAGGCCGACTCGATCAGCGATGGCGAGCGACGGATACGCGAGCTGATCGGCGAGCTGACCGACAGTGGCTACCACGCCGCGGCCGCGTGCCTGGCCGAGGACCTCGACGCGCTCATCGTCCATCTGAAGTATCCGCTGCGCCACCGGCGCAAGTGGCGATCGACGAACCTACTCGAGCGCTCGCTCGGGGAGGTCCGCCGGCGCACCAAGGTGATCGGTCGATTCCCCGGCGAGCACTCATGCCTATCGCTGTGCTGGGCGGTGCTGGACCTGATCATCACGCAGTCCACCCGTGTCGTGTTCACCGACCTGGAGCGCCATGCGCTGCACACCATCGGCGACACTCACTCTCTCCCCAGCCCGAAGGAGGTCGCTGCAGCGTAAGGTATAATGTAACTATTGATACGAACCTGCGCCGTCGAATTTACAGCGGCACAGGGACGCCACCGCGCTCCGCGCATGGAGGTCGCGCACGTTGAGCGGACTGCACCGGATTTCGTCGCTTCTGGCACGCAGCTTGGGGTTACCTACGAGCTTCGATACCGGCTCGAGCCGGGAGCTCTCCACCTTGAGCTAGTCGGTGAACGGACCCTCGATCTGGCCCTCGATGGCGCCGACTTCTTTGATCTCGGCTGGTCGCCACTTTTCAACTCATTGCCGGTGATCCGACACCGACTGCTCGACGCGGGCCTATCGCGTGGCTATCTCATGCGCTGGGTCGAGGTCCCTTCGCTAGAAGTCAGCGTGTCCGAGCAGCGATACGAACCCTTGGGAAACGGCGTCGTGCGGTTCCGCGCGGGCGACTTCGTTAGCGACATCACGTTCGATCCGGACGGGTTCGTCCTGAACTATCCAGGGATCGGCGCGCGAGCGTAGAGCCCAGGCAGCCGCAATCAGCAACACAAGATCCGGGCCTCCTTTCCCGCGGCGCCAGGTACCTCGCTCCCGACGGTCGTCTCGGCTCGTAGTCCTTCAGCCGCTGTTACGTCTTGGTTACCTGGCGTCTGCTACGCCTGAGCCGATGGCCTACCCGACAGGCCACAAGGTGCTGATCATGCTCCCCGCCATAGCGTGTGCGGTGACGATCTCCGGCTGCGGGTCCTCGAAGTCGAGCAGCACGGCGGCGGCGTCGGGTCAATTCGCGCAAGGCGTCAAGTACTCCGACTGCATGCGCTCGCACGAGGTCTTGAACTTCCCCGACCCGACCAGCGTCGGCGGTGGAGTCCAATTCCACATCCCCGACAACAGCATTAACCCCTACTCGCCGTCGTTCAAGACTGCGCACTCGGACTGCTCCAAGCTGCTGCCCGGCCCTGGGTGGCGTCCCTGTGCCGCTGTAAATTCGACGGCGCAGGTTCGTACCAATAGTTACATTATACCTTACGCTGCAGCGACCTCCTTCGGGCTGGGGAGAGAGTGAGTGTCGCCGATGGTGTGCAGCGCATGGCGCTCCAGGTCGGTGAACACGACACGGGTGGACTGCGTGATGATCAGGTCCAGCACCGCCCAGCACAGCGATAGGCATGAGTGCTCGCCGGGGAATCGACCGATCACCTTGGTGCGCCGGCGGACCTCCCCGAGCGAGCGCTCGAGTAGGTTCGTCGATCGCCACTTGCGCCGGTGGCGCAGCGGATACTTCAGATGGACGATGAGCGCGTCGAGGTCCTCGGCCAGGCGCGCGGCCGCGGCGTGGTAGCCACTGTCGGTCAGCTCGCCGATCAGCTCGCGTATCCGTCGCTCGCCATCGCTGATCGAGTCGGCCTCGTCGAGCGCCTGCCAGTACGCGGCGCGGACGCGCTCTCGCTCGCGCTCGGGCAGCTTCGCCAACAGGTTCCTGAGGCGGTGGACCGTGCAGCGCTGACGGTCCGCCTCTGGCCAGCACTGCTCGATCGCGTTGTTGAGCCCGGGGGCCCCGTCGGCGATGACCAGCTGAGGACACGGTAGCCCGCGGCCTGTCAAATCGCGTCCAAGCGCGGTCCAGTCGTCCTCGGACTCGCGCATCCCGAGCATCACCGCCAGCAGCACCCGCTCGCCCGTCTCGCTGATCCCCCAGGCGCACAGCACGCCCTCCTTGGCGCCCGACGGACGGACGGGCAGGTAGATCGCATCAAGGAACAGCGCGACGAGCCGGATCCCGGACAGGTCTCTGGCCATGAACGCGGCAAACCGGTCGCGCAGCTCCTTGCAGATCCGCGACGCCGTCGACTTAGAGACCTTTCCCAGCCCGGCCTCATCGCACAACGACTCCGCGTCGCGCATCGACAAACCCCTGACGAACGCGCCGATCACCATCGCCTTCAACGGCTCGGTCCGCAAGAACCGCTTGCCGCGCGGGAACAGCTTGGACACGAACGGCTCGGCCGCCTCGCGGACCTGCGGGATCTCCACGTCGACCTCGCCCTCGGCGCTCTGCACGCTCCGCGGGCGAAACCCGTTGCGCTTCCCCGGCGGCGCCTCCGGCCTGCGCTCATAGCGCGCCCTCCCCAGCCACGCATCGAACTCGTCCTCCACGGCGCGCTGGATGATCAGCTTCGCCCCCAACGACGCCAACTCCGACAACGCGCCCTGCGGATCCTCAGCCGCCAGCCCACCGGCCAGCAACCCATCGATCCTCGCTTCAATCTCCGCCGACGGCGGTACGGTACGTCTCACGGCGTAGGACCTCCTTCAATCGTCTTGCCAATGACTTGAGGGAACCTACGCCGTCGCCTCGACGGCTACGGATTTACAGCGGCTGGGGGACGCCACCCGGCCCTGGCCCAGGCGCGCAACACCCGAGCGAGCAGTCGATTGTGCAGACGCTCGAGGTCTCGGAGTGCATGCGGCGACATGGTGTGTCTGGCTTTCCCGATCCGACGCTCACGATGCCGTCCAACCCAACCGACTACAGCCTTGTGGAGGACATGGACGGAGTCGTGCTCGCCGTCCCCAGCACGATCAACCTAGGGTCGCCGGCGTTCAAGGAGGCCGCGGCTGCATGTGGGTTCAGCTGAAGTCGAGGATCGCGATGCTGGACCCGAGAACGTCGCTGCCAGCGTCAGGCGCTTGCTAGACACCGACAGGCCCTGAGCGCGGGCGCTACCGGCTCACGCTGCTGGAATTCGGGCACGGCGAGCGGCTCATCGTTGGTCACACTTCGCTCGCGATCACCTGACGCAGGCAGGCAGGTGTGCCGCGAGCGGTCCACCGCGCGCGGCACACCACGTGTGAGCCCTGGCATCGCGCTTTGCGCTCCTGACGCCCGCCCGTTGCGGTGTTGTGGTCGAGGCGCTCCGACGTCGTCGCGTTCGTGGAGCCCGGTGCGTTAGCGCAGGCAGCGCTGCGCGGATCCCAGGCACACGTAATGCGCCACGCCGACGCCGGCGCCCACGGTGGCGGCGGCGGCGCCCTCCGCGATGAGTGCGCGCTGTTGGCGCGGGCCCAGATAGCGCATGTGTGGGGTCGACGCGAAGGCGGGTTGGGAGGATGTCGCTGGACGCGCGACGGTGCTCTGGTGCGCGCCGGCCAGCGCGAGGATGGTGACGGTGATGACCGCGGCGACGAGCACGCCGACCGCCATCAGCACCGTCCGGTATCCCTTCCGGAAGCCAGGTGCTACGTGTGCAATGTCCTGCGATGTTGACACGGCTACTTCCTCTCTGCTTCGGGCCGTTTCAATGGCCGATGGCTACAGTCCCGATACTGTCTCTCCTTGCCGCGCGCGCGACCAGGCGGCTCGACACACTCGTTCTGCGTCGTTTCACCCTTAGGGCTATTCAAGAAGTAGGCCTTGCGCGGAAAGCGAGAACTTCGGCGAGCGGGCTCGCGTAGGCCCAGGCGGGCGCCACAGCGATCTACAAGTTCCTCGACGGCCAGGCGCGCAAGCTCGGGAGCTGGGCGACATCGCCCTTGTGGCGGGTAGTTGACGGTCCGTTCAAGCTCCAGGGGTTGACGAACACCGGCGAGGTGACGCTAGTCGCGAACCCGTCCTACTCGGGCTCGCCGAAGCCGACGATCAAGAAGCTGGTCGAGCTGTCGTTCGACAGCGACGCGGCGAGCTACATCGCGCTCCGTTCAGGCGGTCCGAGCGCAGTCACAATCGCGAACATCCCGCCGGAAGACGCGCCGGCGATCCCCACGCTGGCTGCCGAGGGCTACGACGTCAACAGCGCGGCGAGCTACTCGTTCGACTACTTTCCGCTGAACTTCAACTCCAGCTCTCCGACGGCGCCCGGTGGCGAGCCGGTCCGATACGTCTTCAGGCAGGCATACTTCCGCCAGGCGCTCCAGCACCTGGTCGATCAGCAGGGCTGGATCAACGCGTTCGATCACGGCACCGCGAGCCCGACGTGCGGCTCCATCCCGCTGGCGCCGCCAAGTCCGCTCGTCAACGCCCCGGCCGTCTCGACGCGTGCGTGCGCGTTCTCGGTCTTCGCCGCCCGGCAGCTGCTGAGCGCCAACGGCTGGAAGGTAGTGCCGGGCGGGACGACCACATGCGTGAAGCCCGGGACGGGTCCCGGCGACTGCGGCGCGGGGATCAAGCCCGGCGAGGGCATCTCGTTCAACGTCGACTACGCGTCGGGCGCGGTCTCGCTCCAGGACGAGATGGAGGACCTCGCCACACAGGGCAGG
Source organism: uncultured Solirubrobacterales bacterium (assembly GCA_963763525.1). Taxonomy (GTDB): domain Bacteria; phylum Actinomycetota; class Thermoleophilia; order Solirubrobacterales; family Solirubrobacteraceae; genus Palsa-465. Next base: position 75,385 of record CAVXPA010000002.1, read on the forward strand.
AAGATCGGCGTCGACATCTCGCTCACGACGCACATCTTCGCCAGCGTCACCTCCGCGGCCATGCCATGCCGGCCGATGCAGCCGGCGTGTAGGTGGACCGCCGAGAACTGGGGCGCTGGCTGGGCGTACGGGCCGGACTACTTGCCTACGGGGGAGCCGCTGTACGACCCTGGGTCGGCTGCGAACGCCGGCAGCTACAGCGACCCGAAGATGACGCGGCTCACCACTCAGACGATCACCGGCCCTGCCTCACAGGAGCCGCAAGCGCTCACAGCCTACGCGCAGTACGTCGAGCAGCAGCTACCCGTGATCTTCGGACCCACGCAGATCGGCACCTATGCTGCCGATGCCGGAACACTGGTCGCGAAGAACCTTGGTGGCTACGCCGCGAATGCGTTGGGCCTCATGAATCCTGAGGACTGGTACTTCACCAAGTAACGATCGCTCCGCCTCGACTCGGCTCGCTCGTCTCGCTCATGCGCTGACCCGGACCGTCAAAGAGTCGCAGCGCTCGAGCCATGGCCCTGCGCCGAGCGCGGCGAAGATCGTGCGAGCCTCGGCAAGGAGCGGCTCGGCGTCCTCCTCGCGTCCGCTGGCGCTGAGCACCTCGGCGTGCTCGAGCAGCACCTGGGCGAGGTTGAACCGCGCGCCGGTATCGCGGAGCTCGCGTGCAGCGGCCGCGAGCCGCTCATCCGCGGCGCCGGCGTTGCCGCGTCGCCAGACCAGCATGCCCTGGAAGCGAGGTGCCCTGGCCTCCTCCAACCGCCCTTGCTTCTGCCGCACGTAGCTGATCGTGAGGAACGCCTCGCAGATGGTCCGCCATTCCTGCAGCGGCTCGGCGATCGCCAGCGCTGCGTCGGCGGCCTCGGACGCGTCCTAGGAGGTTGGTGTTTTTCGGGTTGAGGGGGTGTGGGTCTGTCCGACCCTCAAGTCATGCTTGAGGGTATGAGCCTTGGACTGACTCCCACGCAGACGGACGTGTTCACGACGACGGAGTTCTGCGATGGTCGGGTGTCGCCGGACTCGATCTACGGGTTGTTGCATCGCGAGTGTTTCCGGCTGTTCCCGGATGAGATGTTCGCTGATCTGTTCGCCGATTCGGGGCGTAACTGTGTGCCGCCGATGATCGTGGCGGTGGTGATGGTGTTGCAGCGGTTTGAGGGCTGCTCGGATCGTGAGGCGGTCGACCGGTTCGCGTTCGATGCGAGGTGGAAGTACGCGGCGGGTGGCTTGGCGTTCGACTACCCATCGTTCGCGCATACGGTGCTGGTCGATATGCGCGCCCGGCTTCGGGCGTCCGACCAGCCGGACAGGATCTTCGAGGCGGTGCTGGAGACCGCGAAGGCGGCGGGTCTGGTTGGCCGCAGGCGGGTGTTGGACTCGACGTCGTTGTATGACGCGGTCGCGACGATGGACACGGTCACGCTGATCCGCTCCGCGATCCGCGGACTGCTCGCCGCGTGCGACGTGGTGTTGGAGGCCGAACTGCGTGGCCTGTTCACACGCGATGACGACTACCGGACCGCGGGGAAACCGGTCTGCGACTACGAGGACCGCCAGGCGCGCGAGCAGTTGATCGACGCGCTCGCGAAGGACGCGCATGCGCTGCTCGGGGCGTTGGACGGCCGGGAGCTGTCGGACGGCGTGAAGCAAGCCGCGGCGTTGCTCGCTGCCGTGGTCGGGCAGGATCTCGACGAGGGTGAGGATGGGGTGTTCCGGATCGCGCGGCGGGTCGCGAAGGACCGGATCATCTCGACCGTCGACCCGGATGCGCGGCACGGCCACAAGACCAGCGCCCGCGGGTTTGACGGCTATAAGGGGCATGTCGCGGTCGACCCGGACTCGGAGTTGATCACCGCGACGACGGTCACCGCGGGCAACGTTGGCGATGGGCAGGCGGTCGAGCAACTGCTCGCGCAGGAGCTCGCCGAGCCGGACGCCAGCGATCCGGCCGAGGACGAGGCGCCGGCCGGCCCCACCGGGCCGCTGGCGGTCTACGGCGATTCCGCGTACGGCGCCGGGAGTGTCCTGGACACGCTCGAGCAAGCCGACGTGGAGATCATGTGCAAGGTCCAGGCACCGAACGCGCCCGGCGGGCGCTACGCGAAGGACGCGTTTCAGATCGACCTGGACGCGGGCACGGTCACGTGCCCCGCGGGACAGACCGCCCGGCTACGCCCGGTCAAGGGCGGGCAGATCGCCCACTTCGGCAACGCATGCTCCTCATGCCCGCTCGCGGACCGGTGCACCACCTCGACCGCTGGCCGCTCGATCGAGGTCGGCGTCTACGAGCAGCAGCTTCAGCGTGCTCGCGCGCGGCAGACCGACCCGGCGTGGAAGGCCGACTACACAGCGACCCGCCCCAAGGTCGAGCGCAAGATCGGTCATCTGATGCGACGCCGCCACGGCGGCCGCCGCTCCCGCGTTCGTGGGCAAACCAAAGTCGATGCCGACTTCTCGCTGCTGGCTGCCGCGGTGAACCTCGCCAGGCTCGCGACGCTCGGTGTTACCCACCACACCACCGAGTGGGCGGTCACTACCGCCTGACACCCTCACAGGGGCATCACGCCCCCTCAGCGCCGCTCACCGCTGTCCACGACCCGACACGACGCGTCTCCCGGCCCATCGACGCGCAGCATCACCAGGCTTCCGTCACCGCAGGCCGGCCATCCCGACCGCTCACGGCGGGGCCTCACGGCGCACCCCACCCGCAGAAGGTCGATCTACACCAACCTCCTAGCTAGGTCGCGCCGCGGAATGCGAGGTTGGTCGACAGCTCCGCGAGCGCGGCGGCCTTGTCCGCGCTTCCTTCCGCCAGGCCGGCAAGCGCGCGTCGGTTGAGCTCGATCGCCTCCTCGAAGCGATCCTCCCGCCGCAGCGCGACCGCGAGCGCGGCGAGCGATTGCGCGGCCGCCTGCGGGTTGCCGACCGATTCGAACAATGCGGCCGCGCGCTCGAGTCGCTCGCGGCCGGCCACATAGCTGCCCGCTTGGACCGCGGCGCGTCCGCCCTGATCGAGCAGCGCGGCGCGCGCGCTGTCGTGCTCGGCGAGCTCGGCAGCGCGATCGAACGCGCGCTGCGCCTCGGGGCCGAGCGCCAGCGACAGCGCCCGGCGACCGGCCTCCGCGAGCGTCTCGCACGCCATAGCTCGGATCTGCCGCGCGTCGGCGGCGTCGGGGTCCGCCTCGGCCGCGTCGAGCAGATGCGCCGCGAGCACCTCCGCCAGCTCTGGCGCGCTTTCACCCCACGCCTCCTGAAGGTGGCGGGCGACGGCGAGGTGGCGCTCCTTACGGTCGCGGCGCGACAGCGTCCCGTAGGCCGTCGTGCGCAACAGTGCCTGCAGGAAGTGGTACTGACCGCGCTCCGCCGAGAGCGGGTCGTTGTTCAAGCCGAGCACCTGCTTGGTCACCAGCCCGTCGAGCACCCTCTGCACCTCATCACGCGTCCGGTTGCCGAGGGCCACGACGGCCGCGGGCGTGAACGACTGTCCAAAGACCGCCGCGTTCTGCAGCACCACCCGCTCGGCCGCGCTCAGCCCATCCAACCGCGCCGCCGCGAGCCCATGCAGCGTCTCGGGCACGTCGAGCTCGCCGATGTCGCCTGCCACGGCGTAGCGCGCGCCGGCCTGCGTGAGCAGGCCGCGATCGAGCAGCATCCGCACCGTTTCGACCGCGTACAGCGGAATCCCCTCGGCGCGGCGGACGATCTCGGCGACGAGCTCGCGGGGCAGGCCCGGCACAAGGCCGTCCATCATCGTCGTGATCGCCGCTGCCTCCAGGGGCTCGAGCGACAGCACGTCCCACGACGTCCGGCGCCCGCGAAGCTCCGGACGGCCGAGCACAAGGATGAAGATCGGGAACTCGGCCGACCACTCGAGCAGGTAGTCGATGAAGTCCAGCAGCCCACCGTCGGCCCACTGCAGGTACTTGAAGAACTCCCACACCAGGCGCGACTTACCGGCACCGGCCTCACCGACCACCGCCACCCGCCGCGCACAACCCTCCTGGGCGCTCAACTCACCCGCCTCGATGATCCCCCGCAGCTCCCGCTCACGGCCGACGAACGGCGCCTGAGACCGGCACTTCGATTCGCACCGCCAACGCCGGCGACGACCCGGAGAGCTCTCCACGCGTGCACCGGCTGCTCCCGACCCTTGACCTCGTGCATGCCGGCATCCTCGTACGCGATCGCAGCCTCGGACGCGCGTCGCGTGACGTCGTCGACCAGGACCGTGCCGGGCGCCGCGACCGACTGCAGCCGGCTGACCGTGTTGAGCGTGTCGCCGAGCACCATTCCCTCGCGCTCGCCGCCCACATCGACGGCGGCGTTACCCGTCAGCACCGCCGCGCGGATGCGAAGGCTCGGCATCCCGACCTCTCCGCCGAGCTTGCTCACCGTTTGGTCGAGCACGAGCGCGGCGCGGACAGCCCGCTCGGAGTCGTCCTCCCTGGCCAGCGAGGGTGCCCCAGAACGCCACGATCGCGTCGCCGATGAACTTCTCGACCGTGCCGCCGTACCGCTCGATCAATGCCCGGCAGCGATCGAAGTAGCGCGAGAGGAATTCGCGAAGCTCCTCGGGATCGCGATGCTCAGAGAGCGTCGTGAAGCCAACCAGGTCGGCGAACAACACCGACACCAAACGGCGCTCGGACACGGCTTGGTGAAGCGGGACCCCCGAAACCGGCGGTGAGCTCAGAGCAGTGCCGCACTCGAGACAGAACTTGGCGCCTGGCACCACGGACGCGCCACAGAACGGACAGGACACGTGCGCGGGCGTGCCGCAGTGGATGCAGAGCCTGCCGGGCGGGGTCTGCTCGCGGCACGCGGCGCACGTCACCGTCGTGGTGGCGCTCATGCCCTGACCCCGCCGGCCTCGTCGATCAGCGCCAGCCAGCGGATCGCGCCGAGCTCCTCGTAGATGGCGCGTGCCTCGGCAAGCGAGTCCGGATCCTCTCGGCGGCCGGCGCACTCCAGCAGCGCCTGAGCAAGCAGCGGCCGCGCGCCCACCGACCGCAGCAACCCGATCGCCTCATCCTCGAATTGCCTCGCGGCCGCGTCGTCGCCATTGCGGTGCGCCTGCTCGGCCCGGAGCCGGGCGCGGCCCGCGCGCAGGACCGGAGTCGTCCGCGCCGGCGGCAGCACTGCGACGAACGCCTCGAGCTCTGTCATCTCGGCCTCGTCATCGAGGCCGATGGCCGCCTCGACGCCCAGTGAGTATGCGAGCTCGGTCGACTCGCCGCCGGTTCCGCGGGACTGGAGCGCCTCCGTCGCGAGCCGCACCGCCTCGGCCCTCACACCGCGTTCGATCGCATCGCGTGCAACGATGTTGACCGCCGCCAGCCGCTGGTCGACGTAAGTCGAGTCTCGCCGCTGCGCGGAAAGTGCGCGGCAGCGGTCAATCGTGGCGCGATCCCCTCGCGCTGACGCGATCGACATCAGCCACTGCGCCGCACCCAATGCGTCCAGGTCGACCTGCCCCGTGATCAGGGGAGCGCCGATCCGTGCCGCCTCGTCCCAGCGCCCGAGTGCTGACAGGGGCGCTATCAGCTGGCCGACCAGCTGACGTTCCCACTGCCTGTCGCCACGCTCGCGTGCGAGCACAAGTGCCTCGTTGATCCCACCGATCGCCTCCTCGAAGCGGTCGGTTTCGATCGGGATCTGAGCCAGGTTGATCCGCGCGCGGAGAGCTGTCGCTCGGAGGTCATGCTCCTCGGCGAGAGCGAGAGCCTGGCGCAGGACGCCTTCGCCTTCCTGGAGGCGGCCATCGAGGATCAGGTAAACCGAGCGGTTGACGAGCGCGTTTGCGAGCGCCGGCCACGCCTGCTCGAGCTCGAGCGTCTTCAGTCCTCGATCGAAAAGCGGGCCGGCCTGGTCGACCTCGCCGGCCCAAACGAGCACCGCGCCCAACTCGGTGAGGGCTTCCGCCCGGAGAATCGCATCGGGGGTCTCCGGATCGGCGGAGCGATAGGGCTCGAGCAGCCCGCGCGCCTCATCCATCCGGCCGACATAGCGCAACAGGTTCGCAAGCACTACCGCCGCTCGCCCGCCGGTGGGCTTACCGGCGCGTTCGTAGAGCTCGATCGCGGACCGCAGCCGCTGTTCCGCCGCATCGAAGTCACCGCCCTGCCATAGCGCTTGCCCCGCCTGCTCGAACAGCCCGGCCCGTTCGAGGTCGTCCTCGGAGAGGTCGGCTGCCCGCTCGAAGTAGCGTTGCGCCTCGGGCCCGAGCGCCAGCGAGGCGGCTGCCTGACCTGCCGCGGCCAGCCTCGCGCGCGCGAACGCGCGCAGCGTCGCGACGTCGTCGGCTTCCGGGTCCGCTTGGATCGCCTCCAGGTAGTGCGAGGCGAGCACTTCGGCGATGTCCCTGGCTTCGCCTGGCCAGATGTGCTCGAGGTGGTGCGCGGCGGCGACGTGTCGGTGCTTGCGCGCTTTGCGGGACAGGGTGCCGTAGGCGACGGTGCGAACCAGCGCCTGGAGGAACACGTACTTTCCGCGCTCGGGGGAGCGGGGGTCGTCGTCGCGGCCGAGGATCTGCTTGGCCACGAGGCCGTCGAGGACATGCGTGACTTCCGGCTCGGCTCGGCCGCTCAGCGCCGCGGCGCCGGCGGCGGTGAACGACTGGCCGAGGACCGAGGCGTCCTGCAGCAGCGAACGCTCGTCGGCGGTCAGGCCGTCCAGCTGCGACGCGACAAGGGCATGCAGCGTCTCGGGCACCTCGAGGTCTGTCACGTCGCCGGTGACGACGTAGCGGGCGCCCTCCTGCACAAACACGCCGCGGTCCTGGAGCATCCGCACGGTCTCGACCGCGTACAGCGGAATCCCCTCGGCGCGGCGGACGATCTCGGCGACGAGCTCGCGGGGCAGGCCGGGCACAAGGCCGTCCATCATCGTCGTGATCGCCGCTGCCTCCAGGGGCTCGAGCGACAGCACGTCCCACGAGGTCCGGCGCCCGCGAAGCTCCGGGCGGCCGAGCGCGAGGATGAAGATCGGGAACTCGGCCGACCACTCGAGCAGGTAGTCGATGAAGTCCAGCAGCCCGCCGTCGGCCCACTGCAGGTCCTCGAACACCAGGATCACCGGATGCGATCCAGCCATCCGCTCAAAGAACAGCCGCCAACCGGAGAACAGGTCCACCCGGTCGGCGTCGGGGCGCTCCTCCAGCCGCAGCAGGTGCGCCAGGCGCGGCTCGACCAGCCTGCGCTCGCGCTCGTCGGGCACGTGCTCCTCGACCGCTGCACGTAGCTTCTCGCGCGCCGCGACCGGCGCCTCGTCCTCGTTGATCGCGGCGCGCGTGCGGACCATCTCGGCCAGCGCCCAATACGCCACCCCCTCGCCGTAGGACAGACACCGGCCCTGATGCCACCAGCGAAGCTCCTCGATCCCGTCCAGGTACTTGAAGAACTCCCACACCAAACGCGACTTACCGGCACCGGCCTCGCCGACCACCGCCACCCGCCGTGCACAACCCTCCTGGGCGCTCAACTCACCCGCGTCGATGATCGTCTGCAACTCCTGCTCGCGCCCGACGAACGGCGCCTCCAGCCCTGCCGGCCGGCGCGCCCCGCCGACACCGGCAAGCACGCGCAACGCCGTCCACGCGTGCACCGGCTGATCGCGGCCCTTGAGATCGTGCGTGCCGGCGTCCTCAAAGGCGATCGCGCCTTCGCTCGCACGCCGCGTGACGTCGTCGACCAGCACCGTCCCCGGCGCCGCGACCGACTGCAGCCGGCTGGCCGTGTTCACCGAGTCGCCCAGGACCATGCCCTCCGCCTCGCCGCCGACCTCGACGGCGGCGTTGCCCGTCAGCACGCCCGCGCGCACTCGCAGATCGGGCATCCCGGCCTCTTCGCCGAGCGCCCCGACCGCTTGGCTCAGCGCGAGCGCGGCGCGGACAGCCCGCTCGGGGTCGTCCTCCCGGGCCAGCGGGGTGCCCCAGAACGCCACGATCGCGTCGCCGATGAACTTCTCGACCGTGCCGCCGTAGCGCTCGATCAGGATCCGGCAGCGATCGAAGTACCGCGAGAGCAACTCGCGGACCGCCTCCGGGTCCCGATGCTCGCTCAGGGTCGTGAAGCCGACGAGATCCGCGAACAGGACGCTCACGAGCCGGCGCTCGGACACCGGCGCGGGCGCTTCTGGCAGCGTTGCAAGCGGCGTGGCGCACTCCATGCAGAACCGCGCCCCGGCCGGTGCAGGGGTGCCGCAGGAGGGACAGGCTCGCTCGAGGGGCGCGGCGCAGTTGATGCAGAAGCGTCCGACCGCAGGGGTGGGCTCGCCGCAACCGGCGCACACGACGGTCGCCGTCGCAGTCACACGGGCACCTCGGTGGGCTGCTCGAGGCGCCCGAGCCAGCGGGTCGCGCCGAGCTCCTCGTAGATGGTGCGAGCTTCACTAAGCGCGTCGGCATCATCGCGGCGCCTGGCTCGATCCAGGAGCGCCCCCGCGAGCAGCGGTCGGGCGTCGACCGCGCGTAGCAAGTCGATCGCTTCGTGCTCGGAGCGATCGGCTGCTTCCGCATCCCCCCGGCGGTGCGCCTGCTCGGCGGCAAGCCGTGCGCGTCCGGCGCGCAACAGGGGTGTGGCGCGGGCGGGAGGCAGGGCGGTCACGAGCGCCTGAAGCTCGTCGATCGTGGCCGGCTCGCCGAGCGCGAGCGCCGCCTCGATGCTGACCGCGTATGCGTCCTCGATGGGCTCCGTCGAGGCGCCGGCCGCGTGCAACACGGGCCGCGCGAGCGCGAGTGCCTCGCCGGGCGTCCCGCGTTCGAGCGCGGCCCGGGACAGCACGAGTGCCGCTATCGACGCCATGTCTACGTGGGTCGACTCGCGCTGAGCCGCCGCGACCGAGCAGCAGCGGTCCAGTGTCGCCTCGTCGCCCCGGGCCGCGGCGATCTGCGCGAGCGGGCCGGCAGCGAACACCGCGTTGATGACGGTCTCCTCGGCGATCAGCGCGGCTGCCACGGCTGCCGCCTGGTCCCAGCGTCCGAGCGCCGTCAGCGGTGTCACCGACTGCGAGAGCAGCGCTCGCTCCCACGCTCGATCGCCCCGTTCGCGGGCAAGCACGAGCGCGTCATCGACCTCACGCACAGCCTCCGCGAAGCGGTCGCTGCCCATCGCGACAGCGGCGAGGTTGTAGCGCGCGCGCAGCCCAACCGCCGGCAGGTCGTGCTGATTCGCCAGCGAGATAGCCAGGCGCAGGACGGCGGCGCCTTCCTGGGAGCGGCAGTTCAGGATGAGATAGATCCCTCGCGTGATCAGAACGTTGGCGAGCTCAGCCCAGGCTTGGTGCTGTTCGAGCGTTGTCAGCGCCTCCTCGATCAGCGGTCCGGCGTCCTCTCGCGCGCCGGAGAAGATGCTCGCGGCGGCGAGCTCCGCGAGCGCCTCGGCTCGCACGATCGGGTCGATCGTCGGATCGTCCGGAGCTCCGAGAGGCTCGAGCAAAGTCCGCGCAGGCTCGAGTCGCCCGTCCTCTCTGAGGATCTGGCCTAGTGCGACCGCTGCCGAGCCGCCCGAGCGAACGCCCGCCTTCCGGTAGAGCTCGATTGAGTCTTGCAAGCGCCGCTCTGCCGTTTCAAAGTCGCCGCTGACGCGTAGCGCTCGGCCTGCTTGCTCGAACAGGCGCGCGCGCTCGAGATCGTCCTCGGCCAGCTCCGCGGCCTGCTCGAAATACCGCTGCGCCTCCGGCCCGAGCGCCAGCGACGCGGCCGCGCGCCCAGCGGCCGCCAGGCGCTCGCGCGCCGACGTCCGCAACGCGGCCACGTCCTCGGCGGCGGGATCGACGCGGATCGCCTCCAGGTAGTGCGACGCAAGCACCTCGGCGATGTCCGCCAGCTCGCCGCGCCACGTCTGCTCGAGGTAGCGAGCCGCCTGGACGTGGCGGACCTTGCGCGCGCGGCGCGAAAGCGTCCCGTACGCGACCGTACGCAGGAGCGCCTGGAGGAAGACGTATTGCCCGCGCTCGGGCGAGCGCGGGTCGTCGTCACGCGAGAGGACCTGCTTGGCGACCAGGCCGTCGAGGATCTGTGTGGCCTCCGGTTCCGGGCGGTCGGCGAGCGCCGCAACACCCGCCGCGGTGAACGACTGACCGAGCACGGAGGCGTCCTGGAGGAGCGAGCGCTCCGCGGCCGCGAGGCCGTCCAGGCGCGAGGCGACGAGCGCGTGCAGCGTCTCGGGCACCTCGAGATCGCTGACGTCGCCGGTCAGCACATACCGGGCCCCCTCCTGCTTCAGCAGCCCGCGGTCCTGGAGCATCCGGATCGTCTCCACGGCATACAGCGGAATCCCTTCCGAGCGCTGGCCGATCTCCGCCACCAGGTCATCGGGCAGCCCCGGGGCGAGACCGTCGAGCATCGCCCGAGTGGCGGCCGGCTCGAGCGGCTCGAGCGGCAGGGTCTCCCACGCGGGCCGGCGCCCGCGCAGCTCCGGACGGCCGAGCGCGAGGATGAAGATCGGGAACTCGGCCGACCACTCGAGCAGGTAGTCGATGAAATCCAGCAGCCCACCGTCGGCCCAGTGCAGATCCTCGAACACCAGCACCACCGGGTCGCTCTGCGCCATCCGCTCGAAGAACAACCGCCAGCCACTGAACAAATCGGCGCGGTCGGCGTCCGGGCGTTCCTCCAACCGCAGCAGGTGCGCCAGCCGCGGCTCGACCAGCCTGCGCTCGCGCTCATCGCCGACGTGCTCCTCGACCGCGGCGCGCAGCTTCTCGCGCGCCGCGACCGGCGCCTCGTCCTCGTTGATCGCGGCGCGCGTGCGGACCATCTCGGCCAGCGCCCAATACCCCACCCCCTCGCCATAGGACAGACACCGGCCCTGATGCCACCAGCGGACCTCCTTGATCCCGTCGAGGTACTTGAAGAACTCCCACACCAAACGCGACTTGCCGGCACCGGCCTCACCGACCACCGCCACCCGCCGCGCACGACCCTCCTGGGCGCTCCAATCACCCGCGTCGATGATCCCCCGCAGCTCCTGCTCACGGCCGACGAACGGCGCCTCCAGACCCGCCGAGCGGCGCGCCCCGCCGGCGCCGGCGACCACCCGCAGCGCCGTCCACGCGCGCACCGGCTGATCGCGGCCCTTCACTTCATGGCTACCGGCGTCCTCGTATGCGATCGCGCCCTCGCTGGCGCGCCGCGTGACATCGTCGACCAGCACCGTCCCCGGCGCCGCGACCGACTGAAGCCGGCTCGCCGTGTTCACCGTGTCACCCAGCACCATCCCCTCGCGCTCGGCGCCGACATCGACCGCGGCGTTGCCCGTCAGCACGCCGACCCGAACCTGCAACTCACCGCTCAGATCGCCGACCGCGTGCGCCAGCGCCAGCCCCGCCCGCACCGCGCGCTCGGCATCATCCTCCCGCGCGACCGGCGTTCCCCACACGGCCATCACCGCATCGCCGATGAACTTCTGGACCGTGCCGCCGTAGCGCTCGATCACCGCACGGCAGCGGTCGAAGTACTGGCCGAGGAGCTCGCGGACTTCCTCCGGATCGCGATGCTCCGATGACGGGGTGAAGCCGACGAGGTCCGCGAACAAGACGCTCACGAGGCGACGTTCGGGTACCGGGGCGTCCGGCGTCGACGCTTCGGACGGCAACAGCGCCCCGCCGCATTCAGCGCAGAACCGCGCGCCGGCGAGTACAGGCTCTCCGCACGAGCGGCATTCCTCGTGCAGCGGCGTCCCGCAGTGGATGCAGAACTTCTTGCCCGCGGGCGTCTGTTCCCGGCATGCTCGGCAGGCGACTGTCGCGCTCGCGCTCACGCGCTGACCTTGACCGTCACGGACTCGCAGCGCTCGAGCCATGGCACGGCGCCGAGCGCGGTGAAGATCGCGCGAGCCTCGGCGAGGAGCGGCTCGGCGTCCTCTTCGCGCCCGCAGCCGCTGAGCACCTCGGCGTGCTCGAGCAGGATCAGGGCCAGGTTGAATCGCGCGCCCGTGTCGCGCACCTCGCGCGCGGCGATGACGAGGCGGTCATCGGCGATCGCCGCGTCGCCGCGTCGCCAGGCGAGCAGGCCGGCAAAGCGAGCGGCCCCGGCTCGCAACAGTGGAGAACGCGTTGCCGGTGGCAGGCCGGCGACGAATGCGACCAGGCGTTCGAGCGCGTCCTCGTCGCCGAGCGCGAGCGCCGCCAGGCCGGCCTCGGCGTACGCCTCCCTGCGGTCCTCGTGGGCCACGTTCTCGGATGTCGCGATCGGCAGTGCCAGCGCGAGCGCGTCCGCGTGCCGGCCGACAGCGTTCAACGCGATCGCGCGCGCGACAGAAGGCCCTGCGGCGTACTCGATGTTGGTGCTCTCGTCTTGGTTTTCGGTCAGCTGGAGGGTCCGCTGCAGCCCGGCGCTATCTGCCCGGGCCGCGTGCACGCGGGCCAGCACCGGCAGGTACGCGCGGCGCAGCAGCGGCGGCGCGATCGGCAGCCCGTCGCTGTCCACCTCCGGCATCGCATCCCACTCGCCGCGCGCGACGTGGACGGTCTTGATCATCAGGGTCAGGCTCTGCTCCGAAAGGCGATCTCCGCGCGACTGCGCGAGCGCGAGGCCGCGCTCGGCGATCTCCAGGGCGTCGTCGAAGCGGTCGCGCTGCTGCTGAAGGTCGGCCAGGTTGTTGTACGCCCTGAGCGCCTGGTCGGGGACGTCGTGCTCGAGCGCCAGTGACAGGCAGCGCTCGCGGACCGCGGTGGCCTCCTCCCGTCGCCCTTGCTGCTGTCGCACGTAGCTGATCGTGAGGAACGCTTCGCAGATGGTCCGCCATTCCTCAAGGGGTTCGGCGATCATCAGCGCTGCGTCGGCGGCCTCGGACGCCTCCTCGGTCACGCCGCGGAAGGCGAGGCTGGTGGACAGCGCCGCGAGTGCGGCGGCCTTGTCGGCGCTGCCCTCCGCCAGACCGGCAACCGCGCGGCGGTTGAGCTCGATCGCCTCCTCGAGGCGATCCTCACGCCAGAGGGCGGTGGCGAGCGCGGCGACCGACCGGCCAGCCGCCTCCCGGTCGCCGAGCGACTCGAACAGCGCGACCGCCCGCTCGAGTCGCTCGCACCCGGCGACGTAGCTGCCCGCATGGACCGCGGCCCGTCCTGCCTGATCCAGCAGCGCCGCCCGCGAGCGTTCGTCTTCAGCGAGTTCGGCCGCACGGTCGAACGCCCGCTGCGCCTCGGGCCCGAGCGCAAGCGACAGCGCCCGCCGACCGGCCTCCGCCAGCGTCTCGCATGCCATCGCCCGGATCTGGCCCGCGTCGGCGGCGTCCGGATCTGCTTGTGCCGCATCGAGCAGATGCGCCGCCAGCACCTCGGCAAGCTCGGGAGCACTTTCACCCCAGGCCTCCTGGAGGTGCCGCGCGACCGCGAGATGCCGCTCCTTGCGATCGCGCCGCGACAGCGTGCTGTACGCCGTCGTGCGCAGCAGCCCCTGCAGGAAGTAGTACTGCCCGCGCTCAGCCGAACGCGGGTCGTCGTTGAGACCGACGATCTGCTTGTCGACGAGCCCGTCCAGGATCCCCTGCACCTCGGCCACGCTGCGGCTCCCCAGCGCGGCCACGCCCGCCGGCGTGAACGACTGCCCATAGACCGCGGCGTCCTGCAGAACCGCCCGCTCGTCGGCGCTGAGCCCGTCCAGCCGCGCAGCCGCGAGCGCGTGCAGCGTCTCGGGCACGTCGAGCTCGCCGACATCGCCGGTCAGCACATAACGCGCGCCCTCCTGCGCGAGCAATCCACGATCGAGCAGCATCCGCACCGTCTCGACCGCGTATAACGGGACACCCTCAGCCCGCCGAAGGATCCGACCCGTGAGCTCCTCGGGCAACCCGGGCACCAGCCCCTCGAGCGCCTCGCGCATCGCCTCGACCGGCAGCGGACCCAGCTTGATCGTCTCCCACGCCGGCCGCCTCGCAAGCAGCTCGGAGCGCCCCAGCGCGAGCACGAGCAGAGGCCGATCGGCCGACCACTCGAGCAGGTAGTCGATGAACTCGAGCAGACCCGAGTCCGCCCACTGCAGGTCCTCGAACGCCAGCACCACCGGCGCATCGTCGGACACCCGCTCAAAGAACAGACGCCAACCCGAGAAGAGGTCTGCACGGTCGGCGGCAGCGCGCTGCTCGAGCCCGAGCAGGTGCGCGAGGCGCGGTTCGACGAGGCGGCGCTCCCGCTCATCGGTCACGAACTCCTCAACGGCCTGCTTGAGCTTGGCACGCGCGGAGGCCGGATCCTCCTCCTCGAGGATCCCCGCACGTGCGCGGACCATCTCGGCCAGCGCCCAATATCCAACCCCTTCCCCGTAGGACAGGCAGCGGCCCTGATGCCACCGCACGACCTTCTGCACGCCGTCGACGTACTTGTAGTACTCCCACAGCAGCCGCGATTTGCCCGAGCCGGGCTCGCCCACGACCGCGATCAGCCGCGCGCGGCCGGTGCTCGCGACCTCCTCGGAGGCCGCGATCACCCGCTGCAGCTCCGAGTCGCGGCCGATGAACGGGGCCTCGAGCCCCGCGCTTCGCCTCGTCCCGCCAACGCCGGCGACGACCCGGAGCGCGCTCCAGGCATGCACCGGCTGCTCCCGGCCCTTCACCTCGTGGTGGCCGGCGTCCTCGTAGGCGATCGCAGCCTCGGAGGCGCGCCGCGTGACGTCGTCGACAAGGACCGTGCCGGGCGCCGCGATCGACTGGAGCCGGCTCGCCGTGTTGACCGTGTCACCCAACACCATCCCCTCCCGCTCGCCGCCCACGTCGACCGCGGCGTTACCCGTCAGCACTCCGGCGCGCATGCGAAGGCTGGGCATCCCGACCTCTTCGCCGAGCTTGCTCACCGCTTGGTCGAGCGCCAGCGCGGCGCGGACAGCCCGCTCGGGGTCGTCCTCCCGGGCGACCGGCGTGCCCCAGAACGCCACCACCGCGTCGCCGATGAATTTCTCGAGGGTGCCGCCGTAGCGCTCGATCAGGATCCGGCAGCGGTCGAAGTAGCGCGAGAGCAGGTCTCGGACCTCGTCTGGGTCCCGATGCTCAGACAGGGTCGTGAAGCCGACCAGATCGGCGAACAGGACCGATATCAGCCGACGCTCGGACACGGGGACTGGCGTTTCGGTTGCCGGACCGAGCGGCGCGGCGCACTCCATGCAGAACCGCGCGCCGGACGGCGCCGGCGTGCCGCAGGAGGAGCAAGCTCGCTCGAGAGGCGCCGCGCAGTTGATGCAGAACCGGCCGACCGCGGGGGTGGTCTCGCCGCAGGCGGCGCACGTGATCGTCGCCGCCGCGCTCATGCCGGAACCGCTCCCAGTTCGGCGTCCAGCCGCTCGAGCCAGCGGGTCGCTCCCAGCTCCTCGTAGATCGATCTGGCCTCGCTGAGCGCCTCGGCATCATCGCTGCGGCGCGCTCGCGCCAGGAGCGCCGTCGCGAGCAGCGGCCGGGCGCCGACCGACAACCCATCAAGCCGTGAAGCGACGAGCGCGTGCAGCGTCTCAGGCACCTCGAGGTCGCTGACGTCGCCGGTCAGCAGGTGTCGGACGCCGTTTTGCACGAGCAGACCGCGGTCCAGCAGCATCCGGATCGTCTCGACCGCATACAGCGGAATCCCCTCCGAACGCTGGACGATGTCCGAGACCAGCTCGGCGGGCAGCCCGGGAAGCCAACCCATCGAGCATCGTCCGGATCGCCGCCGGCTCCAACACCTCCAGTGCCAGCACCTCCCACGCGGTGCGGCGCTCGCGCAGCTCCGGACGACCCAACGCGAGGATGAAGATCGGAAACTCGGCGACCGCCTCCCGCAGCTTCTCACCCGCCGCCGCCGATGTTTCGTCCTCGCTGATCCCGGCCCGGGTGCGGACCATCTCCGCCAGCGCCCGGTTGCCATCGGACGCGCGTCGAGCAATGAGGCGCCGCACTCCCCGCAGAACTTGTCCTCCGGCTCATTGGAGGCTCCGCACGCGGGGCAGGGCAACGCCAGTGGCGCTCCGCACTCGGAGCAGAATCTGCGTCCGGCACGATTCTCCTTGCCGCAGCCCCTGCAGCTCATCGTAACGGCGCATCGTACCCGCCGTGCCAGAAAGCGGTATAGCTTGCCTCCGGGTGAACTGACACATGAGCCTGCTCCGCCGCTTGGGGGAACTGGGCGGCTACCGCTCGGCGCTGCGCCACCGCGACATCCGCCTGCTGCTCGAGTCGCAGGCGATCTCGATGACGGGCAGCTGGGCGTACAGCGTCGCATTGCTCGCGTACGTGTATGAGCGGACAGGCTCGCTCGGCTGGGTGGCTGCGGCCTCTGCGCTGCGCTGGCTGCCCGGGCTCCTGCTCAGCCCCTACGGCGGCGTGGTCGCCGAGCGCTTCGAGCGCCGGCGCGTGATGATCGCGTCAAACCTCGTCGCGTTCGGCTGGCAGGCCGGGCTTGCGGTGGTGGCGTTCGCTCATGGGCCGGCAGCAGCCGCGATCGCGCTGGCCGTCCTGACGGCGGCCAGCCTCGTCGCGTATGAGCCGTGCGTGGCGGCGACGGTCCCAAGTGCGGCCGGCGAGGCCGACCTGCCGGCCGCTAACGCGCTGGTGCACACCGTCGAGAACCTCGTCCTTCTGCTCGGGCCGGCGCTCGGGGCGCTGCTGCTGGTGTTGTTCTCGCCGGCGCTTGTGTTCGTGGTGAACGCGGTCAGCTTCGCGCTCGCCGCGCTGCTCGTCCGCCAGATCGGCGTGCGCTCGGTGCCGGTGGACGTCAGCGAGGGCGGCACGGCGGGTCTGCGCGCCCAGCTCGCCGTCGGCTTTCGCGCGATCTTCAGCTCTCGACGGATCATCCTGCTGGTCGGGGGCACTGCACTGGGCAGCTTCCTGTACGGCACCGACACGGTCCAGCTCGTCGGGGTCGCCACCGAACGGCTCGGCACGGGCGCGCGTGGGTACGGATGGCTGCTGGCCGCGGCGGGCGCAGGCGGGATCCTGGCGGCTCTATCGGTCGACCGGATCAGCCGCCACCCGCGCATCGGCGGCCTGATCGTCGGCGGGATCGCCGCGCTGTGCCTCCCGACACTGTTGCTGGTCGTGATTCGAAACCCGGTCGCCGCGGCCGGGCTCCAGGTGATCCGCGGGGCCGGAATGCTCGTCGTCGACGTGCTGGCAACGATCGGGTTGCAGCGCTACGTCTCATCCGATCAGCTGGGGCGCGTCTTCGGCGTCCTGTGGGCGATCGTGATCGGGAGCATGGCCCTCGGAGCGGCGCTGATCTCGCCATTGATCCACGCCGTCGGCCTCGTCGGCTCGCTTTGGGTGACCGGGCTCGCGCCGCTCGGCCTGGCGCTCGGCGCATATCCGTTGCTCCGCCGCGTCGATGAAGAAGGGGCGGCCAGCGTCGATGCGCTCGCACCCCGCCTGGCGGTGCTGCAGAAATCTCCTGCGTTCGCCCTCGCCGACCGGCTCGTGCTCGAGCGTCTCGCCGCGGCCTCCGAGGAGGTCGACGTTGCGCGGGGTACGGAGGTCATACGCGAGGGCGAGCCGGCCGACTCGCTGTACGTGATCGTCGCCGGCTTGCTGCAAGCGTCCACAGCTCGAGGCGACGGAGAGGCACGCGTGCTCGGCAAGCTCTCGTCCGGCGAGGTATTCGGCGAGATCGGGTTACTCGAGCGGATCCCGCGTACGGCGACGGTCACGGCGCTTGAACCGTGCACGCTGTTGCGGATCCAGGGCGACGCTTTTCTGGAGGCGCTGTCGAGCGATCCGTTCGCGGCGCTGATGGCCGAGATCGCCCGGGCGCGACGTGAGCCGCCGGCCACGCACGACAGGGACCTCGAGCCGGTTGGATGAGCGGCGGCTACGTGTTCGGGTAGGTTTGAGCGCGTGGCCGCTTCTGCCGAGGAGCTCCCCGCATACGCACTGCCCGTCGAGCAGGCCTCCGAGCGGCGCGTCGTCGCCGACTGGCCGCACCCGCTCACACGCGAATGGGCATGGGGCGGATCCCGCGGCGAGGGGGTGCGGGTCTGCATCGTCGACTCCGGTATCGACCCGGAGCATCCGCTCGTCGGCGGCGTGAGTGAAGCCGTCACTCCGTCCGCAGAGGGGCTCGAGCCAGACGTCCGTGGGGATGTCAACGGTCACGGCACGGCATGCGCGGGGATAGTGCGCGCGATCGCGCCCGACTGCGAGATCGGCAGCGCGAGGGTGCTCGGTCCGGACATCGGCGGTACCGGGCGCGATCTGCTCGCCGGGCTCGGATGGGCAATCGACAGCGGCTACGACGTGATCAACCTGTCACTGTCAACGACGCGGCGCACGTTCATCGAGCCGCTGCGCGAACTGGCGGACCGCGCCTATTTCCGCCGCTGCGTAATCGTGAGCGCGGCACACAACCTGCCCGTGGACTCCTGGCCCTGGCGGTTCGCCTCGGTCGTCTCGGTCGCCGGTCATACCGGCTCCGATCCGCTCGAGTTCCTGGTCAACCCAACCCCGCCGGTCGAGTTCCTCGCCCGGGGCGTCGACGTCGAGGTGGCGTGGACCGCCGGCACCACGATCCGCGTCAGCGGCAACTCGTTCGCGGCGCCCCACCTGACTGCGATCTGCGCGCTGATCCGCGCAAAGCACCCGAGCATCACGTCCGCGCAGCTGAAGAGCGTGCTGTACTTGACCGCTGCCAACGTCGACTCTTCCGAGGGAAGATGAGCGACGACCTGCTGATGTCGACGGCGCAGCTGGCGCGGGCGGTGTTCGGCGCCCGGGCGGCGTCGATCCTGCTGCACGACGAAGCGGCCGGAGAGCTCTGGTTCGCCGCGGTGTCCGGCGAGGGCGCTGACGTCGTGACCGGGCTGCGGATCCCGGCGAGCAGCGGGATCGCTGGTTGGGTGCTCGGCGCCCGGCAGCCGATCGTGCTCGAGGACGTCGCCAGCGATCCACGCTACGCCGACGAGGTGGCGGCGATCAGCGGCTATCAACCGAAGGGACTGATGGCGGCTCCCCTGCTCGCCGAGGACCGGCCGCTCGGGGTCTTGGAGGTGCTCGACCGTCCCCAGCGCGCTCGGTTCAGCTTGATCGAGCTGGACCTGCTGGGACTGCTCGCCGAACAGGCCGCGATCGCGCTGAGCGTCGAGCGAGGTGCCAGCCGCGATCGCGGGCCGATTCCGGCGACGATCGGGCGCATGTGGGACGCGCTGGATCGGCTCGACGCGAACCGACGCGAGCACGCCGAGGAGCTGCTCGACGCGCTCGCGGAACTGCTGTAGGGACTAGGTGCTCCCAGGTCCTACGCGCTGCCTTCCGTTGGGCCCGGACGGTGCTGCTCCGCGGGAGCCGGACGCTGGTGGTGGCCCTCGACTTCGGGAGCCTCCTCCTCGGACTCCTCGCCGCGGGGCATCCTCTGCCCGGGGTCCTCTATCGGGGCCGGCCTCTGGTGGTGGCCCTCCACCTCAGACCCCTCGGCCTCCAGGCTGTCGTCGCGCTCCTCCATTTTGGGTCCCTCCTTTGCCCGGGACGGGCGATTGCTTGAACTGAGGCGGAAGCCTATGGCCGGTCTGCGCCCATAACATCGGCCAGCTGGTCATTCGTGATGCAACCGCCCAGGTTTCAGTGTGTCACGATCCGCACATGAACGAGCTGCTCGCGGCAGCAGTGAGTCCTCTGGTCGGGCGGGACCGCGAGCTGGCCGCGTTGCGAAAAGCGCGCGATGGCGCGCGGCTCGTGACCGTCACCGGACCGGGCGGTGTCGGCAAGACGCGGCTCGCGCTGGCCGCACTCGAGGGGAGGAGCGGGCGCGTGGTCGCCGCAGAGCTCGCGGCGGTGATCGAGCACGAGCTGCTGACGGCCTCCGTCCTGGCGGCGGCTGGAGTGCCGCCGCAACCCGGAGCAGACCTGTTCGAAACGCTCGCAAGGAGCCTGAGCGAGCGGCCAACGGTGCTGCTGCTCGACAACTGCGAGCACCTGCGTGGTGACGCCGCCGCTCTCTGCGCCCGGTTGCTGCTGGCGGCGCCCGGGTTGCGGATCCTGGCGACGAGCCGGGTTCCGCTCGGGGTTCCGGGAGAGAGGACGTTCGAGCTTTCACCGCTGTCGCTCGGGGCCGGCGGCGAGGCCGTGGCCTTATTCCTCGATCGAGCGCGGCGCGCGAGCCGTTCCTTCGAATGCGACCGCGAAACGCTTGCGTCGATCGAGCGCCTGTGCGGCGAGCTCGATGGACTGCCGCTCGCGATCGAGCTTGCCGCGGCACGGACGCGGCTGCTCGACGTCGAGCGGATCGCCACGGACCTGAGGCGCCGGCTCGACCTGCTGGCGGGCGGTCGCGCCGATGTCCCAAGGCACCGTTCGCTGCGCGCCTCGATGGAATGGAGCGTCGGCCTGCTGTCAGATGCGGAGCGCGCACTGTTCGAGCGCGTGTCCGTGTTTGTGGGCGGATGGCAGCTCGAGGCCGCTGAAGCCGTGTGCGCTCCGGGACGCGTGCCGTCGGCCGACGTGCTCGACCTGCTCGGTGCGCTCGTCGACCGCTCGCTCGTGTTCGTCGACCGTTCCGCGCACGACGCTCGGTTCGGGATGCTGCGCACGATCAACGCCTATGCGCTCGAGTGTCTGGAAGCCGGCGGCGAAGCGCGGGCAACGCGCGCGGCGCAGGCCGCTTGGTGCGCTGAGCTGGCCGAGCGCGGCGAGCGGCAGCTGATGGGCCGGGGCCAATCCGCGGCACTGGCGGCGCTCGATCGCGAGGCCGACAATGTCCGCGCGGCGCTTGTCTGGGCCCGGACGGCTGATCGGCCGCTGGCCCTCAGAATCGCCAGCGCGATGGCGCTCTACTGGCACGTCCGCGGACGCTTCATCGAGGGGCGTCGCGAGCTCGCAGCGCTGATCGGACAGGCGCGCACGTCCGAGCCGGGGTTTCGCACACGCGCACACTGGGCTCTTGGCTTGATGCTCATCGCGAACGGCGAGGTGTCGGCGGCGAGGCCGGCCGTGGAGGAGGCTGTGGCGAGCGCGAGCCATGCGGATGACCCGGGCTTGAGCGCCCGGGCGCTGATCCTGTTCGGTGAGCTGGACCTGATGAGCGATCCAGCCGCGGCACAGGAGCCGCTCGAGCACGCCGTCGCGCTCGCGCGGCGGGCGCGCGATCCGTGGTGTCTCGCGGACGCCCTCGGAAAGCTCGGCGCGGCGGCGCTCTACCGGAGCGAGGCGAGCGAGGCGACGCCACGGCTCCTCGAGAGTCTGGAGATCGCGCGCGAGGCCGACGATGAGCGCTCGATGCATCGTGCGCTCGGCGGGCTTGCGCGCGTCGCCGCGATCGAGCTCGACGTCGACCGGGCACTCGCCCTGCTCCGCGAAAGCCTGGAGCTGTCGCAGCGCCTCGGCGATCGCAGCTGGATCGCGCTCGACCTCGCGATGCTCGGCGAGGTCGAGCGTCTCGCCGGCCGGCCGCAGGACGGCCGAGTGCTTGCTCGGCGGGGACTGGCTATGGCCGAGGAGATCGGCGCCGGCTACGCGCAGTACATGGCGACGGGCCTGCTCGGGCGAATCTCGCTTGCGCTCGGCGAACTGGACGACGCGGCGCGGCGATTCGCGGCTGCGCTGCGCCTGTCTGAGCGCTATGGCCTGCGGCCGTTTCAGTCGTGGTGGCACCTCGGGCTCGCCGACGTCGAGCTGGCGCGCGGAGATCCAGACGCTGCCGCGGCGCCGGCTCGCGCCGCGCTCGCCGCCGGTGAGGCGATCCGCAACCGCCGCGACGCCGCCCGCGCGAGGATGTTGCTCGGCCTCGTCGCGCTCGCGCGCTCAGAGCTCGAGGTCGCGATCGGCTACCTGACGGCCGCGCTCGCGGTCCAGCGGGAGATCGGAGACCGGCTTGGCGCGCGCCGATCGCTGGAAGCGCTGCAGGAGGCGTTCGCAGCGGCTGGGCAGTTCGAGCGTGCCCAGCGATTACAGGCGGCTCTGGCGCGTCCGCACGACGCGCTCGAGGACGCCGCCGCGATCGCGCTCCGTGGGCGCGGCGCCCGGCGGGGGGACCGCGGACAGGGCTGGGCCGGCCTCACCGGAGCCGAAGCGGAGGTCGCCGAGCTGGTCGCCGCCGGCGCGAGCAATCCCGAGATCGCCGAGCGGCTGTACATGTCGCGTTCGACAGTGAAGACGCATCTGTCGCGCGTGTATACGAAGCTCGGCGTCAGTAACCGAACCGAGCTCGCGGCGGCGGCTGTGGCGCTGCGGCAACCGGCTCGGTGATTAAGCGGGGCCTCGGTTGGACCGAAGCCCCGCTCGCAGGAGATGCCCGCATCTTATCGAGCGATACTGGACAGAGTCCAATATCGGCGTAGCACCGCTCCAGACGCGGTCGCCGATCCAGCGTGCCTAACAGGATCGGGGGGCGGGCTCAGGCGGCGGGATCCTCCTCAGGATCCTCCTCAGTAACACGGCGCAGGAGGTCGCGCAGTTGGCGCTGCTCGGCGGGGGAGAGACGCCTGAACCCGGCCGGGGGCCGGCGCACGCTTTCGAGCAGCTGTTCACGTAGGCGGGTGCCGGCGGTCGTCAGCACGACCGTTTTTACGCGCCGGTCCTCGGGATTGGCCTGGCGTGTCACGAGTCCGCGCGCCTCCAGCCGGTCGACGAGCCCGGTCACGTTCGAGTTGTCGCAGGCCAGCACCGCGGCGAGCTCGTTCATCGGCAGCGGAGAGGCGAGTTGGAGCAGTGCGCCCGCCTGGGCCGGGTGCAGGTCGAGCTCGGAGGCTGCGATGAGAAAGCGCCGCCGTTGGCGTCCTAGCAGGGTGCGTAGTACCGCCCACGCCTCGTCGGCCGGTGAGTCCTCGGTCTGGCCATCTCGGGTCTGGGTCGCGGTCTCCACTACATCGACATTCTATTGAGGATCTCGATGATTGACAACCTCAACCTTTTGCTAGAGTGAGCCGCATGCCGCAGCAATCTGCGATCGAGGTGGAGCAGCTCGTGCGGGAGTTCCGGAAGGGACCGCGCGCCGTCGACGGCATCGACCTCACGGTTCCCCCGGGCGAGATCTACGGCTTTCTCGGGCCTAACGGCGCGGGCAAATCCACCACGGTCCTAATGTTGACGACCCTGCTTCCGCCGACGAGCGGCCGCGCCTGGGTCGGCGGCTATGACATCGTCCGGCAAGGCGCCGGCGTGAGGGCGGTGATCGGGGCGGCCCTCCAAGAGGCGGCGCTGGACGCGATCCTCACTGGGCGCGAGCATCTGATGCTCCAGGCCACCCTGCAAGGCCTGACCGGTGATTACCGCCGCCGCCGCGCCCAGGAGCTGCTCGAGCGCGTCGGGTTGACCGAAGCCGCGGATCGCCGGGTCGGCGGCTACTCGGGTGGGATGAAACGCCGCCTGGACCTCGCCCTGGCCCTCGTTCACTCACCCCGGATCCTGTTCCTCGACGAACCGACCACAGGCCTTGACCCGCAGAGCCGCGCAGCGCTGTGGGAAGAGGTGGCGCGGCTCGCCCACGACGAGGGCATGACCGTCTTTCTCACCACGCAGTACCTGGAGGAGGCTGACGCACTCGCTGACAGGATTGGGATCATCGACCACGGCCACATCGTGGCCGAGGGGACCCCGGCCCACCTCAAGGCCGAGATCGGCAGCCCGACCGTCGAGGTGACGCCGGATGACCCGGGCGCAGGGGACCGGCTGGCCGACCTCCTCTCCGGCTTTGGCGAGATGCGCCGCAATGGCCGCGGCAGTGTCACCGTGCAGCTGCCGGGCGGCGAGGCTCAGCTGGCCGACATCGTGCGCGTCCTCGACCAGGGAAATCTGAAGGTGAACACGCTGCAGCTTCACCAGCCCTCGCTTGACGACGTGTTCCTCGCCAAGACGGGGCGCAAGCTGGAAGGATCGGGGGAGGCCGCCGTCGCGGAACCCCAATCACGCGGTCGGAGGCGCCGTGGCCGTTGAGGTGGCGCTGCCGTCTCCGAGCACGGAGCGGCTATCAGGCGGCGCGGGGGTCGTGGAGCAGACCCGCGCGGTGGCGCGGCGCGCGGTGGTCAGGACGCTGCGCCAGCGGGGACTGCTGATCTTCCCGATGATCTTCCCGTTGATCCTGTTCGCGATCAACGGGTCGGCGCTCAGCCCGGCGACACGGATCCCAGGTTTCCCGACCCACAACTATCGGGACTTCCTGCTCGCGATGACGTTCGTCCAGGGCGCGATGTTCGTCTCCATCACCGCCGGCGTGGACCTCGCGCGCGACATCGAGAGCGGCTTCTTGAACCGGCTCGCCCTCACACCTTTGAGAAGTGAGGCGCTGCTCGTGGGGCAGCTGGGTGGGGCGCTCGTGCTCGGGGTGGTCCAGGCGGTCGCCTATCTGGTCGTCGGGCTTGCCACGGGCGTCACGCTGGTCAGCGGCGTCGGCGGCGCGCTCGTGCTTCTCGGCTTGTCGATCCTGATTGCCTTCGCGTTCGCCAGCCTCGGTGGCCTGCTCGCGTTGCGCTTTGGGACCGGCGAGGCCGTTCAGGGGATCTTCCCGCTGCTGTTCGTGCTGCTGTTTCTGAGCTCCTCGAGCCTGCCCCGCAACCTGATCAAGACGACGTGGTTTCGCGAGATCGCCACCTATAACCCGATGTCGTATCTGATCGAGGCGCTGCGCAGCCTCGTGATCAAGGGCTGGGACGCCCAGGCGCTGGCGCTGGGCTTCGGCTTCTCGCTCGCCCTGCTGGTGATCACGCTCGGCCTCTCCCAGGCGGCGATGAGAACGAGGCTGGCGCGGCGATGAGATCTTTCTTCAACGTCGCCCGGGGCGTCGCCTGGCGCTCGATCCACAACACGGTTGTCAGTCCGGCGATCCTCGTCCCTTCGATCATCTTCCCGCTGTTCTTCCTCATCGCCTTCGCGGGCGGTCTGTCGCGTATCGGCGACATCCCGAATTTCGACTACCCCCCCGGCTACACGGCCTTCCAGTTCGTGTTCGTGTTCCTGCAGTCGGCTGCCTTCGGCGGCGTGTTCACCGGATTTGCGATCGCTCGCGACTTCGACTCGGGGTTCGCCAGGCGGCTGATGTTAAGTGCCCCGCGCCGCAGCGGCATCATCGCCGGCTACGCGGTCGGCGCCCTGCTGCGATGGGCGCTGACCGGGACCGTGGTCACGGTGGCGGCGCTGATCGCGGGCATGAACGTGGACGGCACTGGGACCCAGCTGATCGGGCTCATCGGTTTGGGCGTGATCGTGAACCTCGTCTCGGCGCTATGGGCGTGCGGCGTCGCGATGTTCCTGCGCACCGAGCAGGCTGGGGCGCTCATCCAGATGCCGGTGTTCGTGCTCCTGTTCCTCGCCCCGGTCTACGTGCCATTGCCGCTGCTGAACGGGTGGATCCACGCAGTTGCCAACGTCAATCCCGCGACTGCGGTGCTCGAGGCCGGTCGCGGCCTGCTGGCCGGCTCGCCGGTCAAGGTCGGATTCGCCTTCCTCGCGCTCACCGGTGCGGCATTTGTCCTCGGCGCCTTTGCTCGGCGAGGCCTGGCGTCGGCGGAGCGCGCCGGCTGATCCGCCACGCGCCAAAGGCGTGACGGCCCCGCCGCGGTACCTGGTCGAGAAACGTTGTCGATGGTTGCGTTTCTCGACCAGGTTCATGCTGGTCGCGTCAATTTGCCGTGGCCGAGTCGATCCGCCGATCTGCTCGCCTGCGTCGACTCGTGGCGGTCAAGCTAGACTTCGCGTTCCGCGACGCGACTCGCGCTCGAGATTCAGTGCCAGCGTTCGTAGTTATTGCTCTTGCACCTCCCGCGTTTCGCAGCACACGAGCTCCCCGGAGGGATTGCATGGCAACTGGAACTGTGAAGTGGTTCAGCGACGACAAGGGCTACGGCTTCATTACGCCCGATGACGGAGGAAAGGACCTGTTCGTCCATCACTCCGCGATCAGCGGCAACGGCTTCAGATCACTGTCTGAGGGCGCGAAGGTGTCCTACGACACCGAGCAGGGTCCCAAAGGCCCCGCCGCGGCGAACGTGCGGGTGCTCTCGTAGGCCCGAATCGGCCCGCAGCGGTCCTCGTAGCCGACGTACGCGGATCGCAGGGCGGTTCGCGAGGGCGTGCTGTTTGCCCGAGCCCGCGCACGGTCGGCCGCGTGCTCGCCAGTGAGACCCGAAGAGGAAGGAGGGGACCGGCATAGGCTCGAGCGGCAAGAAGAAGACCACGTTCGCGAAGCTCGCCCGGGAGAGCAAGCTTCGCGAGCGTCGGCTCGAGAAGCAGGCTAAGAAGGACGCGCGCAAGCGAGCAACCGAGAATGAGCCACCCGCGCGGGATCCCACGAGGTGAGGCAATGAAGCGGGCACGTCGGCGAGCGGAGCAGACACACTGGCGAGCGTGAACGCGGCCGCCGGGGGCCCGCTGTGCGCTGGTCGAGACGCCTTCGCTGCTGGGCAGTGGGAGCGCGCATATGAGCTGCTCACCGCGGCCGACGCCGAGCGGGCGCTTGCCCCAGTGGATCTCGAGCGCCTGTCCGAAGCATCGTGCTGGACGCGGAGGTACGAGTGCATGCTCGAGGTGCTCGAGCGGGCTGAGGCGGCCTTCGAGCGTGCCGGCGACCGACGAGGGGCGGCCCGGGTCGCGCTTAGGCTGACACACGAGCACTATCAGCGCAGCCACGACGCGGTCAGCGGCGGCTGGCTATATCGCGCGGTCAAGCTGCTCGAGGGCGAGCCCGCCTGTCACGAGACAGGGTTGTTGCTGTGGACGAGGGTGCGCACCCTGTTGTTCGTCGCCAACGACGTTGCAGGCGCGCTCGACCTTGCCCACGAGCTCGTCGAGCTCGCGCGGGAGCTCCGCGATCCGGATCTCGAGGCCCTCGGCTTGCTCGATCAGGGACACGCCCTGATCACGCTCGGGCGCGTGCAGGAGGGCCTCCCGCTGCTGGACGAGGCAGCGGCGCTGGCGATGGCCGCCGCCAATGAGATCTCGACCACGGGCACTGTGTACTGCTCCACGATCTTCGCCTGCCGCAACATCGGCGATTGGCAGCGCGCCGCGCAATGGACCGAACAGTCGATGCGCTGGTGCGAGCGTCATTCCGTCAGCGGGTTCCCGGGCTTATGTCGTCTGCATCGCGCCGAGATCATTCGCATGCGCGGATCGCTGGCCGAGGCCGAAAGGGACGCCGAGGACGCTTGCGAGGAACTGCTCAGCTGGGCGCCGCGCTTCGCGGGTTGGGCCTACCACGAGCTCGGCGAGATCCGCCGCCGGAGGGGGAATCTGCCAGGCGCCCGAACCGCATTCGGGCGAGCCCTGGACGTGGGATTCGATCCACAGCCCGGGCTGGCGCTGCTACGTCTCGATGAGGGAGATCCGGTAGGCGCGCTCACGGCGATCAACCGTCGCCTGGCCGACCGAGACGCGTTCACCCAGGAAAGCCGCGGCTTGCTCCTGCCGGCACAGATATCGGTTGCGCTCGCGGCGGGTGAGCTCGCGGTCGCGCGCACGGCGCTCGCGGAGCTCGAGGATGCGGCCGCCAAGTGCGGCACGACCGCGAACCTCGCCAGCGCATCGGTCGCGCGCGGCGCGCTGGCATTGGGCGAAGGGCGCCCGGACGACGCAATCGCGCCGCTGCGCGAGGGATGGCGGCAATGGTGCGAGCTGCCGTCACCGTTCGATGGAGCCCAGGCGCGGGCGCTACTCGGCCAGGCGTATGCGCAGACCGGTGACGAAGCAGCGGCGCAACTGGAGCTCGAAGGCGCGCAGGCGACCCTGGCAGGGCTCGGCGCGCCGCTCGAAGCGAGACGGATCGAGCGGTTGCTCGCCGGCATTACCCCCGGGACGAGGGAGACCCACACGTTCATGTTCACCGACATCGTGGACTCGACGCGGCTGACGGAGCTACTCGGTGACGATGGCTGGGACTCGCTACTGGGCTGGCACGACCGCACTGTTCGTGGTTGCCTCGCCGCCCACAGGGGCCGCGAGATCAAGCACGAGGGAGACGGCTTCTTCGTTGCGTTTCCCGATCCGAGCTCGGCGCTGGACTGCGCGATCGCACTGCAACGCATCCTGGAGGAGCATCGCCGCGAGCACGGGTTCGCTCCGCGTGTCCGCATCGGCATCCACGCTGCGGAAGCGACGCGGCGCGGCGGCGACTTCTTTGGTCAGGGCGTCCACGCGGCAGCACGCGTCGCTGCCGCGGCTGCTTCCGGGCGCATCCTCACCAGCGCCACCACCGTGGCACGAGCGGGCCATGCGTACACCGTGTCCGAGCCGCGGGCAATCGAGCTCAAGGGGTTCGCCGAGCCGGTCGACGTGGTCGAAGTCGAGTGGCGATAGGAAAGTGAGCGTCACCGGGAGGCGCCGGCACTCAGGCGGCGCGGACGCGTCCGTCCTCACCGAGCTCGAACCCGGGCAGGCCGAACTGCTCGAGCTTGGAGGGGATCGTCTCGCGCGGTTGCTCCCACGTCTCGGTCCGGTCAGGCTCCATCACCAGGACCTCCAGCGGGCCGCTCCAGTCACAGATCGAGTCACGGCGCCCGTCGTCGTGGTTGACCGCCGCGATCAGCCCGAATACGAACGGCGACTGCGGGTGAGTGCAGACCCACCAGTTGATCACCTCGATGTCGATCCGCGGCACCGGCTGGGGCGGGAACGCGTAGAGGTCCGACCAGCCGGTCGCGTCTTCGGTCTGGAGCACGAGCTCGGGTCCATCCTGAACGACACGGAAGCGCCAGCCCGACTGCTCGTGGATCGTTTCCGGGTCGGCCCCGAATGGGATTGGGTCGAGCAACGTGCTGAGCCCGAAGCCCACGTCGGCGTGCCAGGCCACTCCCCGCTCATCGGTCACGCGCAGCACCAAGTGGCTGGCCGCCCGCCGCTCACGAGGGGCGTTGCCCGTCCGGACGCGCGCGAGCATCGGTTCGACCCGAAGCCCTAGATGCTCCAGGGCCGACAGCAGCAACAGGTTGTGCTCGAAGCAGTAGCCGCCGCGACGCTCGGCGACGAGCTTGCGCTCGAGGTCCTGCTGGGCCAACGAGACCGGGATCCCGCGGTGCGAATCCAAGTTCTCGAAGGGAATCGAGGTGGCGTGGGCGCGGTGGATCACCTGCCAGCCGGGAGAGTCGGTGGCGGCGAGGCCGATTCGTTCCAGGTAAGCGTCGAAGTCGAGCATCGTGACTTTTCGTAGTTTGCACACCATGGCGCTGACGCTCCCGCACCCGTCCGCGCTTGCCTCCGAGGAGTGGCGGCCCGTCGAGCCACCGCAGCGGCCGGTGCTGTTCATCAATCGCCGCTCAGGCGGGGGCAGGGCGGTGCGCGCCAGGATTGCCGACAGGGCAAGGGAACGAGGGATCGCGCCGATTTCGTTCGGCGCGGCCGACGATCTCTCCGCGCTCGTTACCCGGGCTGTGGACGGCGGCGCAGACGCCTTGGGCGTGGCCGGCGGCGACGGCTCGTTGGCGATCGTCGCGGCCGCCGCGGCGAAGCGGCACGTGCCGTTCATCTGCGTCCCGGCGGGCACGCACAACCACTTCGCAAGCGATCTTGGAATCTCCCGCTACGACCTGATCGGATCACTCGACGCATTCGCCGACGGCCTCGAGCGCCGGATTGACCTGGCCGAGGTCAATGGTCAGCCGTTCCTGAACAACGTCTCGATCGGCGTCTACGGCGACGCGGTGCAGCGACCGGGGTACCGCGACGCCAAGCTTCGGACGATCCTCGAGACGCTCAACCGCGTGCTCAGCTCCGCGGCGCCCGCGCCTGAGATCGAGATCACCGACGCCGACGGCCATCGGCATCGCTCCCCGCTCGTCGTGCTCATCTCGAACAACCCTTACACGCTGATCGGACCGCGGCTCGCCGGCTCCCGGGCACGGCTCGATACCGGCCGGCTGGGAGTGATCGTCTTCGAGCGGCCCGGCAGCGAGCCTCCGGCGCTCGCGACGTGGACGGCATCATCGGCCACCGTGTCGGCCGACGCGCCGATGCCTGCCGGGCTCGACGGCGAAGCCGTCACGTTGCGCCCTCCGGTCCACTGCACGATTCACCCGGGCGCCTTGCGCGTGCGCATCTCCGCCCACCGTCCGGGAATCTCTGCATCAGCGCTCGGCCCGAAGGCATAGCGCATCACCTGCCATCCCGTGCAGGCCGCTGCGCGAGGGTTACATGTGCAGGTGACGCTGCCAGTCGGCCGGAACGGCACCGGCCGGACCGGGCACCGGCTGATCGAGTGGGTGGTGCCTCGGCTCGGCGAGTGGCGGCCCGTTTAGGAACTGATCGGTGCGATAGTCGTAGAACCAGTCCTCTCCGGGCTCGAAGCTCTGGATGACCGGATGTCCGCTGTGCTGATTGTGAGCGGTGGCGTGCTGGCTGGGGGAGTTGTCACAACAGCCCACGTGGCCACACGCGGCGCAGCGCCGCAGGTGCAGCCACCATCCGGGCCCCGAGCCAGCCAGGCATTCGACACAGCCGGTGCCGCTCGGCGGAACCTCCGGGTCGATGTCAGCCGATGCCGCCGCCAAGGTGTTTTCACGCTAGCAGAGCACGCTTCCCGCCACGCGCCGGTCGTGCGAGACTGCCGCGCATGGAGAGCTCGCACGTCGTCGCACCGTTTCGCAATCATCTCCCGGTCCGGATCCGCTTCGGAGACGGCGTGGCTCAGGAGCTCCCGGACGTCGTGAGCGCCCACGGCGCGCGACGTGTGCTCGTGGTCGTCGACGCCGAGCTCGAGGAACGCAGTGCCGCGGTGGCGGAGACGATTGGCTCTCTGATCGACGGTGGCTGGGAGCTCGAGCGCTTCGTCAAGCCGCTCGGCGAACCGACGATCACGGTGGCCGACGCCGCCGCCGCGACGATTGACCGATTCCGGCCGCAGGCCGTCGTGGCGATCGGCGGCGGCGCTGCGATCGATACCGCGAAGGCGGCGCGCGTGGCGGCCCAGGCGGGCGTCTCGATCAAGGCGTTCCTACAAGCCGGCGCCTCGTTCGCCGAACCCGAGGTCGCGCTCGTCGCGATGCCGACGACGGCGGGAACCGGCTCTGAGGTCTCGGGCGGGGCCGTCATCAGCGACCCGGACCAGGTTCGGAAGACCGGCTTCGCGAGCCCCCTCGTCAGGCCTCAGGATGCGCTCGTCGATCCACTGCTGACCCATTCGGCGCCCCCCGCCACCACGGCGTACTCGGGCGTCGACGCGCTGGCTCAGGCGATTGCCGGAATGCTCGCGCGGGTGCGGACTCCGATCGGGGACGCGATCGCGCTGGAGTCGATCCGGCTGGCCGGCAGATCACTGGTCGCGGCCTATCGCGACGGCACGAACGGAGCCGCGCGCTCGGAGATGGCGTGCGCGAGCCTGATGGCCGGTCTCACGATGAACATCTCGGACTGCACCGCCGAGCACTCTTTGGGCCAGGCGATCGGCGCCGCCTTCGGTGCGCCACACGGCCTGACGATCGGCCTCGTGCTCGTCGAGACGCTCGAGCGCGAGCGCCAGTACGCACCGGAGCAGCTCGAACGCGTGGCCGACGCGCTCGGCGTGCCCGCGGACGGCTCGAGCGATGGGTCACGGGCCGTCCGCGCAGTCCGCGAGCTGTTGGCCGAGCTCGACTTCCCGGTCCTGCGTTCGCTCGGCGTCGGCGAATCGGACGTGCCCGCCCTGACGGAGATCGCCGCGACAGACTTCTTCCACAGCCAGTCTCCGCAGCCGTGGAGCACGGAGGAGCTTCGCGCCGCTTTCGCCGCGGCGCTCGCGCTGCCTGACCGCGCGGCCGCGCGCCGATAAGAGCCGCTGCGGCGCTAGTCCGCTGGGTGGTAGCGCAGCCCGTCGAGCGCGATCCGGAGAATGTGCTGGGTCTGCGCAGGGTCGCTGGCAGGGATCTTCGCGATCCCGATCACCATCTGGATGACCTCGGAGAATTCGACGTCGGGGCGCACGACGCCGGCCTCCTGGGCGCGCTTGAGCAGTGGCTCGCCCGCGGCGATACAGCGAGGCGCGGCAGTTCTGGAACAGCGGCGCATCGTGGTCGAGATAGTTGAGCAGCTCGTGCGCGAGCGCCTGCTTGGTCGCGACGTAGCCGATCAGACGTCCGAACCAGTCGTCGAGCGCCTCCCACGGATCTGCGTCCTCGAGCTCGGCGGCTGAGCGGCAGACCTCTTCGACCTCGCCGACGTAGAGCGCCTCCAGCAGCGCCTGGCGCTTGGGGAAGTGGCGGTAGAGCGTCCCGATTCCGACGCCTGCGCGGCGCGCGATCTCCTCCAGCGAGGTCGATTCGCCGCCCTCGGCGAACGCCTCGCGCGCGGCGGCTCGAGCACCTTCTCGTAGTTGCGCCGCGCATCGGCCCGTTTCGGGCCGGGCGAACAGCGTCTCGGTCGGTGTCTCGGTGGTGCTCATCTGATCTGCCTTGACAAACGGAGCGTGCCTCCGTATAGTTCCGGAGGGCGCCTCCAGTTATTCCGGAGGCGGCCTCCATTTTAGCCAGCGGAACAGCTCCACGACAAGTCTTCGGAGCGCTCATGCAACCTCACTCACCGTCACCCGCACCCGAACGGCGCCGCTGGGCGACGCTGTCGTCGTCTGCCTCGCGCAGCTGATGATCGTGCTCGACGTCACGATCGTGAACGTCGCCCTGCCCTCGATCCAGCACGACCTGCACTTCAGCCAGGGCAACCTGACCTGGGTCGTCAACGCCTTCCTCGTCACGTTCGGCAGCCTGCTGCTGCTGGCCGGCCGGCTCGGCGATCTCGCCGGACGCAAGCGCGTCTTCCTCGCCGGCCTCGCGCTCTTCACCGGCGCCTCCGTGCTGTGCGGCATCGCGCCGAGCCAGGGAGTGCTGATCGGCGCCCGCTTCCTCCAGGGCGTCGGCGCCGCCGCGCAGGCCTCGGTGATCCTCGCGATCATCGTCACCGAGTTTCCCGAGGCGGCCGAGCGGGCCCGCGCGATGGGCGCGTACGTGTTCGTCTCCGTCGCCGGCGGCTCGCTCGGGCTGCTCGCCGGAGGGCTGCTCACGCAGACGCTCAGCTGGCACTGGGTCTTCTTCGTCAACCTCCCGATCGGTCTGGCCGGCCTGGCGCTCGGCCGTGCCCTGATCCCCGCGGACGGGGGACGGGGGCTCGAGCACGGCGTCGACTGGCTCGGCTCGTTGCTCGTCACCGCGTCGCTGATGAGCGCCATCTACGCGATCATCGAGGCCACCTCCCACGGCTGGGGCTCGTCGCAGGTGCTCGGCTTCGGCGGCCTCGCGATCGCGCTGATGGCGGCGTTCATCGCGCTCGAGGCGCGGATCGCGAATCCGATCATGCCGCTGCGGATGCTCCGCTTGCGGGGGCTGGTCAACGCCAACCTCGTCAGGGGCTTCCTCGTGACCGGCATGTACTCGACGTTCTTCCTCGGCACGCTGTACCTCGAGCACGTCCGCCACTACAGCGCTCTGCAGACGGGCGCGGCATTCCTGCCGTGGACGATCACCGTCGGCGATCCTCTCCCAGGGCATCACCGCGCGGCTCGTCGAACCGGTTCGGGTCGCTCGCGGTGCTGGTCGGCGGGATGGCCAGCGCGATCGTCGGGCTGCTGCTGTTCGCGACCGTCGGTCCCGACACCAGCCTTCTTCCCGACGATCTTCTTCGCCTGCTTCGCGATCGGGCTCGGAATCGGCACGCGCTTCATGCCGCTGCTCACGATCGCGATGGCCGATGTCCCGCCCGCCGACGCCGGCCTCGGCTCGGGCATCACCAACGTCTCCCAGCAGGTCAGCGGCGCGCTCGGGCTGGCCGTGCTCGGCACGATCGCCACCAACCACACGAAGTCACTGCTCGCCGGCCACGAGAGCCTCACGAGCTCGCTGATCAGCGGCTACCACCTCGCATTCCTCGTCGGCGCGGCGGCAAGCTTCACCGGCATGGCGCTCGCGCTCGTGCTGCTGCGGCCCCGTGAGCCACGCGCCGCAGTGGTACTCGCGGAGCCCACAGAGGCACCCGAGCTCCTCGACCTGACCGATTCCGACCTGGAGCAGGCAGCATGACGACGTTCACCCGCACTCGCACCCGTGGAGACGCACCCCGGCGGCTCAACGCCCAGCGTTTCGACGACGGCGTGGTCGCCTCATACATCCACGAAATCTCCGACCATCAGCGGCCGCTCGTGACCGCGAATCGCCGGGACGCTACGGAGCTGCGCCGGGGGTCTCACCCCCGGCGCGATCGGATCGCGATCGCGCCGCTCGTCGAGCAACTCGAGCCCTACAGTGACGAGATCGACGCGATGAGACACGGCTAGCCGATGCGCCACGCGCTGCGCATCCTCTCCGAGGAGCAGGTGGTGGAGCTCTACGAGCCCGAGCAGGGGTGGCGGAGCATCGAGGACGCCTACCGCGACTTCGGGCGTGCGCCGGAGATCCAGTCACGGCCACCCGTGATGTTGATCCCCGGCGCGCCGCTCGCGCCTGATGCGCAGCAGTTCCGTGTCAAGGGCGCCGCCGTCCCGAGCCACGGTGTCGCCGGCGCGTTTCTGTTCACGCGCGAATACCCCAAGCTCCTGCTCTGGAGCACGGTCACCAACGCGCCGATCGCGCTCATCGCCTGCGACTGGTTGAGCAAGCGCCGGGTGGCGCTGACAGTCGCTGTGGCAATCCGCGCGCTGGCGCGGCCGACCGTCGAGAAGATCGCGCTCTTCGGCGCGGGACCATGGGCCCGGCAGACCTGCGATCTGCTCGCGCGGCACTGGCACGAGGCGCAGATCGCCGTCGTCGCCTCGCGCCTGCAGAGCGCCGAGAGGTTCGCCGAGGGCATGCCGGAGAACGTCGTGCCGGTCGGCGGCGCCGAGCGGGCTTTGCGCGGCGCCGACGTCGCCGTCACTCTCACCACGGCGCGCGAGCCGTTCATTCACCGCGGCCAGCTCGAGCCAGGTGCACTTCTGCTCTCGATGGGCTCGACCCACGAAGTCGACGTCGCCGTCCTGCGTGAATGCAACGCGCTCATCGTCGATGACCTGATCTACGCGCGCTTTCAGGGCGACATCCATGCGTGGCTGCAGCGCGGCGAGCTCGACGATGCCGAACTGGCCAAGCATCTGCGCGCCAGCATCGGCGAGGTGCTGGCCGGCCTGCGCCCTGGTCGCAGGACGAATCAGGAGCGGCTGCTCGCGGTCATCCAGGGCCTCACGGCCTGCGACGTCGCGCTGGCCAAAACCGTGCTCGACCGCGCCGCCGAACACGGCGTCGGTCAACTCGTCGAGCTCTGAGACGCGTCGGCTGGATGGGGGGCCAACCCGGCGCGCTCGGCGCGCTCAGACCGCGTTCGTGCGCTCCAACAGGTCGAACAAGGCGGCAAAGTGCCGCTCGCACGCGGCCTCGTTGTAAACGGGCGAGTCCGTCATCGTGTATCCGTGCAACGCGCCGGCGTAGACCTCCGAGCGGTGCTTGACGCCTGCCTGCTCGAGCGCGGCGTCGAGCGCAGCGATCTGCTCGGGCGTGTTGCTCGGGTCCTGGTCGGCGTGGCCGAAGTACACCTCAGCGCGCAGCGCGCCGGCCGACAGGTGTGGACTGTCGGGCGCGTCGGTGACGAGGTTGCCCCCGTGAAATCCCGCCACTCCCACGACCCGCTCGGGATGCGCCCCCGCGGTCCACATGCTGAGCCGCGTGCCCATGCAGTAGCCCGTGAGCACGACCGGCCCGTCGGTCAGCTTGGCCAGCTCGTCGAGGTACGCGGCGCCATCGGCAGCGACGCGGTCCGGCGTCAGCTGTTCGACGAGCGGGCGCAGCGTCTTGAAGAACTCGGCGCGCGCGCCTTCCGCGCTCAGGTCGGGGACCGTGAACACGGGCGCGCGGCCGGCGCGGTAGAAGGCGTTCGGCGCCAGCACCACGTAACCCTGCCGGGCGATCCGATCGGCCATCTCCTCGGTGCGAGCACGCAGCCCCAAGCCGTCGATCATGAACAGCACGCCCGGGTGGCGCTCGCCGTCTTCGTCAGGGCGAGCGAGGTACGCGTCGGCGATGCCGTCGGCCGTGGGAATGTCGATTGTCGAGCTTTGCATGCGCCACAGCTTGACAGTCTGGCGCGCCCGGCGAGGTCAGAGCGTCGCCACCTCACCGTGGAGCTCGAGCAGCCGCTCGAGCCCCTCGGAGCCGACCTGATTGAGATCACGCAGGCCACAGAAGTGCCCGACCCCGAAGTCATCGACGACCGCTGAGGCCATGTCGATCCGCTGCTTCGCCCCGTCGATTCCATCCTCGCGGTGGATCAGGCCGAGGAATAGCTTCGTCTCCGGGGCGAGGCGGAGGTTGGCGAGCTTCGCGTAATCCTCGGGTCCGTGCTCCGGCAGGACCGGCATGTGGATGTAGTCGATGCGGCGGTTGACCTGTTGTGTCAGGAGGTTGGCGGCGTCGACGTGCACTTGCAGATCCTGCCCGCCCCTCGGGTCGATGTGCCACATCCCGCAGAGGTGAAATCCCAGCTCGGCCTCAGCGGGTACGTGATCGGCGATCTCGGCGTTCGCGGCCATCAGCTTCGTGAGCGTCCAGCCGGGCCAGGCCTTGTCCTGCTTGGGCGCGAACGGGACGTCGAAGCCGGCCGGATTGCGTCGCCACTCCTCCATCTCGATCTCGGCCGCGATGTCGATCTGTACGGCCAGCTCGGACAGCGGGACGACCTTGGCGAACTCCTCGACGTCCGCGATCAGCGGCGGATTGACGACCGCGACGATCTCCTCCCAAGTGCAGGGCTCGAGCGGCGCGCCGGTCGTGCCCGGCCCGGCGACCGTGGCCTGCAGCCGCACCGATTCGGGGACCACGCCACGCTGCTTGAGCTGGGTCAGCTGACGGTAAGACTCGGCGATGACGTCGGCCATCCCGAAGCGGTCGATGCGCACGTCCGC
This sequence comes from uncultured Solirubrobacterales bacterium, assembly GCA_963763525.1. GTDB lineage: Bacteria > Actinomycetota > Thermoleophilia > Solirubrobacterales > Solirubrobacteraceae > Palsa-465. The sequence goes on from CAVXPA010000002.1 coordinate 112,081, forward strand.
CGGCGAGGTGCCATCGCGCAGGATGAACCTCGGGGCGCGCAGAGCGGCGAAGGGCGTGTCCGCAGTCGTGACCTGCTCACCCTCCTGTACATCGATCGCGGGATGTTGCATCAGCACGCTCCACGCGCCGAAGACCCAGTTCAGCTGCTCACCGTCGGGCATGCGCTGCAGGCGCTCCCCGCAGTGGCTCTGCAGCGCCTCGAACACGGCCGAGGCCGGCTCGAGGGGAACGGATCCGGTGAAGAGCAGTTCGAGTTCGGCCACGTCGCGCGTGGCAGCCTACAACCTCGACCAGGGCGGCGCGAGCCGATATCGTGAGCCGTCGGCAAGTACTGAGCAAGGGAGGAAATCGATGGCTGACTACGCGGTTGTCAATCCGGCGACGGGAGAGACCGTTCGCACGTATCCGACGATCACCGACGAAGAGCTGGACGCAGCCATCGCGAGAGCCGATCGCGCGAGCCGCGATTGGGGCCGGACGACCACCGTCCAGGAGCGCGCTGACCTGCTGCGCCGCGTCGGCGAGATCTACGGCGAGCAGCGCGAGCGGCTCGCGGAGATCATCACCCGCGAGATGGGCAAGCCGATCGAGCAGGCGCTCGGCGAGGTCGACTTCAGCGCGGCCATCTACGAGTTCTACGCCGACAACGCGCCATCACTGCTGGCCGATGAGCCGATCAAGCTGCTCGACGGCGAGGGCTCCGCGTTCATGCGCCGCAGCCCGGTCGGCGTGCTGCTCGGAATCATGCCGTGGAACTACCCGTACTACCAGGTGGCGCGGTTCGCCGGTCCGAACCTCGCGATCGGCAACACGATCCTGCTCAAGCACGCGCCGCAATGCCCGGAGTCGGCCGCCGCGATGGAGGAGATGTTCCACGAGGCGGGCTTCCCGCCCGACGCGTACATCAACATCTACGCGACCAACGAGCAGATCGCGAGGATCATCGGCGATCCGCGCATCCAAGGAGTCTCGCTGACCGGCTCCGAGCGTGCCGGCGCCGCGGTCGCGGAGATCGCAGGCCGTTACCTGAAGAAGGTCGTGCTCGAGCTCGGTGGCTCGGACCCCTTCATCCTGCTGAGCACCAACGATCTCGACGCCGCGGTGCAGTCAGCCGTCGGCGCGCGGCTGGAGAACACGGGCCAAGCCTGCAACGCCGGCAAGCGCTTCATCGTCGTCGACGAGCTGTACGAGCCGTTCCTGCAGAAGTTCACCGCCGCGCTGACCGCCGTGAAGCCGGCGGACCCCAGCTCGCCCGAGACGACGATCGGGCCGCTGTCCTCAGCGATCGCGACCGAGCGCCTCGAGGATCAGGTCAAGCGCGCGGTGCAGCAGGGCGCGAAGCTGGTTGCCGGCGGCGATCACAACGGCAACTTCTTCGACACGACGGTGCTGACGGGAATCGAGCCGGGCAACGACGCCTACCGTGAGGAGTTCTTCGGGCCGGTGGCCCAGGTGTACCGGGTCTCCTCGGAGGGCGAAGCCGTCAAGCTCGCCAACGACACCCCGTTCGGCCTCGGCTCCTATGTGTTCACGACCGATCCCGACCAGGCGCTGCGGGTCGCCGATCAGATCGACGCCGGCATGGTGTTCATCAATGCGGTCGGCGCCGAGGGCGTCGAACTGCCGTTCGGCGGCGTCAAGCGCTCCGGGTTCGGGCGCGAGCTGGGCCGCCTCGGCATCGACGAGTTCGTCAATAAGAAGCTGATCCGAATCGCCGGGTGATCGCAGGCGCGTAGCCGTCGACCGCCGGCACGCGGCACGCCACCGGCGCTTGGTGGCCGCTATTTCGAGCCGAAGTTGCCCGAGTGCGTGGCGATGATCAGTAGCAGGCCGGCGACCGCGAGCAGGATCCCGGCGACGATCAGCCTTGCTGAGCGCATCTTCAGCTGGGGGATCTCCGCGGCGACCATCCAGACGCCCGCGATCAGGATCAGCAGGAATCCGACTTCGGCGAGCCGGACGGCACTGTGGCGTGTGAGAGCGAAGTAGACGTTCATAGCCGACATTGTTCCGCCCCGCCCGGAGGCTCAAACCCGGTACTCAGTTCAGTCTCGCCTCGAGCGCGCGGAGCTCGCCCTCCAAGGCTTCCCGAAGCTGCCGGTCGGCCGGGAGCCTCAGTCGCATGCGGGCGGCGCGAAGCGCACGCGTCAGGTCCGCGCGCCGCTCGTACGCCGCGACGAGATTGTTGAGCATCCGCATCGCGATCTCGTGCGCGCGCCACGGCCGTGGGAACGCGCCGCCGACGGTTGCGCCCAGCACGCGACCGCCGTCGAACGGGTCGAGCAGCACGGGCGGATCGGCCCCGAAGTGCGCCACCACGAAGTGGCCGGGCAGACCGACGCCGCCGATCGGGATCTCGGCCCGCCGGGCCACCTCGATGTAGACGACCGAGAGGAGAATCGGGAGGCCTCGCCGCCGGGCGAGCACCAGATCGAGCATCGAGTTGCTGGGGTCGTCGTAGCGCTCGCGGTCACCCGCGAACCCGTGGTCTGCACCGAGCAGCTGACCGCAGGCGAGTGCAACCTCCGCGGGTTCCCCGGTGGTCCGCGCGGCACGCTGTGCGAGCTCATCGCCGAGCGCATCGAGCGTCCGCAGCGCGTGCCCCGCGTCGATCGCCCGAAACTCGGCCGCGAGCGCGAGCGCCAGGAGGTCCATCGGGGTCTCGGGCGCGGCGGCTAGCTCGGCGAAGGGCCGCACGTCTGGCACGCGGCGATTACCGCCTCAGGCAGGCTCGCGGAGCTTGCCATTCAAGCGCGCCGCGAACCCGCCGCCGATCGCCTGGGTGACCCGGCGCAGAGCCGGCGCGGCTGCCTGCGCGTCGCGCTCGAGCTGCTCGGGGCTCACGCCGCTGCGCGCGAAGAACTCAGACGTCCGGGGAGGCACGCCGCTGTCCTCCCCGCGCATGCCGGCCGCGAGCTTCGCCACCCACGCGGGCGCGACCTCCGGATGGCACTGGAATGCCCACGTCTCACCGTAGCGACACGCCTGCACGCACACGTCGTTGGTCAGCAGGATCTCCGCGCTCGCCGGCGGCTCGAACGCGTAGGCGTGCGCGTGGAAGACCGAGAACCGCTCGGGGATGCCGCCCAGCAGCGGGTCGCCAGAGGCGGCCGGCGCCGCGAACACGTCCGCGAAGCCGAGCTCTGGCTCGCATCGGTGGACGCTGCCGCCGAGTGCCTGGACGAGCAGCTGGCCGCCGAGGCAGAGGCCGAGGATTGGGAGTTCGGCTTGGAGGGCGCCGTGAATCGCGTCCCGGGCACGCTCCACGGCGTCGGTCTGGTCAACCGGGTCGGCGAGTCCCGGTAGCACGATCAGCCCGGCATACGCGGCGACGTCCGGTAGCTCGCCCTCCGGCGATCGCACGTCGAGCGTGACGCCGCCGTCGCCCAACGCGTCCGCGATCGGTCCGAGCGGCTTGTCCGGATCGTTCTGGACGACTAGGACCGAGCTGACCACCTCACCCGCGCACGATATAGCCTGCGAGCGCTGTTACACGGCCCGACGAGAAGAGAGGATCAGAGCAGATGAACGACCAGTTTCAGCACGTCGCGATCTCGAGCGAGAACGGCGTCTTCGAGGTTCGCCTGCACGTGGACGGCGGACCGATGGTGTTCACCCCGGCCGTCCACGACGAGCTCGTGTACGCATTCGGCGCGCTCGCCGACAACCCGGAGCCCCGGGTCGTCATCCTGACCGGCACCGGCTCGACGTTCTGCACGACGATCGACATCCCCGGCTTCCAGGAGCGCAAGTACGAATGGCAGGAGATCTGGTGGGCCGGGAAGCGGATCCTCCAGCGCCTTGCGGACATCGACGTGCCGGTCATCGGCGTGATCAACGGTCCGGCGACGGTCCACGCCGAGCTGCTGTTCTTCTCGGACATCATCATCGCCGCCGACACCGCGACGATCGCCGATCAGGCGCACTTCATCTACGGCGGGGTGCCCGGCGACGGCGCCCACATCGTCTGGCCGTACCACCTCGGTCCGCAGCGAGCCAAGTACTTCCTTCTGACCGGGCAGGAGATCGGCGCCAAGGAGCTGTTGCACATCGGCGCGGTGAACGAGGTGCTGCCACCTGACGCCGCGCTGGCGAGAGCGCACGAGCTGGCGCGATCGCTCGCGGAAAAGCCGCTCTCGACGCTGCGCTACACGCGCGGGCTGTTCGCGGACCCGCTGCGGCGGCTGCTGCAGGAGAGCCTCAGCCACGGCCTCGGCGTCGAAGGCGCGTTCTCCTCGCTCGGCTGACGCACGCGAGGAGACGCACGCGACGACTCACGGCGCGGCGGCCCAGCCCGACCACCGCTGCACGTCGATCACGATCAGCGCCCCGGACGGCGGGCGCAGCGCGTATTGGTCGTATTTCGAGGCGAGCGCCCGGAGCGCGGTGTTGCGCAGGTCAGGCTCCTCGCCGGCCGCGAGCACCCGCGCGAGCCCATCAGCCCGCACCCACCACAACTTCGACCAGTCCTCCTCGTAGTGGTCGGCGAGCACGGCGACCCTCGGATTGGCCTCGATGTTCGCGAGCCGCCGCAGAGCGGTCGTCCGCTTCGGCTTGTGGTCGATCGCCGAGACGATCGTCTCGCCGGCCAGCACGGCAAACGTAATCGGCACGACGTGCGGCCACTCGCCGACGCTCGCCAGCCGCGCGACGCGAGCGGCCACGAGCCGCGCGCGATTCTGGCCCTCGATCATGCCGGCAGGCTACTCTGGGCGGATGCGCGCTCCCATCACACTCGATCTGCACGTCCCCGACTTCAACTACCCCGACACGACCCCCGAGCAGCTGTTCGACAAGCTCGTCGACATCGCGACGACCGCCGAGCAGTCTGGCTTCAGCTCGATCTCGGTGATGGATCACCTGCACCAGATCCCGGGCGTCGGACCCGAGGAGAACTGGATGCTCGAGGGCTCGACGATCCTCGCCGGCCTCGCTGCCCGCACCCAGAAGATCACGCTTGGACTGATCGTCGGCGCTGTCACGTACCGCAATCCAGTACTGCACGCGAAGATCACGACGACGCTCGACATGATCTCCGGTGGCCGCGTCTGGCACGGCATCGGAGCCGCATGGTTCGAGGCCGAGCATCGCGCCTACGGGTTCGACTTCCCACCGTTGGCCGAACGCTTCGAGCGCCTCGAGGAGGCCCTGCAGATCGCCCGCTCGATGTTCACCGAGGAGCGTACGACCTTCAACGGCGAGCATTACCAGGCCGACGGAGCGTTCAACAACCCCCGGCCGCTGCGGGGCGACATCCCGATCGTGATCGGCGGGAGCGGCGAGCGCAAGACGCTGCGGATGGTCGCCCAGTACGCCGACGGCTGCAACCTGTTCGGCGATGTCAGCGGCGCCCGCCACCTGCTGGACGTGCTCGAGCGGCACTGCGAGCGCCTCGGCCGCGACCCCGCCGAGATCACGAAGACCCGGATGGGGGTGGTCGCGATCGGCCGCACGCACGAGCAGGCACTCGCCAAGGTCGACGAGATGCGCCGCGCCGGGATCCCGGAGATGCGGTTGGCGTCCGTGCTGGCCGGAGATGTCGACGAGATCGCCGAGCAGGCGCAGGCGTACGCCGAAGTCGGGATCGAGGGACTGACGGTCTCGCTGCCCGACGTCCACGACCTCGAGATGCTCGCGCTCGCCGGCGAGGCGATCGGGCCGGTGTTCGCCTCCGCGGTCGCTTGAACGTCCGGCACGGAGGACGGCGACGCCCGGATCGCCCTACCGGCTGGACGAGCTTGGCTGGTTGCAGTTCGACCGGCTGTGTTCGCTGGTGCTGCGGGCGGACGCCGGGCTGAGCGACCTGCACTGGCGCGGGCGCTCCGACCGCGGGCGCGTGGCGCTGATCGACCAGGAGTTCCTGTTGCGCCCCGCGGCGGACCGCTTCCGCGGGCCGGCGACGGTTGCGGTGGTGTGGGTCCGCGAGGATCCAAGGCCGTCACGCCGTATCGCGGCGCTGACGAACACACTGCTCGACCTACCCACCGAGTTCGAGGACCAACTCGTGCTGCTCACGAACCTCGATCGGGCTGGCGCCGTGAGCGCACTGCACGGCGCCGGCTTGACGGGACGCAGGCGCACGCACGTGTTGGGCGCGCAGGAAATCGCGGCGAGCCTCGACCGCGAGCCGGAGCTCCGAGCCGCGCTCCCGTCGGTCCTGGGGCTGCGAGATCTCGAGCCGTTGATCGACGCAGATGTTCGCCGGCGATCCGCGTTTCACGTCGAGGGTGCCCAGGCCCTGGCACGCGTCTTCTGGCCGACGCGCGCCTACGAGCGCGCCCGAGCCGTCCTCGGCAGGCATCGATTCGTCGTGCTGACGGGTCCGCCGGAGATGGGCAAGACCGCGATCGCGCGGATGCTCTCCCTCGCGCAGCTGACCGACGGCTGGGAGGCGCACGAGTGCACCGACCCCGAGCAGGTCTGGCGCGCGTTCGATCGCGGGCGCGCCCAGGTGTTCGTCGCCGACGACGCGTTCGGCTCGACGGAGTACCGGCCCGACGCGGCCGAGCGGTGGGCGCGCGGCCTCGGTCCGCTGCTCGCGCAACTGGACGCGCGGCATTGGCTGATCTGGACGTCGAGGCCGGCACCCCTCAAAGCCGGCCTGCGCGCGGTCCAGCGCGAGCGCGGTTCCGAGCGCTTTCCCAGCCCCGCGGAGGTGCTTGTCGACGCCGGCGATCTGGATCTGCCCGAAAAGACGCTGATCCTGTTCCGCCACGCGAAGGACCGGGGCGCGGACCGGGTGACGTGCGATCTCCTGCGCTTCGCCGCGCTGTCGATCGTCGAGCACCCTTATTTCACGCCCGAGCGGGTCCGGCGGCTCGTGACCGAGGCGCTGGACGAGCTGGCGGGCGCGGCGCGCGCCGGTCGCGACGATCTGCTGCGCATGGTCGAGCGCGAGCTGGCCTCTCCCACCGACGCGATGCGCGCCTCCTTCCGCGCGCTGGAGCCCGAGCATCGTGAGCTGCTGATCTCGCTGCTCGATGCGCCCTCGGGGCTGATCGACGAGCGCGAGCTCGCCGCGACCGTTCGCCGTCACCACGCCGGCGGCTTGAGCCGTTCGCCGAATGAGCTGATCGACCGCTTGACGGATCACTTCCTGCGGATCACGCCGCTGGGGATCGGCTGGGTGCACCCGAGCTGGCGAGACCTCGTGATCGAGGAGCTCGGCGGCGACGCGCCCGCCAGGCGCAGGTTTCTCGCCGTCTGCGGCATCGACGGCGCGACGCTCGCGCTCTCGGCCGAGGGCGGCGCCGCCGGCGAGCGTGCGCTGCCCCTGCTGCTCGACGACGGCGACTGGGACACGTTGGGCGACCGCCTGTACGACCTCTTGGAAGAGGTCGAGGACCAGAACGCGGCGCGCCTGCTGCTCGCGCTCGGCGGCGCGCTCGGCGTCGCCGCCACAAAGCGGCAGACCGGCGAGCTGCGCAGCCTCGCGATCTGTCTGCTCGGCGCGACGCAGCGAGCCTGGGACCAGCAGCGCCGCGCATTGCCCGTGTTCGTGCTCGAGGCTTGGTATGAGCTGCGCGCCAGCGCGCGCGCAGACGTCGCTGCGCCGCTGCTCGCGCCGACCTGGGCGGACTTGCACCCAGGTTCCCTCCTGCTCGCACATCCCGACCGTGCCGAGTTGGAACGAACCCAGGAATGGCTCGCTCTGGCACGCACGCTCGCGCGCTACGACGCCGCCGCGCTCGAGCAGCTCGCGTTCTTCGAACGCGATCGAGATCTTCTGGGGCGTCTGATCGACAGCCTCACGCACGTTGCCTCTGACGAGGAGCTGCGTCCCCTTCCGGAGAACGTGCTCGCCGACATCGAGGAGCTCGTGCCGGACCTCGCGACGAGCGCGCACAGCGCGATCGAGATCGGCCGGCTCGTCGAGCGATTCAAGACGAGGCGCTGGTGGGTGCCCGAGGACATCGCCGTGCCGCCGAGCACCGAGCCCGTCGCCGCGGCGCCGAGCGACTTCCGGCGCGAGGACGTCGAGCGCGTCCTGCGCGACCTCTGAGGCTCGCTGTCCTCAGCTGTACAGCGAGGCGGTGTTGATCACCGGCGTCGGCGAATGGTCGCCGGAGAGCACGACCATCAGGTTTGCGACCATCGCGGCCCGGCGCTCTGGATCGAGCTCGACCAGCTCCGAGCCGGCGAGCTGCGCGAGGGCCATCTGAACGAGGCCGACGGCGCCGGCGACGATCGTCTTGCGGGCCGCGACGATCGCTTCCGCCTGCTGGCGGCGCAGCATCACCTCCGCGATCTCCGGCGCATAGGCGAGGTGCGTCAAGCGTGTCTCGAGCACCTCGATACCCGCCGTCCGCAGGCGGGTCTGGAGCTCCGCCTGAAGGCCGTCGCGGACCTCGGCTGCGTTGCCGCGCAACGAGATCGTCTCCTGACGATAGTCGTCGTACGGATACTCGTTGGCGAGATGGCGCAGCGCCGTCTCGCTCTGGACGGTGACGAACTGCCTGAAGTCCTCGACGTCGAACACCGCCCTGGCGGTGTCGACGACTCTCCAGACGACGACCGCGGCGATCTCGATCGGGTTGCCGCTCGCGTCGTTGACCTTGATCCGCTCGCTCTGGAAGTTGCGCACGCGCAGCGAGATCCGCTTGCGCCAGAGCGCGGTGAACGGGTTCACCAACCACAGGCGGGCCTCGACGAGCGTGCCCGCGTAACGGCCGAACAGAATCAGCACGCGCGACTCGTTCGGCTGTACGACCGCAAACCCCGGACCGATCAGCAGAGCGGCGAGCGCGACCGCACCCCCCGCGATCCTCGCCCCCGTGCTCAGCCCCCCCACCCCGAAGCCGATCAGCACGCCCACCAGCCCGAGCACCGTGACCACGACGGGCACGAGCGGTGGGCACGCGAACGCGCGCGCGGCCCGCTGTTCATGCGCCGAGCGCGACGCGAGCCCCGTGGCGTCGGTCCCTCCGCCGGTAGCTCCTCCGTTCAATTGCATCCGGGCCTCCTCGATGGTGATATCATCAAAATATTATGACGATACCCAAGACCTACCGTCAATCCGGGGCTTCGAATCCACGCACCACCCCGCAGAAGCCGGTCGCGCGCGGTCACGGCCGCGCACGCCGCGCGGCGATCGAGAGCGCGTCGGGCTCAGATCTGAGCCGACGGCACCAGCACGCCGGCGAGGTGGTCCGCCGCGACGTGGGCGTGCAGGCGCACGCCCGCCTGCAGCGCTTCGTCGACGGCGTAGAACCTGGTGTTATGGTTGGGCACCACGCCGCGCCCACCCGGCATCGCTCGCAGCGCCCCGCCGACCACGATGACCTCTTGGCAGCCGAGCGCCACGTACAGGCCCCCGTGGCGGTTGATGAAGACGGAGACGTCGTCATAGCCGAGCGTCGCCGGGAGCTCGAGCGTGCAGTCGGCCCCGACGACGCGCTCGATCGTCGGCAGGGCCGCTCGCAGCCACTCGGGCCGGTTGTGGACGGCCGGGACGGGCTGGTGAAAGGTCGTCTGCGCCGTACAGCCCTGAGCCAGCGCCAGGTGCGTGGCGATTCGCTGCACCCGCTCCTGGATCTTGGCCATGTCGGCGTCGACCGCGCAGCGGACGGTTCCGAGGAGCTCGACCGTCTCGCCGATCACGTTGTGACGCCCCTCCGTCGCGACGTGTCCGATGCTGACCGTGATCGGCTTGGACGCGGGCACCTGCCGGTAGAGCTGCGCCAGCGCGAGCACGATGTCCGCCGCGACCGGGAGCGGATCGACCCCGCGCCACGGCGTCGACGCATGGGCCGCCACGCCGGTTACGACGATCTTCAGGACGGCCGAAGCGGCATAGAAATCGCCCGCGCCATAGCCGACCCAGCCGACGGGCATCGGCCCGACATGCATGCCGAAGACCATCGTCGGAGATGGATCCGAGAGCGCGCCGTCGCGCTCCATCGCGGCCGCGCCGCCGTCCTCGCCGAGTGGCGGCCCTTCCTCGGCCGGTTGAAAGACGAACAGGACCGTTCCGGTCAGGCGGTCGCGGACCGCCGCGAGGACGCTGGCGGCGCCCATCAGCATCGCGACGTGGCAATCGTGGCCGCACGTGTGCGCGACCGGAAACGGCCCGCCCGGATACGTCTCGTCGACCACGGTCGAGGCGAACGGCTCGCCCGATTCCTCCCGCATCGGCAGCGCGTCGATGTCAGCGCGCAGCGCGATCACGCGCGGATCGTCCGCGCCCGCGGATGCAGCTCGCCCGCGCAGAACGCCGACGATCCCGTGGCCCGCGATCCCCGTCCGCACCTCGTCGAGCTCGAGCGAGCGAAGGTGATCGGCGATCAGCGTCGCCGTCTTGTGCTCGCGGTTGGACAACTCGGGAAAGCGGTGCACGTGGTGGCGCCACGCGATCACCTCCTCGACGATCGCGTGCGCGCGCTCGTCGAGCTCGGCGTGCAGGGAGTCGGTCACGCGCAACACGCTATCGCTCCGCGAGGGTTCTGTACGTTGAACCGACGTCAGCTGAGCACCGCTCCCGGTGGTGCTTGGATACCGGTGTAGCCGTGGCTACCGAACAAGACCACAAGGTGGCTACCAACCAGGATCACAAGCGCGATGCTCCGGCGCTTTCCGCGCACGGCCTGAGCAAGCGGTTCGGCGACCGCGTCGCGTTCCAGGACGTCAGCTTCGAGATCGGCTACGGGGAGGTGTTCGGGTTCCTCGGCCCGAACGGCGCGGGCAAGACGACGACCGTGCGGACGCTCGGCACTCTGATCGCTCCGAGCTCGGGCACCGCCACCGTCGCGGGCGTGCCGCTGACGGAGGAGAACGGCGTCGAGATCCGGCGGCGGATCGCGATCATGCCAGAGGCGCCGGGGCTGTACCTGCGCCTCACCGTGGCCGAGAACCTCGAGTGCTTCGCCGGGCTGTACGAGTCGCCGGTGCCGCGCGAGCGGATCGAGCAGGCGCTCCGCGCGGTCAACCTCCTCGAACGGGCCCACGACCCCTGCGGCGCCTTGTCGAAAGGGCTCCGCCAGCGGGTCGCACTCGCGCGGGCGTTGCTCGGCGACCCGCAGGTTCTGTTCCTCGACGAGCCAACCTCGGGGCTCGATCCGGTCGCCGCACGTGACGTCCACGAGCTGATCGACGAGCTCCGCCGGCGCGACGTCACGATCTTCCTCACCACGCACCGCCTCGACGAAGCCGAACGGCTGTGCGACCGCGTTGCGATCCTCAACACGACGCTGCGCACGATCGGGCGACCGGCGGACCTGCGCGAGCAGCTGTTCGAGCGCACGCTCACGGTCACGACGATCGCTCCACTTCCGGATCCGGGCGGCGTCTTCGCCGGCCTGCCGGGCGTCGAGCACTGGCACGCCAACGGCGCGAAGGATTACGTGATCGCAGTGTCGGACCCGACGATCGCCGCCCCCGCGGTGACGCGCGCGCTCGTGCAGTCGGGCGCCGACGTCCTCTCGATCGGCGAGTCGCAGCACTCGCTCGAGGACGTCTATCTCGAGTTGGTCAACGAAGACGCGATGACGAATGCGAGGCGAGCATGAGCTGGACACGCATCCGGGCGATCTGGATCAAGGAGCTGCGCGATTACCGGCGCAACAGCAGCGTGATCCTGACGATGGCGATCCTGCCGCTGATCTTCCTGATCGAGCCGCTGGTCGAGATCTTCAATCTGCCCGCGGCCTCCGCCGGCACGCTCGCGCACAAGGATCCGTTGCTCTACATGCTCGGCATCCCGGTGCTCGTCCCGGCCACGATGGCCGCTTACGCGATCGTCGGCGAGCGTCTGCAGGGCACGCTCGAGCCGGTGCTGAGCACCCCGATCCGCCGCGAGGAGTTCCTGCTCGGCAAGGCGCTCGCGGCGCTCGTGCCCGCGCTCGTGATCGCCTATGCCGTGTTCGGCCTGTCCGTCGCGAGCATCGCGCTGTTCGCGCAGTCGGCGGTCGCTTCCGCCGTGCTCCGCTGGCCGGGGCTGCTCGCGCAGGTGATCTTCACGCCGCTTCTGGCCGCGTGGTCGGTTTGGGTCGGCATCGCGATCTCCACCCGATCCAACGACACGCGCGCCGCCCAGCAGCTGAGCGCGCTCGCCAGTCTCCCGGTCGTCGCCCTGGCTGCCCTGATCGCTTTCGGCGTGATCGAGCCCACGCTCGGACTCGCGCTCGGTCTCGGGGCGACGCTGCTCGCGATCGATTGCCTCGGCTGGCGAATCGTCTCGCCGCTGCTCGACCGCGAGCGGCTGATCACGGGCACGAGGACGTAGCTTGAGTCATCCGGCTTGACTCTGACACGGTGTCAGAGTCAAGCCGGCGGGTGAGATGATGGGCGCGATGGAGGTCTGGCTCCACGGCTTCGCTGTTCCGCATCGAGTCGCGGAGCTGGCGCGGCGAGCGGAGGCGTGGGGCTTCTCGGGTCTGCTCCTGGCCGACAGCCAGAACCTCACCGCGGACATCTGGGTGGAGCTCACCCTCGCCGGCGCGGCCACTTCGACGCTGTGGGTTTCCTCGCTCAGCCAGATCGGGCTGCGGGCGCAGTCGCCAGGGGAGTTCGAGCGCTCGCTCGCGTGTTTGCAAGGGCTGCTGCGCGGCGAGCGGGTCGGGCTGGACGGCGGGGCGAGTGCGATCGTCTGGCTGGCCGCCGACGGCCCGGGGAAGGTCCCGGTGCACGTGGCGGCGAGCGGACCGCGCGTGATCGCCGCCGCCGCCAAGCACGCCGAGGGGGTCGATCTAACCGTCGGCGCCGAGCTCGAGCGCTTGCGCTGGGGTGCCGCCCTGGTGCGGGAGTCAGCCGCCGCGGGCGTGTCCGTCGGCGCCTATGTCAACGTCGCGGTCGATCCCGACCGCGATCGCGCTCGCGCGCTCGTCAAAGGCAGCGCGGCGACGTTCGCGCGCTTCTCGGCGGCGACTCGCGGGGACGGGCTATCCGAGGTGACTCGGAGCGGGGCGCGGGCGGCCGCGCTCGGCTACGAGAAGGACCGCCACGGGCAGGCCGCGCACGCCGGTCGTCTCGACGATGCGTTCATCGACGCGTTCGCGATCGCGGGGCCGGCGGGCGAGGTCCAGGCGCGGCTCGCCGAGATCGGCGAGACTGGGATCGAGCGTGTGATCGTCGTGCCATGTTCACTGGACAGCGCCGATCAGGACGTGCTGCGCTCGAACGAGCGCTTGGCCCGGGATGTGCTGCCCGGCCTCGCCGCAGCGTAGGCTCCCGCACGCCGCACCCGAACCCACACCGGGACCGCCATGATCGCCGACCATCAGCCCCTCGATCGCGCCGACTCGCTGGGCGTCGTCGCGGACGCGCGGGCACGCGCCGGCGCCACGTTGGAGCTGGCGGCGCGCTACCTCGATCCATCGCTCGTCGATGTGCTGCGGATCCTCGGCTTCGACAAGGAGTACCGGCGCGCTCAGGGGTCCTATCTGTATGACGGCGCGGGGCGCGCGTATCTGGACTTTCACACGGGTGAGGGCTTTGCCAGTCTCGGCCACAACCATCCCGACGTGCGCGACGTGCTGCATGCCACGCTCGAAGCGGAGCTGGTCGACGGCGTCCAGTTGCACTACTCGCCCCTGGCCGGCATGCTCGCCGAGGCGCTTGCGAGCCGGCTCCCGGGGGGGCTCGACGCGGTCTTCTTCGCGAGCACGGGCGCCGAGGCCGTCGATTCGGCGATGAAGTTCGCGCGCGCGGCGACGGGCCGGCCGCGGCTGCTCTCGTGCGATCAGAGCTTTCACGGGGTCACCCTGGGACCGCTGTCGCTGGTCGGCGATGAGTTCTTCAAGGAAGGCTTCGGCCCGCTGCTGCCGGGCTGCGATGCGGTGCCGTTCGGGAACCTCTCGCGCTTGGAGGCTGAGCTGCGCGCGCGCGACGTCGCGGCGTTCATCGTCGAGCCGATCCAGGGCCGCGAGGTGACGGTGCCGGACGCCGGCTACCTGGAGGCGGCGCAGGCGCTGTGCAGGCAGTATGGGACGCTGTTCGTGATCGACGAGGTACAGACCGGACTCGGGCGGACCGGCAAGTGGTTCGCGCTCGAGCACTGGGGCCTGGAGCCCGATTTCGTGCTCGTCGGCAAGGCGCTGAGCGGCGGCTACATGCCGGTGGCGGCGATGGTCACACGCCGCGAGATCTATCAGGAGGCGGTCGGCACGCTCGAGCGCTGCTACGTGCACCAGTCGACGTTCGGGCGCAATCGCCTGTCGATGGCGGCGGGCCTGGCGACGTTGCGGATCATCGAGCGCGACCGCCTGCTGGACAACGCGGAGCGAGTTGGGGCGCTGCTGTCCGAGGGCGTCGCGGAGCTCCAGCGGCGCTACGAGATGATCGGCGAGGTACGCGGCCGCGGGCTGATGATCGGAATCGAGCTGTGCGCGCCGAAGTCACCGGTCGGGCGGCTGAACTGGCGCCTGATTCACATGGCCAGCGAGGGGTTGTTCCCGCAGCTGATCGTGATCCCCCTGCACCACGAGCACGGAGTGATCACGATGGCCGCCGGCAAGAACGACGTGATCAAGCTGCTGCCGCCACTGACGCTGTCAGAGCCGGAGGCTCAGAGCTTCCTTGAGGCGTTCGACGCGGTCCTCGCCGACTGTCACGCCTCGGCCGGCAAGAACTGGAAGGTCGTGCGCGACATCGCCACGGCGACGCTCCGCCGGCGGGCCGTCGCGGAGCAACCCGCGGCCGGCGAGCTCTCGTTTCGCGGCAAGCCCGTCGAGGCCTCGGGCGCGGAGGTCTGCCTCGTCACGGGCGCGAGCGGCTTCATCGGCGGCCACCTCGCGCAGAGGCTCCTGCGCGAAGGCCATCAAGTCCGATGCCTCGTGCGCGCGAGCAGCGACACCTCGCTGCTGGAGCAGCTCGACGTCGAGATCGCCGTCGGCGACCTGACGAGCGCGAATTCACTCGCGCGCGCCGCGAACGGATGTCACTACGTGTTTCACTGCGGCGCGCTCGTGTCGGATTGGGCGACGGTGCAGGAGATCACCCGCGTCAACGTCGAGGGAACCCGCAATCTCGTGCGGGCCTCCGTCGATGCGAAGGTTCGCCGCTTCATCCATTTCAGCACCACCGATGTGTACGGCTACCCGGGCGGCGCGGCGGTCGATGAGAACCATGACGCCGCGCAATTCCGCAACTGGTACGCGCAGACCAAGCTCGCGGCGGAGCTCGAGGTGCGCCGCATCGCGCAGGCGCACTCGCTCGAGGCCGTGATCCTGCGCCCGGCAACCGTCTACGGGCCTCGTTCGACCGAGGTCGTCGGGCAGATCGCGCGCGCGATCCGTGCGGGCAACATGATCCTGGTCGACCGCGGCCGCGCGGTCGCCGGTCTCTGTTACGTCGAGAACCTGATGGACGCGGCGGTTCTCGCGCTCCGTCACGATGACGCGCCGGGCAACGCGTTCAACGCGACCGACGGACTCGGGGTCACCTGGAAGGAGTTCACCGACGGCCTTGCGATCGGCCTCGGCTGCGCGAGCGTACGCTGGAGCATGCCCTACTGGATGGCCAACGGGATCGGCTTCTCGCTCGAGCACTCCTACCGCGTGCTGCGCCGCACCGTGCGACTGCAGACGCCCCCTCTACTCTCCCGGCAGGCGGTGCAGATGCTCGGGATCAACCAGGATTTCAGCAACCGCAAGGCGCGCGAAGTGCTCGGATGGGAGCCGCGGGTCGACTACCCGGCCGGCATGGAGGCGACGCTCTCCTGGCTCCAGGCCGAGGCGTTGTGACGGGCTCCCCCCTATGACTCGGTTATCTCCGTGTCCTCGTCGCTGTAGGCGGGCGCGCACGCGCACAGCAGCACGAGGTCGACGTCCGGCGCCGCCCACAGCTTGTGGCGCGCGCCCGGACGGATGACGACGCAGTCGCCGACGGCCACGTCGCTGTGCTCCGTGCCCAGCCGCATCCGGCCGCGACCGCCGACGAAGTAGTAGATCTCCTCGCTCTCGTGGTGAAAGTGCTCGAGCGTCTCGCCGCCCGCGGGCACGATCGCCTCGGCGAGGCTCTGGTGGCGCGCCGGCGTCCAGGCGGGCCCCGCGAGCTCTCTGATCGTCGAGCCGTCCAGCGTCGTGAAGCTCGCGACGGCCCCTCGGTTGGCGATCTCCACGGGCCGGATCTTACGCGCGGGCGCCTCTAGACTGGCGCTCGATGCACCCGACCGAGGACTGGCACTCGATGCACCCGACGGAGGGGCAGATCGCCAGGTATCGAGACGACGGGTTTCTCGTCCTCGAGCGGTTCCTCGGGGACGATGAGCTGGCGCGGGCGCGCGAGCGCTTCGCCCGGTTGTTCGAGCACGATTGGGAGACCGGCCTGCAGCCGGACGAGGTCAACTACGTGCCCGGCGTCACCGCGCCCGATCTGACGCGGCAGCTGTGCAACGTCTGGAAGGCGGATCGGACGCTTGCCGCCACCGTGCTCGCGGCCCGCGTGGGCGAGTTCGCGACGCGGCTGGCCGCGCTGCCCGGAGCTCGCCTGGCGCAGGACAACGCGATCTGGAAGCCGCCGTCGGGGCGCGCGCTGCTCTGCCACCAGGATGCCGCGTACCTCGACTATCTCGACCCTCCGAACATGACCACGTGCTGGATGGCGCTCGACGACACCGCCGCCGACACGGGCACGATCTACTACGTGCGCGGGTCGCACCGGTGGCCGCACTCACCGCTGGGCGGTCAGTTTCATGCGCCCGAGGACTGGCTCGCGCACGTTCGTGCCGCGATGCCGGCCGGCGCTGAGCTCGAGCTCGTGCCGATCGAGGTGCCGGCGGGCGGCGCCGCGTTCCACGACGGGTGGACGTTCCACGGCAGTCCGTCGAACGAGCGTGCGGACGCCGAGCGCCGGTCGATCATCAGCCACATGATCTCCTCGGCGACGCGGTGGAATCCGGCGGCGCGCCCGCATCCGATCTACTCGCGCTACCGCCGGCCCGGCGAGCTCGAGCTCGACGAGGCGTTCTTCCCGGTCCTCTGGCGCGACGGCTACCGCACGCCCTGGCTGGCCGACTACTGCACCGGCGCGTGATCCGGGCCGGCTCGAGTTCTGTGTAGGGCCTCGAGTTCTGTGCGGGGCGCGTGATCCGGGCCGGCTCGAGTTCTGTGTGGGGCCTCGAGTTCTGTGTGGGGCCTCGAGTTCTGTGCGGGGCGCGTGATCCGGGCCGACTGACTCCTGCGTGGGCGCGTGACCGGGCCGCCGCGAACCGAGCGGCCGACCCGGAACCTGGTGATCGTCCCACTCGGCACCGCCGCGGCGCCCAGTGGGATGAAGACCAGCGTAGGGATGGTTAACGACCCGTTCGGCGTCGCGCGGCGCTCGAGTGGGCAGTTTTCCAGGTGCGATGCGACCGGCGCGCAGTCGCCCCCTCTGCGCCCCGCCCCTCCGGCGCCTCGCCCCTCGTTACTGGGCCTGCGCTCCCTCCTTACTGGGCGAGGATCTTCGCCTTCTCGGCCTCGAACTCCGCGTCGGTCAGGATGCCCTGGGCTTTGAGCTCGCCGAGCTGTTGCAGCTGGGCAAGACGATCCTCCCCGCTGGCCGCCGGAGCCGCCGGGGGTGCAGCCTGCGCCGGCGGGGGCGGGGGCGCCGCCGCGGCCTGCGCCTGCTGCTGGTCGTACTGCGCCTGCTCCTGGTCGGCCCACTTGTCCTGCTGGCGGCGGCCGACTCGGCCGGAGACCGCGGTCGCGGTTCCGGCGATCACAGCCGTGCGGCCTACGGTTCGCATCAATCTCGGCATGGTTGCTCCGTTTCGGTCAGGAGGCCGCCTCGGCGGCCTCGAGGGCATCGAGCAGATCCTGGACGGTGATCCGGTCGCTGGCGATCAGATAACCGCCGTTGCGGCGGATGGAGGTGGCGAACTGCTCCGCCCAGCGGTTCTCGTAGACGATCATCACGGCGACGCTGCCGGGCTCGAGGTTGTTCGCGACCTCCTCGATGTCCTCGTCGCCGATCAGGCCGGTCGAAGCCCCTTTGAAGGCCACGAAGTCCCCGGCGCGATCGACGTCGACCTCGGCCGGGTCGAAATGGGAGAACGTCCCGTCCTCGTTCTTGCGCACGATCCGGGCGTCGAAGACCCGCACGATTCCGCGATCCACCAGATCCAGCAGGATCGGCACCGATTCGCCCGTCATCGGGGCACCGGGAGGGAACCCGATCACGATGATGTCGATCGGTCCAAGCTCCAGTTCTTCCGCCGCCATCCCGCCACCTCCGTTGGATCCGCGCCGATCTCGGCCTAGCGGCGCAAGCTTATCCGAACGGTCAGCCGCTGGCGAGCCGCTGCAGCAGCGACACGGCGGCCTCGAGCGCGGCCTGCTCCTGCGGGGAGAGGTCCGCCTCGATCGCGCGCGCGAGCCAGTTCTCGCGTTCCCGGCGAAGCGCGTGCAGGCGCGACACTCCGACGCCGGTCAGCTCGATCAGCGCGCGGCGGCGGTCCTGGGGATCCGGCCGCCGCTCGATCAACCCGTCCTGCTCCAGCTCGCTGACGATCTCCGCCATCGACTGCGGCCGCATCCGCTCGGCGGCGGCGAGCTCGCTCGCGCTCTTAGGCCCCTCGCGCTCGAGCCGGCCCATGACCGCGACGTGCGCAATCGGCGAGCGGTCCTCGGCCCGCAGCCGCCGTACCAGCTGACCGAGCACCGCCCTCAGATCGGTCGCGATCAGGGCCGGGTCGGGTGAAACCTCCAGTGCTGGTGTGCGCCGCGCCATCGACAGGCAAACTACTCAGGTAGCCTGCGTATAATGACACACGTGTCGGATCGCTACAAGTGGATCGCGCTGACGAATGCCACCCTCGCGGTCCTGCTGGCGACGCTCGACGGGTCGATCACGCTGATCGCGATGCCGGCGATCTTCCGCGGCATCCATCTCGATCCGCTCGATCCGGGCAACAGCTTCTATCTGCTCTGGATGATCCTCGGGTATCTGGTCGTCGTCAGCGTGCTCGTCGTGAGCCTCGGGCGACTGGGCGACATCTACGGGCGGGTGCGGATCTACAACCTCGGGTTCGTCATCTACACGGCCGCGTCGCTGGTGCTCGCGATCGACTGGATGACGGGCCGCGCCGGCGCGACCTACCTGATCGTGTTCCGCATCGTCCAGGGGGTCGGCGGCGCCTGCCTGATGGCGAACGCGGCCGCGATCATCACCGACGCGTTCCCGGCCAACCAGCGCGGGATGGCGCTCGGCATCAACAACATCGTCGGCGTGAGCGGGTTGTTCATCGGGCTCGTGCTGGGCGGTCTGCTCGCGCCGATCAACTGGCGCCTGGTCTTCCTGATCTCGGTGCCGGTCGGCCTGTTCGGCACCGTGTGGGCGTACCTGAAGCTGCAGGAGCGGCGAACGCCGAAGCGGGTCCCGATCGACTGGGCCGGAAATATCACCTTCGCGCTCGGACTGATCTGCCTGCTGGTCGCCGTCACCTACGGGATCCGGCCGTATGGCGGCCACAGCACCGGCTGGATGAGCCCGAGGGTGCTCGGCCTCGTGGGCGCGGCGATCACCTTCCTGGCCGCGTTCGCGCTGATCGAGTGGCGTGCGAAGGCGCCGATGTTCAACCTCGCGCTGTTCCGGATCCGGGCATACACGTTCGGGACGGGTTCGACGTTCCTGGCCGCGATCTCGCGCGGCGGAATGATGTTCATCCTGATCATCTGGCTCCAGGGGATCTGGCTGCCGCGCCACGGGTACAGCTTCACGACGACGCCGCTGTGGGCCGGGATCTACATGCTGCCGATCACGATCGGCATGCTGATCGCCGGGCCGACGTCCGGCTACCTCTCGGATCGATTCGGCGCGCGCCCGTTCGCCACCGGCGGGATGATCGGCGCCGCGGGCAGCTTCCTGCTGCTGTTGCTGCTGCCAACGAACTTCTCGTACCCCGAGTTCGCGGTCATCCTGGCGCTCAACGGAATCTCGATGGGGCTGTTCGCATCGCCCAACCGGGCCGCGATCATGAACAGCCTGCCGCCCGGCGACCGCGGCGTCGGCGGAGGCATGAACCAGACGTTCCAGAACTCGGCCCAGGTGCTCTCGATCGGGATCTTCTTCACGCTGATGATCATCGGCTTGTCCGCGACCCTGCCGCAAACGCTGAGCGCCGGCCTCGAAGCCCACGGGGTTTCCGCTCAGACCGCGCAGCAGGTCGCTCATCTGCCGCCGGTCTCGATCCTGTTCGCCGCCTTCCTCGGCTACAACCCGATCCAGCACTTGTTGGGCGGTCCGGCGCTGGCGGCGCTCTCCGCGCACAGTCAGGCGGTCCTGACCGGCTCCACGTTCTTCCCCAATCTGATCGCGGACCCATTCCGCGCCGGGCTGCACGAGGCGTTCATCTTCGGGATCATCGCGTGCCTGGTCGCCGCCGCCTTCTCGGCGATGCGCGGCGGCGTCTACCGCCACTCCGATGACGCGCCGGAGCCCGCGGCGCCGGCCCACGCGGGCGCCCGCGCCCACGCGCGCCCACTGCCTCGGCGCGAGGAGCAGCGCACCGGCTGAGGACCCGCGCGGCCGCCCCGCCCGCTCACAGCACGAGCGCGAGCGTCCGCTCAGGGCACGAGCACGATCTTGCCGCGCGTGTGGCGGCGCTCGAGCTCCTTGTACGCGTCCCGCACCTGCTCGAGCGGATACACGGCCGCGATCGGGACCTCGAGCTTGCCGCGCGCGATCATGTCGACGAGCTCCGCGAGCACGGTGGCGTTCGCCGCAGCCGCAGTGCCCTCGTTCTTGACGCCGAAGCGAGCGGCCGCGTCGAAGTTGGCGATCGTGTCGATCCGCTGTTGCGCGACCCCGAGCTCGAATAAGGCCAGCTCGACGTAGCCGCCGCCGTAGGTGTCGATGAACGCGTCGACGCCCTTGCCGGCGACGGCCTTGATCCGGTCGGCGACGCCGTCGCCGTAGGCGACCGGGATCACCCCGTGGTCAGTGAGCCAGACGTGGTTGGGCTCGCTTGCGAGGCCGATCACGGTCGCGCCGGCCGCGCCGGCCAGCTGCACCGCGATGCACCCGACGCCACCGGCAGCCCCCGCCACGACGACGGTCTCGCCGGGCTTGAGCGAGACCGCGCGCACCGCCGCGTACGCGGTCGTGCCGGCGACGAACAGCGAGCCGGCCACCTCCCACGAGACCTCAGCCGGCTTGGGAACCAGGTTCTCGACGTCGACCAGCACGAAGTCGGCCTGACTCGCCCGCGCGTTCGTGAACCCCAGCACCTCATCGCCGACCGCGAACAGTTCGACGCCGGGACCGAGCTCCCCCACAACGCCGGCGAGATCGCTGCCCTCGCCGGACGGGAACGTGGCCGGGAAAATGGAATGCAGCGCCCCTTCGCGGATCCTCGCCTCGCCCGGGTTGATCCCCGCGGCGCGGACCGCGACCAGCACCTGACCCTGCTCGGGCACAGGCTGCGGCACCTCGACGACGTTCAGCACGTCGATTCCGCCGTAGTGGTCGAACCTGACTGCTTGGGGCATCGCAAGCACCTCCTTCGTCGGATTGTTATCAGCGCTTTGCGGCCCGCGGCCGCGAGTGAGAGCGCCGCTGCGCCCAGCGCTCGATCAAGAACCGCGCGATCGAGATGCTCGGGGGCAGCAGCAACTCCGCGTTGCCGTCCTCCAGCCCCTCGCGCACGGCCTCGAGCGAGAACCACCGAACCTCCTCGAGCTCGCCGTCGCGCGGCGCCGGCTCGCCGCCGTCTGAGTGGGCCTCGAACCCGAGCATCAGCGAGCTCGGGAACGGCCACGGCTGGCTCGTGACGAACGACGGTTCGCGGGCACGGATGCCGGACTCCTCGCGGACCTCTCGCACGACCGCCTCCTCGGCCGATTCGCCCGGGGCGACGAACCCGGCGAGGACCGAGTAGCGCCGCGCCGGCCAGCCCGCGTGGCGGCCCAGCAGCAGCCGCCCGCGGTGCTCAACGGTCATGATCACGACGGGGTCGGTGCGGGGAAAGTGCGTCGCCCCGCAGCGCGGGCAGTGGCGCGAGTAGCCCCCGTCCGCGACCTGCGTGGGCGCGCCGCAGTTGGCGCAGAAACGATGGCTGCGATGCCAGTTCATGAGTGCCGCGAGATACGACGCGAGCCCGCCCTCGGAGCGCGACAGCACTGCCCCCGCTTCGCGCAGCGAGACGATCTCGCCGGCGCTCGTGAGCGCCTCGCGCGCGGGTGCCGCTAGAGCGTCGATGTCGACCGCGAAGATCGCCGAACCGTCCTCGAGGCCGAGCAGGATCGGCTCCGCCGGAGCTTCCGAGCCTAGTTCCGAGCGAATCAGCGCGGGGTTGCCGCCGTCGCGCATCAGGACACCGTCGCGGCCGGCCGCCAGGACGCGCGTGGCCGGGTCGGCCAGCAGCTCCAGGACGAGCGCGGGGTCGGCCCGCTGCCGCATCGCACGGTCGAGCCGCATCCCGGTGAAAGGGCGCGCGAGTGGGCTGTCGTGCTCGTCGAGGTCAGTCATCCCTGCGTCTAAGCGTACGTCGGTGCGAGCGCCGGGATCGGTCGCGCCAGCCGCCGCTGCTAGGTTGACGCGCGTGAGCGTGATCGGACTGCCTGCTCCGCGGCGCGACTCGGGGCCCAAGGTACGCGGGGCGACCGCGTTCGCGAGCGACGAGCCGGTCCCGGGGCTGCTGCACGCGCGGCTCGTGCTCGCGCACGAGGCGCACGCGATGATCAGATCGATCGATGCGCGGGCCGCGCTCGAGCTGCCCGGTGTCGTCGCGGTCCTGACCGCCGGCGAGCTGCCGATCGTCGCCGTCGGCAGCGGACGCATGTTCGAGCCGCTCGCGCGCGAGGAGGTGCGCTACGCGGGGCAGCCGATCGCGCTCGTCGTGGCCGAGACCGAAGCGCTCGCCGAGGACGCGGTCGAGCTCGTCGCGGTCGAGCTCGACCCGCTCGAGCCCGTCGTCGACCTCGAGGCGGCGCTCGTCCCGGGCGCGGCGCCGGCGCGCGTGAGCGCTCGGCTCCAGGACAACGAGACGGACCTTGGCGAGACGCACGCGTCGGTGTCCGGCGGCGCCGTCGACGAGGACGAGCAGCTGTCGGTCAACGTGATCGGGACCACCCGGCTCGCGCACGGGGACATCGACGCTGCGCTCGCGGAGAGCGAGGCAGTCGTGCGCGGACGGTTCACGACGTCATGGGTGTACCAGGGTTATCTGGAGCCGCAGACCGCGACGGCCTGGGTCCAGAGCGACGGCGAGCTCGTCGTGACCGGCGCGACGCAGGCGCCGTTCATGACGCGCGACGCGCTCGCGAAGCTGCTCGGGCTGCCGATCGACCGCGTGCGCGTCCGCGCGACCCCGCTCGGCGGCTCGTTCGGCGGCAAGCTGATGATCCTCGATCCGCTGGTCGCCGCGGCGGCGCTCGTCGTCGGCCGCCCGGTGCGCCTCATGCTGACTCGCAGCGAGGACATCGCGGCGACGAACCCGAACGGCGCGGAGGTCATCTCGCTCGAGCTCGGCGCCGACCGGGACGGGCTGCTCACGGGCATTCGCGCCCGCGTGCTGCTCGACCGCGGCGCAGGCGACGAGATGGCGATCGAGTCGCTCGCGGCGATGCTCACCGCCGGGCCGTATCGCTGGCGCGCCCATCACCTGACCGGGCTCGGGATCGCGACGAACCGCACGCCGTACGGCGCATACCGGGCGCCGACCGCGCCGCCGGCGGCGTTCGCGCTGGAGTCGATGCTCGACGAGCTCGCGGGGCGACTGGACCTCGATCCGCTCGAGCTGCGGCTGCGCAACGTCGCCGAAGAGGGGGACCTGGCGCCGTCGGGCCGCCCGTTCCCGGTGTTCGGGGCGCGCGCTTGCCTGGAGCGACTCCGCGAGCACGAGTTGTGGGCCTCGCGCGGCGAGCTCGGCGACGGCGAGGGGATCGGGGTCTCGATCGGCTGGTGGCCCGGCGGGTACGAGCCGGCCGCGGCGGCCTGCCGGCTCGACGCCGACGGGGGCCTGACCGTGATCACGGGCGCGGCCGACATGAGCGGCGTGGAATCGGGGTTCGCGGCGCTCGCCGCCGACGCGTTCGGGGTCGACCCGGCCCGCGTCCGGGTCGTCTACGCCGATACGGCGAGCGCGCCGTTCGCCCCGGGCAGCGGCGGCAGCAAGGTGACCTACACCGTCGGACGCGCGGTCCAGAAAGCCGCCATCCAGGCCCGCGAACGGCTGCTCGAGGTCGCTGCCGAGGAGCTCGAGATCGCACCCGAGGACCTCGAGGTCGTCGACGGCGCGGTGCAGCCAGCCGGCGTTCCGGCGAAAGCGCTGCCGATCGACGAGTTGGCGGCGAAGATCCTCAGCTTCGGCAGCCGCTACGCGCCGGTCGAAGGCCACGGCCGCGTCGCGCAGCCCCCGTCGCCGCAGTCGGCGGGGCACATCTCGCACGTCAGAGTCGATCCCGAGACGGGGGCCGTGCGCGTGCTACGCCACGTCGTCGCGCAGGACGTCGGGCGCGCGCTCAACCCGATGCTGGTCGAGGGCCAAATGCACGGCGGGACCGCTCAGGGACTCGGATGGGCGCTGCTCGAGCAGCTCGTGCACGACGAGCACGGCCAGCTCGCGACCGGCACGTTCGTCGATTACGCGATGCCGACCTCGGCCGTCGTGCCGCCGATCGAGACCGAGATCGTCGAGGTCCCGGTGCCGGAGGGCCCACATGGCGCCAAGGGCGTCGGCGAGGCCTCGATCGTCGGCGTCGCCGCGGCCGTCGCGAATGCGATCGCGATGGCCACGGGCGGGGTTCGCCTGCACGAGCTGCCGATGACCCCGGAGCGAGTCTGGCGCGCCGTGCGCGCGCGGCCCGCCGGCTGACGCTCGGCTCGGCCGATGCCAGGGCAAGCGATCCGATTCGACCCAGCGACGTTCCGCTGGGCCGAGATCGAGCCTCGGCAATACAAGGAGAGCCCCGGCGGCGAGCGAGGGATGGGCTGGCGCGGGGTGAGCCGCCACGTGCTCGCGTCGGGCGACGAGCTGGCGGCGGCGTTCGAGTTGCGCTACTTCGAGCTCGCGCCCGGTGGCTACTCCAGCCTGGAGAAGCACCACCACGTCCACGTCGTGCTCGCGCTACGCGGACGCGGCGTCGCGCTCGTCGGCGCAGAGCTGACCGAGCTGCGGCCGTTCGACACCGTGCGGGTGCCGCCGCTCGCGCCGCATCGCTTCCTCAACGAAGGCGAGAGCCCGTTCGGCTTCCTGTGTCCGGTCGACCGCGACCGGGATCGTCCGCAGCCGCTCGACGACGAGGAGTGGAGCAGGCTTCGGGCGATCCCGGCGATCGCGGACTACGTGTTCTGAGAGCTCAGCGCGTCAGCGCGGAGTGTGCGCGACCACGTAGGTCTGCTTCGGGGCCGTGACGACGATCGCACGCAGGCCTGCGCTGAGCTGGCCAAGGCTCGCGGACGCGCCGTTGTCGCGCACGACGGCGCCACCCGGAATCGTCAGCGTGACCGTCCGATGGGTCTTCTTGGTCCCCTCGACGAGCGTCAACTGCCGGCCGCTGACCGACTGCACGCGACCGCGCTCGAACGTGACGGTCGCAAACCCCGTCTTGGTCGCGACCACGACGCTCCCCTGCACGACGTGCTTCAGCGCCCGGAGGTGCGAGAGCACGCCCGCGCCGCGCGCGCTCGTGGCGCGGTGGGCGGCGGGAGTGGTGCTGGCCGCGCCGGCGGTCGCGATCGCGCTGACGCCGGCCCCCAGCGCGACGCAACTGGCCGCGAGCGCGAGCAGCCTCAGCCGCTTGCTCATGAAACGCATGTGTGTGACTCCTTGTTGTG
Organism: uncultured Solirubrobacterales bacterium; assembly: GCA_963763525.1. Lineage (GTDB taxonomy): Bacteria > Actinomycetota > Thermoleophilia > Solirubrobacterales > Solirubrobacteraceae > Palsa-465. The sequence goes on from CAVXPA010000002.1 coordinate 137,774, forward strand.
TTTGTGGCATTCGCTTCCGCATACCAGCTTGCCCGCGGCGTGCAAGCTGACGGTTAGGCGAACATCAGCTGCGTGTAAAGCCTTGCCCGGCGCGTGCGGCACCGGCTTACGATTGGATTGCAGTGGCCGCAAAGATCATGATTGTGGAGGACGAGCCGAACATCGGCGCGCTCGTGCGGACGTACCTCCAGCGGGCCGGTTACGAGACGCTGTGGCTGCGCACGGGCGAGGAGGCGCTGGGCGAGCTGAGGCGCCACCAGATCCGGCTCGTGCTGCTCGACATCGGCCTGCCCGGAATCGACGGCTTCGAGGTGTTCAGGCGCATCGCCGGACAGGTGCCGGTGATCATGCTGACGGCGCGCGACGAGGAGCCGGACCGGATCGCGGGACTCGAGATGGGCGCCGACGACTACGTCTCCAAGCCGTTCTCGCCACGCGAGCTGACCGCGCGGGTCAAGGCGGTGCTGCGGCGAGCCGGCGCGCCCGGTGCCATCGAGGACCTCGCCGAGCTCGGTCCCGTTACGCTCGCCCGGGGCGCGCGCGAGGTGCACGTCGACGGCCACGAGGTCGAGCTCACGCAGCGTGAGTTCGACCTGCTCGAGTACCTGCTGCGCCACGCGGGCCAGGTCGTGACGCGGGATCAGCTGCTCGAGTCCGTGTGGGGCTTTGCCGCGCCCGGCGAGACGCGGACGGTCGAGGTCCACGTCGCGACCTTGCGCAAGAAGCTCGGCCACCCCGAGCTGATCAAGACGATCCGCGGCCTCGGCTACAAGGCGAGCTGGTGACCCTGCAGCGACGCGTGCTCGCGTACGTCGCGCTGGCGGCGCTGGCGTCGTGCGCGCTGACCGTGGGCGTCGCGGTCGTGCTCGTACGCCACCGGGTCGAGGCGCAGCAGGAGACGCAGCTGCAACGGTCCGCCGCCGCGTTCGCGGATGGTCTCGGCGCCGGCATTTCCCGGCGGGAGGTGTTTCGCTTCACCCCGCGCCCCGCCTTCCTCGGACCGCGCGCGTCCGCCCTCTTCCTGGCCGCGATCCCGCCCGGCTCCGGTGACGGGACGGCACAGTTCCGCGGGCGCCCGGTCCGCTACGTCGCGCTCGACACCCCCGCCGGCGGCCGTATCGTGTTCTTCCGGCCGGCGGCGCTCGCGTTCGCCGAGTGGCGCCCGTTCTTATGGAGCCTGCTGCTCGCCGGCCTTGGCGGCGCCCTGCTGGCGGCGGCGCTCTCGTACGTGCTCGCCCGGCGCCTGGCCCGGCCGATCGGCGCGCTCGCGGGGGCCACCCGAAAGCTGTCGGCGGGCGAGCACGGCGTCGCCGTCGCGGTCGACGGCGAGGACGAGCTCGCCGATCTCGGCCGCGCGTTCAACGAGATGTCCCAGCGGCTCGAGGAGGCCAACGATTCGCAGCGTCGCTTCCTCGAGTCGGTCAGTCACGAGCTCAAGACGCCGTTGACCTCGATTCGCGGCTACGCCGAGGCGCTCGAGGAGGGCGTGACGCCGCCCGCACAGGCAGCGCACGTGATCGTCGCCGAGGCCGACCGCCTCCAGCGCCTCGTCGGCGACCTGCTCGATCTGGCACGGTTCGGCCGCGCTGGGTTCACGGTGGCGCACGAGCCGATCGACCTCGCCGCGCTGGCGGCGCGAGCGGTGACGCGCCATCTCCCGCAGGCGCGCGAGCTCGCGGTCGAGCTCGCGACCGCGGAGGGCAACGGCGGCTGGGCGCTCGGCGACGAGGACCGCCTCCTGCAGGCGACCTCCAACCTGATCGAGAACGCGCTCAGGCTGACGCCGGCCGGCGGCTCGGTGGTGGTCGCGACGGCGCCCGGCCGGCTCGCCGTGCGCGACAGCGGCCCGGGCCTGTCGCGCGAGGAGGAGCCGCGCGCGTTCGAGCGCTTCTACCTGCACGATCGCTATCGGAGCGAGCGGCCGGTCGGTTCCGGTCTCGGTCTCGCGATCGTGAAGGAGCTCGCGGTCGCGATGGGGGGCTCCGTCGAGGTCCGCGGCGGCGAGCACGGAGGCGCCGAGTTCGTCCTGCGCCTGCCGCGCCACGATCCCGCCGTCGCGATTGCGGGGATCGCGGTCACAGACGGGTAGGCCCGCGCAATGAAGGAGCAGATGGCCGAGCTGCGCGAAGATCGCCGCCAGTGCTCCGACCGCGAGCTGCTGGGTGCGATCGCGGCGCGCGACGGTCACGCGTTCGCGGTCTTCTACCGCCGCCATCTCGCGGCGGTGATCGCGTTCCTTATGCGCGAAACGCGCGATCGTGAGGTGGCCGCCGACCTCGCCGCCGAGGTGTTCGCGGCTGTGCTCGTGGCGGCGGGTCGCTATCACCCGCAGGGTGACTCGGCCGCGCCCTGGGTGCTCGGGATCGCGCGCAACAAGCTGTTGATGAGCCGGCGGCGAGGACGCGTCGAGGCGCGCGCGCGAGCCGCCCTCGGGTTCGAAGCCGTCGCCCTCCACGAGCAAGATCTGCAGGAGATCGACGCCCTCGCCGAGGAAGGTGCCGGCCAGCTCGTCGAGCTGCTCGAGTCGCTGCCCGAGCACGAGCGCGACGCGATCCGCTCGCGCGTGCTCGAGGAGCGCAGCTACGGCGAGATCGCGGGCGAGCTCGAGTGCTCCGAGATGGTCGTGCGCAAGCGCGTCAGCCGCGGCCTGCACCGGCTGCGCAGGCAGGTGAACGGGACGTGAGCGAATATCTGGACAGCGTCGAGGCACAGCTGGTAGCGCTGACCGAGCGGGGTGCGCATCGGCGACCGCGATCGCGCGCGGCCCAGGCCGCCGGCCTCGATGCCACCGGCGTGGGCCTTCTCGGCCCGGCCGGCGGCGGCCGCGGCCCGAGGTGGTCGCGCGGCGGCCTGCTGGCGCTCGGCGCGGGCGTGGTGGTGGTCCTGGCGGTCGTGGCGATCGTGCTGAGCTCGCTCCACGGCGCGCGCACGCCGGCGTCGCACTCGCCGCCGCCCGCCGCCGCGAGCGAGCACTCATCGGCGCGCTCGCACACGACGCCGCGCCCGGCCACCTCCGCGCATCGCCCGAACCCCGCCGGGTCGAGGACCGCTCCGGCGACGCTCACAACCACCGCGAGCGGGTCTGAGCCGACAACGAGCGGCTCCGGACCCGTGCCGACCGGTTTTCAGCCCACGTCGTTCACGGCGATCAGCGAGCTGACGTGGTGGCTGATGGGGACCGCGCCGTGCTCGAGCGCGCCCTGCACCTCGATCGTCCGCACCACCGACGGCGGCCGCACGTTCGTCGGTATCCCGGCCCCCCGTGCCGCGCTCGCGACCGGCCCGAACCAGAGCGGCGCGGTCTCACAGCTGCGCTTCGCCGATCCACTCGACGGGTTCGCGTACGGAACCGCGCTGTACGTGACCCACGACGGCGGCGAGACGTGGCAGCCCGTCACGGTCGGCGGGCCGGTCAGCGATCTGTCGATCGCCGGCGGCTATGCGTACGCCATTGCCGGCCGGCGCCTGCTGCGCGTGCCGATCGGCGGGGATACGTGGTCGGCGCTGCCCGCCGCGGGCGCCGTCTCCGGCGGCCTGTGGGCGCACGGGGCCGATGTGTTCGTCCAGTCCGCGTACGGGTCGGGCCCGGGCACCGAGCTGCTCGTCTCGCATGACGACGGCGCGACGTTCTCGGCATCCCAGGTTCCCTCCCCGGGCTTCCCGTGCCAGTTCGAGGAGCTCGATCCACCGGTCGTGTGGGGGCAGTGCCCGACCGGCACCGAGAGCGCCGTGTGGCGCTCGCTCGACTCCGGCCGGACGTTCGCGCCGGCCAGCGGCCTGGTCGCGGCCGCGGGCCACGGGCAGCCGAACTCGGCCACGTTCGCCGCCGCGTCTGCGAGCACCGCTGTCGTCGGCTACCAGCAGCTCTACCGCACGATCGACGGCGGCACGTCGTGGGCGCCGGTCGGCCCGGCCGGCTTCACGTGGCAGTACCTCGGCTTCACCGATGCCAGGCACGGCGTCGCGCTCGGCATTCCCGACCGCTCACAGGCCAGCGAGCAGCTGTTCTACACGACCGACGGCGGCGCGAGCTATCACGCCGTTCCGATCCCCTGAGCGGCGCCTCCCGGGCGCCGCGCCTTGACATACTCTCGGCCCCCTCGACCGAAAGGGTCCAGATTTGGCAACGGCAGCAGGCACGCAGACGCTGGATATCGCCGAAGGCGGCTTCATCGACCGCCACGGATTGTGGAACGACGAGCAGCGCGCCGCGGCCGCCGAGATCCTGGACACGATCACGCGACTCGGGCTCAAGCGCGTTCGCGTGGGCTGGGGCGACCAGCACGGCATCGTCAGAGGTAAGACGCTCACGATCCCGGAGTTCGTCCGCGCCCTGTCTGACGGCAAGGACTTCCAGCTCGTCACGACGATCTTCGACACGACGAACCATCCGATCGTGCCGCCGTTCGGCGCCGGCAACTTCGCCGGTGCGCCAGAGCTGACCGGCCTCCCCGACGGCGTTCTCGTCCCCGATCCGACGACGTTCCGCGTCGTCCCATGGGTGAGGGATACGGGATCGGTGTTGTCGGACGCCTACTTCGCCAACGGGCGCGAGGTGCCGTTCTCGACCCGGGGCCTGCTGCGCCGCACGCTCGAGCAGCTTCGCGAGCTCGGCTACGGATTCACGTCCGGGCTCGAGATCGAGTTCTACGTGATGCGCCTCGAGGACCCGAGCCTCGGCACCGACCAGTGCGGCTGGCCGCCGGACCCGCCGCTGGTGAGCGGCCTCTCACACGGGTTCCAGTACCTGACCGAGAGCCGTGGGGATGAGATCCACGAGCTGCTGGCGACGATCGAGGAGCACATCCTGGCGCTCGGTCTTCCAGTGCTCACGATCGAGGACGAGTGGGGACCGGGGCAGATCGAGTTCACCTTCGAGCCCGAACCCGGCTTGATGGCCGCCGACCACGCGCTCATCTTCCGCGGCGCCGTCAAGCAGATCTGCCGCCGTCTCGGCTACCACGCGACGTTCATGGCTCGCCCGGCGTTCCCGGAGTTCTTCTCGACCGGATGGCACGTCCATCAGTCGCTCACGACGCTCGACGGCAGCAACTTGAACGCGTTCGCGGGCACCGACGGAGAGCGGCTGTCGCCGTTGGCCCACCACTGGATGGGCGGGCTGCTGGACCACGCCGTCGCGGGCTCGGTGTTCACGACGCCGACCGTCACCGGCTACAAGCGCTACCGGCCGGATTCGTTCGCGCCCGACCGGGTCACGTGGGCCTACGAGAACCGCGGCGCGCTCCTGCGAGTGATCGGCGAAGCCGGCTCGAGCGCCACGCGGATCGAGAACCGCGTCGGCGATCCCGCGGCCAACCCGTATCTCTACCTCGCCTCTCAGGTGGCGGCCGGCATCGACGGCGTGCGGCGCGGCCTCGAGCCCGGCGCGGCCGCCGAGGAGCCGTACAAGCTCGCGGACGCCGTGCCGCTCCCGAAGAGCCTGATGGAGGCGGTCGACGCGCTGCGCGCCGACACCTTCTTCCGCGACGCGTTCGGCGAGCCGTTCGTGGACTACCTGCTGCGGATCAAGCAGTTCGAGCTCGCTCGCTTCCTCGAGCACGTGACCGACTGGGAGCACCGCGAGTACTTCGAGATGTACTGAGTCGAGCGCCGTGAATACCGGTGATCCGGGGATACGATCACCGCGTTGAGACCGATCGAAATCCGGACAGCGGCTGCAGATGCCGTCCCGAACGTGGCGGCTGCGCTGGCGGACGCGTTCATCAACGATCCCGTGTTCACGTGGCTTCTGCCGGGCAGACTGCGTCTAGAGCCACGGCTGCGAGTCATGTTCGCGGCTGAGATGGAACAGTACGTACTGCCGAACGGGACCGTGTGGACAACGTCCGGGTATGACGGCGCGGTGGCCGAGCTGCCACCCGGCGTCTGGGAGATGCCAACGTCCGCGACGCTGAAGGAGGCGTCTCCGGCGACCAACACCTGCTGATGACCTCCTTGATCTCCGCCAGCGAGCTCCACAGCATCCCTGGAACCGTCGCATATCTCCGCGCGGCGGCTCGCTGCTCCTGTGGGCTGGACGGGGCCGCGAGCGAGCCGAGGGCTGTGGTCGTATCACAAGGGCGGTGAGGGTCTCCAGGCTCAGGCGTCTCATCACCGCGCCAAGCGCGGCAAACCTCAACCACGACACGCCAGCGACCGCCGCGTCGAGGAACACCGCCCCAAGCGCGGCAAACCTCGACCACGACACGCCAGCAACCGCCACGTCGAGGAACACCGCCCCATCCGCGGCAAACCTCGACCACGACACGCCAGCGACCGCCACGTCGAGGAACACCGCCCCATCCGCGGCAAACCTCAACCGCGGCACGACGGCGACCGCGGCGTCGAGGACGTCGCGCGACCAAGCGACAAAGGCCTCGGGGCTACTGCCTGAGGGGGAACGCGATTCGCGCCGCCTCTGACTCTCAGGCCACCGGGCGCCGCGTAAGCAGGGAAATAGGTCGCCTGCCCGATGTGCGGACCGCGGGCTCAGCTTCATCCTCACGGCCACTGTGCGGCAAAGCGCACACGACCTACAGGCACCCGCCACCGGTGGGTGCAGTTCTCCTTTCGGAAGTTTTGAGGCGAAGAAGATCATCGTCATCGCTATCACGCTCGCGAGCCTCGCGCTGCGGCGGGGCTCGCGGTCGCCGCCCAGTTCGTCGGTACCGGCGGCTCGATCCAAGGTTGCGTGAAGAAGGGAGTGCTTGACGTCGTGAAGGCCGGCAGGCGCTGCCCACGGCACTCCACGCCGCTTCCCTTCAACCAGGTCGGGCCGCAGGGCGGGCACGGTATCCAGGGCGCCCAAGGACCTCAAGGCGTCCAGGGAATCCCCCGGTCCAGTTACCACAACCGCCCCGTCTGAGCTCGCGCAGCGCGGCTTCTCTTACATTGCCGAGGACACGAACTATCAGGACCTTGGCACAAGCATCACGTTCCCGCTCTAACTCTCGGCCAGCCCCACGGTGGTCGAGATTCCCAACGGCGTGCGGAACCCGGATCCGACCCACTCCCCGGGATCTCCAGAAGCCCCGAGCGCCGCGCCGGGACACCTCTGCCTGTATGACGAGTTCGAGTACGACGTGGGCCAGGCGTTCGCGGGCAAATATCTTCAGGTCTTCGACGTTGACAACGGAATCGGCGACGCCAGCCCATTTGGCGCGCGGTTAGTCGCGATCCCCCAAAGCCCCCGGCCAGCTCGAGATCAACGGCCCAGGGCAGTGACCGCGCCGCAAGAGCGCAGCGTGCCGGCCCGCCGAGCGGCAAGATACGGGCCTGTTTTGGTACTTGCGCTGGGGCGCCTAATACCCGCTGCTGCCACTGCTCCCGGAGTTGACCGGCTTGGTAATAACCGTGCCCGACGGCGAAATCATGTACCACTGACCGCCGCTCCCCTGGCCACGGTAGGTGCCATGGCCGGCATCGGACACGTAGGTATGCAGCGGCCATCCTGCGTAGGTGACAATGCTGCCGCCCGCAGGGCTTGCGATGGTCCCGACCAAGCTCGGGTGCACCGGCGAGGTGACCGCGGGTTTCGCTCCGGCGGGCAGTGAGAGCGCGGGCCACAAGGTTGCGCAACTACCCACACACTTGATCTTTCCGCCCTTCTCCGGCATGAAGACGTAAAGGGTCTGGCCCTTCCCGTTTGTCAGGACTGATCCGATTCCGGGCGCCCTCTGGGTTGCAAGCGTGTTGTGCGAGTGCTGCGCAGTGTTGGTGGTCGTCGCCGCGGGAGTCGATGATGAACTGCTACCGCAGGCGGCGACCAGCAGGGCCAACGGCACGATGAGGACCAGAAACCTCATGCGGAGCATCCTTGATTCAATACCCGCGCGCATCAGGGGACACTCCCTCGTGCCACGCCCCGGGGCCGCCACGAACGGTCGCCGGGACACAATGGACGTGTACGTGGGCGACGCTACACCCGCGCGCCGCTCGGAGTCAACCCTCCGCGTCGAGCTGGTTCGTCGGGGAAGCACTCGACCCATAACCCGGCATAGCGGGCCGTAGCGCCCGCGCGGGGCTGACATTGGACCATTGCCTCGTCCCCCGGGAGCGTGTCGCCGGACTCGATGCGGGCGCGCGCGTCCCGTCCACGCCCCTACGAGGGGTCCACGCGATGCACGGGACTGGACACCGATCGTCCCAAGACCACACGGCGTCAGTTTGGGTTGACAAGCCTCGTCTGTTGTCAATCTAGACTGACGGCCATGAACGCCGAAGACATCGCCTCCGCGGCTACGCGCAGACTCGCGCTCCCCACGGCATTAAATGGACGTAGTCGAACAACGGGCGCGGGTCAGGCCGCGACGGCGGTCAGGCCGCGACAGCGGTCAGGCCGCGACGGCGCGTCCCGCGAGGTGCTGCCCCACTTTGCGCTTGACCCGCTGCAGCGCGTTGTCGACCGTCTTGCAGTCGCATCCGAGTCGCCGGCCGACCTCCTCGTAGGAGTGACCGTCGAGATATAGAGCCAGGACCCCGGACTCGAGCTCGGACAGCGCGGTCGAGATGCACGCGACGAGCGCCCGCAGCTCCTCGGAGGAGATCACCTGATTGACCGGGTCGTGGACGGGCGAGCCGGGCAGCATCTCGTCGAGCGTCGGCTCGCCGTCCCCGGCCGCGCCGGCCGACGGCGCCGAGAAGGAGACGTACTGGTTCAGCGGGCTGTGCTTATTGCGGGTCGCGGTCTTGACGGCCGTGATGATCTGGCGCGTGATGCACAGCTCGGCGAAGTTGCGGAAGCTGGACTCACGATCGGGGCGAAAGTCCCGGACCGCCTTGTACAGCCCGACCAGGCCTTCCTGGATGAGGTCGTCCGCGTCGCCGCCGGCGAGGAAATAGGACGACGCCTTCAGGCGCACGAAGCCGTAGTAGCGCCGGACGATCCTGTCGTACGCATCGGCGTGCCCCTGCTTGGCAAGGGCGATCAGGTACGTATCCTCAACCTGAAGTTGAGCATTAGGAGAGGTGGAGAGTCGGGCCACGAGATGTTCCTTTCTGCGGTCCCCGCGCGAGCGCGGGCACAGCGAATCCGTGGCGGGCTACCTCCCCCGGCGCCGCGCAAGCTCATATGGTCGGACGCGGGTCTCGATTCCCGCTTTCAAGTCAGCCTAAAGCTCGACTTGATCGTTAAGTCCGCGCGTCAGATTGACATATGACTGTTTTCCTGTCAAGGGCGGCCGCGCGTCGCCTCGTACAGCAGCACGGCCGCCGCCGCGCTCACGCTGAGCGATTCGATCCTCCCGCGCATCGGCATCGAGACGAGTGCGTCGCACGCCGCCGCGACCCGGGGGCGCAGCCCTCGCCCTTCGGACCCGAGCACGAGCACGGCGCCGCCGGCGTAGTCGACGGCGTCGTAGCGCAGCGGCGCCGCCGCGTCGGCCCCGTAGCACCACAGCCCGCCGCGCTTGGCATCGGCGAGGAAGTCGGCCAGGTTGCTGACCTCGCGCCAGCGGCAAATGCTCGACCGCGCCGGCCGACGCCTTGCAGACCGCCGCGGTGACCTCGGCCGAGCGCCGCTCGGGCAGGAGTACGCCCGACGCTCCGGCACATTCGGCGCTGCGGCAGATCGCCCCCAGGTTCTGGGGGTCCTGCACCTGGTCGAGCGCGACCAGCAGCGGGCTCGGCAGAGCGAGCAGCGTCTCGGCCTCCACATAGCGAAACTCCGACACCTCGGCGCAGACGCCCTGGTGCGCATCGGAGTCGGAGCGCCGCTGCATCTCTTCGGCGGCCACGATCGCCACCTCCTGACCGCTCAGCCACGGCTCCCGCGCAGCGCCTGCGGTGGCCCAGATCCGCGTGACCGTCCGCGGGCCTCGGATCGCCTCGCGGACCGCGTTGCGGCCGTAGACGATCACGCCTGCGGCAGCAGCTCGGGCCCGCTCGGGCCGTCGCTCACCTCCCAGCCCCGCGCGCGCATCTCCTCGCGCAGCCGGTCGGCCTCGGCGTAGTCGCGCGCCGCTCGCGCGCCGCTCGCGCGCGTCGCGCAGCGCCAGCGCCTCTCCCGGCGCCTGCGCGTCGTCGGGCACGAGCAGGTTCGCGAGTCCGAGCACATCGAGCATCTCGCGCAGGTCGGCGTCGCCGATAGGCGCCGGCGAGGCGATTCGCCTCGCGGACCCAGTCGAACACCGCTGCCAGCGCCGTCGGCGTGTTGAAGTCGACCGCCAGCGCTTCGAAGAACCGCTCCCGCAGCGGCGCGCGACCAGCTCGGCGATGGCGCCGTGGGCGAGCCGGCGCGCCGCCTCGCGAATCCGGTCGAACGCTCGCGCGCGCCTCCTCCAGCCGATCGTCGTCGAACTCGATCGGTTGGCGGTAGTGGCCGGCGCAGAAGTACATGATCAGCGCGTCGCGTCCGTAAGCGGCGAGCGCGTCGTGCAGGATGAACACGTTGCCGACCGACTTGGCCATCTTCTCGCTGCGCCTGGCGGACCATGCCGTTGTGGACCCAGAGGCGCGTGAGCGGCACGCCGCATGCGGCGAACGTCTGCGCGGCCTCGTTCTCGTGGTGGGGGAAGATCAGGTCGCTGCCGCCGCCGTGGATCTCGAAGTCGAGTCCGAGCAGCTCTCGGCCATCGCCGAGCACTCGATGTGCCAGCCCGGGCCTGCCCCGCCCCCAGGGCGACTCCCAGGCCGTGTCCTCCCCTGGCTTCTGCGCCTTCCAGAGCGCGAAGTCGAGCGGGTCGCGCTTGCGCTCCGCCCCCTCGACCCCCTCGCCCTGGTCCATCCGGTCGATCTGCTGGTGGGAGAGCTCGCCGTAGCGCCGGATAGGAGCGGACCGCGAAGTAGACGTCGCCGTCGACCGCGTAGGCGTGGCCGCGCTCGATCAGCCGCTCGATCAGCGCGATGATCTCGCGCATCGTCTCGCTCGCGAGCGGCTCGTGGTCCGGCCGTCCAAGCCCGAGCCCGTCGGTGTCGGCTTTATAGGCTGCCGTCATCTCGCGCGCGAGGTCCTCGCTCGTCGACGCCGGCGGCCTGCGCCGCCGCGTAGATCTTGTCGTTGACATCGGTGACGTTCGCGACGAACGTGACCTCGTAGCCCTCGTGGACGAGGAAGCGCTTCAGCAGCGAGAAGACCACGAACGGACGCGCGTTGCCGACGTGGATGCGCCCGTACACGGTCGGGCCGCACGCGTAGATGCCGACCTTGCCCGGGCTCACGCGGCACGAGCTCCTGGAGCTCGCCGGTGCGCGTGTCGTGCAGCACGATGCGCCGCAACCGGCTAGCCGCTCAGGCTCGCTGCACGGTCGCGATCGCGAGCGCCGCGATTCCCTCGCCGCGCCCGACGAAACCCATTCCCTCACCGCGCGTTGCCTTGACGTTCACGTGCTCGCGGGCGAGCTCGAGCGCGGCGGCGAGCGTGTCGCCGATCCGCTCGCGGAACGGAGCGAGCTGCGGGCGCTCGAGCACGACCGTCGCGTCGACGTGGCGCGTGCTGAAGCCGCGCGCGCTCAGGAGCTCAACGGTCGTGCGAAGCAGCTCGAGCGAGTCCGCGTCCCGGTAGCGCTCGTCGGTGTCGGGGAAGTGCTGTCCGATGTCCCCGAGCGCGGCGGCGCCGAGCAGCGCGTCGATCATCGCGTGCGTCAGCACGTCCGCGTCCGAGTGACCCGCGCAGTCCGAGGTTGTACGGGATCTCGACGCCGCCCAGCACCAAGCGGCGGTCCTCGACCAGGCGATGGCAGTCATAGCCGAGCCCAGTCGTGACGCTCACCGGTCGCGCTCCCTGACAGCGGGACGCGCGCCGAGACGTTCCGCGAGCAGCAACTCGGCGAGCTGCAGGTCCAGCTGGGTGGTGACCTTGATGTTCCCCGGGTCGGCGAGCAGCAGCTGCACGCGGCCGCCCGCTCGCTCGATCAGCCAGGCGTCGTCCGTGGCGGCCGCGAGCTCGGCGTCGGAGGCCCCGCCGAACGCGGCGTCGAGTGCGGCGCGGCGGAACACCTGCGGCGTCTGGATTGCCCACAGGCGCGAGCGCTCGAGTGTGCGCACGACCGTCGAGCCGTTCCTCGTCCGCCACCTCTTTGATCGTGTCCGACACCGGAGCCGCTGCGATCACGGCGTCGGCGCGCGAACGCTCGAGCTCGTCGAGCGCGCGTTCGAACAGCTCGCGACGAGGCCAGCGGACGGGCCGCGTCGTGGACGATCACGGGGTCGCCGTCTCGCGCGGCCGCGAGCGCCGCGCGCACCGAGTCCGAGCGAGTCGCGCCGCCCGCAACGGCCACCGTGTCCGGCGGCGCCGAACCAAGCTCGCCGTCCGGGAGCGCGACGACGATCCGCTCCACGGCGGCCACTCCGCGCAGCGTCTCGACGCTCCATTGCAGCATCGGGCGGCCCGCAAGGGTGACGAGCGCCTTAGGTCCTCCCAACCCAAGGCGCTCGCCACGCCCGGCGGCCACGATCAACGCGACCGCCATCGAGCTTCGCCGGCGTGCCTACTTGGCGGCAGGCGCAGCCGCCAGCTTGCCGTGACCGTTGCCGTTCGAGTGGCCCGACTCCGACAGCAACCCGTAGATGTGCAGCTCGACCTCGTCCTCGTCCATCTCGAGCGCATACATCAGCTCCGAGGCAAGGATCTTCTTGGCCCGGGTGAACATCTGCTTCTCGCCGGTCGATAGTCCCTTCTGGGCCTCCCTGATCGCGAGGTTGCGCACGACCTCGGCAAGCTCATAGATGTCGCCTGTCTTGATCTTGTCGCGATTGTGCTTGAACCGGCGGTTCCAGTTCTTCGGCATCTCGGAGCATTCGTCCTGGAGGACCGCGAGCACCTTCTTCACGGTCTCCTCGTCGATCACCCTCCGCAGCCCCGCAAGTGCCGCGTTCTCGGTCGGCACCATCACCGTCATGTCGTTGTGCAGGATCTTGATCGTCAGGTACTCGCGCTGCTCGCCGAGGACGTCCTTGACTTCCTTGCGCATGACTTTCCCGGCGCCGTGGTGTGGATAAACCACGTTGTCACCCACATCGAACTCGATGTAAGGCGCGGGCTCAGCTCGCTCGAGATCCTTCAAGTGCTCTTCCATTAGCTCTGTGATGGTGTCCTCCTCTGTCCGGCCGGGCGGGCGAGCCCGCGGGCGATTGGCGCTACGTTTGCAGGTACCTGTCGACGAGATTGATCTCTTGCTGGCGGCGGAGTCCCTCGCGAATGTCCTTCGCGCGGATTTCGCCGACGCCGTCGACCGTTTCGAGCTCGCCGTCGGTCGCTGCAAGCAGTTCCTCGAGTCCCCCGAACTCGGCCACGATCCGCTGGACGACCAGCTTCGGAAGCCGCGGGATGCGGCCCAGGATGCGGAAGCCGCGTGGGGACATCGGATAGTCGAGTGTGTTGAGCTTGCGGTCGTACCCGAGCAGCTCGGATAGACGGCCGAAGTCCAACAGATCCTGGTGCGCGAGGCGCACGAGCTGGTCGAACGCGCTCGCGAACGTGTCGTCGTTGTCCTCGCTCAGATAGTCGTGCACGAGCGCGGCCTTGTCGGCGGACACGCCAACCATCGTCTCGTCGAGCTGCATCTCGATCAGCCGGCCCTCAGTGCCGAGCTCAACGATGAAGCGCTCGATCTCGACCGCCATGCGGGTGACGAGCTCGACCCGCTGGAGCACGGTGAGCACGTCATGGAGCGTCGCGCCGCCCTCGAACTCGAGCGCGGTCAATCGCGTGGACACCTGGTCCAGGCGGCTCCGGTACTTGTCGAGCGTCGCGAGCGCCTGGTTGGCCTTCGCGAGCACGACGGGAATGTCCTCCAGGATGTACTTGACCCCATCGACGTAGAGCGAGACGACTTCGCGGCGCTCCGACACGGCGATGACGATCGCGTCAGTCTGCTTGGAGACCCGCTCGGCCGTGCGATGGCGCGTGCCGGTTTCGAGCGTGTGGATCGTCGGGTCGGGCGTCAGCTGGACGTTCGCGTGCGCGAGCTTGGTCGCGTTCGTTGACAGCACGATCGCGCCGTCCATCTTGGCCAGCTCGTAGAGCAGCGCCGGCGTGTAGTCGAGCTCCAGCTTGATGCCGCCCGAGAACAGGAACGACAGCTCGTCAGCGTCCCCGATCACAACCAGCGCCCCGGTGTGGGCGTGGACGATGTTGTCGATCCCCTCTCGAAGTGCCGTGCCCGGCGCGACCATCTCCAGCGCCCGCACCATCCGGGATTCCTGTCGCGACTCGAGCTCCTCTTTGAGCTCTTCCCCCGAACGCGGCGGCATACACCCCGAATTTTAGCCCTTCTTCATCGAGCTGGTCTCCTCACCGGGCAGCGCCTCGATCGCCGCTCACGCGGCAATCGACGCGCCAGGCCGATGGCTGAACGCAGCTCTGAGGACGGATGCCAGGTTTTTGTGAGCTTCGGGCTCGAGTACCGGGCCCAGACCGAACTTGGCGGCCTCGCTGCGACGCCGGTCCCCGTGCGCGACGAGGCGCAGCTCACCCGTGAGCCCGAGCTCGCCGAAGCACGCCAGCGGCTTGTCCCCCCCGGGGCCCGTGAGCGCGATGCGCTTGGCGGCGCTGGCGATCGCAAGCGCGACCGCCAGATCGCTCCCTGGCTCATCCACGCGCACCCCGCCGACGACGTTGACGAACACGTCGGCGGCGCCGAGGCCGATCCCGGCATGGCGGCCGAGCACCGCCAGCACGAGCGCGACGCGATTGCGCTCGAGCCCCGCGACGACGCGGCGCGGGGGCACGATCTCGGATGGCGTCACCAGCGCCTGCACCTCGACCAAGAGCGGGCGCGATCCCTCCATCGCACAGAGGACGACGCTGCCGGGAGCGCGCGTCGCCTCGCTCACGAACCGCGCCGAGGCGTCGAGCACCTCGACCAGCCCGTGGTCGCGCATCTCGAACACGCCCGCTTCGTTCGTCGAGCCGAAGCGGTTCTTGATCGCGCGGACCGTGCGATACAGGCGCTCTCGCTCGCCCTCGAACTGCAGCACGCAGTCGACCAGATGCTCGAGCACGCGCGGACCCGCGAGCGCGCCGTCCTTCGTCACGTGCCCCACGAGCAGAACCGCGGTGTCGAGCGCCTTCGCAACCCGCATGATCGCGCCGGCCGCCTCGCGCACCTGGCCGACCGAGCCTGGTGCGCTCGCGAGCTCGGCGCAGTGCAGTGTCTGGACTGAGTCGATCACGCAGACCTCGGGCCGCTCCCGCTCGATCGTCGCGAGCACCGCGTCCAGATCGGTCTCGGCGAGGACCGGGATCCGCAGCGGCTCGCCGGCCGTCAGCCGCTGCGCGCGCAGCCGGATCTGAGCCGCCGACTCCTCCGCCGAAACGTAGAGCGTTCGTCGCCCCGCCGCGACGAGGTTCGCCAGCGCCATCGTCGTCAGCGTCGACTTGCCGATCCCCGGCGCGCCGCCGATCAGCACGAGCGAGCCGGGCACGATCCCGCCACCGAGGACGTTGTCGAGCTCCCCGATCCCAGTGCTCAGCCGCTGCTCCTCGGCCGCGGCGACGTCGGCCAGCGCGACCGGCCGCAGCGCGTGGCCCCCTCGGCCTCCGCGGGCGCCGCTCAGCGCCCGCACGCCACTGCCGGCCCGGGTACCACCACCGGCGACCGCGCGGCGGGGCTCCTCGACGAGCGTGTTCCACTCCTCGCAGGACGGGCACTGACCCGACCAGCGGGCGCTTTCGTGGCCGCAGGCCGTGCAGACGTGAACGGAGAGAGATCGAGCCATTGCGTCTCGGAGGCTACGAGAAGGCCCCGACGTAACCGCTGCGGATTGCCCCTCGAGGTGGCCCGCATGGCGGGCGCGCCGAGGCGATGCGCCGCGGGCGACCTCGGGCCGAGCGACCGGGCAGTCGATACGCATGGCGGCCGCGGCTAACCTCGACGGCGACCAGCGGTCCGCGTTCGGGTCCTGCTTAGCCGCGGCCGACGTGTCCAAGCACGCGTCAGGCGCGGCCGCCAATCCGGGCGACCGCGCCTGGCAAAGCTGGTGCTGCTACTCGTCCTTACCGCTGGGGTCCGACGCGCCCGCGTCCTCCGCGGGGCCATCGGAGCCGTCCTCGTCACCTGAACCACCCTCGGCGCCGACGCCGACCGGAGTCGGCTTCGGAGCGGGCTCGATGACGGTGAGCTTGACCTCGCGCTCCTCGGTCTCCTCAGACGAGGACGGCTCGACGAGCACGGTCGATCCTTCGGGCACCTGAGAGCGCAGGACGAAGTCGGCCAGCGGGTCCTCGATGTAGCGCTGGATCGCCCGCCGCAGCGGCCGCGCGCCCATCGTCGGATCCCAGCCCTTCTCGACCAGCAGGTCCTTGGCCTCCTCGGACAGCTCCAGCTGGAGCGTCCGCTCGGCCATCGACTCGCGGATCCGCCGCAGCAGCAGGTCGACGATCTCCTTGATCTCGTTCTTGCTCAGCTTGTGGAAGACGATCACCTCGTCGATCCGGTTGAGGAACTCGGGTCGGAAGACCTTCTTGAGCTCGCCCATGATCCGGCTCTTCATGTCGTCGTAGGTGATCCCCGTCTCGTCCTCGGAGGTCGAGAAGCCGATGTTGAACTGCCGTGAGATCTCGGAGGCGCCGATGTTCGAGGTCATGATCACGATGCAGTGGCGGAAGTCGACGGTCCGTCCCTGCGCGTCGGTCAACCGCCCGTCCTCGAGGATCTGCAAGAGGATGTTGAACACATCCGGGTGCGCCTTCTCGATCTCGTCCAGCAGCAGCACGCTGTAGGGCTTGCGGCGAACCGCCTCGGTCAGCTGACCGCCCTCGTCGTAGCCGATGTAGCCGGGCGGCGAGCCAACGAGCCGCGAGACCGCGTGCTTCTCCATGTACTCGGACATGTCGATCCGGATCATCGTGTCCTCGTCGCCGAACAGGAACTCGGCGAGCGTGCGCGCCAGCTCGGTCTTGCCGACCCCGGAGGGGCCGAGGAAAATGAACGAGCCGGTCGGCCGCTTGGGGTCCTTCAAGCCGGCCCGCGAACGGCGGATCGCCTTCGAGACGACCTCGATCGCTGGGTGCTGGCCGATCACGCGCTTGTGGAGCTCCTCCTCCATCCGCATCAGCTTCTGCGTCTCGGCCTCGGTCAGCTTGAACACGGGGATGCCGGTCCACATCGAGACGATGTCCGCGATCTCCTCCTCGCCGATCGACGGACGGTCGGTCGACTCGCCGGCCTCCCACTGCTCGGCCAGCTCGCGCTTCTTCTGCGTCAGGCGACGCTCCTGATCGCGCAGGTTGGCCGCCTTCTCGAACTCCTGGGACTCGATCGCGTCTTCCTTCTTGCGCCGTGTCTCCTCGATCTCGTCCTCGAGCTCGCGGTACACGGGCGGGGAGGTCATCGACTTGATGCGCATCCGCGACGCGGCCTCGTCGATCAGGTCGATCGCCTTGTCGGGGAGGAAGCGGTCGGAGATGTAGCGGTCCGCCAGGTCCGCGGCCGCCGCGAGCGCCTCGTCGGTGATGTTGACCTTGTGGTGCTGCTCGTAGCGGTCGCGCAGACCCTTGAGGATCTGCACGGTCTCCTCGGTCGTCGGCTGATCGACCGTGATCTTCTGGAAGCGGCGCTCGAGCGCGGAGTCGCGCTCCAGGTACTTGCGGTACTCCTCGAGCGTCGTCGCGCCGATCGTCTGCAGCTCGCCACGGGCGAGCGCGGGCTTGAGGATCGAGGCCGCGTCGATCGCGCCCTCTGCCGCGCCGGCGCCGACCAGGTTGTGGAGCTCGTCGATGAACAGGATGATGTCGCCGCGCTGGGTGATCTCCTTCATCACCTTCTTGAGCCGCTCCTCGAACTCACCCCGGTACTTCGAGCCCGCGACCAGGGCCGCAAGGTCGAGCGTGTAGATCTGCTTGCCCTTCAGCAGCTCGGGCACGTCGGAGTTCGTGATCCGCTGGGCGAGGCCTTCGACGACGGCCGTCTTGCCGACGCCCGGCTCGCCGACGAGCACCGGGTTGTTCTTCGTCCGGCGCGAGAGGATCTGCATGATCCGCTCGATCTCGGTTTCCCGGCCCACGACCGGGTCGAGCTTGCCCTCGGCCGCCAGCTTGGTCAGGTTGCGCCCGAACTGATCGAGCAGCTTCGATGACTTCTTGCCCTCGGCTTGGGCGGCCGCGCTGGCCGCGCTCGCGCCGGTGGCGCCGCGCTGACCGCGGCTCCCGGGCCCGGAGAGCATCCGGATCACCTCGTTGCGGATCTTCTCCGAGTCGGCGTCGAAGTCGAGCAGGATGCGGGCCGCGACGCCCTCGTTCTCGCGCACGAGGCCGAGCAGGATGTGCTCGGTGCCGATGTAGTTGTGACCGAGGCTGAGCGCCTCGCGCAGCGCCAGCTCCAAGACCTTCTTGGCGCGCGGCGTGAACGGGATCTGACCCGAGGTGACCTCTTCGCCGGAGCCGACGATCCGCACCACCTGCGCCCGTACGCGCTCCACGGTGATGTCGAGCGACTCGAGCACGCGCGCTGCGAGCCCCTCCTCTTCACGCAGGAGGCCGAGCAGGATGTGCTCTGTGCCGATGTAGTTGTGCTTGAGCGTCCGGGCCTCTTCCTGGGCCAGGACGACCACCTGGCGGGCTCTTTCTGTAAATCGCTCGAACATGGTCCTTCTCTCTGGGGCGTCGCTTGCGTTTGGATCGGTCGCGGTGTTTTCCAGGCTCCCTACGCTGCCAGAGTCGTCAAAAGGCGAAGCCAGCGCTGCGGGGACACCGAGGAGTCCGCTCGACCCACATATTTCCGCCCCTGGGGGCCGAATCTCCCTGAGTCAAAACGGTCTCGTTCTCGGGCCATGTGCCAGTCTACCAGCCACCCTGGGAGCGCCTGTGGAGTCCTCAGTCGCGCATCGCCGGAAAGAGGACGACTTCGCGAATCGAGCGCTGCCCCGTCAGCGCCATCACGAGCCGGTCGATCCCGACGCCGATCCCGCCCGTCGGGGGCATCCCGTACTCGAGCGCCTCGATGAACACCTCATCGTAGGGCTGCGTCTCCTCGTCACCGGCTTGAGCGAGGCGCACCTGCTGCTCGAAGCGCCGCCGCTGCTCGTCTGGATCGTTCAACTCGCTGAACGCATTGGCGATCTCGATCCCGTCGATGAACGCCTCGAAGCGCTCGACCAACCCCTCGGCCGAGCGATGGCGCTTGGCGAGCGGCGAGAGCTCGACCGGATAGTCCAACAGCAGCGTCGGCTCGATCAGCGTGGGCTCGACGTGCTTGGAGATCAGCTCGTCGACCAGCTGCGCCCAGCTGTCCCCGGCGGGTGCGAGCAGGCCCCGCGCCTGCATCTCGCGCGCGAGCGCGTCGCGCTCGTGCAGCTCCAAGATGTCGAGGCCGGTCCGCGAGCGGATCGCGTCGCGGACCGTCTCGCGCCGCCAGCGCGCGGGCAGCTCGCGGCCGACCTCGGCGCCGACGCGGGCCATCAGCCGCTCGAAGCGCTCGGCGACCTGCAGGTAGTCCGCGTACGCCTCGTACCACTCGAGCACCGTGAACTCGGGGTTGTGCGTCGTGTCGACGCCCTCGTTGCGAAAGTTCTTGCCGAGCTCGTAGACGCGCTCGAGCCCTCCGACGATCAGCCGCTTGAGGTACAGCTCGGTCGCGATCCGGAGGTAGAGCTCGCGGTTCAGCGCATTGTGGTGGGTCGTGAACGGTCGCGCCAGCGCGCCTCCGTAGAGCGGCTGCAGGACGGGCGTCTCGACCTCGATGAAGCCGTCGCCGTCGAGGAAGCTGCGGATCGTCGCGACGACCCGCGCGCGCGTCATGAACAGGGCCCGAACATCCTCGTTGGCGATCAGATCGACTTCGCGGTGGCGGTATCGCAGCTCCGTGTCGGTCACGCCGTGACGCTTCTCGGGCGGCGGGCGCAGCGACTTGGCCAGCAGCGTGAACGCCTGTACCCGAATCGTCAGCTCCCCCCGCCGAGAGCTGAACGCGACGCCGTCGACGCCGATCAGATCGCCGAGATCGAGCCCGAGCAGGCGCGCCATGCCATCCTCCCCGAGCTCATCGACGCGCGCCTGCAACTGAATTCGCCCGGAGCGGTCGAGCAGGTCGAGAAACGCCATCCTTCCCTGGCCGCGACGGGCCACCAGTCGTCCCGCGACACGGTGCTCGACGCCGGTTTCCTCGCCCGGCGCGAGCCCGGCATGCCGCGCCCGAACCGCCGCGATCGGCTCGACGCCCGGGAACTCGTGCGGGAACGGCTCGACGCCGGCGTCACGCAGCGCCTCCAGCTTCTGGCGGCGAACGGCGAACAGCTCTGAGGGCTCGTCGCCCACGGCGCGTGCGTGGCGCTGCTACCGGGTGGCGACGTCGATCTTGGTGATCGTCAGATGGCGCTCGCCCTTCGGGGTCGCGATCACGACGTCGTCGCCGCTCTTGCGGCCGAGCAGCGCCTTGCCGACCGGCGACTCGTTGGAGAGCTTGCGCTCGGCCGGCTCGGCTTCGGCGGAACCGACGATCGTATAGCGCGTCGCCTTGCCCGACTCGTCCTTGACGTGGACGACCGAGCCAACGCGCACGAGGTCGGTGCCGAGATCAGAAGCGTCGATCACGGTCGCCGAGCGAAGCTTGTCCTCGAGCACGGCGATCCGCGCCTCGAGCATCGCCTGCTCGTTCTTGGCGTCGTCGTATTCGGCGTTCTCTGAGATGTCGCCGAACTCACGCGCTTCCTTGATCCGTGCGGCAACCTCGCGGCGACGCGTCGTTGAGAGTAGGTCGAGCTCTGCCTTCAAGTTGGCGAGCCCTTCGGGGGTGAGAATGACGTCCTTCGACATAACTTGAGCTACCTGCTGTGTTGGGGGTCGGTCCAGAACACAAAAACCCGCTCTGAGCAGCGGGCCTATCACCATTCGGCTGGCGGGCGGACGAGTATAGACGGGTCCGGGCCCGCTGCCGATGGCCTCTGCCCTCGACCGCGTGTTACCGATGGCCTTGGACCTCGACCGCCTGCTGGAACGTCGGCCGGTTGACCCACTCGATCAGCGGCTGGCTGATCGCGCCAAGGGCGCGGAACTGGATCGAGTCGGCGCACATCTGATCGCCGGCCGCGCACACCCCGTTGGCCGGATAGACCTGCGCGGGCGTCTCGGCGACCGCCTGCGCGAGCGAGGAGGTGAGCGCGGCGCGGCACGCCGCGAGCGAGCCACCGCCGCAGTAGATCCTGTTCAGCGGTCCGGCCACGGACCGGCCGAGGACCAAGCGCAGGTCCTTCTGGACGATCCCGTAGAAGCCGACGTCGAAGGCGGAGCCGAGATGGGAGCCGTCGCCGCCGGGCTGGTCGTTGACCTGGAACTCGTGCTCGATCAGGCCGAGCGTCGTGGAACCGAGCACGGAGCCGAACTCGGCCTGGACCCACAGCGGCCACCACGCATCCATGATGCGCACGGCGCCCGTCTGGTCGTAGTCGCCGCTCGCGCCCGGGCTCTCGCGGTTGATTCGGTGCGCACCGGTCGCGACCCACGTCTGCAGCTCGTCGACCGCCTGGGCCAGCGCCGGGTCGCTCGGGTGGCCGATGATCCGAAGCGCGTACGGGAGCACCTCGACCCCGCGTAGGTCCTGGGTGCCGGCGTTGCCCATGGCGTTGACCAGGTCCGCCAGCGTCATCTTGCCGTCGCCGGAGCTCAGGTAGTGCTCGATGTTGCGGTCGAGCAGCTGCGAGCGGTAGACGGACGCGAACTCCTGGCCGGTCGCGGCGTCGTTGTACCCGGGTGCCTGCTTGTTGTTCCAGCTCGTCAGGAACTCGGGGTCGAGCGCCTGCGGATGCGCGCTCTGCGGCGTGTCCTCCTCGGTCGTGCTCGCCGGCGTCGTCAGCGCGGCGCCCGTGTAATCGACCCACGGATAGCTCGACCAGGTCGGGAACAGCGGGTTCGTGCCCGACGCGCGGACGGGGTTCAGGCCCGAGTTGAAGTACGCGATGTGCTGGTCGTCGGTGTAGAACCAGTTGAACGTGTAGTCGACGTGGTACGCGGCGTTCATGAAGTCCTGCGCGTCGTGGACCTCCGACGGCTCGTTGAAGCGCTCGAAGCCGACCGCCGAGTCGAGCTCGTGCATGTAGCTCGAGCGAAGGTTCGTATACGCGATGGGCGCTCCGTCGATCGTCGCGCGCGCGATCACGAGCCCGAACGCGGTCCGCTGGGTCTCGAACGTGACCGAGCCGGCGGGAGTCGGGTCGGCGAGGCTGGGCTGCCAGGACTCGCTGTCGGTCAGCGTCTCCATCTGCACGCAGCGACCGCGCAGGACGTAGTAGTCGGAGCCGAGCGCCGCCGGGCCACCGAGCGGGTTGCACAGCGGCACTGCGAACGTGTCGGTGATGTTCTGGCCGGCGGAGGTCGCTGACCACGCGTAATCCTCTCCGTGCCCGAGCTCGACGTACATGTTCGTGCCGGCGAACGCGGCGCCGTCGGCGTCGATACCGGGCCCGTGGATGTCCTCCTCCATCAGGATCTCAGGCGAGAAGTAGCCGACCTGCGGTCCCATCACGGCGATCGGGTGGCCGCTGACCGTGTGCGCCCCGCTGACCAGAAGCGCGTTGGACATCTCGCGCGGGAACGCGAACAGCCCGGGTCCCGCGTTCGCTGACGGCCCGAGCGCGGTCCCGATCCGCTGTTTGGTGTAGCGATTGCCCTTGACCTGGGAGGAAGCCTGCGCGGACGCCGGAGCTCCGCTCGGCGCCGAGGCCGATGACGGCACGCTGCCGGCGACGACGTGGTTGACCCACTGCACCGACCCGGAGTCGGGCAGCGCGACGCTCCCGGGCGCCGCCTGGCTCGGGGACGGCAGCGTCTGGTAGGGGAACGACTGCCCCTGGACGGTCGTCGGCGCCTCGGGGTCGTCCGGGTCGTCGAAGCTCAGGAACGTGCCGAACCCCGAGAGGTCGGGGCCGGACTTGGGCGTGATCGCCTGCTCCGGGGAGCCCGCGACGACGTGATGCTCAGGGCCGAACTGCTGCTTGAGCGCCTCGTACAGGATCGCATTCTGGAGCTGCTCGCCGCCGCCGCCGCCGAAGATGCCGCCGACCAGCGACGCGATCGCGACGACGTCCTCGACCGTGAACGGCTGCGGCCCACCGTACGCGCCGATCGCGAAGTACTCGGCGGGGATCATCGTCAGCGGGTGCTGCTTGGCGAGCGCGATGTAGGCGTTGATGCCGTCGACGTAGTTCGTCACGTCGCTGAAGATCTGGGCCCCACCGGGAAGGTGCTTGACCCCCCACTGCACCTGGTTCTGGAGGTCCTGCTCGGTATAGGGGGCGCTCGCCCACGTGGCCTCGTCCATGCCGACGTTGCTGCCACCCGCGAACTGCGCCAAGTCGCCGCGCGCGGCGTGCCTCAGCTCATCGATCAGGAACAGCCGATCCTCGGCCGTCGCCCAGCCGATCCCGAACATCAGCTCGGCGCGCGTGTCGCCGTAGATGTGCGGCACGCCGAACTGCTTGTCGCGCTCGATCACGACGCCCGGCTCCGGGCTCTCGGTGCTGGCGACGTCGCCCGCCGGGACGCCGAACGTCGCGTCCTTGAAGTAGTCGGAGATCTGCGACTGCTGGATCTTCGGCGCGGCCGTCGTCAGGCTGCTGTACATCCCCAGCTGATCGTCGTTGTGCGGCGGCCGGATCCCGAACAGCTCGAACGCGATCAGCTGCAGCAGGTTGTCGAACCCGTTCGTGCCGGGCGGCAGGATGTTGTGAAAGCCGCCGTAGTCGTCGGTGCCGTAAGGCTGCACCTGGGCGGACGCCGGCGCCGGAAGCAGCGCCACGGCGAGCGCGCAGGCGCTGAGCACTGCCAGCACGCCCACGGCGATGCGCCGCCACATGGCGGCGCATCCTACTAGCCGGTGGGCGTGCCGAGCGCCCCAGCGCGGCTTGCTACTTGAGCTTCTCGTTCTCCGCGAGCCGGGTCGTCCCGAAGCTCGTGTTGATCACCTTCAGGTCGATCGTCACGTGCTTGTGACGGCGCGCCTTCGCCACGATGCGGCTGCCAGCGTTGAGCGCCGGCGAGGCGATCGTCACCGTCGCCTGTGCAACCGCGTGCGCGAACGTGATCGTGATCGTGCCGCCGTTGACGTGCTCGCTGAACCGGAGCTTGCGGCCGCCGCTCGTAACCGAGATGCCCTTGAGCAGCGACTTGTGCCGGCCGGAGAAGCTGAGCCCGGACGGCAGCGAGACCGCCACCGCGTGCAGCTCCGGCGAGAACGCGCCCTGGTTGACCGAGAACGACAGCTTCGGCTTGTGCTTCGCGACGCCGCTGATCGACACGTTCGTCACCGTGGGTGGCCGGGGACTTGGTGGCGGCGGCGGCGGCGGCGTCACGACGACCCAGCCGAACTGCGTGCTGCCGGCGTTGCCGAACTGATCGCCGGCGGCAACGGTCACGAAGTAGCTCCCCGGCACCGACGGAACGCCGGAGACGACGCCGTTCGCCGCGTTGATCGCGAGGCCGGCCGGGAGGCCGGAGGCGCTGAACGCGACCCCCTGTCCGCCCGAGTCGCTGGCGTGCATCTGGAGCGCGACCGGCTGGCCGGCGTCGCTCGACTGCGTACCGGGATTGGCGACGGTCACGGTGAACGTGGGTGCCCGGATCGCGCATAGAGACGCCGCGAGCGTCGGCGCGATCGGCGTGCCGAGCCCGGTCGCCATGCTGTAGACGCCGGTCACTGGATACAGGCCGCCGGGCGGGTCCACATTGAACGTTCCCGAGTTGAACGGATCGTTGTTGGCGTCACCGGTGGACGTATTGGCCGCCGAGATCGGATGGAAGTTGGCTCCATAGGACGAGCTGGCGATCTGGTACAGGGCCGGGTTCACGAACCCGACCGGCAGACCCCGGCATGCTGCCGAGGCGTTCGTCATCGCGGTGAACGCGGCCCACAGCGGCGCGGCCGCGCTCGTACCACCGGTCGCCCCCCAGCTGCCGTTCGTGTATGTCGCGTAGCCGCTCTGGGGGTCGGCGTCGGCCGACACGTCGGGCACCTCGCGGCAGCGGCTCGGCGAGCCGCACGGCGTCGAGGAGGAGTTGCCGTTGACCACCTGCAGGAACGTCGCGGCGTTGGACTGGTAGGTCGGCATCGCCCACGTGTTCGAGATCCCGCCGCCGGTCGCGCTGGCCTTGTACAGCGTCCCCTCCTGCCCGCCGCCGAGGCCGACCTGCTGCTGCTGGAATCCGTCGTTCCAGACCGCCTCCGAGGGCGGGGGGCCGAGCGCGGTGAGCTCGGTGCCGCCGACGCCGGTCGCGAACGGCTGGGCGCCCGGATCGATCACCGAGGTATCGGTGTCGACCGCGTCGTTCCAGCTGCTCGGGGCGCCGTCGATGAACGGGTGGGCTTGGTAACACATCGTCGAGCCGGCGTCGCCGGCCGAGATGAAGAACGACTGCCCCTGCGCCGCCGCCTCCTGCAGCAACGTGTTCTCGCCGGAGATCACAGATCCGCCGGTCACCTTCTCGCACGAGCCCCACGAGCTCGAGATCACCTTCGCGAGGTCCTGGGAGACGATCGCGGAGAGGATGTCGTAGGGCGAGTTCGGCTCGGTGTCAGCGCTCTGGCCCTGGTAGACGATGATGTTCGCTTTCGGCGCGAGGTCGATGATCTGCTCGATGTCGAGCTCCGCCTCGCCCGAGGGCGGATTGTTGGGGTCGTATGGCCCGGGCCCGCCGTCGACGTTGATGGGCGTGGGCAGGGCTGACGGGAGGCCGTAGCAGGCCTCGAAGGTCTGGATGTCGGTGTTGCTGTAAGGCTCCTCCTCGACGAGCGCGACGCTCTGGCCTTGTCCGAAGTCGCCGGCCGAATAGAAGTTCGTGAACTGGTAGGCGGTGGAGATCAGATCCGCGGTCAGGCCGCCGCTGTTCTGCGCATCCGTACACGGCTGCGGGCCGCCGCCGGTGAACACCTGCGCGCCCGAGTCCCGGGTGGTCCTGCGCAGGCGCTGGGTGCGCACCTCGAGCCGGTTCGGATGGCGATTGGAGCGATTGAGCGTCAGCCCGGCAGGCTGCTGCGGGCTGACGTTGTCCAGCCCGATCACGCCCTGCACGTATTGCGCGATGTTGGACGTCAGCTGCGGCGACTGGACGTTTGCGTAAGCGGTGCGGCCGGTTGGCAGCTGAACCTGTGAGATCGAGACCGAGAAGGCCTTCTCGACCTGGTCCGCCGTCCCGCTGACGGGAAGTGAGAGGCTGTTGGCGCTCACGTCGCCGACCTGCATGCCCTGCGCCTGGAGCGCCGAGCGCACCGCGCTGATCGCCGTCTGGCTGGCACCGAAGCGGGCCGCGAACTCGGGCACCGTCAGGTACTGGCGGAACAGCGGCGAGCTGGGCGTCGCGACGTCCGTCGCGTAAGCGGCGAGGCCGGCGGGATCCTGCGGCTGAAGCGTGACGGTCAGGTGCAGCGGCTTCGATCCAGCCACCGCCGAGCCCACGAACGAGCCCTGCGGCAGCGTCGGCGTCGAGCCGACCCGAGCCAGCTTCAGCACGGCACCGCCCGGCGCCGCCGTGACCAGTAGATATGCGACCAGCCCGAGCGGGATGACGCACGCGATGAGCCTGCGGATGCGATTCATGAGTCTGCCCCTGTCATGAGCGTTGCCCCTCTGCCGTTGGATGATCAGTTGCCACCGTTAGCCCCCCGGCCGGCGACTGAGCGCGCGGATCTTAAGCCCCCGGCGTCCTCAGGTCAACATCCGATCGCGCAGTAGCGCGCGAGCCTCGGCGATGCCCGGTGCGGTCTGGAGCGCGGCTTGAAGCGTGCGGCCGCCGCCGAGTCGCTCCAGATACCAGGGGTAGAACTTGCGCAGGTAGCGCCCGGCACGGTCCTCCCCGAGGTGCTCGCAGGCGCGGTCGATCACCCAATCGAGCTCGTCGAGGATGTCCGTGACCGTGGGCTCGGCGCGCCCGGTCCCGAGCAGCTCCGAGAACAACCAGGGATTGCCGAGCGACCCGCGTGCGAGCAACACGGCCGTCGCGCCGGTCTGCGCGAACGCCTCGCGCGCCCGCTCCGCGTCGAGCAGGCCGCCGGAGATCAGCACGGGCACCGGCAGCCCCTGGACCAACTCGCGCGCCAGGGCATAGTCCGGGGCCCCCGCGTGGCGCTGCGTGGCGTGGCGCGGGTGGATGCTGAGCCCGGCGACGCCAGCCTCGTCCACCAGCCGGTGCGCGAGCGCGACGCCGCGACGATCGCCGGCGCGCAGGCCCGATCGCAGCTTGACCGTAACTGGCAGGCCGCCGCCACGAGCGGCCGCGCGCGCGACCGCGACGGCCCTGTCCGGGTCTTCGAGCAGCGCCACGCCGGCGCCGGTTTTGCACACCTTCGGGACCGGACAGCCCATGTTCAGGTCGATCAGGTCGGCGCCCGCCGCCGCGACCCGCTCGGCCGCCGAGGCCATCACGTCCGGGTCGGCCCCGAACAGCTGCACCGAGACCGGGTGCTCGTCGGGATGAATCCGCAGCAGCTCGCGACAGGTCCGCTCGTTGCGGTAGTGGACGGCGAAGCTCGAGACCATCTCCGAGACGACCAGGCCGGCGCCGTAGCGGCGGGCCTGGAGACGCACGAACCAGTTCCCGATCCCTGCCAGGGGCGCGAGCACGACACGGTTACGCACGCGCACGCCGCCCAGCTCCCATGGATCGGTCAAAGCCGGGGAGCTCGGCGATCCGCTCGCTTCGGGCGCGGTCATCGTGGCGGGCATCCGGGCTATGGTACGAATCAGGTCGTGGATGTGAATGAGCTGCTGCGGCCGTGGGCCGAGGTGATCTTCGAGCATGTCCCCGGTCTGGAGCTGTTCGATGCGCACACGCACCTGGGGGAGAACGATCCGGACGGGTTCAAGCAGGCGCCGCACGAGCTCCTCGCGGTGCTCGCGCAAGGCCGCGCCCGCGGCGCGTTCGTCTTCCCGATGCACGAGCCCGACGGCTACTCGCCGGCCAACGACATGGTGCTGGCGGCCGCGGGCGAGTCGGACGGGCTGTTCGTCCCGTTCTGCCGCGTGAGCCCGCACGACGGCGCGCTGGCGGAGGCGGAGCGGGCGCTCGACGACGGGGCGCGCGGGATCAAGCTCCATCCGCGGGCCGAGGAGTTTTCGCTGGATCACCCCGAGGTTCGCGACCTCGTCGAGCTCGCGCACGAGCGCACGCTGCCGGTCCTGATCCACGCGGGCCGCGGGATCCCCGCGCTCGGCCTGCACGCGGTCGGCCTCGCCCGGCGGTTCCCGAACGCACGCCTGATCCTCGCGCACGCCGGCATCAGCGACCTCTCGTGGATCTGGCGCGTTGCGCCGGACGTCCCGAACCTCCTGTTCGACACCGCGTGGTGGATGCCGGCCGACCTGCTCGCCCTGTTCTCGCTCGTTCCGCCGGGCCAGATCCTGTTCGCTAGCGACTCGCCGTACGGAAATACCGCCGGCTCGGCCGCCTTCCAGCTGCGCGTCGCGCTCCAAGCGGGCCTCTCGCCAGCGCAGATCCGCTCGATCTCCTCCGGCCAGGCGCTGCGGATCGCCCGCGGCGAGCCGCTCGAGCCGCTCGGTCCGGCGATCGGAGAGCGCGAACGGGCGCCGCACATCCTGCTCGACCGCGTGTCGGAGTTCCTCCTGCTCGGCACGATCGCCACGTTCCGCGGCACCGAGGGCGGGCCTGAGATGCTCGCGCTCGCGCGGCTGGCCTGCGAGGTGCCCGACGAGATCGACGACGCGTCCGTGTTCGCGGCGATCCGTGATCTGCTCGAGGCCTACGACGCGCTGACCGCGATCGACCCCGACGACCGTCGCCGGATGGTCTGCCTGATCCTCGCCCTCACCGTCGCCCGGACGCCCGACGTGCCCATCCCGGCGGCCTTCGTCCACGAATAGATCACCCGGGTCGGCACATCACCACGCCGGCGATCGTGAGCAACATGCGGTGGTCTCGAAGCCCGCCCGAGACCCTGTCCCGAGGCCCACTCACACCTGGACAACGTCCCACTCGAACACCTCCACACGGCGAGTGGGATGTTAACCAGCTGGTGGCGGGTTAACCACCCAGTGGCCACCGCGGGCGCCTCGACTGGGACGTTAACCATGCACTCCGAGCTAGATGCTGCGCTCATGGGTCAAGCTCTCAGCTTCCGCCACGCTGGTTCAACTCAGCGCGATCACACCAACACCGAATCCAACCAGCCCTATGCATACAGCCAGGACCAGCCTCTTTTACCCGGCGGCCCCAGCCAAGATCGTTCCTGCGACTGGCACGCTGAATATAACCACGGCCAGTGCCACGCTTCCGTCGTTTTCCGCCGAGTCGGGCTCGATTACCGGACTCGGAAGACGATGCGATAGGAGCGCGGCGATCAATAGCCCATCGATCGCGTAGAGCACAAAGCATGCGACCGTGAACCACGCGATCCTCCGCCGAATCTCACGCATGTGTCTCCACGGCGGAGACTCGCCGTTGTGGCATGTGGTCAGCGACGCAGCCACGTCTGAGAAGCTCGACCACGACGCCCGTTAACGCTTCACACACACCTTCCCCATGGACCCACCCCAGCCGCAGGGCAGGTGAGGGTGATCACTAGACCGAAGTTTTTGGGGTGAAGGCACGAAATCGCCCGGAGCGGCTGGGGTTTGGCCGTTCCGGGCGGGCGGTTTCCTGTCTACTTGCTGGCGGGCTTGATGCCGAGGTGCTCGAAGGCGGACGCTTGGAGCTCGGTGGGGGTGGTCAGGCGGGTGAAGGTGTAGCGGCTGTTGCCGATCCGAATGGTGTTGCGACACAGCGTGCCGAGGTCCTTGAGCAGGTCTTCGAGGCTGTGGGCGACTTGCCCATCCGCGGTGCGGGCGCTGGCGGCCTTGGCGGCCGCTTGGGGTGAGCGCCTGGCGGGAGCGACCGGGTCGGCCGCCGCGAGGGGTGTGTCGTCGCAGAACAGCATCGGCGCGAGCCGACGCGTGAGCTCGAACTGCGCGTAGCAGGCGAGCATGCACAGGAACGCGTGAGCGCGGACGCGGTCCTCGAGGCGGTGGTGGATGGGGCGGATCTCGAGCGGGGTCTTCATCTGGCGAAACACGCGCTCGTTGACCTTCAGCTGCTTGTAGGCGCGCACGACCGCGGCCGCGCCGATTCTCGCCTGGGGTTCTTGGGTGCGCAGCACGTAGATCCCGTCCAGCAGCGCCTCTTCGTCGATCTGCGCCTGGTTGCGCTGGTAGCCGAAACTCTGATCGGCGATCTGAAGCGTGAAGTGCTTGGCCATCTTGCGCTTGTTGACCACCCGGCCGGCGCGCTCGCCGATCCTCCCCGCGCTCGCGTGCTTGAGCTTGCCGCGCGGTCCGTCGACCATCTGCTTGACCTTCTCGAGATCTTTCTCGGTGAGCGTGAGCAGTTCTTCGCGCTTGCGCGCGCGCTCGGCCGCCACCGC
Source organism: uncultured Solirubrobacterales bacterium (assembly GCA_963763525.1). GTDB lineage: Bacteria > Actinomycetota > Thermoleophilia > Solirubrobacterales > Solirubrobacteraceae > Palsa-465. The sequence goes on from CAVXPA010000002.1 coordinate 168,050, forward strand.
CGGGTTGCGACACACCACCAACCGCTCGCCGGGGAACTCCGGCGATGACACCTCACACAGGCCCTGCTCGTCAAACAGTGACAGCTGGAAGTCCGCGGCGACGGTCAGCTTCTGGATCTGCGGCGCCCGCAGCGCGGTGATGAACCCGACCCCTTGCTCTTTGAGCACCTTGACCCTGGCGTCGGTGATCATCCCGCGGTCGCCGACGAACACGACGTGCTCGATCCCGAAGGACTCCTTCACGCGCTCCACCGCGGGCCCCAGCGTGGTCGGGTCGCCGGTGTTGCCCGCGTGCACCTCGATCGAGATCGGCTGGCCGTCGGGCGCGCAGCACAGCCCGTATGAGATCTGCGGCTTGCCGGGTTTGCCGTCGCGCGAGTAGCCGATCGCCGCCAGCTCACAGCTGCGGCCCTCCAGATAACTGGAGGAGAGGTCGTAGAGCACGAATCCCTCGCCCTGCAAATGCCGGCGCGCGAGCGCTTTCTCGATCCGCGGCTGGCGCTCATACAGCCAGTCCATCGCCGCCAGCAGCTCGGCCTCGGTCACCTCACCCAGTGACAGTTCCTCCGCCAGCGTGGTCTGGTGCACAAGCCGCGTGGTTGACAGCTTCGAACACGGTGAGAGCAACCGCTGACAGACCATCGCCACGCACAGGTCACGCTCGCGGCAGCGCTCCCGACAGATCAGCCGCTCCAGATCGAGCTCGCGCAGCACCCCGAGCACCGCGGCCACGTGCCCGTGCGGCAGCGAGCGCAGGATCTCGAACTCCTCGTCGAGGTCAACCAGCCGCCGGCCGGCGAGCATCGCCCGCAACCCGTCAATCATCCACCCCTCCAGGTGCGACAGGTTGCCGACCGTCTCGTTCTTGACCTTGCCGTCCTCCCGGTATGACCGGCGCAGCAGCGTGGTCCTGTACTCGGTCCCCTTGTAGTGACGACGTGTTTCCGCGATATGGACCTTGCCGCCGCGCTTCGCCATAAGTCGATTATCGCACACGCGCCCTCGATAGTCAAGCTATTTAGTGTCTACATTCGCCAGGCAAAAAGAAGCCCGAGGCCTGCAAACACAGGCGATCGGGCCTCAACCCATCAAAAACTTCCGACTAGATGTTGCGCTCGTAGATCAGCCGCAACCCGATCAGCGTCAGCAGGTCGTCGACCTCGTCGATCGTCTCCTCGACGAACGGGACGAGCACCGGCGCGAGCCCGCCGGTGGCGATCACCGGCGTGCGGGGGCCGAGCTCGCCCCGCAGCCGGCGCACTATCCCCTCGACCTGGCCGGCGAAGCCGTAGACGATCCCGCTGCGGATCGCGTCGACGGTCGACTTGCCGATCAGCGACCGCGGCGCCGCGAGCTCGACCTTGGGCAGCTTCGCAGCCCGGTCGTACAGCGCGTCGATCGAGATCTCGGCGCCCGGCGTGATGATCCCGCCGAGGTACTCGCCGGCCGACGAGACAGCGTCGTAGGTGATCGCGGTGCCGAAGTCGACGATCACGCACGTGTCGCGCACGCGCTCGTAGCCGGCCACGGCGTTGACGAGCCGATCGGCTCCGACCTCGTAGGGATTGTCGATCCGGATCGGCATCCCCGTCCGGATCGTCGGCCCGACGACGAGCATCGTGTGACCGAGGTAGAGCGATGCCATCGCGGTCCACTCGTTCGAGAGCTGCGGCACGGTCGAGGAGACGATCGACGCGTCGATGTCGGTGAAATCCAGCCCGCGAAGCGCCAGGAGGTTCCGCAACGCCGCCCCGAGCTCGTCGCGCGTGGACTCGCGCACGGTCGCGAACCGCCAGTGCTCGGTCAGCCGGCCCGTGTCATCGGGGAAGACGCCGAAGTGTGTCTGGGTGTTCCCGACGTCGACGACCAGCAGCATCGCCGAGCATTATCACGCGCGCGTGCGAACCCACCTCCGCCGCATCGCGTTCCAGCCGCGCGGCGAACGCCGGCTGGCCAGCACGGTCTCGTAGTGCTCGCGCAGGACCTCGGTCGCGCGCGTCCAGCTCGCGCCGTCGACCGCGTGCCGCGCCTCGCGGCTCATCACCTCGCGCAGGGCCGGATCGGAGGCGAGCCGCCGGACGGCCGCGACCAGCGCGCCCGGATCGTCCGGGTCGCACAGCAGCCCGTCGACGCCGTCGCGAACGAGCTCGCGAGCGGCCGCGCTGTCGGACGCCACGACCGGCAGCCCGAGTGTGTGCGCCTCGATCATCACGAGCCCGAGCGTCTCGCTCTGCGAGGGGAACACGAACACGTCCGCCGCGGCATAGGCGTTCGCGAGGTCCTCGCCGGTGAGGATCCCGGTGAACGTGGTCGCCGTGCCCGCGAAGCGCCGCTCGAGCATTCGCCGCAGCGGCCCGTCGCCGACGATCGCAAGCGAGACGCCCTCGAGCTCGCGCGCGACCGCGACCAGTCGATCGACGCTCTTCTCCTTCGCGAGCCGGCCGACGAACAAGACGATCGGCCGCTCCGGCCCGCCGCGGCCGAGCCGCTCTCGCCATGCCGCCGTGCCCTCCGGTGTCACCCGCGCGAGCTCGGCCTCGACTCCGTATGGCCACAGCGCGAGCCGCTTCACGCCCTTGCGCCGGAGCGTCTCGATCGCCGCCCGCGAGGTGCACAGGTTGAGGTCGGCACACGAGTGCAGCGCGCGGACGTACTGCCAACCGAGGCCCTCCAGCGCGCCGAGGCGGTAGTAGCTCGCATACGAAGGCACGTTGGCGTGGTAGGAGGCGACCAGCGGCACGCGATGGCGCCGCGCATAGTAGACGCCGCCGGCGGCGAGCAGAAACGGGTTGACGGCGTGGATGACGTCGGGGCGGAAGCCGCGCAGCGCTCGGCCGAGCGCGCGATCGGGCAGCGACACGCGCTTCTCCGGATAGCCGTCGCCATCGGGATACAGCGGCATGCTGAGCGGTCTCGCGCCGACGACGACCGCACCCGCGTACTCGGGCGGGCCGCCGGCCGGCGCGACGACGACGACCTCGTCGCCGAAGCGCTCGAGCTCCTCGAGCGTGCGCCGCAAGCGCGTGACGACGCCGTCGACGGCGGGCAGGAACACCTCTGTGACAACCGCGATTCTCATCGGTCGACCGCTCCCCGAGCCGGCTGGGTGAGCCGCGCAGCGCTCGGGCGCGCCGGATGCTATTGGTCCGGGAGGCCGAGCGGCGGTTCCACCAGGCGCACATCCTGTCCGGCCTCGAGGGCCGCGAGCGCGTCGTCCAGGCGCGCGCCCGATCCGGGCACGGTCAGCGACGGATCGAGCTCGAGCAGCGGGACCAGGACGAAGCGCCGCGCGAGCAGCTCCGGATGTGGCAGCGTCAACCGCGGCGCGGGCGACTCGAGCACGAGGTCTCCGAGCAGCAGCAGATCCACATCGATCACGCGTGGCGCATGGCGCGCGCCGCCCGGCGCCCGGCCGGCCTCGCGCTCGACGACCTTGCACGCGTCCAGCAGCTCAATCGCCGAGAGCTCGGTCCGCACGCGGACGCACGCATTCAGGAAGTCGGGCTGGTCGAGCACCAGCCCGACGGGTTCCGTCTCGTAGACCGAGGATGACGCCAGCACCGAGACGCCGTGATGCGGCAGCGCCGCGATCGCGGATCGAAGGTTGTTCAGCCGATTGCCGACGTTGGAGCCGATGCCCAGGTAGCCGAGCGTCACTCGGCTTCGCGCCAGAGCTCGACCGACACCTCGCTGACCGGCAGCGGCAGCGGCGGCTCCGGCTTGGCCGCCTTGACCCAGACGGCGTGTGCCTCGTACTGCGAGAGCAGGCGATCGGCGATCGCCGCGCACAGACGCTCGAGCGTCTTGTAGGAGCGCTGCTGAGCGACCAGGCTGGCGGCCTCGCACACCTGCGCGTAATCGACAGTGTCCTCGAGCCGGTCGGTCACGGTCGCGTCGCACTCCGCGACGTCGATCCGGATATCGAGCAGCAGCCGCTGCCCCACCTCCCGCTCCGCCGCGGTGACGCCGACGTGCGTGTACAGCGACAGGCCGCTGATCTCGATCGTGACCTCGGGCTCGGAGCCGCCCTCCTCCTCGTCGTCTACGTCGTCCTCGTCGAGCTCGTCGAACTCGTCGGCGTCGTGCGTTCCCATCGCCCGCTGACCGTAGCATCCGCGACGGTGAGCGCGTCCATCACCGCTGCCACGTCGTGGACGCGGAACACGCGCGCGCCGCGCTCGAGCGCGAGGACGTTCGTCGCGATCGTCCCGGCGAGCCGATCGTCGGCCGCGCGACCGGTGAGCCGCCCGAGGAACGACTTGCGCGAGGTGCCGATCATCACGGGCACGCCGATCGCCGCCAGCTCCTCGAGGCGCGCCAGCAGCTCGAGGTTGTGTGCGTCCGTCTTGCCGAACCCGATGCCGGGGTCCACGACGATCTGCTCGGATGCCACACCGGCGCTCACCGCGACGTCGATCCGCGCCAGGAGGAACGCCTTAACCTCGGCGACGACGTCGTCGTAGTGCGGGTCGAGCTGCATCGTGCGCGGCTCGCCCTGCATGTGCGTCAGGCAGCAGTAGGCGCGCGTCTGCGCGACCACCGCGGCCATCTCGGGATCGCCGCGGAACGCCGTGACGTCGTTGACGAAGGTCGCGCCGGCGGACAGCGCCGCGGCGGCGACGGCGGCCTTTGAGGTGTCGATCGAGATCTGCGCGCGCGCGCCGCCGCGTAGCAGGCCCTCGATCACCGGCAGGACGCGCGCGAGCTCGATCTCCGCCGGCACGGGTGCCGCGCCCGGCCGCGTCGACTCGCCGCCGATGTCGAGGATCGCCGCGCCCTCGCGCTCGAGCTCCAGCCCGTGCGCGATCGCCGACGCGGGGTCGAGGTAGAGGCCGCCGTCGGAGAACGAGTCGGGCGTGACGTTGACGATCCCCATCACGCGGAACGAGCGCTCGTCAGCCACGATCGTGCTCGTCCTCCGCGTAATCGTCCTCTCCGTGGTGGCCCTCCCCGTCCGCGCCGTAATCGTCCTCCCCGTCCGGCCCGTACTCGTCCTCCCCGTGCGCGTCCTCGTTGGGCTCCTCGCCGGGCCAGTGCCCGGTCCGATCGAAGTACTCGCGCGCGAGCTCCTCGCGCTCGCGGTCGACGTTGCTCTCCATGCTCAGGCGGTACATCCAGTTGATCATCCAGACGATCAGGGCCACGATCAACAGCGCAACGCCGGCGGCCGCCAGCGTGTTGTTGGGGTTGGCATGACCAGCGATGATCGCGACCAGGCCCGCGACGGCGATGCCAAGCGGTAGCACGACCCTCACGAGCTTGAGCAGGACCGCGTTCACGGCAGGCAATATTCCCCGGAAAACATGCGCGATCTCGGACATTACCTAGGCCGCCGTGGCGCGCCGGTGCGCGGGCTCGATCGCCTGAGGGCCGTCGTGCCGTGGGGCGGGCTTCGCCGCCTGAGGGCCGTCGTGCCGTGGGGCTGGCTGCGCCGCGTGGTGGCAGTCTCGCTCCTCGTCCTGCTCCCGGCTCTCGCACGCGCGCCGCTCGCCGCCGGCGCCGGCACCCAGGCCGCGATCTTCGCGCTCAACGCGGAGCGGGCGGCGAACGGGATTCCGGCGGACATCACGAACAACCCGACCTGGTCCGCCGACTGCGCGGCGCACGACCGCTACATGGCGCTGAACCACACGCTCACGCACACGGAGGTCCCGGGGAACCCCGGCTACAGCACCGGCGGCGCGTTCGCCGCGTCCAACGGCGTTCTGGCCGAAGGCACCAACTGGAATACCGGCAACCCGTACGAGTACGCGCCGCTGCACCTGATCGAGCTGCTCGCGCCGCGCTTGCAGTCGACCGGCAGCGCCGACGTCGACGGCTACAGCTGCACGATCACGTGGGCGGGCATGACCGCGCCCGAGCCGGCGACGGCGACGATCTACACCTATCCGGGCGACGGCGCCAGCATCTACGCGAGCGAGGTCGCGCGCGAGCAGCCGTGGACGCCGGGCGACCTCGCCGGAATCCCGCAGCCGGCGCGGACCGGGCCGTACCTGATCGTGCTCGCCGACGGGCCGGGCGAGTCGCTGACCGGCAACGCGGTCACGGTCAGCGGCGCGACGCTCACCGGGCCGTCCGGCATGGTGGCGGTCGAGACGGTCGACGCCAGCACGACGCTGCCGGATGGCGCCGGCACGCTCGCGCCCTACACCCCGCCTGGGGCGTTCATCATCCCGACCGCGCCCCTGGCCGTCGGCGTCACCTACGACGCGCAGGTGGTCCTCGACGTCGACGGCACGCAGCTCGTGCACGGCTGGTCGTTCACGACCCACCTCTCGGACCCGCAGAGCCTCCTCAGCGCGCACGGCGGCGAGCTGTTCTTCACCTCGAGCTCGCCAGCGCCGGTGCACGTGACGCTGACCGGCGCGGGCGGCGCGCGGGCGAAGAGCATCACGCTCACCGCGGGTCAGAGCGCGCACCTCACGCTCGCGCCCGGATCGTGGCAGGCGTGTGGCTATCAGGCGGCGACCGCGAGCTTCGCGTCGTTCGATCGCTGCACTCCGATCCGGGTGACCGGGATCCCGCTGCTGCGGTTCGGAGCGCCCCAGGTCGTCGGCCAGGCAGTCGAGTTCGGCCTTCGCTACAGCGCGCAGCTGCGGGGGCGCCGCGCGACACTGACCGTCACGCCACTCAACGTCGAGTGCGCCGCGGGCGGCTGCGTGACGACGACCGGCAGGCCTCAGTCGCGCACGGTCGTGCTGCGTGGCGACAGCCTCTCGTTACCGCTCCCCGCCTCCGGGCAGGGATTCGAGCTCACACTCGCGACGCGCGCGTTCACGATGGGCGGTGCCCAGTGGACGGCTGCGAGAGCTGTGAGCCGACCGTTCGTCCAGAGCTGAGCGAGCGCAGCGGGGCCTCGGGTATCGTGCCGCGGCGTGAAGCGCTCAGGCGCGTCCCGGTGGTCCGGCGACGGAGAGTCTGAGCCTCATCCTGAAGTTGAGGCTGGGTCCCGTCACACGCGTCGTGCGGTCCTCCGTTCCCCCACCTTCGCGCCGTGGGCCAAGGCGAACTACATCTCGAGCGTGATCCAGGACTACACGTCGATGACCGCGTTCATCGAGCACAAGTGGAATCTCCCGGCGATGACGTTCCGCGACGCCAACGCGCAGCCGATGACCGACTACTTCGACTTCAGCTCGGCCGCGTTCGCGGAGCCGCCGCCGCTCGCGGCCGCGCCGTCGCTCGGCCCCGGCCTCGTCGAGTGCCACGCGCAGGGCCTCGACCCACCGCTGAGCAGCACCAGCTCGGCAATCTGAGCTGACGAGGCTCGGAGCGCTATTCCGCCGTGCCGCCGGCGAGTCCCGGGCGCGGCAGGGGGCGTGGCGCTTCGCGGCCGGGGAGGCGCTCAGGTGGCGGCGAGAGTGGCAGCTCCGGCGGGGGCGGCGGTGCCGCGGCGCCGAACACCTCTTCCTCGCTGCGGCCCTCCAGCAGCGCCTCGAACTGCTCCTTCTCGATCGTCTCGCGCTTGATCAGGATCTCGGAGAGCTTCTCGAGCGATTCGCGGTACTGCGTGAGGATCTCCTTGCGCCTGGACGTGCGCGCCCTCGACGATCCGGCGGATCTCGTCGTCGATCTCGCGCGCGATCTCGTCGGAGTAGTCGGGCTCGGCGCGAGAACTCGCGGCCCAGGAACGGCTGGCCGTGGTCGTGGCCGAACACGCGCGGCCCGAGTTTGTCCGACATGCCGAAGCGCATGACCATCTGCTTCGCGGTCGCGGTCACTTTCTCGAGGTCGTTCGACGCGCCCGTCGTGACCTCGCCGAACACGATCTCCTCGGCTGCGCGGCCTCCGAGCGCCATCGACATCGTGTCGGTCAGCTCGGCGCGCGTGGTCAGGAACTTGTCCTCGCCCGGCAGCGAAATCGTGTAGCCGAGCGCCTGCCCGCGCGAGATCACCGAGATCTTGTGGATCGGATCGGAGTTCGGCAGGTAGTGGCCGACGATCGCGTGGCCCATCTCGTGGTACGCGGTGATCCGGCGCTCCTTGCTCGGACATCACGCGGGTCTTCTTCTCGGGACCCGCGATCACGCGCATGATCCCTTCCTCGAGCTCGACCTGGGTGATCTCGCGCTTGCCGTTGCGAGCCGCCAGCAGCGCGGCCTCGTTGACGAGGTTGCTCAGGTCGGCGCCGGTGAAGCCCGGGTGTCTGGCCGGCGAGCACGTCGACGTCGATCTCGCGCGCGAGCGGCTTGCCGCGCGTGTGGACCTCGAGGATCTTCTTGCGGCCGTTGCGGTCGGGCCGGTCGACGACGATCTGGCGGTCGAAGCGGCCGGGGCGCAGCAGCGCCGGGTCGAGGATGTCGGGCCGGTTGGTGGCCGCGATCAGGATGATGTTGTCCTTCATCTCGAAGCCGTCCATCTCGACGAGCAGCTGGTTGAGCGTCTGCTCGCGCTCGTCGTGGCCGCCGCCGAGGCCGGCGCCGCGATGGCGCCCGACCGCGTCGATCTCGTCCATGAAGATGATGCACGGGGAGTTCTGCTTGGCCTGCTCGAAGAGGTCGCGCACGCGCGAGGCGCCGACGCCGACGAACATCTCGACGAAGTCCGAGCCCGAGATCGAGAAGAACGGTACGCCCGCCTCGCCGGCGACCGCGCGCGCGAGCAGCGTCTTGCCGGTGCCCGGCGGCCCGTAGAGCAGCACGCCCTTCGGGATCCGCGCGCCGAGCGCCTGGAATTTCTTCGGGTTCTCGAGGAACTCCTTGATCTCGTGCAGCTCCTCGACCGCCTCGTCGACCCCGGCGACGTCGCGGAACGTGATCTTCGGCGAGTCGACGGACATGCGTTTGGCGCGCGACTTGCCGAACGACATCACCTTCGAGCCGCCGCCCTGGACCTGGTTCATCAGGAAGATCCAGAAGCCGATGAAGATCACGAACGGCAGCAGGTAGGTCAGCAGCGACAGCCAGCCGTGCTCGAGCCTTGCCCTGGATGTCGAAGTCGGCCGCCGGCATCGTCGTCCTGGCGTCGTTGATGATCTGCGTCGACGTAGCTGTCCGGGTAGCCGACCGTGTACTTCTGTGCCGTTCGATCAGCGTGAAGTTCGCGCGTGTTGTCCTTCTCGTGCAGCGAGAGGCTCGCGATCTGCGACGGCTTCGCGGTCAGCTCCGCGATGAACGTGCCGAACGTCGTGACGCTGCCCGTGGTTGGTCGTGCCGATCAGCTTCTGCGCGAAGAACGCCAGCACGATCACGATCAGGATCGGGAAGGCGGCGCTCTTGAAGAACCTGCTCATGACATACTTCGCGGGTCGAGCGCGACTCGAAATCCGGCATGCAAGCGTACCACGGGTTTGCGGTCAAGTGCAGCGCCTGCAGCTTGGGGCGTTGCAGGAGCCCGCTCAGTCACGTCATTCAACGCCGCGACATAGGGCAAGTTGCGGTAGCGCTCGGCGTGATCGAGCCCGTATCCGATCGCGAACCGGTTCGGGAATCTCGAAGCCCACGTAGCGGGTCATCAGATCGACCTTGCGCCGCTCGGGCTTGATCAGCAGCGCGCAAACCTCGAGCGAGCGCGGGTTGCGGCCGGCCAGGTTGCGCAGCAGGTACTGGAGCGTCAGCCCGGAGTCGACGATGTCCTCGACGATCAGCACGTCGCGGCCCTCGATCACCGCGTCGAGGTCCTTGAGGATCCGCACGACGCCGGAGGACTTGGTGGCCGAACCGTACGACGCGACCGCCATGAAGTCGACCTCGCACGGGATCGTCGATGTGGCGCATCAGGTCCGAGAGGAAGAACACCGCGCCCTTCAGCACCCCGATCAGCATCAGGTCCGGCCCGTCGTAGTCGCGCGAGATCTCGGCGCCGAGCTCGCGGACCCGCCGCTGCAGCGCCTCGGCCGGCGACCAGGATCTCGCCGATCGCGTCGTCGTGCTCCACGCCGCAGAGAATCTCACGAGCGGGCGTCGAGCACGCTCAAGCGCACGGTCTCGGTCGTGTCCGCCGTGACCTTGAACACGCTCGGCGGTGGCGACCCCCGCGACCCACGCGATCTCGCCAGCCGACGTCCACGACCGGCACGACGGCGCGCCGGGCTCGCGGCACGCGGCGGGCCGTGAACAGGTCCTGCAGGCTCTTGCTGCCACTCAGACCGAGCGGCCGCATCCGGTCACCCGCGCGCCAACGGCGGACGACGAGCTCGCTGCCGAGCGCGCGGCGATCGAGCACGCCCGGTCCCCGCGAGCGCCGCGCCGATCTCACACACGACCTCACAGCGCGCCGAACGCGACGCGCCCCGGGATCGTGAGCACGGCCGCCTCGGGCTGCCGTGTCTCCGCGCCGTTGGCGCGCTCGAACCGCACCACGCCGTACTCCGCGACCGCGCGGACGCCGCCCGCCGAGGTCGAGCGCCGCCGTCCCGCGGGCTCCGAGCGCCACGATCTCCTCGGCCCTCCGCGCCGCTCCCGGCACCAGCGCGCCGGCGGCGTCGTCGGCGAGTCGCTGGACGACCAGGCGCGCCACGGCGACCGGCAGCTCCACCAGCGCGGCGAGCGAGATCGTGGCGCCGCCCGCAAGGGCCCGTTGCACGAGCTCGTCCAGCACGGCCGCCTCGTCTCGCACAGCTCGATCAGCGCCAGCACGTTGCCCTGCGCGCCGGGATGGACCGCCTCGAGCGCCGGAACGAGTCCTTCGCGTACGCGCACGCGCGCGTACGCGTGCGACTCGTTGCTCGGCGATCCTCACGCCAGCCGAGGCCGCGCTCGCTGCAGTAGGCGGCCGTCTGCTCGCGACTGAACGGCAGCAGTGGCCGGACCAGCAGCCCCTCTCGCGGGCGCATCCCGAGCAGCGCGCGCCGGCTCGGAGACGACGCGAGCCGGTAGAGGATCGTCTCGACCTGATCGGTCGCGGTGTGGCCGGCGGCGACGTCGCCACGCCGCGCGAGCGCCAGACCCGCGGCCGCCCCGTAGCGCTCGTCGCGCGCCCACGCCTGCACGTTTCCGCTCTCGGGGCGGCGCGGGCGGCGGCGCTCGAGCGCGACGCCGAGCCGGCGGCACAGCTCGACGCAATGGCGCTCGTCGCCATCGGCTCCCTCACGCAGCCCGTAGTTGACGTGCAGCGCGGTGACCGCGCCCGCCCCGGCGATGCGCACGGCGAGGTCGAGCAGACACGTCGAGTCGCGCCCGCCGGAGAGGAGCACGACGACGGGCCTGCCCGTGCTCAGCAGCCCGCCGTCGCAGACCCGCTGCTGGATCACGGATTCAGTCGGCAGCGGGACCTCGATGAGGACGAGGCCCCGCCGCCCGCGGGCGACACGGCCCGCTGCGTCGGCCGTAGGCGCTCGTCACGTTTCCGGCGGCGCCTCGCAAGTCGCGCTGATGGCTGACCCACGATCCGGCCCGTTGCCTGGCTGTTAGGAAATGGATACTCGCGCGGGCGCCACTTGTCAATGTCAACGGTCGCGAGTCTAACCGCGGACGTCGCGCTACCCACCCTGCGGGAGCGATGACTCGACCCGCGCGAGCGACTCCTCGATCGCCGTCAAGCGCGCGTCCAGCGCGGTCACGGTGGACAACCCCTCGACCCGCTGGTCGAGCCGGTCAAGCGAGTCCTCGATCGCCTCGAGTCGTTGCGAGACCGAGCGCAACCGCCGCGTCAGCCGCTCGAGGTCAGTCGCGGACGGAAGGTTGAGCGCCGCGATCGCCGCCTCCTGAACACGTACGGCACGCTCGCGCGTCTCGAACGCGGCCGACATCGCCCCGCGCACCAGCGGGTTCTCGAGCAGCTCTTGGGCGAGCTTTCCGATCGCCTCCTCGCTGTGCTTGGTCACGCGCTCGCGCAGGCCTCTGTCGTCGTCGCGCGCGGGCGCCCCCGACTCCTCATCGAAGCCGTCGCCGTAGTCCTCCTCGACGTCCTCGTCATAGTCCTCCTCGACCTCCTCCTCCAGCCCCTCGATGAAGTCCTCCTCGACAGCCGCGCCGAGGTCCTCCTCGATCTCGGCGCCCGCGTCGCCGTCTACGCCTTCGTCGTCGTCCACGCCCGTGTCGTCTTCCATGTTCCGCACGTTATACGCTCCTAGCGTCCGCGCACCTGGTTGTCCGTTGCAAAGCAGACGGGCAGTCGGTAGCTTCCGGGCACGGTACGAGGTAGCCGCGGCTGTTCCGGGCGCGGCTGTCTGGCGGAATAAGCTAGGTCAAGGTGTTCGTAAGCCGGAAGCTGAGGATCGCGATCGCGACAGGGGGCTCGGTGTTCACGCTGATGTGCGTGGCCGCGCTGCCGATCGCAAAGGCGGACGAGTGCTCCGTTACCGTCACGCTGCTCGACGGCACGCAGCAGACGTTCACGGTCCACGTGCCCGCCGGCACTCCCATCTCGGAGATGCACCTGCCGGTGGATCAGCCGATCGTGTCCTACAGCGAATCGTGTTCGCCGGACTCGACGACGACATCGACGACGACGACCGACCCGACGACGACGACGTCGACCACGACGACGACGACCACGACGACGACCACGACCGGCACGACGACGGGCTCAACGACGAGCACGGGCACGACGACCCCCTCGACCACGTCCACGACGAGCACGGGCACGACGACCCCCTCGACCACGTCCACGACGAGCACGACCCCGACCACGACCACCACGGGGACGACGACCGGCTCGACCACGACGACCACGGGCACCACGACCGGTTCGACAACGACGAGCACGAGCACCGGCCCGACGCCGCCGAAGTCAACGGGCCACGGCCACGCGCAGCACGGCTCCTCGACCGGGACAAAGCACGCGACCGCGCCGAAGAAGCCCAAGCCGCCCGCGAAGAAGAAGAACAAGAAGACGAGTAAGGCGAAGAAGAAGTCCTCCAAGAGCTCGTCGTCGAGCAGCTCGACGACGACGTCGGGCACGGGGTACACGATCTCGATCCCCGGGCCGGCGCCGCTCGGCGTGCCGAACTTCTTCATCGACAGCTTCCAGATCCCGCCGTTCCTGCTGCCGATCTACCAGGCCGCGGGGATCGAGTACGACGTGCCATGGCAGGTGCTCGCCGCGATCAACGAGATCGAGACCGACTACGGCCGCAACCTGTCGGTCTCGAGCGCCGGCGCCGTCGGCTGGATGCAGTTCCTGCCCTCGACCTGGAAGAGCTGGGGCGTCGACGCAACGGCGACGGGCATACGCGGACCCGTACAACCCGGTCGACGCGATCTTCGCCGCCGCGCGCTATCTGCACGCTGCCGGCGCCTCGAAGAACCTCGCTCAGGCGATCTTCGCCTACAACCACGCCTGCTGGTACGTCCAGTCGGTGCTGCTGCGCGCGCAGTTGATCGGCGGCGATACCCGACGCCGCTGATCGGCGCGCTGACCGGGCTGGTCGAGGGCCACTTCCCGGTCGCGGCGCGGCCGCACGTACGCCGACGACGGCGTCGAGCAGCTGGCGACCAAGCGCGTCAAGGGCGCGAACGCCGCGATCTCGATCGACTCCAATCCCGACGCCACCGGCACCGAAGATCTTCGCCAAGCAGGGCTCGCCGGTGATCGCCGTCAACGACGGCAAGATCGTCAAGGTCGGCGCAGAACGCGCAGCTGGGCAGTTACATCGAGCTCCAGGACGCGACCGGCAACATCTACACCTACGCGCAGCTCGGGTCGATCTCCGAAGCTGTATCCGGTCCCCAAGCCGGTCAGGGTCGTCGGCGCGCGAGATCGCCAAGGAGCTCGCGCAGCCGGTCGACGCCGGCGCCGATCGCCCCCGGCGACGCGCCGGCTCGCAGCAGCAGCGCGACGACGACCGCCGTCAGCGACCGCGCCAAGCGACCGCGCGAGCGCCAAGACGCACGATCACCGGCGCCGGCCACGCTCGCCGGTCAGCAGCCGCGCGCCGAAGCGGCGCAGCGCCGCGACGACCGCGGCAGCGCGCCGATGGTCAAGGAGCGGCTGTTCGCGATCCCGTCGCGGCCGGCCTCGTACGCCGCCGGCGGCGCCCTGCAGCTCAAGAGCCGGCCCCGCAGATCTCGAGCTTCCAGAACTACTTCTCCGACGTCCTGCACCTGGCCAAGAACCAGTACACGCTGCAGCCGCTGAAGGCCGGGGTCGATCGTCGTCGCCGGCACGATCCTCGGGCGGATCGGCGCGCCGATCGCCGACCGACGCATCGCACTGTCCTGTTCATGGTCCAGCCGGCCGGCAAGAACGCGCCGCTAGATCGATCCGAAGCCGATCCTCGACGGCTGGAAGCTGCTCGCAGGCGACCGCCGTGTACCGCGCCGCCGGGCATCGATCCGTTCTTCGGCCCCGGCGCCAAGAACCCGAGCGTCGGCCAGATCCTGCTGATGTCCAAGGAGCAGCTGACCGAACGCGGATCCTGGCGGACCCGCACGTCCAGATCTACGCCTGCGGCCGCCGCGACATCGAGGCCGGGCTGATCGACCGCCGGATCCTCGCCGCGATCGAGTTCCTCTCGGCCTCGGGCCTGGACCCGTCCGTGTCCGGGCTCGAGTGCGGGCACAGCGCTGAACGGCGCCACCGGCGTCGACGCCGCCGGCGCGACCGGCGCGAGCGTCGACATCTCCGAGATCAACGACGATCCCGATCCTCGGCCACCAGGGCGCCGGGCTCGATCACCGACATCACGATCCGCCGGCTGCTCACCCTCCAGGGCGCGATGCGCCCGACGAGATCGTCAGCACGATGAGCTACAAGGGCCAGGCCAACACGCTCGCGCTGCCCGACCACGCGAACCGCATCCAGATCACGCTACACGCCGCTGTTCGGCGCCAACAAGAAGCTCTCGAGCGAGATCGCGAGCGATCCTCAAGCCGGGCCAGTGGGTCCAGCTGATCAACCGGCATCAGCCAGATCCCCGAGCCGGTCGTGCCGATCGCCCCCAGCCAGTACGCGATCCACGCGCGGCTGACCGGCGGCTGACGCCGACGGCCCCGAGCCGTGCTGTTCCGCTTCGCCCAGGTCGAGGTACCCGTGGCGCTCGGGCCGCCTGACGGCCGCTATCTGGTGCGGCGGTCCGGCGACGGCGCCCGAGGCCGCACCGGCGCACGTGATCGTGCTCGAGACGCTCGGCGCGCCCGAGCGCCGGACGCTGCAGGCGGTCCGACGTCCAAGCAGCGTAAGGCTGCACCTGAGCCTGAGCCGACGCCGGTCACGACCGGCCGCGCGACCGTGATCGACGTCGGCGAGCCGCTCGGCGGACGCGCAGCGCGCCAGCGCGTGGCTGTCGAGCGACGCGGGCGAGCGCGAGCTCGCGGACGGCGCTGGAGGTCCTCAACCGGGCGCTGCACGCGTTCCGGCTCGTCGACCGCCGACCCGTACGTCGATGCCGGTCGGCCGCCGCCAGGCGCTCGTCGCGCGGATCGGCTACGGCGCCGGTGAGCAGGTCGCCGACGGGCTGTGGACCGAAGCCCGCGAGCTGCTCGCCCGGACGCCGGCCGCCGGCGCCGCGCGAGCGTGCTGGAGCCGCAGGCGCGGCTGGCCGCCGTGCTGGGCGGCCGCGAGCGCGCGCTGGCCTGCGAGGAGCTGGCGCTGCGGGCGCGGCTCGACCTCGACCACGGCCGCGACCGCGAGGCCGCGCTGCAGGTGCTCGATCGCGCTCGACGCGGCGCTCGCCGAGCTGGCGCGCGACCCGGCGCGCTGCGGCGCTCGAGCGAACGCCTGACCGAGCTGCGCGAGCCAGCGCGACGGCGATCGCGGCGGCCGCCCAGGCGGCGCTCGCCGGGCCGCTCAGCCGAGCCGACCGCGACGCCGTCGCGTTCACGCTCGGGCGGATCGAGGCGGCGCTGCGCGCGCGCGACGGTGCTGAACGCCTAGACGGCGAGCGCTGCCGAGCTCGCCGAGCGCGGCGAGCACAGCCGCGAGCTCCTCGACCACGTCGCCCTCGAGCCGCACCGCCGCGCGGCCGTCGAACGGGGTGCGGCCCTGGGTGACGATCGCGAGCTGCGCCGCCGGCCGCGAGCGTGACGCTCGGGCAGCTGGGCGACCGGATAGACCTCGAGCGAGGAGCCGATGCAGAGCAGCAGATCGGCTTCGGCCGCGAGCTGCTCGGCCCGCGCGAGCGCCGCCGCCGGCAGGTACTCGCCGAACAGGACCACGTCGGGCTTGAGCGGCGCGCCGCAGTCGCAGCGCGGCACGCCCGTCGGCGTCGGCCGCGAGACGGGCGCGGACATCGGCGAGCGGGTAGCGGCGCCGCAGCGCAGGCAGGACGAATGCGCGATCGTCCCGTGCACCTCGATCAGCTCGCGCGAGCCCGGCGCGCGCGTGCAGCCGGTCGATGTTCTGGGTGATCACGGCGTCGAGCAGGCCGGCCGCGCTCGAGCTCGGCGAGCGCCTCGTGGGCGCGGTTCGGGCGCTTGTCCTCGAGCGTCTGGAAGCGCTCGCCGTAGAAGTGCCAGAAGCGCTCGGGATCGCGCCGGAAGACGTCGATGTGCGCGACCTCCATCGGGTCGACGTTCTCCCACAGGCCGGTCCCGGGCGAGCGGAAGTCGGGGATGCCCGACGGCACCGAGATGCCGGCGCCGGTCAGCGCGACGACCGAGCCGGCGCGCCGATCAGTCGGCGAGCCAGGCTCGGCCGAGGCGTGGTCTGGGCGGCGCTCACGTTGCCCTGGTGAAGCTGCGCCTTGCGCCTCTGCAGGAACGCCGAGATGCCCTCGCGCGCGTCCCGGACCCGAACACCTGTCGCGAAGCCCTGCTTCTCGGCCTCGATCCCGGCGTCGAGATCGCCCGCGGCCGACACCCGCTTGATCTGCTCGACCGCCAGCGGCGCCTGCCCGGCGAGCTTGCGCGCCCACGCGAGCGCGGTGTCGAGCAGCTCGTGGTCGGGCACGACGCGGTTGACCAGCCCCAGCTCGTAGGCCTCGATCGGCGGCGATCGGGTCGCCGGTCAGGTTCAGCTCGAGCGCCTTGGCCTCGCCGACCAGCCGCGGCAGCCGCTGCGTGCCGCCGAAGCCGGGAATGATCCCGAGGTTGATCTCGGGCTGGCCGAACGTCGCCGACTCGGCCGCGATCCGGAAGTCGCACGCCATCGCCAGCTCGCACCCGCCGCCGAACGGCGAGTCGCGTTGACCGCCGCGATCGTGGCGATCGACGAGCGTCTCCATCGTCGCGCAGCAGCGCCGTGCATCTGGTCGAGCAGCTCCGTCCCTCGCGCCGCCGGGTCCATGCGTCGTGAACGCCTTGATGTCGGCGCCGGCGCAGAACAGCATCGGGTTGGCCGAGGCGAACACCAGCGCGCGGATCGTCGCCGGACGCGCTGACCGCGTCCCAAGCCTGCCGGAGCGCCTCCACGACCTCGGGCGAGATCGAGTTCGCCGGCGGCCGGTCGAGCCAGGCGATCGCGATCGGTCGCCCGCGTCTCGAGCTTGACCGGGCTCTCGTCCCAGCCGGCGTCCGGGCGCGCGTAGGGGAAGAAGCCCTGCCCGCGTCTTGACCCCGAGCCGGCCCTGGGCGACGAGGCGGCGCAGGATCGTCGGCGGGCTCGAAGTCCTCGCCCCACTCGGTTGCCGCGCTGCTCGAGCTGCGCCAGCACGTCGTCGAGGCCGATCTGGTCGGCGCGCGCAAACGGCGGCGGGATGATCCCGGCGCCGGCCATCATGCCGAGGTCGATGTCCTTCATCGACGGCGACGCCCTCCTCGAGCACGAGGCAGCTCTCGACCAGCGCCTTCAGCGTGAAGCGCTCGACCAGCGCAGCGGCGTCGATCGAGGGCTCAGGCGTGCTCATAGAAGCCCTTTCCGGTCTTCGCGCCGAGGTGCCCGGCGGCGACCAGCTCGCGCATCTGCTTGTGGACGAAGAAGCGATCGCCGTAGGACTCCTGCAGGTACTCGGCGACGTGCAGGACGGTGTCGAGCCCGAGCAGGTCGGTGAGGAAGAACGGGCCCGATCGGCGCCGCCTTCGACTCGGCGACCAGCTTGTCGATCTCCTTGACGTCGATCCCCGTCTCCTCCTGGAAGCGCCACAGCTCCGAGACGCTCGAGTTGAGGATCCGGTTGACGACGAATCCGGGCGCCTCGCCGCAGCGGATCGGCATCTTGCGGATCGTCTGCGCGAAGTTGCTCGCGGCCTGCGCGGTCTCCGGCGAGGTGTCCTCTCCCTCGATCACCTCGATCAGCCGCATCACCGATGCCGGGTAGAAGAAGTGAAAGCCGACGACCTTGTCCGGCCGGCTCGTCGCCTCGCCCATCTCGGTGATCGACAGCGACGAGGTGTTCGAGGCCAGGATCGCGTGCCCGGGCGTGACCTCGTCGAGCTCGGAGAACACTGCCTGCTTGATCTCGATCCGCTCGGGCACGGCCTCGATCACGAAGTCGACATCGCCGAAGCGCGTCGTAGTCGGTCGTGCCGGTGATCAGCGCCGCCTTGCGCTCGAGCTCCTCCGGCGTCCAGCTTGCCGGCGTCGACCTGCGCCTGCCACAGCGAGCGGGCCTTCTCGAGCCCCGGGTCGACGAACTTCTCCTCGACGTCCTTGAGCACGACCGGAATGTCGGCGCTGGCGATCGTCTGGGCGATCTCGCCGCCCATCGTGCCGGCGCCGACGACGGCGGCTTTGAAGACGAACATGCCCGTCGAGTCTACCGCGCAGTGACGCGTGTGCCTTATCGATGACCGAGATCCTGCCTGACAGCATCCAGCCGTACACGAACATCTCGTCCAAGGCCTACGAGCACCCGGCCGACCGGGCCGCGACCGCGGCGCTGAAGTCGGTCCCGATGCTCGACACGGTCGTGCGCAGGCTGATCGAGTGGCGCTACGAGCGCGCGCTGCGCCAGTTCTACCTCGGCAACTCGGTCAAGGTCGGCGAGCGCCAGCTGCCGGAGCTGTGGGCCGCGCACGTCGGCGTCTGCCGGATCCTCGACATGCCCGAGGTCTACGACCTGTACGTGACCTACCCGGTGATCGGGCGGCGCGCAGGCGATCGGGTCGCAGCAAGCCGATGGTCGTGTTCGACTCGATGCTGCTGCAGCCGGCTCGGACCCGGCGAGCAGCGCGCGGTGCTCGCGCCACGAGCTCGGGCACATCCTGTCCGACCACATGATCTACATGACCGCGCTCAACATCCTGCTGAGCGTCGGCAACGGCCTCCCGTTCCTGCTCGGGATCCCGTTCCGAGCCGTCAAGGCGGTGCTGCTCGAGTGGTACCGCGCCGACCGAGCTGAGCTGCGACCGCGCCGCGACGCTCGCCGTGCGCGATCCGCAGATCGTCTGCCGCACGCTGATGGTCACCGCCGGCGCGATGCCCGCCGACCGAGCTCGAACCTCGACGCGTTCATGGCGCAGGCGATGGAGTACGAGAGCTGGGATGACCCGAGCGACCGGGTCCGGCGCTTCTTCAACGAGATCGGCCAGACCCACACGCTACGCGGTGCGGCGCGTGTCCGAGGTGATGAAGTGGGTCCAGAGCGGCGAGTACGACCGGATCGTCCGCGGCGAGTACCGCACGCGCGACGAGGACGGCGACGTCCGCGAGGAGGCGAGCGACGCGATGGAGTTCTACGCCGAGCGCTTCCGCGCGATCTTCCGCGAGGTCGGCGAGAACGTCACGAATCTCGGCTCGCAGATCGGCGGAATGGCCGAACAGGTCGCCGACTGGCTGCGCAAGCGCGGCGACGGGCCGACGAGCGGCTCCGACTAGCGCCGCGACGAGCAGCGACTGACCCAGCTCACGACGAGACTTTGCGGATCCGGTTCCGAGGGGTGCGACCCAGATCCGCAAAGTTCCGGGAAGGCCTTCTGCCCGCGCCGTCCGCGGAATCGGTCGTGGCCGGCGTGGCCTTGACACGCGACGCATCACGATATATCGTTGACACACCGAGACGTTCGATCGAAAGGAGCAGATGCGACATGCATGGCGACTCTTTTTCAGAGCGCTGGCCAGGCCGACGCAAGTTCTGTTCGCGGCCCGCGGCCCGGGCGAGTTCCCCGACCCCGAGGAGGAACATCGTGTACGGCCCCCGGCGTCACTTCCGCGGCGGCCCCCCGGGCGGGTTCGGTGGCCCGATGTTCGGCCCGCCATTCGGCTTCCGGCGCGGGCGCAGGCGCCGCGGCGACGTGCGGACCGCGCTGCTGCTGCTGCTCGGCGAGGAGCCCCGCAACGGCTACCAGCTGATGCAGGCGATCGAGGAGCGCAGCGGCGGCCGCTGGCGCCCGAGCCCCGGTCGGTCTACCCGGCGCTCGCCCAGCTCGAGGACGAGGGCCTGATCCGCGCGACCGAGCGCGAGGGCGGGAAGGTGTTCGAGATCACCGACACCGGCCGCCAGCAGCTCGCCGAGCGTGGCGAGCAGCCACCGCCGTGGGAGTTCCAGGACGATCCGTCGTTCCGCGCCGCGGGAGAGCTGCGCCGCATGGTCGCGCAGACCGGGATCGCCGCGATGCAGGTCGCCGAGGCCGGCAGCGAGGAGCAGATCGGTCGCGCGCAAGGAGATGCTCGCGGAGGCCAGACGAGCGCTCTACAGGATCCTCGCCGAGGACGGCGAGGCCTGATCGCGTAACGTTGGCCGGGATGCAGAAGGCGACTCGTCCCGCGATCACGTCGGGCTGAAGAAGACTACGGCGAGGTGGAGGCGGTTCGCGGCGTCGAGTTCGAGGTCGCGACCGGCGAGGTGTTCGGCTTCCTCGGACCCAACGGCGCGGGCAAGACGACCACGATCAACATGCTCTGCACGCTGGTCAAGCCGACCGCCGGCAACCGCGACGGTGGCCGGGCACGACGTCGTGCGCGAGCGCGACGACGTCCGGCGCAACATCGGGCTCGTGTTCCAGGATCCGACGCTCGACGGCTACCTGACGGCGGCCCAGAACCTGCGGCTGCACGCGAGCTGTATGGCGTCGAGTCGAACCTGGTCGCTCCGCGGATGGAGCAGGTGCTCCGGATGGTCGGGCTCTGGGACCGCAAGGACTCGCCGGTCGCGACGTTCTCCGGCGGCATGCGCCGGCGGCTCGAGATCGCGCGCGGCCTCATGCATTCTCCGCGCGTGCTGTTCCTGGACGAGCCGACGATCGGCCTCGACCCGCAGACCAGGCGCTCGATCTGGACCTACATCCGCGAGCTGCAAGGAGCAGCGAGGAGATCACGATCTTCATGACGACGCACTACATGGACGAAGCCGAGTGGTGCGACCGGATCGCGATCATGGACCACGGCCAGATCGTCGCGCTCGACGCGCCCGAGGCGCTCAAGGCGCGGATCGGCAAGGACCGCGTCACGATCCAGACCGACGACGACACGGCCGCGATCGCGGCGCTGGCGGAGCATTTCGGCATCGAAGCGCGGATCGCCGAGGGCGCGGTGACGTTCGGCGTGCCGGCCGGGCGAGGAGTTCGTGCCGCGGCTGTTCGCCGAGCTCGGCGTACCGATCCAGTCGGTCAGCGTCTCTCGGCCGACGCTCGACGACGTCTTCATGTCGTTCACCGGCACGACGATCCGCGACGCCGAGGAGCAGACCGAGACGAAGATGCGAAACCGCGGATGGTGCAGATGATGGGAGGTGGAGCCCGCCGATGAGCACCGTTGTCGAGCGGCCTGCACGACGCGGCCGCACCGCCGCGAGGCCCCGTCGTCCGCGTCCATGTCCCCAAGCGCAGCCTACGTTCCGAGCTGCGCGCGATCCGGATCGTCTGGCGCCGCGAGCTGATCCGCTACCGCGCCGACCGGCTGCGGATCGTGACGACGCTCGTCCAGCCGCTGCTGTTCCTGTTCGTGCTCGGCTCCGGGCTCGAAGCGCTCTCGAGGGCGGGCACCCACGGCGTCGGCCTGAAGACGTTCATCTATCCGGGCGTGCTGTGCATGTCGGTGATGTTCACGGCGATGTTCTCG
The DNA here is from genome assembly GCA_963763525.1 of uncultured Solirubrobacterales bacterium. Classification (GTDB taxonomy): domain Bacteria; phylum Actinomycetota; class Thermoleophilia; order Solirubrobacterales; family Solirubrobacteraceae; genus Palsa-465. Next base: position 189,806 of record CAVXPA010000002.1, read on the forward strand.
GCCGCCTCGATCGTCTGGGATCGCGAGTTCGGCTTCCTGCGCGAGATGATGGTCGCGCCGGTGCGACGCAGCTCGATCGTGCTCGGCAAGTGCCTGGGCGGCGCGACTGTCGCCTGCTTCCAGGGCGTGATCGTGCTCGCGATGGCGGGCCTCGTCGGCGTCCCTTACGCGCCGACCTTGATCCTCGGGATCTTCGGCCTGCAGCTCCTGCTCGCGTTCACGATCACCTCATTCGGCCTGATGGTGGCGATCCGGATCAAGCAGATGCAGTCGTTCATGGGCGTGATGCAGATGGTGATCATGCCGATGTTCTTCATCTCCGGAGCGCTCTTTCCGGTGGTCGGCTTGCCGCTGTGGCTGGCGATCCTCAACCGGCTCGACCCGCTGACGTACGCGGTCGATGCCGATGCGCACGCTGGTGTTCGATCACCTGAACATCTCCTCGCTCGCCCACGCGACACTGAACCCCGGCATCACGTGGTTCGGTTGGCACGTCCCGAACCTGCTGTGCGCGGCGATCGTCCTCGTGCTCGGGCTGATCCTGCTCGGGGTCGCGATCTGGGAGTTCACCGCGACCGAGTGAGGCCCCGCGGGCACGCGCGATCAGCGCGCCCGGACCTCACCAGCGACCCCGGCCGGCGCTGCCTATGCGTGCGCCGCCGCCGGCTCCGGCAACTGCCGGGGCAGCAGCGTCTCACGGGCGATCACGAGGCGCTGGATCTGCGCGGTGCCCTCGTATAGCTGCAGGATCTTCGCGTCGCGCATCAGCTTCTCGACCGGATAGTCCTTGATGAAGCCGTAGCCGCCGTAGACCTGAACCGCGTCGGTCGTGACCTCCATCGCGATGTCCCCGGCGTAGCGCTTCGCGTGCGAGGACTCGAGCGTGTTGCGCTTGCCCTGGTCGAGCAGGACAGCCGAGTTCCACGTCGCGAGCCGGGCCAGGTGCACCTTCGTCGCCATGTCGGCGATCATGAACTGGATCGCCTCGTGCATCGCGATCGGAACGCCGAACTGCACGCGCTCCTTCGAGTACTCGATCGCGAACTCCATCGCCGCGCGCGCGACGCCGGTCGCCATCGCGGCGACGCCCGGGCGCGTGCGGTCGAGCGTCATCATCGCGATCTTGAACCCATGGTTCTCCTCGCCGACGAGGTTGCCGGCGGGGATCTCGACCTCGGGGAACGTGATCGTCGCCGTGTTGGATGCCCGCTGGCCCATCTTGTCCTCGTGTTTGTCGACGATCACGCCCGCGTCACGCGGCACGACGAAGCAGGAGATCCCGCGGTGGCCCGCCTCCTTGTCCGTCTTCGCGTAGACCGTGTACCAGTTCGCGTACTCGCCGTTGGTGATGAAGCACTTCGAGCCGTTGATCACCCACTTGTCGCCCTTGCGTACCGCCGTCGTCTTCATCGCGGCGACATCCGAGCCGGCGTCCGGCTCGGTCAGGCAGAACGACGCGAGCAGCGGCGCCTCGCTGAGGCGACCCAGGTACTCCTTCTTCAGCTCCTCGGAGCCCGCCAGCTGTACGGGCGTGGTGGCGAGGCCGTTGCACGACAGCGATGTGCCGATGCCGGAGCACCCCCAGGAGATCTCCTCCTCGATCAGCACGCCGTCGAGGTAGCTGAGCCCGGGGCCGCCGTACTCGGCCGCCAGATGGCCGTTCATCAATCCCAGCTCCCAGGCCTTTTCGATGATCTCCTGGGGCCAGGTCCCGTCCCTGTCGTAGTCCCACGCGACGGGCCGGATCTCCTTCTCGGCGAACTCATGCGCCATCTCGCGCATGCTCTTCTGTTCGTCTGTCAGCGTGAAATCAACCACGATCGGTTGCTCCTTTTCAAGTAGATTGACTAGTCAGTCAATACTCTCCAGGATAGCCGGTCGCGGCCCTGTTCACAGCCTCCGAGGGGCGCCAAACGGTAGGCTGCGGGCCATGCCCGATCCGCGCCAATTCGCCCTTGAAGAGCTGGTCAACCGTCCTGGGACGTATTTCAATCCGCAGACCGAAGTGCTGGTGATCGTCGACGACTCGCCCGAGCTGGACTCCGAGATCTTCAACATGGAGGAGTACGAGGGGTCCGATTGGGTGCTCGTGTCCGACGAGACGCCGGTCGACGAGAACCGCCGGGACGAGCTGATGGAGGCCTTCCAGGTTCGCTTCCAGGTCGGCACGGACCTCGAGGACGAGGACGAGTACTCCGAGGAGCGCGAGGACGAGGAAGAGGACGTCGGGCGCGACTAGCTAGCTCGCGCTGTCCGCCCGGCCGGCGCTCGAGAGGCCGCCGAGGATCTGACCCAATAGCGGCTGGATCTGCGACTGGAAGGCGCCGAACGGTTGCGCCTTCGCGGGCGCCGAGATCGCCTGCGGCTGCCCCAGGTCGGCGTACTCGACGGTCAGGTTCACGGTGGCCGAGTGAACGCCGCCGAGGGACGCGCCGGTCTGGCTCCCAACGGGCAGCGTGAGGCTCAGCGACAGCTTGCGCAGCGTCTTGTCCGACGTGCCGGTCCACACGTCGAGCGTGGCGTTCTTCACCTCGGCCGCGATCTTCGTGGCGGACTTCGGCGTGATCCGCGCGGGCACGCCGCCGGCACCCGTGACGCCCAGCGCCGATGCGCTCCCCAGCAGGGTATTGACTTGAGCGAGCAGCACGGGCACGTCGACCCCGGAGTGAATGTGAAACGTCTCGACGCCGCCGACCGTCTCGGTCCCCGTCAGCGACGGATCGACGGCCCACTGCTGCGGCTCGATCCCCAGCCCGGACAGCGGCGCGCTGTGCGAGGAGCCACCGGAGCCGCTCAAGCCCGCCACGCTCGATTCCAGCACCGGGAAGGCGGACGCCGGCAGCCGATAGCTCGAGCCCTCGAACGTCAGGTAACCCGCGGTTCCGGTGGACAGGATCCCGAGCGACCCGGACAGGCCCGGGGCGTTCAGGCTGAGCGTGAGGTCGGACGCCGGCACCTTGTTCGCGCCGCGGCTCTGGAACGGGCCGGACAGGCTCAGCTCGATCGGCTTGCTCGCCGTGCTCGACCCAGCCGGGATCACGCTCACGGCGATCGTGAGCCGCCCGCTCGTGATCGCACGGGCGCCGCTGAACGTCTGCGTCAGCAAGCTCTTCGCCGTGGCGCCGCCGGCCGCGCTGCTGCCGCTCGACGACCCGCACGCCCCGATCGCCACGGCCGCCAGTGCCACGAGCGCGACGGCCGCACCCGCCCTCATCAACCGATCACGACTGTGCAAGATCCTCCTCACGCGTGGCGCACAACCTGAGCGCGACTGTAGCATCGGCTCCGTGGGGCTGCGTTTGTTCGGCCTGCTCCTGCTGGCGGCGTTTCCCAGCAGCGCGCTCGCGGCGCCGGTGCTCGTGCTCGGCCCCGGCCGGCACGTCGCGCGGCGCAACGACCCGTTCCTGAGCGCCGTCCCCTTCACACCCTTGCCGGCGTCCGCCACGGCACATCCGGCGCGCCTGCCCGCCAGAGCACATCTGACGCGGCGGCGTCCGGCGCCCGCGCCGACGGTCGTGAGCGAGCTCGCGCGGCTCTACCACAGCGGCGCGATCTCGCAGGCTCAGTGGCGCTCCTACGCCGCCAGCTTCAACGCCGCGCTCGCGTCGGCCAGACGGCTCACAGGCACGCGCGGCGCGGAACTCGAGGCGGTGATCGAGAACCTCCACGCGATCGCCGCCGCCGGCGAGCTCACGCCCACGCGCCTGCCGGCGCTGTTCCTCACGCTGGACCGCAACCGGCAGTGGTGGACGACGGGGCCGCTGCTGAGCGCCGACGAACGGGTCGAGTTCGCCGGCTCGCAGATCGTCTGGGAGTACTACCCGGGCCAGGGGATCGAGCTCCAGGTCCTGGGCACCTTCGGCAAGGCCGATGGCATGTACACGGCCGGGCCGTCCGCGTATCAGCAGCTGCGCGCGCTGATGGCCGAGATGATCCCGCTGGCGGCCGACCGCGGCGGCGGGATCGCGTGGGAGTACTACTTCCGCTTCGACGGCGGACTGCCTCCGTGGACGAGCGCGATGTCGCAGGGGACGGCGCTTGACGCGCTGACCCGCGCCTCGCAGGCGTTCGCGGACCCGTCGTACCTGGCCATCGGGGCCGATGCGCTGGCGATCTTCCGCGATGCGCCGCCGACGGGGGTGGCGGTCGCCGCGCCGCTCGGGACGCGCTTCCTGCAGTACTCGTTCGCGCCGCAGACCGACATCATCAACGCCTTCCTGCAAACCCTGATCGGCCTGTATGACTACGGGCACGCGAGCGGGAACGCGGAGGCCCTGGCGCTGTTCGCCGCCGGAGACGCCGAAGCGCGCGCGGAGGTGCCGCGCTTCGACACGGGCGCGTGGTCGCTGTATCAGCCCGGGCAGGAGGACACACTCTCCTACCACCTGCTCGTCACCGGATTCCTCCAGCAGCTGTGCCAGCGGACTGACGCGCCGGTGTACTGCGTCACGGCGCAGAACTTCACCGCATACCTGACCACGCCGCCGGCGCTGACGCTGTTGACCGTCGGCGCTCGGCGAGCACGACCGCTGACGATCCGCTTCCGGCTCTCCAAGTACTCGCACGTCGGCATCGTCGTGGAGCGCGGCACGCAGATCGTGTTCGAGACGAGCGCGCCGTTCGCGTATGGCGTCGAGCAGTTCGCGGTGCCGCCGCTGAAGCAGACGGGCCTCTACGCGATCCGCCTCGCGGCGACCGACCTGGCGGGCAACTTCGCGCGTATTCAGGGCACGCTGACGGTCACCCGATAGGGCCTTCCCAGCCCACGGTCGCCCGCGCCCAAGTCGCCGCGGGAGCGGCCCCTACAATCGGCGGCGTGGCGCAGAGGCTTGGCAGCGGCATGGCGCGTCTCGCTCGCGCCTGGCGCGTGCTGCCACACGAGCGCCGGCTAGCCGCGATCGCCGCGATCGGCCTGTTCTTCACGCTCTTCCTGCCGTGGTACCAGGAGACGGTGATCGCGACGGGGACCAAGAGCCTGCTGTCGGCGAGCGCGGAGCTGACCGGTTGGGGCGCCTTCTCGTTCGTCGAGGGGGCGGTGCTGCTGATCGCCATCGGCGTGCTGACGCTGCTGTTCCAGCGCGCCGAGGGACGCGCGTTTCACCTGCCCGGCGGCGACGGGGTCGTGATCATGGCCGCGGGTCTGTGGACCTGCCTGCTGATCGTGTGGCGGATGTTCGACAAGCAGGGCAGCAGCCTCCACGGCCAGTACGCGACGACCTACGGCGTCGAATGGGGCATCTTCATCGCGCTCGCGGTCGCCGCGTTCCTCGCCTATTCCGGCTCGCGGATCCGGGCGGCTCACCGGGCCGAGCCGCCGCTGCCGGGTGAGGAGGACCAGGCGGCCCCGTCGCGGCGCGGCCCCTCAGAACCGCTGTCCGATCCCCTTGCCGAACCGATCGGCGAGCCGATGATCACGCGGCGGCGGTCAACTGTCCCGCGAACGGATCTCTCCGAGCCGGTTGCGGACCGCCCCGATGAGCCGGCGGCCAAGTGGTCGGCCAGGCCGCTGGTCGACGAGCCCCCGACCGAGCGGTCGACCGAGCCATCCGTCGAGGACCCCCCGACCGAGAAGTTCAACAAGCCGTTGGCCGACGACCCCACGACCGAGCGGTTGCCGGATCGCAAGTCCGACCGTTCCAGGAAACCGGCGCCGCCGCCGGTGCCGGCGCGTCGATCTACGCGGGCGCTCGACCCGACGCTCGCCCGCGTCGTTCCGCCTGCCACCCCAGCCGCACGCGCCCAGGAGCCGGATCCCGACCGGCCGCCCGGCGCCGCTCCGCCAAGGCGGCGGCGCCAGAGCTGAGCCCGGCGGGAACCGGGCGCCTATATTTGGCGCATGGCCCGGACCCCCGCTTCCGTCGAGGACATCGCCACCGGGCTGCGGTCGGTCGGCTACCTTCCCGGCGCCTCGACCGCGCTGGTCTCGTTCCTCGCGACGAAGCTCGGCAAGCCGGTGCTCGTCGAGGGCCCCGCGGGCGTCGGCAAGACCGAGCTCGCGAAGGCGCTCTCCCGCTTTCTGGAGCGAAGCCTGGTCCGCCTGCAGTGCTATGAGGGGCTGGACGAGGCGAAGGCGCTGTACGAGTGGAACTACCGCAAGCAGCTGTTGCGGATCCAGGCCGAATCAGACGATGCCGGCTGGGGCGATGTGCAGGACGACATCTTCGGCGAGGAGTTCCTGCTGCAGCGGCCGCTGATGACCGCGATCGCCTCGCCCGAGCCGGTCGTGCTGTTGATCGACGAGATCGACAAGACCGACCAGGAGTTCGAGGCGATGCTGCTCGAGCTGTTGAGCGATTTCCAGATCAGCATTCCCGAGCTCGGCCGGATCGAGGCGAGGACGCAGCCCGTCGTGCTGCTGACCTCCAACAACACGCGCGAGCTGACCGAGGCGCTCAAGCGCCGCTGCCTGTACCTATGGCTCGACTACCCCGATCTGGAGCACGAGCTCGAGATCGTCCGCCTGCACTCACCCGAGCTCGACGAGACGATCGCCCGCAAGCTCGTCGAGATCATCCACCAGGTTCGCGAGCTGGATCTGAAGAAGCCGCCGAGCATCGCCGAGTCGATCGACTGGGCGCGAGCGCTGATTCTGCTCGGCGCCGACGACATCGACGCGACGACGTTCCGCTCGACGATGAGCGTGATCGTCAAGCACCGCACCGACCTCGATACGGTCGCCGCGCGAGTCGGCGTCAGGCTCGAGCCCTCGCCGGCTGCCGCCGATGCCCGCCCCGCGGCCTGAGCGCGCGATCCCGGAGCGCGGTCCCGGCCGCTTCGACGCGCAGCTGCTCGCGTTCGCGGACGAGTTGCGCGGCGAGGGAATCGCGATCGGCACGAGCGAGCTGCTCGACGCGTTCGCGGCACTCGCGCAGATCGAGTGGACGCAGCAGGACACGTTCAGAGAGGCGCTCGCGGCGACGCTCGCCAAGTCCCCCGAGGACCGACACGTGTTCGAGCTCGTGTTCGACCGGTTCTTCTTTCGCGCGGCCGAGGCGCAGGCGGGGCGCCAGGGGATCAAGGAGGGGGCCGGTGGCGGCTCGCTGGATATGGCGGTCGACCTCGACACGCTGCGCCTGCAGATCGCCGCGGCCATCCGAGATGGCTCGGACGCCGACCTGCGCGACCTGGCGCGGCTCGCGATTGCGGCGTTCGGCCGCGGCGAGGGCTCGGGCGTGCTGGGCGTCGACGTGCAGCGGATCCGCCGTGCGCTCGGGCTGCGATCGGAGTCCCAGCCGGACCTGCCCGCGGACGATCCCCGGCACGCCGGCCTGCCGCGCGATCAGCTGCGGCGCTTCGAGCAGCACCTGCGGCGCGAGCTCGAGCGCGACCTGATCGAGCGCACCGCGAGCCTGCCGCCGAAGCGGCCGCTGAGCGAGCTCGACCGCGCGCTGCCGACCGGGCCGATCGAGGATCTCGCGGCCGTGCACCGGGTCGTTGCGCAGCTCAAGCGCCGGCTTGCGACGCAGGGCCACGAGCTGCGCGGCCGCAAGCGCCACGCGCACGTCGACGTGCGTCGCACGATGCGCTCGTCGCTGCAGACCGGAGGCGTCCCAATCGAGCTGCGCTACCGGCCGCAGCGCCCGCGGCGACCGGAGATCTTCGTGCTCTGCGACGTCTCGACGAGCGTGACGACCGCGAGCACCTTCTTCCTCAGCGTCCTGCACGCGCTGCATGACGCGTTCCGCAAGCTGCGCTCGTTCGTCTTCATCGAGCGGATCTCGGAGGTCACCGAGGTGTTCGAGCGCGAGCGCGACTTCCGCGCCGCGAGCGAGGCGGTGTCACGCGACGCGGGCGTCGCCGACGTCTCGGGCTACACCGACTACGGCCGCGTGTGGACCGAGTTCCTGACGCTGATCGTCGACGAGCTGCACCCGCGCGCGACCGTGATCGTGCTCGGCGACGCACGCACCAACGGCCGGCCGCCGCGCGAGGACGTGTTCGCGGCGATCACCGCGAAGGCCGGGCGCACGTTCTGGCTGAACCCCGAGCCGCGGCTGTACTGGAACTATGGCGACAGCGTGATCGCGGCGTACGAGAAGCACTGCGTGGCGTTCGAGTGCTGGCGCACCGATCAGCTGGAGGAGTTCGTCAAGGCGCTGGCGCGCCCGCTCGCCGCCTAGCCCGCCGCCTCGAAGAGTCTCCGCAGAACCCGGCTTGCGCGGCCGCGGCGGGGTCTACACTTGCGCGCCAGGGGTTAGCTTGAGTTGAAGGGTGAAGAGAAACGGGCGCGCGGATCCCGGCTTACGGGGACGCGCCGCCTGCGTGTGATGCTGCTCGCGCTGGTCGCGCTCGGCTCCGCCGCGATCGCGATCGTCCTGTACTCGACCAGTCTGCTAGCGACCCTCGAGGGCAGCACGATCGACAGCCGCTTCGCGATCCGAGGCACGCAGAAGCCGCGCAAGGACCTGGTGATCGTCGCGATCGACAACAAGACGTTCGCCGACCTCAACGAGTTTCCGTACCCGCGCTCCTACTACGCCCAGCTGATCGACAACATCGCGCGCGAGCATCCCGCCGCGATCGTGTTCGACATCGACCTCGAGAGCAAGAGCACGATCGGCAAGTCGTGCAAGGTCGGCGGTCTCACGTTCTCGTGCGACGACCTCGCGTTGCTGAACACGATCAGCAACCACCCTGGCCTGACCGCATTTGCGATCACCCAGCCACCTCGGAACGGTCAGGTCCAGTTCCTCGGCTCGAGCGAGGGAACGAAGCTCCTCGGTCTGGTCGGATCCAGGCCCGGCGCCGCGCTGTTCCCGATCAACCAGCCTGGCGGCGTGTACCGGCAGATGACGTATTCGGCCTACGGCGTTCCGACGCTGTATGTCGCCGCGGCCGAGGTGGCAACCCACAAGCGCATCACGAAGGCCGAGTTCGGCGGCGATCAATGGATCGACTACCCCGGAGCCGAGCACACGATCCCGTGGGTGTCCTTCTCCAGCGTTTATGACCCGAGCAAGTACGGGCCGCCGTACGGCTCGACGCAGCCGCTGCCAAAGGACTACTTCCGCGGCAAGATCGTGTTCGTCGGCGCGACGCAGGTGTCGCTGCTCGACTATCACTCCGCCTCGACCGATCCGGCGATGGCGGGGGTCGAGATCGAGGCTGACGCGACCGGCACGATCCTCAACGGGTTCCCGTTGAAGTCGGCACCGGGCTGGGTGAACGTCATCCTGATCATCCTGCTGGCCGGGGCGGTTCCGCTGGCGAGCGTCCGCTTCGGGCCGGTCGCCTCGCTCGGACTCGCCGTGGGCCTCGGTGCGATCTTCACGATCGGAACTCAGCTCGCGTTCAACTCCGGCCGCATCAACTCGTTCGTCTACCCGGCCGGGGCGCTGCTGCTCAGCACGTTTGGCGCGGTGTCGGTGCAGCTCGTGACCGAGGCGTTCGACCGCATCCGCGTCCACGACCTGTTCGCCCGCTTCGTCCCCGAAGACGTCGTCGACCAGGTGCTCGCGAGCTCCGACGGCCTGCGCCTCGGCGGCGTCCAGCGCGAGGGGACCGTCATGTTCACCGACTTGCGCGGGTTCACGTCGATGGCCGAGACGCTCACGCCGCAGCGCGTGATCGAGGTCCTGAACCGGTATCTGAGCGAGATGAGCGACGCGATCCTCGACCACGGCGGCACGCTCGTCGCCTACATGGGCGACGGCATCATGGCCGTTTTCGGCGCCCCGCTGCCGAGCGAGGATCACGCCGACCGCGCGCTGGCGACCGCGCGCGAGATGCTCGAGGTTCGCCTCCCCCGGTTCAACGAGTGGCTGCGGAGCGAGGGCCTCAGCGCGGGGTTCCGGATGGGCATCGGGCTCAACAGCGGCAACGTGATGTCCGGCCACGTCGGCTCCGAGCGCCGGGTCGAGTATGCCGCCGTCGGCGACACCACGAACACGGCCTCTCGGATCGAGGCGCTGACGAAGGGGACGCCGCACCAGCTGCTGTTCTCCGGGTCCACGAAGGACTCGCTCACCTCGCCACCCGACGACCTCGAGTTCGTCGGCGAGACCGACATCCGCGGCCGCGTCGCGAAGCTCACGCTGTGGTCGATCTCCGAGCCGGAGGGCGTCCCCCGGACGGCGCCGGCCGCGCAGACGCTTGAGGAGGAAGCTCCCGACCCGGCGCCCGCTCCCGCTCCGGAGCCCGCGGCGTAGACGCTAGCTGCCCTGAGCGCGGCGGCCAGCGGCCAGCGTCTTCGCCATCCGCGTCTGCCAGCGATCGAGGTAGAGGTTCTGCGTCAGGCGCCGGTCGGGGAGCGCCGTGCCGAAGTCGCTCTCGACGTAGTGGGGCGTGTGGCACAGCCGCGAGTCGTAGAACGACAGCCGGTTGTATTGCATCGGGAGCACCTGGGTGCGTTCCCAGGTGTCATTGGATTCGGTCAGGTAGCCGGCTGGAAGTGAGTCGCTGTCCGAGTCCTCGGTCGACCGGACTGCGACGGCGTGTTCGGGGGTTCTCACGAGCTCGATCCCGCTCGCGCGATGGCGCCAGAACGACGTGCCGCCGGAGCACCGTTCCGGCGGGTTGAGGTACACGAGCGCGGCGTAGTCACAGAAGCCGTCGGTGTGCGGCCGCCGCTGTCCCGGCGAGAGGTCCTCCCCGCGCTCCGTCGTGACGGCGAACACGAGGTCGTCCTGGTACGTCGGCGTGAACGCGAGATAGTCACCGAGCGCGTCCCGCATCAGCGTGTTGAGCAGGTCGAGCAGGGGCGACGCGGAGATCGTCACGAACGCAAAGTAACCCGGATAGGCGCCGGCTCGGCGGGCGTAGTTCAAGCTCAGGGCCAACCCGCGCACGTAGTCGGGGTCCTTATAGACGTTGTCGACCACGAGCGCCGGCGTTCCCGCGATCTCGATGTTCTCGACGGTCATCGCGTCGATCCCGTTGAGGGCCATCGCATCCGCGTCGATCACGAGCTTGGGGTTGGTGGTTGTCACTGTGTCACTCTCTCTATCCCCCACGCGTAATAGCGCAACTGACCATCACGGAACTGCTCGTACATGTCGACGTTGACAGTGCGAACGAGATTTGCGACCAGAGCGCTGTTGCGCAGGGCGCCGTCGGTCGCGCCGACGAGCAGCTGCGCGAAGGCGTCGCGGTTCTCCTCGATCGCGCGGACCACACCCGGAGTGATGTCCTGCTCGCGGACGATCCGCAGCGCGGGCACCGAGCCGAGCGCCCCGTGGGTCCCATCGAGCTGACCCGCGCGGATGATGTCGGCGTAGCAGAACGCACCGCCGGGCCGCAGGACCCGGGCCACCTCGGCAAAGAAGCCGCGCAGATCGAGGTAGCAGTGCGAGGACTCGACGTTGAGGACCACGTCGAAGCTGGCCGTGTCGAACGGGAGGCTCTCGGCGTGGCCGTGCACGAAGCGCAGCCGATCTTCGCGGTGGCGCCGCTCGCAGAACTCGATTCCGTCGGCCGACGCGTCGAGCCCGATCACCTCGGCGGGCTCGTGGTAGCGCGCGATGTAAGACGCCGGGCCGCCGCGGCCGCAGCCGACGTCGAGCACGCGCGCGCCCTCCAGCGCCGCTCCGTCGAGCGTGCGAGCGATCAGCGCGATCGAGTACCGCCAGCCGCGGTCCCCCTCCTCGAGCTCCTCGCCGTCGAATCCGTCCGCGGCGAGGCCGTAGTTCATGAACGTCAGCCGCGAGTCGGGGATCAGGCGATGCAGGGAGGCGTAGTAGCCGGCCGTCGCGGGGTTGTCCTCCGGCGACGCCGGGAACAGCACCTCGGCCACCTTCCGCACGAGCGCCTGGTCGCCGCCGATCCGCAGCCGCCCCTGCCAGGCCAGCACCTGCCCGGCGAACGGGTCGGCGAGCACCTCCAGGAGCTCGGCGGCGCCGAGCGTCATCTGGCAATCCCCCTGTGTTCCGTCGCCCGGCCGGACGGCCGGGGGCTCGGCGTCGAAGTCGACGACCCAGCTCCCCGCGCCGGTCACCTCGATCCGGCAGCTCCCGTCGATCGCGCGCACTCGCTCGGGCGCGTTCGCGAGCAGCTCGGGCACGCGGACGTCGAAGAAGCGTCGAACCGCCTGCTCGACGTCGGGCTCCGCCGGCGGCGCGGCTGTCCGCTGGCCGCTCAGCTTCGGTCGCGATTTCGGTTGCGGTTGCGCTGCCGGCCTTGACCGGGCTGCCGGCTGGCTCTCGCCACCGCGGAGTACAGGATGCTGGTGACGACCGCGCCGATCACCGCGACCCAGACGAACCCTCCGGTGAAGATGCTAATCACCAGCGCGAGGCCGTAGAGGGCGGGAATGACGTAGTAGGCGGTACGCCGTTGCTCTGGTGTCATGGTGCCTCGATGTTCATGCGGCGGGTCGGGCCACGGCGGCGGGGGCCCGCACTCGCCGCGGATTCGTGATGGTGCGCAGGTAGCCTCGCTTGTCCTTGCCGTGTGCCCAGATGAGGTGCTGCGCCCAGTCTGCCACGCTGGTCCAGCTGTGGCTGGCGCAATCGATGTTGTGGATGAAGATCCCTTCGCGCAGCGGGATCGGATCGCCGACGATCAGCGACTCGTAGTGATCCCACATGTTGTGCGAGAGCACCAACAACCGGTCGCCGGACTCAAACGGCAGCGTCAACGCGGCCTGGTTGAGCGTCAGAGCTTCGTCGAGCAGGATCCGATCGTCTCCATGCCCGCGCTCGCTCATCAGCGCGCCGAACAGCTCGCCCACCTCCGCGTAGAAGCCGTCGAGGGCATCCTCCAGGACCAGCGTGATCAGCGTGCGCTGATCGCCCGGCCACAGTACGCCGGCGGCCTCGGGGATCGCGAAGTACTCGGGGCCGCCCCGCTGGATCGAGCGGGCCTTGTCCTGCAGCGCCGCCACCAAGCCCGCCGTGATCGGGTGCGTCTCGGGGTCCGCCTCGACGACCGCCTCGACGAGCTCGTGCACGCTCCATCCGTACCGCGCCGAGAGCATCAGCAGCGGGATCTGCAACACCCGATCGAAGTACGCGAAGTCGACGAGCCAAGCGAACACGCGGGTGCGCCGCCAGTCGTCCGCCGGCATCGCTGCCGTTTCGACGACGATGTCGAGGTACTCCGGCACGTCCCAGTCGTCCTGCTCGATCGGACCGTGGACGCCGCGCAGCACCTGCGGCACCAGCCGCGTCCCGTAGCGGGCCTGATAATCGGGGTCGCCCATCTCGGCGTTTGGAAGCACCGAGCAGTTGTGGAACTGGATGTGGTTGTGCTGACCGTCGGCGATCACCCGCGAGACGCCCTGCGCGAACTCCTCGTAGGTTTCACCGGGCAGCCCCAGGATCAGGTCCGTGTAGGTGTACACGCCGTCGGCCGCGAACCGCCGCTGGAGCTCGCGGTAGGACTCCGAGGAGATGTTCGCGCGGTTGATGTTCGCGAGCGTCCCGTCGTTGACCGACTGCAGCGCGAGCGTCGCGCCGTAGGCGTTGAGCGAGTTGTTGAGCAGCTTCTGGATCGTGTAGACGCGCTCGGTCGCATTCTTCGTGCTCTGAACTGAGAGGCTGAACGGGAACCCCGTTCGCTGGTAGGCGTCGACGACCTTCTCGGTCAGCTCGAGGTCGCGCCGCAGCGCGCCGAAGTTCGCGTCCGCGCACCAGACGAAGCCGACCCGGCGCCGCGCCATCCAGTCGACCTCCTCGTGCAGTCGCTCCATTCCGAAGCGGATCACCTTCGAGGCGGTCGCCGAGCCCCAGTCGCAGAACGAGCACGAGAACGGGCAGCCGCGGTTCGTCTCCCAGATCATCACCCACTGCTCGTCCGGACGCGCTTCGAACAGGTCGTCGAGCGCCCCACTCAAATACGGCGAGGGGATCTCCTCGAGGTCGCGGATCCGGGGGCCCCGCGGGCGCGTCACGAACGCCCCGCTCGGATCGAGATAACTGACCCCGTTCAGCTCGTCGAACTCACGCGCCTGGGCGCGATCGAGCAGCGATGTGAACACCGCCTCGCCCTCGCCGTGGCAGACGACGTCGACGTAGGGGTGCTCGCGCAGGAACGCCTCCGCCGCCGCCGGTCGCTCCGGCACCTGCGGGCCGCCGAACACGACGAGCACCTCGGGGCGCCGGCGCTTGAGCTCAGCCGCCATCGCGAGCGACAGCTGGACGTTCCATACGTACGTGCTGAACGCGGCCAGGTCCGCCTCGATCAGCGCCTGCACGCCGTCCCGCACGCTGACCCGCTTGTAGATCGGCACCAGCCACTCGTGCTGCTCCGCGGCATGCGCGATCGCGTAGGACTTCAACAGCGCAGTCGAATACGGCAGCAGACCGAACACCGGCGGTTCCGTTTCGGTCGCTGCCGCCGGTGTCGACCAGCTGAGCCCCATGTTGATCTGAACGAGCCCGATCCGCACAGGGGTAGCTTCTCTGGCCGGACGTTCCACGTCAAGGGCAGTTCACCGGAAAACCCAAGGCCGGTAGACTCGCGACGTGGGCGACTCACTCTTGGACATCCGTGTCCATCCCGCGCGCGTCCCGCCCGGACCGGCCGAGCCGATTGGCTTGATGACGATTCGCTCCGATCCGCTCGCGTTCCTGACCAGGATGCGCGAGCAGTATGGAGATGTGACTTCTCACACGATTGACGAGCGCGTCTATCTCGTCAACCGCCCGGACCTGGCACACCGAGTGCTCGCCGCCAATCGCCGCAATTACGTCAAGGCCGGCACGCCCGACGATCAGATGCTCACGCCCGTCCTCGGAAAGGGGCTGCTGACCAGTGACGGCGAGCTGTGGAAGCGCCAGCGGCGCGTCTGCCAACCGGCGTTCGACCGCGACCGCGTGGAGACGTTCGACGAGCTCGTGACCTCCGCTACCGACGAGCTGCTGGGCCGCTGGCTGGCGGCTCCAGACGACGGCGAGCCGCTGCGGCTGGACCACCAGCTCAGCGGCTTGACGCTCGCGATCGTCGCCCGCGCGATCTTCGGCTCGGATCTGACCGGGATCAACGAGCACTTCGGCGAGGCGGTCGACGCGCTCAACCGCTTCATGGGTCACTACGACCCGCTCGAGGACTCCGACCACGGCCGCGCCTCCCGGGCGGCGTTCGCGAAAGCCGTCGGCTTCCTCAACGGGCTCGTGCGACTGCTGATCCAGGCGCGCCGGCTGGAGGGCACCGAGGGACGAGACGACCTTCTCAGCCGCCTGATCGATGGCGGCGCGCAGGAGGCCGCCGGCCCCGAGGCCGAGCGCGAGCTGCGCGACCAGGTCGTGACGATGCTGATGGCCGGCCACGAGACGACGGCGAAGGCACTGACGTGGACGATCGTGCTGCTCGACCGCCACCCGGAGCTCGCCGAGCGCCTCGACGCGGAGCTCGACGCCGTCCTCGGCGAGCGCGTCGCGCGCGCCGGCGACCTTGCGGCCCTGCCGTTCTGCCGCCAGGTGATCCAGGAGGCGATGCGCATCTACCCGCCGGTCTGGCTGCTCTCGCGCCGCTCGGTCGGCGAGGATCGGCTGGGCGAGTTCGACGTACCGGCGGGAACGCTCGTGTGCGTGAGCCCGTACGTCCTGCACCGAGACCCGCTCTACTGGGAGGACCCGCTCGTGTTCGACCCCGATCGTTTCAGCGACGAGCGCTCGGCCGGACGGCCCGAATACGCCTACATCCCGTTCAGCGGCGGCCCGCGTCACTGCGTCGGGCGGCACTTCGCGATGCTCGAGGCGCAGCTCGTGATGGCGACGCTGCGGCGGCGGGTTCGGCTGGCGCTCGTCGACGGTCACCCGATCGAGCCCGAGGCGCTGGTGACGCTGCGCCCCCGCTACGGCGTGCTCGCGACCGTCCAGGCTCGGCATGGATGATGCGTCCGTGCAGTCCTCCTACGATCCCGACGGGATCCAGGGCGGCCTCGACATCGAGCTGACGCGGCTCGAGGTCCAGGCGCGGCTCGCCTGGCCACACGAAGCGCGCATCCTCGCGGCGCTCGGCCTGCCGGCGAGCCAGGCCATGCTCGAGATCGGCTGCGGCTCGGGCGCGCACCTCGAGCGGCTCACCGGCGCCCTGCGCGCCGGCCCCACAGCGGCGACCGGCGTCGAGCCCGACGCGCGCCTGCGCGCGCTCGCGGCCGCGCGGGTGCCCGGGGCGCGCCTGCTCGACGGCTCGGCGGAGGCGCTGCCGCTCGGCGACGACACCGTCGACTTCGCCGTCGCGCGCTACGTCTTCCAGCACCTCTCCGACCCCCTCGCGGGCGCGCGCGAGGCGCTCCGGGTGCTCGAGCCCGAGGGCACGCTGGCCGCGATCGAGGTCGACGGAGAGCTGTGGGGAATCGCCCAGCCGCGCTTCGGCGAGGCGCAGAAAGCGCACGAGAAGGCGTGGCTGGCACAGCAGGACCGTGGTGGCGATCGCACGGTCGGACGGCGGCTGTGGCGGATCTTCGCGGCCGTCGGCTTCACCGACCTCGCCTTGCAGCTGTTCGCCTATCACAGCGACGAAGTCGGTCTCGACGCGTTCGCGCCGCTGATCGACCCGGCCGGCCTGCTGCCACTCGTGGAGCGCGGGATCGTGGGCACGTTCGACTACGCCCGCGCGGTTCACAGCTACGAGCGCTTCCGTGCCGATCCCAACGCGTTCGTGCTGCTGGTCGGCCTTGTCGTGTCGGGCCGCAAGCCGCTGAGCGCGGGCGGACGATGACCGAGCCGTTGCTGGGCGCAGCGGAGTACCAGCGGCTCATGGGGCAGTCGCGGCGAACCGTCTTCTGGGCGCTCGACGAGGCGGCCGGGCCATGGGAGCTCGAGGCCGGCGAGGCGCCCAAGCCCGGCGCCGACTGGTTCTTCATGGTCAGCTTCCAGCGCACCGGCAGCACGATCGCGGCGCTGATCCTCGACCGCCACCCGGACGTCTATTGCGGTCAGGAACACCTGACGCTCCCGCTGTTCATGACGCTGCTGCATTCCAAGCTGCTGGTCGCGCCCGATTTCTGGTTCTCGGTGCGCTACTCCAAGAAGATCCCCGTGACCGCGACCAACGTGCGCGAGCTGATGGACGCGTGGCGCCGGTGCGTCTCGCAGAAGCCGATCTTCGGCGACAAGGGCGAGATGTACCAGCAGCACTTCGGCGCCGCCTGCACGGGGGTGTTCCCGGGCTGCAAGTTCGTGCTCACCGTGCGCCACCCGCTGGACACGCTGTCGTCGTACATCGCGCAGCCGTGGGCCGCCTACATGCGCACGGACGGCGGCCGCGAGGCGTTCCTTCAGAACATCCGCTCCCGCGCGCGGGAGATGCTGATCGCCAACGCAGCCTGGCGCGAGCGCGCCGAGGTGATCGAGTTCGAGCAGCTCGGCACCGAGGACGGCTTCCAGGACACGTTCGTGCGCGTGTTCCTGCACCTCGGCGCCGACCCGACTCGATACAACTGGAAGGCGGGCTGGGCGGCGTGCCGCCACCAGGCGGCGTTCGGGCGCTGGGAGCGTGATCCGGAGATGCACGAGTTCATGTCGTGGCTCGCGCCGCGCGACCCGCCGCTGTACGAGTTGCTCGCCGGCGGCGCCTACTACGCCCCAGGCGAGTTCGCCTGATCGGCGCCGGCGCGCCCGACGACGAACTCGCCGACGGTCGTCTCCTCGTAGTAGTCGGTGCCGGCCGCCGCGCAGAACGCGTCCGAGTTGCCGCCCCCGAGCGCGCACGGCGCCAGCCCCATCGCGGCCGCGGTCAGGTACAGCGTCTGGTAGAGCACGCCGACGTGCTTGAGCACGAGTGCGTATGCCATCGACTCGTACTTCCACATCACGCGGCCGAAGCGGGCCGCCAGCAGCAGCACCACCTGGGGCGGCGTGTCCATCACGGCGGTGATCCGGCTGTACTGAGTGAGCAGGATCGTCGGCGGCCCGGGCGCGGCCACGAGCTCGAGCGAGTGCGCCGAGGGATCAAAGTGGTAAAGGCCGGGCGCGAGGCCCGCGCAGTTCTCCACGAGCGGATAGATCTCGAGCTCGTAGCATGCTCCGCCCGCGGGGTAGGGACGGCTCGAGAGCTCCTGGTGGCCGTCGTACATCACGCCACGCACGCGCGCGGCGCGATAAAGCAGCTCGCTCAGCTCGGCGAGCGTGATCGGATTGGCGTCGTCGTGAGCGCGGACCGACCGGCGCCGTTCGAGCACCTCGCCGAACGGCGGGTCGGCCGCGACTACGGCCGCGAGGTCGACCTCGGGCAGCGCCACGATCTCCCCGTCGCCACGCGCCTTGACGGCCGGCAGTGGCGCCTCCACGCCTTCCCGATGGTAGGTGCCACCGAACCCGCCGAGGTTGCGCCCCGCCCGGCTGCGGGCGTGGAACAGGAGGTCCGGGAAGCTCCACTGCGACTGCGCGGCCGCCTCCGGCGACGCGGCGGCGACCACGATCGCGGAGTCGCGCAACAGCCGCAGCAGCGGCCCGACGACGGCGGCGGGAACGCCGTCCAGGCGGTCCGCAAGCTCCTCGGCACTCACGGGCCGCGCGAGCAGGCCCAGTAGGGCGGCCAGCGACGGCTCGTGCAGTTCGACCCACACCGCATGCAGGGGCGACTCGACGCGCAGCGTCCCATCCTGCGCCCGCACGGCGGCGAAGCGCGAGAGCAGCAGCGGCTCCGCGAGGCTCGGCGCAGGCGCCTGCGACGGCATCACGTGACCGACTGGGTGCCGGGTCGCGAGCGGCAGCCCTCCGCTCGCGAGCGTGCGCGTCAGCCACCCGGACTGCTCCAGGCGCAGCAACAGCGCCTGCAGCTTGAACACCGCCATTTCGCCTTCGGCCTCGCTGCTCAGCGCGACCAACTCCGACTCCTGCGCTCCGCTCACGAGCGCGCTGACAGCGCCGTCGAGCGCCGGCCCGAGCTGTCCGAGCGGCTGCCGGATGTGGCCCTCCTCGAGGATCGTGACGCCCTCCGGGGTGACGAGCGTCCGCGCGTCGGACCGAAGCGCGAGCGTCTCGGTCACGACGGCGAGCTCTGAGTCGAAGGCCACTACCGCCTCACTAGAAGAAGATGCTGAGCGGGTTGAGCTCGGCCTCGGGGATCGGCGCCGGCAGCCAGCCGAGCTCCACGGGGATGTCGTACAGGCGCCCGGGCCCGAGCCGCCGCCAGAAGTGGCGCAGTCCCGGAGCCATCACGCGGACGACCGCGAGGTCGATCGCCGGACGGCTCTGGTCGAGCACGAGCACGTCGTGGCCGGCCGCGGCGATCCGCTCCACGCAGTTGCGCACGTCCTGCGCGATATCGTCGGTGGCGAGCGGCGCGAAGTCCGCCGGCCGCCGCGCCGGCTCCTCCGGATGCGGCGCGACATACGGATTGCGCGCGAGCGTCTCCTCGGTCCACCACTGGATCGCGTCGACGTCGTCCATCCAGTACCGGGTCGAGCCGTCGGGGTTGCGCTCGGTCACCGCCGGCAGGAACTGGTTGACCTCGGTCAGCGCTCGCATCAGCGCCATCCGTGGGTCGACGTGTGCGCCGAAGCCGATCAGGAGGTCCTCGGTCGGGCCGCCGAGCCGCTGCGAGCAGCCCACGAACGCGGGAATCCCGAGATCGGTCGTGATGTCGATCGCCCACAGGTTGCGCCCGATCCGGGCGTAGTGCTCGCGCACGAGCCCCACGTACGGCTCGTCGAACGCATCGAGGTCGACCGCGGGCCGCGGGATCCGGTTGTACCACCACAGCGCGACCGAGTCGCGCTCGACCAGTTCCATCAGCCCCTGCAGGATCGCCTCCTCGACCGTGTTGCCGGCCGCGCATCCGTTCGCGTCGCTGGCGCAGAAGAAGTGGGCTGCGATGTCGGGATGCCCGTACCAGCAGTAGCCCGCCGGCGCGAGGCGCTCGCGATCGTCGCGCAGCGACCACACCGGCGTCCACTGGATCGTGCGATTGGGATCCAGCCGCGCCGGGATCACGTGGTAGCTCGTCGCCTGCGCCGTGTTCCAGGCGTCGCGATGGGCGTACTGCGCGTCGGAGAAGCGCAGCAGCTCCTCGGGGTGGATCGCGCGCTCGGCGAGCTCGTTGTAGGAGCCGCTCACGAACGGCTCATCGCCGCGATAGATGCCGTTGAAGCGCTCGATTGCCTCGCACACGGCGCCGACCTTGGCCTGGTGGTCGGTGCGCCCTTTGCCCCCGCTGCGACCGCGCAGGTTCTTGCGCAGGAAGTACAGGCTGTCCTGCATCAGCGCGAAGTTGTGACCCGACGAGTAGCTGTACGCGACGCCGTTGTCCTGGACCGTTTGACGCCGCAGCGATGAGACCGCACCCGTGATCGGGCTGATGTGTCGCTCCAGCCGCGCGAACGTCTCCTCCGGGCGCATGACCCGGTGCCCGCCGTCCTCGGTGAAGCGCTTGCGCGTCGGCCGTAGCGTGATCCGCGCCTCCCGCTGCGCCGAGCGCAGCTGCGGATCGCCGCACGCGTCGCACAGCGGCTGGCGCACGACCGGGTGGCGCTCGCTGGCGAGGGTCGTCAGATCGAGCGTGATCAGGTCCTGCAGTCGCGTCGCGCCGGCGAGGATCGCCTGGACCTCGATCGCGAGCAACGCCGCGCCCGCCTGGACCGCCGTGCCCAGCCCGATGGCCCCGTCGCGCAGCACGCGCGCGCGACCGTCACGCGTGCGCAGGTAGCGGTCGAGCTGGCGGTTCGCCTCGAGGCGTTCGGCCATGCATTCCCAGCACGGGCTCTGCCCGGGCTTGATGTGGGGGCCGAGCCAGAGCGTCGAGCCGGTCAGGCTCGCGAGCACGTACGGCGCGCCGGCGCTCACGCGGGCGCGGTTGAACTCGCGCAGCCGCGCGTCGAGATAGTCATCGACGAGCACGACCGCGAGCGGCGCGCCGTCATCGAGCTCGAGCCCGGCTGCGGCGAGCGCCGCGCGCGCGGGCGACATGTCGAGCGATGAGAGGTCGACGAGCGCCACCCGTGCCTCGGTCGCGTCCGCACGGGCAACGTCGAGCGTGTCCCAGAAACCAGCCGCGTGCGGGTCGGCGCCGGCAGCTCCCTGCGCGATCAAGCCAAAGGCCTCCAACCGGCGCAACGTCGCGAACACCTCGCCCGGCGGATGGTCGCCCAGCTCGCCGAGGAGGCCGGCGAGGTCGCGGGTTCCGTCCAACAGTGGAACCAGCGCCACCGCCGTGCGCCCCTCGAGCACGAACTGAGTCTTCTCGCCCACGAGGAACAACCGCTCCTCGTCGACCACCACGGCCCGGAGATTGCCCTTCAGTCGGGGATGGCTTGGCGATTGGCGCCCTCCTGGCGCCAATCGCGTCAGCGATTCCGTCACTCGATCACGTGCAGGTGCAGCACGGGCTGCAACAGCAACAATAGGTCGAGCCACCGGCCACGCCCTCGAGCTCGGTTTCCGAGAGCTCGGCCGTGTCGATCTGCGGAACAGTCGGCACGTACAGCGTGATGCTGCCCGACTTCGAGCCGTCCTCCCACAACCTCACCTGCTCGTCGAGGCTTCCCTCGCCCTGCGAATCCGAGATCGTGATTGAGGCGCCGGCGGGCACCGTCAAGCCGACTTCGCCGAGCACCGCTGCCGGATTTGCCTTCAGGCGGTTCATGAAGGCCTCGTCCGACCAGGCGTTCGTCAGCAACTTCGTGTAGGCACCTACGAACTGCGAGCGTTCAGCTGCGTCCATCGTCCACCTTTCTGGTTGACTTGTTGTAACTCAGGTGCAGGTGCAGCACGGGCTGCAGCAGCAGCAGTAGCTGTCGCCGCCCGCGACGCCGGCGAGCTCGCCTTCCGAGAGCTCGGCCGTCTCGATCTGCGGCACGTTCGGAACGTACAGCGTGATATCGCCAGACTTCAGGCCCTGCTCCCACAGGTTGACCTGCTCATCGAGGTTGCCCTCGCCCGCGCTGTCCTTGATCGTCACCTTCGTGCCGGCCGGCACTTTCAGGCCGACTTCGTCCAGCACCTGGACTGGGTTCGACTTCACGCGCTGCATGTAGGCCTCGTCCGACCAGGCGTTGGTCAACAGCTTCGTGTAACCACCTACGAACTGCGAACGTTCGGCGGCATCCATTGGCCATCCTCCTATTCGATCTGCCGGCGCAGCACGCCGGATATGTGTTGCCCTGCCTGCGCTCCCCGCTAGCGGAGAAACGTATACCAAACCGGAACGGCGCCGCGGGATTAATCCCGCGGCTGTTCCGGTCCCTTCACACGCTCACGTGCAAGTGCAGCACGGGCTGCAGCAGCAGCAGTAGCTGTCGCCGCCCGCGACGCCGGCGAGCTCGCCTTCCGAGAGCTCGGCCGTCTCGATCTGCGGCACGTTCGGAACGTACAGCGTGATATCGCCAGACTTCAGGCCCTGCTCCCACAGGTTGACCTGCTCATCGAGGTTGCCCTCGCCCGCGCTGTCCTTGATCGTCACCTTCGTGCCGGCCGGCACTTTCAGGCCGACTTCGTCCAGCACCTGGACCGGGTTCGACTTCACGCGCTGCATGTAGGCCTCGTCCGACCAGGCGTTGGTCAGCAGCTTCGTGTAGCCACCCACGAACTGCGAACGTTCGGCGGCGTCCATCTGGCCATCCTCCTATCGGTCTGCCGGCGATGCATGCCGGGCGGTTTTGTCTCGCTGCCCGAGCTCCCCCGCAAAGCTCGCTCCGCTTATACCAGACCCAAAGCGCCCCGCGGGATTAATCGATCCGGGGTTGACTTGCACCGCCCTGACGTGGGAACGTCTAGATGTGAAGCTTCGTGTGAGGGCGCTGGAGCGCCGCAAGCTGCCGGACGAGCTGGATCAGCTGTCCGGGCTTGCCCGTCCGTGGCTGTGGCTCGGCGTGGGCGCGGTCACGCTCGCGGTCGCGGCGCTCGTGATCTGGAGCTTCGCCGGTAGAATTCCGCGCACGGTGAGTGCATCAGGGGTGATCGCCGAGCCCGGCGGTCTGGCGTCGGTCGACAGCACGGTCAACGGGCAGATCCAGGACGTGCTCGTCAAACAGGATCAATTCGTCGGCCAGGGCGAACCCGTCGTGACGATCAACTCCAACGGGACGCAGCACACGGTCACGGCGCCGTTTCAGGGACAGGTCGTCGATCTGCCGATCATCGAGGGCCAGGTCGTCACGTACGGCGATCCGCTGTTCACGATCCAGCGCGCGCCGCCGCAGACCAAGGACACGTCCGTGTATCTGTTCGTGCCGGCGGCCCAGGGCGCGGGCCTGGCGCCCGGGATGCCGGTCGACGTGAACGTGTCGACGGCCCCGTCGGCGGCCTTCGGCGTGGTGCGCGGAAAGGTCGAAAACGTCTCCGAGACGCCCCTGTCGACCGACACGGTCGCCGCGCTCGTCGGTAACCCGGACCTCGCGCGCGAGTTGACCAAGAACGGGCCTCCGGTGCTCGCCGAGGTGTCGCTGACGCCCGATGAGAAGACCCGATCTGGCTTTCAGTGGTCGACCCCGAAGGGGCCGCCGTTCCCGCTCGAGCCCGGCACCGAGGTGACCGGCCAGGTGACTGAGCAGCAGCAGCGTCCGATCGATGTCGTCTTCGGCACCTGAAGCTCCTCCCCGCGCGCCGGAGCCGCCGCCCAAGCCGGCGCCGGCGGCTGCCGCGCCGAAACCCAAGCGCTACCGCCGCGCGAAGACGCCGACGCTGTTGCAGATGGAGGCCGTCGAGTGCGGCGCCGCCGCGCTCGGGATCATCCTGGGCTATTACGGTCGCAATGTCGCGCTCGAGCAGCTGCGCGTCGAGTGCGGCGTCTCGCGCGACGGATCCAACGCCGCGTCGGTGCTGCGGGCGGCGCGCAAGCACAATCTCACCGCCAAGGGCTTTCAGATGGAGGCGAGCGTCGCGCGCGAGCTCAAGCCGCCCTTCATCGTCTTCTGGAACTTCAACCACTTCCTGGTGATCGAGGGGTTCAAGAAGGACAAGGTCCTGATCAACGACCCCGGCACGGGTCCGCGGAGGGTCCCGTGGTCTGAGTTCGACGGCAGCTTCACCGGGATCCTGCTCACGTTCGAGCCCGGGCCCGACTTCGAGCGGGGCGGCAAGCGCGCGAACCAGTTCGGTGAGCTGCGCCACCGCCTCAAGAACACCCGGGCGGCGCTCGGGTTGATCCTGTTCGTCAGCCTGCTCCTGGTGATCCCCGGGATCGCGGTGCCGGGGTTCCAGCGCGTGTTCATCGACCGCATCCTCGGGTCGGGCATCTATTCGCTGCTGACGCCGCTGCTCGGTTTCATGCTCGGGATCGCGCTCTTGATGGGGCTGCTCACGTGGCTGCAGCAGCGATCGCTGCTGCAGCTCGAGACGCGGTTGTCGATCGTCACCTCGGCGGGCTTCCTGCGCCACGTGCTGCGGCTGCCGGTGCAGTTCTTCTCACAGCGGCCGGCGGCTGACATATCGCTCCGCGTGACGACGAACGACCAGATCGCCCAGCTGCTCTCGCGCGACCTCGCGACCGCGGTCGTGAGCGGCATCGTCGCTGTCTTCTACGCGATCCTGCTCCTCAACACCTCCATCCTGCTCGCTGTGATCGGGATCGCGCTGGCCGGCGTCAACATCCTCGTGCTCCGGTTCGTCGCGCGGCTCCGAAAGGACGCGAACATCAAGCTGCAGCAGGACCGCGGCAAGCTCGTAGCGGCGACGTACAACGGCTTGCAGCTGCTCGACACGCTGAAGGCATCCGGCCGCGAATCGGACTACTACGAGCGCTGGTCGGGGCAGCTGACGAACGTCGTCGCGGGCTCCCAGCGGCTCGGGATCCCGACGCAGGTGCTGACCGCCGTGCCGGTTTTCCTCGCTTCGCTGAACGCCGCGCTGATCCTGCTGATCGGCGGACACAAGGCGATCGCGGGCGCGATCACGATCGGTCTGCTGGTCGCCTTCCAGTCCCTGATGAACAACTTCAACCGCCCCGTCAGCGACCTCAGCGACCTCGGTTCCAAGGCGCAGGGCGTCAACGCGGACATCGCGCGGATCCGCGACGTCGAGCGCTATCCGCTGGCGCCGGTGTTCACCCAACCGCCGCAGAGCGACGTCACCAGATTGGCCGGCGCGCTACGGCTCGAGAACGTGACGTTCGGCTACAGCCCGCTGCAGGAGCCGAGCATCAAGGACTTCAACCTCGCGCTCTCGCCCGGGAGCCGGGTCGCGCTGGTCGGCGGATCCGGCAGCGGCAAGTCGACGGTGGCGCGCCTGATCGCCGGACTGTATGAGCCGTGGTCGGGGCAGATCCTGTTCGACGGCATCTCGCGCGACGACATCGACCGTCAGGCGCTCGCGTCCTCGGTCGCGGTCGTCGACCAGGACATCTTCCTGTTCGAGGGGACGGTCCGCGACAACCTGACGATGTGGGACTCGACCGTGCCCGACGAGATCCTGATCAGCGCGCTGCGCGACGCGGCGATCCTTGACGTCGTCATGCAGCGCAACGGGCGCCTGGACGGCAACATCCTGGAAGGCGGCGCCGACCTCAGCGGCGGCCAGCGCCAGCGTTTGGAGATCGCCCGTGCGCTCGCCGTCAATCCATCGCTGCTGATCCTCGACGAGGCCACGAGCGCGCTCGACGCTGAGACCGAGCGCCAGATCGACGCGAGCCTGCGCCGGCGCGGATGCACGTGCGTGATCGTCGCGCACCGGCTGAGCACGATCCGAGACGCCGACGAAATCATCGTGATGCGTCACGGCGAGGTCATCGAGCGCGGCACGCACGAGTCGATGAAGGACGGCGGCGGCCCCTATGCGGATTTGATCCGAGCGGCATGAGCACGGATGTCGGCGCCGTCGAGCTGCTCGACGAAGACGAGATGGAGCGGGGCCAGTTCCTGGCCACCGATCCAGGCGTCGCGTTCGTCGTCGACGACGGCGGGCTGGATGTGTTCGTGGTCGAGGCGCCGGACGGCGTTCCGATCGGGCGCTGGACGCCGCTGCTGTCGCTCGAGCCCGGCTCGGCGATCATCGGCACCCCGCCGACGGCCCGTGGACACTCCCTCCTGTGCCGCCTCGCGCCCGGCTGCCGCGTGCACAAGTCCAATATCGAGGACGTCCAGCGAGACGTGAAGGAGTCGCCGGAGCGCTTCGCGGAGGTGGCGCGGCGGATCGACGTGAGCGTTGCCAAGGTTCTCGACGTCATGCACTACCGACTCGCGCCGCGCGACTTCAACGCGATCACGCGCGGGATCCGCTTCTCGCTGCCGCTGGATGGAGTGGCGCGGACGATCGAGGGCGTTACCTGGGTGTCGATGGACTCCGGGCGCGCGCGCCTGCTCGGCCGTGAGCGCAGCCGCGCGCTGCGCCGCGGCGAGCCGATGGCGATCTCGCCGGCCGACTGGATCACGGCCGAGGAGTCCTGCCGCTTCACCACCTACGCCACCAAAGAGCTGCTCGAGCAGGGCACGATCTGGCCGGCGCTGAACGCGCTGAACTCCGAGGCGGTGCAGCTGACAGCGTTGCGGATCGCGCGCATGGAGGAGGAGGACGCCGCCCGGATGGTGGAGCGCGAGAGGCGCGACGTCGAGGTGAGGGTGGAGACGACGCGGATGTTCGCCGCGATCATCGAGGGGCGCCATCGCGCCACCTTCCGGCCGGGCGAGGATCCGGCCTTCGCGGCTGCCGCGCGCGTCGGCAACGCGCTCGGGATCGAAATCCACCACCCGCCCTCCTCGGCACGATCCGGCCCCCGCGTGGACGCGATCAACGCGATCGCGCACGCGTCACACGTGCGCATCCGCTCGGTCCGGCTGTCGGGGCAGTGGTGGAAGCGCGACCACGGGCCGATGATCGGCTACCTGAAGGCGGGCGACGTGCCGGTCGCGCTGATCCGCTCCGGCCTCAGCTACGACATGTACGACCCCGCGACCCCGGACGCCCCGCGGCGGATCAGCGCCGAGAATGCCCGAGAGCTGCGCTACGACGGTCGTATGCTCTACCGGCCGCTGCCCGCGCGGCCGATCAGCGGCTGGGAGTTGTTCAAGCACGGGATGCGCGGCGGCACGCGCGACGTCTCGACGATGTTCATCGCGGGCTTCTTGTCCGCGGGGATCGGGCTGCTGGTGCCGATCATGACCGGCGTGATCCTCGGCACGCTCGTCCCCGAGGCCCAAAGCCGGCGAATCACCGAGCTGTGCCTGCTGCTGATCGTCTCGGCCGTCGTCAGCGCGCTGCTGGCGACGTTCTACAACATCGCCTCGCTGCGGATCGAGGGCCGGCTCGACGAGAACGTGCAGGCCGGGATCTGGGACCGCCTGATGTCGCTCTCGCCGCGCTTCTATCGCGGCAGCTCGACCGGTCAGCTCGCGACGGCGGCGCTCGCGATCTCGAACGTGCGCGAGCAGCTCTCGGGACTCGCGGCAAAGGGGCTCCTGGCGGCGATCGTCGGCCTCGCGAACTTGATCCTGATCCTCGTCATCAGCCCGCCGCTGGCGTTGCTGTCGATCGGCCTGGTCGCATTCATGGTTCTGCTCTCGCTCTACGTCGGCAAGCGGCAGCTTGGCCGCCAGCGCGCGAACTTCGAGCAGCTGAAGGAGATCAACTCGCGCACGTTCCAGCTGATCGAGGGCGTGGCCAAGCTCCGCTCTTCGGCCTCGGAGGACCGGGGCTTCGCGTACTGGGCCGAGGCGTTCGGCGCCGGGCGCGTCCAGTCGGTCGCGATCCGCGGCTCGCAGAACCGGCTCACCGCGTTCAACGCCGCGTTCACGATCCTCGGCGCGGTGCTCGCGTTCTGGATCGTCGGCGACTACATGAAGAGCTTGCCGGAGTCGACCTTCCTGACGTTCAACGTGTCGTTCTTCCAGGTGCTCGGCGCGACGCTCGTCGTGTCCTCGACGCTGATGCTCGGGGTGACGATCGCGCCGATGCTCGAGGGCGTCGGCCCGATCATCGCCGCGACCCCGGAAAGCGTCGAGACGCAGGAGGACCCGGGCGAGCTGAGCGGCGCGATCGAGGTCTCGCACGTCTCCTTCGCCTACGACGAGGACAGTCCCGAGGTCCTCCACGACGTCAGCTTCAAGGCCAGCGCGGGCGAGTTCGTCGGCGTGGTCGGACCGTCGGGCTCCGGCAAGTCGACGCTGCTGCGCCTGCTGCTCGGCTTCGAGACACCGAGCTCCGGCGGCATCCTGTACGACGAGCAGGACCTCGGGAACCTCGACGTCGTCAGCGTCCGCCGGCAGTGCGGCGTCGTGCTGCAGCACAGCGCGCTGTTCCAGGCGGACATCCTGACGAACATCGTCGGCTCCGGGCTCTACACCTACGACGACGCGTGGGACGCGGTCGTGGCGTGCGGGATGGAGGACGACATCGAGCAGATGCCGATGGGTCTGCACACGGTGCTGAGCGAAGGCGCCTCGACGCTCTCAGGCGGTCAGCGCCAGCGGCTCCTGATCGCGCGCGCGATCGTCGCCCGCCCGCGGATCTTGTTCCTCGACGAGGCGACCAGCGCGCTCGACAACCGCTCGCAGGAGATCGTCACCGAGAGCCTGCGGCGCCTCAACGCGACGCGAATCGTGATCGCACATCGGCTGACGACGATCAAGGACGCCGACCGGATCATCGTGATGGAGGGTGGCCGGGTCGTCCAGTCGGGCAACTACGAGGAGCTGATGGCGGTCGAGGGGCTGTTCCAGAACCTGGTTCGCAGGCAGATCGCCTGAGTTTCGAAAGGAGACCGTCATATGACGACCACCACCGACGATTCAGCTCGGGACTCGCCGGCACTCAACCAGCGAGACCTCGAGCGCCTGATCGCGCTGTCGGGCGAACCGCCGACGCAGCGGATCGACCACGCGCTCGGGCTCGCCCGTGAGCTGCTCGGAATGGACTTCGCGTATCTGACCGAGTTCGTCGGCGACGAGCAGCTCGTGCGTGGCGTCTCGGGCGACAGCGCGAGCTTCGACATGAGCGACGGCGACGGCTTCCCGCTCGAGGGCACCTACTGCCAGCGGATGATCGAGGGGACGATCCCGAAGGCGGTTCCGAACACGGCCGCGATCGAGGAGCTGCGTGAGCTCGCCGTCACGAAGCTGTCGGCGATCGGCGCCTACGTCGGCGTCCCGCTCAACACGCTGGACGGGAAGCTCTACGGCACGATCGTGGCTGTCAGCCACGAGGCGCGCGAGGGTCTCGGCGCGAGCCAGGTGCGGCTGCTCGAGCTGATCAGCGGGATCATCGGCGGCGCGATCGAGCAGCAGCGGATGGAGAAGGAGAACGAGCGACTGCGCGCGCGCATCTCCGGCATGACCGAAGAGCTCGACGCGGCCGAGGAGGACCGTCGCCTGAGCCGGATCCTCCTCTCGGGCGAGTTCCGCACAATCCCGCACGGCACTCCGCCCCCGGAGTGATCGGCCGGCTCAGGCGACGGGCACAGGCTCGGCGACCGGGCGCCGAGCCTGCCGCGAGCTGACGACCTTGCGCAGATAGCGCCGCTTGTCCTCGCCCTGGATGATCGCCAGGTGCAGCAGTGCCCACCGCTCGAGCGTCTCCCAGTTCTGTCTGCGGCAATCCACCCCGTAGGCGAACAGGCCCTCTTCGAGCTCGATCGGATCGTCGACCAAGAGCGACTGGTAGTACTCCCACACGTTGTGCGAGGTCACGAGCAGCTTGTTGCCCGACTCGAACGGCAGCGTCAACGCTGCGCGATTGATCGTCAGCGCTTCGTCGAGCACGATCGCCTCCACCACGTCGCCGCCGCGACGCTCGAGGAAGGCCCCGAGCAGCTCGCCCACCTCGCGATAGAAGCTGTCGATCGAATCCTCCATGACCAGCGTGATCAGCGTGCGCTGGTCGCCCGGCCACAGCAGGCCGCCCGCCTCGGGGATCGGGAAGTACTCCGGACCGCCCTGCTGGATCGAGCGAGCCTTCTCCCGCAGCGCTGCCACGAGGCTCGCGGTGATCGGATGTGTCTCCGGATCCGCCTCCACGAGCACCTCGATCAGCTCGTGCACCGGCCAGTCGTGGCGCCGCGAGAGCACCAGCAGCGGGATCTGCAGCACGCGGTCGTAGTAGGCGAAGTCGACGAGCCACGCGAACACCTTCGCCCGTAGCCATTCCTCGCCGGGCATCGCGTCGGTCTCGACGACGATGTCAATGTACTCATCGACTTCCCACTCGGCCAGGTCGATCTGCTCGTGCACGCTGCGGATCGCCTGCGGCAGCAGCTTCATTCCGTAGCGCGCCTGGTACTCCGGATCACCCATCTCGGCATTCGGCAGCACCGAGCAGCTGAACAGCTGGATGTGGTTGTGCTGCCCACCCTCGATCACGTGCGAGACACCGGCGGCGAAGTCACGGTAACTATCACCCGGCAGGCCGAGGATGAGGTCCGTATAGGTGTACACACCGTCGGCGGCGAACCGACGCTGCAGCTCGCGATAGGACTCCGACGAGATGTTCGCGCGCTTGATATTCGCCAGCGTCGTGTCGTTGACCGACTGCATCGCGAGCGTGACCCCGTAGGCGTGCATCTCCTTCTGCAGCAACCGCTGGATCTCATACACCCGCTCGGTCGCGTTCTTGCTGCTCTGCACCGTGATGCTGGCGGGGAAGCCGGTCCGCTTGAAGGAGTCGACGACCCGCTCGGCCAGCTCGAGGTCACGCTTGAGCGCGCCGAAATTGGCGTCCGCGGTCCAAACAAACTGGATCTTCTGCTGTGACATCCACGCGATCTCCGCCTCGAGCCGCTCCATGCTGAAGCGGAACACCTTCCCGTTGATCGCCGAGCCCCAGTCGCAGAACGAGCACGAGAACGGACACCCGCGGTTCGTTTCCCAGATCATCACCCATCGGTCATCCGGCCGGGCGGCGAACAGGTCGTCGAACATCCCGCCGGCGTACGGCGACGGGATCTCCTCCAGATCGGCGAGCCGGGGCGCCTTCGGATGCGTGATGAAAGCGCCCGTGCGATCGATGTAGCTGACCCCCGGCACGTCGTCGAACCCGCGCCCGGCCGCGCGGTCGAGCAGCTTGGTGAACACGACCTCGCCCTCGCCGTGGCAGACGACATCGATGTAGGGATGCTCGCGCAGGAATGCCTCCGCTGCCGCAGGTCTGTCCGGCACCTGCGGGCCACCGAACACGACCAGCACCTCGGGCCGCCGGCGCTTGAGCTCATCCGCGATCGCGAGCGACAGGCGAACGTTCCAGATGTAGACGCTGAACGCCGCGACGTCGCAGTCGATCAGTGACTGCGCACCCTCGGCCGGCCCGACCCGACGGTAGATCGGCAGCGACCACTCGTGCTGCTCG
Organism: uncultured Solirubrobacterales bacterium; assembly: GCA_963763525.1. GTDB lineage: Bacteria > Actinomycetota > Thermoleophilia > Solirubrobacterales > Solirubrobacteraceae > Palsa-465. The sequence goes on from CAVXPA010000002.1 coordinate 220,894, forward strand.
GCGGCGTGGGTGATGGCGTAGGACTTCAGCAGGCCCATCGAGTACGGCAGCAGCCCAAAGGCAGGCGGCTCGGGGCCGTCCGGGTTCGTCGGACGCCTGCCACTCATGTTGATCTGAACGAGGCCGATCTTCACCACACGTCCCCTTTCGATTCGAACGCCACGCGTCACCGCACCACGCCCCACCGCCAAAGCGATCTTCCTTTACGCGCGTGGGTCTTGTCAAGCCCCGCGCCCGCCCGCGTTCACTTCGAGGCAAGCAGCGAGACGAGGAACAGCGCGAGAATGTGGAAGGACTGATCGAGCGCCGCGCCGAGCGAGACGTTGGCTTTGATGTCCGCCTTCTTGAACGTGCGCGCGTACTTCGCCAGCAGCCGCCGGTCGTCCTGGATCCAGTGCGGGATCGCGATCAGCGCCGCGATCCCGAACACCCAGAAGTGAATCGAGCTCGACAGCCAGATCATCGCCGGCACGAACGCGAGCGTGTAAGTGGCGATGTGCGACGCGAGCGCGCGGCGGCTCTCCGGCGTACCGGTCAAGCCGCCGGCCTTGTGCAGGGCTTGCCATTCCGTCTGCAGGATGTAGTCACCCACGAGATGGGAGACGATGAAGACGACGAAGATCTCGTCCCAGGGCATCCGCCGGCTATGCGCTGGCGGAGCGCCAGGCCTTCCGGAGCGAGCGCGCGTATTCACCCGCGCTCGCCGGTCGGTCCGCAGGGTCCTTGGCCATCGCCTGCAGCAGGGCCGTGGCGAACTCCGGCGTGAGCTCGCTGCGGCGGATGGTCGGGTCGGGCGGCTCGTCCTGAAGATGGGCCCAGAGGATCTTCATGCCGGTCGAATCCGAGAAGGGGGGCTTGCCGCAGAGCGCCTCGTACATCACGCACCCCAGCGCGTAGATGTCGGTTGCGGCGGTCACCGGCTCGCCGCGGATCTGCTCCGGCGCCATGTAGTCCATCGAACCGAGCGCCTGTCCGGGCTGCGTGAGAAAGCTGCCCTGCGTGTCCTTCGCGAGTCCGAAGTCGGTGATGTACGCGCGGCCGCCGCGGTCGATCAGGATGTTCGCGGGCTTGACGTCACGGTGGACCATCCCGGCCTCCCACAGCGCCTCGAGCCCGGCGGCGACGTCGCCGCATACGCGCAGCGCCGTTTCGACCTCGAGCGGGCCTTCCTGCCTGATCGTCTGATCGAGCGAGCGGCCGTCGATGAACTCCTGCGCCATGAACGGGATCCCATCCGCTTCGCCGGTGTCGAGCACCGGCACGACGTTGGCGTGCTTGACGGTCTGGGCGATCCGCGCCTCGCGCGCGAAGCGCCGGCGGAACGTCTCGTCACGCGCGAAAGCGTCCTTGACGACCTTCAGCGCAACGAGCGTCCCGTCGGGCGCGGTCGCCGTGTACACCTTGCCCATACCGCCCTCGCCGAGCACGTCCTCGACGGTGTAATCGCTGATGCGGGTGCCGAGGAGAGGGTCGCTCATGCTCGTTCGGGGATGCCCGGTCGCAGACGGCAAGTATGACGCACCACCCGGTCGGGGCTGCACCCGACGGTAACATGAGACGCGATTTGCTTGCCAGCGGCTCGATCGTGGCCGGGTACCGCGTCGAGGGCGTGCTCGGCCAAGGAAGTATGGGCGTCGTCTATCGCGCGACGCAGCTTTCGCAGAACCGTCCGATCGCGCTGAAGGTGCTGGGCAGCGACATGAGCCTGCAGCCGGGCTTCCGCGCGCGCTTCGAGCGCGAGGGGCAGCTGCAGGCCGCGTTGGAGCACCGGCACATCGTCCCCGTCTACGAGGCCGGACAAAGCGAGGACGGCCTGTTCCTGGCGATGCGGCTGATCGACGGCCCCACGCTGAAGGATCTGATCCTTAAGCGCCAGCTCGACCCGGCGCGGACGATCGGGATCCTCGCGCAGGCGGGCGAGGCGCTCGACGCCGCCCACGCCGCACGCATGATCCATCGCGACGTCAAGCCGCAGAACATCCTGATCGACCGGGACGAGCACGTCTTCCTGGCCGATTTCAGCCTCAGCAAGTCTCCCGAGCTCGAGCCGCGGCTGACCGGGACGGGTCAGTTCATCGGCACGATCGACTACGTCGCGCCCGAGCAGATCCAGGGCGAGCCGGCGACCTCGGCGAGCGACAGCTACGCGTTGACCGTCGTCCTGTTCGAGTGCCTGACCGGGAGTGTCCCGTTTCGCCGCCCGACCGAGGCGGCGGTCCTCTACGCCCATCTGATCGAGCCTCCCCCGCGCGCGACCGAGTTGGCGCCCGGGCTGCCGCCCGCGATCGACAACGTGATCGCGGCCGGCATGGCGAAGGATCCGGCGGCGCGCCCGGCCTCCGCGAGCGAGCTGATCCGGGCCGCCGCCGAGGCGCTGTCCGTCGGCCTCGCCCAGGGGACCACGGCGCCCGCCACGAGGGCCGCGAACAGCTCGGCGGCCTGAGGCCGGGCACCCTGGGCTTGGCTAAACTTGACCGCGGTCTACCCAAACCGGCCGGGTGGAAGGTAAGGATGCGCGAAGAACCTCCTGCAGAGGCGGTGACACAGGAAGCGCCGACTGAGCTTCGCACCGCACGGCAGGTGCTCGGACGTACCTTGCACGAGCGCTATCGGGTGTTGGCGCCGATCTCCTCCGGAGCGATGGGCGCCGTCTACCGCGCGTTCGACAGCGAGGCCGGGTACGAAGTCGCGCTCAAGCAGTCGACCAACCCGCACTTCGACCAGCGCTTCGAGATCGAGGCGAGGCTCTTGGCCAGCCTCCAGCATCCGCGTGTGGTGCGCGTCATCGATCACTTCTCGGACAGCAGCGGTCAGTACGTCGTGATGGAGCTCGTGCGCGGCATCGATCTGGGCGCGCTGCTGAAGCAGCGCGGGCACCCGGGGCTTCCGGTCGGGCAGTCGCTCGAGTACACGCGGCAGACGTGCGAGGCGCTGCAGTACGTGCACGACCAGCAGATCGTCCACCGCGACGTCAAGCCGCAGAATCTGATCCTCGGCGAGCACGGCGTCGTGCTCGTCGACTTCGGCATCGCGCGCATGATGGAGGAGGCCGAGTCACAGGGAACCGTCGGGATCGGCACGCCCCGGTTCATGGCCCCGGAGGTGTTCGCGGGCGGGCGCGTGTCGCCGCGGACCGACGTGTTCAGCGTCGCCGCGACGCTGTGGACCCTGATCACGGGCCGGCCGCCGGTGTACGCCGACCCAACTAAGCTCTCGAGCGTCGCCCCCGACGTCGGCCCCGAGCTCGAGCGAACGCTTTCTGCGGGTCTCGAGCTCATCCCGGAGCGTCGCGTCGCGTCGGTGGCCGCCTTTGCCAAGGCGCTCGGAGCCCCGCTGCAGACCGAGACGGGGATGTCGCTGGCTGTCTCGATCGACGACCCCGACGCCTCGCGCAGCCTGATGGAGGCCGTCGTGCACACGGCCGCCGGCGTCTTCGGCGCCGCCGCCGCCTCGATCTGTCTGATCGACGAGACGACCGACGAGCTCGTCTACCAGTCAGCCTGGGGCGCCGGCGCACGGGAGATCGTGGGCGTGCGCTTGCCGCCCGGCACCGGGATCGTCGGGACAGTCGTCAACACGGGCGTCCCCAACGCCGTCCCCGACTGCCGCAACGACCCCCGCTTCGCGGCCCGGATCGCCGCCGGCACTGGCTACGTGCCCTACACCCAGCTCGTCGTGCCGTTGATGCGCGGCGGCCGGCCGATCGGCGCGCTCGCGATCCTCGACCGCCGCGACGGCAGCCCGTATCGCGACGACGACCTCGAGCCGGCCGGCCTGTTCGCCGACCTCGCCGTCAAGGCGCTCGACGTCTCGCCCGGCTCGTTCACGAGCCTCGGTATGACGCGGGTCGGCTGAGCGGCTGGCGCCGAAACTTTGCGCGGTCTGTAACGTTTTTTGTAGGGTCTTGCTCAAAGCTATCTACGGACGGGAGTTTTGGCGATATGGCGCTGAGCGGTAGGCCGGGCAGGCGGCTACGGGCGGCGGTTTTCGCGCGACTCCGGGCGGCGGCGTTTGCGCGAGCACTTTGCGTCAGCGGGGCTCTGGCTCTGTGCGGACTACTGGCTGTCCCCTCAGCGCAGGCGCAGCCGACACCCTTCTCGGACATCGGTAGCGGTGCCGGGCCGTTCACGCATGTCTACATCGGTAGCGACCTCGGCTGCCAGGTGGTCGACTCGCAAGCTGAGTTCTATGGACCGGCGAACGGGCCGGCGGACTGCGGGACGTTCATCTCGGTGCCATCCAGCGACGCTGACGATGCAAGCGCCGAGGTGTTCGGCCCGGACTTCGCGGACCACGCCAACACGGCGACGGACTTCCCTACCGACCCCGACGTCACGTATTCGCCGTTCACGAAGGGCTCCCAGACAGCGATTACCCGATGTCCCCAACGCGGTCCTCACCTCCGAGTCTGCCGTCGATGGCGACTACGACCTCTGGGTTCAAGAGACTGACCAATATCTGCCGGGCCAGGATTTCTACCTGACAACCGTCGTGATCACGAACGAGAACACAGCCGGGCTTTTCCGGGCGCCCAGCTCTACCACGCTGGCGATTGCCTGCTCGATCAGCTCGACGCGGCTACGGGGCGAACTCACACCTCTGCTGCTGCGCCCTTCCCAGGCCCGCACCTGAGTGCACGGCCAATCCGACGGCACGCCACCGTCGGCGTTCGAGGAGATGGTGCCTCTGACTGCGGGTGCTCGCTACGCCGAGGAAATGTATGGGAAGAGCGCCAAACTCGATACCAACCCGCCATCTCAGAGGAGCAGATCTGGGGCGACATCGGCGCGCAGGTGAACTTCACCGACCACTGCGACTGCACCACGGATGAGGACAACGCGGAAGGGCTCGAGTGGGCGATCCCGGCACTCAGCCCGGCGAATAGCACAGGCGATTCGGTCGTCTTCGCGTTCGAGACGCAGAATCGAAGATCACATCCTGAGCGCGACCGGCGGGCAGGCGTTCACGGGGACGGCGCCGTACACCGCGAGCGGCCCGGTCGCCGCGTTCAGCGACATGGACGTCAACACGGTCCCGAGTGACTACACGGCGACGATCAACTGGGGCGACGGCAGCGCGCCGGTCCAGGGCGCGATCACCGGCTCGGACGGCAGCTTCACGGTCAACGGCAGCCATACCTACACGACGCCCGGCTCGTACACGATCACCGTCGCGGTCAGCTACAACCCGGACCCGACGAACGCTGCAACGGCGACCAGCTTGGCGACGATCACCGCGCCACCACCGCCGAGCACCTCGGCGCCGACGGTGCCCTCGGCGCCTGGGGTGGCGTCTGGGACGACGGGCGCGCAGGTCAGCGGGACGGTGACGCCGAACGGGTTGGCGACGAGCGCGTACTTCCAGTATCAGCTCTCGCCCAGCTCTACCAGCCCGGGCGGGCCGCCGATCGTCGTGCAGACGACGCCGGTGCAGCAGGTCGGCGCCGACTTCAGCAGCCACGTGGTGAGCGCGACGCTGTCCGGGCTGGTGCCCAACGCGAGCTATCAGGTGCAGCTGATCGCGACCAACAGCGCCGGCACCACGAAAGGCCCGCTGCAGACGTTCAGCACCAAGCGCGCGCCCGCGCCGCCGCCGCCCGTCGTCGGCGCCAAGGTCAACGTCTCGGTCACCGCCGGCAAGATCTGGGTCAAGGTCGGCACGGGCGCATTTGAGCCGCTGACCGAAGGCGAGCAGATCCCGACCGGCGCCGAGATCGACTCGCTGCACGGAACGATGAAGCTGATCACCGCCGGCCCGACCAAGCACAGCACCCAGACCGCGACCGTCAGCGGCGCCGTGTTCAAGCTCACCCAAACCCGCAGCGGCGCCAACAAAGGACTCGCCAACCTGACGCTGATCTACGGCGCGTTCGCGAACAGCCCCACGACCGCCGTCTGCAAACCCCACCACGGCAAAGCCCAGGACGCCAGCCTCAGCAGCCGCATCCTGCAAACCCTCCACGCGAGCGCCTACGGGCGCTTCCGCACGAGCGGGCGCTACGGCGCCGCGACCGTCCGCGGCACCGTCTGGTCGATCACCGACAAGTGCAACGGCACCCTCTTCCACGCGATCGTCCACAGCATCCTGATCCAGAACTTCGTCCGCCACATCAGCTTCCTGCTCACCGCCGGCCACACCTACCTCGTCCGCGCCCCATAGGAGCATCCGCCAGGAGCACATGAAAAGCTCGTCGGGTTTCGGGATCCGGTTCATCTCTACGATCGTCGGCGTTCTAGTCCTTCTCGGGCTCATCGCCGCGGCGCCGGCGCTGGCGGACACAATCTCTCCCACGGATGGCCAGCAGTTCTCTGGGGTTGTGGACTCGACGACCTCGTGCAAGAGCACCAGAGGCGCGACCGCGACGATCAACTGGGGCGATGGCACGGCCACCTCACCCGGGACGATCAGCGGCAGCTCCGTGAGCGGAACCCACACTTACACGGAGGCGGGTACGTTCCAGGCGATACCGACCGGGTCCGGCGAGGTCACCGTCACGGGCCCCAACTGCCCGGGAACGGTGCACGACCCACTCGAGGCCGATGTCGCCGACGCGCCCCTGACTGCCAATTCGCTCACGTTCAACGCGACGGCGACGCAGCAGTTCGCGGGACCGGTGGCCACATTTACAGACGCAGATCCGCTCGGCGGCATCTCGGACTACTCCGCGACGATCGACTGGGGCGACGGGACGACCAGTTCGCCGGCGGACGGCCAGCCAGTGACAATCAGCGTCAATCCCGGCGGCGGCTTCGCCGTCAACGGCACGCACACATATGCCACGCCCGGGTCCTACTCGGTCGACGTCAACATCACCGATATCAAGCCGCAGGGAGGAAGCGGCGGCCAGCCCCCGTCGACGGCCGAGACCTTCAGCACCGCCAACGTCGCTCACGCGCCGCCGGAGTTCACGCAATGCCCGCCGGTGGATGAGGACAACGGATGCGGGTACCTGATCGTCGTGACCAACGGCGGCCAGACCGCCGACCAGGATCCGAGCCAGGGACCCTACGAGGGCGCCGACGACGTGATAGTCGGGGTGCAGAACAATTCCTCCACGCCCATCTCCTCGATGCCCCTGTCGGTGCCGGGGTCGGATCTGTTCGGCTTCGACGGCGACGGCATCTGCGACCCCGGCGGATCGCCCGTGCCGTCGGGCTGCGTCGCCCAAGCGGGTGCTCCCGCAGGGACGAACTGCCAGACCCAGGACGCCCAAGATTTGTACTGCGCGTTCCCCGCGCCGCCCGGGGAGCCTGCCGGTTACGTCGAGCCCGGAGCCACCGGGACTGGCTTCAAGGAGAATGGCTACGAAGGCCCGACTAGCTGGTTCTCGAACGTCTCAGCCGATGGAAGCAGCGGCACCGTGAACTTTTCGCCCGCGATCCCACCGGGGGGGTCGACCTACTTCGGTCTCGAGGAGCCACCGACCGGCAGCACAATTACGGTCGGCGGCAGCTCGTCCGTCACGGCGAGCCCTCCAACGGTCACGGCCGGCAGCGTTACCTTCTCGGGGAGCGTCGTCGCCGGTGGGTCTGCGACAACGGCGTACTTCGAGTACGGACTGGACTTGCGATACACCCAGCCGGGCAGGTCGGGGCCGAACTACACCAACAAGACGCCGGTGCAGCAGATTGGATCCGGTTTCAACCAGCAGTTCGCGCGGGCATCGGTGTCCGGGCTCGTGCCAAACGCGCTGTACCACGTCCGTCTGGTGGCCGCCAACGGCGCCGGCACCACGTTCGGCCCGGACCAGACATTCATGACACCGGCGCTTGCGCCACCGGGCCCGCCTGTCCTGGGCAGGACGTTCAACGCCTCGGTCGTGTCCGGCCTCGTGTTCGTCCTGCTGCCGGGCGGCCATGCCAAGGCTGCGCACGTCGCGTCGCACGCGACGACCCAGCCCGGACCCGGATACATCCCGTTGACGGAGGTCCGGTCCCTGCCGGCGGGAACGAAGGTGGACACCAGGCTGGGAACGATCAAGATCGTCACGGCTGCGGGCAAGCGCAAACAGACGCAGACTGGCAAGTTCGGCGGCGGCCTCTTCAAGTTCGCGCAGACCACGCGCGGCAGCCAGAAGGGGCTCGCCACCTTGACCCTGATCTACGGGGCGTTCGCGAACAGCCCCACGACCGCCGTCTGCAAACCCCACCACGGCAAAGCCCAGGACGCCAGCCTCAGCAGCCGCATCCTGCAAACCCTCCACGCGAGCGCCCACGGACGCTTCCGCACGAGCGGCCGCTACGGCGCCGCGACCGTCCGCGGCACCGTGTGGTCGATCACCGACAAGTGCAACGGCACCCTGTTCCACGCGATCGTCCACTCGATTCTGATCCAGGACTTCGTCCGCCACATCAGCTTCGTGCTGACCGCCGGCCACACATACCTCGTGCGCGCCCCATAGGCGGCCGCGATGCTGCGCGCAGCCATCCTGACATTCGTGCTCGCGAGCGCGGGCCTGTTCGGCGCGGAGGCGAGCGCGGCGACGTTCACGGTCGGCACGACCGCCGACCCGTCCGGCAGTTGCGACCCAACGGTCAGCGCGTGCTCGCTGCGGCAGATCATCGGCTTCGTCGATACGGCACCGAGCCCTGGCAGCACGATCGTGGTTCCGTCTGGCACCTACGACTTGACCCAAGGGACGGCGCTGGACATCAGCCAGAGCCTGACGATCGAGGGCGCGGGCGCGCGCACGACGACAGTCGCGCAGCGCGTCCCGGCCTCGGACCGGGTGTTCGACGTGCAGAATCCCACCGGGGCGCAGCCGACGGTGGTGATCTCGGGGCTAGCGATCGCCGGCGGGACCGCCGGCACCGGGGACGGGGGCAACGTCCTCAACGCCGGGGACCTCACCTTGAGCGAGGATTGGATCACCGGCGGCAGCGCGGCGAGCGGCGGCTTCGGGGGCACCGGCGGGGGCGGAATATCGAACGAGGGCGGCGCTCTGCAGGTGACCCACTCGCTCATCTCCGCTAACAGGAGCGGCTTCGAGGCCAGCGGGATATTCAACGTCGCGAGTGACTCCGGCCCCAGTACGCTCGAGGTCGACAACTCGACGATCGCCGGCAACACGGCCGCGGACCTCGGCGGCGGGATCGTCAGTTCCTTCAGCGCCAGCAACTCCGTTCAGATCACCAACTCTTCGATCGCCGACAACGACGGCGGCAACGGGGACGACTCGGATTTCAACGGCGGGGGGCTGCTCAGCGAAAACGGCCAAGGCGGGCCGATCGACGTGCAGAACTCGATCGTGGCCTTCAACACGGTCAACAGCGGGGTGGACGCGTCGAATTGTGGGGCCGCCGACATCACGTCTCTCGGCTCCAACATCGAGACCGGCACGGACTGCGGCTTCACCTCCCCCGGGGACCTGCAGAGCACCGACCCGCAGTTCACCTCGGCCACCCCTCAGAACAACGGGGGCAACACCGACACGCTGGCCCTGAGCCCAACCAGCCCCGCGATCAACGCGATCCCGTCCACGGCGGCGAGCTGCGGCGGCACCGATCAGCGCGACGTGCCGCGACCGCAGGGCACGGGCTGTGACATCGGCGCGTTCGAGCTGAACGCACCGGCCGTGACGTCGATCGCGCCAGCATCGGGTCCGGCCGGCGGCGGCACGGCGGTGATGATCACCGGCTCCGGATTCGTCCCCGCCGCCAGCACCGTCAGCTTCGGCGCTACCCCCGCGAGCACGGTCAACGTTACGAGCACCACGCAGATCGTCGCCACCGCGCCGCCAGGCAGCGGCACCGTCGACATCACGGTCACCACCGCGGTCGGCCCGAGCGCGACCACCGCAGCCGACGAGTTCACCTACATTCCAGCACCAACCGTCGCGACCGTGAGCCCGGCGTCGGGTCCGGCGAGCGGCGGGACGAGCGTGACGATCACCGGTTCTGACCTGACCGGCGCGACCGCGGTCAAATTCGGCACGACGCCCGCGACCGGGTTCACCGTCGATAGCGCCACCCAGATCACGGCCACTTCGCCCGCCGGATCGGGCACCGTCGACGTAACGGTCACGACCCCCGGAGGGACAAGCTCAACCGGCGCAACCGACCGATATTCGTACATCCCCGCGCCGACGGTGGCGAGCGTGACGCCGTCCTCCGGCCCGGCCTCCGGAGGGACGACCATGACGATCGCGGGAACGAACCTCACCGGCACCACGGGCGTGATGTTCGGCACGACGCCCGCGACCGGGTTCACCGTCGATAGCGCCACCCAGATCACGGCCACTTCGCCCGCCGGATCGGGCACCGTCGACGTGACCGTGACGACACCCGGTGGCACCAGCACCCCGAACGCCGGCGACCGCTACAGCTACACGTCCCCTCCGCCCCCACCACCGCCTCCGCCCCCGCAGCCGAGCACGCGCCCGCCGGGTGTGAGCGCGCCGCCGGCGGTGAGCGCAGGAACGACGGGCGCTCAGGTGAGCGGCATGGTCACGCCGAACGGACTCGCGACTTCCGCCTACTTCCAGTACCAGCTTTCCCCGAGTTCAACTGGACCCGGCGGGCCGCCGTTGCCGCGGCCACAGACCACGCCCGTGCAGCAGGTCGGCGACGACTTCAACAGCCACGGTGTGGCCGCGACCCTGAACGGCCTGGACCCGAACGCGAGCTACCAGGTGCAGCTGATCGCGACCAACAGCGCCGGTACCACCAAAGGACCGCTGCAGAGCTTCATGACGCGACGCGAGCCGGCGCCGGGAGCGCCGGCGATCGGCAGCAAGGTCAACGTCAGCGTGACCTCCGGCAACGTCTTCATCGAACCGCCCCACGGCGTGTTCGAGCCCCTCACCCAAGGCCTGCAGATCCAGATCGGAGCCGTAGTCGATGCGCTCCATGGCACCGTGAAGCTGGTCACCGCCGGTCCGACCAGGCATAGCACCCAGACCGCGACCATCACCGGCGGCGTGTTCAAGGTGACCCAGATCCGCAGCGGTCCGAACAGGGGGCTCGTGACCCTGACGCTGGTCTACGGCGCGTTCGTCGGTGCCCCCACCACAGCTGTCTGCACCCCACACCACGGCAAAGCCAAGGACGCCAGCCTCAGTAGCCGCATCCTGCAAACCCTCCACGTCAGCGCCCGCGGACGCTTCCGCACCAGCGGCCGCTACGGCGCCGCGACCGTCCGCGGCACCGTCTGGTCGATCACCGACAAGTGCAACGGCACGCTCTTCCACGCGATCGTCCACAGCATCCTGATCCAGAACTTCGTCCGCCACATCAGCTTCCTGCTCAGCGCCGGCCACACCTACCTCGTACGCGCCCCCTGACCGGGGCGGAGCTCCCGGACCGGCGAACCTTGCGGATCTGGTTCCGAGGGGTGGAACCAGATCCGCAGAGTTCGCGTGCGGCGGGACCAAACGCCGTCCCGAACTTTCCGGTACGGTCGTCGACGGAGCTATTTTCGGATGGGGGTGCGGGCGATGACCGGCTGGCTGACTCGAGCGTTCCGGGGGCTGCTGGCCGGCGGCGTGCTGATGGCCCTGATCGGAACGCCGGCGGCCCGTGCCCAAGACGAGGGCCCGGTGCAGCAAATCGTCGGTCTCGGCCCGCTGACGGACATCGTCGTCGGCGACGAGTTCGGCTGTCAGATCGCCGACTCCGCCGACTCCAGCTTCGAGTTCGCCCCGGACGGTGGGTTTCCGGCCGATTGCGGGACGCTGCTGGCGATCGGCAACGGTCCCGGCAGCCAGCTCTACGGACCCAACTTCCAGTTGCACCTTCCACCCGGCGACACGCAGACCGGACTGAGCGCCGGCTCGGGCAACTACAACGCGTTCACGCCGGTCTCGCAGACCGGCGGGTTCGGCACGACGACGAGCTCGAACCAGATCACCACGACCGCTGATGCGGGACAGACCGGTATCAGCGTCATCGAGGTCGACAGCTACGTCCCAGGCGACGATTACTACACGACGACGGTGACGGTTGACAACGGCTCGGACGCACCGCTGAACGGAAAGCTCTACCACCCGGCCGACTGCTTTGTGCGTAGCTTCACCGCCAGCTACGGCGAGCTCGACACGGGGGGGCTCAACGGCCCGGCGGGCGACGGACCAGCCCCCGCCTGCACGGTCAACGAGAACAACTCGCCGGCGTCCGCGATCGCCGAGTTGATCCCAGTCGGGCAGAGCCCTGGCGTCTCAGCCCCCCGTTACGCCGAGGAGCAGGTCGGGTCCGGGGCCGGCCAGATCTGGGGTGACATCGGGGCGCAGCAAGATCTGGCCGACGCCTGCGAGCCAGACTGCACGACGCCGATGAGCCGCGCGATCGCGATCGAGTGGGACATCGACGGGCTTGCCCCGCAGGCGAGCGACACCTTCCAGTTCGAGACGAAGGTCGATGACCCGCTGATCACCGCAATCGGCGGCTTCGTGCCCGCCGGCAGCGCGCCGGAACGCTTCAGCGGGACCGTGGCGCGGATCGCTGACTCGGACCTCAACACGACCCCGGCCGACTACGCGGCGAGCGTCGACTGGGGCGATGGCAGCAGCCCGGACCACACCGCCACGATCAGCGGCGCGGGCGGCTCCTTCACGGTCCAGGACACCCACACTTATGCGCGGAACGGCCTCTACTCCGTCATGGTCATGATCACCTACGCCGGCAACCCGGACAACCTCGCGAGGGTCGACGATGTGGCGGACATCGGGGTGGCCCCGCCGGTACCGGACCCAGGGCCGATCACGGGCCACCCGTCCATCACCATGACGCGCCCGTCTTCTCCGCCGCCGCCGCCGGTGCTCGGAAAGTCCGTCGACGTCTCCGTGATCTCCGGCCAGGTCTTCTTCGAGCTGCCGGCGCCGGCCGCCGGCGTTCACAAGACGGGCAGGGCGACCGCGAGCGCCGCGGCCGCCGCCGCGAGCACCGCCCACGGCTTTCGGCGGCTCACCGCGGCGAGCCGGATACCGACGGGTTCGGTGATCGACTCGATGCACGGCAAGCTCGCGATCGTCGCCGCGAGCCCGGCGCGACACCAGACCTACAACGCGACGCTCTCAGGCGGGGTCTACCGCGTCTCGCAGGCGAGCAGCGGTCGCCAGAAGGGGCTGACGACGCTGAAGCTGGTGTACGGCGTGTTCCCGCACGGGCCGACGTTCGCCGTCTGCACCCCGCGACGCGGCCTGGCGGGGGCGGCCGGGCTGAGCAACTCGATCCTCCAGACGCTCAACTCCAGCGCTCACGGGCGCTTTCGCACGAGCGGACGGTATGGCGCGGCGGCCGTCCGCGGCACTTCATGGTCGATTTCGGACCGCTGCGACGGCACTCTGATCCACGCGATCGTCCACGCGGTCGTGGTGCAGGACTTCGTCAGGCACATCACGTTCTTGCTGCACGCGGGCCACAGCTATTTGGCGCGCGCGCCCTGATCCTCCCCCAACCGCGCCGCGCCCGCGACGGCGGCGGCGACGGCGTCGTGCACGGTCTGATCGAGCGGATCGGGGACCAGCTCGCCGGCGGGCGTCAAGTCGGCGAGCGCACGCGCGGCCGCGAGCTTCATCTCCAGCGTGATCCGGTGCGCGCCGGACTCGAGCGCGCCGCGGAAGATGCCCGGGTAGCCGAGCACGTTGTTGACGCTTCGCCCGTCGGCCGCGAACGCGGCGCCGGCGGCGCGCGCGACCTCTGGATCGATCTCCGGATCCGGGTTGCTCAGCGCCAGGATCACCTGGCCCGGTCGAACCATCTCGGGCTTGATCAGGCCGGGCCGGCTCGTCGTCGCGATCAGCACATCCGCGGCCGCCAGCACGGCGTCCATCGACGCGATCTCGATGCCCGCCTCGATCGCGCGCTGATGCGAGGCCGGCTGCGGATCGAAGGCGATCACGCGCCGCGCACCGGCCGCGACCATCAGCGATGCGATCCCGAGCCCTGCGGCTCCGAGCCCGAGCTGACCGACCGTCACGGACTGCAGGTCGATCCCCGCGGAGCGGCACGCGACCAGCGCGGCGGCGAGACCGACGACCGCGGTCCCGTGGACGTCGTCGTGCATCACCGGCTTGTCGAGCGCGTCGATCAGCCGGCGCTCGATCTCGAAGCACTCCGGGGCGGAGATGTCCTCGAGGTGGATGCCGCCGAACGTCGGCGCGATCCGTACGACGGTGTCGACGAACTCCTCGACGCCGGTCGCGTCGATCAGGATCGGCATCGCGGAGAGGTCCGCAAACTGGCGGTAGAAGACCGATTTGCCCTCCATCACGGGCATCGCCGCGACCGGCCCGATGTTGCCCAGCCCCAGGACCCGGGTCCCGTTCGTACAGATCGCGACGGTCCTCGGGATGATCGTGTAGCGGGCGGCGAGCGCCGGCTCGGCGGCGATTGCGAGCGCCACGCGGGCGACGCCGGGCGTGTACACGTCGCGCATCTCCTGCACGGTGCGCACCGGCCTGACGGCGTCGATCCGGATGTTGCCGCCCTCGTGCTGGAGCATCGCGCGGTCCTGGTACCAGAGCACGGTCACACCTTCGAGCGCGTCGATCAGCGCGGCGATCCGCGCGGCCTGCTCGGTGTCGCGCACCTCGACGGTGACCTCGCGCACGGAATGCGCGCGGCCAACCGAGATCGTCACGACGTCGCCGATCAGGCCCTCACCCTCGGCGATCGCGTTCATCACGCGCGCCAGCTGCCCGGTGCGGTGGGGGGCCTCGATCCGGTAGGTGCAGTCGAGCATCGCTTTACGCCCCGGCGAACGCCTGGAGCTTCGCGAGAGAGTCCGCGGCCTGCACCCGCACGTCGGGGTCGATCTGGCGCACCAGCCCGCTCAGCACCTTTCCCGGACCGAGCTCGAGGAACGTCGTGGCGCCGTGCGCGACCATCGTCCGCACGCAGTCGGCCCATCTGACCGGGCTCGCGATCTGCGCGAGGAGAGCGTCGCGGACCCCGATACCGGTGCTGACGAGCTCGCCGGTCGCGTTGCTGGCCAGCGGTACCGCTGGATCCCGCCAGGCCAGCGAGTCCATGGCCTCCTTCAACGCGCTTTGCACGGGCTCCATCATCGCGCTGTGGAACGCGGCGCCGACCTGCAGCCGCATCGCCCGCTTCGCGCCCGCGGCATCGGCCAGCTCGATGACCCGCTCGATCGCGGCGTCCTCGCCCGAGACGACGAACTGCTGCGGCGTGTTCAGGTTCGCGGGCGCGATCAAGCCAGCGCCTGCAGCCTCGGCGCAGAGCCGCTCGATCTGCGCTCGATCGAGCCCGAGGATCGCAGCCATGCCCCCGGGTCGCTGCAGCTGGATCTCCGCCATCAGCTCGCCGCGGCGCGCGACGAGGCTCATCCCCTCCTCCACCCCGAGCGCCCCCGCGTACACGGCGGCGGTGTACTCGCCGAGGCTGTGACCGGCGACGAGCGCCGCCGTCAATCCCAGCTCGCGCGCGAGCTCCGCGACCGCGAGCGAGACCGCGAACAGCGCCGGTTGGGCCACGTCGGTCCTCGTCAGCTCCTCGATCGGCCCCTCGAGCGCAAACGCGCGCACGTCCAACCCCGCGGCCTCGCCGGCGAGGCCCAGGTAGCGATCGAACAGCTCCGGTCGAGCCTCGCGCAACTCGGCGCCCATCCCGACCCGTTGTGAGCCTTGCCCGGGGAAAACGAACGCGGTCTTCATCATCATTTACAGACAAGCATTTCACGGCGCCTATATTTGAATCCGGCGGTAATCTCGTCCGACGTGAGCAAGAATGGGTCAAGTTTCGTCGTTCTTGTTACGGTTGGGCACAAAACCATCTACGGACGGACCTAGTTGACGAGGGGCATCTTCAGACGGTTGACCCTCGCGGTCGCCGGCTCGGTTTTGATCGCGCTGAGCGCGGTCTCGGTCGCACAGGCACGGTGGATCACGAGCGATGGGCCGTTCACGCAGATCGCGATCGGCGACGAGCTGGGCTGCCAGGTCGCGAGCGTCGAGGACTCCTCCGAGGAGTTCGCGCCGTCGGCGGCGGTGCCCGGCGACTGCGGGACGTTCCTATCGGTGAGCGGCCAGCCGAGCCAGCTGTTCGGACCTGAGTTCTCGGACCACCTCGGCGGCACGCAGACCACCTTCACGCAGGGGTTGGACGGCTTCAGCCACTTCACCGCGAAGCAGCAGTCGCAGGTGAGCGGATCCGGGACCGCCGCCGACCCCTACCAGATCTCCACGACCGTCGATGCGGGCAGCGATACCGGCATCAGCGTCACCGAGCTCGACAGCTACGTCGTCGGCGCCGACGACTACACGACTCAGATCACAGTCCACAACGGCTCTGAGGGACCGCTGACGGGCAAGCTTTACCACGCGGCTGCGTGTGACCTCCGAGGCTCGGACGTCGGCTACGGCGCGCTCGCCGGCGCCGGATCCGACGGTCCGGCGCCCGCTTGCACCGTCAATCCGCCGGGCTCCGCCGGACCGCCGTCCGAGGAGCTCATGCCGCTCTCGCAGACGACGGATGCCGGGCCCAACTTCACCGAGGAGCAGGCGGGCAACGCGGCCGACTCCTCGCAGATCTGGGGCGATATCGCCGCACAGCAGGATTTCTCCAATACGTGCGCCTGCTCGACGAGCGAAAGCAACGCGATCGGGATCGACTGGGACATCGAGGGCCTGGCGCCGGGCCAGTCGGACACGTTCTCGTTCGAGACGTTGGTCGACGACCCCGCGATCGCCGCGACCGGCGGCAAGACGTTCACCGGCACCGCGCCGCTCACGGTCAGTGGCCCCGTCGCGACCGTCGCCGATCCGGATCTCGGCACGTCCGCGAGCGCCTATACCGCGACGGTCAACTGGGGCGACGGTAGCGCCCCGGAGCAGAACGCGCCGGTCACGGGCGCGGCCGGGAGCTTTACAGTCGGCGGCAGCCACACGTACGCGACGGCCGGCTCGTACACGATCACGGTCACGGCCAGCTACACGGCCAATCCGGCGAACAGCACCACGGCGAGCGATGAGGTGACCGTGGCGCCGGCGTCCGGCGGCGGGTCGCCAGGCGGCGGGGGGTCGCCAGGCAGCGCCGGGACCACGCCCACCACCGGAGCGCCCGCGCTGACCGCCGGCCTGCCCGTCGTCAAGGGCGCGACCAGCGCACAGGTTTCCGGCACGGTGAGCGCCAACGGCCTGCAAACGACGGCGTACTTCCAGTACGGGCTCGCGGCCGGCGAGCGCGGTCCGGGTTCCCCCACCGGCACCTACGACCAGTCGACGCCGCTGGAGGTGGTCGGCTCCGACTACTCCAAGCATCTCCTGGCAGCGCTGCTGACGAACCTGGTGCCGAACGCGCTCTACAACTTGCGCCTCGTCGCGACCAACAGCTCCGGCACCACCTATGGGCCCAACCAGGTGTTCACGACGGCGAAGGGCGCGCCGCCGCCACCGCCGGTGCTAGCCGTCACCGTCAACGTCGCGCCGGTTCACGGCCGGGTCTGGATCAAGCCGCCGCGTGGGAAGTCGCTCCTGCTCGGCAAGCCGGTCGCCGGCGGCCCCGGCCTACCGGGCGACGGGTTCGTGCCGCTGACCGAGGTGCGGCAGATCCCGATCGGGTCGGTGATCGACTCGCTGCACGGGTCGCTGCGGCTGGCCGACGCCAGCGGCGTCGGCCACAAGCAGCAGACGGCCACGCTGACCGGAGGCATCTACACGGTGACGCAGGCACGCAAAGCCAACCCGAAGGGGCTGACGAACCTGACGCTGAGTTACGGCGCGTTTCGCGGAGCGCCGACGTACGCGATCTGCCGCCCGCGCCACTCCCAGGCGCAGATCGCGGGGCTGAGCAACTCGATCCTGCAGACGCTCCACGCGAGTGCGCACGGGCATTTCCGGACGAGCGGCCGCTACGGCGCGGCGACCGTCCGCGGCACCGTCTGGTCGATCACCGACAAGTGCAACGGCACGCTCTTCCACGCGATCGTGCACACGATCCTGATCCAGGACTTCGTCCGTCACATCAGCTTCTTCCTGCACGCTGGTCACACCTACCTGGCCCGCGCGCGCTAGCATCAGCTTCGACACGATGACAACCCAGGGGGGCTGGCGGGTAAGCCGGCTGAGATAGCGCCCTCGTAGACCCGGCGCTGACCCTTAGAACCTGTGGGGTAATGCCCGCGAAGGGAGTGACAGAAGCAATGATCGAGGCTCCCACATTGGAGCCTCGCGCGCTTGACAGACCCGATGCGGTCACGGTGGTCGAGGTCGCGCGCTCGTTCGCGAGCAGCCGCGGCCCGGTGCTGGCGTTGTCGGGAATGTCGCTGCGAGCGGCGCGTGGGGAGATCGTCGCGGTCGTCGGCCCCAGCGGCTGCGGCAAGACGACGCTGCTCGAGCTCGTCTGCGCGCTGCAGCGGCCGGACGGCGGCACGATCGACGCCGAGCCGGCGGCCTTGATGCCGCAGCGCGATGCGCTGTTGCCGTGGCTGAGCGCGCTCGACAACGCCGGGCTCGCGCTGCGGGCCAGGGGCATGTCCCGGGCGCAGGCGCGCCGCGAGGCTGCCCCCTGGCTCGATCGGTTCGGCCTGGAGGGATTCGAGCGGACCCGGCCCGCGGCGCTCTCGGGCGGGATGCGCCAGCGGGTCTCGTTCCTGCGCTCGCTGCTCGCGGGCAAGCCGGTGCTCGCGCTCGACGAGCCGTTCGCCGCGCTGGACGCGATCACCCGCGTGCAGATGCAGGGCTGGCTCGAGCAGGTGCTGGGCTCCGAGCCCCGCACCGTCCTGCTGGTCACGCACGACGTCGAAGAGGCCGTCGTCCTCGGCGACCGCGTGGTCGTGATGTCGCCGCGCCCCGGCCGCGCGGTGGCCGAGATCGACGTTGCGCTGCCGCGCCCGCGCAGCCGGACGGACCCGGCGACGGTCGCGCTGCGCGAGCAGGCGCTCGAGGCGCTCGGGGTGAGACCATGATCCGCTGGTTGCTGCGCGGGTGGCGACCCGTGCTGCTGCTCGCGCTCCTGATCGCGGTCTGGGAGCTGTACGCCGATCTCGGCAGCGCCACGCGGCGGCTGCTGCTGCCGGCGCCGCACCAGGTCGCGAGCGCGCTGTACGACGACCGCGGCCTGTTGTGGTCGAGCTTCCTGGTGACCGCCGAGGAGGTCCTGCTGGGGATCCTGGTCGCCGCGGTCGCCGCGTTGGCGCTCGCGATCGCGATCCACTTCTCGCGCACGCTGCGCGCTGCCATCTACCCGCTGCTCGTCGCCTCGCAGGCGATTCCGATCCCGATGATCGCGCCGTTGCTCGTCCTGTGGCTGAGCTTCGGCTTGAAGACGAAGGTCGTCGTCGTCGCGCTCGTGTCGTTCTTCCCGATCGTCGTGACGACGCTCGCTGGGCTCGCCTCGGTCGACCCCGAGCTGATCAAGCTGATGCGGACTTTCGACGCGCCCCGGCTGCGGACGTTTCGCCACGTCGAGCTGCCCTCGGCGCTGCCGGGCCTGCTGACCGGGGCGAAGATCGCCGTCGTCGTCGCCGTGATCGGCGCGGTGTTCGCCGAGCTCGCCGGGTCGAGCTCGGGCCTCGGCTACCTCTTCCAGCAGTCCGAGGCACAGGTGCTGATGCCCCGCGCGTTCGCGGCCGTACTGGTCCTGTCCCTGTTCGCGATCGCGCTGTTCGCGCTGCTCACGATCGCCGAGCGCGCCGCCGTGCCGTGGGCCTACAAGTCAGGAGGTCAGCGACCGTGAGGCGACGTCTGCTCGCGTGCGCGGGCGCGGGCGTGCTCGCCCTCGCGTCGCTCGCGCAGGCCGGATGCGGCGAAAAGCAGAACACGATCACTCCGGCCCGGGGAGCGCCCAGAACGTGACGTTGATGCTCGACTGGTTCCCGAACGCCGACCACGTCGGCATCTACGAGGCGCTCGCGAACGGCGATTTCTCGCAGGCCGGGTTCAACGTCCACATCGAGACCCCCTCGGACCCCTCGAGTCCGCTGCGGCTTCTCGCCGCGGGCAAGGTCGACTTCGCGATCTCCTATGAGCCCGAGGTGATGCTCGCGCGGCAGCAGTACGAGACCGTCGTGTCGGTCGCCGCGCTCGTCCAGGAGCCCCTGACGGCGATCGTCTCGATCGGCTCCAAGCACATCACGACGCCGGCGCAGCTGCGCGGCAAGCGCATCGGAGACGCCGGGATCCCCTATCAGCACGCGTACCTGACGACGATCCTCGCGCACGCGGGCGTGCCGCTGAGCTCCGTCGATGAGATCAACGTCGGCGACAACCTGGTACCGGCGATGCTCTCCGGCCGGGTCGACGCGACGCTCGGTGCGTACTGGAACTACGAGGCGATCGAGCTCGCGCAGCTCGGCAAGCACCCGAACGTGATCCACATGAACCAGGTCGGCGTGCCCGACTACGACGAGCTCGTGCTCGTCACGACCGCGAGCATGCTGACCAACCACATCGACCTGGTGAGGCGCTTCGTGCAGGCGCTCGCACGCGGGTATGAGGCGGTCCGGGCCCATCCGACGGCGGCCGTCGCGAACCTCGTGCGGATGAACCCGGGACTCGACGAGAAGCTCGAGCTGGCCAGCGTGCGGGCGACGCTCCCGGCCTTCTTCCCGTCGAACCCGGGCGAGCCGTGGGGCTACCAGAACTCGACACAATGGGAGAAGTACGGAGCGTGGATGCTCGACAACCACCTGATCACGAACCCCAACGCGGCCGCCAACTCCTGGACCAACGGGGTCCTCGCCGGCCAGGGCGTGTGAGCGGGTGCTGCTGCGCGAGGACGAGCAAGGCGTACTCGCGATCGGTCAGGCGTCGCACGCGTGGATCTCGGGCCAGCTAGCCCGCGCCTGGGGTAACGATCGCTTCCCCGCGCCGGCCCCGCGCGAGGAGGTCTGCCTCGCGGCCGAGCAGCACGACGTCGGGATGGCTTCATCGGACCTGCATCCAACGCGCAACCCGGGCACCGGACTCCCGAACTCCTTCCTCGAGCTGCCGATCCAGACCCACCTGAAGCTGTGGAGCGCGGCGCCGCTGCAGCTGCTGACGCAGAGCCGGTATGCGGCGCTGCTCGTCTCGATGCACGGCTACCGGCTGTACGCGTCGCGTGACCTCGCTGCACTGCCGGCAGCCGACGCCGCGGCCGTGCGCGACTATCTGAACGAGCAGCGCGTGCTGCAGGAGCGGCTGCTGGCGTCGCTCGGACCGACATACGCCCCCGCCGAGGCGGTCGCCCGCAACAGCCAGTTGCTGTGGACGTGGGACTACATGTCGCTGCGCGTCTGCCTGTCGTGGTGGCCCGGCGCGATCGAGGGCGTGCCGAGCGTCGCGGGAGAGGC
Organism: uncultured Solirubrobacterales bacterium; assembly: GCA_963763525.1. Lineage (GTDB taxonomy): Bacteria > Actinomycetota > Thermoleophilia > Solirubrobacterales > Solirubrobacteraceae > Palsa-465. The sequence continues at coordinate 242,122 of CAVXPA010000002.1, forward strand.
GAGCCTCGAGCTGGCGCCAGGCGGCGATCGTCAGCTGACCGTCCGGCCGTGGCCGTTCGCCTCGGACGCGATCACGGTGCACTGCGACGGCCGGCGCCTGCGCGGGCGCTTCGATACCGACGCGGCGATGAGCGACGCGCTCGCGCGCGCCCCCTGGGAGACCCTGGCGTTCGAGCTGCGCCGCGCTCAGCCGGCGTGACGTAGCGCGGCCCGCGCGCCGCCGGCGCGCAGCAGGTGAGCGCCCGCCAGCCCGGCCCAGGGGGCGTACGGCTCGAAGAAGGCCATCACCTCCTCCTCGCTCGCGCGGACGAACGGATCGCCCGTCCGCAATCGCCCGACGAGCTTTAGATACTTGAGATCTCCGGCCGGCAGTTGATCGAGCCGGCCCTGCCCGAGCAGCGCGAGCATCTGAACCGTCCAGCTCCCGATCCCGGGAATCGCGCGCAGGCGTCGCCAGCCGCGCTCGTGCTCGGCGCCGTACAGGTCGACGCGGCCGGTGGCGACCTCGCGCGCCACGCGCACGAGCGCCAGCGCGCGCCCGGCCGAGAGGCCGAGGGACTCGAGCCGGGCGGGCGCCTGCACCGCCAGCGTGCTCGCGCTGGGGGAGTCGCGCATGCCTTCGTGGCGGCAGCCGAGGGACCAGACCAAGCGGCGTTGGATCGCCGCGGCCCGCTCGGACTCGATCAGCTGCTCGCAGATCGCCCACGCGAGCGCCTCGAACGGGTCCGGCCTGCCTCCGACGCGCAGCTCCGGTGCTGTCCTGACCCCCGTGCCGATCAACGGATCGAACCGGAAGCGCTCGTAGAACGGGCGCAGGTCCTGATCGACCCCGAGCGCGTGGCGCATTCGTTCGATTCCCCACTCGGCGCCGGCGCGCGAGCGCGCGCGGGCCGCGAACAGCACGCGCTCGGCCGCCGGCTGCGCGACGCTCACGAGCACCGGCTCATCGCCGGCGTGCACCAGGCGCCGGAGCACGCCTGCGTCGATCCGCGTCAGCGCGTCCCAGCCGCCGTGGCGCGGGAGCCTGAACACCCACCGGGGGCGGACCTCGAGTCGGAGCTCGAGGGCGCCGTCTGCCTCCCTCACTCGCCCGGTTTCGCGAGCACGTGGACGTCGATCAGAAAAGTGCGGCTCGCGACCACCGGCAGCGTCGCGACCGCGTCGCGGCGCACGCCGCCCGCGCGGCGGCCCCGCGCCACCTTGCGCGCGCTCCGGCGCCGTACCAGCGCGACCGTCGCGGCGCCGGCGATGAACCCGGTCGCGGCGACAGCCGCGGCCTGGATCGCCGGCAGCGCCGCCGGGGAGTCGCGCTCGAGTGCCACCGGCGACGCGAGCACCGGGACGCCGTCGACCGTCTCCTCCTCGACTTCGGCGTCGTCGATCGGCCCCCCGCTGTACTCGTCACTCATCTGCTCATGGATCCTAACGTGTCCCTCGGCGACGATTGCTCGTACGATACGTGCGCCTCGCGATGCCCACCTCGATCGACGTCTTCGCCAAGGCCCGCGAGCACGAGCGGCTTGAGCAGCTCAAGCTGGCCCGCGAGCTCGACGCGCTGCCTTACTTCCGGATCCTCGAAGGACCGACACTGCCGGTCGTCGAGATGGAGGGCAAGCGCCGGATCATGCTCGGGTCGAACAACTACCTCGGGCTCACCGGCGACGAGCGCGTCAAGCAGGGGGCGCTCGCAGCGCTCAACCGATACGGAACCGGCCTCACCGGCTCGCGCTTTCTGAACGGCACGATCGACCTGCACGTCGAGCTCGAACGAGAGCTCGCGGAGTGGCTCGAGACCGAAGCAGCGCTCGTCTTCACGACCGGTCACCAGGCGAACGTCGGGACCCTCGGGACGATCCTCGCGCGCGGCGATACGGTCGTCGTGGACAAGGGAGATCACGCGTCGATCCTCGACGGCTGCCTGCTCGCGGGCGCCAAGATGCGACCGTTCGCGCACAACCGCCCCGACCGTCTCGAGCACGCGCTCGAGTACGCGAGCAATGACGGCGGCGGCATCCTGGTCGTCGTCGACGGCGTGTTCTCGATGGAGGGCGACGTCGCGCGGCTGCCCGAGATCGCCGAGCTGTGCGCCCGCTTCGGAGCGCGGTTGATGGTCGACGAGGCCCACGCGCTCGGCGTCCTCGGCGCGCGCGGCGCCGGCACCAGCGAGCTGCTCGCTGTCGAGGACCGGGTCGACCTGCGGATGGCGACGTTCTCGAAGTCGCTCGCGTCCTGTGGCGGCGTGATCGCCGGCCCGGCCGAGGTGATCGAGTTCCTGCGGATCTCCTCGAGGCCGTTCATCTTCACCGCCTCGGGCGTGCCGGCGGCGATCGGCGCGGCGCTCGAGGCAGTGCGGATCTGCCGCTCGGACGAGGGCCCGGAGCTGTTCGCGCGGGTGCTCGACAACGCTCGCTACCTGGCGGCGGGCCTCGGGCAGCTCGGCTTCCGCGTGGTCGACCGCAGCCGCGCTGCGGACGGCAGCGAGATCGTCACGCCGGTCGTTCCAGTCGTCGTCGGCGACGACTGGAAGGCCGTGTTCCTTTGGAAGGCGCTGTACGAAGCCGGCGTGTACGTAAACGTCGCGATTCATCCGGCCGTGCCCCCGTCCGGCGCGCTCCTGCGAACGAGCCTGATGGCGAGCCACGACCACGCCACGCTGGACCGCGCGCTGGAGGCATTCGCGCAGGCGAAGGCGGCCTTCGAGGCTGAGCATGGACCACTCCCGGCGCCCTGATCGCCGCCGCCAGGGAGGGCCTCTGGCTTGTGCGTCTGGGCACAAGCCGCGCCGATCAGAAAATTCACGCTCCTAGCGCATGGTCTTCCAGTTGTGACATTGCTGTTACTCCTTGGTTGGCGTAGCTTGCCCTGATCGTCAAGGTCGTCGGCCAGGCAACGCGGAGATCGGAATTCAACGCGCGGCCGGGGCGCAAACAGTCGGACACACGACCGGCCTCAACTTCCCAAAAAAGCAGGAACCGGCGGGACGCAGTTGGATGCTCTGCGGTCGCTGGCAAAGACTCAGCCACCGGTTCGCTGCGGCGGACATGAACGCAGGGAGAGAGATACCCAGATGAAGCAAACCGCGACGATGACCTCGGCGCCGCAGCGGATGCGAGCGCTCGGGCGGGCAAACGAGGTACGGCTCGCCCGTGCCGAGCTCAAGCGCCGGATCGCGGACGGGCACGTGTCCGCGGCAGAAGTCATCCTCGCCCCACCTCGCGAGGCGTGTAGCTGGGCAGTCGGGGATCTCCTGACCAGCCAGCGCCGCTGGGGGAACACGAGGTGCAGGAAGTTCCTGCAGCGCAACCAGATCAGCGAAACGAAGCCGCTTGGAGAATTGACCGAGCGGCAGCGTCGAGTACTCGCGAATCAGCTCGGCCTGCGGCAGGCGCCGGAGTGCGAAATGCTCATCGACGAGCCGTTGCACTCGCGCGAGTTCGATCTGGTTGGGGCGTAGCCGTACGACGATGTAGTGCCGCGAGGCCTCGGCGCTCGCGGCACTACAACTGCAGCCCGATCGGCACGGGGCTGGTGCCGGCGAAGAACAGGAACCAGACGACGAACGCGGCGAGCGTGAAGCTGGCGCTGACGACGAGCACTCCTTCCAGCACGAGATGCCCGGGATCGTCCATCCCCCGCGAGCGCCGGTTGGCGCGGTAGACGTTGCTGAGCTTCGCGAGCAGCGCTCCCAGCAACGCGATCGTGACGAGCACGCCGACGAACATCGCGCCCAGCGCGGTCCCGAGCGACGCGGTCGCCCCCTGGATCTGCGAGCCGATCCAGAGCCACGCCAGCGGTGTTCCGACCCACAGCACGAAGCTGCCAATCACCATGATCAGCACGACCAGGACCGCCCCGGCGCCGGTTCTCAGCGACTTGCGCATCGGATGGAAGGGCCGCCGGCGCGCCGCCGGGGCCCTTGGCTAACGGGCAGCCAGAGGAGAGCTTGACCTGCCACCACCCCATCAGCATGCCAATCGGCCCCAGGCGTGGCCGTACCTGCCAGGCACCGCAGCCAGGCTCGCCGACGTCCCGGCAGCGGACACGCGCGAAGCGATGCCGTGCCGGCTCCAGGCGCATCTGCTCGAGCGCGGCGCGGGACGCCCCCTGGTCCTTCGCTCTGGTCGCGATCGCGACCGACGCGGCGTGAACGCGGCCAGCGAGCTCGTCGCGCGCCAGCTCGAGCTCGCCGAGGTCGAGCAGCCGCGCCTGCGCCACTCTCGGCGCCGCCGGGGGCAGTGCGACGTCACCGAGCTCGTACGCGGTCACGAGCGCGTACGCCAGCTCGTGCTCGAGGCGTGCGATCTGCGCCTGCAACGCCCGACGCGCCGCCAGCTGCGCTTCCTCGGTGACCTCTCGATCGAGGTCGGCGCCGAGCCCGCTCAGCAGCTCCGTCATTTCGCGCCAGCCTACCACCGGCGCAGCGCCTCGACGGCTGACCAAAGGGCCTCCTCCACGTGCATCGTCGAGACGCCGGCGACCCCGACCGCGAACAGCACCAGCCGCGTGGTGCGCGCGCCGACGCCATGGCCAGGCGCCACGGGGCCGAACAGGAGCGATTGGACGCAGCTGCGATCGGCGATCACGAGGCGACCGGACGGGATCGCCGGCGCGCTCTTGCGGGCGCCGAGGCGTTCGCCGGCGATCGTCAGGCGGATGCCGAGAGCGCCGTCGACGCGCTCGGCGTCCAGGGCCCAGACGGGGACCCCCGTCTCCAGGAGCGCGATCAGAAGGGCGTCGTCGACCAGCCCGCGGGAGGGGAAGCCGCCATGCAGGAGGCGCTCGACCGCGGCTTGTTCGCTCGGAATCCTGGTCGCATCGGGATCGAGACCGATCTGGCGAAAGCACGTCCGGTACGCGTGCGGGATCGGCTGCGCCGCCATCGCGACGACGTCCGCGCCGCGGTAGCGACCCGCGAGCTGCGCGAGCCGCTGCTTGAGCGCGCGCGGGCTCGGGTGCGAGCCGCCGCCGGCCGTGAGCCAATCGAGCCGCAGGCCGGGAAGCTCGGCCCGCACGCGGTCGTCGACGAACCCTGCCTGCGCCTTCAGCTCGCGCCTCCGAGGAGCGTCCGCACGCGCGCCGCCAGTGCGGCCCGGCTGAGCCAGTGGTAGCCGATCAGCCGCTGGGCGACGACCCCGTCGCCGCGGGCCAGCTCGACCATCGGGCAGACCGATACGCCGTACAGGCTCGCGATTGCGCCGTCGCGATCGAACGCGATCGGGATCGACCAGTGCCGCGCGCGGACGAGCGCCGCGGTCTGCGCCTGACTCGCGCCGACCGCGACGGCAGCGAACTGGACGCCGCTGCCGGAGAACTCGCCGGCCACCGCCTGGATCGTGTCGACCTCCCGCGTACACGCGCGCGATCCGGTCACGAACAAGCCCAGCACCAGCGGCGTGCGCCCGCACACGTTCAGGCCGCGCGGGTTTGGGTGCGCCGGGTCGCAGCGCGGGATGATGTTCGCGTCGAGATCTGGCCCACCGACGGCGAGGGGCGCCACGAACAGCGGCAGCCGCTTGCCGGCCGGCACGCCGGCGGTCGCGACGCCGTGGCTGGTCAGTTGGTAGACGGTGAACGCGGCCAGCAGCAGCAAGCCGAAGCCGCCGATCATCCACTTGTAGCGCCGTGTGTCAACCACGGGCGATCGCGGGGACCCGCGCGGCCGCCGGCCGTTCGCGATGGGCGAGCGCGAGCGCAGCCGGCAGCACGACGAGCACGCCGGCGAGCGAGACGGTCAGGTCGACGAGCGTGACGAGCCCGAAGTCGCGCAGCATCGTGATGTCCGAGACGGCGAGCACGCCGAAGCCGGCGATCGCCGTTATCCCCGACGCGAGCACGGCCGCGCCGGTCCGGCGATACGTGAACGCGAGCGCGGCGGCGAGGTCGCGATGGGCGCGCTCCTCGCGAAAGCGCTCGGACAGCAGCACGCTGAACTCCGTCGAGATCGCGATCACGAGCGCGCCCAAGGTCGCCGACATCGGATTCAGCGGCACCCTCGTCGCGTACAGGATCAGCGCCGACCAGCCGCTCGCCAGCACGATCGGCACGAGCGGAACCAGCGCGCGGCGCAGATCGCGGAAGATCGCCAGCAGCACGAGCGCGACGGCGAGCAGGCCGGCGAGCACGGTCAGCGAGCGCCGGCTCGGCGATGCCAGCGCGGTGTCGGCCTGCGCGGCGAGCACCGGCAGGCCGGCGAGCTCGGCGCTGACTCCGGTCGGCGGATGCAGGTGCGAGGCCATGTAGTCGATCACTTGCTGTTGTCTGGACAGCGGCATCAGCCGGATGCCGAACGCGATCGCCGCCTCGCGGTGGTCGGGGGTGATCACGGCCTGGGAGAAGTACGGCGGAACCGAATCGAGCAGGCCGCGGATCGAGCTCTGCGTCAGCTGCCCCGAGAAGAGATCGGGGGGGGAGCGAGAGCGCCGGGCACAACGTCGCGACGGCGCAACCGCGGCTGTCGCTGTAGCCGAAGTGAGCGAGCAGCTGCTTCTGGTAGCTGCGCATCCAAGCGACCGTTCGCACGTTCGTCACGTCCGCTGCGCTGACGAGGACGTCGATCTCGCCGGAGACGCCGGTGACGCGCTCGAGCGTGTGCAGATCGCGCAGCGCCGGCATGTTCGCCGGGACGAGCTTCGTGACGTCGGACTGGACCGCGGTGCGCGTTGCGGCGGCCCAGCCGGCCGCGGCGAGCAGTGCCCCGAGCGCGAGCACGGGCCACGGGCGGGACGCGATCGCACTGAGGACGCGTAGTGGGGTCGGTCGCGGCCGGCCTGGCCTGAAGCTCTTCGTCGCGCGGGCGCGCGCGTCGCGCAAGATGTCTCCGGCGCCGCGCGCCGAGGCCCCCAGCTTGCCGCCGTCACGTCCCCCGAGCGCGAGGACCGCGGGCACCGCCGTCAGTGCGCAGCCCAGCGCGACCGCGATGCCGACCACGAGCAGCACGCCGAAACCGCGGACCATCGGAACGGGCGATAGCAGCAGCACGAGGAAGCCGGCGGCGGTCGCCAGCGCCGCCGTCGCGATCGCGGCCGCGCCGGGCGGCGGCCCGTCGCGAGGGAGACCCGTCTCTTCGATCCGCGCCTGAAACTGGATCGCATAGTCGACCCCGAGCCCGATCAGGATCGGCAGGACGGCGATCGAGGCCAGCGTCAGCGAGGCTCCGAGCAGCGACATCGCGCCGAACGTGATCCCGGCCGCCGCCAGCGCGATCGCGAGCGGCGCCAGCCGGGGCCGTCCGCGGAACACGAGCAGCAGCGCGAGGGCCATCACGGCAATCGCGCCGAGCAGCAGCAAAACGACCGAGTGGGTGATGACCGCGGCCAGGTCGCTGATCACGATCGGCGCCCCCGTCACCGTGTAGGAGCCGCCGTGCGAGAGCCGGAACACCGGCATCGCGACCGCCGCGCGGATCCAGGAGATCGCCTGTGCCTGCTGCGCGTCGTCGAGCCCGGCTCGCAGCCGCACCTGGATCAGCGCGGAATCCGCGCTCGGGAATAGGTACGCGAACCGCGCCTTCGGCTGACCGGCGGCGCGCGAGGGGTCGAACACGATCTGCGGGATGAAGCGCGGATCGCCGATCTGCGGCGTTCCGGAGATGCCCGACTGCACGTAGAGCTGATACAGCTGGTCCAGCGCCTGGGCCGCGGCCAGTTCCCTCGCCGAGCGCGCGTCCGCGAGCGCGCGGGCGCGCTCGCTGTGCTGCGCCAGAGCGAGACGATAAGCGGTCCGGTAGGCCCGTTGCACCTCCTGCTGCGCCGTCGTGGTGAGTGCCTGCACCTGTTCGTTGACGGCGGCGACGGCGCGGTTCAGAAACGTCCCCGGGCCGTAGACGACCTGCGCCGGGTGAGCGCGCATCAGCTTCGCGCACGGGCTCCCGGAGCCGCCGTACGGCGCCCGCGTTCCCGCCGGCGCGGGCGCGTACGCCTTCAGCTGGTTGCTGTACACAAGAGCCTGACCCGCCAGGCACGCCTCGAGCTCGCTGACCTTGATCAGGTCCCGGCCCTCGACCAGTTCCGTCAGCGGTTCGCGGATCAACACGATGATCGCGTCCTGGCCGAAGTGAACATAGTCCTCGTGCGTGGCGCTGGCTGCCGGCGAGGAGCCCGAGACGAACGTGTCGATGTCGGCGGAGGGCCGCAGGCGCAGCGCGAGCACGCCGCCGCACAGCGCCGCGGCCGCGATCACCCCGAGCGTCCATTTCGGCCTGGCCGCGGCGCGCCGCGCGAGCCGCGCGATTCGCTCGCCCACGGTGGCTCAGTCCATCGTTAGCGGGCCGTTTGACTCACCGGAGAGGAACTGGCGGATGAACGGGTTCTCGGAGTTCAGCATGTCCTCGGCCGGCCCCGCCTCGACGATCCGTCCCTTCCACAGGACGTTGATGTAATCGGCCACTCGACGCGCGCTCATGATGTCGTGCGTGATCACGCAGAACGTCGGCAGGTGCGGCTTCTGCTTTGCCTTGGCCTCTTCCATCATGTCTCGGTGGATCTCGAGGATCAGCTCGCCCAGCAGCGCCGTCCGCACGGGATCGAGGCCCGAGTCCGGCTCGTCGAACAGCACGATGTCCGGCTCGAGCACGAGTGCGCGGGCAAATCCGGCGCGCTTGCGCATGCCGCCCGAGAGCTCGTTGGGCATCTTCTCGCGCGAGTTCCCGAGGCCGACCTCGTTCAGCCGTCGCATCACGGTCTCCTCGACCTCCGCCTCGCTCTTCTCCGTGTGCTGGCGCAGTGGGAACGCGACGTTGTCATACAGGTTCATCGAGCCGAACAGCGCGCCGTCCTGGAACAGCAGGCCGAACTTCTTGCGCATCTCGAACAGGTCGTCGTCGCGCATGTTCGGAACCGACTCGCCGTGGACGAGGATGTCTCCCCGGTCGGGATACAGCAGCCCGACCATGTGCTTGATGCAGACCGACTTGCCGGTGCCGGACGGCCCCAGGATCATCGACACCATTCCCTCGGGAAGGCCCATGTTCAAGCCACGGAGGATGTGCGCCCGGCCGAACGACTTGTAGACGTCGAGGAACTCGACCGCGTCGGGACGCCCGGAGGGATACACGCGGTAGGTGTGCCAGCGGTATTCGTCCTCGCTCGCACCCGGGGGCGGCGCCGGGCGCGGCGGCTGCTCGTCGACCACCGAGACCCGTGAAACGTCTTTGTCCGCCATCCCGTCAGCCTCCAATCGGCGCCCTGGGGTTCGCGCCCCAGAACAGCTGGGTGCCGAGCGCTCCTACCAGGTGCACAGAAACTATGTTCAAGACCATCGATTTTGCCGTCGCGGTGCCAACGCCGACCGGACCGCCGCTGGCTGTATATCCGTAATAGCAGCCGACGAGCACGACGATCGTCGCCATCGCCATCGCCTTGATCAGGCTGTACAGCAGGTCGGTTGGGTTCTGGAACTGCCAGAAGATCAGGAAGAAGCCGCCCGAGGACACATCCCCGATCTGCTGCACCACCACCAGATAGCTCGCGAGGAAGCCGGCGCCGATCGAGCAGATGTACACGAACGGCAGCACGATCCATGAGGCCAGCAGGCGGGTCGCGCACAGGAACGTCATCCCGCTGATTCCCATCACCTCGAGCGCGTCGATCTCGTCCGAGATCCGCATCGAGCCGAGCTCGGCGACGAGCCCGGTGCCGATCTTGGCGGCCATCATGTAACCGAACGCGAGCGGCACCAGCTCCCGCAGGTCACACCACGCGGCGAACACGCCGGCATACGCGGGCACTCCGTTGGCGCGGTCGAAGTAGGCGCCCTCGACGCCGCACTCGAGGCCGATGATGAACACCAGGCCCCAGATCACTAGCGTCGAGCCGACGATCAGGATCCCCGCCTGGCGCAGCGTCTCGCCGAAGAACCGGAACACGCGCAGGCTCAAGACCTCGCCGATCATCCGCGCGCCGAACTTGACGATCTCGCCGAAGCTCTCGATCCAGCCCTTCGGGGTTTCGACTAGCTCGGGCATCACTTGGCGACCGTGGTGATCTCGGGGTGGGTCGCGAGCAGCGTCTGCGTGAACACGTAGTTGAACGCGAACACGCCGAGGAACGCGATCACGACCGCTTGGTTGACCGCCCGGCCGACGCCCTCGGCGCCACCCGACGCCGTCATCCCCTTGTAACAGCAGACGATCGCGATGATCGCGCCGAACAGCGTCGTCTTGACGACCGAACCCCACAGGTCGGTCGTCTCGGCGTTGTTGAAGAAGGTCGCGAAGAACGGCCCCAACGGCGCATGGTTGACGAGTGTCGCGAGGACCCCTCCGAAGATGCCGAACAGCAGCGCGTAGATGTCGAACAGGCCCGTCACCAGCATCAGCGCGAGGAAGCGCGGCACGACGAGGTTCTTGATCGGGTCGACCCCGAGCACCTGGAGCGCATCGAGCTCCTCGCGGATCTTCCTCGCCCCCAGATCGGCGGTGATCGCGGTGCCGGCCACGCCGGCGAGGACGATCGCGTCGACGAACGGCGCGAACTCCCGGATCGAGGCCAGCACGAAGAACCCGCCGAGCCGGTCGAGCGCGCCGAACAGGACGAGGAAGTTGGCCGCCTGGAGACCGGGTGCCTCATAGCCGAATGCGATCGTCGAGATCAGCAGCGGGAACCAGCACAACCTGATCGCGAACAGGAACTGACTGACGAACTCGCTTCCGTACGGGTATGGAGGGCGCACCGCCGAGACGATCGTCCTGCCGGTCAGGATCATCATGTTCCCGACCTCTTCGAGCACGTTCTTCGTCGGTAGGAACGCGCGGTCGGCGGCTGTTCTGATCAAGCTCGGCGTAGCCTACGTCAACCGCATTGCGCGCACCAAACGGCAACTGTTGGGGGTGGCGGGCGCTGTCAGTGACGCTCGCGTGTTGGTGTGCGTGTGCGCTGCTCACCGCGTGCGGGTCGGGGGCGCGCCAGGATGCCAACGAGCCCAGGGGCAGCTTTCCGGTCCAGATCCTCGCGGCGCGCTTTCCGGCGAGCCAGCGGCTCGCTCAGCGGACCGACCTGTTGATCGCGGTTCGCAACAGCGGCACCCAGACGATCCCGAACATCGCGGTCACGATCACCAACCCCTTGTACGGCACCGCGGTGCAGGCGTTCTCGACCTGGCTCGCGCAGCCCGGGCTCGCCAACCATTCGCGACCGGTGTGGATCATCACGCGGCCACCTGGACGCTGCGGATACAGCTGCGAGTCATACGGGCTTGGCTCCGCCGTCACCGCCTATTCGAACACGTGGGCGCTCGGCGAGCTGCGCCCGGGAGAAGTTGCTCGTTTCGAGTGGCGCCTGACGGCCGTTCAGTCCGGGCGCTACCTCGTCCGCTATCAGGTCGCGGCGGGGCTGAACGGCAAGGCCGTCGCCGTGCTCGCGGACGGCTCCCGGCCGGCGGGTACGTTCATCGTGAGCATCCGCCAGACGCCGCCGCAGCTCTACGTCGAGCCGAACGGCCAAGTCCTTACGACTCCTTGACCGCGCGCGCTAGCTCGTGCTCGATTGCGTCCACATGTTGATCCCGCTGTCGACCGCGTAGCGGTCGATCTCCTCCAGTTCCGCGGCGTCGAACTGCAGATGCGCCAGCGCGGCCATGTTCTGCTCGAGCTGCGCGACGCTGCTGGCGCCGAGCAGCGCCGAGGTCACCCGAGGATCCCGCAGCACCCACGCGATCGCGAGCTGCGCGAGCGTCTGACCGCGACGCCTCGCGATCTCGTTCAGCCCGCGCACACGCGCGAGCGTCTCGTCGGTCAGCAGATCGGCGGAGAAGAGCCTGCCCCGCCGGACCCGCGAGTCCTCGGGCACCCCGTCCAGATACTTGCCGGTCAGGAGCCCCTGCCCGAGCGGCGAGAACACGATGCAGCCGATTCCCTCGCGCTCGAGCACGTCGAGCAGGCCTCCCTCGATCCAGCGGTTCAGCAGCGAATAGGAGGGCTGCTCGATCAGGCATGGCGTGCCGAGCGCCCGCAGGATGTTCGCCGCCTCGGCGGCGCGCTCGGGACCATAGGAGGAGATCCCAACGTAACGCGCCTTGCCCTGCCGTACGGCGGCGTCGAGCGCGCCCATCGTCTCCTCGAGCGGCGTGTCCGGGTCGAAGCGGTGCGAGTAGAAGATGTCGACGTACTCGAGCCGCATCCGTCGCAGGCTCTGCTCGAGGCTACCGAGCAGGTACTTGCGCGAGCCCCATTCGCCGTACGGTCCCGGCCACATGTCGTAGCCGGCCTTGGTCGAGACCACGAGCTCGTCGCGGTAGCGCGCGAAGTCCTCGGCGAAGATGCGCCCGAAGTTGAGCTCGGCGCTCCCGTACGGCGTCCCGTAGTTGTTGGCGAGGTCGAAGTGGGTGATCCCGAGGTCGAACGCGCGCCGCAGGATCGCGCGGCTGTTCGCCAGCGGGAAGTCGTCGCCGAAGTTCTGCCACAGACCGAGCGAGATCGCCGGCAGTTGCAGGCCGCTGCGACCGCAGCGGCGGTACGGCATCTGCTCGTAGCGCCCGTTCGCCGCCACGTACAGCGTCGGCGCAAGCTCGGCATGGAATGCCACCGGCCGAGTATTCCACGCCGTATGAGGTTTGGCCACGTGGATAGTGACGCGCTCGAGGGCCTGGCCTACGCTTCCGCGACGACGTCTCGCGGGGCGTGGCTCTGCCGCGCCCGCAGACCTTGGCACGCTAATACGGAAGGAACTGAGAACTCGCATGCCGCGCATTCGCCAGCAGAACGTCCTCGCAGCCCAGTGGACCCCGGACGGAGGCGCGCTCGGCGCGCCTGACCTCACGGTTGCCGACAACCAGGTGTTCGGCGCCAACGTGTTCAGCCCGGCCGTGCAGCGCCAGCGCCTGCCGCGAGATGTGTTCCGCCGACTGCAGCAGACGCTCGCGCGCGGCGAGGCGCTCGACACCTCGCTCGCGGACGCGGTCGCGCTCGCGATGAAGGAGTGGGCGCTCGAGAAGGGCGCGACCCATTACACGCACTGGTTCCAGCCGCTGACGGGCTCGACCGCCGAGAAGCACGACAGCTTCTACGCCCCGACCGGCGAGGGGACGGCGCTGGCGGAGTTCTCGGGCAAGGAGCTGATCCAGGGGGAGCCGGACGCCTCGAGCTTCCCGACCGGCGGGATCCGCGCCACGTTCGAGGCGCGCGGGTACACGGCCTGGGACCCCACGAGCCCGGCCTTCATCCTCGAGAACCCCAACGGCGCGCTGCTCTGCATCCCGACGGCGTTCGCGTCCTGGACCGGCGAGGCGCTCGATCACAAGATCCCGCTCTTGCGCTCGATGGACGCGCTGTCGAAGTCGGCGATCCGCGGGCTGCGCCTGTTCGGCGACACGACCTCCCAGCGCGTGTTCACGACCGTCGGCCCGGAGCAGGAGTACTTCCTGATCGACGAGCAGTACTACTTCGAGCGGCCGGACCTGATCACCACCGGGCGGACGCTGTTCGGCGCCAAGCCCCCCAAGGGCCATGAGCTCGACGACCACTACTTCGGCTCGATCCCGGAGCGGATCCTCGCGTGCATGCTCGACACCGAGCGCGAGCTCGCGAAGCTGGGCGTTCCCGTCAAGACGCGGCACAACGAGGTCGCGCCGAACCAGTACGAGATCGCGCCGGTGTTCGAGAACTCGAACGTCGGCTCCGACCACCAGCAGCTGACGATGCAGATCATGCAGAACGTGGCCCGCCGCTACGGCCTCGTCTGCCTGCTGCACGAGAAGCCGTTCGCCGGCGTCAACGGCTCGGGCAAGCACAACAACTGGTCGATGGGCACCGACACGGGCAACAACCTGCTCGAACCGGGCGAGACGCCGCACGAAAACATCGAGTTCCTCTTCTTCTGCGCCGCCGTCCTGCAGGCGGTCAACAAGTGGCAGGGACTACTCCGGGCGTCGATCGCGTCGGCCGGTCAGGATCATCGCCTCGGCGCCAACGAGGCGCCCCCCGCGATCATCTCGGTGTTCCTCGGCGCGGAGCTCGAGAAGGTCTTCGGGGCGATCGAGCGCGGCGAGGCGGGCGAGTCGACGCCCGGGTCGTTCCTCGGCCTCGGCACGCCGGTCCTGCCGCCGCTGCCGATGCACGGCGGCGACCGCAACCGAACCAGCCCCTTCGCGTTCACCGGCAACAAGTTCGAGTTCCGCGCCCTCGGCTCCAGCATGTCGCTGTCGCTGCCGAACACGGTCCTGAACACGATCGTCGCCGACGCGATCGACGATCTCGCCGAGGAGCTCGAGGATGCGCTGCAGGCGGGAACCGAGCTCGAGGCCGCGCTGCGACCGATCCTGCAGCGCAGCTACGCCGCCAACAAGCGCATCGTGTTCGGCGGGGACAACTACTCCGAGGAGTGGCACGCCGAGGCTGCGGACCGCGGACTGCTGAATCTCCGCGCCACGCCCGACGCGTTGCCGTACCTGATCTCGGAGGAGACCCAGTCGCTGTTCTCGAACTACGGCGTGCTCTCGCCGCGCGAGCTGGAATCGCGCTATGAGGTGTTCGCCGAGGAGTACGTGACGAAGCTCAACATCGAGGCGGAGACCGCGGCGTCGATCGCGCGCACGATGGTGCTGCCGGCAGCGGCGCGTCACTTGACGCTGCTGCTCGGGGCGGAGCTGACCGAGCTCGCGGGCGAGACCTCCGACCTGATCGCCGAATTGACGGTCGCGATCAAGGCGCTCGAGGAGGCGAACCTGTCCGAGCACCAGCCACACGACGACGTCCTCGGCCATACGGTCTACATGCGCGACGAGGTGATCCCGGCGATGGACGGTGTGCGCGAGGTTGCCGACAAGCTCGAGCGGATCGTCGCGGACGATCTGTGGCCACTGCCACCATACTCAGAGATTCTGTTCATCAAGTAGCCGGCAGCGTCGTGTAATTCACAAGTTGCGCTTCGCCCCGCGGCGGCGAAGCGCAACTTGCAGTGTGTGTCTGGGTCGTTCGCTACGGTGACGCGCGATGTGGGATCGCCGGACGGCGTGCACTCGCACGGCTCAGGCGCTGGTACTGGTATTGGCGCTGGCTTGCTTGGTCCTGGGTGCACTTGCCCCAGGGGTCGCGTCAGCCGACGGCCCGTCCGGGGGCGCTGGTTTCGCCCCCGGCAGCCAGCCGGCGCCGCGCAACGACCCGTTCGCTGGTCGCGGCATGTGGATCTGGGTGCTCGACGCGACCGACGGCGGCGACCTCGCGGCGATCGTCGCCGCGGCGCACCAGTACGGGATCGGCACGCTGATGATCAAGAGCGGCGACGGCACCGCCATCTGGCCGCAGTTCAATCGTCAGCTCGTCTCGACATTGCACGCCAACCACCTGCGCGTGTGCGCATGGCAATTCGTCTATGGCCAGAATCCGATTGAGGAGGCGTACATCGGCGCCGCCGCCGTTCAGGATGGCGCGGACTGCCTGTTGATCGACGCCGAGAATCAGTACGAGACGCAGCCCGACAACTATGTCCAGGCGCAGACTTACATCGCCTGGCTGCGCAAGCTGATCGGCCCCAGGTTTCCGGTCGCGCTCGCGGGCCTCCCCTATATCGACTATCACCCTGCCTTCCCCTACTCCGTCTTCCTCGGGCCCGGCGGCGCCCAGTACAACATGCCGCAGATGTACTGGGCCGAGATCGGCGCGAGCGTCTATGACGTGTACGCGCACACGTACGACTACAACATCCTCTACGGGCGGCCGATCGCACCGGTTGGCCAGGTGAACGGCCCGCCCCCGCCGGACCAGATCTTCCTCTTTCGCCAGCTCTCGCGCGTCTACGGCGCGCCAGGTGTCAGCTGGTGGGACATGGCGGAGTCCACGACGTCCTCGTGGATCGCGCTCTCGCGCCCGGCGGGCTCGTTGACCGGTGTCGCCGCGCAGCCGGTCGCGCCGTCGCTCGGCCCGGGCGCCGCAGGTGACTTGGTCGTCTGGACACAGGAGCACCTGATCTCAGCTGGCTATCCACTGCTTGTCGACGGCGTCTACGGCGCACTCACGCTTGCCGCGATCCAGCGCTTCCAGCAGACGCATGGGCTCCAGGTCGATGGCATCCTCGGGCCCGCCACCTGGCACGCACTGCTGCGCTACCCAGCCGCGGCCGTGCACTGGACCGCAGCCGGGACGGAGGCCCAGGTCGCGAGGGCCCGGTTCTCGCTCACCATGCCGGTGCCCGAGTCATCTCACCTGCCCGCGGTACGCGACGAGCTCGCGGGCGCCGGTGGCGCCGGCTCGCCGCCCGGGAGCCCGGCCGACCCCTGACCCGCTCACCCGGCGGACTGTTCGAGACCGTGATGCGGTTGGGGCAACTGCTCGTGGGTCCTGGTCAACGCGTGTCGGCGGTTCCGCGGAACCGCAACCATCTGGTTGCGCAATTCCCAGCGACAGGCCCGGCTTTCCGCCACCCGGCGACGGGCGCCTCCTTTCCGTCCGACCCCTTGCCTACTCTATCGAACATGTGTTCGCTTCCCACGACCTCGGAACCGCCGCCGCCTACCGATCCCGAGCAGCCCAAGAGATCGCTCGAGCAGCTCGAACGCGAGATCTGTGAGCTGGCCGCGCACCTCGCGGCCGCGACATGCCGCTGGCTGCTGCTGCTCGGCGAGTTCGACGAGCGGCTTGGATGGGCCGAATGGGGTGTGGTGTCGTGCGCGCACTGGCTGTCATGGCGCTGCGGCATCGGGCTGGGTGCCGCCCGCCAACACGTGCGCGTCGCCAAGGCGCTGCGCCAGCTGCCACTGCTGCGCGAGGCATTTGCGTCCGGCGAGCTGTCCTACAGCAAGGCGAGGGCGATCACCCGCGTCGCCACGCCCGCGATCGAAGGACAGCTGGTCGAGCTTGCGCGCCACGCGACCGGCGCACAGCTCGAGAAGCTGGTCCGCGGCTACCGCAGCGCCTTAGCGGTGAGCACGTCGGCGGCCCATGACAGTTACGTGCGCCGCGCCCTTCGTCACAGCTGGGAGGACGATGGATCGCTGCGCCTCGACTGCCGGCTGCCGGCGGAGGACGGAGCGCTGCTGCTCAAGGCCCTCGCGATGTGCGAGCACGTGAGCGCCGATCATCCCGGCCCCGGGCGAAAGGCGGATGCGCTCGTCGCGCTCGCCCGCACGGCCCTGACGAGCGCCGACGCGGACGGCCGCGCGCATCCGTGCGAGCTGGTGATCCACATCGACTCCGAAAGCCTGACCGGCGAGCGGATCTCTGAGCAGGCGCAGCTCGAGGACGGACCGGCGCTGGCGCCGGAGACGGTCCGCCGGCTCGGTTGCGACGCCGCGGCGGCGGTGATCATCGAGCGGGACGGAAAGCCGGTCGCGAGCGGCAAGCGGACGCGCACGATTGCCCCCGCGTTGCGACGGGCGCTGCGAGCGCGCGACCGCGGCTGTGCATTTCCGGGCTGCACCCACACGCGTTACCTGCACGCGCATCACATCCATCACTGGGCTCGCGGCGGCCCGACGACCTTGAGCAACCTGGTGCAGCTCTGCTCGCACCATCACCGGCTGGTCCACGAGGGCGGCTATCAAGTCAGCCGGGCCCGGCGCGGGCAGTTGCGCTTCTGCCGGCCGAACGGAACGCCGATCGCCCGCGTTCCCACTCCGCCTGGGGCCAGCGGGCCGCCGTTGGAGCGGCAGCGCGGGCAGCGCGACCTGGCGATCGACGCCAAGACGTGCATGCCGCGGTCGGCCGGCGACTCGATTGACTACGGCATCGCCGTCGAGGGCCTGCTGATCCGCGTGCTGAAGCCTGGTTAGCCCAGCAGGACGCGGGCCAGCGCGGTCCACTCCGCGCGCGGGACGCCGGGAGCGGTCAGCGGCTGCAGGCACACGTGGTCGGCGCCGGCGTCGATGTGCGCGCGAGCCATCTCGGCGACCTGCTCAACGGTGCCGGTGGGAACGATCCGGTCCACCAGCGAGTCCGAGCCGTCGCCACTGATGTCCTGCTCGGTGAAGCCGAGGCGGAGCAGATTAGCGGTGTAGTTGCGCAGGCCGAGGTAGCGCTTGACGTACTCGCGTGCCGTGGCGCGGGCACGGTTCGCGTCCGTGTCGAGCACGCATGCCAGCTCGGGCGCGATCAGGACGCCCTCGCCGACCACGCTGCGCGCCCAGCGGGTGTGCTCGACCGGGACGAAATACGGGTGAGTGCCCCACGTGCGCGCGGCACTGAGCTTGAGCATGCGCTCGGCCAGCGCGGCGATGCAGCGGGCCTTGCGCGGGACGGGCGGCGAGGCCGCGTCGAGGCCGTCGAGGAACGCCTCCATCGTGGCCAGCGGACGCGCGTACTCGCTCGTCGCCTCGCGATGGCCGATGCCGATTCCGAGCAGCAGACGGTCGGGGAACTCGGCTTCGATCTCGGCCCGTTCAGCGGCGAGCTTGGCCGGCTCGTAGTGCCAGACGTTGACGATCCCGGTCGCGACCGGGATTCGGTTGGTGGCGGAAAGGAGGGGACGAACCACGGGCAGCTGCGGCGAGCCGCCGAGCCAGAGCGCGCCGAAGCCGAGGTGCTCCGCCAGCTTGGCCGCCTCACCGGCGTTCTCCTCGCCGATGTGGTGATACGTCGTCCACACGCCGAACTTGCCGAGCTCCACGGCCCTAGCATCGCAGAAGCTAGACGAGGTCGTGTTCGCGCGCGTAGGCGACCAGGTCCGCCCGGGTCAGTGTGGCCGAGCGCGATCAGCCGGAGCACCTCGAGCTCGCGGGCGCTCAGGTCGTCAGGTGGCCCGACGGGAGGCGGCGGGGCGGCCGCCAGGCGCGCGCCGAGCTCGGGATTCAGGTGAGATCGGCGCCGGCGGTGGCGGTGTCGCCTCCATCACCCGACGCCCGAGACGTGGCGGTTCTCGTCCAGCCGGTCGAGGTAGGAGCCGAGATGGCGCCCACCGACGAGCTTGCTCGAGCCGGGCCACAACGGCGTCGCGGATACACGCGAGGTCTGCTCCAGCGCTTCGCCGAGCTCGGCCTCCAGATAGCGTCGCTCGGCGCCCGCGAACAGCACCGCCCGCAGCACCGGCCGGAAATCGGGTGAGGGGGAATGCCCGGGCTCGGGCTCTCCGGGCCGCACGCCGAGCTCGGCCGCCACGAGCTCGGCGATCACGTCGGCCAGCTGGGTGGCGAGGCCTCCCTGCTTGATCGGGAACGTGCTCGCGTCCCCGGCCGCGAAGCATCGCTCCACGCCCTCGACCCTGCCGCGAGCGTCCACCCTGATGAACCCGTCCTCGTCGCCGGGCAGGCCTGGGAGCGCCGGTCCGCGCAGCCGCGGTAGGGCGATCGCGAGATCGATCTCCAGCTCGCCGCCGCCGCTCAGAAGAAGGTGGCCCTCGCGCAGACGCACGGCGTGCTCGCTGAGGAACGCGACGCCGTGGCGGTCGAGCAGCGCGACGACCTCCTGGCTGGCGGCGGCACCGAACCCCTCCAGCGGCGCTCGCTCGGGACTCACGATCGTCAGGGGCATGCCGCTGACGTTTCGTTCCGCGAGCCAGGCCGAGGTGTGCAGCGCGAGCTCGTACAGCGGGAGCGGCCACGTGCTCCCGCTCGGCACGATGAACGCGAGCCGGCGATGGCGGCCGGACTGAGATTCCGCCAGCAGCGCCTTGAGCGTGCTCGCGTCCTGTGCGCCCCGGTAAGGGATCGCGCCGGCGACGGTGTCGAGGTGACGGGCGCCGACCGCGACGACGAGCTCGTCGTACGCACGCGGAGCGCCGGCGTCGCACTCGACGAGGCGCTCCGCCGGACGGACCGCGGTGAGGCGGGCGCGGATCACGTCGAGATCGAGGTCGGACGCGATCTGGGACAGCGGATAGCGGTGCTCGTGGCCCTCGCAGAACGGCGCCATGACCTCATATGCGCGCAGGACGAGCTCTGGCTCCGGTGCGATCAGCTCGAGGCGAACGTTCGCGCCCGCGAGCTCGCGCAAGGCGAGCGCGGTCTCGACGGCTGCCGGCCCGCCGCCGGCGATCACGACCACTGGCGAGGTCGGACCCATCAGGCGCCCGGCACGACTTCAGTCCCCCGGGCGGCCGTCGACCGCCAGCCGCCGGTTCTTGTACGCATCGTCTTCGGTCACCTCGCGCCCGAACCACGGCGGCGGCGCGAACCGCTCCGCCGCGGCCCCGCTGTCGAACTCGACCTCCGCGACCTTCAGTCCGGCCAGCGACCCGTCATATACGTCCAGCTCGATCACGAGGTCGCCTGGCGCCGGGATCCGGTAGCGCGTCTTCTCGATCCGCCTTCCCTCGCTGAGTGGCCACAGGCGGTCGAAATCGCTCCGCGGGATCTCGATCTCCTCTTCCCGCCGCGCCCGGCCGGTGCCCTGCTTGACGGTCAGGAACGTGCGCTCGCCGCGCCGGCGCACACGCACCTCGGAGGCATCCTCGCCGACCACGAGATAGCCCTGGTTGATCGGCTCGGACGGATTGCGCTCGACACCCTCGGGGAGCACGTCGACCAGGAACTTGCGCTCGAGCTCGATCGCGCTCATCGCTCCAGACTCCGCAGAACCCGCGAAGCGGTCACTCGCGCGCCAGCGACCGGTAGTGATCGCGCCAGATGAGCTTGTAGATCGGAATCCAACGTGGGATGTCGCGGACGACCGGCAGGAACGGGACCAGGACGAAGGCGAGGCTCAAAACGGCCATCACCAACAGCACGAGGATGTCCGCGTTGGCCGACGTCGAAAACGGCTTGATCTGGTACCAGAACGTGTAAAGCCACAGCCACACCTGTCCGGGGAAGCTCCCAGTCTCGTTCATCATCCCCCATTGGGTGCCGAGCAGATGCTGCGTCTGGGCTCTGCTCGCCAGCAGCCCACCGTCCGCGATGAACATCAGCGGCTTGGTGTAGTCGTTCTCGTAGAACTGTCTGTTGGTGAGCAGAGCGCCGTCGAGGCCGCCGCTCTGGGCGAACGTCAGCAGCGAGTCCATCAGGGTTGGAATCGGTCCGTAGTCGCCAGGCGGAACGGAGATCGAGCCGTCGGCTCCGACGGTCGCCTTGGCCAGCGCGTTCGTGTACGCGGTCGTCCACGCGTCCTGCTGCTTCGCCGGCGCGGACCGGTAGGTGTCGATCGCGGCTGTCAGCTCCGGCTGGCCGGGGATCGAGCTCAGCGGCGCGAGGACGAAGTCGTTGGTCGTGTCGATCGGGTGACTGACCCCGAGCCATTTCTGAAGGTGGATGAACCAGGCATGCTGCCCGTCGCCGTTGTGGTTGTACGGGGGGCCGTAGGTGGCCGTACCGCTGGTCCCGTCGAGCTCGCTGACGGCCGTCGTGACAAAGTCGACGGGGTCCGTCCGCGACCACGACTTGATCGTTGTCGACGCCTCGTCCGGGGAGGAGAACAGGATCGTCAGCACCAGCGCCAGCGCGATGACGACGCCGACCGCGATCGAGAACTCCTTTACGAGGTCGTACGGGCGATAACCCCCCTTCCATTCGCGGGCCGCGTCCTCCTCCCGCGCGCGACGCTCCCGGCGCGTCACGAGCCCTCGTCCTCCGCTGCGAGCTCGAACGGTGGTACGACCCCGTGCTTGCGAACGAGCAGCACGTGCGCCACAACAAGTGCCACGACCGCCGCCGGCAGCAGGAGGATGTGGTAGCTGTACATCTGGCCGAAGTTCAAGAGGTTGAAGAACGCGCCGACGCCAATCGAGTTCATCGCGTCCTTGGCCTGCGTCGAGATCCACTGCGCGTCGAAGTTCTGCTGCGAGACGTAGCCGGTCAGGGCACACGGCACCGCAACGAGGAACGTGACCGCTCCTGTGATCCAGGTGCGCTTGCGGCCGCCGCGCCAGGCAGCCATCCAGTACTTGCCCCAGAGGTGGATCACCGTGAAGAAGAAGAACAGCTCGACGCTCCACAGGTGAATGCTGTTGAAGAAGTGCCCGACGCCGGTGAGGTGCCACCAGCTGGGGCCCTTGAGCGTGAGGATCGTGCCCGACAGGATGATCGAGACGAGCGAGGCGATCGAGAGGACTCCGAATACGTAGATCCAGGAGGAGACGTACGACGGTTGCCTGTCAGCCAGAAGCTTCTCCGGCGGCAGCGCGGCGACCGCGCGCTCGCGGAGCGCCGCCGTCCAAGACCTGGATGCGGTCCGTGGCTTCTGAGATGTGGGGCTCATGTTCCCGTTGCCCCCTCGGAGCTCCGGTGGGATGGGAATGGGAGCAGGATCGCGAGCGCGAACACGATCAGCATCAGCACGATCACGATGACGTTTGTGACCGACAACGAGATGAAGTGCCAGTGGACCGTGTGCGCCGGATGATTGAGGTTGAAGATCGCGGCCATCGCGACGTCAATGATCGGTGTCGTCCGGCGCGATCAGCATCCGTAGTCCGCCACAATGGTATGACGGCAACTGTGCAGAATCGATCTGTCGCTCAGTGCGCGGCCTCGCCGCCCGCCAGCGACACCCGCTCGTGCATGCCCGTGAGCCCGAAGCCGGCTGCCGGCGCGCCAGGGTCGAAGCCGCGGCCGCGCGAGGACTCGGTCGAGCTCCCGCTCGGACACGAGCGAGCGGCCAGCTTCCAGCAACTGCCGCAGTCGTGGCCCATCGAGCGACGACCCGATTCTTGTCGCAGAAGGCATGAAGCTAGAGCGCCGGACGGGTATCCGCCGGGCGCGATTCTAGTGTGAGACGATCACGCCCGTGCTCGCCTTCCGCTCCGCGGCGCGCAGGCTCGCTCTGCTCGCCGCTGTCGCGGTGCTTCCGAGCGCGTGCCACCTGCAGCCCGGATCCGATTCACCCGCGCCGGCAAAGCCGGCCTCTTCCTCCGCCTCGCCAAGGCTGCCCGCCCTGTCATTGGAACAGCTCGCGGGTCAGCGGGTGATCTTCAGCTACGCCGGGCTGGCGCCGCCGCCGAGCCTGCTCGCGCTGATCAGCTCCGGACGGGCAGCCGGCGTGATCCTCTTCAGCGACAACATCGCCAGCCGGACGCAGATCCGCGACACGATCGCGGAGCTCCAGCGCGCCCGCTTGCACAGCCCCGTCAAGGAGCCCCTGCTGATCATGGCCGACCAGGAGGGAGGCGAGGTCCGCCGCCTCGCGGGAGCGCCGGCGCTGTCCGAGAAGCAGATTGGCGAGACGAGCGACCCGGACGCGGCCGCCCGTGTGGCCGGTCGCGGCGCGGGGCTGAACCTCGCCGGCGTCGGCATCAACGTCAACCTGGCGCCGGTGCTCGACGTGTACCGCGAGCCGGGCAACTTCATCGACCAATACGGACGGTCCTACAGCGACAATCCAGTGACGGTCGCGCGCTTGGGCGCGGACTTCATCGGCACTCAGCAGCAGCTCGGCGTGGCCGCGACGGCCAAGCACTTCCCCGGCCTCGGCGCGGCTACTGCGCCGCAGGACACCGACCTGGCTCCGGTGACGCTCGAGGTGCCGCTGAGTTCCCTGCGATCCGTCGACGAGCTTCCGTACCGGAGCGCGATCGCCGCCGGCGTGCGACTCGTGATGGTGTCGTGGGCGACGTATCCCGCACTCGATCCGAGCCGCCCGGCAGGTCTGTCCCCGATCGTCGTCCAGGATGAGCTCCGCCGCCGCCTGGGGTTCACCGGCGTTACGATCACCGACGCGCTCGGGGCGGGCGCGCTCGCCCCGTTCGGCGGGATTCCGGCCCGAGCGCTCCTGGCCGCCGGCTCCGGCATGGACCTGTTGCTGTGCGCCGACCAGAGCGTCTCGGAGGGTGTCAGCGCAGAGGCCGCGCTCGAGGCCGCCCTCGAGCGACACCAGCTCGGGGTGCCGGCGTTCCTCGCCGCGGTACGGCGTGTGCTGGCGCTTCGCGCGCAGGCCGCTGACGGTTAACCCTGTCCGGCGGCCTCACCGTCGATCAGCTGACGGTCGAGCACGCGGCGGTACGCGTCATAGACGATCACCTGGCATGGGTGAACGTTGGCGGCACAGCGGTGCGCAAGCCGGCGCGCCTCGTCCAGCGTCGCGCAGCTGAGGCGCTCACGCCGGTCGGGCAGCGACACCTGCCACTCGCCGCGGCGACCAAACTCCACGCACACGGTGGCCAAACGTCGGGGTGTCATGCCCCGATCGTGCCACCCGCGCGGCGCGGGCGCATCCGTAGAAAGTCCTGTCAGCTGCGGCCGTTACGCGGGGCGCGCTTGGCGGCGGTCGTGCTCTTCGCGTTCGTCGTCGCCGAGCTCGACTTCTTCGCCGCGGCGGCGGAATTGCCCGCCGACCGGGTGCGGCTGCTGACCGCGCCCTTGACCTTGTCGAACTCCTTGATGAGGTTCGCGTTGTGCTTCTGCGCATCGCGGCGCACCGCCGTCAGCGACTTGCTCAACTCACGGTAGCCGCCCTTGGCATCTTTGCTGGCGCCGCTCGCGAGCGACTGCAGGGCTCCGTTGGCGTCCTCGATCGACTTCTCGAACCGCTTGATCGCTCGCTCCATCTCGCGACGAGAGGCGGCGGACGCCGCGCCGACGCGGGAGGCCGGCTTAGCTGCGGTTGGCTTCTTGGCTGGGGGCATAAGCAGACCTCCTTCGGTGGGGGTACCTATAACCGGCGGTGGGGCATCGCGCAAGTGGGCAGCGGCGTTGGGCGTGAAGTTGCAGTGTTCGAAGACGCAGCACGATAGGTCCCAGGGCGCCGGCGCAGGCGCGAACTGGCGAAACTGCTCGTCGGGCGAAGTCGCTACGGTGTTTGTAAACCATGCGCGCCAAGCTCTCAAGCTCTTTCTGCGCGCTCGCGCTGGCGGCCGCGCTCGCGGGTTGCGGCAGTTCGAGCTCGAGCTCGGCCAGCCAGGCGACGAGCTCGACGAGCACGACGAGCTCGTCGAGCGCCACGAGCACGAGCTCGACCGGAGCGCCGACGAGCACCACCTCGTCGAGCGCGGCCACCGGCGGCTCGGCGACCGTCACGACGGGGCCGGTTCGCGGCACGCTGACGGCGTCCAACCACACTCCCATCGCCGGCAAGCCGTGGCTCTACAGTGTGACGGTAACGGACGCCGCCGGCCATCCTCTGTCCGGTACGGTCGATATCGAGTTCCTGTTCAGCGGGACGGTCGTCGGCCACGACACTCCGCCCGTTCACCCGCTGAAGAACGGCCACTGGCACGACAACCTCGAGTTCCCGGCGATGTCGGTCGGCTACCCGCTCACGTTCAGAGCGGCCGTCAAGACGAGCGCCGGATCGATCAACCTCGACTGGCCGGTGGAAGTCCAGAAGTGAGTGCGTCACCCGACCGGCTCCCCGAGCCCGAGTCGTTGCCTGAACCTGACCTCGACGCCCGCTGGGAGCAGGTCGGCGGCGCGGACGTGGTCGTGCGCGACGTCCGCAAGTCCTACGGTCCGGTCAAGGCGCTGCGCGGCGTCTCGCTGGCGATCTCAGCGTCTGAGTTCGTCACGATCACAGGCCCATCGGGATCGGGCAAGAGCACCCTGCTGAACCTGATCGGCAGCCTCGATTGCCCTGACTCGGGCACGATCATGGTGGCCGGCGAGCCGGTGCCCCAGCCGCGGCATGCGACCGACTTCCGCCGTCGTGTCGTCGGCTTCATGTTTCAGGACAACCTTCTGCTCCCTTACCTGACGGCGCAGGCAAATATCGAGGCGGCGCTGCTCGCGTCGGGCGTCGGGCGTCGCGAGCGCCGCGCGCGCAGCTTGGAGCTGCTCGACGAGGTCGGCTTGCGCGGGCGGGCACACCACCTCCCGTCCGAGCTCTCAGGTGGGCAGCGCCAGGCGGCGGCGCTCGCGCGGGCGCTCGCGAACCACCCGCGCGTGCTGCTCGCCGACGAGCCCACCGGCGCGCTCGACTCCGAGAGCGGCCGGCGTGCCCTGAAGCTGCTGGCGACGCTGCGCGACCGTCACGGGATGACGGTCGTGGTGGTCAGCCACGACGCCGCGGTCGCGCACGCTGCGGATCGCACGCTCAACTTGGTCGACGGCCGGATCACCCCGGCCTGAATCCAGTGCCGGTCGGGCGCGGCCTCCGCTACGTCTGCGCGAGCGCGTTCGCGGACCACGAGTGAGTCACTCGCCAGATCGGATACAGCGCGCCGATCACGCCGATCGCGACGCCGATCAGGCATGCGCGGCCGAATCCCCAGGCGGTGAACTGCGGCGAGATGAAGCTCTTGAGCCCGAGCGCGCCCGGGAGCAACCCGCTCGCGGCGATTCCCAGCACGATCCCGAACGCGGTCCCGATCACGCTGACCGCGATCGCCTCGCCGAGGACCAGCACGCCGATCTGGGATTCGCTCCACCCGATCGTCGCCAGGAGCGCCAACTCGCGCCGGCGCTCCAGCACGGCCGCGAGCATGGTGTTCGCGACCGACAGCGCACCGATGATCAGCGCGAGGACGACGATCAGCAGGACCGCTTTGCTGATCAGCTGGTTGTTCACTCCTGCTCGCAGCGCCTCGCTTGGATCCGAGATCACCGCGACACCCGGGAGTGCCTTTTGCAGCACGCTCGTCGCCGCGGCCGAGCTGACCGTCGGCCTCACGCGAACGGCGATCGTCGTGACCTCCTGCGAGGAGCGGTTCGCGAGCGCCTGCGCGTCTGCGAGTGTCGTGATCGCGCCCAGATCTTGATAGGTGCCGCTGTGATAGATCCCGACGACCGGCAAGTTGTGGCCGTTGACGCGAACCGTGCTGCCGACGCTGAGGTGCATCTGCGAGGCGAGCGAGTCGCCGACCGTGATCGTGCCGTTGGTGGCTGCGTGGCCGTGGACGAACACGAGCAGCCTCGCGACGAACCCGTTCGGGTCCAGGCCGAACACGAACGCCGACGGGGCCTGTGGAATCGCGCTCACGGCGAGCTGAATCGGCGAGGCGTCGGCAACGTCCGGCTCGGACTTGACCTTGGCGACGAGCGAGAGCGGCAGTACCGAGGAGGTGGGGTCGGCGGCGTCCGCCTGGAACAGCCCGAGGTCGGCGCGACCCAGGTGGATCAGCTCGCCGGCGGTCTGGTTCAGGCCGGCGGAGAGCGAGAGCAGCGCGACGATCGCGGCGACCCCGACCGCGATCCCCGCCGCGGTGAGCGCCGTTCGGGCCTTGCGACGAGTGACGTTGGCGATGATCAGCGCGAGCATCGGCTAGGGACCCTACTGCGCGGCGTCCCCGTCCCGGCGTCACGCGGCGCGGTCACGGCACCACCCATCTCCCAGCGAGCATCGTGCGTTGAACCGCGCCCTCGCGGTCGAGCAGCACCAGGTCGGCGCGAGCGCCCGGGATCAAGCGGGCCTCGAGCCCGAGCGCGCGCGCGGGTTGCTCGCTCGCCGCCGCGAGCGACTGCGCCAGCGTCGCACCGGTCAGCCTGCGCCAGCGGCGCACGGCTTCGTCGAGCATGATCGCGCTGCCCGCGAGCCGGCCGCAGGCGGTGCGTGGAGCCGCATCCGACCCGGCATGCACAGCCACCCCGCCGATCGGGCCGGAGTCGCTGACGAGCGCAAGGCGAGCCTCCGCCAGCCGCCGGACGAGCGCCAGCACGAGGGGGTCGACGTGGATCCCATCGGCGATCACCGTGACCGTTATGCGCTCGTCGTGCAGCGCCGCGCCGGCGATCCCGGGCTCGCGATGGTGCAGCGGCCCCATCGCGTTGAAGATGTGGGTCACGATGCTCGCGCCGGCCGCAAACGCTGCCTGTGCCTGCGCCGCGCTGGCACCCGAGTGCCCCAGCGAGACCGCCACGCCGCGCTTGCGCAGCCGCTCGGTCAAGGCGAGCGCTCCCGGTAGCTCCGGGGCGAGCGTCACGAGCCTCAGCGCCGGCGATTCGTAATACGCGGGCACACCGTCGGCGGGCGCGCACATGAGCTCGGCCGGGTGCACGCCGGCATGGGCCGGATCCAGGAACGGCCCCTCGAGGTGCACCCCGGCGATCGGCGAGCGGGGGTCGCGCACGCGGGCCTCGATCTGGCGCACGGCGGCGAGCGCCGTGTCCTCATCGCACGTGATCACAGTCGCGAGGCACCGTGTCACTCCGCGCGCGAGGAGCGCGCGCTCGATCCGCTCGAGCGCGATCGGCCCGCCCGTCACATCGACGCCGTCCGCACCGTTCAACTGCAGGTCGAACAAGCCGGGCGCGATCACGCCGTCGTGGACGAGGTCCGCACCGCGCGGCGCGGCTCCGACACCGACAGCCGCGACCAGCCCGCCGTCGAGCTCGAGCCAACTCGGCACGAGCCTGCCGCCGCGCGCGAGCTGACCGGCGATCACCACGCTCACGGGGCCGAAGCCTAGTAACTACAAATAGGTCACAACATTTCCCGGTGGCGCGCTAGCGTGTCTGAGCCCGGACTCAGGAGGACCGAGCATGCGCGAAGACCTACGGCTGATCGACGCGTACTGGCGCGCCGCAAACTACCTGTCCGTCGGTCAGATATACCTGCTCGACAATCCTTTGCTGCGCGTCCCGCTGGCGCCGGAGCAGATCAAGCCGCGGCTGCTGGGCCATTGGGGCACGACCCCGGGACAGAACTTCATCTACGCGCATCTCAATCGCGTGATCCGCGAGCGCGACCTGAACATGATCTACATCTCCGGTCCGGGCCACGGCGGACCGGGGGTCGTCGCGAACGTCTACCTGGAGGGGACCTACACCGAGGTCTACTCGCGGATCGGCCACGACGTCGAGGGGCTGCGGCGGCTGTGCCGCCAGTTCTCGTTCCCCGGCGGCATTCCGAGCCACGTCGCACCCGAGACGCCCGGCTCGATCCACGAGGGCGGCGAGCTCGGCTACTCGCTGGTGCACGCCTACGGCGCGGTGTTCGACAACCCCGATCTCGTCGCGGTCTGCGTCGTCGGCGACGGCGAGGCCGAGACCGGCCCGCTCGCCACCAGCTGGCACTCGAACAAGTTCCTGAACCCAGTCACGGATGGCGCGGTGCTGCCGATCCTGCATCTGAACGGCTACAAGATCGCCAACCCGACCGTGCTCGCGCGGATCCCCCGTGACGAGCTCAAGCGGCTGCTCGAAGGCTATGGCTACGCGCCGCGATTCCTGGAGGGCTCCGAGCCGGAGGACATGCACGCGGCGATGTGGACCCTGTTGGACGAGGTCGTCGGCGAGATCGCGTCGATCCAGCACCGCGCCCGCGAGGAGGAGAATCGCGACCGTCCGCGTTGGCCGATGATCGTGTTGGTCACACCGAAGGGTTGGACCGGGCCGAAGTTCGTCGACGGCCTGCCGGTCGAGGGCACGTTCCGCGCGCACCAGGTGCCGCTGACGCGCCCACGCGAGGATCCCGTCCAACTCGCTCAGCTGGACGAGTGGATGCGCTCGTACCGGCCCGAGGAGCTGTTCGACGAAGATGGCGCCCTGCGCGGCGAACTCGCCGCGCTCGCCCCGACCGGCGAGCGGCGGATGGGCGCCAACCCGCACGCGAACGGAGGCCTGCTGCGGCGTCCGCTCGAGCTGCCGGACTTCCGCACGTACGCCGTCGACGTGCCGGCCCCGGCCACCACGTTCACCGAGGCGACGAGGGTCTTGGGCATGTGGCTGCGCGACGTGATCCGCGAGAACCCCGATCGCTTCCGCCTGATGGGCCCGGACGAAACCGCCTCGAACCGGCTCGGGGCGGTGTTCGAGGTGACCGACCGCGCGTGGGACGCGGAGGAGATCCCGATCGACGATCACCTGGCGCCGGACGGACGCGTGATGGAGGTGCTCAGCGAGCACCTCTGCCAGGGTTGGCTCGAGGGCTACCTACTGACCGGACGCCACGGCATGTTCAACTGCTACGAGGCGTTCATCCACATCGTCGACTCGATGTACAACCAGCACGCGAAGTGGCTCAAGGTGGCCCGCGACATCCCCTGGCGACGCCCGATCTCCTCGCTCAACTACCTGCTCTCCTCGCTCGTCTGGCGCCAGGATCACAACGGCTTCACGCATCAGGACCCCGGCTTCATCGATCTGGTCCTGAACAAGAAGCCCGAGATCGTGCGGGTGTACCTGCCACCCGACGCCAACACGCTCCTGTCGGTCGGCGATCACTGCCTGCGCAGCGTCGACTACATCAACGTGATCGTCGCCGGCAAGCAGCCCGCGCTCAACTACATGACGATGGAGGAGGCGGTCGCGCACTGCACGCGCGGGATCGGCATCTGGGAGTGGGCCTCGAGCGACGGCGACGGCCAGGAGCCGGACGTCGTGCTCGCCTGCGCCGGCGACATCCCGACGCTCGAGACCGTCGCGGCGGCGGGACTGCTGCGCCAGCATCTGCCCGATCTGCGCGTGCGGGTCGTCAACGTCGTCGACCTGATGCGGCTGCAGCCCGAGTACGACCACCCCCACGGACTCAACGATCGCGAGTTCGACGCGCTGTTCACCTCGCGGCGCCCAGTGATCTTCGCGTATCACGGCTACCCGTACCTGATCCACCGCCTCACCTACAGCCGCACGAATCACCAGAACATCCACGTGCGCGGCTACAAGGAGGAGGGCACCACGACGACGCCGTTCGACATGGTGATGCTCAACGACCTCGATCGCTTTCACCTCGTCATGGACGTGATCGACCGCACGCCCGGACTGGCCGAGCGTCACGCCCGGCTGCGCCAGGAGATGACCGACGCCCGCATCCGTGCACGGGAGTACACGCGCGCGCACGGCGACGATCCGCCCGAGATCAGCGACTGGACGTGGGCGGGCACCGCGGCGCCGTCGGCGACGGCCGACACGACCTCGAGCGACTTCGGATGAGATGATCGCCGTGCGGTGCGCGTGCTCGTCGTCAACGCCGGATCCAGCAGCGTCAAGCTGAGCCTGATCGGGGAGCGCGACGAGACGCTCGCCGAGCGCGAGCTCGCCGCCCCGCGGTCGCGCGTCGATCCGGCGCAGCTCGAAGCCGCGCTGCACAACGGTCTCTCGCAGGCAGACGCCGTCGCCCACCGGATCGTGCACGGCGGCGAGCGCTTCCGCGAACCGGTGCTGATCGACGAGCGAGTCCGTGGCGAGCTCGGCGAGCTGACCGATCTGGCGCCGCTGCACCAGCCCAAGTCGCTCGCGGCGCTCGACGCCGTCGCCGCCGCGCTCCCCGACCTGCCTGCGGTCGCGTGCTTCGACACGGCGTTTCATGCGACGCTCGCGCCGGCGGCGTTCACCTACGCGGTGCCGCCGGCTTGGCGCGAGCGCTATCGCGTGCGGCGCTATGGATTCCACGGTCTCTCGCACGCGTGGATCGCGCGACGCGTCCCAGAGCTCGTGGAGCGGCCGGCGAACGAGCTGCGGATCGTCAGCGCGCACCTCGGAGCCGGCGCGTCGCTGTGCGCGATCCGCGACGGCGCCTCGGTCGACACGACGATGGGCTTCACCCCCCTCGAGGGCCTGGTGATGGCGACCCGATCCGGCAGCGTCGATCCCGGCATGCTGCCGTGGCTGCTCGAGCACGGCGCGGGCGACGCGCCGGCGCTCGCGTCGGCGCTCGAGCACGAGTCGGGCCTGCTGGGCCTGGCCGGCAGTGCGGACATGCGTGCCGTGCTCGAGCGCGCCGGCGCGGGCGAGGAAACGGCGGCGCTCGCGCTCGCGGTCTACCTGCACCGCCTGCGCGGCGCGATCGGCGCGATGACTGCCGCGCTGGGCGGGATCGACGTGCTCGCGTTCACAGGCGGCGTCGGCGAGCGCGCGCCCGCAGTGCGCGCCGGCGCCCTCGCGGGACTTCGCTTCCTGCGTCTCGAGCTCGACGCCGAGAAGAACGAGGCCGCGGTGCCGGACGCGGATATCAGCGCCAGGCACGCGGCGGGAACGACGGTCGTGATCGCGGCGCGCGAGGATCTGGAGATGGCGCGTCAGGCGCGCGCGCTGCTCGGCCGCTGAGCGCTACTGTGGTCGCGTGTTCCGCAGCATCCTCGTCGCGATCGACGGTTCCGAGCACGCGGCACGCGCACTCGCCGAGGCTGGCGATCTGGCCCAGGCGACCGGCGCGAAGCTGACCGTGATGACCTCCGTGCCGGACCCGTCCGCGTGGGTTCTCGGCACCGGGCCGTACGCGTCGGGCGTCGACTACGAGGCGCTCGCGGAGGACAGCGAGCGCGAGTACGAGAAGCTCGTCGATGACGCGATCGCGACCTTGCCGGCCGAGCTGCCGGTGACCAAGCTGCTCGTGCGGGGACGTCCGGCCGACGGCATCCTCGCGCAGCTCGCGACCGGCCATTACGACCTCGTCGCGATCGGCTCCCGCGGGCGCGGGAGCGTGCGCTCAGTGCTGCTGGGCAGCGTCAGCCACGAGGTGCTGAACGCGAGCCCAGCAGCGGTCCTGATCTGTCACGCCGAAGTCAGCTAGCCGGCATCTGATCGCCCGACCAGCGGCTGACGCGCAGCGCTCCCTCCTCCGGGACCGGCTCGGTCAGGGGCGGACCGGAGGCTTTGAATGAGGGCGCGGCAAAGCCGCCGCCGCGATGCTCGTCCGTCGGAGGCGCTTCGGGCACGGCGGGGGTTTGGGCCCCGGCCGGCGATAGTGCCCCGGCGGGCGTCTGGGCCCCGGCGGGCGACAGTGCCCCGGCGGGCGTCTGGGCCTCGGCGGGCGTCTGGGCCTCGGCGGGCGCCTCGGCCTCGGCTGGCGCCTCGGCCCCGGCGGGCGTCTGAGCCGCGACGGGCGCCGGTGCGGCGGCGGGGCTCTCAGCCGGTGCCTCGGACTCCGCCGGGAACCGCTGCACGGCGGCGTCGGCGACCTTCGCGAGCTCGGTCGCGAGCGCGCGCGTGTCGTCGATCAGCTTCGTCCGCTCACGCCAGAGCGACTCGGTGTCGGTGTCGATCTGGCGCAACTTGCGCTTCGCCGCGTCCGTCATCGCGACGGCATTTGCGGCGGCGTCAGCCAGACACCGATCGGCTTCGAGCTGCGCCCGCCGCGTCGTCTCGGCGGCCTGATCGTGCGCGACCTGCAGGATCGCCGACGTCTGCTCGCCCAGCTTGTTCAGCTCCGCCGTGACGCCGGTCGCCGGCGAGCCACGCCGGCGCAGCTCGTCGAGCTCGCGCTCGATCGTGTTCAGGTAGCGGTCGACCGCGGCCGGGTCATAGCCCTCCTGGATGATCGGAAACCGCTCCTCCGTCTCGTCCGTCCACGGTGGACTGTCGCCCTCGGCGTCGTACGGCGCCTCGCCCGGCGCCTCCCAGCGCGGTAGCTCCGCCCTGGTCCGATCAAAGCCGCCGAACGTCCGCGCAAGCCGGTCCGCGATGCGCGTGTTGCCGGGGCGGCGCTTGGCCTCGTTCATGCATGCTCCTTTCTCGTGATCACGGCAGCTGTTCGGCGCCAACTGACCCGATCCCTACGCGCGCACGAGATCGTGCATCTGCGCGCGTCGTGCGGCAGCCGCCGCGCGCTCAGTCGCTCAGCACGGTGCCCGGCTCGATCGTCGTCGGCCGCTCGACGTCCAGCCGCACCGCGCCCCGCACGATCACGCCGGAGTCGAACGTGACATCGCCGTGAACCACGAGGCGGCGAGCATCGCGCAGCGATGGCGGCCCATCGGGGAAGCGCCGATCGAACTCGTCGAGGATCCGGTAGACGCGCTTGTCGAGCTCGACGTAGGGAACCTGCGGCGCGACGCGTTCCATCACCATCTCGTCGGTCAGCTCGTAGACATCGGAGCGCATCACGAGCAGGTCGTCGGTCGTCTTGACCGGCACGAACCGCGTTCGCGGCACGCACAGCAGCCGCGCATCCGGGAAGCTCTCGATCGCGGCGCCCATGGCGCTCTCCAGCTGCAGCACCGGCGTCGAGTCGGGGTCGCGCGGGTCGACGGTCTTGCGGTTGACGATCAGCGGCAACTCGAGCACGCCGTCGCTGCTGTCGAGCGTCTGCGCCAGCTCGCGCAAGTCGACCCAGAGGTTGTTCGTGTTGTAGTAGCGCCAGCGGCGGTAGTCGCGGAATGACTCCTCGTCGTCGGGCGGCACCTGCGCGCTCTCGCGCAGGATCAACTGGCCGTCGGCGCGGCGGCGCGCGATGTGACCCCCCTTGCGGTCGGCCTCCGTCCCTTCGACGACCTCCATCAGGAACGGAATCCGTTCCCGATCCACGTACGCCGCGACCCGCGCGTCGATCGTCGCGCCGAGGTTGTCGGAGTTGGAGATCATCGCGCGCTCGAAGCCGCGATCGAGCAGCGCGGTCAGCATGCCGGAGCGCCGCAGGGCGCCGTACACGTCACCGTGTCCCGGCGGGCACCACTCGAGCTCGGGCTCCTTCGGCCAGCTGACCGGCGCGAGCGAGCCCGCGTCGAGCTTCGGGATCATGCTCTGCAGGAAGTCGGACGGGAGACCCAGCGCGTCGCGCAGCTCGGGGTGCTGCGCGAGCGCCCGCTCGGTGTCCGGACGCGTCGAGTAGCTGTTCATCAGGATGAGCGGCAGGTCGATCCCGAGTCTCCGCCGCAGCGCGACCGTCTGGCCGATGATGATGTCCAGGAACGTATGCTCGCCGCGCGCCTTCACGAGCGATTTGGGGTGCTGAAGGCCCATCGTCGTCGCGAGCCCGCCGTTGAGCTTGATCACCGCGACTCGCGCGAGTGCCCGCGCGCCGGCGTCGGTATCCTCCGGCAGCGTGTCGATCGTCGCGACGTCGCCCGCCGGTTCGAGCTCCGCGGTCGGCAACACCGCCGCGTGGCCGTCGATCAACCGCCGGTAGGCGCTGGCGAAGTTGCGGATCGCCTCCTCCGGCTCGCCCGCCGTCCGCATCTTCTCCGTCGCCGCGCGAAGACCCTCCGGCTCTGACTCCATATCCTGCATTGTGCCCGGACTGAGATTGGACAGACCCGCGAGTTGGTAGCCGCTCCGCCCTCTGACCCCGCCGACCCCTCCGACCGCAAGCGTCACGCGCTCGCCCTGTTCGCCGGGCTGCCGGCGCGCTACGACCGGATGGGGGCGCTGCTCAGCCTGGGGCAGGACCCGCGCTGGCGGGCGGCGCTGATCGCCGCGATCGACCCGCACCCGGGCGAGCGCGTGCTCGACGTCGCGGCCGGAACCGGCATGGTCGCCGCGGCGCTGGTGCGCCGGGGCGCCTCGGCCGTCGTCGCGCTCGACCAGAGCGACGCGATGCTCGCCGGCGCTCGCGCGCGCCTGGACGCGGACCCGCGTCTCGCGCGGGCCATCCGCCTGGTCCAGGGCGAGGCGGAGCACCTGCCGTTCGGCGACAAGGAGTTCGACGCGGTCACGTTCACCTACCTGCTGCGCTATGTGGACGACCGCCTCGCGACGATGCGCGAGCTCGCGCGAGTGCTGCGACCCGGCGGACGCATCGGGATGATCGAGTTCGCGGTCCCCGAGCGGCCGGCCCTACGAGCGCTGTGGCGTGTGCACACCCGCGTCGTCCTGCCGCTGATCGGGCGCGCGGTCTCGCCTGCGTGGGGTGAGGTCGGGCGCTTCCTCGGGCCGAACATCGAGCAGCTGTACGAGGCCGAGCCAGACCTGCCGTCGCTCTGGCGCGAGGCGGGAATCGAGAACATCCGCGAGCGGCGCCTCAGCTTCGGCGCCGGGCTCGTGATGTGGGGCGTGCGCGGTGGCGAGCGCCCAGCCTGAGGAGTCGATCGAGCGCCCGGCTTTCTACGCCCTGCGCTCGGGCGGCTGGCGGGACCTCGTCACGCTCCTTCACCCGCCGTACACGGCGTGGCATCTGAGCTATGTGGCGCTCGGCGCCGCGGCCGCGCCGGTCGTGTACGCCGGCCGGCTCGGCGCCGCACTCGCGGCATTCCTGCTCGCCGTCGGCGTCAGCGCGCACGCGCTCGACGAGCTCCGTGGGCGGCCGCTGCGCACGCGGCTGCGGCGGCGGACGCTGATCGCGCTCGGCGCCGGCGGACTGCTCGGTGCGATCGCGATCGGCGTCGCCGGGGTCGTGATCGTCTCGCCGCTGCTCGTGCCGCTCGTCGTTGTGGGCGGCCTGCTCGTGCCGGCGTACAACCTCGAGCTCGCCGGCGGCCGCTTCCACAACGACACCTGGTTCGCGATCGCGTGGGGGGGCTTCCCCGCCTTCACCGGCTACTTCGTCAACGCCCTCACGGTGCGTCCGGCCGGCGTGCTGGTGAGCGGGGCGTGCTGTCTATTGAGCCTCGCGCAGCGCCGGCTGAGCACTCCCGCGCGCGAGCTGCGACGGCGCACGGCCGAGGTGATCGGCGAGCAGCGGATGAGCGACGGCGAAGTCCGGCCGCTCAGCCGCGCGAGCCTGTCGACACCGCTCGAGGGCGCGCTGTCGGCCCTCTGGATGGCGCTCGTGCTGCTGGCGGCCGGCCTCGTCGCCGTCCGGCTCTAGGCCGGCGGGCTGCGCCAGCTCGTAAGCTGGGCGCGTGAGCCCATCCGACGATGACGACGACGATTGGGTCGGGACCCCGCCCGAGGGCCACTACACGCGCGATCGAGCAAACCCCGAGTTCTGGTGGCGCCAGCGGCCGATCAGCATCGCGGCCGCGGGACTCGCGCTCGTGATCGTCGTGGTCGTCGTGATCGCGCTGCTGCGCTGATCAGAGGGCCGGCGCGGGCGCCGCGGGCGCCGTGCGACGCGCGACCTCGTCGCGCACGATCGGCGCGACCTCGGTCCCGAACAGCTCGATCGAGCGCAGGACGTCCCGGTGCGCGACGGCGCCGACGCTCATCTGCGCGACGTAGCGGGTGTTGCCGAACAGCTCGTGCTCGTACAGGATCTTCTCGGCGACCTGCTCGACCGTCGCCGACTGCCAGCGCGCCATGCGGCGAGCGCAGCGCTTCGTACTGCTCGCGTCCCGCCGGCGGCCAGCCGCGCTCGCGCCCGATCCGGTTCATCATCGTCAGGTACGGGTGCGGCGAACGCCGTGTCGGCCTGCGCCGCCGGTCTCAGCCGACGAACGCGTGCGTGTTGATCGCGAGCTGGGCCTGCGCCGAATCGTGGCCCGCCGCCTCCAGCGCCTGCCGGTAGAGGTCGACGAGGGGGACGAACCGCTCGGGCTGGCCACCGATGATCGCGAGCGTCATCGGCAGGCCCGAGCGTGCCGGCGCGGATCACCGATTGCGGCGTGCCGCCGACGGCGACCCAGACCGGCATCGGGTCCTGCACCGGGCGCGGCCACACGACCGCGTCGGTCAAGCGGCGGACGGAGCCGCCCGGACCAGGTCACGCGCGTCGAGTCGCGGATCGCGAGCAGCAGATCGAGCTTCTCGGCGTACAGCTCGTCGTAGTCGTCGAGGTCGTAGCCGAACAGCGGGAAGGACTCCGTGAAGGAGCCGCGACCGGCCATGATC
This sequence comes from uncultured Solirubrobacterales bacterium, assembly GCA_963763525.1. Lineage (GTDB taxonomy): Bacteria > Actinomycetota > Thermoleophilia > Solirubrobacterales > Solirubrobacteraceae > Palsa-465. The sequence goes on from CAVXPA010000002.1 coordinate 279,205, forward strand.
TCGGCCCGGCCCCCGGACAGCAGGTCGACGTGCGCGAACTGCTCGAACACGCGGACCGGATCGTCGGAGCTCAGCACGGTGACCGCGCTCGAGAGCCGGATCCGCTCGGTCCGCACCGCAATCGCGCCGAGCACGACGGGCGGCGCCGAGACGAGGAAGTCGGGGCGGTGGTGCTCCCCGACCGCAAACAGATCGAGGCCCAGCTGATCGGCCAGCTCGGCTTCCTCGAGCAGATCGCGCATCCGCTGCTCGGCCGTGACGCCCGAGCTCAGATCGGCGAAGGTGGCGAGTCCAAGTTCCATGTCGCCTCAGCATAGCAACGTAGTTGTCCGCGCAACTACCCTCGCCAAGGCGCGGAAGTCGGCGGTCAGCCGGCGACGGCTTGGTTACCGAACATCAGCACCTTGCGCTCGAGATCGAAGTAGATCCGAGCGCCGGCGCCGAGCAACTGCTCGAGCACCTCGGCGTCCGCGGCCGTCGGCCGGATCACGTACTCGTCGGCGCCGTGGTCGAGGATCAGCTGGATCGTGAACGCTCCGGGCTCGCCACGGCCACGCTCGGTCCACGCGATCTGGTGGTGCGTGACCTCGCGCACCGTGATCTCGCTCTCGGTCCGCCGCTCGGGCTCGGGCTTGCTCGGGTGCCCTGCTTCCATCCTCGCGCCTAAGCATAGGGCTACCCGGCGCTGCGCGGTGCCCACTGATCAGTCGAGGAGCCGGGCGCCAGGAGCGGGCCGGACGCGCAGGGCGCCCTCGGGGACCTCGGCCCCGGGTGGCAGCAGCCCCAGCACGTGGCCGCCGAAGCCGCCACCGACGATCCGCGCGCCCAGCGCGCCGGCCTCGTGCAGCCGCGCACGGTCGCCTCGACCGCCGGGGTCGAGACCTCGTAGCGGTCCCGGAGGCTCGCATGCGAGGCGTCGAGCAGTCGTCCGATCTCGGCCAGATCGCCGAAGGCGCAGCGCCGCCACCGCCGCCTGCACGCGAGCGTTCTCGGTGATCACGTGGCTCGCGCGCAGCGACAGCGGCGGCGGCAGCCGCGCCGCCATCGCGAGCGTCGCGTCGCGGAGGCTGCGTCGACGCCGAGCAGCTCGCAGGCGCGCGCGCACTCCGCCCGGCGCTCGTTGTAGCCCGAGGCGGCATTGGCGTGGCGCTCGCCGGAGTCGAGCGTGACGAGCTGGAACTCGCCGAGCTCGAGCGCGTACGCGGCGTGACCTCGAGCGAGCGGAAGTCGATCCGCAGAGCCGGCTCGGGCTCGCCGAACAGCGACGCGATCTGATCGAGCAGGCCGGTCCGCGCGCCGACCCAGTCGTTCTCGATCCGCGAGCAGAGCTGGGCCAGCGCGAGCCGGTCGCCGGCGAGGGCGCCGGCGAGCGCAGCAGCGCCAGCGTGAGCGCGACCTCGAGTGCGGCCGAGGAGGACAGGCCCGCGCCGCGGGGAAGGTTGCCGCCGATCTCGATGCGTGCGCCGCGTGAGCTCGATCCCGGCGCGCGCCAGCTCGCCGGCCGCGCCGCGGACGAACGCGCGCCAGCCGGCGGCGCGCCCGACCGCGCCCAACTCGAATGCGTCGCGCTCGCCGAGGTCGGACGCGATCGCCTCGATCCGCCGCTCCGCGAGCGCCCGCGCGCGCACCGTCACCCCTTCGTCGATCGCGAACGGCAGCGCGAGCCCCGCGTTGTAGTCGGTGTGCTCGCCGATCAGGTTGACCCGGCCCGGGCCGAATGCCGTCACCTGCTCAGGCACGGTCCTCTACTGTGCGGTGCGCGATGGCCGTCAGGTGGGGAATCATCTCTACGGCGCGGATTAACTCGGCGTTCATGGCCGGCGCGGGCGCGTCCTCCGAGATCGAGCTGCTCGCAGTCGCGAGCCGGGAACAACCCACGGCCGAGCAGTATGCCCGCGAACACGGGATCCCACGCGCGTACGCAGGCTATGACGCGCTGCTCGCCGATCCCGACGTCGAGGCGGTGTACGTCTCGCTGCCCAACTCGATGCACGTCGAGTACTCGCGGCGAGCGCTGGGGCCGGCAAGCACGTCCTGTGCGAGAAGCCGCTCACCCGTCGCGCCGCCGACGCGGAGGCCCGTTCGATCTCGCGGAGCGGGAGGGCCGGCTGCTGGCGGAGGCGTTCATGTACCGCCACAATCCGCAGACTCGACGCCTCCAGGAGCTCGTCGGCAGCGGCGCGATCGGGCGGGTGCGGATGATCCGGGCCGACGTTCAGCTTCAACGCCCTGGAGCGACACGGCGACGTGCGCCTGAGCGCGGCCCTCGACGGCGGCGCTCTGATGGACGTTGGCTGCTACTGCGTCAACGGGATCCGGATGCTCGGCGGCGAGCCGTTGCGCGTCGGCGCCGAGCAGGCGCTGGGAGGCGACGGCGTCGATGTCGCCCTCGCGGGCACGCTGCGCCTGCGCGATGACGTGCTCGCGCAGATCGACTGCGGCCTCGCCCTCGCGTCGCGCGGCGAGCTCGAGGTCGTCGGCGAGGAGGGCGCTGTGTTCCTCGGCGACCCGTGGCACTGCCGGGTGCCGGTGATCGAGCTGCGGCGGGCGGGCGGCAACGAGCACATCGAGCTCGAGCCGGTTAACTCCTATCGCCTGGAGGCCGAGAACCTCTCGGCCGCGATCCGCGGGCGGGCGGCGCCGCTGCTCGGGCGCGCGGACGCGGTCGGGCAGGCGCGCGCGATCCAGGCGCTCTACGAGGCGGCAGACACGGCGCGTACGGTCGCGCTTCGGTGAATGCAGCGCGCCCGTTAGGCCGAGGCGGCGCGGTCACGCGCCTTCAGGAACGACAGCAGATACTTGGCGTGGAGCTGCTCGGGCAGCGGTGAAGGTGGTTCCTCGGTGAGCTTCGAGGTCGACCCGTGGCCCCCGGTCAGATCGGCGCTCAGATACAGCGGCGGGCCGCCGGTGCAGAGCACGCCGGTGACCGCCGGGACGAACTGCCCCGGCGTGACCGGGGCGCCGGCCAGCGCCGCGATCCCCTGCGCGGCCACGTCGGCCATCTGTGCGGCCAGCCCGCCGTACTTGACCGGGAAGTCGGTCGCATCCCCAGCGGCGTACACGCGCTCGAGGCCGCGCACCCGGCAATGCTCGTCGACCGCGATGAAGCCGTGCTGGGCGGCCGGAAGTCCCGCCACTGCCGGGCCGACGAGCTCGGGCAGCGCGACGATCCGGTCGACGTCGAGCCGCCGCTCGCCGGGACTCAGCTCGATCACGCCCGAGCGCGGCACCTCCGCGTATGCCGACGGGATCACCTCGATCCCCTCCCGCGCCAGCAGCTCCGCGAGCGTGCGGCTGACCCCGAGGCCGAACTCCACGAGCGGCGCGTCCTCCGGCGTCACGAGCGTGATCGCCACGTCGACGTTCATGTCGTCGGCTCGCCGCGCGCTCATCAACGCGAGCTCGTAGAGCGGCAGCGGCCACGCGATCCGGCTACCGGCGACGAACGCGAGGCGCTTCACGTACCCGTCCTCCAGATCCTGGATCAGGCCGTGCAGGAGCTCGTCGAGCCGGCTGTCGTCGATCGTGATCGCGTGCTCGTAGCGGATCGTGATGCGCGCCCCGATCCCGACCACGAGCGCGTCATAGGAGAGCTCGACGCCGGCGTCCGTCCGCACCGCGCGGGCCTCGGGATCGACCCGCTCCACCGTGGCCTGGATCAGCTCTGCGCCGGCGCCGGCGGCGACCTCGCGCACCGGCCAGCGATCCGCGCGCGCGAAGCCGAACGGCTCCTGCACGACCATCGAGCGGTACACCAGGTCGGCGTTCGGCGCGACCAGCTTCAGGCTCACCCGCTCGCCGGCGAGGTCGCGCAGCGCCAGCGCCGCTTCGAGCCCGGCGACGCCACCGCCGGCGATCACGACTTCGAACTCGTTGCTCATGCGCGCAGCTTAGCCCTCCCATTCGGTAGGCCGGTTACGATGCGTGTTGCTTTCTCACGCCTGCAGCATCGGTCGATGGACAACCCGGACCCGAGACCCCTTCCGCTACGCCACATCCGCGTGAAGGACGTGATGCACGCGGACATCGTCAGCTGCGCCGAGGACGCCTCGTTGACGGAGGTCGCGGCGCTGATGGCGCGCCACCGGGTGCACGCGATCGCGGTGCGTCCGAGCTCCGGCGGGCGCGTGGCCGGGTTCGTGTCAGATCTCGCAGTCGTCGCGGCCGCCGCCAGCGGCACACGTCCTTCGGCGCGCGAGGCGGCGGATTTCGAGCCGCTTTCGGTCTCGACCGACGCCGCGCTCGATCGCGCCGCGCAGATCATGGTCGATCGCGGCGTCTCGCACCTCGTGGTGGTCGACGCCGCCAGCGGGTATCCGACAGGTGTGATCTCAACACTCGACGTGGCCGCCGTCTACGCCGGCGCGCCAGAGCAGAGCCCTTAGAACAGCATCGATAAAGGAGGGGCATCGAGATGAGCGAGGACGGCGCACAGTCCCCCGAGCAGCAGATCCGGGCGCTCTACGAGCAGGCAGAGTCCGACGGCGCGCGTGCGATGGAGGAGATGGTCGCCAAGCCGAGCTTCGGCCGGCTGCTGGCGATCACCGCTGAGAACACCGCTGCGCTGGTCAGGATCGGCTACGACGTCGCCGACCTCGTGGTCCGTAACCTGCGGCTCGCCGGGCGCGCCGACATCACGCGGTTGGCGCGACAGCTGCACCGGACCGAGGACAAGCTCGAACGGGTGCTGCAGGAGCTGGAGGCGCTGCGCGACGAGGTCCGTCGCGAAAGCGGCGTGCAGTGAGCACGCTCGATCGCATCGCCCGCACGCCGCTGGACGGCGCACGGCGCGTCTTGCGCACGCCGCTGGCCGTGGCGGAGCTCGCCAACATCCTTCTCACCACCGACGATGCGGTCATCGGCGCGACGCCCAAGGAAGTCGTCTGGACCCATCGCTGCACGACCCTGTACCGGTACCGCTCCTCGCAGCGCCGCCACGCGATCCCGGTGCTGCTCGTGTTCGCGCTGATCAATCGCCCCGACATCTTCGATCTCCGTCCGGGCGGGTCGTTGGTCGAGTACCTGCTCGACGAGGGCTTCGACGTCTTCCTGCTGGATTGGGGCGTGCCCAACGAGGAAGATGCGGAGACGGGCCTCGACGACTACGTCTGCGACGACCTCGATTGGGGCATCCGCGAGACTCTTCGCGCCGCCGCCGCCGACGAGGTGACGCTGGTCGGCTGGTGCATCGGCGCGACCCTGTGCGCGATGTACTGTGGGCTGGACCGCGGCGGCGAGCGCCCCGCGGTGCGCAACATCGCGCTGCTGACGATGCCGATCGACGGGCGCGGCAGCACATACGCGGCCTGGGTCGGCGGGCCTGACTTCGATCCTCGAGCTGGTTGGCGAACGCTGGCGCGTGCTGCCCGGCGCGGCGATCGACTGGGCGAACAAGATGCTCAAGCCCGTCAACAACTTCTACACCACGTACCGCAAGCTCGCCGAGGGCGTGTTCGACGGCACCGCGCGCCCGGAGGCCTACCAGACGATGGCCAAGTGGGTCGCCGACAACCCGCCGTTCCCCGGTCGCGCCTGGGCGCAGTGGATCGAGATGATGTACCGCGAGCGGCGACCTCGTCGAGGGCCGCGCGCGCCTGCGCGGGCAGCGCGTGGACCTCCATCTGATCGATCAGAACATGCTCGTTGTGACCGCCGGCGCCGATCACATCGCGCCGCGGCCGGGCACGCTGCCGATCTTGGACCTCGTCTCGAGCCAGGACGTCTCCCATCTCGGGCGCCCGGGAGGACACATCGGGCTGATCGCCGGCTCAGCCGCGCGCAAGGAGATCTGGCCCGAGCTCGCCGGTTGGCTCGAGGAGCGATCGGAGCGTTGATCCAGACAGCCCTGAAGGGCACCAACCACAACCGCCGGAGGACTGGCCATGACCACACAGACGTCGGAGCCTGCAACGACCGTCCCGCCGACGGACACCGAGGAGTGGCCGACCGGCGTACAGCGGCCCCGCATGCTCGGCCGGGTCGTGTTCGTCACCGGAGGCACGCGCGGGATCGGCGCCGCGATCAGCCGCAGCTTCGCCGAGCAGGGCGCGGCCGTCGCGGCCGGCTACAGCCACGACGTGGACAACGCGCGGCAGCTGCTGGCCCAGCTCGAGGCCCGCGGCGTACAGGCGAGCATCCACCAGGGGAGCATCGATCACTCAGAGGACTGCCGGCGAACCGTCGCCGAGGTGATCGACGCGCACGGCCGCCTCGACGTGCTCGTCAACAACGCCGGCATCACGATCGACAAGACCGTGTCTGAAGATCACGGACGAGGACTGGAACAAGGTGATCGCCGTCAACTTGTCGGGCGCGTTCTTCATGTCCCAGGCGGTGCTTCCGCACATGATCGAGCGCGGCACCGGGCGGATCATCAACATCTCCTCGATCATCGGCAAGATCGGCAACATCGGCCAGGCCAACTACGCCGCGTCCAAGTCCGGCCTGTTCGGGCTCACCAAGACGCTCGCGCGCGAGGCCTGCTACCAGCTGCAGCGGGCGGACAAGCTCTCCGAGGATTCGATCGGGCTGACCGTCAACACGGTCGCGCCCGGCTTCATCGCGACCGAGATGCTCGAGCACATCCCCGAGAAGGTGCTCGCCAAGATCAAGGCCCAGATCCCGGCCGGACGGCTCGGGCGCCCGGACGAGGTCGCGCGCGTGGTCCACTTCCTCGCCTCGGACCACTCGTCCTTCATCACCGGCGCCGTGTTCGACGTCAACGGCGGACAGGAGATGTAGCCTCCGTTCGATGGCTTCGCGCTCTGCGGCCGCGCTCGGCGAGATCATCCGCCAGCAACGCGAGCTGGCGGAGATGTCGATGCGCCAGTTCGCCGAGCTCGCGGGGATCTCGAATCCGTACCTGTCGCAGATCGAGCGCGGGTTGCGAGCGCCCTCGGAGCACGTCGTGAGCGCGATCGCGGGCGTCCTGAAGGTGTCGGCAGACGCGCTCTACGCGCAGGCCGGCGTCGCGGCGCCCGGCGAGGAGCCGGAGAACAACGCGGTGCTCGATGCGCTCACGGCGGACATGCGGCTGACGAGCCGCCAGCGGGCGGCGCTGAAGGAAGTCTACGAGGCGTTCCTGGCGACGGGACCGGCCGCGTCAGCCGGGGCGCGAAGGTCCGCGAAGTGAACGGCGCGGCGCTCGTCACGGGAGCCGCCAGCGGCATCGGCCGAGCCGTCGCCGCGCGCCTGCTCGAGCGGATGGATTCGAGGTGCTGGCGGTCGACCTGCGGCCCGATCCCGACGGCCCGGGGTGCCGTACGAGGCCGATCTGACGTCCGCCGAGGCGAACGCCGACGCGGTCGACGCCGCGCTCGCCCGGTTCGGCCGGCTCGACGTCGTCGTCGCGAACGCCGGCGTCCAGCACGTCGCGCCGATCGAGGAGTTCCCGCTCGAGCGCTGGCAGACGATCGTGGCGCTGCTGCTGACGAGCCCGTTCCTGCTCGCGCAGCGCGCCTGGCCGGCGCTGCGCGAGTCGCCCGCCGGGCGGTTCATCGTGATCGCCTCGGTTCACAGCCTCGTCGCCTCGCCGTTCAAGGCGGCCTACGTGTCCGCGAAGCACGGCGTGCTCGGCCTCGTCAAAACGCTGGCCCTCGAAGGCGCGCCGGACGGGATCACGGCCACGGCCGTGTGCCCCGGCTACGTTCGCACCCCGCTCGTCGAGAAGCAGCTCGCCGACCAGGCGCGCGCCCACGGGCTGCCCGAGGAGCGAGTCCTGGAGGAGGTGATCCTCGCGCCGCACGCGATCAAGGAGATGCTCGAGCCGGCGGAGGTCGCGGAGGTCGTAGCGTTCCTCGCCGGACCGACCGGGCGCGCGTTCACGGGCGCGCCGGTGACGCTCGACTTCGGCTGGACCGCGAGGTAACGGGTCGGGCTGGGCTACCGCGAGTGCTCCAGCGCTCCGGCCAGCAGCCCGGGCCAGTGATCGCGCAGCGCCTCGCGGCCCATGAACAGCCCCAGGTGCCCGCCGGCGGTGACGGCGCGGCGGACCGACTCCGCCGGCGTCGAGGCGTAGTCGGCGAGCGCGAACACCTGCTCAGGGGGCGTGATGTGGTCGGTCGCGCCGCCGAGCAGGAACAGCGGCATGTCGATCGCGGCCAGATCGACGCGCTCGGCCGCGGAGCTCGAGCGAGCCGGCGAGCAGCGCGTTGTCGCGGAACAGGCGCCGGACGATCCACAGGTAGAACGCGCCCGGGATGTCCTGCGTGTGCTTGAACCAGTCCTCGAACTCGCGGTAGCGGGCGATGTAGGCGGGATCGTCGAGATGCATCGGCAGCTCGAGCTGCCGTGAGATCTCATTCGCCGGGGCGATCAGGATGAAGCCGGTGAGCATGTGCTCGCCCCTCAGGACCCCGCCGCCGCTCGCGACGAGTTTCTCGTAGAAGCTCATGTCGCCGTCCGGCGCGAGCTCCCGCAGCAGTTCGTGGATCACGGGCTCGCCGGCATGAAAGTCGATCGGCGCACCCGCGAGCGTGAGCGTGTTGACGCGATCCGGATAGAGCGCGGCGTAGATCGCCGCGAGCCAGCCGCCCTGGCAGTCGCCGATCAGGTTCGCGCGGCCGCCGCAATACTCGATCGCCCGATCGAGCACCGCGATGTAGTCCTCGACGGACGCGTCCGCCGTCTCTCGGGTTGCGCCACACCAGTCGAGCGACATCGCGCGCTCGAGCCCGGCCTCGAGGATCGTGCGCATCTGGCTCTGCTCGGAGGAGTAGTCGACGATGCAGGAGTCGTGGCCGGCCTGCGGCGGCAGCACGAGCGTCGGCACGAGGTCGCTGCGCTCCGAGGTCGAGAAGTCGCGCAGCCGCGCCAGCGGCGTCTCGAACACGATCTCGTGCGGGCTCGACCAGGTCGGCTCGCGCCGATCGGCGATCAACGCGAACCAGCGCGCCGCATCGAGCCCGCCATAGAGGGGCCAGCGGCCCGTGCTCCACGCCGTCGGCCCTTGCGCCCCTCGCAGCAGCGCGGCCCAGCCCTCGAACCAGCTGTCCAAAAGTCCGGAACGAACGGCCGGTAGCGGATACGCAGTCATCATCGACCTCCTTGCGAAAGATAAGTGCCGGGGTGCGCCCACCCCGGCACTTATTCTACGTAACCAGCTAAGCGTGTGTAATCGCGAAGAACTGTTTACTACTTGAGCAGGCTGCGCGCCGTGCTCGTCTGCAAACGGACCAGTTCGCGTGCGACGTCGGCCTGGGCCTGGATCGTAGCCTTCAGCCACTCCTGCTTGGTCAGACCCGCGAACTGAAGCTCGAGCTCGATCGCCCGGTCGACCGCCTTCTCGTACGAGTCGACGTAGGCGCTGCCGGTCTTGCGGCCGATCGTGACGAACTGGTCGCTGAGGTCCTTCAGCTGGTCGAACGCCGCATCGAAGGTCGGGGCGCCGTTGATTGCTTCTTTGGTCTCCATGATTCTGCTCCTAGATTTGGGGGCCGTTTACTACGCCGCTTGCAAGATAGCAACAATCTTGCAAATGTGCAAGCGCTTAGGTGTCCCGGCGCACTAGGAGCACCGCGGCGATCACGAGCGCGGCCGCGGCGTAGGCGCAGAAGATCGCGAACCCGGCCCACGGCGCGAGCGTGTTGGAGCCCGGGTTGATCGTCCAGACCGCGCCGCCGGCGTTGCTCGGCAGATACGGGCTGATCGAGTTGTCGATGCTCGAGGGCAGCAGGGTCACGATCGGCGGCACCACGAACACGATCGCCGCCAGCGCCGAGATCCCCCCGGCAGTGCTCCGCACGATCGCGCCGAGGCCGAGTCCGAACAGACCCATCACGGTCAGATACAGGGCGGCGCCGAACAGCGCCCGCACCACCCCCGGATGCGAGAGCGAGATGTTGATGTGCTGGCCGGACAGGATCGCCTGCCCGACGAAGAAGACGATCACGACGGCCGGCAGGCTCACGGCGAACGCGACCGCGGCGAACACAATCGTCTTTCCCCAGAGCACGGGAAGCCGCTTCGGCACGGCGGCGAACGTCGAGCGGGCCATCCCGGTCGAGTACTCGGCCGTGATCGCGAGCACGCCCAGCACACCGATCGCGAGCTGAGCGAAGCCGACCCCGACGAGGTTGGCGTCCAGCGGATGGAAACGCAGGCGGTCGTGCAGATCGAGGTGCGGCCAGCGCGTCTCGAACACCACGCACACCAGGATCCCGATCCCGATGATCAGCAGAACCGTGGTGAGCAGCGCCCAGCGCGTCGAGCGGACCGATCGCAGCTTCGTCCACTCGGAGCGCGCGACGCGCGCCTGCGTGACGCCCTCGAGCCGTGGCCGCCGCGCGGCGAGCGCGGTCATTTGAGGGCCTCCTGCGGCTCGGGGCCGGCCTGGGGCTGGGCGCCCGTCTGGGGCTGGGCGCCGGTCTGGACGTGGCCCCGATATTCGAGCTCGTCGCTCGTCAGCTCCATGAACGCCTCCTCGAGTGAGGCGTGCTGCGGCGTCAGCTCGTACAGGACGACTCCGTTCGCGGCGGCGAGCTCGCCGATCTGCTCGGCGTCGATCCCGCTGATCTCAGCGACGGAGGGCTCGAGCGAAGTGACCGACACGTCGGGCGCGGAGACGAGTTCGATCAGCCTGTCCAGAGCCGGAGAGCGAACCCGCACCGAGCCCTTCCCGGCGCTCCGGATGAACTGCTCGACGCTCGTGTCCGCGAGCAGCCGTCCGCGCCCGATCACGACCAGGTGCTCCGCGGTCTGCGCCATCTCGCTCATCAGGTGCGAGGAGACGAACACGGCGCGGCCTTCGGCCGCGAGGTTCTTCAGCAGGCTGCGCACCCACTGGATGCCCTCCGGATCGAGGCCATTGACCGGTTCGTCGAACATCAGCGTTCCGGGGTTGCCGAGCAGCGCGGAGGCGATGCCCAGGCGCTGCCCCATCCCGAGCGAGAACGTCCCGGCCCGCTTGTGCGCGACCTTCGTCAGGCCGACGAGCTCGATCAGCTCGAGCACCCGGGCGCGGCCGATTCCATGCGTTTGCGCGAGTTCGAGCAGATGGTTGTAGGCCGACCGCCCCGGATGGGTGGAGCGAGCCTCGAGCAGCGCACCGACCTCGTGCAGGGGTGCTCGGTGATCCCGGTAGGGCTTGCCGTTGACCAGGATCCGGCCGCCGTCCGCCGCGTCGAGCCCGAGGATCAGCCGCATCGTCGTCGACTTGCCCGCGCCGTTCGGGCCGAGGAAGCCCGTCACGATCCCCGGCGCTACGGTGAACGTCAGATCCTGCACGGCGACGGTCGAGCCGTAGCGCTTGGTGATGTTCGTGACCTCGATCAAATCGACTCGCTCGCGTTCGCTGCCGCACCCACGATCAAAGCATGTAACTCTGAAACTCCTCTGACAACCGTGCTCGCCGGCTCCTGCGGCGGTTTCACCTGATCAGGGTGATGCCGCCACGCTCGCGATTTGCGACCGTCCGCCGCAGCCACCCAAAAGGAGAACGCTGATGGCAACTGGTTCTGACCGCTCGCCGGTCGTCGATGTCGTGATGGGAATGACGGCGAGCTCGCTCGACGCCACGACTCTCGACGACCACACGCTGATGCTCGTGCGGATCGCGGCGCTGATCGCCTCGGACGCTCCGCGCAGCTCGTACCTGCTGAATCTCGGCGCTGCCGGCGAATTGGGCGTGACCGTCGACGAGGTCGAGGGCATCCTCACCGGCGTCGCTCCGATCGTCGGCACGGCGCGGATGATGACCGCCGTGGGGAACATCGTCCGGGCGCTCGGGCTCGCGATCGAGCTCGCCGAGCTCGCCGAGTACGCCGATACGGACGACGACGACGATTAGCCGAGCGCCTCGCGCACGGCCGTAGCGAACAGCTCGACGTCCTCGGGCGTCGTGTCCCACGAGCACATCCAGCGGACCTCGCCGGCGCGTTCGTCCCAGACGTAGAAGGCGAAGCGCTCCATCAACGCCGCGCTCGCGGCGGGCGGCAGCACGGCGAACACCACGTTCGTCTGCACCGGCCTGCTGACCCTCAGCGCCGCGAGGTCCCGCACCTCCTCGCTCAGCCGTGCCGCCATCGCGTTCGCGTGCTGCGCGTTGCGCAGCCACAGCCGATCGGTCACGAGCGCGTCGAACTGGGCCGCCAGGAAGCGCATCTTCGACGCGAGCTGGAGCGACTGCTTGCGCAGGTACTCGAAGCCCGGCATGAGCCGCGGCTCGAGGATGACGACCGCTTCGGCCGCGAGCAGGCCGTTCTTCGTCCCGCCAAACGACACGACGTCGACGCCGACGTCGGCTGTCAGCGCCTGCAGCGAGAGCTCGAGCGCGGCCGCGGCGTTGGCCAGCCGCGCACCGTCCACGTGCACGAGCAACCCGCGGGCGTGCGCCAGCTCGCAGATCGCGCGCAGCTCCGGCGGCTCGTACACGGTTCCCAGCTCGGTGCACTGTGACAGCGACACGACGCGAGCCTGGACCGCGTGCTCGTCGCCCACGCGCCTGATCGCGCCGTCGACGAGCTCCGGCGTCAGCTTGCCGTGCTCGGTCGCGAGCGTGAGCAGCTTGACGCCGGCGATCGCCTCGACCGCGCCGCACTCGTCGACGTTCAGATGCGACTGCTCGGCGCAGATGACCGCCTCCCACGGACGGCACGCCGCCCGCAGCGCGAGCACGTTCGCGCCCGTGCCGTTGAACACGAAGAACGCGCGCGCGCCGGCACCGAACCGCTCCGCCACCCGCTCTTCGACTGACCGCGAATAGTCGTCGTGACCGTAGCCGAACGCGTGCCCGGCGTTGACGCGCGCGATCGCGGCCAGCACCTCCGGATGGATCGTGGCGGAGTTGTCGGAGGCGAATCCGCGCACGGGCGGAGAAGATTACCTTCGCCGCCCGAGCCGACTACGATCCCGCATGTGTCAGTCACCGGTCCCTCGGGCAGGGTGCGGGCACGCTGGGCGTATTGGTCGTTGGTTCCACTGGGGCTCGGGGCGTGGGCGCCGATCTACGCGGGCGTGCGGGGTCGCAACGCGCTGTGGGCGCTGCTCGGCGTGCTGTGCACGCTGGCCACGATCGCCGGCTGGATCCTCGCGGTCCACAGCAACGGCAAGAGCGGCGCCGGCGGACTGTTGCTGATCGCCGGCTGGGTCGGCGCGGTCGCGGCGTCGTTCATGATCCGCCCGGCGTACGTGCGCGAGCTGACCTCGCCGTTCGAGGCCGCGCAGCTCAGCGCCCGGGAGCGGCTCGCCGAGCGCCGCCGCGGCCAGGAGCTCGCGCGCACACGGCCCGAGCTGGCGCGCGAGATCGGCGTCGGGCGGCCGGATCTCCCCGGCGCGCGGCCCGCCGGCGTGGTCGACGTCAACAACGCGCCCGCGAGCGCTCTGACGACGCTGCCGGACGTCGACGACGCGCTCGCGACCCGGATCGTCGAGGTGCGCTCCGAGGTCAGAGGCTTCTCCTCGCTCGAGGACCTCGGGACCGTCCTCGATCTCGACCCCGACGTGGTCGAGTCGCTGCGCGATCGCGTCGTGTTCCTGCCGCGGCAGTGACCCCGGCCGGGTCGGCGTGCAGCGAGGGCTAACCTTGCCACAGTCGTGTCAAGGTTCGGCGCAACCTTGGTAGCATCCCTCCCATGCGGGACTTCCTAGCGGCCACGCGCGAGCGGGTGATCGTCTACGACGGCGGCATGGGCGCCACGCTGGAGCAGTTCGAGCTGAGCCTCGAGCGCGACTACCGTCTCCCCGGCCGCTGCCACGAGGCGCTCGTGCTGAACCGACCGGACGTGATCGAGGGCGTTCACTGCTCGATGCTCGAGGCCGGCGCCGACGTGCTCGAGACGGACACCTTCCAGGCGTCGCGCCTGAAGCTGACCGAGTGGGGCCTCCAGGAGCACACGTACGAGATCAACCTCAAGGCCGCCGAGATCGCGCGCCGGGCGGCGGGCGAGCGCCGGTTCGTCGCCGGCTCGATTGGACCGACGGGATTCCTCCCGGCGAGCGAGGACGCCGCGCTCGGCCAGATCACGTTCGCCGAGCTGGCCGACGTGTTCCACGAGCAGGCCCACGCGCTCCTCCGCGGCGGCGCCGACCTGCTGATCATCGAGACCGCGCAGGACATCCTCGAGGTCAAGGCCGCGGTGTTCGGCGCGCGGACGGCGTTCGCAGAGCTCGGCCGGGCCGTTCCGCTCCAGTGCAGCGTCTCGCTCCTGCCGCAGGGGGGCAAGATGCTGCTGGGGACGGACATCAGCGCCGTTCTGACGATCCTCGAAGCGCTCGCGGTCGACGTCATCGGGCTCAACTGCTCGACCGGACCGGAGGACATGCGCGATGCGATCCGTTTCCTAGGCGAGAACTGCTCGGTCCCCGTGCACTGCATCCCGAACGCCGGGCTGCCGGTCCAGGGGCCGAACGGCGAGACGATCTTCCCGGAGCAGCCCGAACCGCTGGCCGGCGTGCTGGGCGAGTTCGTCGAGCGCTACGGGACCTCGATCGTCGGCGGCTGCTGCGGGACGACGCCGGCGCACATCGCGGCGTTGGCCGAGCGCGTGCGCGGCCGCATCCCCGGTGAGCGGCCCGCGCGCCGCGCGGCGCACGTCAGCTCGATGATCGCCGCCACCCCGCTCGTCCAGGACCCGCGCCCGACGCTCGTCGGCGAGCGGGTCAACTCGCAGGGCTCGCGCAAGGCGAAGGAGCTGCTGCTCGCCGACGACTACGACGGGCTGCTGATGATCGCCGAGGACCAGGTGAATGGTGGCGCGCACGTGCTCGACGTGTGTGTCGCGCTGACAGAGCGCCAGGACGAGGGCGAGCAGATGCGCCAGCTCGTCAAGCGGATCAGCCTGACGCAGCCGGCACCGATCCAGATCGACTCGACCGAGCCCGACGTGATCGAGACGGCGCTGCAGCAGATCCCCGGGCGCGCGATCGTCAACTCGATCAACCTCGAGGCCGGCCGCGCGAAGCTCGACCGCGTCGTCCCGCTCGCCAAGGCCCACGGCGCCGGCGTGATCGCGCTCACGATCGACGAGGTCGGGATGGCGAAGACGCGCGAGCGCAAGCTCGAAATCGCGCAGCGGCTGACGCAGCTGTGCTGCGAGGAGCACGGACTCGATCCCGAGGTGCTGATTTTCGACTGCCTCACGTTCACGCTCACGACCGGCGACGAGGAGTGGCGTCCGAGCGCGGTGGAGACGATCGAGGGCATCCGCGCGATCAAGGCAGGCATCCCGCACGTCAAGACCTCGCTCGGCGTCAGCAACGTCAGCTTCGGCGTCGGGCTGCCGGCGCGCAGCGCCCTCAACAGCGTCTTCCTGCACCACTGCGTCGCGGCGGGCCTCGATCTGGCGATGGTCAACCCAAACCACATCACGCCATATGCCGAGATTCCGGAGCAGGAGCGCGAGCTCGCCGACGACCTCGTGTTCAACCGCCGCGAGGACGCGCTCGAGCGCTTCATCGCTCACTTCGAGGCGAAGGGGCCGGCCGATGAGCAGCAGGCGGCGGCCGACCCGACCGAGGGCATGGAGCCCGAGGAGGCGCTCCACTTCCACATCCTGCGCCGCCGCAAGGAGGGCGTCGAGGGCTGGATCGACCGCAGCGTCGAGAAGATCGGCGCCGTTCCCACGCTCAACGACGTCCTGCTGCCGGCGATGAAGGAGGTCGGCGACAAGTTCGGCGCCGGTGAGCTGATCCTCCCGTTCGTGCTGCAGTCAGCCGAGGTGATGAAGCGCGCGGTCGCGCAGCTCGAGCGCTACCTGGACAAGCTCGAGGGATACACGAAGGGCACGGTCGTGATCGCGACCGTCTTCGGGGACGTGCACGACATCGGCAAGTCCCTCGTCAACACGATCCTGACCAACAACGGGTACACGGTGATCGACCTCGGTAAGCAGGTCCCGATCTCGACGATCCTCGACGCCGCGGTCGAGCACGACGCGACGGCGATTGGGTCTGAGCGCGCTGCTCGTCTCGACCTCGAAGCAGATGCCCGCCTGCATCCAGGAGCTGCACGCGCGCGGACTCTCGTTCCCCGTCCTCATCGGCGGCGCCGCGATCAACCGCAACTTCGGCCTGCGGATCCTCTATCCGGACGGGATGGAGTCCGACGAGGTCTACGAGCCCGGCGTCTTCTACTGCAAGGACGCATTCGAGGGCCTCGCGAAGATGGACCAGCTGATCGACGACGACGCGCGCTCGGCGCTGGTCGCCAAGACGCGTGCGGCGGCCAGGCGGCTGCGTGAGCAGCCCCAGGACGTGGACGATGACGCGCCGCCTCTCACCGACTCCACAGTGCGCAGCGCCGCGAGCACCGAGAGCCCGATCCCGACGCCGCCGTTCTGGGGCGTCCGCGAGATCCCCGTCGAGCTCGACGCGGTCTATCCGAATCTCGACACGCACGTCCTGTTCAAGCTCCATTGGGGCGGCCGCGGCGTCAAGGGCGAGGAGTGGACACGGCTCCTGCGCGAGGACTTCCAACCCCGGCTGCAACGGATGTGGCGCGAGCAGACGTACCTGCATCCGCGCGCGCTGCTGGGGTTCTTCCCGTGCAACTCCGACGGTAACGAGCTGATCGTGTGGGACCCAGCCGCTCCGGGCGAGCGGGAGCTCGAGCGCCTCGAGTTCCCCCGCCAGCCCCGGCACGACCGGATCTGCCTGGCGGACTTCTACCGTCCGCTTCAGAGCGGCGTCGTGGACGTCGTCGCGATCCAGGCGGTCACCGCCGGCGACGAGGTCACCGAGCTGATGGCGGAGCTCGAGCGCCAGGGCGAGTTCGCCGAGCAGCTGTTCGTGCACGGGCTCGGCGTCCAGACCGCCGAGGGACTGGCCGAGTGGCTGCACGCGCGCGTTCGTGCGGAGCTGGGGATCGCGCCGAGCCAGGGCCGGCGCTACTCGTGGGGCTATCCCGCGTGCCCCGAGCAGGCCGAGCACGAGAAGGTCTTCCGCCTCCTTGACGCGCCCGCGATCGGGCTGCGCCTATCGGGCGGCTTCGCCGTCGAGCCGGAGCAGTCGACGCTCGCGATCGTCGCGCATCACCCCCAGGCCGTGTACTTCGGGATGAAGTCCGGGTTCCTGCCGCGAGGCGAGGAGCAGGCGGTGGACGATGTGATCGCCGGCAGCGAGCGCGACCCGACGCGGCTGGCGGACCTCTCGGATGCTGACAGCGAGCCGGCGATGGTGCAGGCATGAGGAGCGCGATGACCCGTGCCGCGCTCTGACCCCGGGCAGTTCGGCTCGCTCTACAGCCACGGGTTCGTTCGCGTCGCCGCGGCGGTGCCGCACGTTCGTGTCGCCGACCCGGCGTTCAACGCTGAGCGCACGCTCGCGCTCGCGGCGCAAGCCGACCGCGCCGGCGCGGCGCTCGTGATCTTCCCGGAGCTCGGCATCTCGGCGTACGCACTCGACGATCTCTTGCACCAGGAGGCGCTTTTGCGGGGCGTGCTCGCCGGGCTCGAGCGGATCGTCATGGCCAGCGCGCAGCTGCTCCCCGTGATCGTCGTCGGAGCGCCGCTCGCGACCGAGGGGGGACTGTTCAACACCGCCGTCGTGATCCACCGCGGCGCCGTGCTCGGGGTCGTGCCCAAGAGCTACGTCCCCGAATACCGCGAGTACTACGAGAAGCGCCAGTTCAGGGCGGCGCGCGATGCGATCTCCGACACCGTCACGCTGCTCGGCCGCGAGGTCCCGTTCGGAGCCGACCTGCTGTTCGCCGCGACCGAGGAGCCGCGCTTCGTCACGTTCGTGGAGATCTGCGAGGACGTGTGGGCGGTGATCCCGCCGTCGAGCTACGGCGCGATGGGCGGCGCCACCGTCGTCGCGAACCTGTCCGCCAGCAACATCACGGTCGGCAAGGCGGACTACCGTCGGCTGCTGTCCTCCTCGCAGTCGGCGCGGGCGATGGCGGCATACATCTTCACGGCCGCCGGCCTGGGCGAGTCGACGACCGATCTCGCCTGGGACGGCCAGGCGATGATCCACGAGAACGGCGAGCTGCTGGCTGAGGCGCCGCGCTTCGCGGCCGACGAGCAGCTGATCCTCGCGGACGTCGACCTCGACCGGGTCCTGTCCGACCGCGCGGCGACCAGCAGCTACGGCGACTCGATCCACGACCATCGTGAGCACGTGCGGGCGCTGCGGCGGATCGAGTACGCGTTCGGAGCGCCGCGCGAGCCGGTGCGGCTCGCGCGCGAGTATGAGCGCTTCCCGTACGTGCCGGCCGACCCCGTCAGCCGCGGCGAACGCTGCGAGGAGGTCTACAACATCCAGGTTCGCGGGCTCGAGACGCGCCTGCGCGCGACCGGCGTCGAGAAGCTCGTGATCGGCGTCTCCGGTGGGCTCGACTCGACGCACGCGCTCACCGTCGCGGTCAAGGTGATCGACCGGCTCGGGCTGCCGCGGACGAACGTGCTTGCGTACACGATGCCGGGGTTCGCCACGAGCGCGCACACGCTCGACAACGCCCGGGCGCTGATGGAGTCCCTCGGCGTCAGCGCGGGCGAGATCGACATCCGGCCCTCCGCGCTGCAGATGCTCCGCGACATCGGCCACCCGGCGGGCGAGGGCGAGAAGGTCTACGACGTCACCTACGAGAACGTGCAGGCGGGCGAGCGGACCTCGCACCTGTTCCGCCTCGCCAACTTCCACCGCGCCCTCGTGGTCGGCACCGGCGACCTGTCCGAGCTGGCGCTCGGCTGGAGCACCTACGGCGTCGGCGACCAGATGTCGCACTACAACGTCAACGCGTCGGTTCCGAAGACGTTGATCCAGTTCCTGATTCGCTGGGCCATCGACACCGGTCAGTTCAGCCCGGCTGCGACGAGCGTGCTCGCCTCGGTGCTCGATACCGAGATCTCGCCCGAGCTGATCCCGCACGACGATCCCGACGCCAACATCCCCGGTCAGCGCTCCGAGCAGATCGTCGGCCCGTACGAGCTGCAGGACTTCTTCCTGTATTACACCCTGCGGTTCGGGTTCGGTCCGCGCAAGGTCGCGTTCCTCGCCCACCACGCCTGGCACGACCGCACGCGGGGCATCTGGCCGGATCTGATTCCGCTCGACCGCCGCAACGAGTACTCGCTGGCGGAGATCAAGCACTGGCTCGGCGTGTTCCTCGAGCGGTTCTTCCACACCAGCCAGTTCAAGCGCTCGGCGGTCCCGAACGCGCCGAAGGTCGGTACCGGCGGCTCGCTCTCTCCCCGGGGCGACTGGCGCGCGCCGAGCGACAGCACCGCGGCCGTGTGGCTGGCCGAGCTCGCCCTGGTTCCCGACGAGGGGTGATCGCCCGCCTCGCCCGCCTACGCGAGCGAGTCGATCCAGCGCTCCAGCCGCCGCCCCTCGCGGCTCATCAGCTCTGGGTCGCGGAACGTGTTGGTGAGCAGCGCGATCCCCTGGTAGGCGGCGATCAGCGCGACCGCGAGATCGCGCGCGTCGCGTCTTCCCATCGCTTCGAACTGCGCCTCGGCCCACTCGATCGGCAAGCGCATCATGTCCGCGCATGCTTGCTCCAGCCCATCGTCGCGCTTGTCGAGCTCCGAGCACAGGCTGCCCTGCGGACAGCCGTAGCGCGCCGTCGCCTCGCGCTCCGCCACGAGCATCCGCACGAACGCCTTCAGCCGCGCCCGCGGGGTGCGGTGATGCTCGAGCGCGGCGAGCGTTGTGCGGACCTCCTGCGTGTGCGCTCCGATCGCCGCTTCGATCAGCTCGTCCTTGGTCTTGAAGTAGTAATAGACGTTGCCGACGGGGACGTCGGCCGCCTGCGCGATCTCGGCCAGCGTCGTCTTCTCGACACCCTGGGCGTGCAGGACCTCGCACGCCCCGGCGATCAGCCGCGCGCGCTTTCCCGGACGCTGCTCGAGCCGCTCGCCGGCGTCGGTCGCGATTGAGTCAGTCATCTCGCTAAGACACGATAGCGGCCGCTCCTAGGCCAACGGCCTCTCCGGACCCCAACATCTGTCTCTGATAAGTTAGTCAACTAACTTATGCTTTCGAATGGGAGGCCCTTCAAATGACGGCAGCCACTCCCGCACCGTCCTTCCTGGCGACACGTCGCGGCAAGCTCACGCTCGCGCTGCTGTGTGCGGTCGGATTCCTCGATTTCGTCGACGCATCGATCGTCAACGTCGCGCTCCCCTCGATCCGCCGCGACTTGCATTTCTCGGTGCAGAGCCTGCAGTGGGTCCTGAGCGGCTACCTCTTGACGTATGGGGGGTTCATGCTGCTCGGCGGGCGCGCCGCCGATCTCCTCGGCCGTCGGCGGCTGCTCATCGCCGGCACGTCGCTGTTCGAGCTCTCGTCGCTGTCCGCCGGGCTGGCCGGCAGCGAAGGCGCGCTGATCGCTGCCCGCCTCGCACAGGGAACGGGCGCCGCGATGATGATGCCCGCCGCGCTCTCGATCCTGACCACCTCGTTTCGCGACGGCGGTGATCGCAACACCGCGCTCGGCGCCTGGGGCGCGCTCGCCGGCCTCGCCTCGGCCGTCGGCGTGTTTCTCGGCGGCGTCCTGTCCGAAGGGCCCGGCTGGCGCTGGGTGTTCTTCGTCAACCTGCCGGTATGCGCCGGCATCGTCGTGGCGAGCTTCCGGCTGATCCCCGCTGAGCGACGGCGCGGGCAGCGGGGCAACTTCGACGCCGTCGGCGCCGCCCTGGTCACAGCCGGAATGCTGCTGCTCGTCTACGCGCTCGTGAAGGCCCCGAGTGTTGGCTGGGGAAGGGCCCGCACGATCGCGGAGCTCGCCGGCGCGGCCGCGCTGCTGGCGGCGTTCGTGGTCAACGAGCGCCGCCATCCAAACCCGCTCGCGCCGTTGTCGATCTTCCGGATCAGGGGCCTCGCGGCGGCCAACCTGACCCAGGTGATCGCGATGGCCGGCTTCTACTCGATGTTCTTCTTCGTGACGCTCTACGTTCAGGACGTACTCGGCTACTCGCAGGTCCAAGCCGGCGCGGCATACCTGCCGGTCACCCTCGGGGTCGCGGTTGCGGCGGCGATCTCATCGCAGTTGTTCGCGCGGACGGGGACGCGGCCGGTCATCGTCGCAGGCGCGTTGCTGGGCGCCGGCGGGCTGCTGTTGCTCTCGCGCGTGCCGCTGCACGGGGGCTACCTCAGCGACCTGCTCCCCGGCCTGATGCTGATGTCGTTCGGTGTCGGCGCGGTGTTCGTCGGCGTCACGACCGCCGCCAACGCGGGCGTACCGCCCGATCAGGCGGGGCTCGCGGCCGCCTTGATCAATGCATCGACCTGGCTCGGCGGCGCACTCGGGATCGCGATCCTGTCGGCCATCGCCACCTCGCGCACCCACGCTCTATCGCTCGCGGGAGCGGCGGAGCCAGTCGCGCTCCTGTCCGGGTTCCACCGGGCGTTGCTGGCCGGAAGCGCGTTCCTGCTCGTCGCCGCGCTGATCGCCTCCCGGGCCCGCAACGCACGCGCCACGGATGTCGCACTACGTCCGACATCCGAGGTGGCGACAGCGGGCGGCGATAGGCCCTGATTGATCTTTGCGGCCTTGGCTCCACCCCCCGGAACCGAGGCCGCAAAGTTCGAGCGTGGAATCGCGCTCCTCAGGCGGCGGGGCGCAGGGCGTCCAGCTCGCGGCTCTCGGCGAGCTCGGCGAGCGCACGGCGCTCCAGCGCGCGGACGGCGGCCGGGGAGATCCCGAGCCGGCGTCCGGCCTCGGTCAGCGGCGTCGGGTCGTCGCCGCCGATCCCGTAACGGAGCTTGACGACCTCGCGCTCACGGTCGGGCAGGCGATCGAGTGCGCTGCGCAGCGCCTCGTCGCGGAGGGAGATCTCGACCTCCTCGGCCGGCGTGCGCTCGTCGCTCGGCAGCAGCGATCCGAAGGTCGTGTCCTCCTCCTCGCCGATCGGCCGGTCTAGGCTCGTGACGACGCGCGCCGCTTCCCGCGCCTCGCGGATCTCGCGGACGTCGAGGTCGGCGGCGGCGGCCAGCTCATCGTCGGTCGGCTCGCGTCCGAGCGCCGCCATCAGCTCACGCTGGGCGCGACCGATCTTCCGCTCGCGCTGGCCGATGTGGACCGGGATCCGGATCGTCCGCGCGCGGTTTGCGATCGCGCGCTGGATCGCCTCGCGGATCCAGAACGTCGCGTAGGTGGAGAACTTGAACCCCTTGCGGTAGTCGAACTTCTCGCTCGCGCGGATCAGTCCCAGGATCCCCTCCTGGATCAGGTCGAGCAGCGGCATCTCGGCGCCCTGGTACTTGCGCGCGATCGACACGACCAGGCGGAGGTTGGAGTTGACCATGCGCTCCTTCGCGGCGAGGTCGCCGCGCTCGATCCGCTGCGCGAGCTCGACCTCCTCCTCCCTCGTCAGCAGCGGGTAGCGGCCGACCTCCTGCAGGAACAGCGACAGCGCGTCCGTCGTGCGCTCCGCCAGATCGTCGTTGACGTAGCTCGTCTGCTCCACCTGCTCACGGCCGCAGTCGTCGCGAATGTCGGTCCCACGCTCTTCGATCAAATCGCCCAGGGCCTGCGCGTCGTCCTCCCCCAGCTCGAGCTCCTGCACCAGCTCGCTCAGCTCGGACAGGTCGATGCACCGCGACTCGCGCGCCTCGGCGCGCTCGACGAGCGCGTCGGCGAGCTCCTGGAGCGACTCAGGCTGCGGGGGTGAACCTGCCTCTGTGCTCATGCGTCAAAAGCTTACGAGAGCGAGCGGCTCGCCCGTGTCAGCCTTCGGCCTCGACGGTGCCCGCGGCCTGGCGCGAGGGGCGCGCCGGCAGCGTCACCGGGGAGGCGTGCATGGCGCGCTGGCGCACCTCGCCCCACGACATCCCTTCGCGTATCAGGGCCGGCATCCCGAGGATGATCGCCGTCGCCACCTCGACCGCCTGCAGGATCACGCCGTACGCGACGCCGTCGCCGTAGCCGACGTGCCAACCGGTGTGGAGGACCGCCACGCACGCCGCCTGGAAGACGCCGAGGTTCGCCGGCGTCGCGGGAAGGACCGCGGTGATGTTGACCGCGAACAGAACCGCGGCGGCCGCCCCGATCCCGGCCTGATGGTTCAGTCCGAGCGCAACGAGCAGGACGTAGCACGACAGACACTGCAGGCCCCAGGCCGCGAGCTGCGCGAACGTCGCCGCGGCGCCGAGCCGCGGCCGGCCGAACACCGCCAGGCCGGCGCGCACGCGCAGGAGCGCTCCGCGTCCCTGCTCGACGAGCGCGTGCAAGCGCGCAAACCGCCCCGCGCCGGCGCGGGTGCGGAGCAGGAGCGGCACGACGAGCAGCACGAGGATCAGCACGACCGGCAGGATCGCGGCAATCAGCAGCGCGCTCTCGTGGCCGTTGAAGATGTCGGCCGAGGAGAACATGATCACGCCCAGCACCGCGAGCGCGACGATGTTGATCAGCGTCTGCGAGACCACTGTGCCGAGCACGATCGGGAAGTTCTCGCGCGGTTGCCCCGTGCGCCGCGCGACGACGAGCGCGCGCGAGGGCTCGCCGAGCCGGGCCGGCAGGGTCGAGGACATCAGGACGCCGATCATCGTGCCGCGCACGGTGTCGCGAAAACGGATCAGCGAGCGCGGCAACGCAGCTTTGAGGATCGCGTGCCAGGAGACGGCGCGCATCACCATCGCGCCGCACATGAGCACGAGGCCGAGCAGAACGAAAGTCGGACTCGAGTTGACGAGGTCGGTGACGACGTGCCCGACGCCGATCTTGCTCAGCGCGAGCCACGCCAGCACGACCGCGGCGAGCGAGACGCACGCCATCGCGGCGCGGCGCGCGAGCGCCACCCCGGGCCGCCGGGCACCGGCGGGCCGCGGCTGGAGGCTCGGCAGGCGCTGCGGCGCGACGCGCGGCTGAAGGTCGGCGGGACGCGTGCCAACGCGGACCGCGAGCCGCTCCAGCGCCGTCGCCGGTTTTGGCGTCGCGATCGCATCCTCGTACGCCTCCATGACGTGCGAGGCGACGTGCGGCCACGCGAACCGTTCGACGTTGGCGGCGGCCGCGCGCGCGAGCCCGGCGCGTCGAGCGGGCTCTTCGTGGAGGTCGCGCAGCGCCTCTGCGAGCGCCTGCGCATCGCCCGGCGCCACCAGCACGCCGTCGACGCCGTCCTGAACCACGTCGCGGTAGCCGGCGATGTCCGACGCGATGACCGGCGTGCCGGCGGCGAACGCCTCCGTCAGCACCATCCCAAAGCTCTCACCGCCGAGCGAGGGGGCGCACAGCACGTCCGCGCTGGCGAGCTCCGCGCGCTTGGTGGCGTCGTCGACCTTTCCGAGCATCCGGACCCCGGACGGGTCCAGCAGCATCGGCAACAGCTCCTCGCGCGAGGGTCCGATCACGGTCAGCTCCGTCGGGATGTGCTCGCGCAGGGCCTCGAACGCTCGCAGCAGCACCGGCAGCCCCTTGCGCCCGACCGCCTGCCCGACGAAGACAATCCGCAACCGGTCGCTTTGCGGCTCGCCCAGGACGCGGAGCTTCGCGGCCGGATCGACGTGGACGCCGTTCGGGATCACGCGGTAGCGACCGCCGAAGAACCGCCGCGCCGTCCACGCCGCGGCTTCGGACACGGCGATCCGCACGTGCAGGTGATTGAAGACGCGCCGGGCGCCCAGCAGCGTTGCGACCCCGTTCGAGAACTGGTTCTCGTTGTACGTGTGAAATGTCCCGACGAGCGGCAGCCGGGTCAGGTCGGTCGCGACCCAGCTCGCCACGGGCGCGATCGGCTCGTGTACGTGGACGACGTCGAACGCGCCGCTGCGGAGCTCGCGCCGGAGCTTGGCGTAGCCGGACGGCGTCACCGACAGATTGGATACCGCCCCGTTGGCCTTGAAGCCGATCGTGCGGCCGAGCGAGACGACGTAGTCCGGCAGCTCGAGCGGTTGCGGGCGCCCGCCGCGATGGAGCGTGGTCGAGAGCCTGCCGGGTGGATCGAACGGCGCGAGCACCCTGACGTCGTGGCCCTCCTCGATGAAGCGCTCGGCGAGCGCCTCGATGTGCCGTGTCACCCCCCCCGGGTAAGACCACGAATACGGCGATACGAGGGCGATACGCATTAACACAATGTTAGGAGCAACTCGGGCGGCTCGGCAGGTCGAGATGTGGCCGCGGGCATATCATCAGCGGGACATGCCCGTGCGTCACTACGTCAAATACACCTTCTTGAAGGTCGATCCTGCTTGGCGGCGGCTCGAGGACGAGCGTCGCGCCGAGGACAAGCGCGAGTTCATCGCGGCCTGCGAGGACTTCGCCGACGGCCACCTGCTGCGGAGCTTCTCGCTCGTCGGAACGCGCGGGGACGCGGATGTCATGTTGCTCAGCCAGGCGCAGAACCTGGAGCGGATCCATGAGTTCCACGTCGTCCTCGCCCAGAGCGGGCTGATGAAGTGGTGCTCGATCCCGTACTCCTACCTCGCGATGACGAAGCCGTCCGAGTACTCGGATGAGTCCCGGCTCGAGGTCCGGCCGGGCCAGAACCGTTATCTGTTCGTCTACCCGTTCGTCAAGACCCGCGCCTGGTACGCACTGTCGCCCGAGGAGCGCTGGCGGATCATGCAGGAGCACATCCGCGTCGGCCGCGAGTTCCCGTCGGTCGACATCAACACGAGCTACTCGTTCGGGCTCGACGACCAGGAGTTCGTGGTCGCGTTCGAGACCGACAATCCGGCCGACTTCCTCGACCTCGTGCAGCGCCTGCGGACGACCGAGTCGAGCTCTTACACGCTGCGCGACACGCCGACGTTCACGTGCATCGCGTGCTCGGTCGAGCGCGCGCTCGGGGCGCTCGACGGAGCGGCCCTGTCGGTAACCGAGCCCGCCGCTTGACCGTGGCCGACGAGGCCGCGGTCGCCCATCTGCGCGCCGCGGACCCCGTTCTGCGCGAGGTGATCGACCTCGTCGGCGCCGACGCGGTCCGCGACTTGCCACCGGGGATGCCCACAGAGCGCTACGGCGCGCTCGTGCGCTCGATCGTCGGCCAGCAGCTCTCGACCGCCTCGGCACGCGCGATCTACGGCCGCCTGGTCGACCGCTTCGGCGGCCGTCCGCCGACGCCGGCCGAGGTGCTCGCCGACGATCCCGACGAACTGCGTACGAGTGCCGGGTTGAGTCATGCCAAGGTCGCCTACCTGCGCTCGCTCGCCGAACGCGTGCTGAACGGCTCGCTCCAGCTCGACCGGCTCGACGAGCTGTCCGACGAACAGGTCACGGCCGAACTGACCGCTGTCCGCGGGATCGGCGACTGGAGCGCGCAGCTCTTCCTGATGTTCCAGCTCGACCGGCCCGACGTGCTCGCGGTCGGTGATCTCGGGCTGCGGCGCGCGGTCATGGTGCGCTACGGGCTCAGCGCCTTGCCGTCGGCCGCCGAGTTCGAGCGGATCGCCGAGCCCTGGCGGCCCTACCGGACGCTCGCCTGCCGTTTCCTTTGGCGCTCGGCACAGGTCGCGCCGGTGTGAGGCGCGCGTAGCCTCGTCCACTGGCCGCACTCCCGGGCTCACAGCCCGGCGGTGTCGGCCTCGGGCAGGCGGAATGTGTCGCCCCGGACCCAGGCGGCATAGGCCGCGTGAGGCCGGCCCCGGTGGCAAATCAACGGGAGCAGGCCGGCGAGCGCGCGGCCATCGACGGCGGCGACCGCGGCCGGGACCTGCTGGGGCCGCCGCGGGGCCCGGAGATACTCGATCGTCGCCCGGGGGCCGAACGCGACGATGTTCTCGGCCCCCGGCAACGCCGCGCTCGGCACGCGCAAGACCCGAGGTCCGCCTGACTGTGCCCGCACGGCGTCGGCGAGGTCGCGGCATGCGCTCTGGTCGTCCGAGATCAGTCCCTCGGGGCTGATCTGCGCCGGCGTCGCGCCGGCGGCGGCGAGATCGAAGTCGAGCCGCGCCGGCTCCTCGGCGAGCACGAGTCGCACGGCCCAGATCGGGATGCGGAAATTCATCGCATGCTCGGGGTCGGAGTAGCCACGATTGCGCAGCAGCTCCGCCCACGGCCCGAGCGGATGCAGCGCGAAGTACTGCGTCGGCGGCGAGTCGGCGCGGTGGTAGCGGCCGGGCCGGTCGTGCGCGCGCACGCGCGTCGGCGTCCGATACGCGGCCGCCCGGTAGCAGACCAGCTCGGGCACTCGGACCACTTAGGCCGCGTCGGAGCGGCGGACCTCGCTCGCCAGCCCGACGAGCTCGGGGGCGTGGCGGAGATCGCCGAGGAGCTCGGCAGGTGGCCGGCCGCCGAGCTCCGGATGACCGGCCGCAAACCACTGCAACACCCCCTGCGGGGTCAGCGCATGGCGCAGCTGGTTGACGATGCGGGCGGCGACGCGGAGTCGAGCGTCCTCCTCGCCATGCGGCTCCGAGCCACCGGCCGGCGACAGCCAGCGTTCCCACGTGCGCTTCGACGGACCCAGCACCGCCAGCTCCTGGTTCGAAGCTTGCGTGGTGTCCTTCAGCCACCGCGCGATCTCGAGCGCGGAACGATCGTCGCGAATCGGCGTCGCCTCGCGCAGGTCGGCGAAGATCTCTCGCAGCGCCTCGAGCTCGATCTCGAGCTCCGCGGCCCGCCGTCGCGGATCGGACCTGCGCAGTGTCTGCTCGACCCCCGCGATCGTCTGCATCAGCTCCGCCAGCAGGTACGGGTCGATCTCCGGCCACTCGCTGCGGTCCATCCCGATCAGCTGCGCGCTCAGCGCGTCGGCGAACGCGATCACCTCGGCGGGGGGCTCGTCGGCCTCGCCGAGCATCCGGCTCATCTGCGCCAGCTGCGCCTCGACGGTATCCGGCGAGTGGAACAGATCGACCGCGTCGAGGACCGCGACGCTCATGCACTGGCGGTGGTCTGGCGGCTCATGGCCGCCACTATACCGCCAGCGGCGCGAAGAGCAGGTCGAAGGCATAGGCGGCGCTCGCGCGGGTCGCAGGCACAGCGGGGCTTGCGACGAACGATGCGGTTTCGGTTCCGGGGGCGGAACCGGATCCGCGAAGTTCGAGCTCGGAGCGGGGCAGGCATGCGCCGCCCTGGAATCCGGGGCCCGCCTCGACCTCGAGGCGGGGCCTAGACGGCTGAGACTTCTTCCTCTTCGGCGACCCGGAACGAGGAGCCGCAGCCGCAGGCCGCGATCACGTTCGGGTTCTCCACCTTGAAGCCGGCGCCCTGGAGATCGTCGACGAAGTCGATCACCGAGCCCTTCACGTACGGAAGGCTCGGGTTGTCGACCAGCAGGCGGATCCCCTTGTCCTCGAACACCGTGTCTCCATCGCGCTGCTCATCGAATGCGAGCGCATACTGAAAGCCGGAGCAGCCACCGCCGCGGACGCCGACGCGCAGGCCGGCGGTGTCGGCGACCGCCGACTGAGAGGTGAGGAACTCCCGGACCTTCTCGGCACTCTTGTCGGTTAGAGTGATCATTGCTTCAGGAAGTATAGCGAGCGCTACTCTTGTGGGGAGATGTCCGCGGCCGCCACACCCGAAGAGCTCAAGAAGCGTATCGAGGCCGGGATCCCCGGCGCGAGCGCGACCGTGACCGGCGATGGGCATCATTTCAACGCCGTCGTGTCGGCGCCCGCGTTCCACGGGCTCAGCCGCATCGCCCAGCATCGCCTCGTCTACGACGTGTTCGGGTCAGAGGTCGGCGACCGCATTCATGCCCTCTCCATCCAGACCAAGCCGGGAGATAATCGATGAGCGATAACCAGATCCGCGACGCGATCGCCGGCGCGATCGCCGAGAACCGGGTGATCCTGTTCATGAAGGGAACGCCCCAGCAGCCGATGTGCGGCTTCTCGGCTCGCACCGTCGCGATCCTGCAGGCCACCGGCGAGCCGTTCGCGGCCGTCGACGTGCTGCCTGATCCCCGCATCCGCCAGGAGCTCTCAGCGCTCTCCAACTGGCCGACGATCCCGCAGCTCTTCGTCGACGGCGAGTTCGTCGGCGGCTGCGACATCGTGACCGAGATGTACGAGTCCGGCGAGCTGCAGCAGGCGCTCGGGATCGACGCGAACGGCGACGGCGCCGAGGAGCCGGCCGTGGCAGCCCCCGGCGCGCCGGCACCGCCGCTGTCGATCGAGAACCGCCTCTAAGGCCGCGCGAGAACCGCCTCCGCGTCTGCGGGCGAGCGTTCGTCTCGCTCGCTGTCGCGGGCGCGCGCGGGAAGCGCCGCCGTCAGCACGAACAGCACCGGCATCGTCCCGAGGACCACGAGCAGGCAGCGGTTCAGCGCTGTGACGAAGCCATGATCGGTCAGAGCGCTGAAGAAGATCGTGCCGATGACCGCGACTCCGACCGCGCCGGCGAGCTGCTGGACGGCGTTCAGCACGCCCGATGCTGACCCGACCTCGTCGTCTCGTACGGACGCGAGGATGAAGTCGAACAGCGGCGAGACGAGCATGCCGATACCGACGCCGGCGAGCAGCAGCGGGCCGCTCAGCGACGGCGTCGTCGTCTGTAGGCCGTGGGCCGCGATCACCTCGTGCAGCCACCAGATGCCGCCGCCGATCACGACCGCGCCGAACTGCAGCACAGCTCGCCCGAACCTCGGCACGAGCACCGTCGCGGCCAGCGTCGCGCCGGCCGCCATGCCGAGCGCGTACGGGGCGAGCGTGATGCCGGCGTGAATCGCCGAGAAGTGCTCGCCGAACTGGAGGAACAGAGTCAGGACGAGAAGCGTCCCGATCATCCCGGCGAAGAACACGACGATGCTCGCCAGCCCCGCCGTGTAGCCGCGATGCTGGAACACGCTCGCCTCGACGAGCGGATCGCGACCGGCGCGACGCGCGCGGCGGCTCCACACGACGAACAGCGCGAACGCGACCACGCTGCCGGCGCCCATCAGATACGTCCACGCCGGCCAGCCGGCGTCGCGCCCCTGGATCAGGGGATAGACCAGCAGTCCCATGCCGGTCGCCGCGAGCGCGGCACCGACGAGGTCGAGGCTGGGCCGGCGCGAGGCGGGGGACGCGGGCATCAGCCGAGCGGCGCCGATCGCCGCGAACAGGCCCACCGGCAGGTTGACGAGGAAGATCAGCCGCCAGCTCGAGCCGAACGCATCGGCCGCGATCAGCGCGCCGCCGATGATCGGCCCGAGCACGGCTGAGAGGCCGATCACCGGGCCGAACACGGCAAGGGCCGAGCCCTGCTCGCTCGGTTCGAACACTTCCCGCACGATCCCCAGACCCTGCGGGATCAGCATCGCGGCGGCGGCCCCCTGTGCCAGGCGGCACGCGACCAGCATTTCCGAGGAGACGGCGAACGCGCACGCGGTCGACGCCGCGACGAAGCCGAGCGCCCCGATCACGAACATGCGCTTGCGGCCGTAGATGTCGCCTAGCCGAGCACCGGCGAGCAGCCCGGCGGCGAACGCCAGCGCGTAGCCGCCGATCACCCACTCCAGGGCCGAGGCCGAGGCGTGCAGATCGCTGCGGATCGTCGGCGCTGCGACGTTGACGATCGTGCTGTCGAGCAGGTCCATGCACTCGGCGGCGAGGACCAGCGCGAGGATGAGCCATCGGGGCGGATGGCCTGATTGTTTGCGTTCGGGCATTCGTCCCACTCCTTTGCCGTACAAGATTCGGCGACGTCCAGGCGTTCTACGAGCGTCTGCCAGCTCAGCGCTTCCCCGTGCTCGCTTCGATCTCCACGATCATGACCGCGCCCGGCGGCGATGAGCGATTCGACTTCGGCATCCGCATGCTGATCGCCGGCTTGGAGGCGCTCAGCGCGGCCGAGCTCGCGGCGCAGCGCAGCGGTTAGCATCAGCGCATGGCGGTCACCGGCCCCGTGCTCGCGCTTCGCTTCGACGGCGCGACGCTGTGGGCGCTCGATCAGACGCGACTGCCGTTCGACGAGGTCGAGCTCTCGCTGCAGACCGCCGATGAGGTCGCTGCGGCGATCCGCCGGCTCTCGATCCGGGGCGCGCCGCTGATCGGCGTCGCCGCCGCCTACGGTGTCGCGCTCGAGCTCGCGCGCGAGCCGGTGCCCGCCACGCTCGAGCGGGCCTGCGAGACCCTGCGAGCGGCGCGGCCGACGGCGGTCAACCTCGCCTGGGCAGTCGGCCGCGTTCGCGCGGCGGCCCTCGCCGCCGTCCCGGACGAGCTCGCCGAGGCCGCCGCCGCGGAGGCGCGCGCGATCGACGCGCAGGAGCAGGCCGCGAGCGACGCGATCGCCCGCCACGGCGCCGACCTGCTCGCGAGCGCGACCCGGATCCTGACGCACTGCAACACCGGCGCGCTCGCCGCCCCCGGACGCGGGACGGCGCTGGCGGTGGTGGCGGAGCTTGCGGACCGCGGCACGCTGAGCCACGTCCTCGCGACCGAGTCGCGCCCGCTGCTCCAGGGCGCGCGGCTGACCGTGTACGAGCTCTCGCGGCTGGGGATCGCACACGAGCTGATCGTCGACTCGGCCGCGGCCGGCCTGATCGCCGGCGGCGCCGTCGACGCGGTCATCGTCGGCTGCGATCGCGTCGCGGCCAACGGCGACGTCGCGAACAAGGTCGGCACGTACAGCCACGCGCTCGCCGCCCAGGCCGCGGGAATCCCGTTCGTCGTCGCCGGGCCTGTGTCGACGATCGACCCGGACTGTCCGACCGGGCGCGAGATCGTCATCGAGGAGCGAGATCCCGACGAGGTCAGAACGCTCGCGACGCGTCCGCTGACGCTGCCCGGCGTGCGCTGTCGCAACCCGGCCTTCGACGTCACGCCGGCGGCGCTCGTCAGCGCGCTGGTCACCGATCGCGGCGTGGCGCGACCGGTCACGGCGAGCCGGATCGCCGCGCTTCGATGAGAGTCGCCCGCTCGATCGGCGTGCGCGAGGTCAGGATCGAGGATGCGCCCGATCCCGACCCGGGCCCGGGCGAGGTCGTCTGCGAGGTGCTCGCGTGCGGCGTCTGCGCGTCGGACGTGACCGATTGGTACGTCGAGCGCAAGCTCCCGATCGTGCTCGGGCACGAGCTCGCGGGCGTGGTCCGCGCGGTCGGCGCCGGTCTCGGGTCGCCCGTCCTCGGCGATCGAGTCGTGATCCACCATCACGCGCCCTGTGGCGAGTGCCGGCGCTGCCGGCGCGGCCATGCGACGCTGTGCGAGCGCTTCCGCGCGACTGCCCTCGACCCCGGCGGCTTCGCGCAGCGCGTGCGGATACCGGTCGAGCTCGTGCCGGAGCTGCTGCCCCTGCCTTCGCGGCTGGACCCACTCGCGGCGACGTTCGTCGAGCCGCTCGCGTGCCTGCTGCGGGCCGCCGATCGCGCGGGCCTGCGCGCCGGCGACAGCCTGCTCGTGGTCGGCGCCGGCGTCAACGGTTTGCTCGCGATCGCGGCGGCGTACGCCCGCGGGGTCCAGGCCGTCTGGGTGCGTGAACCCCGGGCGGAGCGGCTCGAGCACGCGCTCGCGCTCGGCGCCCAGCGCCACGACGGCGAACCGGTCGACGTCGCGATCGTGTGCACGCCCAAGCCGGAGGCGATCGCCGCGGCCGCGGACTCGCTCGCGCCCGGCGGGACTCTCTGCATGTACGCGCCCCCGGCGCCCGACGCGCCGCCGGCGTTCGACGGCACCGCGCTGTTCCTGCGTGAGCTGACCGTGACCGCGAGCTATTCGGCCGGCCCAGAGGACATGCGCACGGCGCTCGGGCTGATCCGCGAGGGCGTGATCGACCCGCTGCCGTTCGTCTCGCACGTCCTGGCGCTCGAGCAGACCGGGCAGGCGCTCGAGCTGCAGCGCCGCGGCGAGGGGCTCAAGGTCGTGGTCGCGCCGAACGGATGAGAGCCGCAATCCTGTTCGGCCCGCGAGACCTGCGGGTCGAGGACGTGCCGGAGCCGGAGGGGGAGGTGCTCGTCGAGGTGCACGCCGCGACGACCTGTGGCACCGACGTCAAGATGTGGCGTTACGGCCATCCCGTTCTGCCGCCGTACCCGTGCGCGTTCGGCCACGAGACAGCCGGGGTCCGGCTCGACACCGGGGCGTCGGTGCTCGTGTCGGATTCGGTCGCATGCGGCCACTGCGGCCCGTGCCGCGCTGAGCGTCCCCAGATCTGCCGCGAGCCCGCGTGGGTGCTCGGGGGCTTCGGCGAGCGGATCGCCGCGCCGCGGTCCGCGCTGCACGTCGTGCCGGCCGGCCTGCCGGCGGCCGCGGCGGCGATGGCCGAGCCGCTCGCGGCGGCCGTTCACGCGATCGCCCGCGGCGGCGACGCCGGTGACGTCGGCGTGCTCGGCGGCGGCCCGATGGGGCTGATGCTCGCGTCGCTGCTGCGGGCCGAGGGTCGCTCGGTCACGGTTGCCGATCCTCATCCCGAGCGGCGGGCGCAGGCGGCCGCGATCGGCGCCCGCGCCGCGGAGCACCTCGCGGAGCACGAGCTCGTCTTCGAGGCCGTCGGCCGCCCGGACGCGTGGCGGCAGGCCGCCGCGGCGGCGCTCCCGGGGGCCGTCGTCGTGCTGGTCGGCGGCTGCCCGCGAGGCACCGAAGTGGCGTTCCCGAGCGGGCCGCTGCACTACGACGAGCTCGAGCTCCGCGGCTCGTTTCACCATTCGCCGGCGGAGGTCGATCGCGCGCTCGCGGCGCTCGCGGCCGGGGAGGTCGACTGGGAGCTGCTGCTCGGCGAGACGATCACGCTCGAGCGGCTGCCCGAGGCACTCGCGGCGCCGCCGGGCGGTCCGGCGCGCAAGTGGGTCGTCGATCCCGGCCTGCGCGCGTAGCACGATCGGCGCCGACGACCGCCCAGCCTCGCCTCAGCTAGGGTGCGGTCGGCCATGGCGGTCGCGATCGTCACTGACACGTGTCACTACCTGCCGCGCACCATGCTGCGCGAGCACGACATCCAGCAGGTCAGCCTGTACGTGCACTGGGGCACCGAGACCGAGCGCGAGAGCGAGATCACCGACTACGGCGCCTACTACGCCCGTCTGCGGGCTGCCGGCGAGCTGCCGACCACCTCGCAGCCGTCGATCGGCGACTTCCTCGCGGTCTACGAGCCGCTCCTCGAGCGCGGCGACGAGATCGTCTCGATCCACCTCGCGGGCGGCATGTCGGGCACCGTGCAGGCGGCCGAGCAAGCGCGCCGGCAGCTTGGCGAGCGCGCCGAATGGGTCCGGGTCCTGGACTCGGCGACGGCCTGCGGCGGCGAGGGGCTCGTCGTCCTGGCCGCGGCGGCGGCCGCCAGCCGCGGCGCCACCGGCGCCGAGGTGGCCGAGCACGCGCGCCGGGCGCGCTCGCAGCTGAAACTGTGGTTCGCGATCGACACGCTCGAGTACCTGCGCCGCGGCGGGAGGATCGGCGGCGCTCAGGCCTGGCTGGGCTCGGCCCTGAAGATCAAGCCGATCCTGACCGTGGATTCGCAGATCATTCCGGTCGAGCGGGTGCGAACGTCGCGCCGCGCGTTCGAGCGGATGGTCGAGCTGCTGCGCACGTGTAAGGAGGCGGGCGCGGACGGCTGGATGGTGCAGCACATCCAGGCGCCGGGGCAAGCGGCCGAGCTCGCCGCGCGTGGCACGCAGATCATCGGCCGCGAGCCCAAGGCGGTGTCGGAGATCGGGCCCGTGATCGGCACCCACGTCGGCCCCGGCCTGCTCGGAGCCGGCGGGATCCCCAGCGAGCTGCTCTAGAACTCCTGGAGGAGCTCTCGCCGGCGGCGGCGCCCGGAGAGGAGCGAGCCGACCGCGGCGAGGCCTCCGGCGAGCACGAAGCCGGCGACCGCGGCGCCGATCACCGCCTCACGCCGATGCAGGCGAAGCTGCGAGCGCCAGTCGGTCAGCTTGACGACCTCCTGCCGCAGCTTCTCGACCGACTGGCCGAGCTCGACGCGATTGGCCTCGATCGACGCGCGGATCTGCTCCGGCGTGCGGGTCGCGGGCGTGGTCGCCATCAGCGGCCGACCTCACGTTTTTCGGGAGCGTCCAGCGCCGAGGAGCCGCCCGCACCCAGCTCGGCCTTCTCCGTGACCGTCGCGCGGATCCGCTTGGCCTCGTCGATCGCCATGTCAGGCGTCGGCGCGCCCACCTGGAGCTTGCTGCGCGCGAACAGGAACACGAAGATCGTGAGCAAGAGCAGCAACGCGAACGTGATCGCGTAGCCGGCCCAAACGCTGCTGAGCAGCGAGTTCAGTCCGTTCGCCAGCGTGAACAGGCCGAACATCAGGGCGAAGAACCCGAACATCGCGCCGATGATGACCGCGATCGCGCCTCTCGCGATGCTCGTCGCCTTGGCGGTTACCTCGGCCTTGGCGAGCTCGATCTCCTCGCGAACGAGGACCACGACCTGGTCGGAGATCTCTCCGACCGTGTTGACGAGCGTCTCCAGGCTGCCGTTGTTCTCAGGAGGCAAGGCGTCTCAGGATCAGCGCGAAGAGGGCGCCGCCGGCGAACGCGGCGCCGACCTCGACCTCGGGACGATCGCCCCCGAGCACGCCCGCCGGGGCTCCGGCGGCGCCGTCGGCGTGGGGCTCGAACGGCGGTGGCGGCGAACCGACGGACGGGGGCGGCTGAGTTGGCTGCGCGGGCGGGGTCTGGTCGCTCACTCGGGTGGGTCTTCCCCGAACACGCGTGTCCATATCACGCCGGCGACACGCGCCGCCAACAGGCTCGCGAGCGCGCCCATCCCGG
Source organism: uncultured Solirubrobacterales bacterium (assembly GCA_963763525.1). Taxonomy (GTDB): domain Bacteria; phylum Actinomycetota; class Thermoleophilia; order Solirubrobacterales; family Solirubrobacteraceae; genus Palsa-465. The sequence continues at coordinate 314,658 of CAVXPA010000002.1, forward strand.
CCACCAGACCGGACCAAAGCAGCCTTTTGACCAACGGGCTCTCGGTCATCGACCAAGATTCAATCAGAGATCCGTCTCGGCGCCGAGACGGCGCTTGCAAAGCGGTCCGGCTCAGCGTTCGAGACCGCGGCAGATCGTCTCGACGATCAGCCGCTTGGCCCGCTCGAACTCGGCCTCGCCGACCGGCTCGCGCTCGAAGATCCAGCTCGTCAGAACCTGCTCGATCAAGCCATAGAACGCGAGCGCGGCGAACTGGGGCGTGACCTCGGTGCGAAAGGTTCCCTCCTCCTGGGCCCGCGCGACGATCGCCGCGATCTGCGTGTAGGCGTCGCGGATCTTCGCCAGATGGGTCAGGCCAAACGTGTTCGCGGCGCGCGTGACCTCGACGATGATCACCTTCATCAGCTCGGGGTCGTGCCGGTAGGAGTCGACGATGAAGGCGGCGATGCTCGCGAGCTTCTCGCGCGGGGAGCGGGGCGAGGCGTCCACCTCGGCGATCGCGGCGAGCATGACGTCCCAGCGCTGCAGGAACAGCGTGTCGAGAATCTCCTCCTTGGAGGAGAAGTAGTGGTAGACGAGACCGTAGGCGACCCCTGCCTCGTCGGCGATGTCCGCGACCCGGCAGGTGTGGAACCCTTGCCGCGCGAACACGCGCACGGCGGCGTCGAGGATCACCCGCCGCTTGTCGATCGGGGCGGTCGCGGTCAAGCGCCGCGCCAGTCGTACGCGGTCGGCCGGCGGTTCGCGAGCGACGGCAGCCGGCGCCGGATCGAGCGCAGCATGTCGAGCTTAAGGTCGGCGAGGGCGATCGTCTCCTCGTCGCGCGCGCACGCGAGCACGAGGCCCCATGGATCGACGATCATCGACCGCCCACCGGACCGGTTGCCCGGCGGGTGCGCGCCGATCTGATTTGCGGCGATCACGAAGCACTGGTTCTCGATCGCCCTCGCGCGCAGCAGGATCTCCCAGTGATCGCGGGTCGTCGCGAGCGTGAACGCGCTCGCGACCGAGACGATCTCGGCGCCGCGGACGGCGAGGATCCGGTACAGCTCGGGGAAGCGGAGGTCATAGCAGACACTGAGCCCGAGCTCGACGCCGTCGGCGAGCGCCGAGACGACGATCTCCTCCCCCGGCTCCTCGCTCTCGGACTCCGCGTAGACGACGCCGTCGACCTCGACGTCGAACATGTGGATCTTGCGGTAGACGGCCTTGATCGCGCCGTCTGGACCGATGTGCACGCACGTGTTCGACGTCTTCGCCTGGCCCTCGACCCGTTCCGTGATCGAGCCGGCGACGAGCTCGACGCCGAGCTCGCGGGCGAGCGAGCGCGCGGTGGTGATCGCCGGTCCGTCGAGCGGCTCGGCCCCCGCGGACATCTGCTCGGGCGTGCCGAGCACGTTCCATTTCTCCGGCAGCACCACCAGCCCGGCTCCGCTCGCGGCGGCCTCGCGGATCAGCCGCTCGGCGCTCGCCAGGTTGCGGTCGGCATCCTCGGTGGAGTTAAGCTGAACTGCGGCGGCGCGCATCTCTCACCTCCTGATTGACGAGTCAGTCAAGCATAGAGCCGCGAACGCGCGCGCGGCCTCAAAGCTCACACCGGCACGATGCCGCTGCGCTTCGACGGCCGCTCGACGCGCTTGCCGGCCGCCATCTCGAGGCCGCGGCAGATCGTCGCGCGCGTCTCCCGCGGGTCGATCACGTCGTCGATCATGTCGTTGCCGGCCGCGGTGTAGACGTCGATGACCTTGCGGAGCTCTCCGATCAGCTCGGCGCGCTTGGCGGCCGGGTCCTCGGCCTCCTGGACCTGCTTGCGGAAGATGATCTCGACCGCGCCCTCGGCGCCCATCACGCTGATCTCGGCCGAGGGCCACGCGACGATCAGGTCCGGCTCGTATGCGCGCCCGCACATCACGTAGTAGCCGGCGCCGTACGCCTTGCGCAGCACGACCGTGATCTTCGGGACGGTCGCGTTCGCCGTCGCGTACAGCATCTTCGCGCCGTGGCGGATGATCCCGGCCTCCTCCACCTTCGTCCCGACCATGAACCCGGGCACGTCCATCAGGTAAACGAGCGGGATCCCGTAGGCGTTGCAGAGGTTGATGAAGCGCGCGGCCTTGTCGGCCGAGTCGTTGTCGAGGATGCCGCCGAGCTGACGCGGCTGGTTGGCGACGATCCCGGCGGGCCGGCCGCCGAATCGCGCCAGGCAGGTGATGATCGTCCTCGCCCACTGCGGCTTGAGGTCGAAGTAGACGCCGTCGTCGACGATCCGGCGGATCACCTCGTACATGTCGTACGGCCGGCGGTTGGAGTCCGGGAGCACGTCGAGCAGCTCCTCGTCACCCCGATCGATCGGGTCTTCCGTCGCTCGCAGCGGCGGCGCCTCCTCGCAGCTCTGCGGGAAGTAGCTCAGGTAGTCCTTGATCTTGGCGATGCACTCCTCGTCCGAGGCCACCTCGAGGTCGCCGACCCCGGAGCGGCGGCAGTGCACGCGCGAGCCGCCGAGCTCCTCCTGCGTGACCTCCTCGCCGACCGCGGCCCGCACCAGGTGCGGTCCGGCGAGCGCCATCGAGCCGCGGCCCTTGACCATCGGCACGAAGTCGGCCAGGCCCGGGATGTAGGCCGTGCCGGCGGCGCACGGTCCCATCAGCGCGGCGACCTGCGGGACGACGCCGCTCATCACGACCTCCTCGCGGAACAGGTGGCCTGTGCCCGCGAACAGCGACCCGACCGCCTCCTGAATCCGCGCGCCGGCCGAGTCCAGCAACCAGATCATCGGGATCCGCTTCGTCAGCGCGAGCTCGCGCAGGCGCGTCACCTTGAGCTCGCCGGTCATCCCCATCGACCCCGCCATCACCGTGAAGTCGTACGCGGCGACCGCCGCGAGCCGGCCGTCGATCTTGCCGTATCCCGTGATCACCCCGTCCGCCGGCGCCTCGCGGCCATCCATCGCCCGCTGGGAGAAATGAGGGCGGCCGTGCATCCCCAGCTCGACGAACGTCCCTTCGTCGATCAGGAGCGCAATCCGCTCGCGCGCGGTCAGCTTCTCCTGGGCGTGCTGGGCGGCGACCTTCTCAGCACCGCCGCCCCGTCTGATCTGCTCGCGCCGCTGCGCCAGATCGGCGGCGAGCGGGCGCAGGAGGCTCGTGTCAGTGGCCATCGTGTGCAGTGACTGTGCCAGGTCGCGCATCCTCTCGGAGCCCGCCGCTGTCCGAATCTGGCTAACGACCCACTCGAGCGCGCGGAAGAGACGAGCGGGACGAAGACCAGCCAGAGGTATGCAAACTGCCCACTCGGCGTCGTCTGCGGATCGAGTGGGCAGTTGTCCATGTTTCTCCTCGGCGGATGGAGTGGGCAGTTGTCCATGTTTCCCTCGGGGATTGTGAGTCCGGCGAGCCCGCATCGGTCGACCAGCTGCCTGCGGCGCGTTACGGTGCTCGGCTATGACCACAGCCGACGTACTCAAGCCCGACTACTCCGGCCAGCGCAGGCACTTCATCTTCAGCGACGAGCACGAGCAGCTGCGCGAGTCGATCCGGCGCTTCGCGATCACCGAGCTGCAGCCCCACGCGGAGGAGTGGGAGGAGACGACGTTCCCGGACTGGGTGTTCGAGCGGATGGGCGAGCTTGGCTTACTCGGGCTGGACAAGCCGGAACGCTACGGCGGCCAGGGGGGTGACTACTACACCGCGCTGGTGCTCGCCGAGGAGCTGGTGCACGCCCACTCCGGCGGGCTCGCGATGGGCGTCGCAGTGCAGACCGACATGGCGCTGCCGCCGATCCTCGCGTTCGGCACCGAGGAGCAGAAGCAGCGAGTGGGCGGTTCCGGCGATCCGGGGCGAGCGGATCCTCTGCATCGGGATCACCGAGCCCGATGCCGGCTCTGACGTCGCGGGGATCAAGACCCGGGCGGTGCACGACGACGTGACCGGGGAGTACGTGATCAACGGCTCCAAGACGTACATCACCAACGGCCACCGCGCCACGCGATCGTGCTTGTGACCAAGACCGATCCGGACGCGGGTTACGAGGGCTTCACCCTGTTCCTGGTGCCGATGGACACACCCGGCGTGATCCGCGAGAAGCGGCTGCAGAAGCTCGGGATGCACGCCTCCGACACGGCGCTGCTGGCGTTCCAGGACGTGCGTGTCCCCGAGACGGCGATGCTCGGTCAGCGCGGCAAGGGCTTCTATCACATCATGTGGGAGCTCCAGGGCGAGCGCCTGATCGGCGCGGCCGGGTCGGTCGCCGGCGCCCAGCACGTGTTCGACCGCACGCTCGCGTACGCGCAAGCGAGCGCACCGCGTTCGGCCGCCAGATCGGGCATTTCCAGGTGATCCGCCACAAGTTCGCCGAGATGGCGACGAAGATCGAGACCGCCCGCCAGATGGTGTACACGACCGCGTGGCGGTTCAGCAACGGCGACTACCCGGTGCGCGAGATCTCGATGGCGAAGCTGTACGCCGCGCGGATCGCGTGCGAGGTGGCGGACGAGTGCATCCAGATCCACGGCGGCGCGGGTTACATGCGGGAGTACGGGATCGAGCGCGTCCTGGCGCGACCTGCGCTTGAACCGGATCGGCGCCGGCACCGACGAGATCATGCTGGACCTGATCGGGCGCTCATACGGCCTGTAGCCGGTCACGCCGTACGGCCTCGCGCAGTAGCGTCAGCTCCGAACGACCGAGGAGGCAGGCCATGGCAGACGTGCAGATGACCGCCACCGAGAACGGGCCCTACAAGGTCGCGGGCGCGGTCGAGCTGGTCGAATGCCGACGGGAACGCGATCGCCACGAAGGGCCGGACGGTGTTCCTGTGCCGGTGCGGCGGCTCGACCAACAAGCCGTTCTGCGACGGCACGCATTCGAAGATCGGTTTCCAAGGTGCGATCGCCGCGGTCGCCCGCGCCGAGGAGGCTGGCTGAACCGCCCACGAACGATGCAATGAGGCCTTGGCCAATCGGCGGGCCTGTGGGATACTCGACGTCGCAACCAACCCGCGTGAGCAGTTACGCCGGGACTTTTGGGGGTGCGCCGGAGTCGCAAACTCATCTGGCCGCTGGTCGCATGAAAGTCACCGTGACGGCAAGCACTGGTGCGAGGATCCTCGTGTGGCGCGAAGGCGACACGTTCCATGCGCGCGTGGCGGACGAGCTCGGCGAGCCCGAGATCTGCCTCGGGGTCGACCTGTTCGAGGTCCTCGCGGATCTCGCCGGGCTCGACCTGGAGGACGGCTCCCAGGCTGCCGAGGCGGTCCAGCTCTCCGACCACGCGCAGCGCCGGCTGAGGCCGCTGGTGGCCGAGGGCTCGGATCCCGGACGGACTGATGTGGGACGCGGCGCCGAGGCGGGTAGCTGAGAGCTGTGGATCCCGCGCGCGGAAAGCTGCTGATCGCCGGACCGGCGCTGCTGGATCCGAACTTCAGCGCACGGTCGTGCTGTGATCGAGCACAACCCGGGCGGCGCGATCGGGCTCGTGCTCAACCGGCCGTCGGAGACGACCGTCGCGGACGCCGTCCCTCAGCTCGAACCGTTGATCGATCCCGACGACAGCTGTTCATCGGCGGCCCGGTGCCAGCCCTCGTCGGTGATCGTGCTCGCTCGAGTTCGATGACCCCGCTGACGCGGCACTGCTGGCGTTCGAGGACATCGGCGTGCTCGGCAACACTCGAGCCCGAGGAGCTCCCCGAAGGCATCCGCCGCGGCCGGGCGTTCGTCGGTCATGCCGGCTGGGGACCCGGGCCAGCTCGACAGCGAGCTCGAGCAGCGGCGACTGGATCGTCGAACCGGCACTGTCGACGGACGCGTTCACGGCCGCGCCGCGCGAGCTCTGGTCAGACGTACTGACTCGCAAGGGCGGCAGCTTCGCGCTGGTCGCGCGGATGCCCCCGGACCCCTCGGTCAACTGAGTGAATTCACGCCCCACGCCCACCTAGGATCGTCAGGATCGGGAGTATGGCCGTCGAGCACAGCCACCCGATCTCGCGCGAGGCCGACCGCCGCGCGCTCCGCGGCGCGCTGATGCTGATCGTGACGTTCATGCGTCGCGAGGCGATCGCGGGCGTGCTCTCCTCCTCACTCGCGCTGCTCTCGGACGCGGCCCACATGCTGACCGACGCGGGCGCGCTCGCGATCTCACTGGCCGCCGCGAGGCTCGCGACGCGACCGGCGGCCGGCTCCATGACATATGGCCTGGGCCGGGCGGAGATCCTGAGCGCTCAGTTCAACGGGGCGACGCTGCTGGTGCTCTCCGCGTGTGATCGTCTACGGCGCGATCCGCCGGCTGATCAACCCACCGCACCCGAAGGGCTCTGATGGTGATCGTCGCGCTCGTCGGGATCGCCGTCAACGTGGTGGTGGCGAGGATGCTCGCGGGCGCGGGCGCCGGCCACAGCCCCGGCGCCGGCGACGGCCACGACCACGGACCACGACCACGACCGACGATGACGAGAGCAGACGGAACCTCAACGTCGAGAGCTCCTATAAGCACGTCGCTCAACGACCTGTACGGCTTCATCGGGACCGTCATCGCCGGCATCGTGATCCTCGCCACCGGCTTCGTCCGGGCCGACCCGATCGCTTCGCTGGTCGTCGCCGGGCTGATGCTCTACGCCGCCTACGGCCTCTGAAAGCGTCCTGGCGCGTATTCATGGAGGCCTCGCCCGCTTGGCTGAGTCCCGACGAGATCGGACGCGCGCTCGCCGCCTACCCGGGCGTGGTCGAGGTCCACGACCTGCACGTGTGGGAGGTCACCTCCGGCTTCCCCGCGCTGTCCGCGCACGTCGATCGTGCGCGAAGGCGACGACTGCCACGCGCTCCGGCGCCAGCTCGAAGGGCTGCTCTCGAGCATTTCGGCGTCCGCCACACGACGCTGCAGGTCGACCACGAGACGCCCGAGCAGGGGCCGATCCAGATCGAGCTGCCGGATGAGGCGGTCGCTCGCGCACCGGCACCGCAGGGGTAGACTCGAGAGCATGAGGGTGTCAAGCCCGGCCCCGATCGGGATGTCCCGCGCGGCGTCATCGGCGGGGCCGAGATCTCGCAGGCGACCGCCGGCGCGCAGAACATCTACATGGGCGTCTTCCGCGTGCCCGCGGGCGCGCGCTCGCGCCCGCACTACCACGAGCGCTGCGAGAGCGCCGTCTACATGCTCTCGGGCAAGCTCCGGGTCAGGTGGGGCGACCACCTCGAGCAGGAGCTGACGGTCGAGCCGCACGACCTCGTCTACGTGCCGCCGCGCGAGACGCACGTGCTCGAGAACGTCTCTGACACCGAGGCGGCGGAATACGTGGTCGCCCGGGACTCGCCGCTGGAGGACGCGATCACCGTCCCCTGGGCTGAAGAGTCGGTCTGAGTCGCCTACCGCTACGGCTCTAGGACTTGATGACTGCCGTCGTCGTACACGAGGACGCCGCCGGCCGGGAGCCACCGTGCGGCGCCGCCGGGACCGCTGAGCAGCGCGGCCTTCGCGAGCACCTCGGCGCCGGCAGCGGTCGGCGCGAGCGCCGTGACCTGCACCAGGCCGGTGAACGCGGGCTGTCCGGTCCGAGGATCGAGCAGGTGGTGAGCGGCGCGGCCGTCGGCGGTCAGCCAGCTGCGCCGGCCGATGCCGCTGGTCGCGAACGCACCCGTCGCGCGCTCGTACGTGTACAGCGTCGAACCGTCGAACGGGCTCGCGACGTGCACCTCGCGCGGCGTCATGTGCGTGCCGCCGAGCCGCAGGTCGCCGGCGCAGTCGATCGCGAACGCCGCGTGCCCGGCCAGCAGCGCTGACAACTCGTCCGCGAACACGCCCTTCGCGATCCCACCCAGGTCGAGCCGGACGCCGGCCGGGCGCGTGATCGTGCCGGCGCGCCGGTCGACGTGCACCCGTTCCCAGTCCGCGGCCGGGCTACCGCCGGCGGGTCGCCTCGCCGGGGCGAACGCGAGGCCGACGGCGAGCGGGATGCCGTCGCCCTCGAAATGCGACCCGTAGCCTGCCTGGACGATCTCGTCTGCGAGCGTCGGGTCGACGAGACCCCCGGTCATCCGCGCGCCGCGGATGCCCAGTTCGACGACGCGGCGCATCATCGGGCTGACCGCGACCGTCTCGGACGGATCGTCGTTGAGCCGGGAGAGCTCGCTGTCGCGGTCGAACCGCGAGAAGCGCTGGTGGCATTCGATCAGCCAGTGCTTGGCGCGCGCGACGGCCTGCTCGGCCGCCGCCTCGCGCACATCGGACACGATCACGCTGCAGTGCGAGCCGAAGCAGGCGAACGTCGCCTGCTGCTCGATCGTGCGCGGGACCGTCAGCGTCGCGGTGCTCATGACTGCTGCGTGGTGACGCTGCTGACGGTGCTGCCCGAGCTGCCCGAGTTCCCTGAGCTGACGTTGCTCGAGGAAAGCGAGGTCGAGCCGCCACTCGACGTGCTCACGGCGCCGCTCGACGTGCTCGTCGTCGCGTTGCTGCTCGAGGCCGAGGCGCTCTTGCGGGCGAGCGCCGGATCGTGGCCGGTGACGAGCACCGCCGTGATCAGCACCCAGCTGGAGAGGAACAGCGCCACGGCGCCGCCGACGACGCGCCGGCGGATCATCCGCACGCGGGCCATGCGCGCCGCCCGGATCGACCGGGCGCGATCGTTGCTCTGTGTCATCGTGAGGCTCCCTGGTCCTGTGTCGTGGTGGAGGGCACGTGATCAGGCTCGCCCACGTCCATCAGACGACGGTGAGGGATATCTAAGACTCGCGTAGGAGCTCGGCGCGCGCGGGACGCACGTGGCCTCGCCGCGCGAGCTCTCCGTGAAGCGTCTTGAGCCGCGCGAAGATGAGGTCAGCCGCCTCCTGCCGCTGCTCGCGATCGGTCTTCGCCACGCGCTCGAAGCGGAACGGCTCGCCGTACTGGACGGTCACGCGGGGGAATCGCAGCCGCGTCCAGTTGCGCACCTGGTACGAACCGAGGATCGCGACGGGCACGATCGGCGCGCCGGACTCGAGCGCGAGGCGCCCGATGCCCGGTCGCGCCTCATCCGCCAGCCGGCCGGTGCGCGAACGGCCGCCTTCGCAGTACATGACCACCGGGCCACCGCGGTCGAGGATCGCGAACGCGGTCGCGAACGCCTCCTCGTCCTGGTAGCCGCGACGAACCGGGAACACGCCGCCGTGGCTGAAGATCCAGGCGGCCGGCCCCTTGAAGAGCTGCGACTTGCCCATGAACTGGACGCGCCGGCGAATGAAGGCGCCGGTGAAGAAGTGGTCCATGAACGACGCGTGGTTGGGCGCGAGGATGACTGGTCCGTTCGGCACGCGCTCGCTGCCGTAGCCATGCGCGCGGAAGGCGATCAGCGCGGTCAGCTGGGTCAGCACCCGGGTGACCTCGTAGACCCTGGCCTCCGGCTCGTGCGTGCGGACGATCTCGTGGAACTGCTCGAAGTACTCCTCTGGACGCGGGTCCTTGTAGACCTGCGCCTTGATCTCGACGTCCGGCATCGTGCTCGACCAGACGATAGCCGTGGCGGTCGCTACCCGGTCAGCGGCAGCACGAGACCCGGCTTCTCGATCTCGTGGTCGTCGCGGATCGGAACGACGCCGTTGCCGATCGCGAAGAACTCGATCACGTGCGAGCCCCAGCCGTGGCTGCGCTCGCGATCCGTGCGCCGACGATCCCGGCCGCGCTGGAGCTCGTTCGCCTCCGCCTGCATCCGCTCCATCGCGAGCTCGCGCGCGTGATACAGCGCCTGCGTGTAAGTTGGGCATCTCCATGTTGCGCCCCATCTGGCGCCACGCCGAGCGCAAGCCCTGGTGGGCGACGTGGTAGACGCAGTTGCCCATCACCAGACCGACGGGGCGGTAGCCGGCGCGCAGCAGCGTCGAGAAGTCCTGGCCGCTCAGATCGGAGGTGAACGGGCGCCCGTTTGGCGCCCGGTGCAGTTCGCCGTCGCGGTGCTTGACGGCGGTCCCGATCGCGATGAACTCGGCGAGGTCGGCGCCCCACTCGTAGCGGCCGACGTCCAGCCGCACGCCGACGATCCCGTCGGCGCCGAGCTGGTCGGCCTCCTCCTCCATCCGCGTCATCGCGAGCTCGCGGGCGTGGTACATCGCCTGGGTCAGCACGCCGAGCTCCTGGTTCTGGTTCCAGGCGCCATCTGGATCCCGATGTGGTAGATCGAGCTGCCGAGGACCAGCCCGAGCGGCTCGAAGCCGGCCTCCTTGACGAGCAGGAACTCGTTGATCGACAGATCGCTGGTGAAGAACCCGCGCTCGACGTCCTGGCGCATCCGCTCGAGCCGCTCGCGCCCGGACTCCGGAATGCCCTCCAGCGAGCCCGCCTGATAGCGGTCCTGATGCGGCGCCTCGGCCGGCGGGACGTCGTCGAACGCAACCCCCTCTTCGGCGACCGCCTCCTCCGTCTCCCGCGCCGGCGCCGTCCGGGAGCGGTTGTCGTCGTCGCGCTTCAGGAAACCCATCGTTCCTCCTATCGGATCAGCAGCCGCTCCAACGCCTGCCGGATTGTCTCACTGCGCCGCGCCTCGCAACGTCAGCGCCTCGCCCAGGGCCGTCAGCCACGCATCGGTGTCGAGCGGCTCGTTCTTGATCACGATCCCGCCCGACACCCGCGAGCAGAACGTCTCGATCGAGCCTGCGCCGAGCGCAGCTCCAACCGGCGATCGCCGGCGTCGACGACGATCCGCTGGACCAGCTTCGGGTCCGAACATGCCCGAGCGGCGCCGCTCCACCCGCGTGCGGCCCGGAAGTAGCGTCCTCGAGCTTGACCGCGAGGCTCTCGACGAACGCGCCGAGGTCGCTCGAGATCCGCCCGCAGCGAGGCAGCGAGGAGCTCGATCAGTCCTGCGGATCCTCATGCGCTTCGCACATGCGCAAGGCTACGCCTCGACCCACCCGCGCGCGCGATCGAGCGCCCGGTGCCAGTCGTGCATCAGCGACTCGCGCTCGTCCGCGCTCATCGCGCGGCTCGAAGCGGTGGCGCTACCGGCGCCGGCGCGCGACGTCGTCGATCGTCCACAGGCCCGACGCCGACCCCGGCCAGGTAGGCCGCGCCGAGCGCGGTCGTCTCGGCGATCTCGGGCACGACCACCGGGCAGCCGAGCACGTCGGCCTGGAACTGCATCAGCCACGCGTTGGCGGTCGCGCCACCGTCGACGCGCAGCTCGGTCAGCCGCGCGCCGCTCGCGTGCTCCATCGCGCGGACCGCGTCGACCGTCTGGTACGCGATCGCCTCGAGCGTCGCGCGCGCCAAGTGTGCGCTCGTCGACGCCTCGCGTCAGCCCGACGATCGTCCCGCGCGCGTACGGGTCCCAGTGCGGCGAGCCCGAGCCCGGTGAGCGCGGGCACGAAGTAGACGCCGTCGTTGCCGTGCAGCGAGCGCCGCGAGCGCCTCCGTCTCGGCGGCGGGGTCGATGATCCCGAGCCCGTCGCGCAGCCACTGGACGGCGGCGCCGGTGACGAAGATCGCCGCCTCGAGCGCGTAGGAGAGCCGCTCGCCGATCCGCCACGCGACCGTCGCGAGCAGCCCGGCTCCGGGCGCGGCCGGCTGCACGTAGCCCGCGTTCACCAGCACGAACGAGCCCGTGCCGTAGGTGTTCTTGCCGAGCCCCGGATCGACGCATGCCTGGCCGAACAGAGCGGCCTGCTGGTCGCCGGCGACGCCGGCGACCGGCACCTCGTGGCCGTGCAGGGCACCTGCCCGCGTGGTACCCGATCGAGCCGCAGCTGGCCGTCACGCTCGGGCAGCGCGCGCGCCGGCACGCCGAGCAGCTCCGAGCAGCTCGGCGTCCCAGTGGCCGGAGCCGATGTCGAACAGCATCGTGCGCGACGCGTTGGACGCGTCGGTCGCGTGCTCGCCGGACAGATTGAAGATCAGCCACGAGTCGACCGTCCCGAACACGGCGCGTGCCGCTCTGCGCCCGCTCCCTCAGCCCGTCGACGTGGTCGAGCAGCCACTCGATCTTCGTGCCCGAGAAGTAGGGGTCGAGCACGAGGCCCGTCCGCTCCCGCACGAGCGCTTCGATGCCCCGCCTGCGCAGCTGCTCGCAGCGCGCGGCCGTGCGCCGGTCCTGCCACACGATCGCGCGGTGCAGCGGCTCGCCGCTGGCCGGGTCCCACACGCAGACGGTCTCTCGCTGGTTCGTGATCCCGACCGCCTGGAGCTCGCCGGCGCGCACGCCCGCGTCGTCCAGCGCCTCGCCGGCGACTGCTGCGTCACGCCCAGATCTCCGTCGAGATCGTGCTCGACCCAGCCCGGCTGCGGGAAGTGCTGCTCGAACTCGCGGTACGCGCGGCCGACCAGCTCCGTCTGCTCGTCGAACACGAGGCATGTCGTGCCGGTCGTGCCCTGGTCGATCGCGAGGATCACGTCTGTGTGCGGGAAGCGTTCAGAGGCCGCCGTGACCCGCGACGAACGAGGCGAGCGCAACCGCGAGCAGCAGCACGAGCACGAGCCCCACGATGAGCGCCTGCGGTCGCCGCGGCCCCCAAGACAGCCATCCCGAGCTTGCCGCTCGGCGCCTGCGCGCCAGCTCCCGCTGTGAGCACGAGCTTATGAACAGGCTGCGGTTCATCTCGTCGTCCAACGTGCCGATGAAAGCCACGCGAACAGCATCAGTCAAGCCGCCGCGCGCGACGACAGCGCAAATTCGCTGATAATGCGTATCCTGCGGCTCGTTCCCGAGAAGCTCCAGGAGGCTCGTTGACCGAGGTCGAGGCGCACATCACCGGCACCGTATGGAAGATCGAGGTCGCGGTCGGCGACACCGTCGAGGAGGGCGACACGGTCGTGATCCTCGAGTCGATGAAGATGGAGATGCCGGTCGAGGCCGAGGATCCGGGCGTCGTGAAGGAGATCCTGTGCGAGGAGGGCCAGTCGGTGTCCGAGGGCGACACGCTCGTTGTCCTCGAGTAGCGCAGGCACCGCGAGCGGCGCGGCGGTCGGCTGCTGCTCGACGAGCCGGCGCCGGGCGTCGCCCGGCTGACGATCTCCAACCCGACCAAGCGCGGCGCGCTCGACCACCCGATCCTCGACGCGTTCGCGGCGACGCTGCCGGGCTCGACGCCCGCTGCGTGATCATCACCGGCGAGGGCACGACGTTCTCGGCCGGATAGACATCGGCGACCTGTCGCGTCGGCGGTGTTCGCGGACGAGGCCGAGCGCCTCGTCGCGCACCCGTTCACCGCCGCGCTCGACGCGATCGAGGCCTATCCGTACCCGACCGTCGCGGCGCTCAACGGACACGCGATCGGCGGCGGCCTCGAGCTGGCGCTCGCGTGCGACCTGCGGATCGCGGCCGCGCACGATCGCGCTCGGGATGCCGCCGGCGAAGCTCGGGCTCGTCTACTCGCCACACCGGGATCCGTAAGTTCATCGACGCGATCGGCGCCGCCGCGGACCCGCGAGCTGTTCCTCGTCGGGCGCCGGATCGACGCGCGCACGGCGCGCGACTGGGGGCTCGTCAACGCGGTCGCCGAGGCCGGACCGGCTCGCCGAGGAGGCGCGTCGCGCTCGCGACCGAGATCGCGGGCAACGCGCCGCTCGCACAGGCCGGCAACAAGCGCGTGATCCGGCCGTGCTCGAGGCCGAGGGCGCGCTCGACCGGAGGAGGTCGAGCGCGAGCTGATCGAGCTTCGCCGCGCGTGCTTCGCCTCCGAGGACTTCCGCGAGGGTGTCCGCGCGTTCGCCGAGAAGCGCTCGCCGGTGTGGCGCGGACGTTGATCTCGTTCCGTCCGCGGTACCCCGTACCTTCTGCCACATGCCACTCGCGTCAGCCGTGTGCAGCTCGTCCGGCGTGAGGTGAGCGCATGATCCAGATCGACGCGCGCCTCGACGAGCTCAAGACCCTCGGACTACGTCGTCGCACGCGTCTGATCAGCGGCCCGCAGGGTCCACACGTGCTGCTCGATGGTAAGCCGGTGCTGCTGCTCTGCTCGAGCAACTGCCTCGGCTTGGCCGACCACCCCCGCGTGCGGCGCGCGGCCGCGGAGGCATCGATGCGCTGGGGAGTCGGAGCGGGCGCCTCACGGCTGGCGTCGGGGACGATGACCGTTCACCGCCGGCTGGAGGAACGGCTCGCCGCGTTCACGCAGCGCCAGGCGACGCTGCTGTTCGGCTCCGGCTACCTCGCCAACGCGGGCACGATCGCCGCGCTCGCGCGGCCCGGCGACGTCGTCTTCTCCGACGCGCGCAACCACGCGCAGATCCTCGACGGCTGCCGGCTCTCGCAGGCCGAGGTGTTCGTCTACGAGCACTGCGATCTCGACCACCTCGAGTGGGGGATCGAGAAAGCCTCGGGACGCGGAGCGCTGATCGTCACCGAGAGCCTGTTCGCCATCGACGGCGACCTCGCGCCGCTGGAGGACCTGGTCGAGCTGGCCGTCCGCCACGGCCTGCGGCTCCTGGTCGACGAAGCGCAGGCGATCGGCGCGATCGGCCCGGCTGGCCGTGGAGCGCTGGCCGAGGCCGGGCTCGAGGACCACGTCGACGTGATCGTGGGAACCCTCGGCAACTCGCTCGGCGCATACGGCGGCTTCGTCGCGTGTGACCGGCAGATGGCGAATTACCTGCTCAACGCGGCCGGCACGTTCGCGCATTCGACCGCGCTGCCGCCACCGATCGTCGCCGCCGCGCATGCCGCGCTCGAGCTCCTGGCGGAGAAGCCGAGGATGGTGCAGAAGCTCGCCGCCAACGCGGCGGTGCTGCGCGCCGCGCTCGAGCACGAGGGGTTCGACCTGGGCGCCTCGCGCCGGCACATCGTCCCGCTCGTGGTCGGCGATGCGCAGCTCGCGCTCGCGATCGGCGAGACCGCGCTCGCACGCGGCCTGTTCGTGGAGGCGATCACGCCACCCGCGGTCCCCCCGGCCGAGTCGCTCCTGCGCCTCTCCGTGATGGCCACCCATCGGGAGGAGGAGCTCCGCTTCGCGGCCCGGGCGCTCGCGCAGGCGGCCCGGACAGCGGGCTTCGAGCCACGCTCGCGCCGGTCGGCGAGCGAGCGCCGGGCAGCCTAAGTGGACGACTAAGTCGGGCCCCGTTTGCCCGCACCGCGGCGACCCGCTGGTTGGTTCGTGACCGGCACAGACACGGGCGCCGGCAAGACCGCGCTCGCGGCCGCGCTCGTCGCGGCGCTGCGCGCGCGGGGGCACGCGGTGGGCGCGTTGAAACCCGTCATCACCGGCCTTGATGAGCCCGTCGATCCCGCCTGGCCGCCGGATCACGAACTGCTTGCGCGCGCCACCGGGCAGTCCGCGCACGAGGTCTCGCCGTTCGCATACGGCCCTCCCGTCTCACCTCATCTCGCGGCTGATCTGACCGGCCGCCCGTTGGACCCGGCCAAGCTCCGGGCCAGCATCCGGCGCGCCGCCGGAGCGAGCGACTTGCTCGTCGTCGAGGGCGTCGGCGGCCTGCTCGTCCCGCTGGCCGAGGGCTACGACGTGCGCGCGCTCGCGGGCGACGTCGGTCTGCCGCTGCTGATCGCGGCCCGTTGCGGGCTCGGCACGATCAACCACACGCTGCTGACGCTCGAAGCCGCGCGCACGGGCGGCCTCGACGTACTCGCGGTCGTGCTGACTCCCTGGCCGGCGGCGCCGGACGCGATCGAGCGCTCCAATCGCGAGACGATCGCCCGGCTCGGGCGCGTGCGCGTCGCGACGCTGCCGGCGATCGAGCGTGCCGATCCGGCGCTGCTAGCGGCTGCCGGCGAGACGCTGCCGCTCGACGAGTGGCTCAAGGCAACACCTTGACGACGGTCGTCCCGAAGCTGAGCCGGTTCGTGTTCGAGCCCACGAAGTAGGCAGCGAGCGTGTTCGACCCCGCCACGCTCGGCGTGTACATGGTTTGGCAGGTGGCAGTTGGACCCGCGCCCGAGAGGACGCAGCCGCCGCCATTAACCGTTCCGGTCTGCCGGGTGTGGACCTGCACGAAACCCATGGGCGTGTACGGGAGGCCGCCGGCGATGTCGGTCACGACGACCGTGCAGCTCGCCGACTGTCCAAGCGAAATCTGTGCGGGTTGACAGCTGATCGTCGTGTCGGTCGGCAGCCGTCCGAACCCGAGACCCAGCGTCGACGTGCTACCGGTGTGCTGGGGGTCGCCGGAGTAGCTCGCCATCGGCTCGCCTTCTCGGACGCCCTTCGGCACCAGGGCCGGCATGTATGTCAGTGTGCAACTCGCGCTGGCGCCGGTTCCGGTCAGCGTGCACGAGCTGCCCTGGCCGACCCAGTTCGTCGGGATCTGCACAGTCCCCGTCGGAGTGGTCGGAGCTCCGGTGTCCGTGTCGGTCACAGTCGCCATGCACGGAGTCGCGTAGCCGACGAAGAAGCTCGGCGGCGGGCAACCGATCGAAAGCGTCGTCTGACGGCGAACGGTGCCGGTGAGCACGATCGCGGCCGGGTGAAAGCCCGCGCTGATCGGGGCACCCGGTGTGTCTGTGGCGAGCGCGACAGGCTCCACGACATCCTTGTTGCTCAGCACCACGTATGCGGTGCTTCCATCGGGCGTGATCGCCAGCGCGGATGCGACACCGAGCCCGAGCGAGATGACCGGCTCATGCGGCGTCAGTGAAACCACTGTCATGCCGGCATTGGTACTCAGATAAGCGGACTTGCCGTCGGGCGCGATCGCGATCCCGTTGGGTGCCGGCACAAGCGGGATCGTTCTTCCCGGCGTGTCGGCCGCGACCGCGATCGGGGTCAGCCCGGCCGCGGTCGCAACCAGTGCGGTGCTCCCATCGGGGGTGATCGCAATCGCGGAAGGAGGAGAGCCCACGCCGATCGATCCGCCGGCCGTGCCGGAGGCCAGCTGAATCGGCGTGACCGTGTCCCCGGTGGTGGCGACCAACGCGGTGCGACCGTCGGGCGTGATCGCGATCGGGCCCGCGTACTCTCCGACGGGAATCGGGGTTCCGAGAGCTCCGGTGGCGACGGTGATCGGAATCACCTCGCCGATCGAGAGGGTGCGCGCCGCTAGCTCGACGCTCACGTACGCTTTCGATCCATCGGGGGTGAATGCGATCGAATCGACGCGCCCACCAAGGTAGATCGGCGCGCCAGGGGTCTCAGTGGCCGCATCGATCGGCGTGATGCGACGCCCGGCGCCGACGTAGATGGTATTGCCGTCCGGAGCGATCGCGATCGCCGAAGGCAAGTTGTCGAGCGTGACCGAGCCCCACGGCAAGCCAGTCCCCAGGGCGAGCGGAGTGATCGCGGTGTCGCCCTCGTGTGTCACGTAGGCGGTCAGGCCAGCTGCGCTTGCCGCTGTCGCCAGCGCCGCCAGTGCGAGTGCCGTCAAGCACCCCGCGCAGGCCGCTACCGCGGCTCGTCGGTTCTGCCATGCAAACCGAAATGGCAATGCCCTCACCCCGCTGTCTTCAAGTCGACGATCTCGGCGTTCGCAGACGATCGCAAACTGACGGCGGTCGCGCAACCTGAGAGTCAACAAACGGACCAAGAGGCTCCGGATCGGCGGTGCGAGCGCGAAGCGAGCGTCCGGTTTTCGACCGCGTCAGTCCTCGTACGGCGTGAAGTCACGCTTGCGGGCTCCGCAGACGGGACAGAACCAGTTCTCAGGGATGTCCTCGAACGGGGTCCCAGGTGGGATACCGCCGTCCGGGTCGCCTTCCTCGGGGTCGTAGATGAACCCGCACGATTCGCACATCCACTTCATCGCGCGGAAGCGTAGCCGCTAGGGCTCGCCGCACTGCAGGACGGGACCGTCGCCCGCTCGGCCCCGGGGAGGTCTACACTCCGGACCGAGGTCACCGTCCCGCGCCCGGCAGCGACGGTGATCCTCCTGCGCGGCGGCGACGACGGAGCTCGAGGTCCTGCTCGTCCAGCGGAACCCGGTCGCGCGCTTCGTGGGCGGCGCGTGGGTGTTCCCCGGCGGTTCGGTCGACCCCGCCGAGGGCGAGGGCGAGGGGGCGTTGCGCGCCGCCGCCGGCGAGAGCTGGCCGAGGAGGCCGGGATCGAAATCGCGAGCGACGACCTCCTGGTGCCGTTCGCGCGCTGGATCACGCCCGCGGTGGTTAAGATCGCGCTTCGACACCTGGTTCTTCCTCGCGCTCGCCCCGCCGGCCGCCCAGGCCGAGCCCGACGGCGCGCGAGATCGTCGACGTCGCGCTGGTACCCGCCGGCCCGGGCGCTGGCGGCGCAGCGACCGCCGGCGAGCTGTTCCTCGTCTTCCCAACGATCAAGCAACTGGAGCAGCTCGGCGGGGTTCGCCACGGCCGGCGAGCTGCTCGACCACGCGAGCGGCCGGAAGGTGCGACCGATCCAGCCGCGAGTCGTGATGTCGCGGCGAGACGGCGCGGATCGTCCTTCCGGGCGAGCCCGACTACGATGGCTGACGCGGTTCGCCTGAACACGTTTTGTACGCAAATTTTTTGCGTACACTCGTGGTATGGAGCATCGAGCCGTCGCGTACCTGCGCCCGCCTGAGCAGCTCGACCTGACGGTCGCCGACGCGCCGGACGAGCTCGACCTCGTCGCCGTGACCATAGATGACGACTACCCGGAGCGCAGCGGGCTCACGTGCGCGCTGAGCACGATCGCGCGCGGAGACGCCGACACGCTGTTCGCTCGCGCGACTCGAGGCCGTCGCGGACTCGCTCTCGGGCGTCGTCCGGCTGCTCGCCTGGCTGGCCACGGCCGGCGCCCACCTCGACCGCCCGGCGACGTGGGGCTCGACACGCGCACCGCGGACGGGCCGCCGGACCGTCGGCGTGCTGCGAGAGATAGAGCGCTGGGGCAACGAGGCGGACCGGGGCGCCCGCGCGGACGGCCGGGACTCGTCGCCGACTCGCCGGAGCTGGCAGAGCGGATCGGCGAGCTGCGCGAGCGCGGCCACTCGCTTCAGCGCGATCGCGCGCGAGCTGAACGCCGACGGGATCCCCACGCCGCGCGGAGGCGCGCAGTGGCGCGCGTCGAGCGTGCAGTCAGCGCTCGGCTACCGGCGCCCACGGCCGCCCGCGCCCGGGGCGCCGCCCCCGCACCCGCCCCGGCCCCACCAGCCCGCGGGTCCCCGCGGCAAGGGGAAAGGCAAGCGATGACCTCGATCGTCCGGCATTCGGGATCCTCGGCGTGTTCCTCCTGATGGTTCCCGAGAGCGCCTGCGTCCCGATCCCAAGCGAGGTGACGCTGCTGTTCGCCGGCTTCGCGATCAGCCAGCACTGGATGAGCTTCGCCGCCGCCGTGCTGGCGGCGACTGCTGGCAACCTCGCGGGTTCGCTGATCGCGTATGGAATCGGCGCAACCGGGTTGGCCGCACGCGTCCCCGGCGCTCGGCCGGTGCTCATCCGCTGGGAGGGCATGATCGACCGGCGCGGACTACGAGCGGTGTTCCTCGGGCGCCTGCTCCCGCTGGTGCGCACGTTCATCTCGCTCCCTGCCGGCGCGCGCCGGCTGCCGCTGGCGCAGTTCACGGCGCTGACGGCACTCGGCTGTGCCCTCTGGGCGGCCGCGTTCGTGCTGATCGGCGATCTCTCGGGCGCTGCCTGGGGTTCGGTCAGCTCGATCTTCGGCCGCGCGGTGCTTGGCGCGGGCATCCTGGCACTGATGGTTCTCGCCTTGCGCGCATGGCACGCGCGCCACTAGGCGATCGGGCTCCGCGGTCCGTCGGCGAGTCAACTTTGCGGCCCCGGTTCCGAGGGGTGGAACCGATGCCGCAAAGTTCGCGGATGGGCCACGGCTGACGCAACTAGGATTGCTCTTCTTCTTGGGCGATCACGTGAATGACCGCGTTGATCAGCGCCAGGTGCGTGAACGCCTGCGGGAAGTTGCCGAGCTGGCGCCCGGCGCGCGCATCGAGCTCCTCGGCGTAGAGCATCAGGGGCGAGGCCTGCTGTAGGAGGCGCTCGCACATCGCCCTCGCCT
Organism: uncultured Solirubrobacterales bacterium; assembly: GCA_963763525.1. Taxonomy (GTDB): domain Bacteria; phylum Actinomycetota; class Thermoleophilia; order Solirubrobacterales; family Solirubrobacteraceae; genus Palsa-465. The sequence continues at coordinate 334,501 of CAVXPA010000002.1, forward strand.
GCTCCAGCTCGCCGATCTCCGACAGCGCGGAGACCAGCCAGAAGGAGCAGATCAGGAACGTGCCCTCGTCGCCGGACAGGCCGTCGTCGGTCTCATCGACGCGATAGCGCAGGACGAAGCCATCGACCGTGAGCTCGTCCGCGATCGCGCGAACCGTGGCTTGGACGCGCTCGTCGTGTGGCGGCAGGAAGCGCAAGAGCGGGACCAGCAGCGTCGAGGCGTCGAGCGCGTCGGTGTCGTAGTGCTGGCGGAACACGCCGCGCTCGCTCACGCCCCGCTGGAGGATGTCGGCCCGGATCTCTTCGGCGATCGCCGACCACTCGCCCGCCAACTCGAGCTCGCCCTGGAGCGCGGCCAGGCGAGCGCCGCGATCGAGCGCAACCCAGCACATCAGCTTCGAGGAGACGTAATGCTTGGGCTCGCCCCGAGCTTCCCAAATGCCCTGATCGGGCATCTGCCAGACGCCGATCGCGCACCGAACCTGATCCTTCAGCACGGGCCAGAGCCGCTGGGGCATGTGCCCGCCCACGCGCGTGTGCAGGTAGACCGAGTCGAGCACCGAGCCGAACACGTCGTTCTGGCGCTGGGTATAGGCGCCGTTCCCGATCCGGACCGGGACCGCGCCTTCGTACCCCGCCAGGTGGTCGAGCTCCACCTCGCGGAGGTCGCGCTCGCCTCCCGAGCCCGTACATGATCTGCAGCGCCCCGTCGCCGTCGCGCCCGAGGTCGGCGACGAATTGTATGAAGTCGTCGGCCTCCCAGTCCAGGCCGAGTGCGTGCAGGCCCCAGAGCGTGAACGTCGCGTCGCGCATCCAGCAATAGCGGTAGTCCCAGCGCCACCGGTGATCGGGAAAGCGCCCTCCGGCGAGCCACGTGCGCCAGTAATGCTCCGTCACCTCGAGGCGCTGCAGCGCATCGGCGAGGTTGGCGGCGGCCCTCGATCCCGTGCGTCCAGCTGAGCGATATGAATCGCTGCTCCCCCTCGCGCAGGGTGTGTCGGGCGCGCGCACGGTTGCCCTCGATGCCGATCCGCAGATCGGACACGAGGCGGATCGTGCTCGTGCCGTCGCTCGCCTCGGCGGCGCTCCAATCGCTGCTCAGCACCTGCCACGTCGCCGGCGTGCGCCCGTAGTCGAACATCGGCTCGCAAACCGCGTCGACCTGGACCTCTCCCTGGATGCACTCGACCACCCGCACGAGCATGTGGTCCGCGTCGTAGTCGGTCGGCGGGCGTGTGTGCGAGGTCTCGTCGGCGTGCTCGTCGTGCCAGGCGCCGATCGTCAGCGCGTCGCGGACGACGATCCAGCCGGACGGCGTCATCCACGTCGTCTCGAGGATCATCGTCCCCGGCACATATCGGCTCGACAGGGGCACCACGGTCCCGTATGGGCCGAGTCTGAACGTCCCCGCGCGACGGTCCAGCAGCGCCCCGAACACGCTCGGCGAGTCGAACCGCGGGAGGCACAGCCACTCGATGCTGCCGTCCGGCGCGATCAGCGCGCCCGTGTGGCAATCCGACAGGAATGCGTAATCGGCGATCGGCGGAAACGGCGAGCCGCCGGTCAGCGGCACATCGTGAGGGGGAATCGGGACGGTCGGGCTCATCGGGAGGCGCGGAGCGTAATGCCCGCCCGCGATCGGTGCGCGTCTTGGACGTTGCCTGCGCCCGAGTCGCGTACTAGGCTTGGGGCAGTCGAGGTAGGAGGCACCGAGTGGCTGATCAGAGCCGTTCAGAAGAGCATCCCGGGTGGCCCTCTCCGAGCGCCGCCGCGGCCGCCGCGCGCTGGGGCGAGGAGCACCCGGAAGAGGACCCGGAGCACGCGCCGCCGTCGTCGGTGCCCGAGGACGAGAACGTCGTGCCAAATCGCCATTCGGCCGCCGCCGAGGCCGCGGCTCTGCGCTGGCAGGAGCAACACGACGACGAAGCCGGCTAGCGCGCGTTCGCGCGGCCGGGTCAGGTGTCCGAGTTGAAGTTCGGCAGCCCGAGCGTCTGGAGCCAGTGGTTGACGGTGATGTTCAGCTGCGTGAACTCTCCGGTCCAGATCAGCACGCCCATGCCGACGAGAATCGCGCCGCCAAGCCCGATCACGATCGGGTAGTGGCGCTTGACGACGCTCAGCGCCGCCGTGGCCTTGCCGAACGCCAGCCCTGTGATCAGGAACGGGACCCCCAAGCCTGCGCAGTAGACGGCGAGCAGGAACGCGCCGCGGGCGGCGGAGCTCGACGACCCGGCCGCGGTCACGATCGCTCCGAGCGTCGGACCCGTGCACGGCGTCCATGCGAGCGCGAACGCGGCCCCTGTCAGTACCGGTCCGCTGCGGCCGGCGCGCTGCATCAGACCGTCGACGTGCCATTCGCGCGAGAGCAGCGGGACGAAGGGGGCGAGCATGAACACCAAGCCCATCGCGATGATCACGGCGCCGGAGATCTTCAGCGCCGCGGGCCCCGTGAGGCGCCGTGCAGCGCCTGCTGCCCGAGCAGTCCGAGCGAGATGAAGATCAGCGAGAACGTTCCGACGAACGCGAGCGTCGGGCCGATCACCCTGCTCGCCCGGATCTCCGTCGGGGCAACGCCGGCGACCGCCGAGATGTAGCCCGGGACGAGCGGCAGCACGCACGGCGAGAGGAACGAGATCAGCCCCGCTCCGAACGCCACCGGAATCCCGATTCCCGATGCAGCGTCCATCCGCGCTACCGTGGCTCACCCAGCAGCACCGACTCGCGATGCGCGACCTGATCGGCACCAGACTGCACATGCGAAGCGTAGAACCACGCCGGCTGCATTGCGCCTCCCAACTGCGGTGCGACGGCGATCGCGAAGGTATTCTGCGCGAGCAAGGAACTTTCCTCCAGGCGTCTCGTTAGAGTCGCCACGGGGACTTACGTGGAAGCCTCAGCCCTCCATTCACCGGTAGGCGTGGCGCGTACTCGGATGTCGATCGGGGCGCATCTTCTGCGCCTGCGCTCCGACGAGCAGCTTGTCGCGCTGTTCCGCGCGGGCCATGACGAGGCGTTCAGAGTCATCTATGACCGCTACCGCCAGCGGCTCTTCGCCTACACGAGCCAGATGCTGTCCGGATCGCGCCAGGATGCCGAGGACGCGCTCCAGGACGTCTTCATCCGCGCCTACGCGAGCCTGCGCGCGAACGATCGAGAGCTGGCGTTGCGCGCCTGGCTCTATCGGGTCGCGCACAACCGCTGCGTCGACGAGCTGCGCCGACCGGCGCCGCCGCCGGCTGAGGTGCTGGAGCTGGTGCGCGCCCCGATCAACGACCCGACCACGGAGGCCGAGCGGCGTGAGTCGCTGCGGCGCCTGATCGACGACGTTCGCCGCCTTCCCGAGCAGCAGCGTTCGGCTCTCTTGATGCGCGAGCTCGGTGGCGTCACGTACGTCGACATCGCCGATGCACTGGGCGTATCGGTCGCCGCGGTCAAGTCGCTGCTCGTGCGCGCGCGGATGGGCCTGGCGCAGGCGGCCGAGGCGCGCGACGCCTCCTGTGCGGAGATTCGCGACGAGCTGATCTTCGCCCACGATCGCGGCGTCCGCCCGAACGGCATGGCCCGCCGCCACCTGCGCGACTGTGCGGCGTGTCAGGAGTTCCGCGGCGAGATCCGCGGCGTCAGCCGTCAGTTCGCGGCCTTGCTGCCGGCCCTCGGTCCGCTCGGTGTGCTCGCCAAGGTCGGGCTTGGCGGCGGCGCGGGTGGCGGTGCCGCTGCCGGCGGCAGCGCCGCCGCGGGTGGCGGAGCGGCCGGCGGGAGCGCGGCGCTCGCGACCGGCGCGATCAGCAGCGGCGGTGCCGCGTCGGTCGGGATCCTCGCGACGAGCACCGGGCACGCCGCTGTGCTGCTCGCGGCGGCCGTGGTGACGGCGGGGGGCGCCGTCGAGCTCCAGCACACGATCGCGCGGTCAGCTGCTCATCGTGCGCACCGCCACCACCACCATGTCGCCGGAACGATTGCACCGAGCCGGGTGAGCGCCGCAACGACCGTGGCCGCGACGACGCTCCTGCCATACACGGCTCCGCCGGTCACGACGTCCGCCCCGGCGATCATGAATGAGGCGGCTGCGCCAACAGCGCACAAGCAAGCCCGGCCCGCCGCGCATCCGAGCGGCGGCATCGGTGCGCCGAGCGGGGGCGCAACTCACGCCCAGAGCCACGCCGCCGCCAGCGTGGACGCACCCGCGACCACGACATCGGCCGCGACCACGACGACGACGTCGGCTCCGAGCCCGACCTGTGCCGCCGCCGCGCCGGCGACCGGGCAGGCCGGCACCGGCGCAACGGGGACGAGCATTCCGGTCCCCAACGCCCCAGCCGAGGAGGCGAGTGGCTCCCCTTCGGATTCGACCAGCGCGACGGGCAGTTCGGCTACGGGCTCGACGGCCGCGAGCGGCGATGCGGGCGGGGTCGCCGGTTCCTCGGCGCCCGTGACGAGCGGCGCCGCGTCGAGCACCGGCTCTACGGCGGTGTCGACGAGCTCGACGCCGGCCGCGGGCGGCTCGGCGAGCAGTTCCTCGAGCGCGACGAGCGCCTCGAGCGGCACCGCGAGCGCCGGTTGCGACTCGTCCGCTCCGCTCACCACAGGCTCCGGCTCCACCGAGACGGCGTCCAACTCAGGCACTGGCGTTTCGCCGGCGCCGACGACGCCCGCCGGCACGAGCGCTCCACCCGCCGCGGGCACGTCGGGCACGACGCCGAGCTCGACCGCGTCGCCGGCCACCGGCGGCTCGAGTCCCGGCGATCCTGCGTCCTCGAGCGGCGTCTCGCAGGGGACCGGCTAGCGCCAGGCGGCTGGGCGCTCGACGCCCGCGGGCAGCCTGCCCTCGTCGGCGAGCTTGTCGAGGTGCGCCGCGAGCGTCACCACGGCTGCCGGCCGCAGTGCGGCCGGAGCATCGCTCCAGACCTCGTCCAATAGCTCGTCGGCTCCGCGCAAGCCGGCGTCGAGCGCGGCGATCAATCGCCGCTCTCGGTCCAGCCGATGGGCGATGTACTGATCGAGCTTCGCTGCCGGATCACTCACGAGCGGCCCGTGGCCCGGCGCGAGGGCTTCGAGCGGGCGCGCGCGCAGGCGCGCGAGGCCGTCGAGATACCCGGCCAGCGCGCCCGGATCGGGCGAGATGAAGACGCTCCCCTCGCCGAGCACCGCATCGCCGGTGAGTGCGATCGAGTCGAAGATGAAGGCCATGTGGTCGGGGGCATGGCCCGGCGTCGAGACCGCGCTGAATGGCCCGAACCGAGTTCCTTCCCGGAGCTGGATGTCGACGACGCCTCGCGCCGCCGCGAGCGCGGCGGTCGGAAAGCGCTCGCGAACCGCGCCGACGGCCTCCGAATGGTCGAGGTGATCGTGCGTCAGGGCGATGCCCGCGAGGCCACCCCTTGCTTCGAGCTCGCGCACGAGCGCATCGACGTGCTCGTCGATCGCCGGGCCCGGGTCCACCAACCACGCCGGGTCGCGACCGGCGACCCACGAGTTCGTCCCGCTCAGCGTGAACGGTCCGGGATTCGGCGCGCGAATTCCGACGATGTCGCGATCTGACAGCTCGAGTTTCATCAACGGAGAGGATGCCAGCGACGCTGCTTGAATGGCCGGTCATGGACGGCTCAGCGGATCCGGAACCGCCCGACGACGAGCCGAATCCGATGCCGGACGAGGGCGAGGCGGTCCTGCCGCACGAGGGCGAGCCAGTCCTCAACCACGCGCGCGCGACCCGCAACCTCCGCAATGGCCTCATCTCGCTCGCGCTTCTGCTGGCGCTCGTGATTGGCTTGCTGACGGCAGTTCCCGGGCTTCACGACGTCGCTCAGGCGGTGACGCACATGAACCTCGCCTGGGTCTCGGTCGGCGTCTTTCTCGAGATTCTCTCCTGCCTGGGCTACGTGCTCGCGTTCCTGCAGGTGTTCGATCGCGCCCCGATCCGGTTCGGCGCCCGCGTGGCGCTGACCGAGCTCGCGTTCGGCGCGGCCGTCGCTGTCGGCGGGGCCGGCAGCGTCGCGGTCGGGGCGTGGTTGCTGATCGAGCGAGGAGGCGGCCCCAAGCGGGTCGCCGAACGCTCCGCCGTGCTGTTCCTGTTCACGAGCGCGATCAACGTGATCACGCTGGCGGTCGTCGGCTTGGGGCTGTGGGTGGGCCTGCTTCCCGGCTCGCGCGACCCCCTCCTCACCCTCGTGCCGGGGCTCGTCGGTGTTGCCGTGTTCGTGTTCTTCCTTCTGCTGCCACTCGGCGCGGACCGCCTCGCGGCCGCGATGCAGCCAGGACGGTTGCGGACGATCGTGACCGAGACGGCGGTGACCGTGCGCAGCACGGAGCAGATCCTGTTCTCGCGCGACTGGCGCACGATCGGTGCGGTCGCCTACCTGTGGTGCGACATCCTCGTGCTCGTCGTGTGCTTCGCCGCGCTCGGCAACGTCCCGCCACTCGCGGTGATCGTGCTCTCCTATCAGGTCGGCTATCTGACGAACTTCCTGCCGATTCCGGGTGGCATCGGCATCCTCGACGCCAGCTTCGTCGGGCTGCTGGCGCTGTACGGCGTCAACGCGTCACAGGCGACCGCCGCGACGATCGTCTACCACGGGATCTCGCTATGGATTCCGGCGCTGTGGGGCACGATCGCCTACGTGCTGCTGCGTCGCACCCGCCGCCAGCCGCTGGTCCTGCGACCACCGCGCGAGGAGCGTCGCGAGCTTCGGCGCGAGCGGCACGAGCGCCCGACCGAGCCCTAGCTCCGGGCGATCGAGCGGCCTGAGCTCCGGGGCCAGATCCTCGGCCCACTATGCTCGATCTGCGCACGAACGATCGTCAGAAGGAGGGAGCATGGCAACCACCAAGACGACTCCGATCGACTGGCGCGGCTCGCTGCCCGATGCGCTCGCCGAGGCCGATCCGGACCTGCCTGTGCTGCTCGATTTCTTCTCGCCCACCTGAGGCGGCTGTAAGCGCCTGGAGGCCGTCACCTACCAGGACCCGGCGGTCGTCGGGATCATCAACAGCACCACGATTCCCGTCCACGTCAACGCCAAGGCAGAGGAGAACGCCGACATCGTCGCCCGCTACCAGCAGGTGTGGACGCCGACGATCGTGCTGCTCTCACCGGCGGGCGATGCCTACTGCGAGTGGACCGGCTACCTGCCACCGCCGATGTACCAGAGCGAGCTGCGCCTGGCGCTCGCCAAGGTCGCGTTGCGCCAGCGGCGTTGGGCGCAGGCCGCGGAGCGCTTCGAGGACCTCCGCGACAACGATCCCGACGCGCACGTGGCACCGGAGGCGGCTTATTGGGCCGCCGTCTGCCGCTACAACGAGTCGGGCCAGAGCGACGGGCTGATGGCCGGCTGGACCAAGCTCCGCGAGCGTTATCCGGAGAGCACGTGGCGCTACAAGCAGATGTTCTACGAGTAATAAGCCCGGTGTTCACTCGACTCGGTCGATGACCGGATCGGGGCGCTCGCCCAGATACTCGAACCACTGCGTCTTCGCACACGGGTAGTGCTTGGACGCTTCGACCAGATCCATGAAGCCGACGATCGTGTGCTCGAACCGGTCCTGGAGCTGATCGTCGAGGAGCCGGCCCGGAGTCGCTGAACGCCTGGTGGGCCTGCGCGAGCGAGAACATGTCCGGATAGACCCTTGCGCCCAGATGCTCGAACGGCACGCGCAGCGCCCAAAGCCCCCGGTTGCCGCCGACCATCGACGGGGACGCCGACATCAGCAGCCCGTGGCGCTCGTTGAACGGCTGGGGGCTGAACCGCGAGACCCAGTCGATCGAGTTCTTCAGCACCCCTGGCATCGAGGCGTTGTACTCGGGGCATGCGATCACGAATGCGTCGCTCGCCGTGATCCGATCGCGCATCACCTCGATCGGCGCGGGGAAGCCGTCGCGGCGCTGCACGTCCTGGTCGTAACCGGCCGCGACGAAGTCACTCATCGCGGCGAGGTCCGCCTCGCCGCCGTTGGCGACAATCACTTCGGCCGCCATCTCGGCCAACCGCTGGTTGCACGACCCGAGCCGGCTCGAGGCGCCGAAAACGAGGAAGCGGACCGGCCGTCTGCTCGTGGTGCTCATCGGATCCCCCGGCGATCAGCCGCCGGCGTCGCGCCGCTCGGGGCGTCTGAGCTCGTGCGGATTGGCCTTGCGTGGGTCGACTTCGGGATCGACCTCGTGGTGCGGTTCACTCGTGCTCGTGGCACCGGTCGGGGTGTGCTCGTCGCCAAACTCCATCTCCGGCGCATGGGCACCCGGATCGCGCGGGTCGGGCCGCTTGTCGTAGGGGTCCGGCCACTCGGTTGGATCAGGGTCCGACGCGGGCTCGTTCAGGACGTGGTGCACATCCCGCTCGGGGGGCGAATCGCGCTCGGTCATCTCATCTCCTCTCGCATGCAGCTCTTCTCGGCAAGGTACTCCCTGGCGCAGGCGGAGCCCGTTGGGAGCGTCGAGCCTCAGGAGAGTATTCCGAGCGCAGACGCGCGCTCGACCGCCTGCCTACGGGTTTGCACGTCGAGCTTCGCGTAGATGTGCTTGACGTGAGTCTTGACCGTGTTCAACGACACGTACAGCTCGTCGGCGATCTCTCGCTTGGAGAGGTTGGTCGGGAGGAACCGCAGAACGCGAGCCTCGCTCTCCGTGAGTAACTCGTCTCGCGGCGAGCGCGTGGCATGTACAGGGGACACCCGATCGTCTACGCCGATGAGCCGCAACAGCTCGCCGACCAGATCCGCATGATCGGTGCGATGGCGCGCGTAACGCTCGAGGAGCGCCGGCACCGGGTGCACGAGGAACGGCAGAAGGAATCGGTCACGCTCGGCGAGCTCGAGCGCGCGCTCCAACGCGGCTGAGGCACAGTCAGGGTCGCCGATCGAGTCGCGCGCGATCGCTTCCAGCAACAACGCTTGCTGCAGCCAACCCCGGAGGATCGCCCCGGAGGCGACCGCGTCGAGTGCCACCGCAAGCGAGGACGCTGGTCGCTCTGGACCATCCCGAGGGGCAATCCGCTCTGGAGCACCCCAGGGCGCAATCAGCTCTGGACCATCCCGAGGGGCAATCCGCTCTGGAGCATCCCAGGGCGCAATCCGCTCCGGACTATCCCGAGAGGCAATCGCAACTAAGCCCGATGACACCCGTGCGGCCCCGGGCGCCCTGCCGCCGGCCGTACGAGCGCGCTTCGGCAGTGCAACCACCTTGTGGCGATCGACGTGCTCGTCACCGCCGGCGTGAAAAGTTGTGGCGGAAGTCGCGATGCAGACAATATGCGGCACGAAGGGCGTCCGCGCGATACCTACTGGGCGTAGTCCTCGACTCGACCGGACCCTACCCCGGCTAGGGCGAACCCCAGCGATCCTAGGTCTATCCCCACCCCGTTCCTCCGTCTACCTCGACTCCGTTCCTCGCTCCAGCAGTACTTTTGTCCTCCCGAAGCGGGCGCAATCATCGAGGCCTGGTGAACTCGATGTTGATCGTCGATGACGAGCCGGCGTTCCTGGCGCTTGCGAGCCGGATCGTGACCGAGCTTGGAGTTCCGGCGGTGACGACCGCCGGCAATGTGGCGGAGGCGATGGCGAGCGCACGCGCGTCGCGGCCCGCTTCGGCGCTTGTGGACGTCAGGCTTCCCGATGGCAACGGCATTGATCTGGCGTACACGCTGTCCGAGCTGCCGTGGAAGCCGCTGGTCGTTTTGACATCGAGCGACAGCGATGCGCGGCATGCTGTGGAGGCACGGGAGGGGGAGCGAAGGCTCCCCTTCATCCCAAAGGAGGAGTTGGCGAGCGATACGCTTCAGCGCGTACTTTGCGACGAGTAGCATTGCTCGCCGTGTCGGCGCCCGTACGTGTCGTCATCGCCGAGGACGACGTTCTCTTCCGCAAGGGCATCGCGCGCCTGTTGGAGGACGCCGGGTTTGAGATCGTGGGTCAGGCGGGGGATGCCCAGGAATTTCTGCGCAAGGCGCTCGCGCATCGACCCGACGTCGTCGTCGTCGACATCCAGATGCCGCCCGATCGCCGAGCCGACGGCTTGCGCCGCGCGCTCGACCTGCGCGCACGGCTGCCGGAGACGGGCGTGCTCGTGCTGTCCAATCATTACGAGGAGAGCTATGCGCTCGAGCTGATCGGTGAGAGCGCGGAGGGAGTCGGCTACCTGCTCAAGGAGCGCGTCGGCGACGTCGAGGCGTTCACCGATGCGGTCGCCCGCGTCGCCGCGGGCGGGAGTGCGCTCGATCCCGAGATCGTGGGACGCATGCTCGGACGTCGCCGCGCTCCGGGCGGCCCGTTGGACCAGTTGACCCCACGAGAGCGCGAGGTTCTGGCACAACTCGCCGAAGGAAAGTCGAACAACGGCATCGCGGAAGCGCTCGTCGTGAGCACCGCCGCCGTGCAAAAGCACATCACGAGCATCTTTCAGAAGCTCGGACTGGAGAGCACCCCGGGCGGGCATCGGCGCGTTCTCGCAGCCATCACCTACCTTCAAGAGGCTCGGTAGCCCACGCCGCTCGGGGCGCGGCCGGTTTCGGTCACCGCGAACGGGCGCTGTCCGAATCACCCGCCGTGGGTGACGCGGAGTCACCCGCTCTGTCGAAAGTCTTCGCTGACGTCGTCGATGTCCATCGCGCCCCTCCACAGCTACCGGCCCGGCAATGCCGATCTGGACATCGCCGGCGACGACTTTGGAGCGACGACGATCGGCAACGCATTCCGCGAGCTGGCCTCAGCGCCACATACCGGGGACGGCGAGCATCACAACCTCCGACAGTTTCCCGACCGCCTGAGCTCCGTCGACCTGCGCCTGGTGCCATCGTTCCTCGTGCTGAGCGAGGAGCTGCACTTCGGTCGCGCCGCGCAGCGGCTGCATCTCGCGCAGCCGGCCCTCAGTCAGCAGCTCAAGCGCCTCGAGGCGCAGGTCGGCGTGAAACTCGTGGAGCGCAGCACCAGGCGCGTGGAGCTGACGGCCGCCGGACTGGCGCTCGCACGGGAGCTGCCGAGTGGTCTCGCGCGCATCGATGAGGCGATCGCGGTGGCCCGACAGGCAGCGCGCCTGGAGGTGGGCACAATCCCGATTGCTGGCGAAGTTAGCGGACGAGTTGCAGCACCTGGTTCGCCTCCCGGAGGGCGAATCGCCGTCGCTCCCATTGACTGCCAAGCACGCTGCCCGCTCCTGAGCTCGGAGGATCACTCATGACCATTCGGGACCGCCTCTTTATTCTCGCTTGCGACCAGCGGGCCTCGCTGCCAGCAACTCTCGGGCTCGACAGCTCGGACCCGGCGGATCGTCACGACGCGCTGTTCAGGGAAGCTAAACGGCTGGTGTTCCTCGGGCTCGAGCGCGCAGCCGAGCCGACGGGCCTTCACGACGCAGGGCTTCTTGTCGATGAGCAGTTCGGGCCGACGTCGCGATCGAGGTCAAGCCGGCGGGTCTGCTACTCGCGATGCCGGTCGAAAAGAGTGGTGAGGCCGTTTTCGAGTTCGAGTATCCCGACTGGGAATCGCACATCACGCGCTTCGATCCAGATTATGTGAAAGTCCTCGTGCGGTGGAATCCGGAGGGCGACGAGCGGGACAACGACCTTCAGGGCCGCCGACTTGCGGTCCTCTCCTCATGGCTGCGAATGCACGAGCGACGGCTGTTGCTCGAGCTACTCGTTCCACCGACCGACGCGCAGCTGCTAGCCGTCAACCGGAGCGACACGATGTATGACACCGAGGTTCGTCCGGAGCTCGCCTGCCAGGCGATGCGAGCCATTCGAGCAGCCGGGGCCGAGCCCGCCGTATGGAAGGTCGAGGGCGTCGATCAGGCCTCACAAGCTCAGCGGTTATCGGAGACCGCTCAGGAGGGCGGTCGCGTGGACGTCCGCTGCATAGATAGTCCTCGGACGCGGAGCCGACGGCGCCCAGGTCGACCGATGGCTGCGCGTAGCCGCCCCCACCCCGGGCTTCTTCGGCTTCGCGATCGGCCGATCGATCTGGGCCGATCCTCTCCGGGAATGGATCGCGGGAAGCATCACCGCCGCGCAGGTCTCCGAAGCGGTCGCGACACGATTCAGCCGCTTCGTCAACGTGTATGAGACGGCAGCGATCGGAGCCGGGCAGCCTCACGCGGCATGACGTTGTGCCCCGATCGCGCGAATCACCCCCTATGGGTGGCGCGCGATCCCCCGGATCGGCGCGACCGTTACCGGCGAGCAAGACGATGATTCGAAGCGGCAGTTGGAGGTAGCACCATGGAAACCGCACAGGCCACTTGGCAGCCCCACGAGAAGCACGGCGAACTCACGACGAAAAGCGATTTGCCGGACACCGTGTTTGCATTCCCCAAGCAGCGCAAAGAACCATTGACCGACGCAGCGCACGTGCGAAACGCCGTCGCGCGCTTCGATCAGGTACTGGGCGTGTCCGATGCCGATCGCGCGCTGGCGTTCGCGAACATCGAGAAGGCCGCGAACTACTACGACGTGAACTTGTCCGAGACCGACTGGCACCAACTCGGCGTCCATCCGCAACCGAACCGCAAAGAGAGCGCGAGAAAAGGCGCGGACACGCGTATGCGTACCGGCGAAGCCGAGGCCGCCGCGCTCAAAGGCGCGGCGACCCGCAAGCGACTGGGCATCACGGAGGAGGCGGCCACGAAGGCCGCCGCGACCCGCCGTCGCGAGCGCGAGCAGGCAGAGAGCCACCAAGAGGGCTAGAGCACCTGGCGTCTGCGCCAGGGCCGGCAGGTCATCGATGTACCCCAGACCCCAGACTTCGCGCAGCAGCGTGTGGTGGGTGACGAGCCGGCCGCGATTGCGCACCAGAAGCGACAGCAGCCTGTACTCGACCGGTGGCAGCCGGATCTCCTGGTTATGACTCTTGAGCAGCCGCGTCGCGAACTCGATGCGCACCGTGAGCGCGTTACGTCGGTGTTATCTGGCGTCCGCTACAACTGAGCCGATGGCCAGCCCGAATGGCCACAAGGTGCTGATCACGCTCGCCGCAATCACGTGTGGGATGGCAATCGCGGCCTGCGGGTCCGTGAAGTCGAGCACCACGGCGGCGGCATTGGGTCAATTCGCGCAAGGGGTCATGTATTCGGACTGCATGCGCTCGCATGGGGTCTCGAACTTCCCCGATCCGGTTCCGGGGGGCGGGTTCAACATTCGGGGCCTCGGAGCCGAGGCGGTCTCGCCCGCGTTCGTTTCCGCCCAGAACGCGTGCGTGAAGTACCTGCCGCGTGACGGGACAGAGCCGCCGCTGACACCGCCGTGGGTGGTGCGGGACGAACTCAGGCTCGCGACGTGCATGCGCGCGAACGGGGTCCCGGGCTTCCCGGACCCGAATGCGCAGGGCAATATCCAGTTCCCCATCAACAGCCCGATTCCCCAGTCGCCCGCATTCCAGCGAGCACAGAGCGGGCCGTGTAAGAAGTACAGTGACGCGCTCGGTCCATGAAGAACCCGGCTCCCGCTTTCTCAGAGCAGCATCGGATCGTCCTCGGCGCGCACGTCCTGAGCCGCTCAATCGCGACACTGCTGGTTCTCGACCTGAGCGGCTTTGTCGCCTCTCCTGGTGATTCGCTATAAGCCGGTCGAAATTGCGCGCCCGCGTACCCCGACCAGCCCTCCCCGTCGCTCTCACAGCCGTAAGCTCCGCCCTGGTCCTGGCCGCTTGTGGATCCTCCGGGAAGCCAGTCGGTGGCACGGGCTCAGCGAGTGCGTCCGCTGGGATTGAGTATGCGGATTGCATGCGGGCGCATGGGGTGCCGAACTTTCCTGACCCGAACTCGGCCGGCGGCGGAGTCCAGTTGTCCGAAATCAACACGCAGTCGCCCGCGTTCGAATCGGCCCAGAAGGCGTGCCAGAAGCTGTTGCCTGGAGGGCTCGCCGGTCCAGGGACTGGCTCGCCGACGCGCATCGAGCAAGGTGTAAAGATCGCCGCGTGCATGCGGGCGCACGGCCTGAGGTCATTCCCCGATCCGACCACCTCGCCGCCGTCCACGCCCCCAGCGCCGGATGAGACGATCCTCGGCGGTCCCTACGGCGTCTTCTCGCTGTCCGGTTCGATGTTCGAATCGCCCGCGTTCAAGCAGGCGGCGGCCACGTGCGGCTTCCCGCTCCCCGGCCGAAACGGCCGAAGCTTCACAATGCCGGTGGCGGTGCCCGGCGGGTGAGGCCCGCGCTCAAGCCAGGGAGACCGGCCGGTAACCATCTGTACAAGGCGTCCTACCGGTGGTTGGTCCTGCCCAGGCGGCGGGATTCGAGCACCGATGGCCCAAAGGAATAGCCTCGGCTCATCCCACGCAGGAGCCGGCGAACCTTGGAAACGAGGCAAGCTCGGCGAGACGGTTTGACCTCTCGTCGGAAGTCAGCTGTGTCTCTCATCTGAAGCAATCTGCCGAACCGGTGCTTGGAGATCGAGTCGGTACCGCTGCTCTACAAGTTGCGTGAGGGCTCCAAGTTGCTCCTCACGGGCTCGGCCCTCAAGACGCAAACGCGTGGTCCAAACGACCCACGCGAAGTGTGCGAATTCCGCTTCCTTCGTGCCGTGATCCATCCTGCCCTGAACCGGCCCGATAACCCCCATGGCGGCGGAAAGCAGAGCCGAAAGCAGCGCTATCACCGCTGTAATCCATGCAGGGACGTGAGCGACCGCCGTTGACCCGGCGACCGCCGCCAACGTCCCCGCCGGGATCCCGAGTGCGTACACGAGCCTGGCCATTCGTCGCCGCTTGGCACCCTGATCGTCGGCCTCTCCCTGGGCGCTGGACCAGAGCTGAGCAAGCGCGGCATCGACGTCACGTTCCAGCCGGTCGCCGTTGTCCTCGGGCCAACTCATTGCAACGAGCTCGGCCACGCGGACATCGTCCCTGGTAACGCGATCCTCCGCAAGCCGCGCGTCCTAAATGCAAGCGACTGACCAGTTCCTGCGTTGGACGAGCAGGCGCGGCTTGAAGCCCGAAGCGGAGCCGCGGATCGTCTGCTCGGTGCTGGTCTGCCTACGCTGCGACGCGTCCCGCGCCGAGACGTTGCCGCGCGGCCGCGCGATCGACGCCCAGCGCAGCGATCAGCTCGGCGGCGGGATCTGGCGACTCGAGCTCGAGGACGGTTAGGAGCACGTGTTGCGTGGGGATGTGACCGCCGCGTCTCTCTTTCCACGTTTCCTCGAGCGCTTTCTTGGCTGCAGCAGATCGGTGACGCGCTCGGCGTTACCCGCCAATCAGTCCACGCCAAATACGTAAAGCGACTGCCATGACCAAGCATCCGAAACCAGCCGACGCGTGGAACCCCTGGAGCACGTAATCGACGCTCGCGAGGAAGCACGGCGTCGCGGTCACCGCAAAGTCGGCACGGAGCACCTGATACTCGCGCTACTCAGGGAACCAGTCCTGGCCCAGGCCCTCGGATGCGACCTACAGACCGCCCGCGACGCGCTCGACGAGATGGATGCTGGCGGGCGGTCGCGACGTCGTGCGCCTCGATCCGTTCCGCGAGCCGGTGCAGAGCCAGAGCGGCGCGGAGCCCCAGCGACGGGTCGTTGGACGTGATCCCGGACGGGATGTCTTCGGCGTTCAGCGCGGTCAGCCTAGACTGACAACAGGACGTCGTCAGCCCAAACTGAAGCCCTGTGGTCTCGGGACGATCGGCATCCAGTGCGAGCGCTTGGCCGGTGCAGCTCGGCGACGAGCAAGTCGCGCTAGTTGGGGATCTTGGTCAATAGAAGCCAGGCGCCAACGACGCCGCCGGCGAGAGCCGCGACGACGGGCAGGACCAAGACGTCAAGCCCAGCGTGAAGTCCGAATACCAGCAACGCACCGGCCACGAGAAGCAGGACTGAAGTCACCGCGTTGGGCGCTACTGCGTCCAGGATCGAGACGACGTTGCGCACCGTGTCATCGCGTTCACCCGACTCGGCTCTCGCCCGCCGATCCAGAACCAGCATGACGACTCCGGTGATGACGGCGAGCGCGACCACCTCGATCCCCAACACGCGCAACGACTGGCCCGGGATCGAGAGGAGGATCGCGACGAACAGCACCGTGACGAACAATGCGAGTGTCTGTGCCGCGCGGTTTCGGAGCTCCCGCGATTTCGCAATCACGCCGATCCGAATCGAGACCGCGACGAGCAGCAGGCCCGTGAGGCCCGCCGCAGCGCCGCCAGCAACCGTCGCGAATGTGCTCCACTTCTCCAAGCAGAAACCTCGTTCAAACCGGCGCCGCCTCGACGCGGCCCTACGTGCTCGGCAGATTGTCCCCCGCAATTTCCCCGCACCCGATCCCGGCGACGACGAAACCGCCGTACTGGCGGGCGGCTTCGTGCATCGGGGCGCCCGGATTTGAACCGGGGACCTCACCGACTCGAATTATGGGCGAATTCCCGGGCGGTTGAACGAAATACCTGCAAATCAATCGGTTCCGGCGTGGACTCGCCTCCGGTGGGATCCCCGGATTTTGCGGTGGATTCTCGGCGTTTCGGCAGGGAGCTCGAGTTCCTGCCCAGACCTGCGTCGATGTCGACGCTCCTCTCAACAAGTTCCGCTCGCGCGGCCGCCGCACGCGGCAGCCCACGTGCCGAGGAGCCGAGCGCTCAGCGCGGCCAAACGCCACTGGCGCGGGCCGCTTGATGGCGGCGGCTGCGACCGTCGCAACAGCTCTTCCGCATCCGAATGGCGACTCAGGCGCGTGCCAGCCGGGGGCGATCGCTCTTGCTGGTCGTCCAGACCAGCAGCGAGGTGGGCGTCGACGAGGGTGGCTGCTCGGCCGCGCGAGCGACAGCCAGGTGCGCTTGCGGTCGCCGCGAATCAGGCCGGCAGCAAGCACATCGGCGACTCCCGCAACCGCGGCGATGGGCTGCTACGAGCGCTGCGCGTCGGTCGAGCGTGCTGGGCCTCGTCGGGGGTGGGAGTTCTGGAGAGGCTGTCGGCTTGGGGGGGCGGAGCGAGCGTTGTTCGTCTAGCGCCGTTGTGGTCGTGGTTAGTGATCACGCGGGGTTGGGTTGGAGAGCAGTTCGCGGCAGGCCTGGTCGGCTAGCCAGTGCTCGGCGCGTTCGTAGCTCCAGCCGTTGTCGTCGTGCAGCGTGAAGTAGGACGCGTAGCCGAAGTAGAACCAGAGCAGGTCAACAGCGTCGGCGATGTCTAGTCCGGGGCGCAAAGCGTCAAGCGTTGCGAGTTGCTCGGCGAGCGGGAGGAAGGCCGCCCGGTACACGCTGGTTGCGTCTTTTAGTTGCTCGGCGACGTCTTCGTCGTGCGGAGCGGTCGCGAGCATCACGCGAATCACGTCGGCGAACTGCTCGCGCATCCGGCGGGCAGCTGAGGCGACCTCGCGAATCATTGCGACAGGATCGCTCGAGAGGCGCACGTGGCTGATCGTCGCCGCGACGATCGGGTCCATCGTCCAGATCCGGATCAGCTCGCCGAGTAGCCCGCGCTTGCCCCCGGTGACGGCATACACGGTTGCGGGCGCGACCCGAGCTTCTGCGGCGATGTCATCGACTTTGGTCGCGAAGTAGCCGCGCTCGGCGAATAGCTTCCGCGCGGCGTCGAGGATCGCTTGCCTGGTCGCCTGGGCGTACTCCTCACGGCGCAAGGTCCTTCGAGCGAGTTCGGCCATCTCCCGAGAGCATATCACTTGACAGAGTAAACCTAAGACGGCTAGAGTGTGACTCTGACGAGTAGCGAGGTACTCCAGAGTTGTCTTGCCTCGTCTCCGGGCGTAGTCAGTTCTCCGCCCACGACATCCACCACGAATCGACCGAGGAGGGACCGATGACAACCTCGACTTTCTCGCCCGCCCATGCCGCCGTCCGCTTGCTGCGGTCCTCGATGCGCGGCACCGTGCTAGGTGATGGCGACGCGTCATACGACCAGGCACGGCAGATCTGGAACGGCGCCGTGGAGCGGCGGCCCGCGGTGATCGCGCTGTGCGCTGGCGACGACGACGTCAGGCGGGCTGTCGCCGCGGCGCGCGAGCACGATCTGGCGCTGTCGGTGCGCGGCGGAGGTCACGACTGGGCCGGCCGAGCCCTCAACGACGCCGGACTGGTGCTCGACCTGAGCGCGATGCGCGGCGTTACCGTCGACCCGGACGCGGGCGTCGCGGTCGCTCAGGGTGGCGCGACCGCGGGCGATGTCGTCGCGGCCGCCGGCCAGTACGGGCTGACGCCCGTGACCGGCACCGTGAAGGCGGTCGGGATGGCCGGTCTCACGCTCGCGGGCGGATACGGCCCGCTGAACGGCAAGCACGGCCTGGCGTTGGACAATCTCCTCGGCGCGAAGGTCGTCCTCGCAGACGGCCGAACCGTCATCGCGAGCGACACCGAGGACTCTGACCTGTACTGGGCGCTGCGTGGCGGCGGCGGCAGCCTCGCCGTCGCGACCGCCATGCATTACCGACTCCATCGGCTCGAGTCCGTTCTCGCCGGGCTGCTGCTGTTCCCCATCGAGCAGGCCGCAACGGTCCTGCAGGGCTACCGCGAACTGATCGCCGAGACACCCGACGAGCTGACCGTGATGGCCGGCTTCCTCACCGGCCCCGACGGCCAACCACTCCTGTTCCTGTCCCCAACCTGGAGCGGCGAGCCGGAGCTGGGGAAGCGCGCCATCGCGCGATTCGAGCAGCTCGGGACGCCCGCCCTGGCGCAGATCGCTGCGATGCCCTACACCGCCGCGCTCGGCCTGTTCGACCAACACGTCGTCAACGGCCGCCACTACGCAATGCGCACACGCTGGCTCGCTCAGCTCGATCAATGCACGGCAGGAACGCTGATCGCGGCAACCAGCAGCGCTACCTCGCCCCACTCAGCGATCGCGATCCACCACTTCCACGGCGCCGCAACACGCGTTCCGACCACGGCGACCGCGTTCGCGCAGCGCGACGATCACCTGCTCGTCGAGATCCTCGCCGCCTGGGAGCCCCAACCGAGCGACGGCGCGGGGACCCACCGGCGTTGGGCAGACGCCCTCTCAGATGAGCTCGCCGACGCTGCCCTCCCGGGTGGCTACCCCAACCTCCTCGCGCCCGACGAACCCCAACGCGTCCAGCTAGCGTACGGACCCAACGCCAAGCGACTGCTCGACATCCGCCGGCGCTACGACCCGGACGGCATCTTCAGCTCCGCAACAGGCAGCTTCGCCCACGGCGCCGGGACTACTTGACCTGGTCAAAGTCCAGGATCGCGGCAATCCCACAACCAAACCGCGCGAGGCGACGCTCCTGCGCTCGTCACGCTCCCGGTTCACGCGGGAACGCAGCAGTCGTCGACAGCTCCGACCGCGCTCCCGAGTTGCACGAGGACCGGCGGTCTCGGCGTCACCGTCGGCCAGCGTCTCGCTTTCCTCACATAAACAGCAGCGAGCGAGCGCTTGCTGATCGGCTCGGCGCCTCGACCTCCGGCAAGCAGGCAGACTTACGCAATGCCGTCGATCGAGCGGTCGACCGCACCGCCCGCTCGGCTGCCGCTGTGGACGAGCCGCAGCAGCTGTCATCGTCCGAACACTGGCGATTGCATTCATCGATTGCAGTAGTACGGGTTCTCGCGGTGCACCTGGCGTGTGTTCGACCCGAGGACGTCGGGCCACCCCCAATTCAGGGAACTAAGGTGAAGGCCGGTCTGTGTCGCGGTCTGACCACACCGAAGTGACGTTCATCCAGGGTTGCGATGACCTCGAGGTCGCGTCGCTCAGCCAGCGCGATGACCGACGCGTCGACCATCCCCAACGGCAGGTCGAGGTACTCCTCCATCAGCTGCGCGATCCGTTCCCAGTCGGAGTCGAGCACGGGCTCGACCACGAGCTCGGCGTCGGCGACCGAGCGGGCGAAGGCAAGCTCGGCGCGGGGGCTGATCCGGTCGCTGAGGAGGTAGCTGACCTCGGTCAGCACGAGCGTCGGGACAAGCAGCGGCCGCTGGGCGGTCGAGAGGAGCTGCACGGATCGTCCGTGGTGCTTGTCACGTCTGGCGGCGGCAGCGTAAAGCGGGCCGGCGTCGACGATCAGCATCGCTGGTTTACCGCCGGTGACGTTGGCGCCGCCGCACGCCGTCGGCGACGAGCTCGTCGACGCGTTCCGAAGCGTCCTCGGGTGAGCCGTCTCCGATCGCGAAGAAGCCCAGGCGCCCGTCCGCCGACGGCGGCAGCTCCCGCTCGATCGCATCGCGGGCGACCTGAGCGATCGACTGGCCCCGGCGACGCGCTTCGAGTCTCAACCGCGCATCGACGTCATCCGGCAGCATGATCGTCGTCCGCTTCATGCATACAGCATAACGCATCACTGGACGGTCTCCCCAGCCCCGGCAGCCTTGGACCGCACCGCAGCTGCCGGTGAGGCGCCCGGTTCGGGATGACGATATTGCAGGGATTTCATCCCCACTGTGCAAGGTCCAGGCGTCGAAAAGGCATCCCCTGCCTAACCCCTGCCCCGTCGAAGCGCGTTGCGGCCAACAGAAAACCACACATTTGCAGGGCTGATTAATCGGGGCGCCCGGATTTGAACCGGGGACCTCACCGACCCGAATTATGGGCGAAATCCCGGAACAGTTGACGAAGTACCTGCAAAATGGCAATTCCGAGGTCAACTCACCCCCTCGCAGATCCTCGGATATAGCGGCCGATTCCCGTGGATTAGGCAGCGAGACCGACTTGCTGCCCAAACGCAGCCAGCGATTCGCGCCGGACGACTCGATCGGATCAGTCGCTCGCCTGGAGGAGGTCAGTGACCAGCTGCTCGACGGAGATCAGGGCGACGTCCCTCCGTTGCTCTGCGCGCCGTTTGAGAGCCTCGCTGAAGCCGCCGCGACTGAAGAGCACGATGTTCGGGCCGTCCTTGGCGAACCTGGTCTTGCCCTCACGCATCGCCGGGATCTTGTAGGCGTCGAGGTCCTCGAGCACCGAGAGCGGCATCCGCTCCTTCGTCCACTTGCACTCTCCGACCAGGTTCACGACCGAGCGGGCAAGGCCGACCACGTCGACCTCCTCTGTTGTCCGGGTCTTGGTGCGGCGGTGTGCGTTTAGCGCATTGCCCCACCACGCGCCGATCCGCGTCACTCGGCCAGTACGCAGCACCCACTGCCGGCAGAGGGCTTCGAAAGTGGGTGAGACGTGGTCGGCAAGTTGCGGCTCGATCTCCTCCCGGTACAGGACTCCGGGAGCGAGCCCGGTCTTGAGATCCTCCTGATATGGAAACACGAAACGGAACCAGAAGCGCATGAAGCCGTCGCTGAGCTCCCAACGGTGGTTGCGGTCATCCTCCCGGGCCGTGACCGGCGCGTGCCTGTCGACCACCTGCATGCCGCGCAACGTTCGCAGATAGCCTTGGAGATCCGGGGTGCGACGGCCCAGGGCGGCCGCCAAGTCGGCCAGTGACTTGCGACCGCTCGAGAGCTCCTCGAGCAACGAGTAGTAAACACCCGGGGAACGCAGCTCCTCCTCGAGCACCTCGCGCGGATCGTTGAACAGCGGGCCGCGCGGGTCAAGCACACGGGCACACACCCGCTGGCGCAGCGTTCCGTCCCGGCCGAGCTCGTCAAGGTACAGGCTCATCCCACCCGCTACGGCGTAGCGCTCGACCATCTCCACTGCGCCCGCCTCCGGCTCCAGGTACACCGCAGACTGAGCAAAGCCCAGCGGCTCTACCAGCAGACCAGTGAGGCGACCACGAAGCGGCCCCGTCAGCAGTCGCTCCATCTGGCCGATATAGCTGCCGCAGAGGACGAGCTTCAGCCCGGAGGCGTCACGCTCCTCCATCGTCGCCTGAATGCTCGTCAGGACCTCGTCACGATCGCGCTGGCTGGCGGGAAGCAGATACGGGAACTCATCAATAACCGCCAGCACCCTCTCCCGCTCGGCGAGCGCGTACAGCGCCTCCAACAGCGCCGGCACACCGTTCAGCGCCGGTCGCACGCCGAGCAGCGGCTCGAGCGCCGCCGCAAACCGGTCAAGCTGCGGCGTCTGCGCCCGGCGATCGGCCACCAGCACCACGGCCGGCTTGCCATCCGCGAAACGCCGAAACAACCACGACTTCCCGACCCGGCGTCGACCATACAGCGCAAGTGCATTCGCCTCGCGGCCGCCCCACCAGTCATCCAACCGGGCCAGATCTCGCTCCCGATCCAGAAACCGAGCGCGAGCCGGAAAGCCAAAGACATTCATTAGGTACTAGAACATTAGCCGCTAGCACCTAAAAATGCCAACCCCACTCTCGCAGCAATAGACCGCGGGCCAACATTAGATGGCCGTCGGTCGCGCTGTCGTCGGAGCCAACCTGTCAGCCCAGCAAACCGCGGATGTCCTCGGCGGTGAGCCCACGCGAGAACAGGTCCCCATCGTCGAGGACGCCGCGGAACAGCTCGGCCTTGCGCTCCGCCAGAGCGCGCACCTTCTCCTCGATCGTCCCGGTGGAGATCAGGCGGTAGACCATCACCTGCCGGGTCTGGCCGATGCGGTGGGTGCGGTCGATCGCCTGCGCCTCGGTCGCCGGGTTCCACCATGGGTCAAGCAAGAAGCAGTAGTCGGCCTCGACCAGGTTCAGCCCGACGCCGCCGGCTTTGAGGCTGATCAGGAACACCGGATCGTCACCGGAGCGGAAGCGCTCGATCACCCGGCCGCGCTTGGTGGTCGTGCCGTCGAGGTAACAGTAGCCAATCCGCTCGCCGTCGAGGCGCTCGCGGACGGCCGCCAGGAACTTGGTGAACTGGCTGAACACCAGTGCGCGGTGGCCGCCTGAGATGACGTCGGCGAGCTGGTCGACGAGCGCGTCGAGCTTTGCGCACGGGATCGTGCCGTGATTGTCGTCGACGAGCCGCGGGTGCAGGCTCAGCTGGCGCAGCCGCGTGATCGAGGTGAGGATCGAGAAGCGGTTGCGGTCGAAGTCGTCGAGCAGCGCCAGAACCTTCGCCCGCTCGCGCTGGAGGTGGGTGTCGTACAACTTGCGGTGCCGAGGGTGCAGCCCCACCGACAGCGTTTGCTCCTGCTTGGGCGGGAGCTGCGCCGCCACGAGCTCCTTCGTTCGCCGCTTGAGCAGCGGCTTGATCCGCCGGCGAAGGCGCGCGAGCCGCTCGGCGTCGGCGCTGCGCGCGATGGGGTGGGCATAGTGCTCGGCGAAGCGCTTCGGGTCCGGAAACAGCCCGGGCGCGGCGATCGACAGCATCGCCCACAGCTCCATCAGGCTGTTCTCCATCGGCGTGCCTGTGATCGCCAGCTTGAACGGCGCGTCCAGCTCCCGGGCGCAGCGGTACGTCTTGCCCTGGTGGTTCTTGACGTACTGTGCCTCGTCGAGCAGCAGCCCGGCCCACGGCTCCGTCCGGTACGCGTCGAAGTCAAGGCGGAACAGGTTGTAGGTCGTGACGACGACATCGGCGGCGGCCAGATCGCCGATCTCCCGGCCTGAGCGCGCGAGCGTGTCAAGCGCCACCTCTACACGCAAGCCGGGCGCAAATCGCCCCGCTTCGGTGGCCCAGTTCGGAGCGACGCTGGTCGGCGCGACGACCAGGAACGGGCCGAGGTCTGGATCGCGCTCGCGCGCGTGAGCGACCAGCGCGAGCGCCTGCACGGTCTTGCCGAGCCCCATATCGTCGGCGAGGATCCCGCCGAGGTCAAGATCCCAGAGCGTGGCCAGCCAGGCGAAGCCCGCGCGCTGGTAGGGGCGCAGCTCGGCGTGCAGCCCGGCGGGCGCCTCGTGGTCCGGGAGGCTGTCGAGACTCAGCAGCGGTGCGACCACCCGCTGCCAGCGCTCGGTCTGCGCGGTGACGACGCCCAGACCGACCAGCTCCGACCACATGTCCGCCTGGTAGCGGCTGATCCGCAGCTCGCCGGGGGGAGCGTCGACGATCGCCCGCGCCTCTTCGATCAGCCGCGCGAGCGCCGCCAGGCGCGGGTCGGCGAGCGAGAAGTACGCACCGTCGTCCAGCAGCAGCCATGGCTGTCCGAGCGCCAGCGCAGCGAACACCTCGGCGAACGGGACCTCGCGCCCCTCGATCGAGATCGTCACGCCGAGGTCGAACCAGTCGCGGTCCCCGGCGATCTCTTCGGTGGAGACGCCGATCGACAGCGAGTCGGTGACATCGCGGTAGGCGGGCGGCTCACCGCCGATCTCGACCACTAGGCCCGAAAGCTCAGCGAGGCCGGGCAGGACCTCGGTGCTGAGCTCGAGTGCGCCGCGGCCGCGAAGCGCCGTGGGTGGTCCCGGTAGCGGCCGGCCCTCGTGGTCGAGCAGCCCGACTCGCTCGAGTCCGCTGCCCCGCAGCGCGACGGTGCGCAGCAGCGCGCGTTCTGCGTGCGGGTCGCGGAAGCCTGCCGCGCGGTCGTCAAACACGATCGGCTCGCGCCGCGAGGCGGCACCGACCTCGTACGCCCACGCCCACCCGACCTGGACCTCGGTGCCGCTGCCGTAGCGGGCCTGAAGCACCAGCGACGGCTCGGACACCAGCGGCGGCTCGAACGAGCCATCTGAGGAGGTCACCGGAGCGATCCGCTGAAGCACCGGGCACAGCTCCTGCGCGAACCGGTCGATCGCGGCTTCCGGGACCGCTAGCACCTCGCCACCGAGCAGCATCCGCTCAAGCTGCGGCGCCGCCGGCCGCGCCAGCCGCACGAGCCGCATCCGCCAGCCTTCCGGCTCCGTTCCGGCCTCGAAGTCAGACCCATCAGCGCAGACGAGCCCGTGCGCCTCGCGGCCGATGAACCGCACCGGTACGAGCCCCGGCGCCGGCCCACCGCCGACGTGAAGCACGGCCGCGACGCTCCACCCCCGCGTGCCGTCGCGCGTGACATCGAGCACCAGCTCGCCGCCGTCCAACAAGGGGACCTCGCCCAGCTCGGAGCCCGCGTGGATCAGCGGCATGTCGAGTCGCGACGCCCGCTCGAGCAGCGTCCAGAGGTGCGGGCACTCGCACTCCGACAGCTCAACCACGCGCTCCGACGAGCCGCTGTAGTAGTAGCTGTGCTGCGTAGCGCTGATCTGATGCAGCGCGTACAGCTCCTGGACGAGCGCGATCTGGTCGGGGCGGTGGCCGGCATTGCGGAGCTGCCAGCCATCGCGGGACCAGTTGAGCGAGCCGTTCACCCAGCCGCCGCGGGCGCCGGGGCGCATCAAGCGCGCGACGAGTCGTGGCGCGCTGCCGTCGAGGTACTCGGGCACCGCCAGCTTCAGCTCGATCGCGAGCGGCATGCCGGGCGCCGGCAGCCTGGATGCCGCTGCCAGCGCCCGCAGCGGCAGCTCCCAGTCG
The DNA here is from genome assembly GCA_963763525.1 of uncultured Solirubrobacterales bacterium. Taxonomy (GTDB): domain Bacteria; phylum Actinomycetota; class Thermoleophilia; order Solirubrobacterales; family Solirubrobacteraceae; genus Palsa-465. The sequence continues at coordinate 359,672 of CAVXPA010000002.1, forward strand.
CCCGTCCGCGGCTCGGGCGATGAGTGCTCTTGGGGCCCCCGATCAGCGGTCCGGCGATCCTCGACCCTCCACTCGGCCGGCGCCGAGGCGGCCGCGATCACGACTGCGGCCACGTGCTTGCAGTCGTAGCCGACCGGGCACGAGCACTCGCCTTCCACGAAGACGATCGCGCCGCGCTCCTCCTCGTCGAACCACGCCACCGTCTCGTACACGGCGCCATGACCGGCGACGCGAGCGATCAGGAGGTACTACTCCTCATCCCACTCGAGCGACAGCACGTGTCCCGAGCGAACGTACCCTTCGCCGCGCTCATAGCTGCTCGAGCCGACCGTCCGTTTCACGGCCGGCAGCGAGATGCCCGTCAGCTCCGGGATGCCGGCGACGACGCTCACGCGGCTGCCCTCAGGTCCGACAGCAGCTCATCGAGCAGCGCCTCCTCGTGCACGCCGCTGTCCGCGTCCAGCTCGCGCCACGGCCGCGCGCGCTTTCGCCGCAGCACCAGCTCAGCGATCGCCGCCCCGGCCGGGTCGCCGTCGGCGTGGACGAGGATCCACATGCCGGCGGCGACGGCGGCCTCGAGCACCGCCGCCACGGCCGTGTTCGGCCAGCCGGAGGTGCACAGCAGCGGCGGGCACTCGGCTCCCAGCTCTGCCGCGGCGGCCGCGACGATCGACGGGTTCTCGCAGACGAACAGCACCTCGCCGGCGAGCCGCGGCGGCTCGGCCCGCAGCTCGGCGAGCGTCAGCACGATCGGCTTGCCCGCGCGCGCAGCCGCGCGCAGGCGTGCGGGCAGGTAGCCGCGCGCCGAGATCCGCACGCGCAGCCCGAGCGTCAGCACGGTGCACGACAGGGAGTCGCAGCTGACGCCCGAACCGCGCCCACAGCGCGCGCCACTCCTCGACCGTCGTCGGCTCGCGCGGCAGCGCGCCCTCCAGCGCGAGCAGCGCCGGCGGCACCAAGCGCCCGAGCGGCCGGCCGCGGTCGAGCGCGTGCGCGTCGCCTCCCCCGCGTGAGGCGGCAAGCGCGGCGAGCGGGACTCCGTCGGCGGGCAGCGCGGCGAGCACGTCGAGCGCCTGCAGGACCGTCGCCGTCCGCTCACCGGACGCGCCCTTCCAGCGCCGGCGCGCGTGGTCGAGCCACGGCGCCAGCTCCGGGCACGCGCGCCACCGGATGCGCGAGCACCCGCGCCCAGGCCGCCTCACGCGCCGCGGTCGCCGCTGCGCGCTCGGCCCGCGCGGTTGCCGAGCGGCCCGTCAACGGCGACCAGCGCCTCCTCCAGGGAGACGCCAAGCCGCGAATCGCGCAGCTCTGCGTCGAGCCGCGGCAGCTTGATCATCGCCTCCCGTCCCGGCAGCGAACGGCGGGCCAGGCTCGAGCAGCCCGTTGAGCGCGAGTGCCTCCTCGGGCGTCAGCGCGGTCAGCGGAGCAGCTTCCGAACGGTCCGCCGTTGCGCTCGAAGCGCTCCCGCGCCGCGAACAGCAGCCGCCGCAGCGCCGGCCGCTCGAGGTAGGTCCGGAGCGCCTCGCGGGTCTCACGCCGCGTCCGACCACCTCGACCCGCCGCTCGCCGTCCCAGCGGAAGTGCGCGGTCGCGACGCCGGGGATCCCGGGCTCGCGGTGCAGGTGGTAGATGCCGAGCGCCGAGCACTCCGGGTAGCAGCCCCACAGCTCGTGCGAGGTGAGCACGAAGTCGAGGTCGAAGCGCTCGAGCAGCCCGAGCAGCTGTGCCCGCATGCGCTCGTCGATCCCGCGAACGCCTCGTCGAGCAGGATCATCCGTCGGGCGCCTCTCGCGAGCCGCGGCGAACTGAGCGGCCGCGGCGGCGAACAGCGGCAGGTGCAGAGCGACCGCCTTCTCGCCGCCGGACCCCTGCTGGTGCCGGCGGCGGGTAAGCACCTCGCGGCGGCCGTCCGTGACCTGGATCACCCGGAACTCGTGCCAATCGCGGTAGTCGAGCGCCGCCATCACGTGCTCGGTGCTCGATCCCTGCTCGAGCGAGTGCCGCGCGTCCTCGATCCGCCGGCGCAGGAACTCGACCAGCCGCGGGCGCGCGCGTCGTCGCTCAGCAGTGCGGCGTCGCGCGCCAGCAGCGCAACCGCCTCGCGCAACTCCGGGTCGTCGTGCTCACGCGGCGCGCCACTCCAGCTCAATCCCCATGCCGGAGCTGGTCGTGCAGCCGGCGAGCGCGTCGTTCATCGTCGCAACCAGCGCCCGCGCGCCGCCGATCCGCTCGCGCAGCGCATCGGCCAGGCCGCCGACCAGGAACGACTCGAACAGCCGGCGGTCCTCGTCGGCCATCGTCCGCTCGCGTGCATCGAGCTCCTCGTCAAGCCAGCGGTCGAGCGCGACGATCGGACGGCAGCGGCCGCCGTGGCGGACCTGCACCCGCGTCAGCTCGGGATCCTCCGGCACGCGCTGGCGGCTGACGTGGAAGTCCGCGCTTGCCGGACAGGCGGTGGCGGAGCTCGTCGGCCTCGCGTCTCGACGTCACCGATCAGCGTCTGCCAGCCGCGGCGGGTGGCGAGCGCCTCCCGTGGGGTCGCCCGCAGCGCCGTCAGCGTGCGCTCGAGCGGCCACTGCGCCGCGCGCTCGTGGTCGTCGGGCGCCACGTCGCCGAGCGCGAGCGCCCAGGCGCCGAGCCCACCGAGCCGCGCCAGCGCAGCGTGTGCGCGCGCCGAGCGCCGCTCGGCCAGCGCGACCTCCTCCTGCGCGTGGTCGGCGTCTCGCTCGCCGCTCGAGCCTCGGCCGCCGCCGCTTCCTCCCGCTTGGTGCAACTCACGCCGGCCGCGCTCAGCCTCGGCGGCTGCGCGCTCCAGCTCCGCCAGCCGCGCTCGCAACGCCTCCACCGATGCTCCCCACCGCGGCGGCGGCCTCGCGGTGCGCAGCGGCGCGCGCGCTCTGCTCCTGCGCGGCGTCCTGCCGGCGCTCGGCGGCCGCCGCCAGCGCGGCGCCAAACTGCTCGGCCTGGCGCGCGGCGGCTGCCGCCTGGGCATCGAATTCGCGACGCACCCGCTCGGCGTCGAGCAGCCTCGCGACAGAGGCCGCGATAGTCGTCAGCGCCTCGCGGACGGCCTCGAGACCGTGCGCATCCTCCGGGGCGGGCAGGGAATGCTCGCGAGCGTGCTGGGCCGCGACCGCGCGACAGCGCTCCCGCTCCTGTGCCGTCGCGTCCATCGCCTGTTGCTCGGAGGCCGTCTGCTCGGCGGCGCGTCGCTCCTCGGCCAGCGCACGTCGCAGCCGCTCGTGGGCACGGACCGCGTCGGTGTCCGCCGGCAGCCGCCGCAGCTCATCCGCGAGCTGATCGAGCGCCGCCTCCGTGCCCACGGCCTGGCCGGCCAGGGCGCGGTCGCGCCCGTCGAGCTCGGAGAGCAGCGCCGCAAGCTCGGCCAGCCGCCGCTTGCGGTTGGCCGCGCGCGCGGCCGCCCCGATGAACCGGGCCACGTCGGCGCTGTGGCGGCCCCGCAATGGGCCGAGCGCAAAGCCACCGTCGTACGCGACAGCGACGGGCAGCGCGGCGGCAGAGGCGCCCATGTCCAGCCTGTCATGAAGCGTCACGCGTGCAAGGACATCCGCGATCACCGCCGCCGGGACCGCCGCGCCCGGCACTGGCGTGAGCGCGGCGGCAAGCGTCGTCCCGGGCAGCGCCGGCGCCTCGCCGGGCACGAGCAGCGCGTCGTCGGCGTCGAGCAGCGAGCCGTCCGGCATCACCCACGCGTCAAGCAGCCCCGCGCCGGCGAGCGCCGCCCTCGAGGCCGGCCCGCCGGCCATCGTCGAGGTGCGCGGCGAAGTCGACGAGTCGCCATAGCGGCGCGCCCGCGCGCCCGGCACGATCGGCGGCCCGGAACGGCAGCGGGTCCGGGCATCGGGTCCTCGTGGGCCTCGAGGCGTGCCTGCTCCAGCGACAGCGGCTCGCGCTCCGCCGCCACCGCCGCGCGCGCCGCCTCGATCCCGGCAAGCTCGGCGTGCAGCCGGCGCTCCGCGACGCTCGCCCACTCGGCGGCCAGCTCGCGCACAGTTGGTGCCTCCGGGTCGCCCGCGAGGGCCGCGCGGGAGCAGAGCTCCGCCGCCGCGTCCTGATCATGCTCCAAGCGCTCAAGCCCCCCGAGCCACGCCTCGCACTGCTCGAGCAGCTGCTCGCGCACGAGCGTCAGCCGCTCGTCGGCCTGCGCACGTTCGGCCTGGCGCTCGCGCTGGTGACCCTCGGCCTCCTCGAACCGCGTTCGCGCGGCCGCGTACGCCTGCTCGGCGCGGCGCAGCGCCTCGACGAGTTCGCGCATCTCGGCCAGCAGCCCCCGGCGGGCGCCGGCAAGATCGGCGAGCAGCGACCCGACGGCGTCGAGGTCGCGGCGCTCGGCCACCAGCGCCTCGACGGAAGCCGCGTGCGCTGCGACTCCCGCACGCTCGGCAGCTTCCGCCGCTCGCTCCAGCCTCTCCTCGACAATGCGTTGTTGGCGGTCCAGAGCAGCTGCCGCGTGATCGGCCGCGCTTGATGCCTCTCGGGCGTCGACATCAGCCCGGCCGCGTCCTCGTTCCGCGCTTGCCAGCTCGCGCTCGGCCTGCTCGGCGCGACGCCGCAGCTCGTCGAGACGCTCGGCATCTCGCCACGCCTCGCCCGAACGCAGCTCGTCGCTCGGCGGCACGGGCCGCGGCGAGCGCCTCGTCGAGCTCCTGCTGGCGGGCTGCCAGGACGCCACGTTCCGCCCGGGCGGCGGCGAGCGCGGCGCGCGCGTGCTCCAGCGCGCGGGTACGCAGCTGGGCCTCTCGCACCTTCGCGTTCAGGTTCCCCCCGCGCTCGCGCAACGCGGCCCGCGCCCAATCGCGGTACGTGCGCGCGAACCTCGCCACCGCCTGGGAGACCTCCCGCAGAGTCGCCGCCTCGTCGCGCAGCGCATCGAGCTGGTCGAGCCGGGCAGAGACGCGCAGGACGACGTCGCGATCCAGCTCGGGCAGCGCCTCTGTCAGCCGATCGCGACAGCTCATGCGGATCGAGCGTCTGGGAAAGCTGCGGCTTGCGGAGCGGACAGCAGCAGGCGGACGACCGCCTCGTAGCGGTCCTGGGCGACCCGAACAAAGCCGCGTTGATGCGCTCACGGTACTCCGACGCGGACTCGATCAGTCCACCCGCAAGCTCTGCGAACGCCTGCTTGGTGAGCGGCGTGCGGCCCGGCGGTCAGGGACGCGTTGATCCCGATGCGCGGGCCGCGCAGCTCGCCTCCCGGTGGGCGCTCGGCCTGCAGCAGCGCGAACCAGGACCTCACGCCGCTCTCGCCCTTGTCCGCGCGCGCCATCAGCACGAGCGTGACGAAGCGCTCGGGCCCGTGCTCGTCGACGCGGCTGCAGCTCGAGCCACGAGAACCCGGTCGCCGGCGCGCGGGACTCCTGGCGCCGATCAGGTTCCAGCGCATCGAGCGGCCCCGGCCGCCGAACGGGTCGAGCCGCTCGGCGCGCAGCTCGCCGTCGAGCAGCAGCGGCAGCAGCAGCTCAAGCGCCTTCGACTTGCCGCGCCGTTCGGGCCGCGGAGCAGCAGCCGGCCTCGCTCGAACTCAAACGTCTCGTCCTCGTACTCGTACAGTCCGACGGAGGCGGGCCCGCGCGCGCCGGCGCGTGAGGGGACCGTGGGCGTGGGCCAGCGATGCGTGGGCGTGCGGGCTGAGCGGGGCGCGGGTGCAGGACCGTGATTCACGCCTCATGCCTCGGGCTCCGCAACGTCGGGCGGGCGAAGCGGGCGCAGGCCGGGCAGCACGCGGACCTGCGCCGGCGGCTCCTCGGAGCGATCAGGCGGTGGGCCTCCAGCAGCTCGAGCGCGGCGTCGAGGAGCTCGGGCCCGGCATCAGCTCCGACGCGGCCGGCGACCCCGCGAGCGCAGCGGCCGATCTCGCTGCGCGGAAGCGGGTTGCGGTCGTCCTCGTGTGCGAGCGCGCGCAGGCGCTCGCAGGCCAGCAGCGCCAGCAGTCGACTCTCGTCGAGCGGGTGGGGAAGCGCGGTCGGTGAGCGTCGCGACGGTCGACAGCGCGGAGCCCTCGGCGCGGCGTTCCGGCTGTCAGGCCGGTGAGCGCCTCGAGCTCGGGCTCCAACCGGTAGCGCTGGGAGCGGTAGGTGTCGTGCTCGTCGGCCTCGAGATCGCTGCAGGTAGAGCGCGAGTCCTCGACCAGCGCACGCGCAACCCGGTGCCGCCGGCGCGCCCGCTCGCCGTCCTCGGTGGCCGGGTACTCCTCGGCGAGCAGCTCCTCGCGCCTTCGACGTCGGTGAGCGCGACCGGCGTGGCCTTGAGGCTGCCGAGGCGACCGTGCTCGATGTCGAACAGCGCCTCCTCGTCGCTCTCGTCGCGCGCGACGAACGCCTCGCGCGAGCCGTCGCGCTGGCGCAGCACGCCGAGCCGGCAGAGCAGCTCGAGCGCTTCGGCGAACGCCTTGCGCTCGTCGCGCCGCTCGAAGTCGACCCTCAGGCCGAGCTCGGCGCCGAGCGAGGCGACGTCGCTGGCGAGGCCGCCGATCAGCGTCTGCGGCGCGGCCATGATGGCGCTCGAGGCGGCGAGCGCGAGCGCCAGCAGCACGTAGTGGCGGCGTGTGAAGGGCGCCCAGCCGTCCTCGGGACCCGGCTTCGCCGCCGCCGGCCGGATTCTCGCGGGCCGGTCGTGATAGGCCGTGTGCGGACGCTTGTACAGCCGGGCGTGGTCGCCGCGGATCGCGAGCCGGTAGCCGAGCAGGTGCCGGAAGCGCTCGGCAGCCAGTCGGAGTGGCGTCGGACGTAGGGTGAAGGCGACCGGGTCTTGATCGGCCTCAGCAGCGGGCGCATCAGCAGCGCACGGGCGGCGTGCCGGCGCTCGTCGGCGAGGCGCTCGTCGAGCGGCTCTGAGGGACGCGCTCCGGGCCGGACGCCGGGATCAGCACGTGACGACCTCGATCTCGTAGTTTGGCGCCGCCAGCGTGCCCGTCCGGGCGTCCGGATCTCGACCAGGACGGCGTCCGCTGGAGGCCATAGCTCCAAACGCACCAGGCCGTCCTGGGATTCGGCGCGGCGGGCGCCGGTGGGGTCGGCGGCGGCGTCCAGGGCGCGGCCGAGCCAGCTCAGCAGGTGGCGAAACTCCAGCGCGTCAACGTGGCGCAGCTGGTCGAGCCGGAGCGGCCCGCCGCCGGCGAAGCGCTGCTGGGCGCGGCGCAGCTCGTCGCGCTCGCGCGCGCGGCGGTCGGCGAGCGACTGCCGTGCCATCGAGTGATCGGGAAGCTGCGATGCCGCGGCCGGCGCCCGGCGCGGCCGCGGCGCCGGGCCGATACAGTGACGCCTCGACGGGCGCCGGTGCGCATGCCACCACGAGACGGTGGCCGGCGTTCAGCCTCGGGGTCGGCCCGGGACCGAGAAGTGGCGGGGCTGGTAGAGGCCGAACACGGCGGCGTACAGGGCGTGGCAGTCGGCGGCGGTCGCGGCGCGGTCGAACAGCAGCGCCAGCGAGCGGTACTCGGCGGCGCGGTCGACGCGGTGGGCGCGCCGCTCGATCAGGCGCGCGCGCGGAGGAGATGATCCACTCGATCGCGTCGCCAAGCGTACGGTCGAGCTCGTGCCAGGGAGGTGCCTCCTGGTCGCCGCCGAAAAACCAGCGACGGACGCCTCCCACTCGTCGGCAAGCTGCTCGGCCGCCGCGCGGCGACCTGCTCGTCGGTCAGCCCCCAGACCGGGGGCTCGTCGCTCTCGCCGCGATCGCCAGGATCCGATCGAGGTCGACCGCTTCGACCCGGCCAATCGCCGGCGCGAACTGGGGATCCATGCGCCGAAGCTCGGCACGGAAGCCGGTGAGGTGGTCGATCACGCGGCGCTTGTAGCGCTCGAACGGCTCGAGCTCGACGGCCTGTTCGTCGACCATCACCGCGCCCAGCTCGCGCATGAAGTCGCCCGTGTCGGTGCGCAGCCTGTCCAGCTTCGCCGCGACGTCGTTGAACAGCGCGACGAGCTTGGCGGCGCGAGGCTCGCGCGCTCGGTCTCGGCGGCGAGCGCGATCAGGGCGTCGAGCAGCTCTGGCAGCTGGGAGCGCTCGAGCGCGCCGATCCGCTCGGAGATCGGTCCATCGGAGGGCGGCCCCTCGGCGATCTCACCGGCCGCCGTGATGTCGTAGGTGAAGCGGCGGCGCTTGAACTCGCGGTCGTCCGGCGCGCGAGGTGTCCTGATGGGCGTCAACCGCCCCCCAGCCCGGAGCGCGGCGAGATCGCGCTCCAGCTCGTCTCGGGGCTGGTAGCGGGCGGCGAACCGATCCCAGAGGCGATCGCAATCTGGGTCGGGGTCATGCGAGGCCCGAAGCGGCGCTTATTGGCCAGGAGCACGCCCATCAGCTGCCGATACCGTCCGGCGCTGGCGGTGTCGAGGTACCCGAACACGCGCTGGCGGCCACCCGGCTGGTCGGCGGCGGGCGGTTGCGCGCCGACGAGCGCCGGGGGCTGAGGCTCTTGGACCGCATCGGCGCCGGTTGTGTCGTGCGCTGGCTGGACCGCCATCGCCGAGCATGGTGACTGGGCCGCCGGACGGAACCGTCACGTGGTGGCGTGACGGATCCGTCACGGCCTGCGGCGCGGCTGTTGCGGCGGTGCCGTCCGAGCCGGTAGCTACCGTTCGACCGCACTTATGGCCGTCCCGATCAATTCCAAGCGCACCCCGGCGTCGCTGCTCGTCGCAAACGAGGAGCTGGCAACTGTGCGCGAGGCGATGCGCGAGCTGAACCGGATGGTCGAGGCGCTCGAGCGAGGCGAACTGGACAAGGTGGTGCTGACCCAGCGCAACCAGATCCGCGCCGTGCTCGTGTCACTGGAACGCTACGTCGAGCTAGAGCGAACGACGGATGCCAACGCGGCGTGACGTCACCGCGTCGCGGCCGGCTCGGGTGCCGGCACGGCATTCCCCGCCGCTTGCGCCGCCTGTTCGCGAACGCCGACCCCAACGCCCGCCCCGAACGCCTCGAATCGACCGGACCACTGTTCGTCTCGGGCTCACATGTCCCCCGGCGTCGAGGGGCGACTTTGCGGGGCGACCCGCGGTTCCCTCCCCCTCGGCAGTGGCAAGGTTGTGGCATTCTGCCCTCGCAGGACGACCGACGATGCGTAGCGCCTCAACCCCCCCCTCTCACGAGTTGCGGCTCGAGTTTAGGCAGCGATTGGGCAGTAGAGACAACCCGACCCGCTCAGCTGATGCTCGCGAACCCCACATTTACCGGGTTTTCCGCATCGACGGTGCCCATCGCCATCGGGACCGGCTCGCGAGTCGTCCGAGCGACCCCGAACGGCCGTCACCAATCCTCCGGTTGCAGGGAGTTCGCACTCGAAGAATTAGCAGGGATTCCGGCGGCCCGACCCAGTACCTGATGTCTATGACCCCGATCCGCCCTCGCTCTCCTCCGAACAAAATCCCTGCAAATACCAACCCAAAAAATCGGGGCGCCCGGATTTGAACCGGGGATCTCACCGACCCGAATTATGGGCGAAATCTGCGGATGCTGTAAGAAGTACCTGCAAATCGATGGGTTCCGGTGTGAGCTCATCTCCTCTCAGTTCCTCGGATTTAGCGGTGGATTCCCAGGGTTTAGGCAGTGAAATCGAGTTACTGCCCAATTGCGAGCTCGCTGGTAGCGAGTCAAGTCGGATGTAGTGGTGTAACGGGCTGAGCTCGTCGGCAGGAGTGGCGGCTCACGTGCGTGCGGGACCAGTCGTCGGACGACGGCAGCCGACCGTAGCGGTCGCGCCACTCGAGCATTGCCGCGATCACCAGCTCTCGGGTCCACCTCCGCTGGATCGCGCCGGGATGACAGCGCTTGCAGTATGCGTAGGCGTCGCCCTTGCTGGGTGTACCCGCCGCAGCCACGGCATACGCCTACGTATCGCGTCTTGACCGCGCGCGCCTTCTCGCCAGTCGGGTCGTAGAAGTACGACTTGACCGTCGCCGGCGAGCGACCGAGACGGCCGGCGATCTGCCTGATCGAGAGGCCCTCGAACTCGCGGTAATGCCGCGCCAGGGCGACCGCCCGGCGACGCTCGAGAACCCGATCCGTTCCTGCGGTTGACGCCTTACCCGTCACACCGGGTCACGCTACCTCGCTCAATTGGCGTTTCCGTCGAGGTCAGCACGCAACCGGCGGCGCGTCGCCTGGACCTCCTAACCGCGCTTTGCGGGGCGGAGCGCAGAAACGTCGCGATGCGCGTCGCGGCATCAAAGCGGGGCCCGACCGCCTCGCCGCGCCTCAGCCGCGCTGAGGGAGATGAGCGGCGCGAAGGATGATCGCGAGCGCTGTCGGATGTCATGCCGCCGGGGGCGGTCCGCCGCCGGGGCCTCCGCCTGTGTTTGGCCTCCCCAGGCTGCCCTTGGCGTCGACTTCAACATTGTCTAGCGCGATGTTGAACGTCGTCTTGAACCCGTGCTCGATAGTTCCGTTCACGTTCACGATGTTGGTGGCGAAGTCGGCGCGGGTCAGGACCGTGTCGTTTTCGTCGGTGGTGGGATCGTTCTGCGGCGAGCGAGTGTTGTACGGAGCTGCGCCCGCCAGCACCCGGTCGTTGTCGGCGTCTGAGAAGAAGATTTGGGTGGTGTAGCCGGCGATCGTCGCGCCGTGGCGCGAGAGCTTGCGGACGCGGACATGGATATGGATCGCGCGGCCGCTGTACCAGCCGGGCCAGACCGTCGTGAAGCTGACCTGGCGGTGGACGGGTCTGGGCTTGATCCCACGGTCCTTGCCGGTGATCTGATAGCCGCGCAGCCAGTTGTCGCTGATCGTGTCCCCGCTTGTGGTGCCGCCTTCCGCCTGCTGCGAGGACTCATCGGAGTACAGGCCGTGCGCGTTCGCGTGCCAGATGTCGACAGCGACACCGTCGAGCGGCTTGCAACCGTTGTTCGAGTCGACCAGGTTGATCGTGAGGCGCAGGGGAACGCCGGCCTGATGCCCGCCGCCGTGCGAGTTGGCGCGAACGTCTGAGCGGTGAAGCATCGTGTTGACCCAGTAGGGGCCTTCGGTCAGCTCAGGAGTCAGCCTGGCGCATTCGGTCGCCGCGATCGCGGTCCCGCCGAGCGCCTCGATGAGCGAGGGCCCAACGAGGTAGGCGGCGCCGAGGGCGCCAGCGGCGGTCAGGGCATTCCGTCGGGTTATCTGGTGTTCACTGCTCATCCTTGACGAGCCTCCTGAATCCTGGTGAGCTAGACGCGCGTGATCGAGTCGAATGTCCAGCTGGCCCGGGGGTCACGCGGGTTTGAGGCGTAGGTCGAATTCCATCGTCGCTTTGTCTTCGACGCTCACGAACCCGCCGACGCTCGGGGCCGTCATGTTGAACGCGCTCCAGGGGAACGTGAGCGAGCCGGCCGCTTCGAGCGACGAACTTGAGAGCCGCATCTCCACCGGGAGCGTCTCGGTTCTGGCGGTGCCGTGGATGTTGAACACGCCCGTCACCGCCACCCGGACGACGCTGCCGTTGAGCGCGCTGGCGGGAAGGACCACGGGCTTCGTGAGCTTGAACGTGGCCGTCGGGTAAAGGTCGCTCTGCAACCCGATCGTGCGGATGTGCTGGTCGCGCATCGCTTGGTCACTCTTGAGCGTGTTGACCGCCACCTTGAACGCCGCCGCCGTGACCGTGACGACCTGACCCTGCTTGGTCACCTTGGCCGCGCCGGTGATGTTCGAGGTTCGCCCGACCGCGTCGTCCTCGGCCGGAAGGAACCCCAGCTTCTCCCGAACCCGATAGCCGGCCACCGAGCCGGCGGCGATCGCCCACCGGCCCGCAAGCCCGCGGCTCGAGCTGACCGGAACCGCGACCGCACTCGTGCTAAGGCTCAACGGCTTGGGCGAGGAAGTCGGGAAGATCACGAAGTACACGACCGCGAACCCAGCCACGGCGAGGCCCACGGCAGCTCCGGCCGCGATCAGGATTAGTCGGCGAGTCCGTCGGGGGCGTTTCAGCATTCCGTAAGTCTCAGGCGCAGCTGTAAGCGAGCCGTATGAGTCGCCAAGCGGCAAGGTTGTCGAAGCTCCAGCACGTCCCCCGACCCGATCGGGATGGGTAGCGAACAGCGGCAGTCTCCAAATCCGCGCGGAGCGGGCACTCAGACAGATTGGCGTGAAGTACCGTTGCGTGAGCGGGGCAGGGCGGACGGAGCTTCCGCAGTCGCCGGGGTCGTGGCGGCGGCCGCTGGTGCTGCTCGATCTAAGCGCCAGCCGGCGTCACGGGTGAGCGAGCTAGCACGCATTAGATTGCGGTACCAACACGTGAGAGGAGTAGACATGTCAAACGGCCGACTGGCGCAAACCCGGGTTGGCGTGCTCGGAAGCGGTGAGGTTGGGCGGTGCCTGGCAGCCGGGTTTCGCAGTCGTGGCCACAACGTGATGATCGGCTCGCGCGACGCGGCCAAGCCCGAGCTGCGCGAATGGCTGTCCGGCGAGGGGGCCGGCATCACAGCCGGCACATTCGCCGAGACGGCCGCGCATGGCGAATTGCTCGTCCTGGCGGTGCTGGGCGATGCCGCGGAGGAGGCGATCGCGGACGCCGGGGCTGAGAACTTCAGCGAGAAGGTCGTGATCGACGCGATGAACCCGCTCGACTTCTCTGGCGGCTTCCCGCCCAAGCTCTCGATCACCGGCGAGGACTCGCTCGGCGAGCGCGTCCAGCGCGCGCTGCCCGACGCGATGGTGGTCAAGGCGTTCAACACGATCGGCAACCCCTACTTCGTAGATCCAAGCTTCAGCGACGGCAAGCCGACGATGCTGATCGCTGGGGACAACGAGGACGCCAAACGAACCGTGAGCGACGTACTGGCGGACTTCGGTTGGCCCGATCCGGTCGACATCGGCGGTATCCAAGGCTCGCGCGAGCTGGAGGCGATCTGCATCGCCTGGGTCAAGATCGGCGGCACACGGGGGTCGTGGGACCACGGGTTCAAGCTGCTCGTCGGCTAGCGCCACAGGCCTGGCGCCAGTCGACGACCGGCCGTGGACTGAAAACCAAGCGACCCCTTACCGCGCCAAGCAGGGCGCTGCTCAGGCCGGCAGAAATGCTCGTCGTCGAGCGAAAGCGGGTCCCGTACTTCGCTGCTGGATCCGCCGGGATGCAGCAGCCTAATGGCCTCTCAGCAGGTGGCGTGAGACTTCTACCTTTGCATGGAAGCAGCAGCGGCTGGCCAGCGGCGCAAAGGCCAAGCTACGGCCCCGTCGGTGCGGAGCGGATCCAGCGGACTGTCCTCTGGGCTCGATGCCAGATATAGGCTCTGCCGGCCGCAGAACTAGGTCAGTCCGACCCCGGTTGGCGTAGCCGTGCAGCCAGGACCGCAGATCCGCAAGCCGCGACCGCCACGACCACGGACCCCTCGAACCCCATGCCGATCAGCTTGCGCCAGGCGGTACCGCTGCCGTGGGGATGGCGTTCTCGACGAGGACTGCTGCGATGGCGCCGGCGGTGGAGAAGGTTGAGGTGTTGAGGACTCGGCTGCGGGCCGAGGCGCCATCCAGGAGCAGCGCCAGCTGCTCGCCGAGCTGTTCGGGGTTGGTGGCGCCGGCCTCGCGGGCGGTTTCGGTGAGCCGCGCGGCAAGCGCCTGCTTGTAGTCGCGGGCGTATACGCGGGCCGGGTGGCCCGGGTCGTGGAGTTCGACGGCCGCTGCGATGAACGGGCACAGCGGCGAGTCGATCTCGAAGGCGGCGATGAGCCGTTCGCGGGGTGTGAGGTCGGTGCGGTCGAACACCTCGGGCAGGATGTCGGGATCGAATCGGCGTAGGTGTTCGGCGATCAACTCGTCCTTGCCGGGGAAGTGCTGGTAGAGCGTGCGCTTGGACACCTCGGCCACCGCGCAGAGCTGGTCCATGCCGGTGCTGTTGATGCCTTGATCGCGGAACAGCTGTCGTGAAGCGCTGAGGATGCGTTCCCGCGCGCCCCTGCCGCGGCGCAGGCCTCGCGGCCCTTTCTCCAAGTCCGTCATATGCCCAGCGTAGCCCAGTCGGTACTGACCGGTGTGCATAGCTTGCATTCTCCCGCGATCACCGATAGGTTAAGCACTCAGATCAGTGTACATAGCATCGGCTACCGACCGAATGGAGTAAGTATGGGAGAGCTCGATGGCGTGACCAGGCTGGGTGGAAAGACCGCCGTGATCACCGGCGGCGCTACTGGCATCGGCCGCGCCGCGGCTAAGCGCTTCATCGAGGAGGGCGCCTTCGTCTTCATCTTCGGCCGCCGGCAGGAAGCGCTCGACGCCGCTGTGGCCGACCTCGGGACCAATGCCCGCGCGGTGCAGGGGTCGGTCTCGGATCTGGCCGACCTCGACCGACTCTATGCGGCGGTGAAGGCCGAGCGCGGAACCCTCGACATCGTCTTTGCCAATGCCGGGGCGGGAAGCCAGCTTCCGCTCGGCGAGATCGACGCCGAGCACCTTGACGAAATCTTCGACACCAACGTGAAGGGTTCGATCTTCACGGTCCAGAAGGCGCTACCGCTGATGGGCGAGGGCGGTTCGATCATCCTGACCGGATCGAGCGCCGGCACCACGGGCGCCCCGGCATTCACCGCCTACAGCGCGAGCAAGGCGGCAGTGCGCAACCTCGCGCGGACCTGGGCGCACGACCTGAAGGGCACCGGCATCCGGGTCAACGTGCTGACGCCCGGACCGACGGCGACCGAACTCGCGAAGGAAGCGCTCGGCGAGGAAGGCCAGAAGGCCTTCGCCTCTATGAACCCGCTCCAGCGCATGGCCGAACCGGCGGAGATCGCAGCGGTGGCCGCCTTTCTCGCGTCGCCAGACAGCAGCTTCATGACCGCCAGCGAGGTCCACGTCGACGGCGGCCTAGCGCAAATCTGACGCACTACGCCCGGCCGGTCACTCCATTCGATATTCGGAGCCCGTCGGGCGTGGCAACACAAAAGGAGAACATATGAGCTATGCAATTATCGGCTTCGGCAACATCGGCCAAGCTCTTGCCAAGGCGTTTGCCCGAAGCGGCATCGAAGTATCCGTTGCAACCACTCGCGACCCGGAAAGCTTTGCATCTGATGCGGCCGCGATCGGACCCGAGATCATTCCCACAACCCTCGGCGGAAGCGGTCAAGGCGGACATCGTCTTTCTGGCTGTCCGTTACGAGTCACACAGGGATGTCGCGAAGGCGCTGCCGAGCTGGAAGGGAAAGACCATCATCGATGTGACCAATGCCTACGGCGTGTCCCCTGAGGAACTGGGAGGACAGCCTTCTTCCACGGTCGTCGCGCAGGCCTTCACTGGTGCAAAACTGGTCAAGGGCTTCAACCATTTGGTCGCTGGCGTCCTTGACCAAGACCCGGCCGTGAATGGTGGCAGGAGAGTCGTGTTCCTGGCGAGCGACGACGACGACGCAGCAGCGGAGATCGGTGCGCTTGCGGAAACTCTCGGTTTCTCTCCGATCCAGCTTGGCGGGCTTTCGGAAGGTGGACTGCTCGTCCAGGCGCGCGGAAATACTTGGGGTCAACTGATCTTCAAGGACTTGGTCAAGTTTGACTGAGCTGCCGCGGCGAGGCACCTGCGCCGCGGGCCGTTCCGCGGCTCGCGGCGCTCAGCTTCGCGTTCTGCCGCACGTGCTTCGTCGCCATTCCGGCACTCTTGATCAGGCTGCCGCTTGCGCCCGATTGCAGAACCATGAGCGAGGCACGCGCCGCGGGGAAAGCAGGGCCACCGGCGCGCAAAGGGTTGCCCCTGCTGCTCGCCACTAGCACGACCCGGGCCACCGCGCAGCGCGCGCTCTCTGACCAGCGCCGCATCCGACCGAACGAGGGAGCGACTGGGTTTAGGCAGGGAATGGCCAGGGAAGCTGTCGAGGCCACTCACCCGCGCGCTGGCGAAATTCGCGATTTACCAGGGATTTCTTCGGTCTGGCGTCAGCACTTAAACCGGGGACCTCACCGACGGCGCCGGTGTGCGCACCGCGACACCACAAACCCCACAAACCTCGATCTTGCAGGGCTTTTCGTTCTGGACCGAGCTTCAACCAACAACCGCAATCGCCCTCCAAGAGCCCAAAGCACCGGGCATCAGAGCAAGGAAAACTCCGCATTTGCGGGGCTTTTATCGGGGCGCCCGGATTTGAACCGGGGACCTCACCGACCCGAATAACGCGCGCACCCACGGCCGGCAAGCAGGAAATACCTGCAAGCCGAGGGCTTTGCCGATAGCCGCCGACCACCTCAGACCCCTGGATATAGCCGTGGATTACCGGGGATTGGGCACAGAAACGCGCTCTGTGCCCAATCGAGCGATCGGGGCGTAATTCCGATCCCCAGGGCTTCCACCGGGAGAGGACCGCTCACCGAAGCAGCCGGACCGCGCACCGGGGACCCGATGCGCCGGCCAGACGGCCATCGCCGGTCAGCAGCTCGCAGCCCAGCAGCTCAGCCAGCGCGACGTAGCTCGCGTCATACACCGTGACGTTCGCGCGCAACTCGAACGCGCGGCGCATCAGCGGCAGCGTCGGATAGCGGCTCATGCCGAGCTGCCCGAGGTCAGCGACCGCCGCCTCGAACCTTCGATCGGAGATCGTGCCCGCGAGCCACCGCTTACGGAGCACCGCGACGGTTTCAACATCGACGAGGTCAGGAGCCGCTACCTGGTCGGCGCCACGAATCTCGCCGCGAGCGCGCCGCCCATCTGCGCCGTCGTCGCCAATCACATTCGCCAGT
Organism: uncultured Solirubrobacterales bacterium; assembly: GCA_963763525.1. Classification (GTDB taxonomy): domain Bacteria; phylum Actinomycetota; class Thermoleophilia; order Solirubrobacterales; family Solirubrobacteraceae; genus Palsa-465. The sequence continues at coordinate 376,319 of CAVXPA010000002.1, forward strand.
ACAGAGGCGTCAACAACGATCAACGCCGGGCGCGCTCCTCGCGCAGATCCTCGGCGGCCTGGGCGAGACCGACGGCGCCGCCACGACGCTGCTCGATCTGCTCCAGCACCTCATCGACCGTTGGCCGCTCGGCCAAGCGACGAAGCTCCCCGGCCAGGTACTGCTGAAGCGACTGCCCGCGCCGCTCAGCACGACGTTGAAGCGCCGCATGGACATCGTCAGGCAGATCGCGAACAAGCACATTCATGCTTACAGAATGCTATCAGACGGGTGGTCGTGTCGAGGCGGCGGCCGCACGACTCGAGTCTGAGCCAGCCGGCGGGTAGAAGCCCGCATTGCCGGCAAAGCATGCCGCCCTCCGAGGTGAATACGACGTCGGTACCGCCCTGCTCTCCGCGCAAGCCTCGTATGTCAAGCAGAGTGTCGTGGAAACGCGGTCGGGGTCGTGGAGTAGGTAGTAGACGCGTCGGACGAGGTGGCGTTTGAGGCTGCGGATCGCTTCTCTGTTCGTCTTGCCGTTCTTGCGCTGTTTGGCCATGTAGACCGCGGTCCGGGGGTCGTGCAAGAGCCTGCAGAGCGCGAGCATGTGGAAGGCGTGGTTGAGCTGGCGGTTGCCGCCAGGATCGAGGCGGTGGCGATCGGTGCGACCGGACGAGACCGGGATCGGGGCGCATCCGGAGATGCGCGCGAGTTGCGCGTCGCTGGTGAAGCGATCAATCCCGGCGATCTCGCCGATCAGCTTCGCGGCGATCAGCACGCCCAGGCCTCGTTCGGCCAGCAGCTGTGGCGCGGCCTGTTTGACGAGACTGGCGAGCTGCTCGTAGAGCTGGGCGATCGTGCGGGTCAGCTCCCGGATCCGGCCGATCATGTCGCGCGCGATCTGTACCCGGACACCGGTCTCGGCGCGGCCCAACCGTCGGGTGATCTTCGTCTGCCAGGCCGGGTGAACCAGTACGCGCTTGGGGATCTCCCAGTCGGGCCAGAGGTCGTGCAGTTGCCAGCGCAGCTCGTTGATCAGCCGCGTCCGGGTGTCGACGAGCCGTTCGCGATGCAGTGCCAGCAGCCGGATCTCGAGCTCAGTGCCGGCGAGCCTGGCTGTGGGCAGCGTGTCGATTCCCTCTCGGAGCGCGGCCCGTGCGATCGCGAGCGCGTCGATCGGGTCAGACTTCCCGCGCTCGCGGACCCCGCGGCGGGCGTTGGCCATCAACCTTGGGGGGAGGCGCACGACCGTCTCGCCGCGATCGATCAGGAACCGCTCCAGCGACCCGGACACGTGGCGGACGTCCTCGAGCACCCACACCCGCTCGCTGTCGAGCTTGCGACCCCACTCCAGCAGATGACCGAATCCCTCACGCCGGGCCGTGACTGTGCGCTGCGCGATCTGGACGCCGAGCGGGTCGACCGCGACCCCCGAGTGCGTGTGCTTGTGCGGATCGATCCCGATCGTCAACATTCAAACCGTCCCTTCACTCGAACGAACCCGATGAAGCGGACTCCCGGCGGACATTTTTCAGTTGGGGCGGTGCCACGCTGCTATCAGGTCACGCCGGGACGTCCTTGACGGCAACGGGCGACAGCTTGCGCGAAGGTCAGCAACCGCGACCAAGGCAGGTTGAGTCAGCCCGAAGCCGTCAAGGACAATCCACGACGCGCGCGCTCAGCGCAACGCCGAATCAGGTTCTCACTGAAAGGCAGGGAAGTTGTCGTCGCGCCCGAGATGCTCGTGCCATCCGCAGAGCAGGTCTCGGGTGAGGCCGACGGCGCTGCCGGTTCACGCCTCAGTGAGAACCTGACGGCCCGGCGGTCGGTGTCGTCCGGCTCGTCGGTTTGGCTCTCGGACGGCGGCGGGCTGACTCTCTTTTCGCCTGTCGACCTGTTGGGTCTGACCGGCTTTTGCCGTGTCGCCCGTCGCCGTCCGAGGATCGCCGGCGTGACTTGATAGGAGCGTGGCATCGCCCCAACTGAGGTGTGTCCGCCGGAGATCCGCTCCGTCGGCCACAACCAACGAAGGGACGGTGCAGATGATCGTGATCGGGGTGGACACACACAAGCGCTCGCACACGCTTGTCGCGCTCGACGCGGCAACTGGACTCAGCGCGCGGGCAGCTGACGATCCCGGCGACGCGACGACGGGACGCTCGAGGCGCTGCGGTTCGCCGGCGAGCTCGACGCCGAGCGGGTGTGGGCGGTCGAGGACTGCCGGCACGTGTCCGGTCGTCTGGAGCGCGGGCTGCTCGCCAGCGGCGACCGGGTCGTCCGGGTCGCGCCGGGGCTGACCGAGACCTCCCGGCGGGCGGTACGCGAGCCGGGGAAGTCCGATCCGATCGACGCGACCGCGATCGCCCGCGCCGCGCTCCGAGAAGGGATCGACACGCTGCCCGGTCGCGTTCCTGGACGAGCAGGCGCTCGAGATCCGGATCCTGAACGACTACCGCGACCAGCTCGTCCACGAGCGCATCCGGCTCGTCAACCGGCTGCGCTGGCACCTCGTGCAGATCGCCCCGAGCTCGAAGCGCAGATCCGGCCCGGCCGGCCTGGACGGCCCGCGGATCCGTGCGACGAGTCGCCCGCCAGCTCGGGCGGCTGCCCCGCAGCCCGCAGCTTCGCGTCGCGAAGGCGATCCTGAAGCGGATCTGACGAGATCTACCGCGAGGAGCAGGCGCTGCTCGCCGAGATCAAAGACGCTGATCGAGGCGCACTGCCCGCAGCTGCTCGCCGAGCACGGCTGCGGGCCGGTCACCGCCGCGATCATCATCGGCCACACCGCCGGCGCCAAGCGCTTCCCGACCGACGCGTGCTTCGCGCGACACGCCGGCACCGCCCCGATCCCCGCCAGCTCCGGCAACACCCAACGCCACCGGCTTCACCGCGGCGGCGACCGCCAACTCAACCGCGCGATCCACATCATCGCGCTCTCCCGCGCCCGCACCGACCCCGCCACCCGCGCCTACCTCGACCGCCGACACGCCGAAGGCAAAACCAAACGCGAAGCGATCCGCTGCCTCAAACGCCACCTCGCCCGCCGCATCTGGCGCCTGCTCTACACGACCACGACCACGACCGCGGCCGCCGAACGACCCGCCCGTACCGGCAACACTGTCGAGGTCGGCGCCCCAGCGCTTATGCCGTGCACTCGATAAATTCCCGCAAATACCGACTCGCCCTTGACATAGGAGAGGCTCAAGCGGCCACGAAGGTGCCGCTGCTGCTTAATGGTCTCGGCCGGCGCGGCTCATCTCAAGTTATCGACCAACGACCTCTTCAACGATCGACTCAACTGCGTCGAAGGGCGCACGCTGGGCGCCCTCGAGGTGGTGCCGCTCGGCCATGAACTCCGGTGCGTTGTAACTCACGGCGACCGCTCCCTTCCCGTCCTCCCAAACGAGCACCTTGAGCGGGATGTCCAAACCCGCGAGCGGCGCCGCGAGCATTACCGCCGCGCCCACGGTCGGCTTCCCGAACATGACGAGTTTCGAGTCGGGCATCTGCACACCAACTCGTTCGGCTGTGCCGCTGTGATCGATGACCCTGAACAGCGCGAAGCCTCGCTCCGCGATCACACCCGTCAGTCGGTCGACGGTCTGGGCGACGGACTTGCTGGTGTGCTTGGTGATGATCCCGGCCAAAGCTTGCGGGTTGTCCGGCATCAGGACTGCTATTCTCTAAAGCCTTCCTTCGCGCGCATGATTCTTGCACGGGGCCTCGCCACCTCGGCCGTCCGGACGAGCGATCACCCGGTCTAGCGCGGTTTCCGCGCGTTGCAGGACGCTTGTCGGCCGCGACAGGATGCCCGTGCGATAACGAAGGCAGGTCTGCGTCGGCCGTCACGAGCCGACCCGAGGTAGCTCCTCCACGCCTACACCGGTCACGCGGGCCTGCCCGCGCGGTCGGATGGACGGCGGTGGGCTCCGATTCCGCGCAACTCACGGAAGTTGGGGTTGAGCGCGAGATACTCGTGACGGAGGTGGAGCTGCGGTCTTGCGATCGGTCACGTGTTTCTGCGGCGTGACTGATCGCGCTCTCGTATGCGGGTGGCTACCCATCGCCGCTACTCCACAGTTTTGAACGCGAACCCCCATTTGATCCCACCGTAGATGTCCACGATCTTCATGCCCGCTGCGTTTCTTCTTCCCGTGTCCTTGGCGAGGAACGTCTCGATGCGATCGACCTGAGGCCCCATGCCTCCGTGGGGACTCGCTGGGACAGGTACCCCGGGGCCGGGATCGTAGAAGTTGACGATCTGGTGTCCGTTGATCGAGGTCAGTCCCGCCCCCTCGCCGTAGTACGGGGCCCGCGCGTAGAAGCCCCCCGCAGCGTCGACACGGCTCCCGGCCCCGCCGCTGGATGGGTAACGAGTTGAGTAGACCTGGATGAACTGAAGATCGCTGTTGACGGCGGGCCCGGTCTTGCCGGGCTTGTAGATCGCATACAGGTCAGCGCCCCAGACGAGCCCCTTGGTTCGTGCGTAGAGGCGAACTCCGTAGGATTCGATCACGAACTTGGCGCCGCCGGGCAGCCCCCCGAGATACCTGAACGTGTAATGGCCGCCGAACTCCTGGGCCAGGGTCTTCTTGAAAGCGATGTCGCGGTCCTCCGGGACCGCCTCATAGACCGGATTGGGCGAGCTCCCGGGCTGGCCGAACGACAGCAGGGAGATGCGGTAGGTCTCATGCCCGTAGGAGGCTTGCACGCACGACTTGTGCCCGCCAACCGTGGCGGAGTACGGTGCCGGCCAGCCAGTAGCCTGGCTGGGCTCGTATCGCGTTACAAGCTGCTTCGAGGCCGCCAACGCACTGCTCGACCCGCCGCAGGCGGCGACCGGGCTCGACTTAGCCTGGATCCACCGGGTGACTCGCTCGGTTCCGTCCGGGGCTGAGTCTTAAATGTCCTCCTGAGCAGGGCTTTAATAGCAGCCGTAGTGGGCGGCTGCGGCCCTGTCAGGAGGTCACCGATATGGTGCATGACAGCTCGGACGTTCCCGAAGGCCCTGTCAACCTGGACTCGGTACGAGTCCAGTTCGATGAGCAGCGGCTGATCAGCGACGCCGGACTGCTGTTGACAGCCACGCTCGCGGATCGGTTGGGGATCGAAGAGCTGGTGAACGAGTCGGTGTGGCTTGACCCCAGGTTGCCGGGGGCGGCGCTGCCGGGCCGCAAGGTCATGTCGTTGGTGCACGGGATGCTCGCCGGCGCGGACAGCGTCGATGACATGAACGTGCTGCGGGCCGGGTCGACCGGGCTGATCCTGGGGCACCGGGTGATGGCGCCCTCGACGCTGGGAACGTTCCTGCGGGCGTTCACCTTCGGGCATGTCCGCCAGCTCGACCGCGTCCTTGATCACGCGCTCTGTCGGGCGTGGGAGGCGGGAGCGGGGCCGGGCGAGGGGCCGTTGGTGATCGACATCGACAGCTTCGTCGGCGAGGTGCACGGCTACCAGAAGCAGGGCGCCTGCTACGGGTACACCAAGAAGCGCGGGTATCACCCGATCGCGGCCGTACGCGCGGACACCGGGGAGGTGCTGCACATCCGCAACCGCAAGGGCAAGGCCAACACCCAGCGCGGGATCGTCCGGTTCCTTGACGAGCTGATCGCCCGCGTGTCTCGCGCCGGGCACACCGGCACGATCGTCATCCGCGCCGACTCCGGCTTTGAGAACCACAAGGCGTTTGCGGACCTCCACGCGCGCGGGATCTTGTTCTCAATCGGCGTCAAGCTGACCAAGACGATCCGCGCGCTGATCGAGCAGATCCCCGAGAGCGACTGGGTGACCGTCGCTGACTATCCCGAAGACGGCGAGGCGCAAATCGCCGAGACCGAGCTGCAGGGCTTCAGGCTGATCGTGCGCCGCACCCGCCTGATCGGCGCGCAGGCCGAGCTGTTCCCCGACTGGCGCCACCACTGCTTTGCGACCAACCGCACCGTCCCGACCCTGGTCGCCGATATCGATCACCGCGACCACGCCACCGTCGAGTTGGTGATCCGCGACCTCAAAGACCAGGCACTCGCGCACTTCCCCTCGGGCCGCATGAACGCCAACAGCGCCTGGACCGTGATCGCCGCGCTCGCGCACAACCTCGGACGCTGGGCAACCCAGATCGGCCTCCCCAACCAGCCCGTCCAGACCGCCCGCTCCCGCCGACGAGAGCTGCTGCAGATCCCCGCCCGGCTGACGCGCACAAGCCGCCAATGGACACTCCGGATGCCAGCCCGCTGGCCCTGGCAGCACCAGTTCACCACCGTTCTGGACGCGATCCGCGCGCTCCCTGCCCGCGCCTGACCGCCCGCGTCGCTCACCACCAACACCAGCCGACCCCGCGGCCGACACCGGCCCACTCACCCTGCCGGAAACCGGGTGTCAACCAGGATTTCAGGCGTCCGTGTTACCGCGCAAGCGCCTCGACCTAGACAACACCCCAGATCCCGACCCTCACTCCGGCAAAACCCACCAACGCTACCTCACCAACCCAACCGATCGGTGGATCGAGGCTTAGGGCTCTTCGGCTCGGAAGAGGATCCGCAGGCGGCGAGCGCCAGCGCGCACCCGATAGCCGCAAGCGCGATCACGCGTCCGCGGGCGAAGTTCGATCTGATAGCCATGCCAACGTCGCTTTTCGAGAGGTTCCGTGGGGTTGTACCCCGGCGGGATAACAGCGAGGTAACCGTGTTATCCCGCTGTAGCCCGCAGCCTCCGACCTCAAGCACACCGTCAGAACCTCAGCGCGAGACGGAACGAGAGCGCCCCCGTATCCGCGCAAGGGAGGGCGCTGCCGGCACCGCGGCAGACGTTCGTCGCCGAACAAAAGCAGGGCCCGGGCCCTCGGCATCCCCTCCGCGGGCGTGAGTGTCGGGTTCAGTAACCCCGAAGCCGAAGGCCGGCGCAAAACGTCAGGCGAACCTCACTGCTCAACCTGTAGTAATTCGGACGTCGGCGCGCCGTCGACCTCCACACGCGGCAACCATGAGTGGCGCCACCAGCGCGATCAAGACGGCAGTCGCCGAGGCCTTGGGCGGGAGATTCACCCCCATCACCGCGTGCTGGATCAAAGACCCTGACCGTCGGTGGGCGGGACCTCTTTGGCGAGCAGCGGCACCAGCACCTGCGCGTTGGGCGTCCCCCAGCCGGTGACGGGGTCCCAGCCCGGAGCGGCGCTGTAGCCAACGAGCGTCTGGCCTGACGTCAGGGTGACCGTGTTGTTGCCTGTGGTGATGTCGTGGAAGGCACTGTGATATTCGCTGCTGTGTCCAATCCGGTATAGCGCCGGGTTGAGGAAGCCGAGCTGGCGGTGAGCGTCCTGGTCGGCCAGGGCGGCGATCCCGGCCCACAAGGGCGCGGATGCGCTGGTCCCGCCGGCTGCCCAGGAGCGCACATGGCCGTCCCTGACTAGCACGGACGACATGCCGGGCTCCGCGATTGCGGCGACGTCGGGGACGCCGCGGTGGTCGCCGACGGCTGCGAGCCCATCCTGGTAGCTGGGCCGGGCGTAGCGTGCGCTGAAACCGCCGCCGGTGGCGCTCAGGCGGGCTCCAGATGACGTCGGGTCATGGTTGTCGTCGTCCCAAGCCGTCTCGCTGGGAGTGCCGTTGGCGGCGATGGTGAGGGTGGTGCCGCCGACCCCGGTGACCAGCGGACTGGAGGCCGGCACCCTCACGCCGCGCGTACCGCCCCGCACCGAACTCCCCGTATCGGTCCCGGTGTCCCCGGCGGAGGCGAAGATGCTGACATGTCGGTCGCGGGCATAGCGCAGGGCGTTGTTGAGCTCGCTCAGCTGCTTTGCACTCAGACAGCGTGTGGTTTCGCACTCGGACTGGCTGAAAGAGACGACGTTCCCGCGCTGGACCGCGGCGCGCAGGAGCGAGGCCATCTGGGGCGGGTCGTCGTTGACGCTCAGCGGGACCATCATGACGTCGAGCTTCGCCGCGGGTGCGATCGCGTGAGCCATCTCGAGGTCCTGCACCTCCTCGCTGTCGGCCAGAGCGGTGTTGCCCCTGAAACCGAGAGCGCGACCGAGCGTGAGCTTGGACGCCCCCAGGTGGTAGCGCCGGTCGAAAGCCGCCAGGTCTCGGCGGATGTTCGTTAGTCCTGCGGGCGAGAGATACGTCTCGGGAAACACGATCGTCTCGCCACTGCCGTCGACCCCCTTCGACAGAAGTCCTGAGACACCGTAGACCCGCCGCAGCGTCCCGGGGGAGTATCCGACGGACGGGCTCGTGGCCGACGCCGAAGCGCTGGCGGGGGTCGAGGCTGGGCCCGCACCGGTGGCCAACGCGACAGCGATCGCCGCGAGCGCGCCGAGAGCGCACACGGCAGCGAGTGCCACCACGCGGGCGCTGAGACGGAACCGCACGAGGAGATCATCGCGCACGGCGAAGGTCTACACGACAACTCCGACACCGCCTACCGCGGCTCGAAGCCGCAGATCAGTGGACCACCGCTGCACCAGCAACTCGTGCCATGACGGCGCACCTGCTTCTCGCCACGAGCGCCACCGACGGCTTTGGGCGCGGCCAGATGCCGGCCCGGGCTCTGCTCGCCGCGCGATGCGGGGCTCCGCGGGCGGCTGTTGAGATGCCTGTAGCGGGAGCAGAGCAGCTGCCAGGTAGGCGCAGGGTGCCCATGGCCGGGTTCGAGTCCGGTCGACGCTCCGTCGGACCGGGAGGAGCAGCATCGTCAGCGGTCAGGTTCTTCGGGCGACGCGTGTCTAGGAGGTATGCACGTCACCTATCTCGTTATCACGATCCTGGCGGCGCTCGCGAACGGCTACGCCGCCTCGTTGAACTTCGTCGGCGCCGAGTCGGTCAAGGTCGTCGCTGATCGGGTACAGGTCTCCCGACGGTGGATGGTCCCGCTCGGCGCGTTCTTGGCCTCCGGCGCGGTCGGACTTCTGGCAGGCTTCGCCGTGCCGGGGCTCGGGACGGCTGCAGCGATCGGCCTTGTCCTGTACTTCATCTGCGCCGTGACCGCTCACCTACGAGTCCGCGACCGCCAGATCGGCGGAGCCGTGTTCTTCCTGCTCCTGGCGGCGGCGGCCCTCACCACCGACCTCGCCTACCGCAACCACTGGTGACCGTTTGATCACGGGAGCGCGGAGCTGACAATGGACGAGCGCGAGTGGCTAACCGAACGGTTCGAGCAGCACAGACCGCATCTCCGCGCGGTCGCCTACCGGATGCTCGGGTCGGTCAACGAATCCGACGATGCCCTACAAGAGGCATGGCTCCGGATTCGCGACCAGGATCCCGCGACCATAGAGAACATGCGGGCCTGGCTCACGACGGTCGTCGGCCGGGTGTCTCTGAACATGCTGCGCGCGCGTAGAACGCGCCGCGAGGAGCTCTTGGTGTTCGTCCCGGATCCAGTAGTCAGCTTCGAGGAGGATGACCTCGAACACGAGACGCTCCTGGCCGAGTCCGTGGGTCTGGCGCTGCTCGTGGTGCTCGACGCGCTAACCCCCGCCGAGCGACTCGCGTTCGTGCTGCACGACGTGTTCGGCGTGCCATTCGCCGAGATCGCCACCGCGCTTGACCGCTCCGAAGCCGCCGCCCAGCAGCTCGCCAGCCGCGCCCGCCGACGCGTGCGCAGCTCGCCGGAGCCCGACCGTGACCTCGCGCAGCAGAGACGCATCGTCGATGCGTTCTTCGCGGCCTCGCGCGACGGCGACTTCGATGCCCTGCTGGAGGTGCTCGATCCCGACGTCGAACTGAGGATCGACGGCGGCGTCCTGCGCGCAGAGGCCTCACTCGTGCTGCACGGCGCGGACGCCGTAGCTTCGCACACGGCCACCTACTCGACGCTCTACCCGTTCGTCAGACCCGCGCTCGTGAACGGCGCCGCCGGGGCGGTCGTGGCGCCGCCCGGCCGCGTGTTCTCAGTGATGGCCTTCACCGTCACGAACGGGAAGATCGCCCAGATCGATGTTCTTCTCGACCCGGAGCGGCTCGCGCAGCTCGATCTCAGCATCCCGCCGACCGCGGGCAAACACCGTTGATCCCAAGCGAGCTATCCGCGCAATCCGAGACTCTGTCCACGTTGCCGCCGATGCTCGTCGTTGAAGCAAAGGAGGGCCGGGCGACGCCAAGGGGTCTCTCGCTGCCGGATCCCACCGGGAGCAGGAGCGTGACGACCTGGCGACCGCAGCCACCGAGATTGCTCTGATCTCGTGAAAGCAGCCGTCTTCGCGAGCAGGCCGTTGGTTTAGGCAGCTCGCGCGCCTATTCAACAGGAGGAGCTGTCTCACGCCGGCGAACGAGATGGCTGTGCCTTCAGGCCGTCTCGGTGAGGAGCGCCCCGGAGTGTTTGCCCGGTCGCCGACGGTAGGGTGAAGGGGCACCGGGCCGGCGAGTCCGGCGAAACGTCACGCGGAAGAGGTGGCATGAAGATCATCGCGTTGGAGGAGCACGTCGTGACGCCGGGGGTGCTGGAGGCGTGGTCGCGGGTGCCGACGGCGAAGGCGGATGGGGTCGATCACGCCGGCGAGGGTCCGCTCGGCCAGAAGCTGGCCGATGTCGGCGAGCAGCGGCTGCGGGACATGGATGATGCCGGCGTCGATGTTCAGGTCCTGTCGTTGACCACGCCGGGGGTGCAGAACCTCGCCGCGGCCGATGCCCCCGGGGTGGCGCGGGAGGCCAACGACGCCATCGCGGCCGCGGTGTCTGCACATCCGGACCGCTTCGAGAGCTTTGCCACCCTGCCAACACCGGACCCCGCGGCGGCCACCGACGAGTTGCGCCGCGCGATTGGCGAGCTGGGGATGAAGGGCGCGATGCTGTGCGGGCGCACCGGCGAGCGCAACATGGACGAGTCGGAGCTCGCGGAGCTCTACCGCACCGCCGCCGAGTTGCGCGCGCCGCTGTACATCCATCCGCAGTTGCCGGTGGTTTCGGTGCGCGAGGCGATCTACTCCGGCCTCGGCGAACCGGTCGACGGGGGATTCGCCCAGGCCGGGATCGGCTGGCACTACGAGACCGGCGTGCAGCTGCTGCGCCTGATCTTCGCGGGCACGTTTGACCGCAATCCCGACCTGCAGGTGATCGTCGGGCACTGGGGCGAGGTGGTCCTGTTCTACATCGAGCGGATCGCCGCGATGCAGCAGTACGGCCTCAAGCTCGACCGGCCGTTGGAGGACTACTTTCGCGACAACGTCTTCTACACCGGTAGCGGGATCCTTAGCCAGCGGTATCTGCGCTGGACGCTCGAGGTCGTCGGCGTCGACCGCGTCATGTACGCCGTCGACTACCCCTACATTCCCCTATCGGGCGGGGCCGCCCGCCAGTTCCTCGAGGACGCCGACCTCGACCCGGCCGACCGGGAGAAGATCGCCCACGGCAACTGGGAGCGGCTGACCGCCCGATAAATCAGATCGTTCTTGACCGAATTGGAGAGCACCATTGTGAGTGCCGACATGAACCCGAGCACAGCGAGCGGCGCCGGCACGACCGCTCTGACCCAGGTTCGGGTATTCGATGGCCGGCGGCTGCGTGAACCCGGCACGGTGGTGATCGACGGCGAGGTGATCGGCAGCGATCCGGTTGGTGCTCGGGTGATCGACGGCGAAGGTGCCGTGCTGCTGCCCGGGTTGATTGACGCTCACGTCCATCTGTACGGGCGTGAGGACCTGGAGGTGCTCAGCAGCTTTGGGGTGACGACCGCGTTGGACATGGGCACCCCGTGGTCGGTCGTCAATGAGCTGCGCGGGCTGGGTGGTCTGACCGACATCCGTAGCCCGGGAAAGGCGGCGGTCGCCTCGGGCAGCGATCACGCTCGGATGCTTGACGCTCCTCCCGAAGCGCAGATAGCCGGTCCTGACCAGGCCGCCGATTTCGTCCGCAACTGGATCTCGCAGGGGGCGGACTACATCAAGATCATCCTCGCTCGGGATGGGTTTGATCAGCCGACGCTGAACGCGATCGTTGCCGCCGCCCACGAGCACGGCAAGCTGACCATCGCCCACGCCTCAAGCTTCGCCGACATCGCGATGGCCCAGGAGGCGCAGGTCGACGTGGTCACCCACGCCCCCCTCGATCAGGCCCTCGACGAGGCCGCGGTGGCGCGGATGGTCGCCGAGAACCGTATCTCGGTCCCCACGCTCACGATGATGGAAGGCATCATCGAGCAGTCCCATCCCCCCGGGACCAACTACGCCCCGGCGCGAGCGACCGTCACCGCTCTCTATGAGGCGGGCGTGCCCATCCTGGCCGGCACCGACGCCAACCATGCCAGCGGGGCTCCTGCGGTGATTCCGCACGGCGAGAGCCTGCACCACGAGCTGGAGCTACTGGTGGACGCCGGCCTGTCCACCGTCGACGCTCTGCGCGCCGCCACCTCACTGCCGGCGCAGCACTTCGGCCTCACCGACCGCGGCATCATCCAGCCGGGGCGTCGAGCCGACCTGGTGCTGATCGACGGCGACCCCATAACGGACATCAGCGCGACACGAAACATCAAGCGCATCTGGTGCGCCGGCACAGAGCGGCCCCCCGCCTGACACGTTAGGCACCGGACGATCCTCTGGCCAGCTCTGGGCGTCGACCGACGAGACCAGAGCAACGCCCACGTCGACTTCGCAAGGCCAATCGACATGGTGGGAACGCTCACCTCCCGCTCGTGGCACCGCGGTCGCCGAAACGACACTCACGGTGAGCCTGCTGCACCCCGCACGATCCAGCAGTGACGACGGGCCGAAGGACGCCCGTGCCGAACGGAAAGGAGGGACGGGCAACCAGGGCGGCGATCGACCTGCTCGTCGCCAATCTCGGGTCTCGTCGCCAAGCGCCGTCCGCGCCGGTCCTCGACGCCCTCGCGAGCTCCCGAAGCTCGTGACCGTCGTCGCGTTTGGGCACAGATTGGGCACAAGACCGTCAGCCGTGCCGGGGCGCAAGGCCACCGAACCCTCGGATTAGCAGGGATTATCCGCCGGCCCGAGCCCTCCGTGAGAGGTACACCGCACCGGACCCGGCGGTGGGGTCCGGCGTTCTGCAGGATCTGACTTCTTTGCAGGGATTTCTCCTGGGGCCGGTAGTTGACCCGGAGACCGCATCCAGCTTCTGCGGTGACCGACACGCCACAAATCAGTGCGAGACAAAAAACGCCGATTTGCAGGGAAAAATCGGGGCGCCCGGATTTGAACCGGGGACCTCACCGACCCGAACGGTGCGCGCTACCAGGCTGCGCCACGCCCCGATTGGTCCAGTAAACCACAGCGTTCCCCGCGCCGATCCCACAGCGGTCTCGACGCGGTTCTCCCGGCGCTCGTGCAGCGAGCGCGTTTTGGCTCGGCGGCATTGAGGCCGTCTGCGAGAAGCGGCATACTTGTGGACATGTAGTGATCGAGCAAGGAGGAATCGGACCAATGGCCAATCACCTGACGCCCACGGAGCTTGCACGAGAGTCCGGAATGGCGCGTCGTGACGTGATCTCCAAGTGCCTCGAGCTGGGCGTCCCGATCTTCAACGGCCGGATCGACAAGACGCTGTTCCTAACGAGCTTGCGGGAGCGCCCGATTCCGCCGGCCCAGATTCAGCCTCTCAGCGCTTAGTCCCGCCCAGCCCGCTCTGATCCGCGGTACTCCTGCGCCGACTGGCGTAGGAGGGTCGCGGTCGTCTGCTCGAAGATCTTGCGCCAGGCCCGAGCGCCTTCGCGCTCCTGCTCGAAATGCTCCATCACGGCACGCACGCGGCTCGCCGAGATGTCGATTCCGTGCCTGGCGCAGATTCGCTTGAGCGGGGGTAGTCGTTCGCGAGCTTCACCGTGACGGACTGGAAGCCGTGGCGGGCGATGTCGACGCGCGAGGTGTAGTTCATGACGCTCGTCTGGAACATCAGCTCGTCGTCTGGCTCAGGCTCGATCAGGATGATGTCGACGCCGGGGAAACGCTCCTGCCACGTGCTCGCCAGCTCGTGCAGCCGCTGGTAGGCGAGCAGCTTGAACGCCTGGTAGCCGATCTGGGGAAAGCCCATGTCGGAGACGCGCTGCACGCGGGACCCCAGCAGCCTCGGCGTTCGCTTCTCGAAGTCGTTGACATAGGGCACGAGCGGATTCACGACGACGATCAGCTTGGCGCCGGCCTCGACGGCGATATCGAGGTTCGTCGTCGACACGATCCCGCCGTCGATCAGCTCTCGGTCCTTGATCCTGACCGGCTTGTAGAGCATCGGCAGCGCGGCCGACGCGCTGACGGCCTTCGAGATCGGCACGTCGTCCCAGCCCTCGGCCCCGAGCACGATCCGCTCACACGTATCGAGATCGGTCGCGGCCAGATATAGCTCGGACGCGAGTGCGCGGAAGTCGTCGCTGCGATCGTGATCGGACAGCACGGCGCGGACGTAGCGCTCGATCCCCTTGCCCGAGTACAGCCCCGAGGGCAGCGCACCGGCGAGTCCGACGCCGATGTCGATCGCCGAGATCTGCCTGACGTCGCGCACCAGCGTGCGCACGAGCCGCGCGAGGCGATACGGGATCAGCAGCCCCTTGGTCGCGAACTCGAGGTAGTTCGGCCGCAGCAGCGAGCCGACGCCGGCGTCCGCGAACGGCATCGGCGCCTGGCGGACGATCACCTGCATCATCTCCTCGGGCGTGACGCCGTTGGCGACGGCGGCGGCCACGAACGCGCCCGCGCTGGTGCCGACGTAGACGTCGAACTCGTTGACGGTCCGATTGACGGACAGCAGATCCAGCGCTCGCAGCGCCCCGATCTCGTACACGCCGCCGGTGAAGCCTCCACCCCCGAGTACGAGGGCCGCTTTCGAGCGCGCGCCGCGGGTCCGGGTCTCGCCGCTGCGACGCTGCGCTTCCGTGCGGTTCGACGCGGGCGACTCGAGCTTTACGACCTGGCCCACTTTTTCATTGTATTTCGGGACTCGCCGTTACCCAGGTGGGTGACGCGGCCGGCTCTGCCCCGCACGACCGGTCGTGTGAGTGCTCGGCGCCGGCCACGTGCGCATCTTTCGCCGGCGTTGCGGGTTAGGGGGGCCGATGCGTGCGTTCCTCGCCGCGCTCTGCGCGCTCGGAGTGCTGCTGGCGGCCGCTCCGGCAGGAGCCACCGCACCGAGCCGTCCCGCCCGGGCCCGAATCAGCCAGGTGTCGTCCGCGCAGCGGCAGCTCGACGACGCGCTCAACGGCTCGATCGCGACGGCCGGGAGCGGCGCCGTCGGCGCCTACGTCGTCGATCTGAACACCGGCCAGCCCCTGTTCGCCGACGATTCCGATCTGATCCTGTCCCCCGCGTCGGTCGAGAAGATCTACACGACCTCCACGGCGCTGCTCCGCTTCGGCGCGAACGCGACGCTCACGACGTCAGTGCTCGGCACCGGCGTTCGCGGCCCGCTCGGCACGTGGTGGGGAACCCTGTACCTCCGCGGCGGTGGCGATCCGACGTTCGGATCGGCCAGCTTCGACCGCTACTGGTACGGCACCGGGGCGACGGTCCAGCAGCTCGTCGCCAGCCTCTTGCACAACACCGGGATCAAGGCCGTGCGGGGCCGGATCATAGGAGACGAGTCCTACTTCGACTCGCTCCGCGGCACTCCCTATTCCGGCTACCAGCCGGACATCGAGACCGAGGGCGAGCTCAGCGCGCTCGCCTATGACGCCGGTTTCTCCGACTTCGATCAGACCTACTTGCAAGCGAACCCGCCCGTGTTCGCCGCCCAGCAGTTCGCGCAAGCGCTCAGCGCGGCGAAGGTGAGCTTTCCGCGCCGCACGCCGATCTCGCGGGGCACGACGCCGGCGGGCGCTCGGTTGCTGGCGACCGTCAGCTCGCCGCCGATGAGCACGCTGATCAAGCTCACGAACACGCCTTCGGACAACTTCTTTGCCGAGATGCTCCTGAAGGGGCTCGGCGCCCGCTTCGGCGGCGCGGGGACGACCGCTGCCGGAGTCGCCGTCGTACGCGACGAAGTTGCGAGCGTGTTCGGGATCCATCCGGAGATCGTCGACGGTTCGGGACTCTCGCACTCGGACCACACGACCGCTCAGCAGGTCGTGAGCGTCTTGCAGCAGCTAGCCGGAAATCGGACCTTCGTGGATTCGCTCGCGGTCGCGGGCGAGACGGGGACGCTCCAGACCCTGATGCGCGGCACGATCGCGCAGGGCAGGTGCGAGGGCAAGACGGGCACGCTCGACAACGTCGCCAACCTGGCGGGTTACTGCCACGCCCGTGACGGCCACACGCTCGTGTTCGCGTTCCTGATGAGTGACGCGAGCAACACGAACTACACGCACGAGGCCGAAGGCAATATGGCTGTCTCGCTGGCCAACTACGACGGCTGAGCGCCGCCCGATTGCGTCGCCTGCGCGCCGTCGAGGAGCGCGCGCAGGCCGTCCTCGTCGAGAATCGTTACGCCGAGCCGCTCGGCCTGGGCCAGTTTGGATCCCGGGCTCGCGCCGGCGAGCACGTACGAGGTCTTGCGCGACACGGATCCGGTCACCCGGCCGCCGGCGGCGAGGATCATCTCGGTCGCCTCCTCGCGCGTGAGGCTCGGCAGCGTGCCGGTGAGCACGAACGTCTGGTCCGCCAGCGGCCCCTCGGTCGGCGGCGCCCCCTCCTCCTCGAGCGGGAGCCCCTCGCCGCGCAGGTCGGCCACGAGCGCGCGCATCTGCTCCTCGGCGAGTTGCGAGTGGATCGCCTGCGCCATCTTGGGACCCACGCCGGGGGTCTGCTCGATCTCCTCGGGCGTAGCAGCGAGCAGAGCGTCAATCGTGCGGAACTGCTCGGCGAGATTGCGTCCCGTGACGAACCCAACCTCCTCGATCCCGAGCGCGAACAGCACGCGCCCGAACGGCTGGCGCTTGGACTCCTCGATCGCGGTTGCCAGCTTGCGCGCCGACACCTCGCCGAAGCCGGGCTGTTCGGCGATCTTCTCGGGATCCAGGCGATAGAAGTCCGCCGCCGTCCGCACCCACCCGAGCTCCATGAACAGGCTCACCTGCTTCTCGCCGAGACCGTCGATGTCCATCGCGCCGACGAAGTGCTTGAGCAGCTGCCAGCGGCGCCCCGGGCAATCGCGGTTCGGGCACCGCGTGAAGACCGACGCCTCCGGCTTGACCGTCGGGGTGTCGCAGATCGGGCAGCGCTCAGGCGGGCGCGGCGGCTCCGGACGATCGCTGCGCTCGGCGACGTGCGGCGCCGGTGAGAGGACCTGCGGAATGACATCGCCGGCGCGAAGGACGATCACCTGCTCGCCCACCCGGATGTCCTTGCGCGCGAGGTCCTCCTCGTTGTGAAGCGTGGCGAGCTTGATCGTGACGCCGCCGACGTGGACCGGCTCGAGCATCGCGTACGGGTGCAGATCTCCGAACTTGCCGGGGTTCCAGCCGATTTCGAGCAGGCGGGTCACGGCCGTCGTCGGCGGGAACTTCCACGCGATCGCCCAGCGCGGCTCGCGCCCGACCACCCCGAGGCGACGCTGCAGCTCGACCTCATTGACCTTCACGACGACGCCGTCGATTTCGAAGTCGAGCGATCCGCGGCGCTGCTCCCACGAGCGACACTGCGCGACGACCTCGTCCTCGGTCTCCAGCTTCTTGACGTCGGGGTGGACCGGGAAGCGGTGCGCGCGCAGCCATTGCAGCGCGTCCCAGTGCGTATCGAACGTGATCCCCTCGGTGGCGCCGATCGCGTAGCACCAGAGCGACAGCGGACGATCGACCACAAGCTTCGGGTCGAGCTGGCGGATCGTCCCGGCGGCCGAGTTGCGCGGGTTCATGAACGTCGACAGTCCCGCCTGCGCCCGGCGCTCATTGAGCTTCGCGAAGTCCGGAAGCGACATGTACACCTCGCCTCTCACCTCCACCAGCGGCGGCGGATCGGGCATGTCCAGCGACAGTGGAATCGCCCGGATCGTCTTGAGGTTGTGCGTGACGTCCTCGCCGATCTCGCCGTTTCCGCGGGTCGCGCCGCGCTCGAACACCCCATCGCGATACAGCAGCGAGATCGCCAGCCCGTCGATCTTCGGCTCGGCGACGAACTCGAACTTGGGATCCTCGATCCCCTCGCGCGCGAGGTGGTTGCGCATCCGCAGGATCCAGGCGCGAAGCTCGTCGGCCGAGCGCGCGTTGGCGAGCGACAGCATCGCCTGCGGATGGCGGACCTTGACCAGATCGCTGACGGGCTCGCCACCGGTCCGTTGCGTCGGCGACTCGGGCGTGACGAGCTCGGGGTGGGCCTCCTCGAGCGCGCGGAGCTCGTCGAGCAGCACGTCGTACTGCTCATCGCCGATCTCGGGGTCATCGAGGACGTAGTAGCGGTAGCCGTGATAATCGAGCTGGCGCCGCAGCTCCGCGGCGCGGCCGCCTGGGTCCACCGTGCGGCTCACGACTCGCGGCTCCCGGACGTCGCCGGGGGCGAGATGAACCGGCCGAGATCGTGGCGCGCGAGCGACGCCAGACCCTCGTGGTCGGTGAGGTCGAAATGCAACGGGGTGACGACGATCTTGCCCTCGGCGATCGCGGCGAGATCCGTTCCGGTCTCGTCTTCCGCATAGCCCGCTTCGCCATAGATCCGGTACTGGCGCCGCCCTCCGTGGCGCTTGGCGACGAGCGCGAGCTCGTCGCGATAGACCCGCTTGCCGAGACGCGCGACCTCCACGCCGGTTGGACTCGTGCCGGGCACGTTGACGTTCAGGAGCGTTCCGCTCGGCAACGGCAGCCGCTCGAGGTCGCTGACCAGGCGGGCGGTGAAATCCGCCGCCGCCGTGAAGTCGAAGCCGCCGGAGTCGCGGAAGTCGAGCGCGAGCGCCTTCGACTGCTGCGAGACCGCGATCCCCGGCAGGCCGAGGACGATCGCCTCGAGCGCGGCCGCGACCGTCCCCGAATAGGTGATGTCGTCGCCGAGGTTCGAGCCGTGGTTGATCCCCGCAACGACGAGCTCGGCCTCGAAGGACTCGATCAGCCCCAGCCGCGAGAGGCGCACGCAGTCGACCGGCGTGCCATCCGTCGCGTACCCGACCGTGCCGTCGGCGAACACGACGTCCTGCACCCACAACGGGCGCCGCGTCGTGATCGATCGCGCCATCGCGGAGCGGTTGCCGTCGGGCGCAATCACCGCCAGCTCGATCCCGGGCAGCGCGAGCAGCGCGCGCCGCAGCGCCTGCAGCCCGTCGGCCTCGATCCCGTCGTCGTTGGTCAGCAGGACTCGCATCCAGGCTTGATGCTAGCCCTGGAAGCGGCTGCTCAGCGGCCGCGCCGGATCCGCCGTGAGACCCCGTTCCAGCATCCGGGCCAGGTGCGCGACGACGACAAATGGCTCATCCTTGAGCTGAGTCGACGTGACCCGGAGCACCCGCCAGCCGGCCCGCTCGAGCGCCATCGTCTTCGCGCGATCCCGCTCGAATGCTGCGCGGTGGCCGTGGTAGGCGAAGCTGTCGACCTCGAGCGCCAACCTCTGAGCGCGCCAGACCGCGTCGACCTCGAGATGCTCCAGACGCGCGTTCATCTCCGGCATCGGCTCGCCGGCCGACAGCAGGCGCTTGGCGTGGGCCTCGCTGGCCGCGGCCTCGAGCCGCAGGTCGCGGATAGCCGCAAGGTCCAGCAGCGTCCGTGCGGGTGCTGTCACGAGCAGCCCTTCGATCCGCCGCACGTCCGCGCGGTGCAGCGCGGCGGTGCGGTGCATGAGAAGGCCCGGACGCGAGAGCCGCCCCAACCCGACGATCGTGACATGGACCTCGTCATCGGCCGCGGGGCCGGGGAGGATGCCCCAGACGAGCGCGGCGGAGACATGACTCAGGACCGCCCGCTCACCAGCGGCGAGCAGCGCTGCCTTCGCACGGCCGAGTGGTGCCAGCGCCGCGTGACCGGGCACGTACACACCCCGGTACTGCCGCTGCAGATCGCCGTTTCGCGCGCGTCGATCGACTCGTCATCGCTGAGGCCGAGGGCGATCAGCTGCTGTCGGCTCACCGGTCCCCGTTGCCGTGTCGCGAGCGCGGCGACGTCGTGCCCTGTTGGCCTTGCGCGGCCAACCGTCGGTTCGTCGCGGCTTTCCTCGCCCGCAACGCCGACATCCGCACCCCGTCGAGCTTCCCCGCGCTCACCGCGGCTTACCTCACGGGTATCGCCCAGATCCCCACCGCGTCGAGCTTCCCCGCGCCCAACCTCCTCGTCCTCCGTACCGCCGAGGCGCTGATGACTCGAGTCAGTGTCCATGGCAGCCAAGGATGGACCACGAGAGCGCCCGACCGCAATCATTGCGCCGCTTTTTTGCACTTTATTGACAACCTGGCGCGAGTTGTCAGACGTCGGCCGCCGCCGAGGACCCGGCCAGCACCCGCCGACCCCCGTACCCGACCCCGACCAGGTAGAGCCCATGCGCCGGCGCGGTGCGCCCCGCCTCGGCGCGCGGCCGCCCCTGGAGCAGGCGCGCGAAGTCTGCCACCGTCCGGCGCCCGGAGGCGACCTCCAGCATCGTGCCGACGAGAACCCGGTTCATGTGGCGCATGAATGCATCCGCCTCGATCCAGAACTCGAGGAGGTCCGACGCGCCCCCCCACCGCCAGCACGCCGAGAAGACGGTGCGCGAGAACCGCACGTGCTCGGTGTCGGTCGGCGTGAACGCCGTGAAGTCGTGAGTGCCGACGAGCAGCTCGGCGCAGCGCTCGAGTGCGGGACGTCGACCGGCCGACCCCACTGCAGCACGCGCCCGCGCTGGAGCGCGGTCCGGGCGCCCCGCCGCAGCAGCACGCGGTAGCAGTATGCGCGCGAGGTGGCATCCCCCCGCGCGTCGAACCCAGGCGGCGCAGCCTCGCACGAGAGCGCCGCGACGTCGGGCGGGAGCAGGGCGTTGAGGCCGCCGACGGGCACCGGCGGACCGTCGTAGGAGCAAACCTGACCGAAAGCGTGAACGCCCGCATCGGTGCGCCCCGCGACGGTCACCGGGACTCGATCCGGGCGTCGCAGCAGGACCGCGAGCGCGCGCTCGACCTCCGCCTGAACCGTCCGCGCGTTCGGCTGCCACGCCCAGCCCGCGAACCGGGCGCCGTCGTACTCGAGCAGCACCCGCGAGACGGCCGGAGGCGCGGGCGTGGGCGATCGACTCCCGACCAGGGCCGAAGGCGCCTGGACCGCGTCAGCGCCCTCGCCCACCGGCGAGACCCGAACCACGTCAGCGCCCTCGCCGCACCGGCGGGACCAGTTAGACCAGCTCGAGCAGCACCATCTCGGTCGAGTCCGACCGCCGCGGGCCGAGCTTGAGGATCCGCGTGTAGCCGCCGGGGCGCTCGGAGTAGCGCGGCGCGATCTCCTCGAACAGCTTGTAGACCGCGAACTTGTCCTGGCCGAGCGCCGAAAGCGCCTGGCGGCGGGCGTGCAGGTCGCCGCGCTTGGCGAGCGTGATCAGCTTCTCCAGCTCGGGCTTGACGGCCTTGGCCTTGGCCTCGGTCGTCTGGATCCGCTCGTGCTCGATGACCTCCTTGGAGAGGTTCATCAGCAGCGCCTTGCGGTGCGAGGCGCTGCGGGAGAGCTGATAGCGATTACGTTGATGGCGCATTGCTCGAGTACCTACGGGATGACGTCATTCGCCGCGCAGCGCACAGGCCGCGGGCGTGCAAGCGTCTCGATCACTTCGTCGATCGACTTCTTGCCGAAGTTCGGGATCGCGTTGAGCTCGCCCTCGCTCTTCGAGACGAGGTCGCCGACGGTCTGGATGCCGGCGCGCTTGAGGCAGTTGTAGGAACGGACGCCGAGCTCGAGCTCCTCGATCAGGATGTCGTCCATCGCGTTCGGCGGCGCGGCCGGCGTGCCCACGCTGGCCGGCGCCGACCAGGCCGGCCTCGAGGGTGCCAGGCCCGGTCGACTCGCGCAGCTCGATCACGCGGTCGGCGTCGGTGAAGATCGCCAGCTGCGAGATCAGGATCTCGGCCGCCTCGCGCAGCGCGGCATGCGGGTCGATCGAGCCGTCGGTCTCGATGTCGAGCGTCAGCTTGTCGTAGTCGGTCTTCTGGCCGACGCGGGCCTGCTCGACGTTGTAGGCGACGCGGCGCACCGGCGAGAAGATCGAGTCGATCGGGATCACGCCGATCGGCTGGTCGGGCGACTTGTTCTCCTCGGCGGGGCGGTAGCCGCGGCCGCGGCCGATCGTCAGGTAGACCTCGAGCTTGGTCTTCTTCTCGAGCGTCGCGATGTGCGCGTCCGGGTTGAGGATCTCGACGCCGGAGGGCAGGTCGATGTCCTTGGCGGTGATCTCGCCGGGGCCGCGTGACGACCAGCGGCGCCTCGACCTCGGTCGCGTCCGAGTGCATGCGGCAGACGATGCCCTTGAGGTTCAGGACGATGTCGGTGACGTCCTCCTTGACGCCCTTGATCGTCGAGAACTCGTGCGCGACGCCCTCGATGCGGACGCTGGTGACGGCGGCGCCCGCGAGCGAGGAGAGCAGCACGCGGCGCAGCGAGTTGCCGAACGTGTAGCCGAAACCACGATCGAGCGGCTCGATCGTGAACGAGCCGCGGTTTTCTTCGACGGACTCGCTGGAGATTCGGGGGACTTGGAAGTCAAGCATCGCGCGTTCCTAACATCGTGGGTTCGGTTCCTGCCGCCGGCCGAGCGGCGTTTCAAGGCCGCGTGCGCCCGGACGGCCCGAGCGGCGAGCAGTCGGTGATTGTCTACTTCGAGTACAGCTCGACGATCAGCTGCTCCTGCACCGGCGCGGCGATCTCTCGCCGCTCGGGCTTGCGGAGCACCTTCGCCGTGAGCGAGTCGTGGTCGGCCTGCAGCCAGGCCGGCACCTGGCCGGTCAGCTCGGTCGCGTCGCGGATCACCTGAGTCGCGGTGGAGCGCGGGTGAGATCGCGATCACGTCGTCGTCCCGCAGCTGGTAGCTGGGGATGTTCACGCGGCGGCCGTTGACGGTCCAGTGGCCATGCAGGATCAGCTGCCGCGCCTGGCGGCGCGAGGCGGCGAAGCCGAGCCGCACGAGCACGTTGTCGAAGCGGCACTCGAGCATGCGCAGCAGGTTCTCGCCGGTGATGCCCGGCTGACGCGAGGCCTTCTCGTAGTAGATCCGGAACTGCCTCTCGAGCACGCCGTAGTAGCGCTTGGCCTTCTGCTTCTCGCGCAGCTGCAGGCGGTACTCGCTCTGCTTCTGGCGGCCGCGGCCGTGGTCTCCGGGCGGGTAGCAGCGGCGCTCGACGCCGCACTTGTCGGTCAGGCAGCGCTCGCCCTTGAGGAACAGCTTCTGACCCTCACGACGGCACTGCTTGCACTGGGCCGGTGTCACGCGCCATCGCTCAGACCCTCCTCCGCTTGCGCGGGCGGCAGCCGTTGTGCGCCTGCGGGGTCACGTCCTTGACGCCGGTGACCTCGAGGCCGGCGGCCTGAAGCGAGCGGATCGCGGTCTCGCGACCCGAGCCGGGGCCCTTGACGAACACCTCGACCTTCTGGAGGCCGTGCTCGATGCCCTTGCGGGCGGCCGCATCGGCGGTCACCTGCGCGGCGAACGGAGTCGACTTGCGCGAGCCCTTGAAGCCGGCGCCGCCGGCGGACTCCCACGCGATCACGTTGCCTTCGCGATCGGTGAGCGAAACGATCGTGTTGTTGAACGAAGTCTTGATGTGCGCCTGGCCGACCGGGATGTTCTTGCGAACCCGGCGGCGGCCGCGCTGCGGCCTCCTGGGAGCGGGACTCATGTTACTTCTTACCTGCCTTCTTCTTTCCGGCCACCTGCATGCGCTTCGGGCCCTTGCGCGTGCGCGCGTTGGTCTTGGTGTTCTGGCCGCGCACGGGCAGGCCGCGCCGGTGGCGCAGGCCGCGATAGGAGCCGATCTCCTGCAGGCGCTTGATGTTCTGCGAGCGCTCGCGGCGCAGATCACCCTCGACGATGATCCCTGTGTCGATCAGGTCGCGGAGCTTGACGACCTCCTCCTCGGTCAGGTCGCGGACCTTGCGGTCGGGCTCGATCCCGACCTCTTCGAGCAGCTTGTTGGAGGTCGGGCGGCCGATCCCGTAGATGTAGGTCAGACCGATCTCGACACGCTTGTTGAGGGGGATGTTGACGCCGGAGATGCGCGCCATGATCAGCCCTGCCTCTGCTTGTGGCGCGGGTTCGAGCAGATCACGAGGACCCGCCCGTGCCGGCGGATAATCTTGCATTTCTCGCACATCGGTTTGACCGAAGGTCGTACTTTCACGTCGCTCGCTTGCTCTCGTCTTGTGAGTTATTTACAGTGTGTCCTCGGCCCGGCTCTGGCGACCGCGAGAGGTCGCCGCTACCGCGCCGAGGAGCGCCGCGCAGCACGAACGGGTCGCGCTACAAGCGCAACGGGGGATGTTAGCAGGGCTGCCTCAGGCAGCCACGCGCCCGCCGCCGGCCTCGTGCCAGGGCGTCAGGATCCGCGGCCCCTCGGCGGTGATCGCGATCGTGAACTCGAAATGCGCCGCGAGCGAGCCGTCCTGCGAGTAGATCGCCCAGTGGTCGGAGCCGACCCGCACCGCGTGCTGCCCGGCGTTGACCATCGGCTCGACCGCCAGCACCATCCCCTCCTCGAGCACGATGCCGCTTCCGGGCTTGCCGTAGTTGGGGATCTGCGGGTCCTCGTGCATGCTGTGCCCGATGCCGTGGCCGACGAGTGTGCGCACGATCGAGAGGCCGGCCGCCTCGACGTGCGGCTGGATCGCGTGCGAGACGTCGCCGAGGTGGTTGCCGGCGCGGCACTGCTGGACCGCCAGGAACAGCGACTCCTCGGTGACCCGCAGCAGCTTCTGCGCGAGCGGCGTGATCGGCCCGACCGGGAAGGTCCGCGCGGCGTCGGCGACCCAGCCGTTGCGCACGACGCCGATATCGACCGACAGGATGTCGCCGCGCTCGAGCTTGTAGGGGCCGGGGATGCCGTGCACGATCATCGAGTTGGGCGAGGCGCAGATCGATCCGGGGAAGCCGCGGTAGCCCTTGAACGCCGGCACCGCGCCCTGCGAGCGGATGAACTTCTCGGCGGCCTCGTCGAGCTCACGGGTCGTGATCCCCGGTCTGATCTTGCCTGCGAGCAGGTTCATCGTGCGGACCAGGATCGCCCCGGCCGCCGCCATCTGCTCGATCTCCTCGGGACTTTTCTTGATGATCACTAGACGTCTTCCTCGAGCCTGAGAGTCGCAATCACTGCGCGAATGTGGTCGTGCACCTCGGCCGGCGGCCGCGTGCCGTCGATCCGGCGCATCTGGCCCTGCTCGTCGTAGTAGTCGATCAGCGGCGCCGTCTTCTCGTGATAGACGCGCAGGCGGTTGCGGATCACGTCGGGCTTGTCGTCGTCGCGCTGGATCAGACGCGAGCCGTCCTGGTCGCAGATCCCCTCGCGCTTGGGCGGGTCGAACTCGATGTGGTAGTTGTGACCCGCCTTGACGCACACGCGGCGCCCGGACAGACGGCGCACGACCTCCTCGTCCGGCACATCGATCAGCAGCGCCGCCGTGATCCGCCGCGCGAGCTGCGAGAGCATCGCGTCCAGCGCCTGCGCTTGGGCGACGGTGCGCGGAAACCCGTCGAGGATGAAGCCGTCCTCGGCATCCTGGTGGTGCAGGCGCTCGGCCACCATCGCGACGATCAACCCGTCGGGGACGAGGTCGCCCGCGTCCATGTAACGCTGCGCCTCCTGGCCGAGCTCCGTGCCGTCGCGGACGTTCGCACGCAGCATCTCGCCGGTCGAGATGAACGGCACCTGGAAGTCGGCCTGCAGGCGCTCGGCCTGCGTTCCCTTGCCGGCGCCCGGGGGACCCAGCAGGATCAGATCGAGTAGGGACACGAGAGGCTCACTCTACATCCGCCAGACGGCCAGCGCCCAGCGACGCACGCAGCTCGCACCACGGGCGCAGCTATTTCAGGAAGCCCTCGTAGTTGCGCATCATCAGCTGCGCCTCGAGCTGTTTCATCGTGTCCAGCGCGACGCCGATGACGATCAGGATCGACGTGCCGCCGAAGAAGAAGTTCGCGCTCGTCTGGTTGATCAGGACGGTCGGTAAGGCCGCGATCGCGGCCAAGAACAACGCCCCCCAGAACGTCAGCCGGGCGAGGATGCGGTCCAGGAACTCGGCCGTCGGCCGCCCGGGTCTCACCCCCGGGATGAACCCCCCGTATTTCTTCAGGTTGTCCGCCTGGTCGACCGGATTGAACGTGACCGCCGTGTAGAAGTAGGTGAACAGGATGATCAGGATGCTCTCGCCGAGCACGTAGTGCCACCCCTGCGGACTGAAGAAGTTCGCCAGGTTGGTCCAGAAGTTCGTCCGGTTCTGCCCGATCAGCTGGCCGATCGTCGGCGGGATCGCCATAACGCTGGCGGCGAAGATGACCGGGATCACGCCGGCCATGTTGACCCGCAACGGCAGGTAGGTCTGGCCACCCTGAGTCATCCGGCGGCCGATCACCCGCTTTGCGTACTGGATCGGAATCCGGCGCTGGCCCTCTTGGACGAACACGACCGCGGCGACGACCCCGAGGGCGATGAACGGCATGATCACGCGGAACACCTGGTCGGGGTTCGTCCACCACGCGTGGACGCCGCTCGGGATCCGCGACACGATGCTGGCGAAGATCAGCAGCGAGATCCCGTTCCCGATACCGCGCTGAGTGATCAGCTCGCCCATCCACATCAGCAGGACCGTGCCGGCGGTCAGCGAGATCACGATCAGGAACACCTTGCCGATCGTGAAGTTGGAGATCAGCGTCACGCCGGCCTGCTTCTGGAAGCTCTTGAACAGGAACACGTAGCCAATCGACTGCGCGAACGCCAGCCCGACCGTCAGGTAGCGCGTGTACTGCGTGATCCGCGCCTGGCCAACCTCGCCTTCCTTCTGCAGCTTCTCGAGCGAGGGGACGACCACCTGCAGCAGCTGCAGGATGATCGACGCCGTGATGTACGGCATGATCCCGAGCGCGAAGATCGCGATCCGGCCGAGGCCGCCGCCGGAGAAGAGGTTCAGCAGTCCGAAGATGCCGCTCGAGCCAAGGCTGTTCTGGATCTGATTGGCCGCGGCCGAGCTGATCCCCGGCGCGGGGATGTGTGTACCGAGCCGGTAGAGGGCCAGGATCGCGGCCGTGAACAGGATCTTGTTCCGGATCTCGCGAATTCGAAACGCGCCGAGGATCGTCGAGATCATCGGGCCGTCAGCTCACGTCGGACTGCTCGATCAGCCGGCAGACGCCGCCGGCCGCCTCGATCCGTTCACGCGCGGTAGCGCTGAACGCGTGCGCATGCACGGTCATCGCCTTCGTCAGCTCGCCCTTGGCGAGCACCTTGACGGGGATCCCCTTGCGAGTCGCCAGTCCCCTCGCCTGCATATCGCTCAGCGTAACGGACGCGCCAGCCTCGAACCGCGCCTCGAGGTCGCTCAGGTTGACGGGCTGGGTCCGGGTGCGGAACGGCTCGAACGGCATCGACTTCTTCATCGTCGGGCCGCGCAGCTTGCGCATTCGCATGTGGATCGGCATCTGACCGCCCTCGAAGCGCGGCCGGCGCTTGGCCCCGGAACGCGAGCCGTAGCCCTTCTGCCCGCGACCGGACGTCTTGCCGGTGCCCGAGCCCTCGCCGCGTCCGACCCGCTTGCGCGGCCGGCGCGATGCCGGCGCGGGATGCAGGTTGTGCAGGCCGATGCGCGGGGCCGGAGCCTCCTCGGGCGCGAGCTCTGGATCGCGCGCGCTCACGACTCCGACACCTCGACGAGGTGTCGCACCTTGTGGATCATGCCTCGGACCTGCGGCGTGTCGGCCTGTTCGACCGAGTGGCCGATCCGGCGCAGGCCGAGCGAGCGCAGCGTCTCGAGCTGGCGCTTGTCGGCACCGTTGCGCGACTTGCGCTGCGTGATCCGAAGCATGCTCATACGGCTCCGTTGGCCGTCTGCGGCTCGGGCGTCGCGAGCTCGAGCTCGTCGGTCGTGAAGTCGCCGTCGAGCGCGCCGGCGTCGCCGGTCTCGGCGGTGGTCAAGCCGAGCACCTGGTTCACCGACAGGCCACGCAGCTCGGCCACCTCCTCCGGCGTGCGCAGCGACTCCAGGCCGGCCATCGTCGCCTTGACGAGGTTGATCGGGTTTTGCGAGCCGAGGCTCTTGGACAGGATGTCGTGGATCCCGGCGAGCTCCAGCACCGCGCGCACGCCGCCGCCGGCGATCACGCCCGTGCCCGGCGCGGCGGGTTTCAGGAACACCCGGCCGGCGCCGAACACGCCGGTCGTTTGATGCGTGATCGTCGAGCCGTGCTTCGGCACGCGATAGAGGTTCTTCTTCGCCCGCTCAACCGCTTTCTGGATCGCGACCGGAACCTCGTTCGCCTTGCCGTAGCCGATGCCGACGACTTCGCGTTCGTCGCCGACGACCACGAGCGCCGTGAACGAGAAGCGCCGGCCGCCCTTGACGACCTTCGCCACTCGGTTGATCTCGACCACGCGCTCCTGGAGGTCCAGGCCGCCGGCGGGAACACTGCGGTCACGAGCCATGAATTCGTCCAGCGTAGCGTTTGGCAAACATCAGATCGCCAGGCCCCCCTCTCGGGCGCCGTCGGCCAGTGCCTGCACGCGCCCGTGGTATTGATAGCCGCCGCGGTCGAACACGGCGCGCTGCACGCCGCCGGCCTGCGCGCGCTCCGCGAGCAGGATGCCCGCACGCCGCGCCTGCTCGACGGGCTTGAGCTCACGCAGCTCCGGCTCGGTCCAGCTGACGGCCGCCAGGGTGCGCCGCGCATCGTCATCGATCAGCTGCGCGAAGATGCCGCGATTGGAGCGGAAAACCGAGATGCGCGGCCGCGTCGCGGTCCCGCGGATCTTGGCGCGTACGCGCCGGCGCCGGCGCAGGCGGCGGGCGGGTGCGGTCGTGATCGTCATGCCCGCTTGCCGACCTTCCGCGCGACGTACTCGCCCTCGTACCGGATCCCCTTGCCCTTGTAGGGCTCGGGCTTGCGCTGCTTGCGGATCTGCGCGGCGATCTCGCCGACGCGCTGCTTGGAGGTGCCGCGGACGACGATCCTGGTCGGCTGCGGAACCTCGAACTCGATGCCATCGGGCGCCTTGATCGAAACCGGATGCGAGTAGCCGAGCGCGAGCTCGAGGTCGCGCCCGCGCAGCTGCGCGCGGTAGCCGACGCCCTGGATCTCGAGCCGCTTCTCGTACCCCTCGGTGACGCCGTGCACCATGTTGGCGACGAGCGACCGGGTCAGGCCGTGCAGCGCGCGGTGCTCGCCGCGGTCGGTCGGCCTGGTGACGATCAGGCGATCGTCGACCTGCTCGACCTTGATGTCGCGGTGAACGCGCTCCGTGAGCTCGCCCTTGGGGCCGTTGACCGTCACGCGCTCGGGCTCGATCGCCACCGACACGCCGGCCGGCACCGGGATGGGCTGTCTGCCGATTCGTGACATCGCTACCAGACCTTGGCGACGACCTCGCCGCCGACCCCCTGCAGCCGCGCTTCATGGCCGGTCATCAGGCCCTTCGACGTCGAGATGATCGCGGTCCCCATCCCACCCTGGATGCGGGGGATGTGAGCGTGATCGACGTACGTCCGCTGACCCGGTCGCGAGACGCGCTGCAGGCCGGTGATGACCGGCTTGCGGTCGTCGGTGTACTTGAGCGTGACCGTGATCTCGTCGCCGGGCAGCCCAAAGCTAGCGGGGTGCACTTCGTAGGAATCGATGTATCCCTGCTCGACGAGGATCCGCGCGACCTCCCGCTTGAGGTTGGACGAAGGCGCCGTGAACTGATGATGCTGCGCCTTGGCGGCATTGCGCAGACGCGTGAGGAAGTCCGCGATCGGGTCCGTCATCGACATGTGTTACCAGCTCGACTTCGTCATGCCGGGGATGTATCCGTTGTGTGCGAGCTCGCGCAGGCAGATCCGGCAGATGCCGAACTTGCGATAGACGGCGCGCGCGCGCCCGCAGCGCCGGCACCGACTGTACGCCCGCGTCTTGTACTTCGGCGTCCGCTGCTGGCGAACCCGCTGTGAAACCTTTGCCATGTGCTCCTATTCCTGCGTTGCGGCCTGTGTGCGGCCCTCTCTGGAGAACGGCATGCCAAACGCCTCGAGCAGGGCGAACGCCTCCTCGTCGCTTGACGCCGTCGTCGTGATCGTGATGTCGAGACCGCGCACCTGATCGATCTCGTCGTAGTCGATCTCGGGGAAGATGATCTGCTCGCGGACGCCCATCGAGTAGTTTCCGCGACCGTCGAAGGCGCGCGGGTTCAGGCCCCGGAAGTCGCGGATCCGCGGGATCGCGACCGACATCAGCCGGTCCAGGAACTCGTACGAGCGCTCACCCCGAAGGGTGACGGCGACGCCGACCGGCATTCCCTCGCGCACCTTGAACTGCGCGATCGACTTGCGCGCGCGACGGACGTTCGGCCGCTGGCCGGTGATCGTCGCGAGCTGCTCGGTGGCCGCCTCGAGGACCTTGGTGTCCTGCTTCGCGTCGCCGACGCCCATGTTCACCGTCACCTTCTCGATCTTCGGCGCCTGCATCGGCGTCGAATAGCCGAAGCGCTCGACCAGCCCCGGCAGGATCCGCTCCTTGTAATCGCTCTTGAGCCGGGCCGTCATCAGTCGAGCCTCGCTCCGGTCCGCTTCGAAACGCGCAGGCGCTTACCGTCCTCGAGCTCGATCCCGATCCGCGTCGGCTTGCCGTCGGAGGGATCGACGAGCATCACGTTGGAGACGTGGATCGGGCCTTCCTTTGAGATCACGCCCCCGACCTGCTCGGCCCGTTGCGCGCCCGAGACCTGGCGCGGGCGCTGGTGGCGCTTGACCATGTTCAGCCCTTCCACGTATAGGCGCTCTTTCTTGGGCTCGACGCGAAGGACCTTGCCGCGCTTGCCGCGGTCCTTGCCGCCCACGACGATCACATCGTCTCCGGCTCTGATGCGGGCCGACATCGTCAGAGCACCTCGGGTGCGAGCGACACGATCTTCATGAAGTTGCGCTCACGCAGCTCGCGTGCGACGGGTCCGAAGATGCGGGTGCCGCGCGGATTGTTCTGGTTGTCGATCAACACCGCAGCGTTCTCGTCGAACGCGATGTAGGTTCCGTCCTCGCGTCCGTAGGAGCGCTTGGTGCGCACGACGACCGCGGTCACGACCTCGCCCTTCTTGACCGAGCCCTGAGGGCTGGCCTGCTTGACGGTCGCGGTGACGATGTCGCCGACGCCGGCGTAGCGCCGCCGATGGCCGCCGCGCACACGGATCACGAGGATCTCACGCGCGCCCGTGTTGTCGGCCACTCGCAGCCGTGTCTCGTTCTGGATCACGTTATTGCGCCCGCTCGATGATCTCGACCAGCCGCCAGTGCTTGGTCCGGGAAAGGGGGCGGCACTCGCGCACGATCAC
The DNA here is from genome assembly GCA_963763525.1 of uncultured Solirubrobacterales bacterium. GTDB lineage: Bacteria > Actinomycetota > Thermoleophilia > Solirubrobacterales > Solirubrobacteraceae > Palsa-465. Next base: position 407,590 of record CAVXPA010000002.1, read on the forward strand.
GGTGTCGCCGACGCGAGCGTCGTCGTTCTCGTCGTGGACGTGCAGCGTCCGCGAGGTCCGCACGATCTTCTCGTAGCGGCGATGACGACGCGCGACGTCGATCCGAACCGTGATCGTCTTCTGCGCGCGATCGGACACGACAACTCCCTGGCGCGTCTTCTGCACGCCGGGAACGTGCTCGCGCGGCGTCGTCGCGGCGGCCGGCGTCGGGCCGCGCGTGGCGGCCGCCTTGGCGCGAGCGCGCTCGCGCTCCTTGCGCCGCAGCTCCGCCTTGCGAGCGCGGTCCGTGACGCGGTCCTCGTGGCGCTCCTGCGGACTGCGAGGCGCACGCCGGCGCACGCTCGCGGCCTTCGCCGCGCGTGCTCGTTGCCTACGCTCCTTCGGAGCGAGCACCTCGACCGGCGCCCCGGGCGCGGCAGGCGCCGCCGGCTCGGCCACCGGCTCAGTCGCCTTTACGTTTTCGTCTTCAGCCATTCTCGTCTTCGTCCTCGTCCAGGAATGCAAGCTCGCGCTCGCGCACGACCGTCAGCGCCCTCGCGACCTCGCGCTTGGCGGTCGCGAGCGACGCGGTGTTGTCGAGCTCGCCGGTTGCATGCTGAAAGCGCAGCCCGAACAGCTCGCGTCGCGCGGTGCGCAGATGCTCGGCCAACTCGCCGTCGCTCATGTCCCTCAGCTCCGACGCCTGCACGCTAACCCTCCTCCCGCAACACGAACTTGGTCCGAACGGGAAGCTTGTGGCCCGCCAACCGCATCGCCTCGCGAGCCAGCGGCTCGGGCACGCCGGCGAGCTCGAACATCACCCGGCCGGGCTTGACGACAGCGACCCAGCCCTCGGGGGAGCCCTTGCCCGACCCCATCCGCGTCTCGGCCGGCTTCTTCGTGAACGACTTGTCGGGGTAGATGTTGATCCACACCTTGCCGCCGCGCTTGATCTTGCGGGTCATCGCGATTCGAGCGGCTTCGATCTGACGGTTCGTGATCCAGCCCGCGTCGAGCGCCTTGAGGCCGTACTCGCCGAACTGAACCTTGGTCTGGCCGCGCGAGAGCCCACGCCGCCGTCCGCGGTGCACCTTGCGGAACTTGACGCGCTTCGGCGCGAGCATCAGCCGTCACTGGTCCCCTCGGAAGGCCTGCTGCCGCCCTCGACGCCGTTGCGCGTGCCGGAATCGGGTCGCGCGCCGCCGCGCGCGCCGCCGCCCGAACCGCGACCGCCACCACCGCCACCACCGCCGCCGCCGCCGCGCCCGCGCCCACCGCGACTGCCACCGCCGCCGCCGGTGCCGCCACCCTGGCCGGCACCGCCGCCACGACCCGCTGGCCCGCCACGAGCGCCGCCGCCACCGCCGCGACCGCCGCCGCCAGGACCACCGCCCTGACCGCCACCGCCGCGACCTCCGCCACCAGGACCACCGCCCTGGCCACCGCCGCCACGACCGCCGCCGCCAGGACCACCGCCCTGGCCACCACCGCCACGACCACCGGGACCGCCGCCACGGCCACCGCCGCCGCCGCCACCGCCACCGCCACCGCGACCGCGACCCTCGCGGCCGCCGCGATTACCGTCGCGCCCGCCGCGCTCGGGCGCCTGGGGCGGCGGCTCGTCCATGATCGTCAGGTCGGCGCCGGTGTAACCCTCGGGCATGATCTCGCCCTTGTTGATCCAGCACTTGACGCCGATCCTCCCGAACGTCGTGCGCGCCTCGTGAAAGCCGTAGTCGATGTCGGCGCGCAGCGTGTGCAGTGGCACGCGTCCGTCCGAGTACCCCTCGGTGCGCGCCATCTCGGCGCCTCCGAGACGGCCGGAGACCTGTACCTTCACGCCCTTCGCGCCGGACCGCATCGCGCTCGTGAGCGCGCGCTTCATCGCGCGGCGGAAGGCCACCCTGTTCTGCAGCTGCTCGGCGATCGATTGCGCGACCAGACGCGCGTCGAGCTCGGGGCGCTTGATCTCGAGGATGTTCACCTTGACCTGCTTGCCGGTGATGCGGTGCAGGTCCCGGCGCAACTGATCGACTTCCGAGCCGGACTTGCCGATCACGATGCCCGGCCGCGCCGTGTGGATGTTGATTTCCACCTCGGTGGCGTTCTTTCGGATCGTGATGTCAGACAGCCCCGCGTGCGAGAGCCGCCGGATGATGTGCTCCCGGATCTGGATGTCCTCGTACAGATAATCGGCGAACGAGCGCTCGTTGAACCAGTTGGACTTCCAGTCGTGGATGTAACCCACGCGGAGCCCCTCGGGATGAACTTTTTGACCCATTGGTTTCTGTGACTATTCCTTCGGCGTGAGCAAGATCGTCAGGTGAGCGGTTCGTTTGCGGATCCGGGTCGCGCGCCCTCTCGCGCGCGGCTGGAAGCGCTTGATCGTCGGGCCTTCGTCGGCGTGCACAGCCACGACGTATAGGTCCTCGCCAACGAGCTCGTGGTTGTGCTCTGCGTTCGCCACCGCCGACTCGAGCAGCTTGCTCCAGTCTTGCGCGACCGCACGCGGCGTAAGGGCCAGGATAGCTCGCGCGTCCTCGACGGACTTGCCGCGAATGTGATCGCATACAAGCCGCGCCTTGCGAGCGGACGAACGCACGTACTTGGCCTGCGCCCGCACGACCGGGGGCGCATCGGGATCCCACTGGCCACGCCGCCGGCGACCCGGCGTCCGCACCGGCGCGGGCGCGGGCGCCGAAGCAACGGGAACCGCCTCGTCCTCCGCCTCGAGGTCCTCGTCCTCGTCGGGCTCTTCGTCCTCCTCGGGCTCCTCGAGGTCCTCGGGCTCCTCATCTTCCTCGGCATCCAGGTCTTCGTCCGCCTCGCCCTCGGCCTCGTCGTCCGCCTCGAGCATGACCTCGGTGGCGTGTTCCGCTTCCTCGTCCGTCAGCGCGTCCGCGTCGTCCGGACCAGCGGCTTGCACCGCGTCATCGAGCTCAGCGTCAGGGGTCGCCTCCGAGGCTGCCGCGCCCTCGGTTGCCTCCGAGTCGCCACCACGACCACGACGCCGGCGACGGCGACGCTTGGGCTGCTCCTCAGCCTCGTCCTCGGGAAGTTCCTGATCCTGATCGCTCATCGTCTCTTGCCAGTTCCAGCGTGTCCGCGATACAGACGAGTGGGAGCGAACTCACCAAGCTTGTGACCGACCATCGACTCGGAAATGAACACCGGCACGTGCTTGCGTCCGTCGTGGACCGCGATCGTGTGCCCGACCATGTCGGGGAAGATCGTCGACGCGCGCGACCACGTCCTGAGCATGCGCTTCTCACCGGAGGCGTTCATCGCCTCGATCCGCGCCATCAGGCGCTCGTCGACGAACGGGCCCTTCTTACTCGAGCGGCTCACCGCTTCTTACCCCTCCTACGTCCACGGACGATGTACTGGTCGGATTGCTTGCCCTTCTTGCGCGTGCGGTATCCGAGCGTCGGGACACCCCACGGTGTGACCGGGTGGCGGCCCGGGGTCGTCGAACCCTCACCGCCGCCGTGCGGGTGGTCGACTGGGTTCATCGCGGTGCCGCGCGTCTGCGGGCGCACGCCCATGTGACGCTTGCGTCCCGCCTTGCCGATCTTGATGTTCTGATGGTCGCTGTTGCCGATCGTGCCGACGGTCGCGCGGCACTCGGCGCGCACCATCCGCATCTCGCCCGACGGCAGGCGCAACGTGACGTAATCGCCGTCCTTGGCCAGGAGCTGCACGCCGGCACCGGCGGAGCGCGCGAGCTGCCCGCCACGCCCGGGGGTCAGCTCGACGTTGTGCACCACCGTGCCCGGTGGCATGTTGGCGAGCGGCAGGCTGTTGCCGACGCGGATGTCGGCGCCGGGTCCCGACTCGACGGTCGCCCCCACCCGCAGCCGCGAAGGCGCGAGGATGTAGCGCTTCTCGCCGTCGGCGTAGTGCACGAGCGCGATGTAGGCCGAACGGTTCGGGTCGTACTCGATCGTCGCCACCTTCGCCGGAATCCCATCCTTGCGGCGCTTGAAGTCGATCTGGCGATACAGCCGCTTTGCCCCGCCGCCGCGGTGCCGGGAGGTCTTGCGTCCGTAGGAGTTACGCCCGCCCGACTTCTTCAGGCCCTCGGTCAGTGACTTCTCCGGTCCGGTGTGGGTGATCTCGGCGAAATCTGGGTACGTGACGAACCGCCGTCCCGGGGAGGTGGGCTTCGGCTTACGAATCGGCATCGGTCACTCTCCCCCCTCGAAGCCGCGGAAGATCGGGATCGTGTCGCCTTCACGGACCTGGACGATCGCCTTCTTCCACTGGCGCGAGCGACCGGCCGTCTGGCCGCGGCGCTTAGGCTTGCTCTTCACGTGCTGCGTGCGCACTGCGAGCACCTTGACGTCGAACAACTCTTCGATCGCCTGTCTGATCTGCGTCTTGTGGGCGCGGTCGGCGACGCGGAAGGTGTACTTGCCGGCTTCGGCCAGCACGTAGGTCTTTTCCGACACGACCGGGCGGACGATCACCTGACTGGGGTCCATCAGTCCCGCTCCTCCGGCTCGGTCGCGTTGGGCTCCTGCGGCTCCGTCGCGTGCTGCGCCTCGTGCGCGGCCACGTCCTCGTCCTGCTGGTCGGTCCCGCCTCGGCCGGCAAGCGCGACGAGGTCGGGCATCGCGGCGCTCGAGATGAGCAGCGACGCGGCGCCGACGACGTCGGCCACGCCGGCGTCGGCGACTGGCATCACCTCGAGCCGCCTGAGGTTGCGAAATGACTTGCCGGCCGCCGCCTCCGCCTCGGACAGCAGCACGAGCGTCGGCGGCGTCTCGGTCTCCCACTCGAGCAGCAGGTCGGCGGCCCGCCTCGTCGACGGGAGCTCGAACACGGAGGCGTCGAAGATCGCGAGCGACTCGCGCTCGGCGTGCATCGAGAGGACGCCCCGCAGCGCCGCGCGCCGCGCCTTGCGGTTCACCTTGACCGTGTAGTGCCGCGGGTGCGGCCCGAACGCGGTGCCGCCGCCGGTCCACACTGGAGACCTGGAGGAGCCCGCGCGGGCGCGACCGGTTCCCTTCTGGCGCCACGGCTTCGCCCCGCCGCCCGACACCTGGCCGCGCGTGCGGGTGGCATGCGTGCCCTGGCGCCGCGCATTGAGCTCGGCGCGCACGGTCTCGTGCACGAGCGGCATGTTGAAGCCGGCTTCGAACACGATCGGATCGAGCTCCACGGAGCCTCCGCCGATCACCGGCGCGGTTCTAGCCATCGGTTCGCACCTCGACTGTCGCGCCGCGAGGACCGGGCACTGCGCCGCGGAGGAGCAAGAGGTTCTGGCCGGCGATCACGTCGGCGACCGTCAGGCCCCGCTGTGTCACGCGCGCCGCTCCCATCCGGCCCGCTCCGCGCAAGCCCTTCATGACCCGCGACGGCGTCGCGGATGCACCGACGGACCCTGGCGCCCGCACGTTGTGGGAGCCGTGCGACTTCGGGCCGCGGCTGAAGTTGTGCCGCTTGACCGTCCCCTGGAAGCCCTTGCCCTTGGAGATGCCGGACACCTTGACCCGGTCTCCGGGCGCGAACGCATCCACCGTCACGGTCTGGCCGACGAGCAGCTCACCGGCTTCGTCGCGGAACTCCACCAGGTGCCGGTGGGCCGACGTGCCGGCCTTCTTGAGGTGGCCGAGCTCGGGCTTGGAGAGCGACTTCTCCTTGCACGCGCCGAACGCGAGCTGCACGGCCTCGTAGCCATCTCGTTCCTTCGTACGGATCGCGGTCACCGGGCAGGGACCGGCCTCGAGGACCGTGACGCGCTCGACCCGCCCGTCCTCCAGGAAACGCTGTGTCATGCCGAGCTTCTTGGCGAGGATCGCGGCCATCGCTGCTCAGGAGGCGAGACGGATCTCGATGTCCACGCCGGCCGGGAGGTGGTCCAGCCGCTGCAGCGAGTCGACCGTCTTCGGCGTCGGTTGGTGGATGTCGATCAACCGCTTGTGCGTGCGGATCTCGAAGTGCTCGCGCGAGTCCTTGTCCTTGAACGGCGAGCGGATCACGCAGTAGACGTTCTTCTCGGTGGGCAGCGGCACGGGACCAGAGACGGTCGCGCCGGTGCGCGTCGCCGTCTCGACGATCTCCTTGGCCGCGGTCTCGATCGCCGAGTGGTCGTAGGACTTCAGGCGAATGCGGATTTTGTTCTGGGCGATTGTTGCCACTGGGGGAAAGCTGTTTTTCTCATGTTCGAGGGCGAGCCCCGGGCTCGGGGCCCGCCCTGAAAGGTCGTATCTGTTCAATAAAAAGGGCGGCGCGCCGTGGGCCGCGCCGCCCGCGGGAACTACTGGACGACTTCGGTGACGACCCCGGAGCCGACCGTGCGGCCACCCTCCCGGATCGCGAACCGCAGTCCCTGGTCCATGGCGATCGGCTGGATCAGCTCGATCTCCATCTGGACGTTGTCGCCAGGCATGACCATCTCGGTGCCCTCGGGCAGCTTGGCCACGCCGGTGACGTCGGTCGTGCGGAAGTAGAACTGCGGCCGGTAGCCCGTGAAGAACGGAGTGTGGCGGCCACCCTCCTCCTTCTTCAGGACGTACACCTCGGCCATGAACTTCGTGTGAGGCGTGATCGAGCCTGGCTTGCAGATCACCTGGCCGCGCTCGATCTCGTCGCGCTTGGTGCCGCGCAGCAGGCAGCCGACGTTGTCGCCCGCGCGGCCCTCGTCGAGGATCTTCTTGAACATCTCGACGCCGGTCACGACGGTCGAGTTCGTCGGGCGGATGCCCACGATCTCCACGGTCTCGCCGGTCTTGATGATTCCCTGCTCGATCCGGCCGGTTGCGACCGTGCCGCGGCCGGTGATCGAGAACACATCCTCGACCGGCATCTGGAACGGCTTGTCGAGGTCGCGGACGGGCTCTGGGATGTAGCTGTCCAGCGCCTCCGCGAGCTCGAGGATCTTGGCCTCGTACTCCTCATCGCCCTCGAGTGCCTTCAGCGCCGAGCCGATCACGAACGGGATGTCGTCTCCCGGGAACTCGTACTCGGAGAGGAGGTCGCGGATCTCCACCTCGACCAGCTCGAGCAGCTCGGGGTCGTCGACCATGTCCGCCTTGTTGAGGAACACGACGATGTAGGGCACGCCGACCTGGCGGGCGAGCAGGATGTGCTCGCGCGTCTGCGGCATCGCCCCGTCCGCGGCCGAGACTACGAGGATCGCACCGTCCATCTGCGCCGCGCCGGTGATCATGTTCTTCACATAATCGGCGTGACCGGGGCAGTCGACGTGCGCGTAGTGACGGTTGGGGGTCTGATATTCGACGTGGGACGTCGCGATCGTTATCCCGCGGGCCTTCTCTTCAGGAGCGTTGTCGATCGATTCGAACGACCGGACTTCCGTGCCGCCGTACCTCTCGTTCAGCACCTTGGTGATGGCCGCAGTCAGCGTCGTCTTGCCGTGATCGATGTGACCGATCGTCCCGACGTTGACATGGGGCTTATCGCGTTCGAACTTGGCTTTCGCCACTTGGGTGTCGCTCCTTCTGATTCTTCGTAGTTGTGTTCGTCCCGTGTCCAGGGCGAACTTTTCAAATATAGCTTCCGTCCGGAAGGGGTGCTACGCAGCCTCCCGCTCGCCGCCGACGATCTTCTCGGCGATGTTCGGCGGAACCTCGTCGTAACGCTCGAACTGCATCGTGTAGGTCGCCCGGCCCTGCGTCGTCGAGCGCAGATCGGTCGCATAACCGAACATCTCGGCGAGCGGTACGTGCGCGCTCACGACCTGAGCATTGCCGCGCTGCTCCATCCCGCTCACGTGGCCGCGACGGCGGTTCAGGTCGCCGATCACGTCGCCCATGAACTCCTCGGGCGTTACCACCTCGACCGCGAAGATCGGCTCGAGCAGGACCGGCTTGGCGCGCTGGACGGCCGCCTTCAGCGCCAGCGAGCCGGCGACCCTGAACGCGATCTCCGAGGAATCGGTGTCGTGATACTTGCCGTCCTCGAGCGTGACGCGGACGTCGACCATCGGATATCCGGCGCGAGGACCATTCTCGAGCGCCTCCTCGACGCCCTTCTCGACGGCCGGGATGAACTCGGTCGGGATCGCTCCGCCCTTGATCTTGTTGACGAAGTCGAACCCCTCGCCCGGAGCCGGCTCGACGTCGATGTAGACGATGCCGTACTGACCGGAGCCGCCGGTCTGGCGCACGAACCGGCCTTCGACCTTCTCCGCCGTTCCACGGATCGTCTCCCGGTAGGAGACCTGGGGACGGCCGACGTTGGCCTCGACCCTGAACTCGCGCAGCATTCGATCCACCAGCACCTCGAGGTGCAGCTCGCCCATGCCGGAGATCTCGGTCTGGCCCGTCTCCTCGTTGGTGCGAACCTGGAACGTCGGGTCCTCTTCGGCGAGGCGGCCAAGTGCGACCGACATCTTCTCCTGGTCAGCCTTCGTCTTGGGCTCGATCGCAACCTTGATCACCGGCTCGGGAAACTCGATCGTCTCGAGCTTGATCGGATGATCCGGCGCCGCAAGCGTGTCACCTGTGAACACCTGCTTGATCCCGACGGCCGCGGCGATGTCGCCCGCGTAGACCTCCTTGAGCTCCTCGCGGTCGTTCGCCTGCATCATCAGGACGCGGCCGATCCGCTCGGTCCGCCCCGTGTTGACGTTCAGCACGCGCGAGCCGGCGTCGAGGTGCCCGGAATAGACGCGGAAGTAGGTGAGCTTGCCGACGTACGGGTCGGCCATGATCTTGAACGCGAGCGCCGCGAACGGCTCCTCGTCGGACGCGTGGCGAACCGCCGGCCGCCCGTCGCCGTTGCTCGACCCGCGGGCCGGCTCGATGCCCTCGACCGGCGGTACGTCGAGCGGGCTCGGCAGATAGTCGAGGACCGCGTCCAGCAGGGGCTGCACGCCCTTGTTCTTGAAGCTCGAGCCACACAGGACGGGGGTCATCTTGATCTGGAGCGTCGCCTTGCGGATCGCGAACTTCAGGCGCTCCGGCGAGATCTCCTGCTCCTCGAGGATCATCTCGAGTAGCTCGTCGTCGTACTGGGAGACCTCCTCGAGCAGATGCTCGCGCGCCGCGGCGGCCTGCTCGGCCACCTCCTCCGGCACGTCGATCACTTCCTGCTCCTTGCCCAGGTCGTCCTTGTAGATCACGGCCTTGTTCGCGACCAGATCGACGATCCCGCGAAAATCTGACTCGCTGCCGAGCGGGATCTGGATCGGCACCGGATGGGCGCCGAGCCGGTCGATCATCGTCTGCACGCCGCGCTCGAAGTCGGCGCCGATCCGGTCCATCTTGTTGATGTAGGCGATCCGCGGCACGTGGTACTTGTCCGCCTGGCGCCACACGGTCTCGGATTGCGGCTCTACCCCGGCGACGCTGTCGAACAGTGCGATCGCGCCGTCGAGCACGCGCAACGAGCGCTCGACCTCGACCGTGAAATCCACGTGTCCCGGAGTGTCGATGATGTTGATCCGGTGGCCCTTCCACTCGCACGTCGTCGCGGCGGAGGTGATCGTGATCCCCCGCTCCTGCTCCTGCTCCATCCAGTCCATCACGGCCGCACCCTCGTGCACCTCACCCATCTTGTAGGTGCGGCCGGTGTAATAGAGGATGCGCTCGGTAGTCGTCGTCTTACCGGCGTCGATATGAGCCATGATCCCGATGTTGCGAATGCGATCGAGGCTGAATGTGCGGGGCATTGTGATGTCAGGTGAGTGGGTTGAATGTTCCGGCTGCGGACATGAAAAAGGGCCCAGGGGGCCCGTTCACGACGCAGGTGTCGGAGGCGGGCGTCTTAGTCGGTCGAGTCTTCCATGGCGTGCGTACTCCGCACTCGCGGCCGCGCACGAGTGAGCTCGACCGCGAGGCTCAGACCGAATATAGCAGAGCTCAGAAGCGCTCTCGGGGGCCTTCCGGGCGCCGTTCTCGCACCTCGAGCGCCGCCAGCCGCGTCGCGTCGACAGCGACTGAACGCGGGCAACTGCGTCGCGCCGACAGCGACTGAACGTGGGCAAAGGTCGGCATCCTGACAATCCGCCCGATCGGACTCGGAGCGAGCACGCCGTCTCGTTACATTGGGGTGCGCGAGGGTTGTCCCGCCGCAGCCCCCGGTCCCGTGTGGTGGGCGACCCTCGCCTTTAAATCCGGCTCGGCGCGGGGTCGCCGGAGTCGGCGCCGGCCGCCGGCAGCGGGCGGACTGCCGTGTTGCCGGCGAGCGCTCGTTCGGGCTCGCGGCTACCAGCGGCTCGCGGCTACCAGCGGCTCGCGGCTACCAGCGGTAGTGGGCGAACGCCTTGTTCGCCTGGGCCATGCGGTAGATGTCGTCCTTGCGCTTGTACGCGTTGCCCTGTTGCTGCTGGGCGTCGAGAAGCTCGTTCGCGAGCCGCTGCGCCATCGTCTTCTCGCGCCGCTGGCGCGCGTAGCCGACCAGCCAGCGCACTGCGAGCGTGCGCGCCCGCCGTGCCGGCACCTCGACGGGCACCTGGTAGGTCGCGCCGCCGACGCGACGAGAGCGGACCTCCAGGACCGGCGTCAGCGCCTTGACCCCAGCCTCGAGCTGCTCGACGGGGTTTTTGCCGCTGCGCTCGCCCAGGATCGCGAGGGCGTCGTAGACGATCTTCTCTGCGACGGACTTCTTGCCGTCCAGCATGACCTTGTTGACGACCTGCTGGACGAGCCGGTTGCGATAGATCGAGTCGGGCTCGACCGGACGAATCTGAGCTGCTGCGCGGCGCGGCACGGTGCTCTACTTGGCCTTCACACCGTACTGCGAGCGGGCCTTCTTGCGATCCCCGACGCCGGCTGCGTCGAGCGTGCCGCGAATGACCTTGTAACGGAAGCCCGGCAGATCCTTCACGCGCCCACCGCGTACGAGCACGACGGAGTGCTCCTGCAGGTTGTGTCCCTCGCCCGGGATGTAGGCGCCGACTTCCATCCCGTTCGTGAGCCGAACGCGAGCGACCTTGCGCAGCGCCGAGTTCGGCTTCTTGGGGGTTGTCGTATAGACGCGCGTGCACACGCCACGGCGCTGCGGCGCGGCGACCTTCCGCTTGCGGCCCTTGCCGGACTTCAGACCCGGCGTCGCGAGCTTCTTCTTCGGCGTGGTGCGACCCTTGCGGATCAATTGGCTTGTAGTCGGCATGCGGCGAATGAGGGTAGCAGGGGCGGCTGTCCTTGGCCGCCCCTGCACCCTTTCAATGGCGGTCCTGCTTCTGGGACCGCACCCCCGGGCGGGTCCCGTTCCTCAGGACCGCACCCCCTTGGCCATTCCTTGGCCCGTGGCCATTCCTTAGCCCGTGGCCATTCCGTGGCCTGCCCCCGGACGTCCCGTCCTGTTGAACGCCCTTGCTGCACGGCCTCATCCGTGAGGCCGCCCCCATGCGGCCACATCCTTGCGGCCGCAGCGGTCCCATCCGTCGAGACCGCACCCCCGATTCGGCCCATCCTGCCGGGCCGTACGGTCAGCTCCCTGCGCCCCCGATCATCAGTCGATTGCCCCCAACTGACGCTGATCGTGGCGATCGGCGACCAGCTATGTCATCTCTTTCGTTTCAACATAAGTGGCCTTCGTACCTTCTCTACGAGACCCCCCGATGTTTGGATCACTGCCGCGAGAATGATTTTTCGTCCGTTCAGAAATCCGGCTCCCGGTGGCGTGGACGCACCCGCCCAGCCCCGGCGGCGCGGGCGCGCGTTGCGGCTGCGCAAGCCCCCGTTCGCATTGGTGCTCGCCGGTCTGCTCGCGTTGATGGGAGGTGGGTTCGCGCTGTTCGGGCGGGGTTCGTTGATTCCCGGGGCCACGCCGACGCTGATCGGCGCCGGGCCGGCGCGCGCATGCATGAGCGCGACTGCGAGCGCGAGCACCGGCGCGACCGAGCGCGTGAGCGCCGCGGTCGAGGTCCGGCTGCCGGTCTCGAGCAAGCTCACAGTCCGGCTAGGGCAGACCAGCATCGCGGCGGTCCGCACCGGAGCGATCGTCGCCCAAGCGCATGTGTCGCGTCCGGTCCACGTGAGCAGCAGCGTCGAGGTCACCCGGCGGGTTTGCGCCGAGGGGGACTCGCGCGAGGCGGCCCGCGGAATCGCGCTGACCCGCGCCTATCTCGAGGCCCGGCGGGTCGCGTACCGGCGCGCGAGCGGCGAGGCGATCCAGGACATCAGGACCGAGGCCGCGCAGGTGCACAGCGCGGAGCTCGCCGAGGCGCGCAGTGTTGCCATCCGCAAGGCGAAGGTCGCTGCGCAGGCACGGCTCGCGGCGCTGGCTCGCGCGACGCAGCGTTGGCGCGGAAGCGCGACGGCTCAGCCGGCGACCCCGCGAGCCCTGGCTCGGCCGGCGGCACCGCGAGCCCTGGCTCAGCGAGCGGCCGCGCCGGCCCCCGCGAGCGCCTCCTCCACGGGAACGTAGGGGACCCCCACCGCCTCGGCGACCGGCGCGTACGTCACGTTGCCGGCGGCCACGTTGATGCCGAGCTTCAGCCCCGGACTCTCGTTGCTCGCGCGGATCACCCCGGCCGACGCCAGGTGCAGGACGTAGGGCATCGTCGCGTTCGTGAGCGCATAGGTCGAGGTGATCGGTACCGCTCCGGGCATGTTCGTGACGCAGTAGTGGGTAACCCCGTCGACCTCATAGACGGGATCGGAATGGGTCGTCGGGCGCGAGGTCTCAAAGCAGCCGCCCTGATCGATCGAGACGTCCACCAGCACGGCTCCGCGCTTCATGACGGAGAGCTGCGAGCGGGTGATCACATGCGGCGCACGGGCGCCATGGACCAGCACCGCGCCGATCACGAGGTCGATGTCCGGCAGTCGCTCCTCGATCGACAGCGTCGATGCGAAGCACGTGTCCGCGCGCCCGCCGAAGGCGACGTCGAGGTCGCGCAGCCGATCGATGCTGCGGTCATAGACGTAGACCGTCGCCTCCATGCCGATCGCGATGAACGCGGCGTTCATGCCGACGACGCCGCCGCCGATCACCATCACGTTCGCAGCCGCGACCCCCGGCACCCCGCCGAGCAGGATGCCGCGGCCGCCCAGTGGCTTCTCGAGCATGAACGCACCGGCTTGGGTGGCGATCTTGCCCGCGACCTCGGACATCGGCGCCAGCAGCGGCAGCCGCCCGCGGGAGTCCTCCACCGTCTCGTACGCGATGCACGTGGCGCCCGAGTCCATCAGGCCGCGCGTGAGCGAGGCATCGGCCGCCAGGTGCAGATAGGTGAACAGCGTGTGTCGTGGCTCCAACATGCCGACTTCGGACGGTTGCGGCTCCTTGACCTTGACGATCAACGACGCCTCGCCGAACACGGCTTCGGCGTCCGGCACGATCGTCGCCCCCTGGGCGGCATACTGCGCGTCCGCGATCGCGGACCCGAGCCCGGCGCCGCTCTGGACAAGCACGTCGTGACCTGCGTCGGCCAGCTCGCGGACGCCGGCCGGCGTCAATGCGACGCGATACTCGTCGGACTTCACCTCGGTTGGAACGCCGACCTTCACGCTGGATAAACCTCCTGTCCGGAATCACGTCTCATGTGACCAGCTCCCGCCCTCGGAGCGCGAGCCAGAACTCGATACGGTCGCGCGCGCTGCCGAGGTTTCGCCCGGTCAGCTCCTCGACCCTTCGGATCCGGTAGCGCAGCGTGTGGCGGTGGCAGTACAGGCGCCGCGCCGCACGCTCCCACTGACCGTTCTCCTCGATGAACGCCTCCAGCGAGCGCATCAACTCGCCGCCGTAGTGGCCCTCGCTGCGTTCGATCGGCCCTAGAATCGAGTCGCAGAAGAACCGCAGCGCTTCGTCGTCCTGGAGCGAGAGCAGCAGCTGGAAGGAGCCGAGGTCCTTGTAGGTCGCGACCTGACGCGGCGAGGAGCCGTTCGTGCCGCCCGCGCTCGCGACGACGCCGAGCGACAGCGCCTCGACGGCGCAGCGCGCCTCGTGAAAGCTCCGGCGCGCCTCGGCGCCGGCCACCGGCCGTCCCACGCCGATCCCGGCCGGCGCCCCGAGCTCGCCCGCGATCCGCCCGCCGACGCGGTCGGCGAGCGCGAACAGCTCCTCCTCGGCCATCCCCGGCACGAGCGCGCACGTGAGCATTCCGGCCGTCGCGACCAACCCCGCCGCAGCCTCGTCGCGCAGCGCCGACGCGAGCGCCTCCTCGGTTGGCGCCGGAGATCCGCGCCCGTTGTTGGGTCGCTGCACGACGATCACGGCTACCTGGTCGGCCAGACCGAACGGCTCGAGCCTGCGCGCCAGCTCCGAGCCGGTGAGCTCACCCCGGACGACGGCCGCGAGGATGTCGCCGGCGAGCCGTCGCTCGGTATCGCCCGCGACGCGGCTGCGCAGCAGCTCCAACGCCACGATCGTCACGGCCTGGTGCAGCGTCAGGCGATCGAAGTCAGACAGCGGTCCGCTGTCCTTGATCGCGACCAGCCACGCCTCGGGCACCCGCGACGGGCCGGCGCTCGCCTGGCGCGGCGCTCCGTCGGCGGCGACCGGGAGGGCCAGGCCCCGGCTGCTCTCATCGGAGGACGGCATGAACGCCCGCGCGTCGCGCCGGCGCGCGCGATCGCGCACGTCGCCCTGGAGCGTCGCGAGTCGAGGCAGGCTCGATCGCCCGCCGAAACTCCCGCGTCACGAGCGGCTCTCCGCGCGCGTCGAACACGATTACGGCCGCCCCGATCAGGGTCGAGAGCGCGGCTGCCAGCGCGTCCAGGCCCCGCTCGGAGAGCACGATCCGCTCGAGTCGCTCCTGGGCCGCGAGCGCCCGCCGCAGGACGGCGTACTGCTCGTTGACCAGACGCGAGAAGGCCGCCTCGGTGACCGCGATGAACGGAACCTCGTAGGGAACCTCGAAGACTGGAAAATCGCGCTCGGCCGCCAGCTCCAGGAGCGCTTCGGGTACCCGCTCGTGGCCGAATCCGGTTCCGAAGCCGAGTCCGGAGAGGTGATGATCGGCGAGGCGGGTGAGGAACTCGCGCTGGCGCGGGGCGCTGTCGAGCTGCAGTCCCGTGCTCAACAGCAGCTCACCGCCGGACAGCCACGGCGTCGGGTCGAGCAGCTCCGAAATATGGACCCAGCGCACGGGTAGGTCGAGTCCCGCCTCGCCGGCGAGGACCTTCACGTCGAGGTCCTTGATCAGGTCCCTGACGGACAGCATCAGCGCGACCGTCTCGTCACGCCGCGCGGCGCGCGCGTGTCGCGCTCAGCCGCCGGTGCATCGTGCTCAGTGGCGGGCGTCTCGCGCTCAGCCGCCGGCTCGGTGCTCGTCATCCTGCGCGTGCGCCTCGACGGCGCCATCCTCTCCCTCACAAGTCCCTCCCGTTCCCACTTCAGCTTGCCTCGGTCCCGCACCTCGTGTGCCTCTTTGTACAAAGCTACTTGGCCACAATGCGCAGGACAATTGTACGTTGAGGCGCAACGTGCGCGTCAACCGTCTCCGAGGCGGCGAGCGCCATCCGTCCGTGGTCGGGATCGCGGACGAGCTCAGGCGGCGACGGCCGCCGCCCGCACGGGCGCCGGCATCAGCCAGGCCGCGGCGAGCACGAACGCGAACGCGCAGCACTGCCCGATCAGCGAGAGCGGGCTGCCCGGCATCGGGTCGCCGAACACGAGAACGCCGCCGACGATTCCGGCGAGGTTCGTCGCCGTGCCCGTGATCGCGATCACCGGCACCGCCTCGCCGTCCTGCAGGCCCTTGGCCGAGGCGTAGAAGCCAGCCACGGACGCGGCGATCGCGACGAGGATCCATGGGGTCAGGAAGCCGGCGACGCCGTGCGCCCCGACGATCCCCGAGATCGCCTTGATGGCGATGTCGGAGACGCCGAACAGGATGCCCCCGGCGGCTCCGAGCATGAAGCCGTGCTGCGGCTTGGAGCCGCCGATCCTCGGACCCATGACCAACACCGCGCCCACCGCGACGAGCGCCGCCTCGAAGCCGATTATCCCCGGCACCGAAAAACGCGAGTTCGCTCCGTGATAGGTCGGCAGCGTCAAGCCCAGCAGCATCAGCCCGACGGCGGTCAGCGCGAGCCCAGCCCACTGCCGCCGGCCGACGCGCAAGCCGAAGAAACGCTCGGCCATGACCGCCAGCAGCACGACGCCGGCCGCGAGCACCGCCTGCACGAGTGACAGCGGGGCGATCGCCATCGCAGCGACGTGGAAGAACCACGCTCCGGTCGCGATCGCCATTCCGATCGCGAACGTCCGGGTGCCGAACAGCTTGCGCGCCGTCCACCACGGCCGCCGCATGTCGACCGCCGGCGCCTCGCACGCGCCCCGATGCTTGTACAGGAAACCAAGGTTGGCTCCGAGCGCACAGATGAGCGCGAGCAGGATTCCGAGCAGTATGGTCATGCCGTTGAGCGAGCCATGAGCGGGGTCGGCGAGGCCGGCCCGCGCCTCACGTGTTCATCCGCTGCCACCAGTACAGCAGATCGCATCGGCGCCGGCGACCGGTGCCTCACAGATTGACCGACTCGGATAAGCGTCCCTTATGAACGGGCTGCGGCTGCCGATCGACATCGACTGCGTCATCTCGCTGTTCGAGTTCGATGCGGGCAGTCGGTCGCCCGGGGTTTACGCTCGTCGAGGGCATCCCCCACTACCTTTCGGCAACCGCGGGCGCTCACCTGCGACGCCTCGCGAAGCCCTCCGAGCTCGTCCGGTGCTCCGGCTTTCGTCGACGCAAGAGGCCTGGGTGATCAGGCGGTCGAGCTTTGCCGCGGCCAACGCGGCGTTCCTCGACGGCTGTGTCGCCGAGCTCGCCCCGTCGAGCTTTTCTGCGGCCAGCGCGGCGTTCCTCGACGGCCCGTGTCGCCGAGCGCGCCCGGTCGAGCTTTCCCGCACACCGCGGCCGCGCCGCCCCCGGCCCCCCGGCCCCGCCGCCCCCGCCGCCCCGCCGCTAGAGGGCGTCCTCGAACGAGCCGTGGCGCCCGGCGCCGGCCCGGAACCGCTCGAGGCCGGCCTGCGCCTCGGCGAGAGAGCGCAGCCCGTGGCGAAACTCGTTTGCGATCGCGTCGTCCAGCGAGAGCCCCTCCTGCTCGAGCATCGACAGCCGGTCTTCGCGCATGCACGTCTGCGGAAACAGCGCCAGCGACCGCGCGAGCTCCTCGGCCGCCCGCCGGCTCTCACCGACGCCTACGACGCGGTCGACGAGCCCGATCGAAAGCGCCTCGCGCGCCCCGACCGGACGCCCGGTCAGGACGAGGTCCATCGCCCGGCCGAGGCCGATCAGGCGCGGGAGCCTGACCGTCCCGCCGTCGATCAACGGCACTCCCCAGCGCCGGCAGAAGACTCCCAGGACGGCGTCCTCCTCGGCGACGCGCAGATCGCACCACAGCGCGAGCTCGAGTCCACCCGCGACCGCGTGGCCGGCGATCGCCGCGATCACGGGCTTGGACAGCCGCAGCCGTGTCGGCCCCATTGGGCCGTCGCCGTCGGCCGCCACCCGATTGCCCCGGGGCGTCCCGGCCGCCAGCAGGTCGGCGCCGGCGCAGAACACGCCGCCTTCGCCGTGCAGCACCGCGACCGACGCGCCTTCGTCGGCGTCGAATCCGCGGAACGCGTCGGCGAGCGCCGTGGCGCTCGCGCCGTCGATCGCGTTGCGACGCTCGGGGCGCGAGAGGAGCACGGTGCTGATCGGGCCGTCGCGCTCGACCCGCACGGCCCCGCCGCCCATCCCGGACTCCGCCGAGGTCCCCGACTCAACCGACCGCGGCGAGCTCACCCCCCGGACCCGACCGCTCGGCGGACGAACGTCCGCAACGCGTCCGCGACCTCCTCGGGCGACGGCGTTCGTTCGGCGACGGGCGACAGGGGGCCGACCAGCGCCTCGCCGCACCCGCCGACGAGCGCCGCCGCGATCAGCTCGGCGTTCTGCTCCGGGAGCTCGCCGGCTGCGACTCCCGCGCGCAGCGCCGCCGCCGCGAGCGCGCTATAGCGCGAGCGGTAGGCCAGGCGCTCCGCGTCGACGAGCGGATCGACGGGCTCGGCGATCAGTGCCCAGGCGAGCCGCGGATTGCGCAGCGCCCGCTCGGCGAACGTCGCGAACACGGTCTCGAGCCGGTCGACCCACGGCGCGCCGGCCGGCGCCCGCTCGGCCGCCGCGAGGATCGCCTGCAGCTCGCGATCGCCGACGAGACGGAAGACCTCGACGAACAGCTCTTCCTTGGAGCTGAAATGGCGATACAGCGTCCCGGCGGCGACGCCGGCCCGCTCGGCGATCGCAATCACGGACGCGGCTCCGTAGCCACCCTCCTCGATCAGCTCCTGTGCCGCCTGGAGCAGCCGCTCGCGGGTCGGCGCGACGGTCGTCATGCCGGCAGCGCACGGTCGATGATCGACTGCGCGTCGACGCCCGCGGGAAGCGTCCCGTAGACGCGACCGCCCTCACCCGCGAGCCGCGCCGCGCAGAACGCGTCCGCGACGGCCGGCGGCGCGAAGCGCACGAGTAGCGATGCCTGGAGCGCGACGGCCAGGTCCTCGACGACGCGGCGTGCGCCGAACTCGGGCTCGCCGCCCGCGAACACGCC
Source organism: uncultured Solirubrobacterales bacterium (assembly GCA_963763525.1). Lineage (GTDB taxonomy): Bacteria > Actinomycetota > Thermoleophilia > Solirubrobacterales > Solirubrobacteraceae > Palsa-465. The sequence continues at coordinate 426,024 of CAVXPA010000002.1, forward strand.
GAGCGTGAGCTCCCGCACGCGGGCGAGGTGCGCGTCCAGGCGGCGGTCTGCGCCCGCGGCCAGCTCGCATTCCTCGAGGAACGCCGGCAGCCCGTCGGGCTCCTTGACCATCGCGCGCAGGACGTCGAGCGCCAGCACGTTGCCGGAGCCTTCCCAGATCGAGTTCAGCGGCGCGTCGCGATACAGCAAAGGCATCCCCGAGTCCTCCACGAAGCCGTTCCCGCCGAGGCATTCGAGCGCCTCGCCGGCGTGCGCCGGTGCGCGCTTGCAGACCCAGTACTTCATCACCGCCGTGGCGAAACGCCGGAACACGCCCTCGCCGGCCGCGTCGTAGCTGCGCGCGACACGCATCGCCGCGGCGGTGGCGGCCTCGGACTCGATCGCCAGGTCGGCGAGCACGTTGCGCATTGCCGGCTGATCGCACAGCAGCGCGCCGAACGCGGTGCGGTGGCGCGCGTGGTGGATCGCCTCGACCGTGCCACGCCGCAGCGTGGTGCTCGCTCCGAGCAGGCAGTCCAGCCGCGTGTGGTTGACCATCCGGATGATCGCCGGCACACCGCGGCCCTCCTCGCCGACGAGCCATCCGCGCAGCCCGCGGAACTCGACCTCGGAGGAGGGCAGCGATCGAGTACCGAGCTTGTCCTTCAGCCGCTGGAACTCCATCCCCGGCCCCCGCGCTACGAGGAAGCACGAGAGTCCGCCGGGTGCCCGCGCAAGCACCAGGAAGACGTCGCACGGCGGATAGGAGCAGAACCACTTGTGGCCGTACAGCTCGTAGGACCCGTCCCCGAGGGGCTCGGCGCGGGTGATGTTGGCGCGCACGTCCGAACCGCCCTGGCGCTCGGTCATCGCCATGCCGGCGAGAGCACCCGTCTCATAGTCGGCCTTGGTGAGCCGCGGCTCCCATTCCGCGGCGAGCTCGGGCGCGCCGTCGCGCAGCGCGGGCACGGCGGCGTAGGTCATCGAGATCGGACACATGACGCCGTCGTTGGCGTTGGACCACAGCGTGAACAGCACGGCTCGGACGACGTGCGCGCCGGGCCGCTGCTCGCGCCACGGCAGACTGTGGATCTCGCGCTCGATCGCGCCGCGCAGCAGCCAGTGCCACGACGGATCGAGCTCGACCTCGTCGAGACGGTTGCCGAACCTGTCGTACGTCTGCAGGATCGGCTGGTTGCGCTCGGCCCGGCGGCTGTGCTCGCGCGCCTGCACGCTGCCCGCGAGCGCCCCCGCCTCGACCGCGCGATCGACGCCCCAGGCGCCCCCTTCGCGGTCGAGCGCCTCGCGCAGCGCGACGTCCACCTCGAACAGGTTGACCGGCTGCAGCGCCGGCGGCTGGTTGCTCACCGCGCGGATCGGGTCTGCGGGTGCTGTGGTGGGGGCCATCGCAGGGTCCTCGCGTTACCTGGCGGGGCTCACGCCGCGGCCGCGTCGGCGTCCGCTCCCGCGACGTACACCGAAAGCGTCTCCGCCGCCACTCGGTCGGTCGCGTCGGCCGTGCCGCCCAGCAGGCGCCGCGACAGCTCGGCCCGGCGGAAGAACAGCGGCGCGTCGTGCTCCCAGGTCGCGCCGATCCCGCCGTGCACGTTGATCATCGAACGCGCGGCGTAGTCGAGCGCGTGCCCGGCCACCGACCGCGCGGCACTCGCCGCGAGCGGGAACTCCTCAGGCTTCGACGCACGCGCCCAGCCGGCGTAGTACTCCAGCCCGCGCGCGTTCTCGAGCCGGCGCAGGACCTCGGTGAGCTCGTGCTTGATCGCCTGGTAGGAACCGATCGCGCGTCCGAACGTGAACCGCTCCTTCGCGTACGCGACGCTGACGTCCAGACACGTCTGCACGGCACCGATCGAGTCGGCGGCGATCAGCGCCTGGGCGAGGTACCACGCGTCCGCGAGCTGGGCTGGGCCGAGGGCCAGCCGCCGTCCCCGCGCGCCCTCCAAAACCACGTGACCGAGCGGTCGGGTCGCGTCATAACGCATCACGGACTCGACCGTGACGTCCCGTGCATCGGCCCGGACCAGGCCGGCCACCGGTCCGCCATCCGGATCGACGCCGACGACGACGAGCACGTCCGCGCCGACGGCATCCGGCACGAACGCGACGGTGCCGTCGAACGACACCTCGGTCCCCGTGACCGACGCGCGTGGAGCGGCCGCGCGCGCGAATCCCTCGCGCGGGGCCACCGTCCAGCGCGGCTCGAGATCGTCCTGAGGGCGAGCCGGGACATACGCCGCGCGCAGCTCGCCCGCCGCCAGCGCCGGCAGCGACTCGTCGCCCGCGGCATCCAGCAGGGCAGTCGCGGGCAACAGCCCGAGCAAAGGCACGGACGCCAGCACCCGGCCACACTCCTCCGCCACGAGCAGCGCCTCGAAGGCGCCGAGGCCTGCACCGCCGTGCTCCTCAGCGATCATCAGGCCAGGCCAGCCCGCCTGCACGGCCACCGGCCAGAGGTCGGGCAGCGCACCTGGATCCTCGAGCGCCAGCCGCGCCGCCTCGATCGTCTCATGGCGCGAGAGCGCTCCCCGCGCCGCTTCCTGCAGCAGAAGCTGCTCGTCTGAAAGCGCGAAGTTCATCGTGCCACCGCCTCCTGTTCCTTCGCGCGCAGCTCGCTGAACGGAACGCCCTTGTCGAGCCGCGGCTCCGACGGCAAGCCGAGCACGCGCTCGCCGATCGTGTTGCGCAGGATGTGCTCCGTCCCGCCGGCCGACTTCAGGCCCGGCAGGAACGAGATCAGGTAGCTCCACTGGCTGCCCGGCTCGAGCGCGTCCGGACCGAGCACATCCGCCGCGAGGTCGGTCGCCGCGATGCCGGCGTTGACCATCGTCACCTTTGCCAGCCCCGCCTCGGGGCCGGGGATCTGACCGCGGGAGAGCATCGTCAGCGCGCGGTACCCGTTGAACCGCACCGCCAGCAGCTCGCTGATCACATTGCCCAGGCGCTGGCGGACTTCGGTGTCCGCACGTGCGTGCAAATCCGCAGCGATCGTCTGGGCCAGCGCGCCCGGCGAGGCGTAGTTCTCCGCGCCGAAGCCGATCGTCAGGCGCTCGAACATCAGCACTGTGAGCGCCGTGCCCCAGCCGTTCCCGACGCCGCCGACGACGGCGTCGGGGTCGAGCACGACGTCATCGAGAAAGACCTCGTTGAATTCGGCCTCACCGGAGATCTGGCGCAGCCCGCGCACCGTGACGCCTGGAGCGCTCATCGGCACGATGAAGATCGTCAGGCCCTTGTGCTTCGGGACGTCCGGGTCGGTCCGCGCGAGCAGCAGCCCGTATGAGGCGAACTGAGCGTTCGTGGTCCAGACCTTCTGCCCGGCGAGCGTGAAGCCGCCGTCCTCGCGGGGGCGCGCGCGCGTCTGCACCGCCGCCAGGTCGGAGCCGGCGGCGGGCTCGGAGAAGAGCTGGCACCAGACCTCGTCCCCGTGCAACATCGGGCCGAGGTAGCGGCTCTTCTGCTCCTCGCTCCCGTGCGCGATGATGCACGGGCCGAGCATCCCGATCCCGATCACGTCGAGGATCCCCGGCACGCCGAGGCGGGCGAGCTCCTGGTTGACGATCACCTGCTCGATCGGCCCTCGGCCGCCGCCACCGTACTCCTGCGGCCACGTCACTCCCGCCCAGCCGTGCTCGGCCAGGCGCCGTTGCCAGGCGCGCCGCGCGGGGACGTACTCGGGATCCTTCAGAGAACCCGAGCGCGATGGCGCCTGGTCCCTGTTGGCCTCCAGCCATGCCCGGACCTGCTCGCGGTAGGCGGCCTGTTCAGGCGTGTCGTTCAGGTCCACGGTGTCTCCTCAGCTTGGCGATCACTTGTGAATCGCGATTCACGAATAGTAGCCGGATCGGGCCGGCCCCCTGAGGGCTTGCGCCGGGCCTGTCGAACGCTTCAGCGCAACCGCCGTCGCTGACCGCGCATCCGCTGCAGCCGCGGACGCGCGCGTCGCTGCAGGCGCGAGCGGCCGCCCTGCTCACGGCGTCGCGGGGCGTGCGGCTCCGCGCGGCGCGACTCCTCCTGCGCGCGCTCGTGATCCTCGCTCAGGCCCACCTCCAGGAACACGAGGCTCGTCGCGGCGATGAAGCCGAGCCCGATCAGAACCAGCGCCACGATCTCGCCGACGCTGCCGCCGACGAGCGCCGCGAGCAGCGCGCCCGCGAGCACGAGCAGCGCAGCCGCCCCGAACCCGATCAGCCTCCCGCCGCGGGTCACGTCCGCGCCTCCGGCGAGGAGCGCGCCCGCCCGCGGGGGCGCACGCGATCGTGCTCGCAACACATGTGGCTTAAGCGTAGGGACCGCGATCGCGGACGCGCCCGCCGCTCAACCGGCACAATCAGTCGATCGCCGAGGCGCCCTTCATCCATGCCAGCGCCCTGGTCGAGTCGAGCTCGATCGGGTCCGGGACGCGCGTGTGGGCGTTCGCCCACATCATGCCCGGTGCGGTCGTCGGCGCCGACTGCAACGTCTGCGATCACACCTACATCGAAGGTGACGTGATCGTCGGTGACCGTGTCACGATCAAGTCCGGCGTGTACCTGTGGGACGGGCTGCGCGTCGAGGACGACGTCTTCATCGGCCCACAGGCGACGTTCACGAACGATCCGTTTCCCCGCAGCAAGCAGGCCTTCGTGGTTCCGGTGACCACGCTTCGCCGCGGCGCCTCGATCGGCGCCGGGGCGGTGATCCTGCCGGGCGTCACAATCGGCGAGGAAGCGATGGTCGGCGCCGGCGCCGTCGTCACCAAGGACGTGCCGAGCGGGGCCGTGGTCGCCGGCAACCCCGCCCGCGTGCTGCGGATGCTCGGCGAGCGCGAGGCGTCAGGCTAGTGCGGCCTCGCGCGGCGCCGCCAGATCGCTGCTGATCTGGCCCTCGCCGTCGAGTCGAATCTGACGGCCGCCGTCGGCCAGCGACTGATCGGCGGCCTCGACGATCCGCACGACGCTGCGCGCGAGCGCCATGTGGAACGGCATCCGGTCGCCTGTGCGGCAGGCCGCGACGAAGTCGCTCAGCTCGAGCCCGAGCGGCTCGTAGGACTCGATCCGCGGCGAGAGGATGTCGCCGCTGCGATACGACAGGTGGTACTCGCCGAACGTCTCCGGGTCGCGATACACGACTCCGCGATCGAACACGCGGACCGGCTCGCTTGCGCCGTCGTCGTAGACCACCATTCGCTCGCTGCCGACGAGCACGGTTCGTCTCAACTTGCTCGGCGCCAGCCAGCTCAGCTCGACGTTGGCGACGATCCCCGAAGCGAAGTTCATCGTCACGAACGCGACGTCGGCGATTCCCTTGACGATCGAGTCGCGCCCGACCGCCCGCACATCCGTCGGCAGCTCGCTGAGCCAGTACAGCAGGATCGAGAAGTCGTGCGGACCGAGGTCCCAGATCACGCTGACGTCACGCTGATGCAAGCCGAGGTTGACCCGGCTCGAACTGATGAAGTAGATGTCACCGAGGGTTCCCGCCTCGAGCAGACGCTTGACGGCGCGGACCGGCGGGCTGTACACGAACGTGTGGCCGCACATCAGCGTGAGTCCACGGTCGCAGGCCAGCGCGGCGAGATCGTCGGCCAGCTCGCTCGACTGCGCCAGCGGCTTCTCGACGAAGACGTGCTTGCCGGCCTCCAAGGCCTGTGCAGCGAGCGCGTAGTGGCTGTGCACCGGTGTCGCGATCAGCACCGCGTCGACGGCGTCGTCGGCCAGCACGCGTTCGAACCGGGTCGTCGCCCGCGTCGACGGATACCGGCGCCGATGCCTGTTGAGGCGCTCGCTGTCGAGGTCGCAGATCCACCGCACCTCGACGCCTGCGTTCTCGGCCAGGACGCGGAGGAGGTTGGGGCCCCAGTACCCGAGCCCGACCACCGCCACGCCGACCGGATCGGCCGCGTTCTGGGCGGCATCTCCCGCAATCGATGACGTTGCTCTCAGCATCAGTGCGCCTCCACGTTCAACGGCCCCGCGGACATCGCCGCGTGGACCGCCTCGGCCACGCGCTCGATCTCCTCGTTGTCAAGGTCAGGGTGCATCGGCAGCGACAGCTCCTGTGCCGCCCATGCCTCGGCGACCGGCAGCTCCCCGTGGCGCAGCGACGAACCCTGCCAAGCAGGGTGTCCGTGCACGGCCGGCGCGTAGTGAATTCCGGTCTCGATTCCCCGCTCGCGCAGCCGCGCTGCGACCGTCTCTCGATCGTCGAAGCGCGCCGCGAACAGGTGGTACACCGACGGACTCTCCGGTCGCTCCTGTGCGAGCTCGAGCTCGGGCGGTAGCAGCTCGCGGTAGCGTGCCGCATGCGCCCGTCGGAGCGAGTTCCACACGTCGAGATAGGCCAGCTTGACCCGGAGCATCGCCGCCTGAAGCCCGTCCAGACGTTCGTTGTAGCCGAGCTCCAGATGTTCGCCCTTGGCACGCTGGCCGAGGTTGCGCAGCCGCCGCAGTCGGGCCGCAAGGACCTCGTCGTTGGTGCACACCGCACCGCCGTCCCCGAGCGCGCCGAGGTTCTTGCTGGGATAGAAAGAGAACGCCGCGGCGTTCCCGAGCGAGCCGACACGGGCGCCGCGATAGCGCGCGCCGTGTGCCTGCGCGGCGTCCTCCAGCACCAGCAGCCCGTGAGGTCTGGCAAATGCCTCGATCCCGGCCATGTCGCATGCCTGGCCGTACAGGTGCACTGCGAGCACCGCGGCCGTCCGGGGACCGACGCACGCCCGCGCCGCGTCGGCGTCGATCAAGCCCGTTTCGTCCTCGACGTCGCACAGAACCGGTGTCGCGCCGACGTGTGCAACTGCGAGCGCGGATGCGATGAACGTGTGCCCGGGCACGATCACTTCGTCTCCGCTGCCGATCCCGTAAGCCTCCAGCATCAACGACAGCGCGGCGGTACCCGAGGCGACGCCGACGCAGTGGGAGCTCTCGCAGTAATCCGCGAACTCCGCCTCGAACTGCTCCACCTCCACCCCTAGGGTGTAGGCACTGGACCCGAGCAGACGGCTGAACGCCGCCTGCAACTCATCTTCGATCCGCGCGTGCTGGCGCTCGAGCGCAACGAACCGCACGCGTGACCCTTCACGCACAACAATTTCTGATGTAGCCAAGATCTGCCCCTGTTCGTCATCCAAGCGACGATGCAGTTATGGCAGTCGCAGCGCCGCCTCGGAATGGGGCAGGGCGCCCATGTGTCGTTCAAAGCGGTGAACGGGGCCGCGGTATGATCCGGACTGAGCGCGTGCGGCGTTCAGGAGGCGACGCATGCGGGCGTGTTCAGGGGGCCAAGGATAAGATCGCGATGACAGTCAGCACTGAGAACGGCAGCGGCCAGCCCGCCCCGGTCCGCGTGTTGATCGTGGACGACCATGACCTGTTCCGAACCGGTCTCGCGTCGCTGCTCAGCACGCGCACGGAGGTCGAGGTCATAGCCCAGGCGTCCAACGGGCGGATGGGTGTTCGCCTGGCGGGCGAACTCGAGCCCGACGTCGTCCTGATGGACTTGCGGATGCCGGATCTCGGCGGCCACGACGCGACCCGCGAGATCGTCCAGCACCGTCCGTCGACCCGCGTCGTCGCGCTCACCGTCCTGTCCGAGGATGCGGACGTGGCGGCCGCGCTCGAGGCCGGGGCGTGCGGATTCCTCGCCAAGGACACGCCCGTCGAAGACGTCGTCGTCGCCGTCCAGGCCGCGGCGCAGGGCGCCGCCTGGCTTTCGCCGCGGGCCGCCGAGGTCGTCCTCTCCCGCTTACGCGCGCGCGATCCACAGATAGATCGAGGCGACGTGTCGATCGATGAGCTGTCGGCCCGTGAGCTCGACGTGTTGCGGCTGATCGCACAAGGGATGGAGAACGCCGAGATCGCCGATGCGCTGCACATCAGCCCGCGGACGGCGAAGAACCACGTCTCGAGCATCCTCGCCAAGCTCGGACTGCCGAGTCGGGTGCAGGCGGCGATCTATGCCGTGCGACGCGGCTTGGCCTGAGCGCCGCACGCGCGCGCGGCCGGCCCCGCCTCGCCACGGCGGCTGAGCACGAACCCGAGCGACGCCGGGCTCGCGGCGGGCGCACGAGCAGTGCGGAGCTCCGAGATCGCAAGTCGCAGCGAATCGATCGCAAGCTGAACCGCGGAGCGCGGGTCCTCACCCGGACACGTGATGCTGGACAGGCCCAGCTCGAGCGCCTCCAGCGCGACCAGAGTCCCGCAGGTCGCCTCGAGCGCACGCTGGATGTGGTCGGCCTGCGTGGCCGCTCTGCCCTTGCCCTGGAATCTCATCGTCCGTTGTTCCACAGATCGTGGCGTTCGAGCCCGGATGCGGCAATGAGCCGGATGGCCTGTTGGGCGTTCAACCTTCCCACCCCCGCGGCGGAATAAACACAGTTGCAGCGAGCGGACGCTCAGGCCACGCCGCGGACGTGGGTCCGGCCTGCGGACGGCGACGGCCAGCGCGACTGTGCGCCGAGAAGCTCGGCGCGGTCGGCGACGCCGAGCTTGTGCACCAGCTCTGAGATGTGCCGCCGGACCGTGACCGGGGCGATCGCAAGCCGCTCCGCGATCGCCGCCGTGCTGTGCCCGCGGCGCAGCATGCCGAGTACCTGTGACTCGCGCGCGGTCAACGCGTCGGCCCCGGACCCGCCAGAGCGAAGCTCCAGTAGCAGCTCGAGCACCATCGAACGCGGGATCACGGCCTCTTCGGCGGCGATCGCGTCCACCACGGTGCGCAGGCGATGGGCGTCCAGGGGACCGGGGACATAGCCGATCGCCCCGGCGCGCACGGCGTCCAGGAGATCGTCGACTTCCTCCACCTCGGAGAGCACGACGACCGCGCAGCGCGGCGCCGCGCGGCAGATCCCGCGGACCGCGGCGAGCCACCCGCCGCCGAGCTCACACCCGACCAGGCAGAGGTCGGGCTGGGCGCGCATGGCGTCGCGGATCGCATGATCCGCGTCGGCCACCTCGCCGCACACTTCGACCTTGCCGGCGAGCGCCAGCTTGATCCCGGCCCGCGTGGGCGCGTGATCGGCGATCAGGATCGTCAAGGGACGCGCGTCAGCGGCTTCGTCCCCACCTTCTGAAGAGAATCTCAGCGCGGCGTCCGAGCCGCGGCCGTTGTCTACGTTGACCAACCCCATTTTTGACCCCGCGGGCCTCCGATGTCGAGCGCCAGAATACTCGATCAACGGGCGTCTCGACCCCTTTCTCCCGCCGGCGCCGCGCGCAAGCCGGGCGCGCGACCGGTCTTCTGGACCCACCCGAGCGTTCAGCGGCCTGAACGCCCCAATGAGTCCCAGCGGTCATTGACCGGACCCCCACGCACGCGGATACTGGACCGCACAGGAAGTAAGCGCGAGGGAAGCTGACGCCGAATCCTCGCGGGGGCGCCTGGAATGGGCGGGCTAGCGCCACGTTTGCACGGTTGGCAGTGCGTGGCGCGAGCCCCCCAACCCTGCGCTCAGGGGCAGAACACCAAAACCAGGGGAACGAAGTGACATCGCAAGCACTAGCCGCAACGCCGGGGCCGATCGGCTTCAGGACCAGGACCTCGCTCGACGAGTCGCCTGAGACCCAGCGCAAGACACGTTTGGCAGTCGCGCTCGCAAAGGAAGGGGACCGGGACGCGCTGCGCTACCTCTACATCAGTTACTCGCACAACATCTACGGCTACGTCCGTTCGATCGTCCGCGACGATCACGAGGCCGAGGACGTCACCCAGCACGTATTCGCGAAGCTGATGACGACGTTGGGCAAGTACGACGACCGGGGCGTCCCGTTCTTCGCGTGGCTTCTGCGCCTCGCGCGCAACGTCGCGATCGACCACCTGCGGGCCAACCGGCTCACTCCCACGGAGACGGTGATCGACCCCGACATGACGAGCGGCGCCGACCTCGACCGGGCCGAGACGGTCCGCGTCGCGCTCGCGACGCTGCCGGACGAGCAGCGCAAGGTCGTCGTGCTCAGGCACGTCGTCGGCTTGACTCCCGGCGAGATCGCCGACCAGATGGGCCGCAGCGAGAGCTCGATCCACGGCCTTCATCACCGGGGCCGCCGGGCGCTGCAGCGCGAGCTCGAGCGTCTGGACTCGACGCCCTGCACGCGTGAGAGCCGGCAGCTGCTGGCGGCGTGAGCGGAACGTCGCGCGTCACGGATTTGCGACCCGCGTAAGTAGACGGCCTCGATGCCGTTGTTTGAACAGAAGCGGGGCGATCTTGGGCACAGTGGCAATTGAGCAAGCACAGCCGACACCGGCGGGCGCTGCAACGCAGCGGCGCCCGACGGCTCACGACGTCGCGTGCCGCATCCTCGACCTGACGGTCGCCGTGGCGATGTTGATCGTGCTGGCGCCGTTCCTCGCGGTGATTGCGATCGCGATCAAGCTCGACTCATCCGGACCGGTGCTGTTTCGCCAGCGCCGCATCGGGCGTTCGCTCGCACCGTTCACCGTGATGAAGTTCCGGACGATGACACACGGAGCGAGCCACGAGACGCACAAGCGCTTCGTGGTAGGCCTGATCACCGGCGAGCAGCCTGAGGCCACGAGCCAGCGAGGTCCGCGCTTCAAGCTCGCCGGCGATCCGCGCGTGACTCGTGTTGGAAGGCTCCTGCGCCGCTCGAGTCTCGACGAGCTGCCGCAACTGTGGAACGTGATTCGCGGCGAGATGTCGCTCGTCGGTCCGCGGCCGCCAATTCCATACGAGGTCGAGCACTATCCCCCACACTGGTTCGAGCGCTTCGCGGTCAAGCCCGGGGTCACCGGTCTGTGGCAGGTCAGTGGCCGCTCCGAGCTGACACTCGAGGAGATGGTCCGGCTGGACGTCGAGTACGTTCACCGCCGCTCGCTCTGGCTCGACCTTTCGATCTTGTTGAAGACCATCCCCGCGGTGCTGAGCGCTCGCGGGGCGGGATGAGTACGAAAAAGACACACTCCTAAACGGGACTGAAGATGACGAAACCAAAGCTGATCGTCGCGCTGACGTGCGCGACCGTGCTCGCAACCGCCGGCCCGGCAGCCGCCGACGTGCTGCCTGTGGGCAACTGGACATTCGACGAAGGCACCGGCACGGTCGCCCATGACAGCTCCCCTTACCACAACAACGGCACGCTGCAGAACGGCGCCCAGTGGGCTCACGGCGGGTTCAGCGGTGGCATCACCTTCAACGGGAACAGCTCCGACGTGCTGGTCAACGACAGCGCCGCCATCGATCCCGCCTCCGTTAGTGTCAGCGCCTGGGTCAACAGCGCCGGCAGCCCAGGTGACTTCAAGTACATCGTCGCGAAGGGTGCGAACGGGTGCCTGGCCGCGTCTTACGGGCTCTACACGGGGGCCAACGGTGGGCTCGAGTTCTATGTCTCCACCGACGACGGCGTGTCGTGGACGATTTCGCCGGCCGCCGGCGCGGGTATCTGGGACGGGCAGTGGCACAACGTGGTCGGGACCTTCGACGGTTCGACCGTCCGTCTCTACGTCGACGGCCGCCAGGTGGGCAGCGGGACGCCTGACAGCAGCCCGATCGGTTACGGGCTGCCGACGAGCAACGCGCTGATGGTCGGTGACTACCCCGGTTGCGCGGGTCTCGATTTCAGTGGCACTGTCGACGCGGTCAAGATCTGGAACCGGGCGCTCGACCCGGGCGAGATCGCGCTCGGTTACGGCGTGGCGCGTCTTTGGCCCACCTCCGCCGTTATCCGGCCTCATCTTCCGAGCCGACTGTCCCTCTGACCGGTCCCGGGCATGCGCCCGGGTCGTCTCGCCCGGGCTCGGGCAGCCCTACGTGCAGGCCTGAAGGCGTGGTGCTGGTGCTGACGCTCGTGGGGGCAGGTGGAGTGTCTATGGGACGAGGCGCTGCCGGTCGAGGTCAGGGAGCTGCTCGACGATCTCGCGCGGGTGGACCGGGTGCTGTCGGACCCGATGCTGCTCCTACCGGCAGCCGAGGCGTGGCAACTGGTCGCGTTAGGGGCGACCGTCGATCCTGATCGCGATGTTCGTGCGGTTGATGGTGATCGAGAAGGCGCAGCGGCGGGTTTGGTCGACGCCGCTTTCCTCGACCTCGGCGCCCGTGTGGTCAGGCCGTCGAGGTTTCCCGCGCGTCCGGCACCTGGACAACTGCCCACTCGAGCTCCCGAAATCGCCGACCGGGCCGTTAACCATGCACAGAAGGGTCAACGTCCCACTGGCCGCGCGCCAACGCTCGAGTGGGACGTTTTCCAGGCCCAGCGTCGCGCGCCGGCTAACTACTGCCCCGGTGGCTTCGACGCCGCCCCCGGCGGAGGGTGAATCGGGAGGATCGTGATCCCGCGCGGTTTCTGGTTGAAGTCGAAGTCGTTCGCCAGATCGCCGAGCACGGGGCTTGACTCGCGCACGTCCGGCCGGGTGTCGGGTTGGCCGTCGGTAGCGGGATTGAGCCGCTGCCCGCCCAGGAAGTCGTCCTCGATGAACGCGTTGTAGGAGTCGAAGCTGAGGACCTGGTGGTCGATGTAGCCCTTCCTCGCGTACGGGCTGATGACGAGGCCGGGGACGCGCAGACCGAGCCCGAGGCCGTCGATCTTCGGGGGCGGGACGCTGTCGTAGAAGCCGCCCCAGTCATCCCACGCAAGGAAGATCGCGGTGCTGTCCCATTCCGGGCTGCGCATGATCGCGTTGATCAACCCGGTTGAGAACGTTGCACTAGGGGCCGCGGAGGTTGTTCCTGGTGCCCCGGCGGTTTGCGCGGCCCCGGCGGTCTGCGCGGCCCCGGCGGTCTGCGCGGCCCCGGCGGCTTGCTAGCGGGTCGCCAGCAGCGCCCGCGCCATGCGCCGGCGGAGCTCGCGCCGCGTGAATCGCCGGTACGCGGGATCGGGGACGCGCTCGGTCCTGCGCGCGACGGCGCGCAGATAGCCGTACAGATACGCAAGCCCGTAGACGCCCCGCGGCCGGCTAAGCGCGAGCTTGAGCGAGCGCAGTGTCACCCACTCCGGCGGATAGTGCGTGATGTAGGCGCACGTCCCGAGGCGGGCGCGGCCGCGGAGCGCGCCGTCAGCGGTCCCCCACGGGCGATGGTGCACCGACACGAGGTCCTCGAAGCTGACCGACGCGAACCCCCGCATGCGCGCATATGTCTCGTCGATCGTGTCCCAGCCGAGCCGTTCCTGGACGCCGCCGATCGCGTCGAAGCAGGCGCGCGAATAGCACTTCACGGCGCCGTGCACGTGGTGGCGCGGGATCACGATGCGCCGCACGCTCCCGTCGGCGAGGGGCTCGTCGAGCACGCCGCCGGCGAGGCCCAGCCGAGTGTCCGCGGCAAAGCGCTGCAGCAGCGCGCGCAGGTAGTCGGGCGCGAGCTCGATGTCACCGTCGAGCTTCATCACGTGCGTGTACTCGCGCCAGTCGACCGTTGCCAGGCCGGCGTTGAAGTTCCTCGGCGCGGCCGCTTGCGCGAGCCGATCGCGCGACACCTGGCCGCCTGCCGGCTCCTCGCGCTCGATCAGCGTCATGAATGGCACCTCCGACGCGAGCTCCCGCACGAGCTCGGGCGTCCCGTCGGTCGATCGGTCGTCGATCACGATCCACCGGCTCGGCGGCAGCTCCTGGGCGGCGACTGCGCGCACGACGCGCTCGATGTGCGGCGCCTCGTTGCGCACGGGGGAGACGATCAGGACGCGAGGCTCCATCGGGGCTCCGGCTAGGCCGCCGCCAGCAACGATGGCGCGCCGCAATCGACGAACTCGCGATGCCAGAGCTCGAGCATCAGCAGCGCCCACAGCGGCTTGGACTCGTCGGCGGCGCCGGCGCGGTGACGGTCGATCAGCGCGCGCACGCTCTCGGGGCGGAAGTAACCGCGCTCGAGTGAGGCCGGGTCGAGCAGCACGTCGCCGACCAGCCCGCTCAGCTCGCCGCGGAACCAATCGGCGATCGGGACTGAGAAGCCCTGCTTCGGACGGTCGAGGATCTCGTCCGGCAGCCAGCCCCGCAGGGCCTCTCGGAAGATCCACTTCTTCTGCCTGCCGCGCACCTTGAACGCGGCCGGGATCGACGCGGCGAGCTCCATCAGCTCGTGGTCGAGCAGTGGCGAGCGCGCTTCGAGCCCGAACGCCATCGTCGCGATGTCGATCTTCGTGATCAGATCGTCCGGCAGGTACGTCGTCGCGTCGACCTCGAGCATCACGTCGAGCACGTCGGCGCCGCTCGCCTGCCGCCACGGTGCCTCGATCACGCTCCGCGCCTGCGACGGGAGCACGAGCTCGCGAAACTGATCCGAGTAGAGCCACGCGCGCTGCTCCTCGCCCGCCCACGCCACATACTGCGCGTAGCGGACGGGCGGCTCCAGCGGCAGGCCACTGAGTAGCCGGCGAGCCTTGTTGGCGACGCTCGTCGGATCCGCCCCTCCGAGCGGCCTGGACACGGCGGCGGCCGCGCGCCGCAGGGCCACGGGCATGTGCGCGAGCTGCCCCGCGAGACGGTTCGCGACGTAGCGCGTGTAGCCGCCGAAGGACTCGTCGCCGCCATCGCCGTTGAGCGCGACCGTGACGTGACGGCGCGTCAGCTCGGCCAGATAGAAGCTGGGGACCGCCGACGCATCCGCGAACGGCTCGCCGTAGTGGCGCACGATCCGCGGCACGACGTCCATCGCCTCGGGGCGCACGACGAACTCGTTGTGGTCGGTCCCGAACCGCTCGGACACCAGCCTCGCGTGCGGAAGCTCGTTGAAGCGATCGTGGTCGAAGCCGATCGAGAACGTCTTGACCTGACCGCTCGTCGCCTCGGCCATCGCCGCGACGACCGCGGAGGAGTCGATCCCGCCGGAGAGGAAGGCGCCGAGCGGCACGTCGGCGACGAGCCGCCGCCGCGTCGCCTGCTTGAGCGCCTCGCGGATCGGCTCGTGCAGCTCACGCGGATCGCTGACCGTCAGCTTGTGCGAGTAGTCGAGTCGCCAGTAGCGCTCGCATCTGATCACCCCATCCTCGAGCACGAGCGTGTGGGCGGGTGGGAGCTTCTTGACAGCCCTGAAGATCGAGCGCGGCGCCGGAACGTAGCCGTACGCGAGGAAGGAGTCCAGCGCCGCGGGGTCGATCTCGCGGACGACGGCGGGATCCTCGAGCAGCGCGCGCAGCTCCGATGCGAACGTCACGCCGCCGTTGCCGGCCGCATAGAAGAGCGGCTTCTTGCCGACCCGGTCACGCGCCAGCAGCAGCCGCCGCCGGCGGGCATCCCACAGCGCGAACGCGAACATGCCGTGCAGACGGCGTACGCAATCGACCCCGTACTCCTCGTACAGGTGCACGATGACTTCGGTGTCGCCGCTGCTCGCGAGCCGATGGCCGCGGCACGCGAGCTCGGCGCGCAGCTCGGCGAAGTTGTAGATCTCGCCGTTGAGGACGACGACGACGGAGCGGTCCTCGTTGAAGATCGGCTGGTCGCCCGTGACGAGATCGACGACCCGCAGCCGTTGAATCCCGAGCCCGACGGGTCCGTCGGCGAACAGCCCGCGCGAATCCGGGCCCCGATGCTCCAGCGCCGCGCACATCCGCTCCAGGAGCGGGCGCTGAACCCAGCCGCCCCGCGGCGGCACCACCTTTCCCACGATTCCGCACATCGTTCACGGAAGAAACGCTCGGCGGAGCGCCTTTTTCGCACGCGCGCCGGTCAATCGATATGATGCCGCCGCTTCCGGCTGAGTAGACGCGTCCTGGGGAAGGGACGCGGACTTGGCCCCAGCTGACCCCTGCTCTTTTCGCCCGTCCAGTGCGCTCCGAACGGCCATCCCCGCAGCAGCCGACGCGACGCAGCTCAGCGCTGTTCGTCGGTCTGTTGATGCTGGCGGTCGCGATCGTTCAAGGCACGCTCGGCGCGCGCGCCGCGCAAGCACGGGTGCTCGCGCCCGGCGTCACCGTGCAGTCACCCCCGGTCCTCGGGATCACCTCGATCGAGCCTACGGTCGATACGAACGCCCCCGGCCAGGCGGAGGCGTTTCCGTTCATCGCCGCGGGCTCGGCGAAGTCCGTCACGGTCGAGGTCTACATCGACACGCACAACACCGCGACCACGGTCAAGGTCGGGCTCTACAGCGCCGCCACGAGCG
Source organism: uncultured Solirubrobacterales bacterium (assembly GCA_963763525.1). GTDB lineage: Bacteria > Actinomycetota > Thermoleophilia > Solirubrobacterales > Solirubrobacteraceae > Palsa-465. The sequence continues at coordinate 442,045 of CAVXPA010000002.1, forward strand.
GGCCCGGCAGCGTGCTCACCAGCGGATCCCTTGCCTCCCCGAAGAAGGCGGCGTGGAACGGCGTCGGCGTCACGGCGCTCAGCCTCGTCAAGGGCAAGAAGTACTGGCTCGCGCTGCTCGGCGAGGGCGGCACGATCGCGTTCAGGGACGCGTCAACGGGAGGGTGCTCGAGCATCACGGCCGCACAGTCGAACCTGACGGCACTCCCCGCAAGCTGGACGGGCGGGAGCTCGTGGCCGACGTGCCAGTTGTCCGCCTACATGCCGGCCGATCCGACCGCGCCGCCGTCGAACACGGTCGCACCGCTGCTCAGCGGATCGGCAGTCGTCGGCAATGCGCTCTCGACCTCGACGGGGACCTGGTCGGGCTACCCGACCTCGATACACGTACGCTTGGAGCGTCTGCAACGCGCTCGGCGCGGGCTGCAGCGACGATCACCGGCGCCGGCGCCGCGAGATACACGTTGCCGGGCGCGGACGTCGGCCACACGATCCGATCGACCGTGACCGCGTCCAACGCCGCCGGCTCGGCGTCCGCGACGTCGCTGCCGTCGGTGGTCGTCACGGCTGCCGTGGCGACGCCGCCGGCCAACGCCGCCGCGCCTGCGATCAGCGGGCAAGCGGTGCAGGGCCAAACGCTCTCGACCACGGCCGGGTCGTGGAGGGGCAACCCGACCAGCTTCGCCTACCGGTGGGAGGACTGCAACAGCGCCGGCGCGGCCTGCACGGCGATAGCGGGTGCCAGGGGGGCGACCTATGTGCTCGCCGGCAGCGACGTCGGCCACACCGTCGCGGTCGCCGTCACGGCGACGAATGCGGCCGGCTCCGCGACCGCGACATCGGCCGCGACCGCGGTCGTCGGCGCGGCGTCGAAGGGCGGCTGCAGCGGCTCCGGATGCCCGGCCAGCACGGCCGCGCCTCGCATCCTTGACCCCGATGTCGCCCCGATCGAGGGCCAGACCGTGCCGGCGACCAATGGCACCTGGTCGGGGAGCCCGACGAGCTTCACCTACCAGTGGCAGCGCTGCGCGGAGCTGGACGCGAACTGCGCGAACATCGCGGGCGCGACCCGAGCCGGCTACACGCTGGCCGCGGCCGACGTCGGCGAGAACATCCAGCTCGTCGTCACCGCCTCCAACGCATCGGGCTCGGCGAGCGCGATCTCCAACTACACGCCCGCGATCGCGCCCGACAGCAGCGCCTGCACGACGAAGCTCAACCCGACCCAGTCCGACGGCGGCGGCACCATGCTCGAGCAGGCGCTGTCGGCGGCCGCGGGCGGCTCGGTCATCTGCCTGAACGCCGGGGACTACGACACCAACAGCGGGATCAGCGCGGTCGCCGACATCGATCCGTCCAGCAACGTGACCGTGCAGCCGACACCGGGCGCCCACGTCGAGCTCGGCTGGCTCGATCTCGGCGGCGACGTCAACAACGTGACGTTCCAGGGTTTCAGCCTCGACGGCGGCGTGTCCGCGGGTTCCGGCAGCGCCTCCAACCTGATCTTCCGGGGCAACATCATCGACGGCAACTACGACGGGGCCACGAGCGGCTTCTACTTCTACGGCCAGAGCCAGCAGATGAAGAACATCGAGGTCCTGAACAACGAGATCGACAACCTCGCGCCGACAAACCTGAGCAGCACCGGCGCAGGTCAGTGCCTGACGGACTCCAACAACAGCGGCGAGGGACACGACTTCGTCTTCAGCCACAACGTCTGCGGCCCCGACATCGCCAACCACTACACCCAGTACGCCGGCATCGACGGTCTCACCGAGGACTACAACTCGTTCCTCGGCCCGGTGGCTCCGGAGGCGCTCACGCTCCAGGAGCACAACAACGTGATCCAGATCTTCGGTTCGGACTCGGACAACATCGACTTCTCCAACAACTACATCTGGCACACCGACTCCCGCGCGCAGACGATGCTGTTCGAGGAGGCTGGATTCAGCGCCGTCACGATCAACAACAACCTCGACGTCAACGATCCGGGCTGCCTGACGAATTGGAACTGCTACACCGCGTTCTTCCAGGGATGCCTGTCGAACCCGGGCTTCACGTTCACGAACAACACCGTCGTCGACGCCGCCTGGAACACGCTCGTCACGAACAGCGAGAGCGACTCGATCGGCAGCTGCTTCGCCGAGCACTCGAGCGGCGAGGGCTACAACGTCACCCACAACATCTTCGTGCACCCGGACGGCGCGCAGCCGTCAGGTTATGCCGAGGTCAACTATGCGGAGTGCACGTCGAACTGCGTGTTCGACTACAACGTCACCGACGACGGCACCGCCGACCAGGGCGGCTCGACGCACTACGACGCCAACTGGAAGCCGGCGTTCGCCGACGGATCGTCGGACGCGAGCTTCCGCAGCTGGTACCAGGATCCGACCGGCCTGGCGTTCCAGGCCGGATACGTTCACTGAACGCGAAGGAGCCGCGGGCGCGCCCGCTCGACGTCCCGCTGCGGGCGAGCCGCCTCGGCGTAGACGTCGCGAAGCCGCTCGCCGGCCGCCGTCCAGGTCAGCTCGGGCGCTGAGTGCAGGCAGCCGGCGCGCAGCGCGCGTAACCGCTCGCGATCGCGATCCACGAGCGTGAGGTGCTCGGTCAGCGCCGCGACGTCGCCGACCTCGTGCACGAGTCCGTTCTCCCCGTGGATGCAGGCGGAGCTCGCGGCACTCGAGATCAACGGCACGCACCCACTGCCGATCGCCTCCATGCACGCGAGCGCGGAGCCCTCCTCGATGCTCGGCAGTAGGAGAACGTCGCTGCTGCGCATCAACTCCGGGACATCGGTGCGGTGACCCAGCACCTCGACGCTCGGCTCCGCAAGCATCGGCGCGAGGCGACGCTCGTATGCGGGCAGGAAGTCGCCGGCGATCCTGAGCTTGCCAGTCTGACTGGCGGGCGAGCGCAACCACGCTTCGAGCGCGAAGTGCAAGCCCTTGCGGACCGCGCAGACGCCGACGAACAGGGCGTTCAGGCCCGCGTCGCGCCGGCACTGCTCCTCGGCTGGGTGAAAGACCTGCTCGTCGTAGCCGTAGCTGTGACGCAGGAGCTTCGCTGGCGCAAACCCCCGTTCCTGAAACGTCCTGGCGACAAAGTCCGACGGGCAGAGCAGGTAGTCGGCCAACTCGTACTCGGCCTCCTCCTTGCGCAGCTTGAGCTCATTGAAGGCGTGCTCGTGGTCGGGCGGCAGCGCGACTTCGATGCGCTCGCATTCGGCGGCCACGACTTCCATCGCGAAGCGAGTGTGCGCGTTCGGGCGCTCGAGCACCGTCGTGAGCCCGAGCCGCCGCGCGACCCACAGCGTCTCGTGGGCGGCGAGGGGCCACGTGTGGACGACGTCGATCTGGCTCGCCAGCTTTGGGAGCTGACGGGCGACGATTCGATCGTGGAGCGCGAGCGCGCGCATTTGCCCGATCGCGCTGTACGGAATCCGCCACCGGCCCCGGGCGAGCGTCGTGCGCACCGCCACCGTCTCGGGCAGTGGGCGCGCCAGCGCGCCCGTGTAGACCGTCACCCGCGCGCCGGCACGCGCGCAGTCGGCGACTTCGTGCCACGCAGTCGTGCAGATCCGCGCGGCACCGATCTTGTGCGGGAAGCTGTGCAGGACGCGAACGGGATTCTCGAGCTCGGTCATGGGTTCGTTTCACCCATCAACGGCCCGTCCGAGGGCGGCCTTTCGTGCGCATTGCGCGTGCTCTCAGCCACCGGCGTCGTAGCCGGCGGCGAACGGCAGGCCGGCCGCGCTGAACGATGCCGGGTCGGTCCAGTGCGGCGCCCAGTCGATCACATAATGCGTCGAGTCGGCTCGATTCGCGCTGGCGTCCTGCGTCGCGTTGTAGTCGAACACACAGTCACGCATACACTCGGCGTACGAGATGTCCTCGCCGCCGTTTGTGCCCACGAACACGTTGTGCGTGACCGAGTAGCCAGTGCCGCTCGCCCGGCACCCGGTGCGCCCGTCGAGGCTGTTCGTGATCAGCGTCCCCCAGTGCGAGTCGATCACCGTGTTGTAGTCGAACTGCAGGCCATCCGAAGCGCACGATGAGAAGGCGTAGCTGTAGCAGTTCCAATTCGTCAGGCACTGCGAATCCTCGTCCCATAGGTTGTGATCGATCCGCAGGTTGCTGAACTGCCCCTCTTCGATCAGCACCGTCTGCCCGCGCGAATCGGTGTCCCGAATGAGGTTGTTCGAGAAGTCGATGCCGTCCGAGTCGCCGAAGACCTGCAGGACGTTGTTGTGCTGCTGGGTTCGCAGCGCCTCGGGCGCCGCGGGTCCGAGGAACGTGTTGTGGTCCTCCGTCAGACCGTCGATCCCCCCGACCTGCGTGTAGTGGTTGGCGATCCCCGGGCCGCAGACGTTGTAGCTGACGTCGAAGTCGTGCTCCTCCTGCGCCGTGCCGGCGATCGTCACGCACTGGCCGGCGCCGGTGGGGCTGAGATCGGGCGGCGCCAAGTGGTCCATCTGGTTGAACAGAACCTTGATGTTCGTCTGCTGCTTGCCGTCCCCGTAGAAATAGAAGCCCGACGTCGCGCCGAAGCTGCCGGAGACGGTGTCGTACTGGAAGGTGATGTTCGACGCGGCGCCGGTCAGCGACACGCCGCCGTCCAGCTCGACGCCCTGCACGGTCAGGTTCTCGTTCTCAGAGCTCATGTCGAGCCAGCCGAGCTTGACCGTCGCTCCGGGCGCCGCCTCGAGCGTGACGTTGCTCGCGGGTGTGATGCCGGACAGATCGATCGCGGTCGTCGCGTCGTAGTCGCCTGAGGACAGGCAGATGACGGCGCCGCCGCGGGCGCCCTGAAGCGCGGCGGCGACGCTGGCGCCCGGCGCGAGCGTGCTCGTGCACGAAGCCGGGGCATACAGCCGCGGCGGGATGCTCGGTGCGCCGACCACGGGTGACGCGGCCGTTGCGGAGCCGGTCGCCTTCGATGCGGTCCTGCGCGCCGCGGGCGCGCTCCGGGCGTGAGCCCGGTGCGGCGGCGCCGGGTGCGCCGGGCGCAGCGCGATCGCGAAAACGATCGCGCCGGCGATCGTTAATAGCGCGAGGGCGCCTGTGAGGAGTTGAACGCGGTGGCTGCGGACGAGCATGACGTGAAGCGTCGGGAGCTGAGCGAAGGCAAAAGGAGTGGCCGAATCCCGACGTTGAATCATCGGTGGAACTAGCCGCGATCTTCCGAGAGCTGTGGAATCGAAAGCTGCTCCTCGTGATCGGGGTGGCAGTCAGCCTGGCGGCCGCGATCTTCTCCGTGTATCGCGTCGTCAAGCTGGTGCCCCCGAAACTCGAGCAGCGTTCGCTGGTCTATGCCGGCGGCTTCACCGAGGCGTACGTCGACGCGCCGCACTCGTTCCTCGGCGATCAGACGGTGAACCTGGGCGGATATGTCGACCGCGCGACCATCTTCGCGAACCTGCTCGCGAGCCCGGGCGCGGTCCAGCTGATCGGCAGCTATGCCGGCATCCCCGGCGATCAGATCTACGCCGCGGGGCCGCTCGACCCGAGTGAGCAGCGCGTGGTGCAGGAGCCGACCGCGATCAAGCGCAACATCGAGCTCACGGGCGAGAGCGACCCGTACCAGCTCCAGTTCCTCGCCGACCCGAATCTACCGACGATCGGGATCTATTCCCAGGCGCCGACCGTCGCCCAGGCGACCGCGCTCGCGAACGCGTCGGTCCGCGCCCTGCGCGAGTACATCGCGTCACTGCCAGGGGAGAGCAAGCTGTTGCCGCAGGACCAGGTGGTGATCAGGCAGATCGGCCAGCCGACCGCGGCGATCGTGGACGCCAGCATCAAGAAGAAGCTCGCTGGGCTCGTGTTCTTCGCGACCCTGTTCGCGTGGTGCGTCCTGGTGATGATCGGCATCCGATTGCGCGCGGGCTGGCGCCGCGCCGCGCAGCGAGGGCGCCCCGTTACGGCTGTGCCGCCTGCGGTGCCCGCCGCCGTGCCGGCCGCCGCCGTCGTGAAGCTTCACGTGCGCGGTCCGATTCGCCACGGGACCGCGACGGAGGAGCCGGCACTCGCGCCCGACCCAGTGCCTGAGCCAGAGTCGGCGATCCGATGAGTGCGACGGGTGTGAGTGCATCGCGGCCGCTCCGGCCGCGGACCGCCACCCGCGCGAGGTCGGCCGCGACCGTCGAGGCAGCCGGCGCCAAGCTCGACGCCTTCCCGCATACGCGGCGGCCGCTCCCGTGGGTGCTCACCGCGTTCCTGGTGATCATCTACTTCATCCCGGCGGACCAGACCACGGTCAAGATCCACCTGCCGATCTCCTCGTACTTCGATCGCTTCGCCGTGTTCGTGATGATCCTGATCTGGATCCTGTGTCGCGGCGACCAGCGCACGATCTGGAAGTCCGGGCGATCGAAGCTGTACGTGGGCGCCGTCGCGCTCTTCGCCGCGGTCCTGACGCTCAGCCTGTTCGTGAACGCCTCGCGCGAGATCCACATGAACGAATGGAATCTCGCGACCAAGCAACTGGCGCTCATCGCCTCGTTCATCTCCGTCTCGTGGTTCACGCTGACCGCCCTGCGCGTCGAGGACCTGCGCGGCATCTCGACGCTTTTGATCGTGCTCGGGACCGGGATGGCGATCGGGATGGTGATCGAGTCACGGACGGGCTACAACGTCTTCTTCTCGCTCAGCCACTCCCTGCTCAAGCCGATCGCAACGGTCGGCGCGGCGGGCACGAACCTCAACGCGGCGGCCCAGGGAGTCCAGCGCGCGGTTGTCGTCGGCCCGACGCAGCACGGCCTCGCGGCTGTCACGGTGCTCGGGATCACGATGCCGTTCGCGGTCGTGCGCCTGTTCGAGAAAGGCTCGGCGCGGTCGTGGTGCCTGAACGCGGCCGCCGTGGCGCTGATGTGCGCCGCCGCGATCGCGACGCAGGAGAAGACGGGCCTGCTCGCGATCGTCGCGGTCTTCCTGTTCATCGGCCTGCACAGGCCGCTGAAGATGCTGCGGCTGCTGCCGCTGCTCGTCGTGATGCTGGGAGTCGTGCACGTGCTCTCGCCGGGCTCGCTCGGCACGGTCCTCGACGTCAGCCGTTGGTTCAACAACGGCTCGAGCGCGCATCGTGCCGCTGACCTGGCGGCGATCATGCCCGACGTGATGACGCACCCGCTGTTCGGCCGCGGCTACGGGACGATCGTGATCGCCCAGGCCGATCAGTTCCGGATCATGGACGACCAGTTCCTCGGGATGCTCTGGCAGGTCGGCATCCTCGGGCTGCTCGCGTACGGATGGATGATCATCTCCCCGATCTTCGCCTCGGCCAAGGCGCGACTGTCCGGCGATCCGCAGATCGCGCCGATCGCGCTCGCGGCGTCGGCCGGCTGCGTCGCCTACTTCGTCGTCAACTGGCTATTCGACACGCTGTCGTTCGTCCAGGGCCCGTACATGTTCTTCGTCATCGCCGCGATCTGCACCGTCGCCTCTGGCGCCGTGCGCAGCGAACCAGCGGAACACGTGCTCAGCGAACCAGCCGGCGGCGCGGCGCCCCCGGAGCGCCGGCGCCTCGTCGTCGCGGGGTGAAGCCGCGCGTGATCCGCAGGGTTCTGATCTACGCGACCGGACCGCTCGGCGAGCGACTCGCCGGGCCGGAGATCCGCGCGCTGCAGTTCGCGCAGGCGCTCAGCCCGGAGTTCGAGGTGACGTTGATGGCGCAGCGCGAGGACGCCTGCGAGCGCGACGGGCTCCCGGTCGTGCCCTCGACCCGCCAGACGCTGATGCGCGAGGCGCTCCGCAACGACGCGGTCCTCTCGCCCTGCCTGCCGCCACACCTCCTGCTGCTCAAGCGGGCGCTGGGCATCGTCGCAATCTCCGACAAGTACGACCCGCACGAGGTCGAGCTCGTGCAGCTCGACGGCGAGCGCCACGAGCGCGAGCTTCGGCTGCGCTCGTTGTCGATGGCGATCGACCTGCGCTGCGCCGATCTCGTGCTGTGCGCAGCCGAGCAGCAGCGCGAGAGCCTGATCACGGCGGCTCGCAAGCTCGGGCGCTCCGGCGCCGCCCTCACGCTCGACCCGGTCGTCGTCCCGTTCGGCATTCCCGATCCGCCACCACCGTCCGGCCGGCGGCCGCTGCGCGAGCACTTCACGCAGATCGCGCCGACCGACACGATCGTGCTGTGGTGGGGCGCCGTGTGGAAGTGGCTCGATGCTCAGACGCCGATCCGCGCCTTTGCCGCGATCGCCGACTCGCGGCCTGACGTCAAGCTCGTGATCACTGCCGGAGCGCCGCCGAACGCGAACAACTCGCGCTTCGACGCCGTCGACGAGGCCCGCGCCCTGGCACGCGAGCTGGGAGTGCTCGACCGCTCCGTCCTGTTCCTCGACGAGTGGGTGCCCTACGAGCGGCGCCACGACTACCTCGGCGAGGCGGACCTCGGGCTGACGCTGCATCGCTCCTCGGCCGAGGCCGAGCTGGCGGCGCGCTCGCGCTACGTCGACTATCTCTCGGCCGCGCTCCCGTGCGTACTCGGACGAGGCGACGAGATGGCGGCCGAGTTCGAGGCGGCGGGGTTCGCGACGCTCGTCGATCACCGCGACCCGGACCTGCTCGCGCACACGATCCTCGCGCTAGTCGACGATCGCGCCCGCCTGGGTGCCGCCGCGGCCGCGGGCGAGCGGCTCGCGGCCGGGCGCCGGCTCAGCACCGTCGCGCAGAAGCTGCGCGCCGCGGTGGGCTCGGCCCCGGCACAGCGGCGGTCGCTGTCGCGCGGGGGGATGATGTCGCTGGCCGAGGGCGCGGGGTCGTACTACGCGCACAAGCTGGCGGAACGTATCGCCGTGTAACGCGCGATACCCGCCTGCAGCGCCGACTGTTTGTCGCCTACGCGGCCGGCTCCCGAGCGCGCGCTGCGGAGCTCGGTCGCTCCTGCGGGCTGGCTCTACGACGCGCCCGCGCGGCTCAGGATCACGATGAACTCGTGGTTGTTGCGCTCGAGACCCTCGACCTCGAACGGCAGGCCGAACTCGGTCCGGCAGGCGCTCAGGAGCTCGAGGAACGCGCCCGGCGTGAAGACGTGGAAATGGATCGAGTAGTGGAGGTCGTCGAGCTCCCGCGCGCGCCGCTCCACCTCGCCGGCGGGCACGTGCTCGACGAGCCCTGCCCATTCCCGGTAGTGCTCGGCATGCGAGCACTCGGGCCCCTCGAGGTAGTCCCGGCGCAGATGGGCCAGCGACGTGACCGGACGATCGCGATCGAACGTGAACCGGCGGTCGGGTACCGCCATGTAGATGATCCCGCCCGCCCGCAACACGCGAAGGTGATTCTCGAGCGTCGCGATTGGGTTCTCGCAGTGCTCGATCATGTGGTTGGCGATCACGAAGTCGACCGTTCCGTCCGGGACCGTCGCGAGCGTCTCGCCGTCGTCGATGACGTCCGGCGTCACGATCTCGTAGTCGTCGAGCTCCGGATAGTGATCGCGCAGCTCGGCGAGAGAGCAGCGGTCGACGTATCGGACCGACGCCTTCGCGGGCACACGCAGCGGCATGTGCAGCGCGCCGATCTCGAGGCCGCTGCCGCGCAGGTACTGGCCGGCGAGACGGCTGCGCACGCCAACGTGGCGGCGCTCGCGCGTGATCACGATCGTGCGCACGCGTCGCTTCGCGTGTCCCACCTTGCGCCGTGGCCATTTCCTGACCTCGCGCAACCGTGTCTGCGCGTGCGTTGTCTCCACGCACATAGAACGCTGCCGGCGCCCCGCGGCTTGCGCGAGCGGGCTGTACAAGATCGCCGCGGCCGGGCTCGTTGTTCGGGCGGACGTGATGAATCCAGACCTGAGCGTAATCGTGGTCACCCACAACGGCCGGGAGATGGCGTGCCGGACGCTGCGCTCGGCGCTGGCCGCCGCCGGTGATGCGGACGTCGAGTGGATCGTGGTCGACAGCGGTTCGGCCGACGACACCCCGGGCGCGATCGAGCGCTCGTTTGCCGACGTACGGGTCCTCAGGCGCGGCAACCGCGGCTTTGCGGCCGCCAACAACGTCGGGCTCGAGCTCGCGCGGGGTCGCTACATCCTGCTGCTCAACCCCGATGTCGAGATCGTGCACGGGACGCTCGCCGAGCTCGTCGAGGCGATGGACCGGCGCCCCCAGCTCGGAATCGCGAGCGTCGTGCACCGAGCCGTCGACGGCCGGCTGCAACGCTCGATCCGGCGCTTCCCGACGGTTGGCCGTGACATCGGCGAGGCGCTGTTCGCCGCACGCTGGCCCGTTCTCCAGACGATGCAGGAGCTCGAGACGCGCGACGGCGAGTACGCGCGCGAGCATTCGGTCGACTGGGTCGTCGGCGCCTTCCTGATCGCGCGGCGCGAAGCCGTCGCGGCCGTCGGGCCGATGGACGAGCGGTTCTTCCTGTTCTGCGAAGAGGTCGACTGGTGCTACCGCTTCTGGCGCGCGGGCTGGCGCGTCGGCCACCTGCCGCTGATGACGATCGTCCACCACGCCGGCCGCCGCGATCGCGGCGATCTGATGGCGCAGCTGGCGTACTCGCGTCAGCTGTTCGCGCACAAGCACTACGGTCCGCTGCAGAGTCTCGGTATCCGTGCCGCGCTCGTGCTCGGCCATCTGATCCGGCTCGCGGTGCACGCGCCGTTCGCGGTCTCGAGCGCGGCGGCGCGCTGTCGCATGAGCGCCGAGCGCCGCGCCCTCGCCGTGCAGCTCGGGGTCTCCGGCCCCCCACGCCTGGGCGACGCAGCGGCGGACTGAGCGCGGCCGTGGGCTCAGAAGTTTCGGCCGCGAGCGAGCGTTCGTTTTGACAGCCGCAGTCAGCCACGCCGACCGCATGAGAGTCCTCCAGAATTCCCATAAGCTCAGGTCGCTCGTCCCGCAAGCGGCGCGCGAGCGGCTGTACGCCTGGCATCCGACCCGCGCGCGGCGCTGGCGGCGTCATCCCGGGCTCGAGCGAGTGCCCGGTCCGGGGCACGCCGTGTTGACGTTCGACGACGGCCCGGACGCGGACGCCACGCCGGCCGTGCTGGACGCGCTCGATCGCGCCGGCGCGCAGGCGACGTTCTTCCTGCTCGCGAGCCAGCTGGACGCGCACGCGGAGCTCGGGCACGAGATCCTGCGTCGAGGGCACGAGGTTGGCCTGCACGGCTACGGGCACGAGCGCCACGACCGGATCGATGCGGCCCGCAGCGGCGACGACGTGATCCGCGGATACGGCGCTCTTCAGGAGCTCCTCGGCGTTGCGTGCCGCTGGTACCGGCCGCCCTACGGCAAGATGTCCGACGGCGTCGGCGCAGGCGTGCCGGCAGCTGCAGATGACTCCCGTCTACTGGTCCGCGTGGGGCCTCGACTGGGAGGACGTGAGCGCTGAGCGGATCGCGGCGAGCGTGACCTCCGAGCTGAGCGACGGCGCGATCGTGCTGCTGCACGACTCCGCACGCTTCGGCCGCCGGCGGTCGGCGCTGCCGACGGCGGCGGCGCTCGAGTCGATCGCGGCGTGGGCGCGCGAGCGTCAGATCTCGCTGACGACGATCGGCGACGCAGTCGGCGACGCGGCCGGCCACCCGGTCGGCGACCCAGCCGGCGGCGCGGCCCGCGCGAGCCAGGAGGCACTCGCGTGAGCCAGGCGCCCGAGCGGATCCTGCTCGTTGCGTCGCCCGGCGGGCATCTGCTGCAGATGCTCGCGCTCGAGGCTGCATGGCACGACCTCGAGCGGCGCTGGGTCACCCTGGCCGCGGCCGATTCCACCCATTTGCTCGCACGCGAGAACGTGATCCACGCACACGGACCGACCCCGCGCAACATCCCGAACCTCCTGCGCAACCTCAGGCTCGCGGTTCGCACGATCCGCGAGCTTCCGCCCCGATGTGATCCTCTCCACCGGCGCCGCGCTCGCGGTCCCGTTCTTCCTCGTCGGCAGGATGTACGGCGTCCGGCTCGTGTACGTCGAGAGCTTCACGCGCGTTCACCGGCCGGCGCTCAGCGGCCGGCTCGTGTATCCGTTCACCGACGCCTTCTTCGTCCAGTGGAGCGCCAGCGCGCGCCGACGCAGGGCGATCTACGCCGGGAGCGTCGTGTGATCTTCGCGACCTGCGGCTCGAGCCACCTCCCGTTCGATCGGATGATGCGTGCGCTCGCGGTGCTGCCGGAAGACGAGCTGCACGTCCAGCACGGTCCCGCGGAACCGCCCACGTGTGCGTGGGCGACGGCCTACCTGCCCTTCGCCGGCGTGGTCGAGCAGATCGAGCGGGCGGACGTCGTCGTGACCCACGGCGGCGTCGGCAGCATCATGTGCGCGCTGCGGGCCGGGCACGTCCCGGTGGTGTTTCCCAGGCTCAAACGCTACGCCGAGACCGTCGACGATCACCAGGCAGAGCTCGTCGAGGCATTGGCGCAGCGGCAGACCGTGATCGTCGCTCGGAGCTCCGAGGAGCTGCTCGAGGCGGTCGCCGCCGCCCCGCCCCGCGCGGCCGAGCGCACGCTCGACGCGGCGTCGCTCGGCGCCGCCGTGCGCGCGGCGGTGCGCGGCGAGACGCTTCGCCGCCGGCGTCGTGTTCCGGCATTCGGTTGAGAGACCGAAAGTCGGGCGCGCCCGCGACCGTTCATTTGGCAGCAGAGAAATGCCGCATGCTCGACATGCACTGACAGCCGGAGCCATGAAATGGAATTGATCCTCGCCTTGAGAGAGCTGATGCGTCGGAAGTGGTTGGTCGTGCTTGGCGCGCTCCTGTCCGCCGTCGCAGTCGCGGGGATCGCGCACATGAAGCCCGTTAAGACCAGCTGGAGCGCGAGCGAGCAGCTGCTGGTCGACGACGCGAACTCCTCGGCGCTGCCTGACAGCGCGCGCATTCTCGACCCCCTCGTTCCGCGCGCGGGCATCTACGCCGAGATCGTCACGACGCCCGAGCTGATGGGCCTGATCAGCAAGGCGGCAGGAATCCCTGAAGACCAGATCACCGCGGTCGGAGCACCGGACGACAACGGCAACAGCCCCGTCTTCAACGCGACGGCACCCTCGCCCGGCGCCTACAAGCTCCAGTTCGCGACGCCGAGCCCGACCCAGCCGCTGGTCACGGTGACCGGCACCGCGACGACGCGCGCCGCAGCCGTCGCACTCGCGAACGGCGCCGCGGCCGGTCTGAGCAACTACCTCAACCAGCTCGCGACGACGAGCAACATCCCGGCCCGCCGGCGGATCGAGATCCGGCAGCTCGGCGGCGCAAGCGTCGTGTCGACGACGACCGGCATCAGCAAGTCCGAGCTCGTGCCGATCTACCTGCTGATCTTGATCGCCTGGTGCTTGTTCATCGTCCTGGGCACACGGTTCGCGGAGGCGTGGCGGCGCAGCGCGCCGTCGGCCGCCGTCGAGCCGGACGCGAGCGCCTCCGCCGCGCTGCCCGCGCTGCCCGCGCTGCCCGCGCTGTCGCCGGCAGCCGAGGCGGCCGATTCCTCGGGGATCGGCCACAGCGCCAGGCGCCGCCCGCTGTCTCAGTTCGGCCGCGCCCGCAGGAGCTCCTCGAGCGCTGCCACGAACGGTGCGACGGCGGTGCCCAACGGCAACGGCAGCCATGCGAACGGCAACGCGAACGGGAACGGGAACGGGAACGGTCGGGTCGCGCCAAGCGATGAGGCCGCCGAGGATTCGGGTTACCTCGCCGCCGGCGCCAATCGCCACTCCGAGGCTCGCTGACCCAAGCCGCTCGCCGTTGAGCGAGCGAATCGCCGGGGCGCCCGGGCGGCGGCGTTACGATCCGCGCACGTGTCGTCCCCGAGGGTGTCGTCCGAGAGCGTGTCGTCCGAGAGCGCGTCGTCCAAGCGCTTCGCCCATGGCGGCGGCTGCCTGTGCGGTGGCGTGCGGTACGCGGTCACCGGCGAGCTCCGGGATGTGGTCGTCTGCCACTGCAGTCGCTGCCGGCGCAGTCATGGGCACGTCGGGGCCTACACAGCGTGTGCGGCCTCGGACCTCGTGTTGCTCTCGGCGAGCACCTTGCGGTGGTACGAGGACGGCGGCCGTGCACGCGGCTTCTGCAGCGCCTGCGGCTCGAGCCTGTTCTGGCGCGCGGACGGGCGCGACACGGTGTCGCTGACCGCGGGAACGCTCGATCCCCCGACCGGTCTGCGAACGATCGCGCAGATCTTCACGTCCGACGCGGGCGACTACTACGAGCTCCCCGCCGAGGGGCAGCACTTCCCAGGCCCGCTGCCTGATTGAGGCACGTCCGCCAGGCGGGCAGCCGGCCTTCCACGTCAACTGCCCACTCCCGAGCGATCTTTGCGGATCTGGTTCCGAGAGGTGGAACCGAGGCCGCAAAGTTCGCGCCACACGGCTCGTAGGCGTCGGCGGCCGTCGCTAGGCTCGGCCGCGGTGCCCTCGGAGAGAGACAAGCGGCTCGAGCAACGCGTCGGGCGGGCAGCTGAGGAGGCGCTCGCCGAGCACCAGTTCGTCTCGCCGATCGACGTGCTGTGCGCGCTCGGTTGGCTGCACCCATCGAATGTCGAGCGCTGGCGCCGCGGACAGCCCGCTCGCCTGGAGGACGTCGTGTTCGTCGAGCCGTCCAAGATCGTCGACGCGATCTGGCTCCTGCAGGAGTGGGCGAATGAGCGGGGACTCGAGCCCAGCGAACGTCTGTATCCCGCTCGCTCGCGCGCGCCGCGGGAGCTTCGCTTCTCGGCGGCCGACGATCCCGAGCTCGAGCGCGCCTACCGTACACATTGGCTCTCGCCTGATCTCAACGAGGCTGGGGGCCGGCGGTTGACCGAGCGCGAGGCGAAGCGGCCCGACCTCGTAGTGATCGAGCCGCTGAAGGAGTTCACGTGCTCGCTGTGCGGAGCACCGCGAGCCGGACTGCTGATGATGGAGGACCCCGGGCCGGTGTGCATGACCTGCGCGGACCTGGATCACCTCGTGTTCGTTCGGTCCGGGAATGCCGCGCTCACGCGGCGTGCGCGAGCGGCGAGCGGGCTATCAGCGATCGTGGTGCGCTTCAGCCGCGCGCGCAAGCGCTACGAGCGGCAGGGGATTCTCGTCGAGGAGCAGGCGCTCGACCGCGCCGAGGCCGAGTGCCTGGCCGACGATCAGGTCCGAGCCCACCGCCGCGAGCGCGAAGCCGTCCGGCGAGCCGAGCAGGACGTCGCGCTGCAGGACCGGATCACCGAGGAGATCGGCCGGCTGTTTCCAGGCTGCCCGATCGAGCGGGCTCGAGAGATCGCCGCCCACACCGGCGCGCGCGGCAGCGGGCGGGTCGGGCGCAGCGCCGCCGGCCGCGCGCTGGAGCCCGGCGCGATCGAGCTCGCCGTCATCGCTTCGATCCGCCACCGCGACACCCGCTACGACGAGCTGTTGATGGCAGGTGTCGACCGGCAGACGGCGCGGGCCGAGGTCAGCAGCGAGGTCGCGATCACCGTCGACTCATGGCGCCGCTCACCGCCCGCCGAGCCATCACGGCTCTCGCCCGCTGCCGCGCCCCGCTGACACGGAACTTTGCGGATCCAGTTCCTCCTCTCGGAACCAGATCCGCATGGTTCGCCGGGGGGCGATAAGGGCGGGCGCCTACGACCGACTGCAGACAGCCAGGCAGGCGGGAACGCTCACGGCTGCGACTAGGAGGCGCGCACGGTGGCCGCCAGCAGCCGCCGCGTGCGGCCGAGGACCGGCACGGCCGGAAGCACGTGACGGACGAGGTTGCGCAGGCTGCGCAACGACTCCGCGAAGAACAATCGCAGGGTCGCCAGATAGGCGGCGAAACCGGTCAACCCGACGACCGCGAAGTACGGCAGCGCCGGCACGTGCGCGCTCGTGCAGCCGATCGCGACGGGCACCGCAACGGCCGCGAGGACGACGCACGCGAGCGTCGCCGGCGCGATGTCCGTCCACATCTCGTGGATCGCGTGAGCCGCGTCGCGGAACGCTGTCCCGCGTCCCCGGTGGAGCAGCATGATGTACGCGACGAACATGAAGATCGTGTGGACGGTCGTGGCCATGATCGCGACGGCGGTGATCCCGAGCGGGGAGATGAAGTACACGGCGACGGCGTAGACGATGAAGTGCCCCCAGCCGTATCCGACCATCGCGCGGGCCCGGCCCGCGGCCATGATTCCCGCTCCGACGGCGTCGATCACGAGCGTTGCGGCGCCGCCGATCACGAGGATCTGCGTCGGCGCGATCGAGGAATGCCATTGGGGGCCGAACATCCACGGGATCAGCACCGGCGCGACGATCCCGACCAGTACGAGCCCGGGGAACAGCACCAGCGTCAGCAAGCGCACCATGCGCGATCTCAGCATCGCGCGCTCCTCGGGCGTCTTGGCCCTCGCGAGCAGGGGGAAGCCCATCGAGCTCATCACCTGGCTGACCTTCTTCTGGTACTCGACGCCGAGCGTGTAGGCGCGGAAGTAGTAGCCCGCCGCGACGGGACCGAGCCGGGCGCCGACGATCGCGTAGTCGCAGTTGCTGAAGCCGACCCAACCGAGCGCCGCAATGCCGGCGGGCAGGCCGTAGTTCGAGATCTCGCGCACGGGCCCGCGATAGAGCCGCGGCAGCGAGGGACGCGCCCACGACCACAGCAGGATCGTCCCGACGATGGCGCCGGCGAGCCCGCCGACGATCAGCGCGGTGGCGTTGCGCCATTGGAGCGCCAGCGCGATCGACGCGGCCGAGCGCACGATCGTCGTGGCGACCTGGACGACGCTTAGGCGGCGGAACTCGAGCCTGCGCTGCAGCACGGCCGCGGGGACCATGTTGGTCGAGTTGATGATGCAGCCGATCGTGGCGAGGCGGACGAGGAACGCCGTGCGCTCGCCGAACACGGGCACGACGATCAACGTCGCGGCGACGAGCGTCAGCAGGACGATCCCGATGCCGAGCAGTATCGACAGCGCCTCGCCTGAGCGCAGGTACTCGCGTCCCGCGTCCGGTCGCTGGACCAGCGCCGTCCCGACCGCCTGGGCGGGAACCGCCATCAGCTGTCCGACCACGAGCGCGACAGCGTAGCGCCCGAACTCCGCGGGCGAGATGAGCCGCGCGAGCACGACCATCGACCCGAACAGGACGCACTCGACGAGCGGCCGCGCGATCACGGTCCAGCTCAGACCGCGGATAGCCGCCGAGCGCAGATCGTCCGTCGTCAGCGATTCGTCGCTCGACAGCGACTCGTCGCTCGACAGCGATTCGTCGCTCATGTCGCCAGCGCGCGCTGGGCCGAGACGGCGCGGCGAAGGAGCGTGTCGCGGTAGCGCTCGGGGGTGGAGAGCATCAGCATCCATGCCACGCCCCGGGCGCTCGGCTCGTGCCGCAGGCACGACACGAACGCGTCCCGCGCCGCGCTGAGGCGGCGGTCGTCGACGAGGGCTCTGGCGATCCGCCACCGGTCGGCGGCGAGTACGCCCCCGACGAGCTGGGGATCGTCGATCAGATCGGCGTGCCAGAGGTGGACCCGGTGCGTGGCAGTGTGCATCCGCACCAGATCGTTGGTGACGTTATGAGAATGGCGGCGATAGCGGACCAGGGTGCCCGGGTCGTAGAAGAACGCGGCCCGCGCTTTCAGCGCCCGCAGCCAGAAGTCGTAGTCCTCGCACGGGAGCCGGTCGACGAACGGCCCGATCCGCTCGAACAGCGCCTTGCGCACGACCGCGGTCGAGGAGCAGACGAAGTTGGCGCGGTACATCGCGCGCGCGAATTCGCGCTCGTCGAGCAGCCCCGCGCCAGGTGGCTCGTGCCACAGGCCGTCGAACAAGCCGAAGTTGATCGCGCCGCCGAACGCGACGTCGATCTGCGGCATGCTCCTCAGCGCCGCGACCTGGCGTTCCAGCTTGGTCGGCTCCCAGATGTCGTCGGCGTCGCAGCGCGCGACGTACTCGGCGCGGGCCTCCGCGAAGCCACGGTTGTAGGCGCCGGGATGCCCCGCGTTCGCTTGCCTGACGACCCTGATCGAGGCTCCGAAGCGACGCAGCAGGTCCGGCGTCGAGTCCGTCGAGCCGTCGTCGACGACGATCACCTCGCTGGCCGGGTGCGTCTGCGCGAGCACGGCCTCCAGCGACTCAGCGACGTAGCGCTCGCCGTTGTACACCGGAACGACGACGGCGATCGAAGGGTCTCTCATCGCAGCACCGGTCGGTCACCGCGCAGCACCGTCGCGCGCTTCGCTCTCACCAGCCCACCCCCGGCCCGCTCGCGAGCATCGCCAGGCAACGAAAGGACTGCGATCCACGCCAGCGCTCTCGCGTTCGCCGACGCGCTCCCTCCGCGCCAGTAGCGCAGCGCCGTCCGGAACGTTCGCCGCGCCTGTGCCGGGCGCGCGTCCTCGACCAAGCCGCGCCCAAGCCGGAACAGCAGCGGCGCGAGCGTCTCGCGCACGACCGCGCGATCGTCCACATCCGACTGGTAGCGGCGCAACACCTCGTAGCAGCACTCGTCCATCCACAGCCGCTTGGCGGACAGATTGCTTTCGTGCTGGCGGTAGGACAGCAGCGGCCGCGGGTCATAGTAGAAACGCGCCCCGGCGCGCAGGCAGCGAAACCAGTACTCGTAGTCGTCGGCGCCGAAGTTCTCGACGAACGGGCCGAGCCGTTCGAACAGCGCGCGCCGGATCACGACCGAGGGGGCGCAGACCGACAGCTCGCGGAACAGCGCGCGCTGCAGCTCGGCGCTGTCGAGCAGGCCGCTCGCAGGCGGCCGCGCGTGCTCGCCCTCGAGCCGGCCGAACAGGCGTGCGTGGCCGAACAAGACGTCGACCTCGGGATGGGCGGCTATCGCTTCCAGCTGCCATTCGAGCTTGCTCGGCTCCCATACGTCGTCCGCGCCGCACATCGCCACGTAGTCGCCGCGGGCCGCGCCGAACGCGGTGTTGAAAGCGGCCGGGCAGCCACCGTTGTCCCGCCGGATGACGCGGATGCGGCCGCTGAAGCGCGCGAGCTCGCGCGCCGTGCCGTCGGTCGACCCGTCGTCGACGACGACCACTTCATCGGGCGGGCGCGTCTGGCCGAGGATCGACTCGAGCGCCTCGCCGATCCAGCGCTCGGCCTGATAGGCGGCGACGACGGCCGACACCGAAGGGTGCGAGGAATTGCTCATTGCGCCAGAACAACGGACACCCGCGCTCGATAATTGCGCCGCCTGGAGCACGGCCCCGGGGTCCGCCCGAACCAGGCCCCGACGGCTCGCGGCGGCCGCAAGCCGCGCCGCCGGCCGCGCGTTCTTTAGCTGCCATGCCCTCGCTCCCCGAGCCCAGCTCCGCTCCCGCCGCAGGCGCCGTGGTCGTCGAGCTCGACCGCGCCCGGCCGCGCTCGGCCGCACAGCCAGCGCGCCGCAAGCGCTTGCTCCTATGCGTCCACAGCGCCACGGCCGGCGGCGCCGAGCGCATGGCGCTGGCCGAGGCCGAGTACCTCGAGCAGCACTTCGAGCTCGTCATCTCGATCCCGGATGGCCCGCTGCGGCCCGCCTTTGCCCGCCACGGAGAGCTCGTCGAGCCAACGACTTCGCTGCCGCTCTGGGGCGACAGCGCGCGTCGCTGGCTGGGTCGCTCGGCGCGCACGATCAGCCGCGCCAACCGCCTCGCGGGCGTGATCCGCAGCCGCGGGATCGACGGGGTCCTGACGAGCAGCTCCGTCCTCTTAGCCCCGGTGCTGGCGGCACGGCTCGCGGGCGTCCCGGTGATCGTGCACGCCCGTGACGTGCCCGGCTCGCGGCTGTCCGGAGCCGTGTTCAGGATCGAGGGGCGGCTCGCGACCTCGGTGATCGTGATCAGCAAGGGACTCGTGCCAGCTTTCCGCACGAACCGCGGCGCCCGGATCATCCGGATCCCGGATGGCATCGAGCTGCCGGAGCCGCCGGAGCTTCCGCCACCGGGAGCGGCGGCGTTTCACGATCCGCTGCGCCTGTGCGTAGTCGGCGGCGTACATCCGCGCAAGGGTCAGGACATCGCCGTCCAGGCGCTCGCACATCTGCGCGAGCGCGGCCTCGACGCGCGTCTGGACATCGTCGGTCGCGTGATCGACGAGCCGTTCGCAATGCACGTGCGCCGGACAGCCGAGGACCTCGGCCTCGCCGGCTCGGTCCGGTTCGTCGGCGAGCTGGACGATGTCCGACCGCACCTGCTCGGGATCGACGTCCTCCTCGCGCCCTCGCGGGGTGAGTGGACGCCGCTGGCCCTGATGGAGGCGATGGCGCTGCGGCGGCCGGTCGTCGCGGCGAGTGTCGGCGGCGTTCCAGAGGTGATCCGCGACCGCGACACCGGCCGGTTGGTCGCACCGGAGGATCCGGAGCTCCTCGCCGACGCGATCGCCGAGATCGTCGCCGACCCGAGCGCGAGCGCGCAGATGGCGCGCCGCGGCCGCGAGTCGATCGTTGCCGGCTTCTCGATCGACTCGACGCTGGCGGCGCTCGAGCGCGAGCTTCGCTGTCTCATGTCCTCGCCCGCATGAACGCGGGCGAGGGACTCACAGCTCGCGGACCACGCGCGCCGGATTCCCCGCGGCGACGACGCCCTCGGGAATCGAGCTCGTGACGACGCTGCCGGCCCCGATCACGGAATGCGCGCCGATGCTCACGCCCTTGAGGATCTTCGCGCCGTCGCCGACGAACACGTTCTCGCCCAGCTCGACCGCGCCCATGGCGGGCCGGCCGCCCCGCCGCCGGTCCGGATGCAGCTCGTGAAAGTCGCTGTCGAAGATCTCCACGAACGATCCCAGGAGCCCGCCGCGCCCGATCCGGATGCCCGGCCCCTCGCTCTTGATGAAGGCGTTGTTGTTGATTTGAGTGCCGTCCGCCAGCTCGATCCGCGATCCCGGCGCCGACGCCTCGACGTGGCTGTAGCCCGAGTAAAACGCGACCGAGGTCGGCCATCCGAACTCGACCCCCTCGCCGACGACGATCTCGCCCGCACCAAGGAACAACACCGGCTGCAGCACGATCGGCGAGCCGACGACGCGCCCGGTGGACAGCAGTCTGTACTTCCAGATCCGAGGGCTCTGCGCCAAGCAGCTGAGGCGCTCGTGAAGCTGTCATCCCTCTCAGGCGCGCCACGGACGAAATTCTGCCAGCACCGCGAGCAAGTTCTCGCCAGCGCTGCACGTTCCTGCGATGAGAGGACTTTTATGATCGGGGCAGTCAGACACCAGCTCGGCTTGCGCTCTGCGATCGCGCCGCGAGCGGCGATCGTCCTGCTCGTCCTGCTCGCCGGGTGCTGCTATCTGGCCGCCTCACCAGCGCGCGCGCTCGCGGCGTGCGCGAACCCCGTCGCCTGCGAAAACCAGCTCCCGGGCGACCCTCCATCCGACTGGATGGTCCAGGGCGCCGGCGACCCCACGATCCAGGGCTACGCGACGCAGTTCAGCACCGACGTGGGGCAGACGGTCTATTTCAAGATCGACACGCCTTCGACCAATTACCACATCGACATCCTGCGCCTGGGGTATTACGGTGGCGACGGGGCACGCCTGGTCGCGTCGGACATCAAGCCGTCGGTCGTCTTTGCCGCAGACGCAGCCGGCATGTCTGACCGACTCCTCGAACGGGTTGATCGACTGCGGCAACTGGGCGGTGTCGGCCTCTTGGACGGTCCCCAGCAACGCGGTCTCCGGCGTCTACATCGCGCACCTCGTCCGCGACGACTCCCAGGACAAGGGCGGCGACAGCCAGATTCCGTTCGTCGTGCGAAACGACGCCAGCCATTCGGACATCGTCGTCGCGACCTCGGATGCCACCTGGGAGGCGTACAACGATTACGGCGGCAACAGCCTCTACACGTGCACGGTCGCCTGCCCCCCGGGCAATCCGTTGGCGTACAAGGCCGCCTACGCCGTCTCCTACAACCGGCCGTTCGACGGCGCCTTCACGACCGACAACGGCGCCTCGTCCTTGTACTACGCGGAGTACCAGATGATCCGCTTCCTCGAGGAGAACGGCTACGACGTCAGCTACGTGAGCGACTCCGACCTCGATCGCGACGGCGCGCTGCTGCTCAACCACAAGGTCTTCATCTCGAGCGGGCACGACGAGTACTGGTCCGGGACCGAGCGCGCCAACGTGCAGGCCGCGCTCAACGCCGGGGTGAACCTCGCGTTCTTCAGCGGCAACGAGGTCTTCTGGAAGACGCGCTGGGGTAACAGCGAGGACGGTTCCAACACGCCGTACCGGACGCTGATCACTTACAAGGAGACGCACTTCAACGCGCCGACCGACCCGGAGGATCCGCCCACCTGGACGGGCGCCTGGGCCGATCCGCGGTTCAGTCCGCCCGCCGACGGCGGCCTGCCGGCAAACGCAGCTGACGGGTCAGGAGTTCCTCGTCAACTCGGGGAGCGCCGACATCACGGTTCCCTACCAGTACAGCAAGCTGAGAATCTGGCGCAACACCGCCGTGGCGAATCTCCAGCCCGGCCAGACGCTCACGCTCGCCAAGGGCGACGACATGCTGGGCTACGAATGGGACGCGGATGCCGACAACGGCTTCCGACCACCGGGTGAGTTCGATCTGTCCTCGACGACGGTAAGCAATGTGCAGCCGTTCGTCGACTACGGCAGCACGACCGGAACCGGCACCGAAACGCACAACCTGACGCTCTACCGAGCGCCGAGCGGCGCGCTCGTGTTCGGCGCCGGCACCGTCCAGTGGTCCTGGGGGCTCGACGACACCAACGCATGGGACTCGAGCGGACCGCCGTCCGGGGCGCAACCCGATCCGACGGTGCAGCAGGCGACCGTCAACCTGTTCGCCGATATGGGCGTGCAACCGACGACGCTGATGTCCGGCCTCGTGGCGGCGTCGGCATCGACCGAGACCACCGCGCCGACTTCGACGATCACATCGCCGTCCGCGGGTGCGAGCTTCCAGGACGGAACGGCCGTCACGGTCACGGGCACGGCAACCGACGGCGGCGGCGGCATCGTCGCCGGCGTCGAGATCTCGACCGACGGCGGCCACACCTGGCACCCGACGACGTTCACGACGCCGGACCAGCAGACGGTCAGCTGGACCTACAGCTGGATCGCGCACGGCGAGCCCTCGACCGAGATCGAGACGCGCGCGGTCAACGACAGCGGCGACCTCGAGACGCCCTCCGACGGGATCACGGTCGATGTGAACTGTCCTTGCTCGATCTGGGGAACGAATGTGACGCCGGCGACCGCCGTGCCGAGCGACCCGCAGTCCGTCAACGACTCCGGTGACCCCGAGTCGGTCGAGGTCGGCCTCAAGTTCACCTCGGACACGTTCGGGCAGGTCTCTGGCATCCGCTTCTACAAAGCGTCGGACAACACCGGCACCCACGTGGGGAGCCTGTGGACCGCGAGTGGTCAGCTGCTCACGTCCGCGACGTTCACGAACGAGTCGAGCTCCGGCTGGCAGACGGTCACGTTCTCCAGCCCGGTCACGATCATGCCCGACACGACGTACGTCGCCGGGTACTTCGCGCCCAACGGCCACTACTCGGCCACGCCCAGCTACTTCTACCCGGACCCGGCGCCCACGCCGATCGGGGGCTCCGAGCTCAACAGCCCGCCGCTGCATGCGGTGCCGAACGCGACGAGCGCGAACGGCCTCTACTCCTATACCTCCACGCCCACGTTCCCGACGAGCACCTACAGCGCGACCAACTACTGGGTCGATCCGATCTTCTCGCCCAGTCGCGGCACCGGGCCAGGTGACGAACGTCTCGGCCACGGCGGGGCAGGGGTCGGCGACGGTGAGCTGGTCGGCGCCGTCCTCGGGCGGACCGACCACGACGTACACGGTCACTCCTTACATCGGCCAGACCGCGCAGACCACGACGACCGTCACCGGCACGCCGCCGAACACGACCGTCACGATCTCGGGGCTGACCGCGGGCGACCAGTACACGTTCACGGTCCAGGCGTCCAACCCGAACGGCACCGGTCAGACCTCGAGCGCGTCGAGCCCCGTCACGCCGGCTCCGCTCACGGTCCCCGGGGCGCCCACGAACGCGCAGGCGAACGCCGCCACGGGCCAGGCTGATGTGACCTGGACCGCGCCGACCGTGACCGGCGGCACGCCGATCACGGGCTACGTGGTCACGCCATACATCGGGTCGACGGCACAGACGCCGTTCACGGTCAACAACGCGTCGGCCACGTCCGCCGACGTCACCGGCCTGACCAATGACGCGACGTACACGTTCACGGTGTCAGCGGTCAACAGCGTCGGCACGAGCCAGGCATCGTCCGCTTCGAATGCAGTCACGCCGGAGGACACGATCTTCGACTTCGGGACGCCCTCGATGACCGATTCCGGCGACCCGAACTCGGTCGAGGTGGGCGTCAAGTTCACGGCCGATCTGAGCGGCACGATCCTCGGCGTCCGCTTCTACAAGGCGGCCGACAACACCGGCACGCACGCCGTCCACCTGTGGACCGCGAGCGGCCAGCTGCTCGCGGGCGCCTATTCGTCCAACGAGACCGCGTCGGGCTGGCAACAAGTCATGTTCTCGAGCCCCGTGTCGATCTCGGCGGCCACGACGTACGTGGCCTCCTATTACGCGCCCAACGGCCACTACTCCGTCACCCCGTCCGGCCTCAGCTCGGGCTTCAACAACGCGCCGCTGCACGCCGTCTCCAACGCGACGAGCGCGAACGGGGTATACGCGTACGGAAACAACGCCACGTTCCCGGTCAACAGCTACAACGCGAGCAACTACTGGGTCGACGTGATCTACGCCCCGACGCCGCCGCCCGGCCAGGTGACGGGCGTCTCGGCGACGGCCGGCCAGGGCTCCGCGACCGTGAGCTGGTCGGCTCCGTCGACCGGCGGCACGCCGACCTCCTACACGATCACCCCGTACATCGGATCGACCGCCCAGACGCCGACGACGATCACCGGCAACCCGCCGGCCACGACCGCGACGGTCTCGAACCTCACGCCGGGCACCGCCTACACGTTCACCGTCCAGGCCACGGATGACAACGGCAGCGGGCCCGTGTCCGCCCAGTCGAGCCTCGGTCACGCCGCTCGCGCTGAGCGCGCCGACCGCGCCGACGAACGTGACGGCGAGCCCAGCGTCCGGGCAGGCGCTCGTCACCTGGACGGCGCCCGGCAACGGCGGCAGCTCGCTGACCGGATACACCATCACGCCGTACATCGGCGGGGCCGCGCAGACGCCGGTGCAGGTCGTCAACGGGTCGGCCACGTCCGCGATCGTCACGGGCCTGACGACCGGCGCGAACTACACGTTCACCGTGTCCGCGACGAACAACATCGGAACCGGGCCCGGATCGACGGCCTCCAACACCGTCTCGCCGGCCGACACGATCTTCGACTTCTCGTCGCCGGGCACCGGCGACTCGGGCGACGGGAGCGCCGCCGAGCTCGGCGTCCAGTTCACCTCGAGCGTGCAAGGATGGGTGACCGGGATCCGGTTCTACAAGGCGGCGGCCAACACGGGCACGCACGTCGGCCACTTGTGGACCGCCGGCGGCCAGCTGCTCGCATCGGTGACGTTCGCCAACGAGACCGCGTCCGGTTGGCAGACGGCGCTGTTCTCGAACCCGGTCCAGATCAACCCCGGCACGACCTACGTCGCTTCCTACTACGCGCCGAACGGTCACTACTCCGTCACCTCCCCCGGTTTCAACTCGGCGGTCACCAACCCACCGCTGCAGGCGCCGGCCAACGGCTCGACCGCGAACGGAGTGTTCAGCTACGGCTCGCTCGGCACGTTCCCCAGCAGCAGCTACAACGCGAGCAACTACTGGGTCGACGTGATGTTCGTCCCGACGGCGGTTCCGGGTCAGGTCACGGGCGTCTCGGCGACGGCCGGCCAGGGATCCGCGACCGTGAGCTGGTCGGCTCCGTCGAGCGGCGGTGCGCCGACGTCCTACACGATCACGCCGTACATCGGCTCGACCGCCCAGACTCCGACGCACGATCACCGGCAACCCGCCCGCCACCACCGCCACGATCTCCAACCTCACCCCGGGCACCGCTTACACCTTCACAGTGCAGGCGAGCGACGCCAACGGCAACGGCCCGGTGTCCGCGGCATCGAGCGCCGTCACGCCGACCGGGCTCAGCGCCTCGACGGCGCCGACGAACGTGACGGCGAGCCCGGCCTCCGACCAGGCCCTGGTCAGCTGGACGGCGCCGAGCAGCAACGGCGGCGCGACGATCACCGGGTACACGATCACCCCGTACATCGGCGCGACGGCAAAGTCGCCGGTCAACGTGAACAGCGGCTCGGCCACCTCGGCCACCGTCACCGGCCTGACGAACGGGACGAGCTACACGTTCACCGTGGCTGCGGTGAACAGCGCCGGGACCGGCCCGGCATCGAGCGCGAGCGCCGCGGTCGTCCCGGATGACACGATCTTCGACTTCGGGACGCCGACGACGGTCGACTCGGGTGACGGCGGCGGCATCGAGGTCGGCGTCAAGTTCAGCTCGAGTGTCGCGGGGTCCGTGACCGGCGTGCGCTTCTACAAGGCGGCGAGCAACACCGGCACGCATGTCGGCAACCTCTGGAGCGAAAGCGGTCAGCTGCTCGCGAGCGCGACGTTCTCCAACGAGACGGCGTCCGGGTGGCAGACGGTCCTGTTCTCGAACCCCGTCCAGGTCACGCCCGGCACGACCTACATCGTCTCCAACTACGCCCCCAACGGCCACTATTCAGTCACGGCGTCGGGCCTCAGCTCGGCCGTCGCCAACGGTCCGCTGACCGCGATCGCGAATGGCACCGACGCCAACGGCGTGTACGCCTACGGCGGCTCGAGCACCTTCCCGAGCAACTCCTACAACGCGAGCAACTACTGGGTGGACGTTCTGTTCTCACCCTCCTCGTGAGAGGGACACATCATGGGACACCGACACGCACCTGACAAGATCCGGAGGCCGGCGGGCATCGTCATCGCCATCCTCGCCGCGAGCGCGATCGCCGCGTGCGGGGCGACGTCGTCCTCTTCGACGCCGGCGGCACAGCACACCGCAACTCAGTTTGCTCCGACACAGACCTCGCCACACCAAACACCGGCTCAGAGCGGACCCGACAGCGGGACCGGCGCTGCGCAGGACGGCAAGGCGACGCCGACCGCCGCGGATCACGCGATCACGTCGGCCAATCCGGTGCGCGTGGCGTCTGTGACGGGTGTGGCTCACGAGCGGCATGCAGCGACTCACTCGACGCCGGCGACTCACTCGACGCCGGCGACGCACGACCGCGTCGGAGCTCGGCATGTTCAGCGGGCTGTCCAGACTCCGGGGTCGAGCCATGACGACGAGAGCGCGACCGGCGCGAAGCCGGGCAACGCCTGCGGGCTCGTGAGCCTCGCGGAGGCCGAAGCGATCACGGGGCGCATGATCACCGGTACGGTGAACGCGCCGTTGGGTCCGACGTGCATCTACAAGGTCCGCAATGCCCACGCCGACATCACGCTCACGGTCGAGTCGCTTCACTTCTCGCAGGTCACGAAGCAGATGTCCCACCGGCGGGCCGTGACCGTCGGAAGCCATCAGGGATACTGCGGGCGGCTTGGGACCGAGATGCTGTTCGTGCCGCTTGACGGCACCCAGGTCCTGAATGTGACCGCGCGCTGCTCGATCGCACAGCGCTTCGCGACCCTGGCGGTCGCGCGCTTCAGCGCGTGAGCGCGTTGCAAGGCGTGAGCGCGTGCAAGATCGGTCCGCCGGCAAGCGTTCAGTCAGCATGAGAACCTCTTCGCTGCGCGGTGAGCGCGCACTTGTCACGGGAGGCGCCGGGACCGTCGGCTCCCACGTCGTCGACCAGTTGATCGAGGCCGGGGCCGCGGAGGTCATCGTGCTCGACAACTTGGTCCGCGGTCGCCGGGAGAACCTCGCCGGCGCGATCGCTGCCGGCAA
The DNA here is from genome assembly GCA_963763525.1 of uncultured Solirubrobacterales bacterium. Classification (GTDB taxonomy): domain Bacteria; phylum Actinomycetota; class Thermoleophilia; order Solirubrobacterales; family Solirubrobacteraceae; genus Palsa-465. Next base: position 469,818 of record CAVXPA010000002.1, read on the forward strand.
CGTTCGCCTCGTCGTCGGCGACATCCGCGACCGTGAGCTGCTCGCAACGCTGATGCGCGGCACCGACGTCGTCTTCCACCAGGCCGCGATCCGGATCACGCAGTGCGCGGAGGAGCCGCGGCTCGCGCTCGAGGTGCTCGTGGACGGGACCTACAACGTGATCGAGGCGGCAGCCCGCGAAGGCGTCAGGAAGCTCGTCGCCGCTTCCTCGGCGTCGGTCTACGGCCTGGCCGAGGACTTCCCCACCACCGAGCTGCATCATCCATATGCGAACGACACCCTCTACGGAGCGTCGAAGACGTTCAACGAGGGGCTGCTCCGGAGCTTCCACGCGATGACCGGGCTCGACTACGTGGCGCTGCGCTACTTCAACGTGTACGGCCCGCGGATGGACATCCACGGCCTTTACACGGAGGTGCTCGTGCGCTGGATGGAGCGGATCGCCGCCGGCGAGCCGCCGCTGATCCACGGCGATGGCTCCCAGACGATGGACTTCGTGTACGTCGAGGACATCGCGCGCGCCAACCTGTTGGCGGCGACGGCGGATGTCAGCGACGCGGTATTCAACGTCGCCAGCGGCGTCGAGACGAGCCTCGCCGGGCTCGCGCAGAAGCTCCTCGACGTGATGGGCTCCGACTTGTCGGTTCAGTTCGGGCCCGAGCGCGCGGTCAACAAGGTCTCACGCCGCCTCGCGGACACCAGCAGCGCGCGGCGCGAGCTCGGCTTCGAGGCTGAGGTCAGCCTGGAGGAAGGGCTCACCCGTCTGGTCGACTGGTGGCAGGCGGAGCGCACCGCGCCCGTTCCCGCGGCTTTGATGGCGGCATCGTGATGGAGGTCCCGTTCGCACGCCCGTATCTGACGGGCGAGGAGGGAGCCGCCGTGGCCGAGGCGATCGCGTCCGGCTGGGTGTCCCAGGGCCCGCGAGTGCAGGCGTTCGAGCGGGCATTCGCCGATCGCGTCGGCGCCCCCGACGCGATCGCCACGACGAACTGCACGACCGCTCTGGCGCTCGCGCTCTACGCCTCGGGCGTCGGTCCTGGTGACGAGGTGATCGTCCCCTCGCTGTCGTTCATCGCGACCGCCAACGCGGTCTGGCACTGCGGCGCGCAGCCCGTCTTCGCCGACATCGACCCGCTCACCTACAACCTCGATCCCGCTTCCGCGGAGTGCGCGATCACGCCGCGCACCAAGGTGATCATGCCCGTCCACCAGGTTGGGCTCCCCGCCGACATGGACGCCTTCCTGGAGCTCGCCGAGCGATACGAGCTCACGCTCGTCGAGGATGCCGCATGCGCGATCGGCGCGAGCTACAAGGGTCGCCCGATCGGATCCCTCGGCCCGCTCGCATGCTTTTCGCTGCATCCGCGCAAGGTCATCACGACTGGTGAGGGCGGGATGATCGCCGTCCACGACGAAGCGCTCGCTGCCCGGCTGCGGCGCCTGCGCGCGCACGGGATGGACATGTCGGACCTCGCGCGGCACAGTGCTCGCGACGTCGTCTTCGAGGCCTATCCCGAGCGCGGATTCAACTACCGGATGACCGACATGCAGGCGGCGCTCGGCCTCTGCCAGCTCGATGCGCTCGAGCTGATCCTCGCAAAGCGCCGCCGCCTGGCTGAGCGCTACACCGACGCGCTCGTCCACATTCCGGGCCTGGAGCCGCCCTACGATCCGCCCTACGCGCAGCGGACGTGGCAGTCGTATTGCGTCAGGATCACCGAGCGGGCCGCGATCGGGCGAACCGAGCTGATGCGCCGGCTGCTGGCGGACGGGATCCCGACCCGGCGCGGCGTGATGGCCATCCACCACGAGGCGTCCTACCCGGAGACGACGGGACCGCTCGCGCACACCGACGCCGCCACGGCGGAGGTGCTGATGCTGCCCCTGTTCCCGGATCTCAGCGACGAGCAGCAGGATTACGTGATCGAGCGACTGGCGAGGCACGCGGTCGCGGTCGCCGCCTGATGCGCCGTCGACGAGCGGCCTGCCAAAGCGCTCGAAAACTGAACGACACCGACCGTTTTCTGGCAAAAGTTCTACTCGGCGCTTAGCGTAGATCGGTACCTTGTACGCACCGTCCCACCGCCTGCGCCTTCGTCGCGCCGCCGGCCTCATCGCGGGCACGATCGCGATCCTCCTGGTTGGGGTGGTCGGATCCGCCGCAGCCCAAAGCTCGCCCCCCGCGTTCGTCCAGCAGGTGACGGCGCACTCCTCGAGCGTCACCAGCGTGAAGCTGACCCCGAGCTCGGCAATCACGGCGGGCAACCGGCTGCTTGTACTCGTCGGGACCTGGAGCGCCGGCAACGCGACGGCGGCGAGCGTGACCGACTCCGCGGGCAACAGCTACACGGAGCTGGTTCATTTCACGGCCTCCGACGGCACCGAGCTGAGCCTCTGGAGCGCTCCGATCACAGCCGGGGGAGGGACGAAGCCGACGATCACGGTCACGCCCACCTCCAAGGCCGACGTCGGGGCGGCGGTGTCCGAGTACTCCGGCCTGTCGACCGCCGCGGGCGCCTCGATCGTCGATCAGGTCGCGACCGCGAGCGGCACGACCACGACCGCCGGAACGGTCGCCTCGGGGGCCACGCAACCGACTTCCGCCGCCAACGAGCTCGCGCTGGGTCTCTACGTCGACTCCGGCTTCGACGACACGCTGACCGCCGGATCGGGTTTCACGCAGCGCTCGAACGTCTCGAAAGCGTCGAACATCGAGCTGCTGACCGAGGACGAGGCGGTGCCGTCGGCGGGTGCGACCCCCGATGCGGCCGTCGGGACCGGCGCGAAGACGATCTGGGCGATGGCCACGGTGGTCCTTGCCGGCACTGCAAGCACGTCGGCCACGGCGCCCGGCGCTCCGACCGGCGTCACCGCGACCGCCGGCGACGGCAGCGCGAACGTGTCGTGGACCGCGCCCGGCAACGGCGGCAGCGCGATCACGAGCTACACGGTGACGCCGTACGTCGGGTCGACGGCGCAGTCGGCGACGACCGTGACCGGCTCGCCACCGCAAACGAACACGACGATCACGGGTCTCACCGACGGGACGAGCTACACGTTCACCGTCACCGCGACCAACAGCATCGGCACGGGACCAGCGTCGCAACCGTCGAACGCGGTCACGCCGACGTCGACCAGCGGTGGTCAGTGGGGGGCACTGATGAGCTGGCCGATGGTGGCGATCCATTCGATCCTGCTCGACAACGGCAACGTGCTGCAGTGGGACGGTTGGCAGCAGCCCGAGCCGACCCAGGTCTGGGACCCCAGCACGCAGACGTTCACGACGCAGACCGCGCCCGACAGCATCTTCTGCTCGGGCATGGCCGAGCTGCCCAACGGTGACGTGCTGGTCGTCGGCGGTTACGGCGGCCTCAGCACCGGGCAGCTCGGAATCGTCGACACGAACATCTTCGACCCCACGACCAACACGTGGACGCGGGTCGCGAACATGCACGATCCCCGCTGGTACCCGGATCTGACCGAGCTGGCGGACGGCGACTACGTCGCGATCAGCGGCAATTCGACGAACTCGACGACATGGGCGAACACGCCGGAGGTCTACGACCCGTCGACGAACACCTGGACGGTGCTCTCGAACGTGAACACCTCGGCGATCCACGAGGAGGAATACCCGTTCTCCTATCTCGTTCCGAACGGCGACGTGTTCACGATCGGGCCAAGCGAGGACAAGTCCTTCCTGCTCAACGTCGCGAATCAGACCTGGACCCAGGTCGGCGGCTCGAGCGGGATCACGAACGGCTCCTCGGTCATGTACCTGCCCGGGCAGATCCTCTATAGCGGCGGCACGCCGGCGCAGACGAGCACCTCTCCCGCGCAGGCGACGACGGCGGTGATCAACCTCAACTCGGCGAACCCGACGTGGCAGCAGACCGAGCCGATGAACGACGCGCGCGTCTATCACACGCTGACGATGCTCGCCGATGGCACCGTGCTTGCGGTCGGCGGCGAGCCGACGTGGGGCCAGACGGGGACGAGCGAGACGACCGGCGGCGTGCTGCCCAGCGAGATCTGGAACCCGACCACCGAGACCTGGTCGCTCGCGGCGCCGACCGGCACGACCCGCGGCTATCACCAGACGGCGATCCTGCTCCCAAACGGCACCGTGCTGGTGTCCGGCAGCGGCCACGCGAACCCCAACTACCCGGGCCAGTATTCCGCGCAGATCTACTCGCCGGCGTACCTGTTCAAGGGGGCGCGGCCGACGATCTCCTCGGCGCCCGCGGCCGCGACGTACGGCTCGACGATCTCGGTCACAACGCCGAACGCCTCGTCGATCAGCGCGGTCAACCTCGTCTCGCTCGGGGCCGACACCCACCAGTCCGACATGGATCAGCACTTCGTGCCGCTCACGTTCACGCAGGGATCCGGATCACTGAACGTCCAGATTCCCTCGTCGGCCGCGACCGCGCCGCCGGGCAACTACATGCTGTTCATCCTGAACTCCAACGGCGTCCCCTCGATCGCGTCGTTCATCAACATCGCGCCTTCGCTGAGCGCCCCGGCGGCGCCTACCGGCGTCTCCGCCTCGCCCGGCAATGGAACCGCGACGGTCTCCTGGACGGCACCGGATGACGGCGGCAGCCCGATCACGAGCTACACGGTCACTCCCTACATCGGCTCGCAAGCGCAGACGCCGACGACGGTCACCGGCACGCCGCCAGCGACCAGCGCAACGATCAGCGGGCTGACGAACGGAACGGCCTACACGTTCACGGTCGCGGCGACCAACTCGGTCGGCACCGGCTCCGCCTCCTCGCCTTCGAACGCGGTGACGCCCTCCGCAGCTCCGGCACCCGCCTACGTGCAGGCGGCTTCGACGCACGCATCGGGCGTCTCGAGCGTTTCGGTGACGCCCACGTCGGACATCACGGGCGGAAACCGGCTGATCGTCGAGACGGGCACGTGGAGCTCCAGCGGCGCGACCGTCAAGAGCGTCACCGACTCGGCGGGCGACCAGTTCACCGAGCTGCTGCACTACAAGGCCTCGGACGGGACCGAGATGAGCGTCTGGAGCGCGCCGATCACCTCCGGTGGCGGCACCACGCCGACGATCACCGCGACCCCGACCTCGAAGGCCGACATGGGTCTCGCGGTGCTCGAATACTCGGGGCTCTCGACGGTCGCCGGCGCCGGCGCCGTCGATCAGATGGCTCACGCGACCGGGACGACGAGCGGCGCCGCGACGGTGGCCTCCGGCGCGACCGCGGCAACGGCTCAGGGCAACGAGCTCGCGCTCGGCTTCTATGCGGATTCGGGGTTCGGAGACACGCTCAGCGCCGGGTCCGGCTTCACTGCGCGCGTCAACATCTCGAACACCTCGGACATGGAGCTCCTCGTCGAGGACCAGCCGCTACCGTCCTCTGGCGCGACCCCAGATGCGACCGTCGGCACCGGCGCGAGCACGATCTGGCTGGCAGCGACCGTCACGTTCGAGGCGGCGAGCGGCGCCAGTAACAGCGTTGAGGAGACGGCCGCCAACGTGCTCGCGGCACCGAGCACGCTGCGCACCACACCCCTGGTGACCGTGCTCGAGCAGAGCGTTTCCGGCGCGCGCCGCGCAACCGGCACGACCTCGGAGCACCGGTTGCGGACGACCACAGACCTGGCTCACTGCACCTCACGCAAGGCATCACGCACGACGGCATGCAAGTCTCTGCGCCGCGCGGCCGCGATCACCGCCGCGGACCGAGCGCGGTTCGTCTACGAGGCGTTGCTCGACCACCTGAGCAAGAACCTGTTCTGCTACCACGGTCGGGCGCTGTTGTCGCGAAGCTTCTGGACCGCCGCCTGGTTCCACCCGAGCAAGCTTTCGTCTTAATTCGCGGTAAATATCTTCTCCATGTCGCGCAAGTAATTGCCGCGGCCGCGCGTTCTTCCGGCAGTGGTGAACTTCGTGAAGCGGGGACTCCCTGCGGGGCGCCGTTCACGTTCGCTGGGACTGATCCTGGCGGCCGCGATCCTCTGCGGCCTCGGGTCCCTGTGGCTGGCCAGCGCGCTGCGCGCGGACTCCGGATGCGGCAATCCGATCGTCTGCGAGAACGAGCTACCGGGTGACCCCCCGAGCGACTGGCAGGTCCAGGGCATCGGCGACTCCACGATCCAGGGCTATGCCACGTCGATGAGCGTGAACGTCGGCCAGACCGTCTACTTCAAGATCAAGACGCCATCGACCGCCTACCACATCGACATCCTGCGCCTGGGCTGGTACGGCGGCGACGGGGCTCGGAAGGTGGCTTCAGACATCCTGCCGTCGGTGACGCTGCCGCAAACGCAGCCGGCGTGCCTGACGGATTCCTCGACCGGATTGATCGACTGTGGCAACTGGACCGTGTCCGCGTCTTGGACGGTGCCGGCCAACGCGGTCTCCGGAATCTACATCGCCCATCTCGTCCGCGACGATTCGCAGGACAAGGGCGGCGAAAGCCAGATCCCCTTCGTGGTGCGCAACGACGCGAGCCATTCGGACATCCTGCTCTCGACCTCCGATGCGACCTGGGAGGCGTACAACGATTACGGCGGCAACAGCCTCTACACGTGCACGGTCGCCTGCCCCCCCGGTAACCCGCTCGGATACAAGGGCGCGTACGCGGTCTCGTACAACCGCCCGTTCGATGGCGCCTTCACGACCGACAACGGAGCTTCTTACCTCTGGTACGCGGAGTACCAGATGGTGCGATTCATGGAGCGCAACGGCTACGACCTGAGCTACACGAGCTCCGCGGACGTCGACCGCGCCGGCTCACTGCTGCTCAACCACAAGATCTTCATGTCGAGCGGCCACGACGAGTACTGGTCGGCGGGGCAGCGGGCGAACGTCACCGCCGCGCGTGATGCGGGTGTCAGCCTCGCGTTCTTCAGTGGTAACGAGATCTTTTGGAAGACGCGTTGGGGCAGCAGCGAGGACGGCTCGACCACTCCCTACCGCACGCTGATCACCTACAAGGAAACACACTTCAACTCGCCGATCGACCCAGAAGACCCACCGACCTGGACGGGCAGCTGGCGCGATCCGCGCTTCAGCCCGCCGGCGGACGGAGGCGATCCCGAGAACGCGCTCAGCGGTCAGTTCTTCATCGTCAACTCTGGCACGGCGGATATCCAGGTTCCATATCAGTACGCGAAGGATCGCCTGTGGCGCAACACCGCCGTCGCCAACCTCTCGGCCGGCAAGACGCTGACGCTGGCGCCGGGCAACGGCACGCTCGGCTACGAGTGGGACGAGGATGCCGACAACGGGTTCCGGCCGCCCGGTCTCGTCGACCTCTCCTCGACCACCGTGAGCAACCTGCAGACGTTCACCGACTACGGAAGCCTGGTCGCGAACGGTCAGACCGCGACTCATCACCTCACCCTATACCGCGCCCCGAGCGGCGCGCTCGTCTTCGGCGCCGGGACGGTGCAGTGGGCGTGGGGCCTGGACGACACGAACGCGTGGAGCTCGGCGGGACCGTCGTCCTCGAGCCAGCCCGATCCGACGATGCAGCAAGCGACCGTCAACCTCCTCGCGGACATGGGAGCCCAGCCGGGAACGCTGATGACCGGCCTCGTGCCGGCGACGGCGTCGACCGACACCACGCCGCCGACCTCGACGATCACTTCGCCGTCGGCGGGCACCAATCTGCAGGACGGCACGTCGCTGACGATCACCGGCACCGCGAGCGACAGCGGCGGCGGCGTGGTCGCGGGCGTCGAGGTGTCCACCGACGGCGGTCAGACGTGGCATCCCGCGACCCTGACGAGCCCCGACGCTCAGACGGTCACGTGGTCCTACCCGTGGGTCGCGCACGGGTACCCGTCGACGACGATCGAGTCGCGCGCGACCGATGACAGCGCCAACATCGAGACGCCGACCGATGGCGTGCAGGTCAATGTCGCCTGCCCCTGCTCGATCTGGGGCACGACGCTCACCGCGCCCGCCGATTCCGGCGACGGCAACGCGATCGAGACGGGGGTCAAGTTCACGACCAGCACGTTCGGGGTCGTCAACGGCATCCGGTTCTACAAGGTGGCCGCGAACACGGGCACGCACGTGGGTGACCTGTGGACCGCCAGCGGGCAGCTGCTGGCGCGGGCGACGTTCACCGGCGAGACCAGCTCCGGCTGGCAGCAGGTCAACTTCTCCACGCCGGTGCCGATTCTTCCGAACACCACATATATCGCGTCCTACTTCTCGCCGAACGGGCACTACGCCCAGGCCGAGGGGTACTTCTATCCGCCGCCATCGCCCGAGCCCGACGGTGACGGAACGGTCTCCAGCCCGCCGCTGCAGATGCTGCGCAACACGGGCTCGACCGTGAACGGGGTCTACACCTACGGCAGCAGCCCGACCTTCCCCATCAGCACGTACAACGCCGAGAACTACTGGGTCGACGTGTCGTTCACGCCGCAGTCCGCGCCCGGATCCGTCGCCGGCGTGAGCGCGACCGCCGGCAACGGGTCCGCGTCGGTGACCTGGACCGCCCCGTCGACCGGGGGCGCGGTGACCTCTTACGCCATCACCCCGTACGCGAACGGGGTCGCGCAGACGCCGATCACCGTCACGGGCGTGCCCGCACCGACGAGCACGGTCGTCGCCGGACTGACGAACGGGACGCCCTATACGTTCACGGTGACCGCCGGCAACCCGAACGGCACGGCGGCGCCGTCGTTGCCGTCGAACGCGGTGACACCGTCTGCGGCGATCATCGCGTTCATCCAGCAGCAGACGGCGCACGGCAGCGGAACCAGCCTGTCGCTGACACCCACGCTCCCGATCACCGCCGGCAACCGCCTCGTGGTCCTCGCCGGCGTCTGGAGCACGAGCGGCGCGACGGCCGCCAGCGTGACCGACTCGGCCGGCAACAGCTACGTCGAGCTTTTGCACTTCAAGGGCTCCGACAACACCGAGGAGAGCCTCTGGAGCGCGCCGATCACGTCCGGCGGCGGAACAACCCCGACGATCACGGTCAAGCCCACGTCCTCGGCCGACGTCGGCATTGCGGTGTCCGAGTACGCGGGCCTTTCCGCGGCGTCGGACGCGTCGGTCCTGGACCAGTCGGCGCACGCCAGCGGCACCACGGGCGCCGCGGCGGCAGTGTCCTCTGGGGCCACGCCCGCGACCACCGCTGGGGACGAGCTCGCGCTCGGTCTGTACGTCGATTCGGGCTTCGGCGACACGCTGACCCCGGGCACGGGATACACCCAGCGATCGAACATCTCCGGTGCGCCCGACATGGAGCTGCTGACCGAGGACCAGGTCCTGGCCGGCTCCGGCGCGACGCCGAACGCAGCCGTCGGTACAGGCTCGAGCACGGTCTGGTCGATGGCGACCGCTGTACTGAAATCCGGCGTCGCAGCACCGCCCACGGCGCCGGGCGCGCCGACGGGCGTCACCGCGACTGCCGGCAACGCCAGCGCGACGGTCAGCTGGACCGCGCCGTCCAATGGCGGTAGCCCGATCACGAGCTACACGATCACGCCGTACATCGGCTCGCAGGCGCAGACGCCCACGACCGTGACCGGGTCACCGCCGGCCACCTCGACCACGGTCACCGGCCTGACGAACGGCACCGCCTACACGTTCACCGTCGCCGCCACCAACAACATCGGCACCGGCACGGCATCCACCCTCTCCAACGCCGTCACGCCCGCCGCGCCCACGGCGCCGGGCGCGCCGACGGGCGTCACCGCGACTGCCGGCAACGCCAGCGCGACGGTCAGCTGGACCGCGCCGTCCAACGGCGGTAGCCCGATCACGAGCTACACGATCACGCCGTACATCGGCTCGCAGGCGCAGACGCCCACGACCGTGACCGGGTCACCGCCGGCCACCTCGACCACAGTCACCGGCCTGACGAACGGCACCGCCTACACGTTCACCGTCGCCGCCACCAACAACATCGGCACCGGCACGGCATCCACCCTCTCCAACGCCGTCACGCCCGCCGCGCCCACGGCGCCGGGCGCGCCGACGGGCGTCACCGCGACTGCCGGCAACGCCAGCGCGACGGTCAGCTGGACCGCGCCGTCCAATGGCGGTAGCCCGATCACGAGCTACACGATCACGCCGTACATCGGCTCGCAGGCGCAGACGCCCACGACCGTGACCGGGTCACCGCCGGCCACCTCGACCACGGTCACCGGCCTGACGAACGGCACCACCTACACGTTCACCGTCGCCGCCACCAACAACATCGGCACCGGCACGGCATCCACCCCGTCCAACGCCGTGACGCCGGCCGCCGCCGTCGCGCCCGCCCTCGTCCAGCAAGTGTCCAGCCACAAGTCGGGCGTCACCACCGCCACGCTCACGCCGTCCAACGCGATCACGGCCGGAAACCGCCTGGTCGTACTCGTGGGCGTCTGGAGCTCGTCCGCCGCTACGGCCAAGAGCGTCAAGGACTCGGCCGGTAACACCTACACCGAGATCGAGCACTTCAAGGGCTCGGACAACACCGAGTTGAGCGTCTGGACCGCCCCGATAACCGCCGGCGGCGGGACGAAGCCCACGATCACGGTCACGCCCTCGGCCAAGGCCGACGTCGGCACGGCCGCGCTCGAGTACTCCGGGCTATCGCCGGCCGCCGGCACGGGTGCCGTCGATGTGACTGCTCAGAGCACCGGCACGACTGGCGCGGCGGCCACGGTCAGCTCCGGACCGACCGCGCCGGCCAGCGCCGGCAACGAGCTTGCGATCGGCTTCTACGTCGACTCGGGCTTCGGCGACACGCTGTCCGCGGGGAGCGGATTCACGAGCCGAGTAAACGTCTCCAAGGCGTCCGACATCGAGCTCCTGGTCGAGGACCAACCGGTGGCCCAGGGAGCGACGGCGAACGCCGGTGTCGGCACTGGTGCGAGCACCGTGTGGCTCGTCTCGACGGTCGTGTTCAAGCACAGCTGACAGGCACCCTCCCGCAGTTGGCCGACGAAGCCCGACGGGTGGCGCCCTCACAGATCGCGGCGCCCTCCGGGAAACGGACCAACACACGAGTGCTCTAGTCGACTGAGGCGTCTGCGGGCGCGGGCTGGTCGAGGTTCGCCGCGGATACCGCGGTTCATGACTATCCGGTTGGGTCGGGGGTCGGGCTGCTCGGAGGATTCGCGGTAAGTAGTGGGACCGTCGACGGAGCTCAACCCAAGCAGCGTCTGGAAGGCGGCCATCGGCACCCGTCGGCGGTTGTGACGGACCACAAACTCGTCGAGGTAGAGCTGTAAATGCTTGGCGGAGGTGCCGTGGTGGGTGCCCGCCAGCCAGGTCTTGAGGTTGGAGATCGCGCGGTGCGCGCGCGGAAGCTTTCCTTGCACGCTTCGGTATCGCGCCAGTGCTGCTTGATCGGCCGATGGTCCCAGCCGGCCTCGGTCAAGCCCACGTAGCCACCCCACCCGTCGGTGTGCACGATCGCGCCAGCAGCGATGGCGTCGCTGAGGAAGACGTGCAGCGAGTAGGCGCTGGCGTCCTGGCAGCACCGAGAGCCGGACACGTCCGGACCCGCGGCCACGAACCTCGACCGCGACGCCACGAGCGTCTTGCCGACCTGGGCGCGACGCCCGCGGCGCTGAGAATTGCGCCCGCCGACGACGTGTACGACGCCAACCTGACCGAACCGGATAGTCATGACCGCGGTTTTTGTCGCTTTCGCCGCGGGCTGACCGCCGCGGTCGAGGTTCGCCGCGGATGGCGCGGCTTTGGTCGACATGGGCGGCGACGCGATGCTCGGACCCCCTCCTCCACCACGCCGAGGTCCTCTAGCCTGAAGGGCGACAGCGACCGCCTGCGCGGCGAAGACCTCGACGCCCCGCCAGCCCTCGCCAGCCCCTAAACGCCTGTTGCCCCACGCCGGGTGTGCTCGGCCCCTGCGGGGCCTGCGTCTACCCGGCGAAACTGCGCCAGGGAAGGGGGCAGAGATAACCGCTATCGCGACCCTCAGCTGGCCTACTGTTCAACTGGCGTCACTGGCCTACTTTTCGCTTGACAGCGTCTCCAGGTGGACCGCTCGATGTGAATGTGAGCGAAGCGGGCGGCGTCGGCGCGCGGGCGCGCTGCGATCCGACCGGTTCGAGTCGCTCCGCGACTGACAATGCTGAGCGCAACCCGTCCAGGGGCCGACGACCCGGCACGCGGTCGGCCACCTGTAAAACAGCCCACTCGAGCAAACTGCACGGCCCACTGGGCTGTTGACCCTCGTAGAGATGGATAACGACCCTCTCGGCTCAAGAAAGTGCTCGAGTGGGACGTTGACCAGGCTGGGTTGAGCGCGCGGTGGCACCGACCGCCGCGTCGGGCTCGATCAAGTGCTGCTAAGGCTCGGACCGGGGGTCACAACCATGGAGGGAGGTGACACCGCTCCTCTCAATCGACTCGATTCACGCGAAGCCGGCTCGATTCACGCGAAGCCGGCTCGATTCACGCGACGCCGAGATTTGCCTCGTCTCTGAGTGCACAAGCCGGATTCATCGACCTGGCGAGAGCGAAAAGGGAAGTCTTCCGGGAAGGGGCTGGGCGGAAACGGTCTTGTCCGTGATCACGTCACCCGCCCAGCCCGCGCGCCGGCCCGGGCCGCTGACTGCAACCCGAGCACCCGCCCGCGCGCCCCGACCACCCCTCAACGCGCGCACCACGCAGGTCGTCCCTGCCCGTGACTGCGGCGTCGCGCCCCGGCGGCCCTTTCACGCAAACATGAGCTCGATCGTCGTCCCGTCGCCCGGCTCGGAGGTCAGCTGCAGACGCCCACCGAGCGCCTCGGCCCGGTGCTGCATGCTCCACATGCCGAGGCCACCGTTGCGCGACGGCGGCCGCCACACGACTTCGAACCCGCAGCCGTTGTCGGCGATGCGCAAGAGAACCGCGTCGTCTTGCCGCGACAGTGACACCGACAGCATCGTCGCGCCACCGTGCCGGGCGGCGTTGGAGATGGCCTCCTGCACGATCGAGAGAACGGCGTGCTCGACCTCGGCCGAGGCGGTGATCTTCTCGTCGACGTCGAGCGAGAGCTCGAGTCCCGCGCGCCTGGCCAGCATCTGCGCCCGTGCCTCGACCGCACCCCCGAGCGTCGGCGCGCTCCGCTGCTTGTGCAGGCCGTAGATCGTCGAGCGCGACCCGTCGAGCGCCAGCTTGGCGGCGGCGCCGATGTCGGCGAGAACGCGCTCCTCGGGGAACATGCGCTCGAGCTCGCGGCTCTGGCCGACGATGAACGCCAGCTCCTGCGCCACGTGGTCGTGCAGCTCGCGCGCGAGCCAGCGCCGCTCTTCGGCGCGCGCCTGCTCGCAATGCACATGGCGCGTGCTCTCGACCTCGCGCACGGCGCCGATCGCCAGCGCAATCATTCCGAGGACGCCGAGGATCTCGGGCAGCCCGACCCATGTGGCCGATCGAGTCGGAGCGACCACCATCGCGAGCGTGGCCCACATGAACAGAGTCGAGGCGATCGCGAGCCAGCGGCCAAACCCGCCGAAGACCCGATCCGGGGCACTGGCAAAGCCCACGGCGGCGATCCCGAACATCAGGACGGTCGAGACGCCTATCACGAACGTCGCGGGATCGTCGTGGCCGAACACCAGCATCCGCAGCGCTGCTGCCGCGGCGCCGAGGACACTCACCCCAACGGCCGCGCCGACCGCGCCCAGGGCGAGCCGGAGGCCTGACACCGAAACGCCCTCGTCGGAGTCGCGGGCAAACGCCGTCCAGGCCATCAGCGCCGCCGCGGTCAACGCCACCGCATCGCCGGCCGCGCGCAGTGGCGGCGTGAGCGAGAGGTCGAAGACGGCCGGAAGAGCCGCCACCAGCAGGGTCGCGGCGGCCACGAACGAAAGGGCCGAGGCGAGCGCAAGGCTCGCCCGTGAGCGAACCGCTTGGAAGCGCATCACCGCGATCGTCGCCGCGAGCAGTGTCGCCGCTGCGCCCATCGTCTGCAGTACCGAAGCGCCGCTCGGGTTCGCAAACCCGGCCGCAGGTGCGAGCAGCAGCAAAACGACGATCGGTTGCGACACCGCGACGAGCCACGAAGCCGCTCGGCGCGCCTCGCGTGCGGTGCTGGGCTTACCTTCGTCTACTAGCCATGAGTGGGCGGATAGCGGGCCGCTTACCCCTGAGACCCGATCCGTCGTCGTGGCGAACACGTAAATACCTCCTTGCGATGCCTATCGATGGCATCCGGTTTCTTATCGGCGCTCGCGCGTCACCCGGCGCGGCTCGTCACAGCCACGTCCGTGCTCGAACTCCGATACCTGATTGAGTTCACACCCACTGCATATTCAGCCTGTTGACCGGCATGTTTTCCGGGCAAGCGCAGCCCCCCCGGGCCGTCCCGACCGAAATTTCTGGCTCGTGCCGTCCTTGGCCTCGGTTTACGTTTCCCCCTTGAGCATCGAGCTCAAGCTTTCGTAAACCTCACTATACCTACTGCATTGCCCCGATGCAACCATCCCCAGGTGTAGGCCCCGCCCACCTTGCCGGATAGTCCGTGGGGACGTTGGACAGGTCTGAGGGCTCCGCCAACCCCTGGTGCAGGGTCCATTCAGCTTGCCGCACGGCCCCTGCGGATACAACCAACCCCAGGTGTCGGGTCTGCGCACCTCGCTCGGCACGCCCTGGGGGTTCTTCCAGGGTAGCGCAGCAAGCCAGACGCACAGATCGGGGCACGCCGCGAAGCGACCGTCTCGAGCCAGAATCCGGGCGCCTCTCGGTATCGGCAAGCCGAGCACGCCGACGCCGGCTGGGCACTTCTGGATCGCCGAGGCATTCGCCTCGAGCGTCCCGTTCTACATCCAGGACATCCTGCAGCTCGCGAAGCTGGCGCCGATCGGCACCCCGGTTGACGCGAGCTAAAGCTGTCCTGACGGGGCGCCCGGGCAGGGCACCCCGCCAGATACCAGCTTGCAGTTACTCCTCGTCGAGGTTCTCGTCCTCGCCGTCGCCGTCGCCGTCATCGACCGGCAGATCGAAGTCGGCCAGCTCATCGGCAAACCCAAGTGCCGAGTCGCCGTTGCCGATGTCCTCGAGGTCGGACAGGTCGGCCTCGATGCCGCTGCCGAAGCCGCTCAGCGCTTCGCCATCGGTCAGCCCGAGCTCAGCCGCGAGATCGTCGTGATCCAGCAGTCCGACGTCATCCATTCCGCGGGGGAGCGGCTCGGCCGGCTCGATCTCGATCCGGCGGTAGCGCTTGAGGCCCGTCGCCGCTGGGATCAGCTTGCCGATGATCACGTTCTCCTTGAGCCCGTTGAGGCGATCGATCTTGCCTTCGAGCGCCGCGTCCGTGAGCACCTTCGTGGTCTCCTGGAAGGATGCCGCTGAGAGGAACGAGTCCGTGTTCAGCGACGCCTTCGTGATCCCGAGGATGATCTCCTCGGCCTGCGCCGCCTCGCCGCCGGCGTCGATCACGGCCTGGTTGACACGGCCGTACTCCTGGCGGTCGACGAACTGACCTGGGAGCAGGTTCGTGTCGCCCTTCTGATCAACCCGGACCCGCTTCATCATCTGGCGCACGATCAGCTCGATGTGCTTGTCGTTGATGTCGACGCCCTGGGACTTGTAGACCTCCTGCACCTCGCGGACGAGATACAGCTCGGTCTCGGTGCGGCCTCGGATCGCGAGCAGCTCGTGCGGATAGAGCGAGCCCTCATTGAGCTGCGTGCCCGGCTCGATCCTCTGCCCGACGTCGACGAACAGGCGCGTGCGGCGCGGGAACGTGTGTCGGTGCTCCTCGCCGCCGTCGTCTGTGATCACGACCGTGATCGCCTTGTCGGACTCTTCGATCGCGACCGTCCCGCCGACCTCGGCGATCTTCGCGAGGCCCTTCGGCTTGCGTGCCTCGAACAGCTCCACCACACGCGGCAGGCCGTGCGTGATGTCCGCGCCGGCGACGCCGCCGGTGTGGAACGTCCGCATCGTCAGCTGCGTGCCCGGCTCGCCGATCGACTGCGCTGCGATGATCCCGACCGCATCGCCAAGCTGCGCCAGCTTGCCGCTCGCGAGCGAGCGCCCGTAGCACGCCTGGCAGACCCCGGTCGGAGCCTCGCACTTCAGCACCGAGCGGACGGGGAAGCGAACGACGATTCCCTGGTCGGTGTCCTCGCTGTAGGACTCGAACAGGTCCGCGAGCTCGTCGCGATCGATCTCCTTACCCCGCTCGACGATCATCCGGCCCCGCTTGGTGACGATGTCCTGCGCCGCGATCCGGCCGATCAGGTTGTCGTTCGGCTCGCCGGTCGGACGCAAGCGCCGCGTCTCAGGCTCGGCCTCGAGCTTGGACACCGGCATCTCGATGAACTCCTCCGTGCCGCAATCGTCGGCACGGATGATCACGTCCTGGGCGACGTCGACGAGCCGCCTGGTCAGGTAGCCCGAGTCCGCCGTCCGCAGGGCCGTGTCGGCGAGGCCCTTGCGCGCCCCGTGGGTCGAGATGAAGTACTCGAGCACTGTCAGGCCCTCCTGGAAGGAGGCCTTGATCGGGCGCTCGATGATCTCGCCCTTCGGGTTGGCCATGAGGCCGCGCATCCCGGCCAGCTGCCGGATCTGCGAGAAGGAGCCGCGGGCGCCCGAGTTGGCCATCATGAAGATGGGGTTCAGCTCGTCGAGGTGGGCATAAAGCGCCTCGCCGACCTCGTTCGTCGCGCGGTCCCAGAGCTTGGTCACAGCTTCGTGGCGCTCCTCCTGCGTGATCTCGCCGTTGTCGTACTGCGCCTCGATCATCGCCAGCTCGCCGTCGTAGCGCGCCAGGATCTCGGGCTTCGTCGGCGGCGTCTGCACATCGTTCTTGGAGATCGTCACACCCGCCTGGGTGGCGTAGTGGAAGCCGATGTCCTTGAACGCGTCGAGCACCTGAGCGATCGTCGGCGCCCCGTAGGCCTGCACGAGGTCGTCGACCAGCCTGGTCGTGTCCTTCTTCTTCATCGAGCGGTTGATGAACTCGTAGGAGTCGGGGTCGAACTCGTCCCCGAGCGCCTCCTGGAGCGCCCGCTCGATCTTGTCGTTGTAGATGATCCGGCCGACCGTCGTCAGCACGTGGCCGCCTTCCCTGCCCAACGGCCGGTACTCCGCGAGGTCGTGGAGCTTGACGACGCCGTGCTCGTATGACCACTCCGCCTCCTGGGCGGTGCGGTACACGTGCGGGCGCGGCGTGTGCGTCGACGGGTCGATCTTCTCGAGGTCCACCTGCTCCGGCCCGTAGGTCAGGTAGTAGGCGCCCAGCACCATGTCCTGGGTCGGCGTCGCCAGCGGCGCGCCGTGGGCCGGCGAGAGGATGTTGTTGGCCGACAGCATCAGGATCCGCGCCTCCGCCTGCGCCTCGGCCGACAACGGCAGGTGCACAGCCATCTGATCCCCGTCGAAGTCGGCGTTGAACGCGTGGCAGACGAGCGGATGAACCTGGATCGCCTTGCCTTCGACGAGCACCGGCTCGAACGCCTGAATGCCGAGGCGGTGCAGCGTCGGCGCCCGGTTGAGCAGCACCGGATGCTCGTGGATGACCTCCTCGAGCACGTCCCACACCTCGGGGATCATCGAGTCGACCATCTTCTTGGCCGCCTTGATGTTCTGCGCCGACTTGCGCTCGACGAGCCGAGCCATGATGAACGGCTTGAACAGCTCCAGCGCCATCAGCTTCGGCAGCCCGCACTGGTGCAGCCGCAGCGACGGCCCGGACACGATCACAGAGCGGCCCGAATAGTCGACGCGCTTGCCGAGCAGGTTCTGGCGGAAGCGTCCCTGCTTGCCCTTCAGCATGTCGCTGAGGGACTTCAGCGGGCGGTTGCCGGGACCCGTGACCGGGCGGCCGCGGCGACCGTTGTCGAAGAGCGCGTCGACCGCCTCCTGCAGCATCCGCTTCTCGTTGTTGACGATGATTTCGGGCGCGCCGAGGTCAAGCAGCCGCTTCAGGCGGTTGTTGCGGTTGATCACGCGGCGGTAGAGATCGTTCAGATCGGAGGTCGCGAACCGGCCGCCATCCAACTGCACCATCGGCCGCAGCTCCGGCGGGATCACAGGCACCGCCTCGAGAATCATCATCTCGGGCTTGTTGCCTGAGTTGAGGAACGCCGAGACGACCTTCAGCCGCTTGACCGCGCGAGCCTGCTTCTGGCCCTTGGCCGTCTTGACCTGATCCTGGAGCTCCTCGGACTCGGCGTCGAGGTCGACCTGCTGGAGCAAGTCGCGCACCGCCTCGGCGCCCATGCCGCCACGGAAGTACTCGCCGAAGCCATACGGCGAGCCGAAGCGGTCCTTGAGCTCACGGAACGTGGTCTCGTCGTTGATCACGTCCTTCGGCTTCATCGTCTTGAACAGCTCCCACAC
This sequence comes from uncultured Solirubrobacterales bacterium, assembly GCA_963763525.1. Taxonomy (GTDB): domain Bacteria; phylum Actinomycetota; class Thermoleophilia; order Solirubrobacterales; family Solirubrobacteraceae; genus Palsa-465. The sequence goes on from CAVXPA010000002.1 coordinate 488,104, forward strand.
CTGACGCATCCGCTCGGCCGCGTCCTCGATGTAGGCCTCCGTGTCGTCGATGTCGGCCTGGAAGCTCTTTCGCAGGTCCTTGAGGAGCTTCTCGCGCTCCTCGTCGGACAGCTTGGAGATGTTGACGTCGAGCGTCTCGGCCCAGAGGTGATCCTCGTCTGAGAACTCGCGGCTCTGGCGGCCGTGCTCGAGGTACTCCTCGCGGCGGGCCAGCGACTCGCGCAGCTCGAGGATCCGCTCCTCCTTCTCGGCCGCGTAGGAGTCCAGCACCTTGCTGACCTCCCCTTCGAGCGAGTCGACATCGCGGCTCCGGGCCTCGTCGTCGATCCAGGTGACCATCGAGGCCGCGAAGTAGAGGACCTTCTCGAGCTCCTTCGGAGCCATGTCGAGCAAGTAGCCGATCCGGCTCGGCACGCCCTTGAAGAACCAGATGTGCGAGACCGGCGCTGCCAGGTCGATGTGTCCCATCCGCTCGCGGCGGACCTTCGAACGTGTCACCTCGACGCCGCAGCGCTCGCACACGATGCCCTTGTAGCGGACGCGCTTGTACTTACCGCAGTAGCACTCCCAGTCCTTCGTCGGACCGAAGATGCGCTCGCAGAACAGACCGTCCTTCTCGGGCTTCAGCGTGCGGTAGTTGATCGTCTCCGGCTTGGTTACCTCGCCGGAACTCCACGAGCGGATCTGCTTGGACGAAGCGAGACCGATCTCGATGGCGTCGAAATTGTTGATGTCAATCAATGCGGTTCCTTAGTGCCTATGGCTTTTCAAACTTTCAGGTGGCGTGTGTGGCGGGTCAAACCTCGTCTTCCTCGAGGACGACCTGGGGCTCGTCGAGGTCGCTGTCTGGCTCATCTTCATCGATGATGCTCTCGGTACTGTCCAGGCCCTCTGCCTCCTCGAGGACGCCTTCGGCCTCGCCTTCGGGGATGTCCATGTCGAGCATCGGGTCGACGTCGGTGGCGAAGTCCTCCTCTTCGAGCTCTTCGCCCGGCTCGAGGTCGCCGTCTTCGGTCTCGGCTTCCTCCTTGGAGGCTTCGACCGTCTCGCCCTCGTGCTCCGTCGCCTCGTCGGCGGCCGGGCTGTCTGTCGCTCTGACGCCGCTGAGGTCGATACCGAGCTCCTCGGCCGCACGCAGGAGGTCGTCGTCCTCCTCGCGCATCTCGGCCCGCTCACCTTCCTCGGAGACGACGTTGACGTCGAGCGCGAGCGACTGCATCTCCTTCAGCAGCACCTTGAACGACTCGGGGATCGACGGCTCGGCGATGTTCTCGCCCTTGACGATCGCCTCGTACGCCTTCACGCGGCCGACCGTGTCGTCGGACTTGATCGTCAGCATCTCCTGGAGGGTGTAGGCGGCGCCGTACGCCTCGAGTGCCCACACCTCCATCTCGCCGAAGCGCTGACCGCCGAACTGCGCCTTGCCGCCCAGCGGCTGCTGGGTAACGAGCGAGTAGGGGCCGGTGGACCGAGCGTGGATCTTGTCGTCGACCAGGTGCAGCAGCTTGAGGATGTACATGTAGCCGACCGTGACCTGCTCCTCGAACGGCTCACCCGTGCGGCCGTTGAACAGCGTCGTCTTGCCGGACGCCTGCTCGCCGGCGCGCTTGGACTTGTCGACCTGCATGCGGATTCGGCCTTCGTGCTCGTCCTGCCAGCGCACGAGCGCCACGTCGACGTCCTCCAGGGTCGCGCCGTCGAACACCGGCGTGGCCACGTAGACCTTGCCGTTGCCGCCGTTGCCAGCGTGCTTGCGCGCCTCGGAGCCGTCCTCGTACCAACCGTTGGCCGCGACCCACCCGAGGTGCGTCTCGAGGATCTGGCCGAGGTTCATGCGGCTCGGCACGCCCAGCGGGTTCAGGATCACATCGACCGGCGTGCCGTCCTCCAGGAACGGCATGTCCTGAATGTCGACGATCTTCGAGATCACGCCCTTGTTGCCGTGACGGCCGGCGAGCTTGTCACCCTCGGCGATCTTGCGCTTCTTGGCGACGAACACGCGCACCAGGTCATTGACTCCCGGCGGCAGGTCGTCACCCTCGTCGCGGCTGAAGGTCTTGACGTCGATCACGACGCCACCCTCGCCGTGGGGAACCTTCAGCGAGGTGTCGCGGACCTCGCGCGCCTTCTCCTTGAAGATCGCGCGGATCAGCTTCTCCTCTGCCGTCAGCTCGGTCTCGCCCTTCGGCGTCACCTTGCCGACGAGCAGATCGCCGGAGGCGACTTCGGCGCCGATCCGGACGATGCCGCGGTCGTCGAGATTGCGCAGCGACTCCTCCGAGCGGTTCGGGATGTCGCGCGTGATCTCCTCGTCGCCGAGCTTGGTCGTGCGGGCGTCGATCTCGTACTCCTCGATGTGGATCGAGGTGAGCTCGTCGTCCGCGACCAGCCGCTTCGAGAGGATGATCGCGTCCTCGAAGTTGTAACCCTCCCAGGACATGAACGCGACCAGCAGGTTCTTGCCGAGCGCCATCTCGCCCTGGTCGGTGGCCGAGCCGTCGGCTAGCACCGCGCCCTCCTCGACGACCGCCCCGACGTCGACGATCGGCTTCTGGTGGATCAGCGTGCCCTGGTTGGAGCGCATGAACTTCTGCAGCGTGTACTCCTGCTGGCTCCCGTCGTCCTGGTCGACCACGAGCTGCTCGGCGTCGACATAGGAGACCGTGCCCGGGTCGCGCGCGAGGACCACGTCGCCCGTGTCGATCGCCGCGCGGCGCTCCATGCCGGTGCCTACGACCGGTGCGTCGGTCACGAGCAGCGGGACGGCCTGGCGCTGCATGTTCGAGCCCATCAGCGCACGGTTGGCGTCGTCGTGCTCCAGGAAGGGGATCATCGCCGTCGCGACCGACCAGATCTGCTCAGGCGAGACGTCGATGAGGTCGACCTCCTCCGGTCCGACCGTCACGTACTGACCGGCCTGGGTGCGGCAGAGGATCTCCTGCTCGAGCAGGCGTCCCTCCGCGTCGGTCGGGCTGTTGGCCTGCGCGATCCTGCTCTCCTCCTCCTGCGTCGCGTCGAGATGGACGATCTCGTCGGTCACGCGACCGTCCTTCACGCGACGGTACGGCGTGGTCACGAATCCGTGCTCGGAGATCTCGGCGTAGCTCGAGAGCGAGCCGATCAGGCCGATGTTCGGTCCCTCCGGGGTCTCGATCGGGCACATCCGGCCGTAGTGGGTCGGGTGCACGTCGCGCACCTCGATCGGCGCACGCTCGCGCGTCAGGCCGCCGGCACCCAGGGCCGACAGGCGGCGACGGTGGGTAAGCCCGGCGAGCGAGTTCGTCTGGTCCATGAACTGCGACAGCTGGCTGGAGCCGAAGAACTCCTTCAGCGCCGCCACGACCGGGCGGATATTGACGATCGTCTGCGGCGTGATCGTGTCGGCGTCCTCAGTCGTCAGGCGCTCGCGCACGACCCGCTCCATGCGGTACAGGCCGATCCGGAACGCCTCCTGGATCAGCTCGCCGACGGTCCGCAGGCGACGGTTGCCGAAGTGCTCGTACTCGTCCAGGTGATCCTGGATCGGCTCACGCGCGATCGAGGCCGCCTCGGCGGCGAAGTCCTTGACCTCCTCGCCCGGCTCCTCCGACATCCCGAGCAGCCGCGGCAGCGAGACGAGCTCCCTGACCAGCGCGATGATGTCGTCATGGGTCAGCGTCCTCGTCTCGAGGTCGATCGAGAGGCCGAGGCGCGAATTCAGCTTGTAGCGCCCGACGCGAGTCAGGTCGTAGCGCTTGGGATCGAAGAACAGCTGGTGCAGCAGTGAGCGCGCCGCGTCGATCGACGGCGGCTCGCCCGGGCGCTGCTTCTTGAACAGCTCGATCAGCGAGCCCTCCTCCGTGCGCACGACCTCCGGGTCGGCGTCCAGCGTGAGGCGGATGTAGAGAGAGTTGTCGAACATGCCGAGGATCTCGGTGTCCGAGTAGCCCATCGCGCGCAGCAGGACCGTGACCGGCAGCTTGCGCTTGCGGTCGATCCGCACGTACACGCGGCCCTTCTTGTCGATCTCGAGCTCCAGCCAGGAACCGCGTGCCGGCATCAGGTTGGCGATGAAGACCTGCTTCTCGCGATCCTTCGGCTCCATCACGTAAGCGCCCGGCGAGCGCACGAGCTGCGTCACGACCACGCGCTCGGTGCCATTGATGATGAACGTGCCGCGCTCGGTCATCCATGGGAAGTCGCCCATGAACACGGACTGCTCGCGGATCTCACCGGTCTCGCGGTTGATGAACGCGACCGTGACCGTCAGCGGCCGCGCGTAAGTCAGGTCCTTCTCCCGGCATTGGTCGAGGTCGGCCACGGGCTCGTCGAAGGTGAAATCGCCGAACTGCACCGCCAGGTTGCCGGTGTAGTCCTCGATCGGGGAGATGTCGTCGATCGTCTCGCGCAGGCCACCGCCGTCGGGGTCGGTCAGCCATGCGAATGACTTGCGTTGAATATCAATGAGGTTGGGGACTTCAAGGACCTTGTTCAGGCGCGCAAAGCTTCGGCGCGTCCGAGGTGCGTGAGCGGTTGCCAAGACAGCGGCTCCTCAGGGCGGTTCGAGAGGGAGGCAGAGACGCGCTTCGGAGCTCGAAGACTCCATAAAGCGCGACCACCAAAGATAGCACACGGCATCGATGCCCTGTGCAGGACTGCCCAGCTCTCACGGACCCCGCCCCCGGATTCCGCGTATGTGGCGCGGTTCCGTGTCGTTTGGGCGGCTACGGCTATCGGCTGACCGGGGCAGTGTAGGGCGAAATGCCTGCTCGTACAAGTCTCGCGGTGCGCACGTCCCGGTCGGGCGCTCTGAGCAGGCGGGTCCCGGGGCGCTGACGCGGACCGGCCACGTGCTTGCAGCGGGGGCCATGTTGGCGCGTGAGCGCGCGGCCGCGGTCGGTGGAAAGGGCGCTGGACGCGCGCCGGGGAGAGGCGTTGGCGGCGTCATCAGGGCGCTGGCCGCGTCGGGGCGCGGGGGCCGGCGGGTGAGGGCGGTGAACGGGGGTGCCGGGGAGTGGCGTTGGCGGGCTGCTCTAGCCTAGAAGCCCACTCGAGCTGCCGGAAGCCGCCGAGAAGCTGGACAACTGGCCACTCGATTCGCTGAAGCGCCCGAGAGCCTGGAGAACTGCCCACTCGAGTCGCTGAAGCGCCCGAGAAGCTGGACAACTGCCCACTCGAGTCGCTGAAGCGCCCGAGAGGCTGGACAACTGCCCACTCGAGTCGCTGGCAACGGCGACTGGGTCGTTAACCCGCCACCAGCTGGTTTTCGACCCACTCGAGCCGCGCGGGCGCACGAGTGGGCTGTTGTACAGGCTGCCGAGGCGCCCCGAGAGCCGATTTCGCTCCGCGCCTAGCTGTGCTGCCGAAAAGGAGCGATGTCGTGCCCCAGAGAAAAGAAACGTTGGCGATTGAGATCCGAGGGGTGGAACCCAATCGCCAACGTTTGCCGCTTAGGCTCGCAAGCCGGAAAGGCCGCCAGGCGAGAGCACAGACCGGGGCGCGAAGGCCGCCGGGCGAGCGCAACGCAAGTGAGTTAGACGGACGCGCGCGAGAACACGCGCGCCGGCTCACTTCAGCTCGACGCTTCCGCCAGCCTCCTCGAGCTCTGTCTTGAGGCGCTCGGCCTCCTCCTTGTCGACGCCCTCCTTGATCGGCTTCGGGGCCTCGTCGACGAGCGCCTTGGCCTCCTTGAGGCCGAGGCCGGTCGCGGCGCGTACGACCTTGATCACCTGGATCTTCTTGTCGCCCGCAGCCGTCAGGACGACGTCGAACGAGGTTTGCTCCTCGGCGGCCTCCGCGGCGCCATCGGTGGCGGCCCCGGCGGCAGCCGGTGCGGCCGCGGCAACGGCAGTCGCCGAGACGCCGAACGCCTCCTCGAGCGCCTTGATCCGCTCGGAGAGCTCGAGGACGGAAATCTCCTTGAGCTCGTCGATCCATTCCTGGGTTGTGGTCATGTTTCCTCCTTATGCGTCGGACGCTTGGCCGGTCGCCGGAGCGTCCTGTTCAGGTTGTTCGGGGTTGCCGGCGGCGTCAGGGGCCGCCTGGGGCTGCCCATCCGCGGCGGCCTCAGGCTCAGCAGCAGCGGCCTCCGCCTCAGGCTCAGCAGCAGCGGCCTCCGCCTCAGGCTCAGCAGCAGCCGCCTCCGCCTCAGGCCCAGCAGCAGCGGCCACCGCCTCAGGCTCAGCAGCAGCGACGGCCTCCGCCTCAGGCCCAGCAGCAACGGCCACCGCCTCAGGCTCAGCAGCAGCGACGGCCTCCGCCTCAGGCTCAGCAGGAGGGGCCTCCGCCTCAGGCTCAGCAGCAGCGGCGGCCTCCGCCTCAGGCTCAGCAGCGACGGCCTCCGCCTCAGGCTCAGCAGCAGGGTCCGCCTCAGGCTCAGCAGCGACGGCCTCCACCTCAGGCTCAGCCACCACCGCCGGCGCCTCGCCGCTGACGAGCCCCTGATCGGCGATCGCCTGGAGCTGAATCGCAAGCCCGGCGATTAGGGCGTTGAGCCCGCGTACGAGGCCGGTGATCGGCGCCGCGATCGTGCCGACCAGCTGCGCGTTGAGGATCTCGCGGGCGGGCAGGCGTGCAATCGAGCGGACCTCGTCGGCCGTCAGCTCGGTGCCGTTCATGATCCCGCCCTTGAACTCGAGCAGGTTGAGCGCACGCGCGACGTCGCTCAGCGTCTTGGCGACGATCGCGGGATCGCCGCGGACGAGCGCGAGCGCCGTCGGCCCTTGCAGCAGCGGCTTCAGGTGCGGGGTCCCGGCCTCGTCGGCGGCGCGCTCGGAAAGGGAGTTCTTGACCACTCGGAACGTGGCCTCGACATCGCGCAGCCGGCCGCGGAGGTCCGCGGCCTGTGCGACGGTGATCCCTCGGTAGTCGACGGCGAAGACCGCCTGCGATCCCTTGATCTGCTCGGCGATCTCGTCGATGACGGCTGCTTTCTGGTCTCTGTTCATAGTCCTCTCAGGGAAACGAAACGCCCGCACACAGGCGGGCGTCGAATCACAGCGGCGGCGCGCTACTCACTGCATAAGCGGCGGTTGCACGCGCGAGCTGGCATCGAGGCTCACCTGTTCCGGTCTTACGCGCGAACCGCGCGCGGCCGGAGGTCTGTGGCTGGCGCTCTTGCTCTGTAGTTCAGTTTACGCCGCGACCGGCTCCTCGATCAGATCGCGGGTCCGGGTCGGGTCGACCTTGACGCCCGGTCCCATCGTGGTCGCAAAGGTGACCGAGCGCAGGTAGCGCCCCTTGGCCGCGGAGGGCTTGGCGCGGATCAGCTCGTCGAGCACGGCCGCGTAGTTCTCGAGCAGGCGGCGATCCTCGAAGTCGCGCTTGCCGATCACGAGATGGACGATCGCGTTGCGGTCGGTGCGGTACTCGACCTTGCCGGCCTTCGACTCCTCGACCGCCTTGCCGACATCCATCGTCACGGTTCCCACCTTGGGGTTCGGCATCTTGCCCGCCGGCCCCAGGATGCGCCCGAGGCGGCCGACGATCGGCATCAGATCGGGCGTGGCGATCGCGACGTCGAAGTCATCGAAGCCATCCTGGATCCGCTGTGCGAGGTCCTCGGCTCCGACCACATCGGCGCCGGCCTCCTCGGCCTCGCGCGCCTTCTCGCCCTGCGCGAACACGACAACCTTGACGTCCTTCCCGAGGCCGTTCGGCAGCGCGACCGTCCCGCGCAGCTGCTCGTCGGCGTGGCGGACGTTGAGGCCCGTGCGGACGTGGACCTCGACCGACTCGTTGAATCCCGCCGTGCTGAGCTGCTTGACGAGCGAGATCGCCTCCGTGGGCGTGTACTCGCGCTCACGATCGAAGCGCTGCTTGGCGTCGAGATATGCCTTGCCGTGATGGGCCATGTGAGCTACACCACCTCCACACCCATCGAGCGCGCGGTGCCGGCGATGATCCGCGCCGCGGCGTCGATGTCGTTGGCGTTCAGATCCTTCATCTTCTTCTCTGCGATCGATCGCAACTGGTCCTGGGTGATCCGAGCGACCTTGTTGCGGTTCGGCTCCGGCGAGCCCTTCTCGAGCGAGAGCGCCTGCTTGATCAGGACCGCCGCCGGTGGGCTCTTGGTCACGAACGTGAACGAGCGGTCCTCGTAGACCGTGATCACGACCGGAATGACGGTCCCCATATCGGACTGCGTCTGGGCGTTGAACGCCTTGACGAACTCCATGATGTTGACGCCATGCTGGCCAAGGGCGGGGCCGACCGGCGGGGCCGGGCTGGCCTGTCCGCCGACCGCCTGGAGCTTTACGTGGGTTAGGACTTTCTTTGCCATCTGACTAGATCTTCTTAACTTGATCGAACCCGACCTCAACCGGCGTCTCGCGGCCGAAGATCGAGACGAGCACCTTGAGGCGTTGCGCGTCCTCGTTGACCTCGGAGATCTCGCCGGAGAAGTCTGACAGGGGGCCGGAGATGACCTTGACCGATTCGCCGATCGAGAACTGGGCGCGGCTGCGCGGCCGCTCCGCCGTCTCCTGGTGTAGCAGGCGATCGACCTCGGCCTGCGTGAGGGGGACAGGCTCGTTCGACGCGCCGACGAACCCGGTCACGCCCGGCGTCCCCTTCACGAGCGACCACGAATCCTCGTTCAGATCCATGTTGACGAGGACGTAGCCGGGCATCGTGCGCTTCTCGACCGTGATCTTCTGGTTGTCCTTCATCTCGGACACGGACTCCGTTGGCACGACGATCTGTCTGACGGCACGCTGTTGCCCGAGCGACACGACCCGGTGCTCGAGGTTGTGCTTGACCTTGTTCTCGTGCCCTGAATAGGTGTTTACGACATACCAACGGAACATGCTTCCGACCCATTTCCTTCGCGAGCGCTCGAGGGGTTCTCCTGAGGCTCGCGAAACCGTTACTTCAAGATGTAGTTGACCAGCTTCCCGGCGAGGAAGTCCGACACCCCGAGGAAGACGCCGGCCACGATCACGAACCCGATCACGACCCCGGTGGCCTGCATCACCTGACGGCGGTCAGGCCACTGTACTCGCTGGAGCTCGCGCCAGCTTCCTTTGAGGAAGTTGATCAGCCGGTGGCCGGGGTACCCTCGCCGCTCCGCGACCGCGCCGCGGCCCGCGGGTCCCCCACCGGCGGGGACGGGCAGCTCCCCGCCGGCGCCGCCGCCCGGCGGCCCCTGCGTGCCACCTCCATCCTCGCCGTCCTCCGAGTCGAGGTCGAAATCATCGTCGAGCTCGACGCGGTCGCTCGCAAGCTCGGGGCGCCCGAGCGCGAGTTGCGCCTCGGCCAGCTCGACGTCGGGAGCGGCGTGAGCGAGTGGCGCGGGCGCCTCGTCGTCGTCGCCGACGTCATCGACGACGCTGACCTCGTCGCCCCGACGAACCTCGCGCGGCCGGCGCATCGTGTCCGACGCGCGTAGGTCGTCCTCGTCGCGCTCGTCCTCCTGGTCGCTCTGCTCCTCATCCTCGGCGAGCTCGTCGCGGCCGTCCAGCCGAGGCTCGCCGTCGGACTCGACCTCGAACTCGTCGAGATGCCCGTTCGAGCCGCGCTCCTCCTCCGCCGCCTCGGCGGCGGGGTCGGGCAGCGGACCGACGAACGGCTCGTTGAGCGACCCGCGCGGATCCTGGCGCCCGGTCGCCACCGGCTGCGGCTGGCGCGCGCGCCGTTCCTTCGCTCGTTTACGGTTGCGAGCCACGAACCAACCCCGCCTTGCTCACCGCGTTTCGCGATGCGGCGTGTGGCAGCGGCACCAACGGCAGTACTTGCGCAGCTGGAGCCGCTCAGGGTTGTTCCGCTTGCTCTTGTTCGTCTGGTAATTCCGGCGCTTGCACTCCTCACAAGCGAGGGTCACAGCGATCCGGACGTCTCCACGAGCCATGTGGGCGCTTTCCGGTGAAAGTTGACGTGATCAGGGATGCCGCCGGGCCACGGGCGCAAAAACGTACGCCGCCCGGCGCCGCAGGCCAGTTTAGCGCGGCTTGGTTGAGCCTCAGTCCGTCAGCTCTGCCGGCGTGAGCGCGAGCTCGAGCCACTTGTCTCCCCTGAGCACCTCGACATCGACCCGCTGTCCGATCAGCGCCTGCGTCATCAGCCGCTGCACGTCGTCCACGCGAGCGATCGGGGCGCCGGCCAGCGAGACGATCAGGTCTTCGGCCCGCAGCCCCGCGCGCTCAGCCGGGCTATCCGGCGCGACCTCGACGACCTCGACGCCGCTGGTCCGTCCCAGCCGAACGCGAGCGTGGGGCGGCAGCGGACGGGGACCGCCGGCGATCCCGATATACGCGCGGCGCACCCGGCCGTCGTGCATCAACGCGCCGATGATCTGCCTTGTCGCCTGGTTGATCGGGACGGCGAGGCCGAGCCCGACGCCGGCCACGGCGGTGTTGACGCCGACGACGCGTGCCGAGCTGTCGACGAGCGCGCCGCCGGAGTTGCCCGGATTCAGCGCGGCGTCCGTCTGGATCACGTTGTCGATGTATCGGACAGTCCGGCCGGCGCGCGCGGGCAGCGAGCGCCCGAGCGCCGAGACTACGCCGGCCGTGACTGACCCCTCGAACCCGTTCGGGTTGCCGATCGCGACGACCAGCTGTCCGACGCGCAGGCCCTCGGCGTCGCCGAGCGTCGCGGGCACGAGCGCATCACCGTCGGCGCGCAGCACGGCCAGGTCCGAGAGACGATCGAGGCCGACGACGCGAAAACCCAGCTCGCGGCCGTCGACGAACGAAGCGCGGCCTTCGCGTCCCGGGCCCGCGACCACGTGCGCCGAGGTCAGCAGGAAGCCGTCCGGCGTGAGCGTGACCGCTGAGCCCGCGCCGGCCGGCACGCGGCCGCCACGGCCCGGGCGCATCACTCGGAGGTTGGCGACCGAGGGCGCCAACCGCTCTGCGACCTCGACCACGACGCGGGAGTACGCGTCGAGCGCGTCGAGCTCGCGCTCGACCCCGCCACCATCGCGCTCGACAGTGCCAGCATCGCGCTCGGCGACGAGGGCGGCGCTTTCGCCGCCCTCAACCGCCCCGGCGCTGCCGTTCAGAACATCTGACCCACTCATGGCTCAGAACCTCAGAACGTCGCCGCGACAGTCCGCTCGTCGGTGCCGCGCACGATCGTGAGCTCTAGCTCATCCCCGGCGCGGGCGCCGTCGAGGGCCTCGTAGAGAACATCGACTGCGTCGATCTGCCGGCCGCCGGCCGTCGCGATCAGATCTCCGCGCTGCACGCCGGCACGCTCGGCCGGACTGCCCTCCTCGACGCGCCGCACGAGGACGCCGTCGCGCTCGGGCAATCCGACTGCGCGACGCATGCGCCGTGCCACCCGCGGTGGCGCGATCGCAATGCCGAGCCGGACCCGCCCCTGGGTCTCGCCACGGCCAAGTGCGTCGACCCGCTCGCGGAGCGCCGCATCAGCCGGAATCGCGAGGATCAAACCGCCGTCGACCCGGACCGAATTGATCCCGAGCAGATTGCCGGCGGGATCGACCAGCGGACCTCCCGAGGAGCCCCGCGGGAGTGGTGCGGTGTGCTCGATCGCACCTGCGATCCGGCGCCCCCGCGGGCCGCGAAAGCTGCGCGCGGTCGACGAGATGAAGCCCGGCGTGACGCGCAAGCCGCGACCACCGGGGTTTGCGAGCGCCAGCACGAGGCGTCCGATCGTCGGCTCGACGTCCGCCTGGAGCCACTGCACGGGCTCGACATCGCCGGTGGACACCTCCACGACCGCGATGTCGAGATCCGCGTCGGTTCCAGCGACGGCGCCGTGCTCGCTGCGGCCGTCAAGATACGAGACCGTCACTTCGTCGTGGCGCAGATTGTGCGCGTTCGTCAAGACTCGACCCGGGGCGATCACGACCCCTGAGCCCACGCCCCAGCCGCGCCCAAGGCCGACGACCGCGGGGCCAACATGCTCGACTGCCGCCTGGACAGACGTCTCGAGCTCTTCCAACAAAGACATTTTGTACTCCCGGCTACTAGTTACTTGCAATGTGCAAGTCGCTACTCTAGCAAACAGGTCATGACCACGCGTACGATCTCCTCGAGCATGGCCGAGCCCCCACCTCCGAGCGCCGATGAGTCCTCGCGCGCCGCATTGGCAGACGCACTGGCGGCGGTCGGCGACCGCTGGACATTGCTGCTCGTCGCCGCGCTGCTCGACGGACCACGCCGGTTCGGCGAGCTTCAGGAGGAGGTCGCGGGGATCGCTCCGAACGTCCTCTCGCAGCGCCTGCGCCAGCTCGAGCGCAACGCGCTGATCGTCGCGCGCCCGTATTCGGAGCGGCCACCGCGGTTCGTCTACGAGTTGAGCGCGGCCGGGCAGGAGCTTGCCGGAGCCCTCCGGCTGCTAGCCGGCTGGGGCGCGCGGAATGCGGACGGCGGCGGCGCTCCGCGGCACGTCGTCTGCGGGACGGCGATGGAGGCCCGCTGGTGGTGTCCGACGTGCGAGCGGCCGGTCGCGGAGGACGAGGGCGAGGAGCTGCATTTCCTCTAGGGAGGCGGCGGCCCGCGGCTTCGCTGCGTGCACGGCAGAATGGCCCCATGCTGCGGCTGATCGGTTTGGTCGTCTCGATCGGAATCGCCGACTCAATCAACCCGTCGACGATTGCCCCGGCCTTGTACCTGGCGTCGGGGCGGCACGCCCGCAGACAGGTGTCCCAGTTCACGGTCGGCGTGTTCTTGGTCTACTTCCTCGGTGGTGCCGTGATCGCGCTGGGTCCGGGGCAGCTGCTGCTCGCGCTGGTTCCGCACCCGGGGCCGAGTACCAGGTACCTGCTCGAGATCATCGTCGGCGGCTCGATGATCTTCGCGTCGGGAATGCTCTGGCGCCACCGCGACGACCTCGCCCAGCGCCGCCCTCCGCAGATCGACCTCGAAGGCAAGTCGAGCGCGATTCTCGGGGCGACGATCACGGCCGTCGAGCTGCCAACCGCGTTTCCTTACTTCGCCGCGATCGCGGCGATCGTCGGCTCGGGCTTCGGGCCGGCCCGGCAGGTCACCCTGCTCGTCCTGTTCAACCTCTGCTTCGTGCTCCCGCTGATCGGAATCGTGGCGACGCTCACATTCGCGGGCGACCGCTCGGCCGAGCTGCTCGGCAGGGGGCGGCGCTTCCTGCACAAGAACTGGCCATGGCTGTTGGCAACAGCGGCGCTGGTCGCGGGGGTGTTCATCACGCTGCTCGGCGTGACCGGGTTCACGTCGCACGGCAACAACGACTTCGGCACCTTCTCACGGCACCTGCGGCACATCCTGACCCACCCAGCGGGAAGTTGAGAGAGCGGGGGTTCGCTGTGAGAATGCGAAGTCAGCGGGGTTCGCTGTGAGAATGCGAAGTCGGCGCGGGTTCGCTGTGACAGTGCGAAGTCGGCTGAGAGCGCCGCGCGAAGCTACGCGGCCGCGCGGTAGCCGGCCTTGCGGACGGTCTGGATCGGCGCGTCCGGGCCGAGTCGCCGCCGAAGCCGCCGCACGCAGACATCGACGACGTTCGAGCGGGGGTCGAAGTCGTAGCCCCACACCTCCGCCAGTAGGCGCTCGCGGCTGACCACTTCGCCAACGTGCCGCATCAGGAAGTGCAGGAGACGGAATTCTCGATCCGTCAAATCGGCGACTGTCTCGCCGACCTGCGCCCGCCGTCGGGCGAGGTCGAGCGTCATGCCACCGACGCGGATCACCGTTTCGTCCTGGGCGGCGCGGGCGTGCCGCAGGTGCACGCGCGCGCGCGCGAGCAGCTCGTCGACCGAGAACGGCTTCGCCACGTAGTCGACGGCGCCGAGCTCGAAGCCGCGGAGCTTCGTCTCGAGATCGGTGCGCGCGGAGAGGATCAGAACCGGCAAATCAGATCGCTGACGATGAAGTTCGCGCAACGTGTCGAGGCCGTCGCGACCGGGGAGGAGCAGATCCAGGATCACGAGATCGGGGCTGCCCAGGAGCGCCCGCGCGAGTCCTTGCTCGCCGTCCTCGGCCACCTCGACGCCGAAGCCCTCGGCCTCGAACGCGCGCGCGAGAAAGCCGCGAATTCGTGCCTCATCCTCGACGATCAGGATTCGCATCGCTCGCTCCAACCCACCGCACGCGAGACGATATTCCTTTCGTGCGGATTACGCGCAGATGACGATGCCGTCACCTCGGCTCGACCACGATCCACAACGTCGAGCGCGCGATCTTCTCCTCACAGGCCTGCTGTTCTGGGGGCACGTCGTCAATGCGGGTCCGCTCCGGGATCTCGGCGCTGCCTGACCAGCGGCTCGCAAACCGGCATGATGTGGTGATGACCGTCATGCCACTCGCGAGCTTCCTCGCCGGATCGATCCTGTCGCTGCTGCTGCCGGTGCTGCTTCTGATCGGGCTGGTCGTCTGGTATGTCATCGCGGTCAAGAAGGTCGGCGGCAGGGATCGGACGCAACCGGTGGGAGCGGCCATCGCGTCGGCGGATAGCACCGCGGCGAGCCCCAGCGCGCCACCGGCGCAGCGGACGGTCCAGGGCGCGAGCGGACCCGAGCAGAGCTGAGCGCCCCCCGCGCGTATGCGCCAGTGAGAGCCGCGCGCCGCGCGGCGAACGCACGACACGCTCAACCGACTTCGAGCGGCAGCGCGGGGTCGCGCGTCCACTCCGTCAGCGAGCCGTCGTACAGCCGGTCGTGCTCGCGGCCGAGCAGGGCGAGCGCGAACAGGTCGACGGTGGCGGAGATGCCTCCGCCGCAGTAGGCGATCAGCGGCTCCGATCCGAGCGCGCCGGCCGCGCTGAGCTCGCGCTCGAGCTCAGCCGGCGAGCGGAAGCGGTTCGTCTCGGGATCGAGCAGCTCGGCAGACGGCGCGTTGACGCTCCCGGGGATTCGCCCCGGACGGCTGTAGGAGCTGGGCCCCTCGCCGCGGAACACCGCGGGCGACAGCGCGTTCAGCAGGCATGCGCCACCGTGCGCCACGATGTGCTCGACGTCGACGCGCGTCGCCAGCAGTTGCGACCGCGGCTCGGCGGCGAACACGGCCGGCTCGTACCGGACGGGCGCGGCATCGGTCGGCAGCCCGGCGGCACGCCAGCCCTGCAGCCCGCCGTCGAGCACGCTGACCGCGTCGAAGCCGAAGTACCGCAGCAGCCACCACAACCGCGTCGCCCACATCGGCGCGTCCTGCGCATAGGCGACAACGTGCGTGCCGGGGCCGATGCCGAGCCGGCCGGCCGCCTCCGCGAACGCGGCCGCGCGCGGCAACGTGAACGGGAACGGCGAGTCGGGGTCCGACAACTCGCCGGGGATGTCGGCGAAAGCAGCGCCGGGTATGTGCTCGCGGTCGTATCCCGGGCGCCCGCTGTGGACCGTGTAGGGCCCGCCCTCGGGCGGGCGGACGAGTGTCACGGTCGTGTCGAACAACCGCAGGCCGGGATCATCCAAGTGCTCGGACAGCGTCAGCGCGTCCAGTAGAGGCGGCAGGGTCACGCGAGGAACGTTAATCCGTGCGGCTACGCTGCGCCACGGGATGCGCGCGCTTGTCGTCACGAGCATGTATCCGAGCGCGGACGCGCCCGCGCGCGGGAGCTTCGTGCGCGACCAGGTGGAGGCGCTCGCGCGCATCCCCGGCGTGGAGCTCGAGCTGTTCGCGTTCAACCCCGGCGGGGTCTCACCGTACGTCGCGGCGGCGCGCGAGCTTCGCCGCCGTTACCGTAACGCGCGGTTCGACATCGTCCACGCGCATTTTGGTCTGACGGCGTGGCCGGCGTTCGCGGTCTGCAACGCGCCGCACGTGGTGACCCTGCACGGGACCGATCTCGTACACCCGCGCTCGCGCCAGATCACGTCCGCCGCGCTGCGCTTCGTCGATTTGATCGCGCCCGTCTCGGCCGCCCTCGCAAAGCTGCTCCCGGCCCACGCCCGGCGGCGGCGCGTGGCACTGCTGCCCTGCGGGGTGGACGTGCGCCGCTTTGCCCCGGCGCCGCGCGAGCACGCCCGAGCGGCGCTCGGCCTGGAGCCGAACGGCCGCTACCTGCTGTTCCCCGCCGACCCCGCGCGGCCCGAGAAGCGCTTCGATAGGGCGCGCGCCGTCGCCGGCGAGATCCCTCTGCTCGCGCTTCGCGGCATCGACCCGAGCGAGGTCCCACTGTGGGTCAACGCCGCCGACGCGGTGCTCGTCCCGTCGGAGCGCGAGAGCTTCGGACTCGCCGTGCTCGAGGCGCTGGCGTGCGATGTCCCGGTGCTGGCCACGCCGGTCGGAATCGCGCGGGAGGCGCTGGCGGGGATCCCGGGCACGCTCTGCAGCCCCTTCGAGGCCGGAGCGTGGCGCGCGGCGCTGGATCGGCTGCTCGCCCGCGAGGACCCCCGCGTGCCCGGCCGCGCGGCTGCCGAGCGATACTCGGCCGAGCGGACGGCGCAAGACGTCTTCGCCGCGTGGCAGTCGCTGCTCTAGTGGGTCTCACGGTTCCGGTGGAACCCACTCGTGTCAGCCCGCGTGCTCGGATACTGCGGCGATCGCGTCTCCCACCGGTTCGCGGCCGCCGTTCAGGTAGAGCACGCGCCGGGACGCCCGGCCGGCGTGCACGAGCTCGTCGAGGACCAGAGCGACGTCAGCACGCGGGATCTGACCGTCGAACGGCGCCGTGGCGATCCGGACGAGGCCCGTCCCGGGGTCGTTCGTCAGCGTGCCGGGCCTGAGGATCGTCCAGTCGCGGTCGCTCGCCATCACGGCGGCATCGGCCTCGGCCTTCGCGCGCAGATAGACGCTGAAGACCTCATCGCCGGCCGGCGGATTGCTCGCGCCGAGGGCGCTGATCATCAGGTAACGGGGGACGTTCGCCTCGTTCGCGGCGTCGAGCAGCTTGATTGCCCCGTCGCGGTCCATCGTGAGCTTGCGCGCGGCGCCGCTGCCGGGCCCCGCGCCCGCCGCGAACACGACCACGTCCGAACCGGTCACGGCCGCCGCGACCGCGCCCACGGCCTCTCGCTCGAGGTCGCAGACGACCGGCTCGCCGCCCTGGGCGCGGACCTCGGCCGCGTGGTCGGGGTTTCGAATCAGCCCGACCACCGAGTCACCCTGAGCGCTCAGCCGGCTGCTCAGCTGCAATGCGATCTGTCCGTGCGCGCCGGCAATCGCCACTCGCATCCGGTGAGCCTATCGCGCAGCGTGCCTGAGCCTTGAATCATCCGCGGCGCGCTGGTGGGGCCGCGAGGTAGCTCTGACCCGCGTGGAGCGTCACCGTCCGGTGTCGGACGAAGTCGGTCACGACGACGGTTCCGCGCTGCACGGACGTCAAGGTGCCATCGCAGCGGTCACTGGTATCCCACACCGTCCCGCGAACCGTTGCGGCGCCGTAGCGCCCACGCGTCCGGAACTGCCCTCCGCGCTCGCTCGCGTGCAGCGTCTGTAGGACCCTCAGGCTGAGGCCCGCCGTGGCGGCGACGCGCGGGTCACCGGCACGGCGGGATTTGCAGCTCGCGTACGTCGGCGCGCCACGGAAGGCGCCCTCGACGAGAGCCAAGGTCGTGAGTCCCCTCGTGCCGCCGGCGGTGCCCTGGGAGAACGTGAACACGCCGCCGCCGAACGTGCCGGATTGGGTCTTGTGCCGGGTTGCCGATGCCGCCGTCAGCCGCAACGATCCATGACGCGCATCGAGCAGCGTGCCGGTCGGCAGCCGGCTCGCCTCGGTCAGGGGCACGAACCCGGTCGCCATTGTGGCCGCGAGCCGTGCAAGCGGTCCGTGCGCCGCGCCGCCACCCGGCAGCCTGACGAAGACGACGCCGGATACGGGCTTCACGTCGACGGAGCGGCCGAGCACCGGCGGCGGTGGTGCTGGACCCGGGTTGGTCATGAATGTCTGCTCCGGACCGTCCGTCGTCCCCGCGGCGCTGGTGGCGACCAAGCGCACGTGATAGAGCGCGTTGGGCAGCAATCCGGACACCGTCGCCGACACGGCATGTTGAGAGAAGTCAGCCCCGACCTGCTGGGCGGGCGTCGAGATCGTGTACGCCAGCTGTCCGCCGCCGACGTACCTCGGGTCGAGCGCAAGCTCGAAATGGGCCGTCGTCAGCCGGCCCATGGGATTCACCGAGCCCGATACGGCGGCGCTTGAGCTGCCCGTCACGGATACGGTCCCGGCCTGGACCGTCGGGGGATTGACGCTCGTGACCGGAGGCGGAGGCGGAGGTGGAGGTGGAGGTGGAGGCGGAGGTGGAGGTGGAGGCGGAGGTGGAGGCGGTGCCGCGATGTACGTGTATTGGTCGCCGGGCGGATTGGCAGCGCTCGTGCCGCCGGGCGTCGTCACCGTCACGTCGACGGTGCCCGAGCCCGCGGGAGCCGTCGCCGTGATCTCGGTGGCGCTCAGGACGGCGGCGTTCGTCGCGGCGTTCGCCCCGAATCTAACCGCGGCAGGGGCCGCGAAATTGGTGCCGGTGATTGTCACCGTTGCTCCGCCCAGCGCCGAACCCGAGCTTGGGCTGACACCGCTGACCGTCGGGGTCGGCGGCGCGCCGCCGATCACGTATGACGGGGACGTGACGGAAGTCGTATCGGAAGTGGTCGAGACCGTCAGCGTCTTCGAGCCGGCCGCGGGATTGGTGACGCCATCCAACTCCGCGCTCACCTCATCACCCGCAGCGATCGAATCACCACCGAAAAACACACAAATCGCGACCGTCGCCGACGAGCTGAAACAATCGCCCACGACCTTACCCGCCGTGACATCAGTCAACAACGATGGCCCCACCAGCGTCCCCGTATCCGTCCCCGCCGGAAACGTGATCGTGACATCGCTGTCAGCGGCCGCCGACAAACCCCCGAACCCGGACGCCGTAAAGCCAACCGTATAGGTGGCGACGGCACCGGGCGCGCTGCTGCTGAGCGTCACCGCCAGCGTGGAGACCTTCTGAAGCGGCTGCACGACATACGCCGGCGAAGTCACCGGCGTCGTATCCGACGTGGTCGAGAGCGTCAGCGTCTTCGAGCCGGCCGCCGGATTCGTGATCCCGTCCAGCTCCGCGCTCACCTCATCACCCGCGGCGATCGAATCACCACCGAAAAACACACAAATCGCGACCGTCGCCGACGAGCTGAAACAATCGCCCACGACCTTACCCGCCGTGACATCAGTCAACGACGACGGCCCCACCAACGTCCCCGTATCCGTCCCCGCCGGAAACGTGATCGTGACATCGCTATCAGCCGCCGCCGACAAACCCCCGAACCCAGACGCCGTAAAACCAACCGTATACACCGTCCGCGCCCCCGCCGCCGCCGACGGCGACGCCTCAGACACCGACACCCCAGAAACCTGCTGCTTCGGTTGCACCACGTAGCTCGGCGAAGTGACCGGCGTGACGTCCGACGTCGTACCGACCTTCAGTGTCGTGCTGCCCGACGCTGGATTCGTGATCCCGTCCAACTCCGCGCTGACCTGATCACCCGCGGCGATCGAGTCACCACCGAAAAACACGCAAATCGCGACCGTCGCCGACGAGCTGAAACAATCGCCCACGACCTTACCCGCCGTGACATCAGTCAACGACGACGGCCCCACCAACGTCCCCGTATCCGTCCCCGCCGGAAACGTGATCGTGACATCGCTATCAGCCGCCGCCGACAAACCCCCGAACCCAGACGCCGTAAAACCAACCGTATACACCGTCCGCGCCCCCGCCGCCGCCGACGGCGACGCCTCAGACACCGACACCCCAGAAACCTGCTGCTTCGGTTGCACCACGTAGCTCGGCGAAGTGACCGGCGTGACATCCGACGTCGTACCGACCTTCAGTGTCGTGCTGCCCGACGCTGGATTCGTGATCCCGTCCAACTCCGCGCTGACCTGATCACCCGCGGCGATCGAGTCACCACCGAAAAACACGCAAATCGCGACCGTCGCCGACGAGCTGAAACAATCGCCCACGACCTTACCCGCCGTGACATCAGTCAACGACGACGGCCCCACCAACGTCCCCGTATCCGTCCCCGCCGGAAACGTGATCGTGACATCGCTATCAGCCGCCGCCGACAAACCCCCGAACCCAGACGCCGTAAAACCAACCGTATACACCGTCCGCGCCCCCGCCGCCGCCGACGGCGACGCCTCAGACACCGACACCCCAGAAACCTGCTGCGACGGCTGCACCACATACGTCGGCGAAGTGACCGCAGTCGGATCGGACGTGGTCGAGACCGTCAACGTGAGCGTCTGCGGGCCACCGGTCGGACTCCCGGGGTTCGTGACCCCATCCAACTCCGCGCTCACCTCATCACCCGCAGCGATCGAATCGCCACCGAACAACACACAAGTCGCGACCGTCGCCGACGAGCTGAAACAATCGCCCACGACCTTACCCGCCGTGACATCAGTCAACGACGACGGCCCCACCAACGTCCCCGTATCCGTCCCCGCCGGAAACGTGATCGTGACCGAGTCTGCACCGGACAACGCTCCTTGGACGGACGTCGTGAACGTGATCGTGTAGACGGTTCGCGCCCCGGCCGCCGCCGACGGCGAGCTGTTCGTCACGCTCGTGACGGTGACTGACTGGGCCTGTGCCACGCCGCTGAAGCCGGCGAGGAGAAGGATCAGCGTCGCGCAGGCCGTGCTGAGCGCAAGCCGCAGCATGGTCCCGCGGCGGACCTGCCGAACTTTTCCTTGCTCGCTCGCCTCCACTGCGCCTCTCGTCTTCCCGACTGGCCGCCGGCTCGGCGGCGCTCGACGTCAGCCTACCTCAGATAGCGACGCGGTACCGTGAGGCGCGTGCGGATCGCGACATGGAACGTCAATTCGGTCAAGCAGCGGCTGCCGCGGCTGCTGCCCTGGCTGGACGAGCGGGCGCCCGACGTCGTCTGCCTGCAGGAAACCAAGCTCGCGGACGACGCGTTCCGCGAGCTGCTCGGCGACGAGCTGGACAAGCGCGGGTACGCGACCGCGCCGCATGGCGAGGCGAGCTGGAACGGAGTCGCGATCCTCTCGCGCGCCGGACTCGAGGACGTTGTCGCGGGCATTCCCGGCGCACCTGGGTTTCCCCACCTGGAGGCACGCGCCGTGTCGGCGACCTGCGGCGGGATCCGGGTCGTTTCGGTGTATGTGCCAAACGGGCGCGTGCCTGGGTCCGATCACTACCGGTACAAGCTCGCGTGGCTCGCCTCGCTGCGGGACTTCGTCGCGGCCGACCCGCCCGCGACCGTCGTCTGCGGCGACATGAACATCGCGCCGACCGACGAGGACGTGTTCGATCCCGAGGCCTACGTCGGCCAGACCCATGTGACGGAGCCCGAGCGCAAGGCGCTCGCCCAGCTCTGCGAGCTCGGGTTGCACGACGTCGTCCGCGAGCGCTGGCCCGGCAAACGGGTGTTCACCTACTGGGACTATCGAGCCGGAATGTTCCACCAGGATCTCGGCATGCGGATCGATCTGATCCTCGCCGGCGCGCCGGTCGCCGAGCGCGTCCGAGCGGCGTGGGTGGACCGCCAGGCACGCAAGGGCAGCGGGCCGAGCGATCACGCCCCGGTGATCGTAGATCTCGACGAAGCGCCTGACGGCGACATCGGACCGGTCGTGCCGCCGCCGTCCGCGCCGGCGACCAAGCGCGGCTCGGTCAAGCTGCCGCAGTCGTCGTAGCCGCTCGCGCCGCGCATACCGCTGCGGGGGCACGACGGCGCCGTCCGGGCTTCACCTAGCGAGGTCGGTCGCGATCGCGCGAGGGTTGGACGCGCTTCGGCTCTCCCGGCATCTTCGGGTAGTCCGGCGGGTAGGGCATGTCTCCCTCGCCGCCGGCGGCATCTCGGTCGTACATCTCGAGCAGCGGCGCCAGCGAGTACGCGACGTCGTCGATCGCGGCGTGCGGGTCGCCGACCTGGGCGAACCGCGCCGGCATCGTCGCGACCGAGAAGTCCTCGGGCGCGACGTCCGCGAGCTCCTCCCACGACAGCGGCGCCGACACGGGCGCCCCCGGCTTCGCCCGAACGCTGTACGCGGAGGCGATCGTCCGATCGCGCGCGTTCTGGTTGTAATCGACGAAGATCCGCTCGCCTCGCTCCTCCTTCCACCAGCTCGTGGTCACCTGCCGCGGGAGGCGCCTGGAGAGCTCGCGCCCGAACGCGATCGCGGCGTGGCGCACCTCGGTGAAGGTCCAGCGTGACTCGATCCGGACATAGATGTGTACGCCCCGGCCGCCGGAGGTCTTCGGAAAGCCGGCGTAGCCGAGCTCGTCCAGCAGCGTGCGAGCCTCGCCCGCGACACGCACGGCGTCGGCGAAGTCGGTCCCGGGTTGCGGATCGAGATCGATCCGCAGCTCGTCGGGATGCTCGAGATCCTCGCGCCGGACCGGCCATGGGTGAAACGTGATCGTGCCCATCTGGGCCGCCCACGCGACCACGGCGATCTCGGTCGGGCACACCTCGTCGGCCTCTCGGCCGGACGGAAACCGGATCCGGACGCTCTGCACGTAGTCCGGGGCTCCGCGGGGGATGCGCTTCTGGTAGAACGCCTCACCGCCGCCACGCTCTCGGGTCGAGAGGACGATGCCGGGATGCACGCCGCCCGGCCAGCGCTCGAGCGTCGTCGGCCGCCGCACGAGCGCGCGCATGATCCCATCGGCGACGGCGACGTAGTAGTTGACGACCTGAAGCTTCGTGACCGCCCCCGAGTGCTCGGTCGCCGGGAACACGATCCGATCGGCGCTCGAGACGCGCACCTCCCGCCCGCCGGCGTCGATCACCGCAACCTCGGGGGAACCCATACGCCGAAGTTCTACGGCATTCCCAGGTAAGCTCGCCCGATGCCCCCCTGGTTCGAAGAGCTGAGCGAGTTCCTCCGGATCCCGTCGATCAGCGCCGAGGCGCCGCACGGTCCGGATGTGCTGCGCGCCGGTGAATGGGTGTGTGAGCTGATCCGGGGCGCCGGCGGGGAGGCCGAGCTGATCGACTGGAACGGTCAGCCGCTCGCCGCCGGTGAGCTGCGCGCGAGCGCGGTCGCGACGAACGCGCCGACCGTGCTCTGTTACGGCCACTTCGACGTGCAACCGGTCGACCCGCTCGATTTGTGGGAGTCGCCGCCGTTCGAGCCCGAGATTCGCGGTGAGCATCTCTACGCCCGCGGCGTCGCCGACGACAAGGGCCAGCTCTACATGCTGCTGAGCGCCGCCCGCGAGCTCGCGCGAGACGGCCGCCTGCCGGTCAACGTACGGTTCGTCTGCGATGGCGAGGAGGAGACGGGCGGACACTCGATCGTCGAGTATCTCCGGGACGACCAGCGCGGCGCCGACGCCGCGGTCGTGTTCGACAGCGGGATGATTCGCAAGGGGCTGCCGGCGTTCAACGTGGCCACGCGCGGCATCGCCTATTTCCACATGACGCTGCGAACGGGCGAGCACGACCTGCACTCGGGCATCTACGGCGGCGCCGCCCTGAATGCGGCCACCGCGCTCGTGCAGACGCTGGACACCGTGACCGCAGTCGATGGACGGCTCCTCGAGCCGCTGCGGCGGGGGGTCATCGCGCCGACGGCCGAGGAGCTCCAAGCGTGGCGTGAGCTGCCCGCCGGCGCGGACGAGCTCGCGGACCAGGGCGCGACGCCGATGGATGCGCGGGCCGCCGAGGAGTTCTATCTGCGCACGTTTGCCGAGCCGGCCCTGGACATCAACGGGCTCGACAGCGGCTCGCCGTACGCGACCAAGACGGTGTTGCCGGTGCTCGCGGCGGCAAACGTCTCGATCCGCCTGGCCCCGGGTCAGCAGGTGGCCGAGATCGCGGCCGAGTTCGAGCGGCTCCTGCGCGCGGCGGCGCCGCCAGGCGCGGAGCTCACGGTCGAGCTGACCTCCTCGGCCGCGCCCGGCGTGGTGGCGCCGGACGAACGAGCGGTGCAGCTCGGCCTCGGCGCGTTCGAGCGAGTGCTCGGGACCCGGCCCGCGCTGATCCGCTCCGGCGGGACGCTCCCGATCGTCGCGGCGCTCGCAAACCGGGAGATTCCGACGATCCTGACCGGCTTCTCGCTGCCCGACGCGCACATCCACGCGCCCAACGAGCGGCTGCTCGCCGAGTACGTCTCGCTCGGGATCGCCGCCGCGAGCGCACTGTTCGAGGACTTCGCTTCGCTGTAGAACCGCGCCGGTCGGATCCCGGCGCGTCCTGACGATCGGCGCCGCTGCACCGGCGCGACCGTGGTCGAAGATGGGGTCCGAGCCCCATTGCACGCCCTGCTCGTGGTCGGCAACGTCTGCGTCCGTTGGCGCGACAAGCCTCGATCGCCCCGCCCGAGCCGGGCATGGAGACCGCTCTCCAGATCCCGCTCGAGCTCCGGCGGGGCGGTCGTGGCTACCCCAAGCTGCGATCCTTGATCGTCGGTGGCTTGGATCGAGCGACAACGCTGGATCCCATGACGGCAGCCGCGGGGCGGCCTGGGCGTCGTGCGCGCGGCCGGCGCTACGTGCCGCTGTTCAAGCGCGTGGCGGCCGTGAACGCGCTCGTGCTGGTGACGGCCGTGGTCGTCACGACCGTGTTGTTCGCGCCACACCGCTTCTCGTCGTTCCAGCTCGACAGGGAGATGATCGTGCTGATCGCGGCGCTCGCGGTGGTCGGCTTCGTGAACCTGTTTCTGCTGCGGCGGTTCATCCGGCCGCTGCAAGCGCTGACCGCTCTGGCCCGCCGCGTCGACCTCGCCGACCCGGGCCAGCGCATGCCCGATGCCGAGCCGCGGTCGGAGGCAGGCGAGCTGGCACTGACGTTCAACGAGATGTTGGACCGGTTGGAGCTGGAGCGCCGCGAAGCGACCGGACGCGTGTTGGCGGGCCAGGAGGCGGAGCGGCTGCGGATCGCGCAGGAGCTGCACGACCAGGTCGGGCAGGAGCTGACAGCGGTGCTGCTGGTCCTTTCACGGCTGCACGCGCGGGTTCCCGCCGACCTTCGCCCTGACGTCGTCGAGGTCCAGGACGACGTGCGCGCCAGCCTCGAGGATCTGAGACGGATCGCGATCGACCTCAGGCCGGAAGCTCTGGACGATCTGGGGCTGGTGAGCGCACTGGTCGTGCTCGGAGACCGGTTCGCCGAGCGCTCGGCGCTGCGGGTCGACGAGGACATCGTCCCCGACGTGCCACTCCTCGCTCCGGACGTCGAGCTGGTCATCTACCGAGTCGCGCAGGAGGCGCTGACCAACGTCGTGCGCCACTCCGGCAGCGACCGCGCGGAGCTGAGGCTCGACCGCGACGACGGCGAGCTCACGCTCACGGTCCGCGACCGCGGGCGCGGGCTGATGCCGGGATACGTGCCCGGGACTGGCATGCGCGGCATGCGCGAGCGCGCGAGCCTCATCGGAGCGACGCTGACGATCACCCGGCACGACGCCACCGGCGGCTGCGAGGTCCGGCTCAACGTGCCCTTGGGGACGCACTGAGCACGACGCCGCTCAAGACTCGGGTTCTGCTGGCGGACGATCACGCCGTCGTTCGGCGCGGGCTGCGGATGGTGCTGGACGCCGAGCCGGACCTCGAGGTGGTCGCCGAAGCGGGTGACGGCGTCGAGGCAGTCGCGCGGGCGCTGAAGGACGACGTCGATCTGGTGATCGTCGACATCTCGATGCCCCGCATGACGGGACTCCACGCGCTCCGCGAGCTGCATGCCCTGCGGCCCGGACTGAAGAGCTTGATCCTCTCGATGCATCAGAACGAGGAGTACCTCCACGAAGCGTTCAAGGCCGGCGCGTCGGGATACGTGCTCAAGACGGTCGCCGACCGTGATCTCGTCGAGGCATGCCGGGCCGCGATGCGTGGCGAGCGGTTTTTCTACTCGGGCGCCGGGAGCCCCGTGGTTCGGGACTATCTCGAGCGCGGACGCGGCGACCACCCGCCCCAGGAAACGCGGCTGACGGTGCGCGAGCAGGAGGTCGTCAAGCTGATCGCCGAGGGCTACAGCAGCAGGCAGATCGCGCAGGCGCTGGTGATCAGCGAGAAGACCGTCGAACGTCATCGGGCCAACGTCCTGGAGAAGCTCGGGATGCACAACCGGGTCGAGCTGACCCGGTACGCGATCCGCCGCGGTCTCGTCGAACCGTGACCACGGGCCGATCGTTCTGATCTCCGCTCGCGCCGGCGCCGGGCGCCCGGTACGTTGCTGCCGAGCAGCCCGATCACCGCGCTCGTCGGAGCGCAGAACGGAGGACCCGATGCCGCCCAGCACCGTTCACTTCAACGGTTCGGTCAACTTGCCGGACGCGGAGACCGTCATGCGCGAGATCAGCGCACGCGTTCCGACAGGCGTGCGGCGGATGACCGACGGCGAGACCGGCGAGCGCAACTACTGGATCCTGTTCCAGGTTCAGAAGTTCCTCCAGATGCCGGAGTTCGAGGCCGTCGGCGGCGCGACTCGCGCGTACGACACGGGCGATACGGACGCACCGGCGCTGCCGCACCTTCGCCTCGCGGAAGGGGTCTCCGCCGACGCGGTGCGGTGGCCAGACCTCGGGTACGCCAACGACTACGCCGAGTCGTACGCGGTGTTCAGCGCGCTCCAAGCCGACGGCACGATCCCGGCGGGCGTGCGCTTCCAAGTGCAATATCCGACGCCGCTCGCGCCGGTCGCCGGCACGATCGTGCCAGAGGACCTCACGAGCGTCGCGAGCTCGTACGAAACGGCGCTGTTCGCCGACCTCGACCGCCTCCTCGCCCAATTGCCGCACGATCGCTGCGCCGTGCAGTGGGATGTCGCGGTCGAGATCGGCCTGCTCGAGGGAGGTTTCGGCCCCGCGCAATCATCGGTGGCGGAGATCGCGCCCGCGCTGATCCGGTGCGTGGACCACGTGCCCGACGATGTGCCGACGGGGCTGCACCTGTGCTACGGCGATTACGGACACCAGCACTTCAAGCAGCCGGAATCGCTCGAGCCTCAAGTTGCTCTGGCAAACGCGATCGGCGCCGGGGCGCGACGGCCACCGGATTGGGTCTCATTCACCGTGCCGCAGGCCCAACGCGAACCCGGCTACTTCGCGCCGCTGCGCGAACTGCAGCTCGGACCCGAGACGGAGCTGTACTTCGCGCTGGTGCCCTACTTCCCCGCCCGGCAGCCGGCCGGAACCACCGGCGAACAGGTCAAGCTCATCGACACCTACCTGGCGCAGTCGCCCGCGGGCGCGCGCGACTGGGGCATCTGCACCGAGTGCGGGATGGGTCGGGTCGCCGCGGAGGACGTTCCGACGCTGCTCGACCTACACGGCGAGATCATCGCCGCCCACATCGCCACGCCATAAACATAGGCCGCGTGTCAGTCGTGATGCTCGCTGGGACCTTGCTCCGTCGACTGCGCTTGCACCGTCGCCGCGAACAGGTCCGCCATGTCCCGGGCGTATTGGGTCTGTGCGTCGATCGCCCGCTTGATGAAGTCCACTGAGGCGAACGTGCCGAAGGCGCTCTGGTTCTCGGCGATCGCTCGCAGCGTCGCCTCGTAGACATCGAGTTGGATGTCGCCCCCAGCCTGTGCGGCTTCGACGATCCGATGATGCAGCCGCTGGATCCGCTCGAGTATGCGATGCGTATGGTCCTCTGAGCCGGCGCCGGTTCCGCTCGATTCCACGTTTCTCCCTTGTCTGGGTGTATTACTCGCTCACGTTGCCGCGTGCGTCGGCGTGCAGCGGGTTCACGTTCAGCAGCTCTCGGAGTCGATCTTGCGCCGGCAGAGTCGTGGCGAAGCGCTCGATCCCCTCCTCGATCGCCTCGGTCGAGAAATTCGGCCGCGGATCGGGATCCGTTTCCAGCACGCGAATGTAATGCCACTGCGTGACATCGCTGATGATGCACGTCCACACGCGCTCGCCGGCCTCGAAGCTCGACCTGACGACCGCGGCGCCGATCCCGCTGGGACTGTGGCGCACGCGGAACTCGGCGTGCACCAGGTACTCCTCGATCGACGCTGAGTCGCTCATGGCAGGCTGACGGATCCTCGCGGATCACCGGATCGACGGTCAACCCGCCGGTCGACTGCCGGCGATTCTCGCATAGCCGTACGAAATAGAGCACTCGACATAGAATGCGCCGATGACAACCAAGACATGGTTCATCAGCGGAGCGTCGAGCGGCTTCGGGCGCGAGTGGTCACGGGCGGCGCTGGCGCGCGGCGACCGCGTCGCGGGCACCTCGCGCCGGATCGACAGGCTCGACGATCTGGCGGCCGAGTTCGGCGACGCGTTCCTGCCACTCCAGCTCGACATCATCGATCGCGCGGCCGATTTCGATGCGGTGCGTCGCGCCCATGAGCACTTCGGTCGCCTCGATGTCGTCGTCAACAACGCCGGCTATGGCCAGTATGCGGTTGTCGAGGAGGTGACCGAGGAAGAGGCGCGGAGGCAGCTCGACACGAACTTCTTCGGGGCCCTGTGGATCAGCCAGGCCGCGCTGCCGATCCTGCGCGAGCAGGGCGGCGGTCACATCATCCAGGTCTCCTCGGTCGGCGGGCACTTCTCCGCCCCCTCCTTGGGGCTCTACTGCGCCTCGAAATGGGCCCTCGAGGCGATGAGCCAGGCGCTGGCGGGCGAGGTCGCGGAGTTCGGCGTCCATGTCACGCTGATCGAGCCGGGCGCGTTCGCGACGAGCGCCGAGGCCTCGGCGAGCGACCCCTCCCGACCGCACGAGGCCTACGCGGCCGAGCACGACGTCCTGCGCGAGCGCCGTACATCGACCTACGGCCCGGGGGCGACGTTGGGCGACCCGCAGGCGGCGGCGGACGCCGTGCTGGCAATCGCCGACGCAGACGACCCGCCGCTGCGCGTGCTGTTCGGCACCGGTGGGCTCGCGCTGATCGAAGGCGAGTACGAGGGGCGTTTCGGGCAGTGGCGCGCCTCGCAGCCGTACTCGGACCTCAGCGCGGCGCGGACCGTCACCTCGCCCTAGCCGGCGGAGAGACGCTTGACGCGTCCTGGGCAAACCCTTAGCCTGCGGCGCCAATCCGCGACGATCACGGAGGTCTGGTGTGTCTAGCGCCAATGTCGATTGCGTCAAACGGTTCGTGCTGGGTCCGGGTGAACACGATGACGACCTGCGTGTCGCGCACGACGAGACCCCCGAGAAGCGCGTCGAGGCCGCGGCCGCCGGTGGGTCTGGCCCCGAGCCTGGCGATCCTCGCGTCGACACCGTCCTCGACTGCCTGGACCCTGACGTCGTGATTCACATACCCGCGTCGATGCCCTACGGCGGCGATCACGTCGGACACGAGGGCTTCCTGCGGATGGGCGAGGCGATGAACGAGACCTGGCACGTCCCCGACGGGCTCGACATGTCCTTCGTCGACATCGGCAACGATCAGGTGGTCTGCTTCGTGTCGTTCCTCGGCCGCTCGAGGCACACCGGCCAGCCCGTGCCGATGCGGATGGTCGAGCGCTACCGGCTCGTTGGCGGCAAGATCGCCGAGATCGAGCTGTTCTACTGGGACACCGCGGCGATCGTGGAGGCGACCGGCGGGGTCAAGACGATCGTCCCGGCCTGAGGCATCGCCGGTGACCGAGCGACGATTCGATGTGGTCGTGATCGGCGGCGGCCCCGCCGGGCTCAGCGCGGCGCTGGAGTGCGTGGACATCCAGCTCGACACCACGCTGTTGGAGGCTCAGCCGGAACTCGGCGGCCAGTTGGCCGAGATCGACCACAGTGTCCGGAACGTGGCGACGGGAACGTTCGCCGACGGGCCGGCGCTGCAGGCCGAGCTGCAACAAGCCGCCGCGGTGCTCGGCCCGCGCGCGCGGCTCGGAGCGCCCGTCACCGCGGCTGGACTCGCCGACGGGTGGGTGCAGGCGGGCGATGAGCGCTTCAGCGCCCGGGCACTGGTGATCGCGAGCGGTTCCGCTCCCGAGCAGCTCGCGGCGGCGCCCGACGGCGCCTTCGGCGGCGATGTGACCTACAACATCGACGCCGGCACCGACCGTTTCGCGGGAAAGCCGGTCGTCGTCGTCGGCGGCGGCGACAGCGCGACGCTCGACGCGCTCGAGCTGGCCTCGACCGCGTCCCAGGTCATGCTGGCGCACCGCTCCCCGCACCTCACGGCCCGCCCCGACATCCAGGCGCGCCTCCGAGCCGAGCCCCGCATCGTCGATCTGCCCGGGTGGGAGGTCGAATCCGTGCACGGCGATGCGCGGCTGCAGGAGGTCGTTCTGGTCAACCGCGCGAGCGGTGAGCAGCGGACGGTGCCCGCCGGCGGAGTGGTCCTGAAGATCTCGCGCGTGCCGAACACCGAGCCGTTTCGCGGACAGGTCGAGCTCGATCGTCGCGGCTTCGTGACCGTCGACGGCGACCTCCGGACGTCGTGCGCCGGCGTTTTCGCGGCGGGCGATGTCGTCGCGGGGGCTTACTGGCGGATCGCGTTCGCGCTCGGCCAGGGCTCGCTCGTCGCCCGATCGGTCCTGCGGCATCTGGCCGAGGGAGGATGAGCGGGGCCGCCTCGTCCCACTCGGCCGCCGACTCCCCAACTCCGGCGCGGCGACCGAGCGACCACGCCGGCGCCGGCTCGGTGCCCGCCTTGCCCGGCGCGGAAGCGCTGATCGTCGAGATGGAGCGAGCCGTCCGTGAGGCCCAGCCTCCGCCCGCGACCGGCCCGGCGGTGGCGGGGTTGGTGCTGGAGCTCGTCCGCTCCAACCTGCGTCAGTGGGACCTCGAGGACGCGACCCGCGACCCGCACGCGAACGATGCCACGGTCGCGGCCGGCAAGCGGGCGATCGACCAGCTCAACCTCGGGCGCCACCGCCTCGTGCAGCAGATCGACGCCGCGTTCGCGGCTGCGCTCCGGCAACCGGCGAGTGCCACGCTCGCGACCGAGACCCCGGGCATGGTCCTCGACCGCCTCTCGGTGCTCGTGATCCGCCGCGCGAGGACCGAGGCGGCGGCAGCCCGTGACGGGCGCTACGGCGAGCGGCTCGCGGCCGTCGACGGTCAGCTCTCGGCGCTGTCGGAGGCGTTCGACGCCTATCTGCAGGAGCTGCACGCAGGCACGCGACGATTCGTCTCCTACGAGCACCTCAAGCTCTACGCCGACGCGTCCGCCTCGCCGCTCTCGCCAGGCTGAGCGAACGCGTGAAGGCGGTACCCGCCGCGATTGAAGCCGCACAGCACGCGCGGCCCGACGGCGGCGGCATGGGCGATCCCGAGCGAGCTAGGCGCGAGTGGGGCCGTCCGCATCGTGACCCGGCCGCTGGGGTCGAGCATATGCAGGCAGCCGGTCCGGTCGACAGCAGCGAGCAGCGTTCCGAACGCGACAACGGCGGCGCCGCCCGTGCCCCACGCGACTTCGTCCGGCAGCGAGGCGGCGGCGAGCAGCGTCCCGCTCGCCGGGTCGAAGGACGCGAACCCACCGCCACGCAGACTCTCCCAGTCGTAGTCGTCGATCTCGGCGCTGCGGTCCGGGCCGGCGGCCAGCACGTGACCGCCGTGCCACGCGATCGCGGCGACCCGGAATCCGACCTCCGCCTCCCAGCGGGGTGACCCCAGCGCGTCGCCTCGCAGCGGCGACAGCGAGAGGGTGCCGTCGCCGCCGATCGCGATCAGCGGTCCGCCGGGCGCGGGGACGACGCCGAGCGCGGTCACCTCCCCGCACCGCTCGCCGGACACCTGAACCGGGATCTCCGCATTGCTGGCGAGCTTCTGCAGCGGTGCGGAGACGAGCACGCCGGGCGCGCGCTCGGACCGGGGGCGCGCGCCGACCAGGCGCCCGCCTGCGATGACGGTTCGCTCGACGTCGGCGACGAACGTCCATACGGCGCTCGGCTCGACGAGATGCACGCCGTCGCCGGCGAGCAGGTCCGCGCGGCTAAACCCGCGGAGCACCCCGAGGTGGTTGAGGACCGCAATGGACTCGAGCTCCGGTACGTCCAGCACGGCATGGATGTCGAAGTCGAATTGGGCCGGGTCGTCCTCGCCCGGAAACAGCGTGCTCCCGAACACGGCTCGCGCTCGCAGGTCGGGGCCAGCGAAGACGACATTGCGGCCGAGGTTGTTCCAGCACGCCAGACCGTCGAGCGCGACGACGCGCCCGATTCCCTCGGCCTGACTCGTGCGCACCCCGGCATCCGGCGCCGCATCGATCTCGATCCAGTCGCTGATCGCGCTCACAACAGCTCCGCCAACAGCGCGACAGCATCCTCCGCGCTCGTGTCCGCCAGGCACGGCGACCCCGATGGGCAGCGACGAGCCGGTGGGCGGAAGCTCTGCAGGCTGACCTCGCGGTTGTACGCGTACCGCGCTTCGGCGTCGACGCATGCCGCGGTGCACGGCCCGCCTCGCAGCACCCGGCAGTGGCGCCACGGCCGGAAGTAGACCGAGCTGCGGCGACACACGGTGACCGTCGGCGTGCACTGCTGGGCGGCGATGTGCGTGAGGCCGGTGTCGATGCCGATCACGCCGCGGCACCCGCTCATGGCGTCGACCGCGGCGCCGGGCGTCGGCGCCACGAGCGCGGGAATGCCGAACTCGTGCAGCGGCGAGGACCCGCTGCCCCGTGTGACCTGCGCTACGTCGTGGCCCCCGGCGCGCAGACTTGCCGCGGCCGCGGCCCAGTGCTCGCCGGACCAGCACTTGTCCTCGCCGTCGGTCTCGTGCACGAAGAGGATCGTGTCCTCCAGGCCTCGCCGGGGATGGGCGAGCAGCGGCTCCGGGCAAGAGAACTGCGCCGCCACGCCGAGGTCGGCGCCGATCCGGTCGAGGATCTGGTTGATGTCGAGCGGGCCGCACGCTGCCTCGAACTCCGGCGACCCCCACCAGTAGTCGCGCTGCAGCGGATGGTCGCGGAGATCGACGACCCGGTCGCTTGGGCTCCTCGCCACCGACTCCTCGGCGACCACGCCGGCCAGACCGGCGATTCGCTCCGCGAGCAGCGCCTGGGAGGAGCTGCGGGCGATCAGCCACACCGGCGGATCGTCGCGCACGAGCGTCTGGATGACGGGAAGCGAGACGACCAGATCGCCGAGCCCGAACGACACGGGCGCGACGAAGACGCGGTCGCTCATCGGGCGGCGTACGAGGTCCGGTCCTCGATGCCGGCCGCGAGGAAGCCCTTGCGCCGTTCGGCGCACTTGTTGCAACGCCCGCAGTGCTCGGCGCCGACGGGCGCGATGCACGAGAACGTGTGCTCGAGCGGGAGCCGGCGACCGAGCTCGAGCACCTCGCGCTTCGTGAGGCCCGCAAACGGGGTCACCACGTCGAGCCGGCTGCCCAGCGCGACACCCGCGAGCGCCGCGAAGCCGGACAGAAACTCCACGCTGCTGTCGGCGAACGGGTTCCCCCGCAGCGTTCCCAGCGCGATGCTCCCCACCCCATGCAGCGCGCACCAGACGCTGGCTTTGGCGAGCAGCAGCAGGTTCCGTCCCGGCAGGTAAACGGCATCGTCTTGCGTCGTCGCATCGGGCACGTCGGTCCCCGACACGCTCCAATGGCCGCCGTACATGTCCGCTGCCGGGAGCGCCAAGACGGTCAGCGCTTGCACGGCACGATGATCCTGGAGCGCCTCGAGAAACTTACGCAAATGCCCTTCTTCCACCGCCTCCCACGCGAGTCCGAAGCGGACATAGATCGGGTGAACGACGCGCCCGTCCTCGGCCTCCTTGGCCACCAGGATCGCGCTGTCGACACCGCCGCTGACGAGGACCGCCAGCGCGTCAATCGACGTCACGGACCCCCCGATAGACGCAGCCCGCCGTACACGTCTCGCGGACGACCACGTGCGAGAGGTCGGGCAGCGCGGGGAGCAGTCGGTCCCAGATCCAACTCGCGAGCACCTCGCTCGTCGGGTTCTCGAGTCCTTCGATCTCGTTCAGGTAATAGTGGTCGAGCCGGTCGATCAGGGGCTTGATCGCGCTCGACAGCTCGGCGAAGTCGCGCACCCAGCCGACGGTGGCGTCGACGGGTCCCTCGACGTGCACCGCGACACGAAAGGAGTGCCCGTGGAGGCGGCCGCACTTGTGATCCGGCGGGACATTCGGGAGACGGTGCGCCGCCTCGAACGTGAACTCCTTGAAGATCTCCACGACGCCGTAAGGCTAGACCGTGTGGCGAGCGCTCAGCTGCCAAGCTCGAGCAGCCGCTCGGTCGCCTCGTCGCCGACGCCGCCGAAGTAGCGCTCGAGAACGCTCCGGAAGGCCGGGTTGGCAGGGTCCGCACGGGCAAAGAGAGTCATCGACGAGCGCAGCTTCATCGCGTCCACGCCGCCGAAGATGTCGTGCGCGCTCGGTCCGTCGAGCTCGGTGAGGATGCGAGCCGATTCGAGCAGGCGCGGTCCCAGGACGGGATGCGCCAGATACGCCTCGGCCTCGCCCAGCGACGCGATCGCGTAGCGCCGCGACACCGCGCTCTGCCCGAGGCCGGCGAGCTGCGGGAAGACGAACCACATCCAGTGCCCGCGCTTCCGGCCCGACCGAAGCTCCCGCATCGCCGCCGCGTACGCGCCGTCGTCGTCCTGTGCATCGACGAACCGCTGCAGCTTGTATGGATCGCTCATGTCGGTGTGGGGTCGCGCAGCAAGAACCGTCGCATTCCGCCCCGTTCATCCTCGAAGCCGAATCCGAGCCGCCGCAGCAGTCGCTCCGAGGGGGCATTGCCGAATTCGACACGCGCGATTACCTCGCCGACGCCAGGCTGGACTCGAGCCCACGCGATCAGCAGGCGAATCGCATCGGACGCCAGACCAGCACCTCGCGCGCTCGGCACCAGGGCATAGCCGATCTCGAGCTCTCCGTCCTCCTTGGGCGGGCCGTGAAAGCCCGCATCCCCGATCGCTCGGCCATCCGCCTCGCGGATGATCACGTACGCGAAGAACGGTCCGAGCACCCTTTGCTGCTCGCCCGCGGCGACGATCCTGATCAACGCGTCGCGCACCGGCGCGAGCGGGAAGCCGACCTCCCACGGGAGCTCCGGCTCGGGTTCCCCGGCGAGCATCGCGCGAGCACGCGGAGGATCGATCGGCTCCAAGCGCACGCGCTCGCCTGAGAGGACCGGACCCCACGCTGGCGAGGGCCTGCGCATTCTCTGCATGCTAGGGGGGACCGGCTGGGGGAGCCGAGCGGGCCAACCCCACCCGACCCACAAGTGACGCGGCCCACCCCGACGACGTCGAGGTGGGCCGTGATGATGCCCCCGCCTCAGGCGAGCGAGAGCTGCAACGCGATCAGGTGATCGTCACCGGCACCGGCGCGGAGGCGATCCCGTTCGCGACCACGACGAGAGTGCTCGCCCCCGCCGGGGTTGTGCTCGGAAGGGTGAAGCTCGTTGACGATGCAGCGCCCGGAGCGATCGAGACGGAGCTCCAGTTGCTCGTTCGGGCATACGTCACCACACCGGTCGCCGAGTTCGTGATCCGCACCAGGGGGAAGTTGGTGTTGTCCTGGACGTCGTCACCGTAGGCTGCACCCGGATCCAGGCCGGCGAGCTGCGTGCCTGACAAGTTGGCCGTCTGGCCGGGCTTGAGGGTGACGGAACTGATCCCCGAGACCGACGGGGCCCACGCCGGGTTGGGAGTCCCACCGGCGGTATAGACCTCCATCCGGCGGCTGCCGTCGTTGAACAGCACCTGCCCGTTCGGCAGCGCGAGCAACCGGGTGTAGTACGTCGAGTCGTTCGCGGCGTTCGGCACGTTCTCAACCGGGGACAGCGTGTTGGAGCTCGCGTTGTACTGGAAGAACGCGATCGGCGCGTTGTACACGCAGGGGCTCACATCAAACAGGCCATTTCCATCCGGCAGGATCGTGCCAGGCCCGTCCGCGCTGTCGTATTGGAGGCCTCCGATGGTCGGGATCGAGGGACCAGTGATCCATCTGGCCTGTGCATAGTTGTAGAGGGCCGTTGCTGCCGGCGTATGGGTCGTGCACGCCGCGGGCGCTTCCGCGCCTGACCCGGCGCCGACCACGAACGTGTTACCGCCGGGCATCTCGATCTGCGGGCCGATCTCGACCGCGGGACTGTTCACCGGCGATTTCGGCGTGTTACCGGCGAACGACCAGCTCAGAGCAGATGGAGTGAACAGCTCGGTGGTGGGAGTCAACCAGGTGTCGACCGTCAATATCTGACCGCTCGGCTCGAGCGTCCAGCCTTCCTCATCATTGGGGTCATTCTTGCCAGGCCCCGGGACCGTCGTCCAGTTCAGACCAGTCGCGTTGAAGAACGCATCGGCGGTCGACAGGATGGGGGTCGCCGAGAGACAGTTCTGGCACGCCTGGGCCAACATGAAGGTGCCGTTGGCGAGCACGTCGCTCTGGGCGTCGCCGATGTTCGTCCAACCCACCGGTGGCGCAACCGAGTCCCACTTGTTGGTCACCGGGTTGTAGATCGCGCCGCGGCTGGTCCACGTCGGGGTCCCTCCGAGGTACTCACCGCCCTCGACGATCATGCGCCCGTCGGGAAGGATCGCGGAGGCGAAATACAGAGGGTTGTAAGCCGACGGCATCGACGCGATCTGGCTCCACGTCCCGTCGATGTAGCTGCCCTTGGAGTTCGGCGTGAGCTTGTACCAAAGGCTCGTGCCTCCGGACGGAGGTTCAACGTGCACGAGGACCGTCCCGTCGCTGGCCAACAGCATCGTGCCGGGATCGAACGGAGGCGCATGCGACAGCTGTGTCCACGGCGAGGGCCCGGCCGGAGCGAGGGCCGGAGCCATTTTGGCGGGTCTTGCACGTCCCACCGGCGGGCCAAGCTGCGGGCGCAATCCCGCAAATGAGTTCGCGGCTGAACCCAGGCGTGCATGGGCCGACCTAGCCGCTAACGCATTGCCGGACATCAGGACAGCCGGCGCCGCGACTGCGGCAGCCACGCCAATACCTACGAGAGATCGACGGCTCAACCCAATCACAGCTCCTCCAATCGGTTTGCTTGCCCCGTCAACCGGCCGCCAACACACCACGACCAGCCCTGATCGTCAGCTTTCGACACACACGCCGCGCATCCGCACCCAGTGGCCACTCACCCTCATCGAGTACCCATGACATACTGGCATGTGGAGAGTCCGAGCCAGCTCGCCGGCGCGAGAACGACACTTGTGGTGCCTCCCGCTGCCTGCATTCGTGCGACGATCTACGTTTCGCAGCACCTCCCCAACGGTTCACCATCCTCAGAACGCTCTGGGCGGAGCCTACCACGCCTCGCCGGGCCAGATTCCGCTCGTGCTCAGTCCACCGTGAAGCGGCGTCGATGCTCGACCACGGCGGGTCACGACGCTACCGAGCTCGGGCAAAGTACGCCGGCGCAGCGCAATCTGGCAGCAAACCGAGCCGAACTCGGGTACCTTTTGATCTCCGACGCCGACGCGATCTCGGCGTAGCCGCAGATTCGCGATATTCCAGCGCTTGAGGCGCGACAATGATGTTGGTTCTGCAAAACCGGCGCCCTGTGCGTGGGGTGCCGAATTCGATGGAGCGTGAGCGCGATGGCCGTTGAAACCGCGCGGGCCAGCAGCGAGCTGGCGAAAAATGAGCGTCCGATCGGGACGCTGCTGATCGACACCGACGTCCATGAGCAGCCGCCGAACGGGCTGACGATGACGGATCTGATCCCGTACATCGATCCGCATTGGGCGCGCTATTTGAAGGGCGAAGGCGGGCTGTGGCTCGGCGTCCCCAAGCCGCTTTCGTACGCGGCTCCGGTTCCGAGCATGGCGAGCCGCGAGACGTGGATCCACGACTCGCGCGAGTACCCGTCGAGCAAGGTCGAGAACCTGGTCAAGGATCTGATCGAGGGCGAGGGCGTGACGACGCCGATCATCAACGGCTCGCTGTTCTTCCCCAGCACCTTCCCGGGCGAGCCCGAGTTCGCCGCCGCGATGGCCGCGGCCTACAACGACTGGCAGATCGCAGAGATGCTCGAGCGCGAGCCGCGGCTGTGCGGCTCCGTTCACGTCGCCGCGCAGGACCCCGAGCACGCCGCGCGCGAGATCGACCGCGTCGCCGCGCACCCGCGCATCGTGCAGGTGATCCTGCCGAACCTCACCAACTGGGAGTGGGGCGATCCGCGTTTTCGGCCGATCTGGGAAGCCGCGCTGCGCAACGATCTCATCGTCGCGTTCCACCACGGGATGACGACGAACACGGTGCTGGGCTGGCCGCGCTACTACATCGGCTGGCATTCGATGGCCGCCCCGCAGGCGGCCATGAACCAGACGATGAGCCTGATCGTCAACGGGACGTTCGATCGCTATCCCGAGCTGCGGGTCTCGATGCTCGAAGCCGGCGTGACGTGGCTGCCATGGCTGATGTGGCGTCTGGACGCGCAGTTCAAGGAGCTCCGCTCAGGCACGCCGTGGGTCAAGCGGCTGCCGTCCGAGCACATCCGCTCCAATGTGCGCGCCGCCACCCAGCCGATCACCGAGGTGACGCCGGGGCAATTCGAGAAGCTGATCGACCTGACCCAGACCCAGGACGTATACGTCTTCTCGACCGACTACCCGCACTTCGACGCCGACTCCGGCGACGTCCTCGCCGGGCTCGGCGACGAGCTCCAGGCCAAGATCCGCTACCAGAACGCGCTCGACTCCTATCCGCGGCTCAGACGCCTGCTGCAGGTATGAAGCACGCGCTCTTCCCGCTCGCCGAGATCGAGCCAGGGCAGCTGAAGGCCGCCGTCGTCGACGGAACGGGCGTCGTGGTCGCGCGCGACCTCGACGGCACCGTGTACGCGATGCGCGACCGCTGCGCGCACTCCGGGGCGCCCCTCTCACGCGGGCGGCTGCTGAAGAAGGTCATCGGCGACGATGTCGACCAGTACGAGCTGACCGACGAGCTCATCCTGCGCTGCCCCTGGCACGGGTTCGAGTTCGAGCTCTCCACCGGCCGCTGCCTCGCGGACCCCAAGCACACGCGCGTCCGGCCATACCGCGTCACGATCGAGGACGGCACCGTCTTCGTCGAGCGCCGCTCCCGCGACGGCGAAGCGGCGCGCGCTGAGAAAGGGGGCTAGCGCTGTGGCTACCTTTGTGCGCTACGAGCACGAGGGTCGAGCTCACCACGGTGAGCTGCGGGACGGCGCCGTGCATCGGCTCGAGGGTTCGATTGGCGCGTTTCGGAGCACCGGCGACGCGGGTGTCGCGCTCGCTGATGTGCGACTGCTGGCGCCGACCGTGCCGAGCAAGATAATCGCGATCGGCCCGAACTACGGGGCGCATTTCGCCGCGGCCGGAATCGACCCGCCGGAGCAGCCCTCGCTGTGGTTCAAGTCGCCAACCGGGCTGAACCACCCCGAGGGCGTGATCGAGCTGCCGGAGGGGCACATCGTCAACCACGAGAGCGAGCTCGCGATCGTGATCGGACGCGAGGCCAAGTGCGTCCCCGAGTCGCACGCACACGAGCACATCTTCGGCTACACCTGCATGAACGACGTCACCGCCGGTCCCTTCTCCGACCCTGCCAAGTGGGCGTCCACCCATTACATGGTCGACGCCAAGATCTTCGACACCTTCGCGCCGCTCGGGCCGGTGATCGAGACCGACATCGACGTCAGCAGCCGGCACCTCGAATGCCGCGTCAACGGCGAGACGCGCCAGAGCCACTCGACGTCGGACTGGCTCTTCACGCCGGCGTTCGTCATCTCCTACATCTCGCATGTGATGACACTGTTCCCGGGCGACGTGATCTCGACCGGCTCGCCTCCGGGCGTCGCGCCGATCGTCGATGGTGACACCATCGAGATCGAGATCGAGGGAATCGGCGTGCTGCGCAACTACGCACGCGCGCGGAAGTAGCAACGGAAAGAGGTGAGCTCGGTTTATAGCGGGCCGGTGATCGATTGCGACGTGCATCAGACGCGGATGAGCGACGACGAGTTGCGCGAGTATCTTCCGTCGCGGTGGCGTGAGTTCGTGTGGCGGGCCGACGGGCGCAAGGTGCCGCTGATGCCCGCGTACCCAGATGTCGACGGGAACCATCCTGGCCACCGCCAGGACGCGTACCCGGAGAAAGGCGGTCCACCCGGCAGCGACTACGAGTTGATGCGCGAGCAGCTGCTCGACGCCTTTGGAATCGAGCGCGCGCTGCTCAGCTTCGGCGTTGGCGACGAGGCGGGACATGCCGATCCTGAGTTCGCGGAGGCTGTGGTGCGGGCGATGAACGACTGGAACGTGGAGCGCTGGCTCGACGGGAAGGGTGACGAGCGCCTCTGCGGCGTGTGCATGGTGCCTCTGCATGTACCCGAGCACGGAGCGGCAGAAATCAGGCGAGTAGGTACCCATCCGAAGATTGCCGCCGCTTTTCTCGCTCATAATTCACTTGGAAAGCCCTTTGGACACCCGATCTACCACCCGGTGTACGAGGCCGCGGCCGAGCTCGAGCTCCCACTCCATCTGCACTCGAGCGGCAACGAGGTGATCAGCGCTGTGATGCCATGGCGCGCCGGCGGTCTGCACAGCTCGAACTTCGACTTCTACGCCTCGATCAAGTCGGTGCCGCTGCATCTCACGAGCCTGATCGTCCACGGCGTTTTTGAGAAGTATCCGAACTTGTCGATCGTTTGCGCGGAAGCGGGCGTCGCATGGCTGCCGTGGTTGGCCGCAAGCCTTGACGCACACTACGAGCAGTTGCGTGAGGCGAGTCTATGGGTGAAGAAGTGGCCGAGCGAGTATCTGCGCGAACGAGTCGCGTTGACCACGCAGCCGATCGAGACGACGTCTCACGATCGAGGTCGATTCGTCGAGCTTCTGTCCTCGTTTGACGGGATCGAGGACGTTTTGTGCTTCTCGAGTGACTACCCCCACTTCGACACCGACGTTCCCACGTACTTGGAGTCGATCCTGCCGCAGGGCTGGCACGAGCGCGTCTTCCACGAGAACGCGCGACGCCACCTCCGCCTGCCTGCCGTCCCCGCTCGGCAGCCGGCGGAGCCGATGCGCGCATAGCACATGGCGGCCCCGCCTGTCATCGACACCTGCGTGCACCATCGCTGGCCATCGCAGGCCGAGGTCATGGAATACCTTCCGGCGGGATGGCGCACCTGGGCTGAGTTGCGGAGGAAGACCAGCGCGCTGACGAATGAGGTGAATCCCTGGCGGAGGATCGTCCCCAGCGTTCGCTACTCGAACCCGGCCGGCGACGATCTTCCGGCTGCTGCGGGTGCCAACTATGAGACGTTTGCGGAGCATCTCTTTCGGGATGTGGGGGTGGCGAGGGCGCTGCTCGTCCACGATCGCGGGATGCTCTCGCCGGCGCTTGCGAACCCGATGTTCGCGTCCGCCGTCGTGCGTGCGCTCAATCAGTGGACCGTCGAGCAGTGGCTGGACCGCGACCCGCGACTCTTCGGCGCCGTCCTCGTCGCCAGCCAGCAGCCGGCGGACGCGGTGGCTGAGATCCGCCGGTTCGGGTCGCACCCGCAGATCGCGGGCGTCCTGCTGGCCGCAAACGCGATCGGGAAATCGTTCGGTCACCCTCTTTACCACCCGATTTACGAGGCGGCGATAGAGAACGACCTACCTGTGATCATTCACCGCGGCGGTGACGGCTTGATGGACCAGCCGTCGATGCCGACCGCTGGCGCATTGCCGCTCACTTTCGCCGAATACTCTGCCCTTTCTGCCGGGGCTCTCGCCAGTCACGTCAGCAACCTGATCTCAATGGGAGTGTTCGAGACCTACCCCGACTTGCGCATCCACGTCGTCGGTGGCATCGCCTGGGTTCCAGGTCTCCTCTATCGCATGGAGATTGCCTGGCTCGGCCACCGGCGTGAGGTTCCCTGGGTCAGAGAATCGCCCGAGGACTATTTCCGCCGGCACTTTCGCATCAGCACCTACGGCCTCGAACTGGCTTCGCGACCGGGAACGATCGAGAGGCTCGCCAGGGCCTTCCCTCCGTTCGCAGAGCTCGTCTGTTTCGGCAGTGGCTACCCGAGCTGGGACACGATATCCGTCGCGGATGTCGCGCGTGTATTCCCTGCGGAATGGAACCCTGACATTCTCGCTGGCAACGCAGAACGCTGGTTTCGCTGGGGCTCGCGCGCATCTCGAAGCGGCGCCGATTCGACGCCGGAGGCCACACTCTCCGGGCGGCAGATGGGCAGTCAGTGACGTGACCGACCGGGATCATTGCCGGTGAAGCACCTTCCTCTACCGTAAAGGTCTCCGAGCGCTATATTGCAAGCGTGACCAGGATTCCACTGGTGGATCCGAACGATCCGGATTTAGATCCGCGTCTTCGCAAGCGCTTTGCCGATCAGCTGCGGATCGCGGAGGAGCGCGGCCTACCGCCAAGGATCCACAACGTGATGGGCGCGCTGGCGCAGCACCCTGACGCGGTCGAGGCGCTCTTCCAGCTGAGCCAGGTCGGTTACTCCGGTGGGTCGCTCCCGCTCGTCGAGCGCGAGCTGACCTACCTCACGACGTCGATCGCGAACAACTGTCACTACTGAGTGCCCACGCACGTGCTGCTCGGTCGGAGCAGCGGAATCAGTGATGAGCAGATGGCGCACCTGGAGGATCCGCTCCCGCCGCCGCAGCTCTTCAGCCCCCGCGAGGCCACGATCGTCCGCTACGCGCGGACACTCGCGCGAATGGAACCGATCGACGACGAGCTCTACGGCGATCTGGAGCGCCATTTCAGTACGCGCGAGATCGTCGAATTGTGCTTCATCGTCGGTAGCGCTGGACTGGTGAACCGGTTTCACGCAACCTTTCGCACGGACGTCGATACCGACACATTGGAGCAGCTGGGCACGAGCTGCCCAGTGCCGCTGCCCCCCGTGCCGCGCGATTAGCGCTGTGCTCTACGCCGCTGACGATAAACTGCGCCGAGTGCAGCGGCGCTTGGCCGGGACCAGATCGAAAGGCGTGGAGGAGCGGTCGTCATGAGCATCTCTGTTGAGGAGCGGCTGGGTTCGCCGGCTGAGGTCGGTACCGGGTCGCGCGTGCCGATTCGTGTGATCGATTGCGACGTGCATCCGGTCTTTCGGTCTGCGGCGGAGTTTTGCGAGTATCTGCCGTCGCGCTGGCATCACCTGCTACGCCACCGGTATGCGCTCGGGATTCGGATCGACACGATCAATCATGCGCTTCGGGTGGATGCGATGCCCGAGGCGGGTCCCCCGGGGTGTGATCCGGATTTGTTGAAGCGCCAGCTGCTCGACGAGGCGGGGATCGATATCGCGATCCTGAATCACCATAATTCGGGCAACGTTCCGGATCCCGCGGCGGACGCGGCGTGCTGCGCGGCGATCAATGAGTGGCAGGCGGCGACGTGGCTTGGCGAGTACAACTGGCACGGCCGCTACCGGGCCGCTATCCGCGTGCCCGCGCACAGTCCGCAGGCGGCGATCGGGGAGATCGAGCGCTGGGGCGATCACCCGAACTTCGTGCAGGTGCTCGCGGTGCACGCGTATCAGCCGGCGTTCGGTCATCCGATGTATGAGCCGATTTGGCGCGCGGCGGCCGAGCGCGGGTTGCCGGTGGCGGTGCACGCCACCAACAACCAGCTTGGGACGATCTCGAGCCACATCACGCCTTACGGACAGCCTTCGTTCTTCTTCGAGTGGCACACCGCCGCGTACCCAGCCGTCTACGCGTCGCACGCCGCGAGCCTGCTCTGCAGCGGAATCTTCGAGCGGATTCCCGAGCTGAGGTTCGTGATGGTCGAGGGTGGGGTCGGGTGGTCGCTCGCGCTCGGCAGTCATCTGGACCGTAATTGGCGGTTGCTGCGCTCGGAGGTGCCGGACGTGAAGGAGCTCCCGAGTCACTACCTGTACCGCAACGTGTTCTTCGCCACGCAGCCGATCGAAGAGCCGTTCTACGGGGAGGCGCCGGTGCTCCAGGCGTGGGAGGAGCTCGGCGCCGATCGCCACATCCTGTTCTCGACCGATTATCCCCACTGGGATTTCGATCATCCCCAGCACGCGCTTCCGCGGCTCTCGGCCGAGCTCAAGCGGCGAGTGTTGTTCGAGAATGCACGCGAGCTGTATCACCTGCCGGGCGACCGGCCGGCTGATTGAGGCCCGGAGCTCCCGCTCGTGGGCATCATCGATGTCGCCGTTCACCCCGTGCCGCCGCAGCCGGGCGACCTGAACGCGTACATCTCCAGGCCGTACCGCGGGCAGCACCTCACGCCGCCCGAAGGCGGCCCCTACTCGGTGCCGATCGAGCCGTACCGCGAAGGGACGGCACCGCCGCAGGGTGGCGCGCCCGGCTCTGATCCTGAGCTGCTGCGCCGGCAAGTGCTCGAGGAGGCCGGCGCGGAGTTTGCGATCCTGCTGCCGTTGACGAGGGGATACATGTTCGACCCCGGTTTCGAGGCCGCCGTTGCGGCCGGCACGAACGAGTGGCTGGCGGATCGTTGGCTTTCCTCGACGAACCCGGACGGTCGGCTGAAGGGAACGATTCGGGTGGGCCCACGCCGACCGCGCGAAGCGGTCAAGGAAATCGAGCGCTGGAGCGAGCACGGTGATTTCGTTCAGGTCGCCGTGCCGCTCGAGACGCACGTGCTCTACGGCGAGGACGCGTACTTCGAGATCTGGAAGGCGGCCGCCGAGCGGGAGCTGCCGGTCGCGATCCATGCCGACCGCGCCGCCGGCGCGCTCGGCGCGCCGACGGCGGGTGGCTATCCGCGCTACTTCCTGGAGGAGTATTCGCAGCAGCCGATCTACTCGATGGTGCAACTCTGCAGCCTGATCGCAAACGGCGTGTTCGATCGGCTCCCGACGCTCGTGTTCGTGTTCGCGGACGGTGGCTTTGACTTCATGCAAACGCTGATGTGGCGGATGGACAAGGAGTGGCGCTCATCGCGTTCGGAAGTGCCGTGGGTCCAGAGAAGCCCGACGCTGTACCTGCATGACAACGTCCGGTTCGTGATCCATCGTGGCGACGGCGTCGAGGACCCGGAGCAGTATGTGCGCTTCATCGAGCTCAACAGGCTCGAGCCGGTCCTGATGTACGGCAGCAACTACCCGAGTTGGGACTACCTGGACGCGGGCGCGTTCGCGGCGACGCTGCCGGGCGAGCTTCG
This sequence comes from uncultured Solirubrobacterales bacterium, assembly GCA_963763525.1. GTDB lineage: Bacteria > Actinomycetota > Thermoleophilia > Solirubrobacterales > Solirubrobacteraceae > Palsa-465. The sequence continues at coordinate 532,900 of CAVXPA010000002.1, forward strand.
CACCCGGATCATGTCCGGCAACGCCCGTCGCACCTACCGGCGCTGGACCACCCCCGGATGAGCGCATCAAAGCCGCAGCCCGCGAGAACCGCGCAGCGCAGGCGCCGCGCGACGATCCGCTACGTCGCCGCTTCCGCCACCGAGATCCCAGCGGGCGCGCGGAAGATCGTCACGCTCGGTGGGCGGTCGATCGGCGTCTTCAACGTAGCCGGTGTCTACTACGCGGTGCGCAACCGCTGCCCGCATCAGGGCGGGCCGTTGTGTCTCGGCGCGCTCACGAACCTGACGCGGCCGCGGTTTCACGTGGACCGGCCCCCGGAGGTCGACTTCGATCCCGACCGGAAGCTGATCCGTTGCCCGTGGCACGCGTGGGAATTCGACCTTCGCGATGGAGAGGCCGTGTTCGATGCGGGCGTGCATGTCGCGACCTACAGGGCATACGTCCAGGATCATCCCGACGTCGACCCGGACGCTCGTTACAGCGAGGGTGTGGAGGTGCCGCCGCCGGTTGAAACGTACCGGACGACGGTCGAGTCGGGTTACGTCGTCGTGGAGGTTGGCATCTGAACAGCAAGCGGGCGCTTGTCGTTTTAGTGTCAGGATCGCAAAGGAGAGATTCGTGGGTGTCAGAGCGGCTGTTCAGACAGACGACCGCACAATCGAGATTGGATCGTTTTCGCTTCCGGCGGACCTCATGCCGGGTGAGGCATTGCTCGAGGTCGAAGGCTGCGGCATGTGCGGCTCGGACGTTTCGCAATACGAGGGCGTGTTCGGACGCGGTTCGAAGGCCGCGCTCGGTCCGATCATGTATCCGAACATTCCCGGACACGAGCCGGTGGGCAGGATCGCGCAGATCACTCCGCAGGCATCGCAGGCGTGGCGGGTCGATGTCGGCGACAGGGTTGCCGTTCATCCGGTCATCCGCTGCGGCCGCTGCCAGAACTGCACGCGGGGGGTCGGCCTGTGCGTGACGCAGGCCGTGTACGGGTTCGTCTCGGCGGAGCTCGGATCGGGATTGCACGGCGGGTACGCGCAGTACTTGCACCTTCGTCCAGAGTCGGTGCTGTTCAAGATCGATCGTGAGCTCCCGATCCAGGATGCGGTCTTCTATAACCCGCTGTCGGCCGGTTTCACGTGGGCCATCCAGGCGGCGGGCACCAAGGCCGGGGACAGCATCCTCGTCCTCGGACCTGGGCAGCGCGGACTCGCGTCCGTGATCGCCGCGCGCGAAACCGGCGCCGAGACGATCATCGTCACCGGCCTCTCACGCGATCGGCACAAGCTCGAGCTGGCGCTCGAGCTCGGCGCGACGCACGCGATCGACGCGGAGGAGCAGGACGTCGTCGCGGCGATTCAGGAGATCACAGACGGCAAGGGCGTCGATCGTGCCGTCGACGTCACGATCCGGCGCAAGCCCCCGGGCGCCGCGAGCTCGCCGGTCCCGCCGGCTGATCCTCGCGCCAGAGCCGCCGAGCCGGTCAACGTCGCGATCGCGGCGGCCGGCCCTGAAGCGACGATCGTCCTCGCGGGGCACAAGGCCGGCGGGACGATCCCCGACTTCCCGGCCGAGGCCGTCATCGCGAAGCGCCTGCGCCTCCAGGGGACGGGCGAGCCCTCAGCCTGGGCGGTCGAGCAGGCGATCCGCGTGATCGAATCCCGGCGCTACCCGCTCGCGCAGCTGCACACGCACACGCTCACGATCGACGAACTCGACCGCGGCATCCGAACGCTCGCCGGTGAGATCCCCGGCGAGGACGCGATTCACATAACGGTCACGCCGAGTTAGGAGGAGACTTCGATGCAAACGATCGCTGCGGACGAGGTGGAGGTTTCACGCGAGAATCACCGCGACGGCTGTCATTCCCGCATCGCCAACTACTTCGGTGAGGTGCGCGACGCCGCTCTCGGACCCCAAGGCTTCCTGATCGAGATCCGGCCTGAGACGCCGGATGGGCGCTCACGCTACACAATGGTCCCGCCGCACTTTCACCAGGTGCGTCAGTTCCAGGTGATCATCGGGGGTGACGAGCCGACGCTTGGCAAGCGCCGCGCGACGCCGATCACGTTCCACTATGCCGACCCGTCAACGCCATACGGACCGATCGACTCCGGCCCCGGCGGCGTGAAGTTCTTCACGCTGCGGCCGCGCGGAGACACGAACGCGCACTGGATGCCGGGTAACCGTGAGCTGATGCTCTCTCGCGCCGGCCGCAACATCGTGACCCAGCTCGTCTCTGCCCCACTCGCGCCGACACGGACCGAAGTGCTGATCGAGCCGCACGAGGACGGACTCGCGAGCTTCCGCTTGGTGATCGCCGCGCGCGAGACTGCGACAGGCCCGGAGCCCGCCGGAAGCGGAGGCCAGTACTACCTCGTCGCGGAAGGATCGCTCGCCGGGGCGCGGATTCTGCCGCGCTCCTCGCTGCTCTGGGTCGGCCCCAGCGAGAGCGCCCCAGTGCTCACCGCCAGCGCCGAGGGGTGCCAGCTCCTCGTGCTGCAGTTCCCACGCGACGGTTCGACAATCGAACGGGACTGACGGTGGGGAAGCTCTACAACGTCGAGAGCTTCCGCCTCCAGGCGCGCCGCCGGCTACCCACGGCCGTCTTCGACTTCCTCGACGGCGGCGCCCAGGACGAGGTGACGGTAAAGGCGAACCGTGAGGCGTTCACGGCGCTCAGCTTGCGCCCCCGGATCCACCACAACGACGAGCCGATCGGGCTCTCGAGCACGGTGTGCGGCCAGCAGCTGGCGATGCCAATCCTGCTGGCGCCGGTCGGCTGCTCTTCGCTCTTTCACCCGGACGGCTGCCCGGGCGCCGCGCGCGCCGCGGCCGCGCGCGGGACGACGCTGATCATGTCGGGCGCCTCGGGGCACACGATCGAGGAGGTCGCGGCAGCCGCCGACCCGAAGCCGTGGTATCAGCTCTATCCATTCGAGAGCCGCGAGTTCTACGGCGAGCTGCTCGACCGCGCCGCCCGCGCCGGCTACCGCGGACTCGCGGTCACGGTCGACACGCCCGTCGGCAGCAGACGCGAGCGGGACATCAAGAACAACTTCGCCTTACCGCCGCGCCTGACGGCGCGTAACGCGGTCGCCATCGCGCGCCACCCGCACTGGACCGCCGGCGTCGTCGTCCACCGCCGTGTGGTCGTCAAGGCTCTGGCGCCCGCGGCGCCACTGACGCTGCGGTCGCTCGTCAGACAGGCAAACGCCGCGGCGGGCCGCATGAACCGCTCGATGGTGCGCGTCACCTGGGACGAGCTCGCCTGGATCCGCGAGCGATGGACCGGACCGCTCGCCATCAAGGGCGTCCTCGATCCCGGCGACGCTCAGCGCGCCGCCGACCTCGGCGCCGACGCGGTCATAGTGTCCAACCACGGCGGCCGCCAGCTCGATGGCGCCCTCGCGTCGCTCGACGCGCTGCCGCCGATCGTAGACGCGGTCGGCGACCGCACCGACATCCTCCTCGATGGCGGCATCCGGCGCGGCAGCGACGTCGTCAAGGCGTTGTGCCTCGGCGCGCGCGCCGTGCTCGTCGGTCGGCCGTGGATCTACGGCCTCGCCACCGCGGGCGGTGCCGGGGTCGGGGCCATCCTTGACCTGCTGGCGAGCGAGCTGACCGTCGCGCTGACGTTGCTCGGCCAGACGAACGTCAAGGATCTGAACCCATCCCTGCTCGCCCGCTCAAGCGAACCGGTGTCGGTCAGCGAGCCCTAGGCCCGCGGCCCCGCGAGAACCCGGCGCTCACGCCGCCGCGGGCACCGGCTTCTCCCCGTCGATTTCGATGCGGTGGATCCGACGCGGCTCGGGCAGAAAGTCCCCAGTCACGTAATGCCAGACGAAATGGTTATCCCACACGGCGATGTCGCCCCGGCCCCAGCGCCAACGGCACGTGAAGTCAGGCCGGATGCCATGAACGGCCAACATCGCGAGGATCGCCCGGCTCTCCTCCTCCTGCAGCTCGTTGATCCGCCGCGCGAACAGCGGGTTCGTGAACAGCGCCTTCCGGCCATCCCTCGGGCTGCGAATCACGACCGGATGGACGGCGGACAGGTCGGAGCGGGAATGCGCGACGTGCGTCGCGGTCAGCGGCTCGAGAAACTGCTTGAGCGGCTCCGAGAGCGCGTCATACGAGGCCTTCGTGCTCGCCCAGAGCGTGTCACCGCCGACCGGAGGCGCGATCTGCATGTGCAGGACGGTGTAGCGGGGCGGCGCGTCGCTGTAGGTCGTGTCCGTGTGCCAGCTATCGGCGCGCGGCGGCGAAGCGCGGCCACCCCGGCCCATCGTGATCACACCGATCTCGGGATAGCCGTCCTCCTCGAGCGTGCCTCCCAGCAGCGGCGACGGCGACTTGATCTCGCCGAGGCGCTTTGCGAAGGCGAGATGGACGGCCGGGTCGAGAGACTGCCCCGGGAAGAAGACCACGCCGGAAGCGCTGACCGCATCTTCGATCGCGTCGATCATCTGTTCGTCGAGCGGACCGCTCAGATCGACCCCGTGGATCGCGGTCCCCATCGCCGCCGTCAGTGGCTGCCGGTCAAGTCCCGTAACAGTCTTCATCGCGCCTGCTCCAATTCTCGCTCGCCGTGTCCGTGCAGCCAATTCTTGCGTAACCGGTCCCGATCGGCGGACCGTTGCACCTCACGCGCCTCGCCAGTCGAGGAGCTCCCGCAAGGTCCCCCCGAGGATCAGCTTCTTTTCTTCTTGGGAGAGCAGCGTTGTGTCCCGGTAGAAGGACAGCGACTCGGCATACGTGTGCTGTCCGGGGTAGTGCGCCTCGGTGCCCGGCACGCGTACGTGCCAGCCAACGCGTCCGCGAAAGCGGCCGATGTCCGATGCCCAGAGGAGCCGGTTCGCGCCGAAGGCGTCGACCAACTCGCGCACGGCCGGCCATACGTCGTTGAACGGGTACTGCTCCATGGAGAGTCCCGGCACGCCGCAGAGCTTGACCGCGACGTTCGGGTAGCGAGCGAGCGCGAGCAATTCGGGGAGCTTCTTGAACGGCGGCGTGTCGGGTGCCTCCGCGGGAGGCTGTGGCAAGCCGACGTGGTCGATGATGAGCGTCAAATCACCATACCTCTCGGCGATTGGCGCAACCAGATCGAGATGACCAGTGACCATCAGGAACACCGGTATGGCTTGTCGCTCACAGGCGGTGAACGTGCGCTCGTAACCTCCTTCCTTCAGACGCTCCACCTCCCCCGGCCAGCCGGCGGGGACGATCCGCAGCGCGACGACTCCCGGGCGGCTGCGGACCGTCTCGATCCGAGCCTCGATGTCGACGGCGTCGGGCCTGATCGCGTCGCGCCCGAGCCCCGATTCCTCGTCGCCGGTGTCCCAGCCGAGCTCGGCTGGATCGCCCCCGGTGACCATCGGCACCCAGGCGAATCGTGCCGGCTCTCGGCGCGCGAGCTCTTGCGCCCATGCTTCATCCTCGACCGGGAACAGCAGGACGGCGTCGACGCCGATGGCGTCCATGCCGGCGAGCAGAGCCTCGGTCAGAACGCTCCGCCTGGTCTGTATGTCGTGCTCGCCCCATTCCCGCCACGGCGCCGGCTCGTGTAGCTGTCCGTCGACGATTTCCATCAGCGCCTCCCAGTGCACTAGTCGAAGAATGCGGCTGCCCGTTCGCCGGTCATGACGGCGCTCGCGTTCGGGCAGCGGCGGACCGTCTCGGGCCAGATCGATGTGTCGACGGCTCGCAGTCGCTCGACGCCCTTCACGCGGCAGTACTGATCGACGACTGCGTCGGGATCGGAGTCGGGTCCCATGCGGCAGCTGCCCGCCATGTGGATCGACGTGATGACCGTACGGCGCATGTGATGGTCCAGCGCGTCGTCCGTCGCGAGCTGCTCGGTCGTCGGGGCGAGAACCTCCGATCCGAGGCCGCGAAAAGGCTCACTCTCCGAGACCAGCGACGCCATCAGGCGCAGGCCGTCACGGAGCCGCCGGCGATCCTCCTCGTCCTCCAGGTAGTGGTAGCGGATCCGCGGCTTGACATGGGGATCGGGCGATGTGAGGCCGATCTCGCCGCGCGCGTTCCCCCGCATCAGCACGAGGCTCAGGCTCAGGCTGGATCCGAACCTGGCTTCCTCCAACACGCGACGGATCGACATCTGGCGCATCGCCCGCACGCCGATCGCCAACCTCCGCAGCCGCGGCACGCCGGTCAACAGCGCGACATTGTGCGGGTTCGCGCTCAGGCAGGCGAAGAGGTCGTTCACGGATGCCGAGCCCGCCGCCGTGAAGTGCATCCCGACGTGCATCGGAGCGTGCTTGGTCGGATCCACCGTACGAAGCTTCTTTATCCGGTAGTGCACGTTGACCGCGCAGTGATCGCTGAAGTTGCGTCCGACGGCCGGGTTTTCACACACGACGTCGATGCCGTTCGCTCTGAGCGCGTCCGGCGGACCGACCCCCGACAGCATCAGGAGGTGGGGCGTGTTGACGGCTCCGGCCGAAAGGACGATCTCGCCGCCGTGAACGATCGTCGTCTCGCCCGCGCGCTCGACTTCGACGCCGATCGCGGTCGATCCGTCGAAGATGACGCGCCTGGCGAAGCAGTCCGAGCGGACCGAAAGGTTCGGCCGGTCCTGGAGAACGGGCGCGAGGTAGCACATACCGACGCTCTGCCTGATCCCGTCGACGGCATTCACCGCGAGGGCGCCGACGCCATACGACTTGGGATCGTTGACGTCGACGTCTTCGGGGAAGCCCGCGGCTCGACAGGCCTCGATGAACGCCTGGTCGGTCGCAACCCACTCCTCGGGCTTGTATCGATAGACCTTGATCGGTCCCGATGTCCCGTGCCATTCGTTGCGCACGTCGAGATCGGTCTCGGTGGCCTTGAAGTACGGGAGCACTCGGTCGAAGGACCATTCGTCGTTCCCCGCTGCCGACCACCCCGCCAGGTCCTCCGGGAGCGCGCGCTCGAACAGCGTTCCGTTGATCGCGCTGCTCCCTCCGACCACCTTGCCACGCGGCAGCGTCTGCGTCGTTCCGGAATCTGTCAGCTCGACCGGGAAGGCCCAGTTGTTCGGATGCCCGGGAAGCGCCGCCTGTATGAATCCCGCATATCGCAGCTCTCGCGGGAGCTCGGTGGTCGTCTTGAAATGTGGGCCGGCCTCGATCAGCGCCACGCGCCGGTCCTTGCTCTCGCTCAGACGCACCGCCAGCGGCACGCCGGCAGAACCCGCGCCTACGACGATGACGTCGTACTCCTCTCTCACGCCGCGACGCCGCCCGTATGTGTGAGGACGGTCCGCGCCGGGCCTGGAAGCTGCTGCGGATCGAGCTGCGGTAGCACCTCGGTCAGGAACAGGTCCAGCATCTCCCGATTCTGCTCGGGCTCGTCCGGCTCGAGGCTGAGCGCGACGATCATGTGCTCGACGCCGTGCGTCTCGCCGTAGCCGAGGACTCGATCGACCAGCTGCTGCGGCGTCACCGGCACCGAATAGCGGCCCCAGTCACGGGCCCGTTCCGTCCATGCCTGGACCCACGCCTGGCTTCCCTCGTTGGCAGCCGACACGATCGGACCCGCGCCGCCTCCCTGTAGGTATCGCTCGCGCTGAGCTTTCGCCGCCTCCTCGGTTCGCGCGAGGCAGACGAGCTCGATGCACGCGAGCCACCTCAGACACTCGGCCACGATCTCATCCGGATGACCTGCCGCGGCGAGCTCGGTGCGGTAGAGCGTGCACAGCGAAGCGTCGTTCACGGCGAGCTGAACCGGCATCCCCGCCCGCGCGGCCTCGGCGACGACCTCTGCCGTCGCCGTTCCGCGTGCGATCAACGGATGCGGCCAGCGGAACGAGCTGGGGCTGACCCTCGCCGAGAGGAGGCCCGCGTGATAGTCCGTGGAGACATCGAGTGTCCCAGCGTCGTCGGTCCAGGACCAGGCCCGGCGAGCCGCCTCGGCTCCCTGCCGAAGCCGCTCGTGCCGCTCCCCCACGGGTACGCCGAACGCGTCAAGCTCGATCTGCCGGTGCGAGCCCGGAGCCAGGGTGATGAGACATCGTCCCCGCGTCAGGAGATCGAGGATGTTGCAGTGCTCGACGATCTGCACCGGGTGGCGGAGGGGCACCTGGACGATGTTCACGGCCAGGTAGGCTTGCGTCAGCCGGCCGGCGAGGTAGCAGCCGAGCAGGATCGGGTCGCAGTAGGTGTTGAACCCACCGAGATGGTGCTCGGTCAGGGACACTGCCGCGATCCCGGCAGCGTCCGCCGCCAGGGCCTGCTCGACCACCGTCTCCGTCAGCGTCAGGTCAGTTGCCGGACCCCGGCTCTGAGGGCTGAAGTGAACCGTCACGTACACAGCCAGACTCCGTGGAGCTAGGACTCGTGGCCGCTGAGCTGATCCCGTTCTGTCGGGGTGCCTGCGCCGGGCGACCAGCTCACGCGCTGGGAGGTGATCATCCTCAAGCCCAGGATGGGCAGCACGTCGAGCTCCTGGTCGAGGTCGGCTTTCAGCTCCGGCAGCCTCTCGTACAGGGCGCAGAGCGCGATCCGGACTTCGGGCCGCGCGAGCTGTGAGCCAAGGCAGTGGTGGCGGCCATGGCTGAAACCGAGATGCTCGCGCGCGTTCTCGCGCCGTACGTCGAACCGCAGCGGATCGGGAAACTTGGCAGGGTCCCCATTCGCGGAGGCGATGCTGGCGTAGACGTTGCTCCCCGCGGGGATGTGCACGCCGGCGATCTCCGAGTCACGGGTGCTGACGCGAAACACCTGCGTTCCGATCGCGATTCGCCGCATCCCCTCGTTCACGGCGTTATCCCACAGCGCCGGCTGATCGAGGACGAGCTGGAGCTGATCCGGGTGGACGGTGAACGCCCGCACCATGTTGACCATCAGCACCGCCGTTGTGTCCGTGCCGGCCGCCGTCACGCCGATCATGTGCCCAAGCACCTGGTCGGTGCTCAGCGACGGCCGTCCGTCTTCGTCCGTAAGCGTCAGCATCGCCGAGGCGATGTCGTCGCCCGGGTTTGACCGCCGGCCGTCGAGATACTCCCGGTAGGTCACCGAGGCCCGGTACAGTCGCTCATACGACCCCACGAGCTCATCGTCAGGGGTCCTCACATCCTCCGGCTTCAGGTCAATCGGCGACAGAACCTTGAACACGTCGATCATCCACTCGTAGAAGCCCGGCAGCAGCTCGTCCGGGACGTCCATCAACTTCCCCACCGCAATACGCAGCGTCAGCTGGGTAGCAAACTCGTTCACGAGATCGCAGCTCCCACGCTCGAACAGACCATCGAGCAACTCGTTCGCGAGGACCTCGATATCAGTCTTCACCCGCTCGACGCGCCGCGGAGTGAACGCCTGCCGCAACGCATAACGCTGCCACGTGTGCTCGGGCGGATCCATGTTCGCCGTTTGCACCTCATGGACCACGCGGCCGGCGTGCTCCCACTCGGCCGGGATCCGAGCACGGAGCTCCGGGCGCACGGGCGTCGACTGCATCGTCCGGCTGGAATACGTCTCTGAATCGTCCAGCACCCGCCGCACGTCGTCGTACCGCAGCACGAAATATGCATTCAGCGGCTCGTGGTAGAAGACCGGCGCGTCCTCGAGCAGCGGCGCAGTCGCGGCGACGGGATCGAGCAGATACTCGTGCGCGTACGGGTCGAAGGCGGAGATCGAAGTGGCGCCGGGTGTCATCTCGTCATCTCTCCTTTTCTGCAAGGACCGCGGTCGGTGCGCCGCTCAGGCTGAAGCCCTCATAGCCGTTTGCCGCGACTTCATCGCACTTGCTCCGGTAGTTCCCCACACCGCCCGCATACGGGAGGAAGACGAGCGGCTTGCCAGGGATGTTCGCCCCGCGGAACCACGACTTCGCATGCTTAAAGAGCGTCTGATCGGCCACCGCCTTCACGTGCTCGACCCATGCGTCCTCAGCGTCCACGTCCGCCTCGATCGAGTCGAGGTCGTGCTCGCGCAGATACACGAGGGCGTCCCGGATCCACTCGGCGTGCTGCTCGATCGAGGTCGTCATGTTCGACAGCACCGCTGGGCTACCAGGTCCGGTGATCGTGAACATGTTCGGGAAGCCCGCGGTCGCGACCCCCAAGTACGTCCGCGGACCGGCCGCCCACTTCTGACCCAGCCGCACCCCCTCCCTGCCCGCGATGTTCATCCGCACGAGCGCTCCGGTGAGGGCGTCGAAGCCGGTCGCGAACACGATCACATCGCCCTCGTACTCGTCTCCGTTCTCGAGCTTGAGGCCGCGCGGCATGATCTCGGCGATCGGGTTCGTCTTCACGTCGACGAGCGCGACGTTCGGACGGTTGAATGTCTCGAAGTAGTTGGTGTCGACGGGCGGGCGCTTGGTCCCGAACGGATGGTCCTTCGGGCACAGGAGCTCGGCGGTGACCGGGTCGTCTACCTTTTCGCGGATCTTCTTGCGGACGAACTCGGCGACCAGATCGTTCGCCTCGAGGCTCGCGAGAAGATCGTTGAAGCAGAAGAACAGCACGAACGGGCCGTTCCTCGCATTCCACGCCTCCTCGAAGCTCGCCTCGCGCTCTTCGTCCGAGACGGACAGCGCCGAGCAGTCATTGACCCCGCCCGTGAACTCGACTCCGGCCGGCGACTCCCGCGCCCGCTGGCGATGGATCGCGTAGTTGCGCTTCCACTCGGCCTCGAACTCCGCGTTCATCTTCTTGTTGTTCGCCGGCAGGCTGAAATTCGGGGTGCGCTGGAAGACCGTCAGATGCTCCGCCACCTCCGCCAACATTGGCGCGATCTGAACACCGGTCGAGCCCGTGCCAATCTGCAGGATCCTCTTACCGCTGAGGTCGACCCCCTCCTGCGGCCAGCGCGAGGTGTGATACCACTCACCCTTAAAGGACTCGAGCCCAGCGAAGTCTGGCACGTTCACCGCCGAGAGGCACCCGGCCGCCGTGATCAGGAACCTGGCAACGGCCCGATCCCCGCGGCTCGTCTCTACGAGCCAACGCTTCTGCTTCTCGTCATAGCTCGCGGCCGTGACCGTCGTCTCGAACTGGATGTCCCGGCGAAGGTCGAAGCGGTCCGCCACGTGCCTGAGGTAAGCGTAGAGCTGACCTCGATCCGAGTACTCCTCATCCCACAGCCACTCCTGCTCCATGTCAGGCGAGAACGAAAACGAGTACTGCATGCTCGGGCTGTCAACGCGAGCGCCCGGGTAGCAATTCCAGTACCAGGTACCGCCCACGTCCGCGCCGGTCTCGTAGACGCGCGCCGACATGCCGATCTCGCGAAGCTGGTAGAGCATGGCCATGCCGGCGAATCCAGCGCCAACGACAACCGCGTCGTACGTGGCGCCGGGCTGCGAGGCTGCGTCGACGGTCTCTACCCAGCTTGTCATCGAACACCCCCGTGCGAGCGCGGTCGGTAGTCGTGCGCGAGCAGGCGCGCAGCGCGTTTCTAACACACGCGCGAAAATTCGTCAAGTGTTCTAACAGGAGCCCGCCCGGCCGCGCGGCCACTCTCACTGTGACCGGCACCGGGGACGGCGACCGGGGCTACGGGTCGTCCGGCTGGGGCGGTGAAGCGGCGTCGTGGATGGCGCAGGTCTCGAGCGTTCGCTTCGATGGGCGCTTGGTGTAGATCGCCACCAGGCAGTCGACGAGGTCAGCGATCACGAACTCATCGACCGGGCCGCGCGCCTCCGCTTCAAGATCGGCAACAGCCCCGATGAGCATGTGCATGCCGAGGCGCTTGCGGTGCTCGAGAACGGTCTGGGGCAGATGATCCAGACCCGCTTCGACCTGAAGCTCGAGCACCCGGAGCGCGGAGCCAAAGGCGCCGGCGACGAACGCGTCGGCCAACGCGCTGGGATGGCGGACCAGTTGGACGAGGAAGCGGTGGTAATAGCCCGTCTCTCCAATCGCCTCCACCGAGGGCCTGATCCCAACCTCCGCGACCGCACGCAGATCACGAGTGCGCCCTCTGCGCTCGAGCTCGGCCAGGAGCTCACTGCGTCGCTCGTCGATCGCGACGTCACGATCGGCGATGATCGCCCGGATGAGCCCTTCCTTGTCGCCGAAGTGGTAGGCGACTGTGCCCGACATGCGCATGCCCGCGGCGGTTCCGATCTGACGGAGCGACACAGCGTCGATCCCGCGCTCGGCGAACAGACGCTCGGCCGTACGGATCAGCACGAGCTGCGTGTTACGACCGCCGGCGTTACTCGATCGGGCCCGCTGCGCCGCTGGGGCAGACATGGGACAGTTTTAGCACCTCGATCAGGGCACGGCTCTCATCCGCGGGCCATCACCTCTTGCATCTTCTGCATGCCCTCGGCTGTCAGGAGATCGCATTCGATGAGACCCTCCGGCTCGTCGAGCAGCGTCACGTGGGAGGACCGGTGATTCGTGAAGATCTCGAATGTCACGCACCCCTCGGGACCGGCGACATGCGGCCCGTATGCGACGCCCGGCTCGGTGAGCATGACGTCGCCGGGCTTCAGCACGCGCTCACCGACATCGAGCGTTCCCTGTACGACTACTTCAAAGCGGTAGCAGTCGTGAGCGTGGCGCGCCGAAACCCAGTTCGGCCCCATGCGCAGGGCGATGACCGTCGGTGGGTCGTCCGACTGCTCTCCAAGCAGGAAGTACGACGCGTCGACGCCAAATTCCATCAGCGGCTCGAACCCCTTCGGGCAGCGCCCCCAGAAATCGGGATCGTCCATCGAGAAGAACGTCATCTACCCACCCTCCTATCGTCTGTAACTCAGCGTCATACCTGCGACACCAGTGAGAGATGTCACTTGGCCAGCACCGGCGCCGTGTCAGGCGCCGCCGGATCGAAGTAACGCCCTGGCCGAAATTGCGTCGCGAGCGTCGTCCTCAAGCCGCGCCTGCGTGCACCGTCGAGCTTGTTTCCCAGAGCCGCGTGAATAACCCTGCGGTTGTCCCAGACGATCGCCTCATTGACGTGCCAGTGGTGGGTGTAGACAAAGCGCGGCTGGACCATGTGCTCGACCAGCTGCTCGAGCAGTGCATCGCTCGCGGCCTGGTCCATACCCAGGAAGCCATCCGCGTCGGTGGGGCTCAGGAATATCAACTTGCGCCCGGTGTCCGGATGTGCGATGACGACGGGATGGACCACCGAGGGATATCTGGCCGCGGCAGCCGCGAAGTCATACCGGATCCGCGAGTCATAATCGGGGTCTTCCTCCGGCGTCGCCTCTCGCACGCTCTTCCACAACGCTCCCGGTCGCGTCTTGTCGAGCAGGCTGATCCGCATCGTCGTCGTGTATTCCAGACTGTCGAGGCGTTCTTTGAGCTCGGCCGGCAGCGCGTCGTACGCCATCGCGGTGTCCGCTATCAGCGTCTCACCGCCCTCCTCGGGAACCTCCAGCATGCGCAGCATCGCCCCCTTGCAGACGTCCGGCGTGAAGGCGGTGTCCCGGTGCCACGGCAGCCGGTTTACTCTGAGCTCAGCGCCGTCGAAGACGTACGCGGGGAGCGTCTTGTTTCCGCCGATCTCGACGAATCGTTCATCCTCTTTGGCCCGAGCCTCCACCAACGGGTGAATCTCCAGTTCGCCAAAGGACTCGCTGAGAGCGAGGTGCTGCTCGGGGGTATCGACGTTCCTGAACACGAGGAAGCCGTGCTCGAGCCACGCCGCATGGAGGGCAGCCCGCACTTCTGGATCTTCCTCGCTACCGGCCGCCAGTCCGACAACCTCCGCTCCAACCGGCAGCGGGCGAATCGAGAACCCTGCTTCACTCATGCTCTGCTCCTGTTCCTGTCGACGTGGCTCCGGGCCGGCGCGCGCCATCGTTTTATCCCGCGGGGCGCGTTGCAGCCGCATCGAGCACGAGCTCCCGCGGATGCAGCATGTGAGGCTCGAGGCGTGGCTTCTCGCCGGGGCCATAGTGTCGCCCGTCGATCCAGTCGTAGCCCTCGAGCTCGTCGCTCCCCTTGCCGAGGATGGTGCCTGTCTCGAGGTAGTGCTCGCGCACGCGGTCGAGACCGAAGCGCTGAACGGGGCAAACCTTCATGCAGACGCCGCAGCTGTGGCTCTGCGCCATCACGGGCAGGCAGCGGTCGGTCTTGATCTTCGCCTTCAGGATGCCCCGGTGCTCGAAACGATTCTTCGGGATGGCGCCCGGGGGGCAGCGGCGGATGCAGAGCTGACACTGATCGCAAATGGCGTGGATGCCGTAGTCGACCGGCCCCGTGTGGACCAGCTGCGCGTTGGTCGTGATCACCGAGATCCGGCACCGGGACCCTGCTTGTGGTGTCAGCAGCTGCCCGTTGAGACCGAGCTGGCCGAGCCCGGCCTCGACGCCGTAGTGGATCACGACCGTGCTGCCGCCCGCATCGTGCGGTTGCGCGCGGTAGCCCTTGCGGTGGACGAACTCGGCCAGCTCACTCATCCGCTTCCCGAGCTCGTAATAGGTGCTCAGCGCGTGCCGCTCCGCCTTCGCCGAAGGGATCAGCTGCGTCCGCTCCCAGTCCTGCTCGAGGATGCAGACGATGACCGAGCCGGTCTCGAGCTCCCGCGCCTCGGCGAACGTGTACTTGGGGTCATACGGCGCGAACCCCACCGCGCTGAGACCTACGCGAGCGGCTTCGGCGCGAATCGCATCAGTAAGTGCCTGCGGATCGAGCGACGCCGGCGAGGCTGCTGGCGCGCGCGCCGCGACGTCGCTCGTGCGCACCGACCCTTGTACGAGCTTCGCCGCCGACGGGAGTAACACTTCCCAGTTCTGGCGTATCGCCCAGGTCATCGCCTCGGGCCAGAGGGCAAAGGGACTATGAAGCGGCTCCTCGTCGAAGGCAGACCTCGCTGCGGCAGCGTCGCGCCAGACCCCGGGCACGGTGCGCAACTGCGGCGGTGTCTCGAGATTCGGTTGCGCCCACGGCGCCGGATGCCGGCTGTGCCGGATCACCGGTACGTGCACGAGCCATCGCATCTTGGGTGAGAAGACAGAGACCGCGAGCGAACCGAACAGCTTCGTTCCGAGCGGATGGATGCCCCGATGCGCGCGCGCGCGAAGGACACGAGCCCGCGACATCACGCCGGCGACCGCACCACCTGCCGGCTCCTCGACACCGTCGAACCTGAGCTCGACGGACCGATCCTGCGTGGCGTTCATCTGTCCTCCAGCGTGAGAGACGTCTGTTCTCCTCCGAACGGACCCGCATCCGCGACCGGCGGGCAGCGCGTTTCTAACACACGCGCGTAAATTCGTCAAATGTTCTAACAGTGCTACGCGGCGCCACGGCACACTGGCGCGTACCCTGGTCCGCCGACGAGCTGCGCCCATCTAGCCCGCGTCAGGTTGGCGCCGGCGAGCGAGCATGCACGTCTCTCCCAGACGCCGATCGAAATCGGCCAGGTGAACACGCCGCCGCGGTCGTCGACGGCAAGGAGGCCTCCGGCCGCTGGTTCGAACATGACGGCCGATGTCGCGCCGAGGTCGGACGTGAGCCGCGGGCCTTCCTGCTGGAAGCTCGCGGCGGACCACACCTTGATGCTCCCGTCCTGATAACCGGCGGTCGCGAACCATTGGCCGGTCGGGTCGAACGCGATCGACGTGACCGGTGCGGCGGCGTCCGCCAGCAGCGTGGCCAGCCGCTTGCCGGTCACCGGATTCCACATGTCGACGGTCCCCTCCAGGGTGCCGGATGCGAGCATTCCGCTGGGCGCAAACGCCACCGAGACCGGGTTGTCGCCTGGATCGGCGAGCGTTTGCAAAGCACGCCCGGTCCTCGGATCGAAGATGCGCACGCCGCCCGAGAGCAGCGTTGCGGCGAGCAGCCTTCCGTTGTGGGAGAACGCGACCCCGCCGGATCCACCGAGCCGGTTGCCGGCGCCGAGATCGACCAGCGGGCCGAGCAGCTGGCCGGTCGCCACCTGCCACGTTGCCATTGTCGCGAACGCCAAAGCGAACCAGTGTGCGACGAGGCGTGGGGGCAGGCTCTTGTCGGTGGCGGCAAGCAGCGCGCCGTCGGGCGAGAACGCGAGCGCTTGGATCGCCTCCGACTCACCGGGATGCGATTCCAAGCCGAGGAGCGAGCGCTGCAGACTCGGCTTGCCGTTCAAGCTCCACAGCTGTACGACCCCTCCGTGAGCTCCGACAGCCAGCATCGAGCCGGTCGGTGACCACGCCAGCGCGGTGATCGGATCTCCTGCGGGCTTGATCGTGAACAGCGCCTCGCGTTGCAGCGTCTCGGTCGAGAACACGCCGACGGTCGAGCCGCGGATGACCACGGCGAACTGCGATCCATCCGGCGAAAGCGCCGCGGCAGGTGTCGGCGGCGTCACCGGTTCGCAGCACGGCCAGGCTCGGCTGAGCCGCGCCGTGTGCTCGAAGCTGCGCCGGCCGGTGAGGTCCCAAGCGAGCAAGACTCCCCCGACGGCGGCGGTGTACAGCGTGGAGCCAGACGGGCTGATCGCAGCGTCTCGTACCCGCGCAGCTGGGCCTGACAGCACGGCGCTCTCTGTTCGGCTGACCGGGTTCCAGACGATGACCTCGCCACCGTCGTCCACGGTCGTCACGATCTTTCCGCTCGGCGCGTAGTCGACGCTCGACACGGCGCTCGGGTCGCTGCCACGACCAGGCACTGCAGTGCCCGTCGCGGCATCGACGAACGACACCGAGCCCCTCTGAGATCCGATCGCGACCGTGGTTCCGTCGGGGCTGATTGCGGCCGCCGTCGCCTGCCGCGGTACGGGCCGAATCGCTTCGGATCGAACCTGCTCCCCGGTGCGCGCATCGTAGGTCGTGATGTCGTGGGCGCTCACGACCATCAAGACGGCACCGTGGTCGATGAGTCGCATCGCGAGCAGCGGCCCTGAGCCCAGGCGGATCGTCGGCAGCGACTCGGCGGTTGAAAGCGACCAACGGCTGAGGTAGGCCTCCATCGGCTGACCGGCGGGGGCGGCGAGCCAGTAGGCGTAATAGACGAACTGCAGATCGGGCGAGATCGCGATGCTCCCGCCCGGTATGTCCGTCGCCAGCTGTTGGCTGAACGGGGCGGGGATCGGGAGCAGCTCGCGGATCGCCATGGTCCGCGCGTCGCGTACGACCAGGGATGACCCGCTCGCGCTGGGATAGACGAGCAGCGAGCCATCCTCAGAGTAGGTCGGCGGCTGATCGCCCCGGAAGTCGCTCACGACCTGGCCCGCGGGCGCATCGTTGCCTGCGTCGTAGAGCGACACCTGGCCCGCGGCGCTGTCCGAGACCGCCAGCGTGCGGCCATCGGGGCTCACGGCGACCTGCGGCGCCGAGTCCGCCGGCAGCGACAGCGTCCCGATCACCGCGGGGCTCCGCAGCAGGACCGACAGCAGCGTGCCCTCGGTCTGCGGAGAGCGGTCGAGCGCCACGGCCTGGCGCGCAAGGAGCGCCGCGACGTCCAGCCTGGACTCGTTGAGAGCCTCCGCTCCGAGCTCGCGCCCGAGCGCAGCGTGCGCCTCGGCCTCGGCCAAGCTCGCGTCGATGCTCGCCTGACGCTGTCCGATGATCGCCAACACGCCGGCCACAACGGTGAGCAGCAGCAGCGTTCCGGTCCCGGTCAGCAGAGCGCGGAGCCGCCGATTCTGAGAGCGCTGGCGTCGAGTCTCGCGATCGGCTTCGGCGCGACTCGCCGTGACGAACTCGCGCTCGAGCCGGTCCATCGCGTCGGCATGCTGCGCGGAGAAGTCCAGCGCCGCCGCGAGTCTCGCGCCCCGATACAGATCTCCCGGATCGCGTCCGCGGGCATCCCACTCAGCCGCCGCCTCGCGGAGATGTCCGTGCAGGCGCCGCCCGACGCGATCCTCCTCCAGCCAGCTTCGGTACCTGGGCCACTCGCGGAGCAGCGCTTCATGCGAAAGCTCCACCGCGCCGGCGCCGACAGTCAGCAAGCGGGCGTCGATCAGCGTCGCGAGGACCCTGTCCGCGCGGTCGATTTGCCGTATCTCGGTCAGGCGCACGCGGCGGCGTTCCGGAGCTTCCTCGCCGACGTCGGCCAACCGCAGCAGCAGATTTCGTGCCACCCCCTGCTCACGGTCCGACAGGCGCGTGAAGGCCGCCTCGGCGATCCGGGCGACCGCACCGCGGACGCCGCCGGTCGACCGGTAGTGCTGGAGGCGGAGCGTGCGACCGTCCCGGGCCTGCCACAGCTCCAGCAGCGTGGTCGACAGGAGTGGGAGGCCTCCGGGCTCGTCCCCGACGTCCGCGACGAGCGTCTCGACGAGGCGCGGCTCGATGTCGAGCCCGGCGCGAGCGACCGGTCGCTCGATCGCCTCGGCGAGCTCGTGGCGCTCCATCGGACCCACGAGCGCGTGACTTCGGCTGATCAGCTCCGCGAACTCGGGGTAGACGCTCAGCCGACCGTAGAAGTCGGCCCGCAGCGTGCAGAGCACGAGCACACGCCGGTTGGCGTCCCTCGTCGCTCGCACGAGCTGCGCGAGGAACTCCGACCGCTCGCTCTCCTGATCGCAGACCGTGAACAGCTCCTCGAGCTGGTCGATCGCGATGACTACTCTGCCGCTGCAGTCGAGGCTCTTGAGCGCCCGCTCGAGATCGCCGCCGAGAGCGCGCGCGAGCTCCTCGCGAGGGTGCTCTCCCGGTCTCAGGACGACCTGGCGCCAGCGCGCGCTGTCGGGCAGCGCACCGGCCTGTAGCGCCGGCAGGACGCCTGCCCGCAGCAGCGACGATTTGCCAATCCCTGACGGCCCCAAGATGCCGACGAGCGGCCACTCGGCGAGCCGTGCGATCAGCTCTGAGACGATCCGCTCCCGGCCGCAGAAGAACTCGGCGTCCGAGCTCTCGAATGCCGAAAGCCCCTTGAACGGACAGACCACGCGCCCATCGGGCTCGGCGTGCGGGGCACTGGGCTCGAGTCCGCCGTCGTGACGCAGGATCATCCGTTCGAGATCCCTCAGCTCCGGCCCCGGCGTCAGTCCAAGCTCATCGTTGAGCAGCGCGCAGGCCTCTCGGTAGCTCGCGAGCGCCTCCGCTTGGCGCCCCGAGCGATACAGCGCCAGCATCAGCTGTCCGCGCAATCGCTCCCGGAGCGGCTCGCGCGCGATCAACCGTTCGAGCTCCCCGACGACCTCGCCGGCGCTCCCAAGGGCAAGCTTCGCGTCGATCCGCTCCATCTCGGCGAGCAGGCGCAGCTCCTCCAACCTTCGGATCTCCGGTTGCAGGTCTTCGACCATCGAGAGGTCCGCGAGCGGCGCGCCATGCCACAGGCTCAGCGCCTCGCTCAGTCGAGCCGACCCGGCGGCCGCGTCGCCGCCGGCCAGAAGGCCGCGGCCCTGATCGAGCAGCCGCTCGAACATCATCGCGTCGAGTTGCTCGGGCTCGAGCGCGAGCAGATACCCGCCCCGACGCGTGAGGAGTCCTGGCTCGCCGCCGTCCCACAGCGTCCGCCGCAGCCGCGACACCGCGACGTAGACGGCATTGGCGGCTCTACGCGACGGCTCAGAAGCGAACAGTTGCTCGGCCAGGCGATCGGTGCTGACCAGCTCGTTGGGGTGCACGAGCAGGAGCGCCAGCAGCGCCCTCTGTCGCTCGCCGCCCAGGCGAACGGTCTCTCCATCCCGCGAAGCTGCGAGCGGTCCGAGGATGCGGAACTGCACCTCAGCGGTCGCCTGCGAGCGCATCTCGAAAATTATCCGCCACGGCCCAGAGGGGCGCCAAACGGCCCACCTGACGGCCCCTGTCAGCGAGCGGTAAGCGGCCGGTAAGCCCAGCCGCCGATAGTGGCCGGCACAAATCCGTCGAACTCATGGGTGAGGAGGTTCGAGGTGAGAACAGTCGTTGCCTTATTGAGCCGCCGCGCGAAGGTGCGTCGCGGCATGCGCGTGTTGATCGGGGCTGGCGCCGCGGTCTCGGTTGTGCTGCTCGCAGCCGCATGCGGGTCCTCGAGTCCCGCCAGCAGCGCGGCGTCGTCGAGCAGCGCCAGTGGTAGCACCGGCTCGACGACCGCCGCGAGCGTCGCTCCGGCGACCGGGCCGGGTCTGACAGCGCCGACGAACCCGAGTGGCACGAAGGTGTCCGGCGGGACCGTCTACTTCACGGAGGGCCCGGACGCGACGCCGAACTACATCTTTCCGATGTACAGCTTCGCCTACTGCAGCACGACCAACAACAACCAATTCATGTTCATGATGTACCGGCCGCTGTACTGGTACGGGAACAACTACAGCCCGACGGTCGACTACGGCTACTCGATCGGTCAGCAGCCGGCGTTTTCCGACGGCGACAAGACCGTCACGATCCACCTGAATCCGTGGAAGTGGTCCAACGGCGAGTCCGTGACCTCGCGCGACCTCGTCTTCTGGATGAACGTGCTCAAGGCCAGTCCGGCCACCGAGTGGTGCGGGTACGCGCCGGGCTACTTCCCCGATCTCGTAACGAGCTATTCGGCGCCGAACCCGAGCACGTTCGTGATGCATTTCGACAAGGCATACAACCCGGAATGGGTCCTCTACAACGTGCTCTCGCAGCTCACGCCGATGCCCTTGGCGTGGGATCGCACGTCGCTCTCGCAGCCGGCACCGACGTCCGATAACGGTCATCTCGCTGACAGCACGAAGGCCGGTGCCGCGGCCGTCTACAAGTTCCTGGACAGCGAGAGCAAGAAGCTTGCAAGCTGGCCTTCTTCGCCGCTGTGGAGCGTCGTCGACGGCCCGTTCAAGCTCCAGAGCTTCACCAGCGACGGCGAGGCGACGCTCGTGCCCAACCCGGACTATTCGGGCTCGCCGAAGCCGACGATCTCGAGCCTGGTCGAGCTGCCGTTCACCAGCGAGGCCGCGATCTACAACGAGGAGGCCTCGGCCGGTCCGAGCGCGATCACGGTCGGAAACGTCCCCTCACAGTACGCGCCGAACCTCAACTCGCTCGCGGCGAAGGGGTACGAGGTCAACAGGGCGGCGAGCTACTCGTTCAACTACTTCCCGTTGAACTTCAACTCCAACGCCACGACCTCGCCCGGCGGTGAACCGGTCAGGGACGTCTTCAAGCAGGCGTACTTCCGCTCCGCGCTTCAGCACCTGATCGACCAGCCGGGGTGGATCAAGGCGTTCCTGTTCAACACGGCCGTTCCCACGTGCGGCCCGGTTCCGACCGCACCGACGAGCCCGCTCGTGAATGCCGCGGCGATCCCGTCGGCTCCATGCTCGTTCTCGCTCTCGAGCGCGCAGCAGCTGCTGAGCGCGAACGGCTGGAAGGTCAACCCCGGGGGGACGACAACGTGCGTCAAGCCGGGGACCGGCGCCGGCGAGTGCGGCGCCGGCATCAACAACGGCGAGGGGATCTCGTTCAACATCGACTACGAGTCGGGCGTCGTCGCGGTCGAGAACGAGATGAACGACCTCGCCGCGAACGCCAAGCGAGTCGGCATCAGCATCAACCTCACAACGCACCCGTTCCAGAGCGTCGTCGCGGCGGGCACGCCGTGCACGACGAGCCAGGCGGCGTGTAAGTGGACGGCCGAGAACTGGGGCGCCGGCTGGATCTACGGGCCGGACTACCTGCCCACCGGCGAGCCGCTGTACAACCCCGGCTCGGCCGCGAACGCCGGTAGCTACAGCGACTCGAAGACGACCGGGCTGATCTCGGCGACGATCACCGGCCCACAAGCGTCGGAGTCGCAGGCGCTGGCGAGCTACGCCTCGTACGTGGCGAGCACGGACCCCGTCATCTTCGGTCCGACCTCGGTCGGCACGTACACAGGCGATGCCGGGACCGTCGTCGACGCCAAGCTCGGCGGCTACGCGGCCAACGCACTGGGCCTGATGAACCCCGAGGACTGGTACTTCACGAAGTAGCGCTTGCAGTCATCGACAGGACCGCTGGTACGTTCGAGTACCAGCGGTCCGTGTCGAGTCGCATATGATCGTGCCCTCGGGGCTCTACGTTGGCCGGCCACCAGTCGCATCGCGAGCCAGCATCCGTCATCGGCCGCGAGGCGGAGCTGGCTTTACTCCAGGACGTTGTCGCCGCGGGCGCACGCGGTGGCGCGCTCGTCCTGCTCGGCGCCGCCGGGATCGGCAAGACGACGTTGTGGGAGGCAGCCGTTGCGGCGGCCCGCGCGCGCGGCGTCACCGTCCTCGCCGCGCGCTCGAGCGGGAGCGACGCGCGCCTGCCGTTCGCCGGACTGATCGATCTGTGCGAGAGCATCGGGCCGGACGAGCTCTCAGAGCTTGCCGAGCCACAGCGGACGGCGCTCGAGGCAGCACTGCTGCGCGCCGAGCCGAGGGGATCGATGCAGAGCACGGCGATCGCGCTCGGCTTCCTGGCCGTGGTTCGTTCGCTCGCCGCGCGCACGCCGGTGGCGATCGCCATCGATGACCTTCAATGGCTCGATCAGCCCTCGGCCGACGTGGTCGCATACGTCTTGCGACGGCTCGGCGAGGCCGACGTCCGCTATCTGTTCGCCCGGCGCCCGGGACAGATCGAAGCCGTCGAGCGAGGGCTCGGCAGCCAGCGGCTCGAGCGCGTCGAGCTGGGCGGGCTGAGCTTGGGAGCCGTCCGCCGGCTCCTCTTCGAGAGGCTGGACTTGACCGTGTCGCGCCTGCTCCTGCGCCGGATCGTCGAGGTGACGCAGGGCAACCCGCTGTTCGCGTTGGAGCTCGGGCGCTCCCTTGCCCGGGACGGGACGCCGACGGTCGCCGACGAGCTTCCCTTGCCCGCGACCGTTGAGGAGTTGTTCGGCGCGCGCACGGCCGGCTTGGCAGCGCCCGTGCGCAAAGTGCTCCTGGCGGTTGCGTTGAGCGCAGACCCGCGCGTGGAGCAGGTCGCGGCGGTGACCGAGCCGGGCGCGCTCGAAGCTGCCGTCGACGCGGGGGTGGTGGCGGTCGAGGCGAACCGGGCACGGGCCTCGCATCCGCTCCTGGCGGCGGCGATGCAGTCGAACTCCCGGGCGAGCGAGCGACGGGAGCTGCATCTCGCGCTCGCCGCGTCCGCGACCGAGGAGCATCTTCGTGTCCTGCATCTGGCGCTCGCCGCCGTCGGCGCCGACGCTGGACTCGCGGCGCGGATCGGCGCCGCGGCTGATGACGCCTTCGCGCGGGGCGCGCGTTGGCAGGCGATGCTCCTGGCCGGCCACGCGCTGCGACTGACGCCGGCCGGGGCTCCCGAGCGCGCACAGCGCGTGCTGGCGCTCGCCGGGCGACTTGACGACATCGGCGATCTCCGGAGCATGACCGACCTGCTGGAGGCGGAGTTCGACTCGTTGCCCGCCGGTCCCCTACGCGCGCGCGCGATGCTGATGCTCAGCGACGGCGAGAACGTCAGCGGCATGCAGCAGCAGGACGCCTATCTCGAGCGGGCGCTGGCGGAGTGCGGCGAGGACACGAACCTACGCGCGTATCTATTAGCCAAGCGTGCGTGCAATGCGGCGGCAGCGGCGGTGGCGGGACTGCGGGAGGCCGAGGCGACGGCGATCGCAGCCGTCCAGGCGGCGTCCGAGCCGAAGGTCGAGCGCTTCGCGCTGTACGCGCTGGCGTGGGCGCGCGCGCTGGGCGGCCGGCCGGTCGACGATCTCTGCGAGCGCTCGCGGGTGGCCGCCGACCCAGCCTCTTACATCTCGGCGTCACCGGAGCGCATCGCGGGCAAGCGCCTCATCTGGCGGGGCGAGCTCGACCGCGCACGGACCCTGTTGAGCTCCCTGTCTGAGCTCGCGGACGAGCGCGGCGATCTGACGTCCTACGCGATGGTGCGCATGCATCTGTGCGAGCTCGAGTTGCGCGCCGGCGACCACGCCGCCGCGGCCACGCTTCTCGACGAATGGGCCGAGTCCTCGGACTTCGACGCCCAGTTCCGCCCGCAGTACCAACGGTGCCGGGCGCTGCTGGCAGCCGCGCGAGGAGATGCGGCCCAGGCGCAGCGATGGGCGGACGAGGCGATTGACCGCGCGCGTGCCACCGCCTGCCGTTGGGACGAGCTCGAGGCGCTGCGCGCGCGCGGAGTCGCCGCGCTCGTCAGGCGCGATCCGCAGCGGGCGGCTGAGGACCTGAGCTTGGTGTGGGAACACTGCGAGCGCGAGGGAGTGCGGGACCCTGGAGCGTTTCCCGTGGCGCCCGAGCTGGTCGAGGCGCTGGCCGAGCTCGGAGCGCTCGAGCCGGCGCGCGAGATCGCCCAGCAGGTCGCCGCGCTCGCGGACGAGCAGGAAAGCGCATGGGCCGGTGCCTGCGCCCGGCATTGCGATGCGCTCGTGGCGCTCGCCCGCGACCCTCGCGATCAAGGCGCGTCCGCGAGCTTGGCCGCGAACGCCGAGAAGTTCGAGCAGCTCGGGCTGCCGTGGGACGCGGCGCGCTCGCGGCTCGCGCTCGGACGCGCGCTGCGCCGCGCGAGGCGCTGGCGCGGGGCGCGAGACGCTCGAGGCGGCGCTCAACGCCTTCACGGCCCTCGAGGCGCCCGGCTGGGCGGAGTTGGCGCGGGCCGAGCTCGATCGCGTCGGGGCGCGCCGCCCCGGCGCAAGTCACGAGCTGACGCCGACCGAGCGACGGGTGGTCGAGCTCGCTGCCGAGGGTCTTGCGAACAAGCAGATCGCCACGACGCTGTACGTGACCGTCGGCACGGTGGAGGTTCACCTCTCGCGCGCGTACGCGAAGCTCGGCATCCGCTCGCGATCCCAGATCGCCAAGGCGCTCGCCGTCGGGTCGGAGCCTGGGATGAACGTGACGCCATAGCGTCGCGTTGATCCCACGCTCCGAGATTGGAAGCGTCTGAGCCTCACCTCCGCGCGGTAAAAGATTCGGGGTTTCCTGTATTTCGCCGGTGGCGCCCCGCGAGTAGGTTGCCCGACGTGCACGAGTACGCAGCCGAGCAATACCTCTCCGGGAACGACACCACGGCGGCCGGCCACGCCGCCAGCCGCGCCCGCCGCGCGGCCGAGCAGCTGACTCGGGAGGGCACGGCGGTCGAACTGGTGCGTGCGATCTTCATTCCGGGGGACGAGACCTGCATCTACCTCTACAAGGCCGACTCGCCCGATGCGGTGCGCGAGGCGGGCGCCCGCTCGTCGCTTCGGTTCGAGCGGATCTCGGAGGCGCACACCGACCTCGGCCTGCTTCGCTATGGCGAGGGCGCGTGAGCGTGAGCTCCATGTGGATCCGCTCGCTCTGCCGCGCGGTCGTCGGTGCCGGCCTAGTCGTCGCGGTGGCCGTCGTGCTCGGCGCCACGGCAGGGTCCGCGCTCGCGGCCACGACGACGACGATCACGTTCGACGACTTCCCGGCGGGGACGACGGTCAGCAACCAGTACGAGCCGCAGGGCGTCGTGTTCGTCACGGGCATCGTGGGCCTCAACGTCTACTGCTTCCCGAAGATCGAGGCGGTCCCCCCCGGCGACGCCGAGTCCGGTGACCAGGTCGCTGACACCTCGTGCGCGAACGGGGAGTTTCCCGACTCGTCGATCAGGGGGGATTTCAGCGCGAGCGCGCAGCACGTGAGTGTCTTCGTCGGCTACAGCCCCCCCGCCGGGACCACCTCTACTACGACGGTCACGCTCACTGCGTACGACGTGAACGGGAACGTCGTCGACTCGACGCTCGCGACGGTTTCCCCCAACACCGGGACGCACCAGTTCCTCGAGGTCGGGTCGGGCACCGCTGACATCACCTCGTTCGACGTCACCGCGGACGCGCCGGACGTATCAATCGACAACCTGACGTTCGACAACCCCGCGGGCGTCCCGGCCGACTTCGCGATCAGCCCGCAGAGCGCGTTCGTTCAGGTCGCGCAGGGCTCCGGAGTTCCCGATCTCGTGACGATTCAGCGCCTCAACGGCTCCACCGGGCCGATCACGTTCAGCGCGTCGGGCGCTCCCACTGGAGTCCAGGTGTCGTTCAGCCCCAATCCGGCGACGGGCGACAGCACGACGATGACCGTGACCGCCGATCCGACGGCGCCGGTGCAGGAAGCAGGGGCGTTCCCCACGATCACGATCACAGGCACGCCGCCGCCCGCTGACCCCGCGGTTGGATCGGTGCCCCGGTCGGCGACAGCGCAGGTCGACGTCCAGCAGCTGTTCAGGATCGAGACGCCGCAACCACTGAGCGTTCCTCCCTGCTCCACGCTCCGCGTGCCGATCACGATCAACACAGCGGCCGGGTTCACGGGCACCGCGACCCTCGCCCTCGCCGGCCTGCCGGCCGATGACCAGGCGTCGTTTGACCCGTCGACCATCACGTCGGCGGGGCAGACGCAGAGCGTCCTGACGCTGACGAGTCAGAGCGACATCAGCGGACCTGCGGGTTTTGCCACGGTTACGGCCACGACCAGTTCCGGGGTGTCGGACGCATCGGGCACCTTCACCGTAACGCGAGTGCCGCCGAGCATCACGAGCCTGACCGACTCGTCGGGCACGCAGCAGCTGCATGGTGGCCAGACCCCGCAGGGTGCCTCTCCGGATCTGGGCACGATCGTCATCATCCACGGGCAGGGCTTCTGCCCCGGCTCAAGCGTCTATTTCGGCAATGCTCAGGCGTCCGCCACGACGCAGGGTCCCGCGCCGGACGGGCTGGGTCCATTCGGCGACGAGACCATCTTGAGGACCTCGGTCCCCAGCCTGGCGACCTCGGGCAACGTCTACGTCGTACCTGCGGGCGAGAGCCTGACGTCCCCCGGGACCGCCACGACCCCGTTCACTGTCGACAGCTACCGCGACGTCAACGGCTTCCCGTTCACCAACAGCAGTCAGTTCCAGAGCCGGGTCGGCGGCTACAGCTTCAGCGACGTGTCGGACGTCTTCGGCGCCGCGGCGACGCACATCGACATCAACCCGTGCTGGCCGTTCGGCGACTGCACGATCGTCTCATCGATCCCGGATCCGTTCGCGCTGCTGTTCTGGGGCATCGCCGACGCGGCGCTGCAGGACGGCCAGTGCTTCGGCTTCAGCCTCGCCACGCAGCGCTTCCTCCACGGCGATGAGTTCGTGCCCGCGTTCCCGTTCGAACCCGGCGTCGGCGAAGCATCGGTCTGGGACCTGGTAGGACCCGACGGCCCGGACGGGACCTCGGGCGCCTCGGGCTCGCTCGCGCATTACATCCACCTCACGCACATGGAGCAGCTCAGCGCCCAGGCACTGAACTTCTGGTTGGGCCAAGCGGTGTCGAACGCGGTCTCGGGCAGTCAGAGCTCGATCATGAATGACGTGACCTCGGCGCTCGACGCGGGCGACCATCCGCTGGTCGAGATTCGCGACGGCACCCAGGGACACGTGGTCGTCGCATACGGCGTCGACCAGGCGAACGGCAACACCCACGTCGGTTTCGGCGATCGGGTCATCGACGTCTACAACCCCAACCAGCCGTTCACGACAGGCGAGAACGCGATCGACGGCAGCGCACACGAAGCCACCCTGTCGACGAGCGAGATCGTCGTGCACCCGGACGGTCACTGGGAGTTCCAGGGCGACTTCTCCCCCGAGTACTCGGGCGGGCCCGGCTCGATCGTCGTCATGCCCTACGGCGTGGTGCCCGTTCAACCCACGCTCCCCACCTCCCTCTCCGGACTCGTCGACCTGTTGTTCGGCTCCGCGGGCGCGAGCCAGGTGAGCGACTCTCACGGGCACACGCTGCTGAATTCGGACGGCAGCCTCAACACCGACCCTGCAACAGGCATTGCCGACGCGACCCAATTCGCGACGCTCTCGGGCACCGCGGCACCCGGCCCCGGCATCTTCCTGTTCGCTCACCCCGGCGCCTACACCACCACCGTACACGGGCAGGCGCGCGGTCAGTACCACGACGTCCTGCTCGCCCACGGCATGGCCGCGTCGGTCACGGCCGGGACGGCTCCCGGCCTCGCCGACGGGATCTCGGTCCCGGCGAACCTGGATGGCTTGCAGTTCGGTCAGACGAAGGGGACGAGCTCTGACCCCAGGCAGGCCGACGCTCAGATCACCGTCGACGGGTCTCAGGGATCCCAGCTGACGGCAGCGATCGCCACCACCATGCCCACGAGCGGCGAGACGGGCTTCGGATTCAACGCGGCTCGTGACGCCGTCGAGGTGACGGCCAGCCGGAAGCCCGCCACCGTCACGCTTTCTCTCTCCTGGACGAGCCCGGCCGGCCTGCCGCAGAGCTTCGTCGCCCCGTCCGTCCACCTCGCCGCTGGTGACAGGGGCACCCTCACACCGGCCAACTGGTCCTCGCTGCAATCCAGTCACGTCACGCTCCGAGTGGTTCACCGCAACGGCACGATCACGACGAGATCGCTGCAGAACCGGATCCGGCCCGCGGGCAGCTTCAAGGTCACCCTCGCGATTGCCAAGGCGCACTCGACTCGCCGGCTCACGATCAGCACCCACCTCTTCCGGCTGCCGGCGGGCTCGAGCGCGGTCGCGACCTGGCAGGTCCTCAGAGGACGCGCCGTCGTGGCTCGCCACACCGTCGTCCTGTCCGGAGCGAAGCTACATCCCGGACTCGTGCGGTTGACCTTCCCGTTCAAAGGCGCCGCGTCGGCCCGTTACACGTTCCGCGCAGCCGTTGAGCTCCTCAGCCCCACGCGCAGTGGGACGTACCTGAGCCAGCAGGCGATCCGAGTCGAGCGCTTCCGCGGCTGAGCGCCGAGCCGGGTACTGCGCGATCCTGCGGCCCGCGCCCATCACGGCAGTTCTCGTCTTCAGACCCCCAGTGCCTCGATCACCATCTGCGCGACCCTCCGGCCGGAATATTGCTGCTGGCCGGTGATCAGCCGCCCATCGCGGACCGCGAACGCCTTGAACAGACCGCCGTTGACGAAGTTGGCGCCGCGCTTCCTGAGCACATCCTCGACCCGCCACGGCATCACTTTCCGGCCGACGAAGCTGTCGCTGAACTCCTCCTCCACGTTCGCAAACCCGGTAACGGTCTTGCCGGCGACCAGGTAGGAACCGTCCGCGAGCTTCAGGTCGACCAGCGCGGCAGTGCCGTGACAGTAGACGGCGGTTGGCTTCTCTGACTCATAGAACTGCCGGATTGCGGCCTTGACGTCCTCGTTGTCGCGGAAGGTGAACATCGGCGACTGTCCGCCGGCGATCATGATCGCGTCGAACCGGTCGAGCTCGAGCTCGGACAGCTTCGCCGTGTTGTCAAGAAGTGCCATCAGCTCGGGGGTGCTCACGAACCCCATCGTGATCAGATCCTCAGCCGACCACTTGGATTGATCGCGCGGATCACTAAGGGCGTCCATCTCGACTTTGCCTCCATCAGGACTGGCGATGGTCACCTCCACGCCCCGCTCCGTCAGCTCGTAGTACGGGTGTGTCAGCTCAGCCCCCCAGAATCCGACCGGCCAACCCATCGTCGTCGACGTCGACGGGTTCGCGACGACGATCACCACCTTCTTCGGTGTCGACGACACCGAATCAACGCGCATGTGATGGTCCGCAACGACCTGAGCCTGCTCCATCTCGCTCATCGACCCTCCTCGCGGGTAGCGTTTGCACCGGGACGCCCCTCAGGACATCCATTTCATCTGGGCCACTAGTTTGACTTCAAACTTAATAGCAGAACCGGAAAGTATCCTCTCTCGCCGATGACGCCGCGAGCGAGCCCATCCGTCCGAGCCGATCCCCGCGTCGCTGACGCTCCGCCCGAGGATTCGATCGCCCGGGTGATTGCGGGCTGGCGTGCGGTCAGGCCCGAGCTCGAGGTCGAGCCGATCGCGATCACCGCGCGACTCGCGCGACTCCAGGCCGTGCTGAGCCCCAGGCTCGAGCGAGTCTTCGCGCGCTTTGGATTGCGCGGTGGCGACTTCGCCGTGATCGCGACTCTGGTCCGCCTCGACGTCCCAAGCGTCTCGCAACGACAGCTGGGATCAGAGCTTGGCCTGTCCGCGGGTACGATCAGCCTGCGGATCGACCGGCTCGTTGAGCGCGGGCTCGTTGAACGAAATCCTGACCCAAACGACGGCCGCGGGGCCCTGGTGTCGCTGACCGACCACGGACGCGAGCTGTTCGAGGCATCCGCTCCCGAGCACCTGGCCAACGCCGAGGAGCTGCTCGCCGGCCTTAGCGACCCGGAGCGCGAGCTGCTGGGCGAGCTCCTGGGCAAGCTCCTCTACACACTCGAGGACCCCGGCCTAGAGGACCGTCTCGCTTCGGAGCTCGGCCTCATCGTCGACGACGCGCCCGTCGCCCTCGAGCAGCGCCGTGCGGTCGGCCTTCCGCCGCTCGTCGGCCTCCTCGTCCGTCACGTCGAACCCGCCGGACCGGCCGCGGCAAGCGGCGTGCGTCCAGGCGACCTCCTGAGAACGGCCAACCGTCAGCCGCTGCGAACCCGCCACGACCTCGAGCTCGCGCTGAGCGAATCACACCGAGAGCCTCGCGTCGTCTCGCTCGAGGTGACCCGCGGAGCCGGGCCCCTGCTCCTGAGCCTGACCGGGATGCGGTAACCGATCACGCGCGAGGCGCGGTAATCGTTCCGCCTTGACCGTGCGGAACCGATGGGCTATAAGTCCGAGGCCCGCTCGCAAAGCGAGGCAGCTGGGGTCGTTGCGCCCATAGGCGCCGGCGCCGGCTGAACCGAGAGGAACGTTTTCTCGTCGTGAGCGCTAACCCTTTGGCGACACCGTCCGCCTCGGCGGGCGTACCGTGGACCTTTCGGGGCCTGGTCGCTTCCCACAAGCTGGCTTCACTGGTGATCGCGTGCCTGTTGGTGCTGATGGTGGGATCCCTGGTGCTGGTCGCCCTCGGCCCGAAGGCCGGGGCGGTGACCGATAGCACCACGTGCCAACAGTGGGGCTCGACAAACGTGAACGGCCAAACCGCCTACGCGAGGCTGTACGTCAAGGAGCACGGCCCTGTTGCCCCAGGCTGGGGGCCGGCGCCGCAAGGTGTGATCAACGCGATCGATGCCGGCTGCTACGAGGCCTTCGGCGAGGACGTCTCCGACACGGCGACCGTCGTTCAGGCGATCGCGCGCGACTTCTGACCCCGCCGTCGAATTGCTCGGGCAAGGGAGCGGACAGGCTCGCCTCGACGAGCGCCTGTGCGCAGCTGTGTCTGTGGAACCCCACAGAGGTCGGAGCTCATCCCTCCGGAGATGACTCGCAAATGACGGCTCGATGACATTGCTGTCATCTGCTTCCGCTTCCGCGGCTGGGGTGGTATAACGCCCGGCGCGAAGAGGCAGCGCGCCAGAGAAGACGGAGAGAACGTGAGACGGATTGTCTGGGTCACGATCGCAACAGTAGTCGCTTGCGCCGCGATCGGGGTGTACATCGGGCTGTATCTGGTGAACGTGCCCGGATCGGTGGCTGCCTCACAGACCGCGTCCGGCGCGCAGCTGTACCTCGCGACGGTCGCCACGGCAGAGCAGAGCGACCCGCACAACACTTGGGTGTCCTACTACGCCGTCGACGCGAAGTCCCAGACCTGGCGCCACGACACGACCTTCGTCGTGCCGGCCAACACGCTCGTGCACATGACGATCTACCAATACGACACCGCGACCGGGCTGCGCAACCCCTTGTGGTCGCAGCCGAGCGGAACCGTAGGTCCGGTGCTGATCAACGGCGAGCCCACTACGGTCGTCGACCCGAACTCGCCAGCTCATTCGTTCGCAATCCCGCAGATCGGCCTGACGGTGCCGCTCCCGGGCGCCGATATGAACGCCAAGAACCTCTGCGCGCAGGCTCCGTGTTCGCTCAGCGAGGCCCACGTCACCGTGTCGTTCGAGTTCCGCACGCCTGTCAAGGGGCTGTATCGCTGGCAATGCTTCGTTCCCTGCGGCGCCGGGTTCATCCAGGGCAACGGCGGGCCGATGCAGACCGTCGGCTACATGGGCGGCTTCCTCAAAGTCGTATGAGCAGGGGCCCGGAGCGATGAGCGCGGAGGGCACACAGCATTGGCGCAACGTCGTGCTGCTCTGGATCGTGGCGAACGTGATCATGCTGCCGATCGTCATCTGGGTCCTGGGCCCGGGGCTGCCGCCGGGGAACGGAAGCGTTCAAGCCTCGGGGCAGACGGTGGACAACATCGTGCTGCTGGCCACCGCGACGCCGGTCGCGCTCGGGGTTCTGGTTTACATGGGGTACGCGATCTGGGCATTTCGCGAGCGCACTCCGGAGGTCGTCCTGGATGGGCCCCCGATACGAGAGAACGCGGCCCTGCAGTTCTGGTGGCTGATCGTCACGACGGTGCTCGTGCTGTTCCTCGCCGGCTATGGGACGGTCAGGCTCCTCGCGGACGGGGCCGGCGGTGGTCAGGGCCCTAATCCGATCGCGGTCCCGCAGTCGCCAAATGGCGCTCCGCCGCTGGTGGTGCAGGTGGTGGCGCAGCAATGGCAGTTCACCTACCGCTTCCCCGGCTACGGCGGCGTGGAGACGCCGGGGATCGAGCTGCCCACGAACACCCTCGTGCGGTTCAACGTCACCTCGCTCGACGTGATCCACTCGTTCTGGGCATATGAGCTGGGCGTGAAAGCCGATGCCAATCCGGGAGAGAACAACGTCGTGTATGTGACGACCAAGGGGCCGCTGACGTTCCACGTGCGCTGCGCCGAGCTGTGCGGCCTCTGGCACGGCTACATGTTCAACTCCGGCAAGGTCGTGTCCAAGGCACAGTTCGCGGCGTGGATCGCCGAGCAGCGGCTGAAGTACGCGCCGGCGACGAAGAACCTGCCGCAGTACTCGAGGACCTACTTCCCGCAACCCTTGAGGAGAGGCGGATGACCGCAATCGCAGTGACGGCCCCGGTCGGCGGGCGCCCCCTCTGGCGGCGGCTGCTCTTCGAGCCCAACCTGGTCACCGGGATCATCGCGCGGGATCGCCGGGTGGTTCATCGGCTACAGCGCGATTGGCCTCCACATTCACGGCGCCGGTCTCGCCTACTACTCGACCGAGTCGGGCGAGAACGACGTCGCGATCATGCTGGGCTACACGCTCGGGGTGATCGGTTTCCTGGTCGGCCTGGGGTTTGCAAACTACCCGGTCAAGCGGCTTCTCGGGCATCCGCCGAGCCTGGCGGAGCGCGAGTCAGAAGAGCACGGGATGATGCGCTACTTCAGCCTGTCGACCGACCACAAGGTCGTCGCGAAGCAGTACATGGTCGGGATTGGGACGTTCTTCTTCATCGCCGGGCTGAATGCGATGTTGATCCGCACCGAGCTGCTCCAGCCCAACGTTCACGTGTTCGGTGCGAACCAGTACCTCACGCTCGTGGGGCTCCACGGGTCGATGATGATGGGGACGATGACATCGGGCATCCTGGGGCCGTTTGCCAACTGGCTGCTGCCGATCATGATCGGTTCGCGGCGGATGGCGTTCCCACGGATCGAAGCGTTCACGTTCTGGCTGCTGATGGCCGGCGAGGTGATCCTGATCACGACGATCTTCTACGGCGGCTTTCAGACCGGCTGGACCGGCTATCAGCCGCTTGGGGCCCAGGGCACTGCGGGCTACGACGCCTACATCCTGTTCTTCGCGCTCGTCGGCCTCTCGATGATGCTGTTCGGCCTCAACATCATCACAACCGTGATCACGATGCGCGCCCCGGGAATGACGTGGTCGCGGCTCCCGATCTTCGTGTGGGGATCGTTCTCCACCGCGTGGCTGATGCTGCTGGCTGCGCCGATGCTGATCGCCGCCCTGTTGATGGCGGCGATGGACCGGACGGTGCAGACGACGTTCTATATCCCCGGTTACGGCGGCAGCGCCTTCCTGTTCCAGAATCTCTTCTGGGTGTTCGGGCACCCGGAGGTGTACGTCCTGGCGCTGCCGGGCATGGGAATCGTGCTCGAGCTGATCGTGGTGTTCTCGCGCAAGCCGCTGTGGGGCTATCGGCTCGCGGTCGCCGGAATGCTCGGCATCGCCTTCCTGAGCTTCTTCGTCTGGCAGCACCACCTGTTCGTGTCCGGGATCAATGCCGACCTGCGGCCCTTCTACATGCTCTCGACGGAGCTGATCTCACTGCCGACCGGGTTCATCTTCCTATGCGCGATGGGGACGATGTGGCGCGGGCGAATACGGCTCACGGTGCCGATGCTGTTCTGCCTGGCCTGGCTCTTCAACTTCCTGTGGGGCGGGATCTCGGGCGTGTTCAACTCGGACGTCCCCAGCGATGTGACCACGCACGGCAGCTTCTTCGTGATGGCGCACTTCCACTACACGATCATGGGCGGGCTGATATTCGCGTTCTTCGCGGCGATCTACTACTGGGTGCCGAGGATGTACGGCATCAAGCTCAACGAGAGGCTCGCGAAGATCCACTTCTGGACGCTGTTCATCGCATTCAACTCCACGTTCGCGCCGCTGTTCGCGCTCGGGTTCATGGGCATGCCGCGGCGGGTCGTGACCTACAACGCGGCGTGGCAGGGCCTCAACATCTGGGTCTCGGCATCGGCATACGTGATCGGTCTCTCGATGCTGGTGTTCCTGTTCAACGTCGTGTGGTCATTCGCGGTCAAGCGTGAGCCGGCCGAGGCCAACCCGTGGCACTCCAAGAGCTTCGAGTGGACGCTCCCGAGCCCGGTGCCCGTAAATGACTTCGACCGCATCCCGGTGTTCGACGCGGACCCGTACCCGTACGGCGTGGAGCCCGCGCCATCCGGAGCGCCGGCGTACGCCCCCGCCGGGGGAGGTGCATAGCCGTGGCAGCCTCCGCTCCAGCCGCCGCCGGGCACGGCGATCCCGAGCCCGCTGAGTGGCAGCCCCGCAACCTCTGGCTCACCGCGCGACTCCTATGCGGCGCGATCTCGTTTTTCTTCGCGGCGTTCGTGTTCGCTTTCTTCTACCTGAAGGCGCTCGACGTCAATCACAACTGGAAGATCGGGACAGTCCAACCAGCGAAGGGGCTCGGCATCTCGATCATGGCGCTGCTGGTGGTCGGCGCGGTGATCTACAGGCTGGCAGCCAAGCGGCCGGAGGTCGACGAAATGGCTGCGGGGACGATCGCGGTGTTGTTCACGCTCGCCGCGGTGGCGCTCCAGTTCTTCGAGTACACGGTGCTCGATTTCGGGGCCTCCAGCGGCGGCTACGCCTCGGTGTTCTTCGGGTGGACGGCGGCGTATGCGATCGTCGCGCTGATGGGCATCTACTGGATCTGGATACAGACCGCCAGCCTGCTCCGGGTCAGGCGAGAAGGCGAGCGGGAGATTGAGATTCCCGCCGGTGAGGTGGAGCTGATACGAGCCGGCGTCGAGGCCTCGTCGTTCTACTGGGCCTTCTTCGCGGCGATCGGCTTCCTCGGCTGGATCGTCCTCTACTACGTCTCCTGATCATGCCCTGGACCCCGTGGTCCCTGGATCCATCGCTCGTCTACGTCGCGATGGCCGCGGCGTTGTACGTGCTCGGCAGCCGCGGGCGATATCGACCGAAGCCGCTCCAGGCTCTCTCGTTCTTCGCGAGTCTCCTGACGATCGTGATCGCGCTCGACTCGCCGATCGACTATTACGCCGACGAGCTGTTCTGGGTCCACATGGTGCAGCACGTCCTGCTGCTGACCGTCGCCCCGCCGCTGATGCTGCTTGGGCGGCCGTGGCCGCGAATGTGGCGCGCGCTGCCGCTCGAGCCGCGGACCAAGGTCGCGCGGGCGATCGCTCTTTCCCCCTGGGTGGCGCCCTTGCGGGCCCTCGCGCGCCCGCTGCCGGCGTGGATCCTGTTCAACATCACGATCGTTGCCTGGCATATCCCCGCGGCGTATGACGCGACCCTCACCTCGGGCGTGATCCACGCCATCGAGCACGCGATGTTCTTCTTCTTCGGGCTGCTGTTCTGGGCCCGAGTGATCGACCCGGGCCCGCTGCGCCCCCGCCTGATATGGCCGACGCGGATCGCCTACGCGGCCGGCGCGATGGTCGTGGGCTGGTTGCTGGCGATCACGCTTGTCATCGTGCCGCGTCCGATCTACGGCTACTACGCGTCGCTGCCGACCCGGCCCGGCGGGATCACCGCCCTGACCGATCAGCAGCTCGCCGGCGGCGTGATGTGGGTCCTCGGGTCGCTGGCTTACACGATCACGTTCATCATCGGCTTCTATCGGTGGTTGGAGCCGGACCGCCCCGCCTCAGCGGCGTTCACGACCTGAGAAGGAGACACACTTGTCAGTGGTTCCCATCGCAGCCTTTCTCGCCGGTTCGCTGCTGTCGCTGCTGTTGCCCGCACTGCTGCTGATCGCGCTCGTGGTCTGGTACGTGGGGTTCATCAAGCGCGCCCCCGGCCCGGGCGACGGGTCAGAGCTCGCGAGCCCCGCGCCTGACGCCGGCAAGAGCCCTGCACCGGAGACTGGCGCGACGCCGAACAAGACGTGATGGGTGCTGACACCGGCATCCGGGGGCGTCCGCGTACGTTCGCCGCCGCCAGGGAGGGCTGAAGTTGACGGTCGGCGACCTGGTCGAGGCGCTGCCCGTTTCGGTGGCGGTGCGGGTTGGCCGTGCTCCGTCAACGTGGCGCGACTACCTGACCCTCACCAAGCCCCGGATCATGTCGCTGCTGGTCCTCACCGCCGTGTGTGCGATGGTGACCGCGGCCGGCGGCGCCCCCGCGCCGCTTCCGCTGGCAGCGTTGGTCATCGGTGGTGCACTCGCGTGCGGCGGCGCGAGCGCGCTGAATCACGTGCTGGACCGCGACATCGATCGTCTGATGGGGCCGCGCACCGCGTCGCGGCCGGTGGCGGCCGGCCGGATCTCCCCAGCGCGCGCGACCGCGTTCGGTCTGCTGCTCTCCGCGCTCGCCTTTGCGGTGCTCGCCGCGTTCGCAAACCCGCTGGCCGCCGCGTTGTCGCTCAGCGGCGGGGCCTTCTACGTCGTCGTCTACACGTGCTGGCTGAAGCGAAGCACCGCGCAGAACATCGTCATCGGCGGCGCCGCCGGAGCCATTCCGCCGCTGGCCGGCTGGGCGGCCGCGCACGGCAGCCTCGGGCTGGGCGCGGGATTCCTGTTCCTGATCGTCCTGCTGTGGACGCCGCCACACTTCTGGGCGCTGGCGCTCCTGCTGAGGCGCCACTATGCGGCCGCGGACGTGCCGATGATGCCGGTGGTGCGCGGTCCGGAGGCCACCGCCCGGCTCGTGCTGGTGTACGCCCTGGTTTTGGTCGCAGTTACGCTCATCCCCGGCCTGGTGGGGACGTTCGGGATCGTCTACCTGGCTGGGGCCGGCTGCCTGGGGGCGGTGCTGTGTCTGCTCGCTTGGCGGCTGTGGCGCGAGAACTCGGCCGCCAACGCCGGCCTGCTGTTCCACTTCTCGCTGCTTTACCTCGCGCTGCTGTTCGTCTCCGTGGCGATCGATGCGGCCGTGCGCTGAACCACCGAGCGCAGGACACGTGGACGGGACCGGGACCGGGACCGCGCCAAGCGTCGCGGCCGTGCCGCGCAACCGGAGCCGGGACGCCCCCACGGGAACTGAGGCGGCCGCGTAGGCAATGAGCACGAGCGGCGGGCGAGTTCTGGTGGTCGTCGCAGCGCGCGACACCAGGCGGTCGCTCTCCGCATACCTCCGGCGCGACGGATTTCAGGTACTCGAGGCGAACGACGGGCTCGAGGCGCTGGGGCTGCTGCGACGTGGCGGCGTCGACATGGCGGTGATCGGTCTGACGCTTCCCGAGATAGGTGGTCTCGAGCTGGTACGCCGGGTCCGCAGGGAGTCGACGGTGCCGATCATCATGTTCAGCGCCAACCGCCACGAGGGATCTCGGATCGAGGGGCTCGAGGCCGGGGCAGACGACTACCTGGTCGAGCCGCTCTCGATGGCGGAGGTCGCCGCGCGGTGCCGCGCCCAGTTGCGCCGCGCGCGCGGCTTCAGCGCCCAGCCGACCGTGCTCCGCACCGGCGAGCTGGAGCTCGACCTCGGTGCGCGGCGCTGCACCAGCGGCGGGCGCGAGGTGGAGCTGACGCGGCGCGAGTTCGATCTGCTCGGCGCGCTGTTGCGCTACCCCGGGAGGATCCACACCAGGCGGCAGCTGCTCGAGCTCGTCTGGGGGTCCGACGAGGTCAGCCCCAAGACGGTCGACGTGAACATCGCCGCTTTGCGCCGCAAGCTCGGCTCCGCGGTCACCATCGCCACGCTGCGCGGAGTGGGCTATCGCGTCGACCTCAGCGACTCGACGCTGTCGACCGCGTGACGCTGTCCCCTGTTGGGGCGTCCGTTCGTTATGGGGTAGAACGAAGTCTTCCGTTGGAGGTCGAGATGAAGAAGTACGCCCTGCTGATCTATGAGGCGCCGGGATTTCGTGACGCGCTCTCCAAGGAGCAGTCGAAGGCCGTATCCGCGGAGTACGTGGCGCTCGCCAACGACCCGCGGTATCTGGGCGGCGCTCCGTTGCAGCCGGTCGACACTGCCACGACCGTGCGCGTGCGCGAAGGTCGCACGCTGAGGACCGATGGTCCGTTCGCGGACACGAAGGAGGTGTTCGGCGGCTACTGCGTGGTCAACGCCGACGACCTCGAGGAGGCGATCGAGCTCGCGGCGCGGATCCCGGCGGCGCGGATCGGCGGCGCCGTCGAGGTCCGCCCGGTTGTGGAGCGGTAGCTCCTTTGCTCGAGCAGGTCTTCCGGGACGAGTGG
This sequence comes from uncultured Solirubrobacterales bacterium, assembly GCA_963763525.1. Taxonomy (GTDB): domain Bacteria; phylum Actinomycetota; class Thermoleophilia; order Solirubrobacterales; family Solirubrobacteraceae; genus Palsa-465. The sequence continues at coordinate 571,311 of CAVXPA010000002.1, forward strand.
GGCCGGGTGCTGGCGTCGCTGATCGGCTTCCTCGGCGACTTCGATCTCGCCGAGGAGGCCGCTCAGGAGGCGTTCGCGATCGCGGCCGAGCGCTGGCCGCGGGACGGAATGCCGGCGAACCCGGGCGGGTGGCTGCTCACGACCGCTCGCAACCGGGCGATCGACCGGATCCGCCGGGAGCGCACGCTCGCGGCGAAGACGCGGCTGCTCGAGGTGTCCGAGGCAACGGAGGACGAGATGGACGACGCCACGATCGCGGACGAGCGACTCGAGCTGATCTTCACGTGCTGCCATCCGGCGCTCGCAATCGAGGGGCAGGTGGCGCTGACGCTGCGCGCGCTCGGCGGTCTCTCGACCGAGGAGATCGCGCGCGCGTTCCTCGTCTCGGAGGAGACGATGAAGCGGCGGCTCTCGCGAGCGAAGGCGAAGATCAAGGCGACCGGGATCCCGTTCGCGGTGCCAGCCGATCACCTGTTGCCCGAGCGCCTGAACACGGTGCTGGCGGTCATCTATCTGATCTACAACGAGGGCTACAGCGGACGCGTCGACCTCGCCGCCGAGGCGATCCGACTCGGGCACGTGCTCTCGACGGTGATGCCCGATGAGCCGGAGGTTCAGGGGCTGCTCGCGCTGATGCTGATCCACCACGCGCGGCGCAACGCAAGGTTCGCCGACGGCGATCTCGTCCTGCTAGAGGACCAGGACCGGGCGCTGTGGGATGCGCGGCAGATCGCGGTCGGGCGCGACACGCTCGACCGAGCGATCGCGCTTCGCGGCGGTGGCCCGTACGTGCTCCAGGCCGCGATCGCTTCGCTGCAGTGCGACGACGAGATCGACTGGCCGGAGGTTGCTGCGCTGTACGAGCAGCTCGTGCAGATCACCGGCTCGCCGGTGGTCGAGCTCAACCGCGCGGTCGCGGTCGCCGAGGCCGGGCACACCGAGCAGGCGCTCGAGATCGTCGACGGCCTCGACCTCGGCGACTACCAGTACCTGCACTCGACCCGCGGCGAGCTGCTGCGCCGGCTCGGCCGGCCCACCGAAGCCCGCTCCGCGTATGAGCGCGCGCTCGAGCTCGCCCGCTCAGAGCCTGAGCGTCGCTTCCTCGCGGGTCGAATCGCCGAGCTTTAGACACTGCGGCGACGGCCGGCCGCCCGCTCGTGTCAGAACGTGCGCGTACTCGGCGCGGATACTGCGGCGGCCGTGTCCCGATCGAGGCCTCCCACTCGTCCTAGAGACAACAACCCAAGAGGAGGCAGCGATGCGACACGGCACGACCACCCAACGTTTTGTCCCTGTTCCCGATCAGACCGCTGGAGGTCCGATGATTTCCACGTCTGCGGGTGTCAACCGCTGGCGCGCGTTCGCGCTATTGGCGGTTTCGTTCTTCATGACGGTTATCGATCTAACGATCGTCAATGTCTCGCTGCCCACGATCGGCCGCGATCTGCACTTCTCCGACACGAGCCTGCAGTGGGTGGTGACCGCGTACGCCCTCACGTTCGGCGGCTTCATGCTGCTCGGCGGTCGCGCCGCGGACCTGCTCGGCCGCCGCCGGGTCCTGATGGCAGGGCTCGCCGTGTTCACCGCGGCGTCGCTGGGCGCGGCACTGTCGACCGGAGAAGTGTCTCTGATTGCGGCGAGAGCGGTGCAGGGGCTCGGCGCGGCGATCATGCTGCCGGCTGCCCTGTCGATCGTGATGAACATGTTCGAAGAAGGCGCCGAGCGCAACAAGGCGCTCGGGATCTGGGGTGGCCTCGGCGCCGGCGGCGCGACCGTCGGTGTGATCGCCGGCGGGCTTCTCACTCGCTACGCGGGGTGGCAGTACATCTTCTATCTGAACGTCCCGGTCGGGGCGGCCGTGCTCGCGCTCACACCGCGGATCGTCCCCGAAAGCCGGCTCGCCACAACGCGCCGGCGGTTTGACGGGCTGGGCGCGATCGCGGGCACGGGTGGGCTGGTGCTGCTGGTCGACGCGATCTCCCAGGCACCGAACTACGGGTGGCTGGCGACGAGAACGATCGCGCTGCTCGCGGCATCGGTAGCCCTGCTCGCCGCGTTCCTGGTGATCGAGGACAGGTTGAAGGACCCCGTACTGCCGCTTTCGATCTTCCGGCTGCGCACGCTCGCCGGCGCGAACGCGGCGGGGCTGCTATTGGGCGGCAGCTTCTTCGCATTCATCTTCGTCGGCACCCTCTACATGCAGCAGGTGCTGCACTACAGCGCGCTGCAGACAGGTCTCGCGTGGCTGGCAGCGTCACTGACCTCGGTCGCCCTCGCCGGCGTCTCGCAGGCGTTGGTAACCCGCGGCGGCGCCAAGATCGTGATGGCGATCGGGATGACGCTGATCGGCGCGGGCGTTCTCTGGGCGAGCCGGGCGCCGGTCCACGGACACTTTCTGGCCAACCTCGCCGGCCCGTTCGTCGTTGCCGGAGCCGGGACCGCGTTCGCGTTCATCCCGATCTCGATCGCCGCGCTCGCCGGCGTCTCAGAGCACCAGGCCGGGCTCGCGTCCGGACTCTTGAACACCTCGCAGCAGCTCGGCGGGGCGATCGGGATCGCGATCGCCTCGAGCGTGGCGGCGAGTCACACACAGATGTTGCTGCACACCGGCCACGCCGCGCCGGCGGCGCTCGCCGGTGGCTTCCAGCAGGCATTCTGGGTACTCGGCGCAATCGCGCTACTGGCGCTGCCGGCCATCTTCGCGCTCGTCCACCGCGACGAGCTCGCAGACGCGGTGACGAGAACAGCGGCCCGGGAGCCGCAGCCGGCCGTCGCGGCCACAAACTGACCCGCGGGATGCAGGCGACCACAATCCCAACACCTGGGCAGGAGTCAACGATGAGCCACACGATCGTCAATTCACCAAGACCGTGGTGGACTGGCGATCGCGGGGGCGGTCGCAGTCGGTTCGGACCAGATCACAGCCGAAAATATTGGTGTGCGGGATGGGTGCCCGCGGTTTTCGTCGACGGCGGCGGTCAGATGTAGCGGGCGATCGAGGTTTGCCGCGCATGCCGCGGCTTTTCTCGACTCCGCCGTCGGTCAGCTGGCGCGGTCGAGGTTTGCCGCGCATAGCGCGGCTTTCCTCGACGACCGCCCCGAGATGCCAGCGGCGGTCGAGCTTTCCGCGGGCAATCCGTTCGATTCATCGTGACCGATCCGCCGAAAACCGAGGTTTGCCCCGCGGGTGAGTGCAAAACTCGGATTCGCATAGATTCAGTCGGCGCGTGGAACGTTCCCCCCGCTTCAGCCGCTGCAAGAGTTCTGCACGTTCTCAGCGTTTGTGGCCAGGCCGTACATCGGCTCGCTCGGGCCTCCGGCGGTTATGTCCGCCGTCACGAGCCGGATGACTGAAACAAGCCCTGATGTGACGGCGCCGGCGCGCTTATGCGAGATTTGCTCAACAGCCTTCGTCCGCATGGTTTTCCCAAGACCTCGGCCCGATATGCGATGCTCGACGCACGCACAGTCCGTGTGACGAACCGGGTCGGCCCCCCCGTGGGGCCGGATTGGACCAACGACCGCAGGCGACATAAGGGACACACAACATGCCAGAGAGTAGAGCCGACTGCATCAAGAAAGCCAATGAGGAGTACGACAGGAAGTCTGATCGCCTGCATAAAGATCCTCCGCAGATATGCACAGTGAGGCTGCCGCTCGTCGGGATCTGCCTGTCCTCCCACGATGATGAATCGGAGATCCAGCGCCGTCTTGACAACTACGACGAAGAGCGTAAGGCGCGGATCAGGGACTGCCCTCCACCAAAGCCGGACGCCGCTCCTCCCGCTGTGCCGCCGGGGTCAAAGGAGCCGTATTAACCTTCTTCCGGAGGCCGACACACCTCGGTTGCCGGCTCCGAGAAGCGCCATGATGCACACGCGGACGTGAACAGCGACATCTCAGTCCGAGTGAGCGAACAGCGGTTCGCGCTGGCGGATGAGGCGCTCGCTGACCTGACGGGCCGACTCGCCCGCACACGGTTGCCCGCGGATCTCGGCTCCGGGTGGGAGCAGGGTCTCCCGGTTGGCTTTCTGCGCGGCCTGCTCGACGCTTGGCGCGAATTCGACCCTGCTGCGCTTCAGCGGCGACTCGACGCCTTGCGCCAGCTTCGCGTCGAGGTCGGCGGGCAGGTGCTGCACGTGGTGGTGGCGCAGGGCCACGGTTTGAATCCGCTGCCTCTGCTGCTCACGCATGGCTGGCCTGGCTCGTTTCTCGAGTACCTCGAACTGTTACCGCTGCTGTCCGATCCGGGGGCTCACGGCGGGAACCCACAGGACGCGTTCACCGTGATCGTTCCCTCGCTGCCAGGATTCGCATTCAGCGCGCCGCCTCCCGCCACTGGACTGACACGGCGCCAGGTCGCCGCGCTCTGGCACTCCGTGATCACCGTCGGCATGGGACACGAGCGCTACGTCGCGCACGGCAGCGACCTCGGCGCCGGCGTCACCGCATGGCTCGCCCGCGACCAGCCCGACGCTGTCCGCGCGATTCACCTTGCCACACCCGGACTTGCGTCCGCACCCCCTCCGCGGACCGCAGAGGAGGAGCAATACGCCGAGGCGATCGGCGCATGGACCGCCGAGGAGGGCGGCTACGCCCACGAGCACGCGACGAAGCCCCTCACGCTCGCGGCCGCTCTCTCTGACAGTCCCGCCGGACTCGCCGCATGGATCGCGGAGAAGGTGATCGCCTGGAGCAGTACGCGCCCGGACGGTACCCCCGCCTTCGACGACGAGCTACTGCTATCCACGCTCACGGTGTATTGGGTGACCGAGACGATCACGAGCTCGCTGCTGCCGTACTGGGCCTACCGCCACGACCCCGGGGCCGCGCTCCCCGTCGACGATCCGTCGCCGGTCCCGACGGCGGTGAGCATCTTCGGCGGCGAACGCGTCCCCTTCCCGAAGCCCCCGCGGCAACTCGCAGAGCGTTACTACACCGTCACGAGATGGGCTGAGCACCGGGTCGGTGGGCATTTCCCCGCCGTAGCCGAGCCCCACCTCCTCGCCCAAGAGCTACGCGACGCGTTCCGCCAGGCACGATGACCCGTTGACAGCTTGGGCCGGTCGACGACCAACCCGAGCCACATCTACCGCATGCACGCGGACGGAACCGGCCGGAAGCTCGCGGACGGAGTGTCGGCTCCCGTTCACGTCTGGCCGTCGGCGACCGCGGCGACCCCGACCTGCACGGCGAGGGATCGATCTGGCTGATGAAGGCCAACGGCTCCGGAAAGCAACGCGTGTTCAACGGCGGCAACATGGTTCAGCCCGCCAGCCGCCTCTCCTTGGGGGTCTCGTAGCCACCGCGATGCAACGGTCCGGTGTGGCTCCTGTCGGTTCAGCTGTCCGCGGCGGCCACCGATTACTTTCGGCGCTCGGCCCGGTCTATGGGGCACATCACGGAACCAGCGAGGAGATCACCCGATGCGCAAAGTAGTTGCCTACGAGTTGCTGTCGCTGGACGGTGTGGGCGAGCGGCCGGACGAGTTCGTGACCGACTTCGATGAGGTGATGCGGGAGAACCTCGGCCGCGTCATCGCGGCCCAAGACGCCGTGCTCCTCGGTCGCCGCACCTACGACGAGTGGGCGAGGTTCTGGCCAACCAGCGAGATCGAGCCATTCGCGAGCTTCATCAATGGCGTCCAGAAGTTCGTGGTGACATCCACCCCTCCTCAGGAGCAGTGGCCCAAGACGAAGGTCGTCGAGGACGACGTCGCGGGCTTCGTCGGCGAGCTCAAGCAGCGGCCCGGCGGCGATATCGGCATTCACGGCAGCATCTCCTTGGCCCAATCGCTGCTCGACGCGAGCCTGGTCGACGAACTTCGGCTCGTCATCGCCCCCGCGGTGCACGTGCGAGGGCGCAGGCTCTTCGATATCAGTGGCCCCCGAAGCCTGTCATTAACCCGCAGCGTTAGCTCTCCGGCCGGTTATCTGCTGCTCGACTACCAGCTGAGCTGACCCGGCTCAATGCCGACGTTGCGCTGAGGTAAGCCCACTCCAGCTGTGTGGCAAGCTCCTCGGAGGTGTCCCCCAGGCCGGTTAGATCAACTTCTGCAGGAGAGGTTTGCGATGAGCGCCGGGGCCGTCATCGCCACGAGCGCTCTGTCGAAAGGACTACACCTTCGGACGCGGCCTGTGAGGATGTCCGGATGGTCGTGGAACTTTGAACGACGATCCTTGTGTGATCTGTAACTAATTATACCAGCTGGGCCAGAGTCACCTCCTGGGCTGTGACAGTGTCAACTTCGGGGCGGCGGTTACGGTCGGCGTGACGCTCGATCGCGATCACGAGCTTGGCGAGGTCGCGGTAGCCGACGATCCGCCGGAACTGCTGCTCGGCGACGAGCATCCCGGCGGCGGTCCAGCGCTTGCGCATGTCGCCGTCCTGCCAGCGCTTGACGTTGCGCTGCGTGTAGCGGACGATCTCGATCATGGACTCGCACGGGTTCGTTGAGCAGAGCGTCTTGGCGAGCTGGCTGGTGATCCCGAGGCGCGTTAGCGTCAGTGTCTCGGGCATGCCTTCCCGGAGCGAGCCGGCTGCGTCGGGCCAGGTGCGCTGCAGCTCGCACGCCAACTGCTCGAGCCGCTGCTCGGCGAGGTCGGCGTCCTTGAGCGCCCACGCGCCGCGGATCCGTGCCAGGACCGGGGGGCGGTCGCGCTCGGGCAGCAGATCGGTGACGTTGCGCTCCTTGTGCCGATGGCAGCGGTGCACGAGCGCGTGCTCGCCGAACACGTCCTTGATCGCGCGGCGGATCGCCTTCCCTCCGTCAATCACAAAGAGGATCGCCTGCTCGGGATCCAGGCCGCGGTCGACGAGATCGGCCAGCAGCGTGCGGGCGAGCGTGGCGTTCTCGGTCGAGCCCTCCCACAGCCCGAGTGGGATCTTCACGCCCTCGGTGCTAATTCCGAGCGCGACGACGTGTGTGCGCTCAGCGATGTCCATGCCGTCGAGCATCATCACCGCCAGGCGCACGTCGTCCAGCCGGCGGCTCATCAGCTCACCGAGCGCGGTGCCGGTCCGTTCGATGAACATCTCCGAGACGGTGCTCTTCGACGTCGAGCCGGACTCCCGCTCGACCTCCTCGCCGACCGGCTCGCCCACGATGGCGAACTTGCGGGTCGAGACGCCGGCGAGCATCCGGTCCATCACCGCCCGGGTGAGCGGGTCGCGGTCGGCGAAGTACTCATACGTTGCGACGGGCAGCTCGCGCTCGTCATCGGCGGTGCGGATCCGCGGGCGACTGACCTCCACGCGCCGCGCGCCGAGCGTCATCGACCCACGCTCGTGACCGTGACGCTTCGCGGTCCGATCCGGATTCCACTTCCCCTTCGGGCCCACGACCTGATCGACCTCAGCCTCCATCAGCTGATGAACCACGGTCAGGCCGAGACCCACCGACAGCGCGAGCAGTCCCTCTCTCGCTGCCCCTACGAGCTCGCCGAGCGCCTCCTGAATCTCCGCAGGTAGCGCCATCTCCACCGCCTCCGCGGACGTGACGACCTGCGGGCCGGATACCTTCTTCATGGCGGTTTCCTCCTGTCCTCTCGGACTTGGTTTGGTCGCCCCGAACGCTCCCAACCGGAGCGGACAGGACGGGAGGACCGCCACTCAAAGTTCTACGAGATCTCGGACAACCTCCGGCCTGTTCGAACTCGACCTCGAGGTCCAGCACGGCGAGGTATTCGGTTTCCTCGGTCCCAATGGCGCGGGCAAGTCGACCACGATGCGACTGCTGTTGGACCTGATCAAGCCGACCGCGGGCTCCGCCCGCGTGCTCGGCTTAGACGCGAGCAAGGACAGCATCGAGATCCGCCGCAGAGTCGGATTCCTGCCCGGTGATCTGGCGATGTACCCGAAGCTGTCCGGGCGGGTCGTGCTCGACTATCTGGCGCGGCTGCGCGGCGGGGTCGACCCGCGCGTGCGCGACGCGCTGGCCAAACGGTTCAACGCCGATCTCGATCGTCCGATCCGCCAGCTGTCGACCGGCAACCGCCAGAAGCTCGGACTGATCCGAGCGTTCATGCACGAACCCGAACTCCTGATCCTCGATGAGCCGATCGCCGGCCTGCACCCCCCTGGTGCAGCAGAGCTTCCATGCGCTACTGGGTGAGGTCAGCGCCCAGGGACGCAGCGTGTTCCTCTCGTCACACACCCTGTCGGAGGTGGAGCGCGTCACCGACCGCCTGGCGATTCTTCGCCAGGGCCGGCCCGTGATCGTCGACTCAGTCGAGAACCTACGCAACGTCGCGATCCAGCGCCTCGAGATCGAGTTCGGCGCACCCGTCGGCGGCGGCGAGTTCCGGGGACTGCCAGGAGTCACCGAAGTAAGGGTTGACGGGCGAACCGTGACGGTCGGATTCGAGGGGTACGCCGACGCCGTTGTGAAGACCGCGGCCGCGCACGAGGTGCTCGCGATCCGCCCCCGCGAGGACGACCTCGAGGACATCTTCCTGCGCTACTACGAGCCGGACCAAACGCGGTGAGCTGGCCCACAACCGGTATCACTGTTCGCCTGCGACTGGCGGCCACTCTGTCCGCGGGCATGGGGCTGATCGCGGTTATGCTCGCCGTCGGAGCGCTGTTCCCCGCGGTCGGGCACTCGATTGGAAAGCTCGATGTCCCGGCGAGTGTGTCGAACCTGTTGGGCGGCGCGGACTACGGCACCATTGCCGGCTGGTTCCGAAGCGAGATCGCGGTCATCTACTGCCCGCTCGTGATTGGCGCCCTCGCGATCACGGGTGCGGCAGGTAGCACCGCCGGCGAGGAGGAGGACCGCATCCTCGGGCTGGTGCTCGCCCACCCGATCCGACGTTCACGATTGGTCGCCGCCAAGGCGACAGCGATCGCTGCCATCGTTGTGACAATCGCCTTCGCCACCTGGATCGGACTGGTCGTCGGGGTGGCCGTCGGCGGCGGTGGCATCACACTCACGCACATCACCGCCCTCGCGATCCAGCTCGCCTTCTTCGGGTTCGCCACCGGAGCAGTGGCGATCGCGCTCGGCGCCGGCACCGGCCACAAATCGCTCGCCGTCGGAGTCGCCGCAGCCGTCGCCATCCTGGGCTGGCTGATCAACAGCCTCGCCCCGCTCGCCAGCGCCATCGGCTGGCTCAAGTACCTCGCCCCCTACTACTACTGCGAAGGCGACGACCCGCTCGCCCACGGCGTCGACCTCCCTGGCCTGATCGTCCTCGGCGTTCTGACCCTGCTGCTGACGGCAGTCGCCATGGTCGGCATCGAACGCCGCGACCTCCGCGCCTAGCCGGGATCACTCAGCAGCCAGCCGCGCGCGAGTCATATCGCTAGCGCGACTCGACGTTCATTCGGTACAGCACGTGCCGCACGCCGTGGGAGTCAAAGCTCTTCTCAAAGCTCATCCCGAGCTTGGTCATTACCCCGCGCGAGGCGAGGTTGTCCTCGCGCGTGTACGCGACGACGCTCTGCAGCCCCAGCGAAGCAATCTCCGTGAGTGCGTGCCGGCCAAGCCGCGTGCCGAGGCCGCGGCGCCAGTGCGGCCGCGCCACCGCCCAACCGATCTCGACCTCGCTCGCGCCGTCGACGACGCAGTACTGCGCCAGGCTCCAGCCGAGGCACTCGGTGCCACTCCCACGCCAGCGACCAGCCGAATCCATGGGCGGTGCGATGAGGGACCTTGCGCGTCACGAGCTCCTCGCACTCGAGGACTGTGAACGGCCCGCTCGAGCGGAACCACGTGGCGACCTCAGCGTCCCCAAGCACAGAGCGGTGAACGGCCGCAGCGTCTGCAACCGAGAGCGGGCGAATCTCCACCGCGAGCCGGCGTACCGGAGGCGTTGGCCCGGCTCAGGGGGTCGTGTCCTCGTCGGTCCGGCGACGCTCTCGACGGGCAGCGTCGACAAGCCGGTCCACCTCGCGCTGGCGTCGTTCGACGTAGGAGCGCACGTCCTGTTCGGCCTGTTCTCGCATCGCGCGGGTTTGATCTGAGGCTTCGGCCCTCATCGCAGCCAGCAGTTGCTCGGCCGCGATCCGTGCCGCCTGCAGATCCTGCTCAGATTGCTGTTCCGTATCGGCCGTCAGGCGATCGGCCTGCGCTCGCGCCTCGGCGAGCATCCGCTCGGCGTCGGTTTGCGCTTCGCGGACAATCTCCGCCGCTGCCGACTCGAGCCGGGCCTGCTCGAGGATCTCGGATCGCTCCACGCCGGCCTGTGCACGGATCCGTTCGGCCTCCTCGCGGGCGTCCGCGAGCATCGCCTCGGCCGCCTCGATGTCGGCGCGCGCCCGAAGCTGCGCGCCTTCGAGCGTGGCGTGGACCTCCAGCCGGTGGCTCTCGATCAGCCGCTCGGCTTCCGCCTCCCTCTCCGCCACTCGCTCCTCGCGGCCTTGCAGCTCCTTCTCGAGCTCGCGAAGCTGGTCGCCGGCGCGGCTATGGCGAAACCATTCGCTGACAAGCTGCAAGTGACGGTCCACTTCGACCGGGTCATAGCCACGCCTGACGAGCCGGAAGTGGCGCTGTACCACGTAAACCGACCGTGTCTCATCCTCGCCGCCGGCGCTCATCATCTGGCTGGTTTCGCCGGTTCGGAGTCGACTCCTGCAGCCGGACCAGATGCGTGACGCCGGTCGAGTCCCGCCGCTGGAAGCCCTGGCTGCCGAAGCGGCGGTGGCGGCGCGGCTCGAACGGATGACGGGCGGGGGCGCGTCGTGCGCCCCCGCCCGTAATGCCTGCCTATGTCGTGATCCCGAACTCGCTAGGTCGCGATGCCGAACTCGCCGATGGCGAAGTCGTCGTCGACTTCGATCTTGATCTTCGCGATGTAGGTGGTCGCGGTCTGGCCAAAGAAGCCGATGTACTTGGCTCCTGAGGTACCGCTGACCTGCACGGGTCCCGAGGTGACCGTGCCCGAGATGGCCACGACGTTGTACGTGCCGAACGCGTCCGGTTCGGCATAGAGGTAGAACGCGTTCGTTTTCGCCGGCAGCGTGAGCGTCAGGAGGTTGCTCGCGCCATAGTGCACGTCGTCCCAGTAGACATAGCCGGTGTAGCCGTTGCTCCAGGTCGACCAGCCGTCCCCGATCTTCTCGCACTTCGAGGCCGGGCTCAGGTTCACGTTGCCCAGCGGCGTCGAGAAGCTCGAGGTGTTCTTCCCGAGCGTGCTGCAGGTCGCGGGCACCACGGTCATCGCGTCGAGCCCGAGGCGGGCCGGTGGTGCTGCTGTCCCGGGCGCGTCGGTGAACCCGATCGACTGGCGGGTCGGCGCGATCAGCGTCAACAGACCCGGCGCGATCGGCGTCCCCAAACCTGAGGCCATGTCGTACGCCGCCGTGGAGGGATATACGCCTCCATGCACGTCGCCGTAGTCGTTATTGCCGCTCGTGATGTCGTTGAACAGCCCCGATTCGGTCGCCGCGCCGGCGTACAGCAGCGGGTTCAGGAAGCCCGCTCGGTAGCCGGAGACCGACGAGATGATGTCGGCGACCATCGCGGCCCACAAGGGCGTCGCGGCGCTCGTGCCGCCGATGTCAGTCCAGCCGCCGTCCCAATAGACGATGTAGCCGCCGTAGGGGTCGGCGTCGGCCGAGACGTCGGGCACCTCGCGGCAGTAGCCGCTGCTCGCCGCGCACGGCGTGCCGCTGCTGTAGCTGTTCACGACGCCGGGACCCGATTGCCAGGAGGGCATCGCCCACGCGCTCGAGATCCCGCCACCGCCGGCGCCGGCACCGGTCGAGCTCTCATTCCAGACGGTCTCCGTCGGTGCGGGACCGACCGCGCTCAGGTGCGTTCCACCGACCGCGGTCGCGAACGGCTGCGAGCTCTGATCGAGCGTCGCGAGCGCCGTGCTTCCGTTCGCGCGCTCGCACCCCTCAGAACCCGAATCGCCGGACGCCGCGAACAGCGACATACCCTCGGTCGCGGCCTGCTCGAAGAGCGTGTTCTCGCTCGCGATCAGACCCGGGAACGCGCTCTTCGTGTACGCCTCGCACAAACCGTAGCTCGACGAGACGACCTGCACGCTGTTTGCGTCGAACATGTTCGTGTAGACATCGACGACCTCGGTCGAGTACGAATCGCCGTCGTTGCCCTCATACACGGTGACCTTCGCCTGCGGCGCCATCCCGACGATCGTGTCGATATCGAGTGCCGCCTCGCCGCCGCCGGCTGATCCGCCGGACCCGCCGTCCACGTTGACGAGATTCACCGTCGCCGAGGTTGCGTAACAGGACTGGAACGCCGCGAGATCGCTCGTCGAGTACGAATCGATCTCGAACAGCCCCACGTTCACCTTACTGCCCTTATCTCCATCGGTGTACAGCTCGTCCATCTCATACGCCTGAGCAAGCTGGTTATACGTATAGCCGTCGTCATCCGTCGCCGCGGTCTTCGCCGCCGCGCACGGCGCCGGCCCCGCCGCCGCCACCTGCGGACCGGCCGAATGCGAACGACCCGCGCCTCTGGGCGGAGCCGTCTTCGGGTAGGGCATCGAGTTCAGGCCCAGGACCGCGGTCGTGATCGACGCCAGCGAGCTCGGGAGCCGCGGCGCCGCCGTGTTGGCGAAGAACGTCGTCCCGGACGAAAGGCGATAGCTCTCAAACCCCGTCCCCAAGCTCCGCGCCGCCTGCCCGACGGTCGTGACGACCGGGATCACCAAATGATTCGCCGCCACCGGCCCGGGCGTCAGCCCGATCGACCGCAACGCGGCATCGGCGCTCTGGATCGCCGCCGCGCTCTGACCAAAACGTGCCGCGAACTGCGCCACCGTCAAATAATGACCGCGCTGCGGCGAACCGGGCGTCGAAACAGCCGACGCCTCCGCCTGCAAACCCGCCGGATCGCTCGAATTCAGCATCACATCCAGCTTCACCGGCAGCGAGCTCGGCGTCGCACCGAGACTCACGGCACCGGGTGGAACCGCCGGAGCCAGCCCCACGGACCGAACTGCGGCGCCACTCGCACCGGCGGACGATGCTCGGGCGGCCACTAGCACAACAGCCACGACCGCGGCCGCGAGCAGCAAAAGCAGCACGCGACGCGGCACACCCCCAAACAGAGACAACGACATGTCAGTCCCCCCACACGTTGGTGTGTTCGAGCCTCGCCCTGATGGCGCGGCAGTGAGAGCTATCCTAACCAGATTGTTAGAAGCGCGTCAAGATTGTTGAATTCTTGTTTGTTCGTTCGTCACGGCTGCGCCATTCTTTGGGCCTCGTGCTGACTTTCCTGGCGGTCGGACTGCCCGCGTGCGCCAGCCGGACCGCGAGCGCGGACACGGGCCCGCAGGTGCTCGTCGGCATCTACGACCAGGGATCGACCAACACCCCCCGCTGGATCCTGACGATCTACCGCGATGGTGGGGGATCGCTGCGTCACGACGCCAGCCGCGACCGCACCTTCAGGCCGGGAACCTTCCACGGCCTGGCCCTCGCCAACGCGCTGCACGTCCTTGACTCCGCCACAGCGTCCGCTTGCCCTGGCGGCATGACGATGCCGCCAGTCATGGTCGGCTCCGGCTCCGTGTCGTTCGGCTCGATCGCCTGGTTGATGTACCGGGGCCGGGAGATCCGCTCGCTCTGCAGGGACAACCCTGACGAGATCGCACTCTCGGCGCGGCTGTCAAAGGTGGTCGCGACCGCTCATCCGTAGATGGGCGCGGTCAGGCGACGTCGGATCGTCACCTCGCACTCCTCGGAGGTCCGGCCCGGCGCAGCCGCGCGACGCCCGTGAGTGGACCGTCTCATGTTTGGTCGCTGATCGTGTTTGGAGCGTGACGCGCCGGCTTCGGACCTTTCGAGGATCTGGCCCGTGGCGGATTGATCGAGCTGCGGCTGGACACGGACCCGGATCCCGAGTCCGGGCAGCGGAGCCTGACACCGAGCCGGATACCGAGTCCGGGCCTCGGCATCTGACACGAAGCCCGGACACGAGAGTCCTGACGCAGAATCTTGACACCCAACCTGGAAAACGACCCATTCGATCCGCTGCAGATCGCGAGTGGGACGTTGACCCGCTGCACGATGGTTAACTACCCACTCGCCGTTCTCGGCGGCTCGAGTGGGTAGTTAACCAGCCTCAAGGTGGCCGGTCGGCTCGAGTTCGCGGCCCACCAGGTTGGAGTAGGTGGTCGACCGGGCTCGAGTCGGCGGCGTGACCACGCTCAAGCTGCCTGGCTGCACGATTCCTTCGCTATCGACACGCCGGTGTGGTGGAAGTCTTACGTGCCACCGGCTCCGGATCCTCTTCAATGACACTGTGACCTGCGGCGGTCGTCCATGACGCAACCGCCTTGCGTAACCTGGCTAAGACATCGGTTCGGACGGTCCCTCGGCCCGCAGGTGTACGGCCGTCACCTGCTTCGTGCACTGGTGGTCAACCGCCCAAATCGGCAACGTGTTCGATCCTGAGTCGTAGTCCGGGCGCTCCCAAGTCCCGCCGCAGTCAGTGCACTGAGCCGTGAGCGGATTCTGGTCGGCGTTCATCGTCAAGACGTTGATCCGCGGCTGCCACGTCGAGGGCCACTCATCGTGTGTGCCAAGCGGCGTGGTGAACATCTTCGGCGCGATCGCGATCAGCTTGACCGGCTCGTCGCCTGTGACTTCCAGCGATCGGCCGGTGCCGGGATAGGTCGCGATCAGGTCACCGGGTCCGAACTCGACCGAGTCGCCGTTGGTAAAGCGCTGTATCCCGGTGCCCTCGATGATGATGTACCACTCCTCGATGTCCTTTGCCGCCGGCTCACCGCGATGCATGTGCAGGCCGATCTGAGGAGCGTCGACGTCCGCGGGGTAGGCAACGCAGAACGCACAGAACGGCTCATCCAGGCCCCGGTCAAAGGCGACGGCGAAGTCGATGTCGACGGTTCCGCTGTGAGCTCGAACCCGGACTCCGTCCAACGTGCTGAATCCGAAGCGTTGCCAGCCGCGATCGTGACCTAGCTCACGCCCGGTCATTACAGTTACCCTCCCGTGACACCGAGGGCGAGCGAGGATCTCCCAAACATTCATCGTCGTGTGCCACGGTCACTCCCTTCCTTTGTTTTGAACCGCAGCCTAGCACCACTGCCCTCGACGGCGGCAGTCTTGACCTGTCGGCCAGACCGCTCCTCCCGGGGTAGAAGCAGCCGGCAGGAGCAGACCATCGAGACCGCCATTTCGACCAGGTGCACTAGGCTAGGACGCTGTCAATCACGAGTGCTCTCGGGCGATCTCCGGCAGGGTGTGTGTCGGGGCTGCACGGACGGACGATTTCACGCGCAGCGCGTGACAGTCCACGGAGCGCCGGCAAGCGTGGCATCGGGTGCTGGTTCGAATGCGATCGTGAGCGACGCGTTGAGCCTGACGGTCGGCGAGCGTGCTTCCGGGCCGCTACTCGGGAACTTCGACTCCGGCTGAAATCACAGGTTGTGCGTAACCGGGCGGCCGGCGGCTATGTGACCTATGACGGAGCGTCGGCGCACGTGCTCGGGACACTCGACCCCGACGGCACCTGGATGATCGTCGAGCCGTTCGCCAACGACCGGGTCGAGGAGAACCCTCGACCCGGTCGGGCGCGTTTTTTGCGCCGAGACGGTCAGCAGCCAGAGAATCGCCGTGCGTCCCGGCAGGTGGTTCATCGCGCTTTTCACCGGTGGTGACGCTTGGGTTTGGCCGCGACGAGCGTGAGCCGCTCCCTCGTGCTGGTTTGATCGAAGAGCGCGATCGTGGCGGTGACGCGCAACCGGTTGCTGCCGAGTAGCTGCCTGGCCGTGTTTGACACCCGCAGGATGACGATCCCGCTCTCGCCGGCGGCGAGGTGCACGCCGGCCCGGCCGAGCGTCAGGGTTACGATCTTGTGCCGCCGGTGGCGGCCGTGTCCGGTCGTCACCCGCACGCGGAGCGTCAGCTTCAGCGTGCCGTCGCACCGTTCGCCGCTCGCGCCGTGGCACGCGATCTTCACGTCCGCGCGGCCGCGCGCGACGGTCGCCTTCCTGGAGGCGAGGAACGCGACCGCGGGGGGTGGCGGAGAGGATGCGGTCGTGAAGGTCTGATCAGCGCCGTCGACAGTGCCGAAGTCGGTCTGGGCGACCGCTCGGTAGTGGATCGTCGTCCCCGCTGGCAGCCCAGTGAGCGGAGCCGAGAAGGGCGTGCTCACGTCGGCGGCCGGCGGCAACAACTGAGCGGCGGTGCTCTGCCCGTACGCCGTGCTCGTCCCGTAGTCGAAGTGGACGAGCGTGTGCGCACCATCGGTGTTCACCGCGGCTGCGACCGTCGCGGAGGTCTGCGTGACCGCCGACGCCGCCCCCGTGGAGACCGCGCCGGGGGTGTAGCCCTGGGCGATCAGCTGGCGCGGCGAGCTGCCGTCGTTATAGGCGAAGAACGGCGTGCCGATCGAAGCACCCTGGCATGCCGAACCGTCGCCCGTGAATGGGTCGTCGGGGCAGGTCGACGCGATCGGTGAACGGATGTCAGTCAGATCGTCGTCTGACGCCGAGCCGGTCGGGGTCGTCGGAATGCCTTGCGGCGTGTCGAGGTCGAACACCGGATCCGCCGGGTTACCCTCGAAATGGCCGACGAACGTCAGCGCCTGCGTTGCCGACACCTGCTCGTGCCAGGTGACGTACGGTGTGTTATGGCTGAAGACGATGTCGGGCCGGGTGGATTCGAGCCCGGAGTTGGAGATCGGCTGGCCGTTGTTGAGCAGATCGAAGTGGTCGCCCGCTGGGTCCAGGCGGGCCACGAACACCGCATGCTGGCCCCCGTTGGTGTCGTTCTCATCCCACGTCACCCAGGGCGTGGTCGGCTTGCCCGGGACCATCGTTCCGGCGGTCACTTGCGGGTTCTCCGCGCCGTTGCCGTCGGTCAGCGCCTGGGCGTCCGACAGCGTCTGATCGGCGTCGAGCGAGCAGGCAAGCTCGAGCGCCTGACTGGTCGCGCAATCGCCGGCACCGTTCGAGCCGCTCGTGTTGAGGACGTCCTGGCTCGAGCTTCGGCCAGCCGTACCGAGCCCCACCACCTGCCAATGAAAGCCGCCATCGCCGGTGGGGTCCGGGACCCCGCGGGCGGCGAACACCATGTCGGCGTTCAACAGGCTATCGGTCACCTCGCCGTTGTCGGAGTTCTCGTACCAGACGACCCACGGCACAGTGTCGTTAGCGCCCGTGAACGCGATGTCGGCCTGGATTCCGTCGCGCGAGGGATCCACATTCAACGACGGGTCGAGCTGTCCCGCGGTCGGCCCTGCCACCCGGTCGATCCCGACCTGCTGGAAACAGAAGTTCCCGACGCTCGTCGTCCCATGGGTCGGCTTCGTGCCCGCCGGGCACACGCCTCCCGACGCCGGGACCGCGTGCGAGACGAAGATCTGGAAGGTCGAGTCGGCCGGATCCTTCGGCTTGGTCGGATCGCCGCTCGCGGCGGTCGTAGTCCCATTGTCGGCCTCCTGCCAGGTGAGCCACGGCGCCGGGTTGGCGCCTGCGCTCGTAGTCCCGCCGATCAGCGACGGCGCATCGGCGTCACGGTCAGTGTTGATGTTCAACGACGGTTTGGTGCCGGGCACCTGCTGGCCCTCGTGTACCCACTGCCCGCCGTTCTGGGCGCCGGCCTGCGCGGCGAACCGGCTCGCGAAGATCTGCTGCACCCCGCCGAGCACCGTGCTCGGCTCTGCCCACCCGACCCACGGCACTGTGCGGTTCGCGCCCGTGAAGTCGATCGAGGGGGCGTTCGCGACCTGCGTAGAGTCCTCGTTCAGCGACTGCGGGAAGCCCTCGGTCTGCCACTGCCCGCCCTTGAACGCGCGCACGAAGATCTGCCGACTGCCACTCGCGTCATCCTGCGCGAACGCAGCCCACGGAACGCGCGGGTTGCCCGCTACCAGCGACCCGCTCGTGAGATCGCTCAGCCCCGCATTCTGCCCCGGATCGATCGTCGGCGGGTCGTCGTTGACCTGCTGCCCCGAGGACGGCAGGCCGACGAACGCTCCATACGCACCGCCGGCCAGCGCCAGCGCACAGATCACCGCCGCGACGATCGCCATCATGCGGCCCCGCAGGTTCAGGCGTATCAGTCTCATCCTCAGCTCCCTTGTTCGTGTGGCTCCGGTGACGAGCTATACGGCGCCACTTACGATCCGGTTCGCGGCAGATCCGCACCGGCTGCTCCTGGAGAACGGAGCGGTGGCGGCGTGCCGGCGTGAACGGCCAGTAGATCCAGGGCAACTAGATGTTGCTCATGTCGCCGAGGGCGAGCAGGCGACCGGGGTCGACGAACCCGGAGCTGTTGCGACACCTGGCTTGATCTAGAGAAGCTTTGTCGTGCGGACGGCGCGCCAGCCGGCCGGGCCGTCCATCCGTTTGCTCAGGCTCTCGTCTGTCCGCCAAGACATTCAGAGAGGAGCACTGGCAGCTTCCTACTCGGGCAGTGCCAACAGATGGTTCGACGTCTGGTTGCCGAGACGGAGTAGTCTGCTCAGCATGCGCCGGCTCGCCGTGGTCTTGGTGGCGCTCGGACTTGGGCTCTCAGCGTCGGCAGTCACGGCCAAGGTCCGGCCGACGTTTCCGACCTGTGGGGCGTTCTCGACGAGCAAGGTCAGCCGCCTGGTCGGGGTCGGCAAGCTGCACTTGGACAGCACCCTGGTCAACCGCACCTCATGCGTCTACTACGGCGTGACCGCGGCGCGGGCGAGGACGCTCGCCACGATGGGCGTCTCCTACACGAAGATCACGTACTACCCGTCGCTGATGATCGCGGTCACGCCGGCAACGAAGTTCCTGTTCGGCCTGCAGCTGGATCTGGTCAAGCAGACCGCGAGCAACGAGCATCTGGAGTTCGACGCGGTCAACAAGAAGCTTCGGTTCACGCGCGACGAGTACTTCTACGCCGGCCAGATCAGCGGCGCGAACCAGATCAAGTGCGACCCGCAGATCCTGTATGACAACTGGGTGGGTCCGCCCGGGTGCGACGGCGAGCCGGCCCTGAGGAAGGTCGGCGTGATCGCGTACATCCCGACAACCGGGAGCGACGGCCGGCTACTCACCATCACCGCGACCCAGCAGGCGCCCGGGACGCTTTCGCTCTCGCACATCCTGGATCTCGCGCGACAGACCGTCAACGGCCGGCTCTACTAAGAGCAGCGAGCCACCGGCTGGCGTCGTCGGAAGCCGCGACGGTCCGGGACCTCTGCTCGGCGCGGCGCGCGAGAGCAGCGGCCAGAATCTCGTTTCCGGTCCGGCGACGAAGCGGGTCTGTCCATGTGCAGCCAATCAGCGTCTATGTGCTTAAGTTCGACGGGGTAGTCCCGCAACGTGAATCCTTTCGTGACCTGGCCGCCCGGCTTTTTTGAGCGCGAAGACCCGAGCGACGACGCCGACTTCTACGCGGCGCCGCGGTTTGTCACGCACATCGATGCGGGGGCCGTTCGCGCTGTCAGCGCTCTGTATGACGAACTCGCGGTGCCCGACGGTCGGGTCCTCGATCTAATGGCCTCGTGGGTGTCGCACCTCTCCCGGCGGCCGGAAGGCGGACTTGTGCTGCTCGGCATGAACGCCGCTGAGCTCGCTGCTAATCCGATGGCCGAGGAGCACGTCTTGCGCGACCTCAACCGCGACCCTGAGCTGCCGTTCGCGGACGCATCCTTCGACGCGGTCACGTGCTGCGTGTCGATCGACTACCTCGTTCAGCCGGTCGAGGTTCTGCGCGAGGTAGCCCGCGTTCTACGGCCGGGGGGTGTCGTGGTGCTCACCTTCAGCAATCGCTGCTTCCCCACAAAGGCCATTCGTGGCTGGTTGATGACAGACGACGCTGACCATCTCGCCATCGTCAGGGCCTACGTTGAGCAGGCGGCCTGCTTCGGGCCGGTGTCAGCGCAGCGGCGCACCGCAGACGACTGGCACGGCGACCCGCTCTACGGCGTGTGGGCGCGTCGGCTCGCCTCATCACCTCCCGACTAGACCGAAGTTCCCCCGGTAGTCAGCCGGAGTAGAGGCCGGGATCCCTGTAGTTGTGGGAATTCCGGCCCTTTTGTTGTCATCATGTGTACCCACTACTAGTCGCCTTGATATGCGGTATTGTCCAGGTATGGGCCGTCCCGCTCGGCAAAGTGGCGCGATGCACGTGAGCACGACTACGCGACGGTCTGGGGATCGTGAGTACACGGCGACGTTGCTCCGGCGCTCCTACCGCCAAGACGGGAAGGTCAAGAAGGAGACGCTCGCGAACCTCTCGCATCTCCCGGCTGAGGCGATCGACGCGATCCGACGTGTCCTGGCGGGCGAGACGCTGGTGAACGCCAGGGACGCGTTCGAGATCGAGCGCTCCCTCCCGGCCGGGCACGTGAACGCGGCGCTCGCTATGGCCGGCCGGCTTGAGCTCTCTAAGCTGGTTGATCGTTCAGCGTGCCGGGAGCGGGATCTGTGCATGGCGATGATCGTCGGGCGGGTGATCTGCCCGGGGTCGAAGCTCGGGATGGTCCGCACCTTGGGGCA
Source organism: uncultured Solirubrobacterales bacterium (assembly GCA_963763525.1). GTDB lineage: Bacteria > Actinomycetota > Thermoleophilia > Solirubrobacterales > Solirubrobacteraceae > Palsa-465. The sequence goes on from CAVXPA010000002.1 coordinate 591,743, forward strand.
GTCCACGCTCGCGAGCGAGTTGGGTGTGGAGGGCGCGGATGAGGATGATCTCTACGCGGCGATGGACTGGCTGCTCGAGCGCCAGCAGCGGATCGAGGACCGGCTCGCTGCCCGTCACCTCGCCGATGGGGAGATGGTGCTCTATGACGTGTCCTCGAGCTACTTCGAGGGGCGGACGTGTCCGTTGGCGAAGTTGGGGTACTCGCGTGATGGGAAACTCGGGCTCCCACAGATCATCTATGGGCTGTTGTGTGACATGGCCGGGCGGCCGGTCGCGGTCGAGGTGTTCAGTGGCGAGCTGCACGACGATGCGACGCTGCCCGCGCAGGTCACGAAGCTGAAGGACCGCTTCGGGCTCTCACGGGTCGTCGTGGTCGCGGATCGCGGGATGGTCACCAAGGCGAACATCGAGCTGCTGGGCCAGGTCGGCGGGGTCGACTGGATCACCGCGCTGAAAGCCCCGACGATCAAGAAACTCGCGCGATCCGGCGCTTTCCAACCGTCACTGTTTGACGAGCAGAACCTCGGGGAGATCACCGACGCCGACGAGTTCCCCGGCGAGCGGCTGATCGTGTGCCGCAACCCGCTGGTCGGCGCGCAGCGCGCTCGCAAACGCGAGGAGCTGCTCGCCGCGACCGAAGCCGACCTCGCTCAGATCGCGCACCGCGTCGAGGGCGGGACGTTGCTGGGCGCCGGTCAGATCGGGCTGGCAGTCGGACCGGCACTGAAGCGCCATCGGATGCGCAAGCACTTCCAGATCGAGATCACCGACACCACCTTCACCTACACCCGCGACACAGCCGGGATCGCTGAAGAGGCGGCGCTGGACGGGTTCTACATCCTGCGCACCAGCCTCACCGAAGCCGACCTCCCACCCACCGATGTCGTGCGCGCCTACAAGAACCTCGAACAGGCCGAGCGGGCGTTCGGGTCACTGAAAGGCCCCGAGCTACAGATCCGCCCGATCCATCACCGCCTCGAGGACCGCGTCCGCGCGCACGTGCTGATCTGCATGCTCGCTTACTACCTCACCTGGCACTTGAAGGCCGCGTGGAAACCGCTGCTGTTCAGCGACGAGGACCGGCCCGTCAGTCCCGACCCCGTCGCCAAAGCCGTCCGTTCCCCCGCCGCGCAACACAAAGCTCAGACGAAACGGACCAGCAGCGATCAGCCCGCGCACAGCTACCGCACCCTCCTCGCCGAGCTCTCCACCCAGACCCGGAACACCACCCGCCTGCACGGCGCCAACAGCACGTTCGAGAAGCTCACCCAGCCGACCGCGCTACAAGCCGAGGCGCTCGACCTCGCCCAACACGCCCCCGTCGTGGCCACCCGGTAGACACGACCCGAGCACCCCAAACAGCCCGAAAGACCACAGAATGAGCCGAATCCGGGCCGCCTCACCAGAGGGAACTTCGGACTAGACGAACGACGAGTCATCTCACCGGCTCAGTCAAGGTATGTGTTGCTCGTCACGAGAAGCGGATCGACTGGCGCCTCGCCAGCATCCGCGTCAGTAACCCGTTCGACGCGGCGGGCCTGTACCGGATTACGCGCCGTCAGTTGAATAGCCAAGCGCGGTGAGGTACCGGTGCTCGTTCAGTGCCGCTGACCGCCGGAGTTCCTGTGCTGCGGCTAGAAAGCGGCCACGATCATGCGCCGAACCCATCGGTAGCTCGTCAGCCATCCGTTCGAGCAGGTTGGCGAAAGAGTCTTCCGCCTTAGCCATCTCCCAGTGATCCTTGGCGGATGTAACGGCCGAGATGATCCGCTCTTGTTCTTCGCGGATTTCTGATCGTAGGCGTTCGTCACCCATTTCCACATTCTCCTCCATCCGCCTTCGCGTTGACCGCCGGTGCTGGCCAGCAGCAGGACGGTCTCGCCGCGGGCCAGGGTCGACCGCCGCTGCTGGCCCGAGCGCCACCTCTCGTCCCGCGTCCCCCCCGGAACGGCCTACAACTGGGAGGACGTCCGGCACAGCTAGGCTAGCCGACCGTCTGTCGCCCTCGCGCCACGAGCCGTCGAGCCCCTCGGACCACAATCGCACTTGCCCGAGGGCGCTGTCCCGCTCCGGGGGACCACGATGCCTCGCGCGGCTCGGAAGCGAAAGTCGTGGCTGTGGGAGACTTCGGGGCGTGCGGGCCGTCGTTCTGAACTCCTTTACCGGGCTCGAGGGGCTGGAGCTCTCCGAGGTTGCCGACCCGACGCCCGTCGATGGCGAGGAGCTGGTCTACATTCGAGCAGCGTCGCTCGGGCCCTGGGATCGGGCCGCTACTTATGGGGCGTTCGCGGGAATGGGCGGCGCCAGCGATTTTCCGCAGGTCCAAGGCTGGGATTTTGCTGGCGAGACCGTCGATGGGCAGCGGGTGTTCGGATTCGTGGCGCAGCCGTGGATGGGAGTCGGCGCGCTCGCTGAGCAGATTGCGGTGCCATCCGCGATCCTCGCGCCGCTGCCTGACTCCGTCGGCTTTCCCGAGGGCAGCGCGCTGGCGGTCTGCGGCCTGACCGCCCGGCTGCTCGTGGATAGGGCTGCGGTGAATGAGGGCGATCTCGTGCTTGTGACCGGCGCGGCTGGAATGGTTGGGGGGTTTGCGACGCAGCTCGCCGCCGGGCGCGGCGCGCGGCTCGTAGCGGCCGTGCGCGACTCCGACGCGGATGAAGCACGCCGGCTAGGGGCCGGGAGCGTCGTCAGCACCAGCGATGATCTCGAGAACCAGATTCGCGGCGAATGGGTGGACGGCGTCGACGCGTGTCTGGACACATTGGGACTCGGGACCAAGGCGTTGGTGTGCGTTCGGGACGGTGGCACGTTTGTAACCTCGGTCCCGACGGCGGTGCCCGAGCCTGCCCGAGAAATCGCTACTGAGACTGTGCAGGTCCAGCCCGACGCCGAAGCGGCACGCGAGCTGGCGCGTCGCGCCGCGGCGGGTGAGTTGACGGTCCGCGTCGCAGAGATCCTGCCTCTGGAGCGCTTCCGCGACGCGTACGCGCGGTTGGAGCGCGGAGGGTTGCGGGGAAAGATCGTGCTGACCCCCTAGAGGACGGCTTCCCTCGCCGCGGGCGCCCGAGCCGAAGCGCCAGCCTCGCGGCCCGGAGCGCTGATGCTTGTGTCGGGCGGCACGCGCCAGTACGCGTAGGCCGCCTGAGTGCGTTGACCTACTTCTGGATCGAGGATGCTGTCGCCTGCATCAGCGCGAGATTTGCGGCGGTGGCAGGCAGGTATTCGTATGTCTGGAAGACGATTCGCTCGCCGCCGTTGCCCGTCGTGTCGATCTCGAGCGGGTAATAGTTGCTCTGCGACACGTACGCCACGCCGTTGAGGAAGCGATCCAACGATCCGCTGACGCTGAGCTTGTACGCGGCGACGCCGTGGAGCGTGGTCGAACCCTCGACGGTGGCCTTGCCGGACTGCACGAGCGAGCGGAGCTCGGCGGCGAAGTCATCCGGCGCGCTCGACGTGCCGGTGCCCTCGTGGCCCCATTTCAGCACGTGGTAGTGATAGGGCGGAGTGTCCTCGGCCCAGAGCTCATAGGGCGAAGTGCCCCCGCCGGCTGTCACGAGAGCGCGCTCGTGCAGGATCATCGCGGGGGGTGAAGTCAGCGCCGCAGCGACCCGATGCAGGATCGCCGCGTCGGCGCTCGGCACCGAGCTTCCCCGGTGAACGTCAGCGCCGCGGCACCCGCGGCGACCGCGGCGCCGATAGGAAGCGCGACGCGGAGCGCGCGGCGAGCCCGATTGCGGGCCTGCGTCTGGTCGTCCAGCTGTTGCGCGATCGCGTGTCGAAGCTGTTCGCGATATAGGTCAAGTCCAGCGTGCAATTCGGTCATCGTCGTTCTCCTCCTAGGGCGAGGTTCAGTCGGCGCAGGGTTCGTGAAACTCGGAGCCGGGCCGCCGCTGGGGTACAGCGCAGGCGGTCGGCGATGTCCCGGTACGAGCGCTCCTGCACGATCCGGAGATCGAGCAGGTCGCGCTCCGCGTCGGGAAGCTGCCGGATCGCCTGAAGCGCCGCCTCCGGCAGCGACAGCCTGGCTTCGATTGCCTCGTACTCAGGATCTGGGAGCACTTCACGCGGCACGCCGAGCCTGGCTCGCGCCCGGTCCCCGACCCGTCGCCTGCGCAGCGAGTCACGCAGCACGTTCTGCGCGATCCCGTACAGCCACGGAGACGCAGACCCGCCCGCCAGATCGCGGAACGAGCTCCTTGAAAGCCAGGCTCGCGCGAACACCTCAGCCGTCAAGTCCGCCGCGTAGTCGCCGGCCCGCGCCCGCGCCCATGAGAACAGCGCGGCCACGTGGCGGTCATACAGCACCACAAACGCGTGGGCGTCGGCCGCGTCCAGCAACTCGGCGTCCGACAGCCTGGCGTAATCAGCTCCCATAACCGCTACATCGCTCGTTGGCCCAAGAATGTGTCACCACGAGTCACGACGCAGTCGCCAGCGGGTCGGATGGCCCGGTGATCCGTTATCGGGGCTATCCCGCGGTCTCGACTCGCGCGGGCCGGGATGGCTCGCGACGTGTCTGGCGGCGACCCGCCGCGACCTGATCGCCGACGATCACGGCGACCAGAACACCGAAGAGGAGTCCGGCGATAAGCAGCGCGGGCGCGAAGGTGCCAATCGCGCCGATCGCGAGGCAAGTGAACGCGCCCGCGAGCCGCCTGCCGCTGAGCGTCCCGGTCAGCCGCAGTCGCAGGGCGACGTGGGCGAGCAAATAGAGCGCGGGACCGCAGACGACCGCGACGAGCTCCGCGTGTGGTAGCTCCTGGGTCGGGTGCGCGATCACGAGCTCGTCGCCGACCGCGGTGAGGAGGATCCCAGCAACGATGACCACGTGGAGGTAGGTGTAGGCGTCGCGTGCGAGGAGGGTGCGGTCCTTGGCCTTCGCCAGCTGATGTTCGGCGGTTGTCGCGACGAGATTGAAATAGAGCCACCAGAGCGCCGCCGTGGTGAGGAACGCGAGCCCGAAGGCGGCCACCCGCGCGGTGGTCAGCTCGAGCTGGGCGGTCGTCGCACCGGTGATCACGATCGTCTCGCCGAGCGCGATGATGATGAAGAGCTGAAACCGCTCGGCGAAGTGCTCGGTACCGACCTCCCATGCCTCGGGGCTCAGCGCTCGTCGGCCGGGCAACCAGAAGGTCACCAGGGGCGCCCCGTAGTCGAGCGCAAGCGCCGCGAGCCAAAGCAAGGTCCGAGTCAAACCGTCCGCGAGCGCGCCGGCGATCCAGAGCACGCCCGCGGCGACGAACCAGGTCAAGATGCGCGCAGCCCGCTGACGCTCGATCGTGCCGCGATCCGCGGCGGCGAAGGTGAGAAAGGAGTGGCGCCCGACCTGGATCGCGACGTACGAGGCCGCGAACAGCAGCGCCCTATCGCCGAACGCCTGCGGGATCGCGATCGCCATCAAGAGGCTGGCGAGCATCAACGCGATCAGCAGCAAACGGACGACGATCGACTCCGGGTCGAGCTCGTTCGTGACCCACGTGGTGTAGTTCCACGACCACCACACGACGAGCAGCACGAGCGCCGACTGGCCCGCTCCTTCCCAAGTCAGGCGATGCAGCAAAAGGTGCGATACCTGCGTGATCGCAAACACGAAGACGAGGTCGTAGAAGAGCTCGAGCGTGCTCGCGTGCTGCTCCACGCCGCCTTGGCGACGCAGCGAGGCTCTCGCCACCCATGGCATGCCGCCTCCCGGCTACGCCGTGATCGTCATCGACCGCAGCGAGTTGCCCTCGACTTCGAAAGCGAAACGGCTATAGCCGCTAAAGCCGTCCTCGTCGTCGATCCAGCCATCACTCGCGAACTCGGAAAGGCACGCGTTGGTATCGCCGTCGTTGACCGCATCGATGGCTCGCGCGACGGGCGCGGGTAGCGGCTCGGTCACTGCGGTGCTCCTCTCAGCCGGGACATGCCACGCCCACCCTCCACGCGGAATCAGAGCCGCGATAGTACTGCCGTCAGCTGAGGTAGAAGCGGACACCATCCGAGACGGCCCCGCTTTCCGGCGAGCTTCGGCGGTGGCCGCCGCGGTCGCGGCGAGGTGGCGGGTAGCCCCTTGCGTTCCGCCGTCGTGCGCCCGAGAATGCGGAGAGAGTGGAAGAGCCCCTGATTGATCGGGAGAGCGAGTTCGGCGCGCGGGCGGTGCGGCATCTGCGCGAGGAGATCGTGATCTGGCTGACGACGGTGACGCCGGCCGGCGCACCGCTTCCGAGTCCGGTCTGGTTTTTGTGGGACGGCGAGCGGACCGTGGCCGTCTACAGCATGCCGGGCGCGTGGGTCCGGAACCTCGAGAAGAATCGGCGCGTCGCCCTCAACTTCACTGGTGATGGCGGAGGCGGGGATGTCGTGGTTTTCTCGGGCCGCGCCAGCGTGCTCCGCGATCTTCCCCCTGCCGACCAGGACGACGGGTATCTCGCGAAGTACGCCGGGCACATCGCGCGGATCGGGATGACGCCCGCGGTCGTTCGCGGAGCGCTACGCGGTACCGTTGCGCATCCACCTGACCCGGGCTCGCGGCCATTGAAACCAATCTGGGCGAGATTCAGGGCGATCACCGGAACGTGCTCGTCGAGGTTCTGAACGCCGAGGGGTACGGCCTGTTCTCGCTGGCGGCTGATGCGGGTCGATAAGTGGCTGTGGACGGCGCGGCTGTTCAAGACGCGCGCGCTGGCGGCACAGGCCGTCAAGGGCGGGCGCGTGCACATCGGTGGCATGGCCGTCAAGCCGAGCCGCGAGGTCGCGCCGGGTGACGAGCTCGAGATCACGATCGGCACCGTGCGACGGACAGTGATCGTGCGCGGCGCGGCCGAGCACCGTGTGTCGGCCGCAGAGGCGGCGAACCTCTACCAGGAGACCGAGAAGAGCGTCGCAGAGCGCGAGCGGCAGGCCGAATTACGCCGGCTCGCCGGGCAGGTCGACCTCGGGGGTCGGTCGACCAAACGCGACCGACGCCGCTACGACGCGGGCCGTCACTAGGGATCCGCCGCCAGCCGGCGGTCAGCAGCGCGCCGGACGCCCGGCACATGCCCCGTGGAAGGCGATCACGCTGGTTTCCGAACCCGGACGAGTTCGTTCACTGGACAGCTGCTCCGCCCGAGTCCGAACTGGCCGCCCGGGTGCCAACCATACCGAGACAGCGGACCCGAGCTCGCGCTTCACTCGCCACGACCGCCGGTGGATACCCTCCTGTTCTGGGGTCACGACCAAGCTCGGACAGGCTCGCTCGCACACGGTGATGCAAGCCCGTTCAAGCCGCGGCGCCCGTCCTGAGACGGACGTCATGAAACGCTGTGACTACGCCTCCGTCGCGAGCGAAATGATCTTGCACATTCCGGCGGCCTCCGCCTCCGGCACCGTGTCTCGATAGTAAGGCATCAGGTCGACGATTTTGCCGTTCTTGACCGTGTGGAGCTCGACCATCTCGACCGGCACTCGCTTGCCGGATACGCGAGACTCGAGCACGAACGTCGCGTGCAGCAAAACGACGTCGCCCGCATCTCGGTAAACGAACGTGGGTTTCTCGATGAATTTCCAGTTCTTGCTGAAGAGCTCCCCGAGCTTGAAGAAACCGGCGTGACCCACCTGCTCAGCTCCGTGGGGGAGCGAGGCCGCGCCATGGATGACGCAATTTTCATCAACGAGGGCGAGTATCGAAGCGAAGTCGCCTTCGCCGCCCGACGACTCGTTATCGATCGCCGCGACCATCGCCTCCTCGAACCTGCGGACGACATCAACGTTCTCTTGGGACATGCTTCTCCTACCACACGTTCGACGGGACCGGGGCCGCAAACCTACCAGACGACTGAGCGCTCACGCGTATCTGGACCCGTTCGTTCCAGAAGACTTACGGCGACGCAGACCTGTACGACGACTCCTACGTCTGCCGGGTTGACCAGTTGAACGCCCTGCCCGACTACCTCCAAGGCGTTGGCGATGAACGCCAGAGAACCGGCGGCGACGAGTGGTTGACCGGCTGCGTTTCGGGACGTCCAGCGGTCGCTGTTAGCCTTTAGACCGCGGCGCTTCTCCAGTGCCTGTAGAGAAAGGATGAGCTGTGATGGTGGTTCGGCAACTCGGTCGGGTTGGGCCCGCGGTGTCGGCGATCGGTCTGGGCTGCATGCCGATGTCGGGCGTGTACGGCCACACCACCGACGCGGAGGGGATTGCGGCGATCCACCGGGCGCTGGACCTTGGAATCACCTTGCTTGACACCGCCGACGTCTACGGCAACGGCCACAACGAGCAGCTGGTGGGCCGAGCGATCCGCGGTCGCCGCGACGAGGTCGTGTTGGCGACCAAGTTCGGCAACATACGCGATGCCCGGGGTCGGCGGGCCGGGATCAATGGTCGGCGGGAGTACGTCCGCGAGGCGTGCGAGGCCAGCCTCACGCGGCTCGGCGTTGACACCATCGATCTCTATCAGCAGCATCGCGTTGACCCTGCGACGCCGATTGAGGAGACCGTCGGGGCGATGGCCGAGCTCGTCGAGGAGGGCAAGGTCCGCTACCTGGGACTCTCAGAGGCGCTAACGCCCGACCTGCGACGCGCCGCCGCGGTGCATCCCATCTCCAGTCTGCAGAGCGAGTACTCGCTGCTGGAGCGCGGCGTTGAGAGCGACGTCCTCGGAGCTTGTGAGGAGCTAGGGATCGGGTTTCTGCCGTTCTCGCCGCTGCTGCGCGGACTGCTCGCCGGCAGCCTCACCCCCGACAGCGAGCTCGACGAGGGCGACGGTCGCCACGGGGACCTCTTACCCCGAGTCGGTCCCGAGCACCGGTCGTCCAACGCTCGGCTCGCTGGGGTCGTCAGAGAGATCGCCGACGAGCACGGCAGCACGCCGGCTCAGGTCGCGCTGGCATGGCTGCTCAGCCGCCGACCGTGGATCGTCCCGATCCCGGGCACCAAACGGACCGCGTACGTGGAGGACAACGCTCTAGCGCCCCAGCTCACGTTGACCGTCGAGGACCAGGAGCGGCTCGAGGGGCTATCGGCTCAGGTGCAGGGCAACCGCTACGGCGGGGACCTCCGCGCGCCGGACTGGGTTTCGCCGCCGCCGCGGGCCTGAGCGCCGGCCCCAACACGTCTCCATTCAGGCGGCCGGGGCAGTCGCGCCGGTTGGCCTGCCCCGACGTGAGGGTGCCCCTTCCGCCGCGACCGGCATCATCGCCGCGTGTGGGGAGCCCTCCGTGGCTTTGGCGCGCCTCGACGTTGCCGTGGGGCTCCCAGTTCGTTGTAACGAATTCCCGTGTCGTCCGTCCCTGGCGCAGTCAATCCCGGAGAGGACGGTGAGAAGATGCGATGGTCATGGAGGTGAAGGCGCTGAGTGAGGCGCCTCGGCTGCGCAACCGGGAGGTCGATCCGGATGCGGAGCTGGTCGCGGCTGCCCGCAAAGACCCGCGCATGTTCCTCGCGCTGTACGACCGCTACTTCGAGCGGGTCCTTGGCTATGTCCGCCTGCGGATCGACGACGGCGCGACATGCGAGGACGTGACCAGCACGGTCTTCACGACCGCGCTCGCGCAGCTCGGGCGCTTCCGCGGCCAGGGCAGCTTCGGCGGTTGGCTGTTCCAGATCGCACGCAACGCGGTCCGCGACGTTCACCGCCGACGGAGGGTCGATCCGCTCCCGCCGGACGCGGCGAGTCCCGAGCCGGACATGGAGCACCAGTTCCTGGCCTGCGAACGGGCCGCGGAACTGCGGGCCATCGTCAGCGGGCTGGCGCCGGAGCAACAGCATCTGCTCGCCCTGCGGTTTGGGGCGGGGCTCCCGTTTGACGAGATCGGGGCGATTGTCGGCGCCAACCCGGGAGCGGTTCGGGTCCGGATGTACCGAATCCTCGAAGAGCTACGAGGGAGGTATCCCAATGACGACTGAAGACCTCGAACGCGAACTCAAGCGGCTCGCGGCACCGCGTGAGGGGGACCAGCGCTTGCGGCTCGCGATCCGGGCTGAGATCCGCGATCAGATGCCGGCGCCGAGCCGGCGTGGGCGCAAGCCCGCGCCGGGACTGAGGTGGGCGGTGGCGGCGGGCGTGGCCGTCGCAACCGTGGCGGCTCTCGTTTCGGTCGGCTGGCCGGGAGGGTCCGCCGGTCCTTCCAGCGCCGATGCCGCGCTCATCCATCACGCACTCCAGGCGATCAGCGCGCCGGCCAATGAGATCGTCCACGTGAAGGAGGTCGGCGTGGACAACGGTACGCCGGTCACCGCCGAGTGGTGGCAGCAGACCAGTCCGCCCTACACGCTGAGGATGATCAAAGGCCCGGTGGGTCGGCAGTCCGAGACCGTGGACAACGGGACAACGTCCTTCCGGTACGACGCCGCCACCAACACGATCCAGGAGACGTCCGACTCGTCCCCACCGACCTTGGTGGACCCGATCGAAAACATCCGTGCCCAACTTGCCCACGGAGGGGCGCGGGTGGCAGGCACCTCCACGATCCACGGAATGGATGTGTACGAGATCGACCTTCCAAGCGGCGCGGTCGCGTACTTCGATACCACGAACTACCTGCCGGTGTACCTCGATAACCCCCAACGCGACGGAAGCGTCGTGCGCACCCGGGTGGTCACATACGAGGAGGTGCCGATGACCCCCGACAACGCGAAGCTGCTCAGCCTCACCGCAGAACACCCCGACGCTCGCGTGCAGACCAACGCACAGGCCAGCCCGGCCAAGTAGGGCAAAGCTCGGAGGGGCGGTCGCCGTTTCGATGGCAATGCAAAGCCTCGAACGGCGCCCCCTGGTGCATTAGCTGATCGGAATGGCGAAGTCGCAGTCGCGACCTTTTGCCCTCTGGTGCGGTCGGACCTACGAGGCACGTGATCCTGGCACACAGCTCACTCGGCTGCGCCCTGTGCTGTTCCTCCGAGTAGATGCAAAAGAATGCTCTCGCCCGCCCCCCGGGCATCGGCAGATGGCGCTCGCGCAGGATCGAGATCAATTCCTTGCCGACCGCCCATGCTCCGCCCCATCTGGCGAGTGCAAAGCGAGTCGATCAGGTTTATGATCAACGGCGCAATCATGTTCGAAGGCCCCCCAGCCGCAAGCCGTGACAAACGTGGTCATGGAGCTGTAGGCGGTCAGATCGATGCCCGCCGTGATGACGGTGACAGGCACACCGAGACAATCTCTGCACCCGAGGAGAAGGAGACAAAGTCATGAGCATCATCGACGGGGCGCTGAGCGCGAACGCGACCATCGCGAACGATTACGATCCCGCACGCGGGAAGCCGCCGGCTCCCAAGATCGCAATCGTCACTTGCGCGGATCCCCGGCTGAGCAACATCGAGCAGATGCTGGGTCTCGCCGAGGCCGATGTCGACATGATCAGGAACTTCGGCACCGTGATCGATGACGACGCGGTCCGGTCGCTCGTTCTCTCGACCAGGCTGCTCGGCACCCGAGAGATAATGATCATCAATCACACCGACTGCGGGATGCTCAGGTTCACCGATAGCGAGATGGAGCAGCGGCTCCGCAAGGAGACGGGCCTAGCGCCGATTGCGCCGGCCAGGTTCTACAGCTTCACTGACGCCGAGGAGAACACCAGGGAGCAAATTCAGAAGGCCCGGTCACACCCATGGATCTCGCAGGACGTTCCAATCAGGGGGTTCGTCTATGACGTCGACACTGGGCGCCTCAGCGAAGTGTTCCCGGACGGTGATAAAACGAATGATTAGTAAGGGCGTCGCCGCCCGGGGGCGTTGTGCGCGACCGCCGGTGGGGGCGGAGCTGGCGCGCTCACGGCACCAGACCCCAAGACCTCACGGCCCGTGCGGTCGAGCTTGACGTTGGTCGCCGCGTCGCGGACAGCGGCTGTCGGTGGTGAGTAACCCCGGCACCGGTCGAGCGCGACTGCCACCGGGCAGCTGAGGTCCGGGGGTCCTGTTTCCAGGTTTGCGATGCCCGCAGCCTGGCCGTGCGTACCTTGACAGGCATACCGGGACGACCGGTACAACCCGACAGAGAAGGAGAAAGGGTCATGAATATCAGCAACGAAGCGCTGAGCGCCAAAGAGGCCGAGCAAGCTCTCCCTGACGCGAAATTCGTGTTCGACAGGCTCCGGGAGGCGCTGGTCGTGATCGACCCCCAGAACGACTTCCTGAGCCCCGAAGGTGCCGGATGGCCGGTCTTCGGTCGAAGCGTCACCGAGAACAACACGGTCGCGAATCTCGGGATCCTCTTCGAAGCGGCTGAGTCCCGCCGACATGATCGTCGCTGTCTCGCCGCAATACGAGTATTCAGCCGACGGGGAGTGGCGATTCGGGGCCCAGCCGAGGAGCTCCTCAACGCGCTTCACATGTTCAAACGCTCGGGGCCACTGACTGTCGAAGGCCTACCCGGGTCCGGTGCTGACTTCCTCGAGCGATTCAAGCAATTCATCTTCAACGGGTCGACAAATCATCGCCTCGCCACACAAGATATTTGGCCCACAGACCAACGATTTGGCGCTGCAGCTACGAAAGCGCGGGGTATCGCAGATCGTCCTCGCTGGGATGGCCGCAAACCTCTGCGTGGAGTCCCATCTGCGTCATCTTCTGGAGGAGGGCTTCGAGGTCGCGGTCGTTCGCGATGCGACCGCCGCACCACGGCTCGCCGCCGGCGACGCGTACGTTGCGGCTGTAACAAACTACCGATTCCTCGCCCACGCCGTCTGGACGACCGAAGAGACAGTCTCGCACCTTCGCGGAGGCGCCTAACGCCCGGTCGGGGGAAACGCGGGAGCGCGGAGCGCGAACCTGCAGCGGCGCGTGGTGGATCGTTCCCGACGGCTTCGGACTGACCTGTGCCCCTTTGGTCGGATGATTCTGACCTTTGATGGAAGGTGTCACTCGGGGCCGCCAAAGACGCTCGCCCGCGCCAGGCATCCCACGGGTCGTGCGCCGTCGGAGGACCGCCGCCGCGGTCAGGTGCGTGCGGGGAGCGCGCTGTCGGCCCGGAGCTTCGGCGCCAACTCTGTGGCCACGAGTTCAAGCGAGTGACGGTAGCGATCGGGGTTGCCGCCGCGGTCCGTCTGATGCAACAAGACAACGCCGTATCCACCACTGTCTCGCTGATCCTGTCGAAGTCGCTCGAGCACCGTGTCAGGCGACCCCACGAACCACACATGGTCCATAAGGTATTCACTCGTCCACAACTCCTCATCCGACACCGAGGGATCATGCTTTATATAGCCGAGATACCCCGCAATACGCATCGCAGGTAGGAGGTGCGATTGCCAGAGTTCGGCAACAAAGGTATCCTTTGCCCAAGCGCGGGCCTCTGCATCGGTGTCGGCCACCATGATTTCACGCGATACCCGCCAATTCTCACGGTCGGCAACGAAGCCGGCGTGAGCCGCCGACTCTGCGTAGATCGACCAATGGTCGGCGAGATAGGACGCATTGAACATCCCGATGCTGAGTGGCAGTAGACCACGCGACCCCGCAAACCTCATGGTGTCACTTCGAGGGGAGATGGCTGCGATCCCCAACTCTGGTATCTGGCCATCGTAGGGTCGGAGGTGAGGGCCGAGCTGAGGCGCGAAATGACTACCTCTTGGTCCCGGGTTGACGACAGTCCACCACTTCCCGGTAAGATTCCACTCGCTCCCTACATGGTCCGTCAGAAGGCGCTTCACGATGTCAATCGACTCATATGTGAGCTCGCGGTGTTCACCCTTGGAAGCATCGAGATTCAAAAGAGTCAGGTCTGTCGGAATACCGCCCAGAGCGAAGCCCGCCCTATATCGACCACGCGCCATATGATGGAGTTGGATAATTCGCATGGCGAGCGCAGCCGGGTGATAGAAGGGGGCGACGAAACCTCCGCTACACAAGATGATCTGCTCAGTCCGGGGAATCGCCTGGGCGATCACGAGATCTCCAGCTGGTACTGGCTCAAACGTGTCGGTGAGATGCTCACCAAGCCATACTTCGGTGAATCCCAGCTGGTCAAGCCACTCGATTTCAACCAAACTCTGATCGATCACATTGGCCAAATTTGACGGGAAGGGGTGTCGCGGTTGGACGAATGCGCCGATTTTTGTCATAAATATCTTTCCGTTGTGAATCCAGCGGCCGGTGTGGAGCAGTGCGTCCCACCGTTGGGCGGCCCGCGGACGACGCTCACGCTGCCAGGCAGCGAGCGTCGGTCCCGCCTTGGACGTCCACGAGTAGCAATTACCCGACAATACTGCCATAGTCGCAAGCACCTACGACTCAACAAATAGCTGAGCCCACAGAGGGGGGTACACGCCGCACCGGCGATCCTCGAGTTCTGCTCCGCCCGACCGGACCTCGCATGACTTGAAGCGAATTTCACCGTGCAGGCACGCCAGACAACGTGGTAGGGTCAAGCCCCTTCCAGCGAGGGAACGACCGACAGGAGACTGGCATGGCTGATAGACCAATTCTGAATCACGCCGAGTTGGTTTACCGTCCGGGCGACCGCGAAGCCGCTCAGGCTTTCTTCGAGACAATGGGCTACGAAGTCGTGGAAAGGCCCGGGTTTCCGTGGCTTTCGATCATCGTCGATCCGCAGTCAGATCCGGGTCGACGGGTCGACGGCCTGATGTACATCTGCGAATCGACCCCTGCGCAGCAGAACCTCGAAGCCGCGCTGGACGCGCTGACCGCCGAAAACCCGGACCTCGCCGACAAATTCCAGCGGTATCGCAGGATACGGCGAGCGCACCCGCAGTACGTATTCCACTTCGGTGGCTCGGTCCCGACCCATGAGGACTGGCAGGCGCGCGTGGATCGCCTCCGTGAGGCAAATGAGAGCCATCCGCTGTTGAAGGGGAGGCTCGAGATCGATGTGCGCGAGCCGGGCGATCCGACTGCGCTCGGTGGCCTCTCGCAGGCGTTCATCCACACCGACATAGTTCAGGTCGGTGTGATTCAGGGAGGCGGGATCCTCTTCGACCTGCAGTGGGCTCCGTCAATGGAGGTCCTCATCGAGACGTTCCCCAAGGAGTTCCCTGACCGGCTCGCGATGGTCTGATCCGGACACCGGGCCCAACGCCCGGCGGCGCTCTCGTTCGGCGGACGCTCGGATCAGCTGACGACGAGCACGAGCTTCCCCCGGACATGGCCGGTCTCGCTGAGCCGGTGGCCCTCGGCGATGTCCTCCAGCGGGAATGTCTGCGTGACCGGCAGCCAGAAGCGGCCGGCGTCGATCAGCTCTGCAACCTCGCCTAACGCGTAGTAGGCGCGACCATGGTCGGCTCCGGGGCTCGTCCGCACGCCCAGGCCCGCTGCGCCCTCGAACTCGGCCACCGTGACGACGCGATCAGGCGCTCCGGTGAGCTCGACGAGGGCAGGCAGCGCCCCGCCGCCGGCGTCATCGATCGCGCAGTCGATGCCGTCGGGCGCCAGTTCACGCACACGCTCGACCAACCCGTCGCCATACATCGTCGGCTCGGCGCCGTGGGAGCGCAGATACCCATGATTGCCGGGCCTCGCCGTACCGATCACACGTGCGCCGCGCCGCCGCGCGAGTTGCACCGTCGTGATCCCGACCGCGCCGGCGGCGCCATTGATGAGGACGGTCTGTCCCTCGCCGACATCCATCAGGTCGAGGGTGCGCATCGCCGTCTCTACGACCACGGCGAGGCCGGCGGCGGCGATGAACCCGAGCGAGGCCGGCATCGGCGCATAGTGCTCCAGCACGGCAAACTCCGCCGCTCCGAACCGGGTGGCGCCGAACACCTGATCGCCGACCGCAGCGTCGGTGATCTCAGGCCCGACCTCATCAACAACCCCGGAGACCTCCAGACCGGTGCCCTGGGGAAACTCGGCCGGCCACAGGCCCTCCCGGAACTTCCAATCCGCCGGATTGATCCCGGCGGCCTTGACGGCGACGCGGATCTGGTTTGGCCCAGCGTGCGGCTCCTCGGCGTCCTCAACCAGCTCGAGCACCTCCGGTCCGCCAAACCTCATGTATTGGATCGCTCTCACGGGTCCACCCAACCTCCTGCTTCGTCTGGTCCCGCGAGGGACGTAGTCTTGCCGGGTCGGTGGCACCATACAGGTCACGTGGACCGGTCGCGCGTGCATGCATCCGAGACGGCGGCGCTTAGCGGTCCGGCGCTGGCGATAATCGCAGTTGCCGCGCGCACCATCCACCCGCGCGAGGCGTTGCCCGGCGACGTGTACGCGGCGATCGGTTGCTCCTGATGGAGAGCGGTCGCCACGCACCGGGCCTCCCCGGTGGTTTGCGCGGGCGGACGAGTGAGTGCGCGTTGCTGGATGACTTCGTCTCGGCGGTCCGCCGCAGCGAGAGCAGATCCGTGGTGCTACGCGGCGAGGCTGGGATTGGGAAGACGGCGCTGTTGGAGTATCTCGTCGCGTCTGCATCAGATCTGAAGGTCGTACGGGCGTCAGGAGTGGAGTCGGATATGGAGCTCGCGTTCGCCGGCTTGCAGCAGTTGTGCGCTCCTCTGCTCGATCGCATCGGGGAGTTGCCGGCTCCGCAGCGTCGCGCGCTGGAGACGGTGTTCGGGTTGAGCGACGGGCCCGCGCCGGACCGATTTCTCGTCGGCCTGGCGGTGCTGAGTTTGTTCGCGGCAGAGGCGGAGCAGCGTCCGCTGCTGTGTGTCGTCGATGATGCACAGTGGCTGGATCGCGCTTCGGCCTTGACGCTGTGCTTTGTCGCTCGCCGTCTGCTCGCTGAGCGGGTAGGGCTCGTGTTCGCGGCGCGTGAGCCGGGTTTGGAGTTCCAGCACCTGGACCGGTTAGATGTGCGCGGCTTGCGTAACGGTGACGCCCACGCATTGTTACGCTCGACACTGCGGTTCAAGCTGGATGAGCGTGTCCTTGACCGGATCATCGCGGAGGTGCGCGGGAATCCGTTGGCGTTGCTCGAGTTGCCACGCGGGTTGACGGCGACGCAGCTGGCTGGAGGCTTCGGGTTGGCGGAGGCGCAGGCAATGTCGGGGCGGATCCAGGAGAGCTTCGTGCGACGTGTCAGCGCGGTCTCCGACGATGCGCGGCGTCTGTTGCTGCTTGCGGCGGCAGAACCGATCGGTGATCCGCTGCTTCTGCTGCGCGCTTCCGAGCAGCTCGGCATTGTGGTCTCTGCGGTTGATGCGGAAACCGACGGGCTGCTGGCTGTCAGCCAGCGCGTGACCTTCCGTCACCCGCTTGTGCGCTCCGCCGTCTATCGAACCGCGGCGCTACGAGAACGTCGGGCGGCACATCGCGCGTTGGCGGCGGCGACCGACAGCGAGTTCGATCCCGACCGCCGGGCTTGGCATCTGGCTGCGGCCGCGGCGGGTCCTGATGAGCAGGTTGCCTCGGAGCTCGAGCGCTCGGCCGGCCGGGCGCAGACGCGCGGTGGAGCCGCCGCCGCGGCAGCGTTCCTGCAGCGCGCGGTCGCGCTGACCGCGGATCCCGCGCGGCGCGCGGATCGCGCCCTCGCGGCCGCGCAGGCCAGCATCCAGGCCGGCTCGTTCGACGCGGCTCTCCTGCTTCTTGCTACGGCGGAGACCGGGCCTCTCGACGAGCTCCAACGCGCTCGGGTGAACCTGCTGCGCGGCAACGTCGCCTTCGCGTCGGGCGCTGCGACCGATGCTACTCCGCCGCTGCTCGAGGCCGCCAGGCGGCTCGAGCCGCTCGATGTGGAGCTCGCGCGCGAAACCTACCTGACCGCATGGGGCGCAGCGAGCATGGCGGGGCAGGGGGACGTCATCCTGGAGATCTGGGCGGCCGTCCGGGCGCTTCCTCCGACGTCCGGTGCTCCCGGTCCACTCGAGCTGCTGCTTGAAGGTATGGCTCAGCTGACGGTCGAAGGACACGCCGCCGCCGCCCCAACGTTGCAGCGAGCAGCGGAAGCGCTCCTCGAAATGCCCGTGGAGGACGCGCTTCGTTGGGGTTGGGCGGCTATAGGGGCCAGCACTGCGGTGTGGGATGACGAGGGCATGCGCGCGATCTCCGCCAGACTGGTCCGGCTCGTTCGCGATGCCGGCGTGCTCGCGCAATTGCCGCTGCATCTCGCCTCATTGGCCTTGTCAACCTCATGGACAGGCGACTTGGCGGGAGTCGCCTCGCTGATCGCTGAGGCCGAAAGCGCTGCGGCGGCGACCGGGACCGCGTTCGCGCCGTTTACCCTGATGAGGCTCCGTGCACTGCAGGGGCGGGCTGTCGAGGCCGCCGCACTGATCTCCGAAACGATCGAGCACGACAGCTTCGGAGGTCACGGGATCGCCACGACGAACGCGTATTGGGCCGCGGCGGTCCTGTACAACGGCCTCGCCCGCTATGACGAGTCGGCATGTGCGGCCCGGCAAGCCACCTCGAATACCTTTGAGCCGTGGGTATCTGCGTTCGCGCTCCCGGAGCTGGTCGAGGCGGCTGTGCGCGTGGGCGACGCCCAGGCGGCCCGCGAGGCACTGGAGCGGCTGACGGCGACGACGCTACCCTCCGGTACTGATTTCGCGCTCGGCATTGAGGCGCGATCGCGGGCGTTGCTGAGTTCCGGGGCCGAGGCCGACATTCTGTATCGCGAGGCGATCGAGCGTTTGAGTCGCACGCGACTGCGTCCGGAGCTCGCGCGGGCACACCTGGTCTACGGCGAGTGGTTACGCCGCGAGAATCGCCGAGCCGATGCGCGTGAGCAACTGCGCGCCGCGCACGAGACGCTCGTCGAAATCGGGATGGACGGGTTCGCCGAGCGCGCCCGCAACGAGCTCTCAGCGACAGGGGAGACGGTGCGCAGGCGCGGGGCTGCCACGCGCGACGATCTGACCGCACAGGAGCGGCAGATCGCACGCCTCGCCCGCGACGGACTCTCGAACCCGGAAATCGGCGCGCGGCTATTCCTCAGCCCGCGGACGGTCGAGTGGCACCTGCGCAACGTGTTCAACAAGCTCGATATTCGCTCCCGCCGGGACTTGGCCAGCGTCCTGCCCAGCACCACCGCCGAAGTCACGCTGGTCTGAGCTCGCGCGACGGGAAGCGGCTCGATTCGCGGGACCAGGGAGCTTCCTGCCCACAACCCAGGGAGCAACCCCCGTGTCTCGACGGGTGCGACTTTCAGACGACAGGATCAGGCTTTGCCGGGTCATCCATCACCCCCCACCAAGGAGGACCCACATGCCTGTCACCACCGACAGGTCAGCGGGCGCGACGGCGATCCAGCCGTTCACGGTCGAGTTTGCCGATGCGGATGTCGAGGATCTGCGTGCGCGCATCGCGGCGACCCGTTTCCCTGAGCGGGAACCGGTCGAAGATCCCATCGTGCATCCGTTGGGAGACGATGTCCCGCCTCAGGGCGTCGGGTTGGCGACGATGGAGGCGCTGATGCGCTACTGGGGCACCGAGTACGACCTTCGGAGGATCGAGGCGCGGCTGAACGCTCTGCCGCAGTTCCTGACCGAGATCGACGATCTTGACGTTCATTTCATCCACGTCAAGTCGCGTCATGAAAACGCGCTGCCGGTGATTCTCATCCACGGCTGGCCGGGTTCGGTCGTGGAGATGCTAGGTGTCGTCGGCCCGCTTACCGACCCGACGGCACACGGCGGCAGTGCCGAGGACGCGTTTGATGTGGTGATTCCGTCGATTCCGGGCTACGGGTTCTCCGGCAAGCCGACGAGGAGCGGCTGGGGTCCCGAGCGCGTCGCCAGCGCATCGGTTGAGCTGATGAAGCGCCTCGGCTACACGAGCTTCGTGGCGCAAGGCGGCGACTGGGGCGCGGTCATCGTGGATCTGATGGCTGTCCAGGCGCCTCCCGGGCTGCTCGGCATCCACTCGAACATGCCGGGCGTTCTTCCACCCGAGATCGCGAAGCTGTTTGGGCCGGTGAGCGTCGCTCCCTCGCCGGCCGGGCTCTCGGCCGAAGAGCAGCGCTGCTATCAGCAGATCGGCTACGTGTATACGAAGGGGATCGGCTACGCCATCGAGATGCTCCTGCATCCGCAGACGCTCTACGGAGTTGCCGACTCGCCGGCCGGTCTGGCCGCCTGGATCCTTGACCACGACGCGCAGAGCTACCTGGACATCACCAGCGCCTTCGTCGGCGGAAAGCCTGTCGGCGACCTGACGCGGGATGAGGTGCTCGACAACATCACGCTGGCGTGGTTGGCGAACACGGGTGTCTCTTCGGCACGTCTCTATCACGAGAACGCGTTTGGTTTCTTCGACGCCAAGGGCGTGTCTGTTCCGGCCGCGGTGACCGTGTTCCCGAAGGAGCTGTATCAGGCTCCGCGGAGCTGGACGGAACGCGCGTATCCCAACCTGATCTACTTCAACGAGGTCGATCGAGGCGGGCACTTCGCGGCCTGGCAAGAGCCGCAACTGTTCTCCGAAGAGGTCCGCGCGGCGTTCCGGTCGCTACGGTAGCGGACCATGCTCGAGCGGCTGCAAATGCCTCCGTTCGCAGGGACGGCCGAGTGGCTGGGCTCAGAGCCACTCGGCCCCGCGGAGCTGCGCGGGCACGTCGTCCTGGTGAACTTCTGGACGCTGACGTGCATCAACTGGCTGCGCCAGGAACCGTACGTCCGCGCGTGGTCACAAGCCTACGAGAACGACGGACTGATCGTGATCGGGGTCCACACCCCGGAGTTCGCGTTCGAACACGAGATCGACCGCATCCGGCAGGCGATCAAGGCGCGAGAGATCGACTACCCGGTCGCGGTCGACAACCATTACGCGATCTGGAGCGCGTTCGACAACCACTACTGGCCGGCGCTCTACTTCACCGACAAGGAGGGCATCATCCGCGACCGTCACTTCGGCGAAGGACGCTATGAGCAATCCGAGCACACCATCCAACGACTTCTGGGCGTACAGCGCGAACTCGTCAACGTCAACGGGCTCGGTGTCGAGGCGCCAGCCAACTGGAACCACCTCCAGACGCCCGAGACATATCTCGGCTACGGGCGCAGCGAGCGCTTCGCGCCAGCCGACGGGGCCACGCTGGATCCCCGCGCCTACGATCTACCAAAGCAGCTGGAGCTCAACCACTGGGCGCTTGCCGGCGACTGGACGATTGGGAGCGAGAACGTTGTCCTTGACCACGCTGGTGGAAGCATCGCCTTCCGGTTCCACGCGCGCGACGCACATCTGGTGCTTTCTGCCGCAAAGGACGAACCGATTCCGTTCCGTGTACTCCTCGATGGCGAGGCTCCGGGGCTGTCAGCAGGTGTCGACGTCGACGAGGAGGGCAGTGGCGAGCTGCGGGACGGCCGCCTGTACCAGCTCATACGCCAACACGACACGGTCCACGAGCAGACGCTTGAGATCACATTCCTCGAACGCGGCGCCGAGGCGTATGTATTCACGTTCGGCTAGCCGCGGTAGTCCGTCATCACGCGAAGCCCGATTGAGGTCTTCCCTCACGCAACCAGGAGGTGTCCATGAGCGGCTCCGAAGCACACGAGCATGCGCCATTCATCGACTACGAGAACCTGCCCGCACCGACTGAGGGCATTCTCGTCACCCAGTTCATCACGGTACGAAGCGTTGCTCGGTCCCGCGCGTTCTACTCCGAGGTCCTCGGCGGGCAGGTGGTGCTGGAGGAGAACCCGTGCATCGTCAAGC
Organism: uncultured Solirubrobacterales bacterium; assembly: GCA_963763525.1. Classification (GTDB taxonomy): domain Bacteria; phylum Actinomycetota; class Thermoleophilia; order Solirubrobacterales; family Solirubrobacteraceae; genus Palsa-465. The sequence goes on from CAVXPA010000002.1 coordinate 613,263, forward strand.
TCGCGAACTCGTGGGTGCTGATGAACCCGGGCGGTCCCCCCACCCCGGACAAGCCCGACATCTCGGTCGTGAATTACGAGCCCGGGAACACGGTCTCGAGCTTCATGAACCTGCGCGTCGCCGACATTCAGGCGTGTTATGAGCAGTGGAGCGCGAAGGGGGCCGAGTTCGTCACGCCGCCGATCGATCGCGGTGCTGAGATCCGCTGCTACATGCGAGACCCCGATGGCTACATGATCGAAGTCGGCCAGGCCACCGGAGTCCTGCATGGGGAGCTCGCCAAGAAGCGACCTGACGACCTGCCCGGCTAAACGCGGCCGGATGACGAGGGACGCCGACGGGGACCGCGGCCCTCGCTTAGGGCCAAGCTCTTGGGCCGTAAAGCTCGGGGTGCTCTGACGAGCGGTTGAGCTCGGGAGTCGGCGAGGAGATGGCGTTATCCGACGGGGCGGACGGCGCCGCCCCGGTCTTCGGAAACCACTGGGGAAGCAGATGACCGCTATTGGAATTGGACCCACGGCGAGCGGCGACAATGCCGCGATTCGCGCGTTCCGTGTGAACGTTTCAGAACCGGACCTCACCGAACTAGGCCGGCGCATCACCGCCGCACGGTGGCCCGAACGAGAACCGGTGATGGACGACTCGCAGGGCGTCCGGTTGGCGATGGCTCAGGAACTCGCACGCCACTGGGCCACCCAGCGAGTCGGACGCGTTCCACCTTGTGATTCCGTCGATCCCGGGATACGGGTTCTCCGCGAAGCCGACGACTGTCGGGTGGCACCCCGCGCACGTCGCACATGCCTGGTCGAGCTGATGAAGCGCCTGGGGTACAGGCGGTTCGTGGCCGAGGGCGGGGACGTGGGCGCTTTTGTCTGCGACCGAATGGCCGAGCACGCGCCTCCGGAGTTGCTCGGCATCCACTCCAACTTTCCCGCCACGGTCCCCTCGGACGTCTTCAAAGTCCTGCAAGCTGGTGACGAGCCGCCACCCGGGCTCTCCGAAGAGGAGAGGCTTGCGTACGAGCAGCTGCGCGCCGGGGCTTCGCACCGCGCCTATGCCCTCATGATGGGGACGCGCCCACAAACGCTCTACGACCTGGCGGACTCGCCTGTCGGCCTCGCCGCCTGGTTCGTCGACCACGGGGACGGCACCGGTCAACCCGGGCTCATCGGCCAGGTCGTTCAGGGAAAGCACGCCGGCGAGCTCACGCGCGACGACGTGCTTGACAACATCACCCTCTACTGGCTGACGAACACGGTGATCTCGTCGGCTCGTCTCTACTGGGAGAACAAGGTCCCCATCTTCCTCGCCGTCAACGTTTCCGTCCCGACGGCCATAAGCGTGTTTCCATACGAGCGCTACCAAGCCCCCCGTAGCTGGGCTGAGCGGGCCTACCACAAACCTCATCTACTACAACCAGCTCGACAAAGGCGGCCACTTTGCCGCCTGGGAGGAGCCCGGGCTGTTCGCTACGGAGCTTCGCGCCGCGTTCCGACCCCTCCGCTAAGGCCAGTCATCCGATGTGTTCTCGACAGTCACACCACCAAAGGAGGTTCACATGAGCGCCACCGGTCAGCAAGTGCCGGGACTCAAGCGCATCGATCTCCAGGAGCACGACCTGAGTATTCCTGGGCGCGTGGTTATCCAGAACCGCGTCGAGCTCAGCCCCGAGGCGCCAGCCTTCAGACACAAGCATCCAGGCGAAGAGATCAGCTACGTCCTGGAGGGATCGCTCGAGTATTCGATCGATGGTCAAGCGCCGGCGACCTACAACGCCGGCGATGCGTTGATGGTCCCGCCCGAGACGGTTCACGCGGTGCGGAATGTCGGGAGCCGCGGCGCGGCACTGCTGTCCACGTACGTCGTCGAGAAAGGGAAGCCGTTCCTCGTGGTCGTCGATTGAGGGCGCGGACACGCCGTTGAGGTGCCCGATAGCGCTCGAACGCTCGTCCGCCTCGAAACCTTGACGACCCAAACCCAGGGTCGCAACCCAGGGAGTACACGGGCGCGGAATCGGGCGAAACGCGCCACTGTGCCAACACAGCAATCAATCGAGGTCACGGTGAGAAGAGATCACAACTCGGCTCACCGGCCCGGAACTGGGGGATCGAGATGGACAACCCGCAATCCAGTGGATCGCCTGACCAGGACGAGGAGAGATCATGAGCCGCGAAATCATCCGCGTCGAGCCGTACTCGACCTACCTCGAACGTTGGAACGCGCCGACCGCCGCGGTTGCACGCGGGGCGGGACTCGTGTTCGTCTCCGGGATGCCCCCGTTTGACCCTGAGACTGGCGAGATCGTCGATGCTGGGATCGAGCGGCAGACAGAGCTCGTCCTTGAGCAGATGAAGACCTGCCTGGAGACCGCGGGCAGCTCGATGGATCAGATCCTGAAAGTCAACGTCTTCTGCTCAAGCGCAGACTACTTCCGGGCCTCCAACGAGGTGTACCGCCGCTACTTCCCCGATCAGCTCCCACCGCGGATCTTCGTAGTTGTTCCCGAGTGGACCGGACCATTCGACATCGAAGTCGACTGCGTCGCGCTCGCGTAGCCGCCACAACTGTTTTCGCACGGCACGGGCAGGTTTCGCGGCGTCGTCCCATCACCCCAAGACCAAGGAGTGACCATGGAGAAGCACTCAAGCATCGACGCGGTTCACAACTTTTTCAAGCACGCGTGGCGGTCGCCCCCGAACTGGGACAACATCGACGACCTCGTCGTCGAGAACTTCGTCTTCATTTCTGGGGGCTCCAGGATCAAAGGTCGCGAGACATTCAAGAAATGGGCCGAGGACTTCATCGCGACGATCGGAAACTGGAAGTTTGAGATAGTCGACTCTTTCGAAAAGTGCGACGGGTCCCAGGTCGCCTCGAGCTGGCGGGTGACTGGCACAAACAACGGAGCCTTCGGCACAAAGCCTGACGGCAGCCCCATCGAGATGACCGGCTCCACAATCGCGGCCGTGCGCGACGGAATGCTGCTGTCCGCTCGGGTAGAGCGCAACGCCTTTGAAGTGTATAAGCGGTTGACAGCCCGAGAAAAGATGGAAAGGTCAAGCTGCTTTAAACCGATGTCTCATCATTTCGACACCGCCATCGCCAGGGGAGACCCCCGGCTCAACATATGTGACTTCTATCTTTTCCGCGGCGAGTCGGGTACTACGGTCATGGCGATGACGGTAAACCCGAACGCGGGAACGAAGGCGCCGGATACCTTCCACGAGGAGGGTCTGCACGCGTTTCGGTTCGATGTGAACGATGACGCTCACGAGGAAGTGACCTTCAAAATTCGCTTCGGTGAGGTTGGGCATGCCGAGGGCGGGGAGCTCGAAGGCCGGCACGTACAAACTCTCGAGGTGCGTCGGGCCACCGGGAGGGACGCTGCAGAAGGCACGGAGGGCGAGGTCATCGCTTCGGGCACTACTGGCCGGATCGTTGCTGGCGACGCGGGTGTGCGGATCTTCGCTGGCCCGGCCCCGGATCTCTTCGCTGCGGACCCGACAGCTCAGACTGCGTACCGGGCCGCAGTTGCCGCGGGGCAATTCGCACCGGACTTGTTTCACACCGGCGCGAACTACTTCCAAAACCGCAACGTCACGGCGATCGTGATCGAGGTGCCCACGCAGTTGATCGGTGACCCGGGCGCGACGGTGCGCGCGTGGGTCACGGTGTCGCTGTGCGGTCACGCGCCCGAGGTGCAAGTGTCCCGCTGGGGCCTGCCATTGATGACACATATCTTCATCACGGACGAGGCAGTGAAGGACGAATACAACCGATCGCGTCCCTCTGCGGACGTGCCGCGTTTCTCTCAGGTCGTCGCGGACGCCCTCCCGCGCATCATCCAGTTCGCGGGCGCGACCGACGACCCGGCTGCCTACGCAGAGCGCGTAGTGGAGCGCCTGTTCCCGACCACTTTGCCTTATGTCCTCGATTCGGCGGCCTCGTTCGGTTTCGCAGGCTTCAATGGGCGCGCTATGACGGACAACGTGGAGAACGTGATGCTCTCGCTGCAGGCCAACACTCCTATCGACCAGCGCACGACCGTTCCTAGGACCAACATCCTCGATGAGTTCCCCTATTTCGGCGCACCGCACCCCGATCCCACCGTCGACTGATTTGCGGTCGCTCCCCGATCTGCGGTTCCGGGGGAATCGCACGAACATCCAGAACATCCTGGAGCAGGCCAATCCCCCGGCTGGACCGACCATGCCCCGTCAACGACCGGGGGCACGCCGCGACGGACGGCGCGGTTTTCCAAATAAGTTTCCGTACCGGCCCGCGAACGACTCTCGCCGAACAAGCCCGAAACCCGCAAACCCCCGCCACCAAAGGCGATCGCCCCAAGCCCTCTTGGGGACTCGAACCCCAGACCCCTTCCTTACCATGGCGGCGCGGGCCCTTCCGGTGGTTGCCGCTGTTCCGCGTTTATCCCGCTAACCGGCGATTTCCGCCGACGCCAACCGCTCGTCGTTTGCGGCTGTATCCGGATGTTGCGTTGCCCACGCGTTGCCCACCGCAGCGTCCAGAAAGTCGGCGCCGCCGAGCCCGCCATCCATCAGATGCACGTAGGTCCGCAGCGTGAACGCCGGGTCGGAATGCCCGAGCCAATCGCACACCTGGCGGATGTTCTTGCCCGAGTCGAACAACATGCTCGCGCACGTGTGCCGGAACGTGTGGAAGTGAACCCACTCGACGCCCGCCCGCATACCCGCCGCATCGAGCACCCGCCGGACGTTCCGATCCGCCAGACGTTTACCGTCACGGGTGGCGAACACCGGCCCGCTCGCGCTCTGAGCCTTCCACAGCCGCCGCGCCAGCCCCGGAGACAGCGGCAGGTCCCGACGCCCGCTGTGCGTCTTCAGCTGCCGCAGATCGCCACGGTAATACTGGCGGCGCACCCGTAGGGTCAGCTTCCCGAAGTCGACATCCCCCCAGTCGAGCCCGAGCGCCTCCGAGATCCTCAGCCCCGTCTTCGCGAGCAGCTCGAACAGCAGCAGCCACCGCTCCGGGATCTCGGCCAGGAGCGAGGCGAGCTCGGTCTGCGTCATCGCCTTCGCCTCCGGCTCCTCCTCGACATTGCCGCGCCGCGGGTTCACCCGAACCCCGGCGCACGGATTCGACCTCAACAGGTCGTCGTCGACGGCACCGGCGAACATCGCCCTGATGGGCGCAAGGTTCTTCACGACCGACGCAGGCGCCAACCCCCGATCCTCAAGCCCCTTCACCAGCCGGCGAACGTCGGAGCGCTCCACATCCGCGAGCTTCCGACCGGCGAACAAGGGAATGATGTAGGTCTCGAGCGAGCGGCGGTAGTCACTGCGGGCCTGCTCGCTGAAACCGCGAGAGGTGCGACCCGCGTACCCCTCAATCCACTCGCGGGCGTAGTCCTCGAACAGCTTGCGAGTCGCTGGCTGGCGCTCGCCCGACTGACGCGAGCCCTTCGCTTCGCGCGCCTCCGCGAGCGTCCGATGGAAGCTCTTGTGCTGCTGGCCGCGGTGGCGCCACACCACGACGTAGCGGCTCCCGCGCTTATAGATGCCCGGCGTGCCGGTCCTGGTCAACGTCGGGCTACTAGGATTCTCGGTGCTCATGGAGCGATGCCTCCTGGGCCGGGCCTCGGGTGTTAGCGCACCGCGAGGCCACTTGATTGGTTCCCCCATTGTACTGCGCTACAGCCCGGATCACCAGCATTTGCGGGACTTTTGGGGCCGGCCACGCCAGCCATCGCCGCCCGCTCCCGCCACCAGACGCTTGACTCCCGGGTACCGGGGGCCATACAGTTGCTATGCCGAACGGAGCCGCGGAGCCCGTTGGCGACGATGGCGAAAGATAGATGAGCGCTCTCAATTACATCCGGGCAGCCAGAGCTAAGCGGATCAGTGCCGCTAGCCGCGCGGGCGTCGCCGACGGCATCGCCTCGGCGTTCCGAGTCGCAGGCCGTGAACGGCCAGCCCCGCCTACCGTGCAACGCGAGCTTGGCTCTCTCCGAGAGGACGGCCGCGCCATAGAGCGTGACGGCGAGCGTCTTTTCGGTGGCAACAAGCAGTAGCGGCGAGCCGCAAGACGAAAACGGCCCCGAGCCGCAGCAAGAAGCCCCGGAGCCGCCAAACTCCTCCACGGCCTCCGAGGCGGGACACGAGCTCGACGACGCCGAGGAAGTTGTCGACGGCGAGATTGCTCCCGACGAGCCCGATCGTCGCGTGCTCACGGGCGCCCGGTTTCATCAGGGACCGCTACCTCCGCCCGGCGACCTTGCTGAATATGACAAGGCTCTGCCTGGGTTAGCGAGCAGAATCGTTGATCAGTGGGAAGGTGAAACAGCCCATCGCCACGACACGATCGACTATCTTCGGCAGACTGACCGCCTCGCGATGGAGGCGTATTACGACGGCGAACGCCGAGGCCAATATCTGTCGCTCGTCGTGTTTGTTCTTGTGGCCGCGATAGCAATCGTGGCGATCGTTCTACATGCCACATTGATCGGTATCGCGGCGCTCGTGGGAGCCGCGGGAGGCGTAATCTGGTCAGTGCGACGAAGTAGTCGCGGGCCAACCGAAGGTTCCGCGCCCGTCCAGCTCGACGACGGCGACGCATTAGAGAAGCCCTCCCAGGCTTCCGAGTAGCTAGCACGCCCCAAGTTAGTGCATCACCGAGCATCGCCCTTCATCCCTTCTGAAGCGGTCCGCTCGGATCCCCTGCAGCTACGCGGGATCGCGAGGCCGTGGGCAACTGCTGGGCAACGCGTCACGGTCGTCTCGCTCCCCCGGCGCGGACCCACGCGTCGAGCTCGCGACGATCGAACAGCAGCCTCGAGCCGTCGTGCTCGCACGGAATGCGCCCCGCGCTCACGAGCGCATACAGCCGAGACCGTGGGCAGGCGAGATGCTCGGCCGCGCCGGCGACGTCAAGCCACGGCTCGGCCGCCGCGGGCGCGGGCAGGAACGGTCGCAGCCGCTCCGCCAACACGCGCAGCGCGCCGGCGTCCAGCTCGCCGAGCAGAGCGTCGGCGAGGCTCGTCACGACACCGCCTCGTCGAGCCTCGCGTGCGCGCGAGGGACAATGCGCGAAGTGCGATCACATTGCGGGCTCATGCCGCCTCGCTCTCGCGCAATTGCTGGCGCTCGAGCCGTGTGACGCGCGCCTCGAGTTCGTCGATTCGTGCCATCAGCCGGCTGGTGACGATCCGCTCGCGGTGCTGGTGTTGGGCCTCGAGTTCGTTGCGGCTGGGTCCGTGCCAGCCTTGCATCTGGGCGTAGCAGTCGGAGTAGTGCGTGCCATTCCTCGTCGACGGGTTCGCCGCATTCGTTGCATGCGCCGCCGCGCTTGACTGCTTCGCTGTCGTCCCAGCTCATCGCTCGGCCCCTCGATCTGTCCCAGCGTCCCATCGCGTCCTTACGGAGTTACGCACGCGCGTAGAGCAGCGCTCTACGCGCGTTAGGAGTGGGACGCGATGGGACAGTGGTACGGGGCGTTGAGCGTCACTCATCGTCAACATCGGGCTCGTCGGGGTCGTCCTCAGGCAGCCGATAGAGCACCAGCCGGAGCTTGTGCTTGCGGTCGACGTTCCATTGCTCGAGCACCCGTCGGCAACCGCCGATCTCCACCATCCGGGACATCAAGTTGTCGTGGGAGAGGACATCGACGCCGAGTTCGAAGCGCACGAATACCGCGAGATGCCGAGCGGTCGCATACCCAGCGCCACCGTCGTCCGCGTCGATCAGGATCGCCGGTGCCGCGGGGACGTTCGGGTTCTGCACCAGTTCCTTGCTGTAGCGGTGGTCCTTTAGTGCCTTCAGCGCGTCATAGCGCCGCTGGCGACTCAATCCCAGGCCGGTGATCACCTCGGACGTCGCGAGCAGCTGTTGCACCCACTCCCAGGTCAGCGCCTTGATGTCCATCTTGCTGTAGGTGTCGGCGAGCGCGCAGAGTGCCTCGTAAACCGACATCGCCGCCTTGCCCGCGATCAGGTCCGAGCGCGTCGACCCGTCCGTGTCCGCCGCCGCCTGACCGCGCAGCGACTCCGCCGAGCGGCACTGGCGCTCCTCGTCGTAGCGGATGACGATCTCCTTGCCGGCGCCGGGCGGGCCGGTCGATATGCACGGTCAGCGCGAGGTCGTCGCCCGCCCGCCGTGCCGGAGCGCCCGTTCCACGACATAGCCGGGTGGCAGTCCATAGGCGCGTTCGAGATAGCGTCAGGAACTCGCCAATCGGGGAGTCCGCCGCCGGCGCGGGCCCCAGCTTGGTGGTGCTCTCGGTCATCGGTGATCGGCCTGCCAGCGTTGAAGGAACGAGACGGCGTCAGTCGCCGACGTGACGCTCCCGCTCCGCGATGCGTGTCTGGGTCGCCCACTTCGCGAGCGCCTCGAAGTCGCCGCGATCTTCGGTGTCGGCAACCGCACGCACGAGAGCTCGAACTTGGAGCTCCAGGTGCGCCTTGATCCGGCCTGCGTCGGTGATGCCGGCGCGCGAGCAGTCGCACGGCGATGTCCGCCAGGTAAGGGTGCCGCTGGCCGTGCGGGACGAGCTCGGCGGGGGCCTGGTGCTCGCCGCAGCCGGTTCCATTTGCGGGTGAGCTCAGCAGCGCCAGCAGCCACGTCGGCGCCGGCGCGACCGGCAGCTCTCGTCGGCCGTCCGCCACTCGTAGACGCCGCCGTTTTCGTGCGGGCTCGGCGGCAGCAGCACGTAACCGCCCCTGCCGCGGACGTGAATCCCTGCCGGTAGCGCGCCGTCGCTGTTGCTGACGTCGCCCTTCAGCCAGAGATGGCGACCCGGTCGCGGCGTGACGACCTCGACCGTGGGTGGCAGCGGCCCGTGCTCGGCCTCGAGCGCCCGGAGCGCCCGCTCGTCGTCGACGTCGAGCACAAACAGGCCGTGTCCGGTCGGTGTCGCGATCCCCGCCCGCGGGAACCGCGTCCACCACAGCGCTCGATCGTCCGCTCGTCGGTCGTGGCGTCCTTGAAGCCGTGCTCGGTGAGCGGCTTCTTGGCGCGCCCGACCGGGAACACCGCCCGCCCGCGGCGGGCGCAGTCACGCGCGACGTCGAGAAATTCGCTCGCTTGCGTCTTGGGGCCTTCGCGCGGGTCCTGTACAGTTTTCCTGCTCATACGTTCCTTTTCGTGGGACTGTTTGCGTGCGGGTGACGGGCTCCGGTCGATCTTGCGGAGTCCGTCGTTTTCAGGGCGCGTCGTCGTCGCCTGTCGCCCGTTTTTCCGCGCGCCACGCGGCCGAGTTGTCGGCCCCCTTTCCAACGTGCCACGGAGCGGTGTTGGCTTCGATGAACCTCTCGACGTCCTCGGGCTTGAACCGGACGCTCCGGCCGATCCTGACCACCGGGAGCTCGTTCGCTACGAGTAACCGGTCGATGTGCCGCAATTCGACAGCGAGCACCTCGGCGACCTGGCGCCGCGTCAGTAGAGGCTGTCTCGCTGGGGGCGCTACTGTCGGGGAATGGCTCATAGCCCTGCACGATCCCGCGCCGGCGCGTCCCGATCTAACGAAATGTTCGTTACATCCGAGGGCAGCGTCGAGCCGCCGCTGAGGCTGGTCGGTCCGAGTCTTCAGATCCCGCTTCGTCGCGCGATCACGCGAGCGGATGCCTGCTACGGGCTCGCGGTCTGCGCGCTATATCACCCTAGGCGCATGTGGCCAGGACTCTGGTGGGCGCTCCTCGCCGTGTGGCCACGCAAAGACGTTCCGCACCCGAACCCGTTCGCCGACAGCTATGCAGCGCAGGCGGTACGCCTCGGCGGGACGGACGAAACCGTTGCTGATGCGTGGGCCATGGGGAACGTTGACAGCGCACGTAGCAAGATCCAGCGCGGCGGCAAGGAGCCTCTCGCGGCGCCGGTGATTTACTGACTCGTGGGCGGTTAGGGTCGTCGGACGCGAAGAGGCAGCCGAGATTCTCAAGGTGCCGCGAGAGCAGATCGCCGTGGGGCCTGGAGATCCCGACTCAGACGAGGCTCAGATCGCCGCGCTATCTCCCGACTGGGACTGGATCGAGCAGGATGACGATGCGCTGGGGGGCGCAATGCGCACGCGGAGGCCAGCTTGAACGAACGACTACGTTCGCGAGAAGCTAACGGCGGCGCTCGACATCCTCGCAACCGACCCCGGCCGCATCCTGAGCGGCTGCTGTCTGTGGGGCTCGCCAGCATCGTCGGCCGCCTCAAGGCGAACGACTTCGACGACGCCGACCAAGCGCGAACTCTTCGAACGGATCGACGCGGCACTCAACAAGTTGCGCGCGCCGGAGACTGGATCCCTGGTGGCATCAACACAGGCCATGGACGATCTAGCCGCGCAAGCCGTCGCGTCCGACGTGCTCGAGCTCTACCGTCGCACGTTCAAGATCTCGCTCTAAGCGGCCGTGCCGTTATCCAGCCGCTCGGCCGCGCTCTCCAACCTCGCCTCGAGTCGCTTGAACGCGGCGGTGTCGGTGACGCCGAGCAGCCTCGAGACCTCGGTGCGCTCGAATCCCGCGGCTCGCAGAACCGCGATTCGCTGGATCATCACCAGCTCGGACTCGAAATCGGCGAGAGCCGCGGCGCGAACGCTTTGCAGGAACGTGGACCGGCGGCGCGCTTCAAGCACGACGACGGCCAATGCTAGTGCTTGCTCCTCACAGCGGCATCGTCCGAAAGCCACCCGTGAACGTCTCGCGGCCGACTTCTGCCGCAACCCGAAGAACGACAGCCCCGGCAGCGCCAGCGCCGCATAGGCGTACGCGTCGACGCAGTCATCGTTGCGGCCGTTCGGGAACGTCAACAGCTCATGCTCTTACGCGTCCAGCCACGGGGCGTTGCCGCGATGAAATACCGCGTGGTTCTCGTATCTCGGGACGGCGAACAGCGCCCAGGGTGACCTTGTCCGAGTCCGCCTCCAGGGGCACGATCGGTAGGCCTTGGCGCGCGAGCTGCTCGATCACCTTCGAGCCGTACGCCTGCGACTCGATCCGGACGTCGTTAGGCTTGTGCAGCTCGTAATTGCGGCGGATCGCGGCGGACAGGTCTTCCATATCGAACCGCACCCGCTCGACGTCCAATAGCAGCAAGTCCGCGGTCTCGGTGATGGCCCACAAGCACATCGCCGTGTAGTCCGCCGTCTCCCGGGAGCTGAACGCAGGGTCGATCGTTGTGAACCGGTACACGTAGCCGCGGCCGACGGGCCGGTCCTGCTCGCCCTCGCCACCCCGCAACCAGTACAAATTCTCGTCGGGGTTCTCGGTGAAGTATCTGAAGTTGTGGCGCTTGAAGATCCCGCCCGCCTCGGGCATCGGGCGCTGCTGATACAACGCGGCCCACCAATAGCCGGCGCTGTTCGTGCGCGTCCGCTCGAGGCTCTCCTTGGGGAAGAGTTGGGGCAGAGAACGTCGCCCTCCTCGCGACCGAGCGGGTCGTCGGGTCCCTCGGCATAGGCGGGGAGGTTGAGCAGCTCCCAGTGCTCGCCACTCTCCTCGACCTCTCTCGCGAGCAGCAGTCCGGCGAGATCGGCCTCGTGCCACCGGGTCATCACAAGGATGCACCCTGCGCCGTGCTCCAGACGCGTCCGCGCCGTCGAGAGCCACCATTCCAATTGCTTGAGCTGAATGACCTCCGACGATGCTTCCTCGGCGTTCTTCACCGGGTCGTCGATGACGAGCAGCGAGGCGCCCTTGCCGGTGATCCCGCCGCCGACGCCGGCGGTCGTCATCACGCCGGCATGGCCGGCAATCTCCCAGAAGTCGGCCGCCGCGCTTTTGTCGGACACGCGGATACCGAAGATCTCCGGGCCATACTCCTCGAGCACGTCGCGGCTCTTGCGACCCCAGCTCGCGGCGAACCCGGCCTCGTAGCTCGCGAGCATCACCTTGCGGTCCGGGAAGTTGCCCAAGAACCATGCGGGGCCATAGCGGCTGATCAGCTCGGACTTGCCGTGCCTTGGCGGCATCGTCACGATCAGCCTCGGGACCTCGCCGGCCGCCACCCGCATGTACAGGTCTGAGAGGAGCTGCAGATGCCGGAACGGCACCCAACCATGCGCGGGATCCTCGGTCTTGCCGCCGCAGACCCAGGCCAGCCCCGCCGGGCTGAGTTCTGGCCAGCGTCAGGTCGCTCTCGCTCAGCGCGACCCGAGACGCGGGCCAAGAGTTCGTGCGTGAGTCGTCTCGTTTCCGGGTCACTGGCTGTTGACTCCTTGACCGTGGGCGTGAGAGCGGTGTGCTCCAGGCGCGTCACGGGTGGACCCCACTCCGCCGGGTTCCTGCGCTCGAGGAGGAACGCGTGCGCGCGCCAATCATCACTGTTCAGGATCACCGCGGCGGAGCGAGCCTGCGCCGCGGCGTCCGCCTCCTCGACAGCCTCCAAGAACGCAACGAACGGCTGCTCGCGTTCTAGCGGCTCGGTTCCGGGCTCGGCCTCGAGTCGCGCCAGCTCGGTGCGGCCACGCTCCCGCCATTCGTAAAACGACCGCTTCGAGATTCCGGCGGACAGTGCCGCGGACTGGAAGCTCGCGCCGCGCGACCGCGTCGGCGATCGTCGCGGTCGTCTCGGGGGTGCATCTCGTTCGCTTGCCGAGCATCGCGTCAGGAATCAGCTTCTGCACGACGATGTTGAGTCTCTACCCTGGGCCGGCCGGCAGCGGGTGGCGATGTTGCGTCCCGTTGAGCGGCTCGGTACTCCGCCCGTTCGAGGTCTTCCATCGCCGCGACGGCCGCGGTTTGTCCCTTCGCGGCGGCCTGTTTCGCGGCCCTTTTGGCTCTCTTGTAGCTGACCATTCCAAGCTCTGGCGCTGCGACTCGCGGCGTTGGAGGTCCAGCGGGTCGCGTCGCACCCTCTGGTAGGCAGGCATCCCGGCTCACCAGTCAGATCGGCCGGATCGTTGCCGGCTCTGGTGGTGACGCGTCGGCGTCGACGAACAGCCCGTGACCGATGTGAATCTCGAGCTCGGCTTTGGGAAGCAGATTGTCCGGCAGCTCGTTGCCGGCAAGGAACCGGCGGATCTCGCCGGTGCTGTCGCGCATCACGAAGTCGCCGCCGAATACGTACCTCTTCCGGGTCTTGAACGCCATCAGATCGGGCCGCGGTCTTTGCGGTCCGCGAGCCTGGTGACCGCGAGGGTGTAGGCGTCGGCTTCGTCGAGCTTCGGGTGGCGTCGCACCACTGCTCGGACAGCGCGACCGCCTGCTGGTGCAGGGCGTATCTGTCGTCGTCCATGCCGGAGCAAGCTGGTGCTGCGCGACAGCGTCGCGGGCTGCTCCTGCTGCGCCAACCACAAGGCTCTTAGCTCAGGGCCGGCGTTGGCCATGATTTTCGCCGCTTCCAAGTGCTCGTCGTTGGCGATGATCTGCGCCGCGTCGGCGCCGGGCATGCCGTCCTGCGCCAACCACAAGGCTCTCAGCTCCGGGCCGGCGTTGGCGAGTAGCTGCGCCGTGTAAGCGCGAACGGCGAGTCCTCGCGGGTGAGCGTGGCGCTGTCAGTGTTTCGCCCGGCGGGCGGGATGTTGGGGCCCTGGTCCCCGCGTGGTCTGGCGGCGCGACCTGCGTGCCACGCAGACGTCGGCCCTTCTTCAGCTTCTTCTTCTTTCCCTTGGCGAGCGCGACCCCGTAAAACTCGATCCGCGAGAGGCTGAGCGTCGGAAGCTGCCGCAGGACTGGTCGGTTCGTGACGGCTGCGCCCAACAAAGCCCTCCCACGGTCGACGCCATGCTCGTCCCGGTAGTTGTTTGTATAGGTCGGGCTGATGAACTGGAAAGACCTGTTCCGGACCGCCTTGCTGCCCCTCGGCGTCCATTCAACATCGGCGATGACGTCTTTGCCGGCGAGCTCCAGGCCGGTGATCCAGCCGGCCGCTTCGGTTCCGCGGCCTCTGTCGCTTGAGTGGTCGAAGTCGACGCTGACCTTGCAGCCGAATGTGGAGGTGAGGTTCTGCGCCAGCCCCGGTAGTCCGCCTCGCTGATCTCAAACTTGCCGTAGCGCGGGTCTTGGTACTTCCCGAGTCGTGCGACGGTGATGCGCGACGTCGGGTTCCAGGCCGGAGCCGACTTGGCCGATGTCGGCCAGGGTGGCGATCAAACGCTTCTTCATGCTGCCTCCTCGGGCTCGTCCGCCTGCGCCTCAAGTTCATCGAGTCGACGGAGCACACGCTGAAGCGCGTGACCGTGGGGAGGATCGCCGGACTCAAGCAGTTGCAGATAGGTGGGGCTGACGCCCGACGAGACAGCCAAGTCGACGCGGCTCACCCCGAGCTTGGCCGGTCTGGCGCGAATGGGAATGGTGGTGGTGGTGGGCATATGAAGGACTATCGCGCGGCGGCCGAGAATCGGCGGTGCATTCCGCCAATGGCGGAATGACGGCCGAGAATCACCTCCCGTTGTCCCGCAGCTTCTCGGCGATTGCGGCGCACGGCTCGAGGATCGCTACGTTCACGCGCACGGCGCAGACGAGTTGGATAGGGACGTTCTCCTCCGCGGTCAGCCGCTTTCGGGTCGTGCGTGACTATCACCGTCTCTGCCCTAGCTCATCGACAGACTGGCGGAGCAGTGCCAGCACGTCCCTCGACGTCGCGGAGTCGAGGTTGCCGGTCGGTTCGTCGGCGAACAACACGGTCGGGCGCGGAAGCAGCGTCCGCGCGATCGACACCCTTCTGCTGCTGCCCTCCGGACATCTGCGAGGGCCGGTGGGAGCACCGCTAGGCGATCCCGAAGCTATCCAGCAGCTCCTGCACCCACTCCCGGTCGGGCTTCACACCCGCGATCGAGAGCGGCAGCTCCAAAGTAAGGGGAAACCGTGACCGGCCGCCACAGCAGCGGAGAGCTCGCACAGGCCCGAGACCGCCGCGGCCGCGGTCGATCGAATGTGGTGACGGCCAGCGCCGAAGCTGGCAGCCGGGCCGCCAGGCTCCCAGAGGCCCGGTGAAACCGGATCACGTGAAGGCTTCCGCAGGTCCGTCGGAGCGGAAGCACATCTAGCGCCGTGTCGGCGCACACAGCCGGTCCGCACCAGCGCAAGGTTTCCGGCGCTCGCGGCTCCTGTTCGGTCCGCGGAAGCGGTCCTATCGCGACGCCTGCCATCGCCCAGCCTGCCGCTCGGAGGCGGTCAACGCCCCCTGTTGCTGTGCCGGATATGGTTTCTGAATGGCTGTTACGGGGGTCGAGTTTTCGAATGCTGCCGGGCCGGTTAGGAGCGCATACCTTGATCTCTCCGGTCCGGTCGTGATCGCGGGTGCCAACGACTCCGGTAAGACGCGACTCTTGCGCGAGCTGGCTGCCGGCTTCGAGGCCTTTCGCACCGGCGGCCCGGAGCAGGACCTGGAAGGGTTCAGCGTCTACATCGAGGAGCCGGTTCTGCCTGATCGACTCTCGCGTAGTTATAGACTCCTGGACGGGGTTTTCGAGCTCGTGGACGGGGTTTTCGAGCACGTGGAGGGGCCCGTGAACAAACCTCGGAGCGATGCTGTCGCGGGACCAACTGCTGCCGAAATCAGTAGACGCTTAGCCGCGCCAGCCGCCGAAGATGCTCCGCCCTACACGCTCGTTGCGACGTGGGGATGGACAGGCGACGAGGACATGCCGTCGAAGATGACGCCTCAGCTGACGGTGCGGCTGTGTCTGACGGAGCGCGATCTCGGGCGTCCGAGCTGGCTGATCTGGCTCCGGCCCTGCGCCCGCGGGTCGCTCATCACGGACGGCCCATGCGGCTCGATGTGTCCGGCGACCGAGGAAAGGTGGATGTCCCTGTACCTGTGTGGGTCTCTGATCTACTCGATGAGGAGCTCGAGTTGGTCGATCGGGCAGTCGTCGAGCTGGCTGCGGCGCTGCGTCTGTCGCGCGATCGACTCGTCGACGAAAGGGTATTCGAGAACCTGACAGGACTTGACGGGCTCGCGGAGGTTCTCGGGGACGAGTTCTTTACCAAACGCGGTGAACCGGGGCACCAAAGCTGGCGTGAAGCTGGCGCACTGCGGCGCGCATTGGTGACCGAGGAAGATGAACGCGTCCGCCTGCACGCCGATCTGCGCGTGGCCGCCGAGAGCTTCGCGGATGCCGTGCAGCGAGACTCCCGAATTCGTCCTCGATCACTACAGCCTAGTTGTGAACCTTCCCACGGCGGCCGACCTGGTCGCGGGGGCAAAGGCGCAGCTTCACATCCAAAGCAGAGGGTCGGATGGGGGCGAGTCTCGTGGCTTCGGATATTGCCGGTGGGTTCCGCGCGTGGTTGTCGTTCGCGCTTGCGGCTGGGCGCGAGGTAATCGAGCGGCATGCACGCCGTCTGAACGAGACCGCCGCGATCATCGCTGAGGCATGCTGCGCCACTGCTGCGCCTTCACCAAGGCCGGCGAGCGATGCTGAGGGGCGATCTCAGGCGAAAAGCCGGTCGCCAACCTCAACGTCAGGCCAGTATCGGTAGAGCGACTTGGCCTGATCGAGCACGAGCTGGGCCGCGTAGTCGAATCCGGCAAGACCGCCACCGCCACCATCCTTCGCCTTCGGGGGTTGGTATTCGTGCTTGCGCAGTAGGCGCTTGATCTTCGTCCGAAACTTCGCTTCCGTTGCTTCCCGGTCGGCCCAGTCGACCGTCAAATCGGTACGGATGCTTCGACAAGCTCGTGGGCGATCGTGGCCAACTCGGGATCGGCCTTGACGTCCTCGACACCACCGGCAAGAGCGTCGTAGAAGGCGGCCTCCTCTCGCTAAGCCCGAGCTGCTCGTGACGCCGACGCGCGTCGCGTAGGCGCTTGGCGATCTCGACCAGCCGTTCGACGACCTCGGCGCTAGTGAGCTGTTTGAGCTCGTAGCGATGAAGCACGGCAGCGACCTGCTCGGTGAACACCTTCGCCTGCATCCTGTTGGGCGCGGCTGCGTGATCTCGTCGTTCAAGCAGCTTCTCCAGGAGCCGTACCTGCACGTTCGGGTGCTCGGTGCGCTTGGAGATCGAGTCGAGGAACTCGTCCGAGAGCACGGAGATCTCAGGGCGATCCTTCTCGGCGATCCCGAACACGTCGAGCACCTCACCGGCCGCGAGGCCCTCGGAGAAGAACTGGCGCACGGCCTGCTCCGCGGCCTGGCTCGCCTGCGGCTTCCGGCACGGTGATCTTCCGCGACCTCGGCCGCAAGCTTGTTGAAGAACCCGATGTCGTCGCGTAGTTCGATCGCGGCCGGCTTGGTGCGCGCGAGAGCGTACCAGCGCACCAGCGCCGCCTGCACGTCGAGGAATTCCTGGGTCGTCTCGTCACTTTCGAGGATCAGGTTGTACGCATCGAGGAAGAGCCTCTCCGGGTTCGGGGTGCGCTGAGCTCTCCCGGCCGAAAGCCGACCGGATGCAGCATCGCGCAGAGCACCTCGTACTTCTCCCACAGACCGCGCCACCGCTTGGGCGGCAGGGATCACTGGCTCGTCGATTTCCTTCTCGTCATACGCACTGAAGCGAAGCGCGCAGGTCCTCGCCAATGCCGATGTAGTCGACGATCAACCCGCCCGGCTTGTCGCGGAACACGCGGTTGACGCGGGCGATCGCCTGCAGCAGGCCGTGGTCGCGCATCGGCTTGTCGACGTACAGCGTGTGCAGCACGGGCACGTCAAAGCCGGTCAGCCACATGTCCTTGACGACGACGACTCGCAGCGGGTCGTCTGGATCTTTGAACCGCTTGGCGAGTTCCTTCAGCTCAGGCTTAGAGCGCCGGAAGCGTGAGATCTCGGGCGGATCCGTCGCCTGCGCCGAGATGACGCAGTCGACAGCGTTCTCGCCGAGCTGCTCGCGCAGACGGGCCGCCAGCTCCGCAGCGATCCGCCGCGAGAAGGCAACGACCATCGCTTTGCCTTCCAGGGCGTCGCAGCGCTCCGGATAGTGCTCGGCGGCGTCCTCGGCGAGCCGTCGTAGTCGCTCGGGCGCGCCGACGACCTTCTCAAGCTTCGCCCAAGCCGTCACAAGCTTGCTCGCCGCGTCCTCCTCCTCGGCCTCGAGCACCTCCTCGACGCGTCGCAACTCATTGGGATCGTCGATCGCCACCGGTATCTGGCGGGACTCGTAGTAGATGGGGACGGTCGCGTGATCCTCCTGGGCCTGACGCATCCGGTACACCGAGACGTAGTCGCCGAAGACGAGCGGGTGGACCGATCGGCCTTCTCGACGGCGTCCCGTGAAGCCGATGCGCAGCGCGTTGGCAGCGCGAGCGTGATGTTCTCGCGCGAACTTGGCGTACTGCGAGCGGTGCGCCTCGTCGGCCATCACGATGATGTTCTCCCGCTCGGAGAGCACCGGCATCTCCTCGCCCCTTCGGCGGAGCGAACTTCTGGATCGTCGTGAAGACGATCCCGCCCGCCGGCACCTTCAGCAGCTCGTGCAGGCTCTTTGGCCCGCCCTTGATCTCCTCGGCCTGCTCACACGCCGCAGCCAGATGCGTCGCCGGTGAAGGTGTCGGCGAGCTGGTTGTCGAGGTCGGTCCGGTCGGTGATCGCGACGATCGTCGGGTTGCTGAACCGCGGGTCTCGGCGCAGCTTGTTGACGAAGAACACCATCGTGTAGCTCTTGCCCGAGCCCTGCGTGTGCCAGACGATGCCCGCCGCGCTTGATCGCCGCCCATCGCCTCTGCGACCGACTCGACCGCGGCGTGGACCGCATCCACCTGGTGGTACTTCGCCATCACCTTCCAGGTCCTCGCCCCGTCAGTCTCGAAGAAGACGAAGTCGCGAATCAGGTCAAGGAACCGAGCCGGGCGAACACGCCCTCGATCATCAACTCGAGCTGCGGCCGTGCTCGCTCAGCGTCGTCGGCCGACATCGTCTTCCACTCGGCGAAGTGCTCGGCAGGCGTTGTGATCGTGCCGACCCGCGCCTGATGCAGTCCGACACGCCGATGATCTCGACGAAGCGGTAGAGCGCTGGGATCGTCTCGCTGTAGTGGCGACCTGATTGACGATCGCCTCCGCCATGCCTTCGCTCCCGGTGCCTTCAGCTCGATCTGCCCCAGCGGAAGCCCGTTCACGAAGAGCAGGATGTCCGGCCGACGGTTCTTGCCGCCGACGATGATCGTAAACTGGTTGACCGCGAGAAACTCGTTGTTCCAGGTCGTCGAAGTCCACGAGCCACGCGTGCTCATGCTGCTCCACGCCCTCGCCGTCCAGGTACGACACCGGCACGCCCGAGAGCAGCAGATCGTGGAACTCGCGGTGGTCCTCGATCACGACGGGCGACGTGCGTCGTCAGAGCCGTGTCGCACGCTCCCTGCACGGCCTCCGCCGGGAGCTCCGGGTTGATGCGCGAGACCGCTCGGCGCAGCCGCTCGATCAGGACGACATCCGACCACAGCTTCCGCTCGGCGCGGGCGCGTCGGGTGCGAGCTCGGGGCCGTGGATGTACGTCCCAGCCGTGCCGTCGTCGCACAGCCACGCGAGCGCAGGCTGCTCGACGAGCGTGTCCTCGCTCGCGGCCAAGCTGGCGTCATGACGCTGCGGCAAGCTCCTCCTGCGATCGGCTCCGATCACCTCGTCCGCATCGTCGCGTGTCAGGGACCCGGATCTCGCCAGAGATCAGCTTCGGGAGGAAGCGCGTCGCGAATCGACGTCAAGCGTCGCACGACTCACGGCTCGCAGGCTGCATCATTGCCGTCGAGCGTCGCTCGACCGAGGCAGTCTCGAACGCTCATCGCTCGGCGCGAGCGGCATGACGATCGGCGAAGCAACCGGCTTCACGCTGACTGTCGGCCCGCAGTCGTCCCGGTCGCATGCGCCGCGAGCAGATCTCATGAAACGCCTCGTGAGCAACCACGGCAGAGCACGAACGTCGCGAGCACGTCGGCAGACGCGGCACGCAGGACGAGGATCTCCTGGTTGAACGCAACGTGCCCGCCGATCGCCGTACCACCCGACTCGCGCGCGACGAAGGCACGACCGTTCCGAGACAGCAGCATCGCCGTGTCGGACGACACGCTTGGCGCTGAAGTGCGCCGTTCGTCAATGACATCAGCAGGTGCTCCGTGATCGACTGCGGAATCGCCGACAGTGCTCGAGTCCGATCCGGAGAGCCGGTCGGCTCTGTGCGCTCGGAGTGCTCCGTCGACGAACGCAGCAGCGTCGCCGAGCGGCGCCGACGCGCCAACCCGCGGCATCCGCCCGATCTCGCTGTCGTCGAACTCCTCGACGCCGACGAAGTCGACGAACCGCGCACGAAACACCGTCGCCGCCGTCTCCTCCAGCAGCGCCGCCAGCCGGCGGTTGCTGTCGATCTTGTCGTCGAGCGCGCCGAGAACCGAGGCGATCCGTTCCTGCTCGTCAAGCGTCAGGACAGGACATCGGAACCGCGACTGAGCGACTCGATGTGCGGACCGTCGTGGCCCTCGGCATGACGCTCGACGATCTGACGGCTGGATGACGTGGAGCCGATCAATGCGCAGAACAGAAGCGTTGGATCGAACTCGTCGGAGTCGGTCCGCAGAGCGCATCCATCCTGCTGCACAGACCGCAGACTGGGCACGCGTCGATCGGATGCCTGCCACAGCGCGCTTACACGACGATGCCAGGCTCGCGATCGCGGCGAAGTCGGTTCCGTCGCCGATCGCGATCTTCGGCGATGCGTCCGCATCGTTCTACTCTGCGTCGCACCGATGAATCCTTCGGCACCGACCGGGATCTCGTCCGCACGTAGTCCGCCGCGGAGCTGACTTCGAACGCGTCCGTCTGGAGTCGCCGCTCGTTGCATGCGCACCGAGCTGCGTCAGCGACCCACGTCAGGTCGGTACGTCCAGAGCGTCAAAGCCATCCCATCCCAGCGCGGCAACCTTGACCTCCTGCGCCGAGCCGCTCGTTCTCCGCCATCTCGTCGGCGAGCTGATCGACCAGCATCGCCATCTTCTCCTCGAACGCGACCTCGTCCTCCTCGACTCCGGCGCGCCGACGTACCGGCCGGGCGAAAGCGTGAAGCCGGCCGCCTCGATCTCGTCGAGCGTCGCGCTCTTGCAGAACCCGGCTACGTCGGCGTAGTCGCCGTCCGCTCTGTGCCCCGCCAGCGCGTGGTAGCGTCGTGGCGATCCGCTCGATCTCGTCGTCGGTCAGCTCGATCTGGGTGCGGCTGATCTTGCTGACCCATCTGGCGGGCGTCGATGAACAGCGTCTCGCCGCGGCGGTCGCGCTCGCCGGACTGACGCCTTGTCGCGGTCAAGGAACCAAAGGCAGACCGGGATGCCGGTGGTGTAGAAGAGCTGCGCCGGCAGCGCGACGATGCAGTCCACGACGTCGGCGCGGACGAGGCTCTCGCGGATCTTGCCCTCGCCGCTCGTCATCGTCGTCAGCGAGCCGTTCGCCATGACGAAGCCGGCGCGGCCGTTCGGCGCGAGGTGGAACAGGAAGTGCTGGATCCAGGCGTAGTTCGCGTTGCCGGTCGGCGGCGTCCCGTAGGCCCAGCGTACGTCGTCGAGGATCGCCGGCGTCGACCACTCCGTCTGGTTGAACGGCGGATTCGCCATCACGAAGTCGGCCTTCAGCGTCGGGAAGGCGTCGTCGAGCAGCGACCCGCCCTCGCGTGTACTCGATCTCCCCGGAGAGGCCGTGGATCGCGAGGTTCATCCGCCCGATCCGCCAGGTGGCCTGGTTGCGCTCCTGGCCGTAGATCGGAGATCTTTCGGGTCTGCCGCCGTGCGCCTCGATGAACCGCGCGGACTGGACGAACAGCCCGCAGGAGCCGCAGGCCGGGTCAAACACGCGGCCCTCGTACGGCTCGAGCATCTCGACCAGCAGCCGAGCGACCGGCGCGGGCGTGAAGAACTCGCCGCCCGGTGACCCTCGGCGCGGGCGAACTCCTTGATGAAGTACTCGTAGGTCGCGCCCGAGGATGTCGCGCGCCTGCTCGTGGATCGTTACCGAAGCCGATCTTGGCGATCGTCTCGACCAGCGAGCCCATCAGCTCGGCCGAGAGCGGCGCGCGGGCGTAGACGCGCGGCAGCACGTTCCGCAGGCCGGGTTCTCGTGCTCGATCGCGCTCAGGGCATCGTCGATCCGCTCGGCGATGTCGGGCTGCGAGCGGCCGCCAGCAGCGTCTCCCACCGCGCGTCCTCGCGGCACCCAGAAGACGTTCTCGCCGGCGTACTCGTCGCGGTCCTCGAGCGACTCTCGGCGACCTGCTCCGGGTCCTCGACGTAGCCGTCGCTCGTCGGGTCGGAGAGCTCCGCCTCGAGCTCGCCGCGGCGCAGCTCGAACGAGTCCGAGATGTACTTCAGGAAGATCAGCCCGAGCACCAGGTGCTTGTACTCGGCCGACTCGACGTGCCGCGCAGCTTGTTCGCCGCCTCGAAGAGCGCCGCGCCGTTCGGACTATCCCCGTTGCCGCTCATCTCCACTGTAGCCCGGGTCGGGAGCCTACAGCATTTTTCGGATGCGTGTCCCGCCCGGGCTGGGCGCTGCGGGCCTGGGTGCGGTTTGGGCCGCGTTGAAGGCACGCTTTCGAGATTCAGCGGCGATCGAGGGCCGTGAGCACACGCCGCTCGAGTAGTCGAGCTCAGCGCTCACCCACCCCTTCCCGCAGGTTGCCTAATCCGTTGCCCGCCAGCACAAATCGCCCCCTTCGCCGCCGCCTCCGGGCATAAGAAAACCCCGCCGTAGCGGGGCTTTTCTATGGAGCCCTCTTGGGGACTCGAACCCCAGACCCCTTCCTTACCATGGAAGTGCTCTACCAGCTGAGCTAAGAGGGCGCTTGTCGGGGATTCCGAGCCTTTCATGCTCCCGGCGACCCGTCTCGGGCTGCGCGGGGCCGCAAAATCTCGGTCCGCCGTTGCTCGGCCCAAGCCTAGCTCATGCCGGCATCGCCCGCCCCCAAAGACGCCGGCTAAGTGCGCCGCGTTTTCGGTTCGGGGTCCCGGCTCGGCTCGCGAGCTCAGAATCGACGTGGTTTCCCACGGTCGCCGTCCAATCGGACAGCGCGGGCCGAGCCGGACACTCGCGCAGCGTAGGCGCGGAATTGCTCCTCGAAGTGGACCCACCAGTCCCGCTCGAGATCGGGAAGCGGCCCTCGCCGCAACAATGATGGGCTGGATCACCCGTGTCGGGTGATGCGCAATCACCCAGTCACGCGCGACGCTTCGACCCGACAATGCAGCCGTCACCGCAAATGATGTGCCGACGCATCGCCCCCGATCGCGCGTCGGTACCCGCCGCTGGATATCTCTCTCCCCAGCGGTCGCCGGGCAGGCAGCGGTGATCGATTCCGGCGCGCCCCCGCCGGACTCCAAGCCTGCCCGGCTAATTCTTGCCCGCCGTGATTGTCCGGCGACTACCTCGACGGCCACATCGGCCGGCACGCAGCAGTCGCCGGGGTGATTGGCTCGATCGATGGCTGAGAACCACCACCACGGCGCTCACTTCCTACTGTTCGCAACGCGGGTTTTGTTGCCGATGGGGATTGCGATCGCCGGGGTGGTGGCGATCGTGCTCGGCACCTCGGGTCGCGGCGCATTCCTGTCCGCGGCCGGCATTGCGCTGCTGGGCGTCGCGCTGACCGTGTGGGCGATCAACTGGCTGTTCCGCTTGAGCGTCAAGAGCAACTACGACCGCGACCGCGACGAGGCGGCGCGGGACTACTTCGAGCGGCATGGGCGCTGGCCTGATGAGTGAGGAGCC
This sequence comes from uncultured Solirubrobacterales bacterium, assembly GCA_963763525.1. Classification (GTDB taxonomy): domain Bacteria; phylum Actinomycetota; class Thermoleophilia; order Solirubrobacterales; family Solirubrobacteraceae; genus Palsa-465. The sequence goes on from CAVXPA010000002.1 coordinate 636,844, forward strand.
CGACTTCCGCGGGTGATGGGGATCGTCTACGCAGCGCCGCGGCTCCGGGCGATCTCGCTCGCGATCGGTAGAGTGCCGACGGATGCGCGGGACGGGCGTCCACCACTTCGACCTGGTCGTCTCCAGCCTCGATCGCAGCCTCCAGTTCTACCGCGGACTCCTCGAGCCACTCGGTTACACCCGAGCGGGCGACATCGTGGGTGAACGTGGCGAGCGCGTCGTGTATCTCGGCGGAGCCGGGGTCGTGCCCCTCAGCCTGCGCGAAGCGCAGACGCCGGGTGACTACGACCGCTACCGCGTCGGTATTCACCATGTCGCGTTCGAGGCGCCGTCACGGGAGATCGTGGATGAGCGCCTGCGCTGGGCGCGCGGTCAGCGCGCAAAGATCGAGAACGACCCGAAGGAGTACGGCTATATGCCGGGTTACTATGCCGGCTTCTTCTACGACCCTGACGGCATCAAACTCGAGATCGTTCACGTGCCGTGACACGCTCGGTGAGCCCACGTGCCGCGCTTTCAGCCGTGGCTCACGGCCTACGTCGAGCGGGCTAGCTGATTCGTAGCTGCCGGGCCACGTTGGCCAGCGCCGGCCGGTCCGGTGACTCTTGAACGCAGCGAGCAAACAGCCACAGACGCAGGCGCTCGCGATCGACCTCGAGGAGGTCGGCCATCCGGCGGGCGAAACCGTGCGGGTCGGCCTCGAGGCGCTCGCAATTCAGCATGTGCTGAAGCGCGTCGTAGGCGGGATCCCCGAGATAGGGCTTTGGATCGATCGCGAGCCACGGCTCGCGCTCGGCCGCGAGCACGTTGCCGGCGTGCAGATCGGTGCACAGCAACACCTCCGTCTCGGCGCTGACCGAAAGCTCGCTGAACAGGGCAATCGCCTCCCGAGCCACGCCCTGATCCAAGCGGGTGGCAATCGACGCGGTCTTCTGCTCGAACTGCTCGGCCCAGAGGTGGCACATCACTGCGAGTGGGCGGAATCGGTGACCGGTAGGCGGCGCCCGCCACAGTCGCCTCAGCAGGCCGGCCAACACGAGATCCTGCTGGGGCTCAGGCAGAGCCTGCAGGGTCCCGCCGGGGCGGCAGCGCTCGATCAGCAGCGCGACGGTCTCTGCGTCGACGTCAAGCGTGCCATGAACCCGAACGGCGCCGTCTCCGTCCCAACAACGCAGGGCGTCGGCTTCGTGCTCCGCCTCCGGGTGACGCCAGATGACCTTGACGACCATGCCATCGCTCCCTCGAGCTGCGGGCGCAACCCATGCCGTCCGACCGCCCGGTTGGAACGGCTCACTAACGCGCACCGCCCACTCGTCCTGCACGCGCGAGATCACCGCGGGCAGTCTGCTCAGCCAGTCCGCCCGTCCTTCGCTTTCGGCTGCAGCTTGGAGACTGGACGGCATTCCGAGACGTTCAGGAGCTGCCATCCGGTCAGAATCCCACGACTGACGAGCCGAAGACTAGCCGTAGGCCGCCTGCAGAAGTGAGAGCATCGTCCCCGCGGTCTGAGGACCGAGGGGGCTGCCGCTCGAGTCGCAGAAGCCGATCTCGACGTGCGGTCCCGTCGAGATCCCCACGATCCCCGGACCGACAGAGCTCATCACCTGCCCGGCGCTGACGTGGGTGCCGACGGCGAGCTGGTTGAGCGGGCCGGCGTGGCCGTAGTACACGTAGCTGTAGCCGTCGAGTGCAGTGTCGCAGTGCAGCACCGGCGCCCACGGACCGAACCCGCCGATCCCGTGGAGCACGATCGTCCCGGAGCAGACGGCGTACTCGGGCGTGTCTCCGGGCGCGGCGATGTCGACGCCGTCATCGGGTGACCATGTGGCCGGCGGTGACGCCGCCGTCCTTCGGCAGCGGGAACGTGAAGCCGCCGCTGCGGCTCACCTGACCCGGATTCGGCGTCGCCGGCGAGGAGCCCGAGCCGCCGCCACCCGGGCTCGAGTTGTTCTGGGCGACCGCCCGTGAGGCAGACGCGGCCGCCGCGGCAGCCGCCTGAGCCGCCGCCTGCGCCCTGTCCAGCTGAGTCTGAAGCGAGGCGAGCAGGCCGCGAGCGTCCGCGAGCTGCCCCGCCTTCAAATTGCGGTCACGCCGGACAGCAAGCTGCTGCTGGACGAGCGCGTCCTTGGCGAACGCCAGGTTGTTGCGCTGCGTGAACACCACCGAGGTCAGATCCTGCTCGCGGACCTCAAGCGCGCCGAGGCGCGTCGCCTGAGAGGAGACCGCACGGCGGGCAGCGCGCACCTGTCGAACGACCTGGACGTCCTGGTTCTGGATCCGCTGCTCGAACGAGAGGCGCTCGAGGAGGTCGGCAAAGCCTGTCGACTCGAGAACCACGGTAACGAGGTCCGGACGATCGGCCTCGTAGCTGTCCACGACCTGGGCTTCGAGCACGCTCTCCGCGTGCGCATCGAATGCTTCCACCTGCTGGAGCCGCGCGAGCGCGGCAGTCAGCTCGCCGCGTACCCGGAAGAGCTGCGCGCGCTTCGCCATGAAGTCGGCCTGGAGCACGGCGATCCGGCCTTGCAGGCCGGCGACGCTCGCGTCCAGCTGCCCCAGCCGGCCGGAGGCGGCGCTGAGCGCGCCCGCCAGGCCCGCGACGCGACCCTGCTGGGCGCCGACCTGCTGCTGGAGCTGGCCGATGCTCGCGGCGCGCGCTGGCTCAGATCGGGACGCCAGCCAGAGCGCGGCCACGAGCGCGAGCGCCGCCGCGGCTAGGGCACAGCCGGCATGAACGTATCGCGATCGAAGCCATCGCATGGGTCAGCACGGGCGCGGCCGCGGTAGCCGCAGTAGGCCCGATCAGCCAGCCGGACCGCTCAGGATCCGGGGCGCGCAGACCGTAACACGGGAGTCAGGCCAACCGCACCCCTACCAGAGCGATGCAAGCAAAAGTGCATTACCCAGGATTCCGCCAGGTCCTGCCGACGCTGGCGTTCCGAAATGGCGGGACCAGGATTCGAACCTGGGAAGGCGTAGCCATCTGGTTTACAGCCAGACCCCTTTGACCGCTCGGGAATCCCGCCAAGGGCCCATGAGTCTAGCGACGGGGCCGCATTTCGGAGGCGTCCCGAGCTGGCAGCGGATCGCCCGGTTCGATCTCGAACTCGGCGTATTTTGGCCCGCCCAAGCGGATTCCCACGAGTCCACCGAGCGCCGCGACGGGGATGTACCACCGTCGACCGTCACCTGCGTGGACGAATACTCGATCGCACTGTGAGGGATCCAACAACTTGACCACTCCGTTCCAGCTCTGGTTGCCGCCCCGGGTCGCTAGACACACCTCATATCGGCCGTTGCGCCACGAGATCGAGGTTTTGACCTGGACCCGCACAAGCTCATCGCCGAAATCGGCGATGAGGTCACAGTGCGGATGATTCCCGACCGGCAGGAAGATCCGCGCGCCACGCCAGGCTAGCCAGTGCATTGCCGACAGCTCACCTGCGTCTCCCTGCCGCCGCGGCGTCCATGCCTGTTCCATGAGGCGAACATACATTCGCCCCCGGACAGACCCCGGAAGCGAGCTCGACAGTTGCTACGAGGCGTCCCTCAGACGCTGCGCCTCGGGCAGCGCCTCGAGCTTCTTCAGCGTGTGGTTCTCGATCTGCCGGATCCGCTCGCGCGTGACGTTGAACGCCCGCCCGACCTCTTCCAGGGTGTAGGGCCGCTCGCCGGTCAGCCCGAAGCGCATCTCGATCACCTCACGCTCGCGTTCGGGCAGCGCCGCGAGCGCGCGACGGAGGTTCTCACGGCGCAGGTGCTCGGCCGCGAGCTCGAACGGGGACTCGGCCGTCTGGTCCTCGACGAAGTCGCCGAGCTCGGACTCCTCCTCCTCGCCGATCGGCTTCTCGAGCGAAATCGGCTGCTGGGCCATCCGCAGAACGTCGCGCACCTCCCGGACGGTCGTCTCGAGCTCGGCGGCGATCTCCTCCGGGGTCGGCTCACGGCCGAGCTGCTGGACCAGCTGCCGCTCGACGTGGACGACCTTGTTGAGCTTCTCGACCATGTGCACGGGGATCCGGATCGTGCGGCCCTTGTCGGCGATCGCGCGCGTGACCGCCTGGCGGATCCACCAGGTCGCATACGTGGAGAACTTGTAGCCGCGGCGATAGTCGAACTTCTCGACCGCGCGGATCAGGCCCATCGAGCCTTCCTGGATCAGGTCGAGGAAAGTGAGCCCGCGGCCGAGGTAGGCCTTGGCGATCGAGACCACGAGCCGCAGGTTGGCCTCGATCATCTGCTGCTTGGCGAGCATGTCGCCGCGTTCGATCCGCCGCGCGAGCAGGACCTCCTGCTCGGCCGTGAGCAGGTGCACGCGCCCGATCGAGCGCAGGTACAGCCGTAGCGAATCGAGGCTCGGCTCGACGGTCAGGTCGAGCTCCGCTGCCTTGGGCTGGCCGTTCGTGTTCTCGCTTGCGCTCGAGGCGCCGGCTTCGACGCTGCCGCCCTCGGACTTCGCGGGGCGTCCGTCGGCCTCGACGACCTCGATCCCCTGGTCATCGAGATACGTGTGGAGCTCCTGAATCTGCTCCTTGGTGACCTCGACCTCCTCGAGGCAGGCTGCGATCTGCTCGAACGTCAGGAAGCCCCGCTCCTGACCCTCGGCGATCAGCGGGCGCAGCTCATCGAGCTCCGCGATCGGAGCTTCATCTGCCAACAGGACGATGCCTTTATCGCTCACGGCCCCTGAGCTCCCTCTAGGACGCAGCCTTGAAATCGGCCCATTTACCGGGCGATTCCCCTCTCTACCGACGCCACCTGACCGAAGAGTGATACCACAAACCGCAGCGAGGGTCAGTACCGGTCTGCGACCGGGCGGCCGCGCTTCAAACGGCGCGCTCTCTACCCTGTAGCGAAGCGATGGCCTCGAGCACTCACCTGATCGACGTGCAGGCGCAGCGCCCGCCCGTCCAGCTCGGACTCTCGCGCGTCGGCGTGACCGGCGTCGAGAAGGTGATCCGCCTGCGCCAGAACGGCTCCGAGCAGCTGTTCTCGGCCCGCTTCGAGTGCGTCGTCGATCTCGGCCTCGATCAGAAGGGGGCGCACATGTCCCGTTTCGAAGAGGTCGTCAACGACGCGATCAACAAGGTCGTCCTCGACGAGGCTGCGTTCAAGGTGGAGACGCTGGCCGAGCACATCGCCCAGCTCGTGCGCTCGCGCCAGCACGCGCGGCGCGCGGAGGTCAACGTCGAGGCCCGCTTTCCGGAGCACAAGCCGGCGCCGGTGTCGGGCATCCTCACCCAGGAGCTGTACTCGCTGCACGGCTCGGCGATCTGCACCGAGCTCGGTACACGCCGACTCGTCGGAGTGACGGCTCAGGGGATGACAGCCTGCCCGTGCGCGCAGCAGCTGCTCGCGGGCGCGGCGCGGACGCGGTTGGAGGATCAGGGCTTCAGCGATACCGAGATCGAGCGGATCTTCGACGCGGTCCCGATCGCGACACATAATCAGCGCGGTCTCGGGACGGTTCACATCGGGTGCACCGAGCAGTGCCACGACGAGATCGACGCGAGCACGCTGCTGGCGATCGTCGAGCAATCGATGTCGTCGGAGATCTACGAGCTGATGAAGCGCTCCGACGAAGCGCACGTGGTCGAGAAGGCGCATCGCCGGCCTCGATTCGTCGAGGACTGCGTGCGCGAGATGATTCGCGGCGTCGTCGACGCGTTCCCCGGGCTCGACGACCGCGCGTTCGTGTCAGCGCGACAGGTCAACCTCGAGACGATCCACCAGCACAACGTGATCGCCGAGCGGTTCGGAACGCTCGGTGAGATCCGCCGCGAGCTGCGGACCGGATCGCCGGCGGTCGAACACACGACACGCGGCACGTGGCTCGACGCGGCGCGCTGACGCGCACCGGACTCGAGTGAGAGCACGAGGCTAGTGGGCCCGGTCCCCGACGCCGCCGGGTTCCCGGCGGTCGAGCGCGCGCCGCAGCCCGAAGAAGTAGTCGGCGCCCGATAGGAGCGTTACGGCAACCGTCACGTAGACGATCAGCGACAGCCACCACGGTCGTCCGTGGACGGCGATCAGCAACAGCACCATCAGCACCTGACACGCCGTCTTGAGCTTGCCGAGCGGGCTGGCGGAGATCACGACGCCCTGGGTTCCGACCGCCGCCCGCAGCGCCGTGACGGCGAACTCGCGGCAGATGATCACCATCGCCACCCACGCCTCGAGCCGGCCGAGTGACACCAGCGCGACGAGTGAGGCGATGATGAGGAGCTTGTCGGCGATGGGATCCATCAGCTTGCCAAAGGTCGTCACCGAGTCGCGCGTCCGCGCGAGATACCCGTCGATCGCGTCCGTCAGCGAGGCGACAGCGAACACGATCGCCGCGAGCAGATCGCCGCCACTGGTCTTCTCGAGCAGCGCGACCACGAGCACGGGAACGAGCAGGATCCTCACGACCGTGAGGACGTTGGGGATGTTCAGCGGGACCATCGACTCGTGACGAACGCTACCGCGTCACCCGAGCGGCGCCCGTGCGAACGCGCAATGCCGCCTGCGCTCGATGTGGCCTACGCGGCTTGCGCCTCGACGTGGCTGACCCAGGTCGCGTACATGCTCGGCGTAGCGTCCGCCCCGCGCGAGCAGCTCCTCGTGCGAGCCGAGCTCGGCGATTCGCCCGTCGTCGACGACGACGATCCGGTCGGCCTTCATCGCGGTCGTCAGCCGGTGGGCGATCAGGACGGCGGTGCGCGACTGCAGCAGGACATCGAGCGCCGCCTCGATCTTCGTCTCGGACGCGAGGTCGAGGTTCGACGTCGCCTCGTCGAGCACGAGCACGCGCGGATGGGCGAGGAACGCGCGCGCCAGCGCGATCAGCTGGCGCTCGCCAGTCGAGAGCGACTGGCCGCGCTCGTGCACGATCGTGTCGAGCCCCTCCGGCATCCGCTCGACGACGTCGGCGAGCCCGACGGCGCGCACGGCCTCCCAGATCTCCTCGTCGTCAGCGTCGGGGCAGGCGAAGGCGATGTTGTAGCGGAGGCTGCCCGCGAACAGGAACGGCTCCTGCGGCACGACCCCGAGCTGGCGGCGCAGCGAGTCGATCGTCACGTCGCGGATGTCGTGGCCGTCGATCAGCACGCGGCCTTCGGTCGGGTCGTAGAAGCGCGTGATCAGCTTCGCGAGCGTCGACTTGCCGGCGCCGGTCTGGCCGACGAACGCGACCGTCTCGCCGGCCCGGATCCGCAGGTCGATGTCGCGGACGACCGGAACCGCGGGGTCGTAGCCGAACGTCACGTGGTCGAACACGATCTCGCCTTCGATCGGCGGCAGCTCGGTCGCGCTCGGCGCCTCCGGCGTGCTCGGCGCGAGTGCGAACAGCGTCCGCAGCTTGATGATCGAAGCGGTCCCCTGCTGGAAGGTGTTGTACTGCTGCACGAGCAGCTGGATCGGCGCGAAGAAGCGGTTCAGGTACAGGAAGAAGGCGACCAGCGCCCCGATGCTCGAGCTCGTGGTGCACGACCATGTCGCCGCCGATCGCGAGCAGCGCGGCCTGGCCGAGGTAGCCGAGCAGCTGCGTGCCTGGTCCGTAGATCGCGTTGATCTGCGCGGTGTAGTTGTTCGCGTCGCGGTAGTCGCCGACGACGTTGCGGTGCTGGACGACGTTGTACTGCTGGCGGTTGTTCGCGGCGACCGTGCGAACGCCGTGCAGGCTCTCGGACAGGTCGGCGAGGACGCTCGCGATCCCGTCGCGGACGCGGTTGTAGCCGCGCTCGGAGGCCGATCGGAACCACAAGCGACGCCACCGTCAGCGCCGGCACCACGAGCGCGAGCGTGATCAGCGTCAGCGGCACGTTCAGCGTGAACAGGATGACCGTGATCACGACCATCGTCAGCGCCTGCACCGCCAGCTGGGCGAGCCCGTCCTGCAGCAGCTGCTGGAGGTTCTCGATGTCGCTCGTCATCCGGGTCATGATCACGCCGGACTGCTCGTCGGTGTAGAAGTCGAGCCCGAGTCGCTGCAGGTGGGTGAAGACGCGGACCCGCAGGTCGTTCATCACGCGCGCCGCGAGCCGGCCGGTGACCTTTGCCTGAGGAGCGCTGTGCGAGCGCGGTGATCAGCGATCGCGAGCAGGAACGCCCCCGCCGACGGCGGCGACGACGCGCGAAGCTCTTGTGCGGCCCGGTCATGCCGTTGTTGATGCCGATGTCGATCAGCTTCGGGCCCGCCTGGTTGGTGATGCTGACGATCGACGACCAGCAGCCGCGGCCAGGCGCCGAGGTGCCAGTGGCGGAAGATCAGTCCCTGCAGTGACAGGCGGGCGGCGCTGTCGTCGTGGCTGCGGTAGGTGAAGCGCGCGTCGGGCTCGCCGTGCTCGGGCTCGGTCGCGAGCAGCAGCGTCGACGCCCTTCTGGAGCTCGGGTGGGATCCCGGCGAACGGCAGCCCGCCGCCGGGCGCGGCGGCCGTGCGCGAGCCGCCTGCGAACGCGCCACCCACGGCGCCGCCGCCGAAGCCGCCGAAGCTCACCGGCCGACCTCGCCGTACTCGGCCAGCTCGCGCGTCTGGCGGTCGGCCTCCTCGACCTGCGCGAGCACCTCGACGTACAGCGGCGTCGTCTCGAGCAGCTCGGCGTGCGTGCCGTCGGCGACGATCCGCCCGTCGTCGAGCAGGACGACGCGGTCGGCGAGGCCGATCGTCGAGAGCCGGTGGGCGACGATCAGCGTCGTGCGCCCCTCCATCAGCTCGCGCAGCGCCTCGTGGATCTCCTGCTCGACCTGGACGTCGACGGCGCTGGTCGCGTCGTCGAGCACGAGGATCGGCGGGTTCACCAGCAGCGTGCGCGCGATCGCGATCCGCTGCCGCTGCCCGCCCGAGAGCGTGTAGCCGCGCTCGCCGACGACCGTGTCGTAGCCGTCCGGCAGCGCCGCGATGAACTCTTCGGCGTCCGCCGCACGCGCGGCCACCTCGATCTCGGCGAGCGATGCGTCGGGCCGGCCGTAGGCGATGTTGTCGCGGATCGACGCGGTGAACAGGAACGGCTCGTCGAGCACGACGCCGATGTGGGCGCGCAGGCTCGCGAGCGTCAGGTCGCGGACGTCGTGGCCGTCGACCTTGACCGCGCCGGCGGTGACGTCGTAGAAGCGCGGCAGCAGCCGCGAGATCGTCGTCTTGCCGCTCGCGGTCCGTCCGACCATCGCGACCGTCTCGCCGGGCTTCAGGTGCAGGTCGAAGTCGCGAGAGGATCGTCGGCGCCGTCGCGCGTAGGCGAAGCTCGACGTCGCTCGAAGCGCGACATCGCCCTCGCACTCGGTCAGCTCGATCGCGCCCGGCGCGGTCGACGATCGCCGGCGCCTCGTCGAGGATCTCGTAGATGCGCTCGGCCGAGGCCTTGGCGCGCTGGCCGAGCATGATCAGCATGCCGAGCATCTGGAACGGCGCCTGCAGCATCACGATGTAGGCGCTGAAGGCGAGGATCGCGCCGACCTGCGAGCTGGTCGTGGATCACGAGCCAGCCGCCGAACAGCAGCACCAGCGCGAGCCCGAGCTGGGGCAGGTTCTGCACCGTCGGGGTGAAGCGGGCGCGAATGTCGGCGTCCCTGATGTACGCCCACTTGAGCCGGTCGGCGGCCTTCGCGAGCGTGCTCAGCTCGCGCTGCTCGGCGACGAACGACTTGACCACGCGGACGCCGTTGATGTTCTCGTCGACGATCGTCGCGACCTCGGCGAGCCGCGACTGGATCAGCCACGAGACCGGGAAGATCTGCTTGCGCATCCGGACGCTCGAGAAGTACACCAGCGGCGTCGTCGACATCGCCACGAACGCGAGCGGCACGTTGATCGAGAGCATGTAGCGCGAACGCGACCAGCGCGACCGCGCACTGCACGAGGATCGACGGCGCGAACGTGAGGTACATCTGGACCGAGCGGATGTCGGAGTTGGCGCGCGAGATCAGCTGCCCGGACTGGACGCGGTCGTAGAAGCCGAACGACATCCGCGTCAGGTGCTCGTAGATGATGTTGCGCAGGTCGAACTCCATCGCGTAGGCGGTGCGCAGCAGGAACAGCCGCGAGATGTAGGCCGGAGATCGCCGGCCGGGACCGCGAGCACGAGCACCGAGCGTGACGTAGTGCGAGAGCGGCACGGTGTGGTGCTGCAGCGAGTTCGTGACGGCGCTCGTTGAGCAGGTTGGGGATCTGCACCTGGAGCAGGAGCGCGATGAACGAGCAGGCCAGCGCGCTACCGAGCGTGTGCTTGTGCGAGAGCACGACCGGCCGCGCGCGCCCGATCCACGACTTGCTCGCGTCCGGGGTCGATCGTCGCCCGCGGCGGGCGGTAGCGCGAGCGCACGCCGGTCGGGACGAAGCCGCCCGTGCTGCCGGCAAGAGGCTGTGTCGATCCGTGGCGGTCGCGCTCACGCGACCGCCCCGGCTGCGGCTCGCCGGCTCGGGGCGCGCCGGCGCGGCGTGCGCTGCGGTAGCGATCGAGCGCCTCCGCCACGGCTCGAGCCCGGCGAATGCCTCCTCGGGGCCGTCCGGCCGGTATGCGGCGATGTCGTGCAGACGGCGCTCGATCTCGCGGTCGGCCGCCGCGAGCAGACGGCGGCCGTCGTCAGTCAGGTCGAGGCCGATCCGCCGCCGATCGCCTGCTTCCTGGTGGCGCTCGACGAGCCTGCGGCGCGACGAGCCCGTCGATCACGCCGGTGACGCTCGGCCGGCTGACGGCGAGCTTCTCGGCGAGCACCGACGCGGCCTCCTTGCCGTCGGCGAGGAGGCTCAGCGCGCGGTACTGCGACAGCGTCAGGTCGACGGTGGCGGCCGCCGTCTCGACCTGCCGCGACAGGCGCGCGATGACCCGCCCAGGATTCAGGGGTAGTTCGGCTCCCACATGATTAGCCTATCAAACTACCTGCGAGGCCCCTATCGTTGAGGACATGCGCGCGGTCGTACTCGATCGGCCCGGAGCGCCGTTGCGGGCCACCACCCTGCCGGACCCGACCCCCGGGCCCGGACAGCTGCTGCTGCGGGTCGGAGCATGCGGCGTGTGCCGCACCGATCTGCACCTGCGCGACGGCGAGGTCGAGACGACGAAGCTACCGGTCGTCCTCGGCCATCAGATCGTCGCACGGACTCCAGACGGCGCCCGGGTCGGTGTTCCGTGGCTCGGATGGACCGACGGCGTGTGTCGCTACTGCACGAGCGATCGCGAGAACCTCTGCGAGCACGCGCTCTTCACCGGCCGCGACATCGACGGCGGCTACGCCGAGCTCGCCGTCGCGGACGAGCGCTATTGCCTGCCGCTGCCGGAGGGCCTGACCGACGAGCAGGCGGCGCCGTTGCTGTGCGGCGGGCTGATCGGCTATCGCGCGCTCCGTCTCGCCGGCGACGGCGAGCGCCTGGGGCTCTACGGCTTCGGCTCGGCGGCGCACATGATCTGCCAGGTCGCAGTGCACCAGGGTCGCGAGGTGTTCGCCTTCACCCGCGCCGGCGACTCGAGGACGCAGGCGTTCGCACGCTCGCTGGGCGCGGCTTGGGCTGGAGGCTCGGAGGAGACGCCGCCGGAACCGCTCGACGCCGCGATCATCTTCGCCCCCGCCGGCGACATCGTCCCGCAGGCGCTGAGCGTCCTCGCGCCGGGCGGCACGGTCGTGTGCGCGGGCATTCACATGAGCGACATCCCGTCCTTCCCGTATGAGCTCCTGTACCACGAGCGCACGCTCCGCTCGGTCGCCAATCTGACCAGGCAGGACGGGCTCGAGCTGATTGCGCTCGCGCCGAAAGTGCCGATCCGCACGACCATCACGATCTATCCGCTCGAACAGGCCGAGCAGGCGCTGACGGACCTGCGCGCCGGGCGCTTCGAGGGGACCGCGGTGCTCGTGCCGTAGAGTTCGAGTGAGAGTGCGATGGCGATAATCCCGATGGTCATCGAGCGGACTGCGCGCGGGGAGCGCGAGTTCGACATCTATAGCCGGCTGCTGAACGAGCGGATCGTGTTCCTCGGCAGCCCAATCGACGACACGATCGCCAACCTCATCGTGGCGCAGCTGCTGCACCTCGAGTCTCAGGACCCCGACAAGGACATCTCGATCTACATCAACTCGCCCGGCGGTTCGATCTATGCCGGGCTGGCGATCTACGACACGATGCAATTCATCAAGCCCGACATCCAGACGATCTGCATCGGGATCGCGATGTCGATGGGCTCGTTGCTGCTGGCCGGTGGTGCCAACGGCAAGCGGTTCTCGCTACCGAACAGCCGGATCCTGATCCACCAGCCGTCGGCCGGCTTCGAGGGCCAGTCGACCGACATCGAGATCCACGCGCGCGAGATCCTCAACGTGCGCAGTCGGATCGACGAGATCTACGCCCACCACACCGGGCAATCGATCGAGCAGGTCCACTCCGACATGGAGCGCGATCGGTTCTTCAAGCCTGAGGAAGCGGTCGAGTACGGCCTGATCGACCGCGTGATCGAGCACCACTGACGCTCGAGTCGCCTCCGCGCGCCGGCGGGACGACTGATCGATCAGTTCGCGGCGGCCCGTCGGTGCGGCCGCGGGGTGGTGGTGGAACGAAGTCTTCGCTGTCGACCGCGGGCAACCTCGACTCGTTGCTCGCGACCGGGGGTGCGGTCGAGGTTGCCCGCGCCACGCGCGGTTTATCTCGACCGGGTGCTCACGACCGATTTGCAGTCGACGTTGTCGGCGCCACGTGGATCGCCTTCACGACCGGCGACGGGCCGCTCGGGATCCCGAGCGTGCTGGGCTGGCCTTCGACGTCTTCGAGTCTTGGAACCTACTCAACCCTGTGTTCAATCACTCCAAGGCGCTCGATCTCGATCCGCACGACGTCACCGCTCTGCAGCCACTGGGGTGGGTCGAACCCCATCCCGACGCCGCTGGGCGTCCCGGTCAGGATGAGATCTCCCGGCCTGAGCGTGCACGTCTGCGAGATGAACTCGACGATTGCCGGACAGTCGAAGATCAGGTCGGCCGTGCTGCTGTCCTGGCGCAGCTCGCCGTTGACCCACGTGCGCAGACGCAGGTCGCCCGCGTCCGGGACCTCATCCGCGGTCGTGATCCACGGTCCGTATGGGCAGAACGTGTCAGCGCCCTTGGCGCGCGTCCATTGCGGCTCGCGGCGCTGGAGGTCACGGGCCGAGACATCGTCGGCGACGCAGTAGCCGCCGATCCGGCCGCCGGCACCGATCACGATCGTCAACTCGCCCTCGTAGTCGAGCCGGTGCACGACCTCCGGACGGCGGATCGGCCCGCTGGGAGGCGCGATCGAGCCGCGCACCTTCACGAACACGAGCGGCTGCTCGGGCCGCTCGGCGCCGGTCTCGGCGACGTGCTCGGCGTAGTTGAGGCCGATCGCGTAAACGGTCGGCGGTTCAGGAATCGGTGCCAGCAGCTCGACCTCCGACAGCGCCCACGCCTCCTCTTCCACCTGCGCGGCGGCACCGGCGAGCACGTCGATCACCTCGATGCCGGCGCTGAACGCGAGCACGCGCTCCCCGCGCACCTCGCCGGCGCGCGGCTCGGTGCCTCCGGGTGGGATGAAGGTCGCCAGCTTCACTGCCTGCGGCAGCTTACGGTGCGGCGCGAGCTGCCGCGTTCACACGAGCCGTGCGGCGCGAGCCGCCGCGTTCACACGAGCCGTACGGCCAGCTGGCGGGCGCACATGTGCGCGATCGCCTGGATCGAGATCTGCGGATTCACACCCGAGGCGGTCGGAAACGACGAACCGTCGAGCACGTACAGGTTGCGGGCATCCCACGTCTGGCCGGTCGGATCGCACGCCGACTGCCGCGGTGATCCCCCGATCCGCGCGGAGCCCATGATGTGAAACGAAGTCAGCAGCACCTGGGAGGCGCCGTATCCGACCGCGTCGGCGTCCTCCATGAAGCGTCTGCGGCGCCCGCCGTTGCCCGGCTCGTACGCGACCAGCTTCGCGTGGGAGCTGAAGACCCGCCGCGCTCCCGCGGCCTCGAGGATCTGCGCCGCCCCGTCGATCCCGGTCCGCAGATGCGCCGTGTCGAACGGCGAGAGCTTGTAGCGCACGACCGGCTCGCCGTCGCGGCCGACGCGGACCTCGCCACCGTCGCGATCGCGCATCAGCACGCCGATCGGCATCGTGTTCGGCAACCCCGCCATCAGCTCGAAGTGCTGCCGAGCGCCGCGCCACGGCGCGAAGGAGCTGAACAGGGCCGGGTGGTTCGCCGCCGTCTCGTATTTGACCCCGTAGCCGCCGTCCAGGTAGCGATGCTGATCGGAGTAGAGCGCCTGCATCACGCCTTCCCACGGCTTCAGCTCCTCGTCGAAGACGCCGAACACCGCGGTCACGGGGTGGAGCTTCAGGTGCATGCCGATGTTGGGGTTCCGCAGGCCGGAACGCTTGAGCAGGGCTGGCGTGTGGATCGCCCCGCACGCCGCGATCACGGCGCGCGCACGCACCGTCACCTGGTGGCCCGCGGCGGTGCGCGCGACGACTCCGGTGGCGGCGCCCCCCTCGAGCAGCACCCGCTCCACCCTCGTCTTGACCAGCAGGCGCGCCCCGTGCGTGTTGGCGTCGAGCAGCCACGTCTTGACAACGGACTGCTTCGCGCCGACGCGGCAGCCGAGCCCGCAGTAGGCGCACTCCCGGCCCTGCGCGCAGTGGCGGACGCCGCGAGGCATCGCGTCGACGTGCCAGCCCAGCGCGACGCACCCCTGCTGGAGCTTCTGCTCGCGCGTCGAGGGTTGGTTGTGCTCCTGGTTGACGCCGAGCCGCTCGCAGACCGCGTCCAGGCTGTCGCCGTAGTCGGCGGAGGCGAAGGCCGGGGCGCCAAATGACGCCCACTCGGCGCGGACCTCGTCGGGGGTGCGAAACGAGGTCGAGTAGTTCACGACGGTCCCGCCGCCGAGACAGGCGCCGGCGAGCAGCGTGACGCTCTGGTCGTGCGTCGCGCTCGGGCTGGACATGTAGAAGCGAGTGAGCGCGCCGAGCTCGCTGCCGTCGAAGTCCTGATCGTCGTAGTAATCGCCGCCGTCGATCACTACCACGTCGAGGCCGGCGGCCGCGAGCACGCCGGCCCCGCGCCGCCACCGGCGCCCGAGCCGACGATCACCACGTCGCACTCGAGCGTCGCGTCGCGCACCACCGGGGTCAGCGTGAGCGCCTTCGGCGGCGCTCCCGGCAACGTGATCTCCTCCAGCGCCCGCTGGCCGCGTGCGGTCAGGCGCACCGACGCCTCACGCGAGCATGTACTCGCCGCGGGCGACGATGACGGCGCCGCCGCCGACCACGACTCGCGTCACCCGCTCCGGGGACCCCTCGACGCGAGCGCGAAGCAGCGAGGGGCGGCCGATCTCGGCGCCCTGACCGATTTCGATCTCCTCGCCGAATCCGATCCAGCCGTGGCGGGCCAGATGGACCGCGAGCGGCCCGGCCGCCGAGCCGGTCGCGGGATCTTCCGGCACGCCGAACGCGGGCGCGAACATCCGCGTCTTGAAGCGCCCGCCGCCGCCCGCGAAGCAGCTGATGCCGCATTCGATCCCTGCGAGCGCGTGCAGGTCGGGCCGCAGCGCGGCGACCTCGCGCTCGTCCGCGAGCGCCACGTACGCGAACACCGGACCGTTCCGGTACGCCAGGACCGGCAGCTCCGAGCGCTGGACGCCCAGCGCCGCGAGCACCTCGTCAGCTCGGGCGAAGGGCTCCACGACGGGGATCGGCTGCTCCATCTCGCCGTACGCAACCCGGCCGCCCTCGCGTGTCAAGGCCACCCGGATCAAGCCCACACCGGTCTGGAGGCGAATCTCGGGGGCGACGATCGCCTGGCCGAGCACGAAGGCGGTTCCGAGCACGGGATGTCCGGCAAACGGCAGCTCGGTCAGCGGCGTGAAGATCCGCACGCGCGCGTGTGCCTCCGCTCCGTCGGCCCGGAACAGGAAGACGGTCTCCGAGAGGTTCAACTCGCGCGCCGCGCGCTGCATCGTCTCGCCGCTGAGCCCGTGGCCGTCGGTGAATATCGCGACAGGGTTTCCCTCCAGCGGGACGTCGGTGAACGCGTCGACGACCGTGTAGCGTCGCGCGGGCTCAGGCGTCCGTATGAAATTGCTCGGACCGCTGGACATCGCGACTAGCCGTCGAGCGCCTTGGCGAGCAGACGGTGCAGCGTCTCGCGTTCGTCCGGATCGAGCGCGACGAGGACCTCGTCCTCGATCGCCTCGCGCGCGCTCTCGGCGCGCGCGTACGCCGCGCGCCCCTCCGGCGTCAGGACGACGATGTGCCGGCGGCGGTCGCTCGCGTCGCGCTCGCGGGCAGCGAAACCGCGCGACTCGAGCTCGTTGAGGAGGAGCACGAGGTTGTTCGCGTCGATGCAGAGGATCTCGGCGAGCTCCTGCTGCGGCACGCGCTCTCGCTCGGCGAGATACGAGAGCACCACGAACTGGCGCAGTCGCATGCCGAGCAGGTCCTCCGGGGTGCGCCGGGTGATCGTCTTCGAGAGCCGCTGCAGTAGCGCGATCGTGCCGGGAGTGGTCGTGCCCTCGACGCTTGCCAACTTCAGGCCTCCGGGGGCAAAATCATCATTGACATACTGATGATCTCCGTTAGAGTGACGATCATGCGTATGGAGGATAGCGCTCGCGCTCGCTGGATTACGCTCGTGATCGTCTGCATGGCCGCGTTGATGAGCGTGGTCGACGGCACGATCGTAAATGTTGCACTGCCGGCGATCCAGCGCTCGCTCCATTACACGTCCGCCGAGCTCACCTGGGTCGTCAACGCGTACCTGATCAGCTACGGGAGCTTTCTGCTGCTCGCGGGGCGACTCGGCGACCTGATCGGTCGCCGGCGCGTGTTTCTCGCCGGCGTCGCCCTGTTCACGGTCGCCTCGGCGCTGTGCGGGTTCGCCCGCTCACAGTCCCTGCTGATCGTCGCGCGCTTCCTGCAGGGCCTCGGCGGAGCCGGCGCGACCGCGGCGATCGTCGCGATCATCGCGAGCGAGTTCCCCGAGCCGTCGGCGCGAGCGAAGGCGATGAGCGTCTACATGTTCGTCCTCTCCGGCGGTGCGTCGCTGGGGCTGATTCTCGGGGGCGTGATCACCCAGGCGATCGACTGGCACTGGATCTTCTTCATCAACGTCCCGATCGGCGTGGCGACGTTCCTGTTCGCGCGCGTGCTGATCAGGGAGAACGAGACCCTCGGCATCGGCGCCGACGTCGACGTCCTCGGTTCTGTGCTCGTCACCGCGGCCGTCATGCTCGGCGCGTACGCGATCGTGACCTCGAGCTCCGACGGCTGGCACTCGGCGCACACGCTCTCCTTCGCGGCCGCCGCGGTCGTCCTGCTCGCCGCGTTCATCGCGCTCGAGGCGCGCCTGCGCAACCCGATCATGCCGCTGCGGATCTTCCGCCTGCCGGGGCTCGCGGCCTCGTGCGGGGTGCGCGGACTGCTGATGAGCGGCATGTACGCCTCGTTCTTCATCGGCGTGCTCTACATGCAGCACGTGCTGCGCTTCGGAGTGCTGGAAACGGGCATCGCGTTCCTGCCCCAAACCATCGCGATGGGCGTGCTGTCCGCCGGCCCGTGCGCGCGCATCGTCAGCCGCTATGGGACCGGCCCACCGTTGCTGGTCGGCCTCGTCCTGAGCGCCATCGCCCTCGTGCTGCTCACGCAGGTCGGCGCGGACACCTCGTACTGGACGCACGTGTTCCCGGCGTTCCTCCTCATCGGGCTGGGCGGCGGGCTCGCGTTCATGCCGCTGCTGGTGATCGCGATGGCGCGCGTTCCCCCAGCCGACGCCGGCCTCGCGTCGGGGATCATCAACACCTCGTTGCAACTGTCGGCCGCGCTGTCGGTGGCCGTGCTCGGCTCGGTCGCGGCGGCTCGCTCGAAGTCGCTCGCCCGCTCCGGTGAAAGCCTCATCTCGTCGCTGGTCGGCGGTTACCACCTCGCGTTCGTGGTCGGCTCTGTCGGCGTCGGCCTCGCGATCATCGCGACAGTCGTGCTGTTGCGCCCCGCGCAGATCCCCGGGAGAGCCGGCGCGCCGGCGCCCGTCTCCCAGGAGGTCGAGGCCGAGGCCGAGGCCGCACTGCTGACCGACGTCGGCTGACGGCGGTTCTACTCCTGCGCCATCGCGAGCAGCGCGCCGACCGTCGTCCAGTTGCGGGCCGTCGCGCTGACCCCGAGCCCCGGCCCGGCGAGCGCCGCCGCCAGGCGCGATCGCCCGATCCCCGCTGGATGCCAGGCGTAGATGTGGCGCTCGATCGCGACGATTCGCTCGCCATCGCGGGCCAGCGCCTCGAGCTTCGCGAGGCTACCCGGAGGCGGCGCGTCCGAGAGGAAGCTGACCTGGTAGCGCTTGGGCTCCGAGACAATCGCGCCGAGCGGGTCGCGGGCCACGACCTCGGCCAGCTCCTCGCCCGTTCGCACGATCACGGGCACCTCGAGCGCGAAAGCGTCCGCGATCGCGCGCTGAAGCTCGCGCTCCAGCCGCTCGGACGAGGCTTCGCTCGCGAGCACGACGTTGCCGCTCTGCAGATAGGTCTCCACCCGCTCGAACCGCGCGTCCGCGAGCGCGCTGCGCAGCGCCGGCATCGAGATCCGCCTGTTCGGCCCGAGGTTGATCCCGCGCAGGAGCGCGACCTGCCTCAGAACAGCGCCTCCTGCCCCGGCAACTCGGTCCGCGTACGTCCGGTGGGATTACCGAGCGCCCAGGCGACATCGCGCGCGATCGCCCCTTCGGAGCGCGAGGCGACGATCGGCTCGGCGATCCCCTCGACGTACACGAGCGTCCGCCGCCCGTCGCCGCGCTCGTCGCGCTCGAGTGGGATCAGCGCGAACACGCGGTCCGCGCGCGCGTACTTTCCGTACCCGAGCGCGACCAGCGGCGTACCACGTGCCATGACCGTCGCATCGTAGAGCGCCGCCTACAGGCTGCGCAGAGCGGCGTCGAAAGTCGCGCTCGGGCGCATCGCGGCGGCCGCCCGCTCGGGGTCGGGGCGGTAGTAGCCGCCGATCTCGACCGGCGCGCCCTGGACGGCGCTCGAGCTCGTGCGACGATCGCCGCCTCGTCGTCGCGCAGGCGCTGGGCGAGCGGCGGCGAAGCGGAGCGGCGAGCTCGGGGTCCTCGGTCTGCTCGGCGAGCTCGTGCGCCCAGTACAGCGCGAGGTAGAAGTGGCTGCCGCGGTTGTCGAGCTCGCCGACGCGACGCGAGGGCGAGCGGTCCTCCTCCAGCATGCCGCCCGGTCGCGCGGTCGAGCGTCTGGGCGAGCACCTTTGCGCGCGGCGGTTGTCGGTGCGGTCGGCGAGCAGCTCGAACGAGGCGGCGAGCGCGAGGAACTCGCCGAGCGAGTCCCAGCGCAGGTGGTTCTCCGCGCAGGAACTGCTGCGACGTGCTTCGGCGCCGACCCGCCGGCGCCGGTCTCGAACAGGCCGCCGCCGTTCATCAGCGGCACGATCGAGAGCATCTTCGCGCTCGTGCCGAGCTCGAGGATCGGGAAGAGGTCGGTCAGGTAGTCGCGCAGGACGTTGCCGGTGACCGAGATCGTGTCCTGCCGGCGCGCGCGCGCGCGAGCGTGAAGCGCGTCGCGGCGGCGACGTCGAGGATCTCGATCTGCAGCCCCTCGGTGTCGAGCTCGGCGAGCGCCGGGCGGACCTTGTCGAGCAGCTGGGCGTCGTGGGGGCGCGTCTCGTCGAGCCAGAACACGGCCGGGGCGCCGCTCGCGCGGGCGCGCTGCGACCGCGAGCCGGATCCAGTCCTGGATCGCCGCGTCGTTCGTCTGGCACATGCGCCAGATGTCGCCCGGCTGCGACCTCGTGCTCGAGCAGCGACCGCGCCGGCGTCGTCGATCACGCGCACGGTGCCGGCGGCCGCGATCTCGAACGTCTTGTCGTGCGAGCCGTACTCCTCGGCGGCCTGCGCCATCAGGCCGACGTTCGCGGTCGCGCCCATCGTCGCGGGATCGAACGCGCCGTGCTCGCGGCAGTCCTCGACCGTCTCGGCGTAGAGCGGCGCGTACGAGTGGTCGGGGATCACGAACTTCGTGTCCTGCTGCTCGCCCGCGGCGTTCCACATCTGCCCGGACGCGCGGATCGCGGCCGGCATCGACGCGTCGATGATCACGTCGCTGGGGACGTGCAGGTTCGTGATGCCGCGGTCGGAGTCGACCATCGCGAGCGCGGGGCCGCGCGCGTACGCGGCCTCGATCGCGCCCCTGATCGCTGCCGCGTCGCGCGCCGGGCAGCGACTCGATCGCGTTCAGCAGCGCCGCGAGGCCGTCGTTGGCGTTGACGCCGGCGGCCGCGAGCGCCTCGCCGTGCTCGTCGAACAGCTCGGCGAAGTAGGCGCGGACCGCGTGCCCGAAGATGATCGGGTCGGAGACCTTCATCATCGTCGCCTTCAGGTGGACGGAGAACAGCACGCCCTGTCGCGCGCGTCCGCGACCTGCTCGGCGAGGAACCGCTCGAGCGCGGCGCGGCGCATCACGGCGGCGTCGAGGACGTCCCCCTGCGGGCACCGGCGATCCGCGTCGCGCAGCACGGTCCGCGTGCCGTCGTCGGCCGACGTGCTCGATCCGGACGGACCCGTCGCGCTGCGATCGTGACCGACTGCTCGGTCGCAGCGGAAGTCGCCCTCGCTCATCGTCGCGACGTGCGAGCGCGAGCTGGGCGACCACGCACCCATCGAGTGCGGATGCTTGCGCGCGTAGTCCTTCACCGACGCGGGCGCGCGCCGGTCGGAGTTGCCCTCGCGCAGCACCGGGTTCACGGCGCTGCCCTTGACCGCGGTCGTAGCGAGCGCGGATCTCGCGCTGCTCGTCGTCGGCGGGGCTCTCGGGATAGTCCGGGACCGCGTAGCCCTGGCTCTGCAGCTCCGCGATCGCGGCCTTCAGCTGCGGCACCGAGGCGCTGATGTTCGGCAGCTTGACGATGTTCGCCTCCGGCGTCTTCGCGAGCTCGCCGAGCTCGGCGAGCGCGTCGGTGACGCGCTGCTCGGGCGTCAGGCGCTCGGGGAACTGCGCGAGGATCCGCCCGGCGAGCGAGATGTCGCGCGGCTCGACCTCGACGCCCGCGGCTCCGGCGAACGCCTGCACGATCGGCAGCAGCGAGATGGTCGCCAGCGCCGGCGCCTCGTCGGTCAGCGTGTAGATGATCTTCATCGCCCCGGCACCCTATCGGGTGCTCGTCACTCGCCGAGGATCAGCGCCAGCCGCCGGTCGAGCGCGGCGCCGAGCACTTCGCGGACGGGGCCCCGCTCGAAGCGCTCGACGAGCGCCGCCAGGAAGCCCTCGATCACGAGCCGCTTCGCGACCTCGTCGCCGAGCCCGTGTGAGCGCAGGTAGAACAGCTGCTCCGGGTCGACCTGGGCGACCGCGGCGGCGTGCGTGCAGCGCACGTCGTTGGCCTGGATCTCCAGGCCGGGGATCGCGTCGGCGTGCGCGCGCTTGGACAGCAGCAGGTTGCGCGACTCCTGGAAGGCATCGGTCTTCTGAGCGCCGGGGTCGACGATGATGTTGCCCCTCCAGACCGCGCTCGAGCGGTCCTGGAGCACGCCGCGGAAGGCGAGGTCAGAGGTCGTATTGGGCGCGGCATGCTCCTGTGTGGTGTCGAAGTCGATGTGCTGGCGCCCGTGGGTCGCGTACGCGCCGGTGACGCGCGCCTCCGCGCCGGGACCGCCAAGGCGGGTCTCCATTCGCACGCGGCCGCGGGCAGAGCCGAACCCGAGCGCGACCCAGTCGAGCGAGGCGTCGCGCGCGACCTCGGCACGCTGCGCCCCAAAGATCCAGCTGCGCTCGGACAGCGATTGGCCGCAGACGTAGCGCAGCCTGGCGCCATCGCCGACGACCAGCTCGACGACCGTGTTGAACACGCCGTCGAGGTCGTCCGAACCGGACAGGTACTGCTCCCACACCTCTGCCTGAGCGCCCGCCTCGAGCACGATCAGCGTCCGGCGGTGCAGCTCCGATCCCGCGGCCGCCTGGATCGCGCTGAGCAGGATGGGCCGCTCGAGCACGACGCCCTGCGGCACGTACACGAACGCGCCGCCGTGAAAGCCGGCCGCGTTGCGTGCGACGAACAGATCCTCGTCCGCGACGATCGCGCCGAGGTGTCGCGCGACGAGCTCGGGGTGCTCGCGCGCCGCCTCGTCGAGGGCGCCGGCGATGACGCCCTCGGGGAGCGCACCTCGCAGCACCGGCGTCGCGGCGTCGAGCTGGCGCAGCTCGGCGAGCGCGGATGGGGCGAAGATCGGCTCGGGAGCGTCGCCGTTCGTGTGTTTTGTCGCTGCCGGCGCGGGCGCGTAGGCACTCAGATCGAGCGCTTCGAGGGGCGTGAACTCCCACCCCGGCTTGCCCTTGAACTGCGGCAGCGCGAGCGTCTCCTGCGTCCGCTCGGCGCGCGCGCGGCGCGCCGCCAGGAACTCCGGCTCGTCGGTCGCGAGCGCGCTAGCCAATCGAGCCCTCCATCTGCAGCTCGATCAGGCGGTTCATCTCGACCGCGTACTCCATCGGCAGTTCCTTCGTGATCGGCTCGACGAAGCCATTCACGATCAGCTTGGACGCCTCGTCCTCGGGAATCCCGTGCGACATCAGGTAGAACAGCTGATCCTCGCCGACCTTCGAGACGGTCGCCTCGTGACCGACGTTGACGTCGTCCTCGCTGATCCTGATCGTCGGGTACGTGTCAGAGCGCGAGCGCTCGTCGAGCAGCAGCGCGTCGCAGACGACCTTCGAGCGCGCGCCGTGCGCGCCCTTGGCGATCTCCAGCAGCCCGCGGTAGGAGCCGCGGCCGCCGTCCTTGGAAATCGACTTGGCGAAGATGTTCGAGGTCGTGTTCGGCGCGGCGTGGATGATCTTGCCGCCGGCGTCCTGGTGCTGCCCCTTGCCCGCGAACGCGATCGAGAGGATCTCGCCGTGCGCGCGCTCGCCGAGCAGGTACACGCTCGGGTACTTCATCGTCAGGTGAGAGCCGAGGTTGCAGTCGACCCATTCGACGGTCGCGTCCTCGTATGCCACCGCCCGCTTGGTGACGAGGTTGAACACGTTCGTCGACCAGTTCTGCACGGTCGTGTAGCGGATCCGCGCGCCCGGCTTGGCGATCAGCTCGACGACGGCTGAGTGCAGCGAGCTGGAGGAGTACGTGGGAGCGGTGCAACCCTCGACGTAGTGCACATAGGAGCCCGGCTCGGCGATGATCAGCGTCCGCTCGAACTGGCCCATGTTCTCGGTGTTGATCCGGAAGTAAGCCTGCAGCGGCATCTCGACGTGCACCCCCTCGGGGACGTACACGAACGAGCCACCCGACCACACCGACGAGTTGAGCGCGGCGAGCTTGTTGTCATTCGGCGGGATCACGGTCGCGAAGTACTCGCGCACGATGTCCTCGTGCTCGCGCAGGCCCGAGTCCATGTCCATGAAGATCACGCCCTGCTTCTCGAGGTCCTCGCGCACCTGGTGGTAGACGACCTCCGACTCGTACTGGGCGCCGACGCCTGCGAGGAACTTCCGCTCGGCCTCGGGGATCCCGAGCCGGTCGAACGTCCGCTTGACGTCTTCGGGGACCTCGTCCCAGGATCGTTCTGCCTTCTCCGAGGCGCGGACGAAGTAGTGGATGTCGTCGTAGTCGACCTCGGCGAGCAGGGGCGAGCCCCAGGTGGGCTGGGGGCGCGAGAAGAAGTGCTCGAGCGCCTTGAGACGGAACTCGCGCATCCACTGCGGCTCGGACTTGAACTCCGAGATCTTCTCGACGATCTCGCGGTTGATCCCCTTCGGAGCCTTGAAGAGGTAGTTCTCCGCGTCGTGGAAGCCGTAGCGCTCCTCGTAGTCCTCGTTGATCCGCGCAAGCGCTTGGTTCTCGGTCAGTGTCTCGGGAGTACCCACTACTCCACCTCCAGCTTGATCGTGTCGTCCTCGATGATCACCCGAAACGTGTCCACGGGAACGTAGGCGGGCAGGGTCAGGGGCTTGCCGGTCTTCAGATCGAACAGCGAGCCGTGCCGCGGGCACTCGACCGTGCACGCCGTCTGGTCGAGTTCGCCCTCGACCAGCGGGCCGTCGTCGTGCGAGCAACGGTCCTCGATCGCGTACACGGTGCCGGCGCAGTTGAACACGCCGATCTCGAGGTCCTCCCACTCGACCAGGCGGACCTCGCCCGGCGAGAGCTCTTCCACGGGACAGACTTCGATGAGTTGCGGCAAGGTAGGCTTCTTCAAGTCCTAGCGGATTGATCGGATTTGCCTGATGGATGATAGCGCCGGTAGGGTCGCCGCGATGGCCGCAATCGAAGAGCTCCGCGGCCCGGCTGGACTGGCGCCGGCGCGGGCGGGCGAGGAGGATGTCCGGCAGCTGACGGCGGACAACGACGCGTTCGGAGCGCGTCTGCTCGAGACGGTGGCGAGCCCGCGGGACACGGCGGTCATCTCGCCCCTCAGCGTCTCGGAGGCGCTCGCGATGACGCTCGCCGGCGCCCGCGGCGAGACCGCCGCGCAGATCACGGAGGCCGTCTCGCTCCGCCTGCCGGCCGAGCGCCTGCACCCCGCGTTCAACGCCCTCGACCACTCGCTGTCCGCTCTAGAGGGTCCCGGGGTCACGTTGAACGTCGCGAACGGCCTGTTCGGGCAGCGGGGCATGGCGTTTCGCGAGGAGTTCCTGTCGCTGCTCGCGCGCGAGTATGGGGCCGGGATGCAGACGGTGGACTTCGCGGCCGCGCCGGAGCCCGCGCGACTCGCCATCGACCAGTGGGTGTCCGACCGCACGCGCGGGAAGATCCCGTCGCTGTTAGGCGAAGGGTCCGTTGGCAAAGACACGCGGCTGGTGCTCGTCAATGCGGTCTACCTGAACGCCAAGTGGCTCGTTCCGTTCCGGCCGGAATCGACCCACCCGGCCCCGTTCCACGGGCCCAGCGGCACCGTGAAAGTGCCGACGATGTCGCGGACGGGTCAGTTCGGCTACCGGCAGGTGGACGACTATCAGGCGGTCGAACTGGTGTATGAGGGCGAGCGGCTGGTGTTCGACGTCCTGTTACCGGATCCCGGGGCGATGCAGTCGCTGCTGAGTCGGCTCATCGCCGAGCGCATCGGCGCGATGCTCACCGAGCTCGAGCCGGAGCGCGTGGAGCTCAGCCTCCCGAAGCTCGAGCTGCGTGCCAGGTTTTCACCGCTCAACGACGCGCTCGCGCAGCTCGGCATGCCGCTCGCGTTCACGGACCAGGCTGACCTCTCGGGAATCGCCGGGAACCAGGGAGACCTGTACATCGGCAGCGTGGCGCACGAGACCTACGTGCGCGTCGACGAGCAGGGAACCGAAGCCGCCGCCGCGACGGGAGTGACAGCCGTGGCATCGGCGATGTCCCTCCAACGCCCGCGCGAGCTCAAGATCGATCGGCCGTTCGTCTTCGCGATCCGCGACCGGACGACTGGCGCGACCCTCTTCCTCGGCCTCGTCTCTCAGCCCTGAGCCGCCCGCGAAGGGGCTCAGCCCCCGAGCCCCTTCGCGCGCAGCTCCCCCTTTGCGGCCTCGGTCTTCTCCAGCCCGTCGAACCCCATCCCCGCCAACACCTCGGGCCCCTTCGTGAACTGGATGTCGCGGTAGTCGACGACCTGCACGTGGTTGCCCCACGGATCGTCGAAGTCCAGCGACCCCGACGCCTGCGTCGCGACCCCGGCCTCGCGCAGCGCCGCGCGCACGGCTTCCTTGTCGTCGACGACGAGCCCGAAGTGACGAGCGCCGTCTGGTGGCTGGCTGCGCCCGGCCGACAGCGCGATGAACTGATCGCCCATGTCGATGAACGCCATCCGCGACCCCGCCCGCCCGCGGAGTTCGAACTCGAACAAGTGCCCGTACCATGCGAGCGCCTGCTCGATGTCGCCGACTTCGAGCGCCACGTGGTTGATGCCGACCAGCCGCGTCATCGCGCTCTCATCAGCTTAGAGTGCAGCCATGCCCAACGTGAGCGGGACCTCGACGGCCGAGATCGACGCGCCGCTGGAGCGCGTCTGGGCGCTGGTCGCGGACGTCGAGGCAGCGCCGGAGTGGCAGAGCGGCCTCACTGCGATTCGTGCGGTCGAGCGCGACGGCGGCGGCCGCGCGATCCTCTGCGAGTCGGAGTCAGACGCCAGGGTCCGCACGGTCAAGTCGACCGTCCGCTTCACCTACGACGCGCCGAACCGGCTGACCTGGACGCAGGTCAAGGGCGAGCTCAAGTCGGTCGACGGCAGCTGGACGCTCGAGAGCCTGGGCGGCCGGCGCACCCGCGCGACGTACGCGCTCGACGTCGACCTCGGACGCGTGCTCGGCCTGTTGCTCCGCGGACCGGTGGTCGACCACGTCCGCGCGATCCTCGTCGGCGCGCGCGCCGGCGAGCTCAAGCGCTACGCGGAATCCGCCTGAGCCGGTTCCCTCAGATCAGAGAGCGAGCCTGGGATATCGACCCTCATATGTGAGTGTCGATATCCCACGCTCATCCCGCCGCCGACGCGAGCGTGGGATGAACGCGACGCCCTGGCGTCACATTGATCCCACGCTCACACGCCGGAGCACGCCCGCGACCCCGCGGACGCTCAGCCGGCCAAGACCTCGTCGAGCGCGCCGAGCACCCGCTCGGCAACCGCGACGGAGGCGTTCACGCCCATCAGGCCAATCCGCCAGATCGCGGGCGACCCAGGGCCGAGCCCGCCGCCGACCTCGATCCCGTGCTCGGTCAACAGCCGCCCCTGCACCCGCTTGCCGTCGACCCCGTCCGGCACTAGGACCGCAGTCAAAGGCGCCAGCTCGTGATCGGGCTCGGCCAGCAGCTCCAGGCCGCGCGCCCGCAGCCCGTCCCGCAATACGCGGGCAGCCGACGCGTGCCGCTCCCAGCGTTGCGCGAGCCCCTCCTGCTCGAGCTCCCGCAACGCCTCGTACAGGGCGTAGATGTGCAGGATCGGCGCCGTGTGGTGATAGACGGCGGGGCGAGTGATCCAGTAGCGCTCGAGCGCCAGCAGGTCGAACGTGAAGGCGACCGGCGTCCCCCGCGCGCGGATTCGCGAAAGCGCGCGCTCGGACACTGCGACCGGCGACATCCCTGGCGGGGCGCCCAGGCACTTCTGCGTGCACGAGTACGCGAAGTCGATCCCCCACGCGTCGAACTCCAGGGTGACCCCGCCGAGCGAGGTCACGCAGTCGGCGAGCAGCAGCACGTCGCGCTCGAGCGAGCGCAGCGCCCCGCCGAGCTCGGCGAGCGGGTGCTCGACGCCGGTCGACGTCTCGGCGTGGACGACCGCCACGAGACGCGCCTCGGGGTGGGCCTCCACCGCGTCCAGCAGGCGCTCGTTGGCGACGTGCCGGCCCGGCTCGGCGCGCACCTCGACGACCGACGCGCCGTGACGGCGCGCGATATCGACGATCCGCTCGCCGAAGTAGCCGTTGACCGCGACGATCGCGACCTCGCCTGGCTCGAGCAGGTGCTCGAGCCCCGTCTCCATGCCCGCCGTGCCCGTCGCCTGCAGCGGGAGCACGAGACCGCCGGACGCTCGGTAGGCGACCCGCAACAGCTCGACCGTCTCCAACAGGATCGCCAGCAGGTCCGGGTCCATGTGGCCGAGGATCGGCCGTTGCATGGCGGCCAGGGCGGCGGGTGAGACGTTCGTCGGGCCGGGACCGCACAGCAGCCGCTCGGGCGGGTCGAGCGCACGCGTCATCACTGAGCGCTCAGCCTATCCCACCCGATGCGACGAGGAACTTGTCCCGCTGCCCGCACGCGAGCTGGTCGACACGCTCGTTGAGCGCGACCCCGTCGTGTCCCTTCACCTTGACCCAGTGCACCTCGTGCCGCGCGACCTCGGCCGCGAGCGCCTCCCACAGGTCGCGGTTCTTCACCGGTTGCTTGCCGGCGGTCAGCCACCCGTTGCGCTGCCAGCCCGCGATCCAGGCTTTGGCGAACGCGTCCATCACGTAGCGCGAGTCGACGTGGGCGCGGACCCGGCAAGGCCGCTTCAAAGCGCGCAGCCCCTCGAGCACCGCGGTCAGCTCCATCCGGTTGTTCGTCGTCAGCGGCTCGCCGCCCACGAGCACCCGCTCGTGGCCGCCCATCCGCAGCAGCGCCGCCCAGCCTCCGGGCCCGGGGTTGCCGGAGCAGGCGCCGTCGCCCCACAGCTCGACCTCGCTCAGCAGATCCAGCGCCCCGTCGAGAAGCCGTCAGGCCGCCCGGCTGCTCGCGCCCGTGTCGGGCTCCCAGTCGGCCGCCTGTCCGAGCGAGGCGCCCTTGAGAACCTTCAACGACAGCAGAGCGCACTTCATCCGCGTGGCCGAGATGTCGATTCCGAGCAGGTCGAGCACGAACCGGCGATCGAGCCCGAGCAGTTCGCGCACCGGCATGCCCTTGACCTCGTCCGAGGCCATCGACGCGGCCGCCTGCGAGATCGCGCAGCCGTGGCCGGAGAAGCGCACGTCGGTGATCCGGCCGTCCTCGCCAACCGCCAGCTGGACCCTCAGCTCGTCGCCGCAGAGCGGATTCAGGTCGTGGAACTCCAGCGTCGGCCCCTCGAGCTCGGCCTCCGGCGGGCTCCAGTTGTGCGGGTGCTTGTAGTGGTCGAGGATGTTCTCGCGGTAGAGCTCGTCGTCCATGTGATCAGAGCGTAGTCAGTCGAGGCGGAACACCCGGCGGACCGTGTGCAGGGCGTCGATCAGGGACTGGACGTCGGCTTGCGAGTTGTGGACCGCGAACGACGCGCGCGTCGTCGCGCTGACGCCGAGCCGGCGCATCAGCGGCTGCGCGCAGTGGTGCCCGGCGCGGACGCACACGCCCTCACGCCCGAGGATCTCGCCGATGTCGTGCGGATGTACCCCCTCGAGCGAGAACGACACGAGCGCGCCGCGGTCGCTCGCGGCGGGCGGCCCATAGACGATCAGCCCCGGCACTTCGGCGGGGAGCCGCTCGAGCGTCTCGGCGACGAGCGCCTCCTCGTGCGTGCGGATCTGATCGATCCCGATCGACTGGATCCAGTCGACGGCCGCGCCGAGCCCGATCGCCTCGGCGATCTGCGAGGTGCCGGCCTCGAACTTCCACGGCAGGTCCGCCCACGTCGAGTGCTCCAGCCCAACCGTTCGGATCATGTGGCCGCCGGCGATGAACGGCGGCATCTCCTCGAGCAGCGCTCGGCGGCCGTGCAGCACGCCGATCCCGGTCGGACCGTATGCCTTGTGCGCGGTCCACGCGTAGAAGTCGGCGTCGATCGCGCGCAGGTCGACCGGGATCTGGGGCACTGCCTGCGATCCGTCGAGGAGCACGACTGCGCCCGCGTCGTGTGCGCGCCGAACGATCTCGGCGACCGGGTTGATCGTCCCGACGACGTTGGAGACATGCACGACCGCGAGCAGCTTCGGCTCCCGGGCCAGCAACGCGTCGAGCGCATCGAGGTCGAGCTGGCCGTCGTCGAGCACGGGTACGTACGCGAGCTCGGCCTCGCGCTCCTGGCAGACGAGCTGCCACGGCACGATGTTGGAGTGATGCTCCATCTCGGTCAACACGACGAGATCCCCGCGGCCGACGTTCTGGCGCGCCCACGTGTAGGCGACGAGGTTGATCGCCGCGGTCGCGTTGGCGGTGAAGATCGTCTCCTCGGTGGTCGAGCGCAGCCACTCGGCGATCCGCTGCCGCGCCCCCTCGAACAGCTCCGTCGCCTCGACCGCGAGCGGGTACACGCCGCGGTGAACCGAGGCGCGCGTCTCGGTGTAGTAGCGGTTCATCGCCTCGATCACGGCGGCCGGCGTCTGGGACGTCGCCGAGCTGTCGAGATAGACCACCGGGCGGCCGTCGACCGGCCGGCTGAGAGTGGGAAACTCGGCCGCCAGCTGCCGCCCTGCCGGCACCGCTGTCGCGCTCATCAGACGGCCGCCTCTTCGAGCGCGCCGGTGATCCAGACGTATCCCTTCGCCTCGAGCTCGTCGACCAGCTCAGGCCCACCCTCTTTGACGATCCGGCCCTGGTACATGACGTGCACGTGGCTCGGCCGGACGAGATGGAGGATGCGCTGGTAATGGGTGATGATCAGGATGCCCATGTCGGGGCCGGCGACCGCGTTGACGCCGTCGGCGACGACCCGCAGCGCATCGATGTCGAGCCCCGAGTCGGTCTCGTCGAGGATCGCCAGCTCGGGCCGCTGAAGCGCGAGCTGGAGGATCTCCATCCGCTTCTTCTCGCCGCCCGAGAAGCCCTCGTTCAGATACCGGGTCGAGAACTCGCGCGGCACCTCCGTCAGCTGCATCGCCGCCTCGACCGTCTCGCGGAACTGCTTGAGCGGGATCGGCTCCTCGCCACGCGCCTCGCGGTGGGCGTTGACCACTGTCCGCAGGTACTTGGTGACGGTGACGCCGGGGACCGCGACGGGGTACTGGAACGCCATGAACAGGCCCATCCGAGAGCGCTCGTCGGGCGCTGCGTCGGTCACGTCCTGACCGTCGAAGAGGATCTGCCCCTCGGTCACCTCGAGGTTCGGATGTCCCATGATCGCGTTCGCCAGGGTTGACTTCCCGGACCCGTTGGGCCCCATCAGGGCATGGATCTCGCCCCGTCCGACAGTGAGATCCACCCCCCGCAGGATGTCCTTATCACCAGCGCGAACGTGAAGGTTTCGGATCTCTAGCTCTGCCATCTCCAGCTTTCACTTTCGAAGTAGTCGTTCATGCGTTTCATGCCACGGGCGCCAGCTCGCTCGCCTGCTCCCGGCGCCGCGAGAACTCGACGAGCTCGGCCAGCGTCGTGGTCTGCAGCGAGCGGATGATTCCGCCCTGCACGCGGGTCCACAGCAGCTTTGTCGCGCAGCCCCGGCCGGCGTCGGGCTGGTGCGAGCACAGCACCCGCTCGGTCTGGTCGTGTACGAAGCACTCCATCGGCGCAATCGCCCCTTCGAGTGCCTGCACGACCTCGTCCATCGCGATCTCCCCCGGCGGGGCGAGCTAGCCAGTAGCCGCCGTGGGCTCCGCGCGCGCTCATCACGAGGCCGGCCTTGCGCAGCCTGGCCACGACCTGCTCCAGGTAGGCCAGCGGCAGGCCCTCGGCGTCGGCGATCGCCTTCAGGCTGGTGGGGTGCTCCGGCGACTGGCGACCGAGCTCGACCATCAGCCGCACGCCGTATTCCGCTTTCGAGGAAAAGATCATCGCGGGTAAATCCTACCAGGGCGGTCGGTGTTACCGTGGCCGAGCCACGCGCGGGCCACCGCCTCCGGCCGGGCCGGCCGGTCCGGGGCGATCCCTGCCCACCCGTCGGCCCTCACGATCGGGCGGTAGCCTGCGTCGATGGACTACGAGCAGGTCACGAGAATGCCGGCGCTCGCGACCTCCGAGGACATCGCACGCACGGCCGCGATCGCGGCCCAGACGGGCCGGCTCGGGATCGACACGGAGTTCATGTCCGAAGGGCGCTACCGAGCGCTGCTCTGCCTGGTCCAGCTCGCGGTCGAGGACGCCGACGCGCCCGGCGGCTCGCGCATCCTTCTGATCGACTCGCTCGACCGGGTCGACCCGGCGCCGGTCGCCGCGAGCCTCGCCAACCCGGCCGTGGAGGTGGTGCTGCACGCCGGGCGCCAGGACGTCGCGATCCTCCGCCGCGTCTGGGGCACCGAGGTGACGAACGTGTTCGACACCCAGGTCGCCGCCGGCTTCGCGGGAGCCAGCGCGCAGACGGGCTACGGCAACCTGCTCGGGGCGATCCTCGGTCGCCGCGTCGGTAAGACCGCGAGTTACACGCGCTGGGACGCGCGACCGCTGACCGCCGAGCAGCTCAGCTACGCGGCCGAGGACGTCGCCCACCTGCTCGAGCTGGCCGACGAGCTGCAGCGGCGCCTGCGCTCCTCCGGCCGCCTGGACTGGGCGCGCGAGGAGTGCCGGCGGCTCGAGTCGGCGAGCGATGAGCGCGACCCCGAGACCGCGTGGGAGCGCCTGCCCCGCGTCGGCCAGCTCGACCCGCGTGCGCGCGCGGTCGCGCGCGAGCTCGCCGCCTGGCGCGAGCGCGCAGCCGCCACCGAGGACCGGCCGGTCGGCTCGGTCCTCGCCGACCCGCCGTTGGTCGAGCTCGCCAAGCGCCAGCCGTCGAGCATCCGCGGGATCGAGCAGACCCGCGGAATCCATCCCTCAACAGTGCGCCGCCGCGGCGATCAGATCCTCGGGGCGATCGAGATCGGCCGCACCGGGACCCCGATCCCCCGCGATCCAGCGCGTGGGCGCTCGGAGCCGTGCGATGGCCCATTGATCGCGCTGGCCGAGGCGCTCTTGCGCGCGCGGGCGCTCGACGCGGGCCTCGCCTACGAGCTGATCGCCTCGCGCAGCGAGCTGGAGCAGATCGTCGCCGCCGCGCGCCGGGGCGATCCCGAGCCTGCGGTGCGCACGCTCGCCGGGTGGCGCCGCGAGCTCGTCGGGGCCGACCTGCGCGACCTGCTCAGCGGTCACAGCGGCGTCGCGGTCGGCCGCAACGGCCAGCTCGAGCTCACGAGGGTCCAGCCTCCAGCATGATCGACATCGTCGGGGAGCCGGCGAACAGCGCGCGCGAGAGAGCGAGCTCGATCGCGTGCGGCCGGTGGATCCAGACGAAATCGATCCCCTGGAGATCTCCGAGCGCCGTCGCATAGGTGACCCGCAGCCGGTGACCGGGCGATTCGGCCGCACTCTGCAGGCCCGTGTCCGCGTTCACGAGCGACCACCCGAGGCTCCGCAGCAAAGACCGCTCGCTCGTGACCATGTCGCCTGAGCTCGCATAGCTGTGGTTGACGATCACCGCGTCGATCGCGCAGTACGCGTTCGCGCCGGGATCGCAGTCGCTGGTCTGCAGGACGACGTGGGAGCCGCGCACGAGCGGCAGGCTCGAGAGCTGCAAGTGCTGTCCGCCGCCACCCGCGGCGCAGCCGCCCAGCGCCATGATCAGCGCCGGTGCCGCGATCAGGCTCAGTCGTCGGGTGCGTGGCATTGCGTGCGACAGACAGCGTAGCCGCGCGCCGCGCCGTCGCCGCAGGCAGGCTGCAGTGACCCGACCGCTGCCGGACAGCTACGCTGCATCCATGTCCACTACCGCCGAGAACCTCGCCGATCCCGAGCTGCTGCAGAGCGAATGGGACTTGACGCCGCTGCTCGAAGGAGACGAGGACGGCGGCGTCAAGCGCCTGCTCGAGGAGGCGCTCGAGCGGGCGGGGGTGTTCGCGACCAGCTACGCGGGGAAGGTCGGCGAGCTCGACGCGGCCGCGCTCGCGGAGGCGATGCACGAGCTCGCCGCGATCGACGACCTGGTCGGGCGCGCCGGCTCCTACGCGTCGCTGCAGTTCGCCACCGACACGGCTGACCCCGTTCGCGGCGCGCTGCTGCAGCGCGTGCAGGAGAGCGCGACCGCAATCGAGACGCAGCTGCTGTTCTTCGAGCTCGAGTGGGCGGCGGTCGACGATCGCCGCGCCGAGGAGCTGCTCGCCGACGACGTCCTCGATTTCTGCCGCCACCACCTGCGCAGCGCGCGGCGCTACCGCCCCCATCTTCTCTCGGAGCCCGAGGAGAAGGTGCTCGCCGAGAAGTCGATCGCCAGCCAGAGCGCGTGGAGCCGCCTGTTCGGCGAGCTGTGCTCGGCTCTCCGGGTCGACCTCGATGGCGAGGAGGCATCGCTCGAGGTCGCGCTCAGCCGGCTTCAGGCGCCACAGCGGGACGTCCGCCGCGCCGCGGCCGAGGCGGTGTCGCAGACGCTCGAGCCCGGCCTGCGGACGCGCGCGTACATCTACAACACGCTCGTGTACGACAAGTCGGTCGAGGATCGGCTGCGCTCCTACCCGCACTGGCTCGCCGCTCGCAACCTCTCCAACGAGGCTTCCGACGAGTCGGTGCTGGCGCTGATCGACGCGGTCCGCGGCCGCTACGACATCCCGCAGCGGTGGTACAGGTTGAAGGCGAGGCTGCTCGGACTCGACCGGCTCGCCGACTACGATCGCTCCGCACCGCTGGCGCCGGAGGACATTACGTTCTCCTACGGCGAGTCGCGTGAGCTCGTGCTCGACTCCTACGGCTCGTTCTCGGTCGAGGCCGAGCGGATCGCGCGGCGCTTCTTCGACGAGCACTGGATCGACGCGCCCGTCAGGCCGAACAAGCGCGGCGGCGCGTTCTGCGCGTACACCGTTCCAAGCGTCCACCCGTACGTGCTGCTCAACTTCACCGCGCGGCGCCGCGACGTGCTGACGATGGCGCACGAGCTGGGGCACGGATTGCACGCCTCGCTCGCGCAACCGCAGGGCATCTTCCATCAGTCGACGCCGTTGACGCTCGCGGAGACGGCGTCGGTGTTCGGCGAGACGATCGTGTTCGGGCGCCTGCTCGACGCGGCGAGCAGCGACGAGCAGCGCCTGAACCTGCTCGCGGAGCGGATCGATGACTCGATCGCGACGGTCTTTCGCCAGATGGCGATGAACCGCTTCGAGCACCTCGTCCACACGAGCCGGCGGGCCGACGGCGAGCTGTCGGCCGACCGCTTCTGCGAGCTCTGGATCGAGACGCAGACGGAGCTGTTCGGCGACTCGGTCGAGGTCAGCGACGGCTACCGGATGTGGTGGTCCTACATCCCGCACTTCATCAACACGCCGGGGTATGTGTACGCGTATGCGTACGGCCAGCTGCTCGCGCTCTCGGCCTACCAGCGCTACCGCGAGGAGGGAGCCTCGTTCGTGCCGCGCTACCTGGAGCTGCTCGCCGCCGGCGGCTCGCGCAGCCCCGAGGAGCTCTGCGCGATCATCGGCGTCGACCTCGCCGACCCGGGCTTCTGGGACGCCGGTCTGCGGCTGGTCGACGAGCAGCTGCTGCAGGCGGAGGCACTCGCCGCCGCGCGCTGAGCGCGGCGCCCTACAGCTTCGCCTTACGCGTGCGCGAGCGCTCCTCTTGGCGCTCGACCACGTTGACGATCAGCTTCAGCACCTGATCGATTCCGGTCGCCTTCGCCTCGCCTCGCTCGAACGCCTCGCGCCAGTCGCGCACGTGACCCTTCGTCGCCAGCGTGTTGAACTTCGCGCGCGGCAGCGTCACGCGCACCTTCGCGTCGTTGGCCATGTCCTTGGTCACCTTCGGGCCGGGGAGCTCGACCCGGTACTGCTGCACGTCACCTCGCCCGTACAGCTCGAGCCCCGCGACCAACTTCAGCGACTGCAGCGCCGGCACTTCCTCGAGGAACCGGTTGACTGCCGTCTCGATCAGCGACTTCGTGTCCGTCGGCGAGGACAAGCTCGCCAGTCTAACCTCCACCGGCGCCCGGCTTAGGCAATCGTGAACGATGCGCTGACGCTCGCACCGGCCCGGCCGTCGTGGCTCGGGGTCGCGAGCAGCCGATAGTCGCCGGCCGTCAGCTTCCGCCGGCCGAATCGCAGCGGGAGCCGCAGCCGGTTGCGACCCGCGCGATCCCGGTGCGTGAAGCTGCCCACCGCGACGAGCCGCTCGCACCCACTGACGCGGCGCAGAGGGTCGAGCACGGGCTCCGGACAGCGCCGGCCTGAGACGACGCCGGCCACGAGCCGGGCGACGGTCAGCGTCGTGCGGCCGGATTGCGTATCGGTATACGTGACGGTCGCGCCCTCACCGGCGCGCATCGAGGCGGGTGAGATCCTCAGCGCGCGGATCGCCGGCGGGCCGATCGCGACGAAGCTCATGTCGGCGCCGCGGGCCGTCCCGTCCATCGACTGCACGACGATCCAGTAGTGGTAGCGGACACCCGTCTTCAGGTTGCGCAGCTTGATCGACACCGTCGCCTTGATGACGCCCGCGACGTGGACGACGGCGCTGAGCGAGCCGTACGACGTCGTGCGCCCGTACTGCACCCGGACGTTCGCGCTGCCGGCGTTCGCGGTCACGCTCCCGGCGATCGTCGCGCCGCGCCCAGAGATCGCGCTCGCGGCGCCGGTGCTCGCGAGCGGCGGCGCGACCTCGTAGGCGCCGATGTCGCACGCGGGGCCGCTCGGGCGCGGCACGCCGCGCTGGTCGGTCGCGGGGCAGCCGGAGCCGGTGGCCGGGATCTGGTCGATCGCCGCGCTCCCTGGCTGCAGCGAGATCGTCTGCGTCGGGCCGCCGTTGTTCTGGAGCGGGCCGAGGTTCGGGTTACCGCTCGCGAACGAAGCGGGACACGTCTGATCGCCGAAGCTCAGGTTGTGGCCACCGTCGATGACCGTCGAGGGGCTGCAATTGCCGCCGGCATCGAGCGCGAGCAGGCTGTCCTCGAGCACGACTGCCGATCCCACGCCGGCCACACCACCGCCAACGCCAGACGAGCCGGGCGCACCGGCGGCGCTCGCCGCCTGGCCCGCCCCGCCGGGCGCACCCATGCCCGCCTGACCGAGCTGGTTGCCGGCAAGAGTCAGGCTGAGCAGCGGCGAGCCCGCGGAGTTGCTGACCGCGAGGCCGCCGCCGACACCGGCGCCACCACCGCTGCCGCCGGCGCCCCCGGTGCCACCCACGCCCTGCCCGTTGCCGCCGACGCCGCCACCGCCGCCGCTGCCGGTGCTGTTGGAGACGATCGTGCTGTTGGTGATGCTGAGCGAGCCGCCCGAGCTCCACACCCCGCCGCCGTCGCCGCCGGGGGCGCCCGCCCCGCCGGCGCCGCCGATGCTGGTTGGGGACGCCATCGGCGGCCCACCAGGGCCGCCTGCGCCCCCCGAGCCCCCGACCCCGGCGCCGTTGCCACGGATCGTGCTGTCGCTGATGATCAGCGTGCCGCCGTCGTTGGCCACCCCGCCGCCTGCCCCACCCGCGCCGCCGGCACCGCCGACACCGCTTGGATTCACGCCGCCGCTGGAGCCACCGACACCACCGCCGCCACCTGGGCCGGCCTGGTTGCCCGAGATCGTGACGTCGCTCAGGACGAGGTTGCCGCTGTTGAAGATCGCGCCGCCGTCTCCACCCGCCGCGCCCTCGCCGCCGGGAGCAGGCGGGGAGCCGGACACCACCGAGCTGCCACCCGCGCCACCCTGACCCGCGACGCTGTCGGTCACGGCGGCGTCAGTCAGCGTGAGCGAGTCTTTAGTCCCCATCTGTGCGGCACCGCCCCTGGTGCGCTTGACGCCCGCTAGAACGGGAGCGCGCGTGCGAAGTTGCGCGCGTGCGTCAGAGCTTGTGGCGCTGGAGCAGCTTGCGCCCGATCACCATCCGCTGGATCTCCGAGGTTCCCTCGCCGATCAGCAGCAGCGGCGCGTCGCGATAGAGGCGCTCGATCTCGTATTCCTTCGAGTAGCCATAGCCGCCGTGGATCCGGAAGCTCTCCTCGACGCAGAAGCGCCCCGCCTCGGACGCGAACAGCTTCGCCATGCCGGCCTCGAGGTCCGAGCGCTCGCCCGCGTCCTTCAGGCGGGCGGCGCGGATCGTCAGCAAGCGAGCGGCCTCGACCTGCGTCGCCATGTCCGCGAGCTTGAACTGGATCGCCTGATGCTCGGCGATGTGCTTGCCGAACGCCTTGCGCTGCTGTGAATAGCGCAGGGCGAGCTCGAGCGCGCGCTGGGCGATCCCGACGCCGCGCGCCGCGACGTTGACCCGGCCGACCTCGAGCGCGTCCATCATCTGCACGAAGCCCTGGCCGAGCCCGGCCTCCTCGCCGCCGAGGATGTTCTCGGCTGGGCAGCGGTAGCCGTCGAACACGAGCTCGGTCGACTCGACCCCCTTGTAGCCGAGCTTCTTGATCTTCGGCGGTACGGTGAAGCCGGCGAACTCGCCGGTGTTCTCCGAGACGCCGGGCTCCTTCTCGGCGATGAAGCAGGTCATCCCCTTGTACTTCGGCTCGGCGCTCGGATCGGTCTTGACGAGCACGAACACGAGGCTGGAGAGCAGGCCGTTCGTGACCCACATCTTCTGCCCGTTGATCTCGTACGCGCCGTCGTCGCGCTTGCGAGCGGTCGTCTTGATCGCCTGGACGTCGGACCCGCACTCCGGCTCGGACAGCGAGAACGCGGCGCGGATCTCGCCGGTCGCCATCCGCGGCAGGAACCGCTGGCGCTGTTCGGGCGTGCCGAACTTCATCAGCAGATGCGAGCCGATGAAGTGCGTGTTGACGATCCCCGAGATCGAGATCCACCCGCGCGAGAGCTCCTCGACGATCATCGCGTAGGTCGTCAAGTCGAGGCCCATGCCGCCGTACTCCTCGGGGATCGTGACCCCGAACAGGCCGAGCTCCTTCATCTGCTCGACGATCGGGTCCGGGAACAGGTCCTCGTGGTCGTAGTGCTCGGCGTTGGGGAGGATCTGCTCGTCGACGAACTGGCGGACCATCTCGCAGATCGCCTTCTGCTCGTCGGTCCGGTCGGTGTAGGGAGTCGCCGCGATCGCCATCGTTACGCCCTCACCCCCGCGTCACGGCGACCGGAGCGTTCTGCGCCTCGGGGCGGACGCCGTGGCTCCAGGGCGTCGCCGGCCGCTCCTGCAGTTCCCCGTCGAGCTCGAGATCGACCTGCTCGTTGAAGAAGCAGAGCAGGCCCGCGATCCGCATCGCCTCGGCGAGCGGGTCGGGATAGAACCAGATCAGATCCTTGTGCACCTCACCCGTCGCCAGGCGCACGGAGTGGTAGCCCGCGAGGCCCTTGTACGGGCAGCGGGTCACCGTGTCGCTCGGCGCGAGCTCGGCGCGCACGTCCTCGCGCGGCAGGTACCAGCGCGTCGGCAGGTTGGACTCGAACAGCGCCGTCGCGCGCTCGCTCTCGGCGAGCACCTCGCCCTCGAGGCAGACGCGCACGTGGCGCGCGCTGCGAAGCACATCGATCCGGTGGTAGGGATCGCGCGGGTGGACGAACACCTCCTCGTCCTCCTCGAGCCAGCGGTCCACGCGATTCCAGTAGAACGCGATCAAATCCTCGATCGGCGGCGCGCCCGCGATCGGGTCGGGGTAGTACCACGCGCCCGCGTCAACGATGTGATCGCCGACGCGAATCGTGTAGTAGGAAGCGTCGCCCTTCTTGGGGCAGTGCGTGTGGCGATCGCTGTGCTCGAGCACCTCGCGGCGCACGTCCTCGGGCGGGAAGTAGTAGATCGGCTGGTGTCCCGCCTCGTGCAGGAGCATCGCGCGGCGGCTGTCGGCGATCGTCTCGCCCGCCACCTGCACGCGAATCCGCTTCGGCGTCGGCTCGAGGTACAGCGCCTGCCCGCCCGGCGGCGGCGTGAAGTTGAATGTCCCGGCAGGCTCGCGCCCGAGCGGTCCGGTGGCCGTCATCAGACCCATTTCCTGAAGCGTAGTGCAACGTTCTGGTCATCGCCGACGCGGGGCCCGGTCACCTTCGCGACGCCACCCTTCACCCCCCGTGCCAGACGACCGAGCCCGACGCCGTCCACCTCCCCGGCGATGCCGACAGCCCCGCGGTCCCCGGGCGCAAGTCTTTCGCAGAAAGTTGCGGCGCTTGCACGCTATTCGACGGATGTTCTACCCCCGCGGTCGTTCGGCCGTTCCTGGCACACTTGGCGACCGCCGTGAACTTCACCCGCGACGTCATCGATCGTGCCCCGCCAGGCCGTCGTGCTCTGGTCGAGCTCGCGCACGACGGACGCCGGCGCGAATGGTCCTTCGGCGAGGTCGCCGATTGCAGCGCGCGGCTCGCCGGAACGCTCCGAAGCTGCGGCGTGGACCGCAACGACATCGTCATGACGCTCGTCGGCAACCGCCCCGAGTGGGTGCTGACGATGCTCGCATGCTTTCGCATCGGGGCGGTCGTCCTGCCTTGTAACGAGCAGCTGCGCGCCAAGGATCTGCGTCTTCGGATCGCGGCTGCCGAGCCCGCGCTGATCGTCGCCGACGAGCGCAACCTGCCCGAGCTCTCGGCCGCGGCGCCAGCGTGCGAGGTCCTGTCGATTCCGGACGAGTCACTGTACGCGAGCGAGCCGGCCGCAGCGATCGAACTCGCGCCGACGGACCCGGCCCTGATCGTGTTCACGAGCGGCACGACCGGCGAGCCGAAGGGGATCGTCCACGGACAGCGCTACCTCCCCGGCCAGCAACTCCAAGCCGGCGACTGGATGGACGTGCGCGAGGGCGAGCTCGTCTGGTGCACGGCCGCGAGCGGTTGGTCCAAGTCGGCCCGCAACGCGTTCATCGCGCCGTGGCTGCGAGGCGGCACCGCGCTCCTGCACGACGCGCGCTTCGACCCCTTTGAGCGCCTCGAGCTGCTCGCCGCCGAAGGCGTGAACGTGCTCTGCATGGCCCCGACCGAGTACCGCGTCCTCGCCAAGCGCACGACGCTGCCGCAGTTCCCCGCGCTGCGCTCGCTGGTCGCCGCCGGCGAGGCGCTCAACCCCGAGGTGCTGCGGGCGTTCCGCGAGGCGACCGGACTCGACATCCGCGACGGCTACGGCCAGACCGAGACCGGGCAGCTGACCGCGATGCCGAGCGGCCAAGCCGCCCGTCCCGGGTCGATGGGCCTGCCGCTGCCGGGCGTCGACCTGCAGGTGCAGGACGGCGAGCTCGTGCTCGCGCAGCCGCTCACCGACCCGACCTTCTTCGTCGGCTACCTCGACGGCCAACCCGCGCCCACGCAACAGCCCTGGCACACCGGCGACCGCGTCAAGCGCGACGACGACGGCTATCTCTACTTCGAGGGGCGCGCCGACGACGTGATCATCTCGGCGGGCTACCGGATCGGACCGTTCGAGGTCGAGTCAGCGCTCGTCACGCACCCGGCCGTCGCCGAGGCGGCCGTCGTCTCGGCCCCGGACGACGAGCGCGGGGCGGTCGTGCGCGCGGTCGTCGTGCTCCGCGACGGCTTCGCGCCCAGCGACGAGCTGATGCGAGCCCTCCAGGACCACGTCAAGCACGAGACCGCGCCCTACAAGTACCCCCGCGTGGTCGACTTCGTCCCCGACCTGCCCAAGACCGCGAGCGGCAAGGTCCAACGGGCACTGCTGCGCGGTCAGTAACTGGGCTCTACCCCGAGGGGCGAGCGCGTGGCGCGCTTTGTATCGCCGGTTCGCAGGTTGGGGGGTGATGGAACCGTGGGATGGTGCGGGCGCGTGCGCTTTTTGTTGGCGGTGGCGGTCGAGAGTTCCGCGAGGCACCATCCCCCGGCCCCATCACCCCCAACCCCGCCCGTGCGTGCTTGAACCTGGTAATCGTCCCACTCGACACTCCGCAGACGCCCACTGGGACGAAAACCCTCCTGTGTATGGAGAACGCCCCGCTCGCCGCCGGCGCCGGCTCGAGTGGGCAGTTGTCCAGGCATTGATCGCGCGCGCACCGCCGAAACCCGACCACATCGCCCAAACCGCGGTGCGCGCCGGCACCTGCCCCATTCACGCCCCGGCGGAGCTACTGCAGCATACGTGGCTCGGGATAGCCGGCTTGGCGGATCGCGTCCAAAACGGCCGCCGCGTGCTCAGGACCCCGCGCCTCGAGCACGAGCTGGACGGCGGTCTCGCGCACGTGCAGCTCGACGCCCTCGCGAATGTGCTGGACGTCGAGCAGATTCGCGCCGCTGTCGCCGACGAGCGTGAGCAGCCGGGCCAGCGAGCCGGGGCGGTCGGGGAGCCGCGCGAGCAGCACGATCCGCCGGCCCGCTTGGGTCTCGTGGCGGCGCGCGACCTCGGCCAGCAGCCCGGCGTCGACGTTGCCACCGGACAGGATCACGACCGTCGTCCCCTCGCCGCTCAGCCGCACGCGGCCGCTCAGGAGGGCCGCGACGCCGACGGCGCCGGCGCCCTCGACGACGAGCTTGGCGCGCTCCAGCAGAAACACCATCGCCTCCGCGACCTCGTCCTCGCTGACGACATGGATCGCGTCGACCCACCGCCGGATCAACGGGAGCGTGAGGCCTCCCGGGCGCTTGACCGCAATGCCGTCCGCGATCGTGACGGCCGACTGGACCGCGACCGGGCGCCCGGCGCTGAGAGATTCGGGGAACGGGCTGCACGCCTCGACTTGAACCCCGATCACCTCGAGCTCCGGCCGGTGCGATTTGAGCGCGATCGCGACGCCGCTGGCCAGGCCGCCGCCCCCCACGGGGATGATCGCGCGGACGATGTCGGGTACCTGCCCGAGCAGCTCGAGGCCGATTCCGCCCTGGCCGGCGATCACGTCGGGGTCGTCGAACGGATGCACGAACGCCATCCCGGTCTCGTCCGCGCGCTCGCGTGCCGCCATGAGCGCGTCGTCGACGGTGGAGCCGACGAGGTGGATGCTCGCGCCGAGCGCCGAGGCGGCCTCGAGCTTGGCGATCGGCACGGTCTGCGGCATGAACACCTCACAGCGAACGCCGCGAGCGCGCGCCGCGTATGCGACCGCCTGCGCGTGGTTGCCGGCGCTCCCGGTCACGACGCCGGCGGCGCAGCGCTCATCGAGCGTCGCGATCTTCGCGAGCGCGCCGCGCAGCTTGAACGACCCTGTCCGTTGCAAGTTTTCGGCTTTCAGAGCGACGGCGGCACCGGCGCGCTGGCTGAGCGTGCGCGAGCTGACGACCGGCGTCTCCTTGACGATGCCGGCGCCCGCGACGGCTGCCCGGCGGATCCGGTCGATCGAAATGAGCTCGAGATCTGTATCGGTCGAGCTCACGTCGAGACGGCCACCACCGCGTCCATCTCGACCTGTGCGCCGCGCGGCAGCGCCGAGACGCCGATCGCGACGCGGGCCGGCGGATCGGACTCGAAGAACGAGGCATAGACGTCGTTGACCGCGGGGAACGCGTTCATGTCGGTCAGGTAGACCGTGATCCGGACCGCGTCGCCGAGCGTCGCGCCGGCGGCCTGGCAGACGGCGGCCAGGTTCTCCAGGCAGCGGCCGGCCTGATCCGCCGCGGTCCCGCCAACGAGATCGCCGGTGCGCGGATCGAGGGGGATCTGGCCGGAGCAGAACAGCAGGCCGCCGGCCCGGACGGCGTGGACGTAGGGCCCGATCGCAGCGGGGGCATCGGGCGCGCTGATCGGCTCGCGGTTTGCAGGCACATGGTCTCCTTCTCGTTGGACGTGCTCCTAGCGTATTGCCCGCGATACCCGCGCGGGTACGCTGAACGGATGCCAAATCGTCTGGCGGGCGAATCCTCCCCATACCTGCTCCAGCACGAGGACAATCCGGTCGACTGGTATCCGTGGGGGACGAGGCGCTCGCCGCGGGCGCGCGCGAGGACCGACCCCTGCTCGTGTCGATCGGCTATTCGGCCTGCCACTGGTGCCACGTGATGGCGCACGAGTCCTTCGAGGACCCGGAGATCGCGGCGCTGATGAACGAGCTATTCGTCAACATCAAGGTCGATCGCGAGGAGCGACCCGACGTCGACGCGATCTGCATGGAGGTCTGCCATGCGCTGACCGGGCACGGCGGCTGGCCACTGAACATGTTCCTGACCCCGGAGCAGAGCCCGTTCTTCGCGGGCACGTACTTCCCGCCAAGAGCCGCGCGCGGGATGCCGAGCTGGCGCACCGTGCTGCTGTCGGTCGCCGAGGCGTGGGAGCAGCGGCGCGATGACGTCCTCACCAGAGCGAGCGGCTCGTCAGCGCGCTCGGCACGAGCGCGCGCCTGGATCCTTCGCGCGAGCCGCTCCAGGCGGAGCTGCTCAACCCACGCGCTCGACGAATCTGCGCGGCCACCTACGACCAGCTGCATGGCGGCTTCGGCGGCGCCCCGAAGTTCCCGCCCGCCTCGACGATCGAGCTGCTGCTCGCGCGCCGCGAGCGCGAGATGTCGCCGGCACGCTGGGCGATGGCGCAGGGCGGGATCTACGACCAGATCGGCGGCGGCTTCTGCCGCTACTCGGTCGACGACACCTGGACCGTCCCGCACTTCGAGAAGATGCTCTACGACAACGCGCTGCTGGCCAGCGCGTACCTGCACGGCTGGCAGGTGTCGGGCCAGGAGCGGCTGCGCGAGGTCTGCTGCGAGACGCTCGACTGGGTGCTGCGCGAGATGCGCGGCCCCGAGGGCGGCTTCTACTCGTGCGCTCGACGCCGACTCCGAGGGGGTCGAGGGCAAGTTCTACGTCTGGACGGTCGCGCAGCTGCGCGAGACGCTCGGCGAGTCGGCGCCGGTGGCGATCGAGTACTTCGGCGCGAGCGAGCTCGGGAACTTCGAGCACGGGCACAACGTGCTCGAGGCCCGCGGCACGCCGCC
The DNA here is from genome assembly GCA_963763525.1 of uncultured Solirubrobacterales bacterium. Classification (GTDB taxonomy): domain Bacteria; phylum Actinomycetota; class Thermoleophilia; order Solirubrobacterales; family Solirubrobacteraceae; genus Palsa-465. The sequence continues at coordinate 680,821 of CAVXPA010000002.1, forward strand.
GCCGAACCTGCCGGAGATCCGGTCTCGGCTGTTCGCAAAGCGCGCCGAGCGCGTGCGCCCCGGCCTCGACGACAAGCGCCTGACGGCCTGGAACGCGCTGATGATCTCGGCGCTCGCACGCGCCGGCGCCGCGCTCCAGCGCACCGACTACCTCGAGGCGGCCACCGGATGCGCCGAGTTTCTGCTCACCGACCTGCGCGACGCCGACGGGCGGCTGCTGCGCACCTGGAAGGACGGGCACGGCCGCATCGGCGCCTTCCTCGAGGATCACGCCTTCCTGCTCGAAGCGCTGATCACGCTGTACGAGTCGACGTTCGACGCGCGCTGGTACCACGAGGCGACCGCGCTCGCGCGCCAGCTGATCGACCGCTTCGCCGACCCCGAGCGCGGCGGCTTCTTCACGACGGCCGCCGACCAGGATCAGCTCGTCGCGCGCCGCAAGGACCTCGAGGACTCCCCGATCCCCTCCGGCAACTCCGCCGCCGCCTTCGGCCTGCTCCGCCTGGCGCTGCTGTCTGGCGAGCGCAGCTACGAGCACGAGGCCGTCGGCGTCCTGCGCCTCCTCGCGCCGATCGCCGCCCGCCACCCGCACGCGTTCGGACATCTCCTCCAGGCGATCGACTTCTACCTCGCGCCCGTCCGCGAGGTCGCGATCGTCGGCCCCAACCCCGACGCCCTCCTCGACGTCATCCGCAGCGCCTACCGCCCCCACCTCGTGCTCGCCGGCGGCAGCGACGACACCGTCCCCTCCTCGCGGGCCGCACCCCCGTCGACGGCCAGGCGGCGGCATACGTGTGCGAGCACTTCGTCTGCCAGGCGCCGGTGACTGCGCCAGAGTCACTCGCGTCTCTTTTGAGCGGCTGACCCGGCGGGGCGGGGGGTGATGGGCTCCGTCGGATGGTGCGTGCTTTCGTTGGCGGCGGCTCGCGAGGGTTCCGCGAGGCACCATCCGGCGGACCCATCACCGCCCACCCCGCCCGTTCGGGTTGCCAGCCGGACGCTCGCTCTGCGCAGCGGCACCGCCGAGGTGCCTTCAGAGCCTAATCGGGCCCGCCCGAGCCGAGGGCCCACCGGGGCGCTGGGCCCCCACTGCTTGCTTAACGCGCACTGACGGCGTCCAGGGCCCGAGTGGGGCAGGGTCGGACTGCCTCGAATGAGGGAGCGCCGCCGGCCCGCACACATGGGGCCGCCCACCCGCCCCGAAGGACGTGGGTGGTGATGGGTCCGCCGGATGGTGCCTCGCGGAACCCTAGCCAGCCGCCGCCAATCAAGAGCGCGCGCAAGCACCATCCGACGGACCCATCACCACCCATGTCAACAAAAACCGGCGATACAAAGCGCCCCACGAACAACGACCCTAGAGGCAGAGCCCCCTCATAAAACGGGGAGGTATCGGTCGAGCTCCCAAGGCGTGACCTGGACCCGGTAGTCGTCCCACTCCTGACGCTTTATCTCGATATAGCGGTTGAACATGTGCTCGCCGAGGGTGCGCAGCACGAGCTCTGACTCGGCGGTCAGCTCGATCGCCTCGCCGAGGGTCTCGGGGAGCTGCTCGATCCCGAGGCGCCTGCGTTCGTCCGCGCCGAGGTGGTAGAGGTTCTTCTCCATCGGCTCCGGCAGCTCGTAGCCGTGCTCGATCCCCTCGAGCCCGGCCTGCAACAGGACGGCGAACGTGAGGTAGGGGTTGCAGGCGGGGTCGGGGCAGCGCAGCTCGATCCGCGTCGCGCGCTCGCGCCCGGGGTGGTAGAGGGGCACGCGCACGAGCGCTGATCGGTTGCGGCGCGACCACGCGACGTACACCGGCGCCTCGTAGCCGGGGACCAGGCGCTTGTAGGAGTTGACCCATTGGGCGAAGATCGAGGACAGCTCGCGCGCGTGGCGCAGCTGCCCGGCGATGAAGGCCTTGCCGATGTCGGACAGGAAGTAGGGGTCCTCCGCGTCGTGAAAGGCGTTGCGCTCGCCGCGGAACAGCGACTGGTGCGTGTGCATGCCCGAGCCGTTCTGGCCGAACAGCGGCTTGGGCATGAAGGTCGCATAGAGGCCGTATTTGAGCGCGTACTCCTTGACGGTGATCCGGTAGGTCATGCAGTCGTCGGCCGTCTTCAGCGCGTCCGCGTAGCGCATGTCGATCTCGTGCTGGCTGGGGCCGACCTCGTGGTGGGTGTACTCGGTGTGGATCCCGAGCTGCTCGAGCGCGAGCACCGTCTCGCGCCGCAGATCCGAGCCGGCATCGAGCGTCGTGAGATCGAAGTAGCCGCCCTCGTCGAGGACCTCGGTCGACTTGGCGTCGCGGAAGTAGAAGTACTCGAGCTCCGGGCCGACGTAGTAGTGGTCGAAGCCCATCGCCTCCGCGCGCTGGACGGCGCGCCGCAGGACGTGGCGCGGGTCGCCTTCGTACGGCGTGCGCTCGGGCGTGACGATGTCGCAGAACATCCGCGCGACGCCCTGTTCGGCCGGGCGCCAGGGGAGAATCGCGAACGTGCTCGCGTCGGGCATCGCGATCATGTCCGATTCCTCGATCGGGTTGAAGCCGGTGATCGACGAGCCATCGAACCCCATCCCGCCTTCGAACGCCTCCGCGAGGTCGTTGGCGTTGATCGAGAACGCCTTCAGCTGGCCGAGGATGTCGGTGAACCAGAGCCTGATGAAGCGGATGTCGCGCTCGGCCGCGAGCGAGACGACGTCATCCGGAGTGAGCGGGCGCTGGTCCATCGGGCGCCGAACCTTACTGAGCGCGGCGGTCCGTGCCCCGCACGGGCCGCGCGAACGTTCGGCCGTGTGAGCCGCTGCCTCGCGAGGCGATCAGACGCCGGCTGGCACCCGGCGTCCGAGCCAGCGCTTGGCCCAGCGCTCGAGCTCCGTCAGCGCCGGCTCGAGCTCGCGCCCCATCTTCGAGAGCTCGTACTCGACCCGCAGCGGTGGACCGGCGATCACCCGCCGATCCACGATCCCGCGCGCTTCGAGCTCCTTCATCCGCTCAGAAAGAAGCCGGTCCGACAGCTCGGGCACGGACTGCGCGATCTCGGAGAAGCGCAGCGGTCCGTCCATCAGGACACGCAATATGGCGCCGGTCCATCGGCGCCCGACGAGCTCTACCGCCTCGTGGTAGAGCGGACAACAACCACTTCCCCGCTCGACCCCTGCAATGCCCGGACGCCGCGCGCACATGCCGACTACCTAGCTTACGCCGCTTGCAGAGTCCGTGACGCCTCACTGGATCCGTCGACCGGCACCTCGCCGGCGACGTTGACCATCGCGGTGAACGCCTCGAGCGCAACCGCCGCGATCGCCTCGAGGATCTGCTCGTCCTCCCAGCCCGCCTCGCGTGCCTCCTCGTGGAGGTGCATCGGCGGACGGCCCTGCTGCTCGAGCATCGAGTGCAGGTAGCGCAGCAGCGCCGCCTCGCGCTCGTCCTTGGAGGTGAACTGACGCGCGGCGGCGACCTCGTCGAGTGCCAGCCCCGCGCCGCGGGCGGCGCGCGAGTGCATCGCGATGCCGGGCTCCGAGTGGTAGTACTCGGCGACGGCGAGCGCGATCCGCTCGAGCGTCGGCAGCGTCAGCTTGCCGTGCCGCAACTCGGAACGAAACTTCGCGTACGCCCTCAACGCAGCAGGCGAGCCCGCCAGCACGCCGAGGAAGTTCGGCAGCTGCCCGCCGCTGGCCAGAGCGCCCCGGAGCACGGGGATCGAGCCCTCAGGCGCGGTCAGGTCATCGTGGATCTGGAATCTGCTCATTGAAATCTTCATCGCGGACCACCAGGGGGTCTAAAGGAACCGGGCGAAAGTGGCTGATCAACGCCCTTTACTTTCGAGACTTGCTTACACAACATAAGTCTAGATGGCTCCATTGGGTAGCACAAGGGCGTCTCGATTACCACACTGTTAACGAGCCAAGACGCTCGTCCGGCGCTGGATATTCCCGGCAGCCCAGCAGACCCGATGGCGCGTCTCCGGCTCCTTTCCCTTATACGCACGGCGATAAACGGCCGATCATCGAATCGTGAGCAGCGCGTAAGGGCCCGGCCCGGGTTTCGGGGCCGGGCGGCGTTTGCCCGGTTTGCTGGGCGGAGGTGGGCTCGCCCGATCTGGCCCGTCTCAGCTCACGCGTGCGAGCTGGCCGCCGCGACGAGCACCAGCAGCACGCCGAGCATGACCGCCCACATCGCGACGCGATCCGGCCGGAAGCCGCCGCGGTAGTGGGGGCGGGCGGGCGGACGGGAGCGGCTGTGGCGCGGAACCAGCCGTTCATCGCCACGGCCGCGAATCGTCACGGTTCGGCGCGTGCCGCCGGGCGACTGCGGGAAGGTCGCTCGCTCGGGCCGCGGGTACCCGGCCGGGCGGGCATCGGCCTGATGATTGCTCGGCGGCATCTGGGACTGCTGGGCGCGCTGGCGGGCGGCGCGAGCGGCGGGCTGCGACCACCCGTACTCACCCCAAGCCTCTGCTGGGCGCACCTGCCTACGTGCACGCGAACGATTCGCGTCAGCCATCTTTCCGTCCTCTTTCTCGATGCTTGCGGGGTTAGCTGACGGGCTCGCGCCGAAAGAGCGGCGCTACGCGGCGAAGGCGATTCGCCCCAACAACTCGGTTCCCCCGCTTCCAGTCGCCCTTCAAGTTCACGGGCGGAGCGGGAATTCAGCTCTTCGGGGGCGGCACTCTAACAGCGCCGTCGGACGGCAGCCCCACTTCATCCCGGACGATGCGGGGAATCTGTGCGCCTGGTGGGTGCGCGGGGTGGGCGCGACGGATCGCCGGCGCGAACGTTGCGGATCCAGTTCCACCCCTCGGAACCAACGCCGCAAGGTTCGTGCGTGGGCGGCGGCTCAGACGCTCGGGTCGGCGCGGCGGCTCAGACGCTCGGGCGGCGGCTCGGACGCTCCGAGCTATTCCTTACCTGCGACCGCGGCGACGAACGCGGCGACGTCCTGGGCATCCTGGCCCTGGTAGACCCCGGCCGGCATGTTGCCGAACCCGAGGCACGCCTCGGGGCTGCTGGGGGACGGCGGATTCTGCAGGCACCCGTTGTTGATGACCCGGAGCACGAGCGCTTCGGTTGGCTGCAGGACATCGAGGTTGGGGCCGACCTTGCCGATCGAGTTGGACGCCGCCAGCGTGTGACAGAAGCCGCAGCGCGCGCCGAACAGCTCGCGCCCGGCCTTCTCGTTGGTCGTCAGCCGGATCCCCCCGACCTGGGCGCTCGCGTGGGAGTGGTTGCCGGTCAGCAGGACGATCGGCAGGGCGATCCCGAAGCCGACGTAGATGATCACGAACAGGGTGGTCGCGGCGCGGCGGCTGGATCGCGACTGGCCGTACAGGGCGTCTCGCGCCCCACCCACGCCGCCGCGAATCGCGATGAAGAAGAGCGTCAGCGCGACGACGACCCAGAAGGCGACGAAGAGTCCTACACCGAGCACGACGGGGCACCATATCGGAGGCGGCGATCATCGTGAGCCGAGGGCGCATCGCGGCTGGAGCGGAGGTCGGCGGCTGGAGCAGAGGTCGGCGGCTGGAGCGGGTTGCCGCCGCGAGCGCTCACCGCCGCCGGCCGGACGCGAAGCTCATCACCGGAGGCGCGACCGCGCGGAACTCCTCCGCTTCGCCTGCGGCCGACGCCTCCTGCTCGGCGAGGCGGCCCCGGCGAACCTGCTCGTCGAGCATCGAGAAGTCCTTGACCTCGGCGAGCGGTCGGTCGGGCGCCGCGATCGAGCCGACCTGGTCGACGAGCACATTGATCGCGCCGCCGGCCGCCGCGAAGCGCTCGAGCTTGCCCTGCACGAGCATCAGCGGCTCGGTCCGCACCGTCAGGCGATGACGTTCGTAGACCCGCGCGGGGACGATGAGGTTGATCGTTCCGTGCTCGTCTTCGAGGAGGATGAAGACGATCCCGTTCGCCGTACCCGGTCGTTGCCGCGCGACGACGAGCCCGCCGATCCGCACCCGGGTGCCATGCGGAAGCGTCTCCAGATCGCGGCTCGTGACGGCGTCCGCCGGCAAGCGCTCGCGCAGCAATGCCATCGGGTGCGAGCTCACCGTCAGTCCGGTCGTGCCGTAGTCGGCGAGCATCGACTCCCACCGGCTGAGCCGGCGCAATTGGGGCGGGGCCGGTAGATCGAGCGGGAGCGCCAGCTGCACGCCTCCCGGAACGCTGCGGCCGGGCGTCGCCACACCCAGCTGCCACAGCGCGATGCGACGCGCGGATCCTCGGTCCACGGCTCCGGGCCGCGATCCATCGGCGCTCCAGCCTCCTTCGCCGTCACTCGACCAGCGAATCGCACGCCCCCGACCATGCCAGCAGCTCGAGCGAGGGCGCGCCGGCGCCGGCGCGCGAGGCCAGGTCGGAGAGGCTGCGGAACCGTCCCGCCTTCTTGCGAGCGGCCACGAGCTCCTCGACCTCCCGCTTGCGCACGCCGCGGACATACCCAAGGCCGACGCGCACCCGAGTCTCCGCACCGCCCTGCGCCGCCGACTCCAGTTCGCAGTCGACCTCGCTCGCGTTGACGTCGGGCGCCAGCACCTCGATCCCGCGTCGCTGCGCCTCGTGGACGAGCGCGTCGGGCGGATAGAAGCCCATCGGCTGCTCGTTCAGCAGCGAGCAGAGGAACTCCGGCCCGTAGTGGACGCGCAGCCACGTCGACTGGTAGGCGAGCAGGCCGAACGCGGCGCCGTGCGCCTTCGGGAAGCCGAAGCCGGAGAAGCCCTGGACCATCGCGAACACGCGCTCCGCGGTCGCTTCGTCGACGCCGTGCAGCCGCTGGGCGCCGGCGACGAAGCGCTGGTGGTAGCCCTCGATCGCGGCCTCCGAGCGCTTGCGGCTCATCGCCCGGCGAAGCCCCTCCGCCTCTCCGGTCGAGAAGCCGGCGAACGCGATCGCGACCTCCAGCACCTGGTCCTGGAAGATGATCGTGCCGAGCGTCTCGCGCAGCACCGGCTCCAGCGACGGATGCTCGTAGGGCACCTCGTAGCTCGGGATCCACGCGCATCCGCTGGCGGCGCTCGATGTACGGGTTCACCGCGCCACCCTGGATCGGCCCCGGCCGGACGATCGCGACCTGGATCGTGATGTCCTGCAGGGTCTCCGGGCGCGTACGGCGCAGCGACTGCATCTGCGCGCGGCTCTCGATCTGGAACACCCCCGTCGTATCGGCGTTCTGGATGCACTCGTAGGTCGCCGGATCGTCGTAGGGGATCCTCGAGAGGTCGATCCGCTCGCTCCGGGTGCGCGCGATCAGCTCGACGCAGCGCTCGACCGCCGACAGCATCCCCAGACCCAGCAGGTCGATCTTCAGAAACCCGGCGTCCGAGCAGGAGTCCTTGTCCCACTGCACGATCTGGCGGCCCTCCATCGCGGCCGGCACGATCGGGCAGCAATCGATCAGCGGGCGGGTCGAGACGATCATCCCGCCCGAGTGCTGGGAGAGATGGCGCGGCAGCCCGTGTGCCTCAGCCGCCAGCCGCGCGAGCCAGGCCCAGCGACCGCTCGATCCGCGGCGAGCGCCGGACGGCGAGGCGCCGGGACCACGTCCGCCGTCACTCGGCTGCACGCCGAACGCGCTCTCGATGTCCTTGCCGACCTCGCGCGCGTCCCACCCCTCGCTTCCGCGCGCGACCCGCTCGATCTCACCCGGCGGCAGCCCGAGCGCCTTGCCGAGCTCGCGGATCGCGCCGCGGGCGCGGTAGGTCGGAAACGCCGCCACGAGCGCCGAGCGGTCGTGGCCGTAGCGCTCGTGGACGCGCGGGATCAGCTCCTCGCGGATGTCGCGCGGGAAGTCGAGGTCGATGTCCGGCAGCGCGGTCAGCTCCTCGTTCAGAAAGCGCCCGATCAGCAGCTCGTTGGCGATCGGGTCGACGTGCGAGAGGCCGGTCAGGTAGCAGACGATCGAGGAGACGCTCGAGCCGCGCCCTCGACCGGGCGGGAGCAGAGCGCGCGCGGTGTCGGGCCCGCGCACCTCGGCTGCCACCTCGCGCGCCAGCTCGAGCATGTCGTGGTGCAGCAGGAAGAACCCGGGCAGGTTGAGCGCCTCGATGATCCGCAGCTCCTGCTCGGAGACGGCCGGCCGCCGTCGTCCCGCACCGCGGTGCGCCCGCGCATAGCGGTCGTGCAGCCGCGCGTCGCACAGCTCCGAGAGCTTGCGCATCGCCACGGCGTCCTCCGATCCCGGGTAGCGATAGCCGAGATCGCTGCCAAGATCGAACTGCAGACGGTCCGCCAGCTCGGCGGTCTCGGCGACCGCCTCGGGATATTCGGGGAAGCGCGCGGCCATCGCCTCCGGGGAGGCGAGCACGTGGCTGAAGTTGCCGCGCCGCTCTGGCTCTGAGGCGTCGAGCGTCGTGTGCAGCCGCACCGCTACGAACGCGTCCTGCAGCGGCGCTCGCGAGCGCGCGTGCGCGTGCACGTTGCCGGTCGCCACGCACGTCACGCCCAGCCGCTCGCGCAAGTCGCGACAGGCGCCGGTTGCGAGCGCGATCGTCGCGCAGGAACGGCCGCTGGAGCTCGATCCGCAGCCGGTCGCGGCCGAACGCCTCGAGCAGCCGGCGCAGCGTAGGTCTCATCGTGGACGCCGCGCAGCGCGCATCCGCTGAGGCAGACGAGCCCTTCCGCATGCGCGAGCACATCGGTCAGGGGCACGAACGGCTGCGAAGGCGGTCCCGGCCGCTCGCGCGTGTGTGCGTGCGCGCGCGTCAGGATCCGGCACAGGTTCGACCAGCCGCGGGCATCCTCGACGAGCAGCGTCAGATGCCGGCCATCGTCGAGATCGACCTCCGACCCGTGGATCGCGCGCAAACCGAGCGCCCGGGCGCTGACGGCGAACTCCATCGAGCCCGAGACCGAGTTGTGGTCGGTCAGCGCCAGCGCCTCGTAGCCGAGCTCGAGCGCGGTCGGGACCAGCTCGTCCGGCAGCGAGGCTCCGTCTAGGAACGAGAACGCTGAGTGGCAGTGCAGCTCGACGTAGGGCGCCAATCCACCGCTCCCCTACTCGCAGTCAGACGAGTCCCAGGAACTCACGAACACATGTTCGCAGAAGGTGGGGATGTCTAGCCAGGCAAAAAAGCGCCTTGACAAGTTATTAGTGACTGCTAATCTCCGGCCATCTGAGTTAGCAGTCACTAAGAAAGGCCAAGACCAGATGCGCTCACAACTCGCTTCCACCACCACTCGCCGGGGTTGGACGCTCGCGATCGTCTCGATCGGCCTGTTCATGGTCGTCCTCGACAACCTCGTCGTGAACGTCGCCCTGCCCAGCATCCACCGTGATCTGGGCGCCTCGATCCAGGCGCTCGAATGGACCGTCAACGCCTACGTCCTCTCCTACGCGGTGCTGCTGCTGACCGGCGCCGCGCTCGGTGATCTGCTCGGCCGCAAGCGGATGTTCATCGCCGGCATCGGGCTGTTCACCGTCGCATCCGCCGCCGCCGCGCTGGCCCCGTCGATCGAGCTGCTGATCGCCGCGCGGGCCGTCCAGGGCGCCGGCGCCGCGATCGCGACGCCGCTCACGCTGACCCTGCTCGCCGAGGCGTTTCCGCCCGACCACCGCGGTGTCGCAATCGGCATCTGGTCGGGGATCAGCGGGATCGCGGTCGCGCTCGGCCCGCTCGTCGGTGGCGCCGTTGTCCAGCTCGACGTCCTGGCACTGGATCTTCTGGATCAACGTGCCGATCGGCATCGTGCTCGTCCCGCTCGCGGCGCGCGCGGCTGACCGAGAGCCGGGGAACCGCGCGCTCGCTCGACCTGACCGGTCTCGCGCTCGCCTCGATCGGACTGTTCGGAATCGTGTTCGGGCTGGTGCGCTCGCAGTCGCTCGGCTGGGGCAGCCCCGAGGTCGTGGTGTCGCTGGCGCTCGGCGTGGTCCTGGTCGTTGGATTCGTCCTGTACGAGCTGCGGGCAGACGAGCCGATGCTGCCGATGGAGTTCTTCGCCAAGCGCAGCTTCGCGGTCACCAACGTAGTCTCGCTCGCGATGTACTTCGGGATGTTCGGCTCGATCTTCTTCCTCACCCAGTTCCTGCAGAACGTGCTCGCACAACAGCCCGCTGCAGGCCGGCGTGAAGCTGCTGGTGTGGACCGGCGCGACGATGGTCGTGTCGCCGCTGGCCGGGCTTCTTCTCGGAGCGTTTCGGCAGCCGCTGGTTCATGGTCGGCGGGCTGGCGTTGCAGGCGATCGCGCTGGCGTGGCTGGCGGCGCTCGCAAGCGTCGATCAGACGTACGTGAGCATGATCGGGCCGTTCGTGCTCGCGGGCTCCGGCATGGCGCTGGTGTTTGCGCCGTCCGCCAACGCCGTGCTCGCGTCGGTCCGGACCGATCAGGCGGGCAAGGCGTCCGGGGCGACCAACGCGATCCGCGAGCTCGGCGGGGTGCTGGGGATCGCGGTCCTCGCGACCGTGTTCACGAGCCACGGCGGCTATGAGCCCAGCGCGAGCTTCGTCGACGGCCTGGTGCCCGCGATGTGGGTCGGCGCGGCCGTGCTCGCCGCCGGCGCGCTCGTGGCGCTGGCGCTGCCGTTCAGCACGCGGGCATCGGCGCTCGCGCACGCCGAGGCCGAGCAGCCGGGCCGCGAAACCGGCGGCATCGCCGTCGAGCTCCCGCAGGCAGCCTGACCTCTCTAGGATCCGAGATGAGCCCAATGGCAACGAGTTCGACAGCACCAGAACACGAACAAGAACGCGAACGCCGCCAGCGCGTCCCGGCCTCCGAGCGCCGGGACGCGCTGATCGAGGCGGCCGTGCACGAGTTCGCGCACGGCGGCCTCCACGGCACGCCGGTCGATCGGATCGCCCGCCGCGTCGGCGTCGCGCAGCCATACGTGTTCAGCCTGTTCGGCAACAAGCGAGAGCTGTTCCTGGCGGCGGTCGAGCGTGCTTCGAGCTGGATCGGCGAGACGTTCACGCAGGCGGCGGCGGAGTTCGACCCGGCGATCGCCGTCGCCGGATACGGACGTCCTGAATGCGATGGGGAACGGCGTACGTCGAGCTGCTGCGGTCCGATCGCGACTAGCTGATGCTCCAGCATCAGGCGTACGCCGCCTGCGACGACGAGGTGATCCGCGAGCGCGTCCGCGGCCGCTATGCGCGCCTGGTCGCGCACGTCGAGCGCCTGTCCGGCGCCGAGCCCGAGCGGATCGACGAGTTCTTCCGTTACGGCATGTGGCTGAACGCGCCGCCGCGATGGGCGTCGAGGACCTCTCGGTCGGGCTGCGAATGGGTCCGCGCTGAGTCGGCCCAGTCGGAGGCGGAGCAGCTCGAGAGCTAGTGGCAGGCCAGCTCGAGAGCAGTGCCCGACCTGGACGAGGTCGCGCTCGGGCTCGATCCGCCACCGGCGCGCGACCGCCTCGAGCCGCTCGATCCATCCCCCAGCGGTCGGGCCGCTCGTCGCCCTCGTGGTCCGGGCTGGCGCCCTTCAGCGCCATGCAGCCGGTGTTGTCGCCGAGCCTGCGGATCTCGTCGACGTCGCCGGGCGACAGCCGCGCTTCGCGCGGGAGCGCCGCGAGCTCGACGCGCTTGTCCTCGACCGCTCGCGCGTCCGGCCCGGCCTCCTGGATCAGCGTCGGCGCGACGCACGCGACCGCCTCGTGGGCGAGGTTCCACTGGCATGCCAGCTGGATCATCGTCAGCCCGGCGCGCTCGAGCGATCGGCGCGCATCGACGTCCAGCCGCTCGCGCCCGGCCTCGATCCAGCCGGCCGGCCGGAAGCCGCGGTGATCGCCCGGCGCCATCTGCTGGCCGGGGCAGGACGTCGTCGAAGAACAGGCCGCCGTAGTCGACCACGCGAGTGATCACGTTGACCTCGGCGGCGGCGGCGGCGCCGAGGCACAGCTCGCCGGGCCACGGCTCGAGCGGGTTGAGGATGATCATCGCCCAGTCGAGCATCGGTCGCCGAAGCGCTCGAGGCAGTCGATCAGGTCGAGCGTGAAGCCGTTCGCGGGCCCGGGCGCGACGCCGATCATGCGCGTCAGCCCGTCGTCCCGCAGCGCCGCCATGCCCTCCCAGACCGCCTCGCTCGTGTAGCCGATCCGGTCGGGGTTGTGCAGCAGCAGCAGGTCGAAGCGGTCGATCCCGCAGCGCTCGAGGCTGCGCTCGGTTGCCATGCCGCAGGTAGCTGGCGTAGTCCGACTCGCCGCGCAGTCTCGGATCGGTGAAGCGCGGGAAGCCCTTGGCCCCGTCGCGCTCGCCGGCGTAGAAGTCGTGGCCGACCGCGCCGACCACGCAGATCTGCTCACGCGGGACGCCCGGCGATCGCACGGCCGAGCATCGAGTCGGCCTCGCCGGCGCCGTACACGTCGGCCGTGATGACCGGTCGGGATCGACTCGTCCGGGGCGATCAGGGCGAGGAAGCGCTCGTCGTCGAGCGGCTCGCCGAAGTGCATGAAGCGCCCGCCGCTCCAGGTTCCGACGGCTTTCGGACCGATCTGAGGTGGGGTGCCTGAAGGTGACAACGAGAGGCCAGTTTAGGGCCACGGCAGCGCCGTCCGCAGCCCGTCAACCGGGATCGTGCAACTCGGGGAGTGTCGTGTGCGGGGTCAATTCGACGATGGCGGCTCAGATGACGAGCGGGATGCTGGTGCGGCTCGCTACCCGGCCTTGCACGCTGTAGATCGTGATCAGGGTCACCTTGCGCCCCCGGGCGGCCAAGCGGTGCTTCGCACGCTCGTTGAGACGGACCTCGATCGCGGCGCTGCCGGCGGTCGGGAACGTGTGGCGGCCGCTGGCGAGCACGCGCCGTCCCACGGGGGTCCCGCAGCTCAGGCGCTCGAGCGACGGGGCGCTCGGCCATCCGGCGGCGATGATCACGCACACCGTCGACGCGCGGGGCGCCGATGCCTGCACGGATATGGTCGAGCCGTGGTGCGACCGGCTCCACTTGATCACGGCGTGGTGCAGGGCGTCGAGCAGTGGATCGGAGACGACCGGGGTGAAGTTGCCCGCGCCGCCGGCGACGATCAGATACCGGCCGCCGGCGGGGATCGCACACGCCTCGCTGAACGGCTCGAGGTTGTCATCGTCGCTGCACAGCGATTGACCGATCGTCCGCACGTTCGGGCCATACACGTCCAAACTCAGGTAGCCGGCCGGTGGGCCCGGCACACCCGAAAGGTTCAAGACCTGCCCGATCTGAAGGCTGATCGACCAAAACTGGATGCTGCCGGCCGGCTGGCAGACCTGGGTGTTGGCGTATTGGGTGACATCGGACGCGACGCTCGGCGCGCTGACCGAGCCACACGAGCCGAGGACCGGCGGCGGCGAGCCGGGCGCTGACGTGATCGTCGGCGTGAACGACCCCGAGCCGGTGGCGACGATGAAATACTGGCCAGTGGCGGGAATCACGCAGCTCGCGCTGAACGGCTCGAGGTTGTCATCGTCGCTGCACAGCGATTGACCGATCGTCTGCACGTTCGGGCCATACACGTCCAAACTCAGGTAGCCGGCCGGTGGGCCCGGCACACCCGACAGGTTCAAGGTCTGTCCGATCTGAAGGCTGATCGCCCAATACTGGATGCTGCCGGCCGGCTGGCAGAGTTGAGCGTTGGCATATTGCGTGACGTCGGGCGCCACGCTCGGCGCGCCGACCGGGCCACACGCACCAGCGACCGGCGGCGGGGAGCCGGGCACGGCTGTGATCGTCGGCGTGAACGACCCCGAGCCGGTGGCGACGATCAGATACTCGCCGCTGGCGGGAATCACGCAGCTCGCGCTGAACGGCTCGAGGTTGTCATCGTCGCTGCACAGCGACTGACCGATCGTCTGCACGTTCGGGCCATACACATCCAAACTCAGATAGCCGGCCGCTGCGCCCGGCACGCCCGACAGGTTCAAGGTGTCTCCGGTCTGCAGGCCGATCGCCCAGTACTGAAGACCGTCCGGGCACGCGCGCCCGTTCGTCGTCTGCGTGGCCCCCGCGGCGATCGCCGGCGCGGCCGCGGCGGAGCAGCCGCCGGCGGCGATGGCGGGCACAGCCGTGAGGAGCATCAGCCCGCCGATCGCGGCAACCAGCGCGATCCACAGGCGTCCATGTCGCGAGAAGCGCGCTCGCCTACGCTCCGGCTGTACCGGCGCGTCAGACTGCGAGACCGTGTGCGCAGTGCTGCTCATGCGTCCCTCCTTTGCGGATCGATTGATTCGAGGCGAGGATGAACGGGGGCTCTCAACGTCCGCTCATCGTTTGCTCAATGCCGCGCTCCGGGTCCTCGGGGCGGGCGCCTAATCTAATCGTCACTGCCCTCGACGGGCATCCTATACTCGCGGCGGGGTCTGGCGTGGATGTCGGGTCGACCGATGGAGTTCCGAGTACTCGGGCCGTTGGAGGTCGTGGCTGGTGGCGAGGCGCTGTCGCTCGGCAGCGCCCGGCAGCGGGCCGTCCTCGCCCTGTTATTGGTACGGCCACGCGAGCCGGTGACGGCCGAGCGGCTGATCGATGAGCTGTGGGGAGAGCGACCGCCGACAACCGCGCAGCACGCTGTCCACGTCTACATCTCGGGGATCCGCAAGCTCCTGCGGGCGGGCGGCGGCGCGGCGACTGTGCGCAGTTCGCCGGCCGGCTACGCGCTCGACGTAGAGCGCGAGCTGATCGACGCCTCGCGGTTTGAGCGCCTGGTCGGGGAAGGGCAGGCAGCGCTCGCCGATGACGCATCGCGGGCGAGGCAGGTGTTCGCGGATGCGCTCGGGTTGTGGCGCGGCAGCGCGCTGGCCGAGTTTGCGCAGTTCGAGTTCGCGCGCCGGGAGGCGGACCGGCTCGAGGAGCTGCGTGCCGCCGCGGTCGAGGGCCAGCTCGAGGCCAGGCTCGAATGTGGCGAGCACGCCGAGGTGCTCGGCACGGTGAGCGGTGCGGTGGCAGCGCATCCGCTCCGCGAGGGTCCGCGACGGCTGTTGATGCTGGCGCTGTACCGCGCGGGGCGTCATGCCGAGGCGCTCGGCGCATACCGCGACGCGTGCGTTGCCCTGGACGAGATCGGACTTCAGCCCGGCCCGGCGCTCCGGGCGCTGGAAGCAGCGATCTTGCGCCACGACGCCTCCCTCCTTGCCCCCGGCATCGCAGATCAGCTCCGAGGAGCCGACGTCGCACGGCCGGCCGTCTCGCCCACGTCCGAAAGCCCTGACGCCGCAGCGGTGCATGGGTTACGACCGAGCGAGCAGATCGAGGTGCCGCCACGCGGTGGGAGGCGCAAAGTGGTCACGGCACTGTTCTGGTGGGTGACCGCGAGGAGCGCGCTCGCGCAGGATCTAGATCCCGAGGTGCACCGGTCGGTGATGGATCGCGTGCTGGCGGAGATCCAGGCGACGGCCGAGCGCCATGGAGGGGCGGTCGAGAGACGCATCGGCGAAGAGGTACTCGCGGTGTTCGGCATTCCGAGCGTCCGTGAGGACGATGCTCTGCGAGCCGTCCGCGCCGCCGTGGAGACCCGCGATCGATCCTCGGCCCTGGCACGCCGGCTGGGTGTCACGCTTCGTTTGCGAGCAGGAGTGAACACAGGACTCGTCCTGACCGGTGATGTCGAGACCTCGGCCACGGGAGAGGCCGTGAACGTCGCCGCGCGCCTGGCGCGAGCGGCGCGGCCGGATGAGATCGTGCTCAGCTCAGGCACGTGGTCGCTGGTTCGCGACGCGGTCGAGGTGCAGCCGCTCGCCCCACCGCCCGCTGACGACACCTCTGTGCCCCAGACGGCCGTACGCCTGGTCGCGGTCGATCCGCTCGCGCCCGGGGTCGCCCGCCGCCTCGACGCCGCGCTGGTCGGGCGCACGCGCGAGTTGGGCATTCTCGAGGGCGCGTGGCAACGCTCGCTCAGCGAGCGCAGCTGCCACCTGTGCACGCTGCTCGGAATGGCGGGCGTGGGCAAGTCGAGGCTTGTCGCCGAGCTGGTGACCCGCGTCGGCGATGCGGCGACGGTGCTGCGTGGTCGCTGCCTGGATTATGGCGAGGGCATCACGTTCTGGCCGCTGATCGAAGCGCTCAAGGTCCTGGGCGAGCGCGCGGCGCCGGTGCTGGAGCATCTGAGCGGTGGCGGCGCCGCCGTCGTGCAAGAGCTGTTCTGGGAGGTTCGACGTCTGCTGGACGCGCTGGCGCTCGCGCATCCCGTGATCCTGCACGTCGATGATCTGCACTGGGCGCAACCAGTGCTGTTCGATCTGCTGGAGAACGTCGCCGACCTTTCTCGCGGGGCGCCGATTCTGTTGCTGTGCACCGCCCGTCCCGAGATCCTCGAGGAACGCCCGTCGTGGGGTGGGGGAAGCTCAACGCAACCGCACTGATGTTGGAGCCGTTGGACGCAGCCGATAGCGCACGGTTGCTGGAGCAGCTGGGGGATGGCCTGGATGGCGAGGCGCGATCGCGCGTGATCGCGGCCAGTGAGGGCAATCCGCTGTTCCTGGAGGAGATGAGCGCGCTCGCCCGCGAGCGCGGCACGGTAGCGGTGCCGGCGACGATTCAGGCGCTGCTGGCAGCACGAATCGAGCGTCTGGGGCACGAGGAGCGAGAGCTGCTCGAATGCGGAGCGATCGAGGGGGAAGTCTTCCATCGCATGTCCGTCTGTGCGCTGGCGGGCGAGCGCGCCGTGCCCACGGTTGAGCCGTGGCTCGCGCGGTTGGTGCGCAAGGACGTGATTCGCCCTCACCCTGCGGCGTTCCCCGGGGACGAGGCGTTTCGTTTCCGTCACGTGTTGATCCGCGACGCCGCTTATGACGGGCTGCCGAAAGTGGCACGGGCGGACCTTCACGAGCGCTTCGCCAGCTGGCTCGAGCACGCCGGCGCCGGGCTCGCGGAGCTCGATGACATCGCCGGCTGGCATCTGGAACAGGCCGCGGGCTACCAGCGCGAGTTGGCCGGTTCTGCCGACACGGTACTCGCGGGGCGCGCGGCGCAGCATCTGTACGTGGCCGGCCAGCGGGCTGACGAGCGCCGCGACACGTCCGCGTGCCGCGGCCTGCTGGAACGCGCGCTGGCACTCGCGCAGCCCGGTCAAGAGATTGCCGGCCGCATCGGGATCGGGCTCGTCGGGACGATGCTCGAGTCGGGCGAGCTCACTCGTGCCGGCGAGCTGCTGTCCGTCGTCGAGCACCATCCGGGCGTCGCCGCCCTGGCGCGTCTGTACCGACTCGAGTGGCTGGTCCACACGCGTGCCGACGAGGCGATCGAGACGATCGAATCGGTCCTCCCCTCTGCCCTGGAGCTGCTCGCGCGCGCGGGCGACGAGCGAGGTCTTGCAAAGGCTCATCTCGCCGCCTACCGCGTGCACTGGGCGGCCGGACGGGCGACCGCCGCGGGCGCTCAGGCGAGGCTTGCGGCCGCCCACGCACGCGCGGTCGGCGACGAGGGGCTGCGCTCGCACGCCCTCGGCAACTACATCGCGGCGCTCCAGCACGGTCCTTTGCACACCAGCGAGATCGGGCGCGAGCTGGACGCCATCGAACGTGAGGAACCCGGCCCCTACCTCGCGGCCGCGATCAACCGACTGCGAGCCAAGCTCCGCAGCCTCGAAGGCCGCTTCGCAGAGGCGCGGAGGCTGATCCACCTCGCGATCGAGGATTGCGAAGCGCTCGGGATGCCCGTCAGGGCGGCCGTATTCAGCGATGTCCTGGTCGAGACGGAGCTCGCGGCGGGAAACCCGGCGGCGGCGCTACGAGCGCTCCAGCGGGCTGATCGGACATTGGCGCGACACGGCGAGCGCGCCTACCGATCCACGATTCAGGCGTACCTCGCCCAAGCGCATGAGCTCATGCACGATCTCGACAGCGCTCGCGCCGCGATCGAGTTGGCCGACCAGCTGAGCATGCCGGACGATGTCGTGAACTACGCCATCACCGACGCGGTTCGCGCCCGGCTCGCGCTCGCCGACGGCGACCGTGGTGCGGCGGAACGCTTTGCCCGCAGCGCGGTTCAACACGCGCTGCGGACAGAGTTCGTCTGGGATCAAGCCGAGACCCGCCTGAACCTCGCCCACGTGCTGATCGCGCTCGGACAGCCGGATCACGCGGCCGGCGAGGTTCGGGCTGCGCTGGAGCTCTACAACCTGAAAGGCGATCGCCCGAGGGCCGCGGTGGCTCACGCGCTGCTCGAACAACTGTGCGGGTGACGCGCGCCCAATCGCCCGAGACCCACCTGCACTGGACGCGGGAGATCGCAAGCGTTCGAGTCGGATCGGCCGAGCGCGGGTAGAACGGTGCAGACCAGCAAACGTCAGGAGATGGACGACATGGCTGTCACCGCAGCACCCACAACGCGTCACACACGAACCGAGAGAGGAATCAGCCTGGCCCGCGGCCCGGCTCTGATCCTCGGTACGACCCTGCTCGTCGGCGGGCTCTACTTCCTCTACAGGCAGCACGGGTTCACCCCGTGGTCGAACTTCACCAACGGCTCGGCTCCCGTGCAAGGCAAGGTGCTCGGAATCTTCGGCGCCAACGGCTGGACCGGGATGCTGACCGCCGTCGCGGGCGGGCTGCTGCTGTTCGGCGCCGCCGAGCATCTGCTCGCGCGGACGATGAGCCTGATCGTCGGCGCCGCGCTACTCGCCGCCGCGATCATCTCGCTGATCAGCGGCAACGTCCTCGGCATGGCCGCGGCGAACCACTGGACCGAGCTCGCGTGGGCGGTCGCAGGCGCGATCCTGCTCCTCAACGCGGTGCTCGCGCGGCGTCGCCGGACCGTCATCGTGGAGAGCGCGATCGAACGCGACGTCGTCGAGCGCCCCGCGCGCGGCACGGTCGCACGCGACTCGGCCTATGGCGGCGGCGCGGATGACCCGGCCTATGGCACGCGCCGCGTTGACCCCGCCTATGGCGGCGGAGCCGCTGCGTCCGACGAGCCTGCTGGATCGGACGAGCCGGTCGCGACGCAGGCGGACTCTGCCGGCCTCGTGTGAGGGCAGGCTCGATCGCTTGCCTGCTGACCGGGTCCTCTGCCGCTTAACCGGCTGAGTGCCGCTTGAGGGTGGGAGGTGCCGGGGTCCGTCGGATGGTGCCGGCGCGCGCTCTTGATCGGCGGCGGCCGGCGAGAGTTCCGCGAGGCACCATCCGGCGGCCCCATCACCCCCGACCTCCCCCATCACCCCCGACCTCCCCCATCACCCCCGACCTCCCCGTGGGGTGGACAGCCGGATGGTTGCCCACGCCCTGAGCCCCGGGAACCTGGTTATCGTCCCACTCGAGCGCCGGCGCGCGTCCACTGGGACGATGACCCTCGTGTGCATGGTCAACTGCCCACTGGCCGACGTCGGCGTCGCGAGTGGGCAGTTGTCCAGGTGCCTGCTCGCGTGAGCGACCCGGTACAGATGCCACGCTAAGCGACCCGGACAGATGCCACGCAGAGGGACCGGCGCAGGGCCGAGCCGAGGAGCCGCCACCTGCCGGGGCTCAGCCGAGGGGCCGGCCGCCGCTTCGGGGGACATGGGGGTGATGGGTCCGTGGGATGGTGCCTCGCGGAACCCTCGCCGGCCGACGCCAGCCAGAAGCGCGCGCCGGCCACCATCCCATGGACCCAGCATCCCCTTGTCACCGGCGCGTGTCAACCACCAAACCGGCGATACAAAGCGCCGCCGGCAAACGGTCCTAGAGGCAGAGCCCCCTCACGGCACGGGAGATCAGCTCCCAGGGGCAGTGGTCGCCCCGTCCGCCTCGATCGCCGCGAGCGTCAGGGCCACATAGTCGCCGGAGGTGCCGGTGGGGAATGCCCACCCATCGCCCGGGCCCGTGAACGCCAGGACCGTGCCGGTGTCGAGCTGCTCCGCGACCTCGGGGTACAGGAGCGTCGAGATGAGCAGGTATCGCGCGCGCTCGCTCGTGACGTTGCGCAGGCGGTGTGCGCCCTCCGGGCCGGCCGGGAAGGCGACGAGCGCGCCGCGTCCCACGGTTCGCGTGCCGGCGGGCGTGCGTAACTCGAGCTCGCCTTCGAGCACGATCAGCATCTCCTCGTTCGCGTGATGCAGGTGGTAGGGGGCCGCCTGGCCACCGGGATCGAGCTCGTACAGCGCGCAACCGAGCCGGCGGGCCCCGGCGGCGGCCCCGACGCGGCTCCCGCGAGCTGAGCCGAGCTCGCGCTCCCAGGCGGTGAGCTCGTATACGTTCGGATCGTCTGACATGGCGCAAGAGGTTATTGACGCGCCGATCTCGCCGGCGGTTGCGTCAACGCTGACGCCACCATCTGCCACTCAGGAGGTCGTGGAACACGACCTCATTGCGCCCGCACGTCGTGACCACCTCCCAGTAGTGACGACGCAGGGGACGCTCGGTCCACCATCGATCCTCCACCAGCCAGGACTCGCGCACGACGTCGACCTGGCGTCCGTCGACCGTCGAGGGGACGCCGTCGTCAGCGGCGCTGACGGCAACGCGGCGAGGCACGGCAAGGCGGCGCGGACCGCTCATCGCCCCTCGAATGGCGCCAGGACGGCACGCCGCTCCGGGAAGCGCGAGTCCGGATCGATCTCGAGCACGCGCAGCGCCGCGTCTGGTCCGGCGGCGACACGCGCTTGCCGAATTGCCTCCCGCAGCCGAGCGGCTCGCGCCGCCGCGGGATCCTCGAGCAGCGTGCGCTGGTCGCTGGCCGGCGCGCCGTAGCGCTCGACCGCGAGCCGGAGCTCCTCTGCGGGCGCCGGGATAAGCGCCAGGTGGGGCGAGAGCGCGAGCCGCATCCGCACCGGATCGGCGAGCGCCTCGCGAAACACGACCTGCTCGCGCCAGGTCCCACCCTGCTCGACCAGAACCGCCGAGATCACGACCGCCCGCAGGGTCCTGCTCCGCCGCTCGCGCCTGGCGAGCAGGCGATCGATCAGAAGGCCCAACCCCTGCTCGAGCTGGCCCCCCGACGCCGCCTCGGGCAGCTCGAGCGACTCGCGCAGGAACTCGGCCGCGGGCCGAGGGCGCAACGCGCCATCCCCGCCGCCGGCGAGCTCGTAGGCGAGCAATCCCGCTTTACCGAAGCGATCCGCCAGCGCCGCCAGCGGCAGCGCCACCAGCTCTCCGAGCGTGCTCACCCCGAGCCGTTCGAGTGCCTGTGGCATGTCCGCGAGCGCGGGGATGGCCCGCAGCAGCGTCACCGGAAGCGGGGCGAGGTACTCCCGTGCCTGCGCGCGCCCGCCGGCGACGATCGCCGGGCGTCGCACGCGCGCCTTCGTCGCCGCCGCCACCGCCGCGAAGCGTGACGGCGCGACTCCGAACCTCGCCGGGACGCGCAGCGCGCGCCGCGCGGCGCCCAGCACGCCCTCGATCCCGTGATGGAGCCGCAGCAGTCCGCGCGCGTCGAAGCACACGAGCCCCGGTCGCTCTGGCTCGACGGCGGCTCCGATCGATTCCAGGCGCACGAGCAGCCGCTCCCAGCAGTCGGCCACGCCGGCGGGGTCGGGCGGCACGAGCATCAGCCTGGGACAGCGGGCCAGCGCTTCGCCCAACCGCATCCCGGGATGCACGCCGAACGCCTCCGCAGCCAGCGACACCTCGCCCACCTGCTGCACCCCGCCGGGCTCCGGCGCCAGCGCCGCCGGCGTCTGCAGCAGCTCCTTCCGGTCAGCGGCGGCGATCGTGAGCTGAAAGCGCGGGATCAGAACGCAGACGATCATCGAGAACATATGTTCGCATGCGCGCAGGACGGACGAGGTGGTAGGTTCCGTCGCAATGGGGACTCCCCACATCGGCGACGTGGCGGCCAGCAGTGCGCGCACGATCCGCGCCTTCGGTCAGAGGATCCCCGGCGCCGGCGAGCTGCTGGCGCGTTCACTTCGCGAAGCGGTCAAAGATCGCGTCGTCCTGATCACCGGCGCCTCATCGGGGATCGGCAAGGCCGCCGCGCTCAAGGTCGGCGCGGCCGGCGGCACCGTCCTGCTCGTTGCCCGCACGGAGGGGAAGCTGAACGAGGTCCAGCTCGAGATCGAGGACGAGGGAGGCATGGCGTACGTCCATCCCTGCGACCTCTACGACATGGACGACATCGACCGGATGGCAGCCGAGGTCCTGGACCAGCACGGCCGCGTCGACATCCTCGTCAACAACGCGGGCAAGTCGATCCGCCGCTCGGTCGACCGGGCGTACGACCGGTTCCACGACTACCAGCGCACGATGCAGATCAACTACTTCGCGCCGGTGAAGCTGATCCTCGACCTGCTGCCGGCGATGCGCGCGCGCGACACGGGGCACATCATCAACATCTCGACGATCGGGTTGCAGACGAACACGCCCCGGTTCTCCGCCTACCTCGCCTCGAAGGCGGCGCTGGACGCCTTCTCGCGTTCGATCGCGGTCGAGATCATCAGCGACGGTGTCCACGTCACGACCGTCTACATGCCGCTCGTGCGCACGCCGATGATCGCGCCCACCAAGATCTACGATCGCTTCCCGACACTCAGCCCGGAACAGGCGGCCGGCATGATCACCGAGGCGATCCGCAAGCGCCCGAAGCGGATCGGCACCCCGATCGGCACGCTCGGCGAGCTGACCTATGCGATCGCCCCGGGCGCCCAGGATTTGGTCGTCAACCGCGCCTACAAGCTGTTTCCGGAGAGCGACAGCGCACCACCGAGCGCCGTGCAGAACGCGGAGCAGCGCGCGTTCGCGCGCGCGACGCGCGGCGTGCACTGGTAGCGAGCGCTACCGCCCGGGCTCCGGCGCAGGCCAATCCGACCCGGCGATCGGGGACATCGGGCTTCGACGATCAGGGCGCGATCGCTCCGGCGATCAGGGCGCGATCGTGAACCGCAGCGTGCGGGCGTTCGACACCTGCCCGAACGTGTTGCGCGCCTGCAGTGAAACGGTGTAACTCCCAGTGGGCAGCCGCTTGGAGCGCGTCAGGAGACCGTCGAACGCGAGCTGGTTCGCACCTGCGTGGGCACTGACCGTCACTGCCCCCAGTCGCTTTGAGATCGTGCAGGCCGCTTTCAGCTTGCTCCTGCTGCTGGACGGCTGGCATCGGCGCGCGACGATCCGGCCGGGCAGGTGCTCGACGAACGTGAACGTGGCAGCAGCGGCCTGGTTGAGCGCGTAGGAGAAGACCGTGCCGACGGGCGGCTTGAAGCGCCGTGAGGCGATCGCCAGGGCGCTCCCGGGCAGCCATGTTCCGTGGGATTGGGTGAAGCTCGCGAGCACCGGCGGCAGCACGGGAACCTGCACCGTGGTCGTGTGCGTGACGGTCACCGTCGCAGTGGACGACGATGTCGCGGTGGACGACGATGACGACGAGCTCGTCGTGGCGGGAGGTGGGGTGAGTGACACGGTGGCGCTCAGCAGCAGCTTGTAACCGCCCTGAAGCTGATTCGGAACAGCCGTCGCGCCGTCGGCGAGCGAAGGAAGCTCGTAATAGGCTGCAATCGAGGGAGGGCCGCTGTTGGCGAACACGAGCGCGCTCGAGTCGTTGTCGAGCGCGAGCACGTCACCCGCCTGGACCGGAAGCGACACAGCGTACGTGTTGACACCGGCGCCGAGTGGCTCGGCCGGGCTCGTCCCGGCGCCCGTGAATGCGCCACCCGCGGCGGGCGTCAACACGCGCAGCTCGACGCTGCCGGCCGCGCTGCCCGAGTTGACCGAGAAGCTCGTGACCGTTCCGTTCGCGGGCACCTGGAGCTCGGGCGCGCCTGCGCTCGCGAACGGAACGTAGGTGCAGTTCATCGCCGCGAGGCACAGGTTGGCGCTCGGCATCCCGGAGGTGCTGCCGAGCGTGACCGTGCCGGACGGAACGTTCGCACCTGCCGACGCCGCGAGCGCGACCGCAACGGCGCCGCCGAGGAGCCCGGCCCCAGCAGCCACGATCCACTGCAATCGGGTGCGCACGCAGCGAGTCTACCCGCAGGCACGCACGACACAAGTGTCAGACGGGCGTGCCCGAGTCCCGGATCAGGCGCGCGACGGCCACGCCGGCGAGCTCCTGCGCCTTGAGCTGATGGACCAGACGGGCGATCAGCGCGTTGGGGTGAAGGGAAGTGGTGAGCTTCAGCTCGACCACGTCGCCGGCGCGAAGATGCATGACTCCGTGACGGTGGCCGTCGAGCTTGACGGCGCCGGCGATCAGGTCCCCGCCCGTGCTGTGCGCCAGCCACCATTGGCCGACGCTCGGGCCGGTCGAGGCATACAGGAAGTGATGCCCGTAGGCACCGAGATTGGAGGCCAGGTCCTGGAGCTGGTCGCGGGTGCCGATCCAGCGCACCAGGCCGCCGCCGCTGAGCAACGGGACCATCGAGTCTCCATACCCCAGGGCCGCTATGTCCGCTGCGGTCGGGTCCTGCGCGATCGCGAACGAGGCATGAATGCCGCGCGCCGTGAGCGCGCTGGCGACCGCCGGCATCTCAGCCGCGGTCGTGTCGACCAGCACGCCCACCTCGGGCCTGTCAGTCGAGACCGCGGTCAGCGGCTTGATGTGCGCAAAGTGCGAGACGAGGCTGTAGGACATGCCGGTCGTCAGCGCGAGCTCGGCGACCACGAGCACCGCGGCGACGCCGGTGACGGCCCGCGCGGTGCGCATTCGCCACCGCGGCACCTGGCGCGCACGGCGCTCGTCGCTCAGGATCAGCGAAGCGGTCGACGGGCGGCGGGCGAAGGACGGGTCAGGGTCTGGCCGGTGTGCCAGCGCGCGCTCCAGGCACGGCGCGATCTCGGCCTTCGTGCGGGCGACCTGTGCGAGCCCGAAGCGCTCGAGCGCGTGGTTGCTGGCGCGCACGTGACCGACCCCGAATCCGTAGGAGATCACCGGACAGCCCCGGATGATCGCCTCGAGCACGGTCAGCCCGGCGCTCGAGTGGATCAGCACGTCGGCGGCGGCGAGCACGTCGCCCATCCGATCGGTGAAGCCCATCACGCGCAGCCGCGGATTGGCGCCGAGCTGCGCCGTCACGCGCGTGCGCAGGTAGTCGTTGCGGCCGCACAGGCACAGCACGGTGGCATCCTGCTCCGCCTCCAGGGCTGCGCGCGTCGCGCCGAGCAGGTCGCCGACGCCCCAGCCGCCGCCCGAAACGGCGATCACCTTCCCGGACGGCGCGAGCCCGAGCGACCGCCGCGCCTCGGCCTGCGACCGCGCCGCGAGGAAGGCCGGCGAGGTCGGCGGCTTGGCCCAGCGCACACTCCCAGGCCCGGCGATTCGCTCGACCTCGTCGATCGACTCGGGATGCGTGACGAAATGGAGATCGATCCCTGGATGAGCCCAGAAGTGCAGTCCCGCGAGGTCCGTGATCGACGAGTAGCACGGCACGTTGAGCGTGCCCTTGCGGCGCATCTCGCCGAGCACCGCCGTGACGCCGGGGTAGGTCGAGACGATCTGGTCGGGGTCGTGCGCGCGGATCAGCCGCATCAGACCTCGGCGGCCGAACGCCGTCAGCAGCCGCTTCGAGAGCCAGCGGAACGGCGGGCAGTACATGAACAGCCAGTACTGCATGTCGAACAGCCATGGCAGCCAGCGGAACATGAAGGCCGAGTTCTCGCGCAGGACCTTGGTCAGGACGGGTCCCATCGCGGGCAGGCCGTTGACGATCGCGACCTGCGCATCCGGGTCCTCGTCCTTGAACTCGCGCGCGACCGCCCGCGCGGGCAGATCGTGGCCCTCACCGATGTCGGCAGAGATGATCAGGACGTGGCGCGGACGCGCCTCGAAGTCGGGCTCGCCGGCGGGAATCACGGCTGCGGCGTCACGCGTCGCGGCCATCGCAGCCTGTTCGCGCCGCCACTCCACGTAGCGTCGCACGCCCTCGGAGAACGGCGTCGCGGCGGTCCAGCCGAGCTCGCGCTCGGCGCGCTCGGACGACACGACCTTGCCGCCGAAGTCGCCCGGCCGAGCGGGCGTGTAGACGATCTCAACGTCGCCGATCAACTGTTGCACCCGCTCGGCGATCTGCTTGATCGTGACGTTCTCGTCGCTCGCCAGGTTGTAGACGCGGTTGGTCGCGCTTCCGTTGCACGCGAGCGCGACGCCGTCGGCGAGGTCCTCGACATAGACGAACCGGCGCGACTGGCCGCCGTCTCCAGCCAGCGTCAGCGGCTCGCCGCGCATCGCCTTGCCGACGAACGCCGGGATCACCGCCGCTTCACGCGCACGCGGCCCGTACGGAATCCCGAACCGCAGGATCGTGTAGTCGATCCCATACAGCTCCTGGTAGGCCTTGCAGTACAGCTCACCGGCGAGCTTCGTGCTCGTGTACAGGTGCGAGGGCGCGGGCAGCAGCGTGTCCTCGTCGACCTCCTCCTGTGCACAGTCCGAGTAGACCCAGATCGTGCTCGCGTAGACGATCCGCTTGACGCCCGCGCGCCGGCACGCCTCTAGCACCGCGACGGTTCCTCGGGCATTGACGCGCTCGGCCTCCTCCGGGGAGGCGTGGACGTCGTTGACATCCGCGACGGCGGCGAGATGCGCGACCGCGTCGCAGCTGTGGAGGGCCCGTTCGAGCGCCTCCCGATCGGTGATCGACCCGAGCACGGTGTCGACCGAGCCGGGCTCGTGCCAGGGGGACGGCCGCAGGTCGTAGATGACCGGCTCATACCCGCGCGCGCGCAGCTTGTCGACCACGTGCGAGCCGATGAAGCCCGACCCCCGGTTACCAGGACCCTCACGACTGCTCCCGCGCCGGCCGGTAGTAGAGCGGTACGCACGAGTGGTTGCGCGCAACCCAGTCGGTGTTCGGCAGCGACACGTCGTGGCCGAGAATGCGATGACACGGCTCGTCATAGACGCGCCCCGTCGACCGCTCGAGCCAGTCGAACACGATGTACTTGTAAAGACCCGAGGTCATGCCATCGGGGAGCTCGAGGCGCGAAGGATAGGCCGGATCCAGCTCCGCTCGCGCGACGGCGTTCTTCCAGGCGACGATCTCCGGCAGGCGCTCGATCTGCACCAGTCCGAGCGCCGCGGTGAACTCGCTCATGCGGAAGTTGAGCCCATGCACCGAGTAGTCGAACTTGCCGTAATTACGGAAGGCTCGCGCGTGCTCGACGACCTCGGGGCGATTCGAGACGAGCACGCCGCCCTCGCCGGTGGAGATCGTCTTGGTCGCGTACAGCGAGTAGACACCGGCGTCGCCGAACATCCCGGGTCGCTGCCCGTTCCACTCGGCGCCGACCGCATGTGCGCAGTCCTCGATCAGGAAGATCCCGTGCTCGCGGCAGTAGGCCGCGATCTGCTCGGTCTCGAACGCGATGTGGCCGCCGATGTGCACGAGAAACGCCGCGCGCGGCGCCGTGCGCGCCGCGCGCGCCTGGAAATCCGCGAACGACATGCACAGATCGGATCGGTTGCAGTCCACGAACTGCACCTGCGCGCCCGCCCGCAGGGCCGCCACGGGCGTCGCCATGAACGTGTTCGACGGGCACAGGACGGTCTCGCCCCGGACACCGGCGAAGTCGAGCGCCGCAAGCGCCCCCCCGGCCCAGCTCGACAGCGCGACCGCCTGCACCCCATTCCAGAGCTCCCACGCGTCCTCGAAGCGGCGCACCATGTCGGCCTCGGACCAGCGCTCGGAGTCGAGCACCTCGTCGATCAGCGCGTGCAGCCTCGTTCGATCACGGTGATCGAACCCGATCGCAAAGCGCGCGTGGTCGCCCGCGCTCTGTCCTGAAGAAGCGTAAGAAGTTGTCATATATGTGTGCTCGATGTAGCGCCAGCGGGAGACCTGCGGATTCGGCCGATCGCCTATGGCCGGCGCTCCGGACCCGCATGCAGCTCGCCAATCCCACAAAAGTAAGGGCGCGCGCCGGCAAGCGTGTCAAACGGGCAGGACGGTACCGAGTTTACGCCGTTCCAGCTCGCTCACGATCAACGCCAGCGCGCTCGTGGTCTTTCGATGCGACCCGCGCGCGCTGTAAAAGTCGGCGTCATGCAGGAGGATCACGTCGCCCGCGCTGAGGTCCGCGGTGGCTCGCCGCGCGATCCGAGCGGGCGTCGTGAACCGCCGCCAGTCCTTGCCCCAGCGCGACCACAGCAGCGGCTGCAGGCCGGCGTCCCGCGCCGCCGCCAGCCCCGCGGGGCTGTATACGCCGTACGGCGGACGGTGCCAGGCGGGGGAGCTGCCGAGGGCGTCCTGGATCGCGGCGGCGCCGCGCTCGAGGTCAGCCCGGACCTCGGAGGCGCGCAGGCGCAGCTGCAGCGTGTGCCGGTAGCCGTGCAGCGCGACCACGTGGCCGCCGGCGACGATCTCGCCCACGAGCGCCGGGCGTCGCACGACCTGCTCGCCGACGACGAAGAAGATCGCCCGCGCACCCGCCGCGGCGAGGCGCTCGAGCACGGCGGGCGTGCCGACCGGGTGCGGGCCGTCGTCGAAGCTCAGCACGACGCCCGCGGCCGCCGGCAGCCGGCGCGGGACTTCGATCGCGGCTGCGGCTCCCGGCAGCACCGGTGCGAGCAGATGGGAGACAGCGTGCGCGATGGGGAAGATTCTGCTCGATGAGCGTCCCGAACCCATGTGAGGGCCCGGCGTGAGGCCAAGGGTTCCGACATGAGGCCGAAGCTCGACGAGTGGCTGCCTCAGGCCGCGGTGCGGGTTCGCCACGCCCGCGCGAGCACCGCCGACCCAGACCGCCTGTGGGCCGCGGCGCGCGCCGTTCGCCTCAGCGACACCACACTGCTCGGCCGCGTGATCCGTTGGCGGATCCCGGGCGTGCCGGCGGAGACGACGTTCGATGCGCTGCTGCGCTCGCCGCCGTTCGCGGTGCTGTTCGAGGGCGAGACGGCCCTCCTCGCCGGCCTCGTCGGGCGGATCTGGACGCTGCGGCGCGACTATCCCCTGCTCGAGGAGCCCGAGCAGTTCCGCCACTGGTCGCAGCCCGGAACGGCTCGCGTTCTGTTCGGCAACTGGGTCGAGCGGCGCGAGCACGACGACGCAGCTCGTGTCGGAGACGCGCGTGCAGGCGTTCGGCGCGCAGGGACGGGTCGGGATCGCCGCGGTCCGCCCACTCGTCGGCGCGTTCCAGCAGCTGATCGGCAGCGAGGCGATCGCGACCGCCGTCGCCCGGGCCGAGCGCGAGACCGGCTGAGCGCGAGTAAGGCCCCCGGGGCGGTTCAGTAAGGCCTCGCGTGCGCGGTCCGGCTGCGATCTGCCGATGTGCGGCAGCTCGTCGCAGCCAACACTGCATGCATCACAGAAGCAAAGGAGCAGACGATGAGGACAGCGATTTACGCGCGGCGCCTGAGGCGAGTTCTAGCGGAGCTCGGGCATGCAAACCGTCGCATGCTCGAGATCAGGACGGGAGTTGCGTTCACGGAACGTGAGCCTCGCCCGCTGCGCGGCGCCATTGCCGGGCTCGAAGCCGCCTACCACGCGACCGAGCTCGACTGAGCCGACGCGATCTGGGCCGCCGTTCGGGCGGCTCAGGCAGTCGCCCGGGCGGGCGCACCCGCCCGGGCGCTCGCGTGCGCGCTGACGGCGAGCACGGTCGCCGGGATCAACGTGAGCGCCGCCAGGCCGACCGCCCACCAGTACGTGTTCGAGAACGCGTGGGCGAGGGGCTCGGCGACCGCGGCGCGGACCTTCGGCGGCAGCGGCGCGCCCGTGCTCGCGCTCACGGCGCTTAGCCCCGGGAGCGCGGCCTTGACCTGCTCCTCGAGCACGACGGCGAGCAGCGCGGTCCCGATCGAGGCACCGACGCGCAGCAACACCTGAAGCGTCGTCGTCGCACGCGGGACGGCTTCGCGCGAGACGGTCGAGTATGCAGCCGCCATCGCGGGCATCATCGCGAAACCGAGCCCGACCCCGCGGATGAAGAGGTTCACCGAGGTGAGCACGTAGGAGGTGTCGGGCCCCCAGGTCGTCATGCCGATCGTCGCACCGGTCACGATCAACAGCCCGACGACCGAGATCCGCCCGCCACCGATCCGATCGGTCAAACGGCCTGAGATCGGCATCACGATCGCCGCCCCGATCCCCTGCGGGGCCATCAGCAATCCGGTCGCGAGCGTCGACGCGCCGCGCGCGACCTGCAGGTAGAGCGGTAGCACCAGCAGGGCGCCGAACGCCGCCGCGCCGGCGAGCAGGACGGTCGCCGCGCCCGCCGCGAAGCCCGTCGCTCGGAACAGGCTCAGGTCGAGCAGCGGCTTGCGACTCGTATGCAGCGCGTGCCACACGAAGGCGGCCACCAGTCCCAGTCCCAGCACGATCGGCAACCACGCGCCGATGTACGTGATGCCGCCCTCGGACGAGGTCTCCGAGAGCCCGAACACGACCGCTGCCAGCCCCGGCGAGAGCAGGAGCACGCCCGCGATATCGAGCCGCTCGCCCGGTTGCGGCTGAGAGGACGGCAGCAGCCGCCAGCCGAGCGCGAGCGCCACCATCCCGACGGGCAGGTTGACAAAGAAGATCCACCGCCAGCTCAGGTGCGAGAGGATCACGCCGCCGAGCACGGGGCCGAGGATCGGACCGAGCAGCATCGGCCCGCCGATTACGCTCATGATCCGCCCGATGCGCTTCGGGCCGGCCGCCTGGGCGAGGATCGAGACGCCGGCGGGCATGATCATGCCCCCGCCCAATCCCTGCAGGATGCGGAACACGATCAGCGAGTCGGCTGACCACGCCAGGCCCGAGAGCGCCGAGCCGGCCATGAACAGCGCGACCACCACCATCCACAGTCGCTTGGCTCCGAAGCGCTCGACCGCCCAGCCGGTCATCGGGATCACGATCGCGAGCGCGACGAGGTAACCAGTCGCGACCCATTGGATCGTGGACAGCGGGGCGTGCAGCTCGCGGCTGAGCGTCGCGAGCGCGACGTTCACGATCGTCGAGTCGAGGATCGACATGATGCTGCCGATCACGACGACCGAGGAGATCAGCAGAATCGAGCGATCGAGCTTGTCGGACTCGATTTGTGCCATCTGTGTCACACCCTACCTTGGCACTGCGAGCGACGGCTAACGTCCCGCGCAATGGTCCAGTTCGACGCCGAGGTGACGGTGCGCCGCCGCCGCTACGCCAGCGACACAAGCGGCTGGGCGGTGCTCGACGCCGCGAGCCAGGACGGCGAGGCGGTCGTGCTCGTGGGGCCGCTGATCCATCTCGAGGAACAAGAGCGCGCTCACGTCGTCGGCACCTGGGTCGATGACAGCCGCTACGGGCTCCAGGTCAAGGTGACCGAGGCGCGTCCGCTGCCGCCGACGGACGTAGAGACGCTGACCGCGTACCTCTGCCGGGTCCGGCACATCGGCGCCAAGCGGGCCGCGTCGCTGATCGATCGCCACGGCGCCGGCGGCGTGCTGGACGCGATCGACCGCGACCCGGAGGCGGCGTTCGCCGAGGTTGGCCTGCGTCATCAGCGCGCGCAGGCCGCGGCGGCCTCGTGGGAGCAGCTGCGGGTGATGCGCCAGCTGCATCTGATGCTCGCGCCGCACGGGCTCGGCTACCTGGTGACGCGGATCCACGATCAGTACGGCCCGACGCGCGCATCGGATCGTGCGCGAGCGGCCGTACGAGCTGACCAGCGTGTTCGGCGTCGGCTTTGCGATCGCGGACCGGATCGCGCGCGCAGCCGACGCCGCGCTCGACAGCCCCGAGCGCTCTCGCGCCGGTCTTCTGCACCTCCTGTCCGAGGCGGAGCGGAGCGGCAGCACCTGCATGCCGCTCGACACGCTGCTGTCGGAGCTGCGCGAGCTGCCGGCATCGAGCGCGACGAGGGCTTCGTCGCCCGGCTCGTCGCTGCGGGAGACCTCGCCCGGGCCGGGCCGTGGATCTACCGGCGGGAGACCGCTGAGCTGGAAGAGGAGCTCGCCGAGCGCGTTCGCGAGCTTGCGGGCGGGCGGAGCGGCGGGCGCCTGCAGGACCCGTTTGCGGATTCGCAAGGGGCTGCGGCCGCCGCCGGCGGGGGTGCCGCACGTGGCGGCGAAGGGCAGCTCACGGCCGAGCAGCTCGCCGGGGTGCGTAACGCGTTCGTGCACCGGCTGTCGTTGATCACCGGCGGACCCGGCACCGGCAAGACGGCGTCGATCAGGACGATCGGAGCGCTCGCGGCGGGACAGGGCGCGCGTGTCGCGCTCGTCGCGCCGACCGGCCGCGCCGCGCTGCGGATGACCGAGGCGAGCGGGATCACCGCGCGCACGGTCCATTCCGCGCTCGGGTGGATCCCGGGCGAGGGGCCTACGCACGACGAGGACGACCCCCTGCCGTGCGATCTGCTGATCGTCGACGAGACGTCGATGGCCAACCTCGAGTTGCTCGTCACGCTCCTGCGCGCCGTCGCCCGCAGCACCCACGTCGTCCTCGTCGGCGACGCGGACCAGCTCGCGCCGGTCGGTGCCGGCAAGCCGTTCGCCGAGCTGATCGCCTCAGGCGCGGTCGCGACGACGCGCCTGACGCACATCTTCCGCCAGGCGGCCGGCAGCATGATCGTCCAGGGCGCGCACGGATCCGCGCCGGCGAGCCGCCCGACTTCACGCCCGCGGGCGACATGCGCCGCGATCTGTTCATGATCGAGCGCCCCGATGCTCGCGGAGCGCGGGCGGAGATCGTCTCGCTCCTCAGCGAACGCCTGCCGCGCCACTACGGCGTGGACCCGGTGAGCGACATCCAGGTGTTCGCGCCGGTGTATCGCGGCGAGCTCGGGATCGACGCGCTCAACGACGCGCTGCGGGAGGCGCTGAACCCGGCCGGCCAGCCGGTGCGCAACAGCCACCTGCGGATCGGCGACAAGCTGATGATGACCGGGCGAAACCTCCACGAGCTGGGGTTGATGAACGGCACGCGTGCTGCGGCTCGTCGACGAGGTCTCGGGCGCCGACGACGACGATCAGGCCGCGCTCGTGCTTGCGGCCGAGGACGCCGTCTTCCGCCTGCCGCCGGAGGAGGCCGGGAGCCTTCGGCTTGCCTACGCCTGCTCGGTCCATCGCGGCCAGGGGATCGAGCTACCGGTGGCGGTGATCGTCGCGCATCCCGCGGCGGGCGCGTTCTTCCTGCGGCGCGAGATGCTCTACACGGCGCTGACGCGGGCGAAGCTCGCGACGGTGATCGTCGGCACGCGGGAGGTCGTGGCGCGCGCGGCGCGCACACCCGACACCGGGCGGCGGCACAGCCGCCTGGCCGAGCGGCTTCTTGGCTTGTAGCATCAGAGCGTGGCCAGGAATAGGTCCACGTGCGGGCGCAGACTTCACATTGCGGGGCGGGAGCGCGGCTCGCGTACACGACCGGGCCGGCGGCAGCCGAAGTCGCCGTCCGCAACCTGGCGACCGGACGGACCCGGACGATCGATCTGGCGCGCCTGATCGGACCGTCGAGGAATCTGGTAGATAGCCCCATCGCGTGGCTCGCCGACGGCTCAGATGTCGTCGCGGCGGCCCAGCCCATTCCGATTGCGGCGGAGCGTGACGGGACCGGCGGTACCCACGTCGGCGCGCGTGGAGCCGAACGTGACAGCTGCAACGCCGCAGCGCCCTTCGCGGCATGCCTGGTCGTCATCCATGTCCCGCCAGCTGGGGGTCAGCTGAGCGCCCACATGGTCATGGTTCCAGGCATCGGGGGCGATTGGATCGATGTCATCGGCGGGGACGCGGCCGCCGCACGCTCCCTGCTGATCGCCGGTCTCCGCGGGCACAACACGTTGGTCGACCGCGTCGCCTTTGACCCGCTCGGGAGCCAGCTGCTCTACATCGCCGCGAACGCAACGGGGCTCTGGGACGCCGGGATCGCCGCCGGCCACCTCGTTGCTCCGCGTCTACTGTTGCGCAACCCGCGCGTTGGAGCGATCGCGTGGTGACACTCGTGCGCGGCGCATGCTATGTGAACTCGGGACGTTGTGAGCTGCACACAAGTCGACGACTGTGTCGGACCGAGCCGGCTGTGAGCAAACCACGTCAGCCCGCGAACCTGGGCTCGTGGTTCACGGGCCAAACCGAGCTTTGCACTCACCTGCGGCGGAAAGGTCGGTTTCACCCGATCTGGCCGCTCGAATGGAACAAAACCCCCGCTTGGACGCTGTTGCGGCACGGCGAACCTCGACCGCGCGCTCCCACCGGCGCCGGCGTCGAGGAATGCCGCGCGATGCGCGGTCAACCTCGACCGCGACGGTCAGCCCGCCACGCGGGCGAGAAAAGCCGCGCCATCCGCGGCGAACCTCGACCGCGTGCTCACGCCGACGCGCCAAGTCGACGAAAGCCGCGCCCCGAGTCGGCGAAAGCCGTCGCGCCCCAGAACCCACGCGGCAAACGCGACGAGCTACTCGTGAGCGAGCTAGTGCCGGGCGGCTACTGCAGGCCCTCGCGCGCCTCGCGCACGAGCGTGACCGCTTCAGGGAAGATCGTCGCCATCACCGAGCGGAGCTGCTCCGCCTGCTGATCGGTGGTGCCCTGGATGTTGGCTCGTTGAATCGCGGCGACTGTGAGATCGACCGCGAGCTTGATCGCATTGTCGGCCCACGCCAGGCGCTGCGCGCCCTGCATCTGCTCGGCGAACTCGCCCAACTGACAACGTTTCTCGACGGGGTTGCCCCACCGGCCGCGATCTCGCCGCGGCCGATTGTGGCACAGTCACAACGCAGCCCGCGAAGCGCTACTCGTACTGGAGCGCCTCGAGCACGTTCAGCCGCCCAGCTCGCCGCGCCGGCAGGATCGCCGCGATCAACCCCGCGACGATCGCAGCGATCACGAACACGACCAGCGTCCCGACCGGGATCGTGAACGCCGCGAAATTGATCGCGACCCCGATCAGCAGAGCCAGGACGACGCCCAGCGGGATCCCGAGCGCCGCGCCGAGCAGCGCCGTGATCACGCTCTCCTGCCGGATCATGCGACGGACCTGGCGCCGGCTCATCCCGACCGCCCGGAGCATCCCCAGCTCGCGCGTACGTTCGAAGACCGTCAGCACGAGCGTGTTGATGATCCCGAACAGGCTCACGATGATCGACAGCGACAGCAGGACGTAGAGCAGGTTCAAGAGCGTGTTCAGACCCTGCTCCTGGTTGGCCTTGAACTGGTCCTTGGTCTGCAGCTTGGCGTCCGGGAAGCCGCTCAGGGCAGCATTCAACGTCGCTGTGTTGGCGGCGGTGACGCCGCCCTGCATGTTCACGAACGCGTACAGGTTCTGCGGGTTCTCGTAGACCGAGTCGAACGTCGCCGCCGAGATCGTCACATCGCCGTACGGCGAGCCTCCCTTCGGCGGATTGGTGATCCCGCGCAGCGTCAGGTGCAGCGTGTGGCCGTTGGGCGTCTCGACCGAGATCGGCGAGCCGACTTGGAGGTGCTTGGCGTTCGCGTAGGCCTTGTCGACGAACGCGCCGTCGGCGCCGAGCTGCGCCGGCGTCTGCGGGCCGCCCGACTGCCACGGCACGGCGATCAGCTCGCTGACGTTCGGCTGCACGCCCGTCACGTTGATCTGCGAGCCGAACGCGCGGCCCTCGCCGGCGCGGACGCCGGTCACCTCCTGCACGCCGGGCACGCCTCTGAGCGCCTGCTCGGAAGCGATGCTGATCGGGCTGAAGTTGTTCGTCGCGGTGACGGCGTAGTTGGCCACGAACAGCTCGTTGACGGCGCCCTCGAAGCGAGTCCGCAGGCCCGCGGCGAGCACGCCCACCATCGTCACCAGGGCCAGGCCGATCATCAGCGCGGCGGCGGTCGAGGCCGTGCGTGCCGGGTTGCGCATCGAGTTGGCGCGCGCGAGCTCGCCCGCCGCGCCGCCGAACCTGGCCGACGGCCATCCCAGCACGCGGGTCAGCGGCGGGACGAGTCTCGGCGCGAGCATCGCGACGCCGAGGAACAGCCCGACCGCGCCGACCCCGACCGCGATCAGCCGTTGCGCGGTCGACAACGACGAGCCGAGCAGCCCGACCAGCATCACCGCGACCGACGCGGCGATCGTCACCAGACCGCCGGCGAGGCTGAAGCGCGCGAACCGCGACGGCGGCAGGACCGCGCCCTCGCGGACCGCCGCGATCGGCGGCACGCGAGTCGCGCGCATCGCCGGACGCAGCGCGGCCAGCAGCGTGATCACGATCCCGACCGCCAGCGCGACGACGACGGTCCGGGTCTTGAACACCGTCCCCGTCTGGGGCAGGTTGATCCCGAACGAGACCAGCAGCGAGTTCAGGCCCTTCGCGAGGCCGAGGCCGAGGAACAGGCCCACGATCGATGCCAGCACGCCGACCACGAGCGCCTCGAGCATCACCGATGCGAGCACCTGGCGGCGGCTTGCGCCGAGCGTCCTGAGCGTTGCGAGCTCACGCGTGCGCTGCGCGATCGTGATCGACAGCGTGTTGGCGATCACGAAGCTGCCGACGAACAGCGCGACGCCGCCGAATGCGAGCAGGAAATCCTTGAAGATGTTGAGGAAATCGCTCGTGTCCTTGGTCGCCTGCTGCGCCTGGGCCTGCCCGGTGCGGACCTGCGTCGCGGGCGGCAGGACGGGCTTGATCGCATCCGCCAGGCGCTCAGGCGAGACGCCGTGCGCAGCGGCGACATCGATCTGGTCGTAGCGGCCGACCTTGTTGAACAGCCGCTGCGCCTCCGGCAGGGTGAAGATCGCGAGTGTCGCGCCGCCCAGCGACGTGACGCCGGCGAACTCGACCGTGCCGGCGATCCGGAAATGCTCGGCGGGGCCCTGCGCGATCACGCCGATGTCCTGGCCGACCTTGAAACCGTCCTTGCTCGCGGTCGCGGCGTCGATGGCGACTTCGCCGGGTCCGCTCGGCCAGTTGCCGGCCGTCAGGCTAAGCGGGCTGAAACGGCGGCCGGCCGGGGAGTAGCTGAATGCGAGGCCCGGGGCGCCACCGCGCGAGATCACTTTGCCGTCGTGGCCGATCAGCTGCGCGGTGTC
Source organism: uncultured Solirubrobacterales bacterium (assembly GCA_963763525.1). Taxonomy (GTDB): domain Bacteria; phylum Actinomycetota; class Thermoleophilia; order Solirubrobacterales; family Solirubrobacteraceae; genus Palsa-465. Next base: position 717,482 of record CAVXPA010000002.1, read on the forward strand.
GGAGATGCTGCCCGACGCCGCCGCGACCTCGGGCAGCTGCTCCACCCGGGTCAGGACCGAGGCCGGCATCGACGGGGCCGTCGCGTTGCCGCTGTTGTCGACGGCGTTCTTGCCCGTGATCACGGCGTCGGCGTTCTTGTAGGCCTCGGTGAACACGGTCGAGAACGCGGCCTGGATCGTGTCCGTGAGGATGTAGGTGCCGCTGACCATCGCGACGCCGAGGACGATCGCGATCGCGGTCAGGGCGGCCCGCAGCTTGCGCCGCATGAGGCCTTTGATCGCGACGCGGACCATTACTGCAGGGAGCCCATGACCGCGAGCACGTCGGCCGCGCTCGTGTCGGTCAGCTCCTTGACGATCAGGCCGTCCGACAAGAACAGGATCCGGTCCGCGATCGCGGCGGCGCGCGGGTCGTGCGTGACCATCACGATCGTCTGGCCATACGCCTGGACCGATCCGCGCAGCAGCTCGAGGATCTCACCGCTCGTCTTGGAGTCCAGGTTTCCTGTCGGCTCGTCGGCGAACAGGATCGTCGGGCGGTTGACGAGCGCGCGCGCGATCGCGACGCGCTGCTGCTCGCCTCCCGACAGCTCCGCCGGACGGTGCTGGCGGCGCTGCGCGAGCCCGATCCGCCCGAACAGCTCATCCAGCCACTCGCGGTCCGGCTTCTCGCCCGCGATCGAGAGCGGCAGGACGACGTTCTCCTCGGCGCTCAGCATCGGCAGCAGGTTGAAGAACTGGAACACGAAACCGATGTGCTCGCGTCGCAGCTCGGTCAGCTTGGCGTCGCTGAGGTCCGTGATCTCGATCCCGGCGATCGAGACGGTGCCGCTGGTCGGTGTATCGAGACCGGCGAGGATGTGCATCAACGTCGACTTGCCCGACCCCGACGGGCCCATCACGGCGACCAGGTCGCCGTGCCCGACGTCGAGCGAGACGCCGCGCAGCGCCTGGACCGCGGTCGGGCCCTCGCCGTAGGCTCTCGTCAACTCCCTCGCCTGCACGACAAAGGCCCCGTCCCGGGTCGCGGTCACCCCCGCGGCCGCTTCCGGTGAGGTCATCGACTCGTGTATAGCACCGTGCCGACGGGCGGTCATTCTGTCGTGCATCTCGCACGGCGGCCGCCTCGGCCAGCGTCACGACCGCGGCGACTCCAGGCCGAACCGCTCCCGGTCCTCCGGGGGCACGATCGCGACGTACTGCGGATGATCCGCGAGGAACGCGCGCACGAACGGGCAGTACGGAAGCAGCATCCCGCCCCGCTTTTGCAGGTCGGCGAGCACGTCGGCGACCAGCCGCGTGCCGAGGCCACGCCCTTCGAATCGATCGTCGATCTCCGTGTGCATCAGCGCGACCGTCGATCCGTGGAGCTGATAGCTCGTGTGCCCGGCGACCTCGCCGTCGACGCGGATCTCGTAGCGGTGGCGCTGGGGATCGTGCTCGACCGTGATCTGCTCGTCATTCATCGTTCCAACGTCAATATTGCTGCACTGGCGGCAGGGAGCCGCACCTCGTAGCCGCCGGCCGTCGGCGGCACGGTCTGATCGGTGCTCAGACCGCTGAGCAGGCCGCTGTCCGTACGATCGCCGAAGCTCTGGCCGCCGAGCGTGACGCCGGCTCTCGCGGTCGCGCTGGGCGCCTGCAAGCGCTCGAGCGTCGCCGGGCCGTGCGCGCCCGCGACCTTCACCCGCGCGAGCTGCGCCGCTGCGACGTCGTCGTTGATCAGCACGACCCGGATCAGCCGATCGGGAGCGCGCGTCGCCCAGGCACGTACCGCGGGGCTCGGATCCGACAGCCCTAGGAGGCGGGCGCCGACGGGAGCTGCCTGCGCGAACATCAACAGCCCGTAGTACTCCGGCTCGACGAAGCCCGACCAGCCCTTGCGCCGGTGGTGGAACCGGAACAGCTGATAGATCGCCCCCGGGTAGGTGTGGATGTTGACACCGTCGACGCCGACCTGGAGGTCGGCGAACAGCGCGTCGAGAGCCCACAACGCCATCGCGAACGAGTCGCTGACGTCCGGCGCGTCACCGCACGAGATCGTGTTCATCTCCGCGACCCGCAGCTCGCGCTGGTGGGCGTGGGCGACCGCGACGTATGGCGCGACGCTCTCGGCCAGGCCGCGTGAAGCCGCCGGCGAGAGCAGTTGCGCCACGGTCGGATAAGCGGGCGACCCGACCGGCACATAACACGCCTGCATCGGGTAACGGTGCACTGTCACGATCGAGACACGCGGCTCTGCCGCGATGAACTGAGAGAGGTGACCCAACCACTCGTCCGCGCCGCTCGCGGGCCCCGCCAGCGGCACGCGCGGCAGCGCGGCGGCGATCCGCGTGTAGTCGTTCATGAACGCGGTCACGTCATAGCCGGCGGGTCGCCCCGGGACCTGCTGACCGTTCCGGACGTACCAGCCGAAGTAAGGATCCCCGTACAGCTCCGGTTCGTTGCCCAGCTCGAACGCGCCGATGTTCGCGCGTCCGATCCCGGCCAGCAGCGCGCGCGCCTCACGCCCGGCGAGCTGCGGGTCGTCAGCCTCGAGGTTGATGCCCATGATCATGCGCGCGTCGAGCTCACGCGCGAGCGTCCTGGTCACCGCTACCTCACGCGGGGTGAGCGCATAGTTGACACCCGGAGGAGGGCTGACATCGCTCGCTGGCCACCACGTCTTGTCGGTCGTCACGCCGCCGATCCGCAGCACGGGCCGCTGACCCGGGGTGAGGTTCCGGATCAGCTGTACGAGCACCGGGTTGACGGCCCGCGGATTGTGCCCGGCGTACGCGGCAAGCGCCCAGTACTCCATCGACAGCCCGAGAAAGCCGGCCGGCATCGGCTTGCTCGCGGGCGCTCGCGCGACCGTGATGTTCACCGGCGCAGACGCGCTCGGCTCGCGTGTGCTCGGTTTATGCGAGCCAGGGACCGCGCGGCCCGCCACGACTCCGGCAGCCGCGCCGCCGAGCACCGTGCTGCCTGCCACCGCCGCGGCGGCCGCCAGCGCCAGCAACTGCCCCCGCGCAAGCGCAGCCACGAGCCGAGCATATCCTCCCTGCCCGGCCCGTGCTACTCCGGAACTCGCTTACTGCACGACCGGCCCAACCGGTGTCGCCGCCGCGTGGCCGGTCTGGCTCTCCTTGTCGGTCGCGCTCACCTCGACGGCGATGTCATGACCCAGATTGGTCCGGCTCGGGGTGTACTCGCTGCTCGTCGCTCTGGAGATGTCGACGCAGTCGGCTCCGGCGCCGCTGCACGTCATCCACTGGTATGAGTAGCTGAGCTCATCCGGACTCAGCCAAGTGCCGGTCGTCGCCTTCAGCGTCTGACCCTCAGCCGGTTTGCCAGAGACGGCCGGCGGGACCTGGATCGACGGCGCCGGCGGCTTGGCGACGGGGCCTACCGGGGTCGCCGCGGCCATGACCTGCTGGTGCTCGATGCCGGTCATCGCGGTCACGACCACCGTCACCTCGTGACCGACGTCTCTCCACGTGGGCGTGTAGGACGAGGTCGTGTCGCCGAGATCCGCACAGCTCGCGCCGGTGCTGCTGCACCGCTCCCAGTTGAAGCTGAACGTGAGCGGGACGGGGCTGGACCACGAGCCGGTGTTCGCGCTCAAGCGCTGTCCGTCCTGCGGCGTGCCCGAGACCGCGGGCAGGGCCATGTTCGACACCGGCGGGAGTCCGATCACGCCGGGGAACAGATGGATCGTCGTGCGCTGCCCCAGGCGTCGACCGCCGCGACGGCAAACCGCGCGTTGACCCGGTAGTTGGCCGTTGTCAGCAACTTGGAACAGGTGGGCAGGACCGTTTGGAACCAGTAGCAGGTGAACGTGAGCGGATCGTCCGCGGGCCACGTCCCGACGTTGACCGTCAGCGTCTGCCCCGGCCACAGGTTGCCGGTTATGCTCGGCTGCGTGATTGGCTGCGGCTTCGGCGGCTCCGGGATCGGGCCTGCCGGAAGGCTGGTCACCTGGCTCGACGCGCCTTCCGTGTCGGTCGCTGTGATACTCACCGTGAGCAGCGAGCGGATGTCGCTCTTCGTCAACGTGTACGAGGAACCGGTCGCACCCGGAATATTCGTGCCGCACCGCTGCCACTGGTAGCGGTAGTGCACTGTGTCCGGACTCGTCCAGGTGCCGGGATTGGCTGTCAGCTTCTGACCGATGTACTGCGGCTGCGTGATCGTCGGCAACGCCGTGTTGATCACCGGCGAGCTGGACGATGGGAGCTGGAAGACATACGCGGCGTTCGCAAACGGCGCGCCGCCGACCACGGTCGAGCCGGAGACGGCGACGGAGTCTCCGAGCCGGTCGAACGGGTGCCCCGCACTCTCGATGAACTCGGACCACGGCGCCGGCGCCGCCCCCCACCCGCTCCCAGGCATCGTCGCCGCGAACATGGCGCCCTGACCGGCGTTACAGCCGATCGTCGCCCCATTCGAGCCCGCGACGATCGTGCTCCCGTCGATCGCGACCGAGCGGCTCGCGCCGAAGAGCGTCGCCGTCGGCGAAGCGGCGCTCGACCAGCCGCCCGCAGGCATCACGTACACGCTCGTCGGCGTCGTCGCACTGTCTCCCGCCACGATCGTGTTGCCGGACATGGCGAGCGAGGTGGCCGGCCCCGGCAGCTCGGCCGTCGGCGAGCTCGTGTCGGTCCACCCAGCCGTGAGCGCCACGAACACGTCGAGCGCTCCGGACCCCTCCGCGATCGTGTCGCCCGAGATCGCGACGGCTGATCCGTTCGCGCCCGGTCCGGTCAGCTTCGCCGTCTCCGTCGTGTTGCTCCAGCCGGCAGCCGGCATCTCGAACACGTAAGCAGCGTCAGCACCCGGTGCACCCGCTACGACGGTGTCGCCCGAGATGCCGACCGAGTAGCCGAGCTTGTCAAGCGCGGCCGCGTCGGACGCTGTCAGCTCGGCCGTTTGGGTCATGCTCGTCCAGCCACCCGCTGGCATCACGAAGATGTAGGCGGCGCCCTGCTCGTGGTACTTCACTCCGTGGTACGGCGAGCCGACGACGATCGTGCTGGCGTTGATCGCGACCGACTGGCCGAACTCGTCGGGGTAGCCCCCGTCGCTCGGCGTCAACTCGGCGGTCGCGCTGTTTGTGTTCTGCCAGCCTCGGGCGGGCTCGACGAACACCTCGGCCCCTCCCTGGTCGAGGTCTTTCCCGTTGGCCAGCTGTGGCGAGCCGACGACGATCGTGTTGCCGGAGATCGCGACCGACCAGCCGCTGAGGCCGCTGGGGCCGACGAGCTCGGCGGTTTGCAGGATCGGATCGATTCGCAGCGGGTACTGCGCGCCGCGGTCATCGACCGCGATCACGATCCGGCGGCCACTGACGCTCAACGACGAGCGCAGGATTCGCCCGCGCGCATCGGTCGCCACGAGCCCGCCGTAGCGCAGTCGCGTCCCGAATCGGACCGTCTTTCCATCGAGCCTCGGCACGAGGTTGCCGGAAACGTCGATCGTGAACCTGAGCGATGCCGGCGCTCCGGTCGGGCGGTTCCGCAGCTCGAAGCCCTGCTCGAGTCCGAACGGTCCGTTTGCGTACCACTCACTCAATCCTGCGTGGCGGTACACGACTCGGTTCGCGCTCGCCCGCGGCTGCGCTGGACCGAGCCGAGCCGGCGTGCGGCCACGCCCGAACGCGACCAGCGCGAGACCGAGGTGGTGGCGTCCCGCGACCACGGTCGCGCCGGCGGACGAGAAGCTCGCGTCGAACCGCTGCGCCGGGTTGGCGGCCGCGAGCCCGCGCACCGCGTAAGCACTATCGGCTCGACCGAGCACCGTCGAGATCGACCCCAGCGCCCCCGCCGGCAATGCCTGGGGTTGCGCGGCATGCGTCGCAGTCGGAGGCGTCTGTGCCACCTGGAGCCGGCCGTTGCTCGCAGCGCTGTGCTGGTGGGCGACGAGGGCCTAGGCGGCGATCGCCAGCGCGACCAATGCCGCCAACCACGAGAGCAGCGCCAGCCGGCCGTGTGCGCTCGTGCGCGAGCGACGGACCGAGCTGTGGCCCTCGGCGCGCGGCAGCACGCCCCGCGATCGGTCCGGTGACCCGTCCTCTGCAACCGACGCCGCGCCCACTACCGCGTGCAGCGCGCTGACTCCCGTGGTCTTCACAAGCGCTCCCTTCCGTTAGGTCCAGGTCCAAGTCCAATACGACTGACGGCCCCCGGGGACCCGGTACCCTCCGGCGGAGCCCGGCACGATCTCCGGGCGACTGCTCAGCGTCAATCAAACATTCGTCCAGAAGGCTCCCGGGCGGGGGGCCATCGCTGCGAATGCGCTGGGGTTATCTCTGCGAGTGAGAGTGGCCGGCGTTACTGCGTGCTGTTAGCGACGGGAGAACGCGACGACCGGGATCGTCCGGCTCGTCCGCTTCTGATACGCATCGTAGTCCGGCCACACCTCGGTCATCAGCCGCCACAGGTGATCGCGGTCATCGCCCTGCGTCGTCGCAGCGTGGACGGGGATCTGCTCACCCTTAACCTGGATCGTGACATCCGGGTTGGCCACGAGGTTCTCGTACCACCCCGGGTTCTGCGGCGCGCCGCCCTTCGACGCGACGACGACCCAGCGGTCGCCGTCGGTTCGATGAATCAGCGCCATCGTGCGCTCCCGGCCCGACCGCCGACCGGTCGTGTTCAGCAGCAGGATGTCGGCACCGCGCCAGTGATAGCCGTGCTCGCCGTCGGTCTCGCGGTATACGCGGACGTGTTCGTCGCCGAAAAGATCGTCGTCATCGGGCATGCGAGGAGCTTACCGGGCACCTCAGTGAAACGCCGCCGGCGCAACGTCGATCGTGCGCGTCAGCTCCGTGAGCAGGTCATAGCCATCCCAGACCGTGCCGAACGTGAGCGCATCGCCGAACGGAACGATGCGATCGATGCCGCGGCCCCTCAGCGACCGCACGAATGCCTTCAGCTCCTCGGTCGAGAACCCGTGCGCGGTGAGGGTCTGATCCTTGCGGCTCACGAAAGTGAGGAGATCGGACAGAGCACCGACGCGCGCGTCGAAGAACAGCCCCGCGCCCGGATGCGTGCGATCGAACTCCGAGAGGTCCTTCAAGCTCAGGACGAGCAGTTCGTTGCCGACCTGATGGACGTTCTCGACTCGACGGTCGATCAAGGCCCCGTGCATGAACGTGAGCTTGGCGATCGCGGCCGCCGGCTGGAGGTTGTACCCCTTGATCGCGACGACCGCGGCCAGATGCTCGACGAGCACCTCGCGGGCAGCATCGGCCTCCGGGGCGCCACCGACCCAGATGAGCAGGCGCGGCGAGGCGCAACCCAGCTGGTCGAACCAGTAAGCGTCGTTGAACAACTGCTCGGCGAGCCGGCGCCGAGACTGCTCGTCGGCGCTGAGCACCGAGTCCGGGCGAATCACCGCGAATGAGAAGCGATCGCCGAAGGTCAGATCGTGCGTAGCCGGATTGACAGGTACGGCGCGCATGATTTCGACCGTCCTGTCGCCGCCCCAGATCAGACGGACGTCTGCCTCCAGGGAGGCGGCCGCGGTCGGCTCCGGCTCGTGACCGTATGACACCACGGCCAGCTCATCGGCGAACTCGGCGAAGCGCTCCTCCTCGAGCACGGAGCGCAACACCTCGCACAGCAGCGTCACCGGCTCGGGTCGGTTGCATGACACGCGCACAACATTCGAATTGCCGACCAGAAACGAGACCATCAGCGAGTAAATGAATAGGGTGTCGATGTTCGTCGGCGGGATGTGGAACGCGAGACCTCGTGGAGCGCGCAGGGTCCTGTCGGACTCGAGCGTGGCAAACCGATCGGCCAACCGCGAGATGGCCGACCGGCGCAACCAGAACGCCAGCGCGAGGAGCTCCGGGAACGCCCTGGAGCGTGGGTGGCGGAAGATCGCGTGCGACACCGCGTCGCTGAATTCCACGCGCACAGAGTCGAACGGATCGCCTCGGTGACGCGGTGCCGACCGCGCACGGGTCAACACCTCCCCGATGTCGACCATCGCGAGGCGAGGAACAAGCTGCTCGACCCTCACGTAGCCGCCTGCGCGTGAGTGTCGCTGCAACCGCGCAGCTCGGCCTGCGGGACTCGGCCGACGATGCTCACGGCCTTGCCGAGCCGGCCACACGGGCATGTGTCAACTGCTTCGACGCGGGCGAGGTCCTCGGTGAGGATCGAGTGGCCGGGATAGCTCTCGGGCAACGCGCTGAGCGTCTGGGCAACGCCCACCTCGCCGTCGCTGAGAACGTCCCATGTCGCGGGGTCGCGGACGATCATGTCCGACGCGTTGGGGGCGTGGAGAAATCCGCCGTCGCACTCTACGAACACGGTGCCGATCTGCTCGGCCATGCCGTAGAAGTTGTGCACGCGGCGCACGCCGGTGACGCGCTCGAGCTCAGCCTTGTACTGCTGGTGCCCCACCGCCCGGTCCGCGAGCGTCTTCCAACCTCCCGCGTGGATCAGGATGCCGTCCCGCAGGTCCACATCGCCGGGCTCGAGCGCTCCGAGCAGGTACTCCCAGACCATGAATGTGAACCCGAAGATCAGCACTGGCGAGTCGCGGTGCTTCTCCAACCAGGCCACGAGGGCCTCGCGGTCCAGGCGCATGTCGTCGTCGAGCGCGTAGAGGTGGTCGCGCCCGAACGTCGACATACCGATGATGCCGGCACCGCGAGCATGCAACCTCCGCCGCTCGGCGACCGTCGACCGCGCGTCGACCACGATCATGGGCAACCTCGTGGGGCCGAGCCAGTGGGTCATGATGCGCGCGAGAGAGCGAGTCTGGAGTTGCGTGGCGGCCGCATCGAGATAGACACGGCTGACCGCGGCGCCGCTCGTCCCGGACGATGTCACGACCTTGAAGACCTGATCGTCCGGAATGCTGCGCAGCGCGTGGCTCTTGAACAACCCAACGGGCAGCATCGGAACGTCGGCAAGCGAGCCGATCTCGTTCGGGTCGCGCTTCAGGCCGAGCAGGATTCGCCGATACGCCTCGCATCGCTCGAAGTGAAGAAGCGTCAACCTTCGCAGGCGCTCGGTGAGCGCTGCCTCTTTGTCCTCGTAACCGAGCGAGTACTCGGGGAGACTTAGGAGGTCGTCAATCTGCAAGGGACTTCGTCAGGGCGCCGTAGTCGACCTTGCCCCTGCCGGTCAGCGGCAGAGCGGCGATCTCCCGCACCTCGAACGCGCGCGACTTGAGGTTGAAGCGGCGCGCCAACTGGCGGCGCAGGTCGTCCGGAGACATATCCCCTCCAGGCAGCCGCCAGAGCACGATCTGGTCCTCACCCTCGACGGCGGCGACAGGGCCGTGAGCACTTGCGGCGGCCTCGATCTCGTCGAGGTTCACCCGCAGTCCATACAGCTTGGCAGTCCGGTTGCTCCGGCCGGTGAGGCGGAGAAAGCCGTCCTTGTCGAGCGCGCCGAGATCGCCGGTATGCAGGACCCCGTTCAGGACGTCACCAAGCGCGAGGTCATCCCGCTGCCACGCGTAGCCCAACATCACGTTTGGTCCGCGGAAGATCACCTCGCCCTCCACGTCCGGCTCGGAGCTCTCGGCCTCCCCGACGCAAATGCTGATCTGGCTGTCGCGGATCGGCACCCCGACGGTGTGGGCCTTCTCCGGCAGCCACTGGGGCGGAACATACGAAATGCGCGCGGTGGTTTCGGTGAGCCCGTACATCACGAACAAGCGCCCCCCGCGCTCGCTCATCAGCTCGTGAAGCTCGATCACGCTCTCCGGCGCAAGGCGAGCGCCCGATTGCGTCAGGGTACGCATCGTGTCCGGCATCGCGCTGCGCAGCAGGCCGGTACGTTCAAGGATCGAGTACGAGTACGGCACGCCGGCGAACGAGGTCGCCTCCCAGCGCCGCGCATCGGCCCAGAACTGCGGCAGCATGATCGAGTGCGGTGACAGGATGATCGTGGCCCCGGCAGCCAAGTGCGTGTTGAGCACCGACAGGCCGTACGAGAAGAAGATGGGCAGGCTCTGGATCGTGCGCTCGTGCTCGTCGATCTCGAGGTACTCGATGATCTGATCCGCGTGCACGTCGATGTTGTAATAGGACAGCCGGGTGAGCTTGGGGCTGCCGGTCGTGCCCGATGTCGACAGTAGGACCGCGAGGTCAGCGGCCGGTATCGCCCCGGTTGGCTGCGGCCGTCGTTGAACGATGGGTACCTCGCCCTCGTTGCCGTCGAGAATCATCGCGGGCTGATAGCGACCGATCAGCGTCTCGATCAGATCAGCCGGCAGCCGCGCGTCCAGCATTGCGACCGCATGCCCGGCCCGGATCGAGCTGAGATAGCCAACGACTGTCGCGACGTTCATCCCGCACAGGCAGAACACGAGCTCGCGCTGAGAAGTCCGCAGCGTGTCGGCCGTTGCGTCGACCGCGTGCACGAGCTCGTCCTGTGTCCAAACGCGGCCGGCAGCCGCGTCGACGAGCACGGGCGCGTCGGTCGGCCGCTCGAGAAACGCAAATGGCGAGACCATGGCCTCTGAAGTCGATCGTTCCGTCACTTCCTACACCCCAGCTTCCCCCATTCACCCAGCTACCCGCCGCGGAGCGCGCGCTATGAGCCCCGCGCGCAGATTAGCAGACGCTTATGAAGCCCGGGGGTTCGGCGACCGGCCGCTCGCCCGACCTGGGGACGGGTAGACTCCCCCGCGAGCTGATCCACTCTGCCAGACGTCGCCGGTGCGAGAAGAAGGAGCAAAGGGATGGGGACGACCAAGACCCTGAAGATCGAGAAGCTGACCCCGACCGTTGGGGCTCAGGTGCTGGACGTCGACGTCGAGCGCATGCGCGAGGACGAGGACCTGCCCGCGGCGGTCATGGAAGCGCTGGAGGACAACGGCGTCCTCGTGTTCCGTGAGCTCAATCTCGACGACGAGACGCAGGTCGAGTTCTGCAGCAAACTAGGTCAGATAGTCATGTTCCCCAATCAGGCGAACCCGGCGATCTTCATCGTCAGCCTCGATCCTGACAAGAACCCGTTCGCCGAGTACCTCAAGGCGACGGTCGGCTGGCACATCGACGGGACGGTGGATCCGATCCCGGCGAAGGCGACGATGCTGAGCGCGAAGGTCCTCTCAGCCCAGGGTGGGCAGACCGAGTTCGCGAGTACCTACGCCGCCTACGACGAGCTCACCGACGATGAGAAGCAGCGCTTCGCCACGCTCCGCGCGTTCCACAGCCAGGAGGCAGCGCAGCGCGACGGCAACCCCAACGTCACACCCGAGCAGCTCGCGGAGTGGAAGAAGAAGGCGCGCGAGCACCCGCTGGTGTGGACTCACCACAACGGCAAGAAGTCGCTTGTGATCGGTCACGCGGCCGACCACATCGTCGGCATGGACAAGGACGAGGGCAATGCGCTGCTCAGAGACTTGGACGAGCGCGCGACCAGACCCAGGCTCGTTTATCAGCACGTTTGGTCACCGGGCGACACGATCTTTTGGGACAACCGTGGCGTGCTGCACCGCGTGCAGCCCTACGACCCGGCCTCGCGTCGCGAGATGCACCGCACCACGCTCGTCGGAGACGAGCCGATCCAGTGACACAGCGCACCGCGGTCGTCACCGGCGGCGGGTCGGGGATCGGCGCCGCGATCAGCCGCCGCCTCGCCCGCGATGGCGCAGCCGTCGCCGTGTTCGATATCAATGCGGCCGAGGAGATCGCCGCCTCGATCCAGGACGCCGGCGGGACCGCCACCGGGCTGACCGTCGATGTCACCGACCGTAGCGCCGTCGATGCCGCCCGCGGGCAGGTCCACTCCCAGCTGGGGCGCCCGACGATCCTGATCAACTGCGCGGGGCGCTCCGCCTGGGGGAGTACCTGCAGATCAGCGCCGAGGACTGGAGGCAGGCGATCGCGATCAATCTCAGCGGCGCGTTCCACTGCTGCCAGGTGTTCATACCCGACATGCTCGAAGAGGGCTGGGGGAGAATCGTCAACATCTCCTCGTCCAGCATCCACACGGGCGTTCCCAAGCTCGCCCCGTATGTGGCCGCGAAATGGGGCATCGTCGGACTGACCAAATCGCTGGCGCTCGAGTTCGCAGCCAGCGGCATCACGGTCAACACCGTTCCCCCCGGCTTCATCGACACCCCAGCGACGCGCCGAACCGAGGCACGCGGCTTCATCAACTTCGGAGAATCGCTCAAGCGCACCCCCGTGGGGCGCGTCGGCGAGCCGGAGGACATCGCAACCGCCTGCGCCTTCCTCGTCAGCGAGGAAACCAGCTACATCACCGGTCAGATCATCCCGGTCAACGGCGGACGCAACACGACCGAGCCGTGATCGCAACGAACAGGGGAGCATGATGCGCTACCGGCTCCTGGGACGAAGCGGCCTGCGCGTGTCGGAGCTGTGGCTCGGCACGATGACGTTCGGTCAGGAATGGGGTTGGGGCGCGCCCGAGGATGTCTCTGCACGCATGCTCGACATGTACCTCGACATCGGCGGCAACGTGATCGACACCGCCGACGTGTACACCAACGGCACGGCCGAAGAGCTGTTGGGTCGTCTCCTCGGCGCTCGCCGTGAGCGCCTCGTGCTCTCGACGAAGTATTCGATGACGGTACGTCCGGAGGACCCCAACGGCGGTGGTATGAACCGGCGCCATCTGGTCGAGGCCGTGGAGGCGTCGCTTCGCCGCCTGCGTACGGATCGCATCGACCTGTTGTGGGTGCACTTCCGCGACGAGTTGACACCCGTCGAGGAGACGATGCGTGCACTGGACGATCAGGTCCGCCTCGGAAAGGTGCTATACGTCGGCGTTTCCGACTGGCCCGCGTGGGAGATCTCTCGGGCCAATGCGATCGCGGAGCTGCGTGACTGGTCCCCGTTCGTCGCGCTGCAGACGCAGTACAGCCTTCTGGAGCGCACGCCGGAGCGCGACCTGATCCCGATGGCCAATAGCCTCGGCTTGTCGGTCGCGGCCTGGTCGCCACTGGCCAGGGGCATGCTGAGCGGCAAGTATCTGGACCCGGCTGCGAGGGGTCGCATCACGGTAACAGGCAGCGCCCAGATGGATGCGCGGACCGAAGCGGTCGTCCGCAAGACGGTCGCGGTCGCCGAGGACCTCGGCGTGACGCCGTCGCAAGTGGCGATCGCCTGGCTGCTTCAGCTGCCGGCGCGCGTGATGCCAATCGTGGGCGCGACGACCGAGCAGCAACACGCGGACAACCTCGCAGCGCTAGACGTCCGCCTGACGCCCGAGCACGTCGAGCAGCTGAACACGGTCAGCGCGATCGAGCTCGGCTTCCCGCATGCCTGGCTCCAGTCGGACGTCATCCGCCGTGCGCAATACGGCCCCGTCCGCGAGCAGATCATCACGTAGTCCTGAACCGTGAGCGGTTGATTCGTCCGCGGCGGTGGGGAGTCGCGGCGATTCTTACTCGGCGATCGGCTCGCCCAGACAGCCGGCTGGTGCATGTCGTGCCCGGGTCGGCCTGGCCTGCTCGTGGCTGGAGGCGCGGGCCACCGCAGAGGAGCGGCCGAGCAGCACCCCGCCGGCCGTGACGGCGGCGAGGCCGCCCACGAGCGGCACGAGATGGCTCGCGCCGGCGCCCCAGCTCTCGACGCCGACCCACAGTGCCATGAGCACGGCGAGCGGATCCTGGATGGCTCCCACGACCGGCGTCACAGTGACAGCCGGCCGCGACTGCAGTGCACTCGTCTCTTGGAGGAACGCCAGCGCCCCGAAGCACAACGTCGCGGCGAGCCAGAGTGCGGCGAGCGGCCAGCGGCCGGTCGAGAGGTCATCCGCGAGCAGCTTGTTAACGAAGTCCACCCACCCGTAGGCGAGCCCGGCGCCGATCACGAATGACAGCCGCCGGTTTGGTGCAAAACGACCGGACGCGTAACAGAGAATCGCGGCACCACCCACGAGCAAGAGCGGCACGGCCGCCCGCACTGCCTCGGGATCCATGCCGTCGTGCCGCGGCGCGGCCAGCACGATCGCCGTCACTCCAACCACGATCGCAAGCGCGCCGACGACTTCCACCGGCCCAACTCGCTCGTGCAGCCTGGTCCGCGCGACCGCCAGCAGAATCAGTAGCGAGACGGTCAGGGCCGGCTGCACGACCGTGATCGGGGCCAGGCTCAGCGCGACGAGCTGCAGCGGCCACGCGATCAGCGTCAATGCCAAGCCCGCCAGCCAGCGCCGGCGACGAGCAAGCCGCAGCAGGAGCGAAGGTCGTCCGCCGAGGCTGCCCGGCGCGAGCCGGGCCTCGGCCGCCTGCAGAACGATCGCGAACGCATTCGCAACCGACGCGGCGAGCGCAAACAGCAGTCCGATCCCGGTCATCGAAGAGGCACCGGGACTGCCGGCGTGCCGCCGGCGCGGGGACGCCGGTTCGTCGGACTGAGGTGCACACCGCGGGCGACCGCGACCACGAGACTCGCGGCGTCGGGCAGCTGCTCGCTGGACAGCGGCACCGGTCTGGGGCGCGACAGCGCGCGACGAACGGCCGGGGCGAGCGCCGCGCGATCCGGGGCCCATTCCGCCAAGCCGCGCGAGGCCAGCGCGATCGCGTGTGTGCGGACGTGCGCGACGCCGGTGCCGTAGTTGATCAGCGGGCAGCCGGCGACCCGCGCCTCGAGCGCGGTCGTGCCACCGGTCGTGTGCACGATCAAGTCCGCGGCGACGAGCAGTGCCGGCATCTGGTCGCTGAAGCCGAGCACCCGGACGCGCGGGTGCCGCCCGTAGCTCGCGATCAGCCGCTCGCGAGCCTCGACGCTGCGTCCCGCGAGGCACACCACGAGCGCGTCGCGTCCGCTCTCGAGCGCGACGCCGGTCGCTCCCGCGAGATCGCCCATGCCCCAGCCACCGCCGGAGACGAGAACGACGGGAGCTCGCTCGGGCAGTGACAGAGCCCTGCGTGCGCTCGCGCGCGACGGAAGCGAACCGAACCGCTTGTCGATCAGCGGGCGCACCACGGCGGCGCGCCCAGGCCCGGCGATCTCGTCGACCTCCGCTTGCGCCTCGGGCCACGAGAGGAGGTGCAGATCGATCCCGGGGTGCGCCCAGTAGTGAAGCCCGGCCGGATCGGAGATCGAGGAGCAGATCGGCACCGCGAGCCGGCATCGCTCGCGCAGGACGCCAAGCGCGGCACTCAGCACTGGATACTCCGCGACCACGACGTCGGCGCCGAAGTCCTCGATCGTGCGCTTCAGCGCACGGCCCGCGAGCGCCGCAAGCGCGAACTGTGCGCCCTTGCGCGGCACCGGGCGCTCGAAGAACACCCGGTACGCAAGGTCGTACGTCCAGCCCCGATCCAGATGGGTGTGGAACCCGTTGGTCATGAAGCGCCCGAACCGGGGGCCCATCACCGACAGATCGGTCCGCAAGGCGACCGCCTCGACGTCGTCGCGTTCGCGTAGCGCGTCATGGAGCGATCGCGCGACCGTCACGTGCCCCTCGCCGATATCAGCGCACAGCACGAGTACGCGCACGCTCCGGTCACCTACGTGGTCGCGAACAGTGGGGAGCTCGCGCAGCTCGAGCATCCCCACAGAGAGTAACGACCGACGATCAGCGCACGGGCGGGGCCGACCACGAGGGCATGCGCGGGGCGAGGATGAGCGCAGGGGCGCGGCCGACGATAAGCGCAGGGGCGCGGCCGACGATCAGCGCACGGGCGGCGCCGACGATGAACGCGCGGGCGGCGCGCCCGCCGACCTCGCCGTCAGGCGGTTCGGTTGTCGTTCAGCTTGATGTCACGACGCCAGATCTTCCACTTGCCGTCGACCTTCTTGACGACGTCGCGCGAGAGGCTGCTCCAGCGAATCTTGATGTCCGGTGGGTCTGTCACCTCGGTGACGATGAAGTAAAAACGCACGCCGAGGTGGTCTTCGCGGCCTTCCGGGTCCGGATCGACGATGAACGTGGTGATGTGATGCTGACGCGTGCGCCCGACTTCGTCGTTCGGCCAGGCGCTCGAGGCGCCAATGGGACCTTCGACGCCACTCTTCGCGTGATCCCACCGGTCCGTCTCCATGTCCGGAGTGTGGAGCTCGCGGATCGTGTCGGGATCGCCGTTGTTCAACGCCCACAGCATCCGGTCGTAAAGCTCCCGAACCAGGATCCGATCCTCCAATGTCGGCTCGCTCATACCCCACTCCTTTCACCGCAATTGACAGGTCGTACCGGGGCGGGAGTATACTCAGCTTGCGACGCCGGGCACCGGGTGGCCATTCTCGAGATAGACGCAATGCTCCGCTCCGACACCCGCTGACACGCGGCGTCTCAGTGGCCCGCTCAGAAGCGTCACCGCCTCAGCCAGCTGCGCGAATCGGTAATCGTCGATCTCCTCGGCTTGCACTCTGATCGCTCCGAGCTGCCGCTCGCTCAACGTGCCGCAGTCGAACAGGAACCGAGCGCCGCCGGGCCGGTTCGGCTTGGGCCGCAGAAAGTCCACGCACACCAACCTCCCCGTGGTCAGCTCGAGCCCGCACTCCTCCTGGGCCTCGCGCCTGCAGGCGTCCCACGGCGACTCGCCGCCGGCGTCGACCTGGCCACCGGGAATCGTCCAGCCCTTCTTGTAATTGGGCTTCAACAGCAACAGACGGCCCGTCGCGTCGAAGATCAGCGCGCCCGCCGAGGCGGGGATCCGCGGGATCTCGAAACCGGTCGCCGTCGTCCGCTGATCAGGCATCGCACCATGATCGCGGATGCGCTTGGCGACGCAGCGGCCCCCACCCCGCGGCGAGGTCGAGGCGACGCAGCGCCCCCGTCCCGGTCGTTGGCGCTAGCGTGTCCTCATCGCGCTCGGGATCTGCACCGTCCCGAGGGGGTTCGCACCGCCCCCGAGGGAGTTCGCACTGTCCCGAGGGGGTTCGACCCGGAGAGGAGAAGGGGGTTCGCCCCCCGGAGAGGAGAACGGGGTTCGACCCAGAGAGGAGAAGCGATGAGCACCATGAGCGAGCCTCGACAGGACAGTGGTCTGATCAGCGCGCTGCACGTCGGCGGCCCGACGGGCGCCCACGCCGACAAGCTCATGCTGTTCGGCCAGTTCGTCGGCTCGTGGCACCTGGACTGGACGGGGGCCTCGTCTGCGAAAGCCACCGGCGAGTTGCACTTCGGCTGGGTGCTCGGAGGACGCGCGGTCCAGGACGTCTGGATCGTCCCGGGCCTGGACCAGCCGCGGGCTCCGGCGTCGGTGGCGTTTCACGGCTCGACGATTCGCTTCTACGATCCCGCGATCGACGCCTGGCGCTCGACCTGGATCGAACCGATCAATGCCCGGGTGCGGCGATTCATCGGTCGGCCGGAAGGACCCGACATCGTTTTAGTCAGCGACGAGGACGAAGTGAGCTTGCGCTGGCGCTTCAGCGACATCCGGCCGAGCTCGTTCGCGTGGCGCGGCGAGACCTCTCGCGACCACGGTGTCAGCTGGGCGCTGGATGAAGAGATGTTCGCGACTCGGATCCGTTAGCCCACGCGACCGTCGGGACCGGTCTCACCCAGTCCCGTGCAGCGCGTCGATGTCCTGACGAAGCCGGTTGACGTCGAGGTTCGCGTGGGCGTTCACGTCTTCTTCCAAGATGACCACCCACGCTTCGTCCAAGCACGCGGCGGTCCACTGCTTCGTTGACGGCTGGAGCGCGCCCCACGTCACCCACGTGTCGGTGTCACTGTCCGCCTTGACCTTGAGGATGCAGTGCCCGTCGTCTGGGTTCGGCTGTTCTCCGTTCAGCGTCCACGGCTTGTCCTGGGCGAACAGGTCGTTGGCGTTCGGGGTCAACTGAGTGCCAACGTACAGCCCGTGGAACGCGGTCATCGCGCTGTCGCACTCGCTGGGGCTGGTGTGGTCGACCGGCGCGAACGCGACAATCGTCTTCGCGTGGTACCAGTAGAGGAGCAGGTCGGCCATGTTCGCCCCCTGGTCCTGCCCGTGGTCGTAGGCAAGGTACTCGGCGACGAGCGCATTGGCGGTCTCCCATGTCTCCGTCTCTGTGTATGCCTTCGCCTTCGCCATGCGGTAGTGCTGCCGGCCGGCAAACGTGCAGTCACCCACGCCGTCCGGGTGCGTCGTGCACGTCGGGTCATACCCGTTGCCGAGCATCTGCCAATCGGTGATGCCACCCGAGACGTCGATCGGATACGACGGCGGCGGCAGCGGCTGTGACATATACGCGCCGAGATACTGGATGTTGAACCGCTCCTGCGGCGGCTTGACGGGCAGCTTCCCGCGCTTACCCGGCTGACGTGACTGCGCCATGCGTCCTCCTTCGCGAAGGGTTAGTGCCCGAAGCCCGAGTGCGCCACCAACGGCGGTCGCGGCTCACACCGTACGCGCGGATCCTTGGCGCTGTCAAGGCGGCCCGGCGGGCATGGACGTCTTGCGGATCGCTCAGGCGGCTAATCGGCGGCCAGAGTGAGTCAATCCTGCACAAAGTGGCCCCACGCCCGCCCCTGACTCGCCGGGCGGGTCGATCCGGAGCGCGCGGCGCAGGTCGATCCACGCCGGGGGCGTTCAGTCCTCGGCCGGGACCGCTTCCAGGCCAAAGACCTCCGGGCCGCCGAGCATGACGAAGATCCGCTCCTTGAAGTGAGTGAACCGCCATCCCGCCGGGGTTCGGACGAGCGTGCCGCTGAACGATCCGAGGCTTTCCTCGAACAGCCCGGCGCGAGGACCGATGCCGCCGTGGTAGGCCCGCATGTGTGCGTTGGCCTCGGCGCGGTCCGCGTCGAGGGCGACCGCCGTGACGCTGCCGATGAAGTGGTGCGTGACGATCTCGTCGGTGCCGAGGAACTCCTCGACGAACGCGATGATCTCCGCGCAGGAGCCGCTCGTGACATTCGTTGGCCAATCCGCCTTGGCGTCCTCGGTGAAGACATCCTCCAGCTGCGCCCAGCGCTTGCTGTCGAGCGCGTCGGCGTAGCGGGTGAACACGTCGCTGATCGCCCATCGATCGGCAGCCCACTGCGTCGCGATCTGGTCGTTCATATCGTCTCCTCTCGTCGCCCGGGAGCGCGGCTGTGAGTTTGGCGGAGTCGCGGAGGTTAGTCGTCCTCCGGGCGCCGCCGGCGACCGCGCGCGCCGCGCGGGGTACCGCCGCCCGCCCGCCGGCACGTCCGCGCGAGACCTCCGGCGCGCCCGAGACCTCCCCCACGCCCGCCCGAGACCTGGATAACTGCCCACTCGTGCGCTCGCGCGAGGCGAATGGGACGTTGACCATCGTGTGCATGGACAACTACCCAATCGCCGTAATCCGCGGCTCGAGTGGGCAGTTATCCAGGTCCCCGGCGGCTTACCGAGGTCGCGGGCGCCCGGTACGTCCAGATTCGTGATCCGCCATGACCCGCGGGTGATCTCCAAACCCGCTGGAACGCCCGCAGAGACCGGCTGGAACGCGCGCAGAGACTGGCTGGAACGCCCGCAGAGACCCGCTAGACCGCCCGCAGAGACCCGCTGGACCGCCCGCGGAGACCGGCTGGACCCGCCCGCAGACCCACGATCGAGGCCGACAGACCGCAGATCGGCCCGCAGACGCGGCCGATGAGGCTGCAAAATGGAGCCCGCAGAACTCGCGGCTGGCTCCTCCCGACGGAGGCCGCGCGCCCCGAGCAGGCAGCCGATCGAGCGCGTGGGTTCCAGCCGTAGAGGGCAATATGCATGCAATGACCGCGTCCGCCGAAAACGGAGGGAAGCCATGGAGACTTGGGACATCCGCTCACTGCCGATCGAAGCGCACCATCCGCAGGTGCTCCGCTCCGACGAGGAGACGCGCGCGATCGCAATCCTCCTGCCCGCCGGCGAGGAGTTGCAGGAGCACCAGGTGCACGAGCGCGCCTACCTGCTCGTCGTCGATGGCGAGATCGACGTCATGGATGCCGACGGACGAACAGTGACCGGCGGCAGCGGGTTGCTGTCGCATTTCGAGCCGACCGAGCGGCACACTGTCCGAGCCCGCAGCGACACCCGCCTCGTGCTCGTGCTGGCGCCCTGGCCGGGCGTCGGTCATCCATCTCGCAGCGACTGATCGCTCGTCCACGGTCGGAACGGAAGCCCCGGCTCTGGCGAGCGTCCATGCGAGGGGCGCATAGCGGGTGCGGTCAACCCTCGCCAGGAGCAGGGCCCGACCCGTCGGCCAAGCGCGCGCGTTCCTGGCGGATGAGCTCGAGCTTGCGCTCGATCAGCTCGATGTTCCTGAGTGCCACCGAGCCCTGCTCCTTCGCGGAGCGGTCGAGCCCTTCGAGCGCGCGGGCCGAGCGCAGATTGAGGACATTCGCGTAATGCTCGCGCTCGAGCGCGTGCTGCTGCTGCTCGAGCAGCGAGATCTGCTCCTCGGGCGATAGGAACTCGTACTCGCGGCCGCTGTAGTTCGCCATCAGGCGTGATTCTGATAGATCGGGATGTATCCGGCGACGGTCGCGGGGTCACCCGGATCGGTGAAGATGGGCAGGACGCCGATCTGATGGGAGACGCTTGCGGACGGCAGTGTGTTGGCTGCTCCGAACGAGCCGACGAACGTCGCGCCGTTGTTGTCCACCATGAACAACGGGGGGCTGTCGACGTCATAGTCAGGGACGTTTCCTCCGGCGACGATGCCGTAGTAAATGGCAAGCTGGGCGGGCGCCCGGCCGTAATTGGAGGGCATCAGGATGTTCGTCCGAATCTGGTTCTGCTGAGTCGAGGCTTGCGAGAGGGAGCCCGTGCCGGATGTGATCAGCGCCCCGAACTGGACGGCGTTCGAGCCGCCGGTGGGAGCGATTCCCTGCGAGACGATCGTCAGCGATCCGCCATCGTTCGCCGTGCCTCCTGAGTTGTGACAGCCGATCTCGGCGCCCACGGCGGCGCCGTTGTAAGGGTTGATGTGACCGTCGCTGAGCAGATTGATCTCCACGTCGGTATTGAGGCCCCAGGTGTCTCGATAGGACGTTTCCTCGGAGGCCGAGTTCACGAACGTCTCTCCCCAGAGTGCGACGCAATCCGACTTGCCACTTGGGATGCTGCCGTCGACATCGAGCTGCGCGAGGACACCGCGAACGCCCGTGCTCGGCGTGCCCGGGACGATCGCGACATTGCATCGGATGCCGTCCGGCTGCTGACCGCTCGTGGTGGTGTCGATCTTCACCTCGATCCCGCTGCCGATGCGCTCGGTCAGCGTGCCCGCGGCGCCGGTGCCGATCCACAGCTGGGCGCTCAGAACGTGCCCGCCGGAGTTGATCCCGACGTGGCCCGCGTTGTCGATCCTGACGAGGTTGGTGTCGCCGGAATCGCGGACATCGACAAGGTCGGCGGATTGCTGTGCGACTCCTCGCACGACGAGCTGAACGCTGCTCCGGCTCCTGCCAGTGATCGTGATCGCTCCGGCCTCGTCGATCGAGAAGAGGTTCGTCGCGGTCGAATCCTGCACTTCGAAGAGATGGACGGCCTGACGTGAAGCACCCCGGACGATCAGCTGAACATCGCTCGGGTTGGATCCGCGAATGTCGACAGCGTCGGTGAATGTGGTGAGCGCCGCGTCGGCAGGAGGGGCCTCCGCGCCCGAACCGACAATCGCAGCTGCGGCGCCAACGCCGGCCAGAGCCAGCAACCTTCGGCGCGAGGTTGAGCCATCGGACGCATGTTGCCTGCTGCTCTCTGCCATCGCCCCCTCCGGCCTGCCGCTTTCCGTCGTCGCCGCAACGATACGTGTTGTGCGAGATCCGGTCAAACAGCAAGGCCGCGTGCCGGGCTCACACGGGCGGTCGGCGCCCGCACGAGGCTCACACGGGCGGTCGGCGACGGCCCGAGGCTCACACGGGCGGTCGGCGCCCGAGACGCGTTTCCGACGGCGGTACTGTTGAGCATCATGGCCGCGCCGAGCGAGCACGCCTGGATCTGCGTCACGTGCGGCACGCAGTTCACGCCCGCGCCAGAGCCGCCGCCGGTGTGCCCTATCTGCCTGGACCCGCGCCAATACGTGGGCCCTTCGGGGCAGGAGTGGACGACGATGGAGGAGCTTGCGCGCGGGCGCGAGAACCGGGTCGAAGAACTCGAGCCGGGATTGGTCGGGATCGGCACCACGCCCTCGTTCGCGATCGGCCAGCGGGCCCTGCTGGCCGATCGCATACTGTGGGACTGCATCACGCTGCTGGACGACGCGACCGCCGATCGCGTCGGGCCGATCGACACGATCGCGATCTCCCACCCCCACTACTACTCGGCGATGGTCGAGTGGGCGGAGCGCTTCGACGCCGTCGTGCTGCTGCACGAAGCCGACCGGGAGCACGTGATGCGGCCGTCCCCCCGGATCGAGTACTGGACCGGGGAGCGTCACCGTGTCGGTGCCACCCACGAGCTGGTTCGGCTCGGTGGACACTTCACGGGCGGAACCGTGTGTCTCTGGAACGGTGCACTCCTTTCCGGCGACATCGTGCAGGTGGTTCCCGATCGCGGCTGGTTCAGCTTCATGTACAGCTATCCGAACCTGATCCCGCTGCCCGGCGCCGAGGTCCAGCGGATGCGGGACGTGCTGGTGACGCTCGAGTTCGACCGCGTCTACGGCGCCTGGTGGGAGCGCGTCGTGCTCGTGGACGCAAAGGCCGGCGTGCTGCGCTCCGCCGAGCGCTATCTGGCGGCGCTGTCAGGCGAGCTACCTCAGCTGTAGCGGGCCCCGGCGAGAGCCTCCTCGGGGCGGCGGCGGTTATTGTTGGTGCCTCTTGGAGTTGATCGCGCTTTCTCTAGATAGGCGGCTGTGTGTTCGATTACGGCTTGGTCTCCTTTCGTTCGAAGGACGAGGTGCTCGAGAAGGCCGAGCGCTTCTGGAACCCCGGAAAGACTCGCTTCTGGATCGAAGCCGGCGTCCCCCTGGTGATCGACCGGCGCGAGGGCTACCTGCTCTACGACATGTCGGGCAAGCGGCTGATCGACGTGCATCTCAACGGCGGCACGTTCAATCTCGGGCATCGCAATCCCGAGTTGGTGGCGACGCTGCGCGGCGCGCTCGAGCACTTCGACATCGGTAACCACCACTTCCCATCGCTTGCGCGGACGGCGCTCGCGGAGGCGCTGATCACGACCGCTCCGCTGGGGCTCACGAACGTCATCTACGGCTCCGGCGGCGGCGAGGCTGTTGACATCGCGCTCAAGACGGCGCGCCACACCACGGGGCGGCGGACGATCGTCTCGATCCACAAGGCGTACCACGGGCACACCGGACTCGCCGTCGAGACCGGCGACGAGCGCTTCTCACGGCTGTTCCTCGCCGAGCACCCGGACGAGTTCCGGCACGTGGCGTTCAACGACCTGTACGCGATCGAGTCGGTGCTGGCCGCGGGCGGCGTCGCCGCCGTGATCATGGAGACGATCCCCGCGACCTACGGCTTTCCGCTACCGGCACCGGGCTACCTCGAGGGCGTGAAGGCGCTGTGCGAGCAGTACGGCGCGCTGTACATCGCGGACGAGGTGCAAACCGGGCTGATGCGGACCGGTGAACTGTGGGCGATCTCGAAGCATGGGATTGCACCCGACATGCTCATCACCGGCAAGGGGATCTCGGGGGGTCTGTACCCGATCTCGTGCGTGCTCGTGTCCGAGCGCTGCGCGCGCTGGTTGACAGAGGACGGCTTTGGGCACATGTCGACGTTCGGCGGCGCCGAGCTGGGTTGCCTGGTCGCGCTCAAAGCACTCGAGATGAGCAATCGTCCGGAGACCCGCGCCAACGTCCTCGTCGCATCCGATCGCCTCGGACGAGGGCTGCGGGCAATCCAGGCGAAGTACCCCGATTGGTTCGTCGGCATCCGCCAGAACGGGCTCGTGATCGGGCTCGAGTTCGACCATCCCGAAGGTGCCAAGATCGTCATGCGCCACCTCTACGAGCTCGGCGTGTGGGCGATCTTCTCCACGCTCGATCCACGGGTTCTGCAGTTCAAGCCGGGCACGCTGATCGACGAGCCGTTGACGATCGAGCTCCTGAGCATCCTCGAGGAAGCCGTGGGCCGATCCGCTCACGAAGCCGCGGAGGCAGAGGTGAGTCGTGGAGCTGCATGACCGGTGGGGCGGCTCGGCCGTGCTCGAGCGTCTCCAGGAGGTCGCCGAGGGAGCGCTCGCGCGGTACGACATCTCGCGCGAGGCCACGGTCAGCATCCTCAACATCTCCGAGAACGCGACTTATCGCGTCGACGATCCAGCGACCGGACGCACGTCGGTGATACGCGTGCACCGCCTTGGTTATCACAGCCAAGCGGCAGTGATGTCGGAGTTACAGTGGATCACATCGCTGCGAGATGCCGGCGCGATCAACACGCCGGCGGTCATTCCGACCACCGACGGCCGGTGGGTCGTCTACACCGAGGAGCCCGGGAGCGATGAACCCCGGCAGTCGGTGATGTTCGAGTTCGTCCCCGGCACGCAACCCGATGAAGATGGCCTCGTCGACTCGTTCGAGCCGCTTGGAGAGATGACCGCACGAATGCACGCGCACACTCGGGCATGGCGGCGGCCGCCCGGCTTCACGCGCCACCACTGGGATTACGAGGCTGCCTTCGGGGCGGCACCGCGGTGGGGACGCTGGCAGGATGCGCCCGGCGTCGGCGCCGCCGAGCACACCGTCCTACAGCGAGTCGACGACACGCTCGGACGCCGGCTGGCCGCGTTCGGCAAGGGGCCCGAGCGCTACGGCCTCGTCCACACCGACCTCCGGCTCGCCAACCTGATCGTCGACGGCGACACGACGACGGTCATCGACTTCGACGACTCGGGCTTTTCCTGGTACATGTACGACTTGGGCGGCGCGCTCGGCTTCATCGAGACACACCCCGAGATCGACGTGATGATCGCCTCTTGGGTGCGCGGCTATCGGCGAGTGCTTCCGCTCGACGACACGGACGTGCGCGAGATACCGAGCTTCATCCTCTATCGCCGTATGACACTCCTCGCGTGGCTCGGCTCGCACCCGCACACCGATACTGCGGCGGAGTTCAGGGACGGCTTCGTCGAGGAGACTTGCCTCGTGGCCGAGCGCTACCTGCGCACGCACGGTTCGATTGGACGAACCGGGCTCACGCCAGCAAGCTCGGTCGCGCCGCTGACACCCGACAGCGAATGAGTGCAGCAGCGCGCCTCGAGGGCCTCGGGACGTCGATCTTCACCGAGATGAGCGCGCTCGCCGCCGCGACCGGGGCGATCAATCTCGGCCAGGGTTTCCCGGACAGCGACGGCCCGGCGCCCGTGATCGAAGCGGCGATCGCCGCGCTCCGCGCCGGCGAGAACCAGTACGCGCCGCTGCCGGGCGTCGAGCCGCTGCGGGACGCGGTGCGCGAGCATCAACGGGACTGGTACGGGCTCGAGCCCGAGGATGTGCTGATCACGTTCGGCGCGACCGAAGCGATCGCCGCCTCGCTGCTCGGCTTGTGCGATCCCGGCGACGAGGTCGTCATGTTGGAGCCGTTCTACGACTCGTACGCCGCGTGCGTGGCGTTCGCGGGCGCACGTCGCCGACCCGTGACCCTGCGGCCGCCCGAGTTCGCGCTCGACGTGGATGCGCTGCGGGCTGCGATCGGTCCCCGCGCGAAGGTGCTGCTGCTGAACTCGCCCCACAACCCGACCGGGCGCGTGCTGAGCCGGGCGGAGCTCGACCTGATCGCCGCCGCGTGCATCGAGCACGACCTGATCTGCATCAGCGACGAGGTGTACGAGCACCTCGTGTTCGACGGCGAGCACATCCCGCCGTCGACGCTGCCGGGCATGGGTGAGCGAACGTTGACGATCTCGAGCGTCGGCAAGTCGTTTTCGTTCACCGGCTGGAAGATCGGCTGGTGCTCCGGCCCCTCTGAGCTGGTCGCCGCCACCCGGTTGGTGAAGCAGTTCCTGACGTTCGCCGGCGGGACGCCGCTGCAGCACGCTGCCGCGGCGGCGCTCCGGTTGCCGCCGATCTTCCTCGAGCAACTGCGAGACGAGCTCCGGGCCCGGCGCGATCAGCTCTGTGCCGGCCTCCAGATCGCCGGCCTGCGACCGATCGCGCCGGCCGGGACCTACTTTGTCAACGCCGACGTCGGGACCGATGCGCTCGCGTTCTGCGCCGCGCTGCCCGAGCGCTGTGGTGTGGTCGCGATCCCTACCGGCGTGTTCTACGACGACAAGGTGGCAGGGCGCTCGCTCGTGCGGTTCGCGTTCTGCAAGCGCGAGCCCGTGATCGCCGAGGCGGCCAGACGGCTGGCGACGCTCGCGACCGTCTCGCAGCGGCCGGCTTGACACTCGCCCGCTTAGACAATAGACTTGATTGGCATAGTGTTGAATTGTTGGTCAGCGCTATGGATGGTCCATTCCATCGCCCAGACCAACCTCAGATGGTCTGGGAGCCCTCCTCTCCACTGCCGGCGGGCCGGCCTCGTGTCGGCTCGCCGGTAGGTCCGTTCTGTCGTCCGCGATCGCGGCCGCGAGCGCGGTCAGCCCGCCGACGCCCGCGCGAACGCCTCGCGCAGATCCGCAACCAGATCGCTCGGGTCCTCGACGCCGCAGCTGAGGCGTACGAGGTCCGCGGGGACGGCCGCGGTCGACCCCTCGACGGACTGGTGGGTCATCGCCTGCGGCACCTCGATCAGCGACTCGACCCCGCCAAGCGACTCCGCGAGCGTGAACAGCCGCGTGCGCGCCGCCAATGACGCGGCATCGGGGTGACGGAAGCTGACCATCCCGCTGAACCCCGGCCAGCGCAGCTCGCTCACTCCGGGCGTCTCGCGCAGCAACTCGACGACCGCGGCGGCGCTGCGCGCGTGCGCCTCCATACGTAGGTGCAGCGTCCGCAGACCGCGGTGCACGAGGAAGCAGTCGAGCGGTCCCGGCACGGCGCCGACCGCGTTCTGCACGAACCGCAACCGCTCGTACCAGTCCTCGTCTCGCGTGACGACCACGCCACCGACGACGTCGGAATGGCCACCGAGGTACTTGGTCGTCGAATGCACCACGAAGTCGGCGCCGAGCTCCAAAGGGCGCTGGTTGACCGGCGTCGCGAACGTGTTATCGACCGCCAGCAGCGCGTTGCCCCGGCGGGCCAGCACGCCCTCGAGGTCGATCACGTTGAGCAGCGGATTGGTCGGGCTCTCGACCCAGACCAGTCGCGTGTCGGCCCGCCGGGCCCGTGCGAACGCGTCGAGGTCGGTCTGATCGACCAGGTCGAAGCGCAGGCCCCAGCGGCTCATCACCTTGTCGACGAGCCGGTAGGTGCCTCCGTACATATCGGCCGGCAGGATCAGGTGCGAGCCGGCCTCGCAGACGACCGTGATCAGCGCGTGCTCGGCGGCGAGCCCGGACGCGAACGCGACCGCGAGGCCGCCCTCCAGCTCGCCTAGGGCGTGCTCGAGCGCGGTCCGCGTCGGGTTCGCGGAGCGCGCGTAGTCGTAGTCCCCGAACCAGGGCTCGCCCGGGCGCCGCTGCGCGTACGTCGACGTCTGATGGATCGCCGGGATGACCGATCCGAACGACGGATCCGGCGTCAGCCCCGCGTGCACGGCGCGGGTAGCGAAGGCGTCACGGCGGCGGTGCGAATCGGTCACGAAGTGAGTGCTTCCAGCAGGTCGGTGCGCGTTACGAGCCCCTCAGCACGGCCGTCCCGGGTGACCAGCAGGGCCTGCTGATCGCCGACCAGCAACTCGATCGCATCCCGCACGGGGTCGTCGGTCGAGACCGCCGGGAACGGCGGCTCCATCACCTCGACGACCTCGGCGTCCAGCACCGACGGGTCCTCGGCGGCGCGTCTGAGCAGCCCGCGCTCTCCGATCGCCCCGACGACCGTCGCGGGGTCGTTCGCGCTCACTACGGGGAGCTGGGAGACGCGGTGCTCGTGGAGCAGGCCGACTGCTTCGCGAACGCGAAAGTGCGACTGAACCGTGACGAGCGGCGGGATCTCGCCGGCCGCACGCTTGCGCGCGAGCACGTCGCCCACGACGCGGCCCGAGTCGCGCTCCAGGAAGCCGTACTGGCGCATCCACGCATCCGAGTAGATCTTCGATAGGTACGAGCGCCCACCGTCGGGCAGGATCACCACGAGCAGCGCTTCCGGGTCCTCGATCTCCTGCGCGACGGTGATCGCGGCGTGGAGCGCGAGCCCGCCGGAGCCACCCGCGAGGATCCCCTCGAGTTGCGCCAGCCGGCG
This sequence comes from uncultured Solirubrobacterales bacterium, assembly GCA_963763525.1. GTDB lineage: Bacteria > Actinomycetota > Thermoleophilia > Solirubrobacterales > Solirubrobacteraceae > Palsa-465. Next base: position 745,542 of record CAVXPA010000002.1, read on the forward strand.
GGTCGTCAGGAACGCGTCGCGATCGGACACCGTGACCCAGCGGTCGATCACGGCCGGGTCGAACGTCGCCGGCCAGAAGTCCTCGCCGACGCCTTCGACGAGGTAGGGATGCACGCCCTCCAAGCCGCCCGAATAGATCGATCCCTCGGGGTCGGCGCCGACGACGACCAGCTCCGGCTTGAGCTCGCGCAGGTAGCGGGCGGCGCCGGTGACCGTGCCACCGGTGCCGACTCCGGCGACCAGGTGCGTGATCCGGCCGGCCGTCTGGCGCCACAGCTCCGGCCCGGTCGACTCGTAGTGCGCCAGCGGATTGGCTTCGTTGGCGTACTGGTTGGGCTGGAAGGCGCCGGGGATCTCCTCGGTCAGCCTGTCGGCGACGCGGTAGTAGGAGCGCGGCGACTCGGGCGGGACGTCCGTCGGCGCGAGCACGACGTCGGCGCCGTAGGCCCGCAGGAGGTCGATCTTCTCCCGCGACATCTTGTCGGGCATGACGGCGATCACGCGGTAGCCCTTCAGCCGAGCCGCGATCGCGAGCCCCGTGCCCGTGTTGCCGGACGTCGGCTCGACGATCGTGCCGCCGGGGCGTAGCCGGCCGTCGCGCTCGGCCGCCTCGATCAGCGCCACGGCGACGCGGTCCTTGATCGAGCCGCCCGGATTGAACGCCTCGAGCTTCGCGACCAGCTGCGGCCGCAGCACAGCCCCGATTCGCGACAGCCGCACCAGCGGCGTGTTGCCGATCGTGCCGAGGATCGAATCCTCGACCGTGAGCGCGGCGCCTGTCTCGCTCATGTGCCGATAAGCATGACGCGTTCGACGGCGCTGCGTTGCCCCCGCCCCTTGCCGGGGCGTTGACCGGCCGCGCCGAGCGGCGCTAGCGTTGCCCTGGATGGGCACACGACAGGAGGCGGCGATGGAATTCGGCGGTGGATCAACTTCTCGGGCGCGAGCCGCGCTCGATCAGCAGCCCGTAGGTAGCGAGGCGATCTGATGGTCGAGGGGACGGCGGTCGATTCGCGGGTCGAGGCTGCGCTCGAGCATGCCGTGGCGTTGGGCGAGATCGGCGTGCAGGTCGCCGCGTACCTCGGGGAGGAGTTGATCGTCGATGCGTGGGTCGGCGACGCGGACCCGACTGGGACGCCGGTCACGGCCGAGACCCTGTTCCCCGTATTCTCGGTGAGCAAGGGAATCACGGCGACGGCGGTGCACGTCCAGGCCGCGCGCGGGCTGCTCGAGCTCGATGCGCCGATCGCACGCTACTGGCCGGAATACGCGGCAAACGGAAAGGGCGAGATCACGATCCGTCACGTGTTGACCCATCGGTCCGGCGTGCCGCAGGTGCCGCCGGATCTGACGGTCGAGAGGCTCGGCGACTGGGAGTGGATCACGGATTGGCTGGCGCAGGCCACGCCGCTGTGCCCTCCCGGGACGCGCTCGCAGTACCACCGGATGAGTTTTGGGTATCTGCTCGCGGAGGTCGTCCGCCGAACCGATGCGGCGGGGCGTGACTTCCCCGGCTTCGTCCGCGAGGAGCTCTGTGAGCCGCTCGGGATGCGCGACATCTGGTTCGGCGTGCCGGCTGAGGAGGAGTCACGCGTGGCCGTCTTGACGTGGGGCGCCGAGCCACCCACCGCGCCGCAGGTCGAGCCGACCCCGTTGGCCGAGATGGCGATGCCTTCGGCGGTCACCGTGATCCCCGAGATCTACAACCAGCGCGCAGTCCACGCTGCCTGCATCCCTGCCGCCGGCGGCATCATGAGCGCGCGTGCGACGGCGAAGCTCTTCAGCCTGCTGGCTAATGGCGGCGAGGTCGGTGACGTGCGGCTGCTCTCACGCGAGCAGCTCCTCGAGCTGACCACGCCCCGGCCCGACCCGCTCGAGCTCGATGAGCTGATCGGCATGGTCGTGTCCGTCGGAACCGGCGGCTACTGGGTCGGACCAAGCCCGGTCACCGGCAACGGCGCCCACGTGCTCTCACACGGCGGCGCGGGCGGCTCGATGGGCTGGGCAGATCTCGACTCCGGGCTCGCGGCCGCGATCACGCACAACCGGATGTTCATCGACACGCCACACGGGCACCCGTTCGTCCCGCTCGCCGACGCCATTCGCGCCGTCGCGGAACAGCGCACCACGGCCGTCGCCTGACCGCTGTCCGGGGCGAGACGCGCGGCCGCCTGACCGCTGACGGGGGGCAAGATGCGCGGCCGGCGGAGCGGGGGTGAGCCGCGGCGGGTCGGTTGCACCTATTCCGTGACTGATCCCACCCAACGGTGCTCGGTCACCTGTAAAACGTCCCAGTCGAGCAATCTGCACCGCCCAGTGGGACGTTGAACCTCGTGGAGATGGACAACGTCCCTTTGGACGCAGAAAAATGCTCGACTGGGACGTTGACCAGGCTCGGCGGTCGCCCGCGACGTGAGACGACCACAGGACGAGACGGGCTGCAGGATGGACGCCCACGGGCGAGATGTCCGCGTCCGACATCCGGTGTGTCGCCGGCTGACGTAGTATTCGAATAATCCCGTTATCGGTCGACGACTCAAGGCCACCAACAACACCGAGAGGCGAACGATGATCGACGATCCCGAACTCCGAGAGCTCAAGGACCGGTTGGAGATCCACCAGGTCTTGATGCGCTACTGCCGTGCGATCGATCGCACCGATCCGGAGCTCCTCGCGACCGTGTACCACGAGAACGCGATTGACCACCACGGTCCGTCTCAATTCGACGACGCGAAGAACGAGTTCCCCCCGCTGCTCGTGCGCAACCTCGACCGGTACAAGGAAATGGCGATGCATCACATCACCAACTACCTGATCGAGCTGGATGGTGACCGCGCCGTCGGCGAGAGCTACTTCCTCGCCCTTCAGCCGACGTTCCTGGAGGACGGCACCGAAACGATCAGTTTCATCGGCGGGCGCTACCTCGATCACTTCGAGCGGCGCGATGGCCGCTGGGCGATCGTCGAGCGCACGGTGGTGAATGACTTCTCTCGCCTCTCGCTTGCGGGCGAAGAGTGGCCCTCGATGCGCGAGTACCTCGTCGGCGGCAGGCGCGAGGCCGACCCATCTCATGGATTGTTCACAGCACTCGTTCCGGGACCGTCAGCGGGGACGGGCGCGCTCAGCTGACGGACGGGATCGGAACCGTCCCAGGTCTGGGCCGCCTCGGCGACCAGCGCAAACACGGCCGCTTTGGCCGCATCGACCTCCGACAACTCGAGGACCGGCGGGCCATCAGCGTCCGGAGCCAGGTAGGCGAAGCGGCCGGCGGCGCCGGAGCGGCCGCGGTGACCGATCTGCAAGCCACGCGCGGCCAGGACGGCGAGATCACGGTCGAACTCCTCGGTCCAGTAGGCGACGTGGTGGAAACCCTCGTGACCGGCAGCGAGAAACGCGTACCACATCGAGGGAGCGTCGTTGCGCTGAGTGAGCAGCTCGATCTGCAGATCGCCGCTGCAGGAGAGGGCGCCACTGATGTAGGGGTCGCTCGGCGCGCCCGCGTAGAGATACTCGCGCAGCGGTAACTGCTCTATGTAGAAGAACGGGCCGACGCCGACCTGCTCCGTCCACTGACGCATCGCCCGTTCAAGGTCGCGCACGACGTATCCGACCTGGCGCACGCGTCGCAGCCCGTCGCTCCCGTCCAACTCGATCATCGCTACTGAGCCTGCGGCGGCGCCGAAGCGGCGTGGAGCTCTTCGAACGACAGGCCCTTGGGGCCACTCTGGCCCATCGCCCGATCAAACGCCTCGACTTGATCGAATGCAGTCATGAACGGATCCACATAGGTCTCCTGGAAGATCTTACGGTCATAGCCGTCCGTCGAGACGATCGGCCGGTTCTCGCGCACGGCCAGCATCACCATCTGGGCGACTTCGTCAGCCGGTCGAAAGACGCGCTTGTGCTCGGTGTACAGCCGCGTCGCAGACTCCGGGGGTCGCGGGTGTATCTCGACAGGTGGCCCGAAGCGTGGTGGACGGTAAAGGTGGTTGTATTTGCCCATCTGCGTCGCGACACCCGCGGGCACCAGGAGCGTCGATTGGATCCCGCTCTCCTCGAGCTCCGCGCGAAGATTGAACATCAAGCCGATCACTCCCAGCTTCGCCGCCGCGTACGCCGAGTGTTGTGGCACCCACGCGGGACGCAATCCCGCCGTCGACGATGTCGCAAGCACGTGACCCGACCCTGCCTCGATCATGTCGGGGACAAATGCACGCAGGCAATTGACGACTCCCATCAGGTTGGTCCCAAAGAGCCAATCGACATCGTCATCTGTCATGTCGACCAGTCGCTGGAAGGAGGTTGCGCCGGCGATCACGAACAACAGCGACACAGGCCCCAGCTCGCGGTTCACTTCGGCTTTTGCCTGCCGCAGTGACTCGCGATCCGATTGGTCACATGCGACGGCAATTGCCGTCCCACCGCGTCCGCGGATCGCATCCACGGTCGTAGCTGCGTGCTCCGGAAGGATGTCAGCCACCGCGACAGACGCCCCTTCGGCCGCCAGCGCGCGGGCAATCGCCCCTCCGATGGAGCCGCCGCCTCCCGTCACAAACGCGACGCCCTGACCGATGTCAGTCACATCCACTCCTCTGGTTGTTGTTGATCGCCCCCGGCGCGGCAAGGCTCTCCCGCCGGGGCCTTGGCGGACCAGCGATTGTGATAATTTACCGCAGCGGAAACTCAGTTGTTGCAAGCTACTGCGAGAATCTGCGGCGCATCGCGCCCAACGTTGGGGAGCCCAGGAGGTCACCATGGCGACGACGAGTGAGTTGCAGGTCGAGAAGCTGACGGAGACGGTTGGAGCACAGGTCGTCGATGTAGACGTCGAGCGCATGAGAAAGGACGACGGTCTCCCGAGCGCGTTCATGGCGGCGCTCGAGCGGCACGGGATCCTCGTCTTCCGCGGACTTCAAATCGACGATGACACCCAGGTGGAGTTCTCTCGCAAGCTCGGTTCGCTGCAGAGGTATCCAGAGGCCGAGAATCCCGAGTTGTTCGTCGTCAGCCTCGAGCCGAGCAATCCCTACTCGAAGTATCTACACGCGACCGTGTACTGGCACATCGACGATACGCCGCTGGAGACCCCCTCGAAGGCGACGATGCTGAGCGCGAAGGTGTTGTCGGCCTCGGGTGGGGAAACCGAGTTCTCCAGTACATATGCCGCTTATGACGACCTCTCCGACGGGGAGAAAGAGCGGTACGAGAGCCTGCGAGTGCTGCATAGCCAGGTGCCGATCCAAAGCAAGGTGTATCCGAATCCCACCGAGGAGCAGCTCACGGACTGGCGATCGCGGGCGCGGGAGCATCCGCTCGTCTGGAAGCAGCGAAGCGGTCGCCGCTCGCTCGTGCTCGGGGATACGATGGACTACGTCGTCGGCATGGATGCGGACGAAGGCCAGGCGCTGATCGACGAGCTCAACAAGCGGGCGACGCGCGAGGATCGTGTGTACCGCCACGTCTGGACGGAGGGCGACACGATCATGTGGGACAACCGCGGCGTCGTGCACCGCGTGATGCCCTACGACGCGTCGTCACATCGCGAGATGCATCGCACGACGCTCGTCGGCGACGAGCCGATCAAGTGACCGTTCGGAGCGATCTCTGACGGAGGGCGGGTCGCGATGACCGACGACGGCAACCTGTCGGAGATCATCCAGTTGATCTACAAGGTGGCGCACGCTATCGACGAAGGAGACTTCGAAGCCTACGCCGATCTGTTCGCACGGTGCACGTTCACGATGCCGGGAGGGCGGACCATGCGCGGGCGCGCCGAGGTCTTGGCGCAGGCGCGTGACACGGTGCTGCTGTACGACGGCTCACCGAGGACCTTGCACCTGGTGCAGAATCCGGTGGTCGAACTCGGCCCGGACGGCACGAGCGCCGTTGCCGTCAGCTACGCGCAGGTGCTGCAAGAAGTGTTGCCCGACTTCCCGCTCCAGACGATCGGAGTGTCGCGTTACGAGGACAGCTTGACGCGCGACGCGGCGGGCTGGCACTTCGATCGGCGCGTGGCCCAGCGCGTCCTCACCGGCGACCTCAGCCGCCACATGCGCTCTGCGCCTGGGCACTAGTGCAGCGTTCTGGACGGGCCGCCCGCGCTGGTCGCGACGGCGACGCGGCGACGGCCGCCGGCAGACCGTGGTTCTCATTTATGCCTTGACAGCTATATAACTATTCTGGCATACTTGCCGTCAGTGAAAGACCTTGCGGCGCTGCATGTCCTTGCCGAGCCCCGGCGCGTGGCGATCCTGGACTTGCTCCGGGACGGCGAGCGTCCGGTCGGCGAGCTGGTCGACGGCCTCGGGGTGAGTCAGCCTGCGGTCTCAAAGCACTTACGGGTGCTCAAGGACGCGGGGTTGGTCGAGGCGAGGGTGGACGCTCAGCGTCGCCTCTACCGCATCCGACCCGAGCCGCTGGCAGACCTCGACGAGTGGCTCGCCCCATACCGCAGGCTCTGGGCAAGCGCACCTCGACCGACTGGAAGCGCACCTCGACGAACGGAGGAAGACATGACCGACGCAACGCTGCTCATGGATCGAGCCCGACCTGCGGTTCGGCTCGAGCGTCACCTGCCCGACCCGCCCGCGACCGTGTGGCAGGCCCTGACCCAGTGCGAGCAGCTTCGCGCGTGGTTTCCCTCCGATGTGATCGTCGATGGCGGTCGGTGGGTCGTGGGCGCGCGGATCACGTTTCCGTTTCCGCCGGAGGTGATCGATATGACGCTCACCGGCGAGGTGCTCGAGGTGGACGAGCCGAACGCGCTCGCGTTCACGTGGGGAGAGGAGACGTTGCGGTTCGAGCTCGCACGGCACGACGGCGGCACGCGCCTCGTGCTCATCGACGAGCTGCCCGCGAGTGCCGCCGCCCGCAACGCGGCCGGGTGGGATGCCTGCCTCGACCGCCTCGCCGGTCTTGAAGCCGCTCCAGATGAGTGGCAGCCTCGCTTCCGGGCATACGCCGCCGAGTTCGAGGCGGTGATCGGCCCGCAGGAAGGCCCGCCGCCCGGCTACAAGGGCGCTGAGGCCGAGCGCCATGGGAGCAGCCGATAGGAGTGGAGATGAGCAAGCTGAGACTCAGCATCACGATGTCGCTCGACGGCTACGTGGGCGGCCCGGACCAGAGCGAGGAGAATCCGCTTGGCGTCGGCGGCATGGATCTGCACGAGTGGTTCTTCCCGCTCAAGGAGTTCCGGGAGATGCACGGCGAAGAGGGAGGCATCGTCAACGCCAGCTCCGCCGTGGTGCAAGAGCGTCAGGCGAGCATCGGCGCCACGATTATGGGCCGCAACATGTTCGGGCCGGTTCGCGGTCCCTGGCCAGACGAGTCCTGGCGGGGCTGGTGGGGCGCGGATCCCCCCTACCACCACCCCGTGTTCGTACTCACCCACCACCCGCGCGAAACGCTCGAGATGGAGGGCGGCACCACGTTTCGCTTCGTCACCGACGGGATCGAGTCGGCACTCACGCAGGCCAAGGACGCCGCACGGGAACGCGACATCTGGTTGGCCGGCGGCGCATCCGTGGTCAATCAATACCTCGCCGCCGGGCTGGTGGACGAGATCGACATCTCGATCGCGCCCTTGATCCTCGGCGCCGGGTCTCGCCTGTTCGAGGGGTTCGACCGCGACACGCTCGAGCTCGTGCAGATCCGCGCCGTCGACGCGCCGGGCGTCACACACATCAAGTACGAAGTCAGATGACCCGCCCGACGCGAGGCCGGCCGGCGCCTACCGCCGACGCCACCCGGCCCATTCGCGTGTCGTTCAGCTCACCGGCTCGAACAGCGCGGCGAACCGCTCGAGGTACAACGGCCAGCCCATTTCGCCGGCGACGCCGTCGCGCGTGCCTTCCCAGCCATCCCCGTGCCGGTCCAGGTACCGGTGCTCGAGCGAAACGCGGGTCCGCTCGGGGCTCTCGGCGACGAAGCGCACCTCTACTTCGCTCGTCCTGTCGCGATCGGTCTCGGGTTCCCAGCGCGGGCTGATGTCCCAACTGATCACGACCCTCTGTGGCGGCTCGTACGCGAGCACTCTCGCCCAGCGGCATTCGCTGCCGTCGACGCCGCGGTCGTACAAGTAGCCGCCGACGTGCGGCTCGAACACCGTCTCGGCGATCTCAGCCGCCAACAGGTTGTGCTCCGGCGGCTTGAACTTACCGAAATCCTCGGTGAAGACCCGAAACGCGCGTTCGATCGGGGCCTCCACGACGATCGAGCTTGTAACCGTCGTGGCTGCCGTGCGAGTGTGGCTGCTCATCCGTCCTCCTCGGTTTGCTCCTCGACGACCGTCTTGTAGGCGGCCAGAGCCTTTCCCCAGAATCGCTCGAGATCCGCGCGAACCGACGCGAGCCCGTCGGGATCGACCTGATAGATGCGGCGCGTGCCGGCCGGTCGGACGATCACGAGACCGGCATCCTTGAGCACCTTCAAGTGCTGCGAGACCGCGGGACGGCTGACCGGAAGCTCGCGGGCAAGCTCGACCACCGCGTATGGGCGGTCGAGCAAGCGCTCGAAGATCGCCTTTCGCGTCGGATCACCCAGCGCGATCCAGGGATCAACTCGGTAAGTTTTCACGAACGGTAAGTGTAGCCTGACGCTGCAGGCTCGTCAACTCCCGGCTCGCCGAACGGCTGCACCAGGCGGATTGGTTCACCTCGCTCGAAGCTGACCAAGCAGTGGCGCGGCGAGGAACGCGAGCAGCGTGAGCCCGCAGACCGCGAACAGGAGCGAGTAGCCCCGGTAGCCGTGGTAGCGAAACACGACTCGATGGGTGCCGACGGGCGCGCGGACGGCCACGAACGCCGGCCCGACCATGACCGTCGGCGCCGGGCGGCCATCGACCGTCGCGGCCCAGCCTGGGTCATACGATGCGCTCAGCACGACCGCGCCGGGGCTGCGCAGCCGCGCGGTGACGCTGAGACGGCCGGCGGCGAGTTGGGCCTGCGTGCCGAGGACGGTTCCGGGCGAGGTGCCGCTTGCGGCCCGGGGAACTGGCTGCGGTCGCCCCGGGCCCCACGCGACGCGCGGGTCGACGCCGTGCTCGGCGAGGTTCGAGTGCAGGAGCGGGATGCTTCGCACGCCGACGTTGCTGCGGTCGGCCGCGAGCGTGCCGGTGAGCGCGGCGATGTGGACGTAGCCCCCGCCGGTGAACTTCCATAGGGCATATGGGCCTGACCGGGCGACGAGCCGCGCGCGTACCGGTGGCGCGTAGCCGGTCGGGACGAGCAGGTAGCGGATCCCGAACAGGATGTAATCGCTCGCGTCGGTGTCGTCGAAGAAGTACTCAGGATCGGTCATCAACGACGCGGTCCGCAGCGTGTAGCCGACCTCGTCGGCGTCCAGGCTCTCGAGATACTTGAACACCGGGACCGCGCCGACGTTGAAGCTGTTGCCCCAGTTGGTCGGCTCGCCGGCGTACACACGACCACCGCCGTCGCGGCGGACGATCGCCAGCAGCCGACCGAGCTGGGCCCCCTCCGTCGCGTCTGCGCGGCGCTGGGCGGCGATCGCGCCCGCGTTGCGAGCGTCGTAGCGACCGAGCTCGACCCACGCCGGCGCGAGCACGAGCACCGTCGCCGCGAGCGCGGCGGCCGCCTGGACCGGGGGGCGACCCGCGAGGCGGTACGCGGAGCGCCCGGCGTGGCGCCGGCCGGCCGCCCAGACGATCCGCGCGATCCACGCGGCGCCGCTCCCCGCGAGCAACAGCGCGCTCAGCTGCACGCCCATCATGAAACGGCGGAAGAAGACGTCGCCGCTGCCCGGTAGCAGCGCGACGAGCGAGCCAAACGTCGCGCGCCCGAACGACAGGAGCAGGCAGACTCCCAGCGCGACGAGGAGCGCGCGGGCGTCGGCGTCGCGGCGGCAGCGGCGGATCGCGAGCGCGAGCCCCAGACCGGCGAAGGCGGTCACGACCGGCAGGCGGCCGTGGTCGAGCAGCTGGCCGGAGATCAGCCAGCCGAGCACTCGACCGGCGCCGTAGCCGTTGGCGAGCGGCGTGTTGCGCAACGCCTCGTTCTGAGCGGCCCAAGCTCGCTGGTCGAGCAGTGGCACGATCACCCACGCGCTCGCCAGCAGCGCCCCGCCGACCACGAGCGCCGCCCGGCGGATCCGCAGCGCGAGCCGGCCCGGCGCGACGAACGGCCACAGCAGCAGCGGGATGAGGGCCAGGTACCCGGTCTCGTAGTGGAGCGCGATCGTGAGGGCGGTCAGCGCGACGGCCGCGAACGCATGGCGGCCGTCACGGATCCATCGCCAGCTGCACCCCCAGGCGAGTGGCAGTGTGACCGACGCCCACAGCTGCGTCCACACCCCGAAGCCGGTCCACAGGTACGCGTGCTGCTCGTAGCCGATGCCGCTGGTGCTGCACAGAAACGGCGCCATCGCGGCCGACGCTCCGGCCGCCCCGCGACCCGCGCCGAGCAGCCGCGCGCCGCCGTAGACGCTGAGCGGCCACAGCGACAAAAGCAGGTAGAGCGACCAGGCGTAGGCGGCGTTCGGGCCGATCACGAGCCCGATCGCGCCGGCGATCATCGCCGGGAGGCTCTGGTAGTGCAGGAACTGGGGCGAGCCGAGCCCGAGGTACGGGAACCAGCTCGTCAGCGGCAGGTGGCCCGGGCGCAACTGGGCGCTCGCGAAGCGCACCATCTGCTCGTGCAGTGAGCTGTCGTCCAGGTAGGCGACCGAGAGGGTCTCGGCCCTCAGGCTTGCGAGGCTCCAGGCGACCGCGGCGGCGACCAGGAGCCACGGCCATCTCCGCGCGGCCCGGCCCTCGCCGGTGAGCGGCGAGGGCCGGAGGGATGGGGGCGGGACCGGCCGGCGCCGGGCGGGATCAGCTGTTGCCGCTATTGCCGCTGTTGCCGCTGTTCGCGCCGCTGGGCGGCGGCGCGCTGCCGGCGGCCTTCGGGCACCACTTCGCGGCGAGCTTCGCGAGATGGACGAGCTGATTCCTGACCGTCACCGGGACCTGCACGCGCCACGAGGCGGGGGGCTGCAAGTGCAGGTGAGTCGTGCTCGTGTCCGAGGCGGCGCCCGAGTTACCGCTTCCCGAGCTCGCGCCCGCCGCGGCGCCTCCGGAGTTACCCGAGCTCGCGCCCGAGTTACCCGAGCTCGCGCCCGAGTTGCCTGAGTTGCCCGAGTTGCTGAGGGCGGGTGCGGCAACCTGGCCGAGTGCACACGGCGGCGCCATGCACGCCGGCGCGGCGCTGACCACCGTCTCCGGCATCACGCGCACCTGCTTGTCCACGCGCCAGGTCGGGATGATCAGCGTCTTCCCCCTGGGGATCCCGCGAGGATCGATCCGCGCCTGCCGAGCGAGTACCTTGGCAGTGATCAGGGCGGGCGTCGACTGCGTGAAGGCCTGGAGGGTCAGTGTGCGTGTGTGGTCAGAGCTGCTGTTGCTGAGAACCTTGTCGCACGCGGCGCTGACGGCGACGAGCTGCGCGTGCAGGCCCAGCCCGTGGAGCGCGCGGTTGGCAGCCGGGATCGCGGTCCACGTCTCGACGCGTACCGAGAAGGAGCCGTCCCGGTTCCGGGTGACCGCGAATGCGGGCGACGAGCTCGCCGCGCCCAGGATCAGCACAGCCGCGGTCGCGACGCAGGCGACGCCGACACCGGTGCCGGCGAGCACGCGCGGTCGTGCCCGCCGGCGATGGGCGGCCGCCGCCGGAGGCTCCATCTGCGCCAGCTCGGGACCATGCTCGCGCACGATGTCCCGCCACAGGCGATCGGTGAACTTACTCATGGTTGGGATGCTCCTTTCTGAGCCGGGCCCGCGCCCGGGACAGCCGCTTGCGCAGGACGACGCGGGAAACGTCCAGCATCGCCGCCGCCTCCTTGGGCGTCAGCTCGGCGAGGTCGACCAGCTCGAGCGCCGCGCGTTCCAGCTCGGGCAGCCGCGAGCAACGCTCGATCAGCTCTCGACCGGCACGCTCGGCGTCGATCTTCGCGGTCAGCTCGTCGGTCTCATCGCTGTCAAGCTCGCGCCACCCGGCGTACCGGGCGACCGCCTCGCGCCCACTCTTGACCTGCTCACAGTGCCGCGCGTAAACGTGTCCGGCGATCCCGAACAGCCACGCCCGCGAGGTGCCCCGGTCCGGGTCGAAGCCGCCGAACGCGCCCGCGGCCCGCACGAACGTCTCCGAGGTCAGATCGGCGACCACCTGCGGCTCGGCACAGCGGCGGGCGAAGTACGACATCACGACGTCGACGTTGGCGACGTACACCTGTTCGAAGTCGGCGAGGGCCGAACCGCCCGGCTTGCCCGGCTTGCGGCGTCTCGCCTCCGCCAGGCTCCCGAGCATCGCGACCTTCGCCTCCGTTGCTGAGCTCATATGTGCCCAGTTGCCGAGATCGGCCGCCGCTGTGACATCACAACCATGCGGGCCTAGTCCTACTCGCCGCTCGATAACACGGCCGTAACGGCGGTGTTCAGCGTGGGCCGGCTGGGTCGCCGTTACGACAGGAGCTCGACGTATCCCTCGGTTCCATGTATGCGGATCCGCCGCCCATCCTGGATTACGTGGGTGGCATGTTCCACTCCCACGACGGCGGGCAAGCCGTACTCTCGCGCGATCACCGCGCCGTGGGTCATCAGGCCCCCGACCTCTGTCACCAGGCCACTGATCGCGACGAACAGAGGCGTCCAACTGGGGTCCGTGTAGGTCGTGACGAGGATGTCGCCAGGGGCGAGATCGGCCTGCTCCATGTCGAGGATGACACGGGCCCGCCCCTCGATCGTGCCGGCGGAAACCGGTAGGCCGACCAGCGCGCCGTCCGGCAGGTCCTCGCGTCTGTATGAGCCGGCGATGACTTCACCATCGGACGTGGACACCCGAGGGGGCGTGAGCGGTTGGTATGACGTGAACGCGTCCTTGCGCCGGCGGACGAGCTCGTCATCCAGTTGACGGGTGCGCACGACGTCGTGGAACTCCTGGAACCTGAGGTAGAAGATGTCTTCCTTCTCACCGAGCACGCGTGCGTGCACTAGGCGCTCGGCTTCTTCCAGCAGCGCTTGCTTGTACACGAAGTAGCGGCTGATCATGCCGTACTTCGGATACTCGCGGTAACCGCTGAAGGTTCGAACACGGTCGATCATCCGCTTGGTCGCTTGCGCCTTGCGCTCCCCGTCGGGCAAGACGCGCAAGCGCTCGAGCACCCCCCGTTCCTTCTTGCAGGCCTCCCGCCTCCCTTGCTCGAGCCGCCGCTCGCCGGCGCCCGGCTCGAAGTTCTTGATGTTGCCGAGGATCATCGGCAGGAGCGTGGTTGGGCGTTCGCTCCAGCGTGGCCTGGTGATGTCGATTTCTCCGATGCAGCGCATGCCGTACCTCTCGAGGTACGCCTCGATGGCGTCGCGCGCTGCCCGCCCTCCCGCGAGCGTGGGCAGCTCGTCCAGGAAGCGCTCGTCCTCGACGCGTTCGAGAAAAGCGACCACGTCCGGATAGGGGCGGATCGCGTCCGCGACGTCCAGGAGCGCGAGCCCCATCTCAGAGGTGACGTTGTCCGGGACGGACTGCGTGAGCGTGTCGGCCGCGTTCCTTTCGCCCAGCCACGCCTCCAGTTGCTCGTTGAGCCACCAGTTGGCCTCCATTCCCGCCCGGATCACCTGCGCGCCCTGTGGATCGAACAGGTTCCGTTTCAGCTCCTGGAGGTCCTCGAGGATGAAGTCGAGCAGCGCCGATCCGGACCTCGTCCGGATCTCGCGCTTCAACGTGGCGATGGAGGCCCGGCTGCGATCGATCAGCCCGGCGACGATCGCCCGATCGGTCTCGATCGGGGGGGCGCTTCACCGGCCTGCGCCCCGACCGGCGCTCCGCCGGAACCCTCGTCCGGGAGCAAGCGGATGAAATTGCCGCGGTCGAGGATCGTCCGGAGCGCGTCCCCGATCAGCGGATCGGATCTGCCCAGGACCTCGAGGAGGCCCGCGCGACGCGTCGAGGAGGCCAGGTCCGGGGCGACGTCGACGAACAGCCTCCCGCCGGCCTCGTACATCGGCCGCGGCGTCGTCAGCTGCCACACGGAGAGCCCAAGCGGCTTCATGGCGTCGGTCATCATCTGCTGATGGCCGACCGAGACATAGACGTGGTTCTCCCGATCGCCGGCTGCCGGGATGGGAAACAGCGTGGTGACCGCTCGGCTCTGGACGATCCAGAAGCGATCGTCGGCCAGGCACCATTCGATGTCCTGGGGACGGCCGAAGTGCGCTTCGATCCGCCGGCCCAGCTGCGCGAGCCGCACGAGCTGCGCGTCCGTCAGCGCCGGCTGGTCCTGACGCTTGGGCTCGATCGCCCGTTCTTCGGTCCCGCCGACACGAGCGGCGAAGACGCCAAATCGCTTGGTGGCGAGCGCCTTGGCAACGACCTCGCCGTCGCGCACCCGGTAGACGTCGGGGTTCACCAGGCCGGAGACCAACCCCTCGCCGAGGCCAAAGGTGGCCTCCACGCAGGCGATCTTCCGGTTGGAGGTGACAGGGTCGGCCGTGAACAGGACGCCAGAGGTATGCGGGAAGACCATCCGCTGCACAACCACGGCCATTTGAACCTTCCGGTGGTCAAATCCCTTCCGCAGGCGGTAGGTGACGGCCCGCTCGGTGAAGAGCGAGGCCCAACACCGGCTGACATGCTGGAGGATTGCCGCCGACCCCCGGACGTTCAGGTACGTGTCCTGCTGACCTGCGAAGGACGCGCTCGGTAAGTCCTCCGCCGTCGCGCTGGACCGCACGGCGCAGGCGGCTTGCTCGCCGAGCCCGGCGAGCGAACCCGCGATCGCGGCCACGACATCCTCGGGGATCGCGACCGCTTCGAGCGTCCGGCGGACGTCCGCGCTTAGCGCGCGGATCGCCTCCCGGTCATCGGGCTCCAGGCGCGATAGCCGACCCAGCCGCTCGTCGACCGAGGGCGCTCGCGCCAGGACCCGCCGGAAGGCTTCGGTCGTCACGCAAAAGCCAGCCGGCACACGGATGCCATCGACGCGCGAAAGCTGCCCCAGAAGGGCGCCCTTGCCGCCGACGACCGCGACCTTGGTCTCGTCGATCTCCCGGAGATCCAAAACGTAGCAGGCCATCCACTCACCTCCCTCGGAGTTGACTCGGTCAACTCCTCTTGATTCCAGCGTGCGGCCGGCGATTATGAGGCACTTGTCAAGAGCTCATGAGAGGCTCTTCTGCGGTATAAATTGGAAGTGGAGAGGAGAGCTCGTGCGGCAGCATGACCGCGGTGCTCGCGCCGACTTACGTGGCTTCCGCGTCGGTGGGGTGGCGACGGTGGAGCTCTCAGGGGTCAACGTGCAGATCGTCGACGGGTCAGGGTCGACGAGCAGCGTCAATGGTTCCGGAAACCTTGTGCTGGGATACGACGAGTCGGCGGGTAAACAGACCGGCTCCCACGATCTGGTGTTGGGCGAGCATCAGTCGGTCACGGGTTACGGGGATCTGGTGGGCGGCGATGGCAACAGCGCGACGGGCGACTTCGCGGCCACGTTCGGCGATGCGAACAAGGCCAGCGGCTCAGACAGCCTCGTCGCGGGCGATCAGAATACGGTGAGCGGCGAGTTCTCGAGCGCGCTGGGCGGCTACGGCAACACGGTCGCCGCCAAGTACTCGACGGTCGCAGGCGGCTGCTCCAATCGAGCCGGCACGGGGACGATGTCGATCGCGAGCGTTTGCTCGAGCAGCGCACCGGGCTATGCCGGCGCGTTCGCGTCGATCTCCGGCGGCTCCGGCAATCAGGCGACCGGAATCGGCTCCTCGCTCGCCGGCGGGCAGTCGAACCTCGCCTCGGATCCGTTCGCCTCGATCGCGGGGGTTGCGACAACCTCGCCGGCAGCGGCGCTCGGCCCGGCGGCGCGTGTGACACCGGCGTGGAGGCGGTGTTCGGTGGCGATGACAACACCGCATCCGGCCCCCACTCTTCGATCGCCGGTGGCTATTCGAACACCGCTTCTGACTTCTTTGCCTCGTGGGCGGCGGTACGGCCAATATCGCATCTGGCAACTACACGCCGGTCAGCGGCGGTGCTGACAACACCGCGTCGGGTGGCAGCGCGTCCATCACCGGCGGTGAGTACAACACCGCGATCAACTCATACGCGTCGGTTACCGGCGGCGTCGACAACATCGCCGGCGACCCAGCCAGCTCGGTCACCGGCGGCTGCAACAACCTCGCCGGCACCGGGAGCCAGAGCGCCACCAGCTGCCTGACGCTGCCCTGGTTCCAGTACAGGATGTCGAATGCGGGCGCGTCCTTGCGGAGCAGGTAGTTGTTGACGACGAAGGTGCACACACGATGCGTCGGCGACAGTCTCGAGGGCCAGCGCGCACAACGCCTCCAGTCCGGGCGGCGCGTGCAGCGGTTGGACGCGCCCGAACGACATGGTCACCGCCGTGCCGAGCCCGTTGCGGCCGACAGCGATGTCGGGCGACTGCGCGATCGCGCCGACCATGGCGAGCCCATGCCCGATCCCAGGAGAGCGCGGACGGGCCGCGATACCGCCGCCCTCATCGCGCACCTCGACGATGACGCGGTCGCCGTCAACGCCGCAGCTGACGCGGACTTCTCCTTCCACGCCATCGTAGGCGTGAAGAATCACGTTGGTGACCGTCTCGGACACGGCCAAGGCGATCGCTTGCGTCACCTCGCCCGACGCGCCCGCCGTGGCGGCGAAGTTCGCGGCACGACGACGCAGCCGGCTGACCGCGGACGGCACCGCCGGCAACACCCATGCAGCGCTCGGCCCAACTGAGACGGCCACAAATCGGAAGCGTGTCTACGGCCGCAACAGCGGCCCAGGCGCTATCGACAAAGAATCGCCCGCAAGGCTATGCTGTCAAGTATTTGTCTAAAGTGTGTATAATGATCTAGTGTCAACTCCAGACGCGCTTCGAATCGGCGAGTTCGCCCGGCGCGTCGGGGTGAGCACCGCAGTGCTGCGCGCGTGGGAGCGGCGTTACGGGCTCCTGCAACCGGAGCGCTCCTCCGGGGGGTTCCGGCTGTACGGCGCCGACGACGCCGAGCGCGTCGTGCGCATGCGTCACGGTCTGGATCAGGGGCTGTCGGCGGCCGAGGCGGCTCGCGCCGCGCTGGTGGATGAGCGACGGTCAGCGGGGTTGCTCGACGACGCGGCGGCGCGGCTGCTGGCCGCGATCCACGGATACGACGAGGCTGCCGTCCAGGCGGTGCTCGATGAGAGCTTCGCTGCGTTCGGGCTTGACGCCGTCCTGCGCGAGCTCATTCTTCCAACCCTCGCCCAGGTCGGGCGCGAATGGGAGCAGGGGGTGCTCGGGATCAGTCAGGAGCACTTCGCGAGCAACCTGATCCGCGCGCGGCTGCTGTCACTGGCCCGGTTGTGGGGCCGCGGCGGCGGACCGGTCGCGCTGCTCGCGTGCGCACCCGGTGAGCAGCATGACATCAGCCTGCTGGCATTCGGGCTGATCCTGCGCTCGCATGGCTGGCGCATCCTGTTCCTTGGTGCCGACACGCCGATCGCGACGGTTTCCGAGGCGGCTCAGAGCACGCGGCCGACAGTCACGGTCCTCGCCAGTTTCGACCCGGCGCGGCTCGAGGCCGAGTCGTCGCCAATCCGCCGCCTGGCCAAGCAATTCCCGCTCTTCCTCAGCGGGCCGGGCGCAACCGAGGAGCTGTGCAAGCGACTTCGCCTGCAGCGGCTGGACGGCGACCTCGTCACCGCGGCGCACGACACCGCACACGGTGCCGGCCCGTGACCGCGCCTCGGGGCTACCAGGCGAGTGTGCCGGGCGGGCCCTTGAACGGGCAGGTCAAGCGCGCGTCACTGTCAGCCAGCAGGTCTCGGCGAACGTCTGCCGGCGGGATGTAGATCGTCGGTGGGTGGCTCGTCTCCAGCACCCGGAGGGCGCGGGTCGAGTCGGCCAGCGTCTCGCCCGCCAGCTCGACCCTAACCCGGCGCGCGCACGGCGCGACGGCCGGCGGTCGCGGGTACTCCCAGACGCGCTCCACGCTCTGCTCCCCTAGCTCGCGACCGCCGGTGCGGCGGCCAGGTGACGCAGCTCGAGGTCTTCTGCGACCGCGTGGCGGAGCGCTTGATCGAAGCTGAGCGGTTGGATCTCGAACAGTTCCATCCCGGAGGGGTCGGTGACGACGGTCGGCACCGCGAGCCCCTCGATCAGTGGCCGTGCCACGCCGGCGTCGACCGGGGTGACGAGCCCGATCCACAGCGATGACAGCCAGGGAGTGATCAGCGGGACGGGGATCCGCGGGCGGTGTGGGATGTCGAGCACCACTGCCATGCGGTCGAGCATCTCACCGTAGCTGAGCACGTCGGGGCCGCCGATCTGAATCTCTCTGCCGGCCGACGCCTCGACGTCCAGTGTCTGGACCAGGTAGCTCAGCGTGTCCTCGATCGCGATCGGCTGGGTGGGGTTCCCAAGCCAGGCGGGCGCAATCATGGCGGGGAGTCGCTGGACCAGGTAGCGCAGCGTGCGGTAGGACTCGCTCTCCGGGCCGACCACCATCCCCGCCCGGAAGTAGCTCAGTGGCGGGCCGTCGGCGCGCAGCAGCAGCGCCGTCTCGTGGCGGCTGCGCAGGTGCCGGGAGTGCGGGCGGTCGCCGAGACCGCCGAGGTAGATCACCCGCTCGATTCCCTCCTCGCGCGCCACGCGAGCGAAGGCGATCGCGCCGGCGCGCTCGCGGGACTCAAAGTCCTTCGGTCCGCCCCGGCCCATCGAATGGATCAGGTAATAAGCGGCGTCAATCCTCCGTCCGGCGCCGCGCAGCGTCTCCGGACGCAGGACATCCCCCTCGTGCAGCTCGAATCCGTTGTCTTCGAGTGCGCGCGCCCGGTTCCCGCCACGGTCGCGGACGAGGCATCGCACCTCATGTCCCGACGCGGCGAGAGCGTGCACGAGACGGCCGCCGATGAACCCGGTCGCGCCGGTGACCAGCACGCGCTGACTCATGCCGCGGCCGCCTTGGCGGGCGGTTCGAGCGCGGTCGCGAGGCGCTCGGCCTTGTCCTGCTCGAAGCCGCCTGGCTCGCGGGCCAGGATACGGCCGCCACGGCCCACGACGAGGACGGCGACCATGTCGGTGCCGAGGTTGTGCGGCTTGGTGAGATCGCCCGGCAGCTCGTAGCTGCGGCCGTCGAGCGAGCGGCCGCTCAGTGGACTCAGCTTGGCCGACCGCGTCGAGGCGAGCTTGTGCCTGAGGCCGGCCAGCGCACGGTCGCCGACGCGATTGAACGCGAGGCGCAGCAGCGGGTCGGCGACCCGCAGCGGTCCCTTCAGCCCCAGGTCGGCGGCGTAGGTGATGCGCGTTCCCTGACCGCCGGCTTCGAAGGTGATCCTGTCGTTTGAGATGACGGCGGCGTTCTCGCCGCGGAAGGTCACCGCCCGCGGCGGGTCGTACTCGACGATCCGGTAGGTGAGCGCCGTCTTGTGGCCGAGGAACTCGGCGACCAACCGGAACTCGGTCCCCTCCCCGACCGCTCCGTCGTTCACGCGCTTGGCCTCGACGACCCCCGGGTCCCACTCCCGGGTAGTCGAGAAGTCACTGAGGTAGGCGAACACGTCCTCGCGCTCGCGCGGGGTGTCAACTGCGGCTCGGTAGTGGGCCATCGGATTTCTCCTTGTCTTCTGAGGTGGTGCTGGGCTCCTCCCAGCCGCTTAGCTGGACGCACTGCGCCCAGAGCCGCTCGCGTTCATGCTGGGTTTCACGTGTCCACGGCAGCAGGTGCGTGGGCCGCGGCCGGCGGTCGTGCCAGAACAGACCCGTGCTGCGGCCGGGCTCGTCCGCGGCTCCGAGCCACACGATCGTGTCGGCGCCCTGGACGGGGGTCCTCAATAACGGTCGTGTCAGCCTGTAGAACCGCGGAAGCGACGTCTCAACGCCCGGCGTGTCGGCCCACCCGGGGTGCATCGCGTGGACGACGACGCCGCGGCCCGCGAGACGTCTCGCCCCCATCTCGGTGAGGATGACCTGCGCGCGCTTGGTCCGAGCGTACGTCGCCGGGCCGTCGAACTCGCCGCGCTCGCTCAGCAGATCATCAACCCTCATCCGCTGCGTGTACATGCCTCCCGAGGAGACATTGATGAGCCGCGCTGCTGCGCTGCGCTTTAGCAGCGGGAGCAGCAGGTTCGTGAGCAGAAACGGTCCCAGGACGTTGGTCGCGAACGTCAGCTCGATCCCATTTGGCGACATGGTCCGCCTTGCGGGAAGGACGCCGGCGTTGTTCACGAGCACATCGAGGCGGTCGGCCTGCGCGGCGAAGCGCTCGGCGAACCGCCTCACCGAATCGAGATCGCTCAGATCACACAGCCCGGTGTGCACCGCTTGGTTGCCGGATCGCTCGAGGATTACCGCGCGCGCCTGTTCACCGCGCGCTTCGCTGCGAACGACGAGCCACAAGGTCGCGCCGAGGCGCGCGAAGCCTTCCGCGGCGGCGAGCCCGAGGCCCGAGGTGGCACCCGTCACCATCACGACGCTGCCGGCCAACGAGCCCAGCTCCGAGGCGCTCCAGCCGCGGCTGCGGATCCGGTAGCCGACGTTGGTGTAGCCGCCGATCACGGTGCGGTCGAGGACGCTGTCCAGCAGGGAGCCCGTCATGCGCTCGCCGCAAGGTCGTGCGGCCGGGTCCGACCCCGGCCTGCCTGGCGCTCGCCGGAGATGAGTTGGGAGCTGGGTTGGGTCAGCAGTAGCTGGATGTTGCAGATGCGCCGCTCGGCGAATCCGGCCTCGCAGTAGGCGAGGTAGAGCGTCCAGATCCGCCGGAACCGCTCGTCGTAGCCCAGCTGCGCCAGCGCCGCGGCGTGGGCGGCGAAGTTCGCGCGCCAGCGCCGGAGCGTCTCGACGTAGTGCGGGGTGAGGTCCTCGAGACCGGCGGCCTGCAGGTCGGTGCGCTTCGCGAGCTCGCGTGTGATCACGGCGAGCGAGGGCAGGCACCCGCCCGGGAAGATGTAGGTGTTGATGAACGACTTTGACGCCTTCTCGACCTCGTAGGCGCGGTCGTTGATCGTGATCGCCTGCAGCAGCATCGCCCCGTCGGCGGCCAGCAGCTGCGAGCACTTGGCGAAGAAGGCGCCGAGCCGCCGCCAGCCGACCGCCTCGATCATCTCGATCGACACGAGCTTGTCGTAGCGGCCACGCAGCTCCCGGTAGTCGTCCATCAGCACGGTGACCCTGTCCTCCAGCCCCGCGCGGCGCACCTCCTGGACCACGTAGTCGTGCTGCTCACGAGAGATTGTCGTCGTGGTGATGTGGCAGCCGCGGGTCCTGGCGGCGTGAAGCGCGAACGCGCCCCAGCCGCTTCCGATCTCGATCACCCGATCCTGCGCACCCAGCCGGAGCTTCTCGCAGATCCGCTCGAGCTTCACGACCTGGGCCTGCTGGAGCGTCATCGGGTCATGCTCGAAGATCGCGCACGAGTAGCTCATCGTCGGATCGAGCATCCGCGTGAACAGCTCGTTGCCAATGTCGTAGTGGGCGGAGATCTCGCGCCGGGCCCGCCGCTTCGTGTTCGGGCGCAGCAGCGCGGCGGCGCGCTGCAACGGCCAGCGCACCGGCGCCAGCCGCGCGCGGAGCCGGTCAAGCCCCCCGGCGTTCCGGGCCGCCAGCCTGATCAGCGCCACCAGGTCCGGCGAGTCCCACAGGCCCTGCGCGTACGCTTCCGCCAGCCCGCGGCTGCCGCGCACCAGCATCGGCCACACCCGCGAGGAGTGCAGGCGAACCGTCCCGATCGGCGCGCCGGAACCGTAGACGCGCCGGCCGCCGGCCTCGACAACGACCAGGCGCCCGACCCTGATGCGCCGCAGCAGGACCGACACGATCCAGCGGGAAACACTCCGAGTCATGCTGGGGCTGCCTTCGGATGGGGGTGGACCGGCGCGCCCGCGAGCTTCAGCCCCAGCGCGTGGGCGTAGATCAGCGCCAGAACGCGAACCGTCGCGAAGGGGTAGCGCGTGCTCGTCCGCGCCATCGATGCCGGCGTCAGCTCCCGGCGGCGCAGCGAGAGCGTTGCATCAAAGACGGCGGTCCCCGCGCGGCTTGAGCCGATGTGGACCGACAGCGTCCGGCCCGGGGTGCTCGCACGAACGTGGTAGCGGTGATCCATGCCCATGAACGGCGAGACGTGCATCGCCTTGTCGAACTGCACATCCAGCACATTGCCGCTCGCGTGCCCGGCGCCGAGGACGTAGGCATGCCGCTTCCCCCAGGGCGTGTTCGTCACTTCCGCGATTACCGCCTGCAGGCGCTCGTCGGCCGGGTCGAAGCAGTAATAGAAGCTGACCGGGTTAAAGCAGTGCCCGAACGAGCGCGGGTGTGTCAGCAGGCGGATCGGACCCGCCGGACGCTCGCCGGTGCGCTCGCTCACCAGCTCGCGCACCGCGCGGTCAAGCGGCACCGCCGGATCCCCCAGGTAGTCCCGTCGGCGAAAGCGCACCAAACCCGGGCGCGGGGACACGAGCCGGCCGCCCAGCAGCCACGGCAGCTCCTCCAGATCGAGATAGGCGAGCGCCAGCCGATGGCTGAACTCATGCCGCGGCTCGGAGCGCCGATGGCGAATCACGCCCTCGTAGATGCAGCTCGAACTCACAGCCTCGCCCCGAACCGCTCGCCGACCCGCAGCGCGCTGACCACGCCATCCTCATGAAACCCCCAGCCCCAGTACGCGCCGCAGAAATGCGTGCGGTTACGCGCGTCGATCTCGTGCACCCGTGCCTGCGCTTTGAGCCCGGCGTCCGTGTAAACGGGATGGGAGTAGGAGATCCGGCGGACGATCAGAGCCGGATCGATCCGCTCGCTGTGGTTGAGCGTCACACACAACTCCCGCTCCGCCCGCAGCGACTGCAGACGATTCATGTGATACGTGACCGTGGTCACCGGCTTCGGCTCGGCCAGCAGGTGGTAGTTCCAGCTCGCCCACGCCCGCCGGCGGCGGGGAAGCAGCCGCAGGTCGGTGTGCAGTACGGCCTCGTTGGGCTGATACGGGATCGCGCCGAGGATCTCGTGCTCGCGATCGCTGGCATCTGCCAGCAGCGCCAGGGCCTGATCGGAATGCGTCGCCAGCACCACCTCATCAAAGCGCTCGGCCTCGCCCCCCTGCGGCTTGACGAGCACGTGATCGTGATGGCGGGTCACCATCTGCACCGGGGTGCGCAGCCGCAAGCGGTGGGAGAAGGGCCGCGTCAAAGCCTCGACATACCGAGCCGAGCCTCCCCTGACCGTCCGCCAGCGCGGCCGGTTGTGAAACGACAGCATGCCGTGGTTGTCGAAGAACTCGGCCAAGAAGCGCGCCGGGAAGCTCCACATCTGCCGCGGGGCGGCCGACCACACCGCCGAGACCTGCGGGACGATCAGCCGCTCGATGAAGGTCTGCGAGAACCGATGGTGCTCAAGCCACGCGAGCAGTGAGACATCCGGCGCACGCTCGTCGAGCAACGCGCGGGCGGCGCGGTTGAACCGCGCCAGGTCGGCCACCATGCGGTGAAACCATGGGGTAAACAGGTGCGCCCGCTTAGCGAACAGGCCGTTCGGTGACGCGCTGCTGTACTCGAAGTCCCCGACGCCGTCACTGACGCTGAAGCTCATCGTCGACGACTGCCAGGCGACGCCCAGCCGCTGGAGCAGCCGCTCGAAGCTCGGATAGTTGCGATCGTTGAACACGATGAACCCCGTGTCGACCTCCTGCGTCTCGTATGGCGTGTCCACCCGGACCGTGTTTGTATGCCCGCCGGCATAGCCGTTGGCCTCGAACACCATGACCTCATGCGCCGGGTGCAGCAGATGGGCAACCACCAACCCCGAGACGCCCGCGCCGACGACCGCGATCCTCATCGCCCACCAGCCCCGGGCGAGAGCACGAACACGAACGCGGACAGCAGCTTGGGCGCACCGGTTCCGGCCTCCGGACTGCTCCTGACCAGCGCGGGAACCTCTTCACGACGCAACTGCCGATTCGACAAATTCTGTACAAACATTGAACAAGCGTAGCGCGCGCAGCGCGCCTCTGTCAAGAGATTGTTTACTGTCTGTTCAATGCTGAGCATTCCCCAGACCGCAGGTCTTGGTGCTCGAGCGCCCCGACCAAGAGGCGGTGGGCCGCGTCGATATCGCCGTCTGCATTGAGCAGAACGTAGGAAGCTGTGACTGCGGCTGAGAGCGACTCTCCCAGATCGGGAGCGGCTCGACGCGCGTCCTGCAGCAAGCGGGATGCATTGCGGAGATCTCCGGTGACGTCAGCGCCGATGTAGGCGGCGACCGCGAGCCGTCGGGCTCTCTCAGAGGGGCTGGGACTCAGATTCGCGGCCCGGATCAGTGCGTTTGACCCGCGCCCACACCATCGCCTCGTCGCAGGACGCGTTGGCCTGTTTCTTCAAGCAGGCCGGCGACGTGAGGATCCTGGTGAACCGCCGCCTCGGCGAGATGCCAGACGCACCGATCCGGCTGGTCGTCCCACAGCTCGGCCAGCGTTCGATGCGCGGCGCGGCGCTCGACGACGGTGGCCAGGTCGACCACGGCCGAGCGGATCATCGGGTGGCGGAAGGTCAGCCGATGCGTGGTTGGCTCAACGAACAGGAGCCCGGCCTCAGTCCTTGACAACCGGGATGCAGTCGGTCTCAGGTGGGCTGGACAACCACGCGAACGATCCCATGAGCACGGTCACGGGCGGGTGCGAGAACCTCACCGGCCCAGGGGGGAGGCTGAACAACGGCTGTGGCAACTCCGGGATGGAGTCAATCTCGGGCGGAACGGAGAATTTCGCCACCGGAGCGTCGGCGTCGATCAGCGGAGGCCAGAGCAACGACGCATTGACGGCCGACGGCTCGATCGCGGGAGGGATTGACAACCAGAGCATGGGAATCGATCTTGGGCGGTGGCGACAACCTGGACAGCGGCATCTGCGCATCAATCCCGTCGACGCCGATCGGAGCCGATTGCTCATGAGATACGGGTCGATGCGAGCATCGTCGTCCCCTGTGTCCATCATGCACTGGCGCTGTCAAGAGTCAGTGCCAGCGCGGCGACGGCACGCTGAAGTCGATCGGTCGCTGATAGGAAAGGTCCTCCTTGGTCCAGAAGTCCCGAGAATCGACCGGCCGTCCGCGAAATGCGCCCAGGAACGAAGCGTCCCCCTCGACGGCGATATCGGTCAAGGCGCGTCGTGTGCGGATCTTCCATTCGCCATTGCGCCGCTCGAGCTCGTCGATGTAGCGGGCGGTGACGCAGGAAGCACGCCGCTGGTCCTTCGATAAGAACACCGCGATGTTGTAGCTCTCGCAATAGGCGCTGTCGCCGTCGATCTCACAGATGTGATTCGTGATGTGATGGGCATGTAGGCTGAAGCGCTCGGAGTGCGCCGAGTTCGACCATTCCGGATGCTCGGCGGCCGGAACGAGCGTCCCTCCGTACGCGGCGACTCCGTTTTCGTGGAAGCAACTCGCGAGCAGCTCCTCGTCATGCCGATCGACGCCGCGTGACTCGCGCATGATGACGTCCTGGATCTCGAGACGATCCTTGAGATACCTGACGTCTCGTTGCAGCTCCTCGAGGTTGATCTCTGAGCTCATGGCGTGACCCTCCTTTGTAGCCCTGTGAAGCTCTTAATCATGGCGCCTCGGCGCCAAATCGCGGCCGCCCGTCGGTGTCGAGCGGCTTCTGCGGAGCTTTGGTTAGGTCGCCCTAGGTGAGCGCCCGAACGCTCGGTCAAGCGGGTGCGCCGCGGCCGACACTGTGGCGCGGGTCGAGTCCACGTATTGCTCGATGCTTTGATGCCCGGCCACGGCTACGCCACCGGTCAGTAGTACTGGCAGCAGCGGCATCCAGAGCCGGAGGTGGGCGATCAGCAGCGCTCCCGCGAACGCTCCGAGGAGCGTTCCCGCGAGGACGAGGGTCAGGCGTCGCCGCTCGGTTGCTGTGGCTGACCAGTGCGCGGCGTCGCCCACGAGCACCGTCCAGGTCGCCGTGACGGCCGTGGTGAAGACGGCGTGGACCCCGAGCGTCACGGCCGTTGCCGTCTGGATGCCCATCGCGAACGCCATGAGTCCGAGCAGGATCATCAGCGAAGAACCGGGGTGCCCCCCCACCGCAAGCCAGAGGACCCAGAACACGAGTTGCACGAGCGCGCAGGCGATCAGCCCGGCCGTCACTCGAGCGGGCCACAGCACGCCGGGCTGCTGGCGAGGCATCACCCAGGCCGTCGCCCAGGCACCCGCGCCGAACGCGCCCAGTGCGATCGCCGCGTGCAGGGACAGCTCCGATTGATGCGCGAACAACCCCGCCGCCAGGAAGACGACGTTCCCGGTCATGAACGCCGAGAACACCTTCCCCAACGCCAGCCAAAATGACTCCGTCTCCAAGCGCCGGGTGCCGGCGTGGATCGCACCGGCACCCGGCCAGGGAATGATTGGGTGGCTATCGCACAGCGCCCGGCTTGGTGCGCGGGAGCTTGGCGATTGTCGCGTCGTCGAGGTTGAGGTGGGCCTTGACCAGCTCGGGCGGTAGCGCGCCTATCCATTGGCTCAGTGACACGTCGGCGAAATGGTCAGAGCGGAACAGCTCCAGGAACGTGAGCGTCTCATCCCCGGTATTCTCGAGGTAGTGGCCCATCGCGAAGGGGACGTATCCGACATCTCCGGCCTGGTAGTCGAACGTGCGGGCCTTGCCGCCCGACGCGAATACCGTCATCCGGGCTTGGCCTTTCAGGAAATAGACCCATTCGTCGGCGTTGGGGTGCCAGTGCATCTCGCGCATCGCGCCCGGCTCGATCTCGACCAGCGCCGAGGCGATCCGCTCAGAGACCGTGAAGTTACGCGAGTCGGTGATCCGCCTCTGACCGCCCGGCAGCTCGGTCGGCTCCTGGGCGTGCATATGCCACGTGTAGGACTGCGGCGGCTCGCTCACCGGGTAAGGCGGCGCGTCGTCGCCCAGCGGCGGCGGCACCTCACCCGCGAACATGTACCGGGTGTGAGCGATGTCGCTCGGCAGAGCATCGAACGCCGCCTCGCTGACCCCGAAGTTCTTGGCCAGCACCTCCTTCGGCGTGTGGTTGAACCAGTCAGTGATCAGGAACGTCTCGTTCTCGGAGAAATCACCGCTGTCGAACACGAGCAGGAACTCACACCCGTCCTCGAGCGCTTGGATCGAATGCGGCAGCCCGGACGGGAAATACCACAGGTCGCCGACGCCGACGTCGTCGATGAACAGGCGGCCCTCCTCGTCAAGCAGGCTGACGCGGCAGCTCCCCGCGATCATGTACGCCCACTCGGCCTCCTTATGCCAATGCAGCTCACGGATGCCGCCCGGCGTCAGGCGCATGTCGACGCCCGCAAGCTCGGTCGCGACCGGCAGCTCCCGCACAGTGATCTCCCGCGCCCAGCCGCCGGACAGCACCCGGTTGCGCGCCATCGCATAGGGAAACTTGAGATTTGGAATCGTCCCAGCGTCAGTAACCGGCGAGACCAGAACATCCAGATTCTCGAGCTCGACGGGAAGGTTGCGCGGCCCGAGGATGGTCGCGCCGCGCCCGGGGCGGATTGGCTCCGGAGCACTACCGGCGCCGTTCGTCTGGTCCGAGGTGCTGCTGCTCATGAGGCTCTCCTGTGGATTGGTTGGTTCGATCACGCTGCGGCGACAGAAGTGCTTCCCCATTCCCACCGCACGGCGCACTCTGATGCTCGCGTCGAGCCGATTCGAGGACCGCGCTCTGTGCGAATCGAGCCGGGTGGCGAGATCGGAACGATCACATCCAGAGCCGAGAGCCGGTATACCCACCCCCCCGAATTTTGGCTCTCCGGGCATGATCGTAGGTGAAGTCAGGCGAGCGCTTGGTCGTGTGGGAGTGTGAGGGTGACTGGTCCGCAGGTGAGGTGAACGAGCGCGAGCGCGGCGTTGGCGGAGTGGAATCCGTAGGCGCGCCGGACGATCAGCTTGACGCGGTTGTTCATCGCTTCGGCTCGGGCGTTGGATCGACTCGTCGAATGCGCCTGATCCCTCGGATCTGAGCGCTTTGCCGCGGGTGCGGGTGACGCACCCGTTCCATCCGTGGGCCGGTCGGGAGTTGGAGTTCGTCAAGCGCCGGCATAACTGGCGGGCGGATCGCGTGTATGTGCGCGACGATACGGACGGACTGGTCTCGCTGCCCGCGGAATGGACGGATGCGGTGCCGGAGGATCCGTTCGTCGTGGTGGCGAGCGGCCGCGCGCCGTTCCACCTCGGGGGGTTGCTGGCGTTGGCGGAGTTGGTCGCGTCGCTGGTGGCCCTGGGGAGCTCGGCCGAGGGCCGCGCCGCTCCCAGCGACTAGCTCGCCGTCAAGCGGATTATGCCGCGTGTGTCAGTGGGATTTTGCCGCTTGTGTCCGAAGGAATCGCGCCGGCTGCGCCACGGACTCGTGGCATGATGGGCGTATTGTCCGGTGGTTGCCGCCGTTGTGCCGTGGCGGCGAATTGCTCGCGCGGCTTTCCGTCCGACCTATATCGCATAATCGGCTGGACACTCTGCGAGAGGAGCGGCATGGCTCGACGGGCGCGTGACGGCAAGGCGCAGGAGTTGGCGGCGTCAAGGACGCTGAACCCGCGCCCGGAGGCGGTCGTCGATGACGGGTTCCGCTCGGCGGAGTTCTTCGACGCGCGGGATCTGGTGCAGGTGAAGTACGAGATGGTGCGCCGGGTCGAGGCCGATGGGGTCTCGGTGAGCGCGGCGGCGGGCGCGTTCGGGTTCTCGCGGCAGTCGTACTACTCGGCGGCACGGGCGCTGGCCGACGAGGGGCTGGCGGGGCTGGTGCCCGCCAAGCCGGGGCCGCGAGGCGCGCACAAGCTGACCGATGAGGTGCTCGATCATCTGCAGGGGCTGCGACAGGCCGACCCGGGGCTGGGAGCGGCGGCGCTGGCTGCCGCGGTCACCGAACGGTTCGGGGTCACGGTTCATCGCCGCTCGATCGAGCGCGCGCTCGCCCGCCGGGAGGCCGCCACGCGGGACCCCAAAAGTGGCTGACAGCGACAACCCCAGGCCCGGAGGGGATGCCGGCGCGCTGAGCGAGGCGTATGAGCGGCTGCGAGAGGCCGTTCTGTCGAGCGGCGCTGGTGGCTGGCGGCTCGGGCACGGGGTGCTGTCCGCCCGCGGGATGACGGCGTGGATGAGCGCGGTCGGCGAGCTCGCCCCGCCCGCAAGCGGCGCCGCCGACGTTGCGTCGAGGCTCGCGTCTGCGGGCCGCGAGGCGCCGCGCGCTGAGACGACGGTGTCGCTACCCGGCGTCGATCAGGTCGTCGCAGTGCTGACACAGATGGTGCTTCCACTCGCGGCCTGAACCTGTCACTACCAATCCCACTGTCACTCCAGATCCGCCCCTGTCACTACCAATCCCCCCGAAGGAGACGCAATGAACGATCAGAGCAAGGTGACCGCCGATCATCTCCGCCGCGACGCGTACCTGTACGTGCGACAGTCCAGCCTGTACCAGGTCGCCAACAACACCGAGTCCGCCCGCCGTCAGTACGACCTGCGCGGCCGGGCGGTCGCGCTCGGCTGGCCCGCTGACAGTGTGATCGTGATCGACGTCGACCAAGGCCAGTCCGGCGCGAGCGCCGCCGACCGCGCAGGGTTCCAGCGGCTCGTCGCCGACGTGTCACTCGGCAAGGCCGGGATCGTGCTCGGCCTGGAATGCTCCCGGCTCGCGAGGAACAACGCCGACTGGCACCGACTGCTTGAGCTGTGCTCGCTGTCGGGCACGCTGATCTGCGACGAGGACGGGCTCTATGACCCAGGATCGATCAACGACCGTCTGCTGCTCGGCCTGAAGGGCACGATCAGCGAGGCGGAGCTGCACTTCATCCGCGCCCGGCTGCAGGGCGGGCTGCTCGCGAAGGCCGCCCGCGGCGAGTTGCGCGTGCGGCTGCCGGTCGGCCTTGCCTATGACCAGCTCGGGAACGTGACGCTCGACCCGGACGCGAGCGTGCGCGCGGCGATCGAGTACCTGTTCCGCTGCTTTGAGCAGACCGGCTCGGCGCACGCGGTCGTCAAGCAGTTCGCCGCCGACGGGCTCACGTTCCCCGGCCGGCACCTCGGTGGCCCGCACCACGGCGAGCTCTACTGGAAGCCGCTGCGCCACGACCTCGTGCTGTTCACCCTGCACAACCCGCGCTACGCCGGCGCGTACTTCTACGGACGACGCAAGCAACTCACCGACATCAACGGCCACACCCGCACCGTCCACAAGCCACGCGACCAGTGGACGGTGCTGATCTGTGACGCGCACCCGGGATACGTCACCTTCGAGCAGTACGAGCACAACCAGCAGACGCTCGCGGCGAACGCCGCCGCCCACAGCGATGAGGAGCGCCACGCCGGTCCTGCCCGCGAAGGACCGGCGCTGCTGCAAGGCCTCGTCGTCTGCGGCAAGTGCGGCAAGCGGATGACCGTCAGCTACCACAAGCGCTGCAACGGCGAGCCGCAGCCGGACTATCACTGCTCGCGTGAGGGGATCGCGACCGGCACCCCACCATGCCAGTCGATCTGCGGCGCCGGCATCGACGCCGCGGTCGCCAAGCTCGTGCTCGAACAGCTCACCCCGCTGGCGATCGAGACCGCGCTCGCGGTCTCAACCGAGCTCACCCAGCGCGCCGCAGACGCAGACCGGATCCGCCAGATGGGCGTCAAGCGCGCCGAGCACGCCGCTGAGGCAGCCCGCCGACGCTACCTCGCCGTGGACCCGACCAACCGGCTCGTCGCCGACCAACTCGAAGCCGACTGGAACAACAAGCTGCGCGAACTCGCCGACGCCAAAGACGAGTACGAGCACACCACCCAGACCGGCAACCGGCCGCTCACCGACCAACAGCAAGCCCAGATCCGCGCCCTCGCGACAGACCTACCCACACTGTGGGCCAACCCGGCGACCCCGATGCGGGAACGCAAACGGCTGATCCGCCTGCTCGTCACCGACGTCACACTGAACAAGACCAACGACCAGATCACCGCGCACGTCCGCCTCTCAGGCGGCCAACAGCACACGCTGCAGGTGCCACGACCACTGCGAGCGTGGGAGGCGCACACCACACCACCCACGACGATCACGCTGATTGACCAACTGCTCAACGATCACACCTATGACGAGACGGTCGAGATCCTCAACAGCAAGGGGCTGACCGGCGGCTGGGGTCACCCATTCACTGTCGTCTCGCTGACCCAGCTGTGCAACCACCGCGGCATCGCGTCTCACCACCAGCGGCTCCGAGCCGCACGCATGCTCACGCTCGACGAGATCGCCGCCCAGCTCGGCGTCACCGCCCCGACGATCAAGATCTGGCAGCGACGCGGAGACATCACCGGCCGACGGATCGACGGTCGCCGCGCCCACCTCTACCACCCCGGCCAGACCCGCCCGCCGGACGCCCGCCGACGCGGCCAAGCCCTCGTCGTCGCCGCCCGTCATCATCACCGGAGCCCCGTCACCGAGGGCATCACCACCACAACCTCACCAGGAGGAGCAGTATGAAAGGCACTCGTTGTTCAAGTTCAGGCGTCGGGCGGCTTGGATGCCGTCGCGGTGCTTGCGGATCGTTCGGCCCAGGCGGACGAACGGCTGCAGTCGGCAGCGTGAGAGGCGGGCGAGGAGCCGGTCGAGCAGCTCGCCGACGGCGGCGGCGGTGAGGCCTGGGGCGAAGATCGCTCTGACCGTCTCCTTCATCGCCCAGGCGCGCGCGACCTTCCCGCCGCCGGCGCGGATCGCGGCGAGGGTGGTGGCTTGACGGTCGGTGAGGTCGTGGGGGTTCTTCAAGAGCGCCCAGCGGTCGTGCTTGAACTGGTTGGCGGTGTCGGCCTGGCCGGCGTGGCGCAGCTCGTTCCAGTGCTCGCGGCGGACCTCGTCCAGTGCCTTGGTCGCGAGTTGGACGACGTGGTAGTTGTCGATCGCGATCGTCGCTTGCGGCGCGTGCTCGCGGACGCTCTTGGCGTAGCCGCCGGTCATGTCCATCGAGACCGCCCTCAGCCGGGAGGCGCGCGCGAAGATTGCGAGCTCGATCTCCTCGCCAGCCTGGAGCCATGCGCCCTGGATGCCGTCGCCGGCGGGCACGGTCGGGCACGGGTCGAACGGGACCATGATCGCCGGCGCCGGCTCCCACGAGCGCTGCCCGGCGTGCGCGGGCGGATCCTCGGGCGGCGGGTCGAGCTCCGCGAAGAACCGATCGGCGGCGGCCTGGCCCTTGCCCTCGGCGCCCCACACCACGCAGCGGCGGCGATGATCGCCGACCAGCGTGAGGTAGCGATGGCCCTTTCGCCACGCGACCTCATCGATCGAGATCTCAAACAGATCGCTGAGCCGGTCGCCGTCGATCAACTCCTCGCCGACACGCTCGATCATCCGCCCGATCGTCTGCCAGTCAATCCGCGTCAGCCGGCAGGTCGCCGTCTTATCCGTCTTGGTCGCCAGCCACGCCACGAGGTCCTCGAAGTCGCGGGTGAACCGCGCGCCGTCGCGGGCGAACGGAACGCCCTCCACGTGCGCACCGTGCTCGGGGCAGACAAGCCGCCGCAAGCGAGCGTGAACCTCGAGCCGCCAGACCCCGAGGTCAAGATGCCGCCAGACCGAGTCGTGATGCTGCTTGTTCTCACGATGGCGCGTCGAGTAAGAGCACTTCGGGCAACGAAGGAGACGACGACGCAACGCCACCGTTACCACGACCCGCCCGGGCTCGAAGCAGACCGAGCGGACCCACACCCCGGGCAGGGCAAGCAGACGAGAGAATGCGCTCGTGACGCGCATGGGCGACGACCTCCTGGTTCGGACCATCTGACAGGCCGAACCTACGGTCTGAACCCGTGCGCGTCCCCCAACCCCCGCCCGGCACTCCGCAAGCAGCGAAGAAAGCCTGCTCAGACCACCAAACCCGCGCCAGTCACACGCCCACAGTCACCTACGATCATCCACGGAGCCTCCGAATTTTCATCTGGGGCACCGGACAGAGCGGGTAGGGACTTCCGTAGCATCAGCCATCGGGATAGCGCGCGCGCTACGGCGATCCGAGCCAGCCGTTAAGGCGCTGGTCCTAATCCTCGGCCACGCGGCGGAGCATTCGACCGCCGTCGCGAGCGTCCGGGGCCGATCCAGCAATGCACCCGCAGCCGCAAGGGCGCATACTCCCGGTCGCGGGACGGATAAAACCGTTTCAAACCAAACGACCGGAGGCGAACCCCGTTGCTGATCACTGCTGCGTCGTACCCCTTCCTCAACGTCCTGTGGGACATCCTCATCATCTTCGCGTGGGTCCTCTTCATCTGGGTCGCGATCGTCGTGTTCAGCGATCTCTTTCGACGTCGCGACATCTCGGGATGGGGGAAAGCTGCATGGGTGGTGTTCATCGTCATCATTCCGTGGATCGGCGTGTTGGTCTACCTGATCGCCAACCACGACGGGATGGCTGAGCGAAGCGAGAAACAAACGCAGGCGGCGCAAGCACAGTTCCAGCAGTACGTCCGCGACGCTGCCGGTAAGGGCGGCCCGGCGAGCGAAATCGAGACGGCCAAGCAGCTTCTCGACAGCGGCACGATCACCCAGGAAGAGTTCGACTCGATCAAGGCCAAGGCGCTCGCTGGATCCAACTAGGAGCAGATCCCGAGCTGCCTCTCGACGATGCGAGGAAGCGAGGGGACCGGGCACGAATAGCTGACGGCGTTGAGCACCTGACGCCAGACGCCATCTTCGCGGTGGAAGACCGCAGTCACCCACGCGCCATAGCGCCAGCACGGACTCGTGCGGTCGAGCCAGGCGCGCGCATACGACGCCCGCCGCAACTGCTGCGAGCGCGACCGCGCTGGCGACGACGACGCGGCCTCGGGTGAGTCCCACGCTGTCCGCGATCACCTCACGCAGCGCGCGCCTACGGTGGGGGACGACGATTGTCACCTCCACCTCTGGGGGCGGATCCGCGGGCGAGCGCCCGTCCTCCGGCGTCTGGCGCCGCACCATCGCCAGCAGTATCTCTCCTGGCCGTACCTTGCTACGGCCCGAGGATTCTGGGTGCCTCGATCCGCCAGACGTCTGTCTCGACCCCCAGCAGAGGATTCTCGATCACGCGCCAGCGCCGCAGCCCCACCTTCTGCGCCACCCGTTGCGAGCGGACGTTGCGTGGATGAATGATCGAGATCAGTTCCGGCAGCCCCAACCGCTCGAACGCATCGTCGCGCGCGGCAGCGGCCGCCTCGGTCGCGAGTCCCCGGCCCCAGGCCGACGGCGCCAGTCGCCACCCAAGCTCGGGCGATGGGCCGGCTGCCGAAAGGAAAGACGGTACGTGAGCGAGGCCGGCGAAACCGACGAACCGACCGGCGCTAGCGGGTTCGGTCGACTCGAGCGCCCACAGGCCAAAGCCATGTCGCTCCCAGTGCGCGAGCATCTGGGCGTAGAACGCCGCGATCGCCAGTGAGTCTGTCGGACCGTTGAGGTAGCGCGCGACCTCTTGGTCGCCGTTGATCGCCGCCATCTCCAGCGCGTCGGACGGCTGCCAGC
Source organism: uncultured Solirubrobacterales bacterium (assembly GCA_963763525.1). Taxonomy (GTDB): domain Bacteria; phylum Actinomycetota; class Thermoleophilia; order Solirubrobacterales; family Solirubrobacteraceae; genus Palsa-465. The sequence goes on from CAVXPA010000002.1 coordinate 779,998, forward strand.
GTCGCAGGATCAAACGCGCGGTCCGCAGTTCCATCGAGTGCCGTGTTCAGGAGACGCCGGCTTCGGCTGGGCTCGGCTGCGCAGCCACCGCCTCGACCGGGCTCCCCCACCGCGCCGCGGTCTCGGCCGTCCGTCGCGCCCGCGCCGTCGTGGTCGCGAGCCCAAGAGCCAGAACGGCCACGCCAAGCCCGACCATGATCCACCACGCGGCGTGGGTGGCGCCGGCGAAGCTCGCGCCGAGGCCGCTGCCTGCGCTCGCGCCCGCTACGGCGCCGAGGATCGCGATTCCCAGCGTCTGCCCCACCTGCCGACTCATCGTCGCGGTTGCTGCGGCCACGCCGGCCTGAGCGGCCGGCATGCCCGCGAGGGCGACGATCGTGATCGGGGGGCTGATGAACCCCAACCCGATTCCCATTATCACGTAAGCCGCGAACAGCAGAGCGACAGGAGTGCTGGGGGTGACGCCCGTCAACAGCAGCGGGCCGAGGATCAGCATCGCCCCGCCGATCAGAAGCGCCCGACGCGGGCCGCGGTGACCCACGAGACGTCCGCAGATCGGCGCGCAGACAAACGTCAGCAGTGCGAACGGAAGCGTGTACAGCCCGGCGTGGAATGCCGAGAGATGGCGGGCGTCCTGCAGATAGATCGTGTTGAGAAAGATGAACCCACCGATGATTGCGAACGCGCACACGGCGATCGCGTTCGCTCCGGAGAACGGCACACTTCTGAAGAAGTGCATCTCCAGGAGCGGCTCGCGCCGGTGCAGCTCGTAGGGCACGAGCACGGAAATCGAGATCGCCGAGATCGCGAGCAGCGCAAGGATCTCAGGCGAGGACCAGCCGCGGCTGTTGCCCTCGATGATTGCGTAGACGAGCGTGAACAGGCCGACGATCACGAGCGTCTGCCCCACCGGGTCGATCCGCCTCGGATGCTCCGCGCGAGATTCGGGGACGTACATCCGCGTGAGGGCGAATGCGACCAGGCCGATAGGCAGATTCACCAGGAACACGAACCGCCAACCGACCGTCACGACCAACGCGCCGCCGATGACCGGCCCGAGCGCCAGGCTCAGCCCAATCACCGAGCCCCAGATGCCGATCGCCTGTGCACGCTCCCGCGGATCCTCGAACACGTTGCGGATGATCGACATCGCCACGGGGCTGAGCATCGACGCACCGATCGCCTGGAAGATGCGCCCGCCGATCAGCGCGCTGGTGGTGGGAGCCCCGGCACAGATGCATGAGCCCGTGACGAAGATCGCCATGCCGGTCATGAACACCTTTCGGCGGCCTATGCGATCCGCGGTCGAGCCGGACAGGATGAGCAGAGTCGCGATCACGAGCGTGTACGAGTCGACAGTCCACTGCAGCCCCGACAGCGAAGCGTGCAGCGCACGATGGATCGAAGGGAGCGTGACATTGACGATCGTCCCGTCGAGCCCGACGAGGAGGACCGCCATCGAGCAGATGAGCAGCACGATCACGCGCTGGCGCCGGTCGAGCGGACCGGTCGCCAGGCCGGCCGGCAGCGCTGGGACGGCGCTCACGGCCGGCTCGATCCCACTCGGGCGGCATGACCCACCAGGGGGTGCCTTTGGGCAGTGTCATTCATGGCTGGCGCGATGGGGAGCGTAGGAGAGCGAGCAACCCTACATCGTCGCCTCCGCTGCCGGTGCCATGAACTATACTCTGGTTTTAGGTTTGTCTCTAAATGGAGCGCTCGTGGGGAATCTCCGGCTGACGTAATTCACTCTCAGCTACGATCTCTGCCCCACGAATTCAACGGGGGAGCTGCAATATGATTATTCGGCTGCATGGGGACGAGCACGGCGAGTCCCATCTGACGAGGCTCGATGTCCCGTCCGGCTACTTGCGCGACATCCCGACGACCTCGATGTTGATCGCCGACACCAGCGAACGAGCGCCGGCGCATGGTTATCAGCCGGCATCCCAGCGCCAGCTCGTGATGGTCCTGCGCGGCGCGATGATGATCGGCTCGAGCGACGGATCCCTCGAGCGGCTCGGACCCGGCGACGCGCTATGGGAGGAAGACCAGGGCAGCCGGGGTCACAGCCTCGAGGACGTCGGCGACGAGCCGATGATGGTCGTGATCGTCGGCCTCCCCGTCGACTACGAGCTGCCTGTGGAAGCACGGGGCTAGCGCCAACAATGCGATGAGCGTCAGCTGTTCGTGTAGCCCTCGGCGAGAGGCTGCCCCGGGGAGGACCCGGTTGCGCCGATCGCCTCGCACGTCAGCGCCGCCGTACACGAGACGCTGCCCAGCCTCGACTGCCTCGACGGCTGAGGAGTGCTCTGAGCCGTCCAGGCGCTCCCGTCCCAGTACTCAGCGAGGACGCCCTCGTCGTTGCCGCCGACGGCGATGCACGACGTCATCGACGTGCACGAGACGCCCGACAGGCTCGCGGTGCCGTCGTTCGCTCCGCTCGCCGGCGGCATGACGCTCCAGGGATTCTTGCCGGGCCACTCGTCGGCGAGCGTGTCGTGCTGGGCGGCGTCGATCTTCGTCTCGCCGACGGTGACGCAACCGCCCGACACGCAGCTCACACCCGATAACTCGCCGGCGCTGTCGTCCGACGGTACGGTCGTGAAGGACCACCCGGGTCCACTCGATCGCTCGATCAGCGGGTAGGGCTGGCCCTGGTTCAGGTTGTGGTACTCGCCAGCCGCTGTGCAGGCGTACTTCGCCCTGCACCACAGATCGTGGATTTGTGCCCCGCCCAAGGGAGAAGGCATCTGTGCGCTCGTCCAAGTGGTCCCGTTCCAACTCGCCGCACCGTCGTCGCCGACGATCACAGTACATCCGTCCGCCGACCAACACGACACGCGTTCCCCGACTGCATTCCCCGGCGTCGCCGGCATGATCGTCCACTGCGTGCCGTTCCAAGTCCCAAAGACCGTGCCAACGGCCATGCAGAACGACGAGCCCACGCAGGAAACGCTGTCGAACTGGTTGATCGAGGAGCCAGGGCTCGGCGTGCTCAGCAGTTGCCAGTCGCTGCCGTTCCACTGCTCGGCCCAAGTGGATTGGGTGTTCGAGGTCGTGTCGTAATAGCCCACAGCGATGCACGCGCGCGCTGCACACGACACGTCACTCATCGTGCCCGTGGAGAAATCAGCCGGCAGCTGGAACTGCTGCATGCTCCAGCCCTGCGCCGCGGCCGCCGGAACCGCGGCCAGCCCGGCGATCAGTATCAGTGACGCAGCCGACACGGCACCTCGAATCGCCCGCAGACGAGTACCCCACATCAGCCGAGCCCTCCTTGTGATTGCCTCGAATCTCCGTGCCAGGATATCGGCCACTCTGGCAGCCGTCAACGCCGCGGGCCGTCACGGCCCCCAGACGATCGCCCTCGTTTGGTGGCGTTGAGCTGCGGTCGCTCAGCGGGCGATCGGTTGTTGCAGCTCCATGACGTTGCCGGATGAGTCCTCGTCGTGCCACTCGTGGTAGAGCTCCCGGCAATCGCCCATGAGGCGGTAGCCGCTGTCCTCGATCCAGCGCACGAGTGCTTCCCACGCGGCCATGATCCCGTCGACGCCTCCCCGGTAGGGGGCGGCGGCAACTTCGATGATGGGTAGGCTGACGACCCGTACGGTGTCGCTGTCGGGCACGTCCCGATCGCCGACGTCGAAGCCTGCGTGCAGCACAATCCCGCCTTCAGGCGCGGTGCCACCGTCGTCCTCATAGACACCGACCGAGATGCCGGGCTTGGCCCCGACTGCCTCGAGGTGTGCGATCACCTGAGGCAGCAGCCGGCCGAACGCGGCTGCGATATCAGCGTGTGTCAGTCCGCCCGCGGACGCCTGCGCAACGCGGATCGGCTGAGTCTGCTTGATGACGATATCCTGTAACTCCACGGTCTCGCTCCATTCAAGTGCTCGGAGATGTGCTTCGACTCGACGGAGCCGGTCCTGCTCCTCCCCCAGCGTCTGCTCGATCTGAGCTCGACGGAGCCTCAGCATTCCGCGCAACTCCTCCACGGAGATGTCCTGGGTGAGGATCTGGCGGATCTGCTCGAGGCCGAAGCCGATGTCGCGCAGAGCGACGATGCGATGCAGGCGCCCCAGTTGATGGACGCTGTAGAAGCGGTATCCGCTGTCGGGATCGATCCGATCGGGTGGGAGGAGCCCGAGCTCGTCGTAGTGGCGCAACATGCGCCGCGACACCTGGCCGAGCCGTGCAAACTCTCCAATGTTCAACATGACCTCGCTATTGATACGCCTTCACGTGGTGTGAAGGTCAAGAGCGCGATCGCACGCAGGCCGACGAGCTTGCGGCGCGGGAGCGATCCGGCGGCGCGCTGTCGATTCTGCTTGACTGCGGAGCAACTGATCAGGCAACGCCGAGCGGGAGAAAGGGGGGCGGGATGGCTAAATCGATGCTCGACACGGTCATCGTTGGTGGGGGCACGGCCGGCTGCATCCTGGCGGCACGCCTGAGCGAGGACCCAGGTCGCTCGGTGCTCCTGCTGGAAGCAGGGCCGGCCTTCAGCAGCGTCGCCGACTGCCCGCCGGCGGTGCTCGACGAGATGGGCTATCCGTTCGAGTTCATGTGGAACTACGACGCGGTGCCGACTGAGCGTGACGACCATCACGCGATCGAGTTCCGGGGCAAGGTTCTGGGTGGCTCCGGGTCCGTGAACGGGATGAACTACACGCGCGGGCAGCCCGAGGATTACGACTCGTGGAACAGCGGGTTGTGGACCAGCACCGCGCTGCGGCCGGTGTTTGAACGAATCGAGCATGATCTGGACTTCAGCGACGGTGGCCGGCGGGCCACCGGGCAAGTGCCGCTGCGACGAACGCCGCGCGAGGAATGGCCGCCGTGGCAGCAGGCCTTCCTGGGCGCGTCGGTGGAGCTCGGCCACGAGGAGCTCGACGACCTGCTTCCGAACCGGCGTGACGGGATCGGGGCGGTGGCGCGAAACTGCCAGAACGGGGTGCGGATGAGCATGGCTCACTGCTATCTGAACCCGGTCCGCCACAGGGCGAACCTCACCGTACGGGGTGACACCACGGTGGCACGCGTACTGATCGAAAATCGCACGGCGGTCGGCGTGGAGATCGTGAATCGGGATGGTCGTTCGACGATCACGGCGCGCGAGGTCATCCTCGCCGCAGGCGGGATCGCTTCGCCTCACATCCTGACGCTCTCGGGCATCGCGGGCCGGGATGTTCTCGGGCGGCTCGGTATCCCCGTCGTGCTCGACCTGCCAGGTGTCGGGGGTAACCTCAGCGACCATCCCGTCGCCTCGATCTTCGCGACGTTCAAGCATGGGGCCGCCCACGCCGATGCAAGGCCCCTTGCAGCCCTCAGGTACACGGCTCCCGGCTCGTCGCTCGCCGGCGACATGTGGATGCTCACAAACGCCGGCGCGTTCTCAGAGCAGCTCCGTGGGCACCCCTTCGTGCGCGCGGACGCCAGGGCCGAGAGCGTGGCCGCAGAGCCTTGCCTTCTCTGCGTGTTCTGCTCTTTGAACCGGTCAGAGAACGTCGGAGAGATCGAGGTGCTCTCGGACGATCCGAGCCAGGCGCCGCTGGCGCGTTTTCGCCACCTCGACTCCGAGCACGACCGCGAGCGCCTGCGCCACGGCGTCCGGCATGCCGTCGAGTTGCTGCACACCAGCGCATTTGCGGAGCTGATCGATCAGATCGTGTCTCCCAGCCCAGAGGCTCTCTGCACGGACGAGAAGTTGACACACTGGCTCGAGTCGACGGTCGGCAATTTCCTGCACGGTTCCGGCACTTGCAAGATGGGACGAAGCGACGATCGCGACGCTGTCGTCGACGAGCGCGGTCGCGTTCTGGGGATCGAGAACCTGTGGGTCATGGACCTCTCCGTCGCACCGACGGTTGTGCGGGCTCCAACGAACGCCACGGCGATGGCCATCGCGGAGCGCATGGGCGAGTTGTTCCGAGAAGAGAAGGAGTGAACATGAATGAGCAGTTCAAGAGACCGCTGGGCGACGCCGATCTGCCACTCGTGCTGACGACCGCGTCGCTCTTGCCGGATCGATCGCCGATCAGCGGTGCGCACGTCCGGTCGCTGATCGACGCCGCCGCCGCCGCGGGGTTCGCTGGTATGTCAGTCGTCAACCTGCACTACGACTGGGCGGTCGCCGACGACATGACCGCCGAGGAGTACTTCGCCTACCACCGGGATCGTGGGCTCGCGATGCCGACGATTGGTGCGATCTTCGATTGGGCGACGTCGGACCGGCGCGCCGTGTCGGAGGCTTCTAGGCCGTTTCTCGACATCGCCGATGCCGCAGGCGCGTCGTATGTCGTCGCCGTTCGGGCGGAGCCCGAGCTGCCGCCGCTCGCGGAGGCCGCGTCCGGACTCGGGACGCTCTGTGATCTCGCAGCCGACCGGGGCCTCGGCATCAGCTTCGAGTTCGTCCCCGGGAGGGGCGTCCCCGACGTTCCCAGCGCGCTCCGGCTGTTCGAAGCAACGGACCGAGACAACCTCGGCCTCTGCTTCGACACGTGGCAGTGGTTCCGCGGAACCGATCCGAACGTTGCGGCCCTCCGTGACCTCCCGGCGGAGCGGATCTACATGGTCCAACTCAGCGATGCGCCCGCCCGGCCGGCGGGAGACCCGGTTCTCGAGGGGACGAGCGGTCGTCTTCTGCCGGGCGACGGGGCGATCGACATCCTCGGCGTGCTGGACGTGCTCGACGACATCGGAGTCAAGGCCATCGTCACCGCCGAGGTCTTCAACAAGGACCTGATGGCCCTCGGCGTCGCCGAGAACGCCCGCCGCCAGCATGACGCGGCGCAGGCGGTCCTCGCCGAGCATCGGAGTCGTCGGGCGGCTGCCGGTTGATCGAGGCGCTCATGCGCCTCGTCGGGGGGAGCGCGGGTGCAGTTCCTCGGGTGGGTTTCGCAGCACGACCGGTTTCCGCTTGGTCTTCTGCAGCACGAAGAACGCGATCGTGCCCCACACGGCCGGTACCCACAGCGAGATCGCGTGGTAGACCAGCGTGGCCGCGGTGGCCACCGTGCCGCCCACGCCGTAGATGACGAGCATGCCGATCATGCTGCCGTCGAGAACGCCGATCCCACCAGGCACCGGGATGAAGTTCGACAGGTAGGCGATCTGGTACGCCAGCACCACCGGGGCCACCGGTGGGACGTGTCCGGCGGCCACGAAGCACACGAACAGCACCGCGATGTCGAACCACAAATAGCCGATCGCGCCGACGATCCGCCAGTCGGGATGGAACACCAGCCGCTCCGTGTCGCGAACACTGACGGCCGTCTCGGTCAGGAACGTGTGCAGACGCCCGGGTCCTATCCGTGGGACGATGCGGTCGACGTAGCGCGGCAACAGTAAGAACAGCACCAACACCACCACGCCGACCGCCGCCGGGACGATGCTGAGCAGCGGGTTGCTCGGACCCGGGAGGCCGAAGAACAGCGCCCAGACCGGCCAGGATCAACGTGAACACGTTGATCGCGCTCGTGTACAGGAACAGCACCGCCGAGCGCTCAGCGATCCGCCCCGCAGGCGCTCCGCGCTCGACCATGAGCCACGCGCCGACGGCGAGACTGCCGACGCCCCCGAGCGACACCGCCGCCCCGAACGCTTCCTCAGTCAGCGCAATCTCGGCCCCCACCCGGAACGGCGCCCGTTCGAACACCTGCAGGAACACCACGACGTAGCACGCGCACGAAAGCACCTCGAGCAGGATCGCGACCGCAACCCATCCGAGCTGCATGTGCAACACCGTCGTCCCGACGCTCTTGAGCCCCGGAACCGCCAGCAGCAGCCCGACCACCAGCGCTCCCGCCAAAACCAGCGTGATGAACCCGTTGCGCAGGCTCCGCCGCGCCTTAGAAGCGTCTACCGCCTCTGTCAGGGACTCCGCTGCCAGCGACTCCGGGTCCGAGCTCACGCGTCAGGCGATCAGTTCGCCAGGGTCCCGTCGAAGTCGATCGTGGCATGCGTGCCATCGCAGAACGGCTTGTTCGACGAATGTCCGCAGCGGCAGATCGCCATCATGTCAGGGTGCTCGATCTCGTGTCCGTCCGGCGCGACGAGGCGCACGGGGCCAGAGACGATGTACGGGCCGTTTTCACTCGGGGTGATGGTAACGTCGGGCATGGGATGAACCTTTCTTAGGCGATCTTGATGGTCCTGGAGAAGGGGAGCCGGCGGATTCGCGTGCCCGTGAGCGCGGCGATTGCGTTCGCCAGGGCAGGGGCGACCGAGGGGACGGAGACCTCGCCGACACCGGTCGGCGCGTCGGTCGACTCGATCAGGTGAACGTCGATGAGCGGGACGGAACGCATCCGGACGATCGGGTAGCGATCGAAGTTCTGGGTGACGATCTCGCCGCCATCGCCCAGGACCACCTCGCCCCACGCCGCGGCGCTCAGCCCGAACAGGAGCCCGCCTTCGACCTGGGCGCGGACCAGATCGGGGTTGATCGTAATGCCGCAGTCGAGCACGAAGACGATCCGGTCGACGTGGACGCGCTCACGGTCGTCGAGCGAGATCTCGGTCACGTTCGCACTGTGGCTGAGGAAGCTCGAGCACGTGATCCCGCGCGCGCGGCCTTCGCCTGGCGGCGTGCCCCAGTCGGCGATCTCGGCCGCGAGGTCGAGCGCGCGCAGCGTCCGTGAGTTATCGGCGAGCAGCTCTCGTCGCAGGTCGACAGGGTCACGGCCGGCCGCAAGTGCCAGCTCGTCGATCGCCGACTCGCGGGCGAACTCGGTGTGCGAGTTGCCGACCGAGCGCCACACCATCGTCGGGACTCCGGACTCGAAATTCGTCGACAGAAGCTTGAAGTTCTCGAGCTTGTACGGGGGGTCGGCGGCGCCGGTCGTCGTGAAGACGTCGACTCCATTCGTGAACATCACGTCTCGCACGAAGGGAAGGTTCACCGACGTCGGTTCCGCCACGATCTGGTGGTGGTAGGCGGTCAACCGTCCGTCTGAGCCGGCCGCTGCCCGTACGCGGTGCAAGGCCATCGCGCGGTAGCGGCCGGCCTTGAAGTCTTCCTCGCGCAGCGACTGGACCTTGATCGGATGCTTCCAGCCGAGCGCCCGAGCGACGTGCACGGCCTCGGCCGTGGGGTCGCCGCCCGAGCTCGAGTGCAGCCCGAACGATCCCCCGGCGAACGTGACGTGAACCTCGACCTGGTCCTTGTCGATGCCGGCCGCCTCGGAGGCTGCCATCCGCGTGTACTCGGGCGATTCGGTGCTCGCCCATACCTCGAGCACGCCGTCCGCGCGCATCAGGCACGCCGCGTTGTTGGGCTCCATCGCCGCGTGCGCCAGGTAGGGCAGCGCGTACATCGCATCGATGACCGTCGGCGATTTATCGAGCAGCTCTTCGGCATTCCCGTCGTCCCGGGCGATGACCGCCTGCTCGCCCGATTCCACCAACCGCACGTGCTCGGCGAGTAGCTCCTCCGAGCTTCGGCGCTCGGCCCCGGAGTCGTCCCACTCCACCGTCAAGGCTCGTAATCCTCGCTGCGCGTCGGCGGTCGTTTCGGCGACCACAGCGACCCCCTCGTCGATCGTCACGACTGCGGTGACACCGGGCTCCGACAGCGCTGCTTGATCATTTACCGAGGCGACGGTCGCGCCGAACCGGGGCGCGTGGAGCACGAGCGCAGTCAGCATTCCGGGAGCGCTGACGTCGATCGTAAAGCCGGTCCTGCCGAGGATCTTGGGTACGGAGTCGACGCGCAACCGCCCTTCGCCCCCGATCAGCGTGTAGTCCGAACGGTCCTTGGGCTCGACCCCATCGGGAACCGGGAGCTGCTCAGCGCGCGCCGCAAGCTGGGCGAACGTCGCCTCGCGGCCGCTCGCGTGACGCACGACGCCGCGCTCGAACTCGACCTCCTCCGGGAGTACATCCCAAAGCTCCGCCGCTGCGGCCGCGAGCCGGGCTCGCGCCTGTGCGGCGACCAACCGGTAGCGCACCCAGAAGCCCTTCGTGGAGTTGGATCCCCCTGTGAGTTGGACCGCGCCTCCAGCGTCGGGATTGCCGTATACGTCGTTCGGTGGGCCGCCTCCGTTGGCCGCGTTGATGACCACGATCGAATCGAAATCGGCATCGAGCTCCTCGGCGACGATCGTCGCCAGCCCTGTGTGGATTCCCTGGCCCATCTCGATCTGGCTCGAGTACGCGACGATCGTCCCGTCCTCGCGGATGCGGATGTACGGACGGACCGGGTCGCTCGCCTCCTCGGGCGTGAGGCGGCCACCGTCGAGCTCAGGCAGAGCGACGAGCCGATCCGGATCATCGCCCGCCGCGAGTGTCCCGGCGGCCTCGTGAATGGCCGCCCGGATGCGCGGATACGTGCCGCAACGGCACAGGTTCCCGCTCATCCACTCGTCGATCTTCGCGTCGTCCGGAGCCGGGTTCGAGGAGAGCAGCGATACGGCGGCCAGGGTCTGCCCGGGCTGGCAGTAACCGCATTGCACGACGTTGCCGCGGTGCCAGGCACTGCGCACCGCGTCGACCACCGGACCGGACGCGCCCTCGACCGTGGTGACCGTCTTGCCCACCGCGCGCTCGGTGGCCGTCTGGCATGACTTCGTGTTGCGCCCGTCGACCAGCACGGTGCATGCCGCACAGAACCCGGCTCCGCAGCCGAACTTCGTGCCGTGCAGATCGAGGACGTCTCGAAGCACCCACAACAGAGGGGTTTTCGCGTGCCGGTCGTCGACCTCGACCTCGGCGCCGTTGACGTCAAGCTTCATCTCGGACCTCTCTCGAACGGAACATGGGGGCGCACGTGCACGGAACCAAGGTCGCCGCCTCCGTGGTGAGCTGTCCTCACCGGATGCTGGTGATTCTCGGGCTGGTCCTACGGCGCCAAAGTCGGCTCTGGTGAGCCCGGGCCGGCTGCGACGGCCGCGCCGTCCGCGGACTCGTCGTGGTGGCAGTTGCCGGTGACGAGTCGGGCCAGGGCCGCCCTGACCGACGCCGCGCGGACCTCGCATCGGGCGGGCATGATCACCAGCGTGAGCACGAACCCCAGCGCGAAGATCCCGGCGGCCCACCAGAACGCCGTGGTGTCGCCGTGGACCTGCGCGGCAGAAACGAGGCCTCTGAGCTGGGGATGGCTGGCGAGGTAGCTGGCGACGGCGCTGGCGTAGATCGTTGACAGCAGCGAGGTGCCGATCGAGCCCCCGATCTGCTGGGACGTGTTGACCATGGCGGAGGCGATTCCCGCTTCGTTTGGCGCCACGCCGAGCGTCGCGGCCGAGAACGTCGGCGCGAAAATGCAACCCATCCCGACACCGATGACGAGCAGACCTGGCAGGACGCCGGTGCCGTAGCTGGAGGTGGGCGTCAGTTGGGTGAACAGGATCATCCCGACCAGCCCGAGCGCCATGCCGAGGAGCACCAGCGGTTTGACGCCTGTGTGCTGGATCACGCGCGTCTGGACGGTAGTCGAGGTGATGACCAGCACGATGGTCAGGGGCAAGAATGCCAGGCCAGTTTTGAGCGGCGAGAAGCCGAGGTTCAGCTGCAGGAAGTAGGTGAGGAACAGAAACACCGCGAAGATGCCGGCCCCGGTCATCAAGAGCGCGGTGTATGACCCGCCGCGAGCCCGATCCCACACGATGTGCAAAGGCATCAACGGGTGCTGGACGCGGCTCTCGATCAACACAAACGCCGTCAGGAGCAGGGGGCTGGCGATCAGCGCGACGACGGTCGCGGTGTCACCCCACCCATGGGTCTCGGCGTTCGAGAAGCCGAACACGAGCGCAAACAGCCCCAATGTCCAGGTGAGCACGCCGGGTATGTCGATCCTGGCGCGGTTGGGATCGCTGTGGTTGACCAGCAGCCGCAGCGCCACGATCGTGGTAGGCACCGCGATCACGAGATTGACGTAGAAACACCACCGCCACGAGAGCACCTGCGTCAGCACGCCCCCGAGCAGCAGCCCGAGCGCCCCCGCGCCGCCGGCGACCGCGCCGAAGATACCGAACGCCCGCTGCCAGTCCGGAGTCCCCGCGAACGTGACCGTCAAGAGCGACAGCGCGGACGGGGCCAGTAGCGCGCCGAACACCCCCTGCGTCGCCCGCGCGGCGACGAGCAGCTCGAAGGAATGCGCTTGCCCACCGACCGCCGACGCCGCAGAGAACCCCACCAAGCCAACAATCAGCGCCCACTTGCGCCCGAACAGATCGCCCACCTTGCCGCCCACCAACAGCAAGCTGCCGAACGCCAACGCGTAGGCGGTGACGACCCACTGCCGACTCTCGGAAGAGAAGTGCAACGCCCGCTGAGCCGAAGGCAAGGCGACGGTCACGATCGTCGCGTCCAGCACCACCATCAGCTGCGCGACGCTCAGCACAGCGAGAACCGCCCATCGATTGGGTTCACGAACGGTTTGAGTTGGCATGGACGCTCGACTTTCAGTTGACGATCGCCCCAGGCTCACACCCAGTCCGGTGAGCGGTCATCGCCGAATCCCGGCGATTCGGTGGTCGTGGCGCGCGACCCGCGCGGCGCTACGTCCGCAATCGGGGACGTCCCGCCGAAAGAAGCCTCAGCTCCCGTGCGCGCCTGACGGCGGCGGAGCGATCACGGATGCCCAGCTTGGAATAGATGCTGCGGATGTGGGTGTTGACCGTGTTGACGGAGACGTAGAGCTCGCTCGCGATCTCGGGCCGCGTCAGATTCGTCGGTAGGTATCGCAGTACGCGGAGCTCGGTCGGGCTGAGCTCCTCCGGCTCCGATAGGTGGTCTCGATCGATGCTCGGGGCCGGTTCTCCCCGCAGCAGATCGACGACGTCGGCGAGCAGGGCGCCGTGAGCCGTTTGGTGACGGGGAAGCGCGTCGAGCAGGTCCGCGGCTTGCGTCATCGCGAACGGGAACATCAGCCTGTCAGGCTCGGCGGCCGCCAGCGCTGCCTCGGCGGCCGCGGCGGCTGCGCTTCGGTCGCCCAGGTTCAGGTCCGCGATACCGGCGAGCAGATGGGACTCGACGACCGTGAACGAGGGGACGACAGGGGGCGTGGCGTCCAACACGCCACGCAATGCATCCAGAGCTCCCGCGGGGTCTCCTTCCGTCAGGCAGACCACCGCGCGAGCGTTGTAGATGGCACCCATTTGCCCGTCGTAGATGAGACCAATCCGCTCGGGCTCGGCGGAGAATCCGGCCAGAGTCGCGCGGGCCTCGTCGGTCCTCCCAAGGCGAGCCTGCGCCGCCGCGAGCCATCCGGTGATCCGCGGCGCGAGCGCGTGCACGCCGGTGAGCTGCGACTCCATCCGCGCTGCCGCAGCGAAGGCTTCGAGCGCTGACTGATGTTCCCCGCGAGCAGCGTGCAGCATGCCCGTCGCGACGTGCAGCAGCACCGCCGCAGCCGGATCGACGCTTGGATCGGCGACCTCCCAAGCGCGGCGCAGCCACCGCTCCCCCTCGTCGAACTCGCCCATCCAGATCGCCATGCCGCCAACCGCCCCGAGCGCGGGCGCGAGGATCGGCCGATCGTCCCAGCCGTAACGCTCGGCCAGGGCTATCGCCTGGCGGCCGCGCTCCCGTGCGGCCGCGACCGAGACCGTCTTTGACGGGAAACCTTGGTGCGCGCGACACGCGACCTCGAGATAGGGTCGCCCGATCGTTCGCGCGAGCTCTGCTCCCTCGGACAGGTGGCGCTCGGCGTCGCCGAGTCGCCCGGACCACGTCTCGACGATCCCGAGATTCAGCAGCGCGACCGCCCGCAGTTCGCTGCCCATCGCGATCTGATCGTTCGATTCCTCGGAGATCGAAGCATCGAGCAGATTCACCTGCTCGATCACCTCGCTGAACCTACCGCTACGCCGTGCGAGCGCCAACCGAAGCGAGGCTGTGGCCACCGCAAGACGCCGGCGGCGAGCCTGCGGAGCGCTCTGGACGTGGGACTCCGCCAGCGCCAGGTGAGCCGTCGCCTCCTCCAGGCGACCTCGGTTCAGCTCCCTCGCCGCGTGCGCGAGCGCGAGGTCAGGATGATCAGCCGATGCGCCCTCAGGGAACGCCTGGAGCACCGCGTCGATCGTGCCCGCTTGCCCATCGAGCACCCAACTGAACGAGTGGTCTCCGACGAGCCGGGCGGCGTCGGGCCAGTCACCCGCTGCGAGCGTGTGCCGCACGGCCTCGACGACGTCCCCGTGGTCAGCGAACCACTGCGCCGCGCGGCGGTGCAGGTCGGGAACCTCATCCGCATACTTTCGGCGGAGCTCGAGGCGCAGAAAATCCGCCAGACAGCTGGTGATAGCGAAACCACGTGCGATCAGAGTCGAGCGAGACGACGAACGCGTTGGCGTCCTCGAGTTCCAGCAGCATCTGCTCCGACCCCGAGCGGCCCGCCAACAGATCGGCGAGCTCACCGTTCATCCGCTCGACCAGCGAGGTTCGCAGCAGCATGCTCTGCACCTCGCTCGGTTGGCCTTCGAGCATCTCCGCCATCAGGTACTCCCCGATCGCCCTGTCCGTCCCGGAAAACTCGGCCACGAAACGCTCGGGATCCTTGTGCCCGCTGAGCGAGATCACGGCCAACCGCAGGCCGGCTGCCCAGCCCTCCGTACGCCGATGCAAAGCGGCCGCGCCGGCGTCGGACAAACTGATTCCGGACGCAGCCAGCAGTTCGCGCGTCTCGCTCTCGCTGAAGCGCAAATCGCCGGCCCGGATCTCGACGACCTCGTCGGCAAGCCTCAGCTGGTGCAGCCTGATCGGCGGATCCCGACGAGACGACAACACCACGCGCGCAGAACCCGGCAAAACCGCCAGCAAACGCCCCAGCTGCCGCAAAGCCTCAGCCGACCTCAGCTCGTGCAGATCATCGACGATCAGCACCACCGGCTCGAGCGGCTCGGCCAGCTCCGACAGGACCACGTCGACCAGCTGCTCGTCGTCAATCCCGGCCGACGCGGCGCCTTGGAGCTCAGGATCGATCGATGCGGCCGGGCTGCGAAGCGCGTCCAGAACCGCAGACCAGAACCGCTGAGCATCTTGCTCGTCGCGGTCGACAGACACGAACGCGACGCGACGGATGTCGCTCGAGTGGCTGGCCCAGGCATGCAGAAGCGAGGTCTTCCCACTTCCCGGCGGCGCCGAGATGACCGTGATCCGCTTGCTCACGGCGCGCTCCAGCGTCTGAACGAGCTCTTCCCGCTCGAGCAGGTCCGAGGCGCTCGAACCGCCCGTTGAGTGTGGCTCCAGGTGCCCTTCGCGTCGCGTCGTCGTCGAGCTCATCATGCTGTCCTCACGGGCTGGTCCTTTCGCCGAGGTTAGTAGGCCGGCCATCGCCTCACCAGACCTTCATCCCACCGTCGACGACGACGTCGACTCCGGTGACGTACGAGCTCTCGTCTGACGCCAGGAACAGCGCGACGTTCGCGACTTCCTCGGGTTGGCCGAGCCGCCCCAGCAGCGTCTTGCCGAGCATGTAGCCAGCCCACTCGGGGTCCTCGAGCTGGGCTCGCGTTGCGCCCGTCTCGATCACGCCCGGTGAGATCGAGTTGGCGCGGATCCCGTGCTCCGCGCCTTCCATCGCCATCTGTCGTGTCATCGCGACGATGCCGGCTTTGTTGGTCGTGTGGGCGAGCGCGGGGAGGTTTTTGAAACTGAGCGACGCGTGGCCAGTGCCAGGTCGACGAGCGCCTGACAGTCGGACGGATCGTCGAGGCGGCACGGCTGCATGGAGACCATCTCTCCCCCCGCGCCGCGCACCATGTCGACGGTCGATTCCGCCGTCGCGACCATCATGTCGCAGCCGACGACCGGTGCGCCCTCTCCAGCGAAGGCGACAGCCGTCGCACGGCCAATGCTGCCGCCCGTGCCGGTGACGACGCATACCCTCCCTGACAGCCGCCCTGAGCCGCGTGGTTTGTCGTCCCTGGCCACAGCCATGGATCGTGGCGCCACCGCCGCGCGTTCGAATCCTTGAATCCTTAGTCCTTAACCTAAGCGTGATCCTCAGTCATCGTCACGCGGAATGAGCGGAGCGTCGCCACCGGCCCCGAGGTCAGGGAGGACCTTGCTCGGCCGCGAACGCGAGCGCGAGGTCCTCGACGGGCTGCTGGATGACGCGCGCGCCGGGCTTGGTGGCGTCGTGGCGATGCATGGAGAAGCCGGCGTCGGCAAGACCGCGCTGCTCGAGTACGCCGCTGACGCTGCACGCGGGTTTCGGATCGCCCGGACCGTCGGAGTCGAGGCGGAGATGGAGCTCCCGTTCGCAGCGGCTCAGCAGCTGTGTGCTCCGTTCCTCGAGCTCATGGAGCGCTTGCCGCGGCCTCAGCACGACGCGCTCGACGTGGCGTTCGGACTGAGAACCGGCCCTGCGCCCGATCCGTTCCTGGTCGGACTCGCCGTCCTCGGCCTGGTGGCCGAGGCCGCCGACGAGGAGCCACTCCTGTGTGCCATCGATGACGCGCAATGGCTCGACAATGCGTCCGCCCGCGCTCTGACGTTTGTGGCGCGCCGTCTCGTCGCGGAAAAGATCGCGGTCGTGTTCGCGACCCGGGAGCTGGGCAAGATGCTCTCCGGGCTGCCGGAGCTCCTTGTCGCCCCGTTGGAACGCAGGGTTGCGCGAGCGCTGCTGGAGTCGGTCTTGCCGGCCAGGCTCGATGAACGTGTGCTGGAGCGGATCATCGCCGAGACGGGCGGAAACCCGCTCGCGCTGCTGGAGCTGCCGCGCGGGTTGAGTCCGACCGAGCTCGCGGGCGGATTTGGCTTGCCGACATCCGCGACGCTGTCCGCCGGGATCGAGGACGGCTACACGCGCCGGCTGGCGAGGCTGGGGCCCGATGCACGGCGCTTGTTGCTCGTGGCCGCCGCCGACCCGGTGGGCGATCCGGCGCTGCTTTGGCGGGCGGCCGACCTGCTCGGGATCCCCGAGTCGGCTGCGCACGCCGTCGAATCGGAAGAGTTGTTGACGCTGTCTCCCCAAGTGGTGTTCCGTCACCCACTGGTTCGCTCAGCCGTCTACAGATCCGCTGAGCCGAACCAGCGGCGGGAAGTCCACTCCGCGCTCGCAGAGGCGACCGACCCGCAAATCGATCCGGATCGCCGCGCCTGGCACCGCGCGCAGGCCGCGGCCACGCCCGATGAAGAGGTTGCCGCGGAACTCGAACGTTGCGCCGCACGCGCGCAGGCACGTGGCGGTCTAGCCGCTGCCGCGGCGTTCCTCGAGCGCGCGGTCGCACTCTCGCCGGAGCCCTTACGCCGCGCGCAACGCGCATTGGCCGCTGCGGAGACGAAATTCCAGGCAGGCGCGCTTGACGACGCCCTCAATCTGGTGGAAACCGCCGAGTCAGGTGCGAGTGCCGATGATCTTCTACGCGCTCACGCCCACCTGCTGCGCGCTCAGATCATGTTCGCGTCGAGGCGGGGTAGCGACGCCACGCCGCTGCTGCTCGCGGCCGCGCGCGAACTCGAACCCGTGGACCCCGGTCTGGCGCGCGCGACGTACCTCGAGGCCCTCTCGGCTGCCACGTTCGCGGGCCGGCTGGCGCGCGGCGGAGGCGTCGTCGAGGTAAGCGTGGCCGCGCTCGCCGGCCCGGCGCCGCCTGAGAAGCCGCGGCCGTCTGATCTGCTGCTCCAGGGGTTGGCGGCGCAGGCCACCGAAGGGTATGCGGCTGGCGCGCCATTGCTCAAGGAGGCGTTAGCCGCCTTCCAGCGCGAGGCCGAACTGTCACCGAATGACGCTCGGTGGCTTTGGTTCGCCAGCTTGATCGCGTTGTTCATGTGGGACGACGACGCCTGGACGGTCCTCTTCACACGACAGGTCGAGCTCGCGCGACGGACGGGTGCGCTCTCGGCGCTGGCGTTCGTTCTCGGTTCCGGCATCGCTGTTTACGCGTTCTTTGGCGAGCTGAGAGCGGCAGCGCTGCTCGAGGAGGAGCTGAAAGCGGCAACTGAAGCGACCGGGGTTGCCGCTGACCCGGCCGCTTTGCTGTCGCTTGCTGCTCTGCGCGGTAGCGAGGCTGAATTTTTGGAGCTGATCCGGAGCACGATCGGCGAGGCGGAGGCTCGCGGGGAGGGTCTCGCCTTGACGACCGCCGAGTTCCTGCGCGGAGGCCTCTACAACGGGCTCGGTCGATACGAAGCTGCGCTGGCCGCGTCCATTCCCGCGGAGCGCTTCTATACGGAAGGGCCGGCGATATGGGCGCTGACCGAGTTGATCGAGGCGGCCGTTCGGTGCGGCCAGCCGGAGCGTGCCCGGCGCGCGTTCGAGCGGGTACAGGAGACAACCCAGGCGGCCGGGACCGACTGGGCACTGGGGATCGAGGCCCGCCTACGCGCATTGCTCAGCGATGGCGCGGACGCCGATGAGCTCTACCAGGAGGCGATCAGCCGGCTCGGTCGCACGAGGATCCGCGTGCAGCTCGCACGCACCCACCTCGTCTACGGCGAGTGGCTTCGGCGTCAGCGCCGGCGCCTCGACGCGCGCGAGCAACTTCGAACCGCTCACGAGTTCTTCAGAGACGCCGGCGTGGAGGCGTTCGCCGAGCGCGCGCGGCTCGAGCTGGAGGCGACAGGCGAGCGTGCCCGCAAGCGGACCGTCGACACGCTCGACCAGCTCACCCCGCAAGAGACGCAAATTGCTCGCCTCGCCGCGCAAGGGGAGACGAACCGAGAGATCGCGGCTCGGCTGTTCATCAGCGCGAGCACCGTCGAATACCACCTGCGCAAGGCGTTTCGCAAGCTCGACGTGAAGTCGCGCGTTCAGCTCGCAGACCGACTGTCGTAATCCGACCGCCGGCGAATCACCGGGATATGGCGAGGCGGCATCACCCGGGCGCTGGCGAGCATCCGGCCGGGTAGTCATCGACCACAGGAGGACGAGATTCATGTCCGATATCGGTAACGGTCGCCCCGGTCGCGCCGATGTAGTCATCGTTGGAGGAGGCTCGGCCGGCGCCGTCCTCGCCAGCCGCCTCAGCGAGGATCCAACCCGCTCGGTGTTGGTCCTCGAGGCCGGTACGGCCTACGGCATCGACGGCTACCCAGATGATCTCCGGGACGCGGCCCGCGTGCCGGCCGCACCGGAGCACGAGTGGGGATTCACTGCTCGTGGCGGAGCCGCCTCCCCGGAGATCGGTGCGGCGCGGGCGAAGGTGCTCGGCGGCTGCTCGGCGCACAACGCGACGGTGGCGATGCGCGCGCGACCGAGCGACATCCGCGACTGGCAACGTCGCGGCCTCGACGATTGGACGGTCGAGGGCGTCTACGAGACCTACAAGGAGATGGAGAACACCCCCGACGGCGACGACGAGTACCACGGACGCACGGGGCCGTTTCCGATACGACAGCTGAGGTATGAGGATCTGACGAGCTCGCTGCGCGGGTTCCTTGACGCGACCGCAGCGGAAGGGTTCCCCCGGATCGAGGATTTCAACGGTCCGGATCCGAGCGGGGCCGGAGGGTACCCGGTGAACGTCATCGATGGCGTGCGTCAGAACACGGGAATGGTGTATCTCACCGAGGATGTCCGGAACCGGCCGAACCTCAAGATCTCAGGCGACATCCTGATCGACCGCGTCCTGTTCGAGGGGCAGCGGGCGGTCGGGGTCCTCACGGCAAGTGGCGCTGAGATCCCGGCGGGTGAGGTGATCCTCTCCGGTGGTTCCTACGGGACTCCGGCGATCCTGCTGCGCTCGGGCGTCGGTCCCGCGGCGGATCTCGCGGCATTCGGCATCGAGGTTGTGGCTGATCTACCCGTCGGACAACACCTCCAGGACCAGCCCTTCTACTACAACGCCTACGCCCTGAAACGGGACGCGCTCGACATGCGGCCGGCGGTCGGCGCCCTCCTGTGGATCCCGTCGAGCGAGGCCCAAGGCGATGAGCTGGACGTCCACATCGCCGTGACCCATCTGATGCCCGCCGAGTACAGCCCGACCGGCGGCGCGATCGCGCTGAGCGTCGCGGTCGTCAAGCCCGAGTCCCGCGGAACTCTCCGACTGCGCAGCCGTGACCCGCGCGAACAGCCTGAGATCGACTGCAACTTCCTGGCCCAGGACAGGGACGCGCGCCGGATGCTCGAGGGCGTCAAGCTCGCCCGCAAGATCGGCCGCAACCCGGCGCTCGCACAGTTTCTCGAACTCGAGATCCTGCCCGGCGAAGCCGTCGGCGACGACCAGTTGGCCGACGCCGTGGCGTCCAACCTGGCGTCGTACGGGCATCCATGTGCGACGGCGCCGATGGGTGGTCCACAGGACCCCTGGGCGGTCGTGGATTCACGTGGCGCCGTCAACGGGCTCGAAGGACTTCGTGTCGTCGACGCGTCCATCATGCCCGTCGTCGTCTCGGTGGCGCTGAACCCGACGACGATCATGATCGCCGAGCGGATCGCCAAGGCGGTTTATTCGAGTGGGCTGGCCCGTCGCGGAGTTGAAGTTGCTCCGACAGGCTGAGCGACTGTCCGAACACAGAGGCGTGTTTTCGAACGATCAGTCAGCTCGGGACGCGCCGGCCTCGACTGGAGCTGGCTCTTTCAACAGGCGGTCGGTCAGCACGATCTCGATGAGCGCCGGGACTGTGTCCTGGCGAGCCCAATCGCGCTGCAGCTCGCCGGCAAGGGACACCCAGCTGATCGGCTGCGCTCCGGCCTTGACGGTTCTCTCGAGCCCGGCGCGGTGAGCCTCGAGCGACGTGCCGCCGATTGCATCGACCACCGGATATACGTCGTATCCCTCCCGCAGGGCATCGAGGGCGGCGAAGGACATACAGATCTCGGTCCACAGGGCGCAGAGGATGAGTTTCCGTCGGCCGGTCGCCCGGACGGCGGCGACGAACTCGACGTCTTCCCACGCGTTCATCGTCGTGCGATCGAGCGGCTCGGCACCCTGCACGAGCTCCGCGAGCTCCGGCACCGTCGGCTGCTGTTGTCCGGAGGCGACGTTCACCGTCGAATGGACGACCGGCACCCGGTAGGCGTTCACGGTCCTCACGGTGGAGACCGCGTTCCTGAGCACGAGACCTTGGTCCATCGACCGAACAAGCGAGATCTGGTGGGTTGCCCGTCGATCAACAGAAATGCGGCATTCTCCGGGGTCACCATGATCCGGCGAGGACAACTCACCTGATCCGGCGCGACTCTCGGCCACCCGATACAGGACACGCCATGACGCTGACCATCGACCTCCACCACCACGTCATTCCCGACTTCTACTGGGCCGCCTCCAACGAGGACGGGAACGCCGCGGGTGGCATCAACCCCGAGCGCTGGAGTCTCGATGGCGCGATCGCGTACCTCGACGAGGCCAGGATCGACCTCGCGGTCGCATCGATCAGCACACCCGGGGTGCACTTCGGTGACGATGCGGCGGCGCGCAACCTTGCGCGCGAGGTCAACGAGTACCTCGCAGGCCTCACCCGCGACCGTCCGGACCGATTCGGAGCGTTTGCGGTCCTCCCGCTTCCCGACGTCGAGGGGTCGCTCGGGCAAATCGCGTATGCGCTCGACGTGCTCGAGCTCGACGGTGTGTCGATGTTCACCAACGCCGGCGGCACCTACCTGGGCGACAGCCGTTTCGATCCGATCTTCGCGGAGCTGCAGCGGCGCGCCGCTGTCGTGTTCGTCCATCCGACCGCGTCCCCGGACCCGATCGCGCACACCCTCGGCCTCCCTGACTCGCTCCTCGACTACCCCGTCGACACGTCACGCGCGATCGCGAAGCTCCACTACAGCAACACGTTTGCCCGGACGCCCGACGTCAAGTACGTGTTCGTGCATGCCGGCGGCACGATTCCGTTCGTCGCCTCGCGCTTTGCGATTGTCGATGAGATGGATGTGATTCCGGGCGCGCGAGAGCGCGGCGCGTTCGCCGATGTCCTGCCTCGCCTCTACTGGGACACCGCGTCGGCGTTCAGCGACCCTGTGCTCCACATGCTCCGATCGGTCATTGGGCTCGGCAACGTGCTGTTTGGGACCGATTACCCGTACCCACGTGACTCCATCTCGATCGGCGGTCTCCATCAGCTTCAGAGCACCGCTGAGCTTGACGCCGGCGAGCGGCGCGGCGTTCTGGGTGGCTCGGCCGCTCGGCTGATCCCGCGCCTCGCGCGGGTCGCGAGCGAACCTGACGCAGCGCCCACCTTCCTCCAGGGAGGTGGCACATAGCCCGAGGCATCGTTGCAGGCGTAGCGAGCGCGCACAATCACCGCGAACGTCAGATCGCGGAGGTTCTGGGCCGCTACGAGCTGTCGCACCTAGCAGACGTCCTTGGGCTTGAGCGCCTGGTCAGCGCCGCGAGCGGCCTGATCGGCCGCGAACGACCCGAGTCGAGAACCGAGCCGGAAAACCTCCGCCTGGCTCTGGAGGAGCTCGGGCCGACTTTCATCAAGCTCGGCCAGCTGCTGTCCACGAGGGCGGACCTGCTCTCACCGGATTACCGTGCAGAGCTGAGCAAGCTGCAGGACGCGGCGCCGGCGGTGCCGAGCAAGGTGGTGCAGGACACCGTCGAGCGCGAGCTTGGTGCGCCGGTGGACACGGCGTTCGCCACCTTTGAGCCCGTGCCGCTGGCCTGCGCGTCGGTCGGGCAGGCCCATGCCGCCACGTTGCACGACGGGACCGATGTGGTCGTGAAGGTGCGCAGGCCGGACGTCGTCGAGGACATGGAGCGAGATTTCGAGATCCTCCAGAACCTCGCCGCGCGCGCGAGCCGGCACTCGAAGACGGCCGCTCGCTACGACGTGGCGGGGCTGGCGGAGGAATTCGTATACACGCTCCGCGCGCAGCTCGACTACCTGCAGGAGACGCGCAATGCCGAGCATTTCTCGGCCAACTTCGCCGGCGACGAGCGGGTCCAGATCCCGCGCGTCTTTCCGGACCTCACGACCTCACGCGTGATCACGCTGGAGCGGATCCGCGGCATGAAGATCACCGACCTGACCGCGCTCGACGAAGCTGGGCTGGACCACCACGCGCTCGCCGACCGGACGGCGCTGATCGTCGCCAAGATGATCTTCGAGGACGGGTTCTTTCACGCGGACCCGCACCCGGGCAACTTCTTCATCGAGCCGACAGGGCGGGTCGGCATCATCGACTTCGGGATGGTCGGAACCCTGGATGACCGCCTGCGCGAACAGCTCAGCCGTCTCCTGAACGCGTTTCTCCGCCAGGACCCAGGACGGCTAACGGACGCTCTGCTCGCGCTCGGGGCCTCGACCGGGGAGGTCGATCGAGCGCGCCTGCGCGAGGAGCTGGCAGATCTCCTCGCCCGGCACCTCGGCCGCGGCATCGGGGAAGTCTCGCTGCGGAACGCGATCGGCGAGATCCTGGAGATCGCCCGCCGTAACCGCCTCAGGGTTCCGCGTGACCTCTCGCTCCTGTTCACGGTGCTGATCATCTCCGAAGGGATCGTGGCGGAGCTCGACCCGACGTTCCGGTTCGCCGAGGCGCTCGCGCCGCACGCCCGTCGCCACCTCCTCTCCGACATGACTGCCGCCGGTGTGTTACGACGCCTGGGGCAGTTCGGCATCGACGTCGCGGAGCTGGCAGCCGAGCTGCCGCCGCGACTCAATCGCGTCTCTGAGGCAATCGAGACCGGTGGGCTCGAGGTGCACCTCCGCGCCGATGAGATGGACGCGCTATTCGCCCGCGTCGATCGCCTCGGCAACCGCGTCGCGGCGAGCGTGCTCGCTGCTGCGCTGATCGACGGTGTCATCCAGCTCGCGACGTCCCGCCCTCGCCGCAGGTCCTGGCCTCGCCGCGGCAAGAGAACCGCCGCTGCCAAGCTCGGCGCGTTCGTCCGGCCCCCACGGCGACGTCGATAAAGCTACGAGACTGGCCGTCCCGCCTCGGCCGGCTTCGCGATCACGCGGGCGCCGCGGCCAGGTCGATCAGGTCCGGCAGTCGCACCGGTAGCCGTGACCAGCTCTCGGCCGCGTCGTCTGTGATCAGCAGCGTCCCTCCGCGCAACCCGGCGAGCAAGTGGCCAGGTTGCTGGGGCATGGTTAGAAGCGCGTAAGGCATCCGCCGGAGCTCTGCAGAGTCACCCCAACCGTCCACCGCCCGCCAGCCGTTTCCGCGCGAGCGCAGCAAGCGCGCCTGCCCGTCGCCGTCGCCGTGGGCGGCGAACGGGGAGCGGCTGACCGCGACGTACCAGAGGTTGGGGTCGGCGGGATCGACCGCCTCTGCCCAGGCGTAGTGGCGGTCGAGCCCCTGGCCTAGCCGCTCCCACGTGTCCCCGCGGTCGTCCGAGCGGGCGATCCCCTGTCCGGCGGCTTCGTACAGGCGCTCGGGTGCGAGCGGGTGCGTCAGGAGCCGGTGGGCGTCGCTGTGGGCCTGGGGGTTGTGGTCGATCCAGGTCCTTCCGCCGTCGCGCGAGCGGATCACGCCGCCGAGCTCGATGCCCACTGCGAGCCAGTCCGGGTCGGTCGGGTGAAGCGCGATCGTCCGCACGTGGTGCGTCCACGGGCGCGGCGGGAACGACCAGCTCGACGCGCTCGGCAGCTCGCGGAGGGTCGGCAGCGGTTGCCAGCTGAGCCCGCCGTCCTCGGACCGATAAAGGTTGCTCGGCTCTGTACCCGCGTAGACGACCGAGACGCCAGCGTGCGCGTGTGACGAAGAGACCGCGACCGAGAGAACTCTCGGCTCGTCGATTGACGGGCCGGCCTCGCGCCAGCTGGCGCCGCCATCTACGCTGAACCACAGTCCGCTGTCCATCGTCCCGACGTACACGCGTCGTGGATTGCTGGGATCGACCGCGATGCAGCGGGCCTGACTTCCCTCGAGCGTGAGCTCGGGTTCGGAGCCGTCCAGCCTGAACAGTGCGACCGCGTCGCCGGTCAGAGCGAAGATCCGCACGGCGTCAGCCATCCCGTGAGCGAGCATCGCTTGATTCTGGCAACTTCGATCTCGCCCGGATTTGGCGGAGTTCGAGCAGATCGAGGCCGAGCGCTTCGATCTGCGCGAGCACGCCGAACAGCGCGGACCGGTCTTCAACAAGACCCGTGAGCACGGTCTCCCCACCCTCGGTCTCACACGCCATCGTGGGGAAGGCGGACTGGGCGGTGGGTCCGAGCCTGCCCTTTATCCGGATGGCGTAGATGCACGACGACGTTCCCACACGGTCATCCTGCGGGCCAACCTGGTGAGCCGGCGACGCCGGAATCTGGCGATTGCTACGCCGGCGCTCGCGCTCCTTCGGCGATGGTCACCTTTGCCCGGTTGAGAGAAGTCTCAGTTCGCGTGCACGCCTCACGGTGGAGGCGCGATCGCGAGTGCCGAGCTTGGTGTAGATGTTGCGGATGTGCGTGTTGACCGTGTTGATCGAGAGGTAGAGCACGCTCGCGATTTCAGGCCGCGTCAAATTTGTCGGCAGATATCGCAGTACGCGGAGCTCGCTCGGGCTGAGCTCCTCCAGTTCGGACTGGCGCTCCCGGTCGGCGCTCGGCGCCGGTGTGCCTCGGAGGAGGTCGAAGATGTCGGCGAGCAGGGCGCCGTGAGCCGTTTCGTGCGGCGGAAGCGCGTCGAGCAGCTCCGCGGCCCCGGTCATTGCGAACGGGAAGATCAGCCGGTCTGGCTCGGCAGCCGCGAGCGCCGCCTCGGCTTCGGCAGCGGCCGCGCTTCGATCCCCCAGGTCCAGCTGAGCGAGACCGGCGAGCAGGTGGGATTCAACGAGCCCGTACGGGGGGACGACGTTTGGCGTGATGTCCACAACACCTCGTAGTGCGTCCGACGCTGCGGCCGGGTCTCCCTCGGCCAGGCAAATCGATGCTCGAGCGTTGTAAATGGCATCGACTCCCGGACCCATCTGTTCGCGTTCGGCGGAAAATCCGGTGAGCGTTGCGCGTGCCTGATCCGGCATCCCAAGCCGAGCCTCCGTGGCGGCGAGCCATCCGGCAACCGGCGCCGCGAGAGCGTGGACACCCGTGAGTAGCGACTGAGCACGCACTCCCGCCGCGAATTCTTCAAGGGCCAAGTGATGCTGCCCGCGACCGGCGTGCAACATGCCCGTCGTCATGTGCAGCAGCACCGCGGCAGCGGGGTCAACTTGTGGATCGGCGGCGTCCCAGGCGCGGCGAAGCCAGCGCTCTCCCTCGTCGAACTCGCCCGTCCAGATGGCCAAGCCGCCAACCGCCCCAAGCGCGGGCGCGAGTATCGGCCGATCCCCCCAGCCATGGCGTTCGGCCAGCACTACCGCCTGACGGCCGCGCTCGCGTGCGGTCGCGACCGAGACCGTCTTTGACGGGAAACCTTGATGCGCGCGACACGCAACCTCAAGGTAGGGTCGCCCGATCGTCTGCGCGAGCGCGGCACCCTCGGAAAGGTGCCGCTCCGCGTCGTCGAAGCGCCCAGACCACGTCTCGACGATGCCGAGATTCATCAGCGCGACCGCTCGTAACTCGCTACCCACGGCGACCAGGTCGCTCGATTCGTCAGCGATCGAAGCATCGAGCAGGGTCACCTGCTCGATCACCTCGGTGAAATGACCGCTTCGGCGCGCCAGCGCCAAGCGTAACGATGCGATCGCCACCGCGAGGCGCCGGCGGCGGGCGGCCGGGGCACTTTGGACATGGGACTCGGCCAGCGCCAGCTGAGCGGCGGCTTCCTCCAACCGGCCCTGTGAGAGCTCGACCGCGGCGTGAGCCAACGCCAGCTCAGGATGATCGGCTGACGCCCCGGCCGGGAAGGACCGCAGCAGCGCCGCGATCGTGCGCTCCTGCCCGTCGAGCGTCAAACTGAACAAGGAGTCCGCGAGCAGCGGCGCCGCGTCCAGCCAGTCGCCGGCCGCGAGCATGTGTTGCACGGCCTCGACGGCCTGACCCTGATCAGCGAGCCACCGAGCGGCCCGACGATGGAGGTCAGGAACCTCATCGGCCAACCTTCGGCGCAGTTCCAGCCGCAGGAAGTCGGCCAGAAGCTGGTGATAGCGAAACCAGGTTCGCTCAGCGTCGAGCGACAGAACGAACGCGTTGGCGTCCTCCAGCTCGAGCAGCATCCGCTCCGCGCCCGGGCGGCCCGCGAGCAGATCGGCGAGTTCGCCGTTCATCCGGTCGACCAGCGACGTTCGTAACAGCATGCTCTGGACTTCCCGCGGCTGGCGCTCGAGCATCTCGGCCATCAGGTACTCGCCGATCGCCCTGTCCGTGCCCGAGAACTCGGCCACGAACCGCTCGGGATCCGGGTGCTGACCGAGGGAGATCACCGCCAACCGCAAGCCGGCTGCCCAACCTTCGGTGCGCTCGTACAACGCGGCCACCCCGGCCTCGGACAAAGCGATTCCGGACCCGGCAAGCAACGCGCGCGTCTCGCTCTCACTGAAGCGGAGGTCGCCGGCGCGGATCTCGGCGACCTCGCCGAGCAGCCGCAGCTGGTGCAGCCTGATTGGCGGGTCCCGACGAGACGACAGCAACACGCGCGGAAGGCTCGGCAGAGCCGCGAGCAGATGCTCGAGCTGCGTGAGGGCATCGGCCGACCTCAGCTCGTGGACGTCGTCGATGATCAGCACGACGGGTTCGACTTGGTCGGCGAGCTCCGAAAGGACTCTGTCGACAAGCTCGTCGGCATCGAGCGAAGCTCTCGTCGCAGGTTGTGGCTCGGGGCGCACCGAGGACGTCGGCCCGCGGATCGCGTCCAAGACGGCGGACCAGAAGCGCTGGGCGTCCTGTTGGTCGCGCTCGACGGACACGAACGCAACCCGACGAAGGCTCGTCGAGCGGCGAGCCCACGCTCTCAACAGCGAGGTCTTTCCACTTCCCGGCGGCGCCGAGACGACCGTGACCCGTTTGGCCACGGCGCGCTCCAGCATCTCGACGAGGTCTTGCCGGTCAAGCAGGCCGCGCGGAGCCGGATCGTCTCGTGAGATCGTCTGCTGCGCGTGCTCCTTGCGCTCCGTCATCACCATGGTCCTGACGCTGTCCCTGACGTCGAGTCGCTCGATCAGGTTACGCGTCGAAGGATCAGATCGCTCGCCCACGCATCGCCGGGATCCAGCGATGACGTATCACCCGCGCGGCGGCCACGATCCGGTTCCGCGCCCGCGAGACTTTGAACCGACACCCTCGACCGAATGGAGCGATTCCTTGAGCGACATGCAAGCTGAGCAGCGAAGCGCGGTTGTGTTCGGAGCGCGCAATTTAGGTCGCGCGGTCATCGAGCTGCTGGTGAGCGACGGTTGGGCCGTGGCGGGGGTAGCGCGCTCGCGGAGCACCCTGGACGGCGTCAGCGCATCAGGCGCGCTCGCGCTAACGGCCGACGTGACAAACCCCACGAGCGTGTACGGCGCGCTGGAGCAGGCGGCCGCTGCCCACGGTCCAGTCGAACTCGTGCTCAACGCGGCCGCCGCATACGGCGGCGATCGAACGGGGCCTTTCGGGGGCGGCCCGATTGCCGAGGCCGAGCTCGAGGGCTTTGACTCCTGGGCGGCGGCTCCGGCCCGCGCGGCATTCTCGTTCTTGTCCGCCAGCGGACGATTCGCGATCGCGCAGGGCCGGGCAGCGACTCTGGTGCAGGTCACCGGCGGCTCGGCGCGGCGAGCGCTGCCGGGCCGCGGTCTGTGGGCGGCAGGATCTTCGGCGTCCGCGCGATCACCAACGCGGCCGCGCTCGAGCTGCGCCCCCGTGGAATCCAGGTCACCTTGCTGATCGTCGACGCGGGCATCCAGCCGCTCGACGGGTCCACACGCGGCGGTGTCTCGCCCGAAGCCCTGGCCGACCCGCGCAGGATCGCCGACGCCGTCCTGTTCCTGGCCAACCAGGACGCGCGCTCCGCGACACACGAGCTCCAACTCACCCCGCTCGCCGAGAACTGGACGCCCTGAACTCCGCTCGCTATCTGGTGATGCGTTCTGCGTCGCCGAGATGCGCCGACAGGAGCGTCCCGGCTCTGTCCAGTGCAGCGCCCGCCTCGTCGAGCATCGCGGAAAAGGCCTGGAAGACGTGGGGCACCCGAGGAGTGATGTCGAGCGTGACCTCGACGTCCGCGACGGCGGCTTCTCGCGCGAGGCGAACGGCGTCGTCGAGGAGGACCTCGTGACTTCCGGCCTGGATGATCAGAGGCGGCAGGCCGGCCAGGTCGGCGAATACGGGACTGATCAGGCCAAGTGCAGCGTCTTGTCCCTGCGTGTAGTCGGCGACCCGGGGTTCGAGGAGCTCGCGGCTGAGCAGCGGGTCGACGTCGCGCTTGGTCTCCATCGTCGTCCCGGCGAGCGTGAGATCGACATACGGTGACATCACGAGCGCCGCAGCCGGCAGCGGCAGCCCGTGCTCGCGGGCGTTGACCATCGTGGCGATGGCGAGGCCGCCGCCGGCGGACTCTCCCGCGAGCGCGATGTCCGAAGGGGCGATGCCGTCGTCCAGGAGGGCTTCATAGGCCGCAAGAGCGTCGTCAACCGCTGCCGGATATGGGTGCTCGGGAGCTAGCCGGTAGTCGACGGAGATGACCTTCGCGTGCGTCCGCCGGCCGACCTGCGAGGCCAGTTCAGCGGCGAGGAAGGCGTCCCCGATCACGTAGACGCCGGAGTGGAAGTAGAGAACGACGTTGCGAACTTCGATTCCGTCGACTGTGATCTCGGCGGTTGGGACACCGCCCAGTGCGCCCGCAGTCACGGTGATCTCGGCGGGCAGCGGTCGTGCCGATGACAACTCTCGGAACAGCCGCCGCTGCTCGTTGACATCGCTGTCGGCGGGGAGGGCTGACTGTCGCAGGATCGCGTCGAGGGTCTCTCGCTGCTCGGTGCTCATGGAAGATCTGCCTTTCGTTGGGTTGGGTAGGCAGTGCTCCAGGCCCGCTCGCCCATGCCAATCCGCTGCTGAAATGTCCTGCTCGGCCTGGCGAAGTGGAGTTTCGCCGCCAGGTAGGTGAGGAGGCATCACCGGATCACAGTGATACGTGCGAAGGGGCACCGCAGGAGCCACTCTTCCCCCGGCAAGAAATCACCACCAACGAACGCGATCCCGAACGTCGCCTGAAAGCGATCACGGACAACTACACCGAGGACGTGATCTGGACAGACCCCGACAAGACCTTCTTCGGCCGCGAGGCACTGAATGAACGCGCGCAAGAGCTGCTTGACAATCTGCCAGATTTTGTGTTCACGGCCGCGGGGCCGGTCCATGTCCTGCGTGTGGCGAGCGCGAGCTGGCCGAGCGCGGGCTCGACCAGCTCGCCCAGACGACCGGGCCGAGCGGCACTGAATTCGCCCTCGGGGTGCAGGCGCGCTCGCGGGCACTGGTGAGCGATGGCGATGCCGCTGATGGGCTCTATCGCGACGCGATCGAGCGGTTGGAGCGCACGCGTATGCGCGTGGATCTCGCGCGCGCTCATCTGCTCTACGGCGAGTGGCTGCGGCGCGAGCGCCGGCGCCTGGACGCACGCAAGCACTTGCGAACCGCGTATGAGATGTTCGCGACGATGGGCACCGAGGCGTTCGCGGAGCGGGCCGAGCGCGAGCTGCTGGCGACCGGCGAACACGCTCGCCTCCGCAGCGTCGAGACCCGCGATGAGCTCACGGCTCAGGAGGCGCAGATCGCGCGGCTCGCCCGCGACGGGTTCTCGAACGCCGAGATCGGCGAGCGGCTGTTCATCAGCCAGCACACCGTCGCATATCACCTTACGCAAGGTGTTCTGCAAGCTCGAGATCGCCTCGCGCAACCAACTCGACCGGGCCCTGCCGCGCGAGCCACGCGCGTTGGCGTCCTGAGCTCGATCTCGATGCACAGCCTTCAGCGCGGTCGGCAGAGCCACATATAGTCGGCCTCGACGAGCCGGCAGCGGTCGACGAGTCCAACGCCGAACTCTTCGCTTGGCCTAATGCGTTCGACGTCGAAGCCGGCCGCGGCTAGACGCTCGCCCACGTCCGCTGCGTACAGACGCACATGATCGTGCTGCCAATAGGCTCGTTCGCGCTCTTCCGGAAGCGTGATCGCGGGATCCTCGTAAGTATGCGGCCGGCTAAGGTCGAGCGGCAC
Source organism: uncultured Solirubrobacterales bacterium (assembly GCA_963763525.1). GTDB lineage: Bacteria > Actinomycetota > Thermoleophilia > Solirubrobacterales > Solirubrobacteraceae > Palsa-465. Next base: position 810,889 of record CAVXPA010000002.1, read on the forward strand.
CATGACCAGGCACCAACCGTCCGGCATGGTGATCCGTCGCAGCCCGTTCATCGCAGCGGTGTCGTCTACAACGTGTTCGAGCACGTGTGAGCAGATCACGGCATCGAATGTCGCGTCCGGCAGCTGAATAGCAGTGATGTCCACCTGCAGGTCGACGTCAGCCTGATCGAGGTCCGCAGTGACGTATCGGAGGTGAGAGTAACCCTCCAGACGCTGCCTCAGACACCATTCCGGCGCAAAGTGCAGAAGCGATCGCGCGTTCGCGAGAAGCTCCGGGCGCCGTTCGAACAGCAGCCACTGTGCCCGATGACGTTCGTGTGAGCCGCACCGCCAACAGAGAGCGTTGGGACGGTTCCAGTCATCCATGAAACGCGCAAATCGATGGCCGCAGACCGGACACAGAACCTCCGTGCCGCGGTGACGGACCATCAAGGCGCGGCGCCGCGAGCCTTCTGTCACTCGCGAGAGACGGAACATCGATGCGGGGCATCTTCTCACTCGGTCCGCACATGCGACGAGGCGGGAACCAGTTGTGGGGGGATCACAACGCTTGCTCCACAGGATCGGCGCGACCGCGAACGATGCGGATTTGGTTCCGCATACGCCTACCAGGACCCCATTGTTCGCGCCCTCCTAGCCAACGGCACGTCCGGCAGCTATAGCCCGCTCACAACTCAGCAACACCCCTCAATACGGCCTCGGAACGGTCAAAGACGTCCTGCAAACCGCCGCGGCCCCGATGCTCAGCGAAGGTCGCGTTCGGCTATGTTCGTCTCTGCCGGCGACGCAGCGTCATCTTCCGACGAGGAGAGCCATGTTCGAGGTCGACGTTTCCTCCATGAGCCCCGAGCGGTTCCGCTCGGTTCTCGCCCCAGAGCGGTTTGAGCAGTTCGAGCGAGGCGTAGAGCGTGCGCGTGAGCTGCTGGCTGGCCGCGTTGTCTGGAACGTCAACTCGACGGCCCGAGGAGGCGGCGTGGCCGAGCTTCTGGAGTCGCTGGTTCCGTACGCTCGCGGGGCTGGGGTGGACGCTCGCTGGCTGGTCATCGAAGGCCCGCAGGCGTTCTTCGATGTCACGAAGCGGATCCACAACTGGCTGCACGGTCATGTCGGCGACGGCGGCTTGCTGGATCAGGAGGCTCGCGACATCTACGAGCAGGCGCTGTTCGCGAATGCGGCCGCGATCTGTGAGCGCGTGCGGGAGGGCGACGTCGCGATCGTGCACGATCCCCAGCCGGCGGGCTTGATCGGTGCCCTGCGAAACGCCGGCGCCGCGGTTATCTGGCGTTGCCACGTGGGGCTGGATTATCCGAACGAACAGGCCCGCCAAGCGTGGGCCTTCCTGCATAGGTATCTCGCCGACGCGGACGCCTACGTGTTCTCGCGGGCGTCCTTTGCCTGGGAGAACCTCGATCCCGAGCGCGTCGTCGTCATCCCACCCTCGATCGACGTGTTCTCGCCCAAGAATGAGGCTTTGGATGGGCAGGCTGTGCTGGACGTCCTGACAGCATGCCGGGTGCTGGTGGGCGCCACGGAGCCGAGCGGCGGGACCTTTGAACGGCAGGATGGCACGCCTGGCAGAGTCGATCGGCACGCTGAGATGTTCGAGGACCGGCCGCTGGAGCCGGAGATGCCCGTGGTTCTCCAGATCTCCCGGTGGGATTCCCTCAAAGACCCGCTGGGGGTGATCCGAGGATTTGCGGACTACGTGGCGGCGAGCACCGACGCGCACCTCGTCCTGGCGGGGCCTGCGGTGACCTCGGTGACCGACGATCCGGAGGGCGGGCTCGTGTTCAGCGAGGTGAAGGCGCTCCGCGACGGCCTCGATGCCGAGGCTCGCGGCCGCGTACATCTCGCGGCGCTCCCGATGGAAGACCCGGAGGAGAACGCGATCATCGTCAACGCGCTGCAGCGTCACGCCACGATCATCGCCCAGAAGAGCCTGGCCGAAGGGTTTGGCCTGACCGTGGCCGAGGCGATGTGGAAGGCACGACCCGTTGTGGCGTCACGGATCGGGGGCATTCAGTCGCAGATCGTCGACGGGGAAAGCGGCGTGCTGCTCGATGACCCTCGCGACCTCCAGGCGTTCGGCGCCGCGGTCACGGCGCTGCTGCTCGACCGGCCGCGCGCAACCGAGATTGGCGAGCATGCACGCGAGCGCGTCCGTTACGAGTTCACAAGCCCCCGCAGCCTGCTCGACTATCTCGCGGTCATCGACACCGTTCTCCGGCGACGAGGCATGCGCGTCGTTCCGTGAAGCAGCGTAGGTGTTCGGCGTGTGTGCGGATCATCTCGGTGACATGCCGAGCACGGTGGCTGCGTTGTGATCGAGGATCGCCTGGGCATCCTGCGCGTCCGTCCAGTGCTGACACCCGATCTTCGAGTCCGTGCAGCCCGGAGTTATCCTCGGCGTGCGCGCCGCCGACGCCATCGTCTCGAATCTCGATTCGCAGCACTCCGCGCTCGACCCGCCCCACGACCGTGGCGCTGTCGACGCCGGCGTGTTTGACGACGTTCGTCAGCGCTCACTTACGACGAAATACGCGGTCGCCTCGACGCCGGCTCCCAGGCGCGGGATGGGCATGTCCACATCCACAGCCAGCGATATCCGAGAGACCAGCGCTTGGACTCCCGCTCGCAGCCCCTCTCGGGTCAGCACGGACGGCAGAATGCCGTGCGCCAACTCGCCGAGCTCGGAGTTCGCCTGCTCGCCATGCGCAAGCGCCTCGGCCATCAACGGGCCAACGTTCGCATCGCCGTTCTCTAGCGCCCGAAGCGCGAGCTGTTGCACGATCACAGTGTGGACCAAGCGCTGCTGCGCCCCGTCATGCAGGTCGCACGCGGCTCTGGGCGTTCGCGATCGCCATCGCCAGAAGCTCCGCGAAGGAGGCCAGTCGCGCCTCGGTGTCCGCCGGCAACCGCTGCGCTCCAGTCGTGCCCGCGACCATCATGCCCCACACGTTGCCCTCGATGATGATTGGCGTGCCCACCGTCGCGCGGATGCCAGTCGCACGGACGGCGGCGGTCATCTGGCCGGGGTCAGCCGCGTCATAGCTGTCGATCCGCGCCGGACGGCCGGCCCGGCACACGATCGTCGTGACGTTTTTCCCGCCCAGAGCAAACCGGGTTCCCGGCTCGAATGTGCGAATCGCCGCCTTGGCCCAAGCGGCCAGCGAGATCATCGTGTCCTCCGGCTCGTAGCGGCCCAACGCGGCGAAGTCGACGGGCAGCAGCTTCGCCGCCTCTTCGGTCACCGCCGCGAACAGCTCCAGCGGTGCCGCCCCGCCCGCGACGAGCGTCGCAACCCGACGCAGCGCCGCCTGCTCCTCGGCAAGCGTCTCGAGATCGACCCGCTCCTTCTCCAGCCAGTCTGGCATGACGTTGAAGTGTCCCAAGGCGCCGAGAATGCCTCCCGCCCGCTCCACCTGACAGTAGCCGATTACGGCAGCGTGGCTACTAGCCAGACCTAGCGCAAGGCGTCCGTGGCCGCGGACTGGCGAGTCCCCTCCCAGAGCTAAATGACAATCAACCCGACCGGCAGAGTGTGACCAAGCACCTCTCAGTCCCGTCTCGCGTCGGCGGCGAGGCGTCGCAGAACATCGCGGGCGCGGAATGCCGTGTGTTTTGCCCTCCGAAACGGCTGAGTCGCACGCCAGCTCGATGAATTCAGCACATCCGACAGCACGCGTTGGCTCTCACTCACCTGCTGCTCCAGCTCCCGCGCCTCTCCACCCACCCTCTCGGCTTCTTCCCGCGTCACTTCGAGTTCACGCTCGAGGTCCGTAACCCTGACTCGGAGCTCGGCAGCCTCCGCAGCGCAGTTCCCAGCGCCGATACTGGCGATGAGGCGAGCCAGTTCGAGCTCGCGAGCGAGCGGCTCGAGGAACTGTTCGGTCCGGACGCGCGCGATTGTCGCGGCGAGCTCGGGGTTCGTGCGCACGCGATCGGCGGTGACAAGAATGCCGAGACCGTGATAGCCGGGCACAGACGAGACCTGCCAGTCGAGCCGTGACTGCTCCGCGAAGTCCTCGATCGCCGTCCGCACACCGTTGTGCTCCGATCCCTCAGTGACGGCGTTCTCGAAAGCCGAGTTCGCCCCGCCGCTACCCGGCTCCGACTGACCGGGAATCAGCCCCGCGCGCCGATGCGGCTGCCGGTAAGCGGCCGGGATCGTCTCTGGGGTGTAGTACATGTCGCGCCGGCCGTACGGCCAGTCAACGTCATGCAAGACGACTAGTGGCGGCACGTTTCCGTCGCGCACAGCGGTCTTTTCAAGCGTTGCGAGCTCGTGGTAGACCGTGTACCAATTGTGATCTCCGTCGATTAACACGGCGTCCACACCATGGATGTCGGCGAGGACGTCCAAGCTTCGCGCGCGATGGAACACGAGTCGGTCGCCGTACCGCTCAGACCACTCGCCGATGTCGAGTTCCGGCTGCGGATCGATCGCATGGAGGACCGCGCCTCTGGCTTCGCAATACGCGAGTAGCTTCATCGTCACGAGCCCGCTGGCTACTCCGACTTCGACGACACGGCGCGCCAGGACTGCTTCAAGCAGCCCGCAGATGATCAAGTCCCAGAAGCGGCTCATAAATTGGCGGGTTCCCGCCCGCGTAGCACGCAGGGTAACTGGATGTGGAGGCGGGAGACTCTCCCGCGCGCGCTCCTTCCGTTCCTAGCCGCTGAACGCATCGTCCAAGAAGTCGACGTTCCGGATCTTGGGCTGGATGTAGATCCGCTGCGCGATCGCGCCGCCGTCGGCGTGGCGAAGCGTCCGAGCGATGTCGTGAGCCTCGTATCCCTGCTCGGCCATCAGCGTGGCCAGGCCGTTGCGAAGCGTGTGCGGGCTCGTCCACCCGACGCCGGCCGCGACCGTCTCCACAGGCCGGTCATCCTGTAATCGAGCGATCCCCTCGACCCGGAAAGCATCCACTCCGCCGGAGGCGACCTAAAAGCATCCAAGCACCCCGCGAACAGCGGCAGCCGCCGCCTCATTGCCGGCCGGATGAGGCCCGCGAAAGCTCCCGACAATGACGCCAGGCGCTGCTTCTCGATCGAGCGTGGTCGGCGCCGCCGTTTACATATATTCCTTCGAAATGCGTAGGAACCACCACCTGTGCCACGCTCCGCGGTGGCGGAGGCTGATCACCTGATGAGCCTTCTGCACAGGACAACCGCTCGGTGCGACGGCGGGCACGGACAGCGGCCGCTGCGCGGTGATGACTTGATTGCCACGCTCCAATCGGCGCAGTTGAAGCTGTCAGCATCCTGGCACGGCCGGCACATCCTTCAGGGCCGCCACGCATCATTTCAAAGGAAAAAATGTTTCGGCGCACTCTGATCGGTGATGCAGAGCTCAGCGACGCCCTCGCCTGGCTCGAGACAGCGGCAGCCCGTCACGTCGAGACTAACGAATTTGATGTCGCATTGCGGCTGATCCAAGACCACGCCGGGGATATCTGCTGGCGCACGCGCGCGCGAGGCGGCCTGATATCAGGTAGTTACCGACTTGATGAACTCTGCCTGTCAATCGGGCGTGAAGTACGCCGTGTTGTGGACGGGCGACCCCCCGCTTCCCGGGCTGGTCGACGTCGCTACATCTACACAGTTTCGGAGCTTTACCGCGACGGGGGCCACACGCGCCTGCTGGAAGACTTAATCGCCGCGCAACCGGACGCCGATCACCAAATAATCTGGACCCAGGGCGAGCGTTTCGATGTCACTGTGGATATCGCAGAGATCCTTCGTGTCAGAAAATGCGTTCCCCTCAACGTACTGCGCGGCGAACCGGTCGAGCGACTTCGCCGAGCGTTCGCCATTCTCAATGAACTTTCTCCTGACGTGCTCGTGAACCTTGGTCACCCCGAGGATCCGATCGCGATCGCGCTGATGCAACCGGGCATCGCCCGGCGGCGTCTGATGATCCACCACGCCGACTCCAGCTTCGCGTTGGGCCGCTCGCTCGAGGGTGCAGTGCACGTCGCCCTTGGGCGCCATTTTAAAGACTTCGCTCGTAGGAACTGGGCCCTCGAGACTGTCCTATTGCGACCGACATGTCGAGAGCCGGTTGTTGCAAAGGCAGCCGGCTGGGCAAGGGACCGGCCATTCCTTACCGTGACGTCCGGCTCGTGGTTCAAGTTCGATCTTAATGGGGAGTTGTCCTACCTGGATGTTTTGACTGAGCGGTTCGCCGCGCGCGATGGAGCACACGTGCATATCGGGCCTCTGTCAGGAGATCAAACGGTGCGGGTCGACCAACATCTGGCCAAGCTGGGCTGTCGCGAGAGGTTCGTTTTTTACGAGCACGTACCCCATCTAGCGTCCGCACTTAGCGAATTGGCGCCGTCGGTGTACATCGACTCCTACCCCATCGGCGGGGCAAAAGCAATTGTCGAAGCGATGGCCGCTGGCTCGCCGATCTGCGCCGCACGTCATGATCCAAACTTGGACAGCAGCTCCTTTTGCTATCCGGAGTGCCTTTGGTGGACACACCCCGCCCAAGTAGGGAAGATCTTGGCGGCCCTCGATCCACCGACGGTTGAGCGTCACGCTGCTCTTTCCCGAAGGTACTTCGAGCGAAACCATTCACCAACGATCTTCAAACGGCGCCTGCAAGCACTTACCCATTAGAAGCGGTGGCCACACTAGGGCCGCGATGAGTGGATCGACGCCCTCGTCCTATCAGGCGTGTTTCTCTCGTCGGAACTCGTGATGGTCGCGGATGTAGTCGGCCTCATCGTACGGTGCAGAGGCAAGGGTGAGGCAAAGGGCGCCGGAGGAGAAGGTTCTGAGCTCACGCCAGATTCCCGGGGCGATGTAAACACCCGAGTGCGCGCGATCGAGCCGGATCGTCTTGTCCCGACGCCCGTCCTTCAGCGCGACGTCGAAGGAACCGGCGGCAGCGACCAGCACTTCCTCGAGCTCGCGGTGGGCATGGCCGCCTCGCGAGGCGCCGCCGGGAACGTCGTAGAGATAGTAAACGCGCGAGATCTCGAAGGGGACGTCAATCCAGGGGACCGCTGCGGTAATGCTTCCCTGCGAGCCGCGATGGTTGGGAAAGGTGACCTCCCGGCAGTCATCGATCGTCGTCCTTGGATTCATCTCAGCGGACACCTCGCCATCGAATTGGTTCGATTCAGGTCGAGCCGAGGCTGACGGTTGGGACGAGATCACGAGCCCTACGGCGTTGGTCGAGGGGTCTTCGACTCTCCACTCGGTTGGGCGTGCCAGGTGGAGCCCGATCGACGCGCGGCTCAGACGGACGCGACACGCCGGATCTCTCGTGTCGTCCACCACGTCGAAGCTGCCCGACAACGCGATGACGAGAGCGCCCCCAACCAGCGACCCGCTCCCGGACCATGAGGTGCCGCCCGGTACGCCGTGGAACCACCGCACGCATCCGGTCCGAAACGGGAAGTGAACGAGCTCTTCGAGCGCGGTCAGGTTCCCTCGCGCCTCGGGGATCTGCGGTAGCGAGACGAGGCGGTACTCGCTGGGTAGAACAAGCGGGGCGTGCCCCGCGATCTCAGGCGATGTGAAGCTCGTAGAAGTCGTAGCTTACCGCCCGGGCGCCGAATCCCTCCTTGTACTCGATCAGGCCTTGATTGAGGGAGCGCCCTTCGCATTCGGTCGAAATGCCAAAGTCGACCCATCGATGGCTGGAGGAGAAGCGCTCGATGACGGCCGCCAGAACGAGGTCTAGCGCGCCTACTCGCCGGCCCTCGGCTGAAACGCCGTTGTACTGAACGTGGCACACGTTTGTGCTGAGGTATATGACGCTTCCGGCGAGAACTTCCTCGCCCGCGGTACAAACAAAGAGCAGAATGTTCTCAGGAAATCGGCCTGCGAGGTTGGTGATCTCCTCAAGCGTGTGAACCGGCTTCGTAGAGTAACGGTCAAGCAGGTTCCGTTCGAGGATTGGCCAAAACCGGTCGAACCCTTCCGTTGCCTGAACGCGCAGTCCGGCGCTACGCGCTCGCCGCAATACTCCCACCCGGCCGCTCCGGAGCGGAGGAGGCCGGCGGGTGTCGATCACGGCAGATATGTCGCGCCGGACGAGCTGAGCGTGCTGCACGAAGAGCGCGTAGGAGTCCTCTTCGGCGGGGACCGAGTGGTAGATGTGCGGCACGCACTTGTACACAAGTCGGTCGATTCCCTCTTCACGGATGTGATCCAACCCGTTGGCGAACACCTCGAGCATGCGCGTCGTCGTCATTTCGGAACCCGAGACGAAGCCACCGTACGTCAGACCCCCGTGGCTCACGAGGACACTGTCGTGTCGTGACGCCGGGAGGAGGGCGATTGGCCGGCCACGTGGGTCGCGGACGACCAGCGAAAGGTCTACAAAGCGGTCCGCGTGGTAGTCCATGTACCTCCGGTCGAACAAGAACGTTCCGTTCTTCGAGCGACGCACGAAATCGTTCCATTCATCCTCACCGTCCGGGGTGTACCGCTCGACGCGCAACGCCTGTTCAGGGTCGCGTGACGAGGATGTCCTCGCGCCGGTTCGCGAAAGGCAGGCCGTCGCGCTGGGGGACGACATAGGCGTCGAAACCGGCCGAGCGGCACCGGGACACGATCGCGAGGACCACCGCGTCGTCAAACGCGCCGGGCTCCACCACATTAAACGCGACCTCTGGTCGATCGGAGGTGTCCATGAACTCCTGATGGAAACGAACGCCCGTTTCGGATGCGAAGAAGCGCTTGCGCTTAGAGAGGTTTGGGAGGTCAGCGAGCAGCAGTTGGCCGCCGTGGGCGAGGAGCTCCAGGGTACGGTCAACGAACTGGAACACGTTCGACTCGACGAAGACACAGGGGAGCACGCCATAAGCCAGAACACAATGGGTTCGACCGCGCAGATTGTCGAGAAGCTCGCGGCAGTCGTCGGGGAAGCGACCGGGAACACGCTCTACATTTGGTGCTTCGGGCAAGAGTCTGAGCATCTCGGGCGAATCCACCTGGACCAGCCGGTGTCCCTGCTCCGCGCACCGCTTCATGAGCAATGTGGCCAGCCCGCCGCAACCGGCCCCCACGTCGATCACAGTCTGGTGCCGCAGTGTGAGGCGCGTGAGCTTGGAAGCGATGTCCTCGAGGATCAGCGTCTCCTTGCCCTCCCGGTACCCGTCCGGGAAGCCGATTTTCTCGTGGACGCTCAGCGACGGATCCGTCGCGCGTCGACGAAACGACTCGTACGTGATGTCCTCGAACTTGCTGAAGTCGATCGCTGATCCCGACACCTGGCTCCGGGGTCCCTCGGGTGCCTCGCTCATGCTCGGCGACCGACCTCTCTCATGGCGCCGCCAAGATATCATGGGGCCTCCGGTGGACGTGCCGTTCGTCGATCTCGATGCCGCGTATCGCGAGCTCGAGCAACCGATCGATGCCGCAATAAAACGCGTGCTCGGTTCCGGCCGCTTCGTCCTTGGAGCGGAGGTTGAGCAGTTCGAGCGGTGCTTCGCTGATCACGTCGGGGCGAAGCACTGTGTCGGCGTCGGCAACGGGCTCGATGCCCTTACGCTCGCGCTCGCCAGCCTCGACATCGGTCCCGGCGACGATGTGATCGTCCCGGCGGCCACGGCCTTCCCGACGTGGCTGGCTGTCTCGCGGGCCGGTGCGACTCCCGTAGCCGCGGGCGTGGACGAGGCCACGTTCAACCTCGATCCCGGGGCACTCGACGCCGTGATCAACGATCGGACACGCGCGATCGTCCCGGTGCACCTTTACGGCCATCCCGCAGACCTCGATTCCATCACCGACGTTGCCCACGAACACGGCCTGCTTGTGGTGGACGACGCCGCTCAGGCGCACGGCGCGCGATACCGTGGACGACCGATCGGCGCGCTCACCTCGGCGAGCGCGTTCAGCTTCTATCCGACCAAGAACCTGGGCGCAGTCGGGGACGGCGGCGCTGTCACCACCGACGACGACTCGATCGCCGATCGCGTGCGGATGCTTCGCAACTACGGCGCGCGCGAGAAGTGCCGGTACGAGCGCCTCGGGTGGAACAGTCGGCTTGATCCCATCCAGGCCGCGATCCTCCGGGTCAAGCTCGACAAGCTCGACGAATGGAATTCCCGTCGTAGGCGGGTCGCTGCTCGGTACCGCGAAGGGCTATCGGGACTTAACTGGTTGCGGCTGCCGAGCGAAGCGTCTTGGGCGATGCACGTCTACCACTTGTTCGTGATCCGCGCCCGGGCCCGGGACGAACTCGCCCAGCACCTCGCAGCGAGCTCGATCACGACTGCGATCCACTACCCAGTGCCCCCGTACCGCCAGCCCGCCTACCGTGATCTGCCAACGCCCCAGCCCGTCAGCGATCTCGACGCCGCCCACGGCGAGTTGCTCAGCCTTCCGATCGGCCCCCATCTGTCGGACGCGCAAGTCGATCACGTCATCGACGCCATTTCGAGCTTCGGCCTCCGGACCCGCTGACGAGCCGCGAGACTGCCGGCGTCGGCCGACGCGAGTCCTACGCGCTCGTCTCCCATCGAGGAGTAGTACCCCGCGACTTGGGATGATGGCGCGATGAAGAACACCGAAGGCGAGGAACTGGAGACACTTGCCGCCGCGTACGAGGAGCGCACGAAGGAAGTGCACGAAACCCGTGGTGCACTTGGCCAAGCCGTCTGGGCGCTCAGGCTCGAGCTCGAGCAACGGCGCGAGGAGGCGACCGCGCTCAGACAAGATAACGGTGAACTGCGTCAATACGGCGAGAGCCTCATCGACGACAATCGCAAGCTGCACGAGCACGCCCAGAACCTGACCAACGACAATCGCACGCTGCACGAACACGCCCAGAACCTCACCAACGAGATCGACCGGCTGAGTGAGCGTGTGGGGATGCTCGAGGGGGAGCTCAGGTCCGCGAACGACCTCATCCACGTGCTCCGCAACATGAAGGTCGTTCGCTGGAGTGCCTGGCCGCGACGTATCGTGTACCGGCTGCGCGACCGGCACAGATGACACTGGAGGGAGCTCCCGACGCGTCTTGGGGTCCGCCCAGCGAGGACTAGAACTCGCGCTGCGCGAGCTGCGTCCGCGTCTTCACGCCTAGCTTGCGGAACGCCTTTTTCAGGTGGTACTCCACGGTATGCGGGCTAACGAACAATCGTGCAGCGATCTCTCTTTTCGTCTCCCCTTGCGCGGCTAGCCGAGCGACCTGCGTTTCCTGCGGGGTGAGCTGATCCAGAGTCTCAACGGTCCGCTTTCGCGCATGCTCACCTGTCGCCGCTAGCTCCAGCCGTGCGCGCTCGGCGAACGCCTCCGCACCGAACTCCGTGAAGAGCTCGTGCGCGGTCCGCAGTTGCTCGCGAGCGTGTGTTCGTCGCCGCTCACGCCGGAGCCACTCGCCGTAAAGCAGATGAGTCCGGGCGAGCTGAGGTCGCAAACGGGTGCCGGACAAGTGTTCGATCGACTCGCGGTACAGAGCGTCGGCGACCTCGCCCTCGCTCAGTAGCGCGCGCACGCGCGCCTCGATTCCACTCGCCCACCGGGAGCTGATCGCACCCGTGCGCTCCGAGAGCCAGTCCAGGGTGCACTGGAGCAGCGCTCGATCACCGGTCCGATACGCCGCCTCGGCCAGCTCAGGCACCAACATCGTTCCCTGTCCGATCGGGTCGCGCTGCCACGCCTCGGATGCCGCGTCGCGCGCGGCGTCATATCGGCCGAGGCCGTTGTAGAGCACAGCTCTCGCGTAATTGTGCGATGTCCAGCCCCTCCTGGACGCCTCTTCAGAGGTGTCAGCTCGGACGCGTGCGCCTCGTCGCCGCGCCAAGCGGCGAGGATGATCGGTGTAGTCACATGGGGTGGGGTTCCGGTCGACTCAGCGATCAGGCGTGCCTCGTCGGTCAGCAGCGCGGCCGCGGTTAGTTCGCCGGCGAGGATGTGACTCCCCGCCAACAAGCTGAGGGCGAAGTACAGGTGCACGAGTGCGCCCGCGTCGCGGGCGGCCTCCATTTGACGGGCAGCGAGTAGATGCCCGGCCTCGTCGTCCCACATTTCAAGGGCTACGGTGATTCCGTCTCTAAGCCTCGAGAACGAAAGCCATCGCCCGACCTCCTCGTCGGAGACGTCCGTCGCGAGCAGACGTTCAAGAGCCCGAGCGAGCGCAGGCGCGGCGGCCGCGTATCCATCGGTCAAGCGGATTGCGAACGCGTCGAGAAGCACGTCGACCGTCCGTGGCGGCGCGGCGGCGGGTGGCCCCGCCCGCGCGGCGGCCGCGACCGCGGGCGCACCACCGAGGACTTGAACGTCGCTCATCATGGCGCCCCCGAGCGCCGCGAGGTAGGTCTCACGGGCGAGCGCGGGATCGAGTCTCTCGAGGCGACTCGCCGCGCTCAAGAACAAGGTGCCCGCGTCGCTGCCCCGCTGTTGCGCTAACGCGATCTGGGCTCGCAAAAGGTCAGCGCGGGCGCTTCCGAGCTCGCCGAGCGCGCAACTGGGGACGAACCTGTTAGCGACTGTTCGAGATCGCCGCCGACCTCGCTATCGACCACCCACCATGACACCAGTGCGTCGGCACCCTCCGGCGCACGCTCGCCAGGCGGATCGATGTAGACGCATCCAAGCAGCTCTGTCTCAGCCGGGTTGAGCACCGCGTAGTTGAACGTCACCTGAGCAGAGATCTCGGCCTCGTGCCGAGCCAGATCCTTCCGATCAGCCTCGTAGGTCATGCCCGCCGGCGGCCATCCCCACATTTCCCCGAACCTCGCCCAGAGCCTCTCACGCGAGCCCATCACCGCGGGATAGTCGATGTCAACATCGCTCTCGCGGATCGGACGCAGATGATGGCCGGTCGGAAGCTCGACACGTTCGGGATGGACAAAGTCTTCGGCAAGCCACGACATCGCCGGACAGGCTAATGGGTTCCAAGTCGCGCTCCAGCAACTGCGAATCCCGATCGGACGAGCGAGCATTCGGCGGCTCGCGCACGCCTACATCGGCCATCCAGTCACGGAGTGGCGCAAGCCCGTGCTCAGGCGATCACAAGATCCGCGAAGATCTGCACGGCTCACCGCGTCGATGAGCCAACGGACAATCGTCTAGCCCGCCAAGCGTCGACCCGAGTTCTCGAGGCTGCGCTGATCGCCTGGTCCGAGGACGATGCGTTCTTTCCCCTCGAAGATGGCCGCCGGCTGGCCGCCGCCCTGCCCAACTCGCAGCTGGAGGTGGTTGGCCAGGCGAGGACGTTCTCGCTGATCGATCGACCCGACCAGCTCGCTGACTTCGCTCACGCGAGCGCGATCAGACGGGCTGCGTAACGCAGAGACGTCCCGACCGATAATTCGGCTGTGAGCGCCGCGACCGGAGAACCCAGGCTCCTGCTTCTGGGGACGAAGTTTGAGCCTCCTGTGCCTCGGGAGCTCGTTCCGCGGGATGGGCTAGTTCGGGCGTTGGGGGCTGGTCTTGTGCGACCGCTGACGGTGATCCGAGGTCCGGCTGGCAGCGGCAAGTCGCTGCTTTTGGCGCAGTGGCGCTTGGCGGCACTGAGCGACCGCAAGGTGGCGTGGCTTTCGTTGGACGAGGGTGACAACGAGCCCGTCAGGTTCTGGAGCTACGTGATCGCGGCTTTGCGTTCGGTGCTTCCCGAGTTCGGCGAGGGGCCGCTGTCGTTGCTGCGGGCTCCGGGTGTCGATCTGATGGACGAGGCCGTCCCGGCCTTGATCAACGAGCTTCTCGAGACGGCCAGCGAGACGGTGCTTTTGCTCGATGACTACCACGTGATTGAGCACGAGGCGATCCATGCGGGCATGGGGTTCTTCTTGGAGCACGTGCCGGGCAATCATCGCTTCGTGATCGCCTCGCGATCAGAGCCGCCGCTGCCGCTCGCGAGGTTGCGCGCGCGTGGAAGTCTTAGCGAGATCGATCCCGAGCAGCTGGGCTTCTCCGAGCCCGAGGCGGAGTGCCTGTTGAACGAAGTTCACCAGCTCGGTCTGGCGATCGAGACAGTGAGCCGCCTTCATCAGCGCACCGAGGGCTGGGCCGCGGGGTCTGTATCTGGCGGCGCTGTCGCTGCGCGACCGTCGCGATGCGGATGAGTTGATCGCCGGATTCTCGGGAGGCGATCGCCGGATCGTGGACTACCTGGTCGGGGAGGTGCTGGACCAGCAGCCGGATGCGGTGTTGAGGTTTCTCCTGTCCACTAGCGTGCTCGAGCGATTTTGCGCACCGCTGTGTGACGCGGTGACCGGCGCCGGCGACGCGCGGGAGATGCTTGACCGAGTCGAGCGCTCGAATTACTTCCTGATCCCGCTCGACCCGCGGCGCGAGTGGTATCGCTACCACAATCTGTTCACCGAATTGCTGCGCCACGAGCTCGAGCGGAGGGAGCCCGGATCGTCCGTTGAGCTTCGTCGCCGTGCTGGTCGGTGGCTCGCGGATGCCGGCATGATCTCAGAGGCCGTCCCCCACCTGGTCGCCGCCGGGGATCTCGACCAGGCTGCCGATTTGATCGCAGCGTACGCGGCGCCGTTCGCGACCGGCGAGCGAGGCGGAGAGACGGCGCTTACGGTCGCTGAATGGTTCGACGCGCTTCCGGCCGAATACGTCGTCGCGGACGCTCGCTGGTGCGTTGGCAAGGCCGGCGTGGCATTGGCGCTCGGTCACCGCGATGAGATCCTTCCGTGGCTGGATCGCGCCGAACGGGCCCCGAACCACAGGCTCGATCGGGACCCGAGGTTCGCGTCGCGGGCGACGGTGCGGCGGGCCGCTGCCTGGGAGTTGCTCGGCGACGTGCGCCTCAGTAGAGAGTTAGCGGAACAGGTCATGCCCCTCGACGGCAGCTCGCGTGACCACGCGCTTGCTGGGAGCGTGCTCGGAGCGACCGCCCGGTGGCTGGGCGACGACGCCGCGGCCGTCGATTTCCTCACTCGGGCCGGGCAGCTTGGCCGCGAGCACGATCCGGTCGCTGCCGTGGCTGCGTACGGACACCTGGCGCTGATCGCCGCTGACCACAACGACTGGCAGACGTGCGACGTCAACGTCAAGACGGCCTTCGGCGTGATCGCTGAGTCGGAGCTCCAGGAGTACTGGATGGGGTCCTTCGCGCACCTCGCGAAGGGGAGGCTGCTGGGTAAGCAGAGGAAGACGAGCGAGGCGCAGGCGGAGCTCACGCGGGCGGTCACCCTCGCGCGACGCGGGGTTGGGGGGGTCGGGTTGGCATACGTGCTCGTCACTGTCGCCGAGGCGCGCCGCGAACTCGGCGATCGCCGCAGCGCGATTGAGCTGGTGCGAGAGGCGCGAGAGCTGAGCGCCCACGCTCCCGACCCCGGGACCCTCGTGCCGCGCTTGCTTGACAAGGCGGAGCGCAGCCTTCGGCTCGTCTCCCAGCTACACGGCTCGCGGCTGGTCATTGTCGAGGAGCTGACCGTCCGCGAGGCGGCGGTCCTCCGCCTCCTGCCAACGGGTCTCTCGGCGCGGGAAATCGGCCATGAGCTGGGCGTGTCCCGCAACACGGTCAAGACCCACAGCAAGAACCTCTACCGCAAGCTCGGCGCGAGCGGCAGGCGCGAAGCGGTCGCACGCGGCCGCGAACTCGGCCTCCTCTGACCTCAGCGCAAGAAGCGGCTCACCCGGGGTGAGTCAGATCGGGGTGAAGACAGCTCACCCCACGCGCCCCGATCCTCGGCGCATGAGCCATCCATATCTGCACACGCTGCTCGCCCGGGCTAGCACGGACGATCTCTACCGAGACGCCGCCGTCGCGCGACGGGCCGCGGAAACCCGGCGAGCCGCGAAGCCGCGCCGGTCCGCGAGGGCGCGGGGTCATCGGCGCTTCGGTCTGTCGACCGAGCTGGCTACCCCCGCGCAGGCAGTGACACTCCGGCGCTACTCGGCCGAGGATCACGGTCCGCTCGCCCGTCTCGCGGCGCTCGATAGCTCCAAGCCTCCACATCAGCCCGTGGTGGTCGCCGAGGTCGCGGGTGAGCTTCGCGCGGCCTTGTCGCTGAACGATGACTCGCTCGTAGCCGATCCCTTCCATCTGACCGCGGGCGTAGCCGACTTGTTGCGTGCGTACGCGCGCCAGCTCGATGTGCAACCGGACACCCGCGTCGGCGCTGACTCGTCGAGCGGTTCGCCCGACATGTTGTGCGCTGAAGGCGGCCTGTCGTGACGTTCATCCAATTAACCCGCTCCCGAGGAGGAGTAATGGAGCGCAAGCCGCTGATCCTGGTCTCGCTGCTGCTCGCGGCGTTTGTGATCAATCTCGACACGACGATCGTCAACGTCGCGTTGCCGTCGCTCGTGCGCCAGCTGCACGCGTCGGACTCGCAGCTGCAGTGGGTCGTGGACGCATTCAACTTGCTGTTCGCCGGGTCGGTGCTGGCGGCGGGCAGCCTGTCTGACCGCTTCGGGCGCAAGGGGATGCTGCTCGCCGGCCTCACGGTCTTCGGCCTGGCGAGCCTGGCGGGCGGGCTGATGGACAGCCCCGGCGCGCTGATCGCCGCGCGCTCGGTGATGGGCGTCGGTGCAGCGATGGTGTTCCCGTCCACGCTGTCACTCATCACAAACGTGTTCACCCAGCGGGGCGAGCGCGCCCGGGCGATCGGCTTGTGGGGCGCGATCACCGGCGTGGCGATCGCGCTCGGACCGATCGTCGGCGGCTGGCTGCTCGAGCTGTCCGACTGGCGCAGCATCTTCTTCGCGATGGTGCCGATCGCCGCCGGCGCCGGGGTCCTGGCCGCCCGCTACGTCCCGACCTCGCGGGACCCGCGCGCGCCCCGCACCGACCGGGCCGGGTTCGCGCTCTCGACCGCGGCGATCGGGCTGCTCGTCTACACGATCATCGAGGCCCCGAACCACGGTTGGGGCAGCGCCCGGACGCTCGGCAGCTTCGCGCTGACCGCATTGCTGGCGGCGGCGTTCGTGGCCTGGGAGCGGCGCACCGAGCAGCCGATGCTCGACGTGAGCCTGTTCCGCAACCCGCGGTTCACCGCCGCGAGCGCCTCGGTCGCGATCTCGTTCTTCGCGCTGTCCGGGTTCATCTTCCTGGCCACCCAGCTGTTCCAGTTCGTAAAGGGCTACGGGCCGCTGTCAACCGGCGTGCGCCTGCTGCCGGTCGCCTCATTCGTCGCGATCTCCTCGATCCTCGGCACCAAACTGGCCGTCCGGTTCGGCACCAAGCTGATCGTCGCCTCCGGGCTGTTCCTGATGGCCGCGTTCTACCTATGGGTTTCGACTTCATCAGTCACGACCGGCTACGCGACGATCGCCGCCCAGATGGTCGTTCTCGGGACGGGCATGGGTCTGACCAGCGCGCCCGCGACCGAGGCGATCATGGGCGTCGTCCCGAAAGCGAAAGCTGGCGTCGGGTCGGCGGTCAACGACGCCACGCGCCTGTTGGGCGGCACCCTCGGCGTCGCCGTGATCGGCAGCGTCTACGCGTCGCTGTACGCCAGCCGGCTCACCAGCGCGCTCCCCGGGGGGTTGCCTGCCAGTGTCGCGAGGACCGCGCACGCATCCGTCGGTGCCGCGTTCACAGTCGCAGGCAAGCTGACCCACGCCGGCCATCCCCTGCTCGCGTCAGCCATCCACAACGCCGCCAACTCGGCCTTCTTCCAGGGCTTCCACGCGGCCAACTACGTCGCCGCGGGCATCGCCGCCGCAGGCGCCGTGATGGCGCTGGCGCTGCTGCCCGCCCAACCGACGACCAGCCGCGACGACACGCCAGAACTGCCGGCACTAGGCACGCCCGCCACAGCCGCAGCGCACAGCTGAACCCACCCCCAAGCAACAGGAGACACAACACCATGAGCACCCAGCAACCCGCCCCGCGCGTGAGCGCCGCCGGCTCCGGAATCGGCCGGACGAGCGGGTTCGAGCTGACCAGCCCCGGCCAGCCGAGCGCCGCCAACATCGAGACCGCGCTCGAGCGCAACC
The DNA here is from genome assembly GCA_963763525.1 of uncultured Solirubrobacterales bacterium. GTDB lineage: Bacteria > Actinomycetota > Thermoleophilia > Solirubrobacterales > Solirubrobacteraceae > Palsa-465. The sequence goes on from CAVXPA010000002.1 coordinate 828,763, forward strand.
GCGCGTTCGCCGCCGCCGGCGGCCACCAAGGCGCAGTCGTCTTCCCCAACCTGAGCCCGTTCGTGATCACCTGCCTAGACCCGCGCACCGACCCCGCGCACTTCCTCGACCTCGGCCTCAGCGACGCGATCGTCCTGCGCAACGTCGGCTGGCGCGTAACCCCGGAGGTCATCAACGATGTCGCGTTCATCGGCCAGCTAGCCGAGAACGCACTGCCCGACGGCCCGCTGTTCGAGGTCGCCGTGATCCACCACACCCAGTGCGGAACCGGCGCGCTCGCCGACGACACCTTCCGCCGCAACTACGCGCAGCGGATCGGCGCCGAAGAGTCGACCCTGCAGGAACACGCCGTCCTCGACCCCAAGGCAACCGTCACGCGCGACGTCGAGCGTCTCCGCTCCGCACCCGCCATCTCCCCGCGCGTCACCGTCTCCGGGCACGTCTACGACGTCATCACCGGCCTAGTGCAAACGGTCATCCCGGCTCACAGCTCAGCAGATCGAACCGTTGAACAAACCCAAATCCCCTCAAGTAGACGAAACACCATGACAACCACGGTTACTCCCGAAATCCAAGCAAGACCACCCCGCAAGCCAAGAGTGGCCAACCCTTGCTACGGACCTCGCTGATACGACGCACGAAGACCGCGCGGATTGGTTCGATCCGAGCGCTCAGGACCGGCTTCGAGCTCACCGAGCCCGCTCGGCGCGCGAGTCGATCCTCACTCCGACCGATCGCGGCGAGTAGGATCGCTCCGTTGAGCCTGCAGCGACTCTGGGCATTGAGCGGCGCGCTGGCGATTGTGCTGTTCGGTTGCGGCCTCCTGTTCGGGGACCTGCTGGCGTCGTCCAACTATCCGGCCCTCAACGCGCCCCGGGGGAAGGTTCGGAGCTACTTCCTGCACGACGGCCCCGAAGTACGCGCGCTTGCTTTCTTCCACGTTCTCGCCGCGCTGGCCCTCCTCTGCTTCGCGCTGTATCTGCAGAAGCGCATAAGCGAGATCAAGCGATCGTCAGGCGGAGCGGCGGCAACCGCGCTTGCGGGCGGCGCGACCGCAGCGGTGTTCTTGCTCCTCTCCGCTCTGATGTACCGCACCCTGGCCGAACCGGCTGTAACACGCAACGCGGCGTTGACGCACGCGCTGGTGGTGATCTCCTATCTCGCCGGCGGCCCCGCGGTCGCGGTGCCGCTCGCGCTCATGATCGCGGTCACGATCAGGTCTCTGCGGCAACCCACGCTGCCTCGCTGGACCGGCTGGCTAGGCGTCTCCGCCGTCGTCTTCTCGGTGCTCTCCGCGGGCATCCTCCTCGGTCCAATGAACAACAGCTCAGCCTGGTACGGCGTGCTCCTTCTCGCGGCGGTGCTCGGCTTCGTGTGGACGTTCGTGACGAGCATCGCGCTCGCATCCAGCTCGGACGCAGCCTTGAAGACCAAAGCCTGAGTTTCGCCTCCACGGCAAACAGAAGTCTGGATCCGGCGATCCCGCGCTCGCCTGGCGCCTCGTTTGGAACGCCACCTGCCGCCGGCCTGGTCGCGGGCGACACTGCTGCTTCGTCGCCGATCCGGCAGCAAGCCGCAGACTGCCGGTTCGATCGACAGGCAGCTGTTTCGACCTCGCTGCTGGTCGTTGAGCGCACCGGCCGCGCCGGCGGCGAGGGCCTTGCTGCCGCTTTCCCGCGGAGGGGCAGCGCGACGGCGACCCCTGCACGTGTGGGGTGTCAGCAGTGGCGGGCTCGGCTCCCGGCCAGTAGAGCCGCCGGTAGGCGGCGTTCACCCGCGGCGATGCCCGGCCACAACGCCGGGCACGCGCCAAGGAACAAGGGACACGTGTATCCGGCCGATCCGCCGACGGTCGATGAGATCGTCGCGGTGATGCGCCAGACACCGCCCGACAGGCACGGGCTGCGGCTGCGGGCGCTGATCGTGGTGCTGTGGCGCGGCGGGCTGCGGATCCAGGAAGCGCTGTCGCTGATCGAGTCAGATCTCGACCCGCGACGCGGATCGATTCTGATTCGCCGCGGCAAAGGTAATCGCCGCCGCGAGGTCGGGATGGACGTGTGGGCGTGGAGCGACCATCTCGCTCCGTGGCTCGCCGCCCGAGTAGAGCTGCCGATCGGTGCGCTGTTCTGTGTGATCGACGGACCCACGCGCGGGCGGCCGTGGTCAGCGACCGCTGCGCGCGGTGAGCTACGACGCTACGCCGCGGCGGCCGGTGTGCGGCGCAGGTTTGCCCCGCATCAGCTCCGTCATGCTCACGCCGTCGAGCTCGCCCGGGAGGGGGTGCCGCTGCCGGTGATCCAGCGCCAGCTCGGGCATTCGTACGTCTCGACCACCAGTGTTTACCTACAAGGGATCGACGTCGAGGAGATCATCGGCACGATCCATGCGCGGCGCGCGCCGATGATGCACGTCAGCGCCGGCCTCGAGCTCTGAGACCCGGCCCAGCCGAAGAGGCGGGCGGGAGCGCTGCACGGCGCAACCGCCCGCCGGCCCCCGCCCCGACTCGGCCGCTTCGCGAGATTGCGCCAGCGAGTCCCTCCTCGCTGGCGTGGTCGGTGCTGCTCAAGGCCGGAAGCGTCGCGCGGACTGCTCCGTGTCGATCGTTGGGGAAGCCAGTGTGGGCCCCGCGGCGTGCCCGGTCTGACTGATCACTGCTCTTGCTGGCCTGGTTGTCTGCTGCTAACGACTGGAGGCCGCAACTCTTTCGTGCGGACCGTCTCGAGCGGGTTAGTATCACGCGTGCGGGACCGTCATCGGGCGGAAGGAGTGAGGGAAATGGCAGACAGCGACGTAGCGAGCTCGCCGACGAGCGAGGCGGTTCAACCCTTACGCGACCGGGTGCGTGGTCGAGTTCTCGGTGCGGGGGATGAAGGCTACGACGAGGCGCGCATGGTTCACAACGGCATGTTCGACCGGCGGCCGCTGGCTATCTTGAAGGCCGAGCAGGTCGGCGACGTCATCGGCGCCGTGAACTTCGCCCGCGAGAACGGACTGGATCTGTCGGTGCGCGGCGGAATGCACAGTGGACCCGGATTCGGGACGAACGATGGGGGCTTGGTCATCGATATGTCGGAGATGCGCACCGTACGTGTGGATCCAAGGAACAAGACTGCGCGTGCAGATGCCGGAGCGACATGGGGCGACTTCAACTACGCAACTCACGCCTTTGGTCTGGCGACGACCGGCGGGATCATCTCGACCACGGGCATCTCTGGTCTCACACTGGGAGGAGGCATCGGCTATCTGACCCGCGGGCTCGGGCTAACGATCGACAATCTCATCTCAGCCGACGTGGTCACCGCGGCCGGGAAGTTCCTCACTGCGAGCAAACGCGAGAACGAGGATCTCTTCTGGGGACTGCGGGGCGGTGGTGGAAACTTCGGCGTCGTGACGTCGCTGGAGTATTCCCTCGCCGAGGTCGATCAAGTCTTCGCCGGTCCGATCTTCTACAACCTGGAAGACGCCGCGACCGTGCTTCGAATGTTCGACGAGTTCATCCGGGACGCGCCCGAGGAGTTCGGAGGTTTCCCCGGGTTCCAGATCGCCCCACCGTTGCCGTTCATCCCGGAGGACCGGCACGGTGACCCCCTATGCCTGGTAGTGGTGCACTGGGCCGGCGCGCTCGACCAAGCCGAGAGAGTCCTGAAGCCATTCCGAGATGTGGCGGCGATCGTCGCCGATGGGAGCGGCCCGCTGCCGTATCCGGCCCTGAACGGAGCTTTCGATGCCCTCTATCCGAAGGGCCTGCGTGCCTACTGGAAAGGCGCCTTCGTCAAGGACCTTTCGGACGGCGCAATCGCGGCGCACCTCGAGCACGGGTCCAATGTCCCCGAGGTCACGTGCACGATGCACATGTATCCGATCAACGGCGCATGCCATCGCGTCGGAGCAAACGACACAGCCTTTGCCTACCGCGACGCCACCTACGGGATGGTGTTCCTCGCGGGATGGACCGACCCAGCCAACGACACTGAGCGGATCAAATGGCTCCGCGACTACTACGAGGCCTTGTCGCCGTATACGGAGCCTGGCGGCTACATCAACTTCATGCAGGATGACGACTACGGACGAATTCGAGACAACTACCGCCAGAACTACGAGCGGCTGGTTCAGGTCAAACGCACCTACGATCCCGGCAACCTTTTCCACATCAACCAGAACGTCACACCGTAAGCACACAGCGGCTGCTGTCTGGGTGCACGCGATGGCGAGCACCGTGTCGCCATCTTGCTTTGATGCTGACGTGCGCGCCTCGTATCGGCTCGGTTCGGCCCTCCCTTTCAGGGATACGAGGGGCCGCGCCAGGCGCGTCGAAATGCAGCACTCAGGCGTCCACGCACACCTCGAGCAGCGCCTCAGCGGGGCGTTGGGAATGCGTACCGCGCAGCCTTGAACTCGAGTTACAGCCGCGTCGCGGACCGGTGAGCTATTCGTCGTGACGCAAGTTTTGCGAGGACCGGCGGGCGGTGGACGAGGCGTGGTACGACATCACCCGCCGCGATCAGCCGACATCGTTGCGATCCGGAGGGTGTCGAGGTGTAGGATCGGGCGATGACGCAGCGGCAGGTCGCGGGCGCGGTGGCGGTAACCAACGAGGAGGCGGTGCGCGCGTGGGATACGGTGCTTTACGAGCGCTGGAAATCGAACCGGCGCGTGTTCGTGGGCGCTTTGGACGAGGTCACCGAGGAACTCTTCGAACGCTTACCGCCGCCCGTCGGCGGGTGCTGCATCGACATCGGTTGCGGATTCGGCGATACGACTCAGCGACTGGCTGGGCTCGTCGGAGCGGGAGGTTTTGCGCTTGGCACCGATTCCTCTCCGCACTTCATCGAGGACGCCCGCCGCGAGGCCGCCGAAGCAGGGGTCGAAAACATTCAGTTCGAACTCGCCGATGCGCAGACGGCACGGTGGGATCCAATGTACGACTACGCGTTCTCGCGGATGGGGACGCAGTTCTTCGCGGCGCCCGTTGTAGCCATGCGGGCGATCCGCGGGGCGCTCAAGCCTGGTGGCAAGCTTCGCAAGCTCTGCTGGCGGCGGAAAACCGAGAGCCCGGTCTGGGCCGAGACCGAGGAGGTTGTCCAGCGGTTCCTCTCGCGCCCTGAGGAGTACGACGCAGACACCTGTGGGCCTGGTCCATTCTCGCTCGGGAATCCTGAGACCACTCGCGGGATTCTCGAGGCCGCCGGGTTCGCAGAGATTGAGCTGGATCGGCGCGACTTCGACTACTTCATGGGTGCCGATATGGATGAGGCGATCGAATCCCTGCTAGCCATCGGGCCCGGCGCCGAGCTGATTCGCCTAAACGGTGAGTACGGCGAGAGCCGGCGCGGTGAGATAGCCGACGCGCTACGGGACCACTACGCCCGATGGCAGAAGCCCGACGGGTCGATCGTCGGCCGCGGCTCCGTCTGGCTCGTCACAGCCACGAATCCCGGCTAGCGCAGGTACCCCCGTCACGGGGGCGCTAGCCCCCGCCCACGTGCGGCTTTCGTGAACTCCCGCTCGGATCAGAGAACCAGCTCTACGGCCTGGACCAATTCCGGACGCTGCAGACGTCTCCCCCATCAGCGAGAGGGACACTCTGCCCGAATCGGCGCAGACAGCTCCATCGGGCTACACGCAGTCGTCTCGATCGAGCTCGTCGGACTCTCCAACCCCGCTGCTTCCGAACGCCACCAGCCACGTCGACCGACACGGCCAGGGCCGCCCGTCCGCCCCGGCGATGCAGCACTCCGGCGGCGTCGAGATGACGTTCGCCCCCCATCGTTGCAAGCACAAGAGCAGCAGCCTCGCTGGTACCGCTCTGACTGCCACTTCCGGACGTGCGACGCGAGGTCGCACGTATTGAGTGGACTACTGGATTGGAGATCGACTGATATGAGTTGAGTGCGTAGTCCCAGGTCCGTGCTCGATGGCCTGTCCCCACCTCGACGTGCGTCGTCCGGCTCTTGGTCGGCGGGGTGCGGAGCTCGGGGGAAAGCCCAAGCGGCGGCCCGTTCCATCCGGGCGGCCGCAGGCGAGGGGAAGACCGGACGGGCGAATTGCTTGAACCCTCGTTGATGCCTCGTCAAGCGGAGCCCCGGTAGGTGGGATGTTGGAGCGGGGTTGAAGGACTAGCCGTGGCAGAGCGGCAGGCGCCGGCTGGGCAGTCCGCTCGGTCCGGGATGAGCACCGCCGTCCTCGGGGTATAGAGGGCGCCCACCCCGGTCGTTGCTCATGCGTGCGGAACGCGGTAACCCCGTCGGGGTCGCGCCGTTCGGCCGGTAGCCGACCGTGGCGAGGGCCCAACTCCTCGGCGGGAACAGGATGACCGAGAAGCGAATGCCGGTGGCCGAAAGGCACCGGGAAACCGCGAGAGCAGGACCAGCCCTGCCAGTTGGTCGTCGCGGATAACCGGCCGGATACCGGGCCTGGTGCCCGGGCTCGAAAGGGCGCTGACGCGGTCAGGTGAGCCTGTGAGGAGAAAGATGACCGAAGCCCCGGAACCCGAGGACAAGTTGGACGCCAAGCCAACCACGGTCGGCGCGGTGAACGGACCAGAGGACGCTGTTCTCGCCTGGCGCCAGATCGACTGGCGCCACGTCGAGGACGACGTACGGCGGTTGCGGCAGCGGATCTTCACGGCGACCAAGGCGGGGGACCTGAAACGGGTTCGCAGCCTGCAGAAGTTGATGCTCCGCTCATACGCGAACACGCTGGTGAGCGTGCGGCGTGTGACGGAGCGCAATGCCGGTCGTCTGACGGCAGGCGTGGACGGCGAGGTGGTGCTGACCCCAGAAGCCAAGATGCAGTTGGCCGACAGGATCGGGCACCGGGCCGAGCCGTTCAAGGCGATGCCGGTCAGGCGGGTGTACATCCCCAAGCCAGGGAGCCGCAAGCGCCGACCATTAGGGATTCCTGTTGTCGTTGATCGCGTGCATCAAGCACGCGTCCTCAACGCGCTGGAACCGGAGTGGGAGGCGCGGTTCGAGCCGAGGTCCTACGGGTTCCGGCCGGGCCGCGGCTGCCATGACGCGATCCAGGCGATCTATGAGGTCGTCAAGGGCAAGAGCCCGAAACGACACTGGGTGCTGGACGCAGATTTGGCTGGGGCGTTCGACCGCATCGCCCACGATCACATTCTGGCCATGCTCGGCAGCTTCCCCGCAAGGGGAATGATCGAGCACTGGTTGAAGGCGGGCGTGGTCGAGCAGGGACGGCTTTACCGCACCGAGGAGGGAACTCCGCAAGGCGGTGTGGTCAGCCCTGTACTGTTGAACGTCGCCCTGCACGGGATGGAAAAGGCCGCCGGGGTCCGCTACTACACGACCGGCATCAGCGCCGGGAGGGTGGCAATGGGCTCCCCGACTGTGATCAGGTACGCCGACGATCTCGTCGCGCTCTGTCACACCCGGCAGGAAGCGCTCGAGGTCAAGGCGCGGCTGGCCGTGTGGCTGGCGCCGAGAGGTCTGGCTTTCAACGAGGACAAGACGCGCGTCGTCACCCTCGATGAGGGCTTCGATTTCCTCGGGTTCAACGTCCGCCGCTACGCCACCAAGCCGCTGATCAAGCCGAGCAAGGCCGCTCAGAGACGGATCCGGGAACGGCTGCGCACCGAGCTGCGGTCCCTGCGCGGGACCAACGCTCGGGTGGTGATCAAACGGCTCAACCCGATCATTCGGGGCTGGGCCGCCTACTACCGGACACAGGTATCGGCCGAGATCTTCGGCAAGCTGGACTACTACCTGTGGCGGCTCACCTACAAGTGGGCCACCTTCAGCCACGCGAACAAACCGACATCCTGGGTCGTTCACCGGTATTTCGGCAAGTTCAACAAGGCCCGGCAGGACCGGTGGGTGTTCGGCGACCGCACCAGCGGCGCGTTCATGCACAAGTTCGCCTGGACCAACATCGTCCGGCACCAGACCGTCAGGCAAGGGGCGTCCCCCGACGACCCTGCGCTCGTCGAATACTGGGCCCGGCGACGGCACAAGACGCCCCTGCCGATCAACCACACCGCCCAGCGACTCCACCGAGTCCAGGACGGTCGCTGCGCGATCTGCAAGAGCGCGCTAACTCCCGTCGAGGACCAGCCACAAACCCCGCGCGAGTGGGAACACTGGCTGGCGACCACCCGCAAGACGATCGACGTCGTGTGGGACCACGGCACGCCGGACAAGGCTGAACCCCGTCTCGTACACCTCAGCTGCCGCTACGGCCGCGACCCGGCACTTCTGCCCGTCCAACCGCCAACAGGGCTCGCTCGAGCCGGATGCCGGGAAACTGGCACGTCCGGTTCCTAGGGGGGCCCGGCGCCGCAAGGCGCCGGGCCTACCCGACACAGGCAGCCACGAGACCGGTCCGACCGGTGTTCGCTCGGCCTTGGGATATGAGACGGCTCGCCGCCCGCTCGCGAACGTCCTCAGCCCACGGTCAGGGGTGTGCGAAAGCGGATCGTTTGCGAACGCCCCAGCGATCACTCGGTCCGACGACAGTCGTCGTGCTCCTGGGCACCAAGAGCGGCCATCGCGCCGGGCCACCAGCCGGCGTGGCCGCTATCGGCTGGGTAGCAGAAGCGCCCCAACCCGGGCCGTTCGGGCGCTGTTCAGCGGTCTCGGAGCGCCTCGCGTTGCGCGCGATCGCGGCAGGATGCTCGCGACTCGACCGGCGGAGCATCCAGACCCCCACACCGGCGCTGCAAGCGCCCGCGTCCCTACAGTGGGCGGACGGATGAGCGACGCGCCGCTTCACCGCCCTGGCCGGGGGCAGCGCTCGGGGCGCTGCGGCGATGCCCCGCCGCCAGGTCTCCGTCGCGGCATCGAGCAGTTCAACCGCGGCGAGTTCTTCGAGCAGCACGAGACCTTCGAGGTCGCGTGGCTCGAGGAGCGCGACCCGGTCCGCTACCTCTACCAGGGCATCCTGCAGATTGGTATCGGCTTCGAGCACCTGCGCCGTGGCAACCCACGCGGCGCCCAGCGGCTGTGGCGACGGGGGATCTCCTATCTCGAGCCGTTCAAGCCTGGCTGCATGAAGGTCGACGTCGATCGCCTCGTCGCCGACACCGAGCGCTGCCTCGCCGAGCTCGAGCGCGTCGGCGTCGACGGGCTTGAGCGCTTCGACCGCTCGCTCATCCCGCGCGTCGAGTGGCTTGCGGAGCCGGTTGAAACCGAGCCCGACCGGGGCCTTGGAAGCCGGGATGCGCGGGTGCGCGACCGAAGCCCGGCGCCACATGATCGCGCGTTGCATGTCGTCGCTGTCGACCTTGCCCACTGAGACGCGCTCGCCGGCGGCCCCGATCGCCGTCAGCGGATGCTCAGAGTGTGTCCGCTGGTGGATCCCCTTCTGCGATCTGACCCGGATTCCGCGCGTTGCAGGGGAGTCGGCGCGGCAGAGCGGCGGAGAAACTCGTCGTGGATCGAAAGCAGGTCGCTCGTGACCGATGACTTCCATCCCGGCCGAGCTCGAGGACGCTGTCGCTTCACGCTTGAGAGGTCACGACGGTCGCGTGACCGGTTCGTTGCGGGGCGGTAAGGCCGCCGGTGACACGCTCTCGTCGGATGTTCGAATCCACGCTGAGTCGCGCCCGCCGGCTGCGCGGCCCCGACGCGATCTTCGACGTCGACATGGCTGAGGTTTCGTGGGCGAAACCGGCGATTCGCTGTGCGCCGGCAGTCATCGCCGCGCGCAGCGCCGGCCGTTGACCAGACCGCCGGCCGTTGACCAGACCAGCGTTACGGTGTGGTTACCGGGGATCCAGCATCCTGAGCCCATCACCTCCGACCACGACATGGCTCCCCCCCCCCCCCCGAGCACCAATATCCGACGCACCATCGCGCTCGCCGCCATCGGCTGCACGCTGGTACTCGCTGCGTGTGGCTCGTCCAGCAAGCCGCCCGCGGCCACGTCCAACGACCATGCGCTGGGGGTCAAGTTCGCGACCTGCATGCGCGGCCACGGCGTTCCCAGCTTCCCGGACCCAGAGACCAGCGGCGGGATCCAGATTTCCGTCAGTCTCGCCAAGAATCCCTCACCGGCGTTCAAGTCCGCCATGCAAGCATGCAAATACCTCATACCGGCCGACACGTCGCCACCGGTCGCGTCCGCCAGCCAAAAAGCCGCCGCGGTCAAGCTCGCGCAGTGCATGCGCGAGCACGGCGTCCCCAACTACCCCGACCCCACCTACCAGGACGGGCACTTGGTACCGCCGGCTATCGCGGACCCCGCGATAAACCCCGCCTCACCAGCGTTCGGGGCCGCCTCTAAAACATGTCAGTCGCCGTGATCCGCGATCGAGTGACGCCACCGGCGCTCTCGCCAAGAAACTCTGATGGGCGATTAGTCCCGGGACGGAACGGACGCAGGCAGTCACGGAGCCATGCCGCGACCCCAAGCTCGCGCGAACACGAGAGTCAGCCGATGTGCGGTCGCCAAGTGCACCTGCTCGTCGCCCCCAGCGCGACCAGCGGCGCACGGCCCCTGGCCCGTGTTCGACCTGGGCGGCCGCCCTGCTCCTCGTGGTCGAGAGTGGTCGTCGTGACGGATAGGCGCTGCGGTTCTCATCAGTGGGGGTGCGGACCGTCGCCGAGGAACGTGGCGCCGCACGCGGCTGCGGCCTGCTCGTACGCGGGCGACAGCATGTCGATCGTGGCCGGGAACAGCACGATCGCGCCTTCGTAATTGGTGATCAGCCTGTACTCGCCGAGCAGGAGGCTGGACTGGGGCGGGGGTGTGGTCCTGGGGTCGGGGAACTGGGCGACGCCGTGCTGGCGCATGCACGCAGCGATCCGTTCCAGGCGCGCCATCGTCTGAGCGGAGGGAGGCGCCCCGGGGCTGAGCGGACCGCCGCCCGGCAGGAGCTTCTGGCACTTCTCCTGCGCCGCCCGGAACGCGGGCGATGAGATGACCGCGGCGCTCGCATGGAAGTCGAAGCCCCCGCCTCCGGGATTCGGGTCGGGGAAGCTCGATACCCCGTTGGCACGCATGCACACGGAGAACGCGAGCGCATCTGGAGGGCCAGCGCCTGCGGTCGAGCGAGCACTGGCCGCACGGCCACTGGTACTGGACCCAGCGGCGGTCACCGCACGCACGCCCGCCGGCAACGACGGCGACGCGGTCACGCCGCCCGTCGATGCTGGGGACCGGTTGCTCGAGCCTCCGCCGCACCCTGTCACGAGAACCCCAACGAGCAGCGCGGCCGCACCGACCGCACGTGCTCGGCGTGAGCGGGCCAGCCGCCGCGTCTGGATGCTGTCTTTCATGAGTCTCCTGTTGGTGTGTTCCGGGCGTCGCACCCGTTCTACGCGACCGGCGGTTTCGGCACGGTTTCACTCCGGCGGGATCGAGCGATCTGCCGGGCGCCACCGCCCGACGAACGCGACTCCCCTCATGTCAGCCTCCGCGCTCGATTCTGCTTCACCCGGTTGGTGCCGGCGGTGTGGGCGCCGCGGCGGGTGCGCGGGCCGAGGACTCACCGGTAGGTGTGCCCGGGACCGCGGCTCGCGCGGCCCCGGGCGCTGTCGGCGCCGGCTTCACCATGGCTTGGCGGGACAGGATCCATCCAGTGTCAGGAGGCTGGCCTGGGGCGAGGTCGCGACCAGCTTGAGCGCGCCCGGCCGCCCCGACGGTAGGTGGCCGGGTAGGGGGCTGTTGGGGTTCGTGCCGGCGGGGTAGACGTCGACGCTTCCGGGGGGGCCCCAGTTGTTGATCCACCAGGCGGGTGCGCCGATCTGCTTGCCGCAGGTCTGGTTGGCGTTCCCGTTCAGGAACGCCGGGCTGTCCGGGTCGATGCCGGTGCCGTTGAAATTGGTGCTCTCATTCCCGTCCGGTCCGATCTTCCCGGAGGGGTAGGGGGTACCCGTTGGCGCGCATGCAGTTGGCGTACTGGACATACAAGGCGTTGTTCCCCCCTCCGCTCTGGGGCTGGCCGCCGGCCACCGCGCCGCGGGCCGCGGCCAGGTAGCGGCCGCATGCGGCGGTGGCATCGTCGGGATTCCAGTGCGACAGCGCGCCCATCTGGACAGGGATGTAGATCACCTGGTGCTCGACGGTCGGGTCTGCCTGGTTTGAATCGCCGTTGCTGCGCTCGCAGACCGCCCACTGGTCCAGGGGCCCGGGCGAGCCGCCCGCCCACGAACATCGTGGCCACCCAGCCTGATCAGCGCTGAGCGCACGCGACAGTGCGACGCAGGGAACAGTCTGGCCGACCAGTGTCGAGTCGCTGGTCGCACGGCGACTCGCGCCTACCGGCGACTTTCTCACATCGAGATCGCCGACCGGATAGCGTCGCGCCTGCGTAGGAGGAATCCGGGTCGTGGGACGCTTGACGCACTCGACGCGAGCGACTCGGTCACCAAAGCGGAAAGGAGCGCAAGAATGGAACGCAAGACGCCGCTGCAACGGGTGTGGCCCCTGCAACACGATTGGGAGCCCGGAGTTGCCTTCGCCGGACGTGCACAGTACGCCCGCCGTCACTTCAGCGCCGCAAGACCCTACCTGACTCCGCGAAAGATCGCGAATATGGTGCTGAACGACGCCGAGATGCGACTTGCGCTGCCGCACCCTCGGAGCGTGCCTCCTTACATCAAGGTCGAGTCGACACCGCTGTGCCATCTCAGCTGCTCAGGGTGCGCACACGGGAGGAAGGGCCACAAGAAGACACTCCATAACAAGATGCACCTGACGGTCGAGCGAATCGCACAGATCATCGATCCCGTCGCCCGCGACGTAGTCGGGGTCAGTCTGAGCCTCACCGGGGAACCCCTCCTGAACCGCGATCTCCCAGAGATCGTCGCCTACATTCATCGGCGTGGAATCTGTACGAGCTTCCCGACTAACCTGTCAGTCCCGCTGAGTCCAATCCAGGCCGAGGCATTCGTTCGCGCCGGCCTTGACCTGATGAACGTGAGCCTGGATGGGGCGAGCGAGGAGACTTATCTCAAGTATCGAGTCGGAGGGCGGTTTAGCCTCATCTTGAAGAATGTGCGGGAGCTGGCGGACGCCAAGAGGCGGATCGGGGCCAAACGACCGATTCTTACATGGAAGATGGTCGTCTTTCCACACAACGAGCACGAGATCGAGACAGTGAAACGTACCTACTCGACACTTGGCTTCGATCGTTGCGAGTTCGTGCCGGACCACGGCTCCGGCACGGCTGAGGACTTGATCAAGGCACAGCGCGCCATGGTCGCGAAACGCAGGCCATGCTTTCACGCTTGGAACACGACTGTCATCGGCTGGAACGGTGAAGTCGTGCCTTGCTGCGACAACGGGCTGGCGTTCAGCCGTAGTGACGCTGCCCTGGGCAACGCTGCTGATGACGGCCTGCGAGCTGTTTGGCAAGCCGAGCCCTACGCGAAGCTCAGGGCGGGATTCAACCGCAAGCACTACGGCAAGGCGATGCACCCGGTGTGTCGCCGATGCGTAGGTCTCGCCGAGGCCGAGTCAAGATAAGCAGCCCTCCCGACCGTCGCGAGGTTGATGCGCAAGACGCCACAGCGCAAATCCACGGAGTGCGTCAACCCCCTCGAATCGCTTGGTTGGACGACGTCCGTCGACTCCCAGACTACGACTAGGCCGCAGGATAGGCGATCGCGGAGCCGCGATGCGACGACCGCCCAGGGATGCTGCCGGCGCCCGGACTTAAGCCTCATGCCAGGGATATCTTGGTCATGAGGGCCCCAAAGTCCGCTACGTACCGACGCCGCGCCGTCATGCGGAGTCGTCGAAAGCAGCGATGTGCGGCGCCTGCTTGCCACCCGTCGGAGAGCCGAGCGCCGACCGACGCTGACGACCGATTTGAGGATTCACTCCGCCCTCCGCCTGACGCTCGCCTCAACGGATAGCAAAGCGCTCGACGTGGACCACCGCGCCTGCGCGGACGGCTCACATCCGGCGCTGTCAATGCGTCGTCGGCACATCCAAAGCGCGAAGCAAGCGAGCTGGCTCGCTGATGCTGCGTTCGGACAGGCTTTCGCCGGCCGAGTTGGCCGACGAAGTGCTCGCTGTGGCGGGTGTGCGCCAGCCACGGCCGCCGGATCGGGACGATCGGATTCGACGGCGAGCGCTCGTGCAGCCATATCGACCGGCGTGATCGCTTCGCCGAGGTAGCGACCCGCCCGAGGACCCCCAAGAGCCCCCGAAGCCCGGCGTGCGATGAACGTTCCTTTGCGAACGCCCTGACGAGCCTCGTGTCGTCACGCCGGACGCCGGTGGCGGGGTCAGCGTGGGTCGGTTCGGTAGGCGACCGAGCGGTGGCGGATTGCGGCGACGCGAACGATCTGTTCGTCGGCGAGCTGGTAGATGATTCGGTAGGTGCCGACGCGGAGCGAGCGAAGGCCTTGGAGCCGGCCGCGGAGCGCGTATCCGGTGAGGGGCTCTCGTTCGAGGAGGCCGAGGGCGTCCTCGACGGCGTCGATCAGCGGCCAGCTGAGTTCGAGCAGCTCCTGGCGAGCGCGTCGTGCGAGGACGACTCTGGCCACACAGTCAGCGGGTTTCGCGAAGCCGGGCCAGTTCCTTGCGCAGATCGCTGAGCGTGACGATTTCGTCCCGCGAGAGCTCGGCCAGACCGGCTTCGATGGCGGCGTATGTCGCGGAGTCCGAGAGGATGTCCGCGGTTTCCTCGAGGGCGTCGTACTCGTCGATCGGGATGAGCGCTGCGGCAGGTTTGCCGTTGCGGGTCACGAGCACGTGGTCACGACGATCGGCGACGTCGCTCAACAGCTCGCTGAGCTTGCTTCGGAACTCACGAACCGGAACCGTCTTCGCCACAGAGCTAGTGTACCTCATTGGGTACACAATGTCCCAGCGCCGACCCATTGCAGCCAGCGTTCGGTGATCCTTCGACGATTGAGACGGGCTCGGCGCCGTCGTCTGACCCCCCGGACGACGGCGGGGGGCGTGCGGTGGTCGATGGGCCTGCGACCAGATTCCACGCCGACCAGGGCCCGTGGAAGTCGCCGACGTGATGCCCATACGACAACGAAGGCAGGTCTGCGTCGGCCGTCGCGAGCCGGCCTGAGCGTGGCTCCTCCACGCCTAAAGCGGCAGTCCGGCGGTGCGGGCGAGGCTGCTGCTCTTGTGCTTGCTGCTCAGGAGTTCGCGGCTAACGGTGGAGTGGAGGGCGACGGTCATGTCGGCGCCGCCAGAGTGCTGCATCGCCGGGGCGGACGGGCAGCCGTGGCCGCGTCGGTGGGCTTGGCTGATGGCCTTCCAGAGCGACGGCGCGCCACTGCGGGTCAAGCTTTGCTGCAATCCGGGGATGCAGCACTCTGCTGTTGGGTAGCTGCCGAAGCCCGTTGCAGGCGCCAGCTCGGGGCCGACCAGGCTTCTGCTTCGACAGCCCGTGCGAGCCGCGGGGCAGGTGGCAAGCACGGCCGAACTCACACGGGGTTGCCCCGGGCCGCGGTCCCCGTTCTCGCGCGGTTCCTAAGCGGCGTCCGCGCGTGGAGGCTTTCGTTGGCTTCGTACTGCCGAACGGGTGGCGCGGAACGGAACTACGGCGCCTGGCGCGGGAGGGGCCGCCGGCGCTGTCAGCCGTGGTCGAGGTCGGCGAGTTCGAGCGCGCCGAAGCCGGTTAGCGGGCCGTCCATGAGGAACATCTCGATCGTGAGGTCGGGTTCGACGTGGACTTGGCTGAGGAACGCGAGCACCTTGCGGCCGGTCAGTTCTTCGATCATCTTGGTGTAGCGATTTTTCATCATCCGTTGGAAGTCGCGGCGCATCTCGAGCACTCGTTCGGCCTCGCCGCCGTCCATCATCGTGCGTTCGATCGCGGTGAAGCCGTCGCTGAGCACGCACACGATCAGGTTGTCGAGCACGTAGGTCTTGGTCTTGATCGGCCCCCGTCCGTAGTGCTCGCGCGTCAACGAGACGATCCGGTTGGTGATCTCGGAGAGCAGCTTGCCGCCCTCGAGCGGCCGAAGCGCGGGATCGACGCGCTCGGGCTCGGTGGGCCCGGCGTCGTTCATCTCGCGGCTCTCGGTGTTCGTCTGCCTGCTCTGCTGCTCACTGGTGCTGCGGGTGTTCGCTCCGCGGGCTCGCGGCCGAACCTCGGCGACTTGGATCCTTGAACTTCGGCGCATTCAGTGTCGAGGGTGTTTATGAGCTGCTGAATACGGGACGAGTGCTGCTCCTCGCAGCGCGGGGCTCTAAGATCGAGCGCGCACGCCTGCCGGAGCCCTCGTTCGTGGCGTCGAGCGGCGACTGGGTGCGCACATAAGCTACGTCGCAGCGCTCTGAGGAATGGCGTCCCGAGATGTAAATGAACCACGCGCCGTCGGGCGCCCGTGCCTGGTCTGAATCGAGTCGGGGTGCACGCTGATCTCACGATTCTGGCCCGGCTCTCCTGCGCGGGATCGGTACCGCTCACGGCGCAGTCAATCGTGCGGCCGGAACCCTCGCCGCCTCTCGAACGGCGCCAGCCTGTCACCCAAGTCTCCTTGCCTCTTTACGCAGCCCGCGGGGGCGGTCTTAGCGACTCGGCAGCGCGCTCACGAAACGTCTTCGCGCGGCGGATGATCTGCCGGTAAAACTCGCGTTCGTTCATACCGTCTTCCATGCTTCCATCACCGCGTTTTGCTAACCGTTTCGCCAGACCGTTCTCGTCGTACGATCGCGTCAGGTAGGCGTAGCGGCGATCGTTCGGATCGAACGCCTCCGCGTTGGTCGGGGTGCCATCCGCCCGCCGGACGTTTAGGCGTCGTTGGGCATCGATCGCCGGCGAGAGTTGCCGCGATCCGCGATCACGAGTCAACTCGCCGCGCCTGCGCGCTGCCCGATTGTGTTCGGTCCGCGTCATGTCTTCAAGCCTTCCCGTCCCTCTGTTGGGTCCGCGCGTAAGGAGGAGGGCTAGAACCCCCGCGCGTTCAATCAGATTGGGACGCGTCCACCGGGCCGGTGGGGTGACGTCTATCAGCAGTGCGGCACCGGCCCCGCAGTCAACACCAGTAACACACGCCTCTCGCCTCGTGGCGCAGGACGCGCCGTCGGTGCCTTCCGGGCTTGTGCCAAGAATCCTGGCCGCAGGGCCAGCTCACGACCGACAGTACTCCCATTGCGGCCGTCTATGTGAAGCAGACCCCAAAAAATTCTGATCGGGCTCGTCCGCGGGCGCATCGGGCTGATTCCGCGTCTGCGGCCGGTCCCGTTTGCCACGAAGCGTGCCCGCGCTGAAGCATTGAGGGAGACGCGGCCCGAGCGGACAGCATTGAGAATTGGGCGCTCATACGCTATTGAGCCCTGACCCCCGCGTGCTGAGCTCAGACGACGAGACCCGCGCAATCGGCATCCGGCCCCAGCGGCAGGGAGCTCCAACAGCATCAGGTCCACGAGCGGACGTACATGCTCGTCGCCAAGGTCGCAGGCGGCGTGAGCTGTTATCGCAGGGCGGGATCGTAGGGCGCGGTCAGCCGGCCGCTCGTAGCAGCGCGAGGATGCGCGGGTGATCGTCGATTTCCAGCTGGTCGACGACGTCGAGCTCGCCAAGGCCGGCGATGCGCCCTAGTCGCCGCAGACCCGCCGGTGAGAAGCCCCAGTAGACGAAGTCATCGCCCAAGTACACATCGCCCGGCTCGTGAACCTCGATCGCCGGGGCGTCGGCCGCCAGGCGCGAGCCGTAGGTCTCGAGCACGATCTCGCCGCCCGGTGCCAGCACGTCCGCGAGCGCGCGCAGCAGCGCGATCGGATCGGTCACGCGGTGCAAGATCCCATAACGTCAAAGCGCTCGCCGAGCTCGCGCACGTCCAGCGCGTCCATCCGGCGGTACTCGACCGGCGATCCGAGTAGCCCGGCGATCGCGCGGAAGCCGACGCCGCCGTCAAGCGTCACGCCGAAGCGAGCACGCACCCACTCGACGTATTGCTCATTGTCGACCGCGACGACACGCCGCGCACCGCGGGCCTCCGCGAGGAAACTGTACGATGCGAAACTCGCCGGCGGATCATCGAGCGCGCACGCCGACCCACGACACGACCCACGCGCTCGGCATCGGCCGCGAGCAATACGCGCGAGCGGGCCGAGCTGATTCTCGACGCCCTCGCTTCCCGCGCTGCTCGGTAGGACTGGCTTGGCTCCGGCCGCAACGTGGGTCACGGATGCCACCGACATCATTTCCGCTCACGCCGATGGCTGAACCGGTCGGACCGCCAAAGCCCCGACGTGCTCACAATCCCGGTCGACAGCGACAATCCGTCGATTACGCTCAGCAACGGCAGGTGCTGGAGCGCCCGGGCGAAACGGCACTTAAAGGCCAGAGGGCCATGCCTGAATCTGTTGTCCGGAGGTCACCGCCGGCGCCCGGTGATACAGCCGCGTGCCGGTGGGCCCTCGGACCGCACCAACATGGGCACGCCACCCATGTCCGGGCGGTCCTTCTACGCGCCAGCGTCGGCTTCTCCACCAGCGGGTAGCCGATCGCGTCGGCTTCGTCGCTTCCGGTCCCCGATCGGGAAAATCGGCTGCGCGCGCGGCGGCTGTCAGCTCGCCGGGCGCGGGTAGTTCGTCGCGTCTCAGCTCGGTTTGCGTTTCGGTGGTGATGCCTGCCGTTGCCGCTTTGGGCGATGTTCGGCTCGGAGGGCGCCGCTTGCCGGCGTGTAGATGCTCTCGTGGCCGTCGTCCCACCGGATGCGATAGCGAGGCGACGGGTCCCCTCGCAGCACCTCTTCAACGACACCCGAGCGGGGACGGCGGTCGGTTGACTCGGACTCGACTACGACTCGCTTACCGACTTCAAAGGCCATGGTCACTCCCTCGGTATTCGTGCCAGCCGAGCATAATCGGCGTCCGGCATACGCCACAACGACCAGTGGCCGGTTCCATCGCCCGAACGCTGCATGACCGTGCCGGCCGCCGGTCCGGGGCCGGATGTTCCGACGCCGCCCTCGAGCCCGGGGGTCTTGCGATCGGCCCGAGACGGGTGCTCGTAATAAGTCGATCGAGGATCGTTGCTGGCGCAGGTTCCTCGCTGTAGAGGCCGGGGCGCGTCCGAGCTCTTCACGCCGGAATGTGGGCGAGGGATTGCAGCTCTGGCGCGTGGAGCTTGGCTCGCCGTACGCTCGCGTGATGCGGAGCGAGCTCGGCGCGGCGGTCGACAGGCGGCTGGCTGGACTGATCATCGCCCGGCTGCGCCGCTCCTGGCCTGTGCTGAAGCTGGTGCCCGCTTCGTGGATCGTCCCGATCGTGACGCCACGGGCGAGAAGGCTGCGGCGCTCGCTCTCCCGCGGCGCCGCGGGCGTGACAGTGTGCGCCGGCGCAGTGATCATGCTTATCATCGTTCGGCGAGCCGCGCCGGGCTCTGAACACGCCCCTCTCGATCGAGCGGGGCACGCTTGCTCGCGGGTTCGTCGGCGCCGTGGAGTGTGGCTGCGCTCACCGGCCGATTCGACGATCTTGATCATGCGCAGGCAGTAGGCAGTCCGCTGCGCCAACATCATGTTGCAGCCGAGCGGCGCAGACAGGTCGCGCGTGCTGAACGGCTCGCGCGCATCAAGACTCTGAAGGCAACCGGCGCTAACTACCTGCCGTTTCACAGCTTCGAGGCCAACACCGCGTGGCTCGAGCTCGCCTGGCCGGACACAACGTCACCGTCTGGACGCAGCTGCTCACCCTCAACGGCGAGCACAAGCTCTGTGAGCCCAAGCGGTTGCGATACCGTAATGCCGACGTCGGTCCACTCACCAGCCACGCCCGGCGCACCACCCTGCACCTCCCCGCCGACTGGCCCTGGCTCACCGCGATCCTCCGCGCGTTCGAACGCCTCCAAGCGCTCCCAGCCCACGGCTGACCAGCCTATCACCACACCAATCCGATCCCTCACACCAAACCGTCGCGCGCAACCATTACTGGCGAATCGAGGCTAGACGCGACCGGGCGTGCATCGCTCAGGCTCGATCCGCCCGTCTCCTGACCGCGCGCAGGTGTCGCGCTAGCGCAGGTTGGGAGTTTGCTGTCGGTGCCGACTGCGCGAGCCGTGTTGATGGCCGAGGCAACCGGCAGCCCATCCTCCAAGCGATCGCGCAGAGCGATCACCTCGCCGCGGGCATAACGACGCTGTCCGGCGGCGCCAAACACTGAGTGGGGATAGCCAAATCGCTGTTCCCATGCTCGCAGCGTGGCCGGACTCACGCAGAGCACCGCCGCTGCCTCATCCACCCGCAGATCGCGCATCTCCCTGCGCATTAGTCTCGCCGATTTCGCCGCACAAGCCGAGGGAGCACATGAGTTCGCGTTGTTCAAGACGGCCGCGCGAGATCCTGCCCACTGCGAGCGATTCGCGGCCATGCACCGGACGGCGAGGCCAGCCCCGTACTGACGACCGTATGCCAATTCCGGTTTGGATCGACAGGGGTGGGGAAACCGCCGGCGACGACTCAAGACTCTCGGATCCCCGCAACGACGGAGTAGTCGTGTCCAGCACCCAGCAGAATTCCGCTTCGGAACGCCAACAGCCACGCTGACCGACACGGCCAAGACTGCCCGTCCGCCCGGCGATGCAGCACTCCAGCGCCGCCGGTCTCAACGGCCGCCCTCCAGTGTTAGCCACGAACTCCTGAGTAGCAAGCACAAGAGCAGCAGCCTCGCCGTCGCCGCCCGGACTGCTGACTTCGGACACAGGCAGCCACGAGACCGGTCCGACCGGTGTTCGCTCGGCCTTCCGTTGTGCGACGCCCTCGTGGCCCGATCCGGACACCCTCATCGGCCGCCCACGCCGTCCGGTTGTCGATGGCTTACGCGACGAAACGTGCTATCCGCGCACAGCGGGTCGATCGCCGCCCGGGTTGAGATACCGGTCTGGATGCCAAAGGAGGTGCGACGAATCTCGCTCGGCTTCCGCAGACTGACCGAGAAGGCGGGCTCATTGTCTCGCGCTCGAGGCGCGCGCTCGTCATCCTTCGGTCGATGTACGAAAAGGTCAATCTCTCCGAAAAGCTGCGGCTTCTCGACAGGCCCTACCAACCGGGCATAGTCGGCCGTCTCAACGACTATAAGCTGATGGTTGTCAAGCTGAGGGGGACGTTCGTTTGGCACAAGCACGACGACACCGACGACTTCTTCCTCGTGCTACGCGGGTGTGTGACTATCCAGTTGCGGGACCGCGACGTCGAGTTGCGCGAGGGTGAGATGTTCGTCGTGCCACGCGGCGTTGAGCACTGCCCGAGCGCCGACGAGGAGGCTCATGTGCTGCTGATCGAGCCCGTGGGAACCGTCAACACAGGCGACGTCGGTGGTGAGCTGACGGCTGAGGAGCGCGAGATTTAGCTGTCCGGCTCACGCCGGGGTTCAACCTGAGAATCGGCGGGCCGTCAACCGGCGGCGGGCAGCCCTCGTGTCCGCGGGAGGCAGGGCGCGGATGCTGCCGGACCGGATGGACGAAGGGAGGTCTTGCCGAGCGACCTGATCTCGCGCTATCGGAGTGTCCGTGGCAGCCCGAACTGCGGAAGGATGCTGTTGTCGGCGAACCAGGTGATGGCGGATATCTCGTCGCCCTCGATGGTCAGAACGAACAGCCCCAACGCACGGGCGACGCCGGTTTCGGGCACGGGGAGGTAGCAGCCGAATGCCGGTTGGGTGTTGGCGCGCGTCGGAACGACCCGCAGCGGCGTGCCGCGGCGCTCCTCTCTGCCGCGCAGGAACGCCCCGATCGCGTCGTGGCCCTGGTAGGCATGCGGGAGGGGCGGCATCGTCAGCCACGCGTCGTCGGTCAGGATGGTGACCATTCGGTCGACGTCGCCGTTCTCGACGGACTCGGCGAAGCGGGCGACGATCTCGCGCTCGAGCTTGGAGTCCGGGAGCGGGGCGCGCTCGCGCCCGGTCGCCGGCAGACGGGAATCGAACGCCGAGCGCGCGCGGCGCAGCAGGCTGTTGACCGACGCGTCGCTGATCTCGAGCATTTCGGCGACCTCCGCGGCGTGGTAGCCGAGCACGTCGCGCAGTATGAGCACCGCGCGCTGCTGCGGCGGGAGATGCTGAAGGCCGACGATGAACGCCAACTCGATCGCTTCCTTGGTCTCGTAGCGCGCCTCCGGTCCGGGCGCCCCGTCTGGGATCCCGTCCAGAAGGACGTCGGGGTACGGCTCGAGCCACAGCGGCTCGCTCCAGCGCGTCGGCTCGGGCAGCTGGGTCATCCGCTCCTCCTCCGGGCGGCGCCGGCTCGCTCGCAGCGCGTCCAGCGAGCGGTTGGTGGCGATGCGGTACAGCCAGGCACGGACCGACGCGAGCTCTTGGAACTGCTCGAGGCCGCGCCATGCGGCGAGCAGCGTCTCCTGGAGCAGGTCCTCGGCGTCCTGGGTCGAGCCGACGATCCGGTAGACGTGCAGCTGCAGCTCACGCCGGTAGGGGTCGGTCAGCTCGCGGAACGCGTCCTCGTCGCCAGCGCGCGCCCGGGCGAGGGTCTGTTCGGTCACGCTCGCATCCTCGCACCGACTCTTCCTTTCACGCGCATCACGAGTAATGACGTCGGCGCGGCTCGAAATTCGTCGCCCAGTTTTCGTCTCGGGCGACGCCTCAACGAACACAACGCGTAACAGCCCGATGAAAGGACAACCGAGATGGGAAAAATCGTGATGAGTGGCCCGCTGAACGTCTCGCTCGATGGAGTCGTCCAGGACCCCGACGGTGAGGAGGGCTTCAGGCTGGGCGGCTGGTTCGTCGAGTTTGGTGGCAAGGACCTCGAAGCCTGGAACAAGGTCGCGCTCGATGAGGCGCTACGCGCGGAGGCATGGCTGCTGGGTCGGAGAAGCTACGAGTTTTTCGGGGTGCGGTGGCGACCCCGGAGTGGCGAGCTTGCGGACAGGTTGAACAGCATGCCCAAGTACGTCGTGTCCTCGACCCTCGAAGATCCCGAATGGAACAACACGACGGTGCTGAAGGGCGACCTGGTGACCGAGGTCTCGAAGCTGAAGCAGGAGCTCGACGGAGAAATCGTCGTCCCCGCCAGCTGTCAGCTCGGGCGCACGCTAATCGCGCACGAGCTGGTCGACGAGCTGCGGCTGGTCGTCTTCCCGGTCGTGCTCGGCGCGGGCGAGCGCCTCTTCGGCGAGACCAGCGACAAGAAACCCATGCGCCTCGTCGATACCAAGACAATCGGGGATGGCCTCGCCTTCCTCACCTACGCGTTCGTTCGGGACGCCTAGCGCCGGCGAGCCCCGTTACCCGTACCAAAAGTGGACGGCACTGGTGGAAGAGCTGGGCGGCACCACCCGCGCCGACTTGTGGCCGAAGCTGATCGCGTCGGCTCCTTCCGTCGGCGAATGCCAGGGCAAGACCACGCGACAGATTCCGTTGTTCGTGCTGACCCGCGAGGACTCATCGAGTGCTTGCTCAAACCCAACCCAATCCGCTGTGCGTTTCGACGATCAGGAGGAGCCGGCTCCTCGTGACCGCGGGCCGCTCCATGGCTCGACTGCTGAAGTACGACGTGAACCGAAGAGCAGGGCCCTCGTCGTCGCGGGTCTGCGGCGATGAAGGTGGTCTTATGGTGTTCGTGCGCAGGGCTCGGGCAAGAACTCGCCCCGAGTCGCTTATGTTGACGGCCGCTGCTCGCGGCGATCTAGGACCTCAAAGTGCGTTGAACTTGCGTCAAAGTGCGAGAGGACCTCCCGCGCGAGGTCGGGCACGTGCGCTACTTCGTAGTCCTCGCCTACGAACGCCTTTACCGAGTCGATGTCGGCGAACCACATGATCGTTGCGAATTCGAAGCCCTCGGGGACCGACCGACGGACGAGGTCGATCGAGAGAAACCCGGGGATCGCACGGGCCTCGATCGCAGGTATGACCACCCCGCGCACGATCTCCTCGTAGCGCCGTGAATTCTCGGTTGTCGTCCAGCCATGCCAGATGCGGCAGATCAACAGGGCCTCCTTGCGGTCGTTCGGCGGTCCTGGTCCGCGGCAGGTCGTTGCTTCGGACTCTTAACGCGCCGCTGGCGTTGGCCTTCACTCGGGGGGATGGCGACGCTGAAGCCCAGCGCTCCGATCGACCCCAGGCGAGCAATAGCATCCACGGTGCGCGCTCTACTCCCGGTCACGATCGGCCTCGGATGATAAGTCGCGCCTGCAGCGAGCGGAGCGGTGGGACTGAGGACGACCACCGATGCAGTGTCTCGCGCGCGCCATCGCAGGACCAGGGACGATTGTGGGAAGCCGACGCTGACAAATGTCACAGCGAGGTCTGGACACTGAACAGCGGTAATGAAGGTCCCGCGCCGCCGTCGCTAATGGCCGCCAGCCGGTCCGCCAGCTGACCGGGCCGTGCGAGCATCGGGACGTGGCCGCCCGGCATCTCTTCGACGGGCAGCCCGAGGCGCCTGCGCACGACTCGCCGCTGGAACGCAAGCGGGAACAAGCGGTCCTCGCGGGGCGCAAGCACGCGCGTCGGCACCTGCGGCCACGCGCTCAGCGGCCACGGCTGACGGAACATGCCGGGGCCAGGGATCCCGTTGAATCGCTCGGCCGCTGACGCGATGTCAGCGGGCACGTCATGGAGGAACACCTCGGCCAACTCCTCGGGTCCCCACGCGCTCATGGGACCCAGGCGCTGTGTGAGGGGAGCGATCGCTTCGTCGTGCCTGACGGCCGCCCACCAGTCGCCCGCGGTCTCGCCCGGGGCAGGAATCATTGGCGCGACCAGGACGAGCTCCGAGACCTCGATGCGGGCTGCGACGAGCGATGCTGCGAACGCCCCGAGCGACTGTCCGACAACGACCACCGGCCCGCGGAGCTGACGCACAGCCTCGATGACGGCCTCGGCATGGGCGCTCGGTCCAGCGTCCGGATCGTCGAGGGGAAGCCGCGGCGCGAGTCCATGATGGCCACGCGCCTCGAGTTCGGCAACCGTCGAGCACCAAGCGCCTGGGTCGATCCCGGCCCCGGCGATGAGGACGAACGTGATCTGATCAGCGCTGATGGAGACGTTCATACCAGCAGTCGGAATGACCAGATCGCAGCGCCGGCGCGGACCGTTGCGAACGCCGCCGCGTCGAGCGACACGGTGTCGGGGACCTCGAAGGCGTGATCACCGGCTGGAAGCGGTCCGTCGTGGAGCACGAGCGAGTCGCTCTTGGGATCGGGCGGGATCATCTCGGTGATCCAGTAGACGGTCACGCTGACGTCGAGCGAGGCATAGAGGGTGAGTGCGATCGTTTTCGTCGCAGCTTCGTAGAAGGGCGCCTGGCCCGGGATCGGCTGCTCTTCGGCGAGCGCGCCGGCGACTTGGTCAACGATCAGGCCAGGGATGCCGGACAGTCCCTGGACGAACTTGACGGCGTGATTCACCGCGGAGATCTCCTCGCGCATCTCGGCCTTCTCGGCGGGCGCCACTTGTCCGCCGAAGACGACAAGCTCGAGCGTCCGCGGATCGGCCTGATCGGTGATCGCCTCGAAGTTGTTAGTCGCCTGGGCGGCGTAGCCGCAGTCCCGGAGGAGGTCGACGGTGGCGTTGAGGACGGTTTGGCTCCTGCCAATCAGTAGCACGCTGTGTTGGGTGCTATCGGTTGTCATTGTCAGCTCCTTTGTGTTTGTCGGGTCGCGTGTGAGGTCAGACTCCGAGCGGGGCTGAGCTCGGTGCGGCGGCGGGTGCACCGGTGGCTGTGGTGTCGGGAACCGGGTCGAGGCGGCTCGCCTCCATCGGGTCCTGGTTGGTGTTAGCGGTGCGGAGAGAGATCACGGCGGCCGCAGCGGCGAATGCCGCCCCGGCCAACAGGGCGTCGTCGAAGCCTGCGGTTGCCGCGGTGTGGATACTGGCGCCGGTGGCGAGTAGATGAGTGGTGCGGCTGGTGGCGATCGCGGAGAAGATCGCGAGTCCGAGGGCGCCGCCGACCTGCTGCGAGGAATTCATGATCGAGGCGACGATGCCCGCTTGGCTGGCGGTGGCTCCTGCGTTGGCGGCGGCTGTGACGCCGACGAACACAGGCCCGACCCCGACCGCGACGAGCATCAGCCCGGGGAGGATGTCCGGGAGGTAGCTGCCGTGCACCGGGACTTGAGCGAGTAGCAGCAGTCCAGCGCTGGCGATCAGCGCGCCGGCGCAGATCACGGCACGGGTGCCGACCTTCGTCACCAGCTTCGCGCCGACGCCTGCCGAGACGCCGACGCCGAACGTGAGCGGGAGGTAGGCCGCGCCAGCCTCCAGCGGCGAGTAGCCGAGCACGGTCTGCATGTAGAGAGTGAGGAAGAAGAACATCGTCAACATCCCGGCGAACCCGACCAGGCCGGTGACGTTGGCGGCGACGAGGCCGGGGATCCGGAAGGTGCTCAGTGGCAGGATCGGATCGGAGACGAAGCGCTCGGTCACGAGGAATGCCGCGAGCAGAGCGGCCGCGCCCGCGAGCTCGAGCCATGTCGCCGTCGCGCCCCACCCCTGAGTAGGTGCTTTTACGAGGGCGAACACGAGCAGCAGCATCCCGCCGGTCACGAGCGTGCTGCCAGCCAGGTCGAAGCGCTTGGTAGTGGCTGCGGGCCGGACGGAGGGGAGGACGGCGAGGACCGCGGGGACGATCAGCACGCAGGCGATCGGGTTGACGAACATCACCCAGCGCCAGCCGGGTCCTTCGACGAGCGCGCCGCCGGCAAGGATTCCGATTGCCGATGAGAGCCCGGCGACTGCTCCCCAGATCCCCAGCGCCCGGTTACGGTCTGCGCCAGCGGCGAAAGTGGTGGTCAGGGTGGAGAGCGCTGCAGGCAGCATCAACGCCGCCCCGACACCCTGTCCAAGCCGGGCCGCGACGAACATGCCGGAGCTGCCGGCGAGCCCGCCGACGAGCGATCCGGTCCCGACGATCGCGATGCCGATGAGCAGCATCCGCTTGCGCCCGAACAGGTCGGCGAGCCGACCTCCGAGCAGCATCAGCCCGCCAAAAGTCAGAAGGTAGGCCGACGGCACCCACTGCAGCGTCTGCACCGAGAAGCCCAGCGCCTCCCTGATATGGGGCAGCGCGACGTTGGTGATCGAGGCGTCGACGAAGTCGAGAAATGCGACCGCGCACAGCACCGCGAGCAAGCGTTTGCCGCGCGGGCTGTCAAGCAGCGATTGAGATTGGGTTGCCATGAGAGACCTCGTGGTTGTTGGGGCGACCAATATGGGTTATACCAACATAGCACATGTTGGTGGGACCTACAACTGCTACGCTGAGCGGGTGACCGCCCACCCTTCCCGAGATGCGCCAGCCCCGTCCCGGATCCGGGACCGACCGACCTGGCTGATCAGCCGCACCTACGCCCGCTCACACGCGCTGCTGAACGACGGCTTCGCGGCGACCGGCACCGGACTTCGCAGCTACCACTACCGCCTGCTCGCCGCGCTCGAGGAGTCAGGCCCAGTGGTCCAGGCGGAACTGGGGCGCAATACGAGCGTCGACCCCAGCGACGTCGTTGCGGTGCTGAGCGAGCTAGAGCGACGCAGTCTGGTCCAGCGGACCGCAGACCCGAGCAACCGGCGCCGCAACATCGTCTCGATCACCCGGGCAGGAAGCAAACAACTCCGAGCGCTCGACGAGGTGCTCGATGAGATCCAAGAGCGGGTGCTAGCGCCGCTCTCGCAGAACGAGCGCCGTCAGCTGACGAAGCTACTGGGCAAGCTCGGAGACGCCGGCTAATCGCGCCGCTCAACCCGCGCACCAGGCGCACGCGGTCGACCTCGAGCCCATCACCCCCGGCGACACGCTCAGTCAGGAACGCCGCCAGCAGCTGCCGCCAGCCTGCCCGCCGGGTATCGCACCCCTCCTCCCGCCACCACCCCCCCGTAGATCAAACAACGCTCGTGCCGGGCGAATGCGGCGCAGGGATCGCTGGCGCTCTGCGCATCAAGGTGGGCTGCACCGAGCCTGACGGGTCGGTGCCGGAGTCGTCCGGGGGTTCGTGCACTACGAGTAACGATCGGATGTCACGATCGGTTGGCGTACGTCGTCAATTGGGCATGAACGAGATCATCATCACTGGATCCACTGGCGTGATCGGGCGGCGCGCCGTGCGGGAGCTGCTCGCTGCCGGCCACCGCGTAAAGGGAGTGACGCGCTCCGCGCAGGGCCGCGAGCGGCTCGAGAGCCTCGGGGCGGGCGCCGTCGAGGCCGACGTGTTCGACGAGAGGTCGCTGCGCCGTGCGTTTGCCGGGGCGGACGCGGTGGTCAATCTGCTGACGCACATCCCCAGCCCGGAGCGCATGGCCGATCCGTCCGCTTGGGAGGAGAACGACCGCGTCCGCACCGAGGCGTCGTCGGCGATCGCGCGCGCCGCCCAGGCCGCCCACATGCAACGGCTCGTGCAGGAGTCGATCGCGTTCGTATACGCGGAGGGCGGCGACGCGTGGCTCGACGAGGACGCGCCGGTCGCCGGGGGCGGCGTGGCGACGAGCGCCCTGACGGCCGAGCGCAACGCGCGTGAGCTGTTCGGCGGCGACAGCGTGGTGCTGCGCTTCGGGCTGTTCATCGGACCAGACAGCGAGTCCACGCTGGCCGCGCTCGACGCCGCGCGCGGCGGCGCGTCGATCGCGCCCGGACCGCCCAGCGCGTACCGGCCGATGCTGTGGCTGGATGACGCTGCGGCGGCAATCGCCGCGGTGCTGGGAGCCCCGGCTGGGACGTACAACGTCGCGGACACGGACCCGTCCACGAACGCCGAGATCGATGCCGCGCTGGCCGCCGCTGTCGGGGTCGAAGCCTTGCGCCCGCGGGCGCCGCAAGACGGGCCGCTAGCGCGCTCGCAACGCGTGTCGAGCCGTCGGCTGCGCGAGGCGAGCGGCTGGACGCCGCGCCTGCGCGCGTCCAGCCGCTCGGCTGGACGCCGCGCCTGCGCGCCGGCACCGACGCTTGGAAACGGGTCGCCGCATGAGCGTCGCACAAAAATTCACGCAGGCACGCCCACGGCTGCTGCGGCTCGCCTACAGCGAGCTCGGCGACGTCGGCGAAGCCGAGGACGTCGTGCAGGACGCGTGGCTACGGCTGGAGCGCGCGGACGCAGACGTGATCGAGAACCTCGACGGCTGGCTGACGACGGTTGTCGCGCGGCTGGCTCTCGATCGACTGCAGTCCGCTCGCGCGCGCCGTGAGACCTATGTCGGTCCGTGGCTTCCGGAGCCGCTCATGACGGACGACGCAGCGGACCGCGTCACGCTCGACGAGTCGGTCAGCTACGCGCTGCTGACGGTGCTCGAGCAGCTCACGCCTGCGGAGCGCACGGCGTTCGTGCTGCACGACGTGTTCGACTTGCCGTTCGGCGATATCGCCGAGGTGGTCGGTCGCACGCCCGAGGCGGTGCGGCAGCTCGCCTCGCGCGCCCGTCGCCACGTCAAGCGCGAACGCCCGCGCTTCGAGGCCTCGCGCGACGAGCACGATCGCGCCGTGCGAGCGTTCGCGCAGGCGGTCGCCGAGGGCAACCTCGAAGGGCTTGTCGCGGTACTCGACCCAGATGTCGTCTGGACCTCGGATGGCGGCGGGCGCGCGCCCGCGGCCAGAACGCCGCGGCGCGGCGGGGCGCGGGTCGCGCGCGACTGGGCGGCACTGAGTCGCGCCGTGCACGAGCCGATCGAGATCGACCTCAACGGCCGGCTCGGCCTCATGCTCCCAGCCGGCGACGGCCATCGCGCGGCGCTTTCGTTCGTCGTCAGCGACGGCCGCATCACCCGCATCGACGCGATCCGCAATCCGGAAAAGCTACGGCGCCTCTAAACGAAGCGCCCGCGCGATCACACGCAGCGCGTTGCCGTGAGGACCAGCGGATTTCTTTAGTGAAGGAGTCGCCAAAGACATAAGCCCCACACCTATCGAACAGATCCGGACCGGCACCTGGACACTGGATCCGATTCACAGCACGTTTGGCTTCCTCGTCACCCACGACGGCGTCTCCAAGTTCCGCGGCGGGTTCGAGCTGGTAAAGGCCACGCTCCAGGACGGCGTCCTGTCCGGCAGGGCACAGGTCGACTCGGTCGAGACCGCGGTCCCCCAGCTCAAGGAGAGCCTCGTATCGCCCGACTTCTTCGACGCCGCCCAGACTCCCGCGATCACGTTTCGGTCGACCGACATCCGGGTGGCGGACGACGGTACGGTTGAGGTCCATGGCGAGCTGACGATTCGCGGCGTCGCCAAGCAGGTCACGGCCAAGGGCACCGTCGCTTACGGCGAGAACGTCATGGGCGGCGAGGTCGTCGGCTTCGATCTCGACGCGACCATCGACCGTCGCGACTATGGCCTCAGCTGGCAGGAGCAGCTTCCGAACGGCGGCGACGCCGTCGGCTGGAACGTCACGCTTGAGGTACACCTCGAGCTCGCCAAGGCGTAACGCAAACGGCGTCGCAGCAGCTCGTGCACGCGGCTGCGCCGTCTACGGCACGATCAGCGGCTCGTCACACCGTGCCCGACGCCGCTGATCGCCACGCGTAGCCGGACGCCGAGCCGC
Source organism: uncultured Solirubrobacterales bacterium (assembly GCA_963763525.1). Taxonomy (GTDB): domain Bacteria; phylum Actinomycetota; class Thermoleophilia; order Solirubrobacterales; family Solirubrobacteraceae; genus Palsa-465. Next base: position 859,122 of record CAVXPA010000002.1, read on the forward strand.
CCCTGCTTCCCTCGGGGCGCGAGCATCTCGCGATCTTCCACGGCGCATCTGCGTTGTGCGGATAACTCGCCAGGCGACCACCGCCGCTCCGCCGCCGAGCTCGAGCCGCCCCGTTCTAACCAGACGGCCGGAGCTTGCAAGCACCAAGAGCAGCAGCCGTGCCGCCGGTGGTCGCGCAGCCGATTCCGGACAAACGCAGTCGCCCGGGCGCCGTCAACATGAATACCCGCGCGAGCACGAACGCAGGTGTCGCCGCGCGTTTCATGAGCGACGTGCTTCTCGCCAGATGCGCGTTTCTCGATCGTGTGCGCAAGGGGTTGGGATATGAGACGGCTCGCCGCCAGCTCGCGAACGTCCTCAGCCCACGGTCAGGGGTGTGCGAAAGCGGATCCGGTGTGCGATGGTGCGATGAACCGCTGGAGTGTCCGCAGGCCGCCGTGGTACTGCTCGACGTGCCAGCGAAACAGCGTCAGTGCTCGGGCCCTTCCCGCGGATGTTGGTACTCAGCGTGCAACGCTGAGTCGATGCGACGACAAGACGCCGAGGCGCAGCGGGACCGCTTCCAGCCAGACGATCACGACCACACCTACCTCGTGTGCGACCGACCAGACGGCGAAAGCGACGTTGTGCGAATCGATCTCGCTCACCGGTCCTCGGACCTGAGGAGTGAGAGAGGCCAGCCAGCGGAACCCCACGACGACCCGCGCCCTCGCTGATCCGTCAGATCCCGCCCTACGGGCCAGGCGGCTGACCCACGCGCATGCCGCAAGCGCAATGGCGTAGCCAAGCTTTCGGTGAGCCGTCCAGGTTGGTTTCGCCGCGAGTTGCTGCTTCCAGATTCGCAGGGCCAGGCCGTTCTGGCATTGCGGCGCCGACGCGAAACGACGAACGCGAACCTGAGCCTCGATCGGCCTATCGTCGCCAGCAGGAGCGTCACCAAGTTCGGCAATGTTCCGCTTGCGTTGAGCCGGCCGATTGTCAATCCCGGCTCGAGCTTCGCCCCCCAGGAGAAGCAGCCTGCCTAGCCCGGCAGAGCTGCGTCAGCTGAGCCGTGCTGGGCGGGGCGGGCTGGAATGCCCCTGTGAGCGGTCAATCGTGAGTCCGCAGGCCCGGGAACGATATATGTGATTCGCAATCAGATGTCTGCGGCGGCTTTTCGACACGATTTATGCTTGCGGAGAGGTCCGCGATTTCCATCACTTGGGGAGATCATGAGCAACTCGACGTCGACCATTCAGCTTGACCCGACGAATGTGGCGGAGTCGACGGCGCTGCCGTTCGACGTCGCTCTCGGGATTCCGCGAGAGCAGTACGAAGGACCGCAGCTCGAAGCGCTCATCGGCCGCGGGGAGAGCTGAGTCGTGAGCGAACTCGAGATCGATGTACTGGTGGTGGGGTCGGGGGCGGCGGGGCTGCCCGCTGCGCTGGCGGCCGCCGCGGAGGGAGCGCGGGTCGTGGTGGTCGAGGCGGAGGGGGTTGTGGGCGGCGCGGCGCGACTGTCGGCGGGCATGGTCATGGCCGCGGGCTCGCGGCTCCAGCGCGAGACAGGCTTAGACGTCGATCCGGAGACGCTCTACCGCGAGTACCTGCTCGCCAACCAGTACATGATCAAGCCCGGGATCGCGCGGCGGCTCGCGTACGACAGCGGGCCGGCCGTCGACTGGCTGGCCGATCTCGGTGTCCGGTTCTTTCCGGAGGTGATGCAGGGCGGGGGTGAGTCGGTACCGCGGTCGCACGTCGCCGACGGTGGCGACCGGCCCGGCGGGCAGCACATCGTCGACGTGCTCTATCTACGCTGCCAAAGGGAGGGCGTCGAGATCGCCTTGGGCAACCGTGTCGAGCGTCTGCTGCAGCGCGACGGCGCGGTCGTAGGCGTCCGCTGTGGCGGCGAGGAGATCGAGGCGGGGGCGGTCGTGCTGGCCACCGGTGGGTTCCATGCCAATCCCTCGCTCATCGCCCGGCACCTGCCTAGCCTCGCGCCGTACGGGGACCTGGTCCGATACAACGGGCCGGCAAGCTCGCGCGGGGACGTCTTCGAGTTGGGGGAGCAGGTGGGGGCGGGCGTGGCGGGTCGCGATCGTTACGTGGCCATGCTCACACCGCGGCTCGAGGGTAGGGAATTCGGAGCCTACCTGCCGGGCTGGTTGCTGATCCTCGGGCCGGACGGCCGACGCTGCTTCGACGAGACGATGCCGTACGGCCAGAGCTACGGCGTGGCGCGCGCGACCGGCGAGGTCGTCTACGGGCTCTTCGACGCCCAGACCCTCGCCGACAACGGCACCTCGCGGCTGCGCAATATCAAGCCGAGGTTCCCGACGGGGTCCGAAGGCCCGCCGAACATCTGGACGACCGATAACATCGTGCGCCTGCTGGAGACCGGCGCGGCCGTGGAGGCCGACACTCTCGCGGGCGTCGCCGAGCGGCTCGGACTGCCGGTCGGCGCGGTGGAGGGCGCGGTGCAGCGCTACAACGATCATGCCGCGCGGGGCGAGGATCGCGACTTCCTCAAGCCCGCGGAATTCATGCGACCACTCGTGCGTCCCCCTTCTACGGAGTGGAGATCCGCCCCTCCATGCTCGGCTCTGGCGCTTGCGGGCTCGAGACCGATGCCGACGGCCACGTGCTGACGCCGGAGTCGCGCGAGATCCTGGCCTGTTCGCCGCCGGCGAAGCCGCCGGCGGGGTCGTCGGTACGAGGTACCTGGGCAGCGGCAACAGCTGGGCGAGGTGCCTCGTCTTCGGGCGTGCCGCCGGACGCTCGGCGGCACTGTACGCCCTCAACACAAGAAGAGCCGCAGCCTCGTGAGGTCGGTATGTCCCGCGAGCCCGCGAGGCGACGTCATCGCCAGCATTAATGACACGGTCGCGGAAAAAGCTTCATGACAAGGCGACATGCCCGCTCAAGATTGCGCACGAGAAGGTCCGCTCACCTACTACGGCGTGCCCTCCTACCCGAATGGAGACCGTCGCGCCTATTAGGATCCCGAGCCTACTGAACGATCGAGAAGGGGTAGCGATGTCGGAGGCGCTGGAGGTTGTCAAGCAGTTTCAGTCGCTGATGGTGCACAACCTGTCCGAGGACGAGGTGTCGCCGCCGGCGACGGCCTGGTGACCGCTGCGGTCGACCCGACCCTCAAGTCGTGCGCCACGGGGCGCACCGGGTCGTTCAAGATGGTCGAGTTCATCACCGTGCGCGACGGGCGGATCAGCGAGCTCGTCCTCTACTAATTCGACCTCGCGCCGCTGCTGGAGGCGATCGGCGCACCCGCGTGATGAGGTCATCATCCTCTCCCTTTCACAGTGGGGCTGGCGAGGTCGCGCCTTCGGCGGATGACCATCTGCCGCGGGGGACCGCCGTCACATCAAAGTCAGTATGGACGCGATGAGGCTGGCCCTCGCGCGTCGCAGGTTCGCGGGTTAGCTTCGGCGGTGATAGGGCCACTCTCGGCCAGAGCCGCATACGACGGAGGACCAGCCATGCCTGACGTTAGCTCCAACGCGCCCGCGGATGTGCGTCTGTGGGTCAGCCTGGACGTGCACAAGTTCTCGATCGTTGCCGCGACGCTGCCGCCTGAGGGCGGGCAGCCTGAGGTGCGCCAGATCGAGACGACCCGGGCGGCGATCCGGCGGTTCATCGAGCGACTCGGCGGCCCGGAGGGCCTGGCGGTCTGCTACGAGGCGGGGCCGGGCGGGTTCGCTCTGCTGCGGTTGCTGAGCGAGCTCGGAGTCGCGTGCGACGTGGTCGCGCCGTCGCTGATCCCGGTCCGTGCCGGTGATCGGGTCAAGACCGATCGCCGTGACGCGAAGAAGCTCGTGCGGCTCTACCGCGGCGGGCAGCTGTCGTTCGTCGCTCGCGCCGTCGGCGGAGACCGAGGGGCTCAGGGACCTGATGCGCTGCCGCGACGATCTCAGGTGCGCCCGGACCGCGGCGAGGAACCGGGTCAGCAAGCAGCTGCTGCGCCACGGCCACGATCTTCCGGGACGGCAAGACGCAGTGGACCCGGCTGCACCGGCAGTGGATCGCCCGCCAGCGCCTCGACGACGACCTCGCGCACGCCGCGCTGCGGCAGATGCTTATACATCTCGACGGGCTCGACCGTCAGCTCGACGCGCTGGACCGCGATCTCGAGCAGATCGCCCGCAGTGAGCGGTGGGCACCGATCGTGCAGATCCTCACCGGGTTCAAGGGGATCGCGACCCGGACCGCGCTCGGGCTGATCAGCGAGATCGGCGACTTCGCCCGCTTCTCTCATCCCCGCGAGCTGTCCTCCTGGCTGGGGATCGTCCCCAGCGAGTACTCCTCCGGCGAGCAACGCCACCGCGGACACATCACCAGGACCGGCAACCGTCACGCCCGCCGGCTGCTGATCGAAGCGGCCTGGTCCTACCGCCACCCGCCCCGGCTGCGCGACCGCGGGCCCCAACGCCGACCAGCGCGCCTGGCAGGCGGAGATCCGCCTACACCACCGCTACCGGCACCTCACCTCCAAGGCAAACGCCCAACGATCGCGACGGTCGCCGTCGCCCGCGAGCTCACCGGCTTCCTCTGGGCCGCCGCGACCAACCAGCCCCTCCTTCAGGAGGCCGCCGCCTAATCACACTCCTATCCGACAACTGGGGGCCAGGCGACCACCGCGGGCTGTGAACTCAGCCCGAAGTCTGCGTCCCTCAGCAATGACGGCGCGGAATGACTCCCGAACCGGGCGGAGCAAGCCCGCAACCGCGGGGCGGAACAAGTGCGCCAGGACGGCGCAAGTGGTCAGCGCGGCGGCAGAGGACGTGTCCCTCGACGGATGTCCGGCGACGCTGTCGATCGTCTCCTTGATCGCGGCGGTTGCGATCATCGCGTCGCCGACGGCGGTCGGACTGGATCGGACGTTGCGCACCTGCGCGCGCGGCGCGGGGGCGATGCGGTGGAGGGCGCGGACGAATGCGCCGATCGCGAATAGCGTTACTAGAGTCGAGTGCTCCTTGACGAGTCCGAGCACCCTCGCCACAGCGCGGTGGCGTGCGTCGCTCAGGATCCGGAACAGGTTTATCGCGTCGCCGGCGAAAGCCTCTCGGGGGCTGATGTGTTTGAGACTGCTGGGTTGTGTGGACTGTGGCGGCGGCCTGCTGTTACGGGGTTGGTGCGGGATTGGGCGCCGGCGCCGAGGTCGGCGCCGGCGAGCGTGTGATGACGAGCGTCACGACGTAGGCGACGACCACGCCGACGATGATCAGAGGTTCGACTTTGGGCCCGGCGTGGGATGTCAGGAGCGTCGCGAGCACGACGGCTGAGAGGGGCAGCCGGAGTACGGCGACGATCGCGACTCCCATGCCTACTGGAACGGCTGCCGATAGCGGGAAGCCCGGGAGATGCGAGCACATGATTCCCGCGGCGGCTCCGAGGAACAGCGCTGGGAACGTCGGACCGCCGCGGTAGCTGCCCAGCGACAGGCCGTACGCCAGGCCCTTGAACACGAGCAGCCACGCCAGCGCGGCCAGTGACCAGGTTCCGGCCTGACTGATGAGTCCCGGGAGCTGGTCCTGGCCGGAGAACAGAACCTCGTCCACGCTCTTGCCCGTGATCTGCGAGAACGCGATCGCGAGCCCGCCGATGATCAGTCCGATCGCCGGCAGGAGCAGAAGCATTTGCCGGCGAGAGACAAATTGATGAGTGAGCAGGCCGCCGCGCATCACAAAGCTCGTCACGACCGCGACGGCGATCGCCAAGGCGATCGTCCACCCGAACTGACTGCCCGTCAGGTGGCCGAGCGCCGACAGCTGTATCGGTCCGAGCGCGTAATCGTGCGTGCTCAGTCCCGACAACGACCCGATTCCGAGCGACACGAGCGACCCGATTCCGGCCGCCAGCAGGCCGGGAACCAGCAGGAGCCGGAGCCTGGGGCCGCCGATCGCGGTCGCCTCGATCAGGATCACGGCCGCGATCAGCGGGGAGGCGAAGATGAACGACATCGCGGCGAAGCTCCCGGAGGCCGCGACCAGCATCCGCGCCTGCGAGGGCGTGTCGCGGCGAGCCAGGCTGATCGTGGCGCCGGCGATTCCCGCTCCCAACACGATCAGGGGGGCCTCCGGTCCGAGCACCAGCCCGAAGCCGATCGTCGCCAGCCCGGCCAGGAGCACTCCCGGCACGATCTCCGGGCCCGAGGGGCCGCCGGCCGACAGGCCCTTCGCGGGGATATGCCCGCCGTCGCCCGGGAGGCGCGTGATCGCCAGCGCGACGATCAGCGCGCCGACGGCCAGGACCGGCAGCGACCACCATTTCGGCGGGCCGTTCTGATAGCCGACCGCATGCGGCAGGTGCACGTACAGCTCCTGCTGGATCTGGAAGACCGCCTCGAGAAAGCACCAGGCCGCGATCGAAACGACCACCCCGATGACCGCGACCACCACCAGCAGACCGACGTACTGCTTGCTGGCGATCGTCGCGTCGGCCTGCTCGGCGGACAGCTCCGGCGGAGTACCGGCGTCTGGCATACGTCAGACAAGCTAGGGGCGCCGGCGGACGTAACTGCATTGCCAGGGTCGACGGGTGATTCCCGCCGGCCTCGGTTGTGCGTGGGAGCATCGCGACGCCTGCCTGCCTAGCACTCCGGCGGTGTCCATTGATCCTGAGAGGGTTACATGTGTTGAGGCCAGCGCGGTGTAGCCTGCGAACCGGCGGCAGAACACCTGCGCCTCGTTCAAATCCTCTCGCGATGGACGGAAGGGAGATTCGTGATGGCCGAGACACCGACTGACGTGCTCGTCGCCGGCTACGGGGAGATCGACGAGGCGACGAAGGATTTCGAGTCGCTCGTCGTGCGGGTCAGGGAGGGGCAGGTCGTCGATCGAGGGCGTGATCCTGGTGACGCACGCCCAGGATGGAAGTGTCTCGGTGCGGCAGACGGGCGACAACCTCGGTCGTAAGGGGTTGGGGTGGGGCGGCGGGGTCGGGCTCGCGGTTGGCTTGTTCGCGCCGCCGCTGCTGGCGTCGGTCGCTGTCGGGGCGGTCGCGGGCGGGGTGATCGGCAAGTTCGTAGACCACCGCGTCGAGCAGGACATCCACGACAAGATCGGCGAGAACTTGCCGCCCGGATCGGCGGGGATCATCGCGGTGTTCGATGACGAGCAGCGGCTCGGTGTCGAGCAGGCGCTCTCGGGCGCGCTGTTGCGCTCGGTTGTCCAGGGCGACAAGCAGGGCACCGCCGCCCTGAAGGAGTCGCTCGCGGAGGCGATGGGGAAGTTCAGTCCGGACCGCACGGTGCTGCCGATCCCGGATCCAAACTTCGGCGGCACAGTCGGGCGCACGCTAGACGCGTCCGTCCCCGACTGGACGGTCAACATGACGCCCTCGCCGCCGGACGGCGCGCCGAATGTGTTGCTCGTTTTGATCGACGACGCGGGTTTCGGGAACCCGTCGACGTTCGGGGGGCCGGCATCGACCCCGAATATGACGCGGGTCGGCGAGCAGGGGCTCAGCTACAACCGGTTCCACGTCACAGCGCTGTGCTCGCCCACCCGGGCCGCGCTTTTGACCGGCCGTAACCATCACACGGTGGGGTTCGGGTCGATCGGGGAGCTGCCGGGCCCATTCCCGGGCTACACGGCCTCGGTTCCGAAGGACTGCGCCTCGTTCGTCCGGGCGCTCCAGGGCAACGGCTATAGCACCGCCGGGTTCGGCAAGTGGCACCTGACCCCCGATCACCTCCAGGGCGCAGCCGGGCCGTTTGACCGCTGGCCGAACGCGTGGGGATTTGATCACTTCTGGGGCTTCCTCGGCGGCGAGGCGGGTCAGTACGACCCCGTGATCACGCAGGACAACACGACGCTCGGCGTACCCGAGGGCAACCGGGGCCGGGAGTACTACCTGCCCGACGACCTGACCGACCAGGCGGCCAAGTGGCTGCACACCGTCCGGGCCCAGGACCAGACGAAACCGTGGTTCATCTACTACTCGACCGGGTGCGCACACGCCCCGCATCACGTCGCGACGGAGTGGAGCGAGAAGTACCGTGGCAAGTTCGACGACGGCTGGGACGCGCTGCGCGAGGAGACCTTCGAACGGCAGAAGAAGCTGGGCGTGATCCCGGCCGACGCGATGCTCACCGCGCGACCGGACGCGCTCCCGGCCTGGGACTCTCTATCCGACAGCGAGAGAAAGCTGTACGCCCGGCAGATGGAGGTCTACGCCGGCTACCAGGAAAACGCCGACTGGAACGTCGGACGGCTGCTCGACACCGTGCAGGAGATGGGCGAGCTCGAGAACACGCTCGTGATCTACATCTTCGGCGATAACGGCGCGAGCCTGGAGGGCACGATCACCGGCTCGTTCAACGAGCTGACGATGCAGAACGGGATCGCGCTTACGCCCGAGCAGCAGCTGTCGCTGATCGACCGATACGGCGGGCTCGACGCCTGGGGCACCGACGCGTTCGCGCCGCACTACGCGAGCGCCTGGGCGTGGGCGGGCAACGCTCCGTTCCAGTGGGGCAAGCAGGTCGCCTCCCACCTGGGCGGCACGCGCAACGGCATGGTCATCTCCTGGCCCGAGCGGATCCGGGACGCCGGCGCCTTGCGTTCCCAGTTCACCCACTGCATCGACATCGGGCCGACGATCCTCGAAGCGGCCGGCATCCCCGAGCCCAAGGTCGTAGACGGGATCAAACAGAAGCCGATGGAGGGGACGAGCTTCGTGTACAGCTTCGACGACGCGACCGCGGCTGAGCGGCACACGATGCAGTACTTCGAGATCTACGGCAACCGGGCGATCTACAAGGATGGCTGGTGGGCCGCGTGCAAGCTCGACCGGATCCCCTGGGACGCGTCGCCGCGGTCGATCGCGAGATTCGCCCCAGGGACCTACGACCCCGAGCAGGACACGTGGGAGCTCTACTACCTGCCCGACGACTTCGCGCAGGCCAACAACCTCGCCGCCGAGAACCCGGAGAAGCTCGCAGGGCTAAAGGAGCTCTTCTGGGAGGAGGCCGAGAAGCACAACGTCCTGCCCCTGATGGCCGGGTTCTCGGTCTTCTTCGGGATCCTCCCGCCGATGCCGACGATCACCACACACACCTTCTACGGCGACGTTCAGAACATCGCCTCCGGGATGATCCCCCGCGTGTACGGACACTCGTACGCGATCCAGGCCGAGCTCTCAATACCAGAGCAGGGAGCCGAGGGCGTGATCGTCGCCGAAGCGGACGAAATGGGCGGCTTCTCGCTCTGGATCGACGACAACGGGCTGCTGCATCACAGCTACTCGATGATGGGCGTCGAGCAGTACCAGCAAGTCTCGACCGAGCCGATCCCGACCGGCGATGTGACCGTCCGTATGCAGTTCGACGCCGACAGACAGGAGCGCTCAGCCGGAGGAACAGTTTCGCTCTACGCGAACGACCAGCAGATCGGCGAGGGCCGCCTGGAAAAAACGGTGTTCTTCCGCTTCTCCGGTTACAGCGGCATGGACGTCGGCCGCGACAACGGCCTGGTCGTCGACCGCGCCTACGCCGACAAGGCTGCCTACCCCTTCACCGGCACGGTCAAGAAAGTCATCTTCGACCTCAAACCAGCGGCCAGGCACGAGGACGAGCAAGCTCTCCACGAGGCGGCCGCCCACGGGGCGGCGGCGCACGGGATCAGCGCCTAACCGGCCCACTCAGGTACTCCAGGCGATGACGTGACGATCGAGCTCCATCCGGTAGATAGGTGAGACGGAAGTGACCGAGCCGCGAACCTCTCAGTCCAACGAGGTCGAGCGTCGCCAGGCTCAGGTTGTCGCGGGCGAATCACCAGATGGTCCGGGGGAAGGTCCCGCTGACGGCGCGTTTGCTGCTCCATGACTCGCTGACCGCGCGCCGGGCGGCCGGGATCATCGCCGCGTTCACGGTAGTGATCACGGTTGTGGGCGGGGTCTTAGAGAGGATCCTCGACCATCAGGAGTATCCGACGATCGGCAAGGGCCTCCGGTTGGCGCTGCAGACCGTCACCACCGTGGGGTACGGGGACGTCACACCGAAGCAGGCCACCGGCCGGTCCATCGCCGCGGTCGTGATGCTGGCCGGGATCGGCTTTCTCGCCGTGATTACCGCATCGGTCACCGCCTCGCTGGTGGAGAGCAGCCGGCGGCGCTTCGCCGCCCAGTCCGAAGCGGACGATACGCGCCAGTTCGACGAGATCACTGACCGATTGGCGAGGATCGAAGCGGCACTCGAACAGCAGGCGTCTGGGAGGTCACCCGATGCCGCCGGCTGAGAGCCCGGCCCGATCGCACCCGGGATGAGCGACGAGCCGCCCGCCTCGGAGCCGGCGATCGCACCGGCCCCACTAAGCCGCATCCGGCGGATGTTCTCCGGGTCGCGCGACCGTGGCGGGTGGTGTATCGCGACCCCGAGCGCGTGCCCGAGCGCGTCACCCTTAAACACCACGGGTCGGCTCGGCGATCCGTCGCGGGAATCGGCTCAGTCGATGCGGAGTTCTCACCCCGATACCCCTCGAGCCAAGATCGCCGAGGGGTTGCGTACGCAGTCGGCACATGTCGCGCGGATCGATGGTGCGGTCTCCGGAACCCCCTTCTTCATTGCGCTGTGCCCGGTTACCTCACGTATCTGCAGCAGGAGATGCGCATGACGCTGCGCACCGCCGCGCTCTACGGACGCGACCCCGGGGATTTGCGACGTCGGCCGAGATGCTCGCGCTGCGCGGCGGACCCGGACGTCGAGGCCGCGGGGGCTGCGCTGATTTCGGTCCGCGACACGAGCACGGCAAGGTCGCGATCGACGCTCCCCGCGACCGGAACGGCAGCAGCTTTGAGCCGAAGATCGTCCGCAAGCGCCAGCGCCGGTTCGTCGGGTTCGACGACAAGATCCTGGCCCTGTACTCGCGTGGGCTCTCCACCCGGGACATCGAGGCGCACCTCGAGGCGATCTACGGCGCGCAAAGGTCGGCCTTAACCGGCCAAGCGGCCGTTGGAGGACATCTACCCGATCGTGTTCCTCGACTGGACGGGGCTCCGAAGATCCGCGACGGCGGCAGCATCCAGCGAAAAGCGCTCTACCTCGCGCTCGGCGTGACGCTGGACGGCGACCTGGACGCGCTGGGCGGGTGGTTCCAGGACACCGAGGGCGCGAAGTTCGGGATGCAAGCACTCAACGATCTCAAGCAGCGCGGCGTCCGCGACATCCTGATCGTCGGCGTCGACGGGCTGACCGGCTTCCCCGAGGTGATCGAGGGGATCTTCCCCGAGACGACCGTCCAAATGTGCCGAGTCCATCTGATCCGCTCGTCACTGAAATACGTGCCCCGGCGCGAGCGCGAGCAGGTCACCCGCGATCTGAAGCCGATCTACACCGCTAAGGACGCTGAGCAGGGCCTGAAGCCGGCAGCTGCGCAAGGCGATCAAAACGAGAGGCAGCTTCCCCAACGAGGACGCCGCCCGCAAGCTCGTCTACCTCGCCCTGCAGAACGCCGTCCCGCAATGGACGAGGACCCGCAACTGGACGACAGCGCTGCTGGCGTTCAAGATCCACTTCGGCTAGCGGGTTCCCGACACTGCAAACTGACCGTCACTCGTTGACACGGACGGAAACGCCGTTACACTTAACATAACCCGCTTCCACAGTTAACCGGGACGCCCTCTTCAACGACCGAGCGGAGCTGGCCGAACTCCCGTCGGACGATCAGGCGGATCGGGGTGTTGATGGCATCGCGATGGGTGCGGCCCGCGGGCTCAGGTCGAGGTACCACGCGGAGCTGCTCAGGGCGGCACCGAGGCGGTCAGGGCCACGGGGGAGCAACGAGCCGCGACCCAAGCGGGCGCAAGCGCGGTTGTCGAAGCGGGGAGCCTGCGTGTCGGCGACGAAGCTGCTGCTGTGGTGGGGAAAGCGGCCGTCGCGGAGCCTCGACCCCTTGCGGCGTCCAGGGGTGGGCGCCCTCCACCGGGCCCGTTGCACTCATACCGCCCGCATCGATCATTTGGGCAGGGCGCCGCGGGGGACCAGACGGCTGACGATCGCCGCGACGACCGTGACAAGGTAGATCTGACCGAGCAGCGCCTCGCTCACTGCCAGCGTGTGTCCGAGATTGGTACGCGCGGTGAAGTCCCCGTAGCCGACGGTCGTCATCGTGACGAAGCTGAAGTAGACCGCGCGCGCGACGAGGTGGCGGCGGCGCCGTTGGAAAAGAACGGAGCGCCACCAAGGTTCTGGATGGCGATGTAGGTGAAGGCGAAGAACAACCCCACCAGCAGGTAGAGGCAGAGCACCCCCGCGACCACCGTGACGGTGACCGTGCCCGTCGCGTGGGAGGTTGCGAAGCACCCCGATCACGACAGCCGGAGGTGCCACGGCGACCAGCAGCCCGTTGGCGATCGCGGCAATGCCGGCGACCGTCGTGCCCTTACCGGCCACGGACGCCACCACCACCCCCGCGAACCATGATAGGTACGAGTGCCGCCGCGACGCGCAGCAGTCGACCGGGGAGCTCGGCGGCGTACAACGCCAGCATCAGCGTCGCGCCGATCAGGACGGTCCCGGCCGCGCGCTGGACATCGCCCGGCTGAGCGACGCCCTCGAAGACGAACGTGGAAGGAAGCGCGAGGAGCAGCATTCCGTAGCGCTGCCGCGAGCTCTCCATCCCGCGTTCTTTCGCCCTTCGCAGTCCGGTCTCCTGCGCGTCAAGCGGCGCTCGACCACGGTCTCGCCGTCGTGGCGCGCCTGCTCAGCAGGCGCTCTGACCAACTACTCGGACTGCGCGTTCCGGAAGGGGGCGGGCGCGGCTGCGCCGAGCCGGCTACCAGCTCAACTCGATCTCGAACTCGGTCTCGTCGTCCTCCACCTCAAACTCGATCTTCACAGTCACTTACGAGCGTGCTCTTGGACCACACGCCGCTCCGTCCACGCACTCGCGGACACTCTTCGGCGACGTCGCGATCCCAGCAGCAGACGCCCAAAGGAGACGTGAATTCCTCTCGACGACGACCAGCGTAGGCCACTACCGGTCCGGGTTCATACGCCGAACCGGGTGATAGCCGAAAGGACGACCAAGACCCCGACGTGGAGCAAGGGCGAGTGAGAGCAACGGCCGAGGTTGCCTGCGGGCACCTGGAGTCAGACCGACGAGCGGCCGGGGCCCCTGAGAACGGCGGGGCCGCTGGCGACGCGGCGGACGCTTCCAGTCCCTCGCGACTACTACGCAGCAGCGCCGAGCCGCGGCGGAAACGTTCTCGCCGTCGTTCTCTAGCGCACCTCCGACCGCCCTCGGTCGGCGCCCATACGCGTCCGCGTCCAGCACCGCGGGAGGCCGCTTCCGCTCCGCCGGTCCTCGCATAGCTCACGGTTTAAAAGCGCAGCGACGGGCCGCGAGGTACTGGATTCCGCCGGCACGTACAAGCGCCGCCGCGCCTGGCCGCCCAGATAGCCCGCGGGGCGATCGGCTGTCCTGCTTCGCTTGCAGCACGAGCATCTCCTGGTGTGGGGTGGCCGCCCTGCAACGCGCGGATAGCCCGCACAACCCGAGGAGGCGATTCGGGCCGAATGGTTGCGGCTGGTGCTAGCCAGACACCTGAAGCCTGCAAGCACCGAAACAGCAGCGGGTGCGGCTCTTTTGAAGGGACCCGCGGGGCGGGCGCATTGACAGTGAATCGCCTGTAGATACGGGGGTTTTGGGCTCTCGCCGCGGGCGCGGGTGGGTGTCTTGGCCGTTTCCCGCTTAGCGATTTCCTGGGGTTGAGCTGTTCGGGGCGCCCCATGGCCGGTGTTTTCCGCCGTTTTCCGCGGGTTTCGTGGGCCGGCGGGCGGGTCCCAGGACTCGTAGGTCGGGTGTCGAAGTCGGCGTTGCTCATATCCAACGTCGACCACGGAGGTGGCCAACGTGATCGCCGATCTCGACACCCGTTGTGGCGAACTTTACGCCTCGGGCGATGAACTCCTGCCCGCCGAGCGGGCTGGCGGTGATCGTGCAGCTGCCTTTGCCTGCAGCCGGGAGCAGTTCGAATCGCTGATCAGCTTCCTGGAGGGGACGGACGCGGCCGGGCTCTCGCACGCTGAACTTGAGGAGCGGCTTGACCGTGACGGGCGGGAGCTGTTGCGCCGGCTGCTGGATGATCACCTGGCGCTACGCGCGCTGCGCGAGCAGCGCTTGGAGCAGGTCACCGGCGATGAGGGCGCTAAGCTGTACTCGAGTCGAGTCCGGTCACGAGCGCGCGCTGGAGACGGTGTTTGGAACGGCGAGCGTCGAGCGGCTGGCCGACCCCGCGCGCCCAAGGTCGGGAACCTGCATCCCGCCGACGCGGCGTTGAACCTGCCGGTCGAGCGTCACTCGCACGGACTGCGCAAGCTCGCCGGCCTGGAGGCCGCCCGCGGCAGCTTCCAAGACGCAACCGATGCGATCGAGCGCTCGACGGGCGTGCGGCTGGGTAAACGCCAGGTCGAGGAGCTCGCCACGCTCGCCGCTGTCGACTTCGAGGACTTCTACGAGACCCGGCGTCCTGCCCGCTCCAAGCGCGACGATCTGTTGGTGCTCTCGTGCGACGGGAAGGGGATCGTGATGCGCCCCGACGCGCTCAGGACCGCGACCGCCACCCGCGCCGCGCGGGCGTCACCCAAGCCCACCGCTCGCCTGTCCCGGGAGGAGCTGCGAAACCGCAAGCGGATGGCGGAGATCGGCGCGGGTCGACGACGCCAAGCCAGCGCCGCGCACCGTCGCCTACATCCTCGCCTCCGCCGCGCCGCAGGTCGACCAGCCCGACCCGGGGCTGGTCGCTGCCAACAAGTGGTTGTGCGCCAGCGTCCTCACCGATGCCGCGGTCGTGATCGCCCGCGTCTTCGACGAGGCCCAACGGCGCGACCCCAAACACCGGCGCACCTGGGTCGTGCTGGTCGACGGCAACAGCCACCAGATCCAGCGGATCAACTACGAAGCCAACACGCGCGGCGTCGAGGTCACGATCATCTGCGACTTCGTGCACGTCCTTCAATACCTCTGGGGCGCCTCCAACTGCCTACACCCGGACAACCCTCAAGCCACCGAACGACGGGTGCAGCAGCACGCGGAACCGCGTGCTCGAAGGCCACGCCACCAAAGTCGCCGGCAGCATCCGCCGCCAAGCGACCAACGCCAGGCTCGACCCCCCACAGCGCAAGCCCGCCGACGACGCCGCCGGCTACCTGACGCCCCTCGCCCCCTACCTCGACTACCCGACCGCCCTGCAAAGCGGCTGGCCGATCGCGACCGGGATCGTC
>CAVXPA010000003.1:0-1174382 GCA_963763525.1 uncultured Solirubrobacterales bacterium
ACGGCGAGCTCCCCACGCCGGCGCCACGTGCTGCCGGCCGGCTCGCTCGTCGACCTCGTGGACGGGCTGGGCCGATGACCGCCACGGTCATCGAGAGGCGCTCGCGAGACGCGCTCGAGCGCGTCCTGGAACTCGTCCTGCGCGACGGCGAGCCACTCGTCATCGTCCCCTCGCCGCCGGGCGCCGGCAAGACGAGCCTAGTCGAGGCGGTCACCGCCGCCGCGGCGCACCACGGACTGCGCGTCCTCGTTGCGGCCCCACGAGCTCGCAGACCTACGATTTCATCCGCCGACTGCTCGCGGACTACCAACCGCTCCAGATCGAAGCGTTGGTGGCCGCCAAGCGCGACGACTTCCCGGACGATCTCTCTGCCGCCGGCGTCCGGACCCGCGCCGAGCGGCCGGCCTCGCTGGCGGACCCGGCGTTGTGGTCTCCACGGTCGACAAGCTCGTCGACAGCGCCCCGGACATCGGGTCCGGCGCGTTCCAGCTGCTGATCGTCGACGAGGCGCGTGGCAGGTGACCTACGGCAACCTGCTTCCGCTCCTTACGCTCGCCGACCAGGTGCTCGTGGTCGGCGACGCCGGCCAGCTCCCCGCCGCTTCGTGCGGTCGGAGACGCATCGCTTCGAGGCGCGTGAGCATCACGTCCACTGGCCCGCCCCGGAGGAGCTGATGCGCCGCCATCCGGGCGCGCCGGTTGTGCCGCTGCCGGCGACTCGTCGGCTGCCGCAGGACACGGTCGACTTCGTGCAGCCTGCCTTCTATCCGCGGCTGCCCTTCGTCTCCGCGGCGGGCCCGGCGGACCGCGTGATGCGCGCAGCGGCTGGCGGCATGGGCACAGCGATCGACCGTGCGATTGACCTGCTCGTCGGCGGAGCGACGATGGCCGGGGTGCTACTGCCGCCTCGCGCGCACGCAGGCATCGAGTACGACCCCGAGGTCGCCGAGCTCTGGCGGCCGTCGCGCACCGGCTACTGACGCGGGGTTCGCTGGAGGGCAAGCGGGCGCTCACCGTCGAGGACATCGGCTGCGTCAACCCGCATCGCGACTCCGGGACCGCGACGCGGCGCGCGCTCAGCGCGCGCGGCATCGGCCACGAGCTGATGGTCAGCACCCCCGAGATCTGGCAAGGACTGCAACGCCCCGTGATCGTCGCCCGCCATCCCGTGCTACCCGGTCATCGCCTGAGTGCGTTCGACCTCGAGCCTGGGCGTGTGTGCGTCCAGCTCAGCCGCCATCAGCTCGCGTGCGTCATCGTCGGCCTGAGCCGGCGGCGACGAGGTGAAGGCTCGACGCTCACCGAGCCGCGTCTGCGCTCGCGCGACGAGGCCGTGGATGCAAGACTCGCTCGTCGATCCTCGGCGCGGAGCTGGTGGTCGCGGCTGGAGAGCCAGGACGTACGGACCTGGCGCGGCATCTTCAAGGCAAAGCGTAGGCGAGCTTCCATGGCGCAGCGTTACCGATCATCTGCGCCCATGCGCCGCGCGACCTGGCCGGAGAAAAGTCGAAGAAGTCCGGGATCATCTGCAGCCGCGCTGCCTCGTGGGGAGTCAGAGTCCGGCGTTCGCGCGGATGCACGTAGCGGCCTTGGCCCATCGAGCCGTAGCCGCTGGTAATCGTCTGTGCCGGTCGATCCCAGCGAAGACGACCGTACATCGATTTGTATGTATGCGAGCCCTGATGACAGGACGGCCGAAGCGGATTGGGCAGGTCGTCCTCGTCGCGCTCATGCAGCCAAGCAATCCGCCGAGCGTTCTCTGGCGACGGCATCGAGGGGCGATCGAACGCCTGCTCTCGAGGCGCTGACACCAGATCGTCGATCGCCCAGCCGAGCGTCCGCGCGCTGCGGTCGTCGACGGTGTGGGCTGTGATGACATCGCTGATGGCCAGAGCACGGACGTGCGGTGCGCAGGCCACCAGCACGTGCCGGCGGCGCAATTGGGGAACGCCGAGCAGGTTGAGATCGACCAGACCGGCGTCTAGGCGGTAGCCGAGCGCAAGCAAGCCTTCTTTTGCCCGCTCGACGGCTCGGCGCTTGTCACTCTCGATCGACGCTACGTTCTCGATGAGTACGAAATCGGGCTCGGTCAGCGCGGCGAACCGCACCACACGAAGGTAGAGGTGGTTGCGTACGTCGTCATGGCGCGAGTGGTTGTTCAGAGAGCTGTGGCCTTGGCAGGGAGGGCCTGCGACTGCGAGCCGAAGCCCAGGCCCCACCCGTTTGATGAGTTGCCGTTCCGAATCACCGATCGCCGCCGCAGCATCCGCCTTCAAGTGACGAGTGAGGTTCAAAACGTGGTGCGATTCGCGCGTTCACTCCAAGGCTCGCTCGGAGGACACGCAGTGCGTCGCCATCCACGTCGGCTGCAATGCGCAGGTCTCCACGCATATGAAGCGCGCGCGCGGCCTCGAAAACACCGAGCGCGAGGGATCCGCAGCCGCAGAACAAATCTGCAAACCCGATCGTGCCGCTGCCCAGCGCCCAGTTCGGTCGGCTATAGCATCTCAAGAATGCCGCTTCGGCCTGCCCGCCAGTAAGCGGGCCCTCAGTGCGCATGGTGCCGCCGCCAGCACCGTGCGCGCGGTCTGTCCGCTTCGCCTGCGAACGATACGAATGACCTGTCCTCCCTCAGCCGAGAATGTCTCGATCCTGGGTCGGCGGCGTTCGGACGCGGCTTGAACGCGGACGAAGGGCTTGCGGTTGCGGCTTCTCTGAAGAGGGACACGTGGCTATTGGTCTGTCGAGTCGGAGTGACCGCTTCTTGAACCCGCATCGCCGACCGGTATGTGGAAACCGGCCTTGATCCATTCGGCGTAACCAGGTTGAACGGTGGAAGTTCCCGGACGAGGATCTGCGCCGCTTCGTGGACCTGTGCAGCGGTCGACGTCGCGTATTCGTGAACCAGCAGCCGACGAAGCTCACGCAACCTCTGCAGGCGGTCCACTCGCTCCCGCGATAGCACCCGTAGCCGTGCCAGGGCGTCGAAATCGCGACGAGCGTTGGTGTCGTCCTCGGCCTGGCGTTCCCCAGCAAGCTCGAGACCGAACGAGGCGAGTTCTGCTAAGTAGTTGTAGAGCTGGTCAACGCCGCGCTCGACCGCCTTGACGCGATTGAGTTCGTCGGGATCCTCCGAGCGAAAGGCCGCCTCGAACGCCTTGAGGTCAAAGTCTTCGCCGAACTGGGCCATGGCAGCGTTCAGTGCTCGGAGATGGCGTCGCACGTCGCTGATTCGGTCCTGGATCTTGCGCTTGACGATCCGCGAGCGTCCCGCATCGCGGCCCTCCAAAGGCGAGCTTGGCGCCGGTGTCATCCATCGCCTCTGTCAAACGTCGATGTGGACTCAAGGAGGACGATCGCGTCCTCAAGTCTGGGCTCGCGTTCCAGATCACGACGAACGCGAGCCTCGGTGCGCTTGAGCCGCGGCCATCTCCCCTGCCTGTCGACGAGTACACGACCCTGGGCGAGGATGTCGTACAGCAGGGCCGGCGAGCGACGAGCGTCAGCAAGCCGGACCGTCTGTACGTCCCGCCCGAGTGCTGCGGAGAGGCGGCCGCTGATGTCTGCGAGGCGTCGCACGTCATCATCGCGCAGCTCGACGAGAAGGAATCGACGTCGCTATCGGTCCGAGCCGCACCAACGGCGGAGGAGCCGTCCCAGACTGCCCAGCGCGACATTCGGTTCAGTGCGCAGCAGCGATCGCAGCCTCGTCAGGAGGGGCCAGTGACGTCGAAGGTATTCGCGTTCCCGGGCGGTCGTGCGGTACTTGTGCGGGCTTACCCGCTCTCCGTGTAGCAAGCCCTCGGCAGCCGCCCGTCGAACCGTGCGCTCGGGGAGCTCAAGATCTAGTGCAAGCGACCGCAGCGAATCCATGACCAAGTTTAGTTCGTTGGCCGATTCTTCAAGCTGGTGTGGCCGAGATTTTCGATACTCATGCGGCCGAACTTGATCCATCGACGCGGTCCGACTTCGTACCGGACGAACCGCTTGTCCGACCGACCGCGCTCTCGATAGCGTCCGGGATGCGCCCCATGGCCGAACCCGATCTCAGCAACCCGATCATCAACTCGCCGTACGACCCGCCCGAGGCGCACTTCGAGATCGGGCCGAACGGGCCGACCGGGCAGCTCCTGCCCGGGCGTCGGCCGAGCGAGTCGTACATCCCGGTGCCGGTGAGCAGGAAGGGCCGCCAGGCGGCGGCGCAGCTGACGCTTCGACTTCGACATCACTGGCGAGCGGCGCGAGCAGAACACGCTGATCAACGACATCCGCCGCGAGGTCGAGCGGTGGCGTGCCAGCAACTGGAACGGCGTCACGCCCTACACCCGCAAGCTCCTGGCCCACTGGGCTGCGCAGCCGCCGGACCGCGACGAGCCGGTGCTTGTTCTGCCAGCGGGAGGCGGCCGAGACTGCGATCTTCCTCGCCGAGGTCGCCGGCCGCCACGGCACCGCCGACTACCGGCGCCGTCTCGAACCCGAGAACCGAGCTGCACAACGACGGGCTGCCGCGCGTGGCGCTCAAGATGGCCACCGGCACCGGCAAGACCGTCGTGATGGCGATGATCATCGCCTGGCAGACGATCAACAAGGTCATGACCCCGAACGACGCCCGCTTCGCCAAGCGGTTCCTGGTGGTGACCCCTGGCATCACGATCCGCGACCGGCTCGGGGTGCTGCACCCCGAGCGGGACGACAACTACTACCACGAGCGCGACCTCGTCCCCGCGGACCTGTGGGACGCGCTGCTCCAGGCGCAGGTCGAGATCATCAACTATCACGCCTTCCTGCCCCGGGACGCGAAGGAGATCCAGGGCGTCGCCGCCAACACCCGCAAGCTGCTGCGCGCGGGCAAGCCGGAGGACGCGGACGCGTTCCGGGAGACGCCGGACGATGGTCGCCGCCCGGATCATGCGCGCGTTCGGCACCGGCAAGGGCGAGATCGTCGTGCTCAACGACGAGGCCCACCACTGCTACCAGGACAAGCTGCTCGAAGTCCGGACGGCGACGCGGACAGCGAGGACCAGGAGCGCAACCGCGACGCGCGGGTCTGGTTCCGCGGCCTGTGCGACCTGCGCCGCAGGGCCGGCATCAAGGTCGTCTACGACCTGTCCGCCACCCCGTACTACCTGAAGGGCTCCGGGTACAACGAGGGGTTCATCTTCCCGTGGGTGGTCAGCGACTTCTCGCTGATGGACGCCATCGAGTCCGGCATCGTCAAGATCCCCCGCATCCCGGTCGACGACGACGCCGCCGGGCAAGGAGCTGGTCTACCTGCAGCTGTGGGACAACATCCAGCCGCCGCTGCCCAAGCGCCGCGCACTGCGGCCACGGGATGTGGACATCGGGCCGCAGGGCTGGGTGATGCCCGAGGTGCTCGAGGGCGCGCTGCGCAGCCTCTACCGCAGCTACGAGCAGAACTACGCCCGGTACGAAGCGAGCGCTGGCCGCGCTCGGCGAGCCGCCGCCGGTGCTGATCGTGGTGTGCCCGAACACGATCGTCTCCAAGCTGGTCTTCGACTGGATCGCCGGCCGGGACGCCGAGCTGCCGGACGGGACCAGCCTGCTCGTCCCCGGCAACCTGCCGCTGCTGAGCAACGTCGAGGACGGCACCTGGACCACCCGGCAGCGCACGATCCTCATCGACTCCGAGCAGCTCGAATCCGGTGAGCCGCTCGGGGCCGACTTCCGCAAGGCGGCGGCGCGGGAGATCGAGGCGTTCAAGCAGTCCTACCGGCTGCGCAACCCGGGCGCCGACGTGGACAAGCTCACCGACGCCGACCTGCTGCGCGAGGCGATGAACACGATCGGCAAGAAGGGCAAGCTCGGCGAGCACATCCGCTGCGTGGTCTCGGTCGCCATGCTCACCGAGGGCTGGGACGCCAACACCGTCACCCACATCCTGGGCGTCCGCCCGTTCCGCAGCCAGCTGCTGTGCGAGCAGGTCGTCGGCCGCGGCCTGCGGCGGCGGAACTACGCGGTCAACCCCGACACCGGCCGGTTCGAGCCCGAGTACGCCGAGGTCTACGGCGTGCCGTTCGCGTTCATCCCCGGCGACCGGCAGATCCCCAAGCCGCGCGACCCCAGGCCCGCGGTGGAGGTCCGGGCTCTGCCCGAACGCTGGGACCTGGCCATCCAGCTTCCCCAAGCTGGACGGCTACCGGGTCGAGCTGCCCGACGAGACGCTGCACGCCGACTTCGACGAAGACTCCCGCATGCACCTCGACCAGGCCACCGTCGCTCTGTGGGTCGAGAACCAGGGCGTGATCGGCGCGGCAGCCGAGGTGGACCTCGACGACATCCGCAACGCCCGCACGCAGCGCATCGCGTTCGCGATCGCCAAGACGCTGATCGAGCGGGAGGAGTTCTTCGCCGCCCTCGGCGGCGCGCAGCGGCCGTGGCTGTTCCCTCAGCTCGTCGACATCACCCGGCGATGGCTCGACGAGTGCGTCACCACCGAGCCGGGCGTCACGAAGGGCCACCTGCTGCTCACCCAGGCCGGCGCCCGGGCGGCCGAGAAGGTGTTCGCCTCGATCATCCGCTACCCGGGGAGCCGGCAGCCGGTGCTGATGCCGATCATCCGCCGTTTCGACTCCTCCGGCTCCACCGACGACGTGCACTTCATCACCCGCAAGGTCGTCATGGACCCGCCGCCCGATCAAGTCGCACCTCAACCACGTCGTGCTCGACGGCGCTGCGCGGCAACTCCTGGGAAGAAGGCCTCGCCCAGGCCCTGGAGAACGACCCGCGCGTCAAGTCGTACGTGAAGAACGAGCGGCTCGGGTTCACGATCCCCTACGTGCACGAGGGGCGGACCCACGAGTACGTGCCCGACTTCCTGGTGCGCCTCGTCACCGAGCCGGACGACGTGGAGCGCACCCTGATCGTCGAGGTGTCGGGCAGCCGCAAGTCCCCCGGCCCCACCGCCGCCAAGGCCGACACCGCCCGCAACCAGTGGTGCGCGGCCGTCAACAACTGGGGCGAGTTCGGCCGCTGGGGCTACGTCGAGGTCCACAACCCCGCCGACGCCGGGCCTCTGCTCGACGACGCCATCGACAACCTGTACGCCGACCGGCCCGATCATCGGGCTGCCGGCCTGACTCAGCGAGGAACGCGCATGCCAGCACGGAAGAGCAAGACGCAACGGACCGACGCCGGTCGACGCGATCACGCACGCCGACAAGCGGGCCAACCTGCCCACCGCCGACCCGCGCGCCCAGGACTTCGTCACCCCGGAGATGGAGCAGCCCATCCCCGTCCGCTACCAGCGCGACCCCACGCTCGACCCGCAGCTGGTCTGGAAGGGCAAGGACGACCTCGACAGCGAGGACCTCGTCGCCGACGCCCCGGCCATCTACATCCAGGAGAAGATCGATCCCCGCGTCATCATCGAGAACCTGCGCCGCACCGCCAAGCGCCCCGAAGACGAGCCCGAGCTAACCCTGTTCGACACCTTCGACGGCCTCGACGAACTCGACCTCGTCGACTTCTACCGCCACCAGGCCAACTGGTCGAACCGCATGATCCTCGGCGACTCCCTCAACGTCATGGCCAGCCTCGCCGAGCGCGAAGCGCTGCGCGGCAAGGTCCAGATGATCTACGTGGACCCGCCGTACGGCATCAAGTTCGGCAGCAACTGGCAGGTCTCGGCACGCAAGCGGGACGTCAAGGACGGCAAGATCGAGGACGCCTCGCGCGAGGTCGAGCAGATCAAGGCGTTCCGAGACACATGGGAACTCGGCATCCACTCCTACCTGACGTATCTCCGCGATCGCCTGACCGTCGCAAAGGATCTGCTGACCGAGAGCGGTTCAATCTTCGTGCAGATCGGCGACGAGAACGTCCACCTCGTCCGGTCGCTGATGGATGAGGTATTCGGCAGTGAGAACTTCGTCAGCCTGATCACGTTCAAGAAGACCAGCGGCGCGGAAGCTCGGCGAGCATCGTGCTCGCAGCACGTCACGACTACCTGCTCTGGTATGCGCAAGATCGCAGCAGCTGAAGTATCGCCAGCTCTATTCGAGACAAGGAGCTCGGAGGCGATGCCGGAGCTCAGTACACGTGGATCGAGACTGCCGACGGCACGCGACGATGACGCGCTGCAGCGCAGGAGCGACGCTGATCTGCCAGCCGGAGCGCGTGCTTCAGACCGACGATCCACTCACCAGCCAGACGGCCCGCGCAAGGCGCGATCTATCCCGTTCGAGTTCGACGGCACGACGTATCGGCCCGGCGAAGGCACGTTGGAAGACGAATCGAGACGGGCATGACGCGTCTGCAGCGGCCGGTCGACTGCTGCCGGTCGGCAACACACTGCGCTATGTGCGTTACCTCGACGACTTCCCAGCGTTCCCGTCTCAACAACCTCTGGGACGACACGGCACGTCGGGATTCGGCGATCCGAAGATCTACGTCGTCCAGACCAACACGAAGGTCGTCGAGCGCTGCATGCTGATGACGACGGATCCCGGCGACCTTGTGCTCGATCCGACCTGCGGGTCGGGCACAACCGCCTACGTCGCCGAGCAGTGGGGTCGGCGCTGGATCACGATCGATACCTCGCGAGTGGCGCTCGCACTCGCCCGGCAGCGGCTGATGGGTGCGCGGTTCCCCTGGTACCTGCTCGCGGACTCGGCCGAGGGCCGCGCGAAGGAGAGCGAGCTTACGGCGCAGCCCTTGCCGCCTGCCGAGGTGACCGAACGACATCCGGCATGGGTTCGTCTACGAGCGGGTGCAGCACGTCACGCTGAAGTCGATCGCGAACAACCCGGACATCAAGGAAGGCATGAGCCGCGAGCAGATCGATGCGGCGATCCGGCGGCACGCCGAGTTCGAGCTGCTCTACGACAAGCCCTACGAGGACACGAAGAAGGTCCGGGTGTCCGGGCCGTTCACGGTCGAGAGCCTTTCGCCGCACCGTTCGCTGGCGTTCGCCGGCAGCGCGGTCGACGGCACGGGCGCCCTCAACGCCGACGACGTTGACGACGCGTCGCGACGGCGACGCGTCGTTCGAGCAGACGATCCTCGCGAACCTCCGCACCGCGGGCATCCAGAACGGCCGCAAGGGCGAGCGGCTGACGTTCGACACGGTCGAGCCGTATGCGGCTGCCTACATCCAGGCCGTCGGGGAGCGGGAGGACGCAGCCGACGGGACGCCGAGGCGGGTCGGGATCACGATCGGCCCGCAGTACGGGACGGTCGGCCCGTCGTTCATCAAGGACGCTGCCCGGGAGGCGAACCGGGCCGGCGACCTCGACCTGCTGTGCGTGCTCGCGTTCGCGTTCGACCCGTCGGTGCTGGGGACCGGCGACGACTACGTGACCTCCGAGGAGGGCTTCGCCAACGTCGCCGCCGAGCGCCGGCTTGGGCGGGTGCCGGTGCTGCTGGTGCGGATGAACGCCGACCTGGTGATGGGTGAGGAGCTGAAGAAGACCGGCGCCGGCAACCTGTTCACGGTCTTCGGCGAGCCCGACATCGAGATCAAGCGACGAGGGCGACGAACTGCGCGTGATCCTCCACGGTGTCGATGTCTACGACCCGAACACCGGCGAGATCCGCAGCAACGACACCGACCAGATCGCGCTGTGGATGATCGACACCGCCTACAACGAGGAGTCGTTCTTCGTCCGCCACTGCTACTTCACCGGCGGCCAGGACCCGTACGCGCGGCTGAAGCGGGCGCTCAAGGCCGACATCGACGAGGATGCCTGGGCGAGCCTGTACCGGACCGAGTCGCGGCCGTTCCCCCGCCCGGAGACCGGCAAGATCGCCGTCAAGGTCATCAACGACTACGGCGACGAGGTGATGAAGGTCTTCGACCGTCTGACGCGGCAGCCGTCAGCGCTTGGCCGAACGCGCAGATGGTCCGTACCTCGCAGCGGCGGCACCGCAGCCCAGGGTTGGGGCGGTAGTCGCGGGCGCGGATGCGGGCGGCGGCCTCGCGACACGTCGCCTCGGCCCGGCTGATCGCCGCTGGGTCGACCGGGACCGGCTCGCGCGACGCCGCCTTCAGGTCGTGGACGTAGGCGGCCCGGACGTCGAGTCCTTCTCGGCGGCCGGCGTCGGCGTACACCTGGAGCTGGAGGGCGTGGTCGTCGACCTCGCCGTGGGTGGCGGTCTTGTAGTCCACGATGGCCAGCGCGGTCGGGACGCCGCCTTCCTGGTCGAGGATCACGTCGGCCCGGCCGGTCACGGTGACGCCGTCGAGGTGCAGCTCGAAGGGGCGCTCGGTCTCCCAGACCCGGTACAGGTCGGCCTCGTACTTGTCCGCGTAGGTGGTGACGAGGCGCCGGGCGGCGTCCTTGAGCTGCCGGTGGGCCGGCTTGTTGGCGCGTCGGCAGGAAGAAGCTGGCGTCGAGGAGTTCGTCGATCTCGGCCGGTGTCGGCACATGCCCCGAGGCCTTGGTGGCTTCGGCGACGGCCCGCATCACGTGGTGGACGGCCTTGCCGTAACCGAGCTCGGGGGCCAGCCGGGGCTGGAAGCCGATCAGGTTGCGCAGCCGGAACGCCAGCCCGCAGTCGATGAAGGCGGCCAGCTCGCTGTAGGTGATCGAGATCGGGTCGCCGGCGTCGCTGTCGTCCGGCCTCGATGGCCGGCAGGGCGATGTCCTCGGGCTTCGACCTCCAGGTGAGCAAGCTCCCGGTAGTAGGGGCTGGGCGCCACCGCGCTGGTGTTGACCCGGCCGTGCCGGGAGACCGACAGCCAGTCGCGGGCGCGGGTCAGCGCGACGTAGAACAGGCGCCGCTCGTCGCCGTCGCTGCCCTCGTACCGGGCGGCGTCGAAGCGGTCGCGCGGCACGAGCCAGGGCTGGACCTCGCCGGCTCGGGTGGTCGGGAACCGGTTGGCGGTCACCGACGGGACGAAGACCGCCGGCCATTCCAGGCCCTTGGCCCGGTGGACGGTGGTGAGGTCGACGGCGTTCGAGGACGAAGTCGGCTTCGCCGTCGAAGCCCTCGTAGGCGCCCTGGGCGTAGTTGATGATGTGGATGGCCAGGTTGCGGTAGTACCAGATGCCGCGGTCCTGCCCGCCGAGCTGCTCGCCGGGCGCGTCGGGGTCGGGCCGGGCCCGCCGCCGGACGGACTCGTAGTCGACCAGCAGCGAGGAGAACCGGGCCAGGGTGCCGAGCCGGTTCACCGTCAGCGGGTCGGAGAGGTCCCAGGACCGGACGTCCAGCTCGTCGAGCAGCTCGTAGAACTCGGCCATCAGGTTCGGCCGGGCGGTCGGTCCGCGGCACGGCCGCCTTCCACTCGCGCAGGAACCGCGCCACCCGGTTGCGGGCGGCGTCGGGCAGCTCGAAGACCCGCTGGTACTCGCCGAACAGGGCCTCGTCGGTGATCAGCCGGCCCGGCCCGTAGCGGTCCCGCCATTCGATGTCGGTCAGCCAGGCGAAGGTGTGGCCGAGGACGACCGCCTCGGGCTGGTCGAACAGGCCCGAGCGCCCACCCGGCTGGACCGGGATGCCGAAGGTGGCGAACTGCTCGACCAGGCGCGGGTAGGCGGCCCGGCTGCGGACCAGCACGGCGATGTCGCGGTAGCGGACGCCCTGCGTCGGCCAGGTCGAGGATCAGGTTGGCGATCCAGCCCGCCTCCTCGACCTCGGTCGGGGCGCTCCAGACGACCACCTCGGGCTCCGGGCCGCCGCTCGGCGGCCGGTGCGGCGCCATCGTCTTCTCGATCCGCTCCGGGATGGTCCGGGCGAACTGGTTGGCGACCTCGATGATCTGCGGGCGGCTCCGCCGGTTGGTCGTGATCTCGAACGTCGCCACCGACGGGTAGCGGTCGGGGAAGGTCACGATGTTGGAGACATCCGAGCCGCGCCACTGGTAGATGGCCTGCTGGTCGTCGCCGACCACGCACAGCTCCACCTGCGGGCCGGTCAGCAGCTCGATCAGCCGCTCCTGCGCCGGGTTGACGTCCTGGTACTCGTCCACGATCAGGTGGCGCAGCCGGGCGTGGATCTCGGCGGCCAGCTCCGGCCGCTCCAGCTCCCGCACCGCCCGCACGACCTGCTGGCCGTAGGTGAGGAGCCGGTAGCGGTCGAGGGTCTCGTAGTAGGCGCGCAGCACCGACCCGAACGGGTCCGGCATCGCGGCCGGGTCGAGCAGCTCGTTCTCCACCACGTCGACGCTCTTGAGGAACGCGGCGATCGAGGCGAACAGGCGGTTGCCTCGGGTCGAGCTG
The DNA here is from genome assembly GCA_963763525.1 of uncultured Solirubrobacterales bacterium. GTDB lineage: Bacteria > Actinomycetota > Thermoleophilia > Solirubrobacterales > Solirubrobacteraceae > Palsa-465. Next base: position 12,179 of record CAVXPA010000003.1, read on the forward strand.
CCGGATGTCCGAGCCGGGTCGCCTCCCGGGACAGGAACGCGGTGAGCTGGTTGTCATCCAGCACGTCGTAGGTCTCGTACCTCGGCACGCGCTGCTGGAGCAGCCGGAAGCAGAACGCGTGGATGGTGCCGACGAACAGCCCGGCCAGCCGGTCCAGCGCCGCCGCGCCGAGCCGGTCCTCCACCCGGTGGGCGATCCGGTTCTTCAGCTCCTCGGCGGCGCGCTCGGTGAACGTGAACGCCACGATCGACTCGGCGGGCAGCCCTCGGCGAGCAGGTCCGCCACCCGCTGCGAGACCACCTCCGTCTTGCCCGATCCAGCGGCAGCGATGATCTGAAGGTGGCTGCCCCGGTGACGGACCGCCTCGAGCGCAGCCCCTGCCAGTTGTGGGCCGGCCGCGGTGCTCGGAATCAAGCTGATCGCTCCAATTGCTCGCCGAGCGTCGATGAAGCGTCACCATTCGGCTCGGCTGGGCGCTTCCAGTCTGGGATGTAGGCAAATCCGTGAACACGACGCCAGGGGTCCTGTATGGGCCACACTATCGGGCTAGTGCGGGTGTGCTCGACGAGGTAGAGCCAATACGAATCGCCGTGCTCGTTGGCGGGCTGGAAGTGCGCCTTCGACAGTCGCGCGCGCCACGTCCCACGGACCGTCAATCGACGTGATGTCGATGATGCGCTCACGCTCACCGTCCACGAATGACCCAACGTCGCAGCCGGGCTTGGGGGAGCGGCTCGTGGCCGCAGTGCTCCTGATGGGGGACCACCGCGTTGGTGCCGGTGCTTCCGAGCGCCAGCCCCACTCTCGCTATTCCGACTCGTCCCTCAAGCATGGTGACCGTGGCGTTCACCCGACGTTCCGCTCGCTTAGCCGCCCATGAACGCCTCGCCCTTGTGAGCGCGGCTGATCGTTTGGGCGACGATAAGCTCGATCAGCCGTTCCGGTGTACGCCACTTCATCGCCAACTGTGAGCGGTCCATCCGGTGCTGCGCGATGACGTCCTTCAACTGGTCGACGGTCAATGGCGCAAGCGCGTTGCGAAGCTCGGGCTCACCGTTCTGAGCGTAGGCCGCAAATACGTCGACGGCTGCCGGCTGACGACGCGATCGTTTCTTGGGAACCACGCCGTCGATAGCGCGGCGCAGCGCGCGACCAAACTCGGGATCTCCTGCAGCCGCCGCTACGGCTTCGTCGAACAGTCGCTGCTGCTCCGGGTTCATGCGACCGCCGGCTGCACGTCACCCACCAGCGCTCGCAACTCGCGTGTGATCGCTTGGAATGTGTCGTAGTTGCCGTCGTATCCATATCGCTGACGGAACGTCTGCTGCAACGTGTGCTCCGCGGCTAGCGCAGTTGTGTTGCGTTCAGGGATCTTCGTCTTGAACACGTGAAGCTTCTCCTCGTCAGCACGGAGGCGTTTGACGGTCTCTCGATGAAGCGATGATTGGTCCCGGAACTTCGAGATGATGACTCCAAGCGGCTCAATGGCCTCGCCGATGTTGTCCGAGAATGCCTTCGCGCGATTGAGGATCTGGGGGATGCCGTACGTCGAGAGCACGTCGGGGATTGTCGGGATCACGAACCCGTCTGAGATGCGTAGCCCGTTGAGGGTGATGATCCCGAGGTTTGGCGGACAATCGATTAGAACCCAGTCGTATTCGTCGATCCGAGAACGGATCGCCCGCCGCAAGATGTCGGTGGGAACATTTGAGTAGAACTGCCCCGAGGTCATTTGTAACAGGCGGTCCTGCAGGTCGATCATGTCAAGGCTCGCGGGGAGTAGATCGACCCGTCCCGGGCGCTCGCCATACGTTCCGGTTACCCCTGAGGCACCCTCAATGATTGTTCGCGTCGAGATCAAAGTGCCTCTTTGCGGGATCCTCCTCGAGCGCGTCGGCAAAGAGTGTCGCGAGGGTGTGTCCGGCGTCGTTGGCTTTGCGCCAGCGCTTCTCTCCGATGAGCATCGTTGTGGCGTTGGTTTGAGGGTCGAGGTCTATAACGAGAACCTTCCGCCCATGGGCCCAGTCGCTCGCAAGCATCTCCGCGACGCCGACGCAAACGGTCGTTTTACCGACACCGCCCTTTAGGTTGATGAAGCTGACAACGTGCGCCATTTGCACTCCCTTGTGTTTACGGAGCCATCGGCGGATCTGTTGGACGTCGAATACCGGGCCGGCCCGCAATCTTGCGACCGGTGCCGGAAAGTCCGAGAAGCGAGTTCGCCAATTCCCGACGGCCGCTGGGCTTACGCCAGCCAACTCAGCCACCTCCGCGAGACCGACTACCCCATCGACCACCAATCGAGCTCCTGTGAATAGCCTTCACAGATAGTGGAACGCTATTCACAAGAATGTCAAGGGCCATGACAGGCCCAGTAGTGCGACCTTACGTTGCCGTCAAGCGTGATCGTCGGCCGTCCAGAGGACGCCGACGGTCTGGTCGCGTTCGCGCCGCTCGACGCGGATGAGGATGTCTTCGATCGCAGGCACCGAGTAGTCGACCGCGAGCTCGGTGATGGCGTCCTGCTTGCCGCGCCGGCGGATCATCGGCCGGGAGGTCGTAGTCGGCGATCGGCTGGAACGTGGGGAGCCGCGAGGAGAGGCGGGCGAGTACAGCGCGGCGCCGGTGTTGATCGGGGCCAACGCGATCCGGTCGAGATCGTGCTCGACCAGCTTGCGAGTGTCGACGATTAGTACATCGTGGGCGCGGTTGCGGTATGCGCGTGCGCCGAGCAGCTTGGCGAGTTTGGTGGGGGACACCCAGAAGAAACTCTTACGGTTTAGGAGCTCGTACCACTGAACCGTGGTCATGTCCTCGAGGCAGTCCGCCAGGAATTGCTCTCGCAGCGGCTTGTGATCGCGGATGACGGCGGTGCCGTGCACAGGATGTTCAATCGTGATCATCTGATCGCGCCGGGCCGACTCGATCAGGCGCCGCTGCTCGCCGCGGTACTCGAACAGATCGAGTAAGGCCGTGGTCGACAGCAGCCCGCGCTCGCGGATGCTCGTCCACGACCCGGCCTCCGCCATGTGGAAAAGCTGAGGATGGCGCTCGATGAAGGCGTCGACGTCCACGCGCGCATTCTGATGGCGACCGCCCGCGAGCGGCGCGCGCCGGTCTCGCAAGCGACGAACTGAGCGAGCTGAGCCGCGAACCGCACCTGCTGACCACATGGCAAGACGCTCTGGCCTCCATGACATCCCTGGAGACGCCAGAGCGGATTGACTTGATGCAAAGAACGAGGTCTCCCAGGACCTCGCCTCTCGGCCACTCACGTTGCTGCTCCCGCTAATCCGGACGAGGCGCTGCACTCGGCGCTCGTCTGCGGCAGCGTGATGACCTCCTGCTCGAATTCGCAATGCGGCTGCGGGCGGCGGTCTCGTTCCGCCGGCTCGTTACCAGGCTCGGCGATCGACGATGCTCGGCCGGCGATCGAACCCGGTAGAGACGATCGTCACCGGCGCGCCTGCGACCCGCTCGACCTCCTCGATGAAGTTGATCGTCTCCGTCGTCAGTACCTCGAAGCGCCGCGGCGTCGCGCGTTCTCGCGACTGATGTAGTCGGCGAACGTCAGCGCGATGTCGGTCGGCCCATTGATCAGCGCCGAGCGACGCAACAGGTCCCACTCGAACTCGCCGACTCGGCGCAGGGTTTTGGTCGTGGTCGTCTTCTCCTTCGACGACAGCTCGCCAGCCTCGAAGCCGGCGCGGGCCTCGACCTCCTCCCACTTCAGCTCCTGCGAGAGCGGCCCCGAACTACTCCTCCGAGGGTTCTTTACCCGAATCGGGAGCGTCCGGCAGACGAGCACTATCCGGCGGACGTGGCGCGGGGAGATTCCGGCCTCGGCTAGCGCGCCGGCTGCCCCAGTCTCGCGCGAGGTCACAGACGGATACGGGCCGTGGTAGAGGCTGAGACCTGAGCCCTGCGTGCCTTCGAGCATGATTCGATCGCCGCGTGCGTAGGCGGCTTCGAGCACCTCGCTCGCGGAGCGCAGGTACGGGTGAAGGTCGTCGACATCCTGTGCGAGTCGGACTGGCACGAACTCGTCGTACCCGTCACGCAGGATTCGCCGCGCGGTCGCGAAGCCGACGCCCTGTCTCGTCGAGCCGATCCGCTCGCGAAGCTTCCCTTCCAACTCGACGTCCTCGTCTTCGATGATCATCGCCTGCGGGTCGATCGACAGCCGGTCTTCGTCCACGCCGCAGTCGGAGATCTCCTCGAGCAGCTTCGGCACTCGGATGACACTGCCGGGTGCAAGCAGCAAGCGGGCATCGCCTGCAAGCGTGCCCGACGGCAGGTGATGGTGGGGGTAGATCGTCCCGTCAGGCAGGTAGACCTTGTGGCCAGCGTTCGGGCCGCCGACGCGGATCAGTAGGTCGTATTCCGGCGCCAGGTAGAACGCGATGTTGCCCTTTCCCTCCGACCCATAGCCTCCGCCGACGATCACATCGACGCACGTGGGCGGTGTGCCGACGAGGAGCTTCAGAGCTCTCGCAACGCGGACGAGAACGTCCGCTTCAGTAGACCGGTCGGAGTTGATGACGACATCCGCGTCCCGTGCCAGCTCCTCGACCTTGGCCTCGGTGGCGTTGGCTCTAACGTCGTCGTATGACGGCAGCTCAGCCGTCCGCCGCCTCCGAAGCCGCTGCTCGTACCGTTTTCGAAGCGTCTGCTCAGACGCCGTCACGTGAACGTGAACAACCCGTCGCGCAAACGATCTGCGCAGATGCTCGATCTGATCGCGCGTGCGGACGGCGTCGACGACAGCCAAGTCCCGACCTTCCAGCGCCCAGATCTCCCGGGACAGATCGTCGCGCACCCAGCTGCCGCCAGTGTCGCGATCGAGCTTCTCGCCAAGCTTCTGGAGGTCGCGTCGATCGTCGCGGCCACGGTGACGTCGCATCAGCAGTTCCCGCGTCGAGTAGTGCTCGCCGTTGAACCGTCGGCAGAGCGCTCTAGCAAGTTCACTCTTGCCCGAGACAACTGCACCTGAGATGACGACAATGCGGTCGACCATGCCCTTCGCTCCTCTCAAATCCCTAGAGCGAGCTGGCTCTCGGCCTCCTCGGGCAGCGGTGCCCCTGGAACGACGTAGACGGTCACTTCGATCCCGCGGCCGCAGATTTCAGCGTAGATCAGTTCTTTGACCGTGCCCCAATCGCCCCCGGCATATCCGGTGCCGATCAGCGGCATGTGCACGCTGGCGCCGAGATCAGCGGCGATCCGTCCAAGCTCGGAGAGGCCGTGTTCGAGCGCACCGTACCGAAGCCGCATCTGAGGGGTCGGCCCGTAGCCGTGCTGAGCGACCATCGAGAACGCGTAGATCCCATCCGCGAGTTCGGCCAGATGGCTCGAACCGAGCGTCGGCTTGCCGCCCGCCCAGGACCCGAATTGCTCCTGGGCCTGCGGCCAGCGCTGTCGCAGAGCGACCGCGAACCCCCGCCCGCCCCAGTTGGAGGTCTTGTCGTTGACGACGTGCGCGATGATCCGCGGGGCTTGTCCGCGCGGCTGCGTGGCATCGCCGTCGACGTAGCTGATCCCGACACCGGCGGGACGGCGCTCAGCGGGAAGGAGCAGACCGACCACCCGTGGGTAGCGGTGGCCCGGATAGGGCGGAACGCCAACGCATTCCACATGCAGTTGGGTGCCCCACTCAGCTGACCCTTTGGCGGTGTGTCCGACGGCGGTGCACTCAGCCAGCGGACGGGCGCGAACCCGTAGCCCGCGGACGATGCTCGGGCTCCACGCACGTGTGCCGACGACGTAGTCGATCCGGAACTCGGGCTCAGCGGGCTCGATCCGGGCGGCGGCGAACACAGCCGCCGCCTCGGGTGTCACCCGCGCCATCCGCAGTAGCAGCGCCTCGGTCGAGACACCGTACTCCTGTCTGATGCGCATCAACTTGTTGATCTCCAGCGCATCGCCGGCGAGCTCCGGGAAGCTGCCAACCGGCATCAGGAACTCGGCGGCCCCCAGGTTGCAGAGCAGTTCGACCTGCCAGTCGTCTCGCCGCTGATCACGGCTGTGGGCCCGGTAGCGGATCTCATCGGCAGCGTCCGGGAACAGCCAATGCGCCAGCTCGTGGGCGACGGAAAACCGAACGCGTGTCCTCGGCCGGTTCGGGTTGAAGTCGATCCTCGGCTTTCCTTTGACGAACACGAGGCGAGCGTCATCCAGTTCGTCGACGGCAACGACGTCGATCCCGAGCTGGTCGGCGAGCTCGAAAGGGTCAAACGGCGGTCCCGCCCAGCCGCGTTCGCGCGCCTCATAGGCGACCGCTCGCGCCCGCTCCGTGATGACGGCGACCGGATCGGCGCCGTGAGCGAACGCACGGACCGACGGATTTGTCCAGCGGGCTTCAGCCACGGTCAACCTCCTGCGCAGGAGGATTGCAGGCGAGCGTTGAGATGAACCCCCTCGTCGCGCCCCATCCAGCGGTACACCTACTCGGAGCCGTCGATCTCGGCGACGCGCTGCTGGCACAGGTCCCGGTCTACCGACCAGAGCCTCCGATTGCCGATCGATCCATGCTTGAAGATCAGGCCTCGCCATCCAGATGCCGCTATCCAGCGCGACAGTGCGGCGCGGGTCCGGGGCCGCTCGATCAATCCAGCGAGCTGCTCGACGAGGAACGGACCGTTCCGACCGAGCGCGAGCGCGAGCGGCAAGATCTCGGCGTCGTAGTTCTCGTACGGCCGTAGCTCATCCGGACAGGACCGGCGACGCGGGGCCCGGATCCCGGCGTTGATGGGTGGGTACGAGCCCTCAAACATCGAACACATGCTCGCATTGCCATCGGACATCAGACTGTGGCCTCGAACGGGTGCAGAGCAGGCTCGCCAACAATGCTTTCGTCAGCGAAGCTTGGCACGCGCTCGTGATTCCTTTTGGCGACCGTACAGACGGTGCAGCCTGCACCGGGCTGCTGCAGTCCCCGGCCCCATCTGCCGCTCCGGTCGACAGGAGGCCGCGTCAACGCGAACCCTGCTGATCGATTGATCGGGGAGCCGCGAGGTCGGACGCACGACGGCGAGCGGGCCAGACCGTTCGAGGCGTGCACTCTCTACGCACACACCGACCTGCCGCACTGCGATTGGGGAGCAAGCCGGCTTTCGGTCGCGCGCCCTCAGTCTCGCTCGAGCAGCCCTGTTACATCGGCGGCATCGGTTGAACCAGCCCGTTGCAGCTCCAGTTCTGCGCGCGCTGCAAGGTCGAGCGGGTCGACCTGGTCCACTGAGTATGCGTGCACGATTCTGTCCATGCCGGCGCCGACGAGGGGAGCGACGGTTCGTAGCGAAGGCCGCAGGGCGACGGCGCTCGTGCGCGCGCCATGGGCGATCAGGTTGCGCTGGCGGTAGAGCCGGCGGAAAGCCGACTCGGCGTACCCGCGGACCGAGCCGAGAGTCCGAGCTGGATCTTTGAACAATTGCTCGAGGCGGCGGACCGAGCTTTCGTCGCTGCGGTCCGTCAGCTTGAGCCAGCTGCCAGCTTGGATTTCGCCGGCGATGAGATCAGACTTCTCGCGGTTTGTCTTCGCAGCACTGAGCTTCTCTGTGAACTCGTCGTCGACGGCATTGATCCGTCTGTGCGCGAGTGTTGTCAGCTCCGCGCGGGGCCACGCGCACGTCACAAGAGCTGCGAGGCGCTGGGCCGCGATGACATTTCCGCCCTCGTCGCCGGGGGCCGTGAGAAGGGATTCGATCGCCGACCACCCGCTAAGTGCGGCAGCTTCGGGCGGTCCCTGGTCGAGCTGGGCGAGGAGCTGAAGTGCGGCATCGACTGGACCAGAGGCGATTGCGCTCAAGTCGTCTACGAGGCGGTCTTGCCGCTCCAGCGCGCGCACATCAACGCGCCGGCGTCGGCGTAACGGCAGGAGACGATGGGGGTTCGGCCGCACATACGCCGCCGGATGCACAAGGAGGCGGTCTCGCGTACCGACCGCCGCGCGTGCCACTAGGGCGTCAGCGATTTCGCCAGCTCGCTCGGCGGCGGCCTGCAAATCGTGCGCCGACACGCGAAGGAGCAGCCCTGCCTGGTAGGCCACGCCCTCGAGGAGCCGGCTCGCTCCGCGGGCTTCTATCCAGCTCGCCACATCGTCCCGCAGCAACCGCTCGGGCGGCTGGCTGACACTGGACGGATAGGGCGAGAGCAGGAAGACAAGCACCTGGTAGCGGCGTCGCGGACGCGCCTCGAGATCCCGTGCCCGCGCCACGATCGAGGCCGCATCGTGCTCCGACTCGTCGTGGAGGGCCAGCCAGGTCAGCCATCGGTGCAGGCCGTCCTGGCTGTGCCCGGCGTCGAGCAGATGCCCCGCGAGCGCACGCGCCGCGCGCTCGGCACCGAGCCCGTGGTTCTCCTGTCCGAGCGCCCGCTCCCACCGATCAAGATAATGCTCTCGGACATCGTCAACGATCAGGCCGAGGATTCTGTGGTCGACGCTGCCGGCAACGAGTTCGCCGCGCAGGATCTCCTGCAGAGCAGCCTTCTGCTTCGAGTCTCCAACGCCAGGATCTCGGCTCACGCGGCCACGGAGCGAGTTGCGGAACCAACGAAAGCTCTCAACACCTAGTGCTCGATCACGGACTGCGAAGCTGGCTTCGTGAGCCTCTTGGAGGGACGTCACCAGCCCAACGTGCCAGAGCCGGCGCTGCCAGGGTGCGTGTGCTTGGAAGCAATCGAGCATTCGTCCAACGAGCCTCTGGGGGTATGGCGCCGAGACCAGCATGTGGCTACACTAAGACCTCGGCCGCGGAGTTGGCCACGATCTTGACGGGCGAAAGCCCACTCAAAGCGGAGCCCGGCCTCGTGCCGGGCTCTCGCAGCTTCGGAGCCCGTAGCGGTGTCGGCGAGGTGTGCGCGCCCGTTCCAAACCGGGCGTCGCGGTGGCGCTAGCGCGTACTGAAGTGTCCGCGGAGCGTCTGGCGCCCCCGGTCCGCACGATTCCTTTATCCGCTCACTGCTGATTGTCGCTGCGACCGCTTCGGCGACCGGGGCTCGCCCGCACCGCTCCCTCGCCGGAGCCGCCGAAGGCCCGGGCTCGACCCTTAAGGGCACCGGCTCGAATGCGAAGGCTTCGAGGTCTTGTCCGTCGTCCGCCGATGGCTTTTGGATTCCGGTTGCAGGACACGGTCACGCCACGTCGCGCTGGCGCACCATCCACTCCTCGAGGTCAGCCCGGCGGTAGCGCCAGTGCTTCCCGATCTTGAACGCCGGCAGGACGCCGCGGCGGCTCAGGTCGAGGACGGTCGAGTGGCGGAGCTTGAGCAGCTGGGCGACCTCGGCAGGTTCGAGGACGCCGAGCTCTGCCAGCACGTCGATCGAGGTTTCGGTGGTCATTGCCAAGGACAGGAAGTAGAGGCGACTCTTGTTAGGTACAGCCTTGATCAGGTATTGCCCCGCCGACGAAGAATCCCGCCGTCCTACGTGAAGACGCTGTGGGTGACGTCCGAGCGCAAGCTGGATCAGCCGCTCGTAGCCGCCCGCGGCGAGCTCGTCGAGCGGGTTGCCGCCGTCGAGGAAGGGGATGTCACGGTCGAGCCACTCGGCGAGGGCGTCGCCGCGAATGTTGCGCGCCATCTCCTCGACGAACGCGACCAGCTCGGTCAGCCGCTGAGCCTCGAGCCCGGCGGGCGCCTCCCGGCGCCGGCAGCCACGCCCGGATCGTCGCCGGATCGGCCAGCGTCGCCCGCGCGATCTGCGCCTCGCTCATCGGGACCCGATCCAGCAGCCCGATCAGGAGGTCGGCCGGGGCCATGGTCGGAGGGAGCCGGGCATTGTCATCGCATGCTCACCGGGAGAGACGAATGCAGGTAGCCGATCACGAACCGCGGCTGATCGGAGCGCCTCTGCCACGCCTCGGCGATCGCGACGTCGGCCGTCTCGCACGCGCACATCATCTCGCCCGCGATCTCACCCCTTCGCTGGGCCGTTATCCGCCGCCAACCCGAGCGCTCGAGCACGGCGAGGAGCTCGCCGTCCGGGTCGCAGAAGCCGGTTCGGATCCCGATCGCCACCGTCCCAGGATACGACCGGCCGCTGGCGCTTCGGCCGAGATCGGCAACGGCGTCGACGTTGAGAGGCAAGCGTGATTCCCACGACGTCAATACCCATACCTAAGTCCCCGTACGAAATCGGGCTCTACTCCGCTCTGACTCCCGAGGAAGCCCTGCAAAACGGCTGGTTTCCGAGCCGACGAGGGCGTCGAACCTAAAGACGACCTAGAGCGGAGTTAGACGATTCGGGCCCAACTCCGCCGTTGATCGTAGAAATCCCTGCAAAAGCTGACTATCTGCTGCGCCGGACGGCATCGACTTAGTGCGGAGTGGGACCGACCAAATGCGTACTAGGCGGCACTTCTTCCATTTCGCCCCCAAAGTCGATCCAGCGCGTGCGGTATGTACGCATTAGCCCGTAACTACGGGCCCGCGCTGGCGGGCGCACCTCAGTGCTTGAGTCGTACAATGTATGCGCTCGTAAGCAAGCATCATAGTTATGCAAGGATCATCACAGCCCAGACCCGTTCGAGATCAGCGTCGGAAAGGCCCGGGCATCGCTGTCGATCGACGGCAGACGCGTGCGGTCGTTCCCGGTCCAGCGCGTCGACGTCTTGACTCGCGCCGCGGCGGAAGAGCTCGTCAAGGAGGCTCGCGCGTTCCCGCCGGCGGATCATGATCGCGTTCGAGCGCTCCTCGCCGGAGGCACGGGCGTACTTGCGCGAGCGAAGGGCGTCCTACGCGGCCGCGGACGGCGAAGTGTTCCTGTACGAACCGCCTCTGTACGTCGAACGGCCGCCGCGACGGAAGGTCGTGCCGCTGGGTCCGCCGCCGCCGGCGCCGTTCGCGAACCGAGCCAGCCGTGTGCCGCGCTGGCTGCTCCTGCACGCTACGGATCCACCGACGTCGTTTCGCGAGCTCGCGGCCCGGCTCGAGCTGAGCGAGGCGATGGTCTCGCGCACGATGCGCGCCCTGGCGGACGATGGTCTGGTGGCGATCGGGTCCGACCCGGCGGACGCTCGACTGCGACTCGCTCGGCTGTCGGAGCCGGCATTGCTGCTCGACGCCTTCGAGCGGGCCGTCGCGCTGCGCCGGCCGCGGCGCGTCACCTGGGAGATCGGCGCGCGCAACGCGGCGGATGCCATCAAGACTCTTCAGAAGACGGCCCGCAAGCTGAGCATGCCGTACGCGGTCGGCGGGCTGGCCGGAGCTTCGTTCGTTTGCCGCGTGGTCGAGCCGGTCGACGTGGTCGCGTGGATCCAGCGAGATGATGCTGGCCTCTGGGCCAAGGAGCTCGCGCCTATCACCTCCAGGCCGGCGCCTGGTCGGGTCACGATGCAGCTGACTCGAGACCCGTTCGTCCTGTCACTGGCCAGCGACCGCAACGGGATCCAGGTCGCCGATCCGGTGCAGCTCTATCTCGATTGTCGATCGGCGGGCGAACGCGCCCTTGAGGCAGCACATGCGATTCGAGTCGAGATGGGCTGGTGACGTGTGCGCGTCGTCTTGCCTCGAGGCGTTCACCGGTAGCCGGGGTCGCGATCTGCCGACAGCGGAACACGCGCAGCGAGGCGCTGTCACTCAACGGTCGTCGAGCTACACGCGCGCGGTCCGGATGGTCTTCTCGAACCGGTCGACGAGACCGAGGAGCTGATCGCACTCCCACACGCGACCCCACTTGCGCTCGTTGAGCCTGTTGCAGGATCCCGGCACGCTCGAGCTGCTCCAGGGCGTTGCCGACGGCGACGTGTGATTTGCCTGTGAGCCGCTGCCCGACGGCGACGTCGATTACAGGTTGTTGCGGCAACGCGCCGACGAGCTGCCGAACGGCAGCATCCCTCCGCGGCTGGCCCAGCTGATCGAGCCAGCTGGACTGGAGCTGCTCGATCGCGTCGGCGAGTCGCTCCGCTTCTACGGCCGCCCGTGCGGTCGCGTCGGCGAACTGCCCAAGCCACCCGCTCACGTCGCCTTCTCGGTAGCTGGTGAGCCCGGCGACGTACGCCTTCGGCTCCGCCGCGAGGATCAGGCTGATCGGAGGGATGTAGTTGGCGGTTTCGCCGCGCCGGCGCAGGACCGTGTAGATCAGGGCTCGGCCGACGCGACCGTTTCCGTCCGCGAACGGATGGATCGTCTCGAACTGGGCGTGGGCGGTCGCGGCCTGGACGATCGCGGCGAGATCGGTGCGGTTGACGAATGCGCACAGGTCCGCAAGCAGTGGCCGAACACGCTCGTGCGGCGGCGGGACGTAGGTCGCTCCAACGGGGTTGTAGTCGTTGCCACCGATCCAGTTCTGTGCCTCGCGCACGACGCCGGCGATGTCGGCATCCTCGGTGAAGCGCAGCAGTATTCGGTGGACGTCCTCGATGTCGGTAGACGCGAGCGGATTGCCGGTTGTGCCGAGCTCGATCGCCAGCTTCATCGCTTCGACGTTTCCGAGGACTTCGGTGGCGCGTCGGTCCTGCTGTCCACGGTCGGCCTGGTAGACAGCACGGGCGAGTCGCTTATGCGACAGATGGACGCCTTCGATCCGAGAGGACGCCACGCTCTCTGATCGCAGCAGGTTCTGCGCGAGGGCGCCGAGAGTCGCGACGCGCGGTGGCGATGCCTCCAGATGCTGAAGTGCTCGACTCGCTTCAGCCAGAGACGCGACCGCGCTTCCGTCTAGCACGAAGTCGCGCTCAGCGATTTCGACCGGTACGAAGACATCGTAGGCGCGAGGCCGCCGTGCTTTGCGGCCCCCATAGGCTCCGGGATCGGCCGGCCATACCCGCTTCTCGAAGTGGCCGAGCGGGGCGGTCTGAACACGCTGAGGGGTGGTCGAGGTCGAGACGAGAACCTTTCAGAGCCTTCGGAGCTTTGTAAGGATAGAGCATGATCCTTACAGACTGGCCCTGGCTCCGAAACCTACGCCGATCGCGCCCCAGGGCTAGCTCCAACCACGGGGCGGCAATGCCTCGAGCACCCACGGCACGTTTCAACAACGATCGAGGACGGGGGCAAAGAGCGGCTCGTCGCCCTCCGCCAGTGGAAGGTGGTGGCCGTCGTCGCCGAGCGAGCTGAGGTGCACCTGGCGGAGGCGACCGCGGAAGCGGTCGAGCAGTTCGTGAGCCGCGGCCATCGACGGATCGATCGAGTGAGCATGCGCGATGTCCAAGCAGAAGCCGGCGTCGGGCAGGGCGGCGAAGAAGGGCTCGAGCTCGGCCGCTACGCGGCCCGCGTCCTTACGGAAGTCCATGTTCTCCAGCGTGAGCCGGCTCGCGAGCCCGCGACATGAGTCGAGGTCGAGCGTCCCGTCGGGATGCACGACGATCGAACGCACCGACGGCGGAAGATCATGGAGCAGCGAGTAGCCGCGAACCGGGTCGATGCCCTTGACGGGCGCATGGACGCTGACGTAGCCGAACGGGACATGCGGTTCGGACTGCAGATAAGCCACGAGGCCGGGCAGCTCGTCACCAGACAGCGCCGACAATTCGACTGCAGAGGTCGACACGCTGGACGCCGCATCGACGAGCCTGTGCCAGTCGCCTCGTAGGTCCGCGAACACTCCGGTTGAAATCCCGAGCGGGTGATGATCCGCGAGCAAGGGGGTACCGACCATGCAGCTGACGGTAGCGTCGGTCGCCGACATCGCGATGGCATCAGGGCGAGGTGGAAACGCATCCGACCAGACCCCGAAACGGGTACCAAACGGGTACCAAAACAAGCAAATTTGACCTCACGGAACCGGACGCAGTTTCACGAAATCCCTGCAAATCAGCAGGTATCCAACACCCCTGAAGCGACTCATAACCCGAAGGTCGCGGGTTCGAATCCCGCCCCCGCTACCGAAAAAGCCCCGCAAAGCGTGGCCGCCTTTCTGCCCGAGTGGCTTGATGGCCGGCTCGACCTGGACCATTTCACCCGTCTTTTTCATCAGCTGCGCTACTGGATCACTTCGAAGGCCGCACCTACCGCGGTTGGAACCACCACATCACGCTCGTCTCGGTCGCGCACGCGTTCCTGACCCTGGAGCGACGCGCACGCCCGCCGCTGCGGGCGGCAGCCTGACGCTGTTCGCGCTCGTCCGGGAGCTACAGGCGCTCCTGGCCTGGCGTCTCGTCGTGCTGGCACGGGCGCGGCCAGACAAGTGTCGCCTGGGAAGCGTCGCGACGATCTGCCGTCGTGGGCGCTGTCGCCGCTTGCCGTTGAGCGGATCCGTCTTGTGATGTTGGAGAGATTGGCGCACCGGTCGTCTCTGCTTGCGCTCCGCGACGCCATGGCGGTCTCGGTGCAGTACGGCCTCGGCATGCGCAACCAGGAGATCTGGTGCGACGCGGCGACCTGCTGTCGCTCGCTTTCATTCGCGAGGACCCGACGGGCGCACGATCGGGTTGCCACGGTGCGGCTGTCGGAAAGGCCGTTCGGCGCGTTGGAGTAGCTTGGTAGCAGTCCGTTGAGTGATTCCGTAGGTGTGGGTGTCGGTGCGTTTGGTGCGAATCGGTCACCGCGAACTTGATAGCCTGCGCGACGAGCATGCGGATGTCCTTTGTATGACGGTCCGTGTTTCAGCTGCGGCAGTGCGTCAAGAGCCGAGCATCGTCGCCGTCACGGATGCGCACATTCTTGTTCGGATGGGCGTCATGGTCACCCGCGATGGGCTCATGAACTCTTGACTCGATGGGGCGAGGTGTGAAGGAATGGTGGCGTACGATCCGATTCAGACCGAGATTCATCGAAAAGCGGTTGAGAACATCGTTAACGAGATGGCGCTCACGCTGGTTCGGACCTCCGGATCGCCGTCTGTCACTGACGCGAAGGATTTCTGTACCTGCGTGATGGACGAGGCCGGAGAACAGCTCGGACTGTCCTCGTACATGCTGCTTCACTCGGCCACCGCGAGGCTCAATACACGGGCCGTTATGGAGCAACTGGAGCGTGAACGGGCCGAGCCTCGTCCGGGCGACGGCTGGATCGTGAACGATCCTTACCTGGGTTCACAGCATCAGGGTGACGTCGGGATCGTCACGCCGATGTTTTACCGGCACGAGCATGTTGGCTGGGCGTTTTCGAATTTGCACGTGCTCGACATCGGCGGAATGGGTGTGTCCGGATCAGCGCCGGGAGCGGTGAGCGTGTTTGATGAGGCGCTCCGGTTTGGAGCGATCCGGGTCATTCGCGAGGGCGTGATGGACGATGAATGGAAGCGGTACCTCGTGCAAAACGTTCGCACGCCGGGCCCGGTCGTCAACGACATTCGGAGCATGATCGCCGCGAACCACGTTGCCGAGACGAAACTAAACGACCTGCTTGGCCGCTTTGGAGTCGAGCGCCATCGAGAGCACAACGAGCAAAATAAGCGACTAACAGAGGAGCTGCTGCGTCGCCGTGTCGAGTCGATGCCGGACGGTCGTTACGAGGCCGTCGAGTACATCGAGTTTGACGCCAGGGGCCGCGACGAGCTCGTCGAGATCCGGTGCGCGCTTACTGTAGACGGGTCAGACCTCCGCTTCGCGTTCACCGGTGAGCCGCAGATGCAGGCGCCGGTGAACGGGACGGAAGGCTCGGTGTGCGGCGGCGTGATGGCTCACATCGTGACCATGTTGGGATATGGCGACCTGCCGTTCAATGCTGGGATCTGGCGGCCTATGTCGTTTGATCTCGGCGAGGAAGGGACCGTGGTCAACGCGCGCCCCCCCGCGCCGGTCAGTGTGGGGCATGGTGAAGCTGGCTTTCGGTGCGGGAAGGCTGCCCGCAACGTTCTCAACCAAGCGGCTTCGCTCAGTGATGATCTCGAGCTACGCGCTCGAGTGGGGGGCATCGCAAGCGACGCGTTCGCAGCTGCGTGCCTATTTGGACAGGACGAGGCCGGTCGTCCGGCCGTCTTGGCCTACATAGACACCATCAAAGGACTGGGCGGAGGGGCTCAAACAGGCGCTGATGGTCAAGACATGTATGGGACCTGTGCGGCGGCGGGGGGAAAGGTCCCGGACGTGGAGCCGCACGAGGCAACGGACCCAGTCGTCTTCCTCTGGCGGCGGATCGCGCAGAACAGTGGCGGGCCTGGCCAACTGCGTGGCGGACAGGGGCTCGACCAAGCCTACGTGCTTCGTGGGTGTTCCTCGTTCGCGGGGTTCACGACTGTGTCGTGTTCGGAGTTTCCGCCGCCGGGCTTCGGTGGCGGCTTCCCTCCGTCTGCCGGCCTGCAGTATCCGATCCGCTCGACCTCCTACCAGGACGCGGGGACCGATGCTCGCCGGCAGCCGCTCGACGAGAAGGATCTTGGAGGTACAAGGGAAATGATTGGAACGAAGGTCGGCTACTTCGCGCTCAACCCGGGAGACGTGTTGCGGGCGTTCGGCGGCGGCGGCGGCGGCTTGGGCGACCCGTTGCTGCGATCACCGGAGCTAGTTGCGACCGACGTGCGGGACGGATACATCACGGTCGAGCACGCGATGGCCGCGTATGGCGTGATCGTGCGATCGGACGGCGACGTCGACGCCGACACGACGGAACGCTATCGTCGCGAGCTGAAATTCGCTCGTATCGGGCAGGCACCTGAGCGAGACGCTGTGGCTCCCGACGTGCCGGGGATCTCGGTTACGTTACGAGACGAGAACCGGCGACGGTGGTGGTGCTGCGGGTACTGCAGCGCCGCGATCTCACCGCTCGAACGCGACTGGCGCCAAGCGGTCGTCAGGCAGGAAATACCGGCGGCCGAGCTCTTCGGCGAGCTCTCTATGCGCCTGCGGAAACGCACGGTGCCGCCCCACATACAGGTGGTGCGGTTCTACTGCCAGCTCTGCGCGGGTTGTCTGGCTACCGACGTAGCTACTGATCGCAGTGAGCCGGTTTCGCCCGCACTCGTAGCGGCCGAAGCCGGTCGAGGACGATGACCAACGCACCGACGCGGCCGAACGAGTCACAGCGCACGCTGCACGACCTGCGCGGAATCGATATCGAAGGCGACTTGCAGTGACCTCAGCGGCCGCATCCACTTCCTGACCCCCCTCGCGGGGCTCTCCCCGACGAGTCGCATCCCCGGAAGCCGTTCGAGAATGATCTTGATCGCAAGCCCAGCCTCTAGCCGCGCGAGGGGGGCGCCGACACATGCGTGAATGCCTCGCCCGAAAGCGAGATGCTGCTTGACGTTAGCGCGGTCAGGGTCGAGTGTGTCGGGATCGGCGAACTGCTGACCGTCACGGTTGCCCGACGCCCAAGCGATGATTATGCGCGCGCGCGCGGGGATCGTCACTCCCGAGATCGTGGCCTCTTTGGTGCACAAGCGCACGTTCATATGAGTGGGCGGCTCGAGTCGAAGCGACTCCTCGATGATCCTGCGGCGAACCGCCTCATCGTCCCGGACAGCGCGCAAGAGACCCTCGTCCTCGAGGACGAGGAGCAGCACGTTGGCGATGAGCAGCGACGTAGTCTCGCCGCCGGCGATGAGAAGAGCCATCGCGAGGCCGACGAGCTCCGGGAGGGCCAGCTTGATCGGCTGCTCGTCGCGCGCCTGGATAATCTCGGACAGTACATCCGATCCCGGCGCCTCGATCCGCTGCTGAATCTGGTCGAGGAGAAAAGCAGCCATCTCGTCCACGCGGGTACGATGACGCACCCTTTCGGCCTCGGGCACGAATGGGCTGATGCTGCTGAACGACGTTGCCCATTCCGCGTAGCACCGAACCCGCTCCTGGTCGTGCGGGAACCCGAGGATCCGTGCGATCACATGAAATGGAAACGCCGACGCATACTCGTCCACGAGGTCGGCAGTCCCGCGATCACGCATGCACGAGACAAGCAGGTCCCCCACCTCCTCGATCACGGGAAGGTAAGAGTTCAGCCGCGCCGGCTTGAACGCCCGGAACGCCAACGCGCGGTACACCTCGTGGACCGGCGCGTCAGTCAAAGACACGGTCGGGCCTACCGGGCACCGCGTCCCGTTCACGACGATCTCGCCCGTGAAGTGAATGTCTTTACCGGATTGCCGGAAGCCCTCGGGATCGTGCGCGACCCGGACGATGTCCTCGAACCGCGTCACCAGATAAGTGTCACCCGCATCCGGGACCTTATAGACCGGGCACTCCGCGCGCAGACGCTCATAGGCCCAGAATGGGTCGAGCATCGCTTCATCACTAGGAAACGTGAATCCGCTAAGCGAACTAGTGGCCATTTCCTGGGTCATCTCGATCTAGCCTCCACTCACATGAGTACGAACCGGGCGCCACCAGCGTCCCTCTCGCTACTCGCCGATAGGCACCGATGCTATCGCCATCAGCGGCTCACGAGGCGGACACTCGAGCGTCCTTGATCACGCGCTCTGCCGGGCGTGGGAGGCGGGAGCGGGGCCGGGCGAGGGGCCGTTGGTGATCGACATCGACAGCTTCGTCGGCGAGGTGCACGGCTACCAGAAGCAGGGCGCCTGCTACGGGTACACCAAGAAGCGCGGCTATCACCGGATCGACGGCGTACGCGCGGACACCGGGGAGGTGCTGCACATCCGCAACCGCAAGGGCAGGCCAACACCCAGCGCGGGATCGTCCGGTTCCTTGACGAGCTGATCGCCCGCGTGTCTCGCGCCGGGCACACCGGCACGATCGTCATCCGCGCCGACTCCGGCTTTGAGAACCACAAGGCGTTTGCGGACCTCACGCGCGCGGGATCTTGTTCTCAATCGGCGTCAAGCTGACCAAGACGATCCGCGCGCTGATCGAGCAGATCCCCGAGAGCGACTGGGTGACCGTCGCTGACTATCCCGAAGACGGCGAGGCGCAAATCGCCGAGACCGAGCTGCAGG
The DNA here is from genome assembly GCA_963763525.1 of uncultured Solirubrobacterales bacterium. Taxonomy (GTDB): domain Bacteria; phylum Actinomycetota; class Thermoleophilia; order Solirubrobacterales; family Solirubrobacteraceae; genus Palsa-465. Next base: position 30,947 of record CAVXPA010000003.1, read on the forward strand.
GCTTCAGGCTGATCGTGCGCCGCACCCGCCTGATCGGCGCGCAGGCCGAGCTGTTCCCCGACTGGCGCCACCACTGCTTTGCGACCAACCGCACCGTCCCGACCCTGGTCGCCGATATCGATCACCGCGACCACGCCACCGTCGAGTTGGTGATCCGCGACCTCAAAGACCAGGCACTCGCGCACTTCCCCTCGGGCCGCATGAACGCCAACAGCGCCTGGACCGTGATCGCCGCGCTCGCGCACAACCTCGGACGCTGGGCAACCCAGATCGGCCTCCCCAACCAGCGCGTGCAGACCGCGCGCTCCCGCCGGCGAGAGCTGCTGCAGATCACCGCTCGGCTGACGCGCACAAGCCGTCAATGGACACTCCGGATGCTAGCGCGCTGGCCCTGGCAGCACCAGTTCACCACCGTTCTGGACGCGATCCGCGCGCTCCCTGCCCGCGCCTGACCGCCCGCGTCGCTCACCACCAACACAGCGAGGACTTAGAGGGGGGCTCGACCTGATGTCGATCCACACGCGCGCGAGGAGCTCTGCGGACCGCGTCGCGAGACGGGTGCTTGCCGAGGCCAAGCGTTAGCCGGTTCTGGGTGGCTGCCTGCACGGTCAGTGCGCCTGAAGCCAGCACGATTGGGTGCTCGAGCAGGCTTGGGATCACCACCGTTCCTGGCCCGATCCGATCGACTCGCGCTCCGATCGCAGCGATCGAGGCCAGTGCGTCCCACGCTGGCACGCCCCCGCCGGGCGATGGCTGGGTCCACCACGCTGAGGCGAAATTAACTCCGATTCCCGTCACATCTTGTCGAGCGACTCGTCGTTTCGCTGGAAGCTTCCGCCGTCTTAGAATCCGGCGTCACGCCGATGCCATCGTCATGGCATGCCCGCCGGGCTAGCAGGTTGCGGCGCACTCGCGTCCCCTCAGCGTCGTCGATGACCATACTGCCGACTGGGCGAGTATGGGCTGGGCGATCTGCTCGGCGAGCCAGGTTGGCGGAGACTCGGCGTTCGCAGGCGTGGCGGACGTTGAACCCCTGCCCGGGCAGGGACTCGATCACCGGGAAGAGCCTTTTGGGTTGATGCCCTCCCGCAGGGACACCTGGTTGATCTTCCGAGCGACCGCCGGCTCGGTCTCCAGCTGTTTGATCCGCCGTTTCGCGGCCGCGAGCTCAAGCTGCTGATCGGTGGTCTTCCCGACCTCCTCGCGGCGATCGATCCAGTCCTGCTTGAGCCAGCTATAGACCGTCACCTCCGACATCCCGCACATGACAGCCAGCTGCGCGACACGCGTGCCGGATCGGGCGAGCTTCATCACCTGACGGCGAACTTCTGGCGGGTAACTGCGAGGCATAAGACAGGATTCTCTCTGCCGAATACCTCAGCATCCCGACTCCAATCTTCCCGGGGCAGATCCCGTGTCGTCCAAACCGGGGGCGGTCCATACGAGCGCGCTCGCCGCTCTGTTGGCTGCCAGGCATGCTCGCTCTCGCCTCATCCGGCGCGATCGGCATCGCCGCCAAGCACCGGGTTACCCATCACCGGCAGCCGCATCGTTAGGCCGTCATCAACCGTGATGGTCTGTGCAGTGAAGTGAGCGCAGCGATGCAGTCCTTTCGGTTGATATCTTTTCCGATACGAATAATTGGTGAGCTCTACGCGAACATCCACCTCTGATCCGGCCAAAACCACCTGCCGTCGGCTAGATGGTCAGGTCGCCATCGTCTCTGGCGCGTCAAGCGGCCTAGGACGGGCAATCGCGCGACGGCTCGCGGCCGAAGGAGCAGGCGTCGTCTGCGGCGATATCCAGCGTCACCCGGTCGAGGGTCGTCTCGACGGGGACGAGCCGACCGACGCGCTGATCACAGCATCGGGTGGTCGTGCGAGCTTCGTCGAATGGGACATCAGCGATGCAACGCAGACCGATCTTGCACTCCACTACGCCATCGAGCGCTACGGGCGGCTCGACATCCTCGTCGCGAACGCCGGCATCTCTCTACGGGAGGGAGGAATTCTCCCGGACGAGTCAGAGGACACATGGCTCAGGCACGTCAACGTGAACCTTACTGGAACCTGGCACACGGTCCGCCTCGGGCTCAAGGTCCTTATCGACCAGGGACAACGTGGCCGCATCGTCACGATCGGATCCCTCGCCGGACTGTACGCAGTTCCGGGTGTTCGTTCGGGCTATGGGGTGACGAAGGCAGGCGTTGTGCAGTTGACCCGGCAAGCGGCGGTTGCGGGCGCCCCACACGGCATCACGGCGAACGTCGTCTGCCCGGGCACCACACGCAGCGGGCACGGCACAGTCCTGCTGGCAAATCCCGAGCTTCTCGCGCGGGTAGCCGCGAGCCATCCGCTCGGGCTGGGCGATGCGACGGATATTGCTGCCGCTGTTGCGTTCCTCGCTTCCCCCGACGCGAGCTGGATCACCGGTGTCGTTCTCCCCGTCGACGGCGGCCGGTCATGCATTTTTCCGAACGGACTGGTTTAGGCGCGCGACCGGACCGTGGAGGACCCAGGCGTCACCGCGAGGTCTGAATTAACTTCTGAATTACCGGCCGGCTCGCCGGGCAGGTGTAGTCTCGTGCTCCGATTGTGGCCAGGGGCACGGCGATCATGAGACCGCTGGCGCTGCACCATCAGACCGCGTTGGAAGTCTCGCCGGCCGAGCTGCTCGCGATCGCGCATGAGCTCGACTGCCAACACGTGTGTGTGTTCGCACACTTGCCGCTTCCGGACCTGCCATTCAAGGCGGTCACGGCGGACATGGTGCCTGAGCTGCGGGCTCGGATGACCGCGACGGGCGTGACCGTGACCAATGTTGAGTTCTTCGCGCTGACCGAGCACGTCGACGTCGAGTCCTTCCGCCCGGCCATCGAGCTCGGCGCGCAACTCGGCGGCCAACGCCTGGTCGTAATCAGCTTCGACACGGTCGCGAGCCGCGCTGCGGAGAACCTGGCGCGGACGTGCGACCTGGCGGCCGAATACCACATGCAGGTGGGGCTCGAGTTCACGGGCCATACCCCGGGCTGCGCGTCGCTCGAAGCGGCTGCCAACTTGATTCGCCTCGCCGGCAGGCCCAACGCCGGCTTCGACGTCGACTGCCTGCATCTGGTGCGTAGCGGCGGCACCCCGGCTGATGTTGCTGCGATGCCAGCGGAGCTCTTCGGCTACTCCCAGATCTGCGATGGACCCGATCTCGTGGTGCGCTCCGACTACACGGCCGAGAGCCGTGAACGTATGGTCCCTGGCGAGGGCGTGTTCCCGATCGCTGAGATTCTCGACGCCCTACCGGCCGCCACGCCCATTGACGTCGAGGTGCCCTCGACGATTGGCCACCAGCGCGGCGTCCCGGCGCTAGAGCGCGCCCGACGCGCGGTGAGCGCGGCCCGGGAGCTCCTCGACCGCGCGAAGCCCACGCGCTGACACCCCCTCGCACCCAGTCGCTCCGGCGGGCATGCCCAAGCCGAGCGCGCCAGCCGACGCCTCGAAGCCGCATCGAAGCCTGCGGCGCCCAGATCGAGCCCGCAGCCACCCGCGCCGTACGCGTGAGGAGTCCGCTCTTTGGTGGACCCGCTGTAGCAGGCAAGGAACGCCTCAAGGATTGAGCACGCGCACGTGCGCGCCGTCTATGAACGCACAGATGCACTCGACTACCCCGCCCAAGAAGATCCGGTAGTTACCGATAGGCACGTAGCCCAGGTGCGGGTTAGCACCGTATTGGGCGCGGTTCGGAGAGGATCGTTGGCTGGCAGCGGCTCCACGTCATAGACATCAAGCGCCGCGCCGGCGATAGCGCGCTCGCCCAACGCGGCAAGAAGAGCCTGCTCGTCGATGATCGGGCCGCGTGAGGCGTTCACCATATACGGCGTCGACTGTGCGCCGAGAACGCGGAAGGAGGAACTGAGTGGAAGCACAGTCCGACGGATGCGGTGCTGCGCGAGAGATGAAGGGGCCGGGCCGATGGTTGGTTCGGTGGCCCTTCGCGGTCGCCCTGCCGGGGGAGACCGCAAACCATCGCAAGGTGCGCCGGTCAAGAGCCGGAGTGCTGAGCTCGCGGAAACGGCGCGCCATTGAGCGCGTCAGATGTGGATCACGAAGGCGAGCGGAAGCGAACCACCGATGAGGCGTCGAAAGCGTATCGGCGACATCGAAACCGGCGACGCAGTCGCGGGATACGGGCACGCCACCGACCCCGCCGCACCGAACACCGGCGCGCTCCTTCGCGCAGCGGTCGAGCGGATCGAGATCGCCATCCCCAACCTCGCATCCCAGCCGGGCCTCGTCGAGCTGCTCCGCACCAGCGCCGCCAACGGACGCCGCGCCCGGATCCTCATCCAGGACCCAGACGGACACGTCGAACCGGTGCTCGGCATCGACGCGATCGAAGTCCGCGCCTCCACCGCGGGCGAGGACCACGTCCTCTACCGCGCCGACGACGAGATGCTGCTCGTCCTCACACGCATCGGGTCCGCCAGCGCCTCGCATCCGATCATCCACATCTGCCGTCTGGCCGACGGCGGGCTGTTCGACCGGCTCGCCGATGACTTCGACGACCGCTGGCTCCAGGCGACCCCGCTCACCAGCTCCGAGCAACTCCAAGCTTTCGTGGCGGACACCGAGCTCGAGGCCCGGCCCGAACCGGAGCACTCGCCTAAGGCCGACTCGCTACCGGTTCCCCCGCCCGCGCGGCCACCTGAGGCGGCCACAGCGCTATCCGCCGACGCGCCGCGCCGCTGGCCACGACGACCCACCTGACCGGCGCTGCCCGGCGAACGTTGGGCACCAGCAGAGTGGCGCCCTCTCAGGAGTTCGGCGCGACTGTCGCGTGTGCCGCCAGGCCATCAAGGTCGGGCCTTCGGCCCCGCCTGCGGCGGCCGCTGACGCGGCTCCCTTGACTGCCCGTCGGTCACGCGCAGTGCTCCGGCGAAGTCGTGACAGGGAGAGCCCTCGCCAACCCGCAGAACGCTGCCGACGGCCATGGGTTTCAGCGAGCCGCCGGACGCCAAAGGCCGCTCAGCGGCACAGCGGCGAGGCGGTCGCCGAACGGGAGGGTGTCGGCTCCGGCGTGTAGGACCACGCCGGCCTTGAATCTTGGGCCGAGCTTCTCTCGGAGATAACTCAGGCCCTTGAAATCGGCTTCCGACGGTGTCGCGCTCGCCTTGACCTCGACGCCGACGACGTCGCCGTCGTGACGCTTGATCACGATGTCCACTTCGCGCTGCTGCTTGTCGCGATAGTGAAAGAGCTGTGTGGGACGTTCTGCCCACTCGGCTTGGCGGAGGAGCTCCATCGCGACGAAGCTCTCGAGCATGGTGCCGGCGACGGCGTCGTCCTCGGCTATCCGGCGCTCGTTCGCTCCGATGAGATGGGCGAGCAGGCCGCTGTCGACGACGTAGGTCTTGGAGCTCTTGATCTGGCGGTTGCCGAGGTTGACGTGCCAGGGCTTGATCTGGTGGACGAGGAAGAGGTCCTCGAGGATCTTCGTGTGCGAGCGAACCGTGTTGGCGTCCAGTCCCAGGTCGCGGCCGATGCCGTGAAAGCTCGTGAGGCCACCGGAGCGCGCAGCGAGGGCGAAGAGCAGTCGTTCGATGTTCTCGACGTTACGGACGTTGGCGACGTCGTCGAGGTCCCGGCCGATGATCGACGCGATGTAGCTGGAGAAGAACCGGGTCCGGCCGCGCTGGGTGCGGCGTTGCGCTTCCGGGTATCCGCCAGTGACAAGCGCGGGAGCAAATGCTCGACGGCCGACCGGAGCTCCGGTGAGCTTGGGGAATCGCCCGGCGAAGAGCTCATCGATCAACCGCTCGCGAACGCCGAGCATCTCCCCCTGTGAGAGCGGCCACAAGGTGAGGTACTCAACGCGTCCGGGCAGGGCGTCGGACACGGTCGGCAGCGCCAGAAGGTTCGCGGAACCGGTGAGCAGGAATTGGCCGCGGGTGTTGTTGGCGTCGAGACGGCGCTTGATCGCCAGCAGCAGCTCGGGCGCGCGCTGGATCTCATCGATGGCGACGGGTCCGTCGATGTCGGCGATGAACCCAACCGGATCGGCTCGCGCGGCCTCAGCGGTTGGCAGGTCATCCAGGCTGATGAGACGTGCCGGGTGCTCGTCCGAGGCAATTTGCGCAACAAGCGTGCTCTTGCCGACCTGGCGCGCCCCGAGAATCGCGACAGCTCGGCTGTCTGTCAACGCGTCCACTAGGTCTTGACGGAGGTGACGAGGAAAGAGGGGCTCGGACATGCGGCAGATCATACCCCCGCCATCAGACGGATTAGGAATAAGATGGTGGCGGATTGTGAATATCTGCCGGACAAATCAGGAATGATTGGCCGACCGCAGGGCCCCGCAGCGGTGAAGTACGCTCGTCGGGATCTGCTGCGGTTCTGACAGAGTGCTGCCCACGTGACACGGCGGAAAGCAAAGCCTGAGACGGACATCGGCCTCGATCGGATCGTGGCGCAGCTCGCGGCGGCAGAGTTGCGCGACGTTGTGATGTGGGCGGCTCAGTGGCACGAGGATGTCGAGCGGCGAGTTCGGTTGATCGCGGCGCGGGCGAGCGGCGACCTGGGGGCGTTGCGGGCTGAGGTCGATCGCGGACTGAGGAACCGTCGTTTCCTCGGCTACCGGGAGAGCGTGGAGTGGGCGCGCGCGGCGCGACCGGTGGTGACCGAGCTGGAAGCTGCGGCGCAAGCGAGTCCGTCCCAGGAACTTGTGGAGCTGCTCGAGCGCGGAATCGCGCATGTCGTGAAGGTGATCCAGACGAAGGCGGACGACTCGTCCGGAATGGTGGGAGATCTCGCTCGCGATCTGTTGGCGCTGCACGCGACAACGTGCGATGCCGGCGTTGCTGATCCGGTGAAGCTCGCGCGGTGGATGATCCGTTTTCGCTTTATCGATCAGGACTTCTTCGAGGCCGATCCCGTGCGCTACCGCGCGGCGCTGGGAGACGTCGGCCTTGCGGAGTTCCGCTCACAACTGGCTGCTCAGAAGGATCAGGACGGGTTCGCCGCCGGGTACGCGCGCGAGCGGCTCGCCGTGCTCGACGGCAACAGCGATGCGATCGTCGCGCTGCTCGGGGGCGATCTCTCGCGGCCGCATCAGTTCATCAGTGTCGCCGAGGCGATGGTCGAGCTCGGCCGAGACGAGGAAGCGATCGCGTGGGCGCGGCGAGGGATCGAGCAGACGACGGGCTGGCAGACCGACCAGCTGTACGACCTGGCCTACGCGGCATTCGGCCGGCGCGGCGAGGAGCTCGAGGCGCTCGCGCTGCGTCGCGCGCAGCACGAAATGACGCCGACAAGCTCAACTTACCGACGACTGCGCACCGCCGCCGAGGCGATCCATGCCTGGCCTGTCGAGAGCGATGCCGCACGTCGCGCGCTGCGGGAGCGCAATCCAGCCGGGCTGGTTGACGCACTGCTCGACGACGGCGAGGGCGAGCTCGCGTGGCAGACCGCCACGACTCTCCCCGGCCTCGACCTCCGAGAGCGCGCGTGGCTGCGGCTGGCGGAGGAGCGGCAGAAGACCCATCCGGCGCAGGCGCTTCCGGTGTACTGGCGACTGATCGACAGCACGCTGGAAACCGCCGACCGGCGGGCGTACGCCGCCGCGGTGAGGCTGCTGAAGAGGGCACGCGACGCGGCCACGGCCGGCCGCGAGGTTCAAGCGTTCGAGGCGCGTCTGCTGGCGTTACGTGACCGGCATCGGCGTCGGCCGTCGCTGATCACGATGCTCGATAAGGCCAAGCTCGCCCCGAGCCCGCCAGGCTAATCCTCAGCGGCGGCAGCGCCGGTAGGCGTCGATCCATTCCGCGCCGTCCGGTCGTCGCGCGGGAAACGGCAGGTCAAGAATCGGGATCGACTGCTTGTCACCGCCACGGCGGCAGATCGCGACGATCTCATGCTCGACGGTCAGATCGACCTTCTGCACGGTGACGGCGACCCCGAGCAGCTCCGTGTCGAACCCAACCGCGAGGTGCTCGTCGAGCATCGTGAACAGGCCGGTGATCTGCTCGTGGTCGTTGTAGGCGTCCACGGTCGCTTTCTCGATCAACACGTCGACTTCGGCTCGAGTCATCACCGCAGCCAGCGTAGGACCGGTGGCGGATGATGGTGGATTCCGGGGGCCTGCCAGTCACCCCAGGGCCGCCTGCCGGCTTCGTACCGTAGTGGGAGTGAGCGAAATCGATCCGAACAGGCTCGCCGGCGAGGACACGGAGCCGCTGCCTGCGGACGCACGGATCCGGTGGGACGCGTTCAAGAACGCCGTCGGAGAGCTCGCGGCTGCAACGGATGACACAGCGGGCTCGAGGCAGCGGTTCGAGCGGTTCAGCAGATCATGCGCGGCCTTGACGCAGAGCAGTACGCCGAAGCCCTTGACGTCCCGGAGGACGCCGGCGAGTTCGCCGATGGACTGCGGGGGATCCTGATACGCATACCAGACGGTTGGGGGCGATGGATTGGCTGCGAGCGCGGCTGGTATCCGCTCCTCACCGAACTCGATGGCGAACTCGCAGTGGTCCTGCCGCGCTACCGCATCTATCAGGTCAAGGAGAAGTTCGCGGGCTTGCGGTTCTACTGGCACAGTGGCGAGCGCATCGTGGATCCGAACGACCCGGAACCAGCCGTCGTCGTGGAGGCTGCGAGCCCGGTGAGTGCTGTCAGCGTCGCAACGGAGCCTGGTACAAGACGTTGTGCGTCACTTGCGCGGATGCTGCGGGCTACGAACCTGTGCCTGACGATGACGACTAGGACCGACCGACCCGTGCGCCGAAGTGGCCGATCGCTGTTCACGATGCTCGAAGAGGCCAAGCTCGCTCCCGCTTCGCCCTCTTAGTGGGAGGAAACCTTAAGCCCGATCCTTTGCTACGGATGATGGATCCTCACTGAGCCGGCACGACGACCTCCCGGCACGACGACCTCCGGGCACAGCGACGAGAACTCGACCACCTCATGCTCGTCTGCGACGAGCGCCTCGCGGTCGAGCGAGGGGCGCCACGTCAGCATGGGAGGAGGCTATGCGACCGCGCGGGTCTGCTCGTCGGACCGAACGGCGTATCCCAGCTTCCGGACGGCGCGTCGGAACGCGGGCTCGCCGCCGACCGGGACCAGCAGGCGGTGGTCTCCCGCGGCGATGCACAGCGACCGCGTCCGGGCGTCGTTGGCGAGCAGGGCGACGAGCGCCGGATCGGCGCAGTCGATCATCCGCATCGGCCCGCGGTCGACCAGGCACTCGGAGCGCTCGGCGACGTCGTCGAGCAGACGCAGCACACTCGCCGGAATCGGCGTGGCGCAGCGGGTCGTCAGGAACTCCCGCACCTCGGCCACCGACTCTCCTCGCTCGACCGCAGCCAGCAACCGGTCGCGGCGAAGCTGCCACACGCGATCGGATGTCTGCTCGGCGTAGCGCTCGAGCACGAGCCGGTCCGCGTGGCCGAGGCCGCTGCCGGTCACGGCGATCTCATGGTTGGCCAGGACCGTGAATACCGGGACCGCCTCGATCCGTGGCGGCCGGTACGTGCCGGCCACGCCCAGGCACCACGCTCCGAGCGCGGTGAGCCGCAGGTACGCGAGCCCGTCGTAGCGGCTGAGGTACTCGAGCTCGTCGGCGCCCCAGAGGTCGTGGAAGTCGGGCCTGGCGCCGGCCGGCGGGACGTAGGCGACGTCGATCAGACCGAGCGTGGCGGCATATTCGAACAGCAGGCACAGCGCGTATCGCGCCTGGAGGATGTTCCAGCCGCCGTAGCCGTCGTACCCGAGGCTGCCGTAGCCGGCCTCGCAGATATAGAGCGTCCACGCGTTGCGCGTCACCTCGAAGTCGTGGCCGACGGCGCGCATGTAGCGGAACAGTTCGTCGCTGGCGACCCACCGCCCGTGGGGGCACTCCGCCAACGCGTCGGCGATCGACTCGCGCCTGCTCGCGACCGCGGTCAGCCCGCGCTTGCCCTTGCCGATCTGGCCCCGGATCGCCTCGACGCGGCCCAGCTCATCGAGGATCTTGGTCCCGAGCCAGCGGTGCCACGCCGTTCGGATCACCCCCGCCGGGTCGGCACCGAGCGCCTGCACGCCGGCCCTGGTCAAACCCAGGCGGCTGCCGCGGAGCTCGGCGAGCCCCGCGGCCTGGACGAGCATCGGCCACGCGAACGCCCTGATCGGCCCGACGTCATCGCCCTCGGGATAGAAGTCCCCATCCGCCAGCGCACCGCCGATCAGCCGCATGGCCGACGCCGTGGGGCGGCGCGTCTTGTCGCTGACCGCGAGCTTCCCCGCCTCGACCAGCCTCAGGACGGTCTCGAGGTCATGGATCGCCGCGCGCTCGGTCTCGCGCACCGCGAGCGACACCTCCTCGGCGTCTTCTCGCCGTGTGCCCGCGGCGGGGTCCCAGACCGTCTGGCGTTGCTCGATCGCGGCTGGCAGCTCGTCGCGCGAGGCGAGAACGGTGAGGGCCGGCGGCGGGACGAACGCGCTCAGCCGCGCGCGGAGGTCGTCCGGCATCGTGCGTCCGCCGAAGAAGAAGAGCCGCAGTGCGGTCGGGCCGGCCGAGCGCCGCGCGTAGTCGTCGAGCGTCCCCCAGTCCGGATCGCGCCCGTACTTGGCGAGGAACCGGTCGGCTTCGAACCGCGGCGAGCGGCCGTGTACGACCTCCGCGACGGTGGCCCGTTGGATGTCGTCGAGCCGCGCCCAGACGCTGCGCAGGAAGTGGTCGTCCTTGAGCCGAGCGCTCACCAGCTCGATCAGCTCAGCCTTCCGGGTCGGCAACGGGTCGCTCGACACGAGCGCGGCCAGCTGCTTGATCGACGGCGCGTTGACCGCGGTCAACGCGCCGGCGACGGTTGGAATCGAGTCTCCGGTTCGGTGGTGGGGCATCGGCACCTCGGCTTGGCGACGGCAGAGCTTGCCGAACGCGGCGGACGCTTCGGGCTCGTCGCGTCGCACGCTGTCCCATCCGGCGCGGTGGCTAGCTTCCACGGCGATGCCAGGTGCCGCCATCGTCCAGAGCGACCGCACAGTGCTCCTCGAGGTCGCCCACCCGGAGTTCGATCGCGCCCGCGCGACGCTGGTCCGGTTCGCCGAGCTCGAGAAGAGCCCCGAGCACGTGCACACCTACCGAATCTCACCGGTGTCGCTGTGGAACGCGGCGGCCGCGGGCATGCGCGCGGACGAGATCGTCACGGCGCTCGTCGAGCTGTCGCGCTACGAGGTCCCACAGGCGATCCTGGTCGACGTCCGCGATCTCTGCGCTCGCTACGGGAGGCTGCGGTTGGTAGCCGGTGAGGCCGGGCTGCTGCGGCTGGTGTGCGACGAGCCGGCGCTCCTGGCGGAGGTCGCCGGCGCCGAGCCGATCGGGAAGCTGCTGCGCGGACGTCCGGCGGCGACCGAGGCGACGCTGGCCGCGCCGGCGCGCGGGCCGCTCAAGCAGGCGCTGATCGCACTCGGCTGGCCGGTCGAGGACCTGGCGCCCTACGAGGACGGCGACGCGCTCGAGGTCACGCTGGTCGACACGCTCGACGTCCGGCCCTACCAGCACGAGGCAGCGTTGGCCTGGGAGGCCGCCGGCGCGGGCGTCGTCGTCCTGCCATGCGGCGCGGGGAAGACGATCGTCGGCCTCGCGGCGATCGCTGCGCAGCGATGTGAGACGCTGATCGTAACCAGCAACTCGGCCTCGCTCGCCCAGTGGCGGGCCGAGCTGGAGGCCCGTACGACGGTCGCTCCGGAGGCGATCGGCGAGTACTCGAGCCAGGCCAAGGAGATCCGGCCGATCACGCTGACGACCTACCAAATGCTGACCCACCGGCCGCGGCGTGACGCCGGATTCCCGCATCTCGACCTGTTCGAGCGCCGCGAGTGGGGATTGGTCATCTACGACGAGGTGCACCTGCTGCCGGCCCCTGTGTTCCGTGCGACGGCGCGGATCCAGGCCCGCCGCCGCCTCGGACTGACGGCAACGCTCGTCCGCGAGGACGGCGCCGAGCCGCTCGTGTTCTCGCTGGTCGGGCCTAAGCGCTACGACATGGCGTGGCGCGAGCTCGAGGATGCGGGCTGGATCGCGAGCGCCGAGTGCACCGAGGTGCGGGTGCCGCTGGCGGCTCAGGGCAGGATGGACTACGCCTTGGCCGACGAGCGCGAGCGGTTCGGCCTCGCCAGCCGCAACGCCGCCAAGGACGAGCTCGTACGGACCATCCTTGCCCGCCACCCGGGAGCGCAGGCGCTCGTGATCGGCTACTTCGTCGGCCAGCTGGCGCGGATTGCCCAGTCCCTCGGGGCGCCGGTGATCACCGGCAAGACGCCGCGCCACGAGCGCGAGGCGCTGTACGCGCGCTTTCGTGCCGGGGAGCTGGCGGTGCTGTGCGTGAGCAAGGTCGCGAACTTCGCCCTCGACCTGCCGTCCGCCAGCGTCGCAGTCGAAGTGTCCGGCACGTTCGGCTCACGGCAGGAGGAGGCGCAGCGCCTTGGCCGCCTGCTTCGGCCCAAGCCGGGCGAGAACCGCGCCTGGTTCTACACGCTGGTCTCGCGCGAGACGGTCGAGCAGGACTACGCCCACCGTCGCCAGCTGTTCCTCGCCGAGCAGGGCTACCGCTATACGGTGCTGGCTCCAGAGGAGTTGACCCTGGTGCCCGAGCAACGCGCAGCATGAGCACCGAGTCACTCGTCCGGACCGTGCTCGACCGTCTCGCGCCCGGAGTCGAGCCGGCTTCGGGGCTGGCCCGCCGGCCAGCCCCCGGGGTGAGCGAGCTCCTCGCCTCGGCACCGGCGGCCCACCGCCGCGCGGTCGCCTCGGCGCTCGGTCTGGGCGCGGCGGCGACCCCTGCGGAGATCGCCGCTGTGGTGCGCGATCGCGAGCGGCTCGGCGCGATCGCGGGCCGGCTGTCGGCGCAGGCGCGCCGGCGGGCGGCCCAGGCGGCCTACCGCGGCGACGCGTGCGTCTACCAGAGCTGGAACGGCCGGCCCGATCCGGCGACGAGCGAGCTCGAGCGCCACGGGCTTGCGTTCGCGTTTCGCCGCGCCTACAACCTCGAATGCCACGTTCCGCACGAGCTCCACGCGCCGCTCGCGGATGTCCTCGCCGCGCCCTACGTCGGTGATCTGAAGGCCGGTGAGCCCGGGCGGCCGCTCGAAGCGCCCCTCCAGCTGGGCCACGACGTCGCGGCGCTGTGGGCTCACCTCGCGCGCTCGCCGGTGCGGGTCAAGGCCGACGGACCCGTCTATCAGCGCGACGTGCCGAAGCTGCTGGCGGCGCTCCCGGCACTCGAGCTGCACGGCAGTGACGGCCCGATCGCCGGGTTCCGGCTCGAGTTCGTGCTCGGGATTCTGCGTGACGAGAGGCTGATTGCCATACGGGTTGGCAACCTTCCGGGCTCCGACGGCCGCCGTGAGTTGATCGCAACCGGGGACCCGTTATCACTCCTCGAGCTGGACCCGTCCGATCTGTGCGCGCGGCTCCTCAGCCACGTGCGCCGCATGTCGCTCGGCCCGGCCGCACTGGCGCTCGCCGGCCGGCTGACGCCAGGCCAGACCGTCTCGATTGACAGCTTCGGTGCCGCACTGCGCAGACTCTGCCAGGAGCTGCACCTGGCGCTCGACCTGCGGACGAGCGATTTCGCCGTGGGGATGGGCGCGTTGCATCTCGTGTGGCTGGCAGGTGCGCTCACGCTGGGCGTCGACCGCGGTGGGCTGCCCACGAGCGTCCGCACCGCACCAGCCCCGGCCGCGATCGACGGGCGGATCATCTGCCAGGCCAACTTCGAGCTCGTCGCGCTCGCGCCCCCGACCCCGGCGCAGCGGCTCGTACTGGCGCTCAGCTGCGAGCCGGTGCGCGACCAGGCACACGTCTTTCGCATCACCCGCACCTCGGTCCGCGCCGGCCAGCGGTGCGGCATCCTCGAAGGTGGCGTTGCCGCGGCGCTCGAGCGGCTCACGGGCGAACTGCCGCAGAACGTCGCGCGCTCGATCGCCGACTGGACCGCGTCGGTGCGCCGTCCCCTGAGGCTGCGGACAGCGATGGTGCTCGACACCGGTGACGCGGAGACCGCGGACGCGTTGCTGGCCGGCGAGCTGGCGAAGTGTGTCGTCGAGCGTCTTGGACCGTCCCAGCTGGCGATCCGAGCCGATGGCGTCGCCGCGGCACAGGACGCGCTCCGCGCCGCGGGCCACGAACTCGACCCGGGCCTCGAACGCGTGTCCGGGCGCTGGAGCGAGCGCGATCCGAGTCCGTCCGACGCCGAGCGAGTGTGGGCGCCGGATGACCCCGTCGAGCCGCCCGACGGGAAGCAGGTCTCGACCATCGCGAAGGCTCGCGAGATACCGGCCGGCGCGCCCGCGCGCACGCCGCAGCCGGCCGATTCGACAGGCGACGATCCGGTCGATGTGGTCCTCGACGCGATCGAGTTCGGCTCTGACGTGTTCATCCTCTACGCCGGGGCTAAGGGCACGACTCAGCGGCAGATCACGCCGTACCGAGTCGAAGGAGCGGCCGTCCACGCCTTCTGCCACCGACGCCAGGACGAGCGATCGTTCTGGCTCGCTTCGATTCGGGACGCGGTGCCTGTTCCCGGCTGAACGCCCCGCCACGACTGGGGAGTCGGGCGTCGGTCCAGCGGCCCGGCTGCCGTTCGAGCCGGGGCTCGGGCTCACGCCGAGAGGAACGAGTTGCGCTCGCCGAGGGCGCCGAGCGGTTGCTCGCGATCCGCCCATACCTCTCGACCCGGCCGCAAACAAGGCCAGCGGACGGTCGAGGTGCTACTCGCGCTGAGCGCCGAGCCGCGGTGGACGCCGCTCGCCGCCGGCCCTGATCCGTCCGCCCGGCTCCCGATACTTCCCGGGCATGAGCAAGCGCTCCCGCGGACGCGCCCGCAGGCAGCCGCACAAGCAGACGCAGCAGGCCCCGGCCATTTCACGACCAACCCGAGCGCTCGAGCCTGAACGGCTGCTGCTGGACCAGATCGTCGCCGGCGCGCTCGATCACCATCTTGTCGCGATCGCCGACGCCATCTACGCCCGCCGCGAGCTGCTCGAAACTGTCAACTCCGCCAAGGCGCTCGCGATGCTCACCGTCGGCGACCGAGTGCGGATCAACCACAACGCCAGCCCCCGCTACCTGCACGGCGTCCACGGCGTCGTGGTCGAACTCGACCAACACACCGCCACCGTCTGCGTGCACCGGCCGGTTGGTCGCTTCAAGAGCGGCGAAATCCGCTGCCCACCGCTCGTTCTCGACCGGCTCAACCCAGCCGCCTAACAGCCACCGCAATCAGGCGATCGCGCCAATCAGCCCCGTCCGCCAAGCCAGCCCCGAACTCGACAACTTGATCGAAGAGATCACGGTCGACAGCCACGACGAAGACGAGCAACTCACGGCCTTTGAGGCCGCCTTCGACGAAGAATCGAACTTGCCGGCGCGCTTCTCTTTAGGGTCCCCACTTGCTCTAACAGAATGCTACTCGACTAACATTCTGTTCGAAATGCCCCGCAGATCCGGAACCCCGAGCTTGCTTCCGCTGCTCCGCTCGCGCACACAAGCAGCCCTACTTGAGCGTTTGATCTTGCATCCCGACGTCAGCTACACGGTCGCCGATCTCGCCCGGGATCTGGCCGTCACGGATATGTCCGTGCGTCGAGAACTTGAGCGCATGCTTGATGCTGGCATCATCGAGCGCGAGGCCGTCGGACGTCAGGGCATCTACCGAGCGTCCACTGCGTCACCTCTGTTTCAACCGCTGCACGAACTCGTTGAGAAGTCGCTCGGGGTCGAGGCCCACCTCAGAGAGCTTCTTGAGGAGACACCGGGGGTTGAAGGTGCCGCGATCTTCGGCTCTTGGGCGCGTGGTCGCATCGACGCTGAGAGCGACGTCGATCTCCTGGTTGTCGGTGACATCGATTACGGGGCCTTGCTGGAGAAGTTGATGCCGCTACAAAGCAAGATCGACCGTCAGATCAGCGTTGTCTGGATGCGCCCCGAGGAGTTCCACACCGCGGACCGCAGCGCGTTCATACGCGACGTGCTCGCTGGTCCGTTGCGCGTTCTTGCGGGCCACGTTGAGCGGGGATGATGCCTCCACCTCGAAGAGCTCGGGCGGTTGATGCTCCAGCTGACCTCCCGTTGGCCCGGCAGCTCCTCGCGCAAGCCGATCGCCACTTTGCGAGCGCGGCGATTCCCGGAGTCGATCTCGACAGTCGCTTCGGCATGCTCTACGACGCTGCCCGGAAGGCCGCGGGCGCAATCATGCGCGCCGGCGGCCGTCGCGTCATGCAGGGCATTGGCCATCACATCGTAGAGGCGAAGCGACTGTTGCCCGCGGCCGACAGCGGGCTCGTGGCGCGCGTCGAGGGTGCGCGAAACACCCGGAACGCGATGGAATACCAAGCGCGCGAAGTGACCCAAACTGAGGTTGACGAACTATCGAATGCCGCCACCCGTTTCATCACGGCAGCGCGACTTTATGTTCAGCGGTCGGACACATCCTAGGCGCGGAGATTATTGGTGAGACATGGCGCAATACGGTGAATGGACCCGCAAGGGAGCGACTCTCAGTGAGGTAACCGCCCGCAAGGAATACGGGGTTGACTCGGATTTTGTCGTCAAGGGCATCAACGCCGGAAAGCTCGAGTACCGCGAAGGAGCCATCCACGGCAACCCATACATCCGCGTGTTGAGAAGCCAATTGGAGGCATACGTCGTCGAGGAGCTCGGCGACGAGTATCTGCACACATGGCAAGAGAAAACGGAGCTGCAGGAAATCAAACAGGAAATGACCAAGCTGCGCAAGCGACTGGATGAGCTTGCATCAAGAAAAGCGGAGCTCGAAGGCCGACATTGATGCTTGACTGGTACTTGCGCGCCGTCGGGACTCCCAGCGCCGGGCAGAAGTCCTCCTGGTGCAGACGCACGATCCCGTCATCGATTTCGCGCCGGTGGTAACGCTTGACCAGCAGGAACTCGTGCCCGGCCACTTGCTGAGCTGACGCGTCGACGACGTCAGTGCCCAGCTGCCGGCCACCATGAGGCAGAACGCCTCGTTGACCACCGAATGATCGAGCCGCTCGATCGGCGTCTTGATGATGTGCGTCGACGGCGTCTGGCCGCGCGTGAGACCGATCCGACCGCTGTCGTCCACGACGACGGGCAGCTTGTCCTGGGCGCCGGCAAGTGACAGCCGGTACTCGCCGTCCGCGTCGACGTGCATCGGACGCGATGGCAGCTCGCTCAGGAGCTCGACAAGGCCGCCGTCGTCGAGCCACTCGACGTCGCCGCCGACCGGCCCCGGCCGATCACCCTCCGGCAGCAGTGTGATCGCCCCGGCGGTGTCGCCCGCGATCATCGCGAGCATGCTGAAATCGTTGCCCTCGCTGACGCCGAGGAGGCGTGCGAGTTGGCGGCGCGGTTCGCCCTCGGGGAGCAGGCCGCCGAAGAACGCGGCCGCCGCTGCGGGGTCGAAGCGGCCGTCGAGCGGCAAGGACTGCGACAGCGGCGGCATCCTGTCGGCCAACCAATCCGACGCGTACACGAACTCGATCCCGCTTGTCGTTTGGGTCGGCGCGCCTGCCTGCCGATCGAAGCACCACACCGCCAGCGCAGCAAGGCCCTCAGGCATGCGGATCGTTGACCTCGATCGAGACGCCGAGGGCTTGGGCGACCCGCAACGTCTCGGCCAGGCGCGCGGTCGGCTTGCCCCGCTCGAGCTCGCCCACGAAGCGACGACCAACCCCGGCCGCGAGCGCCAGATCCTCGAGCCGCAGGCCGCGCGCGATCCTCGCGGCCTTGAGTGCGGCTCCGAGCTCGTTGGTTGTGGTCACCGAAACGGATGAAGTCATGTTCCCGTTCGGGAACATTACATCGTCCGGTGGGGCTGAGCTCCTCAATGTTCCCGTTCGGGAACTTCGATCGCAACAGTGTCAGTTCAGCCCACAACGCTCCCGCTGGCAGCGCGCTCGCCGGGATGCTCGTTACGGCTTTCGTAGCGCTGCGCGCGCGAGCTCTGCGACTTCGTCGTCGATCCGCCACCGGCGGCCCCGGTTGACGTGCGCGGTCGACACGTTGCGGAGAACGTCAAGCGCGCGGAGCCGGTACATGTCGTAGCCGACGATCGGTGTGCCATCGCCGCTCTGCCAGCCCAAGTGGGTGAGCGCTGCCGCGATCGTGTCGAGCGGAAGCTCGCTGTCGGGGGATGTTGCCGCGTAGAGGAGCAGTAGCAGCGTCGCGTCGGTGTCGAACCCGTCGGTGTTCGGGACGAGCCGGTCCGCCAGTTGGTTCCACAGGTTCTGCCACGCGGCGCACGAATCGTGTCCGGCGCGCGTCAGCAGTAACGAGCTCTTGTGCTTGCGGAGTAGGCCCAACGCCTGGACTGCCTTGCGGAAGTGCAGGACCGGCGTCGTGTCGATCTCGCGGTTCGCCTTCCCGATCCACCCCTGCATGGTCGGTAGCACCTCGGCGGCGGCCGTCACCTCCGCGGGCTTGAGGTAGCCGCTTGCAGTGAGCGGGATCCCGCCTTCTGCGGCCCGATCAAGGAACCAGATGAAGGGCGTCAATGATGCGTGAAGCGCCTTCTCATCGGGGACGGGCCGCTCGTCGAGCAGTGATAGTGCACGGGACGCGAGATCCTCGCCGACCGGGCTGTAGGTCAGACGGTCGATCAGGGCCGCCAGTCGTGGATCGAGCCCATGGTCGCGTAGCACGATGAACGGGGTTTGGAGCGCCTCGTTCACCTCGTCCAGGTCAAACAGCGATGGATCCTCGAGGACTTCCGCCAGCTCATCCGCGGTCCGGCGCCCCCCGCAGTCCTCCGGGGGTGCGGCGCGGCGACCGTCCACGGCGACGGCCGACGGCGTGCCGGCAGCCGCCGGCAGGACATTCTCGAGCCGTAGCGTGAGCTCCCAGTTGTCGCCATAGTCGTAGGCGTAGGACAGAATCTCGCCGGGGATCTGGACCGCCTCGTCCAGCCGGACGACGGCGGCAGGGAGACCGCCTTCGTCCTCGAATTCGCCCTCCTCGACATCCCAAGGGCACAGAAACACCTGGCTTGAAGGACTGAACGCATCACCACCGAGCGAGAAACGCCACAGGTGCGAGTCCGTCCAACCGAACGCGGCCTGCAGAACCCGATGGACCACATCGAGCGTCAAATCCGAGCGAACCTCCAGCCGACGCCAGATCGGCGGTTTCGCGTGCCAGAGATCGACCCTCACCACGAAGCGCTGCAGCTCCGCGAGGCGGGGCCGGCGCAACTCAGGGCGTCGAGGCCGTGCCTGTTCTCCCGGCCGGACGCCGAAGCGCGACAGAGCGCCAGCGAGCTGTCGAAGGTCATCGAGCTCAGCTCCGCCCATGATCGCCTCGAACTGGCGCAGCACGTCAGCCTGGCGGTCGTCCTGGCTCACGCGCGAAACCGTACCGCTAAATATGAGGCCAACAGCGGCGAACCGACCGCTGCCTGTTCGTCATCGCTTCTCGGTCAGCGAGCCACGTGCGACGAACCAGACGTGTGGTTGCCGGGTCACCGCCGCGATCCGCTCGTAGTCCTGGTCGTAGTGGACCAGAGGCACACCGGCACGTTCCGCGGCGGCGGCAATCAGGAGATCCGCAGGTGGGACACGGCGGTGGTCCCCGCTGCCAGCCATAGCGAGTTGCACCTCCCGCGCTCTGCTCCACACGTCTTGCGGCATCGTCGCAGCGTCGAAGGCGCTGAGCCGTCCCGCCAACTCATGCGCGCGGGCCTCATTGGGAGCGAGACGTATGAGTTCCAGAATGATCTCTTCGCAGACCAGGACGCGTCCGGAGCGGACCTCGTCGTTGAACCACTCTGCGAGTTCGGGGAATCGCCTGTCACGCACCCAGGTCCAGACGGCGGTGTCGACCAGCGACGGCTGGGTGAGTGGGGCCGGCTTCAGCCGGTCATGCCGTCGTGGTGCCGCCACGGGCCGCGCGTCCTGAGCGCACCTCGTCGGGTGTGCCGTCGATGTCGCGAAGCACGTCGAAGTCGGCCAGTGCGTGGCGACGGGCGACCTCGCGCAGAGCGGAGTTGATCGTGGCGCTGAGGCCCTGCGTCCCGAGCGCCGCTCGTGCCGCGGCGAGTGCGGCGTCGTCGACATCGACGGTGGTGCGGGCCATCCGCATCACGGTAGCGCATCATGATGCTCGGGTGTCCGGTCTCGCTACGGCTCGTCGGGCTGCTCGATGCTGTCTCGGCCTCGGGGATACGAAGCCGTGTTGGCGCTGCCGCCGAACGCGGCGGTGAAGGCGGCCGCGCGTTCGGTCGCCGGTCGGGCGTGGAGGTACCGGCTCGTGGTGGTTAGCTGCGAGTGGCCCATGGCGTCCTTGATGCTCACCAGGTCGACGCCGCCGGCGACGAGGAGCGACCCGAACGTGTGACGCAGGTCGTGGTTGTGCCGACGTCGGCACAATCACGATTAAGTCCCCCCGAGTGGTTGGTGTCCATGACGTCCGCAACGGGGTGGTTTTGACGTCCGAGCCGACCGTTATGTTCCCCGCGTCTTGGACGCTCACGACGTCAACGAGCGAGGGTCGCCGTATGTCGTGCGGCGGGTGTTTTTGCCGGCGCGCGGGATCGAGTCGTTCACGGTCATCGGCCCGGATCTGCGGCCGGTCGAGCTGATCGACGAGTACCTGGCGTGGCTGACCGACTGCGAGCGCTCGCCGAACACGGTCGAGGCGTACGCGCACGACCTGCGCGCGTTCTGGACGTTCTTGGCCGAGCGCGGGTTGAGCTGGGATCAGGTCGGGGTGCTGGAGCTGGGCGAGTTCGCGGCGTGGGCGCGGCGTCCGGCCGAGAACGTGGTGGTGCTGGCCGATGAGGCAGCGCGTGTGTCGGCGCGGACGGTGAACCGGATGCTGAGCGGCGTGGTCGGCTTCTATGACCTTCAGGCTCGGCGCGGGTCAACGCTGGCGAAGGACCTGATCGTCAAGACGCGTAGCGGCCGTGGCGGCTACAAGCCGTTTCTGCATGGGATCGCGCGGAGCCGTTCGCGTGGCCGGGCGGTGCGGCTGCCCGAGCGCCGGTCGCTGCCGAGCACGCTCTCGCTTGAGCAGGTGGCCGCGGTGATCGACTGCCAGGGGCGGTTGCGTGACCGGTTCTTGTTCGCGCTGTTGGCATCCACGGGTATGCGGATCGGTCAGGCGCTGGGTTTGCGCCATGAGGACGTGGTCGCGTGGGAGCGGCGGATTGTCATTCGCGCGCGCGAGGATGCGCCGCGGCGGGCGCGCAGCAAGGGCGGCGCCGAGGGCGGGGTGCCGGTCCCGGCGGAGCTGATGCGGCTGTGGAACGACTACATGCACGAGGAGTACCGCGATCTGGACAGCGACTTCGTGTTCGTGAACCTGTGGGGCGGCCAGATCGGGCGGCCGCTGACCTACAAGATGGTCGACAAGATCGTCGCGCGCACGCAGCGGCAGGTCGGCTTTCACTTCACGGCGCACCGGCTACGGCACACCTACGCGACGCTGGCCTATCGCGACGGGGTGGCGCTCGAGGTGATCGGCGCGCTGCTGACGCACCGCTCACCCCACTCGGCGCTGATCTACACCCACCCGACCGCCGAGGATCTGCGAGGCGTGCTGGCCGAGCGCGGCGTGCTCGAGAAGGTGACGGATCTTCTGGGATGAGCGCCGAGCCGCTGCGTGTCCTTCAGGGTGGCGGTTCGCCGCGGGGCTGGGAGAAGCTGTGGGCCAGGGACGTCTGGGGCCAGACCGAGCTCCCGCGCGGCGATCTGGTCTCCATGTATCGCGGCGAGGAGTTCATCCGGTTTGAGCGGATCGCCCAGCCGTGGTTGAAGGAGGCCGCCAAGCGCTGGGCGAGGATGCGGCTGTTGGCGGACACGTCGCCGCGGACGATGAGCGCCTATCTGGTCGGCGTCAGACATTTCAGCCAGTGGCTCGCCGAGCACGCGCCGGAGGTGAACATGCCCGCCGAGCTGTCGCGTCCGGTGCTTGAGGACTACATGCTGTGGGTCCGCCACGAGTCGCCGTGGAAGCCGGCGACCCGTAACCAGCGACTGTTGGCGGTCCGCCTCCTTTTGGAGGAGCAGCGCGAAGACGGTCTGGCGGGGCTGGGGGCCGGTGCTGTGATCCACGCCGCCGAGCTGCCGCGGATTGGCTATCAGCTGCCCAAGGCGCTCCCGGGCGAGGTGTTTGCGCAGTGGATCGACCCGGCGAACCTGGCGTTGCTGGACGACCGGGATCGCACGATCGTGCTGGTGCTGGCGTTCTGCGGCTTTCGCGTTTCGAGCGTGGTTACGTTGATGCGCGACTGCGTGGAGCTGGGGTCTGACGGGCAGCCGTATCTGCGCTACTTCAATGTCAAGGGCAGCCGCGAGGCGCTGCTGCCGATCCCGCCGCTGCTGGCTGAGCAGCTCGGGCGCCAGAGGGCGTGGTTGGCCGAGCGCTTCCCGGATACCGAGTGGCTGTTTCCCTCGCGGTTGCATCGGGGGACGAAGCGCGGCGCGTTTCATATCAACCCCAGCACGGTCAGCTTGGTGATCGAGCGCTATGTGCGCAGCGCCGAGATCCGCACCGCCGAGGGCAGGCTCGCGCTGGATGTGCACCCGCGTCTGTTCCGTCATCACCTCGGGACGAGCATGGTCAACGAGAACATCCCGCTGACGGTGATCCAGGACGTGCTCGATCACGGCTCGATCGAGATGACCGCCCGCTACGCCCGCATGCGCGATGAGACGGTCCGGCAGGCGGTCAAACGTTGGCACGAGCGGGTCAACATCCGCGGCGAGCGGATCGCGCTCCCGGTCGACGGGCCGCTGGAGCAGGCGGCGTGGATGAAGGAGCGGATCGCGCGCGCCAAGCAGGCGCTGCCCAACGGGTACTGCGGTCTGCCACTGGTGCAGTCCTGTCCGCACCCGAACGCGTGCCTGAATTGCGAGAGCTTCCTCACCGACGGGTCGTTCCGCGCCGTGCACGACCAGCACCAGGCCGAGACCCGCCGGCTGCTTGAGAAGGCGCGCACGAACAACAATCTGCGGTTGATCGAGGTCCTCGAGCGCGATGAGCACAGCCTCTCGAGGATCCTCGAAGGGTTGGACGCGATCGAGGCTGACCACGCGAGCGGCGAGGAGCTCGACCTACGCGAGCTCGCCGCGCCCGATCAGACCGAGAGCGCGTGATGGGTGCCGAGCCGGCCCGCCGCCCGCTCGCCGACGCCGCTGCCAAGCGCACGCTTGATGCTGAACAGCGCGTGCACAGCGCGCTGCGCGAGCTGGACTCCGAAGGGGCGACGGTCACGTTCGCCGCCGTCGCTGAGCGCGCGCGGGTCAGCCGCGCGTTTCTCTACCAGCACGCCGAGCTGCGCTCACAGATCGAGGCGCTGCGCGCCGCGGACGCTGCCGCGTCGGCGCGCGTGCCGGTTCGCCAGCACGCCAGCGACGCGTCGTTGCGGGCCCGGCTGCGCGCCGCTCTGGACGAGGGCCAGCGCCAGCGTGAGGAGCTCGCCCGGCTGCGTGAGGAGCTCGCGCTCGCGCACGGCCGCGTCCGCGAGCTGGAGCTCGACCGACGCCTGCGCCGCACGTGATCTCGCCGGCGTCGTCCCCGCCGCGTGCTGCGCCGAGCCTGTCGGTATTGGAGGCGGTCTTGGAGCGGATCACTTACGCCAACGAGGAGACTGGCTACACCATCGCTCGGGTCGCGACCGAGCGGACCGGGCCGGATCTCTTGACGGTCGTCGGGCCGCTGCTGGGCGCCCAGATCGGCGAAAGCCTGCGGTTGACCGGGCGGTGGAGCAGCCATCCCAAATACGGCAAGCAGTTCCAGGTCGACTCCTACACGACGGTGCTGCCGGCGACGATCCAGGGGATCCGCCGCTACCTGGGCTCCGGGTTGATCAAGGGGATCGGGCCGATGATGGCCGAGCGGATGGTGGCCCATTTCGGCATCGACATCCTGACCATCATCGAAGACCAGCCCGAGCGGCTGATCGAGGTGCACGGGTTGGGACCCAAACGCACCCAGCGGATCGCCGACGCGTGGGAGGAGCAGAAGGCGATCAAGGAAGTCATGGTGTTCCTGGCCGGCGTCGGCGTCTCGACATCGCTGGCGGTGCGGATCTACAAGCGCTATCGCGATGACTCGATCGCGGTGGTGCGCAGCGAGCCCTACCGGCTGGCCTCAGAGGTGTGGGGGATCGGCTTTCGGACCGCCGACACGATCGCCCAAGCGGTCGGGATCCCCCACGACTCCCCGCAGCGGATCAAAGCCGGACTGCAGTTCACCCTCTCACAAGCGGCCGACAACGGGCACTGCTACCTCCCCGAACCCGACGCGATCCGCGAGGCCGCGAAGATCCTAGAGGTCGACCGGGAGCTGATCGACCTCTGCCTGGACGAGCTCGTCACCGACGAGGGTG
This sequence comes from uncultured Solirubrobacterales bacterium, assembly GCA_963763525.1. Lineage (GTDB taxonomy): Bacteria > Actinomycetota > Thermoleophilia > Solirubrobacterales > Solirubrobacteraceae > Palsa-465. The sequence goes on from CAVXPA010000003.1 coordinate 55,302, forward strand.
TCCTCCGCGAAGAGGTGTCCGACAATCGCACCGCCAGCACGATTCCGGCGGTGTACCTGGTGCCGTTTCACCGCGCCGAGCGTTCCCTGGCGGGCGGACTCATGGATCTGCTGCGCTCGCGCGAGGAGCGGCTGCCCGCGTTCGCTGAGGTGGACTGGCCCAAAGCGCTGGGCTGGCTTCGCACCCGGACCGGCCAGGACCTCGCCGGCGGCCAGCTTGACGCGGTCAAGCTCGCGCTCACCAGCAAAGTTGCGGTACTGACCGGCGGGCCGGGCTGCGGCAAGAGCTTCACCGTCCGCTCGGTCGTCACGCTCGCGACCGCCAAGAACGCCACCGTGATGCTGGTCGCGCCCACCGGCCGCGCCGCCAAGAGGCTGGCCGAACTGACCGGTCACGACGCCTCAACCGTTCACCGGCTGCTGGAGCTACAGCCCGGCGGCGACCCCAAATACGACCGCGACCACCCCCTCGACGCCGACCTCGTCGTTGTCGACGAGGCCTCGATGATGGACGTCATCCTGGCCAACAAGCTCATCAAGGCCATCCCCGAAGGAGCGCACCTGCTGCTCGTCGGCGACGTCGACCAGCTCCCCTCCGTCGGCGCCGGGGAAGTCCTGCGCGACCTGCTCGCCGCCGACACCATCCCGCGGGTGCGCCTCACCCAGATCTTTCGCCAGGCCCAACAGTCAGGCATCGTCGTCAACGCGCACCGCATCAACCACGGCCAGCCCCCGCAGCTGACCGGCTATCGCGACTTCTACTGGTTTGGCTGCGACCCCGCTCAGGACTCCGGCCTACACCCGGCCGAGGAGACCGCCAAGCTCGTCGTGGACATCGTCGCCCACCGCATTCCCGCCAAGTTCGGGCTTGACCCCGTCCGCGATATCCAGGTGCTCGCCCCGATGCACCGCGGGCCCGCCGGAGCCGGCATCCTCAACACCCTCTTGCAAGAAGCACTCATTCCCGAGCGCGACGGGACGCCGGAGAAGCGCTACGGCGGGCGCGTGTTCCGCGTCGGGGACAAGGTCACCCAGCTACGCAACAACTACAACAAGGGCCACGCCGGGATCTTCAACGGCACCATCGGAGTCGTCACCAGCCTGTCGCTGCAAGAGCAGACCCTGACCGTGCTCACCGACGAAGACGAGCGAGTCGACTACGACTTCGCCGAGCTCGACGAACTCGCCCACGCCTACGCCGTCACCATCCACCGCTCCCAAGGCAGCGAATACCCCGCCGTCGTCATCCCACTGACGACCTCGTTCTGGATGATGCTGCAACGCAACCTGCTCTACACCGGCGTCACCCGCGCCAAACAACTCATCGTCCTCGCCGGATCCCGCCGCGCACTCGCCCAAGCCGTCCGCACCCCCGGAGCCGGCCGCCGCCACACCGCACTCACCCACCGGCTCCATCCCACCCACTGAATCGCCGTCATTTACATGTCAACGAAAGCAATCCCGGTGTTGAATCTTGGGTGCCTGCGTGGGCGACGGTTCGCGTAGGGTCGAAGGCTGAACCGAGGTCTGACTCAGAAAGCGATTGACTCCGGCGAGGATGTCTTGCTGACGAAGTGTCGGCCTCGGTTCTTGCCTTCGAGGATCGGCCTGACCTGATAGGAGCGTTCGCCTCGTGAGGGGCGTCCACCGGGATGTTGTCGGCCGGTCCGCTACCACCATACCGCTGGAGGTCAGGTCGATGAGGAGAGCCAAGAGGCGTGGTCCGGGACCGTCGCACTTGTTGATGACGCCCGATCATGCGGGCAATGTGGTCGGGGTCGATCCGCATAAGCGGACGCTGAGCGCGACGGTCGCCGATGCGCGCGGCGGGATCCTGGGTTCGGCTCACTTCCGCGTCTCGGGCGAGGGCCATCGGGAGCTGGAGGCGTGGGCGCGGCAGTTCGGGCAGATCGCCCGCTGGGGGATCGAGGGCGCGGCGGGCTGGGGCCGGCATACGGCGATGTTCTTGACCGGCCGCGGCCATGACGTGCGCGACGTGTGCGCGAACCGCACGCCGCGGATAGATCGCGCGCGCCAGCGCGGCAAGTCAGACACGCTCGACAGTGAGCGGATCGCGCGCGAGGTGCTCGCGCACCCGCTTCTGCCCAAGGCGTTCAAGCGCTCAGGCCAGGAGCAAGGCCCGGACGAGCGGCAGCAGCTGCTTGCCTTGTGGAACAACCGACGCCGCTCGATCCTCACGAGCCGCCAGCACCTCGTGGGCGAGGCCGAGTACCTGCTGTGCGAGCTGCCGCTTGAGCTGCGCGAGCAGCTGCCCGACACCAAGGCGGTCCGACCGCGCCTGGCGGCGCTCGCGCGCCGCAACCGTCGGCGCCGCTACGACGCGCCGACCCGGCTGCGGTTGCAGCTGCTCGACGACTATCGCGCGCAGATCGGGGCGCTGGATCGCGAGGAGCGCCGGGTCGTCGTCGAGCTCGAGTCGCTCGTCGATGAGAGCGGCTCGACGCTCGGGGAGCTCTGCGGCCTGAGTACCCGCTCGGTCGCCGAGCTGCTGGTCGAGGTCGGAGACCAAGGCGGTTCACTGAGGGCGGGTTCGCGCGCTTCAACGGCACCGCTCCGCTTCCCGCGTCGAGCGCGGAGGGGCCCGGCGAGCCGGTCCGCCACCGCTACAACCCCGGTGGCAACCGGCGCATCAACGCGATCCTGCACCGGATGGCGGTCACCCAGCTGCGCTGCGAGCCACGCGCCCAGCGCATCTACGCCAACGCGCGCGCCGGCGGGCACACCAAGAAGGAAGCCCGCCGGATTCTCAAGCGCCACCTCTCAGACGTCATCTACCGGCGCATGATCCGCGACCTCGCCGCCGGCCCAGCCCACCGACCAGACCCTCCTCGCTGCATAACCGCGCGCGCCCGCCGCGCAGTCAAGGGCTGGCCCGACAGGGCCGAGCGCAGCGAGCCCGCGCAGCGGCGCCCTTGACGGCACGGTGGCAAGCGCCATCCTCCCGCGAGGAGGTCGGACTTGACATAGATGGCATGTGCAATGCGCCATCGCGATCCGTCCTGGCCGACATGTAGGGACCTCCTCAGCTCAAGCGCGGCGCTGGGCCGCGCAGGCTTGCAAACCATGGAGCTTGAGGAGGCCCCAATGACGATCCTAATGGGATGCGATCAGCATCGAGCGCAGATCACGACGGAGTGGGTCGACACGTCGACCGGCGAGGTCTCGCGGGCGCGGGTGATGCCGGCGGATCGCGGTGGCGTGCGCCGGTTCCTTCGGCGCTTCCGTGGCCAGGAGCTCGAGGTGGCGCTGGAAGCGACGACGGGCTGGCGGTTCGTGGTCGAGGAGCTCCACGCGGTCGGGGCGCGGGTGCACTTGGGGGAGCCAGCGGAGACCTCGGCCTTGCGGGGAAACAAGAAGCGCGCGAAGAGCGACCGCGCGGACGCCAGGCATCTGCGAGAGCTGCTGATGGCCGGCCGGCTGCCGGAGTCGTGGATCCCGCCCGATCACATCCTCGATCTCCGCGCCCGCGTGCGCCTGCGCCACACCCTCTCTGAGCAGCGCGGCGAGTGGCAGCAGCGGATCCAATCAGTGCTCTATCACCACGGATGCCCGCAGCGCGGCGATCTGATCAACCGCGACGGGCTCGCGTGGCTCGCCGCTCAGCCGCTGAAAGCGTGCGCTCGCGAGCAGGTGAGGATCGCGCTCGCGATGATCGACGCGCTCGACACGCAGATCGCTCCGTTGGATAAGGAGTTGCGCGCGTATGCGCGCCGTCAGCCAGGATGCAAGGCGCTGCTCGGGCACTACGGGATCGGGCCGATCACGTCGGTCACGATCCTCGCCGAGCTCGGCGACCCCAACCGGTTCTCGTCCTCCCGAGAAGCGGTCCGCTACGCCGGACTAGACATCACTGTGCACCAATCCGACCTTCGCCGCGCACCCGGACGCCTCTCCCGCCAAGGGCCACCCGCCTTGCGGTGGGCGCTGTTCGAAGCAGCGCAATGCGCCCGCCGGCGCAGCTCACCCGACCACGCCTACTACCTCGAAGCCGCGGAGCGGCTCGGCGGGAACCGCGCGTGCCTGTCGGTCGCGCGCAAACTCCTCAAACGCAGCTACCACACGCTGCGGGAGCTCGGCGAGGAGGCGCTTCAGCCCGCATGACCACCAGCTTGTGCGCGCTGCCCTCACTCACACCGATGCACCGCGGCCGGCTCCCTGCAGGCTCCTGCCGCCACGACCACGTGGACGGCCTTCATAGACAGAGCGGCCGCAACGCTTCCCCCAGCGGGATCACCCCATCGACCATCATGTCGCCGACCCGGAACCAACCCGGATCGTGGACCGAGATAAGGCTGGGCGCCCGCGCGCACACGACCAACAACGCAAACCGCGCACACGCCCCACCGACCGCCCCGAAGATCACCCCCAACCCAGACCCGCGCTTGACAGCGGGACCCTGCACAGATAAGGAGCCTTCGTCAGCCGTAGGTGCTTGACTATCCGCGCTGGCGATGCGCGAGCGCCGAAATCGCGGGCACCCGATTTGGGAATGCCGAGTCGCCGTCTGGCAGCTACGGTTATTGGGATGCGCCTGTTCGACGACTACGCGCGCACGGATATCTCGCCCTGACCGGAGTCCGAGGATCCATTCACATTCCTGAACCGCAGCGCCCGGCCCGACGTGCAAAGCACCCGCGAAGAGCTCGAGCGGTGGTTTGCAGTCTACCCCGCCGAGCATCAGGCGGATTTACGCAGCCAGTTTCGAAGTACCCTTCCTCATCAGCATAAGGCCGCCTGGTGGGAGCTCTACCTCCATCGCTTGTTCACGATCCTCGGCTTTGAGCTAGAAGTCCACCCCGAGATTGAGGGCGTCAGCACCCGGCCGGACTTCAAGGTCAGCGGGCAAGGCGGCGTGTTTCTGCTGGAGGCGGCCATCACCCATGCGGGAATCGTGAAGCTGCAAGGCGACCCGACCCGACCCGGGAGGGATCGGTGGTCGATGCGCTCAACACCGCGCCTCATCCGAACTTCATGGTCGGCCTTGCCTTTGAACAGGTCGGACCCGACAAGCCGTCAACCGCCCAAGTCGTCGGGCCGGTCACCGCTTGGCTCGACGGACTTGATCCTGACGAGATCCTCGACTCGTGCGACTACCCCGAACAGCACTTCTCCTTCCGGGGCTTTCGGATGCGGCTGCGAGCCCTGCCCAAACTTCGAGTTTGAGTGCGCGGTGTCGCGCCCGGCGGGAAGGAATCTGTCGTGATGCGTAGTACTCAAGGGTCTGATGGCGTTGCGTCGTGCTCATGCCGACGAGTACGCGGTTCGGGTGAACCGGGCGGTCGAGTTGCTGGCCGGGCGCTCGCCGGCGGATGCGGTGCGTGGGTTGGAGGTCGAGTTCGGTCTCTCGGAGCGTCAGGCGCGCCGGTATGTGAACGAGGCGCTCGCGTGTCCGGATGGCGTTGTGGTGCCGGAGCGGACGGTGGTGTTCACGGTGCGGTTGGCGCCGTCGCTGATCGCCGGTCTGCGCGAGCGCGCGCGGGCCGGCGGGGTCTCGTTGAGCGCGGCGACGGCGGCGGCGGTGGGTGCGTATCTCGAGCAGGCCGGCGAGCGGGGCGGTGGCAAGGCGCGTTGAGATCGAGTTCGTGTCTGACCGCCTCGCCGACGCTTGGCTGGCGCAGGCGTACGTGATCTTGGCGCCTGAGCGGCGGCGTGTGACCCGGAAGGAGGAGAGCGACAGTGAACGACAGCAGCGACAGCGTGTTGGTGACGGGGACGGGGGCCGGAGAGTGGCCGCGATCTACGCGCGGGTGTCGTCGGAGCGCCAGCGGCGCGAGCGGACGATCGGCAGCCAGACCGCTGCGCTGCGTGAGCTCGCCGCTGCGCGCGGGCTGCTCGTTGTCGAGGATCTGGTGTTCGAGGACGAGGGCGTCTCGGGCACGGTGTTGCGCCGGCCGGGGTTGGAGCGCTTGCGTGATCTGGCGGTCGAGGGACGGTTCGAGGTGCTGCTGTGTCATGCGCCGGATCGGCTCGCGCGCCGCTACGCCTATCAGGTGCTGCTGTTGGAGGAGTTCCAGCGCGCCGGGATCGAGGTGATCTTCGCCAAGGAGCCTGAGCGGTCCGGCACGCCCGAAGATGAGCTGCTGCGCCAGTTCCAGGGGATGATCGCCGAGTATGAGCGGGCGCAGATCGCTGAGCGCTGCCGTCGCGGCAAGCTTCACCGCGCCCGAGCCGGCGCGGTCTCGGTCATGGCCCGCGCTCCGTACGGCTACCGGTATGTGAAGCGCTCCGAGCACGCCGACGCGATCTTCGAGATCGACGAGGCCGAGGCGCCAGTCGTGCGTGAGATCTTCCGCCGCTACCTCGAGGACGACGAGTCGATCGCGAAGATCGCGCGCTGGCTCACCGGGCAGGGCGTGCCGACCAGGACCCGCGCGACGGGCTGGAACAACGCCACGATCTGGGGGATGCTCCGCAACCCGGCCTACGCCGGGCAGGCCGCCTACGGCAAGACCCGCGCGACCGGCGAGGTCGTCCGCGCCACCCGTCAAGCGCGGTTGCGGGGGCGGCGCTCCACCCACATCTCGCGGGAGGAGGTCTCGCCGGAGGAGTGGAAGCGGATCGCGGTCCCCGCGCTGATCAGCGAGGAGCAGTTCGCGCTCGCGCAGGAACGGCTGCACCGCAACAGCCGCTTCTCTCCCGCAATACCTGTCGCCCGTCGTTGCTGCAGGGCATTCTCGTCTGTCGTGAGTGCGGGTATGCCTACTACCGCTGTTCGACCCGCAGCAAGAACGGGAAGCTGCGCGAGTACTACCGCTGCTCGGGCACCGACGGCCACCGCCGCCCCGAAGGACGCGTCTGCGAGAACCGTCCGGTCCGCCTTGCGGAGATCGACGAGCTCGTCTGGACCCGCGTGCTCGCGCTGCTCGAAGACCCCGTGCTGATCCAGGCCGAAATCGACCGACGGCTCCAGACGATGCGCGCGACGCACCCCGCCGCCAGCCGACGAGACGCGCTCGAGCGCGACCTCGTCCGCTCCCAGAACGCGATCCGACGACTGCTGGACGGCTACCAAGAACAGCTCGTCACGATCGACGAACTCCGCGCCCGCACCCCCGAACTCCGCAAACGCGAGGCCACGATCCAAGCGCAACTCGGCGCGCTCGACGCCGAGCTGCACGACGCCGAGACCTACCTCAAGCTCACCGAGACGCTCGACGGCTTCCGCGCCCGGCTCACCGACAACGCCCAGAGCCTGACCGTCGAGCAGCGCCAACAGATCGTGCGGCTCGTCGTCCGCGAGGTCTTGATCGGCGAGGACGACATCACCATCCGCCACTCCATCCCGACCCCCACACGCGACCAGCCACCCGGTTATCTACTGCGTTCGGGTAGTCGAGAAGAGTCAGATCCAAGCGCTGGATCGCACCCAGCCGATCCTGCCGATGCTCCCCGGCACGCCGCAGCGCGCGACCCACGACTACAAGCGGCACGGCACCTCCAGCCTGTACGCGGCGCTGGATCTGACGACCGGGAAGGTGATCGGCCAGGTGCACAACCGTCACCGCGCGATCGAGTTTCACAAGTTCCTGCAGACGATCGACCAGCAAGTCCCCGAGCACCTCGACGTGCACCTCGTGCTCGATAACAGCTCGACCCACAAGACGCCCAAGATCCAACGGTGGCTGGCCGCCCACCCGCGCTTTCACCTGCACTTCACCCCCACCACCAGCAGCTGGATCAACCTCGTCGAGCGCTGGTTCGCCGAGCTGACCAACAAGCAGCTCAAGCGCGCCGCACACCGCTCCGTCCGCGCGCTCAACGCCGACATCCGCGCGTGGATCGAAACCTGGAACAAAAACCCCCGACCGTACGTGTGGACCAAGCCCGCGGAACGGATCCTGGAATCGATCGCCAGATACTGCCAACGAATCAACCAAACGGCACACTAGGCGCGGCCGATCTACTACGCAAATCGCGACCACCGTGCTCGCGACCGCGGGCAACGTTGCTTCTGCGATGCGCCTTCGGGTCTCGAACCCGAAATGACTGCGCCAAGTGTGAGACCGTAGCGATGGACCTCACTTCGTGTCAACCGGGCCGAAGAGCTCGACTCGAGCGGCGTGGCCGGGCGCGTTGACGATGTGGGTGTCGCAGGTCACTAGCGGAGCTTGGAGGGACTCAGCAAGCGCGACGAAGGCTGCGTCGTAGGCCGTTAGGTTGTGCCGCAATTGCCAGATGCGATCGCTGAGTTGTATGTGCGGATAGCGGACTAGAGCGAGGTCGCGGAAGTCGGCGCGCGCGTCGGTCGCACGCTCTTCGCTCAATTGGCCCAGCGAGTTGAGCCGCCGCAAAGCGTGGAGTAACTCGATATCGATCAGGTGCGGCGCATGGAGGTCTCCGTCCTCGGCGAGGCGCTCGACCAAGCCAGGTGCAGGGTTCCGGGCGACGAGTGCCTCTAGAACGGCCGAGGTGTCGACAACGAGCATAGGTCAAGGACGGTCGCGGCCGGATCTCACGGCCGCGATGATGGCCTCCGCGCTAGCGCCGCCAGCACGGCCTCGGGCACGCGCGAGCAGGTCCGCGACCGGCGGATGCTCCGCGACCCGCTCGAGCTCTGCGAGCGCGTAATCGGACAGCGATACTCCGGCCGCGGCGGCTCGCGCGCGCAGAACTCGATGGACGTCGTCAGGCACGTTGCGAACTTGGATCGTTTTCATGCCATCAGAGACTAGCAATTTGGGTGCGACACACCCAAATCGCATGTCGCAAGTGGACGCGAAACGCTCGAGTCGACGGTTGCGCGATGGCAGATCGGCGGCATGGGTACGCGCGCATACCGCTCGCTCGTCGGGTCTTGAACCCGACGCGATGCGCGGGCGCCCTCGCCCACACCAGACGCGTCATTCGACTCGCCTCGTCCACCGAGGAAGCCAACACGCTCGCACACACGGCATCCCTAGCCGTCGGCGCCGAGACAGGACTAAGGCCGGCGGCCCCACTCCGCGCTTCTCGCGCGGGAGCGAGCGCCCCGCCCAATCACGCTGACATGGCGGCTGGCGTCCGTCGCGCGCAAGAAGCCGTGCACTGAGCTGACGCGAGGCAGGCGAGCGCTGCGTATAGCTCCCCACCGCGGCGATCGGACGACCAAGCAAGAGCGACCCTGACGCGGCTGGACGGCGCGTCGGGCGGTGATACGCATTCCGCCACAGAATCTGCTTCTTTCATCCCACACGGATCCGACGACCGCCCGGGCCGGGATGTCGTAGCTGTGCTATCCGCGATCGGGGTCGGGCTGATGCCGCGAAGTTGCCACGGGCGCGGCCACCGGCGCTAGGCTCGTGCCTCACATGAGCCAGAGGCCCGGGGGATTCGCGGAGCTGGTGGGGCTGGCCCGGTCCGCTGGCGATGCGCTCGGACGGATCCCCGGCTGGATGTGGGGCCCGTCGGTCACGGGCTGGCCAAGACCCGATTGGCCGGCGCCGTTCTCGGAATATGGCCTGTTCGTCTCGCCCGACGTCTCGCGTACGGTCAGGTTCCTCGGCGACGTCTTGGTCCCGTCGGTGCCTGGCCGGGCGCCGGGCTGGGTCCCCGAGCCGGTGCGATCGATGTTCTTTCACCAGACACGGCTGATCGATCACGCGGGGCGCGGAACCAACCCGCACGCTCGCGAGCACTGGTTCTTTATCAACGGGATCCTGACCGACCGCGGGATGGCGGGACGGAACGCCGACTACCTGGCAGAGTTGTTCGGCCGCCCGCTGACGATCATCCAGAATGCGACCGACGGACCGATCTTCGACCTGATCGAGTGCGCCGAGGAGAAGGCGTTCGGGATGAACGGCGAGCCAGTCGACGTTGGCTTTCCTGCCGTGCACCAGGCGCTCAAGAACCCCGCCACCGACCTGGTCGTGGTCGTCGCCCACTCGCAGGGGACGCTGATCTCGGCAGTGATGCTCAGGCTGCTGAGGCTGATCTACGCGCCGCGGCAGCCAACGGGTGAGGGGGCGACAGCTCGAGACCGAACTGGCTGCGCTGCGGCGGACCGGGGTCACGCTCGATCCTATCGACTTCGCCGACATCACGACAAACGAGCTGGCGAAGCTCGAGGTCTACTGCTTCGCGAACTGCGCAACGGTGATGGGCTACGTCGACCGGCACCTGCGTCTGCCCTGGATCGAGAGCTTCGGCAACCAGTACGACCTCGTGGCCGCTCTCGGGATGCTCGCCCCGGACTCCCGTGGCGAGAACATTTCAATCGATGGTCCACTCTGGGTGCGCCGATCGGCCTGGGGCCATCTGCTCAACATCCACTACCTCCGAGCGATCGATCTCAACCAGCGCGACGGCGATGCGCCAGGACCCGCGACGGACACCCCGGCTCCGTACGAGCCGCTTCACACGGTGAGCGCTGCCCAGCCCAGGCTATACGGGTACATCAACGGCGCCAACCCATCCCACAATCGTGGGTAGAGGTCGAGACCCTCGCCGGCGCAACACTTGTTCGCGCGGTGACCGCGAGCCCGAGCGACCTACCGGTGGTCATCACCCCACCGCCGTGCTGGGCGCCACGCCAGGGCAACTCGCCGACCAGCTGGGCCTGGCCTACGACCCGTCGCCCTATGAGGCGCCGTAGACCGCAGCGGCCAGTCCGGCCGGGCCGGCCAACGGGGGGTTCTGAAGTACCGCTAACGGGTTCGAACCCGCGGAGGTGGCGACGTTCGACGCGGCGCTAGTCCTCGGGCAGGGCCCGCCGATTCCGGTCGGCGACGGGGTCCACATGGTGATGGAGCGCGTGACACTGCCAGACGCGGACGACCTCGAAGCGATTGCGGACGACGTTTGCAAGGAGGGCGACATCGTCGAGGACACCGACGATGTGATCTCAATGTGCCGCGCGTGCCTCATGGCGCCATCCGTTCAGGTGGCGCTCGCCGGTAGGCGCTTATGGCGCGAGGTCCCGTTTGTGCTCAGTCGAGCCGGCGCCGGGATCAGCCCGGCTCGAGGGCCGCTGGTCTCGGGCCGCGTGGACATGGTCTATCGCGACAGCGATGAGCTGGTTGTGATCGACTACAAGACCGACAAGGACGTGACGGAGGACACGGCCAAGGAGCATGCGCTCGAGCACCACTCCGGCCAGGCCGAGGTCTACAGGGAGGCTCTTTCGGCTGCGACTGGCATTGAGGTGAGAGAGGTGGCGTTCGTGTACTGCAAGGCCGGGGCCGAGGTGCGCTTGCGGGACGGCAGGGTTGTCGAGTGAAGTAACATCGGAGGCGGCCGCGCGGCTCGAGCTTCCACTCCCACCACGCACCAAAGCCACCCAGCGTCGAGCTGCTCTTCCTCGTCCAGGGCCACGCGGCTACCCTCGCGTCGAGGGATTCGTTGCTCTTGACATCGGTGGGTTCGATCGAGCATTGTGATGGCCCGACATGGCGACGATAGCGCCCCTAACCGCTCCGGCGGGCGCGACCGGGGCTTCGATCCGCATCTTTCTTGCTGATGGCACGCCTGACGGTCTGCGTCTGGTCGAGAAATCGAACTGGACGGGCTTGGGGATCGTCTGCCCGCGGAGCCAGTACCCGGCTGTCCGCCCGCGTGTGGAGTTCGGGCGCCCCGGCGTGTATGTCCTAGTCGGTCCCGGCGATTCGGCACTCCCGCAGGTCTACATCGGCGAAGCGGAGGAACTGCGAAGCCGCCTTGACAACCATCGGCAGACCAAGGACTTCTGGACCCGCGTCATCGCCTTTACGAGCAAGGACGGGAGCATCAACAAGGCACACGTCCGTTACTTGGAGTCGAGGCTAATCGGACTGGCCGCCGCAGCCAAGCGGGCTGAGCTCGCGAACGGAAACGCTCCTGCCCTACCGGCGTTATCGGAGCCGGATAAGGCAGACGTGGAGAACTTTCTGCGCGAGATGCTCGTGATCTCCCGGTCCTCGAGATCACGGCATTTCATGTTTCAGGTGCCCCGCGGGACAAGCAGTCGACGCCCTCGGCCCCGGACTCGGGTGAGGACGCAACTCTTTATCTAGCGGGGCCGCAGACCGAAGCTGTGGACTCCGACACGCCGGAGGGATTTCTCGTGCGGGCAGGATCGCACGGGCGAGCTCAGGCGACCCCCTCAATCCACGAATGGCTACTGAACATCCGAAAGAGCCTGCTCGGTCAAGGCATCCTGTCGGTGAGCGGCGAGAACGTCGTGTTGATGTCATGAAGGGCCGGGGCCGCGGTGGCGCGGACGGCAGCGATCCGTCACGTGGCAGGAAGTCGGTCCTCCGTCCCGAACCGCAGGTTTGAAGACCGCGCGGATTACGCCCGCGCGGCCGGACAATTCGAGAGGAGGACCGACCGTGGATAACCTTACGCGCTGGGTCGGCATCGACCTGCACCGCCGCCGCTCGCAGATCGCGATCATCGACGAGCACGGCGAACTGACGCTGCAGAAACGGATCGCGACCGGCCGCGAGACGATCCGCGAGCTGCTCGGCGACCCGGACGGAGCGCACGTGGCGCTGGAGGCGACCTACGGCTGGGAATGGCTCGCGGAGTTGCTCGAGGAAGCGGGCTTTGACGTGCACCTCGCGCACCCGCTCCGGACCCGGGCGATCGCCGCCGCCCGCGTGAAGACCGACGCGGTCGACGCGCGCACGCTCGCGCACCTGCTGCGCACCGGCATGCTTCCCGAGGCGTACATCGCCCCACCGGAGCTGCGCGACCTGCGCGATCTGCTTCGCCACCGCGCGACGCTCGTGCACCTGCGGACCTCGATCAAGAACCGTGTACACGCGCTGCTTGCCCGCCAGGGCATCCTGCCCGAGCGCTCCGATCTGTTCGGCACAGCCGGCCGCGAGTACCTCGCCGCGGTGGCGCTGCCCGACGGGCCGCGCCGCCGACTCGACAGCCTGAACAGGCTGATCTGCGATTTCGAGGGCGAGATCACCGCCACCACGAGCGAAATCGACCAGCGCGCTAGAGCCGATGAGCGCGTCAAGGTGCTCTGCCGATCCGCTGGATCGGGCGCTATACCGCGATGCTGATCATCGCCGAGATCGGCGAGGTCAAACGGTTCCCCACCGCCAAGCACCTGTGCCAGTGGGCCGGACTGACCCCAACCGTGCGCAGCTCCGACGGCAAAGCCCGCCTCGGGCACATTGTTGAGCGACGCGTGGGATGGTGATGGCGCTGGTGTGCAGCGCCACGTTGGGTGGTGATGCGGGGCGGCGGTTGGGCGCTGGGGGCGACAGGATGGTGGTGATCCTGTTGTTTGAGGCCCCCTCGCCGAAACCTTGACGCGGTGAGACGAGGGGGCCTCCTGACGCCGTTGGAGGACGTCGTGCTTATCGTCTCAGACGATCGTGCTGTGGTCGAGGCGGATCTCGCTGCTGGCCGCTTGTTGTGCCCGTGCTGTGGTGGTGGCGTGTTGGGTGGTTGGGGCTGCGCGCGTCTGCGTCAGGTCCGCACGCGCGCCGGGGTTCGTTGGCTGCGGCCGCGTCGTGGTCGCTGCCGTGATCGAGGCTGCGCCACGACGCACGTGCTGCTGCCGGACGTGTGCCTGGCGCGCCGTTGCTATGTGGTGGAGGTGATCGGCGAGGCGCTGTTGTCGCTCGGGCGGGAGGGTTATCGGCGGGCTGGGGAGCGGCTGGGGGTGCCTGGCGGAGACGGTGCGCGGTTGGCGGCGGCGGTTCCGGTCGCGTGCTGAGCTGATCGCCGCTCACTTTCTGTGCTGGGCGCGGGCGCTGGACGCCTCGCTGGATCCGCCGATCGATCAGGGGTCGCTGGTGGGGGACGCGCTCGAGGCGATCGGCGTGTGCACGAGGCTGGCGCCGCTGGTGCTGGGGGTCCAGGCCGGCGTGGTCGTGGGTGTCGGCGCTGACCGCGGGCGGGCTGCTTCAGGTCAACACGAGATCGCCTTGGCCGGCGGCTGAGTGACAGTGATCCTGGCCGGCTGGTTGGTGTCAGCGACGGTCAGGAGGTGATGGTGGACAGGGCGCAGGAGATCGGGGTGTTCCGTTGGCGGATCGTCGGCGAGGCGGCGGACGTGTCGCTGTCGGCGCGGGAGCGCGGTGCGCTGGTGCGCGCGCTGGCGGCGGGCGAGTATCTGGGCCCGGATGGGCGGTGGGTGCGGGTGTCGCGATCGCCCGCCAGATCCTCACCCTCTGCTACTACGGCCTCGAGGGTGTCAGGTCTTCCGTGTAAGCTGACTATCGTAGTGTAACTCGTTGATAGATAATGTCAAGTACTGACATGAAATTTTGCGTCGTGTGTGTGTAACACGCCTGTCGTCGAGAGCGCAGGCCAGGGGCATTGCCGCAGAGGGCGCCTTCCCCCTGGACAGTGATTATGGTGGCGCCGGCGGCGTGTCTGTCAAGGTCGCGCTGCGCGCTCCCTTTCCCTCGCTGGGCTCGGTGACAGTCCCGCCGTCCGGCGCGGCTGGCCGCTGATGTCCAGTGGGAAGGGGCTGCGGTCGACGCGTTCGGCTGGGCGCGGCGCTTAGATCTCACCGTCGGGGATCCGGTCGGGGAACTGGATCTTGAACGCGGCGAGCGCGGTGTGCCAGTGGAGCACTCGCTTCCATTTGGTCTCGGCTTTGGTGATCGCAAGGTAGAGCAGCTTGCGGGCCGCGTCCTCGGTCGGGAAGTGCCCACGGGTCTTGATGATCTTGCGGATCTGGCGGTGCAAGCGCCTCGATCGAGTTGGTATCTGGTATGAAAGGCAGCAGATGCCACCGGCGCCCCATGACCGGGCCGTTGCAGCTGTTGAGCGCTTCGGGCTCGGTGAGTACGGTGCGACCGTCCGGGACGCGGGGCATCCGGGAGTGAACGCAGGTTGGGCAGGCCGTTCTTATACGTTGCGCCTCGAGCGCGAGTTAGTACTTGGCCGCCCCTGCGACTAGCCCGGATGCGCTTCGAGCGCGGATCCGTAGGTGTCGTTCGCCCGCCTGACTCCCATGATCATCAACCCAAATTGTTGGGAGGTTCGTGGTGGGACGCAGGTGTATCGGACTGGATGTGCATCGCGAGTTCGCGCAGATCGCGGTGTGGGAGGACGGCCGGGTCCGCCAGGCCGGGCAGATCGCGATCTAACGGCGGAGGCGCTGCGCGTGTTCGCGGACAGTCTCGGTCCGGAGGATGAGGTCGCGATCGAGGCGACGTGTAACACGCACGCGATCGTCAGGTTGATCGAGCCGCGCGTGGCGCGGGTGGTGGTGTCCAATCCGCAGAAGACGAGGGCGATCGCGGAGGCGAGGGTGAAGACCGATAAGGTCGACGCGCAGGTGCTCTGCGAGCTGCTGGCGGCTGACTATCTCCCGTCGGTGTGGGTCGCTGATCAGGCGACGCAGGCGTTGCGCCGGCAGGTCGCCCGCCGGGCGCAGATCGTGCGGCAGCGGACGCGGTTGAAGAATCAGGTGCAGTCGATCCTGCATCGCAACCTGCTGCCGCGCTGCCCGGCGGCTGACTTGTTCGGGGTCAAGGGCCGCGTCTGGCTGGGACGCCAGCCGCTCCCGCCCGATGAGGAGCTGGCCGTCCGGGCGTTGTTGCGCCAGCTCGACTTCCATGCTCAGGAGTTGCGGATCATCGATGCTGAGCTCGGCCGGCGCGCGCTCGCGAGCGGCGAGGTGAGGCGGTTGATGACGATCCCGGGTGTGGACGCGACGATCGCGCTGTCGATCGTGGCCGCGGTCGGGGACTTCCGCCGCTTCCGAGCGCCCGAGCAGCTGGTCTCATATCTCGGACTGAACCCGCGGGTCAAGCAGTCCGGCGGGCAGCCCGCCAGCCACGGGCGGATCACCAAGCAGGGGCGCGCGCACGCCCGCGGGATGCTGGTCGAGGCCGCGTGGGTCGCGGTCAAGACCCCAGGCCCCTTGCGCGCGTTCTTCGAGCGTGTCCGCTCCCGCCGGGGGATGCAGATCGCGGTCGTCGCGAGCGCCCGCAAGCTCGCGTGCCTGTGCTGGACGATGATCGAACGCGACGAGGACTACGCGTTCGCCCGCCCGTCGCTGACCGAGAAGAAGCTGCGGGCGCTCGAGCTGCGCGCCGGGATGCCATCCCGTCGCGGGCGCAAGGGAAAGTCCGCCGCGTACAACCTCAAAGACGTGCGCCTGCGCGAGCGCGAACTCGCCGAGCAGGCCGAGCGCTCATACCGCCAACTCGTCGCTGACTGGCAAGCCAAAGCGCCCGCGAAGAAGTCGGGCGTGGCCGCCGCCAACGGGACGCGACTTCAAAGGCCCTCAACGGGGCAAGCTGCGCGGCAGGGCTCAGTCCCAGAACCTGCGCTTCGCTCAGGGGTCGACCACACCCACCCAGAAGCGTAACGCCGCCGACACGCACCTCGCAACTCACGCCGCGACGCGGCGAGGATCTCACACGCTCAAAACGCGATGTAGTCTGGGGGCACATCCCCCGGAACCCCCTGGCGACCCCCTCACGCAGATAGCGCGCTGCGCACAAACGACAGAGTCAAGGTCCGCCCGGCGCCTCGGTCGGCGCAACACGGCGCGCGCCGACCGCCCCAGCGCCGCCGTGCGGCTGAAAGGATCAACAGCAACAGCAACGTCAACGTCAACGGCGCTCGCGACGGGCGAACGAGGCTCAAATTTCGAACGCGCGCTCTTGACACTTTCATCCGTCGTGTAGATCACCCGGCGGACCTCCGGCGGGTAGGCGAGGAACGGCGTGATCTGCTCCCAGCGCTCAAGCCAGCTCTGGCTGATCGTCGGGTAGCGCCCATCCCACTTCTCCGCGAACGCCTGGAGCTCGTCGGCTGCATGGTCGACATTGGCGGCGGTGTAGATCTTGCGCAGGTCCGCGGCGACGGGCTTGCGGTCCTTGTAGGAGACGAACTTCAGACTCGCGCGGACCTGATGCACCAGACAGGTTTGCACGGTCGCGTGCGGGAAGGTCGCCTCGATCGCCTCCGGAAACCCGCTCAGCCCATCGACGCAGACGAATAACACCTCGGCGACGCCGCGGTGCTTGAGTTCGCTGAGCACCTGCATCCAGAACTTCGCGCCCTCGGTCCGCTAAAACCAGATCCCGAGCACATCGCGCTCGCCCTCCAGGTTGACGCCGATCGCCACATAGCAAGCGAAGTTTCTGACCGCCTGCCCCTCGCGGATCTTGATCACCAGCGCGTCCAGGTAGAGGATCGGATACAACCGCTCCAACGGCCGGTTCTGCTGTTGAGCGTCACTTGAGTTCGGCACCGCGGAGCGGTGCGCGTCGTTGAGGTTCGGCACCGTTGGGGTGGTGGTGCTCGTCTGTTTCGGCATGGTGCCGACCGGGAGGGTGGCGCTCGGTCGGTGAACGGGCGAGACTGGCGTTGTTCTTGAACGTAGAAGAGGGCCCCCTGTCTTTGCGAGATCGGAGGGGCCCTCTGGCTAACGCCGGTGTTGATCGTATCTGTGCCACGACGGTGGGTGGGTCCGATGCTGCGGGCCGGGAGGGGGCCGTCGTTGGCCGCTGGGATGCGCTGTCCGGCGTGCGCGGGCGAGCTCGGCTCGTGGGGTAGCTACCCGCGGCGGGTGCGGGTCGGCCGCGCGAAGTTCCGGCTGTTGGTCCGGCGAGCGTCCTGCCGGGCGTGCGAGCGAACGCACGCGCTGTTGCCGGGGTTTCTGCTCGCGCGCCGGTTGGACGCGGTCGACGCGATCGGGTGCGCGCTCGGGATGGCGGTCGAGGGTCGCGGGTATCGCCCGATCGCGGTGGCGCTCGGGCGTTCTCCGACGACGGTTCGTGGGTGGTTGCGGCGGTTGCGGGCGCGTGCGGATCTGCTGCGCGGCTGGTTCGTCGGTCTCGCGGTCGAGCTGTCCGAGCCGCCGGCCCGGGCGCCGCCCGAGGCGTCGCCGTCACCGTTGGGGTTGTTGGTGCGGGCGATCGCTGACGCGTTCTTGGCAGCCCGGCTGCGGCTCGGTCCGGCCGCGGTCACCGGCGGCGTGTGGGCGTTTTGCTCGGCCGCGACCAGCGGGCGGTTGTTGGCCAACACGAGCGGGCTCTAGGCACCACGCCGAGACCCGGGCAGGCTGCCTGACCCTGACCTTGTTGGCGATGGATCGGAGGACGTGATGGATTGGCGGCAGGAAGAGGCGCTGTGGCGCTATAGCCTGATCCGGGAGCCGGCGGACCCGCGGCTGTCGTGCGGAGAGCGCGGCGCGCTGGTGCGCTTGTTGGCGGCCCGGTTGCATGCGCATCCCTCGGGTGAGCTGCGCTCGGTGGGGCGCTCGACGCTTGATGACTGGATCCGCGCGTACCGGGCAGGCGGGTTCGCTGGGCTGGCGCCCCGGCAGCGCGCGTCGGTGCCACGCACTCCACGCGCGCTGCTCTTGCAGGCTGAGACGCTGCGGCGTGAGAACCCTCAGCGGACGGCGGCGCAGATCCGGCGGATCATCGCCGCGTCCAACGGCGCGGGCCCGTCGCAGAGCACGGTCGAGCGGCACCTACGCCGGCAGGGGTTGACGCGCGCGGCATTGACCGGCGAGCACCAGGCGTTCGGGCGCTTCGAGGCCTCCGTGCCGAACGAGCGGTGGATCGCTGACTGCTTGCACGGCCCGATGATCGAGGGACGTCGCGCGATCCTGTTCGCCGTTCTCGACGATCATTCCCGTGCCGTTGTCGGCGCCGGGTTCGCGCACGCGGAGTCGACGGTGCGGCTGGAGGGGGTGCTGCGGGCCGCGTTCCAGTCCCGTGGATTATGCGACCGCCTCTACGTTGACAACGGCGCCCCGTACGCGTCGCGGCAGCTTGCCAGGGTGTGTGCCGCGCTCGGGATCCGGCTGACGCATTCAACGCCCGGCCGGCCGCAGGGGCGCGGGAAGATCGAGCGCTTCTTCCGCACGTTGCGCCAAGAGGTGCTCGTCGAGCTCGACACTCACCCGCAGTTGGGGTTGACGGAGCTTGAGCGGGTTCTGCAGGCGTGGGTCGAGCGGGTCTACCACCGTCGTGTGCACAGTGAGACGAAGGCGACACCGCTGGATCGGTTCAGTGCCTTCACGCCAAGGTATCCGACGGCCGCGGAGTTACGCGAGGCGTTTCTATGGTCGGAGACCAGGTTGGTGACGAAGACCGCGATGGTGTCGCTGCTGGGGAACCGCTACGAGGTCGACCAAGCGCTCCGCGGGCGGCGGGTGGATCTGCGGTTCGACCCCTACGACCTCGAGCTGATCGAGGTCTATTACGCCGGCCGGCCGTGCGGGCATGCCGTGCCGCACGTGATCGGCCGGCACGTGCACCCGCACGCCGAGGAGCCGGAGAACACGCCGCGGCCGGTCAGCGGGATCGACTACCTGCGGCTGATCGAGACAGAGCACGAGCGTGACTGGCTCTCACGCCGGATCAACTACCACCAACTCCACGCCGCCGGCGACACCGGCGACAGCCACGGCGTCGTGGAACACGACGATGACGTTGACGATGACGACGACGACGCCGCTGCGGCGGCTGTGAGGTGAACGATGAGTCTTGACCAGCTGCAACCGTATTTTGGGTTCACGACGCTGCCGTTTCAGCGGCAGATCGCGCCCGGCGCGCTCTACCGCTCCCAAGCACATCAGGAAGCACGCGCCCGGATCGGGTTCCTGATCTCTCAAGGCGCGCTCGGGCTGATCTGCGGCGAGGTCGGCGCCGGCAAGACGTGCGCCGCCAGGGCCGCGGTCGCCGGCCTGGATCGCAGCCGGCACACGATCATCTATCTCGCCAATCCCGCGGTCGGGACGCGTGGGATCTACTGCCAGATCGTCACCGCCCTGGGCGGCGAGCCCTACCACTACAAAGCGAACCTGATCCCGCAGGCCTGCGAGCTGCTCGACCGCGAACGGACCGAACGCGCAAAACAGGTCGTCCTCCTCGTCGACGAGGCCCATTTGCTCTCACCCGCGCAGCTGGAAGAGCTGCGGTTGTTGACGAACGCCGAGATGGACTCACAAAGCCCGTTCGCGGGGATCCTGCTCGGCCAGCCGACGCTGCGCAAGCGGCTGCGGATGGGAACGTTCGCCGCGCTGGATCAACGGATCGCGGTCCGCTACGAGCTGACCGGGATGACCGAGACGGAGACCGCCAGCTATATCCATCATCACCTCGAGCTGTCCGGCCGCAAGGACACGCTGTTCGCCGATGACGCGATCGCGCTGTTGCACCGCACCAGCCGCGGGATCCCCCGAGCGCTGAACAACCTCGCCACCCAGGCACTGATCGCCTGCTACGCCAAACAGAACGCGATCGTCGACATGGACTGCGCGCAAGCCGCGGTCGCCGAGGTCCAAGCCGAATGACCGCCACCGTCAGAACCCTGTTCGACGACGCTCCCTCGGAACGCGACGAGCCGGCAGGCAGCGTGCTGCCGGCACCACCGGGCTGGCCGGCACCACCGGCCCCAGCCGCCTATCACGGGCTGCTCGGCGAGATCGTCCGCCGGCTCGAGCCCGAGACCGAGGCGGACCCGATCGCGATCCTCGCGCAGCTGCTGGTCTGCTTCGGCGCCGCCGTCGGCCGAGGAGCGTACTTCCAGGTCGAAGCGACCCGCCATCACCCCCAAGAGTTCGTGCTGATCGTCGGGGAGAGCGCGACCTCGCGCAAGGGCACCAGCTGGGATCACGCCAGGCGGCTGATCGCGACCGCCGACGCCGCGCTGAGCGAGCGGATCTTGACTGGTCTCAGTAGTGGGGAGGGGCTGGTGTGGGCGGTCCGCGACCCGACCGCCTCAGATCCAGGCATCCCGGACCGGCGCCTGGTCGCGTTCGAAGCCGAGTTCGCCAGCGCCTTGAAGGCCTGCACGCGCGATAACTCGACACTCTCGGCAACCCTCAGATCGGCGTGGGACGGGCGCCCGCTGCAGCTGATGACACGCACCGCGCCGGCCCGCTCAACAGACGCTCACGTGACCGTTGTCGGGCACATCACGGCCGCCGAGCTGCGACATCACCTGACCGGCCTTGAGCTCGCCAACGGGCTCGCGAACCGGTTCCTGCTCGTCTGCTGTCGACGGCAGCGACTGCTGCCCGAAGGCGGAGCCAGCAACCCGCTTCACGGCACCGGCCTGGAACGCCTGCTCGCCGCCACGATCAAGCACGCGCGCACCGCCGGACGTCTCACCTTCGAGACCTCCGCGCGTGAGCCGTGGCACCACGCCTATACCCAGCTCGCGCACGCACACCAGCACGGGATCGCCGGCGCGATCTGCGCCCGCGCAGAAGCACACGTCATCCGACTCGCGCTGATCTACGCGCTCGCCGACGGCGAACCCACCATCAAGACCAAGCATCTCCAAGCAGCACTCGCGCTCTGGGACTACGCCGCCCGCTCCGCCACCTGGACGCTCAACGACGCGACCGGCGACCCGCTCGCCGAACAGATCCACGCCGCTCTGACGAACCATCCCGACGGCCTGACCCGCAGCCAGATCAACGACACCCTGCAGCACAACCGTCCCGCCGATCAGATCCAACGCGCACTCGACGCGCTCACGCTCGCCGGCCGCGCGACCCGCGCCCAGATCCCGACCGCGGGCCGCACCGCCGAGCTCTGGACCGCCGCACCAGCACCCGGCGTCTGACCGGAACCGCGACCACTCCGCGCGAGTGGTCCGCCATCACTCGGCCCCGCCACGCCCCCGTGCAACAGCAACGTCTCGCGCACCGGCCGGCGTCGTGGCGAGTGATCAATGCGAAAGGCGAAGCCGGTCTCAACGCGCGACGCACAACACGCGCCCCCGACCCGGCCGCCTTCATCGCGTCGTTCCGTCCCGCCAACTTCTTTCGTTACTTCGTAGCCGACCCCTCATGCCGAACCACCGTGACCACGACATCCCGAAACGAAGCGCCGCTCAACATCTGCCACGCCTTGGCGTCCTCGAGCACCGCGTCGGTGATCTTCGAGATCAGATCCGGCGAGACCTCGCTCCCGTAGATCTCGCCCAAATGCCCCTGGATCTCACGGACCGTCAAACCACGGGCATACAGGCTGATCACCTTCTCATCGAACCCCAGCCAGCGCGTCTGGCGCTTCTTGACGATCTGCGGCTCAAACGTGCCATTGCGATCCCGTGGCGAGCGGATCCGCAACGGCCCCTGATCGCTGAGCACCGTCTTGGTCGGGCGCCCGTTGCGCGCGTTGCCAACCCCGCCCAGCGGCGCCTGCCCGGCCTCATAGCCCAGATGCGCGCTCAGCTCCAGCTCAAGCGCCCTGTTCAGCAGCCGGCGAGTGAGATGCGCCAACACCCCGTCGGGCCCCGCGATCTCCTCCGCACTGCTGGCGCCCTGAAGCAGCGCATCGAGCACCTCATCAGAGATCTCAACCTCCGGCTCCTCGACCCCCCGCCCGCCCGGCAAACCAGGCAACGGCCCTCGCCGCTCGACCCCCTCGGATCGCTGCGTCGGCTCAGAAGCCCCGCTGCGCTCCTCACTCGAACAAGCACAACGACCCACCTCACGACCCTCAACAACGACATCCGATGCAGAGTTATGAGAACTACGACCAGAAGATGTAGGCATAGCCATTCCTTTCGGCCACGCTTACACGGTTCCTCCGGAGTGCGCCCAGCAGTTGGAGGTGGTGATTGAGTTAGCTGATCCAACATAAGCTCGTCGTCGCCTGCCGGTGTGAGTCCGGTCCGGGTAGCTGCCAGGAGGCCCGGTAGCAGGCTGGCGGCTCGGTCTGGAAACGGGCCGGGTCGAAGCCCAGCGTCAAGAGCCCTTTAGGGGGAGCGACTGAGCGGTCCGCAGCGTCAAGCGAAGCCTGCCGCGCCGTTAGTGTGCCCGCCTGCGGGTGGGGGAAGGGAGAGCCGAGCCGCGTCTGTCACGGCGAAGGCCATGGAAGGGGTGAAGATCCTGGAAGTGCAGCCCTGAAGAACTCCCCGGCGTAGAGGGCGTGGAACGTTCAGATGGTGGCGGCGGGAACTGGGGAGGCCCTCCCCGGCCCGGTGGTCTGCGGATGTGCTGTCGGAGCGTCGCGTCCTATAACCGGTGATGAGCCGGGAAGTGGACGTCGAGCCGGGAGGGCGTCGGAGGCGGCCGTAGTACTGCTTGAGCCGCGGGACAACAGAACCCGCGGCGAGGGAAGGGCCGCTGCTTCGTTCACGCGTCACGCACAGGGAAAGGCCGGTGAGTGCCACTCGTGGCTAGGACCACCAAGCAGGACAAAGTCCGAGAACTGCAGCGAACGCTTTACCGGGCGGCCAAGGCCGATCCCGGACGACGGTTCCATGCGCTCCATGACAAGGTCCACCGCAGGGACGTCCTGGAGCGGGCGTGGGAGCTGGTGCGCGCCAACCATGGCGCGGCCGGCATCGACCAGCAGACCATCGCTGACGTCGAGGAGTACGGCGTTGCCCGGCTGCTCGACGAGCTGGCCGCGGAGCTGAGGGACGGGCGTTGGCGTCCGCTTCCCGGCGCGCCGGGTGTTCATCCCGAAGCCCGGCAGCGCCGAGGAGCGTCGCCCGCTCTCGATCCCCGCGGTCCGCGACCGCGTTGTGCAGGCGGCCACGAAGATCGGTCATTGAGCCGATCTTCGAGGCCGACATGCTCGAGTGCTCGTTCGGGTTTCGGCCCGGGCGCTCGGCGCACGACGCGCTCCAGGTCATCATTGATGAGTCCTGGAGGGGCGCGCGGTGGGTGGCGGAATCGGACGTCGCTGACTGTTTTGAGGCGATCCCGCATTCCGGGTTGATGGCGGCGATCGAGGAGCGGATCTCAGACCGTCACGTGCTCAAGCTCCTGCGCGCGATGCTGCGCGCCGGGGTGATGGAGGACGGGGCGGTCAGGCGCAGCACAGCGGGACCCCGCAGGGCGGTGTGATCTCGCCCGTGCCTGTGCAACGTCTATCTGCACCGGCTTGACCGGCAGTGGGCAGACGCGCGGACACGGGGTACTGTTGCGCTACGCAGACGATCTGCTGGCGATATGCAAGACCAGAGCGGGAGGCCGAGAGCGCCCTCGAGGCGCTCACCGCGATCCTGGCCGAGATGGGCCTCGAGCTCAAGCAGGCCAAGACGCGGATCGTGCATCTGCGAGAAGGAGGCGAGGGGTGGATTTCCTCGGCTTCCATCACCGCTACGTGCGCGGCAACACCCCACGGTCACGGCATCTCACCTTCCTCGTCCGCTGGCCCTCACGCCAGGCGATGGGACACGCCCGCCAGCGCATCCGGGAGATCACGGCGCGCTCGCGGCTACGGGTCCCGGTCGAAGATGATCGTGCAGAGACCTCAACCGGTTCCTGCGCGGCTGGGCGGGCTACTTCCGTTACGGAAACTCCGCCCAGTTCTTCGACAAGATCACGCTCCACGCGCTCCGGCGCCTGGCGGGCTTCATCGCCAAACGCCACAAGCGCCGGAAACGATACGGCTGGTGGGTCGTCGCCCACCAGACGCACCGCATGGGCCTGATCGACCTCAACGGAACCATCATCGCGCCGCGACCCACCCGGTCGCGGCGCCAGGGGAGCTGAATGCCGGCGGTGAAGAACGTCGGTGAGCCGTGTGCGGGAGAACCGCATGCACGGATCGATGTGGCGGCGGGAGGAAACCAGCGCCAGTCGGCCACGCCGCGCGGCGCAGGCGCCTCCCGCCGACCCGACCACTCCCACCGCTCGCGGCGGACGGTCCGCCCCGATGGCACGATCACGACAACTGTCACCGAGTTGCCGCGCGAGCGGTGGCCGGTGCTGATCTACGACCACCACGACGGTTACATCAGCTGGGAGCAGTACCTGGCCAACGAGCAGCGGCTTCGGGCTAATGACACGCGCGGCGGTCAGCGCCCAGCAAGGGAAGGCGCGGCACTGTGTCAGGGGATCGTGCGCTGCGGCGCGTGTGGACGCTCGATGTCGACGCGCTACCAGCGTGAGGGTGGCTGCTACGAGTGCACTCACTCGCGTGCCGACCACAACGCGACACCCGGCTGCCGGTCGGTCAAGACGACCGTCGTCGACGAGCTCGTCGCGCGCCGGCTGCTCGCGGCGCTCGCGCCGAAGGAGATCAAGCTGGCCCTCGCTGCCGCCGACGAGGTCGCCGACCGCCGCGCACGGTCGACCCGCGCGGTCGAGTTACGCGTCGAGCGCGCCCGGTATGAGGCGATCCGTGCCGAGCGCGCGTTCCACGCCTGCGAGCCGGACAACCGGCTGGTCGCCCGCAGCCTCGAGACGCGCTGGGAGCAGAAGCTGCGCGAGCTCGCCGAAGCCGAGGCCGAGCTCGCCGAGCAGAACAAGCCCAGGCCCGAGCCCTCCCGCGAGCAGCTCCAGACGCTCGCCCGTGACCTCCTGTTGAGCGACGCGCTGGATGGTGATGGCGCTGCTGTTCAGCGCCACGATTGGTGGTGATGTGGGGCGGCGGTTGCGCGCCGGTGGCGACAGGATGCTGGTGATCCTGTTGATTGAGGCCCCCTCGCCGAAACCTTGACGCGGTATGAGACGAGGGGGCCCTGACGCCGTTGGAGGACGTCGTGCTCATCGTCTCAGACGATCGTGCTGGGGTCGAGGCGGATCTCGCTGCTGGCCGCTTGTTGTGCCCGTGTTGTGGTGGTGGCGTGCTGGGAGGTTGGGGCTGCGCGCGGCTGCGTCAGGTCCGCACGCACGCTGGGGTTCGTTGGCTGCGGCCGCGTCGTGGTCGCTGCCGTGATCGAGGCTGCGCCACGACGCACGTGCTGCTGCCGGACGTGTGCCTGGCGCGCCGTTGCTATGTGGCGGAGGTGATCGGCGAGGCGCTGCTGTCGGCTGGGCGGGAGGGGTATCGGCGGGCCGGGGAGCGACTGGGGGTCCCAGGGGAGACGGTGCGCGATTGGCGGCGGCGTTTCCGATCGCGCGCTGAGCTGATCACCGCTCACTTCTTGCGGTGGGCGCGGGCGCTGGACGCCTCGCTGGATCCGCCGGCCGATCAGGGGTCGCTGGTGGCCGACGCGCTCGAGGCGATCGGCGTGTGCACGAGGGTGGCGTCGCTGGTTCTCGCCCGTCGGGCGCCGTGGTCGTCGGTGTCGGCGCTGACCGCGGGCGGGCTGCTTTTGATCAACACGAGATCGCCTTGGCCGGCGCCTGAGTGACCGTGATCCTGGCCGGCGGGTTGGTGTCAGCGACGGTCAGGAGGTTGATGGTGGACAGGGCGCAGGAGATCGGGGTGTTCCGTTGGCGGATCGTCGGCGAGGCGGCGGACGTGTCGCTGTCGGCGCGGGAGCGCGGTGCGCTGGTGCGCGCGCTGGCGGCGCGCGAGCACCTGGGCCCGGATGGGCGGTGGGTGCGGGTGTCGCGCAACACGCTGGATCGCTGGATCCGGGCGTATCGGGAGGGTGGGTTCGAGGCGCTGGTTCCTGCGCCACGGCGGATGCCGAACCAGACGCCGGCGCGGCTTTTGGAGCTGGCGTGCGCGCTACGTCGCGAGCAGCCAGCGCGCACAGCGGCGCAGATCCACAGGATCGTCCTGGAGACGGAGGGCGGCTCGCCGTCGGCGCGCACGATCAACCGTCACTTGGCGGCGGCGGGGTTGCCGTGGAAGGGCGGGCAGATCGGGCGCGCGCTGGGGCGGTTCGAGGCGGAGTTCCGCAACGAGCTGTGGACCGGGGACGCGCTGCACGGCCCCATCGTCGACGGCCGCCGCGCGTTCCTGTTCTGTTTCCTTGACGATCACAGCCGCTTGCTGTGCGGGTATCGGTGGGCGGCCAGGGAGGATGTGCTGAACGCGTCGCGGGCGTTGCGGGCGGGGATCGCCTCGCGAGGGGTGCCGAAGGCCGTCTACGTCGACAACGGCTCACCGTTCGTGTCCGGCCAGCTGTTGCGAGCGTGCGCGATCCTGGGGATCCGGCTGATCCACAGCCGGCCCGGGCGGCCGGAGGGACGGGGCAAGATCGAGCGGGCGTTCCGGACCGTGCGCCAGCAATGGCTGGTCGAGCTCGAGGACTGCCCGCCCGCAAGCCTGGATGAGCTCAACCAGATCTTCCAGGCGTGGGTTGAACAGGTCTACCACCGGCGAGTGCACTCGGAGACCGAACAGACACCGCTCGAGCGGTTCCTCGCTCAAGGACCGCCGGCACTGCCGAGCGAGCGGGCGCTGCGCGAAGCGTTCCGATGGTCAGAACGACGCACGGTGTCGCGGACCGGCACGGTCGGGATGCACGGCAACACCTACGAGGTCGACCCGGGACTCGCGGGCCGGCGGGTGGATCTGATCTTCGACCCGCTCGAGCTGGCCGAGGTCGAGGTTCGCCTCGACGGTCATCACCAAGGCGGAAGTTTTTGATGGGTTGAGGCCCGATCGCCTGTGTTTGCAGGCCTCGGGCTTCTTTTTGCCTGGCGAATGTAGACACTAAATAGCTTGACTATCGAGGGCGCGTGTGCGATAATCGGCTTATGGCGAAGCGCGGCGGCAAGGTCCATATCGCGGAAACACGTCGTCACTACAAGGGGACCGAGTACAGGACCACGCTGCTGCGCCGGTCATACCGGGAGGACGGCAAGGTCAAGAACGAGACGGTCGGCAACCTGTCGCACCTGGAGGGGTGGATGATTGACGGGTTGCGGGCGATGCTCGCCGGCCGGCGGCTGGTTGACCTCGACGAGGAGTTCGAGATCCTGCGCTCGCTGCCGCACGGGCACGTGGCCGCGGTGCTCGGGGTGCTGCGCGAGCTCGATCTGGAGCGGCTGATCTGTCGGGAGCGCTGCCGCGAGCGTGACCTGTGCGTGGCGATGGTCTGTCAGCGGTTGCTCTCACCGTGTTCGAAGCTGTCAACCACGCGGCTTGTGCACCAGACCACGCTGGCGGAGGAACTGTCACTGGGTGAGGTGACCGAGGCCGAGCTGCTGGCGGCGATGGACTGGCTGTATGAGCGCCAGCCGCGGATCGAGAAAGCGCTCGCGCGCCGGCATTTGCAGGGCGAGGGATTCGTGCTCTACGACCTCTCCTCCAGTTATCTGGAGGGCCGCAGCTGTGAGCTGGCGGCGATCGGCTACTCGCGCGACGGCAAACCCGGCAAGCCGCAGATCTCATACGGGCTGTGCTGCGCGCCCGACGGCCAGCCGATCTCGATCGAGGTGCACGCGGGCAACACCGGCGACCCGACCACGCTGGGGCCCGCGGTGGAGCGCGTGAAGGAGTCCTTCGGGATCGAGCACGTCGTGTTCGTCGGCGACCGCGGGATGATCACCGACGCCAGGGTCAAGGTGCTCAAAGAGCAAGGGGTCGGGTTCATCACCGCGCTGCGGGCGCCGCAGATCCAGAAGCTGACCGTCGCCGCGGACTTCCAGCTGTCACTGTTTGACGAGCAGGGCCTGTGTGAGGTGTCATCGCCGGAGTTCCCCGGCGAGCGGTTGGTGGTGTGTCGCAACCCGGCGGTGGCGGCCGAGCGCGCGCGCAAGCGCGAAGAACTGCTCACGCTCACCGAGAAAGATCTCGAGAAGGTCAAGCAGATGGTCGACGGACCGCGCGGCAAGCTCAAGCACGCGAGCGCGGGGAGGATCGGCGAGCGCGCCGGCCGGGTGGTCAACAAGCGCAAGATGGCCAAGCACTTCACGCTTCAGATCGCCGATCAGAGTTTCGGCTACCAGCGCAACCAGGCGCAGATCGACGAAGAGGCGCTGCTGGACGGGATCTACGTGCTGCGCACCCAAGAACCCCAGGCGAGAATCGGCGCGGCCGCGGTCGTGCGCGCCTACAAGCAGCTGAAGGTCAACGAGCGCGTGTTTCGCCAGATGAAGACCCCGCTCGAGATCCGCCCCATCCACCACCGCCTCGAGGACCGCGTCCGCGCTCACGCGTTCCTGTGCATGCTCGCCTGCTACGCGCAGTTCGAGCTCACGCGTCGGCTCGCGCCGATGCTGTTCTGCGACGACACACCCCTCGCGGCGGCCGACCCGGTCGCTCCCGCCAGGCGCTCACCCCAAGCGGCCGCCAAGGCCGCCAGCGCCCGCACCGCGGATGGGCAAGTCGCCCACAGCCTCGAAGACCTGCTCAAGGACCTCGGCACGCTGTGTCGCAACACCATTCGGATCGGCAACAGCCGCTACACCTTCACCCGCCTGACCACCCCCACCGAGCTCCAAGCGTCCGCCTTCGAGCACCTCGGCATCAAGCCCGCCAGCAAGTAGACAGGAAACCGCCCGCCCGGAACGGCCAAACCCCAGCCGCTCCGGGCGATTT
This sequence comes from uncultured Solirubrobacterales bacterium, assembly GCA_963763525.1. GTDB lineage: Bacteria > Actinomycetota > Thermoleophilia > Solirubrobacterales > Solirubrobacteraceae > Palsa-465. Next base: position 84,361 of record CAVXPA010000003.1, read on the forward strand.
CGTGCCTTCACCCCAAAAACTTCGGCCAAGGGCTGGCGGTGCCGCGTCAGATCAAACGGCACGTGCACCCACGCGCGCAGCCGCCGGCCAAGCCGGCCGAGCCGACGGGGATCGACTACCTCGGACTGATCCGCCAGCGCCGCGAGCGGGAGCTGCAGAAGCGGATCGACTACCGCCACCTGCCCAGCCCGGGCAGCAAAGACGACAACGTCGACGACCAGGACACGAAGGAGAGCATCGGATGAGCATCAATCGTCTCAGGGCGCACTGGGGGCTTTCGCGAACCCCGTTCACCAAGGAGCTGGCGACCTCGATGCTGTTCGCCTCGGCCGCTCACCAAGAGGCCGTCGCCCGCATCGATTGGATCATCAGCGAGCGGGCGCTGGGGGTGGTGTGCGGCGAGGTCGGCGCCGGCAAGACGGTCGCCGCCAGAGCGGCGACGGCGATGCTCGATGCAAGCCGTCACACGATCGTCTACCTGCCCAACCCGGCGATCGGCGCGCGCGGGATCTACACCCAGATCGTCTCCGCGCTCGGCGCCACGCCGCGGTTCTACCGGGCGACGCTGATCCCGCAGGCGACCGACCTGCTCGCCGCCGAGACCACAGAGCGCGGCAAGACCGTGGTGCTGATCCTCGACGAGGCGCATTTGCTGTCGGTCGAGCAGCTCGAGGAGCTGCGGATGTTGACCAACGCCGAGATGGACTCCCGCGCGACGTTCGCGTGCCTGCTGCTGGGCCAGCCGACGCTGCGCCGCAAGCTCCGCCAGGGTGTGTTTGCCGCGTTGGATCAGCGGATCGCGCTGCGCTGCACGATCGACGGTATGGACCTGAAAGAGACCGGTGAGTACATCGCCCATCACGTCAAGCTCGCCGGTCGCTCCGACACGCTGTTCTCCGATGACGCGGTGGCGTTGATCCACGAGGCCTCCCGCGGGCTGCCCCGGCAGGTGAACAATCTCGCCACCCAATCGCTGATCGCCGCCTACTCAACTAACAAGTCGATCTGCGACGAGAGCGCCGCGCGCGCCGCCGTCACCGAGATCGCTGCCGAGTGACCGGCGAGGAGATCTCGCTGTTCGATCCCGACAGCGCCCCGTCAGATCCGGCGACCGGCCGGCCCGCAGCCATCACGCTCCCGATGCCCGCGGGCTGGCCGGCGCCGCCCAGCGAAGAGGCGTTTCACGGGCTGGCAGGACAGGTCGTCGCCAAGATCGCACCGAACACGGAGGCCGATCCTGTTGCGATCCTCACCCAGCTGCTGGTCTGCTGTGGCGCGCTGATCGGTCGTGGCGCTCACTTCCGGGTCGAGGCGACCCTGCATCACCCGAACCAGTTCCTATTGTTGATCGGTGACTCGAGTCGCGCCCGGAAGGGCAGCTCGTTTGACCACGTCACAAGGCTCCTCACCGAGGCAGACCCGGCGTTCCCGTCCCGGCTGACCACCGGCCTATCCAGCGGCGAGGGGTTGGTGTGGACGGTCCGTGACCCCAACGGCCCCGACGCCGGCGTCACGGACAAGCGCCTTTTGGTCGCAGAACCGGAGTTCGTCAGCGTGCTCAAACAGACCCAGCGTGAGATCAACACGCTCTCGCCGGTACTCAGGTCAGCGTGGGATGGTCGGCCGCTGGCGCTCCTGACCCGCACCGCCCCTGCCCGCGCCACCAGCGCGCACATCTCGATCATCGGCCACATCACCGCCACCGAGCTGCGCCGTCACACCACGACCGTCGAGCTCGCCAACGGGTTCCTCAACAGATTCGTATTCGCGGTCGTCAGGCGCGTGCGGCTGCTGCCCGAAGGCGGCGACCCCGAGCCGCTCAAAGGCACAGGCCTGGCCCGCTACCTCGCCGCCACCATCAACCACGCACAAGCCGCCGGACAGGTCAAGCTCGACCCCGCTGCGCGCGAGCTGTGGTGGCATACCTACCCGCAGCTCACCCGGCCCGCCGACGGGCTCGCCGGCAATCTCACCGCCCGCGCCGAGGCGCACACGATCCGGCTCGCGCTCCTCTACGCGCTGCTCGACGGCCAGCGCCATATCCAGCCTCAGCACCTCCAAGCGGCGCTCGCGCTATGGGACTACGCCGCCCGCTCAGCCGCCTGGGCGCTCGAGCGCACCGCCGGCGACCCGCTCGCCCACCAGATCCACGCCGCGCTCAAACACGCACTCCCCGACGGGCTGACCCGCACCCAGCTCCGCGACCTGCTGCATCGCAACCCCACCACCGCACAGTTCGACCAAGCGCTCGCCGCGCTCGCCCATGACGGCAAGGTCACCAGCCGCCGCGTCCTCACCAACGGGCGGCCAGCCGAGCTCTGGACCGCCACCCCCAGCTGACCGCGACCGGTTACGCGCCAAGCGCAACCCTTCACCAGCCCATCAGCGAAGCGAAACGGGGCTGTCAACGAGCGGCCCGGCAGGGCCGAGCGCAGCGAGCCGCGAAGCGGCGCTCTTGACAGCCACGGCGAAGCGAAGCTACCCCCTTTGAACGTTTCAACGTTCGCGCGTCCAGCTTCGATCGTTCGGTCGTTCGCCACCCCTCATCACCACGCAGCATGTCGCCACGATCACCATCCTCGATGTCCGTCAACACCTCCCGAAGCTGTGGGCCGCCCAGACAACCGCCCAGCGCGACCGCAAGCGGCTGCTACGCGCGATGATCGCCGACATCACGCTCACCTCCCACCCCGACACTCGCGAGCTCCAGGTCGGGATCCGCTGGCGCTCGGGCGCAGCCGAGCAGCACACCGCCCAGCGACCGCCCAAGCCCGCCGACGCCAAGCGCACCCCATCGCAAGTGATCGAGCTGATCAAGCGACTCGCCGCCGAGCACACCAACACGCAGATCGCCGAGCAGCTCAACACCGCCGGGATGCGCACCAGCACCGGCCTCCCGTTCGACGAGAAAGCCGTCAGGTGGCTGCGCTGGCGCTACCGGATCGGCCCCAGCCAGCCGCGTGACGGCGAGGTGACCGTCAGCCAGCTCGCGGAACAGTTCGGGATCTCCGACGGAACCGTCTACGCGTGGCTGTCCACCGGCAAGCTCGCCGCCCGCCGCGGGCCCGCCAACCGGCTCTACATCGCATACGGTCCCGACGTCCAGCAGCGCTGCCGCGAGCTGGTCGCCAGCTCGATCCACCTACCACCGCAAACCAAAATCAGAGCTGCAGGGGGTGCAGTTTGATGCCACGGTCCCTGTTGTCCGTGACCGTGTTGTGCAGGCGGCGACGAAGATCGTCATTGAGCCGATCTTCGAGGCCGACATGCTGGAGTGCTCCTTCGGGTTTCGCCCGAGACGCTCGGCGCACGACGCCCTTCAGGTTCTCCTTGATGAGTCCTGGCGGGGCGCTCGGTGGGTGGCGGAATCGGACGTCTCTAACTGTTTTGAGGCGATCCCGCATTCTGGGTTGATGGCGGCGATCGAGGAGCGGATCTCGACCGTCACGTGCTCAAGCTCCTGCGCGCGATGCTGCGCGCCGGGGTCATGGAAGACGCGGCGGTCAAGCGGAGCACGGCTGGAACCCCTCAAGGCGGGGTGATTTCACCTTGCCTGTGCAATGTCTACCTGCACCGGCTTGACCGGCAATGGCAGACACGCGGACACGGGGTTCTGTTGCGCTACGCCGACGATCTGCTGGCGGTATGCAAGACCAAGCGGGACGCCGAGGGCGCTATCGAGGCGCTCACCGCGATCCTGGCCGAGTTGGGCCTCGAGCTCAAACCGGCCAAGACGCGGATCGTGCATCTGCGAGAAGGAGGCGAGGGACTGGATTTCCTCGGCTTCCATCATCGCTACGTGCGCGGCAACACGCCACGGTCAAAACATCTCGCCTTCCTTGTCCGCTGGCCCTCACGGCAGGCGATGGGACATGCCCGCCAGCGGATCCGGGAGATCACCGACCGCTCGCGGCTGAAGGTCCCACTCGAGGTGATCGTGCGAGACCTCAACCGGTTCTTGCGCGGCTGGGCGGGCTACTTCCGTTACGGGAACTCCGCCCGGTTCTTCACCAAGATCATGCTCCACGCCTACCGGCACTTGGCAGGGTTCATCGCCAAGCGCCACAAGCAACGCAAGCGATACGGCTACTGGGTTCTGGCTCACAAGCCGGATCGCTTCGGACTGATCAGCCTCAACGGAACCATCATCGCGCCCCGGCCCAACCGGCCATGGCGCCACGGGAAGCTGAATGCCGGCGGTGAAGAACGTCGGTGAGCCGTGTGCGAGAGGACCGCATGCACGGTTCGAGGTGGCGGCGGGAGGAAACCAGCGCCAGTCGGCCATGCCGCGCGGCGTGGGCGCCTCCCGCCGACCCTACCACTCCCACGGCCTCAGAGACGGCGAGATCCGCTGCCTCACCGCCCACCCCACCGACAACGACGAGGAGCTGGCGCAAGCCGCATGAGCAGCGCCAGCCCACACCAAACTTGCGCTCAGCACCAGGGCGCGAGGTGCAAGCCAGGGCGAGCTCGCTCCTGTGTCTGGCCTCCTCTCCCAACCGAGCAGGACGGCCGCCGGTCTTGATTGAGCCCCCTGGCACCGCACGACACCCTGGTCCGCCCCGCGCGACCGAATGGATGACTGGAGCCTCCTCCCACACCGGACCGCAATCAGCGAACCGGCGCCCAACCCCCAGAGCACCATGACCAGCAACCCTCCTGCCAGACTCACCCGCCCGCGTCAAGCGCCACCAACCGGCGCCGAGCACCCACGCCCACGCCTGAGCGCGCTTGACCCGGCCAGGCTCGCCCGGCAACCCCGCCACGAACCGGGGCAAAGCCCCGCAACCACAACCGTCGCACGGTTCACACACGCCGACCTCCCGAGCACGCAACCGCCACCCCACCGCCCACAACCCCGGGCCTTGACAACTCCCGCCCCTTCATGGATGACACAGGACTACGTCTTTGACTCGCCGTCGAGCGCCGCCGGCGTTCTGCTTGGGCGCGGCGCCAACGGACGCACCGAATGGAAGGACACCCACGGCAAGACGCTGAAGCAAATTCAGACCGACGCGTTAAACACTGGCCAGCCGACCGATAGCTGATCCCGTCCGCGACACTGTCGCCAAACGCTCCGAAAGAACCGGGGGAGGGTGCCAGGGAGTAGTCACGTTGTAGATTCGGGGAACGGAAGGTTGGTGCTCGCGTGCGCCATCAGTGCGTCGGCGTCCCGCGGAAGGATCACACCGGCCTTTTCGGCGCTGCGTGTTGCCCGTTCGAAGCGTGCGAGGTAGGTCGCGCTGTCCTCGTATAGGGTCCGCAGCTTCTCGTTCGAGAAGGGCGTGTACGATCCTCGTAGGAGACCCCAGATGTCGGGTGTCCTTGGGATCGCGCTGCTGTGGGCGAGCGGAACCTCGACCTGGGGTAGCCGGATTCCTCCGCGTGCGATGCCGTGCGCGTCTCGGACGATGTGCGGCGGATCGCCGCTTATCTCGATGCGCGGCTGAACGGGCGGCGGAGTGCCGCTTTCCACCCAAGTGCGCATGTAATGGAGCGCCGCGTCATCGACAGGCGCGTTCGACACCGGGTTGATTTCTTCATCCACCGCTAGCACGGGCATTTCGAAGTCGCGCTCGGTTCGAGCAGCCACGGATCGCATAACCTGCAAAGAGATGTGACTTGTGCCAGCCGACTCCCAGTACCGAAACCGATCGGTATCGGGCTGACGCACTCCGTGGTATGCCAAGGCTTCCGACTCCGAGTTCACGACCATGATCGGAACGTCAAGGTCGTCACGCAGCGTGTGGGACCCGACTAGCGGCGGACGCCGGGTTGTCTCCTCGCTGCCTGGAGAAGGGACAGCTATCACAGTGTCGCCGACCTCGAGCGGTGCGGCCGTGCCGAAGTATAGGCTGAGGATAAACCCGTCGATGACTTTCGCCAGCGGCTGGATCGCGTTCGCGTAGGTGGCGAGCCTCCCTGCTGATTGCGAGCTGCCTTCGGCTATGACATGCTGCACCTCAAAGCCTCCCATCGGGTCGACAGACACCGTCGCCGGCTCGGGCCGCACGGCCCGGGCGACATGGGTGAGGATGTCAAAGGAATAGTCGTCGCTCGGAATGCAAAGTGAGCCATAGCGGTCCTCGTCCCAGGCGATCAGCCCTTGCGGATTTGGCGGGATCCCGTGTACGCCGACCCGCTGCGCCGTGATCGCGACGAGGGCATAGCCGCCTTCGAGGACCTCAACGCTGTCAGCGCCGCCAAAAGCATCATAGCCAGCCGAGACGTTATTCCAGCACAACACCGCCGTGCCGTTGAACCCCGCCGAGTCGGCGGGGCGCAAAACGAGCAGGCGCGTGCGATATGAGGCGGTGCCTACTGGTTCGACCTGCCATCGCCCATCCCATCCTAACTGCGTGCCAGGTGCGACTGCGTACCGTGAGGCGATTCCTTCAATGAAGAACTCCTCCTCCACCAAGCCGTACGTCGCCGGCTCTCCCAGCATCCGGCCGAACGCCCAGCCATGCCGTCCGCCGACAACACTACCAGTAACGAGCGGCCTACTCATCGCAGTCATACGCACCTCCGTGACAAACATCCTCCTCTGACAGTACTTACAGCTGCACTGTCGGCGCGAGTCGGGTGTTGTGTTCTAACGCGCTATCTCGTTGCTCGGACTGGGCCGCCAAGCGCCTACTGGCCGACGATCGGGAACCGCGGGTGATCGATTGGATCGCGAAACTGCAGGTTGAGATCATCGAACAAGGGGAGAGGGAACCGACCGATGTATCGTGCGTCGGCAGGAAGGTAATTGACGAGCCAGCTAATTCGGGGGCGCTCAGAGGTGTTCTCAAAGCCGCCGTGAAGCGTGTATTGGTGATGTACGGTCGCGTCGCCCGGCAGGTAGTGCAGCGGCGGCGACATCTCGTACCGCTCAAAGAGTTCTGGGCGCTGTGCGAGGAGGTCGGCGTCGGCGGTGGGTTGCCCGCACATGCCTTCGCGGTGCGAGCCGGTGAGAAAGCGCATGCTGCCCATGTCTGGGGTGACCTCGTCCAGCGCGATCCAGAATGTCATGTGGCCCCCGCGATCGGTCGGAGCTTGGTCACTGTGCCAAGGCGTCGCTGCGCTGCCGATTCCACCCTTTGGCATCTTGCGGGTGAGTTGGTCGGTGTAATAGCGTACGCCGACCGGGCGGTTCAGCAGCCGCTGTGCGTTTCGCCCCATGGTCCTCCCGAACGCGATCGAGTAGAAGGGCTCGACGGCATCGTCGCGCGCCAGCCAATGGTAGGATTGCCACACGCCAATGTCGACGACCTTCTTCGACTTGAAGGTAACTTCTGTGCGTGCTTCGCCACCGGCCTCGTCATCGTCGGGATAAAGCCCGTAGGCGTCGAACTTCGCCGGTGCGTCGCCGCCGTGTGCCGCCAAGACCTGGTTCGCCGCGTCGAGCATTTCGGCCGCCAATTTTGGCGACACGAGGCCGTCGAGCTTAACCCACCCTTGCTCATGGAAGCGAGCGATCTCCTCGTCTGTCACTTCCCGCAGTCCCTCAAGGACGCTCGGCTCTTTGGTCAACAACGTCGTCTGCACCATCTTTCACACCTTTCTAATCGCGCGCTCGGGCAGACGCACTCAAGCGTCTCCCATCATTCAGCCAAGGCCAGCCGCCTCTTGGCGACCGCCGCCGTGAGCTCGACGTTGCACCAGCGCCACTGGCTCTTGTGGTCGCTGTCAGACACGCCGTTGCTAACACACAGTCGAGTACACGGTGCGCGCACTCTGCGCGAGCATGCCCGGCGGCCCGTCGGGACGCTCTCCGGACGTGTAGAGACCAGGTGGTCCTATTCCGTCGTTCTGTCACGCACACGAAGTGGCGTTTGGGCGGAGCACAGCCGAGCCGTGACCCGCCGCGAGCTCCGGTCGGATCGGTCATCGAACCACAACTCGCACCCGGGCAAGGTTGGGAACGCGAGTGTACGGCGTTGCCGTGTCGCCGTCGCGTTGTGAGCTCACTCTGAGCGCAGGGAAGTACGTGCCTGGCTCATCGAAGATGTGCGATGCCGTGAGAGTCAAGCGACTGGCAGTGCCGTCGAGGTTGCTCTCGACAAGGGGGTAGTCGCCTCGTCCCTCGAAGTCCCATTCTGCGGCCACGATCGTGCCCGCGTTCGCTGGCACCTCGGCGACCGCGCTGAACCTCACGGCCTCGCCGGCGGGCACCTCCGCCCGTACGCCACCGTTGGCGGTCAGCGAGACCACGGGCTGGATGCCCTTACGGGCCGCGGCGGTGGGGGCCACCAGCACCTGCCCGTCGACGTAGTCATACTCGGTGCTGGCCGGAGGTGGCACTCCCTGTTCCACCCACGCAGCGACGTCGCGCAACGCCTGCCGGATGACTCCGGCGTAGCTAATTACGCGGGTCGCCTTCGCAGGCCGGCGCTCGTCTGGCACTTCGAGGCCTCGACTCCAGCTGTGCGGCGCGTGGTCGACGAACCAAAGGCGGTAGTGCTCGTCGACCGGCGGTCCCCATACGCCTTCGACCAACCTCCGGTAGAAGATGGCATTGTTCGGCCAGGCTCCTTCGTCCATGAGGCACTGAACCATGATCATCTTGCCGGGAAAGCGGCCGGTGAAATTGGCGCCACGAGCGCGACGCTCGACACGCTCGCAGAGCAGCTGTCGGCGTTGAGGATAGATCGGCTGCCCGGCGACACAGAATGCCTGGTCTTGCGGATCAGCGTAAATCTGATGCCGATGGAGAGTCTGGTAGGCGAGATGATTCGAGTTGTCGATCAGCACCTCGTCGCCTGCTGCTATGCCACTTAGACCGTGGGCGTGGGTGAGTGCCTCGCCTGGCAACACGATATTGCCGTCGACGACATCGGTGATGTATAGCGTGCGACCTTCGGCGGCGCCGCTGGCGACGGTGAGCGTTGCCCCCAGAAGGTCAGGGGTCGTCGGGAGTCCGTCGATCTGAAGCGCCACGGGTGGCGCTTCTTTCTGCTCCTCCAGCCTCATCGTCAGGGTTAGGGGTAAGCCGAGCTTGGCAGCCTCCTCTGGCATCACCGTGTGGGTCACCTTCGCCGTCTGGCGGATCCGTGCGCGAGCAATCGAACCGTTGGCGTCAGCGCCGAGATACCCGGGCACCGTCCAGAAGTCCTCGAAGTAGCCCGGATCCCACTCAACGTACCAGTCGGCAAAGCAGGCCCACATACTGCCGACGTAGGATCGGGAGATCGCCTCGAAATCAAAGAACGACCTCGGGGAAAAGCCGAGTCGGATTACAGCCGCCAAGGCCTCCCGCTCATCCGCGTTCAGCCCCGCGTAGATATCACCACTGCCGCCGGGATCGAGCGCATCGACGATACCCGCCGTCTTCCCGCGCAAAAGCCGCCAAGCATGCGCGAACGCCGAGACCTGGTTGGGCACCGACAAACGCGCGGGCACAACGAGGGGCACCGCGCCGTCCCAGACGTCCCAGCCGTTCTCGATATAGCTGCTGCTTCGCCAACCTCCCCCGCTGCCCCCGTAGCAGTAGCCGTAAGGGCGATGCTGACCATACATCTCCGCCGCCATCACCCGCGAATACCGAGCCGCCGCCGCCGCCGCCCGATAGCCATGAATGGTCGGATCGTCAGCGCCGATCGTGGGCGTCAGCCGCCCGCCATTTGACTCCACCAAATACGCCCCACTCGCCACAGCGAAGTCAACCCCGGTCAACGTCATCGGGCCAGCCAGTTGGGTGTGCTCGTACCCAGACCACGGATGAGCATAATGGAAGAAGCGCCCTTCGTAGCGCTCAGCGGGCGGAAAGTGGAACGCGAATCGCGTCTCGGTCTGCTCAAAGCCACCATGAACGTACCGATGGCGCACAGGCTCATCCCGCCACTCATCGACATCAACATACGGAGTGTCAAACATGGACTCGCGCGTACCACTGACAACACTAGTTACCATCTCGATCACCCCTCCCAGGCCGGAAACACGCCCTGCGTGCGAGAACTCCTTGCTGATGCCATATGGTTAGAAGCTGTACTGCCAGCCGTTCTTGCCAGGCCCGGTCGGCACGACGGTGAACCCAGTGCCATTCCACTGCATGATCTGGTCGTAAGGTTGCTTGACCTGCGGGAACCCCTTCGGTCCAGGATTCACAAGCTCGCGTGACAGCGGGTAATGGACGCCGGAGGCCGTGTCCATGAAGTGAGCGAGCGATGCCGAGTTGAAATTGGCAAACCCTATGTCTTTGGCAGCCGTGTAGAGGAACATCACGTCGGCGTAGCCCCATTCGACGGTTGCGTCTTGAGGATCAACTCCTGCTGCCTTACTCGCTTTGATATACGCAGCCACCTCAGGGTCGCTCGTAGCGCCCCAAGGCGTGAACTGGGCCGAAACATAGGCCCCGTCAATCGCGGTTCCGGCTTCCTGCGTAGTCTGCCCCGTGAAGTTGGTGTCCACCGAAAACGTCTTCGATGCCGGAAAACCAGCTTGCTGGAAGGCCTTATAGGCCAGGACGCCTTGGCCCGAAGGCGTGCCGATAATGACGATGTCAGGCTTCTGCGCGAGAACTTTGGCCACGTACGGCGCCGGGTCCACCGCAGTGAGCGGGATAATGACCTGGGCGGCCTGTTTGCCACAAGCCTTCAGCGGAGCCGCGGTGGCAGTCTGGAATTCACCCGCGGACCCGGGGAAGGAAGGCCCGAAGCTCACGACCTTCTTAACGTCCGGCCTCGACGAGCATAGATAATTTATGATTGCATGCTCCTGGCCATAACCGCCGGCGATAATCCCGAAGCTCCACGGATTGGTGAAATCTGGCGTAGCGTTCAAACAGTTGAAGCTGGGGATGTGGGCCGCCGCATAGATCGGCAACCCAGAGACATACCAGCTCGTTTCACACCCGAACATTGCGATCGGATGGTCCACGACTGTTCTGTGCGCACACACAGTCGCCGCTGCCGGCTGCAGCATCGAGTTACATTGAACGATGTTGACTGGGCGACCACCAAACCCGCCCATCGTATCGATCTGCTTGACGGCGACGCTGGCGCCCTCGCTGAACTCGCCCAGATAGTTCTCACCAGGAACGCTAAATGAGATCAGTGCGAACGTCACCGGCGACTTAGTGCTCCCAGTCGTGCTACTGCTGCTGGCGGTCGCATTACTGCTGCTGCTCGGAGCACTGCTCTTGCTGGCTGAGCTGCTGCTGCTCCCGCAGGCCGCCATCCCGAGTCCACACAGGACGGCGATCACCAGCCCGGTGAGGGCACGGCTACCGCGCATACACCTCAACTCCTTTCCTCTCCTCCTGCACGACGTTTGGACGCGGTGCAGCGACGCTCTCCTCGCGGATCGGACGAACGGGGCGATGGGCGCGATTGCGAACATCGGGCCGCTATGGCGGAAGCTAGTCGATGTAGCCCCACGCGTCAAGTAGGGTTGCGGGTTATGAGAAGAGGAAGCCCATCGGTCGAACGCGCGGTCCAGATCCTCGACTTCCTCACGACGCACCCCGGCAGCGGGTTCACCCTGTCGGAGCTGTCGCGCCGCTTGCGCATGAGCAAGACGACTGCCCACTCGATCCTGACGACGCTGACCGACCGCGCCCTGCTGCTACGCAACCCGGACACGATCGAGTACGGGCTGGGACCAGCGCTCATCGCGATGGGCACCGTCGCCGAGCGACGCTTTCCGGCGCTGATGCACGCCAAGCGGGAAGCCGAGCGTCTCGCAGAAGAGTTCGACAGCGAATGTGTCCTCGTCTTGCCCACCGGCGAGGAGCTACTGATCGTCGGGCGCGCCGGGATCCCTGGACCCCGCAGCATCACATCACATGACGGACAACGCTATCCGCTGGCTCCTCCATTCGGCTCGATCGTTCTCGCCTGGACAAGCGACCGGGCGGTTGAGGCGTGGCTAGACCGGCTCGGACCGGAGCTGACCGACTCCGAGCGCGATCACTACCGAGCGGCGATCGAAGCCATTCGACGCCGAGGCTATGCGGTATGGATCCGCGTGGAGAGACTTGTCGACCTGGCCGAGATCTACTTGAACGCCGACCTGTACACGCCGGCGGGGCGACGCGAGATCAGCCTCGCAACGGCAGCGCTCGCGCACGATGACGACTACCTGCCCGCCGCCGCCGAGGACCTGCCGCCCGAGGCGGAGCTCAGTTCTATCGCGGTCCCCGTCTTCGGCCCCGGCGGGGCCATGGTGTTTGCAATCGCCCTCGTGCCAGACGGCCACCGCGTGCGGGACATCCCCGAGCTATCGCGCGGGCTTCTCCGCGCCGCCGGACGGGTGATGGTGGCGATAGACGGGCGGCAGCCGCGACTACGGCGCGCCCGCCTGCCGGCTGCGCGCCGTTAGCAGAGGCTCCCCGGCGCGAGCCGCGGCCTGACGCCCGCTTCGCGCGAGGCGGGACCCGACCCCCGCTCGACATGGTGGATTTGTCGCTGATCGTTCAAGCACGCGCCGCACTTGCGGCGCGGGGTGCGTCTCTGGACACCAAGTGCCATCCGTTCGTGCTCGTGTGCAAACCGTACGTCCCGGCCAACACGCTGCGCGCAGTTGGTGAGCGTCCAGCTGGATCGATCGCGAATCACACGCCCTCTGCGCCGGGGCGGCAGCGAGAAGCGCGTCTACCTGCGTCGATCGCGATCAGCTCCAGTGACTCGAGCCAGATCGCGAACGTGCTCTCGCCGAGGTCATCGACGAGCTGGACCCTTATCCGCTGCCAGTCGGCGCGGTCCGCAGCTGTTGGGGGCCGAGACTGCGCCGGACGCGGCGGGGTCGACCTGAACCGTGCGCGTCCGATTGCGGGCGCGATTGGTGACGTAGGCCTGCTCAGCCCGCTGATTGAGTCCGGCGGGTTTCCCTTCAGGGAGGCTGGGAGTCTTGTGGGTTCTGGGTTCTGTCCCGCGCGCCCGCCAGTCGCTCGGGGACCGGGGTTCGTGCTGCCGTTTCATCTAGGGTTTCCGGCCGTAGCTACGAGCCGGTCCAGCCCTGGCCGCCGTTTGGCGCCGAAACTCCGGCCAGAACTCGAGCGTTTCTGCAGGGGCTATCCGGTCGCGACCGGCGTTCGCAGCCGAACCCGGGCTGTTGGCTTCCTCTTCTCACAATCCGCAACGCTGCTTGACGCATGGGGCCACATGGTCTAACTTGCCACCATCGCGGCCAGATGTTCGCAATCGCGCCCAGCGCCCGTTTGCTAACCCGTCAGCAGAGGCGGGACGTCTCCCCGGGTGGAGAAGGGCATAGCGCATCCGCCCACCAGCGTCTTTGACTACGCCGATGGCCAAGTACTTCTACCCCCAACCGCTGCGGATTCAAAAAGCGCATCTAGGCGGTCGTCATGCTCACCGCCAATGGCGGCCTACGAGCCGAGGTGACTGTGGGCCGACACTGTCGGCTTCAGCGCGGACCTAGCGGTGCCTGCGCGTGCTGGCACGATCGTCACTGCGGAATGGGGACTTCGACGGCGTTGGCGACTATCCACTCAGCGAGACCGGCCTGGATGGCTCGGCGAGTTGCTTGACTCTTACGGCGTCACACGTCTTGACCGAGCCCGGCAGATACTTCCCTGCCTCTCCGGGTGACCTCACAACGCCCAGTCAACACCCCGACCCCCTACACCCGGGTCCAAAGCGTAGGAGAGTAGGGGTGGTAGTCCAATGACCAACCCGAGGAGATCTCGTTCCCGACGCAGCATTGCACGTGACCCAAGAGGCTACTACTTACACAACCAGAGGAGTGCTTATGTCGTCTAGCCACACGGACGCCGACTTGAAACTGTCAGCCGACGACTACATCGCAATCCAGCAGTTGTACGCAAGATACACCACCACCTTTGACCATGGGGATCGAGACGGATATGTGGCCTGCTTCACTCGAGATGGTCAACTGACGATGCCGGCGGGTTGGGAAGTGTTCGGGGCTCCTCGTCAGAGCCCTAAGGGCTATGATGAGTTAATCGAGCACACGGAGTATTTTTTTGCGAGAAGGGGAAAGAGGAGAGGATATCACTGGAATACTAGTATCGTAATCGAGCCTACCGAATATGGCGCTTACGGGACGTGCTATCTAATGGCCGTGCGCGCCACGGATCCACCCGTTAGCGTGGATAGCACATGTGAAATTCGCATGGCCTTGCACTATAAGGACGAGCTGGTCAAGCAGGATGGAAAATGGCTGTTCAGACGACGCACCATCTGCGAGTGAAGCCTGGCTGTTTAGACAAAACCCTCGCCAGCCGGTCCTGGACAGTTGCGTGTAAATCGAGCTGACTGGGCGCCGCGGGACAATCCGGGCCAGCGCCGGATGCCGATGAGTCCTGGCAGCATCAATGAGACCGGTCATGGCGCTCGGGAGCATCGTCGACCGCGGTCGAGCGGAGGCCTGGATGTCAACCGGCGCGCGGAAAGCGACACTGACTAGGCACCTCGCCCCGTGAGGCGAGTGCTTGAACCGGATGAACTGGCGGAACTGCTGCGAGTCGCTAGTGAAATGGACCGCCAAGCGCGATCTGCAGAATGGTCGTCGCCCGATGCTCGCGGTTACGGCGAGACCTGGTGTGCGCGTCGGTGAGCTCTGGCGGCTCCGATGTTGCCAGTCGACATCAAGCGCGAGGGGCTGATCATCGAAGGGGCCAAGACCGCCGCTCGCAACCGCGAGGTCGATCTCACCCTTGATGTGATCGACGAGCTGAACGCCCGGCGAACGCAGTAAGGCCCCGTCGAGCTCGACGGCTGACGCCGTAGCCGCACGCCGAGACCGTCACGCGTGGACTAGAGCGCGCGAGTCGCCCGCGCTGGCCGTCGGCAGGCGAAGCCAAGCGGCAAGCGATACCCATGTATCGGCGCGAAGCTCGACACGACGCGCGGGCCCCGGTTTCGGCGAGCAGCGCGCTCGGCCGGGTTTGCGGACGATCGGTGATTGGCCGACTCGGGCGCCGCCCGCGTCGCGGCTGTCGACGCGCGTGATGGCGGCCGGGTCCACGCTTCCGCTACCGCCTGCCCCGGTCGACGCCGGCCGCGGTCTCGTCTCACTTGTCGGCGCCAGGGGATCGCTCCCTGGGATTGACCGAACCGGACGCGTAGGTCGTTGTGCCAGCGCGTGGGCTTCGAACAGGGACGGACCTGCCGGAGCAGTGCGGGGCGTGGGTCTCAGCCTAGGTAGTCAGGCTGTTCGGGCCGAGGAGTTCGGCGCCAGGGACGTCCGGCCCGTGTCACGAAGCGTGTAACAAGCTAGGCAAATCTAACCTCAGGCAACCTGCGGCGGAATCACAAAGCCCCTGTAAACGACAACATACCTGATCCCGGCGCATGGACTCATAACCCGAAGGTCGGGGGTTCGAATCCCGCCCCCGCTACTAAGAGGTCTTCACGTTTGAAGGCCTTTGATGTTCACGTTTGGGTCGGACGGATCCGCGCGTGGGTTGTCGGGATCGTGATGGCTGTTTGGTAGTGGCCCGGGGGCGTGGTTTCGTGGTTGACTGGCCGGGTGGCGGGGCGCTGGGGCAGCACTGGGTTGGCGCGTCCGGCAGGGGTGTTGGGTGGTTGTCGTGGCGGGGTTGCGCGGCGGGTTAGGGCGCGTGCGCGGTCGCGGCGAGGTCGTGGATCGTCTGCCGTCGGCGTTTGCGTCGTTTGGGCGGCAGCCCGCAGGCTTCGCGTCGCTGATTTTCGGCTTGGCGGGCGGCGTGGGCGTCGGCCACGCGGAGGTTGCGGGCGATCAGCGCGGTGGCGGTGAATAGGGCGTTTGCGGTGAGGCCCATCAGTCGGCACCAGCCGCGGGAGATGTCGGTGCTGGCGGGGTCCTTGATCGTTGAGAAGGTGCGCTCGGCGGCGGTGCGTCGGTTGTAGCTGGTGCGGTGCTGCGGGGAGGGGTAGTCGTGCTTCTGGGCGGTCTTCGCGTTCACGGTGGGTGGCACGGTGAACGTTTGCTGGGTGCAGCAGACCGGCGGATGCTCGGGTGGGTCGAGGATCGTCGGGCGGTCGTGTGGGAGCGTCAGCGATTGCGGCTGGTGGGGGCAGCGGAGCTTGCCTTGGGCGGCGGGGCAGATCACACGGTGGTAGCCGTCGGGGTCGGGTCGGCTGATCGGCGAGAGCTTGTAGCGGGTCAGTTCTGAGCACTGCTGGTCATGGACGGCGGTTTGCTCGCTGGTGGCGGCGCGGTGTAGTGGTCCGAGTTGGAGCAGTGCGTGTGGGGTGGCGGGGCAGTAGAGGTTGCCGTTGTGGCAGGTCGCGCCGTGGTGGGTGCCGTGCGGGCCGCGGTCGTTGGGGTGCAGATCCTGGATCAGCTGGATCCCGAGCGCGCGGATCGGGAGCGCCCATGTCTCTGGTACGCGGTAGCTGTAGCCGGAGTCGGCGAGCAGGTCGGTGATCGGGATGCCGTCGGTGTGCATCCGTTGAAGGACGGGCACGAGCGCGGCGGGCGGGTCGTGATCGCAGGAGCTCAGGTGCATGCGGCGCGCGAGTTCGGGGACCTGTGGGCCGTGCTCGTCTTTGACGGTGGTGATGGCTTGGAGGTAGTAGCCGTAGAACGCTTCGTCTTTCTGGCCGGGGTGGTTGCCGCGGCGGTGCCCCCAGGAGGCCTCGGGGTCCGCGCACCGCCGATCATCCTCGCTGTCGCTCTCGCTGTGGCTGTGGCTGTGGCTGTGGCTGTGGCTGTGGCTGTGGCTGTGGCTGTGGCTGTGGCTGTGGCTGTGGCTGTGGCTGTCGCTGTCGCTCTCGCTGTCGCTCTCGCTGTGGCTGTGGCTGTGGCTGTCGGCGGGCTTTTTGGGTGGTGGCAGCGACCAGGTTTCGTGGTCGGTCCAGTCGACCGCGTAGCTGCTCGACGAAGGGTCGCCGAGCACGGTGACGCTCGCTTCGAGCAGCCGGTCCAGCACGTCGTGCAACTGCTCGGATGGGGTGCCGTCCGGCGTGTCCTTGGTGAGCGCTGCGATCACGCGATCGAACGTGTATTCGACCTGGCGGTAGGTGAGCCGGTGCTCGCCGTGCGGCCAGCGGGCGATCACGCCGAGCCGCCGCTGGTCCTTGGTGGGTAGTGTTGTGAGCGTTGTGTGCACGTCGGTCAAGAACGCTTGGCGGCCGGCGCGCAGCGCGAGCGTCATCGCGATCAGCAGCGTGCGGACGTGAAGTTGGCGGGGGCGGACACCGACAGGGAGTCGCCGCTCGATGACCCCGGCCACCCCGGAGGTGTCGATGATCTGCTCGATCCGCTCAAGCTCTGCGCTCACGCGCTCTGCCCTCCGAGCAGCGCGATCAGCTCTGTCTCGGAGGCGGCGGGGAGTTGCGCGGCGAGGTCCCCGAGCCGCTGGCTGCAGATGATCCCGGCGGCCTGCATGAACGCCGGTAGCCCGATCTGTCGGGAGCACTCCACAAGCCACGTCGATCGCAGCCGCCCGGCCTGCAGCCTCGGTAGCGCGCTGTCGGTCGACAGCAGCGCGCACAAGCTGTCGGTCACGTTGCGCCGATCCGGGTCCCGCCCACCGATGATGAACCGATCGCCGGCGAAGGAGGCGGCCTCCAACAGTCGCTCGTGGTAGCGGCAGAAGACCGCCACCGAGCGCGAGCGCGCGCCGCCGACCGTGACCAGCATCCCACCCGAGCGCGCAACGACGTCGCGGCCGCGGACGTGCCGCAACTCCCCGGCGATCACCCCGGCGCCCGCACCGAGGCAGATCAGCGCGCTCGCACGCAACCGGCGCGCCCGGGTGCTCTGCGCATCGGCGAGCCGCAGGAACCCGTCGATCTCGGCGGGCGAGTACGGCGCCTTCGCGCGCTCGCGCACCAGCGGCACCGCTGCCGGCTCGGGGTAGCGCTCGATCGCGCGCGCGAGCGCCCGCAGGTTGGTCCGCAGCGTCCGCCGTGTCGCCGGCGACACCGTCGGGCAGCCGACCAGCACGAACCGCTCGATCCTCGCCCCTGAGAGCACCACCCGCGGCTCGAGCTCAAGCCCGACCGACTCGGCGAACGCGGCCAGCCTGCCGGCCGCGAACAACAGTGCCTTCGCCCGCCCGGGCGTGACCGGAGCCGCGCGCGTGACCACCTCACGCGCGAACGCGGCCGCCGCCCCAGACAGCGACCGGGGGGCCCAGCCGGCGATCACCGCTGCCGCCCGCACGCCCGTGACGGCTCGCTCGCTCGCTGTCCGATCGCTGCTCAACACGAGAACGATCCGAGAGTAGAACTACTATCGGACGGACGGACGTAGCATCCCGAACACCCGCCCAGATGCCAGCCAACCCCTCAACGCCCGAGCGCCGCCTCGCCGAGCTGCACGCACAACTCGCCGCGATCGACCACATCCTCCCAGGCACGATCAACATCGCGACCAACCGCTGCGGCAAACCCAACTGCGCCTGCCACGCCGACCCGCCACGCCTCCACGGCCCCTACATCACCTGGACACGCAAGGTCAACGGCAAGACCCTCACCCGCCGCCTCACCCCCGAACAGCTCGAGCGCTACCAGCCCTGGTTCGAGAACAACCGCCGCCTCCGCCGGCTGATCTCAGAGCTCGAAGCGCTCTCCCTCCGCACCGCCGAGCACGCCGAGGGCTGGCAACCCCAGCCGCCCACCGACACACACCGGGCCGGCCGCTGAGCACCACCGGCCCGCTCACCAGACACCACATCGCCCCACGCTCACGCCAGGCCCCGACGCCGACACAGCCACACCAAAAACCAGCGCAAAGCGTGGCCAGCGAGCGCCTAACCCGTGGCAACTACGAACACGACCACCAAAAACCCCCGCAAACACACAAACGTGAAGACCTCACTAAGACGTCGCTGGAAATCGAGGCCTCCGAGAGATCGGGGGTCTCGCTGTTTAAGGCTCTGTCAAACGCGTGTCAAAAGTCGACTTTCGGCTGGTCGTCGGGCCGAACGGCGCAGTAGGCTGCGCAGGTGGGCACGATGGAGATCAGCGCGGCGGCACTAGGAACGATTACGGACTGGGCGGTCACGGGAGACGACTTCTTAGCGGTCCAGCTTCATAGCGGTCCCCCCGGCTATGAGCGCGGGTGGGCTCGAGGCGATGTGCCGGCGACTCAAGAAGATGCCCACATCCACGTCGATGCCGGCGGCGCCATCGAGGAAGTCGTTCCATTGGCCGTCGTCGTGGCCGATCACGCCCAGCGGTAGCGCTGCTAGGCAGCAACTGCGCCGTGGATGGACTGCAACCAGGGCCGCGAGACCACCTCATTACCCGATCGCTCGCGCGCGAGCTTGGGCAGCTCGATGCTGAGCTGCGCGCGGAGGAAGCCCTTGATCCAGCCGAGGGACCGGAACGGCTCGCTCGGCACGCGATGCGGGAGGTCGGGCGCGAGCTCGGGGGTGACGAGTCCGCCGAGGCTCAGGTCGAGCGTCTGAACGGAGTTCTCCGGCAACTCGTCCGGGACGACGACGAGTGGGACGCCGTGGAGGTCATGCTGCCGCCGCGGATCCTGTCCGGCATCAAGCGGCGATCCCCGCTCGGAGACCCGTTGCCCCTCCCGCCTTCGCCGGCAACCCCGTTCAGCCAGAGCGATCTTCTCGTCAACGCAGAAGGCCAGCCCAACATCGGATCCGAGCTGAAGGCCGAGCTAGCGACGGCAGACTCGGTCGACCTGATCTGCGCCTTCGTCATCTGGACCGGCGTTCGGCACTTGCGCGACTCACTGGCAGAGGTCATCGGCCGCGGCGGTCGCATCCGGGTCATCACGACCACCTACATGGGCACCACAGAGAAGCGAGCGGTCGATGAGTTGTTCTCACTCGGAGCGCAGATTCGGGTGGCGATGGACGCCAGAACCACGAAGCTCCACGCGAAGGCGTGGCTCCTCGAGCGGGCATCTGGCCTCACGACCGCCTTCGTCGGCTCGTCGAACCTCTCGCATTCGGCACTGTTCGACGGCCTAGAGTGGAACGTCCGGCTCTCCTCGATGGACGCGATCCACGTAATCGATCGTGTCCGGATGATGTTCGAGAGCCACTGGGCATCCGAGCATTCCGATCCCTACGACCCGGCCGTGAATGGCGACGAGCTAGACCGGGCGCTTCGGGAATACGACCGACGCTCCCTCGGCGAGGTGTCCACGATCTCGTTCGCCAACCTCGACGTCCGACCGTATCCGCATCAGCAGCGCATGCTCGACGCGCTGATGATCGAGCGCGAGCGCCACGACCGCCACCGAAACCTCGTCGTCGCGGCGACCGGTACCGGCAAGACCGTCGTCGCCGCTCTCGACTATCGCCAGCTGCGCGACCGGTTCGGGGACCTCTCGTTGCTGTTCGTGGCTCACAGGGACGAGATTCTCCGGCAGTCGCTGGCGACCTACAGGGCGGTCCTTCCGCGCGAGGACTTCGGCGAGATCCACGGTGGCGGGCGCGTCGCCCAGGGTCGCCATGTCTTCGCGATGATCCAGTCGCTCGGGTCGCAACGGGTTCAAGAGGTTCGGCCGGACGAGTTCGACGTCCTGGTGGTGGACGAGTTTCATCACGCTGCCGCCACGAGCTATGACCGCCTTCTCAGTCGTCTCCAGCCAAGAGAATTGCTTGGGCTTACGGCGACGCCAGAGCGGCTGGATGGTCGGGACGTGACGGACTGGTTTGATCAGCGCATCGCCGTCGAGCTTCGGCTGTGGGAAGCCATCGACCAGGGGTTCCTCGTCCCATTTCAGTACTTCGGCGTGGCCGACGGAACCGACCTGAGCCAGCTCACATGGCGTCGAGGGGGCTACGCATCGGAGGAGCTGAGCAACCTCCTCACGAACGACGACCTCCGCGTTGCCAAGCTCCTGGAAGCCATCCAGCGAATCGTTCTCGACCCTGGCCGGATGCGAGCCCTCGGTTTCTGTGTGTCGAAGGAGCACGCCCGATACATGGCTCGGAAGTTCTCGGAGGCCGGCCTGAAGAGCGTTGCGCTGACCAGCGACGATCCGCCGGATATCCGTGATCAGAGCCTGCGCGACCTGAAGGCCGGCCGGCTCCGCTGCGTGTTCTCCGTCGAGGTGCTCGGAGAAGGCGTCGATGTCCCGGACGTCGATTGCATCCTGTTGCTCCGACCCACTTCGTCCGCGACGCTCTTCACGCAACAGCTCGGGCGTGGCCTGCGACGAGCGCGAGTCAAGAGCAGCCTCACGGTCGTCGACCTGATCGGCCAGCAGCACCGCGAATTCCGTTTTGAGGATCGGCTTCGCGCAATTCTGGACGCTCGGCGAGGTCCCATCGATAAACAGGTCGAGAATCAGTTCCCGTTTCTGCCAGCCGGCTGCACGGTCGATCTCGATCGCCAGAGCCGCGAGATCATCCTCGACAACCTACGAGCTGCGGTGAGGCGCTCCCGTTGGATGACCCTCGTTGCCGACCTCAGGCCCGAATCTCCCGGCACAGGGCTTAGAGACTTCCTGGACCGTCACGACCATCGGCTCGAGGACGTTTATCGAGGGGGGCATTCTTGGACCGAGCTTCAACGCGAGGCGCGACACCCAAATCCGTCGCCGGTGAATGCCGAGCTTGAACGGCGGACCCTGCGGGCCATCGGTCGGATGACCCACATCGACGATCCCGAAAGGGTCGAGGTCTACCGCAACCTCCTCACGCAGGAGTCGCCTCCAGATGGCAGCCTGACCGACGAACGCCGGCTGCGGCTCCTGACGATGTTCGCATGGGACCTCGGATCCGGCGACGGAACGCATTCGTCGCTCGCTGGGTACTTCGCTGCGCTTTGGAACGAGCGTGCGGTCCGCCAGGAGCTCGGGGAGCTTCTCGGCGTGCTCGATGAGCGCTCGACGACGCGGAGCCGACCTTCGTCACTCGCGGCCGAGGTGCCGCTTGCGCTGCATGGTCGGTACACCCGGGCGGAAGTGATCGCTGCCATAGGCTTTGCTGACGGCATCAAGCCCAAGGTCACGCAGGGCGGGATCCTGTGGGTACCAGAGGTGCAGAGCGACGTGTTCTTCGTCGATCTGCAGAAGGCGGAGCGCGATTACTCGCCGACGACGATGTACAAGGACTACGCAATCAACCGCGAGCTGTTCCACTGGGAGTCGCAGTCCCGGCAGCATCCGGGCCAGGCGACGGTCCGACGGTAATCGAGCACCAGGCGCGAGGCACGAACGTGCTGCTGTTCGTTCGCGCAAAGAAGACGTTCGAGCTCGGGACGCAGCCGTTCACGTTCCTCGGCGCAGTGACCTACTTTGATCATCGCGGGGAACGGCCTGTCGCCTTCACCTGGCGCTTGCCGGTCCCGATGCCAGAAGAACTGTTCGAGGTGGCACGCAGCGTCGCCGCCGCGTAGCCAAGCGGCCGTCGACGAGACCCATGGCCGTCGTCGACGGCCGGATCGATCACGCGGCGTCCCGGTCGGGCCGCGCTTGATCTCGGATCAGGTCCGCAACATTCGGCGGGCATGCTGAGAACGCGGTCCGCCGGGCCGGGCGGCTGGGGGACGGGTACCTCGGCTCCGCGCTCGGCCTGAACGAGGCGCTCGGGCTCGGATCGGCGATGACGCCGGGGCGGTTCGCCGAGATAGTGGGCTGGATCACGGAGGAGCTCGAAGGAGCGGACCGCGACCCGGGTGCGTTCGGTTTCTGCGTATCGCTGCCCACGCTCGTGTTCGATGACGACGACGAGTGGGCGCAAGTGCGTGCCTACCACTGGGGCCATGCGCATACATATCTGCCCGCGGGGGGCGGCAGCGGACCGCGTCCGATCAACCGGGACGGCGACGCTGAGTTTCGGCGCACGACGATGGTCGGCCCCTCGCAGCTGGTCATCGATCGGATCCGGGGGTTCGCCGAAGTCGTCGACGGTCGCTTCGAGTTTCACGCCCGCTTGGTCGTGCCGGGCCTGCCGGCCGCTCGCGTTGTCGAATCGATGCAGCGGTTCGCGGACGAGGTCATGACGGCCTTCCGTTAGCGCCGCAGCGCCCACCTCGCTGACGCTGACACTGACGGAGATCTCTACGCGCTGGGTGGGTGGAGTGAGACAGCGGCCCGCCACGTCGGACTGCGCGAGCTGCGCGCCGTGCTCGATGACGACGCGCTCGACGCCCGGGGAGCCGATCCGTGAGCTCACCGCGCAAGCCGGCTCCGCGGCCTGGTCGCAGAGCTACGAGAACCCCGGCAACCCGATCATCGCGCTCGAGCGGGCGGCCGTCTGGAACGTGCTCGACCCGCTCGCGCCGGGACGGGCGATCGACGCCGCCTGCGGGACGGGGCGGGACGCCCGTCACCTCGTCGGGCGGGGCGACACCGTGCTGGGTTCGATTGCACCCCTGGGCTGATCGAGCGCGCGCTCCGGGCTGTGCCCGAAGCGAGGTTCCTCGAGAGCGACCTGTCGGCGATCCCGGCCGAGGACGCCGATGCCCGGCGATCACGAGCATCGCGGCGTAGCGGCCGTCGCCGGCGGATTTGGCAGAGGATCTCGACTCGTGGGTCGATCTTGGCGCGCTGATCGATCTCACGGGTCGTGCCGTGAGCTCACGGTTCACGTCATCGATCAGCGATAGGAAGCTGTCCAGCCGCTTGCGGGGACCGGGCGGCAGCGCGAGCGTGGCGAGGTAGGCGCGACCGGCGGTGCCGAACAGGTCGCCGTGGTCGGGCAAGATGCGTTGGCGGGCCAGCAGCGTGTGGGCGCGGTTCTTGATCGAGGTTCGCATTCCTGTCAGGACCGCGGCGGGATAACAAAAGCAGTCGCGGGAGCCCGCGCCGGCTGGCGCACGGGTCTGGGCGGATTGGTTAGCGCCGACTTTCGCGTCGTGGCTTGAGGGGCGGCAGCGTTCGCGGTTGAGTGCGGTTGAGGGGCGCAAACCCTGTGTTTGGTGGGTTTGCGAGTCCGCGGTGGCGTTGCTCGGTGATGGCGATGGGGTCGAACTCGGGGACTGGTTACTAGTCGTCCGAGACGTGCTCGGCAGCTTACGCTCGGCGAGGCGCGTCCGCGGCGACCCGATATCTCAGCGAAATGCGCCGATTCCAGGGGCCCGTGGCCTTCGGCAGCGGGTTGGCGGGCGATTCTGTCCGACCGATCAGGTGTACTATCGGGATCGTCCAGTCAGCGAGATCGCCCCAACCTCGTCCGGGTGGAGAGTTCTTCGCCGAGCCCGCCGACCCGACGCAGCGGCGCTACGAGGCGCTACGCGCGTACCTGCTCGAGGGACGCCCGGCCGCGGAGGTCGCGAACGCGTTCGGGTACACGACCGAGACGCTCAACTCGATCGTGCGCGACTTCCGCTCAGGCCGCCGCGAGTTCTTCATCTCCTCACGCCCCGGGCCCAAGCGCGCGCCTGCGAAGGAGCGCGCGCACGACCGGATCGTTGAACTACGAGCCGCCGCTCACTCGATCGACGAGATCGCGCTGGTGCTCGCGCGGGAGGGCATGCCACTGAATCGCACCGGGATCGCGGAGGTGATCGCCGAGGAAGGATTCGAGCGGCTGTGGCGCCGCCCCGAGGTGCTGCGCGGCGCCCCGCGCCGCGAGCAGCTGCCGCGGACCGGCGTGATCAACTTCGCGCAGTGGCCCGAGCGCGTGGAGACCAAGCACGCCGGCTTGTTCTTGTGCCTGCCCGACCTGGTCGCGCTCGATGTCCCGGCGATCGTCAAGGCGGCGGGGTACCCGGGCACGAGCGTGATCCCGGCGGTGTCATCTGTGCTGTCGCTGCTGGCGCTCAAGCTCGCCAGTATCCGTCGTACCTCGCATGTCGAGGATCTCGCGACCGATCACGGCGCGGCGCTGTTCGCGGGGCTGTCCTCGCTGCCGAAGACGACCGCGCTGACGAGTTACTCCTACAAGCTCTCGCACGAGCGCCAGCACGCGTTCCTGGTCGCGCTCAATCACGCGATGCTGCGTGCGGGGCTGATCGACGGCACGGACTTCGACCTCGATTTCCACGCGATCATGCACTCGGGAGAAGACGCCGCGCTGGAGAAACACTACGTTCCCAGCCGCTCGCAACGGACCCGCTCGGTGCTGACGTTCTTCGCCCAGGACGCCGCCACACGCAACCTTGTGTTCGCCAACGCCGATATCTCCAAGGCCACCCAAGCGCGCGAGGTGATCGCCTTCTGCGAGCACTGGCGCTCACTGACCGGCACCGATCCCGGCCTGCTGGTGTTCGATCAGAAACTCACCACCCAGGCCGTGCTCGCCGAGCTCGACGAGCGCGGTGTCACGTTCATGACCCTGCGAATGCGCTCACCCGCCCTGATCCGCCACATCGACCAGCTCGACCCCAAAGCATGGAAGACGGTCCGGCTCGATCGCGACAGTAACTATCGAAAACCCCAGGTGGTGGACGAGACCGTGCGCCTGTCCGACTACCCCCACCCGATCCGGCAACTCGTCGTGCGCGGCCTCGGCCGCGAGAGCCCGACGGTGCTGATCACCAATCACACCACCGCGACCCCGAAGTTCCTGATCGAACGCTACGCCCGACGGATGACGATCGAGCAACGCCTCGCCGAAGCGATCCGGGCCTTCCACCTCGACTCACTCGCCTCCTCCGTGCCGCTCAACGTCGACCTCGACGTCGTGCTGTCCGTCCTCGCGAGCACTGTCTGCGCCGCCCTGCGCCGGCGCCTCCCCGGCTACCACGCCGCCACCCCCGACACCCTCCAACGCCGCTTCCTGCAAACCGGCGGCGTCATCCACACCAGCGACGACACGATCACCGTCCGACTCGACCGCCGCGCCTACTCACCCGTGCTGCGCTCAGCCGCCCTCCCCGACACCACCGTGCCCTGGTGGGGCCGCCGCCAGCTCCGCTACGAATTCGCCGAAAAGTAGGGTCGATCTCGCTCCGCGAAAATCGGCGTTAGTCGCTCTCACCACATTGCGGTGTTTCTGAGCCTTTGATAGAGCGGTCGCGTTTTTCAACCCCACGCTGAGGGGTGTCGGGGTAGGGGTAGCTTCGCTGCGCGCGGCCGTCAAGAGACACCGCTTCGCGGCGCGCTTCGCGCGGCCGTGTCGGGCTGCTCTTGACTGCCGCGCTTCGCTTCGCTTGTGGCTTGGGAAGGGTCCGCGGGAGCGGACCCCGCTGGCGATCGGGTGACGCTTGGCGGCTGCTCATCGGCGGCTCCTGCGATTCTCGCGGATGCGTGCGGCCCTGGCTGCTCGCATGCCGGCGGCGCGGGCGCGGCGGATGGCGGGGCCGCGGCCGTGGTGCTCGTCCTCGGGGGTGATGTACCCGATCGCGGCGTGTAGGCGCACCGTGTTGTACTCGGCCTGGATGCGGGCGAGCTCGCTGTCGAGCGCGGCCGGGTCGCTGATGCTGGTGAGATGCGGCCAGTCGCCTTTGAGATGGCTGAAGAAACTCTCGATGTGCGCCTGATCCGTGGGCGTTCCGGGCCGGCCGTGATGCTGGGCGATCGCCATCAGCGCCATGAACTGGCGGGTGTCGATCGCGGTCATCTCCGATCCGTTATCAGACCACGCCACGAGGGTCGGCGGGTCCCCAGGGTCGTGGTCGGGTGGGACCCCGTCGGGCCCGAGCAGCCCCTGGTCCTCGAGCGCCTGGGCGAACAGCAGCTGCGTCTGGGTCGGGGTTTGCTCGGTCGTGAGCAGGTAGCCGATCCAGTAGCGGGTGACGACGTCGAGGATCGCGTAGGCAACCCGCTTGGCGCGGCTGAAGTGCGAGCAGTCCCACATCCAGATCCGGTTGCGCTCCCACGGAACCTCAGGAAAGACGGGCATTTTCGGCCGCGGACGGGCCGGCTCGCCCGGCAGCTGGACGCGGTTCTTGAGCGCCACCCGCAACAGCGTGGAGGGCGAGACGAACACCGTTGCGGTGTAGCTACCGCGGTGCGCGAGCTTGCGATGCGAGCGATCCACCCAGCCCCATTGCTCGATCAGCTCGAGGATCGCCTGCTCCTCCCAGGACAGCAATCGGTGAGCGGCATCGCCGACCGGCCGTCCGTCCTCGAGGCTCCCGGTCTCCCGCAGTCGCGCACGCCAGCGGTGCGCGCGGACGTCGGCGAGATCGAGCACCCAGCACGCGCGCGTGTGCGCCCACCCGTCCCGAACGGCACCGTCGATCAGCCCCAGCAGCTCGAGCTTGGTCTGCGCGCTCACGCGCGCGGGGACCGGGCCGAAAAGCCCGAGCGCTGCTTTCCCCGGTGCAACGTCAACTCGACCGCCATCTCCTTCAGCGCCTCGCCGAGCCGATCGTTCTCCGCCCGCAACAACTCCATCTCGACAGCCTCCGCCGACGCCGGCCGCCCCGGCTTCGCCGAAGCGAACGCCGCCAGCGCCGCGTCCTTCGCCAACGCCCGCAAACGAATGATCACGATCACATCGACGCCATACTTCCGGGCCGCGTCTGCCTGCGAGATCTCCTGCGAAGTGACCTCCAGAAAGATCTCCCACTTCTCCTCCGGCGACAGCTGCCGACGCGCTTGCGCGCTTGCCGTTCTCCATCATCACGTCCTCCTGGTTCAACGCCCCCAAAGCCTCCCAGAATGCGGTTGAAAAAAGACGGCACCTCTATCGCGAGCTCAGACGCAAACCAACATCGTGGCGGTAGGCGCGTGCACATGCACGTGCGGAGCGTCGGCCGGCACGACTGCCGGCCGAGGCCAACATGATCGTCCAATGGGCTCAGTCCCCAACTGGCGCTCCCGCACCCCCGGGGCTGTCTGGTGTGGAAGCGGCGGGGGACCCAAACGGTCACAGCGGGAGCCCCTATCCAGTCGTGACGCGGTAGAGGACGACGGCGCCCGGTTGCACGAGCGCGCTGATCTTGCCCTTAGTCGTCGCGCTGCCGTTCGTCCAGACGTTCAGGAGGGTGTACCGACTGGCGTTCGGTAGACCGATGGCTGTTGCGGTGGTCGTGATCTGCTGTGCGGTCGACCCGCGGTTGAAGAGCGCGACCGCGCGGGCGTCGGCCGCCAACGGTTTGGCCCACACCTGCTGCCCAGTTGTGGTCTGCGAGAACAGCGTGCCCTGCGCGCCCAGGGAGTCTTGATCGATCGCGATCACGTTGGCGTTCTCGAGCATTCTGATCGTCGCGGATGACAGCGCGCGTGGATCGCTGCCGAGGATCAACGGGGCCGCAAGCATCGCCCACATCGAGAACTGCGACTGCGCCTGCGTACTGGTCATCCCGAGCTGAGGCCCAAGGTAGTCAGGGTCATTCCAGTGTCCCCACCGGATCGTCAACGACGGCGGACCCGCCGCCTCGGGATGGCTCGCGTCTTGATCGAGGTTCCGCAGCACCCACTGGAACTGAATGTTTCCGGTGAAGCCGATGTCCGTATCCGTCCGCCAGCTTTGTGAGCTCGCCGGCGCCCACTCAAAGTTATCCCACGAAGAGTTGGCCAACGTCGGGTCCGTCCCGTTGATCTGGCCCGGCGTCCAGAAGTTGCACACGTTGAGGATCATCGGACGCCCGCTTGCGTTGTTAGCCACCGCGTTCGAGAACTCTTGGTACAGCTGTTCAGGCGCGAACCCCTCCTGACCTGCGCCGCAGAAATCGACCTTCACCGCATCAAAACCCCAGGCCGCGAACGTGTCAGCGTCCTGTTGGTAATGGCCGTAGGACCCGACGCCCTGTCCGTTGCAACCGCTCTTACCGGCATCGGTATAGATCCCGGCCTCAAGGCCCCGTTTGTGAAGCCAAGACGTCAACCCGGACATTCCGTCCGGCCACTGGCTGGAATCGACGATCAGCTGGCCGCTGCTGTCGCGTGCCCCTGAAGCCCAACCGAAGTCAAGCCACACGATCTTGTAGCCCGCTCGCGCCAAGCCGCTTGACAGAAGGGAGTCCGCGACCGACTTGATCGTCGCCTCATTGAAGACCCCACCCACCCCGTAGTACGTGTTCCATCCCATGTACGGGACCGGGTCCGTTGCAAGGGCCGCCCGCGCCGAACTCACAGGCACGGCCAGCACCAGCACGACCGCAAGCCCCGAAAGTAGACACGCCAGCCAGTGCACGCTATCCCGCCCCTCGATGATCGCCCTAATTGCACGATACATAAGTACCCCTAACGCTCTCGCGGCCTCAGTAACTCGCCTACTATATACCTTCAGAATTCTTCTTTCCGGCCGGGACGGAACCGACCTACCCATCCGGCGGGGAAGCGCCCGAGGATTTGTGTAGGCATGACCGAACAGGAGCGTCATGCCTTCAACCGAAGAGACGAACTCAATCGAGCGAGCGACTGATCCGATCGCCGACCGCTTGCCCGGGCGAGGCGGTAGAGGCGCTGACCGAGGAACGTCTGCCGTCACGGACGGCGCCGCGACGATCGCCGCCGCGGGGCGACGATCGGGACTTCGGGGGCAAAGGAACCGAGCCGGCGTCAGGAGGCTCACCTGCGGCCCTTCAATCACAAGAACAGGATTCCTGAGTCTGTGACGGACCGACCGAGGCGCTGGCTGCGGGGGTTGGCGTGAGGCACGCCAGCACACATCCGCTAAGCGCTAGGCCCGTGACCGTCGGGGACCGTAGGAAAGATCAGGTTACGTCGCGCACGCCAGACGCGAGCGCATCAGATTGGACACACGTGGACTTCGGCGTGAGGTTATTGATCCCGATGAGGTCATTGACTTCGTTGTGATCGCTGGGCGCCCGACCCCGGGGGTGACCGGTAAAACGGAGCACACTGATGAGCTCGACATCTCCTCTCGCTCATCAGCCGCGCATCCGGCCAACTTGACTTCTCTTCAGTTGGCGTCTTCACCGGCCACCCTCGAGTCAGGTCGCCGCTGGTCTTTGTGGCGGGCGGATTCGACTGCTCGTCGCGACGCCCTGACCGTGGCCGAGCTGGGAGACCCGCCGGAGGCGGTGTCTGTCACGTAGGCGCGAGAGGGTGGCTTGGGCGGTACAAGGGCATCTCGGTATGACATTGCAATGCTCGTGCCGTAAACCGGGCTCTTGGATGAGCACATCAAGCCACGCCAATTTGTGCCCGCGCCCAGCGGAACTGGCTACCTGATGTCACCTGGCGCTGTCCTGCCGGCCCCAATCACCCGGCCACGGACCGGTTTGGGAGATCGACGATCGCCGCCGGTGCCGCCGCTGCGAGTGCCTTCAGATGTTGCTCACGTATTCCATGAACTCACTGTAGGCCTGCTCAGTGCCGGCACACGAGATCTTGTCATCGCCACCTTCGAGCTCGGAGAAGCGCGTGATGTTGCGCTCCAACCGCGGGCCCTTCCAACCGCACTCGCAGTCCTCATCCCAGTGGATGGTAAGCCGATCCCCGGAGATGAATCCGCCCCAGTAGGTCTCGGCGATCAGATCGAACAGCGCATAGCGACCTGTCTGCACGCCCTCCCGCGGGAGCACGTTGCCGTCGGGGTCAAGGAGGAACGGAATCGTGTACGGGAAGAAGTGGTAGTAGCCGTGCGTGCATAACGGCGCCAGGCCCATGCACTCCGACATCGCGTACATGCTCGACACCCGTTCGATCCCGAAGAAGTCTGCCAGCACCTGCTCGTGGTTGGGCGGAGGATTCGGAAAGCCCTTCAAGCCACCACCAGTCATCAGCACTGATCCCCGAGCGAATTCGCATTTGATCCCCCGCTCCTGCGCAATCAGCACGAGCTGGAGCAGATCGGCGGTATTGCCGGCGATGTGCACCCGCTTGCCACGGAAGTCGTTGACGAGCTTCATGAACCACGCCTCCAGATCCTGATCACGGCGACGGCCCTGCTCAATCAACCTCTCACGCTGCTCGAGCAATTGCGGATCGAGGCTGAGCTGATCAAGCTCGCCGCGCTCCTCGGCCTGGCGCAGGCGCGCCGCCAGCGACAGCAGATCCGACGAGATGGCGTAGTCGTAGAGAACGTGCCAGTTCTCCTCACCGCCCGCCGAGTGCTCGCCCATGAAGATCCGCTGAAGCTTCGTGCTCGCTGCATGACCCGACCGATGCCCCGGAAAGAACGTCGCCAGCACCTCGGTACGACGATCCACCCCGGTCATCGCGCGCGTGCCCTCAAAGAACGCGGGCTTCCACGCCACGAACTCGGTCTGCGAGCGCGGCAGGAAGCTCAACTTCCCGGTAGTGCCCGTCGAGTGCAGCATGATCATCCCGTGCTGGTCCAGCCGGTCCAGCCAATGATCGACTGACTTCACGTCATCCATCGGCACGCCCGAGAGATCGTGCATTGTCAACCGCTCAAGCCACGACGTCAGCTGATCGAAGCGTCGCGTCTCGACGATGCTCGTCGGATAGCTTTTGTAGACCCGGTGATCGAACAGAAGCGGCGCTGCATCCTCCAGGCGCTCGATCTTGTCGACCCCTTGACGCGCCGCCAGCTTGTCGAGCGCGGAGACCTCCGGACGCAACCGCTCGAACCTGCGCTGGAGCATCTCTAGCTGCGGCCCATCAACCTGTGACAGCGTCAAGGTGAACAGCGACTCGAACGGCTGCGCCGTCCACTGCGCGATGTCCCCCGGATCCAGGGCAACCGTCGGTGCTGTGTTGCTCAATAGGTCCTCTCGTTCCCTCGGACACGGCGACTGCCAGGACCTGCCAGCGGCGTGTAGCCCGCCGCCTAGACGCTGTGAAGCCTAGCACTACCATCGACGGCAGGTGAGAATCGGCGCGGTGTCGACCTCTTCAGCCTCCGCCTCGTGAGCTTCGTTCCGGGCGTCACTACTCCTATTTACCGTCGAGTTGCACGGGCGCTCCCGAGTCGCGCGTGCTTCCGCTGCGGAGTCAACCACTTGATCTGAGCCAGCGCATGATGTCGCTTGCGCCCGATCATCTGACCGTTATGACGGACAGCCACCTCCGTACGCTCGCGGAGTCAGGGTAACTCGCAGCAGGTCACAAGCCTCACTACCTGTACAAAGCGACCATCGACGCGGTCGTCTCCGCCGGCTACCGAACCGAAGAAGAAGGCGGCGCAGGTAACGTCCGCGCGATATAGACGATGGATCACGAAGGCTTTAGTCTCGAGCTGATGTGGGTCGCTGAATCGATGGACTCCATCGCCGGTTTCACGCCTGATAGACGATCCCGGCTAGGCAGCGGGATAAGAGGCGGATCGGCCAGGCAGCCGGCGCGGCCGCGCAGACGGGCCGTACATCACCGCCACAGTCGACCCGCTCGTGTCGGCGCAAGGCGGCCCGGGAGACCGTCAACTCATGTCGTCGGCGGCGTGCTGGAATCGGGAAGAAACCGCTGAAGACCACGGATCGCTACCGGCAGAAATCCAGGCCCGTTGCGGACCACGCCGCAAACACCGCCAAGCATCAAGACGAGGACGAGCACGAGCAACGGGGCGCGATCCCATCCTGCTTCGTCAAGGTCAGGTTCCGTCGCAACCGCAAGGCGGAAAACTCTCTCCGTGTGTCGCGCCCAGTAGTCGCGCGTCTCCGCAACTGCCGGATATCGCGCGGCATCGAGCTCGAGAGTCACGCCCATCCAATAGTCATCCTCATGCTCGTATACCGTCATCGATAGCGTCTCGAGCAAGCCTCGCACGCGGTCAAGTTGCGACATCTCGCCGAAAGCGGAGAACAGCTGCCGGTATGTGTCAAAGGTCCGCTCGAGTCCTCTTACTCCAACCTCCTTATAGAGACCCGCTTTGCTTCCGAAGTGATGGTAGATCGACCCCGTGGTCACACCCGCGTCCGCAGCAAGGTCCTTCACGGACGTCTTGCCATAGCCGGCGCGGGCAAAGCGATGCAACCCAACTTGCAGGAGCTTTTCGCGCTTCCCCTCATCCAGTTCGATAAGCCCGCTCGGCGTTTCCTCTCTCACCCTGGGTAGTGGTGTCGATATCGGGCGGTCCGGAGCGCCAAAGAGGGAATTGTTCAGAAGGGCTTGAAACGCGCGGACGAAGATCGGGAGACGCTCGAGTCCGTTCGAACGTATCGCGAAGTGCCAAACGCCCAGAGTGAGCATCTCGATGAATGCAACGTACTCTTCCCGCTCGACAGTCATGTCATCAACCGAGACGTCCCCGACAGCGCAATAGAGGCGGTGCAAGTCGGCCCGCACACTATCGCGGAAGGCGTGCACCGCTGCGCTGCGATGCGCTTCGAGGTCACTGGCAAAACTGAGGCGGTGCATGCCTATGTCTTCGCGCGCTCTATGGACGAGGATTATCACCATGGCAGTCAGACGCGACTCGAGTGACGGATTCCCTTGGATGACCGAGAGCAGCGGGTCGATCAACTCCTCGTTGAGTCGCTTTCTAGCTTCCGACGCCACGGCTTCGTACAAGGCGTCTTTAGAGCTCAGATAGTAATAGAGAGTGCTCTGGGTCACTCCCGCACCCTCCGCAATAGCACTTAGCGGCGCATCAACGAAGCCGTAGAGGGCGAAACTCGTCTTTGCCGTCTGCAGAATCCGAGAAAAGGTTTCCTCCGAGTCGCTCTCAGGCGGACGGCCGCGCCTCCGGCGTGGCGCGCCACGGTTATTCTTCGCGGCGGCTCGACCAAAGGCTTGCGATCTCAAACGAGCGTTTTCCACGTGGTCACTCGTTGGGTCTTCCATTCGGTTCGACGTCACGACATTGCGGTGCCTTTTCCGCCGTACAGGTCGCTTCGAGAGCCAGCAATCCTGCGTTTGGACCCTCGTGCGTGACGGCCGGCGGTGAGGGCGTGCGCGCGCGGCAGTGAACAGGCTGGCCAGACCGCGTGGATCTCAAGATCACGCGTATCCAATGCGACGGTGTAGCGAGCGAGGAGATCTTTGATGTCGAGGCGGGCCTGGAGGTACGCGACTTGTGAGTGACTCGAGATTGGGTCTGCCCGGGCAAATGCGGCCGTAGGCGGGGACCATCAGTTGGCGCCACCGTTGGCGAAGCCAGAATCTGGGCCGTTAGAGCGGCTGGGCACTGGCCCGAGGTCGAGGTGCATGGCGTCGAGGCTGTCGAGAACGGCACCCACTCCGTGCTGCCAGTCCTGGTCCTCGATGAGTCGCATCTCGGGAGCGAGATCGAGCAGCGTCTCAAGCGCTACAAGCATCTCGAGTCTCGCGAGCGGGGCGCCCAGGCAGAAGTGCATCCCGCGGCCGAATGTGAGGTTCTCGGTCTTGCGTGTTATGTCGAATCGGTCGGGGTCGGGGAAGGCCGACTCGTCGCGGTTACTCGACTGTATAACGCCGGCGACGAGCGCTCCCCCGGGGATCCGAACGCCGCCGATCTCGACATCGGTCACGGCGATCCGGAAAATCCGCTTGAGGATGCACCGGTAGCGTACGCATTCTTCGACGGCGGTCGGCAACAACGATCGGTCGGATTGCAGCAGCTCCCACTGGTCGCGATGCTCGAGCAGTGCTTTGACGCCCCAGGCCGTCATCTGGGCGCTCGTTTCGAACCCTGCGCTCAAGATTGAGCCAAGGTCAGCCGCGACTTCGTCGACCGTTGGGGTCGAGCCGTCCGCGTTCACGTAGTTGGCGAGCACCGATGAGTAGTCATCGCGAGGGTTCGCGCGCCGCTCCACGGCGATTGACTGAAGGTACTCCCAATACTCAAGCTGCCCTTGCGCAAGGTCAGGAATCTCGTCGTCGCGAAGGTCGCCGCTGATGAGCCGAACCTGCCCCGCGACCGCACGCTCCAGCATGGGGTACTCCGCTTCGGGGGTCCCCATGATCTCACCCATCACTACCATCGCCAGTGGCGTCGCGAACCCGTAGATGAACTCGATCCGACGGTCAGGATCGTTGGGCCGCAGCAGCTGCTCCGCACGGGTCCGCATCAGCGGCCCAAAGTCCCGCAAGCGCTTTGCTGTGAAGGGCGCTTGCATTCTCCTGCGCGCTGGGCCGTGCTCTGCTTCGCCGCGGAATATCAGCATTCTCGCCGTCGGGTAGACGGGCATCCGATCCCGGAGCTCCTCGGGCGGAAGCGACAACGGAATCGCCATCCGGCTCGTGAATCGCTCGGTGTCGCGCAGGACTGCCAACACATCCTCACGGCGTGACACCGACCAGAAGCCAGCCTTCTCGGAGTAAAACACGGGCGCCTCGCGCCTGGCGCGCGCATAGCTTGGGAACGGATCTCGCAGCTCCGCCGGATCCAGCGGGTCGTACTGGGCCAGAACCGGGCAGCCGACGTCACTCCCAGCCAACTCGCGTTCCTGGACATCGTCAGGTGCCACCTGGACCTCCTCAGTAGTTGTCAATCTCTGCATCCCGCTAGTTCAGCTCCGATCACGCACGTCTCGAAGCGTCCCCGCGTTGTCTCACGGCCTGGGCTCGTTGCGCACTCGTCGGCGCACGGCGGTGCGGAGCATCTCCAACCCGGCTCCGCGTATATGTGCCGTCACGCAGAATCACAGCAGTACGCGTAACGATACCATATCGGTGCTT
Source organism: uncultured Solirubrobacterales bacterium (assembly GCA_963763525.1). GTDB lineage: Bacteria > Actinomycetota > Thermoleophilia > Solirubrobacterales > Solirubrobacteraceae > Palsa-465. The sequence continues at coordinate 119,545 of CAVXPA010000003.1, forward strand.
CATTATGGGTCCAATCACGGTCGAGGCGACGTCGTCCGAGCCAGCGATATAGCGGATGAAGGTGTCATCTGTCACTCCTTCGAGAACACGCGGCGCAACGCGCTCCTTTCACCGCAGGAGTCTCCGTCATCAGACAAATGACGCTGACGGTGATCTCGAGTCTGCCCGAGTCGCGCGGCCGCCGTCGGCGACATCCCGCGGATGGCCTCCTCGGTCGCCGAGTAAGTTTGCATTCTTACGATCGCTGTGCGCTCCGAAGCTGATGAATCGAATCGCCCGGTCAGTCATATGGGGGAACGCCCGCCTGCACGGAGTGAATCGAGCCGATGAACCCCGTGTCGAGTTCGGTCCGGAAGTCTTTGGCGGAAATCGTCCTCATACCCTCGTAAGCGACCACGTGACTGATCCCTCAAGAGCCCACGTCAAAGAGCAGTACATCGCGAGCGCCGGGAAGACAGGTTCCTGGGGAGTGACGAGTCGTTCTACGGGGCTCCACAGCAGGCCGGGCTTTGCCGCGGTCGCGGCCGCCAAGCTTGTCGAACGCTCGCGACTCGAGGTCAATGGGGTTTTCCCAGCGCGTGTAGAACTTTTAGATGACGGCGGTCCTCCGGCCGTGCCTGCTCGGTTTGTGAGCGGACGCGGTGCTCGAACGAAGATCGAAGGAAACCGCCGTGACGGAGGACGCATCGGTCGCGCAGCCGATCAGCGATATGGACGGGCCGGCGCGTTGTTCTGTGCGACTCCGCATACCGACCGGGCGATATGGAGCATAAGCGCCGATGTCGATGGCGTGACGCTACCTCGGGTCACGTTCAGCTGGGGCGAGCATCCGCTCCCCAGCGACACCGTGACGGGAACGCCCGTTGGAGGTCGCGAACCCTCAGTCCAGGTTCTCGGCAAGCGGGTCGATGACCCTGAGGGACCTTCGGCGCCGCCGGCGCAAGGCACCCGAACCGCGCCGCCGTGGCCGTCGATCACCGTCGGCACTCCGCGCGTCGCTGCCTCGCTGGAAGCGCTTGACCTACCGGGGGAACCATGCTAGGTTCGCGGAACCGACTGCGCGTTATGTTCTGTTGTGCAGCGTCGACGTGGGCGTGCTCCGTGAACAATTCGCGCCAACCCTGCCAGCCCTTCTCGTCGGCCAGACGGAGGCGCCGCGACCTCGCGCGCTTCTCTCGAGGGACGGACCCCTGGCGCGGGAGTTGCCTTGGCGTTGCGTTCTGGCCTGCGCGCGTGCATATTGTGGCGACGTGCTCGGCCAAATTGTTCTACGGCTGGGGCCGGCGCCGGTTGTCAACGAGTTGCTCGCTTTCATCGTGAGGCCAGGCGAGAGGATCAGTGGCCAGGATCGCGAGGCTGGCAGGATGCCCCCGCCGCGCCCGCCCTGTAGCCTCCCGCCCTCTATACAGGCGCGGGTGGAAAAGCCAACACGGGCGCGGTCCGTGACGCCGAGGGCGCGGCGGCTGGCGCAGGAGGTGGGGGTCGACTTGGATTGCCCGCACGCGGGTGTCGGTACGCCTCGGCCGACGTGTCTATGTCACTGGTATAGGAGTGTATGGTGATCAAGTTTGGTGTCAATGTCCGCGAGGACCTTGCCATGAACGCCGACGGCACCTTGGATGCTCACCGGTTTGCTGAGGCGGTGGTGACAGCAGAGCGGCTCGGATATGACTACGTTTGTGTTGCACATCATGTTTTCGTGCCGCCGTATTTGGTAAACTTAATCGGAGGCATTTATCTCGAACCGTTTACCGTCCTAGCCTATCTCGCGGCGCGTACGTCGCGAATCGAGCTCGTGCTTACTTGTCTTGTGGTGCCGTATCGCCAGCCGTTCGAGACGGCTCAAGCTGTTGCGACTCTGGACCAGTTGTCGGGTGGGCGCTTTGCGCTAGGTGTTGTACCCGGCTATCTCAAGGAGGAGTTCGAGACATTCCGGATTCCGTTCGATCAGAGAGGCGAAATGACGAACGAGTTCGTCCGGATCATGATCGAGGTTTGGACGAGCGAATCGGCGACATTCAACGGCAAGTTCTACAGCTGCGACGGCATCGATGTGAAGCCGAAGTGTGCCCGCCGACCACATGTGCCGATCTGGATCGGTGGTAGCTCTCGGCGGGCCTTGGAGCGCGTCGTAGCATTCGGGGACGTGTGGCACCCATTGGGCATGACGGTCGTCGACGGAGCCTACAAAGCAGCGCATGCGGACGAATTCGCTGGGAAGGCCCTGCCGACAGACGGAACGACCCCGGTCAAGCTGCGCGAGAGTCTTGCCTACCTCGATGGCATCGCCGAGAAAGCGGGCCGTGACCTGAACGGGCTAGAGGTAGTCCTGCTCGCGGGCTTGCCGGCAGACGAAGACGAAACGTCGGTCCGGGAGAAAATGCTGAGCCTTACGGAAGGTGGCGAGCGGACTATCGACTGGCTGGGTCGCTACATCGAGGCTGGAGCGACGGGTTTTTTCATTGTTCCGCCAGGAGACAGCCTGGAGGAGGGTTCTGAGCACCTCCAACGGTTCGCCGAAGAGGTCATTCCCCAGCTCAGGGGCCGATCGGCGACGACTGACGCTGTCGCGACGAAGATCAGGCCACAGTGAGCTCGGCGGCGAGTTCAGACGCGGTTGTGCGGCGTTCGAGGCACGTGGGGCGAAGGCGCCGTCCGGTCGCAAGACGGCTCCCCGGCCGAGGCCTGACCGCCCGCCACCGGACGTCGACGGAGCACTCGGCAACGCATCCTTCGAGGCGCTTCGTAACGCTCCACTCCTGCGGGTTGGTGCGCCCCGATGTGTGACACGATCGACGTTGCGGCGCGCCTTGAGGAGTGAGAGCCGTGCGTACCTCAAACGTGAGGAGACAATGGATACTGGGATGAGGCTTGCGCGAATTTGCGTTGAGTTGCCGAGATATGGCTGCGTCGCAAGTACCCCGGCCGAGAGGTACCCGAAGCGATCGGCGTACCAGCCCCGAGATGTGTAGGGTGGATCCCGCTGCCCCCCGGAGATCATGCAACTCGTCTGCCGGGCTCCTGTCCAGTCCAGAGCCGGTGGCTGAGCGTGGATACGTGGCTCGCTAGGATAGCGGCGAGTCAGGGTGCCCGCAGGTTAACGATGGACGACCCGGAACGTATAGAGGCGGCAAGCGGTCGGCGCAACGCCGGGTCCGAGGCGCACGACAGGCAGGAGGCGTTGTGATGAGCATAGATGAACAGGTGGCGCTTTTCGATGCCATGCGTGAGCTGGTTGACAAGGATGCGATTAGACAGGTGATCGTAGACTTTTGTCGTGGTTGGGATCGGCTCGACAAAGAGCTTGTGATGTCGTGCTATCACCCTGGTGCCACCGACAATCATGGCATCTTCAGCGGAGACCCGGGGGAGTTCTACGACACCTGGGCGACCCCCGCGTGGCTGCGCTCGAACAACCATACCCTGGGGCAGAGCAACATTCGCATCGACGGCGAAATGGCTGTCGCGGAGACCCACTGCATCGCAACGTCTGTGGCTGACGAGAAGGAGGGGGCACAAGCCCGCGTGCATGTGGTCCGGTACTTGGACCGGTTCGAGAAGCGAAGCGGGACGTGGAAGATCGCGGAGCGGTTCGTCGTTTTCGACGCGGAACTGCAGATGGCGGGAGGCATTCCCACCGTGCCGTCGGAGGAAAACCTCGGCCGCCTCGGTCCTGAGGACCGCTCGTGCGCTCTGTTCGCCGTGAGTGCGCGCTAACGCACAATATCGCCTATGGAGGGGAAGAGCATCGACGTCATGAACGGGACGCGTTGGCGATCACAGCGGGAGACAGCGTCGGCCCACCGCATAGTGGCCTCGTGGAGCCGAAGGGGGGTTTGGGCGCGAGGCGTGGTGAGGGGCCCCTTCAGTGCATAGTAGAGACCAATCGTGAAGGAGTTTGATGAGCGAGTATTCGCAGATTCTGTCGCCGGTTTCGGTGGGTGGTGTGGAGTTGCGGAACAGGGTGTATATCCCGCCGCACGGGATTCATTTGGTTGCACCGGGTCCTGCGGCGACTGCGGTTCCGTCGGTGGAGTATGCGGAGTATTTTCGGGAGCGTGCGGCTGGTGGGGTGGGCTTGATCGTTCACAGCATGACGGTTATGCGTGCCGGGTCGTTCATTCCGATCAATTCGCCGTCGGATGAGCGCTCGGTACCGTCGTTCAAGGCGGTTGTGGACGGTGTGCATGCTGAGGGCAGCAAGATGTTCGCTGAGTTGTGGTATTTCTGGCAGCATTATCCGTGGGAGCCGATGGCGCCTGGGCAGCCGATGTATGGGCCGTCGTCGGTGCAGCCGTCGGACTCATTTCATGTGACGCGGTCGCTTAGTCGGAGGGAGATTCGTCATTTGGTTGCGTTGTTCGGCCGGGCGGCGGAGAACGTGCGGACGGCTGGGTATGACGGGATCACGTTGCACGTGTCGCATGGCGCGTTGCATGAGCAGTTTTTGAGCCCGTACTTCAACCGGCGAACGGACGAGTACGGTGGTGATGTGGGTCGCCGAATGCGGTTCGTGGTCGAGACGTTGGAGCGAGTGCGTGAAGCGATGCGGGGTTTACCGGTCGGGATACGGCTCACGGCGAACGAGCGGCTGCCGGGTGGTTTGGACATCGAGCAGTCGACGGAGATTCTGCGGCGGCTGAAGGGCGATGGGCTGATCGACTTCGTTGATTTGGACTTCTGTGTGGAGCCTCAGCAGGAGTATGTGATGCTGACGACGTATTTCGTCGAGCCGCTCAAGCATCAGAGCGATGACGTGATTGCGCTCCGTGAAGCGGGCGCGCTCGAGGGTCTTGTGGTGATGGCGGCGGGCCGGCGGGTCACGAATATCTCGCAAATGGAGCAGATGGTCGCCAGTGGCCTGGTCGACATCGTTGGCTCGGTGCGTGGGTTCATGGCAGAGCCAGAATTGCTCAAGAATGCGCTCGCCGGGCGTGAGGATCGAAACCGTGTTTGTCTGGCGTGCAATAACCAATGGGGCGTCGGGGGCGGGTTCACGTGTGTGATCAACCCGGCCGTCGGCCGGGAGGCGCGTTGGGGTTCGGCGAGCTTCAGCCCGGCGTCGGAGCGTCGGAAGGTGGTTGTGGTAGGTGGTGGGCCGGCGGGGCTCGAGGCCGCGCGTGTAGCGGCCAAGCGGGGGCACGAGGTTGTGTTGCTCGAGCGGCGGGCGTATCTCGGCGGGTTGATGAAGGCGAAGGCCAACCTTCCGGGTCGTGGTGTTTATCAGGAGCAGATCGACTGGTGGGAACGGCAGGCGAGAGAGCTTGGGGTCGACGTTCGGACGAACGCGGGGGCGACCGCCGAGATGGTGCTCGCGGAAGCGCCTGACGCGGTGATCGTGGCTACCGGTTCCTCGTACGACCGCGACGGCGCTTGTGGGTGGAACATGAACCCGATCCCGGGCGCCGACAAGCGACATGTCTACACCGCCGAGGACATTCTCCTGCACGGCCAGCGGCCGGAAGGAGTTGTGTTGATTTTCGATGGCGAGGGGATCGGCACGGCCCCCGGTATAGCTGAGGTTCTCGGAGCGCAGGGGGTTAAGTGCATAATCGTCGCCCCGTCGATGCCGGGGGGCGCGCTCGCGGAAGCGCCCGACGTGATGGCGCGCGTGGCACGCTTGGGCGTCGAGCTGTTGCCGCAAACCTACCTAGGCGAGATCGGCGATGGTGAGGTGACGTTGGCGCCCGTGTTGCGCGACAGCGAGAGCCTGCTCGCCGGCCAGATCGTCGGCGAGGGCTACAAGCGCACCGGTATCGATGCTGTCGTGCTCGCGTCGATGCGCAAGCCGAGCACCCCGGCGCTCGAGGACGAGCTGGATGGGAAGGTGGACTCGCTGTACGTCGTCGGCGACGCGCTCGCCCCTCGCGATCTCCGGGCGGCGACATACGAGGGCCAGCTATTCGCGAGGTACCTCGGCGAGAGGGACGCGCCAAAGACCACGAGCGATGCAATGTTTGCACCCGTGCCGCCCGAAGCGATGGAGCACCTCGTCCCAGCCGCAGACCGCGCGGCTCCGCTCGGTGCGCTGGAGGGCAACATCGAACCCGCTGACAGGCTCGAGTCCGTCTCGATCTAGGAGGAAGCACTATGGAGACAGAACACCAGCAGGACACAGCTCGCGAGAGCAGGACGCGAGTCACGATGCTGGCGGTTGACGAGTGGGACCCCGAGCTGCGCGAGCTCGTCGGCGCGGATCAGCGGACCCCGGTGGAGCTAGGGCCGATGCCGATCAACGCTCACCGGCCAGGGCTTGCGAAGGCGCTGGTCGCGCATCACGCTGCGCTGTGGACCGACCGGCTGCTGTCGGACCGACTGCATGAACTGGTCCGGCTGCGGATCGCCTATTTCAACCAGTGTCGGTCGTGCATGGCGATCCGCTACCCGGCCGCGATCGCCGACGGGCTTACCGAGGAGCTCGTCTGCTCACTTGAGCAACCGGCCGAAGCGCCCGATCTCACCGAGGCGGAGCGAGCAGCGCTGCGCTACGCCGAGCTGATGGCAACCGATCATCTCGCGATCGATGAGACCGTCTATGACCACCTACGCCAGCACTTCAGCGAGGAGGAGATCGTCGAGCTGGGATTCCTCGCCGCGTTCTGCGTCGGCTTCGGCCGACTCGCCGCGACATGGCACGTAGTCGACGATCTACCAACTCGGTTCCGCGAAGACCAATTTGTTACTCCCTGGGGCGGCAACGCCGTCACCCTCCGCTAGGCGGCCGCCAGCAAACCCGCGCGAGCGTTATACATTTCTCCCAAGGCGGCCCAGACGGTGCTTTCTCTCCTCGAACCGTCACACCGCTGCAACAGGGGTCGATGGGGTGGCTAACCCCACCCCGTCGACTCTTCTACGCCTGATCTGCCCACCGCACAGCCCAGATACGCGCGCTCGGGTAATCGCCACCGAGGGGGTCGCTGGTTGTCGGGTTCGCACCCTAAAGACGGGCTGCCGCCGCGGCATATCGGTGAAGTGTTATGCCCTCTCACTCTGACCCCAATCGAATCAAGAGAGCCTTGAGTCCACGGTCTTTGCGACCCTCGAGCGCTCGTCTTGAACTCGGCATGAGCCTACTGTACGATCACAGCGATCGACTGCTTGTTATGTCGCTTATCGTGCCGCAGCAGCGTCAGAAGGAGAGAGCGTGAACCCACCGGTGAGACACGGGATCAGAGTGCCACGGGCCGAGGCAAGGACGATCCTTCTCATGCACTTTTTGCGTCAACCGAGTAATAGGCGCCGGGGTGGCCCACGCCGGCATGGCGCGATTCGCGGAGACGTACAGGAGCGCTCGTGAGGCTGGCTGAAAAGGTCGCCATCGTCACCGGAGGCACGAAGGGTATCGGCGAGGGCATCGTCTCGCGATTCGCCGAGGAGGGCGCGCGGGTCGTGCTTCTCGGCCGAAACGTCGAACGCGGTGCAGCGATCGCAGAGCGGGTCCGCGCGGCCGGCGGGGAGGCCACGTTCGTGCGGGCCGACCTGACCTCCGAGGACGACGTCCGCGCCGCGGTGCAGCGCAGCGTCGAGCTTTACGGCAGGGTGGACGTGCTCGTCAACAACGCCTACTCGAGCGATGCAGTCGGCGCCGGGCTCGACGGGCCGATCGCCAGCCAGACGTCCGAAAACTTCGAGCGCCAGATCCAGGTCGACATCCACGGTGTCTTCCGGACCTGCCATTACGTCATACCAGAGATGCAGCGAGGGGGCGGGGGCTCGATCATCAACATCTCGGCGCTTGTCGCCGTCCGCGGAGCGCCGGCGCAGGCGACCTATTCCGCAGGAAAGGGCGCCGTCCACGGGTTGACGTGGTCGATCGCGGCAGACTACGGCGGCGATGGGATCAGGGCGAACGTCGTGATCGTAGGGTTCGTGCCATCAAGCGACGTCACGCGGTGGCTCGACGCTCATCCGGTGGCCGGCCCACAGCTGCGCGCTATGGGCGCCCTGCGACGCACTGGAACCGCGCGGGATATCGCCAACGCGTGTCTCTATCTCGGTTCCGACGAGGCGGCGTTCGTCACCGGCGCGACGCTCAACGTCGACGGTGGCATCGGCATCAAGCTCAGCCCGCCCGATCTCAGCTTGCTGCTGCGAGAGGAATACGTGCCACCAGCATGAGGCGAACACATCGATCGCAAACCGACAAGGTACTCGACTGAGGAGACACAAATGGTCGCGATCGACGTTGCGGAGCTCGAGGAGCCTCCGGGGAGAGCCGGTTGTCCGGTAGTGGCCGGGTCCGATCCGATGGACCCAGCGGAGCTGCGGGACCCGTTCCCGAGCTATGCATATGCGCGCCGTGAGGCGCCTGTGTGCTATGTGGAGAAGTACGACTTCTGGTCGGTGACACGCCGGGACGACGTGCTGGCGGTCATGCGGGACAACGAGCGGTTCTCGACCCGGGCCGCGTTCACGTTTGAGCTGCCGCCGGAGGAGATGCGCGATCGGATGCCGGTCTATCCATCATCGCGCCAGTTGATCTTTCTCGACGAGCCCGAGCACGGACCGGCACGGAAGATGGTGCAAGCACCGTTCAAACCGAGGCGGCTGCGCTCGATGAGCTCGCTCCTTCGCACAAACGCCCGGGACCTGCTGCGCCCACACGATCCCGATCGCCGCATCGAGTTCGTGCACGAGTATGCCACACCATTGGCCATCATCGTGATCGGGGAGATTATGGGGGTGCCTGAAGCGGACTTTCCCATGCTCGAGCGCGTCGTCGACGGAACCGTTCGCCTCCTCAGCATCAACTTGAGCGAGGATGAGAACCGAGCGTTGGCGCAGGTCCAGTTGGACTACTGGGAGTACCTGCTCGGGCTCGCCGAAGAGCGACGGTCGCGTCCGGGCGATGACTTCTCCTCAGTGATCGCGACGTACGTCAACGAGGACGGCACCATCGCGACGCTCGAGGAGGTTGCGACCCATCTCAACACGATCCTGCTGGCGGGATTCGAGACGAGCGCGCAGATGATGACCTACGGCGTCAAAGCCATGCTCGAGCACCGCGACCAATGGGAGCTGCTTCAGTCCGGCCGATCGTTGTTGCCTACGGCTGTCGAGGAGTGCGTCCGCTATCGCAGCATCCTCAGGCGGTTCTTCCGCGTCGCCTTGACCGATGTCGAAGTCGGTGGGGTGCGCATACCAGCGGGAGCCAAGGTCGCCATCGTGTTGCACTCGGCCAATCGTGACGAGTCGGCGTTCCCTGACCCGGACCGCTTCGACATCACGCGCAAGATGGACAACTTGACGTTTGGCCGGGGCTTGCACTTCTGCGTCGGCGCTCCGCTGGCTAAGCTCGAAATGTCGGTGACGCTCGAGACGTTGCTCGATCTCGCTCCCGACATACAACTGGTCGAAGGTCAGGAGCTCAAGTACAAGGAGAACATCGTCCTCGATGCGATCGAGGCCCTTCAGGTCGACCTCGGGCCCGTGCCGAGCGGACACAGAGGGTAAACCATGGGTACGGCGATTAACATGACGGGGCCAAACGAAAGGGGTCTGAAATGGCGCTAGGACCGACCGACTTGGTCCTTGGGTACATGTCGATGACGCAGTTCACGCCGCCGTGGACGTTCAAGGGCGCATCGTGGCAGGACCGCTGTGCCGCCGCGGCAGCAGGGGGCTTTGCCGGGATCGGAATCGTGCCATCGGTCTACGACGAGGCACGCGCGGCCGGACACTCCGATGCCGACCTGCGGCGGGCGCTCGAGGCTGGCGACCTCGTCCTGGCCGAGATCGAGGCGCCCGCTGCAATACCCGCACCGTCTGAGCGGGAAACGTTCGCCAGAGAGCTCGACCACGTGCTCGAGATCGCCTCCCTGTTCGGAACCGAACGGATTCTCTTGGTCGGAGGCCCCGGGGTCTCGCCTGAGGATCTCGCTGGCACGTTCGCGTGGGCCTGTGACCGCTGCGCTGAGCAGAGCCTGCTGGCGACGCTCGAGTTCATCGACGAGCCGTCACTCAGCGCCGTGCCGGACGCCGCGAGCGCCTTGCGAGTCGTCGAGGCAGCCGGACGAGAGAACGGCGGCGTGATGGTCGACTTGTACCACCACGTCAACGGCCCGAACGATTGGGGCCAGCTCGAGGCGCTGCCCGGCGATGCCGTCAAGGGCATTCAGTTCGATGACGCCGCGATCCCCCGAGTCAGCGAGTCCTATCTCGATGACACGCTGCACCACCGCCGCGTGCCCGGCGAGGGCGATGCCGACGTCGTGAGGTTCGTCCGGACGATGGACGCGATCGGAGCGAGCTGCCCGTATTCGCTCGAGGTGATCTCCGACGAGATCGTGCAGCTTGCTCCTCAGGAGCTGGGCGAGCGGCTCGGCTCCGCCACCCGCCGCATCTTCGAGGCAGCGCGGGGCTGACGAAGCCTGCCGCATCCAACCCACGTCAAGGAGAAAGAGCATCGTGACGGCGCAGACGATTGAGAACCTTCAGGCCCGGCTGGACATCCAGGACGTTCTGACCCGTTACACGGTCGCGCTGGACACGCGCGATCTCGAGATGTTCCAAACGGTGTTCACCGAGGCCACGCGGTTCGATTACGGGCAGTACGGACAGGGCACCGGAATTAGCTGGTTCACAGAGTGGGTCCAGGCCGGCATGGAGGCGTGCAAATCGACGTACCACGTGCTGGGCCAGTCACTCATCGAGATCGACGGCGCGTCAGCGCGTGGCCGGACCTACCTCGTTGCTCACCATATCGGCCGAGATGACTTCGACGATGAGCTCTTTACGGTAGCCGGCTGGCACATCGACCGGTTCGGCCTGACCAACGAGGGCTGGCGGATCACCGAACGCGGGTTCGTTGGCGCCTGGACCCAAGGCGATAGCCGAGTTCTGACCGGCTGACGCCAAGGAAAGGCAGCCATGAGGCCACCGGGTGCACGACGCTCGAGACCGCAGCCAGCCTCATCCGCCTCGTCGCTCAACCGGGCTATGCCCAGATCTGCGACGGATCAGATCTCGCGGTGCGGTCCGACTACCTTCCCGATGTCTTCGAGCGCATCGTTCCAGGCGAGGGCGTGTACCCGATCGCCGCGATCCTCGATGCCCTGCCAGCAGCCACGGCGATCGACATCGAGGTTCCCTCGTTGATCGCCCAAAGGCAGAGTGTTCCCGCACTGGAGCACGCCCGGCGCGCAGCTACAGCGTCCCGGGCGTGGCTCGAACACGCGCAGCCCACACGCTGACATGACATCAGGTAGCCGGTTCCGCCGGCGGAGTACCGTCCGTGACGTCTGGCCAGGGAACTGCGGCGCGCGCCGCAGTTCCCACCCACGGTCGGTCGACCATCGAATCCGGACGGCTCATCGTCTGGCAGAATGTTAGAAAGCGCGCCTGGGTCCCCGTCGTTACGCGTCAACTGGCCTCTCGGCATAAAGCGCATCGAACTTGGGACCGAAGAACACTCGAGAGCGATCGAGCTCCTTGAGGCTTGAGCAGCCAAGCTGGCCGAGCGCGATCTCCACTTCAATTCGGAAGATGTCCAGTACCCGGCGGATCCCGGACTCTCCGCTGACCGCTAGACCGAACAGGTACGGACGACCGACGAGCACCGCGCGAGCGCCGAGGCCCAAGGCTTTAACGACATCGGTCCCTTGGCGGACGCCGCCGTCCAGCAAGACCTCGAGATCATCACCGACCGCGGCAACCACCTCGGGGAGCGCTCGTAGGCTCCCCGGGAAGCCGTCAAGGGCCTTGCCGGCGTGGTTCGAGACGACGACGGCGGCCGCCCCTGCGTCTCGGGCACGACGGGCGTCGTCTGCCGTCATGACGCCTTTGATGACGATTGGCCCAGGCCAAACGTCCCTGATCCACTCAAAGTCACGCCACGACGCGGCAATCCGAGGCTCGCCATCGCGTGGTATCACAACAGGCTTCAAGCGAGCACGAGGCCCGGATCGGAGGAACGACAGAAGCCACCCGGGCCGCACAGCAAGTTCTCGCGCGTGTCTGCGGGCCGTTGCCAGGTCGAACCGCGGGGGAGGGAAGGGCGATCTCCCAAACGCAAGATAATCGACTGTTACCACTAGAGCACGGTATCCAGCCGCCCACGCGCGGTCCATGACACTCTCGGCGTATTCGCGTCCGAAGACCAGGTAAAGCTGCTGCCACAGCACTCCGTCCGCGGCGCGCGCAATCGCGTCAATTTCATCGGTCCTGGCGCTCATGGCGATTACGCCGATCGTCCCGGCGGCGGCCGTCGCCCGCGCAATCGCAAACGGGCCGTCGGGATGAACGAGCTCGGCGCTCCCGCCGGTCGGGGCGGTGAGCACAGGAAGAGAAACCTCGGTTCCGAGCACCGTCGTACGCAGATCGCGGCGCTCAACAGCGATGGCGGCCGAGGGCCGAAAGAAGACTTCGCGGAAAGCGTTCTCGTTATCGGCAACGGTCAGGTCGTCTCCGCTCCCAGCGCATATGCCGTCAAACAAGGAGCGTGGCAGCACCCGACGCGCCTGCTCACGCGCTTCAGAAATCGTCGAGAACTCAGCACCGCGATGCCACATAGTCACCTCTCCGGTATGGAACAGGCCGACCGTATGCCTTCGCCTGATCCGTGTCAAGGCTAAGAGTCCGTACGTCGGCCGGCCGGCGGCTCAGCGCACCCGCGGCTCAGCCCACCCGCGGCTGAGCCCACCTGAACCCAGCGCCACGCCATCGGCACGTGGGCTTTCCCGGTCGAGCTTGAGCGCGCGATTGACGCGTGGCGCGGCCGCCCGTGCTCTGGTGTGAAGCTCTTGCTATCGGCAATACGACTTGGTAGCGTGGCTGCTTGCCCCTGTGGCTCTTGTTCCGCACCGTAATATTTGACCTTTGAGATTTGGGATGGTAACCGTGGCGCATCGCTACCTGACCGGCTTACGAGATCGTCGCGCTCGGCTGGATGCCCGATCGGCCGAACCGGCCGATCACAACACCTCCTCTCAATTTGGCCCCGTCGACGTCGGTGGAGGATCGGGGGTGTGATTACGGGTCGCCAGATGCATCTCAATCTCTTCATGGCGCCCGGTGGATACTACGAGGGCTCATGGAGGGTTCCTGGAAGCCAGGCTGAGGAGCTTTTCACGTTGTCGTATGTGGCGCGGATCGCCCGTCAGGCGGAGCGCGCAAAGCTTGACGCCGTGTTCCTGGCCGATCTTCTCTCGAACTTTGGCAATCCGAATTGGTTCAGGACACCGCGTGCGGGGAGCGGGATGTATGAGGCGGTTACGACGATGGCGGCGCTGGCGGCGGTGACTACCCGCATCGGGGTGATTGCGAGCGCGTCGACGAGTTTCAACGAGCCGTATAACGTCGCGAGGCAGTTCGCGACGATCGATCATCTCAGTGGGGGGCGGGCCGGCTGGAACATCGTGACGTCGTATGGCGGCGATGAGAATTTCTCTCAGCCGCTCCTCCCGCACGACGTGCGGTATCGCCGCGCTGCGGAGTTCGTCGAGGTGGTGACCGGGCTATGGGACACTTGGGAGGACACCGCGATGGTCGTCGACAGAGAGGGGGGTTATTTCGCTCGGCCGGAGCGCATCCACGACCTCGATCATCGCGGGGAGTATTTTTCGGTGCGGGGTCCGCTGAACATAGCTCGTCCGCCGCAGGGCTGGCCGGTGATGGTGCAGGCCGGATCGTCAGAGGCGGGCATGGAGTTCGCGGCCCAGTGCGCAGAAGTCGTCTTCGCGGCCATGGTTACGGGGGAGCCTACGCTGGAGGTGACAAAGGACTACTACTCGCGCATCAAGAGCATGGTCAGTGATTGCGGGCGAGATCCTGACCACGTGAAGGTGATGCCGGGCTTATTGCCTATCATCGGCGATACCGAGGAGGAGGCGGAGCGCCTCGCCTACGACCTGTCGGGCCTTGCGGATTTCGAGTTCCTGCGCCAGTACATGCAGTCTTGGCTTGTGGCTCCCACCGGTAGGCCGGACCTCACCATCGAAGACCTGGACCTTGATCAACCGGTCCCGTTGGAGTGGCTCATCGACCCGAACCTGGTCGAGGGGATGCGGAGCCGATACGTGATTTTCCACAACCTGGCGCGCGCCGGGAAGACACTGCGCGATTGTCTGCGCGTATTAGCCGGCGGCCGGGCCCAGCCGGTCGCCGTCGGGACGGTCCAACAGGTGGCGGACTTTATGGAGATGTGGTTCACCGGCGGTGCGTGCGACGGCTTCCAGCTGATGCCGTCTCACTACTTTGCAGGCTTCGATGCGATCACGGACCAGCTGATTCCCGAACTGCAGGCGCGTGGTTTGTTTCGCACCGAATACACGGGCACCACTCTTCGGGATAGATACGGGCTGACAAGGCCTCAGGGACGAGAAATGACGCCCGTCGCGACGACTTCAGGTCAGCCGGCCACGTAGCACCGCCCTCGAGTCCAGTGTTACCTGCCAGCCCGCTTGCCCAAGGGCCCGGTCGCGGTTCGAATCCCCTGCTTGAAATGGTGCACGGAAGCGGCCGGGCATGAGTACATCGCTCAATCGTCGTGGAGGCAATCGATGAAATTCTGGCAGAACCTCGCGTTTATGGAGCCTGCAGCACTGGCAGAACTTGCACAATATGCGGAAGAGGTGGGGTTTGACGGCATCACGGTGGGAGACCACCTGTTCCTCACGGAAGCCACCAACTGCCCCCACCCGTACAGCCCGCCCGGCAAGCCGACCTATCCCCTCGATTACCCGTATCCCGAAGTTTGGTCAGCGTTCGGCGCGATGGCAGCGGTCACGACGCGCCTTCGTTTGTGCCCAAGTGTGTACATTTTGCCACTTCGCTCACCGCTCGAGGTGGCCAAAGCAACGAGCACGCTTGCGCAGATCAGTCAGAATCGCGTTGCGCTCGGCTTCGGTGTTGGGTGGTTGAAAGAAGAGTTCGATGCCGTGGGCGTCGAGTTCAGTACTCGCGGCGGCCGCACCGATGAGATGATCGACGTTCTGCACAAGCTTTGGGGTGGAGGCGTCGTCTCGCATCGAGGCCGGTTCTTTAACTTCACTGACGTGATCGTGGGGCTCACGCCCACGCAGCCGTTGCCGCTTTATTGTGGCGGCAGCAAACCGCCCGCGCTCCGTCGCGCGGCTAACCTGTGTGATGGGTGGGTTGGCCACGGCCACACAGTAGAAGAGCTTCCCAGAGTTATCGGTGAGCTCACACGTCTGCGGACGGAGGCAGGACGGGATGACCGTCCGTTCGAGATAATCGTCCCGCTGAAATTGCCGACGTCTCTACCCGATCTCGACACGATCAAGCGCCTCGAAGAGCTGGGCGTGACGACGATCATGGCTGCACCGTTGGCTCCGCCTCTAACTGCCGAGTACGTCAGCGGTTTACGCAGCGATACCATGACCACGCGACTTGATGAGAGAAAGAACGCGATGGAGCGGTACGCGTACGAAGTCATCCACAGGACGGCATAGTGGTCGTGGACGGAAGCGTCGATGCACAGGTGTGCGAGACGATGGGACGACTCGTCTTGCTGCAGCCGTGCATATCTGCGGTCCCGTTGCCTGATGTAACGGCCTAGCGCCGACGCAAACCGCGCACCGCCGCCGGCTGGAACCCAGTCGGCGGCGGCAGTCTACCTAGAACACTTGCAGCGCGGACGGCCTACTGCAAAGTCGGCATGATCCAGCCGGCGTCGCTGCCCTGGGTCGCAACAGTCATCTTGCCGTCCTTCCATTGGAGCATCTGCACGTACGGTTGGTGGACTGACGGCGTGCCGGCCGGGCCAGGACTGATGTAGGTGCGCGACATCGGAATGTGGATGCCGTTGGCCTTCGTATCCAGCCAATTGGTCAGTGTCTTCGCATCGAAGTTGGCGAAACCAATGTTCTTGGCCGCCGTGTACAGCCACATCATGTACATCCAGCCCTGGGCGTCCAGCCCGCTGAGCGGGTCGGGCGCGCCCGTCTTCTCGACCCACTCGCGATAGGTCGCTGCGTCAGGAGTGTCCACGCCCCAGCCAGTCCACTCATCGCTTGCGTAGGCTCCATTCAAGGCGGAGCCGGCAGGACTGAGCACAGCCTGGGTGTCGAGGTTGGCTGAGTCCGTGGCGATGTGGTCGGAGGGGAAGCCCTGCGCCTGCAGGCCCTTTGCGGCCAGCACGATCTGCGGAGGCCCGAGGGTCATGATGACCCACTGCGGGTGGGTCGACAGCGCCTTGACGACGAACGGGGTCATGTCGACCGCGGTCAGCGGCACCCAGGTGTAGCTGATTGTCTTGCCGCACGCCTTAAACGCCGAGTTGAGGCCCGGTGGGACGTCCGCCTCCTGCTCAGGGACAGCCGGCGCTATATACGCGATGCGCTGGACCTCCGGTTGCGACGCGCAAATCCACTTCGCGGTCGCGCTGGACTCGCCAGCTTCGCCGCTCCCCATGCCGAAGCTCAGCGGGTTGGTGAAGTCCGCCTTCGTGTTCGCACAGTTGAAGCTCGGGATTCCAGCCGACGCATAAAGCGCGAGACCGGCCGCGCTCCAAGACGGCTCGCAGCCGAACTCCGCCACCACGTGGTCGGCGAGCGTCTCATGCGCACAGTCCGCCGTCGGGCCGGGTGCCAGCATCGAGTTGCACGCGATCAGGTTGACGCTCCGGCCACCCCACCCCCCGATCGAGTTGATGTACTTCAGCGCCGCGTCGGCACCGCCCTCGTAGTAGGGGATGAAGACAAGTGATGGGATCTTGAACGTGATCAGCGCGACATTGATCGGCGACTTGTTCGTCGTCGCCGCCGCGTTCGTCGCCGCCTTGCTGGCGGTGGCGCTGGCGCTGGGGCTGCTACTACTACTGCTGCTGCCACATGCTGCGATCACACCCGCACAGAGCATGGTCAGCACCAGCGCCAGGAGTGTGCGCTTTCCGCGCGTTTGAATCATCCTCTTCTTCCTCCTTCGCCCACCGAACGTTTGAGCCGTAGCCCTGAAGGGCCGCATGCTAAGGCCACTGGCCAAGGGAAGTCAATGAGCGTGCCGGGACCCACCGGGGATCTTTACCCAACCTTCACAGAGTGTTGGGCCGGGAAGAGCATCGTGCCGCGCATTCGGCCGCCGCCTGCGCGGTCGTCGCTCTGACGAGGGTGGTCCTGTAATACGCTGTCCGGTCCGATTGGCTTCGGCACAGGCTAGATCGGCCACGTGCCAATCCCGTACATCCGGCGGGAGCAAAGATCCCTTCTCACGACAGGGGTGAGATGGGCGCCTAGCGGCTCATCATCACACTGGCGCGATGTCGACCCAGCAAGCACCGACCAGAGGGCGACAGCGGTCACTGCCCGAGGTCAGCTGCCGTCGTAGTATCCACCACGTCCCACGTCGTTGCGAGTTCACCGAGCCGCAAAGCGACCTCGAGTCACGATTCTGGCAGCAGACCCGCCTCGACGCCGCTGTGGCGCGTCAGCGCGACACGCTCAAACGCTCCGCTCAAGAGCGTCCCACCTTCCGTCCACCCTCAGTCCGGCATGCTCAAATCGCTTCGGCGAGCTCGCCCGCAGGCCGGAGCGCCGGAATCTGCTGCGCGCGACACGTTCATCAAATCGGCCATGATTCCCGGCGCCGCGTCAATGAGGCGTTGGCGGTCGACTGCCATGTGCTGACTGGCCGCATGCATGTCACGCATGGCGCGCCCTAGCGCGTTGGCGCCGCGCAGCGCGCTCGTGCCGGCCCACCGGTACGCGAACTCGATCGCCGCGCCGCCCACATCGTGGAGGTGCACGAGCGCTTGGAATATGTGGTGGTCGCCGATCTCGTCGGTGCCGCCGCTTCTTGAGCGCTTGACGAGCTGATAGAGCAGAGCGCGCGCGGCACGCAGTCCAGCGTCGTGGGCGACGAGATCGTGTCGGAAGACGTCTCGTTCAGCGACCGGCGAGCCTCCCATCGGGCGACGTGTTTGCGCGAGGGCCACGACCTCTTCGAGCGCACGATGAGCGAGACCTAGCACCACGCCGCCATGACCGATCGCACCTAGCCCCGCAGGACCGGCCGTCACGACCGGGACGCTGCGGTGGATCTCGCCCATGCAAGGTTCCCATCCGACGAGGGTGATGGAGGCGAAGTCGTACGGCGCAGCGGCACGAACGTCGCAGGGATGACAATGTCGATGCTCTCCGTGGCTCGCATGCCGAGGACGTCCCAGTTCCCCGCGCGCTCTACCTCAGACTTTTCAAATACGGCAACGATCATCTTCGCCTGGCCGTCGGAAGTCTCGGGCCCTTCTACGAGCGCGCCGCCCACGAACCAGTTGGCAAACGCCGCGCCCGACGCAAACTGAAAGCGGCCCTCAAACTCGTATCCGCCGTCGACCCTCGTGGCCTTGCCGACCGGCCAAGGCATTCCCGCGACGATGCCCGCCTGACTTCCGCCGAAGACCTCCTCGGCACCCTCATCCGTGAGCGCCGAAGCCAACCACGCCGTTGTACAGCCGGCGGCCATCGTCGCCCAAGCCGCCGACGCGTCGCCGCGAGCCAGCTCCTCGAACACCCGCATGGCGGTGACGGCATCGACCTCATCACCACCAAACTGGCGCGGCAGCGTCATGCGCAAAGCACCGGACTCCCAAACCGCGTCGATCGCCCGAGAGGTGAGCGCGGCCGCAGCGTCGCCAGCGCCCGCCT
Source organism: uncultured Solirubrobacterales bacterium (assembly GCA_963763525.1). Taxonomy (GTDB): domain Bacteria; phylum Actinomycetota; class Thermoleophilia; order Solirubrobacterales; family Solirubrobacteraceae; genus Palsa-465. The sequence goes on from CAVXPA010000003.1 coordinate 138,144, forward strand.
CCCGGCTCAACACCTCAGAAGCAGCCTGCGCGCGTTCCACCCACCTCGAATCGGCACCCTCAAAGTCGATCATCACGCCGGCCCCTGGCTTTTGTCCCCGACCGCTCGCAAACCGAGCTATGGCATGCCTCATAGTCACCTTAATCATCGCTCTAACTGGGTCGCAGCCAAGTCCGCGACCGGTAGCGGAACCGGGTACCTTAGTCTGATGCGACTCCAGGAAAAAGCGGGCATTGTGGTCGGCGCCGGGCAATCGCCTGGCGAGAGCATCGGTACCGGCCGAGCGGCGGCGATCGTGTTCGCGCGAGAGGGCGCGAAGGTGTTGCTAGTTGACCGCGACATCGATTCGGCCCGGGAGACGGCCAAGATGATCGCGGACGCGGGAGGCGTTGCGGACTGCTTCGCGGGCGACTGGACTAAGGCGAGTGACTGCAAAGCATTTGCGAACGCCTGTGTGGATAGGTGGGACCGGATCGACTTTCTGCAGAACAACGTCGGCATCTACACCGGCGACGCGACACCACTCGAGGTGACCGAGGAGGCTTTCGACAGGATCATCAATGTGAACCTCAAGGGCTGTCTTCTCTCCTGTCAGGCGGTTGTACCGATCATGCGCGAGCAAGGCTCGGGATCAATCGTGAACATCTCGTCGGTCGCCGTCTTCACGTCTGTGATCGCGACCGTCTACAAGATGTCCAAGAGCGGGATGAACGCTCTCACTCAAGCGTTGGCGGTCGATAACGCCAGCTACGGTGTTCGCGCGAACGCGATCATGCCGGGGGGAATCGAGACGCCAATGTCGGTAGATACGGTGGCGGCGATGCGAAACGTCCCCCGTGCGCAGATAATGGCCGAGCTCTCCGCGACCGTTCCGCTGCGCGCCGCGACCGGCACCGGCTGGGATATTGCGCATGCCAGCCTGTTCCTTCATTCGGGCGACGCCAAACACATCACGGGCGTTGTGCTTCCGGTGGACGGAGGCCTTCTGACTCGCGTCGGCTAGCCCGCATGGGTTAGGTAGGCGTCCCGCTTGCGATTGAAAGGTTCTTGCCGACTTGTTCGGCGAGGCTGGTGTTGGCTTGCTCGATCAGCGAAGCATGATTACTTCGCCGCCCCATGGTGTAGCGACCTCGTCGCCCTGGAACCGGGTCGGGAGCGCCCCAACCACATGCCAGGTCGCTGCGAGGCGTCCAAATCCGACGCACCAAGCCGCATACACCCCGAGTTCAACGATTTCCGCCTCGCTGAAGTAGTTGCGCAGGTCCTCATACACGGCAGCGCCAATCGCAAGGTGGTCGGTCGCCATGAGCTCGCCGTAGCGGATCGCGGCTCGCTCCGCTTCCGTAATGTCTGGGGCTTCCTCAGGTCGCTCGAGCGAGCAGACCAGCTCCTCTGTCAGCCCCTCGGCGATCGCACCTGGATAGCGGGTCGCCATGCACGACCGACACTGATTGAAGTAGGCGATTCGGAGTCGAACAAGTTCGTACAGGCGGTCCGACAGCAGCCGGTCACTGTGCAACGCGGCATGGTAGCCCAGCATCGCCCTGGCCTGATCGGGGCGATGGGCATGGATAAGCAACGGCCCGAGCTCTGCGAGAGTCCGCTCGTCCGCTCGCGCCATCTCGCGCAGCTGCGGATCCCACTCCTCGACCGGCAGCATCTTGACCCGAGGCCCCTCATTGCCCGTCGCAGCGCGCCCGTCGTCTGCCATCACAGCCTCCGTTCTCAGTCTGCCGGGACCTTCTCCGGGGATAATTCACAAAGCCGTTTACGGCAAAGTGCCGTCGGCGAAGCTTCCAATAAAATACTCCGCGCGACGGTATCACCAAGCGGTATCACCGTCAAGCTTCCTCACACAAGCCCGAAGTTCCGCTGCATTCGGGCTGAGTCACGGCGCGCACCCTTGTTGTCCTTGATGATGGCCGGCGTACTGAGGGGGTCATGGGTCGTGCTACGCGAGTGACTGTAGGTTGGTCGCGACGGGCGTCGATGGTCGCCCGGCAGGCCTCCTCAGCCCATACGTATCTCGCAGCGTCGTTCCGGGATATTCGGTCCGAAAAAGCCCGCGCGCCTGCAGCTCCGGAATCAGCTTGTCGGTGATGGAATCGAACCCAGCAAAATAGTGAGAGGGCAACAGTTGAAAGCCGTCGCAAGCGCCCTCGGTGAACCACGTCTCCATAAAGTCCGCCACCTGCCGCGGCGTTCCGACGACGACCGGCTGCCCTCGCCCGCTGGCCAACAGGCGCAGACAGTCGCGGAGCGTCCTCCCAGCACGTACAAAGCTGGAGAAGCCCTTGTACCGGCTTTGGTTAGTGTCGATCAAGCTCGGATCGACGAGCCAGTCCGCGGGGATCGGTTGGTCGAGATCCAAGTCGTCGATGGTGAGATCGGGCCTACCAGCAGGAGCGACAAGCCAAGTCTGGATGTACTGTCGGAGAAACTCGAAGTCGGCGAACCCCGATAGCTCATGAGCAGCGCGCTCGGCGTCCGCTTTGGTATCGCCGATGATAGGCATGATCCCCGGCATCACCTTGACGACCTCGGGATCTCGCCCGCAGTCACTGACCATGCGCTTGATTCGCGAGTAGTAGGCCTGGCCCTGCTCCACGGTCGGCTCTCGCTCGGTAATCGATGCGAAGACGACCTCTGCGTGCTGGGCCGCGAACCTTGCACCCGCGGGAGACGATCCGGCCTGCACCAATACCGGCCAGCCTTGCGGCGGACGAGCAATGTTCAATGGTCCCCGCACCGAGAAATAGTCCCCGCGATGATCGAGGTCGTGGATGCGCTCCGGTCGAGCGAAATATCCGCCAGCTCTGTCGGTGACCATGGCGCTGTCCTCCCAGGTGTCCCACAGGCCGGTCACCACCCGGACGAACTCCGCAGCGCGGCGATACCGTTCGTCGTGCGGGAGCAACGGCTGAGAGAAATTCTCATCGCCGCCATACGACGTCACGATGTTCCAGCCGGCCCGTCCTTCACTGAGATGGTCGAGCGTCGCGAACTGCCGCGCGACGTTATACGGCTCGCTGAAACTCGTCGACACGCTCGCGATCAGCCCGATCCGGCTTGTCAGCGCCGCCAGCGCGGCCATGGTCGTCATCGGCTCATACATGGCCGCTCCCCGCACGCGGCGTCCTGAACCAGTTCGGTGCCGAAGTTCGAGAGAAGATCGGCGAGGAAGACGGCGTCGAGCTTCGCGCGCTCCGCCTGGCGGGCGATGCGAGCCACATACGACAAGGTGAAGAGCTGCTCAGCCTCGCTGTCTGGATCCCTCCAGGAGCCCTCCTGATAGCCACCGGGCGCCATAAAGAGATTGAGGTGCATGTGTCGCCGCGTCATCGCAGGTCGAGTCCTTCGTTGTCGCCACAGGTCATCGGGTTCGAGGACCGCATTAGTCGATCGGTCAGATCAAGCGCCGCCGGGCTAACTCCCGGCAACAACCACACAGCTGCTTTTGAGCTCAGAACCGCGGCGCGATGGCCACAGTCACGGACGAGCGTCAGGCCCGCTTAGCAGCACTTTGCGCTCCGCCAGGCGCCACCCGTTCGGGGTCTTCCGCACGACGTCGTGGTACGTGATGAACACGAACCCGCCGGGACGGGGCCCGAGGTGCTTCGAGCGGACCCGTGCCACGCCCTCGGAGTCCTCTGTAATTACAACGTTTAAACTGTGATGCACCCGCTGGCCTGGCGTGTGGTTCGCGCGGAGCGCCTCGATCCAAGCTGGGAGCCCGCTGATCACGCCATGGCCCGAATCCGTCCCGTCCATCACGAAGTCGTCCGTGAACACTTGGTCCATTGCTTCCCACTCAGGCCCGTCGATCACGTGCCCGTACAAGGACAGCAGCATTTGAATTTCGATCAGGTCTCTGGTGTCGAGTGGCATCGCTTGTCCTCTCTCTCGGGCGATACGGTGAGTCGTGGGATATGCGTCTGGTGGCGCTTAACCACACTGCCAAGGATGCCAGCTTTGCAAAGCTGCCGCCAGGGCGCCGGTATACTAAGAGGCGGACTGAGCGTACGCAAGTAGCGGGTAGGCATGTTGGCGGCGGTTCCGTCGGCGCGGCCGCTCCGAGTGGGATCGTGATGGGCGATCCCCCAAGCCTCTAATGAGGAAGCGTAGTGAAGGAGACCGTACTGGTAGCGGAGGGCGGGGCAGCGAGGGGCGGATTGCTGGCGCGAGGCGTCGCGTGGGGCTCGGGGTGTTGACCGAGATGCAGGAGGACGAAGTGGACAATGTCGGGGGCGCGAACGGGAGGGGGAATCCCGAGCGGACCGCCGTTTGTCTGGCCATGAGGACGGCGAGCCGACGATTGGCGGCCGCCGCGTCGAGATCTGCCGGCCACGGGTCTGGCCCGCTGACGGCACGGCCGAGGTGCGGGCTGAAGACCGACGAGTACTTCGCCGATCGGGACCCGCTCGCCGGGGTCGTCCTGGAGCGGATGCTCGCCGGCGTCTCGACGCGTCGGTCTCGGCGCACGCTGGAGCTCGTCGGCGAGCAGGTCAAGCTCGATGCAGGCTCGACGTCGAAATCGGCGGTGTGCAGAACCGGCACGAAGATCCCGGCCGGGCTCTGGGAACCCAGGACCGCAGCCCGATTTCGCCCGGATCCGCAGGGCGTCCAAGACGGTTCGCCTGCACGCCGCGGTCGGATACGGCGCGCCCGGATGACGAGCATCACGGCCGCGGCACGGCGATCCGCGGCCCCTGCACCGCCGGAATGCGCCCCGCGGGCGGAGCGGATCAAAGCAAAATCGCAGCTTGATAAAAACTTCAGAGACACTGCGCTTTACGATGTGTCTCGCATGAGCCGCAAGATCGAGTCGCGGTGGTTACCAACCGAGATGCATGAGTAAATGCCCACCCAGCCCCTGAAGGCACGCGAGCATCAACGACAGCGGAGGAGCGAGGCTACCGTCGAGCGGATTCTGGCCGCCGCGGAGAAGCTCTTCCTCGAGAAGGGCTTCCGGGCGGCGTCTCTCCAAGACATCGCTTCCGCCGCCGGCCACACGACCGGCGCCATCTACTCGAGCTTCCGTGGGAAGGATGATCTCTTCCTCGCGCTTTACCGGCGCAAGACGAAGGAGCACGAAGATATCTGGCTCACAAGACTCCTAGCCGCAGCCAATCCGGGGGATGCCGGGCAGGAGATCGATTCAGCGCTGACGATACGGAGCGTCGAACCTGCCTGGTACGCAGTGGTCTACGAGTTTCTGTCGTATGCGGCCCGCGATGAGCGACTCAGTCGCGAGACGGCGGCAATCCGCCGACAAGGTGATGCGCGAATGGCTGACGCCCTCAAGGAGGTAGCCGGGTCGTCGCCACTGTCTCACGACCGCCTCAGGCAAATCGTGGCCGCGCTCATTCGCGGATTGGCCTTGACCTGGTTCGTCGACCCGGAATCGGCGGATGGCAGCGTCTTCTTCGACGCGGTAGCGGTACTCGTGGGCCGGGAGCCGTCCTCGAGCACGGGTCGACCAGCCACCATCCCTGCCCGTCCGGGCGTTGACGACGGTCGGATCCCTCAAGTCATAGACACGCTGGAGGAGGCGGAGGCCCAGCTGCCGAGAACCGGGCGAGCATATTCAGTGGGGTTCCGTCGCGAGGCGATCCGTGTCGCTCGCTTTGGCGACAGGTCGCGCCGCAAGGTTGCTGAAGATCTTGGGATCTCTGATGGCACCTTACGAAAGTGGCTCAAGCAGGAGGACACAACTCCGAGCCTTACAGGCGATCGCGGCGACTCGGAGTTGCAGCATGTGCGTGAAGAGTATGAAAGTCTTCGGGCCGAGCGGGAGATCCTGGCGAAAGTAGTCATTTTGCTGGCGAAGGAGGAAGTTGGGTGGTAGTCGAGCTTGTAGCCGCTCATTGCTGCAGGAGGACCACCCGCCCGACCTGATCAGTGTGGTGGGAGCCGGACCCAAACCTCTTCGGCCCGCCGCGTCGGGTGTAACGGGGTCAGTCGCGTGCAGCTGTGAGGACGCTGCGGGTTGTCGTGCCGAGCAGCTCACCGAGTTGGGTCGGAGGGAGCTCTCCGAGCTCGTCCGGGCCCACTTCGACGGAGTAGGGGCACGTTGCCCCGATCGCGTCCATCGTACGAACGAAGCGCAATAGGTCGATGTCACCCTGGCCAGGCAAGCGGCGATGATGTACCGTGTCTTCGAGGTAGTCATCGACGACAGGCGGGACGGCAGCGTCAGTTATTTGGATCGCAGCTACCAACTCGCCGGGGAGTGACTCCAGTTGGCTCCAGTCGTTCGATCCGTTGATCTGGTGGTAAGTATCGACCAGCAAGCCGCCGTTGGCGCGGTCGGCGGCCTGCACGACTTCGAGCGCGGTTGCGGCATCCGGAAGCCCACTGAGGGAGGGGATATCCATGAACTCCAGCGCCGCGAGAACGCCGTGCTCCGCGCAGCGGTCGCAGACCCAGCCGAACGCGCTCGCCAAATCCCCGACTGGCACACCCGGTGACGCGACAAAGAACACCCGCTCCGCACCGAAGACGTCAGCAACTTCGAGTACATGGTCAAGCTTCGGCGCGACCAGGTCCAGTCCGGCCGGCCCTGGAATGGGGAGCGCAGCCTCCACCTCCGCGACGACGAGACCACGCTCGCTGAGCATCGCCCGCATGTCGGTATCCGACCGCCCTGTGCTACGTTCTTGATCGTACGCCGACGGGATGATGCCAATTCCGGAAAAGCCACCCGCCGCGGCCGCCGTGCAGCGCTCTTCGAACGATGCGCCGACTGAGATTAAAATGGCGGCCACGGCGGCACGATACGGGTCATCGACATGTAGCCAAGGACTATGTCGCTTGGTCCGAGAGTCATGTTGACCTCACCACACTGCGTCACACTGTTCTGATCTGGTGTTATGATCTTTCACCGCGATTCACCACAAACCGCGAAGCCGTCCGGGGTGCCACCCAGATTCCGAGGCCACCGCGTAGCCACTATAACCTGCGCTGAGGGATTAGGTAGCCGCGACGGCGAAACCACACTACCCGATCTGGCGCTAGACCGTCAAGGGCGGGACCCGGAGCGGATCGCCGTCGTGGGCGTTGCTGAGATGGTTCGCTAACTGTGATTCGGCTGTGTCGTGCGCCCGCAAGGAGAGAATTGACCAGCTTCCCGACGCCGCTTCGATTCTCACGAGCCCCGCATGCATAGAATGCGGGCCATGCCCAATAAGACCTGGTTCATCACCGGCGTGTCGAGCGGGTTCGGCCGCGAATTCGCGCGCGCGGCGCTGGGCCGCGGCGATTGCGTGGCGGGTACCTCTCGCGAGGTCGGCCGGCTCGACGAGCTCGTGGCGGAGTTCGGCGACGCCTTCCTTCCGCTTGAGCTGGATGTCGCGGACCGGCAGGCCGACTTCGAGGCGGTACGGCACGCTCGTGAGCGCTTCAGTCACCTCGACGTCGTTGTCAACAATGCCGGGTTCGGTCAGTACGGGGTCGTGGAGGAGCTGACCGAGGCAGAAGCGCGCCGGCAGATCGACACGAACTTCTTCGGTCCGATGTGGGTGACGCAGGCCGCGCTCCCGATCCTGCGCGCTCAGGGCAGTGGGCATATTGTCCAGGTCTCGTCGGTGGGCGCCCACTTCGCTGGCGCAGCGCTCGGGGTGTACTGCTCGTCGAAATGGGCTCTCGAGGCGCTCAGCCAGGCGCTCGCGGTCGAGGTTGAGGAGTTCGGCATCAAGGTCACGATGATCGAGCCCAATGGTTTCGGGACTCGCGCAGAGGCATCATCGGGCGATCCGTCGCAGCCACTGGAGGCGTATGCCGCGATTCACGACGATCTCAGTGAGCGACGTGCGTCCAGGGGACCGGGGGCAACGCTCGGTGACCCTAAGGCTGGGGCAGAAGCGCTTCTCGCGATCGTCGACGCTGAAAACCCGCCGCTGCGCGTGCTGTACGGCTCCGGCGGCCTGGCAGTGGTCGAGGGTGAATACGAGCGGCGACTCGAGGGATGGCGCTCCGCGCAGCCCTACACCGACATCAGCGCAGCAACGACGGTGACGGTCGTGTAGTCGAACCGCCGTCCACTCGACGCGTGTGAGTTCGAGCTAGATAACAGTATCCGGCTCGAGTCCAAATAGCACGCGGCCGACAGTTTCGAAGCCGCCCGAGCCGAGTGCCCAATGCGCAGTTGCGACGTGCGCATCGCGAAGAAGGCGCTGAAGCGGATGCCCTCGATAGACGGCGGTGGCACCGGCAGCCTGGTAGCACAGTTCAACCGCCTCGATGGCGGCCTTGCCGGCGTGTGTAGTTGCCAGGCGAGCTTGAGTGCACTGAGCCATCGTTAGGTCGTCGCCGCGCGTGATGGTCTGCCAGAGGTCATCGTAAACGTCGTGCAGGAAGCAACGAGCCGAAACCGTCAAAGCCAGCGCGCGGGCCGCGGTAGCTTGAGCAGTCTGGCGTTCGCCTAGCGGCTGGCTCGTCCTGTGGGGGACCTTGGTGGTCGCCAGGGCAATGAGCTCGTCGCAAGCACGTTGGCTTATGCCGAGAGGTACCGCGGCTAGGAGGGGGGCGAACACTGTGAACGAGGTCCCGGTCTTGTTTACGAACGAAGACCCCGTTGCGGCTGCCAGGTAGGTCGCCAGTGGGCCTGACCACCATGGACGCACGTCGGCAAGCGACAGGATTCGCCACGCGGGCACCAAAACATCTTGCGCTCGGAAGTCGTGGCTGCCCGTGCCCTGCATTCCCGCGGCATCCCAGGTGTTGAGCACCTCCACCTCAGAGACAGGGAGAAAGGCGAAGCGCAAGTCGGGGGCACCCGAGGCGGTCGTTTGTATCTGATCGTCATCATCGACCAGCACTGTCCCCGCCATGACCCAATCCGAGTGTTGGATGCCGCTGGCAAAAGGCCATTGACCATGCACTCGATAAGAGCCATTCGGGAGCTTTCCGGCTCGGCCGTTGGGCCTTACGGAGTTACAGCAGATCTCATCACCACGGGCAAACACCTCGCTGGCGCCTTCTTGCGGCAGCATGGTCGCCATCACGTTAGTGCCCAGCCCAATGTTCGCACACCAGCCGACGGAGGCATCCGCACGCGAAAGCGCCTCTATGACGCGCAGTGCCACCGTCGGAGATGCCTCTATGCCACCGAGCACCCGAGGCATAAGCAAGCGAAAGACACCCCAGTCTCGCAGCTGTTCCAAGATATCAGTAGGAATGGCCCGCAGCTCTTCTATCTCCAACGCGCGTTCCGCCAAGGCAGGCGCCCCAAGTTCGACAGTCCGTTGGACGTGTTCCGCGTCCGCAATAGCACTCATGCGCGGTGATACTATGACGTGGTTACGGGGTGGTCAAGCCGAACGGTGTGGTACACGCTCGTACGTCCGGTAGGCGGGAGGCCCGCCGGATGGCCAGACCCGGGTGACCATCGGTGGGTGATCTATAGACCGCTTCGTAAGGTCCTTCGCCCTGTCCAGCGGCGTCAGGCTTGAGTGCGCGCGGGGCTCAAGACCCCGAGATCGCTCTCGAGTACACCGGTCGTATAAAACCTCCACGTCGCCGTTTTGTTGGCGCGGTCCAAGAGCTCGATGCGAACACCGCCAGGGGAGAGGTGATATCCGAACCCTCGAGCGACATCGCCTGGGGGCGTGGTGAACTCGACGGCGAAGCCGTGGTCAATGAGATGCCGCGACTCTGCCTCGATGTCGTCCACCCAATACCCGATGTGATGCATGTACTCGCGCCCAGCCGGACAACCCCAGATCGTGAAGGCAGGTGAGAAGTTCTTGGCGTGCGCAAGCTCGATCACCGCGACCGGCCACCCGTCGGCACCGATCATGCCGTTAATGCCGTAAGCCCCACTGAGACCGTCTGTGCTCACGCCGTCGCCGTAAAGAGGGGTTACCGACTCCATCTTCATGATGTCACCCGATGGCAGCCGTAGTCCGTCGTGCGACCACGAATGCGGTGTTGCCCATTTGACGCCCAGCGCCTCAGAATACCTCACCATAGCGCGGTCCAAATTGTCAACGGCAATGCAGACGTGCGACACGTCCCATCGGTCACTTAGCATTCCGGTGCTCTCCCCTGGCGTGGTGCGGCACGCGTTGGCGCATTCTGAGGCATGACGATACCGATGATAAAAGACGTGAGTCAGCCCAGTCAAGCCAGGTTGGTGATTGGGACACTGTGTTTGCCCACTCGACAAGCGCCCGTACGAGGACCGGCCGCCTGTCAGACGTCTCGGGATTGTCAATCGGGTCGGTATCACTATTGCGGAAGACGAGTGTCGGCACTGACACGTTCTTGATCTCGTCGGTTGTCAGGCTGGGAATGAGCTGGTTGCCGCTAAGGGAGTAGGCAGCCATCCAACGTTCCATGGTCGCTGCGAACTGCGTCGGATCTAGGTCGAGCAGCCGCGGCGAGCCTACATCAATCGGCGCGTTGCGATCCTGACCCCGCTCTGCCTCAACCGCCCCCTGTCAGATCATGCTGCGATCAGCGCCGCCGCGTCTGGCCTGTCGGCGCCGGCAGACGGACGCGCAGCTTGATCGAGCGTGCTCGCCGCCCAATCCGAAAACTCAAGTCCTGCCGTGCGAGCGGCGTCCTGCCAGATCGCAAGCCGTCCGGGTTCGACGGTCAGCCGGACTTGGGAAGGAACTGCGGCGCGCGCCGCAGTTCCTTGGCAGCCCAGCTCCGTTGCATCGCGGGCGTCGTGGCGGCCGCGGTCGCCTTCAATCTCGGCGGCCATCTTGCGGGAGGTCCATTTCGCCTCGGCAGCACGTCTCAGCCATTCGCGCTGGTCGGCCGGATCGAATTTGGCGACGAGTCGGTGGTGCCTGAAAGAGAGGTCAGGACGTCGAACGGCGTGGCCAACCCGGGCGGACACGTACGCGTAATCGCGGATCCGATCGTAGTTCAGTTGCAAGTGCTCGACCGCGATGCGGTACTTAGTGCCATACCGCCAGCCGCCGTATGCAAGCCAGTCGCCAATCCACCACGCGGACGCATCGACTAGGCCGAGCAACCTCCGTCCCACTAGCAGCCACTCGGTGAAGGTCAAGCCTTCCCGGAGGGTGGCCGCCACGGCCGTGAGAGCATACGCGTCGTTCGAGCCGCCTTCGACCACGCGACCCGCTTTCGGGCCTTGGACCCGATACACCGTCTCGCGCGTGCGCCGCTGTTCACCGCTGAGCTCAGTCATGATTTCCGTCCCGGATCGGAGCAGCTGCGTTGGGTTATAGGCCCCCAAGGCGCCCATAACACGATTACGTAAAGACGTGATGCAAGAATAAGATTACGTAATCGTTTTATCATTTGGCCGGCAGGCTGTCAACAGTTCGCGCCTGCGATAACCCAAACCGCTGCCGCAGAAGCCCGAGCCGCAGGGATCGCAGGGTCCCTACCGCCGGCCCCTGCCTGTGGAAGAAAAGCGATTGCGGCCCTACTATTGGCGCAGTACTTAGAGCGATAGCGGAATTGCCATGCGGCTCGTGAACCGCTCGGTACCGCGACCAACCTCCATGAAAGGGGTCAGGGTCATGCACGCAGCAGAGCGGTCACGACGAGGCCAAGGCCGGCTCTGCTGCACAAGGCGTGATCCAGCAGCGTGTCGTGGCTCGCGCCGGCAGGCGGTGATCGTGGAGGCCAGTCCTGCTGTGCTTCCGGCACGAGCATCGCGAGCGCGGCGGCGTCTTCGCTGCAACGCCCGGAGACCGGACAACCCAACCCGGGTGCTGCGCCGTTGTGGACGCCATCGGTCTGGCTCAGCGCGGGCGCAGGTCGGCGCCGGTTCGTGGGCTGGGCTGTCCCGTCGGGTGCGGTCCGGCGCCCTTGAGGTTGGCACGCCTGAGGGCGTGCTGTTCGGGCGCTTGACGGCCCGCACCCGGTGGGCCCAGGCGAAACGACCCGATCATGCGTACCCAGCGATGGCTGTCAGACAGCGAGCGTGCGGAGCGCCGCGAGCGTGACCGCGACCGTCTCAGGCAGGCCGCCGAGCAGCTGCTGACCAGCGAGTGGCTGGCAGCGGTGGGTCCGCGTCCGGGCGAAGGCGGCCTGGCCAGGCTGTCGCTCAACAACCAGCTGCTAGTCGCCCTCACCTGTCCGGAGGCGACCTTCGTCGCGGGCTTCCGGGCGTGGTTGAAGCTCGGCTATTGCGTGCGCAAGGGCGAGAAGGCGATCCGGATCGTTGCCCCGATGCCGATCAAACAGCGCGAGAGCGAGACTGCCGATGGGGAGGATGGGATGCGCGTGCTGTTCAAGGGCGTGTCGGTGTTTGACCGCTCGCAGGTCGCGGCGATCGACGGGATGCCGCAGGTTCCGTTGGAGCCGCCCAGCGAGCCGTTGACCGGCGACTCGCACGCGCACCTGATCGAGCCGACGCGGGCCTTCGCCGAGTCGCTTGGGTTCACCGTCTCGTTCGTGTCGATCCCGGGCGCGACCGGCGGGTGGTGGGATCAGAAGGCGCGACGGATGGTCGTCGACTCAGGCCAGCCCGCTAATGCGCAGCTGCCGATTCTCATTCACGAGACGGTTCACGGGCTCGGTGTCGGGTATGCCAAGTATGGCCGGGCGCGAGCCGAGGTGATCGTTGACACGGTCGTTTTCAGCTCCTGTCAAGAGCAAACGGCCGAACACGTCTGGAGATAGCGTCGGTGACAGGTGTCACCGAGGTGCTTCCGAGCGCGACAGGGATGGGGACCGCAAAGGTCGGCGTTGTCGCCAGACCCTCCCCGGGAGCTTCATCATTTGTCGGAGCCGCTCTGATGATCGTTAGCGTTACCGGGATGCCAGCTTTCCGCGCAAACGAGGTGTCTCGCTGAATAGGGCGGGATGCCCGTCGCGACGCGAAAGCACGACTCACGAGAGCGTTGGATCCGGTCGGGAGCAGCACTCTCAAGTGGGCGGAGATTCGCGGTTAGGACTGCCCTCGGTTCGTGAAAGAGGCAGTCAGCGGCGCTCGCGCATCTGCCGGGCGTACTCCGCGACTGACCGCTGGTAGCGCGGCAGATGAGCACCGAGCGCGGCAGTGGCCTCGCCGACCGCGCGGACCGGCTCGCCGCAGTCCACGAGCGCGAAGGTCAGGAAGGTCGTCACCGCGTCGTCGAGCGCGTCGGACGTTCGAGCGCGTTCAGACTCCAACAGCGCCACGGCCTCCCGAGCTCGCCCCAGATTACGCAGCGTGCTTGCGTACTGAATCGTCGCGGGGCGCAGGAGGTCTTTCGCAAGGCCGAGTTCAAAGGCACGCTCGTATTCAGTAGCGGCCTGTGCCTCAGAGCCTGTGCTGTCAAAGGCGCCGGCAAGCTCAAGGTGAGCGAGAGCATCGTCGTCCGGGCGTTCACGGACTAGATCGTGCATACGCGCGAGGAAGGTCTCTGAGTCCAGGTCATCAAACGCATCCCATAAGGCGGCGACGCGATCGGTCCAGTCTGCGGTTGCCATGCGGCAACGTTAAGGCATCGGTAGGCCGCGGCACTCGCCTGCCCCAAAAGAGCGGCACGTAGCGCGCTTCTGGATGGTCGCCGAAACGGGTCTGGTCGGGGCGCTTCCGCTCTCGCTGTCCGCCAGCCCGAAGCGGAAGTCAGATCGCCGGCGCCGTCGAGATCAGCTGTACCTAGTCGTTCGTGATTGGGGGGTGAGGGCAGATGGCTCGATCTCTCGCAGTCGTCGACCGGGGCAGGTCGTCGAGAGGATTGGTACTCGATCAAGGGAGGAGGCGGCGATCGGCGCCGCCGATAGCTGATTCGCGCCGGGTTTGCCAGGCGATCGCGCCGACTGCGGCGAGTGCGTAGATGGCCACGGCGAGAGCTTCGCCGGCGAGGACGTCGGAGGCGTAGTGGGCGCGCAGGTAAATCCGGCTCAGGCCGACGAACACAGCGAGGAGAGCGCCAGCGGTGATCGCGGCGATCCGGCCGGCTCGGGTCGGGGTCACGACCGTAAGTGCGATCGCCAGCGCGAGCCAGCCGACGGAGTTGGCAGCGTGAGCCGACGGATAGCTCTGGCCGGAAGTGTGGACGAGCGGGTCCGGCGGCCGGGGGCGGTCGACCACCGATTTGACGATCCATACGCTGATCCATACGAGTGCCGCCCCGACGACGAGAGCGCCCGCGCGGGCGCGGTCGTGATGCTTGATCGCGACCGCGGCGCCAACGACCACCGCCGGGCCCACGATCGCGATCAGGCCCAGCGTCGTGACGACTCGGGCGGCGGCGTCAAGCCATGGCGCGCGCGCGTCGTCGGCGATCGCAAACGCGCGCGAGTCAAATGCGAGCGAGGAGCTGCCAGTCACAGCGATCGTCAGCGCGACGAACACGGCGATCGCAGCGACCGCGACCACGACGAGCAGCCGTGAAACGGATGCGCGGCGCACCGACACAGCTTCGAGGATTACCCGTCATTAGGACGACGCGGTCCGTTCCCGACGAGAAGCCGCCTTCCGGCCAAGTAATATCCCGATCGCGCACCGCTGCGAGGCCCCGGCTTGCGGCGCAGCTCGCGGGAGCGATTCGCTTCCTCTCGATAGCTCCGATCGAGTCGCCCGACACTGCCGGACCGCAACGATCTCACGCGTCTCCTCGCCGCGGACCGCTGCCCCTTCGTCGCCAAGCCAGCCCACAAGAACCGGACTGCTCGTTTCCGCGAAGGCGGCTCTGTGCCGACCGCCCGAGTCTCGGCGGCAAGCCGTCGCGGCGACGTGGCGAGAGTCGGAGAAGCCGTCGTCGTGCGGACGCTCCTGGTCGGTGGCCCCGGACGCGCGTGTGTTGAGTTCTTCAGGCCGCGATCGCCGGTTGCGAGGCCATGACGCGTGATCCCGAGGGGATCAGGCGGTGACGGCGGGTGCGGTTGACGGGTCGCGGCGGGCCTGCGCCGCACGGGCGATCAGCTCGACGCAGGTGGCCAGTGGTATCGCGGTCGAGTCGATGATCAGGTGGTAAAGGCGTGGGTTGGTGGCGTCGAGCTGGTAGAGCTGCTTGACGTACGCCTCGCGCGCTCGGTCGTTCTCTCGCAGCCGCGCAGCAGCGCGCTTGTGGTCGACCCCGGCCTCCTGGTGGACGCGCTCGATCCGGCGTTCCGGCGGGCCGTCAAGGCGGACGTGCAGCGCGGTCGGATGCTCGGCGAGCACGACCGCGCCCGCGCGTCCGAGCAGCACGCCGCCCGCCGCACTGGCGCCGGCGCCCCGGATCACACGGTCGAGCTCGGCTCGATACTCCTCCTCGGTCGGCACGCTGGGCAGCTCGGGCGGGAACGCGGCCGCCGCGTACAACGCGCCGGTCGAAAAGCGCGGCAATAACCGTGCCAGCAGGCCCGCCGGCCGCTCCTCCTGGAGCAGCGGGTCATCAGGCGTGGTGCCGAGCCGCTCGGCGACCTGCGCGGCGAGCGCCCGGTCAAAGAACGGCACCCCGAGGCGCGCGGCGAGCACCGGCGCGACCTCGCTGCCACCAGCCCCGTAGGACGCCGAGATGGTCACGAACGGCTTCATCGCTTCTCGTCCGGTCCGGCAACATTCTGCCGCGATCGGCGATTACTCGCATGCGCCGCCGAGCAGACAGGCGGCGTGCCACACCGGCCCATGACCAGGATATTCGTCCCCGTCTCGTCCCCGTCTCGTCCCCGTCGATGTCCCGTTGCGGCAGCGGGCGCGGACTGCTTGCACGTCGGGCGGTCCATACCGGCTGGCCGACGCCGAAGTCCTCGCCGCAGCCCGCACACGACCACGGCAATGACTTTCCCCGATGATGAGTCGATGCGTGTTTCCCATGAGGCGATCTATCAGTCGCTCTATGTCCAGGGCCGCGGAGCGCTGCGCCGAGAGCTGACCGCTTGCCTTCGAACAGGCCGGGCGCTCCGGGTTCCCAGAAACAGGACGTCGAGGGGCAACCGAAGCTTTGTGACTGACGAGCTGTTGATCAGCGAGCGGCCGGCTGAGGTTGATGACCGTGCTGTCCCGGGTCACTGGGAAGGCGATCTGATCCTCGGTAACGACCGATCTGCGATCGGCACGCTGGTCGAGCGCTCAAGCCGGTTCACGATGCTGCTGCATCTCCCGCCGATCGAAGGTCACGACAGCCCGCCAACGAACAGCAGCCCGGGTCGCACGGGTGCCGGTGCCGCGGCCGTGCGTGACGCGATCGCTGACACGATCACGACCCTCCCCGAGCAGCTTCGACGGTCGTTGACCTGGGACCGGGGGATCGAGATGGCCCAGCACGTGCGACTACGGCTCGACACCGGTCTGCAGATCTACTTCTGTGATCCACGAAGTCCGTGGCAGCGCGGCACGAACGAGAACGCCAACGGGCTGCTGCGCCAGTACTTCCCAAGAGGCACCAACCTCGCCCGCCACAGCGCCGACGAGCTCGCGGCTGTCGCGGCGGCGTTGAACGGTCGCCCGCGAAAGACACTCGGATGGAAGACACCCGCCGAGGTACTCACCGAGTACTTGAGCGCCGCGGCCTGACCCGCCTGCAGCATCAAACGCGCGTGACCTGCCGGACTGCGCGATCCGCGGGTTTGCCCCGGGGGCGTCCGGATGGACGCGCACGGCTATCGCCGTTCCGGCCCGCCCTCCGGGCGAGCCTCCACGACGACAGCCGTATCCCGAAGTCGAATCCAGTTGCCACCTGCTCCTTCTAGAGTCACAGGCCAACCTATGTTGCGACGACCGGTTGAGCTCAGGCCACCATCGACGGCTCATACGCCGCGCGACCCTGCCCGTTCGCGCGATACGCCCCATAGAACCCGTCGAGATCCATCTGCTCGACCGAGCCAAGCACCGTCCACACCAAGTGATCCTCGGCCAGCCAATCCGTCAGTGACGGCGGCAACAACATCTCCTGCCCGCGGTCAAACGCGATGAAGTTCTGACCCATCCCGGGATCGTCCAGAACACCCCGGACGACATCGGTAAACCCGACAGCCTCGTCCGATTGGAGAAGCGCGCGCCGCCCGGAACGGCGCCGACATCGTGACTCCTCCGCATGGAAAGGAGTAGCGCGGCGCGCAACAACTCAGGCCTCGCGGCGCCCGCGGCAAGACTAAGCGTCGACGGCCGTTTCCGGCTCCTCTTATCCCTCCGGCTATGGCCTCACGCATCGAGCGACCGCCGCCGTGAGGGCCGAGCTCTCAATGCGCAGCTAACGTCTGGCAGCGCCACTCATAGCTCTTGCACACGCGAACTGTCTCGCATAGACTTCTATGTCTTCCCGCGTGCAAGGAGATAGGGGGATTTATTCTTGCGGCTGCTCGATGACAATCCGACGACCGAGGACCGGCTTGGGTTCGGCAAAACCGCCGATGTCCTTTACGAGGTCATCTGCGAGGCGAGCGACGCCGCCATCCTTCCGTTGACGATCGGCGTGTTCGGCGGCTGGGGCGCTGGCAAGTCGAGCCTGATGAAGATGGTCGAACAGCGACTCAACGACGCGAGCGTGAAGACGGTTTGGTTCAACGCTTGGAAGTACGACGGTAAGGAAGTGATTTGGAACGCACTTCTGCAATCCATATTCTACAAAATGAAGGTAGACGCCGAGGCTGACAAGCGAGGAGAGTTCCATGACCGTGTCGTCCGCACGGCCAAGTCGCTCGCCGTGTACGCGGCTAAAGTCGGGACGCGCTTCATTCCGGGTGGCGTGGTGCGAGAGAGCGACGTCGACGCAGTCGTCACAATGTTAGGCACGAGCGCTGATGATGAGTCGTTTGCATTCATCAACGGTTTCGAGGCCACATTCGCTCAGCTGACCAAGGACTACCTCAAGGACCGAGGTTACTTGGTAATTTTCATTGATGACCTTGACCGCTGCCTGCCCGAAAACGCGATACAGGTGCTTGAGGCGCTCAAGCTCTATCTGGACTGTGGCCAGTGTGTTTTTGTTGTCGGCGCGGAACCTGCTGTCATCGAGGAGGCGATCACACGTAGATACGCAAGCAACCCAGTTCTCTCTTCGTCGGAGTATCTCGAGAAGATCGTGCAGGTTCAGTTCGTCGTTCCGCGAGTGCGGACGCGAAGGGTTCTCCAACTCTATGAGGAGAACCTATTGCCTCAGGACAGCCGGCAGCTGGAGGATCTGGTTATCTACTCGACGCGCCGTAATCCACGGAAGGTCAAGCGCTTTCTCAACGCGTACACGGTCGCGACGAGGAGCGTGAACGGTGACGGGCCGCTTGAACTAGAGGAGCAACTCAGCCTGTCAAAGGTGCTTCTCACTCAACACTGCTTCCCACAGTTCTATCGGCACCTCGTCACGAATCCTGGGCTCTTCAAGGAGCTTTCGGGCGCCGAGGCGAGCGCATGGGAGAACGCGGGCTTGAAAGTCGAGTACAAGAACTTCAGCCTCCGACGATTCCTTGAGAAGACGCGTGAAACCTGTCCACGCGCGAAGGAAGTTCGTCGCTGGATCCGAGTGACCGATGTTGACTCGCCACACGACGACGACCGTGGCGATGACGAGCTGGCGTCAGCGGAAGTCGCGAGGCGTGAAGGGGGCCTCTATTAGGCGACGTTGGTGGATGAACGACCGCAGGATCGTAGTTGAGGCTGGACACGAGGGCGAGCCTAGCTACGTGCCGACGACCGCTCAAGCGTCCAGGGCGCGGCTACTGCTTTCCATGCAACCGGGCACTCCGCGTGGGCGCGCGAGTGCTCCGATCGTGTCGGTCCGCCAATTGCAGGGCCGCCGGGTGCGGGTCGGCCGGACGTGGTGCTCTGGCGTGCAGCTGCGATCCGGCGCGCCTTTTGGTCTGTGACGGATCAGCGCGCCAGCGTCGACACGGTCCGTCGCGTGCTACGGCCCTGATCCGGGGGGTTCGCGCTCACCTACAACCAGCCACGTCATGCGCTCGAGGACTTTGCATTTCAGATCACGCGCACCGTTTCGGCAATCGCCGCGGAACTGGGCGAGCCGTTCGTGAGCCTGTTCGTACCAGACGAGATCGACGAGCTCCTGCAAACTCACCGCTTCGGCGACGTCGTGCACTTCGGAGCACGAGAGGCACGTGTCGCTTATTTTGATGCACGCGGCGATGTCGAGATCGCCGCAGCCCAGCAGTTGGCAATAGCGACCGTCATGCCACTCGACTGATACGCCGCGATACCTAGGCTCAACGAATGGCCCCCGAGCGAACGGCGCCCGGGCCCGCTTGGGTGTGCTACCGCGATACTGCTCTGTTAGATGACCACGCAACCAACCTGCAAGTCGAGGCCATCGAGCGAGGCCACCTCTCCAAAGGACTTGCGCAGTCCTGCCAGCTCGACAGCGGCGGATCGCGTGCGAGTCGACACGATCGCGGACCTCGTAGAGCTTGTCGCCTCTCGGTTTCGGCATCTCGCTCCTGCCCCCCGGCCAACCCGCAACGGCGACCAGCGGCGCGCGCGAGGCGTAGGCGCAAGACGACTAGATCGCTGGGCAGACGAAGGGATCGCTGGGCAGACGAGGGCGGCTGTGTGGTGCTTGAGGGATCCGTACGGACCGCCACACCCACCGCCGCGCTAAGGGCGAGCCCCCGGGGGGCTCGGCAGCAAGGGCCGTGCGCCGTTGTCAGCTCTCCGCTAGTTCGCCGGCTGCGTGTCGGCCGGCGTCTGCTGTGCGGCGGAGAAAATCGGCGAGCACTTCGAGTTCGCTGTCGCCATATCCGGCCAGGAGCTTGTTCATCGCGCCGCTCAGGCTCGAGTAGAGGCGCACCAGGTCGCCGCTGCGTTCCGGTAGGGCTCGGACGAGGACGGCACGTCGGTCGGCGGGGTCACGGTCGCGGGCTGCCCATCCGCCGCGTTCGAGCCTGTCGAGGATGCCGGTCATCGTGGCGGGGTGCAGCCCGGCGCGTCGCGCAAGCGCGCTCGGGCTAAGCGGACCATGACGCTCGATGAGATTGAGGCAGTCGAGGTCGACGTCCTTGAGGTCCAGGCGCGCGACGACGTGGTGGTTAAGCAGCGCAAGTTGGACGCCCAGCTCCCGCAGCGAATCGCGGATCTCGGCACTCAACCGCCGGCGATGCTGCCCAGCCTTCGCCCTCGTGGGCGTTACCCGTTGCGGCGCTTCCTTGCTCACGCTGGCGTCGCCGCGGGGGTCCGTATCTCGGCGAGGCGCGCGAGCGCTCCGTTGTGGGATCTCGCGAGCACTCCGTTGTGGGATCTCGCGAGCTCGAGTAGTTCGTCGACCGACCAGTGATCGTTGGCGTGCCGTCCATACTTCGCAGCGAGGACCAAGCCGTCGGGCCCGATCAGGAACTCGGCCGGAAGGCCGCGGTGCTGTTCGCCGATGCCCATCGCCCCACGCACGCTGTGTACGACGCTCCTGGCACGAAGACCCGCCAGGGGCGCGCGCGGGTCCAGTACGGCCATAACGGAGGACCGCACGCCGAATTCGGTGTACAGCTTCTTGTACGGATCGGCGACCGCCGCAAACGGAAACTCGCCCTGAAACTTCCGCATCTTCTCGACGCTGGAGTGAAACACGGCGACCTGGCGGATCCCGGCCGACAGGATCTCCTCGTGGCGCTGGGTGATGGACCGCAGGTGCATGTTGCAGATCGGGCAGCCGGCATAGCGACAGAACTGCAGGTGCACGAGCAGGTCGGGGTCAGGTATCTGCGCCGGCTCGCCTTGGATCGTGACCAGCTCTTGGTGGTTCACACGGGTCCCTACGTTCACTTCGGTCATGACGTGCCCTTCAGTTGTGCGGGTGCCCGTTACTTCGGGGACCCTTGTCCGGATACCAGACGTTACGAAGAGCATATCATCTGAACTTCAGAATATATGAAGCTTGAAGGATTATTTCGGGACCACGAGATCCGCCGGCTGTAGTACGCAGAGGCATGCGGCAAGATACTGAGCGTGCTGCTCTGCGATGAACGTGCGCTCGCGGTAACCGAGTTCAACCCGCACCACGGATCCCAGGAGGGGGACACCACGCAGCGCCTCCTGAGCGCCTCAGTGATCTCAGGAATCCCCATCGGAATCTCCATCGGTAGACCGCAAACTCTAGCATAAAATTTCTAGATATCTATAGCAACTGTGTGCCGTAGGCGGCGCTATAGTTGAGGGAGCTTGGCACTCTCGTACTGGGAGTGCCAAAGTCCTCTCAATCTGGCCCCCACTGGAGGCTGCTATGAAGCTCAAGCCGCTTGGCGATCGCGTGATTGTGCGCGCGGTCGAGGAGGAAGAGACGACCTCGGGTGGCATCCTGTTGCCCGACACTGCCAAGGAGAAGCCTCAGAAAGGCAGGGTGCTGGCCGTCGGTGATGGCAAGCTCAGCGAGGACGCCGGGAAGCGGATCCCGCTTGAGGTTTCCGAGGGCGACGAGGTCCTCTACAGCAAGTACGGCGGCACCGAGATCAAGGTCGACGCTGAGGAATTGCTGGTCCTGCGCGAGTCCGACCTGCTCGCCAAGGTCCAGTCCTAAGGAGATCACGGACACATGGCTCACAAGGAACTGAAGTACGCCGAGGACGCGCGCAAGGCGCTCGAGGGCGGCGTCGACACGGTCGCGAACGCCGTCAAGGTAACGCTCGGGCCGAAGGGCCGCTACGTCGTCCTGGACAAGAAGTACGGCGCGCCGACGATCACCAACGACGGCGTAACGATCGCGCGTGAGATCGAGGTCGAGGACGTCTTCCAGAACCAGGGCGCGCAGCTCGTGCGCGAGGTCGCGACCGCGACCAACGATGTCGCCGGCGATGGCACCACCACCGCGACGGTGCTCGCCCAGGCGATCGTGCACGCGGGGATGAAGAACGTTGCGGCGGGCGCCAACCCGCTCGCACTGAAGCGGGGGATCGAGGTCGCCGTGGAGCAGGTCGTCGACGACATCAAGGCCCAGGCCAAGGAGATCTCGGGCAAGGACCAGATCGCCCGCGTCGCCTCGATCTCGGCCGCTGATGACGAGATTGGTGACGTGATCGCCGACGCGATCGAGAAGGTCGGCAAGGACGGCGTCGTGAACGTCGAGGAGGGCCAGACGTTCGGCATGGATCTCGAGTTCACCGAGGGCATGCAGTTCGACAAGGGCTACATCTCGCCGTACATGGTCACCGACCCAGAGCGGATGGAGGCCGTACTCGAGGATCCGTTCATCCTGATCGCCAACCAGAAGATCGGCTCGGTCCGCGACCTGCTGCCGGTGCTCGAGCAGACGGTCCAGTCAGGCAAGCCGCTGCTGATCATCGCCGAGGACATCGAGGGCGAGTCGCTCGCGACGCTCGTGGTCAACAAGCTCCGCGGCACGTTCACCGGCCTGGCGGTCAAGGCGCCGGGCTTCGGCGATCGCCGCAAGCGGATGCTCGAGGACATCGCGATTCTCTCCGGCGGTGAGGTGATCACCGAGGAGATGGGTCTCAAGCTCGAGAACACCCAGATCTCCCAGCTCGGCCATGCGCGCCGCGTCGTGGTCGCCAAGGACGCCACGACGATCATCGACGGCGCGGGTGATGCCGACGCGATCAAGGGTCGCATCAACCAGATCAAGACCGAGATCGAGAACACCGACTCGGACTTCGATCGCGAGAAGCTCCAGGAACGCCTCGCAAAGCTGTCCGGCGGTGTCGCGGTCGTGAAGGTCGGCGCGGCGACCGAGACGGAGATGAAGGAGAAGAAGCACCGCGTCGAGGACGCGCTGCAGGCGACGCGCGCCGCGCTCGAGGAGGGCATCGTTCCCGGCGGCGGCATCGCGCTGCTGCAGGCTGCGAAGGCGATCCGTCTCGACCGGTTCGAGGACGAGGACGAGAAGACCGGCGCGAAGATTGTGCTCCGCGCGCTTGAAGCGCCGCTTCGCCAGATCGCCGACAACGCCGGGCTCGAGGGCTCGGTGATCGTCAACGACGTGCGCAAGGCCAAGAAGGGCCACGGATTGAACGCCCTCACGGGCGAGATCGTCGACCTTGTTGCGGCCGGCGTGATCGACCCCGCGATGGTCACCCGCTCGGCGCTGCAGAACGCCGCCTCGATCGCGAAGAACATCCTCACGACCGAGGCGATCGTCGCCGAGGTCCCGGAAAAGGAGTCAGGCGGAGGTGGGGGCGGCATGCCCGACATGAGCGGGATGATGTAACCCGAGGCCCCAGTCACGAACTGACCGTTCGCCACGGTGCGCATCCCGATCTCATTCGGGATGCGTTCGCCTCGGGCGGTCTCGCCCCGCTCGACCCGTCGTCCGTAGCGCGAGTGCGCCGCTCCTAGGCCCCAGCGGCACGGAGACGTGCTTGTGCCTGCTCGCAGGCGCGCTGGAGCTGCCCCGTCCGCGCCGGGCTGGTGAGCCATCGTCCGTCGGCCTTCGCCTTGTACAAGCCGTAGCGTTGGCGAGGCTGCCGGCGAGCGCCGGCACGGTGTGGATCGATCTGCTACAGCGTATTCGACGCCGCGATGCCGTTCGGCGGCTAGAACGAAATCTGGCTGGGGCCGCGAGATGGGCCACAACGCCTTAGAGAACTATCTCGAAACCAAGTCGGTGGCCACCCAGCTCGCGTAGCGAAAGCCCGTGTGGCGGGGCTCCGCCTAGCCCCGCCGTCGCCGTCACGATCAATAAGAAGCGACCCCTCCCACCACTGAGGCGAGGAGACAGCATGTCAGCAACGATTACCACGACCCCGGACACGACGGTTCACCGTCCGCGTTTGCACGGACGCGTAGCGTTCGTGACCGGCGGCACCCGTGGCATCGGCGGTGCGATCTGCAACAGCCTCGCCGAGCAGGGCGCGGACGTCGCCGCCGGCTACAGCCGCGACCGCGACACGGCCGAAGCGTTCATCGGCAAGCTCACACAGGAAGGCCTGAAAGGCACCATTCACCAGGGGAACATCGCCTCGGCGGAGGACTGCCGACGCACCGTGGGCGAGGTGATCGAGCAGCACGGACGCCTGGACATCCTCGTCAACAACGCGGGGATCACGATCGACAAGACCGTTCTGAAGATGGCCGATGAGGATTGGTACAAGGTGATCGCCGTCAACCTGTCAGGAGCGTTCTTCATGAGCCAGGCCGCCCTGCCACACATGATCGATCGCGGCTCGGGGCGGATCGTGAATATCTCATCGATCATCGGCGAGATGGGCAACATCGGCCAGGCCAACTACGCAGCATCGAAGTCCGGCCTGTTCGGGCTCACTAAGACGCTCGCCCTCGAGGCGGCATTTCAGCTCAAGCGCGCCGGCAAGCTCAAGGAGGACGGCATCGGCATCACCGTGAACACAGTCGCCCCGGGATTCATCGCGACCGAGATGCTCGAGCACGTTCCGGAGAAGGTGCTCGGCGGCATCAAGGACAAGATTCCCGTCGGACGGCTCGGTCGACCCGACGAGATCGCGCGTGTCGTCCACTTCCTCGTCGCAGATCAGTCCTCGTTCATCACCGGGGCGGTCTGGCCCGTCAACGGCGGAATGGACATGTGAGCGATGAGCAACGGCGACGCCCTCCGCCACTCGTAAGCCATTAACGGCGTTGAGTCCGTTTGTCGCACGACTTTCACCCGCTGCCCGTCGGCTGCATCGAAGCTGATGAGTGTAGTTTCGGCCTGACATCGTTTCGCCGGCGGGTCGTGCTGAGTGTGCTCGGGGCTCTCGCCGTCTCCGCCGTGTATCGGTTGAGTTCACCATCGACCCAGCTGTGGATTGCGTTTGCAAGGCTCATCAGGTGCTCGTCCGCCCAGTCGAGCTTGGGGTTGATGCCGTCTAGATGACGTTGATCCACTCAGCTACGCTCCAACCGTGCCAAAGGAGAAGCCTGTGCCCACTGAGAAGACCCCGAAGGGGTATGAGGTTCCAGTCCCCCGGCGCGGCGAGTTCTTCGCCAATCTCAAGAAGGTCGCCAAGCCCGAGAAGGGCAAGGACTCAGGTTCCGTTCGCGGCTCGAATAAGAGATAGCCGGAACATCACGCGGCCGTCGAGAGTGGCGCGATCGCTGTTGCGCCAGCAGAACTCGTTCAGGTAGCCCTGTAGCCAGCGGCGCGAGACCTTCTTGTAGTTGCCCCGAATCCCGTCTTGAGGTTCCCGAAGAACCCCTCGACGGGGTCGGTGGGCATCGCCGGTCGCGTATTAGCGGGACGTGTGGGAAACTCGACTGTGGTCGAAGTGCAGTACAGCGAATGTACGCGGGCCGCTCGTCGGTGTAGACGATATTCTCGGGCCGCACCCACTCGATGACGTTGCGGGGACGGCAGGACCGCGCCTGGATTCGAGGACGCGAGCTTTGACGCGACCACCACGATCGACGGCGGCGATCACGGTTGCTCTACTACGCTCGCGCAGTCTCGCGGCGTCGGAGCGGCGCATGTGCCTACGCGGCTTCCCTTCCACCGAGGTTTCGTCCACTTCGACGGCCCCGGACAGCGGCGTTCCGTCATCGCCGGCCACCAGTCGGTTGCGGATCAGGTTGAACATGCGCCACGCCGTTTTGTAGGTCACGCCAAGCTCGCGTTCGAGCTGCTTAGCGGCGATCTCGCAGTGAGTGCTCGTGATCAGGTGGATCGCGTAGAACCACAAGTGCAGGGACGTGGAGGACTTGTGGAAGATCGTCCCCGAGAGCGGGTTGATGTGGTGCCCGCAGTGATCGCAGTCCCACGTCGGGCGACCGCTGACCTTGTGGAACTTACGCTCGCGGTCGCACTTCGGGCAGTGCGTGTGATGACCGTCCGACGCGTAGCGTTCGCGCCAAAGCCATTCAAGGCACGCGCGGTCATCGGGCAACTCGCGCACGAACTCCATCACCGAGTACTCCGAAGTCGAAGTCTTGCCCCGAACCGGATTGTCTCGGTCAACGGGAGGCAGCTTGCGCCTTGAGTTTGTCCACTTCGGCAGCAATGAGCACGACGACCTCGGCGAGAGCTTGCAGATGCGCCCTGACGGCCGAGGTGTACTCATCGACCGAGATCGTCTCGGGAGGGTCGCCGCCGGCGAGAAAGTGTCGCCCGACAGGGTTCTTGTCCAGCTCGCGGCTAAGGCGCTCGCGGACTGTGTCCTCAAGTCTGCCCGTCTCAGCCACCTCTGAATCGTCCCAAACGCTTTACCCCCTGTCAAGGGATAAGCGTGTTCACGGACTGCAGCGACGGTCACACCCTCGCCCCGCGGCGAGCCTCCAGTCGCAGGCGCCACGGTTGTCCTCGAATGAGGCAATCCATCGCTACCCGTGGGCGGCTTCGTCATCGGCCAGCCGATCTCGTCGCTTCGTTGTGCGCGGTCTCTAACCGGGGAGCCGGCCGCGATCCGCCCTCCGGCTCGGCGGATCGGCCGTGGGCACGCCGGGCGCGCCACCCGAAAGCTATGCGCCGAGAGTGGGAGAACTGCGGTTTGGCCGCAGGCACTCGGTCGCAGAGACATTAACGCGTTAGTCCTCAAGCCAACTGCGCCTAGACCTGTTGGATCGATAGGAGCCTGTACCGAACGCGCCACGCGGAGGCCGATCCTCAAGTCTCAACTCCGGGGTCACCTACGACGAGAGACGGGGTGCTTGGACCCGTGTGTCGCGGTCAGGATCCCGAGGAGCTCGCCGATGCTCTGCTCGCGCGCGATGGCGTCTGGGAGCGGGAGGTGGACGTTGATCGTGTAGTGGTTGCGCCGCCCGTTTCTTTGACGGAGAGATGTAGCCGGGCAGCCAGCTCCGCGATGATGCGGTGAGCGGCCCTTTCGGTAACGCCGAGCTGCTCGCCGATGTCGCGCAGGCGGATGCCAGGATCATGCGCGATGCAAATCAGAACCCAGCATGGTTGGTCAACAAAGCCCAGTCGGGCGGGGGAGCGCTCCGTCATCAACGCTAGCTTAATCTATCTAGACTCTCGTTTCATACAAACGCTGGCATATGTTGGTTGAGAGGACTGCACAGGTGCCAAGACCCCGGCCGACCTCGACCTGCTTCCTACCCGACGCCGCCAGGGCGACGAGGAAGGCGGCCCGCACCACGTCGCGATGGCGTAGTGCGCATGCGCTCGTGCAGCGACGCATGAGGTCCCGGCGTGGGTGTTTTCGATAGAGGAGGCGACAGATAAGCATCGTGACCAAACGCGCAGCGCCGAGGCACCACCCCGACTCGGGGAGTGCCGCGGCCCGCCGACTATCGTATAGCGGCCAACCTCCGACAGTCGCCAGCCTAGCCCCGGTCCGCCAGCGCGGCGATGTGCTGTTCGAGGTCCCGTTCGCCAGCGTTATGAGCGATTGTGACCTCGCGCTGCTCGCGCGGATGTTGGACCTCTCGACGCGCATTCAACCGACGATCGATCCGCGCGACGCCGCTCCGCGCCACGAGACGCCAGGCTTCGCGCGCCTTGACCACTACTCTGGCTTGTTCTTGAAACGGGGTGTGGTCGAGGGGGAGTGGCTGCTCGAGGCGCGAACCTGGGGTCGTCCGGCAGCGCAGAGCGTCCATGAATGGCACGTGCTGGCCGCTGGCGCCGCGCGCGAGCTCGACCTTACGGTGACCTCGCCTGAGCGGCTCAATGACGGTGCGCGCGAGATTTCCGACCGTCCGCTGGGACGAGCCGCGAACAAGCGCTTTGCTCGGGTTCGCCGCCGCCTGGTCGGCCTCCCGTAGCGAGCGATGTATGAATCGCGGTGGCGTGGGCTCGGTCGTGACGGCCGCGAGCCGCCGGGGCAGGCCATGCTGATTGGGCAAGCGGGGACCACGTCATGAATGGCCTCGACGAGCTGCTCGACGCCTGAGGCGCACATGCTTCCACGCCCGCGCCGCCGCGAGCCAGCCTCCGGGGCGGCTCGTCGGTCGCCCGATCTCCGCATCTGCCGCCAAGGAGGATGGTGGGCTCACGCTGGGTCAGTTGGAGTCGGGCGTGCGCGTCTGATCGGCGTCGCTGAGAACCGCCATTAGCTTCCCGAGGAAAAACTCTTGAAGACGTTTCTGACCGTTGTGTGCCTTGACGCCAGAGGGCCGGCGGCGAATCTCGCGCACTCGATGGAGGTATTAGCTTGGCCCGATCGTACGCTCTTTGTTCTCAGGGCCGCTGAGCACTGCCGCGAGCATCACTCGCTGGCGTTCGGTCAGCGAGCCGAGGGTCTTTTTCTCCGACAGCGACACCGAACGCAGCATCTTCGCCGAACGCGCTGGCCCCCAGCCTCGCTGGCTTAGAAGTAGTTCGGCGACGGTCATCGTGTCGGTGTCGCGGGAGCTCCGCAGGATCGCGTCAGCCGCCGCGACCTCGCCTGTGCGTAATCGCCGTTTGAGCGTGGCGCGGGTCAGCCGCACGCGATTGGCGCGCTCGAGGGCAAGCAGCCGCTGATGCGCGGACCCGTACGGGCGGTCCGTGCTCACAGAAGCCCTGTGGAGGGGCTCTCAAGCGCGAGCCCGGCTCCACCTACCGCGTGGGTTCTCGTCGGGTCGACGCTCAGCCGGCCAGGAGCACTCCCAAGCGCTCGGCGGCGGTAAGCAGCGGCTCGGCGATCGGACGGCCGCGCTCGTCGAATTCGAGTGGGCGCGCGGGCAGACAACGTCCGTGCTCGCGGCCCAAATCCGATTGGCGCGACCGCAGCTCGCTTCTTACGACACCACACCGCGGACGACGCCCAACGCCGTCTTGCGCCCGAGGCGCCTGCATTCACCAGCCTCCCAACTCGCCGGCGCCGACGGCAGCCAGCGTAAGCCGAGCATCCTGACGCTGCTCCTCGACGTCGCGCAGCGACCAGGCGAGCAGCCACACCGCGGCCTTATGCACGGTCGAGAGCTCGCTGGCGTCGATCACGTCCTCGACGTCCGAAAACGCCGTGCCCTGCTCCATCATGGCCTCGACCTGCTCTTGGCTCTGGTCGAAGCTGAGTGGCGCGCTCCATGTCATGGACGCGCCTCCTTTCCTGGGTCCCGCGCCACTGCCCTTATCGTGCAGTCCTCGGTCCCGTTAGACGAAGGACCGGCGTACCACAGATCGAGGGGCTCCGCCCGCCCGGACCGCGCAATTTGGCGACAAAAGAACCGCCGAGAGCCTACCGTCTCAGGAGGAGTAGGCTGTAGCGAACGCTGCCTGCGGGGCTCCAACGCTTCCTCTCCCTCTTGTGGTGCCCGACACCCGCCCGAGGACGCGGTTGAAAGGCGTCCCATGGACCCCCAGCACCAAAGCCAAAGCGCCTCGGCGAAGATCGCCACCTCAGCAGTTCGAGTACTTCACGAGTACACCGGTCGAGGACCGACGAAGGCGAAGACCATCATCGACGAGACCGTCGTGACGATCCTGCTCGCGGATACGCTCACGACGGGCGAGCGCACGCTCGTCAACCACGGCCACGCAGATCGCGTCCTGCAAGTCCGCCACGATTACCAAACCGCCATGCGTGACGCCCTCGTAGGAATCGTCGAGCGAGAGCTCGATCGCAAAGTGATCGCGTTCATGAGTCAAAACCACATCGATCCCGACCTCGCAGTCGAGGTCTTCGTGCTCAAGCCCGGCGAGGCGTCTCGCCAGGCCATGCAACCCGCCAACTCGTGACGCTGTCGCCCGGACGCCCGTCCGACGCAGACGGGCGCCCGCACAGCGTTCCGGCCAACCCAAACGCTGCTCCCCACGGGCAGCACATCCCAACCTGCGCGGGTTGGGCGTTCGAGTGGGTCGCGGGGCGCGAGCTGCTCGTACAGCGGTGGGAGGTCCCGCATCCCGACGCCCCGGACGGGATCGCGCGATCACTCGCTCCGACACCGACAAAGGGACATCGATTGGCGATCGCGATGTCCACCGGCGCGGCTGGCCGGCGTGCGCCCACTCCAGTCAGAATTTCCCGACACACGACACACCCCCGCCGCGGACCGGCTGGCGGGCTGGGCGCTGCGATCGCCAGCTGAAGTAGCCTGGCCGGCGCCGCGAATCGCCCAGTCGGTGAGCTCGTGCGCGCAGAGTCGTTTGCGTGCCACGAGCGGCCTGTACGGCCGGCGGGATAAGGCCACAGTGTGGCGGTCCTGGCCCTTTGGCCGGGGCTCACCGCCCTACGGCGCTCGGATGGTGAAGCCGCCTGCCCGCAGGCCCTCGGCCGCACCACGATGGGCCGGCTACCCGCACCCCCCGGTCCGTCTATCACCAGCGGCGGCTCCGCCACGCAGCGGCTACCCAATCTCGTCGGCTTCGCCGCGCCCGGCCCCCCGATCAGGGAGTCACCGCGCTCGCATAGAGTCGGGTCTGTTTTGGGGCGCGGTGGATCGCCGCGTCTCGGGTTGGTCAGCGTTTCGGCGCCGCCGCTTGCCGCGGCCGCTTGGGTCGTTGTTCGGCCCGGAGGGCGCCGCTTGCGGGCGTGTAGATGCTCGTGGCCGCCGTCCCAACCGGATCCGATAGCGAGGCGACGGGCCCTTCGCAGCACGTCTTCAACCACACCGGACCGGGTCGGCGGTCGGTTGACTCGGACTCGGCACGACACGCTTGCCAACTTCAAAGGCCATGCTCACTCCCTCGGTGTTCGTGCACGCCGAGCACAGTCGGCGGCGGTCATCTGCCACTGCGACCACTGCCAGTTCCACCCGCCGAACACTGCATGACCGTGCTGGGCGCCGGTCGGGGGGCCGGATGATCAGACGCCGCCCCATGGGACCCCCGGGGGGTCTTGCCGTCGGTCGGAGTCAGGTGCTCGTAACTGGCCGATCGAGGCAGGTTCCTCGTAGCGTCGCGTGGGGTCGTCCTGACCAAGCTGCGAGCGCGCGGCCGGCAGCTCGGCTGTCTACGTGCTCTCGCGGAGAGCGCGGGTGACGGCGTCGGCGGCCGTGTGTACGCCGAGTTTGGCTTCCAGGTGCGCGAGCCGATCTCGGACTGCGTGCAGGCTCAGGCACAGCTCCCACGCGATGTCCGCCTCTTCCTCGATCGCGGCGGCGGCGCAGAGCACCTCCGTCATCACGCGGCGTCAGGCCGAGGCGATCAAGCGCGTCCGGGCGGAAGCTTGCGACCTCCTCTTGCAGCAGCAGCGCGTGCGGATCACCGGGCAGCAGGTGCGTGGTGAGGCGCCGCCCGTCGCGCACGCTGACGAGCGGCGGGCGGGGTGGCAGAGCGAGCCACGCGGCGACGGCCTCGGGTAGCCAGCCCGCGTGTTCAGCCGCCCCGAAGTGCTCGGCGAGCCAGCGCTCGGCATCGAAGCTCGAGTGCTCGATCTCGCCGTAGCGGTCGAGCAGCACAACGGCAGTCCCCGGCGGCGGGCTGGCCGCGAGCGCGCGGACGAGCCGCTCGCGCGCCCGCGCATCCCGCAGCGCGCCCTCGAGGACAGAGCGCACGAGATCGAGCACGTCGCGATCGCGCTCTGAGAACTGGCGCTCGCTGCGGCCGAACCCCACGACGACCATCTCGCGACGCTCGGCGCGAACGCCGACCGCGATCGCGTACTCGACCCCCGACGGGTGGAGCAGATCGCCGTACAGCTCGCTGTGGGACAGGCGGCCGGGCTCAACGGCCTCGGACAGGCGCAGCGCCGGACGCCTTCGGGCAGCATGCGCCGACAGCAGCGGATGACCCGCCACGTCGCCCACGATTGCCGCGAACGCCCCGGGCGGCTCGGCATCAGCAGGGATCGCCTCGTGGCGCACGACGCGGGTGGCGAGCTCGACGCGATCCCACATCAGCACGTCTGCGGGCACGAGCTCCGCGAGGCCCGACAGCGCCCGGCTTCTCAGCTCGGTCACCGTATGGGCTCCAAAGAGCGCCCGGGCGAACCCGTGCGCCGCGCGCACGTCGATGTCCGCGAGCCATGGCATGACCTCACCAGTCACGATACACCCGCGATCTGGCCCTCCGCCTGTGCCGGGTAGGGCCATTGCGCCGCCCGAGACGTGAATCTCGCGCCAACAGCAGGCGACCCCCCGCGGTGCCTTTGGTGAGGGCGGGTTGCCTGGAGCGAGCGAGCGGGTGGAGGACCGGCCATTCAAGGAGGCGTCCGGGGACTGGTCCAAGACGCGCTCGTCGCCGAACTAGAGACCCTGAGCCGTCGAGCCGTGGCTATAGGTCGGGATCGATGTGGTTCTGGCTCATGAAGGCGATCGCCTCGTGATCGAGCTCTCGCTCGACGATTTCCACAAGCCCGTCACGCATGGCGGTCTGGTCGTCGTAGCGGACTTGCAGCACGCGAGCGGCGTGGCCGTGGTCGACGAGCTTGCGCTCGCCCCGTCATGAGCGTAGCCGCGAGCAAGACGGTCACCACACCCTCGTTGAGGGTGGCCTTCGCCTTCGTCGGTCCTCGACCGGTGTACTCGTGAAGCAGCTGAACTTGGAATTCCACCTGGGATCGCGAACATGCGCTAAGGCGACGTTGCGCTCGTGCGGGTCGTGGCGAACCCGACGAGCCCTTTCGTGGCATTGCGATCGCGCCGACCGATGGTGCCT
The DNA here is from genome assembly GCA_963763525.1 of uncultured Solirubrobacterales bacterium. Taxonomy (GTDB): domain Bacteria; phylum Actinomycetota; class Thermoleophilia; order Solirubrobacterales; family Solirubrobacteraceae; genus Palsa-465. The sequence continues at coordinate 170,363 of CAVXPA010000003.1, forward strand.
CATGATTGCTCGCCGTTGAGAGCAGTCACGCGGTGGGGTCCGCGCTGGTGATTGCGTTGTTGTGGCGGAGCGATCATGGCCGCGATGGCACGCCTGCCTCCTGGCGAACGGCACCGACGGCCGACCTACGTGGCGCCCGATGTGCGTTTGTGGCGACGGGAGGTCTCGCCCCTGAGCCGATGCCTGGTCCTGCATCGGTGTCGACGCAACCACCGGCGTGATCGCGGTGTCCGTATCGCCGTTTATCCGTGACAGGCGTCTGACTGGGGAAGGTCTTCCGCTCGCCCGCCGACGTCATGCCGGCTCATTCCGGTATTTGGAAGGGAACGCTTGTGATGATGATGCCTTGTTCGCGGGTGAGCATCTTGCGTAGCCGTTGGGCGACGCGGTTATGGAGGGGTTGCTGCCAGCGGTGCGCGGGGATCAGCTCGGGTACGACGACGGTCAGCGTGATCTCGGGCCGCTGACGATGTAACGCCTCGATGTAGTTGGCGAGGGGCGCGAGCGTCGCGCGGTAAGGGGAGACGACGACTTCGAGTGGCAGGTGATCGCCCCACGCCCGCCAATAGCGGTGGAATCGTTCGGCTTCCTCTGCGCTGGGGCTCACGTGCAGCGCGAGTACGGGGACCGCCATCGAGGCGGCATAGCCGAGCGCCTGAAGCGCAGCGCGGTCGAGCGCGGCGATCGGCACGACCGCGAGGTTCTGAGCGTCGCTGGAGCTGGCTTGGCTCTCGAGCCTAGGGATCGAATCCCCGGCCATACAAGGCAGTCGCGTGCTGGGTGTGAGGGGCACTGGATCGGGCCGCGGGGTCAGCGCTTCGCTGGCGTGCTGGTAATAGCGATGGATCCGCAGGCAGACGATCACGATCACGGGGATCAGGATCACGACGATCCAGGCGCCCGCGGTGAACTTGGTGACGGCCGCGATCACGGCGACCACGCCGGAGAGCAGGGCGCCGAGCAGGTTGATAGCAAGCGACCGCCGCCAGCTCGGCTCGCGGTGGCGCCACCAGTAGGCGACCATCGCGCTCTGAGCGAGCGTGAACGCGACGAACACGCCGATCGCGAACAGCGGGATCAGCGGTTCGGTCTGTCCTTTGAACGCGGCGTACAGGATCGCGGCGGGGACCGCGAGCACAACGATTCCCGCCGTGAACGCCAGACGGTCGCCCATGTGCAGGAACATCCGCGGCATGTATCCGTCGCGGGCCATGAAGTACAGTAATCGTGGGAATCCGTTGACGGCGGAGTTCGCGGCGATGAGCAGCACCAGTGTCGTGGAGAGCTGCACGAATCCGTAGAGCGGGCCGCTGCCAACGCTGTCATGGGCGATCTGCGAGAGGACCGTTTGGGTGCCGGGGCTGGCGCCGTCGAGGTGCGCGATGACCACCACTCCTATGAACATCGCGACGAGCAGGATGATCATCACCGATAGGGTCTTGCGGGCGTTCTCGGCCTCGGGAGGCTGGAAGACGGGCACGGCGTTGGAGATCACCTCGATTCCGGTCATCGCCGTCGCGCCGGACGCGAAAGCCCGCAGGATCAGCAGCAGCCCGAGAGCCTCGGTCGCACTATGGGGAGCGGGGGCCATCGCGTTGAATCCGTGGCCGGCGGACTTCACCAATCCGACCACCACGATCAGTGCGATCGCCGCGATGAACATGTACGTCGGGACGGCGAACACCGTCCCCGCAGCCCGCACACCGCGCAGGTTCCCGAGCACGAGCAGCAGAATTAGGGCCAGCCCGATCGGAACGGTCAGCGGACTCACCGATGGGAGCGCCGAGGTGATCGCGGCCACCCCCGCCGCGACCGACACGGCGACAGTCAGGATGTAATCGAGAATCAGGCCAGCGCCGGCGATAAGCCCCCAAATGGCGCCGAGGCTGTCACTAGCGACGATGTAGGACCCGCCGCCGTGCGGATAGGCTCTGATCACCTGCCGGTAGCCGACGCCAACCGAACCATGAGCACGACGAGCACCGCCCCGATTGGTAGCGACAGACTCAGCTGCGAGCTGCCGGCCAGCACGAGGATCGCGAGCATCGCCTCGGGCCCATAGGCGACCGAGGAGAGGGCGTCCGGGGAGAGTACCGGCAGCGCCAGCAGCTTGCCCATCCGCTCCTCAGCAAGCGCCGTGCTCCGCAACGGGGGCCCGACCAGCAGCCGCCGCAACGCATAGTCCACATGCCCGAGCCTCGAATCAACCTCATCCGCCGCGGCCGTTGCCTCGAGATCATCTCGATCCCCTTGCCTCGCGCTGCGGATGTGCACAAAGCGTCCTTGCCGCGTCCCTTCCCCGTCCAGAAATTGAAGCCGAGGATCGACCGGCAACGCGTCTGAGGCGGGTGTCCGGGCCGACCACTGACGGCCCACCGCGCGCAGCGCCGCTACCTGTCGGTCGTCCAGCGCCGGCAGCTGCGCGTCGGCTGTGACCGTTGCGTCTGGCCCCGGCTCGCCCGGTGGCGTGGATCCCGTCGCCGAGCGCCCTGGCTGATCGCGGGCGTGCCGTTCGAATGAGGACCGCATCGATCTTCCCGACCTGTCTATTTCCGCCGGTCAGCGCGGAGCCGGCGACGTGCAGCAACCGTGGGACGCGGCGTGAGCGGCTCGTGCCTCGTGCGGCGTAAGATCAGGAAGGCGAGCGTGCCCCAGATCGCGGGAATCCATAGGGCGATCGCGTGGTAGACGATGGTGGCCGCGGCTGCCGGGGTCGCGGCGACGCCGTAGAGCACGAGCATCCCGAACATGCTTCCGCCCAGCACGCCGATGCCGCCGGGGATCGGGATCACACTGAACAGGCACCTGATCTGGTATGCGAGCACGATCGTGGCGAGCGGTGGATTGTGACCGGTCGCGGTGAAGCACGCTCTTGGTCGGCGAGAAGCGCGATCCGTCGACCGGAGACGATGTTCGCGCGGATGCGAATCCAGTGGCCCTTGTGGCCCGGCGCCCACGGCTCGAGTCCGAGACCCTCGATCCGGCGCAACTCGGCTGTGTCGATGATCTCCTCGCTGAGGCCGACGACGATCACGCTCCACCCGACGCGCCCCGCAAGATCGGTGCCATCAATCTCGAACGCCGCCTTCGCCGAGCGCAGAAGGGCATGTAGCTTCGATCACAGTGCCGAGCGAATCAGCACCGACTGCGAAGGCTCGTCGAAGAGGTAGTTGACGGGTCGGACCGCCGGGTGCTCCCATTCGGTAACGCCGACGACGATTGTGCCGACGTCGGTTGCCGCGAGCAGCCTGAGGCATTCGGACCGGTCGAGGTCGAGCATCTCGGTCGCGGGACCGCGTCGGCTGCGCTGATCCCGCCGCTGCCGGAGGCTGTCGTTCGGCTGGTGGGTGATGAGGTTGCTCATGCTGGGGGCCCTGCGGCCTGCTGTGTTCGGTAGTGCTCGCGCCAGATCAGCTTGTAGATAGGGATCCGCCGTGGTAGATCGCGGATTCCTGGCAGAAAGGGGACCAGGAGCAGCGCGAGCGTAAGCGCGCCCATCACGGCCAGGACAAGGATGTCGGCGTTCGGCGAGGTCGAGAACGGCTTGATCTGATACCAGAACGTGTACAGCCACAGCCAGACCTGACCGGGATAGCTGCCGGTCTCGTTCATCATCCCCCACTGGCTGCCGAGCAGGTGCTGCTGCTGAGCGCGGTTTGCGAGCACGCCGCCGTCGGCCATAAATAGCAGTGGCTTGGTGTAGTCGGTCTGATAGAACTGCCTGCTGGTCAGCAGCGCGCCGTCCAGTCCGCCGGACTGCGCGAAGGTGAGCAGCGAGCTCATCATTGTGGGTAGCGGGCCGTAGTTCCCCGGCTTGATCGAGACTGTGTCGCTGGCGGTCGTGCTCGCCTTGGCCAGCGCGGTCTCGTACGCGCTCGTCCACCCGGTCTGCGTTTTCGCGGGGGCGGCCTCATACGTGGAGACCGCGCGCTGCAGCGCTGGCTGCCCGGTGATCGAGCGCAGCGGCGCGAGCACGAAGTCTTGTGCACTGTTGATCGGGTGGCTGATCCCCAACCAGTTCTGAAGGTGAATGAACGCGATGTGCTGAACGCTGCCGGTGCCGCTGTTGTACGGCGGCCCGTAGCTTCCGGACATACTCGAACCATCGAGTTCGGTGGTCGCGGTCGTGACGAAGTCGACGGGATCACCGCGCGACCACGACTTGATCGTGCTCGGCGCCAGGTCAGGCGAGGAGAACAGGATCGCCAGCAGGACGACGAGAGCGAGCACCACCCCAAGCGCGATCGTCGCTTCTTTGAGGATGTCGTAGGGGCGGTAGGCGCCCGTCCACACGCGGTAGGATTCGTCCTCGCGCCGGCGGCTCTGGCGGCTCATGACCGGTCCCCGTTTGGGGTGCTGTTGGGTTCTGGTCGGTCCCGGCGCGCCAGCATGGGAGGGGGCGCTTGCGCTGGCGCGGGCTCTGCCCGGTGTCCGGGAGCCGGCGCGGGAGATTGCGCGGGCTCATGCAAGGGCCCGGGGTGGGAATCAGGGACCGAGGCTGGCGCTGTCCTGTTGCCGGATAGCGTGATCGGCGGCACGATCCCGTGTTTGCGAACGAGCAGGATGTGCGCGGCGACGATTCCGATCACTGCCAGCGGCAGCAAGAAGATGTGGTAACTGTACATCTGGCCGAAGTTCAGGAGATTCCAGAACGAGCCGATCCCAGCGGCGTTAAGCGCGTCTTTGGCCTGGGTCGAGATCCACTGCGCGTCGAAGTTCTGCTGGGACACGTAGCCGGTCAGCGCGCACGGGATCGCGACCACGAACGCGACCACCCCGGTCATCCACACGCGCGCACGTCCGCCTCGCCAGGCCGCCATCCAGTACTTGCCCCACAGGTGGATCACCATGAAGAAGAAGAACAGCTCGACCGACCACACATGGATGCTGTTGAAGAAATGCCCGACGCTCGTGAAATGCCACCACCCTGGCCCCTTCAGGCTCAGGATCGTGCCCGAGCCGATGATCACGATCAGCGATACCAGTGACAGCACGCCAAAGATGTAGATCCACGACGCCATGTAGGCCGGCTGGCTGTCGGGGAGGAGCTTCTCGGGCGGCAGCGCTCCGACCGCTCGCTCACGGACCGCTCGCGTCCACGACCGATTCGCGCTCATCTTGTTGGCCTGCTCGAGCGGTGGCCAGGGAACGGCGCGAGGATCGCGACGACGAACACGATCAGCATCAGCGCGACGACCACAACGTTCGCGACCGACATGGAGAAGAAGTGCCAGTGCACCGTGTTCGCCGGGTGATTGAGGTTGAAAACCGCCGCGATCATCGCGCTCTGGCCCCACGCCACCGCGGCGCCGCGACGTCCGCCGACGGCTCTCCTGTGAAGCTATTCATACGCTCGGCTCCTCACACGTTTCCGATTGCGATGACCGCCTTGGTCAACCGCCATGCCGGCCGAGCGTTGGAGCCGGACAACCACGTCCGCCGAAGGCTGGGGCGAACCACCGGAATGCTACACCCTCTGAGCCTGGTCGCGAAGGTCGGTCAGCAGGCTTCGGGATCACATGTGGCTCACGCCAGAACTCGACGAACCTGCTGCGCGATTTCGCGGCCTTCGCGAGCGCTGATCACGACGGCGTTGACCTTCGATCCGTCACCGGTTAGATCGCAGCCGTCGGTCGCGGTCCGATTGCGGTCATCGTCGATGCGCAAGCCGAGGAAGCTGAGTCCGTGGATGTCAAGGGTGAGTTGCGCGTCGGGATCCTCCCGGTCGGCGTTCTGGATGAGCATTTCCGCGGTCACATGCTCCTGAGAGATGCGGACCTCGACTCTGCGCCCCGCGAACGCCGGGTCGATCGAATAGTCATTGCGATCCACCCTGAGGTCTGGCTGCTGCGGCACGCGCCGGACAAACCGCCTGTCCGTGTCAGGCGACGTGGCCGGCAGTGCCCGCATCCGCTGGCGCTCATGCACAAGCCGCTCCGCCGGGACCGCGCGGATCGTGCGATGCACCCGCCGGTTGACACGATCGCGCCAGCCGTCGAGCTCTCGCTGGACGTCGGTCGGGTTCGCGAACTGGCGGCCAGGCTCGAAGTTTGAGCGCATGAACCTGTGCGATCACTCGAGCGCTCCGTTGCCTGCGCGTCGCCGGCATACAGGATTACCCAGCCAATGGCGCCCGCACGTACCTCGGCGGCGTCTCGCTGCGCACAGCCCTAGCGACCGTCCCACGCGCCAACCCCGATCAGCAGCGCCACCTCACGCTGCGACCGCCCCTCCAGCAACACCAACCGCCGGATCTCAGCCCACTGCTGCACGCCGACCACACCGTCCTCCTCGCCCGATCAACAGATCGCACGAGGGTCAAGACCACCCAGACATACCCAGACGACCACGCGCAATGGCCTAGTTTTCAACCGGCGCGGCTGACCCACTATTCACCCGGCGCCCACATCTCGTGCCTCGGGGCGAGCGTCAGGCCGCAGGACGCCGGTCGTCGCGCGCATCACTTTCCTCGGCCGCGCAGCTTGCGACAAGAAGTCCCGAATCCCGCTCAGCGCCAAAACCAAGCATCACGCGAGCGACTTCTTTCGACTCTGAGACGCCGCCAGGGCCGAGCGCAATGGAGAGGTTGTCGGAAAAATCGCGCCGGCGAGACCCGAAGTGGGAGATGGACGCCCGAATCGGAAGCCTAACGAGGATGCTGTCCCATTTCAGAGGCGAATTCGGGCCGATTCGAGGTAATCATGCCCACTACCTCTGCATTTTCCGACAACCTTGCGACGACGTGCTCGTCCCGGGACGGATGCCAGACGGCTGCAGCCGCTCGCGAGCCGGCCGCCAGCGTTCGTCTCGGTTCCGCTTAGGTAGCCGGCGCGTAAGGGCTGCTCTCGGCTAGGGCGCGGGGGGTGACGGTGCTCTGGTTGGGCTGCCTGGCGTCAGGATCCGGTAGCCGATGCCGGGCGTGGTGGTGATGATCTGCGGTGGGCCGAGTTTGCGTCTGAGCCGAGCGATGGTGACCTTCACGGTGTGGGTGAAGGGGTCCGCGTTCTCGTCCCAGGCGTCTTGCAGGAGGCGCTCGGCGCTGACAGGGGCGGGCGCGGCTGCGATCAGGGCTTCGAGAACGGCGAGTTCTTTGTTTGAGAGGTGGAGATGCCGTCCGTCACGGGTTGCGGTCCGTGCGATCGGGTCGAGTTCGATGCCTGCGGCGCGAAGCGTCCGTTCGGGAGCGGCGGGTTGGCGGCGAGCGAGCGCGCGGACGCGGAGAACGAGCTCCGGGAAGTGGAAGGGCTTGGCGAGGTAGTCGTCGGCGCCGAGCGCGAGCCCGGCGACGCGATCGACCGCTTCCGCGGCGGCCGTGAGCATCAGAACCATGGTCCGGGGTTGGCGCTCGGTGACGATCTGGCAGATCGCGTCGCCGTGTAGCGACGGAAGATCGCGGTCCAGGACGACGACGTGGTAGGGGTTGAGGGCGAGCTTGGCCGCGGCCGCGAGCCCGTCGTAGGCGACATCGACGGCCATTCCCTCGTCGCGGAGGCCTTCGGCGATGACGTCGGCAAGCGGCCTTGCGTCTTCGACGACGAGCACTCTCACGCTCGCCCCTCGGAGTTCGGTTCTGCCGTGGCTGCTGGGAGTTGGATCTGGAGGCGCAGACCACCTTGGTCGCGGGCACGGAGGGCGAGCTCGCCGCCGTGCGCCTGGACGATCGAGGACACGATCGAGAGCCCAAGCCCGGTCCCGTCGGCGGTTGCGGTGCGGTCTGTTCCGGCCCGCCGGAAGGGTTGTGTGAGCTGCACGAGGTCATCTTCGGTGAGTGCCGGCCCGCTGTTTTCGACGACGAGTTTGACGAGCACGTCGTCTTTGACGGTGCGGATCCGTAGCCAGCCGCCGGGCGCGTTGTGCACGATCGCGTTGTCGATCACGTTCTGGACCATTCGTTCGAGCAGCGCGCGGCTGCCGATCACCAGTGCGTCAGCGCGCTCAGCTTCCACGATCTCCAGGCGCCGATCGGCGATCGCGTCGGCGTTGCTGTCGACCGCGGCGGTAGCGATCTCGCTAAGCGAGACGGTTGATCGGTCCGAGAGTCGTCCGTGCTCGGCGTGCGCGAGCGCCAGTAACCCCTCCAGAAGTGCCTCGAGGCGAGCGAGCTCGGCGCGCAACCGCTGTTCGAGCGCGATGATGTGCGGTGGTATAGGGTCGGGCTTGGCGGCGGCGACGTCGAGCGAGGCGCGCATCGTCGTCAATGGGGTTCTGAGTTCGTGCGCCGCGTTGGCCACGAACCGCCGCTGGGACTCAAACGCGGCCTGCAGTCTCGCGATCAGCTGATCGATCGTGTCGCCGAGCAGCTTGAGCTCGTCGTCCGGTCCGTGCACGTCGAGGCGCTCATCCAGGTTGTCCTCGGAAATGCGCCGCGCCGCCAGGGTCATCGTGCGGATGGGCGCGAGCACTCGCCCGGCGACCAACCAGCCGAGCGCCGCGGAGATGAGCGTCATGACCCCGAGCGCGACGGCCGAGGCCACCAGTTGATGGTGCAAGTCCAGCGAGCGCTGCTCGACCGGGCCGACCGGGCGGGGCCCTCCGCCAGTCAGCACGGCGTGGACCGCGGTTGTGGTGCTCGCGGCACGCACCAGCAGGTAGGTGATCGCTAGCAGCGCCGAGCCCGAGAGGAGGAAGAGGCTGGCGTACAGGACGGTGAGCCGCAGCCGCACGCTCGCGTTTCCGGGCCGCGCGGCGACGCCAAGGCGAACCCAACGACGCCAGGTGCGCATCGGTCAAGGATGCCCGACGCGCGTAACAACGAGGTAACGGCGTCGCTTTCGCGCTTGTGACCCGCCTCGGCGTACAACCCCAGTCGCCCCCACCCACCGCCGAAGCACGCGAGAGACATGCCCGCCCGACCAGTCGACACCCGACGCATTTGCCGCCCCCGAACCTCGAGTCTGGCGGCTGTGATCGCAGCAACGGCGCTGCTCGCCGCCTGCGGGTCCACAGCCGCCCGTGCCCCGGCCTCGACTGGTGGTGACCCGGCCGTCCACTACGCGCAGTGCCTGCGCAGTCACGGCCTGCCGAGCTTCCCCGACCCCGGCCCCGATCAGCCACCTCGCATACCTCCAGGAGTCGACACGCAGGCGCCCGCGTTCCGCGCCGCGCAACGAGCGTGCGCGAAGGAGCTCCCCGGCGGGAGCGGCGCCGGGAGCCGAGCCGCGAGCCGCAACGCGCAGCTGCTCAAGCTCGGGCGCTGCATGCGCCACAACGGCGTACCGACGTTCCCTGATCCGACCAGCTCGCCACCGCCCCCCAGCCAGGGGAACGCCGTCGGTGGCCCCGGCGGCTGGCTCTCGCTCGGAACATCACAAGAGCGGCAATCGCCCGCATACAAACACGCGGCCGTGGTGTGCGGCTCCCCGACCTCTTAGGCACGCATCGAGCCCAAGGTGACAGAACTCGTGCGAGTACAGACACCCGCCGCCGGTTCCTCCGAGCCGCAGCTAGTGGAGCTGCCGCGAGGCTCTAGCGCGAACGCAGTATCTCGGGTATTAAGGGGTAACCGCACCGTGATCGGACGAGAAGGAGAAGGAGCCACTCACACTGCTCCGCGTGGAGCACAACCCGGCTTCGTCGACAGGCGGCTGACCCGCCGGTCGTTCTCGTGGCAGGAGCGGTCGTACTCGGCCTGCCCGCGTCTGCACGCGGCGCAGTCTCGGCTGGCCATCGGGACATCGTCCGCTTGCGTCTGAAGCTGTTCGCGCCGACCGGCCCGTACGCGATCGGCACCGTTCAGCTTCATCTCTAGTGGACCACTCGCGCCGCGATCCATGGGTACCGACTCGACCGCGCGAGCTGATGGTGAGCGTGTGGTATCCAGCAGTCACCCCGGCCGCGATCCGCCGGCTGCATGGATGCCACAGCCGGCAGGCAACCTCTTCCTCCGCCAACTGGTCGGCTCGCTTCCGCGCAGCGGAAGGCCCAGCCCCACCGGGCGGACAACCCCCGACGATTCGGCTGCCCGGTGTGCAGCTGCCAATCACCGCGGCGAGGGAGGGCGCACCCGTTCTTTCCCCTGGAAGCTACCCGGTCGTGCTATACCAGCCAGGGTTCGGAGACGTCCGAGAGACTCCTGCACCTATCGCCTGCGTCGCTGTTCTTCACCTCGCTGCCAGAGGACTCGCCGACCCGGCGTTGCAGTCATGGTGCGGCAGATCGTCCGGGAACACCTCCTTTCGCGCCCACCGCAAACTTCAAACGGCGTCGAGCGCGCGGCCTGCATCGCGCGCAGCCTTCAGGGCAGAGTCGCGCCGGCAGGTCGCATCCTTTTACCGCGGTAAATTCGCTCGCGGTTAGGTTCCCGCGGCTGAGTCTAAGCGGCTGTGACCTCCTCATCGAGAGTGTCTGGGTCCGCTTGCTGGTATTTGATTCGGTGGAGGTGTTGGCGGTCGACGTCGGTGAAGGTTGCGCCGTTGCTGGCGTGGTTGAAGAACAGGTCGAGCACGGCCCAGACGAGTGAGCGGCAGCTGGTCTCGTCGGGGAATCGGCCCATCACTTTGGTGCGCTGCGTGATCGAGCGGTCGTATCTGCTCGGTGACGAAGAGGGGGCTAGCAAGCAGCACGCGCCGAGTCCGGAGTTGTGACAACGCGACAAACGCCGGGCGTCGCGTAGGCCGGCCAACGCGAGTGCTGCTCGCGCAGGGGTCGCGGAAGCCCGCCGCGACCCCGGCGTCGGTGTTGAGAAAGACGAATCTGAGAAGCGCCGGACAGCCGGTCGATGCCGAACCCGTGCCCACGCACGAGTGTCACATTGGCAACTAGCGCGTCGCCGAGCGCAGTTCTCGAGGTTCCGTGCTCCGAGCGCGAAGGGTCGCGCAAGAGAGCCGTGGCGAGGCTCCTGCTTAGTCGCCGCGCGGCCCACGGGCCTCGCCGCGCGGCCCACGGGCCTCGCGTCGTCTCAGAGTGCGGCCTGGATGAGAGCTTCGGCCGCGGCTCGGGAGGAACTGGCGATCGAGGGCTGGTGATCCATCCAGGCGGCGATCATGCCGCCGTCGAAGATGATCTGGAGCTGTCGTGCGAGCTCGAGCGGATCCGCGGCTCGGGCTTGTTCAGCGAGGTCGACGAAGAGGGCGCGCATCCAGGTGCGGTACTCAGCCGCGGCCTCCTCGACTTGCCCGCCGAGCGGCGCCTCGGCGAGGGCGCTGACGAACGCGCATCCGCGGAAGCCGGGTTGGGCGAATACCTGGGCTTGCGCTTCGAAGACGGCGAGGATCCTGCGACGCGGGTCGCGGTGCAGCTCGACGGCGTTGCTGATCACGGTGGTGGTTCCGTCGTGGCGCGCCTCTAGGTAGGCCCGTACCAGCCCTTCCTTGCTGCCGAAGAGGTTGTACAGAGACGCCTTCGCGACGCCGGCGTGCTCGATGACACGATCGATGCCGACGCTCTGGACCCCCTCGGCGTAGAACAACGCATCGGCAGACGCCAACAGACGTTCACGCGCCGAAGCTGTGCGCGCGCATGGATCGTCGGTACTTGGCGGAGCGGCGTCGGATTCGAGTTTGTCGGTCATTCCAGTTCGGTGAACAGAGCTGTCTAGCGGCTGCCCTGAGTTTGTAGCAGGCGGTTGCACCTTTTGTCTACTGGCGCCCGTCCGGTGATGCCTAGTCTTCCCAAGAATGCTGGTTGTTCGGCGCGGAGGTGACCGCCCGATCGGGGTGCGAGCAGAGCTTGTCGTCTAGTAGACGGATCTGTATGCTGCCGCTCGAACATCGAGCAAAGGAGCGGTGATGACAGGCGGCGAAGCAGTTGCTCTGGTCACAGGGGCGACATCGGGGATCGGTCGGGCGGCGGCAGCCAAACTCGCCGGCGACGGCTTCACCGTCGTCGTGCACGGCCGCGACGCGGCGAGGGGCGCCGAGCTCGTTGACGCCATCCGCGAGGCGCGGAACCGGCAGCGCCGGGACAACGCTAGACGATGGGGACTGCGTGCATTGGACTACGCCGCGACGATACCAGTCGAGTGATGCGGCATCGGGAGGGTCAGGCCGCGCTGGTGAAGGTCCTCGACGTAGGCCGCGAGCGCCTCCTTGATCCCATCGGCGACCTCGTCGCGAGTACCTCCAAGGGCGACGACGCCCGGCAGATCCGGGAGGTAGGCGCCCCAGCCGCCGTCTTCCGCCTGCTCGTAGATGACGACGTACTCACTCAACGAAGGTTCTCCATTCCGCTTGCGCGACGGATGCTAGCGAGGGTGCCGACCGGGACGGTCGCGCTGTCCTTGCCGGCCACGACAATTCGGTGCGGCCGGTCCGGATGCGCCCATACCTCATGCGAGCCACGCTGTCTGACGACCATCCATCCGGCTTCCACCAAGGCGGATCGAACCTCGCGGTACTTCTTCGGCATTGCCCTGACCGTAGGGACCGAGCCGGACGCCGAGATGTCCCCATCGATCGGTGAGCGGCATTCGCTCCACGCGTTCTTGACCGGCTGGATCGTCGATGAAGCGGGCAGCAAGGGAAGCTTGGCGCAAGGGGCGACGGACCAGCGGAGCCGTGCGGGATCATGCCCTCGTCGCCAAAGCAGCCCCTCGGGGGCCGACTGAGGACGCGTCCATTCCGTTGATCGCGAAGCGTCCCGATCAGCGCGCTGTCGACTCGACAAAGCGCAAGTCCGCGGATGCGATTGGGGCGGGATCGCGAACGTGCGCTTCGTCGCCCATATGGAGGGGCTGTTGTCAAGCGGTAGGGGTTGATGGCCATGGTGGGGCTCGTGTGGCAAGGGCTGTGGTTGCGGTTCGCGAGGCGGTCCGGGCGTTCGCGGGGTTCGCGACGTTCGGTCATGCTCATATTCGGGGGCTGGCCCAAGACCTCTGTTCGTCGCACGTCCGCTGTCTAAAGTCGAGCGCGCCCACCCGAGGGCGGGTGCTCAGGCGACGAATCGCGGAGTTGTGTGCGCGAGCCGGGAGTGCTCGGACCGCCTCGCCAACCGCAACGGGTTGTCGGTCAGTGTCGGTGTGAGTGTCGGTCAGCGTGAGTTGGTGAGTCTGTTGCGCGTGGTTGGTGTGGGTGTTGGTTCGGGGCTGGTGGTCGTGCAGGTCGCGATCTCCCAGCAGTAGGCGGCTAGCTCGCGCGCGATCGCGACCGCGACGACCCCGCCTGGTTTGCGCCGCGCGTCGCGGAGTTGCCGCCAGCGCGCATTCAGGCGGCGCTGCGCCTTCCAGGAGATGTTGATGATCTCGGGCGCGTGGCTGCGTTGACGGCGCTCGAGCGCCTCGCCGACGACCGGCCCGCGGCGGTAGTGATAAGAGGCCTCGACCAGCAGTCGGCGGGCGTGCGTGGAGCCGGCCTTCGTGATCGACCCCAGACGCCGCTGATTGCCGGTGGTGTGCTCGCACGGCACGATCCCGAGATCAGCGGAGAGCTGATCGAGATGATCGAACCGTCCCCACTCGCCGATCTCCGCACACAACCCAGCGCTGTGAGCGTGTCGATCCCGCGCACGCATCTGAGCCGGGCAACGGTGCGCGCGCACGGCGCGCTCAGCGCGAGCTGGGCCAGGTCGCCCTCAACTCGGTCGCGGCGGCTGATCAACACGTCATGGGCGTGCAGGTAGTCGGCCAGTGTCGAGCGGGAGGCATGATCGGCGAACTTGATCGAGGTCAGCCACGAGCGGTGCTCGCGCGTCCACGCCTCGCCGGTGCCCTCCCAGTAGGTCTCGCGTCCTAGCAGGAAGTTCCCGATCCGGTGCCGAGCCCGGACCAGATCCAAGCGGATGTCCTCCCGGCAGCGAACCAGATCGCGCAGCTGCTCACGCTCGAGCGACGGGATCGTGACCAAGGCCTGCTCGTCGGCGGCCAGCAACCGCGCCAGCCGGACCGCGTCGCGCTGATCGGTCTTGACCCGATCCGACGGGCGCTCGGTCTTGCTCGGCCCGCACACCGCGAGCTCGATCCCTTCCGCCAGCGCGCGGCGTGCCAGCCAATACCCGGTCGGCCCGGCTTCGTAGACCATTCGCGCGGGCCGCTCCACGCCACGCAGCCACGGGAGCAGCTCATGCGGACGACCCATCACCCTCTTCGTGGTCACCTCGCCAGAGTCCTGATCGAAGATCGCGAACGTCGACTCGCGCGCGTGCACGTCCAGACCGACCCAACGGATACCGTCAGGCATCTCGGTACCTCCCGTGTTGTGGGGCCCGCGTCGAAGTTGCAGCTTCGACGCGAACATCACCCCGCGACGCGGGGGTACCGGCTACCTTCGACTAGGAGCCAGCCGGTCCTCCATATCGTCCCGGTGTTGAAATACGCAGTCGCCTAGGCGTGGGTGACGGCTCGCGCTAGGGTCGAAAGCCGGACCGGGGCCTGACCCAAATATTGTCTGGACCCCTGGCGGTGTCCTGGTTTAGAAGTGTCGGCCTCGGTCCGTGCTTTCGAGAAACCGGTCTGACCTAATAGGAGCGTCGATCCTTTGAAGTGCCGATCCCTACCGGGACGTTGTCGACCGGTTCCTGTTCACGGTAGCGCGCAGCACAAGCGCGAAGGAGGTTAGTGATGGGTAGGCAGGTCAGGCGCGGTCCGGGACCGTCGCATCTGCTGATGACGCCCGATCATGCGGGCAACGTGGTCGGGGTCGACCCGCATAAGCGGACGTTGACGGCGACGATCGCCGATCCGCGCGGCGGGCTGGTCGCCCCAGAGCACTTCCACGTGTCGGGCGACGGTCACCGTGCGCTTGAGGCGTGGGCCAAGCAGTTCGGGCCGATCGTGCGCTTCGGGGTCGAGGGCGCCTCGGGCTGGGGGCGCCATACCGCGATCTTCCTCATCGGCCGCGGCTATGACGTGCGCGACGTGTGCCCGAACCGCACCGCTCACCACGACCGCGCGCGCCAACGCGGCAAGTCAGACACGTTGGACTCCGAGCGGATCGCGCGCGAGACGCTCGCGCACCCGCTGCTGCCCAAGGCGTTCAAACGCGCCGGCCAAGACGCCGGCCCCGATCAGCAGACCGAGCTGTTGGCGGTCTGGTGGACCGCGCGCTGCTCGCTGATCAAACGCCGCCAGCACCTGCTGACCGAGTCGAGGCGGTGCTGCGCGAGCTGCCGCTCGAGCTCGTCGAGCGACTGCCCAGCACAGCGCGGGTGCGCCCGCGGCTCGCCGCGCTACCCCACCTCACCGCTCGTCGGCGGCTCGCACCGCCGGCCGCAGTCAGGGTGCGCATCTTGGCCGGCTACCGCGCGCAGATCGCCGAACTGGATGCGCAGGAGCGCGAGATCACCCGCCAGCTCGCCGAGCTCGTGTCGCAGAGCGGCTCCACGCTCGGTCAGCTGTGCGGCCTGTCCACCGTGTCGGTCGCCGAGCTGCTGGTCGAGGTCGGCGACCCTCGCCGGTTCACCGGAGGCGGCTTTGGGCGCTTCAACGGCACCGCGCCCCTAGCAGCCTCGACCGCCGAGGGCCCCGGCGAGCCCATCCGCCACCGCTACAACCCCGGCGGCAACCGCCGCGTCAACGCGATCCTTCACCGGATGGCCGTCACGCAGCTCCGCTGCGAGCCACGCGCCAAGAAGATCTACGCCGACGCACGCGCCAACGGACAACACACCAAGAAGGAGGCCCGGCGGATCCTCAAGCGACACCTCTCCGATGTCGTTTACCGGCGCATGATCCGCGACCTGGCCGCGCACCCTGCCCAGCCCCTCCTCACTGACCAACCCCGCGCGGCCGCCGCGCAGTCAAGGGTAGCCCGACAGGGCCGAGCGAAGCGAGCCGCGTAGCGGCATCCCTTGACGGCGATCGGTGCCCGGGCGTCACCATCTCACAAGGAGGGGGCTTGACATAGGAGCTTCTAACTCGATCGTCAGCTCAGCGATGTCAGGACGAGCAAAGCAGTCGTCAGCTGCGGCATTCTGAGGCGCCTGCATCTGGTCCGACCCCAGCAGCCAGCGGCGGCGCCGACCGCGTCGAATCGTGGCTGCTTGCATGAGAACGCGGTAGCGCCCGATCGATCGGCGGCGTCCATGCTTCGCCTCGCGGAGCAAGCGCCCGCGGAGGTCGTGGGAGCGCTCTCGCAACTCGTCCTAACCGGCAGCGAGGTGGGTTTCGAGGCGCGTGCTCGCAATCCCCGGCAAAGCATCAGCGTTGGCCCGTCGGCGGCTGGCGCCTCCCTCTGGGCGGGAGCGAGCGTACGGCGGCCGCAGGGCTGACGCCTCCATTCGTGGCGATGCGTTCTTGTGGTGTCTGGCCGGCCGACGTCTGCTTTCACGATTGCGACAACGCGACGCGGCCGGATCTGACTGCTGCTCTGGTCTATATCCCCCGCGGGTCGTGCGTCGGCGCCGTCGCTTGCTCACAGCCGCCGGCTGCGAGCCTGAGCAAGCACTACGTCGCTCGCGGGTCACTGGTGCTTCGCCTCGCGAAGCAGCACTGCTGCTGCCTCGGCGCGCACTCCGAGCTGCACCGACTTCCGCATCGTCCCGGGAATGTACCCGTCTCGCCCGCGCGGCGAGGCGAGCGGTCCTCGTCCGCTGCGGCAGTGAAATCTGGGTGGCGCCGCGGTTTCGCGACGCCGGGCCGAGCGGCGGTCGAGGCACAGACCTCGCGATGGCCGTTCCTGCCAGATCCTCACAAGCCAAGGCCCGCCACGCGGAGCAGCGCGGCCCCTCCCGGCCGGCGTGACAGCTCTCCCTTCGTGTGCGAGTAGGGGCATGGAGGAGCACCATCTTCACGCCCGCCGCCCGAGGTGTTGATCCGCCGCACCGATGCGGGCGCACCGGTTGGGATCGTCTTACGCGCGGCCCGCCGGATGGATGTTCTGGTTGACGTGGAAGACGTTGTCCGGGTCGTATTTGGCCTTGACGCGCGCCAGCCGGTCGTAGTTGTCGCGGTAGGTGGCGCGGACGCGTTCCTGTCCCTCGTCCATCATGAAGTTGACGTATGCGCCGCCGGCCGAGTAAGGGTGGGTCGCGTCCCAGTAGCCGACGCACCAGTCGCGAATCGTGCCGGCGTTGGCCGGGTCAGGATCAACGCCGAAGATGACCTCCGCCCATTGCGCGTCGCGGTAGCTGAACGCGGTGTCGGCCGAGTCCGACGTCGTGGACGGCGCCGTCGATCGGGTACAGGTGCATCGTCGAGTGCATGGACGGCAGCTTCTGACCCCATTCGAGATGGCGCTCGATCAGCTCGTCTGACAGCTCGTTGACGAAGTCCGCGCGCCAGTAGCACTGCAAGGCCCTTGGTGTAGAGCCCGTCGAACAGGCTCTGGAGCGCAGGGTGCGGGACGGGCCCGACGCCGTGGAGCAGCGGGGTGCCGACGTCGTGCACGGGTGCGAGCAGGCGGGTCGGCCTCGTCCTCGGAGCCGACGACGCACCACATGACCGCGCCACCTTGCGCATGTGGAGCTCCGGCGGGAACAGGTCGACGGGCGGCACGGTCATCGCGGCGAAGAAGCCGTTGACGGCGCGCGGCGCCGAGGGCAGGAACTCGCGGTAGAAGCGCATCACCTCGGGTGTCTGCTCGATCGGCCAGAAGGTCGGCCCCGCCATCAGCGTGGCTCCGATCGGATGCGTGCGGAACTCGAACGAGGTGACGACGCCGAAGTTCCCGCCGCCGCCGCGCAGCGCCCAGAACAGATCGGGGTGCTCGTCGGCGCTCGCGCGCACCTGCGAGCCGTCCGCGAGGACCACGTCGGCGCTCAAGCAGGCTGTCGACGGTGAGCCCGAAGCGACGAGTCAGGTGGCCGAGGCCGCCGCCGAGCGTGAGCCCGCCGACGCCGGTGGTCGAGATGATCCCCGACGGCGTCGCGCGGCCGTACTCGGCGGTGGCCTGGTCTACCTGCCCCCATGTGCATCCGCCCCCGACCCGGACCCGATCCGATTCGGGGTCGACGACGACGTCGGCCATCCCGGCGAGGTCGATGACGAGCCCATCGTCGACGACGCCGAGACCGCCGCCGTTGTGTCCGCCCCCGCGCACCGCGATCGCGGTGTCGTGAGCCGCGCGCGAACGCGATGCAGCGCGCGACGTCATCCAGCGCTAGCGCAGCGCACGATCACCGCGGGATGGCGGTCGATCATGCCGTTGTGGACGGCAGCGCGCCTCGTCGTAGCCCGGATCGCCGGGACCGACGATGCGGTCGTTGAGGTCCGTCAGGTCGCGACGGGCGACGTCGGCGAGAGACGTGGTGGCGGTCATGTGATGCTCCCCGGTGTAGGTGGCCGTCGAGTCCAAGCGGCTCGCGAAGGACCGTACGCTGACAGCCGGTGCGCTGTCATGACCCGGTCTGACCCACTTTCGCGCGGGGTTGAACCGGGCCGCTCCCGGGTGGCGATGATCAGATCTGACTATTGGGGCTGCAGACCATCGCTCGACATGAGCAAGCTTCCGGGACCACTTCGCCTGACGCCGTCGTTTCCGTTCGCGGGCCGCTCGCGCGAGCTGGCGACGCTGCGCGCGCTGATCCCGCGGGCGAACGGGGAGGGGCTCAGGTTCGCGCTGATCGGCGGCGAGGCCGGGTCAGGCAAGAGCCGGCTCGTCCGCGAGTTCGCGCACGAGGCCGCCGGCGCGGGTGCGCTCGTGCTCTACGGAGCCTGCGATTCGGTGGTGAGGCGTCCCGTACGGGCCGTTCGTCGAGGCGATCGAGCAGCTCGTGCGCAACCATCGACGAGGAGACGCTGCCGGCCGTTCTCGGGCCCCACGGCGAGGAGCTCGCGCGGCTGCTGCCGGACCTGGCCCAGCGCGTCGGCGAGCTGGCGCTGCCGGTTGCGGCTGATCCCGACACCGAGCGCCACCGTCTCCACGGCGCGGTCGGCGACCTCCTCGGCCGCGGCGGGTCGACGCGCGCCGCTGGTCGTGGTGATCGAGGATGGCCACTGGGCCGATACGCCGACGCTGCTGCTGCTCCGCCACCTGGCGCGCGGCGCCGCCGAGGCGCGCGCGCTGGTGGTCACGACGTTCCGCGACACCGAGGCGGAGGTGCCGGAGGCGCTGTCGGCCGCGCTGGTCGACCTGCGCCGCTCGGAAGGCGTGGTCCGGCTGCGCTTGGGCGGCTCTGAGCGCCGAGGAGATCGGCGAGTTCGTCGCAGCGCGCGGTCGGCGACGACCCGGCTCCGGATCTGCCGCAGGTCGCCGAGCTCCTGAGCGAGCTGACCGGCGGCAACGCCTTCCTGATGACCGAGCTGTGGCGCACGCTGCTGGAGAGCGACGCCGTGTCGGTCTACGACGGCGGGCCGCGATTGGCGCGCGCCCTGGCCGAGCTCGGGAGCCCGGAGGGCGTGCGCGAGGTCGTGAGCCAGCGGCTCGCCCGGCTGAGCACCGCCACCACGAGGCTGCTCGAGCTGGCCGCCGTCGCCGGACCCGAATTCGACCTGTCGGCGATCGCGCAGTCAGGGCTGGCCGACGAGGAGCGCTCTGCGGCTCTCGAGCAGGCGATCGCGCACGGGATGATCGAGGAGGTTCCCTCGCCACGGCTCGCGTTCCGGTTCACGCACGAGCTGGTGCGCCGCGCGCTCTATGACCGGATGGCCCGACTGCGCCGCGCCGAGCTGCACCTGCAGGTCGCGGAGGCGCTCGAGCAGGCCGCGCGCGGCGGACGAGAGCCGCGGGCCTGGCCGAGCTCGCCTACCACTTCGGCGCGGCTGCGCCGGTGGACGGACCGCGGCGCGCGATCGAGTACTCGCTGCTGGCGGGCCGCGCGGCGCTCAGCGACGCTGGCATTCGACGAGGCCGCAGCCC
This sequence comes from uncultured Solirubrobacterales bacterium, assembly GCA_963763525.1. GTDB lineage: Bacteria > Actinomycetota > Thermoleophilia > Solirubrobacterales > Solirubrobacteraceae > Palsa-465. The sequence continues at coordinate 190,030 of CAVXPA010000003.1, forward strand.
GCTTCGCCTTCGCCCTCGAGCTCGGCATCGACGATGTGCGCGGGCGGGCCGAGACGCAGCTCGAGCTCGGCACCGCCCGGTTCCGCGCCGGCGGCTCGGACGACGCGATGGAGGCATTCCGCGCCGCCGCGCAGATCGCGAGGGACATCGGCGACCCCGGGCTGCTCGCGCGCGCCGCGGTCGGTTTCGAGGAGGCGTGCTGGCGGCCGGGCATCACCGACGAGGGCGCCGTCGAGCTGCTCGAGGAAGCATCACGTGCGCTCGGGGACGAGGACTCCGAGCTTCGCGTGATGCTGCTCGCCGGGTTGGGTCGCGCGTACGCATTCATCGGCGACTATGCGGCGAGTGACGTCGTTCGGCAGCGACGCGATCAGCGATGGCGCGCCGGCTGGACGATCGGCTTGGCCTCGCGACCGTGCTCGTCCGGTCGTACTGGTCGCGGGGCGACGGGAGCCTGGCGCAGACGCTCGAGATGCTGTCCGAGGCTCGCGAGCTCGCCGAGGCCATTGGCGCAAGCGATCTGCAGACCGAGGCGATGGAGTGGCGCGTCGCCGGGCTCATCGCCCAAGGTGACCTTCGGGTTGCCGAGCAGGAGCTCGCCGAGGTCCACGCCCTGGCCGTGCGCCTACGCCAGCCGTTCACATTGCACGTCGCCGAGCACTACGCGTCGACAGTCGCCTTGTGCGTGGGGAGGCTCGCCGAGGCAGAGGCTGCCGCGCAACGCTCGCACGAGTGGAGCCGTCTGCTCACCGGCCGGGCCGCCTCGGGGATTCACGGAATCCAGATGTTCGGGATCCGGCGCGAGCAGGGGCGCCTGGCCGAGCTCGCTGCCGTCACGAGGGTCCTGGCCGGCGGCGAGCGGCTGCGCGGCGCGTGGCGGCCGGCCTTCGCGGCGCTGCTGGCCGAGCTCGGAATGGCAGGAGGACGCGCGGCGCGAGCTCGCGCGCGTGCGGCAGGAGGGCCTGGACGAATTTCGCTCGACGCTCTGGGTGGCGTCGTTGACGCTACCTCGCTGACGCCTGCGCGCTCGTGGGCGACGCGGCGCTAGCCAGACAGTCTGTACCCCGAGTTGGACGACATCTGAGTCGGACGCAACGTCGTAATCGGCAACGGCGTGGCCTGCTACGGCGCCGCCGACCGTTACCTCGGCGGGCTGGCCGCGACGATCGGGGAGCACGAGCGAGCGATCGAGCACTTCGAGCAGGCGCTGACCGTCAATCGCGACCACCGGCGCAACCACGTGGGTCGTCCACACCCTCTACGAGTACGGCCGGACGCTGAGAATGCGCGGCCGCCACGACGATGACGCGCAAGCCTCGGCGCTGCTCTCGGAGGCCGCGACGCTGGCCGAGCGGATCGGCATGCCCGTGCTGCTCGCTCGCGCCCGCGCGCTCGGAGCCCGCACCTCACCGGCGAGGACGCCGCCGGATGATCTGTCCTGGCGGGAGGTCGACATCCTGCGACTCGTCGCCGCGGGACTCAGCAACCGTGAGATCGGGCAGGAGCTCAGCATCAGCGGCCACACCGTCGCCAACCACGTGCGCAGCATCCTCCGCAAGACCGGCGCCGCGAACCGTACCGAGGCGGCCGGTTACGCCCACCGCCACGCCCTTCTCGACACGACCGACAGGCGGTAGGATCGCGGCATGCCGCTGTACGTGATCGAACGACGCTTCGCCGAACAGCTCGAGATGACGAGCGACGACGTGAAGCTGATCGAGGAGATCAACGCCGACGAGGGCGTGAACTGGCTGTTCTCCTTCCTCAGCGCCGACCGGTATCGCACCTACTGCCTGTACGAAGCGCCGAGTCCCGAGGCGATCATCGCCGCGGCCAAGCGGGCAGGCATCCCGGCAGACGCCGTCACCGAAGTCAATCGCGTCACCGCTGACTCGTTCCGCTGACGTCGACCCCCAGCGGGCCTGCGAGGTTCGATCCTCCGCAGCTGAAGGCAGCACGCCCCTTCGCGGCGCCAGGATCGCAGCCCCCAAGGCACGGATGGGGGGACTCCCGAGCAGACCGCCCGTTGCCCGTGCGCAAACGAGGGAAATTCTCGTGCTGGCCTGCGGCTGGCATCACAGCTCGGCACGTGACGCCCGGCTTGTCAATAGCCCACAATCAAGGGCGGTCGCTGGGTCCGGGAGGCCGACCGCCGTTTGGTCGGGCATTCCGAAAGCACTCCGCGATCCTGACCTCACTGCTGGTCCGGACGACCACCAGGAGTGAGGTGTCGCTACTGCTGCTGTCGAGAGCAGGCAGCCTCGAGTATCCGCGTGCTCTGAGCTGGTCGAGGGGTTCGAACTGGCCGGCCGTAATGGGGCGGGAGCGATTGGTGCGCTCCCGCCGAGGGGTACAGATCGAGGCCGGCGCTGGCGTGCATCATCGGTGCCCGCCGGCCGTGCACGGTGGAGATGATCTCTTCGGAGGAGATTCCCTGCAGGTAGGTGCCGGTCGTCGAGAGGTGTGAGTGGCCGAGCTGGCGCTGGATCATCGGGAGCGGGATCCCTTCGTGCAGCAGCTCGACCGCGTGGGCATGCCTCAGCTGGTGCGGGGCTACGCGCCGGCGCACGCCGGCCTGGATCGCGGTGCGATGGAGCTCCAGCCGGGCGGCGCTCTCTGACCAGCGATGGTCACGAGTCGGGCCGACGATCACGCAGAACAGCGGACCGACAGGCAGCTTCGCCCGCTCGGCCAGCCACGGCTGGATCGTCGACCACGCCCACGTGTCCATCCCAACCTCGCGTCGGCGATCGCCCTTCCCGTCCCTCCTTTGAGAGCATGGTTTGACCGCCCACTCGTAGCGTGCCACCCCGCCGCTGGCCAGGTCCTCGCGCTCCTGAGACCGCGCGGCACCCCAAACATCTCCTGCAGCTGGACTGCTGCATTCCACCGGGAGGACCAGCCAGGTCGCGCGATCCCTGTTCGTCCTTTTCGACACTGATGCCTAGGTCGCGGGGGGCTTCCGCGGCGCCCGCGCGAGCAGCACTCGGGTTGAGGTCCCTCGCGACGGCCGGCGTTCGTCGCGTTGTCACAACATCCGGCTTGGCGCCTGCTGACCCGCTGGCGTTTCCTCACCGAGCAGGTGTAGATCCCGATCAGCCGCGATCTTTCACAGCCGTCTGGGCCTCAGCGACTCCAGGTTTGGAAGTACGCGATCGCCTCGCGGGAGGCGGGCGCCGCTCGGGTCATCAAACCTGGGTGAGGGTGATTCGCGGTGTGTTCACGGTCGGTACACGCTTGTGCGGCATGGTTGAGCAATGGCCGCCGTCATCCTCTCCCCGCACCTCGATGATGCCGTGCTTTCGTGCTGGCATGTCCTGACGCAGCCCGGGGAGGTCAGGGTCATAACCGTGTTCGCCGGTGTCCCGCTCGCGCTGACGGCTCCTGCGTGGTGGGACCGGTACACGGGCGCTGTGGATTCAGGAGAACGCGTGCGCGAGCGCATCGAGGAGGACCGCTCTGCGCTCGCCCTGGCCGGGCGGACGCCCGTGAACTTGGGCTTCCTCGACGAGCAATACCGAGATACCGAGCAAGCCGTCGCCCCGCTCACCGATCAGATCGAGCCGCTGCTTCCGCCGCGCGCTCGGATCTACGCGCCGGCCGCATTTGCCAATCATGCCGATCATGCGCTGGTTCGCGCCGTTGCGCTCCAGCTGCGCGACGCGGGGTTCCCGGTGACCCTGTATGCCGATCTCCCGCATGCCACGCTCCACGGCTGGCCCGCCTGGGTCAAAGGAAGGCGGCGGGCCACCTCGAGGGACCTCGCCGCGGCCGCGTGGGACCATCTGCTCGCCGGCACTGGCGCGTTGGTGCCGACGGTGCATGCACTCGATGGCGATGCACACGAGCGTAAGCTCGCTGCGGTGAGGATGTATCGCAGCCAGCTGCAGGGGCTCGAGGAGTTTGCCGGTCGCTCGCTCGACGACCGTGAGGCGCTCGGCTACGAGGTCGAGTGGGCTACGGCATCGTCTCCTGCCTTAGTCCGTCGCGAAGGTCATCGTCGGTGAGCTCGGCGGCAACGCGGTCGACGATCGCGCGGGCGGCGGCCCGGTGTTCGTCGCGCTCGTCCAGCAGCCGGGCCAGCGCGGTGTGGGCTTCCCACCCCACCGCTGGGATCCCGTACCGGTCGGCAAGCTCGGCTGCGTGCTGCAGCCGCTCCCGGGCCAGCCCGAGCTCGCCACCCGCCTCAGCGCAGAGTCCGATCACCAGCCCGGTACACGCCGCCGCCTCGCGCCAGCCGGAACCCTCCGCGGCCCTGAAGACAGGGAGCAAAACCTCCTTGCCCTGCTCCGGTCGCCCTGTGGCCACCAGAACCCTTGCCACCGCGGCGTAGGCGTGTGCGCCGAAGACGAACGCACCGCCCTGCGGCGCGGTGGCGCCTTCGAGTAGTTCCCCGGCGCGGGCGCACAGCGCTCCGGCTTCATCGGCCTCGCCGAGCAGACACCGTGCCCAGGCGAGCTGACCCAGGCAGCGCGCGGTCTCGCTGACGGCGCCGATCCGCTCTCCGGCCGCGACGCCGCGCTCGAGCACCCGAGCCGCGGGGCCGGCGGCGCGGAGGTCGAGCAGGGTCGACCCAAGCGTTGACGCCGCCCACGCCTCCCAGCCGACATCCGCGCTGCGGGCGACAGCCTGCCGCCCCGCCGCCAGCGCGTCCTGGTACGCGCCGCGGCTCCGGTTCAGCCAGCAGGACGCGTCGAGGATCAGCATTTCGGCCAGCGGGTCGCGGACGCGTCGGTTGATCGCGGTCGCCGCCGCGAGCCTTTCCTTGGCTTCTTCCCAGTGGGCGGCCCCGAGCGGTACGAAGGCCGACTCGAGCAGCGTCCATTGCAGGTACCAGAGATCGCCGCGCTCGCGCCATAGAGGTTCAAGCTCGGCGGTCAGCTCCTGGAGCCGGCGCAGATCTCCGAGTTGGAGGGCGGCGAGCTTGATGCTGTCGATCGCCCGGCCGGTGACGATGTCGTCGCCGGTTCCGCGGGCCAGCTCGAGCGCCCGCTCGCCGAGCTCCAGCGCCCGATCGAGCTGCAGCAGGTGCGAGGAGATGACCGACAGGCGATCCAGCGCGCTCGTCTCGGCCGCGACGTCGCCCAGCTCGCGTGCGATCTCGAGCGCCGCCTCGTGCGAGCGGGCGGCCGCGCCGAGGTCGGATCGAAGGCTGACGATGCCGAGCTCGTTGAGTGCCTCCAGCTCGCTCACGCGATCGCCCGCCCGCTGCGCCGCATCGAGCGCCGCCTCCAGATCCCGGCGCGCGCCGCGGATCGTCCCCGGTGCGCCACCGCATCTTCCCGCGCTGCAGAAGCAGACCTCGCAGTGCGGGCTCGCGGGCGGCCTCGAGGCCCAGCTTCGCACCGGCTTCGAGCGCCGCCGTGTAGTGCGCCAACGCCGGTTCGACTGCGTAGACGAGCGCCGCCGCTGCGGCGGCGGTCGAGTGGTACTCGTACGCCTTGCGCACCTCCCCCGCGGCCGAGAAGTGGTAGGCGAGCGAACCCGCCCGCTGCTGAGCCGCGTCCCCGAGCGCGCCTTCGATCGCCTCACCGATCCGCCGATGGAGCTGCGCACGGCGGGTGAGGGAAATCTGCTCGTAGATCGTCTCGCGGATCAGCGCGTGCGCGAAGGTGTATTGCCCGACCGCGGTTGGCGACTCGTGGATCACTTGCGCGGCGATGGCTGGCTCGAGTCCCTCCGCAATTTCCTCCGCCGTGCCGCCCGCCACGAGCTCGAGGACGTCCAGAGCGAACTCGTGTCCGGCGACGGCGGCGAGGCTCAGCAGACGTTTGCAGCCCTCGTCGAGCCGCCGCAGGCGGCGCAGGAGGAGGTCCTTGACGCTGTCGGGGATCCGCGTCAGGGCATCGCTGACGTCGTCATCTGGGCCGACGTCGCGCAGAATCTCCTCGACGAAGAAGGGGTTCCCCTGCGTGCGCTCGACAATCGATCGCGCGACCGTCGCCGGGGCCGCGCCGGCCAGCTGCGAAGCGACCAGCTCCGCGACTTCGCCCTCGCCGAGACCGCCGAGCGTGACGGTGGCGAGCGCCCGCGCGCGACGCAGTTCCGCGATTGCCTGTCCGAGCGGGTGTGCCTCGTCGACCTCGGTCTGCCGGTAGGTCCCAAGGATCAGCAACGAGCTGCCCTCGGTGGCGCGGACGACGTGCCGCAAGAGCAGCAGCGTGGGGACGTCGGCCCAGTGAAGGTCATCGAGCACGAGGATCAGCGGATGCTGTTCCGCGATCGCGCGCAGCAGCGACGCGACGCTGTCGAACAGCTGGAACTGCTCACCTTCGGGGGACCCGCCCGTCGCGCTCGTGGTCGACTGCGGCGCCGGATCGGCAAGCTCGGGAATCAGCCGGGCGAGGACCGGGCGATGCCGGCCCACCTGGAGGCGGAGCTCATCGAGCGGGGTTTCGGAGACATGGTGACGAAGCGCCTCAACGAACGACTGGTACGGGACGATCGAGTCCTCGTAGCAGCGCCCGAGTCAGGACCGCCGCGCCCTCGGCGTAGGCGCCGCGGCACAACTCCGCGGCGAGCCGAGTCTTTCCGATCCCAGGCTCCCCGACGATCACCACGACCGCGCGCCTACCGCCGCACGCGTCTCGCCACAGTCGATTCAACTCCTCGAGTTCGGCGCCGCGACCGACCAGCGGCGCCGGCTCGCCCACCGTCAACGCGGGCGGCAGCGAGACCCTGCGCTCAAGGGCCGGTTCCCACCCGATCTCGCAGACCGCGAACGGCTCCGGGAATCCCTTCAAGGCGACCGGACCGCATGGCCGGAAGCCGAATCCTCCGCGCGAACCGACCAGCGCCCGCACCAGCTCGGAGGCAAGGATCTGGCCGCCGTCGGCGGCATCGCAAAGCCGCTTGGCGACGACCACGGGGGTACCGAAGTAGTCGCCCTCGTCGCGGATCGGCTCACCCACGTTCAGGCCCACGCGCACCCGGAGTCGGTCGTCGGCCTGGCGTGCGTTGTGTCGGTGGACCGCCTGCTGGATCGCGATCGCGCAGCCGACGGCCTCGACCGCGCTCGGGAACGCGACCATCAGCCCGTCGCCGAGGTTCTTCACCTCCTGTCCGCTGTGGGCGCTCGCCACGTCGCGCAGCAGTCCGAAGTGGACGCGTCGCAGGCGCTCGGCCTCATCATCGCCCAGCTCGGACAGGAGCGCGGTCGAGCCGACGAGATCGGTGAACAGCAGCGTCACGATCGCGGCGGCGACCGGCGCGTCCGGAGCGCTCGGCGCGCCGCGAGAAAGCTCACGCGTCGCTGGCTCGGGTGGAGTCCCCTCGCCGCCGCGGCGCAACTCCTCGGCCAGCGCACGGGTCGCCTGCGACGGGACGATCCGCAGCTCGTCGCGAAAGCGGCGGCTGAGCCGCTCAAAGGTCCTGATCGCCGCAGCGCGATCGCCGGCCGCGGCCAGCCGCCGCATCAGCTCGCGCTGGGGGTCCTCGGCAAGCGGATCGAGCGCCACCTGCCGGCGGGTGTAGTCGATCGCGCGGGCCATGTCCCCGTCGCGCTCGGCGTCCGCGGCCAGCCGCGCCAGCACGCCGGCGACCCGATCGCGATGCTCGTCGCGCCGCTCATACACCCAGTCCTCGTCGAGACCGGCGAGCAGCTCGCCGCGGCTGAGCTCGAGCGCTTCCTCGAGGCGCCCCTCCTCGACCCGGCGGTCGAACTCGCCAAGGTCCGTCCACACGAGCGAGTCGTCGGCGAGGCCGACCTCATCCCGGGTGGCGAGCAGGTAACGCTCGCCGTCGGGCCCGAGCGCGCGCCGCAGCGCGGACAGGGCGCTGCGCAGGCTCGTGCGGGCGCTCTCGTCGAGCACGTCGGGCCAGAATCGCGCCGCGAGTGCCGAGCGGGCGTGCATGCGCCGGTCGAGCGCCAGCCAGCCGAGCAACGCCCGGGCGCGCTTGCTCGGCGGCGGCTCGAGCGCGGTGCCGTCGAGCTCGATCGCCAACTCCCCCAGCACCAGGACCCTCAGCATTTCGCGCAAGCGTAAACCCGTTTCACGCTGATTTCGCGCTCCGCACACGGCGAAGTGAGAGGGTCTGCACCATGACCGCGCCACCGCCACCCACCCGGCCCACAGGCCCCGAGAACCCGCGATGAGCGCGATCGCGACACCGCCGCGCCGTAGCAGCCCGAGCAGACCCGCGCCCGCTACCCCGACGAGACGGGGTACGTCGACCGCGACGGGGTCCGGGTGTTCTACGAGGCATACGGCGAGGGCGACAAGACCGCGCTGCTGCTCCCAACCTGGTCGATCGCCCACTCCCGCTTCTGGAAGCTCCAGATTCCTTATCTCGCACGCCATTGCCGGGTGGTCGCGTTCGACGGACGCGGCGGCGGGCGCTCGGATCAGCCCGCCGGCGCGCACGCGTACACGATCGACGAGACGGTCGCGGACGCGCTCGCGGTGATGGACGCCACCGGCACCGCGCGCGCGACGCTGGTCGGCTTCTCGTGCGGGGCGCTGTCCGCCACCGTTCTGGCCGCCGACCACCCGGAGCGAGTTGACGCGGTCGTTCACATCGGTCCCGCGGTCGCGCTCGCACCGAGCCACCCCGAGCGGTGCCTGTACCCGTTCGAGGACCTGCTCGACACGGACGAGGAGTGGGCGAAGCACAACCGGCACTACTGGTGCCGGGACTTCCCGGGCTTCCTCGAGTTCTTCTTCGCGAAGTGCTTCAACGAGCCGCACTCGACCAAGCAGATCGAGGACGCCATCGGGTGGTCGCTGACCACCCGACCCGAGACGCTCGTCGACACCGAGCGCGGGATCGACCTCCCGCGCGGAGAGGATTTCCGGTCGGTGTGTAAAAGGGTGCGCTGCCCAACCCTCGTCCTGCACGGTGACCGGGACATGATCCGCCCCCGTGCCCAGGGCCAGGCGCTGGCCGAGGCGACCGGCGGCACGCTGGTCACGCTCGAGGGCTCAGGCCACTGCCCGCAGGCGCGCGATCCGGTCAAGGTCAACCTCATGCTCCGCGACTTCATCCATCCCCGGAGCGCGCCAACCTCGGCGTGGACCCGTGCCAGGGCACGTCCCCGACGGGCGCTCTACATCTCCTCGCCGATCGGCTTGGGGCACGCGCAGCGAGACGTGGCGATCGCGCGTGAGCTGCGAGCGCTGGTGCCCGACCTTCAGATCGACTGGCTGGCCCAGGATCCGGTCACGCGTGTTCTCGAAGCCGAGGGGGAGCGCGTCCACCCGGCGAGCGGGGAGCTGGCGAACGAGTCCTCGCATATCGAGTCCGAGTCGGCCGAGCACGATCTGCACTGCTTCCAGGCGTGGCGGCGGATGGACGAGATCCTGGTTGCGAACTTCATGGTCTTCCACGATCTCGTGGAGGCCGAGCCCTACGACCTGTGGATCGGCGACGAGGCGTGGGAGCTCGACTACTACCTGCACGAGAACCCCGAGCTCAAACGAGCCGGCGTACTGCTGGCTGACCGATTTCGTCGGGTGGCTGCCGATGCCCGACGGGGGCGAGCGCGAGGCGTTCCTGACCGCCGATTACAACGCCGAGATGGTCGAGCACATCGCGCGCTTCCCGCGCCTGCGCGACCGCGCGATCTTCGTCGGTAACCCCGACGACATCGTCCCCGACCGGCTTGGGCCGGAGCTTCCCTTGATCCGCGAGTGGACCGAGCAGCACTTCGACTTCGCCGGCTACGTCTCAGGATTCGTTCCGGAGGCGTTCGCGGACCGCGAAGCGCTCCGCCACGCGCTCGGCTACGGACCGGACGAGCAGGTGTGCATCGTCAGCGTCGGCGGCTCCGGCGTCGGCGAACATCTGCTGCGCCGCGTGATCGACGCCCATCCGCTCGCCGCGGCGCGGATTCCCGGGCTGCGGACGATCGTCGTCGCCGGGCCGCGCATCGATCCGGAGTCCTTGCCCCGCCACCAGGGTCTCGAGGTCGTGGGCTATGTCCACAATCTCTATCGCCACTTGGCGGCCTGCGACCTGGCGGTCGTCCAGGGCGGGCTGACCACGGCGATGGAGCTGACCGCGAACCGCCGGCCGTTCATCTACTTCCCCCTCGGACACCACTTCGAGCAGAACTTCCACGTCCGTCACCGCCTCGAGCGCTATCGCGCGGGACGGCGGATGGACTTCGACAGCGCCACGCCCGGGTCGATCGCGGATGCCATCGCCGAAGAGATCGGGCGTGAGGTCGACTACCTGCCGGTTGAGACCGACGGCGCGCGACGCGCGGCCGAGCGAATCGCCGAGATGCTGTGAGGCGAGCCCGCTATCCCGACGAGACCGGCTACGTCGAACGCGACGGGGTCCGCGTGTTCTGGGAGCGCTACGGAGACGGCGATCCGACCGTGTTGCTGCTCCCAACGTGGACGATCATCCACTCGCGCTGCTGGAAGGCGCAGATCCCCTACCTCGCGCGGCACTGCCGCGTGCTGACCTTCGATCCCCGGGGCAACGGGCGATCCGACAGGCCGAGGAAACCCGCGGCATACGCGGAGCAGGAGTTCGCGGCGGACGCGCTCGCGGTGATGGACGCGACCGAGACCGCGGGAGCGGTACTCGTATCGCTCTCGAAAGGGGCACAGCGCGCGCTGCTGTTGGCCGCCGACCATCCCGCGCGCGTTGCTCGCCGCCGCCTTCATCGCGCCGTTCTTCCCCGTCAGCCCGGTCCGCGGTTTGCGTTGGCGCACCATGGCCCATCCGCGACTGCGGCGGGGCCTGTTCATCCGTCCGCCGGTCGCGGCGGGTTGGCTGAAGTTCAACGGGGCGCACTGGTTAGCCGATTACCCAGACTTCGTCGAGTGGTGGATGCGCCGGGTCTTCAATACGTCGCACTCGACCAAACAGCTCGAGGACGCGATTGGCTGGGCGCTCGAGACCGACGCCAAGACGCTGATCGCCAGCGTCCTCGGCGACCTCGCCGCGCCGGCGACGCGGCGCGATCAGTTGGCGTTGGCCCGCCGGGTGCGCTGTCCGGTGCTGGTCATCTCCGCGCCCAACGACAAGATCACCGCTCACGCCGACGCCAAGGCGCTCGCCAAGGCAACCGGCGGGGAGTTGTTGCGCGTGCCCGACGGCGGTCACTGCCCCCAGGCGCGCAAGCCGGTGGGCGTCAATCTCGCGCTCCGCGCGTTCGCGGAGCGCGCTTTCACGGCGGATTCGCGCGCGCTTCGCGCCCCGCACACGGTCCGCTGAGATCGTCTTCCTCGACAACTCCACCTACCTGCCAGGAGGTCATTTCATGTCAGTCGTCGAGGATCGCCACGAGGCGGATCGGGACATCGAGGGGACCCTGGGACTCGTTCCCGAGTTCTTCCAGCGCGTCCCTGACTACCTGCTCCCGACCGAGTGGGCGAGCTTCAAATCACTGGTCCTGTCCGAGACCGCCATCCCCAACAAGTACAAGGAGATGATTGGGCTGGCCGTCTCCGGAGCCACCCGCTGCCGTTACTGCGCCTACTTCCACGCGGAGGCGGCGCGGCTGTTCGGCGCGACCGAGGACGAGATCACCGAGACCGCGATGATCGCCAAGAACACGATGGGCTGGAGCACCTACCTGAACACCCTCCAGTTCGACTACGACCGGTTCACCTCGGAGTTCGACCAGGTCACCGCGCACGTCCGCGAGCAGATGGCCGCGGGCGCGCCGGCCTGACGCAATTCAGGGCGGGCGGCTGACCCGGCCGGTCAGCCGCCCGCTCGCATCAGCCGGTCGCGCGCTCGATCGAAGTCTCCGATCACCCGTTCGAGCACTGCGACCGCTTCAGCCGGCGGAGGCTCGGGCGCACCCCGCATCGCCTCGAGCGCCATCCGTGCCGCCGCGACCAGCGCCGACAGCTCCTGACTGGTCGCCGTGACCGTGAACACATTCTCACGCGTCCGCTCGATTCGCACGCACGCATTGTGCCGCCTCGTCGGGCCGGTGGCGATGCCCGTCGCGCTGCGTGATCTCACTCGAACGCGCGTTCACGGGCGATTCGCGTGGGCTTCGCGCCGCGTCCACGGGCACCTGGGATCGTCGATCTCGACCACACCACCTAGCTACCTACCTAAGGAGCCGCTCGATGTCACCCACGCTCACCTATCTCGCCGCACACGAACACATCAACGACCTGCTGCGCGAGGCCGAACAAGCCCGCCGCGCCGGCGAACTCACGAGCTCACGGCGGCTCAAGCCCCGCGGCGCCCGGACCGGCACGTCCCCGACCGGGTACATCCCCGGGACGATGCGGAAGTCGGTGCAGCTCGGAGTGCGCGCCGAGGCAGCAGCAGTGCTGCTTCGCGAGGCGAAGCACCAGTGACCCGCGAGCGACGTAGTGCTTGCTCAGGCTCGCAGCCGGCGGCTGTGAGCAAGCGACGGCGCCGACGCACGACCCGCGGGGGATATAGACCAGAGCAGCAGGCAGATCCGGCCGCGTCGCGTTCTCGCAATCGTGAAAGCAGGCGTCGGCCGGCCGGACACCACAAGAACGCAACGCCACGAATGGAGGCGTCAGCCCTGCGGCCGCCGTACGCTCGCTCCCGCCCAGCAGCGAGCGTCGGTGTGCGCCGCTCCGCACGACTGCTTTGGTCTGGCGGCGGCGCGGCACCGGACGATTGCAAGGGCGACGTCTGGATCACGAGCGCTCCCAAGCGCCGGACGATTGCATCGCCACGCAAGGACTCGCCGGTTTGTGGCCGGGCTTTCGAGTGGCCCGGGCAGGGCTCGAACCCGCGCGCGCCGGATTATGAGTCGAGGAGTTCGAGGGCCGCCCCCGTATTTGGAGGCCGGTCGGTTCGTCTGGCTGGCTTTGAGTTAGCGTGGGAGCCATGAGTTCGGGGAGCTTTGGGGGACCTCGCATCCTGGCGTCTTCTCAGCAGAACCCGATCTGCCCCAGCTCCTCTCAGGTCGATAGACCCGCCGGCAAAGGTGGTCATCTGTGGTGCGTCTCGGGTTGTTGAGACGAACACCGGCCCTTTGATGTCGCTCGGGGCGGGAGCCCACCCGAGTCCCTACGACCCGCGCGACTTCGTTCGGCGGCTTCACTCGGGTCCAACGCCCCCCGACATCTCGGTCGATCGCGGCAAAGCGCTGCCGACTAATGACACCAAATGCCCACAGCATCCCCAGCCCGCGGGACGATCAGCACAACCAAGAACTATTAGCAACACGATGGTTCGGCGCAAACTAGTGGAGATTGACCTGCGGCGCGGCTGGCTGCAATCATGCGCGGTGCCGACGAAACGAGGTCGGCCGATCTGCGTTGGAGGGAGGCCCGTGTTGAGTGCGACGTATGCGACCGAGGATTTGATGGATCCCGAGGTCAACGCTGATCCGTTCGGGTATTACGGGTGGCTGCGGGAGAGCGATCCGGTCCACTGGAACCCGCTGTTTGAGTTCTGGATCGTGAGTCGTCACAGCGACGTGGTCTGGCTGCTGCGCAATCAGGATCTGTTCTCGTCAAAGATTCCGTGGCCGTCTAAGGATCCCCGTGAGGTGTACCCGCCGATCGATGAGGCCGACTGGCCGCTGGCGGAGACTCTGAGGCCCTACCGTCCTTTCATCGTCCACGATCGGCCGGAGCATCTCGCGATGCGCCAGAGCATCCACCGCTGGTTTACGCCCAGGGGGGTTGAGAAGTGGCGGGCGCAATTGGCGGCGAGGACGCAGGAGCTGATCGATTTTCACCGCGACGCCGGCATGATGGAGGTCAAGCGCGACCTGCCGACGCCCCTACCGCTGATGACGATCTGCTGGATGCTTGGCGTTCCGAGCGCCGATGCGGAGCACCTCTACGACCTCGCGTCCGTCGTCTACGCGGGTGGAACCGAAAATCAGGGTCTCGGGCCGCCTCGCCTGCGGATCGGGCATGCTGCGGCGGTCGAGCTCCAGGAGTACTTCACGCCGCTGATCGAGGAACGCATGCGTGCTCCGCGCGAGGATCTGATCTCGATGATGGCCGACGGCGAGCACCGGGGCGTGTTCACTCGCCAGGAGTGCATTGCCAGCCTCATGATTTTTCTCGACGCCGGTCACTCGACGACGCTCAGCATGATCTCCAAAGGCACGCTTGCGTTCATCCGCCATCCCGAGCAATGGGAGCTTCTCCGCAGCGATCCCGAGGGCCTCGGTGCATCCGCGACCGAGGAGTGCCTGCGCTACGACCCGCCGTTGAAAATGGTCCCCTCGCGCATCGCCACCCGGGATGTCGAGTTCGGCGGAAAGCAGATTCGTGCCGGCGCTAACGTCGCCTATGCGATCGCCGCAGCGAATCGCGACCCGAGGGCGTTTGCGGACCCGGACAGCTTCGACATCACGCGCTCACCGAACCCGCACGTGGCGTTCGCTGGCGGCATCCACCACTGCATCGGTTCGGCGCTGGCACGGATCGAGGGTCAGGAGGCGTTCAAGGCGCTGGCGCGAAACTTCCCACAACTGCGGCTGGAACGCGAGGTCGCGTACGTTCCCAATCCGGTCCAACACATGCTCACCGAGTTGCACGTCTGCTGGGACTGATCGCGGCTCTATGGTCCCACCACGTTTGCTTGGCGGGGGGAGACCATGAGTTCTGACGCGCGGTGCTGGTCGGATTGTTCGGGCGAGGCTTTTCGGGCCGTACGGCGGCGGCAGCATACGAGGCGACGAAGGGGTGGGAGGTCATCGCTGCGGTCACGCCGCGCGACGAGGCGGCGCTCACGGAGCTGCTGGGCCGCGATGACGTCCGCCCTCATCTCGGTGCACTCGCCGCCCTTCCTGCACCTGGAGCACGTGCGCCGGGGCGATCCACGAGGGGCCCGCCGGCTCTTTCAGCTTGATCCATAGGCCGCTACGAACATGCAGGACGACTCGGCGATACGGCCGTGGACGACGAAGATCTGCGATGCCGTCGAGCCGCGACCGAGCTGGTAAGCGCCAGCCGGGCTGTTGGCGACTGGTTCGAAGAACGGCTCGTGTCACGAACCGTGTAACAACGTAGGCAAATCTAATCTCAGCCAATCCGACGTAGAATCACAAAAGGCCTGGAAAACCCGACATACCTGATCGCGGTGCATGGACTCATAAGCCGAAGGTCGCGGGTTCGAGCCCCGTCGTCCGCTCTAGGCGACACTGTGCGGGGGCGGCAAGCCCCGGCAAATGTGGAGATTCGACCGGGAGGACCGACGAGCGGCCGTGCACGTGCCCCTCGAAGGGCCGTGTGTTCGCAACGGTCCGGGGCAACGTGCTCTGGGACGCCGACGAGATCATGATCGTGGCGTCCAGGAGCCGCGCTGGCGAGGGCGTGGGATCCCGATGTCGGCCCGCGAAAGAAATCGTGCCCACCAGAATCCACATATATGGAGGCTCAGATAGTATCCTGGCGGACGCTATCCAAGTCGATGCGATCCCGTCGAGAGAGCTTTTGAAAACCCCCCGGACGCTCCGAATTCGCCAGAAGACGATCGGTTAGGGTTTCCGAGTGAGAAGCCCTACGGTCGAGCGCGTCGTTCGGATCTTGGATCTCTTGACGACGCATCCGGGGCGGGGGTTTACGCTGGCGGAGATCACGCGGAGGTTGGGGATCAAGCGCTCGACGGCGCATGTGCTCGTGACCTCGCTGAGTGAGCTGGGGTTGCTCTCGCGCAGCGGGCATTCGCGTGAGTATCGGCTTGGTCCGGCGCTGGTGCCGATGGGCACGGTCGCGGAGCGGGCGTTTCCGGCGGTGATGTTTGCCAAGCGCGAGGCGGACCGTTTGGCGGCGGAGTACGACGCGGAGTGCGTGATTGTGACGCCGGTTGGCGAGGAGTTGCTGGTCGTAAGTCATGCGGGAGCGCCCGGGCCGTTGAGCATCACCTACGTGGAGGGGCAGCGTAATCCGTTGGCTCCCCCGATCGGCGTGATTGTGCTGGCGTGGGCGGATGAGGCGGCGTTCGAGTCATGGCTCGGGCGTATGGATCATGTGCCGAGCGAACACGAGCGAGCCTTCTTCAAATCAGCTGTGGAGTCGGCGCGACGTCGAGGATATGCCGCGGGTGTTCGGGTCCCCGGCTTAGACGAGCTGCCGGACCTTTACGCCACGCACGATCTGCACACGCCGGATGGTCGACGGGAGATGAGCCGTGCTCTGTCGCTGCTGGCCGAAAACCAATTCCTTCCCGTCACCGCCGATCTGCCGCCGGACGCTGAGTTCAGCTTCATTGCGGCGCCGGTGTTCGGACCAGACAGCACGATGCTTCTCACGCTCACGTTCTTGCCCGGGGAGCACTACGGAGCCGAGCACATGCCTCGGCTCGCTCGGGCGGTTGTCCGTGGCGCCGATCGCGTCACCGCCGCGCTCGACGGCCGCAAGCCGATGATGGAGCGCAAACGCGCGACCGTGACGTAAGCGTTACAAGGCGCAACAGGAGCCCATGGCCCATGCGATGGGCGACCTTGCGAATAGACGTGGGGCGGGTACGTCGGCGGCGCCGGTCTCGAGATCCCCATCGGCCTCTCGGACCGGCGGGGCAAAGACCGGCACTCACCTTAGACCGAAGGTTGAGGCGCCGGACGGCGGTTGAAGGTCTCGCTATTCTCTTCCAGAGCATCCGCGATTCTGATAAAGTATCCATATATATCGACGAACTGGCCCGGGTGTAAATCGCACAGCGCCACGACAAGTGTCGTGCCGGGGCGTGTCCGGATGTGAGCCTCGAAGATCTGCACGCCTCGGTCTGGAAGGTGGTATGGCTGGCTAGTAGCGGCAGACGTGTAGTGCCGGACGCGACAGCGACAAAGCGGCACCTGACTCTCGTTGCTGGCACTGAATCGCGACCGGGTACCCACTGGCTCTCGTGATGGAGGGAGCGGTTGACGGCGATTTCTGATAGGACGGCCCGGTCCGAGTCCGGCCGGGACTTGTCTGGTGTTGTCTGACTGTGACCCACTCCGGCGTCGTGAAGCAACGGTGACGCGGCCTCATTCCACGATCCTTATCAGTTCGACATGACCCGCAAGACCCACAACCTCACATTCGGCCGCAGGACGCACCACTGTCTCGGCGCGCCACTCTCGAAGCTCGGGCTGCGGAGCACGCGCGAGACACCACTCGACGGTGCGCCCGGGCGCGGCTGGTGACGGACCACTGGTTTGAACACAAGGAGAACCTGCGGATCGACGGCCTCGTTCATCCTCAACTTCGACCTCGGCCCCGTCTCTCCGCTCGCGACGCTCATGCAGGTCTACTGATGCCAGGTGCAGACAGATCGACGTGGAGGCTGCTGGCCGGAATCATCTACGACAGCAAGCTGCGTGCGGTCGAGAGCCACAGGCTGATTCAACGTTCGTGGATTCGACTATTACGACGCGCACGGCCGGCCGGCCAGGATGAGCGAGAACAGATGACTACCCCCTGAGATCATTCAACGAGATCGATATCCGGCCGATCATCCTGGACGTGGCACCCTAGCTTCGGAGGTGTAGATGGACATCATTAAAGTTGAGCCAAGACAGGGGGACTTCGCATTCACTGGCGAGAACGTTGTCGGGCAAGGCGAGGTGAAGTCGGTCGTGCGTGACATCGACGCACCGTGCGAGGCATTCTCAAACCTGATTTACCATAATGCTGGCTCGCGGTTCCAGTGGCACACGCACGAAATCATCCAGATTATTCATGTGGTCGAGGGTGGCGGCTGGGTCCAGGTCCGCGGCGAGGAGCCCGTGCGTCTGGAGGAAGGTGACACGGTTGCCGCGCGACCCGGCGAGGAGCACTGGCATGGGGCGCTGGCAGACCGCGATGCCGTACACCTCGTGTTCACGATGGGCGGGCACGACTCGACTGATCGCTCGCTCGCCCAGCTCGAGCGGGACCCGGTGTGGCGGTGCGCGTCGGGTTCATCGGCGCCGGCAACATGGGCACGCCGATGATCGCGAACCTTGTCGCGGCAGGTAGCGCGGTCACGGCCCACGACGTCCAGGCGGCGGCCGCCAGCCGGGTTTCCGCGGTCGGAGCCTCGTGGGCGCAGACGGCCTCTGCCGTGGCCGTCGGCGCGGACGCGGTCCTGATGTCGCTTCCGGGACCGCCGCAAGTGCGCTCCGTCGTGCTCGAACACGGACTTGCCGGCGCTCTCGAGCCGGGCACGCTGTTCGTCGATCTCTCGACGAGCTCGCCCTCACTCGCGCGCGAGATACGCGCAGCTGCTCGCGTCGAGGGACGTCGAGGCCGTCGATGCGCCGGGCGCGGGCGGCGTTCCCGGCGCGACAGCGGGCACGCTCACGATCTACGTTGGCGGCTCGCGGGAGGCACACGAACGAGTACGGCCGTTTCTACTGCCCCTGGCATCGACGATCATCGACTGCGGCTCGCCAGGCGCCGGGCACGTCTGCAAGTTGTGCAACAACCTGATCTCACTGTCCCTCCAGACGCTGGTCCCGGAAGCGTGCCTGATCGGGGCGAAGGCCGGTGTGTCCGTGGAGAAGCTCCATGCCGCGATCTCGAGCGGCACCGGGCAGAACCGTGCGATCGAACGGTGGCCCGACACGGTGTTCCGCGGTGAGTTTGGCGCCGGCTTCGCGATCGACCTCGCGGCGAAGGACATCGATCTCGCGCTCGAGCTTGCCGACGAGCTCGGTGTGCCCGTCGAAATCGGAGCCGCGGCGCGCGCCTATTATGCGGACGCGCAGACGCTCGGGTGGGGTCCGGACTCGATGCTGCAGGTTGTTCGTGCCCTCGAACAACGGGCCGGCGTAGAGCTCCGCGCCTCAGACAGAACAGCGGAGTGACAACCCACGCAGAACGCAAGCCTCATCGGGCGACGCCTACGCCGGCCAGAGTATGCCGGCGGCGTGACGGCCCGGCGGGACTGCGATGACAGGAGGAGGACAGCGATGACAGCTGTTGGCAGCGCGCGAGGAGGGGTTCAGTGACGCTTACCAAGGTTTTCGAGCCGATCCAGATCCGAAACGTGGCGGTCCCGAACCGGATCGTCCGTTGTGCGCACGCCACCGGGCTCTCCACTCCTCGGGGCCAGTTTGGGGGAGAGGACCTGGTCGCCTACCACGTGGCCAGGGCGCGCGGCGGCGTGGGTCTAACGATCCTGGAGGCGCTCGGCGTCCATTCCGGCGGCGGCGCCGGCGCCTACTCGGGCGACTACATCATCGAGCGCTACCAGCAATTGATGGACGAGATTCGGCCGTTCGGGATGCGTGTCTTCCAGCAACTGGGTCACCAGGGCCAGTCGGGGCCTGCTGCTGGGGGTGCTGTCGGTTGGGGTGTGTCGACCGTGCCAGCGATTCACGGCAACGTCGGCGCGCCGATGACGGTCGAGCAGATCGGCGAGGTGGTGGACGGGTACGCACAGGCCGCTCGCCGGTGCAAGGAGGGCGGCCTCGACGGCGTCGAGTTGCACGGGTCCCACGGGTTTCTGATCGCGCAGTTCCTGTCGCCGATCTACAACGACCGCACCGACGAGTACGGCGGCAGCTTGGAGAACCGGATGCGGTTACCGCAGGAGATTCTGCGCGCGATGCGTGGCGCGGTCGGAGACGATTTCGTGGTCGGGATCCGGCTCGGCGCCAGCGAGATGCCGGGCTCGATTCAGGAGGAGGAGCTCGAGATCATCATCCAATCGCTCGAGCGCGACGGCCTGATCGACTACGTGACGACCGCCAGCGGCGACCTGTTCCGCGCCGCCACGATCTCAGCCGGACCCGAAGCCGGGGCCGGGTACGAGCTGCCCTCCTCGGGTCGGCTGGCGGCCGTTGCGACAGTGCCGAGCATCGTCACGGGCCGTTTTCGGACCCTCGAGGAAGCCGAGCGGGTGCTCGTCGACGAGGTCGCAGACATGGTGTCGATGGTGCGGGCGTTGATGGCCGACCCGGACATCGTCCGCAAGACACGGGACGGCAAGGCTAACGAGATCCGTCCCTGCATCGCCTGTAATCAGGGCTGCACAGGCGGATTGGTTCGCCTCCAGCGGGCGACCTGCATCGTCAACCTCGGCACCGGCTGGGAGCGCACGATGTCCGAGGATCTGATCACGCGCGTCGAGAACCCGAGGCAAGTGCTCGTCGTCGGTGGCGGACCGGCTGGCCTGGAAGCGGCCCGCGTCGCTGCGTTGTCCGGCCATCAGGTGAGCCTCGTGGAGGCGTCCTCGACGGTCGGTGGCGCGATCAACTCGGTCCGGCACCATCCCCGCCAGGCGCTCGTCGCCGAGATCGTCGACTGGCTGGAGGCAGCCGGACGACGGGCCGGAGTCGAGTTCCTGCTCGACACCCCGATGAGCTGCGGGGACGTGCTCGCGGATCCGGCCGAGGTCGTCATCCTCGCCACGGGCTCGCGTCCGCGACTCGACGGCGTACAGCCCGCGCGCCCGTTCGAGCCCGCGACCGGCGTCAACCAGAGCCACGTCATGTCCTCGATCCGGCTGCTCGAGCAGGGGGTGCCGGCAGGAGCCAAGAGCGCTCTCGTGCTTGACACCGTCGGTCACTTCGAGGGGATCACCGCGGCTGAGTTCCTCGTCGGTCTGGGTGTCGCGGTCACCTACGTGACGAGCCTACCCGGGTTTGGCGGCATCTTCGTGCAGACGACCTCGCGCGACGTGCCGGCGTTGGAGTTCCTCAACGAAGGTGACTTCACGCTGTTGGTCCGTCACCACCTGGCCGAGATCCGCTCGTCGACGTGCATCGTTCACCCGTCGCAGGGTAAGCGGACGCATGAGGTGCCGGCCGACCTAGTCGTGCTCATCACACCGAACAGGCCGAACCGCGAGCTGCACGACGAGCTGGTCGCGGCCGGACGAGGCGGTCTGCTACTGATTGGCGACGCCGCCTCCCCACGGGACCTCCAAGTCGCGATTGCCGAGGGCCATCGCGCGGGGCGCAACGTCCAAGCCGGCGTGCCTGCTAGCGGCGCGTAGCAAAATGCGCTAGCCAATTGTCACGCATGAACCTCGAACGTTCCCTCATTACTCGGAGCGAACCCGCCGAAAGACCCAACGCGCGTAAGTCATCGCAAAGTGTGCTGACGTTAGGGTGCTCAACGTGCGAGCCGCGCATAACGCCGCGATGAAGTCGTTGACGACGGCGTCGCCCAACTCGGACGACTCGACGTCGTCTCCGCCCCGGCTGGCCTGTCGCGCGTGCCAATGCTGCTGCACGAGTGCTCCGAGAAGATCAGTCAGTAAGAGCAGCAAGATCTCAGGACAGTTCAGACAACCCGTGATCGGGGGGACCGGATCGGTGCAGACGAGTTCGCCCACCTGTCGAAATCAAGCCGCGATCGGGGACCGACGGCGACGATTAAGACAGCCTGCAGCGGATCACGATTCGTGGGCCGGTCTCAGTGTGCAGTCCAGGATGCCCCGACGTCGTCGTGCGTAGGATCAACGCCGACCGTTTGACACGCCCTCGCCGGATGCCAAAGCCCCCGTCGCTGGGCCGATGCCGACCTGCTTCACGCCGATCGACCGGAGGCGCTGGCAACCCCATCTTGCCGCCGGTTCTCGTCGGGTCCGAGATCGGCGAGGCCACGTCGAGTATTCATCCGTATATATGGAGACCGAGCTGATTTGCCCGAGAGGACGACCGTTCGGCGGGTGGCGGTCAGTCGTCTCAACGCCGCCATTCGTCCCTCGTGCGAATCGGCATGCAGCAAGCGGGGCGTTGGCCACAGCTGCCTTGACAGGGTGGACGGCCCTCGGGTAGCATCGCCGTCATTCCGGGGCTCATAACATATATATGGACATATGTTGTTGATGCCTTGAAGAGGAGATCAGCGCGGCGCGTCGGCGCCCCTGCGCGTCTTGCCTCGAGCCCATCAAGGCGATTCGTTCAGGCCTCGTTGGCTTTTTCGCTGCGTGCCCGATTGCCCGATTGGGACGGTCTGGAGGAGCACGATGTTTGCCGAGAGGAAGCCATCGCGCGGCGGCGGTTCGTAACGCTGATGAGATCTGTCGACTACCAACAGGCCTGCGAGAGTGGTGAGGTCGGCGGTGAGCAGAGGCAAGTGCACCTTCACGATCTCGCGCCTCGCTCGATGAGGAATAACTGTGCACTAGTCGTCGACCGACTCATCGTTGCGAACCGCGCGCGCTGCGTCGAGGTAATTCTCACCGATCACTCAAGAGATGCCGAAGCTGCCGGCGCGCCGGCCTGCTCCGGATTGCCCCGCGAGCGACGGTTCGCGTTCCGCCGACCTGTCCGGACCCGTGCCGTGACCGCGACGAACACAGATCCGCTAACTACGCGACGCGTCGCGAACGCCGCCGCAAAGGACGGCTGTCGCCGTCGACACTTGCAATGATCCGGCCGGCTGTGTGTATGCGACGACCCGGCTTGTTGAGGGTAGTGTCTCTCGGCGCCGCTTTCATCAGCGTTGCCGGGCACGCGCATCTCGCCGACGGCACAGGAGACAGATGGCGTATTAAACAGTAACAGATTTGGGGCAGACGTAGTATCGCCTGGTACAGAAAGGCTGGTGTCCACTTCCGCGGATCGCAATGGGGAGGAGCGTTACATGAGAAGGATGGCAAGCTTACGAACTCTGATGCAGTACGGGAGGAGAAATTGAAACGACTCTTGGGTGTTGCACTGGTGACGGGGCTTTGCATTGCGGCCGCTGCGTGCGGCAGCAGCTCGCCTAGCACCACAACAAGCAGCAGTGCCCCCGCAACGACGGGCGCCGCTTCGACCACCAGCAGCTCAGCTGCTACAACCACATCAGCCGCCACGGGAGCACCAATCGACGTCGCGCTGATCACCTGGAAGACGGCGGGGGACGACGAGCTAACGCCGCTGTCCGCTGGCGCGGAAGCTGCTGTGAAGCAGGTCAACGCCAGCGGTGGCATCTTCGGGCGTCCGCTGTCGCTTGACATCTGTAACGACATGATGGCGCCTGGGCCAGCAACCGACTGTGCGCATCAGACGATTACGAAGCATCCAATCGCGATGATCGGCTGCTCGTTGGTCTGGTCGATCTCTGGCCTACCGATCTACAGGGCCGCGCAAGTCCCGAGCTTGACCTGTCTCAACATCCCCGGGGACACGACCAATTCCTGGGACTTTGGCATCACCCCGAGCGCGATCGGCCAAGACGGCGCGGCTGCACAGTACTTCTGCTCGCAGTCTGGCGCCCATACCATCGGGTTTCTGTCGCTGGGTGTGCCAGGGCCGGCCACGTGGCTGGAGCAGTATGCGTTCCCAGTGTTGAAGGCGTGTGGGAAGAAGTGGATCTCGATTTACGAGCCGATTACGGCGATCGATCCAACGCCGTACGTCACCAAGGTCATGGCCGCGAAGCCGCAGTACATCCTCTCGAGCGTGCAAATCCCACAGACCCCCGGAGTCTATGCGGCGTTCGAGCAGGCGGGCATTCCCGCGTCCCACATCCTTGCAGCTGACGTCAACTTCACGCAAGAGATCCTTTCAAAAGCACCCTCGATGAAAGGCGGGATCGCGCTCAACCAGTTCGAGCCGTGGACGGATACGAGCGATCCGGAGGTAGCTGCATATCAGAAGGCGACGCAAGGATCGTCGGTCAATCCAAATGACCCAACCGTGCAGTGGGGCTACGCATTGGCGAGTTGGCTCGCCAAATCCCTGCAGCACCTTGGAGCCGCGAACGTCAACAGTGTTGCGCTTCAACACTTCTGGAGCACGGCGAACGGCATCCCGATTCCACTGACGCGCTTGTACACAAATCCGGGCCCGAAGTCGGCTCCGCAGATCAAGCAGCCATATGCGCGGCTGATCCAATGGACGGGAAGCACGTTCACCCCCCTGCCGGTCGGGCCCGACAAGGACGGTTGGATCCTAGGCCTCCAATAAGGCTCGTCGGTCCCTCTGCTAGCGGGACAGTGAGCGCCGCTTGACGCTAATCGATGGCCAGATCGGGCCGAAGCCGTCACCGGCCGAGGCCCGATCGAGCCGCCTATGGTGTACGGTCGGCGTGGCAGGGCAACACGGCAACTATCAAGAGGAGCCAAAAGTGACCGATACGGAGCGGCGAGTCTCAGTCGTCACCGACGGCGGGGATCGATAGGCGGCGTTATCGCTAAGGCACTGGCCGCCGAGGGCGCGTCGGTCGTTGTGGCCGACAACGCGGAGAACAGAGAGGAGACTGTCGAGGCGATTGGCGCGGCAGGCGGAACAGCTCTCGGTGGTGTCTGTGATCAGCCGGACCGTATGTCCATGGGACGTGCCGACGAAAGAGACGTACCCGGCTTTTGGGCCGCTCTAGCTTCTCTTCGCGATCGCGGGCGCCGTTTAAAGTTTAAGCCCGGGACGGCGCTAGCGGCATAGTCACCGACAGCAGGCGTTCTGTCTCAACCACCCGTGGCCACGCCCGTGGGAGCGTTTCCGATGATTCTGGCTTGGCAACAGGAATAAGCTGATGTAGCGCGGCGCAGGTGCCAGCCATCTCATGTCGGCAGTACTAGCGGTTCGTCGCGTCGCGGGCTGAGCGTTAGCCGCGCCGCATCGGGTTCGTTGCGCCCGCCATCCAGTCCGAGCACCTGCCCGGTGATGTATCCGGCTTCGTCGCTGACCAGAAACGTGCACGCCGCCGCGACGTCCTCGGGCTGGCCGATCCGTCCCACGGGCGTGGTGGAAACGATGCCCTCGGGGGCGACGATCCCGCGTTCGAAGAGGCGCCTGAGCGCGGCCGTCTCGATTGGGCCGGGGGCGATCGCGTTGACCGTGATGCCCTGCGCGGCGAACTCCAGCGCGAGCGACTTCGTCAGACCGACGACCGCCGTCTTGGCGGCGACGTAGGACGCCAGCCGCGGCACGCCCGCGTGGATGCTGGATGAAGCGATGTTGACGATCCGCCCCCAGCCCGCCGCGAGCATGTCCGGCAGGACCGCCTGGACGCAGTTGAAGCTGCCGGTGACGTTGATCGCGAGGATCCGCTCCCACGTCTCGGCGTCGAGCTCCAGGAACGGCCCGTGAAACGAGCGGCCGGCGTTGTTGACGAGGATCGCCGGCGGGCCGAGCTGCGCGCGCACCTCATCGACCGCGGCGCGTACTGCCGCGGGCTCGGCTACATCGGCACTCAGGCCGATCGCGCGAGCACCCTGCGCCTGGATCGCGGCGGCAGCCGCGCGTGCCCGCTCGCCGCCCCGGCCGATGATCGCCACCGCAGCACCGTCGGCGGCGAGGCGTGCACTGAGCGCCTCGCCGATCCCGGCGCTGCCGCCGGTGACGATCGCGACCCTATGCGGCGGCGGCGCTGCCCAGTTCGATGACACCGCTCTCGAGGCCATGGTTCATGAAGGTGTGCCCGTACTCGACGTCTCGCAGGCGATACTCCGGCGCCAGGCGCAAGAGGGTCTCGAGCGCGATCTGCGTCTCGAGCCGAGCCAGCGCAGCGCCGATGCAGACGTGCGGGCCTGCGCCGAAGCCGAGATTGCGCTTGTACGGGCGGCGCACGTCGAAACGGTGCGGGTCATCCCAGCGCGCCGGATCGCGATTCGCGGCCCCGAGGAAGAGATACACCGTGTCTCCAGCCGCAATCTCGACGCCCGCGAGCTCGGTGTCACTCACGACCATGCGCGCAAAGACCGTCGCCACACCATCCCAGCGCAGCACCTCCTCGATCGCGTTTGGAATCAGCTCGGGCATCTCGACAAGCAGGCTTCGCTGATCGGGATGTCGCTGGAGCGCGAGTAGGGCGGACCCCATTAGCTTCGCGGTCGTGTCGTACCCCGCCAGCAGCATCACCGCGGCCGTCGAGCGCATCTCCGCCTCACTCAGGCTCGGCATGTTCACGATCATCGTGAACAGGTCGTCGGGTTGATCGCGACGATGGCGTTCGACCTCTACGTCGAGATACGCGTTCAGCTCCCTCACGGCCGTGTCGATCACGGCGCGCGCGTCCTCACGCTCGCGCCCGTACGCGATGTTGTCGACGATCGCGATCGACCAGCGGCGAAAATCGTCGTGGTGCTCCTCGGGCACCCCGAGCATTTCGGCCACGATCACGACGGGGATGCGCGTGAACTCGTCGAGATCGATGGCAACCTCATGCCCCACGAGTGGCGCGAGCGAGGCGGCCACAACCTCTCGGACGCGCTCGGACCATCGCCCGTCGATCGAAGCCGGCGTGAAGTAGCGACGCAGCCCGCGGCGCAGCCGCCTGTGGTCCTTGCCGTCGACGGTGATCATGTTGTTCGCGTCGAACCAGAAGAGGGCGTCGAGCGAGTACGTGGCGAAGCGCTCGCCCCAGGTGTCGGTCAGCACCTCGGCACAGTTCTCGTAACTGGTCACCATCCAGCCTCGCTGCAGTCCGTTCCAGACCACCCGACCCGCGCGGCGGGCAGCCTCCCAAGCCGCGAATGGGGCGCTGATCGTCGCGGGATCCGAGAAATCGAGATCTAGACGCGGGGGTTTCACGTCGCCGTCGATCATCGGCCGATGTGCCGGCGTCCCCGACGAGCGCTGCACCGCTGGGGAAACGCGCGCGAGCCGAGCACAACCCGACCACGGGCTCTGCGACCTCCTCGAGGTCGAGTAACCGGCGCAGGTGTCCGGGGGACTCGGAGCGCGCGAAGGTGTCCGGCGACCGCGCTTCGAACATCAAGGTCGTCGGGATGCCCGGATAAATCGCGATGATCCGCAAGCTCTGGCCAGAGGTCGTTGGCTGCGTTCGTGCGGCTGAACAGATTCAATTGGGTTCCGGGCCGGCCACAGCCTTTAGTGCGAAGGTCTCTCGGGCGGTCCGCCCGAGGATCCATTGCTTCTCGCCGGCTGAGAGGTGTTTGGAGTCGGCGACGTAGTGCAGAGACTGCGCCCATGTACACGTCCCGCGAAATGGTGCGGCCGTGTTGCGGGCGGCGGTTGTATCACTTGCCCACATAACGCGGTTCGCCCCAAATGCATCCACGACTGAACGCAGCGCCGGGATTACATCCGGGAACGGGTAGTGCTGCGTCGAGATTCGTTCGGGGTGCTCCCACTTGATGAGCACGTTCGGGTAGGCGGCCAGTTCGAGAACCGGTGCGAGCGCGGCGTCGAGCTCCCAATCTGAGTCGCCCCGCTTCGGATGATCGATCCCGGCATGATCGAGAACCACAGGAACCTCGTGGAATCGCTCGAGGTACGGGTGCAGCTGCGCGATCTGTCCGTTCATTCCTGGCATCAGCGGGACGCCTTCGGTCTGCGCAGCGTCGAAAAGCGCCGCGTACTCCCCCGCGGCGAAAGCTGGATCGTAAGACGCGGGGATGCGGATCGCAGCGGCGCCACTCGTCGATCCGATGCGAGCGACGACATCCGGCAATTCGGGATCGAGCGGGTCGACGCGAGTCATGTACGCAAATCGGGTCGGCTGGCGCGCGACCGCAACCTCGCCGAGCGGGTTCTCGGAACGCCACGCGCCGTTCGCCGCCCGATGGCCCGGAAGCCCGTGCAGGCCCTCACCGGCGAAGTCGATCCACTCGTCGATCACAACCACGTCCACGCCAAGCGCGTCCATTGCAACGACCGCGGCGTCCACGATCAGCTCGTACTGATCCTGTGCAGAGGCCTGCACGAGCTGGTGGAGGTGGACCTGCGTGTCCACGACCCCGAGACTATGGAGACGCTCGCCACCCTCGTGGATCCAGGAATAGTCCGATCTCAGAGTATCGTCAGACATGAGGCGATCACGGACGATGTACCTACCTGGCTAGGGCAACCGCGAAAGCGTCGCGACCAGATATGCTCCATATATATGGCAAAATGGCCAGAATGCCGTGACGCTATCCGATATCCACGCGTGCTGTCAAGCCCGTGGCTCAGACCAGCCCATGCGCCGTAGTCCCTCCAACACCGTCGCTGACATGTCAAGACGATCGGATACGGTGTCTACGTGAGAAGCCCTACGGTCGAGCGCGTCGTTCGGATCTTGGATCTTTTGATGACGCATCCGGGGCGGGGGTTTACGCTGGCGGAGATCACGCGGAGGTTGGGGATCAAGCGCTCGACGGCGCATGTGCTCGTGACCTCGCTGAGTGAGCTGGGGTTGCTCTCGCGCAGCGGGCATTCGCGTGAGTATCGGCTTGGTCCGGCGCTGGTGCCGATGGGCACGGTCGCGGAGCGGGCGTTTCCGGCGGTGATGTTTGCCAAGCGCGAGGCGGACCGCTTAGCGGCGGAGTACGACGCGGAGTGCGTGATTGTGACGCCGGTTGGCGAGGAGTTGCTGGTCGTAAGTCATGCGGGAACGCCCGGGCCGTTGAGCATCACCTACGCGGAGGGGCAACGCAGTCCGCTCGCTCCCCCACTCGGCGTGATTGTGCTGGCGCGGGCGGATGAGGCGGCGTTCGAGGCATGGCTCGGGCGCATGGATCATGTGCCGAGCGAAGACGAGCGAACGTTCCTCAGGGCCACAGTCGCGTCCGCGCGACGGCGCGGGTACGCCGCCGGCGTGCGCGTCGCGGGACTCGATGAACTGCAAGAGCTTTACGCCAATCAGGATCTGCACACACCGGATGGTCGACGGGAGATGAGCCGTGCGCTGTCGCTGCTCGCCCGGAACGAGTTCCTTCCGCTGACCGCAGAGCTGCCGCCCGGCGCTGAGCTGAGCTTCATCTCGGCGCCCGTGTTCGGACCCGACAGCACGATGCTCCTAATGCTCACATTCATGCCCCCGGAACACTATGGAGCCGAACACATGCCTCTCCTCGCACGAGCGGTCGTGCGCGCCGCCGATCGCGTCACCGCCGCGCTCGACGGCCGCAAGCCGGCGCCGGAACGCCACCACGCCGTCGCGCAGTAGCCAGTCGTCGGTCGGATTGACTCCGAGGCGGAAGGCAGGGCCCCGCGTCGCGATTGACAGGCTGTACAACCGCGGACTAAACTATCTTCAATTGTGATTATGTCTCCATATATATGGAACGATCTGGCGTCGTTACTGGTCGAGCCTGCGTGAACGTACAGATGGATAGACGACCGAGGTTGTCGTGATTAGAGAGAGGGAGGCGGACGTGATGGAGTGCGCTCTGGGTGGGATCAAGGTGGTGGAGTGCTCGCAGTTCGAGGTCGGCACAGCGTGTGGACAGACGCTCGCGTGGCTCGGCGCGGACGTGATCAAGGTCGAGCAGCCCGGCAGGGGCGATCCTGCTCGGGTGTACCCGATCTTTTTCGCGACCTTGAACTCCTCCAAGCGCAGCGTCACGTTGAACCTCAAGGCCGACGCCGGCCGTCAGGCGTTTCTGGACCTGGTCGCGACCGCCGACGTCGTGCTCGAGAACATGTCGCCCGGGAAGTTCGAGTCGCTCGGACTCGATTACGACACGTTGCGTGCTGTCAACCCGCGGCTGGTGTTTGCCCGCGGCAAGGGGTTCGGCACCTATGGCGAGTACGCCTCCTACAAGTCGTTCGAGATGATCGCGCAGGCAACGGGCGGCGCGATGGCCGCAACCGGCGAAGCCAGCGGGCCGCCGATGATGGAGCGCTTCCCAATCGCCGATCACGCGACCGGCGTGCACCTGGCGCTCGGGATTGTGGCGGCTTTGTGGCAGCGCGAGCGCACGGGTGAGGGTCAGCAGGTCGAGGCCTCGATGCAGGACACGACGATGAGCATGGGGCGGATGTGGTTCTCGCATCACTTTGCCGGCAATCCGTACCTGCGGACGGGAAATCGCCAGCCCGGCTCAGGCGACCTGTATCCGTGTGCTGGCGGCGGCCAGTTCGACTACATCTACATCCTCTGTATGCGCACGCGACCGATGTGGCAGGCCCTGCTGCAGACGATCGGCCGACCGGAGCTCGACCACCCCTCACGACACACGCACGACGACCTCGATGACGCGTTTGAGAGCGAGCTCTACGAGAGCATCTGCGCGTGGACGAGGCGTCACGACAAGTTCGAAGCGATGCGGCTCCTTGCGCACGCTGGGGTCCCGGCCGGAGCGGTGCTGACAGGCGAGGAGGTGATCGCGGATCCGCACCTTCGCTCGCGCGGAATGGTCGTCGAGCTCGAGCACGAGACGCACGGGCGGGTCACGATTGTCGGCGCCCCGATCAAGATGGCAGCCTCGCCCCCGAGGATTGTCGCCCCGCCGATGGTCCTTGGCGAACACACCGACGAGGTCCTCGGCGACCTCGGCTACACCAAGGAACGAATCGAAGATCTGCGGCAAACGGCCGCGATCTAGATCGATGAAGACGCCGCGGTTTGACGTCGATTTCAACGCTCCGGGCGTGGCAGATGACCCGTGGGCGCTGTATGAGGAGATTCGCGCCGCGGGGCGGGTGGTCTGGAACGGCGCGCTCGGGGTCTGGATGGTGACTGGCTTCGATGACTGTGTCGAGGTGCTCGACGATCCCAAGGCTGAGCGCTTCGGCGTCGTGGGTGCGCGCTATCCAGAGGCGACGTTCTGGTTTGACGCGCCGAACATGATCATCGCGGACGCCGCGGAGCACCGCCGGCTGCGCCAGGGGGTGTCCCGCTACTTCACCCCGTCTGCGATCAAGGACGCATGGGAGGCTCGCGTACGTGAAGTCGTCGAGGAGCTGCTGGCGCCGCTCGTCGAGCGTGGCTCGAGCGTCGATCTGATCTCGGACTTCACGAAGATTCCGGTCGTCATCGTCGCCGAGATGCTGGGCGTCCCGGACGAGCATCACGAGGACTTTCGCCGCTGGTCCAACGCGATTGTCAACAACCATGCCTACGGTCACGAGGCGCCTGCTGCAAAGCGGATGATGAATCAGGCGATCGCCGAGCTGAACGACTACCTCGACGAGGAGATCGTGCGCCACCGCAGCGGGCAGACCGATGATCTGATGACCGTGATGGTCAACATGCCCGACTGGAGCGAGGCCGAGATCCGCTCCTCGGCGTTGAACCTATTGGTCGCCGGCTACGACACGACCGCCAAGCTGATGGGCCAGTGCCTCGTCGCATTCGAGCGCCACCGCGATCAGCGCCGGCTGTTGGTCGAGAATCCGGCGCTGATCGAGAACGCGATCGAGGAGGTGCTGCGCTGCTATGGCACCTCGCACCGCATCATCAGACTTGCGGTCCGCGACACCGAGCTGGGCGAGAGTGAGCTCGAGGACGGCGAGATCATCTATGTGATGCTCGCCGCGGGCAATCGCGATCCGGCGCGGTGGGAGGACCCGCAGCGCTTCGAGGTCACGCGCCCTCACCAGTGGCGCCTGGGCCAGCCCCACCTCGGGTTCGGCCTTGGCCCGCACGTTTGCATCGGCGCTGCGCTGGCGCGACTGGAGACCCAGGTTGCGCTCGAGACACTGCTGCGCTTGGCGCCCGACTACAGCCTCCGCGACCTCGAATACAGGAAGAATATCGGTACCTACGGGCCCGAATCCGGCGTCATCGAGACCACCGCACATGGCTGACGCGGGTTATCTCTGCCGCCGCCTCAACGGTCAAGTGGCGCTCGTGTCGGGCGCGGCCAGCGGCCTCGGCCGCGCGATCGCGCAACGGCTCGCCGAAGAAGGTGCCGCGGTGCTGTGCGGCGATCTGCAACGGCTCCCGCTCCCCGACCGGCCAGACGGCGATCAGCCGACCGACGTCCTGATCACCGAGGCCGGCGGGAGCGCTCGCTTTGTCGAGCTCGACATCCGCGAGCCCGCTCAGATCGAGCACGCAATTGCTTGCGCCCGGGACACCTACGGGCGGCTCGACATCGTGGTCGCCAACGCCGGCATCTCGCTGCGGTGCGGCGTGCTCCCCAATGAGTCCGCGGAGGCCTGGGATGCGCACGTTGCGGTCAACCTCACGGGCACGTTCCACACCGTTCAGCTTGGGCTCAGGGCGCTGATTGACCAGGGCACCGGGGGCCGCATCGTCACGATCGCCTCGCTCAGTGGCCTGCTGGCGGTGCCGGGCGTGGCGAGCGGCTACGGCGCGACGAAGGCGGGCGTGATCCAGCTGACACGACACGCTGCGATCGCGGGCGCTGCGTACGACGTGACGGCCAACGTCGTGTGCCCTGGGACCACCCGAGCCGGGCACGGGTCGGTCCTCTCAGACAAGCCCGAACTGGCCGAGCGCGTGGCGGCACACCACCCACTCGGGCGCCTCGGCGAGGCATCCGACATCGCCGCCGCTGTCGCATTCCTCACATCGCCAGATGCCGCCTGGATCACCGGTGTCGTGCTGCCAGTCGACGGAGGACGATCATGCATGTCGTCGATCGGCAACCTAGACCCAGACTAACTACGGATGTCATCATCGCTGGAGCCGGCTCTGCACATGTCACTTGCTGCTCGGTTGTCCGAAAACGGCTAACGCTACATGGAGGACCATATGTCGACGGTTTCACGAGCTTGGGGTAAGGAGCATCAGGAGTTTTGGAAGGACGGTTCACTCGGGGCAGCGGCGGCGGCGCGTGCGATGCCCGGGGTGGATCCTGACGTCCTGGCGAGGACTAAGGAAGCGCGAGGTTTGGCTGACGTGGAGTATGTGCTGCGGTCTAAGGACTTCGGTCCGTCGGGGGACGGCAAGCCGTCGTTGGTCGGTGGTGGCAGCATGCTCGGAGGCTCGATGATCATGATTCGTGGCAGAGAGCATGATGAGCGCCGGCGCCTCGAGTCGGGATTGTTCCGCAGCGACGCCCTGAGGCGCTATGAGCTCGATCGTCTCGAGCCGGGGCTGGAGCGCGTGCTTGCCGATCTGGCAGCCGATGCACCGCGTGACGAGAACAACTATGTCCGCGCGGACCTGAAGGATCTCACCGTGCCGCTGATGCTTGACGTGATGACCGCGCTTGTCGGTCTTGACGGTCTCGACACGCCGGACGCGCTTGGCGAGCTGACGCAGAAATTCGACGCTCTGGACCTGGGAATTCGTGTGGTCCTCGCACACGCCGCGTCTGGCGAGGAGGGAAGGCGACTGGAGGAGGAGGCAAAGGCCGTCGAGGAGTGGCTGGTCGAGCATTTCTTTAGGCCGTCTTGGGCGCGGCGTGAGCAGTTGCTGGCGAGTGTTGCGGCCGGGCGCCTCGATCGCGAGGAGCTACCAAATGATTTGCTCATGGCGATGCTGGAGCACAGCGATCATTTCAGTAAGTGGGGGCGTGACCCCAGCGTGTATGAGCGTGAGGCGATTGTTTTCCTGATTGCGTCGATAGGCTCGACGATGAAGAACACGTCGTTCGCACTGGTTGAGATCGAGGACTGGGTTGTGGCTCATCCCGAGGACTCCGACAAGCGCACAGATCCGCGTTGGGTCTCCCAGTGTGTCAAGGAATCGTTGCGAGTCCACGGTATACCGGCTGTTCCGCGGATCGCGATGGCGGATTGTGTGTTGCCCAGCGGTCTGGAGATCCACGAGGACGACCTGGTGTGGGTCAACCTTCGGTCTGCCATGGCGGAGCAGTATGGAGACCAGCACGATAGATTTGACCCGTATCGCGTGCCGCCTGGGAAGGCGCATCGTTACGGCCTCGCGTTCAGCGACGGGCGTCACACGTGCCCAGGCAAGGGGCTCATCCTCAATGAAACCGTCGACGGTGTGGATGAGCGCAGGGGTGCGATGGCGACAATTTTGCTGAAGCTCTTTGAGGCGGGCGGGCGCATCGATCGCGACCGTGAGTTCAGGATGTACGAGGGTGGCATGACGTTCAAGTACATCGACGCGTGCCCGATCGTGCTCACCAACGTTTAGCAGCTGCTCGGGTTGGTTGGGCGTGGATGTCGGGGCGCTGAGAGGTTGCCGCCGTTCGCCCTAGGTGGGGCTCAAGCCAAATCGTCCTCGTCGAAGGCCCACCCGACATGATGGCCACCCGCTCCAGCGCCACATCGAGGCCGTGCTGCTCGCGGCAGGCCACCGCTGACCGGCTCACTTGGAAGCCAAAGGTGGTAGCCAAAGGCTCGTGCGCGCCAAATTTTGTGCGCGTCCATCGCACAAAACCACCCCATTAGCAGGAGATCGTGAGAGCGGCTGCAAGGCCCGAACCCTCGACCTTCTGCATGGAGAGACGCCGGACTACGGCCGCTTCGCTGGCATGACCTCCGTCATACGTTCGGGTCGCTTCTCGTTGCTGGTGGCGTGGACCGCGAGCGTGAAGAATGCCAAAGGGCACTCGCGGATCACCACGACCGAGCGGTATCTTCACGCCCGACCAGCAACAGAGCGCGCTCGGCTGTTCACGGCGGCGTTCAGCGCAACCAAAGCGGGCTCAAGTGTTGCCATACCTCAGGTCGCGTAGGGCGGCTAGCAAACCGCCGTATGTCGAAGTAGTGGCGGCCCGGGGAATCAACATCCGGGGCTCGCGCGTGTGAGTGTCGAATTCCCAAGCCGGATGTCGCGGGTCCGAGTCCCGTCGTCCAGTCCGCTTAGGTGTTTTTCCTGCTAATGCTGATTGTCACTCCCCGGTTGGCGGGGCAACTGGGGGATCGATCGGCGGCCAGTAGACAGCTACGTCGATCCGCGGCGTGCGCAGCCTCGGCCGGCGCAGGCTACACGGGTTGCGCCTCCTGGCCTACGTGGATGTTCGGGTTGCGCGAGAAGACTCCGTCCGGGTCGTACTTGGCCTTCACCTCCGACAGGCGGGCGAAAGATCGGTCTCCGATTGCTGCGCGCGGGTCCTCGTCGTCGTCCTCGGCGAGGAAGTTGATGTACCGGCCGGGCAGCCGGTATGGCCCGAACGCTGCGTCGCTCGCCCGCGACCATTCCATCGAGGGGCCGTCGTCGGTCTCGTCGGGCCAGTTGACCCCCGCGATGTAGAAGAACCCGGCGTCGCGGAACGCTGAGGCCGGCGTCGCGTCGGCATCGACACGGCTGACCGCTCCGCCGAGCTGGGTGAACTCCACCAGCGCGTATTGGTTGGGTGAGTTGGCGATGAGGTCCAGCCCGACCCCGAAGATCTCGGCGGTCAGGCCCTTCAGGTACCCGATCTTGTTGTACACGCGCCGCCCATGCACAGACAGGATGTCCAACGAGCTCTGCAGCATCGCGTACGGGAAAGGCCCGACCGCGTTCAGTGTCGGCACGACCCGCTCCTGGAAGGGCGCGATCACGCGCTGTCCCTCGGCGTGGTCCTCGCCCATCCAGGTCAGGATCAGGATCACCGTCTGACGTCCCTGTAGCTCCGCCGGCACCATTTCGGCTTCCGGGGCGGTCGTGATGACGAATTCGACCGCGAGCTCATCCGGCGCGCTCGTGATCTCGTTCTCCAACTGGGCGAACATCTCCTTGCCTTGCTCGAGCGGCCAGCCGAGGAACCCGCCGTACACGATAGGGCCGAGCGGGTGCAGGGCGTACTCGAAGTACGTCACCACCCCGAAGCCGCCGCCGCCGCCGCGCAGCGCCCAGTACAGGTCGGGATGATGGTCGGCGTCGACGTGGCGCCACTCGCCGCCGGCGGTGACGATGTCAAACCCGAGCACGTTGTCGCAGGACAGGCCGCGCCGCTTCATGAACCGCCCCACGCCGCCGCCGAGGGTCAGGCCGCTGATGCCAGTGTGTGAGATCATGCCGCCGGTCGTGGCGAGCCCGTGCACCTGGCACTCGCGGTCAAACTCCGAGAACAAGGTGCCGGCCGCGGCCACCGCGGTCCGCTGCTCGGGATCGACCCGCACGCCGCGCATCAGCCGCAGGTCGATGAGCAGACCGCTCTCGATCGTGCTCGCCCCCGACAGGCTATGGCCCCCGCCGCGCACCGCGATCGGCAGCTCATTGGCCCGCGCGAAGCCGATCGCGGCCTGGACGTCGGCAACGCCCATACACAGCACGATCGCCGCGGGGCAGCGATCGAACATCCCGTTCCACGCCTTGCGGGCCTCATCGTAGCTGGGAGCGCACAAGCCGTTCCAGGCCGGCAAAGCCTTTTCGTAATCGGAGTCACCGGGCGCGAGCACGGGACCGAGCACGGCCCCGCGCAGCTCGGCCAGAGCCTCGGGACTCGCACTACTTTGCGACATCACTGCCTCCTTTGCATGCAGGCCATCTCGCCGCTCATTTGTTTCCCGGTTGGCTCCAGGACATTCGCCAGGCACAGGCAATCCTCGGCCATGTGCTGTTCTCATGGCTATGTTTTGCGACAAGCTCTGGTGAGGCGACAGGAGCCGACGGCTCAGCGCATTTTAGGCGCAGTGAGACCATGATAGCCCCGCTTGGTTGGGGGGGATCGCGGGTTGGCCATTCGACGAGTTGACGTCGACTTCTCGGCCGTCCACGATGTGTCTCGGCGGACTTTCGGCCGATTCCGCCTCCTGCGGAGCAGGGTCAGTTGCGCGGAACATCGTCGTAGTACCCGCGCATATTGCCTGTCAAGTAGACATATTCCGCGTACAGCCCGAGTTCGCTGCGCAAATCGACGAAGATCGTCTGTAGGTCGCCGTTCATAACGCTTTGCCGGTAGACCGGCAGGCCGGTCTCGTCCGCAGAGCAGGACAACGCCTCCCAGTCCGCTTTGTCGAAGACGCGATAGGCGTGGTGGTGGAAGACGACGCCGTCAGCATCTTCGGGGCGGTGTGACGCCAGGTATGAGGGACCGCTCTCGCCGATCTGGATCAACTCGATCATGATGTCGCCGATATAGGCGTGACCGATGATGAAATCGTCGCTGATCCCCAGAACCCGGAACCGCTCGATGCCGAAGCGTTGACGCATATACGCCTGCGCTTGCTGCATTCCACCGACGATAAATCCCATCTGGTACATGTTGCGGAACGTCAATGTGGCCATCGCTCGATCTCCTGATCGATCGCATGCGCGTCGTCGACTGCGTAGAGCTCACGTGTTGTGTGCCCGCGATCTTCCTCACAGAGGGGGGCCCGATCGGTTGAATGCGAGCCGGGCGTGGATCGGATGAGCTGGACGACACGACTACGAGCGCGTCCCTGGGGACGCCACGAAACCTCCGACGAACGCTGGGAACGTCGACAGCGCGTGGTTGATCTCAGGTCAGAAACGCTAACGTGAGCGGATGGAGCCCGAGACTGACGGGAACGTGGATGCAGCGCCTGTGGGCTGCGAGGTAGCCGCCAGCGCACTACTTGATCGCTTCTTCGCCGGCGAGCGTCGTGCGGTGCATTTCGCGGCGCGAGGTATGGTCGTACGGTTGCACGCGGTGGAGCACGCCGGTGTTGTTCCAGATGACTGTGTCGCCTTCCGTCCAGTGATGCTGGTACACGCGCTCGGGACGTGTCGCGCGTTCGTTGAGGTCGTGCAGGACGGCGCGTCCTTCATCCTCGTCCATCCCAACGATGTAATCGGCAGTCTGGCCGATGACGAGTGACTTGCGCCCGGAATCGTGGGTCCACACAAGCGGGTGCTCGCGCGATCGCGTGCGCCAGTCGGCTAGCTGCTCCGCGCTCGGGTCCGTGTATACGAGACGCTGGATCGGTACCTGACTGTGAAAGACGCGCACGCTCGCGAGCTGCTCCTTTTCCTCGTCGGACAGATCCTCATACGCTGCATACGTACTAGCGAATTCCGTCTCGCCGCCGGTCGCTGAGAGCACCTTGGCACTCAGTAACGTTGCTTTCGCCGGCAATGGATCCGTCGTACCGTCGATGTGCCAATACACGGTCGCCTCGAGGTAGCCGGCCATCGGATTCTTCTCGGGATCGAGGCTGATCACCCAGATCTCTGGGAACGCCATATCGGGAAAGGTGACAATCTCGCCAAGCTTGCGGCAGAACGTAATCTGGGTCTGATCGCCGATGTGGAGACCACGAAAGACCAAGACGCCGTTCTCCTCGAGCGCGTCCATGATTGCGCTCGGGACGGCCGGATCATTGAGCATCCTGTCGCAATCGATACCAAGAACTTCGGCGCCGAT
This sequence comes from uncultured Solirubrobacterales bacterium, assembly GCA_963763525.1. Classification (GTDB taxonomy): domain Bacteria; phylum Actinomycetota; class Thermoleophilia; order Solirubrobacterales; family Solirubrobacteraceae; genus Palsa-465. The sequence continues at coordinate 227,665 of CAVXPA010000003.1, forward strand.
CGTTTGGGTCAGCTTCTGAACCGTCAATGTGCTGGTAGTAGCCACCGCAGTGCTCGATTCTCTCTCGTTTGGAGTTTATGATTAGGCGTGCACGCCGGTTCTCGCATACGGCAGGACGCGACCCGCCAGTGTCGGTCTGCGGCAACGCCCGGGCTCATGTCAAGCTTCAGTCGGCTGCTCTATGGCGTCGCGAGTCTCGGGTTCGAGTGCGTCGAGTAGCTCGGCTGTATCGAAGTAGTAGGGAATCAGTGAGATCAACTTGCCGTCGCGCACTGTGAGTATTTCGACCATTTCGAATGCCACGGACCGGCCGGTCTGTCGTGATTGGAAGACTGGACCGTTGCGAACAAGCACTCGGCCGTCCCCGATGTCGATGAATTCCGAGGGATGGTGATGGTCGAGGATCGTCCAGGTTTCGGCGAAACGCCGGCCCATTGCGAGGAACCCGTCGCGGCCGACGTGCTGTCCGCCGTATGGCAGACAGTTTGCGACTGGGATGACAAAGTCCGGATGAATCAGTTCGAGCATTTCGTCGAGGCGCTGTTCCGGGTTTGAGCCCGTCTCGCCAGGCACCTTGACCATCAGCGAGCGAAAGCGCTTGACGACATCTAATGCTTCGGACATGTTAACACCTCGCTCCCGCGCCGGCTTGTCGCCATCTTGTCGCTGTTCCGTGAGCGATCGCTCCGCGCCAAAGCGCGATCACGCGGGACGCAGACGGTTTCGGGTCGGACGATAGCAAAGTGCGACTTAGCGTTACAACTTCGCCAGCGCACTTAATTCGTGTCGCCGCTGTGGCGCGAGGCGCTCCATCCGCTGGAGCTGGCATTACCGGCCAGTCGGAACAACGAGTCACTGCGGAAGCAGACCTCGTTCTAGCGCCGGCTGGCGAAGGGTTTCGTGTCGCGCCGGTGGCCCGGTTCACGGGGGAAGTAGGTTGTGCTGTCACATGGTCACGGGTTGTCAAGCAGGAGATGCGGTCACGGATAGCTGTACGAGTGATACCAACTTGTGCTGAGCGTCCAGACCGAGCGGCGACATCCCCGCTCGCACGACCGGACGAGCCTGGTCGCACCAGGCACGCGGTGTGCGGCTGCAGGTGCTGTGTCTATCCGGGTGTTAGCCGTCCTCGTCGCTCATCCAGTGCACGAACCGCTGCAACGGATACATCGCGTCGTGGGGAGCGCCCATCAGCGGCTTGCCGGCCCGGCCGAGCTCGACGACCCGCTGGGCGCCTGCGCTGGCGAGCCGGTCACGGAGCGCCTTGCGGCGCTCGCGCGGGTAGACGCCGACCGTCTGCGTGGCCACGTTGACGTAGCGGACCGCCTCGGCAAGCGACGGGACGTGGACGACGTTGGCGGTCTTGTTCGTCGGGTGGAAATCGATCGGCTCCTCGGTGAGGATGACGATGCCGCGGCCATCGGGCCGGCCCCATACGTGCGCGTCACCCATGATCTCGAGCGTCTTGATTTGGTCGCGTTCCTCCAGGGGCAGCGGATAGGCTTCGACCGACGCGGTAAACCGGTCGACCGCCAGCCGATCGGAGAGCCGCGCGCAGAACTGCTCGATCTCGTCCCGATCCCCCTCGGCGAACACGAACCGGCTGGCGAAGCACGCCTCTTGGTTGAACAGCGTCACGTCCTCGGCCGTCGCCTCGGCGACGGCATCGACGTTCTCCGCGGCGAACCCCTCCGGGCCGATCATCGAGATCGACGTCTTCGGGTCGAACGAGATCAGCTGCAGCCCCGGGCCGAGGTACTTGATCACGTTGGTGATCGCCGGGCCGCCGCCCCACGCCACGATCTTGTCGAAATACTGCGGCCGGTACAGGGTGCGTTCCACGCGCTCGTCGCCGCCGCGCCAGTAGACCGCCGACATCGAGCGCACCACCGGATGATCCGGGTCGAGCTCCGCCATCGTGCGCAGGATCGCGGTCGCGGTGAACGGATCGCTGGACGGCATCTTGAACACGTTGATTGCCTTGACCAACGCGCCGTAGGCGATCGAGGACATCGCCCCACCCGGCGAGTTGCCCGCCAGCATGTGGATCATCCGCGGCGGGAACGCCCGCACCCACCCATGGGCACCGTCGGGATCCACCCGCTCGACCCACCCGTCCAGCGCCGCCGGGTTGGGGAAGTTGACGGTCAGCAGCGCCCGCATCCACTTTTCCGAGAAGAACTCCTGTGCGGACAGAAACAGGTTCTCGATGACCCGGCGCGGGAGTGGATTGATCGCGCCGATGTTGTCGCACGCCTCCTGCAGATACGGGTTCTCAGCGAGATTCAGCCGCTCCCCGCATCGCACGAGGAAGGCGATGATCTCCTCGATCGGCGTGTCGTTGAGCGGCGGCAGCTCGAGCCGCGGCGTGACGAGCGCGTCGAGGTCGATCTCCGGCGTGGCGAAGTCCACGCCGAGATCGCGCGAGCGATGCCGAACGGCGCCTCCGGGGACTACCTGCCCCTGGATCACGTGATCAACGCGCAGCGCGTCACTCACCTCGGCGGCCGGGATGTGGACAGCGCTCATGACAGCCCCCGCACGTAGGCGTCGACGGTGCCGGCACAGCCGATCTTGTCATCGCCCTCCAGGTCGGCGAAGCGGACGATGTCGTCGCGGATTGACGGGCTCGCGCTGCCACATGCGCACGGCCCGTAGTCGACGGAGATCTTGTCGCCGCTGATCACGCCACCCCACCGCCCGTCGAGCGCGATGTCAAAGAATGCCGCGCGCCCTTCGACCTCGCCGCCGTCGTGCGGCAGGAGTGCATCGCCGTTCTTGTCGAGGACCAGCGGCACCAGCCACGCGGGCACGTGGTATCGCTTGCCCTCGTTGCATCGCGGCATGGTCGAGTTGATCTCTTGCATCGAATAGGCTTGGAAGTGGCGCTCGGCCGGAATGTTCCAGGTCTCGTAGACGAACTCCTGATAGTCCGGCGGCAACTCGGCCCGCTTCGTCCCGCCCGCGACGTAGATGCAGTTGTCCGGGTTCAGGTCCTTGCCGGCGTAGCCCATCTCCCGGACCAGCTTGGCCACCTGGTACTGAGCGCCCCAATAACCCATAAAGAACAGCTTCTCTCCACGATGCGCCACGATCGCCTCCGCCGCAGCGACCATCGCCTGATCCAGGAGCTCCTCGCGCTCCTTCGACGTGCGCTCAAAATCCGCGATCTCCTCCGGCATCGCCCGACCCTCGACCATCTTCCGCCGCAAGACCACCATCTTGGTCAACGCACCAATCGTGATCGCCGGCATCGGCAACCGGAACGTCGGCATGGCCGAATCCCCAAACGCCGCCGTCTGCGCGCCGATCACGGTGTCGTTCTTCGCGATCGAAGGAACCGCCGCCAACATCAGCAACCGGCGATCCGCCGCCGGCTCGACTCCCGACCCCCACGTGAACGACGTCACACAATCAACCTTGGTCCACTCCAGATCGACCTGCGAGGCCGGCAGCAACGCGGGGCTGCCCGTCGTCCCGCTCGAACACGAGATGAAAATCCCCTCCTCGTCGGCCATCCGCTCAATCCAGGCATCGAGGTCTGGGATCGACGACGCGTCGACCGCGCCCGGCTGATACGGCGACACCGTCCCCAGCCACTTCGTGAGCCGATCCCAACGCTCGTCGAGCAGAAAGCTCTCCGGGTAGCTCTTATAAGCCGTATGCGGAAACAACAGCGGCACGACATCATCAAACGAGGAGATCCCCGTGATCCCAGCCTCCCTGGCCCGGTGCTCCAGCAGCCGCATCGTCCCGCGACGCTCCTGGAAGCGCTCGTCCATCGCCGCAATCTGCAACTCACGGACCTCGTCCGCCGCGTAATCGAACCGCCCGGGGGACTCCTTCATCGCCTCCAACCGCTCAACCGCGGTCCCGGTCACAGCACTTGATGCCGTCGTAGCCATCCTATCTCTCCTCTATCGCTCGCACAGACTCAACCAAACCTACCTCGCACGAAGCCTGGTGTCGACACGCGCGAACCGTCGAACCTACGGTACGCGGCGTTTGCAACAGCGGAAAGGCGTGCACCCGGAACGCTGTGGCAAGACTCAACGTGAACCAAGACCGACCTTATGGCGGCAGCTCGGTGATTCTGTCGGCGGTCGTAACCGCCAGGGTCGGCAAAGGCCAAGGTTCACCTGACACTCAGATCTCCGAGGGGGGACAGGCACGACCGTTCCCGATCGACTGCGAGACCGACGCCGGTAATCCACGAAGCGTCTGGGAAGCTCGAGAAAGCGGTGGCCGGGCCGATGTCAGAGGCGTCGCCTAAGCGATCCAGCGGTTGACGTGTCGCTACCCGCGGAGCCACGTCGCGGTTGTCGACGAGCGCCGTGCCTGGGCCGGCGCTCATAACTCCGGGGCAGACGAGGTTCGCCGCCACGCTCCCGGACGCGCCCGCGATCACTGCGGGTCCCGTCAACTGGCTCCCGCCAGCGTTTGTCGCACCGTGACTGCAACTGACTGCGAGGTTCACCGCTACGTGCGCAGCCCAGGCGTCGGCGGACACGTGGGGGAGCGTACTTGCGCTGTGCAGAGAGATGCGTACGTTAGCGATGACGATAGTTCGAGCCCGGTGCCGCGTATGGGGAGACGCTGGCCTAGCTTGCGAGCACTCCACGACCGTGATGCCGCTCAAAGCGCGCACTCCGTCGCTTCTCCGCTTTCTTCTGATTTCGACGCACGTTTCAGCACAACCCGCACCAGCCAACAGGAGGGGTGTACCGGTAATCTCTCCATATATACGGAGGCGGCGCCAGAATGCGGATATCGTAGTCTAATCCAGGCCAGCTGTCAACGACAGACGCTTGCACGGCTCGTAGCCAGAACCCACGCGGCGGTAGGCGCCGCTCTGCTTGCTCGGGCTCGGCATGAGGCTCGTGCTCGTGGGATCATAACCCGGGCCTCTGGTACCCGCGGGCGAGGGGCGCGCAGCTGCATCCCTCGCGCCCACGACGTGCCGAACCCCCGACTGCAGTCCCGCAGGCCTGCTTGATAGGGTCGAGCCAACTCAGATAGCCTGACCAGTATCACAGACGAGACTCCATATATATGGACAGATCACGTCCGGCCGAATCGTTACCAATCACAGTCGTCGGCTTCTGAGCCAATTCGAACTACCTGAGGAAAAGCTATGACGCCGCGACTCGACGTGAATTTCTCTGACGCTGCCGTCATTGCGGATCCGTTTCCCATCTATGAGGAAATCCGAGCCAAGGGGAGGGTTGTCCGGAACGACGTCATGGGCGGCTGGATGGTCACTGGGTACGACGACTGTGTGGAGGTGCTACGCGGGCGATCTGGTCGGAAGGACCGCTTCGGGCAGGTCGGGGCGCGCTACCCGGAACTCACGTTCTGGTTTGAAGCCCCGAACATGATCATCGCTGACCTACAGCATCACCGACGCCTGCGAGCTCCACTCGCGCGTTGCTTCACTCCGACGTTCATTACCCACTGGGAGGGGCGGATACGAGAGGTTGTAGACGAGTTGCTCGAGCCGCTTGCGGCGGGCCGCGAGTTCGATCTGATCGAAGACTTCACCCGGATTCCTATCGTGATCGTCGCCGAGATGATGGGAGTTCCAGAGGATCGCCACGACGACTTCCTCCGCTGGTCAAACGCAGTGACCGGCAACATCGGCTACGGCCACGAACATCCGGAGGTCCGTCGGCAGATGGACGATGCCGTCGCCGAGCTGAACGCCTACCTGGACCACGAGATTGACCGCCACCGCCGAGAGAAGCTCGATGACGTCCTCGGCGTGATGGTCAACGAGACCGAATGGAGCGAGGCCGAGATCCGGTCCTCAACCATCAACCTGTTGCTCGCTGGCTACGACACGACCGCAAAGCTGATGGCGGCGACCGTCGAGGTTCTGCAGCAGCATCCCGAGCTAGCCGAAGCGCCCGAACTCATCCCCAACGCGATCGAGGAGATCCTGCGGTGGGTTGGCGTCGCTCAGGCCACGCCAAAGGCGGTCAGGCGGGACACGGTCTTGGCTGGCACGGAACTCAAGGGGGGGGAGATCGTCTTCGCGATGCTGGCCGCCGCCGACCGCGACCCCGCCCGGTGGGAGCAGCCCGAGCGATTGAACGTTCGCCGTCCGTATAAAGCAAATCTGGGCTTTGGAATCGGACCGCACGTCTGCATTGGTGCCGCGCTCGCGCGGCTCGAGACCAGGGTTGCACTCGAGGGCTTGCTCAGGCTCGCCCCAGAGTACCGGCTCGAGGACGTCGACTACGGCCACTCCTTCTTCGTGCGCGGTCCTGAGCAGGGAGTTGTCTACCCCAAGGCATCCACTGTGGCGTGAGCCCTCCAAGCTGTCACAACCGGTTGCAGTCCCAATGCATGGAGATCAAGATCGGGCCGCGTCTCTGGATGCGGTCGTAGCGTCGGAGGAGCAGATGGACATCATCAAGATTGAGCCGAGAGAGGGCGACATCGCGTTTGCTGGCGCCAACGTCGTCGGACAAGGAGAGGTCAAGTCGGTCGCACGCGACATCAAGGCCCCATGCGAAGCATTCTCAACCCTGATCTACCACCGCGCCGGCTCTCGGTGCCAGTGGCACACGCATGAGATCATCCAGATTATTCATGTGGTCGAGGGCGGCGGCTGGATCCAGGTCCGCGGCGAGGAACCTGCGCGGCTCGAGGAGGGTGACACGGTTGTCGCCAGGCCCGGCGAGGAGCATTGGCACGGCGCGCCGCCTAGACCACGACGCCGTGCACCTCGTGTTCACAATGGGCGGCCACGACTGGACGGATCGCTCGCTCGCCGAGCTGGATCAGGACCCGGTGTAGCGATGCGCATCGGCTTCATCGGCGCCGGCAACATGGGCACGCCCATGATCGCGAACTTCGTCACGGCCGGTTACACCGTCACGGCGCACGACGTCCAACCGGAGATCGCGACCCGGGTCTCCCAGGTCGGAGCGGGATGGGCCCAAACGGCCTCCGCCGCAGCCGCGGGCGCCGAAGCGGTCTTCATGTCGCTCCCGGGACCGCCGCAGGTCCGCTCAGTCGTCCTCGCGGATGGGCTTGCCGACGCCCTCGAGACCAAGGTCCTGCCACGCTTCGACGACATCCGTGTCCGAGCCGAAACCGATCCATGGACCGGACGAGGAGCGCAATCGACCTCCGCGGGCGCGCCGAGCCGGGGGCTCGAGAAGGAGCCTGTGTAGCACCGGAGGATCTGGCGAGGACCGAAGCAATCAACCCCGCGAATAGCCCGAGGTGGCGAGACCACCCCCAACGTTTCGCTGCTGCTCGTGATCGGATGGCCGGCGAAGGGCAGGACACCGCGAGCATCGACTGGTCATCGAGATCGGTAGGCGCGCACGACAAGCGCGGAACGACGAATACAACGGTCTGACTAAAGGATAAGAGCACATGGCAGAGATGGATAACGGTCCGGTCCAGACGCGCACATCGCGGCGTCTCGAGGGCAAGGTCGCATTTGTCACGGGTGCCGCCCGCGGCCAAGGCCGCAGTCATTGTGTGCGGCTGGCTCAGGAAGGCGCAGACATCATCGCAATCGACATCTGCGAGCCGCTCCCAGGCGTACCGTTCAAGCCATCGACGCCAGAAGACCTGGACGAGACGGTTCGCCAAGTCGAGGCGCTCGACCGGCGGATCATCGCGGCCAAGGCCGACGTGCGCGACGATGCCGCACTCAAACAGGTCGTAGACGATGGCGTTGAGCAACTGGGGCGGCTCGACATCGTGTCGGCTCAAGCAGGCCTCTCGCACGTGCCGATGCTGCTTCATGAGGTTCCCAACGACCTGTGGAAAGTGATGCTCGACGTCACTCTCACTGGCAGCTGGAACGCAGCGAAGGTCGCGGCCCCGCATATCATTGACGGTGGACGGGGCGGTGCGATCGTTTTCACCAGCTCGCTGGCCGGCATAAGAGCATCCGCAAAATATCGGCCATTACACCGCTGCGAAACACGGGATTGTTGGGGTCATGCGGACGATGGCGCTGGAGCTTGGCCCTCACAACATACGTGTGACGAACATCTCGCCCACCTGCTGCGGCACCGAAATGCTTCTCAATCAAGAGTGTTACGACCTGTTTTGTCCGGATAAGGCTCCGGGCGCGACATATGAGGACTTCGTTGCGGTGGCAGTGACTCTGCACGCGCTTCCGATCCCTTACGTCGAACCGGTCGACATCTCCAATGCGCTGGTCTTCCTCGCCTCCGACGAGGCCCGCTACATCACCGGAATCACCCTGCCGGTCGATGCCGGCTGGTCCCAGCATTAGCGAGCGTGGTCGCGGATGTTGACCTTCTGTCCGGCACCGGCAGGGGAACCGAGCGTCCGGCTGTACCCGGCGACCAAGCTTCAACTCCTCGTCGATGCGGCCGGAGCGCAAAACGGCTGGCACTTCGGACGTGCCGTGATAGGGGTCGCCGACAGCCGCTTGGCGAGCAGGGCCTGTCGAGCCTGCCTGTCAGACGGTCATGATCGATCCGCGATGCCTACTTCAAGCGCGGGGGGCGGAGGCGTCTCTATGCCCGCCCGCAGCGCCTGGACGAGAGGTGCGACGAGCGGGCCTGCGCGGTGAATCGGACCGATCCACTTCCGAGCAGGCCGGCGTGGCGCTTGCGCATCGGCGAGCTGATCTGGGAGCTGGATCTACCGCCGCGGGGTGACCAACGTTGTCGGCGGTGACGGTGCGACCGGCGCGGCGATCAGAGCGCATCCGGACGTCGAGGAAATCCCGTTTACCAGTTCGGATGTGAACGGTCAGAAGATCTACGCGGGCAGGTCGAGTCCGCAGAGCAGGAGGGACGATCGGCCATATCGAATGCGCGTATCACAAACTCCAGGAGGCCTAACTGTGTCCATCCCTGACGTCTCCGGCAAGTCAATCGCCGAGCTCTTTTCACTGCGTGGCCGTGTTGCGGTCGTGACGGGCGCCGCGCAAGGACTCGGCAAAGCCGCCGCACGGCGACTCGCGGAGGCAGGCGCCTCGGTCGTCATCGGTGACGTGGACCTCGAGCGAGCCGACGTCACGGTGCAAGAGCTACGTGCGGCATGCAATACCGAGGTCCTCGCAACCCGAATGGACGTCGCCGACACCCAGTCGGTGATCGCCGGCGCGGAGGTCGCCCAGAAGGAGTTCGGCGGCCTCGACATCTGGGTCAACAACGCCGGGGTCTACCCGAACATTCCCATCCTCGACATGACCGACGATGAATGGGACCGCGTGATGGCTGTCAACCTCCGCGGCGTATTCGTCGGCTCGCGCGAGGCCGCACGCCGAATGGTCGCCGCCGGCAGCGGTGGAGTGATTGTCAATGTGTCCTCGCTCGCCGGGTTCAGAGGCGTGTCCCCCGGCCTGGCCGCATACTCCACCTCGAAGCACGGCGTGCGTGGGGCGACGCGGCAGATGGCCCTCGAGCTCGCGCCACACGGGATCCGCGTGCTCGCGGTCGCGCCCGGCTTTGCCCGCACCGAGGGCAACGTCGCGATGCTCGAAGCCCGGCCGGAGATCGTTGACATGATCCCCACCACGCGCGCCAGCCGGCTGGGACGCGTCGGCGAGCCCGACGACATCGCTCGCGTCATCCTCTTCTGCGCCTCCGACATGTCGCTGTTCATGTCCGGCGACACGCTGCTCGTCGATGGTGCCGAAGCGGCGTGACCGGAGTTCCGATTCGGCTGCTAGCCGATTCCCCAGGAGACGTTGACGCTGACCCTGGCAGCTCGATGCGCTCCAGCCGGTCGCTTCCAAATCGCCGATCTCGGGATCACCCGCTCGCACTCACGGCTTACACGAGCGCAGACAACCCGTACTCCGATGCGCAGTCCAAGACGATGAAGTAAGGCTCGGGTTCCCCGCCCGATTCGACAACCTCCGCCAATTCACCAGCTGGTACAACCACCAGCAGCGCCACTCCGGGATCCGATTAAATGACCCGCGACCGTCTACCACGGCCGAGCAGGGCAGATCCACGCGGCCCGCCGCGACGTGCTGAACGCGGTCTGCGCCGCGACACCCGAGCGGTTCGTGCAACGACCATCCGTCCCGCCCGAACTCCCCAGCGGCGCGTGGATCAACAAGGCCGGTAGCATGGAGGCACGAGCCTAAACACGCCACCACGCTGTCTCATACGACTTGACAGGTTTCATCGTCCGCGCCGCCGGACGCGCAATGGCGGCGACCGACGGGCGTCAGCAGAGCAAGCCTGGGTTGCGTCGCGTCGGTAGCCCAGGCTGCCATGCCCGGGCTCCCGATGGTTCGCCGCGCAGAAGCGATCCGGCGTATCCGGTCTGTCCTCACGACTGGCTGGCGTGGGCGCCAGCCAGTCTCCAACGAGCCCCGGAACGCTCAGCACTGAGACCGAACGACACCTCGCTAATGCGTGCTGTCGTCGTTCAGCTTGATGTCACGCCGCCAGATCTTCCACTTGCCGTCGACCTTCTTGACCGTGTCTCGCGAGATGGAGCTCCAGCGGACGTCAATCTTTCCCGGAGTCGACACCTCGGTCACGATGAAGAAGAAGCGGACGGCGGCGTGGTCCTTGCGGCCCTCAGGATCAGGGTCGACGATGAACGTCGTGATGTGGTGCTGGTAGGTCCGGCCGATGGGGTCGGTGGGCCAGGCGGCCGAGGCTCCGAGTGGCCCCTCGATGCCGCGCTTTTCGTGGTCCCAGCGGTCGGTCTCCATGTCCTCGGTGTGGAGTTCCCTGATCGTGTCCGGATCGCCATTGTTCAGCGCCCAGAGCATGCGCGCATAGGTCTCTTGGATCAGGACCTTGTCCTCAATCGATACGTCGCCCATAGCGTCTCGCTCCTTTTTCCGTGTCGACAGTCAGCTTGCGGCGATCGTGTGCCGCGTTTGCAGATCGCTTCCGGACCCCCGTGGATCGGCAAAATGGCCTCATCTCACCGGCCTGGGGCTTCGTCGCGACGTCATCTTATCTCTCGGCCAACCTCGGGGTGCTCATTTCGATGTTCCGGCACCCGCCTCCGGCGCGTCGTGCTGACGGATGGCGTGCGAACCGAGGATGATCCCTGGAGTGAAGCGGCGATGACGAGCCAGAATCGTGACCAGGAGCGGCCCCTGCGGCGTGGCGCGGCCCGCAACGTGAACAACAGCAGCCTGGTCCGTGACGCGAGCAATTGTCAAATGTTGTCGCGGCGCCAGGCTAAATCGGCGTGGAGAAGGAGATGGAAGAGCTCTACGTCGAAGGAATAGCGATCACGATGGCCCCGAACCGTGTCAAGGCCGGTTGAGAATTGGGCTCTTGCTGATTTAGCGGGGTTGGGGCTCGGATAAGCGAAAGGCATCCGCTGCTCCTCCGAGGCTTTGCGTTGTCGAAGACGCGAACCAGGAGGAACAGCGAATGCGAGATGACGTTAGCCGTCTGATCGGGATCGATGGTGTGGTCGTGACGAGCGTGGTTGAGCTTGGCGGGCAGCTCGAGATCGAGGTTGAGCTCGTGAGGGAGGTGGCGTGTTGCCTGTGGTGCGCACGGGCGTCGCTGACGGTGAAGGATCGGCCGGTTGGCCCTGCGTGGCGCCCGCGGGACCACCACTGACCGGCGCATCGACCAGGGCAATGCCGTGCCCGGCCAGGGCCAGCGCGATGCGGCGGCTGGCATCCGGCCCGACTGTCGACAAGTCAACGATCCGGCGCGCGCGCGTGCCGCCAACGACGCCGTCGTCGCCGAGCGCCACCGCTTCCAGGATCGCAGCAGACGGCAGGCTGGTCAGGATCGTCTCCACCTGTCCGGCGACGGCGGCGGGGGTCGGCGCCCTTGTCGCGCCCTCGTCGACGAGCCGCTGAACGCGTGTGGCGTCGAGGTCGCACACGACCACCTCGTGGCCAGCGGCTAGTAATCGTCGGGCCATGGGCAGGCCCATGTTGCCCAGGCCGATGAACCCGATGTCCATAGTGTCCTCGTCGGTCATCTCGATATCGAGTTCACGGCAGCTCTCAGGTGACGTCGATCTCAGTACTTGATCACGACGCTCTTCAGCTGGCAGAACTCCAGCAGCGCCTCGGCACCTTTCTCTCGCCCGTAACCCGACCGCTTATAGCCACCGAACGGAACCTCGACGCCACCGCCGGCGCTGTATGAGTTGATGAACACCTGGCCGACCTCCAGAGCGTCCGCCATCCGATGTGCGCGGCTGATGTCTCGGGTCCAGACGGCCGCCACCAACCCGAAGTCCGTGTCGTTAGCACGGCTCAGCGCTTCTTCGTCGGACGTGAAGGTCGAAACCGCCATGACCGGACCGAAGACCTCCTCCCGATTGATCGGGTCGTCAGGGCTGGCCGCGTCGAAGATGGTCGGCTCGAAGAAGAAACCGCCGCGCAAACCGTCGACCTCGGCCGGATGACCCCCGACGAGGAGCTCCGCGCTGCCCGCGCCGTCGCGGACCAGCGCGGCAACCCGGTCACGCTGCTTGGCACTGATCAGCGGCCCGAGGTCCGGGTCGTCCATTCCGCGGCCGATCGTCAGATTCCGGAAGCGGGTCGCCAGCGCGTCGACGAGCTGATCGTGAACCGACTCGTGGATCAGCAGTCGCGAACCTGCCACGCAAGTCTGCCCGGCATTCTGGATGATCGACATGATGATCGTCGGTAGGGCGAGATCGAGGTCGGCGTCGCCGAAGACGATATTCGGCGACTTGCCGCCGAGCTCCAGCGCCACCGGAACCACGTTGGTTGCCGCGGCTTGCGCCACCAACGTCCCGACCTCGCGCGATCCCGTGAAGGAGATGTAGTTGACCCCGGGATGAGCGCTGAGCGCGGTGCCGGCTTCGTGGCCGAGCCCCGAGACGACGTTGAGGACGCCCGGGGGGAAGCCTGCCTCGAGCGCGAGCTCCCCGACGCGCAGAGCGGACAGCGACGCCTCCTCAGCCGGCTTCATGACGACGCAGTTGCCGGCGGCCAACGACGGCGCGAGCGTGCGGCCGCACATCTGAATCGGGTAATTCCACGGGATGATGTGGCCGGTGACGCCGTATGGCTCGCGGCGTGTGTAGGCATAGGCCCCAGCGGCGGCGTTGATCGTCGACCCCTCGAGCCACTCGACGATGCTGGCGTAGAAATCGAAGTACCGTGCGACCACCGCAACGTCGGTGCGCGCCTGGGTGAGCGGCTTCCCGGTGTCGAGGCTCTCAAGCGCGGCGAGCTCTGAGGCCTGATCCGTAATCAGGGCGGAAAGGTTCCGCATCAGTGCTCCGCGCTGTGCCGGCGTCGTCGCGCGCCACTCGCGCTCGAACGCCCGCCGAGCGGCCTTGACCGCATCGTCAATCTCGCGCTCCGTCCCTCGGGCAATCGTGGCACAGACTTCGCCAGTGGCCGGGTCCAGCACATCAATCGTGCGATCCAGCGCAACCCGTTCGCCGTCGATAATCGCGCTCGGGGAACTGAACTCGACTGTGGCCATCTTGTCTCCTCTCAATCTCGTTTCCTCTCAGAAAGGTCGTCTAAGCGCTCGTTGCCCGCCATCCGGTTCCGCCATGCTAACGCGGCGAATTGCGCTCCGCCGTGATGCCTACTCTTCGACCGATATCGCAGATTGGCCGCCTGGGTCACGGCTGCTCGAAGGGACTCATGGGCCTGGCGTTCAACGCGCCCACCACACCGTAGGCCGACCCGCCCTGTTCGAACCACGGTCGCCTGGCGCGCGTCCTCGGGAGGCCCGCGAGACAGCCCACCTTTAGGCCACGCCCGAAGAGCAACCCCGGGCGACGGGCACGCCGGTTCCGGAGTTCCCGATGGGAGACCAGCGTGCCTATTGTCGGCTTGGTTAGGACGCTGTGACGAGGTGGGTGTCGAGGGTGCCGGCTTCCGGTCCTCGAGCGAAAAAGGAGTCACCATAGTCGATGTCGTGTAGGCGGTAGTCGGGGGCGAGTCGAAGCAGGGTCTCGAGCGCGACCTGCATTTCCAGGCGGGCCAACGGCGCCCCGAGGCAAATGTGCGGCCCCAGCGCGAACCCCATGTGTGGCTGCCCCAGATGCGACTTGAACGTGCGCTTGACGTCGAAGGTGAAGGGATCCTCCCAGCGCGCCGGATCACGGTTGCCCGCAGCCAGCATCACGTAGAGCATGTCCCCCGCCTGCAGTTGTGCTCCGCCGAGGACGTTGTCGTGGAGGTTCTCTCGAATGATCGACTGGGCCGCGCCGTAGCAGCGGAGCACCTCCTCGACCGCGTTGGGGATCAGCTCCGGGTGCTCGATCAGCAGGCGACGCTGCTCCGGATATTGCTCGAGCGCGACCAGGGCCTGGCCCATCAGCTTCGCCGTCGTGTCGTACCCGGCGACGAGCACGTTCAGCGCAGAGGAGCGGATCTCGGCCTCAGTCCAGTCGGGCATATTGACCATCACGGTCAGCAGATCGTCCGGCTGCTCGCGACGGTGCTCCTCGATCGCCCGCGACAGGTACTCGTTGATCTCGGCGATCGTGACATCCATCCGCCGACGGTTCTCGGCCGACTCATGGCCCCACTTCAGGTTGCTGATGATCGCGTTCGACCAGCGACGGAAATCCTCGTGATGCTCCTCGGGCACGCCGAGCAACTCCGCCACGATGATTACCGGGATCTTGGTGAAGTCCGCGATCAAATCGATGCTTCCGCTCCCCCGCACGATCGGTGACAGCTGCGCCTCCACGACCTGACGCACCCGGGACTCCCATCTCCGCGTCACCATGCTGGGCGTGAAGTGCTTCGAGACGCCCTGCCTAAGCCGGCGATGCTCCGCCCCATCGGCAATGATCATGTTCGGGGCGTCGAACCAAAAGGTCACCTCCGGATGCCGCGCCCCGACGACGCCGAAATGCTCGGCCTTGGGATCATCGAGCACTTCCAGACATTCGTCGAAACCCACGACCATCCACCCCTGCGCGGCTTCGTTCCACACGACGGGGCCGACCCCACGGACCTCCTCGTACATCGAATACGGGTCGGCGACCAACGCCGGGTCGGTGAAGTCCACATCGCGGCTCGGGGTTCTCATGTCGCTCGCTCCATTTTTCTGGTCTTTCAAGAGCCGCTGCCGGCCCCGCTGCACGCGCAGTCGTCGATCGCTGTCAGTCCAGATGGTAGCTCTATGGCAAGACGCCAGTCAAGCAACCACGCTGCGAACTGCTCACAGGATTTTCGATTAGCGACTAGACTCACGTCTATTCCGACAGGCAATACCAGCGGGTGAGCACGCCAGTCTGGGCCGCGGGGCGACCCGAATCCGCGGCTCGTGAGCGAGGAACTTCCCGTTGTCTGAGTGGCGGCACGTACAAGGACCTGCTGACAAAGCACATCGAGAAGGAGACGCTGGTGACTGAGATCGGTGGTCGTGTTGCGTTCGTGACGGGCGGAGGCGGTTCGATCGGTGGTGCGGTAGGGAAGGCACTGGCCGCCGAAGGGGCGTCGGTCGCCGTCGCGGACCTGCTGCCCGACCATGCGCAAGGGGTGGTGGAGGAGATTACGGCGGCCGGGGGCACCGCCATCCCCGTGATCATCGATCAGTCCGATCGCGCCTCGCTCCGGCGGGCGAAGGAGGAGGTCGAGGCGGCGCTCGGCACGGTGACGCTGCTGTTCGCGATCGCCGGGGCGTCGTCGTGGCAGCGCCTGGACGAGACGACCGACGAGGACGTGGACTACATGTACACCGTCAACCAGGGCGGCGTGGTCGACGCGTTGCGCGTGTTTGTGCCCGACATGGCCAAGGCGGGCGGCGGGCACGTGCTCGGTACGGCGTCGGTCGCCGGGCTCGTGCCGGCAGCCCTGCCGTACCACTCGCTGTACGCATCGGCGAAGCTCTCGGTGGTCGCCCTGATGATGGGCATCGAGTACGAGCTGGCGGAGATCGGGATCTGCACCACCGTGCTCATCCCCTCGGGCGTGCAAACGAAGATGGCGGGCGCTTTGCCTCGCTACCGCCCGCCGCGGTTCGGAACCTCGGCGCCGGACACGATGCGGGCGCCCGAGACGGTGCAGAAGATCTTCGCCTCTCAGCAGCGGACGTGGCGCTCGGCCGACGAGGTTGCCCAGATGGTGCTCGACGCGGTGCGGAAGAACTACCCGGTGGTGATCACCGACAGCGTCGACCGGAATGGGTTCCAGGAGTCCTACGTGAGCCGGATCATGGACGCGTTCGCGCGTGCGGATGCGTTCGATCAGGCGCTCGGCGACCGCGTCGACACAGCGCAGTCGTTCGACGAGATGGCCGGCCCCGACTGACCCGAGAGCGCGGCGCCCGGACCGGGGGCACGCGCTGGATCTCCCCGGGGCGTGCCCATCGTTGACGACCCGCCCGGCTACTTCAAACTGCTCAAGCATTGATCCAGCCATCGTTGGCCGGACCCACCGGAAGCGGGTCGAAGGTCTTCCCGATGCAGTAAATGAGATAGCCGTGCGGCTGTTGGATCCCGGCGTCGCCGGAGAGCCAGGATTGACCCACTTTCTCGCCAGCGGGATCGGCACGTTGTTCGCCGTCCGCAGGAAGTTTGCAGGGTCGTGCCGGTGAGGTGCGAGAAGCCCGCCGCGTTCGCCGCACCGTAAAGCCACAGCATCATCGAATAGTCCCACTCGACGTTGATGTTGGCGGAGTCGGTGCCCGCGGCGTTCGTCGCCGTAAGGTACTGGGCGACCGAAGCGTTGCTGGTGGCCGTCCACGGAATGAGCTGCGAGAGCGCGAGACCGCCCTTCATCGACGGCGCCGCTCTTGGTGATGTTCGGCTCGAACTGACCCGCCGAGGCGGAGATGCGCGACGCCGGAATCCCGTCCGTTTCGAACTGGCTGTACAGCTTGGGCGTCGACGCCGTCTCGACCGTCGAGAACACGAACTGCGGCTTGGACGCCATCGCCTTCGACACATCCTCATGCACGAACTCGTGGTGATGAGACAGATCTCCGCGGTCATCAGCCTCAGCCCAACGTCGGTGCGTGGCAAGGTTCTCTTCTGCGCTCACGGGTACACTCTCCGCTGTCGTGGTCATGAAACCGATGCGCGCTGATCAGGTAACGGCGGCCATCGAGTTGTCGATCGCGCCTCGCTCGGGCCCGCGAACGAAGAACGACGGCATGTAATCGAGATCGCGAAGGCGGTACTCGGGCGCCACCTCCAACAACCGGCGCAACGCCGCCGTGGTCTCCAATCGGGCCAGCCACGCACCGAGGCACGAGTGCGGCCCGTGCCCAAATCCAAGATGCAGCTTCGGCTCGCGATGGATGTCGAACCGCGCAGGATCCGCCCAGCGCGACCCGCAGCGCTCAAGACATAGACGACATCGCCGGGTCGGATGGTGACCCGCGCGATCTCCACCTCCCGCTGCACGACGCGCGGGATCATCTGCGACACTCCCGCCCAGCGAAGAATCTCCTCGATCGCGTCCGGTATCAGCGCACGATCCGGGGCAAGGTCCCGGCGGAGCTCAGGGAACGCCTCCAGGACGACCAGGGACACCGACATGAGCTTCGCCGTCGTGTCGTACCCGGCAAGGAGCAGGTTGATGGCCGTTGAGCGCATCTCGGCCTCGCTCATCTCCGACATCTCGAGCATACCACTGAGAACGTCGTCGAACTGGCCCTAGCGATGCCCTTGGAGTTCCCCATCCAGATACTCGTTGAGCTCGGCGACGGCCGCCATCATCGTCTTGCGGATCTCCGGGTCCTCATTCCCGTAGGCGATGCTCCGGTCACCATGTGTGACCAGCGACGGAAATCGTCGTGGCGTTCCGTCGGAACGCCCATCATCTCCGCGATGATGACAGTCGGAATGCGGTGAAGTCCGCGATCAGATCAAACGCTGCCTTGCCATCGACGAGCGGCGAGAGCAGCTCATCGACAACCTCGACGACGCGGCGCTCCCATCGAGCGACGGCATTCTTGGTGAAGATCGGCGTCAAGCAGTGGCGCAGTCGATGGTGCTCCGCACCATCGACGGTGATCATGTTCGGTGCATCGAACCAGGACACGATCTCCGGATCGTGCATCATCCTGAACGTCTCGCCGGTATTCCGCAGCACCTCGACGCAGTCGTCGTAGCCCGTCAACATCCACACGTTCAGCGCACTGTTGAACACCACACGGCCCGCCGCACGAATCTGCTCATACACGGGATAGGGGTCCTCGATGAACGCCCGCTCCCGAAAATCAATTGCAAGCTCAGGCCAAGTCACGCTGCACCTCTCGTCTTTCGCTCACTCGCGCCCACATCAGCTCCTGCACGGCCCCGAAGCTCGGACGCAGTCCTTCCCGGCGCCGATCTCCGATGAGATCGGCGGTCACTGCCAACGCCCGCTCCTGGTCTGAAATCGATCTTTCCCACATCCTTGCGACCCTACGGCGAGCGGCGGTCTACGGAGGGCCGCAACCGCGTGCGCCGCTGGACCCGGCCGCGCATAATAGCCCCGGCACAAGACTTCCTCGAGGCAACATGGTGTGCTCTTGTAAATAGGCTGATGCATAGTCAGTTGTTCTCGAATCGTAGAGAGCGATTTGGCTCTGTCGGGCGCTCCGAGTTCGGGCACGGTGGGGCGCCGCCCGGCGCTCCATTAGTCTTGGACGTCATGACCGCCGCGACAACCTCGGACGATCACGCGCCGCGGTCGCTGCGGGCCCAGCAGAAGGAGCTCACGCGCCAGCGCCTCGTCGAGGCCGCCGGCGAACTCTTCGACGAGCAGGGGTACGCGGCGACCACGATCGACGAGATCGTGCGTGCGGTCGGCGCCAGCCGAGCCACGTTCTACCTGCACTTCCGAAGCAAGGAAGACATCGCCGCAGCACTCGCGGAACAGACCTGGTCCATCGTGCAGGAGTCGCTGACCACGCTCGCCGAACTTCCCAACTGGTCCAGGGAAACTCTGCGCAAATGGATCGCCGACGGCGACGAAAGCTGGCCTCAGATCGCTACGGTCACCTCCATTACCAGGCATCCCGGGAGCAACTGGGAGATGGACCTCGCCCGGCGCGCGGAGGAAGGCGCCGATCAGCTCATCGCGAGCAAGCACTGGAGCGGGATCGTCGACGCGCGCCTTCGCTGCCGACTCGTCGTGATGCAACTACAGGTCTTCTGGATCCAGTTCGCCAAGCTCGGCTGGTCGGTCAGCCGAGACCACGACCTTGGCGTCCTCGCCGATCTCGTCTATGCCGCAACACATCCCCGGCCCGCTAGCGACTCAAGACGACGTGCGGAGTGATCGGCCGAAGCACGATCCGGACTTGAGCGCTTGATCAGCGGCAGCGAGAGACGAGCAAGCCGAGCCTGATCCGTCGCTCACGAGAGGCCCATTGGGCCGGCGAGGCGCGACGATCACTTCTAGCGCGGGCCTGTCGAGACGCGTCACCGAGTCGCGATGCTCGTCACGCAAAATCGCGAACTCAGCGAGCCAGCCCTTCGGAAGCGAGAGCTGCGACCTGGCCGTTTGCTCAAGACACGCCCACTCAGGCGGGGGTCGGCCCATAGCGATCTCGTCGCTGCTCCCGCTTTTCGGGATCACTCCGATCCCCCGCCGGACCGCGACCGCGTCCAACGTCGGAGACTTGAGTAACACCCAAACGGTGGTTTAGCCTTAGATGGCGGACCGTGACGGACTCGTGGTGATCGATCCGGTCGCGGCGGCTATGGATTCCGCCCATGATGCGCGTGTTCATATTGCGACACCCTGATACGTCCTTCGTGGTACTGTCTGGCGGCACGCGATGACGTCACCGGCGGATGTTCGGGCTCGACCCGATCTTCCGGGCGACGGCGTGCGCGTCGGTTATCGCAGTCCTGACGTCGCGCGGCGAGGCGTCGTCGCCGCCGAGGTGGACGTCCTGCGGCCCGGCAGCGGCGAGCTCGTCGTCGATAGCGCGGTTAGGCTCGTTCTGTATCACGAGCACAACGAGGTCGGCGGGCACGCAGCACCGGCTCACACCGGCGGAGACCCGCTCAGCAGGTCACCGAGCTGACGCGGTCCACCGCGACTCGTTCCGGAGCCCGGGTAGTCGGCGCGCCAAGAGTCCAGCCAGAGGCGGACCGGACACGACTCAAACGTCGATATTTGCGCCGCCTATCCACGTGGCGACCGCGTGGCAGCCCGGACTATGACCGCGCTACGGCGCGAGCCCTACTGGAGGTCGGTCCACGATCACGGCCGGGCTGCATCACCCTAACGCCGTAGTCACGGCAAGACGATCCACTCGGTTGCGCCGTGTCAATGGGGTTGATTTTGCGCGCGGACGTGACCGAGTATTTGAAGGGCGGGGGCACGGTACTCGTCCGTCGATTTTGGCGATGACGCGTCTGGCGGCGCACGGGGTGGGATAGTGCCGGGAGGTCGCGTACGGTGCGTCCGTCGGGTATGACAGAGTACGACTAGCATGGTGCCGTCGCTCGAAGATCGGTGCTACAACGGAGCCAAATGGCGGTGCAAGCGGATGGCAGGTTCTTTCATTGGTTGTGGGCAGCGGCCCGGGGACGCCGGCACGACCCACTACGAGTGATTCGTCGCCGGTGGGCAGCACCGGGAGTGCGAGCCCGAGGCGATGCTCGCTTGTGTCGGGATTGCGCAGGAGCAATGCCCTGTACGTGAGTTTGGTGAGAACCGCGTGAGCGGTGGACCTGCCGATGCGGGGGCTGCCGTGCCAGCTCTGAGAAGGTGAAGCCGCGACCGGGGTGCGTTGTGAGGAAGGCCAAGATTTGGATCGTCCCAATCGATCGACGGGCTTTCTGTCGATTCAGTTTGCCATCGATCCAAAGCGTCCTTGACTTGTGTTTCCTAGTGGGTTACGGTGCCGGTATTCCGGCGACAGAGCCGGAACACCGGCAGGTAGCGTAAGCCCGATTCGTTGAGTAAACCATGGCACGTGAAAGCCGTCGTTGGTGTGTGTTCGCGTCTTCGGGACCAAAAGGCATCGGACGAAGGATCTAGGGTGGAGCTGAGCATCGCGATAGCCGACGGCCATCATGTGCGCGATTGGATCCTGAGTGCAGTGCCGATAAATCGGACGCAATGATGGGCGGTGGCGAGGCGTATGATTCGCTGGCGACTGAGGTTCACCGCAAGGCGGTCGAGAACATCGTCAATGAGATGGCTTTGACGTTGGTGCGTACCTCGGGCTCGCCGGCGGTGACTGATGCGAAGGATTTCTGTACGTGTTTGCTGGACCCGGACGGGCAGCAGTTGGGGCTTTCGGCCTACATCCTGCTGCATTCGGCGACGGCGTGGCTGAATACCGAGGCGGTGATCGCGCGGCTGGCTGCGGAGGGGGAGGTGCCGCGGCCGGGGGATGGTTGGCTGGTCAACGATCCGTATCTGGGGGCCCAGCATCAAGGTGATGTTGGGGTGGTGACGCCGATGTTCTTCGACGGCGCGCTGGTTGGCTGGGCGTTTTCGAATCTGCATGTTCTAGACATCGGCGGGATGGGGGTGTCGGGCACGGCGCCGACGGCGGTGAGCGTGTTTGATGAGGCGTTGCGGTTCGGGGCCGTCCGGGCGATTGTGGGGGGGCGCCTTGATGATGAGTGGCAGCGGTATATCGCTGCCAACGTCCGGACGCCGAATCCGGTGCTCAATGATGTGCGGAGCATGATCGCGGCTAATAACGTCGCGCAGGCGAAGCTGGCGGATCTACTCGGGCGCGTTGGCTTGGAGCGACACAGGCGCTACAACGCGATCAATCAGCGGTTGACCGAGGGTCTGTTGCGGCGCCGGATCGATGCGATGCCGGATGGTGTCTATGAGTCGGTGGAGTACGTCGAATATGACGCGCGGGGAGTCGACGAGCTGATTGAGATTCGGTGCACCCTGACGGTCGCCGGGTCGACGATGCATTTCGCGTTCACGGGCGATCCGCAGGTCGATTCCTATGTCAACGGCACGCGCGGGACCGTGTACGGCGGCGTGATGACCCATGTGCTGACGATGCTGGCCTACGGCGATCTGCCGTTCAACGCCGGCATGTGGCGGCCGATCACGATCGATCTCGGACCGGAGGGCAGCGTCGTCAACGCTCGCCCCCCGCCCCGGTCAGCCTCGGTCATGGCGAGACCGGAACCCGGTGCGGCAAGGCCGCTCGCAACGTCCTTAATCAGGCGGCGGCGCTGAGCGAGGATCCGGTTCTGCGCGGCCGTGTCGGTGGTATCGCCAGCGATGCGTTTGCGGCGACCCCGATCTTCGGCGTTGATGAGAGTGGCGCACCCTCGGTGTTGGTGTACGTCGATGCGGTGACGGGTATCGGCGGGGGAGCACAGACGCTCGGTGATGGTCAGGACATGTACGGTGCGTGTACGAGTGCGGGGGGTGGGCTTCCGGACGTCGAGGTTCACGAGGGGACCGATCCGGTTCTGTTCTTGTGGCGCCGGGTGGCTGCCAACACTGGTGGCCCCGGGCAGTTGCGCGGCGGGCAGGGGATCGACGAGGCCTACGTTCTGCTTGGCGGGTCGTCGTTTGCGGGGTTCGCTTCTAACGCTTGCGCTGAGTTTCCACCACCGGGTGTCGGAGGGGGCCTGCCGCCGTCGACGACGCTTCAGTATCCGATCCGCGGGACGGGTCTGAATGTTGCTGCGTTGGACGGGCGCGGGCAGCCTCTGGACGAGGCGAATGTCGGCGGGGTTCGGGAGCTCGTCGGAACCAAGGTCGGCCGGTTTGTTCTCAATCCGGGCGACGTGCTGCGGGTCATCGGCGGAGGCGGCGGCGGTCTGGGCGATCCGCTGCTCCGTGCACCGCAGGCGGTTGCGGCAGACGTGCGGGACGCGTACATCACGACCGACCACGCGCGTCTGGTCTATGGCGTGGTGGTGAGCGTCGATGGCAGCGTCGATGATGCCCAGACCGAACGCCGCCGTCGCGAGTTACGGGCGGCCAGGATCGACGCATCGCCGCAACGCGCGAGCGCCCCGCCGGCCTCGGCCGGCGTCTCCGTGACGGTCAGCGAGAGCGAGGACGGCCGATCGTGGACCTGTTCGTACTGCGAAGCGCCGATCGCTCACGTTGACGCGGACTGGCGACGGCATGTCGTCGCACACGAGGTCCCTATCGCCGAGCTCTACGCCGACTACGGGATGCAGGTACGTCAGCGGAACGTGCCGCCAGCGATCACGGCGATCAGACGGTACTGCCCATTCTGCGCGTCATCTCTGGCCATCGATGTCCTCACCGATCGCTGGGAACCCCGGTCGCCTTCGCTCGCGAAAGCGGCTGCGAAACCAGATGCCGGAAGTGGACGGGCACATTGAGTCGCGATGTCACCGCCGGACCAACGGGCGCTACCGACCGACCCTGAGCTGTCGGAGACGACCTGATGACGGGAATCAGCCGCCCATCACTAAAGACCGAGATTGACTTCGATGGCCGAGTCGCCATCGTCACCGGGGCGGGCAAAGGGCTAGGCCGCGCCTACGCCATCGAGCTGGCACACCGGGGGCGAATGTCCTCGTTAACGACATCGATCTGGCGGCTGCCGAAAAGGTAGTCGTCGACATTGAGCAAGGTGGGGGAACGGCCATCGTGTGCGCGCATTCTGCCGCTTCGTATGAGGGCACAGGTGAGATCGTGACGGCGGCGCTCGACGCATTCGGGGACATCGACGCGCTCGATTAATAACGCGGCCGTGTTTCCGTTTGGCTACCTCGAGGAACTCCGGCCGGAGTGGGCTGTCGACTTGGTCAACGTGAGCCTGCTCGGATATCTATGGATGGCACAGCACGGATGGCCCATCTTCAGACGCAGGGGCTATGGGCGTTTCGTGATGACCAGCTCGAGTTCCGGAGTGCTAGCGAATCCTGGCCACGCGAACTACACAGCAGCAAAGGCGGGGGTGTACGGGTTGGCAAAAGCCCTCGCATTCGAGGGGGAGGCACACGGGATCAATGTCAACGTGATTCTTCCGGGAGCGGCTACGGCGCAGAAGCGGGATACACGGCTAGCTGACTTCGAACGGCAGTTTCCCGATATGGATCAGGCATTTCGCGGACGCCGCGGGCCGGAGCTCGTCGCACACCTCGTCGCCTACCTATCGAGCAGAGAGTGCACGTTCACTGGCGAGGCATTTTCGGCCCTTGGCGGTCGCTACGCACGCGTCTTCGTAGGAGTTGCGGATGGATGGCTGCCACACGATACGGCGGAACTCTCAGCCGAAGCGATCCGTGACCACATCGACGAGATTCGGTCGGTCGAGCGGTTTGACATTCCGGCTGGCACAGTCGATGAGATCAACGCGATCGCCGCGCGTCTGGAGGCGCTTGAGCGTTCCATGAGCAGTGATCCGAGTGGGGCGTAGGAGCACAGCAGGCGCCGAGATGCTGCGGCGCCGCGTCCGGATTACAGCTGGAGCGCAAACGCCTCTTACAGGGTGCAGCCACCAGCGCCGCGTCGCGTTCAGGGGCAATCAACTTGACCGGGCACTGCCGAGCGGGCCAGCAATCACTTCATCCCGAGCTAAAGTTCGCAGGCACAACCCGAGCTCCGCATGGTGCGTCCTGAGCTCCGGCTACTCGTTGGCGGACTACGTCTCGCGTGGGTGAGGCATCGGCCGGTCCAGACCGCTCCCACATTTCTATCATAGTGCGGCGCAAGGGTGAAGCTCGGGTGCTGCTCGAGGACGACGAGGCACTCGCTCATCAGCTTGGCCGTCGTGTCATAGCCCGCCAGAAGGATGTTGATCACCGATGAGCGAATCTCGGCCTCGCTCCAATTCGGCATGTTCACCATCACCGTGAATACGTCGTCAGGCTGGTCTCGGCGGTGCTGCGCGATCTCCTCATCAAGATACGCATTGAGATCAGCGAGCGCTCGGTTCATGACCTGCCGGATCTCAGATCGCTCACGTCCGTACGCGTTGTTGCCCGAGACATCGCTCGACCAACGGCGGAAATCCTCATGGCGCTCTTTGGGCACACCAAGCATCTCGGCCACGATCACGACTGGGATGGTGGTGAATTGCTCGAGCTGGAACTCTCCTTCGCCGTAAGTGATCGGCTCAAGAAGGTCCTGGACGACCTCCCGGACGCGCCGCTCCCAGCGCGCCGCGTAACTAGGCGTGAAATAGCGAGATACTCCTTGGCGAAGGCGGGTATGCTCGGCACCATCGGCGATGATCATGTTCGGTGCTTCAAACCAAAACGTCGCCTCCGGATACCGTGCCCCTATCTGACCGAAACGCTCCTGCCGAGGATCCAAAAGCAGCTCAGTGCAGTCGTCAAAGCCTGCGACCATCCAACTGGCCATGATTCCGTTCCACACCACTCGTCCGGCGGCGCGGATGCGCTCATACACGGGAAAGGGATCGGCTCGAACCGCTGCATCGGACAGCAGGTCGACATCGACCTGGGGAACTTTCATCTCCATCGCTGTGGCTCCGATCGGCTGCATGTGGCCTCTTGATCAGCCAAGGAACCGCCGTTCCGGGATTCCTCGGACACCTAAACCGCGTATCGCGAAAACAGCTCCAGCTAGCGGTGCGGTTCTGGCTGGCTCCCCAACTTCAAGGCCTTCGCTCGCTGCTGAGGTGACGTAGAGGACATCCATATTACGGCCCCCGAAGGCCACGCTGGTCGGGCGTTGGACCGGGAACGCGAGTCGGGACGCAAGAGTTCCGTCTGGAGCGTACCGGCGAATCTCACCGCCGTTGATAGCCGCGACCCAAATGAAACCCTCCTCGTCCACAGTAGCGCCATCCGGCATGATTGGGCGGCCCTCGGGACTTGTACCGTCAAAAGCCGCTATCACCCGACGGTTGGATGCACGCCCACACGCGACGTCGTAGTCCATGGCGTAGATCCGCTGCTTTAGGCTATCGGCACAATACAAAGTGCTCCCATCCGGGCTGAAACAGGGCCCGTTCGTTACGCCGATGCCGTCGGTTAGGAGTGAGGCTGACAGGCTCGTATCAAGCCCGTAATAGCCGCCGCGAGCCGGCGAGCCAGCCGACGCACGAGACGCTCGCACATTAAGGAGGAGCTCAAGGTCAGTCAGCCCTATCACGAAGCGTCCTTGGCGGTCAACCTTACCGTCGTTGAGATTCATCGCAGGCGTACCACCTAGGTCGACCGCCTCAGTCAGCTCACTCGTATTGAGATCGAGGAGACAGACCCGGGTCCCAGAGCACACGATCGCGCCACCCGCTTCACGGAGCGCGAAGGCAGTTAGGAGCCCAGGGACACGCCAGACCCGAACGTCCTGGCCGTCTTGTGTACTCGAGAAGAGCATGCCGTCGAGATGGCCTGCCCAGTACAGCCGCTGTTCTTGAACGTCCCACACGGGGCATTCGGTCGCCGTAGCACCCATGGTGAGGATATATGTCGCCGACACTGTGCGCCGCCCCTCAGGTCAGTTCCAGATCACGGTGCGACGACACGCATGACCGTCCCCCGTCAACCGGCAGGACCACTCCCGTGATCCAGCTGGCATCGGGCGATGCCAGGAAGGCGACCGCGGCCGCGATATCCGATGCCTCGCCCACGTCTCCTCCTCAGGGGCACGTCGGTTCTGTATATGGACAGGAGTCCGGTAGCGGACTCGCTAGACAGATCTAGGACTGTAGCGACTCACTCTACGACGCGTCAAGCGGTTGGGGACGGCTCTTGGCGAGGCGTGCCCGGGTCTGGGGGCGACCCGACGGTCGGGGCTTGGTCATCCTCAGCGAGGAGCCGGTCGATTTCCATCCGTCGAACAAGACCGCGAACGTCGTCCACGTCCGCTCATTGGAGGACGCCGTGCGCTATGTCAACGTTGCGACGCAGACAATCGGGATCTATCCCCGGGAGCGCCGCAAAGCGTTGCGCGACCGTCTGGCGAGCGCCGGTGCTCAGCGCGTGGTCGAACTCGGCCGCAACGGGAAGCCGCTGATGGGCGCGCCCCACGACGCGATGTACCCGCTGCAGCGGTTCGTGCACTGGATGAGCGACGAAGACGGCTGAAGCGTCGCGGTGATTACTATGCCGCTGTGAGGTCGCCTCAGCGAGATATCCGGCGCCGCAAGGGCCCCATTCGACGTTCACATTTGCATAGTCGATGCCCGAGCCTTCGTTGCCTTAATGTACTGGTCGACGGATAGGTTGCCGGTATCGCGATCCACAAACGAACTCGGACAGAGCGAGACCCCCCTTCATCGACGGTGCGCTCTTGACGATATTAGGCTCGAACTGGACTGCGGACGGGGCGATGTGCGACCAGGAATCCCATTCATCTCGAACTGGCTGTACAACCACGCGCGTCGAACTGGTCGCAGACAGCGCCGACGGCGGTTCCTGCTGGTCCACATTGTTTCGATAACTCAACGGGCAAAGGACGAGGCTAATGCGTCTGCCGGGGCGGTGTCGCTCCTCTTCGCGATCGCTGGCGCGGTGGTCATGCGGCGGTTGGCCGCGATGGTCCGACAATGATGTCGGCTGGATGTTCCACATCAACCCTATGGGTCCGTCAATGCGCGTCCCAGGTTTTGCCGGATATGATCGGCGCGGGAGCGGCCACGTATTCGGAACCGCTTCTACCTCCGGCCTGCGACCGACCTTCCCGCCGTACCAGTCCGCGTACGCCTCGGCCAAACTGAGCGTCGTGGGTCTGATGATGAAACTGCGATATGACCTGTGAGACCGGAACGGGCTCGACCGTGCTCATCCGCGCCGGCGTAGCAACGCGGAATGGTCCAGAACAACGACCGTGGGGACGCATCTGGGGCAGAGTTGTCAACTAATGACTTGCCGTTACTTGACCTGTTCCGTGGGCTTGGTCGATGACACTCTCTCTAAGGTATTCGAACCGATCAAGATCCGGAACACCGAGATCCCGAACCGGATTGTCGCGGCGGCGCATGGAACGGGCTTCTCTTCCCCGCGCGAGCTCATCGGTGGCGAGGATTTCATCGCTCATCACCTGGCGCTCGCACGAGGCGGGGTCGGGCTCACGGTGCTCGAGGCGACCGCGGCGCATCCAAGCTCGCAGGCGATGACGATGTCCACGGACCGGTCCGTCGAGCGCTATCAGGAGATCGTCAAGGCGCTCGCACTCGAGTAGCTGTTTAGCGGGGACTTCACGCTGCTCACTCGACACCACCTGGCCGAGGTCTCCTCCTCGACCTGTGTCGTGCACCCTCTCTGGAACGAGAAACCGCGCAAGATGGCCGCCGACGTCGTCGTGCTGGTGACTCAGAACGAGCCGAACCGCGCGATCTACGACGAACTCGTGGCCTCCGGCCAAGCCGACGTCTTCATCGTCGGGGATGCTTCCGGACCGCGCGATCTCACACTCGCGATCTCAGAAGGACACCGAGCGGCCCGCACCATCCGTTAGACAAATGGTCGCGGTGTCCAACCAGGTCACCTCCTGAGAGTCACCGACACGGAGTCATACCGTTGATCCGAAGGACCGCTGGCGACCGCACTCATGACACGCGAGCGCGTGGCAGCCATGATCGACCGCGAGGCCTGAGTTGTGCGTCACCCGATGACATACCAACCGGTACTAGCCGAGACTGCCCGACTCGACAGGTCGTCCGGGAGAACGGCTGGCCGACCGTATCGTCGTGCGAGTGCCGTTCTTCAGCCAAACCGATCCCCGCGAAGCGAGTCCTCCGGTCACTCGGCACGGCCAGGCGGCACCTGGCACGTGAGTACTTCCGAGCGCGCTTGCCCAGCCATGTGCCGCCGGCGCTCACAGCTCGGCCCGACGGCCCGGAGGAGAGCCGTGACCGGTCGGCCGTCCGTCACCGCGGCCTCGGACTCGCTCAGCTCGGCCTGCCCCTTACCGCGGGGTCGGCGCGTGACTAGTCCGAGACGACCGACCGCTCATTGATCGCCCGCCGCCTTCCCCCCTTGAATGCTGGTCCATGTGGCGTCCGCAGAGGAAGCTGAGGACATGTGCGCCTCCATCGGGCTGAAACTGATTAAACGCGACGACGTAGGTCGACCGTCGGCGTGACCCCGGTTGAGGACGTGGGGCGCACTGGCAAACCAGGGCCGGTGGGGCCTATTCCGGCGGGATATTGTTATTACGACGGAACTGGTTGCCGGGGTCGTAGCGGCGCTTGACCCGGGTCAGCCGGTCGAGGTTCTCGCCATACTGGGCCTTGCGGCTGACCGCGTCGCTTTCACCGCTGAAGTTGAGGTAGGTGCCGCTGGCGATCCCGAGCCCCTCGGCTTCGGCGATGAACTCCTGCGCCCAGGTCGTGCACGGCTCGGCGAACTGAGGATCTTCCCAGACTGCCTCGGCGCTGAGCATGTACGGCGCTGCCCGGAACCCGAACGCCGAATCGGTGGGACCCCGCCGGCTGACCGCACCGCCCATCGTGATCAGCTGCGTGACGGTCTGCGCGGTCGGCCGACTGTTGGCGCGGCGCACCACGATGTCGAAGAACTCATCGGGCAGCCGATCCAGATACGCCGACTTCCAGTAGCCGGCGAACTGAAAGTGCTCCGCGAGGCCCAGCCTCGCCTGCAGCGCGCAGAAGGTCAACGGCCCACCGAGATCGGCCAGCGGCGTGCCGAACTGGGCGATCGGCGCCAGATACTCCTCTGCCTCCTCGACCGGACCGGCATACACCGCCCCTACAAGCATCCCGGACCGCCCTAGCAAAGCGGGCGGCAGCGATGGGTGATCCGGCGGGGTGTACATGATGACCCGGCTCGTGACCTCCTCCGGGATCGTCTCCGTCCAGGCGCGCCACTGCGGCAGGAGCGCCGCCGCATCCTCCAACGGATACGCGCTAAACGCAAGCCGGATCATCGGCCCCAGGCGGTGGGCATCGAACACGAACTCGGTGACGACCCCGAAGTTGCCGCCACCACCCTGTAGAGCCCAAAACAGATCCTCGTGCTCGGTGGCGTTCGCCCGCACCACGCCGCCGTCCGCCGTGACGACCTCCATCTCCCTCAGGTTGTCGCACGACAGTCCATACTTGCGGTGCAGCCAGCCCAGGCCGCCACCCAGGGTCAAGCCCGCTACGCCGGTATCCGACACGACACCGGCCGGGACTACGAGACCTGAGCGCTGCGTCTCCCGATCGAGATCATTGAGCGTCGCACCGCCCTGCACGCGCGCGATCTGACGTTCACCATCGACGAGCACCGCCCGCATCAAGGTTAGGTCGATAACCAGACCGTGGTCGGCCAGGGCGAAGCCCGGGATGCCGTGCCCACCGCCCCGAATCGCGGTCAGAAGCTGATGGGAGCGCGCGAAATTGACCGCCTGAATCACATCCGCGGTTCCACGGCACTTCGCGATGATGGCCGGGCGGTAGGGCTCAAAGACCGCATTGAAGATCACGCGCGCCTCGTGATAGCCCGGATCGTCCTCAATCAGGACTGGCCCGGCCATGGCACCGCGTAGCTCGGCGAGGGACTCCTCCGAGATCTCCGTCGGCTCGCCCGACAGGCTGACCGCCTCGATGCTCGCGCTCCCGATACTCACCACTCAACCTCCACGGACTGAACCAAAAATTGCCGTACGCCACAAACACAGTACCTTATGTCGCTTGAGATAAGCGTACAGGCGTAGCCCTTCATGCGGTGACGGAGCCAAGGATTTCGTCAAGGGTGGGGCCATTGACGAAATCGCGGCATTACCTTCGGTTCCTCGCCGAGTCTCGACCGGCATCCGCGGGCTCGCGCGACTCTCCGACCTGGTCGACGTCATATGGTTGCTGCTGAGCAGGGCTTTTTCACGACTGTGTGCGCAGTCGGGGCCCGCACAGGAGGTCACTCTTATGGTGCAGGATGACGAGCGTGAGGCAGGCCGGGACGTTCCTATAGATGTCAAGTGCGGGTTCGGTTGATCCCGAAGCCGGGGTTGCCGCACATGATGGTGGTCGAGACCATCGGTCGCGGTTGCGCGGTTTCGGCGAGGTCGGCACGGAGGGAGGTGAAGACCTCACGCGCGATGTAGCGCTTGAGGCAGCGCATGATTTCGCGCTGAGTCTTGCCTTCTGCGGTTCGGCGCTTGGCGTATGCGCGGGTGCGCTCGCAGTAGCGCAGTCGGCAGACGGCGATGAGGTGGAGCGCCCGGTTGGCTTGGCGGTCGCCGCCGTAGTTGAGGCGGTGACGGGTCGTCTTGCCTGACGAGGCAGGGATCGGACTGGCGCCGCAGAGCATCGCGAACGAGCTCTCGCCGTGGAGTCGTTCTATGTTCTGTCCGGCCGTGATGAGCAGTTGACCGGCATGCCCGGTCGAGATCCCGAGCAGCTGGACGGTGCGCGGCGCGGCAGCCGCGACGAGCTGCTCGAGCTCGCGATCCAGCGCGCCGATCTCCTGATCGAGCGCTTGGACGCGCTGAGCGGTCGAGCGGAGCGCGAACTTCGCGGCTTGCGACGGGCAGCGGAGCTCCCCGCCTGACGGGCGGAGCCGCGCACAGACGGTGACCTTGCCGCGGAGCGTCTTGCGGCAGCAGAGCTGATCACGGATCTCCTGCGGGGCGGTGATGATGAGGTCACGGACCTGGACCAGTGCGGCGCTGCGGGACTTCACCGCGCTGTGGCGCGCGACGCGCAGCAGCCGGATCGACTCGACGATCCCGTCGGTCTGCTTCGGGACCGCTTTGGCCTTGCCGGCCTGGAACAGGCGGGCGGCCATCTCCGCGTCGATCGGGTCGCTCTTGCCGACACGCCGGCGAGTATGCGCATGCGGCTGGTTGACCTCGACGACCCTGACGCCGTGCTGGCCTAGGTAGCGCACGAGCGCGGCGGCATACGAGCCGGTCGACTCGACCGCGACGACGTCGATCTCCCCGTGGCCGCTCAGCCAGTCGACCAACTCGCGGTAGCCCGACGTTGTCGTCGGGAAGCTGTTCGTCGAGAGCAGCGCTCCGCGCTGATCCAGCGCGGCCGCGTGATGGGTGTCGGCGTGCGCGTCGACCCCGCCAACGACCAGCGTGTCCTCCTGCGTCATGCTGTGCATGCGGTCCTCTCTGTCTGGGAGGGCGGCCTGGTCGGGAAGGGCGGACAGAACAGTGACGAGGCACTCTGAACAGGTTCCTATGAGGTCACGCCGCCCGACCCGACCGCCCATATCGGCGATCAGCGGCGGCGAGCCCGGGGCCGACAGGTCCCAGCAAGACACCCGAAGGGTCAGTTTGACGGTAAGTCAGACCCCGGGCCAGACGCCGGCTCCTATCTTCACTGTTTGACGGAGACTCCGAATCGAGGATTCTGTCCTCGGGTCAGGAGACCCTCCAGCGATGCCACGACCTAGTAGTGCTTTGTTAGTTGTGGGGTAGGAGTTCGCTGTGGTTGCGGCGAACCCTTCTCGCGTTCGTGTTGGCGACGCAAGGAGGGCATGATGGTCGCAGTGAGCGAAGCGCAGACCGATGTGAGCGACTGGGTCGACCCGCTGTCGGTGGTGCGCGAGCGTCTGGAGGCGTTCGGGTTTGAGGTGCTGGCTGACGCGATGAACCGGCCGGTGCAGGTTCGTAACGGCGGCTTGTATCTGCGCGGTTTGATCGAGCAGGGTGCTCGGAAGTCGCTTGAGCCGCTTGTGGAGCGGCTGGGTGAGGGGGAGGCTGACTATCAGAGCATGCAGCAGTTCTTGGCGGATAGCCCGTGGGATCCGGCGCTGGTGGTGAAGGCGGTCGCGGAGCGGGTCGTGCCGGAGATCGACGTTCAGGCGTGGGTGCTGGATGACACTGGGTTCCCGAAGGACGGCAAGGATTCGCCGGGGGTCAAGCGCCAGTACTCGGGCACGCTGGGGAAGACCGGCAACTGCCAGATTGGCGTGTCGGTGCACGCCGTCGGGGCCAAGGGGACGGTGCCGCTGGGGTGGGCGCTGTATCTGCCCGAGGAATGGTGTGAGGACGCCGGACGGCGTCGCAAGGCGAAGATCCCTGAGGGGGTCGTGTTCAAGACCAAGCCCGGGCTGGCGGTCGAACTGGTCGAGCGCGCCGCTGGCTGGGCGCTCGCGAAGGCGCCGATCCTCGGCGATTGCGCCTATGGCAAGAACACCGAGCTGCGCGAGCGGCTCGATGACGCCGAGCTTGAGTACGTGCTGTCGGTCTCAGAGGAGGTCAGCGTGTTCGCGCCCGAGACGGTCTTCGCGCTGCCGGCGCCGCGCACGGCTGGTTCAGGCCGGCAGAAGACCCGCCCGCGTCCGGACCGGGAGCCCGAACAGATCGGCGAGCTGATCGGGCGACTCGGACCCGAGCACTTCAAGACGGTGACATTCCGCGACGGACCCGACGGTAAGCGCATCAACTCGCGCTTCTGTTTTCTCCGCGTCCGCGCCGCACACGAGTGGGAGAAGCGATCCGCCCCACGACGAGAGGAATGGCTGATCGTCGAATGGCCCAAGGGCAAGGATCAGCCAACCGATTACTGGCTCTCAAACCTCCCCGCCGACACCAAGCCCGAGCGGCTCGCCCGCCTCGCACGACTGCGGTGGAAGATCGAGCTCGACTACAAGCAGCTCAAGTGCG
Organism: uncultured Solirubrobacterales bacterium; assembly: GCA_963763525.1. Lineage (GTDB taxonomy): Bacteria > Actinomycetota > Thermoleophilia > Solirubrobacterales > Solirubrobacteraceae > Palsa-465. The sequence continues at coordinate 261,011 of CAVXPA010000003.1, forward strand.
AGCTCGGCCTGGACCACTACGAAGGACGCTCATGGCTCGGGTGGTATCACCACACCGCGCTGGTGACCGCCGCACACGGATTCCTGACCCTGGAGCGGCAGCACCCAAATCGCCAGCGGCCGGCCTGACCCTTCCCCAGGCAGTCCAACTGCTCCAGCCGCTGTTCAAGTCGACGATCCGCAAGCTCACCCGACGGATCGGGCCCGAGACGGTGTCGGAGATGACCCGCGCGCTGATCGTCAAGGCCACGCGGGAGAAGCGGTTCCGTCCGCGGGCCGTTCGGATCGACTCGACGGTGATCGAGGCGGACGTGAAGTACCCGACCGACGCGGGCCTGGCCTCCAGCGGCGTGCGGGTGTTGTCGCGCGAGGGTCGCAAGCTCGCGAAGCTGATCAAGGAGAAGCTAGCGCGGGTGCGGGCTCCCTAGGGATGGGTCACAAGCTGCGCACGATCACCCGAACGATCCGTCGCCGCTCGGGAGCGGCCAAGCAGGAGGTGTTGAAGCTGACAGACCGGCGAGCTGTTGGAGCGCTCGATCAAGGAAGCGCGCCGGCTGGCGGCGATCGCTCGCCGGCGGGCGCGTGGACGGGGCGCGAAGGCGAAGCTCAAAGCTGCCGCCGCGCTCGAGGGGATGGCGGATCGCTGCGAGAAGGTCGCCACCCAGATCCGTCAGCGGGTGAAGGGCGATCCGATCAAGGATCGCATCGTCTCGCTGCACGATCCGGACGCCAGGCCGATCCGCAAGGGCAAGCTCGGGAAGCGGACGGAGTTTGGGTTCGTCTCGCAGTTGGCGGAGGTGACCGAGCACACCAAGACCGGCGCCCGTGGTCTGATCCTGCCCGCGTCGACCGAGCTGGGCAACCCGGCCGAGGAGACGCTGCTACCGGGCACGGTTGCAGAACTCCGGCGGCTCGGGATCAAGCTGCGCGAGGTCGCCGTGGACGGTGGATTCAAGCCCGGACCGACGAACACCCCGTTCGCGGACCGGCACCCAACGACGGTGTTCATCGCTGGCCGCCAAGAACCCGACTCCAAGCGCACCACCCGCCGACTGCGGCGCTACCGGACCGGCGAGGAGGCCCGGATCAGTCACCTCAAACGCCGCTACGGCCTGGACCGATCCCGCCTGAAAGGCGACGAGGGCCGGCAGATCTGGACCGAGTGGGCGATCCTGGCCTACAACACCGACACGCTCGCCGTCCGAGAGCGGTGAAACACTCCCAACCGCTCCATCGACAAGAGCAAACCCTTTACCACGAACGGCCGCGTGAGAACCTCTCCCGCGGCCGTTTCGTATCTCGCGAGTTTTTCCGCGGCAAGTAGTCTAGTCGGTCGCTTTGAAGCTTACGACAGCACAAGCCGCGGCTCCGTTGCGTACTCGGACAAAGGAACGTACAAACTGATCCGGGTGTCAGCAGCTATCGGAAGCGACAGTGTGAACCTCCGGGCGTTGGGTGGACGCCCGACAAGGATGAAAGACCAGCTCGATGCCTCGCATGCATTTGCCCGCCTTGTCATTCAGTCGGTCTCACGGCAGCAAGCGGGTGAGCGGGACGGACATTGTGTCACGGCCCTCATCAGTCGTCCGCGAGCGGCGTCGACGGCTTCAGTTTGCCGACGGGAGCTGTACGGCGACTGTCACTCGGGTCCCGTCGCCTGGGCGTGAGTCGACGGTAAAATGTGCTCCGTGTTCGCGAACCATGCGCTGTAGTGACGCAAGGCCATGGCCCCGCGAGGAGTGCGGGAATCCCATGCCTATGCCGTCGTCACTCACGACGAGCACTAAGCGGCCACTCTCCACGCATACCGTGACGGTTGCGCGACATGGGCCGCCATGTTTGGCGGCGTTGGCCAAGCTTTCGCGTGCCACCTTGACGAGAACGTCTTTGGTGGGCTCGGAAAGCTCGGCCGACTTATGTGCGACGTCATTGCCGATCTCGAGATGAATCGGCACCGAGAAGCTGCGTTCGATATCGACGACCGTCGCTGCCAATCGCTGCGCGAGATCGTCGCCGCGATCGCGCGAAAACTGTCGGATAACGTTTCGTAGCGCTTCATCGCTGCGGATCAGCAGCGCCCGCGCTTTGAGGATGTTGGATCGGGCGTCCTCGTTCGCCACGCCGCTGAGGAGCGCATCGTCTAGGCTCATGTGGGCGCTGAACAGAAGCTGTGCGACGTCGTCGTGAAGGTCATCGCCGATTCGTTCGCGCTCGTCGATCCGCGCTAGCTCTGCTCGCTGTTGTTGATATTGCTCCATCGTCCAGGCGAGCGCCGCTAGGTCAGCCAAGCGGGATAGAGCACGGCGCTCGCTGGGCCAGAAGGGGTCTGCTCGCCCGCGGTAGGTTGAGAAGGTGCCGATCAACTGGCCCGCGAGGCGGACGGGGACGTGGAATGTTGCCCAGCCTGGATCGCCGGCATGGAGGGGCTCGGTAATGCGCTCAATGGTCTCGGTGGTGCCGCGCCCGACTTCTAGTACCTGTGCCTCGCGTCGGGGCTCTACCTTGTCGTGTCGCCAAATCGTGGGCGCACCGTCATGTGGAATGAAGGCGATAAAGCTTGCCTCCGTCACGGTCGAGAGCTCATCGAGGGCCGGTGAGAGAAAGTCGTTGGTCCGCCGGCCGGACGCCAGCGCGACGGCCACGTCCGCGATGATGCGCTCAAGCAGCTGCTGCCGCTGGAGGCGCGCAATGCGATCCGCTGCGGCAACGAGCGCGGCGATGCGCGGGGTGAGCGCCTCGATCTGCCTGATGTCATTGACGGTAAATGGCGTAACCTTGTTGGCGATGTGCAGCACACCGATACGTTGCCCGTCGAGCGCGAGCGGAACCGACAGCAGACGTTTCGTATGAAAAGCCTCCACGTAGTCTTGGAGGATGCCCGGGTCTCCCAAAGCCATGTTGCTCAGATAGGGCCGCCCGGTGACGAAGACACGCGCGGCGTTGCTGCGGGAGTTGGTAGTGGGAATCTGATATGACGCGGCAACTTCCGGAGCGGCTCCGAACGACCCGGGAACCATCTGAAGAACGCCCCTCTCTTCATCGTGGAGCATCACCCCGGTAGTGACTGTTTTACCGAACAGCGGTGCGAGCGCTGTATCGAGCGTCGGTGTCAGCTCCTGAAAGTTGTGGATTGTGAGTAGGAGCTGCTCGAGGCCGGGGAGTTCGGCTGGCAGCGACTCCCGCCCCGGAACGCGAGACTCGGCAAGCATGACGGCAGCGTGTGAGGCGAATGCCTCAGCCAGCGGGTCCCAAGTCCGCTCGCGCCGATCCTTTCGAAGGGCGTAGAGAGCTCCGAGCGCGGACGCGTCGGCGATTAGCGGTACGCTGATCGCGCTGCGCCAGCCAGCATCGATGAGTAGCTGGAGCGCACGCGCGTGAACGTCGCGCGAGACAAGGTCGATCCAGCGACGCGCCCCTAGGCTTTCGATCTCTTCCAGCGCGTCTAAGAGCGCCGTCATGGGCAATTTCCTGGTGGCGCCCGCCCTGGCTGCGAGGATCGCTGGTTGTCCAGGCGGGCGCGCAACGACGAGAACCGCGGTTGCGTCCAGGTCTCGCTGAGCCGTCGCCGCAAGCATGCTCAGACCTTGGGCCGTATCAGGCGGGACGCTCCAAGCGCTCTCGGAATCAGGAGCGCGCTGCCCCTCCGGCGCGGAGAAGACCAGCGAGGAGCTCAGCGCGCGGGCGATCAGGTCGGTCTTGGTTTTGGCCCCGAGCCGGCGCTTCATCTTCTGCAGGTGAAAGCGAACCGTCGACTCAGTGATACACAGGCGCTTGCCGATCTCGGGATTCGTGAGCCCCTGCACCGCCAGCTCGAGGACGCTCTGTTCCTGAGGAGTCAAGGGCGCTTCTTGCGAGCGGCGCGCAAGCACTTGTCGCAACTGTTCGGCGATCTGCGGAGCTTGGCCGACGTCGGGAGCCATGGGACCCGCTGCAACGCGCCGGATCGCGGAGCAGAGTTCGTCCGCTCCTGCCGCCTTTGTGAGGTACGCCGACGCACCCGCGAGGAGCGAGCGCCGGACCGAGTCTTCGTTTATGTATGTCGACAGCACGATGACGGCAATGCCCTCGACCTCTCCGATCAGCTCGCGGCACAACTGATCACCGGGCGTATCTGGCAGCCGGAGATCCACGACTCCGACAGTGGGCGAGGTTCGGCGCGCAAGGTCGAGTGCTTGCGCCCCGGTCGCGGCAGCGCCGACGACCTCAAAATCCATGTGACGGCTCAGCGTGCTCGTTAGCCCGTCGCGGACGACTTCATGGTCGTCGACGATCAGGATTCGAACGCGCGATTGCGGCGTATTCGTTCTCTCCTCCGGCTCCGCCAGCGCTATTGGCTTCACGGTCTGATCTCACGCCCTCTCAAGACACTTCGCGATCCCAAGCGTCCCGAGTGCCCTCACTCCGAAGCAAATACTTCTGGACTCTCTGCGTCGCGGTCTTCGGTAGCTCGCTGCAAATCCGGACGTAGCGGGGGATCATGAAGGCTGCCATCCGCTCCGAACAGTAAGCGATGAGATCGGCGGGGTCGATCGCGCCATCGCGCGCAACGACCGCGATGAGAACATCCTCCTCGCCTAGTTCCGAGGGAACGCCGACGGCCGCGGATTCCTCGACATGCGGGTAGGAGTTCACGATCCTCTCGACCTCGTAAGAGGAGATGTTCTCGCCGCGGCGACGGATCGAGTCCTTGATCCGGTCGATGAACGCGAAGTAGCCGTCGGCATCGAGCATGCCCCGGTCTCCGGAGTGAAACCAGCCGTCTCGCATCGCTTGGTTTGTCGCGTCAGGGTTCTTGAAGTAGCCGTGGAATAAGATGTCAGGCTGTTTGGGTCTGACAACGATCTCGCCTGGCACGCCCGGGGCGACCTCGCGACCGTCGCCGTCATGAACTTGAACTATCGCCCAGCTCACCGGAACCCCGACCTTTCCGACGCGGATGTCGCCCGGAGGGCTGCCGAGACAGTACGTGGCGGTCTCAGTCAGCCCGTAGATCTCAAGCAAGTCGAGATCGAATCGGCGCTCGAAATTGCGCCAAAGCTCCTTGGGCGCAGCGCCGCCAATCGCGAGTCTGCACGGATTGTCACCGTCGTCTGCGCGCGTTGGCTGCTTATAGAGCATCGTCAGCATCGCGCCGATGTAATTGAAGATCGTTGCGCCGTGGCGGCGCAGATCGTCGAAAAACCCGCTCGCGCTGAAGCGGGGCGCCAGCACCATCGGCCGCCCGGACAGCAGCGATCCCATTGTTGTCAGCATCTGCGCGTTGACGTGGAACAGCGGCAGGCTGGTATACAGGATGTCGCTCTCACGCATCGCTACATGGCGGCGTGCAAACTCAGAGCCAGCAACCAGGTAAGCATTATGGCAATTCATGACCCCCTTTGGCAGGCCGGTAGTTCCAGATGTGTAGAGAATGGATGCTAAGTCGGCATGCTGTACGTCGGGCCACGCCGGCGCGGCGTATGTCCCAGCGATAAGCTCGTCGAGAGCCAACCACGCCGGGCTGGACTCGCCACGCACGAGCCGTATCTTCGGTCCCGTTGTCGGAAGCGCGTCGTCGAAGACGCCGCTCAGCGCGCCGTCGCACACGACGACGTTGCTTTCGCTGTGCTCGACGATGTACCTGAGCCCTTCGCCGCGAAGACCGGCGTTGACCGGCACGAGAACTGCGCCGAGCAGTGCGCACGCGAACCAGATATCAAGGAATTCTGGGCAGTTCGGAAGCATCACGGCGACGGTGCTACCGCGGCCCACGCCCAGCTCGGCGAGCGCGCTTGCCGTCTGCTCGCCCCTTGTCAGCGTCTCGGCGAACGTGGTCGTGGTCCCCTCAAAGGACACAAACGGCTCGTCCGGAGTCATCGCCGCACGCGCACGCAGAGCGCTACCCACGGTCCATCCGCGGGCTAGGTCGCTGATGTATTTGAGCTGAACATTGCTGCCCGGAACCGCCATCGATCCTCCTTGAGTTCGCTCAACCGCCCACAGTGTCCACCGCGACCGGGCGAACCGGCAGCTATCGGTTCCGATAGTGGCCTCTGACAGGGCCAGTTCGTAGCCTTCTCCGCTCTGAGACTACTAGTCGACTGCCGCGCGCAGCGGCCGCGTGGACGGCGCGCGACGACGCTACGCTTCGAATAACTCTCGCCGAAAGGATCAGGTATGAGGTTTGGCATCGCATGGACCTTCTCCAACATCGGGGATTGGGATCGCTTCGAGGCCCTCGAGCGAGGGGAGCCGGTTGGCGAGCCGGAGCTCTCGGACGCACAGATCTGGGCTGAGACGCTCAAGCTCGTGGACCTCGCGGAGCCGCTCGGCTTCGACTCCCTCTGGAGTCTCGAGCAGCACGCGGCGCCATACCTGATGTGCCCAGATCCGACACAGTTCCTGACGCTCTGCGCGGCAAGAACCCGACGCGCCCACGTGGGGTCGATGATCACCGTACTGCCCTGGCACCACCCGTTCCGCCTGGCAGAACAGATCTCGATGCTCACACATGTCCTCGGGCCACACCGCAAGTACTTCTTGGGAATCGGCCGTGGTCTGGCGCAGCGAAACTTCGACGCGATGAGCTCTGACATGGAGCGCTCGCGCGAGCGCTTCAACGAGTGCCTCGACATTCTTCAGCTCGCCTTCACCCAGGAGATCTTCTCCTACGAGGGCGAGTTCTTCTCCTTCAAGAACGTGTCGCTGCGACCCCGCCCCCTCGATCCTCGCGTCGTGATCGACGCGTGGGGAGCGTGGACCAGCGAGACAAGCCTGCGCAACATGGCCGAGCGTGGACTGCATCCGCTGACGACGCTCAACAAGACGATGGAGGACTGGGTCCGTGAGGTCGAGCAGTTCCAAGTCATCCGCGAGGAGGCCGGGTACGGTCCCGGCGAGCGACCGATCTTCGAAGCGCCGCTGTACTGCTGTGAGTCCGAGCAGGAGGCGCGCGAAGGCGTCGAGCAGTACTTCCCCGAGTACATCGACTCGGTCGTGAGGCTCTACGAGATCGGAACCCAGAAGTTCGCAACTGCGAAAGGCTATGAGGAATACCACGCCAAGGGCTCTCAATACGGCGACGGAACAGCCGAGAACGCGCGCGACATGCTCACCGAGAAACTGCTGCGCGACGCGGTCTGGGGAACACCCGAGCAGTGCGCCGAGAAAATCCAGCACTCATACGACCTGCTGCAGCCCTCCGAATTCGTCGTATTCACCGGACTCGGAAACATGACGTTTGAGCAATCCGAGCGATCGATGCGACTCTTCGCTGAGAAGGTCATGCCACGGTTTGATCATCTCCGCAAAGACACCGGAGTGCTCGTTGGTTAGATAACGTGGGCACAATCCAAACGTGTTTTATGAATTGGGGCTTGCACATGCTCTGGGTAAGCCGGTGGTTATGATCACCCAAAACGGTGACGATGTGCCATTCGACCTCCGCCATTTTCGGTACATTGAGTACGACTACACTCCACGAGGGATGCAGCTCTTCGAAGAGAGGTTGTCCCGGACGCTCGAGCTGGAACGTGGGAGCCCGCCTGCGTTTTGACGCACACATGCTAAGCGTGCCGTACAGAGCCTACGTGCGGGAGCTGACGCTTTCACACCTGAGTCGCACCGACTGGAGCTACGTCCCCACCGTCCACGTGGAGCCGGGTGCTCCGGATGGACTTGGCGACTCGTTGATTGCCGCCTACCTCGCTATGTTGCGAGCGGCCCTCGAAGGCGAAGCCGACCTTGTGCTCTTCCTGGAAGACGACCTTCGCTTCAATCAGTCAATCAGACATAATCTGCAAAACTGGATCCCTCTTGCGTCCATGCGGCGCGATAAGCCGGTGTTTGCGTCACTGGTTAACCCTGGTGTCGCAGTGCGCGAGCGCAAATACGAGGGTAATTATTTTGTCGCAGATCCGAAATGCTACTACTCTAGCCAGGCTTATCCTGCTATCGAGGCCGATGGTCGCTTACGTCGTGCGCCACTGGTCGGAGGTGGCTGGCTGTCCGGATTTTCGGATCAGCGGTCTAGCAGCGCGGATCGCCCCGCTGCTAATGCACTGTCCCTCGCTCGTCGAACACGTCGGATTCTCAGCGGCTTCGGCCGTGCGTATGTACGGGCGGACGACTTCCGCCCCGACTGGAGATGCTAGACGACTGCCATGGCGGGCTCGTGAGGGACGAGTCGACCCCTGGAATTCGCCGGATCCAGGCCCTGCCCTGACGCGTGCGGAATCGGCGAGTTGCATATGCAGAGTGGTCCGGACGCTCCGGCGCCGCGGCCGAGCTGATCCCTGCCCGACACCGGATCCCCGGCGATCGGAACGTCGCCTTTGCGATCGCCCGAGTGCGCCCAGCGCGAGAACAAAAGCAGTCGCGCGAGCCCGGGCTAGCGGACGGTCGGGTCTGGGCGATTAGCGCAACTCCGTGAGGAAGGCGTCGGGTCGGCGCAGCACTGTCGCTGTCAAATCGGCGCCGCTAGTAGACGCGTCCGGAAGTTCTGATCGTTAGGCAGCCAGCGCGAGTTGCGGCTGTGCCTCGTGCCGGTCGATCTGGGCGATGAGGTCGTTGAGGTTCTCGCGGGTGAAGGTCCACTCGAACGGTCGGGCGATCTTCCGGTAGTGCTGACCGAAGGCGAGCAGCCGTTCGGCGAGCGCGTCGAGGGTCGCGAGATCGTTGGGGGTGAGCGCCTTGCGTTGCACGATCGAGAAGTACAGCTCGATCTGGTTCAGCCACGAGGCGTGCACGGGCAGGTGGATCAGCCTCGCGGTTCGGCCACCGGTCCTGCATTCGTTTGATCGAAGTCTTCCCGGCGTGCGAGGAGCCGTTATCCACGATCCAGTAGACCGTCCTGGCGGACGCGTAGGGCTCGGTGCTCATGAGTTGTTCAACGAGCCGGCCGAACGGCTCGATCCCGGTCTTCGGCTCGATCCGGTCGAACAGGTTGGCATGATGGACGTCCCACGCTGCCAAGTACGCGAGCGTCCCGCCGCGCTCATACTCGAACTCGTAACGGCTGGGGCGGCCCGGTCCGGGAGCGCTCGTTTCGTGTCGGCGCCCGAGTGCTTGCAGCTGGCTCTTCTCATCCGCCGAGATCACGTACTCGTCAGGGCGTAGACGCTTGCCGTCGAAAACGCGGGCATACAGGTCCAAGGCCCGACCGGCCTTGGCGACGAAGTCGGGGTCGCGGCGGTAGATCCAGCACTGCTGCTGCCACGGCTTGATCGCGTCCTCGTGCAACCACCGCCAGATCGTCGACGCCGACGCGTCGCTGACCGCCAGCTCGATCACCAGCCGGTAGAGCTCAGTGCGTGAGAACCGACCCAGCGGCAGCCCGTAGCGGACCGGCAGCTCGCACGCGAGCGCCTTGACGGCGGCGACCTGCTCCGGGGGGAAAACGGCGCGGGCGACCCGCGCGCGGCTTGTCCTGCAACCCCTCAAGCCGCTGCTCGGCGAACCGTCTTCGCCACCGACCAACCAGCCCGGGTGAGGTATCAAGCCTGGCAGCGATCTCGGTATCCGCCAAACCCTCTGCCGCGTACAACACAATCCTCGCGCGCTGCACATCCTGAAACGGCAGCTTCTCCGCCCGCGCACGACGCTCAAGCACCACGCGCTCCTGCTCGCTGAGCTCGATCTTGTGACGGGCCGGGCGCGCCATCGATACATAACTTCGCCCCCGCCCGCCCTACTCCTTCAAACCAGTTACGACCGATACTTGAGGACGCGTCTACTAGCCAGACGGGCGACGGCCGGGTAGCACCGACGCCATGGGGCTGCCGCCGTCGCGCGGGTCCGCGCTGCCGCTGATAGTGCGATCCAGAGCTCCGGCTCGTGGCGGGTCGGGAGTGCTGGTTTGCACCAGTACCGGCAGTCTGCTCGCCGCCGCGGCGGCTTCGGCAGCACTCCAGGATCTGTGTGTGAGCGGGCCGCGGGTCGGACTCATCCCCGGGTCTTGTGTCGTTGAGTTCACGGATCGCGACCGCAGGCCCTCATCCGCTCTCGGTTGACGCTGGAGTGGGCGTTCAATTCAGTGAACAGTAGTTGCAGAAGCTTGACTTAACCTTGACATAGCTCTACGTTCGCTAGTGTCAGCATTGGCCGCACGCGCTGGAAGCGTGGGCGGGCGAGCGGTGGGAAGCTGTCGCATTGGGGTGACCTCTACGGGTTGTTTCGTCTGTGCGACGGAAATGCCGTTTACAACGTGGACTCGCGACGCACCGAGGTCCCGTCAGGAGGGGTTGAGGTGACCGATGCCGAAGATCTGTCGAGGGCCCCTTGCGATCCTGCGCCGCGGTCGCTGCTTGGCACGCCACGATCTCCTGCCCGCTCCTAAAAACCGGTCGCCGCGGATCCATCCCGGCACCCAGGGGGAGCCGGCTGGCGCCCCAAGCCTGGTTTGGGCCGGGCCGCAGTTGCTGCGCCTCGGGCGCATCGTCGCCCTGTTCGCCGCGTTTCTGGTCAGCCTCACGCTCACGGCAGCGGCGAGCGCGGACGTTTCCTTCACCAAGGCCTACGGCTGGGGCGTTCTCGACGGCGCCAGCCAGTTTGAGACGTGCACCAGCACCTGCCAGGGCGGGATCGGGGGCGGCGGCGCCGGGCAGCTCGACGTCCCCGACGGCGTCGCCACCGATAGCTCGGGCGACGTCTACGTCGCCGATGCCGACAACGCGCGGATCGACAAGTTCTCCGCCGGCGGCTCGTTCATCGAGGCCTACGGCTGGGGCGTTGCCGACGGGGCAAGCCAGTTTGAGACCTGCACCAGCACCTGCCAGGCCGGGATCCTGGGCGGCGGCGACGGCCAGCTCGGCCAATACCTCGGGGGAGTCGCCACAGATAGCTCGGGCGACGTCTACGTCGCCGATTACGGCAACGCGCGGATCGACGAGTTCTCCGCCGCCGGCGCGTTCATCGAGGCCTACGGCTGGGGCGTAAGCGACCACGCGAGCAAGTTTGAGACCTGCACCAGCAGCTGCACGTTCGGGCTCACGGGCGGCGGCGCCGGGCAGTTCTCCGGCCCCGAGGGCGTCGCCACCGATCCCTCTGGCGACGTCTACGTCGCCGACAGCGGCGACGAGCGGATCGACGAGTTCTCCGCCGCCGGCGTGTTCCTCGAGGCCTACGGCTGGGGCGTGAGCGACGGCGCGAGCAAGTTTGAGACCTGCACCAGCACCTGCCGGGCCGGGATCGAGGGCGGCGGCGCCGGGCAGTTCTACGGCCACATAAGCGTCGCCACCGATCCCTCGGGCGACGTCTACGTCGCCGACGAGGACAACAGGCGGATCGACGAGTTCTCCGCCGCCGGCGTCTTCATGCAGGCCTACGGCTGGGGGGTGAGCGACGGCGCGAGCCGGTTTGAGACCTGCACCAGCACCTGCCAGGTCGGGGTCGCGGGCCCCGGCGCCGGGCAGGTCGACGCTGCCACAGGCGTCGCCACCGATAGCTCGGGCGACGTCTACGTCACCGATTACGGCAACGCGCGGATCGACGAGTTCTCCGCCGCTGGCGCGTTCCTCAAGGCCTATGGCTGGGGCGTGAGCGACGGGCTGAGCCATTTTGAGACCTGCACCAGCACGTGCCAGGGTGGGATCGACGGCGAACAGGCCGGGGAGCTCTACGGCCCCGAAGACGTCGCCGTCGATAGCTCGGGCGACGTCTACGTCGCCGACAGCTCCCAGGGGCGGATCGACGAGTTCCGCGCCGGCGGAGCACCGACCGCCACCTCGACGAGTCTGTCTGGTGGTGGTCAGTCTGGGGCGAGCATCTCGGTGCCGGAGAGCACGGCGGTGAGCGACACGGCCACGCTGTCGGGCGCGAACGCCTCGACGGCGACGGGCACGGTCACCTACAGCGTGTACTCCGACTCCGGTTGCACCACGGCTGTGAGCACCGGCACGGCGCAGAGCATCACGACGCCCGGCACGCTGCCCGCCTCGAGCGCGGTCACGCTCAGCACGCCCGGTACGTATTACTGGCAGGCGTCGTACTCGGGGGACTCCGCTAACGCGGCGTCGATGAGCGCGTGCGGATCCGAGGTCGAGACCGTCACCAGCCCGACCGCGACGACCACCTCGACGAGTCTGTCTGGAGGCGGTCAGTCGGGGGCGAGCATCTCGGTGCCGGAGAGCACGGCGGTGAGCGACACGGCCCTGCTGTCGGGCGCGAACGCGTCGACGGCGACGGGCACGGTCACCTACAGCGTGTACTCCGACTCCGGTTGCACCACGGCTGTGAGCACCGGCACGGGGCAGAGCATCACGACGCCCGGCACGCTGCCGGCCTCGAGCGCGGTCACGCTCGGCACGCCCGGTACGTATTACTGGCAGGCGGCGTACTCGGGGGACTCCGCTAACGCGGCGTCGATGAGCGCGTGCGGATCCGAGGTCGAGACCGTCACCGGCCCAGTGGTCGGGCCGCCGTCGGCATTGATCGGTTCGCCGGCTGACGGTCAGACGTTCAGTCTCAATCAGTCGGTCGCTACGAGCTTCAGCTGTTCGGAGGCGCCGGGTGGTCCGGGGATCGAGTCGTGCACCGATTCCAATGGCGACACGAGCCCGGGCGCGCTTCATACCTCGACCGCTGGGACGTTCACCTACACGGTGACGGCGAGGAGCGAGGACGGGCAGACGGGGACGGCCAGCATCTCCTACGCGGTGATCGCGCCTGCGTGTGCTGCGGCTCCGTCGATCACGACGCAGCCGGCTGGCGAGACGGTCACGGCGCCGGCGGCGGCGACGTTCACGGCGGCCGGTTCGACGCCGGCGAACTGCTCGGCGCCGAGCGTGCAGTGGTCCTCGCAGGCGCCCGGCGCGAGCTCGTTCTCGCCGATCTCGGGGGCGACGTCGGGCTCCTACACCACCCCGCCCACCACGACCGCGCAGAGTGGCACGAGGTACGAGGCGAGGTTCACCAACGCGTTCGGATCGACGGCGACCACCGCCGCGACGCTGACGGTCAACGTCCCGGCGGAACCGAAGATCGATGCCAAGCTGACTGCCACCGCGGCGAGCACCGCCACCGTGTCTGTGTCCACGCCGACGGCCGGCGACCTGATCGTCGCCTTCGTCGCCGCCGACGGACCAGCTCGCGGTGGTCAGAAGGCGACCGTCTCGGGGGGACATTTGACCTGGGCTCTGGTCGGTCGCACCAACACCGAACGCGGCACGTCGGAGATCTGGTCGGCGCGAGCGGTGGGAAGGTTGACCCGCGCGGCGATCAAAGCCACCCTGGCCAAGACCGGGTACAAGGTCTCGCTGACCGTCGTCGCCTTCTCCAAGGCTCCAGCAACCGGGGTCAGGAAGGGCGCCAGCGCGATCACCGGCGCTCCGAAGGCGGCGCTAACCACGACCAAGCCGGAATCCTGGGTATTCGCCGTCGGCAACGACCCCAACCGGGCGGTCAAGCGAACGCTGGGACCCAACCAGACGCTGGTCTCCCAGACCACCGACGCCGCCGGCGAAACGCACTGGGTGCAGTCCACCAGGGCTCCGACGGCGTCGGCACCAACCCGGGTAACGATCAACGACTCTGCGCCGACCAAGGACCGCTGGAACCTCGAGCTCGTCGAGATCCTGTAGTCGCGGCGGCCCAGCGGAGGAAGAGCTCATAGGGATCGTGCGTCCGTCGGACTCGTCGGCCGAACTTAATGGCAAGCGCAGAGGAATTGGACGGCGAGAGGAAGCTTTCGCATGGCTGCTACCTCGCGTGCAAGAGCGCTCACGTCGCCAACTGCGAGAACCCGTCCGCCGTTACCACGGGAGCGACAGCGCGGCTGGCGACGCGGTCCCGCGTGTGCAGCCGCATCATTGGTGCCGCGCTTGTTCGAAGAGGACGGATCAGCAACTTCGAGCGGTTAGCAATCGCGTGAACCCGAGCGCGCCGGGGAGCAGCAATACGCCCCGGGCTCGCGACTCGTGCTCGGGGTCGCGGTCGCGGTCGACCACGTTGCCGAGGCTGGCGCACGGATGGCATCAGCAGTAGGTCGCGGCGTTGTCGTGACTGCCTCGTGCGTGTTCCGACGGCGCGCCTCTGCGACGCGACGCTGCTGCATTCAGGCGTCTGCAGTCGCCAGCGCCCACGATCGCTTCCATGCTATGGACGGCGCGGAGCGCACGAGCGCAAAGGCGACTTAGCGCATGTTCGCGACACGGCGCCGCCGTCTCGGCGGACTTGCGCTTCGCCGACTCGGCTGCGCTGATCCGGGACGCTCGAGATCAACGGAAGGCATCCGCTGGCTAATGTCTGCCGCTCCTGTGTGATCCAGGCTTCGTAGAGGCCGCCGTGGCCGGCCGGACTTCTGTCACTGTCATCGTCTTGGGGGTCTGGGCGGTGACGTCCGACGCGTCCGGTAGGTCCTCGGGCTGGCGGCGGGCTGACTCTCGACTTCTGCGTCGACTGCTTTGGCCTGACCGGTAAAGCTTGTGTCGCCCGCCGCCGTCCGAGGACCTTCGGCGTGACTTGATAGAAGCGTGGCTTCGCCTCTCGTGACAGTTGTCCGCCACAGATCCGCTTCATTCGGCGTCAACCAAACGAAGGGATGGATGCATGATCGTGATCGGGGCGGACACGCACAAGGGCTCGCACGCGCTCGCGGCCGTGGACGAGGGCACCGGTCGGGTACGCGGCAGCCGGGAAAGCAAGGCTGACGATGAGGGGCGTGTGGCTGCGGTTCGGTGGGATCGCGGCCTGGATGCGGAGCGGGTGTGGGCGATCGAGGACTGCCGGCATGTCTCGCGTCGGCTGGAGCAGGCGCTGCTAGCCGCGGGCGAGCGGGTCGTGCGGGTGGCGCCGCACCGCATGGGAGCGACCCGCAAAGCAGAGCGCGAGCCGGGCAAGTCGGACGAGATCGATGCGCTTGCGGTCGCGCGCGCGGTCGTCAAGGACGGGGTCGAGCAGTTCCCAGTCGCGTACCTGGATGAGCAGGCGATCGAGATCCGGCTGTTATGCGATCACGGCAACGATCTCATCGCCGAGCGAACCCGCACAGTGAACCGGCTGCGGTGGCATCTGCTCGCGCTGTGCCCCGAGCTTGAACGCTCCCTGAAGCGCGGCGCGCTCAACAAGGCGCGCGAACTGGACCGGGTCGACCGGCGGCTGCGGAAGCTGTCGGCCGGCGCCAGGGTCAGGATCGCGTACGAGCAGGTCTCCCAGCTCCGCAGCCTCAACCGTCAGATCGATCAGCTCGAAGCAGAGCTTCGCGAGCTCGTCAAGGGACACCGCCCCGAGCTGCTGGCCGAGCAAGGGTGCGGGGCGGTGGCCGCGGCGATCCTGATCGGCCACACCGCCGGGGTCAAGCAATTCCGCAAACACTCGAGCTTCGGGCTGCAGAGCGGAACCGCCCCGATCCCATGCTCCTCCGGTCAGCGCACCCAGCACCGGCTGAACCGCGGCGGGGACCGCCAGCTCAACCACGCGCTGCACATCATCGCGATCACCCGCGCCCAACGCGACCCTGCGACCAAGCGGTATCTCGCTCGCAAGGAGGCCGAAGGCAAGACGAAGAAGGGCGCGCTGCGGTGCCTCAAGCGCCACCTCGCGCGCCGCTTCTACCACCTCCTCGCCGAGCCACCCGCCGACCAGCGGCGAACCATCAATAGCCAGCCGATTGAATCGTGCTGGGTTTGATGGAGGCTCTGGCGTTTTGTCAGCGAGCCAGGACCTGATCGGCCTGGCGGGTAGCGTAGAAGCTCTGTTGAGCTGTTCCTAGTTGTTGATGTTCTTTGATCGATCCTGTCCTTCTCCGGGGGGCGCCGGAGCGTCAGCGGCCAGGACCTTGGGCGGCGACCGCAGAGGTCTCTGGAAGCGGGCCGATGGCGATCTGAGCGCTTTCGGGCTGGGATCGACGCTCTGGGAGGCGATCTGCGGCCCTGCCGGCGACCGATCGGACCGGTAGGTCCCCCGAATCGCGGTCCTCGCGCGCGGTTCGGGCGGCGTGGAGCTGCTCGAACTCGACTGGCGGCAGGTCGTCGAGGTAGCCGTGAAGGCGCTGGGTGTTGTGCCAGTGCACCCAGCCGAGCGTGGTGAGCTCGACCTCCTCGACGGTCTTCCACGGCCCTTGGCGGGCGGGGCCGCGGATCAGCTCGGCCTTGTAGTAGCCGTTAGACGGTCTCGGCCAGCGCGTTGTCATAGCTGTCGCCGACCGTGCCGATCGACGGGGTCGCGCCGATCTCCGCGAGCCGCTCGCCGTAGCGAATGGACGTGAACTGCGACCCGGCGTCTGAGTGGCAGCGCAGCCCGGGGTGCTGCAGCCCGCGGTTCCAGCGGGCCATCTCGATCGCGTCCAGCACCATCGGGGTCCGCATGTGGCCCGCGACGCGCCAGCCGACGATCATCCGCGAGAACGCGTCGACGATGAAGCACACGTAGGCCACCCCGGCCCACGTCGCCACGAACCTCAGATCGGTCACCCACAGCTGGCCGGGCTCTGAGGCGGTGAACTGGCGGGCGACGAGATCCGGATGGCGGCCGGCGCCCTGCGCTCCCGTCGCGTGGTGCGGACCCGCTTTGAGCGCAGCACGCCCTCGATCCCCGCTGCGCGCATCAACCGCGCGGTCTACTCACGGCCGATCTCGATCCCGGCACGGCGGGCGGCCTTCCACAGCTTCCGCGACCCATAGACCTGGAAGTTGGCCTTCCAGAGCTCCACCAGCCGCGGCGTCAGCTCCGCGTCGCGCCGCGCCCGCGCAGACAGCGGCCGGTCGCGCGCGGCGTAATAGCTGCTCAGAGCCACCCGCAACACCTCACAGATGGGCTCGACCCCGAGCCGGCGACCGTCCACCACGTGGTCCTTGTTGGCATCGATGAACGCCACTATCTGCGCCGTTGGCGGTCGAGCTCCGCCCCGAAGAAAGTCGCCGCTCTGCGCAGGATCTCGTTCGCACGACGCAACTCGCGGACCTCCTGCTCGAGCTCTCGGACACGCTCGGCCGCGCTCGTCGTGACGCCAGCCCTGACCCCCTCGTCGACACCGGCCTGCTTGACCCAGGACCGCACCGACTCAACGCCATATCCCAGCTGCCCAGCGACCCTCCGGACCGCCCCGTGCATCATCCCGGTCTCGGCCTGCAGCGAGCGGACCATCCTCACCGCCGCCTGCTTCTCCTCCGGCGAGTACCGACGCGTCGTCGGCCTCCCAGCTGTGCGTTCTGATGGCATGAACTCCGTCCTTGATTTTCCAAGGCCAGGAGTCTCCAACCACCCCAGGACGGTTCACTCGGCGCCGTCGACTACGCACGGAGCCTCGGCTTCGAGCCGCACCCGGACTTCCGGCGGGCGGGGCGGGCCCTGGGATCGTGGGATGGCCGGAGCTCGATCACGTTCGGCAGGGATGGCACGCCGTTGTACATCAACGGGCCTCACGACCACCCACAACGAGTGCTCGCGACGCTCGAGCGCGCTGCCGGTCGTGGCGCTTCCGCTACAGCGTGTCCCTCGGTCAAGCCGACGGCCTCAGCGATGGCTACCGCTACACCGCCTCGCTGACCGATCTCGACGACTTAGGTGATGCGGCGCAGGGCCAGGGCAGGGCGCGCTCAGCTGGGTGGAGTCAGCTCGAACCACTCTTGGTAAGAGGCGATCGTCACCGTGAAATGGTCGAAGAAGCCGGTCAGGCCGAGGAGTCCGAACGACGGTGCCCATGGCTCGCAGAACCAGACGGGCGCTGACCACGCGTACTGCTGAGAGCCGTCGTCGATCTCGAGAGTGACCTCGGCCATGAGCGCGGTGACGACCGCGCCGCCGACCGCGAGGCGCGTTCGCGGCGCGTCCCGCAGGTCGATCCCGCAGATCTCTGCGACGTGTGCGCCGAAGCGCACTGCCGTCGCGCCGCCGTCGAGGAGGCACGCCTGGGGCGCGACATCGAGGCCCTCGACGACAACGTCAACGATGGGACGCGGCCGAACGCCACCCGTGCCGGGATCCGGGATGTCTCTGAACGCGAACCTCACTGAGGCGCGAGCCCGCTCGCGGCCAGCTCATCCTCCGGCACTCGGAACATGCTGTCCGCCTTCTGCCCGTGCCGGCTGAGCCATGCGACGAGCTCCTGCGGAGACTCCGTCGAATGCAGAATGTCGTCATCCCTGATCGCGACCCAGCTGCCAGCCAACGGCCGCAAGCGGTCAGCGAGAGGTCGGGGGGCGTTCACCGGCTCGTGGCGAGAAGGGGCCGAGATGGTCCCGGTTGTCCGCCCAGGCCTGCGGCCTGCCGAAAAGCCGAGGCGGATGAGGGTTCGTCTCGCCTGGTGGGTGGTGAAGTCGGCTCGGTCAAGGCCGGTGAGCTCGGCGATGATCTGCTTCGGTGGAAACCGTCGGGTGCCGACGACAACATAGTGGCTTGCGATGGGCTCGGGATCGACTTCTCGCATGGCACGGACGACGTCGCTGCTGCGCAGAACGAACGGGTGGCCGGCGATCCGGACTTCTCGGACTGTCGTCATCTCTGTCGTGAATTCTCTACGGCGGTTTCTCTGGTACGTCTCTTACACGCTACCACCTGCGGCCCGTACCGTCGAAACGAGCAAAGGGCCCGGCCTGAGGAGTCAGGCCGAAGCACCGCGTCAACCTGATTCTTCATCGCCCGCCAGCCGTAACTGCGGGGAAGTGGCGACCGGCACGTGCCTGAGGCTGACGGCGCCTTCGAAGATCTCCGGCTCGAGGAACGCCTGCATCAGCTTGTGGTGGGCACGGTGGCGAAGCGCTTGAGCTTCGTGGCGGACGGCGGCTGCATACTCCGCAGGGTCGTTGGGTCGCTCTTCGGGCAGGCGTCGTGCAAGGATCTGCTCGGCCGCCCACGCGTACACAGCGTTCGCGGCGGCCTCTACTTCAAGCATCCGGTACGGGACATACTCCGGGACGCGCTTCTTGCCGTAGCCTGCCTTGCGGGCGGCGCGTTCGAGCGCGCGGAACTCACGGCGGCCCTCGTAAACCGTGACGATCCCCGTTTCCGGGTCGAACTCGGCCTCCGTGATCTGGTCGTCGCTCTTACGCGCGATCTCGCGGACCCACCCGGAGGCGCGGTGGCGGACGATCACGACCTCCAGCTCGCACGTGTGCTCACCCGCGGCCGCCAGAACAACGAGCCGAGAGCCGGGCTCGACCGTGACCTTGGCGCGAATAGCGACTTGGAGGGTGCTGTAACCGCGGGCGCCCGGCGCCGGGACCTCGTGCGTGCGAAGCGTCAGCGATAGCCCGGGGTCGGCCTCCATCTCGACGATGGTCCCGGGGCGAACGCTCGCCGGGTCGGCGTACAGGGTGACGGTCCGCTTCTCGCCGGGGTGAAGTCGTACAGGTGACTGCTTGAACCAGAGCGGCTGCGCCACCTGCGCCGACGGGGCGGGAGGCTCCCTCTCAAACTCGTCGGACATGCGGTCGTCCTCCGCACCCAACGCGCTGTCGGCGGGCTGCGTCGGCGGTTTGCTCGCTGCAGCCGTGCCGGGCTGGGCGCCAGCGCTGCCGGGTTGGTCGAACGCGGCCTTCAGGAGGTCGTTCAGGGCGCGGAGGCCGACCTGGTCGCGGGCGGTCACGGCGCGAGCGGCTCCGATCAGGTGGGCGCCGGCACGGCGCTCCTCGGCGGCAACGATCGGTCGCAGCACGCGGTCGATCGCGGCGTACAGTCGCTCGACGATCGGATGGTGCTGGTTGAGCCCCGAGCGGTCGACTTTGACGACGAGCTCGGGGCGCGGCTTATTGAGCGCGTCGCGCTGCAGCTGCTCGATCGCATCGCAGACCACCTCGCCATAGAGGTGTCGGGCACCCGGTCGCCCCTCGAAACCGGCAAGGGTCGTCTCGTGCGCGGAGCGACCGGAGCGAATCACCAGGCCGCCCCGCCGGGTCGCGCGCGAGAAGCCCTGCGAGAGCGGCTCCTTCGCGCGACGCACGGTGATTCTGGCGCTGATCGCCGGGGTGACCTGCACGTCATCGTCAAACAACACGGGGCGCTCGACGTCGGGCTCCGGGGCCGGATAGGTGACCAGCGCCGGGGGTTGCCCCGGCTGCTCGAGCAGGATGGCGCGGGTCGGATCCTCCAGGATCGGTCGCAACTGCACGAGCTGCGAGACGAGCGCTCGCAGCCGTCCCGCAGCCGGAAGCCTCGCCGCGGACAGCGGCACCGTCACCCGCGTGCCGGACGCGGTGACACCGAGCGCGCTGAGATCGGGCGCGGTCGCGACTCGGTCGCGGACGTGCGCGAACGCGTACGGCTCATCTCCCGGGGCGGGAAAGAACCAGGACTCGACCAGCCGGCCGCCGCGGATCCCCTCGATTCGGCCGGCGCCCTGCGCGAGCCACACATCCCGCAAGCCGCGTCCGAACAGGCCGCGCTGACCTGCCGTCGGCGGCTCGACCCCGAGCGCGCCAAGCCGACGGTCGATCACGTCGGCGTCTACGCCCTCGCCGTCATCGGTGCAGCGCAACTCGTGCTTCCACGACAGCAACGCCGGCGAGCGCAGCGACCGCATCCGGGCCCGCCACATCGCCACGAACTCCGCCTCGGGTGCGGCAACCGTCAACGCGATCCTCCCGGACGGCCGGCCTGACGCGGCGATCGCCGCATCGGCATTCGTGACCAGCTCGGGGATGATTTGGACGAGATCGACTCCGCCCTGTGCGAAGTTCTCCCGGAAGTACCGGCCGCGTGCCGTTCCGAACCGCACCGCCGAACGGTCCAGCACTGCCGTCTGAGTCATTCTTGAGAGTGTCGTGCAGACTGCGGACAGAACGTCGACGCAACTGACGACGGATCCGTCCGGTTCGGGACGTACCGTCCGGGTCACGATGAGCGATCCCGCGCAGCTGCGTGTGTCGAACCAGGAGCTCGCGACCGTCCGCGAAGCGATGCGCGAGCTCGGCCGGCTGCTCGACCAGCTCGATGAGGGGGAGCTCGAGAAAATTGTGCTGACCCAACGCAACCAGATGCGCGCGGTGCTGATCACCGTCGAGCGCTACAGCGCGCTCGAACGTGACCCGGCGTAGGCGCTGCCCCACCAAGCACCACTCTCCACACAGCGCGCCCGGAAGCCCAAAACGGGTACCAAACGGGTACCAAAACAAGCAGATTTGACCTCTCGTAACCGGACGTAATCACGAAAGCCCTGCAAATCCGCAGGTACCCAACACCCCTGAAGCGACTCACAACCCGAAGGTCGCGGGCTCGAATCCCGCCCCCGCTACTAAGAAAAGCCTGGTAATCGCACCAAAAGAAGAGCCCCGGAAGTCCGGGGCTCTTGTCGTTTTCGGGCTTTTGTCAAACGGCTGTCAAACGTACCCCAGGCGACCCGGCGCGGACAGGCCATCACCGACCGGTCGCGGCCGGCAGGCGACAGCGGCGGCCGGGTCGAACACCGTTGGGGTGTGATGTACCCCCGCGGCGCATATCCGGCAGACTGGGCGGCTGCCCTCTCGGGCAACTGTCGATCGGTGGGCGCGTCACGAAGTGCTCGTTCCGTCGGTGTCCGCCGAGCGCTTGAAGCTCTGGTCGTACGCCGACCTCATGGCACTGCGGATCATCTACCGGCTGCGGCAGACGAAGACGACGCGCGAGGGAGCAACGGTCCCGCGCAGCGGGATGACAGCCGTCCGGCGGGTGCTGGCGCAGCTCTCGGAGCTCGATCTCGGTCTGCGGAAGGAGGAAACCGGACCGACCGTAGCTGTCGAGCGCAGTGGCGAGATCTTCATCACGAAGGCCGAGCCGTGGAAGGACCGTTCCGCAAGCGGTGACCGGACATCGATGACGATCTGCTCCAGATCATCGCTCCGTTCGAAACGGGCGACGGCGTCCGCCGTCCCGATCCGCGGGTGCCGCGGCCGCAGCCGCGGACCGTGCCCGGCAAGCTAGGTGGGTCGCCTCATGTGGTGCATACGCGTTTGGAGTCCCAGGCCCTGTGGGCCCTGGTATCGAGCGTACTGGGCGAACCGAAGCTGTATCGCCTCCATGAGAGTTCCTCCAGCGTTTCGCACCAGCACAACAACCGCTCGGCTGAGGAGGTATGGCGGCAGTACCGCCGGTCGGAGGATGCGCTGGCGCGCGAGCCACTTGCCGATCAGCTCTGAGCGCCAGGGCCACCGTGGGGCAGGTCGAGAGTGCTCGACTCGGGTGCCTCCCCCCGAGGCTTGAGCCGCTTCTACGTAACGAGTGGCCGCGGACGCCTGATTTGGCCCCAAGTGCGGACGCTTGATATGGCCCACTTCCGTCCGATCGCGAGGCGATCTCCAGCGCTCTGTCGAGCGTTGAAAGGAGTCCGCGGAAAGGATGCGATCGAGAGTGGAGCTGTTCGACCAGATTCGCAAGGACCGCGAGTTCGCGGACCCGTCGACGCGTGCGTTGGCCCGGGAGTACGGGGTGCACGGGCGGACGGTCCGCCAGGCGTTGGAGTCGGCGGTCCCTTGCCTCGGAAGCGGCCTGAGGGCCGGCCGGCGCCGAGGCTCGGTGAGTGGCGGAAGCTGATCGATTCGTGGTTGATCGCTGATCGCTCAGCGCCACGCGAGCAGCGGCACACGGTAGAGCGGATCGACGAGCGGCGGCGTGACGAGGGCGGTGTTGAGGTGTCCGAGCGGCAGGTCCGCCGGTATGTCCGCGAGCGCCGCCAGCAGCTCGGCAGCTGGTCGACGAGGTATTCGTGCCGTTGTGCTCTGAGCCGGCGGCGGAGGCCGAGGTTGATTGGGGCGAGGCGATCGCGGTGATCGCTGGGGTGCCGACGAAGGTGTACCCGTACTTGATGCCGTCGTGCTTCTCGGGCGCGTGCTTCGTGCAGACGCATGTGCGCGCGAATCAGCAGGCGTTCCCGGAGGGGCACGTCGCCGCGTTCGAGTTCTTCCGCGGCATGTTCGGCGTAGGGCGCTACTACAGCTTGGGTGCTGCGCTCGCGAACGTGATGAAAGGCCGCCGTCGCGTCGAGACCGACCGCTCTGCGGACGATCGCTGATAGTGAGACGAGACCACGTCGGCGCCCGACCGGCGGGCGATAGGAGAAGCCGAGACGTGCCCGTCACCCTGCGCGACGGCGGCGCGACGGGATCGGCGCCCGAGCCGGTCGGTGACCGGCTCCCGTTTTCGCTCCAGCAGGTGGCCGAGCCCTAGCCGATCGCAAGCGGTGGTGGCACCACCGTCCCGAGCCGCCGGGCCGTAGCCAGCGGCGGCTGCAACTCCGGTAGACGAGGCGCGTCGCGGCGGTCGCGACTTTGTCTGGGTGGTCGCGACGAGGCGTCCGCAGTCGCACGCGATGCGTTCCTCCTGGGTGCCCGTGATGTCGAACTCGTGCTGATGGCCGCCAACAGCGCCAGCTCGATTACGCGTCCGGCCCCCTCGGGGACGCGCGTCTTGAATCGGAGCCGGTCGGGTCGATGGCCGGTGAGGAGCGGAGCCCCCCGTCGCGAGCTTGTATCGACTCGCTGGATCGTCGGCGGCGACGCGCCGCCTGTCACGAAGCGCGCCACAGGCGGATCGACGAGGCGCGACAGGCCGATCGACGAGGCGCGACAGGCCTATCGACGAGGCGCGACAAGCGGATCGACGAGGCGCGACAAACCGCCGGCCGACGGCCGGCGGCGGCGAGCCCACGCCGAGGTGGCGCGATCCGATGAGGCCCGTTCGCGCCACCTGCTGGCGCGACCGTGATGGCGACTGCGTGGACATTCGAGTGCCGCCAGCACGCCTGCCATTGTCCAGCCGCAGATCCTGATCTCGCGACCGGCTCGGCTCCCAGCCGAGGCAGGTGCCGGATCTTTCCATGTCTCACGGGCAGTGCGCGAGCGGACAGGCCTACTAGGCACGAAGGCCCGCAACTTCTCGAGGTCGCTGCCGGGCGTGTGTGCGGACACATCGTGGGCACCCGCCCGTATGGCCATCCACGTCCTGGATGTCGTACGGCGACCGGCGTCAAGCACGATTGCCCCGAAGACAGCGAAGGCCGTCGCCAGCACTTCATCGATCGGCGGCCCCGACGTCGGTCGACCACATCATTGGACCGCGGGGCCCGAGCACATGGGAGTCGGCCAGACGTTCACCACGGTGACACTCGCGGAGAGAAACGATCGAGATCAAGCGCCTCGAGCGGCAGCGGCATTGGCGTATGAGGTTGGCCGCTCGTCGCCGATGAGCACTAACTTGGTTGAGCGGTCCCTCGGAATTCGCCCCGTCGTCTGACGGTCGACATCAAGCGCTCTTCCGGCCTTCCGCGATCAGTCCAAATGTTCCCGATTTCGACATCTGTCTTACCGGGATCAAGTGCGACGCCTGCACTCATGAAACCCGGCCTATGAGCGTGTCGCGACATGTCGCGATATCAGGTTTCAAGTGGGTTTTCAATGCATCTGATACCGAAAAAGTTCGCAAATTCCGAGTTAATCTCCAACTCAAGGCTTGCTGAGGAGCGGATTGCTTACTAGGTTCGACGCTGGCTTTGGGGCTCAGAATTGGTTGTTGGTTCTCCTCGACCGGGGTGGGGATGGAGAAGCAAATCCGCAATGCGTGCGAATCATTCACCGCTTCAGTTTTTCGGTCTGATGGCGACCGCCAGTGTGTCGGCTTCTCGCCTCTACGCGAATTCGGCGCTGGCCGCGACGATAGGCCCGGCGACTGAGTCAAGCGGATCTTCGGCTTCCCTGGTGCCGGTCGGCACGAGCTCCGCGTCGGAGGCGGGACCACGGAGTCTCGCTGACGCAACGCGAACAACCGTTGATTCCAATCGGACTTCTCGGGCACTGCGCAGCGTCGTGACCACCGCCACGCCCGACGGTTTGTTGAGTCCCAAGAGTGGACCATCGAAGAGCGGCTCGGCGGCCTCTGGCCCGCAGCTCGGACAGGTCCTTGCGACCATGGCGCCGGCGCAGGCCGCGCCGCCAACGCCCGCCACGCGCTCGACCCGGATTGGCATCGGGATCACCCCGCTCATCGGCGGCGGGGACTCGGCAGGCGCGCCCACCCGCGGCGCCGCCACATCGGCGACGACCACCAAGACCGCCTCGCCGGATCCCTCAGTCGCCGACTCCGCTGAAGGGACCCCGCGGGCGACCCAGGTCGCTGGACGGTGCTCTCTCTCGCCACGGCCCCAGGCGACGCCGTCGCTCGTGCCGCCGCCTTCCGCCACAAGAGCCGCGGCGACAGACGCGTCCGTCATACGACCGCCCGCGACACAGCCGGTCGCGACACCGCCGAGCGCGACGGGACCCGTCGCGACAGGATCTGTCGCGACGGAACCTGTCGCGACGCTGCACGGTCAGTCAGCTCCGCTATCTCCGGGCGGCCGAAGCCGGAGGCCGGTCCAACTAGCGACCTCGGTGACCCGCTGGCTCCGGGTCAAAAAGGGCGAGGCCGCCCAGCTCGTTCGCCTCCCGAGGAAGCCAAGAACAACGGCATGCCGGACGCTCGCGATTGGCGTGCTCGCCCTCGCCTTCCCGGCGACGGCGCTCGGAGCGGGGGCTGGTCCTGCGCAGCCGGAGGCTTCCGCGCACGCCCGGGCGAGTGGGGCGCCGCCGCGCGTCGCCCTTTCCCGCCTCGAACACTCTGTGCTGTCGTTAGGGAGTGGCTACAGCAGCCGCGGCGGTTCCTCTTTTGTGCGGGTCCTGCAGCGCGATCTCGGGGCCGGTGGCTATCCGCCCGGGCCGATTGACGGACTCTATGGTCCGCGTACGCGATACGCGGTGTTTGCGTTCCAGGCGGCGCGCGGTCTGCAGGTCGACGGCATCGTGGGTCCGCGCACCTGGGCCGCGGTGAGCGAGCCAGTCCTCGTTCTCGGCCCGGGGGCAGGCGATCAATCCGGCGGCGACAACGTGGTGCGTTCGCTCCAACGACGCCTGGCGTCTGCCGGCGACTCGCCAGGCCCCATCGATGGCCGGTATGGGGTTCTAACCGACGGAGCGGTCAGGCGGCTCCAACGAGCGCACGGCTTGCCGGTCACGGGGATTGCCGGCCCGCGCACGCTGGCGCTTCTTGCCAAGGCCGGGCCATCCGTCCGCCGGTCGAACCCACTGCCGCAGACGGCCGCACCATCGACCACACGATCGAGCCTCAGACCGCGGCCGACAGGCCCGACCGTGGCCCCTGTGCTTCCGGAGCGTCCAGCCACACCCTCCCGCTCGGTGCCCCGAGGATCGGCCCACCAGCCTCGCTCGGGAAGCGTGCCCTGGACGATCATCCTATGGGGTCTGGCGCTCACGCTGGCATTGGTACTTGTTGCTGGCTTGCTCGTCGCTTGGCTCCGGCGTCGGCCCTCCCGCAGCGGTGGCCGGTCAGCCCTCGCGGGCAGGGCCAGCGGTGCGACGTCGGAAGCCGCCGCCCTAACTACCGGGACCCAGATTCACACCGACGGGCATCGCGCCAAAGCCAGTGCGGCTGGCAGTGGCAACAGCTCAAACAGCCGGCTATCTCGGGGAAACGTGGACGATCCCCCCGAGCCGGCCGAGACCGCTCGCGCTTTCAACCTCGGTCAGCAGCTCGCGGGCCAAGGGGGCGTCGTTGAAGCGCCTGCGGCCAATGGTCACGCCGATGAGGATGACCATGGCATCGCCGCCTCGAACCTCGGCCGATTGCTCGAAGAGCAGGGGACGCTCGCCGAGGCCGAGGCGGCTTACCGTCATGGTCACGCCGATGAGCGTGACCATGGCATCGCCGCCTCGAACCTCGGCCGATTGCTCGAAGAGCAAGGGGCGCTGGCCGAGGCCGAGGCGGCTTACCGTCGCGCCGATCAGCTCGGCGACAGCGCTGGCGCTTACCACCTCGGTCTGCTGCTCGAGGGCCAAGGGGGCGTGGTTGAAGCGCAAGCTGCCTATGGTCGCGCCGACGAGCGTGGCCATGGCATCGCCGCCTCGAACCTCGGTCGATTGCTCGAAGAGCAAGGGGCGCTGGCCGAGGCCGAGGCGGCATACAGGCGCGCGGACGAACGCGGCGACGCTCGCGCCGCGTTCAACCTCGGCGTTCTGCTTGAGGACCGGGGTGCGCTGGCGGAGGCCGAGGCGGCGTACCGGCGCGCCGATAACCACGGCGATGCCGATGCTGCGTTCAACCTCGGCGTTCTGTTCGAGGGCCGGGGTGCGCTGGCGGAGGCCGAGGCGGCGTACCGGCGCGCCGATAACCGCGGCGATGCTGATGCTGCGTACCGGCTCGGCGTGTTGCTCGCAGAGCATGGGGCGCTGGCCGAGGCTGAGGCGGCGTTCATGCGCGCGGACGAACGCGGGGACGCAGGCGCTGCGTTCAACCTCGGCGTTCTGCTCGAGGCCCGGGGAGCGCTCGCCGAGGCCGAGGCGGCTTACGATCGTGCTGGGCAGCGCGGCGACGGCGAAGTCGCGAGTATGGCCCGGGCGGCGCTTTCTCTCTCGGCGAAGGGATGTACGAGACCAGCGCCGGCCGCCGAACGCGAGTGCAGTATGGCTAGACCGAAGTTCCCCCGGTAGTCAGCCGGAGTAGAGGCCGGGATCCCTGTAGTTGTGGGAATTCCGGACCTTTTGTTGTCATCATGTGTACCCACTACTAGTCGCCTTGATATGCGGTATTGTCCAGGTATGGGCCGTCCCGCTCGGCAAAGTGGCGCGATGCACGTGAGCACGACTACGCGACGGTCTGGGGATCGTGAGTACACGGCGACGTTGCTCCGGCGCTCCTACCGCCAAGACGGGAAGGTCAAGAAGGAGACGCTCGCGAACCTCTCGCATCTCCCGGCTGAGGCGATCGACGCGATCCGACGTGTCCTGGCGGGCGAGACGCTGGTGAACGCCAGGGACGCGTTCGAGATCGAGCGCTCCCTCCCGGCCGGGCACGTGAACGCGGCGCTCGCTATGGCCGGCCGGCTTGAGCTCTCTAAGCTGGTTGATCGTTCAGCGTGCCGGGAGCGAGATCTGTGCATGGCGATGATCGTCGGGCGGGTGATCTGCCCGGGGTCGAAGCTCGGGATGGTCCGCACCTTGGGGCAGTCCACGCTCGCGAGCGAGTTGGGTGTGGAGGGCGCGGATGAGGATGATCTCTACGCGGCGATGGACTGGCTGCTCGAGCGCCAGCAGCGGATCGAGGACCGGCTCGCTGCCCGTCACCTCGCCGATGGGCAGATGGTGCTCTATGACGTGTCCTCGAGCTACTTCGAGGGGCGGACGTGTCCGTTGGCGAAGTTGGGGTACTCGCGTGATGGGAAACTCGGGCTCCCACAGATCATCTATGGGCTGTTGTGTGACATGGCCGGGCGGCCGGTCGCGGTCGAGGTGTTCAGTGGCGAGCTGCACGACGATGCGACGCTGCCCGCGCAGGTCACGAAGCTGAAGGACCGCTTCGGGCTCTCACGGGTCGTCGTGGTCGCGGATCGCGGGATGGTCACCAAGGCGAACATCGAGCTGCTGGGCCAGGTCGGCGGGGTCGACTGGATCACCGCGCTGAAAGCCCCGACGATCAAGAAACTCGCCCGATCCGGCGCTTTCCAACCGTCACTGTTTGACGAGCAGAACCTCGGGGAGATCACCGACGCCGACGAGTTCCCCGGCGAGCGGCTGATCGTGTGCCGCAACCCGCTGGTCGGCGCGCAGCGCGCTCGCAAACGCGAGGAGCTGCTCGCCGCGACCGAAGCCGACCTCGCTCAGATCGCGCACCGCGTCGAGGGCGGGACGTTGCTGGGCGCCGGTCAGATCGGGCTGGCAGTCGGACCGGCACTGAAGCGCCATCGGATGCGCAAGCACTTCCAGATCGAGATCACCGACACCACCTTCACCTACACCCGCGACACAGCCGGGATCGCTGAAGAGGCGGCGCTGGACGGGTTCTACATCCTGCGCACCAGCCTCACCGAAGCCGACCTCCCACCCACCGATGTCGTGCGCGCCTACAAGAACCTCGAACAGGCCGAGCGGGCGTTCGGGTCACTGAAAGGCCCCGAGCTACAGATCCGCCCGATCCATCACCGCCTCGAGGACCGCGTCCGCGCGCACGTGCTGATCTGCATGCTCGCTTACTACCTCACCTGGCACTTGAAGGCCGCGTGGAAACCGCTGCTGTTCAGCGACGAGGACCGGCCCGTCAGTCCCGACCCCGTCGCCAAAGCCGTCCGTTCCCCCGCCGCGCAACACAAAGCTCAGACGAAACGGACCAGCAGCGATCAGCCCGCGCACAGCTACCGCACCCTCCTCGCCGAGCTCTCCACCCAGACCCGGAACACCACCCGCCTGCACGGCGCCAACAGCACGTTCGAGAAGCTCACCCAGCCGACCGCGCTACAAGCCGAGGCGCTCGACCTCGCCCAACATGCCCCCGTCGTGGCCACCCGGTAGACACGACCCGAGCACCCCAAACAGCCCGAAAGCCTACGGAATGAGCCGAATCCGGGCCGCCTCACCAGAGGGAACTTCGGTCTAGATCGAGGATCCTGCATCGCGCCGCTCGGGTGGGCGACACGCCGCCAATTGTCTCGGCGCCTCTCGAGCCGGCAACGCCGAGCGCCGCGCAGAGGGACTCTGCGGCCCGGCCCCGAGCCTGTCGCGGGCGAGCGTGGTCAACCGTTGTGCCATCCGGCGGTCGGCGTCGATGCATCTTCGAATCCTGGACGCAGCGGTCAGACAAAGGCTGGTCATCCGGAACGTGGGAGCAAGCTGACCCTGGTTCGCGACCCTCATGGGGGATGCGCACGGGCGCCGGGCTCGGCAAGCAGCTCGGTTGAGTCCTAGTCGGCTCCTGAGCCTGGCTGGGACGGCTCGTCCCCGACGATGTAGTGCCGAAGCACGGCCCTGCGAGTCTTTCTACGGCCCCACCAGCCGCTCGTTGCAAGCGCGAACAGCAGCTCATCACGCTTACGCTCGTGCTCGGCGCGAGCCGTGATGCTGTCGAGCTGGCCCTCGAGGACCTCGGCCCGAGTTCGCACGGCAACGAACTCGTCTAGCAACGGCGCGAGGACCGGAATCAGCACCTCGCGTAGCGCCCACGCCGGGTCCTGCGGCGAGTCCGGGCTGCGCCACACGGTTCCTGATCCGGTTTGCTCGATCTCGGTCGCTCGCGTCAGATGGGTCACGTCCCGGCGGCGCTGCTCGAGCGCGGCTACCAACGAACGCTTCGAGACCATCGCCGGAGCGTCCGACGGCCCACGCTCGAGCTGTCCGCGTTTGACCATCCGTTCGACCGTCTTCCGCGAGACGCCGAGCGCTCTGGCAGCGACGCCAAAGTGGACGTCATCGTCGGCTTCGGGCTTTTGAGTGGTGAGCGACATGGCTAGGGCGGAATCCGATGGGGCATCCTCGTCGGCGACCGGCTCGGCGTCGTTGACCACCTCGGCGTTCGGCGGTGGTCCCTCGGGCGCGAGCCACGAAAGATCTACCAGCTGCTCCAGCGGCGTCGATCCCGGCGGCCCGGACGTTGTTCGCCCTGACCGCACCGGGAGCGGGCCGTACGGGAGATCGGCGGACGAGGGAGTGTGTCCGGCGGCATGAGGCGGCGTGGAAGGTTGCATGGGGAGCCTCTTAGGGTTCAGGTGCGTTGGGTTAGGTCGGATTGCCGGTCGCGACGGGGCGGGTCACCGCCGCGACGGGACGCGACACGTCCCGCGACTGGACGCGACACAGTCGCGACGGCGTCGCGACATGTCCCGCGACGGCGTCGCGACATGGTCGCGCGCTGTCTCGGCGAGGCCGCTCCGCGCCGCTCATCTGTCGTCACCCGCTCCGCCAGCGACTCCCGCGGTCTCCAGGTCGTGGCGGTAGCGCCGTAGAAATTCCAAGTTCTCAGCGGCTCTCGCGTGGCCTCGTCCCACGCTCCGTCGCCAGGCACCCTCGGCACCGTCGAGATCTCCGATCTCATAGAGAAGTACGCCGAGGTTGAACGCGGCGTCGGGGTCGCCTCTGCGCTCGGCGCGCTCGTATGCGGCGAGCGCTCCAGCCGTGTCGCCCCGTTGATGGAGCATCGCGCCGAGGTTGAACGCGCCCGTCGCAGCGCCGCTCTCGTCGGCGCGGCGGTAGGAGAGCTCCTCGAACTCCGCAAGGCCCGGCGCCTCGGACGCGGTCGCGGTGCCGCGCTCCAACTGGCGACGACGACGAGACAGAAACAGGAGGTTCGCGGCCGCCCGTACATGCCCTCGTCCCGCGCTCCGTCGCCAGGCAGCCTCGGCGCCGTCGAGATTGCCGAACTCGTACAAGAGCACGCCGAGGTTGAACGCGGCGTCAGGGTCGCCTCTGCGCTCGGCGCGCTCGTATGCTGCCGACGCGCCGTCGAGGTCGGCGCGCTGATGGAGCAGAACCCCGAGGTTGAAAGCGCCGCCGGCGTCGCCGTTCGCGTCGAGCCGGCGGAATTCCCGCTCCTCGACCTCGGACGCAGCAGCGGCCGGCACGGGCGAGCGATCCCACGCCGGTTCCGCACGAGACGTGGGGTCGCCGGCGGCAAGACTCGCGGCGGGACCGACGCCCATCGAGTGCGGCAGGACCGGGGGAGAGGCGACTCCAGGTCGGAGGACAGTTGCCGTTAGCCGGCGCCTGCGGTGCACGGCGGCGGCACTGGCGACGAGAAGCAGCGCCAGTACGCCGAGGCCGATCAGGAGCACAGCGGACACGCCACCCGTCGCGCCATGTCCAATCGGCTTGGCCGCGGTCTGCGCGCGCCCGGACGCCGGGCCTATAGCGGCAGGTGGCGCGGATCGGCTCGGTGCACTCGAGCCGGTCGTCCCGCTCGGACCGGTCTGTCCGCTGCAGCACAATCTCTGAGGACCCAGCGGGTACTGATTCACCAGCTGCTGAGGCGCCGTGGCCGTCGATGTCTTTGGGGCCGCAATAGCTTCGCCGGGCACTCCACCGAGCGCAAGGAAACTGCCGGTGATCAAGGCCACGATGTCGCGACGCCGGCTCATTCGATCGTCACCGGAGTGCCGACCGGCATGAGCTTCCCGAGCTTCAAGATCGCAGCGTTCGTAAGCCGCACACAGCCGTGGGAGATCCGCCCTGGAATCAGCGATGGTTGGTTGGTCCCGTGGATTCCCACGACACCGCCGCCGGGCCAATCTGTGAGCGTCGGGGAGCGCGCGTTGGTACCGAACGCGAGCGGTCCATAGATGGGGTTCGCGAAGCCGCTCAGGCGGTCGCGCACGTAGAACTGTCCCGCGGGCGTGGGTGTGCCCGGCCCCCCCACACCGACTCGCGCACGAAAGATGACGCGCCCCGCCCGATACAGCGTTGCGGTGAATCGGGCTCGGTCGATGACGAGTCGTGTATCGACGAACGACCAGCCCCCGAGCGAGCTTCGGGGCACCCAGCCTTCGGTGTCATTGGGAAGGACCGACAGACCGACGCGAACCCATGTTGCGCCGTCCACATCGGCCTCGCCGTCGGCAACGACGATGTTTGTGGTGCCGTCCGGGGTGAGCGTCGGGATCTGGCCGACCGGGGCGGCTCGCGGACCTGGCTCGTCGCGAGCGACGGTCGCTCGCAGCACGGGCGCCCACCGCGTATCGGCGGCGGAATCGCTGAATGGCACCAGGCGGTGGATATCGAACGCCGATGGCAGCGCCGTCAGCGGCGCGCCGGCGGACGCCGCAAGCGGCGGCATCGATTGGCCGCGCGCGAGAACGCGGGACGGGAGAACGTGGGAAGAGAGCAACGCCGCCGCCAAGAAGCTGACGGCGAACGCCCCAGCTAACACAACTCGCTTGCCCAATCCCACGCTCCCGCCTGTTGTGCCTACCCCGTGAACTGAGGCTTGGCGTCCATACTCGTTTCCGGTTCCTTCAGCGTCACGAAGTGGGTCGAGTTGACGATCTGGACCACCTTCGCGTCGCTCAGCGGATCATCGAACGCGTGCGCCGCCGGAAGGAACCCGGCGAGCCGCCTGATCCAGGCCGCATGGCGTGCCTCAACCGAGTGGATCGCGAGCGCCCCGGCCAAATAGCTCTTCGACTTGATCAGCGGCGCCTGCTCCTTGTATGCGGCAGTCGCCAGATCCTCGAGCGCCACCGCGGTGCTGCGGAACGCATCCGGGTTCTCGGTGACACCGTGGAAATTGAACGTCGGTTCCTTGATCGCTGCGGGACCGAGCAGCTGTTTGAAGGCCTTCACGTGTGCCCGTTCGTGCATGCCCACGACCGCTGCCTGGTGGGCCAGAGCGCCGCGTAGCGCGCCGATCTGCTCGGCCTCGGTGTAGAACGACGCCTGCAGGTATTCGAGCGACAGCGCGAAGTTGAGGATCGTGATGTCGCTCGCATACGGTTTGGCGGACGCCAACGCCGGCCACGCTGCCGCCGCGCCTAGCGCGGCCGCCCCTGCGGCCACCGTCCGGGCAAGGAACCCCGCGCGTGTCTGCTGTGGTATGCGCTCGAACGCTTCGCGCACGGCGCCGTCGACGTCGAAATCGTCGACTTTCAGGGATTGGGGATCGCTGCCGGGCATCACGGCACGATGAACGGTGCGAAGGTTTGCTTGGCTTGAGCGACCGCGATCGGGACGTCAACCGCCACCGGCGCCGGGTCTTTCCCGGCGAGCGCGCGTGCCCAGGCGGCATGCCGGGCCTCGACGGATACGATTCGGGCCGCGGCCGCGAGCGTCTTCGGCGTGAGGCTGACCGCTTGCCCGTTGTAGACGCCGAGCCCCGTCTCCTCGAGTGAGATCGCCGTGGCGATGAACTTCGCGGGGTCGGTGGCCGCGTCGGCGAAGCTGAACTGGGGGCTGGCCCCAGCGCTCGCCCCGAGCGCGGCGCTTAGGTAGTTAACGTGCGCCTGCTCTTCGGCGCCAACGACCTGCGCGAACTGTCGAGCCTCACCGGTGAGCTGCCCGCCGGCAAGCGCCGCGGCATAGAAGGCGGCCTGAAGTCGCTCGATCAGAAGCCCATACGTGAGGATCTCGCGGTCTGTCGAAGCCGAGCCGCGCGAATCTGCAGATGAAGCCAACTGGGCGCCGCCGACTGCGGCACCTGCCAGCGCACCGACTAGCCCAACCGATCCTTTGAACAGACGTGCCCGAGACACATGCGCCACCGGAGCGCAGCGTTCCTCGCCGTCCGGCTCAATCCGAGGTACGGAATCCTTGGCCAATCTCGGCCTCCTCTCGCTATGCCCCACGTAACTACCCCAAATTTGATCATCGCAGACTAAACATGCGGTTGCCAAGTGGACCATAACGAATCCTTCACGATTGGCTCGCAAACGTCCGGTATCTGAGGACGCCTCTCTATTCGATACCACGATGGCCGTCATCGCGCCATCGAATGCCTCGCGGCTGAGATCGCGGTATCGCGCCCTCCATGAGGGTTCATCGTCGTCCTCGGTGTCGTCGTGGCCGCGCGGCGAGCTCGGCTTCGACGCGAGCAAATGTTCGAAGTGCCCACGAAGCGCCGCGGGTTAGCGCACGCCGGTGAGGACGGATCCGCAGTTCGCCCCGTCTCAAAATCCGGGGCTCGAGGCGCTCGTGAACCAACGCCCGCTGGAGCCCGTAAGCGACCACCGCAGGGCGCCAATCGACCCGGGTGCAGATCGCGTCAAAGCCAATAAGGCGCGCCAACACGGCGCGTCGTTTCCCACCCCTTGGCTTGGCAAGCTCTCGCGCAGGTCGGAATCGATCCGGCCAGGGTCAAGAAGGTCTGTTGGGAGCCAGGCTGTGCGCTCACCGGGGGGCGATGCCGGTCCAGGGCGCGGCCGAGCCTCCGAACGGCGCCAGGACCGTCCCAAGGCCCGGCAGCTCGTGGGCCGATTCCGAGCCTCGGCGGCGTGACGGCCTTTGCTCGGACTGCTCGAGGTCAACACCCGCGCCTGACCGGAGGCGATGGGGTCGCAGGCATGCTCTACGCGTCCCCCCGATCGCCGCGGGGAAGGACTTCCGCGTCGATCTGACCCAGGGCAACGGCACCAGCAGCGACAAAGCGGTGTGCCTCGTCATCACCCGGGCGACAGCCCGATCGTCGTGGCCGCGAGCTGCGCGAAAGGGTCGCGATCGGGGGCCCCGTGGCTATCGCTCGGTTCGGTCCGTCGATGGACTTCCCGTCGGCGACCGGATAGAAGCGATCGATTGCCGATGGCCCCCGGAAGTCTCGCCGGCCGAGTCGCCACCTGTGATAGGAAGCGGCAACACGTGGGACGTCTCGAGAACAAGGTGGCGTTCGTGACCGGAGCCGCGCGCGGGCAAGGGCGCAGCCACTGCGTGCGCATGGCAGAGGAAGGCGCTGACATCATCGCGATCGACGCCTGCGAACGGATGCCGGGCGTCTTCTACTCGTGGCCGACGTTTGCCGACCTCGAAGAGACCGCTCATCAGGTGCAAGCCCTGGGGCGGCGAATCGTGTTCGCGAAAGCCGACGTGCGCGACGACGCTGCGCTCAAGGGAGTCGTGGACCGCGGCGTGGCGGAGTTTGGACGGCTCGACATCGTCTCCGCACAGGCTGGCATCGGTCACATGCCAATGCTCGCGCATGAGATTCCGACGGAGCTCTGGAAGGCTGTCATCGACGTCACGCTCACGGGCAGCTGGAACGCGGCCAAGGTCGTGGTGCCCCACATGATCGCCGGCGGCCGCGGCGGCGCGATCGTGATCACGAGCTCGGGCGCATCGTTGCGTGGCGTTCCAAACATCGCTGACTACGTTGCCGCCAAGCATGCGATCGTGGGACTGGTACGGACGTTGGCGCTCGAGCTCGGGCCTTACTGCATCCGCGTGACCAACCTCGCGCCAACCAATACGGGCACGCCTATGCTGCTGAACCAAGACACATACAATCTGTTCCGACCCGACAAGGCGCCGAACGCGACCCACCAAGATTTCGTCGAGGCTGCCAAGACGATGCACGCGCTGCCGATCCCGTATGTCGAGGCGATCGATGTCTCAAACGCGCTGGTGTTCTTAGCCTCTGACGAGGCGCGCTATGTCACCGGCATCACGCTGCCGGTAGACGCCGGGTTCACCCAACACTGACAGGTAACCCAACACTGACAGGTAACGACCTAACAGCCAACAGTGCGCGTCGGGAAAACCACGGCCGCGTCATGACCGGTGCAGCTCGCGGTCAAGGCCCAGCGAAAAGACGGCCCTCAACACCGCGGACGCTGACCCGCGCACCTGCAACGCGCGAGGGCCAGCCCCAGCGCGTTCATACTGACTTTGAGGTGACGGCGGTCACTCCGGCCCGCCCGCTCCTACTCAGCCCGAGGAGGGAGGGGCCGTAGCTGTAGCGGCCAGCTCGCTGAGGGGGATGGCCGCGGGGGCGGGGAGCAAGTTACGGTCGGGCTCCGGCCAGTAGGCCTCGTTGAACGTCGCCGGGGCGCCGGGCTCGCCGATGAAGCGCGCGAACATCTGGCCCTCATAGGAGGCCGCGTACAGTGGCCGCGGCGCGAGCGCGTCGCCGAGGGTGAAGAGCTGGCTGACCTTGCCCTCGAGCTGGGCGGTCAGGGTGTCATTGGGCTCGCGGGCGGTGGCCAACAGCACGGCGTCGACGCCGTCGACCGTGCGCTCCTGCCCATTGAAGACGTCGTAGAGCGTGACGCGGCGCTCGCCGATGCTGCGCACCCAGGTCGAGGTCGAGAGGTTGACGCCCCCCGCCTTGAGCCGGTTGACGATGAAGCCGACCTCGACGGTCCCCATGAGGTTCATGGACACGGGGGCGAAGGTGGCCGTGACGAGCTCGACCTGCACACCGTCTGCGGCGAGCATCTCGGCGATGCCGGTCGCGGTGTGGATGCCCTCGCCGTCGATGATGACGACCTTGCCGGTGGGCTTGCGGCCGCCGAGCAGGTAGTCCTCCGGCGTCATCACCATGTCGCGGTTGTGTCCCGCGATGGGTTGGTTGAGGAAGCCGCTGTGACCGGTGCGCGAGTAGCGCCCGCCGGTCGCCACGAGGGCGGCGTCGGGCGCCTCCGCGAGGACGTCCTCGGCGGTGGCTTCGATGCTCAGGCGCACGTCGACGCCGAGCCGCCGCAGCTCCCGCTCCCACCAGTCCACGCCGAGCTGCAGGGTCTGGCGGCTTGGCATCGTGGCCCAGACGCGCAGGCCGCCCCCGACCTCGTCGCGCGCCTCGAACAGCACGACGTCGTGACCCTTCATCGCGGCGACCCGGGCGGCTTCCAGACCGCCGACCCCGCCGCCGATCACGACGACCTTCGAGGGGGTCGCGGTGACCGACTCGAAGGTCTCCTCGCCCCAGAGCCGCTCGCGGAAGGTCGAGGGGTTCATGGAGCAAGCCAACTGTCCGACCATCACGTTCTCCATGCAGTGGTTGCAACTGATGCAGGTACGGCTGCGCTCCTCCTTGCCGTCGCGCGCGTTGCGCACGAGGTTGGGCTCGGTGATGAGCGCGCGCGCGGCGCCGACCATGTCGCAGATTCCGGCGGCGATCGCCTCCTCCGCCTCCTGGATGGAGTGCACGCGGCCGAGCACGCTGAGGACCGGCACGTCGCCGGCCGCGTCGCGGATCGCCTCGACGTAGGGCCGGTAGGGTTGCTTGTCGACGAACATCGACGGCATCCCGATCCAGAGCTGGTTGGGTTCGACGGCGACGTCGAGATCGGCGAAGTCCACCAGCCCCGACGCGCACAGGCGGCCGAGGATGTCCCGCCCTGCGGCCGTGTCGTAGCCCCCGGACAGCAGCTCGTCGCAGTTGAAGCGGATCCCCACTGCCATCTCGTCGCCGGCACCCTCGCGTGCCGCCTCCAGGCACTCCAATGCGAAGCGCAGCCGGTTCTCGATGCTCCCGCCGTACTCGTCGCTGCGCCGGTTGAAGTACGGCGAGGCGAACTGCTCGGGCAGCGTGCCGTGCGATACGTGGATCTCGATGCCGTCGTAGCCGGCTTGGCGCAGGTGCGCTGCGGACTGCCGGTAGGCGTCGATGAACGAGCGCAGCTCCTCGCGGGTCAGCGGGTGGGTCGAATCGTTGTTCCAGTTCTGCTGCATCGCTGACGGCGCGAGCGCCGGACGCTGCGGGGCGAGCGGCCACCACTGTCCCGACACGCCCCAGAAGTAGAAGAGCTGGCCGAACACCTTGGCGCCCTCACGATGGATAGCGTCGGCCATCGCCGTGAAGGAGGGAACGTTCTCCTCGGGCCACGGAGAGCAGGAGTTCGGCAGCTTCCCGTGCACGTGCAGGCTCTGGATCAACAGGCCGCAGCCCCCGCGCGCCCGCGCCGAGCTGTAGGCGACGAAGTCGTTGGACGGCTCGTTGCGCCCATAGGTCATGTTGAGGCCGTGAGGCGCGAAATAGAAGCGGTTGTCCACCTTCACCGGCCCGATCTTGATCGGGTTGAACACGTTCGGATACTTCGAATGCACGGCGTCAACCTCCGACGAACGGATTGGCCGGGGCGCCGTTATGTGCGACCGGCCCGGGTCATACCACGACCTGAACATCGCCACGGGTTTCCTCGACCCCACGGCGCCTGCGGCGACGCCGACTCTACGCCACCGCCTCAGTCCACGATGTGCTGCGGCTTCCTGCGCCTGCCCATGGGTGCCACATCCTGACCTCAGCCCGGGCTGACGGTTCGCTGAGCACTCAGGTCCGAGTACGGCTCCGCCGCGCGCCACTGCGCCAAGCGGCCCTCATACTCGGCCTCGACGATCGACCGCGCGTTCGGACCGAAGAGCACTCGCAGCGGCGGGTCGTCGGCA
Organism: uncultured Solirubrobacterales bacterium; assembly: GCA_963763525.1. Classification (GTDB taxonomy): domain Bacteria; phylum Actinomycetota; class Thermoleophilia; order Solirubrobacterales; family Solirubrobacteraceae; genus Palsa-465. Next base: position 299,505 of record CAVXPA010000003.1, read on the forward strand.
TCGACGATGGCGAGCAAGGCTTGGGCGCCAGCTCTCGGATCGCCGACGTTCGCCGCTGCCGTCGGCCCGTCCGCATCGCCTTCCCGGAGCCGGCGCAGCGCATCATGAGCCGCCGCATAGGCCGCCAGCGGCTGCGCCGCCTCGCGGGCCGATGCCTCCGCTTGCGTGGCGAAAGCACCGGGCTCGATGAGGGTCACGTGGATACCGAACTCGGCGACCTCGGCGGCCAACGACTGGCTCATTGCCTCCAGCGCCCATTTCGACGCGTGGTAGATACCCAGAGACGGTGCCGCGAAGTGGCCGCCAAGGGAAGACATCTGGACAATGTGGCCGCCGCCCTGCGCCCGCAGGATGGGCAGCGCCGCCTGGGTGACCCAGAGCGCGCCGAAGAAGTTCGTGTCGAGTTGGGCGCGGGCCTCCTCCTCGCTGAGCTCCTCGATTACGCCATAGGTGCCGTAGCCGGCGTTGTTGACGACGACGTCCAGCCGGCCGAAGCGCTCGTGCGCGCGACGGACGGCCTCAGACGCGGCTGCCTGCTTGGTGACGTGGAGCTCGAGCGCCAGGAACCGGTCGCCGAAGTCGGCCGCGAGGTCATCGAGTCTGCCGACGTCGCGCGATGTGCCGGCGACCTGGTCGCCGCGTGACAGCGCGGCATGTGCGAACTCGCGGCCGAAGCCGCTCGAGGCACCGGTGATGAACCAGCTCTTCGTCGTCACGTCGTGACGAGGTCGCCGAGCGCTTCGATTGCCACCTGCAAGCGCTCGATGTGCACATCGGGAGTAGCGCTCGCCGGCGCCCCGGGCGTGCCACCCGTCATCGTGTGCAGACACAGATGCGTCGTACCGAGCGCGCGAAACATCTCGGCCTGTCGGCACCAATCGTCCGGGGTCCCTTGGTCCAGGAACAGCGCGTTCTCGATCGGGAACGTCTCCGGGTCACGTCCGAACTCACGAACCCAGCCGTGAAGCTTGTCGTAGGTTGCCTCCCACTCGCCGAAGGCCGATGCACCCTTCTTGTTGGCGGCGGTGTCGTCCAACATCGCCGGGCACGAGATCCCGTTGCCGATCCGACAGGCCCGCTTGAGCCCGGGCTCGGTCCACGCGCCGACCCAGATCGGAATCGGCCGTTGCACCGGCAGGGGATTGATGCCGACACCATGCAGCCGGTGATACCGGCCCTCGAAATCGACCAGCGGCTCCTGCCACAGTAGCCGTAGAACCTCAATCTGCTCTTCGAATCGGCTCGTACGCGTCCGCCACTCGGCACCCAACGCTTCCATCTCGACGTCGCTCCAGCCGATCCCAACCCCGAGACGAAGCTTCCCGCCGCTCAGCAGATCGACCTCTGCGGCCTGCTTGGCAACCACCACGGCCTGCCGTTGCGGAAGCACCAGGACGTGCGGCACCAGCTCAAGACGAGGCGCGATCGCCGCGGCATACCCCAACAGCGCGAACGGCTCACGAAACGCATCGCGGTAATCAGACCTCGCACGCTCGGCCAACTTCGGGTAGCGCGACAGGTCGACCCCCAATACATGCTCGGGCACCAGCAGATGGTCATAGCCCAACTCGTCGGTGGCCTCGATGAACCCCCGCACGGCCCCGTGATCGGAGCCAAATTCAAACGAAGGGAGAAAAGCACCTATATGCATCGTGAGAAGCGCACCTTCCTTAGGAGATCGACTTCAGCTGCGGACGAACCTGAGCAACGGCTGGCAGCCGCGATTCCGGTACAGTACTCGGCGGTAGTGCGGTAGCTGCGGGGCTCACTGATAAGCGCCGAGCAGACATGAACCGGCCGGCGCAAAGCGCGCCGGAGGGCGCTGGCGGCAGCCTTCGACCGCAGTACAGCGTGGGCCGGGGTTGCTGTGTTGCCTTCAGCGGCGCACAGGGTTCGTCCTGATCGCCCGAAGACCAACCCGGCAAACCTAATCTAAACTGACACCCCGCGAACATGAATATGGAAGGAAACGGCATGGGACAAGTTTCAGATGGCGGGTTGACCTCAGAAGAGGTGGCGGAGCTGCGTAAGCTGCTCGACATCGAGCGGATCCGCAAGGTGATGCAACTCTACTCACATCTTTTCGACTCGCGTGACTGGAACGGATTCATGGATCTCTATCTCGACGATGCCGTGTGCGAATGGGGGCATCTCGGGACCTGGCATGGACGCGAACAAATCCTGCCCAGGCTGGTCGAGGGACATCGCGACCGCCTGCCTTATGACGGGTTCCACATGACGACCAATCTCTGGGTTGACGTGACCGGGCCTGACACGGCGCGGAGCCGGTCGTATCTCTTAGATGTCTGGGAGACGGCCTCGGATGACCCAATCGTCGGCTACGCCACGTACGAGCACGACTACAAGAAGATCAACGGGGAATGGAAGATCTCGCATACGGTGATCGAGTGGATCTGGCCAAAGCGCGTTGTGACGGATGATTATCCGCGTGCGCTCGATCGCAAGTCGATCGGCTGAGTAAACGACCTCGTCCGACCCCCGGGCCAGCGAGCGTGGGCGGAGACGATCACCATGAGCCGGGGTGAAGTCTTCTCAGATCAGAGCCCGGCCGACTCGCCGACGGGTCCATCAATCAGTCCTGGCGAAACGGCGCGTAGCCAAGGCGCGAAGGCGATCGACGCGTCCCAGCGACCCTTGCTGCCCGAGGAGTCCCAGATTCTTGGCGGTGGTGCCGGTTCACCTGACGCGCGTCCTGCAAGGCCCTGTTACGGATCTGGTGACGCTTGTCGAGGGACCATCGACCTGCGACCATTCCCAGTCCAGGCGAACACATGACCGTGACGACCATCAACATCGCCAACCTTCACGAACTGATCGCAGGTGGGGCGCAGGTCGTCGAGGTCCTGCCGAGGCAGGACTATGAGAAGCTACATCTCCCGGGCGCGATCAGTCTTCCGCTCGCGGAGCTGAACGCCGATACGGCCGACCGGCTGGATCGGGCGCGCGAAGTCGTTGTCTACTGCTGGGACGGCCTCTGAGACTTGAGTCCACGCGCCGCGTGCCGGCTCGCCACTCTCGGCTTCACCCGCGTCTATGACTACACCCCCGGCAAGGTCGATTGGCTCGCCCACGGCCTGCCGTGCGAAGGCACGCGAGCGGGCGAGCCGACCGCCGGGAGCTTCGCCCGCCATGACGTCGCGACCACCCTGCTCGACGCCTCGACGGGTGACGTAGGGCGGGCGATCGCCGACTCGCCGTACGGGTACGCCCTGGTCTTGAGCCCGGGCGGTGTGGTCCTCGGGCGTGTCCGAAAATCAGCGCTCGAGACGCTCTCGGATGGCCATCCGATCGATACCGTCTTGGAGCCCAGGCCGCAGACGATCCGTCCGCACCTGACGGAAGCGAAACTCGAGGAGTGGTTCGAGGCCCACGGCTTCCGCACACTCGTCGTCACCCGACCTGACGGCACCCTAATCGGGGTCGTGCGACGAGACGACATCGTGACTGGCTGATCAATCCGGGCTCACGAGGATCGCTCGTCCTCGACGATCAAGTGGATCCCGGGTCCGGTGCCCAGGAGAGCGGGCGTGACCCGCGCCGCCTCATCGACCTGATGCGGTCGGGGATTCGATCTTCGTAGAAGGTGCCGGGCCGGCCGCTCGCCGAGCGGCTAAAGATCGAGGGGTTGGCGAGGCGACTGGTCAGGTTGCGGCGCGAGCGGCCTGGCGCCGCGAATGCTGATCGCAGGGGGCTCTTGGCAGCGCACCGGCACCTCCGCGACGCGCCGAGGCGCGACATGGATTGGAGATCGGCCGGTACGTGGACTGGAGTGTCCTTCGCTCGCGTCTGGAGACGCTCACGGGCGCCGGCGCCTGCGGCTTGCTCGTCGGCGAACCAGTCCACCGAGGCGCTGCGATCCCGCGCCGGCCGAGGGTGATGGCGCTGCTGTTCGCGATGGTGCTGGGCGCGGACAGCATCGATGACTACGAGGTCCTCCGAGCCGGCAAGACAAGGCGGCCGTTGGGTGGCTGGATGCCCACATCCTCGACGCTGAGGACGTTCCTGCGAACGTTCAGCGCGCCACGTTAGAGTGCGAGGGCCAGCTGCCTACGGGAATTCCAATACGAGAAGGAGGGCGAGTTGATGGAGACACCGTCCCGGGACCGATCGACTACGTGTCAGTCGAGTGGCCCGGGAGGCACGTAACGGGCGGAGGGTTCCGGCTACCGATGGGATCGCGTCGGCCGTGGGATCGTCCGCGCGCGCGACATCTCGTTCGTCGGGAAGGATGCCGACGGGATGGTGTCGAAGGTCGAGGTGGCTGACGTGGAGCATTCCGATACGCTCGATGAGCGGCTGTGGGGCTTGTCGTCCGGGGTGCTTGAGCAGTCGGTCGTCGACCGGGTCGCCGCGACGATCGCGCCGGCCAGCCTGGCCGGGATCCTCGTTTGCGAGAACGTTTGAGCGCTGCCGATGTGGACGGCGATCGACCGGAGCAGCGCGCGGCCCGTCGGTGCGGGACGCATAGTGCTCGACGATTTGGTCCCGGCGTTTGAAGCGCCGGATCTGCGTGAAGACCTTCTTTTGAACGGAGACGGGCATGGGACTGTTGAAGACACGGGCGAAAGCGGCCGTGGCGGTGAAGACGGCTGACGTGATCCACGAGCGCCTCGCACGTCATCGGGAGCGTGCCGCCGCCCAGGGTTACCCGGCTGGGCGTCGGCGGACATGGGTGACAAAGCTTGCTCATCGGTTCAGATGGCGCGAGACGATCGAGTGAACGAGGCGTTCTGTGACTGTCGCTGAGGGTAATGGTCGTGAGCGGATCGAGCACATCGTCGTGCTGATGTTGGAGAATCGTTCGTTCGATCACATGCTCGGCTACCTCTCGCTCGAGGGTGGCCGCGAGGAGATTGATGGTCTTCGGCCGGGGATGGCTAACGACCTCGGCGGTCGGCGCCACCCGGTCCATCATCTCGGCGCGACGTACTTCCCAAATGAACGTTGGGATCCTGAGCACACGGCGGCGGCGGTCGATCGGCAGATCAACGGCGGCGCCATGGATGGGTTCCCGGCGAGCTATGCCGAGACGCTTGCCGCTCGCGGTGTCGAGGATGCCGATCCGGGCGTCGTGATGGGCTATTACAACGCCTCCGACCTGCCCGTGTTCGATCATTTCGCTGAGCAGTTCTGCGTGTGTGACCGCTGGCATAGCTCGGTAGCGGGAGCTACCTGGCCGAACCGGTTGTACGCGATCACGGGGAGGGGCTCGAGGAGCCGTGACGATGCGAAGGTGCCGATCTACCACGAGCCCTCGTTCGTGCGCCACCTGGATGCCGCCGGCGTCTCGTGGCGCTGGTATTCCCACGACGTCGCAACGCTCCGCCTCGCTGATGTCAGGTACCGCGTCGGGCACCGCGAGCACTTTGCCTACGTACAGAAGCTCAAGCTAGTGTTCAAGACGCGTGGCCGAGGTCTGCTGTACCTCAATGAGGATGCTGCGAGCTTCCTCGAGGATGCCGCGTACGGTCAGTTGCCGGCTGTCTCGTGGATCGATCCGAACTTCAAGGACTTCAACCTGATTGGGTCTCCTCCAAACGATGACCACCCGCCGTCAGATGTCACTCACGGGCAAGAGCTGGCGTTGCTCATCTACAACGCGCTGGCCACTGGTCCGCAGTGGGAGACGACGCTTCTGCTCGTCTTCTATGACGAGCACGGGGGGTTCTTTGACCACGTCGCGCCGCCCGAGCACCCGCCCGATGACGACCCGGCAACGTTCACCCGCTACGGGGTGCGCGTTCCGGCCTTTGTGATCTCACCATGGGTCAACGCAGGTTCGGTCTCGCACACGCTGTTTGACCACGCCAGCATCCCGAAGACGATCCTGCGCCGTTTCTGTCCGACCGAGCTCGAGGCACGTTCGCGCCCGAGCGGCGTCGCGCATCGGCACGGGACGAGCGATCCGCGCTCGATCAGCAGTCGCATGGCGAACGCAGCTGACCTCGGCCAGCTCCTGACCCTCACTGAGCCACGGCCGGCGCCGGACCGCAGCGCTTTGGTGGACTGGTTCGCCGAAGAGCAAGCCGCACGCGCCAGACGGTTACTTGAGGATCCAGCCGGGGTGCTGCGCCAGGCAACGGCACACAGCCTGACCGATCTCCAATCCGGGCTCTTGGCAGCGCACCGGCACCTCCGCGACGACGGGCACCCGATCGACCAGCCATAGCGCCACGACGCGAAAACGACTGGGTACGATCGGCCGGCAAGTGAACTGGAGTGCCCGGGTTTCGGGACACCTGAGGGCTTCGTCGAGGACGGTGGCACCGGAGCCGATGGTCGGTCTCGCGCTCGCACCCGCCAACTCGGACTCGAGGTCCGATCGCTGGACATGAACCTCGTCGCGGAACTCGGTCGCGAACGATTCGTTTCTCACGCACTCGAGCCGGTACTCGATCGCTACGAGCACGTCGTGATCGATACCCCGCCGAACTTGGGGCTGCTGACCGTCCACGCGTTCGTCGCCCGGACCGCGTGCTCGCTCCCGTCAGCGCCGAGGACGAGCCGTCACTGCACGGCGTCATCGAGCTGCAACGAACGATCACAATCCTCGCCGAGCACCTCGCTCCTGTCAGCCGGATTCCAGCCCGATCCGCGCCGATCACCCGAGCCGATCGCGTCTACCGAGCGTTCGAAGCGTCAGACCATCTGCATACGGTCCGGGAACTCGATCGGACCGATATCAGCAGGATCGACGGTCGGGGACCACTGGAGGTCGAAGAGGATTCCGCCCATCTGGAGCGGTGCGACCTGGATGATGTCGGAGTGGATGAAGGCCTGTGACAGCGGGCCGAGCGCGCCGGGATGTCCGGGCTCGCGGACGTCAACCTCGATCCGTCCGCGGAGCAGGGGGTGGTTGGCATTGGCGTCTTGCAAGGCCTCCACGCGCGATAGCCAATCTTCGTGCGTGGCGACGGATGCGCCGAAGTGGTGTACGTACTGCGGACGAGCCAGCCGGATCGCCTTGTAGCGCTCGAGCTTTTCGGCCAGGTTCGGGTTAGCGGCGATCGCCTCCTCCAGTGCCGCCTCGAGGTTCTGCTGCGCTGGCGTTGACTCGTTCGCGTACATGATGTTGTCGGCTGTCAGGGCACCGCCAACCGACGCATCGATGTTGATGATGAGCCATGGAAAGCCCGGCAGCTCTCCGACCGCGCAACCCATCGTCTCAAACAGCGCCCGAGCCGCTTCGCGGTCCCCGGGCCGGTAGACCATCTCCGCATGATTCACCATCGGAAAATCGCCCATGTCGTCTTCTCCTCGTTTGGCGTTCCCGGCTTGCGGCCGTGCTGATTTGGAACCTACCACGCGGATCGCCGACCGTTCCGGGCGGCCCGCGTCGCGCTTACCGCCGGTGCCGACGATCCCGCGTTGTCGCGCCCGGGTGACCGACGATGACCTGTGTCGAGGGCGGCGAGAACCCGTTGGCTCCGGCGATGGAGACCTCGTGAAGTTCGATCTGACCGCCGGGTTAGCGGCTTCGACGCCGATGCCTGCATCACCGTGCCGGTCGGTCGCGTCGGCGCGCGCGCCGCCAACTTACAGCTTAACTGGTTCGTGCCTCAGCTTGACCAGGCATTGAGGGCTGTTCATTGCGCTGGGGTGGCACGAGCGAGAAATAGCGGTTCTGCGAGTCGCCATCGCCTCGCCGGCCATGCCGAGTAGGCGAGACGAGATTTGAGCTGATGACCGATCCGGCGGATCGGGTTGACGTTCGGATTGAGGCGATGAACCGCCCGTCAGAGGAGTTCGGCGTCAAGGCTCTGTGCGTAGTGCCGGCGCTTGGCGTGGCTGACGGACTGCTCGTTTGCGTGGTGGGAGGCGCAAGCGGGTGGGGAGTTCGAGGAGCATCGCTCGGCTTAGCCTGCCGGGGCGCCCAGATATCGCCCCGGCCGAAGCGGTCGATCGATGGTCGGCCACAGAGCAGGCGTCGGCGCCCATCGATCGCCGCTGATCACGCCAGGCCACGGCCGTGTTCTGGCTTTCGAAGCTACTGACCGACTCCCAGCCGCCAGCGCGCCGGTTCCCGATCAGAACCGGCTCCTCGTTGGCGACGCGACCCTTTAGGAAGCGTCGGATGGGCATGCCGAGAGTCTTACGCGCCGAGCACCCGACGACGGTCGCGAGGAACTGAGGCCCGCCGCTATCCCCGCGGTTGGTCAGAGATCGCCGCGGCTGTGATGAACGCGGGACGCGACTCGCCGCGTGCGACGTAGGCCTGCAGCCGAGGCCATTCCGTGAGCAATCCTCGCGACTCGGCGCCTCCGAGCACGCTGGCGCACATCACATCGGCGACTGTGAAGCGGTCGCCCACCAGCCACTTGCGCCCGTCGAGCGCTGTCTGAAAGGCCTCGGCAGCCTCGGCGAATCGCTCTCGCGCCCGTGTCTCGGCCGGCCTCTCAGCGAGCTCGCGGATCCACAGGGACAGCGCCGCTTCCAGCTCGGTCATGGCGAACAGGACCCATTGGTAGGTCAGCGCCCGCTCCGGCGAGCCAACTGGCGCGATCAGGTCGGCGTCAGGATGCAGGTCCGCCAGGGTCAGGCAGATCGCAGCGGACTCGAACATGACCGTGCCGTCATCGAGCTCGAGCGCCGGGACGCGTCCCAGCGGATGGCGCGCGCGATGTTCGGCGGATTTCCGTTCCTCCGGCGCGAGCTTGACCAGCTCGTAGGACGCGTCGGCCTCGGCCAGTAACCACAGGACGCGGCTCGAGCGCGTGCGGGGCATGTAATACAGACGCAGCACAGGCGAATCGGATTGCAGTATCGCACCCGCCGTCTGGCGATCCGGGCTGGCTCGGCTCAGTGGCAAGGTTGAGGGCCAGCGGTGCTGCCGGCTCGGCACAAACCAGACCCGCGTCCGAGCGTCCACGTCGCGCTGCGACGTGGACGCCACGCGAGGGCGCGCCCGCGGTCACGGGACAGGTTGCTGACGATCAGGTCGTAGGAGTGCTCGACCATGTCAGCGATCATCCCGTCGGGTAGGAAGCCGTCCAAGATCACTCGGGTCTCGGCCGAGCCGTGACCCAGCGGTCGCTGGTAGACGGATCGGTGGCTGCGGCGCCAAACATGCCGCCGTCGCCGCTTTACGAATCACCTCAATTGACGCCGCCTCCTGATCATGGCGCCACGAGCCGTCGCACATTCCTCGCGGCGTCCGCTTCGCGTTTGACGCTGCCGACGCCTCGTCGACGTCCTCCCGCTGTGACGGACGATTTTGTGCGCAGGTCACGCGAGCAATCTGGATTCACGGGGGACAAAGTTCTCCTTGGGAGTGTGTCCAACATCGATTCGTGCCCGCGAGTTGTCACAGCCCCGAGCTCAGGCGTCGCGAGGCGGAGGCGAGGCCGATCGTCACTGGTTCGTTGCGTCCCAGGAGCCGGATCTTCGCTGCCGAGGTCCACCTTGGGCGGCCAAGCTGCGCGCATAATTCGGGGCGACGAAAGCGAGGGGCGTCTGACGGACGGCGGTGCACGATCGAGGATCGCGCAGTGGCCTGCGAGTTCCGTGACAAGGTCTACCTCGTGTTGAATGACGCTGACGCCTCGAGGCGGTTCTGCGGCGCTGGCTCGCTATCGGCTGACGCACTGGGTCGGATATGTTTAACTCATGCCAGACCCTGACGACCTGGACTTTGCCCGCCACGCCGACGAGCTCCGCGCCAAGCTGGGACGCGTAAGCGTCTGGTGGTCTGGCCCGATGATCGGCCCGGCGCAGGAAGCGCGCGACGCCGCCGCCGAGATAGAGCAGCTCGGCTACTCCGCGCTCTGGTACGGCGAAGCCGCCCTGACCAAGGACGCGTTCGCGGCCGCCGGCATCTTGCTCTCGGCGACCTCGACACTGCAGATCGCCACCGGCGTCGCGAATATCTGGTCGCGCGCCGCGCCCACGATGGTTGCCGGCGCCGCAGCTCTGGGTGAGGCCTTCGACGACCGGCTCGTCCTCGGCATCGGCGTCAGCCACGCACCGTTGGTTGCGATGTTCGGCCAGGAATACAACAAACCACTCACGGCGATGCGCACGTATCTGGACGCGATGGACGAGGCGCCCTACATCGGTGCACGCCCGGCGGGCGGTGTGCGCCGACTGCTGGCCGCGCTGCGACCGAAGATGCTCCGGCTGTCGGCGGAGCGCAGCGCCGGCGCGCACCCGTACTTCGTCCCGGTCGAGCACACGGCCCAGGCGCGGGAGATCCTCGGCCCGCAGCCGTTGCTGGCCCCTGAACAGGCCTTCGTTCTGGAGATCGACGTCGAGCGAGCCAGGGCTGTCGCGCGCGAGCATCTCGGCCCTTACCTCGGGATGCCCAACTACACCAACAATCTCCGGGACCTGGGCTACGGCGACGAGGACTTCGCCGACGGCGGCAGCAACCGGCTGGCCGACGCGATCGTGGTGTGGGGCGACGCGGATGCCATCGCCGGCCGCGTGCAGGCGCACCTGGATGCAGGCGCGGACCACGTAGGCCTGCAGCCGCTCGGCGACGCGCCCACCGCGCGCGCGGCGTTGCGGGCAATCGCCCCGACCGTGCTGGACCTCTGACAGCGCCCGGGCGACGGCGCGGACCTGCAGCCGCGCGTCCTGTGTCGACCGTTCGCAGCGAGAGCACGAATTGGGACGACCGCTGCGCGTTTCGTTCAGCCCTCGCGGCCTCGACATTCATACATGTGGGTCAGGTCTCTCGCTGTCAGCTCCGATCCGCGCGAAGCTGCCGGGCCAGGCCGTAGTCCTGCATCGTCAGCTTGTCTTTGTCCAGCGGGCTGTCAATCCCGAGCGCCGGTCGCGGCTTGTTGACCAGAAAAGAGGCCAGCTTGAGCATGAACCCCGAGATCTCATCGGGCGAGAGGTGCTCAAGCGCTTCCTCCCGGGCCTGGGGTGTCAGGGCCGACGGCTGCTCGAGGAACGCCGCGGCCAGCCGCATCGCCGCCTTCTGGCGGTCAGAGAGATCGCCGGTCTCCTCGAAGCGCATCGCCAGGTCGACGAGATCCGTGCCCGGCCACGCAACTGCGTGGCGGACGCTCAGTCAGTACTCGCAGGCCTGGAAAACAGCGTTGCGGATTCGCGCCAGCTCGACGAGCCGCGCATCGTCGGGCGGAACGTCCAGAGTCGCGATGAAGAAGTCCAGATACGCGGCGACCGCCTGCGGGTTGCTGAGCGAGTTCAAGTAGATCGCCGCGTGCTCCCCCGGAGGGACGGGCGGGACATTCAGTTTGGGCGTGGTCATCGGTCAACGGGCTCCAGGTCGAGCAGCGCCGCGAGCCTGATCGACCCTTCGTGCGCCGCGATGGCATTCGCGAAATCGATAACGGCCGAGGTCCCGAGCTCCGTTTCGAGCCGGCCCACCAGGTCGCGGCTGATGAGCGAGGGGTCGATGAGGAACTGCTCGACGAACTCGAGCGCCGCTCGCTCGCGCTCCGTGAACGAGGGCGAGCGCTCCCATGAGTCGAGCTCCGCCAGTCGCTGCGGGCTGTGCCGCGCAAGCTCCTCGCGACAGCGCAGCTCCTTGGCCATGAGCGCGCGGCACAGCTCGAGCAGCTCGGGATCGGTGGCGCTTGTGCACGCCTCCAGATACGCGCGGTGACGTGCATAGGCCTCACGGGTGCCTTCCCAGCACGGCGTCACGCTCGCTAGCCGCATGTTCTGTGATCGGTAGCCACGTCATGGGGCGACCTACTGGATCGGTTCCGTGCCGACGAGCGTCGTACGATGCATCTCGCGGTGAGAGGATACGTCGTACGGCATCACCCGGTGAAGCACGCCATAGTTGTTCCACATGATCGTGTCCCCGTCGGACCAAACGTGGCGATAAACCCGCTCCGGACGCGTCGCGCGCGCATTCAGTTCCTCGATCAAAGCACGGCTCTCCTCCGCTCCCAGGCCGATCACGTAATCCATCGTCTGGCCGACGACGAGCGAACGACGTCCGTCCGCGTGCGTCCACACCAGCGGGTGCTCGTGCGAGCGCTCCCGCCAGTCAGCTAGCTGCTCCTCGGTCGGGTTGGGGTTCACCAGGGTCTGGATCGGAACCTGGCTGTGGAACACGCGCAGCTTCGCGAAGCGCTCCTTCTCCTCATCTGTCAAGTCGTCGTAGGCGGCGTACGTGCCGGCGAATTCGGTCTCCCCGCCCTTGCTGGCCAGCCTCTTCGCGCTGAGCATCGTCGCCTTCGACGGCACCGCTCGCATCGTGTCGTCGACGTGCCAGTAGACAGTGGCCTCGAGGTACTTCGCGTACGCGTTGTCAGGCTCGAGGCTTACCACCAAAACGTCCGGGTTCTCGGCCTCAGGGTACTGCAGGAGCTCGCCCAGCTGCCGGTGGAACTGCACCTGCGTGTCGTCATCGACGTGCAGCCCGCGGAAGACGAGGATGCCGTGCTCCTCCCACGCGTTCTTCACCGCGTCGGGCAAATCCGGATCGGTGCGCATACGCTCAACGTCGACGTCGAGGACCTCCGCCCCGACGGTCGTCGTGAGCTTCTCTACCTTCATCATCCTGGTCGTTGCCATGTCGCTGGCTCCTCACTTGTGCAAAGGCCCGGCGTCAAGCGCAGGGTCCGGGGGTTGTAGCGGTTGAACTGCGCATCTGTGACGATGAGGGCTTGGCGCGCACGGGGAGGCTCATGCGGGTGCCAATGCCTCCTCGCCGCGCTCGCGTGGGGTGTGGTAGCTGCGCTTCCGGAGCTTGCGCGCGATCGCCCGGCGCGCCCGGTTGTGTTACGAGCCGTCTGGCCGTAATGGTCGCGGTCAGGGCTGGTCTGAGGGCAGGCTGACTGGGCGGCCTGGAACAGCGCCCAGCGCAGGGCCGGCGGCCCCTGGCGCGAAGAGGCGCCCGGGCGAGTCCCGCTGGTCGGACTGGTCCCTACCACGTCGAGTCGGATCGACTGCTCATGACATCATTCATGCCGTAGCTGTGCTTGCGCCTGAGTCACCTGCGTCCCCAGGAGGCTCCTCTCAGCGTCCTCCTCGAAGGGTTTCGAGGTCGTCGACAAAGGGGACGGAGCTGACGCAGGTCCCGGGGCAGGTCTTGCGGCCATCGGTGTCGATCACAAACGATCGGCTGGTTCTCGCGGACCGCTAGCAGAACCGTCTGCGCTACCTTCTCCGCTGGCCCGAAGGTCAGGTTGACGTCAGCGAACACCTCTGCGACGTCGGCGGGGGTCGCGACCGGCTTCTCTCTCTGGCCACCGAACCGCTCTGGGCAGTAGCTGAAGTGGTTGTCCTTCATGCCAGTCGCGACACCACCGCAGCGAAGCATAGAGCCGTCCGCCCCGGTCGGGCAAGCTCGTCGCGCGGGCTCGGCATCAGACCGAGGATCCCCGCCTTCGCCGCCGAGCAGGGCGTGTGATAGGGAATCCAGACGGGCAACATGCCCGCTTTCAGCGGCGTCGCCACAACGTTGCCTTCGCTGGCCGCGATCATGCCCGGCAGGAACGTGGTCAGGCAGTTTATGACGCCCGTGAGGCTGAGCTGGATGATTCAGTCTGCGTCCTTCAGCGACATGTCCATCGACGCTCAAATGACGTCGCCCCGTGTCGGCAACAGCGACGACACCAAAGCGTGTCACCGATCGGAACAGCTGGTGCACGTTGCCTTCGGGACGCGATCGGCAGCGAATTCGGTGGCCGCCACGAGCTCTACGAGCGCAACTACAGCGGTAACTACGAGAACATCCGGATGGAGGTGCTGTTCTCCGCGGTCGGCAGCGGCCGGGCCGAGCAGTACAAAGGGTTCGCGGAGCAATGGATGAGCGAGTACGACCTCGACGGCTGGACCACGCCCGACCTGATCAATCCCGACGACCTGAACATCTTCTCGCGCGAGTGGTCGCGCAAGCGGAAGGATCGAGTTCGACCCGGCGACCCGCGCGATGCTCACCGGAGCAGCTGCGCGACGGCCAGCTCGAGAGCCTTGGCGCCGTCGTAGCCGCGATGGTCGGCGGCGATGAAGTGGTGGCCGATTGCGAGTGAGAAGGCGAGGACCGACCGTGCCTCGACCTCGTCCTCGTCGGCGCAGAACGCTCTGAACTGCGAGCGAAGGTATTCCATCCGGCGGTTGTCGACGCGTTTGAGGCGAGCGGCGATCGCGGGGTCGCGCCGCGACCAGTCGCGGATTGCGAGCTCGATCGGCAGCAACTGCTCGCTGAAAGTGAGGGCGCCCGCGCGCCTCAGTCTTGTGCGGGGGTCGCCTCCGCGGCGTTCGACCTGTTCGGTGACCTCGTCGGTGGCGGCGCGCTCCCACGTGTCGAGCATCGCGTCCAGGAATGCCGCGCGGTCCTCGAAGTGCCCGTAGAAACCGCCCCGGGTCACCCCGAGTCTCTTGGCGAGAAGCTCGATCCGCACGGCCTCGGGCCCGCCCGCCGCCAGCGCCTGTAGGCCGGCTTCGATCCACGTGCCGCGCGGTGTCCGGGTCGGGGGCGCCAAGGGCGTCTATCGCTCGCGTGACGAGGTTGACATCACCGTCGATGATGCCTATTCTGATGCATACACAACTGTATATATGGAGGTGTGATGATGACCACACTTGCCGCCGCTCCAGTGGTGCCGGCCGTTACGGTCAGCCAGATTCCGCTGCCGGCTGACGCACGAGCGCTGAGCAGTCTCTCCCGTATCGACTACTGCGATGCCTCCCTCGTGCAGGCGGGCGTTGAGCGCACGCCGCGCGAGTGGGCGCGCGCGGTGCTGCAGGACGCTCCGTTCGCGGTCCGCGCTCGCCTCGTGTCAGGGTGGACGGCGCTTGGTTTGAAGCTCGGCGCACCGTGGTCCGAGCGCCGCGTGGTCGGTTGGAAGGTGCAGCGCAGCGACTACCAGGTCGTGCTCTTGGCGGCCGGGTCGCGGTTCGGGCTCGAGGGGCACCTGCTGTTCCGAAGCGAGCCGGGCGGCGTGCTGTTCGCGACGTTCGTTCGGCTGGGTAACCCGGCGGCCCGTGCGGTGTGGACGCGGATCACCGATCATCACCAGCGCGTCGTTCGCTCGCTGCTGACGCATGGCGCGCGTCGAATGGTCGACCAAGTCAGTCGACCAACCTGATAGTCTCGTCCGTATGGAGGTGACGGTCCAAGAGGCGAAGACGCAGCTCTCGCGCTTGCTACGGCGCGTCGAGGCAGGCGAGGAAGTCGTGATAAGGCGTGGACGCGAACCCGTCGCGATGCTCGTCCGAGTGCCCTCTGGGGGCGGGCCGCGCAACATCTGGGGAGACCTCGAGGGGTCGATGGCGCCCGATTTCGACGATCTCCCCGAGGATTTCGAGCCTTACGCTTGAGGCGGCTCCTGCTCGATACCAATGTGGTGGTGTGGCTGCTCCTCGGCGACCGGACCCGCGTCTCGGCTGACGTGGTCGGGGCGCTGGAAGACTCCGCCAATGAGGTCTCGGTAAGCGCGGCAAGCGTCTGGGAGATCGCGATCAAGCGGTCGCTGGGCAAGCTGAGGATCAGAGACGGTTGGGCGAGCACGCTCGCGCGGCTGGGTTTCGATCCGATGCCAGTGACCGCTGTGCATGCCGAGTTCGTCGAACGGCTCCCCTGGCACCATCGCGATCCATTCGATCGCCTGCTCGTGGCGCAGGCGTCGGTCGAGCACTGCAGGCTCGTCACGGCCGACCGTCGTCTCGACGCGTACGACATCGACACGTTGTGGTAACGGGTAAGTTGACAAGGGCACTTGCGTGCGCTATGCAGACGCACGCCCGGAGTCGAACTTGGAGGGAGCGGAATGTCGACCGTTTCGAACGCGTGGGGTGATCAGAACCAGGAGTTTTGGAAGGATGGCTCTCTCGAAGCGGCCGCCGCGGTTGGTGCGGTCCCGGGCCTGGATCCAGCAGTCCTCGCGGTGACAAAAGAGGCGCGTGGCTGGGATGACGTCGAGTATGTGCTGCGGTCCAAGGACTTCGGCCCGGGGGGAGACGGCAAGCCTTCCTTACTGGGTGGGAGCAGCATGTTCGCGGGCACGATCATCCAGATCCGTAGAAAGGAGCATGATCAGCGTCGGCGTTTGGAGTCGGTGCTGTTTCGTAGTGACACGCTGAGGGGTTACGAGCTTGATCGCCTCGAGCCGGGGCTCGACCGGGTGCTCGCAGATCTGGCCGCCACTGCACCTCGGGACGAGAACGGCTACGTGCACTCGGATCTGAAGGCCCTCACGGTGCCGTTGATGCTCGACGTGATGACCGCGCTCGTCGGTCTCGACGGCCTCGACACGCCGGAAACGCTCGCTGAGCTGACCGAGAAGTTTGACGCCCTCGACCGTGGCGTCCGTGCCCTTGTCTCAAACTCCGCGACGGGCGATGAGGCAGAGCGGATGGAGAAGGACGCGCGGGCGATTCAGAAGTGGTTGATAGAAGGTTTCTTCACGCCTTCTTGGGAGCGGCGCCGGCAGCTGCTGGCGGATGTCGCGGCCGGTCGTCTCGACCGCTCCGAGTTGCCCAACGACTTGATCACGGCGATGCTCGAGCATGGCGAGCATTTCAATAGCTGGGAGCGTGACCCGGAGGTATGTGGGCGGGAGGCGACTGTATTCCTGATTGCCTCGATCGGGTCGACGATGAGGACCACGTCGTTCGCGCTGGCCGAGATCGAGGACTGGATCGCCGCTCATCCCGACGACGCGGAGAAGCGCACCGACCCGCGTTGGATCTTCAGGTGCGTACGGGAGACCCTGCGAATCCACGGCACACCCACCGTCCCGCGCGTTGCGCTGGCGGATTGCGTGCTGCCCAGCGGCCTCGAGATCCGCGAGGACGACCTGATCTGGGTCAATCTTCGTTCTGCGATCGCCGACCGGTACGGCGACGATCACGATAAGTTCAATCCAAGTCGCGAGCCGCCGCCGGCGGCGCACCGCTACGGCCTCGCGTTCAGCGATGGCCGCCACACGTGCCCAGGCAAGGGACTGATCCTCAACGAAACCATCGACGACGTCGATCAGCGTAAGGGCGCGATGGCGACGATCCTGCTCAAGCTCTTCGAGGCGGGCGGGCGCATCGACCACGACCGTGAGTTCAAGCTCTACCAGGGCAGTATGATGTTCAAGTCCGTCGATTCCTGCCCGATCGTGTTCACCGACCTATGACTTCGGATATGAAGGCGACCGCCGATCGAATGGAGGTCAGGATCGATGCGCACGACTGTGCACTCACGGGTTACTGCGTCGAGATAGCTCCGGACATGTTCGGTATCGATGAGGGAGCCTCCTCAGCCGTGGTCAAGACGCCCATGCCGACCGATCCGGAGCAGCAAGAGCTTGCGCGCGAGGCGGAAGGCCTTTGCCCCACTCGAGCGATCAAACTTCTTCTCGCGCGTAAAGACGCATCGTCGACGATCGGGACGCCCCCGCGCGTGACAGGGAGCTGAGATGGCGCTCGGACCCAACGACCTCGTTCTGGGCTACATGTCGATGACCCATGTCGACCCATCGTGGAATTTCACCAGCGCATCGTTCGAGGATCGCTGCATCGCGGCGGCCGCGGGCGGCTTCGCTGCGATCGGGATCGTCCCCTCGGTGTACCACGAAGCACGCGCGGCCGGCCACTCGGATGCTGAGCTGCGCGCGATGCTGAAGGATCGTGGTCTCGTCGTGACCGAGGTAGAGATGGAGCGCCTCTCGATTCCCGCCCGATCGGAGCTGGGCGCGTTGGCAAAGGAGCTTGACTACACGCTTGAAGTCGCCGATGTGTTCGGCGCCGAGCGGATCTTTGTTGTAGCAGCGCCGGGTGTGTCGGTAGCGGATCTGGCGGACATGTTCGGATGGGTCTGCGACCGGTGTGCGGAGCAGAACCGGACCGTCGCACTCGAGTTCATGGACATCCCGTCACTCAGCAGCCTGCCGGACGCGCGGAGCGCGCTCGAGGTCGTGCAGAGGGCCGGGCGAGACAACGGCGGCTTGAAGGTGGACGTGTACCACCACATCAACGGGGCGAACGACTGGAGCCAGCTGGAGTCGCTCCCAAGCGAGTTCGTCGGGGCCATTGAGTTCAGCGACACCGCGATTCCCCGGGTCGCCGAGGACTACCTCGAGGACACATTGCACCACCGCAGGGCGCCTGGCGAAGGGGATGGCGACCTCGTCCGGTTCGTCCGCACGATGGACGCGATCGGAGCGACGTGCCCGTATACGCTTGAGGTGATCTCCGACGAGATCGTGACGCTCCCTCCGGTGGAGCTTGGTCAGCGGCTCGGCACGAGCAGCCGCCGCGTGCTCGACGCCGCACGCGCCTGACTACGGCGTCGCTATCCCGAGGCGAGTCACGGCACGTAATCGGCATAAGCCGCGTCGCGTTCAGAGAGCGACCGTCCTCCCGGCGGCGGCTCGGGCCAGCTGATCGAGAAGGCTGGATCATCCCATCGAACGCCTCGCATGGCGCCTGGTTCGAAGGGGACTGAGGTGTGGAAGAAAATCTCGGTGTCGTCGCGCAAGGTCTGAAAGCCGTGGGCGCACCCCGGGGGAATGAACAGGGCGCGGCCATTCTCCTCGGTGCATTCGACGGCGTGCCAGCGCAAGTAGCTCGGCGAGCCTGGGCGCAAGTCGACAGCGACGTCAACGATCGCCCCGCGGGTGCAGCGCACGAGCTTGGACTCACGATCGGATTCGGATCGGTAATGCAGTCCGCGCAGCGTTCCGGCGCGCAGGCTGAATGACAAGCTGCACTGCGCGATTACGGGGTCGAGACCGGCTGCGGCGAACTCCTCAGCACAAAAGATCCGCGCAGCCGATCCACGTTCATCATCTGCCCACTCAGGCTCGACGACTGTGACCCCATCAACCGGCGTGCGAATAATCTTCATCCGCGTCCGTCCGGCGTCAATCGTTGATGTCGATGACCGGCGTGATGTCAGGCAGCTGGTGGCCTGGATCGGCATGCTCGTTGGGAACGACGGCGGTGCCGAGGGCGAAGAACTCGATCACGTGACTGCCCCAGCCGTGGTTGTTCTCGTTCAGCTTCACCTCCACGATCCCGAGCACGCCGTCACCGATGTCCTCGGCCTCTTTCTGCATGCGTTCCATCGCGAGCTCGCGCGCGTCATATAGGGCTTGGGTGTACTGCGCGAGCTCGACGTTCTGACCGGTCTGGCGCATCGACTGCATCATGCCGCGATGCGCGACGTGGTAAACGCAGTTCCCCATAACCAGGCCAACCGGCCGCCTACCCGTCTGCATCAGCGTCCAGAAGGCTTGACCGGACAGGTCGCTGGTGAACGGACGCCCGTTGGGGGCGCGGTGGACCTTGCCGCCCTTGTGCTTGATCGCGGTGCCGATGGCGATGAACTCCGCCATGTCCGCGCCCCAGTCGTAACGCCCCACGTCGAGCCGGACACCGACGATTCCGTCGGCGGCCAGCTGGTCGGCCTCTTCCTCCATCCGCGTCATCGCGAGCTCACGTGCCGAGTACATCGCCTGGGTGAGGACGCTCATCTCCTGGCTCGCTTTCCAGCTCGACTGCTGATAGCCGATGTGGTAGATGCTCGAACCGACCACTAGGCCAACCGGCTCGAAGCCGGCCTTCTCAACGCACAGGTACTCGTTCACGGAAAGGTCGGACGTGAACAGTCCGCGCGCGTTCATCTTCAGCCGCTCGGTGGCGTGCTCCGCGAGTCCTTCAGTACTTGTCGGGTCGTAGGTCGACATATGCTCTCCTGGAATTAGGCGCCGAGGTTGATCGACATGACCGGCCCGCCGAGAGGGGCAGGGTGCGGCTCATGCGCGCCGAAGGCGATGGCCGTGCCGAGCACGTGCATCGACACGATGAAGATGTGGTGGCGGTAGCCGCCGCGCTCGTACTCGGTGTGATCTATCTGGTGCGTCAGGGTCGAGATGACCATCTCGTTGGCGCCGGCGGCGCTGGCCTGACGCAGGACCTCGTCCATCGCCAGCCGGCGCGCAGCGTAGACGCCTTCGGTGACCTCGACGAGCTCCTGGTTGCCCCACCACGACCCCATCATCTGATTGGCCGCCGGGCTGAGTGCCACGCGCACGACGGAGGTATGGCCGATGACGCCCACCGTCTCGGCGCCGATGCGACGCAGTTTGTAGACGTCCTGGCCCGACAGCGCACACATCCGCGGTCCCGAACCCGTGCGTGGTGCGGGCGTGTTCTCACGCACCGCCGTGCCGAAGACGGCGTACTCGACGTGGCCCGACTCCCCGAGAAAGGCCTTGGCGGTCATCTCGATGCCGATGACGGCGTCGGCGCCGGCGAACTCCGCCTCCTGGCGCAGGCGGTCGAACGAGCGCTCGCGCGAGAGGTTCCACGGCTCAGCGAACGAGGGCATCTCGGCGATCCCCCATTGATATGAGGACCGGCCGTAGGTCTGCCACCCATGCTGGACGACCGAGGAGCCCATGATCTGCGCGATCGGGGCCAGCCCGGACGCCCGCGCCACCGCATACTCCTTGACGCTCAGGTCGCTCGTGAAGACCGTCGACTCGCCCGCAGCGATCCGCTTCAAACGCTCCTCGGCGCCGAGCGGGATACCACCGCGGCCGATGCGCTCGAGGTCGACGGCAGCTGCCTGTCGTTCCTCCTCGCTGAGGGGCGTCGGTCGTTTTCCGAACAGTGGCAAGTCTCTTGATGCTGGCAGATCGGCATCCTGGGCACAAATGGGTGCCGCGCTCACCGGCGCCGCAGGCTCGCGTGCCTAGCTCAAGTCGCGTGCGGCGCTGATGCCGGCCCGAAGCGATAGCTGGACGCGGCCAGCCAGCCCATGAAGTCGTCCTGGTGATAGATGCGGGTTCCCGGTTCATGCTCGGCGGCCCCGACGACAACCATGAGCGGGATCAGGTGGTCAGCGGCTGGGTGGCTCGCTCTGGCCGACGGCGCGTCCTCCCAGGCGAGCAGCCTCTCGGTCCGCTCGTCAAACGCCGTCTCGACGAGCGTCGCGGTGAGCCACTCATCGAACGCGAGCGATGCAGCGTTGCCACCTGGGCCGAAGTTGGCGAGGTTGTGGTAGGTGAACCCGCTGCCGATGATCAGAACGCCTTCGCCACGGAGCGCTGCGAGCGCACGGCCAGCCGCCAGGTGGGCTGCCGGCTCGTAACCCTGCTTGAGGGAGAGCTGCAAGATCGGAACATCGGCATCCGGGTAAGCGACATACATCGGCGCGAAGACGCCGTGGTCAAAGCCACGATCGCCGTCGTAACCGACGGCGATCCCCGCACCGGCCAAGAGCTCGCCGACGCGGTAAGCGACCTCCGGTGATCCAGGGGCTGGGTACTGAAGTCGGTAGGTGAATTCGGGCATGCCGCCGTAGTCGTAGACCATGGGTGGGTGGGGGTGCGTCTGGACGGTGAAGTCCCGTTCCTCCCAGTGGCCTGAGACGACGAGAACCGCGCGTGGAGTCACGTCGATCTGCCGCGGAATCGCTCGCAGGGACTCCTCTAGCTGGGTCCAATCGCCTGGGAGCATATCCTTGATCCAGGGCCATGGCCCGCCGCCGTGCGAGACGAAATATGCCGGCAGGCGGGTCTGAGAAGCTGTCATCAAGCAGCCGTATTCGCGGATTGCACAACCGACGCGGGCGTAGGGCGGCGAGCGCCGTCAGTGAACGCGCGTGGCTCGCCACGCCCGGTCCACGGATCGTTCTCTGCCCGCACGCGAATGTCGTCGAACCGCGGCACGACCGTTTCTGCGTAGAGGCGCATGCTGCGCTCGGTCTTGTCGTTGGGCATCGTCCCCACGCCGGTCAACACGACGAGCTCTGACGGGTTCACCAGCTCGCGGTGAGCGGCGATCTTCTCCGCGCATTCCTCCGGTGTGCCGATGATGCCGTCACGCAGGAACTTGGTGGTAAGTGTCTCGAGCGCGTCGTCATACGTGCCGCTACCGAAGTCGGACCCCTTGGTTCTGTACTCGGCGTAGGACTTGCCCGGTGCGAAGTTCTCGGTGCCGAGTTCGTACATCTTGAGGATCGAGTCGACGTAATTGCCGATCCACTGCCGGATCTCGTCCTGCTCGGCGTGTGCATCTTTGGAGCAATACAGCGGCACCTGGAAGATCGGGCGCCTCGCTGCCTCGTATCCGTTTTCCGCTCGAATCTGGTCGAACAGCTGTATGTCGACGACATACGACTCGATTTCCTTGTTCGGGGTCGTCAGCGGCTGTAGACCGTGCTCAGCCATCTGGCGCAGGCTGGTCTCGCTCGTCCATGTGCCCCACGCCTCCGTGACGATCTTCGGATCCAGCGGGCGTGGGCGCAGCGATGCATTCTTGTAGGAATGGAACTGGCCGTCGAAGGAGAACATCTCTTGGGTGAAGGCGAGCTGGAGGATGTCGAGGCACTCGAAGAAGCGCTCGCGCGACTCGTCGATCGGCACGTTCATGGCATCGAAGTTCCGGCGCGCGAGACCGCGGCCCACGCCCAGGAAGTAATAGCGGCCGGCCAGGTGGTGCTGGAGCATCGAGACCTGCTCCGCCACGCGGAACGGGTTATGCCAGGTGAGAACCACGATCATCGCGCCGACGTCGATCCGCCTCGTCCGGCCCGCGTAGTACGACAGGTACTGATTCGGGTCGGGCATCATGAGGTACGGCGCTGCATGCTGCTCAAATGCCCACAACGTGTCGAACCCGAGGGGCTCGACCAGATCGGCCAGCGCCATCTGCTCCTGGAGCACCGTTGCGTCGGGGACCTTCATCTCGCCGACTTCTTCCGGCGAGGCGCCGGCCTCCAGCGCCAAGAAACGATCCCAGTCCGAGTAATTCGGATGAAAGAAGCCCATCCCAAAACGCATAAGCAACCTCTCAGTGGTGGGAAACGAGAGCGGGCTCGGGCCCTGCCGCGGCCCTTGTCAGTTGGAGGCGCGACGCGTATGGACGGCCACGGCCCCACGACCCGACCTCCTCGTCGTCGGGAATCGACGTGCGATGCATTTTACGCCCGGA
Source organism: uncultured Solirubrobacterales bacterium (assembly GCA_963763525.1). Classification (GTDB taxonomy): domain Bacteria; phylum Actinomycetota; class Thermoleophilia; order Solirubrobacterales; family Solirubrobacteraceae; genus Palsa-465. Next base: position 322,386 of record CAVXPA010000003.1, read on the forward strand.
GCGGCTGTCGAAAGCGACACATAACCCGGAGTTGTCCCAGATCAGCTGGTCGCCACGCGTAAGGTGGGCTCAGGCTGCCGCGGTCAGGGCCGCGCAGGCGGCGGCACGTACGGCGCGAGGCGGTCGGCGATTAGCTGCCTCTGGGCATCGACATTCAGCTGCGCGGCCGCCGCGGGGGCGTTCGCGTGCGGGGGCACCCGGGTGCCCGCCGCGGGCGCCCAGCCCGGCGTGCACGTAGCCGTCGATGGACCACATCGCATCGATCTCCGTGTCGGCTGGCCTGTACTCGGCGTAGCACGCCGGCACTCCGCGAAAGCGGCCGGGGCCGCCGCTGTCGGGGACGATCTGGTCGGCCCAGATCACGATCGTGTACGGGCAGCTCGTCGACCTCCGCGACTGGCTCTCTGATGACGCGCTAACTATATCGACTGATCGGTTTACGTAGTCATCGCCTTTGTCCGCGGCGCGCCGTCGCGCAAACGCCGCTCGGGAGCTGTGCGTTGTGATCGGGCAACAACGGCGCTCTCGCGGCCGATGGCGCGGCACCTGGTCGAGAAACGTTGTCGATGGTTGCGTTTCTCGACCAGGTTCAGGCTGCGCGCGTCAATTCGCCGCGGCCGAGTTGAGTCGATCCGCCCGTCGGCGACTTGTTTGTCTTTGGGGGGCTGCGGCAGCTCGCGGCATACTCTCGCGATCGATGGCGGCGGCGAGTGCGTTTTGGGATCAGTTTGCTCGCGTTTCGCGGTCGGCGAAGAGCGAAACGGAGCGTCGGCTTGCACCGCTCGGCGTGCACGCTGGGCAGCAGTTCGTGCTCGAGTGTTTGTGGGACTCGGACGGTCTGACACCTGGGGAGCTCGCCAAGCGGATCGGTGTGGAGCCGGCGACGCTCACGCGAGCGCTCCGGCGGATGGAGGCAAGCGGCCTGATCGAGCGGCGAGGAGATGAGCGTGATCGTCGTCGTGTAAGAACGTGGCTGACTCCTCGCGGTCGGGAGCTGCGGTCCGCGGTCCAGGCCTCGATGGAGCAGCTGGCGCGCGACGCGCTGGGGTTGTTGAGCGAGGAGGAGCGAGCCGTCCTAGAGGAGTTGCTGAGCCGGATGGAGCGCTCTCTGGCGAGGAGCAGCCAGGAGGTCATAAGCCGGCTTGACAAATTTGATGAGCCGGCTTATGATTGAACTCAGTGAGCCCGGATCGCATGGAGTACAGATGGAGTCACGCAACCGACAAGAGGCTCAGCGCGACGTGACCAGTGCTGACAAGTCGATCACGTTTGGCGTCAAGACCAGCCAGTTCGGGCTTGGCTACGAGGAGATCGCGCGGTTCTGGCGCGAGGCCGACGCGATCCCGATCTTCGAACACGCTTGGCTTTGGGACCACCTGATACCGCTGGGCGGAGACGTGCACGATGCGGCGCTGGAAGCCTGGACGCTGCTCGCCGCCCTCGCCGCTCACACCAGCCGTTTGCAGTTGGGTGTGGTCGTCACGAGCAACCGGATCCGCCCCCCGGCAGTGCTCGCGAAGATGGCCGCCACGGTCGATCAGATCGCTGGAGGGCGCCTCGTGTTCGGGATCGGAGCGGGCGGCTCGCTTGGTCAGAATCCGGCGATCACGGAGAGCGTACTCCGCGAATACGACGCGTACGGGCTCGACGTCGTCCCTGCCGGGGAGGCCATCGCGGCACTGGCGGAGGCGTGCGTGATCTGCAAGCGCATGTGGACCGAGGACGAGCCGTTTGACTTCGACGGGCGCTCGTACCAACTCAAGGGCGCGATCTGTGAGCCGAAGCCGATCCAGCGCCCACATCCGCCGATCTTGATCGGCGCCGGAGGCGAGCGCCGTGCGCTGAGGGTCGTCGCCGAGCATGCCGACATCTGGAATGTTCCGACTCGCACAGTTGAGGAGTTCCACCACAAGAACCGGGTACTCGAGGAGCACTGCGAAGTGGTCGGCCGCGACCCCGATCAGATCGTTCGCTCCAAACAGTTCTTCGTCGACGCCGCCAACCCGGCTGCCCCGGCAGCCGTTCGCGAGACGATTCTCGGGCTGATCGAGGCCGGCGTGACGCACCTGATCCTCGCGCCGCTCCCGCCGCTCCCACCCGCCAGTTGGCTCGCCGAGGAGATCGCCCAGCCGGTGCTCGAGCAGCTGGCGCCACGCCGAGACTGAAGCGAGGCACGTCAGGCGACCGCGGGCGCGTACCGCCGCGCAGCGTCTGGATCCGCGCCGAGCGCGTCCCTCAGCGCTGCCCGCGAGGTGATCCCGAGCTTGGGGAAGATCCGGTAGAGGTGCGCACCGACCGTCCGGGGCGACAGCGACAACTGCTGGGCGATCTCCTTGTTGCTGAGACCGGAGGCGCCGAGCATCGCGATCTCCAGCTCCTGTGGGGTCAGGGCGTCGCGGTCGTAGTCTTGGCGAAGCTGGGCTGTCTCGCCGGACGCTCGGAGCTCCAGCGCCGCGCGCTTGGCCCAGCAACCCGAGCCGAGGCGCTCGAACAAAGCGAGTGCCTCGGCGAGATGGCACCGGGCGCGCGAGCGCCCGCGTGTGCGCCGCAAGCCCTCACCGCACAGCAGATGGACGCGCGCCAGGTCGAACGGCCACCGCTCGATCCCGGGGATCGAGAGCGCCGCCTGAACCGTGGCGACGGACTGCGCGTCGCCAGCGACCAGGGCCGCGGCGGCGCCGCTGAGGCAGTGTCAGGTGTGGAGACGCCTGCGCGATCGGGGAGGACAGGATCGCGTCGACGTGCGCTCGGGCCTGCGCGTCGCGGTCGGTCCGGCGCGCGGCCTCGACGAGGTCCAGCATCACCCAGATCGCACCGGGCTCGCAGCTCGAGGGCTCACCCGCCGGGCTGACCTCGACGGCATACCGGTAGGCGCTCTCGAAATCGCCCCGGCCGACGGCCGCGAGCGGCAACGCGCACCGCGCATCTGACTGAACTTTCCAGATCCCTCGCGGTGTCGCCCAGCGGAGCTGCTTGTGCGCCAGGGACCGCCTCCTCGCCGGAGCGAGCCGCGGTCAACATCACGACGCCGGTGCCGCTCACCCGGCCGGCCAGCAATGCGAACAGGCGACGACTTGCCCGATCGACCCACTGGAGGTCATCGATGAACATCGCCAGGCGCATCTGCGTCGCCGCTTGCCGTAGCAGCGCGAGCGCCGCGAGACACACTGCCGCCGGCTCGAGTGGGTCCCCGTCGCAGACGCCCAGTGCAACGTCGATTGCATTGCGCTGGACGGGTGGGAGCGTTGTCGCCTCCGCGGGAAGCCCGGCGCCGCGAGAATCGCTTGGGCGAGCATCGAGGTGAGCGCATCGTCAGCGTGCAGCCGGGGTTCGCGCCGCGCTGTATGGCGGGCCCCTCGAGTTCGAGGCGCGTCCCGAGGTGGTCGACAGCGACCGCCCAGTCGAGAGCCTCGAGAACGGTCGATGCGGTAGTCAACGATCACGTGCGAGCCGTCGGGGCGGATGAACTCTGGGTTGTTGACATCGAGCCCATCGCTGAAGAACGCAACCTTGACGCCGGAGCCGGTCACCAGCTGCTGGGCCGACGGGACGGTCGGATCGCTGCTCGCGGCATGAATGATCGAGAGGGCCTCGGGCTTGAGCAGCGGCGTGGCCGGATCGGATGGGCACACCTGCTGTCCAACCGGTTGGTGCCGACGCGGGCGTACCGGCGGAAGCGCCAGGTGCAGTCGCGGCGCCAGCAGGGCCTTGCCTTCGGACAGACGGCGGCGGCACGGTGATGAGTGTGTCGAGAACGACCTCGGCGACACTCGGATCCGCTGCGAGCCGGGCCTGGCCGGCCAGGCTGACATCTGCCGTGAACGCGTCGAGCGTGAACGCGTCGAGCGTGCGAAACACATGCTGTACCCGGCCGCCCGAGACGACGACCTGCGCCTGTACGGGCGCCTGATGCACGGCCTCCGCCGAGATCCGCTGCCCGATGCTGCTCGCCGTCGCCGGCGTGCCCAGAAGCTGGTTGCGCAGGACGACGATCACCGGTGACTGCGCCGAGCCTGCGACCTGAGCGTGTGACGCCGACGTGGCGCGCGCTGATCCATGCGCCGTCGCGGCGGCCGCCGGGCTCGCGCCCACGCCGCCCAAAGCCACCGCGGTCGCGACAGCCGCTCGCCACCGGCCGGTCAGCACAGACGCCACCGCGCCCCACACCACGCCTCCACGCATCACGGTCCTCCTGATCGCTGTCTGCAGACACCCGCGCACGCGCACCGCCTCCGCATGTCCGATTGGGCGCGCGGCGGACACCTAAATCACCTCGCGTGGGGTATGTGAGCGAATTGCGTTTTTTTGGCAATTGCGCTTTTATCACAGCATCGCGTGAAAAACTCACATATCTGTGATAGACATCCGGCGAATGAATACGGGTGCGCGGCGCGGCGCGATGGAGGCGCTGCTGGCTCAACGCGGGGAAGTCGGCCTGGCGGTGCTCGCGAGCCACTTCGACGTTTCGGAGATGACGATTCGACGAGACCTCGAGTCGCTGGAGGAGCGGGGCATGGCGCGGCGAGTGCGAGGAGGGGCGATCTCGACGGTAAGCCGGGGTCACGAGCCGCCGTTCGCGGTGCGTGCAGAGGAAGCGAGGCATGCCAAGCGCTTGATCGCCCGTGCTGCTGCCGATCAGATCGAGTACGGCGAGACCGGAATTGTTGACGTGGGCACGACAGCACTTGAGCTCGCGAAGTGCCTCAGGGGTCGCAGCGGCCTCACCATCGTCACGCCGAGCATGCCTGCGGCGACTGAGCTTGCCAACGAGCCGAACCTCCGCGTGATTCTGACGGGAGGGACGATCCGACCAGGCGAGCTGAGCCTCACGGGCGATCTGGCCGAGCGTACTTTCGGGAGCCTCAATTGCGACGTCCTGTTCCTGGGCGTCGGCGGGATTCACCCGAGCAAGGGTCTGACGGATTACAGCCTCGAGGACTCTCGAGTCAAGCGCGCCGCACTTCAGGCGGCCTCCCGATGCGTCGTACTTGCCGATGCAAGCAAGCTTGGCCGTGTCTGCCTGGCGTCGATCGCGCCACTTGATGAGCTCGACGTTCTCATCACTGACGCGAGCGAGGAGCATGAGGTCGTCCAACTCGCGCGCGAAGCGGGGATCGAGGTCATCGTAGTCGACGCTGAGGAGCGGTTGTGACGAAGCGGTTTCTGTCGATGTTCTCGAACACCAAGCCTTTGATCGCGATGGTGCACGTGCCCCCTCTGCCGGGAACACCGCTGTACGACCGAGCCCGCGGTGTAAACGGACTTGTCGAAGGAGTGCAGCGCGATCTGTCGATCTTGCTCGAGGCGGGTTTCGATGGATTCCTTTTCTGTAACGAGGGCGATCGACCGTATGAACTACACGCCGGGCTCGAGTCGGCAGCCGTCATGTCGCGTGTGGTGACGGAGTGCGCACCGCGCACTCATCCGTTTGGCGTCGACTTCCTGTGGGATGCGAAGTGCGCGCTTGCCGTGGCGGTCGCGACCGGCGCAGGCTTCATGCGAGAGGTACTCACGGGCACGTGGGAATCGGACATGGGGCTGTGGCAGGGAGAGGCGGCCCATGTCCTGCGCGAACGCCGTCGATTGGACGCAGACGGTGTTGCGATCTTGATGAACGTCACACCGGAGTTTGCGTCCCCAATCGGGCGGCGCTTGCCAGCCGACGCCGCGCGTTCCGCCGTGGTGTCGAGCCTGGCCGACGCGATTCTCGTCTCGGGCTCGATGGCGGGTGCTGAGCCGGGCCGGGAAGTGCTGGAACAAGTTCGAGATGCAGTCCCGCTGGATGTCCCGGTGCTGCTCAATACAGGGGCGCGAGCGGAGACGATCGCCGGCTACCTGGAGGTCGCAGACGGATGCATCGTCGGCACCGATCTGAAGGTCGACGGTTACACGTGGAACCCGGTGGACCGGGATCGCGCGCACCGATTCGTCGAGGCCGCGCGCGGCGGCAACATCCTGGCCGGCCATGTTGCTCGGAATTGACGTTGGCTCCTCGGCTGTCAAGGGGGCTCTGGTGGATCCGGAGGATGGACTGCTTGCGTCTGCTCAAGCGGACGTCGCGTTCCTGAGCGAGCACCCGGGATGGGCAGAAGCCGATCCGAGGGAATGGTGGTCGGGCGTCCGAGCGGTCATCCCTGAGCTGCTCAAACGGACCGGCCGCACACCCGCAGAGATTGCCGCGGTCGCAATTGCCGGGATGGTCCCGGCTGTCCTCGCCTTGGACACGAACGGCAGCCCGCTTCGCAACGCCATCCTCCAGAACGATGCCAGGGCCGCGACGGAGATAAACGAGTTGGGGAAAGCGATGGCGGACACCGACTTCGTGGGTCGGACAGGCTCGGCCCTGACGCAGCAGTCCGTGGCACCCACACTACGGTGGCTGCGTCGGCACGAACCAGACTTGTTCAAGCAAACGGCAACGGTCGTCGGCTCCTACGACTGGCTCGCTCGACGCGTCGGGGCGGACGCTCATGTAGAGCAAAACTGGGCTCTCGAGAGCGGTCTGTTCACCCTCGATGGCGAGCTGTTCGAGGAGCTCTTCACCAACGCGGGGGCGAGCCCGGCTCTGATCCCGCCGGTGCGGCGCCCCGGCGAGCTCGTCGGCCACGTCAGTGCCGACGCGTCGTCCGAAATGGGCCTGCGGACCGGGACGCCGATCGTCGTCGGTGGCGCCGATCACGTCACTTCAGCGTATGGCGCCGGGCTGCTGTACGAAGGGGACTGGTTGGTCAAGCTCGGCGGCGCCGGTGACATTCTCGTCGTCAGCGACCGCGCGATCGTCGACGAGCGGCTCTACCTCGACGCTCATCCCGCGGGCCAATGGCTGCCGAACGGTTGCATGGCGACCAGCGGCAGCCTCATTCGCTGGCTCCGGGACGTCGCGGGGCGACCCTCTCTGGAGCAGCTTGAAAGCGAAGCGGCGGCGGCCGGAGCGAGGGCCAACGGTGTCGTGTGCCTCCCTTACTTCCTCGGCGAGAAGTCGCCGCTGCATGATCCCGCGTTGCGTGGCGCCTTCGTGGGCCTTCACCTCGGTCACAGCCGAGGGGACCTGTTTCGGTCTGCGCTGGAGGCCGTAGCTTTCGGGTTTCGTCACCATGTCGATGTGTTCACCGAGCTCGGCGTCGTGTTAGGGCAAGCGCGGGTGACGAATGGCGGGTCACGGTCGCAGCTGTGGAAGCAGATTCTGGCTGACGTCCTCGGCGTCGAGCTGTACCCGGTGCTTGACCACCCCGGTGCCTCGTTCGCGGCCGCATTCGCGGCCGGGGTGGGAACTGGGGTGGTGGCGGACTGGCGTGCGATCGAGTCGCTGATCAAGCTCGACGCGCCGGTTCAGCCGGATCTCGGTACCCAAACACGGTACGACGACCTGTACTCCGTCTATCGAGACCTGGAGCCGCGACTGCGACCAATCGCGCATCGGCTCGCCGGAGGTGACTGGACATGAAGGAACAGATCGCGGTCGTCACGGGCGCCGGCTCGGGGATCGGCCGTGCCATCTGCGGTGAACTAACGGCTCGTGGCTTCGGTGTCATCGCGACCGATGTCGATACAGATGCCGCCGAGCAGACTGCGGCCAAGCTTCGAAACGGCTGGAGCCAACGCCTGGACGTCACCGACGCCGCTGCTGTTCGTCGCGCCGCCGACGCCGCTTTGGCTGAGCACGGGGCACTTGATGTCTGGGTGTCCTGCGCCGGTATCTCGAAGATGGCGCCCTTCCTCGAAATCACCGAGAGCGACCTCGCCCACACCCTCGATGTAAACCTCAAGGGCGTGTTCATCTGCGGTCAGGCGGCGGCACGAGCGATGCAGCGGACCGGACAGGGCGGAGTCATCGTCAACATCGCGTCGATGGCTGGAAAACAGGGGAGAGTTCCCTATCTATCGGACTACGTCGCCTCGAAGTTCGCGGTCGTCGGCCTCACGCAGGCGATGGCGTTGGAGCTCGCCCCCGATGGCATCCGCGTCAACGCAGTGTGCCCAGGGTTCGTGGCGACGCCGATGCAGACGCGCGAGCTGGCGTGGGAGGCCCGACTGCGTGGTTCGACCGAGGAGGACGTCCTGGCAGGCTGGATCGCCGATACCCCGCTTGGTCGAGTCGAGGAGCCAGAGGATGTCGCCCGCGTCGTGGCATTCCTGGCCGGCCAGGACGCGACATTCATCACCGGCGAGGCGATCGCCGTCAACGGCGGCGCGTTCATGGACTGACCTGGGCGCTTGCGCGATCCGGCCCGCAGCTCTCCACCGAGATACGGCTCTCCCCTCGCGCTCTCAGCGCAGTAGCTGCGCGACGGCGAGTTCGAGCGCCTTGGCGTGGTCGTCGCCGCCATAGTCGGCGGCGATGAAGTGGCGGCCGATCGCGAATGAGAAGGCGAGGACTGACCGCGCCTCGACCTCGTCCTCGTCGGCGCAGGACGCTCTGAACCGCGAGCGGAGGTACTCCATCCGGCGGTTGTCGACGCGTTTGAGTCGGGCGGCGATCGCGGGGTCGCGCCGCGACCGGTCGCGGATTGCGAGCTCGATCGGCAGCAGCTGCTAGCTGAAGGTGAGGGCGCCCGCGCGTCTGAGTCGTGTGCGCGGGTCGCCTCCGCGGCGTGCGGCCGCTTCGGTGACCTCGTCAGTGGCGGCGCGCTCCCACGTATCGAGCATCGCGTCCAGGAATACCGCGCGGTCGTCGAAGTGTCCGTAGAAGCCGCCGCGGCTCACCCCCAGCGTCTTGGCGAGCAACTCGATCCGCACGACCTCGGGCCCGCCGGCCGCGAGCGCCTGCAAGCCAGCTTCGATCCGAATCACGACGCGTCACCAGCGCGTCGTCCAATCGCTCCTGCGTCGAGGGGTCCCTGATTTGGCCCGCCGCTAACCGCCCACCGCGTGGCTCGGCGCAAACACGGCATCGCCGGAGAACGCTGCACCGAAGCGACCTCGACCCTGGAGCGGCGGCAGCACGAGAATCGCCGTCCTGGTCGCGGAATCGAGCGCGAGCGACGCAATCGTCGTGCGGCCGACTCGGAAGCGCACCGTTCCGGCGAGGTCGTGCCGGGAGCGCCCGCCTGCGGCTCGGCGCGCGACGGTCACCGTGGCGCGCAGGACGATCCCTCCGGCGCCCTCGTGGAGTACGCGCAAGCGCATCCGAGTGGCGGCTCTGCGCGCGCTCGGGCACCGCAGCCGCAGCAGCAGGTTGGTGATCGGCGGCGGGATCGCGAGCACCCCAGTGCGCGCCGCCGCGCAGCCTCGCTTGCGCGCTGCGACTCGGTAGAAGCCCGGCGCGACGTCCCAGCCGAAGTTCCCGAAGAGGCCGGTGAGATCGGGGTTGCGGCGATTGCCGGGCGACATGATCGAGCTCCCGCGCGGCACTCTTACCCCGCGGCCGGCGGGCGAGCCCGCGCGGAAGAGCGTCACGGTCGCGCCGGCAAGCGGAACGCCGGTCCGGGTCTCGACGATGCCACTCGGGTCGACGTAGAAGTTCCCGGAGGGACCGCCGGGCCTAGGCCCGCTAGGAGACTGCGGCAGGCACCCAGGGCCGAGGCACGGCGGCTTAGGCTTTGGCGGCTTGCACGGATTGACCGGTGGTTGGTTTGGGGGAGGGTTGCCGAGCACGGCGTTGAGCTCGCCGCTGGCAATCGACGCGTCCCAGTAGAACTGGCCGTGAGTAAGCAGGTTGCCGGCGGCGATCAGGAGGGACGCGAGCATATTGAGGCCCTTCGGGCCGCCGTCGACCGGGGCGGGGTTCTGTCCGATGCTCGCGAGCCCGTTGAGCGCGCCGACCGCGATGTTGTAGTAGCGGATCGCCGGGAACAGGTTGAGCGTGCCGTTGATGCCGCCGACGCCGAGCGCCAAGCCGGTATCGACGAGCGGGTTGCCGATCGGATCCGGGATTGGGATCGCGACGGGCGCAAGCAGCTTGATTCGCTCGAGGCCGCCAACGAGCGGCTCGATCAGGTCGATGCCGCCGAACTCGTTCGGGATGATGTGGAAGTGGCCGTCGTTGATCTGGTCGGGCACGTAGTTGCCGCGGTTGTCACATGCGGCTACACGCGCGACGGGCTGCCGGGCGTCCTTAGCGAACGACGGGCCGGACGCGGCCGTGCTGGCGGTCGGGCTGAGGCCCTCCGATGCCAACTCCGCGCACGGTGAGTCGTTGCTGCCCGCCGGTCCGCAGTCGAGCGCGCCGGCGACGATCCGCGACATCCGGGTCGGCCAGCCGTCGGCGTTGTAGAAGACACTGAAGAGCTCAGCGCCCGCGACGTTGATTCCGGCATCCCCGCCGCCATCATCGGCGCCGACGCCGATCATGATCTCGTAGGTCTGAATCGAGTTGGGTGCGGAGGGCGGGATGTGCACCGGAACCGAGATCGTCAGCGGCTGAAACACGCTCGAGGTCGGCACGCCGGAGCTCACCTGCTGCCCGCCGACCGTGAACGTGACTCCGTCGGTCAGGGGACGCGCGGGTCGCAGGTAGAAGTCCTTCACGACCGGTTGGTCGGTGACGGTCACGGCCGCCTGCAGGAAGCGGTGATCGACCTCGAGGCGATACGTTCCAGGCGAGCTGAGGATGAACTGATAGGAGCCGTCGCGGGCGGTCGAGCTCAGCTGGCAGCCGGAGCTGCCGCAGGCCGTGATGTCGACCTGTGCGGGCATGAGGGAGCCGCCCTGCTCGGCCAGCACTTGCCCGGAGATCGCGAGGGCGAAGGAGATCAGCGGCACGGCCTGCGGGCTGTCCGCGGCATTGTCAATCACCTCGAGCGTGGCGTTGTCGGTCGAGGCGCCCGACCGACGCGGCGCAATCGTGAGCTCGCAGACGCCGGTCGGCGCGACCGTGCGACCGGAGCAGGAGTCGCCGGGAGATCGAGAACGCGGATGCGTTCGACCCGTCGATCCGCGCCTGGCCGAATGTGAGCGGCGCGTCGCCGGTATTAGAAACGATCAGGGTCCGCGGGGTGCTATCACCGGGGCCGAACTCGAGCGTCTGCGTGCTCAGCGTGGCAACCGGCCGGTACGTGCCCGTGAGCGCGATTGACTGGGGGCTGCCGGCGGCGTCGTCGTCGATCAGCAGCGTGGCCGCGTAGTCACCGATGCCGACTGGCTCGAACGCGATCACCATCGTGCACACGGCCCCGGGCGCCAGCGCGGCACCTGTGCAACTGTCTGCGGCCAACCGGAACGCGCTCGCCTGTGTGCCCGTTATCTGGACGGCGCTCAGATGGGCCGGCAATCCACCGTCGTTGGTGACCGTCACCGTCTGTTCGGCGCCGATGCCGGCAAACGCGGGGCTTGGGGGCGTCAGCGTGACGTGAGCCGGGGTCGTGGTCCGAAACGACAACTCGTTGCTGACGGTGGTGCCCTCCGCGTTCGTCGCCACGACAACGTAGTAGTAGGTCGTTCCCGGGATCAACCCGGAGACCGCGCGCGTCACGGCCTGGGGAGCTGTACTCGTGCCCGCGTCGGGGTCGGTGGCGGTCGCGGGAGCGATGCTCTCCGCGCCGGGCGAGCTCGCGAGTTCGAGCCGGTAATGTGCGTCCTGTCCCTCGGGGTTGACGCTCGCGTGCAACGTCGTCGAGCTCACACCGACGCTCGTGGCCGGCAGCGCGGTGACGGCTGGAGCGCCGGCCGACGCGAGCGTTGCGGTGCTCGACTCATCGACGTTGACGTCTATCAGCGTGCACGGGTTTCCTTGGCCGGCGCATGCGCCGATCCAACCGCTGAATGTGAACCCGGCGTTGGGGGCGACCGTCAACGTCACTGCACCGCCGGGATTGACCGTGCAGGACGAGCCGGCGCACGACGCTCCGGGCGACGGTGAAGCGGCGGCGACGCTGCCACCCTGCGGCGGCGCAGCGGCGCCGTTCACCAGCAGCTGGGGTACGCCGGACTTGGTCACGAACGCGTCGAACCCGCCGCCGAGCCTTGCCTGCTCGGGGCCGGCGGTGGGGAAGTCGCTCGAGCTCGTATCCCCCGCGACGAACGCGTCGCCCAAGCCGTCGACTGCGACGCCGAATCCGGCGTCATTTCCGCTGCCGCCAAGGTAGGTCGAGTGGACGATCGCTGTACCGGACGCGTCGAGCTCGGTCAGGAATGCGTCGGCGCCACCTGCGTTCGATGGCTGTTCCGCGTTCGGCGTCGTCGGCACGGGGGTGGCGCTCGACACTCCCGTCACGTAGGCGTTTCCGTTGCGATCGACCGCGACCCCGAAACCGCTGTCGCCGCCGAGATACGTCGAGTAGACCAACGCGGTGCCCGCAGCATTGACCTTCGTCAGGAAGGTGACGGCAGAGCCGCCTTTCGTCGCCTGGACGGGGTTGACAAGGGGAAAGTTCGTCGACTGGGTCTGGCCGGTTACATAGGCGTTTCCGGCCCCGTCCAGCGCAATCGCACGCCCTTGGTCGATGTCGTTGCCGCCGAGAAATGTCGAGTAGACCAGGCCCCCGGAAGGGTCCAGCTTGGTCACGAACGCGTCGAAGTTGCCGCCGCCGTAAGACGGTTGGATCGGGTTGACGGTCGGGAAATGCGCGCCCTGAGTCGCTCCCGTCACGTACGCGTTGCCGAGGCCGTCGGTCGCGATCCCCGCGGGGCGATTGTCGTTGCCGCTGCCGCCGAGTCTGATCGAGTAGACGGTCGCGCTGTCCGAGGCGCTCAGCGCGGTGATGAACCCGTTGGCAGTTGCGCCGGTTCCGAAACCGGCGACGAACGCCTCGCCAGATGGCCCGACCGCGATCGCGCTGCCCCCATCCGAGGGGCTCCCTAGGTATGTCGAGTAGACGAGGTTCCCCGACGGGCCGAGCTCGGCCGCGAACGCGCCGCCGGGGGTCGTCTGCACCGCATTCTTCGTCGGGAAGTCGGTCGATATCGTCGTGCCGGTGACGTATGCGTTCCCCGACGCGTCCAGCGCGATGCCGTGGCCCGCGTCGTCGCCACTGCCACCAAGGTAGGTGCTGTAGAGCAGCGCGTTTCCGGCCGGGTTGAGCTCCGACACAAACGCGTCGGTGCTGCCGCCGAACGTCGGCTGCTCCGCATTTTGCAGTGGAAAGCCACCTGACGTCTCCCCGGTCACGTAGGCGTCACCCGAGCCGTCCAGAGCGATCGCGGTCGCCTCGTCGAAGTGCGGTCCCCCGAGATACGTCGAGTAGGCCAGCGAGGGGTCGATCAGGAGCGCTCTCGCGTGGTCGTAGGGGCCAAGCGCGACTCCAAAGGTCCCATCGCGCAGGGCCTCGAAGTGCGCGTCGACTCGCCGCCGCGTCGCGCCGCCGGCTCCGCCCTGGTAGGCCACCGGTGCGAGCATCCAGACGCGGCGCCGGCTCGCGAGGGTTAGCGACAGCGCCCCGTCGCCGTCGATTCGCGGCGCGCTCGCCCCGGAGAACCGGAGCCGAATCATGGTGGCGTCGGCATGGGGAGCGAGGACGAAGTCGTACTCGAGCCGCTTGCGTGAGCCGTGAAGGACGACGTGGATGCCAGGCCATGCTTGGCGATAGAGCGCTCTGGCAAAGCCGGGCAGATCAGCCCGCCAGCGTCGCGGGTGAGAGCCGATCAGGTAGTTGACTCGTCCCGGCAGCCGCTGGAGACCTGACACCGCCGCGGGATGCGCACCAACCAGGCGCATCTGCAGCGCCGCGGCCCTCATGTGAGCCGGACCGATCGCGACCCCGACCGAATCGCGTGTCAGGACGACGTCCTCGCCCGCCCCCTGGGCCTCGAACCGCACTGGGCTGGCGAACTGCCCGGCGTTGGGCACGAACGACAGCGGCAGGCGCGCGTACAGCCGCGATCGGTCGACCCGAGCCCCAATCCGTGGCGGCAGTGGTCCGCGGCCGCCGCTAGGCTGCCGCGCCGCGCCAGTCGCAGCGCCGCTCACGATCAGCGCGACGAGGATTGCGGCCAACGTCACAGCGCGACGCCGATCCGACGGGCTACGCACAGCCGCCGCTCGCGTTCAGTGAGCTCACCACGGTCCTGGCCGCGGCCAGCCCGAGCCAGCGATGCACAGCGATCTCCTCTCAGCCTCGGGTGGTGTCTCTGCCCGGTACGGACGAGCCGGGCAAACGGTTCGCGCGGCGGCGCTACCGCGTCAACGGAGCCACGGCCTTCGCCGGCTTTCGAGAATGGCTGCGCCTCGGGGGATCGTGCCCCAGCGTGGCCGGCGTCCGATGAGTGCCAGTGCGGTGGCTTTCACACGCCACGAGGTGCTCGCAGTGCTTGCACGTACGCGGCGGCCGTGCGGGATCAGGTCGAGATCATGCGTCAGGTGCCGGCCGTCGACGTGAGGACCGTCCAGGGCAGATCGACGCCTCGATCGCAAGGAGGAACCCGAAGCCCAGAGAAACTAGCCGGCACCAACGCGGGCAAGCACGTTCGCATCCCACGTCACCTGACCGGGATCGGGGCCGCCGATGATCGTCAGCAGGGTGCCGCGACCTTCCCCGATGTAGCGGAAGCCGCGGTAGACGCCGACCGGAATGTGAATTGTGTCGAAGGGCTGGAGCACCAGTTCCTCGACGACATCTCCTCGACGCCAGAGAATTGCCCAGGCGCCAATCAGAGGCAAGAACACCTCCTCGGTCTCATGCGCGTGCAACGACGCGCCATTGCCGTGCTCCGCCTGGATCATGCCGAGGTTGAAGCCGTTGGCAGGAAGCGGGATGTTCGGCCGCAGCTCGGGCAGATCCCGCCGCTCGACGACTCCCATGCCGATGAGGTTGATCTTGAAACGACGCGCGCCCGGCAGCGAGGTGTCGACGAACGCCTCCTCCGATCCGTGAAGCTGCGCGAATCGGGCGACATAGGTTTCCATCTCCGCGACAGATAGATTCCGCGGATCCACGCCGTCTCCCTTCTGCTTGTCCACGATGAGCACAGCCCGCGGCTACATCGCCGTTGCGAGGTTCAAGGCTACCAGATGCTCTGGCGGTGCGGCTCGGCGCCGCGCCTCATGGTGGGTGTCATCCCGTGCAACCGCCCCTCTGTCACAAGGCTGGCTCATTGCGAAGCGCTACGGCATTATCCGATTGCGTGCGCTAGCGGAGTGGTCCGCCGGCCCCGGCGAAGTGGTCCGCCATTCACTGAGCCATGTGGCGACAAGGCAGCGGCGCCAGGGAGGCGCTGGTGAACGCGCGCACACTGATAGTTTGACAGCAAACCATGGGAGTGAGAGAATCGCCGCCGACGGTGAACTTGGTACTTGCAACCATGGTAGGTCGCGTTGATCGCGCAAATCGCCGGGTGTGTAATCACCCATGCCGGGGCGCATCTTGGCGACCTAGTATGCGTACGCTGGAGGTAATGGTTCGATGATGGACTTCGGTGTCTGGTTCCTACAGCCCGACTGGCAGGACTATACCCGTGGCGCAAGGCTTGCCGAGGAGAACGGATTCAAGGTAGTCGGAGTAATCGATTCGCCTTACAACTTCATGGACGTGTACCCGATAATGACGTCGATCGCTTTGGGGACGGAGAAGATCGACGTCGGGCCATTCGTGACAAACCCAGTCACGCGGCACCCCAGTATCACGGCGGCTGCGATGGCCACGCTGAGCATCATGTCTGGTGGGCGGGCGTTCCTCGGCTATGGGCGCGGCGACAGTGCGGTGAAGATGCTCGGGTTAAATCCGGCGAAATGGCGGGACTATGAGACGTCGGTACGTGAGATCAGGTCTTGGATGGCGGGTGAGCCGGTGCAGGTGGAGGGAGCGCCGGACGCGGTGGTGATGCCGTGGGCAAAGAACGCTCCTGTCGTTCCGATTTCGCTGGGGGTGTTCGGCCCGCGTGGTTGCAGGACCGCCGGACAACTCGCGGATGTCGCTACCGCAGAGTGCGCGGAGCTTGGGGCGACGCAGTGGTTCTACTCGATGGTGCAGGAGGAGGCGCAGAAGGCGGGGCGTGGCCCTGTTCCGTTTGAGGTCAGCATCGCTACCTACATATCCGACGATGTTACGAAGGCTCGCGAGATGTGTCGCTGGGAGCCCGAGATTCTCACGAATGTGCTTTGGCACCTGTTTCGGACCTACCCGCTTGACACGCTGCCGCCGTCGATGGCCGAGGGGTTTGAGTGGCTGGCCGACATCCACGACTGGTGGGGCCAGCATGACTGGAGCAAGCACGCCCAGGTTGACGAGGCGCACCAGCGGATCATTTCCGATGCGCTGGTCGATAAATGGACTGTCTGCGGTAGCGTCGACACGGTCGTGGATAAGCTTCGCGAACTCGAGAAGATCGGCGTGAGCAGGTTCATCTGCTACTTCTCGGCGATGGCGTTCGACGAGCTCGAGCAGCAGATCCGCGCGTACGGCGAGAGGGTGATCCCGCAGTTCGCGCCTGCCGGGATTGGTGCGCCGCAGCGGGCTCAGGTGTAAACGGGCGTTGCGAACACGGCGGCGGCGTGCGGGACGGGGTCACCAACACGGTAGGCTCTCGCCCGCAATGCCTCGGATCGTTACCAATTGTCGGTCGGTTCACCGGCGCCAAGGAGCGCCACGGCTGCCACCGACCGCGCGCCGGGTGCTCGCCGCAACGGCGGTCGTCGTGCTGCTCGGCGCGGGTCTGGCGCAAGCCCTGCCGGTGGGCGGCGGCGCGCTCCCGGATCCGACGTTCGGCAACGGCCACGGCTACGTGACGACGTCGATCCGCGGCGTCTCCGTCCAGGCGTATGCCGCCACCGTGCTCCCCAACGGCGACATCGTGATCGCGGGACAGACGACCCGCCCAAACGGCAACGGGCAGATCATGGTCGCCCGCTACAAGCCCGACGGCAGCCTCGACCCGAGCTTCGGCTCGGGAGGCCTGTACCGCTCCTCGTTCCGGGAAGCCGACGGACCGTACATCGCGACCTCCGTGGTGCCAGTGAACTCGAGCGGCTCCCTACTCGTCGGCGGGGGATACGGCCTGGGGTCGATGCTCGCGCTGCGTCTGACCAGTGCCGGCCGCCCCGACACAGCGTTCGGCGCGAAGCACAACGGCCTGGCAGTCGTGCCCGTTGGCGGGATCGCCTCGTCGATCGCACTTGAGCGCAACCACCAAATCCTGCTTGGCGGGTCGAACGCGAACGCCAACGGGCGTCCGATGGTCGTAGCCGAGCTGACGAGCAGCGGCCGGGTCGATCGCCGGTTCGGTCGCGCAGGCATCGCGCAGGTGCTGTTCTGGAACGCCGATCTGGCCGCCAGCGCGGGCGTGCTCGGGCTGATCCCGACCTCGGACGGCGGCGTGCTCGGCTTCGGCCACCTCGACTACATCGGCTCCGACGGTCACGGCAGCGCCGGCGTGTTCAGGCTGTCCTCGACAGGACATCTAGCGCCCTCGTTCGGCACGAAGGGCCACGTTGAGGTGGCCTTCACGAACACCAACGGAAAGTTTGCGCAATGGTTCCCGTGCGCGATCGCCGCCGCGCCGAGCGGCCGGATCACGGTGACCGGCGATGGCTCAATGACCGGGCAAGGTGGCCAGCTACTGAGCGCAGCCTTGACCGCCCAAGGCACTCCCGACAGCAGCTTCGGTACCAAGGGTCGCGCCGTCACACCAGGGCTGAGCGGAGACAACAACACGACGTGCGGCGCGTACACCAGCTCGGAGAGCCTGACCGCGGGGGTCGGTGGGGCCGTGATCCGGCTGTTTGCCAACGGCACGCCAGACACCGGTTTTGCGCCGGCCGGGGTCCTGCGCATCAGCACGCCAAAGGACGTGACCCTCAACGCCGCCGCGTCGGTGCCGAACCCGACGGGATCGACGTTCGTGGCCGCCGGGTCGGCGGGCAACGATGCGTATGTCGGCCGCTTCGTCGTGCGCCCTCCGTTCGGGCTCGGGTGAAGCGGAGCGCGGGGTTGCCTCGGGCTCGGCAACAGTGAGGTGAGGGCATCGTGCGAACGACAGCTATTAGAGTGAGCGCGCCATGACTGAAACTGACAGCAGATCATCCAACGGGCGCCTGAGCGGACGGGTCGCAATCGTCACGGGCGCAGGGCAGGGCATCGGCAGCGGGATCGCGAAGGCACTCGCGCGCGAGGGTGCTGACGTGGTCCTCGTCAGCCGATCCGCCGAGAACCTCAGCCAAACCGCCGACGAAATCGAGCAGCTCGGCGGAGGCGTCAGAAAAATCGAGGGGACCGTCGCCCACCGCGCGATCGCGGACCAAGCCGTCGCCGAGGCCGTGTCGTCGTTCGGACGGCTCGACATCCTCGTAAACGATGCGCACTCGTTCACCACCCCTGTGACGCTCGAGCAGATGCCCGAGGAGAACTTCCGCATCAACCTCGAGACGGGCCTGTTCGGGACGATCCACTTCATGCAGGCCGCGTTTCCGCAGCTCCGCGAGCGCGGCGGGTCGATCATCAATTTCGGCTCCTACAACGGCGTCTACGGGATGGCCGGCTACGCGGCGTACGCGGTGGCCAAGGAGGCGATCCGCGGGCTGACGCGCTGCGCCGCCCGCGACTGGGGTCCGTATCGGATCCGCGTCAACGTGATCAACCCGGCCGCCGTGACGGCCGCGGCGCGGCGGTTCTTCGACAAGGCGCCCGAGAATCTCAAGTCGGTCACGGACACAATCGCGCTCGGCTACGTGGGCGACATCGACGAGGACATCGCCCCGGTCGCGGTGTTCCTCGCGAGTGATGACTCTCGCTACGTGACCGGCCAGACGATCAACGCCGAGGGCGGCCGTTGGATGTGGTGATCAACGCTCGGGCACGCGCGGGCCGCGATAGTCCGAGATGGGCACGCCGAACACCCGCATCTGCAGGGCCAGCAGGCGGTAGTAGCCGATCAGGGTGACGACCTCAACCACCCCCTCCTCGCCTAGCGCGGCGATGGCCTCGGCGTACTCCTGGTCGCTCAGGTTGCCAACCTTGATGATCCGGTTCGCGGTCCGCCAGGCGGTCATCTCGACCGGATCGTCGAGCTCCGGCTTGCCGCCCTCACGCAGCGCCCCGATTTGGTCGAGCGTGAGCCCCGCGTCGTAGGCCATCCGCTCGTGTGCGACGACCTGGAACTCCGCGTCAGCGTCGTGCGCGACCTGGAGGATCACGAGCTCAGCGATGCGCGGCGACAGCGTCAGCTCGAAGCGCAGCACGGCCCCGAGCAGCTGCTGGGCGTTGCCGACGAGCGGCGCGTGCAGCCACGCGAGCAGCGGCCCGGCGATCTGGCCGCCGATCAGTGCCGTGCCGCCACGGCCGGCCTGGACCGCTTCGTACGTGGTTTGCTGTCGCTCGTCCAGGGCCCCGGCATCCAGCGGCGGCAGCCGATGTCCGTTCATGACACCGCCCTAATGCATGCAGATTGCATGTAATTCAGCAATTCGAAACCCTCCCGGTGATCCAGTTGACATCCGGCCACGCCGCATACGATAATCAGCATCCCGTGCAGCTTGCATATGTCTCAGGAGGCAGATGAGCTCCGCGGGCGAGCCGCCCTCTCCGGGCTCGGACTTCGACGGCAGGGTCGTGATCGTGACCGGCGGAGCCAGCGGCATGGGCCGTGCAACCGCGACATTACTCGCAGAGCGCGGGGGCCAGGTTGTGATCGCCGACGTCAACGACGAGGCCGCGGCGCGCGTCGTGGACTCGATCGGCGAGCAAGCCTCCTACCAGCGCACGGACCTCCGTGAGCTCGAGCAGATCGACTCCCTGGTCGCGCAGACGCGGCAGCGCTTCGGGAAGATCGATGGCCTCGCGAACGTGGCGGCCCTGACGACGGCGCTGTTCCGCGGTGAGGGCGCGACCGACCTGCTCGACTTCCTTGACACGACGCCGGATGTCTGGCAGCGCTTCGACGACGTCAATCACCGCGCCGTGTTCTTCCTCACCCAAAGAGTCGCACGCACGATGATCGCCAGCGGGACGCGCGGATCGATCGTGCACGTGGCGTCGAGCAGCGCATTTCGACCCGTCCTGGGAGTCAGCGCCTATGCAGGGACGAAGGGCGCCGTGATCGCGCTGACGCGGCCGATGGCCCGCGAGCTGAAACCGCACGGGATCCGCGTCAACTCGGTCTCGCCCGGCCACACGCTCTCAGAAACGGTCCTCAACATCACCCAGGGCCAGGACATCTCTGCACTCGAGCAGCGCCTCGGCGGCGCTCGCTTCATGAAGCCCGAGGAGCTCGGAGAGGCGATCGTGTTCATGCTGAGCGACGCCTCGCGCGGCATGACCGGCGCAGTGCTGCACGTCAACAACGGCAACTACATGCCTCACTAATCCACGATGGCCGAGCTCGACTTCGAGGGTAGGGTCATGATCGTCTCGGGTGGCGCGAGCGGGATGGGCCGCGCCACGGCGACGCAGCTCGCCGCCCGCGGCGCGACCGTCGTGATCGCGGACAAGGATCGCGAAGCAGGCCCGCGCGTCGCGGAGTCTCTGGGCGGTCGGGCGACATTCGAACCAGTAGAGCTCAGGTCGGTCGAGCAGATCGAGTCCCTCGTCGAACAAACCGAGAAGCGCTTCGGGCGGATCGACGGGCTCGCGAACGTGGCCGGCATCTATCCGTGGCTCGACCTGCTCGACACCGAACCCGACGAGTGGCAGGAGATCGACGACGTCAATCACCGCGCGGTCTTTTTTCTCTCACAGGCAGCCGCTAAGGCCATGATCAGAGCCGGTCGCGGGGGCGCGATCGTCCACGTCGCCTCGGAGGCCGCGTTCATGGCGATCGAGGGCCAGGCTCCGTACACGGGGACGAAGGGCGCCGTCGCGGCGCTGACCCGCCCGATGGCGCGCGAGCTGGCGCAGCATCGCATTCGCGTCAACGCCGTCGCGCCCGGTCACACGCTGTCGGACAACGTGCGCCTCCTGACGACGCCCGAGGAGCTGGTGCAGATCGAGGAGAGATTCGGCGCGCCGTTCATGTCGCAGGACCAGCTCGCCGAGACAATCGTCTTCCTGCTGAGCGACGGCGCCAGGGGGATGACCGGCACCGTCCTGCACGTCAACCTCGGCGTCTACATGCCGCACTGAGACTGGAGCGAGATGAGGTTCATCGACAAGAGCGTGGTGGTGACCGGGGCTGGATCGGGCATGGGCGAGGCGACGGCGCTCGCATTCGGACGTGAGGGAGCGCGCGTGCTGGCGGCGGACATCGACGACGCGGCCGCGGCTAAGACGGTGAAGGCGATCCGCGCCGCCGGCGGGAGCGCCGAGCCCCACCACGTCGACCTGCGGGTCCGACAAGAGGTCTTCGCGATGATCGACGCGGCCGTCAACAACTTCGGCGCCCTGCACGTGCTCGCGAACGTCGCCGGCGGCTACCCGATGTGCCGCTTCGACGAGATGACCGAGGAGCACTGGGACGAGGTCTTCGCGCTCGACCTCAAGGCCCCGATGCTCGCTTGCCGGGCGGCCCTCCCTCACCTCAGACAAACCCACGGCGCGATCGTCAACGTCGCCTCGGGCGCGGCCTTTTACGCGATCGACGGCCTCGCCGCGTACAGCGCCGCGAAGGCGGGGCTCGTCGCGCTCAGTCGCTCGCTCGCGCTCGAGGCCGGCGACGGCGTGCGCGTGAACACGGTCGTCCCGGGCCCGACGCGGACGCCGGGGACCGACCCTGGGCGGCCGGTCGCGGACTACGCCGAGGAGACGCGCGCGACCGTCGCGCGCTGGCTTGACCCGGGCGAGATCGCCGACGCGATCGTGTGGGTCGCATCGGACGCGGCGTCGGCCGTCAACGGCTCGCTGCTGCGCGTCGACGACGGCCACCACATGATCTGATGGGGAGTGAGCGGCTTGCCGGTCGGACGGCCATTATCACCGGCGCGGGGCAGGGCATCGGCGAGGGGATCGCGCGCGCGTTCGCGCGCGAGGGAGCGAACCTGGTGCTCGTGAGCCGCACCGCCGAGAAGCTGCATGCGGTCGCCGAGGCGGTGACCCACCTGGGCGCCCAAGCAATCGAGCTCCCAGGAAACGTCGCCGACCGCGCCCTGGCCGAGCGAGCCGCCGCCGAGGCGGTGTCGGCGTTCGACAGCCTCGACGTGCTGGTCAACACCGCGCAGACGTTCTCGCTCAAGAAACCGTTGGACGAGATCACCGAAGAGGATGTGCGGCTCGATCTCGACACCGGGTTCTTCGGCACGTTCCACTTCATGCAGGCCGCGTTCCCGCACATGCGCGCGGCAAACCGCGGCTCGATCATCAACTTCGGCTCCGTCTCGGCGCTCGAGGGCACGTCTGGGTACGCCGCGTACGCCGCGACGAAGGAGGCGATCCGCGGGCTCACGCGCTGCGCCGCGCGCGACTGGGGCAAGTACGGGATCCGCATCAACGTGATCAATCCGGCGGCGGACTCACCCGCGTCGCTGGCCTTCTTCGCGAAGGACCCCCAGAACCTGCCGCGGACGCTCGAGAAGATGGCGCTCGGCTACCGCGGCAAACCCGAGCAGGACGTCGCGCCCGTCGCGGTGTTCCTCGCGAGCGACGACTCGCATTACCTGACGGGCCAGACGCTCAACGCCGATGGCGGCAGATGGATGTTCTAGAGAGGAGCGCAGGTTGACTACTCAGATCAAGGACGCGGACGCGGCGCTTGACCGCCCCATCGCGTTCCCCCGCCCCGACGAGGGCTGGGGACTCGGGCGCGAGCCGTTCCGCGACGAGGAGCGAGGCGTCTGGATCGTCTCGCGGTACATCGACGTCGAGCGCATCCTGCTCGACCCGGACACGTTCATCTCCAAGAACACGATCGGTCCCAACCGCGACGCGATCTTCGAGCCAATGCGCGCCCGGGCCGCCGCGAACGATCCGCGTGCGGCCGCCGCGATCAAGTACTCGCGCTTCCCGATCGTCTCCGACGACGGCGCGGTCCACAAGCGCGAGCGCAGCTTCATCGGCAAGGCGTTCACGCCGCGGCACGTGCGCTCGCTGGAGCCGATGATCACGCAGCTGTGCGAGGAGCTGACCGACGGCCTCGTCGGTCACAGCGAGGCACCGTTCGTCAGGGACTTCGCGGTTCCCCTCCCGGTGAAGGTGATCGCGTACATGCTCGGGCTGCCGATCGAGGACTTCCGCAAGCTGAGGCGCTGGTCGGACTGGTTCCAGGGCATTATCGGATCGCCCCAACCAAGCCCCGAGGCGCTCGAGCGCTTCGAGACCGCCGCCGTCGAGTTCACCGACTACATCACCCCGCTGATCGAGGAGCGGCGCGAGCACCCCGGCGACGATCTGATCAGCACGCTCGCCGCGCCCAACGACGAGGGCGAGCGCCAGAGCACCGACGCGGTCCTCGCGCACACCAAGGCCATGCTGCTCGGCGGCAACAAGACGACGAGCGCCGGGCTCTCCGGGACGATGCTGTTCATCGCGCGCAGTCCCGAGCTGCAGGCACAACTGCGCGCGGACCCGACGCTGATCCCAACCGCGGTCGAGGAGGGTCTGCGCCTGTCCACGCCCGTGAACGTGTGCTTCCGGACCGCGGCCGCCGACGCCGAGGTCGCGGGCGTGCGGATCGCCAAGGGCGAGCACGTGCTCGTGCGCCTGAACGCCGGCAACCGCGACCGCACCCGCTACGCGGATCCGCTCCGGCCAAACGTCAGACGACCCGAGCTCCGGCACGTCGCCTTCGGGCGCGGCGCGCACGTGTGCCCGGGCGCGCCGCTGGCGCGGGCGGAGATGCGGATCGCGTTCGAGACGCTGCTCGCGCGGACGAGCTCGATCACCGTCAGCGACCGCGACGACGCAGTCGTCCCGGTCGGAAACTTCCACACCGCCACGATCGGCGAGCTCCACCTCGATGTCCGTCCCTGAGCTCGTCGACATCAACGCGCGGCGGCTCGAGGGCCAGGTCGCGCTCGTCTCCGGCGCCTCCAGCGGGCTCGGGCGCGGGATCGCGCGGCGGCTCGCGGCCGAGGGCGCGGCGGTCGTGTGCGGCGACCTTCAGCCGTCGCCGCGGCCCGGGCGGCCGCTGGACGGCGATCAGCCGACGTACGCCGTGATCGAGGCCGAGGGCGGACGCGCGTCGTACCAGGAGTGGGACATCCGCGATCCTGATCAGACCAAGCAGGCGATCGCGACCGCGATCGACGTCTATGGCGGCCTCGACATCGTCGTCGCCGTCGCGGGCATCTCGCTGCACGAGGCCGGCCCGCTGCCAGGCGAGGACGTGGACGGCTGGGCGGCCCACGTCGAGACGAACCTGACCGGGACGTGGCACACCGTGCGGCTCGCGCTCGCGGCGCTGATCGATCGCGGTCGCGGTGGGCGGATCGTGACGATCGGCTCGACGGCCGGGCTGGTCGCGGTGCCCGGCGTGCCGAGCGGCTACGGCGCGACCAAGGCGGGCGTGATCGAGCTGACGCGCCAGGCCGCGATCGTCGGCGGCCCCCACAACGTGACAGTCAACTGCGTGTGCCCGGGAATGACGGGCGCCGGCCAGTCGAGCGTGATCTACGAGCAGCCGGGCCTGGCCGAGCGCCTCGCGTCGATCCATCCGATCCGCCGGCTCGGAACCGCCGCGGATATCGCGGCCGCGGTCGCGTTCTTCGCCTCCCCGGACGCGAGCTGGATCACGGGCGTTCACCTGGCGGTCGATGGCGGGCGGACGTGCGAGTCCTCGCTCGGGGACCTCGGTTTGAACTGACCGCGCCGTTCAACCTGGCGGTCGTAACCCCGCTAGCGAATGCCCTGTGGCTCGTCTCCGAGCGCGGTGACCCGCTCGATGCGCCTGACCTTGTTGTAGTCACCGACAACCCGATGCTGCGTGCAGCGGTTGTCCCACATCCCGACCGTGCCGACCGACCATCGGTAGCGACAGTGAAACTCGGGCTGCTCCGACCACTCGAACAGGTACTGCAGCAGCGCGTCGCTCTCGCTGTTTGACAGCTCGACGATCCGCTTGGCGTACGAGCGGTTGACGAACAGCGAGCGCCGGCCCGTCTCCGGGTGCACGCTCACGACCGGGTGCGTCCACGTCAGCGGCTCGCCGCGCGTGGGCTGCATCGACGTCAGCAGCGTGTGCTCCGCGGTCAGACCGTCGATGAATGCGCGCATCGGGTCGGACAGCCTCTCGTACGCCAGGTACTGGTTCGAGAACATCGTGTCGCCGCCCGTCGAGGGCACCTTGACCATCTTGAGGATCGAGGTCATCGGCGGTCGCTGCTCGAACGTCGAGTCGGTGTGCCAGTGGTCGGCGACGGCGCGGTCGCCCTCGATCACGAACACCTCGGGATGCTCTTCGAGATTAGGCCCGCGGGGATGGATGAACAACTCGCCGAAGCGCTTCCCGAACGCCACGTGCTGCTCGACGCTCAGCCGCTGGCCGGGGAAGAACAGCACCTGGTACTCGAGAAACGCCTTGTGAACGCGCGCGAACGTCTCATCGTCGAGCGCGCCGAGATCGACGCCGCGCACCTCGGCGCCGATCGCACCCGAGACGCGAGTCACGTCCAGCCCGCTCTCAACGGCAGTGGCAGCCATTTTTCACTCCTCTCAGTTACCGCACAAACCTTTCGCGGCCCAAAGGGCGGGTCAAGACACTACCACCCGGACCCTTCCGAGACCCTCGATCCTCGTGTGGGCCGTATTGACGATGCCCTCGCGCTGGGAGGTGACGAGCAGCGCCGGGAAGTACACGCCGGGCTCTTCGAACGCGTACGAAGCGGTCAGCGTCAGCGCCGTCGAGGATCCGTCGATACCCGCCTCCCGATGTGGGAACTCGCCCGCTCCGTCGAAGTCCCAGGCAGCCGCGACGATCGCACCGGTACCGTCGGGCACGCGCACCTCGGCACGGAACTCGACCGTGTCGCCGCGCCGCACATCGACGCGGTCCGCCCCGCCGACCGTCAGCCGTACGACCGGCTGGATCCCCTTGCGCTCCTTCGCGGTGGGGGGGACAACGACCTGCCCATCCGTGTATTCGTAGACGGTGCTGGGCGGTGGCGCCATCCCTTTCTCGACCCACGCCGCGACATCGCGCAGCGCCTGCTGGATGATGCCCCTGTAGTTGATCACCCGCGTCGGCCGCGCTGGCCGCATGCTCGGGTCCTGCGGCCGCGGCGTCCACGGGTGCATCGAGCGGTCGAGGAACCAGACGCGATAGTGCTCGTCCGCCTGCGGCCCCCACGCCGCCTCGACGAGACGGCGGTAGAAGACGGCGTTGTTGGCCCAGGAGCTCTCGTCGAGCAGCCCCTGGAGCATGATCATCTTGCCCGGGAACCTACCGCTGTAGTTCGCGCCACGCGCGCGGTGGACGACGCGGCCGGCGAGCGGCTCGTCGCGCTGTGGATAGATCGGCTTCCCGCGGACCAGGTAGGGAGCGTCGAGCGACGGATCGAGACCGAGCTGGTGGCGATACATCGTCTGGTAGGCGAGGTGCTGGGAGTTGTCGATCACGACCTGGTCGCCGGCCTCGATGCCGGCGAGGCCATATCCGTGCGTGAGCGACTCGCCGAGTAGCACGATGTCCTCGCCGACGACCTCAGCGATGTACAGGGTCCGCCCAGCGGCGGCGCCGCTCGTGACGGTGAACGTCGCGCCGAGCAGGTCAGGACTCTTGCGCAGTCCATCGATCCGGAGCGCTACCGGCGGCGACTCCTTGTTCCCCTCGAGCATCATCATGTACGTCAGCGGCAGGCCGAGCTCCGCCGCCTCCGCGGCCATGATCGCCTTGGTCACGGTGCCGGCGTGCTGGACGCGCGCTCGCGCGAGTGACTCCGGAGCGTCCGCGCCGAGATAACCCGGCACGGTCCAGAAGTCCTCGAAGTACTCGGGATCCCACTCGAGGAACCAGTCGGCGAAGCACGCCCACACCGAGCCGGCGTAGAGGCGCGCGATCTGGTCGTACTCGAACAGGGCGCCGAGCGGGAAGCCCATGCGCACGAGCGCGGCGAGCGCCTCTCGCTGCTCGACGTTGAGCCCGTCGTAGATCTGGCTGCTGCCGCCCGGCTCGACCGCGTCGAGGATCGCGTCGGTCTTGCCACGCAGCAGCCGGCAGGCGTGTGCGAGCACCGACATCTGGTTGGGAACCGCGAGCAGAACCGGCACGACGAACGGCACCGCGCCGTCCCAGACGTCCCAGCCGTTCTCGAGGTAGGCGGTGCTGCGAAAGCCGCCGCCGCTGCCGCCGTAGGCGTACCCATAGGGCCGGTGCTCGCCGTACATCTCCGCTGCCACCACGCGCGAGTGGCGCGCGGCCGCCGCGGCGGCGCGGTAGCCGTGAATCGTCGGGTCCGCGGCGCTCATCGTCGCCGTCAGCCAGCCGCCGTTCGACTCGACCAGGTACGCGCCGCTCTCGACGCCAAAGTCGATCGGCGTGGGTGTCAGCACGCCCTCGACCGAGAGGTTCTCGTATCCGGACCACGGGTGGGCGTAGTGGAAGAAGCGCCCGTCGTAGCGCTCCGGTGGCGGAAAGTAGAACGAGAAGCGCGCCTGCGTGCGCTCGAAGCCCCCGTGCACGTAGCGGTGGCGGACCGGGTGCTCGCGCCACTCGTCGACGTCGATGTAGGGACTGTCGTAAACCTGCTCGCTCACATCGGCGGACGCGGCAATGCTCGCCATCTCGGCCTCCTCGTCGAAATGTCAGTGTTCATGCGGCTCGGCGGAATCATGGAGAAGATGTGTGTGGTAGACGCCCGCGGCGTGCATACGCTCGTGCAGGCGGGTGTACGCCGTCTCGAGCGTCGCGCGGAGCTGGCGCAAGCGCCGCGCCTCGGCGCGCGGGGCGAGCGTGTCGACGTACGCGAGCGCGCCCTGGATCTGATCGAGGACTGCCATCGAGTCCATCGCGGAGAAAAGCTCCGAGCCCTCGACGAGGACTTGGACCGCGCTCGTGTGCGCGGCGATGTCGTCGGCGAGGCCGTGGTAGCTGCCGCGGACGCGCAGCGCGACCCAGGTCGAGGACCCGACGTGCGCGACGAAGCGGCCCCGCGCTGAGAGCTCGCCGCCGGCGCTCGCATCGTCGACCACGAGCCCCTCGACGACGAGCTCGATCCGCTCGAGCGGGACGCGCAGCGACTCGACCCGCCACTCGACCTCGACGCTGCCCCCGCCGGCCGGCAGGCGCAGCTGGCCGCCGGGCGCGATCCCCTCGACGGAGAGCTCGACCAGCGGCCCCACCGTGACGAACGTGTTGCCCGCGCGCACCGCATCCATCCAGGCGTCGTAGCTCAGCTGCTCGTCACCGAGCCGTGCGTACGTCCGCACCCCGCCGAGGAGCATCATCGCACTCATCTTGTCCGACCCGCCGACGAGCGGGATGTGGTAGCCGAGGCTGAGGTAGCGGTACCAGTCCATCAGCGCGTAGGGTGCAAGCGGCGGCGGGAGCTGGTACTCGCCACCGCCCGGCAGGCGCAGAGCGCGCTGGAGCGGGTCGGCGTGCTGGAGCTCGAACGCCCCCGCAAGTCCAAGCACGACGTCGGCGGCGTGCTCGAGCTGGAGGTTTGCCATGTGCGGCAGCACGACGAGACCGCCCTGGTCGAGGCACCGCTGCGCCCACTCGGCGAGTGTCACCTCGAGCGGGTCGCCGAACGCCGACTCGCCAGGCCCGCCGCTGCAGAGTGGATGGATCAGCTCGCCGCCGTACCCGAGCAGGGAGATGTGACCGAGCACCGGCCCGCGATTCTCCGATCCGACGCGCACGAGGAACTCGCCGCGGCCGTCGCCTCCGTCGGCGCCGAACGTCGTGCGCCCGTCGAAGTCGCCGACGTTCGTGAACATCTCGCCCCACTGCGAGGCGAGCAGATTCACGACGTTCACCCCTTCGGCGCGCCCCTCGAGCAGCGCCGTCTGCGGGCTGAGGAAGTGCACGTGCGTGTCGGCGGTAACCCAGCCGCGCTCGCGCCAGCGGAGCACGCGTTCGAGCTCGAAGACGAGCTCGTCCGTCTCGGCGCCGACCGTGAACGTCGCGCGCACCGGCGCGATCTCGTAGCCGCGCGCGATCTCGATGTAGACCGTTCCGAGTGGCAGGTCGACGATGCACTCGCCGTCCACGTACGCGTACTGGTTGGCGCCACTCGCGAACTCAGCGTCGGTGTCCTCGTGCCAGCCGGCGTTGACCTTTCTGTGATGCCCGCGTGGCGGGAGGTACTCGCCGGCGGCACCGTGCAGATGCAGGCGCACCGCGACGCCGGCCGACGAACCTCGCTCGACGAAGCGCAGGCGCACCGGGCGCTCCGCCGGCGCGATCGCGATCGGCTCGGTGCCGAGTTCGGCGAGCTCGAACGCCTGACTACCCAGATGCAGTCTGGCCTGTGGATGCGCGGCGTACTCGACGATCACCTCGCGATCGGCCGGCGATGGCTGCACGAGCGGTTCATCGCCGACCCAGCGCTCGTGTTCGTAGTCGAGTGCCGCTCGCGCCGAGATGACCACGCCCAAATCGATTGCGACATCGTCCGGGTCTACCTCGCCAATCGCGTTGAGCTCGATCTCGTCCGGGAGCCGGAGCCGCAGCTTCCGGCGCGTCCCCGGGCGCAGCGGATGCTCCGACACGGTTCCGAGCGTGAGCGCGTAGAGCGCCGAGCTCTCTGCGCGCGGCCGGCAAACGATTGCGCTCAACGGCGCTTCGGGCCGGGGGGTGGCGACGGCGCCGAGCCACAGCAGCCCCGGGTCGGGCGACCGGGCGACCTCGCCTGAGAACATCCGTGACACACGCGTCGCGGCCGCGGCGAACCGTGAATGCCCCAGTGCCACCGCCTCCGCTGCCGTCGGCAGCGGCGTGTCATCGAGCGCCGGCACGCATGCCCACGCGACCGACAACGCGAGCCCGCCCGTCATCCGCGCCTGCTGGATCGAGAAGCCACGCAGCACCGGGGCGACGTGTGTCGAGCCATCGGCGTACTCGAGCACGTATTCCGACACGAGGCCGCCGAGCCGCCCGGGCGTGTCGTCGCCGGCGAACCGGATCGCGCTCCCGGCCGGCGCGTCCTGCACCGCGTGAACGAACAGCGCGTAGCTCGCGGTTGCCGCGTCGAGCTCGATCGTGACCGGATCGCGCTCGAGCCACACGACGTTCGGGCGCTCGCGGGTACCGAACGCGAACGGCATGCCCCGAATCGTCTGCTCACCGAACGTCTCGGCGAAGTTCGCGGGCGTGCGCAGCTCGTGTGGAAGTTGCGCTCGCTCCGCGTTGAATGCCCCCTCGAGCTCGACTGCGGAGAAGTGCGGTGAACGCGGCTTCGCGGGCATCCGCCGGCGATCCTCGCACATGGCGCGCCGCTTTCGCTTTCGCGGGGGCAAGGGCGCGAATAGGCTTAGCGCCCGTCTTGAACGCCGATGAGCAGCGACTTCCGCGACCAAGCAACCGCTCAGATCATTCGCTTCCTGCCCCGCCGGGGCGCGCAGTTCGGGCGGCTCCTCGCCCGGCACGCGCAGGGAAGGATGCCGCGCGAGATGGCGACACTGCTGGCCGCGCTCGAGGACGGCACCCACGGGATCACGGAGCTCGCCGAGCGTGAGGGCTTCACCCAATCGACCGCGACCCGGATGGTCCTCCGCCTCGAGGTGCTCGGACTCGTCGAGCGGACCCGCCGCAGCAGCGACCGCCGCTTCGTCGCGGTCGAGATCACGCCTGCCGGAAGGGCCGAGCTCGCGCGGCTGCGCGCCCACTGGGCCACGGCGCTCGAGCATGCGCTGGCGGGGCTCAGCGATGGCGAGGTGGTCGCGCTCGCGGCCGCGTCCGAGACGCTGCAGCGCGTGATCGAGGCGCTCGTGCAGACGGTCCCACCCGAGGACGGCGGCGGGGGCTAGGAGGTTGGTGTAGATCGACCTTCTGCGGGTGGGGTGCGCCGTGAGGCCCCGCCGTGAGCGGTCGGGATGGCCGGCCTGCGGTGACGGAAGCCTGGTGATGCTGCGCGTCGATGGGCCGGGAGACGCGTCGTGTCGGGTCGTGGACAGCGGTGAGCGGCGCTGAGGGGGCGTGATGCCCCTGTGAGGGTGTCAGGCGGTAGTGACCGCCCACTCGGTGGTGTGGTGGGTAACACCGAGCGTCGCGAGCCTGGCGAGGTTCACCGCGGCAGCCAGCAGCGAGAAGTCGGCATCGACTTTGGTTTGCCCACGAACGCGGGAGCGGCGGCCGCCGTGGCGGCGTCGCATCAGATGACCGATCTTGCGCTCGACCTTGGGGCGGGTCGCTGTGTAGTCGGCCTTCCACGCCGGGTCGGTCTGCCGCGCGCGAGCACGCTGAAGCTGCTGCTCGTAGACGCCGACCTCGATCGAGCGGCCAGCGGTCGAGGTGGTGCACCGGTCCGCGAGCGGGCATGAGGAGCATGCGTTGCCGAAGTGGGCGATCTGCCCGCCCTTGACCGGGCGTAGCCGGGCGGTCTGTCCCGCGGGGCACGTGACCGTGCCCGCGTCCAGGTCGATCTGAAACGCGTCCTTCGCGTAGCGCCCGCCGGGCGCGTTCGGTGCCTGGACCTTGCACATGATCTCCACGTCGGCTTGCTCGAGCGTGTCCAGGACACTCCCGGCGCCGTACGCGGAATCGCCGTAGACCGCCAGCGGCCCGGTGGGGCCGGCCGGCGCCTCGTCCTCGGCCGGATCGCTGGCGTCCGGCTCGGCGAGCTCCTGCGCGAGCAGTTGCTCGACCGCCTGCCCATCGCCAACGTTGCCCGCGGTGACCGTCGTCGCGGTGATCAACTCCGAGTCCGGGTCGACCGCGACATGCCCCTTATAGCCGTCAAACCCGCGGGCGCTGGTCTTGTGGCCGTGCCGCGCATCCGGGTCGACGGTCGAGATGATCCGGTCCTTCGCGACCCGCCGCGCGATCCGGAACACCCCATCCTCACCCTCGTCGAGATCCTGCCCGACCACGGCAGCGAGCAACGCCGCGGCTTGCTTCACGCCGTCCGACAGCTCCCGGCCGTCCAACGCCCCGAGCAGCGCATGCGCGTCCTTCGCGAGCGCGTCGATCAACTGCTCGCGCGCCTGGCGGTCCTCGTAGTCGCAGACCGGTTTCCCCGCGGTCCGGTAGTCGTCATCGCGTGTGAACAGGCCACGCAGTTCGGCCTCCAACACCACGTCGCACGCGGCGAGCAGTCCGCGGATCGCGGAGCGGATCAGCGTGACCGTGTCCATCGTCGCGACCGCGTCATACAACGACGTCGAGTCCAACACCCGCCTGCGGCCAACCAGACCCGCCGCCTTCGCGGTCTCCAGCACCGCCTCGAAGATCCTGTCCGGCTGGTCGGACGCCCGAAGCCGGGCGCGCATATCGACCAGCACCGTATGCGCGAACGATGGGTAGTCGAACGCCAAGCCACCCGCCGCGTACTTCCACCTCGCATCGAACGCGAACCGGTCGACCGCCTCACGATCCGAGCAGCCCTCAAACCGCTGCAACACCATCACCACCGCCACGATCATCGGCGGCACACAGTTACGCCCCGAATCGGCGAACAGATCAGCGAACATCTCATCCGGGAACAGCCGGAAACACTCGCGATGCAACAACCCGTAGATCGAGTCCGGCGACACCCGACCATCGCAGAACTCCGTCGTCGTGAACACGTCCGTCTGCGTGGGAGTCAGTCCAAGGCTCATACCCTCAAGCATGACTTGAGGGTCGGACAGACCCACACCCCCTCAACCCGAAAAACACCAACCTCCTAGGGGATCTCTGGACCTGGCCGAAAAAACGAAGCATATATGTTTGCTTTCTCGGCCAGGTTCTATCGATGGGCAGTCCCTCGCAGCGGCGCGGACGAGGCGGAACGCTCAAAATGTCGAGTCCGTGACGACAAACGGCGCCAAGGAGTAGGTATGTCTCAGGAAAACGTCGAGATCGTGAAGCGATTCCAAAGGTTGATGGTGGAATCGTATGGACGGGACGATCGCACCCCCGAGGAAGGCTGGGCTCCGGTGCTGGAGCTTCTCGATCCCGATATCTCCGTACCGGTGTGTCCGTCCTTGCCGCACGGGGGTGACTGGGTCGGTCATCACGGCTACCTGAAGATGATCGAACAAGTCAGCAAATGGAGGAGAGCGATCGCAGGCAACAGGAGCTCGAGCATCGTCGAGGCCGGCGACGACCACGTTCTGCTCTCGATCACGTTTGCGTGCCAATCGATCAAGACCGGGCGAAACTTGCCAATCCGGATGGTCGAGGTCTACACACTTCGCGACGGCAAGATCACCGAGCTCGTTCCCTACTACTGGGACACCGAGCCGATGCTCGAGGCGGAACGTGAGGACACCGCGGGAATAGCAGGCAGCGCCTCGTGAGCGTCGCGGTCGTCACCGGAGGGGGAGGCGGAATCGGCGCCGCTATCTGCAAGCTGCTGATGGCGGACGGCTGGCGGGTCGTCGCCGTCGGGCGCACGCGTGAGACGCTCGACGCCATCGGCTCCGCCGAGGTGTTCGTGGCCGACGTCCGCGATGGCGAGCGGCTGGCGGAGCTCGCCGAGCAGCTCGACGGCTGCGATGCGCTCGTCAACTGCGCCGGGGGGCAGTTCATCGCCAAAGCGGAGGACATCACGCCGAACGGCTGGCGGGCGGTGATCGAAACAAATCTGACGGGCACGTGGAATATGTGCCGCGCGCTGCGGCCGCTGCTCGCGGCCGACGACGGCGGGTCGATCGTGAACATCGTCGCGAACATCTGGCAGCGCGCGGCCCCGCATATGGTCCACTCCGGCGCTGCTCGCGCCGGCACGGTGTCGCTCACACGGTCGCTCGCGGTCGAGTGGGCGCCGCAGATCCGCGTCAACGCGCTGTCGCCCGGCATCATCGACACGCCGGCGTTGCGCAGGTACGGCGGCGATCCCGCCGAGCAGGCTGCCGCCAATGTCCCGCTGAAGCGGGCTGGGACACCGGAAGAGATCGCGGAGATCGTGCGCTTCCTCATCTCTCCGGCGGCGTCTTACATCACCGGGTCTGTGATCGTCGCGGACGGCGGCTACCAGCTCTCATGAATCCACAAACCAGCGGATGATTCTGAAGCCGTACTGGACGGCGACGGCGAGGCGTTCGCGATCAAGGCGCCCATCCGGTCCTTTGGAGATGCCGACGAAGCGGCCCGCCGTCGGGTTGGCGTCGGTGATCACCCCGAGCAGTCG
Organism: uncultured Solirubrobacterales bacterium; assembly: GCA_963763525.1. Taxonomy (GTDB): domain Bacteria; phylum Actinomycetota; class Thermoleophilia; order Solirubrobacterales; family Solirubrobacteraceae; genus Palsa-465. Next base: position 356,329 of record CAVXPA010000003.1, read on the forward strand.
CTCGACCTCGTCGAGGTCGCTGATGATCTCCGGTCGCGCCTCGACGTCGTGTCCACGTAGGCGGACACGCACGGGCTGTCCTTCCACGAGATTGAGTGTCCACTTCCCGCCGCCGGGGGTCAGCAGCGCGCCTTCGTACGGCACGTAGCTGACCGGCTGGCGGTAAGAGCGGCCCGTGCGCCGCCCTGTCAGGAACAAAAGCATGAGCCGCTTGGTGAGCGGCGTGGGGAACGGCAGCGCGAGCACAAGGCGCATCGGCGCGTTCACGGCGCGCATGACCCTCGCTTGCGTGCGCCTGGAACGTGGTCGCTTGGAACTGTTGGTCGCGGACATGGATTGCTCCCTTCGCTCGACAATTCACCTTCATCACGCCGGTGGGCGCGGCTCGATCAGGCGTGCCCACGGGCCGCCGCCCTCCTCACGCTTTCTGACATTGGTCGCGAGCTGGTCGAGCAGGCTCTCGAGGGTCGCGACCTCCTCCGCGCTCAAGCCCCGCCGCAGCCGCCGATCGAAGGCCATCGCGGCATCGCGCAGCCGCAGGAACAGGTCCTCGCCTGCGCTCGTCAACTCGACGACATGGATGCGACGGTTGTCCGGATCGCGGCGGCGCGTGAGCAGCCCGGCCTTTTCCATTGCGTTGAGGTGATGGGTCAGAGTCGCCTCGGTGACGCCGACGGCCTCGGCCAGCTCCCGCTGGTTGGCCGTTGCACCGATCTTGAGGTGCAGGACGATCAGCCACATCGGCAACGAGCCGCCGGCCTCGACCAGGGCTTCGTCGAACGCGCGACTGACGCCGCGCGCGGTACGCGCGAGAACGAGGCCGATGGGAGTACGCCTGGGCGGCATAGCGCCAAGATACTCCGACATAACATCGATGTCAAATCATTTGACATCGAAGAATATGAGATCTACGCTTGAAGATGAACTCGAGTCCCAAGGAGACAAATCCCATGCCCCAGATCGTCACGAGCGATAGACACTTCTCCGACGTGATCCGCTACCCGGACCTCGCCGGCAAGGTCACGGTCGTCACCGGCGGTTCCGGCGCCTTGGGCGCCGCGACAGCCCGAGCGCTCGCGATCAACGGCGCGCCAGTGGCCATCACGGGTCGAAATGAGGCGGCGCTGCGCGAGGTCGTCGACGGCATCGAGGGCGCCGGTGGGCGAGCCCTCGCGGTGCAAGCCGATCTCACGGACGAAACCGACGTCCGGCGGTTGGCCGAGTCGGTGACCGAGCAGCTCGGGACGGTCGAGATACTCGCCGCGTTCGCCGGCGGCAACGGGATGCCGGTTGCGACCGTGCAGGAGACCGCCGAGCACTGGCGCGCCGTGATCGACTCCGACCTGACATCGACGTTTCTCACCGTCGGCGCATTTCTGCCGGGGATGATCGAGCGTGGCCGCGGGACGATCATCACGATGTCCTCATCGGCGGGCCGGCAGGCCGCGCGTTCAAACGCCGCCTACGCCGCCGCCAAGGCCGGCGTCGTCGCCTTCACCCGCCACGTGGCGAACGAGTACGCGCGCGACGGCGTGCGCGCGAACTGCATCGCGCCATCGTCGATCGAGAACGAGCGCCTGCGAACCTGGACGACCGAGGAGCAGCGGCGGATGCTGGCCGAGTCGTTCCCGCTGCGGCGGATCGGGCAGCCTCGCGACATCGCGGCCGCCGCGCTGTTTCTCGCCTCCGAGCAGTCCTCGTGGATCACCGGCGTCACGCTCGACGTCGCCGGGGGCAAGATCATGCCCTAGCGGTCTTGCGAACAAGTCGTCGCCAACGTGTGGCTTTCGTGTAATCGAGCTTGCGCAGAAGCAGTTCGCCCGAATAGCGTACGGCTGCCAGTTAACCGTCCAGTCGCAGGGGAAAGCCAGCGCGTGTCACCTTGCATACCTTGAAGGCACGTCGGGCCACGATCGGCCGTGCGTGCGTCGCCCTCATCGCCGGCCGTACGACGATGATCCGGGGAAGTGCATCTTCGACACCTGGGCGCTGACCACGTACCCGGCGGGAGAGGAGCCCGAGCGCGCCGAGCTCACGGGGGTTTTCGACAAAGACGACGATGAGAACTGGGGCCTTGTGGTGCGCCAGGACTACAGCAACATGGAGCGCCAGCAACGCGGTCTGCACTCGAGCAGCTTCGAGCACTACCGCCTCGCGTACGGGATGGAGAAGACGATCGCGAACATGCACCAGGAGCTCGACCGCCGGATCGCCTCGCGCTGCTGACGCCCGGCTTCGCCGACGGCGTAGGGTCACAGTCGCCGCACGGCGAGGTGTATGCTTGCCGCCGGTGACGGCGATTTCGCGGCATGTCACGTCGTGGCGCCAGGAGCTTCGTGGTCGGGCGTATTGGTGGTGGCACCACCTGGGCACGAGGTTGTTTGGCTCGTTGGCCCTCGCGTTGTTCTCGCCGAGGATGCGGTGGCTGAGGCACTTCCCGGTGATCACGCATGGCCCGCACCCGGGTCCGTGGTCGGAGCCCGACCGGGACACGCCGGCTGAGCTGCGCACGGTCCCCGGCGTCTGGCGTGACGCCGCAGCTGCCGAGCGTGCGTACGAAGAGGAGCCGCTGCACCACCCGGGTGCGCTCTGGCCCGAGGCGATGACGTGGGCGGTGCGTCAGAACTGGGAAGTGATGGTCCCGTGCGCGACGAAGCTCGTGCACGCGATCGCGCGCGCGAAGGAGGTGTGGGCGCAGGCGCCTGCTGTCGCGGCGCCGCCGATCGATGCGCAAACGCTCACGGAGGAGATTCGAGCGGAGGCGGCCCGGCTGGGACTGAGCGCGGTCGGATTTGCGCCGTATGACCCGAAGTACACATTCGCGGAGGTCCAGGGTCTCGAGACCGGATCGGTGATCGCGTGTGTGCTCGAGCAGGATTGGAGCCTGACGCAGCTGATTCCGTCGGCAAAGGCGGAGCGGCACGCGCTCGGCACGTACTACGAGTTGGGTCAGCGCGTCAGTGCTCTCGCGGAGTTCGTCCAGCGCAAGGGCTATCGCGCGCAACCGCATGACATAAGCGGAGCCACGGTCCTGATCCATTATGGGGTCGAGGCCGGTCTGGGCCAGCTCGGCTTGAACGGGCAGCTACTGACGCCCCAGGCAGGCTCGCGCTGCCGGATCACGATCATCACGACGAATGCTGAGCTCGTGCACTCGGGACCGGTGGACTATGGCATTCACGCGATCTGCGACGAGTGTCAGCTGTGCATCCGGCGCTGCCCACCGGGCGCGATTCCCAACCACCGGCGTGACCATCGCGGTGTCATGAAGGCGAAGATCAAGACGGAGCGTTGTCTGCCGGTGATGGCGCAGAGCTACAGCTGCGGCGTATGCATGAAGGTGTGTCCCGTGCAGCGATATGGGCTCGATCGGGTGCGGCAGCACTACCTGGAGACGGGCGCGATTCTGGGTAAGGGCAGCGACGAGCTGGAGGGGTATGACTGGATCGATGGGCGGCACTACGGCCCCGGCGAGAAGCCACGCCTCGAGGTTCAGCTTCTGCACCCGCCAGATCTGATTCTCGACGCGACGCGGACGAAACCGGCGGGAGACGTCATGTCCGACCTCGTGCCCACGCAGGTATAGGAGCCGGCCCCCCCCGACGCGCGCGGCTTGCAAGCGCGAAAGGAGAGCTCGGCGTACTAGACCGGTCCGCGCGTCGTCTTGCGGCCGCACCAGGAGTCGATCAAGCATCGGCCTCGAGCGCCCAAACGTAGCGCGCGTCGGAAGGTTCTTGGCATACGAAGGCAACCGGGACCTCGGCATCGCGCACCGTGACCACGCACCAACCCTCGACGGCACCGCCGGGCTCGAGCTCGTCCAGATCGACCAGCGGATCGGCCTCGACATCGCGACCGCTGCTCGTCTCGACGACCGTGCCGAGCGCAGATGCATCAACTGGAGACGCACCGGGATTCTCAACCCGGATCCGCAGCGCGTGGAGTTGCCGGCGCTGATCCCTGCCGGCAAACGGCGTGGTGCGCTCCGCGTACCACCGCACGCTCAGCACGCTGAACAGCACGTGACGGCTTCCAAGGCGTATCTCGTGCGCCTCGCCGACGCGAGCAGGAGCGTTCTGTGCCACCGATACCCATCGTACGTCCTCGCCCAACGGTCCACGCCGAGGCTCATACGAAAGCAGAGCCAGATCGAAACCGAGCGATACTCGATAAAGATGCGCGGCCGATCGATAGCTAAGATTAGCGAGCTATGAGCCAGCCAGATCCAAAACCCGGCGGACTTCGCGAGCGCAAGCGCAAGCGCACACGCGAACTGATCGTCGCCGTCGCGCTCGAGCTGTTTTCGCAGCGGGGATATCAGGCGACCACGCTCGCGCAGATCGCGGAGGCAGCCGAGATTGCTCCGAGCACCCTGCACGCGTACTTCCCGTCGAAGGAAGACATCGTCTTCAGCGCGCATCCCTCCCTGCGCGAGAGCATCCGGACCCGAGTCGTCGATCGTCCATCCGGGGAGACGGTGAGCGAAGCCATGCTCTCGTGGGTATCCACGGTCCTCCCTGAACGGCTCGCCGCCGATGGTGCGGACGTCCTGCGCCAACGACGGGCGATCATCGATTCCAACGATGACCTGCTCGCCGCCGAGCGGCTTCGGCTGACTCTCCTCGAAGACGTCTTCGCCGAGGCTTTCGCCCGCGAATTCAACGAAGCGCCGGCAGACCTCCGCTCACGGCTGATGGGAGGTCTCGCGACCAACGGTCTGACGACGATCTGGCAATGGTGGTATCCGCATCTGGCGTCTCAGGATCACGATCTCAACGAGCTCGCCCAGCTCGACGCGACCTACCTGATCGGTTTGCTCGACGCCGCCCAGGCCGCCTTGCAAGACATCTCGAGACCACCGTCGCAGCAGATCGGTGGGCGCGCGCGGAAGTCGACGTCAGCGCGCACGGTTCGTCCCCGGTCCGGCGCGCGCGCGAAGGCCCGCTAGCGCTGCCTAGAGGTCCGGGCGCTCGTAGTAGTTCTCGGCGCCGATCTTGAGGACGTCGGTGAGCCAGTCACCCTCGTAGGGCCACTCGTCCTCGGCGCCGTCTGTCTTACCAAGCGGATTGACGAAGAACCACGCTTGCCGGCGGTACGTCCAGTTGTCCGGCTGCAACCGGTGCGCCTCCCGGAACCAGCGCACCGCCGCATCGGGGTGGCCATCGGAATACAGGTGCTGCGCGAGCTCGAAGCACGCGGCGGCCTCGGCGACCTCGGACGGTCGGGGCCGCGACCTGCGAACCACCTCCGCGGGCGACAACGCATAGGGACTCGCGGCGCCGCGATCCACCCAGTCCTTCAGCGCCGTGACGTACTCCGTCGCGTAGTTTCGAATCTTGACGGACTCCTCCATCATCGCGGCGAGACGCGGGGGCGTCTCCGGGGGCAATGGTCCTTCGCGGCGGGGGAGCTGCTCTTCCATCTCCTGCGGCGCGGCCGTTTCCGGTGGCCGCACCAGCATCCCAGCCTCGTCGATCCACACTCCCGTCGGGACGTTCACGACGCCGAGCAGCTCATCGAGCACGTGGCCCGTGTCGATCAACGAGGGGTGCCGGCTGCCGGCAGCCTCCACGTAGGGACGCGCCTTCTCGGCGCCCCCGGTGTCGAGCGCCACCGTCACGATCTCGAAGCCCCTCGGGGCCAGCTCCTCTCGCAAGGCCTGCCACACGGGCAGGTCGTTACGGCACCCTCACCACGACGCCCATGCGAGCAACAGTACCTTGCTGCCGAGCAGTGATGAGAGCCGGAACGGGTTGCCGTCCATATCCGGCAGCACGATGTCCGGGCACGCCGCGGTCTGGAGAAAGCGACCACCTCCCTCCGGTCCGATCGCCCACAGGCCGTACTCCTCGTCGCGGACGACAGGCATGCCCAGTCGCCCAGCGACGTCGACCAGGTCGAGCATGCCGCCGGCCGTTTCCAGAAGTGGCACACATCGCTCGTCACGGCACGCGCCTTCCGGCTTGAAGTCCCAGCCCCCCAAGCCGCTGATCTCCGAGCGCGCAACGAGACGGTCGTGCAAAATCACGCGACAATCATACGGCGCCTTCTCTTTACGCGGCCCGCGCGGCGTCCAGGACGCGGCGGCTGGCGTTGCCCAATCGCTCGCCCAGCTCGGTCGGAGGGAGCGTCACGATCTCGCGTGAGATCACCTCGACCGAGTATGCGCAGCTCGCGCCGATCGCGTCCATCGTGCGGACGAACAGGACGAGATCGGCGTCGCCTTCACCGGGCACCATGCGCTGGCGCGGGGTGCCCTCGACGTGCTCGTGGGCGGGCCATGGCACGGCCGTGTCGTCGAGCTGGATCGCGACGATCAGCTCGCCGGGAAGCGCCTTGAGCTCGCTCCAGTCGTTGGTTCCGTTGAAATGGTGAAAGGCATCGACCATCAGCCCGCCGTTGTCACGGCCAGCGGCCTGGACGACTCGAAGCGCGCTCGGCGCGTCCGGCAGGCCGCTGAACATGGGGTTGTTCACGAACTCGAGCGCGACCCTCACGTTGTGCTCCGCGCACCGGTCGCACACCCACCCGAACGACTCGGCCATCTCCGCCTCCGACAGACCCGACGCGACGCTGAAGATCATCCGCTCGGCGCCGAGCGCGTCCGCCACATGCAGGCTGTGCTCGAGCTCCTCGGTCACGCCGCCCAGCTCGGACGGCCCCGGAATGACGAAGCACTCGACTTCGGCGCAGGCAACGCCGGCGTCGCGCAGCATCGCGCGGAGATCGGCGTCCGAGTGCCCGGCCGCGCGCTCTTCGTCGTACGTCCTCGTGATCATGCCGAGCCCGATCGCGGCAAAGCCGCCGGCCGCCGCGGCCGTGCACCGGTCCTCGAACGAGGCACCCGCGAACTGCCACGGCGGGTCCACCCGTGTCATCGCCATGTCCGGCAGCACGATGTCGTTCGGTCCAAGCGACATGTCACACATCCTCTGGGCGGCCGGGACGCTCGCCGGGCAACTCCTCGTCGCTCTGATCGGCCCCGCGCGCGAGCTCCAGCACCTGCCGGGTCGTGTCACCCAGGCGCTCGCCCAGAGCAGTTGGCGAGAGCCTGACGATCTCGTCGTTGATGACCTCGATGGAGTACGGGCAGTTCGCCCCGATGGCGTCCATCGTGCGGACGAACCGAACGAGGTCGGCGTCGCCCTCGCCCGGCGCCATCCGCTGGTGGGGCATGCCCTCGACCCAGTCGGGCTCGATCCGCGGGATGTTGGTGTCGTCGAACTGGATGGCGACGACGAGCTCGCCGGGAATCGCTTCCAGCTCGCTCCAGTCGTTCGACCCATTGAAGTGGTGACAGCTGTCGACCGTGACCCCGCCGTTCCGGCGGCCCGCCGCCTGCACCACCCGCACCGCCGTCGGAGCGTCACCCACGCTGGTGAGCGTGGGGACGCTCACGTATTCGATCCCGGCGAGCAGACCGTGTTCCGCGCAGCGGTCGCACGCCCACCCGAAGATCTCGGCCGCCTCCGCCTCGGACATCCCGCTCGCGGTCACGAGCAGGACGCGCTCGGCGTCGAGCGCGTTGGCGACCTCGAGCGTGTGGTCGAGAACGGCGTGCGCCGACTGCTTCTCCGACGGCGGGGGAAGGGGCGCCGGCGCCTCCACCTCGCCGAGCACGAGGCCGTAATCACCGAGCATTGCCCGGAGGTCAGCGTCCGAGTACCCCGCCGCTCGGGCCTCGTCGTAGACCACCGGCACGATGCCGATGCCGGCGAAGCCGCCAGCCGCCCCCGCGATGCAGCGATCCTCAAACGAGGCGCCGAAGAACTTCCACGGCGGCTCGACGCGCGTCATCGCCATGTAGGAGAGGACGAGGTCATTCGGTCCAAGCGCCATTGCTCACACCTTTCTTCGTGTGGGGCTGGATCTGCGTGTGGGGCTGGAGTCTGGTGCGGTCGCCAGCATAACCTCGCTCGACGCGGGAGCGCTTCCACATCGCCCTGGCTCGAGTAGGCTGGTCGCGTCGACGGGCAACGATGAAACGAGGCGAGGAGAGGTGTCCGTGAACAGATTGCGTCCACGCGAGTACGGGGTCGTGATCGGCAGCATGCGCACCGGGCCGAACAACGCGATCACCGATGTCGCGGGTGTGCGCGTCGGCCACACGACGCTGATCCACGGCGACGGCCCGCTCGTTCGCGGCGAAGGACCGGTGCGCACGGGAGTGACAGTGATCCAACCCCACGAGGGTGACCCGGGTGCAGAGCCTGTCTTTGCCGGCGCGCATCGCCTCAATGGCAACGGCGAGCTCACCGGCCTCGAATGGGTGCGTGAGTCAGGGCTTCTCACCTCACCCATCGCGCTGACCAACACTCATAGCGTTGGCGTCGTGCACGACGCGCTGATCTCCGCCGAGCTTGCGAGCAGAGCTGACTGCGAGGGATTCTGGAGGACGCCAGTCGTCGGCGAGACGTGGGATGGCGTCCTCAACGACGTCAACGGCATGCACGTCCGACCGGAGCACGTATACGAGGCACTCGAGGCCGCGGCTGCGGGTCCGGTGGCTGAGGGCAATGTCGGTAGTGGGACCGGAATGATCTGCCACGCGTTCAAGGGTGGGATTGGCACCGCCTCGCGCCGGGTCGACGAATCGGCAGGGGGCTATCACGTCGGTGTGCTCGTGCAAGCGAACCACGCTCGGCGGGAGCGGCTTCAGATTGACGGCGTGGCGGTTGGCCGCCAGATTCCGGAGTCGGAGGTGCCAGCGCCCGAGCTGTGGACCTCCAGCGGTCACTTGCGGACCGCTCAGCAGGGTTTGGGCTCGATCATCGTGATGGTCGCGACTGACGCGCCGCTGCTTCCCGGGCAATGCGAGCGGCTGGCCAAGCGGGCGAGTATGGGTATAGCCCGCACGGGGGGCGTCGGCGAGCACTTCAGCGGCGACCTGTTCCTCGCGTTCGCGACTGGCAACCGCGGACTGCCGTCGGGCGACTACAGCGAGCCTGTGCCGGTCCGCACGCCCGTCGACATGTATGCCAACGCATACATGACACACCTCTTCGACGGGGTCGTTGAGGCCACTGAGGAAGCGATCGTGAACGCGCTATTCGCGGCCGAGACCATGGTCGGTCGCGACGGCATCGTCGTCCACGCGCTCCCGGTCGACCGCACGCTCGAGATCCTCCAGCAGGCCGGCCGGCTTGGCAACTGACGCGCAACGCCCACACTCGGCATGACCCAATCGCGCGCGGTACTTCCTCATGACCGGTCAGGAGATCTCCGCGGACGAAGCGCTCCAGCCGGGCCTCGTCGGCGAGGTGCTGAGCCGGGATGAGCTACGGTCTGGCGCTGGAAGGCTTGGCCGCGATCGACCGTACACCGCGACCCGGCGAGTTCCCGGCCGTGTAGCGCGGTCGGCAAATGAATCGTGAGGTGAGGGATGTCAGAAGCTCTCGAGGTCGTGAACACGTTCGTGCAGTCGATGACGCGTGCTGAGCTGACATGCTGATCGACCGGTGGGACATCGCCCACATCTGCATCGCGGTCGACGACCTCGACGCGGGCATGGCGCGCTACAACGAGGCGTTCGGACTCGAATGGGGTCCGATTCTCTATTACTCGGCCGAGGGCCTCGTGCTCTCACCCACAAACACGATGCCGATGGCCACGTGTGCCCCGGGTCACGCCGAGGGGATCAGCATGGACGGGCTGCGCGAGGTGTGGAGCATCAACGGGGGCGCGCCGACACCGTCGGGGCTGCCGGCAGTGCCGATCGAGCTCGCTCACGCCGAGGACTTCTCGCCCGCGTACACGATCTGGGGCTGCCCGCACGGCCGCGAGTTCGTGCATCACATCGCGTACTGGGTCGATGACATCGAGGCGGAATCGGTAAAGCTGATCGAGCAGGGCTGGAGCGTCGAGTTCACGGCGCCGCCCGGCGATCGGCTCCGCGGGTTCGGCTACGTGCGCTCGCCTGGCGGGATCCGGATCGAGCTCGAGGACATTCGCCGCAAGGAACCGATCGCGAAGTGGTTCGCGACCGGCACGCTCGACCTTGGCGACGCCGCGCCGCCCGCGTCCTGACGCGAGGCGCTAGTTCACGCGGAAGCTCGTTCGCGGCGCGACGCGGCCGAGGATCGGGCTGTGCCCGCGGTACAGAACCGATCTCGGCTCGGTCGGCAGGATGCCCTCACGCAGGCCCTCGCCCGCGTCGAACGGGACACTGGTCGCGTACAGCTCCGTGCCGTCGCCGCCGAAGCGGATGTTGGTGACGGCACCGCCGGGCACGGGCACCTCGCCGATCACCTCACCGTCGGGCGTCACGCGCAGGATCTCACCCGAGGAGTACCCGACGATCCAGAGGTTCCCCTCCGCGTCGAGGATCATCCCGTCGCAGTCCTCCTTCTCGAGCAGGAGCCGGCGCTCGCCGAGACTGCCATCGGGAAGCATCGGATACGCGAACGTGGAGTTGAACGTCTCATTGTGGAACAACGTCGAGCCGTCGAGGCTGACCTGAATCCCGTTCGTGAACACGAGCCCCTCGGTGAGCGTGCGAACGGTGCCGTCCACGTCGAGGTGGTAGATACCCGACGGTCGCGGTGGGTTGCCCTCCATGATCCCCGGGTCCTGCGAGCCGAAGTAGAGCCCGCCGCGGCCGTCGGGACAGAGATCGTTCGTGCCCGCAAACGGACTGCCCGGGATCTCGCTGAGCAGCGACCCCCGCGCGCCCGTCTCGGGATCGAACCAGATGATCCCGTCGGCGCCGGAGGCGAGGATCAAGCCATCGTCGTTGAACGCCAAGCCGCCGTACCAAGAGCGCTCGGGGATGAACTTGGACGTGCTGCCGTCGGGCTCGAGCCGGAAGGCGCCGCCCCCGATCGCGTCGCCGAACCAGACGGCGCGATCGTCGGCGGCCAGCGCCTCGAGGTAGAGGCCGCTGGCCAGAGAGGTGAATTCCATCGCAATCGTCGTCATCTCGATCTCAATCCTCTCAGATGCTCAGGCCCGCGCCACCGGACACGCGGACGGTCTCACCGGTGATGAACGAGGCCTCGTCCGAGCACAGGAACATCATCGCCTTGACAGCATCCTCGGGCTCGCCCCGCCGTTTGATCAGGTGCTTGGTCTCGACGAACTCGTCGAAGCGCTCGGCCGGGTAGTGGGCCAGCAGGTGCTCGGTTGCGGTCAGGCTGGGCGCGATCGCGTTCACGCGGATTCGATCGGCGGCGAAGTCGTGCGCGAACGCGATCGTCAGCCCCCGCACGGTCAGCTTGGTGACGCAGTACGCGTCGACCGCCAGATAGCCCCCTATCGAGGACATGTTCAGGATCGCGCCGCCACCACGCTCGCGCATGCTCTCCCGGCACGCGAGCGAACAGTTGATGACACCCATGACGTTGACATCGAACACTGCCCGGATCTCGTCGTGTGTCAAAGCGGAGAACGGGCGCGTGTACTGCGGAAAGTGCAGGCCGGCGTTGTTGATCAGAAGGTCGACGCCTCCGAGCCGCTCGACCGTGTCCCGCACGGCCGCGCTCACGGATTCCTGATTGCCGACGTCACACGCCACCGCGATCGCATTCGTGCCGAGCTCGGCCGCGGTGCGCTCCGCCCCGTCACCGTCGATATCCGCAGCCGCGACGCTCGCGCCCGCGGCGTGCAACGCGCGAGCGAACGCACGGCCAAAGCCCGCCGCGGCCCCGGTGATGAATGCAACCCTGCCCTCGAAGTGCTCCGACACGCGTGACCTCCATTTGCGAAACCATCAGGCCGCATAAGGTACCCGAAGGAGGCGTGGGTGACTGGCACGGAGCCCCGTGTGGAGGCGTTTCGAGTTGACTAGAGTGACCGCACGCGGCACGGGATACCCTTGAGGTGCGGGATCCCCTTGCTCACGGTCCAGGAAGTCGTCATCGTCAGCGCACAGCAGCGCGTCGACGTGTCGCCACGCGCCCGAGAGCGTGTGGAGGCCGCGGGGTTGCTCCGGCTTCCACCAGCCGTGGGGAACCCGAACGACTCCGGTCTGCAGTGCCGGCGGCGGCGAAGGGACGGCACGTTCCGGCCTGCGCTGTGGAAGTACTCGTCCTCGCGGACGCCCATGATCAGCTCCAGCGGGTACTCCGGGTCCGCCGGCCCCTCGCGGTAGTAGGGGAGGGGGTCGAAACCGAGCGCACGACGATCACGCGCGACCTCGCCGTGCTCGAGCCGCGCGGCCTCGTCACGACGCGCCCCGGCGATGACCGCCGGCAGCGGCTCGTCGCGATCACGGTGGCCGGGCGGGATGCGCTCGCCGCCGCCCACCCGGCGTGGCGAAGCGTGCAGTCCGCGGCTCGCGCCCGGATCGGCGACGAGCTCTCCGACCGGCTGCTCGGCGAGCTGCACGCGATCACCTCGCGGCTGAGCGTGGCCTCCGGCGCGTAATTTGCAGGTTCCCTTGCAGGCCTCGCTGACCGCAGTGAAGGTGGGCGACGCCGTGTTAGCGTGCGGCCGCTCGTGATCTGCCGCCGCTTCGGAGCCAAAATCATGCTCGGTCTGGCCACGGCCGTTCTGGTTTGGCTGGGCGCACGCTTGCCGGCGGCGCGCGCTGTGGACCCGGGCGCGCTCGCGCAGCAGATCAGCGCGGGCCAGAACCGAGTCTCGGCCCTCTCGGGAACGGTCGGCCAGGATAACGGCCGACTGCGAGCGCTCGATGCCGGCATCGCCGCGCTTCAGAGCAAGATCGCTCGCATCCAATCCAATCTCGACGCCGACCGCGCCGAGCTGTCGCGGCTGCGCACGGAGCTGGACGCGGCGCGAGTCAAGCTGGCGAGCCTGAAGGCCTACGAGCGCAGAGCCAAACATGTGCTCTCACAACTGCTGGTCGCCAGCTACGAGGCCGATCCGCCGGACATCGTCAGCGTGGTGCTCGACTCCACGAGCTTCTCTGACCTGCTCGAGCGCCTGTCCTTCGCCAAGCGGATCAGCGTTCACGATCAACAGATCGTCGCCGCGGTGATCCTCGCTCGGGATCGCGTCGCCGCGCAGGCCGTGCGGCTGGCCGGGCTGGAGGGGCGCGAGCAGGACATCACCATGCGCGTGCTGGCCGAGCGAGACGAGATCGACGCGGCCAAGTTGACGTTGCTGGACCAACAGACGTCGGTGACGCGCGCGCGCGACGAGAGCGTCGGTCAGCTCGCCAGCGCCCGCGGCCAGGTCGCTTCGCTGCGGCGTCAGCTCGCTCAGCTGCAGGCCGAGCAAGCCGAACAGGCGAGGCTGGCGGCTGCCAGCCAAACGATGCCTGGTGGGGTGGGAGGGGCCGCAGCGGGCGGCGGCCGGGCCGGATCAGACCCGATTCCCGGCTTCTCGATCGGGCGCGACGACATGGGCGTCGACGCGACCGCCTCGCCGGGCGCGGGAATCTACGCGCCCCTCGCCTCTCATCTGGTGGAGGTGTTGCAGGACTGGTACGACGGCGAGCCGCTGTTGCTGTTTCAGTTCGACGCTCCCCCACCCGGCGCGCCAACGGACTACTGGTACGTGGGCGAGCAAATCGACCCGGTGACGACTGCGGTCGGCACCAGCTTCCAGGCCGGTCAGAGGGTCGCCTCGTTTGCCTCCAGCGGTACCGGCATCGAGATCGGATGGGGGTCGGCCACCTCTGACGCGCGCACGCTGGCAGGCGCGACCGATCCTGCGGCCGCCAGCCCGCCGGCCGGTTCCACCACCAGCTGGGGCGAGTCCTTCAAGAGCTTCTTCGGAATCCCCTAGCGATCGCAGGCTGGGGTGGAAGGGCAAGCGAGTGCCGGCATGCCGCCGAGACCTTTGTTCCGCGCTGGAGGGTGTCGCGTAAACGAGCCGGCTTGGTGCCGGGTGCCCGCGGGCAGTGGCGAACTTTGCGGATCTGGTTCCGAGGGGTAGAACTGGATCCGCAACGTTCGCTCGTGGCGCTTGCGCCGAACCTTGGAGATCTGGTTCCGGGGGGTGGAACTGGACAATGAATCTGAGCCGAAAATTGATGCGATGATGCGATAGCATCACGGCCCATGCGCACGACGCTCGACATCGACGATGACGTGGTCGCCGCGGCGCGGGAGCTCGCATCGGCCGAGCGCCGCTCGCTTGGCGCTGTCATTTCCGAGCTCGCTCGGCGTGGCCTCACGCCCGCTCGGGTTGAGGCCGACGGCGATCTGCCGGTGATCCGGGTTCCCGCGGGAACCCCAGCGATCACGCCGGAAATGGTGCGGCGCGCGCTCGACGAGGACTGACGCCGGCCATCGTGTTGCGCGCAGTCCACGAGCACTGACGCCGGTCATGGGCCTCCTCGACGTCAACGCGCTGATCGCACTCGCTTGGGACTCCCATGTGCACCATGTGCAGATGCGAGCGTGGTTCGCGACCAAAGGAGCTGATGGCTGGTCAACATGCCCACCTACCGAGAGCGGATTCGTGCGCGTCTCCTCGAACCCCAAAGTTCTGCCGAGCCCGATCGCCGTCGCGGACGCGCGCGCCGTGTTGGGGTCGCTGCGGGCCCTCACCGGCCATCGATTTCTAGTCGATGACGTGTCGATGACGGACATCGATGTGCCGGCTATGAGCGGATCCAGACAGGTGAGCGATGGACACTTACTGACACTCGCCCGGCGCCACGCCGTGCGGCTTGTCACCTTTGACAGGGGAATCCTTGCGCTTGCTGCGACGAACGAGGTCGAGCTTCTGAGGTGACCATCAGTCCCGACTTGCGAGGTGCGCGTCCTGGTTGTAGATGCTCGCGCTCGGGGTGATCATGCCGGCCTCGAACTGCTTGTGCGGGAGCCCGGCAGCCAGGAGGGCGGGCCAATCGGGATTCGCGAGCGCGCCCCGAGCGAGGGAGACGAAGTCGCCGTGGCCTTCGAGCAGGATCTCCCGCGCCAGCTCGGGCTCGTGCATGCCGCCGTTCGTGATCACGGGCAAGCCGGTGACCTCGCGCGCGAGGTGGGTGATCGTCGTGGCGCCGATCCGCGCTGTCTCCTTCCAATCGCGCCCCTCGCTCGCGATGTGCAGATAGTCCGGCTTCGCGTCCGCGAGCGTCCTGAAAATGGCCTCGGCCTCCGCTTTGCCGCTCCACCGATAGTCGAGGTCGTTCACCTTCGTCTGCGAGAGGCGGATACCGACGATGAAATCCTCACCGACCGCGGCGCGAACGCTCAGCAGCGTGTCACGCGGCATCGTGGCTCGCGCCTCGGGCGTTCCGCCGAACCGATCCATGCGCCCGTTCGTGTAGGTGGTGATGAACTGATCCAGCAGATACCCGTTGGCGGAGTGAATCTCGACGCCGTCGAACCCCGCCGCGCGCGCGTTTGCCGCGGCGTGCGCGTGGCCCGTGATCGCCGCCTCGATGTCCGCGTCGGTCATTTCCTTCGGCAGCGGATACGCGCCTTCCCCGCCGTACTCCGGCATCTTCTCTCCCTTGGGCTGGACCGCCGAGGGTCCAGCCGTTCGGAGGAGCAGCTGCGACAGGGCTCCCGCGTGCATCAGCTGCGCGATCACTGGAACGCCGTGCGCGTGAACCGCCTCGGTCACTCGCGCCCAGCCGTCGACGTGGGCCTGGGTCGCGAGCCCCGGCTGATCGGCATACCCGCGCGAGAAGGCGAGGTCGGTGAACGTCCCTTCGGTGATCACCAGCCCGAAGCCGCCCTCGGCGAAGCTCGCGTAGTAGGACACCATCCGATCGCTTGGCGTCCCGTCTGGCCTCGCGCTCACTCGCGACATCGGTGCGAGCACCACTCGCTTGCGCAGCGTGAGGTGGCCCAAGCGGGCCGGTTCGAGGGCTGGATGAACAAGGCCGCCGTCGGCCTGGGCGTCAGGCGAAGGATCGCCAGACATCGGTCGGGATCTCGCTCAGCTCCTCGGCGCCGTCGTCGGTGACGATGATCATGTGCTCGGCGATCACGCCTCCCACGTCGGGCACGACCACCACCGGCTCGATCGCGAGCACCATCCCCGACTCGAGCTCCGTGTCGAAGTGCTTGGGGCCTTCCGGAGGTTCGTGTTGGGCCGTGCCTAAGCCGTGCGGCATGAAGTCCCCGGCCCAGTGGTCGCCGAGTCCCATCTCGGCGACCGCGCCCGCCGCGATCGCGTTGAGCTCCCTGACGGTAAGCCCGGGCCTGACCGCGGCGACTGCCGCGGCGTGCGAGCTTACGACCGCGTCGAGCATTCTGCGCTGCAGTTCGCTCGGAGGGCCGATGACGAGGGCCCGAGCCATGTCGCCGTGATATCCGTCGAGCATGCCACCGACGTCGATCACGACGTTCTCCCCACGGCCCGCCTGCCGCTGGGTGGGGATGCAGATGCCGGTCGCGGTGCGCGGCCCCGAACCGATCTCGAAGATGAACGAGAGCTCGGCTCCCCTGGAGCGGATCGCGGCTTCCGCGGCCGTGGCGATCTCGATCTCGGTGGCGCCCTCGCGGGTCACCTCGAGCGCGGCGCGCATGCCGGCGTCGGTGATCCGGCAGGCCTCGCGAATCAGGTCGAGCTCCGCGTCGCTCTTGAGCATGCGCAGATTCGCCACGATGTCGGTCTCGTCGCTGAACGTGACGTCGGGAAACACGGTGATCAGGCCGACGTAGGTCGGGGCGGGGAAGAAGCTCCAGCCACTGATGCCGATCGTGTCTCCCGGTCGGACGTCGCCCGCGAGCAGATCCTTCAGCGCGTCGGCAAACTCGGGCACATACACGGCTTGGTCGGCGTGACCGTCGGTCTGCGCGCGCCTCAGATCCCACGACGCGTTCGTGATCAGCGTCGTCGTGCCCTCAAGCGGAATGTAGAGGCAGGCCGACTCCTCTTCCTTGCACAGCCAACGCGCCAGGTAGCGAAGGTCGCCGGGCTGGTAATCACGATGTGCGCTGTAGGCGATGAGACCCTTCAGGCCTCTCTCGGCGAGCTCCTGGCGGACGCGGGCGATGCGAGCATCGAACTCCTCGTCGCTGATGCCCGGAACACGTCCGCCGTTGGACGCGGCAGATGTCTCCACCTCTGACCTCCCTAGGGCAGCTTCTCCCAGGCGACGTCCCTGGGTCCACCGGCGTTGATCGGATTCAGGTCCATCGGGCACGCCGACAGCACGACGACCACGTCGTGCACCGCTGCCAGCGTGACATAGTCGTTCGGGCGCGCCGGCGACGGGCTGAACCCGAGCACGCCGTCCGCCTCCCACGGGATGTTCATGAACATGTTCAAGGGCGCGGGGATGTAGTCGGGCTCGACCCCGAGCGCGGCCAGCGCGCCGAAGAAGTTCTGGGTGCAGTTGGCGTGACCTTCCGCCCCTCCGAGCTGCCGGTAGCGCTCCGGGTCGCACGCCGCCAGCAACGTGTCGTGCACACCCGGACTCGTGTCCTCGACCATGGTGAGGATGGGTCTGCGCCGGTTGCTGTACAGCGGGTCGCCCGCCGCGGGCATGAGCTTTGACAGGGACACGCGCATATGCTCCATCGACATATGTTCGGACGGATCGGCGGCGTTGAGCGCCCATGTGTCAACGACCTGCCCACCCTCCAGGTTGACGATGCGAAGGCGCTCGCCTGCATCGAGTCGAAGGGCGACTCCCTCGCGCGCCGGTAGCACCTGTAGTCCCGACTGATCAGCGGTCACTTTGTCCTCCCTCTCGCGTCGGATCAGCGAGACTATCAACTGGCCGATGGCAGGTCCGAGAGCTCGGTGCGCATCGCCTCGACGAGCCGCGACGCCGTCGCCTCGATGAACCTGTGGCCGATCGCCGCCGTCGCCTCGCTGGGATGCCAAAGCACACCGCTCGCAGGGATGAAATCCGGCGGGGCGGGGACGACATCCCAGCTCGGGTGCCGCTTCGCCTCGTCGTCAACGATGCTGTCGGTCCGAACGAGGTCCGGGCGAAGCGCGAGCATCATCGAGGTCTCCATGATCGACGCGTGCTCGACGTCCCAACCCGGAAAGCCCTTCGGGAACAGCTCGGCGAGCTGCTCGTCGGTGAAATCGGGCATCGGGTTCTCCAGCAGAAGGATGCGAATGTCACCCGCCGCCTCGACGGCGATGTCACATGCCTCCCACAGGTGTCCGGCGTTCTCGTAGTGCCAGTTCTGAACGACCAGTTGCCGGAACCCGCTGCGACGAAGTCCCAGGAGCACCTCGGTGATCGTCGCGACGAGGGTGCTCGCGCGGATCGACAGCGTGCCGGGGAATGTCTCGCCGCCGCCACTCAGCGCGCGGGAGCGGGCGCCGTAGCGAATCGCGGGCGCAATGACCATCGGGATCTCGCGCGCGGCCTCGAGCGCGACTCCGACTGGCAGGATCGAATCGGTCGCGAGGGGGAGGTGAGGGCCGTGCTGCTCGGTGGAGCCGATCGAGAGCAGCGCCGGCAGGCCCGCCGCGGCGGCATCTCGTAGTTCCGGCCAAGTCATGTCGTCCATCAATCCCGCACGCATGAAGTCTCCTGTGTTCCGGAAAACTGGGCTATGGTTTTGGGGGCAAGTCTAACTTCTGCTCAAGGAATGGTGTCAACATGAGCGACGCTCCCATGCCGGCTGACAGGTTGAACCTGCCGTTCACCGGAATCGCCACGTTCGCCAAGGTGCCGTATGAGCCCAACCTCGACGAGCTGGAGGCTGATGTCGCGATCGTCGGCGCTCCGTATGACATGGGTACGCAGGTTCGGTCGGGTGCGCGCTTCGGACCGCGGGGCATTCGCACGGCGTCCGCGATCTACGGCATGCGAACCGTCACTTACTATGACGCCGAGTTCGACGAGATGTACCTCGAGGGAGTGTCGATCGTGGACGTCGGCGACGCGGACATGATTCACGCGCGCCCTGAGGTCTGCCTTGCCAACATCGAGGCGACGACGAGGAAGATCGTCGAGCGCGGGGCGATGCCGGTGACACTCGGGGGAGATCACTCGGTGCCGATCCCGATCCTGAGGGCGCTTCACGACCAGGGGCCGCTCGTCGTCGTGCAGATCGACGCACACCTCGACTTCGTCGACGAGCGATTCGGCGTGCGCGAGGGACACGGCAACGTGATGCGGCGGATCGCGGAGATGGACCACGTGTCCGGAATCGCGCAGATCGGGATCCGGGGCCCGGGCTCCAGCGATCCGAGCGATTTCCAGGACGCCAAGCGGATGGGCAGCGTGATCATCGGCCCGCGCGAGTTCCGGCGCATCGGCGTCGAGGCGGTGCTCGAGCGGATCCCGGAGTCCGCCCGCTACTACGTGACGATGGACTGCGATGGATTCGACGCGGCGCTGATGCCGGGGACGGGCTCGCCCTCGCCTGGCGGTTTCACCTATCACGAGGTCGTGGACCTGCTGCGAGGGATCGCCGTGAAGGGCGACGTCGTCGGCTTCGACTTCGTCGAGGTCGCGCCGGTGTACGACCAAACCGAGGTCACAGGTCAGACCGCCGCGCGCGTGATCCTCGACTTCCTCGGCGCGATCTTCAAGGCGCGGGCCGAGCGCGGCTGAGCCGTCTCTCCGCGACTGGATTTGGCCTGCGCTCGACGGCGCCGGCGCTGGGGCCGGAGTTGGGTCAGACCCAGCCTGGTTAACGTCCCAGTCGAACTCTTTCTCGAGGCCAGTGGGACGTTGTCCCTCTCTACGAGGGTCAACAGCCCACTGGGCGGTCCAGCTTGCTCGAGT
Organism: uncultured Solirubrobacterales bacterium; assembly: GCA_963763525.1. Lineage (GTDB taxonomy): Bacteria > Actinomycetota > Thermoleophilia > Solirubrobacterales > Solirubrobacteraceae > Palsa-465. The sequence goes on from CAVXPA010000003.1 coordinate 375,896, forward strand.
GGGACGTTTACAGGTGACCGCGGAACATCCCGCGGCGCGGTTTGGTTAGGGGAGGGTGCGGCGTGGTGTGGTTAGGGCGAGGGGCTAATGTGGGGCGGGAGTCCGTGATCGCGCTTGCGCTTGGCGACCATCGACAGCATCTCGAAGATCGCGTTGGCGGCGAACAGCGCGGTCACCTGACCGGCGCTGTCGTACTGCGGGGCGACCTCGACGACGTCGTAGCCGACAAACGGTATGTCCGCCAGCGACCGGAGGAATTGCATCGCCTGAAAGCTGGTCGGCCCGGCGACCTCCGGCGTGCCGGTCCCCGGGCAGAAGGCGGCGTCGACGAAATCGACGTCGAGTGACAGGAACGCCGGACCGCCGCCGACTCGGGCCGCCGCCAGAGCCGCGAACTCCCCGGGCGCAAACGCCGCCAGGTCGATCCAGGGGATCGTCTGTACGCCGAGATCTGCCGGGATCGCCTCGTCTTCCTCACCGTAGAGAGGACCGCGCATGCCGGCCTGGAACATGCGTGCCGGGTCCACGACGCCCTCCTCGATCGCCCGCCGGAACATCGTTCCGTGCGCGTACGGCAGGCCGTTGTAGGAGTCCCACAGATCCGTGTGAGAATCCAGCTGCACCAGACCAAGCGGCCCGTGCACCGCCGCGAGCGCGCGAAGCTCCGCCAGCGTCGCCGAATGGTCACCTCCCATGCCGATGCCCACCACTCCCGCTTCGGCGAGCGGGCCGACGAAGCTCTGGATGCGCTCCAGCGTTTGCTCGATGTACCCCGGCGCCGTGGGCGCATCGCCGTAGTCGATCGAGGACAGCGCGCCGAACACCTGCACTCGCGTCACCGGGTTGTAAGTCCTGATCATGCCCGAGGCGGACCGGATCGCTTCGGGGCCGAACCGCGCGCCCGAGCGAAACGAGGTGCCGCCGTCCCACGGCATCCCGTAGACGGCTGCCTCGACCCCTTCCAGTGTCTTGACGTAGGGCAGGCGGGCGTAGGTGCGGGGACCCGTGAACCTCGGCGCCTGGAGCGCGTCCCATGGTTCATACACGGGCTGCACTCACCATTCGGGGTAGTCGTCGGCTGAGATCTCGACCCGCTGCAGCGCGCGGCGCGGAGCATCCGCGCTCCCCAGCGTCGCGGCGGCGACCGACCCGGCGGCCGAGGAAATCGACGTCGCCCCGATCGAGCCCGGCTTCGATCAGCATGCGCAATGCCTCGACGCGACCCGCGCGACCTGACAGGAACGGGTGACAGGTCAGGATGAACAGGGCACCGTGACGGCGCATCGCGTCGAGTTCGTGGATCCACAGGTCGGCGACCACCGTGGGCGAGCGGACGTTCTCGCCGATCGGTGGACGCGGGAGGAATGCATACTGCTCCCAGTCGTCAAGGCTCCAATGGGGAGGCAGTTCGGCGATCGCGCCCCGGTCGGTCTCGAGCACGTACGGAGTGTCCGCATCCATCAGGCTCGAGTCGTACATCAGGCCGTACTCGGCGATCAGGCTCGGGGTGTCCCAGGACGCCTCCCACATCGCGGCCCGGTGGCCCTTGACATCGACTCCGAGCGACTGCAGGGCCTTCAAGGCGCGTTCGAAGTCGGCGCGCTCTCCGTCCGTGCCGAGGTCGACGGCTGAGATGTGAGACCACGAGTGGTGCCCGACCTCATGCCCGGCTTCGAGCACCTGCGCGACCGTCTCCGGATAGCGCTCGGCGGTGAGGCCGGGGATGAAGAACGTCGCCGGCACCTTGTACTCGGCGAGGAGGGCGAGAATGCGTGGCACGCCGACCCGCGGGCCGAACGCCTGATGCGTCATCACCATCGCGTGGTCGGCATAGCGACGCCCGGTCGCCAGGATCGGCGACTCCGCGTCGACGTCGAATGACAGGACGGCAGTCGTTCGTCTCGAGTTGGTAGCAGTCACAGCTCTCTCCCTCAGGTCGAGTGGCGTTCTTCGGTCACGCAGCTCATCAGCGCCGCGCGATGGCCGTCAGCGCGAGCATCTCGAACGCGACCGTCGCGGCGTTCAACGCGGTGATCTGGCCCGGGCCGTCATACGGAGGCGAGACCTCGACGACGTCATAGCCGGCGAAGTCGACTCCGGCCAGCGCGCGCAGGAACGCCAGTGCCTCATGCGGGAACAGCCCGGCGGTCTCCGGCGTGCCGGTACCAGGGGCGAACGCCGGATCGAGCGCGTCGATGTCGAAGGACAGGTACGCCGGCCCGTCGCCGAGCCGCTTGCGAACTGCGTCTCCGTATTGCTCGGGGGTCCACGTTCGCAACGTCTCACACGGTACGATCTCGAAACCCCATTCACGCGGCTGCTCATAGTCGGCCGCGTCGTAGAGCGAGCCGCGCATGCCCGCCAGGAGCGAGCGTCGCGGCTCGATCAGCCCCTCGTCGAGCGCGCGCCGGAACGGCGTGCCGTGTGTGTAGCGCTCGCCCCAGTAGGAGTCCCACGTGTCGGCGTGAGCGTCGATCAGCACGACTCCGAGCGGTCCGTGGCGGCGAGCATGGGCCCGCAACTCGCCGAGGACGATGGAGTGATCGCCCCCGAGGATGACCGGGACGGTGCCCGCGTCCAGCACGGGTGCGAGCGCTTGCGCGATCTGCTCGGTCGTGCGCTCGGCGTTGCCGGGGGTCGTCGTGATGTCCCCGCCGTCGATCACCGACAGCGTCGCGAACACGTCGACCTGTAGCACCGGGTGCCACCGGCGCATCATCAGGCTCATCTCGCGGATTGCCGCCGGCCCGTAGCGCGCGCCGGGGCGAAAGCTCACCCCGGTGTCGAACGGGATACCGAGAACCGCGGCGTCAGCGCCGGCCCAATCGTCTGACAGCGGACAGCGCGCGTAGGTCCGCACGCCCGTGAAGCGAGGGCTGACCGACGAGTCGACTGGCTGATAGCGCGGCCGTGACTGTGGGCTCATCAACGCTCACCTTTCGTAGTAACAGAGTGGGATCGACCGGCTGACGCCGACGTCGCCGCCGCAGTGCCTCGAGCCAGCCACCGCGGACGGAGCGCAGCAGCTGATCTGCCGATCGCCCAGGCCTCGTCGTGGCGGCCGAGGATGCTCGGTGCCGGTTCGCGGCTCTCCGCGAGGATCGCCGGCTCGTCGATCCCGGTCAGCCGGCCCGTCGCGCAGGACCCAACGACCGCCGATCATCGACGAGTGCGACGGCCGATCGTCGTCGAGCCGAACACAACGTGATACAGCGGTCCGAGCGAGCGGCGTGAACACGCGACTCTCCAGGTCGAGCAGGACCAGGTCGGCGCGCCGGCCGCTCTCGATGCGCCCGAGGCCGGCGTGATCGCCGGCGGCGCGGGCGCCTCCTGCGGTGGCCATGCGCCAGGCCTCGCTCGGCGCCGAGCCACCGCTCGTAATCGATGTCCCAGAGCTTGTGGAGCAGGCCCGGCGACCTTGAGCACGGCGAACATGTCGTTGCCGTCGTTCGAGGACATGCCGTCAGTTCCGAGAGCGACGTTGACGCCGTGTCGACCAGAAGCGGCACTGGACATATCGCCGCTTCCGAGCTTCATGTTGGAGATCGGGTTGTGGACGACCGTGCGTGCCCGAGCTCGCGCAGGATCTCGATGTCGCGACGTCGGTCAGCCAGATCCCGTGCGCGAAGCTGACGCGTGGTCCGAGGAAGCCGAGCGCCTTGAGGTGCTCGGGCAGTGTGGTGCCATACATCTCCTGCCCGCGAGCGCCTGCATCTCGCGTCTCGAGCACGTGGATGTGAATCTGGAGGTCGAGCTCGTCGGCCAGCGCCGCGCACGCCCTGCAGGAGCTCGTCGGTGCAGCGCTGCGGACCGGACGGGGCGAGGCCGATCGAGATGCCCTCGTCGGGGCGGTGGGAGCGTTCGACGGCACCCCGCGCGAACGTTCCCACTCCTCCCATGCTGGGGGGTCTCTGTCGAGCTCGAGCCGGTCGATCAGCGCCGGCGGCGACGAGCCGCTCGTCGAGCACGACGGTCTCGTAATAGGCGCGGTCGCCCATCCCGAGCGCGATCAGGGCCCGCAGGCCGAGATCGCGGTACGCCTGCTACCGCAGTCGAGCGACTCGTCGCTGAAGCCGCCGTTGTCGTAGAGGAAGTCGACCGCGCAGGTCGCGCCCGAATGGACCATCTCGATCCCGCCGAGCAGCGTTCGGAGGTAGATCTCGCGCGAGCTCTGCGGCCGGTCCCGCCAGCGCCGGATAGGAGAACAGCATCCACGGCTCGAGCGGCAGGTTGTCCCACCGCCCCCGGAACCAGTTCTCGTTGGAATGGCAATGGGCGTTGACCATCCCGGGCACGATCGCGAACCGCCGGCAGTCGACGATCTCGCCGTGCCGCCTGGCTCGCCCGCGTCAGCGGCCGACGGAACTGATCCGGCCGCCCTCGACGACGACGTCGGCGCGCGCGAACTCACCGTCGCCGACGTCCACCAGCCCGTTCGGAGGATCAGCCGCGCGGCCACTGATCCTGACGTGCGCATGGACTGGAGGATACGAGAATACGTGTCGTGCTCAGCGAAAGGCCGGCTGGCGGAAGTCGACCGTCCCGGCGAGCTGCTCGGCCAGCACGGTGCGGGCCGGCGGCGCCGTCTGCGCGACGATACCGGCCGCCCGCGCACGACCGCCAGGCGCGCCGGGTGCGTGCGCAGCGCGTCGCGACACTGTGGGCGTCGAGCAGCACCGCGTCGGCGCGGCAGCCGACCTCCAAGCCCGTAGCCCTCGAGCCCGAGCGTGCGCGCGCCGTTGACCGTGACCGCGTCGAACATCCGGCCGATCTCGTGCTCGCCGGACATCTGGCAGGCGTGCAGGCCCATGAAGGCGACGTCGAGCATGTCGGCGGCGCCGAGGGGATACCACGGGTCAAGCGTGCAGTCGTGGCCGAAGCTGACGTTGATCCCCGCCTCCATCAACTCCTTGACGCGCGTCAGAGCCCGCGGCGCTTGGGGTAGGTGTCGGCGCGCGCCTGCGTGATCATGTTCAGCAGCGGATTCGAGACGACCAGCAGCTCGCGCGTCGAGGAGCAGACCCGAGCAGCTTGGCGAAGTAAGCGTTGTCGACCGAATGCATCGAGGTCAGGTGGCTCCCGGTGACGCGGCCCTGCCATATCGCTCGCGACCGTCTCCTCGCGCCAGCACCTCGACGTAGCGTGAGCTCGGGTCGTCGGTCTCGTCGCAGTGCATGTCGACCGGCAAGCCCGCGTCGCTGCGCGCGGTCCATCAGCAACCTGATGCTCTGCACGCCGTCTTCGCGGCTGCGCTCGTAATGCGGGATTCCGCCGACGAGTCGACGCCCAGGTCGAGCGCCTCGTCGAGCAGGCGCTCGCCGTCCGGGAAGCGCAGGAACCCGTGCTGCGGGAACGCGACGAGCTGAACGTCGATCAACTCGCGCAGCTCGTCGCGGACCTCGACCAGCGCTCGCGCGCCCAGCAGCGATCGGTGGCAGGTGTCGACGTGGCTGCGCAAGTAGAGGATGCCCTGCGAGACGCACCAGCGCAGGTACTCGCGCGCGCGCTCCTTGAGTGCCCTCATGCGTGAGCAGCGGCTGCAGCTCTCCCCACAGCCTGATCCCTTCGAGCAGCGTTCCCGAGACGTTGCGCCTCGGCGTGCCGGCGCTCAGTACCGAGTCGAGATGGAAGTGGCTGTCGACGAACGGCGGTGTCACGAGCCGTCCGTCAGCGTCGATCTCGTCCTTCCGCGGGCGTCCGAGCTGCGGCTCGATCGCAGTGATCCGGCCGTCGGTCATGCCGATGTCGACGAGCTTGTCGTGGCCGGGCCGCCGAGCCCGCCGGATGATCAGATCGAAGCTGAGCATGCGGCGGAGTCCGCCTGTTGCATGTATCCATGGGCGGATCATAAGCCGGGTCGGTGCTCCAGAGCTGTCCGTCGGCGACCGTCGGCCCACTTGTAATTCGTCCGATCGCTCGATAAGCTCGCAGCTCGCATCAGCGGATCCAATTCGAGGGACGGAGTCCGGGACAAAGGATGCCTGAACCGGAGGACCGCGCCGCATCACCGAGCACAGCCGCCGAGGCCGTTGCCCACGAGGTCGAGGAGTACTTCGACGCACGACCTCGAGATCGAGCGCGAAAGCTTGCAGACTCGATCGCCCACGACTATTCGACGAGCGCGACGGGCCTGGTGCCGCTGAACAAGCGGCGCCCGATCGGCGCACTTCATCGCGCTCTGGACGACGTTCGCCGCCGGCTTCTCGTTCCTGTTCGTCGGCACGCGAGATCTATGAATCCGGGCTTCACGCTGCCGGGCGACGATCGGCGTCACGCTGCTCGGCGTCGGGATCTACTTCGCCTACTGCGATCTTCGGCGGCCTACCTCGGGTCGCGCACCGGCCAGACGATGTCGCTCTTGACGCGCTCGATCTTCGGCGTCACAGGCTCCTACATCGTTTCGGCGCTGGTGGTCATCGGGGCGCTCGGCTGGGTTGGATTCCAGGGAGGTCTGATGGTCCAGATCTGGCAGGGCCTGTACGGCTGGAGCGCCGTCGAGGCGCTGACGATCATCTTCTGCGGGGTGATGATCTTCAACAACCTGTTCGGGTTCACCGGGCATCAGCACGTTCGCCCGGTACATCGTCACGCCGCTGATCATGCTGTGGGTGCTCTACCTCGTGATCCGAGGGCTGATCGATCCACTCGCGTCGCTGCTCAGCGATCACCCCAAGAACACGGCCGGGCTCACCTTCTGGCAGGTCGTCGGCGTCGTGATCGGGTTCGCGATGTGGGGCAACGAGCCGGACGTATTTCGCTACGGCAAGCCCAGGTTCACTCTGGCCGATACCGGCGTTCACGTTCGCGCTCGCCGTCGGTTTCCTGCTGTTCACGGTCGGCGGCTGGATGATGGCGGAATTCGCGCGCTCGACCGCCTTCGGGACGGTCGTCAGGTACGCGACGCACTTCTCGCTGTTCGGCGCGTTCTGGCTGGCATGGTTCCTCGCGACGATCAGCCAGTTCGCGATCAACGACGGCAACTACTACGAGGCGGTCAACGCATTCCAGAACATCTTCGGCGGCTGGCACAAATGGAAGCGCGCTCTACTCGTGCCTCGTGTGCGCCGCCATCGGCGCGCTCGCGGGCTGGCTCGTCAACTACGAGATCACGAACGGGTTCTTCAAGGTCGCAGCGTTCCTGGCGGTCACCGCACCGATCGGCGACGGTGATCATGTGCGTCGATCACTTCCTGCTGCCGCGGATGTTCGGGATCTCGCGCCCGCTGCTGAAGATCCCGAAGTGGACCGATGCGTCGATCGGCAACTGGCCGGCGATCGTGGCGCTGGCGATCTCGGTGCTGTTCGGCGCCTAGGCGACCGGCATCTTCCCGGGCGAGAACCCGAACCGCTACTGGGGCCCCGCGCCGCTGCTCGCGTGGCTGCTGGCGGCGGTGCTGTACATCGTGTTCGTCTGGGTGGCACGCGCTGCTGTTCCCGAAGGCGATGGCGCTCAAGCAGATGCTCGGGTTCTCGAAGGTCGTGATCGACACGCCGCTGCCGAGCCACGCGATCGTGAACATGCGCCGAGGAAGCCGAGAAGCGAGCAAGGGGGCGCCACCGCTGACCCCCCCGGCCCTGGCCGCGGTGGACGGATCGTAGTAGCCGACGACGCCGAGTTCCGCGAAGCCCCCGGCCGCGCGCGCCGGGGGCTCGCGTCTGGCACGCGATACCGGATGAGTAACCGATGAGCTTTCGCATCGCCGTCGACACCGGTGGCACGTTCACCGACGTCGTCGTCGCCGACGCCGCCGGCGGCGAGCTGTGGGTCAGCAAGGCGCCGACGACCCCGGAGCGCGTGTTCGACGGCATCTCCGAGGCGCTGCGCTACGGTGCCGCCGAGCACGGGCTGACGCTCGATGCGCTGCTGCGAGACGCGACGGTGTTCATCTACGGGACGACGCAGGGCACGAACGCGATCCTGACCGGAACGACCGCCCGAACCGCGTTTCTGACGACCGCCGGGCATCCCGACACGCTCGTCCTGCGGGAGGGCGGCAAGCTCAACCCGTTCGATTTTCGCCACCCTTACCCGGCGCCCTACATTCCCCGGCGCCTGACCTTCGAAGTGCAGGAGCGGATCAACTCGGAGGGAGACGTAACGGTGCCGCTCGACGAGACGGCGCTGCTCGCGACGCTCGCCGAGGTGCGCAGCCGCGAGGTCGCAGCGGTCGCCGTCTGCCTGCTGTGGTCGATCGTGAACCCGGTGCACGAAGAGCGCATCGGCGAGCTGCTGGCGCAGGAGCTGCCCGGAGTGCCGTTCACGCTCTCGCACCGGCTGAACCCGATCATCCGCGAGTACCGGCGTGCCTCGTCGACGGCGATCGACGCGTCGTTGAAGCCGCTGATGCAAGGCCATCTGGACGAGATGGCAGCCGACCTGCGCGCATGCCGGCTTCGCCGGCGAGGTGCTCGTCGGGACGTCATTCGGTGGCCTGCTCGGCGTCGAGGACGTCGCCGCGCGCCCGATCTACTCGGTCAACTCCGCGCCCGCGATGGCGCCGGTCACGGGCCGCGTCTACGCTCCGGGCGAGCGCAACGTGATCGTCTGCGATATGGGCGGCACGAGCTTCGATGTCAGCCTGGTCCGCGACGGCTACATCAAGTTCACCCGCGAGACCTGGCTCGGCGGCCAGTTCACCGGCCACATGACGGGTCTCTCCGCGGTGGACATCAAGAACATCGGCGCCGGCGGCGGCAGCATCGCGTGGATCGACGCGGGCGGGCTGCTTCGCGTCGGACCGCAGAGCGCCGGCGCCCAGCCCGGGCCTGCTTGCTACGGCGCCGGCGGCACGGAGCCGACAGTGACCGATGCCGCCGTCGTGCTGGGGTACATCGACCCCGATTACTTCCTCGGGGGACGCATGCGCCTGTCAGCGCAGGCGGCGCGCGACGTCGTCGCGCGCGACATCGCGGAGCCGATCGGCATCGACGTCGAGAGCGCCGCCCACGCGATCCTCACGATCGCCAACGAGCACATGGTGGGGGCGATCAAGGACATCACGATCAACGAGGGGCTTGACCCGCGCGGGTCGCTTGTTCTTGCCGGGGGCGGCGCGGGTGGCATGACGATCGGCCGGATCGCCGAGGAGCTCGGCTGTGATCGCGTGCTCGATGCCGCGCACGGCCGGCACGCTGTCGGCCTGTGGCGGGTTGTTCTCGGACATCGTCACCGAGTTCAGCGTGAGCCAGCGAGCCGACACCAACCGCTTCGACTACGCCGCGGTCAACCGCGGGCTCGGGCACCTCGCCGAGCAGATCGACGAGTTCTTCGGTCGCCTGGGCACGACCGCGCGAGCGAGCGCCACAGCGAGTTCTTCGTCGAGGCACGTTACCCCTACCAGGTGTGGGAGCTCGAGGTGCCACTTGCCGGCCGGGCGGTTCGAGGGATCCAGAGGATGTGGAGGCGATGGTCGGAGGGGTTCCACCGAGTGCACGAGCGGGTGTTCGCGGTCAGCGAGCCGGGCCAGCACATCGAGTGCATCTACTGGAAGGGTCGCGCCACCGCCCGCCTGCGCGAAGCCGGGGTTGGCGCACGCGGCGCGGGACGGCGCCCGTCCGGCCCGACGCGGCCGCCGTACGCCGGGCGTGGTTTGGATCGCAGGCCGCGCTCGAGACGCCGTGCTTCCAGGCGGACAGCTTGTCTATCCGGGCACCGGCTCGTCGGGCCGGCGATCATCCTGGAGCCGACGACGACGGTGGTCGTGTACCCAGGCTGGGTCGGGACGGTGACCGACACCGGCGATTACCTGATGACCCGCGGAGGGTGAACGCCAGTGAGCGCGCCGGCGAGCTACGATCGACCCCGTTCTGCTCGCCGTGCTGTCGAACCGGTTCGAGAGCATCGTGCGGGAGATGACCAACACGTTGCTGCGCTCCGGACGCTCGGCGGTGCTGAACATGGCGCGCGACTTCTCTTGCTCGCTGATCACCGCCGAGAACGAGCTGCTGGCATCCGCCGAGGGACTGCCGGTGCACGTGATCGGCACCGAGTTCCTGGCCGAGGCGATGACGGAGCTTCACCCCGATTTCGCCGACGGCGACGCGTTTCTGCACAACGACCCCTACATCGGCAACACCCACCCCGCCGATCACGCGATCCTCGTGCCGGTGTTCGTCGACGGCAAGCACATGTTCACCGCGTGCGCGAAGGCGCACCAGGCCGATTGCGGCAACGCGCTGCCGACCACGTACATGCCCGGTGCCCGACGATGTCTACCAGGAGGGGGCACTGATCTTCCCGTGCGTCAGGGTGCAGCGCGATCGTCGCGACGTCGAGGACATCATCCGGATGTGCCGGCGGCGAATCCGGGTGCCGGACCAGTGGTATGGGGACTACCTGGCGACTCTCGGGGCGGCGCGGATCGGCGAGCGGCGCCTGAAGGAGCTGTGCGAGCAGTACGGTCTGGACACGATCCGCGCGTTCATTCGGGAGTGGTTCGACTACAGCGAGCGGCGCATGATCGAGGCCGTCCGCCAGCTTCCCGCCGGCCAGCTGATCGGGCGCGCCACGCACGACCCCTACCCCGGCGTACCGGACGGGGTGCCACTCACGGTCAAGGTGACGATCGATCCGGGCGAAGGGTTCATCGAGCTCGACCTACGTGACAATCCCGACAACTACGCGGGAGGCTTGAACGAGTCGCGCGCGTGCGCGACGAACAATGTGATCACGGGCGTGTTCAACTCGATCGATCCCGACGTGCCGCACAACGCCGGCAGCTTCCGGCGTATCAAGGTGCTGCTGCGCGAGGGTTGCATCGCCGGGATCCCTCGCTTTCCGCATTCCTGCTCGATGGCGACGACGAACATCGCCGATCGTCTCGTGTGTCTGACGCAGGCGGCATTCGCCGAGCTGGGCGAGGGATTCGGGCTCGCGGAGGGCGCGCTCGGGATGGGCATCTCCTACGCGGTCATCTCGGGCCAGGACGCGCGCCTGGACGGCGCGCCGTATGTCAACCAGATCTTCCTCGGCAGCACCGGCGGTCCTGGCGGTCCATCGGCCGACGGCTGGCCCACCTACTACCTCCCGGTCGCGGCATCGCTGATGTACCACGACAGCACCGAGGTCGACGAGCAGAAGTATCCGATCCACGTTCACGCCAAGCGGCTGATCCCTGACTCCGAGGGTCCGGGGCGCCATCGCGGAGCGTTCGGATCGGAGGTGATCTACGGTCCCAAGGAGTGGCCGATGATGATCGCCTACACGTTCGAGGGACACGAGAATCCGGCCCGGGGGGTCCGTGGCGGGCAGGCCGGTGCGCCGTCGGACGGCTGGAAGATCGATCCCGACGGCAACCGCTTGGACATACCCATGGCGGCCGCGATGGAGATCCTTCCGGGGGAGCGCGTGCTCTCCCGCACCGGCGGGGGCGGTGGTTACGGGGATCCACTGACGCGCGATGCGGACGCCGTCCGCGACGACGTGCGCGAAGGGTGGGTCTCGCGCGAGCGCGCCCGCGACATCTACGGGGTGATCTTGGCCGGCGAGGACGGAGACCGGCTGGTCGTGGACGAGGCCGCGACGCGGGCGCAGCGCGAACGCTGCGGGGTCAGTGGCGCGCCAGCTCGCCGAGAACCAGGCGCTCCAGCGCAGTGAGAGCGAGCGCGAGGTCGGCCTCGTCGGTGTCCTCCTCGCGCGTATGAGACAGGCCGCGCTTGCTGCGCACGAACAGCATCACGGTCGGCACCCCGGACTCCGCCATCCGCGCGGCGTCGTGCAGCGGGCCGCTCGGCAGGCGTGCGTCGGTTCCCTGCAAGTCGGACACGATGGCGCCGGCGGCGTCGATCAGGCGTCGAGCGAACGGGATCGGCGCGATCTGCAGCAGCGGTGACCAGCTGACCTCGACGCGCTCCTGCGCCGCGATCGATCGGCTCTCCCGCTCGGCTTGGTCGTGCAGGTCGCGTAGCGTCCCCGCGTCCACGTGACGCTGGTCCACGAGCGCCGTCGCGACCCCGGCGACGGCGGTCGGAATGCCCGGCTCGGCATCGATCCGCCCGACCGTCCCGACGCCCCCGCGGGTCCGCGCGAGCTCACGCACCGCGAGGGTCAGCCGGGCGGCCGCCGCGAGCGCGTCGCGGCGGTGCTCCATCGGGGTCGATCCGGCATGCGCGGCCTGCCCGGCGAACCGCGCCTTCCATCGCTCGGTGCCATAGGTCCCGGTGACGACGCCGAGCGGCAGGCCGCGTGCCTCCAGCACCGGCCCCTGCTCGATGTGCAGTTCGATGTAGCAGGCCACGTCGGTCAGGCGGGCGTGCGCCTCGTTCATGCGCGCGACATCGACGCCGTGGGCGGCCAGAGCCTCGCCGGCGGTGATGCCGTCGACGTCGTGAAGGCCGCGGATGAACTCGGGATCGAGCGATCCTGCCGCGGCCGTCGAGCCGAGCAAGCTGAAGCCGAACCGGGCCCCCTCCTCGTCGGCCCAGTCGACCAGCTTGACGGTCAGCGGCGGGACGCCGGCCGCGGCGATCGTCCGCAGCACCTCCAACGCGGACAGGACGCCGAGGCAGCCGTCGAGCCAACCCCCGTCCGGGACGGAGTCGATGTGGCTCCCGATGACCAACGTCTCAACCGACTGGCCCGGGAGCGTGGCCCACTGGTTCCCAGCTTGATCGATCTCGACGGTGACGGGCAGCTCGGCCAGCAGAGCTCGCTCCCACTCGCGCGCCTGCGCCCACGTATCGGTCCAGGCGAGGCGCTGCGCCCCGCGCTCGGAGCCCGTGAGGCGGGCGAGCTCGCGCAGATCCGCGAGCATCCGCGGCGCGCTTGCGGACATCAGGCCCCGCTGTCGTGACGGCGCGTCGCGCTCATGCTCAGGCTGTTGCCAGCCTCTCCGCGGAGGACGGCAGCATCTCGCCGAAACGCGCGCGAGACAGGAACTGGCCCGCCCCGGGACTCGCGACCAGGTTGTCGTGATCGACGATCACCTGGCCGCGAACGAGCACGACCTCCGGCGCGCCGATCACCTCGGTGCCCTCGAACAGGTTGTAATCGCACTTGCTGTGATGGGTGGATGCCGACAGCGTGAGCGGCTTCTCGCTGTCCCAGACGACGATGTCCGCGTCGCTGCCGGCGGCGATCGTTCCCTTGCGCGGGAACATCCCGAACAGACGGGCCGGCTGCGTGCAGCAGAGATCGACGAGCTGGTTCATCGTCAGGCGTCCCGATCGAACGCCGAAGTGGTGCAGCATGTGCAGACGGTTCTCGACGCCCGGCGCGCCGTTGGGGATCTTCGAGAAGTCGTGCAGGCCGAGCGTCTTCTGGTCCCGAATCCGGAACGGGCAGTGATCGCTCGAGACGGCAGAGAGCACGCCGGTGCGCAGTGCCTCCCAGAGATGCTCGTGGTTCTCCGCCGGCCGCGGCGGCGGCGTGAACACGTACTTGGCGCCGGCGAAGTCGGGCTCCTCCAGGTCTCGCTCCTCGATGAACAGATACTGGGTGCACGTCTCCGCCCACGTCCGCCACCCGGCTGCCCGCGCGATCGCGACGGGCTCGAGCGCCTCGCGGCAGGAGACGTGCACGACGTACAGCGGACATCCCGCGATACGAGCGAGCTTGATCGCGCGGTTGGTCGCTTCCGCTTCGGTCAGCGGCGGGCGGGTCGCGGCGTGCCAGCGGGGCTCCGTCTTACCTTCCGCCAGTGCCTGCTTGACGAGCACGTCGATCGAGTCGCCATGTTCGGCGTGGACAAGCACGAGCGCGCCTGTCCTGGCAGCGACCTGCATCGTCCGGAAGAGCGTCTCGTCGTCGACCATGATCGCGCCCTTGTAGGCCATGAACAGCTTGAAGCTGGTCACGCCCTGGTCGGGGACGCGCGCCACGTCCTCGAGCCGGCCCCCGTCGTGGAGGTCCGTGATCGCGAGGTGAAACCCGACGTCGATCACGGGTGGGCAGCGCTCGATCTTCTCGTGCCACGTCGCCAGCGCCTCCGGGATCGTCTGGCCGCGCGCCTGCATGCAGAAGTCGACGATCGTCGTGATGCCTCCGAACGCCGCCGACACGGTGCCGGAGGTGAAGTCGTCACAGCTCGACGTGCCGCCGAACGGCATTTCCATGTGCGTGTGGGGATCGATCGCCCCGGGGATCACATACTTTCCGGTCGCGTCGATCACACGGTCGGCAGCGCCGGCGCTCAGCGAGGCACCAACCGCCGAGACGGTCTCGCCCTCGATCAACACATCGGCCACGTAATCGTCCACAGCGGTGACGATCCGCCCACCCTTTATCAGCACACTCACGACCCCTCCTCTCTAACGGTCGCCGGGATGCTCCGAACGATAGCTCAGCTGCGTCATTCTGATTGGGCTGGCGCCGCGTGCACTAAATCACCGTGCACGGTTCGAACTGCGGGATGATCTCCCGCCCGTAGCGCTCGAGCGTGTCATCCATCGACGACGTCATCAGATAGAGATTGATTTGCTTCACACCCAGCGCTTCCAGCTCGCGGATCCGTTCGGTGTGCTGATCGGCGTCTCCGAGCAGACAGAACCGATCGCAGATCTCGTCACTGATGTACTTCCCGTGCTCCGCCCCGACGCGGCTGTGCTCGTTGTAGTCGTAGCTCTTGACGGCCTGTGCGTAGTCGGTCAGCGCCTTGGGGATCTCGCCGTCGGTGCCGTAGCGAGCGATCAGATCCTTCACGTGGTTTGAGACCATCGCCGGGAACCATCTCGTCTCGTCACGCCAACGGGGCAGGTCGGCGTCGACGACGGCCGGCGCGCACACGATCGGCGCGAGCGCGTCGGCGTCGCGGCCGGCCCTGGTCGCAGCGCTGCGCGCGCGCTCGATGATCCAGCGCGTGATCTCGGGGTCCGCGAGCTGGATGATGACGCCGTCGCCGACTCGTCCGGCGACGCCGAGCGCCCGCGGACCGTAACCGGCGACGTACATTGGGATCTCGGGCTGCCCCTGCGCCCACTCGAGGTGGATCGTGCGGTCGTTCCAATTCACCTCGCGGCCGTTCATCAGGTCCTTGATCATCTCGAGCGCTGCTTCGAACTCCCGGACCGGCACGGGCTCGAGGCCGACGACGCGCCGCGAGGAGTCGCCGCGACCCATGCCCATGACCATCCGGCCGCCGCTCACCTGTTGCAACGTTGCATATGCACTGGCAGTGACTGTCGGCTCGCGGATTCCCGGATTTGTCACGCAGTGACCCAGGCGGATCCGAGACGTCGCCGCGACGGCGAGTGTCAGGAACACGTAACCCTCTTCCCAGAGGATGTGAGAATCATAGGTCCAGCCGTAACGGAAGCCGAACTCCTCTGCCCTGACGATCCGCTCGACGAACGCTTGGGCGGGCGGGTCGGGCAAGTATGTGGCCCCGAAATCGAGCATCTCGTCTCCTCTGCCTCATCGCGCCGGGTGAGTGCCTCGACGGCGGGCCCGGTCACCTCATCGCTTCGCGTCTATGTCCTGAGACTTCTATCAGACGGTCGCGGTCCGGCGCAAGGCAATCGGTGGGCGTCGCGAGCGCGTCTAGCGGGCGGGCGGTAACCTGTGCGCGGGTCATCCGAATGCGCGACGATGACGCGATCGCGGACGTCCTGGCGTATGTCCGGTCGGGAAGGAGAATCGAATCAATGCAGCCGAGCAACCAACCTGCAAACGGGTGGGGTCTGGACAATCAGACGGGGACGCTCACCGATGTCCTGCTCGCTCGACCGGACAACTTCCAGTGGGTGCCGCTGAATTCGATCTCCGCGGTCACGTTCGCAAACATGGATCGGTCTGGCTACCGGTTTGACCGCGATCGAGCGCTCACGCAGCATCGGCACATGGTCGAGGCGTACCACGATGCTGACGTCACGTGTCACTTCCTCGACGCCGATGAGGGACTCACCAGCAGCGTGTACTCCCGCGACTCCAGCTTCATGACGCCGTGGGGGCCCGTCGTCGCGAGCATCCAGACGCCGCCGCGACGGCGTGACTACGCGCTCGTTGCAAGCTTCTTCGGGCGCGCGGGAGTCGAGATCTGGAAGTGGGTGACCGCCGGGCATTTCGAAGGCGGCGACTTCGCGATCGTCGAGCCCGGTGTCGTCATGCTCGGGTACGCCGGCAACCGCTCAACGAAGGAAGGCGCCGACCAGGTGGCCGGGTGGATGACCGCCGAGGGATGGGAGGCCCTCACCGTTCCACTCGCGCCGCAGTTCGTTCACCTCGACGCGGCCCTCGTGATGATCGCCGAGAAGCGCGCACTCGTGTGCGAGGACGCGCTCGAGAGCTACGCGCTCGATTTCCTGCGCGCGCGTGGGGTGAGCTGGATCAACGTCGCATATCGCGACTGCGTCAAGCTAGGGGGCAATCTCGTCAACCTCGGCGCCGCCCGCATCCTCTCGATGGCGCACAACACGACGGTCAACGCGCAACTGGAGGCGGAGGGCTTTTCGGTGACCGCGATCGAATATGACCAGTTCGCGCTCGCCGGGGGTGGCGTGCACTGCTCCTGCGCCGAGCTTCGTCGCGAAGGCAGCTGATGACGGACGTAACCTCACCGGGTCGCATCGTCGTGCCGGCACGTGAGGGCCGGGGCGTGCGGCTGCGCGAGGGAGATCGCTTTCGGTGCGTGGACTTGGAAGGGCGTCGGTGCGGCGACTTGTTCGCCTTCAACGCGGCCGACGTGTCCGAGTACGCCAGCGCGGAGCACACGAGGGTGATGCACAACCGTCTGTTTCCGCGCGTTGGCGAGACGTTCATCTGCAGAAGGTCATGGCTCAGTTCGGGTTCGCCGACGTCGAGATTCCGCAGCCGATCAATCTCTTCACGAACATCCCCGTCGGACCCGACGGAGCGCTCGATTGGCAGCCGGTGCTGACGGCGCCTGGCGACTGGGTGACGCTGCGGGCCGAGATGGACTGCTTCGTCGTCCTGTCGGCATGCGCGCAGGACGTCCTGCCGATCAACGACAAGAATCCGACGGCGTTGGCCATCGACGTCCTGGATCCGGACGGCTGACGGACACGCCGTGGCCTCGCCTCCGCGGACCTCGCGGCCCGCGGAGGCTCTCACCACGCCAGGCCGAACGAGCTTCGTCGATGCGTCTCTCTCCGGCCGTCGGCGAGCGGTCGCCTTGATCGAGCACGACAGGAGATCGGGGAGATTGAAGGCTCGACCGTAGACCGGCGAGGGAGTTCGCGCCGTAACGCTCCTCCGCCGAGGGGCGGGTTTGCCTGACCCCTCGCCAGCCAACGTTCTCTTGATCCGTATACCTCAACCGTGCCCGGATCAAGCAAACAAAGTGGCGACACGGACAAAGTGATACGAAACCGCCAGTTACAGGGGCGGAACATAGCCTGTTACGCGGACGTAACCAATCGGACGTCCGACCGCCGCCCGCGACCCCGCCGGCCCGGGCGAGGAGGCCGCTCGGCGTGAGATTCAGCCCCGCTCGCGGTCGGGCGTCGGCGCGCGCAGCGTCTGCGCGTTGATCGCGGCGGCCATCGCACGGTAGCCCGCGTTGTTGAGATGAAGATGGTCGCCCACGTCGTAGGCCGGATTCAGGCGCTCGGGGTCGTGCGGGTCCGCGACCGCCGCCGCGAAGTCGATGACGCCGTCGAAGACGTGGCTCGTCCGGATCCAGTTGTTGACCTGTTCGCGCACGCGCTCGCCGCGGGGCGTCCAGTAGACGGCGCCCCTGAACGGCAGCAACGTGCCCGCGAACACGCGCAGGCCGGCGGCGTGAGCGCGACCGACGATCTGCTCGTCGGCGGCGATGATCTGGGCGCCGGTCACTTCGGTGTGGGGGGCATTCAAGCGCCGCCCTTTCAACTCGCTGAAGCCGATGTCGTTGATGCCCTCGAGCAGAATCAGGTCGGTCGCTCCGGGCTGCGCCAGCACGTCGCGGTCCAGCCGGGCGAGGGCAGCGACGCCGCAGCACTGCGAGCTGTGGAGCAGCCGGTTCCCGGCGATGCCCTCGTTGATCACGGCGAGGTCGGCGCCTGGCGTTGCGGCGAGACGGCGCGCGAGATCGTCGGTCCACCGCGCATCGGCATTCACGCCGGAGCCGTAGCCGTCGGTAAGCGAGTCGCCGAGGGCGACGACGGCGCGCGCCCGGCATCCGGGGGAGCGCACCTCGAGTCCATCGACGAACAGCCACGAGAGGATCCGGCGGCGGAAAGCGGCCGCGCCAGGGTCGCCCGCGTGGTCGCCGGCCGCGATGTAGCTGACCTGGTTGGCGTCGCGATGCTCGGTCACGCGGGTCGTCCACGTCGGCGTGTACAGGCTGACCGCGAGGCGCTGCAGCGCCGCGACCGGCAGGCCGATGGGTCCGCTCAGCACCTGAGCTCCCGGGCGCAGGATGGTCGAGCGCCGCCCGTCGAAGGTCAGCCATCGCTCGGAGCTGACGGCGGCGCCGGAACCCGCGAGTCCGATCGTCGCGTCGGCGATGACGAGCGGATTGGCCCCGAAGCTGTTCGTGAGCAGCACGCGCACCGCCGGGCCGCCGATCGTGCTCGTCAGGAGGTCGCGGACGGTGGCGTCGCCGACGGCCGCTGTCGCACTGCCAGGGACGGCGGGTTGGGGGCTGGCGCCCCACGTCATCACCCAGCAACCGCGTCTGGACGGTCCGAGCCCGCCCCCGGAGGCCTCGTTCAGCTCTGCGCTGAGCGTCAGAGCTCCGACCGCGCCGATGAACGCGAGCGCGAGCAATCGGCTGCGACGAGCCAGGGCCGGTGCGAGCAATCGCCTGCAACCGCGCGCCATTCCTCGCAGACACCCTGCCATTGCCGCGCAGATTAGGTCGCGGAGGACTTTTGCCCCTCTTACCGTCTGTTGGGATTCTGTTAATGCGAGCCGATAGTGCTTAGTGGATGGAGTCGACGCCAACGCGACTCGGGCGCCGTCCCGCTTTCGATGGCCTGCGGGGCATCGCCGTCCTGCTCGTCGTCGGCGTCCACCTGAGCCTCGTCGCTCAGGGCTACATCGGGGTCGACATCTTCCTGGTCCTATCCGGGTTCCTCGTCACCGCGCTGCTGCTGGAGGAGCACGAGCGCACCGGCCAGATCTTGCTGCGGCGCTTCTGCGTGCGCCGGGCTCGGCGCCTGCTGCCGGCGCTCGCGGTGCTGATGGCGGTGTTCACCGCGCTGGTGCTCACGATCAACCCCTATCCGTCGACGTGGCCGCTGGACCGGCTGCTCGCCACGACGTGGACGTTCGCCAACAACTGGGTGATCACGCTGGCGCCCGAGCACGGCCAGGCGCTGGGCGCTCTCTCGCCGACCTGGACGCTCGCTCAGGAGGTCCAGTTCTACGTGCTGTGGTCGGCCGCGCTGGTCGTCGCGCTTCGCTTTCGCGTCCGTCCCGCCGGCCTGCTCCTGGCGCTGGCGCTCGCGATCGGCGCGCTCGTCGCGGGCGCGGACTACCTGCGGCACGCGTCGAGCGTGTACAACACCTACACGAGTCCGCTCGACCGGGGCGGCGAGATGCTGCTCGGGTGCGCGGCGGCCGTCTTGTGGCGGCAGGGTTGGTCTCCCCGCTTGCTGCGCTCGACGCTGTGCGCGTGGCTCGCGGCGGCTGGACTCGTCTTCATCCTGCTCGATACCGGCCTTGTCCAGCGGTGGTCCTACCTGGCGACCGCCGCCCTGACCGCCTGTCTGCTCATCAGCCTCGTCTCGACCCCTGGGGCGCGGCGCCGCAAGTCATCTTCTTCGGCCGAGGGCGGGCAGGCGTCGTCTGCGGCCGAGGGCGGGCAGCCGTCGTCTGCGCCTGACCCCCTGGCGTTGAGCCGCTGGCTAGCCGTGCGGCCGCTGTGCTACCTCGGCAAGATCAGCTACGGGGTCTATCTCTACCACCTGCCCGTGTACTACCTGCTTTGGCACTTCATGCCCAACCGAGCACACCTGTTCTACGCCCCGATCGTACTCGCGGCGACCGTCGCGCTCGCGGCGACGTCGTGGCGGATCATCGAAGCGCCCGTCAATCGGCGCCGGCCACGCCCGGAGGGGGTCAGTGAGTCACGTCTCGCTCGGTGGCGGCGCTGGGTCCCGGCCCCCGGGGCCGACTGAGAGACCCAGCAGCCCGCCCACCACGAACTTTGCGGATCCAGTTCCGAGGGGTGGACCCAGATCCGCAACGTTCTGCCATCACCGCGCCCAACGGCAGCGGTCGCCCCGTAGCCTGCCGCAGAATTCGCGGGTAGCCTACGGCCGATGCAGGAGATCGCTCCCGGACTCTGGCATTGGACGGCGTTCCACGACCACATCCGCTCGGCCGTGAGCTCGTACTACCTCGCGTCCGAACGGGTGTTGATCGACCCGAAAGTCCCGCCCGAGGGCTTCGAGTTCTTCGAGGCACATGGGGAGCCCGAGCACATCCTGCTCAGCAACCGCCACCACGACCGCGACTCGTGGCAGCTCCGGGAACGATTCGGCTGCACCGTCCACTGCCCTCGCAGCGGACTGTATGAGCTGGCAGGCCGCGGGCCGGTGGAGGCGTTCGACCCCGGCGCCGTACTGCCGGGCGACGTGCGCGCGTGCGAGGTCGACGCGATCTGCCCCGACGAGATGGCGCTGCACATCCCGGCGCACGTCGCGCTGGCGTGCGCGGACGGCGTCGTTCGCGCGTCGAGCGACGGACCGCTCGCGTTCGTGCCCGACTTCCTGATGGATGAGCCCGAGCGGACCAAGCAGGGGCTGCGCGAGGCATACGGCCGCTTGCTCGAGCTCGACTTCGATGTGCTGCTGCTCGCTCACGGCGCTCCGGTCACATCGGGCGGTAAAGAAGCTCTTCGCGCGTTCGTGCTGGTTGATTGAGGCGCGTACGCGCGCTCAGGCGCTCGCCGCCTCTTCCCTGCGGTGATCCTGGGAGAGCTCCGCGAGCAGCGCGTGGTTCAGCTGGCTGGCCTCCACGCATGCCACTCTGCAGGGAGTGACGGCGACCAGCGACGATGTGCGCCTGCCGCCTTCCAGGTACGCCCGCTCGCCGAGCATCGCGCCGGGTCCGTACTCGGCGAGCGGTTCGTCGCCGCGATCGACGCGCACGACGCCGTCGAGCACGAGGAAGACCTCCGAGCCGGACTCGCCTTCGCGGACGAGGGTCGCGCCCGCGGCCAGCTTGCGGAACCTCGCCCGCTGGCCACGACTCATGACGGTCTCGGAGAGCCTGCGCTCGAGCGCGGTCCCGACCGCGGTGACGAGCGCCTCGGACTCCTGATCGCCCCACGGTGTATGGCGTCCGAACGATTTGCGATACCAGTCCCTGAAGTCGGACAGGCCCGATTTCTGCGACAGCTCGCCGTCGCCGTCGTAGACCCAATGGCGCGGAAAGCGGCTGGCTCCTTCGAGCCGTCCGGTCGCGGCCCCGTCTGCACGAATCGTCAGCGACAGCGTCGTCCACACGAGCGGGGACTGCCACTGCACGAACGGTCGGTGGCGCACGCGTCGTGGTGCGGGAACGCCCGTGCGGCCGCCGGTCGTCTGGACGAAGCGGACGGAGTCGACGGTGCGCTCGGGCTCGCGGCACAGATCGGGCAAGCCCACCGCCGCGAACGTGCGCATCAGCGGGCCGAGCCGAATCGTCGTGCCTCCCATCAGCCCATGGCCGGCGTAGCCACAGTCGGTGATCGCGCCGGAATCGTCGACCTCGACCCACGCCGCGAGCCGGTTCGCGAACCGAAAGCGATCGCGCGACCGGAGCCCCTCGAGGTCCTCGAGCGCGTCAGGCGGTGGCGGGTCGTAGTGCGCCACGCCGCTGTCGAACGCCACGCGGATGCTTCCCTCCACGGCCTCAGCCGGGATCCATGACAGTGAGGTGATGGAGCTCCGGTAGCGCACGGGATTACTTCAGCGAGGCGAAGGCGGCCTGCGTGGGCTGCATCTTCTCAGCCCTGCGTCGAGAGGTAAGTCTCGCGCTCGGCGGCGGTGAGCTGGCGCGTCGTGTGGCGCTTGGCGACCTGGAATAGATGGCTGAGCCCGCCGCAGAGGTCGCACGGGTACAGGTTCACGCCCCCCAAGCTCGCGGTCACGATCTGCGTCCCGTCGGGACTGAGCGCGCCGCGCGCCACGGGGTAGGCGTGGAACAGCTCGAGGTGGTCGGCGGGGTCCCACACGTTCACTGTGAGGTCCCCCGAGGTCAGCAGGTATTGCGAATCCGCCGTGAAGCCGACCAGGACGCCGAGCCCGTCCCCGACGAGCGAGTAGGCGGACCCCGTCGGGACGTGCTGGAAGACCGGATAGGGGTTGTAGCCGGGGAGCCGCCAGACGTAAGCGCCGCTCGCCGCGCCGGCGGCGAGCAGCTTGCCGTTTGGGCTGAACGCGAGCGATTCGACGAAGCTGCCGCCGGGCGCGCCTTCGATGCCCAGGCCTTTGATGAGGCGGCCGGTCGCGGGGTCATACAGCTCGATCGCCTGGTCGGCGCCGGAGACGGCGAGCAGCCTGCCGTCCGGGCTGAACGCCACCGTCAACGGCGAATACACCGCGGTTCCGCTTTCCTCCGGCGTGAGCGTGTCCCCGGTGATCGTCCGCTCGCGCCGCCCCGTCAGCGCGTCGTAGAGGTCGATCGTGATCGGGTGAAACGCCGTCGTGAACGTGACCGTCCCCGGCGCGGGCAGCGTCGGGTAATGGACGATCGCCAGCTGCGAGCCATCCTGCGAGAAGGCCGCCGCGGCCGCGGGCGTCGACCCTGGCAGGTGGTACAGCAGCCGGCCGGTTTGCGTATCCCACACGTCGGAGGACCCGCCCGCACCGACCGTGACGAGCTTGTCGCCTGCGTGGTCGAATGCCGCGTTCAGCAGCATCCCGCCGGCGACCGGTTTCAACGTTGCGATCAGCCGGCCGCTGGCGGCCACGTAGAGATCGGCCGCGCCGGCGTACTCGAGCGTTCCAGTGCTGCGTTGTAGCGGTCCGGATAGCGCGGCCAGCACGCGCCCATCGGAGCTAGCGCCCGCGCCCGCGAACCCCTGGCCGGCCGGCGCGCTGAAGCGCGCGAGCACCTTCAGCGTGTGCGCGTCGAGCATCTGCCCCGCGCCGGTGCCGCTCGCCTCGAGGATCCGCGCGCTGTCCATCGTGAACGCGATGCTCGCGGCGTCGGCATCGGCGTTGCCTGCGAGCTCGCTCGGCGGCTGCGTCGCCGCCGGCAGTGGCGTCGGCCCGGCCCAGACGCGCACCGTGCCATCGTCCGAGGCGGTCGCGATCCACTCGTCGTCGAGGCCGAAGCTTGCGGCGGTGACGGCGGACTTGTGTCCGGCCAGCGTCTCGATCGGAAGCCCGCCGGTCGCCGCGTCGTACACTCTCGCGGTGCCATCGTTGCTCGCGGCGACCACGTCGGTTCCATTCCGATCGAAGCGCAGCGAGTTGATCACGTCGGTGCTGCCGATCAGCGGCTCGCTCCTCCCTGACAGGAACGAGTACACGTGTCCCAGGTCGTCGGTCGTAGCGTAGGCCAGCGCCGGGACTGCTGCAAACGGACTGAATGTCGCGGTGGTCGCCGCCCCCGAAAACGCGATCACGCGGCGCCCGCTGAGCGTGTCGTACACGAACGTTCCGTCGAGACCCTGTGAGCGCACAAGGGCGGTGAGCGTCGTGCGCGAGGTCGCGTTGATCGCGACCGGCGTCGTGAACACGTAGCGGCTGCTGTCCGGGCTGAACGCGACGCTGCCGATCACCGCCGGGCTCGCGGTCGAGTGCAGGAGCGCTCCGGTGCGCACGCTCCAGGTGTCGAGCTCCGCGGGCGAGGTTCGGACGAGGATGTTCTTCGTGTCACATTGCGCCGCCACCGAGCCGTCAGGGGAGAGCGCGAAACAGGTGGCGCCGCTGCTGAACCTGGGGTGAAACGTCGCCAGCTCCCGCCGTGTCGCGACGTCGAACACATGCCCGACCGAATGGGCGTCAACCGTCACCACACGGGTGCCGTCGCTCGTGAGCGCGGCGAACAGCGCGGTCCCGGGCACTCGTGCGATCAGCCGGCCGGTGAGCGCGTCGTACACCGCCGGCGTACCACCCCCGATCACGACCCGGTCGCCGGCGGCGTCCCATCCGCTCTGTCCCGCTCCCGCGGGCGCCGAGGCGAGCGCCACCGGAGCGCTGTCGCTCCCGGGCGTGTAGATCCGCGCCCAGCCGGGAATACCGTCGACCTGCGGGCTCGTGACGAGCAGCCGCTTGCCGTCCGGGCTCCACAGCGCGTCTCCCGCCACCGGCGCCGCCAGCGTGTAGCGGATCCGCACGTGCGACTGTGCAAGCGCTTCGCGTAGCGCCTCCTCGGTCACGGAGCTCGGATTGACCTGCGCCGCCTTCACGGCGAGGAGCACGCTGAGCTCCGGGTCCTGGTTGTACTTGTTTTGAGCGCTGGCGTCGAGCGAGCGCGCGAACGCGACGTTGCGCTCGTGGATCGCGTCCGAGCGCTGGATCAGCGCGACGACCGCGAGCACCGCGGTCGCCACGAGCGCGAGCGTGACGGCACTGATCACCGACCGCTGGCGGCGTGTCGCGCCCTGCCGGCTGCGGAGCACGTACTCGCGCTGGAGCTGCGTGGGCTCGGGCTCCTTGTCGGTGCCCGAGACCAGCCACGACTCGGCCGCCGCGAGCTCCGCGCCGCGCAGCAGCTGGCTTTTGTCGCGGCCGCTCGCTTCCCACCGGCCCGCTGCCAGGCCGAGTCTCGTGTGCGTTCGAACGTTGTCGAGGTCCTGCTCGAGCGCCGCGAGCAGCTGCCCCAGGCCCGCGTCGAAGTCGTCGCCTTCGCGCAGAAAGATCCAGTTCAGCGACGCCGCCGCCGGCGGCACCGCCACGCCGTCGGGATCGCGACGGACGACCGGCACGATCCGCTTGTGCTGGCTCGCAGCGTGCTCGAGCTCTTGGCCGCAGACGGTCGACGCGAGGCTGTCGGGTGAGATCAGGTAAATGAACGCGTCGGCGGATTCGACGCCGGCGCGGATCTCGGCGAGCCACTCCGCGCTCGGGGGAATGTCCTGCCAGTCGACCCAGATGTCGTACTTGCGCTCCGCGAGCGCGTCGTGCAGCCGCGCGACGAACTCCTTGTCGCGCCGCGAATAGGAAATGAAGACCGCCGGCACGCGCTGCCCCGAGATACTCCGTTCGCGTCCTAGCTTACGGCTCACGGGGTTAGAGTGCGACACAGGAGCATGTCCGTCCCGCCGAACCAGCCGCCGCCGGGAGCGGCGCCCTCGTACCCGGTCGAGTGGTGGCTCGAGGCCGTCAAACGCGAGGAGCGCCGCGGCGAGGTGCTGGCGGCCTTCGACCTCGCCGAGCGCGGACTGGCGGAGCACCCTGACGATCTGCAGCTCAAGCATCGGGCCGTGCTCGCGCTCGCGCGCGCGGGCGCCACCAAGGAGGCGGCGCGGCGCTTTGCGCAGTACGGCCTCGCGGACGTTCCCGACGAGGACATCGCCGCGCTGCGCGCGCGAATCGCCAAGGACCGCGCGCTGGCGACCGACGGCGCCGAGCGCCGGCGCCTGGCCGCCCGCGCGGCCGAGCTGTACGCAGCGATCTTCGCGCGGACACGCGGTTACTACCCCGCGATCAACGCGGCCTCGTTGTGGCTGATCGCCGGTGAGGACGAGCGTGCCCGCGAGCTCGCCAGGACGGTGCTCGAACTCGTGCGCTCGAGCGGCGAGAGCTCGTATTACGCGGCGGCGACGAACGCAGAAGCGCACCTCTTGCTCGGCGAGCTGGCCGCCGCGCGAGGCGAGCTGGAGCGCGCGGCAGCGCGCCACGGCGGCGATTACGGCGCGCTCGCGACGACTCGCCGCCAGCTGCGCACGATCTGCGAGCTGCTCGCGGTCGATCCCGACCTGCTCAGCCCGCTCGCCGGTCCGACCGTCGTGCACTTCTGTGGCCACAGGATCGGCAGCGCGGTGGTGGAGGCGCGGTTCGCGCCGTCGGCGGAGGCCGCGGTCGCGTCGCGGATTGCAGAGGTGGTCGAGCAGCACCCGCCCGGCTTTGCGTATGGATCGCTCGCCAGCGGCGCCGACATCCTGTGGGCCGAGGCGTTGCTCGGGGCCGGCAGCGAGCTGCACGTCGTGCTGCCGTTCGCGCTCCAGGAGTTCGTCGAGTTGTCCGTCGTGCCATCGGGTCCCGGCTGGCTCGAGCGCTTTCAACGCTGCCTGGCGGCAGCGACCGCGGTCGACTATGCGACCAACGACGCGTTCCTTGGCGATGACGTGCTGTTTCGCTACTGCAGCGAGCTCGCGATGGGCCTCGCGCTCCTGCGGGGGTGGTACCTCGACGCCGAGGTGCGCCAGCTCGCGGTCTGGGACGGCGAGCCTCCAGATGGCGAGGCCGGCACGTCGATCGACGTCGCCACGTGGCGGCGCGGCGGGCGCGCTGCGACGATCGTCTCGCCCGATTCCGGAGGGCGGCCGGACGAGCCCTCGGCCGAGCCGGCCCTCGAAGCGCCGGCGCCGGTTGCCTCCGCGCCGCCGCCCCCGACCCGCCTCGCGCCGGCGCCGAGTGGCGCGGACGGTGAAGCTGTCGCCGGGCGCGTCGTGCGGGCGATGCTGTTCGGCGACGTCAAGGGGTTCTCGAAGCTGACCGACGAGCAGCTGCCCGTCTTCGCGACCCACGTCCTGAGCGCGTTCGCCGACGCCGTCAACCGTCACCGCGGCGACGTCTGGCACCGCAACACGTGGGGCGACGCGATCTACGTGGTTCTCTCCGACACGACCGTGGCAGCCGCGTGCGCGCTCGATCTGCAGGACGCAATCGGCGCGATCGACCTGGCGGCCAACGGATTGCCGGCCGATCTCGCGCTCCGTCTCGGCGGGCACGTCGGGCCGGTGTTCCCAACGCTCGACCCGGTACTCGAGCAGCTCGGGTTCATGGGCTCACACGTGAGCCGCACGGCCCGCATCGAACCGGTGACGCCACCCGCGACTGTGTACGTCACGGAGCCGTTCGCGGCCGCGCTCGTACTCGACGGCAGCCACGAGTTCGCCTGCGAGTACGTCGGCCGAATGCCGGCCGCGAAGGACTACGGCGTGCTCAGGATGTACCAACTGAGGCGCGCGCGCAGCGGCGACAGCGGCGGACACGCAGAGCCGTGATGCGATAGTTCTCCGCTGGCCGTGGCTTCTATTCCGGCATCCCATCCGAACCGCGAGCGCGCGATCGCGCGCGCCCGTGAGGAGGTTGTCCCGCTGCTGCAGCGGCTCGTCGGTTTCGACACGGACGCCGGGCGCCACGACGATCCGCCACGCGCAGACGCGCTGCACCAGGAGTTTGTCGCGGACTACCTTTCGAGGTTGGGGGCGGAGGTCGAGTGCTTCGAGCCCGAGAGCTCGATGTTCGCCTCGCATCCGATGGCGCTTCCGGACCAGAGCTTCGCCGGCCGGCCCATCCTGTGGGCGCGGCTTCCGGGGAATCCGGCCGGTCGCTCGCTGCTGTTCAACGGTCACTACGACACCGTGCTCGCCGACCCGATCGAGAAGTGGACACACGATCCGCGCTCCGGGGTCGTCGTCGACGGCCGGCTGTACGCCCGTGGCGCGTGCGACATGAAGGGTGGCAACGCGGCGGCCCTGGCGGCGGTGGCAGGTCTGATCAACGCGGGCGTCGAGCTTCCCGGGGACGTGCTGATCAACCTCGTGCCGTTCGAGGAGGTGAACGGAATGGGGACCACGGTGACGATGCTCAGTGGGAGGCGCGCCGACGGTGCCGTCTGCTGCGAGCCGACGGAGCTGCGACCCCTGATCGCGTGTCGCGGGGTGATGGCGCTCGAGCTCCGCGTGCAGGGCAGGGCGGCTCACGCCGAGATCGCCCAACCGCATCATTCACTGGGCGGCGGGGTCGATGCGATCGACAAGCTCGTCGACCTCCTGGCCGCTCTACGGTCGCTCAACGAGACCTGGCGCACGCGCCCGGACCAGCAGCACTCACTCCTCTCGACGCCGTTCATGCTCGCCTCGATTCTGGACGGAGGCAGCTTCTGGGCGAGCTGGCCGGAGAATGCGCGCGCGACGTTCGACGTCACCTACCTTCCGCAGAACGCCGATCCGGCTGGGTACGGGTCGCTCGTACGCGAGGAGATCGAGCGGTTCATCGCCACGCGAGCGGAGCTCGACGATTGGCTCGTCGAGCACCGGCCGCAGCTGCACTGGGTCGTCGACTATCCGCCGGTCGAGATCGACGCCGGCGAGCCGATCGTCGAGCTGGCGTGCCAAGCCGCCGAGGCCAACGCCGGGATCACGGGCGGCCCAGGCGGCTTTGATTCCTGGGCCGATCAGGTCAACCTCATCCGTGAGGGATCGATTCCCACTGTCCTGCTGGGCCCCGGATCGATTCTGCAGGCACACACGACCGACGAATACGTGGACGTCGCGCAACTGCACGCGGCGGTTGCCATCTATGCCGACCTCGCGCTGCAGTGGGGGGCGACTCCGGTGGCAGGCTCCGAGCAATAACCGGTCGCCGATTCGCCATCGCCCGCGTGCGCGGTCGGTTGCGGCGTCACTCGTACGTGAACGTGCCGGCGCTGATGACCGTGCCGTTGCCGGTGACGAGCGTGATCGGCACTGGGGCTTGCGGCGCCGAGGCGAGCGTCGGCGAGTTCACCTCCACCTGCGCGATCCCCCCGCTCACTGGCACGGTCTTCGCGACGCCGACATCGCCCTCGAACCGAACCCACAACGGCATCGCCGTTTGCGTTGCTGGGCTCAGGCCCGTGACCGCGATCGTCACCGGTGCCTCGGCCGCCCCCCGCTGAGGTTGCGCGCTGGCGGTGACGGCGCCGGACTGGGGGATTGCCTTCTTGCCGACGTAACCGACCGCCGAGACGCTCGTCAGCCCGAGGAGGACGTCGGGGATGTTGGGGAGGCCGCCGGTCGGGTTGTGCAGCAGCGTCCCGACGACGTATAGCAACGCCACAAGGTTGAACAGCACATACTGGAAGTCACCCAGATCCGCGTTTCCGGAGTCATTCGAGACGAGGTCCGTCAATGACGCCGACTGGGCCGGTTGCTTCACGGTTGGATCGGCGGCTACCTGTTTGACCGTGATGCCCTTGGCGAGGATCGCCGCTCCCAGCGGTCCGCCGAACAGAACCGCATATTGGCCGACCACGCCTGATGAGTTCGTCGCGTTGAGGGCCTGTGGATGGTTGAGCAGGTTCGCGTACACCAGCGCGAACAGGGCGGCCGCGACGACGAACGTCCAGATCGCCGCAATCGTCTTCGACGTCGAGAGCCGGTTGTCCTGTCCGATCACGAGCATGCGGACGACGCTCGTGCTCAACGCGAGCGCGACGACGATCACGACTTCCACGCCGATTCCGATCAGGAAGCCCCAGCGCACCGCGTGAGCAGCCGCGTGACTGGGGGCGTGGGTCGGCGCCGTCGATGCGGCGGCACTCGCCACCGCGCAGCGGAGCAGGACGAAGAGCGTGAGCGCCACGCCGAGAAGCCAACGCCGATCCAGCGCCCCCCTATGTGATGACGTGTGTTCGATCGTTACGTCCGCGGCCGACACGACGAGCCCCCGCTTGCCTGGCTGCACACCGAAGCTGACAATACGGCACCGGCGATGCTCTGGTCAAGAGGCGCAACGAGGCCTTCAGTGCGGTCACGGACGTTGCTTCCCGGGGCTAGCGCTCCTCGTCACCGGTAATCAGGTCAGAGCAGGTTGGGCAAGTATCTTCCCCGCCGAGGGGGTTCAGAACGGTCCTGCTGGACTCAGAGGCGTTAGAGTGCCGCCAGGAGCGCGCGTACGCTCTGATCGGTGTGAATCAGGTGGACTCGCATGCGCGATCTTGCGCCCGGTGGGTCCCGAGCCTCGATCGCCTCGACGATCGTCGCGTGCTCGCGCATCGTGCGTTCGTGCCAAAGCTCGGACTCGGGCATTCCGCGCAGCGCCGCGGCGATCTGAAGCCGGGTCCGTTCGACGGCGTCGACGAAGAAATCGTTCGCGGTCGCCCGGACGACCGCGAGGTGGAACTCGGTGTCATAACCATCGAAGACCGGATCTGACAGCCCGGGCACGAGACGGGCAGACGTGTCGAGGATCGCGGCGATGTCAGCGTCGCTGCCCTCCGCGGCAATCGCGGCGGCAGCCGGCTCGATCTCCAGCCGGAACCTCAGCGCCTGCTCGATCCGCGTGCGGTCCCGGCGCAGCTCGTCGAGGAGCCTCTCCGAGCCGGCGGCGGGGCCGAGGTCGACGACGAAGTTGCCGCCGCGACGCCCACGCCGGCTGTCCACGAGGCCGTCCTCTTGCAAGAGCTTGATTGCTCGTTGCACGGTCGCCCGGCCGACCCCGAACATCGTCGCGAGCGCGCGCTCAGGTGGCAGTGGCTGGCCCGGTTGCGCGAGTCGCAGGCTGATCTGGCGCTGGAGCTGCTCGGCGACATACTCATGTGCCCGTTGCTGCTCGATCCGCTGGAACTGTGTGGCTCGATCCGGCTCGCCACGTCCCGTTCGTGTTGACGATCCGGTGGGCATCTCCCGCGAATCAGAGTAGCCCGTCCCGTGTACGCGCTGCGCTTTCTCGAGGCAAACGCGCAAGCAGGAGTCAGGCCAAGTCGATCAAGCCGGCCGGGTAACTACCTCCAGCCACTGGCAGTGACCTATACGGGACGGGACGATCAAGAACGGTCCCGCAGACATGGCCGCAGCGGATTGGGCGCCAGTTCAGCTAAACGTGGCTGATCGTCTCGTAGTACGCGAACGTGGGTGGGACGCCGAGGACCCCGGCGAGCTCGCCCCGCCCGGTCCCGGTCTCCTCCCGCCAGCGCACGTATGCCTCGTGATTCGCCCGTAGGCGCCAGCGCTCGACGACCATGACCTTGTCGCCGTCGTCGAGGTCGCGCCATAGCTCGTAGCCAAGCGAACCCTCCATCTTCGTCGTGTCCTCGAGCAGACTCTGCATGACCTCGATCAGCCGATCGCCCTCGCCGGGCTTGGCCTGTAGATGTAACGCGACGCTGATCGCCATCAGACCGAGAAACGGATCGGGAGGCTGACGACGCCCCGGATGAACGGTGTGCTGAAGGTCTGCGGATCGCCAACGAGCTCCCAGTCGCTGAAGCGCGCGAGGATCCGCTCCCAGACACCGCGCACAATCGTCGTCGCCTGCACCCGGCCCGGGCAGCCGTGCTCGCCGTGCCCGAAGCCGAGGTGGTCGATCGGAAATGACCGTGTGATGTCGTACTCGTCTGGGTGCTCGTACACGTCGTCGTCACGGTTGGCGCTCGCGTAAGCAACGACCAAGTAGTCCTCCCGCTCGACCGACTGCCCCGCGATCTCAGTCGCCTCCAGCGCCGTGCGGCAATGGGTCCAGTTGACCGGGTAGTAGCGCATCGTCTCCTCGATCGCATTCCCCAGCAACTCCGGCTGCTCCAACAGCACGCTGCGCTGGTCGGGATGGGCCGCCAGGCACATCGCCATGTGCGAGAGCAGCGCGCGCGTCGTCTCGCCGGAGTTGATGAAGAAGCTGATGAACGCCATCGCCATCGACTGCGGCACCGGACTGCCGTCGATCTCGGAGCGAGCGACCACGCTGACGAGATCGTCTCCTGTGCCGGCCGCCTTGCGCTCGGCCAGCAGCTCCTTGATGTAGTCGAGGAACTGGGCGGCCATCCGCTCGGCCTGCTCGACCTCCTCGGGCGTACGGCCCGGGCGGACCGCGACCGCGTTCAGATGCTCGGACGCGAGCTCGATGAACCGCTCGCGCGTATCGCGCGGAACGCCGATCAGCTCGGTCATCAAGGTCGTCGGGATCCGCCCGAGCGTCTTGACGAAGTCGACCTCCTCACCGGGCTCGATGCCGTCCAGCACCTCGTCGGCCAGCTCCGCGATCCGCGGCTTCAGGCTACGCACGAGGCTCGGTTTCAGCGCCCCTGACAGCACTTTGCGCACCTGATTGTGGCGCGGAGGATCGAGATAGGCGATGTTCTCGAGCTCCGGATCGCCGAGCGAGAGCTTCGCCCGGACGATCACCCCGCATCTGCGCCGGCGTCAGTCCGGGCTCGCGCAAGCGATCCTGCGCCCACTCCGGGAGCTGGTCGATCACCAGCTCCGGCTTCATCGCGTCGCCGATCAGGAACCCGTAGCGGTTGCCGAAATCTCGGGGTGGCTCCCGATGTAGCGGATGTCCTCCAATCTCGAGAGCACCCACACGCCCGTGTTCAGCTTCGGCGACTCGTAGCGGTAGATCCGCGCACCGCGGCGCGCGGCACCCATCGATGCCTGGATCACCTCCGAGTCCTGCAGGTAGAACGCCGGATCCTCCCACCGAGGCCACTCGACCGCGGTCTGCAGTGCAGTCGTCACCCTGAACACCTCATCGTTCGCATCGTTCTCTCTTTCCCCACGGCGAGCAGCCGCTTCGTGCCGTTCGATCGACTCGGCCAGCTCGGACAGTACCCGAAACCCACCTAGCGGTAGCGACAGCGCACCGGGCCGCCTGGCGCAGGTAGACTGGGCTCACGGATGGGTTCCCCTCTGTCGTGAACAGCGGGGGGTGATGGTGGGCAGCATCAGCTTCGGTCTCAGCAACATCACATGTCAGCGCTATCCGGGAGACCCGCGCACGGAGCGTGACGTCTACCACGAGATGCTCGAGCTCACGCAGGAAGCCGAGCGCGTGGGGTTTGACTCAATCTGGTGTGCGGAGCATCACTTTCTCGATGACGGCTATTTGCCCTCGCCGTTTGTCTTCTTCGCGGCCGTCGCTGCGCGCACCGAACGACTGCGCTTCGGCACGAGCATCCTCCAGGCCCCGCTCCACAATCCGCTGCGCATCGCGGAGGACGCTGCCGTCCTCGACCTCGTCTCCGATGGACGCCTCACGGTCGGCGTCGGGCAGGGCTGGAGAGCGGAGGAGTTCGACGGCTTCGGCGTCCCGCTTCGCGGTCGGCATCGGCGCTTGGAAGAGGAGGTGCTGACCCTGCGCCAAGCGTGGTCGAGCGGTTATGTCAGTGCCGGCAGCGAACCTGTGTCGGTCACGCCCAAGCCTGCGCGCGCCGGCGGACCGCCTGTCTTCATTGGCGCGTCGGCTGAGCCGGCGGTCCGCCGAGCAGGGCGGGTGGCAGACGGATTTCTCGCCTCCGCGCTCGGCGTCAACGAGGCACTCGGGTTGGGCCCCGAGCTGACCCCGGCACGGTTCGCAGAGCACGTCCGCTGGATCAAGGAGGAGTTGGAGGCGGCGAACCGGGATGTGGGTGAGTTCACATTCTGCGTGTCGCTACCGACACTCGTGTTCGACGATGAAGCCCTATGGGAGCTCGCGCGTGGATACCACTACTACACAGCGTGGAGGTATCCACAGATCGCGACCGAACGCAGACGGAGACAGTCTGATGAGATGCCGGCGATCACACCGGCAGCTGACGCGGAGCTTCGAGACTGTGCGATGGTCGGTCCCCCGCAGCTGATCGTCGAGCGCATCGGCGCCTTTGCCGAGCTCGTCGACGGCCCGTTCGAGTTTCACGCTCGGATGATCGCGCCCGGCCTCCCGATCGAGGTCATTCGCGAATCGATGCGACGGTTCTCGAGCGAAGTGATTCCGGCTTTCCGCTAGTGGCGGCGCCGCCGCCACGCGCTTGGCAAACCGTGACCGATCCATCTAGACTGGATTCGTGCTCTTATCGGTGACGGTTGCGCGTTGGTGATGACCACCCGCCGCCCTCGCCGTTCGCGCCACGCCATGACCACCTTCCAGGAGGCTCGCGATGACTGATGCAACCGCCCCTTCACCCGTCGTCCGCGAGAGCCAGTCAGGTGGATGGGACACGAGCGCGGACGTCGTGGTCATCGGCAGTGGCGCCGGCGGGCTGGTAGCGGCGATCGCCGCGGCCGAGCGCGGCGCGACGGTCGTCGTCCTGGAGAAGGCGCCGACCGCCGGTGGCACGACACGCAAGTCGGGCGGCGGGTCGTGGGTCCCGAACAACCGCTTCATGCGCGAGCTCGGCCTGCACGATGACCGGACCGCGGCGCTTCGCTTGATGGCGCGTACCGCGCGCCCGACCGACTTTCAGCCGGACGCCGCCGGATACGGACTTCCGGCGTGGCAGTTCACGCAGCTCGAGGCGTTCTTCGACGACGCGGCCGCGACGTTCGCCGAACTGGAGCAGCTCGGGATCCTCGAGCAGTTTCACCTTCCCGACTTCCCCGACTATTACAGCGAGCTCGCCGAGGATGTCCCCGCGACGGGCCACCTGATCGTGCCCCGCATGCCGGACGGCGTGGGCGGCGACGGCCGCGAGCTGATCCGGCAGCTGACCGCGGCGCTGGAGCGGCACGGCGGGTCGCTGCTCACCGAGCACCGCGTCACGAGCGCGATCGTCAGCGACGACGGGCGCGTCGTCGGCATCGCCGCGGACACGCCCGCCGGGCCGACGCGGATCGAGGCGCGTCGCGGCGTGATCTTCGCCACCGGTGGCTTCACCCACAACAAAGAGTTGCGCGAGAGCCTGCTGATCGGCCCGATCTTCGGGGGCGGCGCCGCGCTGACCAACGAGGGCGACTTCGTCCCGATCGCCCAGACACTCGGGGCGGCGATGCGCAACATGAACCAGTTCTGGGGCTGTCCGTTCATCATCGAGGAGACGGTGGCAAAGGACCCGATGGCACTCGGCGTCTCGACGGTCGTCGGCGACAGCCTGCTGTTCGTCAACCGCTACGGCAGGCGCGTGGTCAACGAGAAGGATCGCTACAGCGAGAAGGTCCGGGCGATGTTCGCGTGGGACGGCCAGCGGGCCGAATACCCGAACCTGCCGCTGTTCGCGATCTGGGACCAGCGCACGATGGATCACTGCGCTGACAATCCGTACGACGGCGGCCTGATCGTCGGAGCCGACGGCGACCAGTCGCACATGGTGCAGGGCGAGACGCTCGCTGAGCTCGCGATCGCGCTCGACGCGCATTTGGCGAAGTTCGCCGAGGTCACCGGAGGGGCGCGGCTGTCGGAGGACTTCGCGGACCGGCTGAGCGAGGCGATCGAGCGGTTCAACGGCTTCGCGCTGGCGGGGCACGACGAGGACTTCCGCCGCGGTGACACGCTGATCGAGCGCTACTTCCACAACATCTCGATGGGCACGGCCGGCGTCGAGGGAGGCCAGGTGGCGGTCGCGAAGCTCAGCGTGGCCGCGGGCGCATCCGCGAGGTCCGATGAAGGCCCGCAGGAGAGCATGCCGTGGGCCGGAACCGCTGGTGTCGAGGGGTCGCAGGCGCCGCCTGCGGTCCCGAGCTCGACGATGTACCCGCTCGCGCTCGAGGGCCCTTACTACGCGGCGATCCTCGTGCCGGGGACGCTCGACACGAAGGGCGGGCCGATGACCGACACGGGTGGGCGCGTGCTCGATCACGCCGGCCGGCCGATCGAGGGGCTCTACGCGGTCGGTAACTGCGCCGCGTCGCCGTCCGGGCAGGGGTATTGGGGGCCGGGGTGCACGCTCGGTCTGATCATCACGCAGGCGTGGCGCGCCGGGCTGACCGCTGCCGGTGGCGGCGATTGAGCGTCGCGCAGCCGCGGGAGCGCGGCGAAGGCCGCTGCGTGGTCTGGCTGCGCCCGGTGGGGGGCGGGCGCGACGGCGGCTAGCTCGCGAACCTGGACAACGCTGACTCGCGAACCTGGACAACGCTGACTCGCGAACCTGGACAACGCTAGCTCGCGAACCGGGACAACTGCCCACTCGAGCGCCGGCGCGAGGCGAATGGGGCGTTGACCAGCGTGGAGCTGGTCGTCGTCCCAGTGGCCGCCCGGCGCTGCTCGAGTGGGTAGTTGTCCAGGCTCTCGCAGGCGCGTCGCGACCCGCCGCTCGGGGGGTCAGGCGGTGGTCGCGAAGTTGTCCAGGCTTCGGATCAGGCGGTCAGGAGGCGCTCACGCAGCGTCCCCGCTGCGGCCGGCGTGAGGTCGGCGACCGTGATCCGGTCGAGCTCGTCCTGCACAGCGCGCACGGCCCGCCCGTCGATCGTGGCCAGGGTCTGTTGGATCTCGCGCCCGACGGGGCACTCGGGGTTCGCGGCGTGCACGCCGAGCAGACCCGCGTCGCCCTCGATCACGCGCCAGACGTCTCCGAGCGTGATCCCCTCCGCGTCGCGAGCGAGCTGCCAGCCGCCGTGGACGCCCGGGATCGAGCGTACGTAGCCGGCGCGACGCAGGCGACCCAGGACGCGACGGACGTACACGGCGTTGGCGCCGGCGCTGACCGCGATCCGCTCCGAGCTGACCCAATCATCGGGCGCATGCGCGAGCAGCGTCATCGCGTGCACACCGACTGCGAACTGCGTGTTCGCGGGCCCGCTCATCGAGACACTCAGTTTGCCAAACCGTCGCCGATCCGCCTACAATCAACTGTAATCGAACCGACGATGGTTAGGAGGAGCGGACGATGATCGTGGGCGTATCCGGAGCCTCGGGCAAGCTCGGCCGGGGGGTTGCAGAGCTTCTCCTCGAGCGGTTGGATCCGAGCGAGGTCGTGCTGATCACGCGGGACCCGGCCGGGATCGCCGACCTCGCCGCGACGGGCGCCGAGGTGCGCCGCGGCGACTACGACGAGCCCGCGACGCTGCCGAGTGCGTACGCGGGCGTGCAGCGGCTCCTGCTGATCCCGACCCTCGCGCTGTTCGAGCGCGTGCCCGGGCAGCTCGCTGCGATCAGAGCCGCCGCCGGCGCCGGCGTCGAGCACGTCGCGTATCCGTCGGTGCAGAATCCGAGCGACGACAACCCGGGGGTCGTCGTACCTGATCACCGCGCGACCGAAGAGGGCCTGCGCGCGAGCGGCATGAAGTGGACGATGCTGCGCAACGGCATCTACTCGGACCTCCACCTCGGGTCCGTCGCGCCGGCCGCCGCCAGCGGCAGGATCGTGTCCAACGCCGGCGCCGGGCGCAACGGCTACGTCACCCGAGCCGACTGCGCGGCGGTGGCGGCGGCCGTCATGACTGGCGAGGGGCACGAGGACAAGATCTACGACATCACGGGACCCGAGGCGCTCGATCCGCGCGACGTCGCCGCCGCCTACAGCGAGGTGACAGGCCGCCCGATCGAGGCGATCCTCGTCGACGACGACACGTGGGTCGCGATGATGATCGAAGACGGCATGCCCGAGGCCAGGGCGAGGATCTATGTCACGATGGGCGCCGCCCAGCGAGCCGGGTACGCGGGCCTGGTCAGCGACGCGGTGCAGCGGCTGACCGGCCGCGCGCCGACGACGTTCCGCGACTTCCTGGCCGCCCACGCCGACGAGTTCGCAGGCGCATAGCCTCTGCCTCGCATCCGGCTCGGGTAGCGCAGTAGCGCGCCGGTGGCCGTGGGGGCGCTCTCCAATCTTGGATCCCAACGCGTCGGTCCCGACCTCCATGACGGCGGCGAGCTCCGGCCGGGATCTCGCGCTCACTGCTACTTTCCGCTGCACCGTGCTGCCAAGGTGCGTCAGCGAAGAAGCGTCGGCCCGGTTTGTTCTCTGCATCGCTGCCTTGGGGCCGCTCCCGAGCGCTCGCCCCACGAGCGCCTCTGAGGTTATCCGCCACAGTAGTGGGATGAACGTCAGCTCCGTCTTGCAGCTACCGGGCGAGGTCTGACATGCAGTTCCCAGAGACCCAAGGGGAGCAGTCAAATCGCGAGATCGCGGAGGAAGCTCGGAGGATTCTGGCGGCGGCCGCTGGGCGCGACGTGCCCGTGCGCCTGGTCGGCGGGCTGGCGATATATCTCCACTCATCGCCGATGCACCCGGCGTTCGCTCGCTCCTACAAGGACATCGATCTCGTCACTCCGAGGGGACGCGGTGCGGAGGTCGGCCAAGTGTTGCAGGGCCTTGGCTACCACGGCGCGACGGAGTTCAATGCCCTGAATGGCCGTCGTCGCCTTCTCTACGCCGACCCGCAGACCGGCCGAAGGCTCGACGTGTTCGTCGGTGAATTCCTCATGTGCCATCAGCTTCCGCTTACCGATCGCATGGGACAGGACGAGATGACCGTGCCGTTGGCTGAGCTGCTGCTGACGAAGCTGCAGATCGTCGAGCTGAACCAGCGCGACGTCCTCGACGCTGGGGCACTGCTGTATCACCACGACGTGGCAGACCATGATCAGGACTCGGTGAACGCCGCTCGCATCGCCGAGCTGTGCGCCGCTGACTGGGGCCTGTGGCGGACGACGACGATGAACATGGAGCGGCTCGGTGCCCTGCTCGAAGAGGCTCCGCTGACGGACCGCGAGCGACAGACCATCCTCGATCGCGTCGAGACCGTGCGCGGACGCATGGACGATCAGCCCAAGTCACGCAAGTGGCGCCTGCGCGATCGGATCGGCGACCGGGTGCGCTGGTACGAGCTCCCCGAAGAGGTCGACTAAGCCAAGCGAGCAATCGCTCGAGGGCTCATCGTCGATCGCTGCCGGGCTCGTATGCACCTGCTCCGCCGAATGTCCCGTTCGTGCGGAGCACTGTGGCCGCGTCGGACGCCGGCCCATCGGCAAGGTTCGCAGTCGACGTTCGCCGCTCATCGCCCCTGGGCGAGGCGATGTGCTCCCATGCTCCACCGCGTTATCGCATTCCGCCGTATTTTTTGACTCTGCGGGCGAACACCGATAGGCTTGCGCCGCATTCTGCCAGGACTCGCCCGCGATTGCGGCTTTCGGGTCTGATCTTGATCTTTAGAGGAGAGCATCATGGCGGATTCTGCAGTGAGGACGTCCCAGGCCACCGGCGGACTCGGCCTGTTTGCACGACAGTCGTCCGGCCTGGTACGCGACTTCTCTCTCGTCGACACCGCGTGGTATGGGGTGTTCTCAACGGGCGGCGCGTTCGGACTCGTGTACCTGTTCCCCGGCCCCCAGTTCGCCTCACCTGGGATCAGCATCTTTCTGATGCTCCTGCTGACGCTTCTCCTTGGCGTCCTCGTGTTCTTCGTGTACGCGGCGTTGGGCTCCGCTATGCCGCGTGCCGGCGGCGACTACCTCTACGAGAGTCGGGCGCTGCACCCATTCATCGGCTTCACGGTCCCTTGGGCCTGTCAGCTTCTCTTTTGGCTGGCGTTCCCGGCCGCCGGCGCTTTTGTGGTGACGTCGTTTGGCCTGGTTCCGATCGCCCACCGGGCAGGCGCCACCGGGTTCGAGACGTGGCTGGTCGGCAAGAACGGGACGTTCGTCGTGTCCGCGATCGTCGTCATCGCATGCTGGCTCTTAACGGTCTACGGCTTGCGGATCTATCGCCAGTTGCAGCGCTACGTGCTGGTCCCGGGGATCCTGATTGGTGGGCTGACAACGATCGTTGTCGAGCTCGTCAACCTTGGAACAGACTTTTCGGCAAAGTTTGACTCCTACAACAGCGGTCAGAGCATCACTACGAGGTCGGTAGCGGCGGCCGCCCACCGAGCGGGGTACGTTTCTCCCGGTTTCAACCTCGGCCATACCTTGATCTGGATGGCGGTGCTCGCGGGCGTCATTCCCTACACGATGTTCGCGGCACAGGGACTCTTGGGGGAAGTAAAGGGGGCGCGCAACATGTGGCGCCTATACGGAGCGTTCCTGTTCCCGGGCATCTTGGTCGGAATGGGCCTGCTCGCGATCCCCTTCGTCCTTATTCAGCATATTGCCGGCGGAAACTTCCTGAATCAGTTTGCATGGGCCTACGGCAGCGGCAAGATCGCGCCCGCATACTCGCCAAACGCCAGCGTGTTCATCGCAATGCTCTCAAACAACTGGATCGTCACCGTTCTCATCGCGATCGGGTTCATATGCGGAGGCTTTGGCATAGCGAACGTCGTGTTTCTGAATGCGTCGCGCGTGATGATGGCGATGGGCCTCGATGGCTCGTTGCCTAGCTTTTTCTCAGACGTATCCGAGCGCCGCCACACTCCGCTGAAGGCAGCGACCCTGTGGAGTTTCTTGGCCCTGGTGGTGGCTGCGGCTTTCGCGTACAAGCCCAGCTGGGAGGCGACGATCCTGATCGGCGGGGTGATCACGAGTGCGCTTGTCGTGGGTGTAACCTGCCTGGCGGCAACTATCTTCCCGTACCGCTCCCGGGCAATCTTCGAGGCCGCGCCCATCGGTAGGTATAAGATCGCGGGCGTTCCGCTGATCACTCTGGTAGGCGGCATCGCGACCGCCGTCAGCGCTGCCTTGATCTGGGAAGCTCTCACAAACTCACAGCTCGGACTGACCTCGACTGGAGCCCGCATTTCGCTCGGCACCGCCTTCGCTACAGGAGTGATCGTGTTTGTCGCGATGACGCTGTATCGCCGGTCACAGGGAGTGGACACCTCGCTGGCGTACCGGTACGTGCCACCAGACTGACAAGTCATTAACTCGATAACTCAAGACGGCTTGAAAGGAGCATGGCGTGACTACACGATCGATCGCCCGTGACCATTATCACACTTACGGACGCCTCCAGGGCGAGGATGACTTTCCCAATTCTCTGATATCGGGAATCTCGACCTTCCTGGGCGCGCAGGTAATTCCGCCGGTTACGGAGGACCTCAAAGCGGCGAACGTCAGGGCCGCCGTCCTTGGTTTGCCGTGGGAGCACACCAACACGTGCCGTCCAGGCGCCAGCTACGGTCCGCGAGCGATCCGGCGCGCGACTGAACACTATCTGTCCTATCATGGTGAGTTCCAGGTGGATTTGTTCGATGAGCTGCGGCTAACCGACTGCGGTGATGTCGCGATCGTGCCGGGTAATGCGCAGCGTACGTTTGAGCGCGCGGAGCGCTGCATCACGGAGATCTATAACGCTGGAGCGTTCCCGATCGTGTTTGGCGGAGACGACTCTTGCCCGATTCCCGTCACTAGCGCCATGAGCAAGCTGATCGACGGCAAGATGGGCTACATCCAGATGGACTCCCACATGGATACGGCCGAGGATGTCGCGGGTGAGCGACTCAATCACGCGTGCCCAGTGAGCCGCGCGGCGGAGCTCATGGACCCTCGTAATCTCGCGTTGGTCGGGATCAATGGCCCTCTGAATCCTCGGAAGGAAAGGGAGTACGTCGATCGAACCGGGATCCAGATGATCACGATCTGGGACATTGATGAGTGGGGCATCGACAAGACGATCGAACGCATTTTGGAGATCGCGTGGAATGGCACCGACGGCGTGGTGCTGCACACTGACCTGGACGTCATGGACCAGGGATATACGACCGGAGTAACGACGCCCGAATGTGGCGGCCTCTCACCGCGAGAGGTCATCAAGATGATCCGTGCCTTCGTGCAAGCAGGCGTCGAAGCGTACGTGATCACGGAGTGCTCGCCGGTCTACGACCCGGCGAACAAGGCCGCGAGGGTGGCAGTGCGACTTGCGATGGACGCACTTGGCATCCGGGCCAACCCCGAGGGCACAGGGCGCGTCTAGCCGGACGGCAGCCAATGCGCATCGGCCGTCGCAGCCAGTCGCCGGGCAAGCACCGGGCCAAGTTACGCATCATCTTTGCCACGGATCTGCACGGCTCGGAGATCGTGTTCCGGAAATTCCTGAACGCCATCGCGGTCTACGAGGCGAACGTTGCCATTCTCGGCGGAGACCTCACTGGCAAACGTCTGGCGCCGATCGTGCGGGGGCCAACCGGATTCGACGGCGAGGTCGTGGGCACCGCGGTGCACGCGGAAGACGAGAACGAACTCGAGCCGATTCTTGAACGTATCCGGAGCCTAGGGCAGTATCCGATCATCGTCTCGCGAGACGAGCTCGACTCGATGCGCGCGGATTCGGAACTGGTCGGCGCTCACTTCGAACGCGAGTGCCAGCGGCAGGTCGCCGACTGGATGCGTCGTGCTGCCGAGCGACTGTCGCCGCTCGGGATCCCGCTGTACGTGACGGGCGGCAACGACGACTACCTCTCGATCGAGAAGGTGCTCGACGATGCCGAGTGGATCACGAACGCGGAGGGACAGGTGCTCGCGCTGGCCCCCGGTCTCAAGATGATCTCGACGGGCTACGGCAATCCGACGCCATGGAAGTGCCCCCGCGACGTCAGTGAGGCGGAGCTTGGCGCGCGGATCGAGCGCATGGCCAGCGAGCTTGACGACTCACACCGTGTGGTCTTCAACCTTCACGTGCCCCCCTACGGCTCCGGGCTCGATCGTTGCCCGAAGCTGGATACGTCGGTCAGCCCGCCGAAGCCGATCACAGGCGCTGAGACCGCGGCGGGCTCAACTGCTGTTGCGGACGCGCTCCGTCGCTACGAACCGATGCTGTCTCTGCACGGCCACATCCACGAATCAGCGGGCATCCGCGAAATCGGGCACACGATCGCGATCAACCCGGGTAGCGAATACGGCGAAGGAGTTCTCCGGTCCGCTGTCGTCGACATCGAGGATGGTCGCGTAATGCCTCAACTCCTGACCGCATGATGGCCAGGACAACGCCCCGCGGCGGCGAGCAGCAGCAGCTCGATTCACTCGACCTCGCCATCTTCCGCGAGCTGCAACGCGACGGGCGCGCCCCCTTCGTCGCGATAGCGAAGCGGTTGGGCGTCTCAGAGGCGCACGTCCGGCGCCGCACTGCTCGTCTGATCGACGACGAGGTTCTCTCCATAACGGCCGTGGCCGATCCGAAGGTATTCGGCATCGACTGTATGGCGTGGCTCGCCATTTTGGCGGATTGGAGACAGGCGACGTCCGTCGCCGCGGCGCTCGTCTCGCTCCCGGAGATTGACTACGTCGTCCAGACGGCCGGCGAGTTCAACGTCATGGCCGAAGCGGCATGCCGTTCGTCTCAGGACCTCTACAGGTTGCTGGCGAAGATTCGCGAGATACCCGGTGTCCAACTTACCGAGACCGCGCCATATCTCAACTTGCTGTGCCAGCAATTCCAGTGGTCGCTCAACGGCAACTCACAGGCAGTACGGGCGGGAGGCGACTCGCAACTCGACTCGCTCGACATCGACATCCTGACACAGCTTCATCGCGATGGACGGGCCAGTTTTCGCAACATCGCGCTCAGCCTTGGGGTCTCCGAGAAGACCGTGTCGACGCGGGTCGCCCGGCTCATGCGCGGACAGGCGCTTCAGGTGATCGCCGTGGGGGACCCGGCAATTCTGGGATTCGGCTGCATGGCCTGGCTGTGCATGCACGTTCGAGAAGGAGCGAACCTCGAGAGTACAGCCGCTACGCTCGCGGACGTCGCTGGGATTGACTACGTTGTCGTCTGCACCGGGCGCTACGATCTCATGGCCGAGCTGGTGTGCAGAGATCGAGGGCACCTCCTCGACGTTCTGCAACATGGTGTCGGCCAGATCAGGGAGATCGTGCATGTTGACAGCTTCGTCTACCTGCGTTTGCTCTACCGAAGCGTGATTGGCGCGTGGGGAGCGGCGCGGTCCCTGGAAGGCAGCTCGAGAGCTAGTCCTCGAGGCGTCTAGTACAACAAAGGAAGCGTGGCATGACTGATCAGGTTCAAGAGACTGCGGGATTGACGGGTCATGACCGCTTGGCCGCATCGTGGTTCTACACGCGCATGATTGCTCACGGAGTCTGGTTGATTGCGGAACCACAGCACGTGTATTCATGGCTCGTGCAGGGCGTCGATCGAGCCGTCCTTCTCGATACTGGCATGGGGGTCGTTCCCATTAGACCAGTGGCTGAGCAGCTCACGAACCGGCCGATCACTGTCATCAACACACACTATCATTTTGACCACGTTGGCGGGAATCGCGAATTCGACGAGATTGCCATCCATGAAGTCGGCGCCCCTCTTATCGAGATGGATTACCCAAAGGAATTGTGCGAGGCGTACCTCGACTACGCCCACCGGCAACTAGAAGCTGCTCAGGTATATAGGGTCCTCGACAAGGAATTCTTTTGGCTGCTGACGGCTGAGAGCGATCCGCGGCCGTTCCCGGACACGTTCGACGGGGCGAGGTGGAGGATCGCGTCGAGCAAGGCTACGAAAAAGCTCACGGATGGTGATCGTATCGACCTCGGCCAACGAGA
Organism: uncultured Solirubrobacterales bacterium; assembly: GCA_963763525.1. Lineage (GTDB taxonomy): Bacteria > Actinomycetota > Thermoleophilia > Solirubrobacterales > Solirubrobacteraceae > Palsa-465. The sequence continues at coordinate 419,699 of CAVXPA010000003.1, forward strand.
GTTGACCGTGCTCTTTACGCCGGGACACAGCCCGGATTGTATTTGCCTGATGGATGAGAGGAATGGGCTCTTGTTCGGTGGAGACACCATTAATGCGGGTCCGATCTATGCGCACTTTCCGGACTCAGACGTCAGCGCCTTGGCACGGTCTACTGCTCGACTTGCCGAGCTGGCAGATTCCGTGCGGCTGCTGACGTCCCACCATTACGGCCGTGTACTGGCGGAGCCTCAGCTGCTACATGAGATCGCCGATGGCGTGCGCCGGGCGGAGCTGGGTGATGTCCCGTTGATCGAGGCGCGCGACGTAATCGGCGGCGCGATGCTGGAAGCAAGGTTCGATCATTTTTCGCTTTCACTACCCGTTCGAGAAGGGTGAGATGCGCATGAGCCCGCGCAGCGCGGCGCGTGCGGCATTTCGGTGATGCCGGAGAGCGACAGCAACCTGAAGCCACTGGACGCCGCGATCTTCGGTGCGCTTCAACGTGATGGACGGATGCCGTTCTCGGCTCTGGCTGACGCTGTCGGCGTGTCGGAGGTCCACGCACGGAGGCGGTACAACGAGCTGACTGCAGCGGGGGCGTTCTCAGTCGTAGCCGTCATGGATCCGCGGGTTCTTGGCAAGGAGTACATGTCGTGGATCGGTCTTGCTGTGGAGCCGCATGCGCTCGAAACGATAACCGAGGTGTTGGTTGCATCGTCGGAGATCGACTACATCGTTGTGTGCTCCGGACGCTACCTGCTGATGGCCGAGGCAGTGTGCGCCTCGGCGGAGGAGCTGTATGAGCTCTTGGGCCGGCTTCGGCGTCATAGAGCGGTCAGGGAGATAGATTCATTCCTTTATCTCGACCTGATCAAGCAGCAGGCGGAGCTCGGCGGGCAGCGCGAAAGTAATCGCAGCCGCGTGTTTCGCCCGAATGACCTCGATCGAGCGCTGCTGCAAGCACTGCAGGCGGACGGTCGTGCTTCCTTTCGTCAAATTGCGCGGCGGCTTCGCGTATCCGAGCGCCTTGTGTCTTCGCGGTACCGCACGCTCGTAGATGAGCATCAGATGCGCGTGATCGCGATCGGACACCCACCCAGCCTCGGTTATGAGGCACTCGCGTGGGTTGCGATCCAGCTCGGCGGCGGGGCTACCGTCGCCGACGTCGGCCGGCGGTTAGCAGACGTGGCCAGTGCGTGGTATGTCATCGCACCCACTGGCCGGTACGAGTTGATGGCCGAGCTGGTCTGCCGCGACCGCGAGCACTTGCTCGGTGTGATCGAGGGCGAGATCGGCACGCTCCATGGAGTGGCCCGAGTCGACACCTTCATGTACTTGAGACTGCTCTACCGAACCACCGCCGGTGCGTGGAGTGCTGGGAGTCCACGCCGCGGAACAGCGGGTGGCAGCGGGGCGTCGCAAGCCGGAACGATCGAAGACAACGACAATCCTGCGGAGGTTGCACATGGCTAGAGCGGGTCGCTTTGAGCCGATGGCGCACGGCGTTATCTCAATGCTCGGATCCCCTACGTGCAAGACGGACGAGGTGGCTGACACGGGAGCCCGGGTGGCGTTCCTGGGCGTACCCTATGAGGGGGCAAACGTATGCATCGGGCGCCCGGGATCGTCGCTTGGGCCGCAGGGCCTCCGGATTGCGTCTCAGGAATACTTCAGTTGGTCCTTCGAGTGGGACATCGACCTGGCCGAGGCATATGGATTGGTTGACTGTGGCGACGCTCGGGTGATAGTGGGTAACGCCGAACGCACGCACGAATCCGTGCAGAAAGATCTGTCGCTGATTCTGCAATCAGGCGCGATCCCCATCGCGATCGGAGGAGATCACTCTTTGCCGATTCCAGGGGCGCGCGCGTTGTCACAGTTTCTCGGCGAGAAGCGGATGGGATACCTTGCGATTGACGCCCATATGGATGCGGCATACTCGGTCGACGGCGAGAAGGAGACGAATGCGTCCGGCGTCGCACGCGCGTCGGAGCTGCCGAACGTCCGGCCGGAGAACGTCGCGATCGTGGGCGTCCGTGGGTCGCTGAACCCGCGTGAGTGGCTGGAGTTGATCCGCGAGCGCGGAATCAACATGTACCCAATGCGCGAGGTCAAGGAGCGCGGTATCGAACCAGTGCTGAAGGACGCGCTCGACCGCGTATGGGATGGTACCGATGGGGTGTACGTTACGTGGGATACGGACTCGGTTGATGCCGCTCACGCTCCGGGGACGACAGAGCCCGAACCGGGTGGCCTCACCTCTCATGAGATCCTGTCGGCGGCCCGGATCATCGGCGAGCGGGGGTTCACGGCCCTGGACAACGTCGAGCTCGCTCCGATCTACGACATTAGTGGCATCACGGGGAAACTGGTCTGGTGCGTGCTCAGTGAGGCCCTGTACGCCAACGCACGGGCACGGGCATAACATCATTCTTGAGAGGACGGCGACAGTCGTATCACGGCGGCGGTTCGGACTCGAGGAATCGCCTTAGCTGGCTGGTGAATCACTATCCGCCGTCGCGGCAGCCGGCTCCCGCGCGCGGCCGGCGCCGACGTCGACCAGCGCGAGACGCTCCGCGAGGCGATGGACGGTCGCCGGCGCGTCCATCGGCTGGCAGCCCGCTCCGACGACGCGATCGGGGCGAATGAACACCATCGGGTACGGATGCGCGTTGAACCACGCGCGCAGCGTCCCGTCGCGGTCGCCGAGGATCACGTGCTCGGTGTCGCCGGCGTCCGCCTCGGCGGCGCGCGAGGGGTACTGGGTCATCGGCAGGACGGTCAGGAAGCGAGTCTCGAGTGCGCGCAGGAGCGCCAGTTCGCGCTCGCCGAGCGAGCGACGCGGGTCCGCGCCCCAGCGGAGCACCGCGAGCGCGGGGCCGAGCGCCTGGTCGAGGAGGACCGCCTCCTGCGCCGCGCCCGCCAACATGTGCGGCTGCGGGAACAGGCCGCCGATCGCGGGATCGTCGACGTCGCTGAGGACCGTCGCGGCCGTGTAGCGCGGCTTCGGGCGAAAGCGCATCTGCAGGACGTAGTCGCGCAGCGGCGGGATCAGGCCGAGGCCACGCACGCCGGCGTCACGGACGGCCGCGACGCGCGCGCTGGTGGGACTCAGGAAGCGGCCGGTCAGCACCGAAAGGCGGACCATCGCGGCCGCGTGCGGCCGGCGCTCGGCGTCGTAGCTTTCCAGCAGCCGCGCCTGCGCCCGCCCGGAGACGACGAGCGCGAGCTTCCATCCGAGGTTCAGCGCATCGCGGATGCCGGTGTTGTAGCCCTGGCCCTGCCAGGGGGGCATCAGGTGCGCCGCGTCGCCGGCGAGTAGGACGCGGCCGCGCACGAACGAGGACGCGACGCGGGCGTGGTGCGTGTAGACGCGGGCGCGCACGAGCTCGATCTCCCCCGTGGGGATGAACCCGCGGATCAGCTGGATCGCGCGATGGCGCTCGAACTCGGCGTCTTCCTCGCCGTCGAAGAGCATGAACTCGAAGCGGCGGATCGCGTGCGGCAGACCACTCGAGACATAGGGCCGGCTCGGGTCGCAACCGACGTAGCTGTTGGGCGTGCCGATCGGGTCGTTGGCGACGTCGACGACGAGCCAGCGCGTCGGCGAGGAGATCCCCTCGAAGGTGACCCCGAGGTCCTTTCGCACGGCGCTGCGCCCGCCGTCGGCGCCGACGAGGAAGGCCGCGAGCACCTCGTCGTGCCCGCCCTCGGCGCCGAGCAGACGCACGCGCACACGGTCTTCGTCGTCCTCGTAGCCGACGAGCGTCGCCGCCCAGCGGACCTCGACGTTGGCGAAGCGGCGCAGTCCGTCGAGCAGCACGCGATCGACGAGCGGCTGGACGAAGCCGCTGCGCCTCGGCCAGCCGAGCTCGCGCGTGGTCGCGGCGAAGCGGGCGAGCTCACGGCGACGAGCGTCGAGGAAGATGATCGCCTGGTCGGGAGTCGTGTGCGGCAGTACCTCGTCGATGAGCCCGGCTGCTTGGAACGCCCGCAGCGACTCGTCGTCCATGCCGACCCCGCGTGGGTAGTCGATCAGGGTCTCGCGCGCCTCGACCACCAGCACCCGCACACCACGCGCTCCGAGCAGGTTCGCCAGCGTCAACCCGACCGGCCCGGCGCCGACGATGACGGTGTCGTAGCTCGGTTGACTCACGGGTTCGTGGTCGCCCGCGCGGTCTCGTCAGCGAAGCAGGGGGTGTTCTCTGCGTTGGGGTTGTGCTCGCGTGTCCACTCGGGGCCGAAGAAGCGCAGACCGTGACTGGCGAATGACGTCTCATCCCAGACGATCGGCTCCCAGTCGGGGTCGAAGATCAGGTACGCGTGGGCGAACAGCTCGACTCGATGACCCGATCCGGGGTCGCGGAGGTAGTAGAAGAAGCCCTGCGTGACGCCGTGGCGGCCCGGGCTGACGTCGACCTTGATGTCGTGCTCGGCGACGACGTCTGCCATCCGGGCGATGTCGGCGAAGCTGTCCATCGTGAACGCGAGGTGGTTGATTCGGCCACGGCGGTCCCGATGGTCCAGGGTGATCGCGAGGTCGTGGACCTGTGGCGTGACCGATAGCCAGGACCCGGTGAGCTGACCTTGCAGCTCGACGCACTCGCGGCGTTTGAAGCCGAGCTGCCGGCGCAGCCATGCTTCCGCGGGTGGGAGCTCCGCGCGCGAGGTCGAAAGGTTGATGTGGTCGATCCGTCGCGGCGCGACCCCGCGGAAGCGGCTCGAGTTACTGGGCAGCCGTGAGCGCTCGCCGGCGGGTGCAAGCGGGCGCTCGGTGTCCCAGAAGAGCTCGAACGGCGCGTCGAGGTGTGGAACGGTGAAGCGGATCGCCTCGCCGTGTCCGAGCTGGCGTGGGGCATCGGCGACGGCGACGCCGGTGGTGGCGATCTCCTCGCCGAACGCGGCGAGGTCGCCTGGTCCGTTCGTGCGAAAGGCGACGTGGTCGACCGCCGTGGGCCCCTCGATCAAAAGCAGCGAGTGATGGTCGAGCTCGCCGAAGCAGCGCAGGTGGACGCCCTCCTCGCCGCGCGCGACCTCGTCCATCCCGAGCACATCGCGGAAGAACCAGAGCGAACGCTCGAGCTCCGGGGTCTGGAGCGCCACGTGGGCGAGCTTGCATAGGCCCGGGCTCACGCCTGGTCCTGCGCGAGGTTGTCCTGGGCGAGGAAGTCGAGCACGAGACGCTCGAACGCTTCGCGAGCCTCGACCTGCACCCAGTGGCCGCAATGGGGAATGACGTGCAGCGATGCGTCCCTGATTCCGCGCAGCGTGATCAGCGCCCACTCGAGCGGGATGAAGCGGTCCTCGCGGCCCCAGATCAGCAACGTCGGCGCACGCACTCTGTCGAGGAACGGCTTCAGGTCGCCCTGGTCGGGAGGCACGACGCGAATCTCCGGGTGCAAGGCCCGGCTCGCCTCCAGGCGAGCGTCGATCAGCTCGTCGGTCACGAGCGACTGATCCATGACCATCGCGCGCACGAAACCCTCCAGCAACTCGCGCGAGGGCTCGGGACCGCGCATGTAGTCGAACAGCATGCGGAGCCCCTCGGGCCAGTCGAACTTGCCGTCCGGGCGCGCCGAGCCGCCCATCGAGACGAGCCGGCCGACGAGGTCGGGGCGTTCGGCGGCGAGGCGGATCGCGGTCGAGCCACCGAACGAGTTGCCGATCACGTGGGTGCGCGTCACGCCGAGGTCGTCCAGTGCGGCTGCGACCTGGCGCGCCGCGTACCCGATCAGCGGCTCCTCGATCACCGGCGCGTCCGAGCGACCGTAGCGTGGGAGGTCGAAGACGAGGTTGCGATAGCCGGCGAACGAATAGAGGTTGGGACCGAAGTTGCTCATCCCGCTCGCACCCGGCCCGCTCCCGTGCAGCCACACGACTGGATCGCCGTCGCCGAACTCCGCGACGTGCAAGGAGATCCCGTCGGCGGTGACCATGTGCTCGAGCACGTCGGGAACGGTGGGCGATGGGGACATGGTTTGGTGCGAGGCTCGCTCGCTAGACGAAGCGTATGCGGACAGGCGCCTGACCCGGCACCGTGACGGTGAACTGATCGCCGGCTCTCGCCGGCGCGGCGGGACCGAAGGACCCAGAGAGGACGACGTCGCCCGCGCTGACCTGATCGCCGAACGTCCCCAGCTTGTTGGCCAGCCACGCGACGGCGCGCAGCGGCGAGCCGAGCACCGCGCTGCCGCGCTCGGCGACGAACGTCACGCCGTTCTGCTCGACCGTCAGCGGGATCTCGGTCAGGTCGGCCCGCAGGAGCTCCTCAGAGAAGTCGCCCACGGTGAACGCTCCGTAGGACGCGTTGTCCGCGACCGTATCGACGAGAGCGATGCGCCAGTCCGCGATGCGGCTGTCGACGACCTCGATCGCCGGCGCCACGGCGACGGCCGCCGCGAGCACATCGTTCTCGCTGAGACCGGGTCCCCTGAGATCGGCGCCGATCATGAACGCGAGCTCGCCCTCGACACGCGGCTGGATGAACAACTCGATGGGGAGTTCGGCGCCGTCCTCGCGCGGTGGAAACGCCCGCGACGCCCACAGCTCGCCGAAGTCGGGCTCGGCGACACCCATCTGGGTCTGCATGCCCGGGCTGGTCAGGCCGATCTTGCGCCCGACCGACGTCTCGCCGCCGGCCGCGCGAATCTCAGCCCAAGCGCGCTGGACGGCGTAGGACTCCTCGACGCTCGTGAGCTCGCCGGTCGCGCTGAACGGCTCGATTGGCCGCCGCTCCTCCCATGCATGGTTCAACCGCTCGGCAAGCGCCTGTGTCTTCGACGTCAGCACGCCGCGAGTATCACCGAGAATGACGCCACACGCAAGCGCGACGCCTTCCAGGGCCGAACCGACCGGGACTCGTCGCGTAACATGGCACTCCGCTGCCTCGCGGCGGCAACCGGCAGAGCTCCCGACGGAGGTGACGAGAAATGAGATTCTGGCAGAGCATCGCCTTTGCGGAGGCCGACCAGCTGACGGAGATTGCCAGGTTCGCGGAGGAGGTCGGCTTCTACGGTGTCATAAATGCCGAGCACGTGTTCCTGACCAAGTTGACGACGTCGCCCTATCCCTACACGCCTGACGGCAAGATGGCTCACTCGCTCGATTACGCATATCCCGACACTTGGTCATCGTTCGGGGCGATGGCCGCGGTGACGACACAGCTCCGCTTTTCGTCGTCGGTTTACCTGCTCCCCCTGCGCTCGCCGCTCGACGTCGCGAAGGCCACCGGCACGCTCGCGCTGATCAGCAACAACCGCATCTCGATCGGCTTCGGCGTCGGGTGGCAGCGGGAGGAGTTCGACGCGATGGGCGTCGACTTCCACACGCGGGGCAAGCGGACCGATGAGATGATCGAAGTCATGCGCAAGCTCTGGCGCGGCGGCACGGTTTCACATCACGGCACGTTCTTCGACTTCTCGGAGATCGAGTTGCTGCCGGTCCCGACCGAGCCGGTGCCATTCTATGCGGGTGGCAAGAGCCCGGCCGCTCTGCGCCGCGCCGCGACCGTCTGCGATGGTTACATCGGGGTCCCGGGTGCCGTGCAAGACGTACTCGGAGTGATCAAAGAGCTCGACCGCCTACGGCGTGAGGCCGGGCGCGATCACCTGCCGTACGAGATGATCATGCCGATTCTGCCGATGATCCCACCACCGAGTGTCGACACTCTCAAGCGTCTGGAGGAGATCGGGGTGACCGGTACCTTCAACGCGCCTTTCGACGCCGGCGCAACGCGAGGTAGCGAGGGGAAGGGGTTGGGGAGGACGTCGACGATCGAGCAGAAGAAGAGAACGATGGAGGAGTACGCCCGCAACGTGATCGACAAGATGCGGTAGCGCCGGTGCCGATGATTCGGCCGGCGCTGTCAGTCCGAGTCATCGCGGGCGCGCCCGTAGCGCTCGTAGATCACGCGCGAGCCGAACGTCCTGGTCTCGACGAGGTCTAGCCGAACGTCTTCGGTGACCGGCGGCAGGAAGGGCGTGCCGCCCCCGACCACGACCGGATTGCGAAACATGCGCAGCTCGTCGACGAGGCCGAGCTCGATCGCCGCCGCGGCCAGGCCGGCGCCGCCGATCGAGACGTCCTTGTCGGTCGCGTCCTGCGCCGCGGCCGCCTCCTCGGCCACCGACGCCTCGGCGAGCCGGGCGTTGCCCTGAACGCTGTCGAGCGTGCGGCTGAAGACGACCTTCGGGAGAGCCGACCAGATGTCGGCGAACGCGGCGCCGAGATCGTTCTCGCGCATCGACGGATCCGTCTCCCACACCAGCATGGTCTCGTAGAGCCTGCGGCCGCACAGATAGCAGCCGAGCTCGCCTACCTGCGCGAGGTGGAAACGAAACTGCTCCTCGCTGGGGACCGTCCACGCGAACCCGCCCTCGCGGTCGGCGATAAAGCCGTCCACCGAGACGCTCATCGAGTAGATCAGCATCGCTTCAAGCTCATCGCACCGGAGCGACGGACGGTGATCGCGATGAAGTTCACCATTGAGCTTGACATCTGGCTCTCCTTCCTTCCGCGGGCTGTTGTCACAGCCGGTGACCGGTCGCGAGACGAAAACTCATCGTTCGTCAGCGGTCCAATCAATCCTACGGCCATTGCCGACGCCGTACTGAGATCCCTAGGAAGCGGCTCGGAGGACAGCCAGCTTTGGGTGTGATTCGCCACGTGCCCTCGCGATCTGCGCCGCGGGTGCAGCTATGCCGGCCCGGATAGCGGACAAGATCAGCCACACGCCTTCCCAGCGGGCGGGGTGGGTGCAGTTTTATCCGGATAGCGGACAAGATCAGCCACACGCCTTCCCAGCGGGCGGGGTGGGTGCAGTTTTATCCGGATAGCGGACAAGATCAGCCACGCGCCCTCGCACCGGGCGGGGTGGGTGCAATCTTGTCCGCCCCCGAGGTCCCGGCAGCGACGGTCGCGAATCTCCGCCGCCACGCCGAGACCCCTGTCCGCCATGCTGAAGCTCAGCGCAGCTCCTGCAGCCCCGAGCCGCCCAATAGGTAGGCGGGGGCGAGGGTGGCGGCGTCTGCTCGTACCAGCTGGAGGACCGCGTCTCCCGCGAGCTCCGGGGTGAGCGGCTCGCCGAACTGCCGCAGGTACTCCTCCTCGGACTGGCCGCTGCGCGCCGCGTAGGCCTGAACGGCTGGCCGGCCGAGGTCGGTCAGTGGCGTGATCCGCGGCAGCACAGCCGTGAACGTGACGCCGAGCCCGGCGCGGTCAGACTCGTCCTGGGCGTACTGCGTCATGAAACGCTGCGTGGCCTTGGCGCCGGCGTACCCGCCGGTGAGCGGGGATCCCGCAAGCGCGGCGCCGCTGCTGATCACGACCACCCTGCTGCCGGGCCGCAGTGGCTTGAGCAGGGCCTCGCGCAGCCAGTGGAAGGCGATTCGCACATCGGTTTGCCAGTTGACCGAGAACGTCTCCCACGTGTGCTGCTGCAGCGGGCGCATCAGCGGGCTGGCGCCGGCGACCAGAACGAGGACCGACGGCTGATGGCGGTCCAGGAGCCTGCCGGCGACCGTCGCGTCGGTGGCATCGGCGACCTCCGCCGTGATCGACTCGCCGCCTTCCCCGGCAGTCTCCGAGGCTAGCCCCGTCGCGGTGCGCGCGACGGCGACCACTGGGGCGCCGGCGTGCGCGAATGCGGTGGCGATGCCGCGGCCGAGCCCGCGGCTCGCGCCGACGACGATCGTCGTCGTGTCAGACAGTTCGTCGGTGGGTGTCATTGGTCGTGTCTCCTTGCTTCGGATCGTGGTTGAACTACGTGTCAGGCGGAGTCGCTGCAGGCGACAGCGGGCTGCGCGTCACGGACCGGGCGCTTGCTCGGCCCGCTGGCGAGCTCCTCGCGGCGGATCAGCGTGAAGATCGCCGGCAGCGCGAGCAGCGCGATTGCACCGAGCACCCAGAACGCCTGCTGGAAGCCGCCGGTCAGCGCACGGCGTAGCGCGGCGCCTTCGTGCAGCAGCGTCGTCGTGTGGCTAGCGGCCACACTCGAGCCGATCGCGATCCCGATCGCACCGCCGAGCTGTTGGGAGGTGTTCAGCAGCCCGGACGCGAGGCCGGCCTGGTGATGGGCGACGCCCGCGAGCGCGGCGATCGAGATCGGGATGAACGCGAATGCCGTCCCGGCACCGGCGACCAGCATCGGGCCGGCGAGGTTGTTCAGGAAGTGCCCGTGGACCGGTACCTGTGTCGCCCAGATAACGCCTGCGCCGATCAGCGTCATCCCGATCGCCATCACGAGCTTGGCGCCGCCGCGGGTCACCAACCACTGCGAGAGGCCGGCCAGGGCGATCGACGTCAGCGAGGCGGCAAGCCACGCGACGCCGGTCTGCAGCGCGCTGTAGTGCAGCACCTCCTGCATGTACAGGGTGCCGACGAAGATGAACGCGAAGAAGCTCGCGCCCAGCAGCAACCCGGCCGCGTTCGCGCCCGCGAGCGTGCGCAGCCGGAAGATCGACAGCGGCAGCAGCGGCCACTGGATGCGGTCCTCGATCACGAGGAACGCGGCGAGCAGCACCGTCGCTGCTGCGAGCAGCGCGATCGTCCTGCTCGCGCCCCAGCCGTACTGCGGCGCTTGCGATATCGCGTCGACCAGCAGCACCAGCCCGGCCGTGCCGGCGACGGCGCCAGCCGCGTCAAATCGGCGTCGGCTGATCAGAAGACGGCTGTCGGGAACGATCCGCGGCGCGAGCGCCAGTGCCGCCACGCCAATCGGGACGTTCAGATAGAAGATGTACTGCCACCCGGCGTAGCGGATCAGCAGCCCGCCCGTTATCAGCCCGACGGTCGCGCCGCCGGCGCCGAGCCCGCCCCAGATCCCGAGGGCCTTGTTGCGCTCGGCGCCCTCCTCGAACATGTTCATCACGATCGACAGGGCGGCGGGCAGCATGATCGCGGCGCCCAGTCCCTGCACTGCTCGCGTGCCAATCAGCATCGCGCTGTCGGTCGCGAGCGCGCAGCCGAGCGAGGCGGTCGTGAACACGGCAAGCCCGACCATCAGGAGCCGGCGGCGGCCGAGCAGATCGGCCGCCCGACCGCCGAGCAGCAGGAACCCGCCGAATGTCAGCGCGTAGGCCGTGACGACCCATTGCAGCCCGGTTTCGCTGAAGTGAAGATCGCGGCCGATCGTCGGTAGTGAGACGTTGACGATCGTCAGATCGATCACGGTCATGAAGTACGTCACTGCGAGCAGCGCGAACGCGCGCCACCGATTGATGCCTGGTGAGATGGACGTCATCGGACCTCCAATGGTCTGGGGGAGTGACAGCTCTTGGAAAGGGGGGGAGGAGTGGTTCGGCGCGCTAGGGCGAGCGATCGCGTCGTTCGCCGGCGGGAAACCCGAAGCGCGGCAGCAGTTCCGCGCCGAGGAACGTGTCGATCCGGACGATCCGCTCGCCATCGGTCTCGAGCACCGAGATGCCATGCGGGATCAGCCCACGGTCCTCGGTTCGACGGTGGATCGCCACGGCGGGCCGGCCGTTCGCCCACCTCGCCGTCAGCTGAATCCGCGAGAGATCGCCACCGCCGGCGGTCTCGCGGAAGAACAGGGCGATCTCGGCGGCGCCGATCAGCGACCGCTGCGGCGGCATCCTGAGCATCGCGTCCTCGCGCAGGAGCGACACCAATCCGTCGACGTCATCGTGCTCGAACGCGGCGATGTAGCGCTCGAGCAGCGCGCGCTCCGCCGGTTCCGGCGCCGCGGAGGCCGGCGCCGGCAGGTGGCGGTCGATCGTCGCGCGTGCGCGTTGCAGCGCGCTGTTGACAGACGCGACGGTCGACTCGAGCAACTCGGCGACCTCGAGCGCCGTCCACCCGAGCACGTCACGGAAGATCAACACCGCGCGCTGGCGAGGAGGAAGCTCCTGGATCGCGCGCAACAGCGCGAGCTCCATTCCCTCCCTGATCGCGTAGCGAGCAACCGGGTCGTACGTCGGCGCGGCGTCCTCGTCGAGCGGCGTCTCGGGAAACGGGTCGACCGGCTCGGGCCGGCGCGGGCGCCGCTCGAGCTCGTCCAGGCACGCGTTGGTCGCGATCCGGTAGAGCCACGTCTGCAGCTGGGCGCGTGGCTCGAAGCGCTCAAGGGCGCGCCACGCCCGCAGCAGGGTCTCCTGCACGACGTCCTCGGCCTCGTCAGGGGAGCCGAGCATCCGGTAGCAGTGGACTTCGAGCGCGTGGCGGTAGGGCTCGACGAGCTTGCGGAACGCGCGCTCGTCGCCCGCCTGCGCGGCGGCCAGCAGCAGACGTTGATCCATCGGCTTGGTTTGATCTCTCATCGCTGTTCACCACGTCTAACGGTGGTGGGCGGCGAAACTCATCGCGGGCCGGCCGCTGAGGCTGCCGCGACCGATATGATCGTGTCGGGATGTCTCCGTCATGTGCGGAGCGATCCCGGTGAAAGGACCGCGAATGCGTAAGGAAGACCGCGCTCGGCTCCGCGATTTCCTCGTGGCGCTCGAGCTGCAAGGCGATGCCGAAGTTCGTGCTCGGCAAGGTTGACGCGTTCCCCCCGGGGACGCAGACGCAAGTCAGCGTGGGGAGGCGCGGGATCGCGATCTTCAATGTCGCCGGCAAGTTCTACGCTCTGCGCGACGTGTGCCCGCACCAGGGAGCCTGCCTGTCCCGCGGTGTCGTGTTCGGTCACGTGACCGCTCGCGGGCCGGGAGAGTATGAGTACGATTCCGCGCGCAAGGTCGTCAAGTGCCCTCGGCACGGCTGGGAATACGACCTCGCGACTGGGCAATCGTGGTACCTCCGCGCCAGAAATCATGTCCGCGCGTACAAGGTTTCCGTGGAGCAGGGCAGCGAGTTGATCACCACGGAGGCCGGCACGTCGTACGAACCAGGCCCGTTCACGGCGGAGGTGGTTCCGATTTCCGTAGAAGATGACTACATCGTCGTGGAGGTGTGAGAAGTGGCAGCCATCGCGCAATCGTCGAGCGACTCCGAACCCCAGATCAGCGATCCCGGCTCGGGCCGCGAGGCGCTCGGGATCATCGATTGCGATGTGCATAACACCCATATCGTCCGCGACGACGTCAAGCAGTATCTCGATCCTCACTGGCATGCTCACTTCGACCAGGGCTCCGTTCACGGCGGTCCGGCCGCCGGGCTCACCTACACGCTTGCACCCCACGGCGCGTTCAGCCTCGACACCTGGCCCACGTCGGGCCAGCCCGGCAGTGACCTCGACTTGATGCGCGAGCAGCTGCTCGACCCGTATCACATCGAGAAAGCGATTCTTCAGCCGTTCAACGACATCCACGGCATGACGATGTACGGCGAGCTTGGGCTGGCACTCGCAGCCGCGACGAACGAGTGGGTCGACGCCGAGTGGTTCGCTCGCGACGAGCGGCTGTACGGCGCGATCACGATCCCGTTCGAGGACGGTGTGCGCTCCGCGGCCGAGATCGAGCGCGTCGCGTCGAATCCCCGTTTCGTGTCGGTACTGATGATGTCTCCGACCAAGGAGCCGCTCGGGCATCCCAAGTACTTCCCGATCTACGAGGCGGCCGCGGCGTTCGGGCTTCCCGTGCTCGTCCACGTCGGCGGCTTCGGCGTGAGCCCCGGCGCGACCGGCTTGCCGGCGTACTTCATCGAGTACCACTCGAACTATCCGCAGGCATTCCAGGCGCATGTCACGAGCCTCGTCTGCAGCGGCGTGTTCGAACGTCTGCCGTCGCTGCGGATCGTGCTCGAGGAGGTCGGATTCATATGGCTGCCGCCGCTGATGTGGCGACTTGATCGAGCTTGGAGAACGATGCGGACGGCGATCCCGCACCTCGATCGGCTGCCGTCCGAGGTCATTCGCGAGCATTTCTGGATGACGACGCAGCCGTTCGAGGCGCCCGAACGCGAGGAGTACCTGCTGCAGGTAATCGAGCACCTCGGGATGACCGATCACATTCTCTTCTCGAGTGACTATCCGCACTGGGATCGCGACGATCCGGCCCGGATCCTGTCCGGGGCGGTGATCGGGAAGGAGGCACGCGAGCAGATTCTCTGCAGCAACGCGTTGCGCCTGTTCGACTTCGGCGGCCGCTGATGGCCGCCGACAGTCCGACCGTGGTCGATTGTGACGTCCTGTGCCCCAAGCCGGCTGCCGAGGCGCTGAGCCCATATCTGGCGCCCCAGTTCCAGGAGTTCGCCTATTTGATGGCGCGCCCGCCGGCGGGCGAGTTCAGCTATCCGAGCTGGCTGCCCGGCGCCGAGCGCACCGCGAAAGCGTCACTCGAGGGGTTGCAGGAGAACGTCCTCGATCACGTCTCGCGCGCGATCGTGAACTGCTACTTCGGGGTCGAGAGCTACCCTCATCCCTATCTCGCGCCGGCCATCGCAGGCGCGGTGAACCGGTGGCTCCAGGAGGAGTGGCTCGAGCGCGACAGCCGTCTGTACGCCAGCGCCGTGGTCGCGCCGCAGCATACCGCGGCCGCCGTGGAGGAGGTTCATCGCGTGGCCGGCGACCCGCGGTTCGTGCAGATCGCGGTTCCGGCGCGGTCGGCCGAGGGGTACGGCCAGGAGCGCTACTGGCCGATCTGGGAGGCCGCGGCGCAGCACGATCTGGCGGTTGCGATCGTGTACGGCGGGATTACCGGTTTGCCGCCGACGCCCGTCGGGTGGCTCGGCAGCTTCTTCGAGCACTACGCGACCGTCGTCACGAGCTTTCAGGCCCACGTCCTCAGCCTGACCGCGAGCGGCATCTTCACACGGCTACCGAACCTCAGGGTCGTGCTCGTCGAGAGTGGATGGACATGGCTACCGGCGCTGTTCTGGCGCTTCGACGAGCACTGGCGAGCGCTGCACCGCGAGGTCCCCTGGCTGGAAGAGCTGCCCTCGACGTACATCAGGCGTCATTTTCGCTTCACGACGGAACCTGTCGATGCCCCGCCCGATCCCGGTCACATGCGCGAGATCCTCGAGCAGATCGGCGGCGCCGGACTGCTCATGTTCGGAAGCGCCTACCCATATGGCGCCGATGACACCGGCGATGGCTTCCTCGCTGCACTCACCCCGGCGGAGACGAAGCAGGTGCTCTGGGCGAATGCATACGAGTGCTATCGGCTCGCCGATCGCGGCGCGGCGTGGCCGGCCGGCGATCCCTTGCGGGTCTCGCCGTCGGGCGGCGGCTCGTAGAGCAGGCTCTCGCTGTCCGCGAACAGATCCTCCGCGCGCAGGGAGGATGTGGACAGGGCCCGCCGTGCGTCGTTTCTGTCGATGATGGCCTCCGAGAGGAGTCGAACCTCTGCGCCCGGGTTCGTATCCCGGTGCTCTTCCGCTGAGCTACGGAGGCGGTCGGAGAGCATCAGCTCTCCTGATTGAGTTGACTGGTTGCACCGGTCATTAGTGACGGATGCGGTACTTCACCTCGGGGACGTAATGTCCCCGTTCGAGCGCCCGCCGCTGCTCGCGGGCGAGGCGCTCGATGACCTCGAGCCGCTGCGCTCGGGCGCGGCGCCGCTCGGCGATCGCCTGCGCGATCCACTCGGGCCAGCGCCGGCTCGGTGCAGTGGTCCGAAGGCGATGGGTAATCGCCTGCGGATCTCCTCTCATGGGAGGTCCTCCTTGTTGTAGGTGGGTAGGTGGGTAGGTGGGTATGAACCGGCAGCGGGAAACAGACACCGTCACCGGACTTGGGTGATCGAGTTGGAACTGCAACTACTACGCTCGCCCGGTCAAGGCCGCAGACGAGTTACACCTGACGTCGCAGGCTATGACACGGCGAACAAGCTATGTGTGGACCTTGCCTCTCGGCGCTGGTCCTCGGTGTGGGTTAGGCGCTGGACCCTGCCTGTTGCGGCGGGTCCGGGATCCTGCCTGTTGCGGCGGGTCCTAGGCGTGGGTTAGGCGGTCCGTCAAGCTGAGCATTTGCCTTTCAGAAGAGCGAAGTTGGCACAAAAAAAGCGGCCCGTTGGGCCGCCCTCGCTTGATCGCTATGTACGCCGTTGAGCTAGCGTACGCGCCTCTCAGCGAGGGCAGAGTCGTTGCGACGAACGGTGGCCTGCACCCGGTTGTACCGACTAGGCGTACCGGGCGTGAGCATCTTGTCCGAAGCGGCGAAGTGAGATGTGGCGAGAGCGCAGAACATGGTCATACTCCTTGGTGACAGGGCAAGGTAGCTAAGGTCGCAGTGAATTGCAAGGGTTGTCATGAAAAAATCTGGTCGACAGCCCACTCGAGCTCCCTCAGATCTCGAGTGGGACGTTGACCCGCTGGTAGCTGGTCAACGTCCCGCTCGCCGAAAGAGAAAGGCCCAGTGGGCTGTTAACCAGGAACCTCGATGCGGCGAGTAGAGAGAGAAGGAGCATCCCGGTCGTGCTGAACAGCGAAGCCGCGAGCGGGATCGTCGACGCGGCCGGGGGCGGCGCCGGCGCTGCTAGCGGCGGGCCACGGCCGGCCGCTCGGCGGGGCTGGGCTGCCTCCCGTCGATCGCGGCCATCACGCGTGCGGCGGCGCGCAGCACGGCGCGCGAGAGGACGGGTAGGTCGCGGGCGCGGTGGTGCTCGAGCATGAGGGCGATCGCCAGCAGCAGCGTCGTGTCGGGGCCGAAGACGGGGGCGGTGACCGATCTGAGCTCGGCATCCGCGGATAGCTCGTCGGTGGCCGGTAGATAGTCGTCGTCGTGCGCGAGCGCCGCGAGGGCGGCGGTGATCTCGCGCCTGCCCTGGAGCGTGAAGAGGTCGGCGTTGGCGTAGATCTCGACGAGGTCGACGAGTCTCGGGACGCGTAGCCCGACGGCGTAGCCACGACGGCGGACGGCGGCGACGGCCGCGCGGTAGTGATCTCGTTCGGTGCGGGTGAGCTCGGGTCCGAGGCGGCCCAGCCAGGTTTCGATCGCGCGGTCGCTCGACCAGGCGAGCACGATCGAGCCGAGCGGCGGAGCGAGCGGTCCGCGCCATCCCTCGTAGGCCCCGATGCTGAGCTGACCTGCGATGCCGGCGTGACCGACGATCAGCAGCTCCTCGCCGGTCGGCAGTACGAGCGCGCATTCGGCGTCGAACTCCTCCGCGAGGCGTTCGGCCTCCCGCTTTGCGTGCGCGAGCGCCGGGAAGCCCCGTTCGGCGACGGCGCCCATCGGGATCAGCGAAGGTCCGAGACTGTATTCGTTCGAGTCAGGGTCGCGCCGCAGGAGCGCGCGGTCGGTCAGCGTCGTGAGGATCGCGTGAGCGGTCGCGTGGCTGATTCGCAGCCGGCGAGATAGCTCCGAGAGCGTGAAGGCGCGACCGGGGTGGATTGTCAGGAAATCGAGGATCTGAACCGCACGCTCCACCGACGGGCTGCCTCGTCTCATGGCCGGCAACGGTACTTGACGGGGTCGCGCCGCCTAGGTTTCGGGCGCCAGTCGCGTGTGCGAGCGGGTAGCGGGTCGCCGTGGTGAGCGACCCCTGTACGAGCCGGCTAGGAGGCCAGCGCGGTGAGCGCTCCCGGATCCTTGTAATAGACGTCGAGGTCGACGATCTGCCCGTTCCGGACGGTGGCAACCTCGACGACGTTCATCTCGACGCTCTGTCCCGTCGCGCGCCACGTGAAACGGCTGGGGATCCGTACGATGACCTTCTCGCCGGCGTCCAGATAGTCGACGTCCCCGATCGGGGCGGCATCGAAGCCCTCGGTCAATCGCGCCCCGAGCTCGGCGAAGCCGGCCTTGCCGTGATAGTCCCCTCCGTATGGCAGGGCGGGCGACTCGTGCACGACGAGATCGTCGTTGAGGAACTGACTGGCCTCCTCGAACTTACCCTCGCCGAGCAGTGCGTAGAACTGGCGGACGATTGCCGCTGACGTGCCGGACGTCGATGTGGTCATATCGGCTCTCCTCGTGGTCGTGTCGTAGTCTGGCGCCCCACGCGCCAGCGTTGTGGAAGCTTAGCGGGCATCGATCCCGACGGCTGGACAACTGCCCACTCACGATGCCGATCATGCCGAGTGGGTAGTTGACCATGCACACGTATGGTTTCGTCCCACTGGACGCCCGCAGACGCGCGAGTGGGATGTTCTCCATGGTCCCTACCCCGCCATGTGTACACCCTCGGCCCCGTGCAGCCGCACTGGCATTCGTGCACTGACGCCGCCGTCGACCATGATCTCGGAAGCGGTCGTGTACGCAGACAGAGGCGATGCGAGGAACACGACCGCGTTCGCGACGTCCTCCGGCGAGCCCCAACGCCCGAGCGGGATGCTGTCGGTGACGTCGGTCGGCGCCTGCCCTCGCGCGCGCGCGTCGGTCACCTGCTTCGTCTCGATCACGCCCAGTGTGACCATGTTCGCGCGGATTCCGTCGCGCGCGTGCTCGACCGCGACTGATTTCGTCAGCGCAAAGACGCCTGCCTTCGCCGCCGCGTAGGAGGCGGCGAGCGCATGACTGCGCCCTCCGATCGTTCCCACCGTCACGATCGTGCCACCCTGCCCCTGTCTGAGCATCGCCTTGACGCCCTCCCGTAGGACACGGAAGACGTAGCGGAGGTTGAGGTCGTAGATCAAGTCCCACGATTCGTCTGAGACTTCGTCGACCGGCTCCCACTGGGCCCACGTCCGGAAGCCGCCGACCACCGTCACCAGCACGTCGACGCCGCCGAGCTCGGCCGCGGCCGTCTCGAATATGCGCTCGACCTCGCTCGCCTCGCGAACATCGGCCACGATCGCGACGGCCTTCGCTCCGGCCTGCGACAGCTCGCCGGCCGCCTCGGCCGCGGAGTCGGCGTCGATGTCGACGATCGCGACCGCCGCGCCGGCCCGTGAGAGGGCTCGCGTGATCGCGCGGCCGTTGCCGCCGCCCGCGCCCCCGATGACCATCGCGCGCTTGCCTTCGAGTGCCCTATCTCCGTACATACGTCGACCTCTTCGTCTGAATTGACCTGGTGCGCGCCGCACTGACTTGCAGCGCCGCCTCTTACTCCGGCTCGGTTACGCGACCTCAGCGCCGCCGGCTGCCTGCACCATCGCGACGGTGTCGTAGAAGTACGGCACGAGCTCGGTGATCTTGCCGTCACGCACAGTCACGATCTCGACCATCTCGATCGGAATCGATCGGCCAGTGTGCCGCGATGTCCTCGTGAACGTGGCCAGTATCACGACCTTCTCGCCCCCGCCGTCGAGGTACTCGAACTGCAACCCCGCGGGTGGCTCCCACACCTCGGAGTATGCCTTGCACATCTGAAGGAATCCTTCGTGTCCGATCCAATGGCCTCCGTGGCCGGGCACCGTCTCAGATGGGCGGAACGCGACGTTCTCGTCGAGCAGCGCCAGTACCTTCTGCATCCGCTGCATGCCGGACGCGCCGTCCACGTCTCCTCGCGTTGCCATCAGCGACTCGAACTGCCTCACGACCTCGACGTTCTCCTGCGACAATGCGTCCTCCTTCGATCACACGCGACGGCGCCCGGGCGCGTGTCGTCATCGATCCGCGACGCGCCGCCACAGCTGTGGGTAAGGATAACCCTGGTGCGCGGATCGGGTCAGTGTGCGAGTGAGCGCCCGGTGTGCGCGACGATCCGGATGCCCGCCCTACCGAGCTTCGCTTCCACGTCGCCGAGCGTGCAGATCTCCTCGGGGTCGAAGCAGCCACCGCGTCGTCCCTGGGTGAGGAGCGCCTCGGCGAACACGACCGTGCTCCTCGCCGCGTGCGGAAACTCGCCGCGACACTCGACGGTCCGCGCGCTCAGCCGCCGATCCCCGCGCACCGCTGCGATCCAGTGCGCGACGGGCTCGTCGCTGGGGCTGCCGTCGCAGCACGGCTCGCGCGAGGCGATCAGGGCTCGCGGCAGCGAGGTCATCGCGGCGGCCGCGTTGATCGCCAGCAGCCGGTCGTGGGCCGCCGGCTCGGCAATGCAGACGTAGAGGCGGACGAGCCGGCCTTCCGCGACGCCGCCGAGCCAGCCGGCCTCGCCCTCGCCGAAGCCCAGGCACACGCGCTCGCCGAACGGCGGCGGCAGCGGGACCAGCGCGGTGCGGTGACGGGCGACGCCGCTCAGGCCGCGGTGGATGAACTCAGCGCTGGCAGGCCCGCGCGCGCTCGTGCTCGAGAGCGTGAACACGATCTCGAGCGCGTCGGCGTCCGGGTGGGTGCGCAGCAGGTCGCCGGCGACCACCGTGGTCAGGCCGGGCGCGAGGCCCGCGTTCATCAGCACGACGCCACGAGCGCCGGCGGCGATTGCGCGCAGCGAACGCCCGGCCGCGGCGGGGAGGGCAGACACGTTGATCAAGGTGCCGCCGTGCTCGAGCACGTGGCGCTCGGGGACGAGTTCGGGATGCGGGACGGTGTTGACGACAAGCTCGCGCTCGCCGAGCGTGGCGGCGATCGACTCGGGCTGATCGAGGTCGATCTCGACCTCTCCCTGCCGCGCTCGCCGGACGCCGGCGCGCACCGCCCAGCCGGCGGCCGCGAAGGCGCGCAGCGTGAGTGCGCCCAGCACTCCTCGAGCGCCGATGACAAGGACGCGGTTGGTGGATTGGGGTCCCATGAGGAGGCCGCGCCGGCGCGCGCGGAGGCGGAGCGCGATCGTACGGTCGCCGGGCTCGTTTCGGGAGGACCAAGCCGAGCCTCGATCAGGGGGCCAATTCGGACCGGCGAGATCCCGGCGTTGTCGATATTGAGCCTTGAACTCGGCGGGCTAATCCCGAAGCGCGATCGCGAGCTGCTCGACCGCGCGCGGAATCGCCTGCTCGCCGATCAGCCCGTAGCCCAGCAGCAGCGCCGGACCGCGGGGCGCGGCCACCGAGCAGTCGACGTGCAGCGTGTGGATTGCGACGCCGCGGTCGGCGGCCGCATCGATGATCGCGGTCTCGTCGGCGCGATCGGGCAGCCAGGCCATCACGTGAAGCCCGGCCGCCGCACCCTCGATCGACGCGTCCGGGAGCCGCCGTCCCACGGCCTCGATGAGCGCATTGCGGCGGTCGTGGTAGCGGCGCCGCGTGCGGCGCAGGTGCCGATCGATCTCGCCGCGCTCGAGCAGGGTCGCGTACGCGGCTTGAATGAGCACGCTCGGCATCGCGCGGGCCACGCCATGCTGGTCTGCCACCTCACCGACGAGGTGGCTCGGCACGAGCACCCATCCAAGCCGGACGGCCGGCGCCAGCGTCTTGCTCGCCGTCCCGATGTAAGCGACGCAATCGGGCGCGAGCCCCTGCAACGCCGCGATCGGCTCGCGGTCATAGCGGTACTCGGCGTCGTAGTCGTCCTCGACGATCAGCGTCCCGTGGCGTCGAGCCCACGCGATCAGCTCGGCTCGCCGCTCGGGTGCCAGCACCGCGCCCGTCGGATACTGGTGCGCCGGTGAGAGCACGACCGCGTCGGCGCCGCTGCTCGCGAGCGCCTTGACGTCGAGTCCGTGGCCGTCGACCGCGACCGGGAGCGCGTCGAGCCCGGCTTGTGCGATCGTCGCGGGGATCACCGGCCACGCCGGATCCTCGAAAGCCACTCGTCGCGCGCCGCGCTGACGCAGTGTCTGCCAGAGCGTCACCATCCCCTGCGCGGCTCCGACGGAGATGAACATTCGCTCCGGATCGCCCACCACGGCCCGTGCGCGACCAAGGTAGTCGGTGAGAGCCGCCCGGAGCTGGCGCAGACCTCGCCGCGAGCCGTAGGAGAGCGCCGCGTCGGGCAGCTCGCGCAGCACGGTCGCCATCGCCGACTGCCACTCGCGGCGGGGGAAGAACGACGTGTCAGGTACGCCGCTGCGCAGGTCGTATCGAATCCGCCGCTCGCTCCCGGATGGCGCTCGCGGCGCCGGCGGTTGCTGCGCGAGGCCATCGGCGATCCGGGTCCCGTCGCCCGACCGAGCCACCAGGTAGCCCTCGGCGACGAGCTGCGAGTACGCCTCCACGACGACGCCGCGCGAGACCTCGAGCTCGTCGGCGAGGATCCGGCTCGGTGGCAGCTTGGCTCCGGCGCGGAGCCGACCGGAGCGAATCGCCGCTCGCAGCTCCCACTCCAGCTGCGCGCGCAGCGGTTGCGCTCGATCGAGGTCGAGATGGAGGTCCACGGCCGGCAGATCGTAGAGCCGTCGCCGTGTTGGTCCTCGAATCACTGTCTGGATTGGATCTTCCCAGCAGGCCATTGGCCGCCTACCGTGCCTGCATGCGCACCTCCAGCGAACGGATGGCGGCGAGATGTCAAAAGCGGTGAGCGCTCAGGTTCGCCCGGAGCTCGTCGACCATCTGATCGAGCTCTACTGCGACTGGCGAACGGGCTGCGCGGACGTGCAGGCCTCCTACGAGCGGTTCTCGCGGGCGTCCACGTGCGAGCGGGCGGCTGCCTTCGAGGCCTACGCCGCCGCGCTCGATCGCGAGGAGGCGGCCTGCGAGGCGTACGCGGCACAGATCGGCGTGGTCGAGTCGGACTGCGCACAAGCGCGCTCGCGCGCTGGCCGGCGCTGGTTACCTCGCAGGTAATCGACAGTCGCGCGCGGCGCTGGGACGCTCCACGGGTCCAACCACCAACCCACGGTGCTCAGGAACAGTTTCCCGGGCATCGGTTCACCCTGCGCTCAGGGCCGAACGTCCATCACGATCGCGTCTACTTCAGTTGGGCGCTGGCACCAATCGACGGTGCCACGGTCGCGGTCGGGACCGACTTCGTGACGGTCGCAGACGACGGCAAGATGCAGTCGATCACGGGTTTTCTGGAGTCGGCTGGTTGATCGCGAGCCGGCGCTTCGCCTCGGCGTAGAGGTCGTCGGGAAGGGGGCCTCGCGACGCGATCTCGACGTTGGTGCGCAGGTGCTCGGGCCGGCTCGTACCGACGATCGTGCTCGACAGCGCCGGATGGCTGAGCGTGAAGCGAAGGATGAACTCATGCCGGCTCAGCCCATCCAGTAGCTGATCGATATCCGCGGCCTGCCAGCGGTCCTGGGCGACGTTCTCGCCCAGGCCGATTGGCTGCGGGCTCCAGTTCTTGTCCTCGGCGGTCGTGCCGCGGGCGGCGCCGCCGCGCACGAGCACGCCGGCTCCCGCCTGCGCCGCCGCGGAGATGAGCTCCTCGTGCTCGCGCTGGAGCGCCGAGTAGGGGATCTGAAAGACGTCGAAGATCCCCATCTCGACGTGGTCGCGCAGGTTCGGCAGGGTCCCCGACATGCCGAGGAAGCGAACCTTTGCCTCGTCCCGTAGCCGGACCATCTCCTCGATCGTCGCCCCGGCCTGCATTTGCGCGCGACTCGGGGACATGTGAACCTGGACGAGGTCGAGATGGTCGGTCCGAAGTCGTTGCAGGCTCTGCTCGACGCCGGCGCGCACGTTGGCCGCGTTGAAGTCATGGGCGTACGGCGGGGTCTGGTCGCGCGGCGGGGAGAGTGGACAGCCGCACTTCGACGCCAGGAAGTACTCATCGCGGCGTGCGCTCACGTAGCGGCCGATCAGCTCCTCGCTGCGGCCGTAGTCGATCGACGTGTCGATCAGGTTGATGCCCGCGTCGAGCACTTCGCCGAGCAGCCGGCCGGCCTGTGCATCCTCGATCGCGGGGCCGCGCGGCGCTCCCCGGAGCTCCATCGCGCCGTAGCCGAGGATCGACACCTGCGCTCCGGTGCCGCCGAGATCTCGAGTGGGAATGGCCATCGTTCTACCTCCGCTCATCCGCCTTGGACGTACGTCTTAATCCTCTCAACCGGCGTCGAGGTAGGCTTGCCATCCGAATCGTAATTGGGCTACGATTCGGACCAATAGTGCAATTGCCGAGAGGCGGGAGCGGGTCGCCGTGGACACAGATCAGGTGACGTTTGGCGTTGTGGCATCAGCGGCCGATGCGCCCGGCACGGCCGACGCGGCGATCTACCGGACGCTGTTGCGCGACGTCGAGTACTACGCGGAGCTCGGCTTTGGCACCGTGTGGCTGCTCGAGCACCACTTCAGCGACTACTTCCCGACGCCGAGCCCGCTCGTCCTGGGCGGGTACGTCGCGGGCCGGTTTCCGGAGCTGTCGATTGGCACGTGCGTCGTCGTACTGCCCTGGTATGAGCCGCTGCGGCTGGCGGGCGAGATCGCGATGCTGAGCCTGCTGTCGAAGCAGCAGCTGCATCTCGGCCTCGGTCGCGGCACCGCGAAGTACGAGTTCGACGCCTTCGGACTCGACATGGCACGCAGCCGGGAGCGCTTTCAGGAGGTCTTCGAGGTCATCACCAGCGCGCTCGGGGGCAAGCGGTTCTCGTTCCACGGCAATCACGTCGATGTGCCGAAGGAGATCCGCGTGCGGCCGCGTGTCGCCGGCGTCAGCACGGATCGGATCCATTTCTACGGTGCGATCGGAAGCCCCGCAAGCGCTACCGTGATGGCCGAGATGGGGCTGGCGCCGATGTGCACGACGATCGGCAACTTCGAGACGCAGGCGATGATCCTGCGCGACTGGGATGAGACGGCCCGCGCTCGCGGCGTGCCGACCGACGTGATGAAGCCGATCATGATCAACTGCATCGTCGCGGACAGCGATGAGGACGCGATCGAGCAGGCCAAGACGTACATCCCGCGTTTCATGCAGGCTCAGATCGACCACTACATGCCCGAGGAGACCAACTGGGACGAGATGCCGGACTACCGCGCCTGGAAGGGCCAGTTCGCGGGGATGAAGGCGAAGACAGATCCGGCCAACATCCCCGGGTGGGCGGAATACCAGCTCGTCGGCTCGCCCGACACTGTCGCGCAACGGGTACAGGCCTACGTCGACGTCGGCTTCAACCACCTCTTCTTGCACACCGCGACGCCAGGCGTTCCGGCTCCCGTCAGGCGGGAGTGGACCAGACGCTTCGCGGAGGAGGTCGCGCCCCGGTTCGCGTCGCCGCCGCGTTCGCGAGTCGCCGTCGAGCCGGCCGCGGCGGGGTAGCAGGTGAGTGACATGAACACGGCAGCGCTCTCCGAGGATCTGGGGGGCAGGGCGCGGGAGCTGACCCCCGCGGCGGCCGCCGCCCTGGCCTCCTCGGTGGCCTCCGATCGCCCCAACGCACATCTGCTGCCGGTCGAGGAAGCGCGGCGCAACTTCGACGCGGACTGTGCCGCGGTCGGCCCCGGCGAGGATGTCGCAGCGGTGCGGGAGCACCGGGTCGCTGTCGACGGCGGTGAGATCGCCGTGCGCGAGTTCAGGCCGGCGGGCAGCGGCCTGCCTGCCGTCATCTACTTTCACGGCGGCGGTTGGCTGCTCGGGAGCCTCGACTCTCACCAAGCCACCTGCCGCGCGCTGGCCAACGCAGCCGGCGCCGCCGTGCTCAGCGTCGCTTATCGCCTCGGACCCGAGCACCGCTTCCCGACCGCGGTGGAGGACGCATACGCCGCCGCAGCGTGGGCGCACGGCGCCGCGAACGAGCTCGACATCGACCCCACCCGGATTGCCGTGGCCGGCGACAGCGCCGGCGGCAACCTGGCTACCGCCGTGGCGATGCTCGCGCGCGACCGCGGCGGGCCGCCGCTGACGATGCAGCTGCTCGTCTATCCGGTCACCACGAGCGACCTGGACGTCGGCTTCGATCGTGACTACGAAGGCTTCTTCCTCTACCTCGACGAGTTGCAGTGGCACCAGGACAACTACCTGTCCTCGCCGGCGCAGCGGACCGATCCGCTCCTCTCGCCGCTCGATCGCGCGGACTTACAGGGGCTCCCTCCGGCGCTCGTGATCACGGCGCAGTGCGACCCGTTGCACGCGCAGGGGGAGCTGTACGCACAAGCGCTCAGGCGTGTCGGCGTGCCGGTGGAGCACCGGCAGTGGCCCGGGATGGTCCACGGCTTCTTCCAGTTTCCGAGCGTGTTCCCCGAGGGAGCCGAGGCGATCGCGCTCGCCGGCGAGGCGCTGAGGCGCAGCTTCGAGGCGTAGCGGTGGCCGATCGGCTCTCACTCAGCAACCGGACGGCGATCGTGACCGGGGCGAGCCGAGGCATCGGCCGCGGCATCGCTCGGGTGTTCTCAGAGGCCGGCGCAAACCTCGTGCTGGTCGCGCGGACCCGGGCCCCGCTCGAGGACGCCGCCGCGACGCTCGACCCGAACCGCACGATCGTCTGTCCGGGGGACGTGAGTAATGCCGCAGATATTCAGCGCGCGATCGATCAAGCGCGTGAGCGGTTCGGGTCGCTCGACGTCTTCTGTCAGAACGCCGCGATCTTCCCCCAGACGCCGATCGAGCAAATCGAGCTGGACGAATGGCACGAAGTGATCGAAACGAATCTGACGGCCACGTTCCTCGCCGTGAAGGCGTGCATCCCCGTGATGCGCGAGCGAGAGTATGGCCGGATCGTCCTGATCTCCTCGATCACCGGCGTACGCACCGGTTTCCCGGGGCTCTCTCACTACTCTGCGTCCAAGGCGGGGATGCTCGGGTTCATGCGGACGGCAGCGCTCGAGCTGGCCCCGTTCCGCGTGACGATCAACGCGATCGAGCCCGGGAGCATCCGCACCGAAGGGCTCGCGACGCTCGGCGAGGAGGCGATCAGCGCGATGATCGAGCACATCCCGCTCGGCTCGCTCGGCGAGCCGGAGGACATCGCGCACGCGGCGCTGTTCCTCGCCTCCGACGGTGCACGGTTCATCACCGGGCAGACGATCGTGGTCGACGGCGGCCAGATCCTGCCGGAGATACCTGACTGAGTTGCGCGTCGATCTGCACGAGCTGCGTCGGCTGTCGGAGGCGGGCGAGATCGAGACGGTGATCTGCGCCATGCCGGACCTGTGGGGTCGTCTCGTCGGCAAGCGAGTCTCCGCGAAGAGCTTCTTCGACACCGCGATCGGTGGGGAGGGGCTGCACGGGTCCGTCTACCTGTTCGTGGTCGACATGGACATGGACCCACGGCCGGGCTACGCGCTCACGAGCTGGGATGACGGGTTCCCCGACTGCCGCTTCGTCCCCGACCTCCGGACGCTGCGCGTCGTCCCGTGGTTGGAGCGCACGGCGATCGTGATCTGCGATCCGGCCGACGAGCGCACCGGCGAGCTCGTCGAGGTCGCGCCACGCGTGATTCTGAGGCGCCAGCTCGAGCGCTACCGGGCGCGGAGCATGTCGCTGAAATGCGCGACCGAGCTCGAGTTCTACCTGTTCGCGGATGACTACAGGACCGCTTGGGAGCAGCGCTATCGCGAGCTGCGGCCGGTGTCGTACTACCGCTCGGACTATCACATCCTGCAGTCCACCCGAGATGAGTCGCTGATCGGCCGTATCCGGAACGCCATGAGCGCGGCGGATATCGAGATCGAGTTCTCGAAGTCGGAGTGGGGACTCGGTCAGCAGGAGGCAAACCTTCGCTATGCCGAGGCGCTGGAGATGGCCGATCGCCATGCGCTGTACAAGCACGGCGTCAAGGAACTCGCCGCTCTGTCGGGCATGGCCGCAAGTTTCATGGCGAAACCGCGCATCGACGACATCGGTTCCTCTTGCCATCTTCACGTCAGCGTCTGGGATGAGGCCGGGGAGCGGCCGCTGCTGCCCGACGCGGACGGGCATGGGATGAGCGAGTTGTTCCGTCACTTCGTCGCCGGACAGGTCGAGTACGGCCGCGAGCTGACCCCGCTGTTCGCCCCCAACATCAATTCCTACAAGCGCTTCGTCCCCGACCAGTTCGCTGGGACCAACCTGGCGTGGGGCGTGGACAACCGCACGTGCGGCTTCCGGGTGGTTGGCGAAGGCGACTCGCTGCGATTGGAGAACCGAATTCCCGGGGCCGACTGCAACCCCTATCTGCTGATCGCGGCAGCCGCGGCCGCCGGTCTGGCCGGCATCGAGCGCGGGCTCGACTGCCCGCCGGCGCTCGCGGCGAACGCGGGCGATCGTCCCGAGTGCCCGCAGGTTCCGGGCACGCTGACGGAGGCCTTGGCTCTGTTCAACCGCAGCGAGCTGGCGAGGGACGCCTTCGGCGCGCCAGTCTGCGAGCACCTGAGCAACTTCTTCCGCCAGGAGCTGGACGCGTTCAATCACGAGACCGTCACCGACTGGGAGTTGATCCGCTACTTCGAGCGGATCTGAACGGATTCTCGAGCCACGGTGCGAGCGAGACTAGGGCGCTCGCCGCCGTGACGGTGCGAGCGGGACTAGGGTGCTCGCCGCCGAGAGCCGCCCGCGCCGCGCGAACCAGCCATCTCACGCAATGCGTCCCGCGTCTTCTCGATGTGCATCGCCATCGCGTGCTGCGCCGCATCCCCATCGCGCAGCTCGATCGCGCTCAAGATCTCCCGATGGCGTTCGTTGGCGGCCGGGTGAACCGCGACGAAGACCCCTCCGACGGGGAGGAACATCGCCGCCCGCGCGTCGTTGATCGCCTGCACGAGCAGCGGATTGCCGGTGGCCACCCCGATTCGATGATGAAAGTCCGTGTCCGTGGCCAGGAATCGCGACGGCGGCGATACGTCGCCGTGGTCGACGGCGCCGGCGGCGAGCGCATCGAGCATCTGCATCGTCTCGTGCAGGCCGGCGAGGTCGGCCTGCGATCTGCGCTCGGCGGCGAGCCGGGCGGCGAACGGCTCTATCGCCAGGCGGTAGTCGAACACGTTCTCGAGCTCGGCCAGACGGCGGCGCAGGATCTGACGGCGCTCGCCCGGCGTCCCGGCAGCCGCCGCGATCACGACGGCTCCGCCACTCCGTCCGCGGCGAGTCTCGATCAGACCCTCTCCCTGGAGAACTCTGATCGCCTCGCGCACGGTCGTTCGCGACACCGCGAGCTGCCTGGCGAGCTCGCGCTCGGTCGGCAGCTTCTCTCCGGGCAGGAAGCGGCCGAGTTGGATCGCGCGGCGAATCTGCTCGACGACGAGCTCGTAGCTCGCGGGCGTGCGAATCGCGGCGATCGCGTCAGCACCCGGCGAGCGCGGCATCGGCCAAAGGTATCACGCGTGCACGTCCGAAATAGCCTTAGGGTCTATGGTTCAGACCATATGACCATGATCCCGGAGGTACTGAACCGTGGTTGACGCGAAGCCGCTGGCCCTCGTCACCGGTGGCGCCGGAGCTATCGGTCAGGCGATCAATCGCCGCCTCGTGCAGGGTGGCTGGCAGGTGCTCGCGGGTGACCTGGCGACGGCGCTCGAGGAGCACAGCCCGGTTGGTGACTCGATCTCCGCGGCCGAGCTCGACGTGACCGACCGCGCAAGCGTCATGCGGTTCGTCCAGCGGGCTCGCGAGCTCGGGCGGATCAGCGGCCTCGTCAACTGTGCCGGGGTCGTGCGGTTCACGCCGATGTCGGGCTTCGAGGACGCCGACGCCTCGCTCGTCTGGGAGGTCAACGTCGCCGGCAGCGCGCGCGTTGTCTCTGCGGCCGTGGCGCACATGAGCGCCGGCAGCGCGATCGTCAACATCTCGAGCATCACGGGTTACATCGGCAGGCTCCGCGGCGCGTCGCTGTATGGCGCCAGCAAGGCGGGGCTCGTCGCGTTCACGCGTTACCTCGCGACCGAGTTGGCACCCCAGGGCATTCGCGTCAACGGCCTCGCGCCCGGTTACATCGCCGTTCCGATGAGCCCCTCGATGCGGGCGATCTCCGGTGGGGAGGAGAAGCTGAAGGCGCAGGTCCCGCTCGCCCGTCTCGGCAGCACCGAGGAGATGGCCGAGATCGTCGAGTTCCTGCTCTCCAGCCGCAGCGCGTACATCAACGGCGAGACGATCCTCGCGGACGGGGGGGTTCGGGCGGCCTGATCCCGCGCGCCGAGCGCCTCTCCCCGAACGTCAGGGGCGGGGTGCGCGCGCGATCACGACCGTCGATCCCAGGTACTGCTCGGTCTCGGTGATCAACCGATGCGGCTCTTCGCGAAAGCCGCACCAGCGGGCTTCCGCGGCGACCTCCGCCGGCGATACCCGATCGAGATGCACCAGGACGTCTCGCGCTCGATACGCCTCGGCTCCTCCGATCGTCTCGCGACGCCAGCGCAGGACGGCTTGCCCGTCGCTCTCGATCACCGAGACGAGCTGGCTCGAGTAGCGCACGCCGAGGACGTCCCACGTGTCGGGCGGCGGCGGGGCGTCGTGCTCTGGATCGAAGCAGCCGATCGCGTCGCCGAGCGCCGCGGCTATCAAGCCGCCAGGCTCGAGATGCTCGAGCGCGCGACGGAGGAACGCGATGCGGCCGGCATTGCCTCCGAGGAGTTGCAGTGTCTGCATCGGGACGAGGATGGCTGAGAAGCGACGCTCGAGCTCGAAGTGCCTCGCGTCGGCGGTGACCGTCTGCACCGGGAGCCCCGCGGCCCGGCACGCGAGCGCCTCGAGCAGGTTCGCGTTGATGTCGAGCGCGACCATCTCGACGCCCCGGGACGCGAGGTCGAGTGTCACCCTGCCAGTCCCCGCTCCGACGTCGAGCACGGCGCCGCTGGCCTCGCTGGTCAGCTCGCGCCACAGCGGCAGGTCCTCGACGTAACCACCGCACTCGAGGTCGTGCCAAATCGCTTCGAAATTCATCGCGCTTCGGACGAAGGCTCAGCCGTAGGCGTAGACGAGATACACCGGCTGGCGGTCGAGCCCGTCCACGGTCTTGACGAGCCGCAGGTGACCGGCGGTGGCTGTGGCCAGGTTCTCGACGGCCTGCGGAAAGATGGCTTTGTCCGCAGGATGGGTCACGAACAGCTTGGGTCCCGGCGTGGCCGCCAGCGCGCGCCCAAGTGCTCGCAGCGCCGACGGCGTCGCAGATTGCAGCTCGAACGTCAACTCCGTGTAGCGGGGCGACGGGTGCAGGGCGAACAGCGGGTTCACGATGCCCCAGTCGGCGGTGAAGATCTCGGCCGGGCTGTGCTGGAGATAGCGGCTGAGAGTGTAGATCGACGGTGACCAGGCGACGTTCACCGGCTCACGCTGGGAGAGATTGTCGAAGTACCTCGCCAGCAGCGCTCCGTCGTATGCGAGCGCGATCGCGACGCCGCATGCGAGCGCTACGTATGTCCTGCTCAGATTGCCAAAGGCCATCCACGCGATCGCGAACGCGCCGTAGCTGGCCACGATCGTCACGAACGGGTAGATCGAGATGTAGTGCCACCCTGCGGTCGCCTGGGCGGTGAGCTGGGTCTGCAGTGCGATCAGCAGCGTCGTAAGCGCGAGCGAGGCGACGGGCACGTTGCGCAAGCGGCGAGTGCTGACAGCGGCGACGGCGCCCGCGGCGAACAGGAGCAGTGTCACCCAGACGACGAGTTGGTTGTAGCCGATTGGTGCGAGCGCGTAGTCGTAGAACCATGTCCCGGACAGGACGCTCGCGGTGCCGTACTTGAAAACCGGCCACGGTTGGCCAAGCCCCCCTTGACTGAGGCCACCGGCGCTGCTGCCGATGTGATCGCCGAGGTAGTACAGGGCGAAGCAGCCGTAGAGGAGAGCCAGGCCGCCGAGCCACACCGCCACCGCCTTGCGGCGCTTGCCCAGCGAGTTGCGGTGGCGCACGATCAGGATCAGGGAAACGACCACGGCGGCGTTGACGACCCAGATGAAGTTGAGCTTGTTGAAGACGCCGAGCACGAGAACCATCAGGAGCACGCCGACCCAGCGCGCTGATGCGGCGCGGGCAAACCGCGCGACGCAGAACAGAGCCGCGCACTTGAGGAAGAACTCGATGGCCGAGGGGCCGACGTCGTCTCGAGTGAGCCAGAACAAGCTGTTGTCGAAGCCGAGCGCGATGACGGCCACGAGCGCAACCGGTCGGTTCACGAGGTGGCGGATCGCGAGATACAGAAGCACGAGCGCGGCCGAGGTCAGGAGTACCACCGGCGCGCGAATGGTGGCCGGCGAGGTGCCGAACAGCGCGAACACCGGGTAGTACAGCCACGACTTGAGTGCACCTGTGTAAGGCACCAGCATCAAGGGAAGGCCGAGGAACGTGTTGGAAATGCCAAACGTCGGCAGGTTGAGGGTCGCGGCGTTGACAAACAAGGTCTCGTCGTACTGGAGCCCCGGGCGGCTGATCATGACGAGCGACAGGATGGTTCGAGCCAACAGCAGGCCAGCGAGCGCAAGCACGCCGGCACGTCGAACGCGAGCGAGCCGGGTGCCTCTCGAGCGCGGCTTTTCGACCGGTCGTGCGACCAGCTCCGCGAAGGCGAAAACCAGATCCTCCAGCGCTCGTCCTGCCCGCGACATCGGCGCAGTCTAGGGAGTGCCTGACCGCCTCGCGCCAGCCATCGTCACGCTGCAGTTGACGTGCAACCGCGGCACCGTGCAGCGCGCTCGAGCGCTGACAATCAGGGCTAGGTGAGGTTCCCGAGCTGGTCGGCTGTGATGCCCCAGCGAGACTTGATCAGCGCCCCACCATCGACGACCAGCGTTTGGCCGGTTATGCGAGCGGCGAGAGACGAGGAGAGAAAGACGACGGCATTCGCGATGTCGATCGCGCGCGGCGGCGCGAGTGGATTGACAGTGTCGGTTCCAAACGGAACGTCGGGCGCGTCCCAGTTACCGAAGCCGACGTTGCCCGGCGCGACGGCGTTGACCCGTATCCCATGGCGACCCAACTCGTCGGCGAATGTCATCGTCATCGAGATCAGTCCTGCCTTGGCGACGCCGTAGGGCATGTGAAACGCGGCGGACTGCAGTCCGTCCGCCGACGAGATGCAGACGAGGGACCCCCCGGTCCCCTGGGCGATCATGTGGCGGCTTGCCGCACGGTAGATGTAGAAGACGTGCGACAGGTTGTTGCGGATCGTCCACTCCCACTGCTCGTCTGAGAGCTCGTGGACCTGGCCCCATCGCGCGTCGCCGACGATGTCGACGCAGACGTCGATCCCGCCGAGCGCCGCGACGGCCTCGTCGATTGCGGACGCTGCCTGGCCGGGATCGGTGACGTCGGCGACGATCGCCAGCGCCTGGCCTCCGCCGGCCTCGATTTCCTCGACGATCCCCTCCGCCCGCCCAGGATCGATATCGATGCACGCCAGCCTCGCGCCGGCCTCGGCGAGCTTCAGAGCAGAGCCGCGACCATGACCCGCCCGGTCCGGCCGGTACCCGGCTCCGACGACCACGGCTCTTCTGTCGGTGAGACCAAAGTCGATCATCCCGCCAACATATCCGGAAGGGTTAGAGCGTTCAAGGAGCGCGAGTGCGCGGTCGGAGTTCGACCGGATGGCTGGTAGGATTCACCGTTCGTGGGCGTCTCCGGAGAGAGGGAAACAGGCGCCGTCGCGAGGGACCCGATCGACGAGGGAGGCGGCTGGAAAAATGAGCATCAGCAACCTGAGCATCGAGGCGGTTCAGCTCTCGGGGGCGACGACGCAGATAGACGAGGAGTCGCTCGCGGAGCTCCGAGCAACGCTGCGCGGTCCGGTGCTGACGGCCGACGATCCGGGATACGAGGAGGCGCGGATCCTCTGGAACACGGCGTTCGACTGCCGCCCGGCGATCATCGCGAAATGCTCGGGCACCGCCGACGTGGTCGATGCAGTTCACTTCGCGCGTGAGCACGCTCTGCTCACGGCGATCCGGGCCGGGGGTCACGGCATCTCCGGATACGGCACGTGCGATGGCGGCCTCGTCATCGATTTGACGCTGATGAACGCCGTGCTGGTCGATCCCGAGAAGCGGATCGCGCGGGTCCAGGGTGGCGCTCTGCTGGGTGACCTGGACCGTGAGACGCAACGGGTCGCCCTCGCCGTGCCCGCCGGCGTTGTGTCGATCACCGGCGTCGCCGGTCTGACCCTCGGTGGCGGTCTCGGTTGGCTGCACCGGAAGTTTGGGCTGTCAATCGACAGCCTGCGCTCGGTTGAGATAGTCACAGCCGACGGGCGCGTTCTGCGAGCGAGCGCCGCCCAGCATCCGAACCTGTTCTGGGCCGTTCGCGGCGCGGGCGGGAACTTCGGGGTGGTGACCGAGTTCGAGTTCGATGCGCACCCACTCGGTCCGATGGTGATGCTTGCCATGGTCGCGTACCCGCTCGAGGAGCTTGCCGAGATCCTGCCGAAGTGGCGCGCGTGGACCGAGGCGATCCCGGACGAGGTGACGAGCCGGATGATCGTGTTCGCGCCCCCGGATCATCCCTCGGTGCCCCCGGAGCTCGCCGATCGGGAGGGTGTGCTGATCGGCGCGCTGTACGCCGGCCCTGTCGAGCAAGGGGAAGTGGCGCTGGACCCGATTCGTCACTTCGGCAACCCGCTGGTGGACTTCAGCAGTCCGATGCCGTTCCGGGCGGTCCAGTCGGCGCTCGACCTGGTCGGCCCGGGCGAGGTCGGTGGCTACTGGAAGTCGGCGTACGTCGATCGGCTGGACGACGACTTCCTGGAGTTGGTCGTGAGGCGCTCCAACAACCGCCCAACTCCGCTGACCGTGACGCAGCTGATCACGATGGGCGGCGCGGTCAGCCGCCCGAGCGCGAGCGATACCTCGTTCGGTGACCGCTCGGCGCCGTACATGCTCAGCGCCGAGGCGGTGTGGCGAGATCGGAGCGACTCCGAAGCGTGCAGAAGGTGGGCACGCGAGTTCATCAGCGAGGCGGAGCAGCTGGGCGTCGCCAAAGGTACGTATCTGAACTTCAACGGAGAGAGCGACACCGAGAGCCGTGACGCGCAGTTCGGCGAGAACGTCGCGCGGCTGCGGCGAATCAAGCGCGAGTACGATCCGGACAACCTGTTCCGCCGGAACAACAACATCGCTCCCGCATGAGCTCGCGGCCTGCCTGCCGCGGCGGGCTTGTTGCGTGAAGGAGGACTGGATGGGTGTGATCGGGACGAGCAAGCTTTCGACTCAGCGACTGACGGAGACCGTCGGCGCGGAGGTCCTGGGGGTCGACGTCGACCGCCTACTGAACGACGAGAACCTGCCGGCAGCGTTGATGGAGGTGCTCGGGCAGCACGGCGTGCTGCTCTTCCGCGACCTGTATCTCGACGACGACGCGCAGGTTGCATTCGCCAGGCGGTTGGGCGAGCTCAGCCAGCCGCTCGCGGAGATCAGCCAAAACCCCGCGAATCCGCTCGCCGACGCCCTTCAGGGCACGATCGAGTGGCACATGGACGGGACGACCCGGGAGACGATCCCAGAGAAAGCGACGATCTTGACCGCCAAGGCGGTTGCGCGCGAAGGCGGCGAGACCCAGTTCGCGAGCAGCTATCTCGGCTACGAGCAGCTGTCCTTCGAGGAGAGGGAGCGCTACGCGAGCCTTCGCGTCGTGCATTCCTTCGCCGCGACCCAGCGCTCGACTCATCCCGACCCTTCGCCGGAGCACCTGGCTGATTGGGAACGGCGTGGGACGCTCGAGTTCCCACTCGTCTGGTCGCACAGGTCGCGTCGCCGTTCGCTCGTGATCGGAGCCTCTGCCGAGCGCGTCGTCGGCATGGGTGACCAGGACGGCCGGGCGCTGCTCGACGATCTCCTCCAGCGAACGACGGCGCCGGATCGCGTTTACACGCACCGCTGGTCGGTGGGGGACACAGTCATGTGGGACAACCCCGGCATGCTCCACCGCGTGCTGGCGTTCGACAAGCGTTCGGGGCGCGAGCTGCACCGTACGACGCTGGCGGGCGACGAGCCGATCGGGTGACGCGCGCGCGTGCGCGCGCGAGAGCGATACCCGCGGTGGGTCCGTACTCGCGGTCGGGGGCCTCGCGCCCCGGAAGTCGCGGCGGGCGTCCTCGGAACCTGGATATCGCCCCACTCGAGCCGCCGGCGACGCCCACTGGGTAGTTGACCCGCCACCAGCTGGATTTCATCCCACTCGCCGCGAGGGGATGCTCGAGTGGGTCGTTATCCAGGCTGTGGGGTGAGCTGATAGGCGTGACGGCCACTCGAGTGAGACGTCCGGATGCTCGCGGCGATGTCGACCTCGCTCGCGCGGCCGTCAGCCGGGCGCTGTCACCTGCTCGATGTAGTCGGGGTCTCGAAGCGTGTCCGGTCCGCCGAGGATCTGCTCGGGCAGGTGCTCGCGCGGCAGCGGGTCCTTGCGCAGATAGCGCAGACGCCAGCTCGCGATCTTCCACACCCCGTCGACCTTGCGGTAGGTCTCGATCTCGTGTCCGTAGCCCCTGAATCCCGTGCGAGTCCCCGTTTCGCGATCAGGCGGCCACTCGATGTAGTCCGCGAGACCCCAGCTGCCGTGCGCCTCGGTCGGGCTGTCCACGGTCAGCTCGGGCATGTGGCCCCGATGCACCGATCGCGCACGGCCGGGCGCGCCGTCCAGCATCCCGCGCACCGCCGACACGAACGCCTCGCCCCCGTCGATGCGTCGAGCGCCCCCGAAGTAAAACTGCGCGTCGTCGGTGAACAACTCCCGCCAGGCATCCCAGTCCTTTTCGTCGACGAGGCGGAAGTAGCGAGCTTTGAGCTCTGCGATCTCCGCGCGATCGAGCAGTTCCTGGACGCGAGCGCTGAGCCGCTGCACCTCGGCCGCGAGCGCTTCGATCGTCGTCTCAGACATCGGCTTCTCCTTCACATGTAGTCGCGCGCAATGAGCGGCGGTGAAAATGGAGCGAATGCTCCGCTTATGTTGTACGATGTCGCCGTGGGGAGCCGCGCACGGCCTACTGTCACGATCGCGGTCCTCGGGAGCGCGGGCATCGCGTACGGCCTGCTCGGCTCGGCAGTCGTGCCTGCGCTGCCCGTGATCCAGCACGACCTGGGAGCGTCCGAGAGCGGGGTCGGCTGGATCCTCACGGGGTACCTGCTGGCGGCCTCCGTCGGCACCGCGATCATCGGCCGGCTCGGCGACATGTACGGCAAGCGGCGCGTTCTCATCTGGACGCTCGTGGTGTTTGCACTGGGGACTCTGCTCTCCGGACTGTCCCACTCACTCGCCGTCCTGATCGTGGGCCGCGCGGTCGGGGGGCTGGCCGGCGGGATCTTCCCGCTCTCGTTCGGCATCGTGCGCGACGAGTTCCCGCGCGAGCGAGTCGCCGGCGCGATCGGCTTCCTGTCGGGGGTCATGGCGATGGGCGCGGCGGTCGGGATCGTCGCCGGCGCTTTCATCGTCGAGCACCTCACCTGGCAGTGGATCTTCTGGCTGCCGCTTGTCGTGATCGTTCTGGCGATGATCGGCACGTGGTTGTTCGTGCCGGAGTCTCCGGTCCGCGTCGGCGGCAAGATCAACTGGCTGGCCGCAGGGCTGATGAGCCTCGGCATCACGATGGCGCTGCTCGGCGTGACAGAGAGCACGTCGTGGGGCTGGGGATCGCCGAAGACGATCGGCCTGATCGCCGGCGGCCTGGCCGTCTGTGCCCTGTGGGTGCTGGTCGAGACGCGGAGCCGAGAGCCGTTGATCGACATGGCGATGATGCGGATCCGCGGCGTCTGGACGACCAACCTGGCGGCGTTCCTGCTCGGCGCCGGCATGTACTCGATCTTCATCGTGTTTCCACAGTTCGCGCAGCTGCCGAAGAGCACCGGGTTCGGGTTCGGCGCCTCACCCGTGATGTCCGGTGTGTACCTGCTCCCGTTCACGGCGGGAACCGTCAGCATGAGCTTCTGCGCCGGCTTGGTCGCGCGGCGGTTCGGCTCCCGCGCGGGTGTGATCGGTGGGTCGGCCGTGGCCACGATCGGGTTCGTGTTGACGACGGTCCTGAAGCTGCACCCTCTCGACATGGTGTTCTGCGCGCTGCTCGTCGGGATCGGCATCGGCCTGGCGTACGCGCCACTGGGAAACCTCATCGTCGGCGCGGTGCCGCCACAGCAGACCGGAGCGGCCACAGGCATGAACACAGTGGCGCGGACGATCGGAGGGGCGATCGGCGCTCAGCTGTCCGCGACGTTTATCGCCGACAACGTGCACGGGATCTACCCCACGGTGACCGGTTTCAACGACACGTTTGCGATGGCCACCGGCTTTATGATCGTCTGCACCCTGTGCTCCCTGCTGATCCCACACGGCCGGGCGACCGTCCGAGTCCTGCGCGAGACCGAGCCAGAGGCCGCCGCGGCGGAGCCCGTCCTGGCGCTGGCTGAGGGATGAGAGAGGCTCGCACCTTCTGCCGGATCTGCAGCGCGCTCTGCGGGTTGGTTCTGACGATCGACGACGAGCACAACCGGATCGTCGATGTCAAAGGCGATCGCGAGAACCCGATCTCGCGCGGGTACCTCTGCTTCAAGGGACGTCAGGCCGAGGACGCGCATCATGGCCGATCGCGACTCCTGCGCCCGCTCAAGCGCATGGACGACGGCACGTACGTCGAGATACCGAGCGAGCAGGCGCTCGACGAGATCGCCGAGAAGCTGGGCGGAATCCTCGCTCACCACGGTCCGCAGGCCGTCGCCGCCTTCACGGGCACGGCAGGCCTGTTCGCGGCGACGCACCGCATCCAGAACGGCTTCCTGGATGCGATCGGGTCCTCCCAGTATTTCTCGCCAGCCACGATCGACCAGTCGGCGCGCCTGATCAGCTTCGAGCGTCAGGGCGGTTGGGGCGCCGGGCTGCAGGACATCGATCAGGCCGAGGTGCTCCTGTTCTTCGGCACCAACCCGCTCGTGTCGCATTTCACCGCGCAGCTGATGAGCCCTGATCCGACGCGGATGCTCAAGCGCGCGAAGGCGCGCGGGCTCAAGCTCATCTGCATCGATCCGCGACGGACGGAGACGGCCCACCACGCCGACCTGTTCCTGCAACCGCTTCCGGGCCGGGATGCGGCAATCGCGGCGGCGATCGTCCGCTTGATTCTGCAGGAAAAATGGGAGGACCAGGAGTTCGTCGCCGGATACGTCGGGGAGGCGCGGATCGCCGAGCTGAAGGCCGCGGTCGAGCCGTTCACCGACGATCTGGTCGAGCGCTCGGCGGACCTCCGGCCAGGCCAGATCCGGGCCGTGGCGGAGCTCTTCGCGCGGGACTGCAAGGCCGGCGCGGCGTATGCGGCGACCGGACCGAGCATGGCCCCGTTCTCGAACCCGACGTTCCACCTGGTGGACACGCTCAACATCATCTGCGGCCGGTTCCGCCGTGCCGGCGAAAAGGCGGTGATCGACCCAATCGGGCCGGTCCTCGCGTTCCACGCCGAGGTGATCGCGCCGCCGCGCTCCTTCCAGGCAGTCCCCGAGAGTCGCATCAGGGGCGCCGGCAAGCTCGGGGAGGACCGGCTTTCCAGCACGCTGCCCGAAGAGATACTGACACCCGGCGAGGGTCAGATCCGCGCCTTGATCGTGGACGGGGGCAATCCGGCAGTCTGCCTGCCGGACCAGCGGCTGGCCGTCGAGGCGCTCGCGTCGCTCGAGCTGCTGGTGGCGATCGAGCCGTACATGACACCCACTGCCCAGCTGGCCGACTACATCCTGCCGCCGCTGATGATGTACGAGCGTCCGGACCTGCCCCTCAGCTACGCGGGCTTCGTGATCCTGCCGACGAGCTGGGCTCAGTACACGCCGGCTGTCCTTGATCGCCCGGCGGGCTCGGACCTGGTTGACGCGTGGTACGTCTGGTGGGCGCTGGCCAAACGGCTCGGCGTCGCGCTCGAGTTCCAGGGCGTGGCACTCGACATGGAGACGGCCCCGACGACCGACGAGTTGCTGGAGATCCGGCTCGCCGCGGGTCCGATCTCGCTGCAGGGGCTCAAAGAGGACCTGAAGGATGCTCCGGCCGGCCGCGTCTACGAGCATCCGTCGGCGATCGTGCAACCGGCCCGGCCAGGTGCCGATGCCAGATTTGACGTCATGCCCGCGGATGTGGCCGACGAGATGGGGCAGCTGCTCCGCGCGATCGAGCACGGCGAGCTCGGTCCGGGGCCTGACTTCACCCACCTGCTGACGACCAGGCGCATGCACCAGGTCATGAACGCGACCGGCAACGCCCTGCGCGGGACGCTCAGGCGCGCGCCGTACAACCCGGCCTATCTGAACCCGGAAGAGCTCGCCGCGCTGACGCTCGAGCCTGGCGACACGGTCGAGATCGCCTCCGCGCACGGCGCCGTCGAGGCGATCGTGCAGCCTGATGCGCGGCTGCGCCGCGGCGTCGTCTCGATCGCCCACGCGTGGGGCGGGCTGCCTGGCCAACCTGGCCCTGGCGTCAACGTGAACCTGTTGATCAGCTGCCAGACCGACGTGCAGCCGATCAACGCGATGCCGAGGATGTCCGCCGTCCCGGTCACGATCACGAAACTCGCCCCCGCGATCGCGGCCGACGAGGCCGAGATCGCGGCTCTCGCCTGAGCGGCATCTACGCGATCAACAGACGACGATCAACGTCGCCGGTGAGCGGGACTGGGAGCGCCGCGGCCGTCCGCTTGCCGATTGCCGATTGCTGCGGGCGGGCGATGCGACAATCGGGGTTGGCTCGAGATGGCGGCCGCTCCAACACGAGTGCTGGTCGTGGCGCATCGCACGGCGGCGACGCCGCTGCTGCTCAACGCTGTCCGTGCGCGCGCCGCGCGCTCCGATTGTTCATTCACGCTGTTGGTGCCCCGTCCATATTGGGATCCGGACACTGACGAAGCGACCGCGACGCTGGAGCTCGCGATTCCGCTCCTCGAGGAGGCTGCTGGAGGCCGTGTCGAAAGCGTGATCGGCAATGCAGACCCGTTCATCGCCGTGCGCGACACGGTCACGAGCATCGGCGTCGATGAGATCATCATCTCAACGTTGCCAGCGAGAGTCTCGCAGTGGTTGCGTCGCGACCTGCCTCACCGCGTGGAGCAGTTCGGCTTGCCGGTCACGGTCGTCACCGCGCGGCAGTCTGAGCAGGCGATTCGCTCGCGCCGTACGGCGACGTAGCAGCGACTTCTGACCTGTCAGCTGTCGGTCTTCCTTTATTTGTCCTGGACCTCCGAGGCGAGCGGTCGGTCGTGATCCGGAAGCCGGACCCTCGCCGCCGACGGACCGAGCCTCGATAGTGCGTCAGGGCACTCGACCGGGCGTCGGACATCACGCGCGCAGTCGCTCGTTTGCGGGGTCGTAGATCGGAGCGGCGACGACCTGTGCGCGGTGAGTGCGACCGAGGAGATCAACGCCCAGCTCGACGCCCGGCACCGCATATTCGGCCGACATGTAAGCGAGCGCGATGCTGACGCCCACTGCGTGACCATATCCCCCTGAGGTGACGTACCCGATGATGCGCCCGTCCGCCTTCACCGACTCGTACCCGTGTGCGTCGTACGATTGAGTGTCGATCGCAAGGCATGCGAGCTGCGTCAGGACGCCGCGTTCGCGCTGGGCGAGCAGCGCCTCCCGACCGATGAAGTCTCCCTTGTCGAAGTCGACGAATCGCTCCATGCCGGCCTCGAGCGGTGAGTGGCCGATTCCCAAATCGCTGCCCCATAGCCGGTATCCCTTCTCCAGGCGGAGCGAGTCCAGCGCCCTGTAGCCGAAGTCGACCAGGCCGTGTGCTCGGCCCGCGGACCGGAGGCGATCGTAGATGTGCAGCTGGTACTCGAGCGGATGATGGAGCTCGTAGCCGAGCTCGCCTACATACGAGACGCGCAGCGCTCGCACCGGAGCCATTCCGACATACATATCTCGGCAGGTGAAGAAGGGAAAGCTCTCGCGCGAGCAGTCGGTCGAGGTCAGCCCCTGCAACAGCTCTCTCGAGCCCGGACCTGCGAGGGTCAGGACGCCCCAGGCGCTCGAGATGTTGTCCACTCGCACCGACCCGTCCTCGGGAACGTGCGCGTTGAGCCACGCCAGGTCGTGCTGCTCGGCAGCCGCAGCCGAGACGATGTAGTAGCGGTCCGCGCATAGTTGCGTGACGGTGACGTCACATTCGATCCCGCCGGCCTGGGTGCACATCTGAGTCAAGGCCATGTGGCCCGTCGAGGTCGGAATTGCGTTCGCGCACAGCCGATCGAGGAATGCTGAAGCTCCCGGCCCGGACACTTCGAACTTCGCGAAGCTGGTCTGGTCGAGTACGCCGACGCCCGAGCGGACGCCGCGACACTCCTTGCCGACGGCCCCAAACCAGTTTCCGCGCGCGAAGGAATAGCGGTCGATGGCGGGTCCGCCGCGCGCAAACCAAAGCGGCCGCTCCCACCCGAAGCGCGCGCCGAACACGGCCCCATTAGCCCTCAAGCGGTCGTACAGTGGCCCTGTCTTCAGTGGCCGCGCCGCCGATCTTTCCTCCTCGGGATACTCGATTGCGTACTCCCGTTCGTAAACGTCTCTCGCCCGCGCGAGGACGTAGCCCGGACTAACGGCATAGGGGCCGAAGCGTCGGACGTCGAGCTCCCACATGTCCTCGCTGGGCTCGCCGCGCAGAATCCACTCAGCCGCGAATCTGCCTGCGCCACCGCCGAAAACGATCCCAAAGATGCTGAACCCGGCGAGCACGTGGAATCCACGCGTGCCCGGAATCGGCCCCATCAAGCACTTGCCGTCGGGCGTGTACGCGTCCGGCCCGTTGATGATCGTCTTGAGTCCGGTACTCTCCAGGAGAGGGACGCGCTTGCTTGCCGCGACTAGAACGCTCTCGATCTGGTCGAACCTTCCTGGAAGCAGACGGCCGTGAAATCCCGCGGGAATGCCGTTGGCGCCGAACGGCAGGGGATTGCGCTCGAACGGCCCGACGATCAGTGCGTCGCCCTCCTGGCGGATGTAGTAGGAGCCGTCAGGATCGCGCAGGACAGGTAGTTCGCGGCCGAGCTGGGCCACCTCGGGGATCGGTTCGGTGAGGACATACTGATGCTCCAGAGCATTGATCGGGAGGTCGGCACCACCAAGGCGCGCGACGTGGCGCGCCCACTGCCCGGCCGCGTTGAGCACGGTCTCGGCGATGATCTCGCTATCGCCGGCGCGGAGACGCCAGCGACCGCCCGTGTGTTCCATGCTCGTCACCGCGGTGTGCCGAACGATCCTCGCGCCAGCCGCCGTGGCTGCATTCGCAAGCGCCATCGTGAGAGTCGCCGGGTCGATGTGTCCGTCGGTTGGCAGATGCGCCCCGGCGATCACACCGTCGACTGAGGCGAGCGGGAACAGCTCCTGGACCCGCCCCGGTTCGACGATTTCGAATGGAACCCCCACCTGCTCGGCGATGCCCGCGACTTGTTGAAATTGCATCACCCGGTTCTCATCGGTGGCGAGCCGCACGGACCCGCACTGGTGAAAGCCCACCCCGGTATCGGTGGATTGGCCGATTTCCCGGTAGGTTTCGAGGCTGACTCGGAGCAGGCGCATCAGGTAAGGGCTGCGAATGAAATGTGTGCACAACCCGGCGGCGTGCCACGTTGAGCCGCTGGTCAGCTCGTTCTGTTCGATGAGCGTGACATCCGCGCATCCCAGTCGCGTGAGGTGATAGAGCGCGCTACAGCCGGCGATGCCGCCGCCGATCACCGCTACCCGCGTCGTCGCCATGCCGGCGGGCTACTCGACCTCGTCAGGCTCTTCATACCACCTCACTCGGTCGCCGACGCGGTCGCGCAGCTTCCAGCGAAGACCTTTTGGCGCGGTGTCTACGGCACGCCAGATCCCATCGAGCCGCTCGCTGACCGCTGCCACATCGGCGTCGCCGAGCCCCAACGTCGGAAGCCGCTCCCGGACGCGCTCGTGATTGAGCTTGATCGTTCGCCACAGCCCCCAATCGGCTCCCGCGAGCTGCGCAATTCGCATCACGTTGATGCCGGCGCCGTCCTCGTCGCTGAGCCCGAATCTAAGCAGGAGGGCGGCTATGTCGACGAGATCCTTGGTCGTGAGCTCGACGATCTGCAGTTTCGTCAGGAGCAGTTCCGCGAGTGGGATCGTCGGCGACGATGCCGTGAGGCGACCTTCCATCGGAATGCTGTGGCACATCGCGAACGAGCCGACGAACACATCGACGCGCCGGCGATTCGGATCGTCGTAGAACAGCAGCCGGCGGTAGCCGTTGAGCGTATTGAACTCAGTGTCTGGCTCGTAGCCCGCTGCCGCCAAGAAGCTCTCGACCTTGCTGCCATCGGCAGCGCTCGTGACGATGTCGATGTCCTTGTACTCGCGCTGGAGCACCGCCGGAAGGTCTGGGATGAGAAGGCGGACCGCCACACCACCGACGAAGCGCACCAAGATTGACCGCTCCGTCGCCGCGGCGATCAGCCGCTGCGCCTCATCGACGACGTCGCTTCGAGGGCCGGTCATTCTCTGTGGGCCGTCCGGCCGCTCAGCCGGCCGCATCAGCCGGCGATGAATTGGTGCCGCACATCGGTCCCGCTGATCGTGACCAGCGCGGCCCGCAGGATCCCGTCGCGGTACTCACTGCCGGGGTTGAGCGCAAGCGTTGCACCGATTCTCGCCGCGCCGCGTGACTCGTGAATGTGTCCGTGCAGGGCAACCCGAGGCTGGTAGCGGGCGAGCGACTGTCTCACCGCCGAGCTCCCGGCGTCGCCGAAAACCACCTCGCCGCCGATTCTCACAACGGTTGGAGGGTCGGTCGAGGTATCCAGTTGCGGGCACCGGTCCAGCCCGGAGGCGATCGGGGGAACGTGGAAGCAGAAGATGCTCGATCCCGGGTCGCCGAGCTCTTCAACCACGCTGTCAATCATCGCACCGAGCGCGTCTTCGCTGATTTCTCGAGGCGTGTCCCAGGGCGTCAGGTTGCTGAAGCCGACGCTCGCCATTGTCGGACCACCGTCCAGAGCGACCACCCGCTGGTCGCAGAACACCACGCTGGGATTCGCGTCATCGAACGCTGCCAGGACGTCGGGCGTATCGTCGTTGCCGCCGGTCACAAAGCACTTCACGCCCGTGTCCGCGAGCCGCTCCCCGGCGAGCCGAGCCCAGGCGCGCGCTCGCTCCACAGCCTTGACGTGCACGATTTCATCAACTCGA
Organism: uncultured Solirubrobacterales bacterium; assembly: GCA_963763525.1. GTDB lineage: Bacteria > Actinomycetota > Thermoleophilia > Solirubrobacterales > Solirubrobacteraceae > Palsa-465. Next base: position 464,209 of record CAVXPA010000003.1, read on the forward strand.
TCCGCATCGAGTGCGCTCGCTTCCTCAGCGGTCAGTCGCACGCTGTAGGCACCCGACGCCGCCGTCCGCTTTTCGAACACGACGGCCGCCTCCTCGTTGACGATCAGTGGTCCGCTTCCGTTCAGGCCGGCCCTCAGCCCGTCCTTGCACTCAACGAGCGGGCGCAGCGCCTTTCCTGTGAGATCGCCCCCGAGCACCAGCGCGTCCACCCGGTGGACGGTCACGGCTCCGAGGAACTTGCGAAAGCAGTTCTCCGAGCCGTGAAGATCGGTTGCGAACAAGAGCCGGTACCGATCCGCTGCCCTGCCGCCGCCTCGCAACCGTCGGAGCACCGCAGCTACTCCACCGGCAAGGTACGGTATGCAGCCCGCACGTCGATCCCACGCCGGCGCTGTATTCGGGCAGCCACCAGGAAGATGAGAACTCCCACGGCGAACGCGACGACGTCTCCGTAGATCTCCTTCTTGTTGTGCGCGATGCTGGTCCCGGAGTTGGGATCCAGCAACAGGATCGCGATGATCCCCGCGACGCCGAGCGCACCCGCGATTCCACAGATCGACAGGACCGGGAATCCGTGGAAGCGAGTGTTGCCGTCGGAGTTGTCAAATAGCGCCTTGTGCCTGAACGGGAACACGATTCCTGCGACGCAGGTAATGAAGAACGTGATGTCAAAGCCGAGCAGCGCGGTCACCACCGAGAAATAGGAGGTGAACGAGTAGAGAGCCAGCAAGACGATCGACACGGCGTAGCACACGAGCGTTGCGTTGACCGGGTTGTGGCGCTTCTCGTCAACCCGGCCGAGCCATTCTGGCATGATGCCGTCCAAGGACCACGCCAGCATGCTTCGCGTCACCATGATGCTCAACACCGGGACATAGGTAACGAGCCATGCGCTGAGCCCGAGAGCCATGATGATGCCGATCACCGGTCCCGTCCATGTCCCCACCAATTCGACGTAGTATGGCGTGAACCCAACCCCGTATGTGGCGGGTGGAGTATTGCCTAGCGCGCTCAAGAAGTTCACGCCGTAGGCGGGGAGGCTCGCCGCCACGACGATCAATGTGATCGCGAGTGCGATCACAAAGGCTAGCGGCATGCCGATCAGATGAGCTCGCAGACCCTTCTTGTGCTCACCTGCCCAGTACGCAGACTGCAGCAGGAATGTGAGCATGTAGGTCGGCCACGTGACGGCGAGCAAGGTCTCCTTCAGGCTGAAGGCTCCATGCGGTCCGCCAGTCTTGTTGATGACGCCATACGCGTTGTCAGTCTTGCCGAAGTGCGCAAAGTATCCGTTGAACGAGTGCACGAACGAGCTCTTGGACATCACCAGTGTGGCCACGAGCGTGATCGCGAGCGTGACGAAGCAGAAGAAAAATACCCACTTCTGGAAGCGGAAGTAGCTTCGCAGGCCGTGCCTGCCGACGATCAACAACGGCCCGACGAGAATGATCATCGCCAAGCCCGAGATGAACTTGCCTCGGTCCGTGTAGAACCAGTTCCCGACCGTGGCCAGGTTGAGATGGCCGGTCGCGACCGCGAGCTCGCGGAACGCCGCCGCCAACCCGAGCTGGCCAATCAACGAGCCAGCGGTTCCAATGTAGAAGGTAAGCCAGAACATAAAGCTCGCGTTCGCCGCGAAGCCGAGCACCGGATTGAACGTACGACTTATGAAGACGTAGTCACCTCCCGACCTTGGCATAATTGCAGCGAAAAACGCATAGGTCAGATTGAGCCCGATCGCCAACACCCCGGCGATCACGACCGTCAGGAGCACGTTTGATCCTGGATACAGTGGGATCGCGAACAGCAGCAGCCAACCGATCACCGGGCCGATTGTGCCGCCGGCGAAATTGAAAAGAATCGCGTCGAGCGGCTTTCCCTCGCGGACGAGCCCGGAGGATCGCCGGTGGTACAGCTCAGAGGCGCTGCTCGGTGGAAGGGCCGTCGCCTGTGTGGTGTCGTCTGCCATGGTGTACTCCCCGACGCTCTTTCCTCGATCTCTTGCTTGCGAGTATCTGCTGCTTACCAGTAGTGGGTCGGGATCTGGGTGACGATTTCCACACCCGCTCCCGTTACAAGCACGTCCTGTTCGAACTTTGCGGAGCCGACTCCCGGCCTCCCGGCCATTGCCTCGATCCCGAAGCACATGCTTTCGCCGATCACCTCGTCGCCGCCGGCTTTCAGCCACGGCGGCTCCCAGCCCATCCCGAATGAGTGACCGTGGGCTGGAAAGCTGGTGCTGAGGGCGTTGCTGATGAGCGGCTCGGAGGGGCCGGCCTGCGGCAGCATCGACCGTTGCGCCAAGAGCCCGTGGACCGCCTCGTACACCTCCCCAGCGCGGACACCCGGCGCGATCGCCTCCACGCCGGCGTGAACAGCGTCGACCACCGCGTCCAGCACCTCGCGCTGCGCCGGGCTCGGGTGTCCGCCGACCACGCAACAACGAGCAAAGTCATAGAGGTAGCCGTTCAGCGCCCCATATGAGTCGACGTGAAAGAAATCGCCGGCCTCCAGCGTCCGCGTCGACCACGACGGCAGACGACCGTGGGCGTAATAGTCACTGTTGGGGCCTGACGCGACGCAAGCGTCGTACACGGCCACGCCCGAGGAGATGGCAACCGCGTAGCCGGCCGCAATTGCTTCCGCCTCGGTGCGCCCTGGAGTCAATGCGGCGGCGATCATTGCTCCGATCGCCTTCCCGCCGATCTCGCCCGCCTCCCTGAGGCGCTCGAGCTCGTACCGGCTCTTCGTAGCCCGTAGCTCCGCCACGAGCGTGTCGTGCTCGCTGAACTGCGCACTCGGGACAGCATCCCTCAGCCTGAGGTATGTCGAGGCCACCATTGAACCGGTCCCGACGAGACCGAGGCGGGCCTCGGTCAGGCCACGACCAGCCAGGACAGCGCCGACCGCTGATGGCAGATCGAGCGAGAAGCGCACGTCGTCCAGAGCGACGAGGTCCCGACGCCAATCCGGCATGTCGACCACCAGGGTCGGCTCATCATGGCTGCCGAGAACGATGATCGAGTGCGACCTGCCGCTCCAGCTTCCGGGAACGTCGGCGATCAGAGGAAACGGGGAATAGTGATTCGAGAGGTATAAGACGTCCGCATAGGAATCGACGGTGCCACCCCCTCGCGACGAGATCAGCAGGCCATCGAGCTCGAGCTCGCGGCAACGCGTCTGAGCGCGCCGCCACCGCTCCTCGTACTCATTCTGCGGCGCCCGGGCCCGGAAATCGACTGCAACTCGCTCGCTGATGCTCATGTCCTATCCCTCCACGGCCGATACGCGGCCGACGCTCCAGACGCTCTCATCGCGGTACTGCAGTCGGAGGTACTGGAGCAGTTCGTTGGACGCAATACCATCGATCCGGCCCAAGTCGTGCTCGACCATGTGCGCGAGGTCCTCGCGGGATCGCGACATGACTTCCGCCATGATGTCGTAGCGACCGATACAGATCACAACGTAGTCCACGCCGCGAAGATCTGACACCGCCCTGGCCACTTCGCGGACAGGCGTTGCCGGCTCGACCCGGATGCCGAGCGAGGCCATCGTGTCGATACCGAGGCGGGCGGGGTTGAGCACCGCCATGACACGGAGGACGCCCGCGTCGACGAGGCGGGCATAACGAGCACGAACCTGGTGCTCGGGCGCATCGACCGAGCTCGCGATCTGACGGAACGACTGGCGTCCGTCCCGACGCAGCTCCAGGATGAGTTGCCGATCGAGATCGGAAAGCGAGCGCACGACGCTCGCGCGCTCGAGATGACCCTCGTTCGGGTTGTTCGGACCCAGCCATCGGAACTCCTGGTGGAACAAGTCGAGGTATGGGAACGTCTCGGTGGATGTGACTCCGGGGACGGCACGGACGAGGTCGATGCGTGAGCTGAGGTCCGAAGTGTCGGTGGCTCCGATCTCGGCCAGGATCTGGAAGCGACCGGACGTGGTGGCGACATAGTCGATGCCGCGGATCTCGAGCAGAGAGCTCTGGAGGTTCTCGGCCCGCGCCCAGTTGACGGTCACGCCGATCCAGGCCATCGCCTCGAGTCCGAGCAGCCGGGGATTGGCGACCGCAGTGATCGCGATCGTGCCGTCCCGGATCAGCCTCTGGACCTGCCTGCGCGCGCTCGTTTCACTGAGCCCAATGCGCTGTGCGATCCCGTTGAACGACATGCGGCCATCGTCCTGGAGAAGGCTGATGATCCAGCGCTCGATCTGCGGAAGCTCATCGATCTGGGCTGACGTGCTCGGGGCCGGTGCGTCGGCGCCTTCGTCAGCGCTGCGAATCTGACCTCGCGCTTTCGGAGTCATCCACTCTCACCCCAGACGAGCGCTGCCATCGCGAGCGACTGCGCACAAGCGACCAAGTCATCGACAGCCACTGACTCGTCGATCGCATGCGCCAAGTTCACACCGGGCGGCCCGAACGCCACGGCCGGCGTACCCGCGTGGATGAAGGAGGCGCCATCGAACCACGAATCGAAGCCGGCGATTGCGCTCTCCTGCCCCGATGCACGAGCGCAGCCGAGAACGATCACGGCCAGTGGATGCGTGGGCTCGATCTCAGCGGGCGGGATATCCGAGCCCCAGCTGATCCGTGGCGGATGCTCGGCCAACCACGGATCGCCCGCAGACGCAGCGCCTATCCATCGCTGGAACTCTTCGGCTACGCGTCTGCCTCGCCGACCATCCGTGGCCGCAGAGTCAGCCGCGCCAGGGAGATACATCAGCTCGCACGTCAGGCGCGCGGTGGCCGGGTATGTGACAAACCACTCGCCCCCTTCGACGATCACGGGCACCACCGTGCCGGGCGAGAGATAGGGATGTCGATGATCCGGATGCCCAGACCACTCGCGGCGCAGCGCGCCCACAGCTTCGGTCACGACGCCGAGCTTTTCGATCGCGTTCACCGCGCCCCCGGCGCGCCAGTGGGGCTGCGCCAGCTCCGCGTGACCTGGTCGCCCGCTGACTTCGATAGTCGGCGTAAGCGAGCCGCGACAAGCGACCCATACGTCAAACGACGTTGGCTCCGGGACGATCACCGCGTCGGCCGAAAGGCCGGCGGCGATGCACGCCAACGCTCCCGCCCCCGAGGATTCCTCATCGGTGACCGTGTTCAAGATCAATGTGCCCGGCGGCGATCCGCATTCCGACACGACTGCTTCGGCAGCGATCACCATCGCCGCGATGCCGCCTTTCATGTCACAAGCTCCTCGACCGAAGACCCGACCTTCGGCGATCCTTCCGGCGAACGGATCAGCCGACCAGGCCGTGCGCGGCTCGGCCGAGACGACGTCGATGTGGCCGTTGAAGATGAGACTGCGCCCTTCGCCTCCGTCCCAGCGCGCTGTGAGCTGCGGACGTCCGGCGAAGCTCAGACGATCCGACCCGACCTGCGCTCGCCATGCTGAGATGCAGGCCGGCTCGGGCTCCCAGATTTCGACCTGTGCTCCACTGCCCCGCAGTCGCTCGCCGAGAAACTCCTGCAGCGCGCGTTCCTGCCGGGGCGGAGTGTCGCCCAGCCGGGCCGTCGTATCGAAGCGAACGAGTTGGCTCGCAAGCTCGGCAATCTCATCGCGGCGCGCCGCGACGGCGTCGCGAACGGCGGCGAGCTTCGGCTCCAAAGACGTTGCCACCGACACCTGCCCGTCCGCTTCACGCACTCCAGGACCGGGCGGGCAGGGTCGGGAGGACCTCGACGCCGTCCTTGGTGATCAGGATGTCCTGTTCGAAACCAGCGGCGCCGATCCCCGGCAGGCCCACAGCTGCCTCGACCGCGAGATACATGTTCTCCTGCGCTTGTGCATGGTTCCCGGGGACGATCCAAGGTGCCTCCCACGCCAGACCGAGGCTGTGGCCGAATGACGGAAACGCCTGGCCCAGCCCGGACACGACGTCATCGGGGGTCCCTGCATCGAAGCCGCTGGTGCTGAGAAACGCCTCGCCGGCACGAAACGCTTCGTCGAACGTCACCCCCGGGCGGAGAGCTTCGATCACGGCGGTAACCACCCCGATCGCACCCTCCAGCACAGCCCGTTGGTCATCCGTCGGCTCTCGCCCCACGACCTTTGAACGGGTGAAATCGTAGTAGTAACCGTGGTACGCGCCATACATATCGGAGTGCCACAGATCGCCTTCGGCCAAGCGACGCATCGACCACGACGGCAGCGATCCGTGACAGAAGGCGTTGCTGTTCGGGCCGGAGGCGCCAGGGAGGTCGTATATCACCGCGCCACGCTTGATCCCCGTCGCGTAACCGGCAGCCGCGACGTCGGCCTCGGTCGCGTCCGGCACGCACGCATCCAGCATCGCACCCATGATCGCGTCTCCGACCGAGACGGCTTCGCGGATGATCGCGATCTCCGACGGCGATTTGACCGCACGCATCCGCTCGAGGAGATCGTCGGCGTAGGCCCAATCGACGCCCGGCGTCTGGGAGCGGAGGCGTTGCCAAGTCGCCACCACCATCGACTCAAACCCAGCGAGGCCGATCCGAGCATGCGCGAGCCCGAGCTCCTCGAGCACTCTAGCGATCGCCGCGGGAAGATCCAGCGACACGACGACGCGGTCGGCGACAACGAGATCGCGCCGCCAGTCGGCGATGTCCGAGAACAGAACCGTCTCACCTTCCTTTGTCACCAGGCAAGCCGCATGCGCACGGCCGCTCCAGTAGGGCGCCAGATCCTGGATATGTGGAAACTGCGAGTAGTGGTTGGTCAGGTACAGCACATCGGCGTAGCGGTCGACCGTGCCGCCTCCCTTCGACCACGCGAGCGTGCCTTCAAGGTTGCGCGCAGACGCCTCAACCGCGACCCGCTTCGCTCGCGCCCGGTACTCCTCGGACGGGATGCTCTCGCGCTCCACCAGCTTCTCGACCACTGCGGTCTCCATCACCCGACCCTCACCTCCTCAAGCGCCAATTGCGGACTTAAGCCGCAATTTCACGAGCCATGCCCCGATCATCTCGAATTCCGACACCTTTGTCAACCCTTACGCCTGAATACGAGAGAGATCTCGCTCTTTTCGCAGAAAGCGCATCCTGGGTGGGCCAGACTGCGCGTCGCGTCTGAGACTGAACGTGGCTCACGGAACACGCGCTCCGGCGTGTGGTATTTGATCAATCCGCGAGTCTTCGATGCGGTAGGGTTTCGTAATCCGGCAAAATGCGAGGCATAAAGGCGGATCCACGAGGATTTCACCCCTTCAGGCTTCGTATTCCACCGTGACCGGGAATCACGCTCGCCCCGCGCGAGCCGCGTCGCCAGGATCTCTCGAAGCTCTCGCAGATCGAACGATCGACCGTCGGACTGCTAGAAGATCAGTCTTCGCCGAGATCATCGCGAGTGACGTCGCAGCGCTCAGCTCCCGACCTCCCCGAGCTCGACCGGAAGCTGCTTGCTGGCCTGAGCTCAGGTGGGCGTCGGTCGTTCGAGCGATCGCTCGCTCGCTTGAGCGTCAGTGCGTGCCTCGTACGCCAGGTTCAACGGTGCTGCCACGCTGCGCATCACGGCAGTGCTTAATCCGGCTCGGCTTGGGTTCGAGGGCACGGCGCTGGCGGGCCTGCGTGTCGTTCTCCGCACCGGGACGCCGTCGAGAGGCCGGCACGAATCGCGATCAGTGTGAGCGCGACATGCCGATTGCGACCCGTAGGATCGGAGGCGACGCGTGAAGCCAATCTTGGCGAGTATTCGTTCATCGCCGACTGGCCGCGCGACTCTGCCGCTCGCGGCCGAGCTCGCGTTTCGATCTCCGTACGCGCCGGGCGATCGCGGTGCAAGCCGAAGTTGGTGGCTGCAGCAACTCGAGCGTCAGTACGAGCTCCGGCCTCCCCTGGTCGGTTCGGACGCGGCCACCGTGTGCATTGTCGGCGGCGGGTTCACTGGGCTGTGGACTGCGATCCACCTCAAGCGGACCGACCCCACGCTCGATGTCGCGCTGGTGGAGGCGGACAGGTGCGGCGGCGGCGCGAGCGGTCGCAACGGCGGCTTCGTGCTCACCTTCTGGCACCATTTCCTGGGCCTCGAGCGGCTCTGTGGGACGGATGGCGCCCTCTGGCTGGGCCAGCAGTCCGAGTTGGCAGTGGAGGAGATCGGCAGGTTCTGCGGCGAGCACGCGCGCGATGCTGAGTTTTGCGCACGCGGGTGGCTGTGGGCGGCGAGCAATCAGCATCAGGTGGGATCTTGGAGCTCCACGATGAACGCATTGCTGCGAGTCGGCCAGTCACCGTTTCAAGAGCTCTCTCGCGAGGCGGCGGCGCGACGCGGTGCCTCGAACGTTCACGGCGCCGGCGTATTCGAGCGCACCGCGGCGAGTGTGCAGCCCGCTCGGCTCGTTGCGGCGCTTCGTGAAGCCGCCGCGCGCACGGGCGTACGGGTGTATGAGCACACGGCGGTGCGCCGCCTCGTCGCTGACGGGACGCGATCGATCGTGATGACGGACCAGGGGTCTGTCCGCGCCGAGCGCGTCGTGTTGGCCATCAACGCCTGGTCGGCCGGCATTCCGAGCGTGCGCCGGTCGATCGTGGTGATGGGCAGCGATATCGTGATCACTGCCAGCATCGCGGCGCAGCTCGACGGTCTCGGCTTGCAGCGCGGTCTGTGCATCTCGGACTCGCGTCTGCTGGTCAACTATTACCGACGCACCGCCGATGACCGGCTGGCCTTCGGCCAGGGCGGCACCTACCTTGCGTACGGCGGACGGGTCGGCTCCGGCTTCAGCGGTGAGTCCCGCCGGCGCGGCTCGATCGTGAGCAGTCTCGAGCGCACTTATCCGCTGCTGTCGGGAGTCCGTATCGACAAGAGCTGGACCGGTCCAATCGATCGGACCTACGATGGGCTTCCGTTCTTCGTCGCGCTCGGACGCCCGAACGTTGTCCTCGGCGCCGGCTTCTCAGGAAATGGCGTTGGGCCCTGTTACATCGGCGGACGAATTTTGGCGTCGCTGGCGCTCGAGTTGGACGACGAATGGGCCAACTGCGGCCTCGTGCGCCGGCCTCCCCGCGCCTACCCGCCTGAACCCGTGTGTTACCTGGGTGGCCGGCTCGTCCGTCGCTCGGTCGAGCGCAAGGAGCGCGCTGAGGATCGCGGGGCTGAAGCAAGAACGCTGGACCGTAGGCTCGCTGGCATGGCGCCGACCGGTCTGGTGCCCATTCACCGCGGGCCGTGACCCCATCCGCCCGCGATGCTCCACTCCAGGCGGCCCGATGAGCTCAGCTTCAGAAGGGCCTTCAGGAGACGAAATCCGGTCGTTGACAGGGTCCTAGACCTTGTGATACCGTCACGATAGTCTGCTGGAGCCGCGATTTAGGGTAGTGTGACGTGGCTTGGCCGCGAAGCACCGGAGAGGTCACAAAAGCCTGATGACGCTGAGTTGAGGGGTTCGAGCACACCCGACACCGGGGTCAGTCTGCTGCGGGCATGGCCAGCGAGCGCGCCACGCGGAGGAGACAGTGATTCGCGAGTGTGAGGCGACACGTCTGCGTGGCACGCGGCGCAGACGAGGCGCAGGCAACCAAACAAGGAGACGGAATGGCAAACGTCACAAGCTCCGCCCCGGAGGTCAAGCGGCTCTCCGACGTGGCGGCGCGCTCCGATCGCAGGTTCCCCAGGTTGATCTCCCGGGGCGAGATCGAAGAGATGCCTCGGCTCGAGTTCAGCAAGGGATGCGAGAGCGCGATCTTCATCTCGCGCGAGCGGGACGACGCACGTTACTTCTACCAGGGGATGTGCTTTCACGCGGCCGACATGGAGGACTTCCAATGGATGCAGTCCTCCTGGGATGAGTCTTACTACTGCGTGAAGGGCGTGCTCAGGATATGTGTGAGCGATGACACCGGCAGAGAGAAGACGTTTGACATCGAGGAGGGACAGCACTTCTACCTGCCCGCCGGCTACACGTACACGCTCAAGGCGTCGGGCGTCGATTCGATCAACTTCTGGACACTCGGTCCCGCCTTCAAGGTTGGGCTGAAGCCGTTGAACGAGATCGGCATCCCGGACGCACCCGCGTACGCCAAGCGGCTCGTCGAGCTCAGGGGCAGCTGACATGTCCACGATCAAGTTGAGCAGCGCGGCGCCGCTGCGCGGCACCAAGCGATGGAACTTCCTCGCGCGCGAACACACAATCCGCGTTGCCACGGTCGCAGGCGACGATCCCATCTACGTGAGCGCACTGTGGTTCGTGGTCCACGATCGCACGATCTATTTACCGTTCGATCAGGCGAGCCGCCATGCGCGCAACCTCGAGAACGGGGGCCGTCTGTCCGCCGTGGTCGACGCCGGCGAGGGCTTCGCGGATGTGCGCGGCGTCAATATCGAAGGGACCGCCAAGCGGGTGACGGACGCCGAATTCGTCGCCGAGCTCCAGGAGATGGTCGTCAACAAATACTTCTACGAGGGTGACCCGTTCCTCGAGGAGTACGTGAACTTCGGTGCCTATTACGACCGCCAGTTCTATGAGATCGTCCCGACCCGGATGTGGGGATGGGATCTGCGCGAGGCCTCGCTGCTGGCGGCCCCGGAGAAGCGTCGACTGCCCGATTTCATGTTCGAGGGCGATGGCGACGGCAATGGCCGGGTGACGGATGGGTAGTGCGCCGACGCCGCCTTGTGCGAGACCCGCCGGCCGAGGGAGCGCCGCGCGGTGAATCCGGAGGTGACGGGACGTCTACGGATCGGTTACAAGGCATCGGCGGAGCAGTTCGGCCCCGCCGATCTGCTCGGGCTGACGGTGCTGGCGGAGGAGCTCGGCTTCGACTCCGTGGCGCTGTCGGACCACTTCCAGCCGTGGCGGCACAACACCGGACACGCGCCCGCGGCGCTTCCGTGGCTGGGGGCGGCCGGCCAGGGGACGTCGAGGATCATGCTCGGCACGAGCGTGCTGACGCCGACGATGCGCTACCACCCGTCGGTCGTCGCGCAGGCGTTCGCGACGCTCGCGTGCATGCATCCGGACCGGGTGTTCCTGGGAGTCGGGACCGGTGAGGCGATGAACGAGACGCCCGCGACCGGGGTCGAGTGGCCCGGCGCGAAAGAGCGGCGCCAGCGGTTGGCCGAGTCGATCGCGCTGATCCGCCGGCTGTGGAGCGAGGAGCGGGTCGACTTCGACGGTCACTACTACCAGACCGTCCGCGCGACGATCTACGACCGCCCGGACGCGACCGTGCCGATTTACGTCGCCGCGTCCGGCCCGCTGGCCGCGCGATTGGCCGGGCGTGTGGGCGACGGGTTCATCTGTACGAGCGGCAAGCAGGCCGACCTGTACGAGCAGCTTTTGGGCAATCTCGAGGAGGCCGCGGTCGACGCCGGCCGCGATCCCCATGAGATCGACCGGATGATCGAGATCAAGGTGTCCTACGACGTCGACTCCGAGAAGGCATTGCGAGCCTGCGATTGGTGGGGCGCGCTGGCGCTCACAGCCGAGGAGAAGATGGGCATCGAGGATCCTCTCGAGCTCGAACGTCTCGCCGACGCGAACGTCGACCGCGCGCATACGCGCTTCATCGTGTCCGACAGCCCCCAGGACGTCGTCGAGCGGATCCAGCCGTACTTGGACATGGGCTTCAGGCACCTTGTGTTGCACGGGCCGGGCGCTGATCAGGAACGCTTCCTGCGCCTGTTCGCGAGTGACGTGCTTCCGCTGCTGCGGGCCGGGGAGGAATCGACGCTGGCGGCATCGAGCCGAGAGGCCGGCGCGTGATGGAAATGCCGCCGCAGCGCGGTTGAGGGGTAGCTCGCAGCGCCATGTCCGATCCTCCATCTCCACAGACAAACGCTGCTCCTGACGAGCCATCCGCATCGGTCGAGCGGGCGATCTCGCTCGCTGCGAGCGCTCAGGACGCGGGTGTGAGCGTCAAGTTCCTCGGCGGCATGGGCTGCTGGCTGCACGTGCACGATCACGGCCGCGATGACCTCGCGGGCTACCGGCGCGCCTACCACGACCTCGACCTCATCGTGCGCAAGGGAGACCATCGCCGCGTCGGGGAGGTGCTCGAGCGCAGCGGCTACGAGCCGGTCCGGAACTTCAATGCCGTGCAGGGAGAGACGCGGCTGATGTACATGGACACGGTTTCGCCGTGCCAGCTCGACATCTTCCTCGGCGAGTTCCGCATGTGCCACAGCGTGCCGATGGCGCGCACCGTATTCGATGCCTCGGGCCATCCGTCGCTGAGGCTCGCGGAGCTGATTCTGACGAAGCTGCAGGTGGTCGAGCTGACCCCGAAGGACCTCAGCGACGTCGGGTCGCTGCTTGCGTGTCACGAGCTCGGTACGGGCATGGAGGAAATCGACGCCGACCAGCTCGGGCGTTACCTCGGCAACGACTGGGGTCTGTGGCGCACGGTCACCTACAACCTGCGCCGGCTCCGGGAGTGGACCAACACGGCGCCCGCGGGCGGCGAGCTGATCAAGCGGCGGATCGGGGAGCTGATGGAGCGGATCGATGCGGCGCCGCGTTCGCGCAGGTGGAAGCTCCGGTCGCGCGTCGGGGAGCGCGTCATCTGGTACGAGCTGCCAGAGGAACCGGAGACGGAGTGGACCGAGATTCGATGAGCTCGGCCGGGCCCCTCGCATGAGCTCGGACGTTCGGATCCTGTTCGCGACGGACCTGCACGGCTCCGACACGACCTTCCGCAAGTTCGTCAATGCGAGCAAGCAGTTGCACGCTGACGTCCTGCTGCTCGGGGGCGACCTCGCCGGAAAAGCGGTCGTGCCGATCACCAGATCGAACGGCAAGTACACCGCTCGGGTGTTCGGCCAGGAGCACGTCGTCGAGGAGGGCGAGGCCCTCGATGAGCTCAAGCGATCGATCCGCGCGACCGGTCAGTACGTGTACGTCTGCGACGTGGAGCGCTTCGAGGAACTGAAGGCCGACCCTGAGGAGGTGAAGGCGGTGTTCCTCGAAGCGATGACATCCGCACTGCAGGATTGGTTCGACCTCGCCGCTGAGCGCCTCGCCGGCACCGGCACGAGGCTCGTCGCGATCGCCGGCAACGACGACCCGTTCGAGCTGGACACGGTCATCGCCGAGCACCCGTTCGCGGAGCTGTGCGACGAGCGGTCCGTCGCGATCGACGACCGCCTGACGGTTGTCGGCTTCAGCGGTTCGAACCGCACGCCGTGGGACTCGCCGCGCGAGTATGAGGAGGCCGAGATCAGCGAGCGCCTGAAGCGCGCGATGTCGCACGTGCAAGATCCGGCATCGGCGATCCTGAACGTCCACCCGCCACCCGCTGACACTGGCCTCGACACGGCGCCGAAGCTCGACGCCGAGTTGAACATCGTGTTCGAATCGGGCTCGGTGAAGATGATCCCGGTCGGGAGCACCGCGGTGCGTTCGATCATCGCGGAGTACCAGCCGCTGGTCGGAGCCCACGGGCACGTTCACGAATCCCGCGCGATCTCAAAGCTTGGCCGCACGGTGATTGTCAATCCCGGTTCGGAGTACTCGGAGGGCATGCTGGCGGCGGTTTTCATTCGTGTGACCAAGAAAGGTGTGAGAACGCAGTTCCTATCGGGGTGAGGCGCGGCAGACTTCCCGGGCACGGGCACGCATTCAGCGAGGAGAGAGGAGACAATGCCAGATCGCAATTTACTTGCCGACGATTCCGTCGGGAGCGCCGGTGTAGCGGTATCCGACCGGCCCGATCAGCGGGTCTTTCTGCGCCAGTCCACCGGGCTCGTGCGCCTGATGGGCTCGCGCCAGGCGATGGTTTACAACGCGATGATCACCGGGATCATCGTGATCTCGGGACTGAGCTTCCTGTGGATCCCGTATGCGTTCCCCGGCGCGAACATCTGGCTGTCGTTCGTGATCAGCGGGCTGTTCGCGGTGCCGATGATCGGCGCTTACGCGATGCTCGCGGTCTCGATGGCCCGCTCCGGAGGAGACTACGTCTTCCAGAGCCGGCTGCTGCATCCGCTGGTCGCATGCGCGCTCTGCCTGAGCGGCTACGTGATCTGGATGGCGTTCTGGGAGAACCTCGACGGTTACTTCATGTCCGTCTTTGCGCTCTCTCCCGTGGCCGCGATGGTCGGCACGAACGTCGGCGCGCATTGGCTGCTGAGCTTCGCGACGTGGGCCACGACACCGTGGGGATTGACGGTCGTGACGCTGGTCTGCTTCATCCCGACGCTCTGGGTCTTGATTCGCGGGGCGCGGCTCTACCTGCGTGTGCAGCCGTTCCTGTGGGGCCTGACGCTGATCTCCTTCTTCGTGATGTGGATCCTGCTGCTCAGCCACAGTCACGCGGGCTTCATCTCCGCCTTCAACTCCTATGTGGAGCGATCGAGCGGGACGAAGAACTACTACGCGAAGGTGCTTGCCGCCGCGCATGCCGCCGGCTTCCAGCGAACCGGGCTGAACGCAAGCGACACGATCGGGGCGGTGGCGATCATCTGGACCGGCATCGCCTGGACGATGTGGTCGGTCGTCAACGCGGGTGAGGTGAAGAGCGCGACGCGGCTGCGGAGCGTGTCCGTGTCGATGCAGGGAGCCCTCGGGCTGAACGTCCTTCTGCTCGCGCTCACGGCCGTCTTCTTCGTTCACACGGTCGGGCTGACGTTCCTGCAGGCGATCGGGTATCTCTACTTCGTCAATCCCGCGGCGTTGTCGAGCCTGCCGACGATTCCGTTCTTCGGATTGCTGACGAGTGTGTTCACCTCGAACATCGTCGTTCTCCTGCTGATCGGGATCGGGTTCATCGCGAACGGGATCCAAATCCTGTTCGGCGTCGCGTGGGGCGGGAGCCGGATCATGCTCGCTATGGCGTTCGATCGACTCCTGCCCGAGCGTCTGGGCGACGTCAACCCACGTACCCACACGCCGGTGAAGGCGCTGCTGGCGTTCTTCGGAATGGCGGTCATCTGGGTCCTGCTCTACAACCACACCGTGGTCGCAAAGTACACGCTGGCGGTCACGCTGGCGTCGATCTTCGTGTACCTCGGGACGATGTGCGCAGCCGCGGTGTTCCCGTATCGCGCGCCAGAGCTATTCCGTCGCTCGCCGATCGCCAGGTACAAGTGGTTCGGCATACCCCTGATCACCATCTGCGGCGTGCTCGGGTTCGGGCTCAACGGCTGGATCGCCTACTACTACTTCACGGATTCGAAGCTGTTCGTGAACGACACGAAGTCGATGCTGATCGTGTTCGGCCTCGTCGCGGTCTGCGGCGTCTACTACTACGCGCGGCGTTGGTGGCTGACCCGTCAGGGCTACGAACCGGACGTCGCATACAAGGCGATTCCCCCGGAATAGGCGGTGCGTAGGCCGGGTCTGCGCGGGACGAGGCCGGTGCCATTCTGGGCGCCGCGCGGGCCACGGGCCCGTGGCGGCGCCCGGTTCGGGGCCGTCTCGTGCGCTGAGCCTGCTGGCCGGCCCACCGCTGCAGGTGGCTACTCTTGTTAGGTGCCTGTCGCACCGCGCACGCTCAACGTCGACCATGCCGCGCGCAAGATCCAAGCCGGCGATCGCTCTTGCCGCTGGCTCGCGGTTGATGCCGGTGTGCTGGTTCTAGCCAGCGTGCCGGCGTTCTTCCTGGCGCCGCCGTTCGCGGCGGCGCTTGCCGCGGGTGCGCTCGTGCTCGCGCTCTGCGCGGCCACGGTTCGCGCTCACCGCAACGAGCTGATCCGCCGTCTGGCGGTCCATCGGGACGCCTACGAGCTACCGAGCGTCGCCGCCTACGGCGCCAAGATCTCCTCGGCCGAGAACGTGGCGCTGCTGGCGAAGTGGCTGCGCGAGATAGTCGACAGCTGTGGCGATCCGCAAACCTGGGTTCCCAGCGCTCGCGTAGGCGCGTGCCGCGTTGAGATTACGGCCCTCGCCGATGAGCTGGCGTCGCCGTATTCGCTGCTCTCGCCAGACGGCGCAGCCGAATGCCAGCGGTTGTTGACGCGGATGGTGGAAAGCCCGCTGTACAACACAGAGCTGCCCGAGGAGGACCTGCGGGCGGCGATCTTTCGCATTCGCGGCAGGATCTCGTTGCGCGCTGTCAGCCCGTAGCCCGCACCCATGCAGCGCCAAGTCAAGTCCCGGCGGGATCGTGCCGTGACCGAGAAGCGCGCGAGCAGCGTCGTCAAGCGCGAGATCCTGGGCGCAGGGAACGTCCACAACGGCGACAGCGTGAACGGGCACGACACGCTCGCCGCGGCCCGGGATCTCACCGCCGCCGACCGCGCGCTGATCGCGCTGCTCCAGATCGACGGTCGCGCGCCGTTCACAAAGATCGCGCGCGAACTCGACATCACCGAGAAGACCGCGCGCCGCCGCGTTCAGGATCTTCTCGCTCGGGATGTGATCCAGATCACCACGGTCGCAGATCCGCGGCTGCTTGGGTACGGCGCGTTCGCGGCCGTCGCGCTGCGGATCGACATGACCCGTTCGACCGCCGAGATCGCGAGCGAGCTTGCGGCGATCTCGGCGGTCGATTACGTCCTGGTGACGACCGGGCGCTACCACGTGGTCGTCGAACTAATCTGCCGCGACCTCGCCGAGCTGACCGACATCGTCAACCGCAAGATCGTTGGGATGCCCGGCCTCGCGGATTACGAGATCTACCCGTACCTCGGCCTCTACTACCAGGAGCCGCGCTTCCAGACCGCTCGCTGGAAGCCCCCCGACAGCAAAGGGATACAGCAGCAGCTCGAGCCACTGGACGAGATCGACCGGCGCATCCTGCGCGAGTTGAACGCAGACGGCCGGGTTCCCCTCCAGACGGTGGCGCGGCGCCTCGACATCTCCGAGACGCAGGTCAGGCATCGTGTGAACGGGATGCTGGCCGGCGGCTCGGTGCGGGTGCTCGCGATCACGAATCCGCGCAGCGTCGGATTCGAGGCACTCGCGTGGATCGGCGTGACGGCCGCGCCGCACGTCGGAAAGCGCGATCTGGCGGGGCGACTCGCCGCGTTACCGTCGGTCACCTACGTCGCGATCTGCGCGGGGCGGTTCGACGTGCTGGTCGAGATGGTGTGCACGAATCAGCAGGATCTGCTGACCGTGCTCGACGAGCAGGTGACCGCGGTCGAGGGGATCGGCAGGACCGAGACGTTCGTGTGCGTCGATCTGCACTACAAGCGGCTCGTCGCGCCGGCGACGTAGCCGGCGTGGACCGCGGGCCCCGGCGGCCGCGTGCGCTACGCCGCCTTCACGCGGCCGCTGGCGATCGCGAACGGGACCGTGTCCTCGTAGTAGGGATCGAGCGATGCGATCCTGCCATCGCGGAGCGTGAAGATCTCGACCATCCGGATCGGAGCGACCTCACTGTTGTCGTGTACCTCGTGCGTGAACGCGATGATCACAACGACCAAGTCGCCCCCGGCGTCGAGATAGGTGAAGTCCGGGACGTCGGTCACCGTCCGCGCCCCTACGATGGCGTTGGACATGTCGACGAAGCCGTCGTGGCCGATCCACTCACCGCCGTGCGGGAGCGAGGGACAAACCCTCACCACGACGTCGGGGGTGAGAAGCTCGAGGACCTTTGAATAGTCGTCCGAGGTGTCCTCTCCAGCCTCTTTCGCGAGCATCAGCTTCTCGAAGCGCTTGACGGTCTCGACGTTCTCCTGTGACATCTGGGCTCCTTTCGTCGGGGTGGGATCTGCCCTCACGCGGCGCGCCGTTGCTGCTCGTCCAGGAACCGCTCGACGACGCCGCGGACGACGACGGCCATCGGGAAGTTATTGCGCTCGCACCAGTCCTTCAGCCGTCTGTACTGCTGTTCTGGGAACCTGACCGGGATCGTGCGTAACGGGCCCTGAGCGGAGGTCCCGAGATACCCCGCGGGCGGTGCGGCCACGGCCGTTCTGGCCAGCAGGGCCGCGCTAACGGCGTTGATCAGCTCATCGGAGGGCTCGAGCTCCGCTGCGATCTCCTCCTCGCTCGCGTCGAGCTCGCGGGCGAGCTGCGCGATCGTCGTTCCCGTGTGTGCGAGCTGGTCGAAGACCCGCGGGAGTCGATCGGAGCTATAGGAGCGCCTGGCGAGATCCTGCAGCACCGCGCGCAACACGCGCGCGTCGAGGCCGATCACGGGGGCGATCTGCTCGACCGTCTCACCGCGCGCGAGACGTTGCAGGATCAGCGTGGCGTCGCGCGCGACCCACGGAGACGCCTGCGATGGCTCCATCCACGTTGTGCGGAACCAGGCCTGCGGGGTCGCGCGGGTCCAGCCCTCGCGGGGCGGCGCCTCGGCGCTCGGCGGATCGACGAGCGCGCGCTCCAGCAAGTAGGCGAGCACGGCATCCTGCTCGCGGTCGGGCAAGCTCCGGATCGCTTTCAGGAGCAGGCGCGAGACGCGGCGACGATCCTTAGAGATATCTTGAGCGATGCCGGGACGATATCGCAGCGGTTTCTCTGGCGCTACGATGCTCGGCACCGACGCCGCTGAGGTGAGCTGGCCGGCCGAGGGGATCTCGTAGCCGGGCGGGGATTCCATCGCTCCCACGATCGAGAGGCAGCGATAGTGGTCGCCCATCGACGTGGTCAGGTAGTCGATCAGGCCCTCGCGCTGAAGCGCGTCGATCACGAGCCGCAGCTCGTCCTCCCTGATGCTGCCCGGCATCTCGCTCGCGCTCATGCGGATCCCGATGACGAATTCGTCGCCGACCGCTGCCCGCATCGCGCCGAGTACCTCCCTGGTGAAGCGCATGCGATCCTCGAGCGAGCCTCCGTACTCGTCGGTCCGGTCGTTGTACAGCGGCGAGAGGAATTGATGCGCGAGATAGCCGTGACCTGCGTGTAGCTCGGCGCCGTCGAGACCGCCCTCCTGGCAGCGACGCGCCGCCGCCGCGAACGCCGCGACGAGCTCCTCGATCTGCTCGGAGCGCATCGGCTCGGCCGTCAGCCCGTAGACCGAGGGGAACGTGGAGACGCCCCACGGCACGCCGCCGTCGGAAGCCGACCAGATGTGGCCCTGGTGAAAGAGCTGCTGGAAGACTCGCATGCCATGGAGGCGAACAGCGCTCATCAGCGCTCGATAGCCCTCGATCGCGTTGTCAGCGGACAGCGCGAGGTGACCTGAACTGGGTGGCGAGGTCCGGGTGAGCCTACCTGCCGGTGGGTGACGAGGTCCGCGTGGAGCTTCGCCACGAGGCCAAGCTCCTCTGCGGCGGCGCGGCTTGAGCAGATGACGGGCGGGGGCGCGTCGTGCGCCCCCGCCCGTATTGCCTGCCTATGTCGTGATCCCGAACTCGCTAGCTCGCGATGCCGAATTCACCGACGGCGAAGTCGTCGTCGACTTCGATCTTGATCTTCGTGATGTAGGTGGTCGCGGTCTGGCCAAAGAAGCCGAGGTACTTGGCTCCTGAGCTGCCGCTGACCTGCACGGGTCCCGAGGTGACGGTGCCCGAGATGGCCACGACGTTGAACGTGCTGAACGCGTCCGGTTCGGCGTAGAGGTAGAACGCGTTGGTATGCGCCGGAAGCGTCAGCGTCAGCAGGTTGCTGGCGCCGTAATGCGCGTCGTCCCAGTAGAGGTAGCCGGTGTAGCCGTTGCTCCAGGTCGACCAGCCGTCCCCGATCTTCTCGCACTTCGAGGCCGGGCTCAGGTTCACGTTGCCCAGCGGCGTCGTGAAGCTGGAGGTGTTCTTCCCGAGCGTGCTGCAGGTCGCGGGCACGACGGTCATCGCGTCGAGCCCGAGGCGGGCCGGTGGTGCTGCTGTCCCGGGCGCGTCGGTGAACCCGATCGACTGGCGGGTCGGCGCGATCAGCGTCAACAGACCCGGCGCGATCGGTGTCCCCAGGCCCGAGGCCATGTCGTAGGACGCGGTGGACGGATATACGCCACCGTAGATATTGCCGTAGTCGTTGTTCCCAGACGTGATGTCGTTGAACAGGCCCGTTTCGGTCGCCGCGCCCGCGTACAGCAGCGGGTTCAGGAACCCGGCTCGGTAGCCGGATACCGACGAGATGATGTCGGCGACCATCGCGGCCCACAGCGGCGTTCCGGCGCTCGTGCCGCCGATGTCTGTCCAGCCGCCGTCCCAGTAGATGACGTAGCCGCCATAGGGGTCGGCGTCCGCCGAGACGTCGGGTACTTCGCGGCAGTAGCCGCTGGTAGCGGCGCACGGGGTGCCGCTGGTGTAGCTGTTCACGACGCCGGGACCAGACTGCCAGGAGGGCATCGCCCACACGTTCGAGATCCCGCCACCGCCGGCGCCGGCACCGGTCGAGGTCTCATTCCAGACGGTCTCCGTCGGTGCCGGGCCGACCGCGCTCAGGTGCGTTCCACCGACCGCGGTCGCGAACGGCTGCGAGCTCTGATCGAGCGTCGCGAGCGCCGTGCTTCCGTTCGCGCGCTCGCACCCCTCAGAACCCGAGTCGCCCGACGCCGCGAACAGCGACATGCCCTCGGTCGCGGCCTGCTCGAAGAGCGTGTTCTCGCTCGCGATCAGACCCGGGAACGCGCTGTTCGTGTAGGCCTCGCAGAGCCCGTAGCTCGCCGAGACGACCTGCACGCTGTTTGCGTCGAACATGTTCGTGTAGACATCAACGACCTCGGTCGAGTACGAATCGAAGTCGTTGCCCTCATACACGGTGACCTTCGCTTGCGGCGCCATCGCGACGATCGTGTCGATATCGAGTGCCGCCTCGCCGCCGCCGGCTGAACCGCCGGACCCGCCGTCGACGTTGACGAGATTCACCGTCGCCGCGGTTCCGTAGCAGGACTGGAACGCCGCGAGATCGCTCGTCGAGTACGAGTCGATCTCGAACAGCCCCACGTTCACCTTATTGCCCTTATCCCCGTCGGTGTACAGCTCATCCATCTCATACGCCTGCGCCAGCTGGTTATACGTGTAGCCGTCCTGAGCGGCTGCGGCGGTCTTCGCCGCCGCGCACGGCGCCGGCCCCGTCGCAGCGATCTGCGGGCCGGCCGAGTGCGAATGACCCTGGGCTTTGGGCAGCGCCGTCTTCGGGTAAGGCATCGAGTTCAGTCCGAGCACCGCGGTCGTGATCGACGCCAGCGAGCTCGGGAGCCGCGGCGCCGCGGTGTTGGCAAAGAACGTCGTCCCGGATGGCAGGCGATAGTTCTCAAACCCAGTGCCCAGACTCCGCGTCGCCTGTCCGACGGTCGTGGTGACCGGGATCACCAAATGATTCGCCGCCACTGGACCCGGCGTCAAACCGATCGACCGCAGCGCCGCGTCGGCGCTCTGAATCGCCGCCGCGCTCTGACCAAACCGCGCTGCGAACTGCGCGACCGTCAAATAATGACCGCGCTGCGGCGAGCCCGGCGTCGAAACAGCCGACGCCTCCGCCTGCAAACCCGCCGGATCGCTCGAATTAAGCATCACGTCGAGCTTTACCGGTTGTGAGCTCGGCGTCGCGCCGAGACTCACGGCACCGCCTGGAACGGCCGGAGCCGTCCCCACGGACCGAACGGCGGCACCGCTCGCACCGGCGGACGCTGCGCCGGCGGCCAGTAGCGCAGCTACCGCGACGGCAGCTGCGAGTAGGAAAAGGAGCACGCGACGCGGCGCGGCCCAATACAGTGACTGCCTCATTTAACACTCCCCACGTTGGTGTGTTTTAGCCCGCCCCATGGCTGGCCAAGGTTTATGGGTTAGAAGCGTGTTGAGATTAAGTTCGCCGCGGCCGCGGCGTTCTTGGCTGTGCTACAGATTGGGACGACGCGGGGTTGCGATCTGTGACGTGGAGCACAGATAGTGCATCGGAGCCGTCCCACCTTCGAGGTGGAGACAGGCAGGTCCTTCTGACACTTAAGTGAGTAGGACCGTGGCGCTGCTGCGGTCGCGCGGACGTGGTCGCGCGTGAGCTTTGGTGAACTTTGATGGGGGTTGTGCTCGCCGAGGGCTTTGCGAGGGGGCCGATCTGTGATGCGGATCACACACAGTGCGATGCGGCCGCCTTACGTTCGGCAGCTGGGGCAGGCAAAAAAGGTGCAGCGGCACGGTTGCGCGAGGTAACGTGCCACGCAAGGCGACCTCGAACCGTTTACTAGGGAGGACTATTCAATGTCATCAGCAGGGCGTGTCGAGATTCCCGGCAGCGAGCGGCAGTTCAACCCGCAGCACGAGCGGGTTGGCGACGCGGATCGGGGCAAACAGATCGATGTGACCGTGTATCTACGGGCATCCGGCCCACTTGACTGGGTCGATAAGGAGGCCGCGCAGCCCCCGGCGCAGCGGCGCACGATCACGCGCGAGGAGCTCGCGCGTAGCTATGGAGCGAGCGATCAGGACGTGGCGGCAGTGCGGTCGTTCGCAAAGCAGTACGGACTGGACGTGACCGCGGTCGATCAGGGCCGGCGGACGATGACGCTGCGCGGCTCGGTGCAGGCAGTGGCGCAGGCGTTCGGCGTGCAGGAGCTCGGGGTCTACCGCCATCCCACGGCTGGTACCTACCGAGCGCGGCGCGGGCCTCTGACCGTCCCCGCCGAGCTGGCCGGCGTGATCACCGGCGTGTTCGGCATCGACCAGCGGCCGCAGGCGACACCTCACCTCCGCCGCCACAAGCAACGGCAGTCTGCAACCGCCTACACGCCGCCGCAGGTCGCGGCCGCATACAGCTTCCCGACAGGGGTGACGGGTGCCGGGGAGACGGTCGCGATCATCGAGCTCGGGGGCGGGTACAGCCAGACCGACCTCAACACCTACTTCCAGAACCTCGGCATCGCGCCACCGAGCGTGAGCGCGGTCGGGGTCGACGGCGGTAGCAACTCGCCCGGGCAGAACCCGGACGCCGATGGCGAGGTGATGCTCGACATCGAGGTGGTCGGGTCAGTCGCGCCGGGCGCGAAGATCGTCGTGTACTTCTCGACCAACTCCTCGGACCAGGGGTTCCTGGACGCCGTGTCGACGGCTGTGCACGACACGACGAACAACCCGTCGGTCGTCTCGATCAGCTGGGGCGGGCCTGAGGATTCCTGGACGCAGCAGGCGACCACCCAGATGGAGCAGATCCTCACCGAGGCGGCCGCGCTCGGTGTGACCGTGACCGTCGCTTCCGGCGACAGCGGCTCGACGGACGGCGAGACCGACGGCAAGCAGCACGTCGACTTCCCGGCCTCCGCCCCGCACGCGCTGGGATGTGGTGGCACGTCGCTGCAGATCTCGAACGGCGAGATCGTGAGCGAGACGGTCTGGAACGACCTTCCGAGCGGTGGCGCCGGGGGCGGCGGGATCAGCACCGTGTTCCCGGTCCCGTCCTATCAAAACGCGCTCACCAACATGCCGACCAACGTCGACACGCGCAAAGCGGGCCGGGGCGTCCCGGACGTCGCCGGCGACGCCGACCCTGAGACCGGCTACACGATCCTCGTCGACGGCCAACAGCAGACGATTGGCGGCACGAGCGCGGTGGCGCCGCTATGGGCGGGGCTGATCGCGCTGATCAACCAGTCGGTCGGCAAGCCCGCCGGCTTCCTGCAGCCGCTGCTGTACGGCTCGGCGGCCGAGTCCGGCTTCCACGACATCACGCAAGGCAACAACGGCAGCTACGAGGCGGCAGTCGGGTGGGATCCCTGCACCGGCCTCGGCTCGCCGGTCGGGACCGCGTTGTTGCAGGCGCTGGGCGGCAAGGTTCCGGCGGCGGTCAGTCAGTAGTACGTTGGCGCGGCCGCTTCGGTCGCTTCTTACGGCTTCGGCGGGTCGGGAGGGAGGGGCAAACGTTCCTCCCGATTGCGTCGGGCCGCCCAGTCCGAGTTAGTTACTTGTATGCGGGGAGAACGTCGTTTTGGCCCGTTTCGGCTGATCGAAAGGAACCAATTCCCCGTTTGAGGCAGGTGGGCGTCGGGGGTGTGGCTGCTTCCCGCGGTAAACCTCGACCGCAGTAGTTGTTCGGCGTCGAGGTCGAGGAATGCCGCGCTGTTCGCGGTGAACCTCGACCGCCTCAACCTTCCGACGCCGAAGTCGAGGAACGCCGCGCTATCGGCGGTAAATCTCGACCGCACCAACCCTTCGACGCCGAAGTCGAGGAACGCCGCGCTATGCACGGTAAATCTCGACCGCACCAACCCTCCGAGACCGAAGTCGAGGAACGCCGCGCCATCCGCGGTAAACCTCGACTGCGACGATCGAGGGGGCGGCGAAAGCGACAAAAGCCGCGGGCGGGATCAGGATGGTGATCTCTCATGCGAACGATTGGTAACGGCCGTGTCGTACCGCGCGAACCTCCGGCCTGGACGAGCAACGTGCCCACGCTCGCGATAGGCTCCCGTCTTACGTGGCGTTCGTGATCGTGCCGGAGTTCGTGGGGGTCCGTTCGCGGCTCGGCTGTGGGACCCGCTCGTCGCTGGTGGCCGCCGTCACGGTGTTCATCCCGGCCCCGTCGCCGGCTAGACGACGTGCGGGGATCCGGTGACGAGCGCAGTCGAAGCCGTTCGCGCGGAAGGCGCCGCCAAGCGGCTCCACTACCAACTCATCTTCTGGCTGCTCGCCGGCGGCATCATGTCGTACACGCTGCTGATGTCGATGGTGGCACCGGCGCTACCACAGTTCCAGCGCGAGTATGGCGTGTCGGTCAATGCCGTGAGCTGGATGATGACGGCCTATCTCGTCTCGTCCGCGATCGCCACGCCCCTGATCGGCCGGCTCGGCGACATGTACGGCAAGCAGCGGCTGCTCGTGATGGTGCTCGCGACACTCGGAGCCGGGGCGTTCGTGTCGGCACTTGCGAACTCGCTGCCCGTGATGCTGGTGGGGCGCACGATGCAAGGCGTCGTCGGTGGCATGTTCCCGCTCATTTTCGGGATCATCCGCGAGGAGTTCCCAAGCGAGCGCGTGCCCGGCGCGATCGGCCTGATCTCGGCGCTCAGCGCGGTCAGCGGCGGCGCCGGGGTCGCGCTCGCGGGTCCGATCGTGTCAAATCTCGGGCTCCACTTCCTGTTCTGGTTGCCGCTTGCTGCGATTGTCCCGATCACCATCGCGATAAATCGCCTGGTGCCTCCCTCGCGCGTGCACGCTCCGGGTCGCGTCAACTGGCGGGCCGCCCTGCTGATGTCGATCGGGCTGTCTGCGATCTTGCTGGCCGTCAGCATGACGCCCGTCTGGCACTGGCTGTCGTTCAAGACGCTCGGGCTGATCGCACTCGGACTGGTCGTGCTCGCCGTCTGGGTGTTGAGCGAGGCGCGCTCGCCGGCACCGCTGATCGACATGAAGATGATGCGCGTTAGGGGGATCTGGACCTGCAACGCGTTCGCGGTCACGCTCGGGGTGGGGCTATATGTGACCTACATCCTGATTCCCGAGTACGTGGAGGTGCCGGAGCGGCTCGGGTACGGTTTTGGCGCCTCGCTGACGGGCGCCGGCCTGTTTCTCGTGCCGATGACCCTGGCCGTGTTCGTGTCCGGGTCGCAGATGGGCAGGCTGGAAAAGCGCTTCGGCTCAAAGCGCCCGGTACTGCTCGCCGGTCTCTCGATAATGGCGTCCTACATCCTGATGGCGCTCGCGCGGAGCCATCCCTGGGAGATGTACGTGGAGCCGATCCTGCTCGGCGCGGGCATCGGAATCGCGTTCGCGGGCAGCGTCAATCTGCTCGTGGAGAACTGTGCGCCGGAGCAGACCGGAGAGGTCACAGGCATGAACGCGGTCGCGCGGCTGATCGGCGGCGCGTTCGGCGCCGCGGCGGTGGCGTCGATCCTCGCCTCGGCGACCGGCCCGAGCGGCTATCCATCCCAGCACGGCTTCACAGTCGCGTTCCTGGTGTGCGGCGCTGCGATCGGCGTCGGCGTCCTGATCGGCCTGCTGATCCCCGAGCGTCGTCGCCGCGTCCAGGCGCTCGACGAGGCGCTGGCCGTAAGCGCCTCGGCCGTGGTTCCCGGCGCGGTCCCGGGCGAGCCGTAAGCGCCTCGGCCGTGGTTCCCGGCGCGGTCCCGGGCGAGCCGTAGGCGATCGGCATCGCGGCCATGCCCGCGGGCGTGATTACCGCGATCAAGGACGGGATCGCGTGGAGCATCGGGAACGAGGAGGATGTCGCGTGGACCAGAGTGGGGGGTCAGCTGGCGAACATCCGGGCATCGGCTCGGGCGTGGGCGAGCGCCGCGATCTCGAGCTCGGGCGCGGTCGCGCTGAGCTCATCCAGCGACAGCAGCACGGCCGTGTCGGCGGCGCGCTCGAGGGCGGGCGCGAGTCGGGCCAGCACGACCTGCGCACGGACCGGGGCGATCGCGCCCAGGCGGACCGCCGCCGACAGCAGCGCGGCTGCGCTGCCGCGGAGCTCGACCAGCACGGCCTCGCGCGTGGAGAGTCCGAGCGCGCGGGCCAAGGTACCCTCGACGACCGCCAGGTTGCCGTCGGTGTCGGCCGTCTGTACCGCCCGTGCAAACGCCATCGCGACCGCGTCGTCCGGTGCCAGCTCCGCCGCAAGCGCGGCCAGCCGGCGCCCGCACGCGTGCGAGGCATTGCGCGCGGAGCGGCTCAGCTTGCGGGCTGTCAGGCGCGCGTCGAGGCCGATCAGCTCGGCGGTCGAGCGCGAGCGGTGCGACCACGCGAGCACGGCCCCGTCGAGCGGCGCGACCGACTCGCAGACCGCCGCTTGGACCAGCTCCTGAAGCGTCTCGGGCGCGACCTCACCGTGGTCGCTCAGCCACTGCTCGAGCCCGTATGAGTGGACGAAACGCCCGATCGGCAGTGCGCTGTCGGCGAGCTGCAGCGCGGCGAGAAAGGCAGCGGTCACGGCGCAGACTCACGGAGAGGTGCGTGCGGATGCGCGACGGACAGCGGCCCCTCGCAGGCGAATGCAACATCGGCGACACCGACAGAGATCCCGTCGAGCCCGAGTGCATCGACCGTCGCGCGCGCGATGGCCTCGCTCGTGGTGAGCGGGATCCTCGCCTCACCCTCGGTGACCTCGACGGGCACGTGCTGGTTCCCGAACGCGTGGCCGAGCGCGAGCGCCTGGGCGACGAGCTCGCCCGGCTGGCGGCGGAGGTCGAAGCGAACAACGAGCGCCGGCTCGGCCGGGCGAACGACCGCGAGCACCCGCTCGCCGTCGTCGGCCAGCACGGCGCCGTCCGCGAGATAGCCGCCGCCGTCGAGGTCGATCACCACATCGGTGCCGTCGGCGGCCGCGCGCCGCAGCCGCCGGCGCGAGGCCTCGTCCCACGCCACCGGCACGGGTACGACGCGGCGTGTGGCGAAGCCGGCGTCGCCAACGCGGCCGAGCAGGCTCCGCACGTGCACGGTCACTTGCGCCTCTGGGGCAGGGGCACCCCGAGCAACGCGTCGCGCGCAGCTGCCCACGCGCAACGAAGTGCGCGATCGGCACGGGGCGCGTCGGGCGCGAGCATCCTCGCGAACGCGCCGGCCCCCCCGGCAGCACCCCGGCCGCGCCGCGCTCGCCGGAGACGGCGAGGCCGGCGTCGATGCGCGCCGCCAGAGCCTCCGCGTCAGACTCGGGCGCGAGCGCGAGCAGCGACACGAGGTAGTCGAGGCCGCCAAGCGCGCCGGCGCGGTCCGGCCGCGCGCGCGCGGGCTCGAATCGCAGCGTGTCAACGCACAGCTCGCTCCCACCTCGGCGCACCTCGGTCATCAACTCCAGCAGCTCGAACGCGAAGCGCTCGCCGTGAGCGCGCCGACCCGGAGCGACCGTCTCGGCAAGCAGGCAAGCGGCGTGCACGCCGACGTCGACCCGGGTCAGCTGGCGGTAGCCGGCTCCGGCGTGCGGAATGAGCGGATCCGGGACGTGCTCCAGATATGCGCCGTCGCCGAGCGAGAAGCGCAGCTCGTGCACCGCCGGCGCCCCGTCGGCGCGGTACAGCTTGGTCGCCGATTGCGTGGTGAGGTGGACGCGCGCGCCCGGATCGAGGACCACACGCGTCGCCAAGCGATCGCCTGCGAACACGCCGCCGGTCGGATTCTGGACATACACGAATGCCATGTCGGGCGCGGAAGCATCCGGGTACACCGGCGTCGTGATTCGAAGCGGGAACCGCTGGCGGCGCGCGCGCAGCGCGCTGCGCCCGCGCGGGCCACGGCAGAACGCCAGCTCGAGCAGCCCCTCGACCGAGTCGCCCGCTGACCCGCCCCCAGGGGAGTCGCCAGTCGACCCGTCCCAAGCGAGGCCGCCCGCCGCGCCGTCGCGGGTCGGGGCGAGCCGGCGCGGTGAACCCAGCGCGGCCACTACACCCGCTCGCGGTCGAACAAGACCGCGTGGCGGAGCTCGGCGAAGACCCCGTCCGCGCCGTCGGGGCGCGTTAGGTCGGTGAACAGCGACGGACGCTGTGGCCGCACCGCGGCGACATCAGCCCGCATCCGCGCCAGGTCGGCGCCCACATACGGAGCGAGGTCGATCTTGTTGACGACGAGCAGATCCGCGCGCAGCACCCCGAGCCCGCGCTTACGCGGGATGTCATCGCCCGCCGCGGTGTCGATCACGTAAGTCCAGTGATCGACGAGCTCGCTCGTGAACGTGGCCGCGAGGTTGTCGCCGCCGGACTCGATCAGGATCACGTCGAGCGGGCCGTGGTCGCGTTCCAGCCGCTGTACCGCGTCGAGGTTGGCCGACGGGTCCTCGCGGATCGCGGTGTGCGGGCAGCCGCCCGTCTCGACGCCGATCACGAGGCTCGGATCGATCAGCCCGCTGCGCTGCACGCGCTCGGCGTCCTCGGTCGTCACCAGGTCGTTCGTGATCACCGCCGCGCGCAGCCCCGCGGCCGACAACAGTGGGAGCAGCCGCTCGATCAGCCGCGTCTTGCCCGACCCGACGGGCCCGCCGATGCCGATCCGGGTCGCGGCGTCGACGCTCACTTCAGCACGTACAACCGGCCGAGTGGCACCCGATCGACCGGGTCGCACGTGCACAGCTCGCCGTCGACGAGCACGCGATAGGTCTCCGGGTCGACGTCGATCGCCGGCAGGGTGTCGTTGTGCAACATGTCACGCTTGCTCAGGTTCCGCGTGTGCGAGGTCGCGACCAGGCGCTTGCGCAGTGACCAGCGTCCGGCGATGTCGGCGTCGATCGCGGCCTGGGTCATGAAGGTGACCGAGAGTCCCTGACAGGCGGGGCCGAACGCGCCCCACTGCGGCCGGTACACCAGCGGCTCGCACGTCATCAGGGAGGCGTTCGACTCGCCCATCACCGACCAGGCCGGGAAGCCGCCCTTGAACACGACCTCCGGCTTGATGCCGAAGAACTTCGGTTCCCACAACACGATGTCGGCGAGCTTGCCGACCTCGAGTGAGCCGATTTCGCGGTCGATCCCGTACATCTTCGCCGGGTTGATCGTCAGCTTCGCGATGTATCGCTTGATCCGGTGATTGTCGTGACCCGAGCCCGCGTCCTCGGGCAGCGATCCACGCTGCGCCTTCATCTTCGACGCGAGCTGCCACGTGCGCGCGACCGTCTCGCCGATCCGCCCCATGCCCTGGGAGTCCGAGCCGAGCGCGCTGATCGCCCCGAGGTCGTGGAGCACGTCCTCGGCGGCGATCGTCTCGCGTCGGATCCGCGACTCGGCGAACGCCACGTCCTCCGGCACGCGCGGGCTGAGGTGATGACACACCATCACCATGTCGAGATGCTCGTCGAACGTGTTGACGGTGAACGGGTTCGTCGGGTTGGTCGAGGAGGGCAGGCAGTTGGGCTCGCCGGCGACGCGGATGATGTCCGGCGCGTGCCCGCCGCCGGCACCCTCGGAGTGATAGGTGTGAATGGTGCGGCCGGCGATCGCCGAGATCGTGTCCTCGAAGAAACCGGACTCGTTCAGCGTGTCGGTGTGGATCTGCACCTGCATGTCGAGCTCGTCGCCCGCGCGCAGCGACGCGTCGATGACGGCCGGCATCGCGCCCCAGTCCTCGTGGATCTTCAATCCGATCGCCCCGGCGCGGCCCTGCTCGAGCAGCGGCTCGACCGCGTAGGCGCTGCCCTTGCCGAGGAAGCCGAAGTTGATCGGCCACGCCTCGGACGCCTGCAGCATCCGTCCGAGGTTGACGGTCCCGGACGAGGTGATCCCAACCGTGACCGGCCCGAGACCGCCTCCAAGCATCGTCGTCACGCCGGAGGCGATCGCCTCCTCGCACAGGCCGGCGGAGTCGAAGTGGACGTGGACGTCGATCGCACCGGCCGTCGCGATCATGCCCTCGGCCGAGCGCACGTCCGTGTTTGCGCCGATCACCATGTGCTCGTCGACGCCGTCCATCACCTGCGGGTTGCCGGCCTTGCCGATGCCGGCGATGCGCCCATCCTTGATCCCGATGTCGCACTTCACGATCCCGAGCACCGCGTCGATCACGAGCACGTTCGTGATGACGAAGTCGAGCGCACCGTCAGCCGCCGTGATCGCGCCGTGCGTGCCGAGCCCGTCGCGCAGGGTCTTGCCGCCCCCGAACACGCACTCGTCGCCGGGCACGAGCAGATCGCGCTCGACCTCGGCCCACAGCTCGGTGTCCCCGAGGCGGACGCGGTCGCCCGTCGTCGGCCCGAACAACTCGGCGTAATGGTTGCGTGAGATCCGTCTGCCCATCACGCCCCCTCGTAGCCGTCCTCGCGCGCCCGCGCGAGTGCGGTCTCGAGATCGCCGCCGTCGGTCAGCCGGTTGAGCCCGTGGAGATCGCGCGCGCCGCCGAATGCCACCAGCTCGACCTCGCGATCCTCTCCCGGTTCGAAGCGCACGGCGGTCCCGGCCGGAATGTCGAGATGCATGCCGAACGCCTGTCGGCGATCGAACCGCAGTGCCCGGTTGACTTCGAAGAAGTGGTAGTGAGAACCGACCTGCACCGGTCGGTCACCCGTATTCGCGACGCTCACCGTGACCGTCTCCCGGTCCGGCGAGAGCTCGATCTCACCCTCGGCCGCCACGACCTCGCCGGGGACGATGCCATCGAGCGCCTCGGTCCCGGGGCCGATCGGCTCATGCACGGTCACCAGCTTCTGGCCATCCTCGAAGAACGCCTCGACCTGGAGCACCTCGATCAGCCGATCGACTCCCGGCAGCACGTCATCGGTCGTGAGGATCTCGGCGCCGAGGCCCATCAGCTCCGCGACCGAGCGCCCGTCGCGCGCACCCTCGAGGATCTCGTCCGCGATCAGCGCCCGCGCCTCCGGGTAGTTCAGCTTCAACCCGCGCGCGCGGCGCTTGCGCGCCAGCTCCGCGGCCAGGAACAGCAGGAGGCGGTCGGTCTCCTTGGGTGAGAGATGCATTCAAAACCTCCGCTCCATGTGGCGATGAGCATGCCGGCGGTCACGAACCTGAGCATATTGATGTCGTTCGGCGAGCCGAGCTCACGGCGGGGGGACTCTGCAGGCACCCCGTGGTGGTCGTGGTGGTGCCCGGATGCGCCGCCGAAGTGACCGTGGTCGTGTCCATGATGGTGCCCGTAGCGCCGCTTGGGAGTTGGTGGGAGCGGTCGATGCGCGACGATCGCCTCGGCCAGCAGCGAAGTACGCGCGATAGAAACGGCCGTCTCGACGCACGCGTGCACGACGTCGCCGGCATCGACGATTCCTTGCGCCCGCAGGTCGACGACCTCGTCGCGTCGCAGGTCGAGTCCGAATCCGTCGGGCGCGAGCCGAACTCTTCTGAGCGCGACCGCGGGGTCGACGCCGGCATTGGTCGCCAGCTGGCGCAGCGGCGATTCCAGCGCGCGGGCGAGGATCCGCCTGCCAAGCCCGTCCGCCGCGCCGCCGTCGTCCCGCAGCGCGGTGGCGGCGCGGACGAGGACCGATGCGCCACCGGGAACGACGCCCGCGCGCAGGGCTGCGCGACCCGAGCGGATCGCGTCGATGATCCGCAGTCGGGTCTCCTCCTGTTCGGTGGCCGTGTCCAGGCCGAGCTTGATCGTGGCGACGATCCCGCCGAGGTAGGCGCGGCGAAGCCGGCGCTTGTCCCGCTCGTATTCGGATTCGAGATACGCGAGCTCCGCCTCGATCCCGGCCAGACGAGCTGCGATCGCGTGTGGGTCCCCGCGCCCGCCGGCAATCGTCGTCCGATCGCGAGTGACGGTGACGCGGTCAGCTCGCCCGAGATCGGCGATCGTCGCGTTCTCGACTCGCCTCCCCGTCGCGGGACCCAAAACCTGCCCGCCGGTCAGGGCCGCGATGTCCTGCAGCAGCGCCAGACGATCCTCGCCAAACATCGGCGCTTTGACCGCGACACCGGGGATGGTCCGCCTGCGCACGTTCAGCACGAGCATCGTGAGTGCATCGCCCGAGATCTCGTCGGCGATCACGACGACGGGCATCCGCTGCGCCGCCGCTTGCTGCAGCACGGGCGCGAGCTGGCTGACCTGCGCGATGCGCTCGTTCGCCGTCAGGACCAAAGGCCCTTCGAACGCTGTCTCTCCTCTGGTCTGATCGGTTGCCAGCCCGGGCGCCAGCAACCCGCTGGGGAACGACATGCCGTCGACGAGCTCGAGGCGCATGCCGTACCGGCGATCATCTTCGACGTCCACGACGCCGTACGAGCCGGCACGCCAAAACGCCTGGGCAACCAGCTCGCCGATCGCTCGGTCCCGGGCGGCGTTGCCCGCGACCGCGGCCAGCTCGTCGATGTCGCGAAGCGGAGCGGCCGCACGCTTGATCACGTCCGATGCAACGAGCCATCCTTCCCCGATCCCGTCGCGCAGCGAGGCGCAGTCAGCTCCCCGGGTGACGGCTGCGAGCGCCTGGCGCAGAAGCGCTCGCGCGACGATCACCGCGGTCGTTGTGCCGTCGCCGGCGACCGCATCGGTGACATCGGCGATCTCTCGCAGCAGTTGGACTCCCTGGTTAGCGTACGGATCACGCAGGAGCTCGATCGCTCGGGCGATCGTGACCCCGTCATTGGTCACGAGCGGGCCGGCGTCGTGTCGCTGGAGCAGGACGTGGGACCCTCCTGGCCCGAGCGTTGGGCCAACGGCATCCGCGAGGAGATCGAGGCCCCGCATCAACGCACCCCTGGCGCCGTCGCCGCTGACGATGAGTCTGCCCCGTGGCTCGGTCATGCCCGCGCGTGCGCGTTCGCGTAGAGGACCTCGCTCAAGACGCACCAGACGAGCTTTCCGGTGATCCCGCTGATGTCGTAGATCGGCGCAAGCTCGACATTGTCAAGTGCGGTGAAGCCGCGCTCGCCGATGATCCGTCCCGCCGCGAGGATCTCGTGCGAAGTCAGTCCACCCGGTTCGGGCTCGGTGGTCCCGGGCGCGTGAGAGGCATCGACGGAATCGGTGTCCCATGTCACGTAGACACCGTCGGTGCCATCCCAGACCCTGTCCAGCGCGTCCTTGAT
This sequence comes from uncultured Solirubrobacterales bacterium, assembly GCA_963763525.1. GTDB lineage: Bacteria > Actinomycetota > Thermoleophilia > Solirubrobacterales > Solirubrobacteraceae > Palsa-465. Next base: position 497,354 of record CAVXPA010000003.1, read on the forward strand.
CACAGGTTCGATGCCCCGCTCCTTGACCTCTCGCATCGGGTACATGTTGATCCCGCGCTCGCGGATCAGATCCAGCCACTCCCGCGGGTTCAACGACCCGCGCACGCCGACGATCGCGACGTTCTCAGGCCGCACGTTCGGAAGCTCGGAGGCGCGCGCCACGCCCGAGCAGTTCGTCTCCTTCTCTCCGTCGACGCTGTAGCCCGCGTCCATGTGCGCGTCGACCGCGAGATAGCCCATCCGCCGCTCTGGCCCGAGGAACTTCGAAAGTGCGCGGGCGCACGGGATCGGAAGCGAGTGGTCGCCGCCGATCGAGATCGGCAACGCGCCGGCCTCGAGGATCTTCGCTACGTCGGCCTCGACGTTCTGATGCGTGCGCTCCGCATTGCCAACCGCAATCCGGGTGTCGCCGCAGTCGACGAGCCCGTACGCCTCGCGGAGATCGATGTCCCACTCGAACGACCAACTGAAGTACTCCTGAGAGGCGATTCTTAGCCCCTGTGGGCCCATCGCCGAACCGGGCCGGCCGATGCACACGTTCGCGCCGTCGTAAGGGACGCCGAGAAACGCGACCTTCGCGCCCGACTCCCCGAGACTGTCCACGGGGTAGTGGGGCGAAGCCAACATCGAGATGATGCCATGGGACATCGCGCCAAATGCGCGCTGCTTTCCGCTACCAGCCATCATGGTGAGGATTCCCTCCTTGCTTTAGAAATCGGCAACCGGCTGCCGCCGCGCGGTCCGGTGTTCGCGTGCGGCGGCGCCATCTATTCGATGGGTATCCGTTTGAACGTGACCGTGATGTCCTCTCCCTGTCTGCGCTTGTACTCGCGCAGGACGAAGTAGTAGATCGCGATGCCGACGGCGATGCCGAGGGCGACCCAGATTGGTGTCCGGTCCGTTCCGGACGCGATGTGGTCAGTCCACATCAGCCAGATCCAGTAACCCATGATGATCGTCCCGAGCCCGCACCAGATCGACATGCGATGGATCCCGAACCACTTCTTGTCGGCCACAATCGACTGGTTGATCAGATCCTTGCGCGTGTAAGGGAAGAACGTCCCCACGAGCATCGTCACACCGATCCCGACGAACAGCGGCACCAGCAGGACGATCGTCCGGACGCCGGGATCGAAGGCGAACCACAACATGAAGGACTCGCCCATCAGGAACGCGATGATCAGCGCGGGGATCGGCGTGTGCCACCGTTCGTTCACGCGGCCGACCCACCTCGGAGTGAGGCCGTCGAGAGCCCACGCAAGCACGCCGCGCTGCGTGAAGCTCAGCACGAGCGGGGTCCAGATCGTGACCCAGGCGAGCAAACTCAGGAAGCCGATGATCGTGAGGATGAGACCGGCGCCGTGATCGCCCCACAGCACGGCCATCAGCTCGTGCGCGTAGGGGATCGCGGCTGTCGAGTACGTCGGAGCGGCCGTTGAGTTCCACGCAAGCGCGCCCTGCAGCGTCGTGGGAACGACGTGGTTGAGCGCCAGCACCCATACCAGCGCCGCAACGCCCGAGAAGATCACCGCCGCGACGAGTGCTCGGCCGATATTGCGGGCTGCATTCTTGATCTCGCCGCCGATGTAGAGCAACAGCGCGGCGAAGAACAGCGATGTCACGTACCAGTTCGTGAGCTTCATCGTCTCCGAGAAGTTGAAGCCCCCCGAGACGAAGCCGGTCGCTTTTGCCTTGTGCTCGATCGCGGCGGCGCTGAACCCCGTGGCCGCATGGAGGTTCCTCGTGAACGTGCTCGTGTGCGAGAACAGCAGCGCGATGATCAAGATGATCTGACCGCCGAAGCCGGTGAAGAACAGCACCTTCATGTAGCCGATCGCGTATTTGAGGCCGAAAGCTCCGATCACCGTGGCGATCAGCAGGTTGACGGTCCCGATGACCGCGAAGCCAAGGTTCGTGTTAAACCAGGTCGACAGGCTCATCAGGAAATGCCAACCGGTCGCGCTCGCCAGCACCGCCGCAAACGCCGACAGGAGCGGCTGCATGATGCTCATCGCCAGGGCCGGTGAGACCATCAAGATCCAGCAGTAGACGAAGTTCACGCCGAGCGCGAAGCCGGGATGCAAGCCCCGGCTCAGGAACACGTAGTCGCCACCGGAGCGCGGGAAGATCTGGCCCCAGTACCGGTAGGCCCACGCGATTACCAACGCGGCAGCGACGGAGACGGCGAGCGCGAGGATCTGATTGGCGCCAGGGTAGAACGCGGTGCCGAAGAAATTGCCCCACTCCAGCATGATCCCGACGCTGATTCCGGACAAGGCGAACACGAACGCATCGAAGCCGCTCGCGCTTCGAACGAGCCCAGACTTCTGTCGCACAGGCGGAGCGGCTCGTAGAGTCGTTGTCGTTGTCGTTGACGTGGCGCCTTGTGCCATCGTTGCCTCCTTTTGGTGAGCTTGGGCCTCGGGCGGGCGTCAGTGAGATGGCGGCGGTGTCTGTCGCCCGCGAGTCATTGGACTAGCCTGCGGTGAATGTGTATTTGACCTTTTCTTTCTTGATCGTGATGATCGCTCCGCAAAGAACGCCCTCGCCGTATTCACTGCCTGGGTTGACGGCCCAGGTCCGGCCCAGTTGAACGGCGCTGCGCGACTCGTGTATGTGTCCGTGCAAGCTGGCGAGTGGCTGGAGCTCCTCGATCACGGCTCGTACAGCGGTGCTGCCGGCATGCATCTGGATCGGGTTGCCCATCACGGTCACGACCCGGAAGTCCTCATCGATCTTGGGACACAGATCGAGCGGCGTTCCGTAAGGCGGCACGTGAAAGTTGAAGAGGGCACGGCTGGGATCGCGCAGGCGCGTGGCCACAGACCGTAGGCGCGCCTCGAGTGCGTCCTCGTCGCATTCCCTGGGCGTTGCCCAAGGAGTGCGGTTCGACCACCCCGTGCTCGCCATCTCGATCCCGCCGAGATCGACGACGGTCTTCTCGCAGTTGACGAAGACGCTGCTGCCCGCAAACGCGTCGTCGACGACGGGCGGATCATCGTTGCCGGGCGCGAAGTAGATCTTGCTGCCGTTTGCCCCGAGGCGTGCCTCCGCGTATGCGACCCACTCCCCGATGCGCTTCAGCGCCTCGTCGAGCAGCCGGCTCTCATATGCCTCGGGTGCCGAAAGCTCGCTCGTCGCATCGTGGTCGCCGACGACGGAGTAGTAGCCCATGTTGGCAATCCGTTTCTGCTCAGCCGGGATGGCGGCGGTGGCGACGGTTCGCTGTTCGCCGCCGAGACGGAACGTGGCGGACTCTCCGTGCGTCGTGATCGGGATCAGGAGCTTGCCCGTGACGTCGCCGCCCATCACCAGCGTCTCGCAGTTGTAGAAGTCGGCGGCCTCACAGAACTTGTGAAAGCACACGTCCGATCCATGCAAGTCCGTGGCGAAGTAGAGTCGCATCGCCCTCAGTCCTCAGCCTCGAGGAGATACCTCAGTTCGTGGTCGATGAACTCGAGGTCCGCGGCCGACCGCCCTCCCCCGGCGTAGTGGCCCCACACCGAGGGGATGGGTCTGACGCGGCCATCGCGGAGCAGCTCGCACTCGCGCTCGTTGTCTTCGGGCGGGAAGTAGAGATCGGTCTTGCCGGGAAGAAGAACGGCCTTCGCGGTGATCGCGCCGAGCGCCGCTTCGAAGTCGCCCATGAACTTGCTATTGGCGCTGATGTCCGCGTGTTTCCATGTCTCGATCATCGACAACACGTTGTTCGCGTCACGCGCGAGAAAGAGGGCCTCCCAGTAGCGCACGAGGAAGTCCTCGAGCGAGGAATAGCCCATCGGGAGGAACAGCTGCTCGCGGTAGAAGGCCTGCGAGAGAGCCCAGCCTGCCCACGCGCGGCCGATTGCGCGCAAACCGCGGACCGGTGGCTTCTCGTACGCGCCTGCGTGCCAACCGCCGTCGGCCGTGAGCGCAGCTTTCATGCCCTCGAGGAACACCTGGTTGTGCGGGCTCGTTCGCGCGCTGCCGCAGATCACGGCGAGCTTGTCGACGATGTGGGGAAACAGCGCCGCCCAGTGGTAGGCCTGTTGGCCCCCCATTGACCAGCCGACCGCCAGCCGCACGCGCCGGACGCCGTAGCGCTCGATGAGGACCTGGTGTTGGAGCACGATGTTGTCGTATACGGTCGTGCGCGGGAAGTGCCCGCCGCAGAATGCTCCCGTGGCGTTGCTCGGCGATGACGAGGTCCCGTTGCCGAGGAGGTTCGGCACGACGATGAAATACCGCCTCGGATCGAGCGCGAGGCCCTCGCCGATCAGATACTCGTTGTCCTTGTGCGTGCCTCCGAAACGAGTCGGGAAGACGATCACGTTGTCGCCTTCGGAGTTCAGCGATCCGTGCGTCGCGATGACGAGCTTGATCTCCGGAAGGGTTATCCCGCATTGAAGGACGACAGCTTGGACGAGGCACGTGTCAACACCCACCGGATGAGTCACCGACCCTTCCGATCCAGCGCGAACTCGGCCGCGGCGAAAAAGCCGGCGGGTCGCCCGGCAGCGCCGGCGAGCAGGCGAATCGCGGATCAGAAGAACTTCAGATATTCCCGTTGCTCCCATCCCGTGACGTGGCCGTGAAAGCGCTCCCACTCATCATGCTTGTAGCGGCTGTAGAGGGAGTGCATGGTCGAGCCGAAAACGGCGCTCGCCAGTGGATCTCGATCGAACGCATCGATCGCGTCGATCAGCGTGGTGGGGAGATGCCGAACTCCTCGTTCGCGGGCCTCCTCGTCCGTGAGGTCGTAGAGCGGTTTGTTGACGGGCGCTCCGGCGTCGAGCTCGCCCTCGAGTCCCTCGAGCGACGCACCGATGGTCATCGCCAGCGCCAGATATGGGTTCACCGACATATCGCACGCGCGGTTTTCTATTGCGCGGCGCGTTTGCGGCAGCCGCAGCATCGCGGAGCGATTGTTCAGCCCGTAGCAGATGTGCGTGGGAGCCCAAGTCAGGGTGCCGCCTTCAAGCGCAGGATTGCGCCCGATGAGCGCCTTGTAGGAATTGACGGTGGGACAGGCAACAGCCGTGAGCGCCTCACCGTGCTTCATCAGGCCCGCGAGCACCGGGTAGACGGTCTCGCCCCACTGCCCATCCCTGCCGGCGAACAGATTGGTGTCGCGGTCGTCGATCGGAGTGAGGCTGTGATTCAGGTGCGCGCCGCTGCGCCAATCGCCGTCGGTGGGCTTCGCCATGAATGTCACCAGCAGTCCGTGGCGCTTGGCGATCTCCTTCAGCAAGACGCGCAGGAAGCAGAAGCGGTCAGCCGCTCCGAGCGCGTCACAGTAACCGTAGTCCAACTCGAACTGCGAGTAGGCGCCCTCGCAGACGACGTTCGAGAGGCCCCAGCCAAGCTCGCCCAGCGCATCGATCACATCGTGCAGGAAGGGCAGGCCATCAAGCGAGTGCTCGGCGTCGTAACCGTAGGCCTGGCGACGCAATGGCTGCTCGTCGATCCGTAGGGCGTCGACACCGAACGCCTTCTCGATCCGACCGTCGGTCTCCCGCATGACGATGAACTCCGGCTCGAACCCCGCATAAACGTGATAGCCCGCGTCGGCTGCGACGCTGATCTGGCGTTTGAGCGCGGACCTCGGGCAGACGTTGTATGGCTGACCCTCCCAGAACAGATCTGCGAACACCCAAGCGATCCGCTGGTCCCATGGGCATATCAGGAGACTGTCCAGGTCCGGGAGCGGAATCTGATCCGGGTCGGCCGGACCAAGTTCAGGCACCATGGACACTGAGTGCACGGCGAACTGGGGACCGAGTCCTCTGCACAGAGCCTCGAACTCGTCAATCCGAACCGGCTTGGTCTTGGGGATTCCGAGCAGGTCAACCCAGCATGAGAAGACATATTGAACGCCCGCATCCCGCAGCGAAGCACCCACTTCGTGGACCCTCTCGGCATCCGGGAGCGAGTCTTGCAGACTTCGCGGATACGGCGTGATCCCAACAGCCATGCGATCCTCGGTCCAGTGGTGTCCAGGGTTGTCACGGCGACTCGTCCCCCGCGCGCGGTAAGACAACCGCGTCACCGCTGTTTGGCGTCACATCGCCAACCAGTGAGAGGGAGGGCCGTTCGACGAGCTACAGTGGTGCTAAAGGGCTTTGGCAAGACTACAGAGATCCACGAGGCCAGTCAAGCGTCCGGAGAGGCCGGTAGAAAATCACCAGCGTGGCGCCGACCATCTACGACGTCGCCCAACGAGCGCGCGTGTCGATCACAACGGTCTCGCACGCGCTCACCGGCCGTGGCAGGGTATCGGCCAAGACCCGTGAGCGCATCGTCCACGTGGCCAAAGAAATCGGCTACACGGCAAACCCACATGCCCGCAGCCTTGTCTCAGGCCGCAGCTGGACGCTCGCGATTCAGATCGCGGGCTTCAGCACCGGCGAGAGCGCCAGCATGCTCCTCCCGGATGCGGGTTACTTCATGGAGCTGCTCAACGGCGCTGCGTCAGCGGCCGCTGAGAACGACTACGCGATCATGTTGGCTCCGTATGACTTCGTGCCCAGCAGCAGCCAGCGCCTCGCGCTGGATGGCGCGATCATCGTCGACCCAGCCGGCGGGGAGTCGCTGGCCGCGGCGCTCCTCGAGCGCGACCTTCCGGTGGTGACAACGGGGCGGCCCACCCGCGGAGATCTCCGGTTTCCGTGGGTTGACAACAACCACGCCGACACGGCGACGCGGATGCTCCGCCACCTGACCGAGCGGGGCTATCGCCGGCCGGCCGTGCTCGCCACGAGCGCCAAGCGGTCATACGTAGCGGACATCATCGACGCGTACCGCCGCTGGTCAGTCCAGGCCGATCTGAAGCCCCGTGTCGTGATGCTGCGCGAGCCGCCGACCGAAAGAGCTGCTGCCCGAGCGACGCATCGGCTCCTACGAGATCCAGACCCGCCCGACGCGATCTATGCCACATACGATCGGCTGGCGGTTGGGGTGCTGCTCGAGGCGCAGCGCCTTGGTATCGACGTTCCCGGCGAGCTCGGCTTGGCAAGCGCCGTCGACAGCGAACTACTGCGGCTGGTCAGTCCCAGAATCACGGGCGTTGCCAACAATGCCCGCCGGATCGGGCGCACCGCGGTCGAGGTGATCGTCGGCATGCTCGCGGACCCAACCAGGCCTGCAACCCCTGGCATCGTAGTGCCGAATCGGCTCATCAGACGAGCCTCGACCGCGCGGGCGCGATCCGCGCGAGAGGAGTAAGGGCTCGATTGATTTTCACCTGGGCATCGGGCATCCTGAGCGCATGACCGAAGCGCTCATGGACTCCAACAGCTCCCTGGCGCAGGAGGGGCGGCGCATCTGCGACGAGAGCAGTCGCCGTGGCCTGACGTTGAGGCTCTTCGGAGGCGTGGCGTTCTATCTGCGTGCGAGCGATCCGAGCCTGTTCGGAGCGCTCGGCCGCGATCCGATGCGCGATTTGGACTTCGTCGGTTTATCCGAGGAGCGTCCGGCGTACAAGCAGCTGTTCAAGGAGCTCGGCTACGAGATCGATCAAGATCTGCTCGTGGCCGGAGAGGGGCGGCGATTTCTCTTTCGCGGAGCAGGTGCGACGCCCGTCGAAGTGGATCTGTTCATCGATCGGCTCCAGATGTGCCACACGTTGCAGCTGCGCCGGCGTGTCACCCTCGATCCCGAGACGCTACCGCCGATCGATCTGCTGCTCCAGAAACTCCAAATCGTCGATCTGAACAGGAAGGACATGATCGACGTCGTCGTCCTTGTAGGGGACCACGAGATTGGAACCCAGGGTGTGCAGGCAATTGACACCGAACATGCCGTGAGTCTGCTCAGCGATGACTGGGGCTTCTACTACACGGCAATGCGCAACGTCGATCAGATCAAGCAGTTCGTCGCGACGACGCCGATGCAAGCAGATGCCCGCGAGACTGTCGACGGCCGCCTCGATCAGTTTGCGGCGGCCGTCGAGGACGCGCCCAAGACGCGGAAGTGGAGACTCCGGGCCAAGGTCGGCACTCGGAAGAAGTGGTACCAGGACGTCGAGGAGGACATCGTCGCGTTCTGAGTTTCGGCGACCACCACGCCGACGGACTTCCTCAGGCGACCGCGCTAGCGCGGGTAGGCAGCGGCAACGCCGCCATCGACGTTCAGGATGTTCCCGGTGCTCTTGCCCGAGCGCGCCGCCGAGGCGAAGTGAAGAACCGCCTGTGCGACGTCGTCGGGTAGGACGTTGACGCCGAGCGTCGTGCGGTCGCGGTAGTAATCGTCCAGGTCCTCGGGCGCGATCTTGTAGGTGGCCGCGCGCTCCTCGCGCCAGCTCGAGCTCCAGATCCGCGAACCCTGCATGACCGCGTCCGGGTTGACGGTGTTCACGCGCACGCCGTACGGTCCGCCTTCCTCCGCCAGGCACCGCGCGAGGTGGACCTCGGCCGCCTTCGCGGATGAATACGCGGCCGCGTTGCGACCGGCGACGAGCGCGTTCTTGGAGGCGACGACGATGATCGATCCGCCTCGTCCGTGCGCTCGCATCGCGACCAGCGCGGCGCGGGTGACGAGGAAGTACGCGGTCGAGAGGACCGCGTGAATCCGCTCCCATTCGGCGAGCGTGGTCTCCTCGATCGGCGCGCTGGCGGCGACACCGGCGTTCGAGACGACGATGTCGACGCCGCCGAAGGTCTCGGTCGCGATCGCGAACGCCTCGTTGACCGCGGCCTCGTCGGTCACATCCCCGGCCACGGCCACGCCCCGCTCGCCGAGCGCTCGCACGGCGCCGGCGGCGCCCTCGCCGTCGATGTCGAACGCGACGACGCACGCGCCGGCTGCACTGAGCGTCTCGCCGACCGCGCGGCCGATGCCGCCGGCCGCCCCGGTGACGACCGCGACCTGGCCCTCGAGCTCGCCCGCGGGCGGGAGCAGCGAGAGCTTGTAGAGCTCGAGCGGCCAGTACTCGATCGCGAAGCTCTCCGCCTCCGACAGCGAGCGGAAGCCACCGAGGGCGTGCGCTCCGGCCATCACCTCGACCGCCCGGAGGTACAGGTCGCGCGCGAGGCGCGCCGCGGTGGGCGTCCGGCCGACGCCGATCAGGCCGACGTGCTGGATCAGGACGACGCTGGCATCGGCGTCGCCCCGCTCGGTGCCAGGCCCGGCGTGGCGCTCGAAATAGGCCGCGTAGTCGGCCCGGTAGCCGGCCGCGAGCTCGCGGATCCGCACCGCGAGCTCGTCGGCGTCCTCGCGCTCGGGGTCGAACGGGACCCAGAGCGGCACGCGCTTCGTCCGGACCAGGTGGTCCGGGCACGCGGCGCCGACCTGGGCGAGCGCGGCCGCCGCGGGCGCGGAGACGAACTCCAGGACGCGCTCGGAGCCGTCCACGCACAACACCTTCCCGCGCTCGCTCGAGACGGCGCCGCGCACGACCGGCAGGATCGAGCGCAGCAGCGCCGTGCGGGCGGCGGGCTCGAGCTCCGGGCCGGCGGGCGCCGGGCCTCCGAAGCGAGGCTCGCCCGCGGCGCGCGCGTTGACGAACTCCGCGGCGCGGTTGATCACCTCGATCGTGCGCCGGTAGGCCTCCTCGGCGCTCTCGCCCCACACGACGATCCCGTGCTTGGCGAGGACCATCAGCCGCAGGGCCGGATCACCGCGCACGAGCGCGCCGACCTGCTTGGCCAGCGTGAACCCGGGGCGGATGTACGGGACCCATGCCGCCTCCTCGCCGAAGCAGTCCTCGACGAGCTGCTCACCGTTCGCCGCCGTCGCCAGGGCGTTGATCGCGTCGGGATGGGTGTGGTGCACGTGCGCCGCGGGAACGAACGCGTGCAACAACGTCTCGATCGAGGAGCGGGGGGCGTGTGGGTCGAGCTGGCAGCGGGCGAGGTAGGCGACCATCTGCTCGTCGCTCATCTCCTCGCGCTCGAACAGCGCGAGGAGCTCGTCGAGGCGCAGCTCCGTGAAGTGCCCGGGCCCCATCGTGGCCAGGTCGCTGCCCGAGCCCTTCACCCACATGACCGGCAGCTCGCGGCCGAGGTGGTCGTGGCCGGTGCCCTTGGCAGAGGTGTTGCCCCCGCCGTAGTTGGCGACCGCGCGATCGCTGCCGAGCAGATGCGACGCGAGCAGGACCTGACCGAGCAGGTCGCGCGGCACGGAGCTCGGCGCGGGCCAGCGGTCCTCGGCGGCGGCGATCGTCCGCGAAACGGTGCTCACCGGCCCCACCCCGCAGCGACCGTCTCGCCGCCTCCGCGCGCAGCGGCGACGCGTGCCGCGTAGCCCTCCTCACGCACTGCCATGATCGGGTCCTCGGACGCCCCGAGCCGCGCGCGCACCTTCGCCCATAGCGGGTCGCACGTCGGTCCGGTAAGCGTCGAGCAGGAGCTCGTGGGCGCCGAGCACGTCGCCGGACTGCTGCGCGGCCGCGAGCGGGGGCCGGTCGACGAGCAGCGCCTTGGCGTACGCCTCCTGCACGTTGACGACGCTGAGCACCATCGCCTCGACCTTCGCCTCGACGTTGTGGGCCTGGTCGATCGTCAGCCGCGGGAGCGGTTGCCCGGTCGTGGTGAGCTCGAAGAAGATCAGGAACAGCTCGAATGGGTTGACCGAGCCGACGATCAGATCATCGTCGGCGTACTTGCGGTTGTTGAAGTGAAAGCCGCCGAGCCGCTCCTCGCCGGCGAGGATCGCGACGATCTGCTCGACGTTGGTCCCCTGGGCGTGGTGGCCGAGGTCGACGAGCACCCGGGCGCGCTCGCCGAGCTGCTGGCAGAGCAAGAGGGCGGAGCCCCAGTCGGCCAGCTCGGTGGCGTAGAAGGCGGGCTCGAACAGCTTGTATTCGACGAGCAGCTCCTGCTCCGGCGGGAGCGCCGAGTAGATCGCCGCGAGCGAGTCGCGCAGGCGCCGGCGCCGACCCGCCAGGTCGTCCTGACCCGGGTAGTTGATCCCGTCGGCGAGCCACAGCGACTGCGCGGTGGAGCCGAGCTCGCGCGCGAAGCCGATGCAGTCGATCACGTGCATGATCGCCTTGCTGCGAACGCGCTCGTCCGGATGCGCGAGCGAACCGAGCTTGTAATCGGGATCCTGGAACAGGTTCGGGTTGACGGCGCCGATCCGCAGCCCGAGCCCCGCCGCGTGCTCGCGCAGCGCGCCGAGGTCCTCGACCTGGTCCCAGGGGAAATGCAGTGCGACGGCCGGCGCGGTTCCGGTCACGCGGTGCACCTCGGCGGCGTCGTCGAGCCGCTCGAACACGTCGCGCGGGCGACCCGGCTGCTGGAAGACGGCAAAGCGCGTCCCGGAGTCGCCGTAGCCCCAGGAGGGCGTCTCGATCTCGAGGCCGGCCATCGCATCCTCGACTGCGTCGAGATCGTGGCCGGCCGCGCGCAGCCGCTCGGCGAGCTCGTCGTACTGATCGCTCACGTCGATTTCCTTTCCATCTCACACAACAGCTCGCTCGCGCGGGTCCAGCGCAAGTCCCGTCACCCGCAGGAATCGTTCGTAGTCCTCGTCCGCGGTCGCCACCTCCGGGCCGGGCTCGAATGCTCGAAGCTCGGCCGACGCGCGCGCGATGGCCCGCATGTCGGCCAAGCCGCTGAGCTCGCCCGCGGCGCGGGCCTGGACGAGGACGTTGCCCATCGCCGTCGCCTCGACGGGGCCGGCGAGCACCGGGCGCCCGAGCGTCGCGGCGGTCAGCTCGCACAACAGCTCGTTGCGGGCCCCGCCGCCGATCACGTGGACGATCTCGACGTCCTGGCCCGTGAGTCGCTCCAGACGCTCGAGCACCAGCCGATACTTGCATGCGAGTGAGGCGAGCGCGGCACGGATCAGCTCGCCCGGCGTCGACGGCGCGTTCTGCCCGCTCGCCCGGCAGGCTTGTGCGATCGCCCTGGGCATGTCGCCGGGGGCGAGGAAACAGCCCTGATCGGGATCGAACAGCGGTCCGCCGGGGGGCGCCGCGCGCGCGAGATCCAGCAGCTCGTCGTAGCCGTAGAGACGGCCCTCTCGCTCCCACTGGCGACGGCACTCCTGCACCAGCCACAGGCCCATGACGTTGGCGAGCAGGCGGATCGTGCCGTCGGTTCCCCGCTCGTTGCTGACGTTGTACGCGCACGCTTGCGCGTTCAGCACCGGCTCCTCGAGCTCGAGCCCGAGCAGCGACCAGGTGCCGGAGGAGAGAATCGCGGCTCGTGGAGTCGCTATCGGCGTGGCCACGAACGCCGGACGCCGTGTCGTGGCCGGCGACCGCGTGCACCGGGACGCCGACCGCGCGGCCGGCCGCCTCGTGAGCGCTCAGACACGCTGCCGAGGGTCGTACCCGGCGAGAGCAGCTCGCCGGTGAACGGGCGCGCCGGCAGGCCGAGCCGTCTGACGATGCGCTGCGTCCACTGACCGCTGACCGCGTCGAGCAGGCCCGTCGTCGAGGCGATGGTCGCCTCGTTGGCGAGCGCGCCCGACAGCCAGAACGCGAACAGGTCGGGCATCGAGCGCGATCCGGTCCGCGGCCGCCAGGGCGTCCGGCGAGGTGCGCTGGTCGGCCAGCAGCTGGAAAACCGTGTTGATCGGCATCGTCTGGATGCCGGTGACGGCGTACAGGTCCTCGCGCGAGACCCGCGCATGCGCGCGAGTGACCATCGCCTCGGTGCGCGCGGTCCCGGTAGTGGAACGGGAGCCCGAGGAGCCGTCGGTGGGCGTCGAGCAGTGCGTAGTCGACCCCCCACGCGTCGACCCCGACGCCGGCGAGGCGTGCCCCGCCGGCCGCGCGCCCGAGTCCGAGCAACGTCTGCTCGAACAGCTCGAGCAGATTCCAGTGCAGGCCGTCGGGTAGGGCAATCGGGCTGTTCGCGAATCGGTGCGCGACCTCCAGCGTCGACCCGTTCGCCACCGATCCGGCCCCGGACCGACCCGGCCGCTTTCCGCGCCGAGGTCGACGGCGGCGTACACGCTCTCAGCCAAGCCGCATCGCTCCACGTTCAGTCACCGGCGTCACTCCACACCTCGACACGCTCACCCCGGTCGCCTTCAACCACGCGCATCTGGTCCCTGGACAGATCGGCCGCGAGCACCAGCGACAGCTCCTCGCAGGCGCCGATCCGGTGCAAACCGTCGATTCTGCAGCTTCTCCGGCTCCAGGAGCAGGATCGACTCCTCGGCCCGTTCGATCATCGCGCGCTTGACCTCGCACTCGAGCGGATCTGGATCGGTCAACGAGCCGTCACGGGCGATCCCCTTGACGCTCAGGAAGAGCTTGTCGGCGAAGTGCTCGCGGATCGTGCGCACGGCCGCCGGTCCGACCAGCGACAGGGTGAGCCGGCGCAGCCAACCACCGGTGCCGATCAGCTCGACGTTGGCGTCGGTCGTGGTGAACAGCTGCATGACCGGCACCGAGTTCGTGATGATCGAGGCCGGGATTCCCTTGGCGAGGATCTCGCGGGTCGGCGTAATAGCCGGACGACGAGGAGTCGATGAACACGGTCTCGCCGGGCTCCACCAAGGCGGCGGCCGCTTCGGCCAGCCGTTGCTTGGCCTCGACGTCGAGATCGAGCCGCTGATTGAACGAATCCTCGTGTGCCGGCGAGGCCCGGCGTGACGGCGCCGCCGTGTGTTCGCTTGGCGAGCCCCTGCCGATCGAGCTCGCGCAGATCGCGGCGGATCGTCATCGAGGAGACCTGGAACTCCTGCTCGAGATCCGCGACCGAGCTCCCGCCCTGAGCGCGCAGGTGATCGGCGATGGCACGCCGACGGGCTTCAGGCAACAGGTGCTCGTTTTGCGACATCTTGCGTTCGATCACCCCCTATGATACGGTCGATTCGATCGTGATCGATCATAAACGAACATCTTCGATTCTGGCCATGTGCTCCGTAGTGAGTTTCTAGGGCCGAGGGGTTAGGAGAGCTTTCAAGATGTCAGTCAGTTCCGAACCGCCCGCGACAGCGGTACCTGGCGTCCAAGCAACGCAGACGGGGTTCTACGCGCGCAAGGCCTCTGGTCTGGTGCGCCAGCTGTCCCTGCGCGATTCCGTGCTGTTGAACCTCTGCTGGATCAGCATCCCGCTGGGGCTCGTGTACATCACTCAGATCGGGGGCCTGTTCCCCGGTGTCAGTGTCGGCCTGGCGTTTTTGCTCGCCGGCCTGATCGCTCTACCCCATCTGTACTCCTACGGTCAGTTCGCCGGCGCGATGCCGCGCTCGGGCGGCGATTACCTGTCGATCAGCCGCTCGATTCACCCGTTCGTCGGCTTTCTCGTGGACTCGACGTTCACGGTCCTGCAGATCTTCTCGACCGCGTTCATCATCAACTTCGTCCCGCTGTTCGCGCTGCCGTCGTTCTTCCAGACGCTCGCGATCATCACGGGCAACCACAGCTGGGCGAGCGCGGCGAACAACGTCTCGACCGAGACCGGCCAGTTCCTCGATCGCCGACCGGGATCATCGTCTTGATGGGCTTGCTGATGATCTTCTGGCAGCGCTTCACGCTGCGCCTGTTCACGGTGCTGATGTGTTCTTCGCTGATCGGCGTGGTGACCACGATCATCGCGCTGGCGTTCATCGACAAGCACCAGCTCGCGACCGGCTTCGCGAAGTTCGGCGGTGTCAACAGCGTGACCAGTCAAGCTCACAAAGCGGGGCTTGGCTCCTCCGCGTTCAAGCCTCACGGCGACGTTCGCGTCGATCACAATCCTGTTCGGCGCGATCGGCCTGGGCCAGGTGTCGTCGTACTTCGCGGGTGAGATCCGCCAGCCCGGCAAGACGATCTTCAAGGGCATGCTGATCTCGGTCGCGATCGCGTCGATCTGCCTGGCGCTGATCGCGTTCCTCGCCGACAAGGCGTTCGGCAGCGACTTCATCAACTCGGCGCAGTACCTGTCCAACACCGGCAAGTGGACCGTGCCCGCCAGCCCGTTCGTCAACCTGTTCATCGGGATCGCCGCGCCGCACACGTGGCTCGCGGTCCTCCTCGGCGTGGCGACGGTCGGCGGGATCTGCGCGATCGCCGTCCCCACCTATCTGATGGGCACGCGGAACATGCTCGCGTACTCGTTCGACCGCGTCCTGCCGACGAAGGTGAGCGAGGTCAACGAGCGCACGCACACGCCGATCATCGCGATGCTGATCGTGATGGTCATGATGGTCGGCTTCCAGGCCGGGTTCGTGTACTCGTCGGCGAACTTCGTCGTCTACCTCGGCGCGAGCGGAATCGTCGTGTTCGTGACGTTCGCGATCGTCGGCATCGCCGCCGTGCTGTTCCCCTACCGCCGCAAGAGCATGTACGAGGAGTCGCCGATCCCGAAGCGACGGTGGGCTGGGGTCCCCAGCTTCGCGGTGATCGGCGCGATCGACGGCGCGTTGATGACGCTCTACTGCATCCTGCAACTTCACCAACGGCGACGTCACCGGTGCCACCAACCACACGGCATTGCTCGTGCTGGTGATCCTGGTGGCCGTGCTCGCCGCGGTCTGGATTCTGGCGTTCGTCGCGGCGCGACAGCGGGGCCTGGATCTCGACGTCGTCCAGAACCAGCTGCCACCTGAGTAACGAGTAACAAGCTGCGCCCCGGCCTTCCCGCACCGCTGGGTCTGTACGACCCGTTCGTGCACGCGATGGTCGACGATCCGTACCCCGTCTACCGCGAGCTGCGGCAGGAGCATCCCGTGTACCACAACGCCGGGCGTGACTTCTGGGCGCTGTCGCGCTTCGCCGACGTGCAGGACGCGGCGCGCGGCTGGAGTCGCCTGTCGAGTGCCGGCGGCGTCGACATCGACGTCGCCGCGGACTTCTTCGGCGCCGGCGACTTCAATTCCTCGCAGCCGCCGAAGCACGAGCGGCTACGGAATGTGGTCAAGGAGGCGTTCTCGGCGAGCCGGCTCAAGCAGCTGGAGCGCACGATCGATGCCCAGGTCGACGAGCTGCTGGAACCTCTGATCGAGGCAGGGAGGGGAGAGTTCGTCGAGCAGATCGCGGCTCGGCTGCCGCTCGGTGTCATCTTCGGCATGCTCGGCTTTCCGCGCTCCGAGGGCGAGCAGCTGCTGCCGCTGATGACCGAGATCCTCGTCAGGACGCCCGGGAGCAGCGAGGTGCCACAGGACGCGCTGCGGGCTCGTGCGGGCCTGGAGGAGTACATCCTCGATCTCGCGCGGCAGCGGCGGCGCGCGCCGAAGGATGACCTCCTGTCGGCGATCGTCGCGGCCGAGCGGACCGGAGCGCTCCTGCAGGACGAGTTGACGGGGATGTGCCTGTTGCTGCTCCTCGCCGGCTGGGAGACGACGTCGGTCCTGACCACGAACGCGATGTGGCTGCTCGCCGCGCATCCGGACCAGCGCGACGCGCTGAGCCAGCGACCGGATCGAATCCCGGCCGCGATCGAGGAGATCCTGCGCTTCGAGTCCCCGGCCCAGCAGCACATGCGAATCGCGACGTGCGACGTGGAGCTCCACGGCGAGACGATTCCGGCTGGTGAGCGCGTGGTGCTGCTGTGGGCGGCGGCCAATCGCGACGAGACGCGCTGGCCCGACGGCGAGGTGTTCGACGTCGAGCGGGCGCCGCAGCGCAACCTCGCCTTCGGCGAGGGGATTCACCACTGCCTCGGCGCGCCGTTGGCGCGCCTGGAGTGTCGTATCTTGCTGGAGAGAGTGCTGAGAAGTAACCCGAGCTTCGACGTGGATGAGCCGCAGCGTTTTCCCGGCGTGGTGATCCGGGGCATCTCACACCTACCGATCAGCTGGGACAGATGCTGAGGCGGGCCAAGAAGCAGGGTCCGCGGATCTTCTTCGCGACCGACGTGCACGGGTCCGAGACGTGCTTTCGCAAGTTCGTCAACGCGGCCGCCGCGTACTCGGCCGACGTGATCATCATGGGTGGCGACATCACGGGCAAGCAGCTGGTCCTGATCGTCGCCGAGAACGGCGGCTGGCGTCTGGGCGCGGGTCAGAACGCCGAGCGATTCGGTAGCCAGGAGGAGCTCGACGGCGCTCGCAAGCGCCTGAGCGCCCAAGGCCTCTACCCAATCGTCGTCGCCGCGGACGAGGAGCTCGCGCTGACCTCGAGCCGGGACGCGATCGAGCAAGCGCTTTGCCGCCGAGCGCGTCGCGCGCGTCGAGTCGTGGACGGAGATCGCCAAGGAGCGGCTGGGGCCCCAGGAGATCCCGTGCTTCATCAGCCCCGGCAACGATGACGACAGAGAGATCACGGAGGTCCTCGACGGCGCCGATTGGGTCAAGAACCCGGAGGGGCAGGTACTCGACGTCCGCGGTTACGAGATGATCAGCTGGGGGTGGTCGAACCCGACGCCGTGGGACACGCCGCGCGAGCAGAGCGAGGAGGAGCTCGGCAAGCACCTCGACGCGATGGCGTCGAAGCTGCGCGACCCCGAACGCGCGATCTTCAATTTGCACTGTCCCGCCGTACCGGTCCGGCCTCGACGACGCGCCGGCACTGGACGAGAACTTCAAGCCGATGACGAGCGGCGGCCAGCTGAAGATGTTGCCTGTCGGGAGCACCGCCGTGCGCGGGGCGATCGAGCGCTACCAGCCGCTGCTCGGCCTGCACGGACACATCCACGACTGCCGAGCGATGAAGCACATCGGCCGCTCGATGTGCATCAACCCGGGCAGCGACTATCAGACGGGGACGCTTCGCGGCGCGATCGTGCAACTAGGTGACCGTGACGTGTCGGCATGGACGCTCACGACGGGGTGAACAACACCGCACCGCAGACCCTCCCGGAGATCGGCGAGGAGGCGCGGCGCGTCGTGGCCGGAGCGACTGCTCAAGGCGAGCGGCTGCGGATCGCCGGCGGCGTCGCGTTCCGATTGCGCGTGGCGGGTCGCGTCGAGCCTGCCGCGGCCGCCGCTGGCGGACATCGATCTGATCGCGCCGGCCAAGCGCGAACGGCGCCTCTCGGCGATCCTCACCGAGCTCGGGTACACCGGCGAGAAGGCGTTCAACGCACGCCACGGTGACACCCGGTTGATGTTCTTGGACGAGGCAGCGAAACCGAAAGCTCGAGGTGTTTCTCGGCACGTTTGTGATGTGTCATTCGCTGCCGGTTGCTCAGCGGCTCGAGATCGAGCCCGAGACGCTGCCGCTCGCCGAGCTGCTGTTGACAAAGCTCCAGATCGTCGAGCTGAACGAGAAGGACATGTCCGACATGCACTCGCTGATCATCACCCACGAGGTCGGCACCGCCGACGCGGATGAGATCAACGCGACCCGGATCGCCGAGCTGTGCGCCGGCGACTGGGGACTTCACCACACGGTCGGCAGGACGCTCGAGCGACTCGGCGTGGATCCGCCCAGCTACTCGCTGAGCCCCGAGCAGCGACAGCTGGTCGATCAGCGCCTGGAGAGGTTGCAGCGCGCGCTCGAGGAGCAGCCGAAGACGCTCGCGTGGCGGCTGCGCGCGAAAGTGGGCGAGCGAGTCCGCTGGTACGAAGAGCCGGAGGAGATCTGAAGCTGGCGATGCGCGATATCTGGTCGAGCCCCGGACTCGTTCACGTTCCTCGGCGCGCCCCGTTGCGCGCCGAGCGCGGAGGGGCTCCGCAGCAGCGGCGCTCGGGCCGCGTTCTTCGGCGCGCCGGTCGACACGCAGGGCTTCCCACTGCGTCCCGGGACCACGCTCGGCCCCAAGGCGATGCGCGAAGCCTCGGCGCAGTACACGGGCGCGGCCACGATCGAGCACGGCATCGACGTGCGCGAGTACTGGGGCGCTCGTCGACTGCGGCGACGTCGCGCTGGCCGGTGCAGCGTTCCGCGTCAGCTTCACGATCGGATCATGGAGACGACGCGGGCGATCCTCGCCAGCGGCGCGATCCCGATCATGTGCGGCGGCGATCACTCGATCCCGATCCCCGGCGTCAGGGCACTCGCGGCTCACACCGGCGCGCGCCTCGGCTATCTCCACATCGACGCCCACCTCGACACCGCCGAGAGCCTGGCGGGCAGCGGCGACACGATGGCCTCGCCGATCTCGCGGATCGTCGAGGTCCCGGGAGTCAACCCTGAGAACGTCGTGATCTTCGGCGCCAGAGGGCTCGGAAATCCGCCCGCGCTGGTGGAACGGGCGCGCGCGCTGCGGCGTCCGCGTGATGCCGATGAGCGAGATCGCCGAGCGCGGAGTGACAGCAGCGATCGAGGACGCGCTCGACACGATCTGGTCGGGCACGGATCTCGTCTACGTGTCGCTCGACAACGACTCGCTGGACCCGAGCTGCGCGCCCGGGACGACCGCACCCGAGCCCGGCGGCCTGACGGCGCGCGAGCTGCTGAGCATCGCGGCCGCGGTCGGGCGGCGCGGCGTCGCGATGCTCGACATCGCCGAGCTATCGCCCAACTTCGACCCCAGCGGGATCACCGCCCGAATCGACTGCCACTGGGTCGTCTACGTGCTCAGCGCGTTTGCGGAGGCGATCGAGCGCGGTCTGCTCGCGGCCCCGTGGACCGTTCCGGCGGGGAGCGCGACGTGAGCGACGGCGGGCGTCCCGCGATCCCGGACTACGAGCTGCGCCTGCGGCCGGCGGCGCTGGGTCGGGCGCTGGGCGAGGCCGGCTTCGACGGCTGGATCGCGTTCGGCGACGACCGCGCCGTGTACGGGCCCGACCACGTCCGCTACCTGGCCGACATCGAGCCGCACTTCGAGCCGATCTTCCTGGCGGCGCGGACGGGCTCGTCGGCGGCGTTGCTCCTGAGCGGGCCCGAGACGGTCGGCTACGCCGCGGTCGTGACCGCACGAGCCGCGATCGACGAGATCGTCCCGATGGAGGAGCTCGCGCACCCCGAGGAGGAGTACCCGACGATCGCACTGGCAAGCGGCCTCGAGCGGTTGCGGGACCTGTTCGAGGGCGCCAGCCGGATCGCGGTCGTGGGCATGGACGCGGTCGCGCATCCCTTGTGGGACCGTCTGATCGCCCCGCTCGCACAAGCCGGCGTCGAGCTGGCGTCGGGCGACGCCGCGGCTTACCGGCTGCGCTCGGTCAAGACCGGCGCGGAGCAGGCGGTGATCGACGAGGCGTACCAGATCGCTCGGGTCGGGCTCGAGGCGGCCGCGCAGGCGCTCGTCCCGGGCGTGAGCGAGCGGGCGGTGGCCGCGAGCGCCGAGGCGGCGATGCGGCACGCCGGCGCCGAGGGCTTCGGGATCGACACGATGGTCGCGTCGGGGATCGTCAACACGCGGCCGATCATCGCCCGCTCGACGTTCCGCGTGATCCGCGCCGAGGACCTCGTTTGCGTGACGCTCGCGCCCCGGTACGAGGGTTACCACGCGGCGCTCGCGCGGCCGTTCCTGTTCCGGGGAAACCGCGAGATCGAGGCCGCGATCGCGGTCGCGCGCGCGGGTCAGCGGGCCGGCGCGGAGCGACTCGTCGCCGGGACGCTCGGGCGCGACGCGGCGCAGGCCATCAGGGCGACGCTCGAGGGAGGCGGGACCGGCGCCGAGCTGCCGTACGTGCCGGTGCACAGCGTCGGTCTGATCGAATTCGAGCCGCCGATCTTCCTGTCCTCCTCCCGGGTCTCGATCGAGGACGGAATGGCGCTGTCGATCGACGCGGCGCTGTTCCACGGCCCCTGGGGCGGGCTGCGGATCGAGGACGGGTTCGCGATCCGCGACGGCAGCGCCCAGCCCCGATTCGCGGACTACGAGGAGATCGTGCCGGTGCTGCTCTAGGCACGCCGGGCACGCGCGCGAGATGATCCGGATCGGCGCCATCGGCTGCGGCGAGCACGCGACCGGGACGATCTGGCCGCTGTTCGCGCCAGCGGGGCTGCGGTGCGTCGCGGCGTGGTCGCGCAGCGCCGAGCGCGTCGCCGCCGCGACCGAGCGATTCGGGATTCCGCGCGCCTACACGGACGTCGAGGAGATGCTCGACGACGGCGGCCTCGACGCCGTCGTCGTGGTCGTCCCCCCGGACGCCTTCGCGCCGATCATCCGGCGGGCGATCGAGCGAGGGCTGCACGTGTTCGCCGAGAAGCCCGGCGCCGCGACGCCCGCGGAAGCGGCCCAGATCGCCGAGGCGGCGCGGGAGCGCCGTGTCGTGGCGATGGTCGGCTACATGAAACGGTTCGGGACCGCCTTCGTCAGAGCGCGCGAGCTGAGCCGCTCGGCGGATTTCGGGCCGCTGACGATCGCGAGCTTCAAGTGGTCGATGGGGCCGATGAGCGACGAGCACGGCTCGATCGACAGCTGGCTGTTCGAGAACCCGATCCACCACATCGACCTGGCGCGCTTCTATTGCGGCGAGCTTCACGACTGGCACGCGCAGCGCGCGAGCAACGCCGCCGAGGAGTTCGCGCTCGCGGTCGGCGCGCGCACCGCGAGCGGCGGCGTCGTGAGCATGCAGCTCTCGACGACCGGCAGCTGGGAGCAGCACAACGAGCGGGTCGAGCTGCAGGGGCTCGGGGCGAGCGTCGTGGTCGACAACGTGGACACGTGCATCAGCCGCCCGGTCGCGCAGCCCGAGCACGTGTGGCGGCCGAACTACACGGTCCCGAGCCCGGAGACCTCCTCGGCCTCGACGTGCGGATTCCTGCCCGAACTGCACGCGTTCGCGAGCGCGATCGAGACCGGGAACGGTGTCTCTTCGGACTTCGCCAGCGCCGCGATGACGCTGGCGGCGGTCGCCGAGCTCACGGGGAGCGTGCGATGAGGCTCACGTGCTCGAGCCTGAGTCTCTACAGCGTCGGCCCCGAGGACGCGATCGAGACGATTGCACAGCTCGGGTTCCCGGCGCTCGATCTCGTCGCGATCCCGACGTTTCCGCTCCCGCATCTCGACTTCGCGCGCCGTGACCCGGCGGACCTGGCGCGACTGGCCGCCCTCGCGGAGCGCCGCGGCGTCGAGGTCGCGAGCGTCGTGACGGTTCCGAGCGACGGCTTGTCGCGGTGGGACCGGAACGAGATCGACGCGCGCGTCGAGTGGGCGGTGCGCGCCGCGCAGGCGCTCGGGGCGGCGCGCCTGGTGCTCGACGCCGGCAACCCGATCCCCGGTGAGACGGTCGCGCGGTCAGAGGCGATCGCCCGCTGGCGGGCGATGATGCAGGCCGGCTTCGAGCGGACGTCGGCGGCCGGGATCGCGCTCGCGCTCGAGGCGCCTCACACCGGCACGCTCGCGGAGCGCTACGACGAAGTGGCCGAGTTGCTGTCGGCGCTCGCGCTGCCCGCGGTCGGGATCGACTACGACACGAGCCACGTGCAGCGCTCGGGCACGAGCTTGGAGGAGAGCTTGCGGCTGGTCGGCGATCGCGTCGTCAAGGTCGCGTTGCGTGACATCGACGACGATGGCGAGTTCTGCCGGCCCGGGCAGGGCCGCGTCGACTTCGCGCGGCTACTGACGCTGCTGCGCGAGCGCGGCTACGGCGGGGATCTGGTGCTCGAGCTCGAGACCCCCGGGATTGAGGATCCCGGCGACCAACGCCGCGAGATCGAGCTGGCGCGAGACTACGTCGAGGGGCTGCTCGCCGCGGCATGACGCGCCTCGGCGATCCGTTGGCGCTCGAGCCGGTGCGGAGCGATCGTCGTGGACGGCTCGACGAGCTCGCGGTCGCGGTGATCGGATGCGGCGTGCACTGCACGACCGCGATCCTGCCCTCCCTGCGTCACGCCGGCGTCCGGCTGACGGCCGTGTGCGATCTCGATCGCGAACGCGCGGAGCTCGCCCGCCGCCGGTTCGGCGCCGGCTTCGCCTACCGATCGGTGGAAGAGGTGCTCGCGCGCGACGACCTCGACGCTGTCATCGTCGTCGGCCCGCCGGAGCTGCACGTGTCGGCCGGCGTCGCCGCGCTGCAGTCGGGCCGGCACGTGTTCGTCGAAAAGCCGCCCGGGACCTCGCTGGCCGACGCGCTCGCGATCCAGCGCGCCGCGCGCGTGGCCGGCCGCGAGGCGATGGTGGGCTTCATGAAGCGGCACGCGAGCGCCTACCGGATCGTCAGGCAGGTGATGGACTCGCCGGAGTTCGGCCCTGTTACGTCCGTCGAGATGAGCTACGCGCACTGGCCGGTGTCGGGGCTGCGGACGCATCTGACCGACATGAGCATCCACGCCGTGGACACCGTCTCCTGGCTGCTCGGCCCGCCGGTCAGGATGGCCTCCTACAAGCGTGCGATCGGGGGCAATGACGTCCTGGCGCTGATGTTCGAGCACGCCGGCGGGGCCGTCTCGCGGCTGGATCTGTCCGCGTGTGCGCCCGGGGTCCAGGAGCGGCTCGTGGTGACCGGTGAAGGCGCCGTCGTCAGGGTCGAGAACCTGGTCCAGCTGACATATGTGCGGCAGGCCGAGGACGCGCCCGCCGAGCAGGCCAACGGTCGCCTCACGCGTTCGTGGATGCCCGAGTTCTCGCTGCCGGACCGGGAGAACGACGTCAACGTTCTGCAGGGCTACGCGACCGAGTTGATCAGCTTCGCCGATGCGATCCTCGACGGGCGCAACGTGAGCCCGTCGATCGACGACGGGATCGCCGCGATGCGGGTGCTGGAGGCGGTGATCGACGCTCCCGAGGGCTTGTCGATCACGGGGCTGCCGTGATGCTCGCGGCCAAGCGGACGGCGCCGGGACGAGCCGAGCTGATCGAGGTACCGCTGCCCGAGCCAGGGCCGCGGGACGTGCTCGTTCGCGTGCGCGCGTGCGCGATCTGCGCGTCCGACCTGCTCGGATGGCGCGAGGCGGTCGTCGGCCCCGGCTCGCCGGGGGACTGGGATTCGGACAACCCCGGCCTGACGGGGCACGAGGTCGCCGGCGAGATCGTCGCGGTCGGCGACGCGGCCTATGACTCGCGCATTGGCGAAGCCGTCTGGATCGACCCGATCGTCGGGTGCGGCGAGTGCGACGCGTGCCTCGCCGGGCGCCAGACGTTCTGCGCGCGGGTGACGATCGTCTGCCAGGGGTTCGCGGAGTACGTGGTCGCGCCGGCGCGACAGTGCCGGGCGATCCCGCCGGGCTTCGACTACACGACCGCGAGCATGATCGGTGACATGGTCGGGACGCCGATCGGGGCCGTGAAGCGCGCGGCTGTGCAGCCCGGAGAGTCCGTCGCCGTCTGGGGTCTCGGCCCGGTTGGGCTCGGGCTCGTGCAAGCCGCGGCGATCGCCGGCGCCGGGTTGGTCCTCGGGGTCGACCCGGTCCCCTCGCGGCGAGAGCGCGCCGAACGCTTCGGCGCCGTCACGGTCGCGAGCACCGGCGCGGCCGAGCGGCTGCGAGCGCTGACCGGCGGCACGGGGCCCGACGTCGCGCTCAGCACGGTCGCGAACGCCGCCGCGGCGCGGGCCGCGTTCGACAGCCTGCGCGACGACGGGCGGATGGTGACCGTCGCGGGCTTTCCGCCGGCCGGCGGCGAGGTGCGCAAGTGGGTCAGCGGGAGCTGGGGCTGCGATGAGCGACACTGGCCCGAGGTGATCGAGCACCTGCGAGCGCGCCGGTTCGTGCTCGACGACTACGTCACGCACCGGTTTGCGCTGGCCGAGGTCGAGCGAGCGTTCACGATCCGCGAGCGCGACCTCGACGGTTCGTTCAAGGTCGTCGTGACGAGCGATTAGCGTCGTGTTCTCGACGCTCGCGCCGGCCGTGCTGCCGCTCCGGGTGCCGTTCGCCAGGCAGCTCGAGCTCGCCCCGTCCGGCGGCTTCGACGCGCTCGACCTGCCGATCGGCGCGCTCCTGACGCTGTCGCGCTCGGAATCGGTCGAACGGATCAGTGAGCGCTTCTCCGCGGCCGGACTGCGCTGCGGCGGCTGGATGCTGCCGTTCGACCACCAGACGGACCGGGGCTCGTTCGCCGGCCACCTGCGACGGCTCGAGCGCGCGGCGGCGCTGGCCGGGCAGCTCGGCGCGATCTGGTGCTACTACTGGATCGAGCCCGCGTCGGACGAGCTGACGTACGCCGCGAACACCGCCAAGCACGTCGAGCGGGTGCGCCCGATCGCCGACGTGCTCGCCGAGCACGGCTGCCGGTTCGCGCTCGAGCCGATCGGCCCGGTGACGCTGTTGGCGGGGCACCGCTATCACTTCGTGCACTCGATTCCGATGGCGCTCGAGCTGCTCGCCGCGATCGACCGGCCGAACGTCGGGCTGCTGCTCGACAGCTTCCACTGGTACACGGCGGAGGGCACGCTCGGCGAGCTGCAAGGCCTGACCGCGTCGGAGGTCGTCTACGTCCACGTCAACGACGCGCCGGCCGGCGTCGCGCTCGATCGACAGCTCGACGACGTGCGCGTGCTCCCCGGCGCGAGCGGGCTAATCGACCTGACCGGCTTCTTGCGCGCGCTCGACGGCATCGGCTACGACGGGCCAGTCGCCGTCGAGCCGTTCGACGCGACCCTCGCGGCGCTATCGCCCGCGGACAGAGTCCGCGTCACCGCGCGGAGCCTCGGCGCGGCGTTCGACGCCGCGGGCCTGCCGCATCGTCTGGCGGCGTGACGGGCTGGGCTGGGCGTCAGCCCAGCACGTGGCAGTAGAGAAGCGGTCCGTGATCGACCGTGAACTGGAGCCGCGGGACGCCCGTGTGGTGGGGCGCCGTGCCGGTCGGCGGCAGCGGGCCGTCCTGATAACTCGAGCGCACCGTCGGGCCGCCGTAGAACCAGCTCTTGAAGTCCTTCTGCTGCTCGCCGAGCCAGACTGCGGCTTGCGTGGAGGAGGTTTGGCGCAGCGCGACGCCGCGGGCCTCGGTCGCTTGCAGGGCGCTCGCCAGCTCGGCCGCCATCGAGGATGGGTTCAGCCCCTGGCGGCTCGCGATCTGCGCGAAGCTCATCCCGTACCCGATGTGGAGCTCGTCAATCTGGTGCCAGGCAAGCCCGTACACCTGCGGCATGAGCTTGAGCAACGTGCCGACGTGGAAGAGGTGCCCGAGCATGTGATGGGCCAGATGCGGCTGGGTGAGCGTCGTCTGGGCGTGGTCGATGAGCGTGCGATACACCGCCACCGGCATCGACGCGGGGCGGGGGCCGACGAGCCGCTGCGCCAGGCCGCCCGTGGGGACGCCCTGCTCGCGCGCGAACTGAAGCAGCGGGGCGCGATCGTCGTGGGAACCGAGCCAGGCGAGCAGGTCGGTGCGGGACGTGTGCAGGACGCTGTACAGGGTCGACTCTTGGTAAGGCAGCCAGTGATCCATCACCCAGGGGGTGCTCGGCAGCCACGTCGGCGGCGCGCCCGGAGGAGCGTCGGGGTCCGCGGCCCACGCTTGACTGCTGAACGCGACGAACGCCAGAACGCACAACAGCGGCGCCTTGCGGATCAGGCCTCGATGCAGTTTGAAACGCATCTTCCGAGAGCGAAACGGTGGACGGTCGCAGGCTTCGTCGCCCGCTCGCCCAAAGGCTACTCCCGCCGGGACGGCCGTGCGCTCTGGCGATACACAGCGCGGCCCGCTGACGGCCCTCGAGGTAGAGCCCCTCACCTCCTCTCGAGGCAGAGCCCATACCCCCCACCGGCGAGAACAGGCGCGGTTGGGCCTGCCCGGGAGCCTGGTTAAGGGCCCACTCGAGCCGCCGTCGGCGCCCACTGGGCTGTTGACCCTCGTGTGGCTGGTCTTCGACCCGCTCGGCGATCGCAGGCGCTCGAGTGGGTCGTTTTCCAGGTTTCCGGGGCGCTCTCGCACGCCGGTTTGTCGGTGTTGGGCGGTCGGCGTTCGACAGTCTTGCCAGGCGGCGGAACGGCGGCGCGTGCGGGAGGTACTGTTGAGCGCAGCCGCACACAGGTGTCCGCGCGAGCGAAGGGATGGAGACGTGGCTACGACGGTCGAACCGCAGACGTTCATCAGGCAGGACGGCAAGGAGAAGGTCACGGGCGCGGGCCTCTACACGGCTGATCTGACGGCGGCCGGACAGCTGCACGGGCGGTTTCGCTATGCCGATCATCCGCGGGCGCGGATCGTGCGCATCGACACCGCGCGGGCGCGGGCGCTGCCGGGCGTGTTCGCGGTGCTCACACACGAGGACGTGCCCGACATCCTGTATGGCCAGCTGGTCAAGGACCGGCGGCTGTTCGCGAAGGACGAGGTGCGCTTCGAGGCGGACGTGATCGCCGGCGTGGCGGCGTTGACGGCGGAGATCGCCGACGAAGCGGCCGGGCTGATCGAGGTCGAGTACGAGCCGCTGCCGCCCGTGGTGGACCCCGAGGCGGCGCTCGCCGAGGGGGCGCCGCTCGTGCACCCCGAGTGGGCGTCGTATGAGGGCGAGGAGGCGCTCGGGCGCGAGGGCAACGTGCTCGGGCACTCGACGATCGTCAAGGGGGACGCGGACGCGGCAATGGCCGCGGCCGACGTCGTCGTCAAGAGCCGCTTCGACGCGGACGGCTCGCATGGGGTCCCGATCGAGCCGCGCGCGGTGCTCGCGCAGTGGCACGGCGACCGCGTGACGATCTGGTCCTCGACCCAGACGCCTTTCGCCGCGCGGAGCGGCGTCGCCCTCTGCCTGGCGATGCCCGAGTCGAACGTGCGCGTGGTCGTGCCGCTGCTCGGCGGCGGGTTCGGCTCGAAGTGCGACTTCCACTATGAGGCGCACGTCGCCGCGCTCGCGCGGGCGGCTGGGCGTCCCGTCAAGCTTGTGTTCTCGCGCGAGGAGGAGTTCATCGCGCCCGACCACCGCCGCGAGAGCATCGCGATCGAGCTCGAGACCGGCGCGCGCAGCGACGGCACGCTGCTCGCGCGTCGCGCGCGCTTGGTGCTCGACAGCGGCGCCTACTGCGGCGAGGGCGGCTTCTTCGCGCAGCTCGCGGCGATGCACGCGTGCGGCCCGTACGTGATCGAGAACGTCGACGTCGACGCGAAGCTCGTGTACACGAACAACCAGCCGTCCGGGTCGATCCGCGCGCCCACCGCGCCGCACACGTGCTGGGCGGTCGAGCAGCACATGGACGAGCTCGCGGAGGCGCTCGCGCTCGACCCGGTCGAGCTCCGCCGGCGCACGCTGATCGCCGAAGGCGACGAGAGTCCGACGCGGCAGGTGTTCGGGCCCAACGGCATGAAGGCGACGCTCGAGCGAGCGGCCGAGCTGATCGGCCACGGGAGCGAGCTGCCGGCGAACGAGGGAATCGGGATCGCGTGCGGCTGGTGGCCCTCGTTCGGCTCGCCGGCGGGGGCATTCTTGAAGCTCAACGGGGATGGCACGGGCACGATCATCACCGGCGCGCAGGAGAACGGCAGCGGCGCCGTGATGGGGCTGCCGCTACTCGCCGCGGAGGTGCTCGGGATGCGTCCCGAGGACTTCTCGATCCTCTACCAGGACACCGACGCGGGCTCGTGGGACATGGGCTCGTCCGGCTCGCAGACGACGCTCAACAACGGGCGCGCGGTGACGGAGGCGGCGTACGAGGTCCGGGAGCGATTGCTCGAGCTCGCCGCCGAGCAGCTCGAGATCGACCCGGAGGACCTCGAGCTGGTCGACGGCGAGGCGCGGGTCAAGGGTGCGCCGCAGAAGGCCGTGCCGATCGCCGACCTGGCGGGCAGCGGCGCGACGATCATCGGCAAGGGCTCGGGCGAGGTTCCGGAGGCGCCCGAGTGCTCGCCGGACAGCGGCTGCATCGGCCGGCTCGGGATGGAGTCCTTCCTGGAGCCGCAGCTGATGACCCACGCCGTGCACCTGCGGGTGGATCCCGAGACGGGTGTCGTCCGTGTCCTGCGCGCGGTCGCGGTGCACGACTGCGGCACGATCCTCAACCCGGTCGGCGCCAACGGTCAGGTGTACGGCGGCGTCGTGATGGGAATGGGGCAGGCGCTGTCCGAGGGCATGATGCTCGACGACTGCGGCCGCCAGCTCAACCCCCACCTGCTCGACTACAAGCTCGTCACGTCCGCCGATGCGCCGGCGATCCAGATCGACTGGGTCCAGGTGCCGGCGGTCAACGGCGGGCCACACGGCGCGAAGGGGATCGGCGAGCCGCCGTGCGTGCCGACGCCGGGTGCGATCGCGAACGGGATCGCGCGGGCGACCTCGAGGCGTGTGCGCCGGCTGCCGATGACGCCGGAGCGCGTCTGGGAGGCGGGCCGGTGAGCGCGTCGCTCGTCGTCGCGACCTCGGTCGAGGAGGCGACCCGGGAGCTCGCGGCGGGCGCCCGCCCGGTCGCCGGCGGCACCGACCTCGTCGTGGGCGCGCGCCAGGGCAAGGCGCCGCTGCCGGAGCGGATCGTCGCGATCGACCGGCTCCCGGACCTGCTGGTCCTCGAGCCGGGCGACGAGACGCTGCGGATCGGGGCACTCGTGACGCACGCGACGCTGTGCTCGGATCCGCTCATCCGTGAGCGGCTGACGGCACTCGCGGATGCGTCGGGGATCGTCGGCTCGCACGCGACGCGCACCCAGGGCACGATCGGCGGCAACCTGATGAACGCCTCGCCGGCGATGGAGACCGGCGGGCCGCTGCTGTGCTTCGACTCGGTCGTCACGCTGCGCTCGCTCGCCGGCACGCGGGCGATCGAGATCGGCGAGCTGCTCGCGGGCCCCGGCAAGACGAACGCCTCGCCGGAGGAGCTGCTCGAGTCCGTCGACGTGCCGCTCCCGCGCGCGGGCACGGGGAGCTGCTACGCCCGGCTCGAGTATCGCCGCCAGATGGAGATCGCGGTCGTCGGCGCGACGGCGGTGCTCGCGTTCGAGGGCGACCGGGTCGTCCACGCGCGGCTTGCGATCACCGCGCTCGCCCCGACGATCCTGCGCGTCCACGAGGCCGAGGCCGCGCTGCTCGACAGCGACGCCGGACCAGCGGCCGCGCAGCGCGCGGCCCAGGCGCTCGCCGCGGCCGCCAAGCCGATCTCCGACGTGCGGGCGTCCGCCGCGTACCGCAGCGCGATGGCGGCGGTGATCGGGCGGCGCGCGATCGAGGTCGCCGCGGCCCGGGCGCGCGGCGCGGAGGTGCCGTGCCCCGCGAGCCCAGCGCTCCATGGAGGTCTGTCATGAAGGTGACCGCGACGCTGACCGTCAACGGCATCGCCTGTCCGGTCGAGATCGATCCACACGCGACGCTGCTGCGGACGGTGCGAGACGTGGTCGGGCTGACCGGCGCGAAGGAGGGATGCGACGACTCGGAGTGCGGCGCCTGCATGATGCTGCTCGACGGCCAGCCCGTCAATTCGTGCTCCTACCTCGCGCTCCAGGCCGAGGGTCGCGAGATCACGACGATCGAAGGCCTCGCGCCGCCGGGCGAGATGAATGAGCTGCAGCGGGCGTTCCTCGAGCACGGCGGCGTGCAATGCGGGTTCTGCACGCCCGGGATGCTCGTCTCGGCGACCGCGCTCCTGCAGCGCACGCCGGCGCCGACCGAGGAGGAGGTACGGATCGCGCTCGCGGGCAACCTGTGTCGCTGCACCGGATACGACGGCATCGTGAAGGCCGTCCTGGCCGTCGCAGGCGAACCGGTGGCCGTGGACGACAGCTGAGAGCGGGCCGCGGGAGGCGGCTCCCGGTCAGGGCGACGGCGACCCACAGCCCGACCGCGATGAGCGAGACCGCTTGCTTCGCATCGGGTCGCGCTTGATTCGCATACGGGATCCATATGACCGTCACGCGAACGGTTCTGGCAACGGTGCCGGCGCGGGCCAGGATGGATGTGTCGCTGATGGCCGACGAGACCGCCGAGACAGCCCAGCCCCCGCGTCAACCGGCGTGGTCCGAGACGATCCCGTGTCGGCCGCCGATCCCGAGGATCGGGGCAGCGCGCACGGTGGCTTCGTGTCCCGGCACCACCGAGCCCTGCTGGGGATCCTCGGTGCGCTGCTGATCGGCGGCTTCGTCTACTTCGTCTTGCCGCAGATCG
Source organism: uncultured Solirubrobacterales bacterium (assembly GCA_963763525.1). GTDB lineage: Bacteria > Actinomycetota > Thermoleophilia > Solirubrobacterales > Solirubrobacteraceae > Palsa-465. The sequence continues at coordinate 528,011 of CAVXPA010000003.1, forward strand.
CCGGTCTCGGGCCGACGCTGGACAGACTCCGACGCGGAGACGCGTGTGGCTCGGGCTCGGGATTGGGCTCGAGGCGGTTTCGATCTTCGGCGAGATCGTCATCTTCCGGGGCGTCTTTCAGATCGGCTGGCGGATCAGCACGCAGATCACGCTCGCCGGAGGGGTCGCGACGAAGCTGCTCGCGACCGCGGGGGCGGGCGGCGTCGCGCTCACGGCGTGTGTCGGGGCCGGCACCGGCCGGAGTGACGCTCGTCCCGGCGATCTTCGGGACGGTCGTGATCGTGATCGCGCTCTCGATGCTCGTCGTCGATAAGCCAGTCGGGCGACACCTCCACGGCAGGGCGGACCGGGCGACCGGGAAGCGGGCGCGGTGGTGGGGGCGCGCGGCGGCGCTGCCACAATCGCTGCACGACGGCCTCACGGCCGCTCTCGGCATGGTCAAACGCCGGGATCCATCGCTGCTCGCGGTGCTGGCGGTGCTGGCGTACCGAACGATCTCCTACTGGCTTCCGACGGCTCCCGGCGCGATCGAGTACTTCCGCTTGCGTCACAGCGTCGGAGGCATGCGCGCTCCCGCGGCCTCTGCGGCCGCGTCTCCGATGCACGAGATCAGGTTCAAGTCACAGTCAGCTGCTCTCAAGGAGACAGAATGTCACTAGAAAGTGCAGAGAGCCCCTGCAGCTGTTCGGCCGCGGAAAGGACTGATATCGTTGCTGCGGTTACAGACGGCATCCGCGGCACTGACACATGACTCTCAGGGACAAGACACTGTTCATCTCCGGGGGTAGTCGCGGGGTCGGCCTGGCGATTGCGCTGCGGGCCGCCCGCGACGGAGCCAACGTCGCGCTGATCGCGAAGACCGCCGAGCCGCACGCCAAGCTCGAGGGGACGGTGTTCACCGCGGCGCAGCAGATCGAGGAGGCGGGTGGGCAGGCGCTGCCGATCGTCGGTGACATCCGCGACGAGGCACAGGTCGCCGCTGCCGTCGAGCAGGCCGTGGAGCGGTTCGGCGGCATCGACGTGTGCGTGAACAACGCGTCCGCGATCAACCTGTCGGGGACCGAGACGCTCGAGATGAAGCGCTATGACCTGATGCAGGCGATCAACACCCGCGGCACGTTCGTCGTCAGCCGCGCCTGCATCCCGCACCTGAAGCGATCGGAGAACCCGCACATCCTCACGCTCTCGCCGCCGATCAGCCTGGAGCCGCGGTGGCTTGGCCCGTTTCTCGGCTACACGATCGCGAAGTACGGGATGTCGTTGTGCGCGCTCGGCTTCGCGGCGGAGTTCCAAGCGGACGGGATCGCCTCGAACGCGCTGTGGCCGCGGACGCTGATCGCGACCGCCGCGGTCCAGAACCTGCTCGGCGGCGACGTGGCGATGGCCAAGGCGCGCAGGCCGGAGCTCTATGCCGACGCCGCGTATGCGGTGATCACGCGGCCGAGCCGTGAGTGCACTGGTCACATGTTCCTGTGCGAGGATGTGCTGGCGCAGGAGGGAGTCACCGATTTCGATCAGTACGCGTATGTACCCGGCGCAGAGCCACAGGTCGACCTTTACGTAGATCACGTCTGACGATATGCGATCGTGGATTTTGCGCCAGCATCCGGCACGGGAGGAAGGTCGCGTGAGCACAGCTGACAGCACCGTCATCGTCTGCCCGAACTGCAGCACCAAGAACCGCGTGCGCGCGACCTCATCGGGCGTGCCCCGCTGCAGCGTCTGCCACACGCTGCTGCCCTGGATCGTCGATGCGAGCCAGGCCAGCTTCGACACCGAGATCACCGCGTCGGTGCCGGTGCTCGTCGACTTCTGGGCGCCCTGGTGCGGACCGTGCCGGATGGTCTCGCCCGCCGTCGAGCGGTTGGGGCGCGAAAACGCCGGCGCGCTCAAGGTGGTCAAGCTCAACGTCGATGACGCGCCGGCTCTGTCGGCTCGTTTCGACATCCGCGGGATCCCGCTGCTCGTCATCTTCCGCGACGGCCGCGAAGTAGACCGCCTCGTGGGCGCCGCGCCGTATGAGCGGCTCGCGCAGTGGCTCGCACCGCACCTCGAGCCGGCGAGCGACCGCAGCTAAGCCGCACCTCGAGCCGGCGAGCGACCGCAGCTAAGCCGCACCTCGAGCCGGCGAGCGACCGCAGCTAGAGCCCGTGAGCGACCGCGGCTAGGGGCGAGTCCGGCCGGCCCATAACGAACTCCCCGACCGCGTTTCCGTTCATCGGTATTGGAATCGCGGGCCCCGCGACGAGATCCTGAAGGGACCTGCCGCCGGGAGACACGGCGGGGTCGACTTGACTCTTAGCTGATAGGACGAAACATGAAAATGCCCATCGACCCACGCGCGCTGCTGTTCGGCCACGGCACCGCGGCAGTCCATCCCTCGAGCGGCGGAGCGGCCTCGGTAGTGGCGCTGTGCGCGTGTGCCGCGCTCGTGCTCGTGCTGCTCGCCGTCGTCGCCTTCGCCGCGGTGCGGCACCCGCCCGAGCCCCGCGATGATGAGGGCGACTCGGGTCACGGCCGTGGCAACGGCGGCGGTCGTGGTCCGGATCCGCGGCCGCCCCGCGGTGGCGGTCCCGCTTGGTGGCCGGAGTTCGAACGGCAGTTCGCCGCGCACGTCGAGGGCCTGGGACGTCGTCGTCCCCACGACGTCGAGCGCGTCGACGTCCGGGCGAGCTAGGCGCCCCGCTGCCCCGACGGTCCGCCGAGGTTCTCCGGCGGCTGAATCTCGCGCTTGAGGATCTTTCCTGTCGGGCCCTTCGGCAGCTCCGGGACGATCCAGACGTGCCGTGGGTACTTGTACGCGGCGATCTGCGACTTGACGTGATCGCGCAGCTCCTCCGGCGTCACGTCGTGCCCCGGCTTGATCGCCACGGCAGCCGCGACCTCTTCGCCGAGCTCGGCGTGGGGGACGCCGATCACCGCAGCCTCGAGCACGGATGGGTGCTCGTAGAGGACCTCTTCGATCTCGCGCGGGTAGACGTTGTAGCCGCCGCGAATGATCAGCTCCTTCTTGCGGTCGACGATGTAGTAGCGACCCTCCTCGTCAGCCCGCGCCATGTCGCCGGTGTAGAACCAGCCGTCGGCGTCGATTGCCTCCGCCGTCGCCTCGGGCCGGTTCCAATAGCCCTTCATCACGTTGTGCCCACGGATCGCGATCTCGCCGACCTCGCCCGCCGGGACGTCCTGGCGGTCGTTGTCGACGAGCCGCATCTCGACACCCTCGACGGGCGTGCCGATCGAGCCAGGCACCCGTTCGCGGTCCGGGTGGTTGAAGCTCGCCACCGGCGAGGTCTCCGACAGGCCGTAGCCCTCGAGCACGACGCAGCCGAACTCGCGCTCGAAGCCGCGGAGGATCTCGACCGGCAGCGCGGCGCCGCCGGAGACGCACAGCCGCAGCGCGCTGACGTCGAAGCGCTCGCGCTCAGGATGGTGCAGCAGCGCGGTGAACATCGTCGGCACTCCCTCGAACACGGTCACCCGCTCGTGCTCCATGATCGCCAGCGCCTTCCCGGCGTCGAAGCGCGGCAGCATGACGAGCGTCGCGCCGGCGAGCACGCTGGCGTTCAGGGCGCACGTCTGTCCGAACGCGTGGAACAGCGGCAGCGCGCCGAGCACGACATCGTCGGTTTGCAGCGAGAACAGCTGCCGGGTGACCTCGGCGTTGCGCGACAGGTTGGCGTGCGTGAGCTGGGCGCCCTTCGGCCTGCCCGTCGTGCCCGACGTGTAGAGGATCACGGCCGTGTCCTCGCCGGCACGCTGCGCCGGCGCTTCGATCGGCTCGGTGTCCTCGAGCAGCTCGATGAACTGCGCCGGCTCGACGACGATGCACTCGGCGCCCACGGCCGCGGCGCCTGCCTGCGCCGGCGCGGCGAACTCGTGCCACGCGAACATGATCCGAGCCTCGGGGTCGCCGAGGTAGAACTCGACCTCCCGCTGCTTGAGCAGCACGTTCATCGGCACGACCGTCCCGCCGGCAAGTAGCACGCCGTAGTACACGAGCGCGAACTCGGGCACGTTCGGAAGCATGATCCCGACGCGATCGCCCGGCTGCAGGCCGCGGTCCTGGAGCCGGCGCGCGACGCGACCGGCGAGATTTGCGAACTCGGAATAGGTGAGGACGGTGTCACCAAGCCGCAGTGCTGCCCGCAAGCCGTGCTGCTCGGTGGTGGCGGTCAGGTTGTGGGCCAGGCTTTCGTTCATCGCTCCTCCTTCAAGTTTTGGAATGCACTCACAGCTTCGCGCGCGGGTGGCTCGATCGCCATGGCACCGGCACCCGAACCTGAGGCGCCCGGCTTGTGTGTTCCAGCTAGGGCCCCGCGGGAGCGGGCACCGCGCCGGCCAGCCGCGCGGCGATCAGGATCTCGAGCAGGTCACTGACGTGGCGCACGTCGCGCCCGGTCCGCTCCTCGATCCGGGCCAGGCGGTAGTGCGCGGTGTTGACGTGGACGTGCAGCGCCTCGGCGGCCCGGCGCGTGTTCAAGTCACAATCGACGTAGGCTCTGAGCGTCGCGATCAGCGTTCCGCCGTCGCCGGCGTCCTGCGCGATGAACTCGTGGACCGGCGCCGCGATCAGGCGGCCGGCGGTCGGATCGGGGCGGAGCGTCAGGTACTCGAACGCGCTCATCGCCGTCAGCGCGGCCACTCCGGGCGTCGCGCCACGGGCGCCCCGGACCATGTTGGCCTCGCGGTAGGCCTCCGGCACCGGCGCGAGGCCGAGGACCGCGGTGCTGACGCCGACCGACAGTGCCAGGCCCCCGCCGGCGAGCCGCGCCTGCGTCTGGCGCAGGCGCTCGGTCAGTGCGTCCGCCGCGGCTCCCGCGACCGGCAGCACAGCGACGATCTCGTCGTGGCGCACGACCGCAAGCGGAACGTGCCTGCTCGCGGCCGCGCGGCCGAGCGCCGCGGCGCCGCCGCGCAGCACGTGCCCGTCGGCTGGCTCGCCGCACGCCGCAGCCGAGATCACGACGTGGTGGCCATCCTCCCGCAATCCGGCGGCGCGGGCCGCGTCGCGCCGCGGCCCGGGCTCGAGTGGCAGACCGGCGAGCAGATCCTCGACCAGGTCGCGCCGGATCCGCTCGCTCGTGGCCGCGAGGTCGGCCTCCGCCTCGAGGTACACCTCGGCCGCGTGCGTCGTCGCGACCTCGAAGTAACGCGGCATGTGCGACGCGAACGCGAGCACGGCGGTGCGGGTCTCCTCGTCGTCCGCCCGCGCGAGGACGGCGTCCCACAACACTCGTTCGCCCACGTAGAAGGCGTGGACGAAGTCCGACAGGCTCACCCGCTTGGCGCGCTGGGCCGCGTGCCGGCGGATGAACAGCAACTCCTCGCGCGTGACGTCACGGCCGGTCCCGAACAGCTCGATGCTCGTGCGCAGGTGGGCGCGGACGTGCTCGCGGATGTCCGCTCGCAGCGCTTCGTCGGCATCGCGATACGCTTCGATCCCGCCGACGATCGCCTCGGTTGCTGCGTCGGTGAGAGTGTCGAGATCCCGCCGGAGGAGCTCGCGGAGGCTCTCGATCGCAGTGTCAGGCGTCACACCGGCCTATCCTCGCCGTGAATTGTACGGAGCACACAATCAGAGCGGCTCAATTTAGGTCTCAGCCCCCGAAGCGCCGGTCCCGCGCCTAAGCGAGACTGGTGGCGGAGCACGGAGGATCGATGAGCGAAGACACAGCCACACCGCCGGTGCAATCGAGCGTCGGGCGCGCCACCGAGGGGGCTCGAGCGGGCCTCGACGTGATGCTGACGGAGGCGGCCGCCGGTGGCCCGCCGCGGTTCATCGCGCCAGGCTCGGGCGTCAAGGTCAGCTTCGGGCTGGCGCGTCATCCGGTGCGCGTCGCGGGCCGTGGCGCCGGCCTCGCGACCGACCTCGCGCGCGCGCTCAGCGGCCGCTCGCAGATCGCTCCCGGCAAGGGAGATCGGCGCTTCGAGGACCGCGCCTGGAGCGACAGCTGGTTCTTCCACCGGCTGATGCAGTGCTATCTCGCGGTCGATACTGCGGTCGACGGCCTGATCTCGGACGCGGGTGTCGGGTGGCGCGCGGAGCGGCGGGCGCGCCTTGCCGCGACGAACGTTCTGGACGCGCTGGCGCCGACCAACTTCCCGTTGACGAACCCCGCCGTGCTCAAGGAGACGATTGACACCGGCGGGGCGAACCTCGCGCGCGGGGCGCGACTGCTCGCGCGCGATCTCTCGCGGCCGCCGCGGCTGCCGGCGACCGTCGACACGAGCAAGTTCGAGGTCGGCGGCAACCTCGCGGCGTCGCCCGGGTCGGTCGTGCTGCGGACCGAGGTGTTCGAGCTGATCCAGTACAAGCCCTCGACGGCCCAGGTGCGGGAGGTACCGCTGCTGTTCGTGCCGCCGACGATCAACAAGTTCTACGTGCTCGACATCTCGCCGGGGCGGAGCCTGATCGAGCACTACGTGGCTCGCGGGCAGCGCGTGTTCGCGATCTCGTGGCGCAACCCGGATCAGGCGCAGGGCCACTTCGACCTCGACACGTACGCGGCGGCGGTGGCCGAAGCCCGCGACACGGTCGCCGCGATCGCCGGCCGGAGCGACGTTCATTTGGCGGCGGCGTGCTCCGGCGGCATCATCACGGCGGGCTGGCTAGGTCACCTCGCGGCTGCCGGCGGGCTGTCCGGGATCGCGAGCCTGACGCTGATGGTGTGCGCGCTGGACAACGCGACCGAAGGCACGATCTCGGCGCTCGCCAGCCGCGACCTGGCGGCGGCCGCGGTCGCCGAGTCCGCGCGCAAGGGCTACCTCGACGGGCAGGCGCTCTCGGGCGTGTTCACGTGGCTTAGGCCGAACGACCTCGTGTGGTCCTACTTCGTCAACAACTACCTGCTGGGCAAGGACCCGCCGGCGTTCGACATCCTCTTCTGGAACCAGGACGCCGTGCGCCTCGCGGCCGGCCTGCACCGTGACTTCATCAAGGTCGCGCTGGAGAACGCGTTCGCGCGCCCCGGCACGTTGGCGGTCCTCGGCGACCCGGTCGATCTGGGGACGGTCGCAATCGACACATACTTCGTGGCCGGCTCGACGGATCACATCGTTCCGTGGGAAGCCGCCTACCGCGGCGCTCTGCTATTCGGCGGACGGCGCCGGTTCGTGCTGTCGAGCAGCGGCCACATCCAGGCGCTCGTGAACCCGCCCCCGCCCGAGGGGGTCGAATCTCGCGCGAGCTACCGCGTCGCCGACGAGCTCGCGGACACGCCGGAGGAGTTCATGGCACAGTCGCCGCGGCTATCGGGCACGTGGTGGCTCGATTGGGACGCGTGGCTGGCGGAGCGCTCGGGCGAGCTGATCGCCGCCCCGGCGACGCTCGGCAGCCCGGAGTTCAAGGCACAGGCAAAGGCGCCGGGTACATATGTCCTCGCTCGCTGACGCGGTTCAGGACGCGGCGCCGGCGCTCCCGGAGGTGCCGAGTGAGCGCTGGTACGGCGAGCACCTGCGCGAGACCCGCTGGACGCTCGAGCTCGTGCGGCTGCTGCGCGATCCGGTCTTTCGCGGTGTCGACGTGCCCCGCGGCGACGGCCGCGCGGTCCTGCTCATGCCGGGGTTCGGCGGTGGCGACCAGACGCTGCTCGTGTTGGCGGACTGGCTGCGGCGGATCGGCTACCAGCCGCGGCTCTGCGGCTTCGTCCTGAACGCCGGCTGCTCTGACCGGGCGTGCGATCGGATCGAGGCCAGGCTCGAGCGCGTGCATGCCGGACACGGACGGCGGATCGCGCTGATCGGCCACAGTCGCGGCGGGCACTATGCGCGCGCGCTCAGCCACCGGCGCCCCGATCTCGTCTCGCACGCGATCTCGGCGGGCACCGGTCTGCGCGAGATGCTCGCGGCCAGCGTCCCGACCAGAGCTGCCGCGCGCGGTGCGCGGGAGGTGGTGCTGCACACCCGGCGCGCCCGCTCACCGCGCTGCCTCACCGAGGCGTGCGACTGCCGGTTCGGCACGGATTTCACCGCAGATTTCCCGGCCGATCGGGTCCGGATGACGAGCATCTACACGCGCGGCGACGGGGTCGTTCGCTGGCAGTCGGCGCTCGTCCCGTACGCCGACTGTGTCGAGGTGAGCGGGAGTCACGTCGGGCTCGTGTTCAACCGCGAGGCATATCGCGCGATCGCGGCGGCGCTCGCGCAACCAGAGCTACCGAGTGGAGCGGAGTGATGCTGAGCACACCATCACTGTTCGAGGACCTGGGACACGCGCTGTCCACCGACTACTTCTTCCTTCGGGAAGACCTGACCGAGCCCCAGCTCGAGCTGCTGCGGACGGTCCGCGTGTTCGTCGACGACGAAGTGCTGCCCGTGATCGGCGGATACTGGGAGCGGGCCGAGCTGCCGTGGCCGCTGATCCACCGCCTCGGCGAGCTCGGCATCGTCGGGGAGGGCATCCAGGGCTACGGCTGCCCCGGTCTCGATCCAATCTCCGTGGGGCTCGTGCACATGGAGCTCAACCGCGGCGACGGCAGCCTCGGGACCGTCCTCGGCGTGCAGTCCGGACTGGCGATGAACTCGATTGCCACGCTCGGCTCCGAGGAGCAGAAGGAGCGCTGGTTGCCGGCGATGGCGCGGCTCGAGCGGCTCGGCGCGTTCGCGTTGACAGAGCCCGATCACGGCTCGGACTCGGTCGCGCTCGCGACCACGGCGCAGCGGGACGGCGATTCCTTCGTGATCAACGGCGCCAAGCGGTGGATCGGTAACGGCAGCCTGGCCGACGTCATCGTCGTCTGGGCGCGCGCCGAGGACGGCAAGGTGAACGGGTTCCTGATCGAGAAGGGCACACCCGGCTACGACGCGGCCGTGATCGAGGGCAAGGGCTCGCTGCGCGCGATCTGGCAGGCGCAGATCGAGCTCAACGACGTGCGCGTGCCAGTCGAGAACCGGCTGCCGGGGGCGAACAGCTTCAAGGACGCTGGGCGCGTGCTCGCCGCCACACGCACCTCGTGCGCGTGGGCGGCGCTCGGACACGCGGTGGCGGCGTACGAGACCGCGCTCACCTACAGCAAGCGCCGCGAGCAGTTCGGCCGGCCGCTGTGTAGCTTCCAGATCGTCCAGGACCGGCTCGTGAAGATGCTCGCCGAGGTGACCGCGATGCAGCTCTACTGCCTGCAGATCGGGCGCCTGGCGCAGCGCGGCCAGCTCACCGACACGATCGCGGGGCTGGCTAAGCTCAACAATACGAGCAAGGCGCGGCAGCTCTGCGCGATGGCGCGGGACATGCTCGGAGGCAACGGCATCCTGATCGAGAACCACGTCATCCGCCACATGGCCGACATCGAGGCGATCCACACCTACGAGGGCACCGAGACGATGCAGACGCTGATCGTCGGGCGTGACATCACCGGCGTTGGCGCGTTCACTTAGAGCTTTGCTGGAGCGGACCGACAGCGCGCCGGCGGATTCTGTGGTCGATGCCGAGGCCGCGGAGGACGATGCGGGGTCGGCGGCACGGAGCTTCGACGCGATCGTCGTCGGAGCCGGGTTCGCCGGGCTCTATGCGCTCCACCGGCTGCGCGGCGCGGGCTTCTCGGTGCGCGTGCTGGAGCGTGGAAGAGGAGTCGGAGGCACGTGGTTCTGGAACCGCTACCCCGGCGCGCGGTGCGACATCGAAAGCGTCGACTACTGCTACTCGTTCTCCGAAGAGCTGCTCGACGAGTGGCAGTGGTCCGAGCGCTACGCGGCGGCGCCCGAGATCCTGCGCTACCTCAACCACGTTGCCGACCGATTCGACCTGCGTCGCGACATCCAGCTCGAGACCGAGGTGCTCGGCGCCCGCTACGACGACCGTCTCGAGCGCTGGACGATCGCGACCAGCACGGGCGAGGAACTGCATGCGCGCTGGTGCGTCATGTGCCTCGGCTGCCTGTCGACCGTGAAGCGTCCGGAATTCCCGGGCCTCGATCGGTACGAGGGGGATTGGTTCCACACGGCTCTGTGGCCGCCCGAAGGGGTTGATTTCAGCGGCCGCACGGTGGGCGTGATCGGCACCGGCTCGAGCGCGATTCAGGCGATCCCGCAGATCGCGCGGCAAGCGTCGCGGCTGTACGTGTTCCAGCGCACGCCCAACTACAGCATGCCCGCGCACAACGGGCCGCTGGATCCCGAGCTCGCGCGCGAGATCAGGCGCAACTACGCGCAGCGGCGGCGGATGGCCGAGCTGTCCGACGCCGGGGTGCCGTTCCCCGCGCCGACCGAGAAGGCGTTCGAGGTCACGCCGGAGGAGCGCCTGCGGATGTACGAGGAGGGCTGGCAGCGAGGCGGCATCAACGCGCTCTCGTATGCGTTCACCGATTATTTCTCCAACGACGCCGCGAACCGCACGGCGGCCGAATTCACGCGCGCGAAGATCCGCGAGATCGTGCGCGACCCCGGTGTGGCCTCGCTGCTCTCGCCGCCACAGCACATCGGCACCAAGCGGACGTGCGTCGACACCGGCTACTACGAGACATACAACCGCGAGAACGTCGAGCTGATCGACGTCCGGCGCGCGCCGATCGAGGAGATAACCAGCCGGGGCGTGCGCACGTCCGAGGCCGAGTACCCGCTCGACGCGATCGTGTTCGCGACCGGGTTCGACGCGATGACGGGCTCCTTGCTCGCGATCGACATTCGCGGGTCCAGTGGGCGAGAGCTGCGCGAGCACTGGAGCCACGGACCGCGGACCTATCTCGGCCTGGCCATCGCCGGCTTCCCGAACATGTTCACCGTGACCGGCCCCGGGAGTCCCTCGGTGCTGAGCAACATGGTGGTCTCGATCGAGCAGCACGTGAACTGGATCGCCGACTGCCTCGAGGAGCTGCGCCGCCGCGGCATCACCCGGATCGAGGCGACGGCGGACGCGGAGGCGACCTGGGTCCGGCACGTGGGCGAGCTCGCCGACGCGACGCTCTACCCGGTCGCCAACTCCTGGTACGTGGGCGCGAACGTCCCCAGGAAGCCACGCGTGTTCATGCCCTACGTCGCGGGATGCGGGGCTTACCGGCGCGAGTGCGACGAGGTCTCCGCCGGTGGCTACGCGGGGTTCCTCCTGAATGGCGCCGGCGCCTCGTCGCCGGCGCCTGGGCGGCTGTCTTCGGCGCTCGTTTCCTGATCGCTCGGGTCGTTGCGGGCGGGCTGGCTGGCGCTCGGGCGAGCGGGCTGGCGCTCGGGCGAGCGGGCTAAGGCTCGGGCGAGCGAGCGGGTCTGCCTGCGCGCGAACTTTGCGGACCCAGTTCCGGGGGGTGGAACCAGATCCGCAAAGTTCGGCTCGCTCGGCCGTCGCGGCGTGGCGCCACGGATGACAAGGCGGCTCGACGGAGACAGGCCTGAACGATGAGCGGGAACATAATCCCTGCAAAGGGGCCTGGTATGTGAGCTTGGCACATACCGTCGGTGGCGCCGCCGCCGGAGCGCGAAGGAGGTTGGCGCGGCCGCGGCCGATGCCGCCGTTTAGGTGGAGCCGCTCAAGATCTCTTTCATCTGCAGGTCCGGCAGCGTGTTCTCGAACTTGATCTCGTTGATGAAGTCGCTCATTCCCAGCTCGGCCTGGGCGAGCGTCGGTTTCGGCCGGCTCGTGTTGTCCATCCAGTCGATCAACATTTGCGCGTCGGGCGACTCCTGGATCGTCTGCAGGGCCGGGAAGCCCGGAGCCTGCTTCCACGTCCAGTCGGCCCAGCCGGCGATCAGCGGATCGTTGTTGAACGTGTTCACGTAGGTCTGTACATCGCTGTAAGGACTCTGCCCGAACTCGCCCGCCCACATCGGTGCGTCCAACTCCTCGGCTGCCGCGTTGTACGCCGGCATCCGGTCGGCGAGTGTCTGGCCGAGGTTCATCCACGGATAGTCGTGGAAGCTCAGCATCTCGTTCGAGTCGAGCGGCGCGGTGAACATCGAGAAGTCACGCGCCATGTCGTTGCCTTCGTAGATGATCAGATGGTTGGGATCGACCGAGCGGATTGCGGCGGTGACTCGCTCATAGAGGCCGAGCAGCTGGGCGTTGGAAGTGATCGTCTCGTTCAGGAGATCGTACCCGGCGATCACGTTCTGATTGCTGTACCGGGCTGCGATCGCCTTCCACATTGCGACCATGCGGTCCTGACACTCGGGATCGGTCCAGAGAAAGTCCGGGCCGACGTAGTCGCTGATGAACGAGTACGTCTGGCTGCACGGCGCCGCATGCATGTCGAGGACGAGGTAGACGTTGTAACGTCTCGCTTCGGCCACCAGCCTGTCGAGCACGGCCCAGCCCGACTGCTTGTAGATGAACGGGTGCGAATCGTCCTCGAGCAAGCGGTAGTCGAACGGGACCCGAGCGACGTTCAGGCCGTATTCCGACATAGCGCGGAAGTCGGCGCTGGAGATGAAGTTGTCATAGACCTCGCTTCGGAACCGATTCGCCTGGGCCTGCCCGACGAGGCTCGCGAGGTTGTCCATCATCGCGGACTCGCCGATGTAGTCGAATCCCTCGCCCCACAACCAGCCCTCCCACGAGAGGTACCCGCCGAGGTTCACACCGCGGAGCTTCAGCGGTCTGCCTGCGCCATCCAGAAGCTGCGTGCCGGACTGGTGCACGAAGCCTGCCGGGATCTGCGGGTTGCCCGGAAGCGTCAGATTCGGCCTCGCCGACAGCACGATGTCATCGAGATACAGCGTCCGCTGGCAAGCGAGAACGAAGCTGCCGTAGTTGTTCGTGAACGCCACATCGACCGTGTGGGTGCCGGCGCCAAGCGGTATCGAATAGCTGTAATCGGTCCAGGTGGAGCTGCTCACGGTGCCGCTCGCGAGCGGCAGGTTGTCGACCGTCACGGCGAACGCGGGCGGGCCGCCACACTGCTGGCCGCGCATCCGCACGGTGAGAACGTCGGCGTCGCGCGGCAGCAGCACTTGGAAGTTCACCGATCCGTTCAAGTCGTACTCGACGGCGGTTCCGTCGGTGGCGCTCGGATCGGGGATCGTCCGCATGTACCAACCGACGAGCGTCGCATTGTTGGCCTCGGCCCGGAGGACCGTCGTGTTGCCGGCGGATGTCTCTGCGTGTGCCGGCGCGGCGCGGATCAGTGCAGCGGCGACGGCGGCGAACTGAAACACGATCAGCAGTGCAGTTCGAACCGCGCCTGCGGCGATGGCACGCTGGATGCCGTTGCCGCCGATCGGGTGTGGGTCGGCTCTGGCGCCGGGGCCGGCGGCGACGCTGTCTGCGCTCCAGCGCCGACGCCGGCCGGCCCGCACCGGCTGACCCTCACCTTTTCTCGATGCTGCATTCGGGCCGTTGGACAGCGGCGCGCGCATCGCCCTACCCCCGGGGGTCTGGTAAGCGTCGACGGTTGCTCTGTGATCAGATCTTGCAGCGCGAAAGTATTAAGGGGTAAATGGCCGCCGGGGTCCGGTGGGCGAATTTGCAGATGCTCGCAAGGCGTTTCTCACGTCTTTGCGTGGAAACCGGGCCCGAGTGGTCGCGGCAAATGCCAGGTGTCCGCATGATGTGCGGCGGGAGTTTCGTTCTTTTCGAGACGCCGAAACGCCCGGATCCGAGGTTTTGCTCGCGGGGAGGTGGTCGCATAGAGAATCCGCGTTGTCAGCGACAAACGAGTCGGCGACCTGCGGATCGACTCGGCAGCGGCGAATTGACGCGAGCGGCAGGAACCTGGTCGAGAAACGCAACCATCGACAACGTTTCTCGACCAGGTGCTGCCCCTTAGGCGAGAGGCCCGCCGCCCTGTTGTTGCCCGATCACAACGCACGCCTCGCAAGCGGCGTTTGCGCGACAGCCCGGGCGAGTGGAAAAGTCGTCTTCGAGCGGAAGGAACCGCGGGCGAAGGGTCGCACGATCGTGCGCACGGATGGCCAGAATCCGCCGGGTCGTCGTCGACGTGAGGCCAGCGATCCGAAATCATGTTTCACTGAAGGGCCGAGCGGTCCCCGCCGTGCTTCTCTTCGATCAATGCCATACGCCCCCGATCTAGCCGGCAGCGCCCTCGACGGTCGATATGAGCTCCACGCCCTGATCGGCGAGGGCTCGTTCGGCCGGGTCTATCGCGGGCTGGACCGGCGGCTGGCCCGCACGGTCGCGATCAAGGTGATCAAGCCGTGGTGGTCGGAGGACCCGGACTGGGTCGCGAGCTTCGAGCGGGAGGTGCAACTGCTCGCGCGGGTGAGCGCTCCCGGGATCGTCCAGATCTACGACGTCGGCCGGGCGCAGGAAGGCCTGTACTACGTGGCGGAGTATGTCGACGGGGAGAGCCTCGCGGGCCGCCTGCGCCGCGGTCCGCTGCCGGTCTGGGAAGCGTGCGAGACGGCCGAGCAGCTCTGCACGGCGCTCGCGCAGGCGCACGCGCAGAACATCGTCCACCGCGACATCAAGCCCGCGAACGTGCTCATCTCGAGGCATGGGCAGGTGAAGGTGGGCGACTTCGGCGTCGCGCTGCTGGCCGAGGGCAGCACCGACGGCGGCTCGGTCACGATCGTGGGAACGCCGCGCTACATGGCGCCCGAGCAGGCGCGCGGCCGTCGCCCGACGCCCGCGACCGACATCTACAGCGTTGGCGTGGTCCTGTACGAGATGCTGAGCGGTCGCCCGCCCTTCGACGGTGAACTAGCCGTCGATCTCGCCCTGCAACACAGTCACGACGCTCCGCCGCGGCTGCCTGCGGGCATCCCGCGGGCGCTGACGAAGGTCGTCGACCGCGCGCTCGAAAAGCGCCCTGAGAGTCGCTTCCCGAGCGCGACCGCGATGGGCGACGCGCTCGCGCGCGTTCGCCTCAAGCGCTCGGGCGACGCGCCGACCGTTCCCGTACGCGTGCCCACCACGGATCGGACCTTGACGCGTCGCGGCCCGCTGTGGGCGGGAATCGAGCAGGCGGAAGCCGCGCAGGACGGAAGTTTGAGCGGCGGAGCGCGAGCCGCCGCCGCGGTCCCGTCCGGGCCTGGGGAGCGGGCCTCCGGCGAGGCAGGCTCGCCGCATCGACGCGCGTCTGTCGACCCGACGAGGATCGCCCCGCGGCGAACGCCGAGGCGGACCGTCAACCCGTCCGCTCGCCGGCGCAGCATCGCGGCGCTCGGGCTGGTGCTGGTGCTGGCACTGGCGATGCTCGTCGGTGCGCGCGTGCTCGCCGGGCCAGCGCGGGTGAGCGTCCCCGAGCTGCGGGGACTTCGCGCCAGAGCGGTCACGACCGACGCGCGAGGCCACGGTCTGCGCACGGTGTTCAGAAAGAGCTATGCGCGAGCGCCCGACGGCGTCGCGGTCTCGCAGGTCCCCGCCGCAGGAGCGCGCGTCGATGATGGCTCCACGGTGATGGTCGTGCTGAGCCTCGGCCCGCCGCCGGTCGACATGCCGAAGCTCGTCGGGCAGACGTCCGGCGCCGCCCGCGCAAAGCTGGCGTCGCTCGGGCTGCATGTCACTGAATCGCAGGTGCCGGCGCCCGGCACGGCGGCCGGCATCGTGACGAATCAGGTCCCCGCGTCGGGGTTGCTGGTCCGGGCGCACGGGACCGTCGAGCTGTCGGTCGCCGAGGTCCCGAGCTGGCGCTACCTGACCAAATTCACCGGCATGCAATCGGTCCCGTTCCGGATCCGCGGCGGCCAGTGGCGGATCGTCTACCACGTTGGGTACGGCGGCGTGTGCTCATGGCTGTCGTTCTTCTGCTCCGGACCGAGCGCGCAGGTGGTTCGGCTCGACCCGCAGTCGAACCTCGCGCAATTCGGTTTGAACGAGGGCAACAATCAGGTTCAGCAGTTCCAGTCGGGGCCGGGGCTGTACCAGATCGAGGTCTCCCCGGGCTCGGGCTCGTCCAACTGGTGGATCGAGGTCGAGGACTACTACTGAGCCGGCTCATCCTGGCTCGGGCGGCGTCTCGGCGACCCTCATTCATAACTTAAGGAGTTCTCACAGACAGCTCGTACCGTCGGGCCACACAGATGAGCGCACCGAAACATCTGTGGTCGGGCGATTGGCGACAGGACTCCGAGACCGCTTCGGAAGAGCTGCAAACACGCCGCACCCAGGCCACAAAATCCGATCAGGGGGCGCCGCAAGCGACCCTCGCACAGACTGGGCGGTCGCTGTCAGATCGTGTCGCCGCGCGCGCACGGCTGCTGCGGCTCCGCAAGGCGCCGGCGAGTGAGCAATCCGCGCCAGCGGCCGGCGGCGCACCAGCGGCTGGCGCCGCGCCGGCAGCCGGCCGTGACGCCCACAGCGCGCCGACCGAGCGCATCTCGGTGGCGAGCGCAGGCGCCGCGCCGCGGCCCGTCCGCGCTCCGCTGATCGCGACGTCGAGCGATCCCGCGAGGACGGCCGAGCCGACGAGCGCGCGCACACTGCGTGCGAGCACTTCGCCCAAGCCCGGCGCGACCGCGCCCCAGCGCAAGCGTGGGCCGATCCGCGAGTTCCTGGGCCGGCCCGGCGTGCGTCCGGTGGCGATCGTCGCGCTCGCCGCGCTCCTGATCGCCGGGGCCGCGTACGGGCTGACGAGCGCCTTGAACAGCTCCTCCAACAGCGGCAACGCCTCATCCTCGAATCCGGGAGCGGGCCTGTCCGCGAGCGCCGGCAGCGGTGGATCCGCCGGCGCAGGCTCAGCCGGCGCCGCCGGTGGCAACGGCCCAGGCTCACCGGGCGCGAGCGCCGGCTCATCGCAGTATGGAGGCGGCTCAGGAGCTGTCCCGGGCGCCGGCAACGGCAGCTCGGGTGGATCGTCAGGCGCCGGGGCCGCAGGCGCGGGCTCCGGTTCCCCGAGTGGTCAAGCGGGCTCCGGTTCCCAGGGCGGTCAAGCGGGCTCGGGCTCGCAGAGCACGCAACCAGGCGGCACGGCAAACCCATCGCCATCAAGTACGGGCTCGGCCGCGTGGCTCGGCGTCGACATCGACCAGCTCCCGTTCGGCGGCGTCGTGGTCGTGTTCGTCGAGCCCAGCAGCCCGGCCGCGGCGGCCGGCCTGGAGCCGGGCGACGTGATCACACAGATCGACAACCGTCCGATCCAGAGCGCGTCCGACCTGCACTCGGCGCTCGCGCGCCTGCACGCCGGCGACCACGTTGAGATCTCGATCAGCCGCGGCTCGACCCTGCTCACCGCGCAGGCCACGCTCGCGACGCGCCCGGCCGGGGTCCCATGAGTTTCGAATCGCCGCTGGTCCTGATCGCGCTGCTGGCGTTACCGCTCGCGATCATCTGGTACGTGGGCCAACAGCGCCGCCGCGCCCGCGTGGCGCAGGCGTTCGCCGCCCCGGTGCTGACGCCTTCAGTCGCGCCCAGGCGCCCGCGCTGGCGCCGCCACCTGCCGATGCTCGCGTTCCTGCTCGCGCTCGCGGTGCTGATCCTCGCGGCGGCCCGGCCGCAGCGCAGCGTCGCCGTGCCGCTGTCAGACGGCGCGATCATGCTCGCGAACGACGTCAGCGACTCGATGGACGCCACGGACGTCAAGCCCGATCGGCTGATCGCGGCGGAGAACGCAAGCCGCCACTTTGTCTCGACGGTCCCGGCCGGGATCCAAGTCGGGCTGCTGGAGTTCTCCTCCAAGCCGATCGTGTTGCAGTCGCCGAGCACCGACCACTCGCTGACCGAGTCCGCGCTCGGCCAGCTGCAGCGCAGCGGCGGCACCGCGATCGGCGAGGCGATCGAGACCGCGCTCAAGGAGCTCGCGGCGGTTCCCAAGCACAACGGAAAGTCGACGCCGGGCGCAATCCTGCTGATCTCCGACGGCTCCTCGAACGTCGGCGTCAGCCCGCTCGTCGCCGCTCGTGAGGCGGCCGCGCAGCACGTGCCCGTGTACACGATCGCGCTCGGCACCGCGCACGGCATCCAGACCGTCACCGAGCACGGACGGACCGTGAGCGGCCCCGCGCCGCCGGACCCGACGGAGCTCGCGGAGGTCGCGAAGCTGTCGGGCGGCCGGGCGTACACGGCGGCCGACGAGGGCAAGCTGAGCGCCGTCTACGACCACCTTGCGGCCCAGTTCGGACAAAAGAAGACCAAGGACGAGATGACCGCGAGCTTCGCCGGGGGGGCGATGGTGCTGCTGCTGATCGGCGCGGCGCTGTCGCTGCGCTGGTTCGGCCGCCTTGTATGACAAGCGACACCGGAGGACGAATGATCGGAACCGAGAACACAGGCGAGCCGAGGCCCGAGAGCCCGGATGAGCTGCGCCAGGAGGCCAGGGACGCGCTGCAAGAGGCGCTGTACGAGATCAAGCGCGTGATCGTGGGCCAGGACGCGATGCTCGAACGGCTCCTCGTGAGCCTGCTCGCGAGCGGCCACGTGCTGCTCGAGGGCGTGCCGGGCCTCGCCAAGACGCTGACCGTCAAGACGCTGGCGGCGGTGCTCGGCGGCTCCTACAGCCGCGTTCAGTTCACGCCGGACCTCGTGCCCGCCGACCTCGTCGGGACGCGGATGTACAGGCCCGACACCGGCACCTTCGACACCGAGCTCGGCCCGGTGTTCCACAACTTCGTGCTCGCGGACGAGATCAACCGCGCGCCGGCGAAGGTGCAGTCGGCACTGCTCGAGGTGATGCAGGAGCAGCAGGTCACGATCGGCGGCAAGACGTTCCCGGTGCCGCTGCCCTTCATCGTCATGGCGACGCAGAACCCGATCGAGTCGGAGGGCACCTATCCGCTCCCGGAGGCACAGGTCGACCGCTTCCTGATGAAGATCCTGGTCGACTACCCAAGCGTCGGCGAGGAGGCGTCCGTCGTCGGCCGCAGCCTCGGCGATCCGGCCGTCGTGCGCGAGTGCCTGTCGCTGCCGGACCTCGCCCGCTTCGCGGGCGCGACCCAGACCGTGCTGGTCGATCGCGACGCGATCGGCTATGCGGTCGCGCTCGCCGACGCGACGCGCCACCCGGCCAACTACGGGCTGCAGCAGCTCGCCGGCATGATCGAGTTCGGCGCGAGCCCGCGCGGGCCGATCGGGCTCGTCCAGAGCGCGCGCGTGCTCGCGCTGCTCCGCGGCCGCGGGCACGTCGTCGCCGAGGACATCCGTGACCTCGCCGCCGACGTCCTGCGCCACCGGATCGTGCTCTCGTACGATGCGCTGAGCGAGGGCGTGAGCGCCGATGAGCTGCTCGACCACGTCGTGGCGGCGGTGCCCGAGCCCGGCGCAGATCATCTGATGCGCCGCGGCGCGACCCCCGTCAGGGCCGCGTGAGCCAGACGCTCCTCGCACCGCCGGCCGCGCGGCAGGGCCCGGGGCCGCTGCCGCAGCCGCTGATCAACGCGCTCGACGTGGGCGTGAACCGGCTCGTCGCGCGCTCGCTCCCGGGCGATCGGCGCGCCGCCGGCATCGGCGTCGGCACCGAGCTCGCGCAGCTGCGGCCGTACGAGGTCGGCGACGACGTCCGTCACATCGACCCGGCGGCGAGCGCCCGGACGGGCCAGACGCACATCCGCCTGCACGTCCCGGAGCGCGCCATGACGACCTGGATCGTGCTCGACGTCTCGCCGTCGATGGCGTTCGGCACGGCCCGCCGGCTGAAGGCGGACGTCGCCGAGGGCGTGGCGCTCGTGTTCACGCGTCTGGGCGTCCGCCGCGCCGGCAGCGTCGGGCTGATCGCCTTCGGGGCATCGCCGCCGCGAGTGCTCCCGCCGCGCGGCTCCAAGCCGGGCATGGTCGCGGTCCGGCGGCTCCTGGAGCAGGGTGTCGCGCCGGACGGCGAGCATGATCCGGAGGGTCTGTCGGGCGCGCTGCTGCGGGCCGGGCGGCTCAGCCGGCAGCCGGGGCTGGTCGTGGTCATCTCCGACTTCCGGGAGCAGCGCAGCTGGGAGCGGCCGCTCGGCTCGCTGCGGATGCGTCACGCGGTGCTGGCGGTCGAGGTCTACGACCCGCGCGAGCTCGAGCTCCCGCGCGTCGGGATGCTCGCGCTGATCGATCCGGAGACCGGTCAGCGAATCGAGGTCGACACCTCGCGCCGGCGAGTGCGTGAACGGTTCGGCGAGCTCGAGCGCGAGCGGCGCGCTACGGTCGCGGGCGAGTTGCGCCGGCTGCGCGTCGCGCACGTGTCGCTCTGCACCGGCGAGGACTGGCTGCTCGAACTGGGGCGCTACCTGCGATGACCTTCGCCTCGCCGGTGTGGCTGCTGAGCCTCGCGATCGTCCCGATCGCGCTCGCGGCGTACCTGTGGAGCCGCCGCCGCGCCCGGCGCTATGCGGTTCGCTTCACGGCCGTGCCGGCGCTCGCGCTGGCGGGCGCCCGGGTGCCGTCGTGGCGCCGTCATCTGCCCGCTGCCCTGCTGCTCGCGTCACTCGCCTCGCTCGGGATCGCGCTCGCGCGGCCGCACGTGGACTACCAGAAACCGATCAACACGGGCTCGATCGTGCTCGTGACCGACCATTCGGGCTCGATGGCCGCGACCGACGTGCAGCCGACGCGGCTCGCGGCCGCGGAGCGGGCCGCCGATGACTTCATCAACCACCTGCCGAACACGATCCGAGTCGGCATGATCGGGTTCGGCGCCTCGCCGGACATCGTGCAGACGCCGGTCGCGAACCACAGCGCCACGATCGAGGCGATCGATTCGCAGAGCGCCAACGGCTCGACCGCGACCGGCGACGCGCTCGCGCTCGGATTGCAGCTGCTGCAGGGCTCCAATCGCAAGCACCCGCCCGCGGCGATGGTGCTGCTCTCCGACGGCGCGGCGAACGCCGGCCAGAACGTCGTCACGGTCGCGCAGGAGGCCCGGAAGGACCGAATTCCGATCTACACGGTCGCCCTCGGTACGCCGAACGGCACCCTGCAGGACCCCGTCGATCCGTACGCGCCGCCGGTCCCGGTGCCGCCCGACCCGCAGCTGATGCAGCAGATCGCCACGGCGTCGGGCGGGCGTTCCTTCGACGCGCAGACCGCCGACGAGCTCGACTCGATCTACCGCAGCCTCGGCACCAAGCTCGGCAGCGTGACCCAGAAACGCGAGGTGACGGCGGAGTTCGCGATCGCCGGCCTGGTACTGCTCGCGTTCGCCGCACTCGGCTCCACCCGGTGGTCCGGGATACTGCCATGAGTGCCCGTTCCGCCTGACGCCGATCGGCGAGGCGCTCGCCGCCGAGACGGCGAGCGGCCGACCCGCCGCAGCCGATGAGCACCGGGGACGCTGCGCCGAGCGCGGGCTCGGCGGTGCTCAAGGGGATCCGGTGGTCGTGGCGGCTGATTCGCGGCGAGGTCGTCAAGCGCGTCGGCGGACCGGCGCGCGCGCGGGTGATCGTGCTGTTCGGCGCGGTGCTCGCGCTCAACGGCGCCGACACGGCGACGGTCGGCGCGGTCGCGCCGCAGCTCGAGCAGGCGCTCCACATCGGCAACACGAAGATCGGGCTGCTCAGCGCGGTCGCGCTGCTCGTCGGGGCGGTGTTCACGATCCCCGTCGGGCTGCTCGTCGATCGCGTCAAACGCATGCCGATCCTCGCGAGCAGCGTCGTGCTGTGGAGCCTCGCGTCGCTGTGGGGCGCGTTCTCGCACAATTACTCGGGCCTGCTGCTGAGCCGGCTCGCGCTCGGCGCCGTGACCGCGAGTGCCGGGCCGGCGATCGCGTCGCTGACCGGCGACTACTTCCCCGCGCGCGAGCGCGGCCGCGTCTACGCCTACATCCTCGGCGGCGAGATCGCCGGCACGGCGTTCGGGTTCATCGTCTCCAGCAGCGTCGCGAGTCTGATCAGCTGGCGGGCAGCCTTCGTCCTGCTCTCGCTCGCCGGCTTCTTCCTCGCGCGGGAGCTCTTCCGAACTGTCCCCGAGCCGCTGCGAGGCGGACAGAGCCGCCTGCAGCCGGGCGTGGTCGACCTCAAGGAGGCGGTCGCGGCGAGTTCGGCGCGGCGGCCGGGCGAGCAAGAAGGCGACGAGGAGGCTGAGGGCGACGACGACGGGCTCGCGGCCGAGGCGGCGCGGCGGCGGGGCGTTACTGCGGACCCGGATCTGATCCTCAAGCAGGATCCGAACACGCTCGGCCTCGTGCCGGCGGTCAAGTACATCCTCTCGATCCCGACCAACGTGGCGCTGATCATCAGCTCGGCGCTCGGCTACTTCTTCTTCTCCGGGCTGCAGACGTTCGCCCTGCTGTTCGTCCGCGGCCACTACCACGCGAGCCAGGCGACCTCGGAACTCGTGCTCGCGGCGCTCGTCGCGGGCGCGCTGGTTGGCACGCTCGTGAGCGGCAAGGTGACGGACGAGATGCTCAAACGCGGCTCGCTCGAGGCTCGCGTCTACGTCCCGGCGCTGTGCTACCTCGGCTCAGCTGTGCTGCTGATCCCAGGGTTCCTCGCCAGCCACCTGACGCCCGCGTTGTGGTTCGACATCGCGGGCGCCTCGTTGCTGTCCGCCGCCAACCCACCGCTCGACGCGGCGCGGCTCGACATCATGCCGTCCGGACTGTGGGGTCGCGCCGAGGCGACGCGCACCGTCCTGCGCTCGCTTGCGCAGGCGCTCGCGCCGCTCGTGTTCGGGGGGCTCGCCGACGCGATCGCGGGGATCGCGCCCGAGCAGGCGCCGATCGGCACGCACGCCGGCGTGATCTCCCCAGGTGCGGCGCGCGGGCTCGAGATCAGCTTCCTCGTCCTGATCGGAACGGTCGCGGCGGCGGGTCTGTTCCTGCTGCGCGCACGGGTGACATATCCGCGCGATGTCGCGACCGCCGCGGCGTCGCAGCAACGATGGCGCACCAGCGGTGACGCAGCGAGTGACGCAGCGGGTGACGCAGCGAGTGACGCAGCGAGTGGCGCAGCGAGTGATTAGCCTCTGTTCCGGGAAGGGCTCTGGGAGTGTTCAACGGCCGCACGAGGATCGTCGCGACGGCGTAGCCACGCCCCATAGCCGCTCGCGTAGGCCTGAGGCGCGCGCGACCGGCCGCTGCACAGCGGCCCTGATCATCTCCTCGGTCGCGACCAGGATCAGGCGCTCGCGCGCCCGCGTGACGGCCGTGTAGAGGAGCTCGCGCGTGAGGATCCGCGAGCTGGGCGGCGGCAGCAGGACGGCGGCGACGTCGAATTGCGAACCCTGGCTGCGGTGGATCGTCATCGCGTGCATCGTCTCAACCGCTCCGAGCCGCGCCGGGGCGTAGGCGAGGATCCGGCCGCCGCGTTCGAACACGGCCAGTGGCCGACCCTCGTCGCCGTCGACGATCACGCCGGTGTCGCCGTTGTAGAGCTGCAGCTCGTAGTCGTTCGCGGTCACGAGCAGCGGCCGGCCCGGGTAGGAGTCCGCCGCGGGGTCGAGATCGCCGTGCTCGTCCGCCAGCCAGCGCTCGATCCGCGCGGTCCACGTCGCGACGCCATGGGGGCCGCGGCGGTGCGCGCACAGCAACCTGAACAGGCCGAGCGCTCGCAGCGCGTCCGCGGCTTCGCCGGCGCGGGCCGCGCCGAGCACCGCACGCGAAGCCGCCAATGCCTGCTCGCGGACCGGCGCGATCGCGACCTCGTTAGTCGCGTCCGCATCGATCCACGTGACCGCCCCCGACGGCGCCCCGACCGCGGCCAGAGCTTCGTCGGCGTCGCCGCGCCGGATCGCATCGGCGACGCGCGCGATCTCGCCGCCGAAGCGATGCACGCGCTCGAGCACGACGATCCCGCGCCCAAACCCCGCCGCAGGCGGCGGTCCGGCGGCCGCCGGCCCGACGATGTCGCCGAGCACCGCGCCCGCCTCGATCGAGCTGAGCTGGCCGGGATCGCCGAGCAGGATCAGGCGCGCGTCGTCCCGCACCGCCTCGAGCAGGCGCGCCATCAGCGAGAGCGGGACCATCGAGGTCTCGTCGACGACCACGACGTCGTGCGGGAGACGGTTGTCGCGGTGGTGGCGAAAGCGGCTGTGACTCCCCGGGCGCCAGCCGAGTAGCCGGTGGACCGTCGCCGATCGCAGGGCCAGCAGGCGCTCGCGGACGGGGTCCGAGAGCGGCAGGGTCGCGGCCTCACCGAGGACGGCCTCCTCGAGCCGGGCCGCGGCCTTGCCGGTCGGCGCCGCCAGCGCGACGATCGGCGCCGCGGTCCCGCACGCCTGCGCCTGCTCGACCAGCAGCGCGAGCACGAGCGCGACCGTCGTCGTCTTGCCGGTGCCCGGCCCGCCCGCCAGGACCGCGAGCCGGCGGGTGACGGCGCGCTGCGCCGCCAGCCGCTGACCGGGGTCGGGGCGCAGCGCGAACAGGCGCTCGAGCCCGGCCGCGAGCACCGCCTCCTCGACGCCGGCGGGGGCGGCGCGGTCGAGCGCGAGCAGGTCTTCGGCGACCTGAAGCTCCTCGCGCCAGTAGCGGTCGAGGTACAGCCTGGTGCCGCTGAGGCGGAGCGGGCGCGGCGGCTCGGCGGCGCCGACCGGCGCGCTGTCACTGGCGACCAGCGGGCTGGCGGCGACCCGGTCGACCCACTCCCGAGGCTCCGGCCACGGCAGCGCCGAGAGCTCGGCGGGCTCATCGGCGTCCACGGTCACGGTGTCGCGAGCGCTCGCGAGGTCGACGAGCACGTGACCGAGCCGCGGGCCACGGACGGCGAGCGCGACCGCGAGCATGACCACCTCGTCGCGCTCGCCCGCCAGCTCGGTGAGCCGGCGCGCGACGTGGACGTCGGCGCCGTCGAGCACGCCGATGTCGTTGAATGCGCGCAACAGCGCCGGCGCGCGGCGCGCGAGCCGAGCGGCGAACGGATCGACTTCGACCGCGCCGGGCCTCATCCAGGCTCTCCGGTGTCAAGCGTGTCGCTGAGCGACTGCACGAGGACGGGCTCCGGGCGCCACGAGAACACGCCGCCCCGCGCCTCGGCGCCGGTCATCCCGCGAACGAACAGGTAGAGCACGCCGGCGAGGTGGTCCTGCGGCGCGTAGTCCGGCAGGCGCCAGCGCAGATAGCGGTGCAGCGCGACCGTGTAGAGCAGCGCCTGGAGGCCGTAGTGTGCGTGCTGCATCTCGGCGGCCAGCGACGCGGGGCGGTAGTGCCAGGCGGTCAGCGGGCCGTCCGGGGGGCCGAGCCAGTTGGTCTTGTAGTCGATAATTGCGAACCGCGGCGAGCCCGTTCCGTCACGCACGCGCACGACGAGGTCGATCGTCCCGGCCAGGTAGCCCGCGAGCACGGGCCGCAGGGCCGGGTCCTCGAGTCGCTCCGCGTATCCCGCCAGCGGATCGCCGGCCGGCAGGCAGCGCCGCAGCGTCGCCGCGATCGCCGCCACCGTCAGCTGACCGGTGGGCCGCTCGCCGCCGACGAGTGGCAGCTCGAACTCGAGCTCGTCGAGCCGATTCGCACGCGTGAAGTCGCGCAGCCGCGCGCCGCCGAGAAGCCCGCCGAGCGGCGTCTCGATCGCCGCTCGCAATCCGGCCCGAACCGCGAGCGGATCGCCCAGCTCGACCTGCCTGCGCGCGCCGGCGGCGGCGATCCTCGCGGCGAGCTCGCGATCGAGGTCGGCGGCGGCGAAGTCGGTCGTCTCGAACACGCGATGGACGAGTGTCCCGACCTCGACGCCGACGGGCATCTCGGCGAGCGGCAGCGGATCGTCGGCGCGCAGCTCGGGGCCGACCGGTTGCTGCCGAACGTCAGCCGGCGCCGGCTCATCGGCGACGACCGGCGCTCCCGGCTCGGGCTCGCTGCCGACCAGCGGCTCGTACGCGCGCGCGGCGATGTCGGTGTACGACGTCCGCCGCCAGCGAGCATCGATCGGGCGCTCGAAGCGCGCCGCCGACAGTTCCCGGGGAACGGCCAGGGCCGGCGCCCAGGCGGCCGGCAGCTCGAGCGTCGAGGGCTCCACGGCGATCGATCCCGGCGCCGCGGCGGCGAGCTCCTGCAGGCGCGTCAGCGCCGCCGCGTCGCTCGGTGTGGACCCGCCATCCGACGGAACCTCGCCGTCCTCGCGCCGGGCGAACAGCAGGCGACCGAGCGGCGAGTGCTGGCTGTCGAACGAGCCCGCCCACCAGATCACCGCCTGGTGGCGCGCACGCGTGAGCGCGACGTAGGCGAGCCGGAGCTCCTCGCCGCGCTCCTCGAGCACGTGCTGACGACGATGGCGCGCGAACTCGCTTCCGGCCAGCCCCACGTCGATCGTCCGCTGGTCGGCGGCGGCCGGATCGTGGAAGAACACAGGCTCGCCGTGCCTGGGGGCGGGTCCGGGCTCCCACAGGAACGGGCAGTAGACGATCGGGAACTCGAGCCCCTTGCTGCGGTGGATCGTCAGCACCTGGACAGCCTCGGCATCGGACTCGAGCCGCCGCGTGCGGTCCTCGTTGCTGCTCTCCTGCTCGGCGGCGGCGATCCGCTCGCGCAGCCAGCCCGCGAGCGCCGTCGCCCCGAGCCGCTCGGCGGTCGCCGCCTGGTGCAGGAGCTGGCCGACGTGGCGCAGGTCCGTCAGCCGGCGCTCGCCGTCGGAGAATGCGAGCAGGCGCGCGGGCATGTCCTCCGACACCGAGACGGTTCGGGCGAGCGCCGCGACACCGCCGCGGCGCAGGACCCGAGCCCACCGGTGCAGGCGCTGGTGGACGTCCTCCCACGCCGGTTCGCCGGCGCTCGCGATCCGCGCCGCGCTCCAGCCGAGGAACGGCGTCAGCGCTGCTGCGCGTGCGCGCCAGGAGGAGCTCGGGCGCTCGAGCGCCTCGAGCAGCGCCAGCCAGTCGCGGGCCGACGCCGTCGCGAACACGCTGCCGCCGCCGTTGATCACCGCCGGGACGCCGACCGCCGCGAGCGCGCGATGAACGATCGTCGCGCTCCGGTGCGTCTGCACGAGCACGGCGACGTCGCCGGGGCAGACGGGCTCGCGGCTCAGCACCGAGCCGTCGCGGGCGCGGTGCTCGAGCTGGGCCTTCGATGAGAACAGCCGGACGAGGTCGGCAGCGAGGTCCCGCGCGACGTGCTCGCGCGCGGCCGGCTTGGCCGCGTAGCCGCGCGGTGTCACGGCGATCGAGGGCTGCGCGCGGTCGAGCAGGCGGATCCGCAGCGGCGCCGGCGCCGGCGCGTCGAGCAGGCGCGAGGTGAGGTGCGCCGGAGCGGCGCTGACGCGCCGATAGACGATCCCCGCGTGGCCGAGCCGGGCGTCCGCGAACAGCGCGTCGTAGGCGTCGATCAGCCGCTGGTCGCTGCGGAAGTTGACCGCGAGCGTCGCGCGCTCGTCGGCGATCTCGACGGCTGCCAGGTACGCGTACACGTCGGCGCCGCGGAACGCGTAGATCGCCTGCTTGGGGTCGGCGATCAGCACGAGCGTGACGCCGGCGGCAGCGAACGCGCGCCGGACGATCTCCCACTGGATCGGGTCGGTGTCCTGGAACTCGTCGATCAGGACGACGCGGTAGCGGGCGCGCAGGCGCTCCTCGGCGGCCGGCCCGCTCGGGCCGGCGAGTGTCTCGCAGAGGCGCGTCAGCAGGTCGTCGTAGGTCATCATCCCGAGTGCCCGCTTGCGGCTCTCGAGCTCGTCGCGAACGGCGAGCGCGAGCCGCCTGCGCATCGCGGGATCGGTGTTCGCCGGCGCCCGCTCCGGCTCGATCGGAGCGCCGGGATTGTCGATCGCGATCCGCGCGATTCGCACAGCCTCGTGGCGGCCGAACGGCGCGCCCGGGTGGCTGTGGAAGCGGCGCACGTACAGGTCGTCGACGACCTCGTCGAGCAACTCGTCGATGTCCTCGACGAACTCGACGTCGAGCTCGAGGTCGCCGAGCGTGCCGAGCTCGGCGAGCACCTCCTGGCAGAACCCGTGCGTGGTCGCGATCGTCGCCGCGTCGAAGTTCGCGACCGCTCGCGCGAGCCGCGCGCGGCGGGCGATCACCTCATCGCGCGGCGCGTCCACGAGTAGCGCGACGACCGGGTCGAGGTCCCCGAGCGGCACGCCGGCGAGCGTGCGCGAGAGCCCCTCCTCGGTCGCGACCAGCCGCTCGCGAACGCGCTCGCGCAGCTCGCCCGTCGCCATGCGCGTGAACGTGACGAGCAGCAACTCGTCCAGGCTGGTGCCGCCGGCGACGTAGCGGGCCGCGAGCGCCGCGATCGTGAACGTCTTGCCGGTGCCGGCGCTCGCCTCGAGGACCGTGACGCCGACCGGCAGCGGACCGGAGAGGTCGAACGCGTCCGTCTCAGCTCACCTGCTCGTGAGCCAGCAGCTCGTCCCACATCCGATATGCGAGCCGGCCGAAGCGCGTCTGCTCGCGCTCTTCCCAACCCGCGCCGGACTCATCCGCGCGAGGACCGTGCTCGAGCAGCTGCTCGAGCTTGGCGACGCCCCCGAACACGAGTTGGTGCTCGGGCTCGACGTCGTCGCCCGTGGGCTCGAAATCCGACTCCCAGGACTTGCGCGCGGCGTGCACGGGGTCCGCGCCCTCCCGCGCGGCGTGCACATACGCGAGCGAGGCCGCGCACGCGAGCGGCAGCGGCTCGCGCATGCCACGGTCGTAGAGGTCGAGCAGGCGCATCAGCTGCTCGAGTGCCTGCTCGCGGCGGTCGCGCGGATCGTCCGCGAGCGGCGCGATCCGCACGACGACGACGTCGCGTTCATCGCTGGACGGCGCGCGGGCGACCGTGGCCGCCTCGAATGGCTGATCGGGGCGGGCCGCGGTGAGCGCGAGCAGTCGCACCCACGCGGCGAGTCGATGGCGCGCGTTCAAGCGCGAGAACGTGACGGTGCGGAGCACTTCGCCGCAGACGTCGGGGACCGTCCCGGTCAGTGTGCGGCCGTCGGGCAGGGGGACGTTCACGTCCACCGACCGCGGGTGCCCTCCGCCGCCGAGGAGCCCGGCGCGCTCCGCGATCTCCTCGACGGTTGGTCCGACCGCGTCGATCACCGGCCACGCGAGCTCGCCCGGCGGCAGCGTCCCTCTGGCGAGCTCGGCTTTGACGGCTGCGTTGATGCTCGTGCCGCGCAGGCGGGCGTCGAGCAGACGCTGCCCAACGGCCCAGGTGGCCAAGGGGTCGAGCTGGACGCTGAGCGCGTCCTGCACCTCGTCGCTCGCGGCGCTGCGCGCGATGCCGAGCCGCTGGCTCAGGAACGCGCGCACCGGTCGTTGCAGGAACTGAACGAGGCCGTCGAGCTCGACCACCGTCGCGAGCTCGGGTGCGAGCGGCGCTACGAGGAACGGCTCGGGCTCCCGCCGCTCGGCGCTCATCGCGCGGGCCCCTCCGAGCCCCGTCTGGTCAAAGCTCCATGGCCTCGCGGCGTCGAAGTTGCGCGGATCGAACGGCTGCAGTGGGTGGCGCACGACGACCTGCGCGCGCGCCGCCCCGTGCTCGGCCGCGACCGTCTGATCGACGACGTCGAGGAGCTCGCCGAGCGGCACCGCCGGCGGCCGCGTCGCGTTCGTCCGCTCGTCGTTGCCGGTGTACGTGATGATCAGCTTCTCGCCCGCGGCCATGAGCGCGTCGAGCAGCATCTGGCGGTCCTCGAGCCGACTGTCGCGATCGCCGACGTGCGGGTCGGCCAGCGTCAGGTCATCGCCGTCGCGGGGCGCGCGGCGGGGGAATGCGCCGTCGTCGAGCCCGAGCAGGCAGACGACTCGGTGCGGCACCGATCGCATCGGCGCGAGCGTGCAGACCGTCAGGTGCCCGGTGCGGAAGTTGGCGCGCGTCGGCCGGCCGCGCAGACGATCGGCGAGCACGGCCCGCACGTCGGGGAGCGAGATCGCGGCGTCGCCCGCCGCGCTCCCGGCCTCGCGCACGACGTCCGCCAGCAGGCGCCCGAGCTCGTCGCGCTGCCATGCATCGCGCGGGCTGGCCGCGGTCAGCGCTTCGGCGGCCTCGGCCAGCGCGTCGGCCCAGTCGCTGAGCGGCTGGGGCCCCACGAGCGAGGAGAGCGCGTCGTCGACGCGATCGACGAGCTCGGCGAAGCGGCCGGCGAGCTCGATCGCGCCGCTGTCGACGTCGTCGAGCGGGAGCACGCGCGCGAACAGCGGCTCGCCGTCCTCGGTCATCGTCGCGCCGAGGAGGACGCGGTCGAGCCCCGCTCGCCACGTGCCGGAGGCGACCCCGGCGAGCTTGTACGGCGCTCGGTGGGCGGCGTCGAGGCCCCATCGGATGCCGCTGGCGGCGACCCAGTCCCGCATGCGCGCGAGGTCGTCGTCGTCGAGTCCGAAGCGTCGGCGGACCGGGTCGCGGTCGGCCAGGTCGAGGAGCTGCGAAGCGGTCAGCCGTCCCGAGGCGAGATCGAGCAGCTCAGCGGCGACGCCGAGCAGCGGGTTGGTCTGGCGCAGCGATCGATCGGCGAGCCTGACCTTCAGGTTCGGCCCCTGCACGCCCGCGGCGATCGCGTCTGGGTCGTCGTCCTCGCGCTCGGCGGCGCCGAACGTCGCGCGGATCAGCGGCGCGAACGTCTCGATGTCGGGACACATCACGATGATCTCGCGCGGTTCGAGCGTCAGGTCCCCGGCGAGCGCGTGCAGGATCGCATCGCGCAGCACCTCGACCTGGCGCGCGGGCCCGTGGCAGGCGTGCACCTGGAGGCTGCGATCGCCGGGGTCGAGCAGCGGGCGCGGGTCGGATCGGCCCGGCTCGGGGCGCCCCGGAGCCGCGCGGTCGGCTCGGATGCCGGCCTGGATCCGGGCGAGCAGGGAGCCGCCCGCGTGCTCGACCGTGTGGTGATGATCGACGTGCGAGCCGGCGCCGGCGAGCACGAGCTGCAGCTCGCGAGCGTCCTGGCCCCACGACGCGAGCAGCCGGTTGGCGGGGAGCGCCGCCGTGGTGTCGTCGGCTCGGCGGACGATCGCCTGGCGCCGGCCGCTGCTGGCGCTGGAGGCGATCGCGTCCCAGAGCGCGGGCGAGGGGTGCAGGACGAACAAGTGGACGTCGCGGCCGTCCGCGAGCGCGCTCAGCACCTCGATGTACGCGGCCGGCAAGCGCGTGATGCCGAACAGCGAGATCCGATCCGGCAGCTCGAGCAGACCGGGATCGGCGCGCAGGCGGCCGCACGCTGGGTGCAGGCGCTCGGCGGGGCTCGGCGTCCCGATCTCCGCCCGCAGCCGCCGCCAGAGCTCGGCCTGCCAGGCCGAACCCGCGTCGAGCGACCCGCCGGAACCGTCGGCATCCTCGCCGCGAGCCCAGGCGACGAGCATCTGCGGCCGGCGGACGCCGTACTGGTGCAGCAGCTCGGCGATCCGCCGGACGCTCGCGAACCGCCGCTCGCCGGCGGGGACGTCGGCGGCGGCGGTGGTTGCACCGAGGTGGTTGGCGAGCGCGCTCAGCCACGGCTCGGCCAGCGAGCGCTCGATCACGCGCAGCAGCGGCCAGACCGAGCGCTCCGGCGGCCATGGGTCGAGCTCGGGGTCCAACCCGGTGGCGCGTGCGAGCGTCGCCGCGATCAGCCGGCCCGGGAACGGAAACTCGACGTTGGCGCAGATGCCGTCGCGGCGGCCGGCGCCGGCGCCCAGCCGAGCGGATAGCCGTTGCGTGAGCCACCGCTCCATGCCCCTCGTGTGGACGGCGATCGTCTCCGGCGCGAACGGATCCTCGAGCGGCTGCGCGAGCAGCTCGCCGAGTGCCTCAGCGAGGCAGTCGGCTCGTTCGGCTCGGTGGACGTGCAGCAATCTTCGTCAGTCGTTGGCGTTCGGCCTTCGCCGGGGAGCTCGCCCGCCGCGAACTTTGCGGATCTAGTTCCGACGGGTGGAACCAGATCCGCAACGTTCGTGGGCGGAAGGGCTCTCCGGACTCTAGATGCCGCAGAAGTGGATCGCCTAGCGTCCGCCGCGCCGCGCCGCGCCGAGCCGCGCCGCGCCGCGCCGCGCCGCGCCGAGCCGAGCCGCGCCGTGCCGCGCCTAGCCGTCCGGGTCGTAGAGCTTGATCAGCGCGCGGAGGTTGCGGTGCTGGGCGAGGAGCTTGCGCACGAGCACGGCGCGCGCGTGCTCGATCGGGGAGGCGTTCGGTCCGGGCGGCGGCGCCGGCACCTTGACGCCGTGGACGGAAGCCCACAGGATCTGATCGGAGATCTCCTGTGGCACCGCGTCCAGGTAGCTCCACGGAAGCGCGTTGGACGTCTTCGCGAGCGGGGCGTTCGAACCGTTCGTCGCGCCGATGTCCTGCGTCGGCTCGATGACGTTATACGGCGTGTCGTCAGGCTTCTCGTTGCCGCTGATGAACGCGTCGTACATCGGCGTCGCGAGTGCGTCGTTGAGCGACAGCGGGTCCATCCCGATGATCAGCTCGATCGTGCGCAGCATCGAGTACTGGTCGTAGCGAGCCGAGACGACCGCGTCGTGGCGCGCGTAAGGGCTGATCACGAAGGCCGGGGCGCGGTGCGCGTCGACGTGGTCGGCGCCGTCCTGGGAGTCGTCCTCCTCGACGAAGATCGCGGTCTGCGGCCAGATCGGCGAGTGCGAGATCGTGTCGACGATCTGGCCGAGCGCGAGGTCGTTATCGGCGATCATCGCCTGCGGCGTGAAGTCTCCGGTCGTCGTGCCGTTCGTGTGATCGTTCGGCAGGATCATGTAGTTGAGCGTCGGCACGGTGCCGGACGCGACCTCGGATTCGAACTTCGGATACCACTCGGCGAACCGGCTCTGGCCGGCGACGATCTTGCCGGTCCCCTTGTAGACGCCCGAATCCTGGACGCACAGCGAGCGCACGCCGGGGACGAGGCAGCCGATGAACAGGTTGTCCGGATACGCGTAGTCCACGTGCGCCAGCACGTTCCAGAACTCCGGCCGGTTCGGCGCGTAGCCGAGGATCGTCGCGCCGCCGGACGCCTCCCCGTCGTCGACGAACGAGATGTTCTGGGCGGCCGCCTGATCGAAGATGAAGAAGTTCGGCGGGAACGTGATCGGGAAGATGCCGAAGTCGTAGGTCGCGCGGCGGTTGGAGTAGTTGGCCGGGGTCGCCTTCTGGACGTAGTCGTTCGCGTACGCACCGGACGCGATGATGTGCCCGTCGATCGACACCTCCGAGTCCTCGTAGAAGTGGTCCAGCAGCGGGAACATGCGCGCGAGCGCGTGCGCGTTCGGGGTGATCCCACCCGTCGGGCCGCTGACCCCGTTGTCGTCGAACAGCTCCAGGTTCGGGTCCCCGTCGCCGCGGGGGTCTGAGCCGAACACCTGATCGTAGGTGCGGTTCTCGCGAACGATGTAGAAGACGTACTTGATCTTCTGGCTCGGCCCCTCGCCGGCGGCGGGGATCGGGCTCCCGTTCGGCCGGCTCTCCTGGTTGTAGGGCAGCACCTGCTTGTTGGCGATCAGCGTCTCGCGCTGGATCTGGCGATCGGTCGGGACGGGGAGCTCGCCGACGATGCCCGTGAGCATCGCGAGCACGTAGTTGGGCTTGCCGTCCGGGGGCGGGCAGGTCGTGCCCGCGAAGCAGTGGCTCGTGTTCGGCCCGGCGCCGAACCCCTTGCCCGCGACCCAGAGCAGCTCCCCGTGGTTGGTGGCCTGCACGTCATCCGGATAGGCGGCGGTCGGGAGCCGGCCGATCAGCGTGTCCGCCGGGATCGCTCCCGGCCCGGTGCCGCGTGAGACGAGCGCGATCGCAGCGAGCGCGTCCTCACCGGAGTCGGCCGCGTACAACGTGCTCCCGTCGGGCGTGATGGCGAGCTTGACCGGCGCGGTGCCGAGGCCCTGCGGCCGCGCGACCGAGATCAGGTGCGTGACCTCGTCGGAGTCGGTGTTGATCACGGCGACCAGGTCGCGGTCGGTGACCGCCACGTAGAGGAGGTCGCGCCGGGGGTTCATCACCATCCCCTCGGGGTGACTGGCGAGGTCGCCGCGGATGCCGCCAAGGCCGGTGATCGTGTGCGTCAGGAGCCCGGTCGCGCTGTCGATCACGGACACCGTGCCGTCATATTCGTTGCTCACGTACACGTTGCCGTGACGGTCGAACACGACGTCGTTCGGGTAGCGCCCGACCGGAACGACGGTCTGCGCCATCGTGACCAGATTCACGAGCACTGCGCTGTCGGCTCCCTCGAGCGCGACCGCGAGCGTCTTGCCGTCCGGCGAGATCGCGATCCCTTCGGGGTATTCGGTGCCGGCGCCGCTGACCTGCGGGAAGGAGTTCACGCGAGCGCTGCCGCCGGTCGTCTGCGCCAGCTTCAGCGGGGCCTGCTCGACCGCCTGCCCGGTCTTCGGATCGATCGAGAAGATGTGGATCACGTCGCCCTGATCGCCGACCGTCGGGCCTTCGGTTGGGGAGCTTCCGACCGGCTCGCCGTCGACGTACGCGGTCAGCCCGTCCGGCGCGATCGCGATCCCGCCGTAGCAGCCGGGCAGCGGCAGCGTCTGCTGCACCTCGCCGGTGGCGACGTTCACGATCCGCACGTCGTCGGACGCGTAGCCGCAGTCGGCTACCCAGAGGTACTTGCCGTCCGGGGTCAGTGCGCTCCCGGTCGGGAAGTTCCCGACCGTCGTCAGGCGTCCGATCGGGTGCAGCGCGCGGCCGTTCGCGGTGATCCGCAGCGAGGGACCGATCTCGCCCTGGGTCTTCGGCTGCTGGACGTCGGCGGCGATCGCGGCGCCGCCGCCGGCGGCGAGCACGAGCGCGACGCCCGCGTACACCGTCCAGCGCCGGAAGCTCATGCGGCCAAGCTATGCGGCGGCTGAGGGTGGGCGCGTAAAACGGCTGTGAACGATGCCACGGGCGCTCGTGCGCCCGGGACTTGTGCGACGCACTAGCGGACGCAGAAGTGCGCGCCGTCGGGCTTGGCGCACAGCAGCCCCCGCAGCGTGACGCCGTCCGCGTCGAGGACGATCAGCCGCGGCTCGGCGCGGCCCTCGAGCAGACCGATCGCTTCGCTCATCGGCATCTCGGGCGTGACCGTCAGCGGATCGGCCTCGACGTAGCCGCGCGCGGCTGCGTCATCCGGCGCGTCGGCCGGCAGCCCGCCGCGCTCGATCGCGCCGACGAAGCGACCGTCCTGTGCCAGCAGCACGGTCCGTATGTTGGATCGCTCGAAGGCGCGACGGACATCGCTCACCAGTGAGTCGCTGGGAAGCGTCTTCGGTGCGCTGATCATGACCATCGCGACCGTCTGCCCGATGGCGTCTTCACGCGCGACGGTGTGGGTTGCGTGGTCGGTCATCGTTGCGCGTTGATGGTAACTGGTCGTTAGCCGCCCGGGTCCGCGTCGAGCTCGTCGGCGACGCTCTGCCACAACGTCACGTGCACCTTCGGCCGCGCGCGGGTCGAGACCTTGCCGGCGCGGCCGCTCGAGACGGCCTGCATGGCCTCCGGCGTGGTCGCGAACCGCTGCAGCGTGAGCGCGGCCGGCAGCGCGCGCCCGAGGCCGAGCGTGCTGGCGTGCCACAGCTCGACGATCGGCGTGCCGCGCACGTCCAGCCGCACGAGCGCCCGCCGGCGGACCTCGTCGAGCACCGAGTGCGCGAGCGCGAGCATGATTCCCTCGCCGGCGGCGGCCGCGGCGATCGCGGCCGCATGGCTGTTGTAGGTCGCGAGCTGCCCCGGCTCGAGCCCGTTGCGAGCGAAGAAGAGTCCCGCGGTCGTGGTCGGATCGAGCTCCGGCGGTCCGAGCAGCCAGCTCTCGCCGGCGAGCGCCGCGGGGGCGATGTCGCGCCGGCCGGCGAGCGGATGCCCCGGCGCCGCGACGACGACGACGCGGCAGCGCAGGAACGGGACCGAGGCGATCGTCGCCGCCCGTTCGGCTCCCGGGTGCGGGCCGAGCGCGATGTCGGCGCGGCGGCTCTCCAGCAGCTCGGCGAACGATCCTCCGGGAACCGAGTCGATCGCGATCTCGATGCCCTCGTCGCGGCCGCTGAACGCGTCCAGCAGCGGTCCGATGTGCTCGGCGACGACGCTCGTCGCTGCGATCTGCATCTGGCGTGGCTGGCCGGGCGAATCGTGGACCGAGCGCCGCGCCTGCTCGGCGAGTCCGAGGATCTCGCCGGCGAGCGCGGCGAGGCGGCGGCCGCCAGAGGTCAGCGCGATCCCGCGGCCCTCCCGGACGAACAGCTCGTCGCCGAGCTCCTTGCGCAGCGCCGCAACGGCGACCGAGACGGCCGGCTCGGTCACCTCGAGCTGCGCCGCGGCGGCCTTGACCGAGCCGAGACGGGCGACGAGCACGAAGGATTGAAGCTGCGCCAGCGTCATCAGGCTTACAGAGGAATGGTTGCATTCAGCTGACTCCTAAGTGATCGCTTAGCTCTGCTTGGCAGCCGGCCGCCGCGTCCGTCACACTACGAGTCGGGAGAGCAGGGCCAGAGGCCCCGGCGCTCCTCGCTTCCGTGAGAGGAGTTTGTGCAGGTTCCAGCGCCGTTTGAGTACGAGCGGGCTACGAGCGTGGACCACGCGCTCGAGCTCCTGCAGCAGTTCGGCCCCGGCGCGCGTCTGCTCGCCGGCGGCCATTCGTTGCTGCCGATGATGAAGCTCCGGCTCGCGACGCCCGACTACCTCATCGACATCGACCCGCTCGCGGGCGAGCTCGGCTACATCCACGAGCAAGAGGACGAGATCAGGATCGGCGCGATGACGCGCCATCGTGCGCTGCTCGAGTCGGATGTGCTCGCGCGCCGCCTGCAGATCTTCACCGACGCCGAACGCGTGATCGCCGACCCGATCGTGCGCAATCGCGGGACGATCGGGGGCGCGCTGTGCCAGGCCGACCCGTCGGAGGACCTGTGCGCGGTGTGCGCCGCGGTCGGGGCCTGGATGGTGATCCGCGGCGCGGAAGGAGAGCGGGTGCTCGCGATGCGCGAGTTCCTCCGCGGCCCGTACCGGACGGCGGTCGCGCCGGACGAGATCCTGGTCGAGATCCGGATCCCGCTGCCCGCCCGGACGGGCAGCGCCTACGAGAAGGTCGATCGCCGCGTCGGCGACTGGGCGGTCGCCGCGGCCGGCGCCTGCCTCACGCTCGCCCGCGGCAAGATCGCGCGCGCTGGGATCGCGCTCGCCGCCGTCGGCGCCGGCACCACGAGCGAGGAGGCCGAGCGGACGCTTGTCGGCAAGCGTCCCACGGAGGCGCTGTTAGCGCGGGCGGCCGCCGCCGCGGCCCAGGGCTCCCGGCCCGCGAGCGATCAGCGCGGTTCCGCGGAGTACAAGCGCCACGTCGCCGGCGTGCTCACGCGCCGGGCGCTGACGCGGGCAGCGCTCCGGGCGCGGATGCAGGCGGCCTGATGCAGGTGACGGTTTCGGTCAACGAGCACGAGTACACGCGCGAGGTGGAGCCGCGCGTGCTGCTCGTGCACTACCTGCGCGACGAGCTCGGGCTGACCGGCACGCACTGGGGCTGCGACACGTCCAACTGCGGCACCTGCGTGGTGCTGATGGACGGCGAGCCCGTCAAGTCCTGCACGATCCTCGCGGCGAGCGCCGCCGGCCACGAGGTCCGAACGGTCGAGGGGCTCGAGGTCGACGGCGTGCTCGACCCGGTGCAGGAAGGCTTCAGGCAGGAACACGGTCTGCAGTGCGGGTTCTGCACGCCGGGGATGATGCTGACCGCCCGGGCGCTGCTGGACCGGCGCGCCGGCGGCCCGCAGCTCACCGACGCCGAGATCCGGGAGGCGATCTCGGGCCAGATCTGTCGCTGCACCGGCTACGCGACGATCGTGCGCTCGATCCGCTGGGCGGCCGAGCATTCGAACACGGAGGTGTCAGGTTGATCGTCATAGAGGGAGGTGGTTGGTGAGATGCCCGTTGTGATCGCGGCCTCCACCGGTTGGTACGTGGGGCTCGCGCTCGGGATCGTCGTCGTGCTCGTTGCCGCGGCGATCGTGATCACGATCGTGCTGCTGGCGGATCGGATCGCCAAGCAGGCCCGGACGGCGGTGGCCGGCGTCGAGAAGGTGCAGCAGCAGACCGACGCGTTGAGCGGGGTCGCGCGGATCAACGATTCGGGCGTGAGGATCCTGCACGCGGCGCGCGCGCTGCGCAAGGTGGCGGTGGGCAAATGACGCTGACATACGCCACGTTGTCGAATCACGGCGCCTGGGGGATCGCGCTGGTGATCGGGCTGGTCGCGGCGGGTGTCGTCGCCGCGCTGCTGGTCGTGCTGATCCGTTCGGTGATGGACATCGACAGATCGGCGAGCTCCCTGCTGGAGGTGGCGGGGAAGGTGGCTCAGAACACCGCATACATCCCCCAGCTCCAGGCGACGGCGCCGGTGCTGGGTCTGATCGTGGAGGAGGCGCTGGTGCAGGACGACTACATGAACGCGCTGACCGACGGCTACGGTGGCGCATGAGCCAGACCACTCTGATCATCCTCAGCGTGATCCTGGCCGTGATCATCGTCGCGGTGCTCGCGGCCGCCCTGATCAGGATCAGGATGGGGCTCGAGTCGATCTCGAGCAAGCTCGCGACGCTCGCGTCGGCGCTCACGACGGTCCAGTCCGAGCACCTGCTGCCATTGCGGCCGGCGGTGGAGGCGATCAACGAGCAGTTCGACGTGATCCTCGGGGCGATGCCCGGAATCGCCGCGAAGGCGGCAGTCGTCGCGGAGCGCAGGCCGAAATGACGCTCGAGTGGATTGGCGATGTCGTGCTGCTGGTGATCGTCCTGCCGGCGGTCGCGTACCTCCTGCGCGGGGTGCTGAATGCGGCCGGCAGCATCGTGCCGAGCGTGCAGCAGATCGCGACGGCGGCGCAGGAGGGGTCGAAGGATCTCGACGCCGTGCCGCTGCTGCTGCGCACGCAGGAGCAGGTCAAGCAAACGGTCGAGGTGGTCGCCGGTTACGGCGGCTCGCTCGACGTGATCATCGACGACGCATGAGGGAGATCGCCTGATGCCGGCAGCTAGCGTGTTGCTGATCGTCGCGGTCGTGCTGATCGTGGCCGCGATCGTGGTCTATCTGCTGTTGACGATCGTTGCGTTGCAGAAGATCACCAAGGGACTGGACCGGGCGATCGCCGCCGTCGGCGAGATCATCGAGAAGAGCGCTCCGGTCGCCGACGTCGTGAACGACCTCAATGCGAACCTCGACGCGGGCGTGGACCTGCTCGAGGGACTGCTCGTCAAGAAGGCCGGGCTCGCGGACGCGGTCGGCCTCGTCGATGGCCTGTACCCCGGCGCCGCCGAGGCGGGGCTGCGCGGCTTCCCCGACAGCGAGAAGCTGGAGCCGCCGCGGATCGCCGAGGTCTACACGAAGGGGACGCTGACGCTCGCCCGGCTCGGCCGGGAGGCGCCGATCGCGGCGGCCAGCCCGAATGGGCCCGCTTTGCGCAACAACGCTCGGGGCAGCCTGATGGCACGGCTGCTGTACCCCGAGATCCGTCAGTCGCATCCCGAGCAGATGCCGCGCTCGCCGGTCATCGGGACCGATTCACCGGTTCAGTACGAGCCGAGCGAGACGCCCGGAGTTCGCCCGCGGATGCCGGCCGGCGCCGGCAAGGAGGGATGATGCAGACCCCCGCACCATGTGACTACGAACGCGCGAGCAGCGTCGAGGGGGCGATCGCGTCGCTGCAGCGTGTCGGCCCGGGCGCGCGCATCATCGCCGGCGGGCACAGCCTGATCCCGATGATGAAGCTACGCCTGGCGACGCCGGAGCACCTGATCGACATCAACGACCTGCACGAGCTCGCGTACATCGATGAGCACGGGCCGGAGATCAGGATCGGAGCGCTGACGCGGCACGCCGAGCTGCTCGAGTCCGACCTGCTCGCGACGCACCTTCCGGTGTTTCGCGACGCCGAGGAGGTGATCGCCGACCCGGTCGTGCGCAACCGCGGGACGATCGGCGGCTCGCTGTGCCAGGCGGACCCCGCCGAGGACCTGAGCGCGGTGTGCAGCGCGGTCAAGGCCAACGTCGTGATCCGCGGCGCCGAGGGGGAGCGGGTCGTGAGGATGTCCGACTTCCACGTCGGCCCGTTCATGACCGTGGTCGGCGACGCGGAGATCCTGACCGAGGTGCGGATCCCGCTTCGGCCGGGTGGCGGCAGTGCGCACGAGAAGGTCGAGCGGCGCGCGGGCGACTTCGCGATCGCCGCCGCCTCCGCGGCGGTCTGGGTCGACGGGGGCACGATCGCCGAGGTCGGGATCGCGCTCAGCGCGGTCGGGCCGACGACCGTCGAGCTGACCCGCGCCGAGGATCTGTTGCGCGGCCAGGCGCCGTCCGAGGAGCTGTTCGCTCA
This sequence comes from uncultured Solirubrobacterales bacterium, assembly GCA_963763525.1. GTDB lineage: Bacteria > Actinomycetota > Thermoleophilia > Solirubrobacterales > Solirubrobacteraceae > Palsa-465. The sequence goes on from CAVXPA010000003.1 coordinate 567,896, forward strand.
GGCCGGCGAGATCGCGGCGGCGGACTGCGCGCCGGCCGCTGACGGTCGTGGGCCGGTCGACTACAAGCGCCACCTCGCGGGTGTTCTGACCGTACGCGCCCTGCGTCGCGCCAGCGCGCGTGCGCTTCACCAGGAGGCCTAGCCAGTGCAAGTGACTGTCAAGATCAACGGAGAAGCGGTGACGCGCGACGTCGAGCCGCGCAAGCTGCTCGTCCACTACATCCGCGAGACGCCCGGCCTGACCGGAACCCATTGGGGTTGTGACACGTCGAACTGCGGCGCCTGCGTGGTGCTGATGGACGGCAAGCCGGTCAAGTCGTGCACGACGCTCGCGGCGATGTGCGAGGGCCACAAGATCCAAACCGTCGAGTCGCTCGAGGTGGACGGCGTGCTCGACCCGGTCCAGCAGGGCTTCCACGAGAAGCACGCGCTGCACTGCGGCTTCTGCACGCCAGGGATGTTGATGACCGCGCGGGCGCTGCTGAACGAGAATCCCGACCCGAGCGAGCACGAGATCCGGACCGCGATCTCGGGCGCGATCTGCCGCTGCACGGGTTACAAGAACATCGTCGCCGCGATTCGCTGGGCGGCGGAGCACGAGGCCGCTGCGACGGCAAAGGAGGCCTGAGCGATGGCCGTTACCGAGAACCTGCCCAGCCCGAGCCAGGAGCGGCCGATCGGTTTCGGCCGGCTCAAGCGCAAGGAGGACGCGCGCTTCATCCGCGGCAAGGGCACCTATCTGGACGACATCAACCTGCCCGGGATGGTGCACGGCGCGATGCTGCGCAGCCCGTACGCGCACGCGCGGATCGTCTCGATCGACACCTCGGCCGCGCTGGCGCTCCCGGGCGTGGCGGCCGTGGTCACGGCGAAGGACCTCGAGACGCTCGGGCTCGCGTGGATGCCGACGATCTCCTACGACACGCAGGCCGTGCTGGCCGGCGACAAGGTGCGCTTCCAGGGCCAGGAGGTCGCGTTCGTGATCGCGACCGACGAGTACATCGCGCGCGACGCGCTGGCGCTGATCGACGTCGAGTACGAGCCGCTGCCGGCGGTCGTGAACGCGCGCCACGCGCTCGACCCCGACGCGCCGCTGATCCGTGACGACAAGCCCGAGCAGACCGACAACCTCGCGAGCCCGCTGTGGGAGGCCGGCGACGAGGCGGCGACCGACCGGGCGTTCGCGGAGGCGGACGTGGTCGTGGAGCGGGACATCATCTATCCGCGCTGCCATCCGGCCCCGCTCGAGACGTGCGGGATGATCGCCGACTTCAACCCGCAGACCGGCCAGCTGAACATCTACAACGGCAACCAGGCGCCGCACGTCCATCGCACGGTGTACGCGCACGTCGCCGGGCTCGCCGAGCACATGATCCGGATCCAGTGCAACGACATCGGCGGCGGGTTCGGCAACAAGGTTCCGGTGTATCCCGGCTACGTGTGCGCGATCGCCGGGTCGATCGTCGCCGGCGTGCCGGTCAAGTGGATCGAGGACCGCTCGGAGAACCTGATGTCGACCGGATTCGCGCGCGACTACATCATGCACGCGGAGATGTGCGCCAAGGACGGGCGGATCACCGGCCTGCGAGTCGACGTGATCGCCGACCACGGCGCGTTCGACTCGACGGCCCAGCCGACCAAGTTCCCGGCCGGTTTCTTCCACATCGTGTGCGGCTCCTACGACCTGCAGGCGGCCCACGTCAAGGTGCGGGCCGTGTACAGCAACAAGGCGCCCGGCGGCGTCGCGTACCGCTGTTCGTTCCGGATCACCGAGGCCGTCTACCTGGTCGAGCGGATGGTCAACGCGCTCGCGCTGGAGATGGGCGTCGACCAGATCGAGCTGCGGACGCGGAGCTTCATCAAGCCCGAGCAGTTCCCGTACGAGACGACGACCGGCTGGACGTACGACTCGGGCAACTACGCCAACACGATGCAGGTGGCGATGGAGATGGCCGGCTACGAGGAGCTGCGGCGCGAGCAGGCCGAGAAGCGCGCGCGAGGCGAGCTGATGGGAATCGGCGTGTCGTTCTTCACCGAGGGCGTCGGCGCTGGGCCGCGCAAGCACATGGACATCCTCGGCCTGGCGATGAACGACGGCGCCGACCTGCGCGTGCACCCGTCGGGCAAAGCTGTCGTGTCGATCAGCGCTCAGACCCAGGGACAGGGCCACGAGACGACGTTTGCCCAGATCGTCGCGGAGGAGCTCGGGATCCCGCCAGAGGACGTCGAGGTCCGCCACGGCGACACCGACAAGTCGCCGTACGGCCTGGGGACGTACGGGTCGCGCTCGACGCCGGTCTCGGGCGGTGCCGTTGCGGTGGTGTCCCGCAAGGTCCGCGACCGCGCCCGTCAGATCGCCGCGACGATGCTCGAGACGCGGCCCGAGGACCTCGCGTGGGAGAAAGGCCGCTGGTACATCAAGGGCGACCCCGAGAAGGGCGCGCTGATCGAGGAGATCGCCCGCTACGCGTACAGCGGGCAGCCGATGCCGGAGGGGATGGAGGGCGGCCTCGACGCGCAGGTGATCTACGACCCGCCCAACCTGACCTATCCGTACGGGGCCTACATCGCGGTCGTCGACATCGACCCCGAGACCGGCGTCGTCAAGGTCCGCCGGTTCATCGCGGTCGACGACTGCGGCGTGCGGATCAACCCGATGATCGTCGACGGCCAGATCCACGGCGGCCTCGCGGAGGGCGTCGGGATCGCGCTGATGGAGGTGATCACGTTCGACGAGGAGGGCAACTGCATGAACGCGTCGTTCATGGACTATCTGATCCCGACCGCGCTCGAGTGCCCCGACTTCGAGCTCGGCGAGACGGTCACGCCCTGCCCGCATCATCCGCTGGGCGCCAAGGGCGTCGGCGAGTCGCCGAACGTGGGTTCGCCCCCGGCTATCGTCAATGCAGTGATCGACGCGCTGCACGAGACGCACGGGGTGAGCCACATCGACATGCCGTGCTCGCCGGCGCGGGTGTGGGCCGCGATGCAGGGACGGGCCGAGCCGCCGCAATGACGTCCGGCGCCCTCACGAGCCGCGCGAAAGAGCTCGCCGAGCAGGGCTCGGCGTTCGTGATCGCGACGGTCGTGCGCGTGCAGCGGCCGACCAGCGTCGAGCCCGGTGACACCGCTCTGGTCCGCGCCGATGGGACCATCGAGGGCTTCGTCGGCGGCGTCTGCGCGCAGCACAGCGTGCGCCTGTACTCGCTCAAGGCGCTCGAGAGCGGCCGGCCGCTGCTGCTGCGAATACTGCCCGACGGACCAGGCGGCCCGGACGAGTCCGGCGGCTCGGCGGCCGAGGACCCGTCGCTGACCGAGGAGATCGCCAACGAGGAGGGGACCATCACGGTCCAGAACCCGTGTCTGTCGGGCGGCGCGATCGAGGCGTTCCTCGAGCCGGTGCTGCCGGCGCCGCGGGTCCTGCTCGCGGGCGACTCGCCGATCATCGACGCGCTGCGGCGGATCGGCCCGGAGATCGGCCTCGACCTCGTGCCAGCGAGCGACCCGGGTGCCGGGAACGGGGCCGGGGCCGGGCCGCAGATCGGAGACCTCGCGCTGGTCGTCGCGGCCCACGGGCGCGACGAGAACGGGATCCTGCGCGCGGGACTCGAGGCGGGCTTGCCGTACGTCGGCCTGGTCGCGTCGCGCAAGCGCGGCGCGGCCGTCGTCGCGCAGCTGCGCGAGGACGGCGTGGCCGAGGAGCTGCTGCAGCGCATCGACACGCCCGCAGGCCTCGACGTCGGCGCGCGGACGGCGGGCGAGATCGCGATCTCGATCCTGGCGGGCATCATCGAGGTGCGCCGGCGCGCCGCGCTGCCGACCCGGATCGATGCGCTCCGGCCGATCACCGCGGTAGATCCGATCTGCGGGATGACCGTGGTGGTGGCCGACGACACGCCGTCCGCCCGCCACGCCGGCGAGACTGCCTACTTCTGCTGCCTCGGCTGCAAGCTCAAGTACGAGGAGCAGTGGGCCGTGCAGAGCGCCGGATGAGATGAGCGCGCTCGAGATCACCGGCGAGAGCGCGGGCGAGATCCGGCACCTTGTGGGCGACGTCGAGACGCTCGCGGTGCGGCTCGCCAACGTCGACTACCTCGTCGACGAGGGGCTCGCGACCTCGATCTTCCTCGCGCTGCGCCTGCCGCAGCCGTTGCTGCTCGAGGGCGAGGCGGGCGTCGGGAAGACGGAAGCGGCCAAAGCCCTCGCGGCGGTCCTGCAGACGCCGTTGATCCGCCTGCAGTGCTACGAGGGGATCGACGCCGCCGAGGCGCTGTACGAGTGGAACTACCCGCGCCAGCTGCTGAGCATCCGGCTCGCCGAGGCCAGCGGGACGAACCTGCGTGAGGAGGATCTGTTCGGGCGCGACTACCTGATCCGCCGGCCGCTCCTGCGCGCGCTCGAGCACCCCGGCCCGCGGCCGGCCGTGCTGCTGATCGACGAGATCGATCGCGCCGACGACGACTTCGAGGCGTTCCTGCTCGAGCTGCTCGCGGAAGCGACCGTCACGATTCCCGAGCTGGGGCCGATCCGCGCGACTCACCCGCCCGTGATCGTGCTGACCTCGAACCGGACCCGCGACCTGCACGACGCCGTCAAGCGGCGCTGCCTCTACCAGTGGATCGACTTCCCGACCCCGCAGCGCGAGGTCGAGATCATCCGCCGCCGCGTCCGGGGGGCGTCGGAGACGCTCGCGGTCCAGGTCGCGGCCGCGATCGCGCGGATCCGCGAGAGCGACGTGCAGAAGCCGCCCGGAATCGCCGAGGCGATCGACTGGGTCGCGGCGCTCACGCTGCTCGGCGTCGAGCGCCTCGATGAGACCGCGATCGCTCGCACGCTCGGCTCGGTGTTGAAGTACAGCGAGGATCAGCAGCTCGTCCGCGCGGCCGGGCTGGCGGAGCTCGTCGGTGGCGGTGGCGTCCGGTGAGCCGGTCAGGGGAAGCGTTTGCGGTCGAGACGATTGTGCTCGACCTGCCCGCCGTCGCGGGGGCATTCAGCCGCCGCCTGCACGAGGCGGGGCTGCCGAGCGGCCCTGCCCGCGCAGCCGCCTTCGCGCGCGCGCTGGGGCTCGTGCGGCCCGTGAGCCGCCGGCGCCTGTACTGGACCGCGCGGGCCGTGTTCGTCAGCGAGTCCTTCCACGTGAAGGCGTTCGACGCGGTGTTCGCGGCGGTGTTCGGCGGGCGCGCGGGCGACCCCGAGCTCGAGCTCGGCGAACCGCGCGTCGTGGCCGCGGACCCGGCTGCCGAGGCGGCGCAGGAGCGCGCCGAGAGTCGCGGCAGCCGCGGCGATACCGTGGACGCCGCCAGCTCCGCGCCGGCGCCGAGCTCGAGCTCGGACGGTGAGCCGCAGGCCGAGCGCGAGGTCCTCGTGCCGCTGGCGCCGAGCGACGAAGAGGTGCTTCGGCGCAAGCGCTTCGACGCGCTCGCGCCGGAGGAGCTCGCCGCGCTCTACCGGCTGATGTCCCGGCTCGAGTTCGCCGCGCCGCTGCGCCGCACGCGGCGTTCGCGGCGCGATCGCCACGGCGGCCGGATCGACCTGCGCCGCACGCTCCGGGGCAGCCTGCGCAGCGGTGGCGATCCGATCCATCTCGCGCGGCGCAGCCGGCGGACCGTGCGCCGGCGGATCGTGGTGTTGTGCGACATCTCGGGCTCGATGGAGCTCTACGCCCGCGCGTACCTCCAGTTCCTGACGTGCGTCGCCGGCAGTGGCTCGCGCGTCGAGGCGTTCGTGTTCGCCACCCGGCTGACGCGGCTCACGCGGGCGCTCGCGACGCGCAGCCCGGAACGCGCGATCCAGCGCGCCGCGGCGGCGGCGCCGGACTGGTCGAGCGGCACCCGGATCGGCGACGCGCTGAAGACGTTCAACGACCGCCACGGGCGGCGCGGGATGGCGCGCGGCGCGGTGATCGTGATCCTGTCGGACGGCTGGGAGCGCGGCGACCCGCAGCTAGTCGGACGCGAGATGGAGCGCCTCGGGCGGCTCGCGCACCGGATCGTCTGGGTCAACCCGCGGGCGAGCGCCGCCGGCTTCGCCCCGCGCGTGGGCGGGATGGCGGCCGCGCTCCCGTACTGCGACGCGCTCGTCAGCGGTCACACCGTCGACGCGCTCGACGAGGTCGTGCGGGCGATCGCCGGCGAGGACGGCCCGGGTGTGTTCTCGAGGCCGGAAGCCGAGGAGGAGCCGTGGGCCAGCGCGACGCCGGTGCCCGGCAGCTCGGTCGCGATGCCGAGCGGTTACGGGCCAAGCCGCGGGCGCACGACTCCCGGGTGGGCAGGCGGGGGCCGGTGAGCGAGGGTTCGCAGGCCGTGGGGCCTAAGCGGTGCATCTATCCCGGGTGCGAACGGCCGGCGGTGCCGCCGCACCCGCTCGGGGGTCCGCAGCCGAGCTTCTGCGACCTCGAGGAGCACAACGCGTTGACCGCCCATCTGGAGCGCCAAAGGCTGGCGCGCGAGAACGAGGCGCGCGAGTGAAATCGCTAGCGAGCAAGAGGAGGTTCAGCGTTGGCCGATGAGGCATACCGCGCGGTGTTCCTGCGGGTTCACCCGACCGGCAAGATGGTGCTCAGCCTGACGATCGGATCAGACGGTCGCGAGGCGCAGTACGCCGAGCAGGTCGCCGAGGAGCTCGGCGTACCGGCGCTCGACGTCAAGGTCGTGCCGGCGGACGAGAACCGGTTCGGCACCGGTCACGGGTTCAACACGAGCCCGTCGCAAGGGACGCCGGCGGCGATCGCGAGCGCGACCGGCAAGATCCGCGCCAAGGCGCAGCTGCTCGCGGGGATGGCGCTCGAGACGCCGCCCGCGGAGCTGACGTGGGACAACGGCGCGTTCGTGACCGCGTCCGATCCACCCGACGCTCGCACGATCGCTGACATCGCCCTGTACGCCCACGGCACGGGGCCGCTGCCGCCGGGGGTCGAGGGCGGTCTGGACGCCCAGACCGTCTACCGCGACTAGTGCTCGGCCACGGGCAGCTGCGCGTCGACCTCGATCGTCACCTCGTCGAGCACCTTGAGCGTCCCGAACAGCCCCGAGTAGGGCTTGATGCCCCAGCCCGTCTGCTTGATCGCGACGGTCCCGGTCAACCTGCCGTCCGCGCCCGCGACGAGCTCGAACGAGACCGGGGCGCGCTGGCCGCCGAGCTCGAGCACCCCGTTGATGCTGAACCGGTCGTCCCCGGGCGTGCCGTGCACGGTGCTCGAGCGGAACTCGATCGCCGTGCGCTTGAGCACCTCCTGGTCGATCGTCTGCGCGATGTTGGCCTTGTCGTCCTCGCCGAGCGAGGAGATGCCCCCGGTGCCCTCGACGACCGTCAGCGACCCCGAATCGGCGTCGAGCGCGACCGCGGTCGGCTTCCCGTCCGCGCCGACGTCGAGCGTCGCGTTCCAGTCGCCGACCTCGATCGTCAGGTTGTGGCCCGCCATCGCCGCCGCCCCGCCCTTCCTCGTCCTGACCAGCAGCTTGCCGGTCCGAGGTCCAAGCTTGTAAGTACCGGGAGTTATCGACATGTCGGCACTGTTACATAGACAAAGGAGCAAGTGATGGTTGCACTGGATCACTCCTTCTCGACCAGCAAGCCCATCGACGAGACGTGGGCGGCGATCCTCGATCTGGATCGACTGATTCCGTGCGTGGATGGCGGCAGCGTCACCGAGCGGACCAGCCCCACATCGGCCAAGGCCGAGATCAAAGTGAAGATGGGCGCGATGTCGCTGACGTACAAGGGCACGGTCGAGGTCGTCGAGCAGGACGCCGACGCGCACCGCGCGGTCCTGAAGGTCAAGTCGCGCGAAGCCAGCGGTCAGGGGTTCGCGAACGCCGATGTCCAGTTATCGCTCTCCAACGGCGGCGGGACGGTGCACACCGAGGCGCAGATCACCGGCAGGGCCGCGTCGATGGGCGAAGGCGTGATGACGACCGTGCTCGACGCGCTGATCAAGGACTTCACCGAGAAGCTGGCAGCGTTGTGAGCGCCAGCAAGACGATGCGGCGCCCGGAGCCGGGGGAGATCCCGATCGACGGGGGGACCGCGGTGCAGGAGAGCGCCGCTCGGCCGGTGTTCCACGGCAACGGTCCCTACGACTACGTGTGCGTCGAGTGCGGCAACGTGCTGGCGGCGTCGATGCCCGCTGAGTGGATGAACCGCAAGGTGCGCGTGCGCTGCGCTGTGTGCCGGACCATCAACGTCGCGGTCGAGGAGGAGGGCGTCGACTACACCAAGGGGTTCGGGCGCCGTCCCGTCTGATGGAGTTCGCGGCGCCTGAGCGGCCGATCGGCTTCGGCCGCCTGACGCGCAAGGAGGACGCCCGCTTCATCCGCGGTCAGGGCACGTTCGTCGACGACGTGCAGCTGCCCGGGATGCTGCACGGCGCGATCCTCCGCAGCCCGGTCGCGCATGCGCGCATCGTCTCGCTCGACGCGACCGGAGCGCTCCAGCACCCGAAGGTCCACGCGGTCATCACGGGCGCGGACCTGCAGGCCCGTGGCCTCGCGTGGATGCCGACGCTCGCGAACGACACGCAGGCGGTGCTGGCGACCGACAAGGTCCGCTTCCAGGGGCAGGAGGTCGCGTTCGTGATCGCCGAGGATCGCTACTGCGCGCGCGACGCGCTCGAGCTGATCGAGGTCGAATACGACGAGCTGGCGCCGGTCGTCGACCCCAGGGCGGCGCTCGATGCCGCGATGCCGGTGATTCGCGACGACCGGGAGGGGCAGCTGGACAACCGGGCATTCGAGTGGGAGTCGGGCGACGCGGCCGCGACCCGCGAGGCGTTCGCCGGCGCCGATGTCGTCGTCGAGCAGGAGATGGTCTATCCCCGCTCGCATCCGGCGCCGATGGAGACCTGCGGCGCGGTCGCGGCGTTCGAGCGGATCGGCGGCAAGCTCACGCTGTGGTGCACGACGCAGGCGCCGCACGCCCATCGCACGCTGTACGCGCTGTTGACGGGTCTGCCGGAGCACAAGATCCGCGTCGTCTCGCCGGACGTCGGCGGCGGCTTCGGCAACAAGGTGCCGGTGTACCCGGGGTACGTCTGTGCGATCGCCGGCGCGATCGTGACCGAGCGCCCGGTCAAGTGGATGGAGGACCGCTCCGAGAACCTGATGTCGACCGGCTTCGCGCGCGACTACGTGATGAAGGGGTCGATCGCCGCGACCGCCGACGGCACGATCCTCGCGGTGCGCGTCCAGGTGATCGCCGACCACGGCGCATTCAACGCCGCCGCGCAGCCGAGCAAGTACCCCGCCGGCTTCTTCAGCATGTTCACCGGCTCCTACGACGTCCGCGCGGCACACTGTCACGTAACCGGCGTGTACACGAACAAGGCGCCTGGCGGCGTCGCATACGCCTGCTCGTTCCGCGTCACCGAGGCGGTCTACCTCGTCGAGCGGTTGGTCGACTGCCTCGCGTGCGAGCTCGGCGCGGATCCGGCCGCGCTGCGGGGCGCGAACCTGATCCGGCGCGAGCAGTTCCCGTATCGCTCGCGGACCGGCTGGCTGTACGACTCCGGCGACTACCACACGGCGCTCGAGAAGCTCCTCCACAACGCCGGCTATGAGGAGCTGCGGCGCGAGCAGGCCGCCTGCCGGGGGCGTGGCGAGCTGATGGGGATCGGGCTTTCGTTCTACACCGAGGCCGTCGGCGCCGGGCCGCGCAAGCACATGGACATCCTCGGCCTGGGGATGAACGACGGGGCCGTGCTGCGGATCTCGCCGACGGGGAAGGCGCAGCTGGCGATCAGCGTCCAGACCCAGGGGCAGGGTCACGAGACGACGTTCGCGCAGATCGTCGCCGAGGAGCTCGGGATCCCGCCGGAGGACGTCGACGTGATCCACGGCGACACGGACACGACGCCGTACGGGCTCGGGACGTACGGCTCGCGCTCGACGCCGGTCAGCGGCGCCGCGACCGCGCTCGTCGCGCGCAAGGTCCGCGACAAGGCACGGGTCGTTGCGGCAGCGATGCTCGAGGCCGCGCCCGAGGACCTCGAGTGGGAGCGAGGGCGCTGGTACGTGACCGGCGATCCTGAGCAGGGCGCGACGATCCAGGAGATCGCGATGGCGGCGCGCGGCGCGATCGAGCTGCCCGGCGGCGTCGAGAGCGGGCTCGACGCCGAGACCGTGTACAACCCGCCGAACCTGACGTTCCCGTTCGGGGCCTACCTGTGCGTCGTCGACATCGATCCGGAGACCGCGAAGGTGAAGGTGCGCCGGTTCGTCGCGGTCGACGACTGCGGCACGCGGATCAATCCGATGATCGTCGAGGGTCAGATCCACCGGGGGTTGACCGATGGGGTCGGGATGGCGCTGATGGAGATGATCGCGTTCGACGAGCAGGGCAACTGCCTCGGCGCTTCGCTGATGGACTATCTGATCCCGACCGCCGTCGAGGTGCCCGAGTGGGAGACCGATTACACGGTCACGCCCTCGCCGCACCATCCGCTCGGCGCGAAGGGGGTGGGTGAGTCGGCCACCGTCGGCTCGCCGCCGGCGATCGTCAACGCGATCTGCGATGCCCTGAGCCCGTTCGGCGTCCGGCACGTCGACATGCCGTGCACGCCCTCGCGTGTGTGGGAGGCGATGCATGGTCTTGGGGGGCCGGGGCCGTGAGCGGCGTGCGGACGACCGGGCTCGTGCTCGCTGCCGGCGGCTCGCGGCGCCTCGGGCAACCGAAGCAGCTGCTGCCGTTCGGCGAGGCGACGCTGCTGGACCACGTCCTGAGCACGGCCCGAGCGTGCGAGTTCGACCAGCTGCTGTGCGTGATCGGCGGTGGCGCTCCCGACGTGCGCGCGACGGTCGACTTCACCGGTGTCGAGGTCGTCGAGAACCTCGCGTTCGGCCAGGGGTGCTCGTCGTCGATCGCCGCTGCGCTGTCGGCGGTCGATCCGCGCTCCGAGTTGCTGGTGCTGATGCTCGGCGACCAACCAGGCGTGAGCGTGGCGACCGTCGCGGCGCTACTGGCCGGGCGAGGCGACGCGCCACTGGCCGCCTGCTCGTATGACGACGGCCGGGGCCACCCGCTCGCGTTCGGGCGCGCCGTGTTCGGCGATCTGGCGCAACTGCACGGAGACAAGGGCGTGTGGAAACTCCTGGACCGGCGCTCCGACGAGGTCGTCGACGTGCCGATTGCCGGGCCGATCCCGCTCGACGTCGACTCGTGGGAGGACTACGAGGCGGTCCGCGGCTTGGACCTCAGGCGGTCCGAGGCCTGAGCGAGGCGGTCCGAGGCCTGAGCCTGGGATATCGACCCTCACATGTGAGTGTGGATATCCCACGGTCCGCGCGGGGTTGCCCGCCGCCGGCTACTCGCCCTCGTGTGCCTCGCCGTCGCGGTGGCGGCGCAGATGCAGGAAGGTCTCGGCGCGCTCGACGTCACGCTCGACGTTGACGACGTCGGTCTCGGCCCTGGCAACCGGGGCGAGCATGGCAACCAGCTCCCGCAGCGTCGCGTTCATCTCGACGACCGACGCGGTCAGCGGGCCGACTGACGTCGCGAGGCCTTCGATCACCTCGACGTGGTGCTCGATCGAGTCCGTCGCCTTCTCGATCGCGCTGACGGCGCCGACGATCTCGTGCTGGGTCTCCTCGATCGGCTCAGTCATCTCGTGCTCTGCCGATCCGAGTGCCGCCCGCAACGGCCGTAAGAGGAAGCCGAACATTGCGCGGTTCCGATCCTACTGGGTGGAGACCGGGCACACGAGGCCCACCCCGGGGCGGGGCCTCGTTCGCGCACCCCCGTCGCGTTCCCCTACGAGTGGTACTCGACCAGCGTCGCGGGATTGCCGTCGCTGTTGACGGTGATCCCGACCGCCCAGACGCCGCCGCCTGGGATCGCCGTGATCGCGGCGAGGCCGTTGTCGCCCTCGGCGGCATTGGGGCTGGGGCTCGGTACGACGACCCAGTGCCCGCCGAGGTCCTCATCGATGATCGTCTCGTGGTTGCCCGTGGCCGGGTTGACCTCCCAGCCCGCGGCCCAGCTGGTGCCGTCAGCCGCGGTCGTGACGCCGAACAGGTTGTTCTCGCCGGCGCCGCGGCTGTCGCTCGGCTCGAACGCGAGGCTCGACGGCTGCCCGCCGACCACGAGGGTCGTGAACGGAACGCGGTCCGTCTCGCGTGCGCCGACGATCGTCAGCGCGCCGCCGGACGCCGCGATCCCGAACGGGTCGAGGCTCGCGAGCGGCGACTGCGGGCCGTCGAGCGTCTCGAAGCTGCTCCCGTTCCAGGACTCGACGAGCTCCTGGCTCGGGAAGCCCGTGCCGGACTGTCCGGCTGCGTACACCTGCGAGCTGGACGGAGCGGTGACCGCGTAGAAGAGGTTCTCGCCTCCGTTCGGGTCGGCCGCCGGGACGACCGACCACGTGCTCCCGTTCCAATGCTCGGCGAGCGGATGCCAGATGCCGTTCGCATCCTCCTGGCCTCCGACGGCCCAGACGTCGTTATCGGACACGGCCGCGACGCCGTAGAGGATGTCGCCGATCTTGCCGGGATTCGGCGCCTGCACGACCGTCCAGCCGTGGCCGTCCCAGTGCTCCACGAGCGTGCGCTGCAGGTAGGTGCCGGTGACGAAGTAGCCGACAGCCCACGTGTCGTGGTCGGGCAGCTCGGAGACGCCCAGCAGCGTATTCTCGTTCGGCCCGACGTTCGGCAGCGAGTATGCGGTCCATCGCTGCCCGTCCCAGTGAAGCCCCAACGTCTGCAGGACGTTCGGGTTGCTGGGCTTGTAGTAGTCGCCGACCGCCCACGCATCACTCGCCGAGCCGGCCGAGACGGATGCGAGGTTGTTGTCGAGGTAGTCGATGCTCGGGCTCGAGATCACCTGCCATGGGCCGCCGGTCGGCAGCGAGACGGCCGGGCCTGGATGCGGCGGGCCGGTCGCTGAGACGGAGTCGGTGCCGTCCGGTACGGGCGGAAGCGGCTTCGGGAGCGTCGGCACGGTGAACGTGCCGTTCTCCTGGAACATCGGCGTCATCGGCGTCGCCCTGCAGCTGTTCTGCAGGCAGCCGAGTCCGAACGCGTCCTGAAGGCTTCGCAGGAGCGAGTAGTGGTTGTAGGGCGTCGCGTCCCTGAGCTGGCGCGGGCCGTGGTTCGTGATCACGATCGTGACGATGCGGTCGGTCGCGAAGTTGCCCTCGTCCCAGGTGACGACGATCGCGTTGTTACCCGTCGCCCAGACCGGCGAGCTCGTGATCTCGTTGATCGTCTGAGCGACGAACGCGTCGCCGGTCGCCACCAGCCAGTTGTCGTCGACGTCGCCCGGATTGCCCGAGTCAAGGCACCACGGCGGCGCGCCGTGCATGTCGTGGCACTCGTCGGGGACGATGTAGCTGAAGTTCGGGACCTGGTCGGTCGAGAGGTCGGTCGCGAGCTGCCCGTACGGTTGCAGATGGGCGAACTCGCTGGGCGTCTGCATGTCCGCGAAGTTGACGATCCCGTTGTGCTTGGACACGTACTGCGTGTCGCTGTCCGGAATGCCATTGCACTTGGCCGGGAAGCAGTAGCCGCGATAGCCGGCGTACGGCATCCCCTGGAAGTAGCCCTTCCACGTGTCCCCGGCGGCCTGCAGCTGCGAGAGCAGGTTGCGCGCGTTGACCGTGTCCCCCGGCCAGTAGTACGGGTTGTCGCTATTGACGCCGAACGTGCTGCCGCCGAGCATCGCCACGTAATTGGGCTCGCTAGGGTCGGCGACGCCGTCATACCGGGTCGCCAGGCCGTAGTCCTTGGCGAGCGCGTTGAGCACGCGCGCGTGGGGGTTGCCGATGATCTGACCGAAGTTGTGGTTCTCCTCGATCATCAGGAAGATGTGGTTGTAGCGAGGGATCGTCTGAGCGCTCGCCTGCGCGGTGAACACCGTCACGGTCACGCCGATCGTCGCGGCGAGCACGACGCCGGCACGCACGAGCGACTTCCAACGAGATGTGATCAACATCGACGCCGCCTTCCTGGCCCGGTGTGCAAATGGCGGCTGGCATTCAATGCTTCGCCGGTAGGCCGTATGTAACAGACGTGTGAAGGCGACGTGTCGATCTTGCAACCCTGCACCGGCGTGCGTGGCCCGCCAGGGGCGCACGGCAGGCGTGTCAAACTATCGGCCGTGAGTGAGCAGTCGGTCTCTGGCGGGTGCCTGTGCGGCGGTGTCCGGTTCGAGCTGGCGGAGCCGGCGACGGAGGCCGGCTACTGCCACTGCACGCGCTGCCAGCGCCGCACCGGCACGGCCGCGTCCCCGCAGGCGCGGATCGACGGGCGGACGTTCCGCCTCGTCCGCGGCGAGGATCTCGTGAAGGCCTGGCGCCACCCGGAGGGCGGGTTCGAGAAGTGCTTCTGCCGCGAGTGCGGCGCGCATCTGTTCAGCCGCAACCCCGACGACCACGCGCAGATGAGCATCCGGATGTCAGCGTTCGACGGCGATCCAGGCGTGCGGCCGAGCTTCCGCGCGTTCGTCGCCTACGCGGCGCCGTGGGAGCCGATCCCGGATGACGGGCTGGAGCGCTTTCCCGAGGCCAAGCCCCGGCCTGCGTGGGCTCGCGAGACGTAGACGCGATCATCGTTCCGGCGCACCCGCGCGCAGCGTCGCGTCGACGTCCGCCATCGAAATCGGGCCCACCAGCGGGTCGTCGGTTCCAGCCTGCACGTAGCGCGCCAGACCCGCTCGCACGGCGTCGGCGTCGCCGACGGCGCAGAGGGTGGCGAGGAACTCGTCGGAGATCGCGGCCCGCATTCGCTCGTGGTCGCCGCCGGCGCTGTCGAACTCGGCGATCTCGCGCTCGAACCCCGAACGGGCGATCACCGCCCGGTAGAACGGCAGGCCGAAGTACACGAGGAGCTCGCCGCGAACGGCGTTGTAGGCGGCGGCGACGTCGTCGGTCACGGCCGCGGGCACGCCGGCGACGATCGTGCACGCGTCGGGGCTCCTGCCGGCCCGCTCCGCGCCGGCTCGCACCTCCGGGACGACGACGTCGCGGATGTAGTCGGGCGTGCACAGCCAGAGGACGACGCCGTCGGCGATCTCGCCCGCCAGCCGCAGCATCGCCGGCGACAGCCCCGCGATGTACACGGGCAGATCCGCTCGTGCGTCGACCCCGAACAGGTGAAAGCCCGTCTGCCACTTGCGTCCCGCGGGCGGGTCCTCGCCGCGCAGGATCGCGCGCACGATGGCCACGTACTCGCGCATCTCCGCCACCGGCCGGTCGATCGTCTGCCCGTACCAGCCCTCGACCACCATCCGGTGCGAGACGCCGAGCCCGAGCAGCAGGCGACCGCCCGACAGCACGTCGACGGTCGCCGCGGTCTGGGCCATCGTCGCGGGCGTCCGGGTGTAGATCGGGACGACGCCGGTGCCAAGACGGATCCGCTCGGTCCGCAGCGCATACGCGGTCAGCACGGTCAGCGACTCGGCGCCCGCGATGTGGGTCGTCCAGACGGACTCGTAGCCGAGCGACTCCGCGAGCTGGACGCGCTCGATCGCGCGCTCCAGCGACCGGCCCGGGGTGATGAAACACGCGGGCGCCACGCGCGCAGCGTAGCTTAGGCTCCGCGTGCTGCGACTGCCCGATCCGTGCCTGGTGATCCTCGTCGGCGCGAGCGCGAGCGGCAAGTCGACGTGGGCCGATGCCTGGTTCGAGGCCAATCAGATCGTCTGCGCCGACCGGCTGCGCGCGGTCGTCGGCACCGGCGAGCGCGACCAGCGCGCCGGCGCGGACGCGTTCGAGCTACTCGAGCTGATCGTCGCCAAGCGGATGCGGCGCGGATTGACGACCGTGATCGACTCGACCGCGCTGGATCCGTCCCGGCGCTCGCGCTGGCGCGCGCTCGCGGAGCCATACGGGATCCCGGTGTTCGCGGTCATGTTCGACGTGCAAGCCGACGTCGCGCACGCGCGCAACCGCGAGCGCGGCGGCGCGGTCCCGCGCAAGGTCGTCTCCGCGCAGCTGGCGGCGGCCGCGGCGAGCGCCGAAGCGCTCGCGAGCGAGGGATTCGCGGGCATCCATCCGCCCGCGCCAGTCACGCTCGTGCCGCCCGCGTTCCTCAACGCCCACGCCGCCGCGACGCGCCAGCAGGAGGATCCGGTGACGCTCTCCTTCGGCCTGCAGATCTCGCGCTTCGATTGGCCCGGGCATCCCGCGAGCACCGCGTCCACGCTCGCGGCCGTGGCCCGCGCGGCCGAACGAGCCGGCTTCAGCAGCCTCTGGGTAATGGACCATTTCATCCAGATCCCCCAGATCGGCCGCGAATGGGAGGACATGCTCGAGAGCTACACGGCGCTCGCCTATCTGGCCGGAATCACCCAGGAGATCCAGCTCGGCACGCTCGTGACCGGGGTGACCCATCGCAACGTCGCGCTGCTGGGGAAGATCGTCGCGACGCTCGACGTGCTCTCCGGCGGCCGCGCCTGGTGCGGAATCGGCGCCGGCTGGTATGAGCGCGAGAACCAGAAGTACGGCTGGCGATTCCCACCGCTGCGCGAGCGCTTGGAATTGCTCGAGGACGCGCTGCAACTGCTGCCGCTGATGTGGGGCCCGGGGTCGCCGCCGTTCGAGGGACGGCGCCTGTCCGTGCTCGAGGCGATCAGCTACCCGCGGCCTCTGCAAGAGCGCATCCCGATCCTCGTCGGCGGCTCTGGGGAGCGGACGACGCTGCGGCTCGTCGCGCGCTACGCAGATGCGTGCAACCTGTTCGGCGGCCCCGACGTCGTGCGGCACAAGCTCGCCGTCCTCGACGCGCACTGCGCCGCGGAGGGACGCGACCGCGCCGGCATCGAGGTGACCCACATGGCGCCGGCGCGCGTCGTGGCCGGCGAGCAGGAGCGAGCCGGGGCGGGCGCAGCGACGGTGCGCGAGCACGTCGGCCGCTATCGCGAGCTGGCCGAGGCCGGCGTGCAGACTGCGATCGTCGCGCTCTCGGACGCGGACGGCGCGGCGTCCGTGGATCGCTTCGCCGACGTGATCGCGGCTTTCCGCGAATGAGCCGCGGAGCGCCGCTGCGTAGAATCGCCGGCTGTCTCCATGCGCGATGCCGAGGCCGCACTCCGCGCTGCCCGACGCCCGCTCGTGATCGGCATGGGAGGTGGCGGCGATATCGTCGGCGCACTCGCGACGGCTGAGTTCGCTCGCGCATACGACGGCGCCGAGCCGATGCTCGGCGGCGTGACGTGGGAGCGGGCGCCGATCGATCCGGTACCCGGCCCGCGGCGGCGCGAGGAGATCGAGAACGCGGAGGAGCTGGCGGGGCCGATCCTGCTGGCCGGGCCCTCGACGCGCGTGCGCGGCCGCGACGTCTACTTCGCGGAATCGCGGATGGCCGCGTTCCTCGGACAGCGCACGGTCCTGATCGACGTCAACGAGGGACCCCCCGCGATCGCCACGGGTCTGCGGCTGGCCGCGGCGGCGCTGGACCGCGACCTCGTGGTGTTCGTCGACGTCGGCGGGGACGTACTCGCGCACGGGGACGAGCGCGGGCTTCGCAGCCCTCTGTGCGACGCGATCATGCTCGCGGCGGCGCAGCATGCGGCGGCGGCCGGCGTCCCAGTGCTGCTGGGCGTGTTCGGGATCGGCTGTGACGCCGAGCTGACTCCGGACGAAGTGCTCGCGCGCGTCGCCGCTGTCGCCGGCGCCGGCGGATTCTGCGGCGCCCGCGGGTTGACCGATCCTGTCGCCACGGTGCTCGAGCGAGCCGTCGAGCTGGTCCCGACAGAGGCGAGCGCGCAGGCGGTGCGCGCATTCCGCGGCGGCGTCGGCGCCACCCCGATCCGCGGCGGCAGCCGCATGGTCGAGCTCACATCGCTGGCCGCGGTGACCCTGTTCCTCGACGTCGAGACGGCGTTCGCGGTCGCCGGCCGTCTCGCGGGCGCCGTCGCGCACGCGGACGGCCTCGAGCTTGCCAACGAGGCGCTGCGCGGGCTGGGCGTGCACACGGAACTCGACCTCGAGCGGCAGGCCAGTGCCAGAATGGAGTGAATGGGACACCTCACCGCGCGAGCGGGCAAGCAGATCGGCGCTCCTCCGGAGCAGGTGCTGGCCTTCCTGCGCGACTATCGCGACGCGCGCCCTCGGATCCTCACGAGCAACTACACGGTGTATCGAGTCGAGGCGGGCGGCGAGGGCGCCGGCACCGTGCTCGCGTACCACTTCGCCGCCGGCGGCCGGGAGCGCGACTACCGGCTGCAGGTCGAGGAGGCGGACGGGGCGCTGCGCGAGCGCGATCAACTGTCCTCGTTCGTCGCGACTTGGACCGTCGCGCCCGCCGGTTCCGGCAGCGAGGTGACGCTCGAAGGATCGTGGCAGGGTGCCGGCGGCGTCGCCGGGATGTTCGAAGGGCTGTTCGCGCCGATGGGTTTGCGTCGCATCTACGGCGAGATGCTCAACCGACTCGCACAGGCCGTGGTTCCGGCGGGAGCATGAGCATTATCCGCTGCGTCCACAGATCCAGCGGGCGGGCGTTCAGGTTGGCGCGACTTCGTCTGCGCGGTCCCTCAAACGGGTAGGCTCGATTCCGGTTATGTCGGTCCCGAGGTTCCTGCATCCGTTCGCGGCCCCGGCGCGCGAGGCCGGCGATTTCCTGGAGATCGTTCGCGGCGAGGGGTGCCGCCTGTGGGACGCCGACGGGCGCAGCTATATCGACGGCACGGCCTCGTTGTGGTATTGCCAGGTCGGGCACGGCCGGCGCGAGATCGCGGACGCGATCGCCGCGCAGATGGCCCAGCTCGAGGCCTACCACACGTTCAGCCGGTTCACGAACCCCCCGGCCGAGCGGCTCGCGGAGCAGCTGGCCGAGCTCGAGCCGATTCCCGACGCCCGTGTGTTTCTGACGTGCGGTGGGTCCGAGGCGATCGACACAGCGATCAAGCTCGCGAAGGCAGGGCACAAGGCGGCCGGAGAAGCGGGCCGGACCGTGTTCCTGAGCCGGCGCTCCGCGTATCACGGCGTGATGCTCGGCGGCACCTCCGCCGGCGGGCTGCCCGCGAATCGCGATCCCTTCGGAGCACTGCTCCCCGATTTCTTCCAGGTCGAGCGGGACAGCCTCGAGGCGATGCGGATCGCGGTCGAATATCACGGCCCGGATCGGGTCGCCGCGATCATCACCGAGCCCGTGCTGGGCGCGGGCGGTGTGTTCCCACCGCCGGACGGCTACCTCGAGGGCCTGCGCGAACTTTGCGACGAGAGCGGCGCGTTGCTGATCTTCGACGAGGTGATCACCGCGTTCGGCAGGCTCGGCTCCTGGTTCGGCGCGCACCACTACGGCGTGACTCCCGATCTGATGACGTTCGCGAAGGGTGTCACGAGCGGGTACCTGCCGCTCGGGGGAGTGATCGTCGGCCCCCGCGTGCGCGAATCGTTCGAGAGCGATCCGCACTTCGTGCTCACGCACGGGAACACATACTCGGGACATCCAACGTGCTGCGCGGCCGGCGTCGAGAACCTGCGGATCATGATCGCGGAGCGGCTGCCCGAACGGGCGCGCGAGTCCGGCGGGCGGCTGCGCGAGGGGCTCGAACGGCTCGCCGCGCACGATGCGATCGTCGATGTCCGCGGCGAGGGCCTGATGCAGGCATTCCAGCTCGCGCCGCCGCTGACGGCGGGCGAGATGACCGAGGCGCTGCTCGCGAGGGGCGCGATCGGACGGCCGCTGCCGTACGCCAACTCGGTCGCATTCTCGCCGCCGCTGGTCATCTCGGACGACGAGATCGACGAGCTGATCGCGGCCGCAGAGGCGGCGCTCGCGGACGTTGCCGCGCTCGTTTGACGCCGGCGGTGGGCCGGCGGAGGCTGACGCCGGCGGTGGGCCGGCGGAGGCTGACGCCCGCGGTGGGCCGGCGGAGGCTGACGCCCGCGGTGGGCCGGCGGAAGCCGACGCCCGCGGCGGACCGGGACCGGATGATGCGGAGACGGACGTGCGCGGTCAGCGCGTGCGGTTGGATCCGCTGAGTCCGCACGACTGCGACGAGTTCATCGCCGCGATGCGAGCGAGCCGGGATCTGCACGATCCGTGGATCTGGCCGGCGAGCACGCCGGAGGACTTCGCGGCGATGCTCCAGCGAGCACGCGAGGCCCCGTTCGCGACGATGCTCGTGCGAAGGGTGCAGGACGGCGCGCTCGCCGGCTACTTCAACATCAGCCACATCATCCGCGGTCCGCTCCAGAGCGCGTTTCTCGGTTACGCGGCCGTCGCGGCGCATGCGGGTCGCGGGTATATGACCGAGGGCATGCAGCTGCTGCTCGAGTACGCCTTCGGCGAGCTCGGGCTGCATCGCATCGAGGCCAACATCCAGCCGGGCAATGTGGCCTCGCGAGCGCTGGCCGAACGCTGCGGCTTCAGGCTCGAGGGGTTCTCGCCGCGGTATCTGAAGATCGCCGGCGAGTGGCGCGATCACGAACGCTGGACGATCCTGGCCGAAGATTGGGGCACCCGATGAGTCGCGATCTGTGGTTGAGTAGGCCGTGACGATGAAGATCGCTCCCGGTCTGATCCTCCAGCACGGCACGAACGGGCCACCGACCTTGGTGGCCGAGTGGGCCGGCGAGCGGGGGCTCGAAGTGGTCGTCCACGATGCCTGGCGGGACGCTTTCCCCGATCCGAGCGGCTACGGGTTCGTCGTCTCGCTCGGCTCCGAGCACTCGGCGACCGCGACCGATCCGGCGTGGATCCCGGACGAGGTCGCGATGCTGCGCGGAGCGGTCAACGCCGGCGTGCCGGTGCTCGGCATCTGCTTCGGCGGCCAGGCGTTGTCCGTCGCGCTGGGCGGCTGGAGCGATCCGCTGCCGTCGCCGGAGATCGGGTGGATCGCGATCGAGAGCGACGACGTGACCGTGCCGCGCGGACCGTGGCTCCAGTACCACTCCGAGCTGATGCGGGTGCCGCCGGGAGCGCACGAGCTCGCGCGCAGCCCTGCCGGCGCGGCGGCCTTTCGCAAGGGTCCGCATCTGGGCCTGCAGTTCCATCCCGAGGTCGACGCCGAGCTCGTCGACCAATGGGCCCGCGCCGACCCCAACCTGTCGCGGAGCGGGGTCACGCCTGAGGATCTCGCGGCGCAGAGCGCGGTCCATGCCGAGCCGGGACGCGAGCGCGCGTTTGCGCTGTTCGACGGCTGGCGGCGGACGGCGCTCGTCTAAGGCGCGCCGGCGCCGATGCCCCTGCCACGTTGCAGCAGTCGTGATCTTTGATGCGGGTGATCGTCGTCGGCGGCGGGATCCTCGGCGCGGCGACGGCCCGCCTCCTCGCGCGCTCGCGCCCCGGCACTGACGTCATCCTCCTCGAAAAGGAGGGTGAGCTCGCCACCCATCAGACCGGGCACAACAGCGGTGTCGTGCACGCCGGCATCTACTACGCGCCGGGGTCGCTCAAGGCGACTCTCTGCCGTCGCGGGATGGGGCTGATGCAGCAGTTCTGCGCCGAGCACGGGATCGCGTACGAGGAATGTGGGAAGGTCGTCGTCGCGACCGACGCGCACGAGCTCGACCCGCTCAGTCGCCTGGCCGAGCGCGCGGCCGCGAACGGCGTTCCCGGGATCCGCTGGGTCGACGCGACCGCGCTGCGCGAGATCGAGCCGCACGTACAGGGGCTCGCGGGCCTGCATTCGCCGCACACCGCGATCGTGGACTTCGCCGCTGTAGCTCGTGCCCTCGCCGCCGAGGTGACGCAGAGCGGCGGCGAGATCCGGATCGGGACCGAGGTCATGCGCGTCGTTGGCGGCGCGCGGCGCGCGAGCGTCGAGCTCGCTCCCGGGGGAGCGTGGCTGGCGGCCGACCGCGTGATCGTGTGCGCCGGCCTGCAATCGGACCGGCTCGCGCGTGCGTCCGGAGAGTCGGCGGAGCCCCGGATCGTGCCGTTCCGCGGCGAGTACTGGCAGCTGCGGCCCGAGCGGACCGATCTCGTCCGGGGGCTCATCTACCCGGTGCCCGACCCCACGCTGCCGTTCCTCGGCGTCCACCTCACGCGCCGCTTCGACGGCGCGGTCTGGCTGGGTCCGAACGCGATCCTCGCGCTGGCGCGCGAGGGCTATGCGCGCGGCAGGCTCAGCGTCCGCGACCTGTACGAGACCGCTGTCTGGCCGGGGACGCGACGGATGATGCGCCGGCACTGGCGCGCGGGGATCGACGAGCTGAACCGCTCGGCCCGTAAGCGCGCGTTCATCCGCGGGGCACAGCGGTACGTCCCCGAGTTGCAGGTGCGTGACGCGATCCGTGCGCCGGCGGGCGTCCGTGCGCAGGCGGTCGACCGCGACGGCTCGCTCGTCGACGACTTCCGCCTCAGCGTCAACAATGGCGTCGTATGGGTTCGAAACGCCCCGTCGCCAGCCGCCACGTCGTCGCTCGCGATCGCCGAGGAGCTCGTCTCGCGCGCCCTCGGCGACTCCTAGTGCGGACCCACCCCGGACCTGGACAACTGCCCACTCGAGCGCCGTCGGCGACTCCTAGCGCGGACCCACCCCGGACCTGGACAACTGCCCACTCGAGCCCTGGACAGCGGCGAACGGGGCGTTAACCAGACACAGGAAGGTCTTCGTCCCAGTGGCCGTTCTCCGGCGCTCGAGTGGGCACTTGTCCAGGTTTGCCATCCCCCCAGCTCGTGGCGGCCGAACCTCTAGACGGTGAAAACGATCTTTCCGACCTGCTCGCCCCGCAGCATCAACTCGAACCCGCTGCGCGCCTGATCGAGCGGCAGCGTCGCGTGGATCGCCGGGCGGATCTCGCGCTGCACGCAGAACTGGAGGAGGTGCTCGAGCTCGTCGCGCGTGCCCATCGTCGAGCCGACGACCGACAGCTGCAGGAAGAACAGCCGTCTGAGCTCGGCTGGGGGAGCGTCGCCGCTCGTCGCGCCCGAGATCACGAGCGTCCCGCCCGGCTTGAGCGCGCGCATCGAGTGAGCCCACGTCGCCTCGCCGACGGTCTCCATCACGGCGTCGACTCGCTCGGGCAGCCGGGCGCCCGGCTCGAACGCCCGCTCCGCCCCGAGCTCGAGCGCCTGCTCGCGCTTGGGCTCCGAGCGCGCGGTCGCCCACACTCTGGCTCCCGCTGCGCTCGCCAGGACGATCAGCGCGCTCGCGACGCCGCCACTCGCGCCCTGGACCAGGACGGTCATCCCGGGCGCCACGCGCGTGCGCGTGAACAGCATCCGGTACGCGGTCAGCCATGCGGTCGGCAGGCACGCGGCCTGCTCGAAGGAGAGCTCCGGCGGCTTGAGCACGACGTTTCGCCGCGGCACCGCGACGCGCTGCGCGAACGTGCCCGGGTACTTCTCGGACAGCAGCGTGCGGGTCGGATCGAGGGTCTCGTCGCCGCGCCACGAGTCGTCGCTGATCACCGAGTGCACGACGACCTCGCGACCATCCGCGTCGACCCCAGCGGCGTCGCAACCCAGGATCATCGGCAGCCGGTCCGCGCTCAGGCCGACGCCGCGCAGCGACCACAGGTCGTGGTGGTTCAGCGAGGCGGCCCGGACGTCCACGACGGTCCAGCCGGCGGGAACTTCGGGCTCGGGCCGATCGCCGATGCGCAAGCCGCGCAGCGGGTCATCGCGATCGATCTCAGCGGCGAAAACCGCGCGCACCGGCGAATCATGCCGAATCGCTCCCCACGTTAGGATTCCGCGATCGTGGCCGCCCTGACCCGCGCTGACATGCCCGCCCCGACGATCGCCGGCATGCCCTCCGCGGCCTTCACGGGTGAGCGCCGATGAGGGAGCTCCACGGGTCTGCGAGCGAATCGGTGTCCTCGTCGTTGAGCGATTGCATGCGGCTGCTGTCGACGATCGACGACTACCCGCGGTGGAACCCGAAGCTGGTCGACGAGGTGACCGTGCTCGACCGCGACCCCAGCGGGCAGGTGACGCGAGCGCAGGTGAAGCTCATGTACGCGATCCTGGGTCCCACGCCGCGGGTCTTCGACTTGACGATGGCGGTCGCAGTGAATCAGCCCGGCACTGTCCAGTTGACTCGGCTGCCACACGAGGCGGGCGACCAGCAGCGCTTCGAGGTCGCGTGGAACTGCGAGCAGGATCCGCCGGGCACGCGGCTGAAGGTGTCGCTCGGCGCGGCCCTGCCGGTGCCGCGGCTCCTGCCGATCGGGGGTGTCGCCGACGGCGTCGCGCGCGCGTTCATGACCAACGCCGTGCGCGAGCTCTCGCGGTAAGCCCCGGTCAGGCGACGAGCGGCATCACGCCCACCTCGAGTTCGAGCAGGTAGCGCTTGCGGTGCAGGCCGCCGCCGAAGCCCGTGAGGCTGCCGTCGGACCCGATCACCCGATGGCAGGGAACGATGATCGCGATCGGGTTGCGCGCATTCGCGAGGCCGACCGCGCGCGCCGCGTCCGGCGCGCCCACCCGCCTGGCGATCTCGCCGTAGCTGGCGGTCTCGCCGTACGGAATCTCGAGCAACGCGTCCCAGACGCGCAATTCGAACTCGCCGCCGGTCGGGGCCAGCCGAACCTCGAACGTGCGCCTTCGGCCGTCGAAGTACTCCTCGAGCTGGTGCCGCACGGATGCGAAGGCCTCCGGCGCCCGCTCCCAGCGAGGGTCGATCGCGACGGGCCGGCGTCCCCCGCGCATGTCCAGCACGTGCAGCGCCCCCTCGTCGCCGGCGAGCAGCAGCTCGCCGATCGGGCTGTCGGTGATTGTGTAGAGCGTGGTCATGCCGATCAAACGTTAGCCCCGGTCGCGGCGTGAGATCAGGCGGCGGTGGCGAGCGCCCGCGGCTCCAGCTCCATCACTTCCGCGAGCAGCTCATACGAGCGGCGCCGTGCCTCGTGCGCATGCGTGATCGTGACGAGGATCGCCTCATCGGCTCCGTATTCGGCGGTGGCCTGCTCGATCCCGGCGCGTACCGTCGCCGGCGAGCCGACGATGCCGCGGCGTCCGGGAATCTGGCCGTTGGCCGCCTGACCCTCGCGCGCGAGGAACGCCACCGCCTTCTCGGGTGGGGGCACCTGGATCAGCTGCCCGCGCCGCAGCATCGTGAACGTCATGCGGCTGCTGGAGGCGAGTCGGTGCGCCTCCTCGTCGGTCGGCGCGCACAGGACCGAGAGCGCGACCGCGACCCGAGGCGCCTCGAGCTCTCTCGCGGCGTTGAAACGCTCCCGATAGACGGCGGCGAGCTCCGCGCCGCCGGGATTGATGAAGTCGGCGAACGCGTAGGGCAGTCCGAGCTCGGCCGCCCAGATCGCGCTCTGCGGCGAGGATCCGAGCATCCAGGCTCCGGCAGCTCGGGCCGCCCGGGCAGCGTCGCGCGCGAGGCGGCGGAACGGATGGTCGCTCGGCAGCGCGTCCTCGAAGTACGCCAGCAGCTCGGCGAGCTGCTGCGGGAAGTCATCCGGCGAGGCTTCGCGGCGGTCGCGCTGGAGCGCGTACGTCGTCAGCGGATCCGTCCCCGGCGCGCGGCCGATGCCGAGGTCGATGCGACCGGGGAAGAGCGCCGCCAGGACCGTGAACGTCTCGGCCACCTTGAACGGGCTGTAGTGCGGCAGCATCACGCCGCCGCTGCCGACCCGGATCGCAGGAGGTGGCGGCCGCGATCGGCCCGATCAGCGCCTCCGGGCTCGCGCCGGCGAGCATCGGCCCGCCGTGGTGTTCGGCAACCCAGTAGCGGTGGTAGCCCAGGCGATCGGTCAGGCTGCGCGAGGTCGAGCGTGTTGCGCAGCGCGTCGACGCCGGTCGAGCCCTCGGCGATCGGCGACTGGTCGAGAACGGACAGCAGCATGCTGTCGATCTTAGGAGCCGTTTCACGCGAGGACCGTTCACGCGGCCATCGCCCGCGGTTCGCCGGTGCCGGGTTCCTGCTCGTGCGCGGGTGCTTCGAAGAAGTCCCGCTGGCGGATCAGGATCACCGTGCAGACGGCGGCGACGAGCGAGACGAGCGCGCCGATCAAGAAGAGGGAGTTGAGCCCGTGGACGAAGGCACGGCGCGAAGCTGTCGCGACGAAGCCTCGCAGCGGCGCGGGCGCCGCCTGTACCGCGGTCGCGACCGACCCGTTGCTGACCGCGTGCGCCAGCGCTTCGGCGTGCGCGCCCAGCCGGCCGCCGACTTGGCCGACGACCGAGTTGCGCACCTCGCTCGCGAGGATGCTCCCGAGAGCCGCGACCCCGGTCGCGATGCCGACTTGCCGGAACGTCGAGTTGATCCCCGAGGCCATCCCCGCGCGCGCGGGCTCGACGACGCCGACGGCGGTCGAGGCGAGTGGCGTGGTGATCATGCCGACGCCCAGGCCGGCGACGATCAGCCCTGGGAGCAGGTGCGTCCAGCGGTCGGTCGCGCTCAGGCCGTGCATCAGCAGCAGGCCCACGCCGGCGAGCACGAAGCCGGGGCCGATCAGCCATCTGATCGGGACGCGGGTTGTCAGCCTGCCTGACAGCGCGGCGGCTATGAAGATGGCCCCGCTCAACGGCAGCAGCTCGAGGCCCGTCCTGATCGCCGAGGTGCCAAGCACGTTCTGGAGATAGAGGACGAGGTAGGTGATGAGCGAGAAGACACCCGCCGAGATCGCCCAGGCCGAGATCAGCCCGCCGTTGAACGTGGGCACGCGCAGGAGCGTCAGGTCGAACATCGGCTCGCGCGACCGCGCCTCGATCACGAAGAACGCGACGAGCATCACGACCGCCACCGCGAGCGAGACGGTGACCGTAGACGAGGACCAGCCGTCGGGTTGGCTCCGGATCAGGCCGTAGACGAGTGCCGCGAGAGCGATCGTGAACGTGACGAAGCCGGGCAAGTCGGGCCGCCGCGCCTGCGGCGCGCGGGACTCGCGCACGCGGGTCAGCGTCACCGCGAGGGCGACGACGCCGATCGGGACGTTGACGAAGAAGATCCACCGCCAGGTGAGCCCACTGGTGATCGCGCCGCCGAGCACCGGACCGACTGCCACGGCGATGCCGGTGACGGCGCCAAACACCCCGAACGCAGTGCCGCGCTCCCGCGGCTCGAACGCATCCGCGAGCAGCGCCAGCGAGGTCGCGAACATGATCGCGCCACCCACTCCCTGCAGCGCCCGCGCGAGCGCCAGGAAGGTGGCGCCGGTCGCGAATCCGCACAGCGCGGAGCCGCCGGTGAAGATCGCGATTCCGATCGCGAACAAGAGCTTGCGGCCGTACAGATCGCCGATCGACCCGGCGGTCAACAGCAGTGCGGCCAGGGTCAGTGCGTAGGCATCGATCACCCACTGGAGATCGGCCAGCGAGGCATGGAACGCCCGCTGGATGTCCGGCAGCGCCACGTTGACGATCGTGATGTCGATCAGCAACATGAACACGGCGGTGCAGACAGCGATCAGGGTCCACCACTTCCGCTCCACGGAGCCACCTCCTTTCCTGAGTCCGAACTCAAGATAGCGGGTTCTTATCCTGAGCTTCAACTCAGGAATAATCCTCAGCGTTGACGGTGTCCGAGCAGCCGACTTCCAAAGAGCTACCCAAGCGGCGCGGCCGGCCACCCTCGGGGAGCCGTGAGGCGATCCTGGCGGCCGCGCTCGAGCTGCTGCGCGAGCGGGGGATTGCGCGCTTGACGACCCGAGACGTGGCGAGCCTCGCGGGCGTCTCGGAGGCGAGCATCTTCTACCACTACGGCGATCG
This sequence comes from uncultured Solirubrobacterales bacterium, assembly GCA_963763525.1. Taxonomy (GTDB): domain Bacteria; phylum Actinomycetota; class Thermoleophilia; order Solirubrobacterales; family Solirubrobacteraceae; genus Palsa-465. Next base: position 595,438 of record CAVXPA010000003.1, read on the forward strand.
CGCCGGGTTGCTGACGGCTGTGTACGAGACCGGTGTGCTGCCACTGCGCTCGCTCGCGGAGAGCCACCTGTCCGGATCCGACCCGCGCGCGGTGCTGGGAGACTTCGCGCGCGCGCTCGAGCGGTTCCTGACCCAGGTGCTGCCGATCCTCAGCGCCGCCCAGGCCGACCCCGAGCTGCGCGACCTGCTCGCCGCCTACATGACGCGCGAGGATCTCGGCCCTCATCGCTCGGTCCAGGTCGTCAGCGAGTACATCCGAGGGCGGCAGGCCTCCGGGCTCGCGCGCGCGGACGTCGACCCGGACGCCGTCGCGCTGATGCTGGTCGGCACGTGTCAGGCGCGCAGCATGTGCCGGCACATGGCGCTCAACAACGTCACGTTGCCCGCGATCGACGACGCCGTCGACGCGCTCGTCACGATGCTCGCCGTCTAGGCGATCACGAGGACCAGGGGCTCCGGCATAGTCGCCGGTCGCCGGCGCGCAGGCTCTTAGGCGGTCACCAGGCGTGCGTCCTGCACCTCGCCCGGCTGCTCGGCGTGCTCTTCGTCGTGAATGACCAGCAGCGCGATCGGACAGTGATTGAGCGCGAAGTGGCTGACGCTTCCGAGCACCGAGGAAGCGATCGCGCCGCGCCCGCGAGAGCCCATCACGATCAGGTCGTAGCGGGCATCGTGGATCTGGTGGGCGAGGGCCTCCTTGATCGGCTTGTGGGTCAGGATCTTGGTCACGGGGACGCCGTTCGGGACGTGATCGACGGCGGCGTCCAGGACCTCCTGGGACTCGCGTTCGAGCTCCGGGCCGAGGGTCCCGATTGCCCCCGCGGTGGCAGGGGTCGCGGTCCATCCGGGCAGGGTCTTGACCGCCGTCATGATCGTCAACCGCGCGCCCGATCCCTCGGCGATGTCGATCGCCTCGCTGAGCGCGCGATCGGAGTGGCTGCTTCCGTCGACCAAAACGAGGATGTTGTGAAACATCGCATTGCTCCTGGAGCGGGGTGGAAGATTATTAGCATGCTAAAGGTTAGCATGCACGATATGCTTCCGCGATGACCGCGGGACCGCCTGAGGAGGTCGCAGACGAGGCCGGCGGGCAGGCCGGATTCGCGGAGCAGGCCAGAGTCGGGGAGCAGGCCGGCGGGGCGGATCGAGGCGTGGCGGGCTCGGAACGTTTCCTGGCGGCGTTCGACACTCTCGCCCAGGCGATCAGGCGCGCGCGAGGGACCATCCTCCAGGCCGGCGCAATGGGGTTGACGCTGTCGCAGTATGGGCTGCTGGAACCGCTCGCCCGCCGGCCCTCGGCCCGGGTCCACGAGCTGGCGCGGGAGGCCGGGATCACGGCCCCCACGGCGACGAGGGTGCTCGACGCACTCGAGCGGCGAGGGATCGTCGAGCGCCGGCGCGCGAGCGAGGACCGGCGTGCCGTCACGGTCACGTTGACCGCGGCGGGGCATGAGGCGCTGGTGAGCCGGAACAGCTGGCAGCGCGCTCGTGAGGAGGCGTTTCTGGCGACCCTCACGCCTGACGCGCGGGCGCTGGCGCCGGATCTGCTCCTGCGCCTTGCGGGGCTGATCGACGAGCTCGCGGCTGGACCGCAGGCGAGCGATCCCGTCCGCGGGACTGAGTGAGCGCGAGCACGCCCGCGATGGCGACGACGAAGCACGTGATCGCGCCGAGGCCCAGCCCGGCGCGGGCTCCCAGAACCGCCATCACGACGCCGACGATCGGTCCCCCGATCGGCGTCGAGCCTTGGAACGCGGCGAACCAGAGCGCCATCACCCGGCCGCGCATCGACGGTTCGGCCGTCAGCTGCAGCGTCGAGTTGCTCATCGACATGAACGCGATGCTGGCGCCGCCGGCGAAACCGAGCGCGACGAGCTCGAACCCGAGCGTGGGGGCGAGCGCCGCGAACGTCATCGCCGCTCCGAACGCGGCGACCGCCGCCGTCAGCGGTCCGAGCCCGGTCCGCCCGCGCGCCGCGACGACGAGGCCGCCCGCGACCGCGCCCAAGCCCATCGCGGCGGTCATGAACCCGTAACCGGTCGCGCCCGCGTGCAGCGCCCGGCTGGCCATCACGGGCAGGGTGACCTGGAACTCGTACGTGAGGCAGCCGACCGCGGCCATCATCATCAGCGGCACCGCGAGGTCGCGGCGCGAGCGGACGTAGCGGAACCCTTCGCGAAGCTGGCCTTTGGTGCGCGGGGTGGGCGGGGTCGGGCGCAGCTCCAGGCTGTTCATCGTCACCAGCGAGGCGACGACCGGAACAAAGCTCGCCGCGTTGAACAGGAAACAGACCCCGGTTCCGACGGTCGCGATCAGGATCCCGCCGATCGCGGGTCCGACGGCGCGGGCCACGTTGACCATGACCGAGTTCAGGCTGACTGCGTTGCGCAGGTGCTCGGGGCCGACCAGCTCGAGCATGAACGATTGCCGTGCAGGGTTCTCAAACGCGTTGTTGACGCCGAGCAGCGCCGCGAGGATGCAGATCTGCCACACCTCCACGAGGCCGGCGACGGTCAGCACGCCGAGCACGAGCGCCTGCACGCCCATCGCGATCTGCAGCGCCACCATCATCCGGCGCTTGTCGACGCGGTCGGCGATCACGCCGCCGTACGGAGCGAGCAGCAGGACCGGAAGCGTCTGCAGGGCGACCACGCCGCCGAGCGCGGTGCTCGAGTGTGTGAGGGTGAGCACGAGCCACGCCTGGGCCGTCATCTGCATCCACGTGCCGATCAGCGAGATCGACTGCCCGTAGAAGTAGCGCCGGTAGTTCGGCACGGCCAGCGCCGCGAACGTCACTCGGCCGGCTTGCCTGACGCGCGTCAAGACTCGCGCTCCTTGAGCACCTCGGCCAGCCGCTCGAGGGCCGGCAGCGCCGCGTCGAGGTGGCGCAGGTCGTCCTCGGAGAGGCCGGCGAACGCGCTGTTCAGCACGTCGGTGCGCTCGCGCCGGATCCGCTCGACGAGCTCGCGGCCTTCGCTCGTTGCCTGCACGAGCGCGGCACGGCGATCCTCGGGATCGCTGACGCGCTGCAACACGCCGGCCGCGGTGAGATCACCCACGACGCGCGAGAGCATCGTCGGGTTGATCTCCTCGATCGCGGCGAGCTCAGAGAGGTGGATCGGGCCACTTCGCACGACCGTGAACAGAACCGAGATGCGCGTCGGCGTCAGGCCCGCCGCGGCGCCCGACCGGGTACGCCGAAGATGGCGGTGCAGGCGGCCGATGGCTGCTCGCAGGCCAACTGCTGTATCGATCTCGGTTGCTGGTGCGACTGGCAGCTCGTTCCTCCGCCTAGTAGTTCTAAATAGTTGCCTGCCGGCAAGCAATATTGTAGCTGAAAATCCGTGCGATCGGGGCGGGGCTTCGGGGGACGGTGGAGGGGGCGGGGCGGGGCTTCGGGGACGCTGGGGAGGCCGGGGCGGGGTTCGGGGGACGCTGGAGGGGCGGGGGCGGGACTTCGGGATCACGATGGAGGGGCGGGGCGGGGCTTCCGGGGAGGGCTGGAGGGGCGGAGAGGCGCCGGTGTAACGGGTTCAACCGGCGTGGCGACTAGGCGCAACGAGAGGACACCGCGGCTTTTCTCGCTTTCGTCGCCGCCCGGGTCGTCACCGTCGAGCTTTGCCGCGGATAGCGCGGTGTTCCTCGACTTCGGTGGCGGTCGGGTGATGCGGTCGAGGTTTGCCGCGCATGGCGCGGTGTTCCTCGACTTCGGTGCCGGTCGGGTTGCTGCGGTCGAGGTTTGCCGCGGGGCTGGGGAGGCGCTCGAACGTCGGGCCGGGGCGAACGTTCCATTCGATCGCGGATGCTCCTGGCCGCCCCGCCGGGTGGGGCGGATGCTCTTGGCCGGCGCGCAGGGTGGGGCGGATGCCTGGCCGCCCCGCCGGGTGGGGCGGATGCTCCTGGCCGGCGCGCTGGGTGGGCCGGATGCTCCTGGCCGGCCCGCGGGGTGGGGGGTGCCGGTGCGCTGGCCCGGCCCCGGCGACGACCTCCAGAAGCGGGTGGAGGAAAATCAGGTCTCGCAGTGTCGATTCGCGCGACCTTGCGGCGTCGTACTGAGTGAGGCCGCCAGATTGCAGAGCGGCGATACGACCAAGGGAGGCGCGATGCCCCGCTACATGATGCTGATCTACGGGCCCGCTGAGGGTGGGCCCTCAGAGGAGGAGCTGGCCGCACTGCGGCCGCGCTGGGGCGAGTACACCGAGCGGCTGAAGCAGGCCGGGCTGTTCCTCGCCGGCGACCCGCTCGAGGCCGCCGAGGTGGCGACGACCGTCCGAGTCCGGGGCGGCGAGACGCAGATCACGGACGGCCCGTTTGCGGAGACCAAGGAGCTGCTCGGCGGCTACTACCTCGTGCAGGCGCCCGACCTCGACACGGTGCTCGAGCACGCGGCCAGGATGCCCAACATCGAGTTCGGCTCGGTGGAGGTGCGGCCCGTCTGGGAGATGTGGTCCCCCGAGGCGACCGCCACGGGTCAAGCCGCCGCAGGGCAGGCCCAGGCCTGATGAGCAAGCGCGACGGCGCTCGCCGGCCGCTGGGCCTCGAGGGGACCGCGGCAGCCGACAACCCTCGCCGGCCGCAGGCTCTCGACGGGGCCTCGGCGGCATCCGGCGACGGCCCGGCGACGGACCCGGCGAGCGCCGTCGAACGCGCGTTTCGAGACGAGCAGGCGGCCGTCCTGGCGACGCTGATTCGCCACGTCGGCGACTTCCAGCTCGCGGAAGATGCGGTCCAGGACGCGTTCGCTTCGGCGGTCGCGTCCTGGCCGCGCGATGGCGTGCCGGCCAAGCCGGGCGCGTGGATCACGGTCACCGCGCGGCGCAAGGCGATCGACCGCCTGCGTCGCGAGCGGGCCACGGCGGACCGCGTTGCCCGGCTCGCGGAGCTGTCTCGGCTGGCCGCTCAGGAGCATCCCGCCGACGAGCCGAGCGCGATCGTGGACGACCGTTTGCGCCTGATCTTCACGTGCTGTCACCCGGCGCTCGCGACTTCGGCGCGCGTGGCGCTGACGCTGAAGACGCTCGGTGGTCTCAGCACCGCCGAGATCGGGCGCGCTTTCCTCGTCGGCGAGGCGACGATGGCGCAGCGCCTGGTCCGCGCGAAGCGCAAGATTGCGAGCGCGCACATCGCGTACCGGGTGCCGCCGGACGACGCGCTCCCGGATCGCCTTCAGGGCGTGCTGTCGGTCCTGTACCTGATCTTCAACGAGGGCTACGACGCGACCGGCGGGGAACGCGCGGTGCGGGGAGAGTTGTGCAGCGAGGCGATCCGGCTCGGGCGCCTGCTCGCCAAGCTGATGCCCGACGATGCGGAGGCTCTCGGGCTGCTGGCGCTGATGTTGCTGCACGACTCCCGGCGCGCCGCCCGGGTCGACGCCCGCGGCCGCCTCGTCGCGCTCGACGAGCAGGACCGCTCGCGCTGGGACCGCGGCCGCATCGGTGAAGGCCTTCGACTGCTCGAGCGGGCGCTTGTGATCAGGAGGCTCGGGCCCTATCAGCTCCAGGCGGCGATCGCGGCGGTGCATGCCGTGGCGCCGACCGCAGCGAAGACCGACTGGCTCCAGATCGCGCGGCTGTATGGCGGCCTCGCGGCGATCGCCCCTTCGCCGGTCGTCGAGGTGAACCGGGCGGTCGCGGTCGCGTACGCGTGTGGCGCGCCGGCGGGACTGGCGCTGCTGGAGCCGCTGATCGATGAGCCGGTCCTCGCGCGCTATCAGCCGCTGCACGCCGCGCACGCCGAGCTGCTGCGTCAGGCCGGGGATCTCCGCGGTGCGGCCCGAGCGTACGAACGCGGGATCGAGTTGTGCGCCAACGCCGTCCAGCGGGCCGAGCTCGAACGCCGCCTTGCCGCGATCGGCGGATAGAACCCACCTGAGTCGCGCCTGGCGGCAATCGGTTCATAGCGGCAGTCGGCAGATACAGCCCCCTGAGTGCGGCCTGGCGGCGATTCGCGGGTAGAACACCCCCCGTTTGTCGGGTTTGACCTAACCTGAGGTTGGTTGCGATCACGAGTTATTGGAGCCTTGCCCGGTGAGCGCCACGGTTCAGCCGGGCGAGTCGGCGGCCGCTGAGCTTCGGCCTGCGCGCCGCGCCGTGACCGCCGCGATCGCTGCGGTCGGCGTCAGCGTGCCCGCGAACACGGTTCCCAATGCCGCGATCGCGGCTCGGCTTGGCGTCAGCGACGAGTGGATCGAGCGTCGCACCGGCATTCGCAGCCGCCACATTGCCGAGCCGGAGGAGCGGCTCGCGACCCACGCCACGCGCGCGGCCGAGCGCGCGCTGGAGCGCGGCGGTATCGCCGCTGCCGAGCTCGATCTCGTGCTCGTCGCGACGAGCACCGCGGACGAGCTGATGCCGCACGCCGGGCCGCTGGTGGCGCACGCGCTCGGCGCGACGCGGGCCGGCGCGTTCGACGTCGGCGCGGCATGCACGGGCTTTCTGTCGGCGCTGGCGATCGGGGCGGGCCAGCTCGAGGCCGGACGAGCGCGGCGTGTGCTGGTCGTCGGCGCCGACTTCATGTCGAAGATCACCGACCCGGACGATCGCGCGACCGCGTCGGTGTTCGCCGACGGCGCCGGCGCCGCGGTGATGATCGCGAGCGAGCGCGGCGGCGGTATCGGCCCGGTCGTGCTCGGCGCCGACGGCGGCGGAGCCGACCACATCTTCGTCGAGCGCGGCGAGGGCGTGATCCACATGCGCGGCCACGAGACGTTCCGCGAGGCGGTGGCGAGGCTGACGCTCGCGACCGACCAGGCCGTGCAAGCCGCGGGCGTCCGGCTCGAGGACATCGACCTGTTCGTCTACCACCAGGCGAACGGGCGGATCCTGGCGGCGGTCGGCGAACGACTCGGCCTTCCCGCCACCCGGGTCGTCGATTGCATCGCGGAGTACGGCAACACGTCGGCCGCGACGCTCCCGCTCGCGCTCGACTTCAGCGAGCGCGAGGGGCGGTTGCGCGCGGGCGACCGCGTGCTGCTCGCGGCCTTCGGCGCCGGCTTCACATGGGGCGCGACGGTGCTCGAGTGGGGAGTGCGGTGAGAGCGCGTGTCCTGATCACGGGCGTCGGCGCGGTCACCCCGCTGGGAGTCGGCGCGGACGCGCTGGACTCGGGCTGGCGCGCGCGCCGCTGCGGGATCGAGGACGGCGTCGGAGCGTGCCGCGAGTTCGATCCGGCCGAGTTCATGACCGTCAAGGAGGTGCGGCGCAGCGACCGCTTCGCGCAGCTTGCGATCGCGGCGAGCGCGCTGGCGCTTCTCGACGCCGGCTGGGATCGCGACGCGCCGCCGTGTGACCCGGACGGCGCCGGATGCGTGATCGGATCCGGGATCGGCGGCATGAGCAGCTTCGAGGGATCGTGCGAGACGCTGCGCGAGCGCGGCCCGGAACGGGTGTCCCCGTTGACGGTGCCGCTGATCATGGGCAATGCGGCGTCGGGCCTGGTGGCGATGCGTCACGGATTGCAGGGACCGGTGTTCGGCGTCGTCTCGGCCTGCGCATCGGGGACCCACGCGATCGGCGAAGCGGCGCGGATGATCGCCTGCGGCGAAGCTGACGCGGTCGTCGCGGGCGGCGCCGAGGCGACGCTGACGCCGCTCGCCAAGGCCGCGTTCGCGGCGATGGAGGCGACTTCGCCGAGCGGCATCTCGCGGCCGTTCGACGCGCGCCGCGACGGGTTCGTGATGGGCGAGGGAGCGGGCGTGCTGGTGCTGGAGTCAGAGGAACTGGCGCGCGAGCGCGGGGCGCGCGTGCTGGGAGAGGTGCTCGGGTACGGGGCCACGTCCGACGCGTACCACCTGACGGCGCCAGATCCGAGCGGCGCGTCGGCGGCCAACGCGATCACGCGAGCATTGTGGAGCGCCGGCCTGACGCCCGCGGACATCGACTACGTCAACGCGCACGGCACCTCGACGCCGCTGAACGACGCCGCCGAAACGGTCGCGCTCAAGCTCGCCCTCGGCGAGGCGCGCGCCAAGCAGATCCCGGTGTCCTCGACGAAGTCCGCGATCGGCCACCTGCTCGGCGCCGCCGGCGCCGTCGAGGCGATCGCCACGGTCCTGGCGCTCGGCGATCGCGTGGCGCCGCCGACGCTCGGCTATGAGCAGCCGGACGAGGGCCTCGATCTTGACTACGTGCCCGACGGACCGCGGCCGCTGGCGGCAGCGGCGAACGGTCACACGCGCAGCTCCGTGGTCGCGCTGTCGAACTCGTTCGGGTTCGGCGGCCACAACGCGGTCCTGTGCCTGGGCGGCCCCGCGTGAAGCTCGCGCTCGCCGAGGGTGAGATATGAGCAGTAACGGCTCGGGCGCGGTGCTGATCACCGGGGCGACCGGGTTCGTCGGGATGGAGCTGCTCGCGCGCTATCTCGAGCGCAGCGAGCACAGCGTGATCGCGCTCGTGCGGGCGAAGAGCGACGGCGCCGCCCGACTGCGGCTCGACGGCGTACTGGCCAATCTGTTCGGGTCGCGCGGGGCGGCCTACGCGGACCGCGTCGAGGCGGTGGCCGGGGAGCTGACCGCGCCGCGGCTCGGACTTTCGGCGGGACGCTGGCGCGAGCTCGCCTCGCGCGTGAGCACGATCGTGCACAGCGCCGCGTCCGTGTCGTTCACGATGCCGCTCGGGGAAGCGCGCGCGATCAACCTCGAGGGCACGCGCCAGATGCTCGAGCTCGCCGGAGCGTGCGCGGCACTCGCGTGCTACGGCCACGTCTCGACCGCCTACGTCGCGGGCACCCACGCGGGTCGCTTCTGCGAGTGCGATCTCGAGCTCGGCCAAGGCTTTCGTAACAGCTACGAGCAATCGAAGTACGAGGCGGAGCAGCTGGTCCGAGCCGCGGGCGGGGTTCCGTTCACGATCATGCGTCCGAGCATCGTCGTCGGCGACCGCCACAGCGGTTGGACTTCGGCCTTCAACGTCCTCTACTGGCCGTTGCGTGCCCTCTCCCGAGGGTTGTTCCCGGCAGTCCCAGCGACCGCGTCCGGGCAAGTGGACGTCGTCTCGATCGATTACGTCGCCGACGGTGTGTATGAGTTGTGCGAGGGCGCGGCGCCCGGGGACGCCGCGGGCGGCGTCGGCGCGACCTACCACCTGACGGCTGGAGCGCAGGCGAGCACGATCGAGGAGATCGCGCGCCTCGCGAGCGGGTATTTCCGTCAGCCCAAGCCGGAGGTACTCTCGCCTGCGCAGTTCGATGAGCGCCAGCGTGAGGGTCGCGGGATGAGGCGCTCGACGCTGGAGGGCAGCGTTGCCTACTTCCCTTACTTCTCGGTCGACACGGTGTTCGACGACGCAGCGACGAGGGCGCGCCTCGAGCCGGCGGGAATCTCTGCCTCGCCGTTGGACGAGTACCTCGAGCGGTTGTTGGACTTCGCCACGCGCAGCCGTTGGGGCAAGCGCCCGATCGGACGGGCGGAGGCGCTGGCAGCTTAACGGTGGAGTCCCTCGCGGACACGGCGCGCTTTCGCGCCGACGATCCTGACGAGCTCGTGCTCGCCTCGCTCGCGTGCCCGGTGTGCCTGCAAGTGAATCGGACCGAGTGGCAACTCGACGCGGACGCCGACGGATACGATCCAATGGTTGAATGCGCCTGTCGAGACTGCGAGCTGCCCTGGCGCGTCTACGTGACGCCCGATCAGGCGCTGCGACTTGCGCTGATCGCGCTCCACGCCCGCTAGTCGCGCGCAGGCAGCAGTGGTGACCGCGCCCGCCGCCGGCGCAGGCGTGAGCATCGAGACACTCGAGCTGTTCGTCGAGCTGCTCTCGCAGTCCGAGGACGGGGCCTCGCCCGGCGATGCGTTCTACGACCGTTTGTGCGAGGCGGTCTGCCGGTTGGCGCAGATGCGCCGCGCCGTGATCTTTCGCTATGACCCGGCCGCGCGGCGGGTCCGTGCGGCCGGCGCGTTCGGGCTCGAGATCGAGCAGTTCGCCGGCGCGCACGTGACCGTGGAGTCGGCGCCGATCGCGGCCTGGGCGCTCGAGACCGATCAGGTGGTCGAGGTGGACGGCGACGTTCGGGGCCAGGTCCCGGAGGAGTTCGCGGCACTCGTGTCCGAGCCCGTGCGGCTGATCTGCGCGCCGATGGTCGCCGCGGGCCGCGCGATCGGCGTGATCCTCGTCGACCGGCTGCTGTCCGCGCCGCCGCCGGGCGACGCCGAGCGCCACCTGCTGTGGACGCTCGGGAAGACGGCCGCGCTCGCGTCGGTCGCCCGCAGCGTCGCGACCCAGGCCGAGAGGGCGCACCAGCTCGAGCAGCGGCTCGACCTCGCGCGCGAGATCCACGAGAGCGTGATCCAGCGGCTGTTCGGCGTCTCGATGGCGCTCGACGCCGACGGCGATCTGCCGGCGCCGGCGCGGGCGCGGTGCGCGAGCGAGACGCAGTCGGCGCTGGCGGAGCTGCGCAGCGCGCTCCAGCGACCGCTGGGCCGCGCGCCGCGCGCGACGCGGACGACGTTCCTGGCTGAGGTGCAACGGCTCGCCAGCGTTCACCCCGATCTCGGCGTGACGCTCGAAGGCGGCGGCCACGGCGACGTTCCGCCCGCGCTCGAGCCGCTGGCGCAGTCGGTCCTGACCGAAGCGGTGCGCAACGCGCACAAGCACGCGAGCCCGACCCAGGTCAGCGTCCGCGTCGGGCGGCTCGAGGGCGCGTTCTTGCTCGAGGTCGCCAACGACGGCGTCGACGGCCGGCGCCGTCACGCCGGCATGGGTCTTCGCCTGGCGGCGTTCGAGGCGCTCCAGAGCGGCGGCGTGCTGGAGTTCGGCGAGCGCGAGCCGGGCATGTGGCTCCTGCGGCTCGTCGTGCCCTACGAGGAAGGCTCGTGACCGCGATCGCCGACACTCCCCGCAGCCCGGACCGGCTGTGCGTGCTCGTCGTCGACGACCACGACGTCGTGCACTGGGGCTTTCGCCTGATGCTCTCGCAGCAGCCGTGGGTGCAGCGATGCGTCAGCGCGCACTCCGGCGCCGAGGCGCTCGCGCTCGCGGCGCGCTACCGGCCGCACGTGGCGCTCGTCGACCTGTTCATCGGCGAGGAGTCGGGCGCCGAGGTGTGCGAGCAGCTTCGCGCCGCCGAGCCGATGACGCGCGTGCTGCTGTTCTCGGGCGCCGGTGAGATCTCGCCGAGCGCGGCACGCGCCGCCGGCGCGTCGGGGTTCGCCTACAAGGACTGGCCGGCGCGGCGGATCGCGGAGGCGGTGCGGCTCGTCGGGCTCGGTAGGACGGTGTTCGAGCGCCACGACCGGACGGGCGCGCTCGGGCTGTCCGATCGCGAGCGGGCCGTGCTCGAGCTGATGGCGCAGGGCTCGACCAACCCGGAGATCGCGGGCGCGCTGCATCTCTCCAAGCACACGGTCAAGGGACACACGAGCGCGGTGTACCGCAAGCTGGGCGTGCGCAACCGAACGGAGGCGGTGCAGCGCGCGCAGCGACTCGGGCTGATCGCGTAGGTTTCGGCGAGTGAGGAGGAGGTTGCGCTGGCCGACGGTGTAAGCGAGACGGCGCGGTTCCTCGCGCAGCGGGCGCCGTTCGACGCGCTCGCGCCCGAGGAGCTGGGCGAGCTGGTCGCGCAGACCGAGATCGAGTTCTACCCCGACGGCGCGGTGATCTTGAGCGAGGCCGGGGGACCGGTCACGTACCTGCGCGTGATCCACGCGGGCGCGGTCGACATCCTGCACGACGGCAAGCTGCTGGACCTGCTCGGCACCGGGGACGCGTTCGGGCACGAGGCGATGCTGTCGGGGCTGCCGCCCGGATTCGAGGCGCGCGCCGCCGAGGACACGCTCTGCTACCGCATCCCGGTCGCGGCCGCGCGGCCCTTGCTGGAGCGCGCCCGCAATCGCGAGCTCCGGGTCGGCGTCCAGGAGCCCGGTCACGCCCCGGTCGCCAAGCTGATCCGCTCCGAGACGGTCGTCTGCGAGCCGATGACGCCGATCCGCGAGGCGGCGCGGCGGATGACCCGGGCCGGCGCGACCTCGGCGCTGGTGCAGTTCGGCGCCGGCGGCTTTGGAATCGTCACCGACCGCGACATCCGCACGCGGATCGTCGCGGCCGGCCTGCCGCTGAGCGCGCCGGTTGCGAGCGTGATGACGACGCCCGTGTTCACCGTGACGCCCGACCGGCTGGGGGGCGAGGTGCTGTTCGAGATGCTCGAGCGGGGCCTGCGCCACGCGCCGGTCGTGAGCGAGCGCGGCCAGCTGGTCGGCGTCGTCGAGGATGCGGATCTGTTCGCGGTCCAGCCGCGCTCGTGGTTCGGCGCGCGACGGTCGATCGCCCGCGCGCGCGACGCCGAGCAGCTAGCGTCCGTCGCGGGCGAGCTGCCGGAGATCGTCTCGGAGCTGCACGCGTCGAACCTGCGCGCCGTCGAGGTCGCGCGCGTCCTGTCGGCGCTGATCGACGCGCTCACGGCACGGGTGCTGGAGCTCGCGGCGCCCGCGGCCGAGCTTCCGGCCGACGGGCTCGTGTGGGTCGCCGTCGGGAGCCAGGCGCGACGCGAGCTGACGCCCGCTTCGATCGCGCGGGGCGCCGTCGTCTGCAGCGAGCCGGCTCCGCCCGGCTGGTCGGACGCGGTCGGCGCGACGCTCGCGCGCTGCGGGCTCTCGGCGGACGTCGTGGCGCGGACGGGCGCGGAGTGGCTCCGCGGCGATCCGGAGGACGAGCTCGCGCTGACCGTGTTGGTCGAGCGCCGGGTGCTCTGGGGCACGCCGCGCGAGCCGCTGCCGGTGGCCGAGGGCGCCGCGCGCGAACACGTACTCGGCGCGCTGGCCCGCCGCGCGCTCGCCTACGGCCCACCGACGGGCTTCGACGCGGATGCCGTGCTCGAGTCCGACGGCAGCCGCAGCGATCACCTCGACATCCGCCGCGCGGCGGTGATCCCGATCGTCGAGCTCGGCCGGTGGGCCGGCGCCTCGGCCGGCATGCTCGACGGGTCCACGCCCGAGCGGCTGCGTGCCGCCGCGGCGGAGGGGGTGCTGAGCGACGCCGACGCGGGCACGCTGAGCGACGCGTTCGAGCTCGCGCTCGAGCTCAGGATCGGTCACCACATGCGCCAGCTGGCGGCAGGGGACCGACCCGACGACCGGATCGAGCCGACCGCGATCAGCCCGTTGATGCGCGACCACCTGCGCGACGTCTTCCGCGCGGTCAGCGGCGTGCAGCGAGGTCTGCGTTGATCGGGCGGCTGGCGCCGCGACAGGGCGCCGCGCTGCGCTACGCGCAGACCGCCGCGCCACCCCCTGACACGCCGTGGCGCGCGGCGGAATGGTGCGCGCTCGATCTCGAGCTGACGGGGCTCGACGTTCGCCGCGACGCGATCATCGCCGTCGGCGCGGTGCCCGTTGAGGACGGCCGCGTGATCCTCGGCAAGGCGCTGTACACGCTCGTGCGGACCTCGCGGCGCTCGGCCGACAAGGCCGTGCTGATGCACAAGCTCCGGGTCGCTGACCTCGTCGACGCGCCGTCGATCGAGGAGGCGACGGAGATGGTGATCGACGTGCTCGCGGGGCGCATGCCCGTGTTCCACACCGCGATCGTGGAGCAGTCGTTCCTCGGACCGCTGCTCGCCCGCCGCCGCGTCCGGCTCGCGGCCGCCGCCGACACCGAGGCGCTCGGGCGTGCGTGGTTGCTGGCACGCGACGGGGTCGCGCCGGCGGGGCTGCCGCTCGCGCGGCTGGCGAGCACGCTCGGGCTGCCGGCCGAGACCGCGCACCACGCCCTCGGCGACGCGCTCACGACCGCCAAGGCGTTCATCGCACTGGCGACGCTGCTCGAATCGGTGCAACCGCAGACCGTCTCGTCGCTCCTCGCAGCGAGCGAGCGGCCGCAGGCGCAGACGGCTAGGCGGTTCGGGCCCGGGTGAGAGCGCGGCGGCTCAGAACAGCTGCAGGTAGCGGTCGAGCTCCCACTGCGTGATCTGCTCGTGGGCGGCCTGCCACTCGCGGCGCTTGACCGTGATGAAGTAGTCGACGTAATCGCCGTCTGGCGTGCGTCCAAGCGCTGCCCGCAGCGGCTCGTTGTGCTCCAGCTCGCGCGTCGCGTCGAGCAGGTTCGCGGGGAGGACGTCGATCCCCTGCGCGTCGCGCTCGGCCTCGTCGTACTCGTACAGGTTGGCCGAGTTCGGATCGCCTGGGTCGAGCCCTCTGCTGACGCCGTCAAGGCCGGCTGCGAGCATCGCGGTCGCGCCAAGATATGGATTGCAGGAGCCATCGACGGTCCGGTCCTCGATCCGGCCGGCCGCCGGCACGCGCAGCATCTGTGTGCGGTTGTTGTAGCCATAGCTCACGTACGCCGGCGCCCACGTGGCACCGCTCGTCGGAGCGCCGACGACGAGGCGCTTGTACGAGTTCACGGTCGGCGCGGTGACCGCGATGTACGCCTTCGCGTTGGCCATCAGACCGCCGATGAAGCGGTATGCGAGCTCGGACAGGCCCAAGCCGCGGGAGTCCTCCGCCGGATCGCGCTCGAACAGGTTCTGGCCGTCTCGCCACAGGCTGACGTGGAAGTGACAGCCGTTGCCGGTCTTGTCGGCGAACGGCTTCGGCATGAACGTCGCGAGCAATCCGCGGTCGTGGGCCATCGACTCGACCATGTAGCGGAAGAAGACGGCGCGATCGCAGGTCGTGAGCGCGTCGGCGAACTGGAAGTTCTGCTCGAACTGGCCGTTGGCGTCCTCGTGGTCGGTCGCGTAGTTGTCCCAGCCGAGCTTCGTGACCGCCTTCGAGACCTCGGAGACGAAGTCGAGGTTGCGCGTGAGCGCGCGCATGTCGTAGCAGGGGAGCTCGAGCGTGTCGAGCGGGTCCGCGAGCTCGAGCCGGCCGTCGGCGGTCCGGCGCAGCAGGAAGTACTCGAGCTCGGCCCCGATCCGCAGCTCGTAGCCGTCCTCCGCGGCGCGGGCGAGCGCGTGGCGCAGGATCGTGCGCGGGCAGTACGGCCACTCCTCCCCGTCGACGGTCACGTCACACGCGAACCGTGCGACGGTCGGGCGCCAGGGGAGGATCGTCAGGCTGCGGGGATCGGGCATCACGATCAGGTCGGGGTTGTGAGGGCCCTGGCCGATGTCACCGGCCGCAAATCCCGCAAAGCCCGCACCGTCGCTGAGCAGGTCGTCGAGGTGATGGGCCGGGACGAGCTTCGCGCTCGGCTTGCCGTGCATGTCGACGAACTGCGCGAACAGGAACTCGATGCCGTTGTCGGACACGATGCGGCGGACGTCGTCGGGATTCTGCGGTTGGGTTGTCATGGGGGCGAGGTATATCTGGCCCGCAGGGCAGCGGGCAATGGTCGCTGATGCCCCGTTGACGGCGGCTAGCATGTGCAGCTTGCACATACTGAGGCGGAGCTGACAGTGTCAATCGGTGCCCCGCGCGTCGATGCCCAGAGCAACGGGCTGAATGCGCTGCGCGAGGAGAACCACACCCTCTACGGGGTGATCAAGCTCGTCTCCTCCTCGCTCGAGACGATCCCGATGCTCCAGGGGATCGTGGACCTCGCCACGGACGCGACCGGCTGCCACGCTTGCTTCATCTACCTGCTGCAGGACGGCGTCTTGACGATGCGCGCCGCCTCGCCGGTGTTCTCCGACGCGATCGGGAAGGTCCAGCTCGCGCTCGACGAGGGCCTGACAGGCTGGGTCGCGCGTCACCGCACGCCCGCGTTCATCCGAGATCACGCGATGGACGACGCGCGGATGAAGTACGTGCCGCTGCTCCAGGAAGAGCGCTTCCAGTCGATGGTCGCGGTCCCGATCCTCTCGCGCGCCGGACAGACGATCGGCGTGATCGTGCTGCACACAGAGGCGCCACACGAGTTCACCGAGGACACGCTCAAGCTGCTCGTCCACATCGCCTCGCTCGTCAGCGGCGCGATCGAGAACGCCCAGTTGTACGACCAGCAGCGCCGGCGACTGCATTCGCTGACGGGGCTGTCCGGGCTGGCGCAGGAGGTCGCCGCCGCGACCGGCGCGGAGGAGCTCGGGTTCGTGGTCGCGCGCGGCGCGCGCACGCTGCTCGGCGCCGAGCTGTGCCAGCTGTACCGGCTGGACGCCGACGGCGAGGGGCTGCGGATGCTCGCTTCCGACCCCGGGGCTCCGCCGACCGTGTCCGCGGCGGGGATGATGATGGCGCTCGCGGGACGCGGCGTGCGCCCGGCCGCGCGCAGCCTGTGGCCCGACCGCCAGGTCGCCGACCTCCTCGTGACGCCGCTGTCTGCGGGCGGCGAACGGGTCGGCGTGCTGTGCGCCGGATCTCCCATCGGGCGCACGTTCAGCGACGAGGACGGCGAGATGGCACGAGCGATCGCGCACCTCGCGGTCGTCGCGATCAAGCGCGCGGAGCTGATCGAGGGGCTGACGAACGCGAACATCGTCAAGGACCTCTTCGAGGCGCTCGCCGCCGACGCGACGTCGTTCGCGGCGGCCAAGGCGGCGGAGGTGCGCTGCGATTTGACCAAGCCCTACCTGATGATGTGCGCGGAGCCCGCAGGCGGTCTCGAGCGGTCCTCGGGCGAGTGGCGCGACGCTGCGGCCGCGTTGGGGCGCGAGCTCGCCGAGCTCGTGCCGCGGGCGGCGATCGAGGCCGGCCCGGGTCCTGTGCGAGCGCTGCTCGCGCTCGGCACGGGGCGCCCGCAGCGCGTCGACGACGTGCTGCGATCCGCGCGCGAGCTCGGGCAAGCCGCCGGCGCCGCGATCGGCATCAGCGAGCTGCGAGACGCCCCGGCGGATGCCTCGAGCGCGTACCGCGAGGCGCGCGACGGGGCGACGATCGGGCGCGCGCTGCTCCCCGACGGCGGCGCGATCGCGTACTCACAGCTGGGCGCGTATCGGTATCTGGTCCACATCGGCGCCGAGGACGCGCCGCGCGATCGCACTCGGATCGCGGTCGACCGCCTGATCGCGTACGACAGCAAGCGCCGAACGGCCCTGCTGGACACGCTCGAGCGCTATCTGGCCGAGCGGCGCAGCGTGATCGAGAGCGCCCGCGCTCTCTACATCCACCCCAACACGCTGCGCCAGCGTCTGGGGAGGATCGAGGAGCTGACCGGGCTCAACCTGGACGAGGATGACCTCCTGTCGCTGGAGCTCGCGATCAAGCTCGCGCGCCTGCACGGGCGCCCCGGCGCGCCGGTGTGAGTCGCATCACGCCGGCGAGCTGTAGTCGGCAGAGCCGGACGGTAGGCCGTACGTGTGCCAGTGGTCGATCTCGATCAGCGCGCTCACGCACGGCTTGCGCTCGGGCCAGGTTGCGCCCGTGTAGCGCAGCGCCAGGCGGTCCATGACCTGGAGCTCCGGGTCGTCCCACGTCTCCACGACCCGGCCCGAGACGGACACGTGCTGGTAGGGATCCTTGCCGAGGACCGTGATCGCGACCTGCGGGTCGCGACGGATGTTCGCGAGGCGCCGGGCGCTCGTGTACATCGTGATCAGGATCTTGCCGCCCTGGAGGTCGAACCAGGAGGCCGTGGTCGAGGGGCCGCCGTCGCGGCGCACCGTCGCCAGGACCGCGACGCGGGGCTCCGTCAGGAACCGCTCGAGCTCGAATGGAAGCTGCATCGCCTGCGCGGCATCATCTCAACCTACGCGCTCGGATGCGACCGGCTCGCGGTCGCGCGCGCGTCGCTGGGCGGCGAGCGCTCGCTCGTAGATCATTCGCAGCAGCTCGATCGCATCGCCGGCATCAGGATCGGTCGCGATCGACACGGTCACCCAGCCCGAGTCGGGCAGGACGTGGTGGGGCGCCGCGCGACCGGCCGCGATCAGCTCGTCGCGGACGCGGCGTGGAAACGGCAGGTCGGCGATCCGATCGCCGTGCAGGTGGCCGAGCTCCCGGCGGCCGAGGCGGAACTCGACGCCGCCGAACCGGTGCGGCGCCTGCTCGACGCCGGGCCAGGACATCACCTCGCGGCTGATTCGAGCGGCCGTTCCGGGCGTTACGTGTGTTTCAGTGGGCATACCCGCAGCGTACGAGCTGGGGCCGCCGGGTTACCAGCCGACCTTGGTCCTAGGACCAGCGCGCTAGTCATCCTCCTGCACGAGGAAGACGGGCACCTTGGCGCGGCGGCGCACGCGCTGCGGCTCCTGCTCCCAGATGAAGTCGCCGATGACACGGTTGCGATCCCGGTCAGCGGCCATCACGATCGCCTCGCACGCGCAGGACGCCGCCTCCTGGCAGATCCGCTTGGTGGGATGTCGCGTGCCGATGACGTGACCGTCTGCCTTGATCCCCTTGCGCTTCAGGTAGGCGACCGTCTTGCCGACCATGTCGCGCTGCTCGTCCCATTCGCGCTTGGTCGGCAAGAGGCCGGGGTTCGGCAGGCCGAACGAGACGCCGTGAACGCGCGCGATCGAGAGCACGTGCACCTCCGCGCCCTGATCGGCCGTGAGCTCGAGCACGCGCGCCAAGACGTCTCTCGGGATCGCGCGTCCCTCGGAGGCCACCATGATCCGCTGGAATGGCCCCTCGTCGATTGGATCTGGTTGCACCAGGCGACGGCGCCAGCCGCTACGGACTGCCCCCGCCGCCGGAGGCGGCCGGGAGCGCGGTCGTGGCTTGCGCGGTCGGCGGGGCGTCGCGCTTGTCCTCGACTCGTTTTCGCCAGTAGTAGAGCGGCAGGTACGCGAGCAGCACCCCGAGCCCGATGAAGTAGTACGGCAGCGTCTTCTTGCCGGCCGCGTTGCACGTGCAGTTCGCGTACATCGGCCCGCCATAGACGTAGATGACCGTGTAGATACCTGCCATCACGAGCGCGAGGTACTTCATCCACTCTGGTAGCCGGTAGGGCCGGCGGACGTTCGGGCGCAGCTGACGCAGCAGGAAGTAGCCGATCAGGACGGGGATGAAGGAGAACAGATAGCCGACGTTGGAGAACGTGTAGATCTGCACCGCGCCGCCCATGAAGACGACGATGATCGAGCAGACCACGTTGAACGCCATCGAGTGGCCAGGGACCCCGTGCGAGTTCGTCCGCGAGAAGAACTTCGGAAAGTGCCCGTCGGTGGACATCTGGTGCAGCGAACGAGCGGTGCCCGTGATCGCGTTCAACGCCGAGAGGATCAGCGCGAGGATCAGCATGATCGCGATCAGGTCATCCAGCACCTTCGAAGCGCTGCTGGAGCCGAACACCTTGGCGGAGAACGTGATGAACATCGTCTTCGGGTCGACCAGCGCGCTGCTGCCGAGCGCGTGCACGCCGAGCACGATCACGAACGCCACCGGGATCATCGTGTAGATGAAGACGCCGTAGCCGCCCTCGAGGTTCATCGCGATCTTCGCGTCGCGGTCGGGGTTGCGCGTCTCGCCGATGTAGCAGGCAGCGGCCTCCATCGCGATCACGTTCCACGTCAACAGGAAGCTGAACGCGATCATGATCGTGAGCCAACCGTGTCCGTAGATCGGCGAGAAGAAGCCGGTGCCGTTCGTGTGCTGGAAGTGCGTCAGCTGACCGAAGTCGACGACCGACGGGTTGAAGATCCACGAGATCGCCAGGAACGTCAGCGGGATCATCGACAGCAACGCGAGCACGGTTGCGAACACCGTCCCGAACCGCAGGCCGCGGTAGGACGGAATGAACAGCAGCATGATCCCGACGACCGAGATCCCGATCGTCCACCACGCGATCGGCGTGCCGAGCAACGAGATCCCGCTGCTCGTGTTCAGGTTGAACAGGCTGGCGATGTAGAACGACGCCAGGATCATGTTCAGCGGCGCGACCGGGAACCAGCCGAGCCAGTAGCCCCAGGCGGTGATGCCGTTGACGTGCTCGGCGGATTTCGGCCACTTCTCCTTGAACGCCACGTACGCGTACGAGGGCGAGCCGCCGGAGCGGTCGGGCATCATCGCGGCGAGCTCGGCCAGGAACATGCATAGGAGCCACCCGCTGATCGTGATCAGGACGATGATCGGAATCGAGGCGGCGCCCAGCTCGGTGACCATCACCGGCGCGATGCCGGTGACGAGGATCGTCCCCGCCAGGCCGATTACGAACGCGCTCCACCAGTTTCCCGTCTTTGGGAGCCCGCCACCCTCGTAATCGAGCGTGTCCTGTTCCGTCGCGGCGACGTCCGCCATTGAGCCCTCCATCTCCCGAAGTCTGTTGTGGGCGGTTAGGCTGGCATGTCGCCCGGACAGCTCCCAGGCGTAAAGCGAACACAATTGCGGCTCGCTACATGGAGCACTTGGACACATTCCTCGCGTGCCATCCGCCCTTCGACGGGCTCCAGCCAGAGCAGCTGCGGGAGATCGCCGCGGCCGCGCAGACCCGCACCTACGCCCCGGGCGAGGCCGTCCTGGTCGAGGACGGGCTGCCGACCCCCGGCCTGTGGGTGATCCTGGCCGGGTCGATGGATCTCGTCCACGAAGGCGAGGTCGTCGAGGTGCTCGAACCGGGCGAGTGCTTCGGGCACCCGTCGCTGTTGACGGGCCTCGCCCCCGCGTTCAGCGTCCGCGCGCGCGAGCTGTCGAAGTGCGCCCTGCTGGGGGCCGACGTCGCGATGCGGGTGCTCGGCACGCGAGCGGGAGCCGCGTACGTCGCGACGACGATGCGCAAGCGACTCACGCGCGCGGGGCAGACCGTGCACGGGCTGCACGAGGTCGGCACGACGCCCGTGTCCGCGATCATGCGCCCGCCGAGCTACTGCGAGCCCGACACGCCGGTGCGCGACGCGGCCGCCAGGTTGGGGGAGGCCGGCGTCGCGGCGCTGCTCGTGCCGCTGCGCCCGGACGTCCTTGGGATCGTCACCGACGCCGACATCCGCGCGCTCGTCGCCGGCGGCGGCGGGATCGACGAGCCGGTGCATGCGATCGCGCGCTCGCCGGTGCCGGCGGTGCCGGCCACGCAGCTCGCGATCGAGGCGACGGTCGACATGCTCGCGGCCGGCACGGAGCATCTGGTGGTTCGCGACGGAGCCCGGGTGTGCGGCATCCTGTCCGCCGGCGACCTGCTCGGGCTCGACGCGCTGAGCCCGATCGCGCTGCGCCACAGGATCCTCGGCGCCGAGGACGAGGACGCGCTGGTGCGGGCGGTCGCGCAGCTGCCCAGGCTGTTCGACCTGCTCGTCCGCGCGGGCGTGCCCCCGCGCGATCTCGGGCGCGTGCTGAGCCTGCAGCACGACGCCGTCGTCGCGCAGCTGATCGGCTTCTCGCTCGCCGCTCGCGGTCCAGCGCCGCTGTCGTGGGCCTGGCTCGACCTGGGGAGCGCCGCCCGGCGCGAGTTCACGCTCGCCTCCGATCAGGACAACGCGCTCGCGTACGCCGATCCGCCGCTCGGCGAAGAGGCGGCGATCGACGAGTATTTCCGCCAGCTCGGCGCCGACGTCAACGGCGGTCTGGAGCGGTGTGGCATCGGGCTCGACAACAACGGCGTGCTCGCGCGCGAGCGGAAGTGGAGGATGTCGAAGTCGGACTTGCTGCGAACGTTTCATGACTGTCTCGTGGATCCCGGCGAATCGCAGCTGATCCGCGCCTCGGTCGCGTTCGACTTCCGCGCCGCGGCCGGCGGGCTGGCGCTCACCTCCGAGCTGACCGAGCAGATCCGCGCCGGGCGCGAGCACGCCCAGTTCATGCGCCTGATGGCGCGCTCGGCGACCGGCTATCCCGTCGCGCTGAACTTCCGCGGGCAGCTCGCGACCGAGCGCGACGGGGCCGCCGCCGGGCGGCTCGACCTCAAGCGCGGCGCGATCATCCCGCTCGTCAACCTGGTCCGTTTTCACGCGCTCGCGTCCGGCGTGACGATCTCGCCGACGCTTGACCGGATCGAGGCGGTCGCCCAGGTCGGGGGCCTCGAGCGCGCCGCGGCCGACGCGCTGAGCGAGGCGTTCGAGGTGATCAGCCGGCTGCGCTTCGAGCATCACGCGGAGCTGATCGCGGCCGAGTCGCCGGCCGACAACCTGATCGATCCCGCGGCGCTGGCGCCGATCGCCCGGATCGAGCTGCGCGAGGCGCTGCAGACCGTCAAACGCGGGCAGCGGCAGCTGGGCGCTTGGGCGCCGGTGCGCTGAACGCCGGCTTGTGCGGCGATCGCGCGGGCGAGCGCGAGCGGCTGCGGCGCTCGCCAGAGGTGGCGTGAGCTACCACATTCGCCCGCGAAAGTGTGCACGAGCAGGCCATTGGAGGCGTTTATCCAAATGTCTAGCCTGAGCGACTATGTGCGGAATAGCTGGTCTGTATCTGAAGTCGCCCGCGCTCCAGGGGCAACTCGGCGCGCATCTGTCGCGGATGCTATTGGAGCTCTCGTCCCGCGGGCCCGACAGCGCGGGGGTGGCGTTCTATCGCGATCCGGCGCCCGCGGGATCGAGCAAGATCTCGCTCTACTCCGCCGAGGCGAGCCAGGATTGGGACGCCGTCGGAGCCGGGATCGCCGCGGAGTTCGGCCACGTCAGCGGGCCGCATGTCCGCGCGACCCATGCGACGTTCGTCGTCCCCGCCCGCGCCGCCGAGGCGAAGGCGTGGGTCGGTGAGCGCTACCCGGAGCTGCGCGTGATGAGCGCGGGCAGCACGATCGAGATCTACAAGGAGGCCGGGCCGCCGGGCGAGTTCGTCGAGCACTTCGAGCTGGCCGCGATCGGCGGCACGCACGCGCTGGGGCACACGCGGATGGCGACCGAGAGTCGCGTCACGACGCAACACTCGCATCCGTTCTCGACGGGCCTGGACCTCTGCCTCGTGCACAACGGCTCGCTGTCGAACCACAATCGCCTGCGCCGGACGCTCATGCGCGAGGGAATCAAGTTCCAGACGGACAATGACAGCGAGGTCGCGGCCGGCTATCTGACCTGGCGCATGCGCGAGGGAGCCACGCTCGAGGAGGCGCTCGAAGGATGCCTGACCGACCTCGACGGCTTCTACACGTTCGCGGTCGGCACGGTCGACGGCTTCGCGGTGCTGCGCGACCCGATCGCGTGCAAGCCCGCGGTGATGGCGGAGAACGAAGAGTGGGTCGCGATGGCGTCGGAGTACCGCGCGATCGCCGTGCTCCCGGACGCCGAGGAGGCCGAGACGTGGGAGCCCGAGCCCGGCAAGGTCTACAGCTGGGGTCCAGCCGACGTCGCGCTTGCCGCCTGATGGCCACGACGGACGTCACCCGCGAGGCGGTGCTGATCGATCTCGCGACCGAGACGGTGCGCTCGCTCAACGAGCACCTGCATGAGACGCTCACGCCTGAGCGCGTGCGGGTGCTGCATCCGGGCGGCAAGCATGCGATCGCGGTCGGGCTCGACTGCGAGCACGAGGTCGAGGTCGAGGGCCACGTCGGCTACTACTGCGCCGGGATGAACAAGCACGCGACGATCCGCGTGCGCGGCAACTGCGGCGTCGGCGTCGGCGAGAACATGATGTCGGGCCGCGTCGTGATCGAGGGCACCGCGTCGCAGTCGGCGGGCGCGACCGCGCACGGAGGCCTGCTCGTGATCCACGGCGACGCGTCCGCTCGCTGCGGCATCTCGCTCAAGGGTGCCGAAATCGTCGTGCGCGGATCGGTCGGCCACATGAGCGCGTTCATGGCCCAGCGGGGCGCGCTCGTCGTGTGCGGCGACGCCGGCGAGGCGTTCGGCGACTCGCTGTACGAGGCGCGGCTGTACGTCCGTGGCGCGGTCGCCGGACTCGGCGCCGACTGCGTCGAGAAGGAGATGCGCGCAGAGCACGTGGAACAGGTTCACGGGCTGCTCGAGCGAGCCGGGCTCGACGACCTCGACGCGGCCGAGTTCCGCCGCTACGGATCCGCGCGGCGGCTGTACAACTTCCACGTCGAGAACCTCGGGAGCTACTGAGATGTCGGTCTCGAACGGCTGGCACCCGGGGCTGCGCGAATCGGCGACGTTCGACCGCAACGCGATCGCCGAGATTCAGCGGGCCGCGCGCGAGGGGCTCTACTCGATCAAGGGGTTCGGCGCCAAGCGCCGCGTTCCGCACTTCGACGACCTGCTGTTCCTCGGCGCCTCGGTCACGCGGTATCCGCTCGAGGGCTACCGCGAGCGGTGCGCGACCGATGTCGTGATCGGCACCCGCTACGCGCGTCAGCCGATCAAGCTCGACATCCCGATCACGATCGCCGGGATGAGCTTCGGCGCGCTGTCGGGCGCCGCGAAGGAAGCGCTCGGCCGCGGCGCGACCGAGATGGGCACGTCGACGACGACCGGCGACGGCGGGATGACGCCGGAGGAGCGCGAGCACTCGCGCACGCTCGTCTACCAGCTGCTGCCGTCGCGCTACGGCATGAACCCGGACGACCTGCGGCGCGCCGACGCGATCGAGGTCGTCATCGGCCAGGGCGCCAAACCGGGCGGCGGCGGGATGCTGCTCGGCCACAAGATCTCCGACCGCGTCGCCGCGATGCGTGACCTCCCGGTCGGGATCGATCAGCGCAGCGCGTGCCGCCACCCCGACTGGACCGGCCCCGACGACCTCGAGATCAAGATCGAGGAGCTGCGCGAGATCACCGACTGGCGCATCCCGATCTACGCGAAGGTGGGCGCGAGCCGCACGTATTTCGATGTCGCGCTCGCGGTCAAGGCCGGCGCCGACGCGGTCGTGCTCGACGGAATGCAGGGCGGCACCGCGGCGACCCAGGAGGTGTTCATCGAGCACGTCGGGATCCCGATCCTGGCGGCGATCCCGCAGGCGGTGCAGTCGCTGACCGACCTCGGGCTGCACCGGCAGGTGCAGTTGATCGTCTCCGGCGGGATCCGCACGGGCGCGGACGTCGCCAAGGCGCTCGCGCTCGGCGCCGACGCCGTGTCGATCGGCGTCGCGGCGCTGATCGCGCTCGGCGACAACGCGCCCGAGCACGACGAGGGCTACCGCGCGATCGGATCGGCCGCCGGTTACTACGACGACTACCAGGCAGGCCTCGACCCCGCCGGGATCTCGACCCAGGATCCCGACCTGGCGGTGCGGCTGGACCCGGTCGAGGGCGGACGGCGGCTCGCGAACTACCTGCGCGTGCTCACGCTCGAGTGTCAGACGATCGCGCGCGCGTGCGGGAAGTCGCACGTGCACAACCTGGAGCCGGAGGATCTCGTCGCGCTGACGATCGAAGCGGCGGCGATGGCGCGCGTGCCGCTGGCCGGGACCAACTGGATTCCGGGCCTCTCGGGCGCTGCCGCGTCTTAGACGGCACCGTTGTGTCCTAGAGTCTGAAGGCGCGATGGTCGTGTCAGATGCGCGGGCGGTGCCCGCGCAGGTAGAGCAGGACGGAGCGCCGGAGCGCTCCCGCCGCCCGCGCCCGTGGGACCGGGTATCGCTGCTGTGGCGGGTGTTCGCCGCGAACACGGTTGTGATCGTCGTTGCGTTCGCGCTCGTGGCGTGGACGCCGGTGACCGTGCACCGCGTCGCGAGGCCTGGCGAGGTGCTCGTCCTGGCGATTCTGGTGGCCGTGATGCTGCTCGTGGATCTGGTGCTGCTCCGGCGCGTCTTCGGGCCGCTGCGCCGTCTCGCCGACGTGATGGGCGAAGTCGATCCCGGCCAGCCGGGGCGCCGAGCCGAGCTCGCGGACGGCGCCGGGCGTGAGGTCGTGGCGCTCGCCGGGGCGCTCAACGCGATGCTCGACCGTCTGGAGGGAGAGCGGCTGGAGAGCAGCAGACGGGCGCTCGCCGCGCAGGAGGGGGAGCGCAAGCGCGTGGCCCGTGAGCTGCACGACGAGGTCGGCCAGACGCTGACGGCGATCGCGCTGCGCGCCGAGCGAGCGGCGCGCGATGAGTCGGGTCAGCGCGAGGCGCTGTCGGAGATTGCGCAGACGATCGTCGGCAGCCTCGAGGACGTGCACCGGATCGGTCGCGAGCTGCGCCCCGAGGCGCTGGACGATCTCGGGCTGGTCAATGCGCTGATCGCGCTGTGCTCGCGCGTCGACCGGCAGGCCGGACTGCGCGTGCGGCGCGAGCTCGACTGGGAGCTCCCCGAGCTGTCGGCTGAGATCGAGCTGGTGATCTACCGGGTGGCGCAGGAGTCGCTGACCAACGCGCTGCGCCACGCGCGCGCGGGCGAGATGATCGTCGGGCTTCGGCAGATCGACGGAGCCGTCGTCCTGACGGTCGCCGATGACGGCCGGGGCCTGCCCGCCGACGCGCCCGAGCGGGGGCTGAGCGGGATGCGCGAGCGAGCGATGCTGATCGACGCTGAGCTGAGCATCGCATCCGACTCCGGGCATGGCACCCAGGTCATCCTGCGCGTGCCGGTGACAGCAGCGCGGCGATGACGACGCCGTTGAAGACGCGCGTTCTTCTGGCCGACGACCACGCCGTCGTGCGCCGGGGGCTGCGCGCCGTCCTCGACGACGAGGCGGATATCGAGGTCGTCGCCGAAGCCGAGGACGGGGTCGAGGCGGTCGAGAAGGCGCTCGCGAACGACGTGGATCTCGCGATCCTCGACGTGTCGATGCCCAGGTTGACCGGGCTCCAGGCGACGACCGAGCTGCACCGGCGCCGGCGCGGAGTACGCGTCCTGATCCTTTCGGTGCACGACAACGAGCGCTACTTGTTCGAGGCGCTGCGCGCCGGCGCGTCCGGATACGTGCTGAAGACCGCGGCCAACCGCGATCTCGTCGACGCATGCCGGGCGGCGATGCGAGGCGAGTCGTTTCTTTACCCGCGGGCGGTGGCCGCGCTCCTGCGCGACTACCTCGATCAGCCGGGGGCCGGCGACGCGCCGCGCGAGGACCCGCTCACCGCGCGCGAGCTGCAGGTCGTCAAGCTGATCGCCGAGGGGTACACGAGCGATGAGATCGCCGACGAGCTCGTCATCCGGCGCAAGACCGTCGACCATCACCGCGCGAACATCCTCGAGAAGCTCGAGATGCGCAATGTCGCCGAGTTGACCCGGTACGCGATCCGGCGGGGCCTCGTCGAGCCATAGGCGGAAGATAGGTACTCATACCCATATCCGGCGAAGGCCCTTGCGCCTAGCGTCACTAGCGTGCCTGGTCTACATTCGTCGCAGCCGCGACGCCGCTTCCACGAGGCCGCGCACAAGTTGTCCGACGGCAACGGGAACGGCGCTGGCAACGGGAACGGAGCCGGTAACGGGAACGGAGCCGGTAACGGGAACGGAGCCGGCGGATCGGTAGCGACCCCGGCTGTTCGACGAACCTTCAACGAGGCCGCGCACAAGCTGGGCTATTGGCCGGTGTCGCTCGCCCCACCCCGCGCGGCGGCGCCCTCCGAGGTCGCCCAGGCGGACTCGGAGCGCGACGTCGTCGCCCACGCTGCCCCGCTCGTGCTCGCGCTCGGCGCGCTCGGGATCGTCTACGGCGACATCGGGACGAGCCCGCTGTACGCCGAGCAGGTGATCTTCACCCAGCACGCCAACGCGGCGCAGCCGACGGTCGCGGGCGTGTACGGGATCGCATCGCTGATCTTCTGGGCGCTGACGATCATCGTCTCGATCAAGTACGCGGGCCTGATCATGCGCGCGCACAACCGCGGCGACGGCGGCGTGATGGCGCTGACCGCGCTGATCCAGCGTCGCGGCGTCGGCCGCACCGCCCTCCTGGTCGTGCTCGGGATCTTCGGCGCCGGGCTGTTCTTCGGAGACGGGATGATCACGCCGGCGATCTCGGTGACCTCGGCAATCGAGGGGCTGAAGGTCGTCTCGCCCGGGCTCGCGACCCTCGTCGTCCCTCTCTCGCTCGGGATCCTCGCGGGGCTGTTCGCGATCCAGCGCCGCGGCACCGGCGCCGTGGGTTGGCTGTTCGGCCCGGTCATCCTCGTCTGGTTCGCGGTGATCGGCGTGCTCGGCGCGCGCGAGGTGATCGCGCATCCCGGCGTCCTCCAGGCGCTCTCGCCGGTGTGGGGCGCGCGCTTCATCGTCGACCACGGCGCCGCCGCGTTCCTGACCCTCGGCGGCGTCGTGCTGGCCGTCACCGGAGCCGAGGCGCTGTACGCGGATCGGGGGCATTTCGGCGCTTCGCCGATCCGCTGGACTTGGTTCGGGATCGTCTTCCCGGCGGTCGTGCTGTCGTACCTCGGTCAGGGCGCGCTGATCATCCAGGACCCGAGCGCGGTCACGAACCCGTTCTACCTGCTGGTGCCGAGCGGCGGCCGGATCGCGATGGTCTTCCTCGCGACCGCGGCGACGATCATCGCTTCGCAGGCCGCGATCACTGGCTCGTTCTCGATGGCTCGCCAGGCGGTCCAGCTCGGCTTCCTCCCGCGGCTGAAGATTCTGCACACGTCCAAGCTCGAGGGCCAGATCTACGTGCCGCTGGTGAGCGCCGCCCTCGCGGTCGGCGTCGCGACGCTCGTGCTCGTGTTCCGGAGCTCCGGGAAGCTGGCCAACATCTACGGCGTCGCCGTGACCGGCACGTTCGTGCTCGACACGATCCTGCTCCTTGCCGTAGCCCGCTACCTGTGGAGCTGGCCGCGCTGGAGGCTCGCGATCATCGGCACGCTGTTCCTGACAGTGGAGCTCTCGTTCTTCCTCTCGAACGTGGCGAAGGTCACCCACGGCGCCTGGCTGCCGCTCGGAGTCGGCTTCGTCGCCGCGACGGTGATGGTCACGTGGCGGCGCGGCCGCGAGATCGTCACCCGCAACCGGACCGACGAGGAGGGCCTGCTCGAGGACTTCCTGTACCAGCTGCGGATGTCCGACCCACCGATCCACCGGGTGCGGAACGTCGCGGTCTACCTGAGTCCCGGGAAGGACACGACGCCGCTGGCGATGCGAGCCGACGTCGAGCACCACCGCCTGTTCCACGAGAAGGTGCTGATCGTCTCGGTCGACAACGTCAGCGTCCCACACGTCGAGGTCGAGGATCGATTCGCCGTGCAGACGCTCGGCAGCGGCCTGTTCAAGATCAATCACGTGACGATTCGCAACGGCTATCGAGACACGCCCAACGTGCCCGCGGCGCTGGCGCTCGCGCGCAAGCGGGGCCTGCTGGAGCGCAACCTCGACCTCGAGCACGCGTCGTACTTCGTCTCGCGCATGACGATCACGGCGAGCGGCGCGCCGGGGATGCGGCGCTGGCGCAAGCGGTTGTTCGTCGGGTTGGCGCGCAACGCCGCGAGTCCGATCGAGCACTTCGGACTGCCGATCGGCGAGACCGTGATGGTGAGCTCGCATGTTGCAATCTGATCTGGCGCCGTTCGATCCGGCGGGCGAGGATCCGAGCTCGACCGAGGCGATCGAGACGTTCGAGGAGGCCGGACGGCGCTTTCGCCAGGCCGCCGCCGAGGCCGGCGGCGAGAGCCTCACGATCAGCTACCTCGCGCAGGCCGGCCACGCTTTCTGGAGCGCGGCGCAGTTGCACATGGAGCGAATCGGGCAGCGCGGGAACGGCGACGGCGGCGCCGCGGCCGCCTCAGGCATCGATCGCTTTGCGAGCGACGCGAGGCGAGCCGCCTGGAGCTTCGGAAAGGGGGCGTGCGTGGCACAGGAGGCGGGCGATCACGCGGTCGCCGCCGAGCACTTCCGCGCCGCGGCATCGATCCTGGAGCGGCTCGCCGCCGTCGCGCATGCGCACGGGTGCGGCAGAACGGCCGAGCGAAGCTATCGCGACGCGGCCGACTCGTCGAACAGGGCAGCGGCTGCGCTGAGCGCGGAAGGGGACCATCGCGAGGCCGCTGTCATGTACGCGCGCGCCGAGCACCAGTACGCGACGATCGCCGAGCTGAAGTCGCAGACGGGGGAGCTGCACGAGGCGCGCCGGAACACGGGCCGGGCCGATCAGGCGCGGGACCAGGCGGCGGCGGAGCGCGCGCACGGTGGCGTTGCAGTGCCCGCGGGTGCGTGATCCCTCGCGCTCACGTAGAGTCCCGTCCATGACCTATGTGATCGCCGAGCCGTGTATCGACCTGAAGGACCTGTCGTGCGTGGAGGTATGCCCGGTCGACTGCATCCACCCGACTGAGGATGAGCCCGGGTTTGCCGACGTCAAGCAGCTGTTCATCGATCCCGACGAGTGCATCGACTGTGACGCGTGCGTGGAGGCATGCCCGGTCGACGCGATCTTTGCGGAGGATCAGCTGCCCGAGGAATGGCGCCATTTCACGAAGACGAACTCCGACTATTACGCGACGAACGCGGGGTAGTCAGACGTCGGGGGCCGTGGGGTGGACGCTCGGACCGGGGTGACCGCCGAGCGCCCGTGTCAGCGTCGCGACGCCGTGCTGCAGCGCCGGTAGGAGAACGACCGGATCGTCGAGCCGCGCGGCCGGACCCTGGAGACCGAGGATCGCGACGAGCGTCCCCGCGCGGTCGAGGACCGGCGCCGCGATCGCGTTGACGTCCACGTCGCGCTCGCCGAACACCGTCGCGTAGCCGCGGTCGCGGACCGCGCGGATCTCGGCCGCGAGGTCGGCGCGGTCGGTGATCGTGCGGTCGGTGAGCGGGTGTAGGTCACGCTCGGCCGGAAGCAGGCCGCCGCCGAACGCGAGCATCACCTTCCCGACCGCGGTCGCATGTGCGATGCTCGGCCGCCCGAGGCGCGCCATGCTGACCACGCTCGAGCGCGAAGGCGCCGAGTCGACCGTGATCGCCTCGCGCTCGCCGGGGAGCGACAGCGTCGCGGTCTCGCCGGTCCGCTCCATCAGCTCGACGAGGATCGGGCGGGCGAGCGTCTGCAGGTCGAGCCGCGCGAGCACGCGGTCGGCGAGCGTCACGAGCGCGAGGCCGAGCCGGTAGGGGCCGTAACCGTCTCGCTGCACGAGGCCGCCGGACTCGAGCGTCGCGAGCAGTCGCGAGGCCGTGCTCGCGTTGACCCCGATCCGGCGCGCGAGCTCGTTGACGCCGAGGCTACGCTCGCTGTCGCGCAGCTCCTCGAGGAGCGCGATCGCGCGGCCCACCGAGGCGACGTGCCCGTTCGATTGTTGCGCCATACGCAATAGTATTGCGCGACGCGCGATGGTTGTCTAGTATCGCGCGGCGATGTCGTTCCTGCTCACCTGCCCCCACTGCGGCGTGCGCGAGGTGGCCGACTTCGCGTTCGGCGGTGAGGTGAGCGCCCGCCCCCGAAGCACTCCCTCGTTCCGCGAGCTCAACCAGTACAACTACTTCCGCCGCAACGTCGCCGGCGTGCAGCGCGAGTGGTGGTATCACCGCTCCGGCTGCCGCACGTGGTTCCAGGCCGAACGCGACACGCGCACGAACGAGGTATTGCGCGTGGCGCTGCCCGGGGAGCTCGGGCGCTGATGCGGCTGCCGCCACAGCCGGGCGAGCTGGTCGACCGCAGCAGGGCGGTGACCTTCACGTTCGATGGCAAGAAGGTCACGGCGCTCGCGGGTGACACGATCGGCTCGGCGCTTTACGCGAGCGGCCGGCGCACGTTCTCGCGCAGCTTCAAGTACCACCGCCGGCGCGGGCTGATGTGCTGCTCGGGCGCATGCCCCAACTGCATGGTCGCGGTCGACGGCGCTCCCGGCGTGCGCGCGTGCACCGAACCGGTCCGCGAGGGCATCGACGTGCGGCACATGAACGCGACGCCGAACCTCGAGCTCGACGTGATGTCCGTGACCGACGCCGTCGGCGGCCCGCTGACGCCGCCCGGCTTCTACTACAAGACGTTCATCCGGCCGCGCAAGGCGTGGCCCGCGTACGAGTGGGTGCTCCGTCACGCGGCCGGCATCGGCCGCCTCCCGAAGGTCCAGGAGGAGCGCGAGTGGCGCACCGAGTACCGCCGGCGCCACGCCGATGTGCTGGTCGTCGGCGGCGGCGTCGCCGGGCTCTCAGCCGCGATCGCCGCGGCGGCGCTGGGCGCCGACGTCGTGCTCGCCGACGAGGGCGCGCAACCCGGCGGGCGGCTGCTGTGGGAAGGCGGGCACGAACAGGCCACGGCGCTCGCGGCGCGCGCGCGCGAGGCCGGCGTCGAGGTCCTGACCTCAGCCCCGGCGCTCGGGCATTTCGACGGCCTCGTGCCGGTCTGGCAGAACGACACGCTGCACCAGATCCGCGCGCGCCGGCACGTATATGCGACGGGCGCGATCGAGCAGCCGCTCGTGTTCGCGGGCAACGACCTTCCCGGCGTGATGCTGTCCGGCGGCGCGCGCCGGCTGAGCAGCTTGTACGCGGTTGCGCCCGGGACCCGCGCGGTCGTCGTCACGACCTCGGATCGCGGCATTCGCGCCGCCCTCGCGCTCCAGGCCGTGGGCGTGCAGATCGCCGCCGTCGCGGATCTGCGCGCGAAGCCCTCGCGTGCGGCGGCGCTGCTGGAATCGAACAGGATCGAGGCGCTGCACGGCTGGACCGTCGTCGCGGCCAGCGGCAAGCGCGCGGTCTCCGGTGCGGTGCTCGCGCCGGTGGCCGGCGTGCGCCACGCCAGCGCGCCGGCGGCGACGCGCGCGATCGACTGCGATCTGCTCGTCGTGTCCGGCGGCGATGCGCCGGCGACCGCGCTCGTGACCCAGGCGGGGGCCCGCACCGCGTACGACGCCGAGCACGGCTGGTTCGCGATCACCGAGCTCCCGGCAGGCGTGTGGACGGCGGGCCAGCTCGCGGGCGCCGGCGGCTACCAGCACGCGGAGCCCTCGGGCGAGCTCGCCGGCCTCGAGGCCGCGTCCGCGCTCGGGCTCGCTGACGGCGCGACCGCGACGCGCATCGCCGAGCTCCGCAGCCGCCTCCAGGAGGGCAACGGAGAGCGCGTCGCGATCCCCCCGCCGGAGGCGACCGACGGCAGTGGTGGCAAGGCTTTCGCGTGCTTCTGCGAGGACGTGAGCGCGAAGGACATCGAGCGCGGCGTGCGCGAGGGCTATGACTCGATCGAGCTGTGCAAGCGGTTCACGACCGTGACGATGGGCCCGTGCCAGGGCCGCATGTGTCAGCTGCCATCGATCCGGGTGATCTCGCAGGCGACCGGCCAGGGACTCGAGCAGGTCGGCACGACGAGCGCGCGCCCGCCCTGGTCGACGGTGCCGATGGGCGCGCTCGCGGGGCGGCCGATCGAGCCGGCCAAGCGCTCCTCGATCAACGGGCGCCACCGCGAGCTCGGCGCGCAGATCCGCTGGGCGGGCGACTGGGAGCGACCGTACGACTACGGCCAGCCCGAGGAGGAGGCGCTCGCCGTGCAGAGCTCGGCCGGGATCATCGACGTCTCGACGCTCGGCAAGTTGCTCGTCCGGGGCCCGGAGGCGGGAGAGTTCCTCGACCGCCTGTACCCGAACCGGATGTCGAACCTCAAGCCCGAGCGCGTGCGCTACGGCGTGCTCACCTCCGACGCCGGGCGGATCATGGACGACGGCACGGTCAGCCGGCTCGACGAGGAGACGTTCTACGTGACCACGACGTCGAGTGGCGCCGGCACCGTCGAGCAGTGGTTCTCGTGGTGGCTGGCGGACTGGAAGATGAACGTGCACCTCACCGACGTCACGCAGGCGCTGTCGGCCGTGAACCTCGCGGGCCCGCGGGCGCGCGAGATCCTGACGCGGCTGACCGAGCTCGACTGCTCGCCGGAGGGCTTCACGTACCTCGACGCGAAGCAGGCGCGCGTCGCCGGCGTGCCGTGCCTGCTGCTGCGGATCGGCTTCGTCGGCGAGCTCGGGTACGAGATCCACTTCCCGGCCGCGTACGGCGAGGACCTCTGGAACGCGATCATGCGCGCGGGCGCGCCGGAGGGCATCAGGCCGTTCGGCCTGGAGCCGCAGCGGATCCTGCGCCTGCAGAAGATGCACATCATCGTCGGGCAGGACACCGATTCCGAGTCGACGCCCTTCGGCGCCGCGATGCCCTGGGCCGTCAAGCTCGACAAGGAGCAGGACTTCATCGGCAAGTGGGCGCTCGCCCGCGCGGCCGAGCATCCGAGCGAGACGGCGCTGGTCGGGTTCACGCTCGCGAACGGGCAGGTGCCGACCGAGGGCGCCGTCGTGCTCGACAGCCGTGGCACCGCCGCCGGCCAGGTCACGAGCGCGCGGCGATCGCGCAAGCTCGGGCGGGTGATCGGGATGGCGTGGGTGCCCGCGGCGCTCGCCGAAGACGGAACGAGCATCACGATCTCCGACAACGAGTCGCATCTGCAGGCGACGGTCGTGACCGAGCCGTTCTACGACCCGCAGGGAGAGTTGCTGCGCTCATGAGCTCGCTGGCGTTCCTCACCCCCGATCTGGCGTCGTCGTCGTCCTCGGACGGCGTGTGTGCCCGTACGCCGATGGAGCGGCTCGCGCGGGCCGCCGGCGCGCGCTTCGAGCGCCGCGACGGGTGGAACGTCGCAGTCGGGTTCGGGCCCGAGGGGGTTGAGCGGGCGCGGCTCGAGCGGACGGTCGCGTTTGCCGACCGCAGCGCGCTGACGAAGCTGGAGCTGCATGCGCCGGCGGAGGCGCTCGCCGCGATCGTCGCGGCGGCCGCGGACGGCGCCGTGCTGCAGCTGGGCACGGCCACCCGCGTGAACGGCGCCTGGTGGTGCCCGGTGACGCCGGAGCACGTCCTCGTCCTAGGTGAGCCGGCCGGTGCGGGCGCGCTGCGCGAGCGCGTGGGCGTCGCGGTCGAGACCGCCCGCGACGGCGCCACGGTGACGGTCGTCGACGTGACCTCCGGGCTCGCGGCGATCGCGCTGATCGGCCCCGGCGCGCGCGAGCTGCTGGCGCGCTTCTGCGCGATCGACGTGCGCCCCGCCGTCACGCCGGTGGCCGGCTTCCGGCCGGGCTCGGTCGCGCGGACGCCCGGATACCTCTTGCGCGAGGATGCCGACCGCCTGCTCGTGCTCGTCGGATGGGCGCTCGGCGAGTACCTATGGGAGGTCGTCGCGGACGCGGCTGCGCATCTGGACGGTGGCCCGGTCGGGGCCGACGCGGTGCCCGAGCTGCCCGCCGTGCCGGCGGGCGCCCGGGCGGGCGTGGAGCCTCAGCATGCGTGAGATCTTCCGCCCGAGGCGGATGTGGCGCCGGCGCGGCGAGCTGCGCGGCAGCTACGACGTGGTGATCATCGGGGGCGGCGCGCACGGCCTCGCGACCGCCTACTACCTCGGCCAGCTCGGCGTGCGCAACGTCGCCGTGCTCGAGAAGAGCTACATCGGCTCGGGCGCGGCCGGTCGCAACACGACGATTCTGCGCTCCAACTACAAGACGCCAGAGGGCGCGCGCTTCTACGACCAGAGCGTGAAGATGTACGAAGGGCTGTCAGCCGAGCTGAACTTCAACCTGCTGTTCTCGCAGTGCGGGCACCTGACGCTGGCGCACTCGGACCGGGCGATGTTCGTGATGGCCAACCGCGCCGAGGTCAACCGCCTGGGCGGGATCGACTCGCGGCTCGTCGACGCGGCCGAGGTCAAGCGGCTCTGCCCGCCGATCAACATCTCCTCGGAGGCGACGTATCCGATCATCGGCGCGCTGTATCACCCGCCGGGCGGGATCATCCGCCACGACGCCGTGGTCTGGGGCTACGCCCGAGGCGCGGACCGTTCCGGGATCGAGATCCATCCCTACACCGAGGTGCTCGGGCTCGAGCGCACGAACGGGCGCATCAGTGCCGTGCGCACGAATCGCGGAACGATCAAGGCCGGCCAGGTGATCAGCGCGACGGCCGGCTGGAGCACGCTGATCTGCGACATGGCCGGGGTCGAGCTGCCGATCACGACGCACATCCTGCAGGCGTGCGTGACCGAGCCCGTCAAGCCGCTGCTCGACGTCGTGATCGTCTCCTCGCAGATGCACGTGTACATCTCGCAGTCCGACCGGGGCGAGTTCGTGATGGGCTCGGAGATCGAACCGTGGACGACCTACCGGATGCAGAACACGCTCAACTTCCTCCAGGACCTCACGCGCCACACGCTCGAGCTGTTCCCCCAACTCGAGCGGGCCCGGCTGCTGCGGGCGTGGGCAGGGCTGTGCGACCTCTCGCCCGACTACAGCCCGATCCTCGGCAAGACCGAGGTCGACAACTTCCACGTGAGCTCGGGGTGGGGGACGTACGGCTTCAAGGCGGCGCCGATCGTCGGCAAGACGCTCGCCGACCTCGTGCACACGGGCGCCACGCCGGAGCTGATCGCGCCGTTCGCGCTCGAGCGCTTCTACGAGGACAAGCTCGTGTCCGAGCTCGCGGCGGCCGCCGTCAGCCACTGACGGCGACCGGCACCCCTTCGGGGAAATGGCCGGCCGCTACGGTGTTGGCATGAACCTACGCACGCTCGCCAACACTGGAGTCAAAGTCACGCCTCTGTGCCTCGGGGGGATGATGTTCGGCGGTTTGGGCAACCCGGACCACGAGGAGAGCATCAGGATCGTCCACCGCGCGCTCGACCGAGGGATCAACTTCATCGACACCGCGGATGTGTACGGACGCGGTGAGTCGGAGGAGATCATCGGCAGGGCGCTGGCCGGCGGCCGGCGCGAGAACGTGATCCTGGCGACGAAGGTGCACGGCACGATGGGAGACGACCCGAACGAGTACGGCAACTCGCGGCGATGGATCGCGCGCGAGGTCGAGAACAGCCTCCGGCGGCTGCGCACCGACTGGATCGACCTCTACCAGATCCATCGTCCCGAGGACGACACGAGCATCGACGAGACGCTCGGCGCGCTGAGCGATCTCGTCCACGCGGGCAAGGTGCGCTACATCGGCACCTCCACGTTCCCCGCGAGCCGGATCGTCGAGGCGCAGTGGGTCGCCGAGCGGCGGGGCCGCGAGCGCTTCGTGTGCGAGCAGCCGCCGTATTCGATCCTCGTGCGCGGCGTCGAGAACGACGTGCTGCCGACGTGCCAGCGTCACGAGATCGGCGTGATCCCGTGGAGTCCGCTCGCGGGCGGGTGGCTGACCGGCCTCTACCGCAGCGGCGACTACACGGCCCCGACGTCGCGCCGCGCGGAACGGTTCGCCGCTCGCTGGGACATCTCGGATCCCGACAACCAGCGCAAGCTCAAGGTGGTCGACCGCCTCGCGGACCTCGCCCTGGAGGCGGGGATGACGCTGATCGAGATGTCGATCGCGTTCGTGATCCGCCATCCGGCCGTGACCGCCGCGATCATCGGGCCGCGGACGATGGAGCACCTCGAGTCGCAGCTGCCGGCGGCCGACGTCGTGCTGTCCGACGAGCTGCTCGACCGGATCGACGAGATCGTCCCGCCCGGAGTGAACGTCAACCCGGCGGACGCGGGGTGGCAGAACCCGGCGCTCGAGCCGGCGGCTCGGCGCAGATAGGGGCTCGCTCGGCGAAGACGAACGGCTGGATCAGCGCCAGCCGCTCGCGTCCGAGGCGCTGAAGCGCGCGCAGGTACTCGAGGTGGGCCGACCAGCGCAGATCGATCGCTCCTTCGTGGAGCAGCTCGGCGGTGTCCGCGTGCGCGTCGAGCAGCTCGTAGACGAGTTCGGTGAGGCTCGAGAGGGGCTGCTCGGTTGACGCGGGGCGGGTCTCCACCAGCGCCGCGATCATAAGCGCGCGCCCGGCGGCAAGAAACCGCCCACGCACCGTCCTCGCCCGAGGTCTGGGGTCGGACGGCCGGCAAACGCCTTCAAGCCACGTTAAGGAAAAGCTCCTCGGCGCTAACCGATTCGTCGAAATACCTCACAGATGCCCTGCCCGTTTGTACAGAGAGAACAACGCGCGAGACCCTCTTGGGACATCGGGCCAAGGCCGAGGCGCCCGAAACCGACCACCCTATATGAAAACCTGTAGCGATGGGTTTCTGACGAGACCCGTGTAGCGGGAACCAGGCAAACCACCACCGACCGAGGCCCGTTGGAAAAAAAGGCAGGAACGATGGATTTCAAGCAGGCACTGGCAGAGGCTGCGAAGCACGGAGTTGCCGAGCAGGCCGAGGTGATCACGCTCAACGAGTACGTCGATCGTGTGGCCGTCCAGCCGACGATCGCCGCGACCTCGCATCAGCGCATCCACGACATGATCAAGGCGGTCGGATTCACCGACGGCCTGCACGCCGGCGAGATCTCGTACAACTTCTTCGCCACGGAGTTGTTCGGGCTCGACGTGCCGCTGGATCGTGTGTACCGGTACTTCGAGACGGCCGCGCAGGGTCATGAGACGCGGCGCCGAATCCTGCTCCTCTGGGGACCGCCGGGGGGCGCAAAGAGCTCCGTCGCCGCGCTCCTGAAGCGCGGCCTGGAGGCGTGGAGCCACACGACCGAGGGGGCGGTGTACGCGATCAGCGGCTGCCCGATGCACGAGGAGCCGCTGCACCTGATTCCGGATGATCTCCAGGCGCAAGCGCGCGAGCACACCGGCGTCACGCCGGAGGGCCGGCTCTGCCCGGTGTGCCGCTGGCGGCTCGCGCACGAGTACGACGGCGATTTCCTCAATTTCCCGATCGAGCGGATCTACTTCTCGGAGGCGCGGCGGATCGGAATCGGCACGTTCGAGCCGGGCGACCCGAAGTCGATGAGCATGGAGCAGCTGACCGGCGGGCTGGATTTCCGCGCGATCGAGACGCACGGCTCCGACGCGCATCCGCTCGCGCTCGACTGGGCGGGTGAGTTCTCGAAGTCCAACCGCGGGCTGTTCGAGGCGGTCGAGTTCTTCAAGAACCCCGCCGAGTTTCGCAACCTGTTCCTGACGATGGCGCAGGAGAAGCAGTTCAAGGTGCCCAAGTTCGGCTACATCGACTCCGACACCGTGATCCTCGCGCACACGAACGAGGCGGAGTTCCGGGCGTTCGTCGCCGATCAGAAGAACGAGGCGCTCAAGGACCGGCTCGTCACTGTCGCCGTCCCCTACAACGTGAGGGTCAGCGACGAGGAGAAGATCTACCGCAAACTCTTGACCAGCGCGGGTGCGCGCCATGACCTGCACATCGCTCCGCACTCGCTGCGCGCCGGGGCGATGGTCGCGGTCCTGTCGCGGCTGCGCGAGCACGAGAACCTTGGCCTGGTCGAGAAGATGAAGCTCTACGACGGCGAGGAGGTCGGCGACTGGAAGCTCGCGCAGATCCCTGAGATCAAGCGGGCGGCCGATCACGAGGGCATGACCGGACTCGGCCCGCGCGCGATCGTCGACGTGCTCTCGGGCGCCGCCGCGAAGGCCGGCGAGGAGCCGGGCGCCGGCAACTACCTGACCCCGATCATGGCGCTGATCGCGCTGAACGACTACATCGAGCGGCTGGAGGCGTCGAGGGAGGTCCGCGAGCGGCTCCGCGCGTTCGTGATCGACGCGCGCAAGGAGATCGACCGCGACCTCAAGGACGAGGTTCGCAAGGCGTTCGTGCCCGCGTTCGCCGAGCACGCCCAGGGCCTGCTCGAGAACTACCTGACGAACATCGAAGCCTACTGCCAGGGGACGAAGCTCCAGGATCCGATCACCAAGGAGGACCGGGATCCCGACGAGAAGCTGATGCGCGCGATCGAGGAGAACGTCAAGCCGGCGGTGCCCAACTCGGCCAAGGACACGTTCCGCCAGGGCGTGCTGATGCGGATCGGGATCGCGCTGCGCAAGGGCGAGCGGCCGCTGACGCACCAGACGGACACGATCCTCGCGACCGGGATCGAGGAATACCTGTTCGACCAGCTGAAGGACATCGTTCAAGTGACCGTCTCGAAGACCAACCCCGACAAGGAGCACGCCAGGCGCCTCAACGAGGTGACGAAGATCCTGATCGAGGAGCGCGGCTACAACGACCAATCGGCGCGCGACCTGCTCGACTACGTCGGCCAGCTTCTCAACCGCTGAGGGCCGAGCGATGAGTCGAATCGGACGTAGGGCCGCGAACGGCAGCGAGCGAGGTGCGCGATGACGGTGGTCGGCGGGTCCGGGTTGCCGCACGACGCCGGACGGCGTGACGCCCTGCACCACCGGGAGCGTCTGCGCAGGAAGATCACCGAGCAGCTCAAGCAGCGGATCGGCGAGGAGGACATCATCGCCTCCGGGCCGGAGAAGAAGGTGCGGGTCCCGGTCAAGGGCACCAAGCGCTGGCAGTTCATCCTCGATCGCGGTCGCGGCAAGGGCATCGGACAGGGCGACGGGCAGCCGGGCGACGTGCTCGCTCCGTCCGACGCTGCGCCGGGGAAGAACGAGGCGGGGATCGAGCCGGGCGAGGAGCTCTACGAGGTGTGGCTCGACATGCAGGACGTCGAGGAGATGCTGTTCTCCGAGCTCCAGCTGCCGCGGCTGAAGCCCAAGAGCGACGCGGACATCTCGGCCCCGAACACGGTCTACAACCAGATCGCCCGTAAAGGGCCCCAGCTCGATAAGAAGGCGACGCTGCGCGAGAACCTGCTGCGCAACGCCAAACAGGGCCGGGCGACGTTGGGAGGGATCGACAAACCCGATCTGCGCTTCCTCTCCTACCGCGAGGTCCCCAAGCCGCGCAACCGAGCCGTGATGCTGCTGTTGATGGACGTCTCCGGGTCGATGACCGTCGAGCGCAAGCGGATCGCGCGCCTGTTCTTCTACTGGTGCGTGCAGTTCGTCCGCAGTCGCTACGACCAGACCGAGATCGTGTTCATCGCGCACACGACGGAGGCGCGCGAGGTGACCGAGGAGCAGTTCTTCAACCGGGTCGAGTCCGGGGGGACGAGAGTGTCCTCGGCGTTCGAGGCGGCGCGCGAGCTCGCGCGCGACCGCTATCCGACCCAGGATTGGAACGTGTACGTCCTGCACGTGTCCGACGGCGACAACTTCGCCGCGGACAACCAGTACACGCTCGAGCTGATCCGCGAGCTGACCGAGACCTGCTCGCTCGTCGGCTACCTGGAGGTCGATCCGAGCCGGGCGGGCGGCTCCTACAAGCTCTCGGCCCTGTACGACCGGGAGGCGACCGAGCTCGAGGGGTTCGTGTTCGCGACCGCCGGCGACGACCGCGACCTGTGGCCGGCGCTGAAGCGCTTCTTCGCCAAGGACGACGTCGAGGCGGCGGTCAGATGAGCCAGTACACGGTCGCCGACCTGCAAGAGATCGACGAGCGCTGCCGGGAGATCGCGATCGGGGAGCTCGGGCTCGCCGTGCCGGATGTGATCTATCACCTGGTGCGTCCCGAGGAGGTCTACTTCGCGGCCGCCAACGGGCTGCCGGCGCGCTACTCGAGCGCCCGCTGGGGCGCTCACTTCGACGAGAGCTACGGCCGCTACCAGCGCGGGCGCGAGCGGATCTACGAGCTGATCTTCAACACGCGCCCGGTTCACGCCTACCTGATGGAGGGCAACAGCCTCGTCGCGCAGACGCTCGTGATCGCACACTGCCTCGGCCACGGCTACGTCTTCGACAACAACGGGTGGCTGGCGGCGGTGGACCGCGAGATCATGCCCCGGGTGCTGTCGGCCGCCGAGCGGATCGCCGATTACATGGGTGCCTACGGCCGCGACCGCGTCGAGGACTTCCTCGACGCCTGTCACGCGATCGCCGTGCACCAGCCGCAGGCCCAGCTGATCCACAAGGCGGCGGTATCCGAGCCACAGCATCGCGCGCGCGATTACGACCTCCTGTTCCCCGAGGAGGTCGCGGCGGAGCGCAAGCGGGTCGTGAGCGAACGCGACGAGCTGCGGCGGCGCTTTCCGCGCGAGCCGGAGGAGGACCTGCTGTCGTTCATCGAGGCGAACGCCCGCACGCTCGAGGACTGGGAGCGGGATGTGATCTCGATCGTGCGGACCGAGCAGAGCTACTTCCTGCCACAGATGCGCACGAAGCTGATCAACGAGGGCGCGGCGGTCGTCGCGCACCAGGAGATCTGCCAGCGCCTGTTCATGCCGACCGACTCCTACTGGGAGTACGAGCAGCTCAACGCGGTCGTGGTCGCGCCCCATGCCGGCGGCGTGAACCCGTACAACCTCGGCAGCAACCTGCTGCGCGAGGTGATGCGGCTGGCGAGCGAGCCCGACGAGGAGGAGCGCGAGCGCTGGCCGTGGGCGGGCAGCGGCGAGCCCTACGAGCAGCTGCGCCGCGTGCTCGCCTCCTACGACGACGAGGCGCTGCTGCGCGAGTTCCTGACCGCAAAGGTGTGCGAGACCTCGCAGCTCTACGCGTTCGAGCACATGCACCAGGACCCGCGGATGATCCGCGTCCGAACGCGCGAGGCCGACGAGATCCGCGACGTGCTGATCCGCCAGTACTCGACGCTCGGGATTCCGAACATCGTGATCGTCGACGCCGACTTCCGCGGTCGGGGCGGACTGTTGCTGGAGCACCGGCACGAAGGCATCGGGCTGGACGAGGAGTACGCGCGCGGGACGCTCACCCAGATCGCGCGGCTGTGGGGCAAGCCGTGCACGGTCCAGACGATCCTCGGACGCGACAGCGAGCAGCCGGTGTGGTTCGTCGGGTACGTGGACGGGCGCTCCGAGCGGCGCGAGGAGGAGCCGGGGGCGAGCCGCTGAGGGGCCGCCGGCCGGCGTACCGGCCCGCGGAGGCTCTAGCGGGCGGCCCGCGCGGTCGCCGCCGCATCGGTCCATCAATGTGTCATACCGCACACATTTGACGCACCGCTCCGCGTAGCGTCTGCGCCCACGGAGACCGGGGGAGTTACGGTCGAAGTCCAGATCGGCGTGGATCCGGATGCGGACGCGGCCGAGCTCGATGAGAGCACGCGCCTGCTTCGTGAGGAGCTTCTCGGGCTCGACGTGGAGCGGGTGACGCAGCCGGTTGGCGAGGCGCCGCCGGAGGGCGCGAGGGCGGCTGAGCTTGCGATTCTCGGGACTCTGCTGGTGACGGCCGCTCACGCGGCGATCCCGACGTCGTGCGCGCGGTGATCGGATGGGTGAGCCGCGGCCGCGACCGAACCGTGAAGCTTCAGATCGACGGCGACGTACTCGAGCTCTCGCGGGCCACCGCCGAAGAGCAGAGCCGCGCCGTGGAGGCGTTCCTCGCGCGCCACGGGGGCGGGACGAGCTGATGAGCGGCGCCCGTCGTGCACTTCTGATCGCGGTCGGCACCTACGACGATCCGAAGCTCAAAGATCTGCGCGGCCCGGCGGCTGACATCGAGCGCCTTGAGAGAGTGCTCGCCGACCCGCGGATCGGGCAGTTCGAGGTCGACTCGCTCCCCGACCCCGACGAGGGACAGATGCGGCGCAAGATCGGTCGTTTCTTCCGCGACTGCGAACGGGACGACGTACTGCTCATGCATGTCTCATGCCACGGCATCAAGGACGAGGCGGGGGATCTCTACTTCGCGGCGTCGGATACCGAGCTGGACGGTCCTTCGTTCACGGGCGTCGCGGCGTCCTGGGTCAACGAGCAGATGACGCGGAGCCGGTCGCGCCGCACGCTGCTGATGCTCGATTGCTGCTTCAGCGGGAAGTTCCCGTTCGGGGCGCAGGCTCGTTCCGATCAGAGCGTTCTCGTCCGCGAGCACTTCGAGGGCCGGGGACGCGCGGTGATCACCGCCTCGAATGCGATGGAGTACGCCTACGAGGGCGACCAGCGCTCCGGCGAGGGACAACCGTCCATCTTCACCAGCACCG
The DNA here is from genome assembly GCA_963763525.1 of uncultured Solirubrobacterales bacterium. Classification (GTDB taxonomy): domain Bacteria; phylum Actinomycetota; class Thermoleophilia; order Solirubrobacterales; family Solirubrobacteraceae; genus Palsa-465. The sequence goes on from CAVXPA010000003.1 coordinate 638,662, forward strand.
TGATCGAAGTGCTCCAGAGCGGCGAGGCGGACCGTGATCGAGACAACTGGGTGTCGGTCGATGAGCTGTACAACTTCGTCTACGACCGCGTCAAGGACCAGACGCCGAACCAGACGCCGAGCAAGCAGAGCTCGCTCGAAGGTCCCCTGTACATCGCCCGCAGCACGTACGCGCCGCTCTTCACGGCCGCCACGCTCGGCGAGCCGCCTCTGCGCTCGGAGCCTGCCCGCGCAGCGGCGGTACCGGAAACGCAAAGCGCGCCCGTGGCTGAAGCCGTCTGGACCGACCTGCTTCCCGATGACTGGAGCAAGCCACCCTCGCGGCTCCTGCACCGACGGCGGAAGCGTGACAGTGAACACAACGACCAACAGGAGGCATCGTGATCGAGTCTGAGATGGGCGCAAACGCGCTCGAGGTGCGTTCGATGCCGGATCGGGCGCCGGCGCCTCAGCATTCTGTCCTGCAGCGTGCAAAGGCCGACGAGTTGGACGCGATATCGCAGATGTTTCGCTCATGGGTGCCTGCCGAGGAGAAGATCGTCTCCGGGCACTATCTGGGTTCGCGCGGCCTGTTCACGAAGGTGAACTCGTTCGCGTGCGTCACCGAGTACCGGGTGGCGTTTCTGTTCTACACGAGGCGAGGCCAGACCACATACCAGGACGGTGTGCTGAGCGCGATCAGGACGGCGGCGCTCTATCAGCCGTCGCGGATCAAGTACGCGATCGCCCGCGTGGTCGGAAATCTCCTGCCGCGCTCCCAGCTCGCGATGGCCCGAACGACGGGCATGCTGCTGTGGATCCACGGTGGTGAGAAGATCTATGTGTTCAGTGATCGGAAGCTGCTCGGACGTCTGAACGCGCTCTACCGTGTGGCAATCGAGATCGCTCGCGACCTGCGACCGACTGCAGGGCGCGCCGCCGCGGACTCAATGCCGGTGGCCGCCCACGGTAACCCGAGGTAGGATGGGCCTATCGGAACCGATGGGAGGAGCGCGTAATGGAGACCACCGAGCAGGTTGATCACGACGCCTCGGGCCTGCAGGTGCGCGGCAGCGGCCGCCTCAATCACGTCGAGTTCGTTCACCGGCCGGGGGAGGGGCCGCTCGCGATCGAGCTGTTCGAGTCGCTCACCTGTGAGTGCTCCCAGATCGACGCGCCGCCGTGGGGCAAGTACATCGTCATCCAGATGGAATCGACGCCCGGGTACAACGACTTCTTCGCATCGGAGGCCGAGGGCGAGCAGGTCGCGCTCGACGATGCCCTTCGGCGCCAGCTCGAGGCTGAAGGCACGGACCTCGGGGACGCATTCACGAACTACCGGCTGATGCTCGAAGAGCGTCCCCACCGGGCGACGCACGTCGGAATCCGCTTCCCCTCGATCGCCGTGTTCGACGCGGTGCTCGAGCGTCTGGAGTCGCTGAGCATGGGCGCGCTCGAGGGACGACTCGTGATCGGCGAGGTGATTGCCCGGAGCGCGGAGGAGGCGCCGGCGGGCAGCGGCATGCCGGTGAAGCAGGTGTGGGTGTGGACGAACGTGATCAGTGCCGCGCTGCCGTCGATGGGACAGCAGATCGAGCTGCAGACGTACGCGGCCTGAGGGCTTCGCCGGTAGTGACCCGTTACGAGCGGATCGAGCCCTCGCGGCTCGCGATCAGGACCGCGGCGGTGCTCGGCGCGGTCCCGGGTAGCGGCGAATCGGATGGGCGAAGTCCGGACAGGATCAGCGCGAGGTAGCGCCGCAACAGCGTCGGTTGATCGTCGACGGGGATGTCGCCGACGGTCGCGAGCATGTGCAGGATCACGCCGAGGTCGCCGGCCTGCACGTCGCGGCGCAGCGTCCCCGTCTGCTGCGCTCGCGTGACGATGCGCTGCAGCAGCGGCTCGAAGCGCTCGTCCAGATGCTCGAGCCATTCGTCGCCGTAGCCCGCCGTGAAGACGTCGTGCAAGCCGCGGTTGGCCGCCATCATCGCGATCGTCTGCGAGAGGAAGTCGGTCAGGCCCTGCCGCGGATCAGCGGCGGCCGCGGCCCGCTCCGCGATCGCGAGCGCCTCGTTGATCTTCTGTTCCAGGAACGCGGCGGCGAGCTCGTGCTTGTTCGCGAAATGCCGGTAGGCGGTCGCGACGTTGACGCCGGCTTCGAGCGCGATGTCGTCGAGCGTCACCGACAGGCCGCGCTCGGTGAACAGCCGCTCGGCGGCGTCGATCAGCGCCTGCCGGTTGCGCGCTGCGTCCGCCCGCAATCGGCGCGGCGGCGGTGCGCTCGTCATGCCTGCACTGCGACCGCGTCGATGCCCTCGTTGGCGCCCAGGTCGGGGATTCCGGGGCGCAGCATCGGGCCGACGACGATGGCGGCGAGGACGAAGATGCCGGCGCCGACCCAGAACGCCACGGTGTAGCTGTGGACCGCCGCCTGCGTCACGAGCGCCTGCGACGGCTTGCCGACCGCGTGCGTCGCGATGAACGTGGCCGCCGCCGTCGTCGCGATCGTGTTGAGCAAGGCTGTGCCGATCGAGCCACCGACCTGCTGTGACACGTTGACGGTCGCCGACGCGACGCCCGCGTCGCTGCCCGCGACCCCGAGCGTGCCGAGGCTGAAGCACGGGGCGAACACGAGTCCCAGTCCGACCGCGACCAGCAGCAGCGACGGCAGGACGGTCGAGGCATAGCTCGTGTGCACGCCGATGCGCGTCAACAGCGCCATGCCGACGGCGCCGATCAGCAGTCCGCCGGGGACGAGCACGCGCGGGCTGACCCGCGTGATCAGCACCGTGCTGGCCAAACCCGCGCTGACCACGACGAGCAAGGTCAGCGGGAGGAACGCCAGGCCGGTCCTGATCGGGCTGTAGCCGAGCGTTTCCTCCAGGTAGTACGTCAGGAACAGGAAGACGCCGTAGACGCCGACCGAGGCGAGCAGCATCGCCATGTACGCGCCGCCGCGGTTGCGGTCCGACACGACGCGCATCGGCAGCAGCGGGTTCGCCACCGCGCGCTCGACGACGACGAACGCGACCAGCAACGCGACGCCGGCCACCAGGAAGATGATCGTCTGCGGATCGGTCCAGCCCGCACTGCCCGACTTCGTCGCCGCGTGCGCGCAGCCGTAGACGACCGAGAACAGGCCGGCGCACGCCAGGATTGCGCCCGCCTTGTCGATCGGCTGGCGCTCCTCGCTCGCGTGCGATTCGAGCAGCGTGATGCCGCCGATCGTCGCGATCACGGCGAACACGACATTGACGTACATCGTCGAGCGCCAGTCGAGGTATTGCGTGAGCACGCCGCCCAGCAACAGACCGATCGAGGCGCCGGCGCCGGCGATGCCGCCGTAGATGCCAAACGCCTTCCCGCGCTCGTCGGGGTGGGTGAACGTCGTCGTCAGCAGCGACAGCGCCGCCGGGGCCAGGAGCGCGCCGAACGCCCCTTGCACGGCGCGTGCCGTCACGAGCATCCCGAAGCTCACCGAGGCGCCGCCGATGGCCGATGCCGCCGCGAAGCCGATCACGCCGACCAGGAACACGCGCTTGCGGCCGTAGACGTCGGACAGGCGCCCGCCCAGCAGGAGGAAGCTGCCAAACGAGAGCGCATAGGCCGTCACGATCCACTGCCGCGCCGTGTTCGAGAAGTTCAGGTCCGCCTGGGCGTGCGGCAGCGCGATGTTCACGACGGTCGCGTCGAGCACGACCATCAACTGCGCGATCCCGAGCAGCGCAAGAATCCACCACCGCCGCGCCTGGTGGCGATCGATCACGGCCGTCGACGCCTGGGAGGTGATCAAGGGTGAGCTGTCCTTCCCGTTTCGTAAGCGCAGGTTCGTACTGCGCTTACCCTAGCATCTAAACGCAGTAGCCGACTGCGCTTCTTGCTGCGCGTCTCCCGATCACGGGATATCGATCAGCACCTTGCCGACGGCGCCGCTTTCGACCGCGTCGTGGGCGGCGGCGATCCGGTCGAGCGGGAACCGGTGCACGGGCAGCAGCGTCAGCGACTGGTCGCGCAGGGCCTGCGAGATCGCCGCGACGGCTGCGCGCTTCGCCTCGTCCGGGATCGTGTAGACGAACACGAACTCGAGCTTCGCGTTGAGCATCATCAGCGCGCGCGAGAGCTCTACCCCGCTTCCCGCGGTGTAGCAGCTGATCGTTGCACCAGCTCCCAGAATCGCGGTGTCGGTGCCGGCGTTGGCGGCGAGATCGACCTCGATGATCCGCTCGACGCCGTCCGGCGCCCACCTGCGGACCGCCTCGACGACGTCGGCCGTCCGGTAGTCGACGACCAGCTCGGCCCCGGCGGCGCTCGCGAGCCGTGCCTTCTCAGGCGAGCTGACCGTTGCCGCCACCGACATGCCGCTCCAGCGCGCGAGCTCGATCGCCGCGTGGCCGACGGCGCCGGCGCCACCGTGGACGAGCACGCGCGCGCGCGGCTCCGGCACGCCGTCCTGGAACAGGCACCGGTGGGCCGTGATCGCCGGTATCCCGAGGCTCGCGCCAAGATCGAACGAGGCCGAGTCGGGCATCGGAACAGCTTGCTCGGCGGGCAGCGCGATCCATTGCGCGGCTGTGCCGTGAGCGCGGCTCCACTGCGCGTTGTAGAGCCACACGCGCTGGCCGACGCGGGTCTTCTCGACACCGTCGCCGGCCGCGTCGATCGTCCCAGCACCGTCCTGGTTGGGCACGATCAGCGGCGCGCCGGCGGCTGTCTGGCTGCCGGCCTTGCGGGCCTTCCAATCTGTCGGGTTGACGCCCGAGACCGCGACGCGCACGCGCACCTCGCCAGGCCCGGGTACGGGCAGCGGCAGCTCGCGGAGCGTCAGCTCGCCGCCGGCCTGCTGCGCGTCGAGCTCGTAGCAGGCCGCGAGCATCGGGAGCGCTCAGACGCCGAGCGCGCGAGCGATCACGAGCTGCTGGATCTCGTCCGTGCCCTCGCCGATCGTGAGGATCTTGGCGTCGCGATAGAAGCGGCAGACGGGGTACTCCTCGATATAGCCGTAGCCGCCGTGGATCTGGACTGCCTCCTCGGTCGCGCGTACCGCCAGCCGTCCCGTCTTGAGCTTCGCCTGGGCCGCGGTCAGACCGAAGTTGCGCTGCTGGTCCTTGAGCACGGCGGCCTTGTAGGTCAGCAGGCGGGCGGCCTCGATCTCGGTCGCGAGGTCCGCGAGCTTGGCCCGGATCGTCTCGAACTTGCCGATCGGCCGCCCGAACGCCGTGCGCTGCTTCGCGTAGGCGAGGGCCTCGTCGAGCGCGCCCTGCGCGAGGCCCACGCCCATCGCCGCCACGCCGATCCGTCCGATGTCGAGGACCTGGAGGAACTGCTTGAGGCCCCCGCCGCGCGGACCAAGCAAGTTCTCCTCGGGGACCCGGCAGCCGTCGAAGCTGAGCGGCCTGGTGTCCGACGCGTTCCAGCCCATCTTGCGATACGGCTCGCCCTGCACGTAGCCGGAGGTGCCGTTCTCGACGATGATGTTCGAGATCTCCTGCTCGCCCGTGCGAGCGGTGATCGCGACGTGGCCGGAGATCTCGGTGCCCGCGTTCGTGATGAACTGCTTGGCGCCGTCGATCACCCATTCGCCGTCCTCGAGACGTGCCCGCGTGCGGACGTTGCCGGCGTCGCTGCCCGCCTCCGGCTCGGTCAGCCCGAACGCTCCGAGCTTGCGGCCGGCGCACAGATCCGGCAGGTAGCGCTGCTTCTGCGCCGCTGACCCGAACAGGTAGATCGGCTGCGTGCCGAGCGACGTGTGGGCGCACATCGTGATCGCGACGGAAGAGTCGGCGCGGGTCAGCTCCTCGACGGCGATCGTGTACTGCAGCGTCGTCCCGCCCGCCCCGCCGACCTCTTCCGGAAACGGGATGCCCATCCAGCCCAGGCGTCCCATCTTCGCCACCAGCTCGTACGGGAAGGACTTCGTGCGGTCGAGCTCGGGTGCCGCCGGCGCGACCTCCTCGCGCGCGAACTCGCGCACGGTTTGCTGCAGCAGCGTCGTCTCTTCGTCGAGATCGAACAGCACTCCCGCAGTCTAGATCGGGGCCGGCTCAGGCTATGCCGGCAGGCCGGCCGGCTCGCGCAGCTCGAGGCGCCGTGGCGCGCGGCGGTGCACGATGTATACGGCGAGGATGAACAGCGCCGCCGCGTAAGCCAGGTCGACGAGCACCGCGGGGCCGACCGAGCCGCTGCCGCCGATCGAGCGCTCGATCAGCCGCTGCGGCCCCCAGAACGGGAGCAGCCTGGCGATCGTCTCGTTCGAAGTCAGCGTGAGCTGGACGCCGACGACGCCGATCAGGATCAGCACGCCCTCGAGCTCGTGCGGCGCGAGCGCGCCGACCGCGAGCCCGAACGGGACGCTCGTGAACGCGACGAGCCCGACGCCGGCCGCCAGCAGCCAGGGATCGTCCGGGTCGAGTCCCGGACGACCATCACGACGCTGAACAGAGCCGCGACGAGCAGCGCCGAAGCACCTCGAGCAGCAGCAGCCGGCCGAGCAGCAGCTCGTGCGAGCGGTAGCCGGCGAGCACCAGTCGCTGGTCGACCGGGCGCGCGGTCAGCGCGACGAAGATCGAGGCGCCGGCGATCGAGAACGCCATCGCGATCCCGCCCGTCATGACGGCGTTGCTCGCTGTGGCCGGCCGAGGCGCCGTAGAACGCGAGCGGCAGCGCGGTCAGCAGGCCGAGCGCGAAGCCGCGCTGCGGTCAGCTCGCGTCCGGTCATCTCGGCCGGCACCAGGATCCGCCGCAGCCTCACGCGCGCGCGTCCTGCCGGCCCGCGCGGGATCGTGAGCTCGACGACGCGGTCGACGAGCGCCGTGTCGGCGAGCAGGTGGGTGACGACGACGACCCCGACGCCCTCCGCCTTCCAGCGCGCGACGTGCTCCCAGAAGCTGACGTAGGCGCCGTGGTCGAAGCCCTGGTAGGGCTCGTCGAGCAGCAGCACGCCGGCGCCGCCGAGCAGCGCCAGCGCGAGGTTCAGCTTCTGCCGCGCGCCGCCCGAGAGGTGGCGCGTACTGGCGAGCGCTCGGCGACCGGGAAGCGCGAACTCGTCGAGCAGCTGGTGGCCGCTGCGCGAGCGCGTCCTTGCGCGTGAGTGCCGAGCGCCGGGCGCGAACAGCGCGAGGTGCTCATCGGCGCTCAGCAGGTCGAACAGGCCCGGGTTCCTGCGGGCAGTAGCCGACCCGCCCGCGACCGTGCACCTCGCCGCCGTCGGGGCGCGATCAGCCCGGCGCAGATGCGCAGCAGCGTGCTCTTGCCGGCGCCGTTCTCGCCGATGATCGCCGACCGCCTCGCCGGCCTCCACCGACAGGGTGACACCGTCGAGGACCCGGTATCGCCGTAGCGCTTGCTGACCTCGATGGCCTCGAGCAGCGCGGCCGGCATCGGAGAACGCGCCGCTCGCATGTATCTGGGCGGAGGATCTCGGATTGCGCGCGGCCCGTCAAGCAGGAAGCGACAAGGGTTACGCAACTCTTACGCCGAGCACCGTGGCAAGCTTGGCGATTGTGGCCAACCCACTGAGCTTCGACCCGATCGAGGAGGCAGGACGGCAATGGCGAGCGCGCTGGGGGGAAGATCCCGTCGCCGCGATGATGGCCGTCACGTCGGTCATGCGCGTGCAGCAGATCCTCCTTTCCCGGCTCAACGAGACGCTCGCGCCGTTCGATCTCACGTTCGCGCGCTACGAGGCGCTGATGCTGCTCTACTTCAGCCGCGCCGGGTCGCTGCCGCTTGGCAAGATGGGCGCTCGCCTCCAAGTCCATCCGACGAGCGTCACGAACCTCGTTGACGGGCTGGAGCGGGTCGGCTATGCACACCGCGAGCGCCACCCGAGCGACCGCCGCACGACGCTCGCGACGATCACGGACGAGGGCCGCCTGGCCGCGCGGCGTGCGACCGACGCGATGCACGAGATCAGCTTCGGGATGCCACCGCTCGACGCGTCGGAGCTCGACGCGATCACCGCGGTTCTGGGCGGCGTCCGCGCCGCGGCCGGCGATTTCATCACGGACGCCGGCGACCCGCCGCCCGCCCGGATCGCGACGGCAGCGGGGACCCGCGCCGCGCAGCGGTCCTCCCGAGACTGAGACGCCTGGCGGCGTCAGCAAAATACTTTGACATCCTACTATCGCACGCCCTACAATTGGGCGTGAATGGCTGTGACCGAGAACGTTCCCGTCAGCTCCGAGGAGGGTGGCGCGCCGCCTACGGGCTGACGCCCGAGCGAGACGCCGACGTTCACGACGCTGTCCGGCGAGGAGATCAAGCCGCTCTACACGGAGCGCGATCTCCCGGCTGACCGCGACGCGTCGATCGGGCTGCCCGGCCAGTATCCCGTTCACGCGCGGCGTCTACCCGTCGATGTACCGCGGGCGGCTGTGGACGATGCGCCAGTTCGCGGGCTTCGGGACGCGCCGAGGACACGAACGAGCGCTTCCGCTACCTGCTCGAGCACGGGCAGACCGGCCTCTCGACCGCGTTCGACATGCCGTCGCTGATGGGCCACGACTCCGACCATCCGCGCTCGCTCGGCGAGGTCGGCCGCGAGGGCGTCGCGATCGACACGGTGCTCGACATGGAGACGCTGTTCAGCGGGATCCCGCTCGGCGAGGTCACCGTGTCGATGACGATCAACTCGCCGGCGGCGATCATGCTCGCGTTCTACGTCGTCGCGGCCGAGCGGCAGGGCGTGCCCCGCGAGCGGCTGGGCGGGCACGATCCAGACCGACATCCTGAAGGAGTACATCGCCCAGAAGGAGTGGTGCTTCCCGGTCGATCCGGCGATGCGGCTCGTCACCGACATGGTCGAGTGGTGCTCGCGAGCAATGCCGCGCTGGCACCCGATCTCGATCAGCGGCTACCACATCCGCGAGGCGGGCTCGACCGCGGCGCAGGAGCTCGCGTTCACGCTGAAGGACGGGTTCACCTACGTCGAGCAGGCGGTCGCGCGCGGCCTCGACGTCGACGAGTTCGCGCCGCGGCTGAGCTTCTTCTTCAACGCGCAGATCGACTTCTTCGAGGAGATCGCCAAGTACCGCGCCGCGCGGCGGATCTGGGCCCGCGAGCTGCGCGACACGTTCGGCGCCCGCAAGACCGGAGTCGTTGCGGATGCGCTTCCACACCCAGACCGCCGGCGTGTCGCTGACCGCGCAGCAGCCGCTCAACAACATCGTCCGCACGGCGATCGAGGCGCTCGCCGGCGTGCTCGGCGGCACCCAGTCGCTGCACACCAACTCCTACGACGAGGCGCTCGCGCTGCCGACCGAGGAGGCGGTCCGGATCGCGCTGCGCACGCAGCAGATCATCGCCCACGAGACCGGCGTCGCGAACACGATCGATCCGCTCGGCGGTGCCTACTTCGTCGAGGCGCTGACCGACCAGCATGGAGCAGCAGTGCTACGAGTACTTCCACAGGATCGACGAGCTCGGCGGGATGGTCGCAGGCGGTCAAGGACGGCTTCCCGCAGCGCGAGATCGCCGACGCGGCGTTCACGCTCCAGCGGGAGATCGACGCCGGCCGTCGGATCGTCGTCGGCGTCAACGCTTCACCGAGGGCGACGACGCACGAGACCCCGATCCTGCGGATCGACCCGGCGCTCGAGCGCAAGCAGGTCGAGCGCCTGCGCGCGGCGCAAGGCCGACCGCGACGACGCGGCCGTCCGCTCCGCGCTCGCGGAGTTGAAGGCGGCGGCGAGCGAGCGACCGCAACCTGATGCCGCTGCTGATCGACGCCGCCCGCGTGCACGTGTCCGAGGGCGAGATCGTCCACGCGCTCCAAGAGGTCTGGGGCGACTACCGCGAACGGCCGTTCTTCTGATGGCGAGAACACGGGTCGTCGTCGCCAAGCCGGGTCTGCGACGGGCACGATCGCGGTGCGAAGATCATCGCGCGGGCGCTGCGGGATGCCGGGATGGAGGTGATCTACACCGGGTTGCACCAGACGCCGGAGCAGATCGTGGAGACCGTGATCCAGGAGGACGCGGATGCGGTTGGTCTGTCGATCCTGTCGGGTGCGCACATGACGTTGGTGCCGCGGGTGATCGAGCTGTTGCGCGAGCAGGGCGTCGATGATGTGGTCGTGACGGTCGGTGGGACGATTCCGTCCGAGGACATTCAGGAGTTGAAGGCTCTGGGCGTGGCCGAGGTGTTCACGCCCGGCGCGTCGACCGACGAGATCGTCGACTTCATCCGCGAGGCCTGCGGTCCCGCCGCGGCCCCGGCGAACGTCAGCTGACGGCCGCGAGTGCGCCGAGCGCCTGCGCGGTGCTCGGGTCGGCGGGGAAGAACGCCTCGATCGAAAGCTCGGCGACCGTGATGTCCAGCGCCGTCCCGAACGTCGTCACGGTTCCGAAGAACGCGAGCTCGCCCGTTTCGCTCGCTTCGTTGCGAAGCCGCAGCGGGACCATCACCTCGCCGGCCGGCGTGAGCTGCTCGGGCGCCGTGTCACCGGGGTAGGCGAGCACCTCGTCGCGCAGCTCGCTCACCCTCGCGTCGCCGGTGAGCGCGATGTCGCGCTCGAGCCGGTGCAGCAGATGGGCGCGCCATTCGCCGAGGTTGATCACCTGCGGCGCCATCCCGTCGGGGTGCAGCGCGATCCGCATGACGTTGACCGGGGGCGCCAGCAGGTCGGGCGAGACGCCCTCGAGCAGCGGCCCGAGCGCCGCGTTGGACGCGATCAGGTTCCAGCCGCGGTCGACCGCCAGCGCGGGATAGGGCTCGTGGCCGGTCAGAACGTGGCCCAGTGCCTCGCGAACCGGCGCGAGCTCGGCGTCGGCGAGCGAGCGCTCGCCGTAGCGGGGCGCGTACCCGGCCGCGAGCAGGAGCTGGTTGCGGTCGCGGAGCGGCACCTCGAGCTCGTCCGCGAGGCGCAGGAGCATCGTCGCGCTCGGCTTCGCCCGGCCGGTCTCGACGAAGCTGAGGTGCCTCGCCGAGATGCCGGCCTCGAGCGCGAGGTCGAGCTGGCTGAGCCGCCGGCGCCGGCGCCAGTCCCGAAGCAGCGCGCCGGCCCGATTGTCGTTCATCCTCGCAAGCGTAGCCACGGGGTCACCTCTGGTCGGCGGCCGCGCCGGCCGTGTCGGGCGTGGCGGCCGTGCGGGCTATGCCGGCGGGTCCGGTTGGGGCGGGCAGGAGCCGCGTGAGGCCGGCGACCGCGATCAGGATCGCCGACCAGCGCCGCCAGGCTGAGCTCGAACGCGTGGGCGTAGCCGGCGTGCAGGCCCCCGTAGAAGATGACCCCGATCACGGCGACGCCAAGCGCGTTGCCGACGTTCTGCGCCGTCGAGAGCGTGCCCGATGCGTCACCCGCGTGCTCGGGACCGGCCTGCGACAGGATGATCGTCGCCAGCGGCGCGACGCCAAATCCCATTCCGGCGCCGATCAGCACGAGGCCCGGAACGAGCAGGGCGACCGACCCGCCGGTGCCGATGCTGGCGACGGTCGCGAGCAGGATCGCGTGGCCGCCGGCGAGCATGAGCGCGGCGCCAGCAAGCACGCGACGGCCGTGACGGAGCGCCAGATCGGGGGCCCGAAGCGACGCAACCACGTACGCCGCCGCTAGGATCGTGAACACCAGGCCTGCGTGCAGCGGGCTGAGTCCGCGGCCCTCCTGCAGGTACAGCGCGAGAATGAGGAAGAACGACGCCTGCCCACACCAGAACACGAGCTGAGCGAGCAGCCCGGCGCTGAACGTCCGCCGGCGGAACAGGCTGAGCTCGAGCAGCGGGTGCTGCCCGTGCTTTGTCAACCGCCGCTGGTGGGCGAGGAACGCGGCCAGAAGCAGCGGCGCGGCGGCCAGCGAGAGCCACGTCCATGCCGGCCACCCGAGCTGGCGTCCCTCGATCAGCGGCAGCACGATCGCGGTCAGGCCGGCGGTCAGCAGGACGGTGCCGACCGGGTCGAGCGTGATTGCCCGATTGGTGCTTGGCGCCCGTGACTCGGGCACGACCCGCGGGGCGAGCAGGAGCGCGGCGGCGCCGATCGGCACGTTGATCAGAAAGCAGCTGCGCCATCCGAGACCGGCGATGTCGGCCTGCACGAGGGCGCCGCCGATCAGCTGACCGCCGGTCGCCGCGACGCCCATGACGATGCCGTAGGCGGACAGAGCCCTCGCCCGGTCCGGGCCGTCGTAGAGGACGCCGATCAGGGACAGGACGTTCGGGACGAGCAGCGCGGCGGCGACGCCCTGAACGAGGCGGGCGGCGACGAGCACGCTCGCGTTCGGCGCGACGCCGCAGGCGGCCGAGCTCAGCGTGAACAGAGCGAGGCCGGCCGAGAACACGCGGCGGCGACCGAGCAGGTCACCGAGACGGCTGCCGGTGATCAGGAGCACCGCGGCGCCGAGGCCGTAGCCCGCCGCGACCCATTCGACCGCACTCGCGGACGCGCGCAGGCCTGCCTGCAGCGAGGGGAGGGCGACGTTGACGATGAAGAAGTCCAGCACGACCATGAACGTGCCGGCGAGGATGATCGGCAGCGGCGCCCAGCGGCTGGCCGTCGCCGCTGCGAACCGGGACGCCTTGCGCGTCGGGGAGGGTTGTGCGATCTCTTGTGTGGTCATGGCCATCACGGTCACAGCTGCCCGCCGCGCTGTCGATTACGCGCCAGGTAATGAACGCGGTTCCCGCGTGTCGGGAGCGGGTATGTTGGGCGCCGTGGCCGAAGCCGAGATCCTCGACGGGCTGTGGCGATTCGAGGCGCCGCATCCGGAGTGGACCGAGGACGACGGCGGCGAGGACGGATGGGAGCGGCTCGTCGCGTGGTGGGCGCTCGCGCGCCCGGAGGGGATGGTGTTGATCGACCCGCTCGTGTCGGATTGGGACGCGCTCGATCAGCTTGTCGGCGCGCACGGTGGATGCGCCGGCGTCGTGCGAACGATCCACTGGCACCAGCGCAGCATCCCGGAGATCGTCGAGCGCTACGGCGCCGAGGTGTGGGCGAGGGGCGACGGCGAGCGCGCCGGTCGCGAACCGCCCGATCATCGGGTTGTGGACCGGGAGGAGCTGTTCGGCGGCGTTCGCGTGCTGGATGTCCAGCGGGCCGATGAGATCGCGCTGTGGCTGCCCGATCAGGCGGCGCTCGTGTTCGGCGACGCGATGCTGCGCACGCCTGACGGCGAGTTGCGCGTGTGCCCCGATTCGTGGACCCAGCCGCCCGGCGGCGCCGCTCGCCTGCGCTCGCTGCTGCGGGGGCTGACGGAGTTGCCGGTGCAGCACGTGTTGGTCTCGCACGGGCCGCTCGTGCTCGGCGAGGGCGACGCGTCGCTCAGGGCCGCGGTCGCTGATTGAGCCTCTGCCACCGTGTCCCCGGAGGAGCGTCGCGCGTGCCGCCGAGGGAGCGTGGGATCAACGTGACGCCAGGGCGTCGCGTTCATCCCACCCTCCTCCCAAACGGCAGCCGGGGAGCGTGGGATATCGACCCTCATATGTGAGGGTGGATATCCCAGGCTCATGCGTTCCTAAGAAGAATTCTTATGTCCGTCCTACGCCGCTCCGACCGGGGCGGTGGATCGTCAAGCGCACCGAACCGATGAAGGGAGGTGAACACATGCGAGTCAAATACCTAGTGATGACGCTCGCGGCCACTGGTGCGCTCGCCGGCGGCGGCGCGGCGATCGCCAGCGCCGCGACGTCGAGCTCGACGACCGCCGGCTCCGGCACGACGTCCGCGGCGACGACGACCGCGCCGGGAGCGACGGGGACGACAACGGCGCCGCAGGGCGCCCATCCGCCCGCCGGCAGCAGGAGCGGGCATAACTGCCCCGGAATGTGATGTGACCGTGGCGTCTCCCGGATCGAGCCCGGCCGGCTCGTGGACGGATGACCGGTCGGGCCGCCGGGAGCGTGCGACCCGGCTTGCGCACGCGTGACCGGTCGGGCCGCCGGGAGCGTCCGAGATTGACGCCACTGACGTGCATCTGATATATCAGCAGCAATGGCCTCGTCCGTGGACTCAGCCCGGCAGTTGCCCGGATCCCAGAGCGCGGTGATCATCGGCGCCGGCATCGTCGGCAACAGCGTCGCGTATCACCTCGCTCGCCTCGGCGTGACCGATGTGACGCTGATCGAAAAGGGACCGCTGCCGAACCCCGGCGGCTCGACCGGCCACGCGTCCAACTTCATCTTCCCGGTCGACCACTCCAAGGAGATGACGGCGCTGACGCTCGAGAGCCTGCGCCAGTACCAGGAGCTCGAGGTGTTCGTGCAGAGCGGCGGGATCGAGGTCGCGCGCACGCAGGAGCGGATGCAGGAGCTGCAGCGCCGCATCAGCTCCGCGATTGCGTGGGGGATCGAGCCCGTGTCGATGCTGACGCCCGAGGAGGTGAGGGAGCTCGTCCCGTTCATCGACGAGCGGTTGATCCTCGGCGGCTTCTACACGCCCGGAGCGGGCGTCGTCGACTCGCTGCGCGCCGGCACGCTCATGCGCGAGCGCGCGATCTCAGAGGGCCTGACGGTGTCGGCGAACACCGAGGTGCTCGGTTTCGGCCTCAGCGGCGGACGGATCCGCCGCGTACAGACGACCCGGGGCGAGATCGAGACCGACCTGGTCGTGATCTGCACCGGCGCCTGGAGCCCGCGCGTGGCGCGGATGGCCGGCGCCTCGATCCCGCTGACGCCGATGGTGCACCAGATGATCGACATCGGCCCCGTGCCGCGGTTCGCGAACGCGAAGGGGATGATCGAGTATCCGATCGTGCGCGACGTCGACACCAACATGTACGAGCGCCAGGAGGGGACGGGGCTCGAGATCGGCTCCTACGCGCACCGGCCGATCACGCTCGACGCGGACGAGATCCCCTCGATCGAGGAGTCAGCCTTGTCGCCGACCGAGCTCCCGTTCACCCAGGCCGACTTCGATCCGCAGATGGAGATCGCGCTCGAGCTGATGCCGGAGATCGTCGGCGACGAGAGCGTCGGGGTGAAGTACGCGATCAACGGCGTGCTGTCGGTGACATTCGACGGGATGCCGCTGATCGGGGAGACGCCCGAGGTGCGCGGCCTGTGGTCGGCCGCCGCGATCTGGATCAAGGAGGGGCCGGGCGCCGGCAAGACGATCGCGGAGCTGATCGTCCACGGCGAGTCCGAGATCGATGTGTACGAGTCCAACATCGCCCGCGCGTACCCGTGCCAGCGCACGAGCGCGCACATCAAGGCCCGCGCGAACGAGGGCTTCAACAAGATGTACGGGATCGTGCATCCGGCGGAGCAGTGGGAGTCAGATCGCGACGTCCGCCTGGCACCTTTCCACGAACAGGAGCGCGCGTTTGGCGCGGTCTTCTACGAGACGGCGGGCTGGGAGCGGCCGCATTGGTATGAGAACAACGCGCCGCTGCTCGAGCAGTACGCGGATCGAGTCACTCGCCGCGAAGCCGAGTGGGAGTCGCGCTGGTGGTCCCCGATCATCAACGCCGAGCACCTCGCGATGCGCGAGCGCGCGGGCATGGTCGACCTGAGCGCGTTCGCGATCTTCGACGTCACCGGTCCGGGCGCGCTGGATGCGGTCCAGCGGATCGCGATGCGGCAGATGGACGTGGCCGTCGGTCGCGTGGTGTACACGCCGGTACTGACGCCGAGCGGCGGCTTCAAGGCGGACCTAACGATCATGAGGCTCGACGACGCGGTCTTTCGCGTTGTCACCGGTGGCGCGTACGGGATGTCGGACCTGAAGTGGTTCCGCGATCACCTGCCCGACGAGCGCACCACCCAGGTCACCGATCTCACGAGCTCGTGGTGCACGCTGGGTATGTGGGGCCCGAAGGCCCGCGAAATCCTCGCCGGCGTCACCAGCGCCGACATCTCGCACGAGGGGTTCCCGTTCGCTCGCTGCCGGACGATCGAGGTCGGGCCGCTGCAGGTGCTCGCATCGCGGATCTCCTATGTGGGCGATCTCGGCTGGGAGTTGTACGCGCCGATCGAGCAGGGCGCCCGGCTGTGGGAGATCATCGCCGAGGCCGGCGCGCCGCACGGCATCGTGCCGGTCGGCATCGGCGTATACGGGACGACCGGGCGGCTCGAGAAGTGCTACCGGGCATACGGGGCCGAGCTCGAGGCCGATTTCAACGTCGTCGAGGCCGGGATGGCATGGGGGCCGGTCAAGGGCGAGGAGTTCATCGGCAAGCAGGCACACGTGCGCCATCGCGAGGAGCAGCCCGCGGCGATCATGTGCACGTTGACCGTGGACGACCACACATCGAGCACCGCTGTCAGGCGGTACATGCTCGGCAATGAGCCGGTGCTGACACGCGACGGGAGGCCGCTCGTGGACCGCAAGGGTCGCCGCTCGTACGTGACCAGCGCGGGCGCGGGACCATCGATCGGCAAACACATCCTGATGAGCTATCTGCCACCCGCGCACGCGGTCGTGGGTGAGCAGCTGGCCGTGCAGTACATGGGCGAGCGTTACCCGGTGACCGTGGAGGCGAACGACTCGACGCCGGTGTTCGATCCCGACAACACGCGGGTGCGCTCGTAGCGGGAGCTTGCGCGCGCGGTGATGACGATACGGAACAGCGAGCGGCGATGAACATCTTCGTGTGCGTCAAGCGCGTGCCGTTGACCGGCGGCAAGATCGTGCTGACCGAAGACGAACGCGCGATCTCGACCCGGCACCTCGGCTTCACGGTCAGCCCGCACGAGGAGTGCGCCGCCGAGGAGGCGGTGCGGCTGATCGAGCAGCACGGTGGCTCATCGACGGTGCTGACGCTCGGGCCACCCGAGGCGGAGGAGCAGCTGCGCGACCTGATGGCGCTCGGCGTCGATCGCGCCGTGCATCTGGTCAGCGACGGGCAGGAGTGGGATCCGCAGGCGACCGCGGCTGCGATCGTGTCAGCGATCCGCGCCGAGTCGGAGCCATACGACCTGATCCTGTTCGGTAACGAGTCGGCCGACGGGGGCAACTATCAGGTTCCGATCCGCGTCGCGGCTGCGCTTGGGCTCCCGTGTGTGACGGGCGTCAAGGCGATCGCCGTCGACGGCGGCGAGCTCCGCTGCGAGCAGGAGGTGACGGGTGGACGCGACCTCTACGTGGTCGCGATGCCGGCCGTCGTGACAGTCAAGGAGGGGATCAACCTGCCGCGCTATCCGTCGGTTCCCGGTCGGCTGCGGGCCAAGCGCAAGCCGCTCGCGAGCAGCACCCCCGTTCGTCCCAACGTGCAGCGGCTCGAGATGGTGCGGCTAATGTCGCCGCCCGGCTCCGGCAAGCAGGTCCAGGTGCTCGGCACTGGGCCGGACGCGGCGCCGGCGGTCGTCGCGGTGCTCAGCGAGTTGGGGTTGGTGTAGGCAGATGCGACTGGGGTTGGTGTAGCCAGATGCTGCTCGTGTTCGTGGAGGACGGCACGGATGAGCTCTCGCAGCAGGCGCTGACGTTCGCGCGCGGGCTCGATGACGATGTCCACGCCGTCGTCTTCGGCGATACCCCGCAGGATGGACTCGGCGAGCACGGCGCGTCGGTTGCGCACGTCGCCGAAGGCCTCGACGGTGGCTACGCGCCGGCCGCCTGGGGGCAGGCGATCGTCGAGTTGACAGAACGGCTCTCGCCGGCGGCCGTGATCGGGCCGGGCAGCGACCGGGGCAACGAGGTGCTCGCGCACGTCGCGGCGCGCAGCGATCAGCCGATGGCGGCGAACTGCACCTCGCTCACGCTCGGCGAGCCGGCGACGGTCGTGCGCATCCGCTGGGGTGGCAGCCTGCTCGAAGAGGCGCGCGTGCACGGCTCGCCGGTGCTCCTGACACTCGCGCCGCATGCGGTTGCGGCCGCGAGTGTGGCAACCCAGGATGTCACGATCGAGCCGTTCACGCCGGCGATCGCGGACGCCGAGCGCGTGGCCGCAGTCCGCGAGCACGTGCCGGCGGTGTCAACCGGCGTGTCGCTCGCCGACGCCGCGGTGGTGGTGTCAGGTGGGCGCGGAGCCGGTTCGGCGGAGGGGTTTGCGCCGATCGAGGAGCTCGCGGCATTGCTCGGCGGTGCAGTCGGGTGCTCGCGCGCGGTCACCAGCGCCGGCTGGCGACCGCACACCGACCAGGTTGGACAGACGGGTACGAAGATCTCGCCGGAGCTCTACATCGCCTGCGGGATCAGCGGCGCGACCCAGCACATGGCCGGCTGCAAGGGCGCCAAGAAGCTGCTCGCGATCAACGAGGACGGCGAGGCGTCGATCTTCGCGAGCGCCGACTACGCGGTGATCGGAGATCTGCACGAAGTGCTGCCAGAGATCAGCGCCGAGCTGCGGAAAGCGAGGGGACAATAGCCTCCCCACTCGCCGCGACGCTGCTGGCGGTCGCGCTCGCGGTCAGTGGAGGCCTGTTCGCCGTGCGGGTGCGCTTCCTCGTCGCGTTGCTGCGCACGGGGCAGCCGGCGGTCCGGCGCGGAGACGTGCCACGGCGCCTGAATGCGGAGGCGACGGTCGTGCTGGGACAGCGCAAGCTGCTGCAGCGGATCGGCCCGGGGCTGATGCATGCGTTCATCTTCTGGGGCTTTCTCGTGCTGGCGCCGACGATCGTGATCGCGATGATCTCGATCGTCGATCGGCACGCGACAGTCCCGTGGCTCGGCCACCAGGGGTGGTATGCACTGCTCGTCGACGTGTTCGCGGTGCTCGTGCTCGTCGGCGTCCTCGCCGCGTTGTGGATCCGCAAGGTGCAACGGCCGGCGCGCTTCCGGGGCAGCCACCTCGGCGAGGCGGACTTGATCCTGGCGCTCATCGCGACGATCGCGACGACGCTGCTGCTGTGGCATGCGACGCGGATCGCGCTCGGGCTCAACGAGTGGCCGGCGAGCTGGTCGCCGGTTGCCAAGGCGCTCTCACACCTGTTCGCGCGCAACGGTGTCACGCGCGTGCTCGAGCGCGTGTTCGTGTGGGCGCACGTGCTGACGATCCTTGCGTTCCTCGCCTATCTGCCGCGCTCCAAGCACCTGCACATCGCGACGGCGGCGGTCAACGTGTGGTTCGGGCGTACCGGCCCCGGCGGCCGCCTGGAGCCACTGCGCTTCGACGATCCCGACGTCGCCGAGGAGGACCTGCGCTTCGGCGCCGGCGTCGCCGGCGATCTGACCTGGAAGGAGATGCTCGACACGTTCTCGTGCACCGAGTGCGGCCGCTGCCAGGATGCTTGTCCGGCGTTTGCAACGGGCAAGCAGCTATCACCCAAGCTCGTGATCATGGGCCTGCGCGACCAGGTGCTCGCGCGCGACGAGCGACCGCTCGTCCCGACCGCGGTCCCGGAGGAGATGGTGTGGGATTGCGTCACCTGCGGCGCCTGCGTGCAGGCGTGCCCGGTGTCGATCGAGCACGTCGACCACATCGTCGATCTGCGCCGTCACCTCGTGATGGTCGAGGCGAGCTTCCCGGCCGAGGCGGAGCCGATGTTGCGCGACGTAGAGCGAGCATCGAATCCATGGGGCAGGCAGCAGTCCGAGCGCGCGGACTGGGCGTCGGGGCTCGGCGTGCGCGTGCTCGAGCCCGGCGAGCCGGCGCCCGAGTACCTCTATTGGGTCGGCTGCGCGGGGTCGTTCGACGAGCGCGCCCGGCGCAGCGCACAGTCAACCGCCGCCCTGCTCGCCCAGGCCGGTGTCGACTTCGCGATCCTCGGCCCGCGCGAGGGCTGCACCGGTGACCCGGCCAGACGGATCGGCAACGAGTATGTCTTCCAGGCGCTCGCTGAACAGAACGTGGCGACGCTCGAGGAGGCGGGGATCACCAAGATCGTGACCGGCTGCCCGCACTGCTTCAACACGCTCGCGAACGAGTACCCCGACTTCGGCGGGCGCTACGAGGTGCTGCACCACTCGCAGCTGCTCGCATCGCTCGTGCGCGAAGGCCGCCTATACCCGGCGCACGACGGCGGACGCTCGATCACCTACCACGATTCGTGTTACCTCGCCAGGCACAACGATGTGCTCGCCACGCCGCGCGAGCTCGTGGCGGCGGTCGGGGCGCCGGTGGAGATGAAGCGGGCGGGCAAGCAGACGTTCTGCTGCGGCGCCGGCGGCGCGCACATGTGGATGGAGGAGCGGGCGGGAGCGATCAACGAGGAGCGCGTCCGCGAGGCGGTCGCGACCGGAGCCGATACGCTCGCGGTTGCGTGTCCATTCTGCACGGTGATGCTCGACGACGGGGTGCAGAGCACCGGTGGTGGGCTGCGGGTGGCCGACGTCGCCACACTGCTGGTGGAAGCCGTGGAGCGGGACCCCGGAGCGCTCGATCGCTCGACCGCGCCGTAGCGAACACAGCCGGCGTGTCACGCCCGTGAGTCCCGGACGGGCATCCGACGCGGTTGAGCTGGAGCTCGAGGGCAGGACCGTCCGGATCTCGAATCCCGATCGCGTGTACTTCAGCACCCGCGGCGAGACAAAGTTAGATCTGGCGAACTATTACGTCAGCGTCGGCGCCGGGATCGTCCGCGCGCTCGCGGAGCGACCGTGCATGCTGCACCGTTTCCCCGACGGGGTCGACGGACAGAAGGTGCATCAGAAGCGACTTCCCCGCGGCGCGCCGGAGTGGGTTGACACCGTGCGCGTCGACTTTCCCTCGGGCCGCCACGCGGACGAACTGTGCGTGACCAACCTCGCGAGCGTGATCTGGGCCGTGCAGATGTCGACCGTCGAGTTCCATCCGTGGAACTCGCGGCGGGCTGACGTCGAGCATCCGGACGAGTGGCGCATCGATCTCGATCCGATGCCGGAGTGCAGCTTCGACTGCGTGCGGCGCGTCGCCCATGTGGCGCGGGAAGTGCTCGACGAGCTTGGAATCGTGGGGTGGCCGAAGACGTCGGGCGGCCATGGGCTGCACGTCTACGTGCGGATCGAGCCGCGGTGGGGGTTCGCCGACGTTCGGCGCGCCGCGCTCGCGTTCGCGGACGAGGTGCAGCGGCGCGCGCCGGCGGATGTGACAACGACCTGGTGGCGCAAGGACCGCGAGCTCGACAAGGTGTTCGTCGACTACAACCAGAATGCGCGCGACCACACAATCGCGAGCGCTTACTCGGTCCGCGGCGTCAGCGACGGGAGGGTCTCGACGCCGATCACGTGGGAAGAGATCGACGACGTCGTACCCGCCGAGTGCACCATCGCGACCGTTCCCGAGCGATTCGCGCGCTACGGCGACCTGCACGCGGCGATCGACGACCGCGCGTACTCGCTCGAGACGTTGCTGGAGTGGGCGCAGCGCGACGGCGCCGATGAGGTTGCGCCGTCCGACGACGAATGATCGTCACGTCGTAAAGTGACACACGGCGGGCAGCCGCCGTGCTGCCATGTAGCATCGCCGCCTCATCCACGAGCAAGGAGACCCGCACGGTGATCGACCGTCTTCACAAGCAGATACAGGACCGCCTCGACCAGGTGCTGCACGAGGCGGAGAGGCTGCGGCATGCGCTCGCCGCGCTCGAACCGCGCGGTGCGTCAACGGCGCAGACAACGACAACGACGACGAGCGAGCCCAAGCCGGCCGCCAGCAGTCGGAGCCGCAGCCGGACGAGCAAACCACGCGCGAGCCGCACCCGGACGAGCGGCGGCTCGAGCACCGCGGCAGCCGGCCGCACCACCACCGCCCGCGGTGAGACAGCGCAGCAGACCACTACCCGTCAGGCCACGCGCTCGACGCGGTCGCGTGGCGGCACGGCCGCCGCGACGAGCGCCCGGACAGCGCCCGGGGCGACGAAGGCACGCGTCCTCGGCGCGCTGTCAGCCACCGAGCCGAAGACCGCCGGCGAGGTCGCGTCGGAGACCGGGCTGGCGCGCGGAACCGTCTCGACGACGCTGTCGAAGCTCGCCAAGAGCGGCGAGGTGCACAAGGCCGAGCGCGGCTATCAGCTGCCAGGGGCGGCGAGCGCGCCCGTCGCCGAGGCGACTGCGACGGCGCCGCCGGCCGAGTCCGAGTCCTCGGCGCCGTCGACGAGCGGCGGTGACACCACCACTGAGTGAGCCCCCGCGCTCACCAGCGGCCGCGGTGCACGACGTCGGCGAACGGACGGCGGTCGGGGTTGCGGATCGGGCGCAGCGGACGGTCGGCGGGGTAACCGAGCGGCAGCAGGTAAGCGGCCTCGCGGTCATCGGGTAGGCCCAGCACGGCGCGCGCCATGTCCTGATCGCCGACGGCCGAGTGGCCCGACCCGATGCCGAGATCGGCGGCGGCGATCATCATCGCCATCGTCGCCTGGCCGATGTCGTAGCGAAACCGCGCACGCGCGGCGGGGTCGCTCTCGACCGGCAAGACCAGTGCGACGGTCGCCGCGGACGCGGCCACTGCGCCCGCACCACGCCAGACCTTCGCCAGCTCCTGAAGCTGGCGTCGGTCGGTGACCACGACGAAGTCCCATGGCTGTGTGTTGCGCGAGGACGGTGACCGGCGGCCGGCTTCGAGGATCCGGTCGAGGTCCTCGTCAGCGAGCGGTCGGTCGGTGAACTGGCGCACGTTGCGCCGCGAGGTAATTGCGTCCCAAGTCTCCATCCCCGCAGCTTAGACTTAGCGACGTGCAAGCAAGCTCGGACGTGTCAATCGAAGAAGGCTCGGTCGAGTTCGCGGTCAGCGGCTTGCTGATGCGCGGCATGGAGCTGAACTCGCGGATGACTGACGTCGGCGCGACGTTCGCCCGAGAGGCCGAGACGGCGCCGATCTACCGGATGTGGAGCATCGAGGACGCCCACCCCGGGATGGTTCGCGTCGCCGGGGGTGGCCGTGCGCTCAGGCTCGAGGTGTGGCGGGTTCCGTGGGCCGGCGTCACCCTCATCCTGCTCGAGGAGCCGCCGGGGCTGTGCGTCGGCAAGGTGCAGCTCGAGGACGGCTCCGAGGTGCTCGGCATCCTCGCCGAGCCGGCCCTCCTCGCGGGTCATCGCGAGATCACCGAGTACGGTGGGTGGCGGGAGTACCTCGCCTCCGCCAAAGGGGAGCCCAGGGAGTTCCAACCCTGAGCGCCTGAGCGCTTAGGCCACGAGGCGCTCGAGCTGGCGCTCCAGCGCGCTGGTGCCGACCTCGCGGACTTCGAGTGGCAGCGCCAGCCGCGCCGCCGCGCGCTCGGCCGCTCGGCGCGTCGCGGGCGTCGGGCGCTGGGCCAACCAGACCACGCGCGTGTAGTGGCGGAAGTAGTCCTCGCGCAACTCCGGATGGCGGTCGAGGCCGAGCTCGCGGATCACCGTTCGCTCGAATGTGCGCGCGAGGAAGTCGGTCAGGAAGTAGGTGCCGGGCTCCTCGTGCAGGCAAACCTGCACCTCTGCGGAGGCGAACACGTCGTAGCAGTGCTCGCCACGCAACCGCTCGAGACCCGCGCCGGCGAGCACGCCGTCGAGTGCACCGTAGCTGCCACAGTCCGCGTAGGCGACGGCGAGCGCGTCGTAGCGCGCGTGCAGGCGCTCGAGTTGCACCGCCACCGCCGGCGCGATCCGCTCCGGGTGGTTGTGCAGCAGCGCCGGAACGGGATGAACGTCGATCGTCCACCCGCGGCGGCGCGCGATCGCCTGCACGTCGGCCGCGAGCGCGCCGCAGGCGATCACCGCCGTGCTCATCCCGGGAACGCGAGCTGGTCGATGAACATGTCGTTGAAGTCGGTGCGACCGGACAGCTCCACGTACTCGGTCTCGCCGACGATCGAGTACGCGTCCGCGCGCTCGCGCAGCGACAGCGCCGCGATCTTCGCGCCCTCGCCGGCGACGTTGCCGGCCGAGACGATCCGCGGCAGCGCGAGCTTCGGCACGAGCCCGATCCGCACGGCGCTGAGCGGCGTCAGGTAAGCGCCGAAGCTCCCGGCGAGCAGCACCTGGCTGATCTCCTCCGGAACGACGCCGAGCTCGCGCGCGAGGATGCTCCAGCCGGTCGCGATCGAGGCCTTGGCGAACTGCAGCTCGCGGACATCCCGCTGGGAGAGGAACACCGCGCGCGCAGGGTCGCTGCCGCGCCAGTGAAGGACGAACACCCGCTCCTCGCCAATCTTGGTCAGCCGCGACGCGAGTCCCGGCTGGCGCAGGGCGAGCTCCTCGTCCGCGGCGAAGCGCCCCGAATGGTCCAGGACACCCGCTTGCACGAGCTCGGCGACGGCGTCGACGAGCCCGGACCCGCAGATGCCCGCCGGCTCCGCGTCGCCGATGACCTGGAGCGAGACCGCGTCGCCGTCGATCGAGACGCCTTCGATCGCGCCGGGTCCGGCGCGCATTCCGCACTTGATCTGAGCCGCCTCGAACGCCGGGCCGGCCGGGGCGGCGCAGGCGAGCACGCGTTGCTCGGAGCCGAGCGCGATCTCGCTGTTTGTGCCGACGTCGATGAACAGGCGCAACCGGCGATCACGCGTCAGGCCCGTGGCGAGCATCCCGGCGACGATGTCACCGCCCACGTAGGCTCCGACAGAGGGGAACACGAACGCGGGCGCGCGGGGGTGGACCGAGACTCCGAAGTCGTTCGCGGTGACCGGCGGGAGCGTGTGGCTGGCGACCACGAACGGCGCCATCGAGAGCGGCTCCGGGTCGATCCCGAGCGCCAGCTGGATCATCGTCACGTTGCCGCAGACCGTCATCTCGTACACCTCGCTCGGCGCGACGTCGGCCTCCACGCACGCCTCGAGCGCGAGCGCGGCAAGAGTCTCGTGGGCGCGTTCGCGCAGCTGCGCGAGCGCCCGCTCGTCGAGCATCGTCGCGGAGATGCGCGTGATCACGTCGGCCCCGAACGGCTGCTGGCGGTTGAGCATCGAGCGGACCGCGACGGGCTGGCCGTTCTCGAGGTCGAGCAGCGTCGCGACGACGGTCGTCGTGCCGAGGTCGAACGCGAGCGCGAACCGGCGCGCGGTCGTGTCGCCGGGCTCGACGTCGATCAACTCCTCGTCGCAGAGGACGGCGGTGACGTCAAAGCCGGCGCCACGCAGCGTGCCGCCGAGCGAGCGCAGCACCTCGACCGAGGTGCGTGGCTCGAGGTCATCGAGCGCGTCGAGCACGCGCTGGAGGTCGGAGCGCTGGTCCTCGAGCGACGGCTCGTCCAGGAGCAGGTGGCGCTTCTGGACCGACGGGCGGAGGATCACGTGACGCCCGACGCCGGCGAGCGCCGCCTTCGGCCGGGTCTGCAGGGGCGGCACCTCGACGACCAGATCGCCGCGGGCCCCCGCCCGGCAGGCGAGCCGCCAGCCGTCGCGCAGCTCCTCGCCGGTGAACGCGCGGGGGTCGAGCGGGCCGACCGGCACCTGACCGGAGACGATCCGAATTTTGCATTTCTTGCACGTCCCGTGGCCGCCGCACGTCGAATCGATCGCGATGCCGTTCCAGCTCGCCGCATCGAAGACCGGCGTGCCGCTCGGCACGCGCACCTCGGCGCCGTCGGGGAGGAAGCGCAGGCGAACACGCTGCGCGCCGTCGCCGGTTTCGGGCTCGATCGGCTCGTCGCGCTGTGCCCGCAGCGCGGCCGCGCGTGGCGAGGTCTGGCTCATGCGGTCGCCGCCGCCTCCTTCGCCTGACGTGCCCGGTGCGCCGCGATCCAGCTCGTGCCCCAGGGATCGTGACCCAGCAGCAGGTCCGACGCGCGGACCGCCTCGACGCACACGGCGGCGGTCGACATGATCGCGCTCGTCAGCCCCGCGGCCATCGCCATCGGCAGGAACGCGGCGTTCAGGACGTGGCGCTGCGGCAGCCCGAACGAGACGTTGGACGCGCCGAGGCACATGTTGACGCCGAGCTCGTCGCGGATCAGGCTGATCGTGCGCAGCGTCGTGGTGACGGCCTCGGTGTCGGCGCCGACCGTCATCGCGAGCGGGTCGATGATCACGTCCTGGGCCGCGATCCCGTGATCGCCGGCTGCGCTGACGATCTTGCGCGCGCACTCGAGCCGCTTCTCCGGCGTCTCCGGGATGCCGGTCTCGTCGTTCGCGAGCCCGATCACGGCGGCGCCGTGGCGCGCGACGAGTGGCAGGATCTCGTCGAGCCGCTCGTCCTCGGCCGTGACCGAGTTGACCAGCGCGCGGCCCTCGTACACCGAGAGGCCGGCTTCGAGCGCCTCGATCACGGAGGAATCGATGCAGACCGGCAGCTCAACCGTGTCCTGGACGGCGCGCAGCATCGCCTTGAGCAGCTCCGGCTCGTCGACGAGCGGGATGCCCGCATTGACATCGAGCATGTCGGCGCCGGCCTCGGACTGCGCGATCGCATCACTCGCGACGGTTGACAGATCGCCGCCGCGCAGCTGCTCGGCGAACGCCTTGCGGCCGGTCGGGTTGATCCGCTCGCCGATGATGCAGAACGGCTGCTCGGCGCCGATCGTCACGGTCCTAGACCGCGACTGAAGCACTGTGTCCATCGCTGTCCCTTTCTGCTCGAGGTGCAATGCCAAGGCGCCGGCACAGCTGCGCGATTCCCGCGTCTTTGCGGAACGAGATCAGATGCAGGCCCGCCACGCCGGGTTGCGCGAGTGCGTGCGAGGCGAGCTCGTAGGCGATCTCGAAGCACTCCACCTCGGCGTCGCGCGCGTCGCGCGACGCGCTGCACGATTTCCGGCGGGACGTCGATGCCGGGCACGCGCGTGGCGACGAACTCGCATCCCGCGGACGCTCCGCAGGATGCAGATCGAGGGGATCAGCGCGATCCGCTCGCTGACGCCGGTGTCGCTGCGCGGCCTGCATGAAGCGCTCGAGCAGCTCGGGGCGGTAGCAGATCTGCAGCTGCAGAAAGCGAGCGCCGGCGAGCGCCTTCTTCGCGGCCCGGCGGACGCGGTACTCGAACGGCGGCGCGCCCGGGTTCTCGACCGCGCCGATCAGGAAGCGCGGTGCCGGCGCGAGCGGCCGCCCGGATAGGTAGCGGCCGCCGGCGAGCGAGCGCGCGAGCGCGATCAGCTGTGGCGAATCGAGGTCGAACACGCGGCGCGCCTCGGGCTCGTCGCCGGCGCGACGTCGTCGCCGGTCAGGCAGCAGACGTTCTTGATCCCGTGCATCGCGGCGCCGACGAGGTCGGCCTGCAGCGCGAGGCGGTTGCGGTCGCGGCAGGCCAGCTGCATGATCGGCTCGGCGCCCGCTTGGGCGAGCGCGATCGCGACCGCGAGCGAGCGACGCGTGCGCGTGCGCGGACGGGTTGTCGGTCGCGTTGAAGGCGTCGACGAACGGGCGCATCGGCGCGAGCTGCCGGCGCACGTCGGCGAGGCCGCCGCCGTTGATCACCGGCATCTCCGCGGTCACGACGAACTCGCCGGCGGCGAGCTTGCGCTCAAGCGCCGACATCGCGCCCCGCGCCCCAACCCGCCGGCATCTCGCGGTCGCGGCCGCTGATCAGGTTGACCCACGACGAGGTGCCCTGCGAGCGCTGTTGTCCACCGGCGGGCGCAGGTCGTCGATGTGGCCGCGCCACAACGGCAGGCGCTCCGAGCGCTCGTACGCCTTGAGCCAGACGCAGCGCATCTCCGGCTTGACCTCGCAGTGACCGTCGGGCCGCACGCCGCCGCAGGGCCCGTTGCGAAGCGTCTTCGGGCACGTCATCGGGCAGGTCAGCCCGGTCGAGTGCAGCACGCACTGACCGCACATCCGGCAACCCCAGACCGGCTCCTTGATCGCGTGCTCGACCCGCGCCAGGAGGCCGGGCGCGTTCATGCGAGACCTGCGCCAGAAAGGCCCGGGGGGTTCATGCGGGGACCTGGGCTCGCCGGAGCTCGATCAGCTCCTTCGCCTTCTTGACCGCCGAGGAGGCATCGGCGGAGTAGCCGTCAGCGCCGACCGCGTCGGCATATTCCTGCGTCACGGGCGCGCCGCCGACCATCACGATCACGCGGTCGCGCACGCCGGCCTTCTCGAGCGCGTTGATGTTCGCCTTGAACATCGGCATCGTCGTCGTGAGAAAGGCCGAGAAGCCGACGATGTCCGGGTTGTGCTCCTCGATCTGCTCGATGAAGCGCTCCGGCGGGACGTTGACGCCGAGGTCGATGACCGTGAAGCCGGCGCCCTCGAGCATGATGTTGCACAAGTTCTTGCCGATGTCGTGGACGTCGCCTTTGACCGTGCCCATCAGGAACGTGCCGACCTGCGCCGTGCCGGTCTCCGCCAGCAGCGGCCGCAGGATGTCGAGCGCGCCCTGCATCGCGCGCGCGGCGATCAGCATCTCGGGCACGAAGTAGTCGCCGCGCTCGAACCGTGCGCCGACTTCCTCCAGTGAGGGGATCAGCGCGTCGTAGAGCATCCGCTCGGGCTCGAGCCCGTCGTCGAGTCCCTGCCGGACGCCGTCGGTCACGGCAGGCGCGTTGCCGACGAGGGTCTCGTCGTAGAGCAGCTGCAGGATCTCCTCGTGCGTCATGCGGCGTTCTCTCCTGGCTCGGAGTGGCCGAGGCGCCGGCTCAGTGCCTGCGTCTCGCTGATCAGGACCGGAAGCAGCTCGTCGATCTGCGCCGGCGTCATCCGGACCGTCGGACCGGAGATGCTGAGCGCGGCGACGACGTCCCCGCGGGCGCCGCGCACGGGCGCCGCGATCGCGGCGAGGCCGAGCTCCAGCTCTTCGATCGCCTGCGCCTAGCCGTCGCGGCGGACGCGCTCGAGCTCGGCGCGAAGGCGGACCGGGTCGGCGAGCGTGTGCTCGGTGTAGCGGGTCAGCGCCCGCGCCGGCATCGTCGCGCGCCCGAACGCCATGAACACTTTGCCGACCGCGGTGCAGTGGTACTCGACCGAGCGCCCCACCCACTGTCCGGCGCCGAGGAAGTGCCGGCTGTCGACCTGCGCAAGGTGCTCGACGCCCTGTCGGGCCGGGACGGCGAGGTTGATCGTCTCGCCGCTCGCCTCTGCGAGCGCGTCGAGCGATCCGCGCGCGAGCTCGACGACGTTTCGCTCGAGCATGCCGCGTTCCGCGACGCGCAGGATCGCCGGCCCGGGACGCAAACGGCCGCGCTCGCCGTCCTGCTCGATCAGGCCGCGCCGCTCGAGCGCGCTGACCAGGCGAGAGGCGGTGCTCTTGGGAATTCCGGCTGCCGCCGCCAGCTCGCTCAGTGCGATCGGCTGCTCCGATTCGAGCACGAGCAGCAGCAGCTCCGCGCCGCGGTCGACGGCGGCGGTGCCGGGGGCTTTGAACTGTTCGGTGCCGGGGACTTGGAACAGTTGTTCCACGAGAGCTATATTACGACCGCCCACAAGCAACGTCAACCTCAGCGCCAGGAGGTCAGCCGTGTTCGTCAACGCGATGCCCCGCTACGAGATCCTCAGCGAAGAGGCGATGGAGGTGCTGGACCGCGGCTGGCGCCGGATCGTCTCGGAGCTCGGAATCGAATTCCTGCTGCCCGAGGCGGTCGAGCTCCTGCGCGCAAACGGGCAGATCGTGGAGGACGGCAACCGGGTCCGCTTCGACCCCGAGTTCGTGCTCGAGCAGGTGGCGAAGGCGCCGCGCGAGTTCGAGCTGCAGGCTCGCAACCCGGAGCGGACCTTGTCGATCGGCGCGGACCGGATGGCGTTCGCCCCCGTCTACGGGTGCCCGTTCATCCGCGAGGGCGCCACGTCGCCGCGACGCGAAGATGGCCGACTTCGAAAACCTCGTGCGGCTCGCGCAGGCGTTCGACGAGCTCGACTCGCCCGGTGGCACGATCTGCGAGCCCGAGGATCGGCCGTTGGATTCGCGCCACCTCGACATGGTGTTCGCGCTCCAGACCCTGTCGGACAAGCCGTACATGGGGTCGGTCACGTCCGGGCCGAACGCGGCTGACACGATCCGGATGGGCGAGATCTTGTTCGGGGGGCGCGAGGCGCTCGAACGCGCGCCCGTGTCGATCTCGCTGATCAACGTCAACTCGCCGCTGCGCTACGACGATCGGATGCTCTCGGCGATGTTCGAGTACGTTCAGGCGCGCCAGGCGGTCGTGATCACGCCGTTCCTGCTGATGGGGGCGATGTCCCCGGTCTCGCTGCCGGCGACGCTCGTGCAGCAGATCGCCGAGGGGCTGGCCGGGATCGCGCTCGCACAGCTGATCCGCCCGGGCTGCCCGGTCGTATTCGGCTCGTTCCTGTCCAACACCGACATGCAATCCGGCTCGCCGTCGTTCGGGACGCCCGAGTCCGGGATCGGCGTGCTGTGCACCGGGCAGATCGCCCGGCGCTTCGGGCTCCCGTGGCGCGGCGGTGGAGCGTTGAACGCGTCGCAGACGGTCGACGCGCAGGCGGCCTACGAGTCCCTGATGACGCTCCTGCCGACCTTCCTCGCCGGCGCCAACTTCGTCATGCACTCAGCCGGCTGGCTCGAGGGCGGGCTCGTGTCCTGCTATGAGAAGTTCATCGTCGACATCGAGTTGCTGCGCGAGCTGATCTGGGAGTTCACGCCGCTGGAGGTAGACGAAGCGTCGCTCGCGTTCGACGCGCACGTCGAGGTCGGCGCGGGCGGCCATTTCCTAGGCGCGGCGCACACGCTCGAACGCTTCCGGGAGTGCTTCTACCGGCCGCTGCTCTCCTCGACGGAGAACTTCGACCGCTGGACCAAGCGCGGCAGCCGCGACGCGACCGCGCGCGCCGCGGAAATCTGGCGCGCGACGCTCGAGCGCTACGAGCAGCCGCCGATGGACGATGCGATCCGGGCCGAGCTCGAGGAGTACGTGATCCGCCGCCGGGCCGAGCTCGGCGACTGAGACAATCGGCTTTCGTGCCCGTTGAGCCGATCCCGGAGCACCTCCACACGGTCAACCCGCGCCTGGTCGTGCGCAACGGCGTGGCTGCGATCGAGTTCTACGTTCGCGCGTTCGGCGCGCGTGAGCTCTCGGAGCCCTTCCTCGGCCCGCACGGCGAGGTGATCCACGCCGAGCTCCAGATCGGCGACTCGGTCGTGATGATCACCGCCGAAGGTCCCGACGGCGACGGCGGCCCTGCCCGCTCGCCGGAGTCGCTCGGTGGCGTTCCGACAGCGATCATGGCCACCTACTGGGCCGATGTCGATGCTGTTTGGGAGCGCGCGGTCGCCGCCGGGGCCGAGGTCGTCTACCCGCTCGCGGATCATTTCTACGGCGAGCGCGGCGGGCGCCTTCGGGACCCGTTCGGGCACCAGTGGATGCTCAGCCAGCGGACCGAGGTGCTGTCGATGGAGGAGATCAACCGACGGGCGGCGGAGCTGTTCGGGCAGCAGTAACTCGCCGGGGCGATCCAGGGTCCGGGGCGTGGGCCTGACAACTACCCACTCGCGCCGCGTGCGACGGCGAGTGGGCTGTTCTCCATGTTCGGAGCCTGGACAACTACCCAGTCGAGCCTTGAAAAATGGCGAGCGGGCTGTTCTCCCTCCTCCAGCTGGTTTTCATCCCACTGGCCGCCGGGGGACGCTCGAGTGGGCACTTATCCAGGTGCAGACGCTCGAGTGGGCAGTTAGGCAGGTTGCCTGCACGCTTACCGGCGATAGAATCCTCCGTCGATGACTCATATATCAGCGCGCGGGGTCGACTCGGCGAATGGCCGGCGGTCCCTTGGGCGCGGGCGATCATCGCGTGAGCAGGCGCCCGGCGAGCTGCTGGCGGACCGGGCGTACGCCGATTTGCGCGACCGCATCGTGAGTCTGCGGATCGCTCCGGGCGAACCGATCGACGAGGACCTGATCGGCGCGGAGCTCGGGATGGGGCGCACGCCGATCCGGGAAGCGATCAAGCGGCTCGCGCTGGAGAACCTGGTGACGGTGTTCCCGCGCCGCGGGACGTTCGCGTCGGAGATCAACATCACCGACCTCGCGCACATCACCGACGTGCGCGCCCAGCTCGAAGGCCACGCGGCATACCGCGCGGCCGAGCGGATCACCGAGGCGCAGCGCGCCGAGCTCGACGAGCTCCTGGGGGAGCTGCGGGCGAGCAAGGGAAGCGACGATGTTGAGGCGCTGATGGCGCTGGACGCTCGGGTGCATCGGCTGATCTTCCGCGCGACCGGCAATCCCTACCTTGCCGAGACACTCGGGCGGTATCTGAATCTCTCGCTGCGGATCTGGCATCTCGTGCTCGACCGGCTCCCGCACCTGTTCCTGCGGGTACACGAGCACGAGGACGTGCTGCGAGCGATCGCCGACGGCGACGGGGCGCGGGCGCGGGAGATCCTCGCGGGGCACATCGCGACGTTCGAGAGCGAGATCCGAACGGTCCTGTAGCCGCGTGCGCGGCTACATGCAATGCCGCGCTTGCGCGCAGCCCCGCCGCGACGGCGCGGGTGCCGCCGTTGACACAGTTAGACAACTGATATATAACGGGCCGATCAGGCCTGGATCTACGCATCCAAGCAGTGGTGGCGCACCGGCGCCGGCGCTGGCTGCCGCCGGGCTGATCATGGCGGAGAACAAGTCCGCGCGCGGAGCGTGCGGCGAGAGGGAGGTTGATTGATGGCGACGGCAACAGAGCCGACCACCGGGGAGGCTGCGGACAGCAGCGAGCTCGCTACATTCGGTTACAAGCAGGAGCTGGATCGTTCGCTCGGGAGCTTCTCGGCGTTCGCGGCCGGCTTCAGCTACATCTCGATCCTCACCGGCGTCACGGCGCTGTTCGCGACCGGCTACCTCTACGCCGGGCCGGGCGTGTGGTGGACGTGGCCGGTCGTGGTCGGCGGCCAGATTCTTGTTGCTCTGTGTTTCATGGAGATGGCCGGGCAGTATCCGATCGCCGGCTCCGTATACCAGTGGTCCAAGCAGATCTCGAGCGGCTTCACGTCGTGGATGACGGGCTGGATCTACATCGTCGGCGCGATCGTGACGATCGCGGCCGTGGCGGTCGACTGGCAGGTCGTGCTGCCACAGATCACGAGCAAGCTCCAAATTGCGGGCAGCGCGGCGGACGCCGGCCTGACGTTCACCAAGGGCGGGGCACAGAACGCGCTCCTGCTCGGGACGATCCTGATCATCATCACCACGACCATCAACATGCTGGGCGTGAAGCTGATGTCGCGGATCAACAACGTCGGCGTGGCCGCCGAGCTGATCGGCTCGACGGTCCTGATCATCCTGTTGCTTTTCCACCTGCACCAGCCCCCGTCCGTCATCCTCCACAGCTACGGCTACGGCGCCGGCCATCCCTGGGGCTACTTTGGCGCGCTGCTGATCGGCGGGCTGCTGAGTGCCTACGTGATGTACGGGTTCGACACGGCCGGCACCCTGGCGGAAGAGACCAACGACCCGCGCCGCAACGCGCCGCCCGCGATCATCCGCGCGATCGCCACGGCCGCGATCATCGGCGGGCTCGTGATCCTGCTTGCGATCATGGCGAACAAGGACATCGCCAACAAGAACATCGGGCTCCTTGGTCTCCCATACGTGATCAAGGGCGCCTTCGGCAACACCACAGGCAACGTGTTCCTCGCGGACACGGCGCTCGCGATCTTCGTCTGCTGCCTGGCGGTTCAGGCCGCCACGATCCGGATGCTGTTCTCGATGGCGCGCGACAACAAGTTGCCATTCGGCTCCCAGGTCGCGCGCGTGTCCGGTCGGGGCAAGGTGCCGATCGTCCCCGCGCTCGTGACCGGCATCCTTGCGATCGCGCTGCTGGCGATCAACGTTGGCAATCAGAGCGCTTTCCTCGTGATCACCGGGATCGCGATCATCATGTTCTACATGGCGTACCTCGGCGTGACCGGGCCCATGCTCGTGCGCCGCCTGCGCGGCCAATGGCCCAGGCCGGATCACGGCCCCTACTTCTCACTCGGACGCTGGGGGCTACTCGTCAACATCCTGGCCGTTGCATACGGCGCACTGGTGGCGATCAACATCGCCTGGCCGCGCAATCAGGTCTATAACTCCGTCGGCAAGCCCCATTGGTACTTCCAGTGGTCGCCGGTGCTGTTCATCGGCGCGGTCGTGATCATCGGCACGCTGTACTACTTCCTGATCCAGCGCAACAAGTCCGCGGAGGTCCTGGAGGAGCACAGAGCCGACATTCCCGCGGCGCCGGTCCCGGCGCCGTTAGGCGACGCAGTTCCATGATCGGACGCGGACGGGGTCGATTAGCCGCGGTGCTAGCGAGGCACGCAGTGTGAGCACGACGACTGCGGACGTCGGCGAGGCCGTCCGCTTCCTGCGGTCGCATCCCCCGTTCGACGCGCTCGCGCTCGCGACGGTCGAACGCGTTGCTGGCACCGCGGAGCTCGAGCACTACGGCGCCGGAGAGACGATCTTCTCCGAGGGCTCCGGGCCGGTCGAGCATCTGCGGGTCGTCCGCAGCGGCGCGGTCGAGATCCTGCACCAAGGCCGCGTGCTCGACCTGCTCGGGGAGGGGGAGCTGTTCGGCCACGCGTCGATGCTGTCGGGGCTGCCGACGGGGTTCGAGGCGCGGGCCGCCGAGGACACGGTCTGCTACCGAATCGAGGCGGCCGTCGCGCACGAGCCGCTCGGAGAGCCGGCCGGCCTTCGCTTCGTCACTCGCTCGCTGCTCGAGTCGCCCGTCGAGGTGGGCGGTGCTCGGGTCGGCGAGCCGCTCGATCCGACGCAGCAGCCGGTCCGGGCGCTCCTGCGTGGCGGTCCCGTGATCTGTGACCCGGACACGCCGATCAGCGAAGCGGCGCGCAGGATGGCTGCCGCGCCCGCTACGTCGGTCGTCGTCAAGCTCTCCGACGGAACGCTCGGCATCCTGACCGATCGGGACCTTCGCACGCGCGTGCTGGCGGCCGCGATGCCGGCCGACGCGCCGGTGTCGGCGGCGATGTCGGCGCCGGCATACACGTGTCCCCCCGACCGCCTCGGCGGCGACGTCCTGCTCGAGATGCTCGACCGCGGCTTTCGCCACTTCCCGGTCGTGTCCGCCGGCGGCGAGATCGTCGGCGTGATCGAGGACGGCGACATCGTCGCCGTACAGAGCCGCTCGTCGTTCCTCCTGCGGGAGCGGATCGCGCACGCCGAGACCGTCGAGGCGGTCGCCGCGGTCGGCGCGCAGCTGAATCCACTGGTCGTCGCGTTGCACAATGCGCGCGTCGCGCCACCGCGCACGATGGCGGTGCGGGCGGTCGTCGTCGACGCACTCACGCGCCGGTTGCTGGAGCTGGAGGTGGCGCGCGCGGGCGAGCCGCCGGCGCCGTTCGCGTGGCTCGCGCTCGGCAGTCAGGGCCGGCGCGAGACGGCCCCGAGCGCCGACGTCGACTGCGCGATCGTCTGGTTCGGCGGCGGCGAGCTAGCCGGCGACGAAGTTGCGCCGTACCTGCAGGCGCTCGGGCGCACGGTCACGGCTGGACTCGAGCGGTGTGGCCTGCGTGACGACCGGCACGGCGCCTCCGCTTCGAACCCGGTCTTCGTTCGCTCGCTCGAGTCATGGCAGCGGGCGGGGCGCAGCTGGATCGCCGACCCGACGCAGGACAAGGCGTTGCTGCTCGTCTCGGTGCTCGTCGACAGCCGGCCGGTGTGGGGCGTGCACACCGGTACACCGGTCGCCGACACGTTTCGGCTCGCGCCGGCCAATCCCGATCTGTTGCGGCTGCTGGCGCGGTTCGCACTCTCACACCGGCCGCCGACGGGGTTCTTCCGCGGCCTCGTCGTCGAGCACTCGGGCGAGCACAGGGGACGGCTCGACCTCAAGCACGGCGGCGTGATCCCGATCGTCGACCTGGCCCGCTGGGCCGCGATGGCCGCCGGCGTGACGAGCGCTTCGACGACGGAGCGCCTGCGTGCCGCGGCCGAGGCGCAGACGCTGCCGCCGACCGACGCGCACACGCTTCTGGACGCGTTCGAGCTGATCAACGAGCTTCGGCTGAACCATCAGGTCGAGCAGCTCTTGGCGGGCGAGGAACCGGATGACTTCGTCGATCCGCGCGACCTCAGCCAGCTCACCCGCACGAACCTGCGCGAGGCGTTCCGGGCGATCGCCTCGATCCAGAAGCGGGTTGCGGTCGAGTTGAGTGGGCCCACGCGATGAGCCGACTTCCGCTCACCGGCGACTGGCGCGACTGGAGGCCGGCGATCTGGCTGGCGATGCTCGGCGTCGCGATCGCCCTGCTCGTCACCCCGTGGTACTTCGGCGCGGTCTTCATCGGCGCCGCGATCGGCGTGGCGATCCGGATCCAGCAGCGCCGCCGGCGGGCTAGCCTGCAGGCGGGCGCGAACGACGCGAAGGCGGATCGACGACCCAAACGTCCGCGCCGGCGCGCCTGAGCGCCTTCGCGGCCGGATGCCTCGAGCGGCGTAGCAGCCGCCGGCGAGCCGGCAGCAGGACGAGCCGAAAGCGCTCAGCGGCCGCGAACTGGGGCAGTGTCGCGTCTGGCAGCACGGCAAAGGAGGTGCGCTCGACGCCCGCGAGGATCGCGCGCGCCTGCGCGAGCTCCTGCTCGGCCGCCTCGGCGATCGCGGCGTTGAGCGCCACCGAAGAGCCGACGCAGCGAGGGCACGCCGAGGCCGTCGGCACGACGCTGACGACCGTCACAGCGGCGTCGTCCTCGTCTGCCAGCAACCTTGCGAGCGCTGCCGCCGCGACGCCCGCGCGACCCCGTTCGAAGACGACCATCACCCGCGGCCGTGCGGACGTGGCGATCGGAGGCAGTGCGGCTGGGGTCTCGAGCAGCACCGTCCGAAGAAGGCTAGCGGTGCGCTATCGCAACGGCAACCGCGATCAGCTGTTTCGTTCTCGGATCAGGTCCACGGCACGCTCACCGAGCATGAACGTCGCGACGACCGGGTTCACCGTGGGCATCGACGGGAAGATCGCGCCGTCGGCGATCGACAAGCCCTCGATCCCGCGGACGCGCAGCTCCGGGTCGACCACTGCCAGATCGTCGTCGGCCGCGCCCATCCGGCAGGTTCCCGACGGGTGGTAGACCGTGTGGTGAACCGCCCGGCCGTAGGTTGACAGTTCCTCATCGGTGCTCAGCCGCTCCCCGGGCGCGATCTCCCGCTCGATCCACTCGGCCAACGGGCTCTCGGCCGCGACCTGGCGGGCGATCTTGAGGCCGTCGATGATCGTCTGCTCGTCGTAGTCGTCCGGGTCGGTGAAGTAGCGGAAGTCGAGTGCCGGCTTGACCTCCGGATTGCGCGAGAGGAGATACATGCGACCCTTGGAGTGCGAACGCGGGATGTTCGGCGTCATGCAGATGCACCAGCGATCCTCGGGCACCTCGTAACCCAGCCGCTCGGTGTTGAGCGTGAACGGCAGCTGATACGTGTGGTACATCAAGTCGGGGCGATCGTCGCGTCCGAGGCGGTTGACGAACAATGCGCAGTCGGCGTCCATGACCCCTTCCGGCCCCATCTCACGGCTCAGCTTCCAGATGATGATCGACTCCGGATGGTCGATCAGGTTCTCGCCGACGCCGGGAAGATCGTGCACGACGTCGATCCCGAGCGCCTCGAGATCGCGGCGCGGGCCGATCCCCGAGTAGAGGAGCAGCCGAGGCGAGTCCACCGAGCCGCAGCAGACGACGATCTCCTTGCCGGCCTCGATTCGGTCGTGAGCGCCGCCGTCGCGCTCGACGTCCACGGCGACGGCGCGACCGTCGCGGCACTCGATCCGCATCGCTCGCGAGCGCGTCTGCAGCGAGAGGTTGGGCCGCTTCCCGAGGATCGGGTGCAGATACATGACCGACGACGAGGAGCGAACGCCGGTCGCGGGGTTGTAGCCGACGTCGAGGAAGCCCGCGCCGTTTGGAAACGGCCCGGAATTCCAATCGACGTTCGGGGTGACACCGAGCGCCCCCGCACACGCCTTGATCCAGTCCTTCAGGATCGCGTTCTGATCCGCCGGCGCGACGATGTGATGTGGACCGGGAATGCGCGCGTAGTAGGGATCGATCGTCTCGTGATCCCACCCGCTCGCGCCGGCTTTCACCCAATCGTCCCAATCCCCGGGGAACGGCTTGAACCAGATCATCGTGTTGTGCGAGGAGCAGCCGCCGAGTACCTTCGCCCGCGAGTGGACGATGTGGGCGTTTCCACGCGGCTGCAGCGTCGTGTGATACGCGAGATCGATCGGACCCTCGAGCAGCCCGATCCACCGGCGGATCAGCAACACGTCGTCGTTCCCCTGATCGGTGTCTCCCCACTCGAGCAGACAGACCGACGTCTGCGGATCCTCCGACAGTCTGGCGGCAACCACTGCCCCGGCTGAGCCACCACCGACCACCACGTAATCGAACTCGGCTGGCATGTCCTCACCTCACCTGTTGCACCCTCGACATCGAGACGTCGGCCTGATCATATGCCTTGAGGAGGGGTCCGGCGGGGAGTGTCACCCCGACGCCGAGTCGAAGCTCAGCTGAACGTGATCACGCTGCGGATTCCATCCTGCCGGTGCATCAGCTCGAAGCCGCGGTTCACCTCGTCCAACGTGATCCGGTGGGAGATGAACGGGTCGACGTCCAGCTCGCCGTCGAGGTAGAGCTGGACGAGCTCCGGCACCTGGTCGCGGCCTTTGACGCCGCCGAACGAGGAGCCGCACACGCGCCGGCCCGTGATCAGGTAGCGCGGGACGATTTCGAGTGTCTCGCCCCTGCCGGCGACGCCCGCGACCGTGCACAGGCCCCAGCCCATCCGGGCTGACTCGACGGCCTGACGCATCACCGCGACGAGCCCGGTCGCCTCGAACGTGTAGTCGGCGCCGAAGCCGCCCGTCTCCTCCAACACGCGCGCGACCGTGTCGGGGCCACCGACCCACGTGTCGGTCGCGCCTTGCCCGCGCGCGAGGTCCAGGCGCTGCTCGGACAGATCGACGCAGATGATCCGGCCGGCGCCCTGCAGCCGGCAGCCGGCGACGGCGCCGAGGCCGACCATCCCGGCGCCGAACACGACGCAGGTCGCGCCCGCCTCGACCTTGGCCGTGTTGATCGCCGCGCCCAATCCGGTCGAGAGCCCGCACGCGAACAGGCAGGCACGGTCGGGCGGCGCGTCGCTCGGCACCTTGGCGAGCGCGATCTCGGGCATCACCGTGTACTGCGCGAAGGTGCTAGTGCCCATGAAGTGGCGGATCGGATCGCCCTCACGCGAGAGCCGCGTCGTGCCGTCGGGGAGGTAGCCGAGGTTCTGCTGCTCGCGGATCGCAAGGCACAGGTTCGTCTTCGGGCTGCGGCAGTGGACGCACTCGCGGCACTGAGGCGAGAACAGCGTCACCACGCGATCGCCGGGGACGACGCTGCTCACGCCCTCGCCGACCGCCTCGACGATGCCGGCCCCCTCGTGGCCCAGGACCGTCGGCGCGTAGCCGGACGGGTCGGCGCCCGAGGCCGTGTACATGTCCGTGTGGCACACCCCGCAGGCCTCGAGGCGCACGAGCGCCTCGCCGGCGCGCGGGTCGCCGAGGTCGATGTCGGTGACGTTGAGCGGCTGACCGAACTCTTCCAGGACCGCGGCGCGGATCTTCACTCGTCGCTCCTCTACTCGCTTTTGGTGTTACGAACAGTAGTGGGCGCAATCGCCGCGGTTAGCCTCGGCGACCAACGCCGGTTCCGGCCCGGCGCCGGGACCGTCTACGGTCTACGGTCGTGCCAGCCACCCGGGGTAGCGTCAGTGCTGCCGAGCGTCGGCTCGTGCTCGTGATCGGCGCCGTCGTGTTCGTCG
This sequence comes from uncultured Solirubrobacterales bacterium, assembly GCA_963763525.1. Classification (GTDB taxonomy): domain Bacteria; phylum Actinomycetota; class Thermoleophilia; order Solirubrobacterales; family Solirubrobacteraceae; genus Palsa-465. Next base: position 678,018 of record CAVXPA010000003.1, read on the forward strand.
AGACGATGTTCTACGCGGCGATCGCACCGCTGTTGCCCTCGCTCGTCCACGAGCTGGGACTGTCGAAGCTGTCGGCTGGACTGCTGACCGCCAGCTACCCGGCGGGGGCGCTGATCGCCTCGCTGCCCGCCGGCGTGCTCGCAGTCCGCACCGGCCCGCGGTTCACGGTCTGCGCCGGCCTGCTCCTGCTCGCCGCGTCGACCGTGGCGTTCGGCGTGCTCGACAACGTCGCGACGCTCGACATCGCGCGGTTCGTCGAGGGCGTCGGTGGGGCATGCACGTGGGCGGGCGGGCTCGCGTGGCTCGTCGCGGACACGCCGGCCGAGCGGCGCGGCAGCCTGATCGGCGACACGCTCGGGGCGGCGATTGCGGGAGCCCTGTTCGGACCCGTGCTGGGGACGATCGCCGGCGGGATCGGTCGCGGGCCGACATTCGGCGCGATCGCCCTGTTGACGCTGTTCTTGCTCGTGCACGCGCGCCGCCTGCCGTCGAGCCACGTGCCCTCGGGCCAGGGCGTCCGGCAGGTCCTCGCGGTGCTGCGCCGGCGCGAGGTCGTGGTCGGCATCTGGCTGGTCGCGCTGCCCGCGCTGACAAGCGGGACGATCACGGTGCTCGCGCCGCTGCGCTTGCACGAGCTCGGCGCCGGCACGCTCGCGATCGGCGCGACATTCCTCGTCGGGGCAGCGCTCGAGGCGGTCGTCACGCCGGCGGTCGGGAAGCTGTCGGACCGCCACGGGCGGATGATCCCGCTGCGATTCGGACTCCTCGTCGTGACGGGCGTGCTGTTGCTGTTCACGGTGCCCGCCAGCTCGGTGCTGCTCGCGCTCGTGCTCGTCGTGTTCTACGCGGCACTCGGCGTGTTCTGGGCGCCCGCGATGGCGATGCTGTCGGATGCGGCCGAGCGCAGCGGGCTCGACCAGGCGCTCGCCGCCGCGATCATGAACCTCGCCTGGGCGCTGGGGGTGATCGTCGGCTCCGCCGGCGGCGGCGCGGCCGCGAAGCTGACCGGCGACGGCGTCCCGGTGCTCGTGGCGTCGGCATTATGTGCCGCCAGCCTGGTCGTGCTGTCCATGGCTACCCCCGGTGCGAGTAGGCGCGGGCCTGCAGGTCGAACAGCTCCGCATACGTCCCGCCGAGCGACATGAGCGCCGCGTGCGAGCCCGATTCGATCACGCGCCCGTGCTCGAGCACGACGATCAGGTCGGCCGAGCGCACGGTCGAGAAGCGGTGCGAGACGAGCAGCGTGATCGTCCCGTGGGCCGCGCCGGCCTCGCGCGCCGCCTGGGCGTAGCGCGCGAACAGAGCGGTCTCGGTCGGCGCGTCGAGGCTCGCCGTCGGCTCGTCCAGGACGACCAGCAGCGGCGCTTCTCGCATCAGGCCGCGGGCGAGCGCGAGCCGCTGCCACTGTCCTCCGAAGAGCCCCGACGCCAACGCTCTCGCCGAGCGTGAACTGGAAGCGGACGTAGTCCTGGAAGGTCGCACTGACGCGCGCACGCCAGGCGCCGGGGTCGAGCTCGTCCAGCGAGATGTCGTCGAGCAGGATCCTGCCATCGGTCGGTCGATACATCGCGCACAGCAGCTTCACCAGCGTGGTCTTACCGGCTCCGTTCTCGCCGACGAGCGCGACCGTGCGCCCGGCCGGGAGCTCGAGCTCGAGCGGCCCGAGCACGAGTCGATCGCCGGTGCCGGGGAGCCGAGCGACTCGATCCCGGCGCTGAGCAGCGCGGTCCGGACCGACCGACGCCGCACGCGCTCGCTCAGCTGTGCGTGCCGCTCCGCCAGCGCTCCCGCGACGCCGTAGGTGCGCAGCTCGCGCGCGCTCGCGGCCGTGGTCGCGAGCGAGAAGATGTCGGCGAGCAGGCGGCGGTCCTCGGCCAGCTCGTCGTCGGCGCGCTGCTGCAGCCGGCCGGCGAGCCGGTCGGACAGCCCCGGCGCGAGCGCCAGCAGCGGCACGACGAGCACGGGCGGGTAGATCGTCGCGAGCAGCACGACGATCGCGATCGCCCGCACGGCCTGTCCGACCAGTCCGATCAGCTGGCGCGGCGCGCCCGCGAGCGTGCGGCGGTTGTCGGTCAGCTGCTCCAGGCGCGCGAGCACGTCGGGTCGCTCGAAATGCTCGAGCGTCGGCAGCGTCGCCGCCAGCCGGGCGATTCGAACGCCGAGCACGACCTGGCTCGAGGATTGCGCGATCGCGGCCTGGACCGCGTAGAGCGCCCGCGCGAGCGCGATTCGCTGCCACTGGCCGCCGCTGAGATCGACGCCGCCCGCGTAGTGGGGGAGAGGACCGTGTCCCAGCCGTCGGGCAGGCGGGCGATGATCTGCTCCGCGCCGGCTCGCTCGGCCGCGCGCCGGAGCAGCTCCGGATCGCCGCGCGCGCCACGCTGCGCGTCGAACATCGCGACGTTCTCGGCGGCCGTGAAGGGGAACCGCGCCGAGTCCTGGTAGACGACGGCCACCTGGCGCTGCCACTCGCGCGCGTTCAGCGCCCGGGGTAGCCGAACGTCACGCGCTCGAAGCGCACGCGCCCGCGCGGAAGGCCGGCCGCGGGACGGCCGAGCGCGGTCTTGGGCTCCGCGTCGCCCTGCCCCGGCTCCCCGCGCCGTGCCGCGCCTCGCCGTCGCCCTGGCCCAGCTCGGCCGTGAGTCGATCGAGGTCGGGCAGCGCCGACAGCGAGCGCTCGAGGCTGATGTCCGCCAGCGTGATCGAGCCGGTCGACATCGTCGCCGGCAGCATCGGGAGCATCGTCGCAAGCGTCCGCAGCGTGATCTCCTGGTGGTAGGCCGTCCAGCCGAGCACCCCGGCCCCGGCGCCGTAGGCGGCGAGCACGACCGCCCCGGCGAGCCACGTGCGCACGTTCAGCGCGCGCAGCTCCTGCCACGCCGGCTCGATCCCCTCGAGCCACTCGGTCCGGTGACGCTCCGCGACCCAGTCGCCGAGCCCGAACACGCGCATCTCCTTGGCCCCGGGCGGCTTCCAGGCGAGCCCGAGCAGGTACCAGCTGCGTCGCAGCGGCGCCCCGGCGAGCCGCGCTCGCGCGGCGCCCGCCGGCTGGCCTCCAAGCAACTCGCCCCGGGCCGACGCGAGCTGCTCGAGGACCTGCTCGTCCTCGAGGTGCTCGATCCCGACCGGCGTGCAGACAGCGCTGACGACCCGGCGCTGCATGGTCGCGTCGACGCGGGCGGTGGCGGCCGCGGCCAGCGCGTCCTCGAACGGTCCGCGCATCAGCGAGATCGCGTACAGACCGCCCGCGAGGGCGAGTGCGAGCAGCAGGCGCCGCCCCACGGGGGAGGTCAGGCCGAGCGTCGCCGCCGCCGGGATGTCGCCCGTCACGCGACCCATCGCGATCAGCACGAGGACCGGGAGCGCGCCCTCGAGCAGCAGGAACACGATCGCCAGCAGCGCCAGCGCGCGGCTCGAATGCCACAGCAGAACGAGCGCGCGGAGCCGTGTCGACTGGCGCAAGCGCCGCGTCGCGGAAAAGATCACATGGCGGCAGGCTAGCCCGCGGGGGCGCGGGCTTCGACGGCCGCCAGCTCATCATTCGATGCGTAGAACGCATCGCTGAACAAACGCCCCGCCAGCTCCTCGACGGCCGCGACGGGTGGCGCCGCCGGCTCGGGCCTTCGAAACAGGATGACCCTGGTGGGTGCCTCCTCGAGCACTCGGTAGACGACCCCCGGCTGCGGCGCAGCGGCGCTCGCCGCCAGCCGGTATACGCCGATGCCGGCGCTGACGAGTGCGAGCGCTTCCGACGCGGAGCGAACGTGCTGGACGATCCGGGGCTGCGCGCCGAGCTCGCGTGCGGCCGCCAGCACCGCGTCGTAGGCCAGCGGGGCGAGCGAGCGGTGCAGCGCGACGATCGGCTCGTCGTGGAGCTCGGGGACCGTGACCCCGTCCTGGAGCGCGAACCGGTGGCCCTCCGGGATCGCAAGCAGCGACGGCTCCGAGACGAGCGTCCGCTCGATCATCTCGCTGTCCTCGTGGAGCGCGCGCGCGATCACGAGATCCACTTCTCCGCGCCGCAGTGCGGGGACGATCTCGAGGAATCGCAGCTGGGAGACCGACAGCTCGATCCGCGGCAGCTGCTCCGCCGCGCTCGCAACGAGCGGCGGCAGGAAGCCGGCGAGCGTGCTCCAGACGAAGCCGACGGCGACGCGCCCGGTCTGACCGCGCCCCGCCACGCCGGCGCGCGCCTGCAACCGCTCGGCGGCCGCGAGCGTCTCGCGCGCGTCCTCGAGCAGGGCACTGCCGGCATCGGTCGCTCCGTGCGGCGCGGGGTGCGCCGGAACAGCGCGACGCCGAGCCCATCCTCCAGCGCGCGCACGTGCCGGCTGACCTGGGGCTGCGAGAGGCCGAGGCGAAGACCCGCATGGCCGAAGTGGAGCTCCTCGGCGACCGTGACGAACGCGCGCAACTGCTGCAGCTGAAGATCCATCTATGCATGAAGCGTATGGCATGGAAAGCTGTGGCTAGGTCAGGACTGGATGGGACGCCATCACCGGGGGGTCCGGGAAGGGGGTCGGCGTGCAGGCTGAACCGGGCGCTGGGCGGCGCGGGTACGGTTTCACCGATGGCAGTAGCTCCCGGAATCGCGCCGCCACGCGGGACTGAAGGGCGCGGCCGCGGGCGACTGGGTCTCGGTCGCCGGCGGGCCGACGCTCTCCTGGTCGCGGTCCCCACCCTGCTCGCTGGTGCTCTATCCGCTTGGCAGCTCAGCGGGCGCAGCCTGGGCTTCGACGAGACCGCCACGGCGACGATTGCCGCCCAGCACGGAGCCGCGCTCGTGCGCGCGATCGAGCACGACGGCGGCAACATGTCGGGCTACTACCTCTTACTGCACGTGCTGATCGGCCTCTTCGGCGACAGCGCGACCGTGCTTCGGCTGCCGTCCGTGCTGGCCGCGGCGGCCAGCGCCGGACTCGTCGCCGTGCTGGGGCTGCGGTGCTTCGACCGGCGCGTCGCGCTGGCGGCGGCGCTCCTGACGGCCGTCAGCCTGCCGCTCGTCTTCTGGGGACAGTCGGCGCGCGGCTATGCGCCGATGGTCGCGCTCACGACCGCCTCGTACGTCGCGTTCGTCGCGCTGATCGACCGAGCGCGGGGCGAACGCCCCGTTCTCTGGCAGCTGCTCGCCTACGCGTTGTGCATGAGCCTGGCGATGTACGCGACGTTCGTCGCCGTGCTCGTGATCCCGGCCCAGCTCGTCACGATCGCCGCGCTGCGCGATCGCCGGGCGGCCGCGCTGCGTGCATTCGCGGGCGCGCTCGCGCTGTACGCCGCGGCGTGCGTTCCGCTCGTCGTGCTCGCCCTGCAGCGAGGCTCCGGGCAGCTCTTCTGGGTCGCTCGACCGACGCTGACGGTCGCCAAGCAGGTGGCCGAGTCGATCACGTCCGCCGGGCTCGAGCCGAGCTTCCGGATGGGCGTCGCCGGCGATGCGCTGCTCGCCTTCCTCGGCGTCGTCCTGATCGCGGTGATCGGCGTCCTGGTCTCGCGGTGGATCCGAGATCGCGGCTCGTGGCCGGTCGCGCTCGTGCTCGCGTGGCTGCTCGTGCCGCTCGTGCTGGTGGTCGTCGAGTCCGAGCTCGGCGACTCGATCTTCCTCCCGCGCAACCTGCTGATGACGGTGCCGGCCGTCGCGCTGGCGCTCGCGCTGGTGATCTTCGATCGCCGTCTACCCGCGCTCGCGAGCTGGTCGGCGCTGGCCGCGCTGCTCGTACTCAGAGCGCTGGTGCTGGTGCCCAGCTACGGCGTCTCGCCCGAGGACTGGCGCGGCGCCGCGGCGTACGTCGGTGCGCATTCGCAGCCCGCCGACTGCGTCGCGTTCTATCCGTCCGACGGCCGCATGGGGTTCGAGTACTACCTCGGGCCCGGCACGCGCTCACCGACACCGGTGCTCCCGTCCGCACCGTGGCGCGCGGACCCGGCGTTCGTCGAGGACTACGCGACGCTGCCGGCGAGCGAGCTCGGGACGCTGCCGAGCCACTGCCCGCGGCTGTGGCTCGTCTCGAGCCACGAGGGACAGCCGAACGGGCCGTCGGAAGCGCTCGCCAACCGGGCTCGCTACCTCGCGTTGCGTGCCTCGCTGACGCGCGCGTACGGCTCCCACTCGCGCGTGCGGTCGTTCGGATACGCGGCGCCGGTGCACGTGCAGCTGTTTGTCGAGCCGGCCGGCGGTCCCGGTGAGGCCCGCTAGAACGCTTCCCTAGGGCCGCAGCGTGAATCCGACGAACGTGAGCGCGCTGAGGAACGCCAGCAGCACGACGTTGACGGCCACGAGCGCCCAGTATCTACGCCCTTTGACGTACTGAACCCACACGATCACGGCGGGGAAGGCGGTGATCAGCATGCGTGGATTCGGCTGCACGAACTCCGAGGTCAACGTGAGGAACGCGATCCCGACCGTCCACGCGATTGCCGGGAGCGACACGCGACCCGGCCTGCGTGCGAGCAGCACGAGCCCGATGATCAGGATGACCACGCCGAGCAGCCCGACAGGGATGTTGAGGTTGATCGTCGGACGGTCGAAATGGGTGAAGGAGATCTCGTGCACGAGCGCCTCGACCTGGTGCGGGAGCGCGAGCGCATCGGTGCTCTCGCCCCAACCGGCGCTCTGGGCATGCAGCGTCGCCAGCGGCGTGCCCGTCCACGCCCACAGGAAGAGCGCGAACGCGAAGATCCCCGTGAGCGAGAGCACGGGCGCGAGCAGGCTGCGGCGCGCCTCGCGAGCGCTCCAGCCGCGGACCCCCAGCTCGCGCGCCGCGCACACCAGGCAGGCTGGCACCAGCGCCAGCGCGTCGGGTCCCGCCGCCGTGGCAAAGCCGGCGAGGACGCCGGCGAGCAGCCAGCGACGCTGCTCAAGCGCCAGGATGCAGCCCGCGGCGAGCGAGATCACCAGGCCCTCGGGATAGCTCATCAGGAAAACGACCGAGCCTGGGAAGACGCAGAACAGGATCGCCGCCCGGCGCCCGCTCTCGCGCCCCCACCAGCCGCTCGCCAGCCGCTCGACGAGCAGCGTCGCGACGAGCCCCCCGTCGTCGCGATGATGAAGCCGCCGGCGTCGGTGCTGATCCCAAGCCCACGCGAGACCAGCCACATGGCCATCGGGAACAGGGGGAAGAAGCCGAGCGTCGACGGTGTATGCGTGACGTGGGTCGGATAGCCCTTGTTGACGAGCTCGCGGTACCACAGGCCGTCCCAGTTGGCGAGCTCGTCGTGCAGAGCGTGGTGGGTCGCGGCGCCGTTGATCGCGGCCACGATGATCAGCAGCAGCCGCGTGCCGGCGTAGACGGCGATCAGGGGGGCGAGCCGGCGCAGCTCGCTGAGTACGCGCGCGCGCCGCAGCGCCGCGCGCGAGGACGCGTCGACACTGAGATCGAGCGTCAGGGGGGCGCGCGGATTCGGTAGATCGGAGCTGTGGGCCGCAGGTGGTTCGGTCGGCGGCCGGATCCGCTCGGGAACCGTTTCCACAGAGAAAAGTGTATTTGGACGCTGGTCGTGCCTGCCGCGGTGGCTCAGCGCATCGCTCGGAGCAACGACAGCGCGAGCAGAACCACGACGGCGATCGGCATCACCCACCAGGCCGCGGCGCCGCCGCCGGCGATCGCCGCCGTCACGCCGAGCGCGACGACGACGCCGGCCGCGAGCGTCCAGTCGTCGCCGACGACGAACTCCCAGACGCCGTGCGCGATCCTGCCGAGGAAGCTCACGCCGATTGCCTCACTGGCCGGGTCGGCGCCGGCGCGCGGCGAAGCCACCTGACCATCGCCAGGGAGGCGATCAGCAGCGCGGGGATCAGCACGAGCAGGGCCGAGTCCCCACCGGGCCACGAGGCGCCCGCGCCCTCCGCTCCCCAGAACGTGCCGAAGGAGGTCAGCATCGACCCCGACCGCGAACTTCATCGTGTTCTCCGGCACGCGGGCGAGCGGCGCCCGCGCGAGCACGCCGGCCAGCGCGACGACTGCGACCGCCGCCCCCGCCGCCGCCGCGGCCAGGCCGACGTCGTGCTGGTTCGCGCCGAACGTCAGCACGATCACCGCCACCTCGAGTCCCTCCAGCAGGACTCCCTTGAACGACACCGCGAACGCGTAGCCATCGATCCCGTGCACCGTGTGCGAGCCGGCGCTGCGCGCCGCCTCGGTCTCCGCCGCGAACGTCGCCTCCTCGTCGTGAAGCGCCTTCCGACCCGCCGCGCGCAGCACGGCCTTGCGCAGCCACTGCAGTCCGAAGACGAGGAGTAGGCCACCGATGACGAGGCGCAGCGTGTTCAGGGGCATGCTCGTCAGCGCCGGTCCGAGCGCAGCGACGACCACGCCGAGGACGACGATTGCTGCCGCGCAGCCGTACAACGCGGCCCGCCAGCTCCGCGTCGTTCCGACCGCGAGCACGATCGTCAGTGCCTCGACTGCCTCCACCATGCAGGCGAGGAACACCGAGACCGCCAGGCCGAGCTCTGTTCCCGTCATCTCCACTCGAGTATTGCCCACTCCCGGGCGCCGGGGCCGCCGGTCCGCGCCGGCTGCCGGCCGAAGCTGCGGAGCGGTGCGTCATCATGGAAGAGATGAGCTTCGGATCGGGACGTGGATTCGGCGCGGCGCACGGCGCCGCACCCGGCACCATGCGCAAGATGCGATCGCCCGAGCAGAAGCCGCCGCCGCTGATGGATCCCAACCGGGAGCGCGACCGCCGCCGCATCTGGGAGCTGTTCCGGCCATATCGCTGGCGCCTGTACGCCGTGCTCGCGCTGATCGTGTTCTCGGCCGGCCTCGCCATGCTGCAGCCCTTCCTGCTGCGAGCCGTGCTGGACAAGGGCATCTTCGAGCACGACACGACGCTGTTGACCTGGCTCGTGCTCGCGATGATCGCGATCGCGATCATCAACGCCGTCCTCAGCGTTTGGCAGACCTACATCTCCAACGCGATCGGTCAGCGCGTGATGCACGACCTCCGCGCGGCGGTGTATCGCCATTTGCAGCGGATGTCGCTCGCGTTCTTCACGCGCACTCGGACGGGCGAGGTCCAGTCGCGGATCGCCAACGACATCGGCGGGCTCGACAACGTCGTCACGAACACCGCGACCACGATCGCGCAGAACGCGACCACGGTGATCGCAGCGATCATCGCGATGTGCCTGCTCGATTGGCGGCTGGCGATCCTCTCGCTCATCTTCGTGCCGCTGTTCGTGTACCTGACGCGGCGAGTCGGGAAGATGCGCCGCAAGATCACGACCCAGCAGCAGCGGCGCCTCGCCGACATCTCGGCGCTCGTCGCCGAGTCGCTGTCAGTGTCGGGGATCATGCTCGGCAAGACGATGGGGCGCGGCGACGACCTGGCCGCGCGCTTCACGACCGAGTCCGCCGACGTCGCCGATCTCGAGGTCCGCTCGCGGATGGCGGGCCGGTGGGTGATGTCGACGATCCAGATGACGTTCGCGATCCAGCCGGCGATCGTCTACTGGCTGGCCGGCCAGAGCTTCGTCGGCCACTCGATCTCGATCGGCACGGTGGTCGCGTTCACGACGCTGCAGACGCGGCTGCTGTTCCCGATCCAGAGCCTGCTCGGCGTGGGCGCCGACGTGGAGGCGTCGATGGCGCTGTTCGACCGCATCTTCGAGTACCTGGACCTGCCGGTCGACATCGTCGAGGCGCCCGAACCGATCGAGCTCCGACCCGAGGAGCTGCTCGGCGAGGTCCGCTTCGAGGGAGTGTCGTTCCGCTACTCCGACGAGGGCGACTGGACCGTGCAGGACATCGACCTGGCCGTCCCGGCCGGCACGCGCACCGCCGTGGTCGGCGAGACCGGCGCGGGGAAGACGACGCTCGGCTACCTCGTGGCGCGGCTGTATGAGCCGCAGGAGGGGCGGGTGACGGTCGACGGCGTGGACGTTCGCGATGCGTCGCTCGCGTCGCTGGCCGCGACGGTCGGCGTCGTCTCGCAGGAGACGTATCTGTTCCATGCCAGCGTGCGTGAGAACCTTCGCTTCGCGCGTCCGGACGCCACCGACGAGGAGATCGAGGACGCGGCGCGGACGGCGCGGATCCACGACTTGATCTCCTCGCTGCCCGAGGGCTACGACACGATCGTCGGGGAGCGCGGCTATCGCTTCTCCGGCGGCGAGAAGCAGCGCATGGCGATCGCGCGCACGGTTCTGCGCAACCCGCCCGTGCTCGTGCTCGACGAGGCGACGAGCTCGCTCGACACCCAGACCGAGGCGGCCGTGCAGGCCGAGCTCGAGCGCCTGTCGGAAGGTCGTACCACGATCACGATCGCGCATCGGCTCTCGACCGTGCGCGACGCGGATCAGATCGCGGTGCTCGATCGAGGGCGGATCGTCGAGCGCGGCACGCACGACGAGCTGCTGGAACGCGGTGGCGCTTATGCGGCTCTCGTCGCGCGCGATGTCAGCGAGGAGCCCGTCGGCGAGTCGGGCTACGGGATCTCGACGTAGCGCAGCTCGAGCGACCCGACGCCGATCAGATCGCCGTTCGCGAGGTTCGTCGCGACGATCCGGCGCCCGTTGAGATAGGTCCCGTTCGAGCTGCGATTGTCGAGCAGGCGGGCGAAGCGCCCGTGGCGCACGATGATCGCGTGACTGCGAGAGACGCTCTGGTTCTCGATCCGAACATTCGCCTGCATGCTGCGGCCGATGTGGGTGATCCGCGCCTCCAGCGCGATGAGGCGCGTCTGTCCGCCGTCCTCGACCGCGAGGTACGGGCCGCGACGAGCCATCCCCGGCAGGACCGCGCGGCTGCGGCAGCGGTGGTCCAGCGACCGGAACGCGTTCGCGGCCGGCAGGCTCTCGGGCGCCGGCAGCGGCGCCGTTTCCTGTTCGTGAGTCCGGCCCGGGGCCGGGGCAAGGGTTTGCTGGGGGGCTTCGGTGCTCATGTCAGCCAGTTCAGCATCGCAGCGCGAGAACAACGTGAATTTGATTGAAGAGCCGTCGAAGAGCGTTTGCCCCATATCCGCGGCGTGCAATCATTGATGTATGTGCGCAGATGAACAAGACAGACCAGAGAATTTCGAGGACATGTTTCGCGCGCTCGCGCGCGAGCTCGGCCGCTCCGCTGAGCGGATAACGAGCCTGGACGTCGACGAGATCGCGAACGCGATCGGGGTCGATCCGGACCGGGCGCGTGAGTGGGCGGACACGGCCGGCAGCTGGCTTCGAGTGCAGGCCGAGAACATCGGCGACGACGTCTCGCTCCGAGCCGCCGGCGCCGCGCGGCGGTCCTCCGAGGACGCGCTTCGCAGCGCCGCTCCTCACCCACTGGACCTACCGACCGAGGAGCAGGGCCTGGCGCTTGCCGCGCTCGACTCCGGACGCTGGACCGTCGAGCCGGGTAGCAACGCGCTCGCGGCTCGCGGCGAGGGCCCGGGACCAAGCGACGCGCTTGGGCTCGTCCGGGAGCTGCACGCACGTGACTGGATCACGGGCGACGGCGATGTCACGCTGGTCGGCAGGCACGCCCTGAGCCGCTGGCTGGAAGCGGCGACGCCGGCTTAGCCGGGCCGCGCGGCTTTCGTCCCGCTTAGATCGGCCGCGCGACGGCCCTCCGGCTTAGTCCGGCCGCGCGGGCTGTCGTCCGGACCCGGCGAGCGCCGCTACCGCCACCACGGCCGGCGGCGCACGCTCTGGATGTGCTCCGCCGGGGGCACGAGATCGTCGAGGTGCTGGGCAAGATGGTGCAGGCTCTCCTGCACCCAGATCGCGTAGCCCGCGTTGGCGGTGCCCGGAGCCGGATCGAACGCCGGGACCGAGTCGAGTGACGGTGGATCGAGCGTCGCGAGCATCTGGCGGCCCGGGCGGTCGACGCGCGCCGCGAGCCGCTCGTACCAGATCGCGATCAGGCGACTGCGGTTGATCAACCGATCGCCGTCATCGTCGACGTCGGCGGCGCCCTCGGGCAGCCAGGCGAGCCCGAGCGCGGTCAGGCGAAGTCGCAGCGAGCCACCGATCAACCTCCACAACTCCTCCTTGCGGATCCGCTTGCTGCCCTGCTCGGCGAGATAGCCGCGGATCGCGTCGTTGAGGCGGACGGTGGCGCGCGCCACGGCGCGGGCACCGTCAGGGACCTCTCGCCGCTTGCCGCAGGCCCATTCGACCGCCTCGACGAGATACGCGGCGCCCAATGTGAACGAGTCGGCGAGGTCGTCACCCACGACGCCCGAGGCCCCGCGCGGCCAGAACAGGATCCCCACGGCGACGCTGACCGCGCAGCCGATCGCGACGTCCTGCACGCGGACGACGCCGACTTTCCATCCGACCGGGACGAGCAGGTTGAACAGGACCGCGACGACGACCGTGAACGCCGCCTGGCCGACCGCGAACGGAGCCGTGCCGGGCGCGTAGGCAGCGACGAACACGGCGACCGGGAGTGCGACCCAGAGCGCCGCCGTGCCCGTTCCGATCCACAGCAACAGCGCGCCGCCGATGACGAAGCCGCCGACGGTCCCGGCCAGCGCCCGGATCGCGGTCGAGCCGGTCGCGCCGGCGTTCGTGCGCAACACGGACAGCGTCCCGAGGACGACCCAGAATCCGTGTTGGACGTTGCTGAGCGACGCGATCGCGACCGCGGCCGCGATCGCGACCGCGCCGCGGCAGCTGTTGACGAACCAGACGGAGCGCAGGCTGGCGTTGCGCACGACGTCTCCAGCGGTGCCGCCGAGCGCGGCTAGCCGGCCCCGGCGCAGCTCTGGCGAGAGCCCCTGGCCGGACCAGAACGGCTGGCGGCTGAGGATCGCGTCGGGGTCGGCCTGCCCGGTCGCGACGAGCGCGTCCGCCGACAGCGCGGCGACCACGATCCCGATCGCCTGCGCGTGGAACGCCAGCTGGGCCGCGCGCCGGAAATGCTCGCCGCCTGCGTCGAGCTGCTTCATCTGCTCGACGCTCGCTTCGCGGCGGCGGTCGAGCTCGTCGAGATCGGGTCGCGCGCTGCCGTCCCTGACCAGCGCGACGACGTCGCGGAGCGAGCTCGCCGCGGTCCGGAGCAGGTCCCGGTCGGCCGGGTTGCCGGCGCTCACGTCGAGGCGCTCGCAGAGCGCGTCGGCGACGAGCGAGGTACACCATTCGAGCAGCTCGATCGCGTTGGCGAGCGCCTGGTCGGCGGTCGCGAGCCCGTACGGCCGGTACGGCGTCGCGGTGAACGCTGCCAACAGGTCGTGCTTGCGCTCCATGGCGTAGTCGATGTCCGCCTGGCTCGCCGTTCCCGCGAGCGAGGCGTCGAGCGTGTCGGCGAGAGCGAGGGCGAGCGCCTCCGCGGGTGCGCGCAGCCTGTCGCCCGCGGGCCGTGGCGAGAGCAGCAGCACGGCCGCGGTGCCGGCGACGCTCGCGATCCACCATCCGATCAGGCGATCGGGGACCATGCTCATCGTTCCGGCGGACGCGGCCGGCAGGACGTACGCGAGCAGCGCCCCGGTGACGCCGGAGGCCGCATTCGGGCCGGCGATGCCGGCGAAGAAGACGATGAACGCGACCGGGAGGGTCACGACCGCGGCGAGCGCCGTCGACGAGTTGATCGCGGTCCCGATGATCAGCAACACGCTGCCTGCGATGGCGAGTCCGAGATGCGCGAGCAGCTTGTCGCGACGCGTGCCGGCGAACGACGCGAGCACCAGCGTGGCGAAGCCGCCGAACGCGGCGAACGTCGCCATCTGGAGGTTCCCGATCACCTGGTCGCAGAACGCGAACGCGCCCGGCACCACGATCGTCGCGCGGATCGCCCGCATCAGCGCGGCGCTCGACCACACGGGGACGAGGCGCCGGAGGTCGATCGCGGCGGCGGCTCGCTTCAGCGGCGGGACTGCGAACGCGCTCGCTCCCTCTGCCACGCGGCGAGTCTAGCTGTCGCCTCGCTGACCGCCGGCGAACGCGGTCAGGGGAGAACTTGGCTCGCTTAGGCGGTCTAGGCGGAGGACCTTGGGTCGCTCAGGCGACCAGTGCGGGGCTCGGCGCGAGCAGCCGCTCGAGCTTCGCGGCCGTGTCGTCCTCCAGCGCGGGGGTGAAGATGCACACCCGCAGGTCGGGCGCCTCGGGCACTTGGAGGACGGCGTGCTCGAACGACATCCGTCCTTCCAGCGGGTGGATCACCGTCCGGCGACCTTCCCCGACGCGGGCAACCTCGTGACGCTTCCACTCGTGGCAGAACTCCGGGCTCGACTGCCGCAGCGCTCGGATCAGCTCCTCGAAGGCGGGATCGCCGAGGTAGCGCGCGTGGTCGGCGCGGAACTTCGCGACCATCAGCCGCGAGCTGCGCTCCCAGTCGGGCAACGTCTCGCGCCGGGCAGGGTCCATGAAGTGCATCCAGATGTGGTTGCGTCGCGCCCTGGGGACGGCCTCGAAGGAGCCGAACAGCGCGCATGCGGCCCGGTTCCAGGCGAGATAGTCCCACCGGCGCCCCAGGATGTAGGCGGGATTCCCGCCGAGTCCCTCGACCAGCCGCCGGAGCGTCGGCGACACGCGCTCGGCCGGTGTCTTACACGGCGGCGGCTCCTCGCCCCGGCCGAGCAGCACGAGGTGGGTGCGCTCCGCCGGCGTCAGCCGCAGAGCGCGAGCGAGCGCCTCCAGCACGTCGAGCGAGGCGCGCACGTCGCGCCCCTGCTCGAGCCACGTGTACCAGGTCGTGCCGACCCCGGCCAGCGCGGCCACCTCCTCGCGCCGCAAGCCCGGAGTTCGCCGCCGCCCTCCGGCCGGCAGACCGACGTCCTCAGGTTTCAGCGCGGCGCGGCGCCGCCGCAAAAAGTCCGCCAGCTCGACGCGTCTACGATGTCCGTTGGAGCTTGCCGCAGACTCGCCGCGGGACCGGGTGGGGGTGACATCTACTACCAGGATAAGCTCCTCTCTTGTACCTGGATACCCATGATCGCATACTATGACTCGTGGATGCATCTAGCGTAATCCCGACACGCGGTCGCCGGGTCAGTTCGACCACCGCGCTGTTGTTCGTCGTCTGCCTGGCGCAGTTCATGGTCATCCTCGACGTGACGGTCGTCAACGTCGCGCTGCCGTCGATGCGCGACGACCTCCACTTCTCGACGACCGGCCTGCAATGGGTCGTGAACGCGTACACGATCACGTTCGCGGGCTTCCTGATGCTCGGCGCGCGCGCCGCCGACCTGCTCGGCCGCCGGCGCGTGTTCCTCACGGGGACGGCGATGTTCGCGCTGTCATCGCTCGCGTGCGCGCTGGCCTCCTCGCGTGGGCTCCTGATCAGCCTGCGCGCGCTGCAGGGCTTCAGCGGCGCGATCCTGTCGCCGGCGACGCTCTCGATCATCACGTATTCACTCCCTGAGGGTCCCGAGCGAAACCGCGGCCTCGGCCTGTGGGGCGCCGTCGGCGGGCTCGGCGCGTCGTCCGGCGCACTGCTGGGCGGCATCCTCACGCAGGCGTTCGGCTGGCCGGCGGTGTTCGCGATCAACGTGCCGCTCGGCATCATCGCCGTCGTCGTCGGCTTGCGCGTGATCCCGACCGAGCCGCGCGTCGCCGGCCCGCGGCATTTCGACCTCACCGGCGCGCTCCTGATCACGAGCGGGCTCGTCGCGCTCACATACGGGATCGTGCAGACCGACGCGCTGGGATGGGGCGCGACCGGCGTGCTCGTGCCGCTCGCGATCGCCGCCGTCCTGCTCGCGGCGTTCGTGTTCGTCGAGCAGCAGGTCGCGCGTGCGCCGCTCGTCCCGTTGGCGATCTTCAAGCTGCCGCGACTGCGGGCCGCGAACGGGGTCGTCACGCTGATGTACGCGGCGCTGTTCTCGATGTTCTTCTTCGTGACGCTGTACCTGCAAGAGGTCCTCGGCGAGGACGCGCTCCAGGCGGGCCTGTCGTTCCTCCCCGTCACCCTGGCGATCTTCACGACCTCCTCGCTGGCACCCCGGCTCGTCGCGCGATTTGGCGTGCGTAACGTCGTCACGACCGGCATGCTGTTCGCCGCCGCCGGTCTGCTCGTCCTCTCCACGGTGCAGCCGACCGACAGTTACTTCATGCCGGTGCTCCCGGGCGGCGTCCTGTGCGCGCTCGGCATGGGCCTCGGCCTCGTGCCCTCGACGATCGCGGCGACCCAGGGGGTCCCGCGGACCCAGAGCGGGCTCGCGTCCGGGCTGCTCAACATGTCACGTCTGTTCGGCGGAGCGGTCGGGCTGGCGGTTCTGAGCACGATCGCGGCCGCGCACTCCCACGGCGCCGCCCAGATTGGCGCCGCTGCCGCGCTCACGAATGGGTTCTCGATCGCCTTCGAGGTCGGCGCCGGGATCGCGCTCGTCGCGGCCCTGGTCGCGGCGGTCGGCTTGCGCCCCAGCCGTGCCGTCGTCGGAGCCGACGAGGCGGCGGTGCTCGAGGACGGCGTTGCCGGCGGCGGTGGCGACCGCGACGAGCCCGAGGCGGAGGTGCTCGCCGCCTGATCGCGGCCCGGCGTTGCGGAACCAGATCAGGCGCCGCCGAGCCGGATCGTGCGCCGCGTTGCAGGATCAGCCGCTGTCGCGGGTAGCGTCTGGCCGGGATGGCCGCCGCCGCGGATCCATACGAGCTTGAGATCGACCGGCTGTACGGGTTGCCGCTGGCCGATTTCACCCCGGCGCGCGACGAGCTCGCGCGCCGCCTGCGCGCGGACGGCGACCGGGCCGGCGCCGAGCTCGTCAAGCGACTGCGCAAGCCGACCGTGGCGGCGTGGGCGCTGAACCAGGTCCGCCGGCGCTCGCGCGGGCGGGTCGACGATCTGCTCGAGGCGGGCGAGCGCTTGCGCGAGGCGCAGGAGTCCGCCCTGAGCGGGGGCGAGTCGGATCCCCTGCGAGCGGCCGCGGCGCAGGAGCGCAGCCTCGTCAGCGAGCTCGCCGCGACGGCCGCGGCCGAGCTCGCCGGGGCGGGACATCCCGTCACCGCGCAGGTGCAGTCCAAGCTGTTCGAGACCCTGCACGCGGCCGCCGGTGATGCCGAGGCGCGCGAGCTCCTGCGCCAGGGGCGGCTCGTGCGCGACCACCAGGTGAGCGATCTCGGGCTGTTCGGGGGCGGGCTGCCGGTGGGCGATGTGGCGCCGGCGCGCGGCGGTGAGGGGGGTCGGCGTAAGGGGGGTCGTGGAGAGTCGGGGGGGCGTGAGCCGGTCGTCCCCCGCCGCGAGGTCGAGCGAGCGCGAACGCGCGCGCTCGAGGCCGAGCAGGAGGCCTCCGCGGCCGACCAGCGCGCCGAACGGGCGCGCGCCGAGGCGCAGGCGGCGGCCCAGGCGCGCGACGCGGCGGCTCGGGTGCGCGACGAAGCCGCGCGGGCCGCGGAGAAGGCGGCCCGTGAGGCGGAACAGGCAGAGCGCGAGTCCGATCTCGCGCAGCGGGCTGTTGAGCGGGCCGCGGTGGACGCGAAGGAGGCGCGCACGCGTGCGCTGCAGGCGGCCGCACACCTGTCCGAGCTCGAAGAGGTACCGCCGAGCTGACGCGGTTTTGCTGCGTGGGGCGGTTTGCTGCGTGGGGCGGTTTGCTGCGTCGGGCGCTTTGCCGACTGGGGCGGGTCGCGCCGGCGCCACCCGAACCTTGGATCCGACCTGGTTAACGTCCCAATCGAGCAGCGCCCAGCGGCGAATGGGACGCTGTCGTAGCTCCAGCTGGTCAACTGCCCACTGGCCCTTCGCCACCGCTCGAGTGGGGCGTTAACCAGGCTCCGCGGTCGTCGCCGGCGGCTCCGTGGACGTTGCCCGCTGTGACGCGGTCGTCGCCGGCAGCTCCGTGGTCGTCGCCGGCCGTGACGCGGTCGTCGCCGGCAGCTCCGCGGACGTTGCCTGCCGCGACGCGTCCGTGAACTGCACGAACGCCCGCGCCGCCGGGGACAGTCGGCGAGCGCCCTGCCACCACAAGGCGACCTTGATGTGGAGCGCCGGTTGCAGCGGCCGCAACGAGACTCGGGGACCCGGTTGCTCGGCGAACGATCGCGGCAGGATCGCGATGCCCAGCCCGCGGGCGGCGAGCGAGCGCACGAGCGCCAGGTCGTTGCCCTCGACCACGATCGTCGGCTCGATGCCTGCTCGGGCGAGCTCGCGGTCGAGCGCCTGGCGCGTCGATGAGCCGAGCTCGAACGCGATCAGCGGCTGCCCGGCGAATGAGGTGATCGGGATCGGCGTCGCGCCGGCCAGCGGGTGGGCAGGGCTGGTGACGACGACGAGCTCTTCGTGGGAGAGCTCGAGCCGCTCGATCCCGACAGGCGGCTCGAGCTCGAGCGCGAACGAGACGTCGAGGCTGCCGTCGCCGAGCATCTCGAGCATGCGGTGCGCGATGCCCTCGCGGATCGCGATCTCGACGTGCGGGAAGGCCGACGTGAACGCGACGAGCAGCGACGGGATGTCGAGCTCGCCGCCGAACAGCATCGCTCCGATTGCCACGCGGCCGCGGACGAGCCCACGCAGCTCGTCGATCTCGCCACGCAGGGCGTCGATCTCCGCGAGGACGACCCGCGCGCGGGCCGCCACGAGCGCTCCGGCCTGGGTCGGCTCGACCGAGCGCGTCGTGCGGCGCAGCAACTCGATCCCGAGCTCCTGCTCCAGGCGCTGGATCTGGTGCGAGACCGCCGATTGCGCGACGTGGAGCTCGTGCGCCGCGCGAGTGAAGTGGCGCTCGCGAGCGACGGCCTCGAAGTAGCGAAGCTGTCGGATCTCCACCGCCCGTTGAGCGTAAAGCACGATCAATCAGTTCTCATATTTATGTTGCATAGCTGAATCAGGCAGTCAAACTGAGTGGCGTGGACGGAGCGGCGATCCTCTCGGGTGGAATCCAGATCAGGCGCGTCCTTCGCCCCGGCGACGTCGATGGGATCGTCGAGCTGCACCGTGACGTGTACGCGACCGAGCACGGGATGCAGCCAGCGTTCTGGGCCGGGGTCAAGGGGACGCTCGAGGACGCGCTCGCGCGTGGGTGGCCCGATCGGGGCGGTGGCGGCGCCTGGCTGATCGACGGCGAGCGCGGGCTTGCGGGCGCGCTCGGGCTGACCGACGAGGGCGACGGCCGCGGCCACGTCCGGTGGTTCGTGCTCAGGCCCGAGCTGCGCGGCCACGGGCTCGGGCGCACGATGCTGGCCGAGCTGCTGGCGCAAGCACGGGACGCCGGCATGTGCGATCTCTCCCTCGAGACGTTCAGCGCCCTCAGAGCGGCGGCGCGTCTATACCGCGACGCCGGCTTCCGCGTCGTCTGGGAACGCGAGATCGACGACTGGGGACCATCGATCGTCTATCAGCACTACGAGCTGCGATTACGATGACGTCGTGCCCGCTCGGAGCGCCGGGATCCTCCTGCATCGGCTGCGCGCCGGCGAGCTCGAGGTCTTGCTCGTGCACCCCGGCGGCCCGCTGTGGGCACGGCGCGACGCCGGCGCCTGGTCGATCCCCAAGGGCGAATACGGCGATGGTGAGGACCCGGAGGCGGCCGCGCGCAGGGAGTTCGAAGAGGAGCTGGGGGTGCCGCCGCCGGCGGGTCCGGCGCGGCCGCTCGGCGAGGTGAAGCAGCGAGGCGGGAAGATCGTGATGGCTTGGGCGCTCGCGGGCGACCTCGATCCGGCGCTGGCTCAGAGCAACACGTTCGAGCTGGAATGGCCGCCACGCTCGGGCCGGGTCCGGTCGTTTCCCGAGGTAGATCGCGCAGAGTGGTTCACGCTGCCCGAAGGGCGCACGCGCATCAACGCGAGCCAGGCCGAGCTGCT
Organism: uncultured Solirubrobacterales bacterium; assembly: GCA_963763525.1. Classification (GTDB taxonomy): domain Bacteria; phylum Actinomycetota; class Thermoleophilia; order Solirubrobacterales; family Solirubrobacteraceae; genus Palsa-465. The sequence goes on from CAVXPA010000003.1 coordinate 697,672, forward strand.
CGATCGGCTCGAGCGGCTGGAGCAGTGAGCGCTCGATCGGGTGGAGCAGTCAGCAGTGGTATACATTTGAGATGTCAATCAGATGATCTCCGCGACTCTGTACAGCGATCCCGCGTGTCCCTGGGCCTACTCCGAGAGCCCGGCGCTGCGCGTGATCGAGTGGCGCTATGGATCTCAGCTCGGTTGGCGGCTCGTGCTGATCGGGCTGACCGAGGAGGCCTCACAGTACGAGCGCCGCGGCTACACGCCGCTTCGCGGCGCGGTCGGACAGCTGCGCTTCCGCCGCTACGGGATGCCCTTCTCGCCGGCGCCGAAGGCGCGCATCAGCGCGACCTCGCGGGCCTGCCGGGCCGTGATCGCGGCCGGGATGATCGAGTCCGGCGATGAGTGGCGCGCGTTCCGCGCGCTGCAGCTGGCCAACTTCACCACGCCGCTCGTGCTCGAGGACGACGAGATGCTTGCGGAGGCGCTGTCCGCGGTGCCGGGCCTGGATGGGGAGGAGATCGTCGCGCGGATCGACGCGCCCGACGTGCTCCAGGTCTACCGGCGCGACCGCGAGGCGACCCGCACGGCGGCCGGCTCCGCCGCCGAGCTGCAGGGCAAGACGGCCACGACCGACGGGCCCGTGCGCTTCACCGCTCCTTCGATCGTGTTCGAGCGCGATGGCGTCCAGCTGACCGCCGGCGGCTTCCAGCCGGTCGAGGCGTATGACGTTCTGATCGCCAACCTGGATCCGACGCTCGAGCGCCAGGCGCCGCCGGAGACCCCCGCGCCGCTGCTCGAACGCTTCCGCGACGGGTTGACGACGCAGGAAGTGGCGGCGCTGATGACGCACGGCAACGACGCTCCCGACCGTTCCGGGGCGGAGGCCGCGCTGCTGGAGCTCGTCGCCGCCGGCCAAGCGATCAGGTTGCCGGTCGGCGACGACGCGCTCTGGACCGCGGCGCGCAACGGCGCACACCCGGGCTACTGAGTCCGCCCCGTCTGAGTTGGCGGTGAGAAGAGCCCGGTGACGCGTCCGCCGGCGTTTGGGCGCGGCGGGAATCGACTCGACAGCGAGCCGATTGGCGGTCAGAATGCGCCGCGCGGGTGGCGCCCGAGGCCGGGCGTTTTATGACTGGCTTGGGTGACACGACGCACACCCGGCACCCCGGCGAACCCCTAGGGTCCGTGCCCACGGCGAAAGCGAGGCACCTCATGCTGATGAACCTGCACAGTCGGCAACTCGCGGCGCTGGGAAGACCGCCCATATGGGCGCGGCGCTGCACGGCGGGATTGGCAATTGCGGCGACCGTGTCGGCGTTGGCGGTGCTCGCCGCGCCTGCCGGAGCGGTCACGTTGCCCGCCCGGCCGAATTGTGTCGGCACGAGCTACCAGTGGACCGGCGACGCGGACGGCAGCTCCTGGACCAAGGCCGGCAACTGGCAGCCGAACGGGGTGCCCGGCACGTGTGGCGGGGACAGTGTCGTGATCGGGGTAGAGGCGAACATCGACGACATGCCACAAACCACGCTCGCCGATCTGACCGTGCAGCCCAGCGCGGGGAGCGACGGCAGCCTGGCGGGCGGCCCGTTGACGGTGACCGGTCAGTTTGAATGGGATGGTGGCGGGCTCGCGGCGAGCGTGACTCTGCCGGTCGGCGCATCGGGTTCGATCGGTGGACCTGCCAACAGTAAGGGGGTGGGGGACCCGGGGCTCGGCCTGCCGGGCAAGATCGACGTGTTTGGCGCGCTCACGCTGGACGACCTCAGCGGCACCGGCGGCTCCCTGTCCCTGGGTGGGGCCGGTTCACAAGGACTGATCACCGTCGAGGCCGGCGCGACTCTCACCTCGACGGGCAGCGATGATGTCAACGCCAACTGTTGCGGCACGACAAACGGGACGCTGGTCAACAGCGGCACCGTCGACGTGACCGATGGGCAGCTGACACTGGCGGGTGCAGAATTGCAGCAGTCGGGCGCGGTGCAGGTCGCCGGAGGCGCGCTTCTGGACATGAATGCGCCGCTGGTGTTCGGGGCCGGCTCGTCGTATGGCGGATCGGGCGAGATGCTCCTCGATCTCAACGCGCGCCCGGCGACGCTCGCGGGCAACATCTCGCTGGGCAGCGGGTTTCAGTTGGATTTGGGACCGCAGGCGTGCATGGATGGGAGCGCGACGATCAGCGGCGCGGGAAGCTTTCTGTTCACGGGCGGGAACCTCGCGGCGGCCGTCACGATCGCGAAGGGGACGACGATGCACGTGACCGGCCCCGGTGGCAAGAGCCTGTCGACGTTCGCGTGCGGCAGCTCGCAGGGCCAGATCATCAACGATGGAACGATCATCGACGATCAGGGAAGCTTCAGCTTCGGGACGACCGGCACACTCGACGAATGAGGCGGGAGCGGTCTTCGAGCTCGCGCCTGGTGCGACGCTCACGACAGACAGCTGCTGCGATGACAGCCCACCGCTGCTGATCAATCAGGGCACGCTCGATGTGACTGCTCCGCCCGCGGGGGTGGCGTCCGGGACGCCGGCCCAGATCTCACCGGTGCCGATGCAGAACACCGGCACGATCGACGTCGCGAGCGGGCAGCAGCTGCTGCTGTCGAATGGCCCGGCAACCCTCACGGGCGGGACCCTGGAGGGCTCCGGCGGATCCGTCGACCTGCAGGCCCCGGTCAGCGCCGCCGGGACGATCACGCTCGGGTCCGGCTTCACGCTCGAGCTCGATTCCACCGGCTCGCTCGACGGAACCTTCAGCCTGGCCGGATCCGGCTCGGTCGACTGGACCGGCGGCCCGATCTCGGGAACGATCAGCGTCGCGAGCACGATCCCGGTGAACATCTCCGCGAGCTCGCTCCATCAGGTGACTGGCCGGCCGAATGGCCAGACCAGCGTCCTGACCACCCACGGCCGGGTGTCGATCGCCGCCGGAACAACTGCGTCTCCGGACACGATCTGGGTCAACTTCGGAGATCAGTGGGTCACCGCCGGCACGATGACCGCACCGCAAAATACCGTGCTCGCCGCCGCCTCCTGTTGCGGACCGACGTTCGGCCTGAAGAACACCGGCACGTTCACGGTCTCGGCCGGCACGGGCACGGTCGCTGCCGACGGCCTGGAGTTCGACAACGCCGGCAAGCTCAAGCTCTCGAGCGGCACGCTCGTGCTCGCCGAGTTCGAGCAGACGGCGGGGTCGACAACGCTCGCCGGCGGCAGCATCTCCGACGTGCAGAGTCCCCTCTCGCTGACAGGCGGAGTCCTGACCGGGTCCGGGACGATCTCCGCTTCGGTCCAGAATGGCGCCACGGTGCAGCCGGCGACGAGCGGCGGCGCGCTGACGATCACGGGCAGCTACCAGCAGACGGCCGCGGGCGTGCTCGACACGGTCCTCGCCGGCCCAACGGCGGGCGCCGGCTTCGGGCAACTCGACGTCGGCGGCGCGGCCACCCTCGCCGGGAAGCTGAACGCCGTCATCTCGAGCGGCTTCGTGCCGACCTCGGGACAGACATTCGCCGCGCTGGTCTACGGCTCGCGCACCGCTCAGTTCTCGAGCCTGACAGGCACGCCTGGATTCGGCGTCGTCTACAAGCCAACCGAGGCGCAGCTCATCTACGGGGCTCCATGGATCACGGCCCTGTCGCCCGACGCCGGCCCGACCTCCGGCGGGACCCACGTCACGATCACCGGGGGGGATTTCACCAGCACGAGCACCGTGAAGTTCGGCTCGACCGCGGCCACGTCGGTGACGTTCGTCTCCGCCGGCGAGCTTCAAGCGCTCGCGCCTGCGCACGCGAGCGGCACGATCACGGTGACGGTGAAGAACGCGATCGGCTCGAGCCTCGCGTCCTCCGCGGCGCTGTACGCGTATGGGCCGCCGGCCGTCGCCTCGTTCACGCCCGTCTCGACCATCACCGGCGACGCGGTTACGATCACCGGGACGAGCTTCGTCCCCGGCGCGGCAGTGGCGTTTGCCGGCCTCCCCTCGCCGCAGGTGACGTTCGTCTCGGCGACCGCGCTGAAGGCAATCGTCCCGAACGGTGCCGTGGCCGGCGTCGTGACGGTGAGTACCGCAGCCGGGACGGCAAGCACCTCCAAGGTGTTCACGCCGACGTTCTCAGTCACGAGCTTCAGTCCCTCCAGCGGACCGCCAGGGACCGTCGTGCAGCTCGATGGTGTCGGGTTCAACTCCAAGTCGAGCGTGAAATTCAACGGGGTCGCTGCGACCACAGTGACGTATGTGTCAGCGACCGAACTGAAGGCAACCGTTCCCGCGATGGCGACGAGCGGCCCGATGACGGTGACGAACGCGACAACACCGGCGGGGACGGTGACCAGCGCCACGAGCTTCGCGGTGAGCTAGCCGCACTGAGAGACGAGCGGAAGCGTGATGATCGGCCCGAGCTTGTAAACCCCCGGCGGCACGCGGCTCTGGAGGCCGAAGTCGGTGATACCGGAGCCTGGCACCCAGATGTCGTATGCGACGTTTCCGCTCGGAGCCTTGGCGCCGGACGGCCTCGAGCAATCGCCGCAGACGAACCGTCCCCGGACGAGGACGAGGTATGCCCGCGGGCTGTGCGGCTGGCGCGGCTCGGATCCCGGATAGGTCGCGTTCTCGGCCAGCCACTGGGTCGTCACGACCACCCACGCGGTCTTCACCCTCGGGTCGCCGAGACCGTCCGCCAGCCGTTTGGCGAGCGCGACGAGCCGCCGGGTGGGGAGCGTGTGGGGCGCCGGCGCCACGATCGGCCGAATGGCCGCGCCGGCTCCGCCACCCGGGAAGGCGAGGGCGAGCGCTGCGGCGCCGGCCGCGAGCACCCCGGCGAGCGGCGCCAGCACGCCTCGGCGGCGGATCGTTCGTGACGTCATCGTGCTGACACTACGTCCGAGAGGGGAAAACTTCACGCGCGCGTCCCTCGACCGCGGCGGCCGCGAGGCCGTGGGGGGCGGCGCGGAGGTCGCCGTCGGGCGCATCGCGGGGATGGTAGGCGCCCGGGCCGCGCGCGGCTCGACGATCCCGGTCACTACCCCGCAACACGCGGGTAACAAGTTGGCAACCCGGCCGGGGGCTCCGACCGAAAAGGTGTGAGACGGCGCGAATCAGCTGGTGGTGTGCCCCTGGCCGGCGATCGCGTCGAACGCAATCACACCCAATCGCAGGAGGCGTGGATGGCGCATAGACGCTTCGTTTCCTTGCTCCTCGCCGGCGCAGTCGCCGCGAGCGCAAGTGCAGTGGCCGCAGCCCAAGCTGCGGCGCAGCCAACGGCGACACCGATCAAGCACCTGGTCGTGATCTTCCAGGAGAACGTGTCGTTCGACCACTACTTCGGTACTTACCCCAACGCTGCCAACCCTCCGGGTGAGCCGAGCTTCAAGGCGGCGCCGGGGACGCCGACGGTGAACGGGCTGAGCGGGGCCCTGCTGACCGACAACCCGAACGTCACCGCGACCGGCAAGCAGGTCAACCCGCAGCGCCTCGACCGCTCAGCAGGCGTTCACGTGCGACCAGGACCACGACTACACGGCCGAGCAACTGGCGTTCGACCACGGCCTGATGGATAAGTTCATCGAGCACACGGGCGGCGGTCTCACGCTGCGCGAGTGCCTTGAGTCGGTAGGCCAGCCCAGCGGCCCGACGCCGGACAACTATGCCGTCATGGACTACTACGACGGCAACACGGTCACGGGCTTGTGGAACTACGCCCAGCACTTCTCGCTGAACGACAACTCGTTCGGCACCACCTTCGGGCCGTCGACTCCCGGCGCCCTGAACGTCACCGCCGCGCAGACCTACGGCGCGCTCTGCGGTCCCGGCAGTGCGGTCATCAACACCTCGGCCTGCACCACCAACGGCGGCAGCGCCAACCCGACGCCGGGCAACCCGGCGGCGCCCGGCGGCGGCACCACCTACAGCGACGCCGACCCCAACTACGACATCTGCTCCTACACCGAGGATTCCGACACGCCGGGGGACACGCTCGCGATGGGCGGCGAGAACATCGGCGATCTGCTGAACAAGGCCGGCATCAGCTGGGGCTGGTTCCAGGGCGGCTTCGCGAGCCCCGCCTACGTCTCCGGCAAGCCTCCGACGGACAACCTGAGCGAGGTTTGCACGGGTTCGCACAAGAACATCGTCGGACAGACGGTGGCCGACTACAGCCCGCACCACGAGCCGTTCCAGTACTACATCTCGACGGCCAACCCGCGGCATCTGCCGCCGACCTCGATCGCCTCGATCGGCCGCCAGGACCAGGCCAACCACCAGTACGACCTGAAGGACTTCTGGGCGGCGGCGAACGCCAACAACCTGCCGGCGCGTGTCCTACCTGAAGGCCGCGAAGTACCAGGACGGCCACGCGGGCTACTCGGATCCGCTCGATGAGCAGAACTTCCTCACGAGCACGATCAACCGGCTCGAGAAGCTGCCGAGCTGGAGCAGCACGGCCGTCGTCATCCTGTACGACGACAGCGACGGCTGGTATGACCACGTGATCGGCCCGATCACGCAGCAGTCGCAGACCTCGCTCGACGCGCTGACCGGGGACGCCCAGTGCGGCACGAGCCTGGCGCTCGTGCCGACGAACAGCATGGGTCAGCCGGAGCAGGGCCGCTGCGGCGTCGGTCCGCGCCTGCCGATGCTGGTCATCTCTCCGTACGCCAAGCAGAACTTCGTCGACAACACGTTCACGACGCAGTCGTCCGTCGTGCGGTTCATCGAGGACAACTGGCTGGGCGGCGAGCGGCTGGGCAACGGAGCCGCCGACGCGACCGCTGGGGCCCTGAACAACATGTTCACGTTCACCGGCGGCCAGCGTGCGCCCGCGCTGTTCCTGAACAATAACGGCGTGCCGATCTTCTGATCGGCGTCGCTTGATCGCCGCCCGGCTGCACGCCGAGCGGCAGGCACAGGGCCATCGCGGCGCAGCTGCGGTGGCCCTGTTGCTTCTCGGGGCTCGGTCAGGCGGTGCGGTCGAGGGTCAGCGGCAGCGACTCGAGCCCGTAGATGCCCGACGAAGTTCCATACTGCGGTGGACCTGCGGGCGCGATCGTCCGCACGCGCTCGGCGAGGAACGCGAGGGCCTCCTGCATCTCGGCGCGGGCGAGGTTGGCCCCGGCGCAGTAGTGGATCCCGGCGCCGAACGTCAGCAGGCGCGCGGACGACCGGCGGGCGGTGACGTCGAACGTGTCGGGCTCGACTCCGTCTCGGTTGGCATGCCACGCCGATACGAGCACAACGGTCCCGGCCGGGAAGCGGACGCTGCGATGTTCGAGCTCGGCGGTCGTGATGCGGGCGGTGAACGGCGTGATCGGCTCGTACCGAAGCGCTTCCTCGACGGCGGCGGCCGCGAGGCCTTGGGGGTCCGCGCGTAGCGCCCGCCACTGGTCCGGATGCTCGGCGAGCAGCCGCACCGCGTGCGCGAGCTGGCTCTGGCTCGTGTCGATGCCGCCGGCGAGGAGGTTGAGGACGACGTTGCGAAGCTCGTCGTCGGTCAGCCGGTCGCCGGCCTCCTCGGCCGTGATCAGGGCGGAGATCAAATCGTTCCCGCGCGTGCGCCGGCGCGTGGCGATGAGCTCGTCCTCGTACGCGTAGAGCTGGCCGACGGCGCGCTCGATTCCTTCCCATTCGGACATCAGGCTCTGTGGATCGAACTGGCGCTGGATCCAGTTGGACCAGTGGTGCAGCCGCGGGGCGTCGCTCAAGGGCACGCCCATCGCGGCCGCGATCACGAGTGCCGGGTAGGGCTTGGCGAAATCGGCGATGAACTCGCAGCGGCCGTCGTCGCCAACGCCGTCGAGCAGCTCCGCCAGGAAGCGGCGCATCGCGGGCCGGTAGCGGTCGACCGCGCGCGGAGCCAGCGCGGGATTGATCAGGTTGCGCAGGCGGCGGTGGTCCTCGCCGTTGACGTTGAGGATGTTCTTGACGATCTCCTCGTGCAACGCGCCGTCCGTGATCGAGAACAGCTGCGCGAGCATCAGTCCGGGGAAGACGGCCTGCTTCGTGCGCAGGAAGAACTCGCCGGCCTCGCGGTCGAGCACGATGAAGCCGAACGGGCCGGCCGCGAGCCAGCCGTCGTAGCCGCGCAGGCCCGCCATCGCCTCGCGATAGCGCGCTCCGCGCAACGCCGGGTCGGTGTGGTCGAAGGTCGGAAGCTCGAGTTCAGCCGCCAGCGGCACGGGAAGGCCCTATCCACGGCATCGCCACGATGGTAGGCGGCGCGGCGCTCGGGCGGTCGGCCTAGCGGACCAGGAACCCGCAGCGCGCCGCGTCAGGCGCGCGCGGCCGGTCAAATTCGAAGGTGAACGCGTGGCTCGACCATTACTTATGAGTGTCAACGCCACGTGGCCAACCCGGACTGCGCGGACGGGGCACGGTGACGGTACTCACGGTGAGTCGAGCGCGAGCCGCTCAGGCCGTGATCGGCACGTGCGCCGGCTGAGCGGGCCGCTCAGGCCGTGATCGGCACGTGACCCGGCTGGGCGGCGACCCGCTCGAGCCACGCCCGCACGGCCGGGTAGGGCTCGAGCATGAAGCCGCCCTCGGGCGCGACATGCGTGTACGCGTAGAGCGCGATGTCGGCGATCGTGTAGCGCTCGGCGACCAGGAACGTCCGCTGTGACAGGTGCCCTTCGAGCGCCGCCAGCGCCGCGGTGCCGCCGCGCTGCTTGGCGTCGAGCTCGGCCGCCGGCGGCTCGATCCCCGCGATCCGCCAGAACCGCGCGACGGCGATGTACGGCTCGTGGCCGTATTGCTCGAAGAACAGCCACTGGAGCACCTGCGCCCGCTCGTAGCGGTCCTGCGGGAGGTACGGCGTGCCCTCGGCGAAGTAGCACATGATCGCGTTCGACTCGGCGAGCGGGCGCCCGTCGTCGAGGACGAGCGTCGGAACCCGCAGCGCGGGATTGAGCGCTCCGATCCGCTGCTGGCGATCGGAGCGGTCGATCACGCCCAGCTCCTCCCGCTCGTACGGAATTCCGAGCTGCGCGAGCAGGAGGCGAACCTTGTAGCAGTTGCCCGACACCTGCGAGTTGTAGAGCAGCACGTCATCAGCCTATCGAGGTGACGCACCGTTTCAGCCGACCGCCGTGCGCGAGAACGCCCGGATTGCGACGAGCGTGGAGAAGATCGCGAACAGGGCCACGACCGCGAGGCTCAGCCACGCCTCAGCCGTCACGTTGTGCATCCCCCAGATGTCGTGCAGACCGCTGCCACGAGGGTCGATGAACCCGTAGCGCATGAGCGCCAGGGCGTGGGTCAACGGCATGAACTTCGCGATCGTGGTCAGGGCCGCCGGCATCGCGCCGATTGGAAACAGCGCACCCGCGAAGAAGAACGGCAGGATCGCGATCACGGGGATCGCGCCGACGTAGTCCTCCTGCTTCTCGACGCGGCTGGCGACGATCTCGGCGAGGCCGTACATGAACACCGTGAACAGGAACGCCGCCGCGAGGAACCACGCGACGCCGGCGGCCGTGATCTGGAAGACGCCGCCGCGCAGCGCCGAGAGGCCGACGACGACGATCACCTGGAACGCCGCCAGAACAATCGCCACGACGAGATTCGCGAGCACGAGGTAGGCACGCGAGACGGGGGCGGCCAGAAGCTCTCGCTGCGCGCCGCTGTGACGGTCGACGAGCACGCTGAGCCCGGCGAACACGCAGCTGAGCGGGATCACGAGGCCGACCGCGCCGACGCCGACGAACGACGTGTAGTCGATGTGCGAGTGCAGTCCGCCGGTCGCCTTCTGCAGCGCCGGCGCGAGGATCAGCGCGAGCAGCGCCGGCCCGAGCAGCGGCACCGCGATCTGCCGCGGCGTGCGCGAGGTCAGGCGCGCCCGGCGCCGGGCGAGCGTGAGCAACGCGCTCGCCGGCCGCGTGGTGCGAGGACGGGGGAGGGAGATGACTGCGCTGTGTGCTGCTGCGGTTGCCATGGTGGGCTCCTGTCGAGTCGTGGTGTGGTCAGCCGGCGGTACCGATGGACGTGCCGGTCAGCTGCAGGTAGACGTCGTCGAGCGTGGGCGCGCGCGTCGCCAGCTCGGATGCACGCAGTCGCTCGGCCTCGATCGCAGCGAGTGCGTCGGCCGCGCTGCGGTCGTGCAGCGGGACGGTGATTCGAGCGCCGATCGCGAATGCGTCGTCCCCGGCGAGGCCGCCGTCGCGCAGGCTCGTGAGGGCCGCCTCAGGGCTTCCGTCGATGCGGAACTCGAGGATCTCGTGGCCGAGGCCGGCGAGCAGCGACGCCGGGCTGTCGAGCGCGACGATCGAGCCCGCATGGATGATCGCGACGCGATCGCACAGCCGCTGCGCCTCGTCGAGGTAGTGCGTCGTGACCAGGATCGTCATCTCCTCACGCGCGCGCAGCCCCGCGATCACGTCGAGCAGCTCGTGCCGGATGCGAGGGTCGAGGCCGACCGTGGGCTCGTCCAGGAACAGAACTCGCGGGGTCGAGACGAGCGCACGCGCGATCTCGAGTCGGCGCCGCTCGCCGCCGCTGTAGGTGCCGACCGGGCGCTCGATCAGCCCGGCCAGTCCGAGCGCGTCCGTGAGCTCGCCGATCCGCCGCTGCGCGCGGGGGCGTGGCACGCCCCACAGACGCGCGTGCAGGTCGAGGTGCTCGCGGCCGCTCAGCGCCCGGTCGACGACCGGCTCCTGGAACACGACGCTGCTGACGCTCCTGGCCAGCAGCGGCTGCGCGACGACGTCGTAGCCGGCGAGCCGCGCGAACCCGGCGCTCGGCACGATCGTCGTCGTCAGCATCCCGACGGTGGTCGACTTCCCGGCTCCGTTCGGGCCGAGCAGCCCGAACACCTCGCCGGGGGCAATGTCGAAGTCGATCCCCTTCACGGCCTCCACGCCGCCCGCGTACGTCTTGCGCAGGCCGACTGCCTGGACGGCCGGCGGCGTCGATTCGAGGTGTCCGTTGCTCGGAGGTATGAGCGTGTCTGCAGTGGTGCCAGCTCGCATCTGCTGTCCGTCCTCTCTCGCTTCTGGAGCAATTACGTGACAGTACCATAATGTAACGCTACAGTACAGTCACGTAATTAAAATGACCTCCGGCGACGACCCGCTCCCGTTTGCGAGACTTGACCCCGTGCCGCCCGCGCGCACCCGGCAAGAGGAGGAGGCCGGCGTCGAAACGACCGCCCGCGGTTCCGGACGCCCGCTCGACGAGAACGTCGACCAGGCGATCCTGGACGCGGCCTGGCAACTGCTCCTCAAGGACGGCTACGGCCGCCTGTCAATCGCCCGCGTCGCCGAGCTCGCCCGCGTCGGGCGACCAGCGATCTACCGCCGTTACCGCGACAAGTCCGAGCTCGTGGCCGCCGTGATCGCCGACAAGCGCTCGCGCGTCCCCCGATTCGACTCGGGCAACGCACGTGAGGAGCTGATCGCCTATCTGGAGTTCGCGCGCCGCCGCTTCGCCGTCGCCCTGGCCGGCACCCTGCTCGTCGACGGCCGCAAGCATCCCGATCTGCTGGAGCAGTTCAGGGCGGGGATGTTGCGGCCGCAGCTCGCCGAGCTGACCGCCACGCTCGAGCGCGGCAAGGCACGCGGCGAGATTCGAGCGGACCTGAACTCGGAGCTCGCGCTGCACGCGCTGATGGGGGCGTTCATGCTCCACAACCTCGCGGTCGGTCCACCGAAGCGAGGGTGGGCGGAGGAGCTCGTCGACACGTTATGGCAGGGGTTCGCCGCCGCTCCGGACCCGGCGGACGATCAGCGCGGCGCGGGCGGCGAGCTCTGAACGACGCGCACGCCGTTGCGCGGCGCGAGCGTGATCCCGCGGAACTGGACCTTGTCGAGCGCTCGCTCGGCTGCTCGCAGCGCGGCCCGCTCGAGCACCCGCGCCACGACGATCCGCATCTCCATGACCGCAAAGCTCGCGCCCAGGCAGCGCCGCGTCCCGCCGCCGAACGGAACCCAGGTGTAGGTGTCGGGCGCGTCGTCGGCGAGGAACCGCTCGGGCCGGAAGGCATTGGGCTGGGGGTATAGATCGGCGCGCTGATGGATCACCCGAATCGACGGGTTGATCTCGAACCCGGGCGGGATTTCGTATCCGCCGACGCGGAACGGCTCGCCGCGCACGATCCGTCCGACGCCTGGGATCACCGGGCGCAGGCGAAGCGCCTCCTTGACGAGCGCGTCGAGATATGCGTCGTCGCGCTCCATCGCGCGGGCGAGTGCCTCGGGCGAGTGCAGCAGTAGGTCGAACGCCCACGCGAGGCCGGTCGCGGTCGTCTCGTGGCCGGCGAGCAGCAGCGTGACCAGCTCGTCGCGGACCTCGCGATCGGTCAGCCGCTCGCCGCTCTCGTCCTCGGCGAGCAGTAGGGCCGAGAACACATCGTCGCGCTGCTCGAGGTCAGGCTCGGCCCGCCGGCGCGCGATCTCCGCGTAGAGCAGCTCGTCGACGGCCCGGCGGCGAGCCTGGAACCCGTCAGCCGAGCCGCGGCGGTTTCTCGTCAGCCCGAGCAGGAGCATCATCGGCAGGCCCCGGCGCCGGCTCAACGGCTCGGCCAGCGCGCGCAGCGCGCGGACCAGCTCCGTCTCGGCTGCGCCCGCGCGGTAGCCGAACACGGCGCGGACGATCACGCGCAGGGTCAGCGACTGCATGCTCGGCATCAGCGCGAACGGCTCGCCCACCGGCCAGGCCTCGATCTCGAGATCGGTCGACTCGCGGATCGTCTCCGCATACGTCTGCATTCGCTGGCCATGGAACGGGGGCAGCATCAGCCGCCGGTGGCGCAGGTGCTCATCCCCGTCCATCAGCAGCACCGAGCGCTCGCCGAGAATCGGGCCGAGCAGGGCGTTGGCCTCGCCGGCATGCAGCTGCTCCGGCGGACCCTGGAAGAGCTCCTTGACGAGCGCGGGATCGAACAACATCACGAAGCCGGTGTCGAACAGCGTCCCCATCGTCACGGCGCCGCCATAACGCCGCCGGCACGCCTCCAGGTAGCGCGTGCCGCCGACGATGAACCCGACCGTCTGCACGAACCTCGGCGCGCGCGGGCCGGGAGGCATTCCGGGGCCTCGGGCGGCGGCCGCGATCCGGCCGGCGGCGGGTGCGCTGGCAGGCTCCCCAGCCGCGCCGGCAGGTTCGACCGCCGCACGCTCCACAGCCACGCCGGCGGGTTCGACCGCCGCAGGCTCCACAGCCGCGCCGGCGGTCTCGGTGGATGCGGTAGCAGGGATCGACATCTCCAATTCCGATGGTCGCACACTCGCTGATCGTGCCGGCGCCGGCGCTGAGCCAGCTCTTGCGTCCGGGCGCTAGCGGGACGGGACCGCCGCGGGCGCTTGCGACGCCGCCGCCCGCGGATCGAGGTCCGCGAGCGTCAGAGGCCGGGCCGGCGGACGCTCGAGCCGCCGCGTCACCGAGACGCTCAGATCCGGACCGACGTGCAGCAGCTGGCCCGGCTCGAGCGCCCGCCAGCCGGGGTCCTCATCCATCTCCTCGGTCGCGACGACGACTGCGGGAAGCGCCGCCAGATGCGCGGAGCGAACCCGGATGGTGCCCCGCCGGCTCGCGTGATCCAGATGCCGGCCGCCGTGCGGCCCACCGGGGGCGCGCACCAGGAAGCGGAGCTCGTGCGTGTCCGGATAGCGAAGCGCCCACAGCTCCGAGGGCGTCGTCAGCACGATGTTGAGCGCGTACACGGGAAGGTTCTGAGCGACCCAGCGGGCGGCGCGGGCAATCGCCTCGCCGACGTCGCCGGTGTGCTCGATCTCACGCGTGATCAGCGCGAAGAATCGCTCTGAGTCCGTCTCGCCCCGGACGAGGTCGCGGTCGCTGCCGAGCTCCTCGTCGAGCCGCTCGAGCTCTCCGATCACGCCGTTGTGCGCGAACAGCCGTCCGCGCTGTTCGAACGGGTGCGTGTTCTCGGGCGCGATCGCCCCGGTCGACGCGTAGCGAACGTGCGCGATGAACGTGCGCGAGGACAGTTCGCGCGCCTCCTGCGCGAACTGATGATCCTCGTAGGCGGCGAGCGCCTGCTTGAACAGGTTCGGACGCCCGTGCTCGTCGAACGCGCCGAGCCCCGTGCCGTCCGGCTCGCGCCGGCTCTGGAGCGCCAGGGAATCCGGGGCCTCGACCAGCCAGAACGTCGCCTGCACGCGCTCGGGCCCTCCGGTCATGCCGAAAAGTCGGCACATCGACGGGACGACCCTAGCGAGCGACGGTTGATCGCGCCACTCGTGTGATCGGCGCGTACCGCCTGTCAGAGTAATTTCAAGCTTGCGGCCTACCGTTGACTCTCGTGACGAGAAAGGCGGAGTCCCGATGAAATACCTGCGTACAGTTTCAACCCGACGTCTGCTGGCGATCATCGCCGGCGTCGTCGTGGCGGTCGCGGGCGGGACCGCGATCGCGGTCGCGGCCGCGGGCCCCGGTCCGGTGCCGCCGCCCAAGCCGCTCGCGCAGGCGATCCGCCAGGCCCTCGCCGCGCCGCCCGTGCAGGGCATCTTCGCTCGCATCACCTTCACCAACCATCTGATCGACGCATCGAGCATCGGGAGCTCGGACCCGCTGCTGCTGGGGGCGACGCGGGCGCCTGTGGCTCGGCAGCAACCACGAGCTCGGCTCGAGCTGCAAGGCTCGACAACGGCGACGCGCAGGTGGTCGTCAACAACGGCTCCTTCTGGATCTACGACCCGACCTCCGACACCGTCTACCAGGGCACGCTCCCGGCCTGCGCACCGGCCGCCAAGGCACGGGCAGACGAAGCGTTCCCGTCGCTGGGCGAGATCCAGAGCGCACTGACGCAGCTCGGCGGGCACATGAACGTGTGCGGAGCGATCCCGAGCGACGTCGCCGGACAGACCGGCCTACACGGTCCGGGTCTCGCCCAAGCACGACGGCGGGCTGCTCGGCAACGCGCAGCTCGCCTGGGACGCGGTGCGGGGCGTGCCGCTGCGGTTCGCGGTGTACGCGCGCGGGAACTCGACGCCCGTGCTCGAGCTCAAGGCGACCGACATCTCCTACGGCGCGGTCGCCGCGTCGGACTTCGCGATCTCGCCGCCACCGGGCGCCAAGGTCGTGTCAGATCGGGACCCCGGCGGCGGGCGCGGTCGCGGGCGCGGCGCACGCAGGCGCAGCCGACCCCCGCAGCGCTCGACATGCCAGGTCACCGGCGTCGCGGCGGTCGCGGCCCAAGTGCCGTTCACGCTCGTGGCCCCGGGCCGGCTGGTCGGCCTGCCGCGGCACGACGTCTCGCTGCTCGACACGGGCGGCAGTCGCGGCGCGCTCGTCACCTACGGCCAGAACCTCGGCGGCATCGCGTGATCGAGCAGCCGGCGGCATCCAGCGGGTCGACCGCCGCGTCGAGCGCCGGCAACGGCAACGGCAACCAGCAGGGCTTGAGCCTGCCGACCGTGTCGATCAACGGCGCGACCGGCCAGGAGCTCGACACGGCGCTCGGCACGGTCGTTCAGCTTCACGCGCGGCGGCGTCGCTACACGGTGCTCGGCTCGGTGCCGCCGGCGGCGGCGGAGGCGGCGGCGCGGGCGCTATGAGCGCGGGCGGCGCGAGCGCGGGCGCGAGCGCCGCCAGCGGCGGCGATCAACCGCCCGTCGAGGTCCGCGGGCTGGTCAAGCGCTACGGCGAGCTGACCGCCGTCGCCGGCGTCGACCTGACCGTCGAGGCCGGCGACGTGTACGGCTATCTGGGACCCAACGGCGCCGGCAAGACGACCTCGCTGCGGATGATGCTCGGGCTGATCCGGCCGACCGAGGGAAGCGTGCGGCTGTTCGGGCGCGACCCGATGGAGACCGTCCGCGCGCTCGACGGGCGTCGCCGGGTTCGTCGAGGCGCCGACCTTCTACCCGTACCTGAGCGGGCGCCGCAACCTCGAGCTGCTCGCGGCCTTCGACGGCGGCGGCGCGCGGCGCGCGGATCGACCCGGCGCTCGAGACGGTCGAGCTGGCCGACCGCGCGCGCGACCGCGTCGGCGGCTACTCGCACGGGATGCGCCAGCGGCTCGGGATCGCGGCCGCGCTGCTGCGCGAGCCGCAAGCTGCTGCTGCTCGACGAGCCCGCGACCGGCCTCGACCCGGCGGGATGCGCGACATGCGGCTGCTGATCCGGCGGCTGGCCGACGAGGGGATGACGGTGCTGCTCTCGAGCCACCTGCTGGCCGAGGTCGAGGAGCTGTGCAACCGGGTCGCGATCGTGCCGCTCGGGCAGGATCGTCTACGAGGGCGAGATCGCGGCGCTGAAGCGCGGCGCCGGGGCCGGCTACCGGCTGTCGGACGACCGACGACGAGCGCGCGCTCGCGGTCTGCCGCGCCCAGCCGGGAATCGACGACGTCCGCCTGACGGACGCCGAGCCACGCCGGATCTCGCTTCACCGCCGACGAGAGCATGCGGTCGCGCGTGCTGTCGCAGGCGCTGGTCGAGGCGGGCGCGCTGATCCACGGGCTCGCGCCGCAGACGGTCACGCTCGAGGACCTGTTCTTCTCGCTCACCGAGGGTCCGGACGGGCGCCGACACCGGCAGCGAACCGCCGCCGGCTGCCGGTCGGCGGAGGCGGCCCGCTGATGCCCAGGCGTCGCGACCGTCTACCGCTGGGAGCTGACGAAGCTCCGCTACCAGAAGCGCACCTATCTCGGGCTCGGCGCGGCGGTGATCGTGCCGATCCTGTTCGTCGTCGCGATCCACTTCCGCCACGACCGCAGCGGCGGGGATTTCGCGTTCGCCTCCTACCTGACGCGCAGCGGCCTGGCGGTGCCGCTCGTGATCCTGCTGTTCGGCGCGGTCTGGCTGTTCCCGCTGATCACCGCGCTCGTCGCCGGCGACATCTTCGCCTCCGAGGACCACAACGGGACGCTGAAGACGATCCTCACGCGCTCGCTCGAGCGGTGGCAGATCTTCGCCGGCAAGGCGCTCGCCGCGGCGACCTACGCGGTCGCCGCGATCCTGCTCGACGGGACCGTGGCCGTGGTCGCGGGCAGCGTCCAATCGGGCTTCAACTCGCTGCAGAGCCTGTCCGGGACGATCGTCTCGGCGCCGAAGGCGCTCGAGCTCGTCTACGTGAGCCTGCTCGTCTACCTGATCCCGATCGCGACGATCGTGTGCATCGGCCTGCTGCTCTCGACGTGACCCGCAACAGCGCCGCGGCGGTCGTCGGCACGCTGATGATCTCGCTGCTGTTCCAGCTGATCGGGATCCTGCCCGGGCTCGGCGGCCTGCAGCCGTACCTGCTGAGCACGCAGTTCAACGCCTGGCAGGGGCTGCTGCGCACGCCGATCGACTGGGCGCCGATCGTGCGCGCGGCGTGGGTCTGCGCGCTGTACGGCGTACCCGCGCTGGCGGCCGCGTTCCTCGTGTTCCTGCGACGCGACGTCGCCGGTGGCTGAGGCGCCGGAACGGGTCCTCGTCGTCGACGACGATCCGCCGCTGCGGCGGATGCTGGAGCGAACGCTCGCCGCCGAGGGGTTCGACGTGACGGTCGCCGCGGACGGCGGCGCGGCGCTCGTCGCGGTCGAGCGTTCGGCGCCCGACGTGATCGTGCTCGACGTCGCGATGCCGGCGATCGACGGCTTCGCGGTCTGCCGCCGGCTGCGCGCGAAGGGCCTGCCCGACGCCGATCCTGATGCTGACCGCGCGCGACAGCGTGCCGGATCGGGTCGCCGGCCTCGAGACCGGCGCCAACGACTACCTCGTCAAGCCGTTCGCCGTGCAGGAGCTGCTCGCGCGCCTGCGGGCGCTGACCCGTCGCAGCGTCGAGGCCACGGCGCTGCGCTCGTACGCCGACCTGACCTTCGATCTGGAGGCCCGCACCGCGGCGCGCGACGGCCGCGGCGATCGAGCTGACCGGGCGCGAGGCCGCGCTGCTCGAGCTGCTCGCTGCGCGAGCACGGCCGGACGGTCACGCGCGAGCGCGCGCTCGCGGAGATCTGGGACGGCGCGCGCCGAGGCCAACGTCGTCGATCGTTACGTCACCCGGCTGCGGCGCAAGCTCGGCGAGCCGCAGCTGATCCGGACCGTTCGCGGCACGGGGTTCGTGCTGCGAGCCTGAGAGGCGCGCGCGTGGGCTTCGCTCGCAGGCTCGCCCGCTCTCCCCGCTCTCTGCGCGCGCGGCTGGTGCTCGTGGCCGCGGCGTCGATTCTGGCCGCGGTCGCGCTGTTCGCGATCGCGAGCGTGGTGATCGTCGGCCACGAGCTGCGGAGCTCGCTCGACGCGGCGCTGCGCGAACGCGCGCAGGAGGTCGCGGAGCTGGCCGTGTCGGCGCCGGCCGTGCTGTTCGACCCCGGCGCGCTCGAGAGCCCGGTGTCGGGGCGCCAGATCGTCGTAGAGGTGATCGATGCCCACGGCCGCGTACTGGCGCGTTCGCTCAACCTCGGCGCGCGGCTCCTGCCGCAGGATCAACTCACGCGGCAGGCGCTCGTCGACGGGCAGGCCGGGTTCGAGGAGGTCGAGATCGGGGGCCGCGAGTTCCAGATGTACGCGGCGCCGATCGCCGACGCCGGCGGCCCGGCTGCCGGGGGCGTGGTGCTCGTCGCGTCTGACACGACCGACATCGTCCACACGATCGGCCAGATCGGCTTCGTGCTCGCGCTCACCGGCGCCGCCGTCGCGCTGCTCGCGATCGCCGCCGCGGCGGTCCTGACGGACCGCGGCCTGCGGCCTCTGCGGCGGCTCGCGACGGCGGCGGGGGGAATCGAGCGGACCGCCGATCCGTCGCAGCGCCTGCCGCAGGCCCCCGCGGCGGACGAGATCGGGCAGCTCACCGGCGTGCTCAACCGGATGCTCGCCTCGCTCGAGCAGGCGCGAGCGAGCGAGCGGCGCTTTCTCGCGGATGCCTCGCATGAGCTGCGCACGCCGGTCACGACGCTGCTCGGCAACGTCGAATATGCGGCGCGGCACGGCGCCGATCCGGAGGTCATGAAGGATCTGCACCACGAGGCGAGGCGCCTGGCGCGTCTGGTCGACGATCTGCTCGTGCTCGAGCGAGCGGCGGCGCCGTCGCAGAACCTGGACCGCGTCGAGTTGGACGCGCTCGCGCGCGACGCGGTGCAGCACGCGGACGGTGGCGAAGGCGGCCGCGTGCGCCTCGCTGCCGCCGACCCGGTCGCGGTGCGCGCGGACGAGGCCGCGCTGCGGCGCGCGCTCGCGAACCTGATCGACAACGCGCTCGTGCACGGCCCCGTCGCCGGCGAGGTCGACGTCGCGGTACGCCGCCGCGACGGACGCGTCCTGCTCACGGTGAGCGACCAGGGCCCTGGGCCCGGTCTGGCCGACCGGGACAGGGTGTTCGAGCGTTTCTGGCGCGGGGGGGACACGACCGACCGCCCCGGGTCGGGGCTCGGGCTCTCGATCGTCGCAACGATCGTCGAGCGCCACGGCGGCAGCGTCCGGGTCGAGGGCTCCGAGTTCACCGTCGACCTGCCCGCCCTTCAGTGATCGGCGATCGCTAGGGGCCGTGGGCGAATTCTCATGCTGCTCTTACTGAAGACTGATCGACTTGGCACATACTGTGACCATGTCAATCGATAAGGACCGAGCGCGCACCGCGGTGCGTGAGCGCGATTCGGCGCTGGCGCGGATCGGCCGCACGCGGCGTTGGCTGCTCGGCGCCGTCGCGGCGCTGTCCGCTGGGATCGCCGGGCTCGCCGCGATCGTCGCGCCTGGACGCTCGCTCGCTGCCCATCCGACCGCCGAGACCCCCACGGCGTCGCAGTCGACGAGCACCGCGACCGGTTCCTCCGCGGACCAGTTGCCGGCGCCGGCGAGCGCCTCGGCGCTCGGGCTCCAGAGCCCCGGCGCGGCGCCGCAAGCGGTCACGACGACGTCGAACCCCCCGCAGTCCAATCCGGCGCCTTCCAACCCCGCGCCTTCCAACCCGGCGCCGGCGGTCGCGCCCGCTTCGAGCGGCGGCGGCGGTGCCGTCGTCTCCGGCGGCTCCTGATCTGAGCCCGCAGGTGAGCGGCAGCAACAGAAGCGCAACGTTCCAGGCGCTCGGGACGACTGCTGTCGTCGTCTGTGCCGATCCGAGCCGGCTGAAGCCCGCGCGCGCGGCCGTGCAGCGGACCGTCGAGGAGTTCGACCTGGCCTGCTCGCGCTTTCGCGAGGACTCGGAGCTGAGTGCGGTCAACGCCCGCGCCGGCGAACCGGTGGTGGTCGGTGAGCTGTTGCTGGACGCGGTCGCGGCCGCTTTGCGAGCGGCGCTGATCACCGACGGCGATGTCGACCCGACGATCGGGCAGGCGCTGATCGCGTTCGGCTACGACGGCGATTTCGCGGCGATCGAGGATCGCCGGCCGGCGAATGTGTCGATCGCGCCGGTCCCCGGCTGGCGCGCGGTCAAGCTCGACCGGGAGGCCGGCACGATCGCGCTGCCGTACGGAGTGAGGCTCGATCTCGGCGCGACGGCCAAGGCGCTCGCGGCCGATCGAGCGGCGCAGGCAGCGCACGCGTCAGCAGGTTGCGGCGTTCTCGTGAGCCTCGGCGGCGACATCTCGATCGCCGGCCCCGCTGCCGAGGACGGTTGGCCGGTCCGGGTGACGGATGACCATCGCTCGGGCGTGGATCAGCCGGGTCAGTGGATCACGCTGCGAAGCGGCGGGCTCGCGACCTCGAGCACGACCGTGCGCCGGTGGCGCGCGGGCGACTCCGAGGTCCACCATCTGCTCGATCCCGCGACGGCCAGACCGGCGCAGGGCGCGTGGCGAACCGCGAGCGTCGCGGCGGCATCGTGCCTGGACGCGAACATCGCGAGCACCGCGACGATCGTGCGCGGGCTGCGTGCGGTGGCGTGGCTCGAGCAGCAGGTCCTGCCGAGCCGGCTCGTCGGTGCCGACGGCACGGTTCGCCACCTCGCGGGCTGGCCGGCCGCCGGGGAGGACCTGCCATTGGCGCAGGACGGTTCGGACGACGCGGAGCCGGCGCGCGCCGCTGCTGGGGACGGCGCATGACCCCGCTCCTCGCCGCCATCGGTCCGAGCGCGTACTGGTATCTGACGCGGGCCACAGGCGTCGTCGCGCTCGTGCTGCTCAGCGCGAGCGTCGTGCTCGGCATTCTCGGCCCGCTGCGGTTCACGGCCGGGTCGCGCTGGCCGCGGTTCGCGATCGACACGTTGCACCGCGACGTCTCGCTGCTCGCGATCGTCCTGCTGGTGGTCCACATTCTGACCAGCGTGCTCGACGGCTTCGCGCCGATCACGGTGGCGGACGCGGTGATCCCGTTCATCTCGCCCTACCGGCCGCTGTGGCTCGGTCTCGGCGCGCTTTCGTTCGACCTCCTGCTCGCGGTCGTCATCACGAGTCTCGTCCGCCGCAGGCTCGGATACGAGGCCTGGCGCGTGGTGCACTGGCTCGCGTACCTGAGCTGGCCGATCGCCGTGCTGCACGGCCTCGGCACGGGCAGTGACTCGAAGGCTGGGTGGGCGCTGGCAATCACGGCCGCTTGCGTGCTCGCCGTCGTCGTCGCCGTGCTGGTCCGAATCGCGCGCTCCGGCCGAGCCGAGTGGCGCGGGCTGGGGATCGCTTCAGCGCTTGCGGTGACGCTCGGGATCGCCATCTTCACGATCGTCGGTCCGCTCCGTCCTGGCTGGGCTCGGCGCGCCGGCACGCCCGCCTCGTTGCTCGGACATCCGGTCACGGTCGCCTCCGTGAGCCCCGGCGCACCCGCGCCGGCGCCGGCAGCGGCCAAGCCGGTAACGCTCAAAGCGCCGTTCACTGCCCGGTTGTCCGGCAACATCTCGCAGACCCAGCTGCAACAGGGGGAGATCGTCGATCTCGAGCTGCAGCTGGGCGGCGGCGCGACCGGGAAGCTTCGCGTGCGCCTCGGCGGTGCGCCGCTCGGAGGTGGCGGCCTGTCGATGACCGGAAGTCAGGTCGACCTGCTCGCGAACGGGCTCCCGTCGGTCATGCAGGGTCAGGTGACCTCGTTGCAAGGGAACGATCTCGTCGCGCGCGTCACGGGCGCCTCGGAGCCGGC
This sequence comes from uncultured Solirubrobacterales bacterium, assembly GCA_963763525.1. Lineage (GTDB taxonomy): Bacteria > Actinomycetota > Thermoleophilia > Solirubrobacterales > Solirubrobacteraceae > Palsa-465. The sequence goes on from CAVXPA010000003.1 coordinate 719,582, forward strand.
GCTCGAGCTGCACGCGAGCCTCACGATCGACGGGCAGTCGGGTGCCGTCACAGGCAGGCTGTTCGCGACACCGGCGGGGAGCGGCTGATGGCCGCCTACGCGCGGGGTCATGACGGGCTGCCGCGTCTGCTCGCCGGTCTGGATGAGCTCGGGGACCGCGGCGGCGCGATGAGCCTCGCCGAGCATGATGCCGTGCACGGTCCGCTGCCGGACATCGGCGCGGAGGAGCTGATCGGCTTGGTGCAGCTCAGCGGCCTGCGCGGCCGCGGCGGCGCTGACTTCCCGACTGCGGTCAAGCTGCGCGCGGTCGCCGAGCGCCGCCGTCGTGGGGCTGTGGTGATCGTCAACGGCAGCGAGACCGAGCCGGCCAGCGCCAAAGATCGCCTGCTGCTCTCGCGCCTGCCGCACCTCGTGCTGGATGGAGCCGTGCTCGCGGCCGAGGCAGTCGGCGCGGGCCAGGTGTTCGTCAGGGTTCGCGAGAGCGCCGCAGGTCCGCTGCGAGCGCTCGGAGGCGCGCTGGCGGTCCGCTCGGACCCGGTCGAGATCACGCTCGTCACGGGGCCCGACGGGTACGTGACGGGCGAGGAGAGCGCCGTCGTGCACCACCTCGCCGACGGCGTCGCCAAGCCGAAATTCGTGCCGCCGAGGCCGTACGAGCGCGGCTATCGCGGCTATCCGACGCTGATCCAGAATCCGGAGACGCTCGCTCAGATCGCGCTCGTCGGTCGCTTCGGGCACGACTGGTACCGGGAGCTCGGGACCGACGCGGATCCCGGCACCGCGCTCGTAACGATCTCCGGCGCGGTCGCGCTTCCCGGCGTCTACGAGCTCGCGTTCGGGACCTCGATGAGCGACCTGCTCGCGGCCGCCGGCGGCTCGACGGAGCCGTTGCGAGCGCTGCTCGTCGGAGGCTACTTCGGGACCTGGGTCGACGCGTCCGCCGCCCTGAAGCTCCGCCTCGCACGCGAGGACCTGCGCTCGGTCGGCTGCTCGCTCGGCTCCGGTGTGCTGATCGCCCTCGGCGAGAGCTCCTGCGGCCTGCATGAAACCGCGCGGGTGATCGACTATCTGGCCGCGGAGTCCGCGGGCCAGTGCGGCCCGTGTCTGTATGGGCTGGCCGCGATCGCGGACTCGGTCGCGGAAATGGCCGACGGCCTCGCACAGCCGGGCGAACGCGAGCGCGTGTTGCGCTGGGCGGCAGAGATCCGCGGCCGCGGCGCCTGCCACCATCCGGACGGGGCGGTGCGGTTCGTGGAAAGCGCGATGACGGTGTTCACCGATGAGATCGAAGCGCATCGCGTCGAGCGCTGCAACGCCATCCCCGCGGACTTGCCGGTCGCCCGCGCCGACGGGGGACGGGGTCAGAGGCGAATCGGATCGCGCGCGGCGCGCCCGCGAGCGCGGAGCGGATTGCGGTGAGCGCACGCCTGCGGGTCAACCCGATCATGTGCGAAGCGCACGGCCTGTGCGCCGAGCTGCTGCCCGAGCTGATCCGCCTGGACGACTGGGGCTACCCGATCATCGAGGAGGCGGACGTTCCGCCCGAGCTGCTCGGGCTGGCCCGTCGAGCGGCCGACGCCTGCCCGACGCTCGCGCTGCTGCTGCACGAGTCCCGGCGGGGTCAGTAGATCAGCTTCGGCTCTGCTCCGCCGTCGCCCGCGGGCTCGCGCTCACGCCCGGAAGCGAACAGGCGGGACGAGCTCCGCGGGTGGCTCGTCCGCGGACGAAGCGTCCGTAAGCGGTCGCTGCCACCAGCCGACGTCCCACCAACGCCCGTGCTTCCAGGCGATCCGCTCGTAGACCCCGACCGGCTGGAATCCGAGCGACTCGTGCAGCCCGACGCTGGCCGCGTTCGGGAGCGTGATCCCGGCGCAGACCACGTGGACGCCCTGTTGGACCAGCAGCTCGAACAGCGCGCCGTAGAGCCCGCGGCCGACGCCGCGCCGATGTCGGCTCCGATCGACGTAGACGGTCACGTCGGCAGCCCACCGGTACGCCGCTCGGTCGCGGTGCGGCCCGCCGTAGGCATACCCGATCACGGTCCCCGCGTCGACGGCGAGAAGCCATGGATATGCCGGCGCGATCTGCTGGATCCGGCGTGTCATCTCGGCTGCTGCGGGCGGGTCCTCCTCCAGCGAGATCGGGGTGTCGCGCACGTACGGGCCGTAGATCGCGGCGCAGGCAGCGGCGTCAGCCGACGGATCTGCGTGGCGGATCTCCATCGCTGCGGGACTCTACGTGCAGCGGACCGAGCGGACCGAGCGGGCCGTGCGCGATCGCGCCGCGCCGGAGCGCCAGCTGGCGCGGGCCTATCACCTGAAGCGCGCCGGGCAGGACCGGCGTCAGCCCTCGGCTGAGGATCCCAAGCGCGCGGAACGAGGCCTGGTCGGCCACGGTCCAGCGGAGCCCGAGGCGCCGGCGCAGCACATCGGGCAGCAGCCCGATGCTGCCGAGCCACAGTCCCGTTCGCGGCGGGATCCGCAAGAGCCGCCACAGCGGCGGCGGGATCGGCGCCGGCGCCGGTGTCCGGCGGATCGTCGCGAGCACGCGGTCGACGGCCTCGGTCCGTGTGAGCTCCTCGGCGACCGTCCGGTCGAACAAGGCCTGGAATTCGTCCCACCGCCGCGGAGGGTCGCGGTCTCGGACGCAAACGCCCTTGAAGCGCCCGTGCATCGAGCGCAGGCGCCGGCCCACGGCGACGGCGTCGCGGCCGCCGTAGACGAGCAGGCTGGCGTAGTCGAGCGTTCCCATCAGCCGTCCCCACGGCCGGCGCTCGAAATCCGAGTAGTCCAGGACGCCCGCACTGACGGTCGGGTGGGCGACTTGGAGAAGCAGCGGGTACACCATCCCGACGTACAGGCGCAGGTCGCTCGCGCGGCTCCAGATCACCGAATCGGGCCCGACGAGGAGCCGATCCAGCTCGTCAACGGCGGGGAAGACACCCCTCGACATCTGCGCACATGTTCCCGGACCGCGGACCGCTCCTGAACGCCGGCCGGCCCGGCGGCGCCCCGAGACGGTCTACCCGCCGGCCGAGGGCTCTGGCGTGGGCTTCGACTGTCGCCGATGGCGGGCGCCGAGGAGGGTACGCGGGTACAGATGCTCCTTGAGCACGACGTTCAGCTGCGCGCCGAGCAGCGTCAGGATCGACTGGATGTAGAACCACCACAGGATCGTGATCACGGTCGCGAAGTGCCCGTAGGTCGATTGCGCCTTGTGGAGGTAGTGCGAGATCAGCGCGGTCGAGGCCGTCTGGAGGACGAAGAACGCTGCTCCCGCCAGCACCGCGCCTGGGAGCACGTCGCGGGTGCTCACGTCGCGATCGGTGAGGATGCGAAACGCCGCGGTCATCAGGCCGACATCGAGCGCAGCCGCGAGCACGTAGCCGCCGATGACGCCGAGTGCGCCGATGTTGACACCCCGGCTCGCGCTGACGACGAAGCCGGAGATGACGGTGCTGAGGACCAGCCCGGTGCCAACGGTCGCGAGCACGGCGAGGCTCCTCAGGACCTGGGTGACGAGGCCGGCTCGCTGCTCCCGCGGGACCCCCCAGACCGAGTCGAACGCCGTCTCTGCCGTCCGAATCACGGCGATCCCGCTCCACAGGGCGGTGACGAGGCCGAGCGCGAGCGCCCAGATCGAGCCGCCGAGCCCGTTCACACTGCTCGGATCCAGCAGCGGGAACGTCTGGGCGACGTGAGCGAGCACATTCGCCTTCGAGCTGGCGGGCAGGACCCAGCCGAGGATCGTCACGAACACCAGGAACAGCGGGAAGATCGAGAAGAACGCCCAGAACGCGATCATCGTGGCCAGGTTCGTCGTCTGGTCGGCGGAGAACTTCTTGACCGTCGCGACCGCGATCGAGAGCGGCTTGGAGCGCTGCTGGGCGGCGTCGAGCTTGGCGATCATCGACACGAGGCATGGCTACCCGCGCGCCGAGCGGGTCACGCGCCGGCGTCGGCCCATCGACGCCCGGCCTGCGCGTCCCGCACGCTCCGCTCGGCGCGCTCGCCCTCGTGCTGGACCGCGGGCAGGACCTCGCGCGCGATGCTGAGGAAAGCCTGGACGAGCAGGACTTTCAGCTGCTCGCGCGTGAGCCGGCGGCGCTCGAGCCACTCGACGCTCGCGACCTCGGCGAACCCGGAGTACGCGCGGATCGCCGCGTGCACCTCGGGGGGTGCCGCGGCCGAGCGGTAGCGCTCGAGCGCGCCGATCAGCCGCTCGGCGGCGCGCTCCCGCGCGTCCTCGAGGATCGCCTCGACCTCCGGATCGCGGCCGAATCCGTGGGCGCCGACCGCCGCCAGCCAGGTGGCGGGGTTGCGCTCCAGCATCGCGAGCCAGCGCTCGACGCTGTCGTTGATCACCGTCTCGACGCGATCATCGCCGGCGAGCGCGGGAACCGGGTTCGCCGGGGTTCGCATGAGCGAGCGCACGACCTCCAGGTAGAGCTCGCGCTTGGTCCCGAAGTAGTGGTTGAGCAGGCCGCGCGCCACGCCCGCCTCCCGCGCGATCTCCGACGTCGAGACGGAGGCATACGTGCGCTGCGAGAACAGGTGGCGCGCGCACGCGAGGATCTGGGCACGGCGCTGGTCGTGCGCGAGGCGTTGCCAGCGCGGCGCTCGCGAGCCGGCCATCCGGACCTAACCGGTCATGCCGCCGAACTGGCCGCCCGTGACGTGCAGCACCTGGCCCTGGATGAAGTTCGACCACGGAGAACAGAGCAGGAAGATGCCGCCGGCGGCCTCTTGTGGGGTGCCGGCACGCCCGAGCGGGATCATCATCGGCGCGAGCTGCCGGAGCTGATCGGGGATTCCGAGCTGCACCGACTCCCCCGCGATCTCGGCCACGTTGGACTCGTCCTTGACCGCGGTCAGGCGGGTCTCGATGAAGCCGAACGCGACCGCGTTGACGTTGATCTTGAACTGCCCCCACTCCTTCGCGAGCGTCTTCGTCAGGCCGACGACCCCGGCCTTGCCGGCCGCGTAGTTCGCCTGTCCCGCGTTGCCCATCGTCCCGGAGATCGAGGTCACATTGACGATCTTGCGGAACACCTCGCGGCCCTCGTCGCGCTCGAGCTTGGCGGGCTCGCGCATGTGGGGCGCGACCGCGCGGCACATCCGGAACGGGACGACCACGTGGATGTCGAGCATCCGCTGGAACCACTCGTCGCTCAGCTTGTGCACGGGGGCATCGAGCGTGTAGCCGGCGTTGTTGACGAGGATGTCGACTCTGCCCCACTCGTCGATCACCCGCTGGACGAGCTGATCGGGGACGCCGCGCTTCGTCAGGTCACCGGCGAACACGATCGTCTCGCCGCCGATCTCGCTCGCGGTCTGCGCCGCGACGTCGGCGTCCAGGTCGTTGATCAGGACGCTCGCGCCCTGCTCGCTGAGGAGCTCGGCGGTCGCTCTGCCGATGCCGCGGGCGGACCCGGTCACGATCGCGATCTTGCCTTCGAGGACTGTCATGTCGATTGCCTTTCTGTTGAAGGACAGGCACGGCTGGGTCATGCGCCGGCGCGTCGGCTCCGTGCCCGCACCTGTTGGCATTCTGCCAACTAGTGGAGCCCACCCTCGGGCAGGGTAGAGTCGGGTCGTCTCCACCCCCCGACCACGGACCATGACGATGAACGCTCCCGACTGGCTCGCCGCCTACGCCGAGAAGCTCGGCACCGATCCCCCGTCCGAGGCCGAGCTGAGGGCCGTGCTCGACCTCGCCGCTGTTGCGGCTCATGCCTCGCAGCGAATCGCCGCGCCGGTCGCGTGCTGGGTCGCGGCGCGCGCCGGCGTCGAGCTCGAGCAGGCGATCGAGCTCGCCCGCCAGGTCGGCGAGCCGTGACGCAGCGCGCGCGCTGGACGGCTGCGCAGATCCCCGACCAGAGCGGCCGGGTCGCGGTCGTGACCGGTGCCAACAGCGGACTCGGGTTCGTGACCGCGCGCGAGCTCGCGCGGGCCGGCGCGGACGTCGTCGTCGCGTGCCGGGACCTCGGAAAGGGGGAGGCGGCGGTGTCACAGATCCTCGCGCGGGCCCCTTCGGGCTCGGCTCGCGTCTCGGAGCTCGACCTCGCCGACCTCGAGTCGGTGCGCGAGTTCGCCGAACGCTTCGCCGGCGAGCACGCGCGCCTCGACCTGCTGATCAACAACGCCGGGATCATGGCCCCGCCCCGGCGGCTCACCAAGGACGGGTTCGAGAGCCAGATCGGCGTCAACCACCTCGGCCACTTCGCGCTGAGCGGACTGCTGCTCGAACCGCTCCTGAGCGCCCCGCAGCCGCGCGTCGTGACGGTCTCGAGCGGGATGCACCGGATCGGAAAAGTCGACTTCGACGACCTCCAGAGCGAGCGGCGGTACAACAACTGGCTCGCCTACGGGCAGTCGAAGCTCGCCAATTTGTACTTCTGCTTCGAGCTGCAGCGGCGCGCGACCGCGGCCGACTGGCCGCTCAAGAGCCTCGCCTCGCATCCCGGCTATGCGGCGACCAACCTCCAGACGAGCGGCCCCGCGCGCGGTTACGAGCGCAGGTTGCTCGCGCTCGTCAACCGCCTGGGCGCGCAGAGCCCCGAGATGGGTGCGCTGCCGTCGCTGTACGCCGCGACGATTCCGCAGATCGCGGGCGGATCGTTCGTCGGGCCGGACGGGCTGTTCGAGGGTCGGGGATACCCGCACATCGTCGCGGCGTCCCGCCGCGCGTACGACGCGGATGCGTGGCGGCGGCTGTGGGAGGCCTCGGTGCAGCTGACCGGGGTCAGCTTCGAGCTGCCCGCGCGGCGATGACCGACCTGCGCTCCGACGGCGCGGCCGCGCTCGAGTGGGCCGCCGGCTACCTCGAGCGAGTCGGCGAGCTGCCGGTGCTGGCGCAGGTCGCGCCCGGAGACATCCGCGCGCAACTTCCCGCTCGTGCACCCGAGGAGGCGGAGCCGTTCGCCGACGTCCTGCGCGACCTCGATGAGGTGCTGCTTCCGGGGGTCACTCACTGGCAGCATCCGCGCTACTTCGCCTACTTCGCCACGAGCGCGGCCGAGCCCGGGATCCTGGCCGAGCTGCTCGCGGCGACGCTGAACTCGGTCGCGATCCTGTGGCGCACCGCGCCGGCCGCGACCGAGCTCGAAGGCGTCGTCCTGGGGTGGATCGCGGAGCTGCTCGGCCTGCCGCCCGGATGGCACGGACACATCGAGGACAGCGCGTCGACCTCGACGCTGGCGGCGATCATCGCCGCTCGCATCGCGACCGGACGTGACCTCGTCGTCTGCTCGGAGCAGGCGCATTCCTCGGTCGCGAAGGCCGCGCAGATGCTCGGTATGCGACTTCGGCGGGTGCCGACGGACGACGAGTACCGGATGTTGCCGGGGAAGCTCGGCGATCTCGGCGGCGCCGCGGTCGTAGTCGCGACCGTCGGCACGACCGCGAGCACCGCGGTCGATCCGGTGCCGGCGATCGCCGAGGCGTGCGAGCGCGACGGCGCGTGGCTGCACGTCGACGCCGCTTACGCGGGCTCGGCGATGGTGTGTCCCGAGTATCGCTGGGCATTCGCCGGCGTCGAGCGCGCCGACTCGCTCGTCGTCAACGCGCACAAGTGGATGCTGACGCCGATGGACTGCTCGCTGCTGTGGACCCGGCGGCCGGGCGATTTCCGCCGCGCGTTCAGCCTGATTCCCGACTATCTGCGCACGCCCGATGCGGAGGATGCGCTCAGCCTGAGCGAATACGGTCCGGCGCTCGGCCGGCGCTTCCGCGCGCTGAAGCTGTGGGCGGTGATCCGCTGCCATGGGCGCCGCGGACTGCAGGCGCACATCCGCTCGGGCGTCGAGCTCGCGTCGCGGTTCGAGCGGTGCGTGCTCGCCGACGACCGTTGGGAGCTGTGCGCGCCGCGGCGCTTCTCGGTCGTGTGCTTCCGTCTGCGCGGCTCCGACGAGGAGAACCGGGCCCTGCTGGAGCGCGTCAACGCGAGCGGCGAGATCTTCATCTCGCACGCGGTCCTGGGGGGTCGGTACGTGCTGCGCCTCGCGGTCGGCCAGATGCGAACGACCGAGGCGGACGTGCTGCAAGCATGGGAGGTGCTACAGCGCGCCGCGGGCTGAGCGGTTCTTACAACGGTCTTACGAGGTCCGCGTCATGCTGACGTCACACGATGCGGGTGTTGATAGCTGAGGACGAGGGTCGGCTCGCGGACGCGATCGCGCGGGGGCTCCGCCGCGAAGGCATGGCCGTCGACCTGGCGCCCGACGGATCCGAGGCCCTGCTCAAGGCGCGGGTAGTGCGCTACGACGTCCTCATCCTCGATCGTGACCTGCCGGGGATTCACGGCGACGACGTCTGCCGCGCCGTGCGGGGCGAGCGCCCCGAGACCGGGATCCTGATGCTCACGGCCGCCGGAGCGCTCGAAGACCTCGTCGAGGGCCTCTCGCTCGGCGCCGATGACTATCTCTCGAAGCCGTTCCGGTTCGCCGAGCTCGTCGCGCGGATTCACGCGCTCGCGCGCCGCGCCGCACCGAGCCGGCCCCCCGTGCTGCACCACGGCGACATCGAGCTCGACCCCGCTCGGCGTGATGTGACCCGATCGGGTAGGACGATCGAGCTCGCGCGCAAGGAGTTCGCGGTGCTCGAGGTGTTGATGGCGGCCGAGGGAGCGACTGTCTCCGCCGAGGAACTGCTCGAGCGCGTGTGGGACGAGAACACGGACCCGTTCACGAACGTCGTCCGCATGACGATCATGACCCTGCGGCGCAAGCTCGGCGATCCGCCGGTGGTCGAAACAGTGATCGGAGTCGGGTACAGGCTGTCCTGATGCGCCGCCTGTCCGGGCTCTGGCATGTGAACGTCGACGGTCCGGCCCCGACGATCCGGTTGCGGCTGACGGTCCTGTACGGCGTCGTCTTCCTGCTCACCGGCGCCGTCCTGCTGACGATCGGCTACGCGCTGGTGCGCCATAACATCGGCGGTCCGGACGACTTTCGCGCGGTTCTTCGCCGGCTCGGGGAACCGGTTCCGCGGTTCCTGCCCCCGCGCTCCGGATTCCGCCACGACAGCGCCGTCGCCGCGGCGGTGCGCGCGCAACTGCGCGCCGACGCCCTGCACAAGCTCCTGGTCGAGTACGCGCTGGCGCTCGGCGTGATGACGATGGTCTCGGTCGCCGCCGGCTGGCTCCTCGCCGGCAACGCGCTGCGCCCGCTGCGCGACATCACCGCCACGGCCCAGCGCGTATCCGGCGAGAACCTCGGCGAGCGGATCGCGCTCGACGGGCCTGCCGACGAGCTCAAGGAGCTGGCGGACACGTTCGACTCGATGCTCGAGCGGCTCGACGCGGCCTTCGGCTCGCAGCGGCACTTCGTCGCCAATGCCTCGCACGAGCTCCGCACGCCGCTCGCGATCATGCGGACCGAGGTCGACGTCGCGCTCGCGGATCCCGACGCGAGCACCGAGGAGCTGCGCGCGATGGGAGAGGGCGTGCGCGAGTCGATCGATCGCTGCGAACGTCTGATCGAGAGCCTCCTGATGCTGGCCCGCAGCGAGGCGGCGAGCGGGCGCGACGCGGTCGTTGATCTGAGCGCGCTGGCGGCCGATTGCGTCACCGACCTGCACGCCCGAGCGGTCGAGATGGGCGTCGAGATCCGCGACGATCTGCAGCCGGCCTGGACGCGCGGAGAGCCGGCGCTGCTCGAGCGGGCGATCGCCAACCTGGTCGACAACGGCATCCGCCACAACGAGCAGGGCGGCTTCCTCGAGATCCGCAGCCGCGCGGAGCGCGACCGCGTCAGCCTCGTCGTCACCAACGGGGGGCCGCGGATCAGCGCCGCGGACGCGCAGATGCTGACCGAGCCGTTCCGGCGACTCGAGCGGCGCCGCGAGGGCTTCGGACTGGGCCTCTCGATCGTGCGCTCGGTGGTCGAGGCACACGGCGGCACGACGACGGTGATCGCGCGCGAGACGGGTGGGCTCGAGGTTCGCCTGGAGCTTCCGGCATCGCCGCGGCCGACGAATGTTGTCGCTTTGCAATCGTCGCCGGCTCTTACATGAAGCTGACATCAGGCCCGCTAGAACCAGTGGTCGTGTTGTCAATCAAGCGAAGCTGGGCGAGGTGCGCGCGAGTCCGCCTGCCGGGCGTGGGCACGGGCCGATGAGGCGCCGGCGCGATCGGTCGGGGAGGCCGTGGCATCTGTACGTCCTTGGTCTCGCGGCGATCGCCGTGGCGGCGCTCGCAATCGCCGAGATCGGTCCGCCGTCGAGCTCGGCGCGCACCTCGACGGAGGTCGTCACGGCCGCGCAGGGCGTAGTGCAATCGACGGTCACCGGCAGCGGCAACATGGAGCCCTCCACCGATGTCGACGTCAACTTCAACACGAGCGGCACGCTCGCGGACGTGTACGTGTCGCAAGGCCAGCACGTGCAGCAAGGGCAGCTGCTCGCCGAGCTCGACCCGACCGTGGCGCAGCTCCAGCTCAACGAGGCCGAAGAGAGCCTGACCGCGGCGCAGGACAACCTGACGGCGGTTGAGGACGGCACGTCGACCGGCGGGTCGTCTGGCAACGGATCGAACGGCTCGAACGTGAGCTACACCGTCGAGCAGCCGACGACCGAGTTCGTCTCCGACACGACGACCGAGCCGGAGGCCACGACCACGACGACGGAAACCAGCACGACGACGGAGACCGTCACCGCGCCGGAGACCACGAAGCCCGGTGGCTCGAGCCAACCGAAGAGCACCAAGCCGAAGAGCACCGAGCCGACGACCACCGAGCCGAAGAGCACCAAGCCGAAGACCACCGAGCCGAAAAGCGGCACCGGTGGTCAGAGCTCGCACCCGAGCGGGTCAGGCAGCGGGTCGCACCCGAGCGGGTCAGGCAGCGGGTCGCACCCGAGCGGGTCAGGCAGTCAAAGCGAGTCGGGCAGTCAGAGCGGGTCAGGCGGTAACTCCGGCGGGTCGAGCTCCCACGAGACGACTACCACTACCTCGACGACACCCTCACCGGGGAGCATCGCGTCGGCCCAGGCATCCGTCTACAGCGCCCAGGTGAGCGTCGAGAACGCCGAGACCGCGCTCGCGAACACGAAGCTCTACGCGCCCGTCAGCGGCACGATCGTCTCGCTCTCGAGCGCCACGCCCGGCCAGTCGGTCTCCGGCGGTTCGAGCTCGAGCGGTTCGAGCGGCTCGGGCTCGGGCTCGAGCGGCTCCTCGGGCTCGAGCGGCGGGGGCGCCGCCGCCGGCGGCAGCTCGAGCGCGGGCGGGCTCGGCTCCTCTTCCTCATCCAGCGGCTCGAGCTCCGCGTTCGCGGAGATCGTCGACCCGAACGCGCTGACGATGACCGTCGCGTTCAGCGAGTCCGACATCACCAAGGTCGCCGTCGGCCAGCCGGCGACGATCACGCTGAACGCGCTGACCGGAGTCGAGCTCGCCGCGAAGGTGACCTCGATCTCGACCGTCGGGTCCTCGAGCAGCGGCGTCGTCAGCTACGACGCCGTGCTCACGCCGACGCAGAGCGATTCCCGCATCAGGCCGGGGATGAGCGCGTCGGCGTCGGTGATCGTCGGCCAGGCCGACGGCGTCACCGTGCCCAACCAGGCCGTCACCGGGACAGGCTCGCTCGGCACGGTCAACGTGATGAAGAACGGCAAGAGCGTCCCGACGCAGGTCGTCGTGGGTCTGCGAGGCGACAGCCGCACCGAGATCGTCAGCGGCCTGAGCGCCGGCGAGCAGGTCGTGATCACGATCACGCTGCCGTCGCTGAACTCCAGCACCACCGGCGCCGGCAGCTCCTCCTCGGGAACGCTCGGCGGCAGCCGCTTCGGCGGCGCCGGCGGCTTCGGTGGCTTGGGCGGCGGCGGCGGGTTCTCCCGCGGCGCCGGGGGTGGGGGATGATCCCGCTGCCACGGCGCCGCGCCCGGCGGCGGACCGGAACGCGCGCGAAGGTCGCCCCGACGGCCACGGGCGCTCCGGGCGAAGATCCGCAGACGCCCGCGCGCCGGGTCAAACGGCCAAACGTGCCCGTGATCGAGCTGCGCGACGTGCGCAAGACCTACCACGTGGGGGACATCTCCGTCCACGCGCTGCGCGGCGTCAGCCTGCGCATCCAGCGCGGCGAGTTCGTCGCGATCATGGGCGCCTCCGGCAGCGGCAAGACGACGCTGATGAACATCATCGGCTGCCTCGACCAGCCGACGCGCGGGCAGCTACCGGCTGAACGGGCTCGACGTCCGCGGGATCGAGGAGGACGCGCTGGCCGACGTGCGCAACCGCCAGATCGGGTTCGTGTTCCAGAGCTTCAACCTGATCCCGCGCACACGCGCGCTCGCCAACGTCGAGCTGCCGCTGTCCTACGCCAGGCTCCCGCGCGCGGCTCGTCACCAGCGGGCACTCGCTGCGCTGGCCGAAGTCGGCATCGCGGAGCGGGTCCACCATCTGCCCAACGAGCTGTCGGGCGGCCAGCAGCAGCGGGTCGCGGTCGCGCGGGCGCTCGTCACGAACCCGGCGATGATCCTCGCGGACGAGCCGACCGGCGCGCTCGACACGGTGTCCTCGGCCGAGGTGCTGGGGATCTTCGAACGGCTCAGCGGGCAGGGACGAACGATCATCCTGATCACCCACGAACCGGACGTCGCCGCGCACGCGCGCCGCGTGATCCGAGTCAGCGACGGTCGCATCGTCTCCGACACGCGCTCCGACACGGCGGTGCAGACGAGATGATCGAGATCCTGCGAGTCGCCTGGGGCGGCCTCACCGCCAACAAGCTCCGCACCGGCCTGACGATCCTCGGGTTGACGATCGGGGTCGGCTCGGTGATCGTCCTGATCGCCGTCGGCACCGGCTCCTCGGACGCGGTCGAGAATCAGATCGACGCGCTCGGCTCCAACGTGCTGCTGGTCAGCGCCACGCCGACGCTCGGCGGCCTGCGGGGGGCGGCCACGAGCAGCACCGAGTTGACGCTGGCGGACGCGAACGCCCTGCAGAACCAGTACGAGGCGCCCGACGTGCAGAGCGTCTCTCCGGTCGTGAGCGCCGCCGGCGTGACGCTGACCTCGGGCGTGACGACCTACTCGCCGTCGTCGTTCGTGGGCACGACGCCCAGTTACGAACAGGCCCGCAGCTACACGATGGCGGAGGGGTCGTGGTTCACCGAGCAGGACCTGCAGCAGCACAACCGGGTGCTGGTCGTCGGCCCCACCGTCGTCAGCGAGCTCTTCAACGGCCAGGACCCGGTCGGCCAGACGGTGCAGGTCAACGGCACCAACTTCGAGGTCATCGGCGTGACCGAGCCCAAGGGCTCCAATGGGACCGCGAACCAGGACGACGTCGCGATCGCCCCGCTGACCGCGGTTCAGGACACGCTCACCGGGTACGGGAGCATCAATCAGATCGTCGTCCAGGCGAAGTCGCAGCAGGGGCTGAACGCCGCGCAGGTCGAAGTCACCGACATCCTCAACCAGCTCAGCCCACCCACGCCCGGGTCGGGGTCGACGAGCAATTTCAACGTCATCAACCAGAGCTCCATCATCCAGACTTCGACCGCGAGCAGCAAGGTGTTCACGACCCTGCTCGGCGAGGTCGCGGCGATCTCCCTGCTCGTCGGCGGGATCGGCGTGATGAACATCATGCTCGTGTCCGTCACCGAGCGCACGCGCGAGATCGGGATCCGCAAGGCCGTCGGCGCCCGTCGCAGCGACATCTTGATCCAGTTCCTCGTCGAGGCAGTGCTGGTGTCTCTGCTCGGCGGCATTGCGGGGGTGATCGCCGGGGTTGTCGGCAGTCAGTTCAAGATCGCCGGCGTCGAACCCGTGATCGCGCCCTACTCGATCGTGCTCGCGTTCGGCGCGGCCGTGCTGATCGGGCTGTTCTTCGGCACCTACCCGGCCGGGCGCGCCGCCGCGATGCGCCCAATCGAGGCTCTGCGCTTTGAGTGAGCAGCAACCCCGCACCGACTCCACGAGGGAAACGAGCATGAACGCAATCCCGTACGACCGACCCGAGGAGGAGTGGGACGACTATGACGGCGAGCAGCCCGACGACGAGCTCCCGGTTCGTCCCCGTCGCCGCTGGCTGAACCCGGTGAGCGCTGGACTGTTCGCGCTCCTGCTGTGCGCAGCCGGTTTCTACGCGGGCGTCCGCGTCGAGAAGTCGAAGGTGAGCAACTCCTCGAGCGGCGCGGGCAGCTTCGCCGCCGCGCTTGGGGGCACGGGGACCGGCACCACGGCGGGATCGGGCGCGACCAGATCGGGCGCGACGGGCTCGGGTGCGACGGGCTCAGGTAGCAGCCTGTTCGGCGGGCGCGGCGGCTTCGCCGGCGCGGCGGCCGCGCTCGGCGGCGGTAACAGCTCGATTGGAACCGTCGGCACGATCGACGGCAACACGCTCTACATCACCGAAACGTCGGGGAACACCGTCAAGGTGACCCTGTCGGACGTGACCAAGATCAGCAAGAGCGTCGACGTCGGCAAGTCGGCGATCCGTCCCGGCGATTCAGTTGTGGTACGCGGCGTGAAGGGCGCCAACGGGACGATCAGCGCGACCACCGTCAGCGACTCGGGCACGAGCGGCGCAGGCGGCGGGCTCGCATCCTTGTTCGGCGGCGGCTCCGGCGGCTCCGGTGCCTCCGGTGGCTCCGGCGGCTCGAGCGGCGCCAGCGGCGCGGGCTCCAGCGGCGCCGGGTCGGCCGTCAACTCACTGTTCGGCAACTCCGGAGGCGGAGGTTGACGGGCGCACAATGAACCACGAAAGGACCCAGCAGTGAAACCGATTCACAGACAAGTCAAGGGAGTGTTGGTCGTTTCGGCCGTGATTGCTGCAGGCTGTTGCCTGGCGGCGTGCGGCAGCGCCAGCAGCTCCAGTAGCGCCGCCAGCGCGAGCAGCGGCAGCGCCACCCAGGTAGCCTCGACATCCGGCGCGACGTCGGGGTCCAGCGGCGGCTCTGCCGCCCGGCGGACAGCCCTCGTCGCGTGCCTGAAGAAGTACGGCGTGACCCTGCCCAACGGCGGCTCCTTCCGCCGCCCGGGCGGCGGCACGGGCGCGTCCGGCGGTGCGAGTGGCACGGGGAACTCCACGACCGGCGGTCCTCCGTCCGGCGGCGGCGCGGGAGGCTTCTTCCGCAGCAATCCGAAGTTCGCGGCTGCCTTCAAGGCATGCGGCGCAAACTTCGGCTTCCGGGGCGGCGGCGCCCGCTTCGGCCGCGTCTCGCACGCGACCATCGACAAGTACGTCACGTGCGTGCGCCAGCACGGGTATGACCTGCCGACGCCGAACTTCTCGGGCAAGGGCGCGGTGTTCCCCGCGAGCATCCGCACGAACCCGAAGTTCCAGGCGGCGAGCCGGGCCTGCCAGAGCCTGCTCGTGCCCTCCGGCGCCCCCGGAGGTGGCGCTGCGGGTAGCAGTAGCGGAGGGAGCGGCACCTCCAATACATGACGCCATGGCCGGGTCGGCGCGTGCCGGCCCGGCCGCTTGATCGTGTTTCAGCCTGTCCCGGAGGACAATTCGACCATGAAGTTCAAGCTCCCAACAAGCAGCGGCGGCGCCGGGACGGGCCAGGAACCTTCCGTGCCCGTGGCCCCGGTCCACGCGCCGGCGCCGGATGAGCCCGTAGGGATGCCGGCTCCAGCCGCCGCGCCACTTGCACTCGCCCCGGCCGCGCTCGACACCGTGATCGGTCAGGTGCTGCCGATGTACTTCGTCGGCGACGAGTCGCATTCGATGGCGGGCGCGCCGATCGAGGCGGTCAACCAGGGTCTGGTCGACCTGCGCGACGAGGTCGCCAAGCACCCGCTGATCGGCAAGAAGGTCCGCTTCGGGATCATCACGTTCGCCGACACGGCGCAGACGCGGCTCGAGCTCTCGGAGCTGAGCGAAGAGCTGCTACTCCCGACGCTCGCGCCGCGCGGGCGCGGGACGAGCTATGCGAGCGCCTTCGAGGCGCTGCGGCATACGATTCCCGCCGACATCGCGCTGCTCAAGTCCGGCGGCTATCAGGTGCACCGGCCCTCCGTCTTCTTCCTCAGCGACGGTCAGCCGACCGACAAGGAGGACAACTGGCGCGCGCGCTTGGAGGAGCTCAAGGACCCCGGCTTCGCGCAGCGGCCGAACATGCTCGCGTTCGGCGTCGGCGACGCGGATCCGAAGGTGATCCAGCAGCTTGCGAGCGCGCCGCGGTACGCGTTCATGATGACCGACGGGGTCTCCACCGCCGGGGCGATCTCGGAGTTCGCCGCCTCGATGCTCAACTCGATGGTTTCCTCTGCCGAGCGCCTGGACCGAGGCGAGCAGACGGTCGAGTTCGAGAAGCCCGAAGGTTTCGTCCAGCTCGACGCGCCGCTCGTGTAGCGCGGCCCGGCGATGGACGCTCCTGAGCCGCAGCGCACTGGTCGCTCGGCGGCGCAGGAGACACGGCCAGGCGCGCGTTCGGCGAGCAACGGTGCGAAGGCGCCCACGCGCCGGCGCACCCGGCTCGCGCGGGGCCCGCTCACGATCGGCGAGCCCGCCCCTGCGGTCGATGTCCGCCTCGCGCGCGCCAGCCCGTATCGACCGGACACGATCGCCGACGGCGGCACCGTCTTCGGCCTGGACGTCCGCGCCGCGTCGGTGCGCGGACTGCAGAAGCGCTACCTCGGCGGCCCGCGCCAGGACGACTTCTGCCTGCTCGCGCACGACGCCTCGGGCACGCTCCTGGTCGCCGTCGCCGACGGCGTCTCCGGCGCCCCGCGCTCGGATCTGGCCGCCGCGCTCGCGGTCCGCCACGCGGTCGCCGCGGCCGCGCGCCAGCTCGACGCGGGCGCGGTCACGCTCGACTGGAGCGAAGTGTTCGAACAGGCCGCGTGGGCGCTCATCGAGGAGCATCGCAGGGGGGCGGATGCGAGCGCCGGGGTGGATGAGGTCGCGGCGTCGCTGGCGACGACGCTGCTGGTGGCGGCGGTCGACGGCGCGGCGCCGGCGGAGCTGGACGACACCGACTCCCGCGAGGTACACGCGCAGCTTGCGGCGGTCGGCGACTCGCCCGCGTTCGTCCTGCGCGGCGGTTCGTTCACGCCGATCGTGGGCGAGACGCAGAGCGATGACGGGTTGCTGGGAGGCGGAGTGCAGGCGCTGCCGCGCGCGGCGCGCGCGGTCGAACCAGCGGACTGTGCGCTGGTTGCGGGAGACGTGCTGCTGCTTTGCACCGACGGGCTGGCGCTGCCGCTCGCCGGCGGGACCGGCGACGTCGGGCTGACGCTCGCGCGCGAGCTCGCACGGCCGCCCGACGTCGTCGACTTCGCGCGGCTGCTCGACTTCAGCCGGAGCACCTATGACGATGATCGGACCCTAGTGGCGATCTGGTTGCAGGGATGAACGTGCCCGGCGGAGAGGCCGTGTCTCGGCGCCCGCTGCCCGAGCCGGCGCCCACCGGCGGCGATCCGGGCCGTCCGCGCCGGCTGGTGGCGCTGAACGGTCCGCTGCGCGCGGCCGCCGCGCTCCGCGAGCTGCCGCTCGAAGCGTTCGGCGAGCTTACGCCGATCAGCCGGCTCGGGGGCCAGGGCCGCGTCTACCGGCCGGCGCAGACGCCGATGGCGGCCGCGTGCGCGCTCGTCGTCAAGCTCTACAGACGAGCTCCGCCCGCGGAGGCCGCTCGCGTGCTGACCGAGATGGTCGCCTGGCGGGGATCGCTGGACGTGGCCGAGCGGGCGCGACTGGACGCGTTGACCGCGTGGCCTCTACGGGTGGTCAGCTCTGCGGCGCTGCCGGTCGGGATCGTGATGCAGGACGTCACGCCGCGCTTCCTGGTGCCGTTCGTGATGCCAAGCGGGCGCAGCGCCGAGGTCCTGCTGGCGCTCGAGCATCTGCTCGGCGCCGACTCGTTCCTGCGCTCGCGGGGCCTCGACGTCGCGCTCGACACCGTCACGCGGGCCCGGATCGCCGAGCGAATCAGCGCCACGGTCGGGTTCCTGCACCGCCACGGGATCGTCGCGAGCGACATCGCCCCGAGCAACGTGCTCGTGTCGTTCCGCGCAGGCGCCGTGGCGGTCTGCCTGATCGACTGCGACTCGATGGTATTCCGCGGCCGGCAGGCGCTCGCGTCGGTCGAGACGGGGGATTGGGACATCCCAGCCGAGTTCGGCGAGCCGCCACTCACGCGCGCCGCCGACGCGTACAAGCTCGGGCTCGTCGTGCTGCGGCTGTTCGCACGCTCCCACGACGCGCGCTCGCTCGCGCCGCACCTGCGGCACGTGCCGGTCGAACTGCGCGATCTGCTCTACCGCGCGCTGGCGCCGGACGCCGCCAACCGCCCGCCTGCGGGTGAGTGGCAGCGCGCCCTCAACGAGCTGCTCGCCAACCGCTACGTGAATGAGCGCTACCCGGGTCCCGCCCCCGCGGTGCGGCTCGGGCCGCTCCCCGCGACGGGCGCGCCGGCCTCGGCTGCTCGCGCGCCGGTCGGCTCGGGCCCTGGTGGGGTGCCCGTTGGGGCGACCCCTCAGCGCCTGGGCGCCGGACTGGCGCGGCCTCGGCGCGCCGCCGCGGCTCCGGCGGTCACGCCTGCCATCGCCGCCGCGCTGCCGCCAATGCGTGTCCGCGCCCTGCGTGTCGCCGTCATGTTCCTGTGGCTGTTCGCGATCGCGATCGTCGCCGGTCTGGTCATCTCTCGCGTGTTCGCGGCGACCGTGCCAACGCAGACTCCGATTGGGATCGGGTCGGGCGTTCCCGGCGCCGGCTCGGGGCAGCAGCAATACGGTTATGGCGGCTACGGCAACCCCTACGCCCCGGGGGCTTCGCAAGGGGGCGCGCAGATCACGCCGCAAGGGAGCGGGCTCCTCACGCCGTACCAGTAGCGCCGTTGTGACGTTGGCGTAACCCGCGGGTCGTAACCTTCGGCGCGTGTCGAGTGTGGAACGCTCAAGGACGCGCCGATCACGCTGGGCGCGCATCGCGGCATTGGCCGCGATCGTCGCGGTCGCGGTCGTGATCGGCGTCGTGATCTGGACCAGCTCGCCGGGTTCGAGCGCGGGCGCCAACCAGCCCCAGACCGTCTCGGGCGCGGCGACCGTCCGAACGGCGCAATCTCATCGTCACCGACACCGAGTCGGGCACGCTCGGCTACGCGAACCCGCAGACCGTCTACAACCGGCTCAGCGGCACGATCACCTGGCTGCCGGCGATCGGCGCGGTGATCAAGGCCGGTCGGCCGCTTTTCGACGTCAACGGCGACCCGGTCGTGCTGTTCAACGGCAGCATCCCCGCTTACCGCGACCTCTCGCCCGACGTCAGCGACGGATCGGATGTCCTCGAGCTCAACGAGAACCTCGTTGCGCTGGGGTTCGATCCCTCGCGTGAGATCGTGATCGATGACGAGTGGCAGAACGCGACGACCTATGCGGTCGAGCGCTGGCAGGGATCGCTCGGCGAGGACGAGACGGGCACGATCACGTTCGGCCAGATCGTGTTCCTGCCGGGCTGGCAGCAGATCACGGCCGTCAACACGGCGGTCGGGTCCGATGGCAGCCCCAGCAGCAGCGGTTCCGGCGCCTCACTGTTGCTGGACGGGTCCCACGACGAATTCGTCAGCTTGACCAAGCCTGTGAGTCAGGACACCGAGATGGCGACACTGCACGCCTCGGCGGCATCGACGACCACGTCCGGCAACACGACCAACTGCCCGAAGACCGAGCAGCACGCGACGAAGGCCAAGAAGTGCCCGAAGGGCTCGCACTCGGGCTCGGGTAATGGCTCGCACTCGGGCAGCGGCTCGCATCCGACGCCGGCCACGGGTGCCCGTAGGCCGAAGCATGGGTCTTCAATCACCAACGCGCAGGCCCTCGCGGCCTTGCTCGCCGTGCTGAGAGCCGAGACGCTCGCGCTCCAGAAGAGCCACTCGTCCAGCCCGGGCACCACGGGCGGAACGGGGAGCGCAGGGGCGGGCAGCAGCGGCCACGGCACCAGCGGCGGCGGCAGCTCGGGGTCGGGCGCTAGCGGGGGCGGCAGCTCGGGATCGGGCACTAGCGGGAGCGGCAGCTCGGGATCGGGGAGCAGTGGCAGCGGCAGCTCGGGATCGGGCAGCGGTGGCAGCGGTGGCTCCGGCGCGGGCACCGCCACCGCAATCCTGACCACGACCTCCACGAAGATCGTCGTGACCGTGGACCTGGACGCGACCAAGCAGTCGGAGGCGGTCGTCGGAGCTCCCGTACAGGTCGAGTTGCCCGACGGCAGTTACGTGAACGGCAAGATCACGGGGGTCAGCCCGGTTGCGCAGAGCGGCAGCTCCGGAAACAACGGCAACGGCAATGGCAATGGCAATGGCAATGGGAACTCCGGATCGTCGACGGCGACGGTCCCGATAACGATCGCGCTGACCCAGCACGTCGACGCTCAGGGACTCGATCAGGCGGCCGTCAGCGTCAACTTCGTCCAGCAGAAGGCGAATCACGTGCTGTCAGTGCCCGTTACGGCGCTGCTCGCTACCGCCGGCGGCGGCTACGACGTGCAGGAGGCGGCGCCGCCGCACAAGTTGCTTCCGGTCACGGTCGGGGTGTTCGCCGCCGGTGACGTGCAGATCTCAGGCCCGGGCATCTATCAGGGTCTGCAAGTGACCGACTCACAGGGATGAACGCCGAGCTCGAGGAGGGGCGGCCCGGCGCATCAGACCAGCGCCCGGCGCCGAACGGCATCGCGCTGCGCCTCCAGGACGCCACCAAGGAGTATCCGGGTGGCGTGCACGCGCTGTCGGGCGTCACGGTCGAGATCCCGGTCGGTGACCGGGTCGCGGTCGTCGGACCGTCTGGCTCCGGCAAGACGACGATGCTGACGGTGCTCGGCACGCTCGAGCGGCCTTCCAGCGGCGTGGTCGAGGTCCTCGGCAACGACGTCGTCGCGCTGTCGGACGTCGAGCTGGCGGGGCTGCGCGCGCACCAGATCGGGTTCGTGTTCCAGGGCTTTCATCTCCAGGACACGATGAACGCGGTCGAGAACGTCGCGACCGGCATGCTGTACACGGGCGCGCCGGCGCGCGATCGCCGGCAGGCCGCACGGACCGCGCTCGAGCGTGTCGGGCTCGGGCACCGGCTGACCCACCGGCCGCCGCAGCTGTCGGGCGGCGAGCGCCAGCGGGTCGCGATCGCGCGCGCGATCGCCAAGCGCCCGCAGGTCATCCTCGCCGACGAGCCGACCGGCAACCTCGACTCGAGGTCCGGGCGCGAGGTGATCGCGTCTGTTGCACGAGCTCGCCGCCGAGGGCGCGACGCTCGTGCTGATCACGCACGACGAGAACATCGCGCAGACGTTTCCGCGGCGCCTGCAGATGCGCGACGGCGAGATCGTGCGGGGACGAGCGGCGATGAGCCTCGCGGTCCCCCGACCTGCGGCTCCGTCGGCCGCGCCGCCGGCGGTCGGGCCCGCGAGAGCGGCTCGGATGCCGCCGCACGAGCTGTTCTCGGTCGCGTTCCAGGGCCTGCGCACCCGCCGCCTGCGCGCGTCGCTGTCCGCCCTCGGGATCGCGATCGGGATCGGCGCGATGGTCGCGGTCGTCGGCGTGTCGGCATCGAGCCAGGCGAACCTGCTGGCGCTGATCGACAGCCTGGGCACGAACCTGCTGACGGTCACGCCCGGGACAGACGTTCTTCGGCGCCAACGAGGTGTTTCCGAGCACGGCCGTCGGCTCGATCGAGCACATGCCCCAGGTGCGACGGCGCGCGGCCGTCTACCAGGTGTCGAACGCGACCGTGCTGCGGACCCCCTTCGTGCCGTCCGAGCAGACGGGCGGAATCGGCGTCGACGCGGCCGACCCCGGACTGCTGCACGCGGTCAGCGGCCAGCTCGCGACGGGCCAGTTCATCGACGCCAGCAACGAGAGCTTCCCGACCGTCGTGCTCGGCGCCCAGGCCGCCAACACGCTGCAGATCTTAGCGTCAAAGGGCACATCCAGCTCTACATCGGAAACACCTGGTTCACGGTCGTCGGGATCATGAAGCCGGTCGTGCTCGACTCGACCCTCGACAGCACCGTCTTCATCGGGCTGCCGGTCGCCGAGCGGCTCTTCCAGCAGCAGCCGAACGCCTCCGAGATCTACGTCCGCGCGAACGTCAACGACGTCACGCAGGTCTCGAACCTGCTCGCGCCCACGGTCGACCCGCAGAATCCGGACGGGGTGCAGGTCAGCCGCCCGTCCGACGCGCTGGAGGCCCGCGCGGCGGCAAAGGGCCAGTTCACGACTCTGCTGCTCGGGCTCGGCGCGGTGGCACTGCTCGTCGGCGCGATCGGGATCGCGAACATCATGGTGATCTCGGTGCTCGAGCGCCGCGGCGAGATCGGGCTGCGACGGGCGCTCGGCGCGACCAGGCGCCACATCAGCCTCCAGTTCCTGGCCGAGTCGGCGCTGCTCGCGGCGCTCGGCGGCGTCGCCGGCCTGCGGATTCGGGGCGCTGGCGACGTGGGTCTACGCGATCGGCGAAGAACCAGCCGCTCGTCGTGCCGCTGTACGCGCTGATCGCGGCGCCCGCGGCCGGCTTCGTGATCGGCGCGGTGGCGGGCCTGTACCCGGCCGCCAAGGCCGCGCGCCTGAGCCCGACCGAAGCGCTTAGGGCGACCTGACGGAGAGCTGACGCGTGCATCCGTACGCTTGAAAAATGTCGTGTAGGCGCTGTCGATTCACCAGCGGCATTCGGTGGGATGAGGCCTCCCCGCAGCCCGTCCCGCTCGCCGCGCCGGATGGCGCCGTGCGACTGCGACGAAGTGCGCCTCGTCGCTGGCGGGAGTACTGACTCCCGCATCGCGGGGCACCGGCGGCGGCCTGGACCACGACTCCCATCCTGTGCCGCTCGCCGGGCCCCCCGCTATCGTCGGCCGGGCCTCCGGCTACCGCTCGCCCCTCAGCTGACTCGGCGGCGCCCGTTTCGGGATACTGGCCTGACGTGAGCGAGCCCGAGCTGCTGTGGACGCCGTCGCGCGGAGCGGGTCGAGCGCGCGACGCTGACGCGCTACAAGGCGTGGCTCGCGGAGCGGCGCGGGTTGCGCCTCGGCAGCTATGCGGAGCTGTGGCAGTGGTCCGCGCGTGACATCGAGGGCTTCTGGAGCTCGATCGTCGAGTTCTTCGACGTGCGCTTCACGGAGCCGGCCGCCGGCGGTGCTCGGCGCGCCGTGAGATGCCGGGCGCCGAGTGGTTCCCGGGCGCGCGCCTGAACTACGCCGAGCACGTGTTCCGCGGCAAGGTGGACGAGGACGTCGCGATCGTGCACGCCTCCGAGCTGCGCCCGCTCGGCGCACTGGACGCTGGGGCGAGCTGCGCGCGGAGACCGCCGCGATCGCGGCCGGGCTGCGGGCCTCGGGCGTCGGTGCCGGGCGACCGCGTCGTCGCGTACCTGCCGAACATCCCCGAGACGGTCGCCGCGTTCCTCGCGTGCGCGTCGATCGGGGCGATCTGGTCCTCGGCCGCGCCCGAGTTCGGCGCGCGCAGCGTGGTCGACCGCTTCGCCCAGATCGAGCCGAAGGTGCTGCTCGCGGTCGACGGCTACCGCTACGGCGGCAAGGAGTTCGACCGCCGCGCGATCGCCGCGCGCGATCGCCGCCGCGATCCCGGCGTCTGGAGCGGGTCGTACGTTCGGCTACGTGCGACGGCTCCGGCTGGGAAGACGGCTTCCTGGACCGATCGGCCGGCGAGCTGTCGTTCGCGCAGGTGCCGTTCGACGCATCCGCTCTGGGTGCTCTACACCTCCGGCACGACGGGCCTGCCGAAGGCGATCGTGCACGGCCAGGGCGGGATCCTGCTCGAGCAGCTGAAGGTCGCCCACCTGCACCTCGACGCGCAGGCCGGGCGACCGCCTCTTCTGGTTCTCGACGACCGGCTGGATGATGTGGAACTTCCTCGTCGGCGTGCTGCTGACGCGACGCCCCGATCGTGCTGTTCGACGGCAACCCGGGCTACCCGGACCTCGGGACGCTGTGGGACCTCGCCGAGCGAGACCGGGATGACACTGCTTCGGGACGAGCGCCGCGTTCATCGCGCGCGTGCATGAAGGCCGGCGTTCGGCCCGCGGCCGGGCGCGACCTGAGCGCGCTGCGGGCCGTCGGCTCGACCGGCTCGCCGCTGTCGCCGGAGGGCTTCCGCTGGGTGTACGACGAGCTCGGCGCGGACACGTGGCTGTTCTCGACGTCCGGCGGCACCGACGTCTGCACCGCGTTCGTCGGCGGCGTGCCGACGCTGCCGGTGTACCTCGGCGAGCTCCAGGCGCGCGCGCTCGGGCGCGGCGGTCGAGGCGTGGGACGCGGACGGCCACCCGCTGGTCGACGAGGTCGGCGAGCTCGTCCTCACCGAGCCGATGCCGTCGATGCCGATCTACTTCTGGGGCGACGAGGACGGCTCGCGCTACCGCGAGAGCTACTTCGCGATGTACCCGGGCGTCTGGCGCCACGGCGACTGGATCGAGATCACCGCGCGCGGCGACGGCGATCATCTACGGGCGCTCGGACTCGACGATCAACCGCGGCGGCGTGCGGATGGGCACGAGCGAGATCTACCGCGCGGTGCTCGCCGTCCCCGAGGTGCTCGACGCGCTCGTCGATCGACGTGCCGACGCCGAGGGACGGCACGGCTGGATGCCGCTGTTCGTCGTCCTGCGCGACGGCGACGACGCTGACGACGAGCTGGTCGCGACGATTCGACGGCGGCTCCGCGAGGACTGCTCGCCGCGCCACGTCCCGGACGAGATCCGTGCAGATCGCCGAGGTGCCGCGCACGCTGTCGGGCAAGCTGCTCGAGGTGCCGGTCAAGCGGATCCTGATGGGCGCGCCGGCCGAGCAGGCCGCCAGCCGCGAGTCGCTCGCCAACCCCGCGGCGCTCGACTACTTCGTCGCGCTGGCTCAGAGCGGCGACTCTGTGCCAACTGTGTGAATTCTCGACCGGGCGGGGCAAGCCCGTGGGACCCTGGAGGGTGAGCGTGGGATATCGACCCTCATATGTGAGTGTCGATATCCCACGCTCACGACGATGGAGCGTCGGATCGAGATCGAGATCGCCAACGTGGGGGCCCGCCAGCGCGGGAACATCTCGCGCGCGCAACTCCGCGCGCTCGGGCTCGGCAAGACGGCGATCGACCGCCGCGTCGCGCGCGGACTCCTGCACGTCGTGTATCCGGGCGTCTACGCCGTCGGCTGTCCGCCAACCGACGAATTCCAGTTCGCCTCGGCGGCGCTGCTCGCGTGCGGCGACGGCGCGGTGCTGAGCCACGGCTCGGCGGCCGCGTTGTGGGCATCCTGAAGCGGCTGGAGCGGCCGCTCGAGGTCACCGTCCCGGGCGACCGCCGGCCCCACGGCATCCGGGTGCACCGGTCGGCGACCCTCGCCCGCCGCGACATCACGCGACAGCGCGGGCTGGCCGTAACGAGCCCGGCCCGCACGCTGCTCGACCTGGCGCCCAGGCTGAGCGAGCGCCAGCTCGCGCGGGCGGTGAACGATGCCCGGCTGGCGCGCTACCTGCACTTGGCCGACCTGGTCGACTTGCTGGAGCGGATCCCGCGCCACCCCGGCGCCCGCCGCCTACGCCCCTTCGCCGACGCACACGAAGGGCCGACCCGCTCGACGCTCGAGGACGCCTTCCTCGAGTTCTGCGCGCGGTTCGAGCTCCCGACGCCCGAGATCAACGTGATGATCGCCGGGCGCGAGGCGGACGCAGTGTTCCGCGCCGAGCGGCTGATCGTCGAGCTGGACGGCTACGGCTTCCACGACGGGCGCGCCGCGTTCGAGGACGACCGCGAGCGCGACGCACAGGCGCTCGCCTCAGGATTGGCGACCATACGTGTGACCCACGCGCGGATCACGCAAGCGCCCGATCGGGAAGCGGTGAGGCTGCACGCGATCCTCGAGCGGCGCCGTTCTTACGCAGCTCTCAAAGACGGGGAGCATGATGCTCCCACGGGCGCGCCCATCGCTGGGGCGCCCGGCCAACGTGATGCGGATCGCTTTCAACCGCGTGATTACGGTGGGTGCGGCAGTGACGGCTGTGGTCGCGTTCGCCGGCGGCGCATACGCGGCAAAGCAGGACTCGGCTGGGCAGAACTCGGCACAGGCCGCGTTGCTCGACCGTGCCGCGATCAGCCAGAACGAGAACGAGGACGCGAACTCGACGACGGCAGCGCTGGACGTCGCCTGGCCTGCGCTCCGCCGGGCCTCTTACGGTCTTCTTCCGTCCTTCTCAATCGTTTCTGATTGGGAGCTGCTGTACTCGGAGAGACCTTGACTGCATCTTTGACTAGGGAGAACGGAACGAAATGAGCCGCCTCAGCAAGCTGATTCCGCTGATCGGCGGGGCCGTGGCCGGGGCGATCGTCGCCCTCATAGTGGCCAACGGGAACAACGGGACGCATTCGGTGACGACGACGGTGATCCAGCAACGCGCCGCGACTATCCCCACTTCGCTCAGCGGGACCGACAGCTCCTCGCGAGGGGAGTCGATCAACCAGATCTACCGCGCCGACAGCCCCGGCGTGGTCGACATCGTCGTGACCGAGCAGAGCACCAACCAGGGCTTGGGGTTCGGATTCGGCGGCGGCGGTGGCGGCAGCTCGCAGCAGACCGAGGGAGAGGGCGCCGGCGTCGTGTACGACATGAAGGGCGACATCCTGACCGACGAGCACGTCGTCGCCAACGCGACCAGCGTCACGGTCAACTTCCAGGACGGCCTCAAGGCCTCCGCGAAGGTGCTCGGCACCGACCCCTCGACCGACGTCGCGGTGATCCACGTGAACGTCCCGAGCTCGGAGCTGCATCCGATCCCGCTCGCGAACTCGAACCTCGCCCAGGTGGGCGACCCGGTCGTCGCGATCGGCAGCCCGTTCAGCCTGCCCGAGACGACGACGGCGGGCATCGTCAGCGCAGGTCGGCCGGAGCATCACGGCGCCGAACGACTACACGATCCCCGGCGCGATCCAGACCGACGCGGCGATCAACCCCGGTAACTCCGGCGGCCCGCTGCTCGACGCCAGCGGCGCGGTGCTGGGTCTCAACGACCAGATCCAGACCAACTCAGGCTCGAGCTCGGGCGTCGGCTTCGCGATCCCGTCGAACACGGTCGGGCAGATCGCCAAGGAGATCATCTCCGGCAAGACGGTCGGTCATGCCTACGTCGGCGTCGAGCTGAGCTCGACCTCGACCAACGGCGCGCTCGTCGCGTCGGTTGCGAACAGCTCGCCGGCGCAAACGTCGGGCGTCAAGGCGAACGACCTCGTGACCGCGATCAACGGCAACCCGATCACTTCGACCGAGCAGTTCATCGCGACGATCGATCAGTACAACCCGGGCCAGAAGATCACGCTGACGATCAAGCGGGGTAGCCAGACCCTGCACATCAAGGTCACGTTGGGGACGCGCCCAGCGCAGCCGACGGGCGGCTGATCGAAGGAGCTCTTGGTGGTGGCAGCGGCGGGTCAGCCCCCGACAGGGGCGCCCGCCGCCGTTGATATCCCCGACGGGCGCCCGCCGCCGTTGGTATCCCCGACGGCTCAACCTGGGACGGGCGCCTGCCGCACCACGCCGCGGCGCCGCAGCCGCACGAGCATCGCGACGAGACTGAGCGCGACCACGCCGATCACGAGCGGCCCGACCGCGCCTCCGCCGAACGCGCTCGCGAGCCAGTAGGAGAGCGCGGCCAGCAGTGCGACCGCGGGCAGCGTGATCAGCCACGCGCCGGCGATGTTTCCCGCCACGCCCCACCGGACGGCGGACAGCCGCTTCGTCGCGCCGCCGCCGACGACGCCCCCGGAGATCACCTGCGTGGTCGAGAGCGGGAAGCCGAAATGCGAGGAGACGAGGATCACGGCGGCCCCCGAGCCCTCGGCGGCAAATCCCTGCGCGCTGTCCATCCGGATGATCCGGGTGCCCGCGAGGCGGATGATCCGCAGGCCGCCGGCGTAGGTGCCGAGCGCGATCCCCGCAGCGGCCGCGAACACGACCCATGCCGGGATCCGGAGATGCTGCGCGCTGACGCTGCCGTGCGCGATCAGCGCCAGGGTGATCACGCCCATCGTCTTCTGCGCGTCGTTGGTGCCGTGCGAGAACGCCAGCAGCGAGCCCGAGCACACCTGCCCGAGGCGGAAGTTCCGCCGCGTCGGGCCCGGGCGCCGATGGCCGACGGCTCGGTAGATCGCGACGATCGCGGTGCCTGCGAGCGCGAACGCGACGATGGGCGCGAGCACCGCCGGCAACACGACCTTCGTGACCAATCCGGTGCCGTTGATGCCCGCGGTGCCGACGGCGGCGAGCATCGCGCCGAGCATCCCGCCGATCAGCGCGTGCGACGAGCTCGAGGCAGTCCGTAGGCCCACGTCAGGAGGTTCCACGCGAGCGCTCCGATCAGCGCGGCGAACGCGATCGTCTCGGTCACCTGCCCCGCGTCGACGATGCCGGTCGCGATCGTCACCGCGACCTTGAGCGAGATCAGGGCGCCGAGGAAGTTCAAGGCGGACGCGGCGCCGACCGCGGCGCGCGGCGACAGCGCGCGCGTGGAGATCGACGAGGCGGCGACGTTGGCGGTGTCGTGAAAGCCGTTCGTGAAGTCGAACGCGAGCGCGGCCACGACGACGAGCACGAGCAGCAGTTCGCTGTGCATGTCGCCGCCGGCCGCGAAGCCGGTTAGCTCGCGGCGATCGCTGCCTGTGCCAGCGTTCGCTCCATCAGCTCGCGATGCACCGACCGGGTGCCGCCCGGCCGGCGCGTCCACTCGCCGCTCGAGTCGAGCGTCCAGGCGAACGTGTCATCGGCCAGGCAGCGCTCGAGCGTGTCCTCGAGCTCCGCCTGGAGCGCGGGGTCCTCGACCGGCGTCAGCGAGCTCCACGCGCGTGTCGAGGTTGCGCGGCATCAGGTCGGCCGAGCCGATGTAGTAGACGTGCTCGTCGCCGCGATGGAACGAGTAGATCCGCGAGTGCTCGAGGAAGCGCCCGACGACCGAGATGACGCTGATCGTCTCGCTGACGCCGGGCACGCCGGGGATCAGGCAGCAGATCCCGCGCACGTTCAGCTCGATCGGGACGCCCGCCTGGGAGGCGCGGTACAGCGCTTCGATGCAGCGGCTGGTCGACGAGTGCGTTCATCTTCATCGCGATCCGCGCAGGCTCGCCCGCCCGGTGCGCCTCGACGGTCTTCTCGATCTCCTCGATCAGCGGCTCGCGCAACCAGTTGGGCGCGACCAGCACCTTGCGCTCGCGCCTCGGGTGCGCCGTAGCCGGTCAGCGTGTTGAACAGGTTCGCGACCTCCTCGCCGATCTCCCGGTCGGTCGTGAA
Organism: uncultured Solirubrobacterales bacterium; assembly: GCA_963763525.1. Lineage (GTDB taxonomy): Bacteria > Actinomycetota > Thermoleophilia > Solirubrobacterales > Solirubrobacteraceae > Palsa-465. The sequence goes on from CAVXPA010000003.1 coordinate 748,787, forward strand.
CAGGCCGAAGTCCTCGTACAGGCGCGCGTTCTTGGCGTGGAAGTTGCCCGTCCCGATCATCACGTAGTGGCGGACGCGCCGTCGCGCTCGCGGCGTACGACGAGGATGGCCTTGGCGTGCGTCTTGAGGCCCGGGATGCCGTGCACGACGTGGGCGCCGGCCTCCTCCAGATCGCGTGACCAGCGGATGTTGCGCCGTTCGTCGAAGCGCGCCTTGAGCTCGACCAGACAGACCGCCTGCTTGCCCTTCTCGGCCGCCTCGATCAGCGACGGGACGAGCGCCGAGTCGTCCGAGGTCCTGTAGACGGTCATCTTGATCGCCAGCACCTCCGGGTCGTCGACCGCCTGCTTGACGAACCGCTCGACGCTGGTCGCGAACGAGTGGTAGGGGAAGTGCGATGAGCACGTCGCCCGCGCGCATCGCCGCGAATACGTCCGGCTGCTCGTCGTGGTCGCCGGGCCGGGGCCGAACGCGGGATGGGTGATCGGCGTCCACGGCGCCTGGCGCAGCTCGTTGTGGTCGTCGACCCCCACGATCTCCCACAGATCGCCCATGTCCAGCATTCCCTCGACGTCGTAGACCTGGACCTCGTCGACCTCGAGCCAGTCGATCAGGCGGGTCCGCAGCGCCGGGTCGATGCCGGCGCTCACCTCGAGCCGTACGACCTCGCCGAAGCGCCGGCGGCGCAACTCGTCTTCGACCGCCTGCAGGAGGTCGTCCGCCTCGTCGGAGACCTCGAAGTCGGCGTCGCGCGTGACCCGGAAGAGGTCGTGGCTGATCATCTCCAACCCGGGGAAGAGCGCGTCGAGGTGATGCGCGATCATGTCCTCCAGCGGGATGAACGTGTCCTTGGAGATCTCGACGAACCGCGGTATGACCTCCTTGGGCACCTTGACGCGCGCGAACACGTCCTGCTCGGTGTCTGGGTCGTGGAGGCGCACGATCAGGCTCAGCGACAGATTCGAGATGTAGGGAAACGGCCGTCCGGGACCGACCGCGAGCGGCGTCAGGACGGGGAAGATGTGGTCGCGGAAGTGGCGTTCGAGCACGTTTGCCGGGGCGCCCGAGTCCTCGCACGAGACGATCCGGATCCCGTTCTCGGCCAACGCCGGGCGGATGTCCTCGGTGAACGCCCGCGACTGGCGGCGATCGAGCTCGGCGACGTGCTCGGAGATCGCCTCGAGCAGCTCGGCCGCCGACAGCCCGTCGGGGCCGCGCGCGTCGCTGCGGCGCACGAGCTGGTCGTGTACGCCGGCGACCCGGATCATGAAGAACTCGTCCTGGTTCGTGGTGAAGATCGCGAGGAACTTGACCCGCTCCATCAGCGGCAGCAGATCGCCCTCGGCGAGCTGCAGCACGCGATCGTTGAAGTCCACCCACGACAGCTCGCGGTTGAGGTAGAGGGCGCTGTCGGTCACCGATGTTGCCTGCGCGGAGGCCATTGCGTTTCCGTCGATCTGCCCGGTCCCGACCGTCTCGAGCGCTTCGGTCATACAACCCCTCTTCCAAACTTGGACGATTACCGCAACTCTACGCTAAGGAGCGCGCGCAACCCGTGTGTGACGGTTCCGTGAAGGCGGTCCCCGCGGAGCGCGGTCAGCCGATCAGCAGCCGGCGCCCAAACACGCGCTGGAACGCCTCGTCGTCGCCGTAGCGCTCGACGCTCCAGCGCGGAAGGATCAGCTCGGCCCGGCTGCCTCGAGATGCAGGTCGACGCCGTGGCCGTTCGCCCGCAGCCGGGCCTCTGAGACCGACTGGTCGCGCCCTCGCTCGAGGTGCTCCGCGAGTCGCAGGATCACCGAGCAGCGATCGAGCAGCTGCTCGTCTCCCGGCTCGGCGAGCGGCGCCATCTCGCCGAGCTTCGCCGCGCCCTTGCGGTGATAGCGCGTGATCTGCGCGATCAGAGCTCGCTCGCGCGGGGTGAAGCCCGGCAGCTCGGCGCTGACGATCAGGTAGCGCGAGTGCTTGTGGTGGTCGTCGTAGGAGATCGTCATACCGACGTCGTGCAGCATCGAGGCCGCCCACAGCAGCTCGCGCTCGCCGGGCTTGGCGACGAACAGTCCCTGCGCGACGAGCGAGTCGTGCATCTGGAGCGCGAGCCGCGCGACGTGCTCGACGTGGATCATGTCGGACTCGTACTGGATCGCCAGGTTGACGACCGCCGCCTCGCGCACGTCGTCGAACAGCGGCTCCGGGCGGTCGGCCAGGAGCGTGCGCGCCATGAACACGCCGTCGCGCAAGCCCGCCTCGGTCGCCTCGATCCCGTCGAAGCCGCCCAGCTCCATGACGCTCTCGATCGTCACGGCCGCCGCGAGGATGATGTCCCCGCGGCCCGGCTTGATGCCCGGCACCATTCCGCGCTCGGCGACCGGCATCGCCGCGAACATCTTGATCAGCTCGGCGAGCGACGTCGGCGGTGATGACGAACCCCTGGACGCCGATATCGAGCTCATCCGCGGCCGGCTGGGCCGCCGCGGCGAGGTTGCGCACCGCGCCGCCGAGTCCGACCAGCCGATTGGCGGCGCCGGCCAGCCAGGAGAGGTCGGCCGAGCGCCGCGCGCACGTGCGCGCGGAGGCGCTGGAGGTCCTTCTTGCGCGCCGGGCCGGTACCCGGAAGGAACTGCTCGGTCAGGCGCACGGCGCCGAGCGGGAACGAGCTGAGCGCGGCCGCGCGGCGGCCGGCGACGTTGATCAGCTGCATGCTGCCGCCGCCGATCTCGAGCACCACGCCGTCGGTCAGCGTCGAGGTGTTGACGGCCGCGACGTAGCCGAAGCGGGCCTCGTCCTCGGCCGAGAGCACCTCGATCCGCAGGCCGCTGGCCGCGTGCGCGCGGCGCAGGAACTCCTCGCGGTTGGTCGCGTCGCGGATCGCGCTGGTCGCGATCGCGATGGACGTTCTCGGGCCCGAGTCCGTTGGCCAGGCAGAAGCGCTCGAACACCGCGAGCGTCTCCAGCCCGCGCTCCATCGCGTCCTCGCCGAGGCGACCGGTCGCCGCGAGTCCGGCGCCGATCCGGACCGTCTCGTAGAGCTCGTCGGTCTGCTTCCACCAGACCCCGGGCACATACATGTAGACGACCAGGCGCCACGAGTTGGAGCCGAGATCGATCACAGCAACCTCGCGGACGTCCTGCGAGCGCTGCGCGGCGACGCGTGTCGATCGCCAGCTCACGGCCGAATCATGCGCTCCGGCGCGGACGGTAGCGGGTTCTCGATCCCGGACTGTGCGAGAAGATCGACGAACAGCGTCGACATCCCGAATCCGCCGGCGGCGAGGCCGCGGCCGGTCAACGGGTTGTAGTACTCGCGAAACCCGTGACGGTCCAGCGCCTGCGCGAGTGAACGGACGATGTGATCGGCCTCCTCGTGATATCCGAGCTCGCGCATCGGCGGCACGAGCAGCCAGGCCGTGTTGATCCAGGAAGGTCCCCGCCAGCACTGCCAGTACGCGAAATCGGGCTTGAACGTGGGCTCCTCGAGCGCGACCGACGGGATCCCGCACGCGACCCGGTAGCGGCGCGGATGCAGAAGGTGCTCCTCGACGAGCCGCCGGCGGACGTCCTGCGGCATCGCACTCAGCGCGAGCGGCGCGAGCGAGGACCAGGTCGACACCCGGACCGGCCGCTCGCGGCGGCCCGCGAGGTCGAAGAACAGGCCCGTCCGCTCGTCGTAGCAGCGCTCCAGCAGCGCCGCCTCGGTCCGTTCGGCGCGCGCCGAGTAGACCGGGCCGTGCTCGTCGTCGAGCTCGGCCAGCGCCCGCAGGCCGAGCGCGTAGAAGACGTTGACGAGCACGTCCTCGACGTGCTCCTCGTAGCGCGCGACGATCGCGTGCGCGTCGTAGGAGAGCCGGCGGCAGCGTTCGATCAGCCAGAAGTAGCCCGGCCGGAAGTGGCGCATCCAGCCGAACACCTCGTCGTACTTCGGCGCGTCGTCGAGCCCGGACTCGTCCGGGTGGATGATCGTCAGCAGCCCGTCCCCGTCGGGGTCGCGCTCGCGATGGAGCCAGTCGTAGTGCAGGCGCAGCTGGGGCAGCCCGTCCTGCGCAAAGCCGGGCTCGTCGGGCGAGGCCGCGGCGACCTGCTGCCATGCCGAAGCGAGCAGCGGGGTCTGGATCGTCGAGGTCGCGGTCGCCCCGAACACCGTGTGGGTGCCGTAGAACGGGGCCCGGCGCCAATACGCGGGGCGGTCCCAGAACGCCGTGTGGGGGATGAAGCCGTCCAGGCGGCCGGCGCGCACGAGCGTGCGCAGCTCGGCGCGGGCGCGCGCCGGGTCGAAATGGCGCCAGGCGATCGCGTGAAAGCACGAGTCCCAGTACCACTGATGGCGGTAGCGCGGCGTCGCCGGACAGGTGAAGGCGTACGGCACACCGTCGACCTTGCGATGTCCCTCGCGCCAGTTCGCGCGCAGCACTTGCTCGGCCGCCCTCAACAGGCGGCCGTCGCGCTCAGTGAGCGAGCTCGTCATAGGTGACCACTTCCCGTCCCTGAGCGCGCTCGAGCAGCTGCTCGAGCGTGGTCACGTGGGTGGGCAGGCTGAAGTCGGCGGGATGGACATCGAGCCGCATCACCTGCCCGGCGCCGCGGCTGGCGGCGCGCACGAACGGCGGCGAGAGCGCACGCTTGAGGGGCGTCGAGGTGCCCAGGCAGAGGGCCGGCGAGCGGACCTTGCCGTACTTGCGCGTGCGCACGCAGCGGAGATCGGCGAACCAGTCGAAGGATTCGGCGAGCACCGACCGGAGGGCCCGCGTATACGCATAGCCCGGGGCGACGAAGCCGATCGGGTCGAGCTCGATCTCGTTCAGCAGCCGCAGGCCGGTGCGGACCCTGCTGGCGGCCTCCTCGCGGCGCAGGCCCGGGAACTCGGCCGCGGCGGCGCCCTGGAAATGCGCAAGCACCCCGCGCGGCCACGGCGGCGTCGTGCTCGCCTGGTGCGAGAGCCCATGCTGGGCGACAGCGTCGCCGCACGCGGCGCGTCCGCGCAGCCACGCTGAGAGCACCGGCGCGCGGGCGCCGATCGGATGCAGGTCAGCGGCGGGGATCACGAGCAGCGTCATGCGCGAGACGCCACGCGCGAGCAGCCACTCGCGGATCTCCTTCGCGCGCGGGAACGACCGTGGCTCGACGTCGTGCAGCGCGACTGCCAGCGAGCCGTTCACGCTGCACGCCCCATGAAGCGCCGGAGGTCGGCGAGCTCGGCGGCGAGCGCAGCATCCCAGTTGTGTCGCCGCACGAGATCGGCGGCCGCGCCGAGGTCCTGCGGCCGGGCGCGAGCGCGCTCGATCGCGGCGAGCAGCGAGGCGGGATCGCCGGCCGCGAACGTCTCGACGAGGCCGCCGAGGAGCGCGGCCGAAGGCGTGCAGCCCGCCGTGACGACGCGCGCGCCGGAAGCGGCCGCCTCGAGCGCGGCGAGCCCGAACGTCTCGTGGACGCCGGGGAGCACGACGCACCCGGCGCGGGCGTACTCGCGTGCGAGCTGGTCTCGCTCGCGCAGGTAGGCGGCGAAGCGGATCCGAGGTCCTAGCCGCAGCTGCCGAGCCCGCTCGCGCAGTGCGTCCTCGTCGGGCCCGCTTCCGATCAGCACGAGCGCCCAGCGCGTGGGGGCGGCGGCGGCCGCGTCCAGCAGCGAGCGCAGCCCCTTCTCGCGCGACATCCGCCCGACGTAGAGGACGTGATCGCCGCGCTGCACCTCGGGCCGCGGCCGGAACGCCGGATCCAGGCCGAGCCGCAGCGGGATCGTCGAGGGCCGGCGGGCGTCGAGGCAGCAATCGACGACGGACATGACCGCGTCGACCTCCAGGTAGGCGCGGCGGTACCAGCCGCGGAGCGCGCGCGTATAGACGCGGTGCGGGCCTGGCAGTCCGGCCGCGTGCTGCGCCGCCGACGCGTGATGGACCGCGATCACGGCGGCGCCGAGCTCATGGGCGGTCCGGCTCGTCACCCGCGGCGTCCAGTACGGATCGTGGAACAGCACGACGTCCGGCGCCAGCGCGCGGAGCGTCGCCTGCAGTCCCGCGGTCCCGAGCGGCAGCCGGTAGCCATTGGACGGAGCGAGCCGCACCGAACGCTGCTCGTGGCGGTCCGGCGCGACGCTCGTCGTCGTCCTGCCGGGGACGACGAGATGGTGCTCGAACAGGCCGGTCCGCCGCGCGAACTCGGCCTTCGCCTCGAGATACGTGCGGATCCCGCCGCTGCGCTCCCCGTAGAACATCGTCACGTCGGCGACGCGCAGCGGAGCGCGGGCGGTGTCCGGCGGGCGCCGGCCGGCCGGCGGCGTGTGGAGCACCTCGGGCGGCTCAAGCAGCACGGGCCACCTCGTCGCCGCTCGCGAGCGGCTGGCCGATCGCGGACCTCCAGCCGCGCGCGAGCGCTTGGAGCGAGCGCTCCCAGCTGCGTTCGCGGACCGCGACGAGGCCGCCGGTCGCGAGCCGTTCGCACAGGGCGGCGCGGCGCGCCAGGCGGCGGATGGCGGTCGCGAGCGTCGCCGGGTCGGCCGGGACCAGGCAGCCGCTGCGCCCGTTCTCGATCAGCTCGACGTGCGCGCCCTCGTCGACCGCGAGCACCGGAATTCCGCTCGCCTGGGCCTCGAGCACGACCTGACCAAACGTGTCCACCACGCTCGGGAAGACGAGCAGGTCAGCGCTGGCGTAGACCGCGGCCAGCTGATCGCGCTCGAGCCAGCCGAGGAAGGTCGCGGCGCTGCCCACGCGCGCTCGCAGCCACTGCTCGTCCGGCCCGGCGCCCGCGAGCACGAGATGCACCCTGGGGTTACGGTCGCGGGCGATCAGAACCGCCTCCGCGAGCAGGTCGAGTCCGTTGTCGCGCGCGCAGCGGCCGACGTGAAGGACGTTGAAGGTGCCGGCGGGAACCGTGTCGGGGGAGAAGCGCGCGGGGCTGAAGCAACCCAGGTCGACGCCCCGCTCCCAACGGTGGACCACCTCGGGCTCGACCCCGAGCGCGAGCAGCGAGCGATCGGCGGTGGCGCTCGGGGAGAGGACGGCGTCGCAGCGGCGATAGAACGCGCCGAGCGCGCGGCCTAGCGCCCGGACCAGCGTGTCCTCGCCGGTCCGCAGCGCCGCCGCCCGGACGAAGTCCGTGTCGTAGCTGGCCGCCAGCGGGAGGCCGAGCAGCCGCGCGAGCATCACGGCGGCGGCGCCGGCCGGGCCGGGCTCGCACACGTGAACGAGCCCGTAGCGGCGTTCGGTCAACGCCTCGGCGACCGCGAACAGGCTCGGCACGCCGAGCCGTACGCCCGGGTACAGCGGCGAGTCGACCTCCGTCACGGCGGGCAGGCGACGGTCGGCACAGGCGTCAGTGCCGATCGCCTCGACTTCGAACCCGGGCACGCGGCGCTCGCGCATCTGCTCGACCGTGTGGGTGAGGCCCGGCAGGACGCCGATCCCATCGGCGATCACCGCGACGCGCGGGCGCTCGTGGTCGTTCATCACACCACAGAATCGCCCGCAAAGCGCGGGGATTAGTGACCGATCGGCCAAGTTCCTGTAACGATGATGTGAACGTCTGTGAGCGCTCGCGCGGGTGCGCGGGCGCCGCCTCAGCGGGAGCGGCGACGCGCGCTGGTGGCGCTGATGCGCTCGTCGTTGCGGCTGGCCGGCGCCTTGGAAGCGCGCGCGCGGGGCGGCAGCGAGACCGGGGGAGGCGGCGCCGGCGGTCTGACGTCGCGGGCGACGCGAACCGCGGTCAGGATCACCAGCACCGTCATCAGGAACGCGCTCGAGACGCACCACTGGCACCAGGCGTGAATCGAGAAGCCCTCGCGATAAGTGAGGTAGAGGCTGAAGAGAAAGCCGATCAGCGCCAGTCCGAACCCGGCCGCGCGCCCGGTATCGCCGCGCAGCGCGAGCGAGCCGAGGATCCCGATGTAGCCGACCAGGCCGAGCACGGCGACGGGGACCCCATCGACCTTGGCGTACTTGGAGCTCTGCACGGTCTCGCAGCCCCCGCTCGAGAGGCAGAGCACCTTCAGGCCGGCATAGTGGACATAGGTCAGATACGTGGCGATGCCGATCCCGATCACCGCCACGACGCCGATTGCGATCCGCAGGCGGCGATCGGTTGCGTCGGAGGCGGCGGTCGCCGTCGCGCTCACGAGACCTGCGCGATTGCGGACTGGAGGTTGCTGTAGGACGGGACCCCAGTGACCGACGTCTGGCCCTTCGGCCCGGTGAAGATGAGCGTCGGCGTGCCCTGAACCTGGGCGGCGGTGCCCGCCGCCTCATTGGACTGGACCTCGCTCACGAGCGTCGGGTCGTTGCGATCGCTCTGCCAGGTGGCTATGTCGAGCCCGGGGATCTGCTTCGCGAGCCCGGTCAGGTAGGCATCGGTCACGTAGGGGGTGTCCTCCTGCCCCTGTTCGCGATAGAAGAGCTCGGCGAACTGCCAGAACTTGTTCTGCCTGCCGGCCGCGAGCGCCGCGGTCTGCTGCGTCTGGAACGTCTGCGGGTTCTGGGTGGCGGTCTCGAACGCGCGGTACTCGACCTTCACCTTCCCCTCGCGGACCTCATTGGAGACCAGCTGGCTGAACCCGCCCTGGAGCGTGAAGTCCTTGCAGATCGGGCACTCGAGATCGCCGTAGTAGGTCATCGTCACCGGCGCGTCCGGGTGTCCGAGCACGTTGCCCGACTGCGGGATCCCGTCGAGCAGCGAGTTGACCCCGGTGATCGTGGAGCTCGCCTGCGTGCCGGTCTGCAGTCCGCTCGAGCTGCCGCCGCTGCCGTGCACCGAGATCGCGATCACGACCGCGACCACGACGACCGCGGCGACGACGATCCCGCCGATCATCCGCAGGCGCCGGTTGCGGCGCTCGCGCTCGGCGCGGGCCTGTTCCTCGGCCAGTCGCCGCTGACGGGCCTGTTCCTTTTGCTGAGTCCGAGAAGCCATCGTTATGGAATATCAGCGCGCACGCGCCCCGACGGAGTTGAGAATAGCGCCCCAAGATCGTCGCTTGGGCCAGTCATTCGCTAGTTATTCAAGTGCCGAACGGAGCGCCGCTGTCATCGCGCCCAGCCCGAACGCGCCCTCGATCCGGGCGGTGATCACGCCCTCGCGGTTGACCACGAACAGCCATGGTTCTGTCTCGAGGTGGAACGCCTTCATCTGGGGGCGGAAGCCCTTCTCGGCGTCGTTGTCGAGGTAGATCTCCTGGTGGATGAAAGTGATCCGGTTGCCGAACTCGTGCTGGAGCTGGACCGCGATGTCGGTCACCGGCCCGCACACCCTGGAGACGCACAGCGCCGGGGTCGAGAACAGCAGCGCGATCGGCCGCTTGCCGAGGACCTCGTTGAACGACACCGAGTGCATCTGCTCGGGCGGGGTCCGCGTCGTCAGCAGACCGACGTCGCCGTGGACCGAGGCGAGTGTCTCGGTCGTGATCGCGGGCGGTCGCTGGCCGACCGCCGGGATCGGCGAGCTCGCCGCGACCGCGATCTCGCCCGGCGAGGCGATCAGGCCGTGCGGGGTCACCGTCAGCGCGAGGACGTCATACGTCCCGGCCTGGGCCAGCGGCAGGGCCGTCTCGTAGATCGCCTTGATGCCGTTCGGGCCGGCGTTCTGCTCGCTGCGGTACTGCGGCTCCACCCCCATCGGGTCGGCGGCGGCCGTGAATGGGCCGAGCGCGTGCGCGTGCGGGCCGGGGGCGATGTACACGGCCGTCGGGGCGTACACGTAGCCCCCCGAGCTCACGGTGAGTCCGAACGCGAAGCGTTGCCTGCCCGGTGTGAACGTGCCCGTGGCGGCGGTGAGCTGAGCGGTCTGATGGACGAGCGCGCCGAGCTGCTCGAGCGAGCGGCCGCGCGTGGCTGGGAACTGACTCGCGAGCGGGCGCTCGGCGGCCTGCATCTCGTCGAGCGCCGGCGGCGGGGTGGCGGTGGTCTGGGTCCGCACCGCGGTCCGGGTCTGAGCCGCGGTCTGGCTCGAGCTCGACGTCGCCGTCGAGCTGCTTGCAACCGAGGACGATCCGCACGCTGCGAGGGCCAGCGCGAGCGCGAGCGCCGCGGGTACGCCGAATTTCAGTCGCGCCATCTGCATCGGCGGATCCGAGCGTACCGCCAGGACCTCCCACTACAGGCACCCTTTACAGGGCCCTAATAGAGGACGGGCGGCGGCTCGAGCGAGGCGGAAGCGGTCCGCTCCGGGGCGAACCGGTAGCCGACGCCGAAATGGGTGTGGATGTACACCCATCCGGGTGAGGCGTCCTGCAGCTTGAGCCGCAGCTTGCGCACGAACACGTCGACGGAGCGGTCGCGATAGGCCATCCGCCGCCGCCAGACGATCTGGTACAGGTCAGGGCGCGGCACGACGCGGTTGCGCCGCTCCGCGAGCGCGAGCAGCACCTGGAACTCGCGCGAGGTCAAATCCAGCGGCCGTCCGGCCGCCAGTGCCTGCATCGAGCTGGGCCTGATCTCGAGCGTGGCGCAGCGCAGCACGCGGGAACGGGGCGGCATCGAAGAGCCGCTCGTGGCCGTCGTCACGGGTGCGCAAGCTAATCCGCGCGCGCGAGCCGGCCCGTGAACAGCTCGTGACCGGGTGGAGAAGATCCTGAGATCGGCGCCGCCGCGGTCTTTCCCCGGTTTTTGCGCGTAAAGATCTTGTGACCGCTTTCAGGTGGGGAGCGTAGGTTTCGCGAGCTTGCACTAGAGTGCCGCGCATGTCGCCTGAGAGTCGCGACGCGCAAGCGGGAAGTCAGGCGGCCCCGCCGCGTTCGCACAACCGGCTCCGGCTGGCGGTCATCGACCGCGACCCCGGATTCATGCAGGTCCTCTCCAACCGCCTCGACGCCCTGGGATGGGACTACCGCGCGCTGTCCAGTGCCGTCACCGCGGACGCGCTCGTCGCGATGCGGCTGAACGCGCTCGTGATCGACGTCGGGGTGCTCGGACCGGGAAGCTGGGAGTACCTGGAGCGCATCTGCTCGCGCCTCCCAGGCCTCGCCGTGATCGTCTGCACCGGCCCGTCGTCGGTCGCGCAGCGAGTTCGCGGCCTGCGGCTCGGCGCCGACGCGTGGCTGACGAAGCCGTGCCACGCCGAGGAGCTGATCTGCATCATCGAGGCCGCGATCAGACGCCACCGCCGCAATGAGATGCCGGAGCTCGAGGAGGCGATCCGAGTCGGCGAGATCAGCGTGCGCCCCGACCTCTATCAGGCCTATGCCGGTGAGCTCAGCCTGGAGCTGACCGCGCGCGAGTTCGAGATCCTGCATCTTCTCTCGCAGTCGGACCGCGTGCTGCGCCGCGAGGAGATCTACGAGCGGGTGTGGGGCTATGCGATGGCCCACGGCGACCGCTCGGTCGACGTGTTCGTCCGCAAGCTCCGCCAGAAGCTGCGCGCGGCCTCGCCGCAGTGGAGCTACATCCACACGCATTTCGGCGTCGGCTACCGATTCGCTCCCGAACCGGACGTCGACGGTGCCGAGCGCGATCACGTGCCGGCCGTGGGCGAGCGAGCCGACGCGGCCGCCGCGTTCGACCCGGCGCTGGCCAGCTGACGCGACCGCGGCGCCGCCGGTTCAGGTCGCCCGCGACCTGTCAATCACAGCCTGTTCACATCTCGGTTACCACTCGGTAACGCGCGGCTTGAGCTCCGAAAGCAGCATCGAGCTTCATGCCGGCCACCGCCCAGTCGCACCGCGACGTACTCGAGGTCGGGCCGCTCGAGATCCTGCCCGAGGAGCACCTCGCGCGGGCCGACGGTCGCGCCCTGATGCTCTCGATTCGAGAGCTCCGCCTGTTGACGGAGCTGGCGAGGCGCGCCGACCGGATCGTCTCGAGAGCGGAGCTGTTCAGCCTCGTCTGGGGGCGCGAGATGCGGCCCGGCGATCGCTCGGTCGACGTCTACGTCCGCAAGCTCCGCGTGAAGCTCGATGAGGCGCTGCCGGAGTGGCGCTTCATCCACACGCATTTCGGCTTCGGCTACCGGCTCGCGCCCGAGCGCACACATTCCACCAACCATCGGTTCACAAGTGATTAACCCGACCATCTCGCCCTTGTGCTGAGTTGACTGCACATCGATTGAGAAGGAGATGACTTTGAATACAAGTCGCATCAGGCTCATCGCCCTGGCCGCCGTCGTCGCCGCCGGCGTGGCTGCGTGTGGTTCGAGCTCGAGCAGCACGACCACGACCAGCTCAACGGCTGCCGCGGGGACGACCACCGGGACGACGTCGGCGCCGGCCTCGGGCGGTTCCGGCGCGATCGTCGGCGGGACGATCAACGGCGCGGGCTCGACGCTCGCCGCTCCGATCTACGAGCAGTGGGGCTCGGATCTCATGTCGAAGGGCCTGACCGTGAACTTCAACCCGGTCGGATCGGGCGCGGGGATCGCTCAGCTGCAGTCGGTGACGGTCAACTTCGCCGGCAGTGACCCGGCGCTCAAGCCGGCCGACATCTCGGGCGCGAAGGGCCCGCTCTTCCAGTTCCCGGTCGCGTTCGGCGCGATCACGCTGTCCTATAACCTGTCGGGCATAAAGAGCGGCATCGACCTCGATGGGGCGGTGATCGCGGACATCTTCCTCGGCAAGATCACGAAGTGGAACGATCCCGCAATCACCGCCCTCGGGAACAACAAGTCGTTGAACTTGCCTGACACCGCGATCACCACCGTCCACCGGTCCGATTCGTCCGGCACGACGAACGGATTCACGACTTACCTGGCGGACGTCAGTCCGGAATGGAAGTCGTCGATCGGCAGCGGCAAGACCGTGAAGTGGCCCAACGGCACCGGCGCCAAGGGCAACTCCGGCGTCGCCGCGGCCGTCAAGCAGACGTCGGGCTCGATCGGCTACGTCGAGCAGGCGTACGCGCTGTCGAACAACTTCACGTTCGCGGCGGTCAAGAACAGCTCCGGCACAGTACATCCTGCCGTCGATCGAGAACACCTCGGCGGCGGCGAACGGAGTCACCGTTCCGGCCAATCTGGGGATCTCGACGATCAACTCCCCCAATGCGGCGGCGTATCCGATCGTCTCGCAGACGTTCCTGGTCTCCTACGAGGACATGTGCAAGGTCGGCATCAGCGAGTCGACCGCCAAGTCGGTCAAGAGCTTCTTCAACTACGCCTTCACGACGGGGCAGACGATGCTCGGGGCCGGCTCCAACCAGCTCCCGTACGCGCCGCTGCCGGCTTCGCTCGCGCAGCAAGGATCTGGCGCAGCTGGCGAAGCTCACCTGCAACGGAGCGCCGCTCTCGTAAGGGCGTCTGAGTGGCGGTAACAGCCCCCACCGTTCCCGGCGGCGGCCGCTCGGCTCTCGAGCGGTCGCCGGCGTCACGGCTGCCGGACCAGATCCTCAAGTGGGGGCTGACCGCGCTCGCGGTGGCGATCCTCGCGCTGATCGTCTACTTCTTCATCCGCCTGATCGGCGAGTCGACGAACGCCCTCGGCACGTTCGGCTTCAAGTTCATCTTCGGCAACGACTGGGACGTCTCGCGCAACATCTACTGGGGCTTCGCGCTCGTCTTCGGCACGCTCGTGACCTCCGCGATGGCCCTCCTCATCGGCGTGCCGATCGCCGTCGCGGCGGCGCTCTACATCAACGAGCTGTGCCCGCGGCGGCTGCGCGCACCGCTGGCGCTGCTCGTCGACCTGCTCGCCGCGGTGCCGTCCGTCGTGTACGGGCTCTGGGGCGTGTTCGTGCTGATCCCGCGCCTGAAGCCGTTCATGAACACCGTGTTCGGCAACTGGCTCTCCTTCATCCCGTGGATCGGCGGCGGCGCTCCGACCCCCGGTGCGAGCTATTTCATCGCCGGCCTGATCCTCGCGATCATGATCCTGCCGATCGTCTCGGCGATCTCGCGCGAGGTGATCGCGACCGTTCCGCTGGAGCACAAAGAGGCAGCGCTCGCGCTCGGCGCGACCCGCTGGGAGATGATCCGGATCGCCGTCCTGCCGTACTCGCGCCCCGGGATCACGGGTGGGGCGATGCTCGGGCTCGGGCGCGCGGTCGGCGAGACGATCGCGGTCGTGCTCGTGATCGGCAATGCGCCCGTCGTCGGCAGTCACCTGATCAGCCAGGGCTATACGCTCGCGGCGGTGATCGCGAACGAGTTCGGCGAGGCGGCCAACAGCCCGATCCACAGCTCGGCGCTGTTCGCGGCAGGCCTCGTGCTGTTCGTGCTGACGTTGATCATCAACTTCTTCGCGCGCTGGTTCGTCTCGCGTGGCGAGCGCGGGAGGCGCGGCGGCGCCAATGCGGAGACGACCGAGCCGGAGCCGGCGCCCGGGAGTGGGGCCGCCGCCGCGGGGGCGCAGGCATGAGCGCCGTCCCCGGGGCTCCGAGGCTGCCGACGGTCAGCGCTCGCCGTCACGTCACCGATCGCGTGATGCGCGGTTTGCTGCTGCTCGCCACGCTGATCGCGCTCGTTCCGCTGATCCTGGTGCTCTACACGCTGCTGCGCAACGGCCTGCCGTACTTCACGAAGGACTTCTTCACGACCGACCCGAACGGGAACTTCTTCGGCTATCAGGGAGGCGTCCGCAGCGCGCTGCTCGGCACGCTCGAGATCGTCGCGCTGGCGACGTTGATCTCGGTGCCGATCGGGATCGGTGTCGCGCTCTTCCTCGTCGAATACGGCAAGCAATCGCTGTTCGCCAACATCGTGCGCTACTTCGTCGACGTGATGACCGGGGTGCCGTCGATCGTGTTCGGCCTGTTCATCTACATCACGCTCGTGCTCAGCCACATCGGCGGCAACTTCACCGCCTGGAAGGGCTCGATCGCGATCGCGCTGCTGATGCTGCCGGTGGTCATCCGCTCGGCTGAGGTGGTGCTGCTGCTCGTGCCCGACAGCCTGCGTGAGGCGGCGCTCGCGCTCGGCGCTCCGCGCTGGCGGGTCGTCTGGAAGATCGTTCTGCCGACCGCGACGCCCGGGCTCACGACCGGGTCGCTGCTCGCCGTCGCGCGCGGCATGGGCGAGACCGCGCCGCTGCTGTTCACGACCGCGGGCGCGCTGGCGCTGACGTTCAACCTCAGCGCGCAGATGAACGCGCTGCCGCTGCAGATCTACAACGACATCCTCTCGCCGAAGGCGGACGTCAATAACCGCGCCTGGGCGTCGGGCCTGCTCCTCGTTCTGCTAATCCTGATCTTCAACCTGCTGGCACGCTTGATCGGACGCAGGAGCCGCGTCTCCTGAAATCCCCGAGAACCCACGAGCAAGGAAACCCCCATCATGTCCACAGCCCGAGGTGAAGCGGACCCGACCGAGGCGGTAACGCCAGCCGATCAGGCAGCGCCGACACCCCAGCTGCAGACCGAGCCGGCCAGTCGTCAGCGCCCGCCCGAGCGCGTCGGCCACGCCGTCCACGTCAAGGATTTGATCGCGTACTACGGCAAGTTCCAGGGTGTCAGGGGCGTCACGATCGATTTCCCGCCCAACGAGGTGACAGCGATCATCGGCCCGTCCGGCTGCGGCAAGTCGACGATGGTCCGCTGCATCAATCGGATGCACGAGGAGATCCCCGGAGCCCACGCCGAGGGCCATGTCACGGTCGACGACCTCGACGTCTACGCGCCCGATGTCGATGTCACCTCGGTCCGCAGGATGATCGGGATGGTGTTCCAGAAGCCGAACCCGTTTCCCACGATGTCGATCTTCGACAACGTCGCCGCCGGCCTGCGCCTGTCGGGCACGAAGACGAAGGACCTGAAGGACCTCGTCAACAGCTCGCTGCAGGCCGTCGGGCTGTGGGATGAGGTGAAGGACCGCTTGAACGCGCCGGGAATCGGCCTCTCGGGCGGCCAGCAGCAGCGCCTCTGCATCGCGCGCACCGTCGCGGTCGAGCCGGACGTGATCCTCATGGACGAGCCGTGCTCGGCGCTGGACCCGGTCGCGACGCTCAAGGTCGAGGAGCTGATCGACGAGCTCAAGCAGCGCTACACGATCGTGATCGTCACCCACAACATGCAGCAGGCCGCCCGGGTGTCCGACTCGACCGTGTTCATGCTCGATGGCCTCGTCGTCGAGCACGCGCCGACGAACGATCTGTTCACGAATCCCAAGGACGAGCGCACAGAGCGCTACGTCACGGGCAAGTTCGGGTAGTTAGATCGAACACATGACGGAGACCCGACACCAGTTCCGCGAGTCGCTCAAGGAGCTGGAGGAACAGACGCTCGGCGGCCTCGACCTGGTCATATCCCAGCTCGATCGGGCGCTCGAGTCGATCTCCTATCAGGACGTCGAGCTCGCGGGCATGGTGGTCGCCGACGACGACCGGATCGACGGACGCTACCTCGAGGTCCATCAGGGCATCCTGTCCCTCCTCGCGCGCCAGGCGCCGGTCGCGGGCGACCTGCGCATCGTCGCGGCGCTGCTGCACATCATCCGCTGCACGGAGCGGATGGGGGATCAGTGCGTCAACATCGCCAAGCTCGTCCCGCTGTCCGGCTACGAGGCGCCGAAGGACAAGGACATCCTCGACCTGATCGAGCGGATGGGACAGCTGGGCCGCTCTCAGGTGATCCAGGCGAAGGCAGCGTTCTCGGCGCGCAACACCGAGCTCGCGCAGGACCTCGTACGCCAGGACGCCGAGATCAACCGCCTCAACCGGGAGATCTTCAAGCGCGCCGTCGACGTCGGCGACGACCTCGACCTCCGCGAGTGGGCGATGTTCATGATCCTGGTCGCGCGCTGCCTCGAGCGGATCGGCGACAACACCGTCGATATCGCGGAGCAGACCGTGTTCGTCGTCACCGGCCTGTTCCGGGAGTTCGCCGACGCCTCGACGCCGAGCACGACGACCCCGGCCTCATAACAGATAGGGCCGGCGCGCTTGCGGCGGCCGGCCCCGGTGCACAGAGAGAGGACCCTGAGGCTAGGCGATCCCCTCGGTTCCCGTGTGACGATTTGATGACTGCCGCTTCGCGGTTCTCAGAAGCGAGCGGCACGCCTGCGCCGGCGGCTCGCGATCACCTGCCGTCGCCGCATCACGATCAGAGTCGCTGTGCTCGCGAGCGCGGCGATGATCACGAGCGTGAGCACGATCGCAGTCGAGGATCCGCGCGACCGCGTCGATGAGCCGCTCGAGGCGCTGCCGCCGGCCGCGGAACCCAGCGGGTGGCCCGCCGCCCGCGCTAGCTTCGGGATCGCGGCGAGCGCGGCTCGCGCGAGCTCGTCGCTGCTGCCGCCGGCCGGCTTGGGCAGCGCCGCGGCGGCGGCGACCGCCGCGCCATCCATGCCCTGCACGCCGTAACCGTCGGCCATCACGACCAGCAGCGTCTGCGGACCGGTGAAGCTGATCTCCCGATCGAGGAAGTCGGCGTATTCCTGCGGCTTGCCGAACAGCGCCGGGATGACGCCGAGGTCGACCGGGCTCGCGATCAACGCAACCTTGACGGGGAAATGCGCCTTGGCCGCCGCGTCGGTCGCCGCGTTCAGCGAGTTCTGCAGCGCGGTCGACACCGGGGGGGTGTAGGGATAGAAGACGTTCTCGCCGAGCAGCACGTCGCTGGCCGGGTCACCGTCCGCGAACGCGGACGTGGCGAGGAGCCCGAGCGCGATCAGCAGGCCGGCCAGCAGGCACGCGAAGCGAGCTCGCATCGAGCGCAGATTAGAGCCCGGACCGCACGCGGCGCGCGGTCCGCGAGCGGGTCATTATGCTGGCATCAGAGTGACCACAGGGCGGCCAAATCGACACTCGCGCAAGCGACGGGCCAGCGCTGGTGGCCGGGCTGCGGTGGTCCGCGAGACGCCCGCCGCAGAAGTGAACACCGGTCCGCCGGTCGTCGAGGAGGCGGTCGCCCCCTCGCTGCGCCCGCGCTCCGCGCGCGACGCCGCGCTGACGCCGGTCGACGGTCGGCCGCTCAGGCGCCGGCCGCGCACGGCGCGCGAAGCCGCGACGGCGCCCGTCACGCCGGCCGAGTCGAGGGCGCGCCAGGCTGAGGCCCGGCGTAATCCGACGCCAGCGGGTGCCTACGGGGATCCACCCCCGAGCCCGTTCGGCGGGCTTCCGATCTCCGAGGTCGCGATCTTCGCCGGCCTCGTCGGCGTGATCGTCGGGATCATCGAGGGAGGCGGCCCGGCGCTCGTCGTCGGCATCATCGTCTGCGCGCTCGGGGTGATGGAGGTGACTGGCCGCGAGCACATGTCCGGCTATCGCGCGCACACCGTGATGCTCGCCGGCGTTCCCGCGGCCGCGCTCGGCGCGGGACTCGTCGCCGTGTTCGGTGAGCCGCAGCTGCGGGTGCTGCTGTTGCTCCCGGTCGTGCCCGTGTACGTGGTTCTGTTCTGGTTCCTGCGCAAGCGCTTTGTCCGGGCACGTCAGGCCCGGATGGCGCGCCCACCGGCGCCGTAAGTCGCCGCTGCGGCGGCTGCGCTCGAGCCGGGACGAAATCACGCGCTCGGCTCGGCGCGTTCGCTGGCGTGCGCCCACAGCGAGTTGCCGTCCTGCCCCATGGCGATCGCCGGCTCGACCGCGTGGACCGGTAGGTGCAGCGTGAACACCGCGCCGCCGTCGGGCGCGTTGGCGACCGTCGCGGAGCCACCGTGCTGCTCGGCCACCTGCCGGACGATCGCGAGTCCGAGGCCGCTGCCCTGGCTGCCGCGGCTGTTCGCGCCGCGGTAGAAGCGATCGAACACGTACGGGAGATCATCCTCATCGACGCCGGCGCCGTGGTCGCGCACGCGCACGCCATCGCCGTCGACGGTCACCTCGATCACGCCCCCGGGGGGCGAATGACGGGCGGCGTTGTCGAGCAGGTTGTTGATCGCGTGCAGCAGCCGCTCGGGCCTCCCCTCGAGCGACGCCGGCGTGAAACGAGTCTCGAACGTGACGTTCTGGGCGTTGCGCCTGGCCCAGGCGACCGACTCCTCGGCGACCTGGTCGAGCCTGACGTCCTCGAGCTCGCCCGCGGGTTGGTCGCCGCGGGCGAGCTCGATCAGATCGCCGACCAGCGTGGTCAGCTCCTCGCTCTGCTCGACGACGTCGGCCAGCAGCCGCTCGCGCTCGGCCTCGCCCAGCTCGGAGTGCTCGAGCAGCACCTCGACGTTCGTGCGCAGGCTCGTCACCGGCGTGCGGAGCTCGTGGGAGGCATCCGCGACGAGCTGGCGCTGGGCGCGAACCGACTCGTCGAGCGCCGCGCGGGAGCTTTCGAGCGTCTCGAGCATCGCGTTGAAGCGCCGTGCGAGCTGACCGACCTCGTCGTCGGCGTGGATCCGCAGGCGGCGCGAGAGATCGTCGGTCTCGCCGATCTCCTGAGCCGTCTCGGCGACTTCCGCCAGCGGCGCGAGCACGCGATCGGCGGCGAGCCGCCCCAGCAGGACCGCGAGCCCGATGCCCGCGAGCAGCAGCACGAACAGGATCAACCGCAGCCGCGCGAGGATGTTGTCGACGCCGTTGAGCGGGCGGGCTAGCTGGACGGCAACCGGCTGGCCTCCCATCAGAGCGGAGAAGGTCAGCTGGCGCAACAGGCTGCCGCCGACCGTCACGTCGGTGCGGAACGAGCTTGCTTCGCCGCTCGCGACCCCCAGGACATGGTCGGTGACCGGCAGCGAGAGGTTGCCGACCGGGGTGCTCCCGTCAGGCAGGACGATCTGGTAGTACTGCGCCGGGCCGCCTGCGCTGGCCGGGATCCCCGGCAGCGCCTGGCCCAGCGACAGCTGCTGGTGCAGGAGCGCGTTCTCCTGCGCATTGAGCGCGCTGTCGACCTGGTCGAGCAGCTGGCCGCGGACGACGATGTAGCAGACGATCGCGACGAGCACCACGGCGACTGCGACCGCCCCACCCGCCGCGAGCGCCACTCTCTTGCGCAGCGACAAGGCGATCAGTCCCGCAGGATGTAGCCGACGCCCCTCACGGTATGCAATAGCCGCGACTCGCCGCCGGCCTCGGTCTTGCGCCGCAGGTACCCCATGTACACGCCGAGCGCGTTCGAGGTGGGGCCGAAGTCGTAACCCCACACGTTCTCGAAGATCGTCGAGCGCGTGAGCACCTGCCGCGGATGGTTCATGAACAGCTCGAGCAGCGCGAACTCGGTCCGCGAGAGCTCGATCAAGCGCTCACCGCGACGGACCTCGTGCGCCGAGGTGTCGAGCACGAGGTCGGCGTAGCGGAGCACTTCGCCTTCGCCCGCGACGTCCCCGCTGCGCCGCAGCAGCGCGCGCAGGCGAGCTTGCAGCTCGCGCAGCGCGAACGGCTTGACGAGGTAGTCGTCGGCGCCGACGTCGAGCCCCTTGACGCGGTCGTCGATCGCGTCGCGCGCGGTCAGCATCAGGATCGGGGTGCGGTCGCCCGCCTGGCGCATCCGGCGGCAGACCTCGAGGCCGTCCATCCGCGGCATCGCGACGTCCAGGATCAGCGCGTCGGCGGGCGTCCGCGAGTGCACGTCGAGGGCCTCCTCGCCGTCAGCGGCGAGCAGCACGTCGTAGCGCTCGAGTCGCAGGGCGCGCTCGAGCGCCCGCTGCACGGCGGGCTCGTCGTCGACAACTAACACGCGCGCCATCCACTAAATGATGCCGTGTACGCCTAACGGTTGGTGAAAAACGCCGCCCAAGCGGCCTAATGTGTCGGCGATGGCCCGCGAGAAGCTCGACCGCTACCAGGCCAAGCGCGACTTCGAGAGCACCCCGGAGCCCGCCGGCGCGGCGCACGGCCAGAGCACCGACGCCGCGCCTCGGTTCGTGGTCCAGGAGCACGACGCGACCAGGCTCCACTGGGACCTCCGGCTCGAGCACGATGGCGTGCTCGCATCGTGGGCGATCCCCAACGGGATTCCGCCCGACCGATCCGAGAATCGGCTCGCCGTGCACACCGAGGACCATCCGCTCGAGTATCTCGAGTTCGCCGGCGAGATCCCGAAGGGGCAGTACGGCGCCGGGACGATGACGATCTGGGATCGGGGCACGTACGACCTCCACAAGTGGGAGGAGCGAAAGGTCGAGGTGACGTTCCACGGCGAACAGCTGCAGGGGCGCTACGGGCTGTTTGCGATCGGCCGCGACGAGAGCTCGCGCAACGACTGGATGATCCATCGCATGGATCCGCCGAGCGATCCGAACCGGGCGCCGATGCCCGAGCGGATCGTGCCGATGCTCGCCCGCGCCGGCGAGCTGCCCGCTGACGAGCGCGAGTGGTCCTTCGAGGTCAAGTGGGACGGCGTGCGCGCGATCGCCTACGTCAAGCCCGGCAGGTTGCGGCTGGAGAGCCGCAACCTGAACGAGATCACCGACCACTACCCGGAGATCCGCGGTCTGCTGGCCGACCTGGGGATGCGCGAGGTGGTGCTCGACGGGGAGATCGTCGCGTTCGACGACGAGGGCCGCCCGAGCTTCGAGCGCCTTCAGCGGCGGATGCACGTCACCTCGCCGAACGCGATCCGGCGGCTGGCCGCGAGCACGCCGGTCGTGTACGCGATGTTCGACCTGCTCTACCTCGACGGGCACTCGCTGATGGGCCTCCCTTACCGGGAGCGCCGCTCGCGGCTCGAGGGGCTCGGGCTCGGGGGCCGGGCTTGGCGCGTGCCCGGCGCCCATCCGGGCCGGGGCGCGGCACTGCTCGCGGCGACCGGCACGCAGGGGCTCGAGGGGGTCGTGGCGAAGCGGCTCGACTCGCGCTACGAGCCCGGCCGGCGACCGGGGACGTGGCTGAAGGTCAAGCACACGCTGCGTCAGGATCTCGTGATCGGCGGCTGGCTGCCGGGGGAGGGGAGGCGGACGGAGCGGATCGGCGCGCTGTTGATGGGCTACTACGAGGGCGGCTCGTTCATCTACGCCGGTCGCGTCGGCACCGGCTTCACGGATCGCGTACTCACCGATCTCGGCAAGCGTCTGCAGCCGCTGGCGCGCGAGACGAGCCCGTTCGCGAACGCCCCGAAGCTCCCGCGCAACGCCGTCTTCGTCGAGCCGTGCCTGGTCGCCGAGATCGAATTGCGCGAGTGGACCGAGGACGGGGTCATGCGGGCGCCGTCCTACAAGGGGTTACGCGAGGACAAGACTCCGCGCGAGGTCGTTCTCGAAGGCGACGCTCCGCGCGAGGTCGTTCTCGAAGGCGACGGCGCGCCCGCGGAGGAGCCGTTGGCGGAGGAGGACTCGCCCGAGGCGTTGTTCGACGAGGTCGAGCGGCTGCCGGAGGGCGCGCTCGCGATCCTGACGGACGGGCGCCGGCTCAAGCTCTCCAACTGGGACAAGGTGCTGTTCCCGCAAACGGGGTTCACAAAGGGCGAGTTGATTGCGTTCTACGCGCGGATCGCGCCCGCCGTGCTACCTCACCTGCGCGACCGGCCGCTGACGCTCAAGCGCTATCCGAACGGCGTCGACGCGCCGTACTTCTACGAGAAGCAGTCTCCGTCACACCGGCCCGAGTGGGTCGCCACGGTCGCGATCGGTGGCGTCGACTACACGCTTGCGCAGGACCGTCCGACGCTGATCTGGCTCGCGAACCTGGCGGACATCGAGCTGCACACCCCGCTCGCGCTCGCGGACGCTCCACAGCGTCCGACGATGCTCGTGTTCGACCTCGATCCCGGTCCGCCGGCCGGCCTGCAGGAGTGTTGCGAGGTGGCGCTCGTGCTGCACGGGCTGTTCGAGCAGCTAGGACTCCAGAGCGTCGTGAAGACGTCCGGCTCGAAGGGCATGCAGGTGTACGTGCCGTTGAACACCCCGGTCGGCTATGAGCGTACGAAGAGCTTCGCGCGGGCGATCGCCGAACTGCTCGAGCAGCGGCTGCCCGAGCTCGTCGTCTCGCGGATGACGAAGCGGCTGCGGCCCGGCAAGGTGCTCGTCGACTGGAGCCAGAACGACCGCCACAAGACGACGGTCAGCGCCTACTCGGTCCGCGCCCGCGAGCGCCCGACCGTGTCGACGCCGGTGAGCTGGGAGGAGGTGTCGGCCTGCCGTGAGGTGGCCGATCCCGCCATGCTCACCTTCGACACCGAGCGGGTGCTCGAGCGAGTGCGGGATCGGGGCGATCTGTTCGCGCCGCTGCTCAGCGTCGTGCAGCAGCTGCCGGCCGTCGCCTAATCGTCCTGCCGCCGGCGCCCGATGTCGCCGACGTCCTCGTCCTCGTCTTCGAGATCCTCGTAATCCTCGTCGGTGTCGAATGGATCGAAGCCGCCGTCGTCGCCGGACGACTCGTCGTCCCAGTCGCCGGCCAGATCGGGATCGTCTCCGTACTCGTCGAGATGCTTAGCGTGCTCCATCAGGCTCCTTCAATGCTCGCTGTCAACCGGAGGCGCCTTAATTCTCTCGGTTCCCACTGGAGAACCGGTTCGACGTTAGTACTCGTGCTCGCGCCCGTGTGTACGAGAGGTGAACCAACCGCCGATCGCAAAGCCACGCACGCTCTGTTTGTCCAGTCTAGGATCATGCAGTCTCGATGGACCCAATCACGCTCCGAAACCGGCTGCTCGTCGCGACGGGAATGTGGAGGGAGGCGACCGGTGAGCCGCTTCCGCGACTCGCCCCCGGCGACCCTGCCGACCAGCTGCAGAGCTTCGAGCTGCAGCTCGTCGATCGGCTCTGGGACAGCGCCACGCCCGAGAACGCGCGCGAGGTCGCGGATCGCACATGGGACCTCGTCCACGATCGCCCCGACAGCGATCCGGTCAAGCAGCGCGTAGTCGCGTGCCACGAGGCGCTCGCGCGCATCACGCGCCTCGGCGATTGAGCCGCAGGCGAGTCCTGGTCGCCGGGCTCAGCTGGGGATGCCGGTGCCCGAGGCGGTCGCCTCGATCGCCGGAGCCCCGATCGGGCCGCGCGCGAGCCCGGCCGCCGTGTAGGCGTCGGCCTCATCGAGCGTCTCGTGCTCCAGCAGCGCCCCGACGAGCGCGTCGAGGTTCCCGCGGTGGCTGCGCAACAGCGCCGTGACCTCGGCGTGGGCCGCCTCGACGATCCGCCGCACCTCCTCGTCGACGAGTCGCTGCGTGGACTCGGACGTCTCCGCCACGCCGGGCAGCAGCGGCCCCATACCCTCGGCGGGGATCACCGCGATCGGGCCGACCGCGCGGCTCATGCCCCAGCGCCCGACCATGTGACGGGCGATCCGCGTGAGGTGCTGGATGTCGGATTCGGCGCCCGTCGTCAGGTCACCGAACACGATCTCCTCCGCCGTGCGCCCGCCGAGCGCGACCTTGATCTGGGCCACCAGGTGCCGCTCGTCGAAGTTGAAGCGGTCGGCGTCGGGCGCCGAGAACGTGACTCCGAGCGCCTGACCGCGGGGGATGATCGAGACCTTCCGCACGGGATCCGCGCCGAGCGTGAGCATTCCGACGATCGCATGGCCCGCCTCGTGGTAGGCGGTCCGCCGGCGATCCTCGACGCTCAGCACGACCTTGCGCTCGGCCCCGAGGACGACCCGCTCGAGCGAGTCGGACAGGTCCTCGCGCGCGACCTTCGTGTGGCCGCGCCGCGCGGCGAGCAGCGCTCCCTCGTTCACCAGGTTGGCGAGGTCGGCGCCGACCATTCCGGGCGTCGAGGAAGCGATCGCTCCGAGATCGACCTCGGGCGCCAGCGGGACCGAGCGGGTGTGCACGCGCAGGATCGCCTGACGGCCCACGCGGTCCGGGGGCTGGACCGATACCCGGCGGTCGAAGCGGCCGGGCCGCAGCAGCGCCGGGTCGAGGATCTCCGGGCGGTTCGTCGCGCCGAGCACGATCACGCCCGTGCGCGGATCGAACCCGTCCATCTCGGTCAGGATCTGGTTCAGCGTCTGCTCGCGCTCGTCGTGGCCGCCGCTCAGGTTGGCGCCGCCGGCTGAGCGCGAACGGCCGATCGCGTCGAGCTCGTCGATGAACACGATCGCGGGCGCGGCCGCCTTGGCCTGCTGGAAGAGGTCGCGCACGCGCGAGGCGCCGACGCCGACGATCATCTCGACGAACTCGGACGCCGACATCTGGAAGAACGGCACCCCTGCTTCGCCGGCGACGGCGCGAGCGAGCAGCGTCTTGCCCGTGCCCGGCTGGCCGCTCAGCAACACGCCGCGCGGGATCCGGCCTCCGAGTCGCAGGTACTTCTCCGGATTGCGCAGGAAGTCGACGATCTCGGTCAGCTCGTCCCTGGCCTCGTCGATGCCGGCGACGTCCTTGAACGTGACCTGTTGCTCGTTGCCCTCGACCCGCCTGGCGCGCGAGCGCCCGAACGACATCAACCCGCCGGCGCCGCCGGCCGAGCTGGCGGCGCGGCGCATCAGCAGCACGAACAGCGCGATCAGGAGGATCGTCGGGCCGAAGCCGAGGATCAAGCTCGTCAGCAGTGACGGACCCGAGTCAGGAGATTGCGCGTCGATCGTCACGTTGTGCTTCTGCAACAGGGTCTCCAGCTGCTGCCCGTTCGCGAACGACGGCACCTCGGTCGAGAAGTTGACCGTCGACTGCGCGCTCGCGTCGTTCCCCGGGTACTTCAGGGCCTGCTTGAACGTGCCCTGGATCGAGTCCCCGGTCGAGGAGATCTCGCTGACGTTGTTGTTGTCGACCTGGGTGATGAACGTCGGGTAATACGGAATCCGCACGCGCGGGTTGGGAGACAGCGCCTGCGAGGAGATCCACAGGTTCAAGCCCAGCAGCACGACAACCAGCAGGACCAGGAGCCAGCGGGGATTCAGCCTCCGCCGCCGCGGCCCTGGCGTGTTCCCGCCGCGACCGTCAGGCGCCGGCGTCACCCGCCAGGGCGTCGGCGTGTCGCTCGGCGGCGAGCCCTGACGAGGAGGGTTGGAGCGAGAACGCAGCGACGTCGGGGGCTGCTCTGCCATGTCAACGATTCTCGCAACCGATCCCCGACGGGCCATAAGAAAACTCTCTGAGCAGGGGATACCCGCGGAATGGCTGCTCAGCCGCCGTCGAGCCGCGATCGGAACAGATCTGCCGACTCGACACTCGCTCCCGTGGCCCAGGCCCGGTCGGCCAGCCACCGATCGGACGTGACCACGCGGACCGCGGCCGGATCCGGCTCGGCTCGCAGCCGCTTGACGATCTCATCGTCCGCGGCGTGCGGCTTGGGCCGCGGCGCGTGAGCGATCACGATCACGGTCGAGCGGATCGGCGGCGACGGCGGGCGCTCGAACACGACCGTCACGTCCTCGCCGCTGCCGGCCGCCCATCGCTCGAGCCGGTCGACGAGCTTCAGCATGGCGGCGTCCCGATCCTTCCACCAGGCGTCGGGCCGCGCCCCGATCACGTTCATCCCGTCGATCAGCCAGCGCATCGATCACTCCTCGCGGGACGGCGCGCGCCGGGCGCGCTTGCGCTGGGCCTGGCGGCGCTTGGTCTCGAGTCGTCGCGCGGTCGCCGCCTGGGTGGGCTTCGTCGCGATCCGCCCGCGCCGGACCGCGAGCGCTTCCGTCAACCGCTTGCGCAGGCGCTCGAGCGCTAGCTCACGGTTGCGGCTCTGGCTGCGGCCGTCCTGCGCAATCGCGGTCACGCGCGGTCCCGTGCGCGCGATGATGCGGCGCTTCTGATCGTCGCTCAACGCACTCGACGCGGCGACGTCGAACACGGCCTCGACGCGCGAGGCCGTGACGTTGGCGTGCTGCCCTCCCGGTCCGGATGAGCGCGAGCTGCGAATCGTGATCTCTCGCAACGGAATCGCGGCGTGCGAACCGACGGGCATCGGATCCTCCATGGTCCCTAAAGGATGACCTGTGTCTTCGTCGTGAAACTTCTCGCGCAGCGCGCGCGCGCCGTGGTAGCTTCACCGCGGTGTGTCGTGCCGGAACGGCCGGGGCGACATGAAAAAACGCTTGTGCAGGCCCGGGAGTTGCGTGCATCCTCCGCGGTGGCAGCACTTCAGTCGCGGGAGGAAGCAGTCCGCATGCCAACAGGAACGGTCAAGTGGTTCAGCGATGAGAAGGGGTTCGGCTTCATCACCCCAGATGAGGGCAGCCGAGACCTGTTCGTCCATCACACGAGCATCAGCGCCGATGGCTACCGGTCGCTCTCGGAGGGGGCAAAGGTCTCCTTCGAGGAGGAGATGGGCCCGAAGGGCCCGAAGGCGATCAACGTCGTAAAGATCTAGTCGCGCTCCTCTGGGCGCGCGCGATTCCGACGCGGGTGGCGCCGCCGGTCGATGACCGACTGGGCGACGATCGCCGAGGTCGCGACCGCGGCCGGTACGACCGTGCTCGCGATCGCGACGTTCAGCTCGATCAGGTCGTCGAATCGTTCGAGGAATGCACCGTGCCCGGTCACGGCGCCACGTTCTGGATGCCGCGGGAAGGCGCGAACAGCGGCAACATCTACCTCGCGATGGCGCTGCGCAACGGCGGCGCCGGACTCGCCGTCATCCACGGATGGCGCGTCCAGGAGCCAGAACCGGCCGCGCTCGCGAAGGCGCCGGACCCGAGGGTGTTCCGCCGCCAGCTGCGTGATCTCTATATCCCAGCGGACAATCCGCGCTGAGGGGCAGTAACTGCAATCCGCAACCCGCGTACACTGTCCAATAGACAGGCGCAGCGCAGATCAGGGGAGACATGGACAAGACAATTGAAGAGAAGGAACGTGTCGTCATCCGATTCGCGGGCGACTCAGGTGATGGCATGCAGCTGGCCGGGAGCCGCTTCACCGACGCGACGGCGATGATGGGCAACGATCTGGCGACGCTCCCGAACTTCCCCGCCGAGATCCGCGCTCCGGCGGGCACGCTTGCCGGGGTGTCGGCGTTCCAGATCCACTTCGCCTCGCGCGACATCCTGACCCCCGGCGACGCGCCGAACGTGCTCGTCGCGATGAACCCCGCGGCGCTGAAAGCAAACCGGTCCGAGCTCCCGCGTGGCGCGACGATCATCGTCAACGAGGATGCCTTCACGAAGCGCAACCTCGAGAAAGCGGGCTACGCCGCGAATCCGCTCGAGGATGGCTCCCTCTCGGAATTCCGCGTCCATCGGATCCCTATGACGACGCTGACGACGCGCGCCGTCGAGGGCGTCGAGGACGCGTCCTCGAGAGATGCGGGGCGTGCGAAGAACCTGTTCGCGCTCGGTCTTCTGTCATGGCTCTACGGCCGCCCGACCGACGTCACTCACCGCTGGATGGAGGGCAAGTTCGGCAACAAGCCGGCGGTGCTCGCGGCCAACCTGGCTGCCTTCAACGCCGGCTGGTCGTTCGGCGAGACGACGGAACTGCTCGACGTCCAGTATCGCGTGCGTCCGGCGACCGACGTGCCGCCCGGCACCTACCGAAACGTCAACGGCACGACCGCGCTCGCGCTCGGGCTGATCGCCGCGAGCGTGCGCAGCCGCCTGCCGCTGCTGCTCGCCAGCTATCCGATCACGCCGGCCTCGGAGCTGCTGCACGAGCTCTCCCGCTACGCCCGCCTCGGCGTGCGGACGATTCAGGCCGAGGACGAGATCGCGGCGGCCGGGATGGCGCTCGGCGCGGCGTTCGGCGGCCGTCTGGGTGTGACCGCGACGAGCGGTCCTGGCATGGATCTGAAGGCGGAGACGATCGGCCTCGCCGTCATGCTCGAACTGCCGCTGATCGTCGTCGACGTCCAGCGCGCGGGTCCGTCGACCGGGATGCCGACGAAGACCGAGCAGTCGGACCTCTTGATGGCGATGTTCGGTCGCCACGGCGAGTCGCCGTTGCCGGTGATCGCGCCGAGCACGTCGGGCGGCTGCTTCGCGTCGGCCTTCGAGGCCGCGTCGATCGCGATCCGCTACCGCACGCCCGTGATCCTGCTGTCGGACACCTTCCTGGCTTCCTCCTCGGAGCCTTGGAGGATCCCGTCGGTCGAGGACCTGCCCGAGATCGACCCGGCGTTCGCGACCGAGCCGCCGCCGACGGGCGAACATTTCCGCCCATACGAGCGCGACGATAAGGTCGCGCGGCCCTGGGCGATCCCAGGAACCCCGGGTCTTCAGCACCGGATCGGCGGGATCGAGAAGGCCGACGGCAGCGGCAACATCTCCTACGACGGCGCCAACCACGAGCGGATGACCGAGCTGCGGGCGGCCAAGGTCGCAGGTATCGCGCGCGAGATCCCGCCGCTGGAGGTCGACTCTGAGCCGGGCGCCCGGCTGCTCGTGCTGGGGTGGGGCTCGAGCGAGGGCGCAATCCGCGCCGGTGTACGCCGCGCGCGCGAGGCGGGTCACAAGGTCGCGTGCTGCCAGCTGCGCCACCTGAACCCGCTGCCGGAGAACCTCGGCAGCGTGCTGCGCTCGTTCGATCGCGTTCTCGTCCCCGAGCTGAACTGCGGCCAGTTGGCGCTGCTCCTGCGCGCGAAGTATCTGGTGGACATCGAGTCGTACAGCAAGGTTCAGGGACAGCCGCTGTTCGCGGCTGAGATCGAGCGAGAGATCGAGGCGCGGCAATGAGCACGGTGACCAAGAACGGCAACGGGTCGGCTCCGCCGGCGCTGACGAAGGCGGACTTTCAGTCGGACCAGGAGACGCGGTGGTGCCCGGGTTGTGGCGACTACGCGATCCTCTCGGCCGTCCAGCAGTTCATGCCCGAGCTCGGGATTCCGCCGGAACGGATCGTGTTCATCACGGGGATCGGCTGCGCCGGGCGCTTCTCGTACTACATGGACACGTACGGGATGCACGGCATCCACGGACGCGCCCCGGCGCTCGCGACCGGGCTCGCGTCGATGCGCGACGACCTCTCGATCTGGGTGGTCACCGGAGACGGTGACTCACTGTCGATCGGCGGTAACCATCTGATCCACGCGCTGCGCCGCAACGTCCCGGTCAAGATCATGCTGTTCAACAACCAGATCTACGGGCTCACGAAGGGCCAGGCTTCGCCGACCTCCGAGCTCGGCAAGGTCACGAAGTCCACGCCGTTCGGAGTCGCCGACCATCCGTTCAACCCGGTCTCGCTCGCGCTCGGCGCGGAGGCCACGTTCGTCGCCCGTACGATCGACCGCGATCGCCATCACCTCGTCGAGGTGTTGCGCGCGGCGGCCCACCACAACGGCACCGCTCTGATCGAGATCTACCAGAACTGCCCCGTGTTCAACGACGGCGCGTTCGCGGCGCTGACGGAGAAGGACGTCAAGGACGTCAACCAGATCCGCTTGGAGGCCGGTAAGCCGATCCGCTTCGGCGCGGAGAACGAGCGCGGCGTCGCGCGCGGCAAGGACGGCGGCCTGGAGATCGTCGACGTGGCCGACGTCGGCGAGGACGAGCTGATCGTCCACGATCCCAGCCGGCCGGACCCTGGGCTCGCCTTCTCGCTGGCCCGCCTCGCGGACGATCCCACGGGCCCGACGCCGATCGGGATCTTCCGCTCTGTTCAGCGGCCGGCGTTCGGTCGCGGCGGCGACCCCGAGGCGGCCCGCGCCGCGTCCGACGAGGATCTCGGCAAGCTGCTGGTCGGAGCTGACACGTGGACTGTCGCGTGAGCTCCGCTTCCGATTAATTTTCTTACCGGCCGCAACCGACCAACCTTTCCGTCGCCGCGCCGTTCCAATACCTGATCTTCCGTGCCCCCGGAGGATCAGAGGACACACCCCCCAACGCGCGCGCTTGACGCGACGCCGATGCCCTCGCCACAGACGGGGCCGCCCGACGGGGCGGCCCCGTCGGCGTTTCGGGGGGCGTCCGGGCGTTGGCGTCAGCTGGCGACGTAGCCGCCGGGCGGCTCCAACGGCAGTCCGGCATCCGCCCACTCGAGCAGCCCTCCGGACAGGTTGAAGGCCTCGTAGCCGGCACCGCGGAAGGCGTCGGTCGCCATGCCCGAGCGGGCGCCGCTGCGGCAGTAGAACACGACCGGGCGGTCGCGCTCGATCGTGTGTGCCTGCTCGGTCAGCTCGCCCAGCTCGATCAGGCGGTCGCCGGCGATGCTGCCGGCCTCGTGCTCGTAGGACTGGCGCACGTCGATCAGTTGGATCGCGTCGTCGGCGAGCAGCGCCGCGACCTCGCGAGGTGTGTATTCGTAAGCCACTGAACGCAGGCTACCGCCCAGGGGTCAGATCGATCCGGGTCACGGATCGCCCCCGTATGTCTGCCCTGCCGCGTAGCGGCCCGCGGGCGCGACTCGCCTCACGGATCACTGCCGGAAGCCACGCGCGTCGCGTAGCATCCATTGCTGGGATGTCAGCTCTGGCCGATTCGTATCTGCTCCCGCAGAGCCACCTCGATCTTCGCGCCACGATCCGCCAGATCGCGCAGGAGCGGATCGCGCCGCGGGCCGCCGAGATCGACGAGCAGGCCGCCTACCCGCACGACCTGCGCGAGCTGCTCGCCGAGCACGACGTGCTCGCGCTCCCCTTCGAGCCCGAGCACGGGGGCACCGGCACCGGCACGCTGATGCTGAACATCGCGGTCGAGGAGATCGCGAAGGCGTGCGCGTCGACGGCTCTGATCCTGATGATCCAGGAGCTCGGAACGCTGCCGCTCAAGCTGTTCGGCTCCGACGAGCTGAAGGATCGCTTCCTTCCCCGCTGCGCCACCGGGGAGATCACCCCCGCGTTCGCGCTGTCCGAGCCGGACGCCGGCTCCGATCCCGGCGGCATGCGGACGCGGGCGGTCCGCGACGGCGAGGACTGGGTCATCGACGGCACCAAGAACTGGATCACGAACCTCGGGGTCGCCGACTTCTACGTCGTGTTCGCCGTCACGGACCCGGACGCCGGTCACGCGCGCGGGATCACCGCATTCGTCGTCGAGGCCGACCGGCCCGGATTCAGCGTCGGCAAGCTGGAGCACAAGCTCGGGATCCGCGGGTCGCCGACCGGCCAGCCGATCTTCGACGCCGTGCGCGTGCCGCCGGAGAACGTGATCGGCGAGGTCGGCCACGGCTTCAAGGTCGCGATGGCGACGCTCGATCGCTCGCGTCTCGGGGTGGCCGCCCAGGCCCTCGGGATCGCCCAGGGCGCGACCGACTACGCGGCCGCATATGCCGGCGAGCGAAGGCAGTTCGGCCAGCCGATCAACTCCTTCCAGGCGATCCAGTTCAAGCTCGCGGACATGGAGACCCAATGCGCGGCCGGCCGCGAATTGCTCTATCAGGCGTGCGCGAAGGTCGATCGCCGCGATCCGGACATCGGAAAGTATTCGGCGATGGCGAAGCTGTTCTGCTCGGACACGGCGATGCGCGTCACGGTCGAGGCCGTGCAGGTGCTGGGCGGCTACGGCTACGTTAAGGAGTATCCAGTCGAGCGGATGATGCGGGACGCCAAAATCACCCAAATCTACGAGGGCACGAACGAGATCCAGCGGCTCGTGATCGCCCGGGCAATGCGCTGAGACGATGACCGGAAAGCCTCCAACGCTCCGCCGGATCCTGTTCTCGGCCGTCGCTGCGCTCACGATCGGCCTGGGGGCGGTGAGCCTGATCGCGGGGTGGAGCGACTCGCCGGCGGTCAGACTGCTCCAGGGCCTTGCGGTGTTCGGAGCGGGCGCCGTGATCGTCGGCGGCGCGGCGCTGTTCGTGATGGTCCGTCTCGGCGGCTGGCGCGACCCCGAGTCCGAGGAAGAGTTCGAGGCGCTGGTGCAGCGCTCCGAGCGCCTGGCGGCCGAGGGTTCGTGGGGCGACAGCGAGGATTACGAGCCGCGCGAGCACGACGCCGACGAAGTCCTGCTCGACCCGACCAACGAAGAGGACTTCCGCGCGATCGTGCGCAGCGCGATCGACGATCTGCCGCTCGAGTTCCACCGCGCGCTGGAGCACGTCGCGATCGTCATCTCGGACGGCGGGCGCAAGCGCCGCGCCTACGGCCTGTACGAGGGCGACACGGTCGCGCGCGACTTCTTCCACGATCGCATCGTGATCTTCCGCGACACGCTCGTGCGCGACTTCGGCCACGACCCCGAGCTGTTGCGCGCGCAGGTCACGCGCACGCTTCGCCACGAGCTCGCCCACCATCTCGGCTGGGGCGAAAAGGGCGTCCGCGGTCTGGGCCTCTAGGGCGGAACGGAGCCTCCGCTGCCAGAAGCAGTCATCGTCGACGCGATCCGAACGCCGATCGGACGCGCCGGCAAGGGGTCGCTCCGGAGCGTCCGCGCCGACGAGCTCGCGGCGCTGCCGATGCGCACCCTGATCGAGCGCAATCCGCGGGTCAACTTCGCCGAGACGGCCGACGTCCTGATGGGCGCCGCCTCGGGCATCGGCGAGCAGGCGTACAACGTCGGCCGCAACGCCGCCCTCCTCGCGGGTCTCGATCACCACGTGCCCGCGTGCACCGTCAACCGCTTCTGCGCCTCCTCGCTGATGACGATAAGGATGGCGTTCCACGCGATCAAGGCGGGCGAGGGGGACCAGTACATCGCGGCTGGAGTCGAGTCGGTGTCGCGTGCCGGTCTGGGGGCGGCGATGCCGCCCGACGCGATGAACCCGAAGCTGGACGGGTCAGAGGGATCGCTCTACGACGTCTACATCCCGATGGGCCTGACGGCCGAAAACGTCGCCGAGCGCTGCAGCGTGACGCGCGAGCAGCAGGATGCATGGGCCGTCGCGTCGCAGTCGCGCGCGGTCGCCGCCCGCGACAGCGGCCACTTCGATCCGGAGATCGTTCCGGTTGCGGTGCCCGCGCATCGGGAAGCCGACCGCGACGGCAACGAGATCGACGTGCCCGAGACCCTCGTCACACGAGACGACGGCCCGCGGCCCGGAACCACGATGGAGGTGCTGGCGCAGCTGAAACCGGCGTTCAAGGAGGGCGGCACGGTGACGGCCGGCAACGCCTGCCCGCTCAACGACGGCGCCGCGGCTGTGCTCGTGATGTCCGCGGAGAAGGCCGAGCGGCTCGGGCTCGAGCCGAAGGCGCGCATCCTCGGCTCGACCGTCGCGGCGATCCGCCCCGAGATGATGGGCCTCGGTCCGATCCCCGCGATCCAGGCGCTGCTGCGCGAGACGCGGATGAAGATCGACGACGTCGACGTCGTCGAGATCAACGAGGCGTTCGCGGCGCAGATCGTTCCGTGCAAGGAGGAGCTCGAGATCCCGGACGAGAAGCTCAACCCGTTCGGCGGGGCGATCGCGCTCGGCCACCCGTTCGGGATGACCGGCGCCCGGATCATGACGACCCTCCTCAACGGCTTGCGCGCGCTCGACGGGACGTATGGGATCGAGTCGATGTGCGTGGCCGGCGGGATGGGGCAGGCGATGCTGGTCGAGCGCCTGTCCTGACGCCTCGGTCGTGGCGGCGGGGTGTTGGGGCGCCGTCCGTGGCGCCCCGCCCCACCGGTTGGCGAGCGTCGCCCCGCTACTTGCGCAAGAACAGCATTCCCTGTGGCTCCACCATCGGACCCTGGACCGTGACCTGCGTGATGACGCCGGTGAACGGGTTCTCGGTGGCCAGATAGTTCGGCGGGAAGCCAGGCCCGGGACACACCGGCGGCGCGTCGTTGGCGTCGCACGGAGTGGCGGCGACCCAAACCGAGCCGCGGACGAACGGTCCGGTGATCGCGTAGATCGTGTTGCCCGAGTTGTCGGTCGTGTAGAGCGTGCCGTTCGGCCCCGACGGCCATGCGGTGTCGTCGACCGCCTGGGTCAGGTCGAGGACCGACAGAGCCCTGGACTTTGAGGACAGGCCGTTGGTGAAGATCTGCTCCTTATCCCCCTGGCTCGTCAACATGAAGTCGCCCGCGAAGCGATCTGCGTAGAACGGGACGTCCTCGTTCGAATCGGGATCGGTCAGCATCAGCTTCGTCATCGCGCCCGGCTGCGGGCCGTTGGCGATCGTCGCCATGTCCTCGTCGAAGAAGAACGCAGTGATCGATGCCACCCGCGTCCTACTGTCGAACGACACCCGGTAAACGGCGGGGTACGTGGGCTGCGGCGCGGGCTGTCCCGTCGTGCCGGGCGCCGAGGCGCTGATCAGGACCGCGCCCTGGTAGATCGAGATCGCGTCCGTGCCGCCGAACGACGGCAGCGGCCTGTTGTAGAGGTAACGCAGCGCGACCCCGTTCGGGTTGATCAGGTAGACGCTCGAGTTCGCGTCCTCGTTGACGGTTGCGATCACCTTGTCCCGAGCCGGCCAGGCGGTCAGACCGTCGCACTTGCCGCGAACGTCCCACTGCTTGACCTCGCGGCCCTGCAGGTTGAACTCGACGACCGTGCTGTTGAGGTTGCCGGTGGTGCTCGGTTGACCCTGCGGCCCGACGCCGTTCTGGAAGCCGACGAAGATGTCGCCGCCGAGGTAGGTGATGTCATCGGGCAGCGAGATCGGCTCCCGTGTCCCGTTGGGCCCGGGGTGCGTGATTCCGGTAGCGCTCGCGAATACGGCAGCCGTGAACGCGCTCGCAGCGCCGCTCCTGGTCCGGTGCGGCCGGGCTGCCAGCGCGGTCGTGGTCACCGCGAGCGTGGCTACGAGCGCCGTCGTGGCGGCCACTGCGACGCGCAAGGCGGCGCGTGCGCCGATCGTTCCGTTCATCGTGAGGCTCTCCTTCGTGGGGGCAGGCGTCCAGGCCGGCCCGCCGGGGCCACACGCAGCAGCACCCGGTCGACTGGACGAGTGAACGCGGGCAAGCTACCCAGACGCGGCCCCGCACATGCGTCCGAGTCGTTAACGGGGGATGTGGACCTGGTTAACCAGAAATGTGACCTGGTCAGGAGGGGCTAGGGGCCGCCGTGCCGCTACGCGTGCGGGCGGCCGAGCGCGTAGCGTAGGAAGAGCGCTCCGGAGCGCTCGAGCGCCCAGACCGGGCTGAGCTGTTGCAGTTCGGGAAGCTCGGGCCCGTGCGTGATCGTGGGGCCATCGCCACCGCCGACCAGCTTTGGCGCCAGCGTCAGGAACAGCTCGTCGACGAGGTTCTCGCGGACCAGGGCGCCGAACAACGTCGGGCCGCCCTCGCACAACAGCGATCGCATCCCGTGCGTGGTGCGCAGCAGCCGCATCGCGGTCGCGAGCATGTCCTTGCCGGGGTCGAGCCGGATCACCTCCACCTGGGCCGCGCAGCGATTGACGTCGATCGACGTCGCGGTGAACACGACGATTCGCGAGTCTGGGTCGGCGAACAAGGGGATGCCGGTTGGAACATCGCCGCTGCGGCTCACGATGCACGCGAGAGGCTCCGGCTCGAGGCCGCGCGCCACCCGCCGCGCGCGGCGCTCCGGGTCCCTGATCAAGCGGCCGTAGTTCTCGATCCGCATCGTCGTCGTCCCCGCCAGAATCGCGTCGACGTGCTCGCGCAGGCCGTGGAACACCGCCCGGTCGCCGTCGTCGCCGAGCCGGCCCGAACGGCCCTGGAACGTGGCGCGGCCGTCGACGCTCGAGACGAAGTTGGCCAGCGTGTACGGGCGCTCCAGCAGAGCCCGGTCGCGGAGCTGGAGCGTGTCCAGCAGCGCGCCGAGCTCGATCGTTGCCGGCTCCGCCAGCAGCTGGCGAAACTCCATCGCGGCCAAGCTACCAGGTACAGTCCGCCGGTCCCGTGAGCAGCGATTCCCCCAGACCGGATCGCAACTTGGCGCTGGAGCTGGTTCGCGTCACCGAAGCGGCCGCGCTGGCGTCGGCGCGAATGGTCGGCCGCGGCGACAAGGAGGGGGCCGACCAGGCCGCCGTCGACGCGATGCGCCCGGTGCTCCACGGCATCTCGATGGACGGCGTGGTCGTGATCGGCGAGGGCGAGAAGGACCGCGCGCCGATGCTGTACAACGGCGAGCGGATCGGCGACGGCTCGCCGCCGGAGGTCGACATCGCGGTCGACCCGCTCGAGGGCACGCGCCTGACCGCGCGCGGAGCGCCGAACGCGATTTCCGTGATCGCGCTGTCCGAGCGCGGAACGATGTTCGACCCCGGGCCGTGCGTGTACATGGAGAAGATCGCCGGCGGGCCCGAGATCGCGGACCTGCTCGACCTCGACCGCCCGCTGCCCGAGACGCTCGCGCTCGTGGCCGAGCGCAAGGGGATCGACATCCGCGACGTGATGGTCGTCATGCTCGACCGCGAGCGCCACGAGGACGCGATCGGCCAGGTTCGCGATGCGGGCGCGCGCGTGCGGCTGATCATGGACGGCGATGTCTCCGCCGCGATGCTGTCCGTGAGCGAGAACTCGCCCGTCGATCTCCTCTGGGGCATCGGCGGCACGCCGGAAGGCGTCATCTCGGCCGCGGCGATCAAATGCATCGGCGGTCAGCTGCTCGGCCGTCTGTGGCCGCGGGACGAGGGCGAGCGCCAGGCCGCGATGGACGCGGGGTACGAGCTCGGGCGGGTCCTGACCGCGGACGACCTCGTCTCGGGAGACGACGTCTTCTTCTCCGCGACCGGGGTCACCGATGGCGACGTCCTCCAAGGCGTCCGCTACCAAGGGGGCCGCGGCGCCAGCACCGAGTCGCTCGTGATGCGCTCCCGCTCGGGCACCGTCCGGCGGATCCAGGCGCGGCACGACCGCCGCAAGCTGCGCGCGCTGACCGGCGTGATCTACGGCTGATCCACTACTACGCCGCTTCCTCAGTGCTCGCGCTCTCGGCCGGCGTGGCGTCGAGCGGGGGCTGATCCTGGAAGCGCCCGATCTTCGAGCGGGCAAGGTTGAGCGTCGCGAGCGAGCGCAGGAACGCATGCGTCACGAGCACGTGGATGAAGGACTGAGTCGCCTGATACACGAGCTGGTTGAAGCCCGCCGCGATCGCCGGGTAGAAGTTCGCGACCTCGACCTCGATCCTGACCGTGCGGCGGTCCGTGGCCAGCGGCGGTCCGTCGAGCGCCTCGAGCGCGCGAACGTCGAGCGACAGAAAGCCGCAGCCGCGCCCGGTGCGAGCCACGAGGAGCCCGTCGCGGATCGGCCAGCGGACGTTGCCGTGGCCTTGCTCGAACGTGTATTCCGGGGCGCCGAAGCGAAGCAGCGTCAGCGGCCGGGCGAGCAGGACGACCGACCGCTCGTCCTCGCCGTAGATGACGCGGATCAGGCCGAGCGTCACGCGCGAGAGGAATCGCCAGTACGTCCGTGCGAGCTTCTCCAGGCTCGCGGCCACCCACAGGCGCTCGAAGTCCGGTTCGGAGACCGACAGCTCCGCCGACTGCACCGATCGCACCGCGCCGTCACCCGCGATGGTCGTCGAGCGGCGCGGCGAGACGATCACCGCGTGAGCCGGCAACCGCCGGCGCCTGAGCCTGCGGGCAGCGAGTAGCCCTGAGACGACGCCGATGAGGGCGGCAAGCGGCGCCATCAGCTGGGAGCCACTAGCTGGGCATCCGTTCGAGCTTGACGACCGTGCCGGCGTCGAGCTGACCATCGCCGGCCGGGATCAGCGCGAGCGCGTCGGCCCCCAGCAGCGAGGTGACCATGTGCGACCCCTGTGGACCGTTCACGAGCGCGACCAGTGATCCGTCGCGCCGGTCCAGCCGGACCCTGACCGCCTGCTCGCGAGAGCCGCGGCGAACCGGCTCCCCCAACACCGCCTCGGTCGTGGGCAGCTCCTCGATGACCGTGCCCTGCATCGCCGCCAGCGCGGGCGCGGCGAACAGCGAGAACGTGACGAACGCCGAGACCGGATTGCCGGGCAGCCCGAACACGAGCTTGCCCTCACGCGTCCCGAACCATGTCGGTCCCCCCGGCTGCAGCGAGACACGCCAGAAGACCTGCTCCACGGAGAGCGCCGCCAGGGCCTGCTTGACGTGGTCGTGCGGACCGACGGAGACGCCGCCCGAGATCACGACCACGTCGGCTCTCGCGAGCGCGGCGCGCAGTCCCGCCTCGGTCGCGGCGAGATCGTCGGGGAGCCGCTCAGCTGGGTCGGCAATCGCGCCGAATCGCGTCGCGAGCCCCGCCAGCATCGGCGCGTTGGAGTTGTGGATCTCCCCGGGGCGCAGCGGCGCGCCGGGCGCTCGCAGCTCATCGCCCGTGCAGAGGACGGCGACGAGCGGCCGCCGCGCGACCGCGACGACGCCGGCGCCGGCCGCGACCGCGGCGCCCAGCTCGGCCGGGCCGAGCCTCGTCCCGGCAGCGACGATCCTCGCGCCGGCGCGCATGTCCTCGCCGGCGCCGCGAATGTTCTCGCCGGGCGCGGAGTCGACCTTGGTCGTGATCCGCTCGAGGACCGGGGCGGCGCCGTGGGCGGCCGTGCGCTCGGCAGGGTCGGCAGGGTCGGCGTCGACCCGCTCGACGTCCTCCTGCCGGATCACGGCTTCCGCGCCGGCCGGGATCGCGCCGCCGGTCGAGATCCTGATCGCGGCGCCGTCGCGCAGCTCTCGCGGCGCGGGCGCGCCGGCGCGCGACTCGTCGGTCACGGTCAGTCTCCTGCCCGCCGGGCCTGCCGCGATCGCGTAGCCGTCCATCGCCGAGCTGGGGAACGGCGGCGTGTCTCCGGTCGCGAGCACGTCGCGGGCGAGCACGCGGTCAAGCGCGGCCTCGACGGCGATCGTCTCCTCGCCCAGGCGAGGGGTTGCGGCCAGCACGCGCGCACGCGCTTCGCTCACCGTGATCGGCGAATTCGACATCGATCTAGATTGTCACGCGGCGGCGCGTCAGCGTTCGGCCGTCGCGACGATCAGCACGTTGCAGTGAGCTTGGTGGGAGACCTTGTTCGGAACGCTTCCGAGCAACCGAGCGGCTCCGTGCATCCCCCTGTTGCCGACGACGATCATCGTCGCGTCGACGTCTTGCGCCACGCGCAGCAGCACGTCGGCAGGATCATGACCTTCGACGGTATGCGTCTTCACGGGCACGCCGCCCGCGCGGACGTCCGCCGCGGCCTCAGCGATCGTCGCGTTGACGGTCGCGTCGGGGAACGGCCGCAGGGCGACCTCGGCTCCTCTGGGCGCGCCGCTGACCCGCGGCGCGCGCAACGGCTCGAACGCCGACACGACATGGATCTCCGCGTCGAGCGCGAGCGCGAGGCGAATCGCCTCCTGGACCGCGCGCTTGGCGGTATCGGAGCCGTCGGTGCCGACCACGATCCTCTCGCTCACGTCCGCTTCTCCATTCGCGAACGATACTGCGGTTCGGCCCCGACGCGCCCGGTCCGATACCGGGGCGTCCGGGCGCGGTCAGCTCGTTGTGGCGCCGGGCGGGGGCGAGGGCAGCGAGACGGCGCCGATCGTTGCCATTCCCGGCATCTGCAGGGCTCTAGCCGTCGCCTCGGTCAGATCCCAGTCCGCGTGGTTGGCATAGGGACCGCGGTCGATCACGGGGACGACGATCGTATGTCCGCCCCAGTAGATCGCTACCCGCATGCCGCAGGGCAGCGTCCGGTTCGCCACGCCGATCGTCCGCGGCGTCAACACCTCGCCGCACGCGGTGTGGTTGCCGAACAGGCCCGGGCCGTACATCGTGGCGATCGAGGGTCGGTAGACGGTCACCGTCAGCGCCGGCGATGCTGCGGCGGTCGCCGCGGCGCCCTCGACCACGGCACGAAACTCGAACCGGCCGATGTGGTTTGCGCGCCAGGTGATCGTGAACGCGCGGCCGGCGCCGGCGGTCGCGGACGCCGTCGCCGCCCACGCCCAGCCCGTCTCATGCCCGAGCCGTTCGAGCTCGATCGTCGCGCCGGCCGAGAGCGACGGCACGCTCCCGCGGAATTGCAGCTGGGTGTAGAGCATGGCGGACATGCTGCTCGCGAGTGCGACGCCGTTCGCCGAGGTGGTGACCGTCGCGTTTCCGGGCTGTACGACATCCATCGTCGGAGCCGGTGCCGGGGAGCTCGAGGTGCCCAGCGGGGATTCATCGGCGGTGGGCGCGCCCGCGCTGGCGCTGCTCGTCGCGGCGCCCTCCTTCAGGCCCGCGCCGCCCGTGCCGACCGTAGTCGCAAGCGCGATCGACGGCGTCAGCAGCGACGAGGCGACGAGAGCGGCAAGGTAGGGGCTGGCGCGACGAATCACGATGTTCGGGTCAGTTCTCTTCGCTGGTGCCTACGGGGTGAGCTGACGGGCTCGCGCGATGAGCGCTACGGCCCGTTCAACGGGCCGATTCGCCCCTGCGGACCTCGCGGCCCGCAAGTGGTTCCCCCGTCGAACTCCCGCGGACGGGAACTCGTTCGGCGTGGAAGGCGCGCGGAGTATACGAAACTCTGTCCCCGGCGTCGTGTGACGCGTGGGAGGCCGAGCTCAGGGGCGCGGAACGCGCGCCGCGGCGCCGCGCAGCGCGCGGGCGCCGAGCGTGAATCCGATCTCGGCCAGCTCCGCCGCCGCTCGGACGGCGGTGCTGAGGACGTCGCGGCTCGTGGTGGGCGCCGGCCGGCGCCCCTGTGACGTGCTCGGCACGCCGCGGGGCTGAGCGGGCTGTCGCAGCGGCGCGCGCCTGTCGGGCTGCTCCACCGGTGGCGGCGCGGCCGGCCTCCGGCGCTGTTCGACCCCGGGTGCGTTCACGCTCCGGCTCGCCGGCGGCTTCGCGGCTCGCTGCTCGCTCGGGCTCGCGGGCGGCTTCGCGGCTCGCTGCTCGCTCCGGCTGGCGGGCGGCCTCGCGGCTCGCTTTTCGCTCCGGCGCTCGGGACGCCGCCGCGGCAGCGCGCCGAGCACCTCTGACGGCGGCGGCTCGCTCACAGCCGCGGAT
This sequence comes from uncultured Solirubrobacterales bacterium, assembly GCA_963763525.1. Classification (GTDB taxonomy): domain Bacteria; phylum Actinomycetota; class Thermoleophilia; order Solirubrobacterales; family Solirubrobacteraceae; genus Palsa-465. Next base: position 790,089 of record CAVXPA010000003.1, read on the forward strand.
CGCGGCAGGTCGCGCGAATAGATGCGATCACAACTGAAACCCCACGGGACGTACTAGGGTAATAGGTGAAACATAGGCGCCGCGAGTGCGGCGTTAGGTCCGCTGGGCCTGATTTGGGTCCCGCTGGTCTCTCCGACGCGATTGACTTCAGAAAATATAGTGCCTATACTCGGGCTGCGTATGCTTGAGTGGCGGGCATGCGCCCTCAATTCGTTGCCCTGTGACCCTTCCCGCCGGTGGCTCCCGGATACCGGCGCAAACGACGGAAACGGAACCAGATGTCAGTAGCGGAACTTCAAGAACTCGAAGAGATCAAGGGCCTGATGAACCGGGGCCAGCAGCTGGGCGTGCTGACGTACGCCGAGATCGCGGGTGCCGTCGCGGAGCTCGATCTCGACGAGGCCGACGTGGAGGAGCTGCACGGCTTCCTCGAGCGGGCGGAGATCGAGCTCGTCGAGGAGGTCGACCCGGCCTTGGCGGCGGCGGATGTGGAGCGGGCACCAGACAAGCGGGGACGGCGCAAGTCGAAGACGGCGCTCGATCTCAAGCCGGACATGACGACCGATTCGCTTCAGCTGTTCCTGAAGGACATCGGCAAGGTGCGGCTGTTGACGGCGCAGGAGGAGGTCGATCTCGCCAAGCGGATCGAGCGCGGCGATCTCGACGCCAAGCAGAAGATGGTCGAGTCCAACCTGCGCCTGGTCGTGTCGATCGCGAAGAACTACCGCAACCAGGGCCTGCCGTTCCTGGACCTGATCCAGGAAGGCACGCTCGGGCTGGTGCGCGCCGCGGAGAAGTTCGACTACCGCAAGGGGTTCAAGTTCTCGACGTACGCGACGTGGTGGATCCGCCAGGCGATCGCACGGGCGCTCGCCGACAAGGCTCGCACGATCCGCATCCCGGTCCACGTCGTCGAGAAGCTGAACAAGATCGGGCGCGCCGAGCGCAAGCTCGTGACCGAGCTCGGGCGCGAGCCGACCGCCGAGGAGATCGCCGAGGTGACCGGCATCGAACCGGAGGAGGTCGAGTCGATCAAGCGCTCGGCCCAGGCGCCGGTATCGCTCGAGAAGCCGGTCGGCGACGAGGAGGAGTCGGAGTTCGGACAGTTCATCGCCGACGAGCGGGCCGAGTCTCCGTACGAGCGCGCGGCTGAGATCCTGACCAAAGAGGCGTTGCGCGAAGCGCTGGAGAACCTCTCCTACCGCGAGCGGCGCGTCCTCGAGCTGCGCTACGGGCTCGGCGGTGAGCACCCGCGCACGCTCGACGAGGTCGGGCGCACGTTCAACGTCACGCGCGAGCGGATCCGGCAGATCGAGAACCAGTCGCTGAAGAAGCTGCAGTCGCTCGCCGAGGCACAGAAGCTTCGCGACGTCGCCTGAGGCGCAGAAGCTTCGCGACGTCGCCTGAGGCGCAGAAGCTTCGCGACGTCGCCTGAGGCGCCGGCCGCCGAGCGGCGCCCCGTCCACGCTTCAGTCTGTGAAGTGTTGCGCTAGACTCAGGCTATATGGCTTCGAATGACGCTTGTCCAGTGTGTCGAACGGCCGAGATCGTCTGCGGGAAGTGGACGCTGCTGGTGATCCGCGATCTCGCCGAGGGCCGCTCGCGCTTCTGCGAGCTCGAGCGCTCGCTGCACGGAATCAGCCCGAGGACGCTGTCGCTGCGCCTGCGCGCGCTGGAGGAGGAAGGCGTCCTCGAGCGACATACGTTTCCGGAGGTTCCGCCGCGGGTCGAGTACGCCCTGACCGAGAAGGGCCGCGCGCTGGTTCCACTGATCGAGGACATGCGTTCGTACGGCCTGCGCTGGCTCTGCGTCGACGAGGACGCCGGCGAGCTCGCGGAAGCGTGCGAGCCGGCGGCCGCGGTGGCGTAAGCCGCCGCTGAGCTGCAAGCGACAGTTCGCCAGGCAGGAGCCGTCGTCCGCGGGGCGAAATCGCGGACGTGTACAACGCGCCGCTGCACCAGATCCTCGAGGCCTTCACGGCCGACGCCGCTGGCCAACTCGCAGCCGAGACCGATCGCGGTGCCGAGATTCCGTTCGAGCTCGTCACGGCAGGGAGGGGACGCGCGCCGCTGTACTGCTACCGGCCGCTGACGGGCGCGTTCATCCGTGAGCGGCTCGGTCTGCTCTCGGGGCTGGCGACGTACGCCCCTGCAGCGCGCGCGCTGTCCGCTCAGGAGGGCGTCGAGCGCTACCTGAGCGTCCGCGGTGAACAGCGGATTCCGGCGCCGCCGCGCGAGCGCGCGGACATGGCGCTGCGCTCGTTCCTAGCGTGCGTGTTCGCCGAGCGCAGCGGCTTCGGCTTCGACAGCGACCGGTTCGAGACCGCCTACGGGGAGCTCGAGCGGGCGCTCTATCACGGTCGCTGCGTCTCGACCGTGATTGTGCCGCTGCATGGCGTGGCGCTGGATCCGAGCACCGGCGAGCTCGCGCTTGGCGACGGGATGTCGCTGGTGCGAGGAGAGAAGATGCGAGACGCTCCCGCCGAGGCGGTCTGGCCGGCCGGAGACGGCGCCGGGGACGGCGCGGCCCCGGTGGAGCCCGGCGTACTCGCGGTCCTGATGATCGCGCAGGACCCCTCAGCGCCGGCGCCCGAGGCGGTCGCGCGCACCCGCTTTTGCAGTCTGCTCACCGCGCTGCGCCTGTTCGAGCGGGGCGGCTACGCGCTCGGCCCGCTCGCGTGGGCGCGAAGCGACGGGGGTGTCTGGCGTCCGGTCGCGCTCGGCGGCGGCGGCCGGCCGCGGTTCCTGACGCTGATCTCGGCTGCGCACGAGGACGAGCTGCGCGCGTTCTGCAATCTGGTCGCGCGGCGGGTGCCGAGCGGCGGCGAGCTTGCGTGGGCGCTGACTCGATTCGAGCTCGGGTGCGAGCGCGCGACACCGTTTGAGGCGCTGACCGACTACCTGCTCGCGCTGCGCGCTCTGTTGGAACCCGAGGGCCCGGCCAGCGGCCGGCTCGGGCAGCGGCTCGCGATGATCTGCGCGCGCCCCGCCGATCGGGCCGCCCTGGCGCAGCGGATCGCATACGCGGTCTCGCTCGAACGGGCCGTGATCGCGGGCCTTGCGCCGCCGCCGGCGGGCGCCGATGCGGTCGTCGACGAGGTCGCCGAGCATCTGCGTGCGCTGCTCCGCGACGTGCTCTGCGGCCATCTCGATCCGGACCTGGTCGCGGTCGCCGACGACCTGCTGGCCGAGGCGGCGGATCACATAAGCGCCGGCTAGGAGAGGTCGGCCAGCGCCGCCTAGGAGAGCTCGGCCAGCGCCGCCACGAGCACGTCGCGAGTGGCGTCGAGCGCCTGCGGGATCACGTGCGTGTCGGCGATCAACGGCATGAAGTTCGTGTCGCCTTCCCACCGCGGGACGACGTGGAGGTGGAGATGGTCGGCGATCCCCGCGCCGGCGACCGTGCCGAGGTTCAAGCCGACGTTGAAGCCCGCAGGGTTCATCGCCGTGCGCAGCGCCGCGATCGCGCGCTGCGCCAGCTGCATCGTCTCGAGCAGCTCGGCGTCGTTTAGCTCGTCGAGCCCGGCCACATGACGGTCGGGTGCCACCATCACGTGTCCGGGGGCATAGGGGAACGCATTGAGGATCGTGAAGCAGTTCGGGGTCCGGTCGATCACCCTGCTGCCAGGCTCGCCTTCGCTCCGGGCTGCGGCGCAGAAGATGCACGACGGTTCCTTTGGACCGATGATGTACTCGAGGCGCCAAGGCGCCCACAGCGGCCGCTCGCCCATGGCTGTAAAGCTACAGTCGTGTACCACGTCGAGCTGCGCCAGTTCCCGTATGTGACGCGCGCGTTCAACCTCGAACGGGAGGCGCTCGAGGCGCGGTTCCTCGGACCGTGGTTACGAGGCGAGACGATCGAGCACGGCGATCGGCACTGGTCGCGCGAACGCGCGACGATGACGATCTACGAAGGCCCGGAGCTGCGTCCCGATCAGATCGGACTCGGCCGCGGCTGGGCCAATGTGACCCGGACCGGGACCGACGTGACCAAGGCGCTGCTTGACGAGCCTCGGCCCGAGGCGACGCACGGGCGTGCCGAGCATGCCGCCGTTCGCGCGTGCAAGGATGCGATCCTCGCGCAACTCGCGAGCGAGCCCGTGTCCTTGCGCGGCGTGCTGGCGATCGTCGACGAGCAGATCGGGACGCGACGTGCCAGCGCTCGCCTGGCGCTCGCCGAGCAGGCCGTGTGGGAGCTCCTGCACGAGCGGCTCGCCGATCTGGAATCGGCCTCCGGTGCGACGGTCGCCGACGACGAGTGGCTGGTGGAGTTGATCTCATGGGAAACGTGGGGGCTCGGTCCGGACTCCGACCAGGCGTGGCTGGTGGAGGGTTCGTCGAGCGGTTAGTGGTTGCTTCGAGTGCGGCGAAGGAATAGAGTCACCGCCCGGACGAGGACAATCCCACTCGGGGAAAGGATGTGAGGATGAGCCGAAGGACTACGGCCATCGCTGCGTCTGCGGGTGCGTTGTGTGCTGCCGCTCTGGCCGCACTGCCGACGCTTGCCGGCGCCGATACCAGTGGACGAGCGGTGCTCGCAGGAACGGCGGTGCCCGCCAATGTGCGGACACACAATGTCGGTGCGGTCAGCGCGTCGACCCGGATTGACTTCCAGTTGGTCTTGAAGCTACGCGACGCCGCCGGCGCGCAGGCCGCGCTGAAGGCGATCAGCACGCCGGCCAGCGCCAGCTTCCGGCACTACATGACGGCTAAGCAATGGGAGGCGCAGTTCTCGCCGACAGAGGCCCAGGTCACTCAGGCGACCGCGTGGCTGCGCAGCGAGGGATTCTCGGTCGGGAAAGTCTCGAAGGACCGCATCACGATCGGCGCCTCGGGCACCGCCACTCAGGTGGAGAGTGCGTTCGGCACCGGTCTGGCGAACTATCAGGTGGGCGGCAAAGTCGAGCGCCTTGCCACCGGCGATCTGTCGGTACCGGCTTCACTCGCGGGAGCTGTGGTCGGTGCAATGGGTGTCAACGAGTCGATCGCCACGCCCGCGGATGCAGACATTCCGGGAACGGGAAGCGCAAGCAGCGCGGTTGGCGCGAGCCCCGACCAGTTCCCGCCGGCTCCGGGCGCATTCATCACGGCGGCGCCCTGCAGCAGCTACTGGGGCGCCGAGAGCACGGCGGTGCACCCGCCGTTCGGCAGCGGCTACCCGACCACCGTGCCCGACGAGGTGTGCGGGTACAAGCCCGGCCAGTTTCGCTCCGCTTACGGCGTGACGTCGGCGGCGACCGGCAAGGGCGAGACCGTCGCCATCATCGATGCGTACGGTTCGGCGACGATCGCCCAGGATGCGAACGCCTACTTCAGCAACAACGATCCTGGCAACGCGTTTGCGAAGGCGTCGTTCAGCCAGATCGACGCCACGCCCTTCGACGACCAGAGCGAGTGCGATCCCGGTTCGTGGTTGACGGAGCAGGCGATCGACGTCGAGGCGGTCCATTCGACGGCGCCGAACGCGCACATCCTGTATGTCGGAGCACAGGACTGCGTCAACGGGCTGTTCACGGCCGAGCAGAACGTGATCGACAATGGCCTGGCCAACGTGATCACCAACTCTTGGGCGGACACCGGCGGCGACTTGCTGGACGACGCCGCCACCAAGACCGCCTACGACGATCTGTTCATGCTGGCCGGCTCGACCGGCGTCACCGTCCAGTTCAGCACCGGCGACGACGGTGACAACTTCTACATATTCGGTGTCTCCGTGGCGAACTATCCGTCGGACAGCCCGTTCGCGACGGGCGTCGGCGGGACCTCGCTGATGATCAACTCGAGCGGGCAGCGGATCGGCGAGCTCGGCTGGGATACCGGCCGCTCGTTCCTGTGCCAGCTCAACGGCGTCAACGTCCTGCCGGGTTGCACGGCGGCCACGGTCGGCACGTGGCTTCCGGCCACACTCGATGGAGCCACCGGTGGGTACACGAGCTACTACTACACGCAGCCGTGGTACCAGGCTCCGGTCGTCCCGGCCGACCTGTCCCTACGAAACGAGGCGATCTTCGGCCCCGTTCCCCTGCGCGTGATACCGGACATCTCGCTCGACGCCGACCCGAGCACGGGGTTCCTGATCGGGCTGCATGAGACATTCCCCAACGGCGCGGTGCAGTACGGCCAGACCCGCTACGGCGGGACGAGCCTCGCCTCGCCGCTGCTGGCGGGGATCGTCGCGGACGCCGATCAGGCGGCCGGCATTCCGGTCGGTTTCATCAATCCGGACATCTACAAGCTCGACCTCAGCGACCCGTCGGCGATCAACGACGTGCTGCCCGAGTCGAGCCCGCAGGGTGACTACCGGACCGATCACGCATTTACGTATGGCGGCACGAGTGGGTTCTTCCACTCCTTCCGCGAGCTGTACTACAGCGGCGACGAGACGTACTGTGATGCCACGGGGAACTGCTACAGCCGGCAGTTCCCGCTCACGGCCACGCCTGGATATGACAGTTTGACCGGGCTCGGTTCGCCCGGCTCGAACTTCATCTCCGCGCTGGGCAACTTCTAGTCGCACGGAGTACTGGGGGGCCCGCCACGCGCGGGCCCCCCAATCGTGCGCTGCTCAGGCGACGACCTCGGCGATCATCCGCTCGCGCTCGGCCGCGCTCGCGAACAGGTAACGGTGGACCCCGACCAGGCCGTCGATGTCGTGGACATCCTGATCGAAGTGGGGCACGAGCAGCAGCGGCTGGCCCTCTAGCTCGGCCGCCAAGCGGGCGATGTTGCGCGTGTCGCGTCGCGCGAGCAGGTGGTAGTCCTGGAAGTTGTCCGCGACGCGGTCCGCGAGCCCGGCGCCAAGCTCCGTGTGCAGGGCCGCCGCGACGTCGTCGCAGTCGCGGTCGCCGAGCAGGTCGTGATGGACGCGGTTGACGACGGCGCCCGCGAACGGCAGACCGCTGTCGGCGAGCGTCCGGCGAAACCAGATCGACTCGTCGATCGAGCTCCGCGCCGCCGACGTGACGATCACGAACGCGGTCGTGCTCGCGCGCAGCATCGTCTCGACCTGGGCCGCACGCGCGCTGAAGTCCTCGGTCATGCCGCCGAGGAGCTGAAAGAAGGTCGCGAGGTCGGCCAGTAGATCGACGCCGGTGACGCGGCGCAGCGCGGCGAGCACCGGCGCCGCGCCGCGACCGACGAATCGCATGCCCAACCCGGTGGGTCGAACGAACGCCTTCAGCGTGCGGCCGTCCAGGAACGAGGTGAGGCGCCCGGGCGCGTCCAGGAAGTCGACCGCATTGCGGGACGGCGGCGTGTCGAGCACGAGCAGGTCGAAGTCGCCCTGGCGGTCGAGGTCGTAGAGCTTCGCGATCGCCGTGAACTCCTGCGATCCCGACACCGCGGTGGAAAGCTCTCGGTACACCCGGTTGGCCTTGATCTCCGCGGCCCGCGCCGGGTCGGGAGCGATGCGGTCGATCAGCTCGTCGAACGTCCGCTTCGGGTCGAGCATCATCGCCCAAAGCTCACCCCGGACGGCCAGCCCAGCCGCCTCCAGGCGCTCGGGCTCGACGCGGCGTGGATCGTTCTGGAGCTCCTCGAGTCCGAGCGCGTTGGCCAGCCGCTTGGCCGGGTCGATCGTGACGACCGCGACCTTCGCCCCGCGCGCTGCCATGCCGAGCGCGATCGCGGCCGAGGTCGTCGTCTTGCCGACACCGCCCGAGCCGCCGCACACGCAGACGTGCTTGCCGTCCAGTAGCTCGGCGACGCTCACCGCGTCGAGTCTAGGGCAGCTTTTGACAACGATGCCTAGGGCGCGGGCGTGCGCGCCGGCCGGCCTGGCGTCAGTAGGGGCTCGCGCCCCGCAGGCCGATCAAGATGATCGCCAGCCGTCTCGTCATGAATCTCGGCCACGCTGAGGCCGGGATCGGGCAGCACCCGGAGCGACTCGGCGGGAAGGGCGACGCTGACAGGCGTTCCCTGGCTGTACGGCAGCTCGGCTCCGTCGTTGCGCACGAGTGTCTGGAGCGCGACCCCGGTCGCCAGGCGTACGTACACATGCGTCGTCGAGCCGAGGAAGACCAGGCGTTCGACCATCCCGGGCACGCGGTTGGCGCCGCCCGTCTCATACGGGTTCAAGTGAATGCGCTCTGGCCGGATCGCGAGCTTGACCGCGCCTGTGGCGTCGAGCTTGCCGGCTTCGGCCTCGAGCACGAAGTCCCCCAACCGCAGGCGGCAAGGACTGCTTGCGTCGCCGGTCTGCTCGACGCGGGCGTCCATCAGGTTCGAGACACCGAGAAAGTCGGCAACGTAAGCATCGGCGGGCTCGTTGTAGACCTCCTCCGGCGTGCCGAGCTGGACGATCCGTCCGTGATTCATGACCGCCAGGCGATCGGACATCGTGAGCGCCTCTTCCTGGTCGTGAGTGACGTACAGAAACGTGATTCCGACCTGCTTCTGCAGACCGCCCAGCTCGACCTGGAGCGTGCGGCGAAGCTTGGCGTCCAGCGCTCCGAGCGGCTCGTCGAGCAGCAGCACGGAAGGGCGCAGGACGAGCGCGCGGGCGAGCGCGACGCGCTGCTGCTGGCCGCCCGAGAGCTGGTTGGGGCGTCGCTTCTCGTATCCGGACAGCTGCACGAGCTCCAGTGCCTCCGCCACCTTGGCGTTCATCTCCGTCTTGCGCACCGACCTGTACTTCATGCCAAACGCGATGTTCTCGGCCACCGTCAGGAACGGAAACAGCGCATAGCTTTGAAAGACCGTGTTGACGTTGCGGCGGTGTGGCGCCCAGCTTCCGACGTCGACGCCGTCGAGCCTGATCGTTCCGCTGGTCGGCGGCTCGAAGCCCGCGACCATGCGCAGCGTGGTCGTCTTTCCGCAGCCGCTCGGCCCGAGCAGCGAGAAGAACTCACCGGGCCGTATCTCGAGCGAGATCGCGTCGACCGCGACGACATCGCCGAATCGCCTCGTAAGTGACTCGAGCTCGACATGACCGCTACGAGTTTCAGTGTCTGCACCCATTTAGCCCTCTCACATGCCCGCGATGCTGGTAAGCGCCTCCGCCCTGCCCTCCGTGCGCTCGCCTCGGGTCATCCACCTGTATCCGAGATAGCCGATCAGCGCGGCGAGGAGCGAGACGAAGAGCATGATCGTGGCCAACGCGTTGAGCGCCGGCCCACTCAGACCACCGTGAACGTTGGAGTAGATCAACACCGACATCGGTTGGGTCGCCGCCGTCGAGGAGAGCTGTTCCACGATCACGAAATCGTCGACCGTGCTCGCGAAGACGAGCACGGCGCTCGCGAAGATCGCGGGCATGAGCATCGGGACCAGCACTCGGCGGATCGCTCCGAGTCGCGACGCGCCCAGATCCGTGGCGGCCTCTTCGTACGTCCGCCCGATCGAGATCAGCCGCGCCCGCACGATGATCGCGGGCCAGCTGATGTTCCACACGACCAGGCCGGCGACCTCGGCCTCCGTTCCAAGGTGGATGAACTTCAGCGCCTGGGTGACGAGCAGGAACAGCGCCACCGCAAGCAGCAGCTCGGGGATAACGAACGAGAAGATCATCACGAAGTTCAGCCCGCTCGAGGCCCAGCCACGCCAGCGATCGATACCGATCGCAAACCCGACGCCGATCGGGACACAGATCAGCGTGGTCAGGACAGCGAGCACGATCGTCTGGATCACCGCTTGATGCAGGCTGGGGTCGTGCAGCACGGATGTCACCCCGTTGCCGACGTACCACTTGGTGGAAAAGCCCTGCCATGTGGCCTGTGAAGCGCCCTTGTTGAACGAGAAGAGAACCGCGATCGCGATCGGCACGATCGACCAGGCGATGTAGAGCCAGGTGAAGCCCTCCATCGCCACGGCCGTCGCCACGGATTTCGCCGGGCACGGCCCAGCGAACGCGGCGTCTCGACGCTGGAGGGGGCGGTCACCGACTTGCTGACAGTGCTGGCCATCAGGCGTATTCTCTGGAGGCTCGCGCCGTGCTGAGCACGTAATAGATCATCGGGATCAGCAGGACCGCGAGCAGCATCAGCGCCAGGACAGCGCCCTGCCCGGTCTCGCCCGGCGAGTCGAGCTGACCCTCGATCGCGTTGCCGATCATGGTCGTCCCCGGCGCGGCCGACAGCAGCTGATTGGTGTAATAGTCGCCAAGCATCGGGAGGACCGTGATGAACGTGCCGGCGATGAGCGCGGGCTTGCTCAACGGGATCGTCACGTGCCAGAACGTCTGCCACTTGCTCAGCCCGAGATCTCGCGAAGCTTCGAGCAGGCTCTGATCGATCCGGTCGAGGAACGCGTACAGGACCAGGATCAGGTACGGGATATATCCATACACGAGGCCCATGATCACCGTCACCGACTTGCCGCCGAGCCAGTCGGTGTTGCCCGGCAGGCCCACGAACGACAAGGCGCTGTTGAACAGACCGCCCTGCTGCAGCAGGTCGATCCAGGCGAGCATGCGCATCATGTAGCTGACCCAGAACGGCGCGATCAAAAGGACCATGAACAGGGCCTTGCGCTTGCCGGCGTACCGGGACACGAAATAGGCCACGGGGTAGGCGATCGCGAGGGAGATCACCGTCGCGATCGCGGTGTAGAGAAGTGTCCTCAGCGCGGGCGCACCGAGGTAAGAGCCGCTCCCGACGATCTCGTGCCAGACCGCTGTCAGGTTGGCGCTCGACCAGTCCAGCGGATTCCAGGTTGGGATCGCAGTCTGGAAGAACGAGTTGACACCGCCGCCGGCGACCGACAGCATCACGTAGAACGGCGCCACGAACAGAATCAGCAGCCAGATCGCTCCCGGCGCGGCGAACGCGATCCAGAGCCACCGGTTGCGCCGGTCGTACGTGTCCTGCCACCGACCCATCGCCGTCAGCCTACAGCCCCTTGGAGAACGAGTTCCAAGTGGACTCCCAGAGCGCGTTTGCCGCCGCAGGCAGTTCGAGCTGGAACAGGCCGTGGCGGAAATAATCAGGCAGCACCACCGTGGAGGCCAATTGCGGTGGCAGCAGCTTCTCGGCGATCAGCTTTGCCGGGGTGACCTCCGTCAAGGGCTGCATGTAACCGACGTAGCTGTAGTTATCCAGCGCGTTGTGCACGTCGAGCATGTAGTCGATGAACTTGTGGGCCAGGACCGGGTTTGCGCCGGTGGTCAGGTTGACCATCAGATCATTGGCGACCGGGCCCTTCATGTCGGCCGGGAACCAGTACCCGATCGTGTCGATCGGGGTGCCGGCGGGCAGATACTGGTTTGAGGTGGACATGTCGCCCGACCACGCGTGATGAATCCACGTCTTTCCGGTCGGAACGTCGGTGTAATCGTTGTTGTCGATCCGCACGTTGGTCAACGCGGACAGCTGCGACAGCGCCTTGCCGGCAGCCTGGATCTGGGCCGGGTTGGTCGTGTTGAGGTCGAGGATGCCGGCACGTAGCAACGCCAGGCTGATCGTCTCCCGGTAATCGTCCAGCACGGCGACCTTTCCCTTGTACGGCGCCCCCTGCCACGGCATGTTCCACGAGGGCGCGAGATTGACCTTGTCCTTGCGCCAGGCCATCCCCGTGGTATAGATCGAATACGGCGTCGTGTACTGCCACCCCTGGTCGTAGAACGGATTCAGGTAGTCCGGCCACGCATTGGCCATGTTGGGGATGTATGTGTGGTTGAGCGGGCGGATCATCTTGGCCTCGACCAGCTGACCGAGCACATCGACCGTCGGGAAGAAGACATCGAACTTGAGTTGCCCGGTGGCCAGCTTCGCGAGCGCCTCTTCCATCGTGTTGAACGTCGTCAGCGAGTAGCTGCAGTTGTACTTCTTGCAGAAGCTCTTCACCACCGACTCATTGACGTAGGCGACCCAGTTGTAAAGCTGCAGGGTCGCCCCTGTCTCAGGAGCGAGGCCTGCTGCGATCGGCTTGTTGTCAGAGAAGATTGGCCACTTGACCGGGTTGTCCGGGCGTGGCAGCGTGACGCCTGCGGTGCTCGTGGCACCCGTCGCGTTCGAGCCTGCGCCCCCGCACCCCGCCAGCGCTCCGGCGAGCGCGAGTCCGGCGCCCGCCGCCAGTAGCTGGCGACGAGAGATCGTGTGTTCCTCGGGTTCGGGTCTGCGCCGGATCCCTCCTTCAGAGAAGCCCTCACGTGGATGCCAACTCACCTCTTCACTCCTTTCGCATACTGCTAGCGGATGCGCCCATCGCGGCTTCCGGCCGACGGAAATGGAATCCGAGCTCGCTCGACGCGAGCGTAAGGCAGCGCTCGACCATCCGCGCCGGTGAGACGTCCGGCTGGCCGAGCGTCGCCTGCACCCCGAGCCCGTCGAGCAGGCCGCTGAGCACGAGCGCGAACTCATCGGGGTCGGCGTCGACGCTGAACTCGCCCGCCTCCTGGCCCTCTCGCACGATGTCGGCGATCAGCTTGCGCTGGCGGCGGTCGAGGCGGAAATACGCTTCGCGGACCGATTCGTCGCGGCGAGCCCGGACCCACATCTCCATCCACAACGTCCAGTCGCTGAGGCCGCCCGGTCCGAGGCTGATCTCCTCGATCAGATGAACGAGCTTGTCCGACGCGCGCTCCTGGCGGCGCTGCCCCTCCATCACCCGGTCGTAGAACTCGCGGTCGGTCTGGTCGACCGCCTCCTCGAGCAGGCGATCCTTGGACTCGAAGTAGTAGAGGATCGTCGGGGCGCTCGTGCCCGCCCGCTTGGCGATGTCGGCGATCCGGGTCGCGAACAGTCCGCGTTCGTAGAGCACCTCGGCCGCGGCCGCCACGATCTGCGGCTTGCGCAGGTGCTCCAGCTTCGGTCGCGGACTCATTTCTCTCTCCAGCCTCACCTTCACGCGGTCGGACAAATTTGTATCCTGAACCGCGGTTCAGAAAACTAAGCCGTTTTGTCGCGACTGTCAAGCGGGTGCGAGCGAAAGGTGGTGCGAAGTGGTCGATGTGGCTGTCCTCGGGGCCGGACTGGGCGGGCTGGCGGCCGCGCGTGACCTCGTCCGCGCCGGCGCCGACGTGATCGTGCTCGAGGCGCGTGAGCGTCCCGGCGGGCGCGTCGAGGCGGTGACGCTTCCCGACGGTCGCGTCGTGCAGGCCGGAGGCGAGGTGTTCGGTCACGACCACCGCGCGTACCGGCAGCTGGTCGCCGAGCTGGGGCTGGCGATCGAGCCGAGCTATGTCGCCGATCCCGGCCAGATGAGCTGGGGGCTGGTCGACGGCGTGCACGTCGGCGACGAGCCGCCGTGGATGAGCGAGGAAGAACGCGCCGACGCGCAACGGCTCGAGCGCGCGTTCGCCGAGCTGAGCGCGACCATCGACCCGGCCGACCCTTGGGCACATCCCAAGGCCGCGGCTCTCGACGCGATGAGCGTTGGCGCCTGGGTGCGCTCCGAGGGCGCGCTGCCGGCAGTGGTTCGGCGGCACGACCTGGCGTCGCTGTCGCTGGCGTGCGACGCGCCCGAACGGACTTCGCTGCTCGCCGAGCTGCGCAAGCACGCGACGCTCAGCGGCGACGGGTTCTACGACCTCCACGCGTGGGAGGGTCTGCGCGTGAGCGAGGGATCGGCGTCGGTCGCGCTGCGGATGGCGGCCGAGCTCGGTGGCCGTGTGCGACTCGGCTCGGTCGTGCGGCGGATCGACGTGAGCGCTCGGCGCGTGTCCGTGACGATGTCCGACGGCGAGCGGCTCTCGGCCGAGGCAGTCGTGTGCGCGATCCCGGCCGGCCCGCTGCGCGAGGTCGAGATCACCGGGCTCAGCGAGGCGCGCCTGCGCTCGCTGCGGGCGCAGCGCCACGCTCTCGCCGCGAAGGTGATCGTCGCCTATGAGCGCCCGTTCTGGCAGGAGCGCGGTCAGAGCGGATTGTCCGAGACCGAGTGGCTGTTCGGCTCGACCTGGCCACAGGGCGACGGCGTCCTGTCGCTGCTCGTGCCGCCCGAGCGCCTGGCGGCGTTTTTGGCGGCCCCGCCGGCGGCGCGTTCCGAAGCGGTGCTCGACGGCCTCGCGGCGCTCTTCGGCGACGGTGCGCGCACCCCGGTCGCGATGCTCGAGCGAGCATGGGGCGTCGACCCGTTCACGTGTGGCTACATCACGAGCTGGGCGCCGGGCGACCTGATCCGCGTCGGGCCTCTGCACGGCACGCACGAGCCGCCGTACTACGTCGCGGGGTCCGACCATTGGGTGGCTGGCTACATGGAGGGCGCCGTGCGCACCGGGCGTCAGGCAGCGCAGGCGGCGCTCGGGGAGCGGCTCGCGGCCTGAGTGGGGCCGGTCTGCGACGCCTTGGTCCGCCGTGCGCTCAGTCCGACGCGGACGCGCGTCGCGCTCCGGCGAGGCGCGGCGCTTCGGCAGGCGGAGCCGTCGCACTGTCCAGCTGCTCGCCCACGCCGAGCTCGCGCGCGAGCGCTGCGCCGACAGCTCGGCGCGCGCGCTCGAGCGGGACGCCGGCGTCGCCGATCAGCGTCCTGACGCCGTAGCCGTCGATCATCGCGAGCGCCCGATCGGCGACCTCGTCCGGGTCGCAGTCCTGGAACTCGCCGCTCCGCACGCCGGCTGCGATCTCGTCGGCAAACCAAGCATGGAGCCGACCGTAGAGTCGCTCCGCGACCGGACTCAGCTCCGGGTGGCGAACGGCTCGGAGCCACAGCTCGATCCACAGCACCCAGTCCTCCTCGAGCGCGGGCGTCATCGGCAGGCACTGATCGATCATCGATTGCAGGCGCTCGGCGTGCGACGCGACGGGCAGCTCGCCGGTCGAGATCCGCGCGTCGCCGGCATGCGTGTAGGAGTACTCCAGCGCCTCGGCGAGCAGCGCCTCGCGGGTCGCGAAGTGGTAGTGGACGAGCGGCGCCGAGACGCCGGCGTCGGTCGCGATCCGCGCGATCCTGACGCCGTCGATGCCCTCGCTGGCGATCCGCCGCACGGCGGCGGCGAGGATGCGCTCCCGGGCGCCGCCCCTGCGTGCCCGAGCGCTCACCGCGATTCCGCGTCCAGCCCGAGGTCTGTGCGGATCTTGTCCGCGAACCACCCGACCGCCTCCTCGCGGTGCGACAGCGGCCCGCACGCGTAGCCGCGCGTCTGCAGGCCCTGCTGGACGTTGCCGACGAGGTCGACGTCCTCGTCGAGCACGAGCGTGTTCAGGTGCTGGTTGAGCCACTGGACGAACCGCGTCCGCGGGCCGCTGCCCGGCGGCCGGTACCCCGCGAACACGTCGTGCGTGCGGGCGACGCCGTCGGGCAGGATCTGCCAGGTGTTCACCTGATCGGGGTACAGGTCGATCGTCGTGTTCGGATAGACGAAGGCGTAGCGCCAGACGCTCCGGTCCTGCTCGCCTAGCCCTGGCATCGGCTCGGCAAGCCGCGCGTACGCGCGCTCCAAGCGGTTGTTGCTCGGCTTCGAGCGCAGCGGCGCGTCGAACCACACGTAGTTGTCGTGGACGTCGGCCGTGTAGCGCTTGTAGTCGAGCATCCGCATCAGGCCAGGATGCGCGATCGGGATGTGGTAGCCCTCGACGTAGTTCTCGACGACGATCTTCCAGTTCGCCGGCTGTCCGGTCGCGGTCGCCGGATTCGGCCGTAGGAGCCGCTCGACGCGAGCGCTGACGTCGAGCGGGCCGCCCTCGAACGAAAACGGCTCGAGTGAGTCGATCCGGTAGGGCGCGAGCCGCTGCGGAAGATCTCCCACGAGGTCCGCGAGCGGGGTCGCGTCCGGATCGAGGTTGACGAACACGAGCCCGCACATCTCTTCCACGCGGACGGGCAGCAGCCCCAGCGTCCGCTTGTCGAGACGATCGCCGAACGCGAGCGCCTCCGGCACGCCGATCAGCGAGCCGTCGAAGCGGTACGTCCAGCCGTGGTAGCGGCAGCGGATCGCGCCCTTGCACTGGCCCGAGCCGCTCAGCAGCCGCGATCCACGGTGCCGGCAGACGTTGCGGTACGCGCGTAGCTGGGACCCTTCATCGCGCAGCACGAGCACCGGTTGCGAGCCCGCGCGGGCGGTCATGTAGGCGCCCGGGCCTGGAAGCGACGAGACATGGCCGGCGAGCTGCCAGGTCCGCTCGAAGATGAGCTCCTGCTCTGCCGGCATGAGCGTTGGGTCCGTGTACGTGGACGGCTGCAGCGCGACGCGCTCGGCCGGTGCGGCGATTGTGGATGCCATGTCGCTCTATCCTGACTTTGTGATCAGTTTCTGTTAGTCTACGCGAATGGTCAAGCGCAGCGCGTGGCTGTCAGTGACGCCCGAACCTGAACGCGAGCTCCCGGAGGCCGTGGCGACCCTGAAGCAGGGCGGCGTTCCGTCCGGCGAGTCGGTCGCGGCCGAACGGGTGCGAATCGAGCGCCTGGTGCTGCGCGGCAACCAGCGCCGGTGGCTGGCCTACCTGCACGGCGTGATCGAGCTGATCGACAGCCGGGTCGGCGACCGCGATCCGGACGTGTCGTACGCGCGCGCCCGCGCGAGCGCAGTGATCGCCAACCACCACAACCTGCTGCTCGCGCTGCCGGGACGCGGCGCGCAATGGGCGGCATCCGACCGCGAGCGGCTGGCGCGCATCGTCGCCGGCGAAAGTGAGGACCCCGACCGATGAGCACCATCGCCCCTCCCCAGCACGGGTGGAACGAACTCGACCCCCGGCACACCGAGCTACGCGACCGAGCGCGCCAGTTCGTCGAGAACGTCCTGATGCCCCTCGAGCTCGAGGCAGAGCAATCCGGGGGCCGGTTGCCGGACGCGACCGTGCGCGAGATCCAGCGCGCAGCGATCGCCGCGCGGCTCAACGGCGGTCGCTTCGCTCCCGAGTACGGCGGGCAGGGCTGGTCGATGTTCGAGTGGTTCCTGGTGAACGAGCAGTTTGGCCGCGTGACGAACGGTCTGCACTGGCATGTTCCGAGCGCGTACAACGTGTTGATGCAGGGCTCTCCGGAGCAGATCGAGCGCTATCTGATCCCTGCGCTGCGAGGCGAGGGCGGCGATGCATATGCCGTCACCGAGGCAGATGCGGGCTCTGATCCGAGCGGCATCTCTTCGACGGCGGTCGCCGTCGACGGCGGCTGGCGGATCAACGGCGAGAAGTGGTTCGTGACCTCAGGCGACGTCGCGCGCGTGCTGATCGTGATGGCGGGGGTTCTCGACGGTTCCGCCCGGCTGCCGACGCTGTTCCTGATCGAGCCGGACACCCCCGGCGTCGAGTTCGTCGATAGCCCGGCGTTCACGCACAACTACCCGCATGGCCACCCGACGATCCGCTTCACGGACGTCGAGGTGTCCGCGGACGCCGTGATCGGCGCCGTCGGCAACGGAGAGGAGCTCCAGCGTGCGTGGTTCACCGAGGAGCGGCTCGGAATCGCGACTCACGGGCTCGGGGCGATGTGGCGCCTGCTCGACGAGACGACCGACTGGGCGCTGCACCGCGTGCAGGGCGGCCACCGGATCATGGACTACCAGGGCATCTCCTTCCCGCTCGCGGACTCGGCGACGGACGCGGCGCTCGGGCGGCTGCTCGCGCTCCAGGTCGCGGCGATGGTCGACGAAGGCGCCGACGTGAAACTGATCCACGCCAAGGCCTCGATGGCGAAGCTGTTCGTCTCGGAGGCCGCGGGCCGCTGCGCCGACCGGGCGGTACAGGCCTTCGGCGGTCGCGGTTATATGCGCAGCAACGTCGCCGAGCGGTTCCTCAGGGAGCTGCGGGTGGACCGGATCTGGGAGGGCACGAGCGAGGTGCAGCGGCTGATCATCGCCCGCGCGCTCGAGCGTCGCGGCGTCGAGGCCACGATCCATTGAGGTACGACTGCAACCGCCTCCTGCACCCGGCGTCGGTGGCCGTCCTCGGGGCGAGCGACCGTCCGGGCAGCTACGGCTCGCAGGCGCTGCTGAACCTGCGCGAGATCGCCTACCCCGGCGAGGTCTGGGGCGTGAACCCGAACCGCGGCGAGGCGCATGGCTATCCGTGCGTCGCCTCGATCGAGGAGCTGCCGGTCGCGGCCGACGCGGTCGTGGTCGCGATCCCCGCGGCCGGCGTGCCGGCGGCCGTCGAACAGGCGGCTGCGCGCGGCTGCGGCGGCGCGGTCATCTTCAGCGCCGGGTTCGCCGAGGTGCCGGAGGGGATCGAGCTGCAGCGAGCGCTCGTCGCCGCCGCCGAGCAGCACGGCCTGCCGGTGTGCGGGCCGAACTGCAACGGGATCGTGACGATGCACGAGCGCTGCGCCCTCTGGGGCGACGCGCTCGAGCCCCGCGACCCCGGTGCCGTCGCGCTCGTTTCGCAGAGCGGCAACGTCGCGGTCAACGCGCTCGCGACGAGGCGCGGGCTGCGCTTCCACACGGTCATCGCGAGCGGCAACCAGGCGGTGCTGTCGGCCGCCGACTACCTCGAGCTGCTGGCGGGGCAGGATGGAGTGGGCTCGATCGCGCTCTACCTCGAGGACGACGGGGGACCGCGGCTCTGCGACGGGCTCGCGGCGTGCGCCGACGCGGGCGTGCCGGTAGTGGTCCTGAAGGTCGGCAGCTCGCCGGCGGGCGCTCGCGCCGCCGCCGCCCACAGCGCCGCGCTGGCGGGGGACCAGCGGGTCTTCCGCGCGCTGATCGAGGAGGCGGACGCGATCTGGGCGGCCGACGTGCACGAGCTCCTGGAGCTCGCAAAGACGCTCGCGGTGCCGGGACGGCGCCCCGCGACGGGAGGCGGGCTCGCGATCATGACGTGCTCCGGCGGCGACTCGGCGCAGGGCGCCGACGAGGCCGCCATCCGCGGCCTCGAGCTGCCGGCCCTCGCGCCCGCGACCCACGCCCAGCTCGCCGAGCTGTTGCCGCCGGCAGCGACGATCGCCAATCCACTCGACTACACGGCGATGATCTGGGGCGAACGCGCAGCCCTGAGCGAGCTCGTTCGGATCGTCGGCGAGGACCCCGCGATCGAACAGCTGCTCGTCTTCTACGACCAGCCGCATAGGCTCACGGGCGCCTCGGAGGAGTCCTGGCGCGCCGTGCGCGAGGGGATCATCGCGGGCGCCGCGCTCGCGCCCGTCCGGACGCTCGTCAGCTCGACGCTGCCGGAGCTGCTCGACGACGACGCGGCGTGGCAGTTCGCGCGCTCCGGCGTGCCCGCCGCGGCGGGCCTGCGGACCGGGGTCGCCTGCGCGGCGGCCGCGCGCGCGGGGCGCGGCGATCCCGAGCGGCTGCGCGCGATCGCGGCCACCGCGCGCCGAGCCGACGGAAGCGCCGCGGGCGGCGACTGCGCCGGTGAGTGGCTGGGCGAGCACGAGTCGAAGGAGCTGCTGCGCGCCGCCGGGATCGGCGTCGTCGAAGGGCGCGCGGTGCACGATGCGCGGGACGCGGTGGACGCGCTCGCGCAGCTCGGCGGCCGGATCGTGCTGAAGTGCAGCGCCGCGGCGATCAGGCACAAGACCGAGCTCGGGGCCGTCGCGCTCGACCTCGGCTCCGAAGACGACGTCGTCCGCGCCTACGAGCGACTGGCGACGCTGGCCGCGGAGCTCGACGGGCTCGTGCTCGCCGAGCGCATGGCGCCCGCCGGCGTCGAGCTGCTCGTCGCGGCGCACGTCAACGGGATCGTCCCGGCGCTCGTGGTGGGTCTGGGCGGGATCTGGACCGAACTGCTCGACGACGTTGCGGTCGTCCCGCTGCCCGCCGGGCCGGATCGCGTGCGAACGGCGCTGCGCTCGCTGCGGGGCGCCGCGCTGCTCGCCGGCGGCCGCGACGGCCGCGTCGTGGACACCGACGCGATCGTTCGCCTCGCGGTTCGGGTCGGGGAGCTGCTGCTCGAACGCGACCTGGGCATGATCGAGCTCAATCCGGTGCGCGCGCTCGCCGCCGGTGCGGTTGCGCTCGACGCCGCGATCTGCCTGCGGGGCGCGATCGCCGCGGCGCCGGCGCAGACGGCGCGCGGGGTGGCACGAGTTGCATGACGTGATCGTGATCGGCGGCGGCTTCGCCGGTGTGACCGCCGCGCGCGAGGCGGCGGCGCGGGGCCGCAGCGTGCTGCTGCTCGAGGCGCGCGACCGGCTCGGCGGGCGCACCTGGGGGAGCAGCTGGAACGGCTCGCGGATCGAGTACGGCGGCGCGTGGGTCCACTGGCACCAGCCGCACACGTTCTCGGAGATCACCCGCGCCGGCCTCGAGGTGACGGTCAGCGACGACTCGCAGCTCGCCGGCTGGTACGTCGGCGCCGACCGCCGCAGCGCGTCGATCAACGAGCGCGACGAAATCGCTCGGCGCGGGTGGGACATGTTCGTCGACGGCGTGGACGAGGCGCTGCCCGCCCCACACGACCCCCTGCGCGCGCTCGATCGCCTCGTCGAGTTCGACCGCCTGACGATCGCGCAGCGGCTCGCGCAGCTCGAGCTCTCGCGTGAGGAGCGCGAGGTGCTCGCGGCCGAGCTCGAGTCACTCGCGCATGCGCCGCTCGAGGACGCCGGCGCGGTCGCGGTCCTGCGCTGGCACGCGCTGTCGGGATACAGCCTGGCGCTGACCCAGTTCACCGGCGGTCGGGTGACGATCGTCGGCGGCACGAGCGCTCTGATCGAGGCGATCGCGACCGCGGCGCCGTTCGAGCGCCGCCTCGAGACGGTCGTCGCGCGGGTCGCTCACGACGGGGAGCGGGTCGAGGTGCAGACGTGCGAGGGAGAGGTGTTCGCGGCCCGGGCCGCCGTCGTCGCGGTGCCGCTGAACGCACTCGGCGCGATCGCGTTCGAGCCGGCGCTGCGGGAGCAAAAGCAGCGCGCGATCGACCTCGGCCAGGCCTCGCGGGGAATCAAGATCTTCATCCACGCGCGCGGCGAGCCGGCGCTGCAGAACTCGATCCGGCCAAGTCATCCGTTCGGCTACCTCGCGACCGATGAGCTGTACGGCGACGGCACGCAGCTGCTGATCGGCTTCGGCCCGGACGCGAAGGTCTGCGACGTGCCCGACCTCGGGTGGGTGCAGGGTCAGCTCGACGCGATCCTGCCCGGCTACGAGGCGATCGAGGCGACCGCGCACGACTGGCTGGCCGACGAGTTCTCGCGCGGCACGTGGGCGATCCACCGGCCGGGCTGGTATGAGCACTATCACGCCGCCATGCGGGAGCCGGAGGGACGCGTGCTGTTCGCGGGCTCGGACCTCGCCGATGGTTGGGCGGGGTTCATCGACGGGGCGATCGAATCCGGCCTGAAGGCCGGCCTGCGCGCCCTGAGGCTGACTGCCTGAGCGGCCCGCGCGCCGTGGCGCTGACTGCTTGAGCGGCCCGCGCGCCGTGAGGCTGAGTGCCTGAGCGGCCTGCGCGCCGTGAGGCTGACTGCTTGAGCGGCCTGCGCGCCGTGAGGCTGACTGCTTGAGCGGCCTGCGCGCCGTGAGGCTGACTGCTTGAGCGGCCCGTGAGACCGTTCCCTGGCGTTTTGCCCCTCGTCTAGGGGCGTGAGACCTGGTCAACGTCCCAGTCGAGCGCGTCGGAGCGGCGAGTGGGTTGTTGACCCGCGTGTGGCTGGTCTTCGACCCACTCGCCGATCGCAGCCGCGCCAGTGGGACGTTGTCCAGGTCGACGAGTGGGCGATTCAGTCCCGAACCTCGACCGGGTGGCTCGTCCCCGCGGCGAGCCCAGCGAGCCCGGCCGCGAGCCGGTCGGCCAGCAGCTCCAACTCGACCGTCGCGATCTCCTCGGCGAACACGTAGGGGAGCTCGATCAGCGGCACGTCGAGTCCCTCACTCAGCCGCGAGCGCTCCTGCCGCTGCAGTCCCGCCCGCGCGTGCTCGGACAGCGCCGCGGTCAGCGCCGCCCGCGCGAGCAGGTCCGGACTCCCGGATGAGCGCCCGGCCCCGGCGAGCGCCTGGCGCAGCCGCGGGATCTCGAACTCGCCGAAGCGGGCTCGGTAACAGGCGTTGACGATCACCAGCTCGAGTGCGAGTTGCTCGCGCGACAGCACTTCCTCGAGCGCGACGGCCTCGTTGACCGGCATCTCCTCGGCGGTCGTGACCGCGATCACGGCGGTCTGCTCGCGATCGGCGATCGTCGCCGCGATCTTGCCGCCCTGGCGCGCGATCGGGCCGACCTTGGCGATCTCGGCGAAGGTGCGCGGGGTCCGCAGGATCGCGACGCCGTGGCCACTGGCGGGCGCGTCGACGATCACCAGGTCATACGGTGCCTGGCCCGTCTGCCGCTCGAGCTGGGCGAGCTCCCAGACCTTGCCGATCGTGAGCAGCTCGCGCATGCCCGGCGTCGCCATCGCGAACGCGTGGAACAGCTTGCTGGAGGAGAGCAGATGGCCGAACGCGCCGGTCTTGATCCGGAGGTACTCCTCCATCGCGTGCTGTGGGTCGATCGAGATCGTGAACAGCCGCGGCGCGAGCTCGACCTCGACGAAGTGCACGCGCTCGCGGTCGAACGAGCGCTGGACCCGGTCCTGGCTCGCCAGCTCGGCCACGATCGTCCGCAAGCCGCGGCGCGCCGCCACCAGCCCGAGCGCGGTCGCCACGGTCGACTTGCCGACACCGCCCTTGCCGGTGACGAAGATCAGCCGTCGGTCGAGGAGCGAGCTGGTATTCACTGAGCCCGGACGTTAGCCGTAGCGGCAGCGGCGCGGATCTGGTTCCATCTCGTGTGGTGGATCGGCGCGGGTCGTTAGTTACAAGCGCTACGGAGGATTCCGCGCCCGATCTTCGAATACAGGCGCGTATGAGTCCTAGGATCGATCGGAGCGTGGCGTGAGCGCCAGGGTGATCGCGTTCGCAAATCAGAAGGGCGGTGTCGCGAAGACGACGACGACCCTCAACCTCGCGGTCGCCTTCGCGGAACAGGGTCTCGCCGTGTTGGCCGTCGACATGGACCCGCAGGGCAACCTGACGATGTCGCAGGGAGTCGACCCCGACGCGCTCGAGCAGTCGATGTACGACGTGCTCGTGCACCGGGTCCCGATCCGCGACGTGATCCGGGACCGCGAGATCGACATCGCCTGTGCCTCGATCGATCTGGCCGGAGCCGAGATCGCGATGTCGACGATGATCGGCCGCGAACGCTCGCTCGAACGGGCGCTCAAGCCGGTCGAGGACGAGTACGACTTCATCTTCATCGATACGCCGCCGAGCCTCGGGCTGCTGACGATCAACGCGCTCACGGCCTCGCACAAGGTGATCGTCCCCGTCCAGTGCGAATATCTATCGATGCGCGGCCTCGTGCAGCTGCAGAACACGCTCGCGATGATCCGGGAGAACCTCAATCCGGACGTCGAGATCGAGGGCATCCTGCCGACGATGGTGGATACGCGCACGCTGCATGCGAAAGAGGCGATCGAGTTGCTCGAGGAGAACTTCGGCGACCAGGTCTTCGCGTCGCGGATCCGCAAGACGATCCGCTTCGCCGAGGCGCCGGTCAAGGGCATGTCGGTGCTCAGCTACGACCCGGACGGAATGGCCGCGGAGTCTTACAGGCAGCTCGCGAAGGAGGTCCTCTCACATGCCACCCGCTAAGCGCGCGAGCATGCGCGAGGGGCCGCTGGCGGCGCTGTTCCGCAAGACGACCGAGGACGCGAGCGCCGCAGATCCCGTGAGCGCGGCCACCGAGGCGGCGCCGGCGCCCGCTCGCCCGCTGCCCCCGCAGGAGACGGCGACGCCGGAGGCATCGAGTCCTCGCGTCCCGACGCCCCAGGAGCGCCTGCGCCAGGCTTTCTCGGCCGACATCCCCGACAACGTGCTCGAGCGCGCGCCGGCCGACGCGCCGACCGGCGGCCGGCGCTCAGCTCCGGCCGTGGAGGAGGAGCCCGAGGTCTACGTCGTGGAGGAGATGGACGTCCGCGCGAACGGCGCCGTCGGCGTCGCGCGGCCGATGCTCCGCGTCGTCGGCGTCGGCGGAGCCGGCGTCAATGCGATCAACCGGATGATCGAGGCCGAGATCGAGGGGGTCGAATTCCTCGCGATCAACACCGACATACAGTCGTTGCACACGTCGGCGGCGCCCGAGGTCCTGCACATCGGCGAGTCGATCACACGCGGGCTCGGCTCCGGCGCGGACCCGGAGCTCGGGCGGCTGGCGGCGCGCTCGGCGGCGGATCAGATCAAGACGCTCCTGCGCGGTTCCGACATGGTGTTCATCGCAGCCGGCGCGGGGGGCGGGACCGGCACCGGCGCCGCGCCCGTCGTCGCCGAGATCGCGCGCGAGCTCGGCGCGCTCACGGTCGGGATCGTCACGCGGCCGTTCGACTTCGAGGGCTCGCGCCGGCGCGATCAGGCCGAGGCGGGAATTGCGACGCTTGCCGAGACCGTCGACACGCTGATCGTGGTTCCGAACAACCGTCTGCTGGCGGTGCTCGAGCGCAACACCTCGATGCTCGAGGCGTTCCGCGTCGCGGACGACGTGCTGCGCCAGGGCGTGCAGGGGATCTCCGATCTCGTGACGCTGCCCGGGCTGATCAACCTCGATTTCGCCGACGTGCGCACGATCATGTCCGACGCCGGCAACGCCCTGCTCGGGATCGGCATGGGCACCGGCGACCGGCGAGCGATCGACGCGGCCGAGAAGGCCGTCTCCTCGCCGCTGCTCGAGACGAGCATGGACGGCGCACGCTCGATCCTGCTGTCGATCACCGGCGGACGGGATCTGTCGCTGTGGGAAGTCAACGAGTCGGCCAAAGCCGTGGCCGAGGCCGCACATCCGGACGCCAACATCATCTTCGGCGCGATGCTCGACGAGAAGCTCGAGGACCAGGTGTGGGTGACCGTCGTCGCGACCGGCTACGGCGAGGCACCCCTTCGCCGGCGCGCGGGCGAGGAGTCATCGGCGCGGCTGCGTCATCGCGGCGAGCAGCCGGGCCTGTTGCGCGAGCCGATCGGCGAACCGCGCGTCAGCCGCATGCGCCGCCAGTCCACGGCCTCGCCCGTCGAGTTGGACGTCCCAGAGTTCATCCCGCGGAGATAGCCGGCCCGGTGGCCGGGCCACAGCTCGGCGTCGTCGCCGCCGGTCATCCCGTGAGCGCCGGTGCCGGCGCCGATGCGCTGCGGGTGGGCGGCAACGCCGTCGATGCCGCGGTCGCGGCGATGCTCGCGTCGTTCGCGTGCGAGCCGCTGCTGACTGGGCTCGGCGCGGGCGGCTATATGCTGGTCGCGCCGCCCGCCGGCACGCCGGTACTGCTCGACTTCTTCGTCGAGGCGCCGGGGCGAGGGATCGACCCAGCTGCCGTCGGCGAGCTCGTGCCGTTCACCGTCGAGTTCGGCGACGCGGCTCAGGTGTTCCACATCGGTGCGGCTTCGGTCGGCGCTTACGGCGTTCCGGCGGGGGTCTGCGAGGCGTCGCGACGCTTCGGCCGGCTGCCCCTCGCGGACCTCGTGACCGGCCCCGCGTCGCTGGCACGCGAGGGGGTGGCGCTCAATCCCCAGCAGGCCTATGTCGTCGAGCTGCTCGAGGGAATCGTGACCTCGACGCCGGAGTGCGCGCGGCTGTTCGCCCCCGGCGGACGGCTGCTGCGAGTGGGCGAGAAGATCCGCCAGCCCGAGCTCGCGAGCGCGCTCGAGCGGCTTGGCCGCGAGGGCGCAGAACCCTTCTACACAGGCGACATCGCAGCCGCGATCGTCGGCTGGCTCGCGGCGCGCGGCGGCATGTTGACGGCCGCGGACCTCGCCGCGTATGCGGTCATTGACCGGGTCCCGGTGCGCGTCTCCTTTCGCGATCGCGAGGTCCTGACGAACCCGCCGCCGTCCGCGGGTGGCATCCTGCTCGCGCACGCGCTGAAGGCGCTCGACCTCGTTCCCGGGCCACCGGACCTCCAGACGATGATCGCGGCGATGGAGCTGGCGCAGGCGCAGCGCACGCCCGCGTTCCTCGCCGGGCTCGAGGACCCCGAGTTCGTCACCCGGTTCCTGGGCGCAGGGCGGACGCTCGGGTCGACGACGCACATCGCCGTGCTCGACCGCGACGGCTGGGCGTGCTCGGTCACCTGCTCGAACGGGTCCTCCTCCGGCGTGGTCGTGCCCGGGACCGGGGTGCACCTGAACAACATGCTCGGGGAGCAGGATCTCAACCCTCTCGGCTTTCACCGCCACCGCCCAGGTCGGCGTCTGCCGAGCATGATGTCGCCGACCGCGGTGCTGCGCGACGGCGTCCCCGAGCTCGTGCTCGGCAGCGCGGGCTCGAACCGGATCCGCTCGGCGATTCTGCAAACGATCGTCCGCGTCGTCGACGAGGGGCTGCGGGCGCCGGCCGCCGTCGATGCCCCGCGGATCCACGTCGAGGACGGCGTGCTCTATGCCGAACCCGGGATCGACACTACCGCGGTCGAGGCGAGCGGCCGCCGCGTCAGCAAGTTTCGCGAGCTGAATCTGTTCTTCGGTGGCGTCCAGGCGGCCGAGCGCGAGGCGTCCGGGCGCTTCTGGGGAGCCGGCGACCCGCGGCGCGGGGGCGCAGCCGTGTTGGTCGAGACCTGACGCATGGGCGACACTCCACCTGGCATCGTAGAAACGGACCGGATGAGGTTGACCCATCTAGCGCTGCTGATGCCCGCCGTCGTGATCGTCGCCGCGTGCGGGCTGAACATCGAGTCGGCGGACCTGTTCCTGTTGACCCGCACCGGGGAGGGGACCAAGCTGACGATGCTCGTCAACGACTCCGGGACGATCCGCTGCAACGGTGGGCCCGTGAAGACGCTCTCTGACCCACTGCTGCTGCAGGCGCGCGATCTCGCGACGAGCCTGGACAACGACGCGACGGCGAAACTGCACATTCCCTCCCCTCCGGAAAGCGTTTTCTCATACAAGGTCACATTGGAGAACGGTACGATCACTTTCCCGGACACGGCGGGGGCGAGGCATTCCGAGTTGGCTCAGACCGAACAGTTCGTGCTCGCGGCGGCGCCGGCGTGCGGCATCAGCCAATAGTGAACGGTACGGTTCGCCGCCATGCTGACTTTTGCCTCTAGCCTGATCACGCCGTTTCAAGCGATCGTCCTCGGTGCGCTGCAGGGGATCACGGAGCTCTTCCCGGTCTCGAGCCTGGGTCACACGGTTCTGTGGCCTTCGCTGTTCGGGTGGAGCAACATCGTCGCCTGGCAGTCGCAGCCCGAGTCGCCGTGGCTGGCGTTCGTGGTCCTGCTCCATGTCGGCAGCGCGGTCGCGATCGTCATCTACTTCTGGCGCATCTGGGTCGATCTGATCAAAGCGTTCTTCAGGACGCTCGCCAAGCGCAAGATCGAGACCGCAAACGAGCGGATGGCATGGCTGATCGTCATCGCGAGCGTGCCCGTCGGGATCATCGGGATCGTGTTCGAGCACAAGCTCCGCGTCGCGACCGCCACGCCCGAGATCGCGGCCATCTTCCTCACGATCAACGGCGTGATTCTGATCGGCGCCGAGCGGCTGCGCCGGCGCGCGGACGTGCGTGCGCTCGCGCGGCGGGAGGGGATGAAGGCCGACGGCGGGCGCCAGCTCGACACGCTCGACTACAAAGAGGCTGGGGTGATCGGGCTGGCCGAGTCGACGGCTCTGATCGCGGGTATCAGCCGTGACGGCGTCGTGATGGCGGCCGGGCTCGCGCGCGGCCTCGACAACGAGGATGCCGCCAAGTTCTCGTTCCTGCTCGCAGCGCCGATCATCCTCGCCGCGGGCTTGTTCAAGCTCCCCGACCTGACCGGCGCGGACGGCGCCCACGGCGTTCGCGGCATGGCGCTGCTCGCGGCCGCTACAGCCGCAGTCACCGGGTTCTTCTCGCTCGTCTTCCTGATGCGCTACTTCAAGCGCGGCAACCTGATCCCGTTCGGCATCTACTGCCTGCTGTTCGGGACCGCGATGATCTTCTACAACGCCTAGCTGAAGCGAACCTTGCCGTTCGAGCGGGCGCGCGCCTGCGCCTTGTCGACGAACTCGAGCCGCTTGATCGCGGCGCGGAACAACCGCGTGACGAGCCGCAGGCGCGCGTTCTCGGAGCGGAGGTCGAGGAGTCCCTGTTTCGCGTCGAGGCCGAAGTCGACCGTCGCGGCCATCGCGTAGGCGCTCATCTCGGCGAGGTCCTCCAGCTCAGGTTCGCGGTCGGTGGCGCGCCTGACGAGCTCGGCGTACGCGTCGTGGGCCGCGCTCACCAGCTCGGGATCGACGTCGTCGCCCCGATCCTCGACGAACTCGATCACGCCCGCCGGGTAGGCGAGGTGGCTTTGACGCTCGAGCACGCGAAACGGCCGCGTCCCGCGCGCGACGAGGTTCATCCGGCCGTCCTCCATCCGCTCCAGCACGCGGTCGATCTCGCACGCGCAGCCGATCTCTCGTAGGCCGTCCTCTGATAACCAGACGATGCCGAACTCGCGCTCGTCGCGCAGGCACTCGTTCATCATCGTCTTGTAGCGCTCCTCGAAGATGTGCAGCGGGATCAGCTCGCCCGGCAGTGCGACGATGCCCAGCGGAAACAGCGGAAAGTCCTGGGTCGGCCGAGTCGCCATAGCCGGAGTTTAGGCTCGGTGCTCGATCTACGAGAAGCGCCCGTTCTGGGATCGAGGTGGGCGGCGCGCGCTCATCAGGAGGTTGTAGAAGATCGCCGGCGGCAGCCGCGGCTCGAGCAGCCGGTGGTCGAGTCGCTGCAGGATCAGGTAGCCGTTGAACGCGTAGCGCCGCCACAACATCGGCACGTCGCCGGGATCGGCGGTCGCCTCGAGCACCCGGTTGAACCAGCCGAACCAGTTCGCGACGAGCTCCTCGCCGCGGACCTCGACGTCGACGAAGCCGGCACGGACGGCGTGGTGGATCAGGTCCGGCGGGGAGAACGCGTGGATATCGACGAATGCCTCGAGCTCGTGACCCTCGCCACCGGTCCCGTTGCCGCAGGCTGCGGGCACCGCCGGGCGTGCCCGCAGAAGCGCCCGCCACACGGGCGCGACCGAGAGGGCGCTGCGCTTCGGGACGCGGGCGATCCGATCCCCGATCCGCGACGGCTCACCGGCGAACGCGATCCGCGCCACCCGGCGCCAGCACGCGGTAGCACTCGGTGAACGCCCGGCGTAGATCCGGCACGTGATGCAGCACCGCGTGGCCGAGCACGAGATCGAAGCTCTCGTCCGCGAACGGGAGCTCCTCGGCGTCGGCGACGATCGCGGTGACCTCGACCCCCAAGCGCTCCGCGTTGGACTGTAGCTGCGACACCATCCCCGGCGAGATGTCCGTGCAGGTGGGATTGCGTAAGACGCCGGCGCGCGCCAGGTTGAGGCTGAAGTAGCCCGTGCCGGCGCCGATCTCGAGCGAGCGGTCAAAGCCGCTGGCGAGATCCTCACCGAGGACCTTGCGCAGCTTGCCGAGCACCTGCGCCTGTCCGACTGCACCGAAGTCGATTCCCCACTTCGTGTCATAGCCGGCGGCGGCGACGTCGTGGTAGCGGGTGTTCACCGTGCGGATCTCCGCCGCCGTGCGCACAGGCTCCACCACGCGGGCGCACATTACCCTGTTTGTCCGCGTGTCACTGGACGTATATGTTCAGCAGAATCAGCCGCCCGGCGTCCCGCCGCTGGCGTTGACCGGTGAGCGGACGTTGCCCGACGTTCCGGCGGAGAACTACTGGTTTCGCCGCCACGAAATGGTCTACGGATGGATCGCCGCGCGGGTCGCCGGCGGGCGGGTGATCGACATGGCGTGCGGGGAGGGCTACGGATCCGACGTGCTCGCGCGCTCGGCCGGCTGTGTGCTCGGAGTCGATGCCAATCCAGAGGCCCACGAGCACGCACGCCTGCGCTACCGGCGGGCGAACCTGCGCTTCGAACGCGGGATGGTCGAGCTGCACGGTGAGCCGGGCGGCTACGACGCGGTCGTGTTCCTGCAGACGATCGAGCACGTCACGGACCCCGCCGGCGTGCTCGAGCACCTCCGCGAGCTGCTGGCGCCCGGCGGCACCGCGTACGTCTCGACGCCGAACGTGATCACGCTCGCGCCGCCCGGCGCGGCGCGCTCGGACAACCCGTGGCATCTACGCGAGTACCGTCCCGAGCAGTTCCGCGCGCTGTGCTCGTCCGCGTTCGGCTCGGTCGAGCTGCTCGGCGTCCACCACGCGCGCATGCTCAGGGTGCACGAGCTGGCGCTGCGCTGCGGGTGGGACCGGGTCCATCGCCGGCTGGGGTTCACGGAAACGTTCTACAACCGCTTCACCCCGGCGATCAGAACCAGCGACTTCGCGCTGCGCGGCGGGCGCCTGGACGCGGCGCTCGACTTCGTCGCGCTCTGCCGGCCCTGAGCGTTCCGCGCGGTCCGCGGGCGGGTACGGTTCGGGCGTGGTGAAGCCCCGCGGCGAACTGGCGATCGTCTTGCACACCCACATGCCCTACGTCGAGGGGGGTTCCGCGTGGCCACCGGCCGACATGGCCTCGTTCCTGCGCGCGCCGGCGGGGTTCGGCACGTGGCCGTTCGGCGAGGAGTGGCTGTGGGAGGCGATCGCATGCTGCTACGTGCCGCTGCTGGACCTGCTGGGGCGCGCGCCGATCACGCTCTCGCTGACGCCGGTGCTGTGCGACCAGCTCGAGGTCCCGGGCGCGATCGAGCGCTGCTTGCGCTTCCTGCGGGAGATCCGCCCGGAGTCCCACCGCCGCGACATGGAGCGCTACAGCCGAGACGGCGCGCACGCGCGGGAGCTCGTGCGCGAGCTCGAGCGCTCGGCCGCCGAGTACGCCGCCGCCGCTGACGCGCTCGACCGCGTGGCGGCGCGCGACGGCGGGCTGCTGTCGGCGCTCGGAGCGCGGGTCAGCTGGACGTCCGCGGCGACCCACGCGGTGCTGCCTCTGCTCGCGAGCGACACCGCGATCGCCCTGCAGGTGCAGAGCGCGGTGGCCTCGCACAGACGGCGCTTCGGCGACTGGGCCGGTGGCTTCTGGTTGCCCGAGTGCGCGCACGCGCCGTGGCTCGACCATCTGCTCGAGGAGGCCGGCGTGCGCCACACCTGCGTCGAGCTGACGAGCGAGCTCGGTCTCGGTGACGATCGCAACCTACGGCCCCTGGCGAGTGACGAAGGGCCGGTGCTGTGGCCGATCGACCGCGCGACGATGGCGCTCGTCTGGGGCGAGCGCGGCTATCCGGCCGCCGCGGCGTACCGCGACTATCACGGTCTGAGCGAGCATCACCACCGGCTGTGGCGCAACGACGGCGATCCGTACGACGCCGCGGCGGCGCAGGCGCTCGCCGTGGAGCATGCGCGGGACTTCGTCGCTCGCGTGCGCGAGCGCGTCGCGGCCGGGGGCATCTGCGTGTGCGCGCTCGACACCGAGCTGCTCGGGCATTGGTGGTACGAAGGTCCACGCTGGCTGGCGGCGGTGATCGAGGAGGCGGCCCGCCAGCGATTGCCGCTGACGACGCTCGACCGCGCGCTCGAGCGCCATCGGCCGGTGCGCGCGCCACGCGGCCTTCGCGCGACCAGCTGGGGCGAGGGCGGCGACTTGCGCACGTGGAGCGGGCCGGCCGTCGCGGAGCTCGCGTGGACGGCGCGGACCGCCGAGCTGCGCGTGCTGGCGGCCGGGGGACGTCCGAGCCCCCGCGCCCTGCGGGAGCTGCTCGCGCTCCAGGCGAGCGACTGGGCGTTCATGGTCAAGCACGGGACGGCCGGCACCTACCCGCTCGAGCGGGCGCGCGCACACGCGCATGCGCTCGAGTGCGCGCTGGCCGGCGAGCCACCGCTCCAGGACGCGCTGCGCGGGCTCGCGCCTGACCTCGTCGGATGGGAGGGGTGAGCGCAGCGGCACGATTCGAATTGGTCCCGCTGGCGATCGGCGCGCGCCCGCGGCTGACTACTCCCAGCGGAACGTCCGCGGCGCGTCGCGCATCCGGAGGATCCGTGCGGGCACGCCGCCCACAACCGCGTTCTCCGGCACGTCGCAGGTGACGACGGCGTTGGTCCCGATCACGGAGTTGTCGCCGACGTTCACCCCGCGCAGCACGCATGCGGCGTAGCCGATCCAGACGTTGTGGCCGATCTGGACGTCGCGCTTGTAGATCCCCTGGAGGCGGATCGGTCGCTCCACCTCGGCCATGCCGTGATCGAAGTCGATCATCATGACGCGGTCGGCGATGATGCATTCGCGCCCGATCGAGATGTGCTGGAAGGCGGAGATCGTGCAGTCCTGCCCGAGCACCGACTTCGCCCCAATCTCCAGATCGCCCTCGTGGACGCGGATCTTGCAGCCGTGGCCGATCCAGGACCAGCGCCCGAGCGTGACGGTCGCCGAGCGGCCGATCTCGAACTTGACGCCGGGGCACACGAAACACAAACCGTCGGTCTGCAGCCGGCTGCCCCAACGCAGCTTCAGCCACAGCCAGCGAGCGATCAGGACGGCGTAGCCCCGCGAGAGCATGTGATTGCCGGCGGCGAAGCGAAGGAAGGTCAGCGGGCCGCCTCGCAGCGGGGGTGGCGGGGAGCGCACGATCGGCGGCCGCGCGGGACGAGCGCGAAGCATCCGGATTGCCACGCGGTCATCCTATTGGCCGCGCGTGGAGCGGGCAGGCGGGCGGCGCGGTCAGGTAGGCGGGCGGGAGGCGGGGCGGAGCCGGCGGCGGCCCTGGCATGATTGCCCCTCCGATGAGCACCGGACAGGACTCCCTCGCGCAACGGCTGCTGGCCGGCGACCGGCGCGCGCTGGCGCGCGCGATCTCGCTCGTCGAGGATGACGATCCTGAGGGCTGGAAGCTCGTGCGCGAGGTCTATCCGCGCACCGGCAGAGCGGCGATCGTGGGCTTCACCGGACCGCCCGGGGTCGGCAAGTCGACGCTGCTGGCCGCGCTCACGAAGCTCGAGCGCGAGCGCGAGCGGACCGTAGCCGTGCTCTCGATCGATCCCTCCTCCCCGTTCACGCACGGTGCGCTGCTGGGCGACCGGATCAGGCTCTCGGAGCACTTCCTCGACCCCGGCGTGTACATCCGCTCGATGGCCAACCGAGGCGCGCTCGGCGGGCTCAGCGAGGCGGCGCTCCAGGCGGCTCTGCTGATGGACGCCTCGGGCCGCGACGTGATCCTGCTCGAGACGGTCGGCGTCGGCCAAGCCGAGGTCGACATCATCGACCACGCCGATACGGTCGTACTCGTGCTGATGCCGGGCTCGGGTGATTCAATCCAGGCACTGAAGGCCGGGGTGATGGAGATCCCTGACGTGATCGTCGTCAACAAGACCGACCATCCGCTGACCGACACGATGGTCCGCGAGATCCGGGGCGTGCTCGCGCTCGGCCCGAGCGAGGGCTGGCAGGTCCCGATCGTGAGGACCGAAGCGATCAGGGGGACGGGCGTGGAGGAGCTCGCCGACAAGCTGGCCGAGCATCGCGCGTACATCGAGGCAGAGGGGACGCTGTTCGAGCGCCGCCGCCGGAACCTGATGAACGAGGTGCTCGCGATCGCGACGTTCCGGCTCCGCCGTGAGCTCGAAACCTCGATCCGGGACGATCCACAGATCCAGGAGCTGCTCGATCGCGTCGTCTCGCGCGAGCTCGATCCCGCGAGCGCTGCGACCCAGATCCTCGACCGGGCGGGCGCGTCCGAGACGCGGCGGTGATCGCTTGGCGCAGGCGCTGACCCCGCCGTTCGCGATTGCGGCGATCGTGCTGTGCGTGGCCGCGGTCGCGAAGCTGCGCACCCCCCACACGGCCGCCCGCGCGCTCACGCTGCTGAGCGGCGTCACCCCGCGCGCGGCGGCCGGCGCCGGCGTCGTCCGGTGCCTCGCGGCCGCCGAGCTCGCGCTTGGTTTGTGGTGCCTGAGTGCCCCCAGCGCCATCGGCGCCGCGCTGCTCGCCGGCACATACGCCGGCTTCGCGATGGTGGCGCTGCTGCTCGCGCGCCGGCGCGCGTCGTGCGGCTGTTTCGGCGAGGGGCGGGAGGCGCCTGCCTCCCCGGCGCAGGCGGCGCTGAGCGGAGTGCTCGCGCTCGTCGCGCTCGTGTCCGCGTTCGCCTCGCCGCACGGACTCGGCGGGCTCGTGCAAGAGCCCGCGGCGACGGCCGTCGTGCTCGCGCTCGGGATCGGCGCGGGCGCGTACGGCGTCGTGCTCGCATACACCGATCTGCCGCTCGCGTGGAGCGCCTGGGCGGGGCGTTGGGGCTGAGCGAGCACCTCGCCGCGGCGGCCGGCCGGCTACTGGAGCGGCGGCTCTCGCGCCGCAGCGCGCTCGCCCGGGCGACGGTTGCGGGCTGCGCGGTCGCGGTCGCGCCGATTCGCTACCTGATCCGCCCCGGCACCGCGTGGGCGGTGATCGGGCCGGCGGACTGCGGCCCGCATGCCTTGTGCAGCGACGGCTACACGGCGTTCTGCTGTGAGATCGAGGACGGCGCCAACGTCTGCCCCGCCAACACGTACGTCGCCGGGTGGTGGAAGTGCACCGACTATCGCGGCGGCGGCCTGTGCGACGCGGAAGGCGTCCGCTACTACCTCGACTGCAACCGGCTCCCCGGCCATGTCTTCCCCGGGGGGTGCCAGTGCGCGCGCGGCGACTGCGGGCTGCGCCGCGTCGACTGCAACCACTTCCGCTACGGCCAGTGCAACACGCAGATCGACGGTACGACCGAGGTCGTCTGCCGCCTCGTGATCTGCGAGAACCCGGCGACGGTCGGCGGCTGGGGCTGCAACGCGACCGAGATGGTCGACAACCACGTGTGCCGGCAGGAGTCGGGTTGCCTGCAGGGGCTGGCGACGCCGATCGGCCCGAGTGGGGGGGTCTGATGGTCGCGCTCGTGTCGGTCGAGACGGTCCTGCTCGTGCTGCTGATCGTGCTCGTCGCCGGTCTGCTGCGCAGCCACGCCGAGCTGCTGCGTCGCCTCGGCCCGGGCGAGGCCGAGACCGAGGCGAGTCGTGCGCGCAGTGGCAGTCCGCTCCCGGATCCAGTCGCGGTCCGCCGCGCGCCGCCGGGCTCCGGGCCCGGTCAGACGGCGCCGGCGATTGCGGGCTCGACGCCTTCGCGGGATGCGGTGTCGCTCGATTTCGGCGGGGGCGCGAGCGGGCCGACGCTGCTCGCGTTCCTCTCGACCGGCTGTGCGAGCTGCGCCGCGTTCTGGGAGAGCCTTGGCGAGCCGCGGCTCCCGGCCGAGGTCCAGACGGTGATCGTCACGCGAGGACCGGAGCGCGAGCGGCTCGGGAAGGTCCGAGAGCTGGCGCCGGCCGAGGTCCCTGTGGTGATGTCGACGCAGTCGTGGAAGGACTACCGGGTGCCCGGCTCACCGTACTTCGTGCTCGTCGATCGCGACGTCCGTGGCGAGGGCGCCGCGACCAGCTGGCCGGCGCTCGCGTCGCTCGTCACCGATGCGATCGAGGACGAGCGCTCGCGCGATCCCGCGAGTCCGCCAGGGTCCCGCCAGCGCCGGGTCGAGGAGACGTTCGCCGCCGCCGGGATCGGTCCGGATCACGCGAGCTTGCGGCCAGGGCGGCCGCGGGCCGGGCCCCTCGCCGACGACGACATGGGTGCGTGACCGAGCTGGTCGTGCTCGGCTGCCTGACGGCGCTCGTCGGCGCCGTCCGTGCGGCCTGGTCTCCCTGAGGCGAGTCGATGCTCGCGAGCATCACCCCGCTCGGCGAGCGGGGCCGCAACTCGCACTGGTCCGTGACGATCGTCGCGTTCGCGCTCGGCGCGAGCGTGGCCGGCGCGCTCGCCGGCGCGGCCGCGGGCGCGCTCGGCGCGCTGGCGCTCGGTCGCGCGGTCAGCGCCGGCGCTCGCCTGCTCGTGCTCGGCGCGGCGGTCCTCGCCGCGATCGCGATCGACGCCCGCGGAGTGCCCGCGCCGGGACCGCGCCGGCAGGTGGACGAACGCTGGCTCGATCGGTATCGCGGCTGGGTCTACGGTCTCGGCTACGGCGCTCAGCTCGGGCTCGGCGTGACGACGATCGTGACGAGCGCCGCCACGTATGTGGCGCTCCTCGCGGCCTTTCTCAGCGCCGGCGCGCTCCGTGGCGCGCTCGTGATGGGCTGCTACGGCGCCGTCCGGGGTCTCACGCCGCTGGCGGCGGCGCGGGTTCGCAGCCCGCAGCAGCTGTTCGCGCTGCACGGCTGGCTCGAGCGCCGGCGCGCTCTGACCGCGCGCGCGGCGGTGGCGGTGCTGGCGGTGATCCTGCTTGCGGCGCTCGCCTCAGGGGTCGGATGAGCGGCGCCAT
Source organism: uncultured Solirubrobacterales bacterium (assembly GCA_963763525.1). Classification (GTDB taxonomy): domain Bacteria; phylum Actinomycetota; class Thermoleophilia; order Solirubrobacterales; family Solirubrobacteraceae; genus Palsa-465. The sequence goes on from CAVXPA010000003.1 coordinate 826,063, forward strand.
GCTCATGGCATTCGTCCGGAGGCCGGGATGAGCGGCGTCATGCTTGTGGCACTCGGCCGGAGGCCGGGATGAGCGGGACGGCACTCGCGGCGCACGGCGTGCGGGTCGCGCTCCCGCCTGGTTGGAGCGGCCGCGTGTACGCCCGCGCCGGCGGGGCCGCCACGATCCACGCCGGCGACTTTCCGGTCGCCCTCGGTGACACCTCGTCGTTTGGCGACCTCAGCACCGGGCTGATGCCGCCCGTCGCGACGTTCTTCGCGATCGTCGAGTACGTCCCTGGAGACGGGCTCGAGCCGGGGACTGGGCTGTTCTCCGCCCGCCGGATCCCGCGCCCACTGGATCCGACCACCTTCTCGGCCAACGGGGTCGCCCACCCAAGACCGGGTCAGGTCGGGACGCAGCACTTCTTCACCGCCTCGAGGCGCCCCTTGTGCGTGTACGTCGTGCTCGCGGGCGGCGCTTCGGCGCGCCGGCGCCAGCTGCTCACGCTCGATCACGTGCTCCGCTCGTTGCAAATCGACCGGCGCGCGCCTTCCTCGTTGCAAATCGAGCGGCAGATGTGAAAAGGTGGCGCGTGTGAGCGGGGAGATCGATCGCCGACGCTTCCTCGGTCGCGCGGGGGTGGCCGGGTTGGCGCTGGCCACGGGTGCCGGCGCGTCGGAGGTCCTGCGAGCGGCCGGCGGCGCGGCCGCGGCGACCGCACGCGTCCCGCCGCTCGCCACGGGGGCCGCCAAGAGCATGATTCCGAAGACGCTGCAGGCGGCGATGCGCGGCCCGGTGATCAAGAAGGGCGCGCCCGGCTTCCTGACCGCCGCACACGTCTACAACGAGCGGTTCGACGGCGTCCTGCCGAACCTGGTCGGGCGTCCGCTCGACGTCAACGATGTCGTCGGCGCGGTCCGCTGGGCCGTCGGGCACGACGTGCCGCTGCGGGCCCGATCCGGCGGACACAGCTACGCGGGCTACTCCACCCAATACGGCGGCGCCGTGCTCGACATGCGCCTGATGAGCGGCATCAGCGTCAACCGCCGCACGGGCATCGCGACGATCGGCGCGGGCGCGCAGTTGATCGACGTCTACGCGACGCTCGCGAACGCCGGCGCCACGATTCCCGCCGGGTCCTGCCCGTCGGTGGGGATCACCGGCCACGCGCTCGGTGGTGGGATGGGCCTCGCCGGACGCGCGTTCGGTCTGACGACCGACAACATCGTCGCCGTCCAGATCGTGACGGCCGACGGGCGCATACGGAACGTCACCCAGCGCTCCGATCCCGACCTGTTCTGGGGACTCCGGGGCGCCGGCGGCGGCAACTTCGGCGTCGTCACGCAGCTGCAGCTGAAGGTCCATCCGCTGCCGAGCTCGGCCGCGTGGTTCTTCGTCTTCTTCCCCTGGTCATCGGCCAGTCAGGCGATCGACGCGTGGCAGCGGTGGGCTCCGAACGCCCCCGACGCCGCCACCTCGATCTTCCATCTCCAGACGGCGCCGGGTGGCCCGCAGGCCGTTGTGACGGGACAGTACATCGGGCCGGCGAGCAATCTCCGCAACCTGCTGGGACCGCTCGCGGCGGTTCCCGGTGCGAGCATCTCGAGCGGAAACCAGTCCTACTTCCCGCTCCAGGTGCGCTGGGCGGGGTGTCTCGGGCAGTCACTCACGAGTTGTCACACGGTCGGCACGCGGCCCGGGGGGCAGCTTCCGCGGGCGAGCTTCAACGCCAAGTCCGACTACATCACGCGCCCCCTGCCGCCTGCCGGGCGGCAGGTTCTGATCAATGCCATGCAGAGCCGCGGGGGCCAGCCCGGGTCGGGCGCGATCCTGTTCGACTCCTACGGCGGTGCGATCAACCGTGTCGCCCCGGGCGCGACCGCGTTTGTGCACCGCAACACGTTGTTCTGCATCCAGTACCTCACCTACAACGGGGGCGGCGGCTGGCTCGGCTCGACCTGGTCGCAGATGCGCCCGTACGCCTCGGGCCAGGCGTACCAGAACTACACGGATCCCAACCTGCCGGGCTGGCAAAGGGCGTACTACGGATCCAACTATCCGCGGCTGCAGGCGCTCAAGCGCCAGATCGACCCGCAGCGGCGGTTCAATTTCCCGCAGGCGATCGGGCGCTAGGCGGCGCGCGGGGGCCCGGCGCCCGCGTTGAGCGGACAAGATTCGCCACGCGCCGTCGCCAGCGCGGGGGTGAGTGCATTTTTGTCCGCCACACGGACAAGATTCGCCACGCGCCCGTGCGATCGCGGGGGTGGGTGCATTTTTGTCCGCACGCTCAGCGATCGTTCGAAAAGCGAGCGAGGTAGGTATCCGTCTCGGCGGCCTCGAGGCCGCCGTGCTGCCCCTTGAACCACTGCTCGTTCGCGATCGCCTGGCGCAGCCAGACCTGCCTGCCCGCGGCGGGCAGGACCGCGACCTGCCCGAGCCGCTCGAGCAGCCGAGGGCTCGGAGTGGCGAAGAGCTCGACCGCGGGCCGGACCGAGGCACGCTCGCCGAGACGCGCCTGCAGCTCTTCGATCACCACATTCTCGTGCCCGGCGCGCACATGCAGGAAGAGGTCCCTGGAGGAGCCGGCGGGCCGCGGCTGCGAGAGCTGGCCCGCGAGCTCGGGCCACAGGTCGTCGAGGTAGTCCAGGCGCTCGGGACTGACATCGACCTGCCCATGGTCGGCGGTCACGAGAACCGTCAGCTCGCCGCCGCCGTCCAAGTCGCGGAGCACATGCCAGAGCGCATCCAGTGCCGACCGTGAGGATTCGTGGAAGTCCTCCGAGCTCGGGCCGTGGACGTGCCCCATGGCGTCGATCTGATCCCAGTAGATGAACGTGTAGGGGTGCTCTCGGGCGCGAGCGAATGCCTCACGGGCTCCGTCCTCGAGCTCGTCGAACCCGTGCACGGTGGCGCCGCGGGTCGCGAGGCGGGTGAAGTGCGAGGGCTCGATCGCGCGCGGGTGCCATACGGCCGCGCCCCTGCCCAGCTGCTCGTACAGGGTCGGCCCGGGCGACAGCACGTCCGGGTCCAGATGGCCCGCAAGCAGGCCGGAGACCTCGGCGCCGGCGAGCGTGAACCGCAGCGGGCAGATGATCTGCTCGAGCGCGGGCTCGAGGATGTTCCACTCGTACAGGCCGTGCTCCTCGACTGGAAGGGCGAAGTGGACCGTCGTGATGTTGGCCGTCGTGGTCGAGGGGAACTGGGAGCTCAGCGGCGTCACCTCCAGACGCTCGACGAGCGGGTGGTCGCTGTGGCGGCGCAGGAACTCGAGCCCGAGCGCGTCGAGCACGATCAACACGACCCGTTCCCCCAATCGCACACGCCGGATCACTTCGATCGGAACGTCCGCGAATGAGCCGGCCATGCGACGCCCAGCCCCTCTCAGCTCGTGCCGGCGCCCGCCGTCGGCGATGGGGCGAGCCCGCCGGCGTAGACGGCGACCTCGCGCCGTGGTGGCAGGACGCACGGGGTCGCGTTGATCCGCGTCGTGCTCGAGTACCTCGCCACCACCGTCGTCGCCTCCTCGACCGACCCGACGAGCGCGGCGCCCGTGATCCGCACGGTCAGCACGAACGGGACCTGCTCGCCAGTCGGGTAGATGCTCGTCCCGCAGCGAAGCGGCATGTAGAACTGGCCGCGGCCCGTGTAGTAGGCAGGACGGGTCTCCTCGAGCGAGACGAGGTCGCTCGACGGAGGTCGCTGCCTGACGAGCAGCTCGTCCCCGCACCGGCCCATGGTGCACTGCGGAATGAAGGTCCAATCGCGTGCCACCTGTTGCCCGGCGCGCTCGCCGGCGACGCCGGCGGCGAGCATGACGGTCCCGGTCAGCGCGAACGTCCCCTCGAGCCGCGCATCGGCGAGCGCAGGGGGCGTCTGCGCGGCGCGCGCCCGCTTGTGGACGGCCCGGCGGGCGGCGGCAGCCGGTGCTCGCCCCGTCGCGACCGCGGCCGCGCCCGCCCGCGCGGACGCGCCAGCGGCGGTGGCCGCCGCGCCCGCGCCGAGCGCCGCCGCCCCCGCGACCGCGATCGCGGCGATCGGCATGGTCGGATAGCGGCGCACGATCACGTCAGGTTCTCACAGAGCCTCGATCTACCATTAGAACGACTGCCACGTCGACCCCCGGAGCAAGCCGATGCCGAAGACCGTGATCCTGTCCGCCGCCCGCACCCCGATCGGGAAGCTCGGCGGTGGCCTTGCGAGCGTCGACGCGACCGAGTTGGGCGGCATCGCGATCGCGGCCGCGCTGGAGCGCGCCGAGGTCGATTCCGGTCAGGTCGAGCACGTCGTGATGGGTCAGGTGATCCAGGCCGGCCAGGGACAGATCCCATCGCGCCAGGCGCAGATCAAGGCGGGCATCCCGAAGAAAATCTCCTCGGAGACGATCAACAAAGTGTGCGCGTCGGGGATCCGCTCGGCCGCGCTGCTTGACGCCTCGATCCGCGCCGGGGATCTCGAGCTCGGCGTCGGGGGCGGGATGGAGTCGATGTCGAACGCTCCGTACCTGCTCAAGCAGGCCCGCTGGGGCTTCCGGATGGGCGACGGCAAGGCGATCGACGCGATGATCAACGACGGCCTCACGAATCCGTTCTCCGGCAAGCACATGGCGCAGGAGGCGAGCGAGGTCGCAAATGAGCTCGAGATGACGCGGGCCGACATGGACCGGTGGGCGCTTCGCTCGCACGAGCTCGCGATCAGGGCGACCGACGAGGGACGGCTCCCCGAGGAGATCGTCCCGGTCACGATCAAGAGCAGGAAGGGCGACACGGTCGTCGAGATCGACGAGGCGCCGCGACGCGACACGACCCTCGAGTCGCTCGCGAAGCTGCCGCCGATCTTCATGGAGAACGGCTCGCACACGGCCGGCAACTCGCCCGGCGTCAACGACGGCGCGGGCGCGCTCGTGTTGGCCAGCGACGAGTGGGCGAAGCGCAACAGCCGCCCCGCCCTGGCGACGATCCTGACCCAGGCGCAGGTCGCCGACGACTTTGCGTACCTCGCCCGCACGCCCGCGAACGCGGCGCAGAAGGCGCTCGCGAAAGTTGGCCTGAAGCCGGAAGACGTCGACCTTTGGGAGATCAACGAGGCGTTCGCATCGGTGACGCTGAACTCGATCAGGATGCTCGGGATCGACGAGAATCGCGTGAACGTCAACGGCGGCGCCGTCGCGCTCGGCCATCCGATCGGCGCGTCCGGCGCTCGCATCCTCGGCACGCTGGTGTATGAGCTGCGGCGGCGCGGGGGAGGGATCGGGTGCGCCGCGATTTGCTCGGGCGGCGGTCAGGGCGACGCGATGATTGTCGAGGTCAACGGCGGCTGAGGATCGGGGCCGCGCGCGGGTCGTGGGCACTCAACGGCGGCTGAGGTTCAGGACCGCGAGCGAGTCGTGAGCGCTCCGCCGGCCGGCAACGACGCCCCCGCGGCCGCGTTCTTCGACCTCGACCGGACGCTGATGGAGGGCTCCTCGGCCTTCCAGTTCGGCCGTGCGGCGCGCAAGGCCGGCCTGCTCAGCCGCCGTCAGCTCGCCGCCGACGCCTGGGCGAACGCGCGCTTTCGCCTGCGCGGGTCGACCGACGCCGACACGCACGCGCTGCGAGAGCGGATCTCGCGCTCGCTCACGGGAGTGCGGGTGCGCGACGTCGAGCGGCTCGGCGCCGGCGTGCTGGCCGGAGTGCTGCCCCGGATCTACCCGCAGATGCTGGCGCTCGCTCACGACCACCAGGACGCCGGGCGGCGTGTCTACATCGTCACGGCGGCCTCGCAGGAGCTCGCGAGCATGCTCGCGCAGGTGCTGGCGCTCGACGGGGCGATCGGGTCGCAGTTCTGCGACGTCGACGACGGGGTCTACACCGGCAGTGCGACGGGCGAGTTCATCTACGGCTCCGGGAAGGCGCGCGCGCTCGAGCAGCTGGCGGCGGCGGAAGGGATCGACCTGACGGCCTCCTACGCCTACTCGGACTCGGTCTCCGATCTGCCGATGCTGCGCGCGGTCGGCCACCCCGTCGTCGTCAATCCGGACCCGAGCCTGGCGCGGATCGCGCGCGACGAGGGCTGGGCGGTGCTGCGTCTGGAGCGGCTTGGCCGGAGGTTGAAGGCCGGGCTCGCGCTCCTGGGCGCCGCCGCCGCCGGCGGGATCGGCACTGCCGCGCTGGCCGCGCGCGCCCGCAACGGCCGGCCGCCGCGCGAACGCGCCCGCGAGTCGCCAAGGAGGGCAAGGGCAAGGGCAAGGGCGAGGGCGAGGGCGACCCCGGCCTGAAGGCCTCGGAGAGCACGCGCCGAACCCGTTGCTACTTGGCGGGCGCTTTGCTGACCACGAGGCTGACCTTGGTGCCGACTGGCCGGTCTGCAGCGGCTTTGGGCAGGGTCGAAATCACGTGCCCGCCCGCCCAGTGGCGGTAGGACACTCGGCGCACCCTGCCGACGCGGCACTCCGCCCGTCGCAACGCGGCGCGCGCCGCGGCGAGCGTCTTGCGGCGCAGCCGGGGAACCACGCAGCGCGGCTTGTAGACGACGGTGATCGAGCTCGTGCTCGTGTTGCCGGCCACGTTCGTCGCGGTGACGTCGATCACGTTCGTCCCCGGCCGCAGCTCGATTGTGTAGGCAAACGCGCCGTTGCTCGCGACCGAGGCCGCTTGACCGTCGATCGAAACCGACGCGATCCCGACCGGGTCAAGCGCGACCCCGCGGATCGTCATCTGGCCGGCGTGGGTGACACCGGCCCGCGCGGGGCTCGTGATCGCCACCGATGGCTTCGAGAAGCGGTCGCGCTCGATCCGCTCCAGCGGCGTCAGCGCTTGCGTGCTCGAGGCCTGCGTGAAAGACCAGCCGTAGTTGACCGTGCCGCCCGCCGGCACGGTCGCCATGTAGTGCATGACGAAGTCGCTGAGCGGGAGTCCGGTGACCGAATTGACCCCGCCCGGGACGAAGTTCGCACTCAGCGGCGGACTGCTGTAGCTGATCGCGCCGGCCGGATTGCTGACCGCCGGCAGCGCGTTCACGTTGCCGATCACGAACACCGAGCCGGGTCCGCTCGGAAACGCCGTGTAGGAGTCGCCCGGGTTGTGCGCCGAGAACGCGCCCTGGCCGGGGAACTCGAACCCGGGCACCCCGCCCTGGGCGGGAGCTTGGACGGCCTGCGAGAACATCGCGTCGATCGTGTGCGATCTGCCGTCTACGCTGGTGAACTGTTGCTCCACGCGCGCGACCTCACCGCCCGGGAGCAGTGTGGTCGTCTGCTGCACCTCGATGCCCGACGGGCTCAGCGCGGGGCATGTCGCCGGCGTCGGTGGGAAGCCGCCGGGCGCCTGGCAGATCATCGGAAACTCGGTGTCGGTGATCGTGACCGTGTCGTGGTTGGCGTCGAACACGGGCGCGTACGACAGCGGATCGAAGCCGGGCTCGGCGGCTAGCGTGGAGATCGCCGCGGGCGCGTAGGCGTTCAGCGAGTCGATCTGGAGCGAGGATCGGGTCTGGAAGCTCGGAGAGATTCCGCTCAGCTGCGGCAGACAGGCGTCGCCGGCGAACAGCCAGTAGCTCCCCAACGTCGCCGGATCGGTCGCGAACGAGCCGAGCACCGGACAGCTGCCGAGGGACCCGAACTCGAACGACCACGACAGCGTGCCGGACAGCACCTGATAGTCGTAGAGGTTGCCGGCGCTGGCGTAGGACTGCAGGCTGGCCACGCTGATCGACGGCCCCTCGTAGGCCGCCGCGGCGGCACCCGTCGGCGGCGTCGGGTTGAACGGCACGACCGCGAGCCGGCACGCGTAGCCGGCGATCGGGGCGAGCGACACCGCGAAATCGAACGCGCCGGAGGGATAAACCGGGACGTCGCCGCCGACGACGACGTACTGGGTGTTCGCGGCGTAGTAGCAGACGAGCTTGGCCTGGGCGCCGGGCGTCGGGCCGCTGACGGTTCCCTGGACCGTGATCGCGCCGGAGTTGCTGTCGCCGTCATAGAACCACTCGCTGCCGCTCGCCGGCGAGGTGATCACGGAGCCGGCGAAGTTGGCCTGCGCCGGCGCGGCCAGGAGCAGCCCGCCCGCGAGCGCGACCAGCACGACGATGATGCGCGATGGCACGCGGCGCCTCACCACGCGGGCAGCGTAGTCTCGGCTCGTTGCCCCGGCAACCGGTCACACGCCGCCCCCGGCACCCGACTTGCGGCGGACGACACGAATCCGCCGGAAGAGCGCCGCGCAAGCACCCATATTAAGATCGCGCAATGTCCTCATCAGCATCCGAGCGCAAGATCCGCGTCGTCGTCGCCAAGCCCGGTCTGGACGGGCACGATCGCGGTGCGAAGATCATCGCGCGGGCGTTGCGGGATGCCGGGATGGAGGTGATCTACACCGGGTTGCATCAGACGCCGGAGCAGATCGTGGAGACCGTGATCCAGGAGGACGCGGATGCGGTTGGTCTGTCGATTCTGTCGGGTGCGCACATGACGTTGGTGCCGCGGGTGATGGAGTTGTTGCGCGAGCAGGGCGTCGATGATGTGGTCGTGACGGTCGGTGGGACGATTCCGTCCGAGGACATTCAGGAGTTGAAGGCTCTGGGCGTGGCCGAAGTGTTCACGCCGGGCGCGCCGACGCAGCAGGCGATTGACTTCATTCGCGGCGCCGCCCGACGTAGCCGAGCCGATTGACTCGTCAGTCAACCGATAACATTGCCGGCTGTTTGAATATAGGAGGCCACCTTGAAAATTTGCGTCCTGGTCAAAGAGGTCCCGGACGCCGCCGTCGAGAAGCGCATCGATCCCTCGACGGGGCGCCTGGATCGATCAGGGGAGAAGAACCTGAACCCATACGACACGCACGCGATCGAGGCGGCGATGCAGATTCGCGAGGGCGGCGCCGTCCCCGTCGAGGAGATCGTCGCCGTCACGATGGGCCCGGAGTCCGCCGTGCGCGCGCTGCACAAGGCCGTTTCGCTCGGCGCCGACCGCTCGCTGCACCTGACCGATCCGGCGCTCGCCGGCTCGGACGTGTCCGCAACCGGCTACGCGCTTGCGAAGGCGCTCGAACCGGAGCACCCGGATCTCGTCCTGCTCGGTCAGCAGTCGGATGACGGCGAGTGCTACACGATGGGCGCGCTCGTCGCCGACCACCTGCAGATGCCCTCGCTGACGCAGGTGATCAAGATCGACGTGCAGGATGGAAAGCTGCGCTGCGAGCGCCAGGCCGAGTACGGCTACGACACGGTCGAGCTCGAGCTGCCCGCGGTGATCTCGGTCGGCGACGCGATCAACGAGCCGCGCTACCCGTCGCTGAAGGCGATCATGGGCGCCAAGAAGAAGCCGCTGCAGACGCTCGCGATCGGCGATGTCGGCATCGATGGCGCGCTCGTCGGCGGGGACGGATCGCGCGTCCAGTGCGGCGACTTCCACGACCCGCCGGCGAAGGCGGCCGGCGTCATCATCGAGGACGAGGACACCAACGAGACCGTCGAGAAGATCGTCGCTTGGCTCGACGAAAGGAAGCTGATCTGAGATGGCCGACGTCCTCACATACGTTCTGCACTACCAGAGCGCGTTCAACAAGAACTCGCTCGGCGCGGTGTCGGAGGGCGCGGCTCGCGCCGCCGAGATCGGCGGCGAGTGCCATGCCGTCGTCGTTGGTGGCGACGATCTGACCGACGCGCTGTGCGCGTCGCTCGGCGCCTACGGCGCGACCAAGGTCTTCCGTGCCCGCGGACCCGAAGGGCTCGCGCAGCCGGTCGTCGACGCGATGGCCGCGGTGATCGACGAGCACGGTCATTCCTATGCCCTGTTCGGCGGCGGACTGCTCGGCTTCGAGATCGGCGCCGGGCTCGCCGCGCGCAAGCACGCCGGCGTGACCATGGAGGTGACGGCGGTCCACGCCCAGGACGGGAAGCTCGTGGCGGAGCGCCCGATCCTGCAGGACTCCAAGATCTCGGTCTCGCACTACCGCGGCGATCTGGGGATCATCATCGGGCGGATCAACGCGTTCGAGATGGCGGAGCGCGACGGCGGCTCGGCCGAGGTGGTCGATGTGGACGTCGCGTACTCACCGTGGTCGACGAAGGCGACGATGGTCACGCGCGGGGAGCAGCGCGGCGCCGACGTCGACATCGAGGGTGCCGACATCCTCGTCGCCGGCGGCCGAGGGCTCGGCAAGGCCGAGAACTTCAAGCTCGCCGAGGATCTCGCCGCCGCGTTCGGCGGCAACACCGCGGTCGCGGCGACGCGCGCGGTCGTCGACGCCGGCTGGTACCCGTACGCCGCGCAGATCGGCCAGACGGGCAAGACCGTGTCTCCCAAGCTGTACCTCGCCGCGGGGATCTCGGGCGCGATCCAGCACAAGGTCGGGATGCAGTCCTCGGAGAACATCGTCGCGATCAACAAGGACGCGAACGCGCCGATCTTCGAGTTCTCCGACCTCGGGGTCGTCGGCGATCTGAACAAGATCCTCCCGAAGCTGACCGACGCGATCAAAGCCAAGAAGGACAGCTGAGCGCGGTGTCGAGCCGCAACGGGCATCACTCGCCGAGCGAGTACCCGCCGCCGGTCGATCCGGTGCGGGAGTTCGTCAAGCGCGACCTCGATTCCGAGGAGGACCGGATCGAGGTCGGCGTCGCGATCGTCGGCGGCGGCACGGCCGGCCTCGCGTGCGCCAACCGGCTGCTCCAGCTGCTGGCTGACGACCCCGACATGATGGAGCGGCTCGGCGAGGTTCCCGTCGCGGTGATCGAGAAGGCCAAGACGTGTGGCGGGCACAACCTCTCAGGGGCGGTGATGCGCCCCGAGCCACTGCAGCAGCTGTTCCCCTCGCTCTCGCGCGAGGACTGGCGCAAGGAGCACTTCGCGTTCGGCGAGGTCACCAAGGAAGCGGTCTACCTGCTGCCGAACCACCGGAACAAGGTCCGCATCCCGACGCCACCGCCGTTCAAGAACCACGGCAACGAGGTGATCTCGGTCTCGGCGCTGGCCCGCTACCAGCAGCAACAGGCCGAGGACTGCGGCGCGTACGTGCTGACCGAGACCTCGGCGGCGCAGCTGATCGTCAGCGACGGCGGCGTCGTCGGGGTGCGCTCCGGCGACAAGGGGCGCGGCAAGGACGGCGAGCCGCTCGGGAACTTCGAGCCCGGAACGGACATCAAGGCGCGGTTCACGGTGCTCGCCGAAGGGTGCTGGGGCCACCTCACCGGCGCCGCGATCAAGGAGTTCGAGCTCGGCGAGGGCCGCGAGCCGCAGGTCTGGGAGCTCGGCGTCAAAGAGGTCTGGCGAGTGCCCAAGCCGCTTGCGCGGATCATCCACACGATCGGGCCCTGGCCGCTGAAGCTCTCATCCAAGTACGGGCAGATCGGCGGCACCTGGATCTATCCGATGAAGGACTCAAAGACCGGCGAGGACCTCGTCAGCATCGGGTTCGTGATCGACCTCGAGTATGCCGACGCGACCACGTCGGCGCACGATCTGCTGCAGCTGTTCAAGACCCACCCGCTGGTCCGCGGCATCCTCGACAGCGGCGAACGCGTCGCGTGGGGCGCGAAGGCGCTCCCGGGCGGCGGCTACTGGTCGATGCCGAAGCTGTCGATGCCCGGCGCGGTGATCGTGGGTGACGCCGCCGGGATGGTCGACACAGTGGCGCTGAAGGGCGTGCACCACTGCCTCACGTCCGGTCGCCTCGCGGCCGAGGCGATCTACGCGTCGCTGTCGCGCGGGCAGCCGCTCGCGTCATACGAGCGAGCGGTAGAGGAGTCGTCGATCGGCCAGGAGCTGTGGCGGGTTCGCAACACGCGCCAGCCGTTCCAGCGCGGCTTCGTGCAGGGCGGGCCGCTCGTCAACATGATGATCGCGACCAAGGGCCGCTTCCCCGGCGGCCGCTGGGAATGGCACCGCAACGACCAGCAGCCGCTCTTCGTCGGTAACACTCGCAACGGGTATCCGAAGGCGGACGGCAAGTACATCTTCGACAAGCTCTCGTCGGTTTACATCTCCGGCAACGCCACCCGGGACGACGCGCCTAATCACATCCGCGTGCGCAACAACGTGCCGCGCGAGATCGCCGAGGCGTGGCGCTGGATGTGCCCCGCCGGGGTGTACGAGATACCCGACGACGCGCCGTCGTCCGGACCGGTCGACGTGATCGTCAACTACACCAACTGCGTGCAGTGCGGAGCGATCACAGCCAAGGGCGGACGCCTGACGCCGCCCGAGGGCGGCGACGGCCCGCTGTACACGATCACGTGATCCGCTGACGGGCTGAGGGTCAGCTCTGGGGCTTGCCGTAGTTGTACGGCAGCGCCTGCAGCTGATTCCAGGGGAAGTTCGCCATCACGTACCTCGAATACCCACTGACCCCGAAATACTTCCCGAAGATCTTCTTGTAGGGATTCGGGAGCCCGGCGGCGATGTAGGGCTGGGGGTTGCCGAGCCGAACCTGCACGTCCGGTCCCGTGTTCATCACGATGAAGCCGTACTTCTGGGCGGCGACGGCGATCATGTGTGCGACCGGGGTGAGGTGGTAGGGCGCGAGGTTCAGGTTCGCCGGCAGCCGGAACCGCAGCCCCTCGGGGATCGCGGTCGCGCCATAGTCGATGCCGTCGTTGGATTTCGCCGGCCAGGAGTAGGAGTGCTGGGCGCCGGGCGTGTTGGCCGGTATGACGCCTGGCGCCAGCACCGACGTCTTCGTCAGATCGAGCTCCATCGGATGGTCGATCTGACCGAGCTGGAGCTCCTCGATCCGGATCTGCGTGCTGAACAGCGAGTCGCCAGTGGCCGCGGTGCCGTTGTGGGGCGGGAAGATGCCATCGCTTTGCGAGACGTCCTTGATCAGGCCGCCGACGCCAACCTCCCAGTTGCCGGCGGCGTCCTTCCGCGCCCGCCAAAGCTCCCACAGCTCACCGCTCGACGGTTGGTAGATGTTGATCGTGCGATCGGAAACCTTCCCCGGAACCGCGTCCGCGGGGATCGGGATGCCGCCCTGGACGAGCTGCTCGGTCCAGATGTTGTGATCGAGCCGGCCAGTCGCGGCGTCGTACGGGAGGACGGGCACGCGCGGCTGGTTCGCGGGCACGACGTAAAGCGGCGGGTCACCCTTGGTCGCGAGATAACCCTCGCTCGAGACGTGCGGCCCGGTCCTCAGGTCATTGAGGATCTCGTTGACGTAGGTGGCGCTGTTCGTGTTCAGCGGCGTGCTGGTGGGCAGCGGCTGCCCCCAGAACGAGGGGCCGAAGGGAGTGCCCGCGTAACCCAGCCCGAGCGCGACCGAGCCCAGGCACGAAGGCGTCTGCGTGCGCGGGCCGTCCGGGGTCAGCGCGTCGATCGCCTGCTGGCAGGGACGCGAGGGTCCAGGGCTGCGTGTCAGCTGCCAGACGAGAAATCCCGCCAGCGCGACGAGCAGCACGCCACAGCCCGCAAGCAGCCAACGGGACCGTGAAACGCTGCGCACCCCCGAGGACACTGCGGCGAATTGTTCCGAGCCGGGCATAACGTGCGGTAAGGAGGGCGTAAGCATGGCTGAAAAGCGCCTCCGTCTCCGGCGGCCTCGCCGAGTCGGGGGTGAGAATGCCGGCGAGCGACGCACGCGTGGGAAACTCCGGCGAGCGACGCAAGCGTGGGAAACTCCGGCGAGCGACGCTTGTTTAAGCACCAGTGCTGAAGCGCTCGATCATCGTCGGTGTGCTGGCGGCCTGCGGGCTGTGGCCGTCCGTGAGCGCGCTCGGCGACCAGCCTGGCTCGGCGTTGCCGCGTGCCCAACTGCGCGACTTCGTCTGTCAGCGCGCCCGCGACCCAGCGCAGCGCGAGCTGTCCGTCCAGACGGTGATGCGGCCCATGCCCGGCACCGAGCAGATGGCGGTGCGCGTCGAGCTGCTGAGCCGCACCAAGCCGAGCGGGCCTTTCCATGCGCTCAGCGGGCGCTACCTCGGCCAATGGCTGACGCCGGCCGACCCGACGCTCGGCCAGCGACCCGGCGACGTGTGGATCGTCAACCACCCGGTGCTCGACCTCGCCGCTCCGGCGACGTACCGGTTTCGGATCACGTTTCGCTGGAGCGGAACCGCCGGTCAGCAGCTCGGCACGACCACGGTGACGAGCGAAAAGTGCTTTGAGCCAGAGCTCCGGCCGGACCTCGAGGTCAGCTCGTTCACGGCCGTGACGATCGCCGGCCAGCCGAACGATCTATATACGGCGCACATCGTCAACGCCGGTGGCAGCAATGCAGGCCCGTTCGAGGTCGAGTTCACCCCCACCGGGGGTGCCCCGGTCCAGATCGTCCAGGTGGGCCTGCTCCAGGCGCGCGCCTCGATCACCGAGCAGTTCGTCGGCCCGCTGTGCACGCCGGCGACGGCCCCGACCGTCACCGTGGATCCCCTGCACCAGGTGAGCGACGATCTCGATGCGGCGAACAACTCGCTGATCGCGACGTGTCCGCAGGTCGAATCCTCGCCGCTAAACTAGGTCAGGCGATGAAGTCCGAAATCCACCCAGAGTACGTCGACGCACACGTGCGCTGCACGTGCGGCAACGAGTTCACGACTCGCTCCACCAAGCCCGAGATCCACGTCGAGATCTGCTCCGCCTGCCATCCGTTCTACACCGGCAAGCAGAAGCTGGTCGACACCGGCGGCCGGGTCGAGCGCTTCCAGCGGCGGGTCGCGAAGGGGCGTCGAGCCGCCCGCGCGGCCTCCGGCTCGTAGGCCTCGTCCGTGAACAGTGCGGACGGGGACCTCGCGCCGTCCGCCGCGCCCGAGGCGGGCGCGCTGAAGGCGTCGCGTGACGCCCCCGTAGGCGGCCAGGCCGTGATGGAGGGCGTCATGATGCGGGGCATCCGCACGTGGGCGATCGCGGTCCGGCGGCCAGTTGGGGACGTCGAGGCGCGCACCTTCCCAATAGTGTCGTGGACAGGCCGCCGGCGCATTTACCGCTGGCCCGTGGTTCGCGGCGTCGTCGCGGTGGCCGAGTCGCTCGCGATCGGCCTGCGTGCGCTCTCGTTTTCGGCCAACGCCCAGCTTCCCGAGGATGTTCAGGAGCTCTCGCCGCGGTTGTGGGCGGGGACGATCGTGGTCGCGGTCGTGGTCGCGGTCGGGCTGTTCTTCGTCCTGCCCGTCGGGCTCACGAGCCTCGTCCGGCACCAGCTCGGTTCCCCGGTTCTGTTCTGGGCGGTCGAAGGGGTGTTGCGGACTGCGATCTTCCTGGGCTATCTCGCGCTGCTCTCACGCGTGCGGGACCTGCGGCGCGTGCTCGAGTACCACGGCGCCGAGCACAAGGTGATCTCGTGCTTCGAAGCGCAGGATGAGCTCACGCCGGAGCGCGCGAAGCTGTACACGCGACTGCACCCGCGGTGCGGCACCAGCTTCCTGCTGATCGTGATGATCATGGCGATCTTCGTGTTCGCGCCGATCGGGCTGCCCGCGTGGTGGGTCCTCGTGCTGACGCGGATTGCGGGCGTGCCGCTGATCGCCGGGCTGTCGTTCGAGGTGATTCGGTGGGCTGGTCGCAATCGCGGCAGGCCGTGGGTGAGAGCGATCATGTACCCGGGGCTGCAGCTGCAGAAGCTGACCACACGCGAGCCTGATCTGGACCAGCTCGCCGTCGCGGTCGCGGCGCTGAGCGCGGTGCTCGACGTCGAGACGCCCGGCTTGACCTCGGCGGCCGATCTCGTGGGCGTCGAAGTTGTCGCGTAGCCGGCGCCTAAACTCGATCTGGAGATGATCGACGAGCTTGTATCCCAAATCGAGACGCGTTTCGGCGAGCTCGAACACGAGCTCGCGAACCCCCAGGTGATCGCTGATCGCGCGCGCTTCACCGCCACGAGCAGGCAGTACCGCGAGCTGGAGCCGGCGGCCCGGCTCGCGAGCGAGTACCGCCGCAGCTCCGACGACTACGACGGCGCGCGCGAGCTGCTGGCGGAGGACGGCGACGATCCGGAGCTGCGCGAATTGCTCGAGAGCTCGCGCGAGCGGATGGAGGCGCTGGAGGACGAGATCCGCCTCGCGATGGTCGAGCCGGATCCGAACGACAGCAAGAACGTGATCGTCGAGATCCGGCCGGGCGCGGGCGGCGAGGAGGCGGCGCTGTGGGCGGGCGATCTGTTTCGGATGCTGACGCGCTACGCCGAGCGCCGCCGGTTTACGGTCGAGCCGCTGTCGATCGGCGACGGCAGCTACACGTTCGCCGTCAAGGGCGACGGCGCCTACTCGGTGTTCAAGTACGAGGGCGGGACGCACCGCGTCCAGCGCGTCCCCGAGACGGAGTCGCAGGGGCGCATCCATACCTCGACGGCGACGGTCGCGGTGCTGCCCGAGGCCGACGACGTCGAGATCGAGATCGACCCGAGCGACCTGCAGATCGACACCTACCGCAGCTCCGGTCCCGGCGGCCAGTCGGTCAACACGACCGACTCCGCGGTTCGGATCACGCACAAGCCGAGCGGCATCGTCGTCTCGATGCAGGACGAGAAGTCCCAGCTGCAGAACAAGGAGCGCGCCATGCGCGTGCTGCGCGCGCGGCTGTACGAGCGCGCGCAGCTCGAGCAGCAGGCCGAGCTGGCGGCGAGCCGGCTGGCTCAGGTTGGAACGGGTGAGCGGGCCGAGAAGATCCGGACCTACAACTACGGCGAGAGGCGCGTCAAGGATCACCGGATCAACCTGCTCGTGCACAACCTCGACGCGATCCTCCTGGGCGAGCTCGACGAGCTGACGCGCGCACTCCAGGACGACGAGAAGCGGCGCAGGCTGGAAGAGCGGGCGAGTGGCTGAGGCGCTCGCCGCGACGGCGCCGGCGACGGCGCCGGCGAGCGCAGGCGAGCCGTCGATCGCCGATCTCCTGCGGATCGGCGCCGCGCGGCTGGCGCGCGGCGGCATCGACACGCCGCGGCTCGACGCCGAGCTGCTCCTGGCGCAGACGCTCGCCTGTGACCGCGCGCGGCTCGTCCTCGAAGCGGACTCGCCCGTCTCGACGCCCGTCGCCGCGAGCTACGCAGCGCTGATCGCCCGGCGCGAGGCGCGCGAGCCGGTCGCCTACATCCTCGGCCGCAAGGACTTCTCCTCGATCACGGTGGCGGTCGATCGCAGCGTGCTGATCCCCCGGCCGGAGACCGAGCTGCTGGTCGAAGTCGGCCTCGAGCTGCCGCACGGCGCGCGCGTTGTCGACGTCGGCACGGGCAGCGGCGCGGTCGCGCTCGCGCTCAAGCGCGAGCGAGAAGACCTGACCGTGACCGGCACCGACGTCAGCGAGCCGGCGCTCGCGGTCGCCCGCGCGAACGCGGCGGCGCTCGGAATCGACGTCGAGTTCGTCCGCTCGGACCTGCTGGCCGCGATCGCGACAGCCCCGGACGCGGTTCTGGCCAACCTCCCCTACGTCCCATCGGCGGAGCTGCTCGCGCTCGCGCCCGAGATCCGCTCCTACGAGCCGTCGAGCGCGCTCGACGGCGGCCCCGACGGCCTCGACTTGGTGCGCCGGTTGGTCGCGAGCGCGGACGGCGTGGCGCTGCTCGCGCTCGAGCTCGGCGCAGGCCAGGCTGACGCGGTCGACGGGTCGCTGCGCAGGGCCGGGTTCGCGATCGTCGAGCGCCGGCGCGACCTGGCGGGGCACGACCGCGTGATCGTCGGCCGCCGATGAGCTCGAGCATCGCGCGATGAGTGGAGGCGAAGAGCATCGGCGAATGGGCGGGGGCGAGGAGGATCGCGGCGACGCCGCCAAGCCGGTGCGGCGCTGCCTCGCCGCCGGCGGGCTGATCCTGTTCCCTACCGACACCGTGTACGGGATCGCGGCCGATCCGAACAGCAGATTTGCCGTCGAGCGTCTCTACCTGCTGAAGCGGCGGCCCACGAGCAAGCCTTCAGGCGTAATGTTCTTCGACCTCGAGCTCGCGCTCGAGGGGCTGCCCGAGCTCGGCGAGCGGACGGCGGAGGCGCTCCGGCGGCTCCTCCCCGGCGGCGTGACCGTCCTCGTTCCCAACCCGCTACGGCGGTTCCCGCTGGCTTGCGGCGAGGACCCCCGCACGCTCGGGCTGCGCGTACCGGTCGTGCAGCTGCCCGAGCTCGTAGGCCTGCGGGGACCCGTCCTGCAGTCGAGCGCCAACCGCGCCGGCGGCCAGGACCCGCGCCGGCTCGAGGAGGTGCCGGAGCTCGTCCGCTTGGCCGTCGACATGATCATCGACGGCGGCGAGCTTCCCGGAACGCCGTCGACGGTCCTCGACCTGCGCAACTATGAGCAGGACGGCTCGTGGTCGATCGTCCGGACCGGCGCCGTCACGGCCGAGCAGGTGAAGGAAGCGCTCGAGGGGCAGTTCCACTTCGACCCGACCACCTACGGAGAGATGATCCGGGCGGAGGTGGCCCGACTACGAGCACCTACAGGAGCTCGTGGCGCGGAGCAGTGGGAGCGGCGCACAGCGGATCCTCGAGCTCGGCACCGGCACGGGGGAGACTGCGCGCCGGCTGCTCGAGCGCCACCCCGACGCGCAGTTCGTCGGCATCGACGAGAGCGAGCCGATGCTGTCCGCGGCCCGCGACGCGCTGCCCGCCGGGCGCGTGCAGCTGCGCGTTCAACCGATCGAGGAGCCGCTGCCCGCCGGACCGTTCGATCTGGTCGCGAGCGCGCTTTGCGTCCATCACCTGCCGGGGGCGGAGAAGGCGCAGCTGTTCGAGCGAGTGCGCGAGGTCCTGGCACCGGGCGGGCGGTTCGTGCTCGCGGACGTCGTCGTGCCGGACGACCCCGAGGACGCGCGGACGCCGCTGACGGAGGGCTTCGACCACCCGAGTCCGCTCGCCGACCAACTGCGCTGGCTCGCGCAGAGCGGGTTTCGCCCGTCCGTCGTGTGGGAAGACGGCGACTTGGCGGTCGTGGTCGCCGATACCGCCGCGTCGTGACGTCGAATCGCGCTGGTATCGTCGGGCGGCACCCGTGAGCGTCGAACTGCCGCCCGACTTCTTCAACCGACCGGTGGTCGACGTCGATCCGGAGATCGCCATCGCGCTGGCGCTGGAGCTGGAGCGCCAGCAGCGGACGCTCGAGATGATCGCCTCGGAGAACTTCGTGCCGATCTCGGTGCTGGAGTGCCAGGGTTCGGTGCTGACCAACAAGTACGCCGAGGGCTATCCGGGAAAGCGCTACTACGGCGGCTGCGAGTTCATCGACATCGCCGAGCAGCTCGCGATCGACCGCGCCAAGGAGCTGTTCGGCGCCGAGCACGCGAACGTGCAGCCGCACTCGGGTGCGCAGGCGAACGCGGCCGTCTATCACGCGCTGCTCGATCCCGGCGATTCGATGATGGGACTCGAGCTCTCACACGGCGGCCATCTCACGCACGGGATGCCGATCAATGTCTCGGGTCGCCTGTACGAGATCATCCCCTACCACGTCGACCGGGACACCAGCGTGATCGACATGGATGAGGTCGAACGGCTCGCGCGCGAGCGGCGGCCGAAGCTGATCCTGGCCGGCTGGTCCGCGTACCCGCGCGTGCTCGACTTCGAGCGCTTCCGCGGGATCGCCGACGCGGTCGGGGCCTATCTGGTCGTCGACATGGCCCACTTCGCCGGCCTCGTCGCGGCCGGCCTGCACCCGAACCCGGTCCCGTTCGCCGACGTCGTCACGACGACGACGCACAAGACGCTCGGCGGCGGGCGCGGCGGCATGATCTTGTGCCGCGAGGAGCTCGCGAAGCGGATCAACTCGGCCGTCTTCCCGGGGCAGCAGGGCGGGCCGCTGGAGCACATCATCGCGGGCAAGGCGGTCGCGCTGCGGATCGCGGCGACCGAGCCGTTCCGCGAGCGCCAGCGGCGCACGCTCGACGGTGCGCGCGCGTTGGCGGCCGAGCTGCTGATGGCCGGCGGCGGCATCGACGTCCTCACCGGCGGCACCGACGTGCATCTGGTCTTGTTGGATCTGCGCGAATGCGACCTCGACGGCAAACAGGCGGAGGACCGCCTCGCGGCCGTCGGGATCACCGTCAACCGGAACGCGGTGCCGTTCGACCCGCGGCCACCAGCTGTCTCGAGCGGACTGCGGATCGGGACGCCGGCTCTGGCAACCCGCGGCGTTCAGGTCGAGGAGTTCGCCGAGATCGGTCGGATCATCGCGGCGGCGCTGCAGCCGGGCGACTTCGAGTCCCGCCGCGCCGAGCTGAACGAGCGGTCGGCGGCGATCGCCGATCGCTACCCGCTGTACGCCGGGCTTGGCGCGCCGGCGACCGTGTAGCCGGGCCGGCGATCTGTAGCCGGGCCGGCGATCTGTAGCCTTCAAACGCCCTGCCGGACCCTGCCATGAGCGCGACTGCCGCCACCACCGGAGCCCCGTCGACGCCCCGTCAGACCAGCGTCGCGGCCGTCTTCGCCGGGCTGATGCTGGTGATGCTGATGGCGGCGCTCGACCAGACGATCGTCTCGACGGCGCTGCCGACGATCGTCGGCGACCTCGGCGGCCTGAACCACATCTCGTGGGTCGTGACCGCATACCTGCTTGCGCTCACGGCGGTGACGCCCGTCTACGGGAAGCTCGGCGACCAGTACGGCCGCCGCGTCGTCCTGCAGACGGCGCTCGTGATCTTCCTGATCGGGTCGGCGCTGTGCGGCACGGCGCAGTCGCTGACCGCGCTGATCATCTTCCGCGGCCTCCAGGGCCTGGGCGGCGGTGGCCTGATGGTGAGCGCGATGGCGGCGATCGGCGACGTCGTCGCGCCCCGGGATCGCGGTCGCTATCAGGGCGTGTTCGGCGCGGTGTTCGGCCTCGCGAGCGTGATCGGACCGCTGCTCGGCGGGTTCCTCACGACCAACCTGTCGTGGCGCTGGATCTTCTACGTGAACGTCCCCGTCGGCATCGCGGCGTTCGTCGATGCTTGCCAGTCACGCTGCCCAAGCAGACCAACCGGGTCCGCCACCGGATCGACTACCTCGGCGCGGTCACTGCTCGCTGCGTGCCTGACCTCGGTCGTGCTGCTGTGCACGCTCGGCGGCACGAGCTACGCGTGGGGATCCGGAGTGATCCTCGGTCTCGCGGCGCTCGCGGTGATCCTGCTCGTCGCGTTCGTGATGGTCGAGCAGCGCGCGGCCGAGCCGGTGCTGCCGCTGCGGCTGTTCCGCAACCGCGTGTTCGCGGTCGCGAGCGGGATCGGCTTGATCGTCGGCTTCGCGCTGTTCGGCTCGGTCACCTACCTGCCGCTGTTCCTCCAGGTCGTCAACGGCGCCACGCCGACTGAGTCGGGGCTTCAGATCCTGCCGCTGATGGCGGGGCTGCTCATCACCTCGATCGGCTCCGGGCAGCTGATCAGCCGTACCGGCAAATACAAGCCCTTCCCGATCATCGGTACCGCGATCATGATCGTGCGGGCTCGTTCCTGCTCTCGACCATGAACGCGAACACGACCGCGTTGCAACGGTCCGCGTACATGTTCATTCTCGGGCTCGGGCTGGGGTCCGTGATGCAGGTGCTCGTGCTCGTCGTCCAGAACGCGGTCGACTATCGGGACCTCGGCGTGGCGACCTCCGGCGCGACGCTGTTTCGATCGGTCGGCGGCACGATCGGTACGGCGATTCTCGGCTCGATCTTCGCCAGCCGCCTCAAGACACAACTCGCGGATCTGCTGCCGGCGGGCGCGAGCAGCGAGCTTGGGAAGCTCGCGCACGCGCCTCCGACCGAGCTCGGGCGGCTTCCGCCTGCCATCCACCACGCGTACGTCCACGCGTACACGAACTCGCTCGGGACGATCTTCCTCGTCGCGGCCGGGGTCGCGGGCGTCGCGTTCCTGCTCAGCTGGCTGCTCGAGCAACGCGAGCTGCGCGACAACGTCGTCGCCGGGAACGGCATCGGCGAGAGCTTTGCGGTGCCGAAGGACACCGCGTCGCTCGCCGAGGCAGCGCGGGCGCTGACGGTGCTGATCGGGCGCGACCGCCGCCGCGCGCTCGTCGAGCAGTGGGTGCGGCGGGCGGAGGTCGACGTGTCGGCCACGGGCGCGTGGCTGCTGGCGCGGCTCGACGAGACGCCTGCGGGCGACATCAACGAGCTGAGCACTCGCTTCGACGTCCCCGCCGAGGGCGCGGCCGGCGCGCTCGCCGAGCTGAGCGCGCGCGGTTTCATCGTCGAGTCCGCTCCCGGGGAGCTCGGGCCATCCGAGCGGGAGTTGACCACGGCCGGCCGCGCGGCCGTCCAGAAGCTGGTCGCGGAGCGGGAGGCCGCCCTCGCGCGCATGTGCGACGGGTGGGACGCCGAGGGCCACGAAGAGCTGGCGCAGCTGCTGACGCGGCTGGCGCGCGAGCTAGTGCTCGACCCGGAACCCGCGGCGAAGGCCGCGGTTTCGTAGCGGCTGTCGGGCCGCGCGCGCGGCCGGAGCGGTGTTCAGGTTTGCCCATGCGCCCCGAATGAGCGACGTGTCATCCTCGTGGGGTGGAGCCGGCGGGAGACAGAGAGGCGCCGTTCGCGCCGACTGAGCAGTCGGCCGCGCCAACCGAGCCGCGGACGGAGCCATCGATCGAGCGGCAGATCGAGCCGAGCACCGAGTCCCCGGCTGAGCCGCCGAGCGACTCCCCCCCGGACCCTGGGCGCCGCATGGACCTCATCGCCGGAGTCGCCGCGATCATCTTCGGACTCGGCCTGATCGTGGCGGTCCCGCAGCTGCGCCACGCCGTCTCGCTGGCGCTGCACGGCCACTTCAGCAGCCTGCGCGATTACATCCGCAGCCTCGGCGTCGGTGGCCTCGCGCTCCTGCTGGCGCTGATGTTCGCCCACTCGCTGATCTGGTACCCGAGCGAGATCGTGACCGCGACGGCGGGCTACGTCTACGGCTTCGTCCCCGGGCTCGCGCTGGTCCTCGGCGGCTGGCTGCTGGCGGCGCTGATCACGTTCGCGATCGGCCGGGCCGTCGGACGTCCGGTGCTGCGGGCGATGCTGGGGCACCGGTTCACGGGACTGGAGCGCGCGATCGACCGCGGCGGGGTCCGTTTGCTCCTCGCCAGCCGCTTGATCCCGTTCGTCCCGTTCGCCCCGGTCGGCTACGCGGCGGGGGCGACTCGCGTGTCGCTGTGGCGCTTCTCGTGGACGACCGTCGTCGGCTTTCTGCCGACGACGGCGGCCGTGGTCTACTTCGGCTCGCGGGCCCAGAGTCTCTCGCTGAGCGACCCGTTCGTGTGGGTCGCGGCGCTCGTGCTGATCGTTCTGCTGGTGTCAAGCAAGTTCGTGAAGATCGGCCACGAACGGTAGCCCAGGCGCCGCCGCGCAGGCTCAGATGCGCTGTAGTCCTGCGCGACTGGCATCCTTCGTTGATGTATGCGTTACTGGGATGCCGTATTCGCGTTCCTCGTAGCGGCGGTCGTGGCCGCGCTTGCTGACCCCATTCGCGGCCCGGCTGGCGGTCCGGCTGGGCGCGGTCGTCCAGCCGAGCGAGCGCGGACTGGCCGAACGGAGACACCGGTGCTGGGCGGGCTGGCGATCCTCGCCGGCGTGCTGCTGGCGGCGGCGATCTGGATGCCGGACGTGATCCGGCTCCAGCACGTCGCCCACGGAGCGAGGGGATCCGGTGGGACGGCGCACACGTGGACGATCATGCTCGGGGCGTGCCTGATCGCGCTGATCGGTGCGATCGACGACGTGCACCCCCTGCGGCCGCACTGGAAGCTGCTCGGCCAGATCGCGGCGGCGATCGTCGCGGTCGAGGGCGGCGTCGTCGTCACCGACGTGACGCTGCCGTTCGTCGGTGCTCTGCAGTTTCCGAACGAGGGCGGCGTGCTGACCGTCATCTGGCTCGTCGCGTTGATGAACGTCGTCAACTTCTCCGACGGGGTCGACGGCCTTGCCGCCGGGGTCTGCACGATCGACGGCGTCGCGTTCGCGGTGATCGCGTTCAACCTCGGCATCAGCGCGGCGGCCGTGCTCGCCGCGCTCACCGCCGGCGGCGCGCTCGGCTTCCTGTTCCACAACTTCTACCCGGCGAAGATCTTCATGGGCGACACCGGGTCGAACCTGCTCGGGCTACCTGCTCGGCGTGGTCGCGGTCATCGGCTCGATCAAGACCAGCGCGGTCGTCGCCCTGGCCGTGCCGCTGCTGATCCTCGCGGTGCCGTTCCTGGACACCGGCTTCGTCGTCGCCAAGCGCCTCAAGTACAAGCGCAAGCCGTGGCGGCCGACGCGAACCATTTCCACCATCGGATGGCGCGGATCGGCTTCAGCCAGCGCAAGACCGTGCTGTACCTATACGCCTGGACGCTGATGCTCGCGGGCGTCGCGCTCGCGCTGCGGTTCGTCCCCTATTCGAACCACAACGGGCGTCTACCACCTCGGCTGGTCGTTGGTGATGGTGGCGATCATCCTGCTGGCTCTCGCCGCCAGCGTGTACCTCGTCTACGTGCTGGAGATCTTCAAGTTCAAGCGCCTGCGGGCGCGCGATCTGCGCACGGCCGATCGCGGCACGAGCGACCCCGCGGTCGATCAGATGGTGCCGGGGGACGCCGAGACCGGCGACCGGGTCGGGACGCGCTGAGCGGGCTGCGCCGAAACGAGCTGCGTCGCCTCAGCGGGCGGTCACGCTTCGTCCTGCGTGCTCGCCGGCGTGACCCGCTACGTGAGCGGCGTCCCGCACGTGGTCGCGTTCGTCTTCGCGGCGCTCGCGCTCGCCGGCCTGGCATGGATCGTGTCGTTCGCGACCGAGCAGGTCGGCATGCGATTCGGACCGGCGATCACCGGCGATCCTGCAGTCGACGATCGGCAACCTGCCCGAGTTCTTCGTCGTGCTGTTCGCGCTGCAGGCCCACCAGACGGTCGTCGCCGAGACCGCGCTGATCGGGTCGATCCTCGTCAACGCGCTGCTGGTGCTCGGGCTGGTGCTCGCTGCCGGGGCCCGCCGTGAGCCGCGACGGGGTCATGCGCTTCAGCCCGCGGCTGCCGAACGACACGGCGACGCTGCTGCTGATCGCGTCGTTCACGATCGTGCTGATCGGGCTCGTGAACGCGCTCGCACGACCCCGCGAGCCACCACGTCCAGACGATCTCGATCGTCGGCGCCGTGGCGATGCTGATCGTCTACGCCGATCTGGATGCGGCAGTACCTGCGCAGCGAACCGCCCGACGGGCCTCGACCAGGAGCGAGGAACAGCCGCGACTGCCGGCGATCACCAGCCTCGTGATGCTCGGTCGCGGCGGCGTCGGCTCGGCGTTCGTCTCGGACTGGTTCGTCCACGGCGCTGAGCCGACGATCCATCAGCTGCAACATCTCGCAGGCGTTCGCCGGGCTCGTGATCGTCGCGATCGCCGGCAACGCCGTCGAGAACGTGGCCGGCATCTTCCTCGCGTACAAGGGCAAGCCCGACCTCGCGATCAGCGTCGTCAAGAACTCCGTCGCGCAGATCGCCGCGTTCCTCTACCCGCTGATGGTGCTCGTCTCGCTGCTGACGGCGACGCCATCTGACGTTCGCGATGGCGCCGGTGTAGGTCGGCGCGCTGTCGGCACCGCCGATCCTGATCTGGCAGATCACCGGCGACGGCGAGGCGACGCTGTTCGAGGGCGCGGCGCTGATGGCGGTGTATGTCGTGCTCGCGACGGTCGCCGCATTCGAGCGTGATGCTCTGTGCTATATCTGACGTTTACGTAAGACTCACTTTGACGCAGACGATCAGAGGAACTGACTTCGACAGCAGGTGATGCACTGCAGACGACCACCGCCACGAGGAGCGCACCGCGTCGCTCGGCGTCGACGCAGGCCACGACACCTACAAGTGGTGGGCGCTGTCTGGTACGAGCCTCGGGATGCTGCTCGCGACGGTCAACTCGGGCACGCTGATCATCGCGCTGCCGGACCTCGAGCGCAGCCTGCACACGAGCCTGCTGACGCTGGTGTGGGTGATCCTCGTCTACATGATCGCCTCGACCGTGCTGGTGCTCAGCGCCGGGCGTCTGTCCGATCAGTTCGGGCGCAAGAACGCCTACATCGGCGGCTTCATCGTGTTCGCCGCTGGCGTCGCTCGGCGCGGGCTTCTCGAGCAGCGGCACCGAGCTGATCCTCTGGCGGGTCCTGCAGGGCATCGGCGGCGCGTTCCTGTTCGCCAACGCCGCCGCGATCGTCACCGACGCGTTCCCGCGCGAGCAGCTCGGGGTCGCGATGGGCACCAACACGATGGTCGCGGCGGTCGGCCTGGTGATCGGCCCGGTGCTCGGTGGCGCGCTGGTCGCACATCTCGTGGCACTGGGTGTTCTGGTTCAACGTCCCGTTCGCGGTCTGCTCGGCAGCGCTCTGGGCGTTCTGATCCTGCGCGAGATCACCGGGCGCTGGGAGGACACCACGTTCGACGCGCTGGGCACCCTCACGTTCCTGATCGGTCTCACGGGGCTCGTGCTCGGCATCTCCAAGGGCGGCATCGAGGGCTGGCACTGGCCGGTCGTGTTCGGCGGCCTGATCGCCGCCGCGGTGCTTCCTGCCGCTGTTCGTCGTGATCGAGCGCCACCACCGGTCGCCGATGCTCGACCTCACGATCTTCAACAACCGGCTGTTTCAGCTGCCGCCGCGGCGCGCCTTCCTCAACGGTCTGGCGCGGTTCGCGCTGATGTTCGTGTTCGTCTTCTACTTCCAGGGCGTGCAGGGCGACTCGCCGATCCTCGCCGGGCTGAAGCTCGCGCCGCTGGCCGTCGGCATGCTGGTCGCCTCGCCGCTCGCCGGCATCTACGCGGACCGCCACGGCTCGCGCGCGCTGGCCGTCGATCGGGATGCTCGTGACGGCGCTCGGGCTGGCGCTGATGACGACGCTCGGGCGGGACACGCAGCTACTGGTGGCCGCGGCGCTGTCCATGTTCATCGTCGGGCGTCGGCTCGGGCATGTTCAACTCGCCCAACACGGCGGCGATGATGGGCGTCGTCGCGCCGCACCGCCGGGGCATCGCCTCCGGCGCCCGGGTGCTGGTGCAGAACACGGGCGCCGTCTTGTCGATCGCGTTCGTGATGGCGGTCGTCACCAGCGGCGATGCCGCAAGACCGTCCTGTTCAGCGTCTTCTCCGGGTCTCGGCAACGCACATCTCCAGCTCGCAGCTGGATCCGTTCCTGTCGAACATGCACATCGCGCTGTGGTGCCTGGCCGGCGGTCTCGCTCCTCGGCGCGGTCGTGTCGTTCGCCCGCCCCAAGCACGTGCGCCTCCGCGAAGACGGAGCGCGGCCGAGGCGGAGGCGTCCCAGCGGCCGCGGCCTGAGGTGGCACTGGGTCGATGAGCACGACCGAGTGCCCACGGCGCGAGCGAACGATGCGGATCGGCGAGGTCGCCGAGCTGACCGGCACGACGCCGCGCACGATCCGCTACTACGAGGAGATCGGGCTGCTGTCCGGCGGCACCGAGCGCGAGCAGGGCAAGCACCGCTGCTACACCGCAGGCCGACGTCGAGCGGATCAAGGAGATCGTGCGCCTGCGGGATCTGCTCGGGCTCTCGCCTCGAGCAGCTCTCGCAGCTGCTGGAGGCCGAGACCGCCCGCGCCGAGATCCGCCGCGAGTTCGCGGAGACCGAGGACGACGCCCGCAGCGGCGCGAGCTGCTGCTGCAGGCGCTGGCCACATCGACGACTCAGCTCGAGCTGGTGCGCGGCCGCCGCGAGCGAGCTCGAGCAGCTCGAGGCAGAGCTGGTCAGCAAGCAGCGCTGGTCGCACGCGAACGACTGGACGTACTCGGCCGACTGATAGCGCTCGACGCCGGCCTCGGTCGGCGCTGCGGGCGGTGCTGGTGCGTCGTCGCCGTGCTGGCGCTGCTCGCGCTACGCGCTCTCGCCGGCAGGCGGCCGTGGAGCGTGCCCGCCGGCGTGGCGGTCTTGAGCCCGCGCTGAACGCGCACGCACGACCCGATACCCTTGCGGTTGCTCGACCCGGCGCTGCCCGTCGGGCGGCCCGGGTCCGCGGGAACGTGTGTGACTGAACCCGTCGCCCAACGGCGCTGAGCCTTCGGCGCGTGTTCGGCTGGCTTGCAAACCTTGAAGCATCTCCAATGACGAAACGCCGCGGGATGCGTACGATGTCCGTGAGAGCGTCCGTGATCCGTGAGCCCGCGGATGGACCCGCTCGCGCTACATCGACGTGGTGCTCGTGGTGGTCGCCGCCCCGATCATGCTGCTGATCGGCGTGCCGGCGTTCGGCTACCTCGTCGGCGCCGGCGCTGGATCGCTCTGCGCGCGGTCGGCGTCGGCATCGACCGCGTCGGCCGCGTCGCTCGGCGACCCCCGACCGCAGGTCGACGCTGCGGCTCGGCTACCTGCTCGGCCGGCTGTTCCTGCTGGCGTCGCCGTGATCGTCGTCCGGCAACGGCGGCGGGCGCGACGACGGCCTGACCGGCGCTGGTCGGTGATCGTGTTCGCGTTCACGCGCACAGCTCGCTGCGATCTCGTTCGCTGCACCCGCCCGAGGTCGCGATGAGCAAGACCCGAAGAAGTCCTGCTGATCGGCTTCGGCGCTCTACCTCGGCGGGTTCGTCCTGCTGCATCGCGATCTTCGGCTTCAGCCGCACAAGAACAACGAGTTCCAGATCCAGAACGAGTTCAAGCTCGTCAACTGGGTCAGCCTCGGCCTGTTCAGCATCAACCGGGCGGTGCTGTACCTGTTCATCGCGACGGTGCTGACGATCGTCACGATGGTGTGGATCTCCCGACGGATGCAGGCCCGGCCGAACAGGATCCAGACCGCGGTCGAGATGCTCTACTCGCTGATGCGCAACAACATCACCCGCGGGAACATGCGCCGACTCGATGGCGGCCAAGTGGTTCCCGTTCATCGGCGACGCTGTTCCTGTTCATCTGGTTCTGCAACCTGATCGGCTACCTCCCGCTGCCGACGAACACCGAGGAAAAGTTCAACGTGTTCGGCGCCCACATCCCGTCGTTCGCGCTCTACGCCGCCGACCGCGAACATCTCGTTCCCGCTGGTCGCTGGCGCTGGTCGTGTTCATCGCCTTCAACTGGGAGGGCTCAGCAGCAGGGTCCGATCGGATACCTCAAGAGCCTGATCCGGCCGGCGTCACGGGGCCGATGCTGATCGCTGATCTTCCCGATCGAGGTGATCTCCAACTTCATGCGGCTGATCTCGCTGACCGTCCGGCTGTGGGCCAACATCCTCGCCGGCCACATGATCATCCTGTTCATGGCCGGCGGGCTCGCGGTGATCCTCGGCTGCAGGCGCTCGGGTGGTTCGCGCTGCCGGTCGGGATCCTGATCTTCCTGTTCGAGCTGGGCCTGGTGGCCACGCTGCAGGCGTTCATCTTCGCGACCCTGACCGCGATCTATCTCGGCGGCGCGGTCACTCACCACTAACACGACAAGGAGCCCTGACTCGATGTTTCTACTTCGCATCTTCCCCATCGCGGCGGCCTCCGGCGATCACGGCGCGGGCTCGGGATCGCGGTCGGCGGCGGCCTCGGCGCGGTCGGCGCCGGCGTCGGCATCGGCATCATCTTCGGCAAGGTGATCGAGGCGAACACCCGCCAGCCGGAGATGCGCGATGAGATCACGAGCCAACCAGTGGCTCGGCTTCGCGCTGACCGAGGCCGTCTTCTTCTACGGCCTGGTCGCCGGCCTGCTCTCCTTCGTCCTCAAGTAGATGCCGCTGCCGCACACACAGCCGTCATCGCGGCTCGTTCCTGATCACCCCGAACGTGGGGCTGATGATCTGGACGCTGCTCGCTCTTCGTGATCTCGATGCTGATCCTGCGCAAGTCGGCGTTCCCCCGGATCGCCGAGGCGCTCGACCGCGCCAGAAGACGATCGAGGACTCGATCGACGCCGCCGAGCAGATCCGCCAGGAGGCCGAGGAGCTGCTGGCCGAGTACCGCGAGCGGCTGGCCGAGGCGCGCGGTCAGGCCGAGGAGATCGTCGACGCGCGCGCGCCAGGCGGCCGAGGCGCACGAGCGCGAGGCGCAGGCCGAGGCGGCCGAGGCGGCGCGAGCAGCTGATGGAGCAGACCCGGCGCGACATCGAGGCCGAGACCCGCCGGGCGATCCACGAGATCCGCAGCGAGGTCGCCGACCTGACGGTGCTGGCGACCGAGAAGGTGACGCGCAAGACGCTACCGACGAGGACCAGCGCCGGCTGGTCGAGGACGCGCTGTCGCGAGCTCGACTTCAGCGCGCTCAGCGCCACGGAGGACGCAGAACTGATGCGGGTCAGGCACCCGATGGAAGAGATCGCCGAGGTCTACGCGCGGGCGCTGTTCGAGGTCGCCGAGGAGCAGGACGCAGCTCGACGAGATCCGCGACCAGCTCGGCGCAGTTCGCCGACGCGCTGCACGAGAACCGCGACCTGGCGGTCTTCTTCTTCTCGCCGTACTTCTCGGCCGAGGAGAAGAAGGACGGGCTGCGACCGCGCGGTCGATCGGCGCCGAGCCGGCGTTCATGAACTTCCTCGAGGCGCTGATCGAGCGCCACCGGATGCCGGCGATCTTCCGGATCCGGGGCCGCTTCGAGAGCTGTGGGACGAGGCCACAAGCTGCTGCCGGTCGAGGTCACCAGCGCGGTCGCGCTCGACGAAGCCACCGTCGCGCAGCATCGGCGAACGGATCGGCGAGCAGACCGGCCACGAGATCGAGCTGTCGAGCCAGGTCGATCCCGACATCCTCGGCGGGATCGTGCTGCGGGTCGGCAACTTCGATCCTCGACGCCTCGATCAGGAACCGTCTGGAACAACTTCGAAAGCAAGTCGCGCAGGCGTAGCGGTTCGCCTGCGCAACCGTCAAGGGAGCAATCACACTGCAATGCAGATCAAGCCCGACGAGATCACCTCAATCCTCAAGAGCCGGATCGAGGGCCTGGACACCTCGAGCGCCGACCTGACCGAGGTCGGGACGGTGCTGTCGGTCGCCGACGGCATCTGCCGCGATCCACGGCCTCGAGAACTGCATGTCGTTCGAGATGCTCGACCTGCCGCACGACGTCACCGGGCCTGGCGCTCAACCTCGAGTCCGACAACGTCGGCGCGGTGCTGTTCGGCGAGTGGGAGCAGATCTCCGAGGGCGACACGGTCAAGCGCACCAAGCGCCTGCTCGAGATCCCCGTCGGCGAGGCGCTGCTCGGCCGGATCGTCGACCCGCTCGGCAACCCGCTCGACGGCAAGGGCGAGATCCAGACGACCGAGACCCGGCCGGCCGAGCACAAGGCGCCCGGCGTCGTCCAGCGCCAGCCGGTCAAGGAGCCGATGCTCACCGGGCTGAAGGCGATCGACTCGATGATCCCGATCGGCCGCGGCCAGCGCGAGCTGATCATCGGCGACCGCCAGACCGGCAAGACCGCGATCGCGATCGACACGATCATCAACAACAAGGACCGCGACCTGATCTGCGTCTACGTCGCGATCGGCCAGCGCAAGGCGACCGTCGTCGCGCTGGCCAGCAGACGCTCGAGGAGGCCGGCGCGCTCGACAACACGATCATCGTGATGGCCGCCGCCGACGAGTCCGCGCCGATCAAGTTCCTGGCGCCGTACGCCGGCTGCGCGATGGGCGAGTACTTCCTCTACAACGGCCAGCGCCGCGCTGGCGATCTACGACGACCTCACCAAGCACGCGTATGCCTACCGGCAGATGTCGCTGCTGCTGCGCCGCCCGCCGGGCCGCGAGGCGTACCCCGGCGACGTGTTCTACCTGCACTCGCGGCTGCTCGAGCGCGCGGTCAAGCTCAACGACGACCTCGGCGGCGGCTCGCTGACGGCGCTGCCGGTGATCGAGACGCAGGCCGGCGACGTGTCGGCCTACATCCCGACGAACGTGATCTCGATCACCGACGGGCAGATCTTCCTCGAGCCGAAGCTGTTCTACTCCGGCGTGCGCCCGGCGATCAACGTCGGCATCTCGGTCTCGCGCGTCGGCGGCAACGCCCAGATCACGCCGATGCGCAAGGTCGCCGGACGCTGAAGCTGGAGCTCTCGCAGTACCGCGACCTCGAGGCGTTCTCCCAGTTCGGCTCCGAGCTCGATGCCGAGACCCAGCGCGACGCTGGCGCGCGGCGAGCGGCTGGTCGCGACGCTCAACCAGGGCGAGCGCCACCCGATGCCGGTCGAGGATCAGGTCGTCCAGATCTACGCCGCCACCAACGGCTACCTCGACCGGATCAAGGTCGAGCAAGGTCGAACGTTCCTCGCCGGCCTGACCGAGTCGGTCCGCGGCAACGAGCCCGAGCTGCTGAAGAAGATCGCCGGCGGCGACTGGTGCGACGAGACCCAGGCAGCAGGTCGAGGATGGCGGTCGGCGCAGTTCGCCGAGGACTTCGGCTACGACCTCGACGAGGAGGGCCACCCGATCGAGGACGACGCGCCTGAACGCGCGCCGCGCGTCAGCGCGGCCGACGCCGAGCGACGAGACGGCGCGCGAGGCCGCAGCCGAGACAGCGAGGAAGAGGCAGGCGGCGTGAGCCGCTGGCCAACGATCGATGCCCCAGGTCGCAGCGAGACGTTCGCAACCGGATCGCGTCGGTCAAGAACATCCAGAAGATCACCCGGGCGATGGAGATGGTCGCCGCCGCCCGGCTGCGCCGCGCCGAGCAGCGGATCGAGGCGCTGCGCCCGTACGCCGGACGCGATCCGGCGGATGACGCGGCAGGCGGCCGAGGCGGCCGGGCAGCGTCCCGCGGCTGCCGATCCTGGCCGAGCACGAGCAGGTCAAGAACGGTCGGGCTGCTGCTCGTCGCCGGCGACCGCGGCCTGGCGGGCGCGTTCAACTCCAACATCGTGCGCGCGGGCGTCGCGGCCGGGCGCGAGCACGCAGGCCGAGGGACGCACGCGCCGGTGTACTTCGCCTCCGGGCGGCGGCCCGCGTCATCGCTGACGTTCCGCGGGCTCGAGGTCGCCGAGAGCTTCACCGGCTTCACCGACCGCCCGCCTACGCCGACGCGCGGCGGATCGCCGAGCGGCTGATGGCCGCCTACATCGACGGCGAGGTCGACCGGGTCGAGATCTTCTACAACGGCTACATCTCGCCGCTCTCGCAGGTCGTGCGCCGCGAGACGCTGCTGCCGCTGCAGCAGGCGACGCGTGCTCGACGAGGAGCGACGCCGAGAGCGAGGCCGAGGCCGACGGCGGATGCAGTCCGACGCCGCGAGCGCTGGTCGAGTACGAGCCCGATCCCGGAGGAGATCCTCGAGCGGCTCGTGCCCGACTACGTCGAGATCTCGATCTACCGGGCGCTGCTGGAGTCGACCGCGTCCGAGCACGGCGCGCGGATGACCGCGATGCGCAACGCCTCCGACAACGCCGGCGACCTGATCGAGGACTCACCTTGCAGATGAACCGAGCCCGCCAGGCCGAGATCACCCAGGAGATCATGGAAGTCGTGGCCGGCGCGGAAGGCCTCTCCGGCTAGAGCCGCGACACCGACGAGCATGGATGCCAGTAACAGAGACAACGAGACGCAGCAGAACCCGAGCCGACGGCGAGGACGAGCGCAGAACGTCGGGCCGGATCGAGGAGATCCAGGGCGTCGTGATCGAGGCCGTGTTCCCCGACAAGCTGCCCGAGATCAACCACGCGATCATGATCAAGCGCCCGGAGGCGGCGCGGGCCGAGGAGGACGAGGACATCGCCGCCGCGAGGACGACGTGGCTCGTCTGCGAGGTGCAGCAGCACCTCGGCGACGACCGCGTCCGCGCGGTCGCGATGGACACCACCGACGGACTCGCGCGCGGCGCCGAGGTGTTCGACACCGGCGCGCCGATCACGGTCCCGGTCGGCCGCGTGACGCTCGGGCGGATCTTCAACCTGCTCGGCGAGCCGATCGACCTCGGCGAGGCGCTCCCGGAGCGACGTCGAGCGCTGGCCGATCCACCGCGAGGCGCCGTCGGTCGAGGCGCTGAGCCCGACGACCGAGATGTTCGAGACCGGGATCAAGGTGATCGACCTGCTCGCGCCCGTACGCGCAAGGGCGGCAAGGTCGGCCTGTTCGGCGGCGCCGGCGTCGGCAAGACCGTGATCATCCAGGAGCTGATCCACAACCTCGCCCAGGAGCACGGCGGCCTGTCGGCGTTCTGCGGCGTCGGCGAGCGCTCGCGCGAGGGCAACGACCTGTGGCTGGAGATGAAGGAATCCGGCGTGCTCGACAAGACGATGCTCGTGTTCGGGCAGATGAACGAGCCGCCCGGCGCCCGCATGCGCGTCGCGCTGTCGGGGCTGACGATGGCGGAGTACTTCCGCGACCAGGAGGGCCAGGACGTGCTGCTGTTCATCGACAACATCTTCCGGTTCGTGCAGGCCGGCTCCGAGGTCTCGGCGCTGCTCGGGCGGATGCCCTCGCAGGTCGGCTACCAGCCGACGCTGACGTCCGAGATGGGGCAGCTGCAGGAGCGGATCACCTCGACCAGCAAGGGCTCGGTCACGTCGATCCAGGCGATCTACGTCCCCGCCGACGACCTCACCGACCCGGCGCCGGCGTCGGCGTTCGCCCACCTGAACGCGACCACGACGCTGTCGCGGTCGATCGCCGAGAAGGGCATCTACCCGGCGGTCGACCCGCTCGACTCGACCTCGACGATCCTCAAGGCCGAGATCCTCGGCGACGAGCACTTCCGCGTCGCCAACGAGGTCAAGGAGGTGCTCCAGCGCTACAAGGAGCTGCAGGACATCATCGCGATCCTCGGGATCGACGAGCTGTCCGACGAGGACAAGGTGACGGTGCACCGCGCGCGCAAGCTCGAGCGCTTCCTGTCGCAGCCGTTCCTCGTCGCCGAGCAGTTCACCGGCACGCCGGGCGTGTACGTGCCGGTCGAGGAGTCGATCCGCGGCTTCAAGGAGATCCTCGAGGGCAAGCACGACGAGCTGCCCGAGCGGCGTTCTTCATGAAGGGCACGATCGACGAGGTCGTTGCGGACGCCGAAGAAGTACGGGCGCGAGCCGTGGCGCACTCGAAGTTCCGCGTCGAGGTCCTGACCCCCGAGGGCGAGGTCTTCAACGACGAGGTCGAGATGGTCTCGACCCGGACGACGGTCGGCTCGATCGGCATCCTGGCGAACCACGCGCCGCTGCTGGCGATGCTCGACCCGACCGAGCTGCGGCTGTACCGCACCGAGTCGGAGATCGTGCGCTTCGCGCAGGCCGAGGGATACCTGCAGGTCGCCGACAACCACGCGCTGCTGCTCGTCGAGGAGGTCCATCCGCCCGACGAGCTCGACGCCGGCGGCCTGCGCGAGCGCGCTGCAGCAGGCCGAGCCGAGCTCGAGTCGGCGGGCGAGGACACCGAGGCCGGCGGGTGGCCGAGCGCGACAAGCGCCGCTGGGAGGCGTTCCTGCGGATCGCCGAGGCTAGCCGGCGCGCTGCTTGTCATCGACCGTGTCGCCAGGGCGGTGCTTATCCTCCGTTCGGATGGTCGACGAGCGGCGTGCTGGCCGAGCGGCTGATCTCGTACGAGACCTCGCGCCCGAGGAGCTCGTAGCGGCCGCAGGATTCGTCAAGGGCTGGCTCGAATCCCGCGAGATCGAGGTTCGCAGCACGACCACAACGGGCTGCCCGGTGCTCGTCGCCGAGGTCGGCTCGACCCGGCGCCGAGGCGCCGACGCGTCGTCCTGCACGGCCATCTCGACGTCGTGCCCGGGGCGCCCCGAGCAGTTCGAGCCGCGGGTCGACGGCGACCGCCTGATCGGCCGCGGCGCCTACGACATGAAGGGCGGGCTGGCGGCGATGATGTGCGCGGTGAAGGACGTCGCGCGCCAGGAGCGCGTGCGCGTCCGGCTGGTCTGCGTGCCCGACGAGGAGTCCGAGGAGATCGACGAGCGCTCGACCGACGCGATCGTCGCGCGCGGGCTCGGCGGCGACTTCGCGATCACCGGCGAGCCGACCGACCTGCACATCGGGATCGAGGCCAAGGGCGTGCTGGCGATGCGGATCGTGGTCCACGGCCGCGCGGCGCACAGCTCGACGCCGTGGCTCGGCGACAACGCCGTGCTGAAGGCGATCGACGTGTTCCGGGCGATCGAGACGCTGCCGTTCAGCCGCGAGTCCTCGGAGATGTTCGACCGCCCGTCGATCAACCTCGGGCGGATCGAGGGCGGCGACGCGCTCAACAAGGTGCCCGACGAGTGCACGATGGCGGTCGACGTGCGCTATCTGCCGGGCCAGGATCCGGCCGCGATCCTCGAGCAGGTGCGCGGGATCCCCGACATCGAGGTCGACGCGAACGTTCATCCACCCGACCGTGGCGGTGTCCCGGCACAATCCCTACGTGCGTGCGCTGCGCGACGCGGTCGCGCGCTCGACGAGCGGCGAGGTGATGAGCGTCGGCCGCGACGGTGCCTCGGACGCCGCGTCGTTCATCGGGGCGGGGATCCCGGCGGTCGAGTTCGGGCCCGGCTGGCGGCGGCCATCACGGCCCGACGAGTGGGTCTCGCTGTCCTCGCTCGCGCGTTACCGCCGCGCGCTCGGCGACTTCGTCCGGGCGCTGCCGCTCGCGGCTCGAGGGCACCGGGCGCGCGGCTCGACGGCCTCAGGGCGAGTCGAGGGGAGGCGGCTGGCGTGAGGCTGCTGTCCCGGTCCCGCGCGGGCGCGCTGTGGCGGTTCGCGCTCGCCGGCGTCGCTGGTCGTCGGCGCGGTGGCCGCGACGACGGCCGTGGCCGGGCTGCTGCAGGTGAAGCACGCTCGTCACACGACATCACGTGAACCCGCCGATCACAGGCCAGGGACATGGTCGCCCACCGCCGGGGCGCCGCAGACGATGCTGCTGATCGGCTCCGACCACCGTGCCGGTGAGCCGTTCAGGTCGGCCAACACCGACACGATGATGCTGGTCCGGCTCGACCCGAACTCCTCGACGATCAACGTGCTGTCGATCCCGCGCGACCTCGAGGTCGAGATCCCCGAAGGCGGCGGCGAGACACCGCCAAGCTGAACGCGGCCTACTCGACGGCGGCCCGGGCCTGCTGCTGCAGGTCCTCAAGCAGCACGTGTTCCCGGAGCTCCAGACCAGGCCGGTCAACCACATCATCGACGTCAACTTCCGTGGCTTCTCGCGGCTCGTCGACGCGATCGGGTGCGTGTACTCCGACGTCGACCACCGCTACTACAACAACACCGCGAGACCGACAACTCGAGCATCGATCATCCAGCCCGGCTATCAGAAGCTGCTGCGACGCGGCAACGGCGCGCTGTCGTTCGTGCGCTTCCGCCACACCGACTCCGACATCGTCCGCAAGGCCCGCCAGCAGGACTTCATCCGCTGGGCCAAGGCAGAATTACAGCGTCGGCCGAGATGCTCGCCAACCGCAACCAGCTGCTGCAGATCTTCGGCAGCCACGCCCAGATCGACGGCAACCTGCACACCACCGACGGGCTGCTCAAGCTGTTCGACGCTCGTCGCCATCATCGGCCGGCCAACGCGATCAAGCAGATCCCGTTCCCGGCCGATCTTCCAGCCCTGCACTGCCGGCACGGTCCGAACGCACCGGCGCGATCGCGCCGTGCTACGTGACCGCGAACCCGACGCCGAGCGGCAGGCGTTCGGCGCAGTTCATGAAGCCGACGACCGCCGGCCGCGCCCAGCGACGCGTGCCGCGGCGCACGGCACCGGCGGCGCCAACGCCGCGGCCGCGCAGCAAGGCCGCGCTGAGCTCACCGGACCCGCGCCGACGGCGCGCGCGCAGGCGGCGGCGCTCGAGAACGCTCGGCTGCCGGTCTACTACCCGCGGCTGATCGCGGCCGGGCTCGCAATACTGCTCGCGCCAGACGGCAACTGCCGACAGTCGAGGACGACGCCGCAGCCTGCGACGGCGTGCTCACTACCCCCGCGCGTATCGGATCCACGGCCGCGAGCGGCGATCCGCTACCACG
This sequence comes from uncultured Solirubrobacterales bacterium, assembly GCA_963763525.1. Lineage (GTDB taxonomy): Bacteria > Actinomycetota > Thermoleophilia > Solirubrobacterales > Solirubrobacteraceae > Palsa-465. Next base: position 863,752 of record CAVXPA010000003.1, read on the forward strand.
CCTACCGGATGACGCTCGTGATCGACTCGCGATCGGCGAGTACTACGGGGTGCAGGGGACGACCTGGAAGGACCCGCCGCTCCTCGACGCACGTCCGGCGCGACGCTGCATGGTCACGGCAGCAGCTGCTGCTGTACGAGAACGGCCGCAAGCTCAGCCAGGTGGCGTGGCACACGCGACGGCGGCGCCTACTGGATCTCGAACACGCTGACCGAGAACCTGACCGAACGGCCAGATGCTCGCGATCGCCGCCTCGCTGACTCGCGCCGCGTCGCTGAACACGGTCGCGCCACGGGCTCGTGAGCCCGCTACGCTCGGCGCTCGATGGACTCAGCGCTTCGCGAACCGATCGCCGTGATCGGCACCGGCTACGTCGGGCTGGTCACCGCCGCCGGGTTCGCCGAGCTCGGCCGCGAGGTCTGGTGCGTCGACGTCGACGCCGACAAGATCGCGCGGCTGCGACCGCGGCGAGGTCCCGATCTACGAGCCCGGCCTGGCGGAGTCGATCGAGCGCAACCGCGAGCGCCTGCACTTCGGTACCGAGCTGGCGCCGGCGCTCGAGCACGCGCGGCTGCTGTTCGTGGCGGTCGGCACGCCGCCGACCTATTCGGGCGACGCCGATCTGTCCGCGGTCCACGCCGTCGTCGACTGCGATGCCCGCGTCGGACCGAGCACGCGCTGGTGATGAAGTCGACCGTTCCGGTCGGCACCGGCGCCTCGATCAAGCGGGTCTTCGCCGAGCACGGCAAGGCCGGGTTCGCCTACGTCTCCTGTCCGGAGTTCCTCAAGGAGGGCGTCGGCGCTCAAGGACTTCCTCGAGCCCGACCGGGTCGTGGTCGGCGACGACGGCGACTGGGCCGGCGACGCCGTCGCCGAGCTGTACGCGCCGCTCGGAGGCGCCGCTGGTCCGCACCGACGTCGCCAGCGCCGAGATGATCAAGCTCGCCGCCAACGCGTTCCTGGCGACGAAGATCTCGTTCATCAACGAGATCGCGAACGTCTGCGAGGAGACCGGTGCCGACGTGCTCGAGGTCGCGCGGGGGATGGGCCTCGACCAGCGGATCGGCAAGCACTTCCTGCGGCCCGGGATCGGCTTCGGCGGCATCCTGCTTTCCCAAGGACGTGTCGGCGCTCAAGCAGCTGGCCGGCAACTCGGGCTACCACTTCCAGCTGCTGACGCCGTGATCGAGGTCAACGAGCTGCAGAAGCGGCGGGTGATCGGCAAGCTGCAGAAGCACCTCGGCTCGCTTGTCGGCAAGACGGTGGCGCTGCTCGGGCTCGCGTTCAAGGCCGAACACCGACGACATGCGCGAGGCGTCGTCGCTGGTGCTCGTCGGCGCGGCTGCAGGCCGACGGGGCGAGCGTCGCGGCGTATGACCCGGTCGCCGAGCACGAGGCGCGCAAGCTGATGACCGGCGTCGAGTTCGCCGACTCGGCGCTGAGTGCGCTCGGATGGCGCGGACGCGCTCGTGATCGTGACCGAATGGCCCGAGTTCGCGCGAGCTCGACTGGGCCGCGGTCGCGCGGCGCGATGCGCGGGTCGCTGGTCGTCGACGGCCGCAACTGCGTCGATCGCGAGGCCGTCCGGGCGGCCGGCTTCACCTACGAGGGCATCGGCAGGTGAGCGTGGCTCGGCGGCTCGGCGGTGCGACGCCGTGCAGGCGCTGATCCTCGCCGGCGGCGAGGGCACCCGGCTGCGGCCGCTGACCTCGTCGGTCCCAAAGCCGGTGGTGCCGCTGGTCGACCGGCCGTTCATCGTCCTACATGCTCGAGTGGCTGCGCGCCACGGCGTCGACGAGGTGATCCTGTCGTGCGGGTTCATGGCCGACGGCGTCCGGGCGGTGCTCGGCGACGGCGACGCGCTTGGCGTCCGGCTGCGCTACATCGAGGAGCCGCGAGCCGCTCGGCACCGGCGGCGCGCTGAAGTACGCCGAGGAGTCTGCTCGAGGAGCGTTTCCTCATGCTCAACGGCGACGTGCTGACCGACATCGACCTGACCGCGCAGCTGCGTCAGCACGAGCGGACCGGCGCGCGCGCGACGCTGGCGCTGATCGCCGTCGAGGATCCTTCGGCGTACGGGCTGGTGCCGCTCGGCGCCCGGACGGCTCGGTCCGCGAGTTCCTCGAGAAGCCCGGCGCCGAGGCCAGATCGACACGAATCTGGTCAACGCCGGCGCGTACGTGCTCGAGCGCGCGGTGCTCGACGGATGCCGCCCGCGGGCACCAACAGTCTCGATCGAGCGCGACGTGTTCCCGCGGCTCGTCGGCGACGGCCTGTTCGGCTCACGTCGCGAGCGGCTACTGGCTCGACATCGGCACCCCCGCGGCGCTACCTGCAGGGGACGTTCGACATCCTCGAGCGAGCACGTCGCGACCGAGCTCGGCCGGCTCGCTGGCAGGCGGCCGGCGGTGCTGCTCGGCCTCGACGCCACGGCCGGAGGCCGACGGGCCGGGTCGTCGCGCCGGCGCTGCTCGGGAGCCGGCTGCGAGCTCGGTCGCGGGGCGAGGTCGGCGGCCCGACCGTGCTCGGCGACGACGTCACGGTCGGCCAGGAGGGTACGGTCGAGCGGCTCGGTCGCTGCTCGACGGCGCCCGGATCGGCGCGGGAGCACGATCAGTGGCTGCGATCGTCGGCCCGGAGGGTCGAGCTCGGCGAGCGGCTGCCGAGTCGAGGGCGAGGCGTCGTGCTCGGCGGCGGCGTCCGGGTCGGCGCGGGCAACACGCTTGACCGGCCGGCGTCCGTATCTTCCCCGAGCGTGCAGCTCCCCGATGCGGCGATCGCGTTTTGACCGCCGACCGACTCGATCTCGGCCCCGAAGACGATCGCGGCATTCGACGCTGCCGGCCAGTTCGCCGACATGCTCGGCGCTCCACGACCAGCTGCGGTGACGCGCTCTGGCGGGTCGAGTCGGCCGGCCATCGAGCCACACGACTCGCCCGGCGGCCTCGTCGTCGCCGGGATGGGCGGCTCGGCGATCGGCGGCGCTGCTGGCCGGCGCCGCGCTCGGCGACCGCGCCTCGCGGCCGATCGTCGCTCGCCGCGACTACGGCCTTCCGGCCTGGACGACGCCCGACACGACCGTGCTGTGCTCCAGCTACTCGGGCGAGACCGAGGAGACGCTTGCCGCGTTCGAGGCGGCCGGCGCGCTCGGGGCGACGCGCCGGATCGTCGCACCACCGGCGGCCAGCTGGCCGAGCTGGCGCGTGCCGAGGCGGTCCCGGTGATCCGCGTGCCCGGCGGGTTCCAGCCGCGCGCCGCGGTCGGGTACATGCTCGTCGTCGGCGCTCGAGGTGGCGGCGCTGTGCGGCGCCGGCGAGCAGCCTGCGCGCCGAGATCGATGTCGCCGCCGGCGCACGCTGCAGCGGCTCGCCGCAGCCTGGGGTCCGGACGCTCCCGACGGACTCGCTCGCGAAGTCGCTCGCGCGCAGGACTGCACGGCACCGTGCCGCAGATCGTGGGCGCCGGGCTGACGGCGCCGATCGCCATACCGCTGGAAGACGCAGATCAACGAGAACGCCAAGACGCCCGGCGTTCTCGCTCCGAGCTGCCCGAGCTCGACCACAACGAGCTCGCGGCTGGGCCGGTGCGCCCGCAGCTCGGGCGCTTCAGCGCGGTGTTCCTCGACGACTCCGACCTGCACCCGCGCGTGCGCAGCGGATCGAGCTGACGCGGGGCTGATCGCGAGCACGCGGCGTGGACCGAGCGGGTCGCGAGCGTCGGCGAGACGCGCATCGAGCGGCTCGTCTCGCTGGTGCTGCTCGGCGACCTGGTGTCGCTGTACCTGGCGGTGCTGCGGCGGCGTCGACCCGGCGCCGGTCGACGTGATCGACGAGCTCAAGCAGGCGCTTGCGACTGGGTGAGCGAGTAGAAACCTCGGATCCGCCCGAATCGAGCGAGTGATCCTAAGGAACAAGTCCTCGCTCTCGGCCGCGAGCAACCTCCGACTTGTGCTCGCGATCGCGGTTGCGGTCGAGATCGTCCGCCCACGCGCGGTTTATCTCGACCGGGTGTCGATGACGGGGTTGCGGTCGAGTTGTCCGCGCCACGCGCGAGCCCCGCGCAGGGGGATCGGAGTCCGCGAAAACCTTGACACGTTCGTGGTAAGGTTGCCGGCCGATGATCAGGCTCTGACGATCAACGAGGCCGCCGACACGACCGGCTGGTCGGCGCGGATGCTCCGCTACGTCGAGCGCAGCGGGCTGGTCACGCCGGCGCGGTCCGATCCGGCTACCGGCTCTACGGCCCGGCCGAGCTGCAGCGGCTGCGGACGCTGAAGGAGCTGCTCGGGCAGCTTCGACCTGGCGCTGTCCGACGTGGCGTTCGCCGCCCGGCTGGAGCATCGACTCCGAGCTTCGCGCGGCGGTCCAGGGATGGCTGCGCGCCGAGGCCACTCGGCCCGAGGACGTCGAGGCCGGACGACTGGCTGCGGTTCGAGCAGGACAAGCACGAGCGGCTGCTCGCGGCCGTCTGAGCCGCGGCGCGCCACGCGCGCGGTGACCGCCCGAGACGCGAGTCGCCCACCGCGAGAAACCATGACGCACGAACCGCCCGGAGAGCACATGAGCACGATCGCCGAGAAGACTGACTACAAGGTCGCCGATCTGGCGCTGGCCGAGTTCGGCCGCAAGGAGATCCGGCTGGCCGAGCACGAGATGCCCGGGCTTGATGGCGACCCGGCGCGAGTACGCGGACGCAGCCAGCCGCTCGCGGGGCGCGCGGATCACGGGCTCGCTGCACATGACGATCCAGACGGCGGTGCTGATCGAGACGCTGGTCGCGCTCGGCGCCGAGGTCCGGTGGGCGTCGTGCAACATCTTCTCGACCCAGGATCACGCGGCGGCGGCGGTCGTCGTCGGCCCGGACGGGCACGCCGGAGGACCCGCAGGGCGTGCCGGTGTTCGCGTGGAAGGGCGAGACGCTCGAGGAGTACTGGTGGTGCACCGAGCAGGCGCTGACGTGGGCCGGATGACGACGGGCCCGAACATGATCCTCGACGACGGCGGCGACGCGACGCTGCTGGTCCACAAGGGCGTCGAGTTCGAGCGCGCCGGCGCGGTGCCGGATCCCGTCGAGCGCCGAGATCGAGGAGTTCCGGGTCGATCCTCGAGCTGCTGACGCGCTCGCTGGCGGAGGACCCGCAGCGCTTCACGAAGATCGCGGCGGCGATCAAGGGCGTGACCGAGGAGACCACGACCGGCGTCCACCGGCTCTACCAGTTCGCCGAGCAGGGCACGCTGCTGTTCCCGGCGATCAACGTCAACGACTCGGTCACGAAGTCGAAGTTCGACAACAAGTACGGCTGCCGCCACTCGCTGATCGACGGGATCAACCGCGCCACCGACGTGCTGATCGGCGGCAAGGTCGCGGTCGTGTGCGGCTACGGCGACGTCGGCAAGGGCTGCGCGGAGTCGCTGCGCGGCCAGGGCGCGCGGGTGATCGTGACCGAGATCGACCCGATCTGCGCGCTGCAGGCGGCGATGGACGGCTACCAGGTCGCGACGCTCGAGGACGTCGTCGCGACCGCCGACATCTTCGTCACCACGACCGGCAACAAGGACGTGATCACCGCCGCGCACATGGCGCGGATGAAGCACCAGGCGATCGTCGGCAACATCGGCCACTTCGACAACGAGATCGACATGGCCGGGCTGGCGGCGCATCGCCGGGGATCGAGCGGATCAACATCAAGCCGCAGGTCGACGAGTGGGTGTTCTCCGACGGGCACTCGATCATCGTGCTGTCCGAGGGCCGGCTGCTGAACCTCGGCAACGCGACCGGCCACCCGAGCTTCGTGATGTCGAACTCGTTCACCAACCAGGTGATCGCGCAGATCGAGCTGTTCGGCACACCGACGTCTACGAGAAGCGCGTCTACACGCTGCCCAAGCACCTCGACGAGAAGGTCGCGCGGCTGCACCTCGACGCGCTCGGCGTGAGGCTGACCGAGCTGACCGCCGACGCAGGCCGCCTACCTCGGCGTCCCGGTCGAGGGCCCGTACAAGCCCGACCACTACCGGTACTAGCTCGCCAGACGACGCATCGCAGCGGCGGGACGCGAGCCCAGCAACGGACACGCCAGACGGGCGACGGATGGCGCGCAGTCCGCTCCCGCCGCACGACGTCGCCGACCTCTCGCTCGCCCCCGAGGGCGCGGCGCGGATCGCGTGGGCGGCCGGGCAGATGCCGGTGCTCGCGCAGATCCGCGAGCGGTTCGGGCGCGAGCGGCCGCTCGACGGATCTCGGGTCGCGGCCTGCCTGCACGTCACGGCCGAGACGGCGAACCTGGTCCGGACGCTGAAGGCGGGCGGCGCGACGTCGCGCTGTGCTCGGCCAATCCGCTCTCGACGCAGGACGACGTCGCGGCGGCGCTGGTGACGGGCACGGCGTCGAGGTGCGGGCCCGTGCGCGGCGAGGAGCTCGACACGTACGCCGAGCACGTGCGGGCGCTGCTGCGCGGGCAAGGCCGCAGGTGACGCTCGACGACGGCGCCGACCTGCTGGTCACGGCGCACGCGAGCGGCGGCGGCGCGCTCGACCCGCTGATCGGCGGCACCGAGGAGACGACCACGGGCCTCGTGCGGCTGCGCCGGCTGGAGGAGCAGGGCGGGCTCGCTGCCCGGTGCTGGCCGTCAACGAGGCGCGGACCGAGCGAGCGCTGAACGACCGCCACGGCACCGGCCAGTCGGCGCTCGACGGGATCGTGCGCGCCAGCAACGTGCTGCTCGCGGGGCAGACGCGTGGTCGTGGTCGGCTACGGCTGGGCCGGCCAGGGCGTCGCCGAGCGCGCCCGCGGCGCCGGCGCGGCGGTGATCGTCTGCGAGGTCGATCCGCTGCGCGCGCTCGAGGCGCGGATGGCCGGCTACGAGGTGATGCCGCGCGCTGGCAGGCCGCCGAGCGCGGCGACATGTTCATCACCGTCACCGGCTCGCGCCGGGTGCTGCGCGGCGAGCACTTCGAGCGGATGAAGGACGGCGCGCTGCTGGCCAACGCCGGCCACTTCGACGTCGAGATCGACCTCGACGAGCTGCGCGCGCTGGCGCGACCGGCGGCGTCCGCGACGGTGCGGCCGCTGGTCGAGCAGTACGGGCTGGCCGACGGGCGGCGGCTGAACCTGCTCGCGCACGGGCGCGTCGTCAACCTGGCCGCCGCCGAGGGCCATCCGGCGGCGGTGATGGACGTCTCGTTCGCGCTGCAGGCGCTGTGCGTCGAGGAGCTGGTGCGCGAGCCGGGTGCGCTGCCGCCGGGCGTGCACCCGGTGCCGGCGGCGATCGACCGCGAGGTCGGGCGGCTGAAGCTGGCCGCGCTCGGCGTCGCGATCGACGAGCCGACCCCCGAGCAGGAGCACTACCGCGAGTCCTGGGGCTGACGTTCCGTTCGGTCTGCGAGGATCCACACATGCAAGCGACGACCAGCACGCAGGCCGCTCCGCGGCGGGATCGACCTCGGCGGGACGAAGATCGAAGGCGATCGTCGTCGATCCGCGCAACAAGGTGCTCGGCTCGGCGCGCCGGCCGACGCCGACCGAGGGGGGCCCCGAGGAGGTCGGCGGCCGAGATGGCGCCGGCGCTGATCGACGCGGCGCAGCGACGCCGGCGTCGAGCCCGCTGAGCTGAACGGCGTCGGCGTCGGCTCGCCGGGCGTCGTCGACGCCGCGAGCCGGCGCGGTGTCGAACGCGCGCAACCTGCCCGGACTGGGACGGGCGCTTCGCGCTCGGGCCGGCGCTGTCGCGGCGCAGCTCGGCACCGCCGGTGTACGTCGGCAACGACGTGCAGGTCGCGACCGACGCCGAGTTCAAGCTCGGCGCCGGCAAGCCATACCGGTCGCTGCTCGGCGTGTTCTGGGGCACCGGCGTCGGCGGCGGGCTGATCCTCGACGGGAAGCCGTGGCTCGGGCGCGGCGGCGCCGGCGAGATCGGCCACATGGTGGTCAAGATCGACGGCGCGCTGTGCCCGTGCGGCCGCCGCGGATGCATCGAGGCGTACGCCGGGCCGGGCCTCGATGGAGGCCCGGGCGCGCAAGCTGAGATCGAGAAGGGCAGCAGGACCGACCTGTTCAAGCTGATGAAGGAGCGCGGGCGCACGCGGCTGACGAGCTGCGATCTGGGCGCACGCGCTCGAGCACGGCGACCAGCTCGCGACCGAGCTGATCGACGAGGCGGTCGAGGCGCTCGGGGCCGGCATCGCGTCGGCGGTCAACCTGCTCGACGTCGAGGCGGTGATCATCGGCGGCGGTCTCGGGGTCCGCTTCGGCGCAGCCGTTCGCGGACCGGATCGCGCGACGGCGATGCATGCCGCACCTGTTCAACGACCGACAACCCGCCGGACGTCCACGTCGCCGCGCTCGGCGACCTCGGCGGCGCGATCGGCGCGGCGCTGCTGTGCCCGCCGCAGGCCGAACGCGGCTGCATGAAGCCGCGCGCGTGCGCTCAACGGCTCGCGCGATGGCACAGTCTGGCAGCCGACTTTGACAGGATGGTCCGCGCCGCGCGACGGAGCGCGATCGAGGAGAGAGATCGATCGCGACGCCGGCACGAACGCCTCTGATGGAACCGGGATGCCACAGCCGGTGAAGGGCGTCGCGGTCGCGGCCGGGAGTCAGCCGACGACGCGATCGCGCGCGGCCGGCGCGCTGGTCGCTGCGCGATCGTGGTGGTCGTCGTCCTGGTGCTTCGGCAAGCGTCGCCGGCTACACGGTCAGCGCCGACTTCCAGGACGCGAGCGGGCTCGTGACCGGCAACAACGTGCTGATCGGCCCGGCCGCGGTCGGGCTCGGTCAGTCGATCGGGCTGACCCCGAACGGCCTGGCGCAAGTCGTGATGGCGGTCAGCTCCGGCGTCGCACCGCTGCACCAGGGCACGGTCGCGCGGATCTACGAGAACTCGCTGTCGGGGATCGCGAACAAGTACGTCGTGCTCGAGCCCGGGCCGGCGAACGCCCCGCCGATCCCGGCGGCGGCGCTGATCGCCGTCGAGCGCACACCTACTCGCGAGGTCAGCCTCGACCAGCTGTTCGACTCGCTCGACCCACTCACGCGCACGGGCTGCGCAACTTCATCCAGGGGCGAGGCGGCGAGCATCCAGGGCAGGCGCGAGGCCGCCAACCGGACGCTCCAGTACCTCGCGCCCGGCGCTCGCCGAGCACGAGCGACGTGACCGAGGAGCTGACCGTGACGAGCCGGCGTTCGACGGCCTGCTCGTGCAGGGCGCGCAGGCGATGCAGGCGCTCGCCTCGCGCAGCGCAGCGAGCTGACGCAGCTGGTCTCCAACACGCAACCAGGCGACCGGCGCGATCGCGCAGCCAGAGCCACGCGCTCGAGCAGGCGCTGGCGCTGCTGCCGGGCGCGCTGCAACCGGCTCGACGACGCACGTTCGCGGGGCTGCGCACGACGCTCGACGCGCTGACCCGGTGGTCAACGCGTCGAAGCCGGCAGTCTCGCCAGCTGAGCCGTTCGCCGCGGCGCTGAAGCAGCTGGTCACCGGCAGTCGATCCCGACGCTCGCGCAGCTCAACGACGCTGATCCGCAATCCGACCGGGCAGCGGCGACCTGACCACGCTGCTGCGGGAGACGCCCGTCGCTGGCGCGGATCGCGGCGCGCGCGTTCCCGCAGCTGATCAAGCAGATGAACAGTCCAGCCGCAGCTCGACTACCTGCGCGAGTACACGCCCGACGTCGTCGCGGCGCTGACGAACGTCGGCCAGGCGAGCGCCTACTACGACGCCAACGGCCACTACGCGCGCGACGCAGCCGGTGTTCGCGCGTTCGCGGTCGACGGCGCCAACCAGCTCGACGCCGATCCGTTCCCTCGCAGACCGCTACGACGGGCCTCCAGGTCGTGCACGCGCCGCTGCCCGGGCGGCGCCGTGCAGCCGCTCGCCGACGGCTCGGCGCCGTGGCGGTGCCCGGCTGCGACCCGCAGCTCGACCCCGCCCGGACCATGAGGCGCCTCGCGCGCAATCGCGGCGGTGCTGGTCGTCGCGCGTCGGCGATCGCGCTCGGCGCTGACCGCGTCCGCGCGTCGAGCGGCGGTCCAGCGGTCCCTACACGGTGCGCGCGATCTTCGACGACGCCTCGTTCGCGGTGTCGGGCGAGGACGTGCGGATCGCCGGCGCGCCGGTCGGCTCGATCCAAGTCGCTGGCGGTGCACGCCGCGGAACTCAGCCGGCGCGCGGCGCGCCGCGGTGATCGAGATCGACAACGCGGACTTCACCCCGTTCCACGCCAACGCCACATGCGCGATCCGCCCGCAGTCGCTGATCGGCGAGAAGTACGTCGACTGCAGCCCGGGAACGCGCAGCGCGCCGCCGCTGCAGCAGATCACCAGCGGGCCCGGGCACGGGCGAGTACCTCTGCCGGTGACGCAGACACGAGCTCGCCGGTCGACTCCGACATCGTCCAGAACATCTCGCAGGAGCCGGTCCGCCAGCCGCTCGCGCTGATCCATCGACGAGCTCGGCACCGGGCTGGCGGCGCGCGGCTCGGACCTCAACGCGGTGATCCACCGCGCCAACCCGGCGCTCGGCGACACCGACAAGGTGCTCAAGATCCTCGCCGCGCAGAACCGGCAGCTCGCGCAGCTCGCGACGCGACTCGGACACGGTGCTGGCGCCGCTCGCGAGGGAGCGCGACGCGATCGCCGGCTTCGTCACGCCAGGCGAACACGACCTCGGCGGCGCCGCGCGGCGCGCGCGAACGACGGCTCGCGCATCGTTCCAGCTGTTCCCGTCGTTCCTGCGCCAGCTGCGGCCGCTGATGGCCGACCTCGGCGCGCTCGCCGAGCAGGGGACGCCGGTGATGACGCTAGCTCGGCCAGAGCGCCGCCGGCGCTCGGCCGGCAGTTCGCGAACGCTGACGCCGTTCGCGACCGCGGCGCGCACGGCGCTGATCGCGCTCGGCAGGCCGCGGCGCAGCAATCGCAGCCGCCGCTGGTCGCGACGCTGCCGCTCGCCCAGCAGCTGCGGCGGCTCGGCGACCAGCGACCCGGCCGGCGCGCAGTCAGCTCGACAAGCTGCTCGAGAGCCTCGACACGACCGGCGGCGATCGAGCAGCTGATGAGCTGCTGTTCAACGGCACGACGCGCGTCAACGGCTTCGACAGCGCCGGCCACTACGTGCGCGAGCGAGCCGCTGGTCAGCGGCTGCACCGGCGTACTGCGACGACGGCGGTCGCCGGGCTGCTCGGCGAACTTCGACGCGCCAGCACGCGCGCGACGCGCCGCGATGCCGAGTCGAGCGCACGGCGCCGCCCAAGCGCGCCGCACCCGGCGCAGCAGCAGCGCCGGACCCGCGCCAGCCGCCGCGCACCGCACGATCGTCGCCCAGGCGCTGGTCGCAGGCGGTCAACGCGCGCGCGACCGCGCACGACGCGCCGTCGGCGCTGAGGCCTGCTCGCCTACCTGATCGGGAGCGGGCGAGTGAACGCGCCGGCGCGCCGCGAGCGCGAGCTTGCTGCGCAAGCCCGGTGCTGATCGGGGCGCTGACCGTGCTGGTCGTGATCGTCGCCGTCGCGCTCGCCTACAACGCCAACACCGGCCTGCCGTTCGTGCCGAGCTACGCGCTCCACGTCCAGATGCGCGACGCCGCGGAGCTGACGCACGGGCGACGACGTCCACGAGGGCGGCGCGCTGGTCGGCTCGTCAGCCCGGGATCGCGCCGACGCGCGACCGCGCCGGCACGCCGATCGCGGTGCTCAACCTGAAGCTCGACAAGAACGTCGAGCCGCTGCCGGTCGACACGCGCTTCACGTCCGGCTGAAGGGCTCGATCGGGCTCAAGTACCTGGCGGTCACCCCGGGCCACTCGCAGCGCGGGCTGTCCGAACGGCGCGACCGTGCCGATCAGCCAGACCGGCGCCACGGTCGACCTCGACCAGGTGCTGAACATGTTCACGCCGCCGACGCGGCACGGCGTGTCAGCGCGTCGACGATCGGCTTCGGCGAGGCGCTCGCCGGCCGGGGCAGCGACCTCAACGACGCGATCGGCGCGTTCGTGCCGCTGCGTCGACGACCTCGGGCCGGTGGCGCGCAACCTGGCGTCGCCGCAGCACCGACCTCGCCGGGTTCTTCCGCGGGCTCGAGCAGTTCTCGGCGGCGCTGGCGCCGGTCGCCCAGACGCAGGCGGACGCTGTTCGCGAACCTCGACACGACGTTCACGGCGCTGGCGCCGGCGTCGCGGTCCCGTCCCTGCAGGACAGGATCTCGCAGACGCCGCCGACGTTCACACGCGGTGATCACGGACAGCCCGGTGATCCGGTCGTTCCTGACCGACACCGCGGCGCTGTTCGACCGAGCTCGACGCCGGGGTTCGCGACGCTGCCGACGAGCGCGCCGGTGCTCGCCGACGCGTTCGCGGCCGGGCGCGCAACCTGCCCGGCAACGATCGCGCTCGACCAGCGGCTGCGTCAGCCTGCTCGCACAGACGCTCGAGCACCTTCGCCGACAACCCGGCCGTCCAGCAGGGGCTCGACCGGCCTGACGCTGACGCTGCCAGCAGCCTCGCGCCCGCCGCTGGCGTTCCTGACGCCGGTCCAGGCGACCTGCAACTACGTGACGCTGTTCCTGCGCAACATCGCCGAGCGCGCTGTCCGAGCACACGCCGCAACGGCGCCGTCGCTGCGGTTCCAGATCGTCGCGATCGACGACGTGCTGCGGCGGCGAAGCGGTTCCGTCGCAGCCGTCCGTACACGACGCCGGCCCGGGCGTCGACCGCACGGAGCACGGGCCGCTGCACGTCGAACCCGTACCCGAACACCGCCTCGCCCGGGCAGACGCCGCGAGTGCTCGGCCGGCAACGAGCCGTACTCAGGTACCAGCGCGTCGATCGGCAACCCGCCCGGCAACGTCGGGCTCAAGACCGAGAAGACGACAGAGCGAGTGGCGGATGCGGCGCCACCGGCCGCGCGTCTCCAACTTCGCCGCCGGCGCGATCGGCGATCGTCGTGATCGTGGCCGCGATCTGCTGGCTCGTGTTCGGCGGGCCGATCCCGTTCACCGCGCCGCCGTTCGTGCTCAAGGCGGTGTTCACGACGCAGACCGAGCTGACATCTCGCCTCGCCGGTGCGGATCGCCGGCGTCGACGTCGGCAAGGTGACCGGGCGTCAGCACATCGGCGGCGACTCGCACCGCCGCCGCTGGTGACGATGGACGATCGACTGAGAACGGCCTGCCGATCCACGCCAACGCGACCGTCGCAGATCCGGCCGCGGCTGTTCCTGGAGGGCAACTTCTACATCGACCTGCAGCCCGGCACCCCGAGCGCGCCGCCGCTGCAGCTCCGGCGCCACGCTGCCCGCCGCGCACAACAGCGGGCCGGTGCAGCTCGACCGCGTGCTGTCGTCGCTGAACTCCGACGCGCGCGCCAACCTGCAGACGCTGCTGCAGGGGCTCGGACCGCGCGCTCAACGCGCCGCCGACGCGGCGCAGGACGCCACCCAGGACCCGAGCGTGCGCGGGCTGACCGGCGGCCAGGCGCTGAACCAGTCGCTGGACTACTCGGCCGACGCGTTCAGGGCGTCGGCGATCGTCAACCAGGCGCTGCTCGGGGACCGAGCCGCACGACCTCTCGGGCGTCGTCGCCGGCAACGAGAAGGTGTTCCAGGCGCTGGCGGCCGACCAGCCGAGCAGCTCGCGAGCCTGGTGACGACGTTCAACGCGACGATGGCGGCGCTGGCCGCGCGCCAGCAGGAGCTCTGGGCCAGACGATCGCGCTGCTGCCGGCGCTGCTGCGCGACACGAAGGCCGCGCTCGGCCCGCTGCAGGCGCTCGTTCGGGCCGACGCAGCGAGTTCGCCGCCGCGATCCTGCCCGGGCGTCAAGCAGCCCGGCCCGACGATCGCCGCCGGCCTGCCGTGGCTGGCGCAGGCCAACGCGCTGGTCTCGCCGCAGCGAGCTCGGCGGGCTGCTGACGCGACCTGACGCCCGCGGTCCAGGACACGAGCCGACCGTGATCGCGCTCGACGAGCGCTGCTGCACGCGAGTCGACGCCGCTCGCGCGACTGCTTCACCCACAACGTCATCCCGACCGGCAACGAGGTGATCTCGGACCCGCCGATCGAGGACCGGGCTGCAGGTCTACCAGGAGCTGTTCCAGAGCGCGGTCGGGATCGCGGGCGCGGCCGGCGAACTTCGACGGCAACGGCCGCTACATCCGCGTCTCGGTCGCGGGCGGCGACGACCGCGTGCAGACGGCGCGCTGCCGGTCGAGGGTCCGCTGTACGGCAACGCGGTGCTGCCGCCGCTCGGGACGCGCCCGGCGTTCCCGGCGCACGCGCCGCCGCTCGCCGCAACGTGCCCTGCTCCGAGAACCGGCCGCCGAACGCTCAACAGCGGCAGCACGGGAGCCGGGCCGTGAAGCGCGCGATCCTCACCCACCGCCGCGACTTCGTCGCGATCGCGGCGCTGTCGTCGCGGCCGTCGCTCGTCGCCGGCCTACATCCTGCGCCACCAGCCGTCGTTCACGTTCGGGCAAGAGCTACTACACGGTCTACGCCGAGTTCTCCGAGGCCTCGGCGGTCACCTCCGGCCAGGGCCAGCCGGTCGACGATCGCCGGCGTCCAGGTCGGCCAGGTCGGCGGCGTCGAAGCTCCAGAACGGCCGGGCCGTCGTGACGATGAACATCGACAAGCAGTACGCGCCGATCTACCGCAACGCGACCGTGCTGCTGCGGCCGCGCACGCCGCTGAAGGACATGTACCTGTCGCTGGATCCCGGGCACGCCGGCCGCGGGCCCGTTCCCGGCCGGCGGCGAGCTCGGCGCTCGCGTCGACCAGTCCCGACATCGACGTCGATCAGATCCTCTCCTCGCTCGACGCCGACACGCGCAACTACCTGCTGCTGCTGCTCGCCGGCGGCGCGCAGGCGTTCCGCGAACCCGGGCACCGACGGTCGACGCGGCCGAGCCCGATCCGCGGTCGCCGACCTGCGCGGGACGTTCAAGCGGTTCGCGCCGCTGAACCGCGACACGCGAGACGTTCGCGAGCCTGCTCGCCCAGCGGCGCGCAGAACATCATGCGGCGTCGATCCACAACCTCAACCTCGTCGCCGGCTCGGTCGGGTCCGTCGAGGGCGAGCTCGCCTCGCTGATCCGCTCCTCGAACACGAACTTCTCGGCGATCTCCTCGCAGGACGCGCAGCTGCGAGTCAGCGCTGACGCTGCTCCCGGGAACGCTGCAGCAGACGAGCCAGACGCTCGGCAAGGTGCGCTCGTTCGCGAACGCGAGCCGGGCCGACGCTCCAGGCGCTGGTGCCGTTCGCGCACGCGCTCGCGCCGGCGCTGAGCGCCTCGCGGCCGCTGTTCCAGGACACGACGCCGGTGATCCGCAACCAGCTGCGGCCGTTCTCGGTCGCGCTGCAGCCGCTGGCGCGCACGCTGGCGCCGGCGGCGAGCGACCTGGCGCAGGCCACGCCGCCGCTGACCAGCTCGATCGGCGTCCTGAACAAGCTGTTCAACACGCTCGCCTACCAGCCCGGCGGCGCTCAGCAGGGCTACCTGTTCTGGGGGGCGTGGCTCGCCCACATCGCCGCCAGCCTGACGAGCACGCAGGACGCCCACGGGCCGATCGTGCGAGGGATCTTCATGGCGACGTGCCCGCAGCTGGACCTGCTGGCGACGATCCAGCAGTCGACGCCGTCGCTGCTCGGCGCTGATCGACCTGCTCAATCCGCCCGACTCGGTTCCAGATCTGCCCCGAGGACAAGGGGCTCGGGCAGTGAACACGCAGGCGCCCAGTCGAGGCCGCGATGCTCGACGATGGTCGCGTTCGCGGCGTCGTGCATCGGGCTGCTGATCTTCCTCTGGATCTCGTTCGGCGGCACGATCCCGTTCGCGCCCGCAGGGCTACCGGTTCAGCGTCGAGTTCAACCAGGCGATCCAGCTGGCGCCGCAGTCGGACGTGCGGATCTCCGGCGTCAGCGTCGGCAAGGTCGTCAGCGTCGGCCTCGACCGGCGAACCGGGCTGACCAGGGCGGTGATCCAGATCGACCGCCAGTACGCGCCGCGGCCGGCCGACACGCGCGCGATCCTGCGCGCAGAAGTCGCTGCTCGGCGAGACCTACGTGGAGCTGTCGCACCGGCATCGCGAACGGGCCGAAGCTCCCCGACGGCGGGCACGCTCCCGCAGGGGCAGGTCGCGCCGACCGTCCAGCTCGATCAGATCCTCTCGACGTTCGACCCCGCGACGCGGCAGGCGTTCGAGACCTGGATGCAGCAGGACGGGATCGCGCTGACCAACCGCGGCCAGGAGTTCAACGCGGCGATCGCCCAGCTGTACCCGTTCGCGACCAACGTCGAACTCGGTGCTGGCCGTGCTGCAACCGCCAGAGCGCCGCGACCACCGCGCTGCTGTCGGCACGGCGGCCAGGTGTTCTCGGCGCTGAGCGCTCGCCGGCCGCAGCTCCAGGGCTGATCCGCAACGCCAACGCGGTGTTCGCCGCGACCGCGGCCCAGGACGCGGCGCTCGCGGCCACGATCAAGGCGTTCCCGGCGTTCCTGATCGCGACCCAGGCGACCGTCGATCGCGCCGCGCAGTTCGCCGCGCAACACCAAGCCGCTGATCGACGAGCTGCGCCCGGCGGCCGCCCAGCTGAGCCCGGCGCTGCGAGGCGCTGCCGCCGCTCGCGAGCGCGCTCCGCGACGTCGCTGGTGAACGTCGGTCCGCTGACCGCTGCATCGAAGGCCGGCTTCCCCGCGCTCGAGCAGTTCCTCAACGAGAGCGTGCCGCTGGCTCGCCCGTCTGACGCCCTATCTCGGCAGCGTCGTGCCCGTGCTCGACTACATCAACACCTACCGGCGCGAGATCGCGGCGTTCTTCGCCAACAGCACGGCCGCGACGCAGGCCACGATCCAGAATGCGGCCGGGACCGCGCTGCTGCACTACCTCCGGGTCTCGAACCCGGTCAACCCCGAGGTGCTGACCAACTATCAGCACCGGCTCGAGAGCAACCGCGGGAACCCCTATATGGCGCCCGGAGCTTATTCGAGCTTGCAGCAAGGATGGCCGGTTTTCGGGAGTTACTTATGTACAGCCAATCCGCTGCCAACAATCGGCCCGGGGATCGACGCTACCCTCGCAGAGGTTCTTCAGAGCGTGTACTTCACCTCTGACCCCAGTGGCCCGCCGTGCAAGGCGCAACCTCCGCTCGGCGCACTGACCACCGGTCAACTACAGGCTTTCCCACAACTGAAACCATTGCCATGAGCACGGCCGGCTCTGCTCGCGTACCAACCCCGTCCAAGTCCAAAGGAGGAGACGATGAGGCGGATCATGTTTGCGGCCACGGCGCTGGCCGCGCTCGCAGTCGCCACGGCGGCATTCGCCGCCAGTGGCGCGTTCAACACCTACACCGGGTCGACACTCGGCTTCAAGCGGAACAAGGCCGGCAGCGTGAGCTCGCCTGCGCCGATATCGGTGATCGACAACTACGTCGCGGGCGGCACCGGCGGCAACCGGACCGCGCCGCTGACCGACATCCTGACCAAGATCTACGGTCTCAGGTTCGACACGAAGGAGTTCCCGACGTGTAGCTTCAACACGATCAAGAACGCGAAGAGCGACGCGAGCTGCCCGAAGGGATCGATGGTCGCAACCGGCACCCTGACTGCGTCGATCGGCCCGCAGATCACCCCGACGGTGGCAGCGGGCACGGGCTGCTCGGTCCTGCTCGACGTGTTCAACGGCGGCCACGGGAAGCTGGCGTTCTTCTTCCGGACCAATGCGACGCACGTCTGCTTCAACGGCGCGCTCACGACCGGTTCGGTCGGCCCCTACCAGGGCACGCTGAGCATGAGGGCAAGTGGCTCGTCCTCGACGTGCCGCTCCCGCCGGACGTCTCGTCCCGATCCCCGGGCTGACCGGGTCGCTGCTGCCCGAGCACCTGACGTACTTCAAGCTGACGAAGAAGGTCAACGGCAAGACCGTCGCGTTCCAGTCGTCGGTCGGCTGCAAGCACGGCAAGCGTCCGTACACCGTGGAGTTCACCGCGACGAACTTCGACGGCGTCGCAGGCAGCACGACGATCGACGTCGAGCACCCCCTGCACTGAGGTAGGGGTAGCAATGCGGTCGGCGGAGCCGCTAGGCGCTCCGCCCACTTCGAACTTTGCGGATCCGGTTCCGAGGGGTGGAACTGGATCCGCATTGTTCGGTTCCGGGTGGGGAGCTTTGACTCTCCCAGGCGGGGGTTTTTGACGCCCCTCAGTTGGGGATGAATCTCTCCTCGCGCTGCGCCTCGCGCTCGGACTCGGCGAGCATCCGCACGAACAGGCACACGAGCGCGATCCCCATCACGATCGACTGCTCGAGCGCCATCACCAGGCCGGCCATCGACTGGTCCTGACGCGGCGTCAGGCCCCAGTAGTGGGGCTGGTGCTGCGTAGAACGGGTAGAACACGCGCGGCGCGAACGCGAGCACGATCCCGAGCAGCCCGACGAGCAGCTTGGTCTCGCCATGTACACGACCGGGCCCATCCCGCCGAGCCGCATGCGCCCGCGGATCGGCGAGAGGACGTGCCACCAGTAGAGCGACGCCGGCCGAGACGAAGCAGAGGTGCTCGAGCACGTGGACGTGCTGTTGCCCAGCGCCGCGTCGTACAGCGCCGGGATGTGCCAGAGCCACATGCACGCCGGCGTACAGCGAGCACCGCGAACGCCGGGTGGGCGAGGAATCCGGCGCGCCGCTCGACCGCGGTGAGGCGCCGTGTGACCGGGCGCAGCAGCACCTTCGTGAGGCCGAGGATCAGCAGGATCGGCGCGATGTCGAGCAGCAGCATGTGCTGGACCATGTGCATCACCATCAGCTGGTCGCCGAGCGCGTCGAGCGGCGAGACCAGCGCGACCAGGATCGCGCAGCATCCCGCCGGCGAACAGCGCCAGCCGGCCGTAGCCCGGCGGGTGCGGCTCGCCGCGGCGTGCGGGCGCGGCGCCAGGCCGCGAGGTACAGCGCAGGCGAGCGCGACCACCGACACGAGCGCGGTCGGCTCGAACGTCCAGGCAGATCGGCGGGGCCAGAGTCAGCGACATTGCTCGCGATCGACAAACGGCCGGGCGACGGATTAATCTGCGTCGTTCGCAGCACATCCAATCCTTCACACAAGGAGGTCGGCCGATGCGGATCGAGGTCAAGGGCCGCAACCTGCCCGTCTCCGAGGACCTGAGGGAGCACGTCGCCAAGCGCTTTCGCAAGGTCGCGCGGCAGGTCTCGGAGCTGGCCGAGCTGGAGGTCGAGCTCTTCGAGGAGCGCAACCCCGCGAATGCCGACTCGCAGGTCGCCGAGGCGACGCTGCATCTCAAGGGGGTGACGCTGCGGGCGCGGGACGCCTCGCCGGACATCGTGCATTCGATCAACATGTCGTCACGACGAGCTCGCGCGTGCAGGTCAAGCGCCACCGCGACAAGCGGCGCAAGCGGCGCGAGCCGCGCGGGTCCGAGGAGTCGCCGCTCGCCGGGCGACTCGCGCCGGCCGACTGGCTCCGATCGCCGGCCGCGTCAACTAGGCGTCGGCTGAAATCGGGTCGCCATGAACGCCTCGGCGCTGACGAGCCCCGAGCGCCACTCGCTAGTCCCTTAGACCCATGTCGTTCCTGGACCGCGCCCTTCGCATGGGCGAGGCGAAGAAGTTCAAGGCCTACGAGCAGCGGGTCGGCGCGGATCAACGCGTTCGAGGAGGAGCTCGAGCACTTCGACCGACGACGAGCTCCGGGAGGCCGCCGACGAGCTGCGCGAGCGCGCGCGCGACGGCGAGACCCTCGACGACCTGCTGTACGAGTGCTTCGCGCTGGTGCGCGAGGCCGGCAAGCGCACGATGGGGATGCGCCACTTCGACGTCCAGCTGATCGGCGGCATGGTGCTCCACGACGGCGCGATCGCCGAGATGAAGACCGGCGAGGGCAAGACCCTGACCGCGACGCTCGCGGTCGTGCTCAACTCGCTCGGCCGGCCGCGGCGTCCACGTCGTCACCGTCAACGACTACCTGGCGCGCCGCGACGCGATGTGGATGAAGCCGATCTACGACATGCTCGGCGTGAGCGTCGGCGTGCTGCAGAACATGCAGCCGTACGAGGAGAAGCGCGCCGCCTACGCGGCCGACGTCACCTACGGCACCAACTCCGAGTTCGGCTTCGACTACCTGCGCGACAACATGGCGAAGACGCTCGAGGAGAAGGTCCAGCACGGCGGCGCGGCCGAAGCCCGAGGAGGGCAAGTCGCCGTACCACACGTTCGCGATCGTCGACGAGGTCGACAACATCCTGATCGACGAGGCGCGGACGCCGCTGATCATCTCCGGCGCGCCCGAGCAGGCGGCCGACCTGTACGTCACAGTTCGCGCGGCTGGCGCCGCAGCTGCGGCCGGGCAAGACGCCCGAGGGCATGGACCCGCGGACCAAGAAGGAGTTCGTCGCCGACTTCGACTACGAGTTCGACGAGAAGCACAAGACGGTCTCGGTCACCGAGCAGGGCGTCGCCAAGGCCGAGCGGTTCCTCGGGATCGACCACCTCTACCGGGCCGAGAACGGCCACCTCGTCAACCACCTGAACCAGTCGCTGAAGGCCGAGTCGCTGTACAAGCGCGACGTCGACTACGCGGTGATCGACGGCGAGGTCAAGATCATCGACGAGTTCACCGGCCGGATCCTCGAGGGCCGGCGCTGGTCCGAGGGTCTGCACCAGGCGGTCGAGGCGAAGGAGGGCGTCCGCGATCCAGGAGGAGAACCAGACGCTGGCGACGATCACGCTGCAGAACTACTTCCGGATGTACGACAAGCTCGCGGGGATGACCGGCACGGCGCTGACCGAGGCGACCGAGTTCATGAAGATCTACGAGCTGCCGGTCGTCCAGATCCCGACCAACCGCCCGATGGTCCGCGACGACCGCAACGATCAGGTCTACAAGACCAAGGACGGCAAGTGGACGGCGGTCGTCAGCGAGATCGAGGCGCGCCACGAGGCCGGCCAGCCGGTGCTCGTCGGGACGATCTCGGTCGAGGTCTCCGAGCTGCTGTCCGAGCGGCTGAGGCGCAAGGGGATCCAGCACACCGTGCTGAACGCCAAGCCCGAGCACGCCGAGCGCGAGGGCGAGACGATCGCCGAGGCGGGCGCGCCCGGCGCGGTCACGATCGCGACCAACATGGCCGGCCGCGGCGTCGACATCAAGCTCGGCGGCAACGCCGAGCATCTCGCGCGGCTGGAGGTCGCCAAGCTCGGCCTGCAGCCCGGCGATGCCGGACTACGACGAGCACCTCGAGACGGGTGCTGCCGACGATCGAGCGCGCGCGTCGAGGAGCTGCGCGAGCAGGTGCTCGAGGCCGGCGGGCTGTTCATCCTCGGCACCGAGCGCCACGAGTCGCGGCGGATCGACAACCAGCTGCGCGGCCGCTCCGGCCGCCAGGGCGACCCGGGCGAGTCGCGCTTCTTCCTGTCCGCCCAGGACGACCTCGTGCGGCTGTTCGCCGGCGAGCGGATCTACAAGATCCTCGACCGGCTCGGCACGATCGACGACGAGGGCAACGAGGAGCCGATCGAGGCCGGGATGCTCTCCAAGCAGATCGAGAAGGCGCAGCGCAAGGTCGAGGAGCAGCACTTCCTGATGCGCAAGCACACGCTCGAGTACGACGACGTGCTCAACCAGCAGCGCGAGGTGATCTACACCTATCGCGACGAGGTGCTCGAGGGCCGCGACATGAGCGACGCCGCGCGCGAGGAGATCGTCGAGCCTGATCGAGCGGCTGGTCGAGGAGTACACCGCCGGCGACTTCGTCGAGGACTGGGACGTCGACGGGCTGCTGCGCCGGATCGAGGAGATCTTCACGCCGAGCGACGAGCTGCTCGACGATCGACCCCGAGCGCGTCGACCGCGAGGAGCTGACCGCGCGACCTCCAGGAGGAGGCGCTGGCCCAGTACGACCAGCGCGAGGAGGAGCTCGGCGCGGAGCTGATGCGCGAGCTCGAGCGCTTCCTGCTGCTGCAGATCATCGACCAGCGCTGGCACGAGCACCTGTACGACATGGACTACCTGCGCAGGGGATCCACCTGCGCGGGTTCGCCCAGATCGAGCCGCTGGTCGCCTACAAGAACGAGGCGTTCACGCTGTTCGGCGACCTGATGAACAGCGATCTGGGGCGACTTCGCGCGGATGATCTTCCACGTCGAGGTGACGGTCGAGGGACGACCGCCGGAGCCGGTGGCGCCGCCGCCGCAGCGCCGCACCGCGGCGGCCGAGCCCCGCGTCGAGCTCGGCGACCGGGCGGCGCGCGCGTCAGCTACTCGGGCGGCGGGGCGGCGCAGCCGGCGCGCTGGCGATGGCGGCGGCGGCCGGGCGGCGCGCGGCGCCGGAGGCCTACGCCGCGCCGGATGCGCCGAGCCGCGCGCCCGTCGGTCGAGCAGCGCCGGGTCGACGAGATCCGAGCAGCTCGGCCGCAACGACCCATGCTGGTGCGGGTCGGGCAAGAAGTTCAAGAAGTGCCACGGGGCGTGACGCGCGATCGCACGCCACCGTCCGAGCGCACCGAGCGGTGACGGACGGCGGCCACCTCCGAGTCTCTGACGGGCAGCGCGATCAGGCGGCCGGCGAGCTGCGCGAGCACTTCGCGGCCGGACGGCTGAGCGAGGACGAGCTAGACGAGCGCGTCCAGTCGGTCTACACGGCCCGGACCGAGGCTGAGCTAGAGCGCGCTGACGCATGACCTGCCGCCGCCTGCCAGCCAGCCGCACAGCAGCAACGGGCCGAGCTGCGTCAAGCGCCGCCGCG
This sequence comes from uncultured Solirubrobacterales bacterium, assembly GCA_963763525.1. GTDB lineage: Bacteria > Actinomycetota > Thermoleophilia > Solirubrobacterales > Solirubrobacteraceae > Palsa-465. The sequence continues at coordinate 886,484 of CAVXPA010000003.1, forward strand.
AGCTGCAGCGGCGGCTGATCCAGCAGAGCCGGCGGCGGCGATCGGCCTGTTCGCCGTCTGCGTGGCGATCTGGGCGACTCGACCGGCGCGCACGGGCAGCTTCTGGCCGGTGTGGGTGCTGCTCCTGTCGTTCTGATCGCGCTCGGTCGCGGCGCCTGGCGCGCTGTACGGCCCGTCGCCCGATCTGGACGGCGCTGGAGGCGCGAGCTGACGCGGCGCGAGCGGCGCGACGCGCGCCGCGGGCACCGGCGCTACCGCTGAGCGCCGGCCGGCTCCGCGCGTGGCGCGATCACGTCGTTCACTGCTTCACGTACCGGACCGAGCTCCGGCTGCGATCAGCGAACTTGACCCGCTGCTCGCCGGGCTGGCGGAACGGGTACTCGTCCTGACCGAGGTACTTCTTGGCCAGCGCGTCGATGTGCGCGTCGGCGCCGTCGTCGGTGCGCCGTCGCGCGTGCCACGGATCTCGACGAAGTCGTACGGGTTCTCGACCCTCGTACACGATCACGGTGACGCGCGGATCGCGCTCGAGGTTCGTCGGCCACACGCGTCCTGCGCGCTGTTCACCGTCAGCGATGCCGTCCTCGGCGTCCGACCCACACGACCGTGCTGTGGATCGAGCCGTCGGCGTTCACGGTGGAGATGACCGCGTAGTTGGGCTGCGTCGAGCAGCTCCTCGCACGCCGGGGTCGGTCGAGGCTCGCCATGGCGCCGAAGCTCTACGCGCGCTGCTAACGGTTGACTGCCGATGGCCACCGCACCCACAGAGCCGCTTTCCCAGCGCCTCGCGGCGATCCGCGAGCAGCTCAAGCTGCTGGCGGACTATCTTTGACCCGGCTGCGCTGAGCGAGCGCGCGCAGCGCGCTCGAGGCAGGAGATGGGGGCGCCGGGCTTCTGGGACGACCAGGAGCGCGCGGCGCAAGGTGAGCGCCGAGCACGCGCGGGCCACCGCCGGCTGGACGTGTTCCGCGACGCTCGAGCGCGACGTCGAGGACCTCGAGCCGCTGGCCGAGCTGGCCGAGGAGGATCCGGAGATCGCCGGCGAGCTCGAGGAGCAGGTCGCGGTCGTCAGGAGCGGCTCGACGAGCTCGAGGAGCAGCGGCTGTTCTCGGGGCGCTACGACGCCGGCGACGCGCTCGTGACGGTCAACGCCGGCGCCGGCGGCACCGACGCCCAGGACTGGGCCGAGATGGTGCTGCGGATGGAGATGCGCTGGGCCGAGAAGCGCGGCTTCGAGGTCGAGCTGCTCGAGGTCTCGCCGGGCGAGGAGGCGGGGATCAAGTCGGCCACGTTCCGCGTCAAGGGCGAGAACGCCTACGGCCTGTACGGCAGCGAGAAGGGCGTGCACCGGCTCGTGCGGCTGTCGCCGTTCGACTCCGCCAACCGCCGCCAGACGAGCTTCGCCGGCGTCGAGGTCTCGCCGGTCGTCGAGGACGTCGACGACGTCGAGATCGACGACGACGACCTGCAGATCGACACCTACCGCGCCAGCGGCGCCGGCGGCCAGCACGTCAACAAGACCGACTCGGCGGTGCGGATCACGCACAAGCCGACCGGGATCGTCGTCCAGTGCCAGAACGAGCGCTCGCAGTCCTCCAACAAGGCCGAGGCGATGGCGATGCTGCGCTCCAAGCTGCTCGAGCTCGAGGAGCGCGAGCGCCGCGAGGAGATCGCGCGCGAGAAGGGCGAGGCGCAGGACGTCAACTTCGGCTCGCAGATCCGCTCCTACGTGCTGCACCCGTACACGATGGTCAAGGACCACCGCACCGACTACGAGATGGGCGACGCCAGCCGCGTGCTCGACGGCGACCTCGACGGTTTCGTCCGCGCGTACCTGCTGAAGGCCGCGAATGACCGCCGAGACGCCGAGCCGTGAGCCGCGGCCGCCGACGCAGCCGACCGCGCCGTACCTGGAGGCGGTGATCGCCTACGGGTTCCGCGGCTCGATCCGCTTCCACGTCCCGGCCACAAGGGCGGCGACGGCGCCGACCCGGGGCTGCGCACCGCGATCGGCGAGCGCGCGCTGCTGCTCGACATGCCCAGGACATCGAGGGGATCGACGTCGGCCCGTCGCCGACCCCGTACGAGCGGGCCGAGCAGCTCGCCGCGGAGGCCTACGGCGCCGGGCGCGACTGGTTTCTGACCAACGGCGCGACCCAGGGCAACCACGCGCTGTGCCTGGCGCTGGCCAGCCCGGGCGACCATGTGCTGGTCCAGCGCAACTCGCACGCGAGCGTGATCGACGGGCTGGTGCTGAGCGGCGGCGCTGGCGAGCTTCGTCGCGCCCGAGTACGACGACGAGCTCGGGATGGCGCACGGCGTCACGCCCGAGGCGCTCGAGGGGGCGCTCGCGCGCGTCGCCGGAGGCGTAAGCAGCCGCGTTCATCGTCTCGCCGACCTACTACGGGATGGCGGCCGACGTCGCGGGCTGCGCCGAGGTCGCGCACGCCGCCGGCGTGGCGCTGGTCGTCGACTGCGCCTGGGGCTCGCACTTCGGCTTTCACCCGGCGCTGCCCGATCGCCGCTGCAGCTCGGCGCCGACGCGATGCTCGCCTCGACCCACAAGATCGTCGGCAGCCTGACGCAGTCGGCGATGCTGCACGTCGCGACACGACGGCCCGATCGACCCGACGCGCGTCGCGCGCGCGTCCGGCTGGTGCGCTCGACCAGCCCGAGCTCGCTGCTGCTGGCGTCGCTGGACGCGGCCCGCCGGCAGCTGGCCGTCCACGGCGAGGCGCTGCTCGACCGCACGATCGCGGCGGCCGCCGCGGGCGCGCGAGGCGATCGACGCGATCCCGGGGTGCGCGGTCGTCGGCGAGCAGCTGGTCGGGCGCCCCGGGATCGCCGGCTGGGACCCGCTGCGGATCGTGATCGACGTCCGCGGCACCGGCTGCACCGGCTACGAGCTCGCGGCGCGCGCTGCGCGCGCTCCTACGACATCTACATCGAGCTGGCGACCCACGCGACGCTCGTGCTCGTGCTCGGGCTCGGGCAGCCGGTCGAGCCGCTCGAGCGGTTCGCGCACGACTTCGCCGAGACCGTGCGGCGGATCGCGCGACCGGGCGAGCCGGCGCGATCGCGCCCGCGCCCGGTCGCGGTCGAGCACGAGACCGCGGTCGACGCCCCGCGACGCGTTCCTCGGCGACGGCGAGGCGGTGCCCGTCGAGGAGGCGATCGGGCGGATCTCGTGCGAGTCGATCGCCGGCTATCCGCCCGGCGTGCCGACGCTGCTGCCCGGCGAGCGCGTGACCGAGGAGGTCGTCGCGTACCTGCGGGAGCTGACGGCCGCCGGCGCGCGGCTGCACGGCGCCGCCGACCCGAGCTTCACGACGGTCCGCGTGCTCGTCTGAGCGGCAGTTGGCGTACTCACCGAAACCACACGGTGACCTGCAGACCGCCGCTGGACGGCGCGGTTGCTCTCAGGCTGGCCTGGTGGGCCTCGACGATCGCGCTGACGATCGAGAGCCCGAGTCCATGGTGCCCGTCGCGACCACCGGTGCGGTCAGCTCCCAGCCGCCGGAAGGGCTCGAACAGTCGACGCGACCTCCTCGGGCGCAATCACCGCGCCGGTGTTGCTCGACGCTGAGAAGCGCGTCTCCGCCGTCGATCCCGGTTCGCACCTCGCACCCGGCCGCCGGGGACGTTGTACTCGGCGGCGTTGTCGAGGAGGTTCGCGATCAGCCGCTCGATGAGCGCGGGATCGCCGATGGTCGCCGCCGGCTCGAGCGCCGTGTCGAGCTGCAGCGAGAGGCGTTCGAGCTCGTGCTCCCGCGAGCGCAGTACGTGATCGGTCAGCGTCGCGAGGTCGATCGTCTGGCGTTCTTCGAGGCCGCGCTCGCTGCTGGCCAGCGTCAGCAGCGACTCGAGCATCCGCTCCTGCTCGACCCCGGAGACCAGTAACTCCTCGCAGATCTCGCGCAGCGTCGCGGCCGACGCGTGCGGGTCCGCGAGCGCCACCTGAAGGAGCGTCCGCTCGAGCGTCAGCGGCGTGCGCAGCTCGTGCGAGGCGTTGGCGACGAAGCGCCGCTGCGCCTCGAACGAGGCCTCGAGGCGCCCGAGCAGATCGTCGAGCGTGTCCGCGAGCTGCTTGAACTCGTCATCCGGCCCGGTGAGCGCGAGCCGCTGGTTCAGGTTCCCGGCGGAGATCGTCCGCGCCGTGAGCGTGATCTCGCGCACCGGCCGCAGCACGCGCCCGGCCGCGATCCAGCCGAGCACCGCGGACAGGATCGTCGCCGGGATCGCGACGACCCACGACGCCGCCAGCAGCCCTCCGATGTCGGCCGCGTGCTGGACGACGACCTGGGCACTGATATCGGACCCGACCGAGTGGGCGAGATGCTGACGGTCCGTCGGGTGGGTCGGGCCGACAATACGCGCCGGGACCGCCGTCGCGACCGTGCCGCCGCCGGGTCGGCTGACCGCGGTGGCGACCAAGCTCGAGCGGACGGTGATTCCGATTACGACCGCGACGACGAATGTGCTGCTGAGCAGGAACAGGCCCGCATAGAGCAGCGTCAGCCGCAGCCGCGCGGTGCGGCGCGGCAGTCGCAGCCAGCTCCTCGGCGCGAGCGCGCTGTGCTGTCGCATCGCCGGGCTCAGATTCGATAGCCGCTCTCGCGGAGCGTCTCGATCACCGGTGGATCGCCGAGCTTCGCCCGCAGGCGCCCACCGTCGTCTTGACCGTGGTCGTGAACGGGTTCGCGGCCTCGTCCCACACCCGCTCGAGCAGCTCCTCGGCCGAGACGACGCGGCCGCCGGCGGCGAGCAGGTACTCGAGCACGGCGAACTCCTTCGGGGTGAGCGCGAGCGAGCGCTCGCGGCGCAGCGCGATTCTGCGCGCCGGATCGAGGCTGAGGTCGCCGCGCACGAGCGTCGGCGGGATCGCCGCAGCGGAGCGCCGCGCGAGCGCGCGGATCCGCGCCACGAGCTCGTCGAAGTCGAACGGCTTCGGGAGGTAGTCGTCGGCACCGAGGCCGAGCCCCTCGACCCTGTCCCTGATCGTGCTCGCCGCGGTCAGCATCAACACGCGCGCTGCGCAACCCTCGGCGATCAGCGTGCGGCACACCTGATCGCCATGGACGGCCGGCAGGTCACGATCGAGCACGACCACGTCGTAGCCGTAGACGGCCACGTGCGAGAGCGCCTCGGCGCCGTCGAACGCGAGATCGACCGCCATCCCTTCGCGCCGCAGGCCGGTCGCGATTGCGGTGGCAAGACGCCTGTGATCTTCGACAACCAGTACTCGCATCGCGCTCCGCGCTCGTCAGCGAAGCATGCCGGATCGAGGTGACGGGCACGTCACAATAGCCCGTGACCGTCCTGTCACCGGCGATCGCCTACAAAGTCGGCGACCCACTGCTATTGGCTCACGGGAGATCGCTCACGATGATGATGACAACGCCGCTTCGGCCACCTTCGCCGCCTCGACGCCCGCGACGGCTTCGCGTACTCACTGCGCCGGCGCTCGCGGCCGCAGCGCTCACGCTCTGTTTGACGGGTTGCGGAGGCTCGTCCAACAACAACACAACCACGCGCTCGGGGGCATCACCCGGGAACGGCGCCGACGCTGCGTACAGGTACGCCGACTGCATGCGCAACCACGGCGTCAGCAACTTCCCGGACCCGAAGGTGACCCAGAACGGTGACCAGGTACAGGTGGCGATCGCCGTCACGCCCGCGATCACGGGCGCGCCGCAATTCAAGACCGCACAGACTGCGTGTGCCGGCATCCTGCCGGGCCCGATCAGCGCGGACCAGCAGGCGCAGCAGCAGCATCAGCGGGCGCAGAAGCTGCTCGCGTTCGCGCGTTGCATGCGCGCTCGCGGCGTCAGCGACTTTCCCGACCCGACCAGTCAGGGGCAGCTGCCGCTGTCGGCCATCACGGCAGCCGGGGTCGACGTGGCCGCGCCGAACGTTCAGAGCGCCGCGATCGCGTGCATACCGTCCGCGGGTGGTCTGCTCAGCGTCGCCGCCGTCCGAGCCGCCGCCACCCAGTCACAGAACGGCGGTTCCGGCGCCCAGAGCGGTCCCAGCAGCTCGCAGTAACGGGAGTGCACAACGATCGGTGACCGTGAGTTCCACGATCACCCGGCTAACTGACACGATCGAGTGCTGAAGCGGCTGAAAATCGACCTCGTCTGAGCGGGCTCATCGCCGGCAGCTCGCTCGGCGGAGGCTATCCTCGGCGTCCGATGATCCGTCCGGACACCGCCAAGATCGTGGCCCGCGCGCTGGCTGAGGATGTCGGCAGCGGCGATCTGACGACCGAGGCCACCGTGCCCGAGGACGCGCGCGCGCGGGCGGTCATCACTCAGAAGGCGCCGGGTGTCCTGTACGGGTTCGACGTCGCCGAGCAGGTGTTCCGCACGCTCGATCCCGAGATCACCATCGAGCGGCTGGCGCCGGAGGGCGTGTGGCGCGAAGGTGGCCCGGCGCTTCGGCTCGAGGGCTCGGCGCGAGCGATTCTGAGCGCCGAACGGACCGCGCTGAACTTCCTCCAGCGCCTGTCCGGGATCGCGACGATGGCGGCCCAGTACGTGCAGGCGGTCGCCGGAACGGGCGCGCGGATCCTCGACACGCGCAAGACCACCCCGGGGCTGCGCGCGCTCGAGAAGGCCGCGGTGGCGGCCGGCGGCGCCACCAACCACCGCGCCGGCCTGTACGACGCGATCCTGATCAAGGAGAACCACGCGGCCCTGGCGGGCGGCGTCGGCGAGGCGGTTCGCCGCGCACGGGCTTACGCCCCCGGCGTTCCGCTCGAGGTGGAATGCCGCACGCTCGCGGAGGTTGACGATGCGCTGGCCGCGGGCGCGCCGCAGATTCTGCTCGACAACATGAGCACGGACGAGCTGCGGGCGGCGGTCGAGCGGGTCGGCGGCCGGGCCACGCTCGAGGCCAGCGGCGGTGTCACGCTGGAGACGCTCGGGGCAATTGCGAGCACCGGCGTAGACTTCATATCAGTCGGCGCGCTCACACACAGTCCGCCGGCACTCGATCTCTCCCTCCTACTGGAGCCGTTGTCATGAACTTGCCGATGCTCGGGGCGACAGGCGCACCCCTGATGCTCGAGAACATCCCCGCCCTGCAAGAGGAGGTACGCGCCCTCGCCGAGCGGCGAGGGGCCGTGATCCTCGCGCACAACTACCAACTGCCAGAAATCCAGGACGTCGCCGACTACGTCGGCGACTCGCTCGGCCTCTCGCAGGCGGCCGCGGCCACCGACGCCGAGACGATCGTGTTCTGCGGCGTGCACTTCATGGCCGAGACGGCCTCGGTCCTCTGTCCCGACAAGCGCGTGCTGATCCCGGACCTCGACGCGGGCTGCTCACTGGCCGATTCGATCACCGCCACACAGCTGCGTGAATGGAAGGCCCGCCATCCCGGCGCGATCGTCGTGATGTACGTCAACACCACCGCCGATGTGAAGGCCGAGACCGACTACTGCTGTACGTCGGCGAACGCGGTCAAGGTGGTCGAGCACATCTACCGCACGCACGGCGACGACATCGAGATCCTGTTCGGTCCCGACATGTTCCTCGGCGCCTACGTCGAGAAGATGCTCGGGCGCGCGATGCACGTGTGGGACGGCGAGTGTCATGTCCACGCCGGAATCAGGCCCGCGGACATCGCGGCCGTGCGGGCGGCCCATCCGGGCGCCGACTTCCTGATTCACCCCGAGTGTGGCTGTTCGACCAGCGTGATGGAGTACGTGGCGGCGGGAGACGTCGATGCGGATGGCGTCCACATGCTCTCGACCGGCGGCATGCTGGCGTACGCGCGCGAGCATCACGGCGGCACCGCGATCGTCGCGACCGAGACCGGGATGCTCTATCCGCTGCGCAAGTTCGACCCCGAGACCGACTTCGTCGCCGCCAACGAGGCCGCGAGCTGCCGGTACATGAAGATGATCACGCTGCCGAAGCTGCGCGACGCCCTGCGCGACGACGTGCACGAGGTCAAGGTCGCCCCGGCGATCGCGGAGCGGGCGCGGATCCCGATCGAGCGGATGGTCGCGATCAGCTGACCGGCAGTGCGAGCAGGTCGAGCCCGTCCTCGACCGCGCGATTGACGACGCGCATGCTGCGCCGCCGGCGCTCGAACTCGTCCGGCGTATAGCAGTGGACGTCGGCGCGGTCGCCCATCTCGAACGCGTCCCACAACGAGCCCGCGTGGTAGACCCGCTCGAGCCACGGGATGCCCTCCCACGCCGGGGAGACGAGCACGATCACGAACTCGGGACCGCGCTCGCGCTGCGGCGGCGCGCCGCGCTCGTCCGCGATCCGTGCACCGCCGACCAGTGCGACCTCGATCGGCCAGCGGTCGCTGACCCGCTCCAGATAGCGCTGCAGCTCGCGCCGGTTCACGCTCATCGCCGTTCAGTATCGCGCGATCGCCGCGACCATCTTGCCCAGCACCGGCCACGCCTGCCAGTTGGCCGGGCCGTCGACGAACAGGGCGAACGCGATCAGCTGGTGGTGCTCGCGGCCATAGCAGTAGCCGGCCAGGTTCGACACGTAGTTGAGCGAGCCGGTCTTGGCGACGCAGCGACCCGTCGCCGCCGTGCCGACGGCGATCGTCTGCACCGTCCCCGTCTTGCCGACGGTCGGCAACGCGCCGCCCAGGACGTCACCGACCGGGGTGTTCCAGAGCGCTCTCAGCAGGTCCACGATCTGCCTCGGGGTGCTCAGGTCCTTGCGTGACAGCCCTGAGCCGTCGACGATCACCGGGTGGATCCCGTATGTCGCGACCTCGTCCTTGATCACCTTGGCGCCGGTTGAGATGTTCCCGTCGCCGCCGACCTGTTCGCCGAGCTGCTCTGTCAGCACGTCCGCGAACAGGTCGTCGGACGGGACGTCCATCAAGCGCAGCAGCACCGATAGCGGCGGCGAGGCGACGGACGCGAGCAGCTTGGCGCCGGGCGGGGTGATCCCGGGACGCCACGTCGCCCGCGCGCTCACGCCGACGCTCTGGAGCGTTCGCGCGACCTGTCGGGTCGTGAAGCCGGCGGCCGTCAACGACTTGCTGACGGAGCCGTGGTCGTACTCGAGCGCGCCGAGCTCACCGCCGTAGTCGGGGATGTCGGGCGCGTAGGAGGACGCCGGGCCCCCGGGGCTGCCGGCCAGCAGCGAGGAGTCGCCGATCACGAAACCGCTCACGCGGCGGATCCCGTCGTGACGCAGCTGCAGTGCAAGCTGGAGCGCGGTCGGGCCGTACCCGTCCTCCCAGACGTGGTTGAAGCCGCCGTCACCGAATGTCGGATCGCCGCCGCCGCGCAGGTACAGATCGCCGTGCCAGACGCCTCCCGGGCCGAGGTAGCCCGCACCCAGGATGTCGGTGTGCATGCGAAAGTCGGGGCCGAGCGCGCTCAGCAGCGCGGTCGACGTGTACAGCTTCTCGACCGACGCCGGGTTCCGCGGAACGCCCGCGTGCGACTCGTACAGCGGGGCGTCCGCGGGCAGGTCGTATACCTCGGCGCCGGTCTGCGCTCCCGGGATCGCCAGCAGCTTTGCGAGCGCCCGCTGGAGCGCCGCGAGGCCGGCGGCGGGTGGCTCTGGCGAGCCGCCCGAGGCGCTCTTTGCCGCGGCGCCGGTGGCCGAAGAGGTCGGCTGTCCAGTCAGCGCGACGGTCGTCCCGGTATGCGTCTGCGCGGCCCGCGTGTGCGAGACCGTCCGCGACGAGCTGCCACAGGCGGCCAGCCCAAGCAATGTCAGCGCGGCCAATCCCGCGAGGCCGCGCGCGACGGCCGATCCCGTGGCTCCCTGCGCCCCGAGCCGCCGCCCGCTCAGGCCGACTCCAGCTCCTGCACCGTGTGTGGTCCCACGCACGCGACTGACAGCCGATCCGCGACGGCGGCGGCGATCTCGGAAACCTCGCCGAACGTGACCTCGTCGAGCAGCGCGATCGCGCGGTCAGGGTCCACGCTCTCGCCGTACAGGATCGTCTGCTGAGCCGCGTAGCGGGCGACGGCGCCGCTGTTCTCGAACGCGATCGCCCGAGCGCCGGCGGCGTACGCGCGGGCTCGATCGACCTCCGACTCAGTTGGTCCCTGCTCGCGGAGCTCCGACACGATCTCCCTCATTCTGCGGTAGGCCTCGATCAACTTGCTCGACTCGAGCCCGGCCGACAGCTGCAGCACGGGCACGTCCGCATAAGCGTGAGGGGTCGAGTGGACGGAATAGGCGAGGCCACGCTGCTCCCGGATCTCGTCGAACAGGCGTGAGCCCATCGAGCCGCCGAGCAGCGTCGAGTAGATCACGAGCGCGGCGCGCTGCCGCGGATCCGAGACCGTCAACTCCGGCCGGTAGGACATCCGCAGATGCGACTGGTTGGAGTCGCGCTCGCGCACCAGGATGCGCGGGGTGAACGACGGCGCCGGGTCGTACGGAGCCGGGTCGGGGCGAGCCGCGAAGCGGTCGAACAGCTGATCGAGTTGCCCATTGGTGGCGAGCGCTCGCGGGCTGCCGACCGCGAACGCCGCGCCCCTCCCCGGCGCCCACCGCCGGGCGCGGAACGCGAGGATCGCGTCCCGCGTGAACGTGTCGCGGATGTGCTCGACCGAGCCGAGCACGGGACGCCCGAGCGGGTGCTCACCGAACGCGGCCTCGTCGATCAACTGCTCGGCGACGGTCGCCGGCTGGTCGTCGGCGCGCGCGATCTCCTGCACGACGACGCCCCGCTCGCGATTGAGCTCGTCACCATCGATCCGCGGCCGCGCGACGAAATCCGTCAGCAGGTCGGCCGCCTCCAGGACGCGCTCGGCGCGGGCGGTGATGTGGAAGGCGACGAGGTCGTGGCTCGTGTAGGCGTTGAGCACGGCGCCGATGCCCTCGGCGGCCTCGTTGACGTCGCGATAGGTCGGGTATTTCTCGCCGCCCTTGAAGACGAGATGCTCGAGGAAATGCGCCATCCCGTTCTCTTCTGGACGCTCGGTCCGCGCGCCTGCGTCGAATGCCGCCAGCAGCGTCACGGCCCGCGTGCCTTCTACCGGGATGCGGAACAGGCGTAGCCCGTCCGGCAGGGTGCTCTCAGTGATCGAGGTCATTTCGAACAAAGGTAGCGACCCTGCAGCGCAGGCAGCCACAGCTGCAGCGCGAGCGCGCCGATATCCCGGGCTACGCCACAAGCGAGCGGATTCCTGCTCACGGCGAGTGTCTGCAAACGACGTTGCAACACCCTCTCAGCTGACTCCCCTCAGCGGGTTCGACGCTAGTCTGCCCGCACTCTATGGCTACACCAGATCAACAGCACCGAAGCTCCGCCGCTCGCCAGGACGCGCTCCACGGCGGTGCCCCGGCACGCTCGGCCGCGCCGTCGGCGCGAGCCAAGCGGCCATCGACCCCGCCCCCGAGCGGTCCCACCGTGATCGAGTTCCGCGGCGTCTCCAAGCGCTACGGACCGACGGACATCGGACTGGACGAGGCGACCTTCGCGGTCACGCGCGGCGAGTTCGTCTTCCTCGTCGGCCCGACCGGCTCCGGCAAGTCGACGCTGATGCGGCTGTTGATCAAGGAGCTCGAGCCATCGGGCGGGACGATCCGCGTCGCCGGACGCGATCTGGCGATGATCAAGCATCGTCAGACCCCGTACTACCGGCGCAACGTCGGCGTCGTCTTCCAGGACTTCAAGCTGCTTCCCAACCGGACCGTCTATGCCAACGTCGCGTACGCGCTCCAGGTCACGGGCGGCTCACGCAAGGAGATCCGGCTGAAAGTGCCGGACATCCTGCGCCTGACCGGTCTCTCGACAAAGCTGCACAACTACCCCGACCAGCTCTCCGGTGGCGAGCAGCAGCGCGTGTCGATCGCGCGCGCGTTCGTCAACCATCCGCCGCTGCTGCTCGCGGACGAGCCGACCGGGAACCTGGACCCCGAGACGAGCATCGACATCATGCGCTTGCTCTACCGGATCAACCGGACCGGCACGACCGTCCTCGTCGCCACGCACGACCACACGTTGGTCGACAAGATGCGCCGTCGCGTGCTGGAGCTCTCGGCAGGCCGGATCGTCCGCGACGAGGCGACCGGCTTCTATACGCGCGATGAGACGACGCGAGAGTTCGCGCAACGGCTGCGCTCGCCCTCGACGCCGCCGCCGGAGCTCTAACCGATGCGTGTCGGCTTCTTCCTGCGCGAGGCGACCCGCGCGATGCGGCGGAACGCGGCGCCGAGCTTCGCGGCTCTCGCGACGGTGCTCGTGACGATGCTCGTGCTTGGCGTGTTCATCCCGATCGTGCAGGCGACCAACGACACCGCCACCAGCGTTCGCGACCGCGTCCTGGTCGACGTCTATATGAAGACGAACGCCAACGCAGCCGCTGAGGCGCGTGTGCGGCACGAGCTGCTCGCGCTCCCGCACGTCAAGCAGGTGCAGTTCCTCTCCAAGCAGCAGGCGTACGCCCAGCAGTCACAGATCGACCCGCAGGCCTATGCGCTGCTGGGAAGCAACCCACTTCCGGACACGTTTCACGTGATCCCGGACAACCCGGGCAACGTCCTCCTCATCCACAGCGAGCTGACCCCGTCGGGGGGCCAGATGATCGATCCCGCGATCCAGAGCGTCTCTAACAAGAAGGACGACACGCGCAAGATCCTCGAGGTGACGAACCTCGTCACGATCACGGCCGCGGCCCTCGCCGTTCTGCTCGTGCTCGCCTCGGTGCTGCTGATCGCCAACACGATCCGTCTCTCGCTGTACGCGCGCCGGCGCGAGGTCGAGGTGATGAAGCTCGTCGGCGCGACGGACTGGTTCATCCGCTGGCCGTTTGTGATCGAGGGGATCATCGTGGGAGCCGCGGGAGCGCTGCTGGCGATCGTCGTGCTCGGCGTCGCCAAGGTGGCCCTGCTCGACCCGCTCGCCGACAACTGGACGCTGATCGCGGCGCCGCGGACGATCACCTTCACGGCGCTCGTGGCCGTGCTGCTCGGGGCCGGGGTGCTCGTGTCGGCGCTCGGGTCCGGGCTCTCGCTGCGGCGGTTCTTGCGCGTCTGAGCACGCTTGCGGCGGGTGGCGCCGCGCGCGCATAGCCTCCGCGAGCACGAAACCTGGCGGCTACTCTCATGAGACATGCCCCGCCGCAGTCGCCGACCAAGCGTCATCACGCTCGTGTGCAGCGCGATCGTGATCCTGATCCTGGGCATCCTGGCTCGGAGGTCATCCGAGCTGGCTGCCGGGCCCCGTACGGAACGCGTTCGTCGCCGACACCAACGAGTCGGTGATCAACCAGGCGTTGTCGATCATCCAGCGCGACTACTACCGGCAGATCGACCCGAACCAACTCGTCAACAGCGGCCTCGCGGCGGCGGTCGCGAGCCTCCACGACCCGTTCTCGCAGTACATCAGCCCATCGAGCTACACGGACTTCGGCAACGCAAGCCCGCACGTCAACGGCATCGGGATCGACGTCCAGCCCGATCCGCGCGGTCTGCGCGTCGTCGACGTGTTCCCCGGCACGCCCGCGGCGCATGCGGGCCTGCTGCCGGGGGATCTGATCATCAAGGTGGGGGAGAGGGCGCTCGCCGGCCACTCGGCCGACTATGACTCGGCGCTGATCCGCGGCAACGCCGGATCCAGCGTGACGCTGATGGTCGTTCGCGCCGGCCATCCGCGCTCGCTCACGATCACGCGTGAGAGCATCACGGTCCCGGTCGCCGATGACCGCCTGCTCACCTACCACGGCATCAAGCTCGGCTATGTCCAGCTGACGACGTTCAATCAGGTGGGTGCCGGCAACGAGGTTCGGGGCGATGTCGATCAGTTGCTCGACGAAGGCGCCCGCGGCCTGATTCTCGACCTGCGCGACAACGGCGGCGGGCTGATCACCGAAGCGGTCAACGTCGCGAGCATCTTCATCCCGAGCGGCACGATCGTCTCCACCGCGGGGCGCAACTCCGCCGCGCCAGGTGTTCACCGCGACGGGCGACGCGATCTCGACCAAGATCCCCCTCGTCGTGCTCGTCGATCGTGGCACCGCCTCGGCGTCGGAGATCGTCACCGGCGGCGCTGCAGGATCACGACCGCGCGGTCGTCGTCGGCACGCATACGTTCGGCAAGGGCGTCTTCCAGGAGATCCAGCAGCTCCCCAACGGCGGCGCGCTCGACATCACGGTCGGCTAGTACTTCACGCCGAACGGCCGCAACCTCGGCGGCGGCGGGGTCAAGGAGGGCGCCGGCGTCACGCCCAACGTGTACGCGCTCGACAATCCGCGCACGCCTCAGGACGAGGCGCTGACCGTCGCGGAGAAGACGGTCGCTCGCGGGCTTCAGTGAGCCCCGCGCTCGAGGGCCGAGCCAGGACCGCTCGGGTCGCGGTGCTCGAGCGGCGTGGCAAGTTCCTCGTCGCCGAGCCGTTCTTCGAGGCCGCGCCGCGGCTCGTTGTCTGCCGCGATCGCCGCTACGACGTCGGCGATCTCGTCGCTCGTGCGCCCAGGCGTGAGCCGCAACGGGCGGGGGCGAGGACGGGCTCAGATCGCCGGCGCCTCGGGCGGCCGGACATCGCCCGCGACGTGATCGAGGCGCTGATGGTCGACCGCGGGCTGCGTCGCTCGTTTGACCCGGCGGTGGAGCGCGAGGCTCGCGCGCGGGACCGCGGATGCGCGCGGTGGACGCGGACTCGCGCCGGCCGCCGCGACCTGCGCTCGCTGCCGACGTTCACGATCGACCCCGCCGGCGCGCGCGACTTCGACGACGCGATCTCGGCCGAGACGCTGGCGGACGGCTCCTGGCGGGTGTGGGTTCACATCGCCGACGTCGTCCGCGTTCGTGCCGCCGCGCTCGCTCGTCGATCGCGAGGCATACCGGCGCGGGACGAGCGTGTACGTTCCGGGCGCGGTCGAGCCGATGCTCCCGCGGGCGCTGTCGAACGAAGCGTGCTCGCTGGTGCCCGGCGAGGACCGGCTTGACGGTGACGGTCGAGATGACCGTGAGTGGCCAGGCGGTGCGCCAGTCCGCCTTCTACCGCTCGGTGATCCGCTCCGACGAGCGGCTGACGTACGACCAGGTCGACCGGATCTTCGCCGGGTCCGAGCGCGCCGGCGATGCCTGGGGTGCCGGCGCTGGCGGCTGCGCGCGCGTGCGCGGCCGCGCTCGCGGCGCAGGCGCGCGGCGCACGCGGCACTCGTGCTCGAGTCGACCGAGCCGGAGTTCGCGTTCGACCGCCGCGGCAACGTCGTGCGCGTGTCCGCGGTCGCGCAGACCGAGTCGCATCGGCTGATCGAGCAGCTGATGATCGCCGCCAACGAGCAGGTCGCGGGCCTGCTCGAGTCGCGTCACGTGCCGACGCTGTATCGCGTCCACGAGCGCCCAGACGCGACCGCCGTCGAGCGGCTGATCGATCAGCTCGCGTCGCTCGGCGTGCCGACGCCGCCGGTGCCGGAGCATCCTGACGCCTCAGCAGGCGGCCGATCTGGTCGGCGAGGCCTCGCAGCTCGTCGAGCGCTGGGTCGAGCGGACCGGCCGCGGGGCGCCGCGCGCTGACGAGCCTGGTGCTGCGCTCGCTCAAGCAGGCCTACTACGACCATCGCAACCTCGGTCACGCGGGGCTGCAGTCGCCGCGCTACTGCCACTTCACCTCGCCGATCCGCCGCTACCCCGACCTGATCTGCCACCGGGCGCTGCTGTCGGCTGATCGCCGGCGAGCCCGCGCCCGAGGCCGGCTGGGTCGCGTCGGCCGGGCCGTGGACGTCGGCGCGCGAGCGCGAGGCGATGACGATCGAGCGCGACGCCGACGACATCGCGCGGTGCTTCCTGCTCGAGCGGTTCGCTGTCCGAGTCCGACGGTCAGCGAGGCGGTGTTCGAGGGCGAGGTCGTCGGGCTTGATCGGCGCCGGGCGCGTTCGTCGCCTTCGGCGCCGACGGTGCCTTCGAGGGCATGCTGCCCGTGCGCCGGCTGACGCGGCGACTGGTGGGAGCTGAACGAGCAGGGCACGATGCTGCTCGGGCACGCGGCGGCGGCGGCGCGATCCGGCTCGGGGATCCGATCCGCGTCCAGGTCGGGCAGATCGACGCACCCCGCGGTAGGGTGGACCTGCTCGCCGCTGCGAGCGCGGCCGGGGAGGAGTGATGGCGAAGGGAAGAGCAAGCGCAGGCTCGGAGCCGGCGACGTCGCCACCAACCGTCAGGCCTCCTACCGCTACAACCTGCTCGAGCGGTTCGAGGCGGGCATCGTCCTGAGGGCACCGAGGTCAAGTCGCTGCGGGAGGGCAAGGCGCAGCTGAAGGACGCCTACGCGGTCGTGCGCGACGGCGAGGTGTGGCTGATCGGGCTCTACATCCCGCCGTACGGGCCCGCGGCGCGCGAGAACCACGACCCGAGCGCGACCGCAAGCTGCTGCTGCAGCGCTCCGAGATCGAGCGGCTGGCCGGCGCGGATCCATGAGCGGGGGCTGACGCTCGTGCCGACCCGGATCTACTTCGCCGGCCCGCGCTCGCGCGCCAAGGTCGAGATCGCGCTCGCGCGCGGCAAGGACCTCTACGACAAGCGCGAGACGATCCGCACGCGCGAGATGGCGCGTGACGTGCAGCGTGAGCTGCGCGAGGTTGGGCGCTGATCGGCGCGCGGACGCTGCGGCAGGCCCGGCGCTTCCTCGTCTCTTGATCAGAACGTCGCGTGCAGGTTGGTCGCGTGCATGCCGACGACGAGCAGCGCGATCAACGCGAGATAGACGGCGGCGACGAGCGCGCGGTCGAGCGGCTTGACCCGGTAGTACGCCTCCTGCTGCGCGCCGCCCTTCCGCCGCAGCTGCCAGCGCTTGTACGTCTCGAGCCCCGCGATCACCAGGATCAGGAAGATCACCGGGTTGGGGAACACGAACGCGAGCGCGGATCAGCGCCGCCGAACCCGAGCGAACCACATCCACGGAGCCATCGCGGCCATCGCGCGGCCGCCGTCCAGCGGCACGACCGGAAGCAGGTTGAACAGGTTCAGGAAGAACCCGGTGAACGCCAGCGCCCGCCAGCAGGTCGTTGCCGGTCGCGTGCCAGATCAGGATGCAGCGCAGCGGCCGCGATGCTGCCGAGGATCGGTCCCGCGAGGCCGACCCGCGCTTCGGCGAGCGCGTTGTCGCCCAGCGACCGCGCGCTGATCACCGCGCCCAGGAACGGGATGAACATCGGCGCGCTGGCCTTGATGCCCTCGCGGCGCAGTGCGATCACGTGCCCCATCTCGTGGATCAGCAGCAGCACGACGAAGCCGGCCGCGAACGTCCAGCCGAAGATGAAGCTGTACGCGGCGAGCGAGACCAGCCATCGTCCCGACCGTCGTGAGCAACTTGAACTTCGGCGCGAGCAGCAGGACGCGTCTTGAGCTTCGTCAGAACTCCGACGATCGCCGCGATTATCGGGCCGAACGTGCGGCGGAACCACGACTGGCGCTTGGGTGGGTCCGGCGGTGCCGGCGGCTGCTTCAGCTCCGGCCTGTCCCAGGGCGACGCGCCGTCCCACGACGTCGGGTGCTCCCATGGCGTCGGGGGCGCTGCTACGGGGTTCGAGTCCATCTCAATCTTTCATTCTGACAGCGGGTCGTTGGGAGGAGATCTCGTCTCTTACGAAGTCCTTCTGCTCGGCTAGGGAGGCGAGGATTTCGCGGATCTCGATCCGCGGACCGCGGCGAATCCGACCTAGCCCCTCGCCCGCGGCGGGAACGTCGGATTCGCGCCCGATGAGCCGTTCGAACGGAACCTTGTTCCCCAAACGCGCTCCCCAGACGAGTCCGCGCGCGGCAAACCTCGACCGCAGCCGTCCGCCGCCGGCGCCGTCGAGGAAAACCGCGCTGTCCGCGGTCAACCTCGACCGGGCGAGATGGCCGTCGTCGGCGTCGAGGAACGCCGCGCCGTCCGCGGTCAACGCCGCCCCCGGATCAGGGCGCAGCGAAGCTACAAACGCCGCGCCCGCGCCGGCGCAAATCTCGTCCGGCCGGCCACTCGCCCAGACAGCTAGAATCGATCCTTACAACCCAGGGGACGACAGGCTTCGACGTGGTCGGTTCGCTGGGGTGGTTGCGAGTCGAGGTCCCGGGAGGCCTCGTAAAACACCCGGGAAACAAAATAAGTGCGAACTCTCATGAGTTTGCCCTCGCCGCTTAGTCATAGCTAAGCCGTGAGGTCTTGGCCCCCGCTCGCCTGCGGCGGGGTCAGCCGGGATCAGATAGCAGGCTAGCTCGGTGAGGCTCGCTCCCGCCGATCCGAGGACCACCGTAGGAGCTGGTTCCCGACAACCCCGCCGGCGAGGCGAGTCGGGGACGAGATCAGAGTGCCGGCTACGCTCGTAGACGCCATCTTTAGCGCGATCGCGGACGCGGGTTCAATTCCCGCCGTCTCCACCTTTGCAAAGAATTCGAACCGCCCTCCGCACCAGCGGGGGGCGGTTCTTCTTTGAGCGCAAGGGCGTCGAGCATCGTGACCGCGCCGGTTTCCTCGATGAGAAAACATGGCTCGAACCGCCGCCGCCCGCACCGTGAACGTCTGGAACGACCGCGTCTTTCTCGCAGAGGTGGATCAGCCGGTGCTGCGGAACCTTGAGCCGCCGCGCGATCTCCGACCGACGTGAACGACCCGTCGGTGACCGTGATGGACTGACTGTATCTCGAGGTGCCGCCGCAGTCTCCTTGCCGGATCCTCCGAGTAGAGCAGGTCAATCTCATGATCAAGCGAGTCCCCTCCGCCTGCCCAGCAAAGACGCCGCGGCGGGGTGCGGGCTGGATGCCCGCAGCCCGACGGGGCGTAAGCCCGCGGCAGGCGGCGTTGGCGGCGCGAACGCGTCCCGCGCGCCGCTGCAGCATCCGCCTCCGCCCCGACCGGATGAGGGCCGCGACAGCGGACCACGGTCGACGATCCACGGGCTGCCCCGGGGAACGAGTTCGGCGGGACAGCACGCAACTCCCTGACGGGCCTCCGTCGCCTTTGCGGTCGTGCGGCGAGCGCTAGCGCGGCAAGCGAAGCGACGCCCGGGTGGCACGCGCCGGGCGATCGCGTTCCGGGTCTGGCGGTCGTCGAGCCGTACCGCGGCGGGTGGGGGCACGTCGTCGCGACCGCGCAGATCGCCGCCGCGGAGGCTGCGCTCACGGCGTCTCATTTGTGCAAATCGAGTCTGCTGATCCGCAGCGCGGCGAGGACCTCGAGGCGCTGCGCGGTGCCGGAGCCCCCCTGCGCGACGAGCCAGGCGTCACCGCTGCGTCGTGCGGTCAGGTTCCCGCCCTCGAAGTTGACGGTGTCCGGGTGGCCGGCAACGGGCCGGGCGCCTGGGATCGCACCGAGCACCTCTCCGGGCCGGCGCGCATCCAGGAGGACGCCAACCAGCAGCGGCCAGCCGTGCAGGTAGTACTCCGTGTCGAGGCACGACAGGAAGAGCTCGCCGACAGAGTCCCGGACGGGCGCGATCTCGTGGATCGCGTGCCCCCACTCGGCCGTTAGCCCCGGCAGGCCGTGCTGCGCCAACTCGCAGACGCCAGGAAGCGGGTGCGTTGGTCCGTGGTATGGCGGCTCGCTTATGTTGGGGGTTACCGCGCTCGGCGCCTGCCAGAAGTAGGGGAACGGAAACGAGGGGTACGCAGGCTGGCTCGGGATCACGTTCCCCTCCGAGTCGAGCGGCAGCACGGCGAGCGTCGGAATGTTGTGCGGGCCGTGGTAGCCAGGGATTCCCGACCCGGACCCTCCAGGACCCGGCGGGGCGATCTGCATCACCGACCGGATCGGCTCGCCGGGGTGCCAGTCCAGCGTCAGCACCGGCGAGCCCGGCGGGAGGAGAACACCGCCGCGCGGTCGCCGGCCGGCAGCTCGGGCGAGCGCGCGGTCCGGATCGTGCGGTTCCCGAGCCGGACCGCGGCGACCTGCGGAGCGGTGAGCACATAGCCGACCGTGTCTCCGCGCGGGCTCGGCGACGGGTACGTGAACGCATCGGCGTCGGCGCCAAACAACGGGTTTGAGGCCGAGGGATAGAGCGAGCCGCCGCCCGCGCCGCTCCCGACCCCGTGCTTGTTGCTGTACGTGATCGAGGTGTTCCAGAATGCCTCGCCCGCGTCGAGGTTCGGGGTGACCGTGATCGCGTACCGATAGCCCGCCAGCGAAGCAGGTTCGATTACCCCCGGAACGTTGCCGCTCAGCGGCCGCGAGGAGCTGGCGCTGAGCGACACGGCCGCCGCTGCCGAGCCGCCGATCAGCAGCGTTGCGGCGACCACCGCGAGCGGGCGCGGCCGCCGCAGCCAGGAGCGCCGGCGAGGGGTCCGGGCCGGCGCGCCGCGCGCAGCGACCCGAACCAGCTCATTGCGCAACAGTTCGAACGGGTCGCTCATCTGCGTTCCTCCAGACTCCGTCGCAGCGCGGCAAGCCCGCGCGAGACTCGCTTGCGGGCGACCTGCGGCGAGCACCGCAGCCGCTCCGCGATCTCGGGATAGTCCTCTTCAAGCACCACCCGGCGGATCACCGCCTCCCGCTGGTCGGCCGGGATGCCCGTCAACGCGCAGCGCAGATCGATCTGACTTCGCTCGTCGATCTGGGCAAGCTGATCTTCGTCGAGCGTCATCCGCGCCATCCCGAGCCGGGCGCGGCCACCGTCCGCGACACGCCCACGGCGAGCCGCATCGATCAACAGGTTGCGAGCGATTCCGAACAGCCACGCCACCGCCGAACCACGCTCGCCGTCGAACTGATCGCGACGCTCGAGCGCCCGCGCGAACGTCTCCGCGACGAGATCGAACACGAGCTCCGGCCGGCGCACACGCCGGCCGACAAACGCGACCACCGCATCGAGATGACGCTCATAGAAGACCCCGAACAGCCCCGGGTCATCGCTCGCCAGCAACTCCGCATCCGACTGCACCACAAACATTTCATCCGTTCTACGCACCAGCCCGAAATTTGTGACCGCCGCCCCGCCCGCCGCGCAGCGAGGTCCGTTCTCGGAGCAATGCGTGCACCCGACCGACGGTCGCATTTGCGCACGTCTCGATACGCCGCGCGTGATGTCTTTGGCGACGAAATGATCGCCCGTGCGTCGACTCCGGCGCGATTCCTTCGCCACTCAGGTGCCGTTCCAGATTTCGGCGATCGGGGTGTCGCCCGTTACTTCGGGGTACTCGTTGTCGTTGTAGTAGCCGACCGCCATGCACGTCGTGTTCGTCGTGCACGACAAGCCGAACAACGTGCTGGCCGGCGCTCCCGACGGAGATGGCGTGGGCTCGACGGTCCAGGTGCTTCCGTCGAAATGCTCGGCGAGCATCCCGTAGGTCACGGTGCTCGAGAAGTCGGCCTCGCCACCGACGGCGGTGCAGGAGGTCGCCGAGCTGCAGGTGGTCGACACAGCTGCCAGCCACCGTCCCAGGCGCAACCATCAGCGGTCTGTACGGCGTGTCCTGCGTCTCGGCGACGGCGTGCACCGCGGTCTGGAACTGCCAAACCCCGGGTACCGAAGTCGCGCTGGCGGAGGCCTACTCCGGATGACCCGACTCCAGCCGACTCTCCGGTCGACTCTCGGCGCGATTCCCGGCGCTTGCGGCGCGCCACGGACCCAGCGGCAGTCAGAACGAAAGGGAGACGCAATCTCGGGTGCCGTGAGGAGCCAGGCTGCAACAGAGGTCCGAAAGCCCTCGGGAATCGCGTGAACGGGCCGAAAGACGAGTGCACGTGTCTTCGCTGCGAGGGGGTGGATCAAGCGTCGGCGGGTCGGTCCGATGGGGCCGTCCGTCGCGAGAGGGCCTGCCCGATCTCGCGCAGTTCCTCCCAAACCTCGCCTGGAACCGTGAAATCGCCGAGGTCGTCGATCTCGTCCAGGTGCGCACTGATGTTCTCCGCGGTGGCGTCCTGGCGCGAGGGACTGAGCCATCCGCGCGAGACGGCGATGAACACCCGCGCGTAACGCCCTGCGCCGGCCGAAAACGCCTCTCCGGTCACCGTGCAAGCGCTACTCGCAAGATAGACAACCATCGGCGCCACGAGCTCGGGCCCGGCATCCTCCGGGAGTCCCGAGTTCACGAGCTGCTCGCGGACCGTAGTGGGCACGGCTGCTTCACCGGGTGGTCGCCATGGCGCGATCGGAAGTATGCAGTTGGAGAGGATGCCGTGGCGAGTTCCCTCGAGCGACAGTGCGCGGCCCAACCCCAGAACAGCGGCCTTTGCCGCCGCATAGTTGGTCCCCGCCTCCCGACCAAACGATCCTGCGCCTGAGCTTGTGAGGACAATCCTCCCGTAACCCTTTTGCTTCATGATCGGCCATGCGGGTTGTGTCACGAAGAACGCGCCGCGCAGATGCACGTCGAGCACTGGGTCGACCTTGTCCGCGGTCATCTCGTCATAGGCGACGTTCCGCCACACGCCGGCGTTGTGTATGACAGCGTCGATCGTGCCAAAGGCCTCGAGCGCCCTGTCGATGATCGCGCGGCCGCCCTGCGGCGTCGCGACCGAGTCGTACGACGCGACCGCCCGGCCACCGCCACCCACGATCTCTGCCACAACGGCATCTGCGGCTGCATTGGCGATGTCATTCACAACAACCGCGCCGCCTCGACGAGCCACCTCGAGCGCGTACGAACGCCCGAGCCAGGCTCCCGCTCCGGTGACCACCACAACCTGTCCGGCGAACGAGATTGGCACGACATGCCCTCCTGTATCAGCTGCTTCTGCCTGGTAACCACCGAGCACGATGCTCGACCCGAGCCGACCGCTGCGGTGAGCCCGCGACCGCGGAGCATACTTCGAGAGACGGGCATGGCGTCGGTCGCTGCCGCGAACGACCAGGAGTGGAGGGCAAACCGACTGCATCAACCGCTCCGGGTACCCGCACGCGCCGGAGCTGCCGGCCAATGCGATCGAGACTGCGATAGAACGCGTGCTTAGGCCACGAGCGACGACAGTCGGTATGGCGAGATCGTGCCCAGCCAAACCGCCGGAAAGGTAATCGCCGACTGCCCGATGCTCAGGGGTCTGTCCCTACTCTCCGTCGTAACCGCCTCGATCCCCAGCAGCTTCGTGTCTCGCGCCACGACCCGCCAGCAAGCCGCCGGAGCGAACCCCGTCATGCAAAGCTCGACGAGCTCCCTACAGCGGCAGGCGGTCAAAGCCGAACTCGAGCATCTTCGGCCAGCCACCGTGCCGACGACTCCTCCTGAACGGAGCCCGGTGACCCGACAGAGCGAGCGCGGCGGACGGGCAGACGTCAGCCGAAGCCGGCATCGCCGCAGGAGCGGGTTGCTTAGGAGCGATCGTGCAAGAATCGGCGCGTCAGAATTACTTCCTCTGGGCTCGCGGCGTCACCAGTGAGAGATCGGCTCGTGGTGTTCCATAGTTGGGGGGGTTTGCTCGTCGATGAACGGTCCGATCAACGCACGCAGACGGAGGGACAGCTCGGAGCCGCGGAACCCCTCGGTGTGACTTTCCAGGGTCTCCCATCGCACGAGTAGCAGATAGCTGCTGGGTCGTTCGATACCCCGCGCGAGCTCGGCGGAATAAAAGCCGGATGCGGCGGCGAGGATCTCCTTGGCCTCTTCGAAGTTCTGTTCGAAGAGCTCCCGCATTCCGGGGCGGATCGTCAGCATCGTTGTCTCGATGACCACAGAGTCCTCCGTGTTGGTGTATGTGCGGTCGCGTCGCGCGCCTCGAGGGGCTGGCCGCGGCGACGAGGACGTATGGTCGCATCGTCTCCGACCTCGTCGATCATCTGTGCGGGCGCTCCGTCAGTTCGACGCCGGCGTCGTGCCTCGCTACTTCTTCTTCGACGCCAGCCCAGCGGAACGGCTGGGACACCACGGTCGGTCCTCCGACCAGCGCACACGTATAACGCGCCGGGCGTCCCCGGCCCCGTCCCTAGGGTGCCCGGGGACGGGCGTCTTGCCGCGGCCAAGCGCTCGCCCAACCGGCCGGATACGCGACGCGGCCGAAGATCGCATTCGCTCAGTTCCCGAGCGCGGACGTGGCGACCGCTCAGCCGGCGGACCCGGGCGGCGGTTGGTTGGGCGCTGCCGACGCAGCCGCGGGAATCATGCACGCCTCAGGCGGCCATGCGTTTCGCCGGAAGCGGGGCGCGTAGAAACGACGCCAGGTTCGCGGCCGTGCATATGCAAAGCACACAGCTCGGCCTGATCGGCGCAACGGCGTCCGCGTTGCTTATCGGTGAGCACAGGCTCGATGTCCGCTGCTGGTCTCGGCGGTCAGCGGCAGTGTGATCGACAGTGCCGCGTCGGCGACAAAGCAGAGGCCGCGTCCGGTGCTCGTGACGCCAGCGCCCTCGATCAGATTTGGGCGACGGCGCAAACGGTGGAGCAGACGTCGTCGTCGCAAGCGCAGCGTCCGTACCTGCGCACAGGTTGGACACCGACTGCCGGTCGCGTCTTAGATTCATCCAAGGCAGTCGTGTTATCGGCGCGGACTAGGGAGCGCCTCTAGATGCCCGTTGTTCACGACTTGCGAGAGCGGGCGCTTGGAATACCTCGAATTCAGAACGCCCTAGCGAGCCGGGCCAGAGCGAACGCTCGGATGACGCGCTGGCCTGCCGGAACCGCTACGCCTCGGGCCTTGAGCTCCTCGACTCTGTGCGGTCCGAGCCGTTCTTCGGCGGCCGCGATGTGCTCCCAACCAAGAATGCCTTGGGCCGCGTCCGCGTGTGCGCCAACTTCGCGCGCGTGTGATTCGGCCAGCCCGACAACTTCGAGCGCTTCGGCGTCGTCTCCTGAAAGGGCAAGCGCCGCGGCAGTGCCGCACAGGTCAAACAACACCTGTTGCACGTCGAGGCGCGCTTGGGCCGATTCCATCGATCGCGTGTAATGGTCCAACGCATCGCGCGGCCGACGACTCAGCAGCGCGAGGTCGGCCTCGAGCGTGTCCCGCGCTTGCAGCAGCGTGGCATCGACGGGCGCACCGATCTCGCCCGCTTCCACGAGTAGCTCGGCGGCCCGATCCAGCTCGCCCACGGCCATGCGAGCCTGAGCCTCGAGCATCAGCGTCCCGCACACCGCCGCCGGACCAAGTTCTCGTGCGAGCGCGCTCGCCCGCTCGCTGTCGCGCACGCCTGCCTGCGCGTTCCTTTTGCGTGTGTGCACGAAGCCGCGCTGGGTGAGGGCGAGCACCTTGCTGAGGGCATCCGGAGCGATGTCGACCGCGCGCGCGGCTGCGGCCAGGGCCGCGTCCATATCGCCCCTCTCAGCGAGCGCGACCGAGTGCGCGACTAGCGCCTGACATGCGACGGCGGGCTCGCCGGGTGGCGACTGTAGTAGCGGTTCGAGCACGGTCAATGCTTCGCGCACATGCCCAGTCAGGGCGAGCACTGTCGCCCGGGCGGCCGCCAGGGGCGCCGCCAGGGCGTCACCGGCCGCGTGGGCCCAATTCGTCGCGGCAGCGATCTCCGCATCGCCCGTGACCGCCGCCATGAAGACGGGGGCGGGTACCATGAGCGTTCGCGCAGCCCACACGAGATCGTGCTGGTGCTGGGCATGCTGCCGCCGCCATGCCTGACCGCTGGGCGCAGAATCCAGTTCGGCTGATGCGATCTGGCGCACTGCCTCGGGAAATCCGAAGCGCACTCGGCCATCACCGGACTCGACCCGGGACGCGAGCGCGACATCTACGAGGGCCGCGAGCGCATCCAGCACCTCCACGCCCTCGCCGCCAGCTATGGCTTCGAGCGCCTCGAGCTCGACGGGAGCGGCGAAGGTGCCCATGCGGGTGAACAGCTCGCGCGGGCCGGGCTCGAGCAGGCTGAGCGTCCAGTCCACGGTCGCGCGAAGCGAACGCTGGCGCACTGGACGGGTGCCGCCACTCTCCTTGAGTACATCGGCTGAGCCGCGCAGACGCTCACAGAGCTGTGACGGCGAAAGCAACGCAAGACGCGCCGCTGCAAGCTCCAGCGCTAGCGGCAAACCATCCAGCAGATGCGCCACCTCCAGCAGCGCGGGCCGGTCAAAGCCCTCTGCGGTGAATGCCGTGCCGCGCCGACTCGCAACGCGCGCGATCAACGCCAGCGCTGCCTCATCATCGAGCCTGTCGAGCCGCACCCGCTGCTCGGCGGCAAGCTGCAACGGCGCCTGTGACGTAACCAGCATCCTCAACTCGGGAACCTCACCCAGCAGATCGGCGAGGTCCGGCGCCGCCGCGAGAAGATGCTCCATATTGTCGAGCACGAGCAACGTGGGGCCACGCACGCGCAAATGCGCGATCAGCGCGTCCAGCGGCGAGTCAAAGCTCTTGCCCTCGGCGCCGACCGTTGACGCCACCGCCGCCAGCACTTCGCGGGGCGAACTCACGCTCGCCAGCCTCACCAGCCAGACCCCGCCGGGATGCTCGTCGAGCACCTCGGTCGCCGCCCGCAGCGCCAGGCTTGTCTTGCCCACACCACCTCGGCCGGTCAATGTCACAACGCGCTCCCCGTCGCCCACCAGAGCGCGCCGCACTCGCTCAAGGTCCAACTCCCGGCCAACGAGCGTCGGCAATCCCGCCGGCAAGTTCGTCGGACGCAGCTGCTCGGACCTTGGCGGGGGAAAGCCCGCCGCTCCGCGCCCATCCACCACCGCGCAGAACAGCTCCTCCGGTCTTGGGAAGTCCTTGAGGCGATACATACCTAGCGGCTCTAACACAATCGCCTCGCCGACGAGGTCCCGCGCAGCACCAGTCAACAGCAGCTGTCCGCCATGAGCCGCAGCGGCCACGCGCGCCGCCCGGTGAACCTCGAGACCCACATAGCCGGTCGCATGGCGATCGACATACCCCACATGCATCCCCATCCGCACCCTGAGCTCGCCAACACCGTCAGGCCACTCGTGCGAACGCAGCGCCCGCAACGCAGCCACGGCCGCCCGCGCGGCAGACCGGGCGTCCTGGAACGTCGCGCGGAACGCGTCGCCCTCTGTGCCGTCTATGAAGCCGCCCTCCGCCGCG
Source organism: uncultured Solirubrobacterales bacterium (assembly GCA_963763525.1). Taxonomy (GTDB): domain Bacteria; phylum Actinomycetota; class Thermoleophilia; order Solirubrobacterales; family Solirubrobacteraceae; genus Palsa-465. The sequence continues at coordinate 913,332 of CAVXPA010000003.1, forward strand.
ATCGCGCCGCCGACCAGCTCATGGTGGTCGGCCAACACCCCAGCCCACGCCGAACCCAAAGCCTTAGCCAGCCGCGTCGAACCCTCAATATCAGTGAACAACAGGGCGATCGTCCCCACCGGAGCCTGGCTCGAGGCATCCACACTGCCAGCCTAACGACTCCGGACCGCCGCGCTGCGCGCTAAGTCGGACCGGCTCGGCGTGGCTCCTCGTACCTATTTGTTGGCTGCCCCTTCCACGGCAACGAGACCGTCCGCCCACCCAGCGGCACACCTGCGCAAGGGACGAATCTCAGCAGCACCGAGCGACTCGCCATCGCCCGCAATCTACCTAGGCAAGGCCGTGTCCAGCGAATCCGCGACGTCCTCGCATCCCGCGCTCGCTAACGCCGGAATCCGGGCGCGCAAGCGACCGCTGCGACACTGACCGCTCACTGCCGGTTTCACGAAACCTGGGCAGTCTCGCCGAGCCCTACGGCGGCGTTCGAGACAGCTGCTTTCGGTCAAATAGGCAGTCGCGCCGTTCTTGGAAGTCGCCGGAAGCGGGGCGCGTAGAAACGACGCCAGGTTCGCGGCCGTGCATATGCAAAGCACACAGCTCGGCCTGATCGGCGCAACGGCGCCCGCGTTGCTTATCCGTTAGCACAGGCTTGATGTCCGCTGCTGGTCTCGGCGGTCAGCGGCAGTGTGATCGACAGTGCCGCGTCGGCGACAAGGCAGAAGCCGACGCAAGCCGGCCACAGCAAGCTCTCGCTACTCGGATCGACGGATCGAAGAAGGCGATTGGCGCGAGCCAGGTCGGCTTACCTAGGCACGTACGTGCGGAGGAGGCTCGCGTCCACGGTCGAACTTTCCGCGCTAACGCTAACCGGGGCGGCGCCGGTGGCTGTGCGGACGCTCGTCGGCAAGGAAAAGCGGGCCTTCGCGAGTGCGACCTAATCTAATGCTTGTCGCCGAGGACACCGAGCTGATCCACCCCGAGGCTAGGAGGCCACGTACCGGTTCACGCCCGCGCGTCCTGCAGCGCGGCGATCCGCTCACGGACGCGGCGGGCGAGCGGGATGATCTGCTTGCGCTCGTAGCGGTCGAGGGCCTCGCGCAACGCGGCGGCGGCGTCTTGGCCCCGGCCGGCGGCCTGGAGCACTTCGGCCAGGTCGCAGCGGACCTCGGCCTGGTGCACCAGCGAGTCCGTGTTATCTGTGATCGCCGCCGCTTCGCGGGCAAGACGCTCCGCCTCGTCATGCTCGCCTCGACTCGCGTAGACGAGCGCCTGCACCTGGCGCCACAGGGTCTGCGTGACCGCGTCCTGCTCGTCGCCGAGCTCGCGTCCGCGCCGGGCAAGCGGCTCAGCCTCATCGTAACGGCCGAGTGTGCAGAGGACACGCCCTAGCCTGGGAGCGAAGGTCGAAAGGACGGCGTAGTTCTCGTTCGGGTCGAGCCAGTCGCAGAGCGTGCGCAGGTGCCGGGCGGCTTCGTCGAGATCGCCGGCGAGGAGCGCGACCTCGGCCAGCGGCCAGAGGGCCTGCTGCCGACCGGTCTGCTCGACGAGCTGCTCGTTTGCCTGCAACGCGAGCGGCAGCGCCTCGTCGATCCGGTCAAGCATCGCCACGAGCCAGCTGCGGAACGCGAGCGTGAGCGGCGTCGGGTCGGGCGCGAGCTGATCGAGGCGCACGAGCGCCTCCCCCGCTGGCACGGGGCCGTTGATCAGCGACAGCGCGAAGCCGACCGGCTGCCACGGCCGCCCGGCGCGCTGGGCGTGCAGGAGCGCTTGCTCCTCTGCATCCGCCTGCTCCGCCGAGCGACCGCGAAAGTTGGCGACGAAACCGAACATGTGCCAGACCTGTGCCAGGGCGTCGTCGTCGCCAGCCTGCTCGAGCAGCGGCAGCGCGGCCCGGACGCGCGCCTCGAGTTGATCGGGCGGCATCTTCTCGAACGTCATTTCATGGGACGCGGCCACGGCCAGCGCGTACGCCTCGCCCGTCGCGTCGCTCGCGGCGGCGGCGCGCTCGGCCGCGGCAGCGGCGAGCGCGTGCGCCTTGCGCGGCTGCGTCGACGTCGCGCCGACAAGGTCCAGCTCGAGGTGGACGTCGAGCCGCAGCGGCCGGGTGAGCGCGAGCGCGCGCTCGAGCAGCCGCGCGGCGGCGTGCTCGTCACCGCGAACGAGGGCGTTCCGGCCCGCCGCGGCGAGCCGCTCACCCGCGCGCTCGGAAAGCCCGGCGTCCGGCAGGCCGAGCTCCTCGCGGTATCGGGAGGCCTGCTCGAGGTGGTAGCCGAGGATCTCGTCCAGCTCGACCAGCTCCGCGCCGTGCCGTTCGAGCCACGCAGCGAAGCGCTCATGAAGCTCCGCGCGCACACGCTTCGGGAGCACGTCGTAGGCCGCGTCCCGGATCAACAGGTGGCGGAACCGGTAGGCATCCTCGCCGGGCAGCTGGGGACGGTCGGGGCGGACGAGCTCCTTGCGCACCAAGGCAACGAGACGCCGGTCGACCTCGCCGTCACCGTCCGTGAGCGCCGCCACAGCGCCTCGGTGGAAGGTGCGGCCCTCGATCGCGCCGCGCTCGAGCACGGAGCGCTCGGCCGGGTCGAGCTGGTCGAGCCGGGCTGCGAGCAGCGCCTGGATGCTGGGCGGCACTTCCACCTCGCCGCCGCCGGAATCGCGCACCAATGCGAGCATCTCTTCGAGAAACAGCGGGTTGCCCTCCGCCACCTGCACGATCCGCTCGTGCAGCTCGGCGCCGACCCCGCCCAGCTCGGCGAGCAGCTGCTCCGTCTCGGCCGCATCCAACGGCTCGAGCAGCACCGTGGCCGCGTTCCACTTTCCGCCGCCCCAGGACGGCCGCCGCTCGAGTAGCTCCGGCCGCGCTAGGCACAGCAGCACGAGCGGGGCGTCCCGGGCGAGGTCGGCGACGTGCTCGACCAGGTCGAGCAGCGTCTCCTCAGCCCAGTGCAGATCGTCCAACACCACGACGAGCGGCTGGGCCTGCGCCTCCTGCTCGAGCAGCTTGCGAAAGCCCCAGGCGATCTCCTCCGCCACAGCCGGCTCATCGGACTCGCCGAGCAGCGAGCGCAACGGCCTCGCCGCGTCCCCCTCCGGCAGCCGGCCGAGCTGCTTCAGCATCTCCACCACCGGCCAGTACGTGATCCCCTCGCCGTAGGACAGGCAGCGGCCGCGCACGACGAGCCCTTCCAACCCCGCCAGGAGCTCCGCCGCCAGCCTGGACTTGCCGACCCCCGCCGAGCCGAGGATCGTGAACAGCTGGCAGGAGCGGTCGTGCACCGCCTGCCCGCACACGGCCCGCAGCCGCGCCAGCTCGTGCTCGCGTCCCACCATCGGCGTCGCGAACCGCCGCTCCGGCTGCGGCAAGACCGCGAGCAGCGGAAAAGCCCCGACCGGCTCGCGCTTCCCCTTCAGCTCCAGCAGCCGCTCCCCACCGACCTGGCCGGCACCGCGGACGAGCCGCAGCGTCTCGGACCCCACCAGCACCTCGCCCGGCTGCGCCGCCTGCTCCAACCTGGCCGCCACGTTGACGGCGTCCCCCACCAACACCTCGTGCGCCCCCACCATCACCTCGCCCGTGTTGACCCCGACACGCCCGGCGATCCCGAGCCCCGGCAAGGCGTCGCGCATCTCGACCGCCGCCCGGCACGCCCGCAGCGCGTCGTCCTCATGCGCCGCCGGAACCCCGAACACCGCCATCACCGCATCCCCGATGAACTTCGCCACCGAGCCGCCATGACGCTCGACGATCGCCCGCATCCGCTCGAAGTAGCGGGCCATCAGCGCCCGCAACGCCTCCGGGTCGATCGACTCCCCCAACGAGGTCGAGCCCGTCACATCGCAGAACACGACCGTCACCGTCTTGCGCTGCTCCCGCGGCGGCGCAGCCGCCAGCGGCGAGCCGCAACCGTTGCAGAAGCGCGCCCCCGCCGGATTCTCCTGCCCGCAGCTCGCGCAGACCGTCACCAGCCGAGGCTAAACGATGGCGTGGGGATCGAAAAGCGCGTGACGAGGTACGCGCAACGAGCAGAGCAGGTCCGACCCGGGCGCTGGTCACCCACCTCCCTCCTCGCCACGAGCGCGACTCCTGGCGTTCTCGATCCGTCGCTCGTCGTGACCGTCGGACCGAAACACCTGCTCTTGCTGGTGTGCACGAGCCGCCGCGTGCCGCGCGACGCATCCACGGTCCCGCTTCCGTGTAGCGAGAGGTCTCTCGGCCAAGATCGGCTGAGACCTGAGTTTTGCCAGCACCAGGACGCGCCACCGGACCGCTGACCGCGATCACCCAAGCGTGTCTACTAATGCACAGGCTGGACACGCGCAGGTCCGCGTCGGAGCGTTCAGTGCTCGGCTTCCGAGAATCAAATCGTCCGTGACCCAAACACCTGCTTCCACGAACCAGCGGCCACGTCGAGCTTCATGGCGTCGACGATCGGGCTTCCGCTTCGGGCTGGCAGACGGCGAGAGCGGCAACGCCGCGACCAGACCCGCGTCGGCGACAAGGGAGAAGTCTGGTCGACGCGCGGGAGACTTCTGGTGGTCGATCAACGGGGCAGTCTGCGTGCGGCGGCGGGGATGCCCGTGTTCGTCCAAAGGAGCAGCCCGGAACGCAGCCGCAAGCCTACCGACGCCGGCAGCCTTCCGCTCCTGACAACGGGCTCAGCACTGTTGGGACCGGTGCCGCACGGCCGCAATCGATGACCCCGCCGGACGGCTTGAGTTCCGCGAAGTTCCGCCGGTGCCACCGGTCACAAATAAACGACGGCAGCCCCCGTTATTCGACAGCTCAAGGCAAACCGCCAAGACGAGAGAGCTTGTTAGCCGCGAGCCGGTCTCCGATGGCTTTGACAGCTCATGCAACAATCGATCTGACCGTGAGGGCTGCGGCCCGCCGCTGGCTCAGATTCCGCTATCGTCCCCGCGAAAGGTTGGCAACGGCACCAATCAGCTGTCTATCGAGCCAGTGACACCTCTTGCCATGCGCTTGCGCCATACGCAATGGCGGAGCACGAGACCCGTCATGACAGGCGATCGCACGGGTTCCTGCTCCAATTGGCTCGGAGACCCGGAGAGGCTGGTGAACCCAACGATGCCCGAGCTAAGGACTCTTCGAGGTTGAGTACTGCTGCTCAGATCGGATTGGCGGTTGTCGGTTTCGTCGGCCTATCCGGGATCGTGGCTACGATCCGGGCGGGCCGTCGACTGAGCCATGAACAGCGCTTCTTCCGACTATAACGAGATGAGCCGGCTGACATTGTCCTGACAACCTCCGGCTACAACTACGGTGGCTACGGTGCGATCAGCTACCGCAGGGCCGACACGGCGGTTGGGAACCTCCGCGCCGCCACTGAGATCGCGCAGACTATTGGCTATCGATCAGCGCGCCGAAACATCCGAGTCTCTGTAAGCGCGGAGCTAGATAACACTCTGAACGGTGATCTGGTGCTCATCGGCCTTCCAGGCCGGAACGCCGTCAGTGGGCTGGTCCTCGCGCATCTCCTCGCTCGGTACCCTGATCTGAAACTGCAGATCGATGAGCCGGAAGAGGGGGAGTCTCGGCTGGGCTTGGGATCATTCTGTACGCGGTTCGCGATCCGGTATCAGGACAAGGATGCCAACCCGCAGAATGAACACATTCCCTCAAACGACTTCGCGCTTATTGTCTTCTGGGTAAACCCTCTGAGTGTCAGGAAGCGGCGGCTCATCTGGTGCGCCGGCTTTACGGCTTACGGAACCGCAGCTGCCGCGAGGTACCTTACTGATAAGATCCTGGACTCCCGGCTGAGGAGACTGCGCCACGAATATTCTACTCTGCCTTCTCTATGGAATCCGCGCCGGTGGACTTGCTTCGCGATGTTGATCGAGATCAAGCTAGTTCATGACCGGGTGGCAGAGGTTTATGAGCGCGCCTTTGTTCCCTTGGTTGACCCCGGTCAACCGCCCTTCACAGACGGAGCTGCTTCACCAATCGGCTCGCATACCGGAGATAGGACGTGAGCGACCCGGTATGCTCGCCGACGCCTCAGATGTGACAGAGTAATTGCGGTAACACCGGTGTTTTGGATGCCGTTGGCGCGAGCGTGCCTAGACAGAGGTGGTCGGGTCCATCAGCCTAATGAGCCGCGCTTTGGACGGACGGCAACCGTCGCGATCCACCAGAACGCTGCTCCTTTTCAGTGAGAAGCTTGGGTCGCGCGTTGCTTTTCTGGGGCGCGTAGTGGATGGTCCCTGACGGCTCCGGGCTGACCATGCTCCTTTGGTCGGATGGTGCTGACCTTCATGGAAGTTGTCGCTCGGTGCCGCCAGGGACGCTCTGGCGTGACCTGATAGGAGCGTGGCATCGCCCCGACTGAAAATTGTCCGCCAGGAGTCCGCTTCAACGCCAACTGAAGGGACGCTATACATGGTGACGATCGGGGTCGATCCGCACAAGCAGACGCATACGGCGGTCGCGGTCGACGAGCTCGGGGTGCAGCTCGCCAGCTACACCCAGCCGGCGCGTCGGGAGGGGTTCGCAGAGCTGCAGGTGTGGTCGCGTTCGCTGCCGGGCGAGCATGTCTGGGTGATCGAGGACTGCCGGCACGTCTCGGGGCCGTTTGAGCGGTTCTTGATTGACCAGGGCGAGAGGGTCGTGCGGCTCCCGCCGCGGCTGATGGCCGACGCCCGCCGCGGCGTGCGCGAGCGCGGGAAGTCTGACCCGATCGACGCGCTGGCGGTGGCGCGCGCGGCGCTGCGTGAGGGGCTGGAGAGTCTGCCGAGCGCCCGGCTGGCCGGCCCGGAGCTCGAGATCCGGCTGCTGGCGGTCCATCGCGAGCGGCTCGTGGACGCCCGTACCCGGTTGATCAACGAGCTGCGCTGGCAGCTGCATGACCTCTGGCCTGACTATCGGGTGCCCAAGCGCGCGCTGATCGGATCGGGCTGGCAGGCGAGGGTCGCGCGACGCCTGCAGCGCTGCGAGCCGACCGTGCGGGCGCGGATCGCCCGCGACATGATCCACCGGATCGGCGATCTCACCCAGACGATCAACGCGCTGCACGACGAACTCGCGCGGCTCGTCAGAGCAACCGCGCCGCAACTGTTGGCCGAACGTGGTGTCGGCGTGCTGATCGCGGCCAAGCTGATCGGCGAGATCGCCGGGATCGAGCGCTTCAGCAGCGACGCGCAGCTCGCACGACTCGGCGCCTGCGCTCCGATCCCGGTCAGCTCCGGACGCAGCGACCGCCACCGCCTGGACCCAGGCGGCAACCGCCAGCTCAACCACGCAATCCACATGCTCGCGCTGACCAAGCTCAGCCACGACCCGCAGACCGCGCTGTACATCGCCAAACAGCGCGCTCGCGGCAAGACCAACACAGAAGCGATCCGCTGCCTCAAAGCGCCACCTCATCCGCCGCGTCTACAACCTCCTCAAACACCCCGAGCAAACCGAAGCCACCTTCCTCTTGGTTTGCGTCTGAGTCAACGCCACAGGTCAGACTCCTGGTGCTTCGTGGAAGGGGCGGCATCCCTCGCATGCAAAAATGAGGTCGGGCATCCAACCAGCGTCACGGTTGGGATCCCGGTCGGGGACCTGGCGTTGGCGATTACTTGGTATGACGTCGTGCTCGATCGCCGCCCGGGCGATCGCGCCGGTTGATGGGATCGTGGAGTACGAAGTTGCCGGTACGTGGCTCCAACTGATGGGCGGGCAGCGCGGCTCGTCCGGTTGGGTGTTGCGCTACGGCGTCGAGGATCTCGCCGCCGAGCGAGCGCGTCTGAGCGGGCTTGGCGTCAGCGTCGGAGACGTCAAAACAGTTCCTGGGGTCATCAGCTTCTTCGACTTCATGGACCCGGACGACAACGCGCTCTCGTGTTACCACGTTCTTGAGGGTGGCTCATCCCCGCCGACTGGGACGAGGACGGCCACCCCACGGACGAGCTCACGCTCGAGCTCGGCGACAGCGTGATCGACCGCAACCCCGCCGATGTCGACCATTACGACGACCTGTGCATGTTCGTCGGCGTCACGGCGGTCGCGAACGGATCGATCGACGTCGGGCGCGTCACCGGCCCGGAAGGGCCATCTGGACCGGACGGGATCCAGGGCCCGCCCGGCGCGCGGCGCGGGGGACCGATCGGCCCCGCCGGCGACTAGGGGCCGATCGGGCCCGAAGAGCGTTCCCGACCACTCTGCTCGTCGGCTACGAGTGACGCAGTTGAAGTGGTCCGCCCGCCCTGCGCTCCTCGTTGGTCGCCAAATCGGCGGCGCGACCAGAACTGCTCCTTCGGGCTTACTGGTCAAGCTTCCGCGTGTCGGCGGATGTCGGGAGAGCGCCGCTTTTGGGCTTGCCCGTGCAGAGGGCCGCTTTTAGACCAGCGCCTCCCGACGTTCCGTCGAGGTGCTCGTTGAGCGGCAACAGGAGGTCGCGCGCGTAGAGCGCCATCAGTAAGCAACCGCCAGGGTACCTCGCGCCGACTGTTCGTCAATCGGTTGTGGAGGGAGTGGTGGTCATGTCTGATGGTCGGTTCGCTGGGGTCGATTGGGCCAGCGAGGAGCACGCGGTGTGCGTGGTTGATGAGCGAGGCCGGATCCACGAAGGGCGCCGGTATCGGCACAACGAGGACGGGATCCGGGCGTTGTGCGCACGTCTGGTGCGGCTCGGGGTCGCGCTCGTCGCCCTTGAGCGTCCGGACGGGCTGCTGATCGAGCGGCTGCTCGACGCGGGGTTGGCGGTGGTCGCGGTGCATCCCAACCAGGTCAAGGCGAGCCGGCCGCGGTACAGCATCGCCGGTGGCAAGAGCGATGGCTTTGACAGCTTCGTGCTGGCCGAGCTCGCTCGCACCGACAGCCATCGCTTTCGGGTGCTGGTCCCCAACAGCGATCAGACCAAGGCGCTGCGGTCGATGACCCGGGCGCGCGAGAGTCTGGTCCGCACCCGAGTCGGGCTGGCTAACCAGTTGCGCGATCAGCTCGCGTGTTTCTGGCCCGGCGCCAACAAGGTGTTCTTCGCGGTCGACTCGCAGATCGCGCTGGCGTTCCTGCGCCGCTACCCCACCCCGCTCGATGCGCGCGGACTGGGTGAGCAGCGGCTCGCGGCGTTCCTGGAGCGCCACGGCTACACCGGCCGCAAGCCCGCCCGCGAACTGCTCGCCCGTCTGCGAGGCGGGGCGGAGGGACGCGCCGGCGAGCTCGAGATGGTCGCTCGCCGACAGATCGTGCTGGCGCTCGTCTCCGCGCTGGAGCCGATCGTCGCCCGGATCAGCGAGCTCACGATCGAGATCCGCCACGCGCTGGAGACGCACCCGGACGGGCGGACGTTCCGCTCGCTGTTCATCGCCCCGGACTCGTGGCTGCGCCGCGACGATGCTCGCCGAGATCGGCGACTGCCGCGAGCGCTACCCCACCTACCGCACGCTCGCCGCCGACGCCGGCCAAGCCCCCGTCGCGGTCGAGTCAGGCAAGTCCAAACACGCCCAGTTCCGATGGGCATGCGACCACCGACTCCGCGACGCGTTCGACACGCTCGCCGACTCAAGCCGCCGCCACAACCCCTGGGCGGCTGACATCTATGACCGCGCCCGCGCCCGCGGCGCCGGTCACGCTCACGCCGCCCGCATCCTCGGCCGCGCGTGGTGTCAGATCATCTGGCGCCTCTGGCACGACCACGACACCTACGACCCCAACCGCCACACCGCGCGACAACGCCTCATCGCCGCGGCGGCCTGACCGTCGTCGGTCCCCCCGGACCGACCTCACCGCCACCCAGCGACGGCTCGGCGCCGCCGTCACCGCAGGCTGCCCGCAGGGCAGAGCGCGCAGCGCTTGACGGCAAGCCGACCGACGCTACTTACACCCCGGGGGTTGACACAGGGGGTCTAGTTGCGGCAATCAGGAGCCGTCCACGGAGAGCGATGCAACCACGAAACCCGGGCAGTCTCGCCGAGCCCTACGGTGGCGTTCGAGACAGCTGCTTTCGGTCAAATGGGCACTCGCGCCGGTCTTGGAAGCGCCGAAAGCGAGGCCGGCGCGACCCGTTGCGGCACCGGTGCGATGCCTATCCAACGTCAATCTGGGCGTGGGACAGCCGATCCGGCCCACGCACGCCCGCTCAAGCATTCGCGCGCGAAGACATTGGCCGCGTCGCCGTCGCTGGCCTCGACGGCTGGTTTGCCGCTGATCCGGCTGTCCGGCGCGACGACGTCGGACTGCTGCAACCGGTCCTGCGACCTCTCCGACGTCAAAGACCGAACCCCGTCTCACCAGCACGACGGCAAGTCGACCTCTGACGCCTGCTCCGGGGCATCCGTTAGCGCCGCCGACGGCGTCGCTCGTCCGCGACGACAGCCTCCGTGTCGGATGACGGCAACTATGAATCCTGGCTGAGGATGAGCGCCGTGTATGGCCCGATCCCAATGTTTGCCGCTGCCGGCAGGCCGTCTTTGGGGACCCGGTCGGTCTCGGTGTCATAGCCCAGCCAGTTTCCGAACGAGGGGTCATAGCCGATCCAGTCGCTGTTAAACCGGACCCGCCACTGGCCGGCGCGGGGGAGCCCGATCGTGTAACTGTTGTAACCACGGTTCGCAAAGTTGAGCGCGACTATAACGTCGTCGAGCGGGCCTCCCTCAGACCAGCGATGATAGGCGATGAGCTTGTCGGTGTTATTGATGTGAAACACGTTCAATCCGTCGCCTCGGAGGCCGCGCGTCGTGTCATGCCAATCGCGCCGTAGCTGGATCAGGTCGCGATACAGCTCGAGGATGCCCGCGTACTTCGTCGCGTCGGACCAGTTGAGCGGCGGGAAGTCGAGCAGGAACGGGTCTTGGTCAAGGAACTCTTGGCCCTGGAAGAGCATCGGGATCCCCGGTGCGGTAAAGACCAGCGCGGCGGCGAGCGTCGAACGTTTCTTTGACCACCAGCTGTCTGACTGTGCGGGGTCGATCTCGCTTGGCACGCGCGTGCTGCCGTTGCCGTCGGCGTCGTGGGATTCGGTGAAGATGACCCGCGTGCTGCTTGCGGTGCCGAAACGCCGTTGCACTTGTGTCGCGATCAGGTTCATGTCGCGCTCGGCGTCGAGCGGTGAGCTGGACGGTTTGCCGCACGGTCCAGAGGAAGTCGCTGTCCCACTGGGAGTCAAAGCCCGAGCCGCCTGAGGACACTGGCGAGGTGATCGACGCGTCGCCGCGCAGGTCCTCGGCGATCGTCAGCTTCCACGGCTGGGCGAGGTCGATGTCGCCGTTGACCTCTTGCAGCAGGAGGCTGCCGTCGGGGATCGCCTGATCGGGACTGCCGCTGCCGTCGATGCTGCGGATGTAGGCGGTGGCGTCGAAGCGGAGTCCGTCGATGCGGTAATCCGTCAGCCAGGCGAGCGCGTTGTCGCGGATGAACTGGCGAACCTCCGGGCGTCCGTAGTCCGGGCGCGAACCCCAGTCACTTGCCTGGGGGCGGCCGTCGCCCGGCCACCGGGTCCCGTAGAAGTAGATCCCGCCCTCCCAGGTGGGGCCTTCGCCGTCGAACACCCACAGGATCGAGTCCTGGGGGCCGAAGTGGTTATAGACGACGTCGAGGATCACGGCGATACCGGCCTCGTGCGCTGCGTGGACGAGCGTTCTTCAGGCCGTCCGGGCCGCCGTAGGGGAGGGCGACACTGAACGGCACGCCCGGGTCATAGCCCCACGAGATCGACGCCTGGGAACTCGGCGACCGGCAGAAGTTCGATCGCGTTGATCCCGAGCGACTGTAGGTACGGGAGCTTGGCGACGACGTCGGCGAAGGTCCCGACCTGCGCTCCCGGCTGCGGGTTGAAGCTCCCGACGTGCAGCTCGTAGATGACGAGCTCGGTCCATCCCGGCGAGTTCCAGCTCGCGGAGCCCCACTCGAACGCCTGCTCGTCGTAGACCACGTGCCGCGTTGTCGTCGTTGGTCTGTTGTCCTCGACCACGTTGCGAGCGTACGGGTCGACCTTCGGCGGTAGTGCCGGGGCCGTCGTGAGTACGTACTGGTATTGCTGGCCGGCGCCCACTCCTTCGATGTCCGCGGACCATACGCCACCGGGCTCGGCCGCCAGTGGTACGGAGCTTGATCCGCCGCCGGGCTGCGCGAGCGAGACGGCAACGGCGCTGGCGTCGGGCGCCCACACACGGAACGTGACGCCGCCCGGGAAGGGAACCGACCCCATGCCCGGACGCGGGGACGGCGCTAGAACGATCATTATTCCTCGCTAGAAACTCGTAACACCAAGAGCACAATGTGCGGCACTGGCGCCAGCCTACCGGCGGAGATGCCACCGATCCGGCCGGAGAGGTCGCCGTCTCATTCTCAGATACACAGAGGCTATGAGCCAGCATCTCACACCTGCGCGCCAAACGCGAGTCCTTTATCAAGCAGGCGTGCATCCGGCCGTGCCACGCGCCCGGCGCATCGCCCGAGGCCAATGAGGCCCGCCGAGAAGACCGACCGAACACGCCTTGGCAATCGGACGCCGTGCTTTGCCCAGGGCGCTCAAGGACAAGCAGCAGGCGCATCGGTGCACGACGACCAGGCTGCGTGTCTCGCCGAGACCAGGGCGCGCGCGACGGCGTGCAGAACCGCGGGCGATACCTATTACAAGCAGTTCCCGCCAGCGTGCGGCGGTAGCTTCGCAGCCGTGACCTACTCATCACACAGCGGGGCGTTCACGAGCCTCACCCGAGGCTTCGGCATGTCGACCGGCGCGCACGCGATCAAGGTCACCTACCTCTGCTGACCCGGAAAGGCGCCTTGACGTCGTCCAGCCCGGCCAGCAACAGCGAGGCGTGCCGGACGGCGCGTGGGCGCAGACCGTAGATCGGCGCGAGCCGGGTGACCTGCACGATGCACCAAACTGACGTCGTCGCAGCAATCTCGTGCATCGAACAGGGGCTATCCACAGATCGGTCCAAACTGCCATCCGAAAAGTGCAACCTCGCTCAGGCGGACGGTCCTCACGGGTGCCACCTGTACTGGCCCAACGGACGCGGCTGGCACGCCGGTCGGCACGTACCACCAAGCCGGCGGTCGGCGGCGTGTGCTCGCAGCGCCACCTCCCCTCCGCCCCTGCGACGATCAATATCCGCTCTCGAATGCGGGCGCTTCGGGCTGCGAACAGCGGCCACGAAGGACGGCGCGGAGGCTGACTGGTCCTTTCCGCCAAAGCGGATGCCGCGGGCCGCGCGCGCCGGCGCGACGTGCTTGCCGCGCTTAGCAGGTCTCCTGGGTATGTGTGCGAGAGTCTCGTGCCAACAGCAAGGCGGGTCTCTTGTTCGGCACGGAGATTGGAGCACCCTCGGCCCGTGACCGGCCCCCACCTTTTTGAGCCCGAGGCTGTGGTGGCTTTCCCGTGTCAGTCCGCGGTGCGGATTGCCGAGATGTTGAGCCGCACGTAGTCCAGCGGCAGTTGCACGCGCGCGAGGACATCGGCTGTGAACCGGTCACGTCGTCCCTCTGGGAGGCGGGCGATGTGTGCCGCCAGGATCGACGTTCGTACGAACGGGCCCACGTCCTGCGGGTAGGTCGGCCGTTCCTGCAGCCAGCACCGGATCGAGGCGAAGCCCGCTTGGCGCAGGCGCCGCTCGGTGTCTTCCGCACTGGCGAACTCCCATGGCGACCACCCTACGAGTTCCGGCGCGGTGTCCCGGGCGACGCTTTGGATGACTTCGCGGACGCGAGCGATGTTGCCGGCTCCTCCGCATTGGACCTCGAGAATTCCTGCGGGCCGCAGCGCTGCCGCCAGCCGCTGCCAAAGGCGCGCGTGGTCGGTCACCCAGTGCAGCGCCGCGGTCGAGACGACCACATCGACCGGCTCGGCGAGCTCAAGCTCGAGCACGTCCTGGCACCACACGTCCGCTCGGTCCCCGAGTCGCGCACGAGCGAGCTCCACCATCTCGAGGTCGGCGTCGATCGCCAGCACACGCCCCGACGGGACGAGCGCAAGCAGCGATTCGGTCACTCGCCCGGTACCGCAACCGACGTCGAGGATCGTCGCGTCGGGTGCGATCGGGTCCAGTCGCGACAGCACATCCTTCGCCCACGCCTGTTGCGGCGCGCTCGACACGTCGTATGTCCGCGCATCCCAGGGAGTACTCATCGCGCGCTCCTCACTCCTCCATAGTTGGATGATCGGTGGCCGCTTCGAGGCGGATCCCGAGGCGGTGTAGGGCTTTGTTTCCGGCTGGCGTGAGTTCGAGGCCACGTGGCTGCGCGGTGGGCTTGACCCAGCCTCCTTGGCGCAGGGAGGCCGCGAGCTGGGCGCCGAGTTGACCTCCGAGGTGTGGTCGTCCGATGCGAGGGTCCATGCAGGAGAAGGCGAGCGTGCGGCGGGCTGGCTTGGTGGGCAGCTCGACTCCGAGCTCGGCAAAGCCGCGGGCGGCTTCTGGGCCGAGCTTGAGTCCCCCTTCGCCGTCTCGGGCTTCAAGCGCTCGTGATTGGACGAGGTGGTCCATCAGAGCGACGCCGATCTGCCCGGCGAGGTGGTCATAGCAGGTGGCGGCCTCGCGCGCCGGTCGACCCGTTCGTGGCGGGGCTCCGCATAGGCCGTTGAGCATCGAGAAGATCTCCCGCAGCCCCGGCTCGGCGAGCTCGTAGAGCGCGAGGCGGCCCTGGTGGCTGACCGCTACGAGCCCGGCATCCCGGAGTCGCCGTAGGTGATTGGCCAGTTGCGTCGGCGACACGTCGAGGCGCTCGGCCAGTTCGCTGGCCGACACCGGGCCCCGCTCAAGTCGCTCTAGCACGCCGTATCGCGTGTCGTCGGCGAGCTCGGCCAACAGTTGGACCCGGGGATCGGTTGCTCGCATATCACCAAGCCTACTCCTCCAAGTTTCACGTCCGCCTGAACAGTGGTAGTCTACCTTTCAGGCTCGAGTGAATCGTCGCGGCAGATCAAAGAAGGCTCAAGTGCTGCATCCCGCTCTCGCTGGAGCGCTCGCCACCGCTCACATCGACGACCTACGTCGCGCGCCCGCCCGGAGGCACACGATCCGCCTCGCCCGGCGCGTTGCGCACGAGCCCGGCTGCGGCCACTCCAATCCCCATGAAGCGATCCGCCTCCGAGTCAGCTGCCGGACTTCGTGCGCCCTAGCCGACGGCATGACACCAACCGAGACTGCTGAAGCAGCCCTACGGCCGGCGTGCGACCACGCATGCAGGACGGGGCCGCGCTCGGCGTCGCTGAGACACTGGCGCCGCGAAGAGCAGGTCTCCACCAACCATCTGATCGGCGTCGGGCCGACCGCTTACCTCTTCATCGGTAGCGCCGTCGCCGTCGTCCGTTCGCATGCAATGCGAGTGCGTTAGCCGTTGCAGAGCAGAGCTCGTGTCCTTCTATGGATACCGGGGTTCCCCAATCTCAGCCTTTGTGTCCTGCTGTGAAGGCGGGAACGACGCCGACCAGGTTGCCTTCGGAATCCTTGAACCAAGCCACTTCGCCTCCATCGGGCATCCGGGCAATACCGCCCTCGGTCCTCGTCTCTGGCGTGTTGTACTCCTCGAACTCCACCCCCCGACCCCTCACCTCCTCGACAGCAGCACGTACGTCGCCCACCTGGATGACAGCCTGCGTGAACTCCCCTGACGACCTCGCCTGCGCGGGATAGGAAAAGCCGTTTAGTCCTATCTCCAACCGTGAGGCCCGCCTGGCATCGCTTGCCTCGATAAGGCGGGAGTCGAATGTATTGACGCCACACCTTCTCGATGTAGAAGTTCTTGCTCGGTCCACTTCCTGAGCCGGCAGCGCCACCCTAATTCCAGACGTTTTCATGAACATCCCTCCTGTGCAGCTCACGCTCGCGTCGGCGCGACGTCGCTTATCGCGGCGTCCGAGTCTGGCGAGCTTAGGAAAAGCGCTGCTCCTCTGCTCTTCCCCCGGCTAGCACCAGCTGTCCGTCTCGCTGTCCGCGCGCAAAGCAGGTGAGCTGCGGTGAACCGGACGAGGGCCGTGCGGGACTGGAAAGCGGGCGTCCTGTTTGAGGATCGGCAAGTGCGACGGGGCGCGGGAGGAGTGGAGCTGGACGGGCTCGTCGCCGGGCGGACGCGAACTTCCGCAGTGTCATCTCGTGAGTGGAGCCGCTTGACAAACGCCGAATGCCTCAGGAAGATTCTTCTTAACGGCGGCGACCGGTCGCCGAGCTGTGGAACATCCGCCCCAGTCGGGGTTCCATTGGCGAAGGGGATTCGCCCT
Source organism: uncultured Solirubrobacterales bacterium (assembly GCA_963763525.1). GTDB lineage: Bacteria > Actinomycetota > Thermoleophilia > Solirubrobacterales > Solirubrobacteraceae > Palsa-465. Next base: position 929,498 of record CAVXPA010000003.1, read on the forward strand.
CTCGGTCGTCAATGTCACAGGCCATCTTCCAACGCCGCGTCACTGGGGGACATGGGTGTGAAGGAGAGGCTTGTCGATGACCAAAGACGCCAGCTTCAAGAAGGTTGTCCGCCGCCACGCCGAAGAGACTGGGCAGCGCTACATCGAGGCGCTGACGGATCTCGAGGGCCTCGGTTCGCGAATGGACCACGAGCCCGTTGCGGAGCGGCTTCTCGCCCACCTCCGCGATCGCTACGGCATCGAACCCGTCGCGGCGACCAAGCTCAGCGTGCACAAGTCCTACGTCTTCCGCATCGACAGAAAGGACGGCGAGCCGTGGGTCGCCCGGGCCTTTCCGCCCGCTCGCCCGAGGGGCGGCGTCGAGGGCGACGCCGCGATCCTGCGGTTCCTAGAGCTGCAGGACTATCCCGCGGAGCGCCCGGCGGTCGATGACGCGGTATCTGACCTCGATGGCAGTGCGGTCCTGGTGACGCGGTTCGTCGAAGGCGTCGAACTCCCCAACGGCGCGGAGAAGTTCGCCATGATGGGTGAGCTGCTCGGACGGCTGCACGCGCTGCCCTACGACGATTCTGCCAGCCGCCCGGGTGGAGCGAGTGGTGAGGACGCGAGCCGTGAGGGCACGCCGCGTCAGGACCTACTGGCCGGCCTCTCGTTCCTCGACGCCGTCGACACGAAGGTCGCGGCCGCCGAGCGCGAGCGATTCGAGCGACTCAGGAACAAAGTGCGCTCGGCCGACGACGGTCACGGCCTGCCGGAAGGGTTGCTCCACGGAAATCTCCTTCACGCCCCCGATCACGCCGTCCTGAGCGAACAAGGGCCGGTCGCGATCAACTGGAAGGCGTCGGGGCGCGGACCGCGCCTCGCTGACTTCGCTTACCTGATATGGGGCACGGGCTCGTGGAACCCACGTCGGCCGAACCAGCAGTCGATCGACGCTGCCGTCAAGGCCTACCGCAGACACGTCGAGCCGACCGAGGACGAACTCGATCGGCTCGAGGCCGTCATGTACATCCGGACGCTCTACCTCGTTTGCTTCGGCTACCGGCGTGCGATCACCGACGGCGTGAGGTTCCGCGAGTGGGGCTTCATCCATCCACCCGAGTACTACAGCTCCACCGCAGCCGCAGTCCGAGCCGCGTTCCGACGGTAGGTCGCCGGGCCGGCAAGCGAACGACCGTGGTTCCTCGGCGGCACGCCGGGCTGCTCGCGCGAGCGCGCCCTTTGAGGTCTCGAAGGAGATCTTCGAGCGGATCCGCACTCTATGCGTGGCGCTGCCCGAGGTGACGGTGCGGGTTGACGGGTCACGAACCAGAGCGAGATCGCCGGCGCACGCGTTCTACATCCGCCGAAGGTCGTTCTACGAGCCGGCCGTGATCGCATCAGGGTCCTGCTCACCGACGAAACAGACTGGGAGGAGATCCGTGACCTCGTGACGGAGAGCTATCGGATCCTCGCGCCGAAGAAGCTCTCCGCGCTACTCGACTAAAACCGCCCGCGAAACTACGCGATACCCGCACGACAGCGAAAGCAGGTCGCGACAGCTCACCGGACCGGCCCTGAGATTCGCCAGGAGCGCGCTCGACCGTCACGGCACGGCGGTCGACTCCGACGCGAGCCGCCGAATCCGCGCGTAGCACGTGTCTCGCGGCTGCTGGGATGACACCCGAGTTGCAGGCAAGGGCGGGCGCACTCGAGAGACCGGCATCCGCGAGGTTGCGCGCCTTTTGCGAGCGCCGGCCGGAACGGACCTTATCCGCCCGGGGTGGTGGAATCGGGTCATGATCAACGACACGGGTCGGGGGGCGTCGCGCCCGAGTGTGGAGGCAGCGTGGGCGGCAACCGGAGCCCTGACCGTGGTGTTCTTCGGTTGCGGGTTGCTGTTCGGCGATCTTCTTGGAACGACGAACTACCCAGCGATCAATGCGAGCTCATTCCAGGTGCGCCAGTACTTCGTGCGCAATGCCTCGGAGGTGCGCACGCTGAGCTTGTTCCATCTCCTGGCGGCCGCCGCACTCGGTGCGTTTGCGTCGTATCTGTACGCCAAGTTGCGGACCGCGGGCGTGCGCGTGGCGGCGCTGGGGTTCGCCGGCGGGGTGATTGGCGCAGTATTCCTGGCGCTGTCAGCGCTCTGCTACCGGGTGCTCGCGGAACGGTCGGTGGCCGGTGACCCGGCGCTGGCCCACGCGCTGCTCGTGCTCTCGTACCTCGCGGGCGGTCCCGCGATCGGCGTACCGCTCGGGCTGACTGCGGGCGCATTCGCAGCCGCCATCCGGCGCGAGCGGACGCTCCCGGTGTGGCTGTGGTGGCTGAGCGCCGTGGCCGCCATCCTGGGGGTCGCGACCGTGACGACGCTGCTGGGGCCTACGAACAACAGCTCCGCGGCCTACGGGGTGCTGCTCCTTGGCGCGGTCGCACTGTTCGTTTGGCTGGTGGCCAGCAGCGTCGTGCTCGTCGGGCGTGCCCTCCGCGCCGACGACCTCGCCGTTGACCCCCGCTAGTCTCCGGAGCGCAGCCTCCGAATCCGGTGTTGAGGCGCAACGCTCCGGAGCGGGAGCGAGGCAACGGCTAGGCAATTGCTCGATTCTGCGGGGGTGCTTCGCGCGCTTTGCTTTCGGCGACCGGCGCGACCGGAGCCGGGCAAGCGACCCGCCAGGCAAGGAAAACGCACGTGATCGCTGTTGTCCCGAAAGCAGTGACAGGCGGTCGCGCTGCCGGCTTGACCTGGTGGCTGCTTCGCGCCTGTTGCGGCGGTCGCCATGGCGAGGGCGGGACGCTCGCCTTCACGCGAGCGCTCAGGTCGCTAACGGCGGCTCGGGGCCGTCGGATCTGCTAAGCATCCGTCGGGACGGCGGCGGAGCGGCGCGCGACTGCGACGCCGTTTTGGCTGTCGTAGCGTCGCGGGGCCGGCGTTCGAGGTTCGGCTTATGGCAGCGGCCGACGCAGGGCAGAAACGGGATCAGTCGGCTGGACGCTACTCGTCGGTTCGGCAGCACGAGCTTCGTTGGATGCCCGCACGCTGGGTTGATGCGCCGCGGATTTGGACCGGCGTTCCGTTGGGTGTATGCTGCATCGGACCGTCTTGTGGACCATTGGGGGTGTGACGTTGCCGCAGTGCGTTGGGCGATATAGACGGCCGCGACGCAGGGTCCGGTGGTGGCGCGCGCGGGCGGCGTTGTGGCTGGGCGTTGTTGTTGGACTTAGCGGGGTGGGTGCCGGGAGTGCCGGCGCCGCAGGCTCACCGTCCTTGGTTGGGGTCAGTGTCGGCGGACTTCACGCCTGTGCCGTGACCGCCGCTGGCGCGGTCGAGTGCTGGGGCAACAACGAATACGGTGACCTCGGGGATGGTCGGACCGCTTCCAGCCTCCGGCCGGTAGCGGTCCAGGGCCTGAGCGGCGCGGTGTCGGTCAGCACTGGTTACGACCATGCCTGCGCCCTGATCAGCGCGGGCGGCGTCGATTGCTGGGGCTTAGGCGCCGATGGTCAGCTCGGTAATGGGACGATGAGGGACAGCGCCACGCCGGTCGCCGTGAGGGGTGTCAGCGCTGCGGTCGCGATCAGTGCTGGCCCGTTCGACACCTGCGCCGTGATCAGCGGCGGCACGGTCAGGTGCTGGGGTGAGGGCGACGTTGGGCAGCTCGGCGATGGCACCATGAAGGACAGCGCCGCGCCCGTCGCCGTCGCGGGCCTGACGGACGCCGTAACGGTCAGCGCGGGCGGGCTCCAGACGTGTGCGCTGCTGGCCGGCGGCACGGTTGAGTGCTGGGGGTTCGGCACTGGCGGGCCAGCTAACGACAGCTCCATGCCGGTCCCGGTCGGAGGTCTGACGGGCGCCGTCGCGCTCAGCGTCGGCGGGTCGAACGCTTGCGCGATTGTCGCGGGCGGCATCGTCGAGTGTTGGGGCGAGAACGGATTTGGCCAGCTCGGCAACGCATCGATGGCCAACAGCTCGGAACCGGTCCGTGTCAACGGTGTCAGTGGCGCCGTCGCGCTCAGCGCCGGTCAGCTCGACGCTTGCGCGGTCATCGTGGGGGGCTCGGTCCGGTGCTGGGGGTACGACGGTGACGGTGAGCTTGGGAACGGACGGGCAGAGCGGATCTCCGGGTCAGTGGCCGTGCGCGGCCTCTCGGGCGCAATCGGGGTCAGCGCCGGCTCGCATCAGACTTGCGGCGTTCTGTCCGGTGGTCTGGTCGAGTGTTGGGGGTATAACGGCAACGGCGAGCTCGGCAACGGGACCACTAAGAACAGCTCGGTGCCAATGAGCATCGGCGCGCCCGTCCCGGCGCCGGGGTCTCCCGTCAAGCCTCCCCCACCGCCGTCCGGCCGCAAGATCTATTTCTTCGCCAATCCCGGAGGGCTGCCCAGCCATCCCCGTGACCTCGTGATGCGCCCGTCCGACCTCGCCCTTTTTCAGGACGGCTCGTGGGTGCTCACCGGACTCCGCTGGAGCGGCTGGGGCTCACGCGTCGCCCACGCCACAGGAACGAGCGACTCGAGCAACGGGAACCCCGACCAGGCCGACGGGGCAAGGCTCCGCGCGCCGGCCACACTCGCGCTGTCGAGCCCCGCACGCTTCGAAGGCCATGAGTTGTACCGCTGCTTTCGACTCACAGTTCCGCCCCCGGCGAGCAGCGGCCATGGGTGCCTGACCAGCAGCCACGGGTTTCTTCTCTTGAACGGCTGGCCGTAGAGCGCGCCGGTTCGGGCGGCCCCTAGGTCGGGCGATCGAAGTGCGCGAATCGCTTGGCGCGCGACCGACGACGTGCTCTCTCCGCAAGCGTCGCCGCTTCAGGCGTGAAGCGCTAGTGCAGGCCACGCAGAAGGCCGCGGCCGAGGAGCCCGGCGGACCGTTAGCCGCGCCATCCCACGGTTACCTACGCAGATCGGCGATCCTGGTCGCCGCAGTGCGAGCCCTGCTCTCTCTCGGCGAATCGCGCGGTTCCACCCGCAACGGGGATGCGCGAGATCGGGAGCAAGCGCTGTGGCCCGTTCGGTTCGATACCGGTCGGCCTCGATGGGCAGTCAGGTCCTACCGCATGGGTCCTTCGGTGGCAGAGCGGGAGCACGGTTGACGACCCGCCGGAAACACGCGATCAGATCGCGAGCCCGAGGTCGGCTCCTGCTCTGTCGCTCGAACCGGAAACAGCGGGCGCGTCCCGGGCCGGTTCGTAGCTGTCCCTCGTCCCATCGGGGAAGAGATCGACGGGCTCGGGGTGGTGTCCGCTCCGACCATGAGAGTGACAGCGGCGGAGTGCTTGCTGCCCCGTCGCGAGTCAGGCGATCCGCGAGCACGTTCGTGACCGCGGAGTAGCCGCCGGCGTCGCACCCGAGTTCATGGCAAAGCGCAACTCCGAACTCGTCGAGATCCGCGACGGAGGGCCGACGACGCCAAGCGTCCCGAGATTGGCGACCACCAGGAGCCGGGTTAGAGCTGGCCAGACACCCGCTCTGATCTGAGCGCGGTAGTTCTATCGCCTGCCGGTGGTGGTGCGATGGTGGCCCAACGGGCGAATCCTGGCGCAGACGTGACACCCTTCGGTGCGAGATCAGATCGGAGACCGTCGAACGCGCTTTCAAGGAGGGACTGAAGCGCTTGAGCGACTGGACGTGAGAGGAACATGAGCATCGATTGGCAGCGTTCTTGGTCGCAAATCGTCGCGAGCGGTTTCAGGCGTCCTTGGAGCTCTCGGCGCGCCGCGGTCGTGCTACCTGGTGTCCGAGAACCCTGGCTGGGACGGCGCGCGCGTCGATCTGGATGACGCGCTCGCCCTAGTACTGGGCTTGGGGTACGGGACGCTGATCTCGTGCGTGCCGGGCCGTGTTGCGTACTTCGAAGGCGAGGGGCCTGGCGACCGGTGGGTTCTCCACCATCCAATGTAGCGTTGGATCGCACGCACTCGGTCATTACGGCGTCCACCTCGTCGACGAACACTGGGGCTGGCTCGTGGCCGCTCTATGCAGGTCGCCGGCAACGCTCCGGAGGGCCGCTCCGCGGCGATTGCGGGTGCGTGATCCTCGCGGTCGAGAATGCCGCCCCGAAACGATGAGCAGCAGCTTCGTCGCGACGAGTGCTAGCGCTCGCTTTACCGCCGCGATGCCGAACAGTCGGCCGGGCCCGACTCAAACGATCGACGGCGATGCTCTGCAGCAACGCTGGTCCCGCTTTCCCGGTCCCGCGCTGCTTCTGTCCGGTTCGGTCCGAGCCCTGTAACGCGCGGGGTGCGCGACTCTAATCCGACCATCCGGTCGGGGGAGACTGGTGGAGCCGACTCGAGCGCGCCTTTCGCGGAGCGCGTCGGCGTAAAGCAGACGTACCGGAAATTCTTTGTGAGCCGATAACAATGACGCTCGAGCGATCGACGCCGCTTGCTCAAACTCTGCCCATTCAGCTGCCACATATGACACCCGATTGGCCCAAGTTCGGGTCGAGCACCGCACCGGTTGCGACTCGGCACCAAGCTCGATTGTTTACGCGACGCCCTCCGCGCAAGGCAGGGACGTCGGCGTCACGCCCGAAATGCTTGTGCCATTCGCAGGGCAGGTCTCGGGTCAGGGTCTGGGTCGCGTCCGCAGCCGTTGCAACTGCGGTACCGCGCCCGAACATCCCAATCGTCCCGACGTGCTGATGGGCGCCGTGAGTGCGAAAAGGAGTTACCAGTCCGGCTAATCAACCGACTATGCCGTGACCACGCTGGAGGCGCTCGATGTCGGGCCTGTGCCTCTTGCGTTCATTGCGGTGACGGTGCAGCGGTAGCTCTTACCGGCTGTGAGGCCGCTGACGGTGAGTGGGCTTGCGGACCCGGCCGCCGCGCCGGTGGCACCACCGTTCGTTGAGGCGCACGATGCCGTGTAGCTCGTGGTCGTGCTGCCGTTGTTCGCGCCCGGGGTAAACGTTACCTGGAGCTGACCGGACGCGACTCGCGCGGCGCTGACCCCCGTCGGGGCCGCCGGCGCACCAATTGTCACGGACGGTGAGGGTGCCGACGCGAGGCTCGTACCACGGGGGTTGGTGGCCGTGACCGTGCACGTGTAGGTCTTCCCGGTCGTGAGCGACGCGACCGTGATCGCCGCGGCGCTGGCACCGGAGTGCGTGCCGGTCTCGGTCACGCCACCGTTGCTCGAGGTGCACTTCGCGATCTGGCTCGTGATCGCGCTGCCGTTATCAGCGCCGAGCGTGAACGTCACGATCAACGAACCGGTCGCCGTCGTCGTCGACCCCGACACCGCCCGCACGCCCGTCGGCGCCGCGGACGAGCCGACGATCACCGGCAGCGACGGTGCCGACGCGAGGCTCGGACCACGGGCGTTGGCGGCCGTGACCGTGCACGTGTAGGTCTTCCCAGTCGTGACCGACGCGACCGTGATCGCCGCGACGCTGGCACCGGAGTGCGTGCCGGTCTCGGTCAGGCCACCGTTGCTCGAAGTGCAGCTCGCGGTCTGGCTCGTGCTGCCAGTATCAGCACCGAGCGTGAACGTCACCGTCAACGAGCCTGTCGCGGTTGTCGTGGACCCCGACACCGCCCGCACGGCCGTCGGCGGGCAGGGCACCGTCCCGCCGAACTCTTCGATCCGGTTGTCGGCGCTGTCGGCGGCGTAGACGTCGCCCGAGCAATCGGTGGCGACGCCGTGGGGGTAGTTGAACGCCCCGGCGCCGCCGGTCGAGAGACCAGCCCGGCAGGTGCTGGTGCTGGTGCAGGTCTCAAACTGGCTGGCGTTGTCGAGAACGCCCCAGCCGTAAGCCCCGATGAATGCGCCGGCGGCGGAGAACTCGTCGATCCGCTCGTTGTCCTCGGCGGCGGCGTAGACGTCGCCCGAGCCATCGGTGGCGAGGCCTACCGGGTCGGCGGTGTTGTTGAACTGCCCGGCGCCCGCGCCCCCGATCCCGGCTTGGCAGACGCTCGTGCTGGTGCAGCTCTCAAAATGGCTGGCGCCGTCGACAACGCCCCAGCCGTAGGCCTTGATGAACGCGCCGGCGGCGGAGAACTCGTCGATCCGGTAGTCGGCGCTGTCGGCGACGTAGACGTGGCCCGAGCGATCGGTGGCGACGCCTGTGGGGTCGTAGAACTCCCCGGCGCCGGCGCCGTGGAGCCCTTCCTGGCAGGTGGTGGTGCAGGTCTCAAACCGGCTGGCGCCGTCGAGAACGCCCCAGCCGTAGGCCTTGATGAACGCTCCGGCGGCGGAGAACTCGTCGATCCGCGCGTTGCCGTCGGTGACGTAGACGTCGCCCGAGGGGCCGATGGCGACGCCCAAGGGGTCGAGGAGCTGCCCGGCGCCGTGACCCCCCATCCCGATCGCCCTGATGAACACGCCGACGGCGGAGAACTCCTCGATCCGGTCGCCATTCTCCTCGGCGACGTAGACGTCGCCCGAGGGACCGGTGGCGATGGCAACGGGGTAATCGAGCTGCCCGGCGCCGTTGCCCGCGCTCCCGGGCTGGCAGGTGCTGGCGCTGGTGCAGGTCTCAAAATGGGGCGCGCCGTCGACAACGCCCCAGCCGTAGGCCTCGATGAACGCGCCGGCGGCGGAGAACTCGTCGATCCGGTAGTTGGCGTAATCGGTGACGTAGACGTCGCCCGAGGGACCGGTGGCGACGCCCTCGGGGTAGTCGAGCTGCCCGGCGCCGCCGCCCGGGCTCCCGCGCTGGCAGGTGCTGGTGCTGGTGCAGGTCTCAAACTGGGGCGCGCCGTCGACAACGCCCCAGCCCCAGGCCCTCGTGAAGGCAACGTCCGCGCTCGCCGCTGCCGTGAGCGTGAGGCTGACCACAACCGCGGCGAACAGGCAGACGATGCTCCGCAGGGTGTGGACTCGCCACTCCTCGCGGGTTCTTTCGTTCCTGTGCCGCTTGCTCATCCGCATCTTGACGAATCGCGCTCGCGGCGAGTCTCGCGTGCTGCTCACGACGACGTCCTCCAGACGGACCCGGTGCGTAGCGAGTCCACGTTATAAACAGCGTTTCCGTCGCACAGACGAAACAGCCCGTAGAGATCACCCCAGCGCGGTAGCTCCCCACCTCGGCTGCGCAGGCGCTTCCCGCACATGCGACCCGCAACGACTAACATCGCCAACTTACAGCTATGTTGTGATTAAGGCAACCTTCTGCGACCACTGTTCACCGAAATGAACGCGCACTCCAACGGCGCAAGGTGCGGCAAAGATGGGTATTTGCAACCAATCTGGGAGTAGCCGCGATGCCGGAGGAGGGACTCTAACCCCCGACACGCGGATTAAGATTCTGCGTGTCCATTGCGCCCACCGTCCGTAAGCACGGGCGATTCGCGCCGTTGGGGCCCGATATGGACGCGAATGGACACACTTGTCAGGCCCTCTGCAAGCGTCCACCGAATGCGCTGCCGATTGCGGCCAGGGATGCGCTCGTCGGGCGGGTAGGAGCACATTGTCGTCGGTAGGCCCTCGTAGGGCACCGGCGGCGATCCAGCAGTTGCGAGTTCCGCGCGAAGCGAGACGCTTGTCGTGCAGCCAGAGATGATCGTGGCCGACCAGAAGCGGGTGCGCCGTTTTCGATCTCTCGGCCGAGGGCTTTGACGACCTTCCGCCGCCGACGAGAAGCACCCGCGCGGCTGTCGAGATCAAAATGATGGGAAGGAGTTCCCTGTTCGTGACGTCTTGCAAAGACGACGGGGCGACCGCTGGCGTTGACCTCAGCGGCCGCTAGCCGTCTCTGGCAGGCGCTGGTGCGCGAGCTGCTGGCTCGGAGATGCTTAGTCAGCCGGCGAAGTGCAGAGTGTTGAGGCGACGACGAGGAGTGACATGGCGCGCAAGGTGCTCATCAATTTGGCGACGGGCCTTGAGGATCCCGAACGGATGACGGTGGCGTCCCTGTGCCGCTGTAAATTCGACGGCGCAGGTTCGTATCAATAGTTACATTATACCTTACGCTGCAGCGACCTCCTTCGGGCTGGGGAGAGAGTGAGTGTCGCCGATGGTGTGCAGCGCATGGCGCTCCAGGTCGGTGAACACGACACGGGTGGACTGCGTGATGATCAGGTCCAGCACCGCCCAGCACAGCGATAGGCATGAGTGCTCGCCGGGGAATCGACCGATCACCTTGGTGCGCCGGCGGACCTCCCCGAGCGAGCGCTCGAGTAGGTTCGTCGATCGCCACTTGCGCCGGTGGCGCAGCGGATACTTCAGATGGACGATGAGCGCGTCGAGGTCCTCGGCCAGGCACGCGGCCGCGGCGTGGTAGCCACTGTCGGTCAGCTCGCCGATCAGCTCGCGTATCCGTCGCTCGCCATCGCTGATCGAGTCGGCCTCGTCGAGCGCCTGCCAGTACGCGGCGCGGACGCGCTCTCGCTCGCGCTCGGGCAGCTTCGCCAACAGGTTCCTGAGGCGGTGGACCGTGCAGCGCTGACGGTCCGCCTCTGGCCAGCACTGCTCGATCGCGTTGTTGAGCCCGGGGGCCCCGTCGGCGACGACCAGCTGAGGACACGGTAGCCCGCGGCCTGTCAAATCGCGTCCAAGCGCGGTCCAGTCGTCCTCGGACTCGCGCATCCCGAGCATCACCGCCAGCAGCACCCGCTCGCCCGTCTCGCTGATCCCCCAGGCGCACAGCACGCCCTCCTTGGCGCCCGACGGACGGACGGGCAGGTAGATCGCATCAAGGAACAGCGCGACGAGCCGGATCCCGGACAGGTCTCTGGCCATGAACGCGGCAAACCGGTCGCGCAGCTCCTTGCAGATCCGCGACGCCGTCGACTTAGAGACCTTTCCCAGCCCGGCCTCATCGCACAACGACTCCGCGTCGCGCATCGACAAACCCCTGACGAACGCGCCGATCACCATCGCCTTCAACGGCTCGGTCCGCAAGAACCGCTTGCCGCGCGGGAACAGCTTGGACACGAACGGCTCGGCCGCCTCGCGGACCTGCGGGATCTCCACGTCGACCTCGCCCTCGGCGCTCTGCACGCTCCGCGGGCGAAACCCGTTGCGCTTCCCCGGCGGCGCCTCCGGCCTGCGCTCATAGCGCGCCCTCCCCAGCCACGCATCGAACTCGTCCTCCACGGCGCGCTGGATGATCAGCTTCGCCCCCAACGACGCCAACTCCGACAACGCGCCCTGCGGATCCTCAGCCGCCAGCCCACCGGCCAGCAACCCATCGATCCTCGCTTCAATCTCCGCCGACGGCGGTACGGTACGTCTCACGGCGTAGGACCTCCTTCAATCGTCTTGCCAATGACTTGAGGGAACCTACGCCGTCGCCTCGACGGCTACGGATTTACAGCGGCTGGGGGACGCCACCCGGATGACCGTCGCGCCGTTGGTCGGAGGTGCGGCGGCTCAGCGAGGCGACACGGTGGCGATGTGGCTGACGAAGGAGGCGGTGAGGCTGACCTTCCCCGGGCACGCCGAGGCTGTCGCTTGCGACGGGAGTCCGCCGCCGTCGCGGTTGTTTGAGCAGTACGCGGAGAGTGGGGGCGAGCGGTTGCTATGCCCGATCTGCTTCAACGCACGCAAACTCGACGAGAACAGGATGGTCGGCAACGCGCGCTTGGTCGGCGCAACCCCGACGTTTGAGTGGATCGGAGACGACGATGCAGCAATCTTCAGCTACTGACCGCACGCCCGCGTCCAGCGCGGGCGACATTGCCCCAGACAACAACGCGCTCGGACCCAAGTTCGCCGAGACGCTCGCTCGCAAAGACTTTGACGGGATGATGGGCCTGCTCGCTCCGCGCGTCGACTTCCGCGGATTAACCCCGGGAGGTGCATGGGAGGCCACGGATTCACGCGCGGTCGTCCACGGCATCCTCCGCGAGTGGTTCGAGGACACCGACGAGCTCGAGGAGATCGTCTTGATCGAAGTCGGCGGCTTCGCAGATCGCCACCGAGTGACCTACCGCTTTCGCGGTCACAATGCGGACGGCCCGTTCGTAGTCGAACAGCAGGCCTACTACACCGAGAGCGACGGCCGGATCAACTGGATGCGAGTGCTCTGCTCCGGCTTCCGCCCGGACTGAGCCTGCGCGTGGATCGACCGCAAATTGACAACGGGGCGTCGTTCCAACAAAGCAGGTGCCTCGCGCCGCGACCCCTCGACGCTCCGAGCCTCGCATTCGCCAGTCTGCGCGTCTGCAGACGCGCCAACTGCTAGCAAACCCGGTGGTAACGATCTACTCGGAGCAGAAGTGTCCGCCGGTCCCGAGCTGGCTCCTGCAACGGACGACGAGGGACAGGTACGAACCGGCCACGGGACGCGGCCGTCGTTTTCGGTTCGAGCCGACGGAGGGGGAGCCGACCTTAGGCTCGCGATCTGATCGCGTGTGTCCGGCCGGTCGTCAACCGCGCTCCCGCTCGGCCACCGAAGGACCCATGCGGTAGGGCCTGACTCCGACCGAGGACGGCCGGTATCGAACCGCACGGTCACCAGCGCTTGCTCCCGATCTCGCGCATCCCCGTTGCGGGCGGAACCGCCCCGATCGCCGGATGCGGGGCTGGCGTCGAGGACGGGCGATCGTGTACGCGCATAGGCAAGATCGAGCCGCCTCGGGGTCGGCGCTGCCGTCCCGGGACGGCGGTCCCGAGTGTCCCAACGCATGGAAAGGAGAAGGGCGTGGTCGTCCGGTGCGGCCGGGCGCCGGAGTACGGCGTGCGACCGGTACATAAGCGCATGTTGGGCGTCAGCCGCCGGTGCAGCGCTCTTGCTGCTCGTCCGTTCCGGAAGCCACGGTGGGCCCGAGCCCCGTACCCGCGTTCCTGGCGGAGCAGCCGCCCGAGCGTTAGCAGGCCGGCGCCATCGCAGCTAGCACCACGCGCGGCCCGGCATGCGTTTGGTCGCCGACCCGCTCGTCCGCCCCGGCCGACGGCGGACGACTGGTTTCACGAAAAGCGCTCGTCTGGTTCGCGCGCCGGCAACGTCGGCTGGTGGGCGAAGGCAGAAATGCGTACCGACAGGGGGCTGTTGACGGACACGCTGGATGGTGATGACCGCGCCATCGAAGATGGTGATCTGGGTCATGAACGACCGAACGACCAAAGGAGTGGCGGCGGTGTGGGGAACGGCCCGCGATGAAGGCAGCCAGGGTCGCGGAGCCTGCGTGTGCGTCGCGCGTTGAGACCGCTGCGCTTCCGCGATTGATCGCTCGCCACGAGCAAGGGTCCTCGCCCGCGAGACGTGCTCCTCGACGCGAGCGCCGGCCGGCGAGCGATGCGACCCACTCGCGCGTACTTGGTGCGGCTCAGAACCCGGGCGGGTCGCGCGGGCGGCCGTAGAGCAGGCCGGTGAGCGTCACCGCCAGCTCCCACGGTGATGCCGACATCCCGAACCGCAGTCGACAGGCGCGCGCCATAACGCCGAGCGCGTCGACGGCGTCGGCGACAGGCGCGCCGGACGGACGGATCCGATCCCACTCGCTCGGGTTGATCGCGTGCGTCCAGCGCCTCGCGCTCACGATGACCAGTTCCGCCCGGCCGGCGAACGTCCGCAACCATCCGCGGACTGTCCCTGGTGGTCGCTGGAGCTGTGCCGCGATTCGCCGGTGCCCTATCCCGCGCGCGTTGTGCAGCAGCGCCGCGCCGATCACCTCCGCGCTGTCGCGCCGGCGTGGCACCGCCCACGCCGGCAGCAGCACGTGCGTGGTCCCACACGGCTGGCAGCACGCCCGCCTGGGCGTGATCGAGCGAATCTCGTTGCGCGTGCGGACCTGCCGCTCTCGCGCGAACCCCCAACGGGTCAGCGGACTGTCGCAGGCCGGGCACAGCAACCGCCCAGCGGCCAGATCCGCCTCCACCACGTCGGGCTCCACGATCACCGCCAACACGCTCACGCCTGCCTTTCCCGTCCACGCTCACCAGGCTCGCACCACCGCTCGCTGGCGAACAGGGGGCGACTCGTGTTGAAGGACTACCAGACGCCGTCCCGGCCGGTGAGAACGACACCACGATGGTGATGATCACGGGTACGCTGGCCCCGGTCGTCGACCCTCACCGGGACCCGCAAATTGGGCACGACGCCACGCGGACCGATGCCGATCATCACCACGCTGTCGTTGGCCGTCTCCGGCCCGAGAACCACGTCATCACGCTCCGTGGCGCTGCCCGCCTCCGCCGTCACCACCCAGCGTGTCGCTCAACAGGGGCAGATGCCTCCTATCCGTTGATAGGGAAGCGCCGACCAGCCACACGCTTCAACGCGATAGCAGCATCCGCGCATGCCAACATTGCCGGGACGGGCGAAGGGACTAGGTCCAGTGTGAGACTGGCGCCGCTCGCGGCCGTGCCCCACGCGATCTCAGCTAAGCCTGGATCCACCGGGTGACTCGCTCGGTTCCGTCCGGGGCTGAGTCTTAAATGTCCTCCTGAGCAGGGCTTTAATAGCAGCCGTAGTGGGCGGCTGCGGCCCTGTCAGGAGGTCACCGATATGGTGCATGACAGCTCGGACGTTCCCGAAGGCCCTGTCAACCTGGACTCGGTACGAGTCCAGTTCGATGAGCAGCGGCTGATCAGCGACGCCGGACTGCTGTTGACAGCCACGCTCGCGGATCGGTTGGGGATCGAAGAGCTGGTGAACGAGTCGGTGTGGCTTGACCCCAGGTTGCCGGGGGCGGCGCTGCCGGGCCGCAAGGTCATGTCGTTGGTGCACGGGATGCTCGCCGGCGCGGACAGCGTCGATGACATGAACGTGCTGCGGGCCGGGTCGACCGGGCTGATCCTGGGGCACCGGGTGATGGCGCCCTCGACGCTGGGAACGTTCCTGCGGGCGTTCACCTTCGGGCATGTCCGCCAGCTCGACCGCGTCCTTGATCACGCGCTCTGTCGGGCGTGGGAGGCGGGAGCGGGGCCGGGCGAGGGGCCGTTGGTGATCGACATCGACAGCTTCGTCGGCGAGGTGCACGGCTACCAGAAGCAGGGCGCCTGCTACGGGTACACCAAGAAGCGCGGGTATCACCCGATCGCGGCCGTACGCGCGGACACCGGGGAGGTGCTGCACATCCGCAACCGCAAGGGCAAGGCCAACACCCAGCGCGGGATCGTCCGGTTCCTTGACGAGCTGATCGCCCGCGTGTCTCGCGCCGGGCACACCGGCACGATCGTCATCCGCGCCGACTCCGGCTTTGAGAACCACAAGGCGTTTGCGGACCTCCACGCGCGCGGGATCTTGTTCTCAATCGGCGTCAAGCTGACCAAGACGATCCGCGCGCTGATCGAGCAGATCCCCGAGAGCGACTGGGTGACCGTCGCTGACTATCCCGAAGACGGCGAGGCGCAAATCGCCGAGACCGAGCTGCAGGGCTTCAGGCTGATCGTGCGCCGCACCCGCCTGATCGGCGCGCAGGCCGAGCTGTTCCCCGACTGGCGCCACCACTGCTTTGCGACCAACCGCACCGTCCCGACCCTGGTCGCCGATATCGATCACCGCGACCACGCCACCGTCGAGTTGGTGATCCGCGACCTCAAAGACCAGGCACTCGCGCACTTCCCCTCGGGCCGCATGAACGCCAACAGCGCCTGGACCGTGATCGCCGCGCTCGCGCACAACCTCGGACGCTGGGCAACCCAGATCGGCCTCCCCAACCAGCCCGTCCAGACCGCCCGCTCCCGCCGACGAGAGCTGCTGCAGATCCCCGCCCGGCTGACGCGCACAAGCCGCCAATGGACACTCCGGATGCCAGCCCGCTGGCCCTGGCAGCACCAGTTCACCACCGTTCTGGACGCGATCCGCGCGCTCCCTGCCCGCGCCTGACCGCCCGCGTCGCTCACCACCAACACCAGCCGACCCCGCGGCCGACACCGGCCCACTCACCCTGCCGGAAACCGGGTGTCAACCAGGATTTCAGGCGTCCGTGTTACCGCGCAAGCGCCTCGACCTAGACAACACCCCAGATCCCGACCCTCACTCCGGCAAAACCCACCAATGCCACCTCACCAACCCAACCGATCGGTGGATCGAGGCTAAGCTGCGCCCGCGCTGGCGTCCGCTGCTGTGCCGGCGAGCGCCAGGACCCGGGCACCCACCTGATCGGTACTAATCGTCGCGCCCCGTGTATAGGCGGCCTCCGCCCGCTTTGGGCCGAGCGCGCCGCGCGCCGCCTCGATCCGTGGTGTGAGGATCCGTGGCCAGTGCGGGTGGCGGTCTCGGGGCCGGTAGCCCTCCGGCGCGAGCACATCCGAAGCGCCCAGGGCTTCGAGAGCGTCCTCGTAGCGGCCGAGGTCGGCGAGGGCAGCCGCAATGCCGTCGGCCTGGAAGCCCATGTTTCCCCGTTGGGCAAGCGCCGCGGCCCGCTTGAGACCGCGGGTATAACCGGATAGCGCCGCGTGTGGCCGTCCGGCGAGCAGCTGGCAGTCGCCCAGGACGAACAACGCCGCCTCGGCCACCCAGGTAGTCCCGCCCCCGGCGACGGTTGCCTCGAACGCGGCCGCCGCCTCGTCCCACCGCTCCTGGGCCAGGAACAGAAATCCCTCCAGATCGCTCGCCAGATTCCGCAGCCCCGCCACCGGGGACGCGGCGAGGTCGGCGGCGACCGTCACCACGGTCGGCCAGAGCGGACTCTCCGCCATCAGCCCTTCGCTGATGTCCACGGCCACGGCCACTCCATGTCTCCAGCCCCAATGCACCGGATCCTCGCCGGTGTCACCGTTCAAGCTGAACTCGAGCCAGGTCTCGAGTTCCTCGCCGCGGCGCTGGCGCAGGACACGGTCGGCGGTGGCAACGAGGTGTCGGATCCTGCCCGTTAGCAGATCGCTGGCGAGGATCCGCTCGATCGGCTCTCGCCAGCGATCATCGAGGTCCCCATGTTCCACCAGGGGCTCGTGCGCTGCGGCCATCAGCCTTCCGAATTGCTCGAGGTCGCCGCGTGCCGCCCATTCGAGCAGGGCGAGAATGTCCGCGTATTCCTCGCCGACGGCATGGCGTACCAGCGGGCTCGACTCCAGCGGTCGATCCAGCCGGATCGAGAGCAGCTCGTCGGCGACCACCTGCGCATGGCGGCGGAAGAGCATGTTGCCCTCCCCCGACCCATCGAGCAGCTCGCGGGCGAAGGCACGCAGCGCCGAAGGCAGCTCGAACCGGCCCGCCCGCGTGCGGCGCACCAGCGAGAGATCGACCAGCAGCGCCAGCGATTCCAGGACGTCCATCCCCTCCTCGCCACAGACCTGCTCGATACGTTCCAGCGTCGTGTCCGCCGCGAAGTGGCCTAGGCGGCGAAACAGAGCCGCACCGTCCCGGTCGAGCAGACCAAACGTCCAGGTCATCGCCGCGCGCAGCCCCCGCTGGCGCTCCGGCAGATCACGACTGCCCTTCCCGAGAGCATCGGGGGATTCGCGCAACCGGTCGAGCAGCTCAGCCGGACCCAGCAACGCCAGCCTGGCCGCGGCGAGCTCGATGGCCAGCGGCGAGCCATCGAGCTCTCGGCAAAGCGCCGCCACGGCCCCGGCATTTCTCTCATCCACCCTGAACCCGGGCGCTGACCGCTGAGCTCTGGCAGCCAGCAGCAGCGCCGCGGGCGCCGCTTGAAGCGCAACTGGGGTATCCGCCTGTGGGACCGCGAGCGGCTCCAGCGCCCACACTCGCTCGCACGCGACACGCAGGGGCGTCCGGCTGGTTATGAGCACCCTCACCTTCGGGGCGTCCGACACCAGCCCGGCGAGGACCGGCGCGGCATCGATGACGTGCTCGAAGTTGTCGAGCACGAGCAGCATCTCGCGGGACGCCAGCGCTGCCGACAGCGCGTCAACACCTCGCCCTGCCCCGACCACGTCGGCGATCGCGCCCACAACCGACTCGTGCGAACTGACCTCGGCCAGCTCCACCAGGAACGCGCCATCGGCGAGGCGGTCGACTAACTGCTCGGCCACCGCCAGCGCGACCCTGGTCTTCCCCAGGCCGCCCGCGCCGGTCAGCGTCACCAGCCCACCCTCGCCCGCCAGGCAGGCGACCAGTTCGCCGACCACCTCATCCCGCCCGATCAGTTCGTTCGGCGCGCTCGGAAGATTCGACCGCAACGGGTCAAGCGTCCGGGGGGCTGGATGAGGACCCGCACCCAGTGCGAAGAGCTCGAGCGGTTCGGGAAAGTCCCTCAGCCGGTGACGTCCCAGCGACGCCAGCGTGAATCCAGCCCCGACGAGGCCAGCGGTCGCCGCCGACACCAGCACCTGTCCCCCTCGAGCCGCCGAGGCAACCCGCGCCGCGTAATGCACGTCGGGCCCCCAATACCCGCTGCCGTGGACTCGCGGCTCGCCGGAGTGCACCCCCATCCGCACTCGCACCGGCTCACCGTGAGGCCAGTCATTCGCCGCGAGCGACTCCTGCGCCGCCCCGCATGCCGCCACCGCAGCGCTCGCCGAGGTGAACGCCACGCAGAATGAATCACCCTCGGTCGAGAACTGCACCCCATCGTGCTCGGCCCACACGTCGCGCAACAAGCGGTCGTGGGCGAACAGAACGTCGCCGTACCCCTCACCCAGGCGGTTGAGCAGCGCGGTCGACCCCTCGATATCGGTGAACACGAACGTGACAACGCCAGTCGGCAGGACCACTCGCCGAACCTAGCACCGAGATCCTGCTTGCACCGAAGCACCCAGAGGTGCAGGCATGAGGGGACGGCTAAACGACGGGCGCGCAACGCCGATCTCTCACATCCCCACGTCACGCGGCGGATCGGCACCGGCCGCACCCTCAGCCATCCATCCGCACGCTGCACGCATGATTTGATCACACCGGCCGACGCAGAACACGCCCGCTTTGCGACGTAGGCACAAGCCACCGAATGCGGACGCTCGCCGCAATCGCCCACCAGCCGACGTTGCCGGCGCGCGAACCAGACGAGCGCTTTTCGTGAAACCAGTCGTCCGCCGTCGGCCGGGGCGGACGAGCGGGTCGGCGACCAAACGCATGCCGGGCCGGTCGCGGTGCTAGCTACGATGGCGCCAGCCTGCTAACGGCCGCCCTAACTGCTCCGCCAAGAAGGCGAGCACAAGGCTCGAGCCAATCCTGGCTCCCGGAGTGGACGAGGAGCAAGAGCGCTGGACCTGCGGCTGATGCTCACAGTGTGCCTACGCAACGGCTCGCAAGCCCGCTCGCACAGGGCAACCCAACTGGCAGCACGCCGGCGGTCACGCCGCTTCCACTCTCCATGCGTTGGGACACTCGGGACCGCCGTCCCGGGACGGCAGCACCGACCCCGAGGTGGCTCGATCTTGCCTATGCGCGTACACGATCGCCCGTCCTCGACGCCAGCCCCGCATCCGGCGACGAGCGCGTCTCCCTGCACGCCGGCCCACGATCGCATTCGCCGGCTTGCGCTTCGGCGACGGAGTGCTCGTCCGGGAGTTGGGTGCTGTCTCGCTGAACTCCTGTCGGGGCAGCACGTGGATCGTCTGACCGCGGTCCCTTATGGCGGCCCTCATCCGGTCGGGGGGAGGCGGATGCTACAGCGGCGCGCGGGACGCGTTCGCGCCGCCGACGTCGCCTGCCGCGGGCTCACGCCCCGTCGGGCTGCGGGCATCCAGCCCGCACCCCGCCGGGGCGTCTTTGCTGGGCAGGCGTAGGGGCTCGCTCAATCACGAGACTTCCTCGGGTTTGGACAATCCCGGGCGAGAGCTCCGGCTCGACCTGCGGCTCGACCTGCGGCTCGACCTGCGGCTTTAGCGACCGTCTTGTCGCTGACTCCCAGGGCGCGGGCGATCGGGCGGTCGCTCATCCCCAGTTCCCGCAAGTGCTTCGCCTTGTCGGCGACCGTCAGGTAGATCGATAGTCCGCGCGCTCGATGATGACCGCCTCGACCCGTATGGTCGCCCTCCGCACCGCCTCGGTCGGAGGGCGTGTCGATTCTTGGTTGGCGGATCAAGCTTGAGGGGCGCCGCGGGTTCGAGGGTTGCGGCCGCGGATGGTGTCTGTGGCGTTCAGCTTGACGAGGAGTTGCCGCAGTTGCGCGAACTGCTCCGGTCCGAGTTCTGTTTCGAGGTCGGCCTCGATCTCGCGGACGGCGTGGCGGATCGTCTGCGCGGCCGCGTACCCTCGCTCGGTTAGGTGGATCCGTTTGGATCGTTGGTCGGCGGGGTCGTCCTCGCGGGTGAGATAGTCGAGCTGTTCGAGTTGTCCCAGGAGGTAGCCCATCGCCTGCCTCGTCATGCCTGCGTCGATCGCGACGTCCGAGGGGCGCCGGCCCTCGGGTGGGGGGTAGCGAAAGACGGCGAAGTGCGCGGGCACGAGGTCGGTGAAGCCGGCTTCGTGGAGGGCGGCGATCATGCGGGCGCGGATGGTGTCGAGGGGCGCCCGAAGCAGCGCGCCGATCAGCGGCGGTCCGATTGGGGATTCGACGTCGGATGTCAAGTGGCTTGACAGTATCATGGTCGATCAAGTACGGTTGTCAAATCGCTTGACAATCCGCGAGCCGGTCGGCCGGAAGGGAAGCCACATGCCATCAGCCTCTAAGACAACAATCCAGCTCGGTCCGTTGCGGATCGACTTCCTGGTCGAAGCCGAGGATTCCAACGGGAGCGTCACGATGTTCGAGTGCTTCGTCCCAGCCGGCGCGAGGGTTCCCGTGGCCCACAGCCACGATGGCTTTGAGGAGACCGCCTACGTCCTCGAGGGCACCTGCACGTGGACGATCGACGGCGAGACTGGTGAGAGCAGGCCCGGCGAGTCGGTTTGCATCCGCCGGGGACAGGTCCACGGATTCGAGAATCGAGGCGAGGAGGATGTGAGGTTCCTCGCGATCGCGACACCCGGGGTGTTCGGGCCCGCCTATTTCCAGGAGGTGGCGGACGTTCTCGCCGCCGCCGGCGGCGGCCCTCCCGACCCGGCAGCGATCGGCGCCGTCATGCGACGCCACGGACTCACCCCCGCACCGCCGGCTGCGAGCCGATGACGAGCTCGGGTCAGTCGCGGGAGGCGGCGCCGCTGGGTCTCGTTCCCCGCGCGAATCGGCCGCAGGCGGCTGGCGGTGCGCGGCTGGACGCTGACAGTCTCTGACACCCCCAGCGTCAGCAGTGGGCCACACCGTCGCGACGAGCGGGATGGATCGGGATCGTCCGGCGAGTCGACGACCAGCCGATGAGGCGTTCGCGGCTCGGCCACAACGACGCGAGGAGCGCGACAGTTGTCGGCCACATCTCGGCCGCAAGCCGCGATCAGAGTCCGCGACTTCGGGCTTCTTCGCACCCGTCGTGGCCGCCGTCTCCACCTTTGCAAAGAATTCGAACCGCTCTCCGCACGGGCGGGGGCGGTTCTTCTATGAGGGCGAGCGCGTCCAGGGTCGTGACCGCGCGCGTGGACGCGGGGCCGATGTCGGGCGTGACGAGCTCAGGCCGGATGGGCCGACGAGGTTGCGTAGGGTTGCGCCGAGCGTGCAGCGCCCTACTCGAGCACCTGCTGGAGATTCGCCAGGCGGTCCTCTCCATTCGATGGGAGGCGGGCGGAAGATCTTCTCGCGGCTTCGGCGTAGCGCGTCCACGTCGTCGGCCAGCTGGTCGACGCGGCGCTCGGCCTCGAAGAGAGCCTTGGCCAGCGCGCGACTCCCGCGGCCCTCGCCGACGAAGCCGACGAAGTTGGACAGCCGGTGCTGCTCGGCTGTGAGCTCGGCTTCCTTCAGCTTCAGCGTGTCGGGGACCCACCGGTCCATACTCACCTCGCGACGTCGGCCACCGTGACCGCATCGGACGCTCACCGCGCCGCGTCCGCGGTCAAGATCGCTCTCGGGCAGCGCGAGTGCTTCGCTGACCCGCTGCCCCGCGCGCCACAGCACCACGATCACGCCACGTAACCTCAATCCCTCGGGGCTATCGCCGGCGGCGCGCATGACCGCATGATCTCCTCGACTGTTGGCGGTCCCGCGGGTAGCGAAAGCCATTGTTGCGCGGCCCCTGGCCTTCGAAGCTCGCGAGTGTTGCCGGCGACCGGCGCCGACCGGGGCGCTCCCACGACGTCGTTGCGATAGCGCCGTGGTCGTGGCCTCGACCGGTCCCTGCAACCCATGCGATTGTCGATGGACGGGAACGGCGCGGCGGATGCGTTGGGTCGCGGTACGAATGTCGGTCGGCATTCCGGTAGGTGCATCTGACGGAGTAGCCTCTCCGCGTGACTTCTGTGCTGCCCGCGAGGCACCTGTTGCGCGCGCGGGATCTCGTTGATCGCCGCTATGCCGAGCCCATCGGCGTCGAGGAGATGGCGGCCGCCGCGGGCCTGTCGCGGGCGCATTTCAGTCGCGAGTTCAGCCGCACGTTCGGCGAGTCGCCAAAGGCCTACTTGATGACGCGCCGGCTTGAACGGGCCGCTGCGCTGCTGCGTAATACGGACCGGTCGGTGATCGAGATTTGCCTCGATGTCGGCCTGGTCGGCCTCGGGTCGTTCACGACGAGCTTCAAGCGGCATTTCGGCAAAACCCCGACCGAATACCGCGCGGCCTTCCCGCCGGCCGCAGCGCAGGTGATCGTCCCCGCCTGTTATGTGCGCCTGTATGGCCGCCCGCAACACAGCACAAACCGAGAAGAACGCGCGGCCGCCACGGACTAGCTTGCTCCTCAGCACACAGCTGAAAGGAGCAACTACATGCAGGTAAGCAACGCACAGCTTTGGGTTCACGACCAGGACGAGGCCCTTGCGTTCTACGTCGGCAAGCTCGGCTGGGAGGTCCGCAGCGACGTCACGATGGCGGAGCTCGGCGGTTTCCGGTGGTTGACGGTTAGCCCCCCGAACCAGACCGACTTCGCCGTCGTGCTCATGGCAATCCCAGGCCCGCCAGTGATGGACGCCGAGACAGCCGATCAGGTCCGTTCGCTGATGGCGAAGGGTTTCGCCGGCGCCGTGTTCCTGACGACCGACGACGTCGACGACGACTACCTCCGCCTCACCGACGCCGGCGTCGAGTTCACCATGGCGCCGACCGACATGCCGTATGGCCGCGACTGCGGACTGCGCGACCCGTCCGGCAACCAGTTGCGGCTGTCGCAGCTCGCGCCGCAGTTCGCGGCGGGGTAGCTCGCTGTACCGGGGGTGTCCGGCCAGGGCACCCCCGTAATCAGGCCGCCCGACGGCTGTGGAATCTCGTCGTCGCGATCCCGAGGCCCAGAGGCCGACGCCGTGAGACACGAATGCGATCCTGCCGTCGACTTCGTCCACGTGATCGGAAACGCCAGTTCCCCCGCCGCCTCACGAGTGCTTTCGCCTCGTGGCGCGGCCCAGATCGCACGACTGCGATGGCGACGATCCGCATACGTGCATTGCGTCGGGGAGAACGGCTGTCGGTCATCGCTGCGAACATGGGCGTGTGACGGCATGGATGGATTTCGAGCACGCCGAGCCGGAGTTCGCGCGGCGCGTGCGAGCCCTGTTCGAGGCGCGTAGGCACAAGACAATCGCGACGTTGCGAGCGGACGGATCGCCGCGGATCTCCGGGATCGAGGCGGTCTTCGAAGATGGGGAGCTCGTCTTCGGCTCGATGCCGAACGCGCGCAAGGGCGCCGATCTCCGACGGGATCCGCGGTTCGCCCTGCACAGCGCGACGGTCGACCCGGTTGAGGGCTCCGAGGCGCAGTGGCCGGGCGAGGCGAAGATCTGCGGCCGGGCGATCGCCGTCGGCCCGGTCACGGCAGGAGCGAACGGCGACCGCTTTCACGCCGACATCGCCGAGGTCGTGCATACCCACCTCAACGAGGAGGCCACGATGCTCGTCATCGAGTGGTGGACGCCCGCCCACGGGATGCGAAGGATCGAGCGCGAGTGATTTCAAATCGCGTGCGCGCCCGCCTGGCCGCCATGGTCACCTTCTCGGCTCGTCGGGGCGCTGGGTACGCGTGCCCGAAGCGTTCCGCGAGGGCGCTGCGGCGGGCAATGCCGACCGCACGTGTTTCGCGCCTACAAAGCGCGATCGACGCCTCGGATCGTCGATCCGCGGCTTGACGATCCCCTCGCTCTCCCCGAATCCCGGTGCAAGCACATCGGCCGGCGGGTCACCGAGAAGCGTAGCCGGGTGTCACCTCATCGACATGGAGAAGTTCGGCCGCGAGAGAGCCGGTGAAACACGCTGCGCGGCGCTCAGGATCTTTAAAGCCAGGAGCGGCTGAGGCAGAGGCGCATCAGCGCCGGTCACCGTCGGGGAGAACATCTGTCACCGTTCCCGAACTGGCGAGGTCCGGGGCGAGATCGCGAACTTTTATCGCTTGAAGACGAGCCGCCGGAGCGGGTACTGAATGGCGAATATGACCAGGCCGCAGCCAATCCCCCCAACGATCACGAAGAGGGTAGAGGCACCCGTGACGGCGGAGACGACGATCCAAATAACCGCTCCGATGCCAGCGGACAGGAGACTGCTGAGGAGGATCTTGTCCACCGCCAGCACAGTACTGGATCCAGGCCAGGCCAGAACCTCCCCAGCGCCCCCGTCGGACCGCTGATGGGGCTATTCGTCGGTGAGATGGCCGCAACCTTGGTGCAGCACCGCCGTTCGCGGCGCCGGGGCTACCGTCCGTGCAGGACGCCGATGGTGACGGCCTCTGTTCGCGGCGATCGGCTCGAGGCGGGCTGATGGACCTCCAAGACGCCGGAGAGAACGAGCTCGCTCGCACTCCGATCCTAAAGACAGCCGCCCGTTTCATGCGCCGATCCCCTGGCAAATCTGTCGAGACGGCACGCGTCGTGCCGTGTCCGAATGCGTTGCTCCGATGCAGCGGCTTCGGTGCAAGGATGCGCGTGGTGGGCCTAACGACTAGAAGGAGGCGCTATGGACGAAAGCAACGTGCTCATTTACGGGGACTCGCGAAGCTACTCCTTGCGGCATGAGGTGCCGTTGCCATTCCCTGATCCGGTCGCGTATCTCGAGGTCAGAGGGAAGCGGTGGGTCCTGGCTGGCTCGATAGATGTTCCGCGGCTAACCAACCTCGGCGCGCAAGCGGGGTTCGAGGTAGTGCCGTTCGACGATCTCGGATTGCTGGAGGCGATCAGCGCCGGGAAGCCCCTGTCAGAAGCCACCGTCGAGACACTTGTTGCGGCCTGCCGTCGGTTCTCGGTTTCGGACGTGGCAACACCTGCGGACTTCCCGCTGTACGCCGCCGACCGATTGCGCAGCGCGGGTATCGATGTACGCCCCGATGGAGCCGCGTTCGATCTCCGCCGCCGTCGGAAGACCCCGAACGAGCTGGCGGGAATTCGTCGAGGTATCAGAGCAGCGGAGGCGGCGATGGCAGCTGTGCGCGACGGATTGCGCCGGGGTGACAATCTCACGGTCGAGCAGCTTCGGAGTGCTGCGCAGATGGCGATGATCCGCCACGCTGCTGTACCGAATGACATGACCGTGATCGCCCCAGGGTCCCAAGGAGCGGATCAGCACGAACAGGGGTCTGGCGCGATCCCCCACAATGTCCCGATCGTCGTGGATGTATTCCCACGGGATCTGGAGTCGGGATGTTGGGGTGATCTGACTCGCACTTTGTGCGTCGGGGAGCCGCCCACGGAGCTCGCCGAGTGGCATCGGCACGTTCGTGAAGCTCAACGCCGTGCTACTGCGGCCGTGCGACCAGGGATCAGCGGCGCGGAGCTAAATCAGATCGCCATGGACTGTCTCGCGGAGCAGGGCTACCCGACGCGACAGGGTGGCGTGAAGGTGGCAGACGGATTCGCGCACTACCTCGGCCACGGCCTGGGTTTGGATCTTCATGAACCACCGACGCTCGACGCGGGAGGGGAGGTCCGGATTCCAGGTGACGTTGTGACCATCGAGCCCGGTCTATACCGGAGAGGTTTCGGTGGCTGCCGGATTGAGGATGTGGTTTTGGTGACCGAAGACGGCTACGAGCTACTCACGGATTGTCCCTACGACCTCGTCGTATGAGTGCAGCGAGGCGCCCTGACTGCCTTCACGAAGCAGGAGCCTTCCTCGGGACCGATATCGCGGCGTTTGAGAGTGCCGGAACCGGACGCTCGAGCGCGACCGTTGAAAGCCAGAGCCGACGTGCAGCCGGGCTGGCCCGGAATCCGGGGCGCTGACAGCTGAAAAAATCTCCGGGGGGCTGTCCCCCCTGGTGGCGCCCGTTCGTCTCCAGGATGATCGACCATCCCCCAAAGGAGGCGGGTATGAAGTACGCACTGCTGATCTACCCCAAGCCCGGCAGCCACGAGGCGCTCGGAGAGGACGAGTCCAAGTCGGTGACCGCCGAGTACTGGGCGTTCCGCGAGGACCCGCGCTGTGTTGGCGGCGCCCACCTGCAGCCCGTCGAGACGGCGACGACGGTTCGCCACGGCGACCGTGAGAACCTGATCATCGACGGCCCGTACGCCGACACCAAGGAGGTGCTCGGCGGCTACTTCGTGTTCGAGGCATCCAACCTCGACGAGGTGCTGGAGGTGGCCCAGCGGATTCCGGCGATACGGCTCGGCGGCGCGGTCGAGGTGCGCCCGCTCGTCGAGGTCCCCGTGGAGACGGCGCACTGATTGAGCAGGTCTTCCGGCGCGGACAGGTCAGCGACTGCCTTGTCGCTGACCTACGCCGCCGGTTCAAGCGGCCACACCTCGACGACGCCATGAGCCACAGCGCAAGGCGCCCGTGACGCGAGGTCCACAGCTTCATCGAGGCTGGCAGCCTCGATCACGGCGAAGCCCGCGACGGGCAGGTCGGATTGCAAAAACGCCCCGATCTCGGTCTGAACGCCGACGGCGTCGTGGTTGCGCACCTGGACCGGCGTGCCGGCGACGCCCATGACAGCACCTTCATCGTGCAGGCGCGCGTCGTGGCGGTGAGCTGCGTCTCGCACATCTGGCGCGGTGCGGTCGTAGCCCGCGCGGTCGCCGTAACCAATCGTGATGAACGTGGCCATTGAGAGTCCTCCCGTCGCGGGACCTACGCTAGTGCAACGTTCTCAAAATCTCTTTGGAACGCTGCACCAGAGAACCCGCATCGATCAAATCGTTGGAGTAACGACTTGCCGACTGGGCGAGATTCATCGGAGATCGGTGTTCGGGACCAGGTGAGCCCTGACGAAGAGCTGGCTGCGTGGAGGGATTAGTCCGAGCGGGCTCCAGGTCATCCCCAGCTCGCGGTGCGATGCGGTGTGCTTCGCCTCGATCTCGAGCCCGCCATCGTCGAGCTTGCGAATCTGGGCGTCGAGCTCGATCGGGATCGAGCCCCCGCGAGCCGACAGACGCCCGCGCACCTTGAGCGTGTCGCCCAACAGCTCGACCGAGTCGGAGACGAACTGCACGTGGGGGTGCGTTTCGGCGTCGAAGAAGTCGCCTGAGCGCAGGTGCTCGTCACGCCTGCGGTTGCCGCTGTTAAGGCTGGCGGCGTCGATCGTCAGCTCGATGGCGGGGGTGGCGCTCATGTCCAGCTGGCCGCGGTAGTCCTGGAATCGGCCCTTTACGCTCGCCAGGCCCCAGAAGCTCTTGGCGTGGAACTCGACGCTCGAGCGTTGCGGGTCAAGCCGCCACTTGCCGCTCAGAAGCTCGCCGGATTGATTGTTGGAGACGGTGTTCGGGATGTTCATCGCAGCTCATTACCTCGCGGTTCTCGTGCGGCCGGACGGGCCGCCTCGACGGGTGCTTTACCGGGTGCGCCGGGGAGAACTCCGATCTGCCTCATCAGCGCGAGGGCGTCGACCGCTCCCCAGGTCTCGGCGACTTGGCCGCCGGCAAAGCGAAAGATGAAGATCTCGTTGTAGGAGACGGGCTTGCCGGTTGGCGCGTGGCCCATGAAATTGCCCAGCTGGGTTCCGGTGACCGTATTCCGGCTGACGACCTTGTCGCCCTCGGCGATCAGATCCTCGATCGTGATGTGGAGGTCGGGGAACACCCGGAGGAGTCCGAAGAATACCTCCTTGAGCACCTGCGCTCCGCTCGCCGCGATCGGCAATGGCGTGCGGATCAGCGCGTCGCGCTCGACGAGGTCGTCGATCCTGCTCGAGATCAGCTCCAGATCGCCGCTGTTGGTCGCGTCGTGGAAGCGTCCGACCGCAGCTTTGTTGTTTTCCTGGTCTGTCGGCATCGCTGTTCTCCTGGGCTCGTGTGGAGCTAGGCGTGTGGTCTGTGTCTACCCACGAGACACGCGCGGACCGACAGACGTGACGTGACCGACTGGCGGGCGTCGGGATCGACGGCGTGGCGGGATCGCCGACGTCTGGCTGCAAGGTAAGGCCAGGCTGCCTGGCGGGACGAAGCGCCCGATGTCGGTGCTCAATGACGCGCCCGCCGGTCCGAAGCCGATGCTCGGGGCCGGCGAGCGCCGGGGCTCCTCGGCCCCTGCCAGTCGAATATCACCCCTTGCGGGTGACATCCGTCTCGCTCGCGTCACGGCTTCACCTGCACATCGGAGAGTCGTTGGTTCACCTCATCCAGGCGATGTGCACTCACCCTGATATGGCCGATTATCCGGGCATGTCTCCACAATGGCCTTTGGAACAGGAAAGCGTGGCCTTGGCCCCGCTCGATGGTCTCGTGGACGAAATGCTCACCCATTACATCGATTGGCGTCGCGATGCCCAAGCAGTCCGGGACGCCTACCGGGGCTGGTGCGAGGCGCCCGCGGACGAGCGATCGTGCCGGTTCTCCGCGTACATGGCGGCGCTGGAACGAGAAGAAGCGGCTGCGATAATGTATGCCGCCGTTACCAGGAGCCTGGAGTGGGCGTTGGGCCACGATCAACCCGAACTGGCGCTGCCGCTCAGTCCCTAGCTCGCAGCCGCTCGGTTACTAAGCGCCGCCGCTGCCTCGCCTTCGGCGTCGACGCCACCCGATGAACGTGCACCATCACCGCCTCCGCCAGATCGCCGAGGTGTTGGCGCGTCACGGTTGGGGCTACCTGGTGGATGTCGGGGGGCTCGAGCATTTGCGCGCCTCGCTGGGACGAAGAGAGCCTCACGACGATTCGCCCACGCCGCCCGAACACCTCCGGCTCGCGCTCGAGGAGCTCGGGCCCACGTTCGTGAAGGTCGGTCAGCTCCTCTCGACGCGTGCGGACCTGCTGCCTCCCGACTACCGGGTCGAGCTGGCCAAGCTCCAGGACTCAGCGCCCCGGCTTGCGCCCGACGCCGTCGACCAGGTGCTTGCGGTCGAACTCGGCGAGCGGGTACAGAGCGCCTTTGCGGATTTCGACATCGAGCCGTTGGCGGCGGCATCGATCGGTCAGGTCCACCCCGCGACGCTCCAAGACGGAACCGAGGTCGTCGTCAAGGTTCAGCGGCCGGGTGCCGTCGAAGAGATCAACGAGGACCTCGAGATCCTCATGAACTTCGCCACGCGAGCCAGCCGTCACTGGAAGGCGGCGGCGCGATACGACATCGTCGGGCTCGCCGATGAATTCGCCCGGACCCTCCGAGCCGAGCTCGATTACCTCCAGGAGGGCCGCAACGCCGAGCGCTTCGCGGCCAGCTTCGCCGACGACCCCGAAGTGAAGATCCCGCGGGTGTTCTGGGATACGACGACGTCGCGCGTCATCACACTCGAACGCATTCGCGGTATGAAGATCACCGACGTCGCTGCGCTCGAGGAGGCAGGCGTCGATCGTCGCCAGCTGGCGCTCCGCGCTACCCGCGTGGTCGCGAAGATGGTGTTTGTCGACGGCTTCTTTCACGCCGACCCCCACCCCGGCAACTTCTTCATCGAGGCGGATAGCAGCATCGGGATCGTCGACTTCGGCATGGTCGGGGCGCTGGACGACCGCCTGCGCGATCAGCTGGGGAAGCTCCTCTTCGGCTTGGCCCGCGAGAACCCCGACCGCGTCTCCGATGCGTTGATCGAGCTCGGCGTGACCGGCGGACCCGTCGACCGCGTGCAACTGCGCGATGACCTCGCGGCGTGGCTGGTCCGGTACTCCGGGCGCAGTCTTCGCGAGATCCCGCTGGGCACGATAAGCGCCGAGCTGTTGGAGATCATCCGGCGCAACGGTCTCAGAGCTCCGCGAGACCTCGCATTGCTCCTCAGGGCGCTCGTGATGGAGGAGGGCACAGCGGCCGAGCTCGATCCTGATTTCCGCTTGGTCCAGGCGTTGAGGCCATACGCCTACCGGCGTCTGGCCGAGCAGCTGTCTCCGGAGGCGCTCGCTCGGCGCATGGCGGAGGCCGGTGTCGATCTCGCCGAGCTGACCGTCGAGCTTCCGGGCCAGCTCCGTCGTCTGCTCGACGAGCTCGGGACGGGCAGTTTCGAGGTCCGCGTGCGGGCGCCCGAGCTCGAGGAGCTGGTCGCCCGCAGCGAGCGGCTCGGGAATCGGCTCGTGGCCAGCGTGCTCGCCGCGGCGGTGATCGACGGCTTGGCTCAGCTGGCGGCACAGAAGGAATACCCATCGATCCCGGGCGGTCTCAAGGCGACCGCCGTCATCGGCGGCCTCGCCGCGGTCGTGGCGCACCGGCTGCGAAGAGAGGCTGCGCGGCGCCGCCGGGCCTAGAGAGAGTGTCTGCTCGTCCGTCGTCCGACATCGCGACCGGCTGCCCACGACCTCGTCAGTGAGCGGGGTCGATGACGACCTTTCGGGAGTGGCGAGGAACGCCGGTCGCGCGCGCAGTGCTGATCACTGCGATCGCGATCGTGATGGGCTCCTTGTTCGTGACGACGTACTCGCTGGCGCTGGGCGACCCGGTGCCCCACCGGATCCCCGCGGCACTGGTCGGTGACCCAGCCGCCCACGCGCAAACCGTGCAGACCGTCGAACGCGTCGCGCGCGACAAGCTCGCGTTTCGCCGTTACCCGTCTGTACACGCGGCACTGCACGCAATGGATGAACAGCTCGTGTACGCGGCGCTCGACCTCTCGTCGGCGCGGCCGACGCTTCACGTGGCTAGCGCGGCCGGCTCGTCCGTAGCGCGCGTGCTCGAGCAGGTTCTGGTGGTCGATCCGGCCATCCGCGTCGTCGACGACCACCCGCTCGCCACGGATGACCCAAACGGCCTCGACATCTTCTACCTGATGCTGGTGGCGACGATCATCGGCATGACGACCATCTTTCAGCTTCGCGCCCACACCGATGGTCTCGAGCTGCGCCACCACGTCTCATTCCTGCTGGCGCTCTGGCGGCGCCGTGTCGCCGCCGCTGCTCCCGCAGCCGTTTGCCTTCTTGTCTCAATGGCTGCCATCGGGCGCAACCGTCACCTCGCTGCGCGACGCGGTCTACTTCCGCGGCTATCAGCACATCCGGCCGCTGGCCGTGCTAGCCGCGTGGGCCAAGCATCATCTCCTGGCGTGCCAGGCAAATCACCCGACTCGGGCGATGGCGAAGTCACCCGGATCCGCGCGACACTCGCGTGCATTCTGCCCGCGGGCTGCTTCCGCGGCCCGAGCGTCGGTGGGCGGCGCGGGGCCTCGGTCCGAACTCGAATTGGGAGAGTTGAGCATGGAGTATCGACAGCTGGGTGGGTCAGGGTTGCGCGTCTCCGCGCTGACTCTCGGAACCATGACCTTCGGAGGCCGTGGACAATTCCAGGCAGTCGGTCAGACGGACCTGGAGGGCGCGCGGCGCCAGATCGATATGGCGCTGGATGCGGGCGTGAACCTGATCGACACCGCCGACATGTATTCGGACGGAGCGGCGGAGGCGATTCTCGGGCGAGCCCTCAATGGCCGGCGTGACCAAGTCCTGCTCGGCAGCAAGGTGCGGTTCCCAATGGGACCGGGGCCGAACGATGCAGGACTCTCGCGGCACCATCTGATCGAGGCGTGCGAGGCGAGCCTGCAGCGACTCGGGACGGATCACATCGACCTGTACCAACTCCACGAGTGGGACGGGCAAACGCCGCTGGAGGAGACGCTGACGGCACTCGACGATCTGATCCGCAGCGGCAAGGTCCGGTACGTGGGCAGCTCGAACTTCGCCGGCTGGCAAGTCATGAAGGCGCTCGCGATCGCCGACGCGAAGGGGCTGCCGCGCTTCGTCAGCCAGCAGGTCTATCTGTCGCTACAAGAACGCTCCGCTGAGTACGAGATCGTTCCATCGGCGCTCGACCAGCGACTCGGGTTATTGATCTGGAGCCCGTTGGCCGGCGGCCTGCTGTCCGGCAAGTACCGGCGCGGGGAGCCGGCGCCGCCTGGCTCGCGCCGTGCCAGCGAGTGGGATGAGCCCCCGGTCTATGACGAGGATGCGCTGTTCGACACGATCGACGTGCTCGTCGGGATAGCTCACGAACACCAGGTCTCACCAGCGCGGGTGGCGTTGTCGTGGCTGCTCACGCGTCCCGGGGTCACGACGGTCATCGTCGGCGCACGGACCGACGAGCAGCTGGCTGACAATCTCGCCGCGGCCGAGCTCGAGCTCTCGCCCGATGAGGTAAGCCGGCTCGAGGCCGTGAGCCGCCCGCGCCTGATCTACCCCTACTGGCATCAGCGCGACAACGCCGCCGATCGGCTGTCGGCCGCCGATCTGTCGCTGATCGGGCCGTACCTACCGGCCTGACTTCGTCGCGCAGTCACCCTTCGATGCGAGACGACGCGAGTTTCGATCCACGTGCAACGCGGGAGAATGTGACGATGCGGCCAAGCCGAGGAGACCCACGATGGGTCAGCGGACATTTGTGATCGTCGGAGCGAGCCTCGCGGGGGCGAAGGCGGCGGAGGAGCTGCGCACACGAGGCTTCGATGGGCGACTGGTGCTGATCGGCTGCGAGCCGGAGCGGCCGTATGAGCGTCCGCCGCTGAGCAAGGACTACCTGCGCGGGGAGTCGGAGCGCGAGGAGGTCTACGTCCACCCGGAGGGGTTCTACGCGGAGCACGACATCGAGCTCCTGATCGAAACCACGGTGACCGCGATCGATCCGAACGGGTCCCGAATCACGCTCGGCGACGACCGCGAGCTCGAGTTCGATCGGCTGCTGCTGAGCACGGGGGCTCAGCCGCGACGGCTGTTGGTCCCAGGGGCCGATCTGGGGGGCATCTACCCGCTGCGAACGCTCGCCGACTGCGACGTGCTCAGAGGCCTTCTCGACAAGGGCGGCCGCGTCGCGGTCATTGGAGCGGGCTGGATTGGTAGTGAGTTCGCCGCCTCAGCGCGCCAGCGAGGACTCGACGTCTCGCTGATCGCCGAGGTCGCGCTTCCCAACGAGCGCATCTTCGGTCCCGAGATCGGCACGTTCTACCGCGACGTGCACGCCCAGCACGGCGTCGATCTGCAGCTCGGCACGAGCGTCGAGGCGTTCGAGGGAAACGGCGCCGTGACGGGCGTGCGGATCGGCGGGGACCGCGTCGTGCCATGCGACTTCGCCGTCGTCGGGATCGGCGTGAAGCCGCGCGTGCAGCTGGCTGAGGGGGCAGGCCTGAAGGTCGACAACGGGGTCCTCGTGGACGAGAAGCTGCAGAGCTCCGCGCCGAACATCTTCGCCGCGGGCGACATCGCCAACGCGCTGAACCCGTTCTACGGCCGGCGACTGCGGGTGGAGCACTGGTCCAATGCCCTGCATCAGGGGCCGGCGGCGGCGCGAGCGATGCTGTCCGAGCCGGTCAGCTTCGACCGGATCCCGTACTTCTTCTCCGACCAGTATGACGTCGGGATGGAGTACTCGGGCGACGCCCCGCAATGGGATCAGGTGGTCTTCCGCGGCAAGCGCGAGGACGGCGAGTTCATTGCCTTCTGGCTGCGCGATGGGCGCGTCCTGGCCGGGATGAATGTCAACGTGTGGGACGTTCAGGACCACATCCGGGCGCTGATCCGCTCTCGCAACGTGGTCGACGTCAACGCGTTGGTCGATCCCGACACACCGCTCGAGTCGCTCGCCTCCGAGTCTTCCTGACGTCCCGCCTGGGCCGGCTGGGCGCCGCGGATCATCGGTTCGCGCCCGTCGCGGGGGGTCAGTCGAGCAAAGTAGACTGGCCGTGCGCCGATGAAGCTCGACTCAACTCGACACCTTGTGCGCACGATCACGGACGAGGACGAGCTGCGCGATGTACTGGGGAGCCCGACCGAGCTGGTGGTTTCGAAGATCGCCGATCGGCTGAACGATCTGACGCGGCAGTTCATCGAGCGCTCGCCGTTCGTCTGCGTCGCGACGGCGAGTCCCGCCGGCGGCCTCGACGTCTCACCCCGTGGCGATCCGGCCGGGTTCGTCCGCATCCTCGACGAGCACACGCTGCTGCTCCCCGACCGTCCCGGCAATCGCATCGCGGACACGCTCACGAACCTGCTTGCCGACCCGCGGATCGCGCTGTTGTTCGTGATCCCCGGCGTCGGCGACACCTTCCGGGTCAATGGAACGGCCGCGATCACCGACGACCATGAGCTCCTGGCGCCGAGCGCGGTCGACGGCAAGGTACCTCGCCTGGGGATCCTGATCTCGATCGAGCACGCGTATACGCAGTGCTCGAAAGCGCTGATCCGCTCCGACCTCTGGAACCCAGAGCGGCACATCGACCGCGCCGAGCTGCCGAGCTCAGGCGAGATCCTTCGCTCGCTGCGAGATCCCGAATTCGACGCCGGCGAATACGACCGCGAACGCGCCCAGCGTTACGCGCGCCGCGAGGGGCTTTACTGAGGCGCGCAAATAGGCCGGGTTCGGTCCGTGATCGTCAGCCCGCGGAGCCGCGGCCGTCGGCGGACAGGCCATCGAGCAGGTGGCGCGCGGTCGAGTTGAAGCGCGTCAGGTCGCCGTAGGGGCGCGCGACGAGCATCGCTCCCTCGAGCGTGTCGACGATGCTCTGGGCTACTTCGTCGGTTGAGCCGACGAGGTTCAGCGTCCCGTCGGCACGCCCCTGCGCCAGCACGGCCACCAGCCACGACTGGTTGTCGTCGAAGAAGCGGATCACCGAGGTGCGCATCGGCTCCGGCAGCGTCTGGTACTCGGCGGCGAGCACACCGCACATGCACATGCGCTTGCCCCGCAGCACGTCGGCGTACAGGCCTGCATACGCGTCCAGCTTGGCGGGGGCGCCCGCCATGTCTCGATCGATGCGACTGAGCGCGGCCGCGAATCGCTCGGAATAGCGGTCGATCAGGGCCTTGCCGAGCTCGGCCTTGGTCGGGAAGTGGTAGTGGAGGCTGGCGGTCGTGATCCCCAACTCGGACGCGATGTCGGCGTAGCTGAAGTTGTTGAAGCCGCGAGTCTGGACCAGACGCTCGGCGATGTCGAGGATCCGCTCGGCGGTCCGTGGCTGCTTCTTGTTACGGGCGACGCTCATGGGCCGTGTTCAGGACGCAACGCTTGACAGCTTACCTACTAGGAGATAGATTCATGCACCTAGCTACTAGTAGGTAGGTGTTCTTAGACAGGGGCTGAGCCGAGGGCAGGCCCCAAGGAGGGATGATGAGCACTCTCACCGAGTTCGATCTCGACCGCTTTGCCCGCGCAGCCGAGGAGCGCGACGCCTCAACCCAGCTGTCGATGTACGGGCCAGCAGCGGAGGTGACGATCGTGGACAGGGTCTCGCAGCCGCGGGCGCCACGCGTGCTGCGAACGCGTGACGAGATCAAGAGCTGGCTCGAGGACATGTACGCGCGCGACATGACACATTCGGTCAAGCACACGGTCCAGGACGCGACCGGCGCCGCGTACACAGAGGCGTGCCGGTACGCCGACGGCACGAACGTGCTCTGCGCCACGGTGATCGAGCTGGCAAACGGCCAGATCGCACAGCAGACTGTCCTTCAGGCCTGGGACGAGGGAGACGAGTAAGTGAGCTCGCGCGATCGTTCAGTCCTCGGACGAGCAGGGGGACAGATGAGCGGTCACGGGATCGTTCAGGGCCGAAACGAGGAAGATGCCAAGTAAGGGGGTCATGATGAGACAGGAGACGGAGCACAAGAGCTTTGTCCAGCCAGACGAGACGCGCGAGTTTCCCCGCGGCAGGGCCGAGATCCTCTCGATCGGCGAGGCCGAGATCGGTCGGCTCACGTTCCTCCCCGGCTGGCGCTGGTCAGAGCACGTCAAGCCGATCGCCGGGACCGACAGCTGCGAGGCGCCGCATTTCCAATACCACGTCAGTGGCCAGCTCGCGATCCGGATGGACGACGGCACCGAGATGATCGCGACCGCCGGCGACGTGACCTCGCTGCCCAAGGGGCACGATGCATGGGTCGTCGGTGACGAGCCCGTGGTCGTCGTCGACTGGTACGGCGCGAGCAGTTACGCCAAGGCGACGTAGCCGGCTCGGTAGGGGCTGGTGGGAGCCCGAGGGCGGCCACCGGCCACTGGCAGGCGCAACCTGGATAACTGCCCACTCGACCCGCGGAAAACGGCCAGTGGGTCGTTATCCAGCGTCCAGCTGGTCAACGTCCCACTCGGCTCTCGCGGGCGCTCGAGTGGGTCGTTGTCAGGTGTTCAACGTCCCACTCGGCTCTCGGGGGCGCTCGAGTGGGTTGTTGTCAGGTCGTTCATCGCCCCACTCGGCCCTCACAGGCGTTTGAGTGGGGCGTTGTTCAGGTTCTTCCGGAGCACTTGCCGATGCCGCCTCCAGGGACCTCGGCAACCCGCAACGCGGGACCGCGTTGGGGGATCATAGGCACGGCCGCGCTGAGCCCCGCAACGAAGGAGAACACGATGCGCATCACCCGAAACTCGCTCGCGACGAATGTCGCGCCGAGCGAGTGGTTCACAGGAACTGTCTATCTCGACCAGATCGCGACCGCGTCGGCGCCGTCACGGGTGACGGCGAGCAGCGTCCACTTCACGCCCGGCGCCCGCACCGCGTGGCACACCCACCCGTTCGGCCAGACGATCTACGTGACCGAGGGCATCGGACGCTGCCAGCGCCGCGGCGGCCCGGTCGAGGCGATCCGCCCCGGCGACTGCGTCTACTTCGAGCCCGGCGAGGAGCACTGGCACGGTGCCGCCCCGGACCGCTTCATGACCCACATCGCGATGCAGGAGGTCGACGACACGGGCAGCCCCGTCGCCTGGGGCGAGCGCGTGAGCGACGAGGAGTACGGCGCCGAGCCCGCTTCCTAGTGCAACGTTCTCAAAATCTCTTTGCGTTCTGACGGCGTCTGGCCGCGTCGACAGTCGCGCCCAGCCCCTCGTCAGGACATCAAAGATCTTTTGGAACGCCGCACTCGCGTTACGGCGGTCTATTCGGAACTGCCGTCGGCCATTTCCCGCGATCTCGATCGGCGACTGCACGCTCTCCCCTCCGGCAGACGCCTTCGGAGTGCCGCTGACCCGCCAGCGGCACACGACGCGGTCGTCGGTCGCGAAGCGCTCCTCGACGATCACACGCCGCTCGGGCATCTTTCTCGATGCTGTCGGCCATGTTCTTCGCCACCGCCTCGATGCCACTGACCGTCGAGCCGTCGAGGTGGTACACCTCGATGTCGTCGTGCATGTACGCGTGGTAGTTCGACAGGTCGTGGCGATCGTTGTCGTCTGACCAGCGGACATGAATCGCAAGGTTCTCGGCTGCACCCACCGTGTCCTCCTAGGTACGCAGATCAGTGCATGACCACTCGGAAGAGGCCGGTGCACGACCACTCGACGGCGTCACATGATACTGCGCGCGACGCGGTGCGACTCGGCGATCGCCTCCTGCAGATCACGCGGCGAGGCGGCGTCGCCGACCAGGAGCACATCGCGGTGACCCGCGGCGACGAGCTCGTCGTGCAGCTCGCGGTTCGGTTCGTTCTGTGTCACAAGGACGACGATGTCAGCGGGTACCTCCTCGGTGCGCTGACCCTGCAACGGGCGCACGACACAGGTCGAGGATCCGATCTCGACCAGGTGGTGGCGTACGAGCAGTGTGAACTCCCCCGAGTAGAGGAACTCGAGTGCCGGCACGTCCCGGGAGGTCGTCTGCACGTAGGGGCCGCTGAAGGTCGGCAGGCTCGTCAGGAACGTGACGGCGAGTCCCTTGCCCACCAGGTACTCGGCGACGGTGATCGCTTCGAAGTGACCGACCGTGTCGAGCACGAGCGCCGTGCTCGCGCCGTCGGGCAGCGGCTGCGTCAGCAGCTGTACCGACGACAGCACGTGCGGCTGCTGCGCGCCACGGGCCGGCTCGAACGGGCGTGCGGGCTGGAAGCCATCCAGCCGCGGGCGTGACCCGGTCGCCACGATGACGCTTTCGGCGCCGTTGTTCACGATGTCCGCGGCCGATAGTCGCGTGTCGAGCGCGACCTCGATCTCGGCGCGCCGCACCGCGTCAGTGAGCCAGTCGGCCATCTCGCCGATCAGCGCAAAGCGGGGTGAGCGGCGAGCGGCGTTCAAAGCGCCGCCGAGCGCCGCCCCCGCCTCCACCAGCCGGACCTGGTGGCCGCGCAGCGCCGCGACCCGCGCCGCCTCGAGCCCCGCCGGTCCGCCCCCGAGAACGAGGACGCGCCGGGGATGCTCGACCGGCGTCAGGAAATCCTCCGACAGCGTCCGCTCGAACCCGGCGGCGGCGTTCACGGCGCAGACCATCCGGCCCGACCGCGCGAGGCCGCCGGCGCAGCCCTGGTTGCACGCGATGCAGGGACGGACCTCGTGCGCGCGGCCTTCGCGCGTCTTGCGCACGATGTCCGGGTCGGCGATCAGCGCACGCACCATCGACACCATGTCCGCGACGCCCTCGAGCAGCACCCGCTCGGCTTGCTCGAGCGTCTGGAAGCGGCCCGTGACGATGCACGGCACCGACGCCGCCGCGGTCAGCTGTCCCGTGGACGGGAGCTCGTAGCCGGCGGCGGACTCCATCCCGGCCCTGATCGTCACCGGCTTGTAGTGGTCGCCTTTGGACGTGGTCAGGTAATCGATCAACCCGTGACGCTGCAACTTCTGGATCACGAGGCAGAGCTCGTCCTCCGAGACGCTCCCGGGCATCTCGCTCGCGGCGAGCCGGACGCCGACGACGAAGTCATCGCCGACCGCGAAGCGCATCGCGCGGAGGATCTCCTCGGTGATCCGCATCCGGTTCTCGAGGCTGCCGCCGTACACATCGGTGCGGTCGTTGTAGAGCGGGGAGAGGAACTGCGCCGGGAGGTAGCCGTGGGACGCGTGCAGCTCGACGCCGTCGAGCCCGCCCTCGCGACAGCGAACGGCCGCCGCCGCGAACGCATCGGTGATCTCCTCGATCTGCTCGACCCGCATCGGCATGCTGACGTTCCCGTAAACCGACGGCACGGTGGAGACGCTCCAGGAGACTCCGCCGTCGGCGGCGGGACCGATGTGACCCTGGTGGAAGAGCTGCTGGAACACCCGCATACCATGCGGGCGAACCTCCTGCATGAGCGCGCGATAGCGTTCGACGACGCGGTCCTCGGAAGCGGTCAGGGCGCCCGAGCTGGGGTGCACCGCCATCGCCTCCAGAATCGTGAGCCCGACGCCGCCTCGGGCTCTCGCGGCGTGGTATGCGATGAAGTCCTCGCCGCCGAGCAACTCGCGCGGAGACGAGAGACCGGTTCCGTGCGCCGTGCGCACGACGCGGTTGGGCACCTCCACGTTGCGGATCCGGATCGGTTCGAAGACCTTGCTGAGCCTCACTCTGACCCTCCACCTTGCCGAACGGCCGACTCGACGCCAGACCGCCAGCCGAGTCTACGGGCGCCTCAATCGCCTTGGGTCCAAGTGTCGAGCACCATCAACGTCTTCGTGCCGGTGACACGACCGCTGCGCCGCAACAGGTCGATCACCCGCGTCAGGTCCTGGACGTCCTTGACGCGGATCCACGCGAGCGCATCGGGGTCCCCGGCGATCGTGAACACCGCTTGGACCTCCGGCAGCCCACGGGCAACCCCGGCGATCTCCGGGACGGGGGTGTTTCCGGCGAGCCGCAGCTCGGTGAACGCCTCGAGCGGGCGGCCGAGCTTGGCGCCGTCGACACGGACCGTGTAGCCGGTGATCACGCCATCCTGCTCGAGCCGGTCGATTCGCCGCTTGACAGCCGGCGCCGACAGGCTCACCCTGGTGCCGATGTCGCTGAGCGTGCGGCGGGCGTTCTGGCGCAGGAGCGCAACGATCTCGAGATCCGTCGCATCGAGCGTCACGCAAGATAGTAAAACACACGGCCATTAGCAGGAACGGTTTGTTGCGTGTAACCGCGTGCTGACGCAGGGTCAGTGGGCGTGCAGGCGCCACATCACTTCAATTGGCGAGCCTATGTCCCACGTGATCGGCGAACTCGATTCGGCGCCCGCGCCCGAGCCGGCGCTCGAGGTTCTCGACGCCGTCCAGAAGCGCGTGCTGTGGCTGGCGACCACGATCGTCCATCACGCCAACAAGGTCCGCGAAACGCCCTCGGGGGTCAAGGTCGGGGGTCACCAGGCGTCCTCGGCGTCGATGGTGAGCATCATGTCGGCGCTCTTCTTCTGCCACCTCCGCGGTCCGGATCGGGTGTCGGTCAAGCCGCACGCGGCGCCGGTCCTGCATGCGATCAACTACCTGCTCGGCCGGCTCGACCGCGACTACCTGACCCGCTTGCGCAGCTTCGGCGGCTTGCAGAGCTATCCGAGCCGTACGAAGGACCCGGACCCAGTCGATTTCTCGACGGGATCCGTCGGCATCGGCGCCACGGCGGCGATCTGGAGCGCGCTCGCCCATCGCTACGTGGCAGGTCACTTCGAGGTGCCGCGAGGAGGCCGCCACGTCGCGCTCGTCGGCGATGCCGAGCTCGACGAAGGGGCGGTGTGGGAGGCGCTCGTCGATCCCGGGGTGGCGCGGCTCGGCGAGGTGCTCTGGATCGTCAACCTCAATCGCCAGTCGCTCGATCGCGTCGTCCCCGATATCGCGGCAGGCAGGCTCGCCCACATGTTCGAGGCGGCGGGGTGGGGGACGATCACGGTCAAGTACGGCCGGCGGCTCCAGGCTCTGTTCGCGCGCGACGGCGGCGAGGCCCTGCGGCGCCGGATCGACTCGATGACGAACGAGGAGTATCAGCGTCTGCTGCGCAGCGGTCCCGGCGAGTTGCGGGAGCGCCTGCCCGGCAGCGGTCGCGGGCGGCGCGAGCTCGAACGTCTGGTGTCGGACCTGTCCGACGGCGAGCTCGTCGCGTCGATCCGCGACCTGGGCGGGCACGACCTGGCGGAGCTGCTCGCGGCGCTGCGGCGCGCGGACGAGCTCGCGGACCGCCCGGTCGTCGTCTTCGCGTACACGATCAAGGCGTGGGGACTGCCGACCGAGGGCCACCCGGCGAACCATTCCGCGCTGCTGTCGGTCGAGCAATGGCGAGCGCTCGCGGCGGCGCTGGGCGCCGATCCCGACGATCCGTGGCGCGCGTTCGATCCGGGCTCACCG
Organism: uncultured Solirubrobacterales bacterium; assembly: GCA_963763525.1. GTDB lineage: Bacteria > Actinomycetota > Thermoleophilia > Solirubrobacterales > Solirubrobacteraceae > Palsa-465. The sequence continues at coordinate 970,541 of CAVXPA010000003.1, forward strand.
GAGGCGGAGCTGTGCCACGCGGCGGCCGAGCGTCTGCGGCGCACCGAGCCCCCGGCCCGGCGGCCGCCGAGCGTGCCGAACGAGATCGGACGCGGGCACACGGGGTCCGTCTCCACGCAGCAGGCGTTGGGCCGGCTGCTGCTCGATCTCGCGCACGCGGCTCCCGAGCTGAGCCGGCACGTGGTGACGGTCAGCCCCGACGTCGCGTCCTCGACCAACCTCGGCGGCTGGATCAACCGCTCGGGCGTGTGGAGCATGGGCGAGCGGATCGATTGGTTCGCGGACGACACCGACACGTTGGTGCGCTGGCGCGAGTCCGAGCACGGACAGCACATCGAGCTCGGGATCGCCGAGGTGAACCTCGTCGGTCTACTGGGTGAGCTGGGCGCCACCTGGAGTCGCGACGGCCAGCCGCTGCTGCCGATCGGAACGCTGTATGACCCATTCGTCGCCCGCGCGCTCGAGCCATGGTCGTTCGGGATCTACGCGGGCGGTCAGTCGATCCTCGTCGGCACGCCGTCCGGAGTGACGCTCGCGCCGGAGGGAGGCGCGCACCAGTCGATCGTCACGCCGTCGATCGGCCTGGAGCAACCCGGCTGCGTCGCCTGGGAGCCGGCCTTCGCCCAGGACCTCGAGTGGGCGCTGCTGGAGGCGCTCGGGCGCCTCGGCCGCCCCGGCGGCGGCTCGTCGTATCTCCGCCTCAGCACTCGTCCCGTCGACCAGGCGCTGAGCGCGCTGCCGGCCGATCCCGCAGCCCGTGAGCAACGGCGCCGCGACGCGCTGGCGGGCGGTTACGCCATCCGTCGAGCGGCCGGCGCGCCGTCCGTCACGCTCGTCGGCGTCGGCGTCGTGATGCCTGAGGTGATCGCGGCAAGCGACGTGCTGGAGGCCGCCGGCTACGCGAGCGACGTGATCTGCCTGACGTCGGCTGACCTCGTGTTCAGGGCGCTCCAGGCGCGTCGCGGGTTGCGCGAGGGCAGCGACGATGCGCTCGGCACGCTGTTTGACCGGCGCCGCGCGGCACCGCTCGTCACCGTGCTCGACGGGCATCCGCACACGCTCTCGTTCCTCGGCGCGATCCACGGGGTCCCGGCGTCGTGCCTCGGTGTGCAGGATTTCGGGCAGTCCGGTGACGTCGACGACCTCTACCGCTATTTCGGGATCGACACCGACACGATCGTCGGGGCGGCTCTCGACCTGATCCAGTGAGCGCGAGATGACGCCGATCACGATGCCGCGGTTGTCCGACTCGATGCAGGAGGGCACGATCGTCAGGTGGCTGGTGGCGGACGGCGCGTCCGTCGCGCGGGGCGATGAGCTGCTCGAGATCGAGACCGACAAGGCGACGATGGCGTACGAGTCCGAGGTGGACGGCGTCGTCGCGATCGTGGCGCCGGAAGGGGCGACCGTGGCCGTCGGGGACGTGATCGCGCGGATCGGAGGAGGCGCTGCCGCGCCGGTCGCCGCGACGCCGGAGCCTCGAGAAGGCGAGCCGCCTGCGGTCAGGCCGAGCGAGAACGGCGGCGGCCCGCCCGTCGCGGTACTCGCGACGCCCGTCGCGCGCAGGCTCGCCGCGGCGCATGGGGTCGCGCTCGAGGGTCTCGGCGGCACCGGCCCCGGGGGAAGGATCACGAAGACGGACGTCGCACTCGCGGCGGGGATCGACGCGCCCGGAGCGGAGCTCGCGCCGACGGTGGTTCGGGCGGCGCTGCCGGCGGCCGCTCCCGGACGGGCTGGGATGGCGGAGCCGGTCGCGGCGGACGGAGGCGGCGCGCGGGGCGCTGGCACCGTGGTCGAGCTCTCGCGCGCGCAGCAGCTGATCGCGCGGCGGATGGCGCAGGCGAAGGCGACGATCCCAGATTTCCAGGTTCAGACGGAAACCGTGATGGACGATGCGGTCGCGTTGAGAAGCCGGCTGCGCGACGCAGTCGAGGAAGGGCAGGACGCGCCGTCCTTGAACGACCTCATCGTCAAGGCGTGCGCGACCGCGCTGCGTCGGCACCCACGTGTCAACGGGTCGTTCGTCGACGGTCATTTCGAGCTGCACGAGCGCGTCAACGTGGGCGTGGCGGTAGCCGCGGGCGATGCGCTGATCGTGCCGACGATCTTCGACGCGGACGCCAAGTCACTCGGGGCGATCGCGCGCGAGGGGAGGGCGCTGGCCGAAGCGGTCCGCTCGGGCACGATCACGCCGCCGCAGCTCGGCGGCGCGACGTTCACCGTCTCCAACCTCGGCATGTACGGGATGACCGCGATCACCCCGGTCGTGAACCCACCGCAGGCGGCGATCCTGGGCGTCGGCGCGCTCCGAGGAGTGCTCGCTCGCGTCGATGGCGAAATCGTCGATCAGACGCTGATGACACTGACCTTGAGCTGCGATCACCGAATCCTCTACGGCGCCGACGCGGCTCGTTTTCTGAGCGACGTGGCGGAGCTGCTGCAGTCGCCGCTGCGGTTGCTGCTCTGACTCGTCGTCGGAAGACCGTGACGTACCGGTTCGAGTGAGCGCTCAGCACGCCCTGCTCGCGGCGAACACGCAGCCGGGCGTTCGCTGCAGGGCGGCCGCGCGCACCGCCGGGTACCCGACCGGGAGGACGACCGTGCCGCGCACCCAGTCGAACAGCACCCGCCAGTAGTAGTAACCGAAATACGCGCGCGGGTCCCGCCGCATGGCGTCCGCGTACGCCTCGACGGCGCGGACGTAGTCGCCGCTGTCGTTGTAGTGGTACAGCGCACCCGCCATGTCGCCCGGCGCTCCGTGGGCCGCGAGGAAGCGGCCGGCGGCCAGGATCGCGGCGCGCTGGTCGTCGATGCTGCCGGATCCATAGCTCGCCCAGGTCGCCGGCATGAACTGCATCGGCCCTTGCGCCCCCGCGGGGCTCGAGCCGGCGACCCGTCCGAACCTGGTCTCGATGAATTCAATCGCCGCGAGGTACTGCCACCGGACGCCGTAGCCGGGCTTCCGCCGAGCGGAAGTAGGACAGCAGCGTGTTCGGCGCGGGCGGCGCGACGATCCGCCACGGCGGCAGGCTCCGCTCAGCCGGCACGATCGCCGACAGCGCGGCGGCGGCGGCGAGGTCGCTCCCGATGCTCGCGGCGGCGCGGGGGGTCAACATCGCGAGCGTCGCGCGGCGCACGCGCGGCGGCGCCGCGGCGAGGGCACCGGCTACGAGCTGCTCGAAGAAGCCGGCACCCGCCAGCTCGCCCGGGGTGCTGGAGGGACGATCGATGATCGCCTGGGCGGCGTCGAGCGTCGCGACGAACCTCGCCCGCGTGCTCGGCAGGCGGCTCGCCGGCAGTCCGGATCTTCCCGTCGCCGAGGCGGCTGCGGCTCGTGCTGCCGGCGCGGTCGTCGAGCGCGCGGGCGCCGCCGGACGGTGGGCTGCGCCGCAACCCGCGAGCAGCACGCCCGCGCCGACCAGGCAGGCGAGACGAACGCCGGCGCCACTGCCGCGCCGGAGGGCTCGGCACCTGCGCATACGCCCAGGGTGGCAGATCGGTCACGGCCCCCGTCGAGGCCGGGGCGCCCTGTCGTTCAGTCGCCCTCGAGCAGCGGGATGTCCTCCGTCAGCACCTCGTTGCCGTGGTCGGTCACGAGCACGTTGTCCTCGATTCGAATGCCGCCGAACCCGAGCATCCGCTCCGCCCGCTCCCAATCGACGGCCTCGCGATGGCGCGCGCGTAGCTCGGGGTCGCGCAGGAGCGCCGGCACGAAGTAGACGCCAGGCTCGATCGTCACGACGTGGCCGGGCTCGAGCGGGAGGTCGAGCCGCAGGCCGGGGAAGACCTTCGGATCGGGCGCGCGGCCGGGCAGGATCTCGCCCGCGTCGCGCACGCCGAGGCCGACGGTGTGACCGACGCCGTGCGGAAAGAACAGCGCCACAGTGCCGCGCTCGAGCAGCGTCTCGGGATCCCCGCGCAGGAACCCGAGCTCCACGAGCCCGGCAGCGATCACGCGCGCCGCCGCGAGGTGGATGTCGGTGAACTCGGTGCCGGCCACGCATCTGCGCGTGGCCTCGAGGTTCGCGCGGGCGACGAGCGCGTGCAGAGCGGCCTGCTGAGGCGAGAACTGACCGCCGACGGGATACGTCCGGGTCACGTCGCTGGCGTAGGCGGCCCACTCGGCGCCCGCGTCGATGAGCACGAGCTCGCCGTCGCCAAGCTCGCGGCGGCTGGGGGGAAAGTGCAGGACGGCCGAGTTGGGCCCGCTCGCGACGATCGTGTCGAACACGGGCCCATCGGCGCCTGCGCGCTGGAACGCCGATTCGAGCTCGATCTGTACGGCCCGCTCGCTGATCCCGGAGCGGAGCAGCTGCGCGGCCGCCGCGAAGCCCGCTCGCGTGGCCCGCTCGGCGCTTCGCATCCTGCTCAGCTCGACTTCGTCCTTGACGCGGCGGACGTTGTTGAACGCCGTCCGCAGCGCGGCGAGGCGCGGCTGATCCGGATAGAGGCCGTCGACATGCGCTCCGAGGTTGACGATCTCGCGCTCGCGGCGCTGCTCGAGCCATGCGCTCAGCTCGCCAATGGGGACCCCGTCCAGCTCCTCCTCGGGCGCGCCTTCCCACAGTCGCTCGGCGGTCGTGATCGGGACGACGAAGTCAACCCAGCCATCGTCGGGGTCGAACGCGAGCACGCCGCCCGGCCGTTCACGGTCGGTCAGGTAGAGGTACTCGGAGTGCGCCCGGAACGGGTATGTGACATCGCCCCGGCCTGGGATCGGGATCCGCTCGCCGGCGCCGATGACGACCGCCGCACGGTCGAGCTCCCAAGCGGCCGCAAGGGCCTCGCGGCGGCGGTGCAGCGGGGCCGAGATCGCGGCTCGGTCGTCGAAATCGGAGTCGGACATGAGCGCTGACAGGCGGGACAGCGTACCGGCGCGAGCGCGCCTGTCTGCAAACATGCTCCTCCAATGACCGATGACGAACAGATCCACGAGCTGGCTGGCGGTGCGCGGATGCCGAGGCTCGGTCTCGGCGTCTGGCAGGTGCCGAACGGACCCGAGACCGAGAACGCCGTCCGCTGGGCGCTCGAGCTCGGCTACACGCACATCGACACGGCGCAGGCGTATGGCAACGAGCCGAGCGTCGGCCGGGCCCTCCGCGACAGCGGCGTCGAGCGAGAGGACGTCTTCCTGACGACGAAGTTCCATCCGGGGCGGAAGGACCCGGTCGCGGAGGTGGAGAAGAGTCTCGAGCGACTCGGCGTCGGCGAGGTCGATCTGTACCTCGTGCACTGGCCCCAGGGCGGTGCGACGTCGGCGTGGGACCGGATGGAGCGCGCCCAGGAGCTCGGTCACGCCCGTTCGATCGGAGTGTCGAACTTCAGCGTCGAGCAGCTCGACGAGGTGCTCGGAATCGCCTCGATCGCACCCGTCGTCAACCAGGTTCAGTTCAGCCCGTTCGAGTACCGGCGCGGACTGCTCGAAGCGTGCACCGAGCGGAGCGTCGCGCTGGAGGCCTACAGCCCGCTCGGCACCGGTCGCCACCTCTCTGACCGCACGGTCGACGAGATCGCGCGGCGGATCGGCCGCACGCCGGCCCAGGTCCTGATCCGCTGGTGCCTGCAGCGCGCCGCCGTCGTGATCCCGAAGTCGACCCACCGCGAGCGCATCAAGGAGAACGCGCAGGTGTTCGACTTCACGCTCTCGGACGAGGACATGGCGGAGCTCGACGGGCTCGACACCACCGGCGGGACCGTCGCGGCGCGCGAACGCAAATGGTAGTGAGGTGCAGCTCTGCCTGATGATCGAAGGGCAGGAGGGCGTGTCGTGGGCGCATTGGGTCGCGCTCGCACAAGCCTGTGAGGAGAACGGGATCGGAGCGCTGTTCCGCTCCGACCACTATCTCGCGATCGACTCCGAACGCGAGCTGGGATCGCTCGACGCGTGGGGCACGGTGTGCGCACTGGCCGCCGTCACCTCGACCGTTCGCCTCGGCACGCTCGTCTCGCCGGCGACCTTCCGCCACCCCTCCAACCTGGCCAAGCTCGCCGCGACGGCGGACGAGATCTCGGACGGCCGGATCGAGGTGGGGCTCGGCGCGGGCTGGTACGAGCCCGAGCACCGGGCGTACGGCTTCCCGTTCGCGCCCCTGCGCGAGCGCATGGACGTGCTCGAGGAGCAGCTCCAGATCGTCATCGGCTCGTGGACACAGACGCCGTTCTCATTCAGCGGCGCCCACTACCGGATCGAGGAGCTCGACGCGCAGCCGAAGCCCCGACAGGTTCCGCACCCGCCGCTGATCATGGGCGGCAGCGCCGCTCCTCGGAGCGCGGCGCTCGCCGCGCGCTATGCGGACGAATACAACACCCCGTTCCCACCGCTGGCGGAAGTCGTGCGCAGGCGCGCCGCGATCGACGCGGCGTGCGAGCGGATCGAGCGCGAGCCGATCCCGTTCTCGGTCATGACCTGCGTGATCGTCGGCGCCGACGAGCGCGAGCTGGGCGACCGCGCCGCCCGGGTCGCCGAGCTGCATTGCTCACCCCCGGCCGACATCCTCTCGAGCCCGCCGCCGGGGTGGATCGTCGGCACGGTCGAGCAGGTTGCCGAGCAGTTCGAGGCCCTCCGCGACGCGGGTGTCAGCCGGCTGATGTGCCAGCACCTCGCGTACGACGACCTCGACATGGTCGCGCTCCTCGGGCGCGAGCTCGCGCCCGCGCTGGCCGGCGACTGAGGCGCGCAGCGTTCAGCGCGGCGAGAGCTGCATGTCGCCGCTCTCGTAGACGACGCCGAGCTCCGTGAGGCAAACTCGTCGCGGACCCGGTTCGACGTGACCCGCCACCTGCGCGGTCAGCTGCAGCTCGGCGGCCGCCCGGACGACCGCGGCGCCTGACCCGGCCGCGCAGTAGACGGCGAATCCGGCGCCCATGTTGAACGTGCTGTATGCAGCCGCGGGCGCCATGCCGTTCAGGGCGACGAGGAACTCGAGCACCTCCGGCACCGGCGGCAGCGTGTCGATCCGGTAGCCCAGCTCGCGGCGCGGGCGCATCAGCTTCATCAGCCCGTGGCCGGTAATATGGCTGAGGTAGTGCACGGGGACGGCTTGCTCGAGCAGCGCCCGGACGAGGCTGACGTACATCAGCGTGGGATCGAGCAGCGCCTCGCCGAACGAGCGACCGCTGGGCAGCGCGGTCGCGTAGCCGTCCGGGAGCTCGCGCGCGACCTTGCGCGCCAGCGAGGAGCCGTTCGCGTGCAGCCCGCTGCTCGCGACGAGCACGATCTCGTCTCCGGCGACGAGCTCGGCGCCGACGATCGGACGCAGCCCCGCCGGCACGACCCCGACGGCGCTCCCGGCGAGCTCGATCTCCTCGGCGTCCACCAGCCCGGGCAGTGACGGCGACTCTCCGCCGCCCCACGCCGCGCCGGCCGCCGTGCACGCTGCCCGCCAGCCCGCCAGCAGCGCGGCATGGCGGTCGTGGCGCTCATACCAGGCGGAGGAGCCGGTGGCAAAGTACGCGTTGACGACGAGCGGGAGCGCACCGAGGCAGCAGAGGTCGTTGACGATCGCGGCGACGGTGTCGTAGGCGACGTTGGCGAACGGCCCCGATCCGAGTTGCGGTTCGCACGCACGCGCGATCATCGACTTCGTCCCGAGGCCCTCGAGCACGAACGCGAAATACCGCCCCGCCAGCTCGAACGCGAACGCCGGCTCGCCGCGGGATTCGTCGACCGCCCGCGCGTGATGGGCGAGCAACAGCCCCGAGGTTGCGAGCGCCTCCGCCAGTGCGTCTCGCTTGCCGGCGTCGAGCGCCTCGTAGTCGACGCCCGCCGAGGAATATGCGGAGCGCTCGCTCATCTTCGCCACACCCTGACACAGCCCACCGCCGGGCGTCGGCCCCACCGGAGCCGACGGAGCGACAGACTTCCGATTCGATGACCGTCCGGCCGGCACAGCCGCAGGACGCCGAGGCGATGGCGCGCGTGGTCGCCTCGGTGGCGCCAGAGGGAACCTTGGGCGCGGAGCCGCCGGTCGACGTGAACGAGCGCGCGCAGCGCCTCCGGGACATGATCGCCAGCCGCGGGCGCGATGCAGCGTGGGTGCTCGCCGACCGCAACGGCGGGGTGGTCGGGCTCGCGACGCTGTACGAGCGCGTGCCCGGCGTGCTCTCGCTGGGGATGGCGATCCTGCCCGAGGCGCGCGGGCAGGGTGGCGGCACCTCGCTCCTCGAGGCCGCGATCGAGCACGGGCGCGCGTCCGGGGCGCACAAGCTCGACCTGGAGGCGTGGACCGACAATGGCCGCGCGATCGCGCTGTACGCCGCGGCGGGGTTCGAGGTCGAAGGGATACGGAGGAGCCACTACCGCCGCCGCGACGGCCGGCTGCGCGGCACGATCCTGATGGGAATGCTGCTCGAGCGCGACGCCGGCCAGTCTTAGCGGTTACTGTTGGCCCCTGGGTCCAAGGCGGGGCCAGACCTGCGCCCCGCGGGCAGGACCCGGTTAGTCTCGTGTGACCATGTCGTATACGAACGCCGAAGCGCGGCAGCGCCTGCTCGACGATCTCGCCGCCGCGACCGACGTGATCGGGCACGGTCTGGCCTGCTTTGGCGCCGCCTACGAGCATCTCGACGAGCAGACCGCCGACGCGCTCGAACGGTCCCTGTTCGCACCGATGCAGGCAGCGTACGGCCGCGCGCAGCGGACGCACAGCGAGTTCGCGCAACGCTACGGGCTTCCGCCGCGAACGTTCCAACCCCAGTCGCCAGGCGTCGAGTCCCAGAGCGCGATCGCGCTGATTGAGCGAGGGGGCGACGATGCGACGGAGGCGGACCGCGTGATCGCCGAGCTGCAGGATTCGATGCTCCCGGTCGAGGTCGGGGACCCCGAGGTGAGAGCCGGCCTGAGCGGGGTCAGGGAGCTGCTGAGCGACGTTCCCCAGCGCGCTCGTGCGCTCGTGCGCACGGTTGGGCGGTGAGACTCCGGGCAGCCGCATGCGGCGCGGTCGTCCTGGCCGCGGCGCTGACGCTGCTGGCGTTCGCAGGACGGCGGGCACCGCGTCGCGTCAGCGCGCTCGGTTCACCGCCCATGGCAGCGTAACGCAGGTCTACGCGACCGGTGTCCCGGCGAATGCGCCGATCACGCTACTGGGTCCCGGCGGCCGGCGGTTGGCGCTCCAGCGAGCGGACTCGCTCGGCGGCGTGCTGTTTCGCAACCTCACGCCGGGTGGCGGTTATCGCGTGCGCCTGGGGTCCGGCGCGCTGTCAGGACCGCTGACCGTGCTCTCGACTCGGCCGGCACCGCCCAGCGCGGCGATCTACAACCAGCGACTGCCGGCCGGCGGGTACGGCTATCTGACCACGCGCGACGGGACCAAGCTCGCGATCGACGTCCGTCTGCCGGGTCCGGCGTCGGCCGGCCCGTATCCGACCCTGTTCGAGTACTCGGGCTACGGGTATGCGGATCCCGCCGGCGCCGAGAACGGCATCAGCCAGGTCGCGAACCTGCTCGGGTTCGCGGTCGTCGACGTGAACATGCGCGGCACCGGCTGCTCCGGCGGCGCGTTCGACTTCTTCGAGGCGTTGCAGAGCCTCGACGGCTACGACGCGATCGAGACCGTCGCCCGCCAGCCATGGGTGCTGCACAACCGCGTCGGGATGCTCGGGATCTCCTACGGCGGGATCAGCCAGCTGTTCGTCGCCGCCACCGATCCGCCCGACCTCGCAGCGATCACGCCGCTGTCGGTGATCGACACGTCGGCGACGACGCTGCTGTATGCGGGCGGAATCCTCAACACGGGCTTCGCAATCCCCTGGTCAGCGGAGCGCGACCACGACGCCGAGCCGGCATCGGCGACCGGCGGCGAGGCGTGGGCATACCAGCGGATCCTCGAGGGGGACCCCACGTGCGCGGCCAATCAGGCCCTGCACGGCGAGGCGGTCAACCTCGTGCAGGAGGTGCACGCGAATCCGTACTACACGCCCGCAGTCGCCAGCAGGCTCGCGCCGATCACGCTCGTGAACAAGATCCATGTGCCGGTCTTCCTCGCCTGCCAGTTCACCGACGAGCAGACCGGCGGCCACTGTCCCGCGCTCGCCTCGGACTTCACCGGAACGCGCTGGAAGTGGTTCACGTTCACCAACGGGCTCCACACCGACTCGCTCGATCCGGCCACGCTCACGCGCTGGTACGACTTCCTGGAACTGTTCGTGGCGCAGCGCGCTCCGCACCTGTCGCCGGCCGTCCAAGCGCTTGCTGCGTCCCTCTACCAGGGGCTGCTCGGCATCTCGGGCGTGACGCTCCCGCCCGACCCGATCCAAGCGCTCGGGTCCTATCGCTCGGCGCTCGCCGCGTACGAGCGCATCCCGTCGGTACGGATTCTGTTCGACAACGGCGCCGCCGGCGTCGTCCCGGGAGCGCCGGGCGCGTCGTTCGAGCGCGACTTCGCCCGCTTCCCGATCCCCGGTACGACGGCGCGCTCGTGGTACCTCGGGCCTGGCGGATCGCTCACCGACGGCAAGCCCGCGCGCTCCGGCAGCAACCTGTTCACGTGGAGCCTTACAGCCCGACCGGCGACGAGCTTTCCGGGCCCCGATGGCGGCGGCCCGGGCGGTCTCTGGAGCGCGACCCCGCCCTATCACTGGGTCTCAAACCCGCCGGGGACGGCGCTCTCGTACATCACGGCGCCGCTGCGCGCCGACACGGCCGTGATCGGCGCCGGCGCGGTCCAGCTGTGGATCCGGGCGAGCGTCCCCGACGTCGATCTCCAGGTGACGATCTCCGAGGTCAGACCGGACGGACTGGAGACGTTCGTCCAGGACGGCTGGCTCCGAGCGAGCGAGCGCAAGCTCGCCCGGGCGACGAGCACGCTGCTGAATCCGATGCCGACCTACACGCGCGCGGACGCCGCGCCGCTCCCGAAAGGCCGGTGGACCGAACTGACGATCCCGCTCTACTACGAGGGGCACATGTACCGACCGGGGTCGCGGATCCGGATCACGATCGAGGCGCCGGGCGGCGATCTGCCCGTCTGGTCCTTCGGCGACGTCGTGCCGGCGCACGAGGCCCTCGTCTCGGTCGCGTACTCGCGCTCGATGGCCTCACGCCTGATCCTGCCCGTCGTGCCCGGCATCGTCGCGCCGACTCCACTGCCCCCTTGTCCCGGACTCCGGGGCGAGCCGTGCCGGCGCTACCAGCCGTTGGTCAATCGGGCCGGCGTCGCCTAGGTGGCCCAACACGATCAAGGGCGCCCGTCGGGCGCCCTGTCTACTGAGGGAAGCGCTGCTGCGCGCTCAGGCTGCAATGCTGCCCAGCGCACGCGACTCGGCATGCCGTGCCGAGAGCTCGTGGATGAACTGGGCGATCACGCCTTCGGTCTCGCGGCGTTCGCGAGGCGGCTGCGGCTTCTCTATTTTGGGGGTGTTGCGCTTGGTGTTCATGAAGCCTCCTCGGGGCGCAGGTTTGTACGAAGTACGTCGTACTTTAGCAGAAGTACGATGCATGTCGAACTATTGCGGGCGCCGCGCCGCCGGCGGTGCCGCGCTGCTCGCCTGCGCGCTGGTCGCAGCGCTTGCCGCGCCGGCGATCGCCCGCGCTGAGCTGCCCGCGTGGAGCACCTACGATCGCGGGGCATCGCGAACCGGCGTGGATCCCGACAGCGTCTCGCCGTTGCCGCCGGCGCAGCTGTGGCGCACGCCGGCGCTCGACGGTCAGGTTTACGGCCAACCCCTCGTGTACGGCGACGCGGTGTTCGTCGCGACCGAGGACGACACCCTCTACGCGCTGAACGCGGCGACCGGCGCGATCGAGTGGCAGGCCAGCGCCGGCACCCCGGTTCCGGCAGGCGAGCTCCCCTGCGGCGACATCGCACCTGTCGTCGGGATCACGAGCACGCCCGTGATCGACCCGCTCAGCCGGCGGATCTACGTCGTCGCCGACACGTGGAACGGCAGCAACCCGGCGACAATCGCCCACCAGCTCGCGGGTTTCGCTCTGGGCGACGGGAGCCCTGAGGCCGGGCTGCCGACGCCGGTCGATCCGCCGGGCACGGCGCACGCGGCCCAGCTGCAGCGGGCCGCGCTTGCCCTCGACGGCGGGCGCGTGATCATCGGGTATGGCGGGAATGCGGGGGACTGCGGCACCTACAACGGATGGCTGGTCGCGGCGCCCGAGACCGGCGGTGGGCCGCTCGCGAGCTTCGAGGTCGGCGCGGGCGGCCTCGGTGGCGCGATCTGGGGCGCCGGCGCCGGCCCGGCGGTGGACGGCTCGGGGAACATCTGGGTCGCGACCGGGAACGGCTTGGCGGCAGGAGGGTTCGGGTACCAGGAATCGGTCCTGCAGCTCGGCGAGAACCTGGCCCTGCTCGATCATTGGGCCCCATCCGACTGGGCGACGCTGGACTCGACAGACGCCGATCTCGGGTCGAGCGAGCCCCTCCTGCTACCGGACGGCCTCGTGTTCCAGAGCGGCAAACAGGGGATCGGCTACCTGCTCCGCGCCGCGAGCCTCGGCGGCACCGGCGGCGCGCCGCTGTTCCAGGCGCAGGTGTGCCGCGGCGCTTACGGTGCGCCCATCTACGCGGCCGGCGCGATCTACGTCCCATGCAGCGACGGCGTGCACGCGCTGGCGCTGTCGAGCGCGTCGGACAGCTTCGCGCCGCTCGCGGGCTGGAGCGTGAATCCGACGGCCGTCGGGCCGCCGATCTTCGCCGGCGGTCTGATCTGGTCGGCCGGAACGTCCAACGGGGTTCTTTACGGCCTAGATCCGGCAACTGGGGCGATCAGCTTCTCGGCCCCGGTCGGCAGCTTCGTTCACTTCAGCGCGCCGAGCGCCGCCGGTGGGAGCTTGTTCGTCGCGGCGGGCGACACCGTGAGCGCTTTCCGGATCGCCGCCACGCCGCCGCCGTCAGCCACCGTGACGGCGCTCGCGGCGGCGCCGAGTCCGGCCACTGCCGGCGCCCAGCTCGCCATCACGGCGAGCGTCTCGCCGGTACCCGATGCCGGCACCGTCACGTTCACTACCGGCGGCACGCCGGTCCCGGGTTGCGTCGGCATCGGCGTCAGCTACGTCACCGGCCAGGCGGTCTGCCCGGCGAGCTTCCCCGCCGCCGCTCGCCTGTTGCTCCGCGCCACGTATTCAGGGGACGCGTACTACCAGGGCTCCAGCACCGCGGCGCTGACCGAGCTCGTTCTCGGCCCGGGCGGCGCACCCAGGCTCTCGCAGCTGCGGCTGACGAGGCACGGCCGCGCGACGCTCCGGCTGACGCTGTCCGAGCCGGCCGGCGTCACGGTCGTGATCGCCCGGCTCGAGGCCGGGCGCGAGCCAACGCCGGCCAAGGGCTGCCGGCTCCGAGCCCGGAAGGGGCGTCGATGCACGGCGCGGATCCGGACGGCGACGTTGCACTTTGCCGGCCGCCGTGGCGGCAATCGCTTCGCGCTGCGGCTCGGGAAGCTCGCGCCCGGGCGCTACGCACTCCTCATCACCGCGCAGGACGGGGCCGGGCGCCGGTCGGCCACGCGAACGCTGCAGTTCGCCATCTCCGCGTCGCGTGCCGCGGCGGTTGATAGCATCGCCCAGGCGCCACAAGATCGCTGATTGCGAGATCCGTGGCGGCCGTGGAACAGCCGTCCTCGCTCGCTGCGGCGCGGGAATGCCCGCTCGGGCTGACACAGGGCCACCCAGCGTCCCTTCCCACTAGGAGATCCATGTCAACTGCATCTCGCGCGCCTGACGTGCGCGCGGTCAAGGTGCCGGCGCTCGACCGGCTTGCGAGCGGCGCGGTCACCGCGGCGCCGCCGATCATGGTCGCGATCGGCATGTGGTTCGGCTGGACCGGGAGCCTGCTTGGTTGGCAGGACTTGGTGGTACTCGCGTTCTGTTACGTCGCGTTCGGAACGGGCATCACGGTTGGTTTCCATCGGCTGTTGACGCACCGCAGCTTCAAATGCAGCCGGCTGCTCCGCGCGACGTTCGCGGCGCTCGGTTCGGCAGCCGCCGAAGGTCCGGTGATCGAATGGGTCGCCACTCACCGGCGCCACCACCAGTACTCAGACGTCGACGGGGACCCGCACAGCCCGCACGGTCACGGCGACGGAGCCCTCGGCGCCCTGCGGGGGCTGGTGCACGCGCACATGGGGTGGGTGTTCAGCGACACGGAGGTCGCGGACGAGAACCGCTACGCCAAGGATCTGCTCGCGGATCCGATGCTCCGGTTCGTCAACGAGACGTTCCTGCTGTGGGTCCTCCTGGGTCTGGCGGCCGCGTTCGGGCTCGGCGTCGCACTGACCGGAACGATCGCCGGTGGGCTGACGGCGCTCTTGTGGGGCGGCGCCGCGCGGATCTTCTTCATGCACCACGCCACCTTCAGCATCAACTCGGTGTGCCACTTCTTCGGCAAGCAGGATTACGACACCGGCGACGAGTCCCGCAACGTCCCGTGGCTGGCGATCCCGACCTGGGGCGAGGCGTGGCACAACAACCACCACGCCTTCCCGACGTCCTACCGCCACGGGCTCGGGCGCTGGCAGGTCGATCCGTCGGCGGGGATCATCCGGTTGCTCGAGATGACCGGTCTGGCGTGGGACGTCGTGCGGATCGGCCCGGCGCGGCTCGCGGCCAGAGCCTGAGCCCGTGCCGTTGGCGCGCACTGCACCACTGCGGACCGAGCTCGAGTCTTCGCTGCCCCGCCGGCCGTTCGCGCTGCGCTTCTGGGATGGCAGCGACGTGCCCGCGACCGAGCCGGATGCGCCTACGCTCACGTTTCGCTCGCCGGGGGCGCTCGCGCACGTGCTGCGGGCGCCCGGAGAGCTCGGCTTGGGCCGCGCGTACGTTGCCGGAATGATCGAGGTGGATGACCTCGACGGGGCGCTCCGGATCGTCGACACGTTCCAGCCCCCGCCGATGAGCGTCCGCCAGCAGGGCCGCCTCGCGGTCGCCCTCGTTCGCGCGTGCGGCTGGGTCCGCCCCCCGAGCCGCCCCGCGATCGAGCTCCGCCTGCGCGGAGAGCGTCACACGCTCGCGCGCGACCGCCGCGCCGTCCGCCACCACTACGACGCCGGCAACGACTTCTTCGCGCTGTTCCTCGACCGCTCGATGACCTACAGCTGCGCGGTCTTCTCGCGCGGGGCGCAGACGCTCGAAGAGGCGCAGGAGCAGAAGCTCGAGCTCGTCTGCACGAAGCTGGGCCTGCGAGCTGATCAACGCGTGCTCGACGTCGGCTGCGGCTGGGGCAGCTTCGCGATCCACGCGGCCAGCCGTCATGGCGTGCGGGTTCTCGGCGTCACGCTGTCCGAACCGCAGGCGAGGCTGGCACGCGGGCGCGCGCTCGAGGCCGGCGTCGGGGACCGGGTCGAGTTCCGCGTCGCCGACTACCGCGAGCTGACCAACGAGCGCTTCGACGCGATCTCGAGCATCGGCATGGTCGAGCACGTCGGCGAAGAGCGGATCGACCTCTACGCGGCAACGTTGATGGCGCTCCTGGTCCCGGGCGGCCGGCTGCTGAACCACGGGATCGCAAAGCTCAAGGACCTCGACAGCAGCGACGAGGGACCGTTCTCCGAGCGGTTCGTGTTCCCCGACGGCGTGCCGCTGCCGCTGTCGCGGATCATCCTGGCGCTCGAACGGACGGGGTTCGCGGTCGCACACGTCGAGGGGTTCGCCGGCGACTACGCCGAGACGCTGCGGCATTGGACGCGGCGGTTCGACGAGCGCTACGAGGACGCAGTGCGGTTGGCCGGGATCGAGCGCGCGCGCGTGTGGCGGCTGTACCTGCGGGCGGCCCGGCAGGGATTCGAGACCGGCTGGGCGTCGATCTATCAGGTGCTCGCGCAGCGGCCGTCCGGCTGAGGCGCCGGCCGGCATGGGGGACGGGGGCCGCCGCAGCGATCCTGGAAAGCGCCGCGCGCGTGGGGTATCGTCGCCGGCGAGACCGCCAATACCCACTCCAGGAGAGGAGGAGGCTTGAGCACGACCGTCCCTGTGCGCCTCAACGTGAACGGCGTCGAGCACGAGCTCGAGGTGGAGCCGCGCCTGCTGCTCGTGCACGCGCTGCGCGACGAGCTTGGGCTGACGGGCACCCACGTCGGTTGCGACACGTCCAACTGTGGCGCTTGCACCATCCATTTCGACGGTCGCGCGGTCAAGTCGTGCACGGTGCTGACCGTGCAGGCCGACGGCGCGCAGCTGACGACGATCGAGGGACTGGCCTCCGAGGACCAGCTGCACCCGGTCCAGGAGGCATTCTGGAACGACCACGGCGTGCAGTGCGGCTACTGCACGCCGGGGATGATCATGGCCGCGACCGCCTTCCTGAGCGAGAACCCGAACCCATCCGAGTCCGAGGTGCGCCACGCGCTCGAAGGCAACCTGTGCCGCTGCACCGGCTACCACAACATCGTCAAGGCGGTGCTCGACGCGGCCGCGGGCAAGTCGCCGTCGATCTCCCCGGAGCCGGAGGTGGCCGCATGAGCGCGACGACCAACGGCGCCGCCGACGGCGCGAATGTCGGCCGCGCGATCCGCCGCAAGGAGGATCCCCGCCTGATCACCGGTCAGGGCTCGCTACATCGACGACATCTCGCTCCCAGGGATGCTGTGGGCGTCGCTCGTGCGCTCGCCCGAGGCGAACGCGCGGATCACGTCGATCGACACCGCGGCGGCACGCGAGTGGCCCGGCGTCCACGCCGTCTTCACCGGCGCAGACCTGGCCGACCTCGCGGGCCGCTGCCACTGGCGTGGGTGCCGCCGGGCGTGGAGGTCAACAACCCCGAGCACTGGCCGCTCGCGCGGGAGACCGTCAAGCACGTGGGGGATCCGGTCGCCGTCGTGCTCGGCGAGGACCGCTACGCGGTCGTCGACGCGGCCGAGGAGGTTTTGGTCGAGTACGAGCCGCTGCCGGTCGTGATCGACCCAGAGGCGGCCCTCGCCGGCGCGCCGTACGTGCACGAGCAATTCGGGACCAACCAGGTGCACAAGTGGTCGCTGTCGGGAGGCGACCTCGAGGCAGGCTTCGCCGAGGCAGACGTGATCGTCGAGCGGCGGTTCGTCAACCACCGCACGGCGGGCGCGCCAATCGAGCCGCGCGGAGTGCTGGCCGACTATCGGGCCGGCTCGCTGACGCTCTGGAGCGCGACCCAGGTACCGCACTTCGTGCGCCTGTTCCTCGCGATCCTGCTCGGGATGAGCGAGGAGCGCGTGCGCGTGATCGCGCCCGAGGTCGGGGGCGGCTTCGGCTCGAAGCTGCAGGTCTACGGCGAGGAGATCCTCGCGGCCTGGTGCTCGCGCAAGCTCGAGCGCCCGGTCAAGTGGATCGAGACGCGGAGCGAGAACATGGCGGTCTCCCACCAGGGCCGCGACCAGATCGCCCACACGCGAATGGGCGTCAAGCAAGACGGCACGGTCACCGCCTGGCACGTCCACATCATCGCCGACCTCGGCGCATACAACATGCTGCTGACGCCGCTGATCCCGTCGCTCGGGGCGTTCGTGATGGGCGGCTGCTACAAGATCCCCGCCGTCCAGACCGACATCGTCGGGCGTGTTCACGAACAAGTGCCCGACGGACGCGATCCGCGGCGCCGGGAGACCGGAGGCGACGCACATGGTCGAGGTCGGACTCGACCAGGCCGCAGCCGAGCTCGGCATCGATCCGCTCGAGATCCGCCGCCGCAACTTCATTCCCAAGGACCAGTTCCCCGCGCCCGTCGCGACCGGCGTCGTGTACGACTCCGGCGACTACGAGAAGACGCTCGACCGCCTCCTCGAACACGTCGACCTCGCCGCGTTTCGCGCGGAGCAGCAGGGGCTGCGCAGCGCCGGTACCTACCGCGGCATCGGCTTCTCGACGTATACAGAGATCTGCGGCCTGGCGCCGTCGCGGATCACCGGGCCAGGCGGGGTCGGCGTCCAGGCAGGGCTGTGGGAATCGGCGATGGTCCGAGTCCACAACACGGGCGCGGTCACGGTGTACACCGGCACGTCCGGGCATGGGCAGGGGCACGAGACCGCGTTCGCGCAGATCGTCGCCGACCGGCTCGGGGTCCACCCCGCGGTCGTCGAGGTGATCCACGGGGACACGAGTACCGGGCCCGAGGGACGCAACACGTACGGTTCCCGCTCGCTCGCCGTCGGCGGCGAGGCGCTCGCCCGGTGTGCGACCAAGGTCGCGGACAAGTCCCGGGCGATCGTCGCCCATCAGCTCGAGGCGGCGCCCGAAGACGTCGAGCTGCGCGACGACCGCTTCTCGGTCCGCGGCTCGCCGGACAAGGGAATGACGCTCGCGGAGGTCGCGGGTGCCGCCTATCTCGGCCTGATCCCGGACGGGATGGAACCGGGGCTCGAGGAGACGACGTTCTATGACCCGGAGAACTTCGTCTTCCCGTTCGGCGCGCACGCGTGCGTCGTCGACGTCGATCCGGACACCGGGAAGGTGAACGTCATTCGCTACGTGGCGGTCGACGACTGCGGAAACGCCGTCAACCCGCTGCTGATCGATGGCCAGGTGCACGGCGGGATCGTCCACGCGCTGGGACAGGCGCTGTACGAGCGGGTCCACTACGACGTCGATGGGCAGCTCGTGACGGGCACGTTCGTCGACTACGCGCTGCCGACCGCCGCCGAGCTGCCGAGCTTTGAGACCGATCGCACGGTGACGCCGTCGCCGGTCAACTCGCTTGGCGCCAAGGGCATCGGGGAGGCGGGGACGATCGCCGCCAGCGCCGCGGTCACGAACGCCGTGATCGACGCGCTGCGACCGCTCGGGGTCGACTACATCAACATGCCGCTCACGCCGATGCGGGTGTGGGAGGCGATCTCCGAGGCCAAGGGCGCGAGCCCGGAAGGCGAGGTGCCCGCATGATTCCGGCCGAGTTCGAATATGTCGCCCCCGACACGCTCCAGGACGCGATCCGCGCGGTGAGCGACGGAGGCGAGGACGCGAAGCTGCTGGCCGGCGGTCACTCGCTGCTGCCGCTGATGAAGCTGCGGCTGGCGACGCCGTCCCTGCTCGTCGACCTGCGCAAGGTGCCGGGGATCACCGGCATTGAGCGCGGGAACGGGCAGTGGCGGATCGGCGCGATGACCACGCACGTGGACGTGCAGCGCACGCCCGAGCTCGGGGTCCTGGCGCGCGCGGCGGGTACGATCGCCGACCCGCAGGTGCGCAATCGCGGGACGATCGGCGGCTCGCTCGCTCACGGCGACCCTGCCTCCGACCTGCCGGCGATCCTTCTCATCATCGAAGGGAGCGTGACCCTTCAGGGTCCGGAGGGTCAGCGGACGCTGGCGGCCCGCGACCTGTTCCAGGACTATCTCGAGACGGCGCTCAGACCGGGCGAGGTCCTGACCGAGGTGCACGTGCCCGCGCAGGAGGATTGGGGCTTCGGTTACCAGAAGTTCAACCGCCGCAGCGAGGACTGGGCGATGGTCGCGGTCGGCGCGATCGTCAAGGCGAACGACGGCGTCTGCGAGGACGTCCGGGTCGGGCTCACTAACATGGGCGGTGTGCCGATCCGCGCTCACGGCGTCGAGCAGGCGCTCCGCGGGTCAACGCTGAGCGCCGAGAACGTGGCGCGCGCCGCCGAGCAGGCGGCCGACGGCACCGATCCGCCCGGCGATCTGAACGCCAGCCCCGAGTACAAGCAGCATCTCGCTCGCGTGCTCTGCCGGAGGGCTCTCCACGAGGCCGCCGGTCTGACGTGACGGCGCCGTCCGAACACCGCGCGAGGCCTGCCCCCTGACACAGCCGCTGAAGTCGATCGAGGAGGTGAGCGCCGCGCTCGCCGCGCAGGGATACCTGGCGGATCGGGCGTTGGCGCTCGCCGTATATCTGTCGGTCACGCTCGAGCAGCCGCTGCTCTTGGAGGGCGAGGCCGGCGTCGGCAAGACCGAGGTCGCGCGCGCGCTCGCGACCGCGACCGGCGCTCGCCTGATCCGCCTGCAATGCCACGAGGGCATCGACCTGCACCACGCGGTCTACGACTGGGATTACCCGCGTCAGCTGCTCGCCCTGCGGGCCGCCGAGGGCGGGATCGACGAGGGCGAGCTGTTCTCGCGCCGCTTCCTCCTGCGTCGGCCGCTGCTCGACGCGCTCGAGGCCGACCCGGAGCACCCGCTGGTCCTGCTGATCGACGAGATCGACCGCGCCGACGATGAGTTCGAGGCGTTCCTGCTCGAGTTCCTGTCCGACTTCGCGGTCACGATCCCGGAGCTCGGCACGATCGTCGCGGCCCAGCGTCCCGTCGTCGTGCTGACCTCCAATCGCACGCGCGAGCTGCACGATGCGCTGAAGCGGCGCTGTCTCTATCACTGGATCGACTATCCGGGCCCCGCGCGCGAGCGCGACATCGTGCGCGCGCGGATCCCGGATGTTCCCGAGCGGATCGCCGAACGCGTCGTCGCGGCCGTCGGACGGCTGCGCGAGCAGGGCGACCTGTACAAGCTGCCCGGCGTCGGCGAGACGATCGTGTGGGCGCAGGCGCTGCTCGCGCTCGACGAAGACGGCGGCCGCGAGCTCGACGACACGCTTGGCGTCGCCCTCAAGGTGCACGAGGACGTCGTTCGCGTGCGCGAGCGAGGAGTGCTCGACGGCGTCTGACGCGGTGATCGAGCGGCTTGGCTCGCTGACGGCGCTGATGCGGGCGCAGGGCGCGCGCGTCGGCGTCGGCGAGCTGCTCGATTCCCATCGCGCGCTGGCGGCGGTCGACTGCAGTTCGCGTGAGGAGGCCCGGCTCGCGCTGCGGGTGGTCCTGTGCGCCGGGCGCCCGGACCTCGAGCGCTTCGAGTTGGCATTCGCGGCGGTGTTCGGGGACGGTCGCGTCGACGCCGACGATGCGGAGTTGCTCGAGCTCGGCGCGATCGAGCGTGCGGCGCTGCCGCGAGCGGGCGTCCCGGCGTCGTCTGCGGCGCGGGCCGAGGCGGACGATCCGTTGACCGTGCCGGCGGCGTGGAGCGACCTCGAGCTGCTGCGGACGAAGGACTTCGCGCGCTACACGGCCGCCGAGATGGTGCTGGCGCGCCAGCTGATCGCGCAGCTCGCGCGGCGGGGGCCGACGCGGCTCTCGCGACGCCTGCGCCCGGCCCGGCGCCGCAGCCACGAGCCCGACCTGCGCCGGATGGTGAGGGCGTCGCTGCGAACCGGCGGGGAGCCCGTCGAGCGCCACTGGCGCGCCCCGAGCCGGCGACCGAGGCCGGTCGTGCTCGTCTGCGACGTGTCCGGGTCGATGAGCCCGTACGCGCGGATGCTGCTCCAGTACCTGCACGCGTGCGTCGCGGCTCGGCGGCGGGTCGAGGCATTCGCATTCGGGACGCGGCTGACGCGGATCACCTACGAGCTCGGTGGCCGCGATCACGACCGTGCTCTGGAGCGTGCCGCCGCGGCGGTGACCGATTTTTCCGGCGGGACGCGGATCGGAGCGGCGCTCGCCGAGCTGAATCGCACCCACGGCCGGAGGATCGGGCGCGGCGCCGTCGTCGTGATCCTGTCGGACGGCTGGGATCGCGGCGATCCCGCCGAGCTCGACGCGGAGATGGCTAGGCTTCGACGTAGCACGCATCGACTCGTGTGGCTCAACCCCCTGGCTGCCCACCCCGACTTCGAACCGTTGACGCGGGGCATGCGCGCGGCGGTTCCGCACACCGACGAGTTGCTGGCCGGAAACTCGCTTGCATCGCTCGAGGAGTTGGCTGTCATCCTGGAGGACACATGAACGAAGTACTGACAGAGATAACCGATTGGTCCGACCGCGGCGACCGGATCGCGATCGCGACCGTCGTCGGGGTCGCGCGTTCGGCACCGCGCCCACCGGGCGCGAAGATGGCGGTCAACGAGCACGGTCAGGTCGCCGGCTCGGTGTCGGGCGGTTGCGTCGAGGGAGCTGTGGTCACGATCGCCGACGAGGTGCTGCGCGGTGGCGAGCCCCAGCTGTTGCACTTCGGCATCGCGGACTCCGAAGCGTGGGATGTCGGACTGCCGTGCGGCGGCGAGATCGACGTTTGGGTGCAGGAGTACTCGCGCGGGCGATTTGCCGAGCTCGCTCGTACCGGCGGCCGCGCCGCCGAGGTGACGCTGCTCGAAGGAGCTCACCCGGGAGCGAAGCTCGTGATCGAGGCCGACGGCGCGCGCTCGGGATCGCTCGGCGCGCCGGAGCTCGATGACGAGGCGGTCCGCCAGGCGAGCGACCTGCTCTGGACCGAAGCGTCCGAGCGCCGCGACGGGCTCTTCATCGACGTCATCTACCCGGCCCCACGGCTGCTGCTGTTCGGCGCGGTCGACGTGGCCGCGTCGCTGTGCCGGATCGCGCGCGCGGCGGGCTGGCGCCCGTACGTGATCGATCCGCGAGCACGGTTCGCGACGCCCGAGCGCTTCCCGGAGGCGGAGGAGGTGATCGCCGCCTGGCCCGAGGAGGCGTTCGCCCGGCTCGGCGGGATCGACCGCGCCACCTCGATCGCCGTGCTCACGCACGACCCCAAGCTCGACGACGCCGCGCTCCAGATCGCTCTGCGCTCGCAGGCGCGGTTCGTCGGCGCGATGGGCTCGCGGCGCGCGCAGGCCACCAGACGCGAGCGGCTGCTCGCCGGCGGCCTCTCGGAGGACGAGCTCGACCGGCTTGCGGCACCGCTCGGACTCGACCTGGGGGCGATCAGCCGCGAGGAGACCGCGCTCTCGATCCTCGCCGAGGTCGTCGCCGCGCGCCACGGGCGCGATGGCGGACGGCTGTCCAGCGCGCGCGGGCGGATTCACGAGGTGCCGGCGTGAGCCGGACCTGATGTGACGGCGGGCCTGATCCTCGCGGCGGGCGCCGGCACGAGGTACGGCGAGGCGCCCAAGCTGCTGGCCGATCTCGAGGGCCGGCCGCTGGTGGAATACGCGATCCGCGCCCAATGTGGCGTTTCGGGTCTCGAGCGGATCGTCGTGGTGCTCGGCGCCGGCGCGGCCGGCGTGATCGCGGCGGTCGAGTTCGGCGAGGCGGAGCCCGTGATCTGCGAGGACTGGCGCGATGGGCAGTCGGCTTCGCTGCGCTGCGGCCTCGAGGTGCTCGGCGACGTGGACAAGGTGATCGTGACGCTGGGTGACCAGCCGCTGATCACCCCTTCGGTGATCGCGCGCTTTCTCGATCAGCCCGGGGGCGCCCGCGCGGTCTACAACGGTCGACCCGGTCACCCCGTCGTGCTCGGCCGCGATCAGATTCGCGCGGCGCGCTCTTTGACCGGTGACCGAGGGGCTCGCGGGCTGCTCGGGGACGGCCCCACGATCGAGTGCTCGGACCTGTGGTCCGGCAGCGACGTCGACACCCTTGACGACCTGGAGGCGATTCGCCATGAAGCTAGAGCAATCCTTTGAGGTAGCGGCGCCGATCGACCACGTCTGGAATGCGCTGATCGACGTCGAGCACGTCGCCCCCTGCCTCCCGGGTGCGGCCGTGACAGGACGTAACGAGGACGGCACCTACGCCGGCACATTCACCGTCAAGATCGGGCCGACGACGGCGTCGTACGCCGGCAAGCTGGAGATGGAGTCGATCGACGCGGCGACTCACACCGCGACGATGCGCGCGCAGGGCAACGACAAGCGCGGGCAGGGCGGGGCGTCCGCCACGATCGTCTCGACGCTCGCGCCGTCGAATGGCGGCACCCGGGTCTCCGTTGACACCGATTACCACATCACCGGCCGGTTGGCGCGGTTCGGCCGCGGCGGGATGATCGAGGACATCTCGGAGCGGCTGCTGCGCGAGTTCGCCCAGCGGCTACAGGCGTCGCTCGAGGGTAGGGGCGATGGGGGGGCCGCGGCGGACGCAGCGCCTGAGGCCGCGGCGGCGGCGGCGCCTGAGCCCGTGGCGGACGCGGCGCCTGAGGCCGCGGCGGCGGCGGCGCCTGAGCCCGTGGCGGACGCGGCGCCTGAGGCCGCGGCGGCTGCGGCGCCGCCACCGCCGCCAGGGCCTGCGGCGGCAACACCGCCTCCAGGGCCCGCGGCGCCATCGCCGCCGCTGGAGCCGGCGGAGCCGCTCCAGGCGCTGCCGCTCGTCTCCTCTGCCGTCGCCGCGCGCATCAAGCGCAATCCGGCGCCCCTCGCCGCGCTCGTCTTCGGCATGGTGCTCGCATTGCTGGTGGTTCGCCGCCGCCGGCGCGCGCGCCGCTGACCGGCGCCGCTGACCGGCTCCGATCCCCCCAGTCGGCGAGCCGCGCCGGCGGACAAAAATGCACTCGGGCCGCGCATCCCGGGGGCGTGTGGCGAATCTTGTCCGCTATGCGGACAAAAGTGCACCCGCACCGCCCGTCACGACCCCGTGGGTGCATTTTTGTCCGGATGCGTTCACCGAATCGTAAGGTCTTAACGTTGTCTGCCAATCGCGGCGATCACGTTGCCGATGGCGGTTCGGTCTGCTCAAATGCACGCTGACTCGCCGGTCCGGAGCAGTTACTGAGTCAGTCTTGCCCCGGCCGCTCCGGGACCGGTCGCCGCAGGGCCAGCCCAACCCAACAAGGAGAGAAGTATGCGCTTTCGAACAGGCGCGTGGCTGTCCGCGACGCTGCTGGCGTTCGCAGCCGCGGGCGCGCTCGCGCCGTCCGCCGTCGCCTCGACCTCGCCGGTCGTCGGTCACCTCTACGTCAACGACAACACCGCGCCGCAGAACACGATCGCAGCATTCGACCGTCACGCGGATGGCACTCTGACCCCGGTCCCCGGCTCGCCGTTCCCGGCCGGCGGCATGGGGGACAGCGCTGCCCCCGCGTCCCAGGGCTCGCTCCAGGAGGCGCTCGACGGCAAGTTCCTGCTGGCGGTGGACCCTGGCAGCAACCAGATCTCCGTTATGCGGATCGGCGTCTTGGGCCGGCTGCAGCCGGTCTCGCGGGGTGTCGTGTCCTCGGGCGGCAGCGAGCCGATCAGCATCGCGGTCTTCAACCACGTCGTGTACGTGGCGAACGCGGGACCCACTCACAGCAACTACACCGGCTTCACGATCAGCAACATCGGCCGCCTGCGGCCGATCGCGGGATCGACGTTCCCGCTTCCTTCCAAGGCGGAGCCGGGTGACATCCTGTTCAACAAGGACGGCGCGCTGCTCGCCGGGACACGGGTCGGCACCTCGCAGATCGACACCTTCGCGGTCGGCAAGGGTCACCTGCTGACGCCCGCGCCGAACTCGCCGATTAGCGACTCGGTCGCCGGACCGTTCGGGAGCGAGTTCAGCCCCACGGTCCCTGGCCGCCTCTATGTGTCAAATGCGCACGGCGGCCCCGGCGACGGCTCGGTGTGGGCGTTCAACGTCGCCAGCGATGGGACGCTGAAGGCGATCGGAGGCGCACCGGTACCCGACGATCAGACCGCGCCGTGCTGGGTTGAGATCAGCCACGACGGCCGGTACCTGTTTACCGTCAACACGGCCGTCGCGACGATCTCCAGCTACGCGATCGACACGAACGGCGGACTGACCCTCCTCGGCACCACGGCGATGAAGGATGCGACCGGCCTTGGCCCGGTCGACGCGCGGCTGAGCCCCGATGGCACCACGCTGTGGGTCGTCGACAGCAACGGCTTCGTCAGCGGTTTCTCGGTATCGGGCGGCAGCCTGACCGAGCTCACGTCCTCGCCGACGGCGCCGCCGACCGGCTCTTCGCCGCGTGGGATTGTCGTCAACTGAGGGTCTGACCGCGCCTCGGAGCGGCTCTTCGTCGCGCGCAATCGTCGTCGACTGAGCCGCGGGTCCGAGCCGGGAGGGGGAACGCTCCCGGCTCGGAGGACCCGTCGTCCGACGCGATCATCCGAACCGGGTGACGGCCCGCAAGGCGCAGCGCTCTAGGGTCCGCTGGCGTGCGCGGCTACGTGCAACCACCGGATGGATGGGAGCGGGTCTCTGCCGAGGGTCCAGGTCCGTTCGTCACGGCTGAGGTCTTCCGAGCGCCGGACGGCAGAGAGGTGCGCTGGCAGTCCCGGGCCCACCGCAAGGGAGCGTGGGGCCGCGGAGCCGCGCGGTCGGGCGATCCGCTGCCGCAGCAGTCGACGTGGTGGCGCCCACGCCGGCGCAACTGGTGGATGGCCGTGCTGTTCGTGATCGGGTCGCTGTGCTTCACGGTGGCGTCGATCGCATCGCAATGGGGTAACGCCTCGCGACCCGCGATCGGCATCACGTTCTTCGTCGGCTCGATCTTCTTCACCTCGGCCTCCTACCTGCAGTACCTGGAGACGGTCAACGTCGACCACGCACTCACGGCCACCCAGCAACGGGCGCGGTGGCGACCGGCGTCGTGGGAGCCCCAGCGAATCGACTGGCTCGCGGCGATCGTGCAGCTCGCCGGGACTGTGTTCTTCAACGTCAGCACGTTCGCAGCCCTGAACCATGACCTCACCACCCACCAGGTGAACGCGCGCGTCTGGGCGCCGGATGCCTTCGGCTCGGTCGCGTTCCTGATCTCGAGTGAGCTGGCGTTCGCGGAGGTCTGCCACCGCTGGGTCGCCTTTCAATGGCGATCACTGCCGTGGAGAATCGCCGGCCTGAACCTGCTCGGCTCGATCGCGTTCGGCGCGGCCGCGATCGCTTCGCTCGTGGAACCGTCCACGGGCCTCCCGCTCAGCGCGCGGATCGCGAACGCCGGCACCTCCCTCGGCGGGATCTGCTTCTTCCTCGGCGCGCTGCTGCTCATGCCCGAGGCCGCGAGCGAGGAACGCGCGGCCGCCACCGCGCCCAACGTCGCGCTCGCCATCTAAGCCGCGTTCCGTTGCGGGCTGAGGCGAACGTTCCATTCAACCGCCTCCAGCGCCCGAGTCCGAGTTTTGCCCTTGCCGGAGGGTAAAAGTCGGATTGGCAGGTTGGGATCGATCGAGCGGAACGAATTCACCGTGAGCGGCGGGTCAAGGTAAGTCACGGGCGGCGCGGAGTTCCTCGACGGTGGCGTCGCCGGGCTGATGTGGTCGAGGTTTGCCGCGGTGAGCGCGGTGTTTCTCGACGGTGGCGTCGCCGGGCTGATGTGGTCGAGGTTTGCCGCGGTGAGCGCGGTGTTCCTCGACGGCGACGTCGGAGGGCTGACGTGGTCGAGGTTTGCCGCGGTGAGCGCGGCGTTCCTCGACGGTGGCGTCGCCGGGCTCACGTGGTTGAGGTTCGCCTGGCGGCACTGTCAACGCAAGGAGCTAGCCGAGCCGCTCACGCCCATGCGGCGCGGCGAGGCTCTCCGCCGGCGCGACCGCCATCAACCCCGAAGGGTTGATCATCGGATGCGTCAGGTAGTAATGAGCGCGGATCTCGTCGAGGTTGACCGTGGGCGCGACGCCGGGCCACTGGTAGAGGTCCCGTGCGTAACCCCAGAGCTGCTCGTATTCGATCAGCTTGCGCAGCGAGCACTTGAAATGGATCTGGTAGACGGGGTCGAAGCGCACGAGCGTCGTGAACAGCCGCCAGTCGGTCTCGAGGGGGTCGGGGCCGAACAGGAAGCGCCGCTCGGCCAAGCGCGCGTCGAGCGTGTCGAGCGTGGCGAACAGGGCCGCGACCTCGCGCTCGTAGATCGCCTGGTTGCGCGAGAAGCCGGCCTTGTAGACGGCGTTGTTGACGGTGTCGTAGATGTCGGCGTTCAAAGCGTCGATGTCGTCGCGCAGGCGTTCGGGGTAGAGCTCGACAGGATGCTCCGCGAGCGGCCAGAAGACGGTCTCGAGCATCCGCAGGATGTCCGCCGACTCGTTGTTGACGATCACGCCGCCGTGCTTGTCCCACAGCACGGGCACGGTCACACCGCCGTCGTAGCCTGGATAGGTGGCGCGGTACGCCTCGCTGAGGAAGGTGAAAGAGTTGATCGGATCGATGTAGCCGTTGCCGGTGAACGCCCACCCGCGCGCGTCGCGGATCGGATCGACGAACGAGATGCCGATCACGTCGGTCAGCCCCATCAGCTCGCGGGCGATGATCGTGCGATGCGCCCACGGACACGCGCGCGAGACGTACAGGTGGTAGCGATCGCGCTGCAGCGGGTACGGCGTCGAGCCGTCGTCGCTGATCCACTCACGGAACTGGCTCGGCTGCCGGCGGAAGGACCCGTCGTCACCCTGCTCGCTGGCGATCGAATATTCGACGGACACCGAAAGCGCAGGGTAGCGCCCTGCTCGCGCGGCGTACGATCTGCCGATCAGCCCGTTGCTCGCGGTCGAGGAGTTCGGGAGCGGCGAGCCGCTCGTGCTGATCCACGGGCTCGCGACGACGCGCGCGATCTGGGCTTCCGTGACGCCCGCGCTCGCACAAAGCAGGCACCTGGTGACGCTCGATGTCCCCGGATTCGGCGAGTCGGCGCCGGCCGGGGACGGGTTCGAACTCGAGGCCGTCGCCGGCAGGATCGTCCGTGGCCTCACGGCGCGCGGGATCCGCGGGCCGTTCGACCTCGTCGGCCATTCGCTCGGCGCCGCCGTCGCGCTGACGATCGCGACGCGCAGTCCCCGTCTCGTCTCCCGGCTCGTGCTGGTCGCGCCGGCCGGCTTCGCGCCACTGCCGCCGCGCACGATGCAGGTCATCGCCGCTGGCGTCGACGGCTTGCTCGCGGTCCGCCGCGCGCTCGCGCCGCTCGCCGACAAGCCATGGGGCCGGCGCCTGCTGATGGCCTTCACGGCGGCGGACGGCGCGGCGCTGTCGCCGACCCAGGCGCGGCTGCTGATCGAGGCATCCGCGGGCGCGCAACGCACCAGCGAGGCGTTCGCGACGATCACCGCCGCCAACCTGTGGCCGTCGCTCGCGCGGTTGACCACGCCGCTCGGGGTGATCTGGGGCACGGAGGACAGGACGATGCCGGCACGGATCGCGGAGTCGATTCGCGCAGCGCGGCCCGACGTCGAGCTCGTGCTGGTCGAAGACGCCGGTCACATCGTTATGGTTGAGCAGCCGGAAGCATTCGTGACCGCACTCGAGGGACTGCTCGTGAGCCTTCCCAAACGCGCAACATCTACCGGACGAAGGCGCTCTAACGTGCGCTGAGCAGGGGTTTCTCGTATCGACATGGACTCGACACGATTCGACCAGCGCGCCATCTCGCTCCGCGACGGTCGTCGTCTCGTTTACACCGAGACGGGTCCGGCGGACGGCGAGCCGATCTTCTACTGCCACGGCGCGATCGGAACCCCGCTCGGACGGGCGGTCGATCTCGATCAGCTGATGAGCGAGCTCGGGATCCGCTACATCGCCGTCAGCCGGGCCGGGATGGGCGGATCGGACGCGGCGCCCGGGCGCGACGTGCGGGCCTTCGCAGATGACCTGAGGCAGGTCGCCGACGAGCTCGCGCTCGAACGCTTCGCGGTCGTGGGCGTCTCGGCGGGCGGGCCGTACGCGCTCGCGGTCGCGCACGATCTGCCCGACCGCGCGTACCGAGTCGCCGTCTGCAGCTCGCTCTCGCCGCTGTGCGCGCCGCACCGCACGCCCGGGATGCAGCGACGGATCAAGCTGGCGCTCGCGGTCGTCGCGGGCGCGCCGTGGC
This sequence comes from uncultured Solirubrobacterales bacterium, assembly GCA_963763525.1. GTDB lineage: Bacteria > Actinomycetota > Thermoleophilia > Solirubrobacterales > Solirubrobacteraceae > Palsa-465. The sequence goes on from CAVXPA010000003.1 coordinate 999,911, forward strand.
TGTGCACGGCGGCGGTTGACGCCGCGCTCCCGCTGGTCCGCCTGCAGCCCGAGCTGCTCAGCCGCGTGATCGCCGCGCACGCCGCTCCGAGTGAGCGCAGCCGGCTCAACCAGCCCGACGAGCGGGCCGCCGCGAGCACCAGCTTCCTCGACGCGGCCGCCGGTGGGGTCGGCGGGATGGTCGAGGACTACCTCACGTATTCGCGCCCGTGGGGCTTCTCGCCCAGCGAGATCGACACCGAGGTGCATCTCTGGCACGGGCTCGTGGACCCGCTCGTCCCGATCGAGCACGCGCTGCAGCTGTCGATCGGCTTGCCCCGCTGTCGCGTCTTCCTGGACCCCGACGAAGGCCACCACTTCTTCCGGCGGCGGCTAGGCGAGATCCTCGAGCTGCTGCTGGGCCGCCGCGCGCAGGCCGGCGCCGGGACCGCGGCGACGCTCGCGGATGCTCGCGCCCTCGCCGCCAGGCGCGCCCCCATCGCGGCTCGCCGAGCCGCCCGATGAGCGCGACCGATCAGGCCGGGAACGCCACGCGCTTCCTCGAGCTGCACGCGAGCGCCAAGCCGCTTCTGCTACTGCCGAACGCATGGGACGCCGGCTCGGCCAGGGTGCTCGAATCGCTCGGCTTCGAAGCGATCGCGACCACCAGCAGCGGGTATGCGGCGACGCTGGGCCGCCTCGACTACGGCGTCAGCCGCGAGGAGGCGCTCGCGCACTGCGAGGCGCTCGTGGCGGCGAGCGAGCTGCCGGTGTCGGCCGACCTCGAGAACGGCTTCGGCGACGATCCGGACGCCGTCGGGGAGACCGTCAGAGGAGCGCTCGCGGCCGGCCTCGCGGGTTGCTCGATCGAGGACTCGACCGGACGCTCGGAAGAGCCGATCTACGAGCATGCCGCGTCCGCGGCACGGGTCGCGGCGGCGGCCGACGCGGCACATGGCGGCGCCAGGCGGCTGGTGCTGACCGCGCGGGCCGAGAACTACCTGCACGGCCGCCCCGATCTCGAGGACACGATCGCGCGCCTGCAGTCCTATCAGGAGGCGGGAGCGGATGTCCTGTACGCGCCCGGCCTCAGCAGCGCGGAGGAGATCCGCGCGGTCGTGACGTCCGTCGAGCGGCCGGTCAACGTGCTCGCTCGCGCCGGCTTGCCGTCGATTGCGCAGCTGGCTGAGCTCGGGGTCAGGCGGGTGTCGGTCGGCGGCGCCTTCGCGTTCGCGGCGCTCGACGCGCTCGTGCGCGCAGCGCACGAGTTGCGCGACGAGGGGACCTACGGCTTCGCCGAGCAAGCCGCCGCCGGCGCCCGCGCCGCGCGGGCGGCGTTCGCGCCGGGGCAGCGCGGCTGAGCAACGACGACCGGCGGTCGGCCCGCGACGCAGTGCGCCCTACCGGCCGACCGCCTGTCGGGATCCCTGGTCTACGAGGAGCCGAGCCAGGTTGCCGGCAGATCCCCGCCAGGCACCTCGGCCGGGGTGAGGACCGCCTTATCGCCCTGATAAGGCCTGCGCCAATCGGTCGTCTCGTACCAGTTCAACCGGTTGAGCTGGGCTGGGTTGACGAGGTCCGGCTGGGTGAAGTCCTGACGCTTCACCCACTGCGTCCATTGCGTGTAGACACTGCGCATGTCCGCGGGTACCGCTGCCGCGGCAGCGGCCGGGCTGGTGAGGCCGGCGTCCAGCGGGAACCGGTTGGGGAGCGCGCTGTACGGAGTGAAATTGGGATGGTCGGTGAAGGCGTCGAACATCGGCTCGGCGGCTAGGTCCTCCTGGTTCATCGGGGAGATGCCGAGAATCTGCTCGATCGTCTTGACGACGTTGAGTTGCGTGTAGTAGTCGTTGATCAGCACGCCGCGTTTTGCGTACGGGCTGATCACCAGAAGGATGCTTCGGTGCCCGTCGACGTGGTCGACTCCGTTGGCGGCGTCGTCCTCGAGGATGAAGATCGCCGACGAGCCCCAGAACGGCGAGTGGGTGATGGCCTGCACCATCCGCCCGGTCGCGAGGTCGTTGTCGACGATCTCGGCATAGGGGTACGGGGTAGCCGGCGGGCCACCGCCGGTGTGATCGTCGCTGAGCGTGAAGATGTTGAGGTTTGCCAGCTTGCCGGTCTTGATCGAGTGGTCGAACGACTGCAGCCACACATCGACCCGGTACTGATCGGGGACCGTCTGGTCGAACGGGGGATAGTTCGGGTCCGAGATCGCGGCGAGCGAAGGGATGTCGGGACGAGACTGGAACTTGTGCTCCGGAATCGGGAGCGGGCCGCTCGCCTTGCCCTGCATGATCTGTGAGTCCTTGTACCACTCCGGCCATGTGGTGACCTCGTCGGCGGTCTGGCCGGCCGAGTCAGAGAACGTCGGTATGTACTCGCCGAAGTCGGCGACGGTGAGGCCGGCCTTTTCGGCCGCGTTCCAGATGAATCCGTCGCGCTGGTAGGCGAGCGGGTCGCCGGCGTTGAACGGATAGCTGCGCAGACCCTCGAACACGTGCTCCACGTAGTCGTTCGCGTCTGCCTGCATCAGCCAGCTGTGACCGTCGACCGACCGCAGGCTGTTGTCGTAGAAGTTGTCAAACAGCGCATACTGGTTCGCCAGCGAGTGGAGGTTGGGCGTGTAGCGCTCCCCGAACTGGGTCAGCGCCGGATCGCCGTTCCCCTTCGGGATGTCGCCGAACAGCTGGTCGTAGGTCTTGTTCTCCTTGACGATCAGGAACACGTGCTTGATCGGAGATGGATCGCCGAGGCGCTGCGGCACGGGCTCCGGTGTGGTCTCGTGCGGCGGCGGCGCCTGCAGAAGGTGCGCCCAGTCGTTGTCGCGGAACACCCGCTGGGTGTCGTACGGGATCGCCACGTCGGGCGGCATCGTGAACACGTTGAGCGTTCCTGGCCAGGTGAGGACGCTGGGTCCCGTGACGTTCTTCGTGCCCGGACCCCAACCGCTATCGAGGACGGGCGGCCCGTCGGACCCGATCCCACGCTCGGTCGAGACGACGATCTCGTTCAGCTGCGGGTCCGCTTGGACGTTGAGCGGATACATGTCGGTCGGCAGCAGCCCTTCGAAGCTCACCGGACTCTGGGCGCCCAGGTACTGATAGACGGCGATCGCGTTGTCGCGTCCGATGCTGACGAGGATGTGCGAGGAGTCCGGCATCGTGATCGCGTTCGGATAGCTGCCGACGGTCGCCCCCGGGACTGGGTTCGTGCTGATCGTCTGGGTGACCTGGTCGTTGCTCGTATCGATCAGCGAGACGCTGTCGTCGTCGGAGTTGGCGACCATCAGCGTGCCGTCGCTCGCCAGATACTCAGCCGTCGGCTCGAGCCCGACGTCGATCGTGCCGACACTGTCGGTGGTGGTGTTCACGACGGAGACCGTGCCGGTCGTCGGAGCCGCGGTAACGGGGTTGGCGACGATCGGCGTGCCGTCCGAGTTGTCGGTGAAGTCGCCGGGCATCGCACGACGTCCGCCCTCGTCGCTCACGAACGCCCGGTTGCCCGCGAGTACAACCTGTTGCGGCGCGCTACCGACCTGGATCTGGTCAGTCAGCTGGTTCGTCGCGGTGTTGATCACCCCGAGCGTGTTGTTCGCGTTGACGGCGACGTACAGCTCTGAGCCGTCCGCGCTGAGCGCCATGCCGGCGGCCAGCGCGTCGCCGTGCAGGCCGGGGATCGTGATGTCCGCGGCCGGCGTCGGATCGATCGTGCCGTCCGGGTTGACCGCGAACCTCAGCACCCCGGTGGGTTGGCTCACCCACAGGGTCTTCCCATCGGGCGAATACAGCGGCGCGGCGTGCGAGGGCTCGCTGAGTACGCCGGACACGCGCTGGAGCACCTTCCCGGTCTGTAGGTCGACGATCGTCAGGTCCGGCGGCAGGAAGACCCCATATCCCGAGAGCGCCATCGTGAGCCCATTCGGGTTGATCGCGCTCGCGCTGACCTCCTCGTCGTTGTTCGGTACCAATCGCCGGCCGAGCGGGGTGACCCACTGGTTAGTCGATACCAGAATTCCCTGGGAGGTCTGCTTGTGCGTGATCTCCGAGGTGCCGAAGGGGTTCTTCGAACCTCCGCCGGCGGTCAGCTCGGCCGCGCCTGCGGTTCCGACCGCGGCGAGCAAAAACCCAGCGACCAGCAACCGCCCCACAGATCTGTGAATGTGCAGTGAACGTCGAGTCGGCATCGTTCCCCTTTTGACGACAGCTCCGACGGATATGTGGCCGCAGGTATCCGGTGCGCCCGGACCAGCCGCGAATGGAAGAGATGGACGACGCGTAAGGAAAGCACGCTTACGCTTTCCTTCAAGCTCGGTCACAGGCAAGTAACAAGTGAGTCACCAACCGGCCTTACGAGAGCCTGTCCATTCGGGCGCCCTTGCCCATTGGGCCTGGTTTCGAGAGTAGTTACGACCTGGTTTCGAGAGTAGTTGCGAGTTACCCTGCGACGTGGCAGGGGGCGTACGTCACGGTATAGTGCCGCGCTGTGCTTGCCATTCGGGCAGCCGCACTGGTCAAGAGGTACGGGCGCATACCTGCGGTCGACGGTGTCAACCTGGAGCTGCGCGAAGGCGAGCTGCGGGGGCTCCTGGGGCCGAACGGGGCGGGTAAGACCACGCTCTTACGAATGCTCTTCGGTTTGGTGAGACCGGACAGCGGCTGGATCGATCTGTTCGAGCAGCCACTCATTCGACAGGGACCGTCGACGCTGCTGGGCGTCTCGGGGTTCGTCGAGGACCCGAGCTTCTATCCGTACCTCTCGGGACGCGCGAACCTGGAGCTCGTCGCCAAGCTCGACCGGCGCCGGGCCCGCCGATCGATCGACGGTGCGCTGGAGCGCGTCGGGCTCGCGACGCGCGGCTCGGATCGAGTCAGTACCTATTCGACCGGGATGCGCCAGCGGCTCGGGATCGCCGCCGCTCTGCTGTGCGAACCACGACTGCTGTTGCTCGACGAACCGACGAGCGGACTTGACCCCGGCGGGGCGCAAGAGGTCGCGCAGCTGCTCCGCGAGCTCGCCGCCGACGGTGTCGGGGTGCTGCTGAGCAGCCACCTGATCGGAGAGGTGGAGAAGATCTGCGACAGCTACACGATCCTGCGGCAGGGGAGGGTCGCGTGGAACGGGACCGCGCTCGAGTTACACGCCCGAGCCGCCGCCTCGGCGTACGCGCTGTCGACCAGTGACGATGAGAGAGCGCTGCAGATCGCCGCCGAACATCCCGGGATCAGCGTCCGACCATTCCCGGCCGGCGGCCTTGCGCTCACGGCCGTCTCGGACGTCTGTCTGGATGCCTACACCAGCGCAATTGGGCAAGCCGGTATCGGGACTCGGCGCCTGGATCTGCTGCTGAGCCCGCTGGAGAGCATGTTCTTCGCGCTGACCAGCGACGATCCCGTCGACGATCTCGAGCCCTACGAGCTCGCCGAACGCGCGCTCGCCCAAGCATGAGCGCGGCGGGTGCGATCGCCCCCGTCCCGGCCGCGGCGCCCGCGGCCGGTTACCCGCTGCGCAACGGCCTGGCGAGCACGTACGAGGCGGAGTGCCGCAAGCTGCTCGCCCAGTACTCCACCAGGGTGCTCGCGCTCATCTGCGTCGTCGGTCCATTCGCGTTCGCGGCCGTCCTGAACGCCCAGAGCGGGACGCCCAGCGACGCGCTGTTTGGCGTCTGGGTGCACTCCACCGGCTACGCGCTGTCGCTGGTCGTCCTCGGGTTTGCCGGCAGCTGGGGCTTTCCCGTGATCGCGGGCGTGCTCGCGGGCGACATCTTCTCCTCCGAGGAGCGCTACGGGACCTGGAAGACCGTCCTCACGCGCGGCTGCACCCGGGGGCAGCTGTTCGCTGGCAAGGCGCTGGCTGCGACCACCGTCGCGATTGCGCTCGCGATCCTCGCCGCGCTCGCGAGCACGATCGCCGGCGGCGTGTTCGTCGGACACCAGTCGCTCGTGGGACTCGACGGGGAAGTGATCGCGCCCGGCAGGGCGCTTGCGCTCGTGCTGATCAGCTGGCTCGTGAGCGTGCTGCCGCTGCTGTCCTTCGTCAGCCTGGCGCTGCTGTTCTCGCTCGCGAGCGGCAGCGGGATCGTCGGCGTGATCGGACCCGCGCTCGTCGCGCTCGCGTCCCAGCTCGTCAGCCTGATCGGCCAGGGCGTCTGGGCGCACGCGCTGCTGCCGGGCTCCGCGTTCGACGGCTGGCACGGCCTCCTGCTGACGGCCCACCCGTTCTACGGACAGCTGATCGTCTCGCTGATCGTCAGCGTCGCCTGGATCGCCGGACCGCTCGCGGCCGCCTGGATCATTTTCGCCCGCCGCGACTTCGCGGGCGCCGGCGTCGCGCACAAGCCCGATTGGGTCAGGCCGGTCGCCGCGGTCGCCGCGGTCATCGTGCTGATCGCGTTTCTGTCCTTCGCGAGCAACTGGGGACCCGCGGGGATCACGATCGGCCGCCTGCGCGCCGCGATCGGCCCGACCTTCAACAACCTCACGCTCCTGCAGCAACGCACGATCTCCCAGTTCGTGCCGGCCAACGCCAAGCTCAACGTCGTCCCGTATTGCGCTCCGCGCGCCAACACCACGCAGGGCCCCGGCGACTGGACCTGCGTCCTCGACGTCTACATCCCCGCGAGCGGTCTGTCCTCGGAGCAGCAGCAGCCGATCACGTACGACGTCAGCGTGCAATCGAATGGCTGCTACAAAGCCGAAGCTCCACCGACCCTCGTCGGGGGGCAGACGATCCACGCCACCGACGGCAGCACCGTCGTCAACCCTCTGTTCGTGATCTACGGCTGCTTCAATCCGCTCTAGAACTCACGCCGCCGCCCGAAGCGACACGAGCGGGGGCCGCTCCGCCGGCTCGCTCGCCAGCGCGCGCTCCACGTCCTCCCCCGCGCCGAGGAAGGCGGAGGGCAGTGGCGCCTGCAGCCTGCCTTCGAGCTGCAGGCGCGTGGCGACCGCGTACATCACCGCGTGAGCCATCAGACCCAGGTCGCGCAGGGACTGGTGGGCGTTCTGGCGCACGTCGAGGTCCACCTGGGCGAGCCCGTCGAGGCCGAGCAGCCGGTGCGCGTCGAGCAGCAGCGCGATGTCGACGCCGTAGCCGGTGACGAACGGCAGCCGCTCGAACAGCTCGCGCGGCCCGGCGATCTCGCCCGCCAGCGGCTGTTGCAGCGCCGCGAGGTCCGGATAGAACAGGTTCAGCAGCGGGCGGGCCGTGAGCTCGGTCACGCGGCCGCCGCCGTCCGGGAGCGTCAGCTCCCCGACCCGGAACGGGCGCCGGTAGAAGCCCTTGACGAACGAGATCCCGGGCGCGTACACGAGCGGGCCGAGCAGCCCGCACACGAAGTGCGGGCCGAAGCAGCCCGAGTCCGCGTCGAGGAAGCAGATCAGATCGCCGTGGAGCACCTGGAGCGCGCGCCACATCGCGTCGCCCTTGCCGAGCGCCGGGCCGAGCTCCGGCAGCAGGTGATCCTCGTGGTAAACGTCGGCCCCGACCGCCCGCGCGATCGCGGCCGTCTCGTCGATCGAGCCGTCGATCACGACGATCTGATCGACGACGCCCTGCTCGCGCAGCGGCATCAGCTGCTCCAGGATCGCCCCGATCGTCTGCGCCTCGTTGCGCGCCGGTAGGCAGACCGAGACGGTGAGCTCGCGGTCGGCGGCGAGGCGAGGAGCCGAGAACTGGGCGTGGTTGAACGTGTTCGTGCGAAACCAGGATCGTGCGCGCGCGGGCATCGGGTCGCGGATGCTAGCCAGCTCGGATCGGTGGCTGGATCAGAGCGAGGCGCTCGCGATCCGGCGAGCGACCGTGGCGGTCCACGGCAGATCGCCGAAGCGCTCGCGGACCGCCGCCGCGCTGCGCTCGTGGTCGTAGTCGAGGCGTCGGTGCTCGATCGACCCGTCGGCGTGGACGAGCGCGTACGCCGCGCGGGGGTCTCCGTCGAACGGCATCCCGACGCTGCCGGGATTGACGAGCTCGATCCCGCCGGCCGCCACGCGGCGAAACGGCAGGTGGGTGTGACCGAAGACGAGTCGCGGCTCGGTCACGCCGGCGAGCAGCTCGGCCTCGTCGTCGGCCGGCTCGGGCGCGAACGAGCGCACGTCGGAGATCGGCGACCCGTGGCAGTAGCGCGCCGCGTCCAGCACGATTTGCTCCGCGAGCGCAGCGAGCTCAGCCACGAGCACGGAGCCGAGCACGTCGCGCGACGCGGCGATCGCGCCCTGGACGACCTCGTTGTCGGGCGCCTCATCCGGCGCGGCCGTCCAGCGCTCCCCGTTGCCGCGGATCCAGGTCGCGTCGCGAAGGCCGCGCAGGGCCGCGATCGTCTCGGCCGGCCACGGACCGAACAGGGCATAGTCGCCGCCGAGCAGGAAGCGCTGCGCGCCGTGTGCGTGCGCGTCCGCAAGCACCGCATCGAGCGCGGGCAGGTTGCCGTGGACGTCGTAGAGGAGCGCTGTCGTCACCCACCGAGCCTATCTATCGCTGGCCGCCCGTCGCAATGCACCAGCTAAACGTTCATCCGGGACCCGGCTATGCAGTGTCCGAGCTGCGGGACCCGGCTATGCAGTGTCCGAGCTGGTGGACACCGTCACCGAAGGCTTCGTCGAGGGGTTGGTGACGCCCGTCAGCGTTACGACTAACTGGTCACCCGCGCTGATCGGCAGTCCCGAGGTCACGGTCACCGTCGCGTCACTGCTCGACGGGACGCAGTCCGCGAAGGTTTCCTCCTGGCCACTCGTCAGATCGAGACGTAGCAGTTGGTGAGGCTGCCGAAGCTGGTGCCGGACGGCGCGGTCAGCGTGATCGTGCCGTCGCCGATCAGCGCGCCGGTTGAGCTGACCGTCAGCCGGGTGGACCAGTTCGTGCCGGTCGCACCGCCCGCGGTCGTGCTGGGCACGAACGCGATCTGGCTCGGAGCGGTCGCGGTGGCGAACGTGGCCGAGCCGGTCGGGCTGGCGGCGGCCGCATCAGAACTCGTCGACACCTTCACGGCCGACTCGGCAGAACCGCTGGCCGGGTTGCCGACCTGCACGAGCATGATCGCCACCTGATCTCCAGCGCTGATCGCCAGGTCCGGCGTCACGGTGAGCGTGGAGCCGCTGCTCGAGGCGGCGCAGAGGGGGAAGCCGTTCACCTGGCCGCTCGTCAGATCCAGCACTTCGCACAAATCGAGGCTGCTGAAGCTGGTCCCCGTCGGCGACGCCAGCTTGACCGTGCCGCTCGTTCCGAGCCCGCCGCTGCCGGATGTCGTGAACGTGATCGACCAGTTCGCGCCGGTCGCCCCGCCGGCCGTCGTGCTTGGGGAGAAGCTCAGGCCGGTGACGGCCGTGGCGGCCGGCGTGGCGCTGAACTGAATGCCGAGCGGCGGGGAGATCGAAGTCGGATCGGAACTGGTCGCGGCCGAGAAGCTGGACGCCGGGTAGCTGGCGCCGGCGGCGTTGGTGACGGACTGCGCGACCACTTTCACCGAGGCAGCTGCCGCGACCGCGGCCGGGACCGTGAGCGTGACGGCGTTGGTGCCGCTGAGGCTCGGAGCGGCCTTCACGTGGGTCCCGTTGATCGTGTAGTCGCTCGCCACGGCGGGGAACTGGGTCGAGGCGGGCGCGGTCAGCGTGATCGTGCCAGCGCCGGCGCCCAGCGCACCGCTGTGGCTCGTCGAGAACGCATACGTCCATGTCGCGGGGGTGTGGGCGGCAACTCTGGAGCTGACGCTGACGGACACCCGGCCCACGGTCGCAGCGGCGTCGAACTTCGCCGTGGACGTGAGCGCGACGGGGACCGTGTCGGAGCTTGTCGCCAGAGAGATCCCTGCGAACGCCGCGCCGGCGGGCGGGTTCTTCACGCCGGTGGCCACGAACGAGATGACATCGCCGGCCCGTACCCGACCTGACACGCCGTATGTGATCGTGGCGCCGTTATTGGTGACCGTCGCGCCGCCGTTGCCACCGTTCAGCGTGTAGCCGCCCGTCACGTCCCACAGCTGATACGCGTCGCTGGCCGCGGAGAACTGGGTTCCCGACGGGGCATTGACCGTAACCGTCCCGCCGCCGATCGCGAGACCGCCGGTGCTGCTGGCAGTGAAGCGGAACGCCCACACGGCGTTTCCGCGCGACACCGGCCGTCGTGTTCGGCGTAAAGCTCAGTGAGCTGATCGCGCGCGCGGCCGTGAACTTCGCCGAGGACGTCACCGCCACCGGGGTCGTATCCGAGCTGGTCGAGACCGAAATCCCGGAGAAGGCCGCCCCCGCGGCCGGATTCGTCACTTCGAAAGCCACGAACGACACCACGTCACCCGGGGATACCGGGTTGCTCACGCCGAACGTGATCGTCGCCCCGTCGTTGGTCACCGTCGCGCCGCCGATGCCGCCGTTCAGCGTGTAACCGCCGGTCACGTCCCACAATTGATAAGCGTCGTTGGCCCCGGAGAACTGCGTCCCCGCCGGGGCGTTGACGGTGACCGCGCCGCTGCCGGCCGCGAGGCTTGCGTGGGCCGTGAAACGGAACGACCAGGTGACACCCTGAGCTCCGCCGGCAGTAGTCGCGGGAGCGAAGACGACCGAGCTGACCGCTGTCTGCGGCCGGGCGTCGGCCGCCGAGCTCAGTCAACCCGCGCGCTCGAAGCGGGCGTGCTGCATGACTCCTACGTAATTGCTCGCGCGAGGCCGCTAGTGCACGTGCATCAGTTCCGGCGCTGCTCCCACCTGAACCCGCGCACCGCGAACACGATGCCGACGGCGGCCCAGGCCGCGAGCACGACGAGGGCCGTGATGTTGGTCCCGATCGAGGTGCCCTTGACCATCGCACCCGAGAGGCCGTTGATCAGGTGATCCAGCGGGAGTGCCTGGGCGATGTCCCGGATGAACGAGGGATCGTGTGCCGCGTCGTAGAACACGCCGGAGATCAGGATCACGGGCAGGAAGACCGCGTTGACGTACGCCGGCGTCGAGTCGAAGTTGGGAATCACGTGCGAGAACGCGACCCCGAGCGAGGCGAAGCACACGACGCCGACGGCGACGAACACAAACAGCTCGAACCAGTCGCGCGGCCAGCCGGTGCCGAAGAAGATTCGCCCCGCGAAAACGATGATCACGATCTGAATCGCGGCGTTCGTGACCGCGCTCCCGGCGAGGCCGCCGAGGTAGGAGATGCCCGGCATCGGCGTACCGTGAAATCGCTTGAGCACCCCCTGCTCGCGCAGGAACGTCATGTTGTACGCAAGTGCGGTGAACGTCGTCGCCATGACGGCCATCCCGGCGATGCCCGGCACGATCACGTCGATGTCGTGCCGGTTGCCGTGCAGGATCGCCCCGAAGAACACCAGGAACAGCAGCGGCAGCAAGAAATTGAAGAATGCCGCGCTCGGGTTGCGCCAGAACAGCCGCTGCTCGAGCCGGTACTGCCGCCAGGCAAGGGAGGCGATCTCAGTCATCGGCGTCGGCCGCGGTCAACTCGAGGTACACGTCTTCGAGCGTAGGACGCGTGACGGTCAGCGCTTCGAGCCGCTCCCCCCGCGCGAGCGCGGCCCCGGTCAGCTCGTGCAGCAGCGCGGTCGGGTCATCGGTCGTCTGCTCGATCATCGCACCGTCGCCGTTACGGTAGGCGATCCGGTACGGCGCCGCCCCGTTTGCCAGGCTGAGCTCCTGCGGCGCTCCCTCGACCAGGATCCGACCGTCCTTGATGATCGCGACGCGGTCCGCGAGCGCCTGCGCCTCCTCGAGGTAATGCGTGGTCAGCAGGACGGTCTTGCCGAGCGCCTTGAGCGACTCGATCGTCTCCCACGCCTGCCGCCGCGCTGCGGGATCGAATCCCGTCGTCGGCTCGTCGAGGAAGATCAGCTCCGGATCGCCGACAAGTGCAAGCGCGAGGTCGAGCCGGCGCAACTGCCCGCCCGAGAGCGTGCGCACGGTCGCGTTCTCCTTCCCACGCAGGCCGGTCAGCTCGATCACCTCGTCGACGTTGCGAGGATGCGGGTACATCGCTCCGAAGTGGATCAGCGCCTCGCGAACCTTGATGTGCCGGTACAGGCCGGTGCTCTGCAGCACGATGCCGAGCCTGGCTCTGAGCTCGCGCGCGCGCTGGCCGGGGTCGAACCCGAGCACCTTGACCTCGCCCGTGGTGCGATGACGGTATCCCTCGAGGATCTCGACCGTCGTCGTCTTGCCGGCCCCATTCGGTCCGAGCAGGCCGAACACTTCGCCGCGCTCGACCTCGAAGTCGATGCCACGAACCGCTTCGAACTCCGCGTAGGACTTGCGCAGGCTGCGCACCTCAATTGCAAGATCAGGCACGAAATTGGATGATGGCAGCGCTGTGCGCCGCGCCTGCATCGACATCGGCTCGAACACCACGCGGCTGCTCGTCGCCGATTGCGACGGGCCGCGGCTCCAGGACGTTCACCAGGAGCGCGTGTTCACGCGCGTCAGTCGCGGCATCGAGGGCGATGGGACGATCGCCCCGGCGAAGATCACCGAGGTCGTGGAAGCGGTCGCCGAGCAATGGCAGCGCGCGCGCGAGCTCGGTGCGGCTGACGTGCGCGGCGTCGCGACCGCCGCGATTCGCCGCGCGGGCAACGGCGATCTGCTCGTCCGCGCGATCGAGTCGGCCTGCGGACTCCGCGTCCTGATCCTGTCCGAAGCCGAGGAAGCGCGCCTCGCGTTCGTCGGCGCGGCGCGCACGCTCGGCCACGTTCCGGCCGGAGCGCTCGGGGTGGTCGACGTCGGCGGCGGCTCCTCGGAGCTCGTCGTCGGCACCGTGCCCGACACCGTCACCTGGTCGACGTCGTGTCGGGTCGGGTCCGGCGAGCTGGCGGACGGCTGCCTGCGCTCCGATCCGCCGTCCCCTGGCGAGCTGACCGAGGCGCGGGCGCGCGTGGCGCGTGAGCTCGCCGGGCTGGCTGTGCCGCAACCGGTCGAGGCGGTTGCGGTCGGCGGCAGCGCGACGTCGCTGCGGCGGCTCGCGGGGCCGCTGCTGGATCCGGAGGCGTTCCGGCGTGCGCTCGGGCTGCTGCTCGGCGAACGCGCCGCCGTCCTCGCTAGCCGCTTCGCGGTCGACATCGAGCGGGTACGGTTGCTGCCCGCCGGGCTGATCATCCTCCAGGCCGTGTCGGAGCTGTTCGGTGCGGCGCTTCAGATAGGGCGGGGCGGAATCCGCGAGGCCGTCCTGCTCGAGGCCGGCCTGTGAACGACCCCGAGCCGCACGTTCCCCCCGTTCCCGTCCGTGATGCGCTGGCCGAGATGCGCGTTCGTGCGCCAACGCGGGGAAACCGCCGGCTCGAGCGGTTCCTCGAGGCGGTCAACGCGGACGAGCAGGTCAAGGCGTGGTGGCACGTCGCTGCGGTCAACGCCAGCCGCCGGCTCGAGATGTCCGATCACAGCTGGGTCCACCTGCAGATCGTGTTGAACATCGGCCTGCGCCTCGCGCGGCTCTTGTTCCGCCGTGGCGTGACGCCGAGCGTGGTCGCCGATTTCGCGATGGGCGAGCGGGACGCCGAGGTCGTGATCGCCGCCGGGTGCCTGTTCCACTGCGTCGGGATGTCGATTCATCGCGACGATCACGAGCGCTACAGCCTGTTCCTGAGTGCCGACAAGCTCGGGGAGCTGCTCACCGGGGCATACGAGGAGCCCGAACGGACCGTGATCGTCTCCGAGGCTCTGCACGCGATCATCGGACATCGGCGCAAAGGTCACCCGTTCACCGTCGAGGCCGGGGTCGTCCGGGTTGCCGACGCGCTTGACATGGCGCGCGGCCGCTCGCGCGTGCCGTTCGAAGCCGGGCGCCACAACATCCACTCGTTGTCGGCGTACGCGATCGAGAAGGTCAAGATCTCGCCCGGGGCCGAGCGGGCCGTGCGCGTCGAGATCGAGATGTCCAACAGCGCCGGCATCTACCAGGTCGACGAGCTGCTCGCGACGAAGCTGCGCGGCTCGGGGCTCGAGGAGCACATCGAGGTGATCGCCCGGATCGACGCCGAGCACGAGAAGCGGCTGATCCCGGTGTTCACGATCTAGCCGGCGCGACCGCCAGCTCGGATCGCGGCGCTACCAGCCGCCGCGCCAGTCGGCGCTCGCCGCGCGCCGCTTGGCCGCCTGCAGCCGGGCGTGCTTGCGCTTCTCCAAGGCCGTCTGGATCAGCGTCAGCACCACGACCACGAGCACGAAGAACACGATCGTCAGGAACATCGCGTTCGTGATCACCTTGTCCGTGGTCTCGCCCCACCAGCCCTCGCCGCCCGTGTCACGTGCCGCGAACGCCGTCGGGGCGAACATCATCGTCGTCAGCCCGAATGCGAAGAGCGAGACGACGATGATCCGGATCCGGCGCAGCACCCCGAAAAGCCTACCCGATCAGTAGGGCGTCGACTACGCCGCGCGGGCGCGCGCGCCCGGCCCGACCGCGTCGAGCGCGCGCAGCAGCGCCGGGTTGTACGTCTCGGTCCGCCACGCGATCTCTAGGTGGTCGATTGGCGCCTCGAACACGGTCGCGCCGAGCGCCGCCGCGAGTGCGCGCTGCACCGCGGGCGGGACCGCCGTGTCGTGGGTCGTGACCACGACGGCCGTCGGCGCCGTCAGCGTGTGCAGCCACCGGCGCGAGTCAAAGCGGCCGAGCTCGCGACCCGCCTCGGCGATGTCGCGGGCGCTGTGGCGCATGATCTCGGCCTGAATCCACACGGTCAGGGGCGAGTCGGGCAGTCCGGCCCGCCGCAGGCCCTGGCGGACCGTCGCGACCGGCGCGAGCGAGAGAGCGACGGGATACGCGGCCATCGCCCTGAACACCCGGCGCGACTGGAGATCCGCGAACGCCTGGGCCGTGCCGCTGAGCACGAGACCCGAGACGACGTCGGGGTGATCGCGAGCGAGCAGCTGCGCGATCGCGCCGCCCATCGAGTAGCCGGCGATCGTCGCCGGCGCGGCGCTCAGCTGCCGCAGCGCCGCGGCGGCGTCGGCGGCGCAGTCGACGAGCCGGAACCGCTGTAGCGTCCGCAGGCCACGGCCGTGACCGCGGTGATCGATCGCGAGCACGCGGTATCCGGCTGCGACGAGATCGGCGTACGCGCCGAACCAATTCAGGTCGGCGCTCGCGATCCACCCGTGCAGGAGCATCACGACGGGGCCGTCACCACCGGTGTCGCGGAGGAACAGCTCGCCGTGGCCTGGGACCGCGATCGTCAACGCCGGCGGTAGCGCCACCGGCGGCATCGGGGCCGGCCAAGCCGAAGCTTCGGACACGGTCACGAGCTTACCTTCCTACCATCAGTTCCCGTCAATGGCTGTAGTGATCGCATCAGACCTCGGCAAGGACATCGCCGGCGAGCCGCTCCTGCGCGGGATCTCGTTCAAGCTCGAGCGGCGCGATCGGATGACCCTGTCCGGGCGCAACGGCGCCGGCAAGACGACCCTGCTGCGGATGCTGGCCGGCGAGGCGTCGATCGACGTCGGCGAGCTCGTGCTGGCGAAGGACGTCAGGGTCAAACTGCACGACCAGCGGCCCCCGCGCGACCGCGGGCAGACGCTGGGCGAGTACATCCTGTCCGGGGCCCGCGAGCTGATCGCGATCGAGCAGCGCCTGGCCGAGCTCGAGCAGGCGATGGCCGCCGGCGCGCATGACGAAGCCACGCTCAACCGCTACGCCGAGGCGCAGGCACGGCTCGAGCATGCGGGCGGCTATGCATGGCGCGATCGGGCGCTCGCGACGCTCCACGGGCTCGGCTTCCGCGACGACGCCGACCTCGATCGACAGTTGTCGACGTTCTCGGGCGGCGAGTTGACACGCGCCTCGCTCGGCCGCGCGCTGGCCGGCGACCCCGACCTGTTGCTGCTCGACGAGCCGACCAACCACCTGGATATCGAATCGCTCGAATGGCTCGAGCAGCATCTGGTCGCGCTCGATGCCGCGGTTGTGCTCGTCGCCCACGACCGCTGGTTTCTCGAAGCGGTCGGCACGTCGGTGCTCGAGCTCGAGGCGGGCCGGGGCAAGTTCTTCCCCGGCTCGTGGCACGCGTGGCGACGGGAGCGGGCGCAGCGCGAGCTCGCACTCGGCCGTGCGATGGAGCGCCAGCGGGCCGAGATCGAGCGCCTGGAGCGGTTCGTCACCCGCTTTCGCGCCGGCACCCGGGCGCGCCAGGCACAGGCTCGCGTCAAGAAGCTTGCGAAGATCGATCGGCTCACGCGCGATCCGAGCGACGGCGCCGCGCTCGAGTTCGCGTTCAAGCCGCCGGAGCGCAGCGGCCGGGTCGTGTTCGAGTTCGAGCAAGGCGGCGTCACGGTCGCCGACCGGACCCTGCTGGCCGACGCCGAGCTGTGGCTCGAGCGGGGCGAGCACGTCTCGCTCGTCGGCCCCAACGGAGCGGGCAAGACGACGCTGATCGAGACGCTCGCGGGCCGGCGCGAGCTGCTCGAGCCGGCTGCGCCGCCCGACCCCGCCGGCGGGCCGGCGGTCAGCGGCAAGCTCCGGACCGGCCACAACGTCAAGGTCGGCTACCTCTCGCAACACACCGAGGAGCTCTCGACCGGGACCGCCCGGACAGTGCTCGAGGCGACCATCCACCTGACCGGGCTGACGCCGAACAAGGCGCGCGCGCTGCTGGGCCGCTTCATGTTCTCGGGCGAGGAGGCCGAGAAGCCGCTCGACGGCCTCTCGGGCGGGGAGCGGCGGCGGCTGTCGCTCGCGATCCTGGTCCAGTCGGGGGCGAACGTCCTGATCCTCGACGAGCCGACCAACCATCTCGACCTCGAGAGCCGCGAGGCGCTCGAGGAGGCGCTCCAGTCCTTCCAAGGCTCGGTGCTACTCGTCTCGCACGACCGGGCGCTGCTCGACGCGGTCGGGACGCGGACGGTCGCGTTCGAGGACGAACATCTGCGCAGCTACGTCGGCGGTTGGCCCGAGTACGTGCGCGTCCGCGAGGAGCGCAAGCACGCCGCGCGGTCGGTCAAGGCCACCGTGGGAGGGACACCGCGAGTCGGACGCGGAGCCGCCAGATCCGCCCCAGAAGCGGCGAGATCGGCCCGCGGAACTGCGAGATCGGCTCCTGGGGCCGCCAAATCGCCGGGCAAGCGCGCGGCCGAGGCGGCGGCGCGCGATCAAGTGCGGCTGGAGCGCGAGATCGAGGCCGCCGAGGCCGCGTTGCGCGCGCTCGAGGACGAGCTCGCCGACCCCGGCAAGTGGGCCACGCCCAAGCAGACCGCCGCGTCGAGCGCCCGGCACGACGCCGCCAAGCGGGAGGTCGAGGAGCTCTACGAGCGCTGGGAGCGGATCGCGGGTTAGCTGTTGGCCGCGTAACCGACCTGTAACCCGTTTCCGGCGATCCTGTCCGGCACACTTGATCGAGAACATGCGCGTGCTGGTGGTGGAGGATCATGCGGAGCTGGCCGAAACGGTCGCGATGGGGTTGAGGCGGGAGGGAATGGCGGTCGACGTCGCGTTCGATGGCGCAGCGGCGCTCCGACACGCCGCGGTGTACGGGTACGACGTGATCGTGCTCGACCGCGACCTTCCCGGCGTGCACGGCGACCAGGTCTGCGCGACGCTCGCGGAGCGGGGCGGCCGAGCGCGAGTGCTGATGCTGACGGCGTCAGGGGCGATCGAGGAGCGGGTCGCGGGACTCGGCCTCGGGGCGGACGACTACCTGCCGAAGCCGTTCGCGTTCGCCGAACTGGTCGCGCGTATCCGCGCGCTCGCGCGCCGCGCCCAGCCGGCGCTGCCGCCCGTCATGCGAAGCGGCGATCTGACGCTTGATCCCGCCCGCCGGGTGGCTCACCGCGGCGGCGAGCGACTCGATCTGAGCGCCAAGGAGCTCGCGGTGCTGGAGCTGCTGCTGAGTGCAGGCGGCGCGCCCGTCTCTGCCGAGGACCTGCTCGAGCGCGGGTGGGATTCCGAAGCGGACCCGTTCAGCAACGTCGTCAAGGTCACGATCAGCCGCCTGCGGCGCAAGCTCGGAGACCCCCCGATCATCGAGACGGTGCCCGGTGCCGGCTATCGCATCTGAGAAGCCGGCGATCGCGGATCACCAGCCGGCCGCTGAACCGGACGCGCCCGAGGCGGCCGCCGTCGTCGCCTCTGGCGAGAGCTCCGCGCGCGGGCGGCGCGGATGGCGCCGGCTGCGGCCGCGCTGGACGCTGCGCCTTCGGCTGACGCTGCTGTACGGCTCGCTGTTCCTGCTCGCCAGCGCGATGCTCCTGGGCATCACGTACTTCGTCGTGGCTCGCGCGACGGGCGTGAGCCAGGTGCTGGTCGCGCGCGCCCCAGGCTCCCTGCTCCTGCCGACCTCACTCCCGCCCGCTGCGGGGAAGCTCTTCTACGCGCGGACGACGGGCGCGACCGTCACCGCCGGGGGCAAGAGCCCACCGCCTGCGGGCGGGACCGTCACGGCCGCGGGCAGGAGCGTGACGACCCCGAGCGGGGTCTTCAGCGCCACGCAACTGGACGCAATCGTCCAGATAAACGCGCGCTACCGAGAGGTCGCCACGACCGCTGCGAACAAGCTCGTCGCGAGAGCCAAGGTTCAGCTACGCCAGCAACGCGCCGACCAGCTCTCGACGATGCTGATCGTCTCCAGCGCCGCGCTCGGCTTGATGGCGCTCGTCTCGATCGGCCTCGGATGGTGGATGGCGGGCAGGGCGCTGCGGCCGGTGCGCACGATCAACGCGCGCGTGCGGGGCATCTCCGAGCGCAACCTGCACGAGCGGGTTGCGCTGCAAGGCCCGCACGATGAGCTCAAGGAGCTGGGCGACACGTTCGACGGTCTGCTCGGCCGGCTCGAAAGCGCGTTCGAGTCCCAACGGCGCTTCGTCGCGAACGCCTCGCACGAGCTTCGCACGCCGCTCACGCTCGAGCGCACGCTGGTCGACGTCGCGCTAGCCGACCCGAACCCCTCCGTGGCGTCGCTGCGCCGGACGTGCGAGCGCGTGCGAGTGGCGAGCGAGCAGCAGGAGCGGCTGATCGGGTCGCTGCTGACACTCGCCCGCAGCCAGCGGGGGCTTGCGTCGCGGGAGGAGATCGACCTCGCCGAGGTGACCGGGGCGGTGCTGCAGGCCGCGCCGACGAACGGGATCGCGGTCGAGCGCGAGCTCGAGCACGCCGAGACGCTGGGCGACGGAGGGCTGCTCGAGCGGCTCGCCACGAACCTGATCGACAATGCGATCCACCACAACGAGCCGGAGGGCTGGATCCGCGTGTGGACCGGCATCCGCAACGGCCGAGCGGTGCTGCGCGTGTGCAACAGCGGGCCGGTCGTGCCTGGGGACCAGCTGGCGCGGTTGGTCGAGCCGTTCACACGCCTGTGCGGGGATCGCACGAACGGTCATTCGGGGCAGGGCCTCGGGCTGTCGATCGTGGGCGCGATCGCGACCGCGCACGAGGCCCAGCTGGCCGCGGCGCCGAACCCCGGCGGCGGCCTGACGGTCGAGGTGCGCTTCCCGCGGACGTGAACGAGCCGCCACGTCCTGCGACGGCTCTAGACTGCGCAGGGGATGGCATCGCCTCGCGACGCGTCACCGATCCGGGTCGCGCTCATCGACGACGACAGCGGGTTGTTCACGGTCCTGGACAAGCGCTTTGCGGCGATGCGCTGGGATCGTGAGGTGCTCGGCTATGCCGCCGGGCCGGATCAGCTGGCGGCGATGCGGCTGCACGCGCTGATTGTCAATCCGGCCCTGACCGGGCTCAACTACATCGAGCGCGTCGGGCTCGCGCTGCCCGGGCTGGCACTGATCGTGTGCACCGAGCCCACCTCGATCGCCGATCGCGTGCGTGGGCTCCGCGCAGGGGCCGACGACTGGGTGACGAAGCCGTGCCATCCGGAAGAGCTGATCGCCAGGATCGAGGCCGTCATGCGGCGCCGCCGGGTCGCGGGGCTGCCGGACGTCGAGGAGATGGTGATCGCCGGCGAGCTCGCGATCCGGCCCGACCGCTTCGATGCCTACGTCGGCGACGAGCCGGCCTCGCTCTCGCGCAAGGAATACGAGTTGCTGAGCCAGCTCGCTCAGGTCGACGGCCGTGTGCTCGAGCGCGAGGAGATCTATCAGCGGGTGTGGGGGTACACGATGGCGCGCGGCGACCGCTCGGTCGACGTGTTCGTGCGCAAGCTGCGCCAGAAGCTGGAGCGCGTCTCGCCGGAGTGGCGCTATGTCCATACGCACTTCGGGGTCGGCTATCGCTTTGCGGCCGAGCGCGCGGTCGTCGAGGACGAGCAGGCGCCCGCGCAGCGCGCCGGCGCGCGCGAGACACCGCTCGTCACGGTCTCTTAGGTCCTGACGGACCAGCGAGCAGCGCTCCGGTAGCGGGCGATTCGATGTGACCGCGCGTTCGAGTTACGCTTATGCGTGATGTCGAAGACGGTCCGCAACATCCTGATCGTGATGGCGCTGGCGGCGCTCATGGACCTCCTACCGGGAGGCGGAACGGCCGCGACGGTCGCGCTCGATGCGGTTTACGCGGCGTTCCTGGCGGTGCTGTGGCTGTTCGGCTCGATGATGTATCGCCAGCATCGAACATCTCTCTACTCGCTCGGCGACGGCAAGCGCGCGACGCTGTACATCGCGCTCGGCGTCGCGTTCCTGACGCTCACGGGCACCTCGCGCCTGTGGTCCTCGAGCGCCGGCACGATCGCGTGGTGCGTGCTGCTGGTGGGCGCCGTCTACGCGGTATTCGCGGTCCTCTGGTCCGCGCGCGAGTACTGAGCAGACCACTGCGCGGCGCCCGCGCGCGAGTACTGAGCAGACGACCGCCTGGCGCCCGCGCGCGCTGACTTCACACGACAGACACGGCCTCGTGCAATCTGGCGCCCTCGCCGCCACGAGCGAGTGCATGCGGGCTCGTGCTGAATGTCGCAACCGCGAAGGGCACCGAGGGCAACTCGTTCTACGGTCTCGCAATCGGCTTCACCTTGCTGGCCGGCGCGTTCGCGGTCGGCGGCGTATCCGGCGGGGGCTTCAACCCGGACGTGTCGATCGGGATGATGGTGTACGGGCTGTTCAAGTGGAGTCGAATCTGGGTGTACTGGCTGGCACAGTTCGCCGGAGGTATCGTGGCCGCGACCGTCTTCCTCTACATTCAGCCGGGGGAGAAGGTCGAGGGGGATCTCGAGGCCGCAAAGGCGACCGACCAGACGTAGCCCGACGTGGGCGCACGCCGCGGCGGCGTACACTGCCGCCGCGGTGACGGAGGCTGAATAAGGCAGCGCGAGAGCTCGTATCGGACTGGCTGGTCGTGCTCGGAGCGGCCGGTCTGCTGCTCTCGCTGTTCCTGCCCTGGAGTCATCAGTTCTCGCCGGCCGTGCTCGCGCGGTTCGGGTCCTCGACCGTGCTGGCAGGTGTTCCGCGCGACCCGACCGCGTGGCAGCTGTTCAGCGCCGTCGACGTTCTGTTCGCGTTGCTCGCCGTGGGGCTGATCGTGGTCGCTCTGGTCGGGGGCAGGACCGCGCACGCGCTCGCGCTGCTCGCGGGCGCGCTGGCGCTCGCGTTCACGATCCACGCGCTCGGAGACCCGCCGACCAACCACGCGTACTTCTTCGATCCCGGCGGCCCCGTCAACGCGCCGACGTCCGCCGCGGCCGAGACGGTGGCGGTGGTCGCGCTGGTGCTCGCGCTCGCGGGACTGGCGCTCTCGTTCACGGCCGACGTGCGTCGCGTGAGGGTGTGAGGCCGCCGCGGGGGCCTGAGGGTGCGAGGCAGCGGCGGGGGCGTGAGGGCGTGAGGCCGCCGCGGGGCGTGAGGGCGGACATGCCTATCCTCGTCGATAAGTGTCCATAACGCCTGCCGATAAGCGCCGTGAGCTCCCGGACGAGCCGGGGGTGTACCTGTTCCGCGACGCGCGCGGGAAGGTGCTCTACGTGGGCAAGGCGAAGTCGATCCGCAAGCGGGTCGCGTCGCACTTCTCCAATCCGAGCACGCGCGCCGGGCGCGACCTCGTGCCGATGATCGACCACATCGAGGCGCTGATCGTGCACACCGAGGCCGAGGCGCTGCTCGCCGAGCAGAACTTCATCAAGGAGTACAAGCCGCGTTTCAACATCCGCCTCCGCGACGACAAGTCCTACCCGTACATCGCGATCTCGCTCGACGAGGACTTCCCGCGCGTCTACTTCACGCGCGAGCGCCACCGGCGCGATCGGATCTACTTCGGACCGTTCAGCAACGCCAAGCGGGTCCGCGCGACGCTCGACGTGCTCGGGAAGGTGTTCATGTTCCGCACCTGCGAGGGGCCGGAGCCCGGGCGCCGCAGCGGATCGCCCTGCCTGGATTACTACATCAAGCGCTGCGAGGCGCCGTGCGTCGGATACGTCAGCCGCGAGGAGTACCGCCGCGGCATCGACGGCGTGATCGCGTTCCTGTCGGGTCGCTACCGTGAGATCGAGCGCGCGCTCGACCGCTCGATGCGCGAAGCGGCGGCCGAGCAGCGCTTCGAGGATGCGGCGCGCGAGCGCAACAGGCTGCGAGCCGTGCGGTCGCTGCTCGAGCGCCAGCGGGTTGCGAACGAGGCGGTCGGCACGCTCGACGCGATCGCGGTTGCGCTCGCTGACGAAGAGGCCAACGCCCAGGTCTTCCAGGTGCGTGACGGCGTCCTGTCCGACCGGCAGAGCTTCTACCTCGACAACGAGGCCGGCGGCGGGATCGCCGAGGTCGCCGAAGCGTTCATCCTGCAGTACTACACGAGCGCGATCATGGTGCCGCCGTTGCTCGTCGTGCAGCACGAGGTCGGCTCTAATCCGGCGCTCGCCGAAGCTCTCTGTGAACGGCGCGGCAGCCAGGTCGAGATCCGCGCCGCCGAGCGTGGCGACAAGAAACGGATCCTCGAGCTGGCCGAGCGCAACGCGCGGCTGGCGCTCGATCAGGAGAAGCTGCGCTCAGAGCGCCGCCGCCAGCAGCGCGTCGAGGCACTCGACGGGTTGCAGCAGGTGCTCGGGCTCGACACGATCCCGCTCCGCATCGAGTGCTTCGACATCTCGACGCTGATGGGCACCAACACGGTGGCATCGATGGTCGTGTTCGAGGGCGGCGCCCCGAAGAAGTCCGACTACCGGCGGTTCAGGATCTGGGACGGCGCCGGTGACGGCGCCGACGCTCGCCCCGACGATTTCGCGGCGATGGAGGAGGTGCTGTCCCGAAGGCTCGCCCGGTGGGAGCGCCAGCGGGAGGTCTCACCGCACGACCGCGAGTTCGACCCGAGCTTCGCGGCGCTCCCGAACGTGGTCGTGATCGACGGCGGCAAGGGTCAGCTATCGGCGGGTTTGCGGGCGCTGCAGGGGTTCAGGGAACGCGGCGTCCTCGTGATCTCACTCGCCAAGCGGATCGAAGAAGTGTTCATTCCCGGCCGCGCGGCGCCGCTTCGCCTGGCCCACGACACTCCCGAGCTGCAGCTCCTGCAGCGTGTGCGCGACGAAGCACATCGCTTCGCGATCACCCACCACCGCACGCGGCGCGATCGCGCGATGACGGCCTCGATCCTGGACGAGCTGCCCGGCGTCGGTCCCGCGCGCAAGCGCGCGCTACTCCAGCACTTCGGCTCACCGGAGGCGATCCTGAGTGCCAGTCGCGAGGAGCTCGAGGCGGTTCCCGGGCTGCCGGGCAAGCTGGCCCGCGAGCTGCACCGTGAGATGCACAAGTCCGGAGTCTGAGGGGCGGGTTCTCAGGTTCGCACCACGCGTGTCTGCGGCGCCCGTCAAGCTGTACATCATGGAAGCCTCCGCTCTCAAGGATGTGGTGATCATCACCGGGTTTTCGGGCGCCGGGAAGTCCACCGCGATGGCGGCGTTCGAGGACGAGGGCTACTTCTGTGTCGACAACCTGCCGTCTGAGCTGATCCGCTCGCTCGTCGATCTGTTCATGCACACCGGCTCCAAGGTGGAACGTGCGGCGGTCGTCTCCGACGTGCGCGGCGGAAGCTACTTTGCGCAGCTGTCTGGCATGCTCGACGAGTTGCGGGCCAGCGGGGTGATGCTACGGGTGCTGTTCCTGGAGGCCGACGAGCAGGCGCTGCTGACGCGCTACAAGGAGACGCGACGGCGGCATCCGATCTCGCCGACCGGCAGCGTCGCCGAGGGGATCGAGCGCGAGCGGGCCCTGCTCACGCCGCTGCGCGAGCGCGCCGACGTCGTGATCAATACGACGGGCCTGACGGCCGCGATGCTGCGGCGCAAGCTCGCGGACGATCTGCTGCCCTCGCGCAACCCCGGGCGACTGGCGGTCACCTTCCAGAGCTTTGGCTTCAAGTACGGCCCAGCCCGCGACCCGGACCTGCTGTTCGACGTGCGGTTCCTGCCGAATCCACACTACGAGGCTGACCTGCGTCCGCTTACCGGGAACGATCCCGACATTGTCGAGTTCATCAATCGAACTGGTGAGTTGGATGTCTTCTATGACCATCTGCACCCGCTGCTCGACTACCTGCTCGCGCAATATCTGGCCGAAGGCAAGGCCCATCTGGTGATCGCGATCGGCTGCACGGGCGGCAGGCACCGCTCAGTGGCGATCGCCGAGCACCTCAACAAGCGCTACGAGCGTGACGAGGATTACCTGACCAAAGTGCTGCACCGCGACGTGGAGCGGCCGGCGTGAGCGGTTCGCCGCTGCCGCTGCGACACGAACTCTCGGTTCGCCGTCTTGTAGCCTTCGCCGCCCCGCCGCCGGGAGTCGAAGTCGGTCGGCGGACTTCGCATCCCAAATGGAAAGGGGGATTCGTTCAATGTCGGTACGGGTTGGCATCAACGGCTTTGGCCGCATCGGTCGCAACGTGTTTCGCGCCTCATACGAGCGCGGCGCCGACATCGACTGGCTCGCGGTCAACGACCTGGTCGATCCGAAGACGATCGCGCACCTGCTGAAGTACGACTCGAACTACGGACCGTTTCCGGGCCGGATTGAGGCGACCGAGCACGGCTTCGCGGTCGACGGCAAGGAGATCAGAGTTCTCGCCGAGTCCGACCCCGCCGACCTCCCGTGGGGTGAACTCGGTGCAGACGTCGTGATCGAATCGACCGGGCGCTTCACCGACCGCGAGAACGCCGCCAAGCATCTCGAGGGCGGCGCCAAGAAGGTCGTGATCTCTGCCCCGGCGACCGATCCGGATGTGACTGTGGCACTCGGAGTGAACTTCGAGGAGGTGTACGACCGCGAGACGCAAAACGTGATCTCCAACGCGTCGTGCACGACGAACTGCCTGGCGCCGGTGGCGAAGGTGTTGCACGACACGCTCGGGATCCGCCACGGCCTGATGACGACGATCCACGCATATACGGCCGACCAGCGATTGCAGGACATGCCGCACCGCGACCTGCGCCGTGCGCGCGCCGCGGCGATCAACCTGATACCCGCGTCGACGGGCGCCGCCAAGGCGATCGGGCTGGTGATCCCGGAGCTGAACGGCAAGCTGCACGGGTTTTCAATCCGTGCTCCCGTGGCGACCGGGAGCGTCGTGGACCTGACGGTCGAGTGTGAGCATGAGACGACCGTCGAAGAGGTCAACGCCGCGCTGCTGGCAGCCGCATCCGAGGGCGCGATGCAGAGCATCCTCGAGTACACAGAGGACCCGATCGTGTCCACAGACATCATCAAGAACCCGGCTTCCTCAATTGTCGACTCGGAGTTGACGGCGGTCATGGAAGGGACCATGGTCAAGGTCGTCGCCTGGTACGACAATGAGTGGGGTTACTCGAACCGGATCGCTGAGCTCGTGCAAAGGGTGTTGTGAGAACGATTCGGGATCTCGGCGACCTGCGCGGGAAGCGAGTGCTCGTTCGGGTCGACTTCAACGTTCCACTCGCCGGCGGCTCAGTCAGCGACGACAGCCGTATCCGGGCAGCGCTGCCGACGATCGAAGCCCTGCGGCAGGCGGGGGCCCGGCTCGTGCTCGTGTCGCATCTGGGTCGCCCGAAGGACCGCGAGCCCGACCTCTCGATGAAGCCCGTCGCTGATCGACTCGCGGAGCTGACCGGCGCGCCCGTGAAGCTCGCGCCGGGGGTCGTCGGCTCCGAGGTCAGAGCACTGACGGAGCGGCTCCGACCCGGAGACATGCTCCTGCTCGAGAACGTCCGGTTCGAGCCGGGCGAAACGAAGAACGACGCCGCGCTTGCCGCCGCGCTCGCCGAGCTGGCAGATGTCTACGTCGACGATGCGTTCGGTTCCGCCCACCGAGCCCACGCCTCCACCGAGGGCGTCGCGCACCTCGTCGGCGACCGTGCCGCCGGGTTGCTGCTGGAGCGCGAGGTGGACGCGCTCCGAGGGCTGCTCGAAGATCCGGCGCGGCCGCTCGTAGCGGTTCTCGGCGGCGCCAAGGTGAGCGACAAGATCGCCGTCATCGACCGCTTCCGGCAGCTCGCCGACACGATCTTGATCGGCGGCGCGATGTGCTTCCCGTTCTTCGCCGCGCAGGGACACGACGTCGGCGCGTCGTTGTGCGCACCCGAGGACGTCGAACTTGCGCGCGAGATCCTCGCGGACGGCGACGGTACGCGCGCGAAGCTCGAGCTTCCAGTCGATCTCGTGGTCGCCGACTCGTTGGACGCCGCCGCCGCGCCGCGCACGGTCGACGGCGTCGATGTGCCGGACGGGATGATGGGACTCGATATCGGGCCACGGACCGCCGCGGAATATGCGCGCGTGATCGACGCTGCCGGAACGGTGTTCTGGAACGGTCCGATGGGGGCGTTCGAGACGGCGCCATTCGCCGCCGGCACGGGCGCGGTCGCGGACGCCATCGCCCACGCGCCCGGCGTGACAGTGGTCGGTGGGGGGGACTCGGGTGCGGCGTTGCAGCAGTTCGGTCTGGCCGATCAGGTCACCCACCTGTCGACCGGCGGCGGCGCGTCACTCGAGTTGATCGAGGGCAAGGCTCTGCCCGGCGTCGAGGCACTCGCGTGAGCGACCGCACGCCCCTGATCGCCGGCAACTGGAAGATGAACAACACGGTTGCCGAGGCGGAAGCGCTGATCCAGGCGCTGCTGCCGCGCGTTTCGACCGCCACGGTCGACGTCGCCGTGTGTCCACCGTACCTGGCGCTCCAGGCGATGGTCGATTCCACGCGCGGGTCGCGCGTCGAGGTCTACGCCCAGAACATGCACCAGGCGGCGGCCGGCGCGTTCACAGGCGAGGTGTCGGCGCCGATGCTGGTCGAGGTCGGTGTCCACGGCGTCATCCTCGGACACTCCGAGCGGCGGCAGTTCTTCGGCGAGAACGACAAGGCGCTGTCGCTGAAGGTGCCGGCCGCGCTCGAGGCCGGGCTCGCACCGATCCTCTGCGTCGGCGAGAGCGAGGAGGAGCACGAGCGAGGCGACACCGAGCGCAAGCTCCGCCATCAGGTTCAAGAGGACCTCGCGCGCGTGCCGATCGAGCGGCTCGGCGAGGTCGTCATCGCATACGAGCCGATCTGGGCGATCGGCACCGGGATCGTCGCCCGGCCCGAGCAGGTGCAGGACGCGATCGCCTTCGTCCGCGCGCTCGTCGCCGATCGCGACCAGGCTCAGGCGCAGCGCACGCGGATCCTGTACGGCGGCAGCGTCAAGCCGGACAACGCCCGCGAGCTGCTCGAGCTACCCGACGTCGACGGCGCGCTCGTCGGCGGCGCGAGCCTCGACCCGAGCGAGTTCGCGGACATCGTCGCGGCAGCCGAGTGACGTGCCGCTGCCGCGCGGAGCCTCGACCCTGCCGGCGCCGCGCGTGGCGCTTGTCGTGCTCGACGGCTGGGGGGTCGCGCCCGCCGGTCCCGGCAACGCAGTCTCACTCGCCAGCACGCCGGTGTTCGACGAGCTCTGGGCGACGTACCCCCACTCGACGCTGAACGCAAGCGGCCGCGCCGTCGGCCTGCCCGACGGCCAGATGGGGAACTCGGAGGTCGGCCATCTGAACCTCGGCGCAGGCGCCGTCGTGATGCAGGACCTCACGCGGATCGACAACGCGGTCGAGGACGGGTCGCTGGCCGCGAACCCGGTGCTGCGGGCGGCGTTCTCCGGAGCCGAGCGAGTGCACCTGCTCGGGCTCGTGTCGGACGGCGGCGTTCACTCCGGCTTCACCCACCTCCACGCGCTGATCCAGATCGCGGCCGAGCACGGCGTCCCGCGATCTCGTCCTGCACGCGTTCACCGACGGCCGCGACACGCTGCCCACGTCGGGCGCCGGCTACCTTGCGACGGTCGGTGGCTGGATGCGAAGTGCCGGGGCGGGGCGCGATCGGCACCGGTCGTCGGCCGCTACTGGGCGATGGATCGGGACCGCCGCTGGGATCGCGTCCAGCGCGCCTACGACCTGCTCGTCGCACGGCCGTGCCGAGCATCGCTGTGCGACGGCGCGAGGAGGCCGTCCGGGCAGCGTACGAGCGGGGCGAGACCGACGAGTTCATCACGCCCGACGCTCGTCGGCGAGCGAGGCGCTGATCCGCGCCCGGCGACTCGCGTGTTCGCGTTCAACTTCCGCCCCGACCGGATGCGCGAGCTCGACCCGCGCGCTGGCCGAGCCGGGATTCACGGAGGTCGATCGGGGCGGCGCTCCGGTGGTCGAGCGCTACGCGACGATGACCGAGTACGAGGAGGGTTGGCCCTACCCGGTCGCGTTCCCGCCGCAGCACCCGACGACGACGCTGTCGATCGTGATCGCCGGCCAGCGGCGCGCGCCAGCTCCACGTCGCCGAAACCGAGAAGTACCCGCACGTGACGTACTTCTTCAACGGCGGCGAGGAGGATCCGCTGCCCGGCGAGCGGCGCGAGCTGGTGCCCTCGCCGCGCGACGTCCGACCTACGACCTGAAGCCCTAGATGAGCGCGCGTGGAGGCTGCGGACGCCTTCGTCTCGAGCTGGCGCGCGGACTTGCCGGCGTTCGGAATCATCAACTTCGCCAACGCCGACATGGTCGGCCACACCGGGGTGATCCCGGCCGCGGTCGAGGCGATCGAGACCGTCGACGCGCTGCCTCGGCTCTGTCGTCGACGTGGTCCACGCGTCCGGCGGGGCGCCTGCATCGTCACCGCCGATCACGGCAACTGCCGACCAGATGCTCGAGGCCGACGGCAGCCCCAACACCGCGCACTCGCTCAACCCCGTGCCGCTGATCGTCACCGTCCCCGGCGTGCGCTCGTGCGGTCGAGGGGGTCCTGGCCGACGTCGCGCCGACCGTCGCTGCGAGCTGCTCGGGATCGAGCAGCCGGCGGCGATGACGGCGGCGATCGTTGATCGTCCCGAGCTGACCTCTCTGGGGGGAGCTGGCGGGGCTGTTGGCCGCCGCGGCGGTTGGAGGTCCCGTGGGTCTGGCCCGGCGCTCGATCGGGGATGGCGCGGTGTTCCTCGACGCGGCGGTCGGTGGCGTGTCGTGGTCGAGGTTTGCCGCGGATCGCGCGGTTTAGGTCAACGCGCGTGTCGGTGGCGCGTTGCCGTCGAGGTTTGCCGCAGGAGAAGAGGCTTGCGTGAGCGTCGGAGGGCTGCCGTGGGTCTAGCTTGCTCGGGCCCCGCGGGGCGGCTCGCCAGCACGTGGCGACCCGGCCACTGGCCCCCGCGTCTGCCGGCGACAGCCGGCTACGAAACCCACATCTGCGCTGCTACAATACAAGACACTTGCCACGAGATCACTTAGATTTCATAATCAGGAAACACTCATTCTCCCTACAGGAGGTACTTGCAAGATGGCATTGATTCGTTGGGAGCCGGCCCGAGAGCTGGGCTCCATTCAGAGCGAGATGAATCGTCTGTTCAACACGTTCTTCGACACCCCGACCTCGCGCAACGGCGGCAACGGCGTCGCGCAGCGCCGGTGGATCCCGGCGATGGACCTGGTCGAGACGCCTGAGGCGTTCGTCCTGCGGGCCGACCTGCCCGGAATCAGCGAGAACGACGTTCACATCGAGGTCCAGGACCACACGCTGAAGGTCTCCGGTGAGCGGAAGGCCGAGCACGAGGAGCGCAAGGAAGGCTTCTATCGCGTTGAGCGGTCGTTCGGCTCGTTCGCGCGCACTCTGACGCTCCCCGAGGGCGTCGATCCGAGCGCCGTGAAGGCCAGCTTCGAGAAGGGCGTGCTGGAGGTGCGGATTCCGAAGCCGGAGACGCCCAAGCCGCACACGGTTGAGATCAGCGTCGGCTCGGAGCCGACCACGGTCGAGAGCTCGACGGACGAGACCACCGAGAGCGCGCCGGCCGGCGACGCCTCGTAGGAAGCTCTCGGAGCGATCCGACTTCACGAGCCGCCGCCGGGCGAACGCCGGCGGCGGCTCTTCGATTGCCACGCCGCCGTCGTAATCGTGCGGGGGTGATCGGCCACGCATGCCCACGCCGTTACTGTGCGCGGATGTCCACGGTCGCAACGCGAGCGCCCGACTCACGGGCGCGCACGGGCACGCTGCACCTGGCCCACGGCGACGTCCGCACGCCCGCGTTCGTGCCGCTCGCGACCCGGGGGGCGGTCAAGACGCTGGAGCCACGCGACGTCGCCGCGCTCGGCTACGAGCTGATCTTCGCGAACACCTTCCACCTGCTGCTTGCGCCCGGGCCCCGAGCTCGTGCGCGAGTTCGGCGGCTTGCACGAGTTCATGCGCTGGGAGCGCCCGATCATGACCGACTCGGGCGGCTTTCAGGTGTTCTCGATGGGCCACGGGAGCGTCGCCGACGAGATCAAGGGGCGCGGGCGGCCGCGGGGCAGCGACGGCGCCGTGCTCGAGATCGCGGAGGAGGGCGTGCGATTTCGCTCCTACCTCGACGGTGGTGAGCGGTTCCTCGGCCCCGAAGAGTCGATGGCCATCCAGGCCGCGCTCGGCTCGGACATCGCGCTCGTGCTCGACGAGTGCACGCCGTTTCACGCCTCGCGCGATTACACCGCGCGCTCGACCGAACGGACCCATCGATGGCTCGAGCGCTGCCTGCGCTGGCACGCCGAGTACGGTCCTCCCGAGCAGGTCGTCTATGGGATCGTGCAGGGCGGCGTGGACGCGCGATCTGCGGCTCGAGTCGGCGCAGATCGTCGCGGCGAGCGGCTGCGACGGAATCGCGATCGGGGGCTCGCTCGGGCGGGACAAGGCCCAGATGCTCGAGGTCGTCGAGTGGAGCACGGCTGCGCTGGAGGAGGCTGCTCCGGACCGGCCTCGGCACCTGCTCGGGATCGGCGACATCGAGGACCTGATCGCCGGCGTCGCCCTGGGGGTCGACACGTTCGACTGCGCGATGCCGACGCGGCTTGCACGGCACGGCGTGGCGCTCGTTCCGGAGCCAGGCGCGCGCTGGCGTGTCGACCTCGGGAAAGGTTCGTGGCGGGACAGCCACGACCCGATCCTCGCCGGCTGCCCGTGTCCGTGCTGCGCCGGCGGATACTCGCGCGCGTACCTTCACTATCTGCTGCGCGCGGGCGAATTGACGGCGCTGCGGCTGCTGACGCTGCACAACCTCAGCTTCATCGGAAGGCTGATGGAGGATCTGCGCGAGGCGATCGACGAGGGCCGCCTCCCCGAGGTGTCCGCCGGGCTCAGCGCCGGCACCGCACCGTGACGACCGAGCAGACCTCCCCGCCAAGCCCAGAGCACCCTCTCCGGTAAGCCCGGAGCACCCCTCCCCAGTGAGCCCGGAGCACCCCTCGTGGCCGGTCGAGCCCGGAGCACCGCTCCCCGCTAAGCCCGGAGCACCCCTCTCCGGTGAGCACGGAGCAGATCTCCCCGGGCGCCCCTCCGCAGCCCGGTGAGCACAGCTACTTCGTGTACTGGTTGATCAGGCTGGTCAGCTGGTTGTAGGCGTCCTGGAAGTCGTGCGACATGATCGTGCGAGCCTTGACGACCGACGAGGACGTGCTCTTCGAGATCACGATCGCGACGGCGATCGCGGCTCCGACGACGAGCGCGAGCGCGAGCAGCCCGGTCAGCCGGCGCGCCCAGCGCCTGCCGCCCTGCTGTCGTGCCGGCGCCCGCGTCGGCTGGGGGCGGCGCGCGGGGACGGGCCGGGCCGAGCCGCGCCCGGGCGCCGGCTGCGCACTGCGCGGAGGCGGCTGGGCTTTGCGACCGGACACCCTCGTCGCGGCGGTCGCGTAGCCATCTTGAGGATCCGGCGGCAGCTGCTGGCGGCGCCCGGTGCGG
This sequence comes from uncultured Solirubrobacterales bacterium, assembly GCA_963763525.1. Lineage (GTDB taxonomy): Bacteria > Actinomycetota > Thermoleophilia > Solirubrobacterales > Solirubrobacteraceae > Palsa-465. Next base: position 1,031,905 of record CAVXPA010000003.1, read on the forward strand.
TTCGTTTCGCGAGGGCCTCGGTCGGGCAGCACGCGCGTCGCGGCTCCGGTCGCGCGGCGTCCGTCGGCCGTCCCGGGCGGGAGTGGCGAGATGCCGCGAGCGCCATTGCGCAGCATGTCGGCCATCGCGCTCGCGTCTTGCGGCCGGCGCTGCGGGTCGATCGCGAGCGCGAGCGCGACCGACTGCGCGAGCTCCCGCGGCACGTGCGGGCTGAGCTGCTCGAGCGGCTCCGGCGACTCGCGCTGCTGTTTGAGCGCCAGCTCCGAAAGCGACGTGGCCTCGTACGGCAGCCGGCCCGACATGAGCTGGTAGGTGACGACGCCGAGCGAATAGATGTCGGCCTGCGGCCCTGCTTCCTCGCCGCGAGCCTGCTCCGGCGAGAGGTAGGCGGCGGTGCCGAGAACCGAGCCGACCTGCGTGATGCTCGACTGGTCGGTCGCCCGCGCGATTCCGAAATCGGCGAGCTTGACGACATCCGAGTCGGAGACGAGCAGGTTGCCCGGTTTGACGTCGCGGTGGACGACGCCGTTGCGATGGGCGTAGTCGAGCCCGCGGCAGGCCTGCGAGACGACGTCCAGCGCCTCGCAGGACATCGAGGTGGCCGCGATCCCGCAACAGTTCGGCGCACGACGCCCCGGACACGTGCTCCATCACGATGAAGTGCTGGTGATGGCCTTCGTCGAATCCGAAATCGAACACCTGGACGATGTTGGGATGCACGAGACGCGCGGCCGCGAGCGCCTCGCGCCGGAAACGCGAGACGAATGCCGGGTCGTCGGCGAGGTGCTCCGCGAGTAGCTTCAGAGCGACGTAGCGCTCGAGTCGCTGGTCGAAGGCGAGGTGGACGGTCGACATGCCGCCGACGCCGAGTCGGCCTTCGATCCGGTAGCGCCCCGCGATTGTTGTCGTTCCCGTCATGGGCCGTTGGACGGTGGGACGCCGGCTGCGGTCGTGCCAAGGCCAGCGCCGCCATTCGTGCCCGTCGAGGTAGTTGTACCCGATTGGGTCGTCGTGGTCGTCGGCGGCGGCGTGGTTGCAGTCGTCGTCGTGGTCGTCGGCGGCGGCGTTGTCGTGCTCGTCGTGGTCGTCGTCGGCGGGGTCGTCGTCGTGGTCGTCGTGGTGGGCGTCGTGGTCGAAGTCGTCGTGGTCGGCGTGGACGTCGTCGTCGTCGTCGTGGTCGAGGTGCTCGTGCTCGTGGTCGCCGCCTTCGTCGTCACCGGCGGGGTCTTGCAGGCCGTCGCTGCCAGCTCGCCGACCGTGCTGGCGCCTTGGCTGAGATTGGCCGCCAACGTCCCGTCGATCCCCGACAGGTTCGCAACGTCGTTGCTGAACGTGGTCGACGCCTGGGCCGCCTGCGCGCACTGGCCAGCCGCCACAGCCGAGGAGATCGAGCCGAGGTCGTTGTTCAAGGTGCTCGCCTGGTCGCTCGAGAGCAGCCCACCCGTACTGCCACAAGCGGCGAGTACCGAAACGGCGAACCCGAGCGTACCGGCGAGGACTGCGCGTGGTGCTTTGCGCATCCGCGGCGTGACTTTAGAGGGTGGCCCGGTTGCGTTGGCGTTAGGTTCAAGCGTCCAGGGCGCTTGGACCGAGATCACTCACTGTCCGAACGACAACCGCTCCGCCAGCGAATCGGGCAGCCTGGCGGCGCGGATCGCCGACGCGGCACCCGCGATGTCGTACTCGGTCCGGCGGTAGCGGGCGACGAGCTGGTCGAGGTCGAGCTCGAGCCAGGCCGCGCGTGGGTCGCCGTCGCGCGGCTGTCCGACGCTTCCCGGGTTGATCAACCACTCCCCCGAGCTCAGGTCGAGCTCCTCGCCGGCCGCGCGCGTCTGGCCGGTCGCGGCCGCCCCGGGCGGGCGCATGAACGACAGGGCGACGTGCGAATGGCCGATCAGGCAGATCCTGTGGCGCTGCAGGTCGAAGCAGAGCTCGGCCTGCAGTGGCGAGAGGACGTATTCCCACACGGGGTCGCGCGGGCTCGCGTGGTAGAGCCCGACCAGCTCCCGGAGCCGTTGCGGCGCGAGCGAGTTCAGGTACTCCATCGTCTCCGGCGTGATCGTCTCCCGCGTCCACTGCGCCGCCAGCCGGGCGCCCCGCGAGAACTCCTCCAATGGGAGCGTTCCACGAACGCCGAGGTCGTGGTTGCCGCCAAGGCAGACCGAGGCATGCTGGCGCGCGAGCTCCACGCACGCGTCGGGATCGGCGCCGTAGCCCACGAGGTCCCCGAGGCACCACATCTCCTCGCAGTCAGAGCTCTGGATGTCCTCCAGGACGGCCTCGAACGCCTGCCGGTTGCCGTGGATGTCGGAAACGATCGCGACTTGCACGGCTACAGTCTCTCGGGTGAGGCGGTCTTCGTGCCAAAGGGTTGTCGGATCTCTTCTGTTGGCGGGCACGGCGGCGGAGGCCGGAAGGCGATTGCTGGCACCTCGAGGGCGCCCGATCGCCCCCGCGCCGACCCGGGTGGAGGCTTATTTCACGCCCGAGGAGGTCGCTCGCGGCGAGCGGTTCGCCCGGCCCCAGCTGGCCCTGGGGCTCGCTCGCGGCGCCGTCGACGCAGCCGCCCTCGCGCTCCTCGCCAAGCGGCCGCCGGCGCTGCTGCGCCGCCCCGCGCGGCACCCGGTGCTGGCCGGAGCAGGAGCCGGAGCGATCCTCGCGACCGCGCTGACGCTGCCGCCGCTGCCGCTCGCCGCGCTCTCGCGCAAGCGAGCGAAGACCGTCGGCCTCGTGACACAGTCGTGGGGCGGATGGGCCGTCGACGTGGGTAAGGCGACCGCGATCCAGTCCGCGTTCGCGGCCGCCGGCAGCGCTGCCGCGGTCGCGGCCACGCGGCGCTATCCGCGCGCCTGGTGGCTGCCGGCGTCGGTTGCCTCGGTGTTGGTCGGCGCGGTTTTGACCACGCTTGCACCGGTGCTGCTCGACCCCGTGTTCAACGACTTCACGCGCCTGCCGGAGGGCGAGACCCGGTCCGACGTGCTCGAGCTCGCGAGCGCCGCCGGCGTGCGCGTGGGGGAGATCTACTCGATCGACGCGAGCAGGCGCACGACGGCCGCCAACGCGTACGTCACGGGCCTCGGGGCCGACGAAGCGGGTCGTCCTGTTCGACACCTTGCTGGACCGCTACGGCCGCGACGAGGTCAGGGTCGTCGTCGCGCATGAGCTCGCGCACGTCCGCCACCGCGACGTGATCCGCGGCGTTGGCTACGCGGCGCTCGTTGCGCCCGCGCTGGCGTTCGCCGTCCAGCAGCTCAGCAGCACGCTCGGGGCACAGCCGGGGACGCCGGCCGCGCTGCCGCCGCTCGCGCTCGCGGCAGCGATCGTCAGCGCGCCGGTCGGCCTGATCGGCAACGCGCTTTCCCGTGCGCTGGAGCGTCGGGCGGACGAGTACTCGCTCGAGCTGTCGCGCTCGCCGGACGCGTTCGTCTCGTTCGAACGCGCGATTGCGCTCCAGAACGTCGCCGATCTCGATCCGCCGCGATGGGTCAGCTCGGTGCTCGCGACCCACCCCTCGACGCTCGAGCGGATCGGTGCCGCGGTCGCCTGGTCCCGCCGCGAGGCGGAGCTCACTCCTGCTGGCCGCCTCCCCACTCGGGGAGGTTCTTGATTCCCTCTCGGGTCTGCCATTTGGAGTAGTTGTCCTGCATCGCGTCGATCAGCTCACGCATGAACTTCGGCGAGAGGTTGATGCGCGAGACGACGACTCCCGGGATCTCCTCGTCCTCGACCTCGTGATCGACGCGCGCGAACGTGATCGTGAACTCGTAATCCGAATGGCTCACGTTCGCGAAGTTCGCGTAGACGCCGGCCATGATGTCCGGCGAGAAATGGATGTTGATGTGCCGCTCTGGCGGATTCGGCTCTTCCATGTGCACGTAGTATCCCATCGTGCGGATCGTCGTCGTTGCCGTGGGCAGATTGCGGCCGCCGTACGCAGACGACGTCCAGCACTACCAGAAGCTGCTTGCCCGGCACGTACGGCTCGAGCACATCGAGGTCCGGGAGGACGAGCAGGCGGCTCGCCGCATCCCCGAGCGCGCGTTCGTGTCGCTGCTGGACCGCCAGGGCGAGCAGTTCGATTCGATCGCCTTCAGCCAGTTCCTCGAGGCGCGGCGCCAGAGCGGCCTCGACCTGTGCTTCGTGATCGGCGGTCCGCACGGGATCGAGATCGAGGCCGACCAGCGGCTCTCGCTCGGTGAGCTGACGCTCGCGCACCAGCTGGCGCGTGTCGTGCTGCTCGAGCAGCTCTACCGCGGACACAAGATCCTCGCGGGCGAGCCCTATCACTACTGAGCTCGGAGCGCCGGAGCTACGCTCTGTGGCAATGAGCGTGGTGGTGTCGGATCCGTTCAACGAGCTCGGCGCGGCCGTCCGCGCCGCGGCGATCGCGCTGCGCGGCTCTGGTGGTGAGCTGCCGCAGATCAAGGTCGAGCGCCCGAAGCGGGCCGGGCAGGGGGACTACTCGACGAACGCCGCGATGCTGCTCGCGCCGCTGCTGGAGTCCTCGCCGCGTGAGCTCGCGGAGCGTCTCGGTGCCACGCTCCTGAGCTCGCTCCAGGACGACCTGGAGCGAGTCGAGGTCGCCGGCCCGGGGTTCCTGAACCTGTTCCTATCGGACGCTGGCACCGCGCTGCGCTCGCGAGCATCCTCGCGACGGGCGAGCGGTTCGGAGCGGGTGGGGCGCAGGCGCCGGAGCGGATCCTCGTCGAGTTCGTCTCGGCCAACCCCACAGGGCCGCTGGTCGCGGCCAGCGGCCGCCACGCCGCGTACGGCGACGCGCTCGCGCGGATCCTCGAGCACTATGGCCACACGGTCGCGCGCGAGTACTACTTCAACGACGCCGGCTCGCAGATTCGGCTCCTGGGCGAGTCCGTGATCGCTCGCGCCAGAAGCGCCGAGGTACCCGAGGGCGGCTACCAGGGCGACTACGTCAACGACCTCGCGGCGCAGCTCCCGAGGCGCGCGACTCCGACGCCGACGTCGATGCGATCGCTCGGGCCGCGGTCGAGCTGCTGCTCGCCTCGATCAAGGCGACGCTCAACCGCTACGGCGTGCAGTTCGACACGTTCTTCAGCGAACGCACGCTGCATCTCGGGTCGCCCAGCGAGCTCGATCGCACGCTCGAGATACTCGACGAGCTCGGCGAGACGTATCGCTCCGACGGCGCGCTGTGGCTGCGCACGACGGCGTTCGGCGATGACAAGGACCGGGTGCGTGATCCGCTCCAACGGCGAGCCCACGTACCTCGCGGCCGACCTCGCCTACATGCTGGACAAGCGCGAGCGCGGCTTCGATCGACAGCTCAACCCGGTGGGGGCCGACCACCACGCGTACGTGCGCGAGCTGAAGGCGGCGATGGCCGCGCTCGGCGGCGATCCCGACACGATCGAGATGCCGCTCCTGCAGTTCGTGCACCTGTCGAGGGCGAGAGAGCGATGTCCAAGCGGGCCGGCTCGTTCGTGACGCTCGACGAGCTGCTCGACGAGATCGGCGTCGACGCGACGCGCTTCTTCATGCTGCAGCGCTCGCAGGATCGCACGATCGACCTCGATCTCGACCTCGCGCGCCGGGAATCCTCCGAGAATCCCGTCTACTACGTGCAGTACGCGCACGCGCGGATCGCATCGATGCTGCGGCGCGTGTCGGCGGACCGGCTCGCGGCTGCTTTCTCGCCGCAAGCCGATTGGGACGCCGGCCCGCTGCACCCCGCCGAACGCGATCTGATCAAGACGCTGGCGGCGTTCCCGGAGGAGGTCGCCGAGGCGGCGGCCCGCCGCGCGCCGCACCGGATCGCCGCCTACGCGCTCGAGCTGGCGCAGGACTTCACGGCCTTCTACCGCGACTGCCACGTCGTCGGGGCCGAGCCCGAGTCCGCGGAGTCCTTCCGACTCGCGCTGTCGAGCGCATCGCCGCACGGTGCTCGCGCTGTCGCTCGGCCTGCTGGGGGTCAGCGCGCCCGACGCGATGTAGAGGTGGCCCTCCGCGCAGTCAGCGTTCGAAGCGCGCGAGATCTTCGTCGAGCCGTCGCGCGTCGGCGGCGCTCAGCTTGGGAACTGTGCCTCCCGACCCGGCGGCGGCCGCGCGCGTCCGCCGTCGCCAGCGTGGCAACGTGATCGCCAGCGTCGCCGCCCCGATCGCCAACAGCGCGGGCGGCAGGATGTAGACCAGCAGGTTGAATCCGTGCGCCGGCGGTTTGCCGAGCACGGCCACGCCGTACTGGGCGACGAGCGCTCGCTCGATCTGACTCTTCGTTTCTCCCTGGGCGATCAGCGACTCGACGATCGCGCGCTCCTGTTGGGCCTGGGGCGACTGGGCGACGGCGAGCGATTCGCGGCAGACGACGCACATCACGTCGTTCTCGACGCTCATCAGCGACGTCCGCGGGGTGGCGGCCAGAGCGATTCCCGGAACGGCCGCGATCCACAGCGCCAGCGCGAGCAACGGGGCGCGCACGAGTTTGGGGCGGGAGCGTTGCATGAGGCCTGAGCGACTGCGTCTCACGAGCACTCCGTCAACTCAGCAGCGGAGCGAGCGTCTGGTGCAGCCACGCGCTGTCGACCTCGTAGCGGCGCAGCGCGACGATCTTCCCTTGGCGATTGATCACGAACGTCTCAGGCACGGCGTCTGTGCCGTAAGCGTGGATGAAGCTGCCACTGACGTCACGCACGACCGGGTAGGTGAGGTGCCATTGGCGCACGAACTGCTCAGACGCGCTCGACGCGTCCTCATACGTGACGCCCAGGATCGTCGCGCCCTTGCCGGCGATCGTCTGCTCCGCGTGCTCGAGCACGGGCGCCTCGGCCTGGCATGGATCGCACCACGACGCGAACACGTTCAGCACGACCACCTTGCCGCGAAAGTCCGCGAGCGTCTCCTCGCGGCTGGAGCCGAGCACCGGCAGCTCCATGTTCGAGTTCGGCGCAACCGGGAACGCGCCGCGCGCGACGGAGGCGTCGATCGAGGTGTTCTCGCCCTGGTTGGAGATCGCGTACGTGAGCAGCACCACGAACAGGACCGCGATGCCAGCGATCACCCCGGGTAGCAGATAGCGACGCATCCCCGAGCAAGAGTAATACGGGGAGCGCGCCGGCCCGCCGGCACCGCCCCCGGATCAGGCGGCGACCGCGATCGTGCGCTCGATCGGAGTGGGGTGGCTGAAGAGGTCGTACACCGGGCAGTGGGCGTCGACGGCGTCGGCGAGCTCCTGATAGCGCTCCGAGGACTCGGGCCCGATCGCCGTGACCTGTAGCCGCACCGCCGTGAAGCCGGGCCGGACGCCGTCGTCGAAGCCGAAGAAGCCGCGCACGTCGAGGTCTCCCTCCGCGACGATCTCGATCCCCTCGAGCTCGATCCCGAGCTTGGCGGCCCAGAACCGGTACGTGATCGCCTGGCAGGACGCGAGCGCGATCAGCGCGTGCTCAAGCGGGTTGGCGCCGGCGTCCTCGCCGCCGAGCGCCGCCGGCTCATCGACGGTATGCGCGTGGTGGCGCGCGCGGGTGGCGACTTCGGTCACGCCGGCGAGCTCACCCTCGACGCTGAACGTGACCTTCGCCTTCGCCGGTTCGGTTGCGACGGCGGAGCGGTTCTCTTCGATCAGTGCGGTCAGTGACATGAGGCTCCCTTCGGTCGGTTAGGCGGCCGGCGAGGAACTCGCGGGCGCATTCGATGAACAGCCGATGAAGGTCGCGCGCGGTGGCGGGCGCCGAGCTCGATCGCCGTCGCTGGATCACCAGGCGCACGTCGGTCGTGTCGTGCTCGATCTCGCGGTAGGTGATCGTCCCGTGGCGCTCGAGCGGGTCGCCGATCACGCTGTAGTCCGGCAGCACGGTTGCGCCCAAGCCCTCGGCGACCATCAGCTTGCCCATCTCGGCGCGGTCGGCCGAGTAGGACGCCGGCGGCGCATAGCCGTCGAGGATCCGGCGGACGTAGCGGTGCATCACGTAGCCGGAGCGCATGATCACGAGCGGCTCGCTGATCAGGTCCTGCGGTCGCACGGTGCTGCGCGCCGCGAGTGGGTGGTCGCTGCGGACGCAGACGACGATCCGCCCGCGGAGCAGCTCGGTCGTGTCCATCGCGGGTGAGACGTCGTCGTCCTGGAGGTAGTTGACGAGCCCGAGGTCGAGCCAGCCGGACTGCAGATCGCGGTGGATCTGATCCTGCTGCAGCGTGATCACCTCGACCTCGGTCACGGGGTGGCTCTCGCGGAAGCGCCGGATCGTCGGCGTCAACAGCGGGGAGGTCGCGGCGCTGACCGTTCCGAGGCGGAGCGTGCGGCTCGCCTGGTGCTGGTCGTTGGCCGCGCGGCGCAGGCGGTCCACCGCGTCGATCACGCTCAGCATGTGCACGAGCAGCTCGCGTCCATCGTCGCTGATCGTCGTCCCCGAGCGGCCGCGGTCGAGAATCTCGACGCCGAGCTCCCGTTCGAGGTTTCGGACGGTCTCGCTCAGCGCGGGCTGAGAGAGGTGGAGCTCGTCAGCCGCTCGCCGAAACGAGCCCAATCTGGCGACCGCCGCCACGTATTCGAGCTGTTCGGTTCGCATAAATGTTGAGTTTATCACTCAACAAACTAGGGAAAGCCTATCGCGCGATCGGAAATCTCGATTTGACTGGGCGCTTCGCGGTCGGAATCATCGCCGACCAACTATTTGGGCTTGTTAAATCAACTTGATGGAGTTACTCTGTGACCCAGCGCGACGATCCGTCCCTTCCCCAGCGGCACCCGCGCCCCCGCGAACCCGCGGTCGCTCGGCGAATCGCCTTGCGATCGCGGGTCTTCGCGGCGCTCGCGGTGCCCGCCGTCGCGGTGCTAGTCGCGGCCTGCGGCGGCAGCAGCAGTAGCAGCGGTAGCAGCAGCACCGTCGCCGCGACCAGTCAGGGCAGCCAGCCGGCCGCACAGACCGGTGGCGGCACTGGCGGTTCCGGGAACCCGATCACGATCGGGATCATCGCGGACATCACGGGGTCGACGAAGACGATCGGCGACCAGTTCATCAACGGCTCGGAGGCGGCCGCGAAGGTGTTCGGGCCGGTCAACGGCCGGCCGGTCAAGTTCATCGTCGAGGATGGCGGCGGCTGCAGGCAAACGGATCGGAGCTGTTCGCGCGGCACGAGGCGGCGGCGTGAGCGTGCTTGTGCCGGCGGCGGCTGAGCGGGTAGCTTCTCGCTCGCGGGACTCGCGAGCCCGAACTCAGTGGACGAAGGAGCGCAATCGATGAGCGTCCAAGATCACGCCGGACACGAGCACAGCGGTCCGGGCTATGCGTAGCCACAGGTGGCGCGCCAGCAGCCTCCTGAGCAATTCATCTACGTGGCGGCGCTGTATCAGGGAACCGGCATCGACCGGCCCGACTTCATCGCGGTCGTCGACGTCGATCCGAGCTCGTCGAGCTACGGGCAGATCGTCCATCGGACGGAGATGCTCGAGGCCGGGGACGAGCTACATCACTTCGGTTGGAACGCGTGCTCTTCGGCGTGCCACTCGCAGTTGCGGCGCGACACCCTGATCGTGCCGGGGATGCTCTCCTCGCGGATCCACATCCTCGACATCTCCGAGCCGCGACAGCCGCGGATCAAGCAGGTGATCGATGGAGGGGAGATCACCAAGAAGCTGGGGCTCAGCGCGCCCCATACGGTTCACTGCATGCCCGGTGACATCGTCACGGTGTCGATGCTCGGCGACGGCTTCGGGAACCTGCCGGGCGGGCTCGCGGTCCTCGACGCCCGCGATTTCTCGATCGCCGGGCAATGGGCGCTGGAGCGAAACGGCCAGGAGCTCATGTACGACTTCTGGTATCAGCCCCGCCAGAACACGCTCGTGTCGAGCGAGTGGGGCGCGCCGAACACGTTCCGCCCCGGGTTCGACCCCGCTGACGTGGCCGCAGGGAAGTACGGCCGGCGGCTGCACTTCTGGGACCTCGAGCGGCGCGCCAAGGTGCAGACGGTCGACCTGGGCGACGAGGGCCTGATCCCGCTCGAGATCCGCTGGCAGCACGATCCGGACTCGGAGCAGGGGTTTGTCGGCGCGACGCTGTCCTCGAACATCATCCGCTTCCACCGCGACAACGGCTCGTGGGAGGCGGAGAAGGTGATCGACGTCGCCAACGAGGAGCTGGAGGGGTGGCCGCTGGCCGGCGGCGTCCCGGGCCTGACCACCGATCTCGTCCTCACGATGGACGACCGCGATCTCTTCTTCTCCAACTGGCTCCACGGCGACCTGCGCCATTACGACGTCTCCGATCCCCGGCATCCGGTGCTCCGATCGCAGGTCTGGCTGGGTGGCCTGCTCGGTCGCGAGGGCGGCCATCCGAAAGCGAGCGGTCCGCTCAACGGCGGGCCGCAGATGCTCCAGAGCTCACTCGACGGCAACCGGGTATACGTGACCAACTCGCTCTATTCGACCTGGGACAACCAGTTCTATCCCGGCATCCAGGGATGGCTGACGAAGCTCGAACGCCAGGCCGACGGCACGTTTGCGCTGGACGGCGACTTCTTCGTCGACTTCCACGAGCAGGCCGAGGGCGCCCGTCCGCACGAGATCCACCTGCCCGGCGGCGACTGCACGACGGAGATCTTCCAGTAGCGCGATGAGTCCGCGGGCGCTCGCTCTGCAATGGAGCGTCGACGGCGCTGTCGGGGCCACGTTCCTGATCCTGGTGGCGGTCGTCGCGGCGGTCTATCTGTCGGCGGCCGCGCGCGGCGAGCGCAACGATCGCCGCCATCGCCGTTGGCCCCGCGGGCGCACGGCCTGCTTCCTCTCCGGGCTGGCCGTCCTGGTGATCGATCTGTACTCGGGGATCGGCACGCAGGCCGACGTCAGGCTCTCGGCCCACATGCTGGAGCACATGATCCTGTGGATCGTCGTCGCGCCGCTGCTCGCCGCCGGCGCGCCCGTGCGACTCGCGCTCTACGCGCTGCCGCGCGATGGGCGGCTCACGCTCGCACGCTACTTGCACTCACCGGTGCTGCGGCGGCTGAGTGCTCCCGTCGGCTGCATCACGCTGTTTTCCGGCATAATCGTGATCACGCATGTGCCGGTCGTCTACGGACTCGCGCTCGGAAATCAATACGTGCACGTGGCCGAGCACGCCCTGTACCTCGGCAGCGCGCTGCTGCTGTGGGCCGCGGTGCTCGGCGTCGACCCGCTCCCCCACCGGTCGAGCCGCCGCGGCAAGGTGGCGTGCATGCTCGGCTGCATGCTGCCGATGGTGCTCGTCGCCGGCTGGCTCGGGACGGCCTCCGACGCCGTCTACGCCCACTACGTCGGTACGCTCGGCGCCGCGGCGCTGCACGACCAGCGGGTGGCAGCGGCGATCATGCTCCTGGGGTGCCTGCCCGCGTTCGCGATGCTCGCGCTCGTCCGACCCGTGCGGTCCTTGGACCATGTCAGGGCCCAGACCGAAAGCTATGCTAGTTGATCAGATTTCGACGTAATTACTCACAATTGGAGGAGAAAGCATGACGCTCAAGCTCGGAGAGGTCGCGCCCGACTTCGAAGCCGACACGACCGACGGCCGGATCACGTTCCACGACTGGATGGGTGATTCCTGGACCGTCCTGTTCTCGCACCCGAAGGACTTCACGCCCGTCTGCACGACCGAGCTCGGCTACATGGCCAAGATCAAGCCCGAGTTCGACCGCCGCGGCGTCAAGATCATCGGGCTCTCGGTCGACCCGCTGGACAGGCACGAGGAGTGGCTGAACGACATCGAGGAGACCCAGGGCGCACGGCCCGACTACCCGATCATCGCCGATCCGAGGTTCACGGTCGCCAAGCTTTACGGGATGCTGCCCGCCGAGGTCAGCGGCGATCCGCTCGCTCGTACCCCGGCCGACAACCAGACCGTTCGCAACGTCTTCGTGATCGGCCCCGACAAGAAGATCAAGTTGATCCTCGTGTACCCGATGACGACCGGTCGCAACTTCGACGAGGTGCTGCGGGTGATCGACTCGCTGCAGCTGACCGCGAACCACAAGGTCGCGACCCCGGCCCAGTGGCAGGACGGCGAGGACGTGATCATCGCCGGCTCGGTGTCCGACGACCAAGCGCGCGAGATCTTCGGCGAGTGGGAGGCACCCAGGCCGTACATCCGGATCGTGCCGCAGCCGCGCTGACGGCGCGCGGGTCAGGTCCCGGCCTGACCTGATCGCATCCCGTCCCACGGCATGGGAAGCCAGGCGAGCGTGGCGCCCGCGCCGCGCTCGCTTGCTTTGTGCACCTTCTTCACTTATCTAATCATCTTTGGTAGGGTGATGCAGATGACGCCGGGCCGGGAGGGTCAGGCAAGCCATGGACCGGCCTGCCGGTCGAACCCAACACTGGAGGTCTGATGTCGATAAGCGACGGGAAGAGCGCGCTCTCGCAGCGCGCCGGCGTCGCGCTCGCGGTAGCCGCGGGCGTGGTCGCGATCGGTGCGCCGAGCGCTTCGGCGGCCGCGGGCACGGAGACGCAATGCGGCGGCTCGCTGTCGCGCGCGCCCACGCAACTGGAGCCCAACCTCCTCAATTACCAGTTCAACTGCGACTGGGGGATCACGGCGTACACGATCGTGGTCAACCGTGAGTCGTGGGACTTCGCGACGATGGACGACTTCTCGCCGGCCGCGCTCGCGCTCGATCCGTCGGGCAACCCACTCTCGACCGTCAGCTTCACCTGCGAGGGCGTGGTCCCGGGCAACGGCGTGAGCTGCAACACGGGAAGCACCACCACCTGGCTGCCGGCGCCGGACTACGCGCAGGGGCAGGTCGACACCACCAATCCGTACTGCTCCAGCGTGCCGCCGGGCTCGCCGAAGGGCACCAAGGCCGAGCCCCAGGCGGTCGTGCAGCTCATCGTGTCGGACACCAACGGCGCCGAGGCCGGGCCGTTCAGGCTGAACCTCCAGCCTGCATGCCCGCCGCCGCCCAAGCCGAAGAAGGCCAAGAAGCACAACAACAAGCCGGCGCGCAAGTAACGCGACCGGGACGCTGACCGCGGGGCGGGCTTGGCTGGGAGCGCCGCCGCGCATACGCCACCAAGGCAATCGGGAAGGCTGGTATGCTTCCCGACGAACCGGATCAACCATATGAGTTTTGTCGGCTCCATGACGCAGCGGCATTGGCTCGCTGCGGCCGCCGGCTGATTGATCAGGAGAAAGGGAACGGAATTGAAATCCACAAGCAGGGGGAACAAAAGGCGCGCACGGGCGATGGTCTGGGTCGCCGCGCACACCAAGATGCTGGCCGCCATGAGCACCGCGGTCGCGGCGCTGGCAATCGCTCCGGCGGCCGGCGCGACGACCCTGTTCGGCTCGGGTTCGAGCGCTGAGCAGCCAATCCTGAACGTGTTGTTCAGGCAGTACCACATCCTCCATCACAACATCAAGTTCGCCTACTCGCCCGACGGCGGCAACCAGGGCGTCAAGGACGTCCAGTCCGGCCGCAGCGAGTTCGCGATCCAGACCAGGCCGCCGCTCCCGAGCGACCACGGGACCACCTACATCAAGGAGTTCCTCGATGGTCTGTGTGTCGCGGTGAACCCGTCGAACAGCCTCAGCGATCTCAGCCTGACGCAGACGAAGAACATCTTCCTCGGGCTGTTCACGAGCTGGACGCAGGTGTCGGGCTCGAACCTGACGACGACGATCTCGCCGGTCGGGCGCAACTCGACCGCGGGCTCGTACACGTTCTTCCAGCAGGCCGTGCTCGGCGGCCAGACGCAGTCCGCGAACGTGCTGCCGGAGGCTTCCGACGGTCTCGTCGCGACGACGGTGAAGAACGACCCGAACGCGATCGGCTACGTCGGCCTCGCCCATGCGGGCGCCGGCAGTGGGATCAAGACCGTGGCGCTGAACGGCGTCTCCTGCAACAAGTCGACCATCAAGAACGGCTCCTATCCGCTGTGGCGGTGGATCTGGGCCGTGATCCCGACCCCGTCCGCGAGCAGGCACCTCGACGTGAACGTCGAGAAGTTCCTGAACTGGGCCGCGGTCAGCAGCACCGCCGGCCGAGACATCTCCGAGTCGGGAGCAGTGCCCGCGTTCAACAAGTAACGCGTCAGTCGAGTCGGCGGCCCCACGATGGACGAGCAAGACCTCCCATACGAGGGCTGGACCTGGAGCCAGGATCAGCGCGCCGAGTTCCTGCTCGGCGCGCTGTCTTGCCTGGTGGTCGGGCTGCTGCTCGCGATGCTCGTGTTCGTTCTCCGCGAGGCTTGGCCGTCGTTCGCGCACAACGGCCTCTCGTGGTTCGGCGCCGGCGGAAGTGTCGACAGCCAGCTCCAGGCGATCCAGCAGTCCGGCGATCTCGCCGCGGCTGCCGTGTACACGTTCCACGCCTGGGCGCTGATCTGGAGCACGCTGCTGATCGTTCTCAGCTCGGTCGTGATCGCGTTCGTCTGCTCGTTGTTCATCGCGGTCTTCGTCGTCGAGTTCGCGCCGGAGCCGATGAAGGAGGTGCTGCGGCCGGTCGTGCGGCTGCTCGCGAGCGTCCCGTCGGTGATCTACGGGTTGCTCGGAGTGCTCGTGCTCGTCCCGCTCGTCGACAACCACCTGATCACGCAGTCCGAGAAGGCGTCCGTTTCGCCGACGATCAACTTGAGCGGTCAGGGCCTGATCACGGCCGTCGTGATCCTCACCGTGATGATCGCGCCGCTGATGATCGCGCTGTTCTCCGACGGCCTGCGGGCGGTCCCCCGCAATTGGCTCGAGGGCTCGTGGGCGCTCGGGATCAATCGCTGGCGGACGTTCTGGAAGGTCGCAGTGCGTACGGCCCGGCCGGCACTGGTCGCGGGCGTCGTGCTGGCGACCGCCAGAGGCCTCGGTGAAGCGGTGATGCTGAGCATGGTCGCCGGCGGGGTCGGCTTCGCGCCCAACCCGGCCGACGGATTCCCCATCTTCTTGTTCGAGCCCTCGCGGCCGCTGGCGGCGACGATCCTGGGCTACCAAGAGGACCTCAGCTCGGCGCCGCTAAAGCACACCCTGTTCGCGATCGCGGCCCTGCTGCTGTTCTCGGCGGTGATGCTGTCGTTCGCCGGGTGGGGGGCGAAACAGGCGATGAGGCGCTACGCGGCGGTCGCGTGAGCACGAGCGAGGTAATCGCCGCTCCGCCGCGGCCGGGGCTCCCCGACCCGACGCCCCACCGGCGGGTCGACTCGAGCGCGTCGTGGCGGCTGTCCGATCGCCTCGGCCTCGCGTTCGCCTGGTTCCTCGGGCTGCTGTTCTGCGCGATCGCGGTCGCGATCGTCGTCTACTTCCTGGTCGAGGGCATCAGGTACCTGCGACCGAGCCTGCTGGTCACCAACCCGACGGCGGGCTTCAACCAGAACGAGACCGGCGGCTTCCTCGATCCACTGCTCGGGACGCTGATCCTGGGGATCCTGGCGATGGCGATCGCCGTCCCAGTCGGCATCGGGATCGCGGTCTGGCTGAGCGAGTACGGCCGGCCGTCGGTGCTCGCGCGCCTGATCGAGTCGACGATCGAGATGCTCGCGGGGGCGCCGTCGATCGTGCTGGCGCTGTTCGGGTTGCTCTTGTTCGAGAGCCCGGTGCTGGGCTTCCTGAGCCAGAAGACGAACGGCATCGTGCTCGGCTACTCGTTCTTCGCGGCCGGGGCGATGCTCTCCCTCGTCGCGCTGCCGCTGGTCGTCGCGAACGTGCGCGAGGGGCTGCAGGCAATTCCGCGCCACGTGCGCGAGGCCTCCTACGCGGTCGGCAAGACGAAGATCGCGACGACCCGGCGCGTGTTGCTGCCTGCGGCGCGCCCGAACGTGATCACCGGCGCGATGCTCGGGCTCGGGCGCGTGATCGGCGACACGGCGATCGTGCTCGTCCTGCTCGGGGCCACGCTGACCTTCCAGGGCGCCGGCGGCCTACCGCTGCTGAGCACCCTGCGCGGGGAAGGGACCGCGCTCACCAGCTATATCTACAACAACGCCCCCAGCGGGGAGCTCAATCAGCCGAACAAGGCCTATGCAGCTGCGTTCGTGCTGCTCGTGGTCGTTCTGGTGCTCAATGTCGCCGTCGACCTCGCCGGGCGCCGCTCGCGGGAGCTGCGATGGAGCTGAACGCGCCTCCGCCGGTGCGGCGGCTGACCGGGCGCGAGGGCGCCGAGACGATTCGCGTCGTGACGGAGCCACCGCCTGTGCCCGTGGAGCCGGCGTCGGGCAACGGCAACGGGCACCAGCCCGCGTCTCGCTTCGTCGGAGCCGGACGGCGCGAGCTGTCGGGGTCGATCGCGATCGACCGCATGCACGTGGAGAACCTGTCGGTGTCCTACGGGCGCAAGGTCGCGGTCAATTCGGTTTCGCTGCCGATCCGCCAGGGCGAGGTGCTCGCCCTGATCGGGCCATCTGGGTGCGGCAAGACGACGCTGCTGCGCTCGCTCAACCGGCTGACGGAGATGACGAAGGGCACCTCTTACGAGGGGCGGATCATGCTGGACGGAGTCGACATCGCCCAAATGGAGCCAACCGAGCTGCGCCGTCGGGTGACGATGGTCTTCCAGCAGCCGAACCCATTCCCGATGAGCGTGTTCGACAACGTCGCCTACGTGCTGCGCGAGCAGGCGAAGCGGCGGCCGCGGCGCAAGGAGGTCCGCGGTGCGGTGCGCGAAGCGCTCGGGCGCGCCGGGCTGCTCGACGAGGTCGCCGACAACCTCGATCATCCGGCGCTCCGGCTGTCCGGCGGTCAGCAGCAGCGCCTGTGCATCGCCCGCGCGCTCGCGGCCGACCCGGAGGTCCTGCTCCTCGACGAGCCGTGCTCGGCGCTCGATCCGGTCTCGACCAAGGTGATCGAGGACCTGATCGTCAAGCTCCGCGACGACGTCGCGGTCGTGATTGTCACGCACAACCTGCAGCAGGCCTACCGCGTGGCCGACTACGTCGCGTTCATGTATCTGGGCGAGCTGGTCGAGTACGCAGGCGCGGCCGCGATGTTCAACTCGCCCCGGGAAAAGCGCACGAAGGAGTACGTCAGCGGTGCGTTCGGCTAGAGCGTTAGGCGGCGGCGTGGCGCTCGCGGCGGTGGCGATCGGGCTCTCGGGCTGCGTTACGACGCAGGAGACGAACGCCCACACCGTGTTGCTCAATCAGCGCACGCTCGCGACCGAGACACCCGTGCGGGTAACCCAGGAGAACCCTGACGTGCGCGTCGCCGCGGTCACGCTCGTCCACGCCGTCGGCGGCGACGGCGTGGCTGTGACACTCATCAACACGAGCGGCCGCCCGCTCACCGACCTGCCGGTGTCCGTCGGTGCGATCGGGCCGCATGGTCGCCGGATCTACTTCAACGACGGCGCCAACGGTGACTACTACGACGCGCACGTCTCCGCGGTCGCTGCTCGCTCCCAGGTCACCTGGGTGCTGCCCGCGGGTCAGGTGCCGTTGCGGCCGGGACGGGCCGCGCCGCGTCTGTTCGCGCGCGTCGGCGTCGCCGGCCTGCCGCCGACGACGAAGGCCCGCTCGCTGCCGACGATCGACGCGGCGGCCGGGGGCGACCGCGCCGGCGTGCTGTCCGTGTCGGTTTCGAATCAATCGGGCCTCCCGCAATACGACCTCCAGGTGTACGCGGTCGCGACGCAGGGGGGGCGAGCCGTCGGCTTGGGGCGCGCGACGATCGCGGATCTCAGTGGCGGGGACCGAACGACGGTCTCGGTGCCGCTGCTCGGGCGAGCGGGTGACTCCGGCTCCGATGTCCACATATACGCACTGCCGACGATCTTCTCCTGACCATGAGCGTGTACGAACCAACTCCCTTGCAATCACCTGACACTCCCGATGACCATGTGAGCGCGGACGCGCGGGCCGGCGGCCAGCCGTACGAGACATGTGACCAGTGCGGGACGCCGGTCGAGTCCAGCCAGCGCTACTGCGTCGTCTGCGGCACCCGTCGCAAGCACGTCTACGACCCCTCCGCGCGGTTCATGTCCAGCGCCACAGCGCGGGCGCGGGGTGCGGCGCGGACGGGGGCATCCGGCGGGGTCGAGTCGCGACATCACCGCTCGTTCGGCATCGGCACGGCCCTGCTGCTCGCGGTGCTGCCGCTCGCGGTCGGCCTCGGCGTGCTGCTCGGCCGCTCCGGCAGCGGCGAGGACGGCAAGCTGCTCGCGGCGCTCCGGGCCCAGAAGCCCGAGGTCGTCAACGTGAGCGGTGGCGGTGCTGCTGCGGGCGGCGGCGCGGCGGCGAGCGGTGACAGCGGTGGCGCGACGCCGACGTCCGCGCCGTCGTCGGGTTCATCGGGGCAGGCCGAGGACGTCTCGCTGACGAGCGACTTCTCGCTCTCGAAGGGCTACTCGGTCGAACTCGCGACGTTGCCGGCGACGGGCACGACGCAATCGATCGCGAACTCGGCCGAGAGCGCCGACAGGGCGAAAGGGGCACCCGCCGTCGGCCTGATCAACCAGTCGGACTACCGCGTGACGCCGGCGCCCCCCTCGGGCGCCTACGTGATCTACTCGGGGCAGTACAGCACCCAGGCGGACGCCGAGCAGGCACTCGCGAAGCTGAAGAAGAAGTTCCCGTCGGCGATCGTGGTCGCCGTCAACTCGACCTCCTCGACGGGTGGGGCAGGGGCCGTGCTCAGCACCACGAACTACGGCAGCTTCCATTCGGTCGTCGGGATCAAGCCCCCGAGCCAATCGCAGCTGGCCCAGGGCGCCGCCGCCACCAAGCAGGTCGCGAGCGAGATCAACAGCTCCTACGTCAATTCGCAGAAGGGCCTGCCGAACGAGGTCTCGGTGCCGTGAAAGTGGGCCTGCGCAAACGTGGGACGCCCGAACCCGTAGTTGAGGACAACGCGCGGCCGAGCGGCGATGAGCTCGTCACGCAGCGCGACCGCCTGACCGAGCGCTTCGCGGTCATGCAGTCGGAGCTCGGCGGCCTGTTCTACGAGATGGCGATCCGCGATCACGTACGGATGGACGTGCTGATCGAGAAGGCCGCCGCGCTGCAGCGCGTGGACGCCGAGCTCGCGCAGCTCGAGCGGATGCTCGAGAACGGCGCGCCGGCGATCGGCGGCGCTTGCCCGTCGTGCGACGCGATCCATGCGCATGGCGCGGCGTTCTGCGCGCAGTGTGGCACCGCGCTGATGGCGTCATGATCCGCTGGCTCCGGCGGTTTCGGCTGAACCGGCTCCAGCTCGCCGTGCTCGCTTGCGCCTCCGGTGCGGCGACGGCGCTGATCGTCGTCAACGCGACCGGGCGAACCAACATTCAGTCCGCCGTTCTCGCTGAGCTCCGCGAGCGGCGGGTCGTCGTGCACACGGTCGACGCGGTTTCGGCCTCGCATTCCGTCGCGGCGGCGAGCACGAGTCCCGCCTCCACGCCGGCGGGCACCACGCCCGCGAGCAGCACGCCGGTGAGTCCTGCCGCTCCCGTGACGACCAGCCCACCGGTCGCCTCAGGCGACAGTGGATCGGTCGATACCGGGACTTCGGATTCCTCCTCCTCACCCTCCTCCTCCTCCTTCTCCTCCTCTGATGCGGGGGCAACGTCGGACACGAGCTCCACGACCTCGTCGTCGACCACGAGCACGTCCAGCAGCACGACCACGGCGCCACAGACGACCTACAAGGTCAAGCACGTGTTCGTGATCGCGCTCTCGACAACGGGCTACCGCGCCGCCTTCGGGCGCGGCTCGGTCATGCACTACCTGAACCACCAGCTCGTCCACCGCGGCACGCTGCTGACCGGCTACCGCACGCTGGGGCACGCCGAGCTACCCGACTATCTCGCGATGGTGAGCGGTCAGGCGCCGAATTCCGACACGCGCGCCGGCTGCCCGGCCTACTTGGACTTTCCGGAGAAGGAGACGCCGAACGCCGCCGGACTGATGCGCGGCGACGGCTGCGTGTTCCCGAACACGGTGCTGACGATCGGCGATCAGGTGACCTCCTCGGGCCATGTTTGGAAGGGCTACATCGACGACATGGGCACGCTGACGACCTGTATCCACCCCAACTCGGGCGCCGCCGACGACACTTCGCTCCCGTTCGCGGGGGCCGAGTACGACACTCGCCACAACCCGTTCATCTATTTCCACTCGCTGCTCGACCTCGGCGATTGCTCCAACGACGACGAGTCGCTCACTCTGCTGCCCGGAGATCTGCACTCGGCGTCGCGCACGCCGATGTACTCGTTCATCTCGCCGGGTCTGTGCGACGACGCGTCCCAGGACACCTGCCCGGACGGGCAACCAGGCGGGTTGGCCGGCGAAGACGCCTTTTTGAAGCAGTGGGTCCCGAAGATCCTCGTGAGCAAGGCGTACAAGAGCAACGGCGCGCTGATGATCGTGTTCGCCAGCTCCCCGAGCGCGGCGCACGCGCACGGCCGGGGGCCGGTGCGGACCGGCGCGCTGATCCTCTCGCCGTACGCGCGCGCGCATCACAAGCTCGGGGCCACCTACAACGCCTATTCGCTGCTGCGCACGACCGAGGATCTGCTCGGCTTCACGCCGCTCGGCCATGCGGCGCAGGCGCAGTCCTTCGCCTCGACTGCGCTGCCCAGCGCTGTGGAGACGTGATCGGCGCCGTAGACGGAAGCTTCACCCCGACCGCGCCAACAAGTAATCGCACCGTGGACCGCCTTAGGACAGTAATTCAATTAACTTGATTGATCCGCTGGTATAATCGCCGACCTTGGCGAACGGAACGGTCGCGGATGGGGCCGAGAAAGGGACTTGAGTTGAGATCACTGATGGGATCGGATGCAATCTCGCGGAGGCGCGGCGAGCTGCGCGGGCTCCGGACACGGGCCCGAGCGGCGACGCTGCTCGCCGGCACAATCGCGCTCGGGCTGGCGAGCGCCGGCGGGGCGGCCGCGGCGACCCCGGCGAGCCCGCCGCAGATCGCCGGCTCCTTCACGCCAAACGTGATCGCGCAGGGAGGCACGACGGCGCTGGGCTTCACCCTAACGAACCCGAACGCGACAGGCTCCCTCTCGAACGTCAGCTTCACCGACACGCTGCCCGCTGGGGTGGTCGTCGACACCCAGCCTGGCACCACGATCGCCAGCGCCTGCAACAGCAAGACGGTTCAGGCGACGGTGACCGCCACCGCGGGGACCTCGACGATCGCGGTGACCGGCGCCACGCTCGCGGCCAATGACGCCGCGAACCCGTGCACGATCAGTGTGGCTGTCACTTCCAACGCGGTCGGGACCGTTCAGAACAGCACCGGTCCGGTGACCGCGACCGGCACCGCCGCCGGGGCGGCCAGCGTCGGATCCCTCACCGTCGCCGGGCTGCCGACGGTCTCGTCGAGCGCGCCGCGCAACGGGGCGACGTTGAACTACAAGCAGAAGGTCCACGCTCGGTTCGGCTGCCAGGAGGGAACGCTCGGCCCCGGCCTGATCGACTGCTCCGCGCAGGACGATCTCGGCAACACGGTCGAGAGCGGCGGCCTGATCGACACGTCCGTCCCGGGGGCGCACACGCTGACGATCAGTGCCAGCAGCGCCGACGGCGAGGTCACGAGCGACACGATCAACTACACCGTGCTGCCCGACAACCTGTTCACGGTGTCGCACGTCGCGGCGAGCAGCAACGGTTCGATCACCCTGTCGGTGAAGGTGCCTGGCTCGGGTCTGATCGCGGTGCTCGCGAGCGCCCCGCTCGGCGACGAGGCGAGCGTCCGTCTGACGCCCGGGCGCGGTTGGTTCGCGTTCGGCGAACTGAAGAAGAAGGTCCACCACGCCGGGACCTTCAAGCTCACAATCACCCCCAACGGCACCGGCAGCACATCTCTCGCCGCGCACGGGTCATTCGCCCTGAAGGTCGCGGTCGCCTACACCCCGACCCACGGGCGCATCCACATCACGGACGTCCCCGGCATCACCGTGCCTTAGCCGGAGGTCCTCAGGCGCGCCCGGGCCAGCGGCGGCGGGAGCCGCACCCGTGGCGCGTCTGGGGGAGTCGGTTGGTCGCAGCGTCTTGGGGGGCTTCGCCTCGTCCCGGCGGGCGTCCCCGACTAGCTCCACCTGCCGGCGCTCGGAGCGGCCCGACCGGCTCCCACTGGCGGGCGCTCGGGGCGGCCCGACCGGCTCCCACTGGCGGGCGCTCGGGGCGGCCCGCGCCAGGGGCATTTCGGGGGAGCTCGCCTCGCGGGGATGATCGGCCAGCCCCAGCCTCGCGGGGGTGATCGGCCAGCCCCATTGTCGCGGGCGTGACCGGCCAGCACCATCGTCGTGGGGGTGATCGGCCAGCCCAATCTTCGCGGGGGTGATCGGCCAGCCCCATTGTCGCGGGGGTGATCGGGCAGCCCCATCCTCGTGGGGGTGATCGGCCAGCCCAATCTTCGCGGGGGTGATCGGCCAGCCCCATTGTCGCGGGCGCCCCGGGCGGGGAGTCCCGGGGCCTGCACGACACGCATAGCCAGGCGGTTGATGCCGCCATCCTCGCGATCTGGCGGGCATCGGCCTGGACAACATCCCAGTCGAGCACGCCCACGAGGCGAGTGGGTCGTCGACCAGCCCCACGAGGGACAACATCCCACTGGCCGCTCCAGCGCGCTCGAGTGGGGCGTTATCCAGGTCAGGTTTCATCCCGTCCGCACATCGGCGCCGACGACCTGACCCGTCGAGCCCTAGAATCGCCGAAGTCGCGGACGTAGCTCAGTTGGTAGAGCGTCGGCTTCCCAAGCCGGATGTCGCGGGTTCGAGTCCCGTCGTCCGCTTTTAGGGTTTTCCCTGCTAAGACGGATGTTCTGGCGCCGGGCCGGGGCAGACCCCACTTCGCGCAAAGTCGTGGCTACCAACCATAGCTACCACATGCATCCTCGGGCGCTCGACGCCGCGATGATCACGAGCACCAGCGCGAAGGCAAGGGCGAGCAACACGACGGTCCGGGCGAGGCGACCGGTGACCGTCACCAGCACCGGCGGGAGCATCAGCAGTGCGGCGGCGGCCAGAGTCCTTATCCCAAGCCGGACCAGCTGTCTTGCATCCCAGCCGTCTGGCCATTTCAGGACGATGAACATCGCCGCCAGGGGGAAGTAGGAGAGGACGAAGAGGCCGGTGCGGCGGCTGACGGTCCACACCGGCCGACTCTCGCATCTGCCTGGTCGGTGCCGGGGCTCGGGACGGGGGCGGGGACTGTGTGCATCGAGCGCGAGCTCGCCAACGGGCGGGCGCTGGCTCGACACACCCCCGCTGTTTGCGATGTGGAGTGCTGGGCGCCCTAGGCGTCGTTCAACTGAAGCAACCGGCGAACCTCGAAGTTGCTGCACGCCCGTTCCACGACCTCGCCGTGCACCGTGCCGCCATACGTCGCTTCGATGGCGACCTTGCGGATCGCCTGAATAGTTGTCGCCGCCGCCCAAGCCGCGGCGGACAGCGCGCGAAATGAAGCAAGCCCGCACCGCGCGCTGCTGACGGCGACTGGCGCGTCCGGGAACACGACGAGTTACAAATATGACGCCAACGGGGACCTCGCGAGCACCGCGACACCGCTCGGTGAGGTCACAAGCTACTCGTACGATACCGCCGGCAGGCTCACTGGCAAGGTGTCCCTGCGCGGCAATGCGAGCGGTGCGAATCCGGCCCAGTTCACTACGACCTACGCATGCGACGCAGACGACCGCCTTTTGTCTACAGCCGACCCTCTGGGGGAAAGACCAGCGCCACCTACGACAAGGTTAGGAACGAGCTGACCTCTACGGACGCGGACAGCGACACCACATCCTACAGCTACACCCAGCTATCCAGCTGCTTCAGATCACAGCCGCAGATGGCAAGACCACCAAGTACGCCTACGATGCCAGCGGCAACCGCACGTCCGTCACCGACGCCAACGGCCACACCACCACTTACGCCTACGACCTCGCCAACCGCCTGACATCGGTCACCACTCCGCTCGGCGACAAGACCGACTACAGCTACGACAAGGACAGCAACATCATTAAGCGCGTTCCTCGAAAAGCGCCACCCGATGTGGCGCGGCCAATAGCAGCCCCGCCGCCGAGAGGGGCAATCGGCTGGCGCCCAATCAGCTCGATGGGTTGGGGACTGGGCCGAGTTCAATCTGCATCCCTAGCATCCCGTCAGTGCGGAGATCTCGCTTGTATCGAATGATCTGGTCGTCGACGATCCGCATATCAGGCGCGACATCGAGCAACGTCTCCAAGCTAATTTGCATTTCGAGCTTGGCCAGTGGTGCGCCGAGGCAGAAGTGCATGCCGCGGCCGAACGACAAGTTGTCCTCGGTGCGGGTGATGTCAAAGCGCTCGGGCGCCGAGAACTGGGCCTCGTCGTGGTTGGCCGAGCCGAACATGATCGCGACCAGCGCGCCTTCCGGAATGCGCACACCACTCACCTCGACGTCCGTGAGCGCGACGCGAAAGTTCCGCTTGCTCACGGTCCGATGCCGACCGCATTCCTCCATCGCCCCGGGCAGCAGCGATCGGTTCGCCTTCAACAGCTCCCACTGGTCGCGATTTTCGAGCAGCGACCGGACGCCGAAGGCCATCATCTGCGAGCTCGTCTCAAATCCAGCGCCCAGGATCGTATTGATGTGGCCGGCGACCACTTCGGTCGAGGGCCTGACGCCGTCCTCCTCGTAATTGGCCAAGACCGACGAGAAGTCGTTCCGCGGCTCTTCACGACGTGCCTCGACGAGCGCGCACAGGTACTCCCAGTATTTGAGTTGGCTTTCAGCGAGCGCCCGCATCTCGTTCTGCTCCGCGACACCACTGGCGATGCGGAACGCATCCCCGATCGAGCCTTCGAGGTAGGGGAAGTCCCGCTCCGGGACCCCGAGCGCGTGGCCGATTGCCGTCATGGCCAGCGGGATCGCGTACTCGTGCACGAACTCGACGCGGCGATCCGCATCGTCGCGCTGCAGCAGGCGCTCCGCCGCAGCACGGATCACCGGGTCGAGCGTCTGTACCTGGCGCGGCGTAAATGGGGCCTGGACCAACCTGCGCGCCGCTCGATGCTCGGGGTTATCGAGGAACAGCAGCGCCGTTGCAAATGGATACACGGGCATCCGATCGCGCATGTCTTCGGGGGGAAGTGGCATCGGGATCGCCACCCTGTTGGAGAAGCGCTCCGTGTCCCTTAGAACCGACAACACGTCGTCGCGTCGAGTGATCTCCCAAAACCCATACTTCTCGAGGTAGTGGACCGGGGCTTCCCGCCGCGCCCGGCGATAGCTCGGCGCCGGGTCGTCGAGCTCCTCACGGTCGAGCGGATCGTAGCCGGAGAACACGGGGCAGCCCGCGTAGCTTCCGCCCGAGATCACCGACCGGCCCCCACCCCAAGCGAGGCTGGGATGTCGCGCACCACCACACTGCTGTCGATGTCGGCCAGGGTAGGGCAGCCCGTCAGACCCATGGCGTTCTCGAGCTCGGTCCGCATGATCTCGATCACCCGTCGTACGCCTGGCTCCCCGTACGCCGCCAGCCCCCACATGTACGGGCGGCCGATCAGCACGGCTCGAGCACCCAGGGCCAATGCTTTCAGAACGTCGGTTCCGCGGCGTACGCCGCCGTCGAGGTACACCTCCGCGCGTCCCCCGGCCGCGGCCACAACCTCGGGCAGAATGTCGATCGTCGGTCGCGCCCCGTCGAGATTACGCCCGCCATGATTAGAGACCACGATGCCGTCGACGCCGACGTCGATCATGTCGCGCACCTCGTCGCCTCGCATCACCCCCTTGAGGACGATCGGACCGTCGAAGACGTCCTTCATCCACGCGACCTCGGCGAGCGTGATCGCTCGCACGCGCGCGATCATTCTAGCGAAGGCGCGAATCTCGGCGGGCACAAACCCGGGCCACATCTGGCCCACACGCCCAAACAGAAACTCTTTCGACCACACCGGCCTCGACAGCCCGTGGCGAATCAGCGTCGGAGTCCATTTCAGCGGGAACACAAGCCTGTTGTAATAGTCCCGATCTCGAATCGGATTGACGGCGCTGTCGATCGTGACACACAGGACGCGGTAACCGGCGTTCTTGATCCTGTGCAACTCCGTGACGCAGTCCTCGTGGGTGTCCGGCGGGTACCATTGGTACCAGGTGGGTCCGGTCGCCGCTCGCTTGACCTCCTCGAGGGGGTAGGACGAGGCTCCGGTGACCGCGTACAACGTCCCGCCGGCGCCTGCGGCACGGACGATCGCGAGCTCCGCCTCAGCCGAGCACATTCGCGAGAACCCGCACGGATCCAGCATCACGGGCAACGAGATCACGTCTCCTAGCACGGTGGTGCTGAGATCGCGGGAGGCGACGTCAGCCAGTGACTTTGGACGGATCCAGAGTCGCTCGAACGCTGCCCGATTGCCGCGGACGCTCGTTTCATCTCCCGCTCCCCCCTCGACCGCGTCGAAGACCGCCCGGGGGAGTCGGCGGCGCGCACGCTCGCGCATCTCCCCTACGTTCAGTACTTCATCGACCTTTGCACGCATGAGGACGCCTCATTCCTTCGGTGGTGCCACAGCTATCGTGTCGACGGGGTCGGGCAGCGGCTCGGGATCAAGGCGCGGGACGACCTCCTCTAGGAGCTGCTGGAAGCTCTCCAGGTTCTCGTCGCTCTTGCCGGGGATGTCGAGTGGAAAAACGCGAATGTGATTGGAGCCCACCTTCTCGCACGCCGTCTGGATGTGCTCCACGACCATTTCAGGAGTTCCGCAAAAGGTGATGCCGGCCTTCTGGTCTTGGCGCTTCTGCCACTCCTGGGCCCATCGCGATGAACCCAACCCCTCAGCGATCGGGCCGACCCCGCCAAGCTCGACGTACTCCGTGTAGCGCCGCTTTGCCTGCTGCTCAGTCTCGGCGACGCAAACAAGGGACATGGGTCCAAGCCACGCCAGGCACTCGTCTACGACGTGCTGCGGATGGGATCGACTCAGCAGCGCCTCGCGGTAGAGATCAGCCTGACGGAGGCTTGCATCAGTGATGTCGTTGGCCACGATCGCGAGGAGAAGCGGCCACCCACGCCGGGCGCAGTCTAGCAACGCGTGTTCGCTGCGGGTTGCGCGTCCGACGAGGGGATGCGGATGCCTGTATGGCGCCGGGGTCACCCGGCCATCGATGACACCCACGTCGTATGGCGTTCGAAGGTCAACGGGCGAAACCGTTTCGTCCCAAGCCCACGCCTTCACGATCGCATCGATCCGGGCATCGGTCATTGCCGAGCGATCGGCGAGATCCACTCCGAAGGAGTCGAACTCGAGCGCACGTGGCGATCCCGACCCCAACGCGATGAGGCAGCGTCCCTTCAGGAGTACGTCGAGCAGGTTGGCTCGCTCGGCGACCCGGAGCGGATGTTCGAGTGGCACCTGGACGACCAAGATCGCCACGTACATGTCACCGACATCAGGCGCCAAATAGCAGCCGAGCATGAAGGGATCGGAATACGTGTTGAAGCCTCCCAGGTGGTGCTCGGTCAACGAGATGCACGCAACGCCGGCCTCTCGGGCGAGCGCCGTACGCGCCACGATGTCTTCGATCAGAGATCGATCTTCAAACGGCCCACGGCTCTGCGGGCTGAAATGAACTGAAACATTCATGGCTATCTGGTCGTGGGCATCACGGACACTCGTGGGGTGTTGCTCATATTGAACACTCTCAGCCTCCAACTAGTGGTCGATATACTGACCGCCTGGTCAATATAGTGGCGAGGCTACAGAGCTTCTCCGAGGTGGTCAAGTAGCCTCCTGGCGATGAGAAGCGCGTCTACGGAGCGCACGCTGCGGATCCTCGAGTTCCTCACCACGCACCCTGGCCGCGGGTTCACGCTGTCCGAGCTGTCGCGGCGGCTGCGGATCAGCAAGGGCACAACCCACGCCATCGTCAGCACGCTCGCCGAACGCGGCGCATTGATCCGGAGCGGCGACTCGCTCGAATATCGCCTGGGTCCCGCGCTCGTCCCGATCGGCTCGATCGCAGAGCGCAGCGTGCCCGCGCTCGGCCATGCCAAGAGCGAGGCCGAGCGGTTGGCGGAGGAGTTCGATGCCGAATGCCTCCTGGTGATGGCAACGGGAGGCGAGCTCCTCATTGTCGGCCGAGCCGGCGTGCCCGGCCCACTGAGCATCACGTTGCGCGAAGGCCAGCGGAGACCCCTCGCCCCACCGTTGGGCGCGATCGTGATCGCGTGGATGGGCGACGACGCCGTTGATGCGTGGCTAGACCAGCTCGACCGCGAGCTCACCGCGGTGGAGCGCCTGCGTTATCGCGAGGCGATTACCGCGATCCGCGACCGGGGCTACGCGGTCGCGATCCGGGGGCCGCGTCTAACCGAGTTTCACCGCAAGGTTTGTGATGCCGATCTGCATTCACCCGAAGGGCGCCTCGAGATCATGCACGCCCTTGCCGACATCGCCCATGACGACGACTATCTCCCGGCGACAATCGACAGTCTCGCGCCGGATGCGGACCTCAGCTCCGTAGCCGCGCCGGTCTTTGCGCACGACGGCGCGATGCTGTTCTCGATCGCGCTTCTGCCAGACCGGCAGAAGGCTCGCGACATCCCCGATCTGGCACGAGCAGTCATGCGGGCCGCCGCGCGGGTGATGAGCGCCACCGAGCGAGCGGAACCCGTCGCCCCTAGGGCCTCGCGCGAGCGGTAGCACGTCGCTCAAGCGCGCCGCGGCGGATCGACATCAACAGCACGTTGCGTGCAATGCCATAGATCCACGGCGCGGCTGAGCCGCTCGCCTCGTCACGGAACCGGGCGCGGACAAGCCACGCCTGGGCGAAGGTCTCGGGCGTGAGATCGAGTCCTGCCACCCGGCTCCCGGTGCGGCGCACGAAGTACTCATGAACCGCCTCGGCGTAGCGTTCATACAACTCCCGGAACGCGTCGGGATCATCGCGCGCCGCGGCGAGCAGCGAGGCATCGCTAGACCCAGCCGGCGCGGGAAGGGTTCGTGAAGATGTCATCGGGGGTTCATTGCACGACCTCCGCGCGGTGTTACCGGCTCACGCGGTCGCCGTCGTCGAGAAGGCGTAGTCGGGCCGCAATCAGCGAACGGAGGTGCCGGAGATCGTTCCGCCCGAGCGCTGGGTCGACCGGACCCGCGTCGAAGACACTTGGCAGCGCAAGATCAGCCCAGTCGAGTACGCGTGTCACAAAGGAACGTCAACTGGAACAGCAAAGCCGGCGAACCGCCTCCCACGGTCCCAAGAGGCTATCGATTCCCGTAGGACCCGTCTGATGGTCTGTCTCGGGCACGGCCCCTTACAGGGACACCTCAACCCAACGAATCGGGCGCTCAGGCTGCTTCCATGTGCCGACGAGCATCTTGCGGGCCGGCGCGACCAGTGCCTGCTCCACGCGCCGAAAGCGAGCACGTGGGGGCGCCGCGCATGCGCGGGTGCGCGATTGGCGCACACCCGCGCATGCGCGGGTGCGCGATTGGCGCACAGAAGGTGCGCGGCCAGGCGTGGGTTGGCGGGCATCGTTGCCGGCGAGCGCGGGCGGCCGGCGGCGTCCAACAACTGGTGAGCAGACATGGCTCCCTCCTCTGGAGAGCGGACTGGTTTGGCGCCTGCTCTAGTCGATGCCGCCCTCCGAGACCATGGCGCTCGCGAGCTCGACGCTCGCGCATCCCCGGCTTGTTGCGGAAGTGAGGGGATTAACACTCCTCGTCGTCCGTTCCAGGAGGCAGCTCGGGACCGGCGTGCACTTCTGATGGGGTGTGGCTCTTTTGAAGTGACCGGGATTGACCTGTCACGCGGCTGGGATTGCGTGGTTGTGGTAGCGGGCTTCGTGGACGTGGTGTCGTTCTTGGGCGAGGTGGAAACGCCAGTACTCCTGGAAGTCGCCGTTGGCGATGATGGCGCGTAGCTTGAGGATCGCCTCGGCGCCGGCGAGTCCCCAGCGGGCGCCGGTGATGTCCATGCGGTCCTTGATCAGATGGCGACACGCGCCCTCGACGATCCCGGTGGCGATCGGCCATCCTTGTGTGAGGGCGGTGGGGTAGTCGAGGTAGGGGGCTTTATTGGTCAGGTAGTTCGCGGCTTCGTCGGCGGGCGTGCGCTGTGAGGGGCCGAGGCCCGCTTTGGTCGCTTGGCGGCGGATCGTGCCGGCGACCTGGCGGGCGTGTCCTTGGAGCACCTTGGTCGCTTGGCGGTGCACCCAGCGCGCGGCGGCTTGGTCGTCATTGGGGTGAAGGCAGGCGGCGGTGTTCCACAGGTAGCCCAGGACGTGCACGACGTCGATGACGATGGTGACCTTGACTTCGCGTTTGCGGGCCTCGAAGCGGATCCGCTCGATCTGGTGGTTGGCGCCGTCGACCAGCGCGACCCAGGTGCGGCGGTGTTTGGGGTCGCGCCGCTCGGCCTCGTCGAAGATCCGCTTGATCACCTCGGCCGGGGCTTTGACGATGCTGGCGGTCAGCCACTTGTTCCTGGCCACGGGGCCGGGGGCGGGCTCATAGCCCTCCGGCGCCGCGGAGGTGAGGATGTCGGCCGGGGTGCGCGGCGCGGGCTTGGCGTCGTAGACGGCGCCGATCTCCGCCATCCGCTTGCGGTACACGTGATCCTCCCCGGAGAGCCGGGGTTTGGGCGCGGGGCCCGCGCGCGGCCGGGCCGGCGCGCGGGTGCGTAGCGCGTCCGCTCGCATCACGATCCCCTTGCCGTCGGCCGAGAGCACCAGCAGATCGCCTGGCTTTGATCGCGCCGGGCGCCGGGCCTCGTAGAAGGCCTCGAAGTCCATCGCCGCCAGCCCGGCGAGCTCTTCCACCTGGCGCTTTCCCAGCCTGACCCCGGTCTGGCGGCAGATCGCGTCGATCGCGCCGTCGAAGCTGCCGCGCGGGCTCTCCAGCGCGCACAGCTTGCGCAGCCCGTGCGAGTGACGCTCGACCGGCAGATTCAGCGCCGCGTCGGCAGGATGGAGGTTCCCCACCCCTGGCGCCCGGTAGGCCAGCCGCTCCACGCCCACGGT
The DNA here is from genome assembly GCA_963763525.1 of uncultured Solirubrobacterales bacterium. GTDB lineage: Bacteria > Actinomycetota > Thermoleophilia > Solirubrobacterales > Solirubrobacteraceae > Palsa-465. The sequence continues at coordinate 1,062,753 of CAVXPA010000003.1, forward strand.
CCCGAACACCGTCTCAAGCGACCGCACGTGACCTGGCTCGACCCGCGTGCGCACCTTTCCCTCATCGCCGACGACCTGCTCAAGGCGCGGCTCGCGCACCGCCCGCAGCGCCAGATGATCATCGAGCAGGCAGCGCAACAGCTCCCGCCCCCGAACATCAAGACACTCCTCAAGCTCGGCATGCGAGAGGCCGGCAGCGTCCGCCCCGTCAAGGAAGCCAATCAGCGAGTCAAACCGCTCCCGGCTCGCGGCAAACGCCGCACCGCCAGCCGACTCGCCCGGCGAGCCGCGGCCGCCGCCCCCTGCCGCGGCCGCAGCTTCGCTGTCAGCCTGCCCGGCAGGCAGGACTTCACCGCCCGAGGCGTAAAGTTCGCCACAACGGGTGTCGAGATCGGCGGTCACGCTGGCCACCTCCGTGGTCGACGTTGGACATCAGCAACGCCGACTTCGGCACCCGACATACAAGTCCTCGGGCCCGCGACACCAGCCGCGCGACCCCCGGCAAACGGCCCGAAACACCGGTCAGAGCGCCGCGAACGGCTCAACCCCCGGGCAACCGCCCCCGGGCAGCGCCTAAGACCCCAACCCCGCGGCCAAGGTGACAGCCCCAAAACCCCCGTATCTACGGGGAATTCACAGTCAGTTCAGCCCGCCCCCCAGGTCCCTTGAGAAGAGCCGCACCCCTTCTGATACAGGCGGATCGTTAGCAGCGATCTTGCAAGCACGACGCCAGCACGTGCTCGCTTTCCGCGCGGAACAGGTCTGGGCTGGCGCCGGTGGCAGGCTCGTCGAGACGACGAAGCAGGACTGCCGCGACTCATCCAGTCCTCGGGTGACGAGCTGAACCGTCACGTGGATTTGGCGGGGCTTGCGAAGCTCGTTTCGGCCTGAGGCTGGGACCGCGCGGCGGGAGTACGATACAGCATCGTACGTAGCGCGTAGGAGGTGGGAAGGATCGGGCCGAGGGCGGCGTCTTCAGCTAGGACAACAAACTCCACCAAGGAGCGCCGAATGAGAAGACTGACCATCATCCTCGCGCTGTCGCTGGCCTCTGCTGCCGTGACCGCTGTATCCGCGTTCGCCGCTACCGGCGGCTGGACTGCAGCGAGCGTCCAGCCACTCGCAGGTAACGTGCAACTGCAGGGAGCGTCCGCGCTCAATAACTCCGACGCTTGGGCGGTCGGCTCCCAGATCGTAGACGCCGGGCAACCGCCGGCGCCAGCGGTCGCCTATCACTGGAACGGCACGGCCTGGTCGCTGACCCCGACGCCGAACCTGGGGGAGGCCGTTGGGCTCCAGGCGGTTAGCGCGAGAAGCCCAACCGACGCTTGGGCGGTGGGATTCACCAATCTCGGCCCCCGGGATCACGGAACGCTGATCGAGCACTGGAACGGATCCACGTGGTGGGTTGCTCAAGAAAATGCAGTAACAGGTCAGGGCGTGGAACTGAACGGCGTCGTCGATCTGAGCTCGACCGACGCTTGGGCGGTCGGCGGTTCCAGCGGCTTGGTCGAGCACCGGAACGGCAAGACCTGGAGCCTCGTCACGCTCCCGGACCCCAACTTCACGCCGGCGACGGATAACGCGATCTCGGCAGTGTCAGCCAACGATGTCTGGATCCTCGGGCATACGATCAACAGCGCGACAGGACTTGCGACATCGGAGACCCTGCATTTCAACGGAACGTCGTGGACAGCAGTACCGCTGCAGCAGCCGAACACGACGAACTTCGGCCTCAACTCCCTGAGCGCCATTTCCGCCACGGACATCTGGGCGGTAGGTCAGGTGCGCCCCGGCAGCACCGCTGCCAACGGCACTACGTTGATCGAGCACTACAACGGCACCGCTTGGAGCATCGTCCCGAGTCCTACCCCCGGCTTCGATCCCACGCTGACCGGCGTCGCGGGCCGCTCGGCCACCGACGCCTACGCAGTGGGGACCGAGCTGCCCAGCGTCGACGGCGGCCCTAAGCAGGCGCTGATCCTGCGCTGGAACGGCACATCGTGGTCCAGCGACGGCGACGGCACGATCGGCGGCTCGCCGATGGCCGCAGCGAGCTTTCCGGGCGCCAACACGGAGTGGGCGGTCGGCATCAGTAGCTCCGAGCAGGGGCTGATCATCAGCCATCCCTGATCAGCCTCCGGCAATGTGGCGAGGGTCCGTGTGCTCTTCATGGCCCCTCGCTGCGGTCGCCGGCGAGGCCGGCGCAACCGCGGCCGTTAACTCCGAGCGCCTGAGCTACCCGCCGACGAGTCCGAGGAGTCGCGATCGACCACCGGCTACTGCAATGCGCGGCAGCGCAGCACTGATCCGGCGCACGAGCCCACCTGCTGATCATCGCGATCGTTAGCAGGCCTCTGCTCGGCTGCAAGCACGAAAGGGCCGATGCTGACGTCGGCGGCAACACTGCCGCCGACGGACACAGGCGGTCACGAAGCCACGTCACTTCCGATGCCCGCGCGCGCATGAATGCGGGTCTGATTGCGTGCGGCGCGTCGCGCCTGCTGATCGCCAATTGCGCGCCCGCCGACCCTGCCACTGCTTGCAAGATCGCTGCTCGGCCATACCTGCGTGACTCGGCGACTCCCCGACAGCTTTCCAAGCCGGATCTCGCGGGTTCGAGTCCCGTCGGCCGCTCTAGCCGACGCTCCGCACGAGCCGGTTACCACCTGCAAATCCCGAGTGCTAGCCGCTCGAGCTAGCTCCTGACCGTGTAGGCGTAGGCAAAGTCGTGGAAGTCGGAGTACGACGTCGGGAACCCGACGGCGGGCTCGGTGGCTCCCCAGTCCGTTGAGTCGATCACGCTGAGGATGCCGTTCACGGCGGAGCCCGCAGCTGCCGTCGGGGACAGCGTCGCCGTCAGCGTTCCGGTGGCTCCCGCCGCCAGCTCCATCGGCGTGACCGTATTGCCGCCGGTGATGTCGCTGCCCGACGGCTGCAGTTCGAACAACCCGACGTGGTTCGTCGTGTTGGTGACCGTCACCGTGATCGGGACATCGGAGCCGGAGTTGATCGTCGTCGATGTCGACGTCGGCAGCCCGGTCTCCGTGACGGGTGCGAGCTGGTTGTACGCCACGGTTCCGGTGACGGTCTGGGAGAACTCCGTCCCGTCTGTCGTAGCGCCCTGCATCACGTCGATCTCCCACAGACCCGGCTGGGGATCGGGAGCGATCAGCGAGGCGTGTCCGGTTGGGTTGTCGGGCGTCGGCGTGGTGTCGATCGCCGTGACGTCGATGTTGCCTGATTCGGTGACGACAGGCAGAAGGTCGGCTGGCGAGAACAGGTAGTAGTACACCGGATCGTCAGCCGCGTGGTCCGGCGCGTGGAACGACACGTCGAGGTCGTTCTCACCCGCAGGCACATCCACATAGAACGTCTTGATCTGTCCCGGACCGCGAGATACCGAGCTGGTCAGCGTGGCGCTGAACGAGCCACCGGCCGACGGGATCAGGCTGCGCCGGGTGATCGGCACGGAGCTCTTGAGCCCGTCCGGCGAGGTGAACTGCACCGACTCCGGTGCGTCCCCGGGAGCCTGCGGAAGTGAGATGCTCAGCGGCACGCTCACCGAGCTGCGCGGCGCGATCGCGACCGCCGCCGACGCCGGGCTGATCGTGAAGTTCTGGCCGCTGGCCTGGAAGGTCACGCTTCCGGTGTAGGTCCCCGGGATGTCTGGCGGGCTCTGCACGTGGCCACGGCCATTGGCCCACAGAATCTGGGCCGTCCAGGTGCCGGGCATCGGATGCTCGACCGTGCTGTGCTGGATGTCGGGGCTGCAGCCCCCTTCCGCGGGGCAGGGGACGAAGTTGGCGGCGCCGTAGTCGTATGACATCTGGGCCAGCTTCCCGGCCGGGTCGGTCAACAGGAATGTCAGGATGTTGCCATCGTTGTTGGTCGGGTCCGGCCAGCGCATGTCGGCGTCGAGCACGCTGGTGCCGCTCGGCACCGTGAAGGTGATCGGTGCCGCCGCAGTCGCCCCCTGGGCGGGAATCGGGGCACTCGGCGACGGGGCGCTGACGTTCTCGGTGACGGGCGCCCCGAGGCTCGTCTCGCTCCCGAGCGCCCGGTAGGTGCCGGTCATCGTTTCGGGGTACGACGAGGCGTTGTACAGCGTGACCGATTTCTGGACGGTTGAGCCGCCCGGGCCTTGTACGTCGAGCTGGGTGGGGTTGGCGACAAGCGCGGGAGTGTTGGATCCCGTCGCCGACGTGCCCGGCATCTGGCGGGCCGCCTGAACGGCCGCGTAGATGTTCAGGAGACCAGCGCCCTGCTGGTCTGCGTCGCCCCCGATGTCGGTTGCCGTGCTGGTCAGAATCTCCTTCACCTGGGCTGGCGTCGGGGTCGCACCGCCGTGGGTGCGACGGTAGGCTTGGATCACGTCGGCGGCGGCGCCGGAGACGAAGGGGGCCGACTGGCTGGTGCCGCCAAATGCCTCCGTCGGAAGCGGCGGAACCTGGCCGGCGCCGACGGGAGCGAGCGCTAGATAGCCGGGGGCGACCAGGTCGACCACGGCGCCATTGGGAGCGGTGCCGCCCGACGACAAGGTCGTCATGTTGTCGTCCTCCCAACCCTTCGTGTAGCCGTCGGCCTGGGCGAGGAGTCGGAGGTCGTTCGTCCCACCCACATCGATCACGTTGGGGTCATCGGCGGGGGCCTCGACCGTTCCGGACGAGCCGCTGTCGCCGGCGCTCTCGACGACCACGACGCCCGCTTGCACCATCGCGTCGTTCGTCGGCGCCAGCAGGTCGTCGTTGGCACCGGGCAGGGCGCCGTAGCCGTAGGACTCCGACACGACGTTGACACCCTCGTTCACCGCCTGCTGCAGGCCCGCGATGACCTGCGACTCGGGCGCTACGATCTGACCCAGCGAGTTGGTGTCGGTGAAGGCGCCGGTACTGAGCAGCGAAGCGCCGGTGGCGTCGCCCATGATTCGGAAAGTGCACTTCGCGGAGATGTTCGAGTAGGGCAGCTGAGACGCATAGCTGTAGGTGACCGCCCCCTGGGCAGCGATCGTGGAGACGTCTCCGTTGAATTCGTCGCTATAGACGTTCTCGTTCGGGTTCGGCGCATCGATGATCACGTGCTGTCCGCTGGGCCGGAGCATGTTGGGGTTCCCGGCCAACGCGTCGGCGTCGACGTTCCCGACGATGACGCCCCGGCCCGTCGCGATCGAGGATGCTTCCTGCGCGAACGGGTTGTCGGATGCGTCATGGATGCTGGTGAGGGCTTCGGGCTCCAGCAGCGGTTTGCCGGGAGCTGCACTGCAGAATTGCTGTCCGTCGGCGGCCGTTGCCGGGATCGCCGACCTCGACACCCGGGAGCCGGCCACCGTGGGCACGGGCGAGTTGGCGTCCGCGATGATGATCGTTCCGTCGGGGACGACCGCCTTGACGCCCGGGGTGTGGCTGAGCGCCTGTGCCTCGGCTGCCGGCATCGTGGCCGCGACCGCGTTGATCAGCGAGAGGCTCGTGATGTGCGTAGCCCCGACCTGCTTCAGCTCTGCTACGAGCGGGGCCTGCATGGACGCTGATGTTGACTCCCTGGCGTGCCGGTAGGCCTGGTTCGCCGGCAGGTTGGTGAGCTGGTCGTCGAACACGACCACCATCGCCTCGCGCTTGCCGAGCGAGCGAGCTCTGACCTGGCTCGGGCTCAACTGAGGAAAGCCGGGTCTCACCACACTGGCTCGAGCGGTCGAGCCGGCCGTCAAGCCGGCGCCCGCTATCGCCGCAGCCGCAAGCACGGCCCCGCCGAGCAACGAAAGAACCTTACCGGGTGTCAAGGACATTCTGCTGCCTCCATTCCGGCGCTCTCTGGATTCCCAAGATCGACCCTAACCCACGCGCGGAGCGCCCGTCAACCCAACCCTCGCAGCTCTAAGCCCGGATACGCCGAGGCGGTAGCGTGGTTCTGTCCGGGCCGGGAAGAAGAATGACCTCCCTGTGCAGGGCTTTAGTGGCTGATTGGCGCAGCCGGTGCCTGCGGTCAGGAGGTCACCTCCGTGGTGCATGATGACGCGGCGGTCGGACTGGACGGCTTGGAGGTCGTCTTCGATGACGAACGGGTCGTGTTCGACGCGGGGATCGTGCTCGTTGCGACGCTCGCCAGGTGGCCAGGTGGTGCCCGGCGTGAAGGCGGCGTGAGCCTGGTCTGCGGCTCTTGCACGGCACGTGAGAAAGCGAGCGTCGATACGGCGACCGGGGTCGAAGGCCTCCGAGGTCGCGAGAGGGAGCGTGCCAACGGCGGAAACCGGAGGCATTGAGTACCGAGGCGGTGGTTCGATCGACCTCCGGCTGTGACGCTGACAGATGGTACGCGGATGGGGCGGTCGGGCACGACGTCGCGCTCGTGGACCAGGCGTTCGAACGCCCCGGAACCATTCGCGCTGCTCGGAGGCGAGCCGATCAGTGCCGCTTTTCGTCAACATTTGTGAAGATGCGGTACATGTCCCAGTAGCGTAAGGGTAAGTGACCGCTTCAGCGGGCGCGAGCAGTTCGTCCGCTACCCCCAGATGAATGGCGGATAGCCGTCTGTCTGGAAGTACTCGTACGCCGCGCCGCGCACGTTCCATCGCAGACCAGGCACCATGAGCTCGTACATTCCCCGCGGGATACGCTTCGTGAACAAGATGGTGAAGAAAGCGACGATCGACAAGATCGCGGTCAGGTAGTACAGGGCCGCGGCGACCACGAGATAGGGGATCGCGAGCAGCCACTGCACGAGCGGACGCCAGCGCGCGATCTCCCCGGGATACTCGATGTTGACACGGAGGGGATAGTCAGGATCGTCGGCCAGCGAGAACGGCGGATATGGATCGATCATCAAGTGCGTGTAGGCGACCACGCGATAAGTCCACCTCAGCGCTCCGACGACATATTCGAATGCGCCTCGCGGCCAGCGCCCGGTGAACACGACCGCAAAGAATCCAAAAATCAGAACAACGAAGGCGCCGATCCAGATGAAGAAGAGGGCAATCCAGTGGGGGATCGACAGCAACCACTTGACCAACGGCAGCCACCGATTGAGCTCCGACGGATAGCTGATTTCGAGGCTGGCAGGATAGTTCGGCGACGGTGGGCCTGATGCGTCAGGTACGGCGAGCGCCTGCGACGCAGACGGCACGCTGCTCGCTGAGCCCTGGAACGCCGAAGGATCGCTTGCCTCAGACAGTGAGGGCGATGCGTCCTCTGCTGAATCACCCGAAGACGGAGTAGTGCTCATAAGTGCGGATGGTAACGAGGCGCGCGGACGGATCAAAGATATTCGGCTCAGATCGGGCATCGTCCCGCTGTGTTAGTTGCCGATGTTGGGTGGAACACTTGCGACTGGTTTCGGGAGAACGGACGGCGAGGCGAGACGCAGGGAAAGACAAGCGGAGCCGAACGGTGTCGAGGGCCTCGTCCGGCGGCTTGCCGGCCGCTATGGGGCTGATTGGGTTTCCAGGCCCGTTGTAGCACTGTGGGAGTCGGCCTCGGCGGCATTCCGGTCGCTGACGATCAGGCGCCAGACGTTGCGGCGCAAGCTGGAGCGCGCTGTCGATGACTGGAAACGAGAAATCAAATCCTGTTCCAGTGGATCCCCCCGCACTGAAGATCGAAGACTTTTCCGTCGGGAGACAGGCCCGGACGGGCCGTCTCGCGACAGAAAGTACCCCGCCGGAAGCGGCGCTGGAAGCAGGGGTGCGTCTCGCGAGCCACCGCAGCCGTCGCCTTGACAAGCCGGCCGGACGAGTCCCTCGACCACGTTCTCGGAGACCCGTAGAGGCGCTTCCCAATCCGCTCAGAGTTCGGCCACGAGGCTCACGTCCGGGTCACGCTTGAGCGTCGTTGGGTGGACGCCGTCCTTCTCGCGGGCGCCTACGAAGCGCTCCATCGGCAGGTTGGCGCGCCGCCGTGGGAGTCGGCGACCGCCATCCAGACCCGCTGGCTTGGCCGGCGCGCACGACGAGCTCGGGGATCGGTACGCGGTCCGCTTCGCGAGGGCCGTGAGCTCTCGGCCGAGGATGTGGTCGCGCGCTGACGGCCGTCGAGCGGGCCGCTGACGTATCGCTGACCTGCCGCGTCAGCGAGAGGTCAGCGGGATGTGCTCTCCTTGCCCCGTAATTTTGCTTTCGGCTCTTCTAAGGGGAGCTTCATGGGCGTTGAGCCCGTGCGAACGCGTCGCTGTCGATCACAACGGGGGTAAACGATGAAGAGGTGGGGAATGCGGATCGTGCTGGTGGGGCTGGCTGCCGGAGTGACCATCGGGTTCTTGGTGGCCACCGGGAGCGCCGCCGCCAGCCCACACAAGCACCCGGCCTGCGCGCACGAGAAGGCCGGCGCGCACAAGCGGGCGGCGTGTCCGGGCAAGAGGGCGGCCGCGAAGCCGCACAAGAAGGCGGCCGCGAGGCTGCTCAGGAACGCGACGGTCGGTGCCGGTGGGGTCTCGCTCGACAGTTGGATGGGCGATCTCGCCCCTCAGCTTCGGTCTCGCAAGCTGAGCGAGATTGTCATCCCCGGGTCGCACGACACAACCACCTACAGCGTGGACCACCCTCTTGCGTTTCTTGCATACGCGCAAACCCAGGACAAGGATCTGACCGACCAGCTGAACGGCGGCATCCGGCAGTTCGACGTCCGTGTCGAGTACACCGCCGATGAGGACGTGTGTAACGACAAAACTCACTGTGTTTGGGACTATTACGCGCACCACGGTTCCGGGTTTCTCGACGTCAGCTCGAGCTATCTGACGCTCTCGAGCATTCTCGATTCCATCGACCAGTGGGCGGTCGCGCCCGGCCACGAGCACGAGATCATCCTGCTCAACCTGACGATCGACCAAAAAGGCCACGATTTCCCTACCCAAGCGTGTCAAAATTTTGGGGCGGCGCTGGGAGGTTCGCTGGTGACCCCGAACGAGCTCCAGTCGAACTTCGGCACTAGCGATCCCGGCCAGGTGACACTGGGGCAGCTGTGGTCCCTCTCCGATCCCAAGGGAGCGGCGCGCGTGATCATGAAGAATGACCAGTGCATGGACGCCGCGGACCCGTCGGCCGGACAGTGGAGTACCTTCTCGTCGGGCTACTACGCCGACCAGTGCACGGCCGACGGGGATTCCAATCTTGGGACTCTCGGAAATCAGTCCTATGGCACTGAGAAGATGGATTTGGCGGCGGCGCGCTACCGCGCCACTGAGGCGGGCCCCGGTGAGCCCTATTTGTTGGGTCCGACCGCTGTCGGTGGGTTGTACGAGCTCGACATTCAAGGGACCCCGGAGCAGGATTGCCTGTTGACGCCGAGCAGCATGCTGTCCGGCGAGCAGCAGGTCCTTGCCGCGCTTTACAGTCAATGGCAGACCGATCCCGCGACGCAGCGCAACCTGAACATCGTTGAGGGAGACTTCGTCGAGGACACCGACCTCGTCACCGATGCGATCGCGATGGACGAGAGGCTGCCGGGGGTGCCCGATGCGGTTACCCGGCTGGGTGCAGAACGCGTGGTCATACCCGAGGGTTATGGTGGCTTTGTGGGGCCGAGCGCCTTCGCGGCGCTCGCGAGCTATCAAGGACAGGGGACTCCCGGAGCACCGGTGTGGTATACGGTCTCCCCGGCGACGGGAGTCGGCTTCGGGACTCCAGGCGAAGGAGGGTCTGCAACCATCAAGGTGGCGGCCGACGGGCAGGGCGATGTCAACCCCGGCGAGTACCTGAACCTAATCGACGCACCGGGCACGTGGACGGTGACCGCATCGCTCGGCGACTCGCCCTCGACAGCGTCCTGGACGGTGGTCGTCGTGCCGGCGAGCGGGCTGCACCTGAAGGCGGTCGCGTGCGATTCGTATCCCGCTTGCAACTCGCCGACCGTCCAGGTGAACCAGACCTACGACGCGGACCAGGACCCTCTCCCCGCGGAGTCCTTCACGGTGGCAGCGGTCGACAAGAATGGCGTCCCGCTTACTGGCGTGCCGGTGACGTTTGACGCCGGGTCGGCCGGGGCGTTCGCGGGCGCAAGCAACAGCGTGACCGTGAACAGTGAGAACCACCTCTTCAACAAGCGGGCGGCGGCGCCCGCGTTTACGGCGGGAATCCGCGCCGGCACGTTCCCGATTTCGGTCAGCTCCCCCGAGGCCGACAACACCCTGACCCTGCCGGTCACGATCACCCCGGATGCTCCGACCAGCTTCGTGGTGACGAAGGGCGACGGTCAGGCGACGCCGATCAGCACGAAGTTTCCAATCGCGTTGCAGGGCCATTGGGTCGACCAGTACGGCAACGTGGTAACCGACCCGCCGCCGGCCGACCGTGTACTGACGCTGTCGCCGTCTGACGGTACGTGGCCAAACGGCAGCAACAGCAACGTCACGGTCACGCCGGGCGCTGACGGCACGATCACGGCACCGGATCTGACCGCCGGCAGGGGGGTCTTGGCCGGGCCGGACGCAGCCCATAGCCTGATCGTCAAGGTCGGCGGAGCGTCCGCTTGGACGCTGCAAGTGATGCCTGGCCCGCCGGCCAAGCTCACCGCCGTCGGCGGGGACGGCCAGCACACCGTCGCGGGCAAGCCGTTCGCGCAGGCCCTGGCCGCAGAGGTCGTCGACGCGTCGGACAATCCGATCCCCGGGTATCCGGTGACCTTCAAGGTCACCTCCGGCGAGGCGGCGTTCGCGCCGGTGAACCTGCGGCTCGCGGCGCTGGTCACCGGCAAGCCGGCGCTGCTGCGCCGCGCCGACCCGCCGCGCGACACCGTCACCGTGATGACCGGCGGCCAGGGGGTGGCGACCGCGCCGGTCCTGACCGCGGGGCCAAACGCGGGGCCGATCGAGATCACTGCGTCCGCCGGGGTGGCGCCCGCGGTCAAACAGGCGCTGTTCAGCCTGTCGGTGGACAAGGTCGCGCCGAGCGCCCCGACGATCGACGGTCTGAGCGACGGCGATGCTCAGGTCGGCGTGGCGTTCTCAGGCGCGAGCGATGGGAGCGCGCCGATCACCTCCTACACGGTGCGCGCAACCGACCAGAACCACCCGACGGCGCCGCCCGTGACCGCTTCCGGCTCGAGCTCGCCGATCACGGTCAAGGGGCTGACCAACGGCGATCCGTACGCGTTCACGGTGACCGCGACCAGCGCCGACGGCACCAGCCCGCCGTCGACACCCAGCGGCGTGATCAACGTGGGGGTAGCACCGACGATAGTCACCGGGCCCGCGAACGGGACCGTCGGCAAGTCCTACTCATCTGGGTTTACCGTCACCGGCGCGCCGGCCCCGACCGTCACGCTCGTCTCAGGCAACGTTCCCGGCCTGACGCCGGGCAGCGACGGGTCGCTGACCGGCACCCCCACGCAGACCGGAAACTACGAGCTCACGGTTCAGGCCACCAACCCGGTCGGAATCTACAGCGCGAGCGTCACCGTCGCGATCAGGTCGGCCACGCTCGCGGCTCCGCCTCCCGCATCCGGCGCGCGGCGCGTGCACGCCACGATCTGCGCCACCAGGGCGGCCCATAAGCCGGCGTGCGCGGTCCGGACGCTGACCGGCACCTTCCCGCCGCTCCAAGCCAGCGCCGCCGCCACGCTCGCGCGCGGCAACGTGACCTACGCGATCGGACGCGCGGGCGCCGACTACCGCGAGCTCACCCTCACCCCCCGGCACCAGATTGCCGCCGGGAACTACACGCTGATCCTCCGCCGCCCACGGCGGGCGATCTTCGTGCCGGTCGTGCTCCGATAGCCCTGGTCGACCGCACGAAGGCACAAAGATGACCGGGATCGGACCGCAAACGGAACATGGTCAGCCGGCGAGTATTCGCGCGGCGCCGGCTCGGCATTGTGCAGCGCTCGATCAAGTGCGGTTCGCGGGGCGGCGATGAGTTCCGTCGGCGTGCGCGGTCTGTTTAGGTGGTGAAGAGCGTACGAGGAGGAATCCATGCCTGAGCATAAGATCGGAACCCGCGAGGAATGGCTGGCCGCGCGCCGCGAGCTAGCGGAGCTCGAAGCAGCGCAAGCCGCGGGCGAGGAAGAGATCAACCGTAAGCGACGCGAGCTGCCTTGGGTCGCGGTGGACAAGGAGTACGTGTTCGACACGCAGGAGGGCAAGAAGACCCTCGCCGAGCTGTTCGACGGCCGCTCGCAGCTGCTGGCCTACAACATCATGTACGGGCCCGACTACACGGTCGGCGCTTGTCCCGGGTGCACGAACCTGGCCGACGGATTCGACGCTACGACGCTGCTTCACCTCAACAAGCGCGACGTGACCATGATCTGCTTCTCGCGTGCGCCGGTCGACCGGCTCACCGCGTACAAGGAGCGGATGGGCTGGGCGTTCCCGTACGTCTCGACCCATGAGACCGACTTCCCCTGGGACTTCGGACTGGCGCTGACCGAGGCGCAGGCAGAGCAGATCCCCGAGGTGCGGCAGATGGTCGAGAACCCGCCCGCATGGCTCGAGTTCTGGGCTTCGCAGGTCGGCGCTGAACTCAAGGACGGCCTCCGCGAGAACCCGAGCTACATCGCATTCGCGAAGGAAGACGGCACCGTCTACCACACCTACACGGTGTCAGCGCCCGACCCGTTCGTCGCGCCGTACTTCAGCTTCCTCCTCGACCGAACGCCGAAGGAAGGGCAGAAGCAGCCCCTCAACTACCGAAAGGACGAATACCCCGCCTAACAGCGGGCGCATCGCTCCGGCTCGCCCGCACTCCTGCTTCTCTCGCAAGACGCGATTCTCCCACTACGCCGCGCGGTGGTGGCGGCCTGGGGGTGTGCTGCAGAGGCCATCGGCGTGGCCTCTGCGGTCGGTGGGCTGCGCCCGGTGGCGACGGTAGCCGCCTCATGCACCCGGAAGCACAAGGGCGTGACGGCGAAAAACGCCCGCGTGATCGTGTACGGGGGCTGGGTGCGTCGGAGTCGCCACCCTTTGCGCCTGCCGGCGGGCTCGCGGGCATACTGAGCCGATGGATGGCGGCGTGACGGGCCGGCTTGGTGAGCTTGTTGGTCGCGGCGGTGTGTGCGTGCTGTCGGGCGCAGGCCTGTCGACTGAGTCGGGAATTCCGGACTATCGCGGTCCGAGCGGCGCGCTGCGCGCCCGGCTGCCGATGACGATCGCTGAGTTCCGCGGCTCGCCGGAGGCTCGTCAGCGCTACTGGGCCCGCGCTCACATCGGCTGGCGGCGGATCGTCTCCGCGCGGCCCAACGCCGGGCACCGGGCCGTGGCCTCGCTTCAGCGGGCGGGCGTGCTGCGCGGAATCATCACGCAGAACGTCGACGGGCTGCATCAGGCCGCTGGCGCCCGAGACGTCCTGGAGCTGCACGGAGCGCTTGACCGTGTCGTGTGCCTGGCGTGCGGCGCACGCAGCACCCGAGAGGCGCTCGATCAGCGGCTGCATGCCGCCAACCCCAATCTGGACTGGGACGAGGTCGCCGCCAACAACCCTGACGGAGACGCTGAACTCCCCGAAGAGCAGGTCGCGCGTTTCCGACTCGTTGGCTGTGAGTGCTGCGGGTCCGATCTGCTCAAGCCCGACGTTGTGTTCTTCGGCGAGAACGTGCCGCGGTCCCGGGTGCAGCGGTGCTTTGAGGTCCTCGACGACTCGGCCTCCCTGCTCGTGCTCGGGTCCTCGCTAATGGTGATGTCAGGGCTGCGGTTCGTGCACCGGGCTCAGCAGGCGCGGATCCCAGTGGCGATCATCAACCGGGGCGCAACTCGTGGCGACCCGCTCGCCGACATCAAAGTCGACGCCGCGCTCGGCGAGGTACTGCCCACTCTGGCCCGCGCCCCCGAATAGCCGGGCCAGACCGGCGAGGTGTCAGCCTAGCCCGCCGGTCACCAGCCCGGCAGCGAACGACGCCCGCCGCGCGACTGCTTTCACCTCAACATCACTCGGCTCGCAAATGGGCGAACAGCGACGAAGTGGCTTTGAGGTCGACTGTCGCGTTCGCCGACGAGCGCCCGGGGTGGTCGCGATCGACGGGACGCGGATGGCCGGGGGCCCGACGCGACATCTGGGACGCCAGAGAGGCGGTCCTGTGGCAATCCAGTCCTCTCGGCGCGGCTAAGCGTCAAGTCTCCGATGGCGAGCCATATCGCATCGTCCAGATCGGAATCTGGCTCGGGCCGTACTCATTCCCGGTCCACGGCGTGCCGCAGATGTGCAGATAGGCGTAGGGAGTTCCATCGAACATCACCCATGCGCCCGCGTCTCTCACGGTGTTGGGAAGGCCGCTGCGTTTCGCGTCGTACGGCCAAATGATCATCCAGTGTGGGCCGATCGGGATAGCCGGACTGGTTCGATCGAACGGATCGGTATTGCTGTGCTGCGTCGCACCGCAGAGCATGTAGATAAGACCAGGGGCCGTGTTTGTCGGCTTGGGCTTCCTGGCCATGATGTCCATCATCCACTGCAGGCCCATGGAATCGGCGCACATGGGGACATTGCCGATCTCATTCTCATCGCCGGGGAAGCAGACACACTCGTTGGTGCCTTCGCGGAGAGTGATGAGCTGGCCACCAGCACCCATTTCCGTAACCGTTGCAACTTTGGTGATGCTGCACGGGCCGGACATCATCGCCCTCGCGATCTTGGCGGCGAGGAGGCGTTCCTGCTCTGACGCGGGGATCGCTGTTCCTGCCGGCATCATGGTGATCGCACTGTTGCTATAGGCTCCTGAGGCGCCCGCGTAGTTGGGATCGCGTTCGTTCATTGCCACATCGGGTTCCTCGCTCTATTGATCGCACATCGACCGGCGGCCACCAAGGCGAGATCATTCGGTCCCCGCTGCAGGTGCCCGTCAATCGCTACACGTAAGGCAGTAAGTTGCATATTGGTCTCGGGATGGACTTGGGATAGATCGCTCCAACTGTGCCCCCCCCCAGAGCATCGTCGTCAACTCTTTCGCAAAGTATCTTATGGGAGCGATTCATACACCGGAAAAGCGAGTGTTGCGTACCCTGAGCTACGAGATCGAGGAGGCGTACTACGTCATCTTTCGCCTCAGTGGTCCCTACTACATCCTCCTGGACACGGTCCGCGTCGGAGATCTCAACGTCCACATGGTCCTCGTGCCGCCGAGCGAGACCGCTCCTCCGTCATGGCCGCAAGTAAGCGTCAAAGCTGCGGGTGACGGCAGTTGCACAAGAAACATGTATAGGATTGCCACCGCCATCAGCGCAAGTCAAGGCTTGACCCGAGCACCCACGCGTCCAGTACACGAGGGCCGTCTGCGCCATGCCCCGCATCGATCGCTCAGCTGAATAGGCACCCCCGGCCGGGAAATCATCCCGCTCCGCACTCGCACCCACGAGGTCCGCGCAGCGGTCAACAAGCACGGCGAGCTTCGCCGCCACCCGCTCGTGGTCGGGCCGTCTCGCGCAGGCCCGGGCACACCGGTCCAGACGTTCGTTTGATAGCCTAGCCGCACCGGCCTCGTGACGCTCCCGCTTACTACCTGGCCGAACAGCCTCGAACTGATGAGAGGGATGAGCACACGGGTGGAGCACGACGATACGGCACTCGGCGTCCATGTGTGTCCCGGAGCGCGCGATGGCGACGATCGGCGAGGTCTATCTCGATATCGAGCCGTGACTAGGATCGGGGAGAGGGGATGTCGTGATGGGTATCGCTGATGCGTTGGAAGCAACGCGCGTGACCCCCGACGCGTTGGAGTTGGAGGTGTTTCGCTACTCGGTGATGTCGATCTGTGAAGAGATCGAGATCAACATTACGCGCACGGCGTACAGCCCCATCGTCTATGAGGCCAAAGACTACAGTGTGGGATTCTGGACCAGCGACTTCCGCATGTTTGCCCGGTCTGCCGGCAGCATTTCTCTCTCCTTGGCCGGCAACGGCGAGGCGGTGCGTGATGCAGTGGGCATCATCGGTGAGGGGGAGCTCGAGCCGGGCGACGTACTGGTCACGAACTTCAGCGACATCACTGGGCAGCACATCAACAATGTGATCGTAGCCGCCCCGATTTTCGACGGGGAAGGCATTGTTGCCTATCTCGCGATTCGGATGCATTGGGCGGACGTGGGGGGGTTGAATCCTGGAGGTCAGAGCTTTTTGTCGCGGAGCGTTCTGCACGAAGGGACGCGCTATCGGGGAGTCCGGATCATGCGCGCGGGCCGGATCGTTCCGGAGTTGCTGGCGACCTTTCAGGCCAATTCGTGGCAACCTGTGGCGCTCACGGGAGACCTGATGGCGCAGTTGGCGGCGTGCAGATTGGTCGCGCGACGGTGGGAGCAGCGGATCATGCGCCGCTGGGGGGCGGCGGAGGTGCGAGCTCTGATAGAGGCCGGACTGGCCGCCAGCGCAGCTCACGCGCGCGCGGCCGTGAGCGCGCTGCCCGACGGCGACTATGTAGCCACGAAGCACTGGCGCTACGAAGAGGCCGGGGAGGCTCTCGACTTGCGGCTCAAGATGAAAATCGAGATTGCCGGTGAGCGGATCTTGGTCGACCTGTCCGAAATGCCACCGCAGGTGCCGCTGCCGATCAACAGTGGAGCAGCTCTGAGCGCGGTGCGCGTCGCGTTCAAGCTCGTAATCGGTGGCGACTCGCCGGTCGACGACGGATTTTTCGCCCCCCTGGAGGTCGATCTTCCCGCAGGAACGATCATGAGCGCCGGACCGAATGCGCCCGTCTGTCACTGGAACCAGATGATGTCCCACACCATCGAATTGTTCATCCAGGCGATTGGCCAGAGCCACCCGGAGCTCGTCCCCGCATCCCACTTCTGCTCCACCGGCGGCGTGCTGCTTTGGGGCCGCACCGCAGAGGGGGCGCCTTGGTGGTTGGGCGAGGCGGTGACGGGTGGCCTGGGAGCAGACAAGGATGGCGACGGTTTTGGGCCGGTCAAGGCCCTCACGTTGGGTGACTTCAAAGGTGTTCCAATTGAGCTCATCGAGGCGCGCTACCCGCTCCATGTGCATTCGTACCGGCTGGACCGCGCTGCAGGCGGTGCCGGCAAGCACCGAGGCGGTCCCGGCACTGTGCGCGTGATCGAGGTGCTCGACGACGTCGACTACGCCGCGATGCCGGAGCCCACGCAACCTCCTTCCGGCTTGGCGGGCGGAGCCCCTGGGAAGCTTGGCCGGGTGACAATTCGCTTGCCCGGCGAGGCTGAGTGGCACGATCCGCCACGCGAGCGGAGCGAAAAGCGCCTACCTGCCGGATCGCTCATCTGCCACCAATCCGGAGGAGGTGGCGGGTGGGGGAGTCCGTCCGACCTCACGTCTTCACAGCGGAGCTGACGACCGATGGCTGCGATGTCACAACCACCGGATGGCGACGGTAGTGCCGCTGTTGGGGGTGCCGTCAGTCGGGTCGGAGTGGACATCGGAGGTACTTTCACGGACGTCGCAGTCATCGATGCGACCGGAACGCTGTACGTCGGGAAGCATTTGACGACACACGGAGCCGAGGCAGACGGCGTGCTCGCGGCGGTGCATGACACCGCCATTGACTTGCGGCCGGCGGATCTCATTGTCGCGCATGGCACGACATTGGTGATCAACGCCCTGCTCGAACGAACAGGAGCCACCACCGGACTGGTCACCACCGAGGGCTTCGCTGACGTTCTCGACATTGCCCGTGCAAACCGCCCCGAGGCGTTCAATCTACGGTATCGGCGCGAGCCACCCTTGGTGCCGCCAGAGTTGCGGTTTGAGCTCCCGGAGCGCACCCGCGCGAGCGGAGAGGTGACCCGCCGGCCTACCGAAGACGAGCTCGCTGTACTCGTGAGGGACCTGCGCCAGGCTGGTGTAGAAGCCGTCGCCGTCGCCTTCTTGAACTCATACCGCGAGCCAGCGAACGAGGACCTCGTCGCTGAATACATCAAGGATGCGCTGGCGATACCGGTCACCACCTCGGCCGATCTGAGCCGTCAGTGGCGTGAATATGAGCGCTTTTCGACCGCTGCCGCCAACGCCTACGTCGCGCCCGTTGCCGAGCGGTACATTCGCCGTCTCTTGAGCGGGCTGGCCGACGACGGCTTCGTGGGGCAGTTCGTCGTCCTGGATTCGAGCGGCGGTGCGATGTCGGTCGACGTCGCGTCCCGCTTCCCGATTCGCGCAGTCGAATCCGGTCCCGTAGCGGCGGTCATAGGTGCAAGGCGGTTGGCCGAGACACTCGCTATCAAGAATGTCGTGGTGTTCGACATGGGAGGAACGACGACGAAGGTGGCGCTGGTCGAGGATGGCGAATATGCGACGACGGACTCGTATTGGATTGGTGGCCGCCTCCGCGGCTTCCCGCTTCAGATACACACGGTAGACGTCATCGAGGTGAGCGTCGGTGGCGGCTCGATCGCGTGGCTCGACGAGATCGGGCGGTTGCGAGTGGGACCCCGCTCGGCTGGCTCGCAGCCCGGGCCGGCGTGCTACGGCCTGGGCGGCACCTCCCCGACCGTCACCGATGCGAATTTGTATTGCGGTCGGCTTGACAAGGATCACTTTGTCGGTTCACTTCAGCTCGATCGAGATGCCGCAGCCCGGGCCATCGAACGTCTCGCCGTCGAAGCGGACCTGCCACCTGTCAGGCTCGCCCTCGGAATTCTGGAGTTGGCGAATCTGCAGATCGCCGCCGCCGTCCGGCGGCAAACCCTCGAGCGCGGGCGTGATCCGCACGATTTCACGCTGCTCGCGGTCGGGGGCGCCGGCCCGATGCACAGCTGTCAGGTCGCTGCAGAGGCGGACATTCGTGAGGTCTTGATTCCCCTATTCCCAGGCCACTTCTCGGCGTTGGGAATGCTGGGCGCGAATCTCCGTCTCGATCGGCGCGTTGTCATGCTGGGACTGTTGGCGGACCTTGACCGTACAGCGGTCGCGAGCATTTTGGAGAGCGTGGCAGATGAACTCGCGGAAGCGCTCAAGTTCGGTTCTCAGGGTGCGGGTGAGCTGCGGTTCAGCTACTCGCTCGAGATGCGCTACCGGGGGCAGGATCACACGGTGCGCGTTGCTCCGCCGGTGACGGGACTCGCGGTGCCGGACGATGTCGTTCGCGTGTTCCAAGAGGCGTTTGATGCCGAGTATGAGCTGCGCTATGGACACCTTGACGAAGGGTCCGATACGGAGGTTGTGGAGCTAGAGGTCGTCGCGGAGCGACTTCTTCCCCAGGTGGCGGGTACGCATCGCGTACGCGCCGAAGGCACCGTCGGCCAGATCCAGACACATTGGCAGCACGGCGCTGACGCCGTGCCGTCGCTCGTGATCCCGCGCGGAACGCTCGGTGGCGGCGAGACCGTGGTGGGGCCTGCTGTCATCTACGAGGAAGGATCAACGACTGTGATACCCCCTGGCGCGACCGTGCATGTCGCGGACGGCGGTACCCTGCGTGTCGTTGTCAGCGATGACCTCGGATGAGAGTCGATTTGCCGATGGGTAGAACCGATGTGGATGAGGCCGGAACTCGCCTGACCGCCGATACGTTGGAGTTGGAACTGTTTCGCTACTCCGTGATGTCGATCTGTGAAGAGATCGAGATCAACATCACGCGCACGGCCTACAGCCCGATCGTGTACGAGGCGCAAGACTACAGTGTGGGATTCCTGACCAGCGACTACCGCATGTTCGCTCAGGCTGGCGGCAGCATCCCGATCTTTTTGGCGGGTCTTGGCGAGGCGGTGAGTGATGCAGTGGGCATTATCGGTGAGGGAGAGCTCGAGCCGGGCGACGTGCTGGTCACGAACTTCAGCGATATCACCGGCCAGCACATCAACAACGTGATCGTGGCTACGCCGATTTTCGATGGGGAAGGCATCGTTGCCTATCTCGCGATTCGGATGCATTGGGCGGACGTGGGGGGGTTGAATCCTGGAGGTCAGAGCTTCTTGTCGCGGAGCGTTCTGCACGACGGGACGCGCTATCGCGCAGTGCGCATCATGCGCGCGGGCCGGATCGTTCCGGAGTTGCTGGCGACCTTTCAGGCCAATTCGTGGCAACCTGTGGCGCTCACGGGAGACCTGATGGCGCAGTTGGCGGCGTGCAGATTGGTCGCACGGCGGTGGGAGCAGCGGGTCATGCGCCGCTGGGGGCCGGCGGAGGTGCGAGCTCTCATAGAGGCCGGACTAGCGGCCAGCGCAGCTTACGCGTGCAAGGCCGTGAGCGCGCTTCCTGACGGCGACTACGTAGCCACGAAGCACTGGGTCTTCGAAGAGGCCGGGGAGGCTCTCGACTTGCGGCTCAAGATGAAGGTCAAGATTGCCGGTGAGCGGATCCTGGTCGATCTGTCCGAGATGCCGCCGCAGGTGACCTTGCCGATCAACAGCGGAGCGATCGGCGGAGGCCTTAGCGCGGTGCGTGTCGCATTCAAACTGCTTCTTGGCCCCGATTGGCCCGTCGACGACGGTTGTTTTAGTCCCCTGGAGGTCGATCTTCCGGAGGGCACCATCATGAGCGCGGGGCCGAATGCCCCGATCTGCCACTGGAACATGATGATGCCGCACACCATCGAACTCTTCATCCAGTCGATCGGGGCACAGCACCCGGAGCTCGTCCCGGCTTCGCATTTCTGCTCGAGCGGTGGTCTGATCATGAGGGGCCGTGCCCCTGATGGGAGGCCTTGGTGGCACGCAGAGGCCGTGACGGGCGGCTTGGGTGCGGATAAGGACTCCGATGGTTTCGGACCAGTCAAGAGTCTCATCATGGGCGACTTCAAAGGTGTGCCGATAGAGCTCGTGGAAGCTCGTCACCCGCTCGTCGTGCATTCGCTTGGGCTGGATCGTGCCGCAGGTGGCGTGGGCAGACATCGAGGCGGCCCGGGCACTGTGCGCGTGATCGAGGTGCTCGACGACGTCGACTACGACGCGCTGCCCGAACCCACGCAGCCCCCGCCGGGTTTGGCGGGAGGAGCGCCCGGCAAACTCGGCCGGATCACCATTCGCTTGCCCGGCGAGGCTGAGTGGCACGACCCGCCGCGGGCGCGGACCGAAAAGCACCTGCCTCGCGGGTCGCTCATCCGCCACGAATCCGGTGGTGGTGGCGGATGGGGGAATCCCGCCGAAGCGTGCTGCACACTCGACACCGCACAACCGCCACCCACGCCCTCGGGGGCCCCAACTGTGTCGTGACGCTCGACACAAGCCCGCGAGGCCCGCTCGCGGTCTTGCTGGTAGCCTTCCCGCGCGACTCACGGATTCGTGGGCTATTCGGAGGTGTTCGTGACGGCGACGACAGGGACGATTGCCGGTGACCAAACTACTGGCAATTTTTGCCCGGCCGACGTCAGGCCGAGTCGATGGCGGCGTCTTGATCCTGGACTGCTCTCCAGGAGTGTTGGGGTTCCGGGATTGACGCCGACCGCGTCTGACGTGATGGACGAGCTTGGTCTGCCGCTCGTAGTGGGCGCTGACACCCTGCAGCCGCGCGTCCCCGGGACGCGCATCGTCGGCCAGGTCGTGACGTTGCGTTACTTGCCGGAGCGGCGATCGCACAGGGCCGGTGCGGAAGCGGATGCGACCCCGCGGCTCGCGCACCACGTCGCGTTCGGGCTCTGCGAGCACGGAGACGTTCTCGTCGTCGAGGCTCCTGGAACGGTGCCGGTCTCGTGCTTCGGTGGCATGGCTGCCCTCGAGGCGAGCCGCCGCGGGTTAGCCGGGGTCATTGTCGACGGCGCGATTCGTGATCTCGATGAGATTGCGGCCCTCGGGCTTCCCACCTGGTCGCGTGCGGTCACCCCGAGGACCGGGAAGTGGCGGCTCGAAGCGGCTCAGATCAATGCGCCCGTCTGCTGCGGTGGGGTCCACGTCGTTCCCGGCGACTTGGTCCTCGCGGATATCAACGGTGTGTGCTTCATCCCGATCGACGTCGCGGAGCGGGTGATCGAACGAACGCTCGAGGTCGCGACCCGCGAGATGGGGCATCTGCACGCGGCCTCGGCGGGCGGCGCTGACGAGCCGCGAGATGGTCCCAGGTAGCCGGGGACGGGCGTATTCTGAGATGAGCATGGCAGCGGCTGCCGAGCGGCTCGCGGACAGCTTTGCGCGAAGCCTTTGGGACGCCGGCACTCGGTTGCTCTATGGATTGCCGGGCGGGGGGAACAACCTCGACCTGATCGGGGCGTGCGAAGCGCTCGGCATGCGGTTCGTCCTGACGCACGGCGAGACGGCGGCCACGATCATGGCCTCGGTCGACGGCGAGCTCTCCGGCAGGCCGGGAGCGTGCGTCGTGACGCGAGGGCCTGGAGCCGCGAGCGCTGTCAACGGTGTCGCACATGCAATGCTCGACCGGGCGCCCGTAGCTGTCATCACGGACGCGGTGCCGTGGGGGCACCGGCCCCGGATCCCGCATCAGCGACTGGATCAGGAAGGACTCTTCCGCACGGTGACCAAATGGTCTGGCGCGATCGGGGTGGACGGAGCCGACGAGGCGATCCGCTCGGTGCTCGAGCTCGCGGCAGCGCCAGCGCCGGGGCCCGTGCATTTGGACTTCGTCCCGGACGCGCCGCGCTGCAAGGGCACCACGCGATTGACAGCGGCCGGCCCTCACGCATCGGCTGACGTCCGACGTCTGCTCGCCGCAAGCAGGCGGCCGGTCTTTGCGCTCGGTGTCGGGGCACGACACGCTGTGGCCGCACTACGCGAGCTGCTCATGGGGAAGCCGTGGCCCGTGCTGACGACGTACAAGGCCAAGGGTGCGATTCCAGAGACCTGGTCGAACGCTGCGGGGCTGCTGACGGGCGCGACGATCGAGGCGCCGGTGCTTGCGGCGGCGGATCTGATCATCGCCGTCGGCCTCGATCCCGTCGAGCTGATCCCGGGCGACTGGCCATACCCTGCGCCTGTGTTGTCGCTCGGCGAGTGGCGCGTGGCGGATCCATATTTCACGCCGCGCGCAGAGCTGGTTGGTCCGCTCGACGAGCTGCTCGAGCTCGTCGCGGACTCGTTGCGCAATGGATTCGACGGCCCCCGGTTCGGACGCGACACCCGCCGAACCGCCGAGGCCGAGTTCGCCACCGTGGGTCCGAATCTGATCGGGCCGCACGACGTCGTTCGGCAAGCGCGCGCCGAGGCGCCCCCAGGCACGATCGCGACGGTCGACTCCGGAGCGCACATGCTCGTGACGATGCCTCTCTGGGAGGTCGAGGCGATCGACGAGGTGATGATCTCCAGTGGATTGGCCACGATGGGTTTCGCGCTCCCCGCTGCGGTCGCGGCGTCGGTCGCTCGCCCCGGCCGACGCGTACTATGCTTTACCGGCGATGGGGGGCTCGGTATGGCGCTGGCGGAGCTCGAGACCGTCTCGAGGCTGGGAGCTCCGATCGTCGTGGTCGTCTTCAACGACAGTGCCTTGAGCTTGATCGAGATCAAGCAGCGGCGCTTCGGCCATGGAGGCGAGAATGCGGTCCGCTACGGCGCAACGGACTTCGCGGGGATCGCCGCAAGTGTCGGTATCGCATCGCGCCGCATCGGCTCGCGCGACGAGCTTTCGCCGGCGCTCGCCGAGGCGCTGGCGCAGTCGCGTCCATTTCTCCTCGACGTGCAAGTCGATCCTCGCGGCTACCCACATGTCATGTCCGCAATTCGAGGCACAACCGCCCTGGGCCAACTACCGTACCGGCCCGACCGGGGCGCGACACCGACCAGCTCATTCGCTGTAGGCCGGGGCCTCGCAGCAGCCTCTTCACGATCGTACCGGCCACCATGATGAGCCTAGCACGATGCCGACGACCCTCGGGCGATGCCGCGGGTCAACACCGGCACACGACAGACGCAACCGAACCGCAACAGCCAGCGGCTTGAAATCAGACGGCCGCTTGGTAGTATCGCGGCGTTGATTGGGTCGATAGTTTCGTAGGTAGATGTCTACTGTCGCTCGGGCGCCAACGTCGAGGCACACGCGTGCGGCGCAGCGCACCGGCTCCCAGATGGAAAGGAAGGCTCGAGGTGAGCAGCAAACGTTTCGTGGGGGTATTACTCGCCCTGGCATGCGGCGTTGGGATCGCCGCTTGCGGTAGCAGCAGTAGTAGCAGCAGCACTGCGGCCAGTAGCAGTACGGCCAGCAGTGCGTCCGCCAGTAGCACGGCTGCCAGCAGCAACAAGTCCCCGGTCGTCTTTTATCTCGTCAGCGCAAAGATTCCCGGACTCGATCTGCTCGACCCGTACAACGAGGGCGCGCAAGCGGCGGCAAAGACGATCAACGCTGCGGGTGGCTTTGACGGCCATCCCGTTGTTGTGGACGAGTGTAACTCGGAGCTTGAGCCCGCGCTGGCGGTCACCTGCGCGCACCAGCTGATCGCAGCTCATGCGGTAGCGATGTGGGGTTGCGAGCCATCGTGGTCAGCGTCCGGGGCGCTTGCGCTCCTTCAGGGGGCGGGGATTCCCAGCTTCAACTGCCCGAACACGACGGCGGATTTCACGAATCCGACGGCCTTCAGCATCTTCCCGGGCGGTACTGCTGAGTATTCGTCCGGCGCCAAGTGGATCTGCACGCTCTCGAACGTGAAGACCGTCTACTGGATTGCCCAGGCCAACCCCGAGCAGGAGCACGATATCCCGCCTGCCCTGACCAAAGTCCTGGCCGGGTGCGGCAAGAAGATCTCCTTTGAGTGGTTCCCGTTCACGGCGGTCGACGTGACCCCGTACGTCACGAAGATCACCCAAACGCATCCCGACTTCGTGATGCAGAACGTAACCGGCGCGGCCGGGGCTTCGCTGCTCAAGGCGTTCGCCCAGCAGGGACTCCCCGCGACCAAGATCTGGTCCAGCTCGGACGCGGCGGACACCAACAACTTCCTGGCCCCCGCAGGATCGGCGGCGAACGGGCTGCACTTCACGGCAGAGCAGGCACTTTGGAACTCGACGTCGGATCCGACGGTGGCGGCGTACCTGCAAGCGACGAAGGGCTTGACCAATCCCAAGTCGTTCGAGCCGATGTGGGGGTGGACCCAGATCTACTGGTTCCAGACGGTCGCGCACAACGTCGGGTTCGCGAGTTTCAACTCCTCGACGCTGATCCACTACATGGACACGGCGACCGGCGTGAACATTGGCGGATCTCGGCAGCTCGTCAACCCTGGTCCGGCTGGGGCTCCACAGCTCAAGCAGCCGTACTCCCAGGTTCTGCAGTACAACAATGGGACGTTGACGACGGTAACCACCGGTACGGATAACGGTTGGGTGAACGGCTTCTAACGCAGAAGCCAATGATGGACACCTTGGCGTGGTGCGCCCCTCGGGGGCGCACCACGTATCCTGGGAGCTGTCGCTGACGAGCAAGGGTGTAATCAACCGTTCACCATGCGCCGGGAGCCTGCTACCCGCTCCACCCCGAGATGGTCGCGCAACGTCTGGCCTGAATACTCTGATCGAAAGAGCCGGCGCCGACGCAATTCCGGGACGACATGGTCCACGATCGCCTCCAATCCAGACGGCAAGACGTCTGGATTGAGCATGAATCCGTCACACGCGCGGCCGTTGTACCACCTTGCGAGGTGATCAGCGGTCTGCTCCGGACTACCCACCAAGTAGGAGGTCGCGCCGCGCCCTAGTCTTGCGATCAGCTGGCGCACCGTCAAGCGCTCCGATACAGCGAGGCCGACGGCGTATTGAAACCAGCCTCGCTCCACCTCGGGCAGCGTGGCCGTGTCGGGCAGGGCTTCGAGGGGTAGGCGGTCGTCCGGACGCAGGATGTCTTCGGATACGTGAAGTCTCTGAGCTAGATTTGTCACGCTGGCATCGAGCGGCATCAACTGATTTAGGTACGTCCACCGCGCGTTTGCTTCTGCTTCAGTGCCTCCGACTACGGTCGGAAGGGCGGGAAGAATCAAGAGCTTGTCTGGATCGCGACCGTGCCGTGTCACCCGAGCCTTCATCTTGCGATAGAAGTCTTGCGCGGCCGCAAAGTCATTCTGGACGGTGAAGAGAATGTCGGCATATCGGGCCGCGAAATCCAGGCCGGCATCAGAGTATCCAGCCTGAACCAGCACCGGC
Organism: uncultured Solirubrobacterales bacterium; assembly: GCA_963763525.1. Taxonomy (GTDB): domain Bacteria; phylum Actinomycetota; class Thermoleophilia; order Solirubrobacterales; family Solirubrobacteraceae; genus Palsa-465. Next base: position 1,088,640 of record CAVXPA010000003.1, read on the forward strand.
CGCCCTTGAGGACTCCGGGGCGTGGGCAGCGGCCCTTCAACCGAGTAGTAGCGCCCGCTGTGCTGGATGGCATGAATTCGGGCCGTGTCAGCAAATATGCCCGCGGCCTTGTCACCTAAGAGCGCTCCGTCATCCCAGCTATCCCAAAGTGCTAGTACGACCTCCATGAACTCGGCCGCGCGCGCGTACCGGTCGGCCGCAGCCTCCGCGCCGGCCGTGCCGAAATTACGCGACGCCCCAGCGCTGCGCGTAGTCACGATGTTCCAGCCGGCGCGGCCGTGGCTGACATGATCGAGCGCCGCGATTCGCCGGGCGACGTTGTACGGCTCGTTGTAGGTCGTCGAGAGCGTTGCGATCAGGCCGATCCGCTCGGTCACAGCCGCCACGGCAGACAAACTGACCGTAGGCTCGAGCCCGTAAGGAGGGACATGGCTCACCTCATGCATGTCGAGCAGCGGGGTATCCGCCAAGAACACGGCATCCAAAGTACCTCGCTCGGCGAGACGTGCGCATCGCTGGACGTGTCCGATGTCTATGAACGCTCGCGGGTTACCGTCCTCGGCTCTCCAAGCCGACTGGAACCACCCTGAGCCCATCAAATGCACGTTCAGATGCAGCTCGTGGTTAGCCATGGCGTGGGCCGACTCGGCGCGCTCCGATTTCACTGGCCTGAGCTAGCGTCCGATCAGCTCGACCTGATATCCGTCCGGATCACGCACGAAACAGACCCGGACCGGCGAGCCTGCTGGGACATTTGGCGACCATTCGGGCTCGACGTCCTGCTTGGCGAGCTCCGCCAGGCGAGCGTCGAGCACGGTCGTGGTGATTCCGATGTGCCGATATCCCGTCCCCATCTCGTACCTATCGACGCCGGCGGTGTAGTTCAACTCGAGGCTGTAATCGAACTGTGAGTCGCGCACCGTGTCGGTCTCATCGAGGAACAGGACGGTCCGATCCTCGATCTGGATGCGACGTAGCTCTTCCAACCCGATCGCGTTGTAGAACCTCAGCGAGCGATCGATATCAGTGATCTTGATGCTGGCATGCAAGGTCATGGCGGGAGCCTACTCACTCTCCCCGATCCGTGCACGGCGCGCAAGAAGGGCGATTCTCTTCCCGCTGTTTGGGTTGAAGCAGCAGTGGCGCGTGGAGAAACGTGCGCGCCGAGCCGCTGCCGATTTCAGCTCGGTGGCCGCGAGCGTGGGGGCGCGCCGGGCACAGCCACCGACGCGGAAGTTGGAGGACAACCGATGTCCTACCCGGACCACGCTGCCCGCGCCGTTGCGGATCGCAGCTACGACGTTGCAGTATGCGATCCCGGACTACAGCGAAAACGGTGGGCGCATGCGAGCCGTTTCCGCGACTCGCCAACGGATGCAGTGCCCGATTCCTAGGACATCTCGGGCCATTGTGCCTCAAAACAAAAGGGGGACCTCAAGCATTTCTGGACTCGACACAACGGGACACTCCCCTTCTTGGAGCTATCGCGCTTGCCGGTCGGCGTCGTAGATGAGCGGAAACCGTGGATGATCCAGCGGCTTGAACAGCTCAAGCGCGTCGGTGATATCTCGCGTGTAGTAACAAGCTGACCCGGTATAGGGGGCATGTGCGGGGAAGTATGTGCACGCGTACGCCCACCGCGGGCGGTCAGTCGTGTTTGCGGGCGCACCGTGGACCGTCAGCGTGCCGTGGGCGGTCGCATCTCCGGGCTTGTAGTGGAGCGGCTCCGACAGTGCGCACTCCCGCTTGAGCCGCGGCCAGGCGTCAGGATCGATGTCGAGCCAGTTCTCCGGATCGTCGGGTTCCCCCGGCAACCAGCCGAGCCTGTGCGAGCCTTCGAAGAACCGCATCGCACCCATCTCCGGCGTCACCTCGCCCAGGGCGATCCAAATCACCACCGCCTCGCTGCGCACCGGCGTTGATCCATGGTCCTGATGCCAGGACGTCGGCTGGTTGCCCTTTCGGTCGGTTTCGGACTCGCGTGGCAATTTTGCCGCGATGATGTTCGTAAGGCTTCTGATCGACATGTCTCGCCCCAGGAAGAGCGCCACGTTTCGGCCCAGCTGAGGGTCGGACACGATCGAGCGAAACAGCTCGTCCTCTTCATCGGGATGCTGGTACTCGCTGAAGAAGGTCAGGTCTCGATCAACCTCTCGCAACGCTCCGTCGGCGCCGCTTGCTCCCATCAGCTTCCGCGCACGGTCGAGTAGCTCGTCCGCCATCTCTGAGCTGATGAGGTTCGGGAGAAACGCCCATCCTCGTTCATAGAAGTGCGCGAGCTCCGTATCAGTGACTGCCCGGGTCGTGTGCTTCATCGTAGTCCCTTCGTACTCGCGGTACCCGCCCCGTCTCGCTCGCCGGTGACGACGTGAACACTCGTCGCCGCCCTCGTGCACGCGTGGTCGGCTGCCCACGTTGCCAGCGTGTTCGAGCCGTAGTCCTCGGTTGGGCGCTCCCACCTCTTGTCGCAGTCTGAGCACTGCGCCACGGTTGGGTTCAGCTCTTCCGATGTAGTCAGAACGCGAATCCGAGGCTCCCATGTTTCCGGCCAACGCGGGTGGTCGGGATCCACTGTCTCGAACAGCTCCGGAAGGATCCCAAGCATCTTGACGGGCCTGTCTCCCGTCACCTCGACCGAGTGACCAGTCCCGGGATAGATCGCGATTAGATCACCGGCATTGAACTCCACCGAGTCCCCATTCGTGAAACGCTCGATTCCGGTGCCCTCGAGGATCACATGCCATTCCTCGACATCTCTGCCCAACGCCTGGCTGCGATGAACGTGCAAGCCAAATGCCGGTCCGCGGGTCCCGGGCGGAATGACCGCGTATGCGACGAGCGGTTCTCCAAGCCCGCGATCGAACGCGATCGACATGTCGACTTCCCCAGCACCACGGTGGATTTGCGCTGGCGTGAAGTCCATCGTCGCGAATCCGAAGCGCTGCCATCCGCGCTCGTGGCGAGGATCAACGTTGCTCACCCTTCATCTCCTCTCGACGGACCAGCCGGCCGACGCATCAACTTCTCCACCGGCGCCCATCGCTCAGCTGACGTCGAGCAGCTTGGCGTCTGACCGAATCGGCCATCCTGGATCCCCCGCATAGTACGTCGGGTCGTCGCTTCGCTCCCTGATCACCAGGTCGTAGAACCACACCTCCTCAGATCCAACGTTCGTATACGTATACGGCGCATCCCCCGGCATCCGGAAGAGGTCGAGAGGCTGCAGGAGCCATCTTTGGCCACAAGCCGTGAATTCGACTTCGCCCGCGAGCTGCAGGAAGAAGATCTCAGCTGCCGAGGAGTGCCAAGGCGAGCTCTGGCCGACCGGCTGTCGCACGAGGTGGCCCGCTGCGTGGGCCCAGCCCTCAAGTGGCGCCGTGCCTCGGTGATACCCCCATCGGTCGCCCCACGTCAAGTGCGTCCACCTGAAGTTGCGTCTCGACGCGGCATCCATGTGCACGAGCGGCTCATCACTCACCGGTAATGCGAGCCCCGGGATCGGCTCGCGCGGCTCTACATCGAAACGAGTAAGGAGAGCGTCACCGAGGCCGCAGTTGCCGTAGCTGTGCTTCACGTCAGGCTTCAATCTGACGATGTCATGCCGCTCGGCCACAACGCTGTTCTCATCTGTGCGGACCTCTATGGCTCCGTTGAGCACGAGCATGAAGACGATGCCGGGGCTGAGCGTTGGCTCGGAGGCCTGTCCGACGGGAACGAGGATTGTCCGAGCGTGACAGTTGGTCGACCGCAAGCCTTCGTACGCTCCGACGTGATTGCCCCAGGCCGCACCGGGATCAGTCCAGCGGAGAGTCCGTCGGTAGTCCGCCCACCGCGACAGGTCTGGCTCGGCCCCAGTCGCCGTCTCGTCTCCGCCGCTGCCCGAGTATATAGGCGACATCAGTCCTCTTCACTCCATCGCTCGCTGTTTGGCACCGGTGATGCAACGCCGCTATTCGAGACCGTCCTACCGGGACACAGAAACGGGGCGCGCAGACGCGCAGTCTACTTCGCTCGCCCAACGACGGGCAAGCCCTGCGTTCGCGATGGGTCGCGTCGGTAGAAGTGGTGTAGCGGACGCCTGGTGGGTCGAGGTCCCGAGAGGGGTCGGCAACCGTGGCGGCGAACTCGTCGTCTGTTCCGCAGTCGGCGCAGGAGCCGCTCGAGAGCTCGACGCGAGAGCGCCCGGTCTAAGTGCGGATCACGGCCTTGCCGTTGAGGCCTCCGTGGCGAAGCTTGTCGAGAATCTGCCCGGCGTTGTCTAGTTGAGTAGTCGAGCCGATGCGGACAGTGATGGTGCCGTCAGCGAGCATGTCCGCGACTTCGCGCAGTCCTTGTGGCGACAGCAAGGGATTGTTGCTCGAGGCGTGGTTGTGCGCTGCGATGTTGTGCGTGGCAAACCATGCTTCGTCTGCCGCGAAGATCGTCGAGACGAGGGAGCTCCCCGGCTTGAGAATCTCGGCGTCGCGCCGTATCGCGTCTGGGCCGTTGACGAGATCGAGGACCGCGTCGACACCGTCGGGATAGGACTTCCGCAGGGCATCGATGACGTCCGTGGTGTTGGTGTCGTAGACATCCTCGGCGCCGAGGTCGCGGGCCCCTTGGACGTCGCCGCGAACGGTCGCGATCACGTGCGCGCCACGAGACAGCGCCATCTGCACCGCATAGCCGCCGACCCCGCCGGTCGCGCCCATCACGACCAGGCGCTGGTCCGCGCCGACGCCCAAAAGGTCGAGCGACCTCAACGCCGTCAACCCCGAGGTCGGTAGCGCGGCAGCATGCTCGTCGCTAACGCCGTCCGGGATGCGCGCTACCGCCTCCGCTTTCATGCCCGGTGCAATGGCGGTGTACTCTGCGTAGGAGCCGTGGGTGTGTGCCATGCCGAAGATTCGCTCGCCCGCTTGGAGATCGCTCTCGTCCCGCCGGAACGTTGTCGACTACGCCAGCGAAGTCGATACCCATGACAAAGGGATAAGTTGAGTTGGCGGTCAGCCTTTCGAGCAGTCTGGAGTCGAGTGGATTCACGCCTGCATAGGTCACGCGTATCAGGAGCGCATCCTGCCGACTCGGGACAGGGTAGGTCATGGATCGCGGGCGCCTCACCGAAGCTTCGGACAGCAAATGCGCGCATTTCTCGCTCCTCATCGCTCGTGCTCATCAGGGACCTAGTCGTACTCGCACGCACACACACAAAGAACCGGTCGGTGCTTGCGCCAGCTCAGACCCATCATCGGTACCTACCCTCCCGGCTGAGGTAATGCGCACTGGCCGCCTCGCTGCGTTCGCCGTGCGCTTGCGCCGGACCGAGACGCTCTCCTTCGTAGCGCTTCAGGGCCTCGACCGGCGGTAATCCTCCGCGCTCGAGCGCCGCGGCTAGCGCCGCCGCATCGTAGAGCCCCTGGCGAAACCCGCCGCCTACCATCGGCGAGGCGGCGTGCGCCGCATCGCCGACGATTACGACGCGGCCACGCACCAGTCGATCTGGCCGGTACTGCACAACCGGAGTGCCAAACACCAGTCCGCGGCGTAGCGCCTCCTCGAGCGCCTCACGCCACGGCGGCGGCCACCGCTGCTCCGCCACGGCGCTCAGCTCGTCGCGCAACGACTCGGGCACGTCCTTCGTGGCGAGCGATCCGTACACCGAGCTACCCTCCAGCAGCCCGACGCCGGTGAGCAGCTCGCGGCGTGCCGGGTCGTACCAGACGACGTTGAGCCGTCGCCGCCCCCGAGCGGCGCAGCCATCGGCTCCCGGTACCAGGTAGGTCACGAGCCGGTAGGGCCCTGAGTAGTGTTCCCGCGAGGGCTCGTCCTGCGGAGGCTCAAGGACCTCGGGACCGAGATCGCTCTCGGCGACCATGGCCCGCCACAGCAGATAGCCCGCGTAGGCCGCTTCCGGATGGCTGGGCGAAACCCAACGCCGCACGGTGCTACGGGCGCCGTCTGCCCCGACGACCACATCGGCGTCGTAGCGCCGCCCTTGGCGGGTGCGCACCGATCCATCGCTGACCTCCACCACCTCCGCACCGCGCGCCACCTCGACCCCCGGGACTGACCGCGCCTGGGACTCAAGCCAGCCGGCGAGCAACGGCCACGCGGTGGTGTCCCGGTCGGGCCCGCGGTACACCGGCGGAACGTCGCTGAGCCCAGTCACATCAGCGAGCAGATCCAGATCAACGCCAAGGCCACCACCACCCTCATAACCAGAGCTCTCGCTCCGCTCGAGGACCGTCACCCTCGTGCCTGAGCGAGCTAGGGCGATCGCACTCGACAGACCAACGAGGGACCCGCCAACGACCAGCACTCGCAGGGGCGCAGCTCCAGCGTGGCTCAGGCTCGTCATCAGCAACCCTCTCTGGGCCAGTCGGCGATCCCAGACAGCACGACGCCCACCCTATCGGGGATCCTCGCGCGGATCGGATGCGCAAGCTCGGCCGCGTCGGCGTCGAGCCACCCCCCCCGCTAGGAGCGCGAGCGTCCCGCCGAGCTGATCCACATCGACATCAGGAAGCCCGGTGGATCGCGCGCGGCGCCGGAGCCCCCGGATCCTCCGCATTGCCCGTGCCGGGCCTTGTGCATCTACGCGACAAACCGCCGCGCGAACTGCAGTGGCGTCCAAGGAACCTTTGCAATCCAGACCTGGCCATCGTGGTCCATCACCACACAGTCGGTGAATGCTCTGCCGATGTCAACCCCGACGACGTGCTGCCTCGATTTCATGCCAGTTGCATCTCGGTCACAAACTCGTCGCCCGCGCGGGCGATCTGTGTCGACATCAGCACGTGGCACCCAGGGCAGCAGAAGCGCCAAAAGAGCACTTCATCATCGAGAAAGTACGAGGGATCACTCGCATTCGGGATCACCGTGACCGGGCTGGCATCGGCGAGCAGCCCGAGCCGGTAGTCGCTGCGATAGTCCGAGAGCACGCAGTTGCAGCGAGCGCATGCGAGCACTCGCCGGTCGCCCTCGTCTCGGGACAGCACGGCGGGGTGAACGTGCCGCGCCGGCGCGCCGGTGGCAGCGGTCACTACCTCGTCGTGCGCTGGAGTCGCAATGAGCTGGCGCGCCCGCTGCCAGGCGCCGCGCTCTGCCCTCGTCGCTTCTCTTCGCTGGGCGGTCGTATCGGCATCGACCGAGCCGTTCGGGCGCACCACGACACCGTACACGTCGGAGGCGGCGCGGGCAGAAACACAGCCAAGCCCGACATCCCGCGCGACGTGCTCCGGATCGCGCTCGAGCGGATCACCGTAGCCACCACCGCCCTGCACAGACGTCACCATGACGTCACCCGCCGCGAGTGGAGTTCCGTTCGATTTCGCGCGCAATCTCAGGCGATCGCTGGCGACCAGCTCCGCGCCCGTACGCGGGACCTCGCCCTGCGCGAATCGCTCAAGCACGTCGCTGCCCTGCACGACTTCGTAGCGCGCGGCGGGGACCGGATAAGCACCGAACAGGCTCGCGCCACAACTTGTCGAGATGCCCATGCCACCGCAATTGGTGATCGCCTCTATCGTCCCCGCCCTGTAGGGCGTAAAGGCAAACTCCAAACCGACGCCACCGCGCCAGTGCCCGGCGCTTGCGCTGTCTTCGAGCTCACGACGGTAGAGCATGAGGAACGGGTAGAACAACTCGGTCGCCTCTACGTCGGGGATTCGCATCTGCGGCACAAACGCAAACCCGGTCGTTGCAACACCATCGCGCTGCGAGCGCGCGCCCGTCCCCGCGCCGGCACCCGACTCCACGATTCCGGTCCCGAATGCTTCCCCGCGATCGTTGGTCCCGGCTACCACGACCAGCGCAATCTCACCGCCGCCCGCGATCACATCGGCCCGGAGCTCTGGATCACATGTGAGCATCCGCGACAACACGTTCATGACGGCGTGCATGTACGTGCAGATATTGACCACCGACCCCGCAACGGCCGCCGGATAATCGACGCACGTGATGAGACCAGGCAGCGGTCTGAAGTCGACCTGCCGCTCTCCTCCGCCGATCGAGAAGGTGTGTTCGTAGAGCATCATCACGGACAGAATCCCCATGAACGCACCGGCAAAGTCGATGTAGGGAAAGCCGATAGGCCCCTCCGTCTGTGCATCGGTGCCGAGGTTGTCGACGATCAGCCGGTCACCACGCTTCTCAACATTCACCTGGATGCGGTGTGTATGCCGATCCCCGGGAAGCTTCTCATCGAAGTAGCGCACTTCGCTCCATCGCCCGTCCGGGATACGATCTAGCTTGGCTGCGAGTGCTCGCTGAGCACGATCGAGGATCTCGTGCATCGCTGCCTTCACCGTCGCCGCGCCGAACTCGTCGCACGCGCTCTGCAGGCTCTGCGCGGCGAACCGGCAGCCAGCGAGCTGCGCGCGCAGATCGAGTGCCACCAAGTCCGGCATTCGCGACTGTCGCCGGACCATCTCCTCTAGATCCGGCCGGATCACACCGCGTTCGACGAGCTTGAACGGCTTGAACATCACGGGATCGCTGTACACGTCAACCGCGCTTTGCGGCCAGCCACCGGGCACCACGCCGCCGAGATCGTACTGATGCGCTGCGTTCGCGACCCACGCGAACAAGCTGCCTTCGACGAACACCGGCTGCAGGATCGTAACGTCCATTTGGTGTGGCACCCCTACCCACGGATCGCTCGCAAGGAAGATGTCCCCTTCCTCGATACCTGGCGCCTCGCTGTAGTGCTCCAGCACGTACCGCGTCACGAGCGGCGACCCTGCCGAGTGATACTGGACGAACGGGGCGTTCATGACGAGCTCGCCGTCCTCAGTGAGGATCGTCATTCCGAAGTCCAACGACTGAAACACTGGAGACCCCGAGATCCGAGTCAAGGTCTCGCCATGCGCAACATTGATGGTCCACAGCCGGTTGCGGAGCACCTCGAAGGTCACCGCGTCAAGATCGGCAGTGCGCTGACTGTGCAACTTTAGGCCGGGCCAGATGCGGTCTCGCCAATCGACCGCCGGGCGATAGCTATGAACACGACCGTCCCAAACAATCTCCTCGTAGCCCGCGAAAGGGTCACGAGAACGCGGCACCGGCTCAGTTGCAGTCACCGGGCCAGTCCCTACCATACGGCCACCGCGGTTCTCGCCGACCCGTCATTCTGACCGCTGAAGCTATCACGGCAGCCGGTCTATGATCGAACACGTCGTCGCGTTCCGCTCACGTCAGAACGATGGCTGGATCCAGCCATTGGCGGTCCCCTGGCTCACGACGCTCATCGTGCCGTTCATCCAGCGTAGAGTCCCCACGTAGGCCTGCCTGAGGGAAGGCGCCGCCTGCGGCCCGTGTAGATCGCCATTACGTATATGTAGCCTGGCTCGACGTTGGTGTTGTCGGGACCTGGCACCTTTGCTGCTCGCATGGCGTGCTGGTCCGACGCGTTCGATCCAAGGCGCACACAGCAGACACATAGCCACCGTGAGTCCCGCGAATCTATGCGCCATTCCTCGCTCCTTTCAGAAGCACCGCTCCGGTATGCGGGCGCGGACCCTAGCAAAAGCAGCCGACAAATCAAACGTCGAATTTGCAGAGGTTCGAAAGCGGAAAGTGGACCGTCACTTTACCGGCGTGGAGGCGCGGTGACTTGCCGCGACAGTTCGTCCCACGGGCGCGTCACGTGGACGTTCCGTCGGCAACTTGCGCGGGACCCGTCGAGTGACTGGCGGGCAGCAGCGCGTTTTCTCGTCATGATTCGATCGCGCAACGGGCGCGAAGCCATCGGGGAGGGGGCCCATCTAAGCTAAGACAGTGGTGTAGGCGGCAATGGATCGCTGCGCAGGTAGCTTTGGTGGATTGCGGCGATCCTCCACTTGCCGTTGATCCTTTGATAGCGCTCGCGCTGATAGCCGTAGACCCGCGCCCCGTGGCGCGCGCCGCTTGCCGCGTCGCGGGACCAGTCGACGTAGGTGCCGAGCATCCACGTCCCCCGAGCGCTGTGGGCGTCGTCGATCCTGATCTGCGGCATGTGACCATGGTGCACCGTCACCGCGCCAACCGTCAGCCGCTTCACCGCCGCGACGTACTCATCCGCGCTGTCGAATGTCTGGCCGGCGGCGAGATCGACCTCGAGTCCGTCGGTGAACACGTCTCGGAATTGCTCCCACTGCTGCGCGTCCGCGTAGTTGTAGTAGCGTGCTTTCAACTCTCGGATCGCCTCTCGATCGACCAGCCCTTGCACGAGCGCGTCCACATCAAGTGGGACTCGATCCTCGTCCGGACTCGAATGAAACTCGCTGTAAGCGGCATGAACCCGCGCGAAGTTGGCCGCATCCTCCGGACCGCCGATCTGGGGTCCCGGCAGCTGTGCCCGGCGGAGCGGATCCGTGCGGATGTAGGTAAGCCTCCAGCCGGAGATCTTCCACTTCCCATCGAGCTTGCGGAAGTCCTCGTCGTAGATGCCGTAGCCTCGCATCCCGCGCCGCTCGCCGGTGTGCGGGTCAGGCGCCCACTCGATGTAATCGCGCAGGACGAGGTATCCGTGCGCGCGGTCCGCGCTTGGAAACGTGACCTCCGAGGTATGTCCATGATGCACCGATCGCGCGCTGTCGAGCGCCATCTGAGTGGCTGTCACGAACACTTCGGCACCGTCGAGCGGGTCGGCCTTGATCGGCGCTAGCGGCCAGAACTCGCGTCCCAACAGTTCCATTCGTGCGTCTTCGGTGAGCGTCCGTCGGAACGCGTCCCAGTCGTGGACATCCATGGCCTCGAGGTAGCGCGCCTTCAGCTCCCGGATCGCCTCGCGGTCGAGGAGCTCCGTCACCCGAGCATCGCTCATCGCGCCACCGAGCCCGGCTGGACCGGCGCGCCACTGATGATCGAGTCCGGTAGCGGCTCCGAATACAGGGGGTCGATGCGAATCTCGCTTTGCTTATGGCACGCGATCTTCCACTCGCCGCCGACGCGGCGGTAGGTCTCGTGGCAGCGGCCGTAGACTTTGACACCGCGCCGCTCGCCGCTCGCCGGCTCCGAGGGCCACTCGAGATAGACGAATTGGGCCCAGACGGCCTCGGCCTCGTCGGGTTCCGTGAACGCGAGCTCGGGCGTATGCTCGTGATGCACCGAGCGGGCATGTCCGATCATTCCGCGAACCGTGTCGACATAGGTGCCGGCTCCCTCCAAAGTCGTGCCTTGCATCTCCACATGCAGGTCGTCGGTGAACAGGCGGCGCCAAGCGTCCCACTCTTTCAGGTCAACGAGCCTGATGTAGCGCGCCTTTAGCTCTCGGATCGCTTCGCGATCCAATAGTTCCTGTACCTGAGTCTCGGACACTCGTCGCTCCTCTCTTGGTCGGCACAGCACCAGCTCGGCGCGCTCCCCGAGCACGCAGCGCATCGAGCTGAACATTGCGACTTCGCGCGCGAGCGCGTCTGTGGCCGCCCTTCGACGGTCACAGGCGCGCTTTTATGCGCAGAGCTGTCGCAGCTCAGTGCGCGACGCCCGCTAGCGCTCCAGTCCCCGTGCGCGCGTCGGCGCTCTCGGGCAGGTTGTCGATCCAGATCGTCCCGTCGCGCATCACGGCGAGCACGTTCTCGACGTCGCCCAGCAGCTTGATGTCCCGCGAGGGATCGCCGTTTAGGACGATGATGTCGGCCAGGTAGCCCTCCTCGATCTTCCCCAGGTCGGGCAGACCGACGAGCTTCGCCCCGTTGACGGTACCCCACTTCAGGATCTCGATCGGGTCAAACCCGGTGAACTCCTGATAGAAGCCCGGCTCTTTCCCATAGCTCCCGTGGGGGATGATCGACGCGCCGAAGTCATCACCGAAGCAGATCGCGACCCCGGCCTCGACGCACTTGGGCAGCACGGCCAGTGTCTCCTTCATGATCTGCCCGAACTCGTTCTCGTAGTTCGTGTCGCCCATCACGTTGCAGATCACGTAATGCGAGTAGATGCTCGGCTCGTAGCAGACACCCTGCGCGGCCATCCGTTCGATCAGCTCATCGTCGATCCCCTCGCCGTGGTCGATGATGTCGACGCCCGCATCGAGACAGCGCCGTACCGCGTCGCGCGAACACACGTGAGTGCGCACCCGCGCGCCGAGGTTGTGAGCCGCCTCGACGGCGGCATGAAGCTCGGCGTCGGTGATGCTGGACATGTAGCGTGACAGGCGCACCCCGTGGCCGCCGGTCGCGAAGATCTTGATGACCTCGGAGCCGTGCTTTACCTCCTCCCGAATCGCCTTGCGCCATTCGTCCGGTCCGTCGCAGGTACGCGTGCCGCCCGCCCCTTGCGCTTCCCAGTACCACGGGGTGGTGTCGTTGCTGTCCGCGGTGGTGATCAGCTCGCGGCAGCCGGGAATGATCCGCGGCCCGACCGCGATTCCGTCGGCGATCGCCTGCTTGAGCGAGGGTTCGACGTCCCACGCCGCGTTTGCCCCCACCACTGACGTATACCCCGCTCGCAGCGCGAGGCCAACGTTGTGCTGAGCAACGTACGCCTGATATGCCGGTGGCGAATCGAAGCCCAGCGGAGGCATCAGCGGCTCGCTGACGTTGTGGTAGGTCGAGTGGTAATGGCCCTGCGTCATCCCGGGCATGACCGTCAGCCCGGTGCAGTCGATCACGCGGTCCTCGGGACCGATATCGACGGTTCCACCGCCGTTGCCGTTTAATACCAGGACGATCCGATCGCCTTGGACCACGACGGTGCAGTCCGGGTTTGCCGGGCTCTCACCATCGAGAAGATTCGCATTGGTGAAGATGATCCTGCCCATGCTCGCGTACACCTTTCGTTTGGCTCTCTTCGATCGCACCAAGGACGAGCTCCAATCGGCTTAGCGCGATCCGAACCTTTCGCTACTGCTTCGAATCAGGAATCCTCTGCTCCTATTTCGTCTGGCACCACCTCATTCGAGACGCTCACACCGGCGTCGCTGTTTGCTGAGAACGTTGCTGCCGGCACATCGGTCTTGCCGATGCGGACGTGCGAGTTACCCCGTGCGTGGGCCTCCGGCCGATCGCCCCCGACCACTTCAGCTTCGACCATGAACAGATCGTCGCCGTCGGGGCCCCCCAGTGCGACAGCGACAGGCGAGCGGTCGCTGGCGACGCGGTCTTTCACCCGACCGCCCGACTCGACTCGTACGAAACCCTGCTCCTCCGGCGGATAGATGATCGCGGCCCATACGCATCCTTCGGCGTCGAGACAGATGCCGTCGGGGTTGCCGTCGAGGTCGGCCCACACACGCTTGCCGCTGAGCGTGCCGTCGGCGTCGATATCGAAGGCGAGTAGGCGCATCGCCATCGACTCCGCCAAGATCAAGCAATCCCCGTCGGCCGTGATCACAGCTCCGTTCGGCGTCTGCAGGTCGCTTGCCACGATTCGCGCTCGCCCGGGCTGACCTACCGCACCGGCCTCGACCAGGTACAGGTGCTCGCGCGGGAACGTGATCTCGTCGATCGATGCGCCGTCGGCCAGCAACGCATCGAAATCCGGCATCCCTCCTACGTACGCGCGGCCCTCGGCGGACACGACCATATCGTTGACCATCGGCGAGCCCACCGTCGCCACACGCTCGAGCTCGCCACCGTGCATACGCACCACGGAGGCTTCGCGCATCGCCGCGACCAAGAGATCGCCATTTGGGAGCCAGCCAAGCCCTGATGGCTGCGCTGCCACACGCACAATGCGCTCCCGCGCGCCGTTTAGATCGAGCGCAACAACTTCTTTCGCGTAGAAATCCGATACGTACAGCCGACCGTCATGCCAGCGCGGCGCCTCGGCGTACATGAAATCGCCGCGCAATATGCGGATGTCACTTGCAGCCATCTCTGATCACGTCTCCGCCCCGGCCACGGTCGCGATTGTGGAAGCATGGGCGGCTGCGGTACCCCCTGCCGTGCGGCCGAACGTGAGGCAACTGGCGAGCCCGTTGCCGCTACCGACGTAACGCGGCCCGATCACCCCACCCGTACACTCACCCGCCGCGAAGAGTCCGGGGATCGGCCTCCCGACCTCGTCGAGGACACGCGCATCGACATCAATCTCGAGGCCGCAGGCGGTAATTCCCAGCACCGTCGGACGGATCTCCGCACCGTAGTAGGGAGCGGTGTCGAGCGCGCGCAGAAAGCGCCTCTCCTTCCGAAAGTCGCGGTCCTCGCCGAGCGCTGCGCTCTCGTTGTAGCGGCTGATTGTCCCGGCGAGCGTGGCGGCTGGAAGCTCAAGCTCGCCGGCAAGCCGCTCGATCGTCGATTCGCGGACGATCGCGCCGGACGCCAGCAGGCGCGCGATCCCGTCGGGGGACCATACGTTCGGCGGTACGCTCGACTTGAACGTCGGCAGTTCGGGCGATCCAGCTTGGACGAGCATTGCCTCGTCGAAAATCACGAAGGCGCGCCCGCCCGCGGCGTTGACGAGGCCGAATGTCACACCGTAGGCCAGCGTCTCGTCCATCAACCGCCGGCCGTCTGGCCCGACCACCACAGACCACGCGGGCGGATAAGCATCGAAGTCGCGCGCTTCCACGTGCGGCCCCAGCAGCGCCACGTAGCGATCGTGTCCGACGATGTGCGCCCCGACCTGCTCGGCGAACGCGAACGCGTCCCCGCGCGAGCTGTCGGATCCCATGTAGAAACTCCAGCCGGCCGCGTTGCGGGCGTACGTTGGGAGATAGCGCTCGATCAGAGCGCTGTTTGAGCCGAAGCCGCCAGACGCGATCACCACCGCAGCGGCGTGAACATCCTCGCCGCCCGCACGTGCGCCGACAACCGTGGCACCTTTGCACCGGAGACGATCGACCCGATTGCCGACCGCGATCTCGATCCCGAGCTCGCGACAACGCCCCGCCAGAACATCGATGATGTGCTGGCCTCCGGGCGCGCCGCCTCCTCCGGCGCGGTGCGAGCGCGGCACGCGCTCACCGCCACCCTGCACCACCTCCGGAAAGCGCACCCCTAGTGTCATGAGCCACTCGACCGCCGCACCGGCCTCCATGGCCAGCCGCCAGGCGAGCGCTGGATGCGGCTCATACTGGTTGATCAGCATGTACTCCCGATACAGGCTTGAGGCGTCGTCCTCTAGCCCAGCCGCACGCTGAACCTCCGTACCCGCTGCCATCACCAACCCGCCTGACAGCCGTGCCGCTCCTCCGACGATCCTCTCCGCTTCCGCCACCACGACTCGCGCACCCTGCTCGTGCGCGGTCAGTGCGGCTGTCAGACCTGCAGCACCTGCACCAATCACGAGCACATCGATATCGGTCACCTCAGCTCTCCGTCTCACTCTTCGGCGACGAATTCGAGGATTGTCTGCGCTGCCAGCGGCCAGGGGTCGAACATGTGACCCTTCCCGCGGTACCAGGCCTGGGTTGCCCGCTCCCACGCGTCCTCGGGCCACGGCGGCTCGACCAGCCGTGAGCCGCGAATCAGGCAGTGGACCTCCATCGAGGTGCGCTTGGGATGGTCGCGGTCGTTCTCGCCGCCGCGGATGATCAGTGCCGGCCCGCGGATGTTCTCGAACTGGTCGTCGTTCACCCCTGGGATCGTCTGGCCGGGCTTGGGGACGAACGCGTTCAGCCAGCGATGCATGACCTCGAGGAACCCGTCCGTTCCGATCTCCAGCAGGCGCTCGCGGTTGCGAGGATTGGCTTCGATCCTAGCCCTCCACTCCGGCATCTCGATGACCTGCTCGATCCCACCAAGAGATGCGACGTGGATGTTCGGCAGCACGTAGCCACAGGCCAGGCTCATCGTCCCGAACACGCCCCCCACGATGCTCCACGCGACGAGCTTGCTCGCGACCTCCGGATGCAGCATCGCGGTCAGAATCGAATCGCGTGAACCGCCTGAGCCTCCGGCGATCACGGCTGGCGCCATGTCGAGCGTTTTCAGCAGCTCCGCCAACGTGTCCGCGCGCATGTGAGATTCGCTCTGACCCCAGAACTGCACATCCGATGCACCCGCGTTCGGCCGGTCCCACAGCAGTACCCGCAGGCCGCCATCGGCGAGCTTTTCGGCCAGCGGCCGCAGGCCCGGCACGTCCTTGCTGAAGCGCCCCCCGGGCGTGAGCACGATCGGCTGACCCGATTCCGGCCCCAGCAGCTCATACACGACTCGGCCGCCGTAGATCTCGACAAACGGCTGGCCCTCTGCCGTTCGGACGACGTCGATGTGACCTGTACTCAGATCGGCGGTCATCCAGTCACTCTCATTCCCCCGCGCGACATCGCGGATACCGGGCGCTCATTAGTTGACAAATCCTCAGGCAGTGGGCTGCAGCGCGTCACGCCCCGCACGCACGCGTTTGGGCTTCGTAGCGAGTGGCCCGGGCTCGTCGGTGCGAACGTCGGCAAACCGAGGAATGACCCTCTCCGCATACAGGCGTAGGCTCTTTGCGCTCTGCGCCGTAGTCATCGTCCCGAACGTGTTGAGCGCCACGAGCTCCGAGGGTCCGACCATCTTGTAATGCTCCAGGACGCGCTCGGCGCACTGCTCCGGGGTACCGTAGATCGCGTCGCGTAGATGCTTGGTCACAAGCGTTGCGTACGCATCCTCGACCGTGCCGCTGCCGTAATCGGATCCCTCCTTCGCGTAGGACTCATAACCCTTGCCTGACGCGAAGTTCTCTGTACCGATTTCGTATTGCCGGACTACGGTATCCACGTACTCGCGGAACCACTGTTCGATGTGCTCCTCCACTTCCTGCTCGGACTCAGAACAGAACATCGGCACCTGCAGGATCGGACGCTCTGCCGGCCCGTAACCGTGCTCCTCGCGAATCTGGTTGAACAGCTCCTGCTCAGCGAGGTACGACTCCCTAGTCGGATTGGGGGTGGTCATCGGGTGCAAACCGCGCTCGGCCATGTTTCGGAGGCTCGGCTCGGTTGTCCACGCGCCCCAGTAGGAGATCGTCGCGCCTTGATTCAGCGGACGCGGCCGCACCGATGCATTCTTGTACGAGAAGAATTCGCCGTCGTACGAGAAGATCTCTTGACTGAGCGCCAGCTGGACAATGTCGAGGACTTCGTTGAAGCGCTCACGCGACGTATCCATGTCGACGCCCATCGAATCGAAGTTCCGACGGGCGAGACCCCGCCCGACACCCATCAAATAACGGCGTTGTGGGCCTAGGAAATGGGTCAGCATCGCAACCTCCTCGGCCACCCTGAACGGGTTGTGCCATGGAAGCACGACGATCATCGAGCCGACGTTGATCCGCTTCGTCCGCGCCGCGAAGTAGGTGAGGAACTGATGCGGCTGAGGGACCATGAGGTACGGCGACGCATGCTGCTCGAAGGTCCAAAGCGTGTCGAAGCCCAGCGGCTCGGTCAGGCCGGCCAGCGCCAGTTGATCGCGGTAGACCTCCTCGTCGCTGCGCAGCATCGGCCCGACTTCCTGGGCCGAGGCGCCGCGCTCGAGCGCCTCGAAGCGATCCCAATCCGTGTAATTCCCGAAGAAAAAGCCCAAACCAAAACGCAACTCAAGTACCTCCAGTGGCCAAACGGCCTGCGGTCATCGAAGACAGCGGATCGGAGTCATCAGCTCTTCCGCTGCGGGCCTTCATCGTCGCGAAACTACCAACCAAAAAGCGAGCAGTCAACCAAATCATCCGTCCAATACGGATCCGGCCGACCCCCGCAAACCACGACCAATCCGCCCTCGGAAAGCGAGGCGAACCCCGCAGGCCTCCGACGCACGCCGCCCGCAGCCGCCGCAGATGTCCCGCGATGATCGAATTGAGGTTCCGGGCATCGCGCGCGCCAAGCGGCAGCAAACGGCGCATCGTTCGTGATCGACTGACTCAGACAAATAACACGTACGATATGGTCTGCAGCATACGGTCGCGCCACGCCGCCGACCTGCGGTTACGGCGACGCTATGAGCTCTCGGCCTGCTCCTGACCGCTGACCTAGCGGCTTGGCAGCGGCCTCAGCCTCGTAAGCGCCTCTACTCGGCGGGAGCCCGACCCGCGCCGGGGTCCGATACCGGCTCTGCGAACAAGCTCTGCAGACCCTCGAGCGCACCTCGCAGCGCTTCGGGCCCGTCGCGCACAACCACGCACCCTGAGCCGAGCGCGAGGACTCCCATCATGACGATCAACGGATCGCGATCCCAGCCCGCGTCGTCGGGCTGCGCCGGAACATCGGCAACACGCCGATACAGTTCCTCGAGTTCACGCGACCACTCATCACGCGTCTCGGCGACCTGTGGATACCGCGCGGAATCCAGATTGGAGCTCAGTCCGAGCCAGTGGTGGTCCTGATGCTCGTAGACCATCGCGCTGATCGTTTCGAACAGCGCTTCAACCCGCGCGCGCTGCGACTGGCCGGCCGACGTACTCATGATTCGGGCATACGCCTCGGTCACACGACCAAACGTCAGTGCGCCGGCCTGCCGATAGAGCTCACGCTTGGAAGGAAAGTAGTGGTAGACCGCTCCAGACGTAACACCGGCGTCGGCCGCGATGTCCTTAATCGAACTCTTGCCGTAGCCTGCCCGTGCAAACCGATGGAGCGCAGCGGCGACGATCCTCCCGCGCGATCCATCGTCACTATCGAGCTCCGGGTTCGGCGTCTCGCCCATCACACGATAGGCTACAACGGGTCGTCGGAGGCTGTCCGTGACGTGATTCTGCTCCTCGCCCCACTCGCTTCATCACTCGTTCACCCATGGTTGGTCGTCGCTCGTCGATCAACCAAGGCCCTTCGCGCGTGAGCGTCGAGGAGCGCCAGCGGCCACCACGCCGGCGGGGGGCCGGGCGGCCACGGCGAGCTGACCCCGACGAGACGCGGGCCAGGGTCCTGGAGCGGGCACGTGAAAGCTTCGCGCTGCACGGCTTCGCAGATACGCCTGTCGACGCAGTTGCGGCGGACGCAGGCGTGACCTCGGGAACGATGTACTACTACTTTGGATCGAAGGTGGGGCTGTACGAGGCAGTCGCTAACGACGCTCTCGAACGACTCAACACCCGGCTCATCGACCCGGTGCTCGCCATCACGAGTGGCCAATCGACAATCGCTTCGCGTTTGACGACCCTGGTCAACGTGCTGGCGCATCGAGCGGGCGAGGACGCCTGGTTGCACCGCCTCGGTTTCGCGAGCGATATCGAAGCGGAGCACATCCAGGTCGTGAAGGACTTTCGGGACAGGGTCCGCCGCGACCTCGACCGACTGTACGCCGGAGTCGCCGGAGTGGCCCAGGGCGCCGAAGTCAGCGGCGACGAACTACAGCTCGTGCGTTTCATCGAACTGCTCACGTTGGGAATGTGGCAGTTCGCAATCCGTCCTGGCGGCCTCGAGCGCCTACCGATCTTCGTGCAGGCGTTTGACAGGCTGTTGACTGGCGCGCTCTTTGGAGAGGGCGAAGCCGAGCCTTCTCGTGCTGTGAGCCCGGCTCAACAATAGGCGCGGCTCGAGCATCGAAGCCAAACTCGCGCGCAGCTCGGTGCCAGCCGCGCTCACGCGTTATTCGCCCACGGCCCATACCCGAAGATCCGCTCTGGCTGGATATGGACGTTAGGGCGTGTTGGTGGCGCGGCGCGCCCGCCGGGTGAGCTCGACAGTCGCGGCGCGTAGTTGTTCGCTGTCGGTGAGGGGCGTGAGGAACGACACGCGGGTGGGCGCCTGCCCGCGGCGGGTTTCGAGAGTGAGGTCGATCCCGTGCCGGTCGAGTCCGGAGCATCTGGCGGCGGTCGCGTCGGGGTAGCCGCCGAGCGCCCGCGCGATCGCGAGCAGCGCGTCCGCGTGATCTGTGTTGAGGTGCGCGATCGCAGCGGCGGCACCGGTCGCGATGGGGTCAGGTTGCGCGGCGGCGTAGGCGAGCCCCGACGCGGAGTCCATGCGGCCGTAACCGCCGACCCAGCGGACGCGGTCGATGCGCAGGATCGAGAGCGAGAAGTCAGAGAAGTCGATGTAGGTGCTCGCTGCCGGGACCGCCGTGAGGTGCGCGGCGCGGGCCGCGGCGAGGGCGGCGGCGTCGGATGGGCGCTCGACGCGGCCGGCGAGGGTGACGCGCGCGGCTGCGAGAGGATCTGGCGGGCGATCGGTCTGCGTGATGACCAGGCTGGCGCGGGGGTCGCCGGCGAGGTTGCGGCCGTGCTCGGCCAGCCGAGAGAGGCAGAGCACCGGAGCGCCGTCGTCCAGCGCGCCGTATGTGATCAGCGAGGCCCATGGGTCGCCGTCGGCAGTTAGCGTCGCGAGTGCGGCGACATTCGTCGCGGCGACGAGCGTGCGAGCCTCCTCTGCAGCGCTCAATCGTGGTGCCGGGGCGGTCCTTAGGAGAGGTGGGGGCACCGACGGCGCGTCGCTGGGGACTCCATGGTCGGGGGCGTTGTCCACGGTCTCGCTCACGTGCGGAAGCGAAGCACATCTGTCCCGCTTGCTGCTGCTCGTCCTCGCGATCCTCGTCGGTCCTGACATCGGCCCCAGCCGCGCCGAGCAGAGGCGTGTCCCTGGGGTCGTCCAAGGCAGCCGCCTGCCGTCATGGCCGATCCCCTATCCGGGCGACGAGCACGTGGCCGCTAGGGTAGAAAAGCGATGCCCACGCGTCTGTCAATCCTTGACCTGGCGCCGATCGGGCCTAACGAGAGCGCCAGCGAGAGCTTTGCCGGGAGCGTGGCGCTGGCCCAGCAGGCGGAGGAGCTTGGCTACGAGCGGGTGTGGTACGCCGAGCACCACAACATGCCCACCATCGCGTCGTCGGCAACCAGCGTGCTGATCGCGCACATCGGCGCCCAAACGCACCGCGTTCGGCTTGGCGCTGGCGGGGTGATGCTGCCAAACCACGCGCCGCTGACGATCGCCGAGCAGTTCGGGACGCTGGCGGCGATGTACCCGGGAAGGATCGATTTGGGTTTGGGTCGCGCGCCGGGCTCTGACCAGAACACGATGTACGCGTTGCGCCGCGGTCCCGGATCGGCGGACGGATTTCCGCAGGACGTCCTGGAGCTGCGGGGCTATCTCGAGGGGCGCAGCGTCGTGCCTGGAGTCGATGCCGTTCCGGGCAAGGGGTCACGCGTCCCGCTCTACATCTTGGGCTCGTCTCTGTTCGGAGCAACCTTGGCCGCCGCGCTGGGCCTCCCATACGCGTTCGCGTCACACTTCGCGCCGGCGGCACTGGATGCGGCGCTCGCCGCCTATCGAAACGAATTCCGGCCATCCGAACAGCTGGAGCAACCCTATGTGATCGCCGGGGTCAACGTGATCGCTGCCGACACCAGAAGCGCTGCCGAAAGACAGCTCCAGGGCATCCGGCGCAGACGAGCGGTCAACCTCTACGGTCGGCAACTTGGCGTCAAAGACCTCAACATGAGCGACGATAAAGCCGACCAGCTGCTCCTCGCCGGGGCTGCGGCCCAAGTCGACGAGATGCTCACCTACACGGCGCTCGGCACACAGCTCCAAGTGCAGGACTACCTCGACGGCTTCCTGCGCCACACCCAGGCCGATGAGCTGATGGTCACCCACCAGGCACCGACGATCGAGGGTCGCCTGGAGTCGGTCACCCTGCTGGGCGAGGCCATGCTGAACCGATCCACCACCTGAGCTCATGAACGGCCCGCGCCCGGACCATCGCGAGGTCAGAGCACAAGTGCAGCGGAGCGAGAGCGGACGAGCGCCTGGTCGCCGCCATTGCGCTCGCGCGCCCCGCGGCTGCTCACGTGCATGCTCGGCGACGTGGCGCCGGGCGCGGACGCCGGCGTCCGCGTGTGTCAGCCGCCGGCGACCCCGACAAGGCGGTCTCCGCGTCGCAGGGTACGCTGGCATGGTGATCAAGACGACGCTCTCTGGCCGTGACGCTAAGAGACTCCGAGAGGCGCAACAGCCCGCGGCGAATGCCGCGGTCGTCTCGGAGCAGGCTGAGCGAGGCACTGAGTGAGCACAACGCCGTCAGAGCAAGCCGCGGCGACAGCGTCCTGGGTCAAATCCCCGCGGGCCTTCATCGCCCCCCTTGCGCTCGCCCAGTTCATCTGCAGCTTCGCGGGTTCGAACATGAACGTGATGATCAACGACATCAGCCACGACCTGCACACGGATGTGAAGGGGGTGCAGACGACGATCACGCTGTTCTTGCTGATCATGGCGGTGTTGATGATCCCGTGCAGCAAGCTGACCGATCGATGGGGCCGCAAGCGGTGCTTTATCGGCGGGCTGATGCTGTACGGCGTCGGCACCGTGCTGAGCGCGGTCGCTCCGGGTCTTGGCGTGCTGATCCTGGGCAACTCTGTGTTCCAGGGAGTCGGCACCGCCTTTTTGATCCCGCCGGTTTACATCCTGACGACGATGGCCTTCACGTCGCTCGGGTCGCGCGCCAAGGCGTTCGGTGTGATCAGCGGCATGGCTGGGCTCGGCGCGGCGGCCGGACCACTGATCGGCGGCCTGATCACCTCGGGGATCAGCTGGCGCGCTGCGTTCGTCTTCCAGGCGCTGGTCGTGGCAACGATCATCGTGCTCAGCCGTCGCGTCGTCGACCCGGTCGCGCCCGATCCAAAGCGTCCGTTCGACGCTGTTGGAGCCGCTCTCTCGGCGTTCGGCATGTTCTTTCTGGTGTTCGGGATCCTCCAAGCCGGCGTCAACAACACGCTTCTCGTTCTGTTCCTCGCAATCGGGATCGCGTTTCTGATCGGTTTCTTTTTCTTCATCCGCTCTCGCGAGCGGGCTGGGAGAGAGGCCCTGCTGTCGATCGAGCTGTTCCGCAGTCGCGCATCGAATCTCGGCCTTGTTACTCAGAACCTCCAGTGGCTGCTGCTGATGGGGGTCTCGTTCGTGGTCTCAGTCTTCTTGCAGACCGAACGCCACTACTCCGCGATCAAGACCGGCGTGATCTTCACCGCCGCCACGGTCGGCGTCCTCGTTGCATCTCTCGCCGCCGAGCGGCTGGCCAAGAGGCGCTTGCAGAAGACCCTGATCTCGGCCGGCTTTGCTACGACCGCCGTCGGGATCGGGCTCCTGCTCGCGCTCGTCAAGGCGGCCTCATCAAGCGCCTGGGCGTTCGCGCCCGGACTGCTGCTGATCGGGCTCGGCCTGGGCGTGATGCTCACCCCGTCGGTCAACCTCGTGCAGTCGGCCTTCCCTGAGGAAAAGCAGGGCGAGATCTCGGGACTGTCCCGCAGCGTCTCCAATCTCGGCTCAACCTTCGGAACCGCGATCGCGGGCACGATCCTGGTCTCCAACCTCGTGTCCGGAAACGGGACGTACGTCGCCGCGATGATTGTCCTCGCGGTCGTCGCCCTCGCCGGTCTCGGGATCGCGATTCGTCTCCCTGCCAACGTCCTCCCAGGCGCCGACCCCGATCTCGCGAGCTCAATCCCGGCATCAAGCCCGGTCGACACGCTCGCCTGACTGGCAACGACGCCCGGTACGACGCGTTCCGGCCGAGATAGACACCGAGCCAGCCGTGGGCTTGGCATAACAACAGCACGTTGTCCTGCTCAACGGCCCGGCCGGCGTGAGGCCGGGATCGATCACGAGCGCTGAGCGCTCACCGAGGACCACTCCGACATTCGGCACCAGCGGCACTCCGGATCGTGAATCACGAACACGCCATCGGCGATCTCGTCAAGGCGACCGCTCACGTCCGGGGGGCTGCGAGGTGATGCACGGTCCATCGACGGAGGCCAGGAAGCCGCTGCTGGTGCACAGTGGCGCGAAGGCGGTGCTGGGCACGTGGTGATCGGCGCGGTCCGCGGGCGGGCCTTGGCCATCGCCACAGCGACCCGGACCCTTCGGAGAATGGCCGCGTGAGACTTTTTGCAACCGCACCGCCGCCGGTCGTAGGCTTGCGCCCTCCTGATCGCCACCCCCATGAGGAGGGGAGAGTCATGTCACACATCGCCTCACGACGCGGCGCCCTCGTCGTCGCAACCGCGGCCGCCTTGGCGGCCGGAGCCATTGCCGCGACCACGAGCGCAGCCACGGGTGCGCGGCCCCACGCGGTGGCAGCGGGCACGGGGACCGTCCACGTGATCGAGCACGCGATCACCGACACCGAGTACCCAAGCGTCACCGGCAAGGACGCGCCGGGGAACGAGCTCATCTTCACCAACCCCGTCTTCAATGTGACCAACACCGAGCAGGTCGGTCACGACGAGGGCTTCTGCACGCGTCTGAATCCCAAAAAGGGAAGCTGGGAGTGCCTGTGGACGACGTTCCTCAAGGCCGGACAGATCACCGTGCAAGGGCCGTACTACAACACGGTCAACAGCATTCTCTCGATCACGGGCGGCACGGGCGCCTACCGCGACAGTCGCGGCCAGATGCTCCTGCGCTCGCGAGACGCAGGCAAGGAGTACGACTTCATCTTCCAGCTCTCCTAGGAGGCTGGTGTTTTTCGGGTGGGTCCGTCCGACCCTCAAGCAATACTTGAGGGTATGAGCCTTGGACTGACTCCCCGCCAGTCGGATCTGTTCGCGACGACGACGAGCTTCTGCGAGTCGCGCGTGCCATCGGATTCGATCTACGCCCTGTTGCACCGGCAGTGCTTCGAGTTGTTCCCGGATGAGATGTTCGCCGACTTGTTTATGGATGTGGGTCGGCGGTCGGTGCCGCCGATGATCGTGGCGGTGGTGATGGTGTTGCAGCGGCTTGAGGGTTGCTCGGATCGCGAGGCGGTGGATCGGTTCACCTACGACTTGCGCTGGAAGTACGCGGCCGGTGGTCTTGATTTCGACTATCCGGGGTTCGTGCATACGGTGCTGGTCGACATGCGTGCCCGGTTGGCCGCGTCTGAGCAGCCCGATCGGGTGTTCGAGGTCACGCTTGCGGCGGCCCGGCAGGCTGGGTTGGTCGGCCGCCGGCGGGTGCTGGACTCCACGGCGTTGTATGACGCGGTCGCGACGATGGACACGGTGACGCTGATCCGCGCGGCGATCCGCGGGGTGCTGCGGGTGTGCGAGCCGTGGGAGGAGCAGCAGCTGCGCGCGGTCCTGGCGCGGGATGACGATTACCGGCAGGCGGGCAAGCCGGTATGTGATTGGGAGGACCGCCAGGCCCGCGAAGAGCTCGTCGACGCGCTCGCGCGGGACGCTCGTGCGGTGCTTGCTGTCCTTGACGGCCACGAGCTTGAGCCGGCGCTGGCGAAGGCGGCGGAGTTGTTGGCGACTGTGGTCGGGCAGGACCTGGAGGCGAGCGAGGACGGCCGGTTTCGGATCGCGCGGAAGGTCGCGAAGGACCGGGTGATCTCGACCGTCGATCCGGACGCCCGGCATGGGCACAAGACCCAAGCGCGCGGGTTTGACGGCTACAAAGGGCATGTCGCGATCGACCCGGACTCCGAGGTGATCGTTGCCACAACGGTGAGCGCCGGCAATGCCGGTGATCAGACCGCGGTCGCTGAGCTGCTCGCGGATGATCTCCCGCAGACCGCCGAGACCGCCGAGACCGCGGAGACCGCCGAGACCGCCGAGACCGCCGAGACCGCCGAGACCGCCGAGACCGCCGAGACCGCCGAGACGATGATGATCGAGGCCGGGACGCTGACGGTCTATGGCGACAGCGCATATGGGACCGGAGCGCTGTTGGAAACCTTCGAGCAGGCCGGGATCCAGACGCGCGTGAAGACCCAGCCACCGCGCGCGCCGAGCGGCCGGTTCCCGAAATCGCAGTTCGGGATCGACCCGGACGCCGGAACGATCAGCTGCCCGGCCGGTCACACGGTCCACGTACGGCCGCTCAAGGACGGGCAGATCGCCCGGTTCGGCGCGCTCTGCCAGGGCTGCCCGCTCGCTGAGCGGTGCACGGCCTCCCCCTCGGGACGCACGATCCACCTCGGCCCGCATGAGCGCCACCTCGCCGGCACCCGCAAGCGCCAGACCGACCCCGACTGGAAGACCGACTACACCCAGACCCGGCCCACCGTCGAGCGCAAGATCGCGCACCTGACACGACGCAAACACGGCGGACGGCGCGCCCGCGTGCGCGGCACACCCAAGGTCACCGCCGACTTCTCCCTGCTCGCCGCCGCCGTCAACCTCGCCCGCTTCGGCGTGCTCGGACTCACCCGCCAACCCGACGGATGGGCGGTCAACACAAACTGAGCGCCCCCAACGGGCGGCTCAGATCCACCTGAGCCGCCTTCCATGCGTCCCCTCCCGTCCATCAGCACCGAACAACCCGGCCCGACCGGCCGACAGCGCTCTAACCACGCAGCCAGGCGTGGACACCTCCGCGATCACGCTGGCCAATCGAGCGCTCACACCCTCCCGTTCGACACCAGTCTCCTAGCCGCGCACACGTCTACCCGCTGACCCGCGCCCGGTTCGGGGGCCCTCCCGGCTGGGCGCACGGTGGCCTTTGCTGCGGTCTCGGTCGCCGGCAATTCGATCGTCGCCGAGGGCCGTGCGGCTCGTCGCGAGTCTCGCTGTGTCGCGGATCGCTCGACGTCCCTGACCCCGGCTACGACGCCGGTGCGGAACGCGCTTCGCTGATGCTGTCTCCACTGACGCGTAGCTTGGACGGCGTCGAATCCGGCCGAAAATCTGTGCCGATATGCCGTCGGCGTGAAGCTACGCCAGCGCGTCCTCGGATGCGGGCGTTTATGCGACGGCTCCGAGCGTCGCAGTGGCCGCGAGAGCGGCATCACCGCCGGCGCTGCCTCGAAAAGGCGTACGTAGAACTCGTCGATCAGCTCCTCGCCGCGCGGAGCGACGAGGTCAAAGCTGGTCTCGGGTGCGTGCAGGTCCATCGGGTCTCCTTTCATCGGGCTCTAGGAGATCGCAGCTTGGATGGCGCGACCAAACGACCGCCAAACTCCCGCCAAAGGCGATGCGCGTCCCTCACGTGGCTCGGTGCGTGGTTCCACGCCCCCGAGCTCCGCCAACGAGCAGCCTAGGAGGGTGGAGGCCGGGTCACAGTGATCGTCCGCGCCCCCGACCGATGGCATCCGTGCTCCAGCGGCCCCGACCACGCTACGGCCCTGGCGACCACTTCAGCCGCGCCGCAGCCAGACGAGCGCTCCTGAAGCCAATCGCCCCGCCGTCACAACACGCACGACCGCAAGGGCGACCAGGCAATGTGCGGAGGCCGGAAAGCCGGCGATCGCGTTCGCGCAGCTCGAGGTCTGAGTGGTTTCGTGCTGCTTGCGCAAGGCAGGGTCCCATCTCGTGTGGCAGTCTTCGGATATGTGCGACACAGCCGTGTATGTCGCGCCCGCTGTCGCTGCGGTTCAAGCGCTCTGGGATCGCAGCGGCTCGCTTGCGGGACCGGTCATCGAGGCGCAGCTTTCGGCGTTCGCTGACGCGTTGCGGGCCGCGCACGCCGTCCACGGGCGCGGCGCCGAGGTGCTCGTGGCCAACTGGTTTGATGCGCCGCGCTCGCGGTCTCACGGGCAGTACGGTGATGATGAGCTCGCCTCAATCGAGTCGATGCCGCTGCGAAACGCGCGCCTGATCGTCGCCCGCGACCACGGATTCACCTCGTGGTCGGCCGTGGAGGGTGAATCCGACTCGATCTTCGAAGTCACGGTAGATGCGGTCATCTTCGGCCGAGTCGAAGAACTCAGCCGTCTCCTCGCGGACACTCCCGATCTGATCGCTCGCCGCTCAGCCTATGGCCACCGCGCCACTCTGCTGCATTACACGGCTGCCAACGGGGTCGAGATCCGTCGCCAAGTCGTCCCCGCCAACGCTGCCGAGATTACCGCCACCCTGCTGGATGCCGGCGCGGACCCCGCGGCAACACTCCAGGCGTACGGAGGCACACCCGACACGCTGGCTATGCTCAGATCGAGCGCGCATCCCCGAGCCGCCGGTGTAGCCGCGGACATCGAACGCGTACTCACAAAGCACTGACCAGGCCATCGGGGGCGCATCGACCGACCCGAGTCGTGACTGCTGCACAAGTGGGGTCACGAGTCCTGACTACTGAGCAAATCTGGGTGATCGGGAGGGGCGTTGCGACCACGCTCGCAGGTCTTCACCGGATCAATCCAGGATGCGTCATCCCCCGGCCTCAGGACCGAAACCGAGCCCAGCACCTTGAAGGGCTCCAGCGCCTTCGGCGAGCGACGCAATGAAGCAGCCTCGCCCGCCGGGCCGAGCACGCGCCCTGGGGCTGCCGTCGCGTGTCAAGGGTCACGAAAATTCCCCAGTTGTGATTGCTGGGTTTCCCTTATTGTCGTAGGCTGATCGGGTGTCGAGTGATCGTCGGTGGGCGCCGGTCCCAGACTGGTTGATGAGCGAGGTGTTGGAGCCGGTGCTCTCGGACCTGCAGCGTCCGCGGCCGGTCGAGATCGAGGTTGGCGTTGAGCCGCGTGGTGAGGGCGGCATCGTGTGGTTCGCGGAGCGGGGTGGCTCAGGCGCGGCGGGGCTGGGGCTGCCTGATCGATCGGCTCGACGGGCTGAGATGTTGGTGTTGTGGGCCGATTGGCTTCAGGAGCAGTTCTTCCCGGAGACGCGCGGCGCGTGGGGTGAGGCGCGGCCGGAGCGTCCGGGCCATCCCCATCCGGCGTCAGCTGTGGATCTCGACGGCGAGGCGTGGTGGGTGTGCCCAGTTGACGGTCGACAGATCGGGAGGATCGGCCAGCTGGGATGACCGTTCAGATGGCTTGCCCGAGCTGCTCGAGGCCCGGCGCGCTGGCCGCGCATGCGATAGCTACTGGGATGGCGCCGTTGTGCCCAATTGGGGGTGAAGCAGCGGACCCGTGATCGCTCTCATCGAGCAGCGATCCTGGGGCGAGGCTCGGTGCCGCATGCGAGAGATCGCCGAACGAATGATCAACCCAGCGCCGTCGCGAGAATCGAAGCGAGCAGAGTCAAAATCCCTGCCCGGGGGCTGCCGCATGCGGACCAAGGTGGGCGGCTGGTTGGCGGCGGTCGCTGGTCCGCCGCGGTCGACCGGTTGGTGCGCTTCCCCGAGCGTGGGGTGGGCGCGGCAGTTCCGTGCTTCGTACGGGCATCAGCCCACGGCGCCTCGGGGTGCCGTGGGCTTTGCGTGCCCCCGCTCGGAGCGTCTGTCAGCAGCCGCCGACGAATGGGGTGTGAAAATAGAGCGGATGGTCGTCGTTGTCGATCTCGACCTCGGCAAGTGTTTTGTAGTTACAGCCGTAGAGCTGGTTGCTGTATGCCGAGTTCTGCCGCCAGACCGCGTTGCATCCGGTGCCCGACTGATCTCCGCACCACTTATTGTCGGCCTGCCTGTAGACCCACACCGACACGGGGCCGTCGGTCCCGGTGAACTTGCCCCAGTTCGTCCGACAGGCGGTTGACCAGCGGAGCTGCAAGTCGCCGAGCGATATGCCGTAGATGGAGATTGGCGTGTTGGCGACGGTCACCGCGCTGGTGGCGCAGCCGGTGGCGATCGGATCGGTGCCGTCGAGGGGGAAATGGAGGTCGGCGACCGTGCGTCCGGCCGAAGCATGGGGCGACGGCGCAACCTGGCTCGACGCGGACGCGGCGGATGTCGGTAGCGCCACCGCCGCGAGCGCTGCGGCGAGCACGATGAGCTTGGTCCCGCTGGTGATCATATTGCCCTCCTTGGGGGGATTGTTGAGCTGCGCGGAGCCTGGCTCGCGGCGCTCAAAGTTCAGTCAACGGTCACTCAAAGCCCGCCGAACCGGCGATGCGCCGGTCGGCTACGCGGAAGGTGCGAGCGCCGTGTGGCTACACGTGAGCACAGGCGTGAGTGCTGCGGGGCAACGGGTCCGCGCAGCCAAGCGGCTGGCCGCGGGAGCGCGATGACCGCGGGCGATCGTGCGCCCGCCACGTTCTGCCCTCGGCGGCATCCAGCGTGAGGTCAGACGCACGGCGACGCGACCGTCGGAGCGGACGATCCCTCTTGTCATTTCGGTACTACGCCCCTCGTGATCGCATCGGTAACTAGGGAGTGACCAGCTCGCCGATCGGACGGCGAGCGCTTGCCACGCATTCGATCGCGCGCAGAACTGGGCCTACTTCCGGTCGGGACGCGCCATCCGGACCACCGGCCGCCTGCCCCGCTGGGCGCGGCCGTCGAAACCGTCAGCGTTTCGATGCCGACCCGGTAGGCGGCGAACGGCCGCAGAGCCGTCTTCACCCCGCGTCGCCGGGCTCCGAAGAATCAACCCCGAGAGGTCCGTCGTGGACCGAAAGCGGGTCCGTTTGGGCGCGGCCGTCACTGGTCGGCGCGCGGCGCGCTCGTCATGCCGGCGGGTTTGCGGAATCGGTCTGAGTACGACAAGATCACGTCGCGATGGGCGAGGTCGATCCAGAGGAGTCGCTCGAGATCGGTCGCGGCGTGTTCAAGCGACTCGGTGATTGCACCGGCTCCGACATCGAGTCGGCAATCGGTTTGATTGCGCAACGGCGGATCGACCGGGCCTGGATCGCGGAGCAGGCGGCGGGACCCGATCGGAATGAACTGACAATTGCCCGCCGCTTTTTCGCTGAAACGACGGACGCCGAGCGGGATCTCATCGCATACTGGCAGATGGTCAAGCTCGTCGAGGAAGCACACCTGCGCTACACGACAGACCGCGATGCGTGACCTCGAGGCAGCTCACAAGGGGGCGGTAGTTGTTGTGACACTGCCGCTTCTCGGCTTGGCAGCCCATCTGCTCGTGGGCATCGGCCCGTAGTTAGCCGCAAGGGCGACGCTGCGCCGTCGTGGCGGCGTGTGCGTGAACGTCTGGCCGCGGCCGGCGGCGTGCGCTGAGAGCCGCCGGACCGAAGCTCGCAGAAGAAATACACGCAATGGCGGGCCGAGTCGGAGACCGGCGGCTCAGGCGCGAAGGTTCTCGTGAGCGATGTCGGCCGTGACCCGGGCGCAACAGATCGCTATCGGACGCTCAAACCTGGGCGAGTTGGGGAGCACGATCCTCATTCGTCGATGCTGACCTTTCGCACTTGCATGGGCGATTCGTGGCGCGTACGCTCATCCCAGCCACGCCCCGTCGATCACCGCAAGTTCCTATCAGGAGGATTCCATGGCTACGCCCGAGACGCTGTCGTCCGCTCCCGCCGGCCTTCAGGAGTTGCTGGATAAGGAGGCGATCCGGGAGGTGATCTACCGCTTCTGCCGCGGTAACGACCGCCGGGACCGCGAGATGATGCAGTCTTGCTTCCACCCGGACGCGATCGACGACCACGGCGTGTACAGCGGCCCAGCGCTGGGGTTCTATGACGCGATGGCGGAGCTCGACGCGCGGGTCCGCGCGATTCACCACCTCGTCGGGCAGTCGATCATCGAGGTCGCGGGGGACCATGCCGCCGGCGAGACCTATGCGACGGCGACCATTGACGGTCTCCTAGACGACGACGAGGTGCTCATGCTCACCGTCCGCTACATCGATCGGTTCGAGCGGCGCGACGGCGAGTGGAAGATCGCCGACCGTTTCGTCGCGTTCGACACTGCGACGACGGCCCCCGGTCGCGTCCCCGACCAACCGGAGCGTAATCTGGGCCGACGGGATCGCGACGACCGCTCGCACGCGGTCTTCGCCGAGCTCAGGGGCTGAACGGGGTGTCGGTCACGGTCGCGCGCTCGACGCAGTGTGTCTCCGCTCGGGTCCGTCGCCGTGGTCTGAGGCTTGGCCAGCGCTCCGATCATCATTTAGTTATGGGCGGCACCGCGGGACGGAGCGTCGTCGGAGTTGCGGCATCAGGTGCTGGGCGAAGACGCTAGGAGCGGCGGTGGCGCTCGGTGGGTGAGGCCGGCGCAGCGCTGCGCAAGCGCCGCAGCCAATGGCTCTCCTCCGAGCGTCGGCGCGGCGCTGGCGACCCCGAGCCCCCGCAGGAACAATGACCGAGACCAGCAGTGCGCACTGTGGCGTTCTGGTGACAATCGACGATGCCCAGAACCGAATCGTCAAGGTCGCGGGTGACAAGCCAGATCCCAGCCTCGCGTGGGTACATCTGCTTCAAGGGTCGCCAGGCTGGGGAGATGTACCACGGCCCTGCGCGCCTCCTCAAGCCGTTGAAGCGCCGGTCCGACGGCAGCTACGTTCAGATCGACAGCGGGCAGGCGCTCGACGAGATTGCCGACCGGTTGCGCGGTGTTATCGATCACGACGGGCCCGACGCGGTCGCGCTGTTCGGCGGGACGGCGGCGTACATGAACGCGACGCACCGGATGATGCACGCCTTCATGGCGTCGATCGGGTCCTCGCAGTACTACACGCCCAACACCATCGACCAGTCGGCGAAGATGATCACCTTCGGACGGCAGGGGGCATGGGCGGGCGGCCTGCAGGACATCTCGCAGTCCGAGGTGCTGCTGTTCTTCGGCTCAAACCCCGTCATCTCACACGCGACCATGCCGGTAATGGGCAACGATCCCTCGCGAACCCTCAAGCGTGAGAAGGCGCGGGGTCTTAAGGTGATTTGCGTCGATCCTCGGCTTCCTGTCACAGTCACGAAGATTGCTGTCACCGCTGAGGGCGGGCGGGAAATGGCGACCACAGTATCTGATTGACCTGTCAATTTCTGGCTCTGCCGTGGGAGCAAGCGTCGCGGTGGCGGGCGGTTCGGGTGCGCCCTGAAGCACCAGTGAACGCTCGGGCGTAGGCGCGCCTGTTAACTGTCTGTGTATAGGTACATCGCTGGGGCCATCCACATGCCGGCCTGTCCCGGCGCGCGCCGTCAGGATGGTCTCATCGGACGATTTCCACGAGCAACACCCAGCCGCCGTAGACGCCCGCCGCGATGCCGAGGAGGGCGGCGGGCACGAGCCAGTACAGGCCACCTCCCCAGCGAACGATGAGCGAGATTCCGGTGATCGCCGCCGGGATGGCTGGAGTGGCCGTGGTGACGATGCGGGACCGGTGCCACGCGGCAGGGTCCTCGGGGTGCTCGCGCCGCGTGGCGAGCTGCCGCGGGATGACCGTGAGCAGCGCGAGTGTGATCACGAGTAGCTCGATGCCCAGCAGACGTATGTTCTGGGGGACAAGCGCGAGCGCGCAGCTCATCAGCACCACAAGGACGGCGGCGAGCGTTTCCGCGGCTCTGGGCGGCAGGAACGTCGGACGCTTGAGAATGCTTTCTAGGTTGATCGACACCGCTACGAACAACAGCCCGGTTAACGCCGCCGCGGCGCCTACGAGTGCCTCGCAGAACGCCTGCCACGCTGCGGGGTCATAACCGCGTCCCATGGCGGCCGGGGCCCAAGCGCCAGCCCAAGAAGGACGCCGCGCGCGAGCGGGTGATCTGAGCTGCGCCGGCAGCGGCACGGGATCGAGGAGATCGTGGCCGAGCTCGAGCGGGCGGGGACGCCGCTGTCGCGCACGGCGGTGTGGGAGATCCTGCGCGAGGAAGGACTCTCGCGGATGCCCAAGCCGCGTCAGGCCAAGGTCGAGCCGGCGCCCCAGCAGCTGGCCGCGGAGAAGGTGCGCGTGCTCGGGGACGAGGACTGGCCGACCGAGGGCGCCATCCAGACCCAGCACGCCGGGCTGTTCCTACTGATCCCCGAACTGGTCGCGCTCGATCTCCCCGGGCTGGTCAAGGAGGCCGGCTGGCCGTCGACCAGCCAGCTTCCGGCGATCCGCTCGGTGCTTGCGCTGCTCGCGCTCAAGCTCGCCGGCCGTCGGCGTCGCAGCCACGTGCGGGTCGTCGTGCACGACCCCGCGCTCGGGGTGCTTCGCCGGACTGAACGTGCTGCCCAAGACCTGGCATCTGACGACCTACTCCTACCGCACCAGCCGCACCCAGCAGGTCGCGTTCTTCGAGGCGCTGCAACCCCGGCTCCGAGAGGCGGGGCTGATCGGCGAGGCCGGCCTGAACCTCGACTTTCACGCGATCATGAGCTACGGCGAGCAGGACACGGTGCTCGAGAAGCACTACGTTCCCCGCCGCTCGCAGCGGACCCGCTCGGTGCTGACGTTCATCGCCCAGGACGGGCAGGAGCACACGATCATCTACGCCAACGCCGAACTCACCGCGCGCCAGCAGCCACGCGAGGTGATCGACTTCTGCCGCTTCTACGAGCGCACCCACGGGCAGCTGCCCAAACTGCTGGTGTTCGATCCAGAAGCTCACCACCAAGGAGCACCTCGCCGAGCTCGACGAGATCGGCGTCGGCTTCATCACGCTGCGCCAGCGCTACCCGAAGCTGATCGCAGGCGCTCGACGCAACTCCCGGCCAGCGCCTGGACCAAGACCCGCCTGGACCGCTCCGGCAAGCACAAGACCGCCAGCTACCACGAACACCCGGTCACGATCAAAGGCAGCGTCTTCCGCCAGCTCGCCGTGCAAGGCCTCGGCCGCGACCAGCCGACGCTGATCCTCACCAACCAGCAACAAGCTCACGCCCAAGCAGCTGATCGAACGCTACGGCCAACGCTGGGGCATCGAGAACCAGCTCGCCGAACAGATCCGCGCCTTCCACCTGGACTCACTCTGCTCCCAAGTCCCACTCGCCGTCGACTTCGACGTCGCCCTAACGATCCTCGCCGACATCGTCTACCGACGCTTCGCCCGCGGCCTGCACACCGCTTACCGCAACCAAACCCCCGACACGATCCGCGACTATCTCATCGACGGGATCGGCGAGCTTCGCTTCACACCCGACAACATCGAGGTCCGCCTCCGCCGGCGCACCCACACCCCAGCCCTGCTGGACGCCGGATATGAAAGCCGACACGTCGAGGTTCCATGGTGGAGCGGCCGCACCCTCAGCTACAGCTTCCCCGCGCGATAAGACTCAATCGAATTACCGGACCGAGAATTCAGGTTAGCAGAGAATCGACGCCCAACGGCCGTCGGGGCACGCCGCTCTGCTGCTGCACGCACACACGGAGCAGCGCATCCTCTCAGACCGCTGAGCGAAGGTGCTAGCCAGCGTCAGCGTGCGGCCGGGCGGGGTCGGCAGCGACGAATCGCTGACGGTCGCCTGGCGCTCGACCCGCCACGCCATGCGGCAGTTCGTCGGCCGCCACGCGAACATCACTTGCCGATGAGGTGTCGGCGCGGGGTAGCATCTGTTCACACCCCGAGGAGGAAGATATGAGCACGCAGATCGAGGCACCGGGACAAGGCATGGGGATCGGTACTCCGGCGATCAGGGCCGTCGGGCCGATCACGTTCGGACCGGGTGGGATTCTGTTCATCGCCGACAACGTCAGCGCTCAGGTGTTCGCCGTTGATGTCGCGGACCGTGGCGAGCCCGCCGGTCACGTCGACGTCGAGCAGCTCGACAGCCGGCTCGCCGCCTACCTCGGCTGTCCGCGCGAGGATGTCTTCGTCCGAGACATGGCCATCCACCCCGGCTCGCAGCGCGTGTATTTGTCGCTGATGCGCGGCAGCGGCGACGCCGCCGTCCCGGTGATCATCCGGGTGGGCGACGAGGGCTTGCTGGCCGAGGTGCCGCTGCAGGAGGTCCCGTTCTCGTCAGCGTCGATCGCCGACGCGCCGGCCGAGGACGACGATCGCCGGGATGTGATGCTCGCCGCCCCCGGCGAGACGCCCGACGACGAGCTCGAGGTGCGCGGCAACCGCCTGCTTCTGCGGCGGCCGCCGTTGCGCACCCAGACCGTCACCGACTTGGCGTTCGCAGACGGAGTGCTTCTCGTCGCCGGCGCGTCCAACGAGGAGTTCGTAGCGACGCTGCGACGGATCCCGTTCCCGTTCACCGGCGAGGCGGAGGCGAGCTCACTGGAGATCTTCCATGTCTCTCACGGCAAGTACGAGACCCACTCGCCGCTGCGGACACTCGTTCCCTACGACGGTGGCAGGAGCGTGCTGGCCGCGTACACCTGCACGCCGGTCGTCCGTTTCTCGCTGGCCGAGCTGCGTTCGGGCGAGCAGGCGAAGGGGCGGACGGTGGCCGAGCTGGGCGCGATGAACACGCCGATTGACATGGTGTCGTACACACGCGCGGGCGAGGAGTACCTGCTGGTGTCGAACGCCCGCCATCCGCTGATCAAGCTCGCCAGCCGCGACATCGACGCGCAGGAGCCACTGACCGAGCCGAACGAACCCCGGGGCGTGCCCCGCGAGGAGCTCCCCCACCCCGGCGTCACGCATCTCGCCGCCGCCGACGGCCACGTCCTGATGCTGCAGTGGAACGACGGCGACCTGGCGTTGCGCGCCTACGCCGCGAGCTCGCTCTAGAGCTCGCCTGGTCGCGGTCGCGCGGGCGCGACTGCCTGCGCGTCCGCGGCTGGAGCGAAGACCAACTGGCCGAGCTGCAGCGGCTGTCCGTGGATGCGCTCGCGCGCCGCGTCTCGGTCTATCCGACCGGTCTCGGCGAGGAGATCGCGCCGCCGTTGCCGTCGATGGCGGGTGAGCTCGAGATCGACCGTGACGGCGTCTGCTTCACCCCGCGCTTCCCGTTCCTCGCAGGCACCACGTACGTCGTGCGCGTCGGCGACCGAAGCTGGACGCTCCAACGACCCGACCGGGAGACGGCGGTGCCGCCAGCCCGCGTGGTGGAGATCTATCCGACCGCCAAGACGCTGCCGCTCAACCAGTTGAAGGTCTACGTCCTGTTCTCCGCAGCGATGAGCGAGGGCTCGGCCAACCGCGCGGTGTCTGTGTGCCGCGCGGACGGCGGCGGGCGGATTGAGGGCGCGCTGTTGCCGATGGAGCCGGAGTTGTGGGACCGGGACCGGACGCGGCTCACGCTGCTGCTCGATCCCGGCCGGATCAAGCGCGGGCTGGTAGGGCACGACCAGGCCGGTTACCTGCTCGCGGAGGGTGTCGCGGTCGTGGTCGGCGTCGCGGGGTCGTTCCGTGACGCCGCCGGTCGCCCGCTGCTGGCCGCCGCCGAGCGTGGCTACGACGTCGGCGCGCCGGTGCGGGCGAAGGTCGACCCCGGCGCCTGGCAGATCACGCCGCCCCGGTCCGCGTCGCGCGAACGCCTGACGGTCGACTTCGACCGGCCGCTCGACCACGCGCTCCTGCAGCACACCCTGACCATCGCCGCCGACGACGGCACCGAGATCCCGGGCCGCGCCGAGATCGCTCCCGGGGAGCGCCGCTGGAGCTTCGCGCCGGAGCGGCCGTGGCGGCCTGGCGCGCATCAGCTGATCATCGACGCGCTGCTGGAGGATCTCGCCGGCAACTCTCTGGCCCGTGTGTTCGACCGTGACTTGACCCGCCTCGTCGACGACCCGCTCGACATCCGCCGGGCGACGGTCACGTTCCGCTGCTGTTGAGCGTCAGCATCAGCGACCGCCCCGCGCGCCACACGTCGGGGTCGTTGTGCCCGGGGGGTCGGCTATTGACAGGACGGGGTCCAATGTTCGAGAGTTGGCATTGGCTGGCGACCATGGTCACCGCGCCTGCTTCGAGCGTGCTGGGGGGTTTCAAGAACACGGTCACGACGGCGGATTCGTCGATCGCGGGCGGCTGCTCGAACCGGGTTGGCAGCGGGACGGTATCGCTGCCTTCTGCCTGCTCCAGCGCGACGGGCTATGCGGGGAACTTCTCATCGATCGCGGGCGGGGCGGGCAATCAGACGACGGGGATCAGCTCGTCCGTGACCGGCGGGCAGCAGAACGTCGCGGCCGATTCCATCTCGTCGATCAGCGGCGGGTGCGAGAACCTCACCGGCACGGCGACCGTCGCAAACGGAGGCTGCGTGTTCCCGGGGCTCGAGTCGATCAGCGGCGGCTACCAGAATCACGCGACCGGGCAGGTCAGCTCGATCAGCGGCGGCGAGTACGGGATCGCCAACACGGGCGAGGCGTGGGTCGGCGGCGGGTGCGACAACGTGGCCGGTAGCGGCAGCACTAACACGTCCTCCTGCTTCGGCAATCCCGTGGCGGTCAGCGGTGGCTGGGAGAACACGGCATCGGGCGAGATCGCGGCGATGAGCGGCGGTCCCAACAACAGTGCGTCCGGGACAGACGCATCCGCGAGCGGCGGCAACGCCAACACGGCGTCCGGAGTCGACGCGTCGGTGAGTGGCGGCAGCGGCAACACGGCGTCCGGGGCCGCTGCGTCGGTAACCGGCGGCGAGTCCAACCAGGCGACTGCGAGTGGCAAAGCGCAAGATGCGTCGGTCAGCGGCGGGTATCAGAACACCGCGTCCGGCGGTTTCGCATCGGTTGCCGGCGGTGAGAACAACGTTGCCGCCGGCGGGGTCTCGTTCAGTGGAGCAGCCCGCCGGCGGGGCGGAACGCCGTCGGATCGGTGGGTCTGGTGAAGGGGTAGGATCAGCGCTCATGGGCCGGGGTCTCGCGGCAGATTGGGTGAACGGAACACGGTCAGCGTGAGGTAACGCGGGTGGGGTTCTTCGGACGCGGTAAGGACGATCACGAGTTGGAGCGGGATGAGTCGCTGGCACGGGTTGAGGCTGGCGGGATCCCTGGTGTCGCGGAGGCTCGGCTCAAGGCTCTTGCCGCGGACGGGTCCCTGTTTACGAGTGGGTTGTCGGTGAAGGAGTTCGCGCTGTTGGACCGGATGGGCCCGCGGCCGCTGGCGCACGTGATGGGCGCGAGCGTGGTTCGAGTCGGTTGGCAGTATCTGCCCGCGCTGTCCCCCGGGCAGGGGTTCGTAAGTGTGTATGACTCGCAGGGGACTCGCACTCGTGCCCTCGGCGGCGGCGGTCCAGCCGTCTACGGCAGGGCACTTCGGAACCCGTACACGGAGCCGTCCCCGAGCCAGGTACACAACTTCAAGTGGTACACGACGGTGGTGTGTGAACTCGAGGTGTTGAGTGACGCTTGGAACATGGCGCGTCGTCGCGCGCTCGACCGGCTCGCGGAGGAAGCCCTGCACGTCCGCGCCGACGCGGTGGTCGGCGTCCACTTGCGCCGATCCGACCACGACCTCGGCGAGGGGACGATCGAGTGCGTAGTCAGCGGGACGGCGGTCCGGCTGGCGGACTCCCCTGGCGAGGGACAGCCCGTGCTCACCGACTTGTCGGTCCAGGATTACTGGCGGCTGCTCAGGGCAGGACACCAGCCGACCGGGCTGCTGGCGACGACCGCGGTGGTGTTTGCTTCGCCGCCACGGTCAACCCGGCTGCGGCGATTGAAGACAACCCCTAGAAATCAGGAGCTCGACGAGGTCAGCACCGCATTCCGCTCGGCTCGGGAGACGGTTCGCGCACGTTTGCGAGGACAGATCGCCGACGCGCATGGCACCGGGGCCGTGGGGGTGGAGTTCTCGCAGTCGGTGCACCGCGAGAAGCTGGAGGTCGCTTCGCCGCTTTCATCGGGTACGCGCTGGGGGTGGCACACCGGGCGGTTTGGCCTGCCGTACCGCGTCTCGGGTGGCAGCGGGACCGAGCGCCGGGGTTGGGTGATCACGATGCATGCCGCAGGCACCGCGATTCGCCCCCACCGGGGACCGTCCCTGGGCCCGGTCAAGACCACGATGCGGATGGAGGCCAGATGAGCGACGAAACGGGAAGCTCCCTCGAAGGCATCCCGGAGGCCGGTATCGAGCGGCTTGAGCAGAACCGCGCTGGCCTGTACACCTCGGATCTGAGCGTCAACGAGTTCTTGCTCGTTACGGAGGCGGGGTTCGATCCCGTCGGGCTCGTGGTCGGCAGCTCGATCTTTCACATCGGCTTTCAGGTGGCCGGTCCTACGTCAAGCCGCGAGCTGGACGTGCTCTCCCAAGCGATGTACAGCGCCCGTCATTTGGCAATGACGCGGATGGAGGAGGAGGCCGACGAACTCGGCGCCGATGGAATCGTTGGCGTGCGGCTGGACATCGGCCGCTACGAGTGGGGCGCAAACATGGCAGAGTTCATCGCGATTGGGACTGCCGTGAAGCATCGCGAGGGCGTCCTTCATCGCGCGCCGAACGGCAGGCCCTTTCAGAGCGACCTTTCCGGCCAGGAGTTCTGGACGCTGTTGCGGACCGGGCGGCGCCCAGTGGGGATGGTGATGGGCAGCTGCGTCTACCACGTTGGGCGCCGCGGTCCACTTAAGGTTGCGGCCCAGGCGGGGCGCAACGTCGAGCTGCCGAACTTCACGCAGGCCCTGTACAACGCGCGGGAGCTCGCGATGCAACGGATGCAGACCGAGGCGCAAGAGCTGGGCGCCGAAGGAATCGTTGGCGTATCTCTGTCGGAAAAGAGCCAGGGTTGGGGCAGTCATGTGATCGAGTTCTTCGCGCTCGGCACCGCGATCATCTCGACCGGCGAGCGGACCAAGATCGACCCGCCGGTGCCGGTGCTCGACCTAAATGACCCGAAAGGCTGAGGACGGTGACGCGTCGTGACAGCGGGCCCCGACCGCGACGTGTGGTGGCATTTGCGCCTTGTCACCGAGACACCGTAGGTCACCGCCGTGGCCGCTCCGGGCCGAGCACGCAGTCTGTAGACGATCATGGCGACCGCGGCGCCGAGCACGGCGTAGACGGCGAGAACGATCAGAGCGTGAGAGCTCCCGTGGCCATTGAAGTAAACGACATCGCGCATCGAGGTGACGGCGGCACCGGGGGGAGGAGTTGACTGAGCGTTCGCCAGAATCCCGGGAGAAGCTCGGGGGCCGAGCTTCCGCCAGAGGCTGGGTTGCCGATGACCAGGAACAGGATCGCACCGATCGCCGTTCCGGCAATTCCGAAAATCACTTGAAAGGCGGCGATGGGCAGGCCGATCGCGAGGACGAACAGCGTGGTCACGCCCACACCTGGAAGAAGTGGTCATGAAAGGCGCCTACGAGAACGTTGGTGACCAGAGCCGTGATCAGTCCGGCACCGATACCGAGGACCACGGTGAGCACCACCCGGACCGCCTCGGGGCGATGCCGAGTCAATATGAAGACGACTGACGTACCCGCCAGCCCGACGATGATGAGGCTCAGGATGGCGGAGTAGCTGGTGGCGCCACTGGAGTCAGACGACGGCAATGGCACCAGATCGTGGACCGCCAGAGTCCGACCCGATCGGCCGGCCACCGCCGCAAACGTTTTCTCCAACAAGACCGCCACAGGGGGGCTGGCCGCGCTGGCAACCAGCAGGACCGGCGAGGGGATGGGCTGGAACGCGCCGTAGACCGAACGGTGAAGGACGGCGGTCCTCCCCGAGGTGAGGGACTGGTAAGCGTGGACGTCGAAGGCGCCGGGTGCCGCCCGAGCGAGTTCAGCACGGCCAGCGTCAGCCACTGCCGGCGTCCCGACAATCCCGATAGGAAGACCGTGAGGCTTCGGCGAGTGGTTCGCCGCGACGTTCGACAGAACCAGCACGAACACGGCCACCAAGACCCCGAGCGACGCGACCAACAGTTTGCGATCGTCCGCAGAGAGCAATCGTCGCGGGGCAGTTCCGTCACCCATAGACCTGAACACTAGTCCCGAGATGGACGAGCTTCCCGATTTGTCCGCCGGGGCCTCGAGCTTGCGGCCCTCCGCGTAGCGGGCTGGCGGTTGCGCGGGCGCTCTCTACGGTCGCGCGCGGATGCT
Organism: uncultured Solirubrobacterales bacterium; assembly: GCA_963763525.1. GTDB lineage: Bacteria > Actinomycetota > Thermoleophilia > Solirubrobacterales > Solirubrobacteraceae > Palsa-465. The sequence continues at coordinate 1,129,847 of CAVXPA010000003.1, forward strand.
CCCTACGGTCGGGCGGCCCGTGCTCTATGGTCGGGCGCCCTCCCTCATCGGGCGTCCCACTGGAACCAGCGGATGCCGATCCCGGCGAACACGACGATGTAGCCGAGGCATGCCAGGAGCGAGAGCGTGTCGCGGCTGTACCAGGCGTGCAGGTCGAGGACGCCGGCGAACAGCGTCATCACCGCGCCGACCGGCGTCCAGCGCGCGACTGAGCTCCAGAAGCTGCCGAGCGCCCCGCTCTGGCCGAGGAGCCCGAGCAGGATCAGAACGGCGAATAGGACCCGCGCGACCGCCTGGACGGTGTCGGCTGACTTCACCAAGCCAACCAGAGCCTGCGCGAGGCTGAGGAACACGGCGCCCGCGAGGATCGAGACCAAGAGCACCAGCGCGTATTGCCCGGCAGAGGGCGAGATGTGATGGATCAGGCTGCCGATGATCACGACCCCGATCGCGATGATCAGGTTCGCGACCACCTGCATCGCCAGGCGGCTGGCCATGATCGTCCACGCCGGAGCCGGGGTGACGCGCAGTCGCTGGAACACGCCTTTCTCGCGGTCCCGCGCGACCGTCAGCGCGTAGCCGATCATCGCCGTCGACAGCAGCCCGTAAGCGACGTGGTGGCTGGGGGCGTCACACGGCGATCTTCCTCGCCGGCCGGGGCTATGACGTGCGCGACGTGTGCGCTAACCGCACGCCGCGGCAGGATCGGGCGCGTCAGCGCGGCAAGTCCGACATGCTGGATTCCGAGCGGATCGCGCGGGAGACGCTGGCGCACTCGCTGCTGCCCAAGGCGTTCAAACGCGCCGGACAGGACCAGGGGCCTTGTGAGCTGCATCAGCTGCTGGCGCTGTGGAACAACCGGCGCCGCTCGATCCTCACCAGTCGCCAGCATCTCGTCAACGAGGCCGAGCATTTGCTGTGCGAGCTGCCGCTCGAGCTGCGCGAGGAGCTTCCCGACAGCAAGGCCGTCAGGCCCAGGCTCGCAGCCTTGCAGCGTCGCAATCGACGGCGGCGCTATGACGCGCCTACCCGGCTACGGCTGCAGCTGCTCGACGGATACCACGCGCAGATCAAGGCGCTTGACCGCGAGGAGAAGCAGGTCACCGTTGCCCTGCAGGCGCTCGTGCGCCAGAGCGGCTCGACGTTGGGCGAGCTCTGCGGTCTCTCCACCCGGTCGGTCGCAGAGCTGCTGGTCGAGGTCGGCGACCCCCGCCGGTTCACCGAGGGCGGCTTTCGCCGCTTCAACGGCACCGCACCGTTGCCCGCCTCGAGCGCCGAGGGCCCCGGCGAGCCGGTCCGCCACCGCTACAACCCCGGCGGCAACCGGCGGATCAACGCGGTCCTGCACCGGATGGCCGTCACCCAGCTGCGCTGCGAGCCGCGCGCCAAGGCGATCTACGCCGGCGCGCGCGCCAACCACCACACCAAGAAGGAGGCCCGCCGCGTCCTCAAGCGCCACCTCTCAGACGTCGTCTACCGACGCATGATCCGCGACCTGGCCGCACACCCCGCCCAGCCCCTCCTCGCTGCCTAACCGCGCGCGACGCGACGCAGTCAAGGAAGGGCCCGTCAGGGCCGAGCGCCAGCGAGCCGCACAGCGGCCTCCTTGACGGCGCCGCGGCGAGCGCCAGCCCTCCGGCGAGGACAGGGCTGAACGCCCCCCGTACGTCGCGACCAATAGATCGCGACGCGTCCTTGCGTGCCCGGACAACGCCCTACAACGCACCGACCAGCAACCAGATGGTTGCAAGCACGTGCCTTTCGCGGTGCCGGTGAGCCCCTCCAACGTCCAGACCTTGACATAGGAGTCTTCGCCAGCCCGATCACAAACTCCGCCCCGCCGAACTTCTGGGTGGCCTTATTCCCACTCGTGCTGAGGAGGACGAAAACCGGCAGCACCATGCTGATGATCAGCGCCCGGCGGTGCTTGAGGAACACGAGGAAGTCCGCGCGCAGCAGCGAGGTGAACACGATGCGCAGCGATGGTGCAGCGGGCGACGTCGAGCTAGTCACGGATCTCGCTCCCGGTGAGCCCGATGAACACGTCCTCGAGCGTTACCTCGCCGTGCGCGACGGCTTGGACCCGCGGGTCGTGTTTGTGCTTCTCGATCAGGTCGTGCGGCGTCTCGGTCGTCAGCAGCGTGCCGTTGTCGATGATCGCGACCCTATCGCAGACCGCCTGGGCCTCCTCCATCGAGTGCGTCGTCAAAAGGATGCTGCCGCCCTCCTGGCGGATGTGCTCGATCCGCCCCCACAGCTGGCGGCGCGATTGCGGATCAAGCCCCGCGGTCGGCTCGTCGAGCAACAGCAGCGCGGGGTCGTGGACGACCGCGATATGCAGCGCGAGGCGTTGCTGCTGTCCGCCCGAGAGCTGCTTGAACGGCTTGGACGCTTCGCCCTCGAGCCCGATCTCGCGTAGGCCCTCGGCGATCTGTGCGTCGCTGAGCTCGACACCGTAGAGCCCCGCGTACAGCCGCACGATCTGCGTGATCTTGAGCTCGGACTGAAAGCTGGTCGCCTGAAGCGACACACCCATTCGCGCCCTGGCCAACGTGGGGTGGCGCCTGCTGTCGATGCCGTCGAGCACGATCGTCCCCGACTTGGGCTTGACCAGCCCTTCGATCGCGCTCAGCGTGCTCGTCTTGCCCGCTCCGTTCGGTCCCAGGAGACCGAAGATCTCTCCCCGGCGGGTGTCGAAGCTGACGGCGTCGACTGCCGTTTTGGGGCCGTAGGCGACTGTCAGGTCACGCACCTGGAGGATCCCGGCGACCTCAGGAACGGCGACGGTGGCGGCTCGGCCGTCTTCGGCGGGCACCGTGTCATGGGCGCTGGGGACCGGCTCCGGCGCCAGCAGCAGCGATCCGTCCTCACGCTCCTCGACGACGACGTACGCGCGTGTCCGCCCGCCCCTCATCACCTGCGCCCTTTCCCTCACGCGGACAATCACCCCCCGGCAGATGGACGCGCCGCGGTTGGCCGCGGGTTGCGGGTCTCGCTATGAGACAGCTGGGGCATTTGTCTAGACCGAAGTTCCCCCTGGTGAGGTGGCCCGGATTCGGCTCATTCCGTAGGCTTTCGGGCTGTTTGGGGTGTTCGGGTCGTGTCTACTGGGTGGCCACGACGGGGGCGTGTTGGGCGAGGTCGAGCGCGTGGGCTTGTAGCGCGGTCGGCTGGGTGAGCTTCTCGAACGTGCTGGTGGGGCCGTGCAGGCGGGTGGTGTTCCGGGTCTGGGTGGCGAGCTCGGCGAGGAGGGTGCGGTAGCTGTGCGCGGGCTGACCGGTGCTGGTCCGTTTCGTTTGTGCTTTGTGTTGCGCGGCGGGGGAGCGGACGGCTTTCGCGACGGGGTCGGGGCTGACGGGCCGGTCCTCGTCGGTGAACAGCAGGGGTTTCCATGCGGCTTTCAGGTGCCAGGTGAGGTAGTAGGCGAGCATGCAGATCAGCACGTGCGCGCGGACGCGGTCTTCGAGGTGGTGGTGGATCGGGCGGATCTGTAGGTCGGGGCCTTTGAGTGACCCGAACGCTCGCTCGGCCTGTTCGAGGTTTTTGTAGGCGCGCACGACATCGCTGGGCGGCAGGTCGGTTCGGTGAGGCTGGTGCGCAGGATGTAGAACCCGTCCAGCGCGGCCTCCGCAGCGATCCCGGCGGTGTCGCGGGTGTAGGTGAAGGTGGTGTCGGTGATCGTCGATCTGGAAGTGCTTGCGCATCCGGTGGCGCTTCAGCGCCGGCCCGACCGCCAGCCCGATCTGATCGGCGCCCAGCAGCGTGCCGCGGTCGACGCGGTGCGCGATCTGGGCGAGGTCGGCTTCGGTCGCGGCGAGCAGCTCCTCGCGTTTGCGGGCGCGCTGCGCGCCGACCAGCGGGTTGCGGCACACGATCAGCCGCTCGCCGGGGAACTCGTCGGCGTCGGTGATCTCCCCGAGGTTCTGCTCGTCGAACAGGGACGGCTGAAAGACGCCGGAGCGGGCGAGTTTCTTGATCGTCGGGGCTTTCAGCGCGGTGATCCAGTCGACCCCGCCGGCCTGGGCGAGCAGCTCGATGTTCGCCTTGGTGACCATCCCGCGATCCGCGACCACCACGACCCGTGAGAGCCCGAAGCGGTCTTTGAGCTTCGTGACCTGCGCGGGCAGCGTCTTGTCGTCGTGCAGCTCGCCGCTGAACACCTCGACCGCGACCGGCCGCCCGGCCATGTCACACAACAGCCCGTAGATGATCTGCGGCAGCCCGCGCTTCCCGTCACGCGAGTACCCCAGCTTCGCCAGCGGACAGGTGCGCCCCTCGAAGTAGCTCGAGGACACGTCATAGAGCACCATCTCCCATCGGCGAGGTGACGGGCAGCGAGCCGGTCCTCGATCCGCTCCTGGCGCTCCAGCAGCCAGTCCATCGCCGCGTAGAGATCATCCTCATCCGCGCCCTCCACCCCCAGCTCGCTCGCGAGCGTGGACTGCCCCAGCGTGCGGACCGTCCCGAGCTTCGACCCCGGGCAGATCACCCGCCCGACGATCATCGCCATGCACAGATCCCGCTCCCGGCACGCTGAACGATCAAGCAGCTTGGAGAGCTCAAGCCGGCGGGCCATCGCCAGCGCCGCGTTCACGTGCCCGGCCGGGAGCGAGCGCTCGATCTCGAACGCGTCCTCGGCGCTCATCAGCGTCTCGCCCGCCAGCACCGTCGGATCGCGTCGATCGCCTCCGCCGGGAGATGCGAGAGGTTCGCGAGCGTTTCCTTCTTGACCTTCCCGTCTTGGCGGTAGGAGCGCCGCAGCAACGTCGCCGTGTACTCACGATCCCCCGACCGACGCGTAGTCGTGCTCACATGCATCGCGCCACTCTGCCTGGCGGGACGGCCCATACCTGGACAATACCGCATATCAAGGCGACTAGTAGTGGGTACACATGATGACAACAAAAGGGCCGGAATCCCCACAACTACAGGGATCCCGGCCTCTACTCCGGCTGACTACCGGGGGAACTTCGGTCTAGCCGGAGACGGCGCGGAGCGGCCGGATGCCGACACCGCCGCAGCTTGGCAGGGTAGCCGTCCCAGAAGGGCGAGCGGGTGCGCGGGCGGCGAGGCGCCGGTGCTCGGCCGACCGGGCGTCGTCCAGCAGGCCCTTGACGAGGAACTGAAGTCGGTCGGCGCTCAAGCTGGTCCGCTGAAGATTGCGGGGTATCTCGCTAAGACTCCACGTCGACCGAAAACTCATCGCTGCCGGTGAAGGGCGGGACGTCGTCGCGACGCCGAACTACGGGCCGCTCGGGTCGAGTACGCCTACGGGGCACCAATCCTGCCTGGAACACTCGACAGCGGGGCACTGCCCGTCGCTGGTCATTTGACCTCGCCTGGTGTGGCGCTCCGAGCGGTCGCGGACGGGCCGTCGTTGGTTCGTAATGGTCGTGGTGGCGTTACCGGTGTGCGGATCTATTGGGCGGTCAGCCGTCTGGGGACGATCCTTCACGAACGACCTGTCGATAAATGATCGACATGGTTCAGCACCGCGCGGGCTCGCTGCCCGGCAGCGAACGGCTGGGCGTCTCGCCGGCCAGAATCGGCTCAGATCTGAGCGGCTCCTCGGGTATGCTGGGGCCACCGGCGGTGGGCGTCGCGGGACGCCCAGCGCCAGTAAGGACCGACAGGAGGGGCCGATGGCGGATAAGTTCGATGTGATCGTCGTGGGGGCCCGGTGCGCGGGCTCACCGCTTGCCACGTTGCTGGCGAGACAAGGGTTGAGAGTGGCGGTGGTTGAACGCGCTACGTTCCCGAAAGACACGCTGTCGACCCACATCTTCCAAGCGCCCGCGATCAACTTCCTCAAGAGACTGGGCGTATTCGAGAAGGTTCTGGAGACCGGAGCCCGGACCTACACGCGGGTTGACCTTCGGCAGGAGGACTTTCAGTGCACGTTCGAGGTGAATCAGCGGCCCGGCGACGACGGCGCGTTCATGTCGGTGCGGCGCTTCGTGCTCGATCCGATTCTGCTCGACGCCGCGGCGGAGGCGGGAGCCGAAGTGCTGATGTCGACCAACGTCATCGACCTGAGGCGCGACGGCGACCGAGTGACTGGAGTGACAGCCGTGCGTCAGGGTCAGGAGCGCGTGCTCGACGCGAAGCTGGTGGTCGGGGCAGACGGGCGCAACTCGCGAGTGGCCGAGTTGGCGGGCGCTCGCAAGTACAACGTCATCCCCGGCGAGCGGTTCGGCTACTGGTGGTTCTTCGCCGACGCGGATCCGGGTCCCGATCCAGCCCTCGTATATCACCGCTGGGAGGGACGGTTCGTCATCGCGATGCCGGCCGACGGAGGCCTATATCAGGTAATCGAGCTGCCGGATATGAGGTTCCTGCCCGAGTTTCGAAGGGATCGCGAGGCGGCGTTCATGGCTCACGCGCGATCGTGTCGGCCCGTCGCCGAAGTGCTCGCCGGGGCGCGTCCGGTAGGAAAGATGTTCGGCGTCCTGAAGTTCGAGTGTTTCTTTCGCGAATCCGCTGGCCCGGGCTGGGCTCTGGTCGGTGACGCCGGGCACTTCAAGGACCCGGCGCCCGGGCAGGGCATCGCCGACGCCTTCCGACAGGCCGGGGCCCTGGCCCCGGTCGTTGTCGGGGCGGTTACCGACTCGGATGCAGCGCTTGACGCGGCGCTAGCAGCTTGGGCGCGTTGGCGCGACCGCGACGCGGCCGAACACTCTTGGCTCGCGGCGGACTTCGGTGCGGCGGGATCGGCGCCCACGGTCGTAGTTGAGATCACGCGCCGGCTGTATCAACAGGGTCGGACTGCAGAGCTGGGGGATGTGTTCCAACATCGCATCAAACCGTCCGCGGTCTTCACCCCAGCGGTCCTGCTTGCGGCCGTAGCCTCTGTGATGCGTAGACCCGGGGCGGACCGCGCCCAGATCCTGCGCGAGGTCAAAGACACGATCGCGACGGATACCCGGCGCCGTCGCATGAGCCGTAGGCCCGAGTTTGCCCCGATCACCGAGCATCTCGACGCCGGGGAGACCGAGGTGCCCGAGGAGGTCGCGGCGTGAATGGCCTCACGACTACTGCGGTGACTGTCAAGGGTGTCCAATCGCCGGTACTCCAGGCGGGGGAGCCCGATGCGAGCGAGGCGGTGGTATTCGTGCACGGAAACCCCGGTCCGAAGGAGGACTGGGAGGATCTCCTCCAGCGGACGGGAGAGTTTGGCCGAGCCGTGGCTCCTGACATGCCCGGTTATGGCGCGGCCGACAAGCCGGCGGACTTCGCTTACGCCAGCGACGGTTACGCCCAACATCTGGAGGGGATTCTCGGTCAGCTCGGGATCAATAAGGTGCATCTCGTCCTGCATGACTTCGGGGGGGCGTGGGGCCTCGTCTGGGCGGTCCAGCATCCCGATGCGTTCGCCAGCGCGACGCTGATCAACACCGGAGTGCTGCTCGACTACAAATGGCATCGCCTGGCCAGGATCTGGCGGACGCCTGGCCTAGGGGAAGCGTTCATGGCGACTACCACCAGGTCGGGGTTCCGCATGCTGCTCAGCCACGACAACCCGCGTCTGCCCGCGTCCGCGGTCGATCGCCTCTACGAGGTCTCACAAAGCTGGCGTACCAAACGCGCTGTGCTGAAGCTCTATCGGGCGACCCCGGCGTCGGCGATGGGAGCCCTCCGAGACCCGCTGCGCGAGCTCGACCGGCCGGCGCTCGTCGTTTGGGGCACCGACGACGTCTACATTCCCTGGCGACAAGCCGACCGCCAGCCGGAATCGTTCCCGTCGGCCACGATCCACCTGCTTGAAGGGCTCGGGCACTGGCCGTTCCTCGAGGATCCCGCCCACGTGGCCGAGCTTGTGATCCCGTTCCTGCGCGGGCAGCTCCGCGCCAGGACGCCAAACTGATTCCGCTTGCATGCTTGGCTGGTCGGCCGTGAACCAGGCCGAGCCATCGGCGTCTTCCCAGATGACGATGTGCAAGGGCGGTACAACATCGCCCGCGGGTCGTGCCGGAACATGCGCTCCGCGATCGTGTGGTTGCCCATAGGTAGCTGACGCAATCGGCGCAGTCGCCCGCGAGCGCGGTGATCTCCAGCTTATGACGACCCGTTACGCCGTCGCCAACGTTTCCTGGAGGGAGGTCACGAGGTTGCGGATCGCGTCGAGACAGACGTCGGGATGGGACAGCATCGCGCAGTGGCTGCTGGCGACCTCGTAGGTCGCGGCGCCCATCCGTTTGGCAGAGGCCCGGTGCAGGTCGGGGTGGACGCTGTGGTCCTCGGTGGCAACGACGAAAGCGCTCGGCTTCGTCCGCCAAGCGGTTCCTGCGGGCTTCTCAGTGAACAGGTCCGCGGCGGGTGGCGTCGCCGTCGCCCACACGACCTGCTGCTCCTGTCCAGACAGATCTCCGCAGAAGTACCCGATGCCGGATGGGAGCATCCAGACGCGGCCGTCCGCGACTTCGATCTGCTTGAACACGTCGGTGGTCGGGAACTTTGCCTGCTGGCTCGCCGCGGTCTCGTCCTCATCGGGCGCGACGGCGGCGATGTAGACGAGTCCGACGACGCGATCGTCGATTCCGGCGCCGGTGATAACAGCGCCGCCGTAGGAGTGCCCGACGAGGATCGAAGGGCTCGAAACACGGTCGAGCGTGCGGCTCACCGCGTCAATGTCGCTCTGGGCCGAGTCGAGGTTGTACTGGGCGCAGATCACGTCGTAGCCCTCCGCCACAAGCGGCGGAATCAGCTTGCTGAAGCACGAGCCGTCGGCCCAGATCCCGTGGCAGAAGACGATGCTGGGTTTGCGTTGCGCGGACATGCGAGTGCCTTTCTGTAGAACTGTTGACGGTTACGGCGTGGCGGAGAATCCCGCCGCGTGGCGTCCGTCGCGTCAGCTACGCGACTGACTCGAGTGGGGCGATGACGTGGCTATGGCTGAGCCGCCGACGTACGTCGAGCGGGCGAATGACGTCACTGCCAGCGCTCAGCCGTTGCGCTCGGCGGCGCCCGACTGAGGTGATGACGGTTCTGTCAGGATGATCCGGTGGCCTTCGACGCGCTCTCCGCGGTAGCTGGCCCTCTCCTCGGGCGGGATGCCGAGGTCGAACTCCTGACCAGGTTGCTGTCCGGAATTGGCGAGGTGGGCAGCTCGCTGGTGTTGGTGGGCGAGCCGGGAATCGGCAAGTCGCGATTGCTGGCCGAGGGCGAGCGTCTCGCGCGTGAACGCGACGTCGCGGTGCTTCGCACCGGCGGAGTCCAATCCGAGGCCCATCTCGCCTTCGCTGGACTACACCAGTTGCTGTGGCCGGCGCGCGCGCGTATCGCAGCGCTGCCAGCCAAGCAGCGCGCCGCACTCAACGCCGCCTTCGGCCTCACTGACGACGGTCGACCCGAGCACTTCCGGATCGCGATGGCGGTCCTCGATTTGCTCTCCGATCTCGGCTCCGAGGCGCCGCTGCTGATCACGGTCGACGATGCTCACCGGCTCGACTCGCCGTCGGCCGACGTGCTGGCCTTCGTCGCACGGCGTATCGAGTCGGATCCGATACTGATCCTGATCGCCACCCGCGACCGACTCCCGTCGCCGCTCGCAACCGCGGGCCTGCGCGAACATCGTCTTGTCGGGCTCGATCCCCCGGCAGCCGCGGAGTTGCTCGAAATTTCCGGCCCGCAGCTCGCGGCTATCCAGCGCATCCGGGTGCTCGGCGAGGCCGCGGGCAACCCCCTCGCCTTGATCGAGCTGCCACTCGCCGCCGCCGGCGAGCGCTCCGCGCCGGCGGAGCGGACGCTCCCGCTCACCGAGCGGTTGGAGCGTTCTTTTGCGGCGCGGATCACGGAGCTCCCCGAAGCGACGAGGTGGCTGCTGCTGGTCGCGGCGCTCGACGACCACGACCACGTCAGCGAGCTGCTGCAAGCCGCTACTATCGCGCTAGGCGCTGAGCTCGATGTGCGCGATCTGCAGCCCGCCGCGGACGCCGCGATCATCGACCTAGACCTCCAGACGGTTCGGTTCAGGCATCCGTTGATGCGTTCCGCGGTCTTACAGGACGCGGCCGTTCACCAACTCCGCCGCGCGCACGAGGCGTTGGCTGAGGCGCTGCGCTCCGAGCCCGACCGCGCGATCTGGCACCGCGCCGCCCCGCTCGTCGGCGTCCACGAAGACGTGGCCGTCGAGCTCGAGGCCGCCGCTGACCGCGCCCGCGGATCCGGCGCGATCGACGTCGCGGGAGCCGCACTCCGGCGTGCCGCCGAGCTCAGTGATCCCGCGCAGCGGAAGCGACGGCTTCTCGCCGCCGCCGGGGTTGCGTTCGAGCTCGGCCAGCCCCCTGTCGTCACGTCTCTCCTGCGGGAGGTCCGCCGCGCGCGGCCAACCGCGCTTGAAGAGGCCCGCGCAACCTCGATCGAGGCGATGATCGACTCGCGCCCGCTCGAAACCGACGAACGGACGATCGCCGTGATCGACGCGGCCGAGCGCGCGGGTGAGGCGGGCGATCGCGACCTGCACATCGAACTCCTCTGGCTCGTCGCCGTGCGCACCATGTGGACCGACCCCGGGGGAGCGATGCGACGCGTGCTCGGCGCCGCGGCGCGGCGCCTTGGCAACGCGCAGGCCGAAGATCCCCGCGTCGTGGCGATCTACGCGTATGCCGACCCGTTCGGCCATGCGCCCGAGGTTGTCGTCCGCCTACGCGCGGCCTTGGCCCACGGCGGCCACGACCCCGAGCCTGCCCGTCACTTCGGCGCCGCCGCATTTATCGTCGGCGCGTTCGACCTCGCCGTGTCCTTCTGGCGGATCGCGGTCGACGGTCTCAGGTCTGAGGGCAGGCTCGGGCACCTGCCGCGCGCGCTGACCGTGTATGGGACGGTGGCGGCACGGCACGCGAACTGGGACGTAGCGCTTCCGGCGGCCGACGAGGGCCGCCGCTTGGCACTCGAATTCGCCGACCCGATGTGGGAGGCCGGGGCAGAAACCGTCGCCTCCACCATCGCGGGCATGCGCGGCGACATTGAAACCGCGATGGCTGCCGCAGAGAAAGCCGAGCAGTACGGGCTCACCGCCGGCGTCCATTGGGCAGTCGCGCTCGCCCAGCCTGGCCGAAGTCTTGCAGCACTCGCGATGGGCCGCCACGAGGAGGCCTACGACTCAGCGAGGCGCGTCTTCGACCCGGATGACGCCGCCTACCACCCAGTCATGTGTGCCTGGGTCATCGGCGAGCTCGCAGAAGCCGCCTGGCACGCCGGGCGAGTCGACGAGGCACGCGAGCACCTGGCCAAGCTCGAGGCGGCCGCCGGCTCACAACCCGCGAGCTGGATCGGCGTCGGGACACGCCACGCCCGGGCGATCTTGGCGCCGGAGGGCAACGAGACCCTCTTCGAGGAGGCGCTCTCAGCGGATCTCGATCGCTGGCCGTTCCCGCGCGCCCGCATTCTGCTCGCCTACGGCGAATGGCTACGGCGCCAGCGACGCATCGCCGAATCGCGCGCGCCGCTCCGCAACGCCCGCGACATATTCGACGCACTCGGCTGTGTCGCGTGGGGCGACCGTGCGCGCAGCGAGTTGCGCGCGTCGGGCGAGACGAGCCGACGCCGCGATCCGGAGGCGCGCGATCGCCTCACAGCACAGGAGCTACAGATCGCACAGCTTGCCGCCGAGGGACTCACGAACCGCGAGATCGGACAACGGCTCTATCTCTCGCACCGCACGATCGCGACTCATCTCTACCGCGTGTTCCCCAAGCTCGGGATCATCGCTCGCAGCGAGCTGCCCCTCGCGCTCGCAGCCGACCCACTGCCTCCATCCTAGCCTTCGGATCTTGCTCCAGGGGCGCCGGGTGCGCGGCACCACCCGCGCCAGACGAGAGTTGCGCGCTGGCGTCAACGACTTAGAGCTATACGATGGGGTGACGTTGGGGGCGAGGCCGAGTTCGCGCCTTCCCCGGCTGTACTGCTGACCATCGGAGGATAGGAGTCGAGGTATGACCACTCCCGCGACCATCTCGGAAGGCGCCAGCGGACCCACCGTCAGGTGGGCTCAGTACCTTCTCGTTCGCCGGACTCTGAGCGACAACCAGATCGATGGCATCTTTGGTCCGGTGACCAAAGCGGCAGTCGAGGAGTTCCAGCAGAGCGAGAACCTCACCGTCGATGGGATCGTCGGGCCAGTTACGTGGGGTGCGCTGGGTGGTGATGGCCCGGAACCACCGACGCTCAGCGAGGGGTCCGAGGGGGACGTGGTCAAGAAGCTTCAGACGGCGCTGAACGAGGGACGCGGTTCGTTTGCGCCGAGCTCGAACCCGGTGCTGGCCGTGGATGGTGTCTACGGCCCTGAAACCGCCACTGCGGTACGAGGTGCGCAGCAGTCGGGTGGGATCCCGGTGGACGGGATCTGCGGACTGCAGACGTGGGCTCTTCCGGTACACGCCGCCGGCCAGGTGCTGGCCGATCTCTGCGGCGTCCATCCCCCCGGGGAGGCATAAGGCCCAACCCGCTCCGCCTCCCACGCGGGCCGACGCGTCGCCCCTGAACCACCGCACGTCGACGTCAGCAGCCATCTCGTTCGCTCGATCCTCGCTCCGCGGGATCGTCTCGCGGCGCGCTACGTGGTCGGTCGCGTCGTCCTCGGACGCTGTATGTTGCCCGAGTGACGCGTCTTCGTTTTGGGCTCTTGTGGCCGTTTCGAAATCCTGCGTTCGCGCGGGTACCGTGGGAGCAGCTGTATCGCTCGCACCTGGATCTCGTCGTCGATTCCGAGGCGATGGGGTTCGACTATGCGTGGTTGACCGAGCATCACTTTGCCGACGATGGCTATTCACCGTCACTGTTCACGATCGGCGCCGCGATCGCCGCGCGAACGAGGCGGATCCGGATCTCCACCTTCGTTCTCCCGCTGCCGCTGCACCACCCGGTTGGGGTCGCGGAGGACACCGCCACCCTCGATTTGATCTCCGAAGGCCGATTCGAACTGGGAGTCGGTATGGGCTATCGGTCCGAGGAGTTCGAGGATCAGGGCATCGCACGCGATCGGCGGGCCGCGCGCATGGAGGAGTCCTTGAAGATCGTCCAGCGGTTGCTCAGCGGTGAGACCGTGACGCTCGACGGGCAGTTCACCAAGCTGCGCGATATTCGGATCATGCCGCCCGCCTTGCAGCGGCCGCATCCGCGGATCTGGGTTGGCGGGGTCGTGCCGCGAGCGATCGCGCGGGTCGCGCGGATGGGCTTCGACTTCTTGAACGGCAACCTGGCCGAGGGGGCGAACGTCTACGACGAGGCCCTGCGCGCGAACGGGCGCGATCCGCAGGACTATGAGATCGCCGCGATGAAGGTGATCTACGTCGCCGAGACCCGGGAGCGGGCGTGGGAGGTCGCGGCCCGCCCGATACATCATTTGACCTCCTGTTATCTGGAGTGGCTCACCGACGCAAATGACGATCCGGACGCCGGCCACGACCAGAGAACGATCCCGAGCGTCGAGGAGATCATCCGCGCGCAGTCGTTCGACTTCTTCGGTGAGCAAGCGATCGTCGGCACGCCCCAGGACGCGATCGAGCTGATCGAGGACTACCGCTCGCGTGGTCGCTTGACGCAGCTCGTGTGCGCCCTGCCGCTCCCGGGGATGGCGCCGCACCAGATCAAGGCCGGCATGGAGCTGCTCGCGAGCGAGGTCATCCCGCACTTCCGTTCGTGAAGATTCCTAAGCGCCGCGCTTGGGACAGACGGAACCACGAAGACGTAGTGCCTTTCAGGCCCGCGCGCGCATGAAGACGGGTTTGCACCCGCGTTGGCGGAGCCCTGCGTCAGGGGGTTGTGACCGCCGCGGCCGGGCGATCACGCGGACTCGTCCGGCTCGTCGAGGCACCGCGGGCGAAAAACCAGGCGTGAAGTGCGGCTCTGCGTTGCGCGCGCTGTTCGTAGCCCCGAAGCGCCAGGAGCACGCGATCGACCGCGCGGCCGGTCGCTTGCCGTCCCGCGTGGTTCTCAAGTCGCACTCGCCACCGCGCCTGGGCGTGGATCGACGGTCGGTTCGTGTAGCCGGCACCTCCTGTCTGTACGTCCGCCGCCATGCTCGACACGCAGGCTACACGGGGCCTCGGCGAGCTTTCAACCGCCGGAAGCTACGCGGCGCAACCCGGCCCGGCCCTCCGGCGAACGGCGTGCGACGATCTCGTTAGATGCCTTCACCACAGCGGAAGGGAGAGCGGGCTAATGGCCGCAGGTTACAGCGAGCACGCAGAGGGTCTCATGCCATCACGTCGCCGGGTGCGGGGCGCCGCCCAGGTGCGCAAGCGACTGCGGCGTGAGTTGCGACGAGTCGGCGCTGACGATGTGAGCCTCTACATCGATGGTCCGCGGGGCGTCGCCCGCCTGCGTTTCCCGCGCCAGGACCGTTGGCTTGAGCTGGCGCCAGGGGAGGCTTTAGAGCTCCTTCAGGCCCTTCCCAACGGCGCCGGGGCGCAGGCAACGGTCGACGCGCTGGCGCGAGGACGCTGACCTGCGCGCCGCCCGAGAGCCCTGACCCCGCGCGTCGGCGCTCCCCTGCGTGGAGCACTCTCGCGGTCTGCCGTTGCGATCGCGCAGCCCTAGCAGTCCGCCTGGAGCTATGTAGGAGCTGACCCACGAAGATTGCGGGGGTGGCCGCTCACGGCGCGGCGGACCGACGGCCTTTCGCCATCGTGCTAGCCGCTCGCTCGTGGTCCGCGGCGGATCGCAAAGAGCGGCGCCCCGCATACCGGGCAGTAGCCCTCCCAGCCGGGCCGACCGTTGGGCAGCGTTATCTCGTGCGCGTCGGCGATCGTGACCTTCTCGCCGCAGACGCATCGACCCTTAGGCCCGGGATCCTGCGCCGCTGAGTTTGCGTCGGCCACCCGAGCAGCATATTCGTCTCGGAGTGCTTTGACTCAGAGCGCGCATCCGGCAGCAGTAGGGCGGTCTGGCCGCAGTGAGCGTTCCCGTTCGCGCGACGGCTTCCGGGCTAGCGGGTGAGGTGTATGGTCCCCGTCGTGGGGTCCTGGGGTGTCGCGAGCTTTGAGAACGACGCGGCCGGCGACTGGTTCCTGCTCGTCGGGAAGCGCCGGATCCTGGCGCGGTTATGGCCTCGGCGATTGACGATGTGCTCAGCGCCGCCGAGTTTCTCGAGGTCGACGTGTGCTGCGAGGCGATCGCTGCCGCGGAGCTGTGCGCGTGCTGCGCCGGTCAGCTGCCGGATCGTCTGCCAGACAACGTCGGCGGGTGGGTGCAGGCGAATCCTCACGCGCCGCACGCCGGCGAGGTCGAGCTCGCGGTCCAAGCCGTGACCCGCGTGCGCGAGGAGAGCGAGCTGCGCGACCTCTGGGAAGACTCCGAAGACTGTTCTCAGTGGCTCGCCGAAGTGGACGATCTCCTATCCCGACTGGGACGGTCCAGCGCCGGGAGCCCACCCTCCGTATCTCCTTGACCAAATGCCGGGGAAGGCATCCGGTCATCCTCCCGGAAACGCGACTGCGATGACTCTCGCGACCGATCCGAGACGGCGGGAGCACCTACTCCTCGCAGCAGGGTGGCGAGCCCACCGATGCTGCGGTTCGCTCGTCAGTCGAGGTCGACGACTTCGATCCCGGGCGCGGCGGCCAGCACCTGGGCGACGATGGGGACTTCCCCGGCTTCAGCGGACGAGCTTGGGAACGGCGGGTGCTTCCGGCGCACTCTCCTGCACGGAGGATTTGAGCGCCAGGACGTCGGTTACGAGTACGCGCCCTGCGCTGGGGGTCAGCAGCTCGCTGACACGAAAGCGCGAGCATTCGAGGACGTCGCTCGCTTCCTGAACGGTGATGGTTCCGGCGGCGTCAGCGACGATCGGGCCGAACTTGCTCTGAAGTGTTCCGGTTGTAGCAGCGGTCATCTCCGGCCTTCCTGTCGCGATGTTCTCGACTATAGACGCACAGCGCCACGCCGACCGCCAGCCGCCGAGAACAAAGGCGCCACGGAGCTGTTCGCCAGTGATTCCCGACCGGACGCGGCCGGGCCGCCAGGCCGCTGGCGATCAACCGTTCAGCCTGGGGCTTGTCCCGCGGCGACGGGTGCGACCCCAACGTCTAAACTTACGTTAGGCCGGCCTACGACGATGCGGTCGATGATCGCCCAGGCGGCGTAGCAGAGGGCGCCAACGATGCCGGTGACCGTCAGTAGTACCCCGGCTGCAGCGGTCGCGGCGACGCCGTGGGCGCCAAGGATGAGGACAGCTGCGGCAGGACCGGTGCTCGGTCCAATCGGAAGCTGGCCGACGGTGAACATCACAATCAGGAGGGCCATAGCGTCAAGGACGGAGACGTTCACGCCGATTGCGTGCAGCATCAGCCAGTTGCGCGCTACCTGCGCGCACACCGCTAACACCGCGAATGTGATCAGGCGACCCCGACTCTGGATGCGCAAGATTGCCAGCCCAGCCCAGAGTCCCGTTCGATGGCGTTCCGAGACCCGAAACAGAATCGCGACGACACCGGCCGTGATTCCGAGAACGATCAGCGGCGCCCACCAAGGGATGCCGAGCGGTGCGATCAGCGTGAAGGAAAAGATCGCCACGAGCCCGAGTTCGACGATGATGATCGGCAGTTCGGCAGTCACTAGCGCTGGGACACGAGGAGTGGTCTGCGGGGCGGCGCGTCGTAGCGAGGCGATCCGCGTGGCCATCCCGAACGCTCCGTTCAGCACGCTCGCCATGTAGCCGACGCCGGCAGCGCGGAACACCACCCGTCGGCTGGTTGTCCCGCCGGCGGCGCGGACGCATACGTTCCACGCCTCGCTGCGCGCAAGCAGCGCGACGATCTGCAGCAGCACCGCGAGTGCCAGAAGTGAGGTCGGCGCAGTCTGAAGCGCGGCGCTGAACTGTCCTGCCCGTCCGGCGAGCACGAATGCCAGCACCCCGGTGACTACGAGAGCGCCTAGAACGCTGAGCGCGATCCGTCGGCGAAAGGACGAGCAGCGCAGGTCACGTTCGTCAGCCTCGATGGGGCCCTCGGTCAGCGGGTGCAGCTCGAGCGCCAAGACGGATCTTCGCGTTAGCGGTTCCGTGACGTCCTGCAGGTTGCCGATCTTCTCGTCCTCGCGATCGAGCAGCATGTCACTGTGCTACTCCCGGCATCCGATTGGCATCTTCCTTGTGCTCGGTCATGTCGAGCGTGAGTAGCGCCGAACCACTGCCGAGAGGACGACGGTCAGTCCGGCCACGAGCAGTCCGATGATCCAGCCCGAGGCGCTGAGCGCGCCGAGGATCGCGCCGAGGACCCCGCCGGCGGTGAGCACGGCGATCAGCGTGATCGCCGTCGAATCTCGAAGCGTCATACGTCGCGGTGACGTCAGGGCACTCGCTGACTCGGTCGGACGCTCGCGCCGACGGGCTCGCTGCGGCGTGCGGGGCGGGGTGGACGCGTCGTGGGCCGCCGCGCGCTGGTGGCGACGTTCGGTGCGCTCGTCAGCGAGACGCTCGAGAGGCGAACGGGCTCGATCGGCTGTCGACCCGCTTGCGTCTGCGGCGGGTTGTGGGCCGGCCGCGGCGAGGTTTGGGTCGTGGCGGGCGGCGGTTGGATCGCCCGAGACAACTGCGGGCGGCGTTCCATTGGTTGTGGATTTGGCGGGCATGGTGCCCTCCTTTGATCGGGCAAGCTACTGAGTGTGTGCGACCTCGGGCGAAAGCCGGAGCGCCTGCATGAGATACGCGGGGGGTGCCGTCCCGGGCGGGCCGGACGTCGCGTGTAAGGCTAAGCACGACCGGACCCGCTAAGCACGACCGGACCCTACGATGTGCATGGGGGCGAGGCGATGGACTCGACGTGTGGGCGCGGACCAGAGCGACTCGCCGGTGACCGCCCAAAGGGAAGGCTCCAAGTGTGGGGGGGAGGGAAAGCTCCAAACGCCACTCAGCGACCCGCTCCAAACGTGGGCGAGAGTAATCAACGCGAGAGTAATCAACAGGACGCTGTGGGTGAGAGTAATCAACAGGACGCATCAACAGGAAGCGTCGGAGCGCTCGTTCCGGGCGTGCCGGGCCGAGCGCCCCGATCTACGTTCGGCTAGGCGGTCGCGCCAGCCGGCTCTCGGAGAACGCCGAGCTGCTCCATCAGCACGGCAACGTTCCAGTAGTTGCCGGCGCGGTGGATCAGCCCGTCCTCGCCAAATTCCGCCGTCCCGCAACCGTACGTGGTGGCCCTCTTGCCGGTCGGCGCGATTCCCATGAGCTCGCCGTCGTTCGTTCCGGTGACCTTCCACTCCTGTGCCGCGCGGTTCCCCGAGACGATCGCCTCACCCACGTCGGCGTGAAAATCCGAGAATGCGGCGAGATAGCCAGCCGCCGACTCGCGGATCGCCGCGCGCCCCCGCAGCGGCTTAGGTAGCCCGACGTCGTAAAGCTTGGCGTCCTCGGCGTAGCAGGCAGCAACGCCATCAGCGTCGTGTGCGTTCCACGCTTCGGTCTCCCGCTTGAGCGCCTCGGTGATCTGTGGAATCCCCATCGGAATCTCCTATCGGTAGACTCCTAACGCTAGCATAAGATTTCTAGATATCAACAGCAAGTGTGTGCCGTGGCGAAGTGGCCAGGTAGTTTCACGGTGCGCCGTTGAGTGCCGGCAGGCCGAAAGCGACCGGCCTGCGCAGGACATGAGCCGTCAACTCACGCGGTCACAGCGACGAGCACCAGCCCGCTTGCCGCGGCGATCCGTCAGACTACAACAGGCGACTTGGCGTTGGCGCCGCGCGGAGGACGAGGCGCGAAACCTCCGGCGTTCATCCAGTTAGCGATACGACCACTAAGGCGGTGGTCTAACACCGACCGAGTACGTCACCGGCCCGGAAGTCAAAACCGTAACCCCCGCCCGGAAGTCACAACCTTAACCCCCCCGTCGGGTTTACACGCCTGAGAAGGAGTATAGTTTGCGGGTAGGGCCGTTATCGGCCGCCGCTGCTCGATTCTCCCGTGCAGGGTCGCGCGGGCAAAATCCGCCCCTCGTCGTCCTCGCGGGCCGTTTCGTCCAACGCGACGGAAACGCCGTTCACAAGCGGGACCTGTTCTGATTTGCGGAGGTCTTGGTCGGAGGTCAGTCATGACGATTCTGCGAAGGTCGCGACCGAGTCGCGATGGGCACGCGACGAAGAGCTGGCATAGGTTCGGCGATCGCGATCAGGCCGTGCGTCATACCGAGGCATGGGAGCACGAAACCTTTGCCGAGGAACAAGCGCGATGGGAACGAGAGGATCCTGAGTACGCCCGGATCTGTGAGGAGGTCCGACAAGCAAGAGGGAGGGGTCAGGAAGCTTCACGGCGCGCTGATGTAGCCAAAGCCGAATGGGACGCTGGCGTCGCGACGCAGCGTCAGGCGAACGATGATGCCCAGAGAGCGCAGCACGCTTTGAGAGGGGGCGAGATTGGCCACCTACCGGACGCTGGCCTCGCGGAGCCGTCCCTGGAACGAAAGAGCCGTTCCCTGAAGCCCTGAAACCCACGAAAGGGCAGCAATGGTGGGCCTTTCCCGGCGGCGGTCGAGGCAACCACAGCATGTCTATGAGCGAATCGCGTGGTATTCGTCGTCGATATGCGATTGCAATCGTCCGCCGATCAGCGACGAGCAGCGCGCCCCCGGTGTGATTACTGGCCATTGACACGGGCTGATACGGAGAAGTGCAGAAGAGTTGGAGCGCCGTTATTACGAGGCATGGACACGAGCAGCGCCGCCAGCGAACGGCCGTTGCTTCTGCGTTCCAAATCTCACCACCTGCACTCGCCGCCTAACGATGAGCTTCTCCACGGCTCATCGTGTCGTTTCCGCCCACCCTCGCTGGATCGGCACCCAGTGGATGAAGGTCATGTCGCGCACGACGAACTTCCACCGTCCGTCCTCGCGCCGGAACTGGTCCTCGTAAAAACCAGATCCAATCATGCTCTCGCCAGCCTCGGTCATACGGAGCTCGTTCGAACAGATTCCGATAGCTTGATCCCCATCGATCCGGATGACGTGATTGTGAATCATCGGTAGCGGGCGGGCTGGGCTGTGCCAACCGGGGCCGTAAAGGGCATCGAGCGCGGGTCGCCCACGCGTTTCCATGACCGGCCGGCCGGGAAAGCGCACGATGAAGGCACCATCGTCCGTAAACATGTCGGCGACGGACTCACCTTGGGCGACCCGGTGTGCATAACGTGCGATGAGCTCTCGGATCTCCTCCCGGTCGATGAGTTCCTGCAAACGGTCTTCTGATGATTTTCCACGAAACGGTTCAGCGCTCTCGGCCCACTGGGGGCTGCCCGGATCCTCTGGGAGATGCCCCGTTAGGCCTAGCAAGATCGCTCGTCGATACGACATACCGCTCTGATCAGATTCCACGTCTCCTCCTCACTGGTCTAAAGGGCCTACGCGCCTCCTCGAAGCGCCCAGCCGCGGCCAACCCCGCCGCCCCTCGCCTGACCTCCAGCCGAGCAAGCTCGTCCTCCTCGTCCTCGTCCTCGTCATCGTCATCATCCTCATCGCCTGGCGGCCAGACGTTCTGCTGGAGCACGGCGACCGGGAAAGCGCCGAGCAGTGTCGACAAGCGTCGCAACGGCTCAAGCGGCACCCCGACCGACACTCTCATGACCTTCCGTGCAGGCGTGATTCGCAGGAAAGCCCGAGCCTCCGACGCGCTCAACCTGTCGGCCACAGATGCATCCTCTCACACAGACAACCGTCACCCGCTCGACCAAACCCGCCGGCGCACTGGGCCTCAAGCGAGCAGCTTACGATCGATGCGACGATCAGGCCAGCCTTCGCGGGCGTTTGCATTGGATCGATCAGCGGCCACCTCCGGACAAGCCCGTCTTCGCGGGATCAACGCTGTGGTCTCGCGCGGCCGCGGCCACACCGTCTGGAAGATCCGGAGCGCCGATGCAGCGTCCCCGGTCGTGGAGGCTCACGAGCAGCAGCTACCTGTACGGCGTGTCGTCCACCTCGTCGAGCTTCTGGCACCTCGATTGACCTAGCACATTTGTCCGACAGCGGTTGCAATGGCGCGCACGCGATGCTCGGCAACATCGGCGACATGTCAGGCCGACCTATTCCGGGCCATCAGTCAGTCGTGGTCAGCGTCACTAGACGTACCCGCTCTGGGGGACGTTATTTCATGACGTGCTGGCGGCGGGGCTAGCAGGCGGCGTGTGCTGTTGGGTTGTGGACCTGCGCGGCGCGTTCGTTCGCAACGCCGGCGCCGGCCGCGGCCGAGCTCGCGCACGCGACCGCAGGCGGGGTGCTGACCCGGACCGCGACGCTCGCGCTCACGCTCCGGACACCCGGCGCGCCTGCGGTCGCGCGATTGAGCTCTCGCGCGCCGTGACCGGGCAGCGCGTTTGTGACCAGAGTGAAAGCCATCGAGCGACCGGCCCCGAGTCTGCGGACCGACCAGCAGAAGCGCCCGACGCTTAGATGTGCCTGTGGCGATGAGCTCACGAACAAGAGCCCCCCGGCAGTCGATCGCACACGGTCACTCTGTCGATTGCGACCAGCGTCGGGTTTCTGACGACGATCCGGTAGCTGACGTTCTGCCCAGCGCTGGCGCTCCGCACAGAGGCAGTCTTGCGGAGTTGCAGTGCTGCGGCGAGCTTCGTTTTAGCGCCCGCGAGGTTGTTCGCCGGGTTGGAATCTGCGCTGGCGCTGGTGACGCTCGCCGCGTTGTCCTCGGTGCCGGTCCGCTTGACTTCCCCGATCACCGTGATCTTCACCTGCTGCCCGGGCGCGATCGTCCCAAGGCTGCACCTGATCGGCACGCCGGGGCGGCAGCTGCCCTTGGCGGTGTGTACTGAGAGCAAGCGCACCCCCAGACTCGAGGTATCGACGAGGCTCGCGCCGTCGGCGGCGTCGGGACCGAGGTTTGAGACGACGAGCGTGTAGGTGATCTTCCGCCCCGGATAGGCGCTGCGCGCACTGCCGTGCTCGACGATCTGTAGATCCGACAGCGGCTGAGAGCTCGGCGAGACGGGCGGCACGGGCGGAGTGGGCGGCACGGGCGGGATGGGCGGTGCCGGCGGGGTGGGCGGTACCGGCGGCGTGGGCGGCGCGGGCGGGGTGGGGGGCGCGGGAGGTTGCAGCGCGTCGATCGTGCTCGTCGAGCTGTTGTTGGCCGGGTCCGGATCGGGCTGATCGGAGGTCACCGAGGCGGTGTTCTTCAGCTGGCCACTGGCGCTACTCGCCACAGTCGCGGTCACCAGCACCTGCGCGGCACCGCCCGCGACCACTGACCCCAGATCGCACACCACTCCCGCGCTGGTGCTGCACTCGCCCTGGCTCGGGGTCGCTGCGACTATGGTCGACGTCGCCGGCAAGGGGTCGGACACGGTCACCCCGGACGCGTCGCTCGGCCCGTTGTTTTTCACCACCAGCGTGTACATCACCTGTCCGCCGGCGGGCACGGTGTCGGTAGAGGCGCTCTTCTCGATCTGCAGGTCGGCCTTTGGCCCCAGCGGCGCGCTTGCAACCGCACTGTTGTTGTTGGGGTCAGAATCTGGCGTAGCGCTTGTGACCGTCGCGGTGTTCACCACCCCGACCTTCAGCGAGCTTGCAAGGTGGGCTCTCACCGTGAAGCTCTGCGACGCTCCCGAAGCCAACGACGAAAGGGTGCAGCTCACCGTCGGCGCGCTGAACCCGCAGCCAGAGCTGGCCGACACGAACGACAACCCACTGGGGAGCGGATCGGAGAGCACCGCGTTGGTGGCCGAGCTGGGACCAGCATTGTGCACGGTCAGCGTGTACGTCTCGTCCGTCCCGGGCACCGCCGGGATGGGCGAGGCGCTCTTGGTGATCGAGAGGTCGGCCGGCAGCTGTGTGTTGGTCACCGTGCAGGTGATCGCGTCACCGGCCGCCGGCGAGACCTGCACCGAAGTGCTGGATCCGGATGGCAAAGCGGTCGAGCTGGTAGTGGTCGCGTTCGCGCACGACCACGACTGGGAGTAGTCCGACATCAGCGTCCCGCTCCCGGGGGTTGGATTCTCGCTCAGCGTGTAAGACGATCCGTTGCTGCGCGGCAGGACGGTCAGCGCGCCGGTCGAGGCAGCGTTTGCCGCACCGGTGCTGGCCGAACCGACGAGGGTTCCCTCCGGCGAGGTCACCGACAGATCAAATGAATCCGAGGGCTTGACCCGCCCGACTACGGCCTTGTTCAGCGTGATCTTGCTCGTCACGATCGCGAACGCCACCGCTTGCAGGCCGGCGCCGACCAATGCCGCCGATATCTGGGTTGGCTGGTTAGCCTGCACCACGATCGCGCCGTCGCTGCTCCCACCCGATTGGCCGCCAATGCAGGTGACCGTAATGGTCCCCACACCCGTGAGGCCGTGGCCGCAGTACGGGTACTGTGGCGTCGAGGTGCTGATCTGCTGCAAGGGGACGTTTGAGCTCAGCGTCAACGACTCGTGCAGGTCCGTCGATTCGGCATCGGCAACCACGAACCCATACCCGCTCACCGGCGCGCCTGACGAATCGGTGACCGAAATCTTCGACAGCGTCAGGATATCGCCACCGCCGCTGAGGGTCTGATACAGAGCCGGCCTACCCGGCGTCGACACGTACGCATGATTGCCGATATACGCGCCACCCCAGGTCGGGAACGCGACCGCGTTCACGGGGCTGTAAGGCAAGGCACCGTTCGGGCTGGTGGTCATCGTGAAGCTAATGGTGTAGCCGCCGGGCAGCGTAACCGTCATCGGCTGGCCGCTCGGGCCGCCGCTCGTGGCGAAGCTGTAGGCGCTCATGTCAAGCCAGCACAGCGTCTGAGCCTGCGTCCCTCCGGTGCCGTAACCGCAAGCGACCGGGGTGGCCGCGGACGACACCGCTGGCCCCAACAGCGCAGCCACCACCAAGAACGCAACCGCTGCTCCCGCAGCCAGCAGCCGCGAACGCAACCGGCCCGCTGCCACGACCTTGTCACGCGAGCGCTTCAGCACGCGCAGACCCATCTCTTCCCCAGCGAGTCGTTTGCATGCAACCTCATGAGCGCGACCCCCAATCAGAACCGCTTTGCGTTTGCTCCTACCAGCCGCAGCGCGCATCTTAGACGGTGCCGCAGGCCGTTGGACGCAGTTCATCCGGCGGCCGCGCCCCGATGCGCGCGGCCGGCCGGCGCAATGAGCTGCTAGACCAGCATGGCCCGCGCGGCGAGCTCGGTCGCGCAGGCGAGAGCGTCCAGGTAGCCCTTCTGGAGGGACCCGGCGCGACGAAGCTTCCAAAGCAGCTGCGCGTGATCCCACGCCACGTCGCGGGCCGCAACGAGCGACCAGATCGCGAGCGCCTCGTCAGTTGCCTTCGGCGTGACGTCCTCGATGTCGGCGACCAGACCCGTGTCGAACCAGCCCGCGACTTGGGTTTCGACTCTCGCAAGCAAACCATCGACTCGCTGGTAGTCGCGGTGGAGCGCGCTCTCATCTACCGGTGCGAGTCCGAACTCCTCGCAAGTCATAACCACAGCGATTGGCAAGTCGTGGCTGATGTGCGCGGCCATGCCCGCGAGCGCGAACTGAATCGGCTCACGCGCCTGGGAACGCGTCTCGACGAGTGGGCGCCACGCGATCGGGCAGGCCGCGCCGGAGTCGATGGTCGCCTCGGCGACGAAGTAGAGCCCGGCGAAGACGACGTCGAGGCGATCGACGAAGGGCTTGTCCTCGAACTCTGTCCCTCCACTCGCCGCGTCGACGGCGAGCGTCACCTGGAGGTAGAGCCGGTTGAAAATCGCGACGCCGTCCTTGCGGGGGAGCCCGGCATCGATCGCCTGCATCCGGGCTATGACCTCCGGGATCGTCGAAAGACCGGCGGTGGTGCTCACGGGAGCGATCCTAGTCGCCATAACGATCGCGCTGTGGAGCTCTCAAGATTGCCAAGAGGTCGGCGCGCGCATCTGCGCTGCCCTGACGAGCAGGCTCAAGTTCCCGTCCGCCGACTCCAAACCTCCTGTCACGACAACCGCCCTCGCCCGGTTCATCGGAGTACATCGATGCGAAACAGGCGATCAGAACTGGACACTGACGCGCTCGACTCGTCCTATGAGGAGAGCGGTCAGGCAATCCAAGAGGAACGCGAGCGCTCCCCCAGAGCGCCTCGCTCGACCCCGGAGCCATCGGAAGACCCTTATCGCCCTCGGGCCTGCTCCAGGTTCGACTGGTGGGGGCCCGAGAGCCAGTCCGCATCAGGCCCGAGACGCGCGTCGAGTGGATCCTCTCCTCGTCGCAATGCAGCGATGTAGGCGCGGTCGGCGGCGAGGCGGGCCGCCGCTTCGGAGCCTTCGGCGACGGCGCCGTGGCCGGGGATCAGGACATCGACGTGCCTGACAGCCTCTCCGAGCCGGTCGAGTGCCGTCTCGTAAGCGCCCACCTGATCAGGGCGGCGAGCGTCGAGGAGCGGGATCAGGACATCGGAGAGCATGTCGCCGGCGAGCAGGGTGCCACGGTCCGCGAGGAGGACCGCGGCGTGGCCGACGGCGTGCGCCTGATGCTCGATGATCTCGCCCGGCACGGGTCCGCCGTCCGGGGGCAGCGGGGTGACGAGCGCGATCAGCTCGAGAGGGATGCCCGACGCGCTCTCTGCCGCCATCGCCTGAGCCCGCTCTCGGGCTTCACCGGCAGCGTTGGCGCCGGCAGCGGTGGCGTAGCGCGGCACGTCGCCGAACCGGCCATGCCAGAGCAGGTGGTCCCAGTGCGGATGGGTGGAGAACCCGGCGACCAAAGGAATGCCGAGCCCGTTCAGGTCGTCGGCGAGCTGGTTCAGCTCGGAACCGTCGATGCCGGGATCGACCAGGATCAACCCATCCTCCCCGCGGACCACGATGGAATTGGTCCAGACCCACTCACTCTGCCGGACCCAGACGCCGTCAGCCACCTGAGTCAGCATTACTGCACTGTGTCAGGTATCTCCCCCCGTGGCAACAGGAGAGCCCGCCCGCACTCGCACGGGCAACCGGAAGCAGGCTCACTCGGGGTAAGGACACCATCCGCCGATGTGCGCGGTCCGATCGGTTGCCCGAAAGGCTCGGCCAGCCCGAATCAGGACAAACCGAGCACGAGCGCCGCGATGCGCAGCGACATGCCCAGGGCTCCCTGGAGGCCCTGCGCCTGGCATCCGACACCCGCTCTCGCGCCATGGCCCTGGCCGCCCCGGTTTCGCCCAGCGATGCGAGCGCGGGCGCCGCAAATCCTGGCCAGTGGCCGGGCCACGCCGGGCCCTGTCGAGTGCCTGGTCGAGCACCAACGAGGCGAGCTCGTAGCGCTCGACGACCGCCAGTGCCGTCAGCGCGAGCAGGCCCGCCGTGCGCTCGCTCCCCTGCGGGAGGCCCGCCGCCAGCCGCTCGACCTCCTCGGTCGCTACCCGGCCCGGCCCGTCACCGGTGAGGAGCTCGAACGCGAGGTGGATCTTGGCGCCCGCTTCGAAGCTCGGATAGCCTCGAGCCTGTTCGGCGAACCGGTGCGCGTGGGAGATGAGCCGGGGCCGTCGCCTACATCGCAAACGCCCTGCGCTCGTGTTCCGGACGACTTCCCAACGCGGCGATTCTCAGGGGATCTCGGCGCGTCTCAGGCAGCGAAAATGTCCGGAAATCGGATTTGGTTCGGATAGCCTGCCGACATCCCGCGTGGAGAATCAACGACCTGCGTAAGAAAACCGGCCTCGTTCGGCTACTGCGCTTCGCGTGTTCTGACCGTCCCCCATGTGGGCGTATCGATGCTCCTGAGCCGGCCGCTCGGGGGACGCCATGGCGCAGCGGTGGTACGCCGGAGCGTCGCGTATGACGACGAAACCCGCGCGCGGCAAGACATGCACGGGGTGCTTCGGTCGACGGTCGTCACACATGAGGGCGGAACCGCATGAGAGGAGAGCCAGGATGCAGCCGGCGACGGTGATGAGCAAGCGACCGCGTGACTCACGGGCTCGTACCGCGAGGGCATATGTGGGCTCGTCACCGCCGAAGCCGACCTGCTCGCGCAACGACCAGAGCTCTTCGATCGCGACGAGATGTCTCCTCCGCTGCATTACATGCCGGGCGACGCGACAGTTCATCACCAGCGCATCATTCATGGTGGCTACGAAAACACGACGGACCGCCCACGAATCAACTGGAATGTGAAGTACTTCCCGGCCGACTCACGGTACACCGGCAAGTTCCCTATGCACTCGCTGGACGATCTCGATCTGCAGTTTCGCGATCCGATCGATCACCCGCGGTTCCCAGTCATCCATCATCGAATGTCGAATCGAAGTTATTCTCCCTCAGATGCCCCTAACGATCGACTCGCCGAAGCTGGCAGAGCTCGTCGAAGGCGATGCCGCAGTCGAGCAAGTCGCGACCGGCTTCGCGTTCACCGAAGGCCCCCTTTGGGTGCCCGCCGATGAGGCTTTGCATTTCAGCGATATAGTCGCCGACAAGCGTCGGAGTTGGCATCCGCTACGAGGAGTAAAGATCCTCCGCGACCCGAGTAACAAGTGCAACGGGATGGCGATGGACAGTCGCAGGGCGCACGTCATCTGCGAGCACGCGACGAGCCGGGTCGTGCGCGAATGGCCTGACGGCGGCCGCGAGGTCCTTGCCAGTCACTACTTCGGCAAGGAGCTCAACAGCCCAAATGACGTGGTCGTCGCCAACGACGACTCGGTGATCTTCACCGATCCGACTTACGGTCGCGCTCTACCGGCTGGCGGATCGGTGCGGGAACTCGAGCTCAACTTCCGAGGCGTCTTCCGAGTCCGTCCTGAGGGAGGCGAACCGCAACTGCTGGCGGACGACTTCGGCGAGCCGAACGGCCTGTGCTTCTCGCCTGATGAAACGGTGCTCTACGTCAACGACACTCCAAAAGCACACATTCGCGCGTTCGAGGTTGGACCCGACTACAGGCTCTCCAACGCGCGTGTCTTTGCCGAGAGGATAGGGGAGGGCAGGTTGGGGGCGGGTGGGCTCGTGGACGGGATGAAGGCTGACGAGCGCGGGAATGTCTACGTGACCGGGCCGGACGGCATCTGGATCTTCGACCCCGCCGGTGCGCGCCTCGGCGTAATCCACATCCCCGAGCACGTTGCGAATCTCGCGTGGGGCGACGACGACTGGAAGTCGTTGTACATCACCGCGAGCACATCCATCTACCGGATCCGAATGTTGGTGGCCGGGAACCGCCTACCGTACATGACGTCATGAGTCAGGGAGACCACCGGATGCCCTCGTTCCTTGATCGCCTGGACGCCGGGGATGTGCTGCTCACCGATGGTGCCACCGGAACGAATTTCCAGGAGATGGGTCTCCCGGCTGGTGTTGCCCCTGACGCCTGGGTATTTGATGCCCCGGAGCGGGTGCGGGAGCTGCACGCACGGTTCGCGCAGGCGGGATCGGAGGTCGCGCTCACGTGCAGCTTCGGTGCCAACTCGGTCCGGTTGGCCGACGGGCCGCTTGCTGGCAGAGTCGGGGAGCTGAACATCCGCGCCGTCGAGCTCGCCCGGGAGGTCGCGGGCGAGGAGGGGCTCGTTGGCGGGGCGATCGGGCCTACGGGGCAGCTCGTGGAGCCGTTTGGGCCGCTCACCCGCGAGCTGGGCGAGGCGGTCTACGCTGAGCAGGCGCGGGCGCTGGTGGAGGGCGGCGTTGACGTGCTCGTGCTCGAGACGTTTTTCGCGCTCGAGGAGGCGTTGTGGGCGGTGGACGGGATCCGCAGCGTGACCGAGCTCCCGCTGATCATCTCGTTCAGCTTCGATCAGGGAACGCGGACGATGATGGGACTCAGTCCCGCCGATGTGGTTGCCGCTTTCGAGCCGTTGGGTGTGGCGGCGATCGGCGCCAACTGCGGGCGATCGCTGGAGGACAACGACGTGGTCGTGCGCGAGTTCATTCAGGCGACGAGCGTTCCGGTCTGGATCAAGCCCAATGCCGGGGTTCCGAAGGTGATCGGCGACACCGTGGTCTACGAGGCCGACCCAGCAACACTCGCCGCCCACATCGCCGACTACGCGAGGCAGGGCGCCCGGATCGTCGGCGGCTGCTGCGGCACCACCCCCGAGCACATCGCGGCGGTCGCGCGGGCCCTCGGCCGGTAGACGCCGCGCCATCGAGCCGCCACGAGCAGAGGATCCGGAAGTCCTCCGCCCGACTCGGAGGAACGAAGTCGGCAGAATGGTCGTCATGGACGCAACTGGAGCGCCACCCGGCCACACTCGTGAAGGGGGTGTGCTCGTCGGCAGCGAGGGCGCCCGCCGTCGTTTGGTGGTCTTTGAGGATCCGCAGTGCCCCTACTGCCGAGAATTTGAGGAACGGTGTGGAGACCTGCTGCGTCGCGAGGTCGCGGCGGGCGCGGTCGCCGTGGAGTATCGAATCCGATCCTTCCTCGGAGACGAATCGGTCCGGGCGGCGAACGCTCTGGCCGTTGCCGCCGGCGCCGGCAGGTTCGATGATCTGCGTCGCGAGATGTTCGCCAATCAGCCGCCGGAGCACAGCGGCGGCTTCGCGACTGAGGATCTGTTGGACCTCGGTAGCCGCGTCGGCCTCACCAGCGCGGATTACGTCGCCGGCGTACGAGAGGGCCGTTATGAGAGCTGGGTTCGTGGGATCGACGAGGTCTTCGAGGAGCAAGACCCCAGAGGCACCCCCTTCGCGGTGCTGGACGGCCGGCCGATTGACTCTGAGAGCCTGTACGACCCGGAAGCTCTCGGAGCGTTGATCCGCGCCTGATCCGCGCATCGCGGCGGTATCGCTGAAGAGAACACGGCCGGTCCTCTGGCCGACCCAGCTCGTCCGCTGTGCCGTGATGTCACAGCGGACGAGCAGTGAACGGGTAGGCGCTCCGGCAGGATCAGGGCGCGATCGTGAACGGCACGCGGACGACGTTGGAGACGGGCCTCGTGTTCCGGGAGACGACGCTCGGGGCGGTTCCTCGGACGAGATATGCGGTCAGCCTCGAGCGTCCCATCCCGAACAGCGGCTTGCCGACTTGCCATGTGTTCCAGGTCTCGGCCAGACCGCCGACGTCGGCGACACCGTTGAGCTGGAAGAGCCCGGCCAGGTTGGTGTCCGGCCCCTGGAGCGGCGTCCCGGGCTTGTCCGGTGTCGTCGAGAGCAACACGACCAAGCCGGGGGCTCCGGGATCGGGTCCAGGATGGAACGTCGTGCTGCTCGGGTCGTTGAAGAACGGTTGGTATCCGTTTGCGGCTGACAGGATCGAGTTGCCCCGCGCGTCCGTCGCGTCAACTGCGAGGTCGACGATGAAACCGGCACCCCCGGTGCCGGAGTGATCGCCGGCGCCGGGCGAGAATACCGTCACTTTGACGGGCGGGGTCTCGCGGTCGTGCTTCGTGGTGGCGGCCTGTGCGGCAACCGGCAGTCCGATTGCCGAGATGGCCGCTGCGGCTGTCGCTATGCCGATGACGCGGTTGGCGTGGCGGCGGCGTGGTGACGAAGATGACTTCATGGTATTCCTCCAGATGTTAGTTGTGTGATGGGGTGTTGCGTTTGGACTGCCTTGGCTGGGGGTGTAACGTCCGCGTGATCGGGCAGCTCGAGTCCCGGACTTGCCCCTGGGGGATGTGGCTCTGCCTATAGGTCTTCTCCTAGCGTTGCTCTCCGCCGAACAGTTCCAACATGAAGAGGAACACGTTGAAGATGTCGAGGAAGATGCTGGCGGCGATGGGTAATGCACGTCCTCCCCTCGATGTCGGTCTTGAACTGCGGCAGCGCGTTCAGCCTCGCCTCGCATTTGCGCCAGTCATACTCGGTCGTCCAGTACCGGATGAGCTCCTGGATCGTCTTCAGCTGCACGCCCTGTGAGCGATCGTCGACCAGCTCCCTGGAGGGCAACCGCACCCCCGCGATCCGCCGACGCAGCTCGACCAGATCCCCTTGCGGAACGGTGATCTCAAAGGGGCGCACGCTGGCGTCCTCGGCGGTTGTCTGTGGGCTTGTCGTCGAAGCGGACATCTGACCCTCCCAGGGTGCTGGTCGGGCGCCCGGCGGCGGGGCCCGAGTTGTCGTTCGCGCCTCGAGGTCTCGCACAAGCGGGCCCCGCGCGCCCGTATTTCCGATGACGCCTGCAGTCTGCTTCGAGCGGGGTGCCTTCGCATCCGCCACCGGGACAGTGCGGGTGGGCAGTCGTGGCCTGCGCCACCGAGACGAGCCAGACCGGGGAGGTTGTCCCGGAGCTCGTAGAACTTTGAAGTGACGGCGGTCCCTCCGGCCGCGTCCGCTCCTGTTGGGAGCGTTCGCGGCGATCCGCCAAAGATCTAAGGAGGAACCGCCGTGAGTAGCAACGTACCGGTCGCTGAGGCGACCCGTGATGAGGCCGTGCTCCCGGAGCGCGTGCAGGAGGCGTTGGGGCAGTTGGTCGGGGCAGCGAAGGAGGGGTTGCTGGCGCTGAGCGTCGGCGTCGGGCTCGGTGTGTTGACCGAGTTGATGGAGGAGGAGGTCGACGATGTCGTCGGTCCGAAGGGGAGGTGGAACCCGGACCGGACCGCTGTGCGCCACGGCCACGAGGGCGGCGAGGTGACGCTCGGCGGCCGTCGTGTCGAGGTCGAGCGCCCGCGGGTGAGGACGGTTGACGGCGATGCCGAGGTGCGGCTGAGCACGTACGAGCATTTCGCTGACCGCGACCCGCTCGCCCGGGTTGTGCTGGAGCGGATGCTCGCCGGCGTCTCCACGCGCCGGTATCGCCGCACGCAGGAGCCGGTCGGCGAGCAGGTCGAGACGAAGGCGCGGTCGACGTCGAAGAGCGCCGTGTCGCGGACGTTCGTGGAGCGCACCCGCGACGCGCTGGGCGAGCTGATGAGCCGCCAGCTCGCTGATCTGCGCCTGGCGGTGATGATGCTCGACGGCCTGGAGCTGAAAGGCCGGATGATGATCGTCGCGCTCGGGATCACCACGGAGGGTGTGAAGATCCCGCTCGGGCTGTGGGAAGGGAGCACGGAGAACGCGACCGTCGCGACCGCGCTGCTGTCTGACCTCGTCGAGCGCGGCCTGGATCCCGAGCCGGGGATGCTGTTCGTGATCGACGGATCGAAGGCGCTCAGGAAGGCTGTGCGCTCGGTGTTCGGTGACGTTCCGATACAGAGGTGTATTCGCCACAAGGAAAGGAATGTGATGCAGCACCTCCCGGAGCGCGACCGGCCACCGATCAAGGCCCGGCTGCGCAAGGCGTGGGCGGAGACCGACTACCCGCGCGCGCTCGAGCAGCTGCAACGGCTCGCGGACGAGCTCGAGCACACGCACCCCGGCGCCGCCGCCTCGCTCAGAGAGGGCATGGAGGAGACGCTGACCGTGATCCGGCTCGGGATCAAGGGCAGGCTGAAGCGCACGCTCGAATCAACGAACCCGGCCGAGTCGATGATCGACACCGTTCGCACGACGCAGCGCAACGTGAAGAACTGGTCCTCCGGGGACATGGGGCTGCGGTGGACCGCCGCCGGGATGCTCGAAGCTGAGAAGCAATTCCGCAAGGTGATCGGCTACACCCAGCTCCCGCAGCTCGCGCTCGCGATCGAACGCCGACTCCACCTTCCCCGCCCCAACCCCACGCCGACCCAGGAGGCCGCGATCGCAGTCACTGTGTAACGATCACACCGGGACCGTCGTCACCGAAGTTCCACGGCGACCGGGACAACTTCAGACCGGCGGGCTAGAACGGCTTGCCTAGGCGGCGGTCAAGATCGCCGTGGCGATGAGAGCCATCCACATGCTTCCCAACAAACCGGGTACCCCGTGAGCCAGCCACCACGACGGTGACCGCCTCGGAAGAATTGAAAGTGGGAAACGCAGACGTCGCTTCGACCGACGTTCGTGGTGAGCCGTTCTGATCGCTCTGATCTCCCTGTATCCACGGATACCTACTTCGGCGCTGCCCTCCGCGACGATCTCTTTGAGAGCGTCCAGACGCCGCAGGTTCTCGGTCAATCCGTACCAGAACACGAGCGTCAGTATGAGGCCGGCCAGATCGACAATCAGCGCGAGTGGAAGCCAACGGGAGGCCGCATCGGTTGACAGCGTCGCCTCTACTGCCGTGAACACAAGAAACGACTGCGCAAGCAGGTAGAAGGACAGGCGATTGGCGAAGATCTCCTCCTCATGCCACCGATCCTCCCAGACGATCTGCGTGCCGCCCTCCGCGACCAGGTCCAGCGCCGGCTGATCCTCACGATCGGTTTCCCCGACGCTGTCGCTGGCGAACAACGAAGTGCTCATGGTTGCTCCCTTTCTCTTGTCTAGTTCAGCCACCACACCCAGATGCAATCCCCGGGGGTGCTGTCGGTCCTGACCACCCCGCGGGCCCGTATTTCCGATGACGCCTCCAGTCTGCTTCGAGCGGGGTGCCTTCGCATCCGCCACCGGGACGGTGCGGGTGGGCAGTCGTGGCCTGCGCCAGCCGACCACCTGGACGAGCCAGGCCCTCCCGTGGGTTAGAGCGGCTGCGCGATGGCCTGATCGCCCGGCAGCACCGCTGCCAGCTCGCTGCGCGTGGTGATGTCGAGCTTGATGAACACCTTGTGCAGGTGGTACTTGACCGTTCTCGGACTGATGAACAGTCGCGTTCCGATCTCCGGGTTAGAGAGCCCGTCGCAGGCGAGCCGCGCGATCAGTGCCTCCTGCGACGTGAGTTCGTCGCGCGTCTCGTCAACGCGTTTGCGCGCCGTCTCCCCGGTCGCCAGCAACTCCCGGCGAGCCCGTTCGGCGAACGCCTCCATCCCGATCGCCATAAGCATCTCGTGTGCTGTGCGCAGATGCTCGCGGGCATCGACGCGGCGGCCCTCGCGGCGCAGCCACTCCCCGTAGAGAAGGTGTGCGCGGGCGAGCTCGGACCGCATCACGGTGCGGGCGAGATGCTCGATCGCTTGGCGGTAAAGCTCGTCAGCATCGGCGGGGTCCCCGAGAAGGGCGCGAGCGCGCGCCTCGGCGCCGAGGATCCACTCCGTGCCGCACGCGCGGGCCATCTCCGTGAGCCGTGCGACCGCGTCGGCGCCCGCGTCAGGCTGTCCGCAGCGAGCCGCCGCCTCGACAAGTTCGCTCAGCGCCGAGTTCGAGAAGGTTGGGGCGGTCGGATGCGCGGCTGCCAGCCGCGCGGCAGCGAGCGCCTCCTCGTAGCGGCCGAGGCCATTGCAGAGGACGGCCTTGCTCCAGTGGAGGACAGCCAGCCACTCGGCATCGCCCCGCGCGACCGCGCCGCCGGTCGTGGTTTTGTCGAGCTGCGCGAACTCGTGCTCGCCGCCGCGGTACGCGGCGAGCACGATCCGTGCGGTCGTTGAGCGCTCGACGACGGTCGACATAAGAACCCTGTCCTCCTCCGCGACTTGCATTGCTGCATCGATGAGATCGCCGGCGAGCGCGTCCCGACCGACGCGCATTGCGACCGCCGTCGGCAGGAGCGCGATCACGCCGGCATCGCGTACAAGTTCGAGCATCCGGGCGGTGAGATGGTCCCAAGCGTCGTCATCCCAGACGTCCTGGGCCATGTGGCACGCAAGCGAGAGCCAGTGAGGCTCGAGTTCCCCAGACATCGGTTCAGCACGGAAAGCGGCAACTGCGCGCTGCGCTCGCGTAGCCCCCGTCCTGTAGCCGGCGTCGACGAGAAGCGCGGCCGCGTCGAGCAGCTCATCGGTCGCAGTCAGGGGTCCTGTCGACGGCGCCGCCGAGCGTACGTGGGCCGCGACCGCGGGCGGCCCCGCCCGGCCGGCGAACGGTCCCGCGTAGCGCGCGGCGGTGAACGCGTCGCGATAGGCGTCCCGAGCAGCACGGCGGTCGAGCCGCTCGAGCCGCTGAGCCGCCCGGAGCAGCAGCGTCGGCGCGTCGCGGAGATGGCGCCGCATCATCGCGACCCGACCCCGCAGGACGTCGACGCGTGCCTGGTGAACCTGCGTGAGGGGCCCTCGCTCGGCGAGCGCGGCTAGCCGGAGCGCGTCCTCCGCGGAGCCCGCAAGATACCTCGCCTCGGCGGCCGCCAGCGCGCGCTCAGCCCGGTGCCCGGGGTCGAGCGTCAGATCGACCGAGCGCTCGAGAAACGCCCCCATGGCAGCCTGGCCGCCGCGCGCCCAGGCGCGACGCGCCGAGCGCTCGAGCTCATCCGCGACGGCCTCATCGGGGCCGCGCGCGGCAAGGGCCCGATGCCACGCGCGGCGATCGGGATCCGCTTTGGGGTCCGTGACATCGGCGATAGCCGCATGCGCCGCGCGCCGCTCATTCATGGATCCCGCGCCATAGGCGGCGGCGCGGACGAGCGGATCGCGGAACCGGATGCGAGCCGCGACCTCGCACAACCCGGCCTCGACCGCAGGCACCCACGCCGTCGCGCCGATGCCCTGCAATTCCGCGGCGCGCCACACGAGGATGGGGTCTCCCAGCGGATCGGCTGCCGCGAGAAGCAGCAGCCGTCGGGTCTCCTGGGGTAGGACCGTGATCTCACGGATGACACTCTCCTCGAGCCTGGTTGGTAGTGGTGTCACGGCCGCCGCCCCAAATCCCGCAAGCTCCGTGGCGCTCAGCGCACGGGCAAGCATGAGTAAGGCCAGCGGGTTGCCGCGTGTCTCAGCGACGATGCGGTCCTGCACCTGTTCGTCCAACGCGAATCGGACTGCAGATCTCAGCAGCGCGCGCGCATCGCAGTCGCGCAATCCGCGGACGTCGACACGGGGCAGGTGCTCGAGCTCCGCCCCCGTTTTGCGGGCTGCGAACACCAGTCCCACGGGATCGGCCGACAGACGCCGCGCGACGAACGCGAGCGTCAGCGCCGAGCTCTGATCCAACCACTGCGCGTTCTCGACGACACACAAGACCGGCTGCTCCTCGGAGAGCTCCGACAACAGCCTGAGCGCAGCCAAAGCGACGAGGAATCGGTCCGGCGCGGGACCGCCGTTCAGCCCAAACACAACCTCGAGCGACTGGTGCTGTGGGCCGGGCAGGGAATCAAGGCGGCCGAGTAGCGGCTCGCAGAGCTGGTGCAGGCTGGCGTACGCCATCTTCCTCTCCGACTCCACCCCGACAACGCGCACAATGCGGAACTCCGACGCCTGCTCCACGACGTACTCCAGCAGTGCCGATTTCCCGATGCCGCGCTCGCCGCTCAAGACCAACGCCGAGCTTTCCCCCGAGCGCGCCAGGTCGAGCAGCTGGTCAAGCGTTTCGCACTCTGGGCTCCGACCTAACAGCTTGATTTCGGGCATGCCGAAGTGGTAGCTCCCCGGACCGCGTTCGGCTTCGCGGAACTCATCCATCTTTGTGCTAGCCGGAGTGGGTAGCGGAGTACGCCTGCACGGCATCGCATCGATCGGGATACATAGTCGAGACGATCGCGAATACATGATTTCCCCGATGTGGGCGACAAGCGAGGGATGTACGGTCACCGCGATGGGGTCATTGATGCGCACCGCACGTGAGACACGAGCTGATGAAATCGCGGAGCTCCTACGCCAGCGCGTAATCGACGGTCACTACCCGCCGGGGGCGCACCTCACCGGGTCTGCACTGGCCGCTGAGCTGAACGCAAATCAGACGGTCGTACGCGAAGCGTTGAGGATGCTCAGACGAGAGGGCCTGCTCGTCGGGGCGCGGCGCGGGACGATCGTCCGCGCCGGCGCCAGGCCGGTGGGGTTGGCCGCGTCTGAGTTTCGAGAGGGGCTGGACGGCCTCGCCGCACGCCTGGCCGCGGAGAGAGCAGATGGGCGCTTCGCGGGACATTTAGCGTCCTGCGTCGCGCAGCTCCGAACGGCCTCCGCGTCAGCCGACCCGCACGCGGCCCTTTGGGCGGACATCGCCTTTCACCTATTGATCATCGATGCTTCCGCCAATCAGCTGCTGATCGGACAGCGCACGATCCTAGCCTCGACCTTGCGAGGGATGCAACTGGCCTACGTGACTTTGGGGGAGGCGATCGCAACGGAGCATGAACAGGTCCTGGCTGCCGTCATCGCCTGTGATGCGATCGGCGCCGAGACCAAGGCGCGCGCTCACGCGAGGGCGGACATGTCACGGTTTCTCGAGCGGGCAGCCGTTACAGGTCATGGCGGATGACGTAGGCAGTGGCGTCGGCGCGGTTGCGCACGCCTATCTTCTGGTACGCATTGTGAAGGTGCCGCTCGACCGTGTGAACGCTGATGACGAGGTCGGCGGCGATCTCACGGTTGGTTCTACCTGCCGCGACACGCCCGAGAACATCCGCCTCGCGCGGTGTAAGCCCGTCGGGGAGTCCCGGGGCCGGCGCCCGAATCGACGTGGCTCGCCGGACCCACTCGTGCATGCCCAGTTCTTCGCACCGCGCAACAACGACGCCGAGCTGCTCGGATCGGTGGCTCCGTGGGCGGTCGAGCGTCATGTCCGCTTCCTCGTAATCGATGATCGCGAGGAGAGCGCGCTGACCCTGCCTTTCGGCCTTGGCGCGCGCGGCGCCGACGCGCCGCAGTGCCTCCTCGCGCCGACCGAGGACCCTCAGCAGGCGAGCCGCCGTGAGCTCAGCCGACGTCATGTAGTAGTCGCCCACCTTCTGCTCGATCAGCGCGAGGCAGGACGGGAGGATGTCAGCCGCAAGAGAAGCCTCGCCGAGCCTCGCAGCCGCCTCACCTGCTAGGCAAACTGCACAGTTCTGCCCGTAGTCCCAAGGCGCAGACCGCTCGATTCCCGGCGTGATTTCGCGCAACAAGGCCCTGCCTTCCGCGTGCCGGCCTGCTTCGACCAAAGCGAGGGCGGCAAACGCGGCGAGCGCGAGGCGGAACCAGAGGACCTGCTCGGGGCGACGCGCGTGTTGACCCATCCGCATCGCCAAGGTCGGCCAGTCGGGGTTCATACTCCGGTCCGTAAGGGCCGCAACGAGAGCAATCGCCGCGCGCAAACGGCCCGTCTGTGGCACGAGCTCAGCCATTCCTTGCGCTGCGGAGAGCGCCTCAGCTGCACCGTGCAGCTCGCCTTGTGCGCCTCGCAGCGCGCCCTCGTACACCATCCCGAGCGAGCGCGCAGGCAGGCCGCCGAAGCGGTCGGCGAGCGCCCCGAAGTTCGCAACCACTGCTGCCGTCCCGGGCACCACGCCATGCAGGCAACAGAGACACTGGGCCACGATGTCCAGGCCACGCAACCGCGCGGGGCGGGTCGTTCCAGTTCCGAATCTGCTCGGCGGCCGACAGCAACTCCTCGGGTTGCCAGGGATCCAGGTGCTCGAGGCTCCGGGCGTAATCCAGCTCGGTCCCCTCAAGGCGTGCGAGACGCACCGCGTCGGCGTCAAAGCCAAGCCACCCATGGGTTTCGATCGATCCCGCCGCGATCGGTCGCCGTGGACGCTCCAGTAACTTGAGGCGGGCCCAGGACAGGTCCCGGGTCGCGCCGAGTGCGCCAAGGCCACGCCGGATTCCAGGCTCGAGCGTGTCGTGATCCGCCATCGCATCCTGCAAGGTCGAGATCGTCCGGTAGACCACCCCGGCGATCGCTTCAGGCGGCGCACCGCACTCCTCGAGCATGGTGAGCGCCGCATCCAGCGACCGGGGCGCCTCGTCGAACAGTGCCGCCTCGGCTTGAGACACCGCCAGCTGACCGGCGATGTCCGCTCGAGCCGCTGCGTCCTCTTTCGGAGCGAGGTCCAGCGCCTGCTGAAAGAACACGGCGGCTCTTCTAGGGGCGTTTGCGAGTCGCGAGTGGCGAGCCGCGGCGAGGGCGTACTGAAGGCCGGCATCCGCGCCCGGCAGAATCCTCGATTCGTAGTAATGGCCGGCGAGCTCGGCCGCCAGCTCATCGAGGTTGGCGTCGTGCCGTTGTTCGATCACCGACGCTGCCTTCCGGTGTAGGCGGGCCCGCCGGCTCGGACTGAATCGGTCATACAACGTCTGGCGGACCAATGCGTGACCGAAGTCATACCGCCCTGCCTCCACCGGCCGTAAGAGCTCAGCTTCGAGCGCCTCATCCAGCGAGTCGAGCAGCACCTCCTCCGCTACCTCGCTCACGGCCACCAGGTCTTCAAACTCGAACGCCGACGCGAACACCGACGCGAGCTCGAGCATGTTCCTCGTCTCCGGAGAGAGAGCGGCCAAGCGCAGCCCGACCGCCTGCCGAATCGAGGTCGGTGGCCGCCAATTCGCCGTTCCGATCCCGACGAGCTCGCCGTGCCGCCGTAACTCTCGGCCGATCTCCGTGATGAAGAATGGATTCCCGCGGCCGTCTCGGAGGACCGCCTCGGCCAAGGGCGGCTCGAGCACGCGTTGCGTGACCTCGACGAGCAGCTCCGCAGCCTCCTCGGGTTGGAGGCTCTCAACGCGAACGTCCTCGACCAGACGCGCACGGCCGACGTCACCGAGTACGCGGGACAGGGCATGCTCGATCGGCAGCGCGGAACCCCGGTGTATGAGCACCATCAACGTCCGCGATAGCGCCATTCGAGCGACGTAGGAGAGCAGCTCGAGCGTGTCCGGATCCGCCCACTGGAGATCGTCGAGCACGAGCACCCGCGTCTCCTCTGCCTCGTCGAAGTCGCGAATGACAGCCTCGAACAACTGAAGGCGCGCACCGTCCGAGACCAGCTCGTCCGCCGCATCCTGCGATCCGTCCAAGTTGAGAAGCGCCGCAAGGCCCGACGGCACGCTCCGATGACGCCCGCGAGTGTCCGAGCCCCCCCGAACACCCCAGTTTCTAGACAGCGCCTCGATCCAGGGCGCGTACGGCTGGCGGACGCCCCCCTGATAGACCGTTCCCCAGAGGATGACCACCTTTCCCGCTTGCGCGGAGCGGGCGAACTCGGCGACTGTTCGCGTCTTCCCGATCCCCGCCTCGCCGTGAACGACGACGATTGGCGCCAAAGCGGCGTGTACTTAGGGATGAGTTAATCGTTGGAAGGATAATTTGGGCCGGAAGCCAGCTGAAGATAGTACTCAACAGCCCCTAAGGATGATGAAGTCAAAGAGCACGCAACAAGATCCAGCAGTAGTGGTCGCGTAGTAACGCGTTGTCGTTCCAATCGAGAGCATAATAAAACGCATCCTTGATTTGTCCTACCCTTCCAGGCACCGCTCGGGCGAAAAGCGCCTTCGAGATTGGGGTAGCCAATCCAGTTTGCGAGACCGCTCCATGATCTGCTGCTGGTTTCGTGGACACCGAGATAGGTTGTTTGAGGGGGCCGGAGGCAAGCGATGCAGAGGCGCAAGTTCAGTGGAGAGTTCAAGATCGAGGCGGTCCGGGCGCGCTCGCGGGAGGATGAGGCGATCCTGCCGGCGGTCAGGGCGAGCTTTGTGGCGAGCGCGCGCACCTACGGCGCCCATCGGATCTGATGCGACGGACTGGAGGCAGGCTTTTCGTGCGGCCTTGCACAAGATCGAACGTCTGATGCGCGTTCGGGCGCTGCGGGCGCGGCCACGTAGGCGCCCCGCCGAAAGACGGCGGAGAACGTTCGGGTTCGGCGATCGCGCCGAATGGGCTCGATTGCCAGTTCACGGCGGATCAGCCCAACCGCAAATGGATCGCCGACTTCACTTATGTCTGGACAGCCGGGGGCTGGCTCTGTGTCGCCGCAGTGATCAATCTATTTTCGCGCCGCGTTGTCGAGATGAGCGCGCCGCTCGTCACCGGCGTTGTTAATGGCGATCTGGCGGCGCGGGCGCCCGGGTGCGCTGTTGCATCACTCCGACAGTCAGAGGATAACCGCCAGTTTCCGGGCGGCCTGAACTCAAATACCGATCGGCCGACTGGTAGGCTGGCGCCGTGAGGCGCCCGGTGCGGCCTGACCCGCACTCCGATCGACCAGCCGTGTCTTTCCCTGGACCTGTCGACCGCCCGGGAACGCCTTGCGGTGAGGCTTTGCCTCGCCGATGCCTGTGACCCGAGAAGGGCCTGACCTTCATGGTCTCGTGACTGTCCTGTCCGCGCATTCGGTCCGGCGAAGCCATTCGTGCTGGTCAAAGCCGGAGGCTGGGAATGGCGGTAAACGAAGGAACACGTCGCATCGTCGGCGGCGTGGATACCCATAAGGATCTTCACGTCGCGGCGGTCGTGGATGAGCAGGATCGGGTTATCGAAACGCGATCCTTCGCCACCACCCGTCAGGGCTATCGCCAGATGCTCGCCTGGATGCGCGCCTTCGGTGACTTGCACCGCATCGGTGTAGAGTCGACTGGCAGCTATGGCGCAGGCCTTCTCCGTTTCATGCAGCAAGCCGGGATTGCGGTTCTCGAGGTCACAACCCCGGACAAGCAGGATCGCCGCAGACGTGGCAAGAACGACGATCTCGATGCTCAGAACGCGGCCCATGCCGCCTTTGCAGGCCAACGGACCGTGACGCCGCGAAGCCGGGACGGCATGATCGAATCCCTACGGGTTCTCATGACTTGCCGGAAGACCGCGGTGAGCGCCAGGCGCGTCGCCCTGCAGATGATCCACAATACGATCGTCTGCGCTCCCGACGGTCTTCGCGATCAACTGCGCAGCCTTACCCGCATGCAGCTCGTCCGCACCCTGGCCTCGTGGCGCCCGGATCTGACAGCATACCGCGACCTGGATTCCGCCTATCGCATCGGCCTCAAATCCCTTGCTCGCCGTTACCTCGAACTGCATGACGAGATCGCGGACCTGGATGTAATGATCGCCGCCATTGTCGACGAGCTGGCGCCGAACCTTGTGGCCCGCAATTCGATCGGCCACATCGGAGCCGCCCAGCTTCTCCTTACGGCCGGCGACAATCCCGAAAGATTGCGGTCGGAGGCCAGCTTCGCGTCGTTGTGCGGCGTCAGCCCCGTTCCGGCGTCCTCGGGAAAGACCGTCCGGCATCGCCTCAACCGAGGCGGAGATCGCGCAGCCAACAGCGCGCTGCATATCATCGCCATCGGACGCCTACGGACCGACCAGAGAACCAAGGACTATGTTACTCGTCGGATAGCCGAAGGGCATTCCAAACTCGACGCCATTCGAGCCTTGAAGCGTTACCTCGCCCGAGAGGTCTTCACGC
Source organism: uncultured Solirubrobacterales bacterium (assembly GCA_963763525.1). GTDB lineage: Bacteria > Actinomycetota > Thermoleophilia > Solirubrobacterales > Solirubrobacteraceae > Palsa-465. Next base: position 1,171,686 of record CAVXPA010000003.1, read on the forward strand.
TCATCACTCAGCGTCGCAGGGAGATCAACGCTACACGAATCGCCGCTTGACAAACAGAAGGGCGTCCGGGGCAGCCAATACACGAGTGCAGGTCCAGCGGCTCATGGTCGATAATGGCGTCGACTGTTCGATGAGCCGTGTCGGAAATATAGGGGACAACGCCACCATGGCTATGACACCGAATGTCAGATTAAGTCTTAACTACTACAGCTTTCGGCACGGCGGACAGCATCAGCGCCGCGCCCTTGTAGTCGCTCATCTGCCCCTCGCTTAAGAGCATGACGAGCGGACGTCCGTTACCATCGCAGACCGCGTGCAGCTTGCAGTTCAGACCGCCTTTGGTGCGCCCGATACGTTGGGGAACAGGCCCTGTTTTAAAAGGCTCGCGGCGGTGCGGTGCGCCTTTAGATGCGTGGCGTCGATCATGACCCGCTCGGACTTGCGGCCATTGTGCGCCAACGCTGCGAAAATGTTGAACGCACCCAAACGGCTCCAGCGAATGAACCGATTGTAGATCGTCTTGTGCGGGTCATACATCGTCTTGTGCGTGTCATACTCTGCCGGCGCGTCGCGCCAGCGAAGCCCATTCTTGATCACAAACACAATCGCGCTCACGATTCGGCGGTCGTCAACCCGGGCGATACCGCTCAATCCGACAGCAAGAACAAATCAGTTCATAGGTAAAGCCTCCCAGCCTCGTCTATGAATCAGCCCATCCGCCCCGCGCAAGAATTTTACGGATCTGGGACAGCGCCAAAACTAAATATAATTCCGTGATCAACGAGGAGGTCTGCGCCTAGCCGACTCATGAGATAAGCGATGGCGTAAGCATGAACAATTCTTGAGGTTGCGAAACCGCACCGGGCAGGCTTGTTGTCTGCACCGTAATCGGGCGCTGTTGGTCGTTCCACCTCGTCGAAGCCGCCAAGAATTGATAAGACGCCGCTCAAAAAACGAAAAGAGCTTTTTCGGCTCGCCCCAAGAGCCGAGTGCGATGGCTGGCTAAAAGTAAGCGGCCTTTAGACCCCACCTTCAAAGGCGCTGGCGAGTGTTGGAGTGTCTGACGTCCTTTGATTCGGAAGCGGGTTAGACACGTGTCGGGCACTGAGCTTTTGCACAAGTCGAAGGTGAGCCCGTTCGTCGGCTTGAGATCTTCACCGGATCTGGCCGAAGGCGCGTCTGGACGCCGGAGGAGAAGGCGCGGATTCTCGCAGAGAGCTACGAGAGCGGGGACAAAGGCTCGGCAGTCGCACGTCGACATGCACTGACGCCGCAGCAACTGTTCGGCTGGCGGCGCGATGCGCAACGGCGAGCCGTGCGTCGTCAAGGCGCCGCCGTCGCGGGCAGCGCGACTTTCGCGCCGGTCATGGTGGAGGCTGAGGCTTCTGCGCCATCTTCGGCGGCCTCCTGCGCAATTTCCTGGGGGACGATCGAGATTGCGCTCGGAGCTGCGGTTGTGCGCGTCGGACCTGGCAGCGACGTCACGACGCTGACGAAGGTGCTGCGTGCGGTGAAGGCTGCGACGTGATTTCGGTTCCGGCAGGCGTCCGGGTTCTGGTGGCGACGAAGCCTGTCGATTTTCGGCGCGGGGCGGACAGCCTCGCGGCGCTGGCGAAGAAAAAGCTTCAACGTGATCCGTTTTCGGGGACGATCTTCGTCTTCCGCTCGAAGCGGGCGGACCGGTTGAAGATTTTGGCCTGGGATGGTTCAGGCCTGATTTTGTATTGGAAGCGGCTTGAGGAAGGGGCGTTTCGCTGGCCGCCAATCAGCGACGGCGTGATGCGGCTGTCGGCTTCGCAACTGGCTGCGCTCGTCGATGGGCTCGACTGTCGCGCCTTCAGGCGCGAGATACGCCAACTCCAGAAGCGGCATCATGAAAGTCTGTGCGCTAGGTCTGATTTCTCTCCCCAACTGCGAGCAAATCTGATTCCCTTCTGGGCGTGAACCCCGACACAAATCAACCTCCGCCTGACACCTACGCGCTTGAAGCGCGCCTGGCTGCGGCGCTAACGAGCGGGACGCCGCGATCGCGGAGCGGGATGCGGCCCTCATCCAGAACGACCGCCTCATGCATCTGTTGCGTCACCTTCAGCGGATGCAGTTCGGCCGCAAATCCGAGAAACTCGATCCGGACGAGTTCGCCCTGGCGCTGGAGGACGTCGAGCAGGCGATCGCGGCCAGCGAAGCCGCGGATGACAAGCGGGACAGGACAGCCGCCGTGGCGCGGGCTGCAAGGCGCCGGGCGGTCCGCGGCGCGCTCCCTATCCATCTGCCGCGCGTCCATGTGACCCGACCTGCCCGTGCTGCCGGGCGCCGATGCATGCGATCGGCGCGGACGTCTCGGAGCGGGTGGACGTGATCCCGGCGCAGTTTCGCGTTCTGGTGACGCGTCGCCCCAAATATACGTGCCGGGCGTGCGAAGAGACGGTGGTTCAGGCGCCAGCGCCCGAGCGGCTGATCAAAGGCGACTTGCCAACGGAGGCGATGGTCGCGTCCGTGCTGGTCTCCAAATACGCCTGGCATCTGCTGCTCTACCGACAGGCCCAGATGCTGGCCGCCAGGGCATCGACATCAAGCGCTCGGTCCTGGCGTTCTGGGTCGGCTACGCAGCCGCCGAACTCAGGCCGGTCTACGAGCGCCTTCGTGAACTCATCCTGACATCCGGCAAGATTGCGGTCGACGAGACGAAGGCGCCGG
>CAVXPA010000004.1:0-56018 GCA_963763525.1 uncultured Solirubrobacterales bacterium
GACAACGTGTGGGCGCCGAGGAACCCGAACCCCACGGCGAGCTCGGCTGCGCTCATGCCGCGCGGGAGCTCAAGCAACGCGAGCGGATTGCCGTGCGACTCGGCGACGATCTGGTCGCAGACCCGCGCATCGAGCGGGAACCGAACCTCCGACATCAATAGAGCTCGGGCGTCCTCCTCGCCCAGCCCCCGAACTTCGAATTGCGGAACCCCGCGGAGCTCTTCAGGGCACTCGCGTGCGGCGAAAACGAACCCCACCGGCTCCGCCAACAAGCGTCGCGCCACGAACGCCAGTGTCTGCGCGGAAGCGCGGTCAAGCCACTGCGCGTCATCGATCACAGCTAGCAACGGACGCTCATCGGCAACCTCGGACAACAGCGTCAGCACGGCCAAGCCGACGAGGAAGCGATCTGGCGCCGTGCCTTCGCTCAGACCAAACGCGACCTCTAAAGCGTGACGCTGCGGGGACGGGAGCGCACCGAGCCGGTCGAGCTTGGGCGCGCATAGCTGTTGAAGACTGGCGAAAGCGAGCTCCATCTCAGACTCCACCCCGGACGCCCCAAGGACGGTCAGGTCCGTCGCGGCGCGCGCCAGGTACTCCAGCAACGCCGTCTTACCCACGCCTGGTTCGCCCCACAACAGCAGCGTGCGGCTCTCACCTTGCCGGACGGCAGCAACCACTCCATCGAGCAGAGCGGACTCGCCGCGACGCCCCCGCAGCGCGGGCGTCCCGGGTTCCGGACGTCCGTTCGACATAAGCGATCCCGCATCCTAGACCCACGGTCCGTGCGTGCGGGCGATAGGCGACGCCGGGCCGAGGCCGCATAGCTCCGGGGAACAGCCGCACAGCTCCAGGGAACGTTCAGGGAACGCCGGCGATCCAGCTTGCCGGAACACGTCGCCGAGCTCCAACCCGCCGAGCTGACCGTGATCGCGACACAACCAACCACTCACGATGATCCTCGACGAGGACACCGTGACACTGCGGACGTGCACTGTCACGATCAACGGTGGCGGCGCGCTACGCCAAGATGTGCCCTGGGGAGGGGTATAGTGCGGTTGCGTTGTTTTCCCGTCGGCTTCTTGACAGTGTCCGAGCGGAGCGTCATTCTGCTGCGGTCCGTGCGGCGTGGCAGTTGTCAGAGCCAGAACAGGGAGGAGTGACTAATGTTACGAAGGTTTAAGATGCTACTTGCGCTGGCGCTGGTAGGCACAGCGGCAGTGAGCGCGCAGGCGGCCCAGTCCGCCTCGGCTGCATCCTGGCTTTATCCCAGCCCGTCGAACGCCGCGAATGAGTTCAATGACCAATGGGTGTTCTGGCAGGGGACGAACGGTGGGCTCTGGGAGGCGTACAACAATGGCTCGTCGTGGCGGGGTCCGACCTCGATCCGCCAGGCGGGCACGCTTGGGTCAGCGCCGAGCGTGGCGATCATCGGAGTCAATGGCACCAGCCCCTACGTCGTCTGGCGGGGAACCGATGGCAATTTGTGGCTCGCCTACGACACGAACGGTTGGCACGGTGCCTGCCGCTTGGGAATGGGACCGATACCAGCCGGGACGCGCCCGTCCATCATGTCTGACCAGTCGGGCGTGCTCACCGTGGCATGGAAGGGCGAAAACGGTGCGCTGTGGTACGCGTATTCCACCCAGAATCCGTCGTGCAGCGGCTGGTCGGGCCCTCACAGCCTGGGCGACGGGACGCTCGGCAGCAGCCCGAGCGCGTACGGGCCGGCCGGCGGTCAGTACCTCACGGCCGACTGGACCGGAACGGCGCCCGCGCAGGACCTCTGGTATCACGTGGGGGGCAGCCTCTACAACATGGGCTGCGGCCCGCTCGGATCACCGCCGAGCCTCACGGGCTATCCCTATCCCTCGCATTTCATGACGTTCTGGGCGGGGCAGGACAAGGCGCTGTGGTACACAGAAATCAGCACCGTCTTGGCGCAACCCGTGGACGCGGGCCCGATTCGCCTCGGCTACGGACCGCTCGGGAGTGCGCCGAGCGCCGCATTCAACGGCAACGACACCGTTAGCGGCAATATCTGGTATGTGGTCTGGAAGGGCCAGAACAATGGCTTGTGGGAGCTGAAGATCACGTTCGAGGGGACCTACTTCAACCTGTCATTCGGACAGGTGCCGGGGATGGGGCCGCTCTGACAGCCGCTGCGGGTCGCGCCGCGCGCCTACCCGCGAGCTAGGCCGAGCGGAGTCCGAGTTGTGCCGATGACGTCGGTTAGAACAGCTACTTCCCGCGGAAAAACGGTTCCGCGGAACCGTGCTGATTTGGTCGTTGTTTTGGCGATCGGCCTTCTCACCTGCCCCGCAGTGCGCGCAATCGTACCGCTGAAGTTCGGGGGCCACGGTGGAAGGGGCCGACCGCCGACTGCGCGGGCCACTCGAACGCCGGCCGCAACGCGGAAGCCCGGATAACAACCCCCTCGAGCGACCGGAGCCCGGCCAACCGCCCACTCGAGCGACCGCGAGCCTGCATAACTCCCATTCGAGCAGCGGCGAGCCTGGATAACTGCCCACTCGAGCACCGCGTGACGGCGGGTCGGACGTTGACCACTGTAGAGCTGGTCAACTACCCACTCGCGGTTTCGCGCAGCTCGAGTGGGCAGTTAACCAGCCAGCCACCCACTCGCGGCGCGGCTCGAGTGAGCTGCTCACTGGCCGCGCGCGCCAGATCAGAGAGCGGGTCGCGAGCGAGCCGATCAAGGACAGGTCGGCCGCGCGAGATCACTCCGCGGCCGTTTCGTTCCTCAGGATTTTTCCGCGGGAATAGCTAGGCCTGCCAGCCGCGGAGAGCGGCTCGCTGCATGTTCGGGCACGGACATGCAGAAACATGCAGAATCGTGTATGGTCGTGATCATGTTGACCGAGGAGCGTCGGGCGGTGATCTTGGACCGACTCCGGATACACGGACGGGTGCTGGCGGCCGATCTGAGCGCGGACCTCGACGTGTCGGTGGACACGATCCGGCGCGATCTGCGCGATCTCGACGAGCTTGGATTGCTGCGGCGCGTGCACGGTGGAGCGCTTCCGCGACTCGGGGATGCGGCGCCGTTTGCGACGCGAGCGCGTCGGGCGCCCGAGGCGAAGGCATCGATCGCGCGGCGGGCAGCACGTCAGGTTCAGGATGGCCAGCTCGTCGTGCTCGATGCCGGCACGACGACGCTCGAGCTCGCGCGGGCGCTGCGTCGCGACCTGCGAGCGAAGGTCGTGACCGGGAGCCCGCCGATCGCGCTGGAACTGGCAGAGCATCCGGGCATCGAGGTGACATTGGTTGGCGGGACGTTGCGCCCGAACGCGCTCGTGACCGTCGGGGCGACTGCGGTGGCGGCGTTCGAGGTGATCCGTGCCGATGTCGTGTTCCTGGGGGTTTGCGGGCTACACCCGGAGATCGGCGTGACGACCGAGGACATCGAAGAGCGGCACGTGAAGGCGGCGATGATCGACGGCGCGGGCGAGGTGGTCGCGCTGGCCGACAGCGACAAGCTCGGGACCGCGATGTCGGTGGTGGTCGCGCCGCTGCGCGCGGTCACGCATCTGGTGACGGACGCCGACGCGAGCGCGGGCATGCTGGCTCCGTATCGGGCTGCGGGGATCGAGGTGTTATGCGCGTGAATCCGCGCGTGGCGATCACGACGGTGTTCTTCGTCAACGGGGCGATGTTCGCGTCGTGGGCTTCACGGATCCCCGCCTTGTCGGACGACGTTCACGCGTCACCGGGCCTGCTGAGCGTGGCGCTGCTCGCGCCCGCAGTCGGCGCGGTGATCACGATGCCGGTGGTCGGCCGTCGGCTCCCCGGCCGCTCGAGCCGGACGTTCTGTCAGTGGGCCGTGCCGGCGATGATGCTCGCACTGCTGCTGCCGGGACTAGCGCATAACGTGGCCGCCCTGGCCGGCGCGCTGCTGGTTGTCGGAGTAACGAACTCGACGCTCGATCTGACAATGAACGCCCAAGGGGTGACCGTCGAGCGGGAGATGGGCAAGCCACTGCTGTCCTCGCTGCACGCTGCCTTCTCGTTCGGCGCCTTCGCCGGCGCCGGTCTCGGCGCCGTTGCCGCAAGTTTGCGGGTCGCGCCCTTCCCTCACCTCGCGATCGCGGCCGGACTGTTCGGTGGCGTCGGGCTGCTCGCCACCCACTACCTGATCCCTCGCGATCGCGACGCCGACCGCTCCGCGCCCGCGACGCGCTCGCGACAGCTTCCGACCCGTCTCATCCTGCTCGGTGTCGCGTGCTTCTTCTGCCTGCTCGCGGAAGGCGGCGCGTCGGACTGGAGCGCCAAGCTCGTCCGTGACGACCTCGGCGGCACGGCTGCGGTTGGCGCCCTAGCGTATGCCGCCTTCAGCACCGCGATGGCCGCCGGTCGTCTCGTTGCCGACCGCCTGTGGGCGCGCTGGGGTGCCACTGGCCTGTTGCGGCGCGGCGGCGCGCTCGCCGCGGCCGGGTTCGCGGCCGGGCTCGCGATCGGCACCGTCGCCAGCGCGATCGCCGGCTTCCTCGCGCTCGGACTCGGCCTGGCGGGCATCGTCCCGACCTTGTTCCGCTCCGGCTCGGAGGAGCCCGACGTGCCGACCGGCCCGGCGCTGGCCGCAGTCAGTGCTCTCGGCTACCTCGGCTTCCTCGCCGGCCCACCGCTGATCGGCGGCATCGCCGAGCTGACGACGCTGCGGCTGGCCTGCGCCCTGCTCGTTCTCGCCGGCGTGATCGTGATGCTGCTCGCTTCCAGCGCGTCAGCGCCACCCGCCCGACGATCCCAGGTCCCTGCCCAGGCTCTCGCGTGACCGCACGTGAGCTCGTCGCGAGTGCCGACGGCGTGCTCGTCGACCTCGACGGAACGCTCGTGGACTCGAGCGGTCCCGTTCGCCGCGCCTGGGACGGCTTCGCCGCCCGGCACAACCTCGACCCCGATGCCGTCAACCGCTTTGCGCACGGCCGCCCCTCGCGCGAGACCGTCCGGCTGCTCGCGCCACACGCCGACCACGACGTCGAGGCGGCACTCCTCGAGTGCGCCGAGGTGGCGGACACCCACGGGTTGATCGCTTTGCCGGGAGCGCTCGATCTCTTGCGCGGCGATCGGCGGCTCGCGATCGTGACGTCCTGCTCGAGCGCGCTTGCCGCGACCCGCCTGCGGGCCGCCGAGCTCCCGATGCCGAACGTGATCGTCACCGCGGATGACGTGACACACGGCAAGCCAGACCCCACGTGCTTCCAGATCGCCGCGCGCCGCCTTGGCCTCGAGCCCGACCGGTGTGTCGTACTCGAGGATGCTCCGGCTGGGATCGAGGCGGGTCGCGCCGCCGGCGCAACCGTGATCGCGCTACGTACCACGCATGCAGACGACGTACTTGGCGCAGCTCACACGATCATCGACAACCTCTCGGCGATCATCCGATGAGCTGACGATTTCGTCGGCGACGAGGGAGTTCGTCTGCGTAACGAGCGGCCTATGCTCGATGGGGATGTCCGCAGTTCGCACACCGTTTGCCGCCGCCCGGTTCGGCTGCGCGTAGATGCCAGTCGTCGACGAGGGGGCGCTCCGCGAGCTGACGCTGCGGGACGAGCAGCGCCTGCGCCGAGACGCTCGCCGGCTCCGTCGGGGCAACGAGGAGGGCCGGGCGCGTTTTGAGCGACAGCTTGCTGCAGCGCGCGCTCATGTGGAGCGGCGGCGCGCATCGGTCCCCGAGGTCTCCTACCCGCCGCAGCTGCCGGTATCCGCGCGTCGCGACGATCTGCTCGCTGCGATCCGGGATCACCAGGTCGTCGTCGTGGCCGGGGAGACCGGGTCGGGCAAGACGACCCAGCTTCCCAAGCTCTGCCTCGAGCTCGGACGTGGCATACGCGGGGCCATCGCTCACACCCAGCCGCGACGGATCGCGGCGCGGACCGTGGCACAGCGGATCGCGGATGAGCTCGATGTCCCGCTCGGTGGCGCGGTCGGTTATGCGGTCCGCTTCGATGACCGAGGGTCGGAGGACACCTTGGTCCGTGTCGTCACGGACGGTCTGTTGCTTGCGGAGATCCGCCGCGATCCGCTCCTGCGCCGCTATGACACGGTGATCGTCGACGAGGCGCACGAACGCTCGCTCAACATCGACTTCCTGCTCGGCTGCCTGCACCGGATTCTGCCACGGCGAGGGGACCTCAAGCTGATCATCACGAGCGCGACGATCGACCCCGAGCGCTTCAGCGAGCACTTCGGTGGCGCGCCGATCGTCGAGGTCTCGGGCCGCACGTACCCGGTCGAGGTCCGCTACCGGCCGCCGCGAGAGGACGAGGAGCTGCTCGACGCGCTCGCGGACACGGTCGAGGAGCTGCTCGGCGAGCGGGACGGCGACGTGCTCGCGTTCTTTTCTGGGGAACGGGAGATTCGCGACGCAGCAGAGCTGCTCACGGGACGGCTCGGCCCGAACGTAGAGGTGCTGCCGCTGTATTCGCGGCTCGCCGCTGCCGAACAGCAGCAGGTCTTCGCCCGGAAGCAGACCGGGCAAGCGCGCCGAGTCGTGCTCGCGACGAACGTCGCCGAGACGTCGGTGACGGTTCCCGGCATCCGCTTCGTTGTCGACACCGGCCTCGCCAGGATCTCCCGTTACAGCACGCGCTTGAAGGTCCAGCGGCTGCCGATCGAGCCGATCTCGCGCGCATCGGCAGACCAGCGCAAGGGGCGCTGCGGTCGCGTCGCCGATGGGATCTGCGTGCGGCTCTATTCGGAGGAGGACTTCGACGCGCGGCCGGAGTTCACCGACCCGGAGGTGCTGCGAACGAACCTCGCGAGCGTGATCCTGCAGATGGCCGCCCTCGGGCTGGGAGACGTCGAGGCGTTCCCCTTCCTCGAGGCGCCAGACCGCCGCCAGGTGCGCGACGGTGTGGCGCTGCTCGATGAGTTGCAGGCCCTGGATCCTTCGGCCGCAGAGCGGCTCACGCCGCTCGGGCGCAAGCTCGCGCGGCTTCCGATCGACCCGCGTTTCGGTCGTATGGTCCTGGAGGCCGACCGGCTCGACTGCGTCCGCGAGGTGATCGTGATCGCCGCGGCGCTGTCGATCCAGGATCCACGCGAGCGTCCCGCTGAGCATCGCGCCCAGGCCGACCAGCTCCATGCCCGCTTCACCGACAAGACGTCGGACTTCCTCGCTTACCTCAACCTATGGGGCTACGTGCGCTCGCTGGGCGACGAGCTCTCGCGCTCGCAGCTCCGCAAGCGCTGCAAGGCCGAGTTCCTGCACTACCTTCGCATTCGCGAGTGGCAGGACCTCGTCGGTGCACTCGAGGACGCGGCGCGCGAGGTCGGACTCACGCTCAACGACGCGCCGGCCGAAGGGCAAGAGATCCACGTCGCGCTGCTCTCCGGGCTGCTTTCACACGTCGGCATGAAGGACGCCGGGACGCGCGAGTACACCGGCGCGCGTGGCGCGAAGTTCGCGATCTTCCCCGGTTCCGCGCTCGCGCGGAACGGGCCATCGTGGGTGATGGTCGCCGAACTGGTGGAGACGACGCGACTGTGGGGTAGGACGGCAGCCGCGATCGATGTGAAGCAGGTCGAGCCGCTCGCCGAGCACCTCGTGAAGCGGTCCTACGGCGAGCCGCGCTGGGATCGGCGACGCGCCGCGGTGGTCGCGCCCGCGCAGGTGACGTTGTACGGCCTGCCGATCGTCAAATCGCGGACCGTGCAGTATGGGCGGATCGACCCGGCGGCCGCCCGGGAGCTGTTCATCCGCCGCGCACTCGTCGAGGGCGATTGGGACCAGCATCACGCTTTCATGCTCGAGAACGAGCGCCGGGTAGAGGAGGTCGAGGCACTGGAGGCGCGGGCGCGACGGCGTGATTTGCTCGCGAGCGAAGCGAAGCGGGTTGCGTTCTTCGACGAGCGGCTACCGCAGGAGGTCGTGAGCGGACGTGACTTCGATCGCTGGTGGAAGCAGGCGCGCCAGACCCAGCCGACGCTGCTCGACTACGGGATGGACATGCTCATCGAGGGCGAAGTCGCGTCCAACGACCGCGACCGCCCGGCGCGCTGGAAGCAGGGGGCGCTGGAACTCGCGCTGTCCTATCGCTTCGACCCCGGCTCGGCGGCTGACGGTGTCACGGTCCACATCCCCCTCGCCTTGCTCGGAACGGTTCGGGAGACGAACTTCGAGTGGCTCGTGCCCGCGTTGCGCCAGGAGCTCGTCGTCGCACTGTTGCGCACCTTGCCGAAGCCACTCCGAACCCCGCTCGTCCCGATCCCGGACGCCGCGGTCGCGCTGCTCGCCAGCGTAGAGCCGCGCTCCGGCCCACTGCTCGAGGTACTCGCCGAGGCGATCGAGCGGTTGCGGGGTGTGCGCATCGACCCCGGCAGCTGGTCCCTCGACGATCTGCCTGCGCACCTGCGGATGACCTTCAGCATCGAGGACGAGGACGGGACAGTGCTCGCGTCAGGCCGATCGCTCGAGGCGCTGCGCGACGAGCTGCGACCGCAGCTGACGGCGCGCCTGGAGCGCGCCATGCCGGGCCTCGCGCGCCACGGGATGCGCAGCTTCGACGTCCCTTCCGTGCCGCGCACCGTCACGCTTCCGGGCGGCCTGCGCGGCTTCCCGGCGCTCGTCGACGAGGGCGACGCAGTTGGAGTGCGCGTCTGTGCGACCGCTGGCGAACAGGCAGTGACGATGGCTCGCGGGACCCGGCGGCTGCTGCGCCTCGCCGTTTCCTCGCCGCGCCAGTGGGTGATCAGCCAGCTCGGAACTCGGCTCACGCTCACGCTCGCGGGCGCGCCCCACGGCACCCTGGACGCGACAATCGAGGACGCGACAGACGCGGCGCTGGGCGCGCTCATTGCGAGTGGCGGTGGACCGGCGTGGGACGCCGAGGCCTTTGCGGCCCTCAGCGAGCACGTGCGCGGGAACCTCCGGCCGACGACGCTCGACGCGCTGATCGCGCTCGGTCAGATCCTCGAGGCCGCCGGGGCCGTCCGCGAGCGGCTCGACGCGCTCCCCGCGAGCGCCGTCTTAGGCCCTGCACGGGAGGACGTCGCGCGCCAGCTGGGCCGGTTCGTCTACCCAGGGATGCTCGCGGGGACCGGCCTCGCGCGACTGGGCGACGTCGAACGCTACCTGCGCGCGGCCGCGCAGCGCCTGGAGCGGCTTCCGAGCCGCCTCGCCGCCGACCGCGAGCGGATGGCCACGATCCACGAGCTCGAGGCGGAGGCCGGTCGCCGCCCCGACCTCAGGTGGCTGATCGAGGAGGTGCGCGTCGCCCAGCTCGCGCCGGGCCCGTACGTCCGCCCGGGCGCGACGGTCAAGCGCGTCCGCGAGGCCATCGCTGTGGGCTGAGCGACATACGGGCATATCGTCCGGCTTAGTCGCGACGCTAGGTCGACGGGCTATGCCACTGTCCCTAGCGCCCGCGGTACCGCGGCAGGATCGTGAGGCTCAGGTTCGAGTGACAGGTCAGGCACTGGGAACTGCACGAGCAGCAGCGATACGCCGTTCGGACCTGCGAGCAGCTCCGGCGCGGGCTCTTCCGCGCCAACCCAGACGAGCGAGCGAACCGGGTAATCGGAACCATCGCGAACGAGGCTACCCTCGATCACGAGCCCAAAGTATCCGCCGCTGCCGGCAGGGTCGACAGCGCGCACAGGCTCGTTTGGTCCCGCCGACGACACAAACGCTGCTAAGCCGTCGGTGTGGCGTTCAATAAGCGTGTCGAACGTCCGAGCCATACCTTTCGACACAGAAGACGACGCGAGCAGATGACGGCCGGCACGCCGCGGGAGCTTGTCACGCTGAGCGGGCATCATGTACGTCTCCCATGCCGCGTACGGTGGCCGCAGCGTGAAGAATGCGACTCCGCCCCGACCCGAGGTGAACGGTCCATATGGAGACGAAGGATCGACGTAATGGAGGTCCCACGGATGGACATCGTGTTTACCGATTCTGGGCTCGTCTCCACCGACGAACACCTGAAACTGCCGTACCAAGTGAAAATGGGCAGGCACGACTTCGAACCGTTCTCCCGCCAGCGATGGATCTGGAGCCGACTCGGCGATGAAGGCGACTGGCCCCTCGTTGACCGTCGTGTGGTCTCCAAAGTACTTCGTCATCCGATAGCGGATGGTCGAATCGTAACTCGCCCATTCCGAAGGCGTTCCCGGCGCGGCAATCTCCATATATGTGAACCCTCCTATCTCTTTCCCGTTCAGGCTCGCTCTCGCGCAAGTTCGGCGAACACAACCCGACGACGCTGCCTTCTCCTGAGAACCTCCGCGCCGGCGGGGTTTGCCAGCGCGGCACTTTTAGCACGCGCGACGAAAATCGTCAAGTCCTGAGAACGTCTATGAGGGCTGGTGCGCCGGAGCGGTCCTGCACGCGAGTACGCCCGTGCTCCTTGACCTGACAAGTTGTCGTGTGTTAGATGAGACGGATGGCGAGTGACGATGTGAGCGGAGGGCTGGTGGCTGGAGGCGATGGCGGCTGCCCCGTCCTGTCCGGGTACGATCCACTTGATCCCGGGGAGCTGCGGGATCCATTCCCGAGCTACGCGCGTGCGCGGCGGGAAGCGCCGGTGTTCTACTCGGAGGAGTACGGCTTCTGGTCGGTGACGCGGCTCGAGGACGTGCTTGCGATCCTGCGCGATACCGAGCACTTCTCCAACCGCAGCGTCGTCCCGATCCCGCTCCCTCCCGAGAAGCTGCGCGATCGGCTGCCCGTCTACCCCAACGTCGGACAGCTCGTGTTCCTGGACGAGCCCGAGCACCTGCCGGCCAGACGGATGGCACAAGCCCCCTTCACGCCGAAGCGTGTGCGGCAAGTGGCGCCGATGATCCGTGCCCGTGCCCAGCAGTTGCTTAGCTCTTCCGGCTCCGATCGCCACCTCGAGTTTGTCAACGAATACGCGGCGCCGCTCGCCTTGGCGGTGATCGGCCACATCCTCGGAATCCCGGAAGAGGACTTCGCGCTGCTCGAGCGAGCGGTCGACGGCCAGGTTCGGATCATCAGCGGCGCATGCGACGAGGACGAAATCCCGGCTGTCGCACAAGGTCAGCTCGAGTACTGGGAATATCTGCTCGCGCTGATCGAGACACGGCGCCGAGACCCTCAGGATGATTTCACCTCCGTGCTCGTCAACTACAGCGGTGAGCGCGGCTGGACCCCGACCGCAGACGAGATCGCACGCCATCTCAATTCGATTCTGGGCGGCGGGTTCAGTACCAGCTCGCAGATGATGTCCTTCGGCATCAAGTCGATGCTTGAAAATCGCTCCCAGTGGGAGCTGCTGAAGTCAGATCGCTCGCTGCTGCCGGGCGCGGTCGAGGAGTGCGTGCGGCATCGGAGCCCCATTAAGCGGATGCTGCGCTTGGCGCTGGCCGATGTCGAGGTCTGTGGAGTCGAGATCCCGAAGGGTGCCTTGGTCGCACTTTTGCTCCAGTCCGCTAACCGTGACGAGTCTGTCTTCTCCGAGGCCCAACGCTTCGACATCGCACGCAACGCCGACAACATTGCATTCGGCCGCGGCGTGCACTTCTGCCTCGGCGCTCCGCTCGCGAAGCTCGAGATGCGCATCACGCTCGAAACGCTGCTCGACTTGGCCCCTAACGTGAGCCTTCTCGACGGCCACGAGTTCGAGTACCAGCGGCACGTCTTCCTCGAGGCGCTGCCGGCACTGCACCTGGACCTTGGCCCGGCACCGAGCTCGGTCTCTGCCTAGCGAACCGGCGCGAGCCCGCCCTCAACGGCGATCATCTGGCCCGTGATATATCGCGAGGCATCTGAGAGCAGAAACACCAGTACGGGCGCGATGTCCGCATCCGGGTCGCCCATTCGTCCCAGTGGTTGCGCGGCAACGTGCGCCTCGAACGCCGCACGCGCCTCATGGCTCAGGGCCGCTTGGAACGTTTCGAACATCGGCGTCCGCGCAAACGGCAAGAATGCATTGACGTTGATCCCGTAGCGCCCCCACTCAGCCGCGAGCGAGCGAGACCACGAGATGACTCCACCTTTTGACGCGACGTAGTGGCCATGCTCGGGATACACGGTCAGGCCGCTTGACGACGCGAAGTTGACGATCCTGCCGCCATGCTCGCGGAGATGCGAAAACGCCGCCTGGTTCGTCAGGAACGTCCCCTTGAGGTTGGTGTCGACGACGAGATCCCACTCCTCCTCGGTCATCGACTCGGCCGCCGCAACTCGGTCGACGCCGGCGCACTGCACGAGCGCGTCAAGACCGCCGAGGTCGCCAACCGCGCTCGCGAACGACTGCTGCACCTCGTCACGGTGCCGAATGTCGCAATGTCTGTAGACGGCGCTGCCGGGCCTTTCCTCGTTTGCGGCGGCGACGACCCGCGAACCGAGCTCGTCTTGAATGTCAAGCACCGCCACGAGCCAGCTCTGACTGACAAACGCGCGCGCCGCGGCGGCCCCCATCCCGGAAGCGCCACCCGTGATAATGACCCTGACCCGCATACCCTGAGATGGGCCGCTAGTAAGCGATGCCGAGCGATCCGCGGATGGAATCGGCCAGCTCGACGAGCGGATTGTCCTGCGCACCGTACCGTCCGCTGCCCATCCTGTTCGCGGTAATCGCGACAGCCAGGTTGTTGGTCACGTCGCACCATGCGATGTTCCCCGCCGCCCCGGTCTGCCCGAACACCTGCAAACCCTTACCCATCGGCGCCGAGTTGCCGTCTTCGTTCGGGATCCAGTAACCGCCGCTCGAGACGCGGAGCTCATTCCCGAGCACGAGGTCCCAACCATAAGGCCGCGGAGCGCTCAGCAGCTTCACGCGATCCTCCGAGAGCAGGCGTACCCCGTTGAACTCGCCGCCGCCGGCAAGCATCGCGAACACACGTGCCACGCTCCCCGCGCTGCCGATCGCGCCAGCGCTCGGGTTACACGCTCGGTGCACGTCGGGGCGGTTGTATACGCCGGCCGCGACGGCAACGGCCGGCGGCACTGACATCACGAGATCAGGGGCTAACCAAGCCATGGCTTCCGGCGTGGGGCGGTAGTGGTAGCGCGTGACCCGCGGCTCGACTTCCTCGGGGATCCCGAACCAGACCTCATCCGCGCCCAGTGGCTCGAACAACTCCTGATGCACGAAGTCCCGCAGCGATCGGCCTTTCGGGTCCGTCGCACGAACCACCTCACCCAGCGGCCAGCCGAATGTATAGGAGTGGTACGCATTGCGCGTGCCCGGCTCATAGAGCGGATGTGAACTCGCGATACGGCCGGCGACCCATTCGTAGTCGCACATCCGCTCCGGTGTCGCGTCCATCGGGAAGATCGGCACGCCGCCCCGGTGCGAAAGCGCGTCCAACACCGTCGCGCGATCCTTGCCATGGACACCGAACTCCGGCCAGTAGTGCGCGATCGGCTTGTCATACTCGACCAGTCCCCGCTCTGCCTGGATGTGCACAGCCGTGGCCGTGAACGCCTTCGACACCGACGCAATCCAGAACACCGTGTCCTCTTGCACTCGACGGCCCGTCTCCAGGTCGGCAATTCCGCCGTAAGCGTCAGCGACGAGCTCGCCCTTGTGGTAGACGACGACCCCGAGTCCAACCTCGCCGCGCTCCAAGGCCCGCTCGATACCCGTCTCAACCGCTTGTTGAACATCGACACGCTGCGTGGTGCTCATCCTGTCCTCCCGAGTGGCGAGCTTCGGTCGCCGCCACCACGAGTGCGGGAGCGGCCATGGCCTGTGCCCTCCCGTCAATCACGTCGATGCGCGACCGACGGGGCCACATTTCTAGCACACACGCGTAAGTTCTGAGCTGTACTCCTCAGCAGTCGTCGAGTGCGCGTTCATCGAGGAGCCCTGCATCGACGAGGCGGGCGAGCCTGTTTCGAGTGCGAGGCTCGAGCGCGAGGAGCTTATGTAGATAGGGGGCGGCCTCCGAGCCTCTGCCTGCGCGCAGGAGCGCGAGCGCGGCCGCGCCGAGACTGGTCTGGTCATCGGGTGCGAGCGCAACAGCCGCCAGTGCCTTCTCCACATCACGATAGAGGCCATCGGGCCCTCTGCTCGCCCGAACCAATTCCCGCGCCTCCCCGAGTGTGTACAAACCACGAAGTTCTGCGACGGGCTTACGTGCGTCGTCGATCCGCAGATCGACGACGGCCTGCGTTTGGCGCGCAGGCGCGCCGACGACCACGATCGCGGCGGATTGCCGACCACGGATATCCCCACCGAGCCGATCCGCCTCACTGAGCGCGTTTAGCAGCCGCCAGGCCAGGGGCGATTATCGCTGCCTGACTGCTTTCGGCACGGGCGGAGCCCGCGAGCTCCCACTCCGAGCTCCGCTGATGCCGGGTCGTGCGCCAGGATCGAGAAGGTCATCAGGCTCAGGCTGGCGTGGGAAGGTAGTCGCGATGGACGCCGTCGATTGACCAGATCGCTCGGGGGTCACCGCCGTGCGCCGCTAAGAGCGCCACAAAGTAATCCGTGAGCGCTTGCTCGTACGTCAACGTACCTTCGATCAGCTCGCTGGCAGCGGACACGATTGCGTCAAGGCCCTCAAGGATCCGGGCTCGAGTCATGCTCGGCGTTCGTGGACCATCGTCGCCATCAACAGTCACCGGTGCGGGGACAAACTGAGTGAACGCCGGGTAACGATCGACGTTGGGAATAATCGAGCGGAACGGCACGTGATTGAAGTAGTACTCGAACCATCGCCCGCCCGAGAGCGTGAGCCACGGGGTGCCGACGGCGAGGGCGGCCAAGCCGAACCCGGTGTGGGGGGACAAGAACGCGCTGCTGGCCTCGACGATCGCCAGCTGCTCGAAGAGGTCGAGGTCAAAGCAGTCGATCGGCGCGCTGCGGTGCCCGAGGAGCTCCTGGCGCTCCGCTTGTGCCAGGGCAGTGCTCGTCCGGCGATCCCGCCGGAGCTTTCCGACGAGTGCGAATCGCACCCGCGGCACCTGCTCGGCCACAGCGTCGATGGCCAGACGCCACGACGCGACCGATGGGTACAGCGACCGCTCGCTCGAACCCGCCGGCATCAGCGCGATCAACGCCACCGCGCCGCTTGACTGTGTCACCGTGGCAAGCCTGTTCCGTGCTCGGGCCCGGACGTCGGACGGAAGCTCGAACCGCAGCCGGCAGCGTGGCACGTAGCCCGGCGGCGAGCCACCGATAACCGACCGCCCCGACCGGGCGATCAGATGGCGGTCACTGGCTTGGTAGAAGTCACGCATGCCCGGGAACGCTTCGAGCTGAAGGTCCTGATGGCGGCGGAAATCGTCGAGCACCCAGTCCCAGCTCCTCGGCAGGGCGGCAATACGGGCGTCGGAGCCCGGGCACGCCTCCACGAACGGATGATCGAGCGGATAGACCCTGTCGATGAACGGGCACAGGGAGGCGAGCTCGTAGGGTGCCGACGCGTTGAGCGCGACCGACACTGACCGGCCGGGATCAGCGCTGTGATGGCCGAGGCAGTAGTGCAACGCGCGACCACGTGCCCCACCGGGTGCGCATAGAAGAAGTTCACGAGAATTCGCTCGCGCGGCATCCCACGCTCCTCAGGCAGGGCGCTTACCCAGGTTCTTCGGTCGCTTCGTAATCCGCGATGCGCGCCTGCATCAGCGACTTGAGGAGCTCGGTCGGCAGCGCTCGACCGTAGGTGAGCTTGATGAAGCCTTCGCCGGCCTCATAGCCGGCGGCCTCGACCGTGGCCTTTTGTGTGGCGAAGAACGGTGGCGGAAACCGCAGCGAACAGTGGTTCTTGAAGTTCTGGAGCATCCACAGGTAGGTGTTGTCGCCGCGAACGTACACGGGAAGGTTCCACTTCAGCTCCTCGCGCGCGGTCGGGTCGGCCTCGAGGCTCAGCACCCTGAGCGCCTCGAGGTGCGGGCGCTGCACGTCGCTCAGTTGTGCGAAGAAATCATCGACGCTTGCCCGCTTGGGCATCGGCATTGGGTGAGCTTACAACCCCCCGACGATCACGCCGCCGGGGCCTGCCCCATCTCGACGGCTTGCCCAGCCCGGCCGCAATTCAGGCTATGGTCGGTCGCGTGCCACCGGTTGTCGACTGCAACGTCCACCTGTGGGACCAGACGGCGAATCCGATCTTCTGGCTGACCGACCGGACGCTGGTGCGCGACATGCTGGGTGACTACGACTCGCTGCCCGACGTGTACACGCTGGCTGACTATCGGCGCGAAGTCGGCGGGCTCGACGTGCGCGGCATCGTCTGGTCGGACGCCGGCGCCGAGGATCCGATCGCGGCCGCCGGTTGGGTCCAGCGCCAGTGCGATGAGTTGGACTGTCCGGGGGCTCTGGTGACGCTCGGTGATCCGGCCGACAGCGGCTTCGCGGAGCTGGTCGAACGCTTCTGCGAGCTGCCGCGCGCGCAGCCTGCGTGTGCGGCTCGTGCCCGCACTCGCGCAGGGAGCGGGCGACCGCGGGCTGCTGGACAACGAGCTCGCGATGGCGAATCTCGAGTTGCTCGAACGGCACGCGCTGGTGGCTACGGTCGAGGCAGTGGGCGACCAGCTCGGGGTTGTCGCGGACCTTGCCCGCGCACTGCCCGCGTTGCGGATCGTGGTGGACCACTTCGGCCGGCCGCAGAGTTGCATGCGAGGACCGGCGATGAGCTGTCGCTGGCGCCCCGCCCGCTCTCATCACACGAGTCTCACGCGTCCTGGGTCTGGGTCCGCGATGCCCCGGCGAGCGTCGGGATCAGGAACCAGCCGGCGAGGACCGCGAGTGCCGCTCCGGTCGTCATCAGGATGTCCGGGTGGCTGACGGGGGAGACCTTGCTCAAGGACACGGTCAGCAACAGGTTCCGAGCGGAGCCGAGCGTCGTGATGCCGCGAAGCAGCGGCGTCGCGACCGCTTGCCAGCCGATGACGGCTGTGAGCGTGGCCGCGCGTGAGCCGGTGAGTGATCCGACGCCGACCGCGAGCGACACGAGCATGATGTTCGCGAGCACGATCCAGCCGGCCGACTGAAGGATCAGCGAGAGGCTCGGGGTCGGGGTCCCGCCGGACAGCAGGAACGTGCAGATGAGCGTGACGAGGAAGCCGGCGCCGGTGCAGAGCACCGTCACGAGCAACGCGGCGGGCGCTCGCACGAAGAACAACGCGAGCCGCGAGCGACCGGTCGCCACCAGGTCCCTGAACACACCGCTCGATATGTCGGCGGTCCCAGCCTCGGTGCCGATCAGGATTGCGGTCAGTGCGCCGAAGTAGATGCCGAGCGCCTGCACGCCCCGGTTGAATCCGGTCACACCGCCGGCGGGTCCGTTCTGCGCCGGGTTTGAGGCATGCTCGATCGCGTTGTAGCCGAAGAAGACGACCAACAAGCCGACCGACAGCACGAGGGACAGTGCGATCAAACCCCGGTTGCGCCGTAGCTTGAGCACCTCTGCGACGAACATCTGGCGTGCGATCACGAATGTCATGCCTGGCCTCCTACTCGGGAAGTGATCTCGAGGAATCGGTGCTCGAGCGACTCGCGGACGGGCTCGAGCCTGAACACTGCGACGCCGGCGTCGACGAGACGCGCGTTGATCGAAGCCGCGCCGTCACTCCCGGCAAGGGTCACGCGGACGCCGTCCGGCGTCTCATGCGCGAGCGCCACGGCCGGGTGGCCGTCGAGCACGTCGACGGCGACGCCGGGGGCATCGCAGCCGATGTCGAGCGCGCGGCGACCGCCGCTGAGCAGCTGCTCGATCGGCCCCTGAGCGATGATTCGCCCGCGATCGATGACGGCCGCCGACTGACAGGTCTTCTCGACCTCGTCCAGCAGGTGGGAGGAGAGGAAGATCGTCCTTCCCTCGGCCACGAGCTCGCCGATCATCGTCCTGAACTCGAGGATTCCCCCCGGATCGAGGCCGTTCATCGGCTCATCGAGGATCAGCAGCTCGGGATCGGCCACCAGGCAGCGGGCCACCCCGAGCCGCTGACGCATCCCCTGCGAGTAGGTCTTGACGCGATCCTTCGCCCGGTCGCTGAGTCCGACGCGTGCCAGCGAGCCGTCAATCCTGCTGAACGCCTCCGGTCCCCGCACCGCGGCGACGATCTCGAGGTTCTCGCGCCCGGTCAGGTGGGCGTGAAAGTGGGGTTCTTCCACGATCGCGCCGACGCGTGCCAGGACCGCCTGTCGTTCCTGCGGCACCGGGCGTCCGTTGATTTGCATCGTCCCGGAGTCCGCCCATGTCAGCCCGAGCAGCATCCGGATCACCGTTGTCTTACCGGCGCCGTTGTGGCCGAGGAAGCCGAACGCGCACCCGCGCGGCACGGCGAGCTCCAGATCTGCGACCGCGAGTCGCTCGCCGAAGCGTTTCGTCAGCCCTTTGGTTTCGATGATGTGCGATCTCTCGTTCATGGCCGGGATCATCGGCTCGAGCGGCGCCCGCGTCTTCGGCCGGGGGCGTGATCGTGTCCTCCGGCGTTGGCGTGAGCTTCGGCGGCCTCTCCACCTTGCGGGGGAGAGGCCTGGGTCACCGCGCCGGCGTTCTTACGGGCGGCCCGGGGCGACGAGGCCGATCTCGTACGCCAGGACGACCGCCTGGACACGGTCGCGCAGGCCAAGCTTCATCAGCACGTTCGAGACGTGGGTCTTGACGGTCGCTTCGCCGACGACGAGCGCCTCGGCGATCTCGGCGTTCGACATCCCGCGCGCCAGCAGCTCCAGCACCTCGCGCTCGCGGTCGGTCAGCTCGTTCAGCGATTCTGGCCCGTGGCCGATCGCCGCCGGCAGGCGCCGTGCGACGCGGTCGAGCAGCTGCCGCGTGACCGCGGGGGTCAGGAGCGCGTCACCGGCCGCCACTACCCTGACCGCGCGCACGAGCTCCTCGGTCGGCACGTCCTTGGTCAGAAAGCCGCTGGCGCCGGCGCGCAGAGCCTCGACGATGTACTCGTCCAGACCGAATGTCGTCAACACCAGGACTCGCTGATTTGGCAGCTGCCGGATCGCCTCGATGCCGTCGAGGTCGGGCATCCGGATATCCATCAGGACGACGTCGGGTCGAGTCGCGCGGGCGGCGGCAACCGCGGCGACCCCGTCACCCGCCTCGGCGACCACCTCCATCTCGCCGGTCGCCTCGAGAACGGCCCGAAACCCGGCGCGCATCAGCGGTTGGTCGTCTGCGATCAGGAGGCGGAGCTTGTGCATCGTCAGGCGAGCGGCAGCGATGCCTTGACCGCGTATCCGGGCCCGTCCGCGCGCGGGCCGGTGTGCAGCCTTCCACCGAACAGCGCGACCCGCTCGCGCATGCCGACGAGGCCGTGTCCGCCCTCGGTCCGGTTGCCGTTCGCCAACGAAGTCGGCCCTCGGCCGTCGTCGAGCACCGATACGTCGAGCGCGTCCGGGAAGTAGGTAAGGGTGACAAATGCCTGATGCGCGTCGGCGTGGCGGATCACATTGGTGAGCGCCTCCTGGACGATCCGGTAGGCGGAGAGGTCCACGCCCGGAGGCAGCTCGCGAGCGCGGCCAATCACCGACAGGCTGGTCTCGACCCCTGCCTCGCGTGTGTGGGCGATCAGTCGCTCCAGGTCGCGGACCCCCGGCTGCGGCTCGCGCTCCGCAGCAGCGCCGTTCTGGACCCGCAGCACGCCGAGCATGCGATGCATCTCCGACAGCGCCTCGCGGCCGTGATCCGCGACCCGGCCGAGCGCGGCCTGGCCGTCGGGGCCGGCCGCTCCGGTCGCGGCGAGCGCCTGTGACTGGACGACCATCAGCGAGACGTTGTGGGCGACGACGTCGTGGAGCTCGCGCGCGATCCGCAGCCGCTCGTCGGCGACGGCCTGCTCGGCGAGCAGCTCGCTCTCGCGCTCTAGGCGCTCGGCCCGCTCCCAGAGCCCGGAAACGTAATCGGCTCGTGCTCTCAGGTACAGGCCAACCGCGACCGCCAAGCCCACCACGGTGAGGCGGGACAGGATCCCGCTCCCGTGCAGCGGCACTCCGTGAACCGTCGGGGTCAGCAGCAGCACGACGCTGACCGCCACCGCCGCGATGATCACCGTCGAGCGGTTCCCGTACGCGACGAAATTGACCAGCGCCAGCAACACAGGCAGGATCAGCAGCACGTTGTTGTTCAGCGCCAGCGACAGCGACAGCACGGCCGCGAGAGTGAGCGCCGGCGCACGATGGCGCTGAACCAGTGCGGCGCCGCTGATCACGACGACGAGCAGCAGCGCGAGCCTCGGCGCGATCCCGTTGCCGGTGTGATACTTGGCGACCGCGAACACGCCAACGAGTACGATCGCCGCGATCGGCCCATAGTCCAGCAGCCGCGGTGGCACTGGCCAGCCGAGCGCGGTCGTGTTCAGGCGCTTCGCGGGACCGCTCACGTCCCGAGAGTAGCCCCACGGTTGCCCGGATGCCTCCCCCGACGGGCCGAGCGTGGCCTCATCCTCCCGGCGGATCCGCTCGCGCGCCTCACGTAGGATCGGCATGTGTGATGCGTCCGGCCGCCCTGCGCAGACACTGTCTCTCGTTCCCTGGCTCGGTGGAGACCTTTCCGTTCGGCCCCGACACATCGGTGTTCAAGGTCGCGGAGAAGATGTTCGCGCTGTCCGCGCTCGCGAGGCGCCCGCTGCAAGTCGGCCTGAAGTGTGACCCGCTCCTGGCGGAGCAGCTCCGCGACGCCCATCCCGCGGTGCTCCCCGGATATCACCTGAACAAGAGGCACTGGAACTCCGTGATCATCGACGGATCCCTACCCGATCAGATGATCGAGGACATGATCGAAGACTCCTACGATCTCGTGGTGAGCAAGCTCCCGACGTCGCGTCGCCGCGCGCTCGGGTGGACGACACCCGCGCCACGAGCCGGCGAGCATCGGCCGCGTCGATAGCCTGAGCGGATGAACGCGATTCGATCCACGGTCTAGGGTGGGCGTCCGGCGACCGATGGCCCGAGTTCTCGTCACCCTCACGCCACCGCAACCCGTCCGGGGGGCGTTCGAGGACGTGCTCACCGGGGTTGCCGAGCTCACCTATCTGCCAGAGGTCGGCCAGGATGAGCGACTCGAAGCGCTGGCTTGCGCCGATGCGGTGCTGTCGTGGTTCATCAGCAACGAGCTCAATGGTCCAGAGGAGTTCGAGCAGCTCCGATCCGCCGGATTCGTCCAGCTGCTCGCCGCCGGCGTCGACCACGTCGCGTTCGATCGCATTCCCGACGCCGTCGCCGTGGCGTCGAACGCCGGCGCGTACGCGCAGCCGATGGCTGAGCATGTGCTTGCGTTGGCGCTGGCCCTAGCCAAGCGCCTGCCACAGAACCACGCGGCGATGACTCGCGGCGAGTTCAACCAGCAGACGGCGACCCTCTCGATCCGCGACTCGGTGGTCGGCATCCTCGGCTTTGGGGCCATCGGAGAGGCAAGCGCGAGATTGTTCAAGCCTTTCGGCGCACACATTCACGCAATCGGCCGCTCGGCGAAGCCCAATGAGCTGGCTGACTGGGTCGGGACGCTGGACGATCTCGACGCCGTGCTCCGCGTCGCCGACATCGTCGTCATCTCCCTGCCGCTCACGCGTCTGACCCGCGGCCTGATCGCGGAGCGCGAGCTGGCGCTCATGAAGGCGGACGCGATCCTTGTCAACGTGGCACGGGCGGCGATCCTCGACGAGGACGCGCTGTACGAGCATCTGCGCAACACCCCCTCGTTCTCGGCGGGCCTCGATGCGTGGTGGCAGGAGCCGCTGACGAGCGGTTCGTTTGCCACCCGTCGGCCTTTCTTCGAGCTCCCCAATCTGCTCGGCTCGCCGCATAACTCCGCCATCACCGGTGGCTCCCTGGCAGCGGCGGCCCACCAGGCGGCAGAGAACGTCGCGCGCTTCCTGCGTGGCGATCGCCCACACCACCTCGTCGATCGAGCAGAGTACGTAGAGCAAGGCTGAGGGGGAGGGCGTCTGTGGCGTTGTTGAGCAACAACCCACTCTGGGAGCAGTTCGCGACCCGCACTCTGTTTCTGACGACCTACGGCGGCGCCGACTTCGGCGAATGCCTTACGGCGATGGCCCGCGTCGGCGATGACGGCGACGCGACGGCGTGGCATCGGGAGTGGACCGCGACCGCCGACCGGCTGGCGGAGGCCGCGGCGGTCAGCGAGGCGGCGGGCCATGACGTCAGCGCCCGAGAGGCCTACCTTCGCGCTGCCGTCTACTACCGCACGAGCTATCTGCCTCTATACGGCACGCCGGTGGACCAGCGGCTGCGCGAGGCGTTCGACCGTCAGAGCGCCGCACTCGAGGCGGCCGTTCGCCTCACTCCCGGCATCGACCTGGTCGAGATCCCGTTTGAGGACATGACACTGCCAGGCCTGTACGCGCGCGTCAGTGGGCAGGCCCGCGGCACGATCGTGCACACCAACGGATACGACTCCGACCTCACCGAGATGTTCGTCGCGCACGTTCCGGCAGCTCTCGCGCGCGGGTACGACATCCTGCTGTTCGACGGTCCCGGCCAGGGCCGAAACCTGATCCGCGACGGCGTGCCGCTGCGACCCGATTGGGAGCACGTCGTCAGCCCGGTGCTCGACTGGGTGCTGACCCAGCCCAGCGTCGATCCCGACCGAGTCGTGCTCGCCGGATGGAGCTTCGGCGGCTTTCTGGCGCCGCGCGCCGCCGGCCACGAGACCCGACTGGCGGCGCTGATCGCCGATCCGGGCCAGTGGGATCTCAGGGATGGCGTGATCGACCGCCTGCCGCTTTCAGACGAGCAGAAGGCGGTGTTTCCAGACGGCGTCGATCCTCACTCGCTCGATCAGATGCAGGCGTTCATCGAAGGCCCGGACGGCGATCCACGACTGCGCTGGGCGTTGCTGCAGCGCGGGCTGTGGGCCAACGCCCAGCCGAATCTGTTCGCGCTGTTCGCCGAGCTGAGCCGCTACCGCCTGTCCGACGTGGTGGAGCGGATCGGCTGTCCGACGCTGATCACCTGCAGCCAGGGCGATCCGACCTCGGCCGGCGCGCGAAAGCTGTACCGCGCGTTGACCGCGCCACGCAAGACGCTGGTGTCGTTCACCGCCGCCGAGGGCGCCGGTGGACACTGCGAGGCGACCGCGCGCCGGCTGTTTCACCAGCGCGTGTATGACTGGCTGGACGAGACGCTCGCGATCGGCGCTGACGCGCACGTCGTCTCCACACACGACGCGGCATAGTCTTGGCGACGATGGCGGTTTCGGGTCCACCTGGAGGTTCAGCGCCCAAGCTGATCCTGCCGCACGGCGACCCCGTCGCCATCGAGTTGACCTCCGCTATCCACACCGGTGACCTCGAAGCGCTGCGGCGCCTGCTGGCCGAGCGACCCGAGTTGGCAACGGCGCACATGATCGGCCGCAAAGGCATCGAGGGCGGCTGGCGCACCGCTCTGCACGCCGCCGCTGACTGGCCCGGTTACTTCCCGGGCGCGCCCGCCGCGGTCGTCGTGCTGCTCGAGGCGGGTGCCGATCCGAACGACGACACCGGCGGCGATCGCCCCGAGACGCCGTTGCATTGGACAGCGAGCAACGATGATCTCGACGTGGCCGTCGCGCTGATCGACGGCGGCGCCGGTCTCGAGACACCGGGGGGCTCGATCGGCACCCCGCTCGACAACGCGATTGGTTACTCCTGCTGGCACGTCGCCGAGCTTCTGGTCAGCAGAGGTGCCAAGGTCGAGAAGCTCTGGCACGCGGCAGCACTCGGGATGATCGATCGGATGGAGCAACTGCTCGGCGACGAGCGTGGCGGTGGCCCGGACGTGTCACAGGCGTTCTGGCACGCTTGCGCGGGCGGTCAACGACGGGCGGCCGAGCATCTCCTCGCTCGCGGCGCGGATCTCAACTGGGTGCCAGAGTACGCCCGGGAGACCCCACTGGACGCAGCCAACTCGGTGGGAACCCGCCGCGACAACGTTGTCAGCTGGCTGCGGGAGCAAGGCGCCGACTCAGCCGACCAGGCAACCGACTGAAGTCAGCGCCTCAGCCGAGGCTTGCTACGACGGCGTCGATCAGGCCGAGGCTCATCCCGGCGCTCATTCCGCCGTCGATCGGGAGCGCGAGGCCGCTGAGCATCGGACAGTCATCCGCGGCGAGGAAGTGGATCAGCGCCGCGACCTCCTCGGAACGGACGATGCGCCCGAGCGGCGCTGCTGTGCCGATCAAGCCCGCTTCGACGTCGCCCGAGGGCTGGGCGGCGAGCATCGGTGTGTCGACGGAGCCGGGGCAGATGCAGTTCACCCGGATCCCGCCGGCCCGTACTCGAGCGCGGCAACGCGGGTGATGGCGGTACGGCGCCTGAAGAACGTCGTTCGTCCAGGGAACAACCGGGCCGCCGAACCTGGTCGAGAAACGCAACCATGGACAACGTTTCTCGACCAGGTGGCCGTGTTGCACGCGATTCCGGGAGCCGGCGTCAATCTCCGACCGGCATCACGCCCGCGGCCTCGACCATGAGGATCACGGTCCGGCGTGGCGCGCGGGTGCGGTGAACGACACCCTTGGGAACACTGAATGCTTGGTGTGGGCCGAGCGTGACTGTGCCCGAGCCGTCGACGTCGATGAGCAGCTCGCCGTCGAGCACCATGAAAAACTCGTCCTGGTCATCGTGCTTGTGCCAGTGGAAGTCGCCGTCGACCACGCCAAGCCTGACCACGGCGTCGTTGACCGAGACGAGCGTCTCGTTGAACCACGGCTCGTGCGCGGCGGCCTCCGCGGGAATGTCGATCAGCTCCAAGTGGCCGAACGCCTGCCCCTCCGCGAGGTCGATATGCCGGACCCGGTCATCGAACTGGGCGAGGACCGCCCGAGCCTCGGGCTCGACCACCGCGACCGCGACATCCTCGCCCGCGAACGCCCCGATCGCCTCCATCGACTCCCAGTGCGTCACGACGACGATCTCGACGTCGTCGTCGTGCCGGATCCGCTCGAGCGTGGCGCCGAGGAATCCTTCGGTCCGCTCGAGCTGCGGCCTGACGTCGCACTCGAAATGAGCGACGTACGCGTCGGCCTGTTCTGAACCGCTGGCCCTCGCCGTCCATCGTCGCGCGATCATCCGATCAGTCTCCCACTCGGGGTGGCGCGTGGTCAGGTCTTCGTCAGCCTGCCGCGCTCGTCCGCGACGTCATCTACTTTGCCAGCCATGCCGACAACTACCGACGCGCGGCGCTATGGGACGGTCTTCAACGCGGTCGCCGAGCAGTATGCGCGCCATCGCCCGACCTACCCAGACGAGCTGATCGACCGAGCATGCGAGCAAGCGACCGCCGGCACCGGCGCTGCTGTGCTCGAGATCGGCTGCGGCACGGGCCAGCTGACGCGCGGCCTGCTTGAGCGGGGCGTCCGGGTGACAGCGCTCGACCCTGGCGAACGGATGATCGAGCAGGCGCGCGCCCGGCTGGACGGCATCGGGGACGTGGAGTTCGTCAACGCACGCCTGGAGGACGCGTCGCTCCCCGACGAGCACTATCGGGCTGTGTTCTCCGCGTCGGCGATCCATTGGATCGATCCGGATGTGAGCTGGCGCAAGGCGGCGGACGCGCTGGTCGACGGCGGGACTCTCGCGCTCTTGTCGTACTTCGGTCTGGAGGACCCGCGCAGCGCGGCCGATCAGCGGGCGCTGCGAGCTGCCATAGCAAGGCTCGCGCCCGAGCTAGCCGCCGACTTGCCGACGTATCGCGATCTCGACAGCGTGCTTGCGGGCGTCGCGCAGCGGCGCGAGAACGTATCAGGGGTGTGGGGGTGGCTCGGAAGCTACGAGCTCGCGCGCGCGTATGCGGCACGCTTGTTCGACGACGTCCAGGTCGCGGTGGTTCCGAGGCTCGTGGAACACGAGCCCGAGGAGCTCAACGCGTTGCTCGGCACGATGTCGTTCTGGGCGCGACGGTCACAGCGACAGCGTGACGAACTCGCCGCCGAGAACCACGCCCTGCACCGGCGGCTCGGTCGGCCGATCCGCTCGAGCATCTCTGCCTGTCTGGTAACGGCGCATCGCTTGCCGCGCGGCTGAACGTCACGCGATTGCGGGCTCTGCCGCGTGCTCGAGCGCCCAGCTGAGCGCGTAGTCCGCGACTTCCTCCCACCCTTGCTGCCCGAGCGTGAAGTGCGAGCGGCCGGGAAAGTCCTTGAAGTCCGTGACTGCCTCGGAGTGACGGTAGTGCTTGACATTCGCCAGGTTCAGCGAGGCCGGCGCGACGTGATCCGCGCCTCCCGCGATCAACAGCAGCGGCGTCCGGCTCGAGTTCTTGAAGTCGACGGCCGCCGGGGAGCGCGGGTTGAAGTTGGCGAGCGCGGCCTGGAACAGCACGCGTCCGGGGCCGGGCACGGCGTAGCGCTGATACACGGCAGCTGACTCCTCCTCGCTCATCGTGTTCGTGAACGCGTAGTGGAACTCCGCCGGAGTCAGGGCGACGGCACGGTGGACGTTGAGCGGGCTCTTCAGGACCGGGAAGCCGCTCTTCAGCGTCGACGTCGGCAGCGCCAGTAGCCCCTTGACCGGCCCGGAATCGATCGCGACGCCTGCCGCTCCGAGGCCCCTGTCGAGCAGGATCTGGGTGAACGTTCCGCCAAACGAGTGGCCCATGATGATCGGCGGCCGCTCCACGGCGCTGATGATCGCGGCGTAGTGGTCGACGATCTCCTCGATGCCGAGGTGCTCGACCCCCGATGGGTCGCGGCGAAGTTCGTCGATGCTCCCGTCCATCCCGGGCCAGCTCTGGGCGATCACGCGGAAGCCGCGAGACTCGTAGCGCTCGACCCAGTGCTCCCAGCTCAGGGCGGTCATCCAGAGTCCGTGAATGAGCACGACCGTGTCGGGAGCTGGTGTGTCTGGCCGGTTCATGTTCATGGTTCCTCCTGGGTTCTCGCCCGCCGCGGCGCGGCCGGCTCATCCGTCAGCGTCGTACGTGGGCACGGCACGCGAGGGTATGAGCGCGGAATTCGCGTTCGCATGGGTCACGTGACGGTTTGATCCGTCCGTGTCGGCTGCCCCGCACGTGCAACGATCCGCCTCGGTCAGCGAAAGGAACGGTGGATCGGTTGGCGAGCAGCGCAGCGACTCTGTTCGGCCGGGAGGCCGAGATGCAGCGCCTCGAGCAGCTCATCGCCGCAACCGGGTCGTGCGGTGGCGCTCTGCTGATCAGCGGGGAGCCCGGCATCGGGAAGTCGGCGCTGCTGTCGTACGCCGCGGAAAACGCGAAGCAGCGGGGTTTGCGGCTGCTCCGCGCGGTGGGGGTTCAGTCCGAGACGCGAATCGCGTTCGCGGGTCTTCACCAGCTGCTGCATCCGGTTCTGGCGGACGTCGATGCCCTCCACCCGCCACAGCGCGATGCGCTCCGAGCGGCGTTCGGGACGATCGATGCTGCGGCACCGGACCTCTTTCACACGGCTCTCGCCGCGCTCGACCTCCTATCCGAGACCGCATCGAAGATCCCGCTCCTGGCGACGGTCGAGGATCTCCACTGGGTTGACCGCTCGAGCGTTGAGGTGCTCGCGTTCGTCGCGCGGCGGTTGGAGTACGAGCCGATCCTGCTTCTCGCGACGATGCGCGACGGGTTCGAGAGCCCGCTCGATCAAGCGGCGATCCCCGTGCTGCACCTCGCGGGGCTGAACCCGGTCGCGGCCGGCGAGCTGGTCGACGCGACCGCGCCGGAGCTGGGGGAGACCGAACGCGGCCGCGTGCTGGACGAGGCGGCGGGCAATCCGCTCGCGCTGCTGGAGCTCCCGATCGCCCTTCGGGAACCGAACGCGGCGGTTCCAATGCCCGGCCGGCTGCCGCTCACGACCAAGCTCGAGCAGTCCTTCGCCTCACGCGTCCTCGACTTGCCGATGGTGACCCGCACGGCGCTGCTCGTCGCTGCGCTGGACGATTCATCGTCGGCGAGCGAGGTCGTCGAGGCGACCGCCGCCCTGACTGGCGGCGCGGTCAGTTCGGATGATCTGATCGCGGCCGTCTCGGCCGGGCTGATCGAGCTGGCGGGCGATCAGATCGCGTTCCGCCATTCGCTGCTGCGCGCGGCGATTCGCCAGCAGGCGAGCTTGTCGCAGCGTCAGGCGGCCTCCGCGGCGCTGGCCGACGCGCTGGCACGTGATCCAGACCGGCAGGTTTGGCACCGAGCCGCGTCGATCTTCGGCTCAAGTGAGCCGGTCGCCGCGGAGCTCGAAGCCGCCGCTCATGCTGCCGAACGGCGCGGAGCGGGTGCCGTCGCGATTGACGCTCTCGAAACTGCAGCCCGTCTCAGCCCGGATCCCGAGCGCCGAGGCCAGCGGCTTCTGAGGGCGGCCGAGCTGGGCTTCGAGATCGGGCAGCGGGACGTCGTCGGGCGGCTGCTCGCGGATGCCGAGCAGCTCGCGCTCGCGCCCGCTGACCTGGCTTCTGCGCAGTGGATGCGGGGCGTGTTCGATGGTCAACGGGCGGGCGGCGCCGGTCGTCTCACCGCGCTGCTCGCCAGCGCTGAGGATCTCGTCCGGCAGGGCGAATCGGACCTGGCACTCAAGATCCTCTGGAGCGCGGCGATTCAATGTTGGTGGTCCGACGCTGGCCCGACGGTCGCGACGCGGATCGTCGAGCTGGCGCGCGACGTTCCGGCCGCGGACGGTGATCTGCGGCTTGCGCCGGTCCTGGCCTTCGCGTGCCCGCGTGATCTTGGCCGTGAGGTGATCGACCGGCTGGCGCGGGGCCGCAAGGCGACGACAGATGACGCGGACGGCGCACGCGTCGCCGGTACGGCATTGAACGTGGTCGGAGCGTTCGACGTTGCGGCGCCGATGCTTGCGCTCGCGACGGCCGGCCTGCGCGTCCAGGGGAAGCTCGGCTTGCTGGCACGCGCGCTGACACAGGAGGCCTGGAGCGCGGCTGGTCGCGGAGACGTCCTGGCAGCGGTGCCGATCGCCGACGAAGCCGCCCGGTTGACACTCGAGACGACGCAGCCGACGATCCATTTCACAGCGCGCGCCGTTCAGACGATCCTGGCGGCAATGCGTGGCGACGAGCAGCTCGCCTCGGAGCACGCCGCCGCAACCGAGCAGTTCGGATTCGCCCGATCGTCGCGAGCGCTGCTGGCGATGGTCCAGCACGCGCGTGGGCTGGCTGCCCTCGCCGGCGGCCGCCACCAGGAAGCGTATGAGCATCTACGCCGCGTCCACGACGCGGGTGACCAGAGCTTCCATTCGTTCATGCGGCTGCTCAACGTGGCCGATCTGGCGGACGCCGCAAGCGGCGCGGGCAGGGGTGACGAAGCGCTGCGCGAGATCAACGACCTTGAGGCGATCGCCGCCCAGACGTCAGTGCCGTTGCTGACTGCCGAGCTCGGTCTCGCTCGCGCGCTGCTCGCGGATGGACACGATGCCGAGGCCACATTCGACGCGAGCGAGAAGGTAACCGCGGGCTGGCCGTTCCTGCGTTCGCGCGTCCAGCTGGCCCGCGGAGAGTGGCTGCATCGCCAGCGGCGCCGCGCCGAGTCGCGCGCACCGCTTCGCGCGGCGCGCGACACCTTTGACGCGCTCGGGGCGATTCCGTGGGGCGAGCGCGCGCGGCGCCAGCTGCGCGCATCGGGCGAGACGTCCCGTAAGCGCGGCCTCGACGCCGCGGGCCAGCTCACGCCGCAGGAGCTCCAGATCGCGCAGTTGGCGGCAAAGGGCATGACGAATCGCGAGATTGGGCAGATGCTCTACCTCTCCCACCGGACAATCAGCTCACACCTGTACGCGATCTTCCCGAAGCTGGGGGTGAGCGCGCGGGTCGAGCTCAGAGACGTGCTCGAGCCGTCGGGCGCGGTGGATCCCTAGACCGGCTGGCTGACCAGTCATGTTGCTGATGCGAAGCGGTCCGCGCTTGGATATTCCTTTGGCGGTGGACCTCGAGTTGACTGACAAGGTGGCGGTGGTAACCGGCGCCAACAAGGGCATCGGGCTCGCGATCACCAAGGCGCTGGTGGCCGAAGGCGCGCGCGTCGTCGCCGGCTCGCTCTCGACGGAGAATCTGGGCGCGATGGACCGGGTCACCGCGGTTCCCGTGGATTTGCTTGCCGAAGACGGGCCGGCACTGCTTGTTCAAGAGGCGATCGACGAACACGGCCGGCTCGATGTGCTCGTCAACAACGTCGGAGCGGTCCGGATCAGGGTCGACGGTTTCCTGGCCACCAGCGACGACGAGTTCAAGTGGGCGCTCGAGATGAACTTCTTCACGGGGCTCCGCGCCACGAGGGCGGCGCTCGTGCCGATGCTCGCCCAGGGTTCTGGATCGATCGTGAACGTCGCTTCGGTCAACTCGTTCTTTCAGCCCGACGCGGCGACCGTCGACTACGGCGTGGGCAAAGCCGCGGTCGTCAACCTCAGTAAGTCGCTCTCGCAGGAGTTCGGGCCGAAGGGAATCCGCGTGAACTGCGTCTCCCCAGGGCAGGTGAGCACCGATCTATGGCTGGGCGAGCACGGCGTCGCCGCTACGTTCGCCGACGCCACCGGGATCGACGCCGACACGATCCGCGCGAGCGCGACCGCGGCGATCCCAACCGGTCGGTTCACTACGCCACAGGAGGTCGCAGCGCTCGTCACGGTCCTCGCATCCGATCGCATTGCGAACGTCACCGGTGTCAACTACGTGATCGACGGTGGCCTGATCAAGACGACGTGACGCAAGGGAATCGAGAACGCCCCTTGCTCGGCGCGTCGAGGAGCCTCGACTGGACCAATCTGACGGTGGAGCGGCTGATGAGCACCGCGTCCGATGGACTCGCCGTGACCGTCGTGCTCGAGCACATGGCTCGCGAGGTCGCGGGTGAGCCCGGGAGCCGTACGCTGCGGACCACGCAGGCCTACCGTCGCGAGCATGACGAGTGGAGGTTGATCCTGCCTCACGCAAACTTGGTCAGCCCGGAGGACGACGACCGCGAGGCCGCGCTCGCGGCGCGGCAGTAGGCCACGCTCCTCGTGGTCTACGCGATCCGCATCCGGGGATCGAGTCTCAACTACCGCGAATCCTGCAAGTAGGTAACCGCGGCGAGGACCCGGCGGTGACCTTGCGGTGTGCTCTCGATGTCGAGCTTCTGAAAGATGCTGGTGATGTGCTTCTCGACGGCGGCGGTACTGATCAGGAGCGTCTCGGCGATGCCGAGGTTCGACTTTCCTTCGGCGAGCTGGGCGAGCACTTCGCGTTCGCGATCGGTGAGTTGCGCGAGCGGCCCACCGCGACTCTGTCTACGTCCGAGCATTCGACCGACGACCTCGGGATCGAGAGCAGTCCCTCCCGCCGCCACGCGAGACACCGCATCGATGAACGTCTCGACCTCGCCGACTCGTTCCTTGAGCAGGTACCCCACGCCCTCCGCGCTCTCCCCGAGGAGGTCCACGGCATAGGCCTCCTCGTAGAACCCTGAGAGCACCAGGACGCCCGTCTTTGGCAGCCTGGATCGCAACTCCAGGGCGGCGCGCATGCCATCGGCACCCTCACCGGGAGGCATCTGGATGTCGACGACGGCGACGTCCGGGCGGTGCGCGAGCGCCTTGCGCAGGAAGTCCTCAGCGTCCCCCGCCCGGCCGACGACTTCGAATCCCGCGTCCGTGAGCAGCCGCGCGATCCCCTCGCGAAAGAGAACGTCGTCCTCCGCAACCACGACCCGCAACCGATCCGCCACGGGGCGAACACTACTCCGACGAACCTGCCCGAGCTATCCGTCCAAGAGCATGCGCTGGAGCGCCTCGCCGCCGAGTTCCTCCTTAGCGAGGAACGGGAGCTCCGGGCGCCCAGCGCGCGGATCGATGGCGAGGATCGCGTCGCTGTCACTCGATATCAAGACGACTCGCGGCCTCCACGGCAGCGCGGAGAGGTCGTAGGCCAAATCGATTCCATTGCGGTCAGGGAGCCCAACGTCGACGAGCATGGCGTCCGGTCGCGATTGTTCGACGACGGCAACTGCTTGGGTCGCGTCCGCCGCGGTCCAGACGGCCTCGACGCCCAACCCGACCAAGATGCGTGCCATCAGCCCAAGAAAGTCCGGGTCATCATCGACGATCAGCGCGCTACGAGCCACGTTTTGATCATCACATCTGCGAGCCCGGCCGATGGTAGGGCCAGCCGGATTCCCAAACCCCCACAACCCGAGCGCCCGAGCCCAGTTCCCTACCGGTGACGTCGGTTCGCGCGGATCATTCTTTCCGGCCGCCGGGTATGGCGGGAAAGCCCGCTGACGCGAATAGTGCCGGTAACGCTCTTCGATCTCAGGAGGCCCAGAAGATGGGACAGATGCTCCAGACGCACGACAGACATGGGCTGTACGCGGTACCGGTCGATGACGCTGACGATCAGCACTCCAGCGAGGGTGATCCGCTGCCGAGGACCGTCGATCGCCTGGCGATGGTCAACTGCGAGCGCACTGACGTCGTCCCGCTGTTTCCTGGCCGCGGTGGCACTGCCCAGACCGATCATCCTGTTGCCGGCAGCGGGCGCCCCGAGCTGGCGCTCCGCGGGTGGCTCGTCCAATCGCTCCTATTGGAGGCGCTCATGTGCGACGAGATCGGGCAGGCCGACGCCGCCGAGCACGCCCTGGAACAAGCGCTCGAGCTCGCCGAGCACGACCACGTCGTGCTGCCGTTCACTGTCGATCCCGTGCCGGCGCTGCTCGAGCGTCACGCCCAGCGTCACTCGACGCACACCGGCCTGCTCGCCGAGATCCTCGATCTCCTTGCCCGCCACCGTGCAGCCCCGGCGCGGGCAGGCTCGGCGGCGCTGGGCGAGCCGCTGACAGAGAGCGAGGCACGCGTACTGCGCTATCTCCCGACGAACCTGTCGAAGCGAGAGATCGCCGGCGAGCTGTGCCTGTCCGTGCACACGATCAAGAGCCACATGAAGCACATCTACCTCAAGCTGGATGCACACAACCGCTGCGAGGCCGTTCAGCGCGCCCGCGAACACGGATTGCTCGGTCACGCGTCACGCAATCACTCCGTCGCGAGCTGACGCGCCCGTTCGGCGCTCTGGTGCGACACGGCAGTCGGGTGACATCTGAATCGGCAACCAGCGGCCGGGTGCGTCCGCTGGCTGCATTTGCCGTGCCGAACTACAGGCGCTTCACGATCGGCCAGACGATCAGCCTGGTCGGGTCATGGACCGAGACGGTCGCGCAAGCGGTGTTGGTACTGCAACTTACACATTCGGGCGTGTGGCTGGGGTTGGCCACCGCGGCGCGTTACGCGCCGGTTCTCCTGCTGACACCGTACGCCGGCGTGATCGTGGACCGCTACGACAAGCGGCGGATCCTGCTGTTCACGCAGTCCTCGCTTGCCGCCGCTCCGCTCGTCCTGGGGCTGCTCGTCGTCAGCGGCGCGATCCGCCTTTGGATGGTCTTCGCTGTCGCGCTCGTATTCGGCGTCGCGACCGCTCTGGACAACCCGGCCCGGCTCGCATTCATCTCCGAGATGGTCGGGCGCCGGCTGATTCGCAACGCGGTCACGCTGAACAGCACGCTCGTGAACGTGGGTCGTGGCCTCGGCCCGCTCGTCGCCGCGACGCTCGTGGCCACCGTCGGCGTCGGGTGGTGCTTCATCGCCAACGCCGCGAGCTTCGGAGCGGTCATCTTCTCGCTCCTGATCCTGGACGTCTCGCAACTGCTCCCATCGGTGCCAGTGCAGCGCGAACGCGGACAGCTTCGCCAGGGCCTGGCTTACGCGCGCACGGTGCCACAGATCCTCGCCCCGGTGAGCATGATGGTGCTCGTGGGCACCTTCACTTTTGAGTACGAGGTAAGCCTGCCCCTGTTCGCGCGCGGCCCGCTGCACGGAGGCGCGACCACCTACAGCCTGCTGATCGCCGCTTTCGGACTCGGTTCGGTCGTCGGGGGTCTCTATTGCGTCCGCCGCCCGCAGACCGGCGTGCCGAGGATGATCAGGGCCGCGTTGCTCTACGCCGCCGCGATGCTCGGCACCGGCCTGACGAGCGAAACCTACCTCGCGATCGCGTTGCTGGTCGTGGTCGGCGTGGCGAGCATCATCTTCCTGACCACCGGAAACAGCACCATCCAGATCGCCGCGCGCCCCGACATGCGCGGGCGAGTGGTAGCTCTGTGGTCAGCCGCGCTCGTCGGCAGCACGCCGATCGGCGCGACGATCATCGGAGCCGTCGGCGACTCGGCTCCACGCGTCGCCCTGATCCTGGGCGCGGCGGCGTGTGCGGTGGCAGCCGCCGTGGCTGTAGCGATCCTCCACCGTGCCGGGGGCGTCCAAATCGAGCACCGTGCTGCGACGTATGGTTGAGGGCCGCGATTGGCGCGACCCATGCGATGACGGAGACTGAGAATGCCCCAGTACATGCTGCTGCTGTACGCCCCCGACGTCGACGAGGCCGAGGAGGCGGAACGTTGGGCCGAGCTGCCGCTGTGGTTGGAGATCACGGAGAGCTTGAAGCAGGCCGGCGTGCATGTCGCCAACGCGCCGCTGCACCCCGTGTCGGCTGCGACTACCGTCCGCGTCCGCGGCGGCGAGCCCGAGTTCACTGACGGTCCGTTCGCGACGACGAAGGAAATCCTCGCCGGGTACTACCTGCTCGACTGCCCAGACCTCGAGGTGGCCCTGGACGCAGCAGCGAGGCTGCCGATGGCTCGCTACGGGTCCGTCGAGGTCCGGCCGGTGATGGATATGGAGCAGCTGCTCAGACCAGGCCGCGATGACGGATGACCACCGACGATGTGCTCGTCGCGACGTTCGAGCGCGAGCGCGCGAGTGTGCTGGCGACGCTGATTCGTCGCGTCGGTGACTTCCAGCTCGCGGAAGATGCGGTCCAGGATGCGTTCCTCGAAGCGGTCGCGAACTGGAGACGCGACGGCGTTCCCGCCAATCCGGGCGCGTGGATCATGGTCGCGGCGCGTCGGCGCGCGATCGATCGATTGCGGCGCAACCGCTCCGTCGCTGACCGCGCCGAGCGACTCGCGGAGCTCGCGCGCCTGGACGCTGGCGACAGCGAACCCGAGCCGATGAGCGATTCCGACGAGCCGCTCGTGGACGACCGGCTGCGCCTGATGTTCACCTGCTGTCACCCGGCGCTCGCAGTGCCGGCGCAGGTCGCGCTCACGTTGCGCACGCTCGGCGGCCTCACGACGGCGGAGATTGCGCGCGCGTTTCTCGTCGCTGAGCCGACGATGGGCAAGCGGATCGTGCGGGCGAAGCGCAAGATCGCGGACGCCGCGATCCCGTATCGAGTTCCTGCCGATCACGAGTTGCCGCAGCGCCTGCGTGGCGTGCTGCGCGTCGTCTACCTCATCTTCAACGAGGGTTACGCCGCGAGCGCGGGGTCGGATCTCGTGCGGGTGTCGCTGTGCGACGAAGCGATTCGGCTCGCCACGCTGCTGAGCGAACTGATGCCTGATGCCGCCGAGGTTTGGGGCCTCCTGGCTCTTACCCTCCTGCACGACGCTCGCCGAGCCGCCCGGGTCGACGCGGGCGGCTCGTTCGTCTCGCTCGAGCGTCAGGAGACGGATCGGTGGGATGCCGAGGAGCTCGCGGCCGGCCGGGCGGCGCTCCGACGTGCGCTCCGTCTCGGGGGCACGGGCGAATTCCAGCTCCAGGCCGCGATCGCGGCGATCGAGATCGAGGGCGCACTCGCGGGCGCGATCGACTGGAGCCGCGTGTCCGCGCTGTACGGCGTGCTGGGGGCGCTCGCGCCGTCGCCGGTGGTCGCCATCAACCGCGCGGCGGCCGTCGCCTTCGCGGACGGCCCGGTGGCCGGCCTGGCGATCCTCGGGCCGCTGCTCGATGATCCCGCGCTCGTGCGCTACCAACCCCTGCACGCGACGCACGCCGAGCTGCTGAGGCGCGGAGGGGACGCGTGCGGGGCCGCGGACGCCTACCGCCGCGCGCTCGCGCTCACGGACAACGCCGTCGAGCGAGCCGAGCTGGTGCGCCGGCTCGAGGCTGTCCAAACCGCTTGTCCGGCTGCGACGTAGTCGACGAGGCCGCGCACCCGGTGGCGGCCCGCCCGACCCGAGGAGGCATCAATGGCCACCCATCAAATCACCACGCCCGCGCAGGCCGAGGCGACGATTCGCGCGACGATCGACGGCGTCTACAGCGCCTGGCGCGACCAGGACCCCGACGCTTTCGTCGCCAACTACGCGGATCGCGCGGTCGCGCTACACGTCGGCAGCATCCTTTCCGGGCGCGACGCGATTCGCGGTGCGATCACCGGAGGCATGCAGACACACATGAAGGGATCAGAGGCGCTGTACGAGATCGACAGCGTCCGTCTCCTCGGCGCCGACGCCGCGTTCGTGATCAGCCGCCAGGCCGTCCGCCGCGACGGCGAGCCGGAGCCGGCACCCGCGACGCGCTCGCGCACGACGTGGGTCCTCTCGCGCCGCGGCGACGGATGGCAGGTGGAGGGATTCCACTGCCTGCCGGAAGCCGTCGCTTGACGGTCTGGATCGCTGCAACGTGGGTCGGTGCGGCAGCGCACCGACCCACCCTTCATGCTGGGGGGTTCTCGGCGAACTGCGGGGCATCGCCGCCGATCTCGTGCCAAGGAGCCTTGTACGCGACCTGGAGGTGGAAGCTGGGATCGAGGTCGAGCTCGCGCATCAATCCTGCCGCCACGAAGTACTTCTCGCCGAGGTCGTCATAGATGCTCGAGCCGCAGTTGCTGCAGAAGTTGCGAGGGGCGAATTCGCTCTCGTAGCGCGTGACGAGGTCCTCGCCCTGGGTGAAGGTGAAGTTGTCCTTGGCCACAACCACGCCCGCCAGGCTCGAGCCCGTCCAGCGCTGGCAGCGTGTGCAGTGACAGTACCCCAGAGCCTCCGGGTCTCGGACCTCGTACTCGACACCGCCGCACAGGCAAGCTCCCGTCAGTGTTTCAGGCATCGCGACCCTCCTCGAGTCGGCAGCTCAACGATCCGCGGCGAACCTAACATAAAGCGGGTCGCCGGGATGCGATCGCACGTTCGCCGGGAGGCGTGTCCATTTCGCCGTTTTCGTTCGTCGTAGGGGTATTGAGTCCATCACCAGACCCTCAGGAGGTCTCGATGCACCCCAAGCCAGAGCATGCCATGAACTACCTGCTCTTCATCTGCAGCGACAATGAGACAGAGCCGGAGGAGGGGGTTTTTCAGCGCGAGACCCCCCGCTGGGTCGAGGAGATGGATCGCCGCGGCGTGCGGCTGCTCGGTCGCGAGCTGGAGCTCCCGGAGACCGCGGCGACGGTGCGCGTGCGCGACGGCGAGACGCTGGTGAGCGACGGACCGTTCGCCGAGACGAAGGAGTTCATGGCGGGCTTTGACCTGCTCGAATGCGCCGACCTCGACGAGGCGATCGAGGTCGCGGCAAAGCACCCGTCATCCTGGTTCCACACCATCGAGATCCGGCCGTTCGTCGGCGGGGTGCAGCTCGGAGACGAAGCGTCCGCGTTCGCGCGCGGCGAGGACGGCGACGCCAGTCCGTATCTGCTGATCGTCTGGATGGGCGGAGCGTCGGCGGCGCCGCTTGAGGGCGAGGCCGCCACCCGAGACATTGCAGCCTGGCGCCGGAATCTGGAGGAACGCGGCCTCCACGTTCTCGGGGACGCGCTCGCGGGCACGGATGCGGCGACGACCGTCCGCGTCCGCGGCGGGGAGACGCTGCTCGACGACGGGCCATTCACCGAGACCGAGGAGGTCATCGCCGCGATCGACGTCGTCAGCTGCGCTGATCGCGGCCAGGCGATCGAGCTCGCGGCTGCCCATCCGATCGCCCGCCACCACGCGATCGAGGTGCGGCCGTTCTACAGCGAATGACGACCCCGGCCGTCCAGCGCGCAGTCGATGCGGCGTTCCGCGAGGAGTGGGGCCGCGTCGTCGCCGCGCTGATCCGGCGGACGGGCAACTGGGATTTGGCCGAGGAGTGCGCGCAGGACGCGTTCGCGGAGGCGCTGCGGCGGTGGCCCGTCGACGGCATTCCCCAGCGCCCGGGCGCCTGGCTGACGACCGTGGCCGGCAACCGCGCGATCGACCGTCTGCGACGCGTCGTCCGCGGCGCCGAGCTGCTGCAGCGCGCCGACCACGAGGCGCCGCCCGACACCAATGAGGAAGCGATGCCTGAGCTGTTCGACGAGACCGACGAGATCGAGGACGACCGCCTGCGCTTGATCTTCACCTGCTGCCATCCGGCCCTCCCGCTGGAGGGTCGGGTGGCGTTGACGCTGCGGAGCCTCGCCGGGCTCACGACGGCGGAGATCGCCCGCGCGTTCCTGGTCCCCGAAGCCACGATGGCCAAGCGTCTGACGCGCACGAAAGCAAAGATCGCGGCGGCCGGGATCCCCTACCGGGTCCCTCCGGCCCACCTGCTGCCGGAACGGACGGCGGGCGTGCTGGCCGTGCTCTACCTGATGTTCAACGAGGGCCACTCGGCCACCTCGGGCGCGGAGCTGGTCCGCGCGAGCCTGTGCGAGGAGGCGATCCGGCTCGCGCCACGCGCTGAATCAGCTGATGCCCGATGAGCCCGAGACCGCTGGGCTGCTCGCGCTGATGCTGCTGGCGCATTCACGCCGCCGAGCGCGGCTCGACGGCGATGGCGAGCTGGTGACGCTCGAGGAGCAGGACCGCGGACGGTGGGACGCCGAGCAGATCCAGCAGGGGCTGGCGCTGCTGGAGGCGGCGCTGCGGCGGCGGCACGTCGGGCCCTACCAGCTGCAGGCGGCGATCGCCGCCTGCCACGCCCGCGTCGCCAGCGCCGGCGACACCGACTGGCGTGAGATCGCCGGCCTTTACGCGCTCCTGGAGCGACAGCTGCCCTCGCCCGTGGTGAGGCTCAACCGGGCGGTGGCCGTGGCGATGGCCGGTGACCTCGAGGCCGGTCTGGCGATCCTCGACGAGCTCAGCGACGACGGGCGACTGGAGCGCTATCACCTCCTCGACGCGACCCGGGCCGACCTGCTCCGGCGCCGCGGCGATCATCCCGGTGCCGTAGCTGCGTACCAGCGCGCGCTGTCACTCGCGCCGTCCGCGGTGGAGCGGCGCTACCTGCTGAGGCGGCTGCAGGAGGTGTCGGCGTGCTCGAAAACGACGCCCGGGCGGTAATGACGCACGGGCGTTGATTTTGAGGGGTGGGCTCGCCCGGCCCACCCCCCAAGACGATGAGGCGCTATTGACCCGTGCTGCTGCTCCTGGGGCCTCGGGCCGACATGCTCATTTGCGATGCCGAGTGTCCGGAGCCACCCACCGCCCCGCCCGCCGGGTTCGATGCGAAGCCGTAGCCCGAACCGCACTGGGCGCCGGCTGGACACGTCGGGCTGTGCAGGTCCGGGCCATTCGGGAAGGACTGCGTGTGGTTTCCGCTCGCGCTCGCCACCTGGGCCGTCACTGCGCGCTGTGTGCCCGGCCACCACGCCAGGTACCACCCGTTCTCGACGGTCGCCTGGACGGAGCTTCCGTCGCTGCGGGCGATCGTCACGCCCGTCACGCCGGCACCGATCGGGCCGTCGACCATCGTCAGCGCGTTGCCGCTCGAGTCGACCTCGCCGGCACCGTTGAGCTCGATCGTTCCGGCCGTGACACTGGCCTTCCCGTCGCCACTGCGGCTCGAGCTGATCGTGATGCCGTTGCCCTCCACGCAGGTGGAGCCGTCGGCGTAGATCGAGGCGGTGTACGGGCCTCGAGTGTCAGTCAGCAGCGGCGTGCCGGCACCTGTGCTGCATTGCTGTGCCGCAGCGGCGAGCTGACCGGGGTGCGGGGCCGTCGGGCTCGCGGTCCAGCCGGCGAACGCGGGCGCCGCGCTCGATCCAAGGAGGATGGCGGCGCCGGCGGCAGCGGCGGCGCAGCTCAGCCCCAGGGCCCCGAGCACGGGCCGCGACGGGAGCCGGCGCGAGCGGGCGTGGTAGTCAACCGCCCGCAGCCGGGCGCTTGCCCCGCCGTCCATCCGCGCGGCCCGGTCGGCGAGGGCTCCGCGCAGGTCCTCTTCGAGTAGATCACTCATGGTTTGGTGCTCCTGAGTTGGAGTGGACTGGCTGCAGCGCCTCGCGCAGCCGCGCGAGTCCGCGTGAGGCGCTGCTCTTTACCGTCCCCGGCGAACAGCCGAGAACCTCAGCGACCTGCGCTTCCGTGAGGTCGTTGAAGTAGCGCAAGACGAGTACGGCGCGCTGGCGCTTGGGCAGCTGGCCCAGCGCCTGGAACAGCTCGGCGCGGCCATCGATCGTCGCCAGCGGATCGACCGCGATCGGCCGTGCCTCCGGAGCCGGCTCCAGTTCGCTGCGACGTTGCGCGCGGCCGCGGGCGCCGTCGACCGTCAGGTTGACGAGGATCCGCCGCGCGTAGGCCAGCGGCTGCTCCATGCGCCGAATGCGTGGCCATCGGCGTGCGACCTTCAGCAAGCACTCCTGGACGAGGTCCTCCGCTTCGGTCTCGTCCCAGACGATCAGGTAGGCGGTGCGCAGCAGGTCATCGACGTGAGTTGCCACGAACTGGTCGAAGTCAGTCATCACCCTCGTTAAACGGCCAGTGGCGAGCAGAAGGTTCCACGATCGCAGACTGGTTGCTCGCGCGACCGCGTTCAGCGATCCCGAGCTCATCGGGGAGTACACGATCACGCCGATTCGCTCACTCTGGGCGAACGGCAGGATCTCGCGCTCGGCGTCGCGTTCGATCAGCGAGTACTGCAGCTGGAGCGTCTCAATGGGCGCAGCGTGATCGGATTCATCCGCCACGGACTCGCCATCGGACTCCTCCCCGCGTCGATCTTCGAAGACTCGGTCGGGATCGTCTTCGTGCCCATCCACCCGCGCGCGCCTCAGTACCTGATCGCGATCGCGACCCCGTCAAAGCGCCGCCCGACCGCGGCCGCGCGAGCGCTGTTGCAGACGGTCGAGGGTCACAGCCGAGAAAACGAACACATCGTTCGCTTTCTCGGCCAGGTTCAGGGTTTCGTCCCGATTCGACGCGGCCGAGCCCGTCCGCCCGTCGCCGCGTTGTTGTCGCTGAATGACGCACTACTCGGTGCGCCAACCTCCGGCCCGGAAAAGTGCACCCGCCCTGGTCGGACCGCTGGCGTAACCGCTGTGTTACCACGGAACCAGTAGAACGCGGTCGATGCTCATTCGGTTCCGCCCGGCCCGTCATCGCGCACCGATCGCCGCCGCTCTCGCCGTCGTGTCCGGCGTGCTGGTGCTAGCCGGCTGCGGGTCGTCGGGGGATCCGAGCACCACCGGCAAGAGCGCCTCGAGCGCGGCGAATGACGGACTCAGCTACGCCGACTGCATGCGCTCGCACGGCGTGCCGAACTTCCCGGATCCGACCGTCACCTCCAGCGGGGGCCAGGTGCACATCGGCATCAAGATAGGCGCCGGCTCCGGGGTCAACCCGTCATCGCCGTCGTTCCAGTCGGCCCAGAAGGCCTGCGGCAAGCTCCTCCCGGGCGGCGGCCCCACCGGCTCCAAGCCGTCGGCCGCCACCGAGACGCAGATGCTGGCGACCGCCCAATGCATGCGCGCACACGGGATCAGCGGCTTCCCTGAT
This sequence comes from uncultured Solirubrobacterales bacterium, assembly GCA_963763525.1. Lineage (GTDB taxonomy): Bacteria > Actinomycetota > Thermoleophilia > Solirubrobacterales > Solirubrobacteraceae > Palsa-465. Next base: position 41,358 of record CAVXPA010000004.1, read on the forward strand.
CCCACCACGAGCCCGCCGACCAACCCCGCCGGGTACAGCGCCATCCTGATGCACAACGGCGTCGCGTTCGCGATCCCGAACACGATCGACGTCCGGTCGCCCGCGTTCCAGCAGGCCGCGAGCAGCTGCCACTTCGGCGGTCCTCCGGGCGGCGGCGCCGGCGGCGCTCCGGCAAGCGGCAGCTGACGCCGCGCTAGCTCGCGGCCCGCGGCGGAGCGGCGACCCGCGCGGCCGAGCCCCCCGCGGCCCCCGCGCGGCGAGCCCCCACGCCCGCGGCCACGAAATTTCGCTCGCGGATGGAATAGATCCGGCGGAGGCCGCGTCTTCAGGGGCAACTGGGGTTCGCGACCGAGCCAGGCGAGAGGAGCCTCGTCACCTGGTTCGGCCGAACGGCGGCCTTTTCGACCGGAGGTAAAGAGATGCGCTGGATTAGTCAGTTGATCGATTGGTGTTCGGGCTCGGTTGCCCGCTTGGTTGGGTCCGTGGCGGCGGCGCTCGTCGCGCTGGCTGCAGCGCTCGCGGTGGTGATCGTCGCGCTGGGCGGTTCGCCCGCGGCCGCGGTCCCGACGCCCACATCGGTGGCGATCATGCCGCAGGCAAATGCCAACTACACGTTTCAGACGCTGGACAATCCGGGTGACCCGGCGTTCAACCAGTTGCTGGGGATCAACCAGTTCGGGCTGATCGCGGGGTCGTTCGGGTCCGGGATGACCGGCAATCCGATCCAGGGCTATCTGCTCCCACGCGACGGGAAGGGCAGCTATGTCAAAGACAACTTCCCCGGGTCGGTGCAAACGCAGGTCACGGGCGTGAACGACGACGGACTTACGGTCGGGTTCTGGGCTAACGCCGAGGGAGCCGACTCAGGGTTCTATCGCACCCCTGGCGGTCAGTCCGGCAGCGTCGATTATCCCGCCGGCGGCCAGGCCAATCCGGCGGTCGACGAGCTGCTGGGCGTCAACGATCAGGACGTCGCGGTCGGCTTTTACAACGACGATGCCGGCCACAGCCACGCGTACAGCTACTCACTCCTCACCCACCGGTACATGCCGATCAACGTGCCCGGGGCGGCGAGCGTGACCGCGGCGGCGATCAACAACCGCGGCGACGTGGCCGGGTTCGAGACCAACCCGACAGGTCACATCGAAGGGTTTTTGGAGCTCAACACCGGACTCGTGATTCCACTCGCCGTGCCCGGCGCAACGATGACCCGCGCGCTCGGCGTGGACGACGGCGACGTCGTCGTCGGCGACTACCAGGTCGGCGGCGGGAGGAGCGCCGGAACCCACGGGTTCATCTGGGCGCCCGAGTTCGGCTTCCAAGACGTGGATGAGCCGAATGGCGTCGGCGGCACAACAATCAACGGCATCAACAACCACGGACGTCTGGTCGGGTCCTACATCGACTCATCCGGGAACACCGACGGGTTCCTCGCGACCCCTCGAAGCCTCTGACAGCGCGGGGAGCCGACAAGGCGCTCACGCGGACGCCGGTGGTGCGCGGGGCTTGACTCCTCGCTCACCACCGACGTAGGCTGCCTCGGCCGGGCGGAGCTGCGACCATCTCGCGGGGAACCGTCTAACGCTTGAACGGGAGGACGCCATGCCCGATGCCGCGCTCGATCTGCTGCTCTCCAAGGACGCGATTCGCGAAGCACTCCAGAACCACGGCCGAGCTTTCGATCGCCGCGACCGTGAGCTGATGACATCCGTCTACCACCCGGGCGCGTCGATCGAGTTCGAGGGCTTCACCGAGGGGCCGGCCGAGGAGGTCATCGAGGTGCTGATGGCGAGCCAACCGGGGTACGCCGCTCACTCTCATCAGATCACCAGCGTGACGATCGCCGTCGATGGCGACGACGCTGTGAGCGAGGCGTATGTCACGGCGACGAGTCGCACGCATCCGGACGAATCGGGACGCAAGTTCGACTTCACGTTCCGAGGCCGCTACCTGGACCGCTGGGCGAGACGCGATGGCGTGTGGGCGATCGAACGACGTCTCGTCGTCGCTGACATCCAGTCCGTTCACGAAGTGCTCACCAGGACCGAAGACGGTGAACCGAGCGTCGCCGCTGACCCGGACCCGGAGAGCCGGCGAGCGCGGGCCGACCGCGGCGATCCGATGTACGAGCTGTTCGGGTCGCTGGGAACGCCGGTCGCCTGAGTGGCCCACTAAGCCACCGGGCGCCCTTTGGCCCGCTGCGCCGCCGCCGCCGCCGCCGTCGGCGGGTGCGGGGGCGCCAGAGCAGCCGCGACGACGTCCGCTCGGCCGGCAGCTTCCGTCTGCACCGCTTCGACCGGCTCGTCCTCGGCATACCGGGCGCGGTCGTAGAGGTCAGTCAGCCGAGCGAGCGCCGCGCCCGGGTCTGGGTCCAGGCCGGTGCCGACCCGCGCCTGGAGCTCGCGGGCCGTCTCGGCGCTCGCGCGACCATGCCCGGCGGCCCTCGCGGCGACGAGCACCCGGAGGTACGCCTGGCGGACTGATTCGTGGTCGCTCTCGGGGGCGGCCGGCTCGGGCACGTGCGAGGTGCTTGCGCTCGTTCGCGGCCGCGGACGCAGTCGCCGGGCGGCTGCAAGCAGTGCTCCCCACAGCTGGCTCGCGAGGTGACGCCAGCTGAACACTGAGCTGCGCTCTTCCTCCTCGGGCGCGTCGCCGGTGGACGGGATCGAGCGCAGCCGCGGCAGGAGATTGCGCGCGACCAGCACCGCGAACGCACTCACCAGCACGACCGCAAGCACCACCACGAGGATCTCCCAGACGAGCGCGGGTCCGGGCCTGCCGATCTGCAGGTGAATCGGCGCCGGCGTCGGTCCATGCCTCGCGGGAGCGCCGTGCGGTGCCGGCTGACGCGAATGGGCGTGCGGCAACAGGTGCCAGAGCCACTTCGCGGCGGCGGCGATCGCGCTCCAGATCGCGCTCGCGCCGCCCACGACGACGCGCGCGATGAACGGCGCCGCATCGCCGGCGACCACGGCGACCAGCAGCGCGAGCAGCGCCACGGCGAGCATCGGCACCGACAAGACCGTGAGCCAAACCCTCCCCGGCGCAGACTGCGCGCGCGGGAGGACCGATCGCTCGAGGTCGCGCTCGTGAACGAGCGCGACAACCGCGATCGTGAGCGGGAACCAGAGGAACAACAGCCATCCGGCGGCGCCCGTCGCGGCCCGGAACGCGATCGCGTGACTGCCGGTGCGCCCGGCGAAGATGCCCACGAACGCCGCCGCCCCGACCGCGGCCGACCAGAGCGCGTGGCGGCGCGACGGCGGCGCTACGCCAAGCCAGACGCCGCGCCCCCATGCGAGTACCGTCGTCACCCACGCGACCGTGGCCGTAATCGAGGCGGCGTGTCCGGTCACCGTCCACACTTGGGTCGCGACCCTCCACCCGAGCGCGGACGAGGTGAGCGCCGCGACGAAACCGGCCGTGAGGATCGCGCCCACGAGGATGACGGGGAGCAGGATCGCGCCTCGCCGCAACGGTCGTCCTCGCGGGCGCGTGATGCAGGCCGTCGCGACGACCGCGACCACGGCCGGCAGCGCCAGCGCCAGGAACGGCAGCTCCACGTGGGCGCGCTTGGAGCTGTTCGCGGCCGCCGCGATCAGCAGGGAAGCCCAGGTCGCCTCGGCGATGACGAGGAGAGCCGGGACGGCGACTCTATACAGCCACGTCCAAGACGTCGCGGTCCTTCCAGCAATCGTCGTAGCTCACCTCCCAGCTTGTGTCGCCGAGCCCCGGCGGCGGGGGCCGCCCGTCTTCGCTCGCCACCCAGACGGTCGTCAGCGCCGCGCGCCGGCGCAGCTCGGCGAGTGCGACGACGGTCGAATGCGGAAAATCGGCCGCCACGGCGACGACGCTCGTGCCGCTGCGCAACCGCTGCTGCTCGCCGAGCAGCAGGTCGGCGATCGTCACCGCGCTATAGGGCGAGGCCCGAGCGAGCAGCTCGAGCATCGATGCGAGCGCACTCGAGGCGGTGCTCGGCGGCCGCGCGATCGGATTGCCGCGCACGGACCCCGATGCGTAGAGCCCCGTTGCCACACCGCGGCTCACCAGGTCGCTCACGAGCGACGCGGTGACCGACACGGTGAACTCGAGCACATCGTCGGAGCTGGCCGACTGCCACATCCGTCCGACCGCTCGCAGATCTGCAAACACCGCGACGCGAGGTGACGTGCTGGGTTCGAAGACGCGCACCAGCAGCCCCGGGCTACGCGCCGTCGCCCGCCAGTCGACGTGTCGCAGAGGGTCGCCGCCTCGATACTCCCGTACCCCGATCACCCGGTTCGGGTCGCTCGCGATGCTCAGCGGCGAGCGGCGCTCGCCGAGCGGCACCCGCGATGGGATCGGCGGCGGCGCGAGGCGAAACACCTTTGGGTAGACGAGCAGACTGGCTTGGTCTCGCACGCGCATGTAGTGCCGGCGATAGCCCACGGGGTCGCCCGAAGCGAGCCCTGCCGGGCCGAAGATGTGCTCGCCGCGACAGTCACAAACGACCTTGAATCGCCTGCGGATCCGTTGGTAGGGCAACATCGGCAGCACCATGTGCAGCTCGCTGGCGGAGCCAGAGCGGTTCATGACCACGGCGCCTCCCTCGATCGAGAGCTTCGCCGGCATTTCGTCCTCGACGAGGAGCCAGGTGAGCGGCAGGAGCTTGTCGTTGACCAACTCGACGTCCATCGTCACCTGCTCGCCGAACAGAGCGCGCTGCTGGCGCAGGCTGCGCCGATAAGTCACTCCGGCAAGGCACTCGTGCTGCCATACCCACAGCAGTAGAGCCGTGAGCGCGGCGAGCATGCCTGCGACGGCCAGCAGCGTGTTGTGGACGGCCCAGCCCGTGCCGGCGAGCGCGACTCCGGCCGCGACCGCCCACCACTCCTCATCGATCCGGCGGGACATCCGCTGCTCAGGCCGGCGGCTCGTTCTCGACCGGCACGGCGACCGAATCGAGCACATCGGCGACCGCGCCCGCCGGCGTCTCGCCACGCAGTCGGGCCTCCGCCCGCAGCACGAGCCGGTGAGCCAGCACTGCCGGCGCCAGCGCCTTGACGTCGTCTGGAACGGCAAACTCGCGGCCGTGCAGCAGTGACCGAGCTTGGATCGAGCGGTGTAACGCGAGCGCCGCGCGCGGGCTTGCGCCGAGCGCGATCCGCTCGTCGGCGCGTGTAGCTCGCACCACGTCGAGCAGGTATGCGCGGACTGGGTCGCCGACAAGGATCTCCCCTCGCCGCTGTTGCAAGGCGACGATCTCGGCGGCACTTGCGACCGCCCCCAGCCGAGCCAGGGGATCGTCGTGCGCGAACCGGCGCAGCATCGCATCCTCCTCGTCGAGCGTCGGGTAGCCCGGCGCGATCCGCACGAGGAACCGATCGAGCTGGGCCTCCGGCAACGGGAACGTTCCCTCGAGCTCGACCGGGTTCTGGGTCGCAAGGACGACGAACGGCTCGGGCAGCCGCATCGTCTCGCCGTCGACGGTCACCTGCCGCTCTTCCATCGCCTCGAGCAGTGCCGACTGCGCGCGCGGCGTGGCGCGGTTGATCTCGTCCGCGAGGAGGACGTGGGTGAAGATCGGTCCCGGGCGGAACTCGAACTCCGCGCTTCGTTGATCGAACACACTCGAGCCTGTCACGTCGGATGGCAGCACGTCTGGAGTGAACTGGATGCGGCGAAAGCCGCATCCCATCGAGATCGACAGCGAGCGGGCGAGCAGCGTCTTCCCGACGCCGGGCACGTCCTCGACCAGCACGTGACCGCGACAGAGCACCGCCACGAGCAGCTGCTCCACGACATCTTCCTTGCCGACGACGACGGTCGCGACGGCCGCTCGGATCCGCGTGACCACGTCGAGATCCGAAGTGTCCAGAGCCGCGGCCGCGGGCAGCGTCGAGGCCGCGAACGGCGCGCTCGCCTGGGATTGGCCGCCCTCGGCCTGCGAGGTCATGAGCTCCGGGATCTCCTGGATGAAACGTAACGCGGGCAAACGAGCGGCCCGCGGTGCAACCCAGCCTACACGCGCCCCGCCGCTATGGCGGCGTCTGCCAGGAACGCGTTGCGCTATCAGACGTAGCGCTGTCCACTACGGCGCGAGTACGACCTCTGCGTGACGCCGGTCCACACGGGGTCGTACTGACGAGCCCCGGCAGACGTGACCCGTGTCGTGGCCCATGGCACTGACTGGGGAGTGCGGGGGCTGGCGGCGGCGACGGCCTGCTGCTGGCGAGCGCAAATGACGGCAGTGGTCAGTTCGTTGGACAGCAGGTAGGCCATGGGGTGCTCCTCTGCGGTGGCTTTCCCGGTCCGATGTGGAATGCAGGACCGGTTGATGTGCCGCAGTCTCCCGGCCGTCGACGCCGCGTTCCCCGTCTGTTGACACGCACGTCTGAGTCTTTGTGCGCAGACAACGAGGAGCCGGCGCTAGCGAGGCCGCGTGACCGCGCGCCAGCAGGCGGCCGCGACCGCGTCGAGCTCCGCACCGCGTAGATCGATCCCCGCCGCGGCCAGCCGCACGGCCGGTGCGATCCCGAGCTCGTAGAGGATCTCGAGCGGGAGGGGGAGCAGCTCGGCGAGCATGTCGGGCGCTGAGGCCTCCGCGACGAACGCGTCGTTTGGGTTCACCGCGTCGTGCGCTCCCGCGCGGTACGGCGAGTCGTCGACCTGGAGCAGGAAGCGGGCGTGTTCGGCGTTCGCGGCGAGGTAGCGGTAGGCGCCCAACCAGATCGCCCGGAAGCGCTCCGCCGCGCGCGCGCGCTCGTCAACCGCCTCCAGCGCGGCGGCGGCGAGCTGCGCCTTCGCCTCGACGTATGCCGCGAGCACGATCGCGTCCTTGGACTCGTAGTGCGTGTACGCCGTCCCGGTCGCCACCCCGGCCGCCCGCGCGATCGCGCTCATCGACGCTCCGTGGAACCCCCGCTCGGCGACGAGGGAACGCAGCGCCGCGCGCACGGCGGCGGCCCTGTCGATCGGCGCCGTCACCCCACGACGAGCGCGACGCCCGTCTCGCGCTCCGAGACCTCCCACAGCCGCGCGATCGCGGCGTCCATCCCGACTCGCCGGATGATCGGCTTGCGCACGGGCGGCCCGGTGTTGACCCAGAGCGGACCGTAGAACTCGCCGCCGTGCGCGTGCGGATCGGTCGCCGCTCGCAGCTGCGACAGCGCGCCCTGGGCAGGCGACATCCCAGTGCGCCGCGCGAGCATCTGGAAGAAACGCTGACTGGCGCCCCCTTCGGTCTCGCGCACGCTGACTGTCTGGAGGTCGGTGTTGGACAGTCCCGGGTGGGCGATCAAGCTCGCGGCGCTGGCGCCGGCCCGCGCGAGCTCGCGTTGCAAGCCGAGCCCGAAGTGGAAGTTCGCGAGCTTTGCCTGACCGTAGGCGCGCCAGGGCCGGTAGCGGCCGTTCAGATGGGGGTTTCCAGGGTCGACCGGTCGGCCCATGTGATGCGCCGTGCTCGTCACCGTGACGATCCGTGCATTCTGGGTGTGCGCCATCGCGGGCAACAGCAACGCCGTCAGCGTCCAGTGCCCGAGATGGTCGACGCCGAACTGCATCTCGTAGCCATCGATCGTCGTGCGCTCGGGGATCCCCATCACGCCCGCGTTATTGACCAGCAGATCGACGCGCTCGTGCGCGCGAAAGATGTGCTCCGCCGCCGCGCGCACCGAGGCCTGCGAGGCAAGGTCCAGTGAAACGAGCTCGAGCGCTGCGTCGGGGACGCTCGCGCGAATGTCAGCGACCGCTTCCTGCGCTTTCTGCTCGTTGCGCACTGCCATCACGACGCGCGCGCCCTTGCACGCGAGCTCGCGCGCGGTCTCCAGCCCGAGCCCCCCGTTCGCGCCGGTCACGACCGCGAGTCGCCCGCTCTGATCGGGGATGTCAGCCGCGCTCCAGCTCATCGTCTATCTCGGGCCCTCCGATGCGCCCATTGCCCACCCAGTCAGTGAATGATTGTTCATTCGAACGGTACAAGGTATCGTGTCGCCGATGGACGCGAGCTTCTCCCTGATCGAGTTTCCCGCCGATGACCCCGAACGGGCCCGGCAGTTCTGGACGGGACTGCTCGGCGTCGGGCTCGACGACCGCTCCGCCAGTCAAGGGAGCGGGTGGCAGACGAATGGCGCTGCGCCGGCCGTCGGGGTGCACGAGCGCGGCAGGGGTCCGGGCGACACGGCATCGCTGCCGTACTTCGCGGTCAGCGACCTCGAAGCGGCGCTCGAACGCGTTCAAGCGCTCGGTGGATCGGTCATCCACCCCGGTTCTCGCTGGGCGATCTGCCGGGACTCCGAAGGCAGCCCCTTCGGCCTTGCGCTGCAGCCTTAGAGAGTCCACCAACCCTCCCCACAACGAACCTTGCGGATCTGGTTCCGAGGGGTGGAACTGGATCCGCAAAGTTCGCCCGCGCCGTCTCAAAGCTCGCCGGCACGATCAACTGGGACGCGCACGAGCCCCCAGCCGAGAGCTTAGTATTGCCACGTGAGCGGGAGGGGCAGGCCAGGGACAGGTGGCGCTTCTCGAGTGGCTCGTGACGCCGCGCAGGGAAGGGGCCGGGCGAGACCGTGACCGCGCCCTGCGCCGCGCACATCGCGCTCAAGACGATCCCGGCCCACGTGATCGTCGTGCGCGACGGTCAGCGCGTGCTCAACCCACCCAGGCCGTCGACGCCCACCAGCTCGGCGCGCGCGAGCGTCTTTCTGCAAACGGGGGATCGGATCACGGTAAGCCCACCGGCGCGATTCACGTTCAGCTACGGCGGTGATCGCTACGGCATCCCGTACGGGTCGATCACACTGCAATGCCGTTCGGTCAGGGTGGCCGACGCGACGAGCGCCCCTGCCACGCAGCTGCTCACGGTCGGCCTGAATTCAGGCAGGGTGAACGTGACCACCGGCGCGGGCGCCGGCGCAAGCGCAGCGGTCCTCATCAGCCCCGAAATGCTCGTCGTCGGCACCGCACCGCGCACGGCCTTCGTCGTGGACCGGGATCCGGCCGCCCGCTGGACTCACGCGTGGACGCTGAACAACCCGATCGTCGCGGCGAGCTCCGAAGACCAGGCGATGAGGATCAACACGCGGATCACCTACACGGCGATCTCCGACGCGAGCGGGCTCCGTTTGGACATCTGGCCGTTCTCGCTGTCTTCGCTCCAGCGGCCGACGACGGCGGCTGACGCGCTTGCGCCCTATTGGGCAGACGGGCGGTTGTGCTCGATAGGCTGTGCGCCTCCCGGCGTCACGCCCGGTTGGCCGCTCGAGCCGTTTCACCAGCAGCATGCGATCCGCGCCGGGATCAACGAGCTTCGGGGTGCCAACTTCCACGTCGCGGTCGATGTCGAGGCGACGAACTTCCAGCCCGTTTACGCGATCCAGTCCGGTTACGCGACGATCCGCTACCCGGACACTCCGGATGTGAACGTCGACGTCGGCGACTTCGACTATTGGCACATCAACCCGACCGTCGCGAACGGGCAGCATGTCGTGGCATACCACACGATGATCGGGCGGGTCCTGTACGGCTTCTACCACGTCGCAGTGTCGCAGGGGTACCCGGGCGACTACCTCAACCCACTCCGGCCCGGCGGTAGCCTGCTGCCGTACACCGACACCGAGCATCCCGTGATCGGAGTCCCGCGAGATCTTCTCCAACGGCAGCGTGATCGTGGGCGCGTTCGAGCCGCAGAGCTTCGTCGCCGCGGGGTTCCCGTACGAGACGCCGGTCCTCGCGCCCGCGGCGCTCGCGTGGAGGCTCTACGGCGCCGACGGCCAGGCGCTGACCGGGCTCGAGTGGGCGCTGCGCGGGTCGCAGAACTACCCGCCCGGACTCAGGTCGGCCGTGTTTGCGCCAGGTGCCACCGCACCGGGCTTCGAATGCTTCCTGACCAAGTCCAGATGCATTCCGAACTGGGTGTACTGGCTGGCCGGAGGGCTCACCGAGCCGCTCCCGTTGAGCGAGCTGCCCCCGGGCCGCTATCGCCTGACGGTCTATGCCTGGAACTGGACGGGCAACACCTCCGCGCTCGACTACGACTTCACGCTGCCGCTCGGCGACGCCGCGAGCGCCCCTCCCGAGGAGGTGTTCGGACCGCTCAACGAGCAGTTCGATCTCGACGGATCCGCGTGATGCGACTCGGCCTGCACGCGATCGGGATCGGCAGTGGCGCGCGCCGGGCAGTCATCGAAGCGGTTGCGAGCTCCGCCGAAAGGCATGGCTTCGCCACGCTCTGGGCGGGCGAGCACGTGATCATGGTCGATCACTCGCAGTCGCGTTATCCGTACTCGGACGACGGGCAGATTGCCGTGCCGGCCGCCACCGATTGGCTGGATCCGTTCGTGACGCTCAGCTTCGCGGCTGCCGCAACGCGCCGGATACACATCGCCACGGGCGTGTTGCTGCTGCCCGAGCACAACCCGCTGATCGTCGCCAAGCAGGCCGCCAGCCTCGACGCGCTCAGTGATGGACGGCTGCTGCTGGGCATCGGCGTCGGGTGGTCGCGCGAGGAGTTCACGGCGCTCGGCGTGCCGTTCGCCCGGCGCGGAGCCCGGACCGACGAGTACCTGCGGGCGATGCGCGCGCTGTGGCGCGAGGACGTGGCGTCGTTCACGGGCGAATTCGTCTCGTTCAGTGGCGTCCGCGTCAATCCGAAGCCGGTCCGGGAACGTCGGATCCCGATCTTGATCGGCGGCAACAGCGATGCCGCGCTCCGGCGCGTCGCCGCAGAAGGAGATGGTTGGTACGGCTTCAACCTCGCCGGCGTCGAGGCGGTGCGCGAGCGCGTGACGCTGTTGCGAGAGCTGTGTCGCGAGGCGGGTCGCGACATGGCCGAGCTCCAGATCGCGGTCGCGCTCGCGGATCTTCGTCCAGACGATCCGCCCGCACTGGCGGAGCTCGGCGTGCGTGAGCTCGTGCTCGTCGGCAGCCCGCCCGAGGATGTGCGCGCGGTGGAGGAATGGGTCGCCGGATTGGCCCGCCGGTGGGGCGGCCAGGACGCGAGGAATGCTTGAGATCGTGCCGAGGTTCTCGGACGCGTTGAGCGCCTGATGGCGCGGTCGAGGGCCTTGACCCCGGCGCTGACGCAGGAGATGGTCGTGCCGCGCCGATCCGCGCCCCGGCACGCAGTTGTGGGTGCGTGTCGGAAACCTCGAGGACGATTGACTCGACGGTCGTGCCCGCAAAGCTGTTCTGCGCGTCTTGCGGACGCCACGCCGACAGGTCCACCGCGGTCCCGTCGTTGATCGGAGCGTTGACCATCGCGAGCAGTGAGAGGTCGATGTAGAACGGTGAGTGCATGCAGTTGGAGTGCCTGTCCCGCTGCGTCGGGCTCACCGAATGACACTCGATACGTCAAATCTTCGAAATCTGCTCCGTCAAAGTGCACCTTGAGCTCGTAGCGAGCCTCGTGGTGGAAACCTGGCTGTACGTCGGGCCCGGTGATCGTCGAGTTCACATCTTCCGGGTGCGGCGCGGTCGGTCCGGCGACGGCTGGACAGGGCCGCGGGCGCAGTGGGGGATCGAGGGTGCGGCGTTGATCCTACGTCTCAGGCCGCCGGCTCGCCGGTCTCGGCGAGCACCGGCCAACCGGGCGGGTGTCGCCTCAGCTCGCGGGCGTACTTGGCTGCAACGCGCCGCCGACGCCAGCCCTTTCCGTTGGCCGCGATCCCATCCAGGTGCGGCAGGAGCCGGTCGGTCAGCCCGAACCAGCCGATCGTCGCGGGGCCGTATCCGGCTTTGACCCACTCCTGTGCCGCGCCTGCGTCGCCGCCGAACGCTTGCACGATCCGCTCGCCATACGAAGCCGGAGGCGGTCCGTATCCGAGGAGGCCGATGAAGGCGCCCCGCCGGACCTCGACGTCTGGGTCCGACAGCGCGCTGAACAGCGGCTCTAGCGCCTCGTCGGGTGCAAGCTTTGCCAGGATGCTCAGTCCCTCGCGACGGCGCCGGGGCAGGTCGCTCGACGCCCACTTGCGCGCGCGCGCCTTGCGCTCCTCGGGGCTCTCCCCGACCGGAAACGGCCTGAAGTCGAGCAGCCGCCGGACGCCTGTCGGAAGCCTTGAAGGCCTGCCATTATCGTGCGGGGGGACGCCCATGACCGCACGAAGACTACTCGTGCCTCGTAGTGTGTCACTGTCGCACTCGCGGCAAACAGTGAGCGACGGTTCGTCGTTGGGGAGGTCAGTTTGCGTCGTTGACATGCCAGCGATCGGATCAGTAGGCTGTTGGTCCTCGCGATGGGAGGCCGATGAACGCCACGATGACCGCGACGCTGATCCGCGAGCACGGGGGCCCGGAGCGGCTGGTGATCGAGACGGTGGCACGTCCGCGGCCGGGGGCGGGCGAGGTCGTCGTCCGCGTGGCCGCCTGCGCTCTGAACCACCTCGACATCTTCGTCCGTCGTGGGATGCCGGGCGTGGTCCTGTCGCTGCCGCACACGACCGGTGGCGACATCGCGGGCTGGGTCGAGGAGTTGGGGCCGGGCGTCGAGGGGCAGCGATCGGGGCGCCGGTGCTGGTCGATCCGGCCGTGCCCAACGGAACGATTGGCGAGAATGCGCCCGGCGGGCTCGCCGAATATGTCGCTCGTGCCGGCGGACAACTTGATCGCGCTGCAGCACAGCGATCGGCTGATCGAGATGGCGGCGCTGCCGATCGCGTACGGGACCGCGCAGCGGATGCTGCTGACTCGAGCAGCGCTGCGCCCCGGCGAAACGCTCGTCGTCGTGGGCGCGAGCGGTGGGGTCGGGGTGGCTTGCGTGCAACTCGGAAAACGCGCCGGGGCACGCGTGATCGCGTGCACGAGCAGCGCTGCGAAGGCCAATCGGCTGCGTAACCTGGGCGCCGACGAGTGGGTGGTCGCCGACGACGGGGTGTTCTCGCGGCGGTGTGGGAGCTGACCGGGCGCAAGGGGGCCGACGTCGTCGTGGACTACTCAGGCGTCGACACGTGGCCGCAGTCGCTGCGGTGCGTTCGCCCCCAAGGGCGGCTGGTGACGTGCGGCGCGACCAGCGGCTACGACGCGATCACAGATCTCCGCTATGTGTGGGTGCGCGAGATCGACATCCGGGGCTCGGACGGCTGGACCCGAGAGGATTTCCTCGCCTCACCGAGCTCGTCCGCAGCCGGCGAACTACGTCCGGTGATCCACGCCATCCATCCCCTGTCGCGCGTGCACGACGCCGTCGGCGAACTCGAGCAACGTCGCACGTTCGGCAAGGTGCTCGTAGTCCCTGATGCCCTGTACGAGGAGGTGGCAGACGATTTCCGTCACTGAACAGTCAGCGTGCCGCACGTCAGGCGACTTCAGCGAGGAGTGGGTGCTGGAGCGCGCCAGCCAGCAGTACAGACGGGCGTTGCACGGATGGAGATCGAGCCGGGGCGGACCGCGCTGCTGGTGATCGACATGATCGACGAGTTCGTCAAGCCAACTGGTCGCCGTATTGGGTGCCGGAAGCGACCCGCCAGGTGCCGACGATCCGCGGGTGATCGACACCTTCCACGCGGCCGACTGCCGGTCATCTTCCTCGCCTACGAGGTCGGCGTGAAGGGGCGCAACTTCCCGATCACCGAGACGCTGGTGCCGATCGGAGAGGACGTCGGGAACTACGCGAGCAGCATCCTCCAGGAAGTGGCGATCTACGCCGACATCTGGCGCCGGAGGAACGCGACCTGGTCGTGCTCAAGCACTGCTACTCGGGCTTTCGCGGCACTGAGCTCGAGCTCGTATTGCGCAGCCTCGACATCTCCACGCTCGTGATCAGGGAACGATGACCAACTACTGCTGTGGAGCGACCGCGCGCGAAGCGTTCTGGCACGGGTACAAGGTCGTGTTCGGCTCCGATATCAACTCGACCGACGACCCTCAGCTGCACGACGCCGAGCTTCAGACGTTGCGCCGCGGATTGCCCGATCATGAGCTCCGACGAGATCGTCGATGCGCTCGGCGATAACGCGGGCGCGTGGCGCGAGGAGCTCGAGGCGCGCCGCGCCCGGGCCCGCGAGCTGACCGCCGCGGCCGGCGCGGACGCGCTGCTCGTGTTCGGGTGTGACCGACACGGCCAGGCTTTCGCTACCTGACCGGCTTCGAACCCGTCTCGGCGACATGTGGCTCGTGCCCGACGCCGGCGCCGCGCGCTGCGTGCTCACTTTCAATGGCAGCTCACCGAGGCCGGGCCGCCTCCGGGATCGAGCGCTGGCAGGCGGTGTTCGACCCGTCCCGCTCGTTGTCGCCGCGGTGCGCGACACCGGCGCCAGCCGGCTGGCGCTGGCGGGCCTGGACCGTGGCGGCGCCGGCGTACGCGGCCATCCTCGAGGCGCCCCGGGCCTCCAGCTGCTCGACGTCGGCGCCGAGCTTGCCGCCCTGCGGCGACGCAAGAGCCCGCTCGAGGTCGGGCGCCTGCGCAGCGGTAAAGCGTGACGGACCGCATGCTCGACGCGGCGCGCGAACAGGCCAGGCCGGGCGCGACGGAGAACGCGGTCGTGGCCGCGCTGTCGGCGGTCCCGCCGGAGGCCGGCGGCGCGCATGCGTTCGAGCCGTAGGTGGTGTCCGGCGCCGACGAGCCGGTCCCGATCCGCCGTCCGACCGACCGGCCGCGTCAGGCCGGCGACACGGTGATGGTGGATGTCGGGGCCGAGATCGACGGATAAGCAAGACCAAACTGAACCAGGCGCGGAGAACAGTAAC
>CAVXPA010000005.1:0-685894 GCA_963763525.1 uncultured Solirubrobacterales bacterium
GCATTGCTTCGCCAACCAGATCCAGCACCACCCCGCTGGGCGTCCCGAAGAACTCTCACTACCTCACCGACACTGAAGCCGACCACCCCGCCGGATCCGCGCCGGCGGCGGAAGGTCCGCGCGCCTGGGCGATGAAGGAGACGGTCCGAGTAAACATTCGCCCAGGCTCTACGCCGACGCCGTCCTCAGCTGCTCCACCGGCTCCTCGCCGCCTGTCCCGCAGCCGACTTTAGCCGTTCGTCCGCCTCGTCCGAATGATCCGCAAGCACCGTGACGGCATCCAAGCTGCCTATGCCTGAACCTGCAAAACGCCCGCGCCGAGGCCATGAACAACAAGGTCAAGCTGATCGTCCGCCGCGCCCACGGTTCCACGGAGCTCAATGCCGCGCTCGCGGACTCGTTCACCTCACCTGCGGACGAGTCACCCTCACACTCCCACACGACCAAGCGCTCGCCTGACTTCACCTACGATCATGCCCGGAGAGCCCAAAGTCCGAGAACTGCAGCGAACGCTTTACCGGGCGGCCAAGGCCGATCCCGAACGACGATTCCATGCGCTCCATGACAAGGTCCACCGCAGGGACGTCCTGGAGCGGGCGTGGGAGCTGGTGCGCGCCAATCACGGCGCGGCCGGCATCGACCGACAGACCATCGCCGACATCGAGGAGTACGGCGTCGCCAAGCTCCTCGATGAGCTGGCCGCGGAGTTGAAGGATGGGCAGTGGCGTCCGCTCCCGGCTCGCAGGGTCTTCATCCCGAAGCCCGGCAGGCCGACTGAGCAAAGACCACTCTCGATCCCTGTTGTCCGTGACCGTGTTGTGCAGGCGGCGACGAAGATCGTCATTGAGCCGATCTTCGAGGCCGACATGCTGGAGTGCTCCTTCGGGTTTCGCCCGAGACGCTCGGCGCACGACGCCCTTCAGGTTCTCCTTGATGAGTCCTGGCGGGGCGCTCGGTGGGTGGCGGAATCGGACGTCTCTAACTGTTTTGAGGCGATCCCGCATTCTGGGTTGATGGCGGCGATCGAGGAGCGGATCTCAGACCGTCACGTGCTCAAGCTCCTGCGCGCGATGCTGCGCGCCGGGGTCATGGAAGACGCGGCGGTCAAGCGGAGCACGGCTGGAACCCCTCAAGGCGGGGTGATTTCACCTTGCCTGTGCAATGTCTACCTGCACCGGCTTGACCGGCAATGGCAGACACGCGGACACGGGGTTCTGTTGCGCTACGCCGACGATCTGCTGGCGGTATGCAAGACCAAGCGGGACGCCGAGGGCGCTATCGAGGCGCTCACCGCGATCCTGGCCGAGTTGGGCCTCGAGCTCAAACCGGCCAAGACGCGGATCGTGCATCTGCGAGAAGGAGGCGAGGGACTGGATTTCCTCGGCTTCCATCATCGCTACGTGCGCGGCAACACGCCACGGTCAAAACATCTCGCCTTCCTTGTCCGCTGGCCCTCACGGCAGGCGATGGGACATGCCCGCCAGCGGATCCGGGAGATCACCGACCGCTCGCGGCTGAAGGTCCCACTCGAGGTGATCGTGCGAGACCTCAACCGGTTCTTGCGCGGCTGGGCGGGCTACTTCCGTTACGGGAACTCCGCCCGGTTCTTCACCAAGATCATGCTCCACGCCTACCGGCACTTGGCAGGGTTCATCGCCAAGCGCCACAAGCAACGCAAGCGATACGGCTACTGGGTTCTGGCTCACACGCCGGATCGCTTCGGACTGATCAGCCTCAACGGAACCATCATCGCGCCCCGGCCCAACCGGCCATGGCGCCACGGGAAGCTGAATGCCGGCGGTGAAG
This sequence comes from uncultured Solirubrobacterales bacterium, assembly GCA_963763525.1. Lineage (GTDB taxonomy): Bacteria > Actinomycetota > Thermoleophilia > Solirubrobacterales > Solirubrobacteraceae > Palsa-465. Next base: position 1,807 of record CAVXPA010000005.1, read on the forward strand.
AACGTCGGTGAGCCGTGTGCGAGAGAACCGCATGCACGGTTCGAGGTGGCGGCGGGAGGAAACCAGCGCCAGTCGGCCATGCCGCGCGGCGTGGGCGCCTCCCGCCGACCCTACTCGCGGCCTCCTGGGTCGTGGCGGTGTTGGGCTGTTGAAGGTGCAGTCGTCGTTCGATCGCGATCGCGAGTTGCGGGTAGCTGGGTGTAGCCGATCACCTTGCGGAACTGCTTCTCGGCTTCGAGCATCCCGGCGGCGGTCCGCCGCAGCCCCATCTCGCCGGAGGACCAGTTCTTGACGTTGCGCTGGGTGCGTGCGGACGCAGTCGATCATCGACTCGGCACGGGTTGGTGGACTCGAGCGTGCGCTTGAGCCGGCCCTTGATCCCGAGCCGGATCACGCGTCAGCGTCTCCTGCATGCCCTCGCAAAGGGAGCCGGCGGCGCCGGGGTGGGTGTGCTCGAGCTCGTCGGCGAGCCGCCGCAGCTGCTCGAGCGCCCGGTGATAGTCGGCCTCCGCCCAGGCCTTGCGCAGCCGGGCCTTGACCGGCGGCCGGTCGCGCTCGGGGAGATGCTCGCATGACGTTGCGCTCTCTTTGATAGATGGCTGGATGTCAAGTGCGGGTCCCTGGTGAGGCGGTCCCTCCTTCCTGTGGACGGGTTCGGTAGTGGCTCAGTTCTCTTTCGGCGCTTGGCTGCGCACACCGTGTCGGTCGGAGCTGTCCCGGCTTCTCAATTCCTTGTGGGCCGTCAGTCGGCCAGAACGCAACTGGAGCTGGCCGGGACAGGAGCGTCCGCGCCGCGCGGGCGCGAAGGGTTGAAGGGCTGTTGCAGCGCGAGGACGTGCCAGGTCGCGATCAGGACCTTGCGGGCGACCGCGGCCTTGGCGGGGTTGCCCTTCCCGCCGCAGCGCTGCTTGACGTCGAGGTAGAGCTGATGCCACGGGTTGTTCGGCCGCCAGGCCTGCTGGGCGGCCTCGATCGCCGCCCACCGCAGCATCGTCGAGCCGGACTTGGAGAGCTTCCCGGTCCGGGCCTTCTGGCCGGACTGGTAGACGCGCGGCGTCAGGCCGGAGTAGCCGATCAGCTTCCGGGCGGACGGGAACCGGGAGATGTCGCCGATCTCGCTGGCGATCGTCAGCCCGAGCAGGTCACCGACGCCAGGGATCGTGACCAGCAACTGCACGCGCGGGTCAGCACGCGCGAGCGGACGCAGCTCCTGCTCGAGCGGGATCAGCCGCTGGTCAAGCATCGCCACGACCGCGACGGCCTCGGCGATCGACCGTCGCCACACCTCCGGAATGCCGCGCTCGATCAGCAGTTCGTCGCGGTCGGGCTCCCGCAGCCGCTTGAACGCGAGCGTGACCCCGAACTGGCTGAGCAGACCGTGAGCGCGGTTCATTGCCGCAGTTCGCAGCCGGACCATGTGCATTCGCCGGCCGAGACGTTCCTTGAGCTCGCGGTCAGCGAACGTCGGCACGTGCACCTGTGGGACGAGATCGCGGCGTGCCAGCTCGGCGAGTACCCGCGCGTCGAGCTTGTCGGTCTTCGCTGCCAGCGACCCGACGGCCTTCGCCTTGCGCGCATCGGCGATCTGGACGGTCCACCCGGCGGCCGTCAGCTGGTCGCGGACCCAGGCGGCGCCGCTCATCATCTCCAGGCAGGCGACAGCATCCGGCCCGAGATGGCCGACGAGCATCGCCAGGCCGTCCTCATCGGCCGGCGTCCAGCCCTCATCGATGACCGCACCGGTCGGCTTGACCGCATGCCAACGGGCGCGACGAGTCGCCCAGTCGATCCCAACGAACTGCTCGGACATGAAGGAACTCCTCTCGGACGGGAACGTCGTCGAGGCTGGCCCCGATGCCGGACGTCTCCGTCTTCATGACATTCTTTGTGAGGAACGCATCTCTGCACCGGGACGTCGCCGAACACCGAGCGCACGGCCTTCCTGAGCGCTTTCGATCCGTCGAGCACGAACAGCATTCCCTGCTCGGGATCGAGGCCTCGCTCGACCAGATCGGACAGCAGCGCGGTCGCGACGATCGCGTTCTCCGTCGACCCCTCCCAGAGCCCGAGCGGGATCTTCACCCCCTCCGTCGTGATCCCCAGTGCGACGATCATCATCCGGCCCTTCAGCTCCAGCCCGTCGAGCATCATCACCGCGAGACGCAGATCCGCGAGCTGGCGCGACATCAGCGCCACCAGCGCATCGCGGGTGCGCTCGATGAACGTCCGCGACACCGCCGACTTCGATGTCGACCGCGCCTGGACCTCGACCTCCTCGCCGACCGGCTCCTGCGTGCGGCGATACCGGCGAGTGGACACGCCGGTGAGGATCCGCTCCAGCACGACCCTCGACATCGGATCGCGATCGGCGAAATGCTCGTACGTCTGCAGCGGCACGTCACGCTCGCCATCCGCGGTCCGAACCCTGGGGCGCTTCACCTCAACGCGGCGACCGCCGAGCGTCACCTCACCGTCGTCGTGGCCATCACGAACCGCAGTCCGCTCCCGGTTCCACTTGCCCTTCGGACCGACGACATCGTCGACCTCCTCCTCCATCATCGAGCTCAGCACCCCGAGCTCGACGGCGACGCTGAGGGAAAGCAACCCCTCCTTCGCTGCCCCGACCAGCTGGCCGAGCGCTTCCTGCACGCGCTCCGGGAGCACGGCCTCCTGCACGGTCGCCTGCGCGACCGGTACGTTGCTACTCACGGCGGTTCCTCCTTCGATCTTGGTCGGATCGCCCGCCACGCTCCCACCAGGAGCGGACGGGCCGGGAGGGACCGCCGTCACCTCAAACTTCTACACGCTCCGGGACAACCTCAAAGCAACTTCAGCTTCCGGTTAAGATCGTCGTCTTCAACAATGGCGCACTCTCCTTTGTTGAACTCGAAATGAAGTCGGCAGGGATCGTCACCTTTGGGACGGACCTCGCAAACCCGGACTTTGCCGGCATTGCGCAGGCGAGCGGTCTGTTCGGCGCTCGAGTAGATCAGGCAGCCCAGCTAGAGGAAGCAGTGCGTGCCGCATTCGCACACGACAGGCCAGCGCTCGTGGATGTCCGCACCGATCGACAAGAACTGTCGATGCCACCGAAGCTGACCGCTGCGCAGGTCAAAGGCTTCACCCTCTTCGCAACCAGATCGATCCTCTCCGGTCAGGGCAGCGAGCTGATCGACCTTGCAAAGACGAATCTGCGTCAACTCGAAGCGTAATGAGTAAGACGCGGAGCCTGAGCGCGGCGACTCCCAACGAGAGAGCCTCGCCGGAGAGATCGCTCGCATCCACAGCCGCGCGACCGGGGCCCCTGCGTCCATTGTTACCGTCGTATTCAGCGACGCTGCCAAGGGCAAGCTGTTCAACGAGGGCGAGCGTCAAGCCGGTCGCCGATCTGGGTTGGCGGGCGCTGGCCGACGCGGCGCTCGTTCCGCCGCGCAGCTCGCTTCGATGGCCTGTTCTCGACCTTCGAGAGCGGCAGCCACGCTGGACTAGCGACACCCGAACAGCTCCAAGCGGCCGTCGACTACACCCGCTCGCATCAAACTGGCCACAGGTTGGCGTCCTCGCGCCCAAACACCGCAAGACGATCACCGAACGCAAACCGATCACACTCACGCGTTAGAGCCGCGACCCCTCGCGTCATGGGTCCGCGCCAGCTCCCGCGCGGCCTTCGCCCCGCCGCGGGATGATTGACGCTGTGAGCGACCCCGCCAACACATAGCCGGCGACAGCAACAGCTCCACGCCACGAGGACCTGAGACCCGCTTCCGCTCATCCGCGGGGCATCATGGGCTGGCGGCAATGCACCTCCTATGCGCGGAAACCGAGCATCACGCTGGCGATCGCTATTGCTACTGGAACGACGGTCGGTCGCGCGAGTGGAACGGCAACACAGCGCTCGTCGCGGTCCGGCTCGCTCGGCGCCACCGCGGACGATCGGATTCGGTCCTAAACGCGGAAGCGACGAGATCACCGGCATCTGAGGAGGAAGCACGGAGTTCGGGAGCCCGCGGCGCTGCTCGTTTCGCCCATTCTCAGCAGTCTCGTCCGGCTAGCAATGCCGCCCACGTTCGCCGCCGTCGCGGCCACAGCTGACGGCGCGGGCAGCGAGGAGGCAGCCGGGCCACCTAGGGTCCGGACGACAGTTGCCGATTCGCCCGTCGGCAACGGCCGTTCGGACAGTCCGACCCTCTGCCGCCGTAGCGGGACGTCTTTCTGAAACGCTCAGCGTCAGGTCAGATCCTCCTTCGGCAAAGCCTCCACTCGGCCGGATCAGGGGCCACATGCAGAGGCCGCCACCGGCCCGGTGCGGAACCGCTGTACGCCGCGCAATAACACTAGGTCTCGTCCGGGCCGGACTAGCCCGTAACTGCTGCTATGCCGTCGCGCAGGAGGGATGCAGCAAGCCCCAGGAGGACGATGGCGATGATCGTGTGTGCGTGTCGCTCGATCCACCCGCGGGCGACGACGAGGCGCGGCTGGGTGAACCCGCGCGCGATCACCAGCATCACCAGCGCGATTCCGAGTGGAAGCAACGCAACCACGGCGAACAGGATCCAGTCAAGCAGGTACTGCGCTGTGCTGGGATCCAGCTGGGAGATGCTCTTCGCCGCGATCAGCATGAAGATGCCGGGATTCGCGAGCGCCGCACCTGCGGCGATGATCGCGGGAGCTGGGGCGGACGCGACCTTGTTCATGCGCTCGGTGACGCGCGCCATCTCGGCAGCGTCCGTCGGCCTACGGACAAGCCACACGGCGTAGCCGAGTACCAGGGCGCCGGCGACGATCGTGACGATCGAGACCCATGTCTTAGGCGTTGAGGTATGAGAGGCGGCCGCATTCCCGAGTACCAAGGCAGCGAGGACGCCTACCAGGAGGGTCACGGCCAGGCCGCCGAGGTAGAACCACGAGCCCGTTCGGACCGGGCGAGCGCCAATGACGAGCGCTAACGCCGATTTTCGCGGAGCGAGATCGACCCTACTTTTCGGCGAATTCGTAGCGGAGCTGGCGGCGGCCCCACCAGGGCACGGTGGTGTCGGGGAGGTCGGCTGAGCGCAGCACGGGTGAGTAGGCGCGGCGGTCGAGTCGGACGGTGATCGTGTCGTCGCTGGTGTGGATGACGCCGCCGGTTTGCAGGAAGCGGCGTTGGAGGGTGTCGGGGGTGGCGGCGTGGTAGCCGGGGAGGCGCCGGCGCAGGGCGGCGCAGACAGTGCTCGCGAGGACGGACAGCACGACGTCGAGGTCGACGTTGAGCGGCACGGAGGAGGCGAGTGAGTCGAGGTGGAAGGCCCGGATCGCTTCGGCGAGGCGTTGCTCGATCGTCATCCGTCGGGCGTAGCGTTCGATCAGGAACTTCGGGGTCGCGGTGGTGTGATTGGTGATCAGCACCGTCGGGCTCTCGCGGCCGAGGCCGCGCACGACGAGTTGCCGGATCGGGTGGGGGTAGTCGGACAGGCGCACGGTCTCGTCCACCACCTGGGGTTTTCGATAGTTACCGTCGCGATCGAGCCGGACCGTCTTCCATGCTTTGGGGTCGAGCTGGTCGATGTGGCGGATCAGGGCGGGTGAGCGCATTCGCAGGGTCATGAACGTGACACCGCGCTCGTCGAGCTCGGCGAGCACGGCCTGGGTGGTGAGTTTCTGATCGAACACCAGCAGGCCGGGATCGGTGCCGGTCAGTGAGCGCCAGTGCTCGCAGAAGGCGATCACCTCGCGCGCTTGGGTGGCCTTGGAGATATCGGCGTTGGCGAACACAAGGTTGCGTGTGGCGGCGTCCTGGGCGAAGAACGTCAGCACCGAGCGGGTCCGTTGCGAGCGGCTGGGAACGTAGTGTTTCTCCAGCGCGGCGTCTTCTCCCGAGTGCATGATCGCGTGGAAATCGAGGTCGAAGTCCGTGCCGTCGATCAGCCCCGCACGCAGCATCGCGTGATTGAGCGCGACCAGGAACGCGTGCTGGCGCTCGTGCGAGAGCTTGTAGGAGTAACTCGTCAGCGCGGTCGTCTTCGGCAGCGAGGACAGCCCCGCGAACAGCGCCGCGCCGTGATCGGTCGCGAGATCCTCGACATGCGAGGTACGACGGATACTGGCGAGCTTGAGCGCCAGCAGCGACAGCACAGATGACACCGCCGGGATCACGCTCGTGCCCGGGTACCCCGCCGCCTTGACGATCGCCGGGACATCGAGCGCGACCAGGTCGGGCAGGCACAAGAACAAGCCGGCGTGCTTGGTCTCCACGCGCTCGGGCCACTGCGCGAAGTTGATCACGCCGGTCCGCGGCAGCTGCTCGCGGCGCGGGGCGCCGCGCAGCACCTCGGGGCGGCGCCACAGCCGCTCGAATCCTTCCTCGGCGATCACCTCCGCGATCCCGGTGCGATTCAGTGGCATGCCCTCCCGCGCGAGCACCAGCGCGATCTCGTCGATCGAGTGAGCGGCGGCTCGTAGTTCAACGATCCGGTCGTGCGCGCGCTCCTTCGCAGGCGCGCGCTTGGGCCCGGGGCGTGAGGAGATGAAGAACTCGCGGCGGCCTGAGCGGAAGTCGCGCACGATCGAGTTGAGCGTCTCGGTCGTGTACCCGAACGCGTTCGCGACCTCCGCGGCCGGGCGTCCCTCGAGCAGGTACGCGCGTAGCGCCTCGTAGCGCCGCTGCGTCGGGTCGGCGGGCTCGGCGAAGAACTCTCCACCCGGACGAGGTTGGGGCGATCTCGCTGACTGGACGATCCCGATAGTACACCTGATCGGTCGGACAGAATCGCCCGCCAACCCGCTGCCGAAGGCCACGGGCCCCTGGAATCGGCGCATTTCGCTGAGATATCGGGTCGCCGCGGACGCGCCTCGCCGAGCGTAAGCTGCCGAGCACGTCTCGGACGACTAGTAACCAGTCCCCGAGTTCGACCCCATCGCCATCACCGAGCAACGCCACCGCGGACTCGCAAACCCACCAAACACAGGGTTTGCGCCCCTCAACCGCACTCAACCGCGAACGCTGCCGCCCCTCAAGCCACGACGCGAAAGTCGGCGCTAACACCGAGGAGACGAGAGTCGCCGGTTCCAGCATCGCTGCCAGCCCGACGAGCGCGATTTCAACATCGATCGATATCACCGGCCGCGCCAGCCTACTTCGCCGGCGGTATGGTGCTCCCCATCGGAGCTCGCAGTTCTGAAATCCCTCAGCTTCGGTCAGGACCCCTGCCGATTCCTGTGGCGGATCGGGCCATTAGCACCAAACTGCGATCGCACCACGCTCACGAGTTCGGCGGGAGCCGGCGCGCTGGCCGCGAGAATCTGGCCGGCAGTGACCGTTGGGCAGCACGAGCGGTCGGCTGCCCAAATCGCCCCAAATCGCCCCCAATCCGCCAGGAGCAGGCCGCCACAGGCAGCGTGTCGGTGATGAGCAGCGTCTCCTGGCAGCAGTCTGGGCACAATGCGATTTCAGCCCGAGTTCGCTCATGTCCCGACCGCCTTGCGTTTCGGCCTCGAGCCGGTCCAGCGCGTCGAGCACGCGGGCGAGCGCGGCTCCGTGCGGGCGCTTCCCCGCCTCGAGCTCGGCCAGCCAACTTGTGCTGACGAGGCGCGGAGGGAGAGATCCAAACGGAAGAGCCCCAACGCGTGGCGACGCTCCCCGACGATGTTACTGGCTTGCAGCACCTTTCCGTTTGCTGCTACTCGCTTCCGCAGGTCTGGCCGGACTTCTAATCCGATGGTCGCAGGTTCGAATCCTGCCGGGGGTGTGGGGAAAGTCCCTGCTAATCGAGAGCAGGACGCCGCGATCTTCCTGACCGCGGCATTCACAGGGTTGCGGCGGGGAGAGCTTGTCGCGCTGCACTGTGTGGGCGAGATGCGGGTCTGGTCGGTTAGCGACCGACAGCGAACTGCAACACGTCCGGGAAGACTCCGACGAGCCCGAAGGTACTGACGCCCGGGACGACGGTTACCGGCGGATCGCCGCCCAGCAGTTCGGCCACGCGGCGGGCGTGAGCCGGCGGGTGCGCTTCGTCCAGTTCGCCCGTCCACAGTGCGGTCGGTATCACGCCGGCTGGCGGTGGGGCAATGCCCCACGGTCTGGCTAGAAGGCGGATCTCCTCGATCGCCGCGTCGGGATTGCCCAAGAACTCGCGCATCGTGCGGAGGTGGATGTCGCGGATAAACGGGTCCTCGAGAAACGGACGATCGGCGGCGGGCACCTGCGCGATCGCGGAGTCCGGCAGCTTCTTGAAGGTCTGCTTCAGGCCGGCCTTGAGCACGAACGGCGCCTTGCGCGCGAGAAAGACAGCAGTCCTCAGCTGCTTGCCGGCGCCCATTCGAGCCTCCCGGCCGGTCATCGGGGCGAGTCCGCCCAGCAGCGCGAGCCCAGTCAACCGCCGCGGCGCCGAGGCCGCAACTGCGACGCCGTACCCCGTACCTCCTGATTGGGTCACGACCCCGGTACGCTCGATGTCAAGTGCGTCGAGTAGCGCAAGCCGGTCAGCTGGCCAGTCAGCCATCGTGCGCCCAGGCTTAGCGGCGCTGCCGTGGATCCCGGGACGGTCCGGGATCAGCAGACGGATGCCGAGCTCACGCGCCGTCGGCGCGAGAGCCCGGCCGAGACCACGAGAGCAGGGACCGTCGAGAACCGTGACCAGCGGTCCGGCGTCGGCGCCGGCCTGCACGTAGGAGAGAGTGCGGCCGTCTGGCAGCGCGATCTGAGAGCTCATCTCTGGTTGCGACATGTTGTCGCAAGATAGTTGCATAGTCTGCGACAGAATGTCGCAACGAGCTCCGCGCGTCCCGGCCAACGAAGCCCGGCACCGAATCCTGGCCGCGGCGCGTGAACTACTGCTGGACCGTCCGTTCGCCGCACTGACGGTTGGCGACGTGATGGCCCGAGCGGGGCTCACACGTACCGTCTTCTACCGACACTTCGAGGGGCTGCCGCAGCTAGCCCCTGAGTTGCTCCCCGATGCCGACGACCCGCTCGTCGACCAAGTCCTCCGCGGCTCTCCCGAAGACCTTATAGACACGATGATCACCGGCCTAGTCGGGCTGTACGCGGACAACGGCAGGTGGCTCCGCGCGATCGACGCCGCCGCAGCGGACCCAGACGTCGCTGCCGCGCTCGATCGCGCCCTCGTCGGTCCACGCCGGCTATTGGAGACGCTCGTCGCCGACGCTCCGGACCCGCCGCCCAACCCACGCGAGTTCGCGCTCCTACTGATGGCAACCCACCGGGCATACCTGCTCGACAAATTCGGCAGCGGCAACGACACGCCGGAAAACCGGCAGGACGCAATCGCTGCGCTCGCCGCCCTCTGGCGCCGGCTTCTCGCGAAGTGAACCTCGAGCCCGGACAAGCCCTCGGCCCGGCCTCCCTTTCGCGCGGAATCCGCGCCTGTCGCCGCCGCTACCGCTGCAGGAGCGTTCACAACCGACCTGCACGTAAGTCACCGTTCCGATCGTCCGATCGAGCGTCGTGCTGCCCGCGGGAGCGATCGTCCCGAACGGGCGTCTGCGCCGCGCAGGTAGGTCGTGCAATTCACGGCGCTGGCCGCCTGAAGATTCACGGCTTGATCGGGACCACCGAGACGTTGTAGTTGTTCGAGACGTAGGCGGTGTCGATGGAGGGGTCGAGGGCGATGAATGCGGGGTAGTTGCCGACTGCGTGTGCTGCCGGGGCGTGGCTGCAGCCGCGGGTATTCGCCGCGTTGCAGTGGGTGCCGTTGATCACTGAGATGCTGGCGTCCTGGAGGTTGGTCGTGATCACCTGCTGCGTTTCGGGGTTGATCGCGGCCAGGAGGGCCCCCCAGCCGACCGGGACGATGGCGGGTGTCTGGTCGCAGCCGCCTGTGTTGGTGGCGTTGCATGTGGCGCCGTTGATCACCCTGATCGGGCACACAGTTGTTGATCTAGTGCAGACCCCCAACGGGCGCTTGTGACGCAGCCCGAAGGCCAGACACGAGTCATTCGATATGCTGGCTCCGTGCCTGACGTGACGATTCCGGATACCTATCGTGATTTGCTTGACGCACAGATCCCGGTGGCGCTCGCAACGGTCGGTCCGAGCGGCCGGCCTCAGGTGACCGCGATCTGGGTGATTAGAGAAGGCGATCTCTTGATCACTTCGGTGGCTGGGATCAGACAGAAACTGAAGAACCTCCGAGCCCGCCCGCAAGCCACCGTGTTCGTCATCGATCCCGCCAACCCATACCGCACGCTCGAGGTGCGCGGCGAGGTCATTATCGAACCGGACCCGGACCTGGCCACGCTAAAGAAGCTCCTCGCCGCGTACGGCACCGATCTCGAATCGTTTCCCGGACCGCTCGAGGGACGCGTGACCGTCACGCTGCACCCGGCCCGAGTCGTAACGAACGGCTAGCTTGCTGTCGGGTCAATGGCGGCGAACGCAAACGCCGTTCACCCTTAAGAGCTAGCGCTCGCTGATCATCAACTGTTGCTTTTCGAGACGTTATGTGAAGGGCTTCGGGCATGGGTGGAAAATGACGTTGCATGCCGGAGCCTGAGCGGTTGTCGGAGGTACTCGATCGTGTCGCTGAGGCGAAGATCGCCGAGCGCTGGCGGTGTTTGGTCCGGAGTGCAATGAGCGGGTGTGCGGTTGTCAATCCGTGTGTGCGACGCCTATCTCGCCGGGACAAGCGCGTCGTAACGAGTGTCAGCGAGGATCGGCCGCGCGAAGAGCTGCCGCGATCGGGACGATGACCACGTGGCGCGTCGACCCGATGCGTTAGGCGCCTCGGGTGGTGGCTGCGGCCGTATTGCTTTTGATGTCGCGTTCGGCGCGGCGGTCCGCTGCTTCTCGCTTGAGCTGGGCTTGCTCGGTGGAGAGCCGCGCGACCTCTGCCGCGTGTCGCTCCGCGCTAGTAGGGCGGCGGCTCGTAGATTGTGTGGACACGGTCATTTTGTGCTTGGCTGCCATTGCTGTCTCCTTAGAGTTGGTTAGTCGCGCGTCGGGTCCGTTCCTGCTTTCGGGCCTGCTGGCGGTCGGACACGCGGGTCTTGCCGCGATCTGAACGTGCGTCGGCGTGTGGGCGGATGGCGGTGCCTTTGTAGACGCCTGGAGTATGTCGTGAGCGAGTTCTCTTGCCCTTTTGCGGATTGCGTCTGTGGGCGCTGGGTGAATGCTGTGTCACCCGGGTTGGGTGGAACTAATCGACGCGCTTTGGCTACATCATTCCGCTCATGTCTGGCATTTGGCCGCCGCCGCCGTTCGTGTCCGCGATCTCGGCGACGATCGCTTCGGTGGTGAGGATGTTCTTGGCGATCGACGCGGCGTTCTGCAGAGCAGAGCGGGTGACCATCGCCGGGTCGATGATGCCCTCCTTGACGAGGTCGACGATCTCGCCCGTGGCTGCGTTGAGGCCGTGGCCCTTCTTCCCGCGGCGGACGTCGCTGATGATGACCGAGCCCTCGAGGCCGCCGTTGTTGGCGATCTGGCGAAGTGGCTCTTCGAGCGCGCGCAGCACGATGCGCGCGCCGGTCTTCTCGTCCTCGTCGTCGAACAGGTCGAGGTTGATGGCCTTCTGCGCCGTCAGTAGCGCGACGCCGCCACCGGGGACGATGCCCTCCTCGAGCGCGGCGCGTGTCGCCTGCAGCGCGTCCTCGACGCGGTGCTTCTTCTCCTTCATCTCGGTCTCGGTCGCCGCGCCGACCTTGACCACCGCGACGCCGCCGGAGAGCTTCGCGAGGCGTTCCTGGAGCTTCTCTTTGTCGAAGTCGGAGTCGGTGTTCTCGATCTCGGTCTTGATCTGGTTGATCCGGCCCTTGATCGCGTCGCTCTCGCCGGCGCCGTCGACGATCGTCGTGGTGTCCTTGGCGATGACCACGCGACGAGCGCGGCCGAGTTGCGAGATCTGGGTGTTCTCGAGCTTGAGGCCCAGCTCCTCGGTGATCACCTCGCCGCCCGTGAGGATCGCGATGTCCTCGAGCATTCGCTTACGGCGATCGCCGAAGCCCGGAGCCTTGACCGCGACCCCGGTGAAGGTGCCGCGCAGCTTGTTCACGACCAGCGTCGCGAGCGACTCGCCCTCGACATCCTCGGCGAGGATCAGAAACGGCCGGCCGGACTGGATCGTCTGCTCGAGCACCGGGAGCAGGTCGCGGACCGAGCCGATCTTCTGATTGGCGATCAGGATGTAGGGGTCCTCGAGGACTGCCTCCATCCGCTCTTGGTCGGTCACCATGTAGGGCGAGATGTAGCCCTTGTCGAACTGCATGCCCTCGGTGAACTCGAGGTCCATGCCGAACGTCTGGCCCTCCTCGACGTTGACGACGCCGTCCTTGCCGACCTTCTCGATCGCGTCGGCGATCACGTCGCCGATCTCCTCATCGCCGGCGGAGATCGTCGCCACGCGGGCGATCTGGTCCTTGCCGGAGATCTCGGTCGACTGCTTCTCGATGTTCTTGACGACGTCGTCGACGGCCTTCTCGATCCCGCGCTTGAGTCCGAGCGGGTTCGCGCCGGCCGCGACGTTCTTCATGCCCGCGTGGACGATCGCCTGCGCGAGCACGGTCGCTGTCGTCGTGCCGTCGCCGGCGACGTCGTTGGTCGCCGTCGCGACCTCGCGCACGAGTTGTGCGCCTTGATTCTGGAAGACGTCCTCGACCTCGATCTCGCGCGCGATCGTCACACCGTCGTTGGTGATCGTGGGCGCACCGTACTTCTTGTCGAGCACGACGTAGCGGCCCTTGGGGCCGAGCGTGACCTTGACGGCGTTCGCGACCGCGTCGACGCCGCCCTCGAGCGCCTTGCGGGCGTCCTCGGCGTATTTGAGTTCCTTGTGGGGCATGTGTCCCTGATTTCCTTAGGACTGGACCTTGGCGAGTACATCGGACTCGCGCAGGACCAGCAGTTCCTCACCGTCGACCTTGATCTCGGTGCCGCCGTACTTGCTGTAGAGGACCTCGTCGCCCTCGGTGACGTCCAGCGCGATGCGCTTGCCGGTGTCCTCGCTGATCTTGCCGTCGCCGACCGCGAGAACCTTGCCCTTCTGGGGCTTTTCCTTCGCGGTGTCGGGCAGAACGATCCCGCCCACGGTCGTTTCTTCCTCCTCGATCGCGCGCACAATCACGCGATCGCCGAGCGGCTTAAGTTTCATGAGACGCGGCCTCCAGTGGGGGCTCGATTGAGGAGGTTTTGGCACTCTCAGCCTGAGAGTGCCAACCACCGTTGACTATAGCGCAACGGCCGGTACCGCCCGCAAAACACCCAGGCGTGCACGGCCTGATCCGGTCAGACCGCGTGACCGCACGCCCTTGCCTTGAGGACCGCGTCAGTTGTCCTGGCGGTCACAGCAGCGGGAAGGTATACGTCCTCCCTGGTCCGTCGCTGCGCGACCAGAGCGCCGCTCGCAGACCCGCGCGCACGACGGCAATACCGATGACCTGCTCAAGTCTCCCTGAGGTCACGCGAGCGCTTGGGGCCGAGGTCGATGCCTCTCAGCGGGCTACGGCCAGACGTCTCACCCAACGCGCGGTGTCGCTCTCACCGAAGCGCACCACGACAGCCGTCCATCCCCTCCTACGGGGCAACGCGTCCCGCGGAGGGGGCGTCGGGAGGCCGTCGTCCCGTCTGCGCACCCGCGGCAGCGGTTAGCGCCGACTTTCGCGTCGTGGCTTGAGGGGCGGCAGCGTTCGCGGTTGAGTGCGGTTGAGGGGCGCAAACCCTGTGTTTGGTGGGTTTGCGAGTCCGCGGTGGCGTTGCTCGGTGATGGCGATGGGGTCGAACTCGGGGACTGGTTACTAGTCGTCCGAGACGTGCTCGGCAGCTTACGCTCGGCGAGGCGCGTCCGCGGCGACCCGATATCTCAGCGAAATGCGCCGATTCCAGGGGCCCGTGGCCTTCGGCAGCGGGTTGGCGGGCGATTCTGTCCGACCGATCAGGTGTACTATCGGGATCGTCCAGTCAGCGAGATCGCCCCAACCTCGTCCGGGTGGAGAGTTCTTCGCCGAGCCCGCCGACCCGACGCAGCGGCGCTACGAGGCGCTACGCGCGTACCTGCTCGAGGGACGCCCGGCCGCGGAGGTCGCGAACGCGTTCGGGTACACGACCGAGACGCTCAACTCGATCGTGCGCGACTTCCGCTCAGGCCGCCGCGAGTTCTTCATCTCCTCACGCCCCGGGCCCAAGCGCGCGCCTGCGAAGGAGCGCGCGCACGACCGGATCGTTGAACTACGAGCCGCCGCTCACTCGATCGACGAGATCGCGCTGGTGCTCGCGCGGGAGGGCATGCCACTGAATCGCACCGGGATCGCGGAGGTGATCGCCGAGGAAGGATTCGAGCGGCTGTGGCGCCGCCCCGAGGTGCTGCGCGGCGCCCCGCGCCGCGAGCAGCTGCCGCGGACCGGCGTGATCAACTTCGCGCAGTGGCCCGAGCGCGTGGAGACCAAGCACGCCGGCTTGTTCTTGTGCCTGCCCGACCTGGTCGCGCTCGATGTCCCGGCGATCGTCAAGGCGGCGGGGTACCCGGGCACGAGCGTGATCCCGGCGGTGTCATCTGTGCTGTCGCTGCTGGCGCTCAAGCTCGCCAGTATCCGTCGTACCTCGCATGTCGAGGATCTCGCGACCGATCACGGCGCGGCGCTGTTCGCGGGGCTGTCCTCGCTGCCGAAGACGACCGCGCTGACGAGTTACTCCTACAAGCTCTCGCACGAGCGCCAGCACGCGTTCCTGGTCGCGCTCAATCACGCGATGCTGCGTGCGGGGCTGATCGACGGCACGGACTTCGACCTCGATTTCCACGCGATCATGCACTCGGGAGAAGACGCCGCGCTGGAGAAACACTACGTTCCCAGCCGCTCGCAACGGACCCGCTCGGTGCTGACGTTCTTCGCCCAGGACGCCGCCACACGCAACCTTGTGTTCGCCAACGCCGATATCTCCAAGGCCACCCAAGCGCGCGAGGTGATCGCCTTCTGCGAGCACTGGCGCTCACTGACCGGCACCGATCCCGGCCTGCTGGTGTTCGATCAGAAACTCACCACCCAGGCCGTGCTCGCCGAGCTCGACGAGCGCGGTGTCACGTTCATGACCCTGCGAATGCGCTCACCCGCCCTGATCCGCCACATCGACCAGCTCGACCCCAAAGCATGGAAGACGGTCCGGCTCGATCGCGACGGTAACTATCGAAAACCCCAGGTGGTGGACGAGACCGTGCGCCTGTCCGACTACCCCCACCCGATCCGGCAACTCGTCGTGCGCGGCCTCGGCCGCGAGAGCCCGACGGTGCTGATCACCAATCACACCACCGCGACCCCGAAGTTCCTGATCGAACGCTACGCCCGACGGATGACGATCGAGCAACGCCTCGCCGAAGCGATCCGGGCCTTCCACCTCGACTCACTCGCCTCCTCCGTGCCGCTCAACGTCGACCTCGACGTCGTGCTGTCCGTCCTCGCGAGCACTGTCTGCGCCGCCCTGCGCCGGCGCCTCCCCGGCTACCACGCCGCCACCCCCGACACCCTCCAACGCCGCTTCCTGCAAACCGGCGGCGTCATCCACACCAGCGACGACACGATCACCGTCCGACTCGACCGCCGCGCCTACTCACCCGTGCTGCGCTCAGCCGACCTCCCCGACACCACCGTGCCCTGGTGGGGCCGCCGCCAGCTCCGCTACGAATTCGCCGAAAAGTAGGGTCGATCTCGCTCCGCGAAAATCGGCGTTAGTCCTCGCCGGTGCCGGGGTTGGTCGGTGGGGGGTCGACGAGCTCTAGTGCGCCGAATCCGGCTAGCGGCCCGTCCATCAGGAAAATCTCGATCGTGAGGTCGGGTTCGACGTGCGCTTGGCTGAGGAACGCGAGTACTTTGCGGCCCGTGAGCGCTTCGATCATTTCGCTGTAGCGCTGCTTCATCATCCGTTGGAAGTCGCGGCGCATCTCGAGCACGCGGTCGGGTTCGCCGCCCTCCATCATCGTGCGCTCGATCGCGGTGAACCCATCTGAAAGCACGCACACGATCAGGTTGTCAAGCACGTAAGTCTTGGCTTTGATCGGTCCACGCCCGTAGTGCTCGCGCATGAACGCGACGATCCGGTTGGTGATCTCGGCCAGCAGCCTGCCGCCGACGAGCAGCCGCACGGCGCGGTCCTCAGGCCCGGGGTCGCTCATCGCCGACCTCGTCGTCCTCTTCTGTGTGTGATGCTCACCGTCGCGAGTTCTCCGGCCGTTTGCGCTTGTGCGCCTGAAGCGGACGCACCGCTGAAACGCCAATCCATCCTCAGCGTACCCGAACGCGGTCTCTCGGACCCCTTGTATTCGGTTGGGATCGGAGTAGGGTCGCAGCTGTTGAGGTTTGGCTGCGCGGCCCGCGGGGCGGGGCAGCCAGACATCAGCGCAACGCGACAAGCGCGCTCGCGGCGGCCGAATGGCGGCATGCGGGGGTGGTTACAGAAACAACATCCACCCCCTGCAGGAGCCGAATGCGACGCGCCGCAAAGCCGGATTACAACGAAGCCCTGTGCAGTCCCCCTCGCAGAAGCGTCTCGCTTCGAGCGGCGATCGGTGCGCACGGGTCGCGACCAGCGACCATAGCGATGGGCCGTGATTTGGCGCTCCGCCACTCAGCGCCCACACGGACGGGCTCGCGTCGCCGGCACGCACCGCCCTTATCGCGCTACGGCCGGGATCGATCCAGGTCGATCGCGCTCGCCCCTGAACGCTGTCGGCGGCTGGAAGCTCGGCCTGCTGATCACATACTTTGCTCGCTTCATCAACTCCGAGATCGCGCTGCTGCGCGCGTGGCAAGGGGCAGCCACCGAACGGGATCTCCTGGTCGGGTCTGGGGCACCCACGAGGAGATCGCGCGACCATCAAGGAGGGTTCGTTGGCCGCGCGCTGCGTCTTGATGCCCAGCGCGCGGCCGTCGATCTCAGCGCCAGCCAAAACGCCGGCCGCCGCAAGCACCGAGAGACCCCTCGCCAAACGGCTGCCTTCTCCCCGTCGCGCACCGAACCGGCGGCCCCGCCACGATGGCACGTGGAGGCGTCAGGCCCCAACGCGGGCGTTGCTCTAAGAACCCGTGGTCAGAGTCGCGCGCGGGGCCTGCACTGACGCCGCGACACGCACCCCGGCCGTACCCGCCAAACCACAACTTGACCCGTTCGATGAGGGCGCCGAAGACCTCGGCGACCAGCGGCGCGATCGCCTCGGTGGCCTCGACGAGCACGCTGCGACGATCGTCGAGATGCGGCTAGCGGCCGATGCAGCCGATCCGCTCGAGTCGCTCGATCGCGATCAATAGCCCGCCCTGGCGAGCCCGACAAGCGCCCCGATTGCAGCCCCGACGCCCGTCGAACAACCGTCCACCGAGAATTTCGGTCCGACCGCCACACGCCGTCAGGATGCCCATTTCCTCCCACGGATCGCTGCAACCCGATCACCAGACCCGCTTCTCCATTCACCCCCCAGACAGGCACTCGCAACCGCGCTCCTCTCAGCTAGTGGACGCTGAAGTGCTGGGTCACCCAATGCACGTTCAAGAGGCCCAGGACAAGCAGCACCACGGCCACCAAGCCGACGAGCGCAAGGACGACCAAGATAAACCAGGCCATGCCATAAAACGTCGGGGGCTGCCGATGACGCCTACGCCCGGGCCCCGTAAACACCGAGAGCGATCTAGGCGCCATACGAACACGGATCTTACGGCTCCCCGCCGCCCCGGGCAGACCCCCCCGGCGATTCTCTCGCCGCCGCCAGACGGGCCAGCAAAAGACGGCACGCACAACCTCCGCAGACCGCGTGACGCGCACGAATTCACCCCACCGCGACCCGCCGGCCCCAGAGCAACCCTCCCCGACCCAAGCCCCTCGTTGCCCGCCGAAGTGAAGCAGCCCAACGACAACTCCGCGGCCTCGCAAGCACCCGGTCCGTTCCGGCGCGCGCAACCGGCGAATCTCAGGACCGGGTCCGTCGCTGCGGTCCCGCCCCGCTTCCGCGATGCCGCAAGTACCGCGCCGGGCGATTGCTGGGCGATAGCCGGCGATCGGAATCGCGGCATACGCACAGCGCCGTCGACGGGGAGCTGACGATCGCTAATACCCGAGAGCAGTGATGGCTGGCGCCCTGCGCCGACTATTGCTTCGTATGCCGGCTTGCGCTCGAGCCCGCTATTGCATCCCCACCGAGAGCAGCAGCGCGGATCGCCGACGCGGTCCCGAGCAGGTCGACGATCGCACGGCCGGGAGGATCCAGCAGTCCGCGTCGTGTGGCGAGATGCATCGGTCCGTGGCATTGCGCAAGCGGGCTCGGCGGCGTGCCCGACCGTCCGGCGCCGCGAAAGCAATCATGCGCCCGGCGCTGAGCCGACGCGATCGGCGTGATTCAGATGCCGCCGAAGCACTCGCCGAGGTTTCGGCGCCCCGCGGGTCAAAGCGATTGCGCGGCTGACGCGAAGCACGCCGGATCCAGCGCATGATTGAGTCGTGTTAGACGCCGCCGGACAGCGCGTCTCAAGCCCAATTAGGCTGCGGCCGCTCCTTTGCCTCACCATGCGCCCTGTCCAGCTTCTGACTTCGGGCAAGTTCGTTCAGCTCACCGTCAGCTTGGATTCGGTGCCTCCTGGCGCAGTAACCAGAACGCACTGCCTAGCCTGACACTTACGGACACTCGGGCTACTGGAGTTCAGCGGTCTGGTCGTGCGGGGAGGTTGGGGATGGCCGCGGCGACTTATGCGGATAGTGATCGCCGGGAGCGAGCTCCTTCGCCTCTACGACCAAACCGATACCAGCGGAGGCGAGCATGATCAAGGCTCCAAAGACCCAAACGATTGCGAGCGACGTCTTGGCCCATGCGAGCGACGCAGTCAGTGCGAGCGCACCCGCACTCAGGAAGCTGAGCACAACCACGTATCCGGCGGCTCCGGCCACCTTGGCTGGGTTGAGCGCCGATTGATCGACCCGCATGGTCGCTATCCACTCCTCCCATGACACCACGGGCAGACCCTGGCCCGTCGGCGGCAAGGTCGTCTTGGGCCACAAGTAGGTCCGAATGTACTCATCTCGCCGCCTTACTTGGATCCCGTTGTTGACCTGCACCAAGCTGCCGAGGCCACTCAGCACAAATGGCAGAACGAGAAGCGCCTCCCGATTGCCAGGCTTACTCAGTGCGAAAGCCCCGATTGCTCCAACAGCTGTCAGTGCGACACCGACCAGCACACCCATCGCTTGCAAGTAATGATCGACTTCTGCCCTGAGTGCCTTGAAAGCTTCAAGCGCGAAGTCCGATGGTTCGGCGCCCACGTCCATATCGTACGAGCGGCGTCAGACACGACGAGACTGACGACGGGCTCGGAACGGCCAGCAACCCGTGTCGAAACGGAGAGGGTGTCCAGAACACTATACCGGATACCCTCTCCACTTATGCGATGACTACCAGCACGACATCCGAAGCGCCCGCCAGACGGTCCGACGCCGAGCGCAACCGCGAGAAGATCCTCACGGCCGCGCGGGCTGCGTTCGCCGAAGCGGACGCAGATGTTTCGATGGCCGAGATCTCGCGCCGCGCCGGGGTCGGCATGGCGACCCTCTACCGCAACTTCTCAAACCGTAGAGAACTTTTGGAAGCGCTCTATATCGACGAGGTCGACGCCGTCTGCAGAGCCGCGGCGGCGATCGACGGCGACACCCCGGGAGCAGCGTTCGCGGCTTGGCTGCGCCGGTTCTTCATCTACTTCACGAGCAAGCGCCACGTTGCCGCGGAGCTGCTCCAACACTCAGACTCAGACAACCCCGTGTTCGGGGCGGGTCGCCCGCGTGTGCTCGCGGCCGGTCGCCCGCTGCTTCTGGCCGCACAGGAGGCTCACGAAGTCCGGCGTGACGTCACGCTGGAGCAGATCCTCGACATGGTCGTCGCGATCGCCAAGATCCCGGGAGACTCCGCCTACGTGGGGCCGATCCTCGACGCGGCGCTCGACGGTCTCCCGCCGGCCCGACCGGTGGACGCCGACTGACGGACTACGACACGGCGGACCGGCTCGTTTCGCGCCCGAAGCGGTGGATCGCGTTGAGGACCCGCTCGGTCAGCGCGCGTGCGAAACCTCCGCGGGATGGGCAACGTCGTTGCGGGTGAGTGAGCGGGCTTCGAACGCGTGCAGGCAGCCGGTCGAGCAGAAGTAGTGCGTCTCGCCTGCGAACTCCTTGGTGAGCGCCTTGGCGCGGTCGACCTTCATTCCGCATACCGGGTCCGTCGCTCCACGGCCCGCGGTCAACCGGAACAAGGCGCGAAGATGAGCAGCCCAAGAATGTTGAGCCCCAGCTTGTAGTTGACCGCGATCGAGCTGAAGATGTCCGCCCGGGTGGGGCGTGGTCCCGTGGGGATGAGTCCGAGGGCGCTGAAGATCCCGTCGACGATCAGCGCGGCGATCACCATCGTTATGAACATCAAGGCGGTGATCCGCACCGTGAACCGGGTTCCGTAGTACTTGCGGTAGATCAACAGGATCGGGATCACGATCAGGTCGGCGAACAGGAACGCCAGCACCCCGGCGAACGAGATTCCACCCGACCACAGGACCGCGGCGAGCGGGACGTTCCCGACCGAGCAGACGAAGCTGAGCACGGCGATGATCGGGCCGACGATCACGTTCTCGATCGTCGGTAACGGCGCCGGCGCGTGACGAATGAACACGCTCCCGGAGAAGCCGTTCCCGAGCTGAGCGATGAACCCAGCCAGCAGGAACCCGAGCGTCATCTCCTTCCACAACATCTGCCAATCGCCGCGGAAGTTGTGCGCGACATCGGACCACGCCCGCATTGATGTCAGCCGCTCACGCCATGAAAGCTGCTCGCCGGCCATGTGATGCTGATGGCCCGTATCGGCCTCGACGGCGTGCTCACGCGCCTGCGCCTCGAGCCGCCGGCTCACGAACAACCGCAGCAACACGGTCATCAGCACGATCATCACGATCCCGCCGACGTACTCCGCCAGCGCGAACTGCCAGCCGATCAGCACCCACAGCACCAGCCCGAGCTCCCACACGAGGTTGGTCGAGGCGAGCTGGAACGCCAGCGCGGACGCCGCGCTGGCGCCCTTCTGGAACAGGGATTTCGCGATCGCGATCGCCGCGTAGGAGCAGGACGACGACGCCGCGCCGAGCCCGGTCGCCCAGCCGACCGACCGCGCGCCCGACCCGCTCATCAGCCCCTCGACCCGCTCGCGCGGCACCCACGTCTGCACGATCGCCGAGATGAAGAAGCCGAGCACGAGCGCCCACCACACCTCCCATGCCATCAAGAACGAGTCTCTGAGGCCGTGCCAGATGACGTCGAGGACGCTCATGCGAAGACTGTACCAGATACCCCTAGGGGGTAGAGGTAGTGATACGATGTCGTTATGGCAAAGACTCAGACACCCACCAGGGGCTACACGGCCACCAAAGACCAGCTGCTCGCGCGGCTGGCGCGGATCGAAGGACAGATCCGCGGGATCGAGGGCATGGTGCAGGACGACCGCTACTGCATCGACATCCTCACCCAGATCAGCGCCGCACAGGCCGCGCTCGACAAGGTCGCGCTTGGGCTGCTCGACGGCCACGCGCACACCTGCGTGATCGGCGCCGAACCGGATCAGCAGGACGAGCGCACCGAAGAGATGATGGCCGCTGTCGGGCGGCTGCTGCGCCGCGGCTGAGGGTCACGGCTACGCCGCGGCCGCGCACAGGCGTGGACGCTCCCCGGATACCGCGATGAACCAAATGCAGTTTGCAGCAGAGCGGACCGGCCGCGATTGGGACACTCTCGGCGCGTCGTGGCGCGCTCTCCACGGTAAGAAGACCTCCGTTGTCATATCTAACGTCCGCACATGCCGCCGACGTGGCTAACCGTCGCGGCTTGGATTTCGCTGGCGTGCGCGTTCCTGTGCACCGGTCTGATCGTCGTTGACATCTTCGTCAGGGGGTATCGGCAGCACGTCTGGATCATGGACGTGGTCTGGCCCCTGACCGCGCTGTACTCCGGCCCGCTGGGCTGGCTGGCGTACCGGCGCTGGGGGGCGGCTGAACAGCCCGCGCTACCGCGAGGAGACCGGTGATCGCCACCACTACCCGTTCTCGGTGTCGGTAGGAATCAGCGACACCCACTGCGGCGCGGGGTGCGCGGTCGGGGATCTGATCGGCGAGTGGGTCTTGTTCGCGATCGGGGCAGCGATCACGGGTGTCGCGCTCTGGCCGGAATACCTCGTGGACTTCGTGCTGGCGTTCATATTCGGGATCGCCTTCCAGTACTTCGCGATCACGGCAATGCGGCGGCTGAGCGTCCGCGACGGCGTCATCGCAGCGCTGAAGTCCGACACGCTCTCGGTGACGACCTTTGAGATCGGCCTGTTCGGCTGGATGGCCCTGATGTTCTTCGTCTTCTTCCCCAACCCCCATCTGCAGCCCGACCACGTTGCCTACTGGTTTCTCATGCAGGTCGGGATGACCCTCGGGTTCCTGACGTCGTTTCCTACAAATCGGTGGCTGATCACGCGAGGGATCAAAGAGGGAATGTGAGGCACGGCCGGCGCTCACGCGGTGGGAGTGACCAGCGTGCTCGTGCCCTTACGATGGGCGGGGTCCGTGGATGTCGTCCTAGGCCATCATGCGCAGCTCGGTCGACGTCCCCGCTTTCTCGACTGTCGTGTTCGTCGAGCCGGGCCGCAGCTTGCCCGCGGAGCCCCCGCTATTGGCGAGGCCTGAGGCGGTAGCGTTCGAGGGGATGGATGATCGGATCGCCACCATCTATGAGTGGGCGGGCGGGCGGGACGCTTTCGTCCGCTGGCTCAATCGTTTCTACGATCTCGTCGAGCTCGAAAGGCCGGACATCGCGGCGATGTTCGGCGGGAAGGTCAGCGAGGAGCATCGCGCCCGCGTGACGGACTGGTGGGTC
This sequence comes from uncultured Solirubrobacterales bacterium, assembly GCA_963763525.1. Lineage (GTDB taxonomy): Bacteria > Actinomycetota > Thermoleophilia > Solirubrobacterales > Solirubrobacteraceae > Palsa-465. The sequence goes on from CAVXPA010000005.1 coordinate 24,650, forward strand.
GAGGTGATGGGCGGGCCGGCGACCTACACCGAGCGACGCGGAGGCTATGAACACATGCTTGGTCGTCACCGCGACCTTGCGATTAGCGCTGAACAGCGCCTGGCATTCGTCACGCTTCTCAGCCGCGCTGCGGATGACGCCAACCTTCCCGCAGACCCCGAGTTCCGAGCGGCAATCATGGGTTACGCGGAATGGGGAACCCGGCTCGCAGTTCACAACTCACAGCCGGGAGCGCAGACGGTCGCACACGCACCCGTCCCCCGGTGGGGATGGGGCGTCGCGCCGCCGTATCAGCCGGACAAAACACTGGAATTCTGATCGGTACTCGACCGGCGGCACGACGCGCAGGATCACGAGCTGAGCCTCGAACGTGCTGGCGAGATTCGCCGCGACGGCCGTCGCCTGCCGAGACGCCACGCTGCCGCTCGCTGCCGCCAGCACACGCGGGGTCTGCGGGGTCATGCATCGCGCTCACGGCTGATCAGGACACCGCCTGCACAGCCTCCGCGGCTGCGAGCCCTGCAGCGATCGGGAGCTGTCGCAGGGGTCACACCGGTAGCCTTGGCTCTTGAAGCCCGGTTGAAGTCAAGCGGAGCCAGAAGGTTTGAGCGAGGACGTGTTTCGCCGACTGGCGATCATCGACGCCGCGCAGCGGGTCGGATTCACGCTCGAGGAGACCCGCGATCTCCTCGGGTCACGCGACTGCGGCTCGATCGACGTGTGCCGCATGTTCGACGAGCGCGTCCTGCCGCTTTGCCAGACCATCGCCGCGACCGCGACGAGCGGCGCCCGACGGCGGGTGACTGTCCCGGCTTGACTTCAACCGCGGTTGAAGTGCAACAGTTCGCGCAGTGGTCTTCGCTCATCGTGTCAGGAGATTCAGCGGATGGCGTATGTGATCGCCGAGCCTTGCATCGGTACGAAGGATCTCTCGTGTGTGGAGGTCTGCCCGGTCGACTGCATCCACCCCGCCCAGGACGAGGAGGGGTTTGACGATGAACCGCAGCTGTACATCGACCGGGGGAGTGCATCGATTGCGACGCGTGCGTCGAGGCGTGCCCGGTGGACGCTTGCTTCTCCGAGGACCAGCTGCCCGACGAGTGGCAGAAGTACATCCAGATCAACGCCGATTACTACACGCGCAGATAGCCAACAGCCAGGATCTGATCGTGAGAACCCGCCCCACGAAGCTGCCTCATCCGGCGGGCGGGCTCTCACGATCTGCTTCCTGCTGGCCGCGGCGGATCGCCCGCTCGTCCTGCGCGTGGGAGCGACGCTGTGCCTGCCTGCCGGAGTGCCTGTCGCGCACGTGTTTGCGCATCACGACGATCGACGCGAGCTTCTGACACGCTCGATCCTGGTTACGACGCGCGCGTTTAGACGCTGTATGCCTCGACGTGGACCTGTCCGGTCGACACGTCGACCACGCCCTGGGCCCAGACCTCGATCGGATTTACCCACAAGAGCTCGGGATGGTTGGTCATCAGGGAAACATGCTCGCGGAGCTGTAAGACGCGAGAGCCTTCCTCTCGAATCGCGACGCCTCCCGCTTCCAGCGCGACCTTCTTCCCGTCCTCGGTCGTGATCTCGCCGTGAATGTGGAACTCGGCGCGACCGTCGGCGCGGAAGTAGATGTAGTCCACGCCCCTAAACGTCCCTTGGAGCTTCGGTCCGCTGACCGGCCCCGCAAGATAGAAGTCGAAACGCGCACCCTCGGCGGGTGGTTGCTGACCTGAAAGTACGGCGTTGGCCGAGGCGCCGTACTCGACTACCTGCTCGATCCGTGGCCGGTACTCGTAGATGAGCGCCCCGGGCATCCGTGCTCCATGACCACCGGCGCCGAGCAGGTCGGTGATTTCCCGGGACAGATCAATGGAATCCATTGGTCACTCCTCTCGTGGCACCAGCGCCTGCGATCCTGGCGAGCGTACCGGTCCAGAGGTCCACGCCCCCCCGCTTCAGGTGGGGCTCACGATCTCCATCTGCGACATGTCGAAGCGCTGGGCGCCGCGAACGTCGACGATCACCATGACAACCTCGTTGCACGTCGGGCAGCGAGCGACGGCGCCCGGTGCCTTCATGTACACGCGGAGCTCGGCGATCAGCGAGGTGTTCTTGCAGTGTGAACACCGCAGCTCGGCCATCGTCATCTCGTGGCCGAAGTGCTCGAATAGGTCTCCGGCGATCGCGTTCCCGTCGAGTGCGTCCATGGCTCCTCTCCACTCCCCGTTTTATGTGCCCGTCGGGCCAAAGCGCTCGGTTCTGATGCGACCGGGATCGTGTCCTTCCCCCACGAGCGATTGGGCGGCGGCCTCGACGAACCCCGTGGGACCGCAGATGTAGACCAGCGGACGCTCGCTTGGCGCCCATGCCAGCTGCTGTAGAAGCTCGCCGTCGATCCTCCCTCGGTGTCCCTGCCAGTCATCGGGCCACTGGCGCGTCAGCGCGATCCGCACGTCGACCCCGTCATAAGCGCCGTTCAGTAGCTCCGATCTGTAGATGAGATCCTCGAGCGACCGAGACGAGTACAGAAGGCGCGTCGGCGTCGAGCTGTGGACGGCCGACCAGTGGCGCAACATCGCGCGAAACGGGGCGACCCCGGAGCCGCCGGCAATCAGCAGTAGTGGCCCGCCCAGCGACTGCTCCCAGATGAAGTAGCCGCCGATCGGCCCGCGCAACTCGAGCTCGTCGCCCGGCATCAGCACGTCGGTCAGGTAGGGCGAGACCTCGCCGTCGTCGAGACGCTCGACTGTCAACACGAGCTGGGGATCCTCCGGAGCCGACGCGATCGAGTAGCTGCGCTCTGCCTGGTAGCCGTCCTCAGCGGTCAGCCGGACGTCGACGTGCTGCCCTGCGCGGTGACCTTGCCAGTCGGGAACGTCGAGGACGACGTTCTTCGTCCGTGCGGTCTCGTGGACCAGCTCGACCACGCGGCCTTGCTGCCAGGTCAGTCGCCTTGGTAACGCTGTTCCAGCCAAGGGTCGCCGTGATTGTGATAGCCGTAGGTCTCCCAGAACCCCGGTTCGTCGTCCGGGGTCAGCGTCAGTCCGCGTACCCACTTCGCGCTCTTCCAGAAGTAGAGGTGCGGGACCAGCAGCCGGGCCGGCCCGCCGTGCTCGGACTCGAGCGGCTCGCCGCCAAACTCGTACGCCACCCATGCCTTCCCGTCCGTCACGTCCTCCAACGCGAGGTTGGTCGTGTACCCGCCGTCCGACCACGCGGTCAAATACGGGGCCTCGGTGTCGACGGCCTCGAGCAGCGTGTCGACCGAGACGCCCTTCCACGTCGTGTCGAGCTTCGTCCACTTCGTCACGCAGTGGATGTCGAGCGTGGGGGTCTGCGACGGAAGCGCCACGAACTCCTCCCACCTCCACGAGACCGGCTCCTGCACCTGCCCGCCGATCGTGAAGCTCCACTCCTCGAGCGGAGTGTGCGGGGTCGGCCCCGCCGAGAGCACCGGGAAGTCCCGCGTTACGTACTGGCCAGGGGGGACGCGCGACGGATCTTCGACCGGTGCCCTGCGGCGGAAAAAACCACGCGAGATCGGCGACATGCCGTCCAGGTAACCACACGTGAAGGCGTACGCCAAGTTTTTTTACGCTAAGGGCTGCCGCTCGCCGGGTTCGCCAAGCCGGGAGCTGGGATTGGACCGGAAGGCACTCAGTTGGCGCTCGGGCTCGGCGCCGGGCTGCAGCTCGCCAGAGATGACGCGTGCGGCGATTTCCCGCGCGATCTCCATGTACCGGCGAGGCGTTTACGATTTCGCGACGTCGTCGTCGCGCAGGCGTTCGCCTGCGGTCGTGACTGATCTCGTCAGGTCACGCAGGCTCGAGCGCAGCTCGTCGAATTGTTCGGCATCGACGCCGTATGAGTCGACGATCACCTGCGGGACCGCGGCCGCCCGTTCGTTCAGCGCGCGGCCCGCGGGCGTGAGCGTGACGTGAACGACGCGCTCGTCATCGTCGCGCCGTCGTCGCTCGATCAAGGCGGCGGCCTCGAGGCGCTTGAGCAGCGGCGACAGGGTTCCGTGGTCGAGCTCGAGGACAGCCGCGAGATCCTTGATCGTAGTTTCGCTCCGCTCCCACAAGACGAGCATCACTAAGTATTGGGGATAGGTCAGCCCCAGCTCGTCAAGTAGCGGACGATAGAGCTGGGTGACGGCACGAGAAGCCGCGTAAAGAGCGAAGCAAAGCTGCTCATCAAGCAGCAGCGAGCCGCTGGGCTTGGCCCTCCGCCCACGCGGACGACCCGAGGGTTCTCCAGCCATCAACACAATTGTACCAAATGATCTAGGGCAATTTGAACTTGTGCACAAGATGATCGCGTGCTACATTTCATCTGTCGCGTTCTCGCGACATAGGGAACGGATCGGGTACGAGCGGACGCATGTCCACGACCATCAAGTTGGCCCCGCCCGCGCTTCGGGGCTCGTCAGCGGCCGCCGTTGAAGCGAGCGCGTCGGCTCGCGAGCAGCAGCCAAGGAGCCTTCCACGCCGCGACGCGCGCAGCTCCCCACCGGCCGAACGACGGTTGGAGCCAGACGCGCTGACCGCGCACGTCCAGCGCCTGTACCGGGCCGCCTACGGCTTGTGCGGCTCGCGCGAAGAAGCGGAGGATCTCGTGCAGGACACCTACGAAAAGGTCCTGCGCCGACCGCGCTTTCTGCATCGTGACCACGATCTCGCGTACCTGTTGCGCGTTCTGCGGAACACCTGGATCAGCTCCAAGCGCACGACCCGGCCCGTCGCCTACGTCGGCGGCGGCGATGACTTGGACGCGTTCCAGCGCCCGGAAGACCCGGTCGCCTCGATGGTCGAGGCCGGCGCGCTCCACGACGCGTTGCGGGATCTGACGCAGCCGCTGCGCGAGGCGATCGTGGCGGTTGACGTCGTCGGGCTCTCATACAAGGACGCCGCGCGGGCGCTCAAGATCAAGGAGGGGACGGTGATGAGCCGCCTTCACCGCGCTCGCAACCAGCTCGCCGCGCACCTACTCAGAGAAAACAGGCGGATCCGAGCGAATGAGGAGGTCGTCGAAGGTGCAGACTCACCTATCAGACGGGGCCGGCTTCAGATCGGTCCTGCCTGAGGACATCGACTGGAAGCCGTTTCCGGCGTTCCCGCCATCGGCCCGCCTCGCCATCGTAGCCGGTGATCCGACCGAGCCAGGGCTGTACACGATCAGAGTCAAGCTGCCCTCCGGCGTCAAGCTAACGCCGATTTTCGCGGAGCGAGATCGACCCTACTTTTCGGCGAATTCGTAGCGGAGCTGGCGGCGGCCCCACCAGGGCACGTTGGTGTCGGGGAGGTCGGCTGAGCGCAGCACGGGTGAGTAGGCGCGGCGGTCGAGTCGGACGGTGATCGTGTCGTCGCTGGTGTGGATGACGCCGCCGGTTTGCAGGAAGCGGCGTTGGAGGGTGTCGGGGGTGGCGGCGTGGTAGCCGGGGAGGCGCCGGCGCAGGGCGGCGCAGACAGTGCTCGCGAGGACGGACAGCACGACGTCGAGGTCGACGTTGAGCGGCACGGAGGAGGCGAGTGAGTCGAGGTGGAAGGCCCGGATCGCTTCGGCGAGGCGTTGCTCGATCGTCATCCGTCGGGCGTAGCGTTCGATCAGGAACTTCGGGGTCGCGGTGGTGTGATTGGTGATCAGCACCGTCGGGCTCTCGCGGCCGAGGCCGCGCACGACGAGTTGCCGGATCGGGTGGGGGTAGTCGGACAGGCGCACGGTCTCGTCCACCACCTGGGGTTTTCGATAGTTACCGTCGCGATCGAGCCGGACCGTCTTCCATGCTTTGGGGTCGAGCTGGTCGATGTGGCGGATCAGGGCGGGTGAGCGCATTCGCAGGGTCATGAACGTGACACCGCGCTCGTCGAGCTCGGCGAGCACGGCCTGGGTGGTGAGTTTCTGATCGAACACCAGCAGGCCGGGATCGGTGCCGGTCAGTGAGCGCCAGTGCTCGCAGAAGGCGATCACCTCGCGCGCTTGGGTGGCCTTGGAGATATCGGCGTTGGCGAACACAAGGTTGCGTGTGGCGGCGTCCTGGGCGAAGAACGTCAGCACCGAGCGGGTCCGTTGCGAGCGGCTGGGAACGTAGTGTTTCTCCAGCGCGGCGTCTTCTCCCGAGTGCATGATCGCGTGGAAATCGAGGTCGAAGTCCGTGCCGTCGATCAGCCCCGCACGCAGCATCGCGTGATTGAGCGCGACCAGGAACGCGTGCTGGCGCTCGTGCGAGAGCTTGTAGGAGTAACTCGTCAGCGCGGTCGTCTTCGGCAGCGAGGACAGCCCCGCGAACAGCGCCGCGCCGTGATCGGTCGCGAGATCCTCGACATGCGAGGTACGACGGATACTGGCGAGCTTGAGCGCCAGCAGCGACAGCACAGATGACACCGCCGGGATCACGCTCGTGCCCGGGTACCCCGCCGCCTTGACGATCGCCGGGACATCGAGCGCGACCAGGTCGGGCAGGCACAAGAACAAGCCGGCGTGCTTGGTCTCCACGCGCTCGGGCCACTGCGCGAAGTTGATCACGCCGGTCCGCGGCAGCTGCTCGCGGCGCGGGGCGCCGCGCAGCACCTCGGGGCGGCGCCACAGCCGCTCGAATCCTTCCTCGGCGATCACCTCCGCGATCCCGGTGCGATTCAGTGGCATGCCCTCCCGCGCGAGCACCAGCGCGATCTCGTCGATCGAGTGAGCGGCGGCTCGTAGTTCAACGATCCGGTCGTGCGCGCGCTCCTTCGCAGGCGCGCGCTTGGGCCCGGGGCGTGAGGAGATGAAGAACTCGCGGCGGCCTGAGCGGAAGTCGCGCACGATCGAGTTGAGCGTCTCGGTCGTGTACCCGAACGCGTTCGCGACCTCCGCGGCCGGGCGTCCCTCGAGCAGGTACGCGCGTAGCGCCTCGTAGCGCCGCTGCGTCGGGTCGGCGGGCTCGGCGAAGAACTCTCCACCCGGACGAGGTTGGGGCGATCTCGCTGACTGGACGATCCCGATAGTACACCTGATCGGTCGGACAGAATCGCCCGCCAACCCGCTGCCGAAGGCCACGGGCCCCTGGAATCGGCGCATTTCGCTGAGATATCGGGTCGCCGCGGACGCGCCTCGCCGAGCGTAAGCTGCCGAGCACGTCTCGGACGACTAGTAACCAGTCCCCGAGTTCGACCCCATCGCCATCACCGAGCAACGCCACCGCGGACTCGCAAACCCACCAAACACAGGGTTTGCGCCCCTCAACCGCACTCAACCGCGAACGCTGCCGCCCCTCAAGCCACGACGCGAAAGTCGGCGCTAATGCCGCACTGGCACCCGGAGGATCGTATCTACACGGTCATCTCAGGCGTGTTCTACATCGGCCTGGGCACACACTTCGACAGCGAGAAGTTGGAGGCCTATCCACCGGGCGCCGTCGTCGTGCTCCCCGGCCGCACCCCTCACTTCCACTGGGCGAGGTCCGGCCAGTACGTCACCCAGGTATCGGCAATCGGCCCACTCGGCCTCGAATACTTGGACCGAAAGGATGACCCACGAAACAGCTGAGCCTGTCCTCCAAACAGTCATTCGGGCATCGATCGCCAGTAACCATCACCGCAAGCGTAGCAGCTCTGCAAAGAGTCTCCGGTGAAATTTCCGTTATGTTTGACCCTGTTTCACCAATCGAGCGTGCTCGTGTGCCCTTGCCGCACGCGGCGGCACAGGATTCGGTACAGTAGGATCACGTCATCGCCACAGACGGGCTGACACCGCACAACGACTCACGCCGGGTTCTCGTCGTGGCGTTACAGCCGGAGTCGCGGTTCCCATCGACGGCGGAGATAAGGAACCGAACGGTTGCTGGACTCTGGGCCAGACCGATTGGGCCTGCGGTCCAAAGACAAAGTCAGCCGCGACGCGGATGATGGAGGCCATATGAATCACATCTCACCCTCGCGGAGCGGCGATCGCTTCGAGCTAACCGGCACCGCACAACGACTTGTCGACGCTGCGTCGCAGCTGTTCTACTACCGAGGAATCAAACGCACGAGCGTGGCGGAGATCGCAGAACGTGCGGGGATCCTGAAAGGCTCGATGTACTACCACTTCACCTCGCGGCAGGTGATACTTGACGCATATCTCACACAAATGATCGATCGACGCCTCGCATGGTTAGAAGAAGCATGCGCCGGCGCCGAGACACCGCGGGATCAACTATTGGAAATTGTCGACAGGGCCGCCGCGTGGATGAGCCAGGAGCGCTTTCGCGGCTGCCCGTTCCTCAACGCCGTGGTCGAGCTGCCAGACGATCCCATGGTGGCGCAGCGCTCGCACACGGCGCGCATGGTGACCCTGTCGTTCTTGCGAGAGCGCTTCGCCGACGCCGGCGCCCACGACCCTGAGGAGGCCGCGGGCGCGCTGTTCGAAGTGCTGTATGGAACGCTCGCTGTGATCCAACTCGGCGCTCCACTCGCCACCGTGCGTGGACACGCTGACGCTCGCGCTACTGTGCTGGACCGCTGCGCGCGCGTCCGTCGATCGCACCGGTTCGCCGCGGCCGCCTGATCGGGCGCGCCACAGAACCGAGCCTCGGTCAACGAGCCCTCTGAGCGTCGCGGCGGGCCGCGGTCAGTTGTCAACCTCGTCGAGGGTGTTGCACAAAGTAACCGAGTTGTGAGCCGGCTACAGGTCGCGGACCAGCCGTCAGCTGCAAAGCGCGCGAACAATGGCGTCCTGGTATGCGTATGCGGAACCAAAGCCGCATCGTTCGCGGTTGGGCCGATCACGTGGAGGAACCGGTTGTGGGCTTCCCACAACCGGTTCCCGCTTCATCCCGTTTGTGCGACCGATCACATCCTCCGTCCGTTGCGGCGGAGGCGGTTCTTGGCGCAGACACCTGTATCGCGATGTGAGACAGCGCCGCTTGGGACGCCGGACAGCAGCGGCCGCGGAGAGGGGCTATCCGTTGCGCAGCGCGGCGGCGAAGCGCTCGACGATCGCTGCCGCCGGCTGCACTTCGGTAATCGCCCCCACGCTTTGGCCGGCGTACATCGCCATCGCTTCGACGTCGCCCTCCATGCCCGCGAGCGGCAGGTTGGCCGCGTACCGCGGTATGCCGCCGGCGATCTCCTCACCCTCCTCTGGGCGCTCGCCTGACGGCGGGCTGCCGGCGGCCTCCCAGCGCTGATAGGTGCTGTTGCGGAGCACACGATGCGGCGACGCCGGCCAGCCCACGTCGAAGAGTTCAGTCAGCGCCGTGTCGCGAGCTTCGGCTTGCAGCAAGCGCGCCTTGTACCGCGGATGGGCGTCGGACTCGTCGCTGGCGACAAATCGGGTGCCCATCACAACAGCCACGGCGCCGGCGGCGAGCGCGGCACGCGCCGATGCCGGATCGCCGATTCCGCCCGCCGCGAGCACTGGCAGCGACACGGCCCTTCGCACCTCGGCCAACAGCGGCAGCAGACCCACGACGCTCTGTACATGACCGCCGGCCTCGACACCCTGGACGATCAGCGCGTCGGCGCCCGCATCGGCCGCCGCTCGCGCCGCGTCCCCCGAGCCGACCTGTACCAACACTCGCGCGCCTGGCGCGCGCGCCGGCTGCAGGCGGCCCGCGCGCGCGACCAGCTGCGGACGAAGCCCGAAGGAGAACGACACGATCGGCGCCCGCTCCTCGGCAGCGACCTAAAGCCGCTCGTCCTGCTCAAAATCGAGCGCAAGGTTCACGCAAAACGGGCGATCCATGATCCGCCCGATCGATCGGATCTGCTCCCGCAGGACCCCCAGCTCGGTCCACGACGCGCCCAACGAGCCGAGGCCTCCCGCCCGCGACACCTCGCCAGCGAGTCGAGCCGTGGCGGCGCCGGCGACCGGCGCCTGCATGATCGGAACCGCCAAGCCGAGCGCGCTCACGACGCGAGCCTACACGCGCGTGGACGATACGTCTCGCCGAGCGCGGAGTTCGCTTCCCCTCGCCAACAAGCAGCCACGCTGATCCGATCCCGGATCGCGCCTTCTTCCGCGAGGCGAAGCCGAAGGTGCAAGGGGCAGTCCGCCGCCCCGGCCAGCGAGGCCCCGCGGGGTCCACGCGCGCGTCAGAATCAGTCCGAGGTCGGCGCTGCCGCGGACGCCGAGCTGCTGTGCTCCAGCGTGAGTCCCGGCCGCGGCCAGTCCGCGGCGTAGAGCCTCCCCCGCGCCGCCGAGCAGATGTATGCCGTTCGCATGTCCGGCCCGCCAAACGCGATGTTGGTGATCGCCGGATCCTCCCCAGGGACCTTCACGAACTCGACCAGCTCACCTGCGGGGCTCACGACCGTGATCCCCCCTCGCGCGGTGGTCGCCACGCAGATATTCCCGTTTGCTTCGACGGCGAGCGAGTCGAACGGCTGGAAGCCCGGCGCGCTGTAGACGACGCCGTCGGGAGAGGCATGGATTCCCGCTCTCTCTTTCACCTGGCCGGGCGCAATCACCGTGTAGCTCCACAGCCTCGAGGTGATGGTCTCGGCAACATAGAGCTTCTCACCTCCGGGAGCCAGACCGACCCCATTCGGCGTCGTCATCGGGAAGGCGACCTCGACGATCTCCGAGCCGTCTGCCTTGGCGTAGTACAGCACGCCGCAGTCCACGACGCGCCCGCGCTGTCTGCCGTAATCGGTGAAGTAGAAGCCACCATGCGCATCGAAGACGAGATCGTTGGGCAAGTTCAAGCCGATGCCGCCGCAGTCGACATAGAGATCACTGACCTGCCCGGTCCCAAGATCGACCACTTGAATCATGCCGATGGCGTCGTCGATCGATGAAACACTCGGGAACGTCAGTCCGTTCGTCGTGCTCCACCCGGTAAAACCGCCGGTGTTGCAGACGTAGAGCTTCCCGTCGGGGCCGAGCGCTCCGCCGGCTGGTCCTCCCCCGGTCGGGATGCGATCGATCCCACCGTCAGCGGGATCCACCAGGGCGACCGAGCCGCTCTTCACCTCAACGACCGCAACTCGGCCGTCATCGAGGACGACGGGGCCTTCAGGGAATTCCAGTGACTCTGCCACCAGCCGCATCTCAGCTCCTCGGTCGATCACGATTGGACCGTAGTCAAGCACTCCGTCGATGCTCGGGGAGGGCCCGCGACCGGGTACCGCCGGGGCGCGATCAGCTCCTGACCTGCGCGACCGGCTGGCGAGCCTGCACCGGCTGAGTGTCGGAACGCCGACCGCGGCGTCCAGTCAAGTGCCGAATCGACGTCGAACCGGCACTGCCCGGCCGCGCCATCGAACCGGATAACGGCGTCTGGGCTGAGTGGTGACGGCCCCGTTACTTTCTTGTGACCCGAGTTGCTCGGGATCGTCGTCGTTGGTTCACTTTGCCTCCGTCGAGGCTTGCCAGGTTGGCGCACCAACCTGTCATGAGCATGTCCGCCAAGCCACCGCTCGACGAAGGGAGAGCATGGTGCTGAATAATCGTTCCTTCTTCCGGAATCGGCTGTTCGGTCGGCTGCTGATCGTCGCAGTCGCGCTCATCGCCGTGGGAACGGCCGGGGCGGCTGAGCTGACGGCGTCAGGCGGCAAGGACATCTTCGGGAACGCTGAGATCACCCGAAAGCCCACCAGCCAGGGGATCCTGCTACCGACCAATCAGTGGGTGTCCCCGCTCGGTCGTCGGCTCGTTCCCACGGTCAATGGGCAGGAGGTGACCTCGAGCGCGATCAACCCGGACGGACAGACGATGGCGGTGACCGGCTACCAGCTCTTCTACTCGCCATACTTGACGATCATCAACCTGCAGAGCGGGAAGATCCTGCAGCGGATCGTCGGCCCCCTGTCGGCACCGGCGCACGCTCCAATGGTGTATTCGCCAGACGGCACGACCTTGTGGGTCTCGCAGCCGACCGGCGTCCTGCGGTTCGCGGTCAATCCGGACGGCACGCTCAACCCGACGCCGACGGCAACCATCTCGATACCGGCTCACTACACCGTGCCCTCGACCGTTTACATACCTGCCCACCCTGGCGAGGCACTGGCTACCGGCATGGCGCTGAGCTCAGACGGCTCCCGCCTCTATGTCGCGCTCAACGGCCTCAACGACCTGGGGGTGATCGACACCGCGACCGACCAGCTAGTTGACGAAATCCCGGTCGGGAACGCGCCGCAGCAGGTGGTCCTGGTCGGCGGCCGGGCGTTCGTCAGTGATGAAGGCGGGCGCCGAGCGCAGGCGGGCGATTTCACCGACCTGTCCGATGACACTCCGATCGTCGCCGACCCGGTGACGGCGGTGGCGACCACGGGAACCGTGTCGGTGGTCGATACGACCGCCGACAAGGTCGTGGGCACGATTTCGGTCGGGCTCGAGCCGACGGCCGAGTATCTGACCGCTGACGGGACGTTGATCGTCGCGAACTCCAACGACGACAGCATTTCACTGATCGATCCGTCCACCGATCAGGTCACGCAGACGGTGAGCACCAACCCGGTTCCCGGCGCGTCGGTCGGCAGCTATCCAAACGCGATCACGATGTCCGATCCGAGCCACATCCTCGTGAGCATCGGTCGGGATAACGCGATCGCCGTCTACCGCTATCAGGGTCCCCGGATCCCACTCGCGTTCGAGGGGCTCCTGCCGACGGACATGTATCCGCTGAATGTCCAGGTCGACCCCCAGCTCAACGAGATCGTCGTCTCTACCGAGCGGGGCATCGGTTCCAGCGGCGGCCTGGAGCGAGACGATAGTTGGAACACGACTGCGGCGATCGGGCACGAGGACGACAGCTGGCCGGGATCGCTCAACGTGTTCACGATGCCGCCCGATTCGGCGATCCCCTACATCACCGAGCGGGTGTTCCAGAACAATGACTGGGTCCATCTCGCGCAGGCGCCGCCGCCGCACTCCAGCACGCCTGAGCCGGTGCCACAGCGGCTCGGCGACCCTTCGCCGATCAAGCACGTGTTCTTGATCATCAGGGAGAACAAGACCTACGACACCGAATTGGGCGACATCCCAAAGGGCAACGGCGACCCGAGCCTGACGCAGCTGGGACAGCGTTACACGCCCAACATCCACGCGCTCGTGAACGAGTTCGGCCTGTTCGACAACTTCTACGACCCGAGCTACCGATCGGCCGACGGACATGCCTGGCTGATGCAGGCTGACGCCAACGACTACGAGGACCAGATCTTCGAAGCGTCGCGCAGCTTCCCGTTCCAGGGCGGCGACCCGCTCGCCTATCAGCGCAGCGGGTTCATCTGGAACGCCGCCGAAAAGGTCGGACTGACCGTGGCCAACTTCGGCGAGTACGTTCCCGACTTCACCAACCACGCGGGACAACAGCCCGACCAGAGCACCACCTGGCAGGAGTGGTACAAGGACTCCCAGATCCTCGAAGGGAAAGCGTCAGGACCGCTACCCATTCCCGAGCACGAGTTCCAGGCCCACGCAGACATCCCGTCGCTCGAGGCCATCACCGATCCAAACTACCCGCCGTTCGACCAGACGATCCCCGATCAGTACCGCGTCGACGTCTGGCTGCAATCCTTCAAGCAATCGATCAAGACGGGTAAGCTGGCCAACCTCAACATCTTCACTCTGAGCGACGACCACACTGGTGGCGGTCCCGCGTATGGCACCCCGTATGGCTACGCGCAGGTGGTCGACAACGACCTCGGCACCGGCCGCATGGTGCAGGCGATCACTCACTCGCCGTTCTGGAGCTCGTCAGCGATCTTCATCGTCGAGGACGACTCGGTCGGTGGGGTCGACCACGTCGACGGGCACCGCAGCCTCATGGCGATCGTCAGCCCTTATGCCAAGCGCGGCGTGGTGATCAACCACTACTACACGCAGATCAACGTGGACAAGACGATCGAGCAGATCCTCGGTATGCCCCCGATGAATCAGGTGGACCTCGCCGCCGAGCCGATGTTCGACGCGTTCACCTCGAAGCCAAACCTCACGCCTTACACCGCGCTTGCAGCCAACTTCCCGCTCGACGCCGGGCTCGCCAGCCCGACCGCGGCCACGGCCGCAGTCCCGACAGCGATGCGGAGGCTGTACAACGAATGGATGCAGTGGGGCAAGCACCAGGACTTCGCCTACCCGGATCTCGTCAACCCGGAGCAGCTCAGTCGCATCAACTGGTACACGAGCTCTGGCTGGCGCAAGCCCTATCCGGGCGACACGCAGATCCTCGGCCCGGCGCAGGTCCCCGGGGCTGATCTGCCGCCCGCCTGGGTCGGGTAGCCACCCGCGACCGTCGAGGCCAGCCAAGGACCGGCTGGCGCGCCGCTCGGTGTCTGCCATTGGCTGCCGTCGACCGGCTCGGGTCCGTATCGTGCCGAACGACGACGCGTATTTGCCTACGACCACCCGGGAGGGCATATGGCCAACCGTGAATTGTCAAATCCAGCCAATCTGCACCCCGCCCCGGGGTTCAGTCACGTCGCGCTCGCGACCGGCGGCCGGCTTGCGTTCATCGCGGGCCAGCTCGCATTGTCGCCTGACTTCCAGATCATCGGGGGTGAGGATCTCGCTGAGCAGACGAAAGCGGCCACGCGCAACCTCGGCATCGCGCTGGACTCGATCGGTGCCACTTTCGACGATGTCGTTCGACGCACCATCTATACGACCCAGCCGACCGAGTACGAGATCATCACCGCCGCCATCGAGGAGGTCCAGGGCTCGACTGAACACCCCGCCCAGACGATCATCGGAGTCACCGGCTTGGCTCTCCCGGGACTCGTGATCGAGATCGAAGCGACGGTTTCGCTGGCCGGCTGAGGATCATCAACGACCGTATTCACCCTGTTTTCCCCGGTCGCGCCCGACGACGCGAACGTCGGCCGTCGTCGACTTGCGCAGCGCGGCGGCGAGCGGGTGCCCTCCTCGCGAGAACAGCCGCCGACGTGCCGGCAGCAAAATGATGCCGAAGCCGCCGTCCGCCGCCCAGGCGGCCAGCGACGCATTACCGCCTTCGACGACGACCGCGAACACCGTCGACTCGGCAAGTGGACCCAGCAGTCGGCGCGCCTCGTCGAGCTCTCGCTGCGCGCTGTCTCGGACCGCGTCGTTGTAGTCGCGTGCGCTGACGCCGGTGCCACGCACGCGGGTGTCCCTGGGCGCGACGGTAACGACAGTCAGCTCTCCGTCCTGAGCCTGGATCAGCTCGCGGGCGCGATCTAACGCCCGCGAGCCGGACGCCCCCCGCTCGTAGAGCACCAACACACGCGGCCTGTCGTGAGCCAAGACCGCAACCACCGCATCAGGTTGGCTTGCGCCCGCGAGATCCTTGGCGACCGTGCACGCTGCGCGCGAGCTTGGCGCGTTGCGAGATAAGTGGACGCACGCCGTCACAGATCTTCTCACGCGCTACGGCTCGCCAACTGGCGCCCGGGCTCCTGGCCGACCCGTCGGCGGCCGCGAAACTGACTGGAGCGCGGCCCGCGATCCCGCTGCTGCTCGCGAGAGCCGAGCCGGCATCAGCTAAACAGCACGGCCGCTGGGACAATGGTCATATCTTGCACGGAGTAGCCGCTGGTGATCTGGGAGTGCCGGGAACGCTGCCACGGGTGATCGGCGTGCGCGGCGCGCGGCACAACAACCTTCAGGACATCGACGTCGATGTGCCGCTGTGGCGCACGGTCGCCGTGGTCGGAGTGTCCGGTTCGGGGAAGACGTCGCTGGCCATCGGCACGCTGTACGCCGAAGGCATGCACCGGTTCCTGGAAGGCCTGAGCACGTACAGCCGACGGCGGCTGACCCAGGCGCAGCGACCGGAGGTGGACCGGATCGACCACCTGCCGCCTGCGCTGGCGCTGCGGCAGCGCCCGCCGGTACCAGGCCCGCGCAGCACGGTCGGCACCATGGCCGAGGTGCTCAACGTGCTCCGTCTGATGATGTCGCGGCTGGGGTCGCATCTGTGCCCGAACGGCCACCGCGTCGGTCCGTCGATCGCTACGCAGGGCATGGAGATCATCTGCCCGGTGTGCGGCGCGCATTTCGAGCACCCCAGCGCCGAGTCGTTCTCGTTCAATTCTTACGGCGCGTGCCCAGCCTGCCAGGGCCTGGGCGTACGCTCCGAAGTAGACGTCAGCACTCTGGTCGCCGATCCGGACAAGACAATCGAGGAAGGCGCAGTACTGCCGTGGAATTCCGGCGGGCGGCGGCTGTCAATGTACGCCGCGGGCGAGCAGGGGGTTCGGCTCGACGTCCCGTACCGGTCGCTGACCGAGCGCGCGCGGGACATCGTGCTGCACGGTGAACCGGTCAAGTGCCGGGTGACGCTTCAGTCCGGGCGGACCGGGCGGTCCGTGCAGCTGTCAGTCAACTACGACAATGCCGTCGCCGCGGTCGAACGCTCGCTCGGTAGCGAGAACGAGCGCACCCGCCGTCTGGTCCAGCGGTTTCTCATCACCCGCGTCTGCTCGGTATGCCACGGCACCCGGCTGCGGCCCGAGGCGCTGGGCTCGCAGCTCGGCGGCCGCAACATCGCCGAGATCAGCGCCCTGGGCCTGGGCGAGCTGCGCGGATTCAGCGACGGGCTGCCCGCCGGGCTTCCGGCCGAGCTCAGCCGGATGACCACTGGCTTGCTCGCGGAACTGAACGGCACACTCACCCCGCTGCTCGACGTGGGTCTCAGCTATCTCACACTCGACCGGTCCGGCGCGTCGCTCTCGACGGGGGAGCGGCAGCGGATCGAGCTCACCTCGACGGTGC
This sequence comes from uncultured Solirubrobacterales bacterium, assembly GCA_963763525.1. GTDB lineage: Bacteria > Actinomycetota > Thermoleophilia > Solirubrobacterales > Solirubrobacteraceae > Palsa-465. Next base: position 41,309 of record CAVXPA010000005.1, read on the forward strand.
GCGCGAACACCACGGGAATGCTCTACGTGCTGGATGAGCCGTCCGTCGGGCTTCACCCGACGAACATTCAGGGACTGCGCAAGACGATCACCGCCTTGGCCGCGAACGGCAACTCCGTCGTGGTGGTGGAGCACGAGCGGGAGATCATCCGGACGGCGGATTGGGTCATCGAACTAGGTCCGGCTGCAGGAGCCAAAGGCGGCATCGTGATCGCCGAGGGTCCTCCCGGCCAACTGGCAAAGGACCGGCGCTCGATCATAGGCCCGTTCCTGGCCGGCGCTCCGGCGCTACCGGGTGACCGGGCGGTGCGGCGCGGACCCGGCGACCAGATCGCGGTTCACATCGGCGAGCTGTACAACCTCCACGAGGTTACCGCCGACTTCCCAGTGGGCCGGCTGACCGCGCTCGCCGGGCCGTCCGGCGCGGGGAAGACCGCACTCGTCCTGGACAGCCTCCTCCCGGCCGCCCGGGCAGCCCTGAGCGGGTCAGCACCGCCCCGGCACGTTCGCCGCCTGGACCTGGACGGCATCCGCCAGGTCGTCGAGGTCGACGCCTCGCCGATCGGCCAGAACTCGCGTTCAACGCCGGCGACCTACAGCGGGGCGTTCGACCGGATCCGCCGCATATTCGCCGACTCGGGGTACGCGCGGCGCCGCCGCTGGAAGCCGGGTCACTTCTCGTTCAACACCCGTGAGGGCCAGTGCCCGACCTGCCGCGGGCTCGGGGACATCGACCTCGACGTTCAATACCTGCCCGACATCACCGTCCAATGCCCGACGTGTCACGGGGCTCGCTTCAACGACGCCACGCTGGCGGTGAGAGTCGACGGCATGACCATCGCCGACGTGCTCGCCCTGAGCGTGGATGACGCTTTGGAGCGGTTCGCTCGCCACGCCCCGGTCATCGCGGCGCTGCGGCCCGTGAGCGAGGTCGGACTGGGTTACCTGCGGCTCGGCGAGCCCACGCCGTCCCTGTCCGGCGGCGAGTCGCAGCGGCTGCGGATCGCCACCCGGCTGCGCAGCAGCCAGCGTGGGGCGCTCTACGTCTTCGACGAGCCGTCCACCGGCCTGCACCCGCTCGACGTAGCTACGCTCGTTGGCGTCTTCGACCAGTTGATGGACGCCGGTGCGACGATCATCGTGATCGATCACGACTTGGACCTGCTCGCCGCTGCGGATCACCTCATCGACATGGGGCCGGGCGGCGGACCGGACGGTGGTCACATCATCGCGGCAGGCACGCCGGAGGAGGTTGCGCGCGCTCCAGGCAGCGTGACTGGCCCATGGCTGGCGGAGCACCTGGGCCTGAGGGAAGCCCAGCCGGCCCGGTCAGCCGCAAGCTAAGGGGGCGGTCGCGAGCTCTACTCAACGCCTGCGCTCATCCGAGTTGGCGGTCGAGGTTGACGGCGGCGCTGATCAGCGCGAGGTGTGTGAACGCTTGGGGAAAGTTGCCCAGCTGCTCGCCCGTTGGTCCAATCTCTTCGGCGTAGAGGCCGAGGTGGTTGCCGTAGGTGAGCATCTTTTCGAAGATCAATCGGGCGTCATCGAGGTGCCCGGCGCGGGCCATTGCCTCGACGTACCAGAAGGTGCAGATCGAGAACGTGCCCTCTTGACCCGCTAGCCCGTCGGGGGAGGCTTCGGGGTTGTAGCGGTACACCAGCGAGTCGGACACGAGCTCGCTACCGATTGCCTCCAGCGTTGAGAGCCAGCGGGGGTCCCGGGGGGCGATGAACTTCATCAGCGGCATCAACAGCAGCGAGGCGTCCAGAACGTTCGTGTCGTAGTGCTGGACGAACGCCCGCCGCCGTGCGTCCCAGCCGCGGTCGTGAATCTGGCCGTAGATCTGATCGCGCGCACCCTCGAGGCGGGCCCGGTCGGTGGGCAGGCCGCGCGCGACGGCCATGCGCAGCGTACGCTCGACCGCGACCCAGGATTGCAGCCTGGAATAGGTGAAGTGCCGGCGTCCACCGCGGGTCTCCCAAATACCCTCGTCCGCCTGGTCCCAGTTCTGGCACACCCACTCGACCATCCGCTGGAGGTGCGACCACACATCGTGTGAGATCGGCGCGCCGTGCTTGTCGTAGAGGTAGATCGAGTCGACCAGCTCGCCGTAGATGTCAAGTTGCAGCTGGGTGGCGGCGTCGTTGCCGATCCGAACCGGCGCGGAGCCGCGATATCCCTCGAGGTGCTCGAGCTGCTGCTCGGGGATCTGGCGGCGGCCGTCGATCCCATACATGATCTGCAAAGGCCCGCTCTCCTCGATTTGCATCGCGGTCAACCGCTCGGTCAGCCAGTCCATGAAGGCGGTCGCCTCCTCGCTGAACCCCAGCCGTAGCAGCGAGTAGAGCGAGAACGCGGCGTCGCGAATCCAGGTGTAGCGGTAGTCCCAGTTGCGGCCGCCACCGATGACCTCGGGCAGGCTCGTCGTGGGGGCCGCGACGATCGCGCCGGTCGGAGCGTAGGTGAGGAGCTTCAGCGTCAGCGCCGAGCGGTGCACGGTCTCGCGCCATCGTCCCCGGTAGCGAGACTGCGCCAGCCACCGGCGCCAATAGTTCACGGTTCGCTCGAACAGCTCCCGCGTCTCATGTGGGCCGTGACGGTGCATCTGGGACTCGCCCGGCACGTGCTCGAGAATGAAGGTGGCGCTCTCGCCCGCTGCGAGCTCGAAGGACGCTTGCACGTCGCTCCCGCGGAGCTCGATCGGCGTTTCCGTTTCGAACGCGACCCGCGCGCTCGCGCTCTCGAACAGCACGCCGCCGGCGTGGCGGTGCGCGCGATGCTGCTCCCGGCCGAAATCGAACCGCGGTGCACACTCGAGCTCGAAGCGCATCCGGCCACGCACGCTCAGCACGCGGCGAATCAGACGATCGCGGTGCGACCCATCCCGGATCTCGCCGACCGGCATGAAATCCTGCACCTCCCCGACCCCATCCGGTGTCAGAAAGCGCGTGATCAGAACGTTCGTGTCGGGGAAGTACAGCTGCTTGTTCTCCCACTCGCCGCCGGCGGGCCTGAGCACGAACCGGCCGCCACGCTCGGCGTCGAGCAGCGAGGCGAACATACTCGGCGAGTCGAACCGCGGCGAGCAGTACCAGTCAATCGTCCCGTCGGTCGCGATCAGCGCAACCGTGTGCAGGTTGCCGATCACTCCGTGCTCGGCGATCGGCGGATAGGCTTCCAAGCTCACGATTCACGTAACGCTACTCGCCGCTGGGGACGCCGAGGCGCCGGCTCAGGTGGCCGCGACGGTGGAGGCTCCGCCGAGCACGCCCAGCTGAGCCATAATCACCGTGCCGGACGGATAGCAATCGCATCGCTTGATCTTACTGTCGACTAGTTCGAACACGTCGCAGCAAGGCGCGTCCATCCGCCTGCCGGTCGCCGGAATTGTGCCCGTCGGCAAGACCAGAGGCCCGTCATGCGTGCCCTGGAGCGCGAGTTGCACCACGACGACCTCGTCGCTCGTGTAGAAGCGGTAGAGCTCGCGGTGCATGTCGGAGAACGCCGTTCCGTAGATTTCAACGAGATCTCCGAGCGTCTCGCCACGATAGGTGACCCCGGTCGACATGTCGGTGAACGTCCCCTCCTTGGTGAAGGCGTTGACCCACCCTGGGATGTCCTTGACCTCGGCTCTGTCGTAGGCGTTACGAACGAGTGTCTGGTTCTCGATCATGTTATGCGTGCTCGGGTTGATTTACTTGATATAGGCTTCGAGGGGCGGCCCATGCTGCCTCTCCTCAGACCCGGAACGGCTCAGCGCTTGGTTTGTCGAGGAACGCCTGCGGGCCGTGCGAGGTGCCGGCCCACGGCATGATCTTGCTGAGCTCGGGGTTCGCGGTGTTGAGTGAGACGTAGGTGGCGTCAGGGGCGACCACGCTGTTGACGACGTCGGGATCCAGGAGGTTCTGCAACCACTGGCCGACGACGTCGATCGGGCTTGCGGGCATGTCATTGTCCTTTGGTATTCGTGCGGGATTGCTGGTTTGGTCGGATCGGGGCGACAGAGGCGACTGGTCGCTCACGCCTGGTCCGTTCCGTCGCTCGTGCGGACGATCGTGACGCCGGTGGCCGGCGATCGAATCCCTGAAAGTCCTTAGTCCGCGCCCTTAGTCTCAACGACCGTCATGCTGTGGGCCGAACATGAGCGGAGCGGCTTCAGCTCCAGGACCAGCGACGAGCTTGCCGGAATGGCAGTTGCTCGGCCGCCGCCGCGAGCGCGAACTGCTCAACCGCGTGCTCGAGGCGGCGGGCGAAGGCGACGGGGGGGCGTTGGTCATCCACGGTGAAGCCGGGGTCGGCAAGACGGCGCTGTTGGAGTACGCGGTCGAGGCGGCGCGGGCGTTTCGGGTTCTCCGCACGGTGGGAGTGGAGGCGGAAATGGAGCTCCCGTTCGCGGCGCTTCAGCAGCTGTGCACACCGATCTTCGAGCTGAATCAGCACCTCCCGCCTCCCCAGCGCGATGCCCTTGCTGTCGCTTTCGGTCTGAGCGCTGGGCAGCCCCCGAACCCGTTCCTGGTCGGGCTGGCGGTCCTCGGTCTGATGTCCGAGGCCGCCGAAGAGCGGCCACTTCTATGTGCCGTCGATGACGCGCAGTGGCTCGACCGTGCCTCGGCGCGGGCGCTTGTGTTCGTGGCTCGCCGACTGTTGGCCGAGAAGATCTCACTGCTGTTCGCAGCGCGCGACCCGGGCGATGTGTTCGCCGGATTGCCCGACGCGCGGGTCGACGGCTTGAACGCTCGCGATGCGCGGACGCTGCTCGAGTCCGTATTGCCGGCTCGTCTGGATGATCGGATCTTGGAGCGTCTGATCGTCGAGGCGCGCGGGAACCCGCTCGCGCTGTTGGAGATGCCGCGTGGGTTGAGCCCGTCGCAGCTGGCCGGCGGCTTCGGTCTGCCCCGCGCGTTGCCTCTGTCGTCGCAGATCGAGGAGAACTTCGCGCGGCGATTAGGGAAGCTGCCGCGCGATGCCCGGCGGTTGCTGCTTCTAGCTGCCGCTGACCCTGTTGGTGATCCGGCTCTGATTTGGCGAGCTGCTCGCCGGCTCGAGATTCCCGAGTCGGCCGCGGAGATCGTCCAGTCCGAAGGCCTGCCCCAAGCACGGTCGAGTACCACCTACGCAAGGCGTTCCGCAAGCTCGGCGTCAGGTCGCGCAGACAGCTTGCCGGCCGCTTGCCGTAGCCGGCCGAGCTCAGTCACGGACTAAGGGGTTTCAAGGATGCGATCGACGGCCAGTCGCGCCATGATCGTCCGCACATCGAGTCGCATGACGCCACGCTGCGGGTTCGAACGTGTCGGGAACCGCATGGTCGCCTGCATCACGGTGGTCCGCGGTGGCGCACACGATCACGCGGCGGAGCGAGAGAGGAGACCACGATGCGTGCGATCACCGTCAACGAATACGGCGCGGCACCGGCACTGACAGAGCTGCCCGACCCCCACCCGGGACCGCGTCAGCTGCTGATCAGGATCGAGGCCGCCGGGATGAATCCGATGGACGGGTCGATGGCCGCCGGCGCATGGAAAGAACGAATGCCGGGGAGCTTCCCGTTCGTGCTCGGTGCCGATCTGGCCGGCGTCGTCGACGCCGTCGGTGAGGGCGGGGGCAGGTTCCAGCCCGGCGAGGAAGTGTTCGGCCAGTTGCTGATAGCCCCGCTCGGCTCGGCCGGCACGTATGCGCAATACGTCGCCGTCACCGAGGATGCGCCGCTTGCGCGGCTGGCGGAGGGCCTCGAACCCACGATCGCCGCGGCGCTGCCGACCCCCGGCGTGACCGCGCTACAGATCGTCGAATCGCTCGGGCAGCTCGCGGGAAAGACCATGCTGATTGTGGGCGCCGCCGGCGGCGTCGGCTCGTTCGCGACGCAGCGCGCCGCGCAGTGCGGCGCGCAGGTGATCGCCGTCGCTCGCGCCGACGCCGCTGCCCGCATGCGTTCCTATGGGGCCGCGGAGACCGTCGATCACACGGCCGTGTCGGTACTCGATGCTGTACGGCAGACGCATCCCGACGGCATCGACGCCCTCGTCGACCTCGCGAGCGACGCCAACGGCTTCGCCGCGCTCGCGGCGCTCGTACGCGCAGGCGGCACGGCACTGACGACACGGTACTTCGCCGACACGGAAGCGCTCGCGTCGCGCGGAGTTGCCGGCGTCAACTTCGCCGTGGCCATGTCGAGCGACGCGTTGGAGCGGCTCGCCGACCTGGTCGTCGCTGGAACGATCGTCGTGCCGCCGATCACCCTCATCAAGCTCGACGACGTGCCGACGCTGAACCCCAACTCGCACACCGACGGAAAGACGGTCATCACCCCTTGATCCTCGCCTTGACCACGAAAGCACGGCTTGACCGGCGATCGTGTTCTTATGCGTCGGTCACGCGTGCCAGGAGGTCGTGAAGCTGCTCGCGTTCGTTGCGATTGAGGGGCGTCAGAAAGCGCGTTTCGCAGGCGAGGAGCAGCTCGAAGGCCTCTGCGCGGAGCCGGTCGCCGGCGGGCGTGAGGGCCACGGCGTACGCGCGCGCGTCGTTGGCGTCGCGTTCGCGCACGACGAGGCGCTTGCGCTCGAGCGACGCGCCGAGCTTCAGGATCGTCGTGCGGTCGAGCCCGAGGATCTCGGCCACCTGCGTCTGCGATAACGGCGAGCGCTCGGCGAGCACCGCGAGCACGGTGTACTCGCGCGGTGTGATCCCGAGCGGCTCCAGGTCGTGCTCGCCGAGCGCCTGGACGCGCGCGGCGGCGCGGCCGAGCAGGTATGAGGTTCGCGCGGACAGGTTCTCGGGCAATTTCATCGGCTTGACATCGTTCGACAGCGATGCTGTACAGTCCTGCTGGCAATATGGCCGCCGAGCCGAAGATACTCGTCGCGCACCGCGAGGATCTGTGGTGGCTGCTGGCCGAAGCGTGCCAGCTCGAGCACATGATCATGTGCCAGTACTTGTTCGCGGAGTGGTCGCTCAAGGACAAGAGCGACGGTCTGAGCGACGAGCAGTCGGAGGCGATCGAGCGCTGGCGAGGCGTTCTGCGCGGGATCGCGATCGAGGAGATGCTCCATCTGGCCTTGGTCGCGAACGTGATGTCGTCGATCGGCGCGGCACCCTACCTCGGGCGGCCGAACTTCCCCCAGCGCTCGGGCTACTTCCCCGAGAGCATCCAGCTCGACCTGATGCCGTTTGGCGAGCAGGCGCTCAAACACTTCCTGTTCCTCGAGCGGCCCGAGGGGATGGAGCGCCAGGACGCCGTCGGGTTCGTAGCGACGGCACCGATGCGCGAGCCGTTGCGCGAGTCAGAGGCGATGCCGCGTGGGCAGGAGTTCCTCACCGTGGGACATCTCTACCGAGGGATCGAGGACGGTTTGAGTAGGCTGGCGCACGACCTTGGCGAGCGAGCGCTGTTCGTCGGCTCGCCACGCGCGCAGGCGACGCCTGAGTTGTTCGGGTGGCCGCAGGTCGTCGCCGTCAGCGATCTCGACTCCGCGCTGCGGGCCGTGGGCGAGATCATCGAGCAGGGCGAGGGCGCCCGCGGCCATTGGGAGGATGCCCACTACGGTCGCTTCCTCTCAATCTGGGAGGAGTACCACGCGCTGCGCGCCGCCGATCCGACATTCGAGTCGGCGCGCCCGGTCGTGGCGGCCTTCACGCGCCAGCCGTTCGACCTCACGGCTCCGGTCACGGTGATCACGAATCCCGAGGCCTATCGCGTCGCGGAGATAACGACGATCGCTTACGAGGTCCTTCTGCACCTCTTGACACGGTTCTTCACCCACACCGACGAGACCGACGAGCAGCTCCAGCTGCTGATCAGCGCCGCGTTCGACCTGATGGGCGAGATCATCCGTCCGCTCGGCCACGCCCTCACGCAGCTGCCGGTCGCTTCGAGCACCCATGGGCCGAACGCCGGGTTCGCGTTCGAAATGCACTACCTGATGGGCAACTTCGTCCCATGGCGCCAGCCCGCCTGGGCACTCCTTCGCGAACGGATCACGTTCCTTGCGCAGAAGTGCACGAATGACCCTGACGTCGTCCACAGCGCCGGCGAAACGGCCGCATCGTGGGCCGAAAAGCTCGCTGCGCACATCCCCGCGGAGATGCGCTCCGGCTGAGCTCTACTACGCCCCGCAGCGCGAGCCAAACCACCGGACGCGCTCGCAAACCCTGACCTTCAATAGACGTCCGTCACTTGCCCAAGGCCTCGATTACGAGGCGGGCCGTCGCCGATGCGGAGTACTGCTGCTGTCCGGTTATCAAGTTCCTGTCCCGAACGGCATGAGCCTTGAACCGCCTCTGAACAATGAAGTTAGTGTCTTTGAGGCTGCGGGCCTCGTCCTCGATCCGAAACGGCTGCAGCTTCTGGCCCACGAAGCTGTCCGCGAAGTCTTCCTCACTGTTGGCGAACCCGGTCCACGTCTTGCCCTTGACGAGCAACTCCCCGGAGGACAGAGTGGTCCGCAGAAGCACTGACGTGGCGTGGCAGATAACAGCCGTTACCTTCCCAGCCTCGTAAAACGCTCGCACCAAGGCCTGGACGTTCGGGTCGTTGACGAGCGTGTATATAGGGCCCTGCCCCCCAACGAGGAAGGCCGCGTCGAAGCCGCAGATGTCGATCTCCGAGAGCGCTGGCGCGTGCTCCACCAGCGCCAGGTGGTCCGGGGAGTTGATGAACCCCAGGCTGATGAGGTCATCGGCCGAGAGGCGCATCTCGTCCCGAGGGTCGCTCAAGGCGTCCGCGTGGAGGCGACCTCCCTTCGGACTGGCGATCACGACCTCATAACCCGCGTTGGTGAACTCCCAATACGAATGGGTCAACTCCTCCCACCAGAACCCGATCTCCCATCCGGTTTGGCCGGAGACCGCTGGGTCGGAGGCGACGATCAGAACGCGCCTCGGGCTGTCAGGGTAGAGCGAGTCAAGACTTCCGGCCATAGAGACGGTGGCAGTTGTCATGTCAGTTCCTCGGTTCCTTTGGTCGGGTGCTCACCGTGGAGTCCGCCCGAACGATCCTCGCCGAGTCGGACCGCCTGGTCGAGCGAACCGTCCTGGCCGGCCGTGGCGAGTACGGCACGAATCCGTGTCGGCTACATCTACTCCGCCGTGTTCGAAACCCTCCCGCAGCTCGTCGCCGCAATGAGCAGAAGCCACCCCGGCGTGACGATTGAGGTCCGTGAGGGCTGGACCCCCGAGCTCGATGCGGCGCTCCTGGCTGGCGCCTACGACCTCGTGCTGTCGCGTGATCTGCCGCGGCGTCCCGAGTACCAGCGCGAGACGCTGCGGTGCGAGCGCCTCGTCGCGGTCGTGGGCAGAGACCACCCATTCGTCCAGCACGGCCGGGCCGCACTACGGGACTTCGCTGGACAGCGGTTCTGCCATCCTCCGCGCCGCCTCGCCCCGGGGCGCTTCGACTTCATGACGAGCGCCCTGGAGCGGACCGGGGAGACCTTCGAGTACTGGGAAAGTCCGATTCACGGTCTCGGCCACCTCGACCTAAGCGACCGGCGCAGCTTCGCCCTCGTCGTGGCCAGTGTCGTCGGCCAGGTCCCGGTAGGAACCACGACAGTCGCCATCACCGACGACCTGCCCGCCCTGGAACTGCAGCTGGTCTGGAAACGTGACAACACATCGGCCATGCTCCAAATGATCGTCGAGACCGCACGCGGTGTCGCCCACGACCAAGGCTGGAACGAGGCAGCCCAACGGCGCGGGGCGAGCGCTCACCCTTAGAGCGACCGGTCGCGCTAGATCGTGTCTTCGAATCGTCGCGGAGGCACGCGTTCGGGGGACAAATGCGGCTCCGGAACGGCTGCCGCGACCAGCCGATGAAGATCGAGCTCCGACGGACTCTCATCCACACCGTTGCGCCGATCTGCGGAAGGAGTGTCATGCGAAAGCTCATACTGTCGATGGGGGTCTCGCTCGATGGATTCGTCGCCCGACCCGGCCGCCATGGGGCTGGCGGCTGGGGGCTTCCGCCTGAGGATCCCGCGCTGAAGGAGCGCAAGCTCGGGTGGCTGCGCAATGACGTTGGCCTGCACCTGATGGGGCGTAACACCTACGAAGAGATGGCCGAGGCGTGGCCCACGTCCGACGATCTCTACGCAGGACCGATGAACGACATCCCCAAGGTCGTGTTCGCGCGCACCCTAGAGCGCGCCGACTGGGCGGACTCGCGGATCGCCCGCGGCGACCTCACCGAGGAGATCACAGCACTCAAACGCGAGTCGGGTAAAGACATGATCGCCTGGGGCGGCGCCGCGTTCGCCCAGTCGCTCACGAGGCACGGGCTGGTCGACGAGTACCGCCTGATCCTCCAACCGGTCGCGCTGGGGGACGGGCTTCCTCTGTTCAAAGACCTCACCGCGCCCCTGCGACTCCAGCTCGTCGACGCCCAGACATACCCGACAGACGCTGCGCTCCACATCTACCGCCCAGTGCGGGCCAACTCCTGACGCGGTGTACCCGTGCAGGAGCTGACGACAGTTAGTGGCGACCTGCCGGTCAAGCGGGATTGCGGCCGTGCAACACGTGCAGGCTCATCCGCCGCGGGACGGCTCACCAGCTGGGTCCGGCGTTCGCGCCGAGGGCGTTGAGCCAGTTGCGCATGTTCACCCCGGCGGGGGTGACCTCGCCTTCCTCATAACCGGTGGTCGCCACGGCGAGCGTGACACCGTTGGGTGTCGACCAGCCGTACTCGATGCCGGTGCCGCTCGCCGCGTAGCGAGCGATCGCCTGCCCCTGTTGCAAGATGCTGCCGGGCGGGGCGATGTCGGTGATCTCCTCGGCGACGTACTGCTCCATGCCGGCATCGGGTCCGGCCAGCAGCTCCCAGTACACCAGCGGCTGGCCGGCATACCAATTCGGCTCGATCGCGAGAATCTTGACCTGCGAAGGCGCCAGAATCGGCGCTCCCACCGGCATATTCGCGTCCACGCCCTGATCCGTGCGCTCCCACCGATTGACGAACTGCAGCGGGTCGATGTACGAGCCGGACGTCGTCTTGACCGGGATGCTCTCGGACCGGAACTCGGCAACCACCGCGAGTGTCGCTTCGCGCTGAAGAACGGACTCCTCATGTGAAAGCGTCTTTTGGAGCGCAGACAGCTGCCGCTGCTTGCTCGCGCGGTCTTGCGCCGACGCCAGCTCGCGGTCGACGATCGAGAGCCGGAGCTGGACGATCTGGTTGCGCTCGGCGAGCACGCCGGCCGTTGCCCGGTCTCGCCGCGCCTCGATCCCGGCCAGTCGCCGAGCTTCGGCGGCGACTGCGATCCGCGCCTCACCCACCATTCGAGTGATGCGAGCGTTGGCGTTATCGATCGCCCTGAGCGCTTTCACTCCATTCAGGAGCTCGTGAAACCCGCTGGACGTGAGGACCACGTCCATCAGGCTCGGCGGCGGTGTCTCGTAATCGGCCACGAGCTGCTGGGCGAGCAGGCGGCGGTCGCGTGCGTACTGCACCCGGAGTTCGGCCATGTGGTCGCGAGCGCGCGTCAGCTGAAGGCGGACCTGGGCAAGCAGACCCTCCTCGACGCCCAACCTGCGCTGCACGATCGCAAGCCGCGCCTGCAGGGCGGAGATCGATCCCTCGTAGCTCTGAATCGCGGTGGTGTCGGCCTGGATAGCCGAGCGCAGGTGGCCGGCCTGGTGCTGATGCTCGGCATAGAGGCCCGCTAGGTCGCCTCGACTCGCCGACGCGCCGAGTGCCACGACGGCCACCGCCGCGACAAGCGCGGTCGCGATCCGCCGGCGTCTACGCGCAGACGCCACCCGCTGGAGCATGCAGGAACCAATCACCGGGTCGCGAGGCTAATTTGCCCGGCACATCGTTCGCGACCGCTGCAACCGCCGTTGCGAGTCGTTCAAGCCATCCGTCGCGGCTCACGATCGGTCTCGGGCGATCCACATTAGGCCGCCTCGGTCGAAGGCCGGCCAGCGGCGAGGTGCCGGGCGAAGTCGGCAAAGCTGCTCGGCGCCGAGCCAGTCACTCGGGCGACGACGTCCGTGGGCTGCGCCCCTCGCCCGGCGGCGATCGTCTCGGTGAGCGCGCGCACGACCTCGGCGTAGTCCGCCGGGACCCCGTTTGCGGCGAGACCCGCGGCCCAGGCCGAGCGGTCGATGACCTGATGGTGGATCGTCTCTCCAGTGGCCCCGCCGAGAATCGCGGCTGCCTGCGCGACGGTGAGCGCCTCGGGCCCGGTGATCGCGTACCGCGCACCGTGATGCGCTGCCGGCTCTAGCAGCGTCTCGGTCGCGACGGCGGCGATGTCCTCGACGTCGACGAACGCCTCGGCGCCGTTGCCGGTCGGAACCACAATCGTGCCGTTGACCGGAACCAGGAAGCTCTCGCTGAAGTTCTGCATGAACCATGCTGGGCGCAGGATCGTGTGAGTGAGACCGGCTCTGCTTGCGAGGTCGAGTTCGACGCGCCGCTGAGCGGTCTCGGGCGGGGCGGCCCCTATGTCGTGCATGCTGAGGTAGGTGACGTGACGCGTTCCCGCTGCTTGGGCGCGGTCGAGGAAGGCGCCGAGTTGTGCGGCGAAGTCGGTCCGCAACAGCGGTCCGATGAGATAGATCCGCTCGACTTCTTCGAGTGCGGCATCGTGGGTGGTGGCGTCATCCCAGTCGAAGACGATCTCGGCGCCGGAGCGGGCGGCCCTTCGGACGGGGACGTTGTGGGCTTCGAGGTTGGTGGCGACGCGCGAGCCTGTCTTGCCCGTCGCGCCGAGCACGAGCGTGAGTGATAACGGGTTCATGCGCAGATCATCAGCGGAGATACCGAGCGTGTCAATGTGCCAAACGCTTCTTTTCCACATTGATACTCTCACCTGATGGATGTGCTCCAAGATCAGCTGGCGCGAGCGCGCTCATCGGGCAGCGTCTTTGCGCGTTCGATCGTCCGCCCCCCGTGGGGAATGTTTCTGCCGGGCACGATCGAGCTGACGATTCACGTCGTTCTCGAACGTAGTGCCTACCTCTGGTTGGACGACCCCGCCGAGGCTTTAGAGCTGACGCCCGGCAGTCTCGCGCTCGTTCCCGGCGGACCGGACCACCACCTCGCGAGTAGCCCTCGCGCGGCTTGCATTCCTCACGAGCGTTTCCTCGAACAACAGGCTCGTGAAGACCATTCAGGTCACCCGGACGCGCACGTGTTCATGTGCGGCGCGTACCGTTTCCGAGGCGACGTCGGCCAGGGTTTGCTCCGCTCACTGCCACCGATCCTCGTGCTTCGGCCCACGGCGGACGACTCCCTGCATCAGATCATCGCGCTGATCTCGCAGGAGCTCACCGAGCCGGCCCCGGGCCAGCAAACCGCTCTCGACCGGTTGCTCGACCTCCTCGTCGTGTTCGCGATGCGCGCCGCCTTCCAGCGAGGGCCGACATCCCCTCGCTGGTTCCAGGCCGCACGCGACCCGCGCTTGGGGCCGGCGCTGCACGCCATCCACTCCAGACCCGAAGCGCCGTGGACGGTGCCTCAACTCGCTGCGCTGAGCGGCTTCTCCCGTCCTGCGTTCGCGAGACACTTCGCACAAGCGCTGGGTCAGACCCCCATGCGGTACCTCTCCGAATGGAGGATGACCCTGGCACGCGACCACCTGCGGATGGACGAGCTCAGCATCACCGAAATCGCCCAACGCGTCGGCTATGGCTCTCCCAATGCATTCGCGGCCACATTCCTCAGACACCATGGCCGTCCACCAGGCAGATGGCGCGCGGGGTTCAAGCCTCGGGCCGCGATATCGCTGCCGGAGGCCTACGCATAGGCCAAACGGGCGGTCCGCCCCCTGGCAGCTCGAGCACATTCATGTGCACGAAGCCGAGCCGCTCGTACAGAGCCGCGCTGCGCTGGCTGCTGGCCTCGATGTACGTCGGTAGTCCGGCCGAATCGGCCGCCTCGAGCGTCGGCCGCATGAGCGCCGATCCCACGCCCTGTCCCTGCAGCGCGATGCGCACTCCGACGGTTCGGATGTAGCAGTGGGGCTCACGTAGGTGTCGCTCGGCCATCGCGTGTTGCACTCTTATCGCGAGCGGCAAGCGCCTCCCGAAGGCCCGCAGCCACTGGAGCGTCTCCTTCCCCGTCGCGGAGTTCGGCATCTCCCAGGCGCCCGGCGGCAGCTCGGCCACCGCACCGTCGTAACCGGAAGTCGTCCATACGGTCCCCCCGTTCCGCAGTACGTACTGCTCCATCTCGACGGCGAACATCGTTCGTAGCCGTGCTCGCAGCCGCCGACGGCCCGGCAGAAGCCACGTGAACACGGGGTCGTTGACGAACGCGTCCGCCAGCGCCGCGGCCACCTTCGGCACGGCATCTCCAGCCGCGGTTCGGAGTTCGATCGGTGTCAACGCAGTGGCCATTTTCCTCGTGCTCTCGCTGCGTGTACGGCTTGCGCGAGTTCGTGGACACCGGCGCGGATCGCGGGTTCGGACATTTGCGCGTAGCCGAGCAGCGAGGGCCGGCGGGCGGCCGCGGGCGTCGGGGCGGAAGTCGCTCATCGTCTCGAGCTCGATGCGCCGGCGGTGGGCCTCCTCGCGGATGGCCTGCTCGTCGTCGCCGTCGCGGCAGCTGGACGGTCACGTGCAAGCCCGGCGGCGACACCGTGGACGGCGGCTTCGGGGAGCGCGTCTGCGAGCGCGTCGATCGAGCGCGTCACGGCGGCGCGCGGTAGCGGGCTCGCATGCGGCGCAGGTGGCGGTCGAGCTCGCCGCGGGTGAGGAAGTCGGCGAACGCGTGCTGTTCGATGCGGGCGGTCCCTCGGTCGGCGAGGAGCTTCTCGTGGCTGACGGCCTTCAGCAGGGCCGGCGGCACGACCAGCCAGCCGATCCGGAGCGCGGGCGCGAGCGTCTTGCTCGCCGAGCCGGCGTAGACGACGCGATCGGGATCGAGGCCCTGGAGCGCGCCGACGGCCGCGCGGTCGTAGCGGTACTCGGCGTCGTAGTCGTCCTCGATCGCGATCGCGTCGCGCTCGCGCAGCCACGCCAGCAGGGCTGTTCGCCGCTCGCCCGTCAGCACGACGCCGGTGGGGTGCTGGTGGGCGGGCGTCAGCACGACGGCGTCGGCGGCGGTTCGCTCCAGCTCGTCGACCCGAGTCCCGGCCTCGTCGACCCCGATCGGAACCGGCTCTAGTCCGGCGCGCGCGGCGACGAGGCCGTCCTCGGGGTTGCTCGGGTCCTCCAGCGCGATCCGGCTCGCGCCGGCCGCCGCGAGCGCGTGGCACACCAGTCCGAGGCCCTGCGTGTAGCCGTTGGTGATGACGATCCGGTCGGGATCGGCGACGACGCCACGGACGCGGCCGAGGTAGTCCGCGAGGGCGGAGCGCAGCGCCTCCACGCCGCGCGGGTCGCCGTAGCCGAGGTCGGCGTCGGTGATCGGTCGCGAGCGCCTCGCGCAGCGAGCGCAGCCATGCGGCCCGCGGGAATGTCGAGACGTCCGGCACGCTCGGACGGAAATCGAAATCGCGCGCGCCGGCGCCGTCCGTGCTGAAGCCGGCTGGCGTTTGGCTGCGACCGCCGCGGTAGCCGAGACGCGCGGGCGGGCGCCTTGTCGAAGGCTCAGATAGCCCTCGGCGGCGAGCTGCGCGTAGGCGTCCACTACGACTCGCCGCGAGATGCCGAGCTGGCGCGCGAGATCGCGGGTCGACGGTACCCGCGCGCCCGGTCGCAGGGCGCCTTCCCGGATCGCCCGCCGAAGCTGGTCCTCGATCTGCGCCCCGAGGGTCCGGGGGCTGTCGCGGCTCAGCGACAGCAGCAGCTCTAGCGGCTGACTGGTCTCGTCTCATGGCCACGATTCTGGATCTGTTATCTGCACCAGTAGGACCCTAGCATCGCGGCATGCACTCAATCACCTCATCCGCCGGCGCACGGCGCCTGTTCGGCGCGTCGATCCTCGCGCGGCTTCCGCTGGCGATGCTCGGCATCGGGCTGGTGGTCCACATCCAGCGGCTGACTGGCTCCTTCGCCACAGCCGGCGTCGTCACCGGCGTCTACGCGATGGCGATCGGCGTCGGCGGTCCGGTGCTCGGTCGGCTCGTCGACCGCCGGGGACAGACGGTCGTGCTGTTGGCGAGCGCCTGCGGTCGGCGGCGCGCTGCTTTGCGCGATCGCGCTGCTGCCGGAAGCGCGTCCCGCTGGTCGTCCTGGTCGCGCTTGCGGCCGGAATCGGGCTGGCGACACCGCCGGTGGGCGCGTGCCTGCGCACCCAGCTCCCGGCGCTCGTGACCGATCCCGAGCGCCGTCGGTGTCGCCTACGCGTTCGAGACCTCGGCCGTCGAGCTGACCTGGATGTGCGGGCCGCCGCTCGTGCTCGGCCTCGGCGTGCTGTGGTCGACCGGCATGGGCTCTTGCGGCCGGCGCACTCGTCCTGCTGGTCGTTACCGCGGCCTTCGCCACTGCAGTCCGCGTCACGCGAGCTGGCGGCCGGCGCTGGTGACCAAGCGGCGAACCGCGGAGGATCGCTGCGCACGCCCGCGATGCGGACGCTGACGCTGGCGCTCCTGTCGGCGTGGGCGTGCTGCTCGGCGCCGACGAGGTCGCCGTCACCGCGGCTGCCAAGGCGTTGCACGGAACGACGGCGGCCGCGGCGCCGTTGCTCGCATTGTGGGGCGTCGGATCGTTCGCCGGCGGGCTGCTCGTCACCCGCTGCGGCGGCGCTCGGGGCACCGCCGTCGCGCTCGCGCTCGTGGCTGGCGCGCTCACGGCCGGACACCTCGCGCTGATCCCGGCGGCCCGGAGCTACCTCGCGCCTGGGAGCCGTACTGCTGCTCGCCGGCGCCGCGATCGCGCCCACCGAGTCAGCCGTCTACGCGATGGTCGAGGCCGCCACCCCGGCCGGCACTACCACCGAGGCGTTCGCCTGGCTGCCACCGCGATGGAGGTCGGCTGGCGCTATCGGAGCCGCCGGCGGCGGCGTGCTCGTCGACCGCGCCGGGCCTACCGCGGCGTTCGTGCTGGCCGGCGCCGCGGGCGTGTTCGCGGTGCTTCGCGACGCTGCTGCGCTCGCGCAGCCTCGCCCCTCGACGGACACCGGTCATCGCCGAGACCCACGGACACCGGCTTGTTGTCGCTCACGACTTTGTGCCGGCGCGGTAACGGGACGGTGCGATCCCGAGCTCGCGCCGGAACGCTTTGGAGAATGCGTACTCGTTGCTGTAGCCGACCTGCTCGGCGATCGCGCTCAGCGGGTAGTCGCTCGTGTGACTGCCGAGCCGCACCGCCCGGCTGCGTCTCACCTTGCTCTACGGCGGCCTGTTCCTGATATCCGGTGCTGCACTGCTCGCGATCACCTACGGGCTCGTGCGCGCGAGTGTCCAGAGCACCGTGATCGTCCCCCCGAACACGCTCGGCGCACCGCTGGGCGCACACGCGCACTACACGCCGCGCGCGCTCGGGCACGAGCACAGGCGCCCGCCGGGCGTGACTGAGCCTCCGGCGGCACGATTGGCAGAGATGGCCGTAGAGCAAAAGCAGGTCGACCTCAATCACGAACTGCTCTGGTCGGCCGTCGCCCTGGCGCTCATGGCACTCGCGTCGATCGGTCTCGGCTGGTACATCGCGGGACGGGTACTCAGGCCACTGCGAGCGATAACGGGCACGGCCCGGGAGATCTCTGCGCGAAACCTCGGCGAGCGTCTCGCGCTCACAGGACCCGAGGACGAGTTCAAAGAGCTCGCAGACACGCTCGATGACCTATTCGCCCGGCTGCACGCAGCCTTCGACGCCCAGCGCCACTTCGTCGCCAATGCCTCCCACGAGCTCCGCACCCCAGTGACCGTCGAGCGGTCGCTGCTCCAAGTCGCGCTGGCCGACCCCAAACCCACGGTCGATTCGCTCCTCACCACCTGCCAGAGGGCGCTGCTGAACAGCGAGCACCAACAGCGGCTGATCGAAGGACTCCTCACGCTCGCCAGCAGCGAAAGTGGGCTCGATCACCACGAACCCCTCGACCTAGCCCAGCTCACCGAGTGCGTGGCTGCACGGCCCTTGGAACGAGACGAGCGAGCTGAACGTTGTGATCTCAAGCAAACTCGAACCCGCCGCCACCGACGGAGACCCTCGCCTCATCGAGCGGCAAATCAGCAACCTGGTCGAAAATGCCGTGCGCCACAACACCCCGCAAGGACGCGTCGAGATCGCCACCGGAACGCGCGACCACCACGCGTTCCTGACGATGACGAACAGTGGCCCAGTTATCCCCACTCGCGACCTCGAACGCCTATTTCAACCGTTCCAACGAACGGGCGGCGCCCGCACCCGACGCAACAATGGACATGGCCTCGGACTCTCGATCGTCCAAGCCATCTCCACGGCCCACCGCGTCGCACTACGCGCCCACGCGCGGCCTCAAGGCGGTCTCACGATCGAGGTCGCTTTCCCGCCGCGGCGGGCTAAAGATCGCTAAGCCGGATCAGCGACGCGGGGCGATGCGGTCGATGCGGCGGCATCAATGGCCAAACGCCCAAGCCACCATTACTGGGAACTCTTCTCGCCAGAAGTCGTCGCCGTGCGATCCGACCCGCTCGCGTATGACGACGTCCGCGCCCGCATCGCGCAGCGCCGTCGCCCATCGTGTCGCGTTCTCAAGGAAGAACGGCTCCATCGTGCCGGCGACGAGGTACGCGCGCGGAAGCGAGGTTGGCATCACTGCTGGCGGTCGGTAACCCCCGCCCGGCGAGGCGCAGAAGACCGAACCGTAGACGTCGGGATGCCGAAGCCCAAGGGCGAGCGCGAGCTCTCCACTCGCCGAGACGCCGAACACGGCGGTGCGTTCGGTGGGCAACGTCAGTTCAAATCGAGATTCCGCCCATCGGCGGACATCCTCGACGAAGAACCGCTCGTGTGCGGCGAACCGCTCCGGGTCAAACTGAGGTGAGTACTCGTGGAGCCGGAGCGTCTCATCGGCCAGCCGGTGAACGCCGACGATCATCGTGGGGGGTACGTCGGCTGCCTCGAGGCGTCCACCCCAGCGCGAGATCAACTGACCGTCACCGGCAAACACGACTGCCGCTGGCGGATCCGATGGGACATACGCCGTAACCTGCCTTCCGCCGTCGTACTCGAACGTCTCGGTGACAAACTCTCCCGAGACTGAACTGGCGGGTGTTTGGTCCTGCATAACCGGACTCGATTCGTAAGCTTCGTGCAGATGCGTAAAGGGTGAGCGCACGAACGCTGCCGCGATTCTACGCCCCCGTTTCGGCGCCGGCTCTTGTGGGTGATGGGCCGTTACCACGGTGTTATCACCCGCCGCCTACTGTGGAGCGCGCGTGATGCCGCCCACACGCCTCCTCGCACCGCTCGCCGTTTGCGCCATCGCACTCGGGGCGTGTGGCTCCACATCTCAATCAAGCAGCGCCGGGTCTGCCGACACGCAAGCACTGAGGTACGCCAACTGCATGCGTGCGAACGGTGTGCCGACCTTCCCGGATCCAGGCTCCAACGGCAGACTCCCCAACCCGGCTTTGCCGGCGTTCCAGACGGCCAAGAAAGCCTGCGCACGGCTGCAGCCGGTCGGCCTGCACTTGAGCGGTCCCGCCCCGCCGTCAGCCGCCGAATTGCGCGCGGCGCGCGCATTCGCCCGATGCATGCGCTCCCGCGGGTTCTCGCAGTTCCCGGATCCGCTGACGAGTTATGGGCCGGGTTTCACGCTGGGACGGGGAGAGTACTTTCCCAACATCGGCATTACTGACGTGCAGTCGCCGGCGTTCCGGCAGGCGGCCAAGGCTTGCGGAGTGCAGCTTCCCTGATCTCACCCGCCGGCGACAGCACGCGCCGCTGTAGGGCAGCCCGGCCAGGCGCGCGTGATGTTTGTGTTGCCCGCGGGCGGACAGGCCCCGCTGAGTGGAATTGGGAGGAAAATCCTGAACCTGGTCGAGAAACGCAACTATCGACAACGTTTCTCGACCAGGTGCCGTGCCCTCAGGCGCGGGGGGTCGTGCCGGTCCAGACGCTGGGCATCGCTGACGACCGCTCGTATGACAGATTATTTTCCCTGGTATTCCGGCTTCCGGCCTTCCGCCTCTGCCTTCCGGCCTTCTAGAAAGTCCTTCGTGTGGAAAAAGGCTCCAAATTGGGCGTCGAGTTTTGACAATGCCTCTTCCTCAGAGTGATCAATCGCCAGGTGAGCGGACGCCAGTGAGGACTTGATGCCAAGCGGGCCGCAATCGGCAATCTTGTTTGCGATTCGAATGCCAGCATCCAGCGCAGCCTCGGCGTTTGGAGCTACCTGCTGCACCTCTCCCATCCGGTACGCCTCTTCGGCGCTCCAGTGATCTCCGGTCAGGATGTAGCGCATGGCATTCCCCCAGCCGACTTCCCGCGGGAAGCGGATGGTCGCGCCTCCTCCGGGAAAGCGTCCATGTGTGTTTTCATCCTGGCCGAAGCGCGTGTCGGCTGAAGCGATTCGGATATCGGCGACTAGGTGGAGCTCATGGGCCATATTCCACGTATCGCCATGCGAGACGACGATCAGAGGCTTGGTCAGGTGTGGAGGCCGCTTTGCAAGAGGGTCTATCGCCCCGGTGCTCGCGATCCAGGGCTTGCCCGTCCCTGCGAGCGACTTGAATCCTTCAACGTCGATGCCTCTTGAAAAGTTCTCCCCGTGGCCGAATAGAATCGCGGCGCGGAGCGAGCGATCGTGCTCATATTGGCAATACGCTTCGGCCAGTCTTTCGAATGTCTCAGGATCAATACGGTTCTGGATGTAAGGACGATTTATGCCCAGAAGGACGATCTGCCCGCGGCGCTCTATCGTCAGCTTCGCTCCGGAACTGACCGGCACGTCCTCGAGCGTTACGGCTGTGGCGTCAGTCGGCTGCGGCGCCTCCTGAGGATTCAGAGAAGTCACTTATTTCTGTCTCCTTTGTGTTCGATTGGAAGCTGGGCAACGTCAGTTGCTATTGTCTTGTTTTGATCGCCGCGACTGAGTCGAGGATGACTTCTGAATTTATGGGTGTGACGGCCCGTTCGTACGCAACCTATCGCCGCGACGTTCCGACCGAGCTCATCGACGCCGCGGCCGAGGCGGCCGGGTTGAGCGATGGCGACATTGCGCTCGATCTCGGCTGCGGCACCGGTCAGTTGACGGTTTCGCTGGCGCGGCATGTGGGGGCAGTGCTCGCCGTCGATCCCGAGCCCGACATGCTGATCGGACTGCGCGCGCGGTTGGACGCGTCGGCGGTGACCAACGTCGTTCCGGTGCTCGCCGCCGACCGTGACGTGGCCGTGTTCGAGACGATGTATCCGCACCGGTTGGGTGTCGTGGCCGTCGCGAACGCGCTGCACTGGATGGACAGCGACCAGGTTTTCCGCAGGAGCTTCCGGCTGCTGCGGGCTGGAGGGGCACTGATGATCGTGAGCCAGGGACCACCGATGTGGCTGTCGGACACAGCCTGGTCACGCCGCTTGCGAGAGTTCCTGGAAGCTTGGACGGGCAGCGGTGTCGGCGGCGCTTGCGGCACCGATCGCGCAACGCTCGAGGAGCGCGTGACAGCGCTTCGTGCCCTGGGCTATGAGCATGTAGACGTTGCTCAGCATCCTTACGAAAACGAGGTCGATCTGACCTACGTCGCCGGTCACCTGCGATCGGCGATGTCAGAGTCGGTGCTGCCACCCGATCGGCAGAGCGAGTTCGAGGCGCGGCTTGCAGAGGTGCTCGAGCCAGACACTCGAACCGGCCCGTTGATCGAACGGATCGAGGCGACCGCGGTGATTGCCATCCCGGCACGTGGCCGACACTAATCCGACGAGGCGCCGAGGGCCCGAGACGCCGCTGTGACGAAGCCCTCGGCGATGAGGTTGCCGACGCCATCGCCGGAGATGAACCGCGGCACGCGGAGCGTGGCGTCGAGCTGGAGCTCGATGCGTGTGCCATCGGCGGGGCGCAGCAGCCAGGTCGCGTCGAACCTCTGGTTGGTCGGGTGGTCCGTGAATCTGCTCAGCTTGACACTCCGCGGCGGCTGGACGGCGATCGCGAGAAACAGGTTGAACTCCCTGACCAGCGCGCCGCGTTCGATGTGGATCCTCGCTCGCACACGGCTCGGCTGACCGCCGCCCCCGCGCTCGAGTACCTCGACGCTACGGACGATGTCGGGATACCAATCCGGGTAGCGATCGACTGCCGCCACCAGCGCAAAGCACTCCTCCAACGGTGCCCCCACGACCTCCGCGGCTTCTCCATGGAACTGCCTCGGCAAGGCGCTACATCATATTGGACGGCTGTCGAACGCTCGCACGGAGGACAGGATGACCTACGGGTCGCCGGAGCGTACGAGGCGTGGCACCAGCTCGCGGTCGTTGAAGATGTCGATCACCGCCGCCCGCCCGTCGACGACGGTGAACGCGAGGATCGCGAACGGGATGTCCCCGTCGAACGCGACGGCGCCGGCCGTGCCGTTGATCAGCGCCGGACGGACGAACGGGGCGAACCTCCGCGCGGTCATCGCCGCGCGGGCGACCCTCTCGGCGCCGCGCAGCTCGAATGCTCCCGCACGGCCATGGGAGCGCGCCACGACGTCGGGATCGAGCACGGCAACGAGAGCATCGAGGTCGCCGTCGCGGGCGGCCGCGAAGTAGGCGTCGACAACGGCGCGCTGGCGACGCAGATCGGGGTCTGGCGGCGGCGCTGCGCCACGGACGCGGCGCCGAGCGCGGCTGGCGAGCTGCCGGGTGGCCTCGGGTGAGCGCTCGATGAGCACGGCGATCTCCTCGAACGGCACCGCGAACATGTCGTGGAGCACGAACGCGAGCCGCTCGGCCGGCCTCAGGGCGTCGAGGACGACCTGCAGCGCGATACCGACAGCGTCGGCGAGCAGCGCTTCGTGTTCGGGATCGCCGCCGGCGGCGGTCGAGACGATTGGCTCCGGCAGGAACGCGTCGAGGGGTTGCTCGGCGCGCGAGCGCCTGTCTCGCAGGAGGTTCAGGCAGATCCGTGCGACGACCGTGGTCAGCCATCCCTCGAGGTTGTTGATCTCCTCCGCGTCCGCCCGCTGGAGTCTCAGCCACGACTCCTGGACCGCATCGTCCGCCTCGCTCAGCGATCCGACGATGCGATAGGCGACGGACCGCAGCCGCGGGCGCTCGTGATCGAACCGGTTCGCCAATTCGAGCTGATCCATGTCACATCGCCGCCCGATCTTGGGTCATGCCCGATAGACCCCGGCAAACCAAACGGTGTGACAGGAGGTGCCCGATGGCACGGATTCAGGGCGTGCGACAGGACCAGGCTGGGCCGAAGATCAAGCTCGTCTACTGGTTCATGCGCAAAGGCATGAAGAAGATGACCGGACGCGACCCCGCGACCGGGAGCGGGATCGAGCCAGTCGAGATCTGGGCTTATCAGCCGAAGATGCTGAGCGGGATGGGCAGGTTCCAGCAGGCGGTCAGGAAGGGGAACAGCGTCGACGAGCGGCTGAAGTATCTCGTCGAGCTGAAGGGCGCGCAGATGATCGGCTGCGAGTTCTGCGTGGACCTCGGCTCCCAGATCTGTCGCAATTCGGGCCTCTCCGACGAGGAGCTGTTGGCACTCCCACGCTACCGCCAGAGCGACCTGTTCACGGAGCGCGAGAAGCTGGCGCTCGACTACACGGTCGGCGTGATGCGAACGCCGGTTGACGTGAGCGACGAGCTGTTCGCCCGCGTCAAGGAGCACTTCAGCAACGAGCAGCTGGTCGAGATCACCGCCCTGCTGACGGTCGTCAACCTCGACCGTTTCAACGCTGCTTTCGGCATCGGTGCGGCTGGGTTTTCGGAGGGGATGGTCTGCGTGCCGCCCGATCGCCCTGCGAGCGAGCCGGTGACGGTCGCGGGGATCGCCTAGACGCCGGCTCCCGGTCGCCCGACGCTGGCGTCAACTCGGAACGTCGGACATGCGCGGCTGGGCCAGTAGCCGCTTCAGCCCAGCAAGGGACAGGGCAAGCGCCTCTGGGCCGTGGCGCACGACTCCGCGGGCCTGACCGTAGGCCAGCGCGAGCATGAGCACGACGAGTGGGTCGTTGTTCGAGCCGTCCGCGTCCGTCTGGGGCTCGCAGCCGGCGGCCAGGGCGAAGACGCGTTCCAGCTCGGGCGCCCAGCTCGTCCGCAAGAAGGCGACGGCCGGGTAGCGCGCCGCGTCGAATTCCATCTGGATGCCGAGCCAGACCCAATCCTCTACCTCGGTCAACCTCGCATCGAGCCGTTCGAAGAAGGCCTCCATTCGCCCCCGGCGTGATGGCGCCAACCCGGGACGACCGACTTCCTCGTAGATCTCCATCATCCCCTTGAGGGCGCGAATCCCGACCTCCCGATAGAGGTCGCGTTTGGAGCTGAAGTGGTGATACATCGGACCAGTCGTTACGCCGGCCTCCGCCGCGACCTGCCGCAGGTTGGTCTGCCCGTAGCCGTACCGCGCGAAGTGGCGCAGCGCAACGGACAGGATCCGCTCGCGCGAGCCTGCCGCGACATCCCGGGGCCCCTCCGGAGATTCCTCGGACACCGTGAGTCCAGTACCGTCGCGGATCCCGGGACTCACTGCGCGCTTCGCGCTTCCTGGCACGACGACTCTCCCGCGGTGCACGGATATGCGGCCAACTACACCTCCCGGCTTCCCTGACCGGCCACGTGGCTGATCCGCGCGTGCGACCAAGGCGACGGATGGGCCGTCCGCCGGGAGCGGACGCCGACGCGACCCGGCAGCGCATCGTGGAGACCGCGACCGAGCGCTTCGCCCAACAGGGGTATTCGGAGACGCCCGTCAGCGTCGTGGCTGCCGATGCCGGGCTCACCTCCGGAACCCTCTACCACTACTTTCCCTCGAAGAGCGCGCTGTACGAGGAGGTCGCCGTCAAGGCTCGGCGCGAGCTCGCCGAGCGCCTCGTCGATCCGGTGCTCGATGCCGTGCGGCGCGAGCCGGAGCTCGATCGGCGCCTCTTGATCCTGGTTGAGGCGCTCGTCGAGCGCGCGGACGAAGATCTGACCCTTCACCGCCTCGGGTTCGCGAGCGATCTAGATGCTGGAAATGTCGACGTCGTTGAGACCTTTCATTATCGGATCCGCGACGACTTGGCTCGCGTGTACGCGGCTGTCGCCGGCGTCCCAGACGAGCGACTGATGACCGTGGAAGAGCGCGAGCTCGTTGCCCTCGTCGAGACGTTGACGCTCGGGATCATGCAGTTCGCGATGCGCCCGAACGGGCTCGAGCGACTCCCGCTGATCGCCGAGGCGATGATGGGATGGCTCGGCGGCACCCTTCTTGACCGACCGGCCAAATAGTCAGCGACGACGCCCGACGCCACTCACCCCGGCGGTATGTTGTTGTTGCGCCGGAACAGGTTGGTGGGGTCATAGCGGCGCTTGACCTGCGTCAACCGGTCGAGGTTCTCACCGTATTGCGCGCGCCGGCTGATCGCATCGCTCTCACCGCTGAAGTTGAGATAGGTGCCGCTGGCGATCCCCATGCCCTCGGCCTCGGCGATGAACTCCTGCGCCCACGTCGTGCATGGCTCGGCGAACTGGTGGTCCTCCCAGACCGCCTCGGCGCTCAGCATGTACGGCGCCGCTCGGAAGCCGAACGCCGACTCGGTGGGGCCGCGCCGGCTGACCGCGCCGCCCATCGTGATGAGCTGGGTGACCGTCTGCGGAGTCGGGCGGCTGTTAGCGCGGCGCACGACGATGTCGAAGAACTCGTCGGGCAGGCGGGAGAGGTAAGCCGACTTCCAATATCCACCGAACTGGAAGTGCTCGGCGAGGTCAAGCATCGATTGCAGCGCCGTGAACGGCAGCGGCCCGCCGAGATCGGCCAGTGGCGTTCCGAACTGAGAGATCGGCGCCAGGTATTCCTCGGCCTCGTCGACAGGCCCCGCGTACACGGCGCCGACGAGCACACCTGGCCGACCTAGCAGTGCGGGCGGGGTAGAGGGGTGATCGGGAGGCGTGAACATGATCACGCGGCTCGTGACCTCCTCGGGGATCGTCTCGGTCCACGCGCGCCACTGGGGCAGAACGGTCGCGGCGTCCTCCAGCGGATAGGCGGTGAAACCAAGCCGGACCATCGGCCCTAGCGGGTGGGCGTCGAACACGAACTCGGTCACCACCCCAAAGTTGCCACCACCCCCTTGGAGGGCCCAGAAGAGATCCTCGTGCTGCCTTTCGTTGGCCCGCACGACAGAACCGTCCGCCGTCACAACCTCCATCTCGCGCAGGTTGTCGCACGACAGGCCGTACTTGCGATGTAGCCAGCCCAGGCCGCCGCCGAGAGTCAGGCCAGCGACCCCGGTGTCCGACACAACGCCCGCCGGCACGACTAGACCCGAACGCTGGGTTTCGCGGTCGAGATCTTTCAGCGTCGCGCCCCCCTGAACCCGCGCGACCCGCTCATCGCCATCGACGAGCACCGCTCGCATCAGGGTCAGATCGATGACGAAGCCGTGATCGGCGAGGGCAAAGCCCGGGATCCCGTGACCCCCGCCTCGGATTGCGGTAAGCAGCATGTGCTTGCGCGCGAAGTTCACCGCCTCGATCCCGTCCGCAGTTCCACGGCACTTCGCGATGATCGCCGGGCGGTAGTCCTCGAAGACAGCGTTGAAGATCACGCGCGACTCGTGATAGCCGGGGTCATCCTCGGTCAGAACCGGCCCCGCCATCACCCCGCGCAGCGCGGCTAGTGACTCCTCATCGATTTGCGTCGAATCACCGGACAGGGTGACCGCATCAACAGCAGGACTCCGAATCGCCATCGCTCCAACCTCCCCAAACGAATCAGCCGTTTTGCTGAGACCCTATTGACTCTATTAAGACCAAAGGCAGTATAACAAATATCAGATATAGTGCCTCGGCCTGGGTAGTCAAGCTGCCGGGCTTCGGCCGCTACCATCACGACGCGCCCGGTCCGCGCGCGGGCCTGCCGAGTCGACTCCGATCGTAGACAGGATGATCTTGATGCCTGACACCACAGTCCAGGACCTCGAGCGTTTGGTGCGGGAGCTACAGGGTGAGGTGAAAGAGCTCCGCGAACAAGTGCAGGAGCTGAGTGATCGCGAAGCGATCAAGGAGCTCAAGGCTCGGTACTTCCGTCTGATGGACGCGCAGGACTGGGACGCGTGGAGAGAGGTGTTCACCGATGACGCTCACTTCGAGCTCACCGATCATCCGCCACGCGACGGCGCCGACGTGTTCGTTGCGAGCGTGCGCGAGAAGCTCGACGGTGCGGAAGGGCGCGTGCGCACCGTGCATCACGGCTTCTTGCCCGAGTTGACGATGACGAGCCCGACCGAGGCACGGGGCGTGTGGGTACTCGCGGATTACCTCGAGTGGCCACCCGACCCCGGCACTGGCGTGCGCCGTGGGCTCAAGGGCTACGGGGTGTATGACGAGACGTACCGCAGAGTCGACGGCGTGTGGAAGATCGCCTCCCGGCGCCTGGACTACGTGCGCGTCGACCCGTTGCCGCGCGAGCAGCTGCCGGAGACCGTACTGCCGTAAGCGGCGAGCGGAATCGGCGTCGAGCGACGAGCCACGAGCGGAGCTGTCATGCCCCCGACGCGCTCGCTTTCCGACCGTCCGGATCTTCCGGGGTTGCGAGCGGAGGCAAAGCGTCGCCGGAGGGCGGGCGAGTTCCCGACGGTCGCGCTCGCGCAGCTCGCCGTCGCGCGCGAGTACGGATTTCGCACGTGGCCGCGGCTGAAGTCCCACGTGGAGGCGCTCACGCTCGAGAGCCCCGAGCGCGCAGCCAAGCTGCTCGCCTCGGCGGCCTCCGCGGACGTGCGGCCCGCGCGAGCGCTGCTCGAGGCCGATCCCGCGCTCGCCGGCCACGACCTCGCTTGCGCGTGCGCGACCGGGGAGGTGGACGAGGTCTCGCGGCACGTCGCGGCGCGGCCGGCCGCGGTCAGCGAGCCGACCGGCCCCAACGGCTGGCAGCCGATCCTCTATGCGTGTTTCTCGCGGCTGCTACGGGGCGATCCGAACCGGGCACCGGGGATCCGCGAGGTCGTGCGGCGGCTGCTGGCCGCCGGGGCCGATCCAAACGCCTCGTTCATCCACGACGGCGAGTGGCTCCAAGTGCCTCTGTATGGGGCGGCCGGGATCGCCGGCGACCCAGAGCTGACGCGGATGCTGCTCGATGCTGGAGCCGACCCGACCGATGACCGGCACGGCTGCCATGGCAACGAGATCCTTTACCACGCGTGCGAGTTCCCCGACCCCACGTGCGCGATGCTCGTGATCGACGCCGGCGCTCGGCAGGACTTCGTCGACTACGACCTCGGACGCGCGCTCAACTTCTCGAACCCCGAGATGATCGAGACGTTCTGCACCCACGGCGCCCGGGCATCGGCGAGCAACCTGCACCAGGCGCTCTGGCGGCGACGGCCGCCGCGGACCGTGGCGGCGCTGCTCGACGCCGGGGCGCCGATCGACGCGCCCGACGAGCACGGCCTCACCGCGTTGCAGATCGCCGTGCGCTGGGGAGAGGAAGCAGGCGCGGTATTACTGCGCGAGCGCGGCGCCGACACTGCCGCGGTGACGCGCGAGGACCAAGAGCTCGGCGCGTACCTCGCGGGCCGGGATGGCGCAGTCCCGGCCGCGATCCCACTCTCGACCCTGGACGAGATGCTGATGTTGTCGGTCGAGGGCGGGCACGTTGAGACGATGCGCAAGCTGCTCGACGCGGGCGCGCGGATCGACGGCGACCCAAGCAACCAGGAGATCCCACTGGGCCATGCCTGCTGGCGGGGCCGCGTCGAGATGACGCGCGAGCTGGTCGAGCGCGGGGCGGCGCTGGCGTTCCACGGTGGCGGCAGCGCGATCGGGGCGGCGCTTCATGGCTCACGTCACTGCCATGACCCGGAGGGCGGTCCGACGATGCGGACGGTCGACGAGATTGCCGGGATTCGCACTAGTGTCTCGATCGCGATGACGTCGTCGGCTACCGGTTTCAGGCGCATGCTGATCGTCGGCGCGGCGACCGGCATCGGTGCCGCCGGCGCACGCAGGCTGAGCGCAGCCGGATGGAAGCTCGCGCTGCTCGATATCGCCCCCGGCCCACTCGCAGAGGTCGCGGCCGAGACGGGCGCGACCGCGATCACAGTTGACGCCGCCGACGCCGGCGCGCTTGCGGAGGCGCTCGAGGAGGCGGTGCGGGCGCTGGGAGGGCTCGAGGCGGCATGGTCGAATGTCGGCGTCCAGGTCAACGGGAGCGTGAGCGAGACGACCGTCGCCGATCTCGACCGCTGCTGGGCTCTGAACGTCCGCTCGCATTTCATCTGCGCGCAGAGCGTCTTTCCACACCTCGCTCGGGCAGGCGGCGGGAGCTTTCTGATCACGGCTTCGAACTCGGGCCTGCAGACGGAGCGCGCGATGGTCGCCTACGCGACGACGAAAGCAGCGGCCGTCGCGCTCGCCCGCAACCTCGCGCGGGACGCCGCGCCGCTCGGCATCCGGGTCAACGCGCTCTGTCCCGGCTTCGTCGACACGCCCTTCAACGAGCCGATCTGGGCGAACTATGGAGGCCGGGACGCCTTCGTCGCGCAGATCGGCGAGACGATCCCGCTCGGGCGGATGGCGATCCCGGACGAGGTCGCCGCGCAGGCCGTCTTTCTCCTCTCCGACGCCGCGTCGCTGATGACGGGCCAGGCGCTCGCCGTCGACGGCGGTGAGCTCATCTCCTGAGCGGCTCCTCGGGGGACGCGACCTCGGTCCGCGACACGGGGTAAGGCTAGCCGTACCCCGTAGGACTCCGGGTGCCCGGCTTCGCAAGAAGCCCACTTGGGTTCAGCATCCAGGCCATGTTCAAGCGCCTGGAATCGATCTCGACTGCGGCCGGCTACGCCGCCTTCCCGCGCGACGCGCGCGAAAACACGCCGGGGCGGATCTCGATCATTCGGTCCAGAGCAAGCCATCGGCGGCGGACTGACGTCGAGCCCGCCGATTGCGGATCCTGCCCGGCGGCCGCCAAGACTGTCGAGCTGAACAAGACCTACGGCCACGGCGAGGCGGCCGTCCGTGCCCTCGATGGTGTCAGCCTCGCGTTCGAGCGTGGCCGCTTCACGGCCGTGATGGGTCCGTCGGGCTCGGGGAAGTCCACGCTCATGCATTGCATGGCGGGGCTCGATTGGCCGACCTCCGGCCGCTCGTTCATCGGCGAGCAAGAGATCGGCCTGCTCGACGACGCGGGTCTGACCGAGCTGCGCCGCGACCGGGTCGGGTTCGTGTTCCAGTCGTTCAACCTCGTCCCGACGCTGAGCGCGGCGGACAACATCGCGCTGCCGGCCGAGCTCGCGGGAACTCCGATCGACCGGTCCTGGCTCGATTATCTCGTCGCCCAGCTCGGCATCGCGGATCAGCTCTCGCGCCGTCCGTACGAGCTGTCCGGCGGCCAGCAGCAACGTATCGCCTGCGCACGCGCGCTCGTCCGCCGCCCGGAGCTCGTGTTCGCGGACGAGCCGACGGGCAATCTCGATTCCAACGCCTCCGCAGCGGTTTTGTCGTTCCTGCGCCGCTCTGTGAGCGACGATCGACAGTCAATCGTGATGGTCACACACGATCCGCGCGCGGCGGCGTACGCGGACCGCGTGGTGTTCCTGGCCGACGGCAGGGTCGTCGGCGAGCTCCTCTCACCCACGGACGACGAGGTGCTCGAGCAGATGAAGAAGCTCGGGAGCCGATGATGCGAAAGGTCACAGTCAACGGCCTGCTGGCGCGCAAGCTCCGTCTCGCGCTGACCGCCCTGGCAATCGTCCTCGGCGTGACATTCGTCACCGGGACGTTGATCCTCGGCGACACGCTCGACCGTACCTTCAACTCGTTGATCGACACCGCCTACGCGCACGTCAGCTTCCAGATCCGCGGGAAGGCGGAGTTCGCTAACGCTCCTGACACGGTCGCCGCGACGACGGACCGCAAGCCGATCGCGCAGTCGATCGCGACGGCGGTCGCGCGTGTCCACGGAGTTGCGTACGTATACGGGGCCGTCGACGGTTACGCCCAGTTCATGTCGCGTGACGGGAATGCGATCGGCAGCGGCGGCGGCTCGGCGCTCGGTTTCTCGTTCGACCCCAACCGTCAACTATCGCCATACCGGCTGGTCAGCGGCACTGCCCCCACTACGTCCGATGAAGTGGTGATGGACAAGGCGACGGCTACGAAATACCACTTCGCGGCGGGTGACAGGGTGCTGATCAACCTGCCCAATCGCCCGCGGACGTTCACTGTCAGTGGGATCGTCACGTTCGGTAGCGACGACAACCTCGCTGGAATCACGCTGGCCGGCTTCGAGCTGCGGACCGCCCAGGCTCTGTTCAACTCCCGGGGCCGCTACGACACGATCAGCGTGCTCGCCGCCCCCGGGGCCGACGACGTCGCCTTGCAGTCCGCGATCGCGAGGCTCCTCCCACCGGGCGTCGAGGTCGTGAGCGGCCAGACGGTGGCGGGAGAGCTTTCGAGCACCGTCGACAACGAGCTCTCGTTCATCTCGACCGCGCTGCTCATCTTCGCCGCCATCGCGCTGTTCGTGGGCGCCTTCACGATCTTCAACACCTTCTCGATCACGATCGGTCAGCGGACGCGAGAGCTCGCGCTGCTGCGCGTCGTCGGCGCGAGCCGCGGCCAGGTCTTCCGCTCCGTGCTCGGGGAGGCCGCGCTGACCGGCATGATCGCCTCGCTGATCGGTCTCGGGCTCGGCGTCCTCGCTGCGATCGGCCTGAAGGCACTGTTGCAGGCGTTCGGCGTGACGCTGCCGGCGGCGCCGCTCGTGTTCGAAGCTCGCACGGTGCTGGTCGCGCTCGCCGTCGGCGTGGGCGTGACCGTGGGCTCGGCGATCCTTCCCGCCCGCGCGGCGGTGCGAATCGCACCGGTCGCAGCGCTGATCGACCGCAGCGAGGACCAGCCCGAGTCGGTGCGGCGCCGGCGGGTGAGCGCCGGCAGCGCCATCGCGCTCGCCGGCGCCGGTCTCGTGCTCGCGGGCGTCGCCGAGCCGGCGGTCGCGCTGGTGGGCCTCGGCACGCTGGCCGTGTTCATCGCTGCCGGGATCCTTCTACCGGCCGTGGCCCGGCCGTTGTCGAGCGCAATCGGAAGTCCCTTGGCCGCGCTCGGCGGCGTGCCCGGACAGCTCGGGCGCGAGAACTCGATGCGCAACCCGCGGCGGACCGCCCAGACCGCCGCGGCGCTGACGATCGGGATCGCGCTCGTGTCAGCGATCGCCGTGCTCGGCGCCTCGTTGAGCACGTCAGCCCGGCAAAGTGTCGACAGCGCGGTCCGCGCCGACTACATCGTCAGTGGCAGCGGCGGCTTCAGCAAGTCGGTCGTTCCGGCCGTCTCGCAGCTCCCGGGGGTGCGGACCGCGACGACCATATATCAGGGCCAGTTCGAGTTCGAGGGGTCGCTGTCCACCCTCGTGGCGGCGACGCCCGCGGACCTCGAGCGGACGGTCACCCTCCACGTCACTGCGGGGAGCGGCGCTCCCGCGATGGCAGCCGGGCAGCTGCTGATCGACACCACGACGGCGAGCGCTGACAACCTCCACGTCGGTTCGCTCGTCGCAGTCAGGTTCGTCCAGACGGGAGCCTCGACGATGACGGTCGGCGGCATCTTCGCGCCGAACCCGCTGGTCGGTCACTTCGTCGCGGGCGAGGCGTTCTTCCGCTCTCATTTCGACAACCCGCTTCCGATCGGTGTGCTGCTGAGCACGAACGCAAGCGCTCACGGCCTCGGCCAGGCACTGAACCGGGTGCTCCAGCCCTACGCCAACGTCGGCTTCAAGACCCGGGCTCAGTTCGAACAATCACAACAGGAGACTGTCAACCGGGAGCTCGGGTTGGTGTACGTCCTGCTTGCACTCGCGGTCCTCGTCGCGCTCATCGGAATCGTCAACACGCTCATGCTGTCGGTGTTCGAGCGCACGCGCGAGATCGGCCTGCTCCGGGCGGTGGGAATGAAACGCCGTCAAGTGCGCGCGATGATCCGGTCGGAGTCGGTCATCATCGCGCTGCTCGGGGCGGCGATCGGCATCGTCGTCGGCACCGGGCTCGGCGCGGCACTCGCCGCGTCCCTGCGCCAGAACGGAGTGACCGACGTCGCCGTCCCGGTAGCCAGCTTGATCGTCTTCCTCGTCGTATCGGCCCTGCTCGGCTTGGCGGCTGCGACCTGGCCGGCTCGTCGCGCCGCGAAGCTCGACGTGCTGGCGGCGATCGCGACGCGACTGATGCCGGCTCTGGACTTGCTCGCGGTGCTCGAATGACGGCACAATCGCTAGTGATGAAGGCGAAGCTCTGGGTGGTCGCGGTCGCCGGCGTCCTGGCCGGCGCCGGCGCCGTGTGGCTCGCGGCGCACCAGCACTTCGAGCGCCCGACCGAGCCCGGCCCCGTGCTCGAGGTTATCGTCGGCGCTTCGCTGCTCGGCAGCGGGCTTACCTCGTGGCGGGCGCGGCCGGAGAACCGGCTCGGTCCGGTGATGGTGCTGACCGCATTTGCGTGGTTCGCCAGTGAGTTGAGTGAGGCATCGGCGCCGTGGCTCTACACGATCGGCGCGGTCGTCCAGTACACGTTCGCGATCGGCGTGATCTACGTGCTGCTGTCGTTCCCATCCGGCCGCCTGCGCGGCAGGTTTGACCGGTGGGTGATGGTCGGCGTGGCGGTCCTGTTCTGTCTACAGCTGGTGGCGATGCTGTACGGAAACAAGACGGGTCTGCGTTGTCCGAGCTGTCCGAACAACCTCATCCAGGTGTTCCACAACAATCTGAAGGCGGAGCACTGGCTGAGCCTCGAGCGCCTCCTCGGTGGCGTGCTGCTGATCGTCGTGATCACGGCGCTCGTCCATCGCTGGCTCCGGGCCAGCCCGCCGCAGCGGCGCGCCGTGGCGCCCGTTTTGATCGCTGGCTGCGTCTCGCTTGCCGCGCTCGTTTGGACGGTCACCTTCGATCTGATCGGCGATCCGCTCAGCTCGCTGCCCGCGACCATCTGGCTCTACTCGACCGCGGCTATACCGATCGCGGTCGTTTACGTGTTCCTCCAGCGACGGCTGGCGCGCGGGCAGGTGGCGGGGCTGGTCGTCCAGCTCGGCGAGCCGAGCGGGACCGCCGGGTTGCGCGACGCTCTCGCCCAAGCCCTCGGCGACCCCTCGCTGCAGCTCGCCTACTGGTTCCCGGCCGAGCGGTGCTACGTCGACGCGGACGGAGCGATGGTCAAGCTGCCGGACCAAGACGACGCACGCAGCTCGACGTTCGTCGAACGCGATGGGCAGCCGATCGCCGTGCTCATCCACGACCCCGTGCTCGAGCACAACGCCGAGCTCGTGCACTCGGTGTGCGCGGCTGCGAGTCTCGCGCTCGAGAACGAGCGTCTCCAAGCGGAGCTGCGCGCGCGGCTCCACGACCTTCAGGCGTCGCGGGCGCGGCTGGTCGAGGCGACCGACGCCGAGCGGCGCCGGATCGAACGCAACCTGCACGACGGCACCCAGCAGCGGCTTGTCTCGATCGCGATGTCGCTCGGCCTGCTCGAAGCCAAGCTTCCGGGGCAAGCGACGGCGGCGCAGCCGCTGGTGCGCGAGGCGCGCGACTCGCTGGCGCTCGCGCTCGCTGAGCTACGCGAGCTGACGCACGGCATGAATCCCCCGCTGCTCGTCGAGCGTGGCCTGCCGGCTGCGCTCGACGAGCTGTGCCGCCGGGCGGCTTTGCCGACACGCCTCGAGCTCGAGCTCGATCGCCGCCTCCCCGACCACGTCGAGATTGCCGCGTACTTCATCGTCAGCGAGGCGCTGACGAACGCCGCCAAGCACTCACACGGCAGCGAGGTGCGGGTCGCCGTGGCCTGCGTGCGAGACCGGCTGACCGTCGAGGTCGCCGACGACGGCATCGGCGGCGCCAGCGCCCGCGGCGGTACCGGGTTGGGAGGCCTTGCCGACCGGATCGAAGCGCTCCGCGGCCACTTCACGATCTCCAGTCCGCCGGGCCGGGGCACGACGTTGCGAGCCGAGATCCCGTGCGCGTAGCCGTGGCCGATGACGCCGTCCTGCTGCGCGAAGGTCTGGCGCGGCTGCTCCAGGAGGCGAACTTCGAGGTCGTCGGGCTCGCGGGCGACGCCGACGATCTGCTGGAGCTGGTGGAGCGGACCCGCCCGGACGTCGCGATCGTCGACATCCGGATGCCGCCGACACATACCGACGAGGGCCTGCGCGCGGCGAAGGTGATTCGCGAACGATGGCCGGCGGTCGGGCATCCTCGTCCTCTCCCAGCACGTCAACGCGCGCTATGCGCTCGAGCTCCTGTCGGGCGGCGACCGACGGCGTCGGGCTACCTGCTGAAGGAGCGGGTATCCGATCTGGACCAGCTTTCGTCCAGCGTCAATGAGGTGGGCCACGGCGGCTCGGTGCTCGACCCGGCGGTCGTTGGCGAGCTCGTCGGCCGGCGCCGTCAGGCCGACAACCAGGTCGATCGACTGACCGACCGCGAGCGGGAGGTGCTCGCGCTGATGGCGGAGGGGCGCTCGAATCGCGCGATCGCCGAGCGCCTGTTCGTCAGCGAGCACACCGTCGAGAAGCACGTCAAGAGCATCTTCGGCACGCTCGCGCTGCCGGTGTCTGCCGACGATCACCGGCGGGTTCTCGCGGTCATCCAATACCTCAACTCGCAGTAGCGCGCGGCTGGGATGAGGGTAGGCTCCTCGTCCATGAGCTACACGAAGAAGAATCTCCGCGAAGTCGAGGACGCAGCCGGCAAGCACGGTCTGTCCGAGACGCAGGAAGCGCGCTTCGCGCGCGCCGACCTGAGCGCTCAGCAGACCGGCTTGAACTACCTCATCGTCAAGCCCGAGCGGCGTGAGGGGTTCGCGCATCGGCACGCTCAGGCCGAGGAGATGTACGTCGTCCTCGCGGGCTCCGGGCGCGTCAAGCTCGACCAGGAGCTGGTGGAGCTCGCGCCGCTCGACGCCGTCCGCGTCGGTCCGGGCGTCACGCGGTGCTTCGAAGCGGGTCCCGATGGCCTCGAGGTGCTCGTATTCGGGCCGCACGTGGAGGGAGACGGGGAGATCGTCGCGGACTTCTGGGGCGAATGAAGGGCCGCTCCTCGATGCCTGACGTCGACCCCATCACGCTCGTCAACTTGGCCGAGCCGTCCGACGTGCGGACATTTCCGCTGGGTCGGTTCGAGGTCTACCGCGTCGGGCCGATGACGCTCGGCCGCGCGACCTACGAGCCGGGCTGGAAGTGGTCAGAGCACGTCGGCGCCGCGACCGGCGCGAGATATTGCCAGGTCGAGCACGTCGGGCTTGTGCTCAGCGGCGCGGCGGTCGCACAGATGGAGGACGGGACCGAGCACGTGATGCGTGAAGGCGACTTCTTCTTCATCCCGCCCGGGCACGACAGCTGGGTCGTAGGCGACGAACCCTACGTCTCGCTGCACATCATGGGCAGCGAGACGTACGCGACCTGAGCGCTAAGACGGCGTTCGAGGGTCGGCGCCAGGCGAGCATCACTCCGTCGCCGATCGTCAGCAGGACGTTGTCCATCCGCTCGTCGGCCTGAACCCGCCTGGCGAACTCGAGGATCCCTGCCGTACCGTCGTCGCTGACCGTGTCGGACAGCGCGGTTCCGCCGCGAAACAGGTTGTCGGCGACGATCACGCCACGCTCGGCGAGCTTCGGGAGGACGGCGTCGTAGTAGGCCGGGTAGTCGGCCTTCCAGGCGTCGATGTAGACGAGGTCGAACGGCCCTTCGAGACCGGCGATGGTCTCGAGCGCATCGCCGACGATCAGCGTTATCCGCTCCCCATTAGGGCTCGCGTCGAAGTGATGGCGGGCGATCGCGGCACGCTCCTCGTCGACTTCGAGCGTCGTGACACGGCCACCTGGCGGCAGCGCGGCCGCCATCGCAAGCGCGCCGACTCCGGTGAACGCGCCGATCTCGAGCACGTTGCGCGTGCCGCCGACGACGATCAGCGCCTCGAGCAGCCTCGCCTCCGCGACGCCGCTCATCATGCCGGGGTTAGGTGTGTTGCCCTGCGTCCAAGCCGCCGCCTCCGCCAGGACGCCGGCGAATGGCGTCGTATACCTCGCGGCGTAGTCCTCCGCGGACGATGAAATGAGTTCGCTCACAGTCCCAGCCTACCGACGCGCCGTCTCGGAACGCCCGCGCCCGGGCCGGGGGGAAGCCGCGACGTGCGCATCCCACAGCGCTCACCGGGCTCGGCGCGCTGGTAGATTCAAGGGCCCACGGTGGGCGTAGCTCAGCTGGTAGAGCTCCTGGTTGTGGTCCAGGCGGTCGTGGGTTCGAGTCCCATCGCTCACCTCTCGTGAAATGCCCGATTAGCGGGGCTTTCTGTTGCGATTAGCGGCCGCGGTAGGATAGCGGGCTGTCCCGTTGTACCGCTTCGTTGTACCACTTGAGCCATTCGACCAGCGTGGCCGAGTTTCGCGACCCCGCAGACGGGCGCAAGACGCTTGCCAGAGTCACAAAGGCGGTCAAGCTCCAGGGTGATCGTCGGCGCGCCCGCAACGCCACGACGCGCTCGACCTCGTCCTCGCCGACGCCGATCCCGCCGAGCGACAAGGGCTCGCTCTAGCTCTCGAGCGACTCAACGAACTGCTCGTGGAAGACCGCGCCGGCGAGGTGCGCACCCGCCCCAGCGAGCGACCAGCCGGTGAGCCACCGCGGCGTCACGTTGCGGGCGGAGCCGAACGCGGTCACGCGGCTGCCCGGAAAGCGGGCGCGTGGTCGGCGAGAAACTCGCGCAGGGTGGTCGCCGGCTGGCCGGTGATCCGCTCCGTGGTGTCGGTCACCTCGCCCGCCTCCGGGTCGCGCAGCAGGGCCGCGAGTTCGAGCATGTGCTCTACCAGCCACTGCGGGCGCCCGATCGCGAGCATCGCCTGACGCATGGCGTTCGCGGGCGTTGGGTAGTGCGTGATCGGCCGATCGAGGACATCGATCATTGCGTCGGCGACGTCGAACCATGTGAGCGATTCTGGGCCGGTCACGTCGAGCACCGGCTCCGGCGGCTGTTCGGCCAGGAGCGCGGCCGCGGCGACGCGCCCGACGTCCCGGGCATCGACGAACGACACGCGCGGCGACCCATCCGGGCCGGGGAGGGCGCCATGGGCCGCAACCGGCGTCTGCTCGAGGAAGTTCTGCATGAACGGGTTGGGGCGGATCGCAACCGTGTCCCGGCCGATCGCGCGCAGCGCCCGCTCGACCTCGAAGTGGTCGCGCCCCGTGCTCGCCGGCGAATCCGCCCGTACGGACACCGGGCTGCCTGAGATCTTCACCACCCGGTTGACGCGGCTCGCCGCGATCGCGCGCACGGCAGCCAGCTGGTGCTCACGCATAGCGGGACCGTGCGCTGAACACAACAGCACCGCATCCACGTCGTGCAGCGCCGCGCGCACCGAGCCCCCGTCGGCGAGATCGCCCATCCGCACCGGCATCTGGTCGCCGAGCAACCCGGCAGCCCGCTGCGCGTCGCGGACGAATGCCACAGGTTCCGCGCCGGACGCGCGGAGCGCGTTCAGCGTCGCCCCGCCGACCGTGCCGGTCGCCCCAATCACAAGAAATGTCCTAGCCATGCTCACTCCCGTCCTTTCGAAGATTCTTTGCGGGTGAGGAGCGTGAATCGGTGGCGGACATCGCACAGCGGTGGATCTACGTAACTTGTGAGCAGAAGCGAGTCGCGTCGTACGTGACGCCGAACCGGGCGCGTCAGCTGACCTGAGACAGCTGACGGGAGCGGCGGACCTGTGCCGGAAACGCGTCGAGCTCGCGCTGCGCGGCTCTCACGAGCAAAAACTCCGGAAGCCGACGCTGGAGCAGCGCCACGCACTCGCTGTAGTGCCTCAGCTTCCGGCGGACTTTGGTTTGGTGCCCGGTGGCGTGGCGAAGCTCGCGGATCTTGGAGAGCTTGTCGGCGGCGAACACAATGAGCGCGTCTTGCCCGGCGTTTTCGACCTGGTTGCGCAGCGCTTCCTTGCGCTCCCTGTAGGCGGTGATCCGCTGGTCCTCGCTGACCGCGCGCACGATCGCTGCGATCTCAGTCGCCGACCAGCGCCCAGCCGGACCCGTGTGACTGCCGGAAGTGATTGGGGATCCGCCCGCTCCCGACGAACCGCTCCACCCGGATGGCGCCGTCCATGCGCGCGGCGAGATCGAGTGCGTGCTGCTCAATCGTGGCGGCAAAACGGCCCGCGATGTCGCGGCGGACGGCGTGGAACTCGCTCGCCGGCCAGGCGCCGTAGATGCACGTGAGCCCGTCCTGGGTCGGGATCTCCCCGATCGCGCAACCAGACCGCGGGTAGAGCGTCAGCCGTGGCTGATCGATCCCGCGCCAGTAGGAGTAGTAGGCGCAGGTGAGGTTTCGCTTGTCGTGGTAGGTGCGGGCCTCGACCTGCTCGGCGACGGTAGAGCGCACGCCATCGGCGCCGATCACGATCCGCGCGCGCGGCTCAGCCACGCGCGCGCCACCGCGGTTCAACCGCACGCCCGTGACCCGTTCGTCTTCCCACAGGAGCCCCTTCACGGCGATCTGCTCGCGCACCTCGACGCCGGCCGTGACGGCCGCGTCGACGAGCAGCTTGTCGAGCACCCGCCGGCGCGGCGCGTAGTGCTCGGAGATCCCGTCGACGGCCGGAGGGGTGCCCTCGAGCACGACCGGACCGAAGTCGAAACGCAGCGTCGGCAGGGCCGGAGCGCCGGTCGCGAGCAGATCATGGAGCAGGCCCCAGCGGCGCAGTGCGCCCAGCCCGCGCGGGTGGATCAGGTGGGTGGACATCGTGTCGCTCGGGAACGTGGCCCAGTCGACGAGCAGCACGCGGTGCCCTCGGCGTGCGAGCAACATGGCGGTCGGCGCGCCCGCGCAGCGAGCCCCGATCACAATCGCGTCATAAATCTTTGTCTCCTCAACGAAGGTCAGTGTCGGAGCCGATGTTGGACCGCGCGGACCGTCCGCACAGCGGTAGATCTAGGTCACTTCATCCGTGCGACGTGCGCGGATGTACGTAGCGCTAGCGAGTGTCGGTGGAGAGCAACTCGCGGCACGCCTGGTCGGCGAGCCATCGCTCGGCGCGCTCGTAGGACCAGCCGTTGTCGTCGTGCAGCGTGAACAGGGACCCATAGCCGAAGTAGAACCACAGCAGGTCGACCGCCTGCTCGACGTCCAGGTCGGGGCGTAGCGCGCCGAGGTCCGAGAGCCGCTGTGCGATCGGTGCGAGTGCGCCTCGGTAAACGTGGGTGGCGCTGTGCAGCTGCTCGGCGACCTTCGGGTCGTGTGGCGCGGTCGTCAGCAGCAGCCGCATCACATCGGCGAACTCTTCGCGCATTCGGCGGGCGGCGCAGGAAAGCTCCCGGATGATCTCGACCGGATCGCTCGAGGCGCCGATGTGGGTGATGGTGGCCTCGACGAGCGGGTCGGTGGTCCAGATCCGGATCAGCTCGTCGAGCAGCCCGCGCTTGCCGCCGCCGACCGCATATACGGTGGCCGGGGCGACCCGGGCTTCGGCCGCGATGTCGTCGACCTTGGCCGCGAAGTAGCCCCGTTCGGCGAACAGCTTTCGTGCGGCGTCGAGGATCGCCTGCCGGGTCGCCTGGGCGTACTCCTCGCGGCGGGTGAGCTTCCGGGCGACGTCGGTCATCGCGCAACCATAGCACTTGACAGAGAGACACTACGTCCACTAGAGTCTTGCTCTGATCAAGGAGTAAGACTCTGAAAGGAGACCGAGATGTCGACCACAACGGCCTCATCCGAGCGTGACGCGGCCCGTCGGCTGCGGGCGTCGATCCGCGGCACGGTGCTGGTGGACGGTGACGCGATGTACGGGGAGGCGAGACAGCTGTGGAATGGCGCGGTGGACAAACGTCCGGCGGCGATCGCCCGCTGCGCGGACGAGCTCGACGTCGCCACGGCAGTAGCGGTCGCGCGTGAGCACGACCTGCCGCTGTCCGTCCGCGGCGGAGGACACGACTGGGCGGGCCGGGCGTTGCAGCGACGGCGGGTGGTTATCGATCTCACATCGATGCGCGCTGTGACGGTCGAATCCGACGCCGGAATCGCGACCGCGCAGGGCGGCGCGACCGTCGGGGACGTGGTGGGGCCTGCCGGAGCGCTCGGGCTTGCTCCTGTCACCGGTACGGTGAAGGCCGTCGGGATGGCCGGTCTGACGCTCGGCGGCGGGTACGGTCCGCTGTGCGGAAAGCACGGCCTGGCAGCCGACAATCTGATCGGCGCGCGCGTCGTGTTGGCCGACGGTCGGGTCGTCATGGCAGATCAGGCGCACGATCCGGACTTGCTCTGGGCGCTGCGCGGCGGCGGCGGCAGCTTCGGCGTGGTCACGAGCGCCCGCTACCGCCTGCACCCCCTCAAGTCCGTGACCGCCGGTCTGCTGCTGTTCGGGCTCGAACAGGCCGACGCCGTGCTGCATGGCTATCAGGAGCTGATCGCCGAGGCGCCCGACGAGCTCACGGTGATGAGCGGGTTCCTGTCCAGGCCGGACGAAAAACCGCTGCTGTTCCTGTGCCCGACCTGGAGCGGCGAGCCGACCCAGGGTGAGCGCGAGATCACCCGATGCAAGCGGCTCGGCAGCCCCGTGATGACCCAGATCGCGCCAATGGCCTACGAGGACGCGCTCGGGATGTTTGACGCGCAAGTCGTGAACGGGCGGCATCACACGATCCGTACCCGCTGGCTAACCGAGCTGACCGACGAAACCATCGCGACCCTCATCGAGGCCGCCCGCGTCGTCACCTCACCTTCCTCGGTGATCGCGCTGCATCACTTCCACGGCGCCGCCGCGCGCGTTCACCCCGCGGCGACCGCATTTGCCCTGCGCCGCGAGCATCTGCTGGTGGAGATCATCGCCGCCTGGGACCCGGCCGCGGTCGGCGAATCCGCACGCCATGAGAGCTGGGCGGACACGGTCTGTGATGCGCTCGGCTCGGCTGCCCTTCCCGGTGGCTATCCGAACCTCCTCGGGCCGGGTGACCACGAGCGGCTCGTGCTCGCCTATGGCGCGAACGCCGATCGGCTCCGGGAGCTCAAGCGGCGCTACGACCCTGACGACGTGTTCGTGTCGGCGATCTGCGCGTTGCGCGCCGCTTCGTAGATTGCTTCGGCGGTAACAGTGCGTGGGTCAGGGTGTCGGTCAGCCAGTGCGCGTAGCGCGCCCGCGACC
Source organism: uncultured Solirubrobacterales bacterium (assembly GCA_963763525.1). Lineage (GTDB taxonomy): Bacteria > Actinomycetota > Thermoleophilia > Solirubrobacterales > Solirubrobacteraceae > Palsa-465. The sequence goes on from CAVXPA010000005.1 coordinate 83,388, forward strand.
AGCCGCGTTCGGCCACCAGCGCCTGGTAGTGCTCGGGCGATGTGAGCGCCCAGGTGATGTCGATCGCCTCCTGCTTGCCCAGCCCGTCGCGGAGTGGCCCCTTGGCGGCGAGCGCCGAGACGAACCGCTGCGCCGCGACCAGGCGCTGCTTCTCCCCGGTCGCCCACAGCTCCCGCAGCGCCGGCTCGCCGCTGCTCGCCGCGCCCCGCAGTACTTCCTTGAGCTCGGCCCAGCGGCTCCAGAGGTCGCTCAGGTGCCCGACCTCGAGCTGAACGGCGAGGTACGGATCTGGCTCGGCGAGCACCCGCCGCCACGGCTCGCGTTCGGCCACCGTCGCGGCCTCGTCGTCGCCCCGCAGCGCGACCGTCCGGAGCGCCGCCATCACGGCCTGCTTGTTGCCGACCGCGCTGAACACCGTCGGCTTGCTCACCCCGGCGCGCTCAGCGATCTGCTCGATCGTCGTCGCCCCGTACCCCTGGGCGAGGAACAGCTCGCGCGCCGCCGCCAGCACCGCGGCGCGGGTCGCGGCCGCCTGCTGCTCACGCAGCGTCGAGCGGTACCGCCGGCGACCGGTATTGACATCGGACATGCCGCGAGGTTACCATAGCCATATTCGTTAGATTGTTAGTAATCGAATTGAAAGGCTATCCGATGCGCATCCTGTTCTCATCCAGCCCGTTCGCGGGTCATCTGTTTCCGTTGCTCCCGCTGGCCCGCGCGGCGCACGCCGGTGAGCACGACATCGCCGTGCTCACCAGCGAGCCGCTCGCCCCCGCCCTCGACCCCGGCACCCAGGTGCTTGGCGCCGGTCCGATGCCCGGTGCGCTGCTCGCCGAGGTGGCGCGCCGGACGGGGACCGATCCCACCCGCGACAACGCACCGGAGATCGTCGCCGAGCTGTTCGCCGGCGCCCGCGTCGATCTCGGCCTCGAACAGGCTCTGGCGGTCGCGGAGCGCTGGCGGCCAGAGCTCGTCGTGTTCGAACAGTGCGACTTCATCGGGCCGCTGGTCGCCGCCGCGCTGGGATGCGCGTCTGCGTTCCTGGCCTACGGGCGCGCCTACGAGCCCGCGTACACCGCCGCGATGACCTCGTCCGTCGCCACCCGCTATCGCCGGCACGGGCTGGAACCCGTCGAGCCGCTCGCGTTTCTCGACACCTGCCCGCCATCGCTGCAGGCGGAAGGGTGGAAGCGGCCGCCCCGGCATCGCTACCTGCGCCCCGAGCCGCACCGCCAACTCGGCATCGACTGGGCCGCGCCGGACTTCATGGGCCGCTCGGACCGCCCCGTCGTCCTGGTCACGTTCGGCACGGTGTTCCGCGCCACGCAGGTGCTGGTAGGCGTGCTGAGCGCTCTTCGTGACCTGGATGTGAACGCGATCGTCACCGTCGGGCCGCTTGGTGACCCGGCGGCGCTCCAGGTCGAAACAAGTCGCGTGCGTGTTGAGCGGTTCGTCCCCCTCGATCGCCTCCTGACCGGGATCTCGGCCGTGGTCAGCCACGGAGGCGGCGGCACCATCCTGGCCGCCCTCTCGCGCGGACTCCCGCTCGTGCTCCTGCCGCAGGGAGCCGATCAGTTCCACAACGCGCAGCGGGTCGCCGAGGTGCAAGCTGGCGTCGCGCTGATCCCATCCGAAGCCACACCGCGGGCGATCGGCGCCGCCGTCAAGCGGGCGATGACCGACCCCGTGCTTCGCACTGGAAGCGAGCGGATAGCCGCCGAGATCGCGGCCATGGACCCGCCCGAGGTCGTGATCGCCGGCCTCGCGCAACGGGTGCGGGCAGGGGTTGCGGTGGCCGCATAGCGGTGGGACTCTGTGCGCACGTGCCGCGCATGCTCTGCCCCACCGTCGTCGGTAGAGCCGAGGAGCTGTCTTGGCTTTCGGCCGGGTTCGATACATTGAGCGACGGCCGGGGAGGATGCATGTTTCTGGTCGGCGAGCCAGGGATCGGCAAATCCAGGCTCGCCGAGGAAGCGATCGCGCAAGCCGGAAGACGAGACGTCTGGGTGCTGTCGGGTCGAGCGAGCGCGACGGGCCGCGCGGTGCCCTACCAATCGCTGAGTGCAGCCGTACTCAGCGGGCTGCGCTCGCGGCCGCGGCTGGACGCCTCGAAGACGCCCGGAGTCCAGGCCGGTTTGGCGACGCTGCTGCCGGGCTTCTTCGAGGGCCCGGCCGTCGACCCATCACCGGTGCTGTTGGGCGAAACTGTGCTGAGGCTGGTGTCGGCCGTCGCGGCCCGTGACGGGGCGCTCGTGGTACTGGAGGATCTGCATTGGGCGTGTGGCGACACGCTCGCGGTCACCGAGTACCTGGCCGACAACGCGGTGACCGAGCGCCTCCTGGTCCTCGGAACCCTGCGCCCGGAAGGTGCGGCGCTCGATCTCGTCGACGCGCTCGACCGGCGTGGCAGCGCGACATTCCGGACGCTCGAACCCTTGAGCCACGCGGAGACGGGCGAGATGGTGGCCGCGTGCCTGGCCGAGCAGGAGCGGCCGGTACCGGAGGCGGTAACAGGGCTGATCGACGCTCGGGCCGAGGGGCTGCCGTTCCTGGTGGAGGAACTGCTCGCCGGCCTGACCGCTCGCCGGAGCCTGGTCGCGTCGGAGGCGGGCTGGGAGCTGAGAAGCGATCTCGACCCGGTGGACGTGCCGCTGTCGTTCGCGCAAACCGTGCGCGAGAGGATGGGAGAGCTGCCGGAGGACGACCGGCGAGTGCTGGAGCACGCGGCGATCCTGGGGCGGGATTTCGACTGGTCGCATCTCCCGTCGATCGCGGGCGAGAGCGAGAGCGACGTGCTCGACGTGCTCTCGCGCGCGGTGGACCTGCAGCTGGTCGAGGAGGTCGCCGGCAGCCGGTTTAGCTTCCGCCACGCGCTGACCGTCGACGCCATCCTGGCCGAGATGCTCGGGCCCGAGCGGGTGCGGCTGGCCGCGCGTGCGTTGGACAACCTGGTTGCGGATCCTGAGCGGGTCGCGCCCGAGTTGCTCGAGGTGGCCGCCCACCTGGCATCGCAAGCCGGTCGGGCTGCCGAGGCCTCGCGCTATCTGACCGAGGAAGCGCGCCGGTCGCTCGAGAGCGGCGCGCTGGCGACCGCGATCGCGACCGCGCGCCGCGCTCGCTCGCTCGCGCCCGCCGACGAGCCGGACGCGCTGACGGCGGGGGAGGTGCTCGTGTCGGCGTTGAGCGCGGCTGGCAATCGCAGTGCGGTCGAAGACGTCGGGCCGCAGCTGCTCGCCGCCCTGGAGCGCCGCGGCGCCTCGACGGAGCGTCAAGCGGCGCTTCGGTTGCAGCTTGCCAAGTCCGCGCATGCCGCGCTGGATCTCGGCGGCGCCCGGCGGCGGTGCGAGGAGGCATTAACGCTCGATCCCGCCGATAAGCGGCTGCGGATCGAGCTCGATCTGATGCTCGCCGAGATCGCGTTCAGCGAACATCAGCACGCTGCCGCAGTGGCCGGCGCAGCGGCGGTCCTCGCCGACGCGAACGGCGCGGGATTCGACGACCTGGCCTGCGACGCGCTCGAGCTGATCGGCCGCCACCGAATGTTCATCGCCATCGAGCTGCTCGGGGCTGAGCCGTACCTGGCCGAGGCGCTTCGGCGAGCCGAGGCCGCCGGCCTTCCCCTCACGCGCTTGCGGGTCCTGGGCCGGTTGGCCTTCCACGATCTGGCTCGCGGCCGGGGGCGGGCCAGGATGTATGAAGGGCGCGAGCTCTCGCTCGAGCTGGGGGCGCTGGCTTCTGTGGTCGAGTTCGACCACATCCTGGCGACCGACTATCTGATCGCCGACGAGCTGGACGCGGCAGAGTCGTGCTCGGAGCATGCGCTGGCCGAGGCACGTCGCTATGGGCTGGTCGAGTTCGAGGGGCTCCTGCTGGGACTGCTGGCCACGATCGCAGCGATCCGAGGGGACCGCAAGGAGGCCGAACGGCAGGCGGCCGAAGCCGCCGAGTCGGCGGAACGTCTGCCGCTCATGCGCCCGGCGGTCAGCGGAACGCCGCTCGTTTGGGCTGCGCTGGTGGACGACGACCTCGGCGCGGCGACCGAGCGCGTGGTCAAGATCAGGGCCCAGCTCCCAGACGAAATGGTGTTCTGGCCACCGTTCATCGGCAGCTTCTACGGAGTGGCCGCAGTCGTCAAGGCCGCCGCCGGCGCGCGCGAGCTGGTTCAGGGGCGAGATTGGGTCCCGGCCGATGACATCTACCAGCACTCGAGCTTCTGCGTCGCCAAGGCCATCGTGGCAGGGCGCGCCGGCGACCGCGAGCAGGCCGCAGGCCTTTTCAACGAGGGCGACACGACCCTCGCCACGGTTCCGGCCATCCGCGCCCTCTACCGCCGCTACGCCGGCGAAGCTGCCATCGCGGACGGCTGGGGCAACCCCGCTACGTGGCTGGCCGAGGCCGAGAGTTACTTCGAGCGGCGCGAGAACGAGAAACTGTCGCGAGCGTGTCGCTCGCTGCTGCGCCTAGCCGGAACCTCGCCGCGCCGGCGCCGCGCGCCGGACGACGACCGCCGCTACGCCGGCCTCGAGCTGACCACGCGCGAGGCCGACGTGCTCGCGCTGCTCGCCGAAGGACTCACGAACAAGGAGATCGCCGGAAGGTTGTATCTCTCGCCGCGCACGGTCGAGAAGCACGTCGAGCGGATCCTGGCCAAGACCAGCCAGCCCAACCGCACTGCGCTTGCGGCCTTCGCCACCGAGCGGCCCTCGCTGGCGGCACCGTCGTAGTCGCGGATGCGCCGACGCAGCGATCTACTCGCCCGGTAGCAGGGAGTAGACGGTCTTGTCGATCCGGCGTCCATCGGGCCTGGGCATCGAACGGCAGATGCCCTCGCGGGTGAAGCCGGCCCGCTCGAGCACCCGTTCGGAGTCGCGGTTTGCCACGTTCACGTACGCGACCCCCCGCTGCACGCCCGACGCAAACGCGTGCTCGGCCAGCGCCCGCGCGACCTTCGTCGCCACGCCGCGGCCGCGAGCGCGAGGGAAGAGCCAGTAGCCGATCTCGATGATCCTGCGGTCGGCGTCGAGGTGATGGAGCGCGCCGCCGTCGAGAATCTCACCGCTTCGGGCCTCAGCCACGAGGAGCGGAGCGAGACGGCCGCTGGCGATCAGGCCGCCGATCTGCGGGAGGAGCTCCACCAGGTCATCGGGGCGGAAGGCGGGCAGGTTCGCCGCCTCCCGCAACTCCGAATCGGCGAACGCCGGCGCGACCGCCCGCGGGTCGCCGGCGCGGGGTAGCCGCAGGACCAGCCCGTCCAACGTCGCAAGCTGGCGCCTGAGGTCGCGAAGATTGGCGTCGAGCTCTTCCAGCGTGCTGTCAATTAGTCCTGTCACGTGTGCCTCCTGTCGGGATGGGGATGTCTTCCGAAGCATGCACGCATACCAGCCCGTTGCGCAGCGGTAGTTCTACGTCACCTGACTGCCAGTGGCAGACCGGTGTTACGTGGTGGCGGCGTGGGGAGCACCCTACGGCGCCTCCGCCCTCACCACGTACGTCGACGCAGCGCGCGTACACGAAGTGACGTGTTTCTACCGCTGTGCGATCGGCTCACCCCGGTCATGCTCGCATCACTTGCAATCACCGTGATAGGAGCCACTGAATGTCACCTCACATCTACCGGATGCTCGTCAACGCGAGACTCGCCGAGCTGCGCCGCCGGGCCAACCGCCACCACTACGTCTGACCGTCGGGCCTGGGTCCGCCACTTGCCACAGAGGCGGACCCAAGCCGCACCTGAAAGGAGAACTCCGATGGACCATGCAATTGACAAGCCGCCCACACAGAGGCGCCAGCGCGGAACCCTCGCGATCGTGTGCCTGGCCACGATGATTCTGTGCCTGGACATCGCGGTCGCTAACGCCGATTTTCGCGGAGCGAGATCGACCCTACTTTTCGGCGAATTCGTAGCGGAGCTGGCGGCGGCCCCACCAGGGCACGGTGGTGTCGGGGAGGTCGGCTGAGCGCAGCACGGGTGAGTAGGCGCGGCGGTCGAGTCGGACGGTGATCGTGTCGTCGCTGGTGTGGATGACGCCGCCGGTTTGCAGGAAGCGGCGTTGGAGGGTGTCGGGGGTGGCGGCGTGGTAGCCGGGGAGGCGCCGGCGCAGGGCGGCGCAGACAGTGCTCGCGAGGACGGACAGCACGACGTCGAGGTCGACGTTGAGCGGCACGGAGGAGGCGAGTGAGTCGAGGTGGAAGGCCCGGATCGCTTCGGCGAGGCGTTGCTCGATCGTCATCCGTCGGGCGTAGCGTTCGATCAGGAACTTCGGGGTCGCGGTGGTGTGATTGGTGATCAGCACCGTCGGGCTCTCGCGGCCGAGGCCGCGCACGACGAGTTGCCGGATCGGGTGGGGGTAGTCGGACAGGCGCACGGTCTCGTCCACCACCTGGGGTTTTCGATAGTTACCGTCGCGATCGAGCCGGACCGTCTTCCATGCTTTGGGGTCGAGCTGGTCGATGTGGCGGATCAGGGCGGGTGAGCGCATTCGCAGGGTCATGAACGTGACACCGCGCTCGTCGAGCTCGGCGAGCACGGCCTGGGTGGTGAGTTTCTGATCGAACACCAGCAGGCCGGGATCGGTGCCGGTCAGTGAGCGCCAGTGCTCGCAGAAGGCGATCACCTCGCGCGCTTGGGTGGCCTTGGAGATATCGGCGTTGGCGAACACAAGGTTGCGTGTGGCGGCGTCCTGGGCGAAGAACGTCAGCACCGAGCGGGTCCGTTGCGAGCGGCTGGGAACGTAGTGTTTCTCCAGCGCGGCGTCTTCTCCCGAGTGCATGATCGCGTGGAAATCGAGGTCGAAGTCCGTGCCGTCGATCAGCCCCGCACGCAGCATCGCGTGATTGAGCGCGACCAGGAACGCGTGCTGGCGCTCGTGCGAGAGCTTGTAGGAGTAACTCGTCAGCGCGGTCGTCTTCGGCAGCGAGGACAGCCCCGCGAACAGCGCCGCGCCGTGATCGGTCGCGAGATCCTCGACATGCGAGGTACGACGGATACTGGCGAGCTTGAGCGCCAGCAGCGACAGCACAGATGACACCGCCGGGATCACGCTCGTGCCCGGGTACCCCGCCGCCTTGACGATCGCCGGGACATCGAGCGCGACCAGGTCGGGCAGGCACAAGAACAAGCCGGCGTGCTTGGTCTCCACGCGCTCGGGCCACTGCGCGAAGTTGATCACGCCGGTCCGCGGCAGCTGCTCGCGGCGCGGGGCGCCGCGCAGCACCTCGGGGCGGCGCCACAGCCGCTCGAATCCTTCCTCGGCGATCACCTCCGCGATCCCGGTGCGATTCAGTGGCATGCCCTCCCGCGCGAGCACCAGCGCGATCTCGTCGATCGAGTGAGCGGCGGCTCGTAGTTCAACGATCCGGTCGTGCGCGCGCTCCTTCGCAGGCGCGCGCTTGGGCCCGGGGCGTGAGGAGATGAAGAACTCGCGGCGGCCTGAGCGGAAGTCGCGCACGATCGAGTTGAGCGTCTCGGTCGTGTACCCGAACGCGTTCGCGACCTCCGCGGCCGGGCGTCCCTCGAGCAGGTACGCGCGTAGCGCCTCGTAGCGCCGCTGCGTCGGGTCGGCGGGCTCGGCGAAGAACTCTCCACCCGGACGAGGTTGGGGCGATCTCGCTGACTGGACGATCCCGATAGTACACCTGATCGGTCGGACAGAATCGCCCGCCAACCCGCTGCCGAAGGCCACGGGCCCCTGGAATCGGCGCATTTCGCTGAGATATCGGGTCGCCGCGGACGCGCCTCGCCGAGCGTAAGCTGCCGAGCACGTCTCGGACGACTAGTAACCAGTCCCCGAGTTCGACCCCATCGCCATCACCGAGCAACGCCACCGCGGACTCGCAAACCCACCAAACACAGGGTTTGCGCCCCTCAACCGCACTCAACCGCGAACGCTGCCGCCCCTCAAGCCACGACGCGAAAGTCGGCGCTAATTCGGCCCTTCCGTCGATCGCGCGTGATCTGCACGCCGGCCTCGGCGGCGTGCAATGGGTCGTGGACGCGTACACGCTGACCCTGGCGGCGTTTGTGCTGAGTGCCGGATCGACCGCCGACCGCCGCGGGCGCCGACTCGTGTTCATCACCGGCACGGTGCTGTTTACCGGGGCATCACTCGCCTGCGCGGTGTCGGGCAGCATCCTGTTCCTCGACCTCGCCCGTGCCGTGCAGGGGCTCGGCGCGGCGATGATGTTCGCCACGGCGCTCGCGATCCTCGCGCACGCGTTCCCGGAGCCGCGCGAGCGCGCGGGGGCGATGGCCGCGTTCGGGGCGTCGGTCGGCGCCGCATTCACGATCGGGTCGGTCGTAGGCGGGGGACTAACCAGCTGGCTGGGCTGGCGCTCGGTGTTCTTCGTCAACATCCCGCTCGGGCTGATCGCGCTGCTCGGCACGTTCGCCTGGATCCGGGAGTCGCGTGACCCACGCGCTCACAAGCTCGACCTGCCCGGTCAGGCCACCGCCGCCGCCGGGATGTTCCTGCTCGTGCTCGCGCTCCTGCGGGGCAACACCGACGGCTGGGCGAGCGCGCGGACGATCGCCGAGCTCGCCGGCGCGTTCGCGATGGGAATCGCGTTCGTGGCGATCGAGCAGCGCGCGGCTTCGCCGATGCTCCCGCTAGAGATGTTCAAGCGCCGTGACTTCACCGCAGCGCAGATCGCGGCGTTCGCCATCTCCTCGACGTTCTTCGCGATCTACCTGTACGTCACCCTCTACCTGCAGAACGTCCTGCACCTCTCGCCGATCGACGCGGGATTGACCTACCTCCCGGGCACGACGGCGGTGTTCATCGTCTCAGGAGCGAGCGCCAAGCTGGCCGATCGGATCAGTCCGCCGGCGCTGCTCGCGTCCGGCCTGGCGATGGTCGCGGGCGGGCTCGCTCTGCTCACTATGACCGGTACGCACTCGTCCTGGACGGTGACGCTCCCCGGGGTGCTGCTGGCCTCGGTCGGAACAGGGATCTTCAATCCCACCCTCGCGCACCTCGCGCTCAGCGCCGGACCGCCCGAGCGCAGCGGTCTGCTCGCCGGCGTCAACGACGTTGCCCGGCAGGGAGGTATCGCGGTTGGCGTTGCCGCGTTCGGTGCGCTCGTTCCGGCCGCGTCGGCACTGGGTCATGGGTCGCCGAGCGCCTACGTCGCTGGTCTGCACCACGCGCTGATCGTCGGGGCGGCTATCGCCGCCGCCGGGGCGGCGATCACGCTGGCGCTGATCGGGACGCGCCGTGCCCGCAAGCCCGCACTCGACGTCATCCCGGGCCTGGAGCGCGCCGCCGGCGCGGCCTGAGGCACGTACTCACGACGCCGAGATTCACAGTCATGCTCAATCCCGCCACCGTCCGGCGCCGCCGCCAAGCGCCCACGGCCCGACGCGTCCGCTTGCCGGACGGTGCGCGGATCAGCATCCGTCCGATCCGAGCCCAGGACGCCGAGGCCTTCGCGCGCGCCTACGCACGCCTGAGCGAACGCTCCCGCCAGCGGCGCTTCCTGTCGCTCGCCCCCGCCCTGCGACCCGCCGAAGTGCGCTACCTGACCTCGATCGATCACCACGACCACGTCGCGCTCGTCGCCGTTGACCCGAGCTCCCGCGAGATCCTCGGCAGCGCGCGATACATCCGGATTCCCGCTCGTCCCGGCGTCGCCGAGATGGCAATCGAAGTGATCGACGAGTGGCAGCGCCGCGGCGTAGGGCACGCACTGCTCGAACGCCTGAGCCGACACGCAAAGCACGTGGGCGTCAAGCACTTCATCGCCATCGTCTCCCTGGAGAACCTCCCAATGCAGCGCATCCTCGCGCGCGCCGGCGCCTCGGCCGAGAAGGTCGACGGTGAACTCGAGTACACCGTCGGCGTTGGCGCGCTGACCCTCCACGCCAAGCCGAGGCGGCCGGCTAGGACCTCATCGCCGGGGCGCCAGGGGCCCCGGATCCTGATCGCCGATTGGGCTGCTGCCGTCTAGGTCGCGCGAGCGTGCGCCGGTAGCACGGCGCGTTTGCTGAGCGTGCCGACGTGATCACGTCGTTCCTGGCCACGAGGTCGGTGATCGTCGCCACGGGCGTCGCCGCCTTGGCTCGGGGATTCCGAAGATCTCCCGATAACGCCGCTCGCGCTCGGCGGCCTCCTCGGCCGTTTCGGGCTCGGATACAGCAGGCGGTTCGGGATGCTTGGGCGGCGCTGGCGCGCCCGATACGGCCGCGCGAGTGTGCCGCATGTCGATTGCCTCGTCAATCGTGGGCACGGCTTTTGGCGAGTCCTGCGGATGGCTGAGAACGGGCTCGTCGTCCGCGGCGGCGGGGGAGAGGGAGGCGATCTCATCGGCGCCCAGCTGCACGGCAGCGGTTAGCTCCGGCGCGGCGAGGTGGACCTTCTTTGCCAGGAGCTTGATCCACACAGCAACCGACGTGTTGGCGCAGTCGTAGTACACGCCGGCGTAGCGCTCCGTCCGTACGGCGTCACGCCAGCCTTCGAGCATGTGCTTCTGCCGATCCTCGCGTCGGCCGCCGCTCTCGGCGATCACTGCCACCGGCGGACCGCTTGGCTTCAGCCAGACTGCGAGGTCGGGCAGCTGCTCGGTGAAGCCGCGCTCGCAGCGCATCCTGACCGCCCACCGGTCGCGGTCGACCGTAAGCTCGCGGGCCGACTTCCACACTCGCCGGCGACGCTCGACTCGCGCCGCCGTCCATCCCACGAGGACACTGTGCGCGATCGTCGTCGGCGACGGCGGCGACTTGACCGGCCGGACTCCGCCGAGCCGGGCGGACTCGATGCCCGAGGCCGTCAGCCACACCACGGAGCCCTCGCCCCAAACCCACGGTGCCCGAGCCAGCCAGCCCGCCGCCTCGAGCTTCGCGACATGCCGACGCACCACGCTCCGATCGAGATCGAGCCCGGCCTCCACCGCTGGCAGCGACACGACTCCCAGCCTTCCGATGAAACGTCCCACTCGACGTGTTCCAGGACCCAGACTGACCTGTTTGCTCACCAGCACCCCGCCATCACAGTTGCAGATGCCCGACCGCCGTTCGCCCCGCCCGCACCAGCATTGAACCCGGACCCTCGACTGGCAGCTGACTACCCGAACGACCTCGTGGAGGGCGGGTAGTCAGCTGCCACAAAGAGCGCCGGGGGACCGCGAAAAGCCCGTGCGGGCGGGGCGGACGGCGATCACACGTGGTCCGCAACCCTGTCCGCGCAGGTCTATGAAATGCGGACCGGCTTGCGGACCGGGTCCGGGCGGTCATTCGTTGCGCTCGCGCGTCTTGGGTGCCTCGCCGAGGAGCACATCGGCCATCTTGTGCATGACCGCGGCAAGGTCGCGGTATTGGAACGCGACGGCGTACATCAGATTTCCCTCCATCGCGATTCCCAGCCGCTGGACGGCGCGATCGAACTCGGCCCACAGCCCAGGAGGCCCCGGCCGATTGCCGCCAGGACGCAGCTCGTGCGAGAGCGCCATGTACCGGCGGTCCTTGAGGGGGGTCCAGGCGAAGCCTTCCGTCCAGCCGGCCCTGGCAAGCGCTGCTCCTTGTTGCTCGCATGCCACGGCGAGCGCGCGCACCCGGTGAGGAAAGCCGGGATCGGGCGGCGCGTTCTCGCTTGCCTCCTGCGAGCGTTGCCAAAGCTCGTCGGCCAGCTGTAGCTCCTCGATGATCTCCTGCGTCTCGCCGGCCGAGGCTCGACGGCCGTGGATATCGGCCGTCGAGAGCTGACTGAGCGACTGCGGCGGCCCCATCCGGCCTTGCGGGTCCCGCGGTCGGGGCTGGTATCCGCGAGCCGGAGGCTCACCCTTGGCGACCTCGAGCATTCGGTCGAGGTCCGAACGGCGGATCAGCAGCTTTCGCTGTCCAGCGCGCTTTGCCGGCAGCCTGCCTTTGGAGATCCACAACCTAACCGTCGCGGGGTTGACACGCAGCTCGTCAGCGATCTCGGCGACCGTGAGCCATGGATCGGTGTCGACGTGGTCAGGATCAGGATCGGACACTGGGTTAGTTTGGGCCGCTCCATCTATCGCAATTAGCACAATTGCGCTATCATAGCTGATCTCAACGGAGTCGAGTCAGCTATCGCCGCCATCACGATCATGTACGAGTCGGACGTCGCCAAGTCACCGGACCGCTTTCGGACGGGTGAACGGTTGCTGACAGCAGTGCAAGTCGCGGAGCTGCTGGCGGTGCCCAAGACACGGGTTTGGTCGATGAGCCGGAGGGGCGAGATCCCAACTGTGCGGATCGGGGCGCGTGAGGTCCGGTACCGCCCAGAGGACATCGATGCGTGGATCGCGCGGCGAACGACATCCCGTCCGCGGGGTACGCAGTCCTAAGCCTGGATCCACCGGGTGACTCGCTCGGTTCCGTCCGGGGCTGAGTCTTAAATGTCTCCTGAGCAGGGCTTTAATAGCAGCCGTAGTGGGCGGCTGCGGCCCTGTCAGGAGGTCACCGATATGGTGCATGACAGCTCGGACGTTCCCGAAGGCCCTGTCAACCTGGACTCGGTACGAGTCCAGTTCGATGAGCAGCGGCTGATCAGCGACGCCGGACTGCTGTTGACAGCCACGCTCGCGGATCGGTTGGGGATCGAAGAGCTGGTGAACGAGTCGGTGTGGCTTGACCCCAGGTTGCCGGGGGCGGCGCTGCCGGGCCGCAAGGTCATGTCGTTGGTGCACGGGATGCTCGCCGGCGCGGACAGCGTCGATGACATGAACGTGCTGCGGGCCGGGTCGACCGGGCTGATCCTGGGGCACCGGGTGATGGCGCCCTCGACGCTGGGAACGTTCCTGCGGGCGTTCACCTTCGGGCATGTCCGCCAGCTCGACCGCGTCCTTGATCACGCGCTCTGTCGGGCGTGGGAGGCGGGAGCGGGGCCGGGCGAGGGGCCGTTGGTGATCGACATCGACAGCTTCGTCGGCGAGGTGCACGGCTACCAGAAGCAGGGCGCCTGCTACGGGTACACCAAGAAGCGCGGGTATCACCCGATCGCGGCCGTACGCGCGGACACCGGGGAGGTGCTGCACATCCGCAACCGCAAGGGCAAGGCCAACACCCAGCGCGGGATCGTCCGGTTCCTTGACGAGCTGATCGCCCGCGTGTCTCGCGCCGGGCACACCGGCACGATCGTCATCCGCGCCGACTCCGGCTTTGAGAACCACAAGGCGTTTGCGGACCTCCACGCGCGCGGGATCTTGTTCTCAATCGGCGTCAAGCTGACCAAGACGATCCGCGCGCTGATCGAGCAGATCCCCGAGAGCGACTGGGTGACCGTCGCTGACTATCCCGAAGACGGCGAGGCGCAAATCGCCGAGACCGAGCTGCAGGGCTTCAGGCTGATCGTGCGCCGCACCCGCCTGATCGGCGCGCAGGCCGAGCTGTTCCCCGACTGGCGCCACCACTGCTTTGCGACCAACCGCACCGTCCCGACCCTGGTCGCCGATATCGATCACCGCGACCACGCCACCGTCGAGTTGGTGATCCGCGACCTCAAAGACCAGGCACTCGCGCACTTCCCCTCGGGCCGCATGAACGCCAACAGCGCCTGGACCGTGATCGCCGCGCTCGCGCACAACCTCGGACGCTGGGCAACCCAGATCGGCCTCCCCAACCAGCCCGTCCAGACCGCCCGCTCCCGCCGACGAGAGCTGCTGCAGATCCCCGCCCGGCTGACGCGCACAAGCCGCCAATGGACACTCCGGATGCCAGCCCGCTGGCCCTGGCAGCACCAGTTCACCACCGTTCTGGACGCGATCCGCGCGCTCCCTGCCCGCGCCTGACCGCCCGCGTCGCTCACCACCAACACCAGCCGACCCCGCGGCCGACACCGGCCCACTCACCCTGCCGGAAACCGGGTGTCAACCAGGATTTCAGGCGTCCGTGTTACCGCGCAAGCGCCTCGACCTAGACAACACCCCAGATCCCGACCCTCACTCCGGCAAAACCCACCAATGCCACCTCACCAACCCAACCGATCGGTGGATCGAGGCCTAAGCCCTACGGTTCCTCAGACACGCGAACCACGCCGCGACGCCATGTCTTCGAATCCCAGCTCAAGCAGACCAGATAGCCCGGTCGGACGAACCGCGGCACAGGCCGCCAGCGAGCGCGTTGCCCGTAGCGAGGAGTACCGCGCGGCGCGCGACGAATACGCTGGCATTCGCGAGCTCCACAAGACTGACCCGCGCGCCGCTCGGTTGCTGGAGCGGTGCTTGGTGCAGGGCTGACGTTAGCCGACGGACACTGGCACCGCGTGGATCGGCCCTTCGACGACCCGGCCCTCGTCGTCAGAGATGAACAGCGCCACGTCGTCGGCCGCCTCGGGCTCGTTGGCAACGAGCCGTTGAAGAGCCGCGCGCGCATCGGCCTCGTCCGTGAACGAGTCGATCAGGTTGCCAGCCTTGCTGAAGAGGGAGTAGTCCATCACAGGGCTCCTATAAGCAGGATATCGGCCACGCTGTCGAGCAGCTGCAGGGGCCGTCCCCAGACGGTGCGGTGGACGCGGGCTCCGGTCTCGGCGAAATGGAAGCCGTTGCCGGGCTCGAGGCGGACACGGGCGATGTGCGTTCCGAGCGCCGGCCATCGACGGGCACGGTCGGCGGCGGCGTCGAAACTCGTAAACATCGAGAGCCCGAAGTGGATCAGCGCCGACTCCTGCTCGATGCCGCGGGGCGGCGCGTCACGCTCGTAGTTAGAGCGAAACGACTCGAGCACGCCGGGCGCTCCGCGCGTCCCGCCCCTGACGATCCGGAACAGGTCTACCGGCTCGTCGATGTGGCGAGCGAGGAGATCGAGGTCGGGGATGCTCACGACCGAACTGTGTCGGCGATCTCGGACGGTTCCGCGCGGAATGCCTGCTCGACCCACTCGGCCTCGCGCTCGCTCGGCGCGTAGTCGGCGTAGATCAGCGTGGTCTTGAAGTCGCGGTGGCCCATCATCTCCTGCAGCACGCGCATCGGGACGCCCTGCGCGGCCATCCGCGTACCAAAGGTGTGTCTGAGGTCGTGAAAGCGAACGGCGCGAACATCTGCATCACGGAGCGCGGCCTTGAAGCGCTTGAGCAGCGTCGAGCGGTCGATCGGCTTGCCGGTCTCGGGGTGTGCGAACACGAGGTCGTCGTCGCGTTTGCGGGGCGAGTCTTGGAACAGCAGCTCGAGCTCGGTCGCGACTCGGGTCGCGAGCGGGACGCTGCGGGCCGAGCGCTTGGACTTGGGCGTGCCGAACTCGCCGCGGACGTAGTTGCGCCGCACGCGGATCCGGCGCGCGGTCCAATCGACGTCGCGCCAGCGCAGACCGAGCAGTTCGCCCTGGCGCATCCCGGTCATCGCCGCAGTCAGGTACATCACGCGCTCGACCCGTCCGAGCGGATCATCGGGGACGGCGCGCAGTAGGGCCTCGACCTCCTCGCTGTCGAGGAAGCGGACGTCGGGGTCGGTCGTCGCGAGCGCCGGCCTCTCGACGCGCTTGACCGGGTTCTCGCCGACCATCCAGCCCTCGTCGATGGCGAACTCGATCAACGAGTGCAGCGTCCCAAGCGCGTTCGCCCGCGACTTCGGAGCCAGTCCCTTGCGTTCCAGGGCAGCGGCGAAGCCGCGGACGTCCTCGCGCGCGATCTGGCCAACCGGCATCGGACCGAAGAAGTCGACGATGTGGATCCGCAGCCAGTAGGAGTACGCCTCGATCGTCGACGGCTTACGCCCGGCCGCGCGCTTGGCGGCGATCAGCGCCTCGCCGACCTGGGCGAGCGGCCGTCGCCGCTCCTCCGCCGCGCGCCTCGCCTCCGCCGCGCGTTCGTCGGCGCGCTCGATCGCCACCTGTTCGCGCAGTTTGCCGAGCGCCACTTCGGCCTCGGCTCGGGTCAGGCCCTCCGGGTGCTGCTTGGAATGGACGAACCCGAGCCCGCGCTGGACCTGGCGGCCGCCGTCGCGCCACTTCGCGATCCACGTGTTGCCCCTGGGGCCGGCACGCCGGATCAGCTTCCCGCTGCCGTACCGGGCGCCCCGCTGGGTGCGCGCCACGGCCGTTCGATTTGCGTCTGGAGCCGCCATCCCGTTGTACCACTCGTTGTACCACTTCAGCCGGAAGTCGCGTCAACTTCGAGCAACTCGCGGCAACTCAGAAATTGCATTTTTGCAGCGCAAATGCCTGGCAAATCGCGACCTCGGGAAACACCTCTGGCGCCTATTTGTGGTCCAGGCGGTCGTGGGTTCGAATCCCATCGCTCACCCCTCAAAAGCCCCGTAAATCGGGGCTTTTCTTTGTGGTCGGTCTCGTTGATCGGAGCGGACGGGTTCCAATTAGGTTCCAATTCTCCGGGCGGCCGTGCGTAAGCGTGGGAGCAGCTACCGTCGAGGGCATGCTCAGGACCACGAGCCTGCCGCCGCTGCGCTGGTGTTCGACTTGATGATCTTGCGGAGGCCTCACTCCCCCTCGGTCCGGGGGATCGGCGCGTGTGCGGCTTCACGCGGACCTCACGAACCTCGCCAAGCTGACGTGTCGGCTTGCGAGTTGGGGGGGCGCTTGCTATCGCCGCGTAGCGCCTCGCGCCATTTTCGGGGGCTACAGGCGCTCTAGCACGACGGTCGTTTGATGCCCGTACGATTCGGGGGTTATCGAGCACATCTTGTAGCCGTATTCGAGACGGCGGCACAACATGTCTGAGTCCCACATCACATGTGAGGACATTGAGCGACCCATCGTGACCATGTAGGCGTCGCCGCGCCGAAACCGTTGGTAATCGGGTCGCTCGGCGAGCATCGCGACGAACGAACCCGCGCTACTACGAGCGGACTGGCAGGCAAGAGAACTGGGATTCGATGCTGAAGTAGAGGCGACCGCCGGGACGCAGGATGCGGTGCAGCTCCAAGAACCAAATCGTCGGGATTCGCTTCGGCGTCGAAAACACGGACGGCGTGGCGATCGTTAGAAGCCGCCGCCCTTGCGTGTCGGGACGGCGGAGCGATGGCCCCATGTGGCGTCGGCATCGGAGAACTTCTTCAGCTCACGAAGTCGCACTCGCCGACTCGCATCTGCACCCCCGCATCCGTCTAGATCAAGGCGGATCGACTCCACCCGCTCATCCCGCGCGAGGGCAAGCGGAGCAAGGCGCTCTACTCGTCGCGCGGCGCGGTCGAGCGGGAGTTCGGACGGCTCAAGCATGAGTGGTCGCTGAGTCTCGACCGTCCACGCCAGCGGCAGGTCGTACTTCGTGTCCACGGCGGCGTGGACCTTGTACCCGTCGCGAGCAGCGCCGAGGCGAATCACGCGCCCGCGCTGCTCAATGCAACCATCGCTCGCGGATTCGGCGTCCAAGCCGCGATCACTGACAAGGGGTCCAACCTGGCAGCGGCCTGCCGCGGTTCCGTACTGACGACCGCACCGATATTCCCCCGCTTACAACGTCAGAGCGGTTCGGCGTATGCGGGCGTCTGCGTCAACAGCACGTCATCCTCCGTCGTACCGTTGACCAGGCAGGCGAATACGTTGCCGGACTTAGCGGCATCGAGGCCGAGCTACCCTGGGCCTTCGTGCATTGCTCCTCCAGCACGTTCATTGCCACCGCGTCTTGAAGCGGAATGACCCACCGGAGGGAACCGAAACTTACGACAGCGTCCTTGAAGCCGTAGTTCGAAACCGAGCCGGTGTCGCCGAGCACGCCGATCTTGATGGGCTTCTTCATGGGTGTATTTCTCGTGTCGTGCATGGCTAGCAGGGGGCAACCCGCCATCGGGTTGCCCCCCGCCAGAGTTGCCCCCGCTGGCCTCCTTGCCAGCGCCCCCACTGGCATCGTTGCCAGCGCCCCCACTGGCATCCGTGCAGCGCCCCCACTGGCATCCGTGCTAGCGCCCCCACTGGCATCCGTGCCAGCGCCCCCACTGGCATCCGTGCCAGCGCCCCCGATGCCCCCGATGGCGTGCGTCCCCGATTCCCCCAATGGCATCCGTCCTAACACTTATGCTAGCATCCGCGCTAGCACAGAAATCCTTTCCTTACGAAGTTCCTCACCGCCATTCCGCTAGCATGCGTGCCGTCGCTGGCGCTAGCATAACCGCTAGCAGGCGCTACGTTCAGGACCTCTTCGCTAACCCTTCGCCATGGCGAGGACATGCACGGCGATCAGCTTCATCCGCGAGGGCATGGAGCTGATTCGGGAAAGCCGCTAAACGCCAGGGCAGTTGGAGAGTCGTTGTCTCTGCCGCGACTCCACGTAACCCGTGAGATCAAGTTACGGCGGCAGCCGCCCCGTGACAACCCACCCTGGGTGTTGCATCACCGCTCCTTCACCGCGAGCCGACGCTGTCGCCGGTACCCGGCCGACCACGGCGCCCAAGCAGCTCGGGATCCCCACCTCGACGTTGCGGACATGGCGCCGTGGCGATTCGCGGTTCGCCGAGGCGCTCGCTTCGAGCCGCCGCTACCCGATGCGAACGGCAGGAAGCGTCCCAGCGTCGATTCAGTTCGGCACGTTCTGGCTAAGGATCGCTGCGACCTCGGCCACCGTCATCAACTCGTCTGCCAACTGAGCCATCCCTATCGAGCTGAGGCGCGTCTGGCCACCGTTGCGCGCATCGTGGCGGAGCGCTTGACTCGAATACGAACATATGTTCGATGTGTCAGTACGCGTTCGCAATCACTGAACATTTGCCCGAACGCCCTTGGATCGTTCTCGGCAGCGAGCACCGCACGATTAGACTGGACGACGGGTCTGAACTTCTTTGAGTGGGCTGCCGAGCAGCATGCGCGCCGTCGCCGGTGATAGCATCGACGCTAGCAGGCCACACCTTGAGGAGACTCTCCGCCATGCCCATGACACGCACCACGATCAGCTTCACCCCGGAGGGAATGAAGCAGATCCAAAAAGCCGCTAGACGCCAAGGCTCTAGCGTCTCGCAGTTCGTCCGCGAAGCCGCGCTGATGCGCGCAAGGATGGCCAGCGACAACAACCCCTACCCGATGCGCGCCCTCGCCGAGGAACTCCGCGCGATCGGCGATAAGGGATACGCGCTGGCGGAGAAGGCGCTCATGGTCGCCGAGGACGAGGCCGAGCGCAAGCACTGAGCCCACCCCGGCAACCGCGATCGGCTTCACGCCAGGCCTCGATGAAGCTGCTCTGAGTACGTCGCTGACCGCGACCCGCTCACACGATCGGTGATGGACCGGATGCAGCGCCGACGACACTGACAACCGACGCTGACTCGCGCTGATAGGTACACACCCACCAGCGCGAGGCAGCCAACACGCGTCGCTTCCGCAACCCCGCGAAGGAGCAGCCCGACAGCTCCGGGCCACGTTCGGACTGCTGGTTTGATCGCAGGAGCAGCAACCTCCGGCTGTGCAGCGTCGGGGCAAGCGGCGGGCAAGCCTCCGCCCGAATCAGTACGCGAGGCGTCGCCTCCGCGCAATCGGATCGCGGAGGACGAGCAGCGGCGCGAAGGCCCCGGGAGCTTCGGTCGCTTCGGCGTGAAGCTCAGGAGAGCTTCGCCATCGCGTTGGGCGAGTTCTTGTGACTTGCTGCGGCGTACCGCTTGCTGCGCTTCTCCAGCTCGGCAGCTCTCGTGGCGATCCGATCCTCATCGGTGATCGCATGCCATCGAGTGCCTCGGCGCTGTCCTGAGCGCCGAGCTTTGCCTGCTGCCTCCAGCTCGCGGAGCAGAGCGAGCACCTGGTCGGGCTTGGCGTTGGCTTGCGTGGCGATAGCCCTCGTGGTGAGTCCCTCGGAGCTGGGCACAAGGATCTGCTCGACCTTGGCCGCAGGCAGGGCCTCGGTGGGCTTGGACCGCTCGCGTCTCCGAGCTGGTCTCGTGGTCGTGGTAGCTCTCGTGCGCGGAACTGGGGTGCGAGTGGCTCCGTTGGCGAGCGCCTCGCGGGCATCGGTCAACGTGGTGATCTGGCCCCTGAGCGTCTCCAGCCGCTCCTCGATGGATCGAAGTATCTGTGTAGATGTCATGGGGCGATCGTAGCCGTCTCCTCAGATAGGCTCCTGCGTACTCCATCGCTACCCTACTACCACGAAGGTGAAAGGCTACGCTGCCTCGGGTTAGCTGCTCGTACACCTTCAGTGCGGCAATCCGGGCGTAGGTTGACGAACGGCCGCCAAGGAGCGATCTCGTTGAGACGACGCGCGTAGTAGCTCGATGACGCGGCGTCGCCCGTTCGTCGCGCGGCTGTAGCCCCGATGCTTGGGGCTGGGTGTATGTACCGCGGTCGTAGTCGTCGTGCCCGAGATCCCACAGCGAGCCGGGGGCGATCCAATACCCACACCTTGGAGAGACGAGCTCCCCGCGCTCTACCTTGGCCGCCCATTGGGCGCGGAGCTGCTGGTGTTATACCCGTAACCTCGGGCTGTCCTTGCGCGCCGCTGCTGGTTGCGACTGCGACTTCCTTGGCGACCGAACGACGCAGCCGGTTGGGTCAACGCCAAGAACGTCGGCTTGGAGAAGACCCCATGGCGCATCGAGGTCTCGACGACTCAGCGCACGCTCACTCTGCTCCGGGTGTGGTCTGCGACGGGACCGCCCTGTCGCCGGACTTCGTGATCGCCTCCGGGACCCGGGGCAGCGTCTCGCACAGCTTCGACGGCATCCCGGCTGGCTCGGTGTGTACCATCAGCGAGCCTGCGGACGGCGCCACGGCTACGATCACGGCGACCGTGGAGGGCGATGGCGACAAGGTGACCGTCCCGGCGGGCAAGGTGGTCCCGGTGAACGTGATGGACGTGTACCGGGCCGCGCCCGGCTCCCTGAAGGTGACCAAGACCATCGCTGGCGCGGCCGCCCACCAGCACAGTGACATCGAGATCCTGGTGGCCTGTGGCGGGCCGCTCAAGACGTTCGATTTCATCATCCCGGCCCACACCGGCGCCGGGTCCGTGTCGCGCCATTTCGACAACCTCGTGGCCGGATCCCGCTGCACCGTCACCGAGACAGCGGCCGGTGGCAATAGTACGGTGGACGTAGTCGCGCTGGGGAAGCACAAGGCGATCATACGGCCCAACCGCACAGCCACCGCTCATCTCACTGACATCTTCACGACTACGGCGCCGGTCACCGGCTAAAACGATCGCTTCATAGCTGGGCTGGCGCCCGCCGCCAGCGAGCGGTTGATGCGGAGGTTGGTGCGCTATCGCGCGTGGCCACCCCGCTCTTATTTGGCGCGGCCTGGCGCTGGCAGAAATCAAAGGAGGGTTTGGCGAAAGCATTAGCGAAAGTCCGCTATCGGCCCTTCCCTCGGCACTTCGGCTTCCGTCGTCTCGGCGGCGGCGGGGGCTCCTTCCCTCGCAGGCCGCCGGAGCAGGATCTGCGCGACCGCGAGCGTGATGCGCTCGGCTGCGGTGATCCTTGGGCGTCCGCCTGCCACCCCGACGGGCAGGCAGGAGATCGTCCACCAGCACGTAAAGTGCGGTGAGCAGGTCGTCACGTCGGCGTGCACGAGGCCACCTCCGTGGTCGACGTTGCGAGAGCAACGCCGACCTTCGACGGCCTCCCTCTGTCCCCTCGCGCCGACTTCAAGACGGCGTCCGATTTGGAATCACTCATCTAGGGCGAGCGCCGAGGTGGAAGGGCAGCTCGCTCACGTCTTCGCGTCATCCACAACATTGACGATTGCTACCGACACGTGATGGTTGCTGCTGTTCGCGCACATGACCGAGGCGCAGTTAGCGCACGTCACGGCACAAATTCACAGCGCCGTCTGAGCTTGACACAGCGAGTCGGCGCCAGTACATTGCGCCTGCAAGTGGGCGCAGTAGGGCGCCCCCGGGCGGCACGCGCCCGCAGGGTTTCGTGGCGTAGGGAACCGCCGAGAAAGGAAGGTTTATCAGGGTATGAGTAAGTACGTCTCGCGTCTACTTATGGTTGGTGCGCTCGGTGGGGCCGTTCTCACACTCGCCTTGTCCACCGCAGCGGCCGCCTCCACGCTGACGCTGGGGTGCACGGTGCCGAACATCGTCGGCACCACCAACCAGAGCGCGCAGGGGGCCATCAAGAAGGCCAACTGCAGTGTCGGCAACGTCATCTTCGTCAGCTCGGACACGGTCACGGCGGGACTCGTGATCCTGTCCGTGCCGACGGCCGGAACTATGGGACCGGCGTTGCTCCCGGTCAACTACGAGATCAGCCTCGGTCCGCCGGAGCCGAGCATATGCGTCGTCCCGGATGTCACCGGCCAGAAGCTCACGATCGCCGAGGAGGCGGTTCGCGCAGCCGGGTGCCTGACCAGGACCGTGACCGTCAGCTCAGAAACGGTTCCGGAAGGCAACGTGATCTCCACCAGCCCGGGCCCGAACACCAAAGGCCCGCTCGGGACGCTGGTCTTCCTCACGGTCAGCGGCGGCGTCCCGGAGAACAACGGCAACCCCTGCATCATGCCCAATGTCGTCGGGCTCGGCGCGGTCAATGCCGAGCGAGGGATCGACCGCACCGACTGCACGGTCGGAGCGGTGACCTACATGCGGACCTCTACGGTGCCGGCCGACCACGTGATCTCCACCAGTCCTCCCGCCGGGACGCAGAAGCGCGCACTGTACCCGGTCAGCCTGCTGGTCAGCCTCGGCACGCAACCGCCGCCGACCGAGCCGTGCCAGGTCCCGGCGCTGAAGGGCGTGGGAGTCTCGCAGGCCGTCCGCGACCTCGAGTTCCACAACTGCCTTCCCGGCACGATCACCCTCGAGTTCTCGCAGACCATCGAAGCGGGCAAGATCATCAACACCGTCCCGCCCGTCGGGACCGTGATCCGGACCGATCTCCCGGTGGTCGACATCATTGAGAGCATGGGCCGGAGGGGCGACCAGTAGAAGCTTCACGGCGATAGCCCCCGGCTCGTTAGCCCGCCCGGACCGCCGGGCGGGCTTGCTCTTTTACCGCGACCGAAGGCGACGCCCTACGGGGGCGGAGCGGGCCCGATCGAAAGCCGGGGCCACGGAGGCGAGTACGCACGTGAACACGCCACGACGCCTCCATAAGGCGGCAGACAACGAGGTCGCCCTCGTGAATCGCGCCCTCGCCGTGGCGCGTGCGACGGGTTCCAATTTAGGTTCCATTCTGAGCGAAACTGAGAGCAGCTCAGTGCTCGAAACCCCAGTAAACACGGGGGACAGCACCCCAGCGTAACCCCATTTGCCTGGTTGTGGTCCAGGCGGGCGTGGGTTCGAATCCCATCGCTCACCCTAGTGGGAACTCGCTTCAGTCCTCCTCTGTCTCGTTGTTTTCTGAGCGGGTCTTCAGGATCCGAGTAGCCCACGCACGGCGCTCACCTTGCCGTCACGCAGCGTGAGCACGTCCATCCCGCGGAGCGCGGGACTGCCGGGCGGGCCAAACCGCCAGGGCTGGGCGGCGGTGTCGGGACCGACGTCGCCGGGCCGTCGTCCTCCAGGACGAAGTCTGCGGGCGCGTCGTCGAGGATCTTCTGGACGCGGTCGCTGAACGCTTGGCGCCCCACGAGTTCGGCTTCTGAATCGAGGAACTTCAGGTCTTCGACGTATGCCCGTTCGATAGCCGCCCGGCGCTTCTCAGGGTCCCGCTCCGACGTGACCTCGTGATTGATGCGAAGTAGCTCGTTCGCGTCTGGCATGTGGTGCTCCTTTCAATCGGTCTGTGAGACTGGGCCGACCCAAAACTTGGTTCGGCAGCTGTTCGAGGCGCGCTTGCGACGGATATGGGGTGGCTGTTGACACGCGCCATGTCCGAGAGCCTCATTCACGAATCGAGGCCCGTGAGAGAGCGCGGAGCCCGGCGCGCACTTCGGCGACGAACTCGCCGGGGGCCTCGTAGGCGGCGAAATGACCGCCGTGTGCGGGGGTGCCGTAGTAGCGCAGGTCGGTGAAGCGGGTCCGTGCCCAGCGCTCGGAGAGGGCGACTTGTCCGCGGGAAAGCGAGAGTACGCGCTCGGCGCGGGCACTTCGTCGAAGCTCCTCAAACTCGATGTGAGCGAGTTCCAGTAGAGGCGGGCCGAGGAGGTCGCCGCGGCGTCTGGTCGGATGGTCCCCTCGTGGCGTCCGCGGGCGAGGACCGAACTGCTGCTCGACGAGCCGAAGCCCTAACCGCGAGCCGGACGGGACAGCGTGAGCCAGTAACAATGCGACGTGCGACCCCACGCCGGGCGCCTGCCTGCCGCGCAAAGGGGGTCGGTCACCGGGCCTGGGTTGAAATGTGGTCTGGATGCCAATGGAGGTGCCGGGACTGTCGGCTCGGCACCTTAGTTGCCAGCGCTTCTTTGGGAGGCTGCTCGGGGGGCGGTTCGAGGCAACGCAGCGGTGCGAATGTTTCCGGTTCGCGGCGGTGATCGAGCGCTCTTCGGGTCTGTGCTCGCGTGCGTTTAGGGGGAGCGTGGCGCCCCGCCCAGTCGCTTGAACCCGGGAATTCCGCGGTCCGCCACGGTCGCAGACTACGGAATTCCTAGATTCGGCGGCGGCGCGTCACCGCCACCCTTTGCGGTCGAACAGTGGTCAGGCAACGTAAAGGAGGAGTGCGATGGGCAGCCCGGAACTCGCGCAATACGCGGACTTCTACGCCGACATGACCCGCCGGTTCGGGTTGACCGACAGCCTCGAGCTGTGGCGGGACATCTCCGAGCGACTACATCAGCTCACGCCCGAGCCGGAGGGCGTCACGTACAAAGAGGTGACGGCAAACGGCGTGCCCGCCATCTTGATCACGCCGGCCGAGAGCTCTGCGGACCACATCCTTCTGCACTGCCATTCCGGCGGCGGGGTTACGGCGTCGATGTGGCAGGAGCGCAAGGCCATCGGGCATCTGGCGAAGGCTTCCGGCGCGCAGGCGCTCGCAATCAACTACCGACTGGCGCCCGAGGACAAGTTCCCGGCGCAGATCGACGACGTCGAAGCCGCGTTCCGGTGGCTGCTCGACCAGGGGTATGACCCGTCTCGGATCGTCAGCTCAGGCGACTCGATCGGCGGGAACTTCGCGGTGAACCTGGCCCTCACGCTGCAGCGCAAGAACGCACCGCTGCAAGGGGCCGTGGTGTCCATCTCACCGTGGTTCGACATGGAGCTGAACAACGGAACCATCACCAGCAACGCAAGCAACGACAAAATGCTGAGCCACGATTTGCTGCGCGGCTTCACCGATGCGATGTTGGACGGCACCGGGATCGCGCTCACAGATTCGCGGATCAACCTCGCCTGAGCCGATCCGGCCGGGCTGCCTCCAACGATCATCTACTACGGCGAGTACGAGCTCCTCGTCGACGACTGCGAGCAGTTCGCGGAGCGTGCGCGCGCCGCCGGCGTCGACCTCGAGCTCCGTTCGCTGCCTGAGGGGCAGCACAACTTCTTCCTGGGCGCCGGCCACGTTCCGGAGATCACAGCAGCAGTCGCCGAGATCGGTGCATGGGTGCGGTCCAAGGTCGGACTCACGCTGGCAACGGCCTGACCGGCGACCCGCGGCAGGAAGCGTGTTCGGGCCGGAAGCGCGCGCACGGGCCTCCTAGCCGCCGGAGAGAAGGAGGCAATACCCCAATGACCAGTGTTCCGATTCGCGACCCGCTCGCGGACCATCTGATCACCCCGCAGAACGCCGCGCTCATCGTGATCGACTACCAACAGATGCGGTTGCGACCGTAAGGAGAACACGATGCGAGCGGTTACGGTCACAGAGTATGGAGCGACTCCCGGGGTGGCGGAGATCCCGACACCGGAGCCCGGAGCGGGGCAGGTCTTGATCAGGCTGCGGGCCGCGGGGATGAATCCCATGGACCTTTGGCTCGCCTCCGGTGCGTGGAAGCCGATGCCGGCGACGTTCCCGATGGTGCTCGGCGCCGATGGCGCGGGCGTGGTCGAAAAGCTTGGCGAAGGTACGTCGAGGTACTCCGTCGGCGACGATCTGTTCGGCCAGTTGCTGATCGCGCCGCTCGGCTCGGCGGGTACCTACGCCGAGTACGTCGCCGTTAGCGAGGACGCGCCGCTCGCACGGGTTCCAAGTGGACTCGATGACGTTGTCGCGGCCGCGCTGCCGACGGCGGGCGGCGCCGGGTTCGCCCTTGTCGACCAGCTCGAGCGGCTCGCCGGCAAGACGGTCCTGATCGTCGGTGCGGGTGGGGGCGTCGGCTCCTTCGCAACGCAGTTCGCGGCGAACGCCGGAGGGAACGTAATCGCGAACGTGCGCGCCGACGACGCCGAGCGGATGCGCGGATACGGCGCCAAGGAGACGATCGATCGCAGGGCGGTCGCGCTCCCGGCCGCGGTGCGACGAGCGCATCCGGACGGCATCGATGTCCTCATCGACCTCGTGAACGCCGACGCCGCCCGCTTCGCCGCGCTCGCCTCGCTGGTGAGACCAGGAGGTACAGCGATGTCGACAAACTACGTCGCCGATGATGCGGCCCTAGCTGCGAGCGGGGTTACCGGCATCAACTTCGCCTTGCCGATGTCGAGGGAACTACTGGAACGGCTCGCACAGGCGGTCGTTGACGGCCGCATCGTCACTCCACCAATCACTCGAATCTCCTTGGAACAAGTGCCCGCGGCCCTGAACCCAGCGCAGGGCCGGCCCGTCGGCGGCAAGACCGTGATCACGCTATGAGCGATCGAAATCGCGTATCCCACCCGATCCTCCGAGCTGCCCTCGTGGCTATCGCTCAGCTCGCTGAGTCGCTCGATCGCGGGTCGTTCGAACTCGCGTTTCAGATCGTGTCGCTCGACTGGTGGCTCACGCAGCCGCCCGAGCGACCGAGGACTGCTGAAAATCTACAGGCCTAGACGCGCTACGGAACCTGCGTGATTACGCGAAATTACACGACCGCGACTGCGGCCCGGAGCGGGAGCGAGGTCGGCGTTGACGAGGGTGGCTGCTCGTCCACGCGAGCGAGATTTAGGTGCGCTTGCAATTCGTCGCGGATCAAGCCGGTCGCAAGCACACCGACGACTCCCGCAATCGCAGCAAAGGAGGGCAGCCGGGGTAGCCGATCATAACGCCGGACTGTCGAGGACGTGCAGATGGGTGAACGTGATCGGCCCACCGTTGGTGTGGAGACGAACGGTCAGAACGCCCGCGGCAGTTCGCGTGAGCGAGAAGTTCTTGTTGCGTTGAAGTAGCTCGGTTCGGTGCTCATGATTGGAGCTTCTCAGCCACGATGTCCAGCTTTTGGATGTCCGGGGTCTGCGACAGCAGGTCGGGTGCGTGTTCCATGAGGGCTGCAGCGACTTGGCCGGAAAGGTGTGCGTCGCGTCCGGCGTCGTCCGGAAAGGTGTCGAAGATCGCGAACCGCGCGGGTGCGAGTCGGACGGCGAACCATGCCGTCGTCTGTGGCTCCTCTTGAACTAGCGGCAGCGCCCCGGCGAGGAAGCTGGCGAGCTCGTCCTCCTTGCCCGGTTTCGCTTCGAGCATGACGAGCAGGCCTACGGTGTCCATTGCGTCTCCTTCTCGGTTGGTTGTGGCCAATATTACACGAATTGGACCGTATGGTCCAATTGGCCGGAATGACCGGCCCGCCCTGCACGAGCTGCGGGCGGGGTGCCCGCAGCTCGTGTTTCTGGGACGGAGCGTGAGCTGTGACCCGGGTGCTAGTTGGTTGCAACACCCGCGGGCGTGGCGCCGGCGGGGAGCGAAACGGGGGAGCTGGCCAGCTCGGTCAGGTTGCCGCGGTTGACGGCGAACTCACCGACCTTGCCGATCCGGCTCTCGTCGACGTACAGCGTGCGGCCGTCGGGGCTCAGGCGAGCGTCGACCGCGCCGACGCCACCGGTCTGGCCGACCGGCGTGCTGCCGAGCAGCGTGAGCGCACCGTTGCTGGCGATCGAGTAGCGAGAGATCTCGCCCGATCCGGTGTTGACGGTGAACAGGAACCGTCCGTTGTGGGTGATCTCCACCCAACACGGCGCCGTCTGGTCATCGGCGAATGGGGATCCCGCGATCGGGTTCAGCGTTCCGTTGCTGGAGTCGTTGAACACTGAGATCGTGCCGGAGTCGGCGGGAATGTTGTGGGCGTTTGAGACAAACAGCTGGTTGGGGTTGGTCGGCGAGAACTCACTGCCGAACGGCCCAAGACCCTGCGCGGTGAACGGCGAATCCGGAGCAGCGGTCAACAGCCCATCGCGACCGACTGTGAAGCTGTCGATCACCGACGGGCCGACCTCGGTCCCGACGAGCTTGGTGCCGTCCCCGTTGAACAGGACGTCAGCCGGCGCCGCCTTGGCCGACAGCGACACGGTCGAGCCGGCGAACGGGAACAGCTGGCCGTGGCGGCCGAGGACGAAACCGGTGTAGTTGCTATCGCCCAGGCCGGAGTTGGCGACGTACACCAGGTCACCGTGGATCGCGACGCTGTCAGGATGAAGACCACCGGACGAGACGACGCTCTGGAGCCGCAGCGAACCGTCATCGCGGATCCGCAGCACCGAGATCTGGTTGCTGCCGGGATCGACAGCCAGCAGATGACGCCCGTTGGGGGTGATCTGAATCGCGCCCTGCGACGCGAGGCCCGAGCCGGAGCCGGAGCCACCGGCAGCGAACGGGGATCCGGCTTCGGGTGTCAGCGACCCGTCTGCGTGGCGGTTGAACGCGCCGATCGTGTTCGTGCCGGCCGTGTTGTCATTGACATACACATGTCCGACGAGTGCGCCCAGAGTTGGAGGTGCTGAGTTGAGTAGCTGATCCAACATAAGCTCGTCGTCGCCTGCGGGTGTGAGTCCCGTCCGGGTAGCTGCCAGGAGGCCCGGTAGCAGGCTGGCGGCTCGGTCTGGAAACGGGCCGGGTCGAAGCCCAGCGTCAAGAGCCCTTCAAGGGGGAGCGACTGAGCGGTCCGCAGCGTCAAGCGAAGCCTGCCGCGCCGTTAGTGTGCCCGCCTGCGGGTGGGAGAGAGGGAGTGCCGAGCCGCGTCGTTCACGGCGAAGGCCATGGAAGGGGTGAAGATCCTGGAATTGCAGCCCTGAAGAACTCCTCGGCGTAGAGGGCGTGGAACGTTCGGATGGTGGCGGCGGGAACTGGGGAGGCCCTCCCCGGCCCGATGGTCTGCGGAGTCCGTCGGTGAGTCGCGTCCTATAACCGGTGATGAGCCGGGAAATGGATCGTGAGCCGGGTGGGCGTCGGAGGCGGCCATACGTACCGTTTGGGCTGACCGGACAACAGAACCGGCGGCGATGGGAAGGGCCGCTGCTTCGTTCACGCGTCACGCACAGGGAAAGGCCGGTGAGTGCCAGAAATGGCTAGGACCACCAAGCAGGACAAAGTCCGAGAACTGCAGCGAACGCTTTACCGGGCGGCCAAGGCCGATCCCGAACGACGATTCCATGCGCTCCATGACAAGGTCCACCGCAGGGACGTCCTGGAGCGGGCGTGGGAGCTGGTGCGCGCCAATCACGGCGCGGCCGGCATCGACCGACAGACCATCGCCGACATCGAGGAGTACGGCGTCGCCAAGCTCCTCGATGAGCTGGCCGCGGAGTTGAAGGATGGGCAGTGGCGTCCGCTCCCGGCTCGCAGGGTCTTCATCCCGAAGCCCGGCAGGCCGACTGAGCAAAGACCACTCTCGATCCCTGTTGTCCGTGACCGTGTTGTGCAGGCGGCGACGAAGATCGTCATTGAGCCGATCTTCGAGGCCGACATGCTGGAGTGCTCCTTCGGGTTTCGCCCGAGACGCTCGGCGCACGACGCCCTTCAGGTTCTCCTTGATGAGTCCTGGCGGGGCGCTCGGTGGGTGGCGGAATCGGACGTCTCTAACTGTTTTGAGGCGATCCCGCATTCTGGGTTGATGGCGGCGATCGAGGAGCGGATCTCAGACCGTCACGTGCTCAAGCTCCTGCGCGCGATGCTGCGCGCCGGGGTCATGGAAGACGCGGCGGTCAAGCGGAGCACGGCTGGAACCCCTCAAGGCGGGGTGATTTCACCTTGCCTGTGCAATGTCTACCTGCACCGGCTTGACCGGCAATGGCAGACACGCGGACACGGGGTTCTGTTGCGCTACGCCGACGATCTGCTGGCGGTATGCAAGACCAAGCGGGACGCCGAGGGCGCTATCGAGGCGCTCACCGCGATCCTGGCCGAGTTGGGCCTCGAGCTCAAACCGGCCAAGACGCGGATCGTGCATCTGCGAGAAGGAGGCGAGGGACTGGATTTCCTCGGCTTCCATCATCGCTACGTGCGCGGCAACACGCCACGGTCAAAACATCTCGCCTTCCTTGTCCGCTGGCCCTCACGGCAGGCGATGGGACATGCCCGCCAGCGGATCCGGGAGATCACCGACCGCTCGCGGCTGAAGGTCCCACTCGAGGTGATCGTGCGAGACCTCAACCGGTTCTTGCGCGGCTGGGCGGGCTACTTCCGTTACGGGAACTCCGCCCGGTTCTTCACCAAGATCATGCTCCACGCCTACCGGCACTTGGCAGGGTTCATCGCCAAGCGCCACAAGCAACGCAAGCGATACGGCTACTGGGTTCTGGCTCACACGCCGGATCGCTTCGGACTGATCAGCCTCAACGGAACCATCATCGCGCCCCGGCCCAACCGGCCATGGCGCCACGGGAAGCTGAATGCCGGCGGTGAAGAACGTCGGTGAGCCGTGTGCGAGAGAACCGCATGCACGGTTCGAGGTGGCGGCGGGAGGAAACCAGCGCCAGTCGGCCATGCCGCGCGGCGTGGGCGCCTCCCGCCGACCCTACTCGGCGACGCTGGAGGCGCGGCCGAAGCGGTGGCGGGAACGACCGCAGCCACCGCTCCGATAGAGCCTAGTAGCACCGTGCTGATGCACGTGCGTTTGAGCAAGCGTACGGAAACGCGCATTGCATATCTCCTAGTGGTTTGGGTTTGCCCCCGGCAAATCGGCCCCGGAGAGTGCGCAGTCAGAGGGTCGCACTCAAGGTTGGACCTTTGGGTCCAACCAGTTGACCAAACGTGAGCGTGCCGGTCAAGGCCGAGAGCGTGGGTGACTCAAACTGTTAAGAACTGCGCAGGAATGAGTGAAGAATTGCGCAGGTGCGTGATCGCACCATCGAGCGCCGCCTTCAGCTGCGTGCTGTCACGACTCGTCTTGGCGAGCAGCAGGCCACCCTGGATCGCCGCCAGGGTCGTCGTCGTGAGCGCCTCGAGGTCGGCGTCGGACGCCAGCAAGTGGCGTTCTTGCAGCCCCCTCAGCGCTCCGGCAATCGCCTGGCGCCAGCGATCGAACGCCTCGTTCAGCGGGACCCGAAACCGCTCGTCGGTATCCGACAGCGCCGCCGCCAGCGTGCCGATCGGACAGCCACCTCGAGCGCCGCGGGCCTCGACCATGGCGACCATTCCGTCAGCCCAGCGCTCGAGGCCGTCCCAGTCCCGCACGTCACCGAGTGCATCGACCTGTGCGCCGAGCACCATCGCCGACTGGTAGTCGATCACGGCCTGCACGAGACCGTGCTTATCGCCGAAATAGTGGTAGAGCTGGCTCTTGCTGGAGCTGGTCGCCGCGCGGATGTCATCCAGGCTGGTTCCCGCAACGCCCTGCTCGCCGATCAGCGCGGCGGCGGCGGCGACGATCCGGGCCCTGGTCTCGCGTCCCTGATCCGTGACGGCAACTTGACTCATACCGGCGATCTTACCCCGAGGTGGACTCGACGGTCCAGTTGCCGTCCCACGATTTGGAGCTAAACCGCGTCGCGGCTATCGCCAGTCGTTGGACTGTATAGTCCAACATCGACCTAACCAAGGAGATCTCATGAGCCCAACGATCCAAGAGCAAGCCGACCAGGTGCGGGCCGCCTCGACGGCGCGGCTCCCGGCTGAGGTGACCGAGGCGTTCGCGCGCGACCGAGAAAGGATGCTTGGCCGAGGGACGCCCTCGGAGGCGGTTGCCGCCGGTGACCTGCTGCAGGACTTCATCCTCCCAGACGCCACCGGCAAGGACGTGTCGCTGTCCGAACTGGTGGCCAGCGGCCCAGCGGTGCTCGTGTTCTACCGCGGCGGCTGGTGTCCGTACTGCAACCTCGCACTTCACCAGTACCGCTCAGAGCTGGTCCCTCAGCTCGGACGATACGGCGCCACCATGGTCGCGATCAGCCCGCAGAAACCGGACGAGTCGCTGAGCACCACCGAGAGGCACGCACTCGAGTTCCCCGTGCTCTCGGACGCCGGCGCCCGCGTCGCGCGCCGGCTGGGCGTCGCCTTCCAGCCCGCCGAGGAAGTACTGCAAGCCCAGCACGCACTTGGCCTGGACATCCGCGACGGCAACGCCGACGGCACGAGTGAGCTGCCGATGCCGACCGTCTTGGTGGTTGACCGGGACCGCATTGTCCGGTTCGCCGACATCCACCCGGACTACACCAGCCGGACCGAGGTCCCAGCGATCACCTCGGCCCTCGACGAGCTGTGACGGGCGGGTGCGCCGTTTTGCGATCCAGCTGGTCCGCTCCACCGCCCGGTCCTAGAATCACCTAAATCCGGTGATTCACAATCTCATCGACCTGCAGCAGCCTCGACCACGCTGCTGAACCTGAGGAGTTCCAGCCGCGCTCCAGCCAACGGCGACACTGCAGCTCTCACGAGCAGGCACAACTCTCGTCTGCTCCTCGGGCGGGTCTTGCCCCTCTCTCAGCCGGACGGGGCTGGGCCCCTGCTGTCGCTAGTCTCGGGTTGCGCGGATCTCGGGGCTCGGACCGTGCTTGGGGGGCGTCATCGGTCGCCGAAGGCGACGTCTGAGACGCCCAAATCCGCGCATTGCGGGTCTCGTGCCAGCTGGAGCAAGATGCCCTCGCTGACAGCGAGGCACGACTGGTGGTCGTTGCAAGCGCTTCAGGCTGTCGTTAGGTCGGCCAGCATCTCCGCAAGGTGCGCGAAGGCCTGCAGGTGGCCCTCGCCCGCGCGCATTGTCAGGCGGGCGTCGGGCAGGTTTTCCTCAAACCAGTGGCCAAAGATCGGTGCGGCCATGCGGTCCTCGGTGCCATACCAGAGCAGAACCGGACACTCGACAGTGGCGGGGTCGATGTCCCACGCGCCGATGTAGGCGACGTTGTCCCAGCCGCACCCCACGACGCCCTGTACGCGGACGATCCTAAGCCGAACGCCTGCCGCCAGGTCGTTCGGGGTGAGTATTGCTCGAAGGGGTGAGTACTGCATCGGAGGTCACCTACTCGCGCGTTGAAACTCCGACAGGAGTTCGGTGACGCGTTCCTTGCTCTCATTCCACGCGGCGTTGATCTCGACGAACGGCGCCCACCGCGCCGGCAGCTCCTCCTCGGGGTAGATCGCCTCGACGGGGCAGACGGGGACGCACGCCCCGCAGTCGATGCAGGTGTCGGGATCGATCACCAGCATCTTGTCTGTTTCGTGAATGCAGTCCACCGGACAGACGTCGACGCACGAACGGTCACGTTTGTCGATGCAGGGCTCTGCAATCACGTACGTCACGATGACGCTCCTGGAAGCAGCTCGGACGCCGGCTACGCCGGGGCGGGCGTGCCGACGTCGATGATCCCCTGCACTGGCCCGCGCACGTGCCAGGAGTTTCCGTACACGACATCTCGTAGGCGGTAGTCGGGCGCGAGGCGAAGGAGGCCCTCGATCGCGATCTGGACCTCCAGCCGCGCGAGGTACTGCCCGATGCAGGTGTGCGGACCGCCGCCGAAAGCGAGGTTCGGTTGATATGGACGCTCGATGTCAAAGCGGTCGGGTTCCGACCAGTACGCCGGATCTCGGTTGGCGGCGGCGAGGAGCGTGAAGATGCGGTCTCCGTCCTTCAGCTCGGTCTCGGCCAGCACGGTGTCGCGCCGCACAACTTCCGGCGAGGAACCTGCCACGCCGACCCAGCGCAGAACCTCCTCGAGGGCGTTCGGAATCAGCGTCGGGTCCCCGGCCACCAGCCGTCGCTGGTCAGGGTGCAGCGCAAGCGTCTCGACCGTCACCGCCATCAGCTTGGCAGTGCTGTCATACCCGGCGATCATCAGATTCAGAGCCGAGACGCGGACCTCGGGATCGGTCCAGCCAGGCGCGTTGACCATCGCGGCGAATACGTCGTCCAGGTTCTCGCGGCGGTGGCGCTCCATCTCGAGATCGAGATAGGCGTTGAGCTCGGCGAGCCCCTCCTCCATGCGCTGCCGCGCCTCCGGCGCCTCGCGACCGAACGCGACATCGGTGTTGACCTTGTGCGAGAGGCGCAGGAAGTCGTCGTAGAAGGAGTCGGGGACGCCGAGCATCTCGGCCACGATGACGATTGGGATCTTCGTGAAGTCCCGGATCAGGTCGAACTCGCGCCCTTCGGCGAGCGGAGTGAGGATCTCGTCGACGACCTCGCGGATGCGACCGTCCCACTTCTGGACGTAGTTCGGCGTGAAGTATTTCGCCATCGGCGCGCGCATGCGCCGGTGCTCGGCGCCATCCGTGTTGCCCAAGTTCGGCGCGTCGAACCACCACGTGCTCTCCGGGTAACGCGCCCCGGTCGAGCCGAACGGCGAGTCGGGCTTACCGCGAGCCATCAGCACGTCGCTGCAGTCGTCGAAGCCGGGGACCATCCAGCCGTTCAGGTTCTCGTTCCAGACGACCCGTCCGGCGTCGCGGATCTCCTCGTAGATCGCCCAGGGATCCCGGATCACGTCGAGATCGTCGAAATCGACGTCAAGGCGCGCAGCTACTGTTGCCATTTTGGCCTCCCAATGAAGTTCGCACTTCCCTGACTCCATACGTCATGCCGCGCTCACCGACGCCCGACCCGCGCCGGACCCGCACTTGGCGAGGAAGACTGTCGCTGAGCTGCCGTCGACCGAAGGTTCTAGCACACACCATCAAATTGTTCAAGCGTGCTAAGAAACACTTATTGCTCGCCTGTGCTAGAACTAATTTATGTCTGCGGAGGCAGCGACGCAGGCGCGTTCGAGCAACTCCGGCGGCCGGAAGACGCGCCAACTATTGATCCGGACTGCTGAGCGTCTTTTTGCTGAGCAGGGGGTCGACGCGGTCTCGTTGCGGCAGATCGCCGAGGCGGCAGGAATGAAGATGGCCGGCACGGTTACCTACCACTTCGGAGATAAGCGGGGATTGATCCGGGCGATCATCGATGATCGGGACTCGCGCATCGACATGCGTCGCCGTGAGATGTTGGCTGCACTCGTGCAGCGTGGCCGGACAAATGACCTACGCGCGGTCGCGGAAGTCGGAATCAGGCCGTCGGTAGAAGCGATCAACGACTCGGGCTACTACTGCCGATTCCTCGCACAGCTCGACCGCCACCCAACCGCCCTAGCCCACGCACTCGCCAGTGGGGCGTTCGGAGCGGGGGCGCAGGTGCTCGAGCTTCAGGTCCAAGCGGGGAGTCGCCATCTGCCACCGACGGTACTAGAGCACCGCAAACGGCTGGGAATCCACATGATCACCGGCGCGCTCGCCGATCTCGAAGCACAGACGCGCGGCCCCACGGACGAGTTCGTCATCACTGATCTCGTCGACTGCGTCGTGGCACTGTACACGCGGCGGCCCTCCAAGCGAACGCTCAAACTGGTCGCGATGGAATAACACGGTCGCCGAGCAGTAACGGGTCGCCCCCGATATCGCGTTCAACTTCATGAAGGTTGTCCCGGGCTTCGTGCTATCGAGCAGCGACGAGCTGATGGGTCACGATAAGCCCGACTCGCCGTTCGGCTCGACCGAGGCGCGTCCCGACAACTGGTCCACTCGACGCGCGTGGTC
Organism: uncultured Solirubrobacterales bacterium; assembly: GCA_963763525.1. Taxonomy (GTDB): domain Bacteria; phylum Actinomycetota; class Thermoleophilia; order Solirubrobacterales; family Solirubrobacteraceae; genus Palsa-465. The sequence continues at coordinate 118,953 of CAVXPA010000005.1, forward strand.
CGAAGGTGACCATCACTCGCGGGCTGGTGCTGGCGGCGAACGGGAAGTCGCTCTCGGTCGCGGTCGTGGCGACCCAGAACGGGAGGGCTGTGGTGCGTCGGCCGGCGGGTAGCGTCAGCGGATCGAGAACGAGCCGCTGGCCTCGGTGCGGAAGGCGACGACGGGCACGCCGCTGGTGCCGGGGTAGCCGACCATGAGCCTTAGCGCGACGCGTACACGGCCCGGATCGCCGATGACGGGCCGGTGGAAGGGTCGCTGACCAGGTCCCGTCGGGGCCCGTGGTGACGAGGGCCACCGGCGTGAATCGTCCCAGGCCGTCGTCGGGCGCGGTCTGGAGCTGGAGCGTCGCTGCGGCGATGGGGACGCCCCCCGGAGGTGCTCAGAAGCCCGTGGAGCGGTCCGCACTGCGGATCCTCGCTCCGGTCACGGTCCCCAAGACCGCGACAAGCTGACCGGGGAGCAGAGCGACGAGCGGCGCGTGTTCGCCGAGTCGCTCGGATACTCCGTCTCGTTCGAGATGATCGAGGGGTCGGCGGGCGGCTGGTGTGACCCGAACGCCAAGCAGATCGTCATCGACGCCGGGGTGCCGGCGAACGCCCAGCTGCGCACCCTGATCCACGAGTGCGCGCACGCCTTGGGGATCGACTATCAGCAGTATTCCCGGGCGCAGGCCGAGGTGATCGTCGACACCGTGACTCTGCTCGCCGCGTCCGCGGTTGGCTTGGCCGTCGACGGGGAGACCGTCCCGTACGTGTCGGGCTGGCGCGAGCACGGAGCGCTTGAGGCGCTTACCGAGTTCGCCGAGACGATCGACAGGGTCGCCAGACGGATCGAGGACGCGAGCACGGAACGGCGAACAACGCCTCGAGGTGGTGATACGTGTTCCACGCCAGCGTCGACACGCGGTCCCCGGCCTCCATGCCCAGGCCGCGGTCACCGAAGACGCTTTCAGCGCGCCACAGGCGCCGGCTGATCAGCAGCTGCTCGTCCGCCATTGGGACCTTCGTCACGACATTCTCCTTCGAGGCCGACAAGTACGTCTGAACCATCGCCGGGTCCGGTCCACCACGGATGTCCAATTTCACGACACCGCGCCTGATGGACGGCTGCCCTCCGAGAGCCGGCGCATCGACCACATCTGCTGAGCGCGCTCAATCTCGCGCGCCGCCGGCCAGGGCACCGAGGCGCTGTCGAGCTGCAATCGCAGCGAGCGGATCGCGCGCCGCGCCAGCGCCGGATCCTTGGCCGCGCGCCTCGCGAGCACGTGGGCTCGCTGCTCGACCTCGGTGTCGTCAGCAGCTACCCACGCAAGTCCGTCTGACACTGCCTGCGCGCCAGTGATGACCTCGCCGAACACGCCCAGCGCCGCGGCCGTCTCGCGGCCAGCGGCGCGTCCGATCAAGGCAAAGTGGCCGCCGCCGGGGTGCAGCCCGAGCCGCAGGAACCCTGAGATCAGCTCCGCATCGCGGCCGATCACTCGCAGATCGGCCGCCATCGCCAGGTTCACACCCGCACCGACAGCGCCGCCGCGGACCGCCGCGACGGTCGGCGGCAGCAGCGCACCCACGCGGATGAATGCCTCGTAGAGGGCATCCACGTCCGCGACCGCGCGCTCTCCGGCCGGATCGACGGCAGCCGCCTCGAGCACAGCTCGATCCGCGCCCGCACAGAAGTACTCGCCCGCGCCGCAGACGACGACCGCCCCGATCGACGGGTCGGCGTCGATGCGATCGCAAGCAGCGCACAGCTCCGCAGCCATGGCCGGTCGCAACGCGTTCCGGCGCTCGGGAGCGTTCAGTCGCAGTGTCGCGACGCCATCCTGCACCGTCACGATCACCTCGGCCGCGGACAGGTCCGGAGGCTGAGACTCAGACACCGACCCGCTCCCCCAAGGCGGAGGAAAGTCGCGGCCAGAGCTGATCCGCGCCGGCTGAGACCGCCTGAGCGCCCAGCCACGCCCCCCACGCCGCTTCGTTGCCGTGCTCATCGCGCCACGCCCACAGTCGGCGGGTCGTGTGGTGCAACTGGTGCTCTCTCGTTGTCCCCATCGCGCCGTGCACCTGATGAGCGATCCGGGCTGCATGTCCCGCAGCATCGCTGGTCCTCAACTTCGCCACCGCAACCTCCCAGGCTGCGTCGGGGAGTCCGACAGACGACGCCGCATCGATCGCAAGCTGGGTCGCGGCCTTGGCCGCCGCGGCCTCGCCCGCAAGCTCCGCGAGCATCTGTTGGATGATCTGGAAGCGGGCGATCGGCCGCCCGAATTGGACGCGCTCACGTGCGTAGTCCACAGTCAGCTCGGTGGCCCGCTGCAACGCTCCCGCAAGCTGAACCGCACGGCACAGAGCGGCGCGGAGCTCGAGCGCGTCTGGCGCCGCCGAAGCGGGCGCGACCGCGATGGCATCGTCCGAAACGGGGGCGCGGTCGAAGACCAGGTCATCGCGAGGCTCGCCCGCGAGGTTCGTGGCCCGGGAGATCCTGACGACAGCTGGATCCACCAGCGCGACGGCAAAGCGGTCGAGCGTCGGCGCGACCACCACCAGCCGGTGGGCCGTGCTCGCGTAGGGGACGGCGCCAGCCGCGCCGCTCAGCGCCCAGCTACGGCCTGAGCGCTCGATCGACAGGGCGCTGCCGTCAGTAGCCCAGACGCACGCTAGCGGCCCTGTCGGCACCTCGAGCTCCGCTTCGCCCAACGCGAACCCGGCAAGCAGGCCCGTCTCGGCCAGCGGGATCGGGGCGGCGTACGCGGCCACTCGCTCGAGGACGCAGAGCGCGTCGTACAGCGAGACGCCACCGCCCCCCAACGATGCCGGCACGGCCATCAGCGGCAGACCTGCTTCCTCGAGGGTCTGCCACAGGCTCCTGGCCATCTCACCTTCCGAAGCTTGTACCAACTCGGGCGTGCAGCCCTGCTCGAGCATGCGCTCGACGGTGTCCATCAGGAGATCGTGGTGGTCTGACGGGCTCATCGAGCACCCAGCGCGCTGGCAACGATCCCGCGAAGGATCTCGTTCGTGCCGCCGCGAAGCGGGAAGCCCGGCGCCGCGAGAATCGCTTGGGCGAGCATCGAGGTGAGCGCATCGTCAGCGTGCAGCCGGGGTTCGCGCCGCGCTGTATGGCGGGCCAGTTCGATCACCTCGAGTTCGAGGCGCGTCCCGAGATCCTTGACGAGTGCCGCCGCCACGTCCGGGCTGTCGCCCGCTTCGAGACGACCAGCAACGGCCAGCGACATCCGACGCAGAGCTGCCAGCTGCGCCACGAGGCGGCCGAGCTCCACGACCTCTCCGGAACTCCCCTCAAGATTGCGTACGACTTCGACCAACAAGCCGAACGTCGAGAGGAAACGCTCTGGACCCGAGCGCTCGAAGCCGAGCTCAGACACCACCTGGTGCCATCCGTCGCCTTCGTTGCCGACCATCATGTCGTCGGGCACGTACACGTCGTCGAAGACAACCTCGTTGAAGTGATGCTCACCGGCCATCCCGAGAATCGGCAGCACCGATACTCCGGTTCCCCCAAGGTCGACGATCAGCTGGCTCAGGCCGGCGTGCCGATCCTCGTGGCGCTCACTGGTGCGACAGAGCACAACCGCGTAGTGGGATCTGTGGGCATTACTCGTCCAAATCTTCGTCCCGTTCAGCACCCACCCGCTATCCCGTCGCCGCGCGTGGGTACGGACGCTTGCGAGATCAGAGCCGGCGTCGGGCTCGCTCATGCCGATCGCCACGTAACACTCACCGCTCGCGAACGCCGGCAGGAAGCGCTCGCGCTGCGCCTCGGTGCCGTAGCGAAGCAGGAGCGGGCCTGTCTGCCGATCGGCAACCCAATGAGCTGCCACGGGCGCACCCGCCGCCAGCAGTTCTTCGATGACGACGTAGCGCTCCAGCATCGATCGTTCGGACCCTCCGTACCGCTTCGGCCACGTCATACCGATCCAGCCGCGCTCGGCGAGGCGCTTTGAGAATTCCGGGTCATGGCCGCCGAGCCACGCGTCCACGCCCACGCCGATCCGTCCACTGGCTCTTTCGTCGGCGAGAAACGCCCGCACCTCCTCGCGGAGCTCCTGAATACCCTCCGGGAAGTCCGGGGCAGCGAAGCTGAGCGCCTTTCCGATCAGGTCGGCGGCGGTCATGTGGCGTCCACTCGTTCGTCTACGAGCGGCTGCGCTCGCCGCCGATGATCTACGCGGGTCAGCATTGGCCGCTGGCTACGGGAGTAGCGCGATCTTCACGACGCCGTCTTGCCGGCGCTCGAACGCCTCGTACGCGCCGACGACGTCTGCCATGCTCATGCGGTGGGTGAACAGGCAGGTCAAATCGACCCTGCCGAACTGCAGCACGTGGAACAGCCGGGCGAGCCGATTGCTGCCGCCGGGGCACAGCGAAGTGACGAAGCGGCGCTGGTAGAAGCCTCCTGCAGTCGGCAGGGTCAGCGACCCTTCGCTTGCATAGACGCCGACGCTCGAGACCGTACCGTCAAGCCTCGCGACGGCGGTCGCTGCTTCGAACGACTCCTGGCGCCCCACAGCTTCGATCGCGACATCCACGCCTCCGCCGTCCGTGAGCTCCATGATTGCTTCGACCGCGTCGTTCGGGGAGACGACGTGGTTGGCCCCTAGTCGGAGCGCCAGCGCCGCTCGTTCCGGTACACCCTCGACGCCGATCACCAGACCCGCTCCGCGCGCACGGGCCGCCGCGGTCGCACACAGCCCGACAGGTCCCTGGGCGAAGATCGCCACGCTGTCTCCCACCCCGACCTCCGCACGCTCCACCGCAGCGAAGCCGGTCGACATGATGTCTCCGGCGAAGATCGCCTGCTCGTCGGTCAGAGCATCTGGCACGCGCAGCATGTTGATTGCCGCCGACGGCACCCGGAAATATTCGCCCTGGCACCCCGCGAGGACGTTGCTGATCCCGGGAATCTTTCCCATCCCTGAGCACACGGAATGGTGACCCACTTGGCAGCTGGGGCACTTGCCGCACCCCAGCGTGCACGATGCGACGACGCGGTCGCCGACCGAGAATCCGGAGACGTTTGAGCCAAGGCTGGCGACCAGACCGACCGCCTCGTGTCCCATTGGCACATACTCGACCCCGCGCGGCATCGGGAAGCGGTGGAGGAAGTGCAGATCCGAGCCACAGATGGTCGACAGCGTCGTGCGGACGATCGCTTCGTCCGGGCCGGGAGCGGCGACCGCGATCTCTCGCAGCTCGAATTCCCCGACGGCGACCTTCACCCACGTCCGGCTCGTGAACAGGGGCTCGGTAGGGCTCCCCGTCGCTGCATTTTGTAGGGATGACATGTCGCTTGAAACTACACGGTCTCACGCGCGGCCCGGGATCTCCGAATTCGCTACACCGACGAACGCCGCCCCGGGCTGGAGAGGCTCATCGGCGACAAAAGGGAAGTCGTGGATCTTTAGGCCGGGTGGTTCGCAAAGCTTCACACCGCCGTCGAAAGAGGTAGCTTAGCCTAGATCCCCAATCCCGCGCGGGGGAGGCCCGATGATCGCAGTGATGGCAAAGACCGGACTCTGAGTCACTGAGCTTCGCGAGCTCAGATGGCGTGGGGTGGACCTCCACCACGAACCGCTGATCATCGAGCGGGCAAAGACAGACGCAGGGTGGCGACAGGTCGGCATGACGCTCGACGTGGTTGACGAGCTCAACGGATGGCGTGCGGGCGACGCGCAGCGGTGGATGGGTGGTGGGCGGAGGCGGTTTGGGTCAGATCCCGAGGATCAGCGCGAGGGGGTCATCGACGGCTCTCAGCTCGTTGGCGGTTGAGGCGTCCTGCCGAGCTACCGAGCGGCTCAGGGGTCGACCACGGTCGTCTGCTCGACGAGCACGCGGGTGTCGGCGCCGTCAATCGTGATGGTTGGCCGAGAGCTCGCCGGGCACGCGCCGGTCGAGGTCGGCGCGATCAGCGTCGTGCTGAGTCCGAGGAACTCATCGGCCTGGACGATCACGGCGAACCGAGCCCCACGCTGGTCGTGACCGCGCGTCGCTCGAGGCGACGGCAGTCGAACGATCTCCCCACGGATCATCCTCAGTCGCCAGGAGGAAGCTCTGCCAACCCTGCGTAGCCTGGACATAGGCGCGGACATCCGGATTGCTCGTGTCAGACCAGCTGGCAAGCTCGCTCGCTATATACCCCGTTCAGCGCGGAGCCCGCAGGCTTGATGACGACAATGTCGTCTAGGTACGCCGAATTCAGCATTATGTGCGAACCCGGGTATCCCTACTGAGTAGGAAGTTTCGTAATCTCAACACCGGTCTGCCCGCCAGCATCGTCGATGACAAAGCCCGAATGCGCCTGAAGACGTTTTTGTTACGTACGTGCGAAGTCATCCTTTCGCACCTACTGCACGATCGCAGTTAGCTCACTTCGTGCTTTAGGAGTTCGTAGCTTGCGTCATCAGGCTTGTGGCCGCCGGGAACGAACCGAGCACCTCGGAAACCGTTCTCGAGGTTGTAGGAATCCTCATATTCACGAAGCCAGTCGATCTTCACAACTCGGCGCGCTATTCGCCATTCGTCATCGCGCTTTTCCATGCGATCGATATACCGGGCTCCGGCAGCGAGATCGTATCTTTCACCATTTTCTCGTCGGAAACGATGGTATGCCTGTACATACGACTCGACGTAAGCAGTTGCGCCCACGACGTCTATGAGCACGTTACTCAAAACATGCTGAGTCGCCTCCAGGTCCGCCTGGCTAGTCACGTCGGTCGCTGTCCTGATGAAATCATCCGCGCTCATCGGAGGCATCATGGCATGGTCATCGATGGCGTCAGGCCAGTACGCTTGGCGAAGCAAGTCGGCATCGCGACGGTCGATCCCACGGCAATAGAACAGAAGGCAATCGCGTATTGCTTCTCGGTCTGCTAGTTCAGTCGCTACGGTCGAGAGTTTCTTAGCCATCGGCGCCTCCGGAAGGTAATCGATCCCGGAGGATTAGATTACATTAACCGGAAGGGGTCATGTCGGCCTGCCGGACTTTGCGCGTGGGGTGTGTTGCGGCGGCCAGGCAAGACCCGCCGCCCCCCCACCTGCGTGAACGCTCCGCGAATGGCGAGCGTGACGAATGTCGACGAGGTGCTCGGGAGTCATGTGGCGCTCGAGATCGAGTGGTTGCCCGGCTGCGTCTGGATACGTATGTCCGCAACCGGACGCGCTTGACGTCAGAATGTTCAGCGATCTAGTTCGACCGCCGTTAAGTCATTGAAGAAGTCGTGAGAGGGACTCGAGGATCTGTTCGGCGGTCTTAGTCAGTATGGACGCATGAGGCTGGTCCTCGTGCATGGCATGTGTCGCGGGTTGAACCATGCGCGGTTGTTGAGGGCCGAGCAAGGCCAGAGCCGCATGCGACCGTGGAGGACCGGGCAGGCCTGACCTTACCCCGTGCCGGCATCCGGGTGAAGTGCGCCGGGGGTCTCGTTCGATCGGCACAAGTTCTCGATCGTGGCCGCGCGGGTGATCGGGCGAAGTCCCTGCCGCCCACAAACCAGGGAGCTTCGGAGTGGAAGGCGGCTCACATGCTGCCAGCGAACTACAGCCGAGCGGCGAGGCTGTCAATGATCTCGGGATCCGACATCCGCAGACGCGCGATCCGCGGCTCCTGCATGAGACGGCGTCGCGCTTGCGCGTGACCGTCCCGAACGGCAGCGATCGCGGCCGTCTCATCTCGAGCTCGGATGGCGGCGATGATCCGAATGTGATTGGCGCGCACAGAATCCGTCCACTCACTCCAGAACTCCGGCGGCTCGTCGCTGTAGACGACCTTCTCGAACTCGATCACGAGGCCGTTCAGAAAGTTGTCGAGCATGCGCAGTAGAGGATTGTGCGCCAGCGAGGAAAAGGAGGCCAGATACTTGAGCATGCTTTCGCAACGCTCGAGCATGGTGACGTTGGAGATGTCGAATTCTGCTTCGGCTGCCTCGACCGCGGCCAATTCCTTCTCGGTGGCTCGACCGATGCTGCCCCGGGCGATCTGCTCACGCAGCCCCAGTCGGACCGCGAGTATCTCTTCGATGCCCACGTCCTCAAGCTCGAGGAACGTTGCCAGCGAGCGTCCGATATGTTCCTCCGTGTTCTCCGCGATATACGTGCCGCTTCCGTGGCGCACATCGACTAACCCCATGGTGGCCAGGATGCGCACCGCTTCACGGACGGTCGGACCGCTGACGTCGAAGTGCCGCGCCAGATCACGCTCTGTGGGAAGGCGCGAGCCGCTCCGGAGGTCACCCCGTACGATTTGCAGCCGAACCTCCTCGGCGATGACCTCAGCCGCGCCCCGCTTGTGTCGGCTGCTCCCGGGCGAGCCACTCAGGGACTGCGGCTCGGGCCGCGAAATGGGGTTCGACATTATCGCAACCTACCCGTCAATCCTCGAACATTGCATGGACAAGCGCGGTGTCCGCGTACGCCGTGACCTCAGCGATCTGCTGGCCGACGAATCTGAGGACCCAGCAGTATCGCTGGTCGTAGGGACGTCCGTTCATTCCGGTGCTCGTACCCCGCCACTCGACAACGACATGCTCGCCAGCGTCGTGGACGGCCACGAGCGTGACGGCCAGCGGCGCCGCGAGCCGATCGGTGAACGTTCGCGCGGACGCCAGGAAGGCGTCACGACTCGTGTAGGTGCCGGACGAGGGGGCACCGCCCGGGACCCGCCATACGACGTCGACGGTGGTCAGCCGGAAGACCGCCCTGGCTGACCCGGTGCGCACCCATTCCTCGAACGCGGCCGCCACAGCGGACGCATTCGTTCGTGGCTCTCGTGACGTGATGGCTGCGGCAACCATCGACCGTGTATCTCCTGGAGTGCCGGTCTGGGAACGCCCAACTTCGCTCGCATGTACTGGGGCACCAGGCGGCTCGTGTCCGGCCACGTGCCTGCCAGCACGCTCGCCCGTTTCCAGCAGCCGGGCACCGAGCCATTCGTCGAGATGGTGCCGGCTGCGCCGTGCCACGCTCGTGCGAGGCATCAGGAGATCGAACCCGTGCGGCGCACCCGGATACACGTGCAGCTCGACGGCAGATCCGCTGTGCAGCAGGCGAGTCGCGTACTCGATGCTTTCATCGACGAATCCGTCGACTGCGCCGACGCCGATGAACGTTGCGGGCAGGCCGGCGAGATCCGTGGCGCGCGCCGGGGCGGCATATGCGGAAACGTCCGGTTCGCCGCGGCGACCGCCCAGGTAGGCGTTCCAAGCGAAGTCGTTGGAGGCCGGAGGCCAGATCGGTACGTCCCACCTGCTTGACGCTGTGGTCATACGGTCATCGAGCATCGGGTACATCAAGGCCTGGAACGCCACTGGCAGTTCGCCGCGATCGCGCGCCAGCAAGGTAGTGGCGGCTGCCAGGTTGCCCCCGGCACTCGCACCACCGATTCCTATGCAATCGCGTCTGATGCCCAGCTCGCTCGCCCGGTCGAACGCCCAGGTGAGCGCGGCGTAGGAATCGTCCAAAGGACCTGGATACGGCCGTTCGGGGGCGAGACCGTAGTCAACGGCAACGCCTACGATCGGGAGCTTCGCGCACCAGCGGTCGAAGCGCGCATCCTCGATTAGATGGCTGCCTGCGACCATCCCGCCGCCGTGGAGCCAGACGATCGCGGGTAGCGGCCGGTCGACACCCCTAGGACGGTGCACTCGCACAGCGAGCCGGGCGCCGCCGGCCGACGGCACGAAATGATCCGTGATCTCCGCCGCGCCTTTTGTCTCGTAATCCTCGGCGAGCGCGAGGATCTGCGTTCGGATCACCGGCAGGTTCTCGGGAGTGAACGTCTCCAGGATCGGACCTTCGGCCAGCAGCGCTGCGACATCCGGATCGAGCAGCAAATCCACATTCACGCAAGTACCTCCCTCAGCAGGTTCGGTGCACGAGTGCGCCGCCGGGTTCTCGTTCGAGCGCGCGGCGCTACCCTCGGGTTTCGGTTGACCATCCGTTCGTAGCCCTCACAGTACGGAGCGCGCCGCTTGAACTTCGCAACTTGCCGGTCGCGGCGCGCGGCATAGGGGCAGTCCTCCATCTCGACAGGGCTCACGTTCTTCCCCACCGGAGATGATGATGTCCTGCTTTCGATCGGTGATGACCAGGTAGCCATGCTCATCGATCTGCGCCCAGGAGATCGCCGACCGTGAGCGAAGTGTGCATGTCGGGCTAGACCTCCGAAATCTCGCTGCTGGGTAGGAAGTGCTCACAAAGTGGACATGATGCGTCGGCGCAGTTCCTGCTTCTGGATCTTGCCGGTCACGGTCTTGGGCAGTTCGTCGACGAAGATCACCTGGCGCGGCTGCTTGTAGCCCGCTATCCGGCTGCGAGTCAGTGCGACGATGTCCGCCTCGGACACCTTAGCGTTGCCGATCAGCACGATGACTGCGGTCACGGACTCGCCCCACTTCTGATCCGGCAGGCCGATCACGGCAGCCTCGGACACACCCGGATGGGTGTAGAGAACGTCCTCGACCTCGCGGCCGTACACGTTCTCGCCGCCCGAGACGATCATGTCCTTCAGTCGATCGACGATGTAGAGGTAGCCCTCTTCGTCCCGGCGAGCGACGTCACCGGTGTGGAACCAGTCGCCAGAGAATGCCACCTCATTCTCACCATGCGTGGAGGTGTATCCGGCGAAGACCTGGTCGCCGCGGATGACCATTTCGCCCGGTACTCCGACCGGACACTCGACCATGTTCTCGTCGACGATCATCGCGTCGACAAGGCACATCGGCCGGCCGCACGAGGCCAGGATGTGCGGACTGCCGTGAATCGCGCGGACCAGTACGTCCTTCGGAAGGATGGTCGCCCCACCGCTCAGCTCCGTCATGCCAAAGCCGGAGTACACGATGGGACCGAACCGCTCGATCACCGTGCGCAGCACTTCGACCGGCATCGCTGCAGAGCCGTACCCGATCGCCCGCAGCGACTCCAGCTTGTAGTCGCGCGCCGCCGGGTGCTGCATCACCATGCTCAGCATGGTCGGGGCGAGCGACGCGTCAGTGATCTGGTGACGCTCGACGAGTTGCATCCACTGTTCCGGCGCAAACGCGGGCGCGAGCACCACTCGGCCACCACGGAGGTGGATTGCCAGCACAGTCGTGCCAGACACATGGCACAGCGGGAAGGAGATCAGGCGGCGCTCGTCGGGATCAGGCTGGAACTCGATCACCTGTTGCAGCACTGATGCCGAGATGCTGCGGTGGGTCAGGATCGCGCCCTTGGGATGTCCGGTCGTGCCGCTGGTGTACAAGAGCCACGCCGCAGTGGCCTCGCCGAAGTCGCGATCAGGGGCGACGGCGGGCGCACCGCGCAACAGGTCCTCGTAGCGCACGATACCGGCGAGGGTGGCCTCGTCCGGTGGCGTATCGTCGTCGATCACGACGATGTGCCGGATGCGGTTCGCGTGCGCGGCGAGAACTGGCCGGACGGCGCCGAGATACTTCGCCTGGACGATCAGCGTTGTCGCCCGCGCGTCGTCGAGGATCCACAGCCACTCCTGGGGGTGCTGGCGGTAGTTCAGGAAGGTCAGCACCATTCCGGCGGCCGGCACGCCGTAGTAGCACTCGATGTAGGCGGGCAGATTCTCGGCCAGGATCGCGATGCGATCACCGGGGTCGGCCAGCGTGCGCAGCGCGTTCGCCAGGCGGAACGCGCGATCGCGCAGCTGACCGAAGGTGATCGCCTGCTCCCCGAACACGATCGCCGCGCGGTCGGGTGACCGACGGCCATTTAGCCGGAGAATGTCGTCGAGAAACATTGGCTTACCGGCAGTGCCTAGCCTTGAGCCATGGTTTCGGCGCGCTTCGCCAGGAACGCGATCTCGGGAATCGTCGTGTTCTCCTCCCACGACGTCGGCACGCCAGAGATAACGTACTCCGGATCGACGACGGGATCCGCCGGCCGCCGCGCCATGGCGCGTTCGATGACCGGCTCGAGCCGCTTGGCCTTCTTGGCGACCGCCGGCCCGTCACGTTCGGCGAACTCCGGTAGCACCTCACGGCCGAAGCGCGCGAAGGACTCCATGAGATCGTCGTGCTTCACCGGAGGGACGATGAACATCACCTCGTCGGCGCCGGCCTGCTCGTACTGGCGCAGCGCCTCGCGCAGCTTCTGCGGCGATCCGACCATGCCGAAGTCGCGTTCGTGCGAGCCCGGGACGGAACCTGCCTCTAGGTCACGGTTGTACACGTCCCAGAGGTTGGTCGCTCCCGGCTTGTGCGGGCCACCCAGGTAGTAGTGGCTGATCCCGTAGCCAAACCACCGCGCCCCGTTCGCCATGATCTTGATGCCCTGCTCTTCCGAGTCGGCGCAGATCATGTGCCCGACGGTGGACAACACGTTGGCGTTCACGGCACGCGTTAACGGGACCATCTCGTCGGATTCGAGGATCGAGTAGTACTCGCTCTGGAGCCCCTCGAACAGTTCGGGCTCGCGCAGCGAGAAGCTGAGGCAGCCCATTCCGCCGCGCGCCGCCATCGCCACCGTCTCACGCTGGGTGGCGGCCAGCCAGACGGGCGGATGCGGCCGCTGCGCTGGCTTCGGTACGACGTTGCGCGGCGGCATGTCCACGAACTCCCCGTGGAAGCCGGCGAACGGCGTGTCGGCCATGCAGCCGATGGCGACTGACATCGCCTCATGCCACATCGCCCGCTTCTTGCCGGGGTCCACCTTGAAGCCGTCCAGCTCGGCGACGGATGAGCCCTCGCCAACGCCGAACTCGACGCGGCCGTTCGATACCAGGTCGAGGGTCGAGATCCGCTCGGCGACGCGCGCCGGATGGTTGATCAACGGCGGCATCTGCACGATCGCGTGCCCGAGCCTGATCCGCGTCGTGCGCTGACTGAGTGCAGCGAGGAAGATCTCGGGCGCCGACGAGTGGCTGTACTCCTCCAAAAAATGGTGCTCGGTCACCCACACGCCATGGAAGCCGACTTCGTCCGCCAGCGCCACCACGTCAAGATGCTCGTGGAATGCCCGGACCTCGGTGTCGCTGTCCCACGGTCGCGGGACACCGATCTCCAGGAACAGGGAAATTCTCACCTTCGAACTCCTCCTCGATTGACAACCCGAATGTGCTAGGATCCCAGGTTACCAGGTGACATTGGATCTAGCGAATTAAGAATCGTGCGCGCGGCGAGCCGCGTCAACGGCGAGGAGGACGAGCTGGTGTCGGACAGCGGGGCGATCAGCGAACCGGACTACGAAGTGATCATCGTCGGGGCCGGCATCTGCGGGATCTATCAACTGCATCGGCTGCTGGAACTCGGCGTCCGCGTGCTGGTTCTCGAGGGCGGCGGCGACCTCGGCGGCACCTGGTACTGGAACCGGTACCCCGGGGCGCGCTTCGACTCCGAGAGTTACACCTACGGCTACTCGTTCTCGCAGGAGCTGCTGCAGGAGTGGGACTGGTCCGAGCGGTTCTCCGGCCAGCCCGAGAATCTGCGCTACCTCAACTACGTCGCCGACAAGTTCGCCTTGCGTCCCCACATGGAGTTCGGTGTGAAGGTCACGGCGGCTCACTGGGACGAGCCAGCGACGTCATGGCGGCTGTACCTCGAGGACGGCCGCGAGCTGGTCGCGCGTTTCCTGATCACCGCCATCGGAGTGCTGTCTGCGCCGACGTTGCCGCGCTACGCGGGGGTCCAGGACTTTCAGGGAGACTCGTTTCACACCTACGAGTGGCCGGCCGAGCCGATCGATATGGCCGGCAAGCGCGTCGCGGTGATCGGGACCGGCGCGACTGGCGTCCAGGTGATCAGCGAGATCGCTGACAAGGTCGGCGAGTTGACGGTCTTTCAGCGGCGCCCGAACTGGTGCGCGCCGTTACACAACTCGGCGCTCAGTGCCGCGGAGATGGACGACATCAGAGCGCGCTACGACGCCATCTTCGAGCGCTGCTCGCGTACACCGGGCGGCTTCATCCACGCACCGGACACGCGGCCGTTCGCCGAGGTGCCGGCCGAAGAACGCCGTGCGATGTGGGAAGCGCAGTACGACCAGCCCGGCTTCGGAATCTGGCTGGGCAACTTCCTGGAAACCTTTCGCGAGGAGGGCGCGAACGCCGAACTCTCTGCGTTCATCGCTGAGAAGATCCGGTCCCGGGTGCATGACCCCGAGCTCGCCGAGAAGCTGATCCCGAAAGACCACGGCTTCGGTATCCAGCGCGTCCCGCTCGAGACGAAGTATTACGAGGTCTACAACCGACCCAATGTCCACCTCGTGGATCTAATGGAAACGCCGATTGAGCGTATTCTGCCGTCGGGCATCCGCACCACGGAGCTCGACTACGAATTCGACATCATCGTCTACGCGACCGGCTTCGACGCGATCACAGGGGCCTACGACCGGATCGACATCCGCGGCGTCGACGGTCAGCGTCTCAAGGACAAGTGGAAGGACGGCCCGATCACATTCCTTGGGATGCACGTCTTCGGCTTCCCGAACCTGATCATGCCGACTGGCCCCCAGAGCGGATCTGCGACCGTGAACTATCCGCGGGGCATTGAGACGGCGGTCAACTGGGTCACCGAGCTCCTGCAATACCTCTGGAAAACCGGCTATGTGCGCGAAGAGGCCACGCCCGAGGCGGAGCAGCGCTGGCACTCCTACATCATCAAGCTCTATAACTTTATGCTGCTCCGAAACGCGCAGGGCTGGTTTACCGGCTACAACTCAAACGTCGACGGCCACGAGAAGGGCACGAAACGCTATTACATGTTCAACGGTGGCGCCGTGCGCTATCGCGAAGTCCTCCGCGACGTGGCCGACAACGACTACGCAGGCCTGACGCTGACCTAATCGCCGCCCCGAGCCGTCTGCTGAGAAATGGACACGACGCCCACTCCCCCGTCCGAGCACGAGCTGTTGGGCTGGTTCGACACGCTATCCAATTGGGGTCGGTGGGGTCCCGGCGATCGGCGGGGCACGCTCAACCACATCACCCCTGCCCGCCGGCTGGCCGCGGCAGCACTCGTCCGCGAGGGGCTGCCGGTTTCGTGTGCCTGGGACATTCGCACCGGACGTCAGCCGGGCGCCCCGGTCGAGACCCAGCGGTACATGCTCCGCACCGGGCTCGGGCTGACCGACGAGGGCCGGCGCGGGCTGCTCGGGCGCGGCGCAGCCGCGCAGGAGTTCATCGGGATGGTGTTCCACGGGCTCGACATCACCCATATCGACTCACTTAGCCATGTCTTCTGGGACGGACGGATGTACGGCGGCGAGCCCGCGTCCGCCGTGACCGACCGTCAGGGGGCAGTCGTGCACGACGTGCTCACGGTCTCGGACGGCATCGTCGGCCGCGGCGTGCTGCTAGACGTGGCCCGAGTGCGCGGCGTCGACGTGCTGGAACCGGCCGATCACGTCTATCCGGCGGACCTCGAAGCCGCAGAACGAGCTGCTGGGCTCGTTGTCGGCCCCGGCGACATCGTCCTCATGCGCACCGGCCAGGGCGGGCGGCGGATCCGCGAAGGCCGCCAATACGAGCCGGAGCGGCCGACCGCCGGCTTCCAGGCCGCGTGCCTGCCGTGGCTGCAGGAACGCGAAGTCGCCGCGCTGGGGTCCGACACCGGCACCGAGCCGATCCCGACCGGCTACGACGTCGTGGCCCTGCCGATGCACATGATCGGGATGGTCGCGATGGGGCTGTGGCTGATCGACAACTGCGACCTCGAAACGTTGGCAAACACCTGCGCCGACCTCGATCGCTGGGAGTTCCTGTTCACCGTCGCGCCGCTCCGCTTCCGCGGCGCCACCGGTGCTCCGGTCAATCCGCTCGCGCTGTTCTGACGCCGACTACCGGGACCGGTCGTAGGAGAAATCCTGTAAACCGGACTGCGGTATGTGGCTCTCGTCGTGGTAGACACTGAGCGTGCCGGGGACGAACGACTGGCGGAACTCGCGCAGCACGACGCGTTCGGCGATCCGCCACTCACCGTCGCGACGTTCGAAGCGGTCGACGGCGCGCGCCCCCTCGGCGAAGTTCACTTCGGAATCGGACAAGGGTTCTGCCCAGTGGCACACGTAAAGGTAGGACTCCGCGCGGGCGACCTCACCCGCCACGTCAATCAGCGTGTTCGACAGGTAGTGCATCGTGCCCCCGGAACGCGCCCTGCGACGTTCGCCGCGAGCGATCTCCCGGGCCACGACATCGGGCGCGGTGACGGCTGCTTCTCCGGCACGCCGGTCCACTGCATCGTCGTGATAGCAGGAGGCGAGCAAGTCCCGATCGACACGATCGAGTGCCCGGCAGTGAGTGCGTAGCACAGTTTCGATCGCCACGACGTCAAGCAGGTGCGAGGCGTTGGCGGTCTCCGCGGCCGCACCCCGGTCGTCGAGATCAGCGTCCGATGGCATGGTGCTCAAATTGAGTGTCAGCGGTCGAGGCCGGCGTAGGACGAGTCGGAGCGGTCACGGGTTCGTGGAGGCTCCACCGGGAAGGGAACGAACAGGCCATTCGAGTTCTCCTGCCTAATTTCGCGGAGGACCGTGCGGCACGCGATTCGCCACTCGCCCGCACGCCGTTCGACGCGGTCGACGTAACGACTGCATCCGGAGTACGTGGCAGCCGGGTCGACGGTGTAGCCCGCCAGTCGCCAGTGCCGTGCGTAGAGGTAGGACTCGGTCCAGGCCACGTCCGCGGACAGCTCGATATTGATGTTCACGAGGTAGTGCATCATCCCGTCGAAGCGGCCTCGCGCAAACTCGATCAGCCACGGGATATAGTCGCCGAGATCCGGCGAATATCCAGGGTAGTTCAAGACCGCATCGCTGAAGAAGCAGGCGGCCAACAGCTCCTGATCCAGGCGATCGATGGCCCGGCCGTAACTGCGAAGCACCTGCTCGATCGCATGCAGGTCCGCGGCACGCGCAAGCAGCGCAGCCGTCGATCGCCCGGCGGCGGCCTCGTGGCCGTCAGACATGCCGGCTGCCTGAGGCGCCGGCCGCAGCCAGCAGCCGTTCTGCGCGCGTGATCATCGGCGCGCCGCACAAGCGGCCGTCGACGTTGAGCGCTGCCTGGCCCGTCATCGACGCTTCGCGCGCAGCGCGAGCGACTCGCTCAGCCCACTCGAGCTCGGCGGTCGACGGGGTGAAGACGCGATGTGCGAGACCCACCTGACGCGGATGGAGACACGTCTTCCCGTCGTACCCGAGGTCACGCGCCGCCTCGGCATCGTCCAGGAAGTATTGATCGTCGAGGTAGGCGTCGACCACCTGGTCGACAGCAAGTAGCCCGCCCAACCTCGCCGCCATGACGACCCGGGACCGCGCGTAGAGCACCTCGTCTCCCCGGCGGGTCCGACGCCCGCCCAACTCGGTGATGTAGTCCTCCGCACCGAAGTAGAGCGCGTCGACTGCGCCGGATCTCGCGAGCAGTTCCACACTGTCGATGCCGTTCGCCGTCTCGACGCCGGCGAGCACCTTCAATGGCCGTCCGGCGCTGAGTCGGCCGCGGAGCTCGACCGCGTCCCGATCCGCCTTGGGCAGCACCACGCCGTCCACGAAGTCGAAGAAGACCATGTCGAGATCCGCTTCGAACCATGGCGAGTTCATCGGGTTCAGCCGGACCAGGAAAACACAGTCGGCGGGGCTCGGACCGCGGTCGCGCAACCACGCCCGCAAGATGTCGCGCGCGGACCGCTTGTCGTCGTCCGTTGCCGGAACGCTGTCCTCGAGATCCGCGACCACTACGTCCGCCCCGGTGACGGGAAGCTTGTTCAACAGACGTTCGTTGAACGCCGGGGCGAACAGCACGCTACGAACCCGGCTAAACGCCGTCACCGACGTCTCGATGCGAACCTGCGCGCTACCGTCCACAGTTGTCCTCCACGCTACTCACGTCACCGGCGCGCCGGTCCTCGCCGGCGTGTGCTGCCGACCCCAGGACTTCGTCCAGGAGATCGAGCGTGGATCTCCACGATCGGCGATCAGCCCTGGCGTCGTAGGCGAACCCTGGGCGGTTCATTCGCTGGCCCAGGTCCGGATTGGTGAAGCTGTGTCCGACGCCGCCGTAGACCTCCAGCCGCCAGTCCGCTACGCCAGCGTCGCGCATCTCGGCTTCGAACCTGGCGCGGTCCGCAGCGGTCGTCACGGGGTCTTCGGCACCGCACATCATGAGCACGCTGGCTTCGATGCGCGACGAGGCTTCGATTCGAGCCGCCGCAATTCCTGGGTGCAGCCCTATCGCCGCGCGCAGAGTCGGGACCTCGCGAGCAAGTTCCAGGCCCATCAGCCCTCCGAAGCAGAAGCCGACCGCCGCCACTCGGCCTTGATCGACCCCGGGCTGACCGACCAGCACGTCGTAGCCGGCCCGGCCCAAGGCAGCCACCTCGGCAGGTGACTGCCAGAGATGGCCAATCCGTTTTTGTACGAACTCCGGTGGATGCTGAGTCCCACCGCCGAGATAATCGAGCGCGAAGGCCACGATGCCCCCGGCGGCGAGTCGTTCGGCTCGCTCTCGTACATGGTTGCTCTGCCCCCCTCCCTCGTGTAGCAAGAGGACTCCCGGGACCGCCGTACCGCCGCCCGGCGGTGCCGGTGTGGCCAGAAAGCCGACCATCTCGACGCCCAAGGCCGCGTACCCGACACGGCGAACCGAATACATGGAGCGTTGGTATATCACAAGTCACCATGCGACTTGGCTCAGCCCGGCCCGGCCGGGGCCGCGGCGGCCGGCGTGCCGGACCGGGGTCTTCGGTCTCTCTTCGCGATCGATGCCAACGAGCTGACACGTGTGGCTTAGCGCGCCGCATTCAGCGCGCGCCGTTCAAGACTAAGCTCCACTCGATCTAATCTCGCGCAATGCGGGAACTGACGAGACCTGGCGCGATCGAGACTACTCCCGCACGAATCTCCGGGCACTCTCGTTCGGCGCGTTCGCAGCCAGCGACACTCCTTCTTCGGACCCAAAGGGAGGGAGTGAACTCTTGGGCCGATTGTAGTGACCTACTGTCGGCAGGACGGCTCAATCCCGAGCTGAGGCACGGATTCGGGACGGCTCAGAGACCGTCCCGACTTGGTGCCGTTAGGAACGCCGGTCCCTGACGCAGGCAACGGTCGGCTTGGCTTTGCCGCCGCTGGTGTCGCGTGGCGAGGGCTGTGCGCGTCGAGCTCAGCGGCTCGCTCGGCGATCCTGTCCTCATCCGTGACGAGGTGCCAACGGGTCCCTCGCCGCTCTCCAGTCCGCCGGACCTGCCCTGCGCGTGCTCAAACAGCCGCATCCCCTCGGGGTGATCAAAATGGAGGTGTGTCATCACCACTGTGTCAATGTCAGTCTGCCTGTAACCCAACTTCTGGAGTTGCCGGTCGACGGCCAGATCTCGTGGATAGCCCTCAGGCATCAGGCCCGCCAGCGGCCCGTACGCCCCTATCGGGTCTTCGGCCGCCGCGGCCGGCCGGTAACTTCACGCGGGCGCGGTGAGGGTGGCGTGCAGCTTGACCATTCGCGCCACGGGGGCGGTTTCGATATGGGTGATGCCGTCGAGCGTAGCCACCTCACGGGTGAGGTACTCGTAGAGCGAGTGATCGTCCTGGCAGACGAGCGACGCGAGCATGTTGGTGGTCCCGGTGGTGGCGGCAACGAAGGGGATCTCGGGGCGGCTGGCCAGCGCTTGCCCGATCTCGGTGAGTCTTGCGGGCATGACGTTCATCCAAAGTAGCGCCGGTGAGTTGATGCCAACGATTTCGAGCGGGACGTCGAGGTCGAAAAAGAGCACGCCCGACGCGGTCAGTTCCTCGACTCGACGTCGAACGGTCGACTCGTGCCAGTGGGTCCGGACTGCCACGTCCGGTACGAAGCGCGGCCGTCCTCGGCGAGGGCTTGAAGGAGAGGCCAGTCGCTCTCGTTCATCTTGGTTGTCGATCGGTCGGGTGACAGCCTGGTCGCCGGCGGTGGGCGCAGCTGCTCGGTCTCGTCGCGGCTGAGGACGTTTGCGCCGAGAGAGGGCGCCGACCCGGTGACGAACAGGTGGAGCAAGCAGTAGGCCTCGACGGCGACGATCTGGCGGCCGATCGTGAGCTGGCCGAGTGGCAGCGGGGTTCGCTCTTGGCGGTCGCGGGAGCGGATGGTGCTGAAGATCTCGGTTCCCCCAGAGATCAGCTGGACCCAGGCGGTGTCGGCCCGCTGCGCCAGCTTGGTGGCAACGGCCGGTGCGGACCCTGGAGCGCAGCGGATCCGGGCTGCCCAGTCGGACTGGCCGAGCCGCTGGGAGTCGAGCTGGCCGACGACCCGCAGGACATGACCGTCGAACAGTCGTCGGTAGCGGCGGGCGACGTCTGCTCGGAGCACCCGAGGACGTCTGCCAGCCCGCTGAACGGGGCCCGGGGGTCGATGTAGAGAGCTTGGATGATCCTTCGGTCCAGGTCGTCAAGGACGATGGTTCCCATCCAAATCATGGTGCTCCGTGGCGCAAACAGGCAGATATCGAGAAACTAGTGGCGGTCACTCGGAACGGACGGCAGACTGGCACGGGCCGGACTACCTCCCAACGGGCGAGTCGCTTTACATCCCCGGCGCGGCCGCCAACTCCGGGAGCTACACCGACCCGGAGATGGTGCGGCTGATCACAGCGACGATCACCGGCCACGCCTCGCATGAAACGTCCGCGCTCGAGGCCTACGCACAGTACGTAACGCGGCAGCTACCCGTGCTCTTCGGACCCACGCAAATCGGCACCTACATAAACGATGCCGGGACATTGGTCGCCAAGAACCTCGGAGGCTACGCCGCGAACGCGCTAGGCCTCGTGAATCCCGAGGACTGGTACTTCACCAACTAGCTACGCCTCCGACGCGACTGGTATCTCGGCGATCAACAGGAGCTTGACCGTGACACTGAGGCATGTGCTCTGCGCCCACATGGGGCCCCGAGGGCCTCGCGAAAGATCAACTACAACCGGCGCGTCGATCAGTTCATGCGAAGAGGCAGAGCCGCCGTGAGGTCAGAGCTGCGGCTGGTGGCAGCGACACACAACATGCTCAAGCTCCACAACCACTGGATCGCGAACACCGCCTCAGCGCGGCGACAGCTTACAACACACACCGCCCGGTTCCGCGGAACACCCGCAACCCACGAAATCGCGGCGGCCAGCCCTGCTCTGCTTCCAGCAGGAACATCGCGAGGGCGGCGCCACCTTCCCTGCAACGCGCCGACAGCACAACCCCGGCTGCGTCGACCGAGCATCCAAACGACCGCCGCGTTAGCGCCACACCAGGGCAGAGTCGTGGACGAAAGCGCCATGCAATGCCAGGCATGCGCGTCTGGTGCAGTCGGGAGCCGGGGATGGCGTTGGCCGGGGGCTGGCGTGCCGTCATCGGGCCGCGTCATGGGTAGCCGGCGGCGCGCAGCTCGGCGAGCGTGACCATCAGCGTGCGCGGGGTGGCGCTCAGACACCGGAACCCGAAATGCTGGTAGAAGCACCCGGCGGGCTCGTCGATCGCGTGCACCACGACGGCGCGGACCGCGAGCTGCTCAGAGGCGAGCGTGACCCTTCGCAGCGCGTCGCGGAGCAGGGTTGCCCCCAAGCCTCGGTGCTGATGGCGGTGGTCAACCGCGAGTCGCGCGAGGACCGCCACTGGGATGGGGTAGTGGCGCGATATGCCCTGGCGCGCCTGCGCGGTCGCCTGTCCGTGGTCGAGCTCGCGGGCGAGGAGCGCGTGGTACCCGATCACGACGCCGGCGTCGGCGATGACGAAGGTGCGGGCCGCATCGCGGCGCTCGGTCTGTCGCGCGTAGCGGTGAAGCCAGCCGTCGAGCGCCTCGTTCTCGGACGCGAACTTCGATGCGTCGTGATGGGTGGGGTCGTAGCGCTCGGTGGCCGCCGCTGGTGAGCTCACGTCCTCGCGCGGAGGTCTGCGAGGCGGGCAACGGCGCGATCGTCGACGGTCTCGAGTGCGTCGAGGAAGCGGATCGCCTCGTCCTCGGTGAGCGTGATGGTTCGCTCGTCGGCGAGGATGTCGGCGGCCCGATCCATCGCCGCGCTTGATCCGGGAACAAGGTCGGTCAAGCGTTTGGTAGCGTAAGCCGCCGGGCTGAGTAGCTTTCGAGCCGGCGTGACCCGACGAGGAGGAAGCTGTGCTCCGAACCCGTATTGTGATGACTTACTCCGGCGTGACGCCAATCGTGACTACTGGAGCTGACCGTTGATGGGCGAGAGCAACGACGTGCGGCTCAATCGCTGCGTCGAGCGGCTGCAGGCGGGCGAGGTTCCGATTGGCGCCTGGATGCCCTGTGGTGATCTCTATGCAGCCCGGCGGATCGGTGACTCAGAGCTCGATTTCGTCGTGATCGATATGGAGCACGAGGGCTTTGATTTTCCGGCGCTGGGGAACACGCTGCAGTGGCTTCTGAGTCCGCGGGCTTGCCGGAGGGGGCGGTTTACTGTCTCGCCTGCTCCGATCGTCCGCGTACCTGCGGATGGGAGTGAGCGCAACGATTGGATGATCAAGCAGGTGCTCGATTACGGGGCGTTCGGGGTCCTGATTCCGCGCGTGCAGAGCCGCGCTGACGCTGAGCACGCCGTGCGTGCCGCGCGCTATTCACGAGGTCCGGATGGCCCCGAGCCGCAGGGGCACCGCGGCATGAGTCCGGTGGTGGCGATGCGTTACTGGGGCTGCAGCGGCTTTCCGGAATACTTTGAGAAGGCGGAACTGTGGCCGCTGAGCCCGGACGGCGAGGTGGTCGTGTGGGCCATGATCGAGGACAAGGTCGGGTTTGAGAACGTCGAGGAGATCGTCGCTACTCCCGGCCTCGGGGGACTGGTGTTCGGTCATGGCGACGGTAGCCTCTCGCTCGGGGCGGAGGGGGCGATGGGCCAGCCCGGGTTCGCCCCGTTGGAGGAGGCTCGGGCGCGCCTGCTTGATGTCTGTGGGGCGGCCGGAATGCCGTTCGGTGCGGTGGTGACCAACACCGCCGATTACCACGCGGCGGTTGCGGCTGGGTTCAGCACCGTCTCGACCCCGGTGGATGAGCTCAGGGCGTTCGAGGAGATCCTGGCAGCGCCCCGGGCAAAGCGGTGAGCAGGACTGGCTGAAAGGCGGATCTGATGTTAGCCGAGCTTTCCATGCGTTCGATGCCGATTGGCGTCGAAGTTGAGTTGGCTCCGGGCGGCGAGCATGATCCCGGTGTGCAGGCCGCGCTCCGCGAGGCATGGCTCGAGCATGGCCTCGTGCTGTTCAAGAACATAGATACCGCTGAGCAGCACCTGGAGATCAGCCGTGGCCTCGGCGAGCTCGAGATCCATCCGGTTCCCGAGGTGCGGGCCGACGAGGATCCTCACTTCATCGAGCTCGGCGGGGGTAAGCCCGCCCCCTCGTACGTCTACGACGGCTCGGAGCTGAGGGTCAACCGGCTCGCCTGGCATCGTGACACCGCTTTCGTACCCGACGTGTGCAGGGGGGCGATGCTCCGCCTGCTGGAGGTGCCCGCGGAACACGGCGAGACGCTGTTCGCCGATACCGCGCTTGCCTACGACGAGCTGCCCGGCGATGTCAAACAGAAGCTCGACGGGCTTGAATTCAAGGCCACCCTGAAATTCCAGACGGATCTGTCGACGCCGCCGGGGGCACTCTGGAAGACTGTTCGCGCGTCGACGCTGGAAGAAAACCCGGCCTACGACTGGTCCGCCAACAGCTACGACCAGGCCGCCGTCACAGCCAAGTACCCATCGGTCGTCTATCCGGCGGTGCTCACCCATCCGGAGTCGGGGCGCAAGTGCCTCTTCATCGCGCCGCCGTTGGTCGATTATTTCATCGGTATGGATGCGGATGAAAGCGCCGAACTGCTCCGGTACCTCACCGACCACATGACTCAGCCGCGGTTCGTCTACGCGCACAGCTGGTCGGTCAACGACGCGTTGCTCTGGGACAACTTCCGGATGCTGCACGCGACGCTCGGCTACGAAGTCGGCGCACGTCGGCGTGGCTTGAGGACGACGTTCGCCTCAATTCGGCTTGGACGCTACTTCGATGAGGACGTCGTCGGCTCACGGTCGATGCCGGTCGACTGAGCGCGGCGAGCGTCAGTCGGCAGCCGCCGGCACCGGACCGAGGTCGATCTGGAGCGCCAGCATGGCGTCGATCCGGGTGTCGGGTCTGTACTCGTAGCGCTGTCCTTCGACGAGCCGAGCGTCCGGGGCGAGGTCGAGCAAGGTCTCCAAGGTGGTCCGCATCTCCAGCTTCGCAAGCGGAGCACCGAGGCAGAAGTGCACGCCCCGGCCGTAGGTCAGGTTGTCCTGGTCGCGTGTGATGTCAAGCCGGTCGGGATCTGGGAACGCGGACGGGTCGCGGTTCGCCGAGGCGATCATCAGGGCCAACCGAGCGCCCTTCGGGATCGGGACGCCTCCGATCTCGGCATCGGTGACGGCGACGCGGAGGAGGGTCTTGATGATCGTGCGATAGCGTGCCGCCTCGTCTGCGGCATTCGGGACCAGGGCCGGATCGGACTTCAACAGCTCCCACTGGTCGCGGTGCTCGAGCAGCGATCGGATGCCGAACGACATCATGTTCGCGCTGGTCTCGAATCCCGCACCCAGGATGGTGTTCAGGTGGGCCGCCACCTCTTCGATGCTCGGTTGGGAACCGTCATCGTTGACGTGAGTCGCCAGTACGGAGGAGAAGTCGTCGCGCGGATGGCTGCGCCGATCCTCGACCAGAGCGCAGAGATACTCCCAATACCTGAGTTGCTCCCGCGCGAGGACGCGCGTCTCCTCCACGCTGGCCGCACCGCCCCGGATAATGAAGGCTCCCTGGACCGCGCGCTCGAGCCACGAGAAGTCAGCTTCGGGCACTCCCAGGATCTCGCCGATGACGACCAGCGCCAGCGGCGTCGCATACTCGTGGACGAACTCGATCCGGCGATTGGGATCGTCGGGTCGCAGTAGCCGTTCGGCGCGCGCCCGGATCATCGGCACCAGTTGCTGCAGCCGCCTCGGTATGAACGGCGCCTGCACCATCTGCCTGGCCGCGCGGTGCTCGGGCTCGTCGAGGAACAGCAGGGCCGTCGTATTCGGGTAGGCCGGCATGCGGTCGCGGAGCTCCTCCGGGGGCAACGGCATCGGCTTGACGTTGCGATTCGAGAAGCGCCCCGGGTCGCGTAGAACCGCGAGCACATCTTCGTGACGTGACACGTACCAGAGGTCGAACTCCTCCACGTAGAACACCGGTGCCTCGCGTCGGGCCCGGGAATAGCTCGGGAACGGATTCTCGAGCTCTGCCACGTTCAACGGGTTGTACCCGGAAAGGACGGGGCAGCGATGGTGCCGTTCGCCGAAGCCGGAGGCTGTCACTTCGCTCATTGGCTCTTACCTCTCGCTCGCGTCATCGAATCGTACGTGCTCTACCAAACGCCCGCCATGGAGATCGTCCCGCCGAATGGTGGCGCGCCAGTTGCCGCGAGCACGCCAGCGGTCGTGCGCCGCGAGCGTCGAGGGGTGGAAAGGGTCGCGCGGCGGGCTCTGTAGGAGCATGATCGCCGTAGATCGCGGGCAGGTGGTCCCGTTCGTCAGCAACTAGAGCTCTACACGGGCGAGGGAGCCGACGCGTACCTCGCCGACCGCCCCACTTCGACTCCCAGCGACAGTCCGCTGGTGATCTTCGACACGCGCGCGGTCGCTGAGGCGCGCGCGGGCGCGGCGATGTTGACGATAGTCGGTGCACTCGAATACTGGCTCGCGACCTCAGACCCCGACTACGACCAGTCACCGCGCCAGGAACTGGGCGCAAACGCCGACGCGGACGCGTGGACGGCGCTCGAGCCGCTCGCCGAACGCCATCACCCGCACACCGCGACATGAGGCTTCCCAAGCTGATCGCCCTCGCTACTTCAATCCTTCTCCTTCTCCCCGTCGTCGCTGGCGTGGGGGTGTGGGGACTGATCCTCGCCACCGTCAACACCGAGTGCACCACCACCACCACGACGACGGCGTCGCCGGGCGCCGGCACCAGCGGGCGAGGTGGCTTCGAGGAGACCGCCTACGGTCCGCCGTGGGGCGGGATCCAAGGCGGCGGGATCACCGCCTACGGGATCAACCTGACCGCCGGCCAACCGATGCTCGAGATCGCGATCGATCCGACCGTACTCACCCCGCTGGCCTATTACCACGTGTGGCCCAACCCGTTCGACACCCATGGCGCGTTCATCGCCGGTGACACCGGCGGCGCGATCAAGGGCGAGCACATCGACACCTACGACTGGCTCGGCCGTGCGAACCAAGACGCCTGGGGCGTGCACTACGCAGTGACCGTCAGCAAAGCCGCCAACCCCGGTGCCGGCGCGGCCACCGGCGAGCTCACCGCACCACCACTGATCCCCGACCCGGTCGAAGCCGGGTGCATCGCGACCGACAGCGCCGGCGGTGGCGTGAGCGTCGCACCCGGCGTCTACGTCAACCCGTTCCACTCCTCCACCAACATGATCCAAGCGCGAATCGACCAGGGCGTCGACTACAGCGGCAGCGGCGCGATCCTCGCGATCGGCGACGCACAAGTCACCTACTCCGCCGCTGGCGACGCCGGCTGGGGACCTTTCAGCTGCTCCGGCGGCCACGGCGGCGCCATCGTCTACCGCCTCACCGACGGACCCGACCAAGGCCGCTACGTCTACACCGCCGAAGGAGTCATCCCCACCGTCCAGCAAGGCCAAGCCCTCAAAGCCGGCGAGCCGATCGCAACCTTCACCGGCTGCATCGAGATCGGCTGGGCATCAGGCAGCGGCGATCAACCGATGGCGCAGGTCACCGTCCCCGAACAAGCGTGCATCGTCGGCGACCCCGGCTGCCATTCGAGCTGGTGCGGCAACAACATGAGCGAGCTGATCCAAGCGCTCGGCGGACCACCCGGCATTCCGCAAGGCTCCATCTACGGCGAAGGATGCTGATGATCGCCAGACGCAAACTCATCCTTGCCGCCATGTGCGCGCTGGTCCTGCTGCTGTTCGCCGGCTGCGGCATCCACGACTTCGACCAGAACCTCACTACGCGCGCTTCGACCACCTCGAGCCCCAGCAGCGCGACTAGGCCGACAAACACCGAGCTTGGGCAACCCGACGACGATGACGACGACGGGCCACCCCAGCTGCCCTCGCCGCAACTCCCGCCCGTTAAGTCACCTCTCCGACCCCCCAAGCAGCGCTCGCCAGATTCGCGCAGCTTTACACCAACTGGACGGCCACGGAGCTCCGTCAGCGCGCCGTCCAGCTCGCAGCGCTTTCGATCGGCCAGGCCCACACCCAAGCACTCGCACTGACCGGGGCCGCCTCGGCGCTCGAGCGCTACCAGGTCACCAACACCGGCACGGTCGTCGCGATCACGCCCGGCGAAGGACAAGAACGCGGCCGCTGGGCGGTCGTCACCAACGAGCTCACCAGCGGCACCGGCCCTTACGTCGGCCTCCCCGCCACAAGCCACGTCACCTGGGCCACCGTCACCCACCAACACCACGGCTATGTCATCGCCACCTGGTACCCAAGCAGCTAACGGCCGGCTCGGCGAACTTCTGAAGCGTGCATGGGCCACGAGGACATCAAGACGACGCAGTTCTACGCTGGCTACGTGCCTGCCGGCAACGAGGCCCAGGTCGTCGGCGAGGCGATGAAGGGGATCTAGCTTCCCCCGCTGCGATCAGTCGCGGTGATGTCCACGGATCCGGTGAAGGCGCTCGAGTGCATGCTTCCAGTCCGCCTCGAGCCTCGTAAGGAGCTCTTTGTCCTCTGTCGTGGCTTCCCCGTCGTTCATCCTCGCTCGATCGCGCGCTTCATCCAGCCGCAACCGTGCGTCCTGCTCCTCCCGCTCGATTGCCTCAAACTCAGACGGTTCATACCCCATGTCGTCCTCCGTCGCGTTGTATCCGGGGCTAGACCGAGCAATTCTCGCGCAAACCCGATGGTCGCGGCTCCCAACCGGTGTCGTCGAGGTCTCCCGGGCGCGCGGTGCTCCCGCCGCCTCCGCTCGCACCGCCTCCCTCCAGCCGGCTGGCGCGGGTGCTCGCGGGCTCGCCAAATATGAGCTCGTAGGAGCCCGTGAACGGACTCCTACGTGTCCCGCTCGGAAAACGAGTCCGCCGAGTTCGTATTACAAATTTCTCGCATCCACAAGCGACCGATCGGGCACTCAACTGGCAGCGCGGCCACGCCGCCGGTGGCGACTGTGCTTCGGTGCCGCTCGTGCGCTCGAGCACGAATCCGAAGTGGTAGGGTGCGCCGATGGCTGACGCGGCTATTCAGCAGCTGCTGGACGAACAGGCGATTCGCGCGGTACTTGCGAACTACTGCCGCGCCATCGACCGAATGGACCACGACCTGCTGCGGACGGTGTATCACCCGGACGCGCTCGACACGGGGAGGCCGACTACCCGCATCCCCACCTCCGGGCCCGTCGAACGCTTCTTCGCGACGGTCGCCGAGAGCGATGCGGTCGGGCTCGAGTCGTCATCGATCGCCCTTTGTCAGACGATCTTCGAGTTCGACGGCGACGTCGCACTCACCGAGACGTACTTCGTATCCTTCTTCCGGTTCCGGAGGGAGGACGGCGTCCTGCAGGAAAGTCACGCGGGCCGCTACCTCGACCGCTTCGAACGTCGAGACGGCGAGTGGCGCATCGCCCACCGGCATGTCGTGATTGACTGGGCCAACACGTACCCGCACGTCGAGGGCGCGCGGACAGAGCGAGAGACCACGGGTCTCCGTTCGGGCGACGACCAGCTATACGCATTCCTGGCGGGCCACCGTCTAGGCTGAGCGCACGCTGGCGACGTAACCTGTCAGCGGGTCCGCTGCGTGTGGGGGACTCGGCCTCTCTTGCCGTCGAGGTTTGTGCTCTTCTACGGACGCCGCCTGGAGCCAGGACCGGATGACGAAGATGGCGAGGGACCGGGCCGCCCAGGCGCTCGTCGTCGTTCCCCGCGCGATCGCGGCTGGGATCCCGTTCGCGCCCGAGAAGAACGGCAGCGTATTCGCCGCGGGTTGGTTCTCCGGCCCCAACCGGCGCGAGGGTTGAGCGACCGATGTTCAGCTGGCTGAGCGCTCAGATCTTTCCAAGACCCGCGCAGTGCCGCCATCCGAGGAGCGAGACTCAACTGTAGACTCGCGCGATCGTGGTGCGAAGAATGGCGGCGAACGACCCGATCCAGACGGAGATACATCGGAAAGCCGTTGACAACATTGTCAACGAGATGGCGCTGACGCTGGTCCGCACCTCCGGATCACCCGCCGTCACCGACGCGAAGGATTTCTGCACCTGCGTGATGGACGAGACCGGAGAGCAACTTGGCTTGTCCTCGTATCTGCTGCTTCACGCGGCTACGGCCAAGCTCAATACACGAGCGGTGATCGAGCAACTGGAGCGCGACCGAGCCGAGCCTCATCCCGGCGACGGCTGGATCGTCAACGATCCTTACCTCGGGTCGCAGCATCAGGGTGACGTCGGGATCGTTATGCCGATGTTCTACGGCTACCAGCACGTTGGTTGGGCGTTCTCGAATGTCCACGTACTCGACATCGGAGGGATGGGTGTGTCCGGGTCGGCGCCGGGCGCAGTCAGCGTGTTCGACGAGGCGCTCCGCTTCGGGGCGATTCGAATTATTCGCGAGGGTCGGATGGACGACGAATGGAAGCGGTACCTCGTGCACAACGTGCGTACGCCCGGCCCGGTCGTCAATGACATTCGGAGCATGATCGCCGCGAACCGCGTCGCGGAGCGCAAGCTAAACGACTTGCTCGAACGCTTTGGAGTGAAGCGACATCGAGAGCACAACGAGCAGAACAAGCGACTCACGGAGGAGCTGCTGCGTCGTCGGATCGAGTCGATGCCCAACGGCCGCTACGAAACGGTTGAGTACATCGAGTACGACGCGAGGGATCTCGACGAGCTCGTCGAGATCCGGTGCACGCTCACCGTAGATGGATCAGACCTGCGCTTCGCCTTCCGTGGCGAACCGCAGATGCAGGCGCCGGTGAATGGGACGGAAGGCTCGGTGTCCGGCGGCGTCATGGCCCACATCGTGACGATGTTGGGATATGGCGATCTGCCCTTCAATGCTGGAATGTGGCGGCCTGTCTCGTTCGATCTCGGTGAAGCAGGAACGGTGGTCAATGCGCGCCCGCCCGCGCCGGTCAGCATCGGCCATGGTGAAGCTGGCTTTCGGTGCGGGAAGGCTTCCCGCAACGTTCTCAACCAGGCGGCGTCGCTCAGCGACGATCCCAAGCTACGGGCCCGAGTGGGGGGGGTGGCAAGCGACGCGTTCGTGGCTGCGTGCCTCTTCGGAAAAGACGAAGCCGGCGCTCCCGCCGTATTGGGCTACATGGACAGCATCAAAGGACTGGGAGGCGGGGCGCAAACAGTCGGTGATGGGCAGGACATGTACGGCAGTTGTGCGGCGGCAGGGGGAAAGCTGCCGGACGTGGAGGTACACGAGGCGACGGACCCGGTCGTGTTCCTGTGGAGGCGGATCGCGCAGAACAGTGGCGGGCCCGGGCAACGGCGGGGCGGACAGGGGCTTGACCAAGCGTACGTGCTGTGCGGAAGCTCTTCGTTCGCCGGATTCACCAGCGTGGCCTGCTCTGAGTTTCCCCCGCCGGGATTCGGGGGCGGCCTCCCCCCATCTGCCGGCCTTCAGTATCCGATCCGCTCGACCTCGTTCCTGGATCCATATACCGCGGCTCGTCGACAGCCGCTCGCTGAGACGGACCTCGGCGGTAGGAAGGAGATGATCGGAACGAAGGTCGGCTACTTCGAGCTGCACCCGGGGGATGTGTTGCGAGCGTTCGGGGGCGGCGGCGCCGGGTTGGGCGACCCCTTGCTACGAGCACCAGCGCTCGTCGCGGCTGATGTGCGGGACGGATACATCACGCTCGCGCACGCCAGGGCCGCGTACGGCGTGATCGTCCGCGCCGATGGCGACTTCGATCCCGAGGTGACCGACCGCTGTCGCCGCGAGTTGAGAGCCGCTCGGATCGGCCATGCGCCCGAGCACGACGCGGTGGCGCCCGCCGTGCCGGGGATCTCGGTCGCGATCCGAGGCGATGGCCAGCGGCGCTGGTGGTGCTGCGGGTACTGCGACGCGGCTATCGCGCCGATCGGGCAGGACTGGCGCCGGATTGTGGTCAGCAAGGAGGCACGAATAGCCGAGCTCTTCGGCGAGCTCTCGATGCGCGTGCGAGAACGGACAGTGCCGCCCCACATACGCGTCGTGCAGTTCTACTGTCCGATGTGCGCAGGTGCTCTGGCGACCGACGTGGCGACCGATCGCGGTGAGCCGGTTTCCCCCGTGCTGGCAACTACCGGAGCCGGCCCAATGTTTGACACTACGCCGGATCGGTATCGAAGGCGACGTTCAGCGACCTCAGCGGCCGCATCCACTTCCTGACTCCCCGTTCAGGACTCTCTCCGACGAGCTGTACCCCCGGAAGCCGGTCGAGCGCGATCTTGACTGCGAGCCCAGCCTCGAGCCGCGCGAGGGGAGCGCCGACACACGCGTGGATGCCGCGCCCGAAAGCGAGATGCTGCTTGACGTTCACGCGCTCGAGGTCGAGCGCGTCGGGATCCGCGAACTGGTCAACGTCACGGTTCCCCGATGCCCAACAGAGGATGATCCGCGCGCCCGCAGGGATCCTCACCCCCGAGATGGTCACCTCCCTGGTGGACAAGCGCACGTTCATGTGAGTCGGCGGCTCGAGTCGAAGCGACTCCTCGATGATGCTCCGTCGAGCTGCGTCATCGTCCCGGACAGCCCGCAGCAGACCCTCGTCCTCGAGCACGAGCAGCAGCGCGTTGGCGATCAGCAGCGCTGTCGTCTCGCCGCCTGCGATGAGAAGCGCCATCGCGACGCCGACGAGCTCCGGGAGGCCGAGCTTCACCCTCTGCTCGTCGGCTGCCTGGACGACCTCCGATAGCACGTCAGGTCCCGGTGCGTCGATTCGCCGCTGAATCTGGTCGAGGAGAAAAGCAGCCATCTCGTTGACGCGAGCGCGGTGACGCGCCTTCTCGGGCTCGGGAACGAACGGACTGATGCTGCTGAATGACGTCACCCATTCGATGTAGCAGCGAACGTGGTCGTCATCGTGCGGGAAGCCCAAAATGCGGGCGATCACGTGAAACGGAAACACCGACGCATAATCCTCGACGAGGTCGCCGCTCCCACGACCGTGCATCCGCGAGACAAGCAGGTTCCCCACCTTCTCGATCAGCGGAATGTACGACTTCAGGCGCGCGGGCTTGAACGCCCGGAAGGCCAATGCGCGGTATACCTCGTGCACTGGTGCGTCGGTCAAGGACACCGTCGGACCCACCGGACATACCGTCTGATTCATGACGATCTCGCCGGTGAAGTGGACGTCTTTACCAGATTGCCGGAAGCCTTCCGGATCATGCGCGATCCGGACCATGTCCTCAAACCGCGTCACGAGATAGGTGTCATCCGCATTCGGAACCTTGTAGACCGGGCATTGCGCCCGCAAGCTCTCATAGGCCCAGAATGGATCGAGCATCGCGTCGTCACTCGGAAACGTGAATCCGCTGAGCGAGCGAGTGGCCATTTCCCGATACTACCTCACAGAGAGCCACAACGCTCAGTCCATCAGCTCGACCACCTGTGCCCCGTGCAGGTGAGCTCGATCGCGTGCTCTCTGGACGGCGCCCGCGCTTCGGGCGGGCAGCGGCAAACTGTTGACACCTCGTCGCGAAACCGGTAGGTTTGTTCGATGGGAGCCTCTGCTCGGGGAAAGTCGTTCGCGCTCCGCGATGCTCTTCGTGCTCGCGCTCGGCGGCGTTTGCACCGTCTCGGCACAGCGCTGCTCGGTCCGCTGGATGTCGCTGTCCTGTCGAACAGGGGACGGTGGCTGTTGCACTTCCCCGTGCTGAAGCATGACGCCTACCCGCCTCCGTGGGCGGAGCCGAGCCACGAGACGCCTCCTGAGCTGCTTACCGTGCCGGGTATTTGGCGCGACGTTGCTGCTGCCGAGCGCGCCTACGAGGAGGAGCCGCTGCATCACCCCGGCGCACTTTGGCCCGAGGCGATGACGTTCATTCTTCGCAATGCCTGGCAAGAGATACTGCCCCGCGCGACGAAACTTGTGCACTTGCTGGCGCGCACGAGGGACGTTTCGGCGCGCTCCGCGCTGATACCGGCCACTCCAACCGTTGCCATCGAACCGCAGGTGCTTACCGATGAGATTCGCGCCGAGGCGGCCCGTTTGGGCCTGAGCGCGGTGGGATTTGCGCCGTACGACCCTAAGTACACGATTGCGGAGGCCGAGGGGCTCGAGACGGGATCGGTGATCGTTTGCGTGCTCGAGCAGGACTGGGAGCTGACGCAGCAGATTCCCTCTGTGAAGGCGGAGCGCCATGCCCTGGGCACGTATTACGAGCTCTGCCAACGCTCTAGTGACCTGGCTGAGTTCCTCCACCGCAACGGCTATCGCGCCCAGCCTCACGACATGGGTGGTGGCACGATCGTGATCCACTACGGGGTCGAGGCCGGCCTTGGACAGTTGGGTCTGAACGGGCAGCTGCTGACGCCGCAGGCGGGCTCGCGTTGTCGGCTCTCGGTGATAACGACCAACGCACAGCTCGTCCATTCGGGCCCGGTGGATTACGGCATCCACGCGATCTGCGACCAGTGCCAGCTCTGCGTTCGACGCTGCCCGCCAGGCGCGATTCCCAACCACCGTCGGGAGCACCGCGGAGTGGTCAAGGCAAAGATCAAGATTGATCGTTGCCTGCCAGTGATGGCCCAGAGCCACGCCTGCGGCGTGTGCATGAAAGTGTGCCCGGTTCAGCGCTACGGTCTCGAGCGCGTGAATGAGCATCTTGTGGCCACAGGGACGATTCTCGGTAAGGGCAGCGATGAGCTCGAGGGATACCACTGGGTGGACGGACGCCACTACGGCCCGGGCCAGAAGCCTCGCCTCGACGCCGGCTTCCTTCACCCACCGGACCTCCTGCTCGACGCGACACGGACAAAGCCGGCGACAGGTACGGCGCTCGTTGGGCCATCCGCGGACCTGAAAGGGTGAAGACGAGCTGGACACCACCTGCGTGAGCTCGTTGACAGCGAAAAGGCGTTGGTGTAAACTGCTAGCAGTTACAGGGTGAGGAGCTTCTTATGGCCAAGCGGTACCGCGGACCGATTGTCGATGTTGACTTTCACCACAACTGGAAGGATCCGGCCGAGGTGTTTGCGTACATGCCGCAGGAGTGGCGCGACTTCTCCCACGGCCAGATTCCTGCGGTGCCGCGAATCGGCGTCGCAGGCCTCAACCTCCCGATCGGGGTGAGGCGCAGCGATGCGTACAGGATCGAGGGAGAGCCGGCGGCTAGCGACCTGGGCTTCGTGAAGGAGCAGTTGCTCGATCGGCACAACTGGTGGCGCTGCGTCCTGACGTTCGACCTCGGTGCTCACGGCAACCACGAGAACCCTTACTTCGGCACGGCGCTGGCGCGGGCGGCGAACGAGTGGAACGCCGATACCTGGCTAACCTGGGACGATCGTTTCTACAGTGTCGTCTCGATCACGCTCGCCCTGCCCGACGAGGCGGCGAAGGAGGTCAGGCGCGCCGGCGCGAACCCGCGTATCGTCGGGACGTTGATGGCCGGGAGCACGCTCGGGCGTCCGTACGGCGATCCCATTTACCATCCGGTCTGGGAAGCATCGGCCGAAATGGGGCTCTCAGTTGATTGGCATCCAGCTGGGACCATGCCCAGCGAGCGCGAGGCCGGCGGACCGAGGTTGAGCCTGATCAGCTCGCTCGCCTATGTCTGGACTCAGGCCATGCATCACCTGACAAGCTGCATAGTTCATGGCGTGTTCGAGAAGTACCCGGACACGCGGGTGCTGATCAAGGAGCACGGCACTGCGTGGCTTCCCTACTTGATGTGGCGGCTTGACCAGAACTATGAGACGCTGAAGCTGGAGTCGAAGTGGGTGAGGAAGTGGCCGAGCGAATACATCCGTGCGCACGTCAAGGTTGGCACGCAGCCTCTCGAGGAAATGCCTGATCCCGAGGACCTGAAGAAGCTCTACCGCAGCGTCGACATGGGGGACATGCTCTGTTACGCGACGGATTATTCGCACCATGTCTTCGACGACCCGGACAGCATCCCGCGCCGGCTGCCGGACGGCTGGGCGCGTAAGGTCATGTGCGACAACGCCTGCGCCCACTATCGCTGGGCGCCGCCGCCGGTCGATGCGGAGCTCGAGCCCGAGCTTGCCACGGCTGCCTAGGCGTGGCAACCCCTTCGGATCTCGTTCCGCCCGGAGCGCATTTGGCAGCAGAGCTGTCGTGGATCAAGGACGGCGAGTCACGTCACACGCAGCTCCGCATCCTCGGGGATGACACGCGCGGTTACCTACTGATGGGTGCATTCGAAGCTGCGGGCGACCGCGAGTACTGGTTCGCAACATTGGACGAGGCGATAGACGAGGCGGCCGCACTCGGCGTACCGCACGCCGCGTGGAGCGACGTGACTCAACCGAGCGACGTGACTCCCGAGGTCCGACGTCCTGTCCGGGCTGACGGAGTATCAGAACCGAGCAGAGGGAGCTGACGTGGCGGACGCAGATGGCCCAGTGCGCCGGGTAATCGATGGCTGTGCGTTTCATGACTGGGCGACGAACGCCGAGCTCGTTCCTTATCTCGGCGGGGGCTGGGGTGAGCTCGTTGAGCTCGAGAACCTGGCGATCAAGGGCATGTGGCACAACATCCACCCGCTCGGCAACAAGGACCCGGCGGCACAGCCGCCTGACGGCGGCTCACACGCCTCCGATCCCGACTTCCTGATTCAGCAGCTGTTTGACGAGCGCGGTTGTGAGCGTGTGGTCCTCGGCCATCGCGAGGGACTTTTGAGCTCGGCTCTGCCGTTGGCGTACGAGGCGCGCGCCGTGGTACGCGCGTTGAATGACTGGACCGTCGACCAGTGGCTCGACCGCGACGAGCGCCTCTACGGCCACATCCTCGTCGCGAGCGCGATACCCGACGAAGCCGCCGCCGAGATCAGGCGCGTAGGCGAGCACAAGCAGTTCGTGGCGGTCGCGCTTGGCGCGAACGGTTTGAACAAGCCTTTCGGGCATCCCGTCTATCACCCGATCTACCAAGCGGCCGCCGAGCTCGCCCTCCCCGTCGTGGTGCAGGTCGATGCCGACAACATCGTCGACCCGGGCACCTCGCCGACGGCCGTCGGGCTCAGCATGACATACGCGGAGTTCGACGCGATGAGTGCGGCGCCGCTGGTAGGGCACGTCTCGAGCTTCTTCACGTGCGGCGTCTTTGACCTTTATCCGCAGCTGCGCCTCCTGCTCGTCGGCGGCGGGCTCGCTTGGATCCCGGAGTACATCTGGCGCTTGGATTGGAACTTCAAGATGGTGCGACGCGTTGACGCGCCGTGGGCCAGGCGGATGCCGAGCGAATACCTCGCCGAGCACGTGCGGTTCACTACGTACACGATGGAGACGCGGCCGACAGCCGAGCAGTTCCAGACGCTCCTTGAATTGATCCCGCGCATCGATGAAACGCTGCTGTACGCAAGCGGATACCCATACGCCGACGGCGACGACGCCGCCGAGATCACTGCGCGAATGCCCGAGAGTATGCACGACCGGGTCCTGCACGAGAATGCCGAGGCCTTCTACCGCTTCCCAGACGTCGAGAGCGTGCCCGCTTCAGATATGATCGGACCCGAGGAAACGACGCGGGGCAAGGTGTTCTGATGGCGTTCGTCGAGGTCAGCGCTGTCGAGGAACTCGAACAGGCGAAGCCGATCGTGGTCGAAGCCGGCGGGCGCGACCTCGTGTTGATGCGCTGGCACGACGATGTCTACGCCCTGCGAAACATCTGCCCACACATGTCGTGTGCACTTCTCAAGGGCAAGGTGACGAGCTACGTCGGCGGACCCGCGGTCGGTGAAATCTCATTCGACCCACGGAACCCGGTCATCGCGTGCCCCTGGCACCACTACGAGTACTCTCTGAAAGACGGGCAATGCGTGACCGACGTTAGCCTGCGCATCCGCAGCTACCCGGTCAAAATCGACGACGGCAGGATCTTCGTGGATCTGCAGGGACACCGCGGCGGCAGACGCGCGGCGAGCGCAACACCGGTCCTCAACCCGGCTCAGTAGGCCCCGCACTCTTGCGAATGTCGTCGTGATCGGCAGCGATGATCCGGGGGCGGCTACCAGCGCGGCCGGCTGCCCGGTGCTCGCGGGCTACGACCCGTTGGCGGCGGCCGAGATTGCGAATCCGTTTCCAAGTTTTGCCCGCGCGCGGCGTGAGGCTCCGGTGTTCTACGACGAGATGCGTGGATTCTGGTCGGTAGCGAGGCGCGAAGACGTCATCGCAGCCATGCACGATACGGAGCGGTTTTCGAATCGAATGGCGATTCCGATGCCCGTCCCGCCGGAGCGGCTGCGAAATCGGATGCCGAGGTATCCGTTCGCGACCGCGCTCCTGTTCATGGATGACCCCGAGCACGGGGTTGCCAGGCAAATGATCGACGCACCGTTCGCTCCAGAGCGACTGAGGCGCCTCGAGCCGCTGGCCAGAGCGCGAACCGAGCAACTGTTGCGGCTAGGCGATCCCGATCGGCGCATTGAGTTCGTCGGTGAGTACGCGACGCCGCTGGCGCTCGCCGTCACGGGCGCAATGGTTGGTGTGCCGGAGCGGGACTTCCCACTGGTCGAGCGCGCCACTTATGGCGCACTCCGGATGGCGTCAGGCTTGGCCACGGCGGGGGAAGCAGACGAGCTCGCCGACGGTCAGCTGGAGTACTGGGAATATCTTTGCGCGCTGGTGGAGGAACGGCGGATGCGGCCGCAGGATGACTTCATCTCGGCTCTCGTCGCCTACACGAAGAAAGACGGCAGCGAGCCGACTACCGAGGAGGTTGCCGGCCATGTCAACACGGTGCTGCCGCCGGCGTTTGAGGCTGCGCAACTGTTATCGCTCGGCGTGCTGGCGATTCTGGAGCACCGCGACCAGTGGGAGCGCTTGAAGTCAAACCCGAACCTGCTGGCCAACGCCGTCGAGGAGTGCGCGCGTTACCGCGCCGTCAACAAGCGCAACTACCGCGTCGCGAAATGCGACCTCGAGATCGCAGGGGTCACCATCCCGAAAGGTTCCTTGGTAGCGCTCATGGTGGCGTCCGCCAACCGCGACGAGTCGGCCTGCCCAGATCCCGACCGGTTTGACATTACCCGCACCGCCGAAAACATCACCTTTGGCTCTGGCGCGCACCGGTGTCCAGGTGCGCCCCTGTCCAGACTCGAGCTCCGGTTGACTCTTGAAAGCCTCCTGCGATATGCCCCGGACGCACATCTGGTCGAACACGAAGAACCTGTGTTCAAGGACGACCTCCGACATATCGCGCTCGAGCGTCTCGTCGTCGACCTCGGCGTCCCGTGACGCGAGAAGTGTTTCGTCTGCGCTGATCGAACGGTGTCGCACCGGATCGTCGAAGCGCGCTCGAGGGAAAGGGAGCCCGCTAGTGGTAGGCCATGAGGCCGCCGGCGTTGCTCGCGACCAACAGGTATCCATCCGCGAAGGTCGGTTGACTGAACGCCGGCGATCCTAAGGTGATGACCTTGAGCACCTGGGGGTTGGGCACGCCGAGCGGATTCGCGATCGGCGCGCGCGCGTTCAGGACGTAGAGAGACGACGTGCTACGAGCTGCACACGGTCCGTAGGTGACCACGGCAAGAACGCCATTGCCGTTTTCGGTTGGAGTGCCCTGGACCGGGCAGGGCAGACCCATCGCCCAGTTCAGCCGCGTCGAAGCAGACGCGTCGGGCGACAGCGACTCAACGGACCCCAGATACTGGGAACCATCGATCGGTGTCGCGGTTTGCGTGCCGCCTACGATTAACTGATGTCCGCTCGCGTCCCACACCGCTCCCGAGTTGCAGTCCGGTGCAGTGGTGCTCGGTGTGGCGATCTGGTAGCTCCAGACTGGCCCGCGGGCGAGCGCATCGCTAACGAGCGCGTAGAACACCCCGTTCTTGTTGCACGCGCCGACGAGCGACGTCTTGGACCCGTTGACCAGCCCCGTGAACAGCGTCGGCGACGCGCCGAAGTCATCATCGCTGCCATTCAGGTCCGGGATAGTCCAGATGTCGACCTTCGACGTGCCGCGTAGTCGCACGATCGAGAAAGAGTCGCCCGGACTCGAGCCAGCCGCCTGGTCGGCATTACCGGTGGTGACCCAAGTGAACGACCCCGACACCGCCGCGCTCGACCAGATGCTCCCACCGATCGATCCTGCCGGCACGGTGTAGTAGTCGCCCACGAGGGCGCCAGTCGCCTGGTTGACCACCGCCAAACCGCCGCGGATCAGGGGCGCATCGCAGTTCGACGAAAGTCCGACGTCGATTCGCCCTTGCGAAATCGTCGGCGAGGACCAAGCGTAGGCGCCGGCCTGGGTGTCCAGCGCTACCGGGTCCGTCGCCCACACCTTCTGGAAAGTGGCGGCATCCAGTGCCCAGAGGTAGATGCCGCCGTTTCCGCCCTGAGGGTCGCCCGCCGTGACGTAGACGGTCGCGGCGCCACCCCGGCTCGGATCCGGAACGACGGCGGCAGTAGAGGCGATCCCATACGACCCACCACCCTGCGTGCACGGTGTCTCGGTGCCGAGGCTCACGCTGTTCAGAACAGTCCCGGTCGCCTCGCTGAGCTGGTAAAGGACTCCGTCCCGCGTGCCGATATAAACCGATCCGTCATACACGGTCGGACTGGACCAGAGCCCGCCCGCAGGCCGAAACGGCGCGCTCCACGCGGCAGCCAGATGCTGCGCGCTCGCAGGCGTTATCGCCGTCGCGGCCGCATTGAGCGATGAGTGGCTGGTGTTGAACAGATATTCCGACCAGTTCACATATGCCACCGCGCTGGACGCCCAGGAGCCCTGCGCCAGCAGGGCGCAGACGCCCGCCACGGCCGCCAGGAGCCGCACCACTCTGACGCAAACCTTGCGCGCTCCGCTCCGTCCCAAACTTACCCCAGTCAATCGGCGCCGCCGCGATCCCAGCTGTTCTGCAAACTCATGACACATGTCTGAGCGAAAGTCAAGGGCGCCTCCTCCTAAGAGGATCCTTACGTTACGGGCTTTGGTCTGCCACCGCGGCCTTCGGAAAACTTGGCACCCGCAACGACACCGCCAGTGAAGCGTTTGGGGTGGTGCTAGGGCGGTATCACAGCTCACAAGACACCCGCACGCTCAGTCACGTCGGGCTCGGTACTTCGGCCTGAGCTGAAGGTGCAATGGGTCGAACAGCCCGGCCAAGGCGAACTTTGCGGATCCGGGTCCACCCCCCGGAACTACGCCCGCAAAGTTCGCGTCGCGGCCTCGGCGAGTGGGCGATGGCGCGTCGCGGCGTCGGTGAGTGGGCGATCGCGCGTCGCGGGCATCCCTGAATGCGCGTCTGCGTTCGCCCGCCGCCTGCCTCAGACCGCTGCCGCAATCGCGGCTCACGGAGAATCGATCCGTGTGGCGAGCCAGGCGGCGGCCAGCCCGGTCCAAGCCGAGGCCTCACCGGCGCCATGTGCGAGCCCCAGGCTGTGCGGCCCACGCGAGAAAACATGGAGGGCGTGCGGGACGTTGCGCGCAGCGAGCGCAGCCGCAAGCCGATAGCTGTGCTCTACGGGGACGTACGGATCCTCTGCGGTGTGCCAGACGAAGAACGGCGGGGCGGCCGGAGTCACGAGCGCGTCCAGCGAGGTGATCCGCCGGAGCTCGGGCGAGGCGTCATCACCCAGCAGGATCTGGCGGGCCGGTCGATACGTTTCCGTCTCCATCGAGGTGATCGGGTAGCCGAGCACCGCCAGGTCGACTCGCGTGTCGGAACTCGACGCGTCAGACAGGGCTATCTGACCGGCAAGATGTCCGCCGGCAGAGAAACCGATCAGGCCGACCCGGGCCACTCCAGTCGCGCGGAGCCGACGGATCTCGGCGCGCACGGCTTCAAGCGGGGCTGGATGCCGCGCAATGCAGCGGGTAGCGAAACACGCTTGCCGTGAGGCTTAGCTCGCCGAACCAGCCGACAATGGGCTCTCCCTCGTGCTCGGCATAAGCCGCGTACCCGCCACCTGGGAGCACGAGGAAATGCGTCTGCGAACGCGGCGAGCTCATCCGTCCTTGCTGACGCTCGCGGCCTCCGCCGGCGCCTCATCCGTCCTTGCTGAGGCTCGCGGCCTCGGCCCGCGCGGCCGCGACGAGGTCGGCGTTGGTGTGGGCATGCCCCCAGAGTCCCCAGCCGCCGTCGGGGGCTTCGGTGAGGAGCACCCAGGTGCGTTGCTTGAGCTCAGGGCGGCTCGCCGCGTCAGCGATGATGTCGGTGAACTGCTCGACCACGGCGAGCTGCTTACCCCGGTCGAGAGCTCCCAGGTTCGTGAGCACCTGTACGCGTACGTAATCGCTCTCGCCTTCGACGTTGGCGATCGCCCCATCGTGAAGAGCGTGGATGAACGCAGCCGTGTTGTGGCGGAACATCGGCAGCGCCGGAACCTTTTCGATGCTCATCAGCGTCGCCGCCAGTCGCTGGGCGAGCGAGCCCGGATCGGCAAACGTGCCCTCGGTCGCATAGACGTCGATCATCGGCATCAGGGATCACCTCCAACTCGGTCATAACCACCCTGCAGCCACGCCAGCGCGGCGTCGCCCCAGGCATCAGCTCCGTCCTCCCACGCGAAGTGACCGAGACCCAGCACGGTGAGCTCACAGTGAGCCAGCCGCTTCGCCAGGTACTCGGCGTTGCTGATCGGCACAAGTGGGTCGCGGGCACCGGCGATGATCTTCACCGGCGTCTCGATCTCGGGCAGCAGCTCTTTGAGCAGCGCCAGATCGATAGGGTAGTTGCGGACGAACCGCGCCGATTCGCCGAAGCGACTCCCGGCGTACGAGGTCACGTAGTCCTGCAGCGCGACCTCTGACACCTCGTAGCTCTCGTGCAGCGTCATCGCCTGTCTTACGACGTCGGCGCCGTCGAGCGCGAGCAGCGATTCGAAGTCGGGGTTGGCGATCAGCTCCTCGAGATTG
Organism: uncultured Solirubrobacterales bacterium; assembly: GCA_963763525.1. Taxonomy (GTDB): domain Bacteria; phylum Actinomycetota; class Thermoleophilia; order Solirubrobacterales; family Solirubrobacteraceae; genus Palsa-465. The sequence continues at coordinate 160,959 of CAVXPA010000005.1, forward strand.
CCTCCGACGTCGAGCGGGTACGCGGTGGCGCCGTTCCCGATGACCATGCTCATCAGCGACGAGGGCGACTCGGCGGCGGCGAATAGGGCGGCCGGTCCGCCCACATCCGGGCCGACGACGTGTGGCGTTCCAAGCGCCCACTCGTCGATCAGCCGGAGTAGGAAGCGACCCATCGACTGCGGTGAGAAGAGGTCAACGCGTCCTTCGGATTGCCCGAAGCCGGGCAGGTCGATCGCCAGCACGTTGCCCGCCGAGGTGAACCGCGGCCAGAGCTGCTCCCACGCGTAGATGCTCTCCGGCCATGGGCTGAGGAGCAGCAGCGTCGTATCAGCGCCGGCGTTCCACTCGGCGTATCGGATCTCGATTCCGTCGGCCTTCCGCGTCCTCGTGTGGATTTCGGTTTTCACCTCTGTACGCCGCCCTGTCACGCGCCGGCCAGGAAGGCCTCGACATCGCCGGCAAACTCAGCGTGGTGCTGGAACAGAAAGCCGTGCGCCGAGTCCGGATAGACCTTGAGACTCGCTCCCGGGATGAGCCCGGCCAGCAAATAGGAGTAATGCGGGAGGATCATCGGGTCACTGTCACCATTAGCCACGAACACCGGCTTGTCGATCGCCGAGACTCGCTCGAGTAGGGAGTGATTCGGCTGACCCCACGTGCATACGGCGTCGTACTGCGCCAGCCGCGTCTGCCAGCCGGTCGGCGCGTCGCGATCGGCGGTGCGCGCCCCGAAGAGGCGGCCAACCACCTCTTGTCCCGCGGCGCGGCTCGCCTCCGAGCTGGTGAAGAACACCCCGAGGTACTCCTCAGCCGACGTCTCCGACTTCCCGACGGCGCCGATCACCTCTGGCGCCCAACCGTGCATGCCGCTCGCGCCCTGCGGAGCCGAAGAGGCGAGCACGATCCTGCGCACGATCGCAGGGCGGACCAAGGCGATCTCCTGGGCGACGAAGCTGCCGATCGAGAACCCGAGCAGATCGACCTGTCCGAGTCCGAGCGCGTCGATGAAGTCGATCGCATCGAGGGCCATCTGCGCGATCGTGCTCGGTGTCGTCCCACTCGACGCCGCGACGCCGCGGTTGTCGAACGTGACCACCCGGCGGCCGCGCGCGAGTGCGTCGATCAGCGCGGGATCCCAGTTGTCCAGGTTGCCGCGAAAGTGCTGCAACGCAACGAGCGGCGTCGCATCGAACGAACCAGTGGCGCGGTAGACGTAGCCGACTCCGTTGGACGCGCTGAGCGTCTGGTTCTCAGCTTCGACGTAGGACACGTCGCGCTACACCCCGGCCGCGGCTGGCGATTCCTGCACCGCGTTGGCGGCGGCGCGGATGACGTCGATCACGACATCGGGGTGGGACAACATGACGACGTGGCTGCTCTGGACGTCATACGTCGTCGCGCCCATCCGTTCGGCCACGAAGCGCTCGAGGTCCGGGTGGACCGTGCGGTCGTTCGTCGCGCGGATGTACCAACTGGGCTTCGAGCGCCATGCAACGCCCTCGGCGTCGCGGCTGAACAGGTCCGCTGCGGGTGCGTAATGCGTTGCCCACACCAGCTCTTGTTCGGCCTGCGGCAGATCGCCGGCGAAGCAGTCGATGCCGTCGGGCAGCAGCCACAGGCGTCCGTCGGCGACCTCGATGTGCCCGAAGACGTCGGTGGCAGGGAACTTCTCCTGAAGGCTTTGGGAGGTCTCGTCAGCATCGGGCGCCAGCGCGGCGATGTAGACCAGTCCGCGCACGCGATCGTCTGTACCGGCGGCCGTGATCACCGACCCGCCGTAGGAGTGTCCGACGAGGATCGCCGGGCCCCCGACCCGGTTCAGGCTGCGGATCACCGTCGCGACGTCCTCCTCGGGCGTGTCGAGGCCGTACTGGGCGGCGATCACCGGGTGCCCATCGGCCTGAAGCGTCGGGATCACCTTCCTGAAGGATGAGCCGTCTGCCCAGATGCCGTGGCAGAAGACGATGCTTGGTTTGCTCTCCGCGGACATAACAGCTCCCTGATGAGGGCCACCAGTGCCAGGCGCTCAAGAAAAGAGCGTCGAGCGATCGGCGCGGTGGCGACGGTTGAGGGTCCGGGAGGCTGCCTTACCCGGGTCGGCGCGGCATCGCAGGTTTGTGTGATCTCTTACGCCGCGGTCGCCGACTCGTGCTCGGCCGCGATCCGCGCGAGCGCGAGCCGCGAGTTGATGTCGAGCTTGACGAACACGCTTCGCAGGTGGCTGGACACGGTGTGCGGGGAGACGAACAGCCGCTCGGCGACCTCGCGGTTGGTCAGTCCTTCGGCGACGAGGCGCGCGACGGCGAGCTCCGAGTCGGTCATCGCGTCCCAGCCGAGCGCGGCACGCTCGCGCGCCACGAGGCGCCGCCGCACGCCGTGGTCACGGAGACGGCTTCGAACACGGCTCGCATCCCAGCTCGCGCCGGCTTCGGCATACAGCAACAGCGCCCCATCGAGCGACTCGATCGCGGCTTCGCTCGCGCCGGCGGCAGCATGAGCCACGCCGAGGTCCTCGAGGACCGAGGCCCGAGCGAGCGGCCGCGGGGCAGCCGCGAACAGGCCGACGGCACGATCGAGGTCTTCTAGATTCCCCGTGAGCAGCCCGCGTGCGTGGGCGGCCGTCGCAACGATCGTCGCGACCTCGGGATTCAGGCCCGCGCGGCGTTGGGCCTGCGCGGCCGCGACCTCGGCGAGTTCCTGGTCGCCGGCGGCGAGCGCGATCCGGACAAGCTGAGGCTCATCGGTTACGTCGACCGGAAACAGCGGGAGGATCGCTGTCCGCTGATCCTTGCCGAGGGCGCACAGCCAGCCATGCGCGGCCTCCGGATCGCCGGAGGCCATCGCCTGCAGCGCGAGAAGCCAGGCGGCCTCGCGCCGGTAATTGGGCGTTGCCTCCTCGAGCAGGCCACGAGCGAGTCGGGCCGTTCGCTGCTGCAGACGCGTGTCGCCCCGATGCAGCGCGACCCGCCCCAGGGCGACGATGCCCGCGGCGTCGAGCGTGCCAACGAAGCGATCGCCGGTCTCCGGGCTGAACTGCCCGTCGAGGATCGCGCCGGCGTCGTCGAGTCGGCCCAGCTTGTACAGCTGCCGCCCCCGCCAGATCTCGAAGATTCGGATTGCCCAACCGTTTCGGTCGCGCTGGGCCGCTGCGATGCCCTCCGCGGCCAAGCGAAGCGAGTCGTCCACTCGGTCGAGCACGGTGCGCGTCTCGCAGCGCCACTCCTGAGCGAGGCGATCGCGTGCCCAGTCGGTCGTGTTGATACCCGCGCGCGCGGCCTGCTCGGTCATGTCGAGCGCGTCCTGGTAGCGGCCGTCGGAGTACGCGGTGACCGACTCTGCGAGAGCGAACGCGAACGCCGCGTTGGCATCGCCGCTGGCCTCGATCGCCGCCGCCGTTTCGGCGTGGATCGCCTTTGCTTCCTCTGGGCGGCCGGCGACGAGCAAGTTGTGGAACAGCGCCGCGAGGTGCTGGGCACGCAGGTGCGGCGGAAGGCCTGCGAGCGCTAGGGCCTGCCGGCCCGCGGCGGCCCGTGCGTCGGGCGGGATGCGGAACATCCCCGCGATGCCCAGAAGCACCTCGGCCTCCTGCTCTGCGGGCAGGGCGTCGCGTAGATGCGTGTCAGCGAACGCGCGGGCCTCATCCACGCGCCCGGCGGAATGGAGCAGGACCGCCGTCTGCGCGAGCAGCGGCCCGCGCAGGATGTGGTCGCGCGACGCGAGCTCCAGCGCGCGACGGCTGAGATCGGCGCCGGCCCCCGGATCGGTGCTCCCCAATGCCTCGCCGGCGCGCAACAGGATCGAGATCGCTTGCTCGTCGCCGGGCTCGGCACTCGCCGCGATCTGCGCCGCCACCTCGACCGGCGCCGCGCCGGCCGCCACCAGCACCTCGGCGGCGTGGCGGTCAAGCGCCCGGCGGGCGGACACCGGCACGCTTTCACGGACAGCGTCCCGAATGACGTCGTGCCTGAAGGCGAGACGGTCGCCGCTCTCCACCACCATCCCGCAGTCGATGAGCTCTTCGACCGGCGCGAGCAGCGCCGCAGGAAACAGGTCGAGCAACTTGGCCAGGTCCGCGAACGAGAACGTACGGCCGAGCGACGCGGCGACCATGGCCGCCTCGCGGGCCGGCGCGGACATGCCTCGGAGCCGCTCGCGCATCGTGAACGCGACACGACGGGGGACACGAGCCTCGACGAGCTCGGCCTGGCCGGCGGCGACGCGCACCAGATCCTCATCGCGGAGCCCGGACAGCAACTCAGAGAGCACGAACGGACTGCCCTCCGCGCCCTTGACGAGGTCGAGCAGCGCGTCGCCCGGCTCCGCGTCCATCACATCCGCGGCCACCTGAGCCACGGCTGCGTCGTCCAGGGGGCCGAGCACGACTCTCTCGCCGCCGTTCTGCTGCAGATGGTCGATCGCACCGCGCAGCTGCGCTGAGCCTTGGTGGGGGCGGAACGCGAGGAGCCAGGCGATCGGCATGTCCGCGAGCCGGACCGGCAGCGCACGCAGTGCCGCCGCGGTTCCGGTGTCGGCCCATTGCAGGTCGTCGAGCGAGATCAGCAGCGGACCGCCGAGCGCGGCTCGCTCGAGCATCGCCTGGAAGTCCTGCAGCAGCCAGTACCGCTGCTCGGGCAGCGACATGGGCTCCCGCAGCCCCGCGCGCGCGAGCACGGGGCGTGGGCCGTCGAACAGGGCCGTCATCAACGGCGCGAGCTCGCTGACCCCGGCGCCGGGCTCGGCAGCGCTGACGCCGAGTCGGAACCCGAGCCGGCGGGCAACCCGTGCCGCCTCTGCAAGGAGCCGGGTCTTCCCCATCCCCGGGTCTCCCTCGACGAGGACCACCGATCCGGCGCCCGAGCTGACGCGGTGAAGCTGAACTCCGATCAACTCGAGCTCAGCATCACGACCACGAACGACGGGGGTCGAAGAGGCTGCCGATGCCAGGAAAGCGAGTCTACGGTGCGGCTAGCGCATCACTCGATCATGCGATGCCAACGCCGGACCGTGGATAACAGCTTCGAGCCGGGCCGGCGGGTCGTACTCGAGCCCGCCGGGAGACAGGGCTTGGGATCCTTCCCGGGAATGGGAAACGTGTCGGTGTCGGATCTTGCGTATGCGCATCCTGGTGGCGAGGAGCTTTTCCGGGGCGTCTCGTTTCGCGTGCCGGTGGGAGCGACGGTCGGATTGGTGGGCAGCAACGGGGTCGGCAAGAGCACGCTGCTGAAGCTGATCGCCGCTCGGCTGCAGCCGGCCGAGGGCGCAATCCACATCGATGGGCTGGCGCTGTACATGGCGCAGGACGTCGATGTGACGGACGAGCTGCAGGTGCGTGAGCTCTTGGAGCGAACGTTGCCGCCTGGACTGGCCGCCGTCGCCCGTGGGATTGCAGCAGCCGAGCGCGAGCTCGCAGGCGGCAACGTCGACGCCGGCATCACGCTCGGCGAGCGTCTGAGCGAGTGGTCTGACCTTGGCGGCTACCAGCTCGAAGCGGCGTGGGACGAAGCGTGCCGCCGGACGCTCGGCATGGCGTACGGGGAGCTGATCGACCGGCCGGTCGCGACGCTGTCTGGTGGCGAGCGCAAGCAGCTCGTACTCGATGTGCTGTTCGCGTCCGACGCGGAGGTGCTCTTGCTCGACGAGCCGGACAACCACCTTGACATCCCCGCCAAGGCGGCGCTCGAACAGCGACTCGCCTCGACATCGAAGACCGTCCTGCTCGTCTCCCACGATCGCGATCTGCTCTCCAACGCAACCTCCGCGACCATCACGCTCGAAGGTAACGGTGCCTGGTGGCACGGTGGCAGTTACACCACCTACGCGGAGGCACGCGAGGCACGCCAAGCACGTCTTGGTGACGCGGTCTCACGCTGGCAGGACGAGGAGCGGCGCCTGCGCGAGCTGACGCGAACGTTCAAAGAGCGCGCGCGGTACTCATCCGACTGGGCCAAAAGGGCACGCGCGATGGAGACGCGCTGGAGGCGCTGGGTGGATGACGGCCCACCGCCCGCGCCGGTGGTCACACAGCAGGTCGTGATGCGCATCCGTGGCGGTGACTCCGCGCGGCGCGTGCTTCAGTTCCGCGCACTCGGGCTCGACGGCCTCGTCGAACCATTCGACGACGAGATTCACTTCGGCGAGCGCGTCGGCCTGATCGGCCCGAACGGGAGCGGGAAGTCGCACCTCCTTCGCCTCCTCGCCGGAGAGCAGCTCCCATACACCGGGCATTGGGTGCTCGGTCCCCGCGTTCGCCCCGGGCTGTTCACGCAACACAACATGCGTCCAGACTGGAATGGGAAGACGCCGCTTCAGCTCATCCAGCACTACACCGGCCAGCGCGAGAAGGCGCTCCAGGGCTTGGCGCGCTACGGGCTGATCGAGACGGCCGAGCGCTCCGCCGCGCTGCTGTCCGGCGGCCAGCGCGCACGGCTCGAGATCCTCTGCCTGGAACTTGCCGGCCACAATCTGTTGCTGCTCGACGAGCCGACCGACAACCTCGATATCGACTCCGCCGAGGCGCTCGAACAAGCCCTCGAATCGTTCACCGGAACCGTCGTGGCGGTCTCCCACGACCGCGCCTTCCTGCGGACACTCGATCGCTTCCTCCACCTCGCTCGCGACGGGCGGGTCCGGCCCGTGCCCGACCCGGACCGTGCACAGGACCTGCTCTTGCGCGACGAGACCACGGCCGGCTAGCTAGACGCGGCATCGCGCCCGGTGTTACCCCCGGAGCCGGAACGCCGGCGCGCCAGGGGGTGAACAGCCCCTTGTACGAGGCTCTGCTCGTGGACCCCGCGTGCGGCCGTGAGTCGAGGTTCGCGGCGCGTGATCCGACCGCCCCTCCTAATCAGACGCTCAGGGACATGGCCCGCCGAACACAAGCCGTCTATTACCGCGACAAGGCCGGCCGCGAGCCTGTCAACGCGTTCCTGGCCGATCTCGCGGCACTCAATCCGGCTGCTGCGGTCAAGATCGACGACTACGTCGCGCGGTACCTGAACGGTAAGGACCCGTCGGCCCCGCCGCCCGAGCATCCGATCAGCTCGCAGGTCGACGGCGGGTTGCGAGAGCTGCGGGTGCGGTTCGCGAAGACGCGCTATCGCCTCCTGTATCGGCGATCGGGGCAGCTCGTCGTCCTGCTCCACATCTTCGAGAAGAACACCGAGCAGCTCCCCGCCCGCCACCGGGAGCTCGCGAACATGCGGTTTGCCGATTTCAAGGCGCGAATGGACGCCGAGAGGCGCATACCGCCGCGCGCGGCCGGCCGCGACGCGCCGCTGCGCGATCGGTGACTTATCACTACTGGTAAGCTAGGGCAATGTCGACGAATCCTCACAGCCCCATCGGGCGCACCGCGGTAGAGGCCTCGGCTGAACGCGCGGCGCGCAGTCAGGAGTACCGGGAGGCGCGCGATGAATACTCGAGGATTCGCGCGCTACGCACGACGAACCCGATCGCCGCGCACCTGCGCGAGCGACGCTTCGAGCTGGGCCTGACGCAACAGGAGGTCGCAGCTGCCGCCGGGACGTCGCACACGGCGATTTCGCGTCTGGAAAGCGGTACTCACACCCCGAGTCTCGCGACGTTGCAGAAGATCGCCGCCGTGCTCGACGAGGAGCTGCTCGTCTGCTTCCAGCGCACGACCGACGGCGAGATCGAGCGGGACTTCGCCGCAGTCGCGGGGACGCTCAGGTAGCGTCCCCGCGCTGCGCGGTACACACGTCTCTACGACACGAACCGAGCCTTACGCCTTAACCCGGTAGACCGTGCCGGTCTTCTGATTGGTCACGCCGAAGTACACGTAGCCGCCCCACGCGCCCAGCCCGATGACCTGGTCGCCGGTGGGCACGTCGTCGACAAGCGGCTTGGCGCTGCCGTTGCCGCTGATCGGCAGCGAAACCACCGCGGCCGGTCGCAGCGGGGCGTCGAAGCCGAACTCCGACAGGTACAGCGTGTTGCCGATGATGGCGACGCCACCGACGTCGGTGTGCGGTGCGAACATCTTGAACGGCTTGGCGAAGCCCCTGCACGCGCTCGGCTTCGTCCAGTTGCAGTTCGGGAACCCGTAGTTCTGCCCGTTCCTGACGCGCAGCAGGAAGTCGTGCGGATTGACGGCCGCCGAGTCCTGACCGAAGTCCGAGACGAACGGTGAGCTCGACCCAGCCGGGAACGCCATCTGCCATGGCTGCCGCATCCCCGTCGCGAACACCTTGAGGTCAGAGCCGCTGACGTTCATCGTCAGGATGTCGTACAGGTACGGGGAGGTACTCGCCGGACCGTGGTCGTTGTTGTTGAGCAGGCCAACGTCGACGCCGACGTATATGCGGCCGTTGGCTCCGAACGCCAGACCATTGAAGCCCTGGAACCCGCTCGGGGCGGTGTAGATCGCCTTCTGGCTGGTGAAGGTGACGCCGTTCCAGCCCCTGAGGGCCAGAATCTGGAACTGCGGACCGGTGGCGCCGATCGTGGCGCCACTGGCGTAAAGGACGCGATGGTGGAACTGCAGGCCGGCGACGAAAATGAGCCCGGTCGACACCTTAGTCGCCTTGCCGTTGTGGAGCACATAGAGCCCCCCGTTCGGCAGCGTTTGGCTGTTGCCGCCGTCACCCTCGAAGACGGCTCCGTTGCCGAAAGCGAACGACGTCGGCACCATCACTCCGGATGCGACCACCTGCACTGGATTGCCGTTGGTCGACTTAGGCCCCGCCGACGTCCCGGCGATGGCGCTTGACGCGAGCGTGCCGATCGCTGCCGCGGCTCCTGCGGCGGCGAGCACGGCCGCAATACGATGACGCAATGCTGCTCCTTCTGTTCAGGGCCTCATGGCCTGGATGCTCGGCCCACAGGTATCACGCGACCCGTGACCGCTTCAGGAGAGGCTCGTCGTTGCGCCCCCGGCGACGGTTGCCCGTCCTCTCCAGCTCCAATGTATACCACACAGGGGCGCTTCATCAAGCCCGTCGTCATGCCGCGTAATCGCACGCCGCAAGCCAGACCCGACGCAATCGGAGGAGCGAAAATGTTTGCGACGGGAGCACCTCACGCGATGGTCTTCCAGTAGTGCGCAGTGCGCTCCGTGGCACTGAAGAATCCGGCATCCACGTAGAACCGATGCGCACCCGCGCGCTCGGGTCGCAGACCGCTGGAGACCTCCAACAGGTTGCAGCCCCAGCCGCGAGCGATTTGCTCGGCAGCGCTCAGCAGCGCTTGGGCAACGCCTCGACGGCGGTGGGAGTGCGCCACGACCAGCGCGGTGATGCGGGCGAGGGGACAACCTTCCGCGAGACGCTCGATCCGGTGCAGCGCGACGAGGCCGGCGCCTCGCCGGCGAGCAGCACCCTGTTCCCGTCACCGAGCGCTTCGAGGCGCGCGAGCACCGCCGATGGTGTCGCGGGATAGCCCAGCTCGCCGAGCAGGCCTGCGAGAGCCGATGCATCCGCCGGCCGGGCGTGCCGGATTTCCATCACACCAGTGTCCCAGCCTGTCACCGCCGCTCGCCGCGGCCAGGAGGGCTAGTCCGGCCGGGGCGATGAGGGCGGCGACGGCTCGCGCCGAGGGTCGCAGGTGCCGGCCGTCAGCGACGTTCACCGCGGATGTGGTCGCGCAACATGCCCGCCGTTAGGCCCCGCGCGGCGCCTCATTTCGGCGCTCGCGCCACTCTGGGTGCCAGTGCTTGCTTGGTGCTCTGGAGCGTCTGTTCCACCGCTTGGAGCTGGGACTGGCTGAACCCGGTGAGCGTCTGCGAATTGAGGCTGCCTGCCGCAATCTCGCGATCGAGAACCTGGCCCTCAGCCGCGCTGATCGTGCCGTCGCTGACGAGCCGCTGAACGGCGTTCAGGAACGGCTGATCCGAGCCCGGTTGGGGCGCGCGGACCTTGGACGCCCCCGGCTGCGTTGGCGTCTTCGTAGCCGAGCCCTTCGCCACCGCGGCGTGCCGAGGTGTCCCGGCGCTCGGTTTTGCGGCCAGGGCTCCCGTGCCGGCAATCGCGCCGACAGCGGCGAGTGCCGCGAGTGCGCCCGCCGCTGTGTAGCGGATCCGGACGTTCTTGCCCTTGTGTTGGTGCACGTTGGTCTCCTCTCGGTGTGGCCGCCGGGGCGGCGTCGTTTTGGTGCACCCTGAGGATCGTGCGGCGAGCTGAGATCAACCTGAAGCGCAGCGGTTCTTCAGCGAATCTTCAGGCAGCGTCAGCGACAATCGCTCACGCGATGGGCGAGCCGATCGGTCGAGTGGTGGTGGTCGAGGACGAGCAGCCGGTACGCGATGCGGTACTCGGCGCGCTTCGCGCGGAGCGTTTCACCGCGACCGCGTTCGAGGATCTCCCCAGTCCCGGAGAAGTGCTGGCGGTCGCGCCGGATCTGGCGATCCTGGATGTGCTGCTGCCGAGGGGCGACGGCTTCGAGTTGGCAAGAACGCTGCGCCAGCACCGTGAGCTGGCGATCATCTTCCTCACGGCCCGTGACGCCGTGGCCGACAGGGTGGCCGGACTCGAACTGGGCGCCGATGATTACCTGGTGAAGCCGTTCGCGCTCGAGGAGCTGATGGCGCGTGTGCGGGCCGTCCTGCGCCGCCGAGGCGCGATCCCGCAGGTTCTGGAAATCGAGCGCCTGCTCGTCGATGAACAGCACGGGTTCGCCGCTCGTGCCGGTCACGAGCTCGCGCTGACCTCGACCGAGCTTCGTCTGCTCGCCTTCCTCATGCGTCATCGCGGACAGGCCCTATCCAAGGACCAGCTGCTGACCCAGGTGTGGGGCTATGACGCATACGACCACAACCTCGTGGAGGTTCACATCAGCGCGCTGCGGCGAAAGCTGGAGGGCAACGGACCCCGCCTGATCCACACGGTCCGCGGGATCGGCTATCGGTTCTCGACGTGAGCGGCCACCGACGCACGCGCACGCGGCTGATTGCCGCCTCGGTGCTCGTCGTAGCCGCCGTTCTCGCAGCGTTCGTCGTGATCATCACGCTGCGCTACCGCGATGGGCTCGAGCAGCGCCTTCGCGCGGACCTCGCATCGGGGGCGACCGCGCTCGGCCTGGCACAAACGTCTGGATCGTTGAAGTCGGAGATCGGCGCGCTCGCCGCGGAGGGCATCTCGGTCGACCTCGCCGGGATAACGGCGCCCGGCGGGACCCTTCAGGCCACCCCCGGCGAAGCCCTCCTGACCGTGCATGAGCGAATCCAGGTCGACGGCAGCGCGGTGCCTGCGACCCTGACCGGCAGCCTCGCCGGGATCGACCGGCAGGTCCGCAGCCTGGAAATCACCGAAGCGATCGGCGGCGTGATCGCCCTCGCGCTCCTGGCGGCGCTCGCAGCCGCACTCGTGCTACTCGATCGTGCCGTCTCGGAAGCGCGCGCATCCGAGGCGGCAATGCGAACGTTCCTGGCCGACGCCTCACACGAGCTCCGCACGCCCGTCGCCGCGCTTCAGGCGACCGCCGAGCGCCTCCTACGAGATCAGCCGGCGCGACCGGCGCGGGACGCGATCGAAGCGCAACTCGCCCGCGACAGCCGTCGCCTCGGGCACCTGATCGACGACCTCCTGAACCTCGCCCGGCTCGACGCTCGCGAGCGACCGCACCTGGAAGCAGTCGACCTCACCGACCTCGCGTCGACTGCGATCGCCGCCACGCGCACGGCCGCTCCGGCCGCGCGCGTCGAACTGCTCACGGCCGGTTCCGTTCCAGCGACCGGTGACCGGAATGCCCTGCTCCGCGCTGTCCGCAACCTGCTGGAGAACGCGTTCGCGGTCGCCGACGCAGTCGTGGTCGAAGTCGCCCAGACTGCGGACGGTCCGACCATGTCGGTGAGCGACAACGGCCCCGGCGTACCCGCGGATCAGCGTGAGCGCATCTTCGAACCGTTCGTCCGCCTCCCCGGAAGTCCGCGCGGCGGCACAGGCCTTGGCCTCGCGATCGCCCGCCGGACGATCGAGTTACACGGTGGGACGATCACGTGCGACCCGTCGCCGACCGGCGGCGCGCGATTCACGTTACAACTGCCGGCCGACCCGTGAACGTGAGCGGAAGCGTGGCCATCCCCTGTAGGAATGGAGTCGCCCAGCGCCGAGGAGTCCCGGTGATCTCCCAGTCCGGAAAGCGAGCGACCAGGCGCTCGATGATCACGCCGGCGTCGACGCGCGTCAGCAGCGCCCCGGGGCACGAGTGCTCGCCGTGGCCGAAGCCGAGATGGTCGTTCTCGAAGCTGCGCGTGATGTCGTACTCATCCGGGCGCTCGTAGGCGTCCTCGTCCCGGTTGCCGCTGGCGAAGGCGGCCATGACGAAATCGTCCTTTGCGATCGTGTGTCCATCGATCTCGAGGTCCTGCTTGGCGGTGCGGCAGTGCGTCCAGGTGTCCGGATAGCAGCGGAGTGTCTCCTCGATCGCGTTTGCGATCAGCTCCGGGCGCTCGACTAGCAGCCGTCGCTGCTCGGGCCGCAGCGCCATCTCGCGTGCGAAGAACGACAGCATGTCGCGCGTGGTCTCGCCGGCCGCGACGAAGTGCGTGATGTAGACGACCGCGAGGTTGCGCGGCACCGGCTTGCCGTCGAGCTCCGAGCGCACGATCACGCTGATCAGATCCTCGCCCTCGCCGCCGCTCGCGCGCCGCTGCGCCAGCAGGTCCTCGCAGAAGCCCTGGAACTTCGCCTCCGCCTGACGGAGGCGCTCGACCTCCTCGGGATCGCGGTCGGGCATCACGGTGATCGCAGTGAGATGGTTCCTGGCCATCGCGATGAATTCCTCGCGAATGTCGCGCGGCACGCCGATCAGCTCGGTCATCAGCGTCGCCGGAATGCGCCCGATCGTCGTAACGAAATCGACCTCCCCACCCGGCTCGATGCGGTCGAGGAACTCGTCCGTGATGCTCGCGATCTTCGATCGCAGGCTGCGGACCAGGCTCGGCCTGAGCGCCTTCATGAAGATGTCGCGGACCTGGCCGTGGCGGGGCGGGTCGAGCAGCACCATGTTGACGAAGTTCGGGTCGCCCAGCGACAGCTTGCCCTTCGCGATCAGCCCGCGGACCTGACCGTGACTCAGCCCCGGCTTGGCCAGCTCATTGCGCGTCCATTCCGGCAGGTGGGCCATGACCACCTCGGGTTGCGTGGCATCGCCGATCTGAAACCCACGCTCGATCGAGAACAGGTCTGGCCGGCTCTCGACGAACCGGCAGTGCTCCCACTTCGAGAGTATCCACACGCCGGTCGTCAGTGCGGGCGACTCGTACCAGTGGACCGGGGCGGCACGGCGCTCGGCCGCCATCTGCGCGGCGATCGTGTCGGTGTCCTGCATGTAGAAGGCGGGCTCCTCCCACCTTGGCCACTCGACTGCTGTGCTCATGTCGTGTCCTTTCAGGTGTCGCGGCCGCGAATCACGCAGCGGACTGCCAACGCGAAGATCCTACACATATATGGACGCCGATCCAGGGCGGCGCCGGGCCGAGGCGGAGAACAGTCATGGTGTTACCGTTGGGCGGTGTCGCGCAAGCTGGTACGCGGGCATCGGCTGAACGTCCGATGATTCGAGCTGCTCGGTTGGCGGGTCGTGTCGCCGTCGTGACCGGCGCGGGGCAGGGCGTGGGCAAGGGCATCGCGCTGGCGCTGGCGCGGGAGGGGTGCAGCATCGTGATCGTGGGTCGCACGCTCGAGACGCTCTCTTCCGCCGAAGCAGCGATTGCTGCGGCCGGCGCCGGCAGCTGCCTGGTCCAGGGCAGCGTCAGTGCGCGCGAGACCGCCGAGCGCGCGGTCGCGCAGGCCATCGCGAGCTTCGGCCACCTCGAGATCTTGGTGAACAACGCCCACACCTTCACTCCGGCGGCGAGTCTCGAGCAGGTCACCGTAGAGCATTTCCTGGAGGAGCTTCAGTCGGGCCTATTGGGAACCGTGCAGTTCATGCAGGCCGCGTTTCCCCATCTGCGCGAGCACGGCGGCTCGATCATCAACGTCGGCTCCTACGCGGGACTGCACGGTTCTCCTGGGCGTGCGGCGTACGCCGCCACGAAGGAGGCGATCCGCGCGCTCTCCCGCGTGGCCGCGCGCGATTGGGGCAGATACCAGATCAGGGTCAACGTCCTGAATCCCTGGGCCCACACGCCGGCCGTGGAACGGCGCGTCGCGGCTGAGTATCTGCGAACGTTCGAGGCCACGACTGCGCTCGGTCACATCGGCGACCCCGCACAGGACATCGGTCCGGTCGCGGTCTTCCTGGCGAGTGACGACTCTCGTTACGTCACCGGCCAGACGATCAACGCGGATGGTGGGCAGTGGATGTTCTGATGCTGGTGACCTTGTCAGTCACTCCACTTGACTGCCCCCGACGTAATGATCACCACTGTTCTCAGCACGTGTCGCCCGGCCCGGCAGGGATCATGCCGCAGTTGCCGGTCGAGTCGTTGCCGTTGCCACCGAGCACCGATGCTCCCTCGCCCGAGGCGCCGTTCTCGATTCCACCGACGACGCTCGCGTACGTGCCGCTCGAGAGGTTGAACTCGCCGCCATCGCTCGTCGCGTCGGTTCCCGAGGCCTGGTTGTTGAAACCGCCGAGGACCACGTCGGCCGAACCCGCGCCGGCGCAGAGCACGGCGGGCAAGGAGCCGGCGCCGGCGAGATTGTCGCAGCCGCCGGCGACGCTGCTGGCCTCGTCATCGGCGAGGTTGTACTGCCCGCCGGCGACGACGGACCGCGGGCCTTCCGCGACGTTGTGGCTGCCGCCGAGAATCGACTCGATGGCCTGTCCACTCGCGCAGCTGCTCGAGCTCGCCGGCGGCGTCGCCGAGCCGGCCAGGTTGTAGCAACCACCGACGACGCTCGCGAACGGGTCGGAGGCCTGATTGTCGTTTGCCGCGAGGACCGCCTCGACGCCGGTGGTGTTGCACGTCGACGTCGGCGGCGTGCCAGCGCCGGCGAGGTTGTCGCAGTCCCCGTCGACGCTCGCGAACGGGTCGGCCGCGATGTTGAATTGTCCGCCCGTCAGCGATGAGCCGATGCCGGTCGCCTGGTTGCCCGAGCCGCCCGCGATCGACGCGAAATCCCCCTTGAAGCTCGTCGTGTCGGAGCAGTCGCTGGAAACCGACACGGTGCCGGTCCCGATCTCGTTGGAGCACCCGCCCGCGATCGATGAATAGGACGTCGAGACGGTGTTCTTGTAGCCGCCCAGCACGCTTGCATTACTGGCGCTGACCGTGTTCGCGTCGCCCGCGGCGAAGCCGTACGCACCACTGGTCTTGTTGTCCTCGCCGGCCAGCGTCGCGTACGCCGCCGTCGCGTCGTTGCCGTAGCCGCCGACCAGATCCCCGTAGCTGGTGTACGACTGCTTCTCGCCCAACACGACGTCGTGTGACCCAGTCTGCGTGCGGCGCTCTCGTCATAGCCGAGCACGAGGTTGCCGGTGCCATTGACCGTCGAGGTCGACCCGGAGCCGTCCACGACCTGCACATTCACTGCGGCGAATTCGACCGTCGCCTTGCCGTCGACTCCGGCTGACACGTACGTCGGCGCCAGCACCGCCGTGCTACTCGACGCGCACGACGGTGAGGACCCCGTCCCGCCCGACAGAACCGCGTCACCCGCCGTTTTCGGAATGCACTCCCACCCCGGCGTCACCGCCGCCCAGGCCGCCGAGCACGCCCAGCCGCAAACCGCTGCCACCAGCGCCGCCACGACACCGTGTCCCCACATCTCCCGTCTCCTCTCGTCACGCGTCCCGCCCCATGCCGAACGTTCACGAGCAGAGCCTTAGATCCGTCCCGGCGCGAAAGTGGCGTGAACGCATAGCACCGCGCTCGAGCTGAGGAGCGCGGCTCAGCCGGCGATGGCGGAGACCGCGGTGACGCCGGCGATGACGATGGCGACGCCGAGCCACTGGTGCGCGCGGAGCCGTTCGCCGAGGAAGAGGACCCCGGTCAAAGCCCCGAAGACCGCGAACTGCGCGGCGAGGACGCTGGCGACCGCGACCGGTCCGCGGTGGGCGGCGAGATAGAAACACAGGTAGGCGCCCGCGTCGCCCAGTCCCCAGGCGACCAGGCGCCAGGGTTCGCTGCGCAACGCCGGTTTGAGCGCGGGACCTCGACGGGTGCCGAGCGCAAGGGCGAGCGCGAAGACCAGCGCGAAGACCCGGACGAGCAGGAATCCCCACCACACCCCCAGCTCGCGGGTGACCGGAGCGCCCAGCGCGAGCACCACGCCCCAGATCATGGCCGCAACGCAGACGAGGGCCACGCCGCGGGTGTGTGCGCGCTGGTGCTCTCCACCGCTGATCCCGACGAGGACGACGCCAACGACGGCTACGGCGAGGGAGAACGCCAGGGCGGCGTTCAATCGCTCACCGAAGATGACTGCGATGACAGCGGCTGCGGCGCCCTCGCACGAGAGGATCGGCGTGACAACCGAGACCGGGCAGGTCTGGAATGCGCTGAAAGCGGTGAGGTACGCCGGCACGGTCACCGCCGCGGCCGCGATCGCGAGGCCGATGCCACGAGCGGTCAGATGCGGCGCGCCCGTCGCCACCACGATCGGCAGCGTCGCGACGATGCCGATCGCAAGGGACCACACCAACACCTGGAGCTCCCCGACGCGTCGCACGGCGACGGCCAGCGGCACGTCCGGGAGTCCCCAAAACACGGCCGCGAGGAGGCCTAGTGCGATCGTCACGGCCAGGAAGGTGGTGGCGCAGGCACCTGCGTGCGGGTCGCCGGAGCGCAGCGGATGGAGGACGGCTCGAGCGCGGGAACGCGTGGCTCCACGGCCTCGTATCGTATGGGGGGATCAAAGAATCGCGACGAGGAGCAGAGACATGGCCGAAACCGAGAAGGCGATCCTTGCAGGCGGGTGCTTCTGGGGTATGCAGGATCTGATCCGCAAGCTCGACGGTGTGATCAGCACGCGCGTCGGCTACACCGGCGGCGACACACCGAACGCGACGTATCGCAACCACGGCTCGCATGCGGAGGCGATCGAGATCGGGTTCGACCCGGAGCGCATCTCCTACCGGGACCTGCTCGAGTTCTTCTTCCAGATTCACGACCCCACGACGAAGAACCGTCAGGGCAACGACGTCGGCATGAGCTACCGCTCGGCGATCTACTACGTCGACGACGAGCAGCGCCGCGTCGCGGAGGACACGATCGCCGATGTCGAAGCCTCCGGCCTGTGGCCGGGCAAGGTCGTCACCGAGGTGGAGCCCGCCGGACCGTTCTGGGAGGCGGAGCCCGAGCACCAGGACTACCTCGAGCGCTATCCGAACGGCTACACGTGCCACTTCGTGCGGCCTGGCTGGAAACTGCCGCGACGCGCTGAGCAAGCGGCTCACTGAGCCGCGCGATCCTCTCTGAGAGGAGCGGGCGCTGACGCGGAAGGCGGTTTCGAGCGATCGGGCCCCCGACGCGCTCGGGCCTTACAGCCAGGCGATCGTCGCGGGCGGGTTTGTCTTCTGCTCGGGCATGGCCGGTATCGACCCCGCGACCGGCGCGATTGCGGACGGGATCGAAGCCCAGACCGAGCAGGCGCTCCTGAACCTCGCCGCCGTGCTCGAGGCCGCTGGATCATCCATGGATGACGTCGTCAAGACGACGATCTTCTACGCCGACGTGGAGGACTTCGGCCGCCTCAACGAGGTCTACGCCCGACACATGCCCGATCCGCCGCCCGCGCGATCTGCCCCGGCCCATGTGCGGCTGCCCCGCGGGCTGCTCGTTTCGATCGAGGCAATCGCGGTGCTGCCAACGTCCTCGACTTAGCCGTGTGACTGCGCCACTCGGTTAGACGGGTGAGTTGAGCTGTATAACGCCCCACTCGAGCGCGCCGGATTGGCCAGTGGGACGTTGTCCCTCGTGTGCTATGTCAACGTCCCATTCGCGATCTTGGGCGCGTCGAGTGGGACGTTAGCCAGGTCTGAACAATGGCAGCGCGTGTCACGCCCGACGGTCGGGCGGCTGAGTTCGCGGAATGCGCGCCTGGTGTAGCCGGCGCGCCCGAGACAGTGTGACAAACCACCCACAATGGGTGATGCCGCGTCACCCGCGCGTGGTCAACAATCCGATGAAGAGGAACTGAGATGCGAGCGCCCTTCAGATCAGAATCCGACGCCTACCGTTTCACGCTGGGCGGCGCGGCGATCGTGGCGGTGTCGCTCGTGATCGGAATCTTCGGCAATCCATGGGTCGGGTTGGGCGTGTTCGGGCTGGCGGTCGTCGTGGCGGCCGGCCGGTACTCGTATATCGCTCGACGGGACCGCGCTCCCGTTCTCGAGGAGGCCGCCGAAGAGACCTTCAGCCCCGAATCTGCGCGGAGGAGGCGACATGTGCTCGTCGTCGCCAACGAGGCGCTCGCCGGAAAGGAGTTGCGCACCGCATCCTCGATCAGAGCGACGGCGATGTCCTTGTCGATGTGCTCGCTCCGGTGCTGGCCTCTCACCTCCACCTGGCAATGTCGGACATCGACGATGAGCTCGCCGACGCACACGACCGCCTCACACGCTCGTTGACGTGGGCGCGGGAGCAGGAAATCCCCGTCCGCGGGACGGTCGGGGATCCGAGCACGACGACGGCGATCGAGGATGAGCTCCGGCGGTTTGGCGCCGACGAGGTAATCGTCGTCACCCACCCGACCGCAAGCGAGACCTGGCAGGAGAAAGGCGAGCTCGAGCGGCTGCAACGCGAGCTCCACGTGCCGGTAATGCAAGTCATTCCCGACGAGGACCAGGGAGACGAACCGACGCCGTAGCGCGACGGGGGCGAACCGACGCCGTAGCAGCACCGCCGACACCGACCGGGGCATCGCGACGATCGCGCGATGCAGATCGCCTCGCGCTCGCGTGCTCCAGGATCAGTGCGACGCGTTCGACGCCGGCGTGTGCGTCACGAGGGCGACGAGCCCGTAGCTGACGAAGTCCTCCGAAACCGCCGCGATGAACGACACCGGCTGGCGGCTGAGTGCCCCGCGGATCAACGAACCGGCGCGCGCGCTGATCAGCGCGGCGGCCGCGGCGACCACCGCCCCGGTCGGGCCGGCCAGCTCGTGGCCTGCCGTGGAAGAGAAGAGGAGACGGAAGGACAGCCCTCGCGGCGACCACCGGCTCTCCATGTCGGGCTGCTTGTCGGCGACGATCTCGCCCGCCGCGGCGCCAAAGGCGACGAACCGGGCAGGCCCGGCGAACGGACCGCGCCCTCGGGCGGCCAGAACGGCGGGCGGCGCGAACGAACGGAGCCCTCCGCCCGCACCGAGTACGGCGGCTGCGAGAACAGGGCGCATCAGAAGGTCTGCCAGATCTGCTCGGTGGAGCACGTCCGGCCGTCGTCGTGCGGTTCATACGCCACGGGGCGATTGTGCCAACCAGCGCGGCCGTAGAATCGGCTCGTCGATGAGCGATCGCGTTTCGCTTTCAATCTGTGGCGAGGTCGAGCGACCGGTTTGCCTCGGATCGCAGGAGCTGCGCTCGCTGATGGATGCCGAGCTGGTCGCCGATTTTCACTGCCGGGAAGGCTGGAGCCGCCTCGGCGAGCGCTGGCGTGGGGTGCGGCTCATCACCTTGCTAGCGCTCGCCGGCGTCGCCGACGCGGCCGGCTATGTCACGATCGCGTGCGGCGAGTACACGGCCGTGCTCACCCGCGAGCAGGCGGAGGATGAGCGGGTTCTGCTCGAGCTCGAGTACGAAGGGGGGACCAGCCCGCGACCTGCCGGCTTCCCGCGCCTGGTCGGACCCTCCGAGTGGGACTGCTTCCTGAGCGTCAAGTCGGTGGATCGGATCGAGGTCACGCGCGAACCTCAGCAGGCGAGCGCCGCGACGATCGCGCTCGCGCGCCTCGAGAGCTGACCGATGATGCGATTTGCGATCTCGATCCCGCAGTACGCGCGCCTCGAGAGCTGAGCGATCGTGCGATTTGCGATCTCGATCCCGCAGTACGCGCGCGAGAGCCACTTCGATGCGGCTGCTTTGCGCGCGTATCTGCGTCGCGTCGAGGAGCTGGGGCTGTTCGAGAGCGCGTGGGTGCAGGAGCAGGTGCTCGGCTCGGCCGGTAGCCTCGCGCCGCTGCAGGCGCTGAGCTATGCGGCGGCGTGCACCGGGCAGCTGCGACTCGGCTGTGCGGTGTTCGTGCTCCCGTTGCACAACCCACTGGACTTGGCAAAGGCGATCAGCTCGCTCGACTGCCTGAGTCACGGCCGAGTCGAAGTCGGTGTCGCGACGGGCGGTCGGGGGCGGCCGTTCGAGGCGTTCGGCATCGACGCGTACAAGCCGGTTGCACGCTTCAACGAAGCGCTGGCGCTGATGAAGGCGTGCTGGACGCAGCGTGAGATCAACTTCGATGGGCGCTTGTGGAAGCTTCACGGCGCCTCGATGGAGCCCAAGCCGGTGCAGAAGCCGTACCCGCCGGTCTGGTTCGGTGGCAGCGCGCCGGCGGGAATGCGGCGCGCGGTCCGCCACGGAGACGGGTTCATGGGCGCCGGCTCACAGACGACGTCGCAGTTCGCCGCACTGGTCGAGGTCGTGCGGCAGGAGCTGCGCGCACGGCCGTGCGCCCGACACGTTTCGGATCGGCAAGCGCGTGTATGTCCACGTCGAGGACGATGCCGCGCTCGCGCGCCGGCGACTCGAGGACGCACTCACGCGTCACTACGGACGCGCCGGCTTCTCGGAACAGATCGTCGCGGGCCCGGCTGAGATGTGCATCGCTGGCATCCGTGCGGTGGCGGACGCCGGTGCGCAGTTGGTGTTGCTCAACCCGCTCGTCGAGGATTCGCAACAGCTCGAGCGGCTCGTGGCCGAGGTGATCCCGGCGCTCGGATGAAAGACGGCCCTCGCAGCCTGGGTGAGGGCGCCAACCAGTGCAACCGCTGAAAGGAGGACCGTGATCGAGCGCATTCGCCGTGTCGTGACGGGCGAGACCGAGGATGGCAAGGGCGTGTTCACCCACGTTGAAGAGGTGACACCGATTCAGATGCGCGAGACCCGGTGGTACGGGGTGTGGGGTTGGGATCAGCCGCCCTCGCTTCCGCACCACGACGACACGCCGTATTCTCCCCGCAGCTCGTTCCCGGATCCGCAGGGCAACGGCCTGCGCCTGAACGTCATCACGTTTCCGCCGGGCTCGGGTGTCGTCGAGCGCAGCGGCAGCGCTCAATCCGACACAGCTACTTCGGCCGATTGGAAGCGGCTCTCCGAGGCGCAGCCGTACGGCCACGTCGTCGATCCGGAGACCGGCATGCATTCGACTGACAGCTTCGACATAGCGATCGTCATCTCAGGCGAGGTGTGTCTCGAGCAGGATGACCGTGAGGTGACGCTGCGCCCGGGAGACTTCCTGATTCAGAACGGCGCTCCGCATGCTTGGCGCAACCGCTCCGAGGAGCCCGCCACAGTTGCGTTGGTCTTGATGAGCGCGCGCAGGGAACCGAGAACAGCGGCGCCGGGAGCGGCGGGCGAGCCGTCCGCCGAAAGTCGTGAGGGCTCCGGATGACGAAGCGGGCCCTGCATCGCGGTCTCGATCTCGGCAACGTCGAGGTGACGACACCGGCTGAGATCGCGGCGTTTCGGAGCGAGGTGCTCGAGTCGCTGGGCGGCAAGTTCACCTACCCGCTGTCCGCGTACTCGGTGATGCTCGAGACGCGACCAGACATGCTGAAGCTTCACTTCCGGCAGATGAACAGCGCGTTCCTCGTCCCCGGCGAGGGCGCGTTTCAGATCCTCGCGTGCACGACCATGCTGCATTGGTATACGTGTCACCGCTATCAGGAAGGGATCTTGCACGAAGTCCGCAACTCTCGGCACGAGGGCGCGACGAAGGATCAGGTCGGCGAGATCCTTGCGCTCGCGTTCACCCACTCCGGTCCCAGTGGCATGCACTTCGTTTATCACGCTGCGTTCGACTACCTCAAGGGTTACACGCCGCCGGAGCAGCCGGCGCGGTTCCCGGCTGGTTGGGCGCCCGACCCGGATGCGCTGCGGTCCGGGATGGACTTCTCGCGCGCGTCGATGTCCGCACGGGACCGGCGCGCGCTGTTCGATTGGTATGAGCAGCTGATCGGCGAGGTGCCGCGTTCCGTGCGGCTGCTGGCGCGGCACAATCCGGACTACCTGAAGGCTTGGCGTGCGAAGCTCGAGGGCGCGCTGCGGGGCGCGCTTCCAAAGCAGCTGCTGCCCTACATCATGATTCACCACAACGTGAACAGAGGCTTCGCGGACGGAATCCGCGAGGCGGTGCTGCTGGGGCGCGCGTGGGGTATGACAAAGGCCCAAGTGACACACTCGATCACGTTCGCGACGGGATATATGGCCGGGATCGACGCGCTCTACATCGTCGACGACGCCGTCGGCGAACTGCTCGACGCGGACTGGGGTCAGGCGGCGCCCGCCGGGTGAGCGCTGCGGAGGAGCTACTGGACCGCGATCGCCTGGCGCTCGGCGCGCAGATGTGCGAGCCGCGGAAGCACCTTTTGCGCGTATAGCCGGATGCTCTTCTCGGCCTGCGCGCGGGACATCGTCCCGAGCACGCCGCCAAGCGTCGCGAGCTCGGACGGATTCACCTGCTCGTAATGAGCCACCACCTTCTCCGCGCATTGCTCGGGCGTGCCGACGATGCCGACCCGCAGGAACTTCTGCTTGAGTGCGGGAACGGCTCCCTCGGCCGTACCGCCGCCGTATGCCGTGCTCCGCTGTGAGCTGTACTCCTCGACACCCGTGGCGTTTCCGAAGCGGGCCGTCCCGATCTCGTACTGGCGTCGCACGGAATCGGCGTATTCCTCGAAGTACTGTTCCGCGCCCTCCAGCGCTTCCTGCTCGGACTCGCAGCAGTAAAGCGGCACCTGGAGGACGGGGCGCTCGGCGGGGCCGTGGCCGGCGTCCCGCCGGACCTCGTTGAAGAGCTCGAGCTCCTCGAGGTAGCCCTCGAGCTCCTTGGTCGGTGCGGTCAGCGGCTGCAACCCGCGGCCGGCCATGTTGCGCAAGCTCGTCTCGCTCGTCCACGCTCCCCAGGCTTCGACGACCGTCCGCGCGTCCAGCGGGCGGGGTCGCAGCGACACGTTCTCATAGGAGAAGAATTTCCCCGAATAGGAGAAGAGTTCTTGAGTGAACGCGAGCTGCAGGACGTCGAGCACCTCATTGAACCGCTCGCGGGAGGTTTCGATCTCAGCGCCCATCGTGTCGAAATCGCGCCGCGCCAGCCCGCGTCCGACGCCGAAGAAGTAACGTCGGTGCGGCCCCATGTGGTGCTGCAGCAGCGAGATCTGCTCGGCGAGGCGGAACGGGTTGTGCCATGGGAGCACCGTGATCATCGAGCCGAAGTCGATCCGCCGCGTCCGGCCCGCGTAGTAGGAGAAGAACTGGTGTGGATCCGTGATCATCAGGTACGGCGCTCCGTGCTGCTCAAACGTCCACATCGTGTCGAAGCCGAGCGGCTCTGCGAGATCCCCGAGCTCGAGATGCTCCCGCCAGACCTGCGCGTCGGTCATGGGCATCGGCCCGGCCGATTGCGGCGTCTCCCCGCGTTCGAGCGCCTCGAACCGATCCCAGTCTCTGTAATTCGCAAACGTGAGACCTAATCCGAAGCGCATGTGACGTTCTCCTCTGGGTTCACTGGCGGGCGCCGAAGCGTAGCGGCAGGCTGGTCATGCCCTGAAGATGGGGGTTGCTCCATCGCTGCGGCGCGCCTGCCAGCTCCCAGTCGCCGAACCGCGCGAGCAGTCGCTCCCAGATTGCTCCGGAGTCGATCCGGGCAAGCAGCGCACCGGGACAGGAGTGCACGCCGTAACCGAAGCCGAGATGATCATGCTCGAACGAACGTGTGATGTCGAACTCGTCCGGACGCTCGAAGACGTCCTCGTCGCGGTTTGCGCTCGCGAACGCGAGCACGACGTAGTCCCCCTCTTCGATCGTCTGGCCACCGATCTCCACGCGCTGCGTCGCGGTGCGGCACGTCATCCAGGCCGGGGGCGAGTAGCGCAGCGTCTCTTCGATCGCGTTCGCGGCCAGCTCCGGTCTCGCGCGCAGCAGCCGCCGCTGGTCCGGATGCTCGGCGAGCGCCTGTGCCATGAACGAGAGCAGGTCGCGTGTCGTCTCGCCCGCGGCGATGAACGCCTTGACGAACAACACGAACGTCAGACCATCGACCGGCGCCCCGTCGAGCTCGGAGCGGACGACCGCGCTGACGAGGTCGTCGCCCGTGCCGCCGCTGTCACGGCGGCTCTTCAGGAGCACATCGCAGTAGGCGTGCATCTCGCGCAGGAGCTCGTTCATGCGCGCCACTTCGCCGGTCCCCTTGCCGGGTGTCACCGTGAGTGCCTGCACCTGCGCCGAGGCCATCTCGATGAACCGCCCGCGCATCTCGAGCGGCACGCCGATCAGCTCGGTCATCAAGGCCGCTGGAATCTGCCCCAAGGTACGGACGAAATCGACCACCGATCCGGGCTCGATCTCGTCGAGGAAAGCATCTGTGAGCTCGCCGATCGCCGGCCTCAGGCTGCGAACCAGGCTGGGTCGCAGCGCCTTCATGAAGATGTTGCGCACCTCGGTATGGCGCGGCGGATCGAGAATCAGCATGTTCTCCAGCTGCGGGTCGCCGAGCGACAGCTTCCCGCGGGCGATCAGCCCGCGCGTCTGCGCCGCCGACAGTCCCGGGCGCTCCAGCTCGCGTCGTGCCCACTCCGGGAGCTGATCGGTCACGGCGGCTGGATCGCGCGCGTCCCCGATCGAGAAGCCGTAACGGTTGCAGAACAACTCGGCGTGTCCGGCGGCGAACCGTACGTGCTCCCATTTTGACAGGACCCAGAAACCGGTCGGGAAGTCCGGCGGCTCGTACCAGTACACAGGAGCCGCACGTCGCTGCGCCGCGATCGCCGCGTAGATCACCGCCGGCTCCTGGAGATAGAATCCCGGATCTTCCCAGGCTGGCCAGCTCACCGTGCTTGCAGTCGCAGGAGTCACGCGCTCCTCAGGGCTGGGCGTTGACCGGCGGCAAGAGGAGTGACACGATACCAGACATGGAGACATCGATCGAGGACCGCCTGCTCATCCGTGAGCTCTACGACCGCTACCACTTGGCGATGAACTACGGCGACGGCGACGGTGTCAGGTCGTGTTACTCGCCGACTGCGATAACCACCCGGTACGACGGCAGCACGGTCACGGTCGACGGCGTTGTTGACACAGCGCTGAAAGGGCCCGCCGACCCTGTCGCCCGCACCCGTCAGCACCATCTCACTCTGTTCATCGTCGACCCCGACGAGGACGGGCGCGCGGACCGGCGTGCCGTCCGCACCTACTTCATACTCACCGAGGTGAGGGAGCCGCCCGCGATCGTCATCCACTCGAGCTGCTACACGCGCGACATCGTCGAGCGGGGCGCGGGTGGCTGGCGGTTCGCCGCGCGCAGCTTTCACCACACCTGGCCAAAGCCACCGCTGAGCGAGCTGCGCCACTAGACGTGGCCGTTCGGCGAGCTCTGCGCAGGTCATCGACTCTTCGGCGATTCGTATGAAGGCCGTCTACGGTGAGCTCATTCAGCGGAGAGGCCAGGCAGGCAAACCCGCGCCCGAGCCGACGGACGTGTAGCCGAATTCCCGCGGCGGCGCAAGCTCGAAGGTCGGGCAGACAACGGAGGAACGTCAAAGACGTGAACTCTGGCCTCTCCAGCACCCTCGGCCCAGGGGATTGCGCCCGCGCTCGCGCGGGATCACGGCCGCGACTCTCTCGCTGAAGCGTGAGGGGGCTGTCGTCGCGACCAAGAATCCGACTGGCTGGAAAGCTATTCGGCGATGAGCGACCAGTCACCGCGGATGAGCGACCAGCCACCGGGGATGAGCGACCAGCCACCGGGGATGAGCGACCAGCCACCGGGGATGAGCGACCACCCACCGGGGACGAGCGACCAGCCACCCGGGACGAGCGACCAGCCACCGCCGCGTCAGGGCCTGCACGTACGCGCCGTACAGGTCCTGCGCGCCAAACCGATCTGGATCGCGCCGATCGTCTTGGGGTGTCTGTTCACCGCGGCGATGGTGGTCCTCTACCTGGGTTCGATCGTCAACCCGACCGGACATCTGCGCGGCCTGCCCGTGCGGATCGTCAACGAGGACCCGGGAGCTGTGGTCGATGGGCAGCACGTAGACGTCGGCGCGAGCCTGGCGGGCGCACTCGAGGGCTCCTCCGCGGTGATAACCCGCCTGAAGCTCACGCCCAGCACGCTGCGGCAAGCCCACGCCGAGATGGACAAGGCTGCTGCGTATGCCACGCTGGTCATCCCGCCGACGCTCACCCGATCGGTGCTGCTCGGCGCGGGCGTCAGCACCCCCGGCGCCACCCCACCCACGACGGCCGCGGTCGACCTCCAGGAGAACCTGCGTCTGGGCAGCATTGGCGTCAGCCTGGCGAGTGGCGTGCTCACTCCGGCGGTGGCCAAGATCTCGCCGCTGATCGGCGCGCGGCTGTCGGCGCTGGCCAGCCCGGAGGCCAAGAGCAACCCGATCCTCGCCAGTCGGATCGCCAACCCGATCACGCTCACGACATCCGTCTATCGCCCGCTGCCCGATCACACGGCCCTCGGGCTCTCGGCGTTCTACATTGCGCTGCTCGCCCTGATGGCGGGGTTCATCGGTGCGACCTTGGTGAACACCTCCGTCGACGCCGGCCTCGGGTATGCCTCATCGCAGATGGGCACGCGGTTCACCCAGCGGCGACCGGTGGCGATCAACCGGACTCAGACCCTGCTTGTGAAGCTGGCGATCGCGGTCGTGGCGGCTCCCGTGCTGATTGTCATCCTCCTCCTGGTCGCCGTCCCCCTACTCGGCATGAATGCCCCCCATATCGTCAGGCTGTGGGGGCTGCTGACGCTCGCTGCGCTGATGATCGCCATGGGCACGCTCACGCTGTTTGCCATCTTCGGCGCGATCGGTCAGCTGCTCGCAGTGCTCCTGCTCGTGTATCTGTCGCTTGCATCCTCGGGTGGGACGGTCCCGATCCAGGCGCTCCCTGCGGTCTTCCGAACAGTGGGACACGTCGAGCCGTTGCGCAACACGTTGCTGGGAACCCGCGCCATTCTCTACTTCGGCGCCCGCGGCGATGCGGGGCTGACGACGTCGCTCATCATCCTCGTCTGCGAGATCTTCTTCTGGGTCGCGCTCGGACTCGCCGCGACCGCATGGTATGACCATAAGGGGCTCGACCGAATCTCACCAGAGCTGATCGGCTACATCGATGCCGCGGTCGACCGCGCGATCGCCGAACACAGCGAGCAGGCCTCCTGACATACGTTCGGTTAGGATCGGGCCGATGCACGAGAGCGTCCGGCGCACGCCCGCTCTGCGGCGCGGAACGAGGGTCGCGTGAGCGGCCTGCGCGAGCTGCGCGGCAAGGTGGCGGTTGTCACGGGCGGCGCCTCCGGCATCGGCAAGGGGATCGCGGGAGCACTCGTCGGCGAGGGCATGCAGGTCGTGATCGCCGACGTCGAGGAGCCGGCGCTCGACGCGACCGCAGCGGAGCTGGACGCGACCGGGATTCGCACCGACGTCAGCGACGCCGCGAGCGTGCAGGCGCTGGCGGACGAGACCCTGGAGCGCTTTGGGGCGGTCCACGTCGTCTGCAACAACGCGGGCGTCGGTCCCGTCGGCTGGCTCGCCGACACCACGATCGACGACTGGACGTGGCTGATGGGGGTCAACCTGTGGGGCACGATCCACGGTGTGCGCACGTTCCTGCCGATCCTCGAGCGCAACCCCGACGGCGGCCGGATCGTCAACACGGCATCGATGGCAGGCCTGGCGACCTACCCCCGGCTCGGCGCCTACTGCGTTACGAAGTACGGCATCTTCGCGCTCAGCGAGACGCTCGCCACCGAGCTCGAGCAGCGCGGCTCGCCGGTGGGCGTGACCGTGCTCGTGCCGGGTCTCGTGCGCACGAACGCAAACCATCCATCGCGCAACCGGCCGGCTGGGCTGCAGCCAGGCGGGCTCCACGACCACGAAGCGGCCGACGATCCCGAGTACGTGATGCGGATCATGGACCCGCCCGAGGTCGGAGCGCTCGTGGCCGACGCGATCAAGCAGGGCAAGATGTACGCGTTCACGCACCCCGACGAGGCCGCGGAACTGCTCGCGGAGCGCAACGCGCAATTCGCGGCCGCGCTCGGCCGCGCCTGACGCCCAGCTCGCGGGTGCACTCGGCGGCGGCGGGGCGCTGGCCGACTTGGTCCGCGGCCGGCCGCCGCAGCCGCTCGAGGCGTTCCTCGCGCAGTCAGACGCGGTGCTGGCACACGATGCAAGCGGGGTGCTGAAGGACGCCGGTCGAACGTTTCAGTGGCTTGGCCGCCACAGCGCCAGGCACCAGACCGCGCGGTCAAAGGCCTGGACCGCGGAACTCAGGTCATGACTCGCGGTCGCGCCGGCGGTGCAGGCAAGGGGCGGCCCGTTTGCCCGCGCGACTCGCGGCGCCGTGATCCCGGGGAGTTGCGCGCGCTCGTGTCGTGACGTTTCGTTGCGGCCGGCCAGCGGCCCAGTCACGAGAAACGCGACGATCGCGGCGATCACGACGACGAGGCCGATGAGCGCCGCTGCCCTCATGCTGGCGTGGATGTCCGCGACGCGCTCGCGAATCGAGGGACCGCGCGGGCCGCCGAGAACCGTCACCTTCACGCGTACCGCAGCGGGAGGCTCGCCGAGCCAACGCGTCCGATCGTCGCTCACGCGGTGCGACGAACGGCCGAGGTCGGACACGCGGTCGGCATCAGGGTCGCCGAGCTGCATTGGCAAATGCTCTCGCCGTGGCGCAGGCCCGTCAACGACGGCTGACGCCAGCGCAGCGCGATACGGGTGTGCATGGACAACTACCCACTCGAGCGCCCGCGAGACGCGAGCGGGACGTTAACCAGCGTCCAGCTGGTCAACGTCCCACTCGGCGTGTGCGAGCGCTCGACTGGGGCGTTGTCCAGGTTTCGAGGGCGGTTGGAGCCGCAGGATTGCAATCCGCCCGTTGCGGGGAGGGGCCGGGCGTCCGCGGCCCTGGAGTGGACGTGGACGTGGGGGAGGGGCCGGGCGTCCGCGGCCCTGGAGTGGACGTGGACGTGGGCGTGGTGGTGGGCGTGGGCGTGGGCCTGGGCGTGGGCCTGGGCCTGGGCGTGGGCCTGGGCCGTCCGAGTCTCGGCCGGGGGGCGAGCGGCGCGTCGGCGCAGCGACGGACCCATTGGCGCCTCCATGGGGGCAAACTGGCTCTTGACATGGCATCACAGTGGTGCCAGAATGGTGCCATGCAACTAGATGGATACGCAGAATCCCTTCGCGAGCAGCTTGCGCTCGCCGCCGAGGCCGGCGGAGAGGAGGCCCGCGCGCTCGCGTACCGACTCGTGGCACCGCTCGACGCGGCGGTCCGGCTGATGCTGTTGGAGGTGCTCTCGGCGGCGGCGGCGGAGATCACGAGCGAGCTCGCTCCGGGCTCCGTGGAGCTGCGCCTCCGCGGCGCCGAGCCGGAGTTCGTCGTCAGCTCGCCGCTCGCCGATCCGCCCGCGCCGACCGCCGGCTTCGCGGACGCGTGGGGCGCCGGTGAGTCGGCGGCCAGCGAGCCCGCGGCCGACACATCGAGCGGAGCCCCCGACCGCGGCACCGCGCGGATCAACCTACGCCTGTCGGAGCAGCTGAAGAGCCGCGTTGAACGCGCGGCCGACCGGGAGGGATTGTCGATCAACGCGTGGCTGGTACGAGCCGTCGCGAGCGCCGTCGAGCGCGGCGAGACGGGCCGACAGGCCGAACGGGTCTTCCCGCGCGGCTCTCAACGCATTTCCGGCTGGGCGCGGTAACCGCGGTAACTGAACACCTGAATCGAGGAGTGCGAGAAATGACTGAATTCGAGACCCCCGACCCGATCTCGGCCGTGATGGAGCTCGGTGTCGCCGATGTACGCATCGTCGCCGGCGAGCGTTCGGACACGGTCGTCGAAGTGCAACCGACCGACGCGGCCAAGCCCGCTGACGTGAGCGCCGCCGAGCAGACGCGCGTCGAGTACGAGGCCGGACGGCTGCTCGTGCGGACGCCGCGCCGCTGGAAGGGGCGCGGGCTGTTCGGCGAGACCGGTTCGGTCGACGTACACGTTTCACTGCCGGCGGGCTCGGAGGTGACCGGCGAGGCGCACGTCGGGGCTATCCGCTGCACCGGCGCGCTCGGTGACTGCCGTTTGAAGACCTCGGTCGGGTCTCTGTACGTCGATCGGGTGCGCGCGCTCGAGCTGTACACGGCCGTCGGCGACATCAGCGTCGAGCGTGCGGACGGCGACGTCAAGGTGACCACGGCCTCGGGCAGAGTTTGGATCGGTGCGATCGGCGGCGGCGGCACGATCACGAACTCCAATGGCAGCACGCGCGTCGGCGAGGCGATCGGCGAGCTGCGGGTCAAGTCGGCCAATGGCGATATCGCGGTCGAACGCTCCGACGGCTCGGTCAATGCAAAGACCGCCAACGGCGACATTCAGCTCGGCGGGGTCAGGCGCGGTTCGGTGGTGGCCGAGAGCGCGTTCGGAGCGATCGAAGTCGCAATCGCCGAGGGAACGTCCGCGTGGCTCGATCTGGTGACGCGCACCGGACAGCTGCACAACAAGCTCGTGCCGAGCGAGCGACCCGAGCCCGGTGAGGACCGCGTCGAGGTGCGCGCCCGCACCGCCTTCGGCGACATCACGGTCGAGCGCGCTGCTGCGGCGGAGCCCGGCGAGGAGCTCAGCGCGGCAGATCGGACGCCACGATGACGACGGCTGCAATCGAGGTACGCGGCCTGGAGAAGCGGTTCGGCGAGCAGGTCGCGCTCGACGGCCTCGATCTGGACGTCGCCCCGGGAACCGTGCTCGGACTGCTCGGCCCAAATGGCGCGGGCAAGACCACGCTCGTGCGGATCCTCGCGACGCTGCTGCCGCCGACCGGCGGATCCGCGACGGTGCTCGGACGCGACGTCGTCCGCGAGCCCCTCGGCGTGCGCCGTCGGATCGGGCTGGCCGGGCAGTTCGCGGCGGTCGACGGGGAGCTGACCGGCCGCGAGAACCTCGAAATGGTGGCTCGGCTGTGCCGCCTGGGCAGGACCGAAGCGCGGCGGAGGACCGGGGAGCTGCTCGAGCGCTTCTCCCTCGGCGAGGCGGCGGACCGCCGCGCCGGCTCCTATTCCGGTGGGATGCGACGGCGGCTCGACCTGGCCGCCGGGCTGGTCGGCCGCCCGCCGGTGCTGCTGCTCGACGAGCCGACGACCGGGCTCGACCCACGTTCGCGCATGGAGCTCTGGAGCCTGATCGGCGAGCTTCGAGATGAGGGCGTCACGGTGCTGCTGACGACGCAATACCTCGAGGAGGCCGATCGCTTGGCGCAGAAGATCGTGGTTGTCGACCATGGCCGGATCGCCGCAGAAGGCTCCGCGACGCGGCTCAAGGCGGCCGTCGGCGGCACGGTGCTGAGCGTCCGACTCGAGGACCCGGCGCAGAGCTCAGGCGCGAGCGCCGCGCTCGCGAGCCTGGCCGTCGGCGAGCAGCCGCGCGTGCAAGCCGGCGACGGCGAGATCCGGCTCGCCGTGGCCGGCGCGGAGGCGTCGGCCGAAGCGGTTCGGCGCTTGGACGCGCGGGGCCTGCGGATCGCGGCGATCGAGCTGCAGGAGCCGAGTCTCGACGACGTCTTCCTCAGCCTGACAGGTCATCCCGCCGACGAACAGCTTGTGCGGGACGCGGCATGAGCGCCGCAGCCCACCCGATTCGCGAACGCGGACTGCCCACTGTCGGCGAGACGGCCGCCGACAGCCGCGGCCGAGCCAGCCGGTTTACGACGTGGCGCTTGCCCTCGCCCTGGTACTCGCGTTCGCGTACGTCTTCTCGTGGATCAGCGCTTATGTCGGCATTTCGGTTCGCAACCCCGAGACCGCCCAGTCGATCGGTTTCATCTGGGTGTTCCCGCTCGTCTTCGCGTCTTCGGCGTTCGTACCGGTCGCGACGATGCCCGCTCCCGTGCGCGCGTTCGCCCCGCTCAATCCGGTCACGCTGACGGTGAACGCTGCCCGTGGGCTGATGATCGGCCATGGCCACGCGCTCGCGCCGGCGCTCGGAGCGCTAGCCTGGCTCGCCGGCCTTCTGCTCGTGTTCGTCCCGCTCGCCCTACGGGCGCTGCGCCGCGCCTGACGCGAGCGATTCTCACGCGAGCGCCGGGACCTGCCTGGGCTCGTCGATCTCCTCGTCGCGCAACGGAACCGCGCCGGCGGTTCGGCGCGCGATCGTCTCGCTCGTGGTGATCCGTGGCGGCGAGGGATCGGCGGCGGCCGGCACCGCGATCCGGTCCAGGTTCGGCGGCGACACGCCACCCGCGAGGACGACGTTGCCGAATCTGGCGCCGAGCGTCCACACGGTTGGGTATGCGTCCGCCAGGGCGGCCGCGACGATCCGGACCTCCTCGCCGGAGCGCGTGTCGATCACGTTGATCAGCGCGAGCGGCGCGACGCGCGCCACATCGGCTAGCGCCTGCACCGTGATCAGCCGTCGCGGCACGGTTGCGGCGACGAACGCGTCGATCACGATCGCGTCCCAGCTCGCCGCGGGCTGGCGCGCGATGAACGCGCGTCCTTCCGCGTGGCGCACGTGCAGCCCCGGCGCGCGGCGCAAGCCGAGATGCTCGCGCGCGAGCTCGAGGACCGCGGCATCGACCTCGCACACCTCCTGGCGCCCGCCCGGGTCCTCGGCGGCGAGCGCGCGCGGCAGCGCGCACGCCCCGCCCCCGACGTGCAGGATCTTCCTCGCGCGGGCCGCGCGGAGGACGATCCGCATCCACCGCATGTAGTCGAACTCGAGATGGGAAGGATCCGCGAGGTCGACGTACGACGCATCCATGTCGCCTTGGCGCAGCAGCCGCCCGGAGGCTCGCGCCGGGTCGCGCTCGACGATCAGCTCGCCGCGGTGGGCGAGCGTCACCGGCGCCGAACGGGCCTGGCGCATCGGGCTCCGATCGACGAGTCGGCGCGGCCACGGCGGTCCGAGGTCACCGCACCACTCTACGGCGCGCGTAACCGTTTACGCTGAACGCCGATGCCAACGCGCCGCCGCAACCCGCTCACGCTGTACGACATCGCCAAGCGCGCGGTCGAGATCGCCGACCCGGCGGACTCCGACCCGCGGCTCGACAGGCTGCTCGGGCAGCTGGAAGACGAGGACGAGCCGATCACGGCGATCCAGAACCTCGAAGAGCGAGTCGCGATCGCGGTCGAGGGGGCCGACGTGGACATCGGGGACCCGGCTGTATCGATGGCGGCTGCGACGATCCTCTATCTCGCGTACCGGCGCGACGAGCTCGAGGCCGAGCCGCGCCGCATCCTTCGCCTCGCGGCCCGCGCGGAGTGGAAGGGCGACCCGCCTGAGCTCGTGCGCGATTGGCTCGCCGATCGCGGCGTCGAGATCTGATCGCCGGGTCTGGATGCCCCGCGAGCTCGCGACCGATCTGTCCGTGCTCGAGCGCCTCGTGAAGCTCGACCAGGTCGATGTCGTCGACGTCGGTTGCGGCGGCGGTGCGCTGGTGCGTGCGCTCGCGGCGCGAGGAGCGCGGCCGGTCGGGATCGAGATCTCGGCCGAGCAGCTCGCCTCGGCGCTGGCGCTCGACGACGGCGGCGCCCGGTACCTGGTCGGACGCGCCGAGGCGCTGCCGCTCGCGGACTCCTCGGCGGACGTCGTCGTGTTCATGCGTTCGCTGCACCACGTGCCGGCGACGGAGCTGACGGCGTCGCTGCGAGAGGCGCGACGGGTCCTGCGCCCGGGCGGGGTCGTGTACGTGGCCGAGCCGCTCGCCGAGGGCGACTACTTCGCGTTGACGAGCCTCGTCGAGGAAGAGCTCGAGGTGCGGCAGGCGGCGCAGAGGGCGATCGCCGACGCGGCGCACGCGGGGCTCGAGCGGCGCGAGAGCATCGAATACGACGTGCGCGTCTGCGTCGCCGATCTGGTCGCGCTGAGAGCGCGGTTCGTCAGCGTCGACCCGCGGCGGGCCGAGCTCTTCGACGCCCGCCAGGACGAGCTCGCCGACGCGTTCGCGCGGCTGGGAGTCGCCGGCGAGAGCCCTGGGGAGCGCTGTTTCATCCAGCCGATGCGCGCAGACCTGCTCGCCGACGGCGCTCACGGCGCGGAGCCCCAGCGCGTAGGCTCTGACGTATGAGCATCGTCAAGATCAATGCGATCACCGTGCCGCGCGAGCGCTTCGAGGACTTCGCGCAGCGGTTCGCCACTCGCGCCGGGCGGGTCGAGACCGCGCCGGGGTTCGAGGGCTTCGAGCTACTGCGTCCAAACGACGAGCGCGACGTGTGCCTCGTGTTGACCCGCTGGCGCTCGGAATCCGACTTCCAGGCCTGGATGTCCAGCGCTGACTTCTCCGCCGGTCACGCCCAGCACCGTGAATCGGGCCCCGTCGGGACCGCCAGCGAACTGTGGTCCTTCGACGTGCTCGAGCGAAAGCCGGGTCCGAACTGACACGGCCCGCCGCGCTCGTGGCGGCGCAGGAGGCGATCCGGGCGGTCGTGAGCGGCTCGGTCCAAGGCGTCGGCTTTCGCGACGCGACGGTCGCGAAGGCGCGTGCGCTGAGATTGAACGGATGGGTTCGCAACGACGACGGCGGGACGCTCCAGGTACACGCGGAGGGCGACCGCGCCGCGGTCGCGGAGCTGGTCGCGTTCCTGCAGCAAGGACCGCCGCTTGCCCGCGTAAACGAGGTGCGCGTGCAGGACGTCCCAGTCGAGGGTCACGAGCAGTTCGCCGTTCGCGGCGTCAGCGCCGGCGTGTTCGTCGTTCAGGAGCACGCCGCGACCGCGCACCACTTCGACTTTCGCCTCGAGGTCGACGGCGTGATGCGCTCCTGGGCGGTGCCGAAGGGACCCTCGCTCGACCCCGCCGTCAAGCGGCTGGCGGTGGAGGTCGACGACCACGACCTGGCGCACAACGCATTCGAGGGCCGGCTCGAGCGAGGTGGGGTCATCATCTGGGATCGCGGAAGCTATGAGCAGGGCGGCCGCGTGCCGTGGCCGCAGGCGCTCGACCGCGGCCACGCCGTGTTCGTGCTCGCCGGGAGCAAGCTGCACGGCGGGTTTGCGCTCCAGCGCACGGGCTCGGGCCCGAAGGCGCAATGGCTCCTGATCAAGCGGCGCGACTCACAGGCGCGCCCCGGCTCGGACATCGTCAGCGAACGACCTGAGTCCGTCGTGAGCGGGCGCACGCTCGACGAGGTCTTGCGAGACGGGCAGGACGGGTAGGTCAGGTGGCGAAGGATGTCTGCGCCACAAACACCTAACACGCCAATCCGCTGACGCAGTAGGCTGGGGTAAGACAAGGGGAGACACGAGGATCAGCATGGCTTTGAGAGCGGTGGAACTCGAGGGCGAGCTGATCGACACCGTTTGCGCGCGCGTCCGCGAGCGGGTGCCGGGCGAGCAGGCGAGCGCGTGCGAGACGTGGGCGCGCCATTACTACCAGTGGGTGTCCCCCGAGGATCTCGCCGAGCGCAGCCCGCTCGATCTGTACGGAGCTGCGGTCGCGCACTGGAACTTCGCCCAGCACCGACTTCCCGGCCAGTCGAAGGTCCGCGTCTACAACCCTGACTTCGAGCAGGACGGATGGCAGTCCCCGCACACGGCCGTGGAGATCGTCAGCGACGACATGCCGTTCGTGGTCGATTCGGTGACGATGGAGCTCCAGCGCCAGGGGTTCGGGATCCACCTCGTGATCCATCCGGTCATGCGCGTGGTGCGTGATTCCGACGGCTCGCTCGTCGACGTGCTCGAGCCCGGTGACTCAGCGCCTGGCGCGATCGGCGAATCCGTCCTGCACGCGGAGGTGGTGCGCGAGCCGGATCGCGAGCTGCTCGAGCGCCTGCAACACGGCATCGAGCAGGTCCTCGAGGACGTACGTGCGGTCGTGTCAGATTGGCCGCCGATGCGCGAGCGGGCGCTGGCGTTGGCCACGGAGCTCGACGCGCCCGCGCTTACAGGCGCCGATGCTCACGAGGCGGGCGAGTTTCTCCGCTGGCTGGCGGAGGACAACTTCACGTTTCTCGGTTACCGCGAGTACGACCTCGTCGGCGAGGGCACGCAGATGTCGCTGCGCGCGGTGCGCGACTCCGGCCTGGGCATCCTGCGGCGCGAGCCCGCGAGCGAGATCACGCAGCTGACCCCGCGCCGGCGCGAGCTCGCGATCGCGCGCGATCCCCTCGTGCTGACGAAGGCGAACTCGCGCGCCACGGTGCACCGGCCGTCGTACATGGACTACGTCGGCGTCAGGCGCTCCGCGCCCGACGGGCAGACGACGGGCGAGCGACGGTTCCTCGGCCTGTACACGACGCGCGCCTACCGGGCGAGCCCGCGCCGGATCCCGGTCATCAGAGGCAAGGCCGAGCGCGTGCTCGAGCGCGCCGAGCTCCCGCACGACAGCCACGATGCGAAGGCGCTGCTGGAGATCATCGAGACCTACCCCCGCGACGACCTCTTTCAGATCAGCACCGATCAGCTGTACGACCACGCGACCGGACTGCTCGTGCTGGGAGAGCGCCAGCGGGTCCGCCTGTTCATCACCCCCGATGCGCTGGGGAGGTTCTACTCCTGCCTGGTCACGATTCCGCGCGACCGCTTCAACACCGAGAACCGCGAGCGCGTCGAACGGATCCTGCGCGAGGCGCTCGGGGGCACCGAAGTCGACTGGAACATCCAACGGAGCGAGTCGGTCCTCGTGCGCGTCAACTACATCGTCCACTGCGACGAGGACGAGACGATCGAATACGACACGCGCGAGATCGAGGCACGGCTGATCCAGGCGACGCGCGCGTGGACCGACGACCTGCGTGAGGCGCTGCTCGAGGAGTACGGCGAGGAACGCGGCGCCAAGCTCTACCGCAAGTACGAGCGCGCGTTTCCCCCCGCCTACAGGGCGGACTGGGTCGCGCGCTCGGCGGTCGCGGACATCGACCGGATCGAGGAGCTGTTGGTGTCCGGCGAACCGATCACGACGCTCTATCGCCCGCTCGAGGCGGAGCCGGGCGAGATCAGGTGCAAGCTGTTCAGCGCCGGCGGCGTGTCGCTGTCCGACGTGGTGCCGACGTTCGAGCACATGGGCGTCGAGGTGGTCGCCGAGCGCCCGTACGAGATCACTCCCGCGGACGGCCCGCCCGCGTGGATCTATGACTTCGCGCTGCGGGGCGTGCCAGACAACGTCGAGAAGTGCGCGGATTGGCTCAGGAGGTGTTCGTCGACGTGTGGCGCGGCGAGTTCGAGGACGACGGGCTCAACGCGCTGGTGCTGGGGGCAGGCTTGGCCGGACGTGAGATCGCGATCGTTCGCGCGCTCGCTCGCTACCTGCGTCAGGCGGGCAGCTCGTTCTCCGATCGCTACGTCGAGCGAACGCTGGTCCAACACGCGCAGATCGCGGCTCTGCTCGTGCGCCTGTTCATCGCGCGATTCGATCCCGACCGCCGCGATCCTAGCGCCGTGCAGGCGCTCGCGGCCGAGATCGAGTCCAAGATCGACGCGGTCGAGAGCCTCGATCAGGATCGGATCCTGCGCAGCTTCCTCGCGCTCGTGCAAGCGCTGTTGCGGACCAACTACTTCCGCCGCGGCGAGGACGGATCGTCCCGGGCGTGCCTGTCGTTCAAGCTCGACCCGGCGCTGCTGCCGCAGCTCCCGTTGCCGCGCCCGCGGTTCGAGATCTTCGTCTACTCCGCGCGCGTCGAAGGCGTGCATCTGCGTGGGGGCAAGGTCGCGCGCGGCGGGATCCGCTGGTCTGACCGCAGAGAGGATTTCCGGACCGAGATCCTCGGCCTGATGAAGGCCCAGATGGTGAAGAACGCGCTGATCGTCCCGGTCGGAGCAAAGGGCGGCTTCGTCGTCAAGCGCCCGCCTGCCGACGGCGGCCGCGAGGCGCTGCAGCGGGAGGCAGTCGCGTGTTACGAGACGTTCCTGGCGGGCCTGCTCGACATCACCGACAACATCGTCGGCGGCGACACCGTGACGCCCGAGCGGGTGGTCCGCTACGACGATGACGACCCCTACCTCGTGGTCGCCGCCGACAAAGGCACCGCGACGTTCTCGGACATCGCGAACGAGGTCTCGGCCCGATACCAGTTCTGGCTCGGGGACGCGTTCGCGTCGGGTGGCTCGCAGGGCTATGACCACAAGGCGATGGGGATCACGGCGCGCGGGGCCTGGGAAGCGGTCAAGCGCCACTTCCGCGAGCTCGGCACCGACATCCAGGAAAGCGACTTCACCGTCGTCGCGATCGGCGACATGGCGGGTGACGTGTTCGGCAACGCGATGCTGCTCTCGCGTCACATCAAGCTGATCGGCGCGTTCAACCATCAGCACGTGTTCATCGACCCCGACCCCGACCCCGAGGTGAGCTTCGCCGAACGGCGGCGGCTGTTCGAGCTGCCCCGGTCCTCCTGGTCGGACTACGACACCGCTCTGCTGTCCGAGGGCGGCGGCGTGTTTTCGCGCAGCGCCAAGTCGATCCCGCTGTCCGAGGCGGCACGGCGGGCGCTCGGGATCGACGCGCCGATGCTGGCGCCCGCCGAGCTGATTCGAGCGCTGCTCAAGGCGCCCGTGGATCTCCTGTTCAACGGTGGCATCGGCACGTACGTCAAGGCGGCGGCCGAGACGCACGCGGACGCGGGCGACAAGGCCAACGACGCGCTGCGCGTCGACGGCCGCGATTTGCGCTGCCGCGTGGTCGGCGAGGGTGGCAATCTCGGTTTCACACAGCGTGGGCGAATCGAGTACGCGCTCACGGGCGGTCGGATCAACACCGACGCGATCGACAACGTCGCCGGCGTCAACACCTCCGACCACGAGGTCAACATCAAGATCCTGCTCGACGGCCTCGTCGCCGACGGCGATATGACCTTCAAGCAGCGTAACGAGCTGCTCGCTGAGATGACCGACGCCGTCGGCGAGAGCGTGCTCGTCGGCAGCTACGTCCAGACGCAGGCGCTCAGCCTCTCGCTCGCGCAGGCGCGCGCGATGGTGGACGTGCACGCTCGCTTGATCCGCGACCTCGAACAGACCGCCGGCCTCGACCGCGCGCTCGAGTTCCTTCCAAGCGAGAACGCGATCAGCGAACGCAAAGCAGCCCATCAGGGTCTCGTCTCGCCCGAGCTCGCGGTCGTGATGGCCTACTGCAAGATCCATCTGAACGCGCAGCTGCTCGAATCCGACCTCCCAGAGGACCCCTACCTGGGGCACGACCTCGAGCGCTACTTTCCGCCGCCGCTGCCCGAGCGCTACAGCGAGCGGATGCGCGGCCACCCGCTGCACCGCGAGATCATCGCCACGGTCGTCGCCAACCAGCTCGTCGACCGCGCCGGAACGACCTTCACGTTCCGGTTGGGCGAGGAGACCGGAGCGGCGCCATCGCAGCTGGCGCGCGCGTACGCGGCATCGCGTGAGATCTTCGAGATGCGCTCGTTCTGGGATCAGGTGCAGGCGCTCGACAACCTCGTCGATGCCGCTGTCCAGCTGTCGATGCTGATCGATGGGCGCAAGCTCGTCGAACGCGCAACCCGCTGGCTCGTGCAGGCGCAGCCGCGCACGATCGACATCGCCGCCACGATCGGCGTGTTCGAGCCCGGGGCGAAGGTGCTCGCCGCAGCACTCCCGGCGGCGCTCGACGGGGCTGACCGCGATGCCTTCGACGAGCGCGCCGTGCGGCTCCGCGGGGCAGGCGTCGCAGGTCCGCTCGCCGATCGGGTCGCCGGAATGGCGGCGATGCTGGCAGTCTTCGACATCGTCGAGGTCGTCGACGGCGCTCGACCGCCGGCCGGAGCCGGTGATCGCAACCTATTTCCGTCTCGGCTCGCGGCTTCAGCTGACTTGGCTGCGTGAGCGCATCATCGAGCTGCCGCGCGCCAACCGCTGGCAGGCGCTGGCCCGCTCGGCGCTGAGGGACGATCTGCTGGGACTGCATCGCGCGTTGACGCTGGAGGTGCTCGAGACGGGCGGCGAGAGCGCCGACAGCGACCAGGCGATCGACATCTGGTCGGCCCGCAACAGCGCTGCCGTCGAGCGGTGCCTTGCGATGCTGGCCGACATCCGCGCCTCGCGCGTGTACGACATGACGACGCTGCCCGTCGCGCTGCGCGAGGTGCGCAGCCTCGTCCAGGAGTCGCGCGCGCCCGACGCGCCCGTGATCGCGCTCAGCTCAGCCGACGCGTGAGCCGCGAGCCGCGCGCTCGCGCAACGCGGCGATCGCGAACGCTGCCAGATCGAGCAGACCCGCGAGCAGGAACGCGATCGGCCCCGTCACGAGGCGGCCGGCGAATCGGGATGGCACAAACCCAAGCTATCGTCTGCGGGATGCCGGCTGTTAAGACCAACGTGACGGAGCTCCCCGAGTCTCGCGTGCGCGTGCAAGCCGAGGTCGCCGCCGACGAGGTGGAGCGCCGCGTCCAGCAGGCGGCGAAGGCGCTCGGCCGCGAGATGCGCGTGCCGGGGTTCCGCAAGGGCAAGGTCCCGCCGACGGTCGTGATCCGGCGGCTCGGTCGCGAGGCGGTGCTCGACGAGGCGTTGCGCAAGTCGCTCGGGAGCTGGTACGTCAACGCGATCGACGAGGCCGGCATCACGCCGGTCGGCGAGCCGGAGCTCGACGTCGGTGAGATGCCCGAACAGGGCCAGCCGCTGTCGTTCTCGATCGAGATCGGCGTGCGCCCGCGCGCGAAGCTCGGGACCTACAAGGGTCTCGAGGTCGGGAGGCGCGAACCGCATGTGTCCGAGGGGGACATCGGCGCCGAGCTGGACCGCCTGCGCGACCGGTCGGCGACGCTCGAGAATGTGGAGCGGCCCGCGGAGCGCGGGGATTATGTCGTGGTCGACTATGCCGGCTCGGTCGACGGCGAGCCGTTCGAAGGCGGTGAAGGGCGCGATCAACTGATCGAGCTCGGTTCCGGCCGCCTCGTGCCAGGCTTCGAGGAGCAGCTGGTCGGCGCGAGCGCGGGCGAGCATCGCCGGATCGAGGTGACGTTCCCCGACGATTACCCGAGCGCGCTCGCCGGTGAGGCAGCGTCGTTCGAGGTCGCCGTCACGGAGGTGAAGGCGAAGCAACTGCCGGAGCTCGACGACGAGTTCGCGGTCGAGGCCGGGGGCTTCGACTCGGTGCAGGATCTGCGCGATGACATCACCGCGCGCCTGCGCGCGGCCGACGAACAAGCGGTCGAGCGCGAGTTCCAACAGGCCGTGCTCGAGGCCGCGGTCAACGAGGCGCAGGTGGAGATCCCCGAGCGACTCGTGCATGCGCGGGCCCACGAGATGCTCGAACAGATGCTCTCGTCGTTGACCCGGCAAGGGATCTCGCGCGAGCGCTACCTCGAGATCATGAATAAGGACGAGGAGTCGCTCGCCCACGACGCCGAGCCGGAAGCGGCGAGCGCGCTCCGGCGCGAGGCCGTGCTGGCGGCCGTCGTCGAGGCGGAGGGAATCGAGCCCACCGACGAGGAGGTCGAGGCGGCGCTCGCGCCCACCGCCGAGCGCGTCGGCTCCGAGCCGCAGGAGATGCTCGCTCGCCTGCGCTCGAACGGACGGCTCGAGGAAGCCCGCGAGGATGTCGCGACGCAGCAGGCGCTCGACCTCCTGGTACGCGAGGCCAAGCCGATCAGCGTCGAGCAGGCGAAGGCGCGGGAAAAGTTGTGGACGCCGGGACGCGAGGGCGGCGAGGGGCGCTCGGCCCAGCTGTGGACACCCGAAAGCTGACGCGCGCCGCGGACGTTACCTCGTAGCCGATGCCGCCCAACCGGCCAAACACGATTGCTACATTCGGCAGGAATCCGGCCGAGGAAGCAAAAGAATCGAGGACCATGAGCCCACTCGTACCGATGGTTGTTGAGCAGACTTCCCGCGGGGAGCGTGCGTTTGACATCTACAGCCGACTGCTCAACGAGCGGATCATCTTTCTCGGTACTCCGGTTGATGACCAGATCGCGAACCTGATCGTCGCCCAGCTGCTGCATTTGGAGTCGGAGGACCCGGACAAGGACATCTCGGTGTATGTCAACTCCCCCGGGGGCTCCGTGTACGCGGGGCTCGCGATCTACGACACGATGCAGTTCATCAAGCCCGACGTGCAGACGATCTGCGTCGGGATCGCGATGTCGATGGGCGCGCTGCTGCTGGCCGGCGGGGCACACGGCAAGCGGATGGCGCTGCCGAACGCGAAGATCCTCATCCACCAGGTCTCTTCGGCGTTCCAGGGCCAGGCGACCGACATCGAGATCCACGCCCGCGAGATCATCGATGTTCGGCGGCGGCTCGACGAGATCATCGCCAAGCACACAGGGCAGGAGCTCGACAAGGTCCGCGCCGACACCGAGCGCGACTACTTCATGAGCTCCGAGGAGGCGAAGGACTACGGAATCATCGATCGTGTGATCTCACAGCACTAAAGGCACTAACCTTTAGGTCTGAGAGGTCGGCGATCGAGCCGAGCACGGGGAGAGACGATCCATGGCACGTCCCACCGACTCCAACGAACAGCTTCTTTGCAGCTTCTGCGGAAAGTCGCAACGCCAGGTCAAGAAGCTGATCGCTGGACCGGGCGTCTACATCTGCGATGAGTGCATCGATCTCTGTAACGAGATCATCGACGAGGAGCTCACCGCTCCGCCGAGCTTCGACATCGAGAACCTGCCGAAGCCGCGGGAGATCTATGACGTCCTGAACGAGTACGTGGTCGGCCAGGAGCAGGCCAAGCGGACGCTGAGCGTGGCGGTCTACAACCACTACAAGCGCGTCCAGATGATGCAGTCCGATGAGAACGACATCGAGCTGCAGAAGTCCAACATCCTCCTGCTCGGCCCGACGGGATGCGGCAAGACGCTGCTCGCGCAGACGCTGGCCAAGATCCTCAACGTGCCGTTCGCGATCGCCGACGCGACGGCGCTGACCGAGGCCGGCTACGTCGGCGAGGACGTCGAGAACATCCTCCTGAAGCTGATCCAGGCCGCCGACTACGACGTCAAGAAGGCCGAGACCGGGATCATCTACATCGACGAGGTCGACAAGATCGCCCGCAAGGCCGACAATCCGTCGATCACCCGCGACGTGTCGGGCGAGGGCGTACAGCAGGCGCTCTTGAAGATCCTCGAGGGGACGACCGCGTCGGTGCCTCCGCAGGGCGGCCGCAAGCATCCCCACCAGGAGTTCCTCTCGATCGACACGACCAACGTCCTGTTCATCTGCGGCGGCGCGTTCGCCAATTTGGACCGAGTGATCGAGCGGCGGATCGGACACCAGGGCGTCGGCTTCGGCGCGGCGATCCAGATCCAAGGAGCAGCGTGACACGGGCGAGATCTTCGAGCACTGCCTGCCGGAGGACCTGATCCAGTACGGGCTGATCCCCGAGTTCATCGGGCGCCTGCCGGTCATGTCGGCGATCCACCAGCTCTCACGCGACGAGCTGATGCAGATCCTGACCGAGCCGCGCAACGCGCTGGTCAAGCAGTTCCAGCGCTTCTTCCAGTTCGACGGGATCGAGCTCGTGTTCGCCGACGAGGCGCTGTCACTCGATCGCCGACAAGGCGCTGGAGCGCGAGACGGGCGCGCGCGGCCTGCGCTCGATCATCGAGGAGGTCCTGCTCGAGGTGCAGTTCGAGCTGCCGTCGCGGCGCGACGTGCGCAAGTGCGTCGTCACGCGGGAGACGATCGAGAAGGGCGTCTCGCCGACGCTCGTGACCGTCGCCGCGCCCGAGGAACCGGGCGAAGCCGCCGCTTAGTCTCGCTGGGACTGCAACCGCCGGATCACGTCGATCTCCTCGAGGTCGAGTTGATCCTTCGCGCGGCCCGCGGCGCGCTTCATCACCGCCAGGTCGTCGAGCGACGCGATCAGAACCGCGACGCCGTCGAGCGTGACCCGCTGCGCTCTCGCTCGAAGCTGCTCGTACGGCGGCGCGCCGGGCGGCGCCGCGAGCAGGTCGATGTCGCCGTCGGGGGTGC
Organism: uncultured Solirubrobacterales bacterium; assembly: GCA_963763525.1. Lineage (GTDB taxonomy): Bacteria > Actinomycetota > Thermoleophilia > Solirubrobacterales > Solirubrobacteraceae > Palsa-465. The sequence continues at coordinate 204,869 of CAVXPA010000005.1, forward strand.
TCAGCGTGAGGAGCGAGGAGAGCCTCAACGTTCGAGCATCGGGCACGAACGGAACGTCCTCGACGACGCCGCGCAGCCGCGCGCCGAGCGATGCCATCGCCGCCGCCAACGCGTCCAGGTTGGCTGGGTCGGTGGCGTAGCAGATGTCCAGGTCGCGGGTGACGCGAGCCGAACCGTGCGCGACCATCGCGATCCCGCCGATCACGACGAAGTCCACGCCGTGGTGGACCAGCCGCTTGATCAGCGCGGTGGGTCGGAACTCAGGCCAGCTCGCCACCTCGACGCGGAGCTCAGGCCAGCTCGCGACGGCTCCGCGCGCCTGCGAGGGCGAGCTCACGCAGGTCCTCGTAGCTGCGCTCGAAGCTCGTGATGCGCTGCTCCGGCGTCAGGCGGACGCGCTCGGCGACCAGGCTCTCGTCAACGCTCGCCGAAGCCGGCCGGGAGGTGAGCGTGAGCTCTCGATCGCACGCGTGCAACGCTCGCGCCAAGGTGTCGAGGCGAGGGTTCGAGCCGGGGGACTCGAGCCGCGCGACGGCGGACTGGGTCGTGCGCATCCGTCGCGCGAGCTCGCCTTGCGTGAAGCCGGCCGCGCTGCGTGCATCGCGGATGAGAGTTGCGCTGTCCATCGCGTATAGATGATATCGGACTAATAAACCGTATATATACGATGAAGGCGTCGGCGACGCGAGACCTACACTGAACCTCTCCAGTGTCTGACCTCGAGTCGAACACCCGCTACGACCCATCCGAGGTTGAGCCGCGGATCGTCCAGCGATGGCTCGAGTCCGGCCTCTTTCACCCGGCGCCCGAGGGCACCCCGGAGGAGAACTACTCGATCGCGATCCCGCCGCCGAACGTGACCGGCGTGCTGCACATGGGGCACGCGCTGAACGAGACCGTCCAGGACGTGCTCGTCCGCCACCACCGGATGAGCGGCCAGCGGACGAAGTGGATCCTCGGCACCGACCACGCCGGCATCGCGACGCAGACGCAGGTCGAGCGCGCGCTGCAGCGCGAGGGGTTGAGCCGCGAGGGGCTCGGGCGCGAGGCGTTCATCGAGCGGGTCTGGCGCTGGCGCGAGGAGTACGGCGACGTGATCATCGAGCAGTTGAAGCGGCTCGGCGCCTCGTGCGACTACGACGACGAGCGGTTCACACTCGACGAGCTCTACGTGCGCGCGGTGCTGGAGGTGTTCGTCGCGCTGTACCGCAAGGGCTACATCTATCGCGACCGTTACCTGGTCAACTGGGACCCCGGCAGCCGTTCCGCGATCTCCGACCTCGAGGTCGAGGATCGCGAGGTCACCGACACGCTCTATTACATCGACTATCCGCTCGCGTCCGGCTCGGGCTCGATCACGGTCGCGACCGTGCGGCCCGAGACGATGCTGGCCGACACCGCGATCGCGGTCCACCCCGACGACGATCGCTACCAGTGGCTCGTCGGCGAGAAAGCGGTCCTCCCGCTCGTCGGGCGCAAGCTCAAGATCATCGCCGACGAGTACGTCAAGCCCGAGTTCGGGACCGGCGCGCTGAAGATCACACCCGGGCACGACCCGAACGATTTCGAGATCGGCCGGCGCCACGGACTCGCGCAGATCAGCGTGATCGGCGAGGATGGCCGCATCACGTCGGACGCGCCCGAGCGGTTCGCGGGCATGACGGTCGCCGACGCGCAGAACGCCGTGGTCGCGGAGCTGCGCGAGCAGGGGCTGATCGCACGGACCGAGCAGTACGTCCACACGGTCCCGTTCTCGCACCGATCCGGAGCGCGGATCGAGCCGCTCGTCTCGCTGCAGTGGTTCATGCGGATGGACGAGCTGGCGGCGCCCGCGATCGAGGTGGTCAAGCGTGGCGACGTGCGCTTCTGGCCGGCTCGCTGGGAGCGCGTGTACCTCGACTGGATGGAGAACATCCGTCCTTGGTGCATCTCGCGCCAGCTCTGGTGGGGCCACAGGATCCCCGTCTGGTATCGCGGCGAGGAGACCTACGTCGGCGCGACCGCGCCGGACGGGGAGGGCTGGGAGCGTGACCCCGACGTGCTCGACACCTGGTTCTCGAGCGCGTTGTGGCCGTTCGCGACGCTCGGCTGGCCCGAACAGACGGCCGCGCTGTCCGCGTTCTATCCGACCGATGCCCTGGTCACCGGCCGGGACATCATCTTCCTGTGGGTCGCGCGGATGATCATGATGGGGCTGGAGTTCACGGGCGATGCGCCGTTCACCGACGTTCACATCACCGCGATCATCCAGTCGCCCGACGGACGGCGGATGTCGAAGTCGCTCGGGACCGGCATCGACCCCCTCGATCTGATCGAGGGCGGGCCCCGACCGCCGGTGTTCCCGCAGGGTGGTGACTTCCCGCCGTATGGCGCGGACGCCGTGCGCTGGGGCCTGCTGGCGATGTCCTCCGGCCAGGATGTGAAGTTCAGCGAGGACAAGATCGCGCAGGGTCAGCAGCTGACGAACAAGCTGTGGAATGCCTCGCGCTTGATCCTGCTGCGGATCGATCCGAGCACGCGCGGCTCGATCGACCCCACGACGGTCGAGGATCGCTGGATCCTCTCGCGGCTGGAGCGAGTGACCGAGGAGGTCTCCGCACGGATCGAGCAATACGACTTCTCGCACGCGGCATTGGCGCTGTACGACTTCGTCTACGGCGAGCTCTGCGACTGGTACCTGGAGCTGATCAAGCCGCGGCTGTACGCGGGCGATCCCAGTGCGGCGCGGACGCTGCTGCACGTGCTGACGGAGACGTTGCTGCTGGCGCATCCGATGATCCCGTTCGTGACCGAGGAGATCTACGCGTTCGTCCCCGGTGCCGAGGGGCTGCTCGCCGCGCGCACGCGCGCGCCCGCGCCGGCGCAGAAGGTGGATGTGGCCGCGGAGCTCGCGCTGGGTCGCACGATGGAGGCGGTGCAAGCGCTCCGAGCCTGGCGCGATCTCGCCGGCGTCAAGGCAGGCGCGCGCGTCAACGCGCGGCTGCTCGCCGACGGCTACGACGATACGGCGGAGCACCTGGAGCGCCTCGCGCGGGTGTCGTTGGGCAGCAACGGCGGCGAGCCGGTCGCCTCGGTCCCCGTCCCGGGCGGGACGATCGAGATCTTCCCGGGCGACGGCCTCGACCTCGGCGTGGCGCAGCGCAAGCGCGCGGCCCAGCAGGCCAAGCTCGAGGCGGAGATCGCCCGCGTCCAGGCCAAGCTCGACAACGCGGCCTTCCTCGCGAAGGCGCCTGCGGAGGTCGTGGGGGCCGAGCGCGAGAAGCTCGCGCGGCTGCAAGCCGAGCTGGAGGCGTTGTGAACGCCGAGGAGGCCGAGAGCTACCTCCTCTCGCTCGAGCTGTTCGGGATGCGCTTCGGCCTCGACCGGATGCGCCGGCTGATGACGGCGCTGCGCCATCCCGAGCGGCGGTTCGAGTCGGTCCACGTCGTCGGCACGAACGGGAAGTCCTCGACCGCGCGGATGATCGCCGCGATCCTCGCGCGACACGGCCTGCGCACCGGCGCCTACCTGTCGCCGCATCTGGTCTCGTTCGGCGAGCGGATCAGGATCGACGACCGCGATCTGGAGCCGGAGGCGTTCGCGGCGGCGATCCAGCGGGCGGCGCGCGCCGCCGAGCTCGTCGACCGCTCGCTCGGGCCGGACGACCGCGTGACGCAGTTCGAGGCGCTGACGGCCGCGGCCTACTCGGAGCTCGCGCTGCGCGAGGTCGAGGTCGCGGTGATCGAGGCGGGACTCGGCGGCCGCTACGACGCGACCAACGTGATCCCGTCGAGCGTCCAGGTGCTGACGAGCGTCGGGCTCGAGCACACGCGCTGGCTCGGACCGACGATTGCCGACATCGCGGCCGAGAAGCTCGACGTCGTGCGCGAGGGAGCGACGCTCGTGCTGGGTGCCGGGCTGCATCCGGACGCGGCCGCCGCCGCCGAGCGGGTGGCCTCGCAGCGGCGTGCCACGATCGTCCGAGCGGATGGCGACCCTGGCGTGGCGGTGGGCGCGCTCGGATCCTTCCAGCGCCGCAACTTCGCGCTCGCGAAGACCGCGGCGCGGGCCTATCTCGGCGAGCTCGAGCCGGCCGCGGTCGCCGCGGCGGCCGCCGAGGTGCGCGTGCCGGGGCGCCTTCAGATCGTCGGGCAGGGGCCGTTGACGCTGCTCGACGGCGCCCACAACCCCGACGGCATCGCAGCGTTGGCGGAGTCGTTGCCCGAGATCGTGGCCGGCCACGAGCGGCTCGTCGCGGTCATCTCGATCCTCGACGACAAGGACGCGGCGGCAATGCTCTCGACGCTCGCGCCCGCCTGCGACTCGCTCGTCCTCACGCACAGCCAGAATCCGCGCGCGCTGCCGCCGCCGACGCTGCAGTCGCTCGCGACCCAGATCAACGCGCCGGCGTCGGAGATCGTGCCCGATCCGCGCGCCGCGCTCGCGCGCGCGCGCGAGCTGGCCGGGCCGCAGGGCGTCGTGCTCGCGACCGGCTCGCTTTACCTGATCGGCGATCTGCTGGCTCCCGCGGGGCGCCGGCGAGCAGCAAGCCTGTGAACCCGCGCCGCCGAGGACCGAGCTTCCTTACAATGGTGGGGCTTGTCGCCCTGATCGTTGCGGTTGTGATCCTCGTCTTCTTCGGCATCGGATACCTCTTCGGTCGGCTCTTCCTCTAGTACGTCCAACCAGCACGACCGGCGCGCCCTTTACACTCGCGTCTCTAATGCTTCTTGCGGCCAACGTATTCGGAATCCACAACCACGCGCTGAGCCTCGCTGCTGAGCTCGTTCTCTTCTTCCTAGGCGTCATCTACCTGGCGCTCGTCTACTGGACGTTTGCCGACGCGCGGCGCCGGATCGCGGATCCGCTACTGATCTTCTGCGCGACGGTGATGTCGCTTGTCTTTCCCTATGTCGGCACGATCATCTACATGATCATCCGGCCCCCCGAGTATCTGGACGACGTGCGCGAGCGCGAGCTCGAAATGCAGGCGGCCGAGGCTCGGCTGGCGGAGCTCGGCTACCACCTGTGCCCGCACTGCGATTACGAGGTGGAGAAGGACTACCTGCGCTGCCCCAGCTGCATGCGCAAGCTGAAGGACCCCTGCCGGACGTGCGGCAGGCCTCTGGACCCGATATGGAAGATCTGCCCATACTGCGAGTCCGAGGTCGGCACCGTCCCGTCGGCCCAGCGGCGTCCGCGCCGCCGCCGCGAGACGGCGCCCGAACAGACGGTCGCCGGCGCGACGGGCGAGTTCGCCGGTGAGCTCGGCGGGCTGGCCGGGGACCTCGGCGGCTCCTCTGGCAGCTGATCGGCCGGGCGGACCACACCCCATACCCGTAGAACCGACGCACAGCAAGCAACTGCGCCATGGAGCGAACGCTGATCCTCGTCAAGCCCGATGCGTTCAGCCGTGGCCTGAGCGGCGAGATCATCGCCCGGTTCGAGCGCAAGGGGCTGAGCCTCGTGGCGCTCGAGCTGCGGACGATGGAGCGTGAGCTCGCCGAGCGCCACTATGCCGAGCACGCGGACAAGCCGTTCTTCGAAGAGCTGGTCACGTTCATCACGTCCGGACCGCTCGTAGCGATGGTGCTCGAGGGCGAGCAGGCGATCGAAGCCGCGCGTCAGGTGATCGGCGCGACGAACCCCGTGCAGGCCGCGCCCGGGTCGATTCGCGGCGACTACGCGATCGCGGTCGGCCAGAACATGGTGCACGGGTCCGACGCGCCCGAGTCGGCGGCGCGCGAGGTGGCGCTGTTCTTCCCCGATCTCGCCTGAAGGCAAGCCGCGCGCAGTTGCTGCTCGCGTCTCGCTCCCCGCAACGGCGGGCGATCCTCGAGCAGCTCGGGATCGCGTTCGCGGTGGTGGTCCCCAAGATCGAGGAGCTGGAGTCGGGCCCGCCACGGGAGGTCGCGCTCGAGAACGCCTACCGGAAGGCGGCCGTCGTCGCGGCCGCGCATCCGGGGCGCTTGGTTCTCGGCGTCGACACGATCGTCTCCGTGGGCATGCAGCTGTACGGCAAGCCGGCCGACCGCGAGCAGGCGCGCGCGACGCTGACGCGCGCTGGCCGGACGCCGCCATGCGGTGATCGGCGGTCTCTGCCTGCTCTCGGACGGCCGCCCGCGAACGGCTGCGGTCAGCACCTCGGTCGACTTCAGGGAGCTCGACGAGCAGCCTTCTCGAGTGGTACCTGGCGACCGGCGAATGGCGCGAGCGGGCAGGGGCCTACGCAATCCAGGGCCGCGGCGCGGCGCTCGTGGCTGGGATCGAGGGCGATTACCTCAACGTGGTCGGGCTGCCGGTGGCGACGCTGCTCGAGCTCGCTCCCGCGCTGCTGACGGGCACGGCGGCCGGTCCGGGCCAAGGCTGATCTTTAGCTTTTCGTTAGCCAATTTCCAGCAGTTTTATTGATTGTGAGGGACCCTGGGTGGCTCTGTCGGTAGGCGGTTGTTAGATACACTCAAAACGCGGACGGAGCTGCCGGCAAGCCGTGGGCCTGTTCATCTGTCTCCCCGTCCGTCGTTGCCTCCTACCTCGATATCCGCATGGGCTTCTTCACGTACCTGACCGGCTTCGGCGGTCGCGACATGGCCGTCGACCTTGGCACCGCCAACACGCTGGTGTACGTCCGCGGCCGCGGGATCGTGTTGTCAGAGCCGAGCGTCGTCGCGGTCGATTCGCGCACGGGCGAGGTGCACGCTGTCGGGATCGAAGCCAAGCGGATGCTCGGCCGCACCCCCGGGACGATCTCGGCGATCCGTCCGCTCAAGGACGGCGTGATCGCCGACTTCGAGGTGACCGAGGAGATGCTCAGGCACTTCATCCAGAAGGTCCACCAGAACCGCTGGGCTCATCCCCGCGTCGTCGTGTGCGTCCCGAGCGGCGTGACCGGCGTCGAGAAGCGGGCGGTCGAGGAGGCCTGCCTGTCGGCCGGCGCCAGGCAGGCGTACCTGATCGAGGAGCCGATGGCGGCGGCGATCGGCGCCGGCCTTCCCGTCGGCGAGCCAACCGGATCGATGGTCGTCGACATCGGCGGCGGCACGAGCGAGGTCGCGGTCATCTCGCTCGGCGGAATCGTCGTCTCCCAGTCGATTCGGGTCGGCGGCGACGAGCTCGACGAAGCGATCATCAACTACGTCAAGCGCGAGTACAAGCTGCTGATCGGGCAGCAGACGGCGGAGGAGGTCAAGCTCGAGATCGGGTCGGCGTTCGCGATGCCGGAGGAGGTCCAGGCCGAGATCCGCGGGCGCGACATGGTCTCCGGGCTGCCGAAGACGGTCGTGCTGACGAGCGAGGAGATCCGCGGCGCGCTCGAGGAGCCGGTCTCGCAGATCATCGACGCGGTCAAGGAGACGCTCGACCGCACGCCGCCCGAGCTCGCCTCCGACATCATGGACCGCGGGATCATGCTCGCCGGCGGCGGGTCGCTGTTGCAGGGGCTGGAGGAACGGCTGCGGCACGAGACGCAGATGCCCGCGCACCTGGCGGAGTCGCCGCTGACGTGCGTCGCGGTCGGCTCGGGTCGCTCGCTGGAGGAGTTCGAAGCGATTCACCGCTCGAGCAAGAACTCGCGCAACCGGCGCCGTCGCTATCAATAGGCTCGACCGTGATGCTCCGGAGACCATCGGCTCGTGCGTGACAAGCAAGTTCGGCGACGGCGCTTGGTGCTCGGGGTGCTCGTCGCCGTCTCGCTGATTCTGCTGACGGCATATTTCAAGGAGTCGACCGGCAGCCCGCTGCACCGGATCCAGGAGGCCTTCGTGGAGGCGCTCTCGCCCGTCCAGGAGGGTGCGAGCAAGGCGCTGAAGCCGTTCCGGGACGTTGGGGACTGGTTCTCGAGCACGGTCCACGCGAAGGCGGAGGTCAACCAGCTAAGGCCGACGTGGCGGCGCTGCGGGTGCAGAACGCACAGCTCAAGCAGGACGCGATCGAGTACAACCAGCTCGCGGCCGAGGTCCACCTACAGCAGCAAGGCCTGGCCGCGTATCACCCGGTGACGGCGGTCGTGATCCAGCAGAACCCGACCGTCTGGTACGACCGGATCGAGATCGACGTCGGCTCCGACGACGGCGTCGTGCTCAATGATCCCGTGACCGGCTCCGGCGCGCTCGTCGGCAAGATCTCATTCGTCGCTCCGACGGTTTCCTACGTGACGCTGATCACCGACCCGACGTTCGGCGTCCCGGCTGAGGTCCAGGACTCGCGCGGCGATCGCGGCGTGCTCGTGCCGAGGGTCGGCAGGCAGAATCAGCTCGTACTGCAAGACCTCTCGCAGACGCCGCCGTTCACCGAGGCCAGGGGACAGCAGGTCGTGACGATCGGCTTCACCGACGGGCCGCTCAGCGACCTGTACCCGGCCGCGATCCCGATCGGATACGTCTCCGACGCGAACGAGGACCAGCTGCTCAACACGGGCACGATCGACGTGACGCCCGATGTAGACCTTCAGCACCTCGACGTCGTCCAGGTGCTGACGACGCCGCACCCCGGGACCGAGCGCGCGATGGTGCCGTGAACAAGAACGTTCAGCTCGTACTCCGGTTGCTCGCGCTGGCGTTCGTGATCGTGATCGTGCAGGCATCCGTCGTCGCACAGATCACCGTCTTCGGGGTCAGCGCCGACATCACCCCGTTGCTCGTGGCGTCGGTCGGACTGCTGGCAGGATCGATGGTCGGGGCGGTGACCGGGTTCGGCGTGGGTCTCCTGGTCGACCTGGTGCTCGTCCAGACGCTCGGGGTCACGTCGCTGCTGTACATCGCGATCGGCTACTGGTCGGGCCGGCTGCGGGAGCTGCGAGACCCCGCGCACGGCCTGGTCCCGCTCGCGGTCGGCGCCGTCGCGACCGCGTTCGCCGGGGTCGGGATGGCGCTGATCCAGATCCTCCTGGGAGTCGACGCCCCGGTCAGCCTGCTGCTGGTGCAGCAGATCTTCGTGACGGTCCTCGTCAACACGTTGCTGGCGCTGCCCGTTTATGCACTCGTGCGGTGGGTGATCCGTCCGGTGCTACCGGACGATCCACGTCGCCGCCGGCGCCGGGCATACACGACCGGCGGGCTCAGCCCACTCCAGCGCCCATCCGAGCGGATGGGACAGATCCCGCGCTCGTCGCTCTAAACCCGTCCCGTGTCGCCGACCGACGACAGCCGCTTCCAGTTCGTGCCGCCGGACCAGAAGCCGCCGATGTCGCCGCAGCTCGCGGTTCGCGCGACGATTCTCGGCACGCTCGCACTCGCGCTGTTCGCGATCATCTTCTTCCGGCTGTGGTTCCTGCAGGTCCTCTCGAGCGGCAAGTACGTCGCGGAGGCGTCGGTCAACGTCACGCGCGAGCTCCCGATCCTTCCGCAGCGAGGCGAGATCGTCGACCGCAACGGCAACGTGCTGGTCGACAGCGTCAAGGGTCTGGCGGTCCAGATCGCCCCACCCGACCTCCCGGTCCGGCTCAACCCGCAAACCTCGCTCGCGCCGCCGGCCGCCGACGTCGTGATCTTCAATCGGCTCGCGCGCCTGCTGCACATGTCGCGCAGGGCGCGCGCCTGCGGCGTCGTCGTGTACGGCCCGAATGACACCCACAGCACCGTGCACGTGCGGCTCCCGCCAATCGCGTGCGCCGTCGCCCAGGAGCAGAACAACCTGCCGTACGCGGACGTGACGATCAAGAGCGGTGTCTCGCAGGACCTGTACTTCTACGTCGCGGAGCGCCAGGACCAGTTCCCCGGGGTCAACGTCGCGCAGGTCTACGTTCGCCACTACCCCGATGGCAACCTCGCGGCGCAGCTGTTCGGAACGGTCGGCCCGATCAATCCCGGCGAGGTCCACGAGGCGCGCTACCACGGGCTGTCCGAGGACTCGATCATCGGCCAGGACGGACTCGAGTACGAGTACGACGAGTACTTGCGCGGGACCGTCGGCCAGCAGCGGATCGAGGTCAACAGCAACAACCAGTACGTCGGCACGCTGCCGCCGACGCCGCCCGTCGCAGGCCAGAACCTGCGGCTTTCCCTCGACGCCAACCTGCAGCGCGCCGGCCAGGCGGCTCTGCAGCAGTCGATCGACGACAACCCGCCGGCCAACGGCGGCGCGTTCGTCGCGCTCAACCCGGTCAACGGCCAGGTCTATGCGATGGGGTCCAATCCGACGTTCAACCCGACGATCTTCACCAAGGCGATCTCGCAGAAGCAGTACAACGCGCTGACGAGCCCCGCGAGCAACTACCCACTGATCAACCGGGCGATCCAGAGCGTCGGCCCGACCGGCTCGACATTCAAGCCGATCACCGCGACGGCCGCGCTCGAGAGCGGCGCGTGGTTGGTCGACGAGACCTATGACGACACGGGCAAGTTCTGCACGACCGACGGCGTATGCCGCCAGAATGCGGGCGGCGGCGCGAACGGCGTGCTCAACCTGGTCAACGCGATCCGGGTCTCGGACGACGTCTTCTTCTACAACCTCGGCGCGCTGACGAACGCGCCGGATCCGGTCGCGCACCCTAACGGAGGCGCGCTGCAGCAGTGGGCGTCCGCGTTCGGAATCGGCCACAAGACCGGGATCGACCTCCCATTCGAGGTGTCCGGGACGTTGCCGACACCGGGCTGGCGGGCAACCCGCAACCAGCTCGAGGCGGAGTGCGACACGGCCACCGGGCCGTTCCGCTACACGAACGGACAGGTGACCAGCGCGGTCATGCACAAGGGCTGGCGCCGCAGCCCCAGGCACGCGCCGGGAGGTTGCGGGATCGCCGATGGCACCGACCGTCCGTGGTCGGTCGGCGACAACATCAACCTCGCCGTCGGCCAGGGCGACGTGCAGGTCTCGCCGCTGCAGCTCGCCGTCGTGTATTCGGCGATCGCCAACGGCGGCACGGTCGTGACGCCGCACCTCGGCCTCGACATCGAGCAGCCCGACGGCACGGTGCTGCAGGAGTTCAACCCGCCGCCGGCTCGTCACCTGAACATCAATCCGACGTATCTCGCCACGATCCAGGCAGGGCTGCGAGCGGCGGCTTCGCAACCGGGCGGGACGTCGGACGACGTCATGGGCAACTTCCCCGAGCAGGTGTACGGCAAGACCGGCACGGCCCAGTACAACGGCCAGCAGGACTACTCCTGGTATGCCTGCTTCGTGCCGCCGACTGCGACGTCGAAGCCGATCATGATCGTCGTCTGGGTCGAGCAGGGCGGCTTCGGCGACGTCGCGGCGGCGCCGGTCGCGCGCGAGATGCTCTCGCAGTGGTTCTTCGGCAACCCGGGCACCTACGTGCGCGGCACATCGAACACGTTTTGAGCGCCACGCCTATCAGGGTCTCCGAGGATGCGCAGCCGCGGCGGCTCGCGCCGCTGCTGCTGTTCGACCCGCTGCTGACGGTCGCGATGCTCGGCCTGGTCGGATGCTCGCTCGAGATCCTCAAGAGCGCCACGGCGGTCAACCCGTACGGCGATCCGCTGTATTACGTCAAACGCCAGGCCGTGTACGCGGTGATCGGGCTGCTCGCCGCGCTCGTGTTCGCGTGCTTCGACTATTCACGTCTGCGCATGCTCCGCTATCCGCTGTACGGCCTGATGATCGGCCTCAACCTGGTCGTGTACGGGATGCCGCGGATTCAGGACGCGCACCGGTGGATCCCGTTCCCGTTCTTCCAGATTCAGTCTTCTGAGTTCGGGAAGATCCTGCTGATCCTCTCGCTCGCCGCGTTTGCGGTGGAGCGGTCGCGGCGCCTGAACGAGCGCCGCACGACAGCGCTGATCATGCTGCTGGCGTTGCTGCCGGCGCTGCTCGTGATCCCTCAGCCGGATCTCGGGACCGCGATGGTATACGTCGCGATCGGCTTCTCGATCCTGTTCTTCGCGGGCACGTCGTGGAAGCAGCTGACCGGTCTGGCAGCGATGTTCCTCGCGGCGCTCGCGCTCGTCCTGGCGGGTGCGCCGGCGCTCGGCGTGCACGTCCTGAAGCCATATCAGGAGGCTGCGCCTGACGGGCTTCCTGAATCCGTCACAGAACGTCAACGGCCCGACCTACAACATCCGCGCCTCGGAGGTTGCGATCGGGTCCGGCGGCAAGACGGGTCGTGGGAACCAGGCGACCCAGACGAATCTCAACTTTCTCCCGAACAACGACACCGACTTCATCTTCGCCGCGGTCGGCGAGACCTACGGGTTTGCGGGCGCCGCGCTGGTGTTGTCGCTCTACGCGCTGCTGATCTGGCGCGCATTACGGATCCTGACGATGTCCAAGAACATGTACGGCAGCCTGATCGCCGGCGGCATCCTTGCGATGTTGATGTTTCAGGTGTTCGTCAACATTGGAATGACGATCGGCATCATGCCGATCACCGGTGTCCCGTTACCGCTGATGAGCTATGGCGGCTCGTCGGTGGTGGTCACCTTTATCGCGTTCGGCCTGCTGCAGTCGATCCACATCCAGGCACGGATGTCGGCTGCCGGCAAGACTCGCGCGCTACTTTCGTAATGTCGGCGCCATCACGTGAGCAGCCGACCCACCAGGCCCCGCGCAGCGGTCCATTGACGCCCCAGGACGGGCGCTGGTCCGCTTCACGCGCGGCCCGAATCGTAAAAGGACTGAAGGAAATTGAAGAAGCAGGTATTGGTCAGCGTCGACCGGGGCGAGACCCGCGTGGCGCTGCTGGAGGCCCCTGGAACCGTCGCCGCGCGCAAGCCCGCAACGGCCAGCACTCGCCGGCGCCGCAGGCCGGCCAACCCGGCTGCCGGATATCACGTCGCCGAGCTGTACCTCGAGCGACGCGGCTCGCGCTCGATCGTCGGCAACATCTACAAGGGGCGCGTCGACAACGTGCTGCCCGGACTCGAGGCGGCGTTCGTCGACATCGGGCTCGAGAAGAACGGCTTCCTGCACGTCGATGAGATCGTGCTCCCCGGCGTCGAGGCGCCGCGCCGCGGGCGCGGCAGCGGCCGCGACGTGCGCCAGATCAGCGACATGCTCAAGCCGGGGCAGGAGATCGTCGTCCAGGTCGTCAAGGATCCGCTGAAGACGAAGGGCGCACGCCTTTCGATGGACCTCACGATCGCGGGGCGCTACATGGTCTACGCCCCCTACGGCGAGGGGATCGGAGTCTCGCGCAGGCTCGACGAGAAGGAGCGCGAGCGGCTGCGCAAAGAGGCCGCGAAGCTCGACCTCAAGGGGGCGGGCGCGATCATCCGCACGGCCGCGCACGGCGCGACCCGCGCCGATCTGGAGCGCGAGCTCGTCTATCTCTTCAAGCTCGGCGAGGTGCTCGAGAGCCGTGTCGCCGAGACGCCGGCGCCGGCGCTCGTCTTCCAGGAGGCCGATCTGTCCGTGCGGGTCGTGCGCGACATCTTCTCCGACGAGTTCGAGCGCGCGATCGTCGATGACCCCAAGCAACATCACCGGCTCGTCTCGTTCTTCTCGCGGACGGCGCCCGAGCTCGTCGACCACGTCGAGCTGTGGGAAGAGGACCGGCCGCTGTTCGAGGCGTTCGGGGTCGAGGAGGTCCTCGACTCGACGCTCTCACGCCGCGTCGATCTGCCGAGCGGCGGCTACCTGATGATCGACTACGCCGAGGCGTTGACCGTGATCGACGTCAACTCCGGCACGTTCATCGGCCGCGGCAAGAGCGCCCGGCTCGAGGACACGATCACCAAGACCAACCTCGAGGCCGCCGAGGAGGTCGTCCGCCAGCTGCGGCTGCGCGACATCGGCGGGATCATCGTGATCGACTTCATCGACATGTCGCGGGCGCGCAACCGCGACGCAGTGCTGAAGACGCTGCGCAAGTCGCTCGACGAGGACCGTACGAAGACCTTCGTGGTCGAGATCTCGCCGCTCGGCCTGGTCGAGATGACGCGCCAGAACGTCACCGACGGGCGTGCGCGAGATCATGACCCGGCCCTGCCCCACCTGCCACGGCGAGGGCGTGATCAAGTCCGAGGAGACGATCGCGATCGAGTTCGAGCGGCGGATGCGCGACTTGGCCAAGGAGACGTCGGCCGAGGCGCTGCTGATCCAGATGAACCCGCGCGTCAGCGCCGAGTTCACGCGCGACGGCGCCCGCGTCCTGAGGCAGGTCGAGGAGGAGACCGGCAAGTGGTTCCACTTCGAGGGCTCGGAGGGGCTGCCAATCGATCACTTCGCGGTGTTGCTCGAGGGCAGCCGGGAGGAGGTCCTCGAGCGCGCGCTGCCTTTCCGCGCCGGCGAGGAGGTCCACGTCGAGATCATCGAGCCGCACATGTACAGCCCGGGTGACGCCGTCGCCAAGATCGACGGCTACATCATCTCGGTGCGCGGTGGGACCCCATACGTCGGCGAGAAGCACCTCGTCCGGATCGAGCACGTCGGGCGCACGCAGGCCGACGCTACCCTGGTTGACGTGGACACGCCCGAGACGGGCGAAGAGGACGATGCCCTAGAATCGTCCGCTCGGCGGCGTACCCGCAGAGGCGGCCGGCGCCGCGCCGGTGCGACGGCCGGGTCCGCGTCGGCGGCGTCTTCAGGTTCGTCTTCGTCATCAGCTGAGTAGTCATGTACGCAATCGTCAGAACAGGCGGCAAGCAATACCGCGTCGAGGAGGGTCAGTCCCTGCTCGTCGAGCGGCTGCCTGCGGGCGACGGCGAGCAGGTCTCGCTCGAGCCGCTGCTCGTCGTCGACGGCGCGAACATCGTCGACGAGGCCGACGGGCTCTCCGCCGCGAGCGTCCAAGCGCTGGTCGTCAGCCACGAGCGCGGTCCGAAGCTGCGCGTCGTCAAGTTCAAGCCCAAGCGTGGCTATAGGCGGCGCAACGGCCACCGTCAAAACCTCACGCGGCTGCGGGTCACAGCGATCTCGCTGGCCGGGGAGCGGGCGAAGACGGTTGTGGGAGCCGACGTCGGCGCGCGCCCGGCTCCCGTTGCGGCCGAGGCTCCCCCAGAGCCCGTCGTCGAGGCGCCCGCTGCCGTGAGCACGGCGGAGGCTGCCCCAGAGCCGGTCGCCGGGCCGCCCGCTGCTGTGAGCACGGCCGACGCCGCCCCGGACACGACTGCCGAGGCGGCCCCGGACGACGCGGTGCCCCAGACGGCCGGCGACGGCGAGGCCAAAACCGACGAGGAGGTCGAAGATGGCGCATAAGAAGGGACTGGGCTCCTCCCGCAACGGCCGCGACTCCCAGGCCCAGCGCCTGGGCGTCAAGGTGTTCGCCGGCCAAGCCGTGACCGGTGGCGAGATCATCGTTCGCCAGCGCGGCACGCGCTTCAAGCCAGGCGACGGCGCCGGGATCGGCAAGGACGACACGATCTACGCGCGGTCTGCGGGGACTGTCGCATTCACCCGCGGGCGGCGCGGTCGCGTGATCTCGGTAGTGCCTGCACCCGAAGAGTAGAAACTTCACAGACTCGGCTTCGGTTTGTTGCCGAGTTGACATCTGTGTCTTGTTCTGTCACAGAATTGGTGGCAGCGTTGTCTCCGTGTCAGAACGTTGCGGATCCAGTTCCACCCCTCGGAACCAGATCCGCAAAGTTCGCGTGGCTAGGCTCGCGTCGCGGCAACTCGGGCGAATCAGCCACGCGCAACTGATCGCGCTTGGTGCCGGCAAAGCGCAGATCGCGCGCTGGCGCACTGACGGTTACCTCTACCGAGTGCTTCCCGGGGTGTATGCGGTCGGCCATCTTGCGGACAGTCCCGACGCGCGGCTGTCGGCGGCACTGCTATACGCCGGGCCGGGGGCGATGCTCAGCCATGCCACCGCGGCTTGCTGGTGGGGACTGCTCGACCAACCCCCGGTCCGCATCGAGGTGAGCATCGCAGGTGAACGGCTTTCGCTCGACGGCGTGCCGTCCATCAACGGCGGATCAGGCAGCGTGTCTGGCACCGGAAAATGCCGGTGACATCGGTTGCGGAGACCCTGCTGGACTACGCGAGCGGCGCCTCGCTCCCACGTGTGCGTCAGGCGCTCGCGGAGGCGGAGTACCGGGGTCTGCTGAGCACGGATGCCGTCGTGGCGGTCCTTGGGCACGGACGTCCGGGGAGTGCGAGGCTACGTGTCGCACTCCGGCGCCACCTTCCTGAGCTCGCGCGGACCCGAAGCCCGCTGGAGCAGGCGTTCTTGGCGCTCTGCGAGTCGAGCGGCGTATCGATGCCCGAGGTGAACGCCCGTGTCGGGCAGATGACGGTCGACGCGCTGTGGCGAAGCGCTGGGGTCGTCGTCGAACTCGACGGTCATCGCAGTCATGGCACACGCGCGCGGATCGAGCGCGATCGCCGACGCGAGCTGTGGCTCCGGGCGGCCGGCTATTCAGTTGTTCGTTACACGGCAGAGCAGCTGACGGAGCAGCGAGAGCTCATCCGGGCCGACCTCGAGCGGCTGCTCAGTTGAACTTTGCGGCCCTGGTTCCGACAGGTGGAACCGGATCCGCAAAGATCGTGGTGGTCATCGCGAAGGTCTCATATCGGCTTGCCGAGGGATGGGACCAGTTCGCTGGTGACCAGGCCGCTGGTGGCCGTCAAGTCGAGCACCACAGGCGCCAGGCGCTCGATGTTCGCCGGCGTGTCGATGATCACGGTCACTGTCGGAGCGTGCTGCTCGATTGACAGAACGCGGTCGGCGAACGGTTCGTGCGGCCCGTAGAAGCCGCGCACCCCGCGTAGCACGGTTGTGCCGGCTGCGCCGCATTCGAACATGCGCATGACCAGCTCGACGTGCAGCGGCTGCCCGTCGTGCTTGGCCTGCCCCTCGGCGTGGACCATCAGCTTCTGCCAGATCGGCATCCCGCTCTCGTCGTGGTCGGGAGCCCGTACCGCCGGAGCGCTGGTGGTGGACAGCAGATCGACCCGCTCGAGCGTCGCGACCGGGTCCTCGACGAGCGTGGCCAGTCGCGGCAGCGCCTCGAGGATCACCGATCCGGAACCGATCGCGATCAGCATCAGCGGGACACCGGCGTTGCGCGCCAGGAACCGCGCTCGGCGCCGCGTACCGTGCAGCGCGCCGTCGACCGCCAGCAGCACGACCGCCGCGCGTGCGCCGCAGTCGCGGAGCACGTCGACGGCCGCGACATAGCCGGCCTGCCCCCCCGAGCGCACGCCGCGACCGCCGTACAGCGTCAGCTTGACGGCGCCCGAGCCGATCCTGGACGGCAGCTCGGGCGAGGCGATGTCGGGAGCCGTCAGGACGAGTGCGCGCTCGAGGCTGACGAGCTCCTCGTTCGCCCTCGACAGCACCTCTGGGAGGAGCTCCAGCACTCGTTCCCGTGAATCCACCGCCACGGACACGGCGGGCAGGCTCTCGGACAGCGTCAACGATCGATCCGTATGCAGTTGACGGCGCGGACCGAAGCCGGCGGCGCCGCGCAACAGGACGCCGGCCTGGATGCCGTGGCGAGCGTAGGCGTCGGTCAGCGCGTCGGCGACAAACACGCCGCCCGTGCGCCGCCGCTCGGCGAAGTAGCTCGTCAGCTTGATCCCGTCGACCCTCACCGAGCATCCCCGCTCACAGCGCACCACCGACGACGCGGCCCAGGGCGACGGCCGCCAACCCGAGCACGACCGCGATTGCGACGCTGCGCACGGCCAGCGCGACCTGACCGTCCTGCGCCGCCCGGTGCGCCTCGAGCATCCACGTCGAGAAGGTCGTATAGGAGCCGAGCACCGCGGTGCCGAGCAGCAGCTCGATGCGATGGGACACGTGCAGGCCCGCGAGCATGCCGAGCAGGAACGCGCCGCTGACGTTCACGAGCAGCGTGCCGGCCGGATATGGCCCGGTTCGGCGCGACTGGATGAAGCCGTCCACGAAGAACCGGGCGAGCGCCCCCGCTCCGCCGCAGATCGCGACCAGCACGACGGTGCTCACCAGGTGAGCCGCGCTCGGCGCACGACCGCCGTGCCGAACAGGACGCCCGTGAAGCCGGCCGCCACGCTCGCGCCGCCGTAGGCGAACGCGAGCGCGATCGCCCCGCGGTCGAGCATCTGCAACAACTGGAGCTGGACGGTCGAGAAGGTCGTCAACGCGCCGCAGAAGCCGGTCCCGAGCAGCGGCCGCATGTACGCGGTGATCGGAAGCCGCTCCTGGAGCCGGGTGACGAAGTAGCCGAGCAGGAAACACCCCACCACGTTGATCGTGAAGATCGTCCAGGACCAGTGGCCTGCCTGCTCGCCGGTCAGCGAAACCATCCCGGTGCGCAACCCACCGCCGAGCGCGCCGCCGACGATGATCGCCACGAGCTCTCGGCGGTCGCGCGTCAACGGGAATCGATGGGGTGCAGGCCCATGGCAGCATCAAAGCATGCAGGATCGAGCCCGCATCCACGTCCAGGCCGGCGCCGGCGGCGACGGGTGCCTCAGCTTCCGGCGCGAAGCGCACGTTCCCAAAGGCGGCCCCGACGGCGGCGACGGCGGCCGGGGCGGCGACGTCGTGCTCGTCTGCGACGACTCGCTGCGCGATCTCGAGAGCTTCCGCCGCCGCTCGCACTTCAAGGCTGCTCGCGGCGGCCACGGGCAGGGGGCGCTGCGTCACGGCGCGAATGGCGCGACGCTCGAGATCGCGGTCGCGCCGGGCACCGAGGCGGTGGTCGAGCGCGACGGCACGCGCCACGACCTGGTTCGCCCGGGCCAGCGTGCGACGATCGCCCGCGGCGGCTCGGGCGGCCGCGGGAACAAGCGGTTCGCGACGCCTACGCGTCGGACGCCGCGGTTCGCGGAGCGCGGCCTGCCCGGCGAGGAGACCTGGGTCACCTTGTCGCTGAAGCTGCTGGCCGACGCCGGCCTGGTCGGCCTTCCGAACGCCGGCAAGTCCTCCCTGCTCGCTCGCCTGACGCGCGCGCATCCGAAGGTCGCCGGCTATCCGTTCACGACGCTCGAGCCGGTGCTCGGCACGCTGCAAGCGGATGAGCGCCAGCTCGTGATCGCCGACATCCCCGGTCTGATCGAGGGCGCGAGCGCCGGCGCCGGGCTCGGGCACGAGTTCCTCGCGCATGTCGAGCGCACTCGGCTGCTGGTGCACGTACTGGAGCTGGCGCCGATCGACGGATCTGACCCGGTCGAGAACCACAAAACCGTCGAGCGCGAACTGACGCTGTACGAGCCGCGGCTCGCCTCGCTCCCACGGATCCTCGCGCTGTCCAAGGCGGACCTCGTCACCCCCGAGGCGGCCGCCGCGGCCGCGGACGAATGGCGGCTGCGGCTGGCCGGCGAGGACGTCCCCGTGATCGTGACCTCGGCGGTGTCCGGCGTGGGTTTGGAGCAGCTGCGCGCCGAGTTGCTTCGCCGCGTCCCGGCGCAGAGCGCAGACACGAGCACCGACCTGCCTGAGGTGGAAGAGCTCGCGGAGCACCGCGTGTTCCGCCCTGCGGCTGGACGCGCCTATCGCGTCGAGCGCGTCGACGACGGCAGCTTCCGCGTGGTGGGGGAGGGGGTCGAACGGCTGCTGGCGCGCTATGACCTCGACAACGAGGAGGCGCTCGCGCACCTCGAGCGCAGGCTGCGCGGGATCGGCGTGATCCGCGCGCTCGAGGCCGAGGGGTTCGAGCCGGGCGACGAGGTGGAGATCGCTGGAGTGACGTTCGAGCTGGACCCGAACCTGTAGGATCGCGCGCTCGGCCGGAGGCCAACCGGGAAAGGAGAGTGATGCGGAGGACATTGGGTGCGCTCGCGGCGATCGCGGCTGCACTTCTCATGAGTGCGACCGCCAGCGCAGGCGTGCTGAGGGTCGGGACATATCACGGCGTCGCGGGCCAGTTCAAGACGATCCAGGCCGCCGTCGATGCGGCGCGCCCCGGCGATTGGATCCTGATCGCTCCGGGGGATTACAAGACGAGCTCCAGCCGCCGAGTGCCGGGTCGCTCCGACCTCGCCGCGGGGATCCTGATCACCAAGCCGCGAATCTACATTCGCGGCATGAACCGCGACACCGTGATCGTCGACGGCACGAAGCCGGGCTCGGCGCCGTGCAGCGCGAAGGCAGGCGCCCAGAACCTCGGGCCGTCCGCCAAGGGGGGGCCGCTCGGCCTCAACGGGATCATCGTCTGGAAGGCTGACGACGTCTGGATCCAGAACCTCACGGCGTGCAACTTCCTGGGCGGCAGCGGTACGTCGGGCAACGAAATCTGGTGGAACGGGGGCGACGGCGGCGGCAAGATCGACGGCCACGGGTACTACGGGTCGTATCTGAATGCGACATCGACCTTCTATCGGACCGAGAGCACCGCCGCCGAGTACGGGATCTTCTCGAGCAACTGGGAAGGCGGAGAGTGGGATCAGACGTACGCCAGCAACATGAACGACTCGGGCTATTACATCGGCGCCTGCCAGGATCGATGCTTCCAGACGATCGACCGTGCCTGGGGGCAGTTCAACGCGCTCGGTTACTCGGGCACCAACTCGGGCGGTCCGTTGCTGGTCGAGCACTCGCAGTTCGACGACAACGAGGAAGGCTTCGACACCAACAGTCAGAACGACAGCGACTGGCCATCGCCGCAATCGGGCGCGTGTCCAGCGGGCGTCAAGCCTCAGATCGCCGGAGCCCACTCGTGCTGGATCTTCTACAAGAACTACGTCCACGACAACAACAACCCCAACGTGCCGGCCGCCGGTGCCGCAGCCGCGGGTCCTGTTGGGACAGGGCTCTCGACGGAGGGCCGGGACGACACCGTGATGGACAACGCGTTCACGAACAACGGGGCTTGGGGCGTGTTGTTCCAGCCCTATCCGGATCTGGAGACTCCGCCGGCGAACGCGATCCCGTGCGCGGGCGGGGTGCAGAACTATCAGTTCACCACGTCGGAATTCACGATCCCGATCAAGTGCCTGTATGACGACTGGAACGACGCCCTCGTGGGGAACACGTTCACCCACAACGGCTTCTACGGGAATCCGACTAACGGTGACTTCGCGCAGAGCACGTTCATCGCGGGTAATCCGATCAACTGCTTCAGCGGCAACATCGACACCGGTGGCGAGCTGACGAGCTCTCCGGCCGGCCTCGAGGTGACCAACCCCCGCTGCGGACCAATCGCAGCGGCGCCGACGATGAACCTCACGTTCGTGTTCCAGGCTCTCTGCGACACGCAGGTGTTCGGGCCTGGGACACCGTGCATCGGCGGCGGCACTTACCCGCGCCGGACCAAGATCGTGATGCATCCGCTGCCCAAGGACCTGCCGACGATGCCCGATCCGTGTGCGGGCGTGCCGGCGAATCCGTGGTGCCCGGCATCGAAGGCCACGCCGCCGGCTTCTGGCCTCGGCTGATCGGCTGGCCTTGCCGATCGAAGGGACGGCGGCCGGAGCCGCCGTCCCGCGCCGGCGAGCGACTCAGCCCGCCGCCGAGTGACTCAGCTCGCCGGCGGCTGACTAACCTCTGCCACCATGAGCATCGTCGTGGTCAAGCTGGGCTCGAGCATCGTCGCCGACGAGCGCGGCGAGGTGCGTGCGGCCGTGCTCGCGCGGGTCTGCGACGAGCTCGCGGCCGTTCACGGTGACGGCCGCTCGCTGATCGTCGTGACGAGCGGCGCGATCGCGCGCGGAATGGGGGTGATGGGCATGCCCATGCGACCGCGGGCGGTCGAGGAGCTGCAGGCGGCCAGCGCGGTCGGGCAGGGCAAGCTGTACCAGGTCTATGACGAGCTGCTGCGTGCTCGCGGGATCGCGACCGCGCAGGTGCTCCTGACGTTCTTCGACATGAGCGCGCGTACGCACTACCTCAACGCTCGCCAGACGCTCCGCAAGCTGCTCGAGTGGCGGGTCGTGCCGGTGATCAACGAGAACGACACGACCACGACCGACGAGATCTCGTTCGGGAACAACGACTTCCTCGCGGCCCAGGTCGCGATCCTGCTCGGCGCGGAGTTGCTGCTGCTGCTCACGGACGCGGCCGGCGTGTTCACGGCCGACCCGAGGCTCGACGGCGGCGCTCGGCTGCTCAGCGACGTCGATGATCCGGAGAGCCTGACGACGCTCGAGATCGGCCACACCACCTCGCCGCTCGGCTCCGGCGGGATGCGCTCGAAGGTCGTCGCGGCCGAGATGGCGACCGCCGCCGGGATCGCGACCGTGATCGGGAGCGGGCTGGAGCCGGGGACGATCCGAGCGGCGCTGGCGGGCGAGCGCGTCGGGACCCGGTTCGCGGCGCGCGAGAGTCGCTACTCGAGCTTCAAGCTGTGGCTGAAGTACGCCAAGCCCTCGCGCGGGAACGTACTCATCGACGCAGGCGCGGCGCGCGCGCTCCGGGAGGCGGGAACGAGCCTGCTGCCAGTTGGGATCGTCGAGGTCAGCGGCGAGTTCGAGGCCGGCGACGCGGTCGAGGTGACACACCGTGGCGAGGAGATCGGCAAGGGGATCACGAACTACTCGGCCGCCGAGCTGCGGCGCGTGCGTGGGCTCAAATCCGCCGACGTGCGCGAGCTGCTGCCGCGGGCGAGCGAGGAAGCGGTCCACCGGGACTACTTCGTGCTGGCGTAATCTGTGCGAGCGATGGCGATCGCGTCGACATCGGTGCGCGAAACGTGCCTTGAGGCCAAGCGGGCGTCAAGGCTACTGGCGACGCTCGGCTCCGACACGAAGGACGCCGCGCTGGAGGCGGTCGCCGATGCGCTGCTGGCGCGAGAGGAGGAGATCCTCGAGGCCAACGGCCGCGACCTCGAAACCGGCCGCGCGAATGGGCTGTCGAGCGCCCTCCTGGACCGGCTCGCGCTCGATCGCCGGAGGCTTTCCGCGATCGCCGCGGGCGCGCGCAAGATCGCCTCGCTCCCGGACCCGGTCGGCGAGGTGATCGACGGCCACCGGCTCCCGAACGGCCTCGACGTCCGCAAGGTTCGGGTGCCGCTGGGTGTCGTCGCAGTCGTCTACGAGGCGCGTCCGAACGTGACGATCGATGCGGCGGCACTATGCCTGAAGTCGGGCAACGCGGTCGTGCTGCGCGGCTCGAGCTCCGCCGCACATTCGAACGCGGTGCTCGCCGCGGTCGCGGGTGAAGCGGCTCTGGACGCCGGCCTGCCGGCGGGCGCGGTGTCGCTGATCGCGGGATCCGGTCATGAGGAGCTCGCTGAGCTCGCGACGCAGGCGGGCCTCGTCGACCTGATCATCCCCCGCGGCGGCGAGGGGCTGAAGCAGGCGCTGAAGGGCGTCGCGACGGTGCCGGTGATCTATGCCGCATCGGGCAACTGCCACGTGTATGTCGACGCGAGCGCCGACGTCGCCGCGGCCGAGGCGATCGTGCTGAACGCGAAGCTCCAGCGCCCAGGGGTGTGCAACGCCGCGGAGACACTGCTCGTGCACCGCGACATTGCGACGGACTTCCTTCCACGCGTGCTGCGGGCTCTGCGCGACGCCGGCGTCGTCCTGCACGGCGACGAGCGCGCCCGAGGGGCCGCGCCCGGCGTCGAGATCGACGCCGCGAGCGAGGAGGATTGGGACACCGAGTATCTCGCGCTCGAGCTGGCGGTCGGTGTGGTCGACTCGGTCGTGGACGCGATCGAGCACGTCAACGCGCACGGAAGCGGCCACTCGGAAGCGATCGTGACGCGTGACACAAGCGCCGCGCGCGCGTTCGAGCTCGGCGTCGACGCCGCGTGCGTCTACGTGAACGCATCGACCCGCTTCACGGACGGCGGCGAGTTCGGGATGGGCGCCGAGATCGGCAACTCGACGCAGAAGCTGCATGCGCGCGGGCCGATCGGCCTGCGGGAGCTGTGCACGTTCAAGTACCTCGTCGAGGGCTCGGGTCAGATCCGGCCGTGAGCCGCCCGCATCGCCACTAGTGCGCCCCGCCCGAACGTCGGTGGGATGTCTCGGTAGGGCCTAGTGCGCCTCGGCATCCTCGGCGGGACGTTCAACCCGCCACATCTTGGTCACCTGGTGTGCGCGCAGGAGGCGTACCTTCAGCTGGACCTACAGCGAGTCTTGGTGATCCCCGCTCGGATACCCCCGCACAAACCCCTCGACGAGGAGCCCGGAGCGGAGCATCGACTCGAGCTCTGCCGCCGTGCGGTCGACGGCGACGAGCGCTTCGTGGTGTCCGACCTCGAGATCCGCCGGGGAGGACCGTCATTCACGGTCGATACGCTTAAAGCGCTGCATGCAACCACGCCCGATAGCGAGCTGTTCCTGATTCTCGGAGGCGATGTTGCGGCAGGGTTGCCGCAGTGGCGCGAGCCGGATCAGGTCTTGTCGTTGTCGACAGTCGCGGTCGCCAAGCGTCGCGGTACGTCTCGTGAGGCCGTCGAAGCGGCGCTCGAGATGCTGCCCGGAGGCGGAAAGGTCCGCTTCTTCCCGATGCCGCGGATCGGCGTCTCCTCGACGATGGTCAGGCGGCGGGTACGCGCCGGGCTGCCGATCCGCTACCTCGTGCCGGACCTGGTTGCCAGCTATATCGACGAGCACGAGCTATATGTGAGTAACGAGCAATGATGAGTTCCGAGGAGCCGCCCATGGGACCGGAAGAGCTAGCCAGCGCAATCGCCGAATACGCTGCCGATCGCAAGGCGCTCGAGATCGTCCAACTCGACATGCGCGAGATGATCGGCTACACCGATTATTTCGTGATCTGCACCGGTCGGACCGATCGCCAGACGAAGGCGATCCACGATGCGATCCACATGGGCATGAAGCACGAGCACGGGAGGCTGCCGCGGAGAGTCGAGGGGCTGCCGCAGGCGCACTGGATCCTGATGGACTACCTCGACGTGGTCGTTCACGTCTTCACGCCCGACACGCGCGAGTACTACCGGCTCGAGCAGCTGTGGGGTGAGGCGCCGACGCTCGCCCTCGCCGCCGGACCGGCGTAAAGCGGACCGGCGCCCCGCGAAGGGGGCGCCGGTGATCCTGCGATTCCTGTGCTAGGGCTAAAGGCCCGGGTAATGGGTCAGATCTTCGACCAGGCGCATGCCGTCGGGGGTCCCGAGGCCGCTCGCCATGTCGTAGCCCGGCACCGCGTCGTACCCTTGCACCGTCGTCGTCCCGAAGGTGACGGTGTTGTTACCGAGGTGGATGTCGGTGATCCCGTTCTCGTCCTGCTGCTGGATCGCGTACAGCGCCGGGTTCAGCTGGCCGAGCGGATGGCCGGCCGCCTGATCGGCGTCCGCGACGATCCCGGCGAACAGCGGGCTCGCCTCGCTCGTGCCGCCGATGATGTAGTAGCCGGCGCCGCCGGATCCTGGGAACGACATGTACACGAGCGCGCCACCGTACACGGACGCGCTGAGACTCACGTCCGGCGTACCGCGCCAGTCGCCGACGATGCTCGCGACGCCGTTCTGGTAGTTGGGGCGGCCGAAGATCGACGACAGGCCGCCCGAACCCGCGACCGGCGAGCCGAACACCGACGTCTCGTTCCACACGCTGTCAGGCGCGGTCCGGTCGCCCGCCTGGTCGAGCAACAGCTGCGTGCCGCCGACCGAGGTCACGAGCGGATCCGAGGAGGGCCAGCCGACCACCTTGTACGGGTAGTAGCCAAGCCCGTTCAGCGTGTAGTTCGTCACGCCGGTGTCGCCCGAGGACGCCAGAACCGTGATGTTGTGCGACTTCGCGTTCTGGTACGCGCCGCGGAGAGCGAGCAGCGATTGTGCGCTGGGGAACGTCTGCTCCGTGGCCCCGAAGCTCTGCGAGATCACGTCGCCGAGGTTGTGGTTGATCACGTAGTTCTCGGCTCCGACGATCTGCGGGAAGCCCGTGACACCCTCGGTCTCCGCGACCGGCGTCTCGACCAGCAGGATGTTCGCCCCCGGCGCCATCGCGTGCGAGTACTCGACGTCGAGCGAGGTCTCGACGCCCCAGCCGGTCATGGTCCCGTTGGCCGGATTCCAGTGCGGGGGCGTCCCGACCGGCGTGATGATCTTGAACGACGGCGGTGCCGGCAATCCGTAGGCCTGGTCGAACGTCGCCAGGTCGCTCTGGATCGTGGGCGACCCGAACGAGTCGACGATCACGATCGTCTCCCCGGAGCCGTCCAGCCCCTTGGCGAACAGCGGGCTCATGTCGTAGGCCTGCTCGAGCTGCAGCGGCGAGTAGCAGGCAAAGCCCGTCGCCTTGAGGCACTGGCTGATCGTGGGCGGGGTGGCGAACTGGCCCGGGAGCGTGATGTGCAGCGGCTTCGCGCCAGCGGGGGCGCTCGCCAGCGCCATCGTGACCGCGCCGGCGGCTACGGTCGAAGACAGTAGAGCACCAACTCTTCGCACAGCGGACCTCCTCCGTTGATATTTGATCCGGCCGTCATTCCGTGCGGCTCGGCCATCACAACATCGCCAGAAGCTTCGGTGCGACTTGCTTCTTGCGACTCATGACCCCAGGCAGCGCGACCATACTATCGTGCGCCGGCACGCCGAACATCCGAGCTACGCCGGCGACGTCGCCGGCGACCAGGAGCTCGGTCCCTTTGCTGAACACGTCGGTGATCATCAGCGCGGACAGCGCCAGGCCGGCCCGATCGCGCTCGCGTCGCAGCGCCGCAAGCAGCTCGTCCTTGCGCTCGAGCAGGCTCCCGCCGACGACCTCGACCTGCGCGATCGAGAACATCTGCCCGTTCGGAGCGTGGTAGCGCTTGACATCGCGCGTGACGAGCTCCTCGGCGCTGATCTGTGAGACGTCGGCCGTCGCCTCGAACATCTCGCGCCCGAACTGCACCGCGTCCAGCGCAAGGACGCGCTGGAGGTACTCGACGACCGCGTGATCGCGCTCGGTCGTCGTCGGCGAGCCGAGGATGACGGTGTCCGAGAGCACGGCCGCGAGCAGCATCATCGCGCTTGAGTGGCTCGGCTCCATGCCGTTCTGGCGAAAGCGCTCGATCACGAGCGTGGCCGTCGAGCCGACCGGATCGAACGTCGCCCTGACCGGCACCCGCGTCTCGATCGAGCCGATGTGATGGTGGTCGAGGATCTCGACGATCTCCGCCTGCTCGACGCCCAAGACGCTCTGGGCCGCCTCCGCGTGGTCGACCAGCAGCACGCGCCGGCGCGGCGGGTCGACGAGGTCGTCCCGCGTGAGGAGGCCAACGGGGCGGCGCTCGCGATCGACCGCGACGGCCGCGCCGTAGTGGCTCTCCTTGATCTGCTCCGAGACGTCGGCGAACAGGGAATCCGTCGCGACCGCGAGCGGGTCCTTCTCCATCAGCGCCGAGCAGGGAGCCGCGAGCGTGATCATTCGTCCCGAGACGTAGCTGTCGAGCGGCGAGACGATGATCGCCGTCCCGCGCTCGCGGGCCAGCGCAAGCGCCTCGTCGCTGGGCTGGGTGCCGTTCGAGAGGACGATCAGCGCGGCGCCGAGCTCGATCGCCAACCGTTGCACGTCCGGCCGATTGCCGATCACGACGACGTCGCCGTCGGAGATCCCACTGGGGGCGTCGACCGACATCGCGTGCACCCAGACGCGGCCCGCGAGCTGCCGGTTCTCGCCCGTGATCAGCTCACCTTCGAGCAGTTCGCAGATTGCGCGTACGTACGTGGGCGCCTCCTGCAGCGTCGAGGTTCGCCGAGACTCGCGGATGTAGCGCCGCGCGAGCGCGCGCTCGGTCACGAGGCCCGACAGGCTCCCGTTGTCGCCCACGACCGGGACGAGCTCGAGGCCCGCTCGCGACGCGGCCAGGCCCGCTTCTCTGACCGGGTCGCCCTCGTGCATGATCGGGAACCCGGCCTTCATCACGTCGCACGCTCGTAGCCGTATGTGATCCAGAAACGCCGGCTCGGGCGCGCCGCTCTGCGTCAGCGCCCAGCGCGTCTGCACGTTCACCTCGCCCAGCCGGACGGGGATGTAGTCGTTGTTCGGATCGAGCCGGCCCTTGAGCTCGGCGTAGCCGATCGCGGCGGCGATCGAGTCCGTGTCGGGGCTGCGGTGTCCGGTGACGTAGACGACCGACAAGTCGGGGCGATTATTTCACTGGTTCGAGCGCGGTTGCCCGCTACTGTGCGGCTCATACGCCCGGGCTGCGGC
This sequence comes from uncultured Solirubrobacterales bacterium, assembly GCA_963763525.1. GTDB lineage: Bacteria > Actinomycetota > Thermoleophilia > Solirubrobacterales > Solirubrobacteraceae > Palsa-465. The sequence continues at coordinate 232,715 of CAVXPA010000005.1, forward strand.
CGGCCCCGGGAGCCAGCGACGAACGGAGAGGACGATGCCCACGGCACCACAGATCCTGCCGACTCAGATCACGGAGGGCACCGCGCCGGGCGTGGCCTATCGCCTCGAGGGCGAGCTCGTGCCCGTGCTGCACATGGCGCTCGACGGGCGCGTGCCGATCTACTTCGAGCACCACGTGCTGCTGTGGAAGTACCCGACGATGCAGATCGGCCTGCACCCGCTCAAGAAGGGCCTCAAGCGGCGGATGTTCGGCGGTATGCCGCTGTTGATGCTCGAGGCGCAGTCAGCGGGCGAGCTGGCGTTCAGCCGCGACGCGCCGGGCCACGTCGTCGCCCTGCATCTGCCGCCCGGCGAGGGCATCGTCGTGCGCGAGCACCAGTTCCTCGCCGCGACCGCCAACGTCCAGTACGACTACAGCCGTATCCAGGGGTTCGCGAACATGCTCTACGGCGGCGGCTTCTGGGTCGATCAGTTCTTCGCCGCCGACCACGAAGGCGTCGTCTGGGTGCACGGTTACGGCAACGTGTTCGAGAAGCAGCTCGATCCGGGCGAGACGATCGACATCGAACCGGGGCGCTGGCTCTTCCGAGATCACTCGGTCTCGATGTCCCAGGAGGTCTACGGCTTCAAGAGCGGGTTCCTGGCCGGCAGCGCCGGCAGCCTCGTGTTCAATCGGTTCACCGGTCCGGGCCGGGTGGGGATTCAGAGCGCGCTCATGCTCCCGCCGCAGCAAGATGCCGGCGGCGGCAACGCCCAGCGTCAGTCCGGCGGCGGCATCGGCAACATCATCGGCGATCTGCTGGGCAACTGATGCTCGGCCGGCGCCGATGAGCTTTGCCTCCGGGTATCTCGCCGCCAACCCGCTTCCGCCGGGGATCGTCGGCGCGCTCGGACTCGGCGGCTATCAGCTGCTGGTCGACATCGGGGGCGTCGGCGCCGGACGGCTCGGGCCGCAGGCGTTCCTGCTCGTCGCGGCCGACCCCGACCCGGCGCTGCCCGATGCGGGGACGCAGATCGCCTTGCACGATAAGCGGCTGCGCGACGAGCGCGAGGTCGCGGCCTTCACGCAGCTGGCGGCCGAGCTCGGGTATCTGCGGCTGTCCGGCTATCGGCTCGCGCTCGAGCGCGCCGGCCTGCGCAGCAAGCTGAGCGTCGTCAACCCGGCAACCGGCGCGATCGTCGCGGCGATCCCCGATCGTCACGGCGGCGGCCTGTTCGGCGGCGGGGTCACCGCGGCGCGCGCCCTGGCCGCGACGCGCGCGCTGCCGCCCGCCGGTCCGCCCCCGGACACGAGCAACCCGGACCTGCTGCGCTCGGTCCTGCTCGCGCTCGCGCTCCGCGACGAGTCGATCGGCGGGGCCGAAGCGGCCGAGCTCGCCGACCGCGCTCTCGCGCTCGCGAGCGGCGAGCGCGCGCTCGATCCACCCGCGGCGCTCGAGGCGGCCAAGCAGCAGGACGTCTAGCGGGCGCTCACGTGAGCCCGACCGGGCGGCGGTCGGACGGAATGACCGCCGCGCGGTCCAGTGGAGCTAGCCGGGCTCGAACCGGCGACCTCGTGAATGCCATTCACGCGCTCTCCCAGCTGAGCTATAGCCCCGGCGAAAGCGAACTGGCACCAAGGTTAATACATGCGCGTCGGCGCTCGCGAGTCGCGACTCGATGGCTGACACGCAAGTAATCTGGATCGGGAGATGTCCGAGCGCCGATACGACCCCGCGCTGATCGAGCCCAAGTGGCAGGCCCTGTGGGCGCGCGAGCGCACGTGGGAGGTCTCCAACGACGCGGCCGCCGACCGCCACCCCAAGGCGTACGTGTTGGAGATGCTTCCGTATCCGAGCGGCGAGCCGCACATCGGACACCTGAAGAACTACGCGCTCGGCGACGCGATCGCGCACTTTCGCCGCCGCACCGGTCACCGCGTCCTGCATCCGATGGGCTTCGATGCGTTCGGCCTCCCGGCGGAGAACTACGCGATCAGCACCGGCGTGCATCCGCGCCAGTCGACCGACGAGTCGATCGCTGCCTTCCAGGCCGCGTTCCGCTCCTGGGGCATCTCGATCGACTGGTCGCGGGAGATCGCGAGCCACGAGCCGAGCTACTACCGCTGGACGCAGTGGATCTTCCTGAAGCTGTACGAGCGCGGCTTGGCGTACCGCAAGGAGGCCGCGGTCAAATGGTGCCCGAACGACCAGACCGTGCTCGCGAACGAGCAGGTGATCGACGGCCGCTGCGAGCGGTGCGGCTGCCCCGTCGAGCTGCGTCAGCTGGAGCAGTGGTTCTTCCGAATCACCGATTACGCGCAGCGGTTGCTCGACGACCTCGACACGATCGACTGGCCCGAGTACGTCAAGGCGATGCAGCGCAACTGGATCGGCCGCAGTGAGGGCGCCGAGGTGGTGTTCCGCTCCGAGGAGCTCGGGATCGATTACCCCGTCTTCACGACGCGTCCCGACACGCTGTTCGGCGCGACGTTCTTCGTCATGGCGCCCGAGCACCCCGACGTCTTCCGGCTCGCTGCCGGCACCGCGCACGAGCAGGCGGTGCACGACTATGTCAACCGCGCGCTGACCGAGTCCGCGGAGGACCGGAGCGCGGCCGATAAGCCGAAGACCGGGGTCGCGCTGGGGCGCTCCGTGACCAACCCCGTGACCGGCGAGCAGATCCCGATGTTCGTCGCCGACTATGTGCTGATGGAATACGGCACCGGCGCGATCATGGCCGTGCCCGCGCACGACCAGCGCGACTACGAGTTCGCCCAAGCGTTCGAGCTCCCGATCCGGCAGGTGGTCGCGCCGGAGGACGGCGAAGCCCCAAAGGGCGAGGCCTTCAGCGCCCACAGCGACCGCGAGGTCCTGATCAACTCGGGCCCGTTCACCGGGCTCGACGCGGTCACGGGGCGGGACGAGATCGTCGCCTGGCTCGAGCGCGAGGGCAAGGGACACGCATCGGTCAACTTCCGCCTGCGGGACTGGCTCCTTTCGCGCCAGCGCTACTGGGGTTGCCCGATCCCGGTCGTGTACTGCGAGGAGTGCGGCATCGTCCCCGTCCCGGAAGAGGATCTCCCGGTGCCGCTGCCGGATGTCAGCGACTATCAGCCGAAGGGTCGCTCGCCGCTGGCCACCGCCGAGGACTGGCTCAACACGACGTGTCCGGCCTGCGGCGGATACGCGCGTCGCGAGACGGACACGATGGACACGTTCGTCGACTCGAGCTGGTACTTCCTGCGCTACTGCGATCCGCACAACGACCGCGCGCCGTGGGACCGCGCGACCCTCAGGTACTGGATGCCGGCGGACCAGTACATCGGCGGCGTCGAGCACGCAATCCTGCACCTGATGTACGCCCGCTTCTTCGTCAAGGCGCTGGCCGACATGGAGCTGCTGGACGTGCAGGAGCCGTTCAGGGCGCTGTTCACGCAGGGCATGATCCTCGGTCCGGACGGCCAGAAGATGTCCAAGTCGCGCGGCAACGTGATCAGCCCGGCGCCGATCGTCGAACGGTACGGCGCCGACGCCGCGCGCTGCTACATCCTGTTCATCGGGCCACCGGACCAGGATGCGGCCTGGTCCGAGAAATCGCTCGCCGGCGTGCACCGGTTCCTGGCGCGCCTGTGGCGGCTCGGGGACGAGCTCTCGGGGCAACCCGGAGACGCCGAGCAGCCGGCCGATCCGCGCGGCCCCGACCTGGACCTGGTCCGCAAGGCGAACTGGGCGATCGAGAAGGTCACCGGCGACATGGCCGGGCGGTTTGCGTTCAACACGGCGATCGCCGCGATCATGGAGCTCGTCAACGAGCTCTACCGCCACCCCGACGCCGACCTCGAGACGCGGCGGTTCGCGACGGCAACCGCGGCATCGCTGCTGTTCCCGTTCGCGCCGCACCTGGGCGCCGAGGTGTACGAGCGCCTGACGGGGCGCCACGTGTGGAACGAGCCGTGGCCGGCGGCCGACGCGGCGATGCTGAGCGCCGAGACGTTCGAGCTCGTGTGCCAGGTCAACGGCCGCGTGCGCGACCGCGTGGTCGCCCCGACCGGCGCCGCCGATGACGAGCTCGAGCGGCTGTGCCTGGAGGCCCGCGGCGTGCGGACGCATCTCGACGGCCACGAGATCGCGAAGGTCGTCGTCGTGCCGGACAAGCTGGTCAACATCGTCGTGCGCTGATCCGGTGGCGGACGCGCGCTACGTCGCGGTCGTCGGCCCCGGCGAGGCGAGCGCGGAACAGAACGCCGTCGCGGAAGAGGTCGGCCGCCGCGTCGCACAGGCCGGCTGCCACCTCGTGTGCGGTGGCCTCGGCGGAGTGATGGCGGCCGCCTGCCGCGGCGCCGCCGGCGCCGGCGGCGTGACGATCGGAATCCTCCCGGGGTCCGACCGGAGCGCGGCCAACGAATGGGTCGCGGTCGCGATCCCGACCGGGCTCGGCGAGCTCCGCAACGGCCTCGTCGTGCGCACGGCCGACGTCGTGATCGCCGTCGGCGGCGCCTACGGGACGCTGTCCGAGATCGCGCTCGCGTTGAAGACCGGCGTCCGCGTGATCGGGCTGCAGACGTGGGCGATCGATGGGATCGAGCGCGCCGAGTCGCCCCAGGAGGCGGTCGAGCGAGCGCTCGGGCGCTGACCGCGACGGAACCTAGACTGAGGATCGTGGCGACGTTCAAGCCGGCATACCTGATCCACGGCGACGATCACGGGCGGATCGCGGAACGCCGCACGCGCCTGCGTGCGCTCGCGGAGACGGCCAGCGGCGCGCAGGGCGTGGAGGTGTTCGAGGGCGATCGGGCGACGCCCGAAGCGGTCGCCGGCGCGCTCGATGCGATGACGTTCGCGCTCGGACGCCGCTTCATCATCGTCGACGGCGTCGAGCGCTGGAAGGACAAGGAGCTGGCGCCGCTCGAGCTCTCGCTGGCCGCGATCGCGCCGGACACGACCGTCGCCTTCTTTGCGCGCGAGGACACGAAGGCGAAGGCGCCGAAACGGCTGCACGACGCGGTTCGCGACGCCGGCGGCGACGTCAGCCCCGAGGAGAGCGTGAAGCCGTGGGAGCTGCCCAAATGGGTGGCGGCCCAAGCGCGCGAGCTCGGACTGAAGCTCGAGCCCGGCGCCGCGAAGGCGCTGGTCGCGCACGTCGGCGAGCGCCAGCAGCGTCTGCTGCGCGAGCTCGAGAAGCTCGCGCTCTGCGCCGACGCGGAGGCGGTGATCGACCTGGAGCAGATCGAGGAGCTGACAGCTCCCTCCGCCGAGCGCCGCGTCTGGACGCTGGCGGACGCACTCGTCGCCGGTGACGCGGAGGCGGCGACGCGCATCTTCCTCGCGCTCCGGGGGCAAGGCGAGCGCGTCGGAGGGCTGCTGTACGTGATGGCTCAGCGGCTGCGCGACGCGCACGCGATCGCGCAGGCGCTCGACGCCGGACAGCCCCCGGCCGCGATCAAGCGCGGGCTGCGGATGCCCTCGCGCGCGGCGGACGCCCTGATCGAGAACGCCCGCCGCAGCGGCGCGGAGAAGCTTCGCCGGGCGATCGAAGAGCTCGCCGACCTGGAGGCGGCCTCGCGCGGAGGCGCGCCCGGCGGCGCCGGCGAGGACACCCTCGCGCTCAGGGCGATGCAGCGCATTGCGGCCTGATCTGGGGCTCTGCCTCGAGGGGTCGCGCGCGGGTGGCGCTGTGTATCGCCGGTGCTGCGGCGATACACAGCGCCGCCTGCACCCGGCCCGCGGGGCAGAGCCCCCAAACGTGTTCGCTACTCGAGCTGGGCGCGCCGCAGCCGGGCCGCGCGTGACTTCTTGCGGGCGCCGTTGTTGCGGTGCAGGGCGCCGTGCTTGACGGCCTTGTCGATCGTCTGCACGAGCGTGCGGTGCTCGGCGTCGGCGAGCTCGTCATCGCCGCCGGCGACCGCGCGCTCGAGGCGCCGGAAGTACGTCTTGATCTTCGACGTGTAGCGGCGGTTCTCGAGCCGTTCGCGCTCGGCGCGCAAAATTCGCTTCTTCTGTGAGTGAATGTTGGCCATGACAGACGGTCGCCGCGGGTGACCGCGGCGCGTTCGTACTATAGCCGCTCCGATCAGCCGTATCCCCGAGGCGCGACAGATTCAGGCACTCGTGCTCGGTGGCCAGCGCGGGCGCCCCGTCTGAGATCGCGGCCGGCCGCGGCGTCGCGGCGGCGCGAAATACCCTTGTGATGAATGGCTGACCAGGCCCACATCCGGAACTTCTCGATCATCGCGCACATCGATCACGGCAAGTCGACGCTCGCGGACCGGATCCTCGAGCTGACCCACACGGTCGACCCGCGCGCAATGCGCGCGCAGGTGCTCGACTCGATGGATCTCGAGCGTGAGCGCGGGATCACGATCAAGGCGCAGGCGGTCCGTGTCTTCTACACCTCGCAACGCGACGGCGAGACCTACCAGCTGCACCTGATCGACACGCCGGGCCACGTCGACTTCACATACGAGGTCTCGCGCTCGCTCGCGGCGTGCGAGGGGGCGCTGCTGGTCGTCGACGCCTCCCAGGGGGTCGAGGCGCAGACGGTCGCGAACACCTATCTGGCGGTCGAGTCCGGGCTGGAGCTGATCCCGTGCCTGAACAAGGTCGATCTGCCGGGCGCGGAGCCCGAGCGCGTCGCCGACGAGGTCGCGGAGCTGCTCGGCGAGCCGGCCGACTCGGTCCTGCGGATCAGCGCCAAGACGGGCGAGGGCGTGGCCGAGGTGCTCGACGAGCTGATCGCCCGCGTGCCACCTCCCAGCGGCGATCCCGCCGCACCGCCGCGGGCGCTGATCTTCGACTCCGAGTTCGATCAGTACCGCGGGGTGATCGCGTACATCCGCGTCGTCGACGGCACGTTCACGAAGGGCGAGGCGATCCGCGCGATGCAGGCCGGGACCGAGGCGGACATCGACGACATCGGCTTCTTCACGCCGCAGATGACATCGGCGCGGGAGCTGCACGCCGGCGAGGTCGGGTTCCTGATCACCGGCGTCAAGGACGTCACGCGCCTGCGCGTCGGCGACACGCTGACGAGCAAGGCACGGCCGGCGGTCGCGCCGCTGCCGGGCTACCGCGAGGTCAAGCCGATGGTGTTCTGCGGCCTGTTCCCGATCGACTCCGACGATTACCCGGACCTGCGCGACGCGCTCGAGAAGCTGACGCTCAACGACGCCGCGTTGTCGTGGGAGCCGGAGACCAGCGACGCGCTCGGGTTCGGCTTCCGGTGCGGCTTCCTCGGGCTCCTGCACATGGACATCGTGCGCGAGCGTCTCGAGCGCGAGTACGACCTGGAGCTGCTCGCGACGATGCCGAGCGTCGAGTACGAGGTGACGTTGAGGGCACCGACGGACGCCGAAGGCGGTCCGTTGGTCGCGACGATCGTGCCCGTCCACAGCCCCAACGACATGCCGGACCCGGCCAAGGTCCAAGCGGTCCGCGAGCCCTACATCCGCGCCTCGATCCTGACCCCGAAGGAGTACATCGGCCAGATCATGGAGCTGTGCCAGGAGCGTCGCGGCGATCACGCCGGGATGCACTACCTCTCCTCGGAGCGCGTGCAGCTGACCTACGACCTGCCGCTGGCCGAGATCGTGCTCGACTTCTTCGATCAGCTCAAGTCGCGCACGCGCGGCTACGCGTCGCTCGACTACGAGCTGATCGGCCTGCGCGAGTCCGACCTGGTGAAGCTCGACATCCTCCTCGCGGGCGAGCCGGTCGACGCGCTGTCGATGCTCGTGCACCGCAGCAAGGCGTACGAGTCCGGCCGGACGCTGACGGAGAAGCTGCGCCAGAAGATCCCGCGCCAGCAATACGACGTCCCGATCCAGGCGGCGATCGGCTCGAGGATCGTCGCCCGCGAGACGATCAAGGCGTTCCGCAAGGACGTCACCGCCAAGTGCTATGGCGGCGACATCACCCGCAAGCGCAAGCTGCTCGAGCAACAGAAGAAGGGCAAGCAGCGGATGAAGCAGGTCGGGCGCATCGAGGTACCCCAGGAGGCGTTCCTGGCGGTGCTGGAGCTCGGCGAGAAGTAGCGGCGCGCCAGACACCCCACGCCCGCGCGAGCGCTACAGCAGCGAGAGGGCGATCTCTACAGCCAGAAACCGCGCGCGCTGGCGCCGCCCGGGCGGGACCCGGGCATCCGACGGCACGAGTGCATCGAGCGCGCCGCGCGGATGTGGTAGGCGCGATTGCGATTGTGACCGAACACCCACCAGCCGATCGCGATCGCGATCGCCCACACGACCGCGAGGCTGGCGATCACGACGAACGCGGCGATGATCAGCGCGAACAGGATCGGGATCGCGACCACGAGCGCGACGGGTGGCACCGTCCGCAATCTCGCGACCGGGCCGGGCGGGCGCCGGCTCGGGGTGGTCTCGGCCGGAAGGTCGGCGACGAGCGTGTCGAGCTCGCCATAGGTACGGGCCGAGAACGCGGACTCGAGACGATGCTCGAGCTCCTCTGCGAGCAGCCGGCCTTCCACGGTGGCGCTGCGCAGCAGCTCTGCGACGCGCTCGCGATCCGCGTCGGATGCCCTCAGTTGCTCTCGCCTCGACATTTCGATCGTGCTCCTCGGTTCGCGCCGGGGGGTCTGGTGATGTTCAGGCTAGCGCGCCGCGCTCTTACTAACAAGCTCGGCGTTCAGGAACCACGACGCGAGCTGCCCGAAGGGTGCAGCGGCTTCTGGTTAGACTGCCGCCGGTGCCGCCGGACACGAGCGCGATCGGCAAGTCATATCCCCCCGTCACGTACGCCGTCGGACGCGAGAAGATCCGCGAGTTCGCGGCCGCCGTCGGCGAGACCGAGCCGCTCTACTTCGATCTCGACGCGGCACGCGCGGCGGGGCACGCCGATCTCGTCGCGCCGCCGATGTTCGCGGTCGTGTACGCGCGCGACCTGGTCGCGACGGCGGTGTTCGACCCCGAGGTCGCGATCAACCTCGCGATGATGGTTCACGGCGGACAGGACTTCCGCTGGGGTCCGCTCGTGATCGCCGGCGACGAGATCACGACGACGATGAGCATCACCGACATCGTCGATCGCCGGGGCCTGTGGTTCTACGTGTTCGAGTCGGTGTCGGTCAACCAGCGCGGCGAGACGGTCTGCCAGGGGACCTGGACGAACATCGTGAGGGGAGCGGCGGAATCGTGAAGCCGGGCGAGACGATCGAGCTGAAAGTGACGCCGGACCGCTACGTGACGGTCCGCTATGCCGGTGCCTCGGGCGATTTCAACCCGATCCACATCGACGAGGAGTTCGCCAAGCAGGTCGGCCTCCCGGGTCGCATCCTGCATGGACTGTGGACGATGGCACAACTCGCGAGGGCGCACACCGAGGCGGCGGGCGGGCCCGACAAGCTCAAGCGGCTCGCGGTCGAGTTCCGCGGCGTCGCTCGGATGGAGGAAGAGATCGTGATCACCTCGACGGTCCGCGAGATCGACGGCGAACGCGTGATCCTCGACGCGGAGGCCGAGCAGGGCGATCATCGGATCATCCGCAACGCGGTCGCGGAGCTCTCGCAGTAACGGCCCGCCGGCCGGCGGGACGGCGGGGGTGTCCGACCTACAATCAGAACAGTGCTAACTGACCGTCAGGAGCTGGTTCTGCGCAAGGTCGTCGAGGAGTACCTCGAGGCCGGGTCGCCGGTCGGCTCGAAGGTTCTTGCCGAAGCCGTGCGCTGGGGTCCCTCGACGATCCGCCACGAGCTCGCGAGCCTCGAGGGGCTCGGGTTGCTCGGGCATCCGTATACGTCCGCCGGACGAGTCCCGACCGAGGCGGGCTACCGTTACTTCGTCGATCGGCTGCTCCCTGCCGACGCCACCGGCCCGCGGCTGTCGCTGTCGCTGGTGCGCCACGAGTTGGACGAGGCGATGCGCGTCACGACCGAGGCGCTGTCGCAGGTCACGAACCTTCTCGCGATCGTCACGGCGCCGCCGATCGAGACCTCGACGATCCGCCACATCGAGGTCATGCTGCTCCAGCCCCAAGTTCTGATGGTCGTCGTGATCACCTCGACAGGCGGCGTGACGAAGCGGATGTTCACGTTCCCGCAGCCCGTCGACGCCGGGCTCGCCGACTGGGCGGCCAGCTACCTGAACGAGCGCCTGGTCGGGCTCGGCCTCGGCGCCCGCATGCTCGGACAGCGCTTGCGCGACCCGTCGCTACCGAGCACCGAGTCGGCATTCGTGCTCTCGCTCGCGCCGGTCTTCACCGAGCTCGAGGACTCCGCGCAGGAGACTCTGTACGTCGAGGGAACGTCGCGACTGCTCCGCGTCGAGCGATTCGCCGACGTGTCCGAACTGAACACGTTGATGGACATGCTGGAACGCCGCGTGCAGCTGCTCGGCGTGCTCCAGCTGGCGCTGACCGAGCGCGACGTGCTGGTCCGGATCGGGACCGAGAACGACGCGCCGGCGATGCACTCGCTCGCGCTGGTCGTGGCCGGGTACGGGCTGCCCCAGCGCCGTCTCGGCGCCGTGTCGGTGATCGGACCGCTGCGGATGGACTACGGTCAGGCGATCCGATCCGTGCGAGAGGCCGCGACGCAGCTCTCGAGCTTCGTTGCGGATGTCTATGACGAGCGCTAGGAACATGCCGCGCGATTACTACGAGGTGCTCGGGGTCTCGCGCGACGCGGGCGAGACCGACATCAAGAAGGCGTTCCGCCGGCTCGCGCGCGAGCTGCATCCGGACGTCAACAGCGACCCCGACGCCGAGACGCAGTTCAAGGAGGCCGCGGAGGCGTACGAGGTCCTGTCGGACCCGGACCGCCGGGCGACCTACGATCGCTACGGCCACGACGGGCTGCGCAGCGGCGGCTACGCACCGAACTTCGACTCGTTCGGCTCCTTCTCCGACATCTTCGAGGCGTTCTTCGGATCCTCGGGGACGTTCGGCGATATCTTCGGCGGCCGTCGCGCGACGGGCGCGATGCAGGGCGGCGACATCGCCGTCAATGCTCGGATCGACCTCGCGCAGGCCGCGAACGGCGCCAGGGTCCAGGTCTCCTACGACGCGGTCACGCGGTGCGAGCACTGCAATGGCAACGGGGCGGAACCGGGCACGCCGATCGAGACCTGCTCGCGCTGCGGCGGCAGCGGACAGCTGCGCGCCGTCTCCAACACTCCGTTCGGCCAGATCGTGCGGGCGGCGCCGTGTGACGTGTGCCACGGCGACGGTCGCGTGGCGCGCGACCCGTGCAAGGTGTGCAGCGGTCGCGGCCGCACGGTCGAGCGCGTCGACCTCGGCGTCGACGTTCCGGCCGGCATCGCGGACGGCCAGCGGATCCGGATCGCCGGTCGCGGCCACGCCGGCGAGCGGGGTGGACCGCCCGGCGACCTGTACGTGATGATCAGCGTGCAAGCGGACCCGCGGTTCGTGCGCGACGGCGACGACCTCGTGACAGCCGTCGACGTGGCGGCGCCGCTGGCCGCGCTTGGCACGACGGTCGATGTTCCGACCGTCGACGGCTCGGTCGAGCTCGAGATTCCCGCCGGGACGCAACCACACGAGACGCTGACGGTGCGCGGCAAGGGGATGCCGGCCCTGCGCGGCCGCCACCGCGGCAACCTGCGCGTGGTCGTCAACGTCGTCATCCCGAGGCACCTCGACCGCAATCAGCGCGAGTTGATGAGTCAGCTCGCGGACACGATGAGCGAGCACAACCTGCGCAGCGACGAGGGCGTGTTCAGCAAGCTCAAGCGCGCTTTCCAGCATCACGGCGGCTGAGCGAGTGCTGCGGCTGGCCGTCCGCGTCAGGCGCGAGGACGCCGAGCTGGTGCTGGCCGAGCTGCTCGAGCTCGCGCCGAACGGGGTCGAGGAAATCGACGGCGAGGAGGTCATCGAGTACGCGATCTACGGCGCGCCCGGTGAGCTACCGGCCCTTCCGAACCTGCAGGCGCTCGCGGGCGCGGCGTTGGTCGAAGTCGGCACCACCGAGATCGCCGACGACTGGTCCGAGCGCTGGCGCGAGTTTCACCGGCCGCTCGTGATCGCGGACCGGCTGAGCGTGCGTCCGCCGTGGGAGCCGGCTCCGCTCGACACGGGAATCGAGATCGTGATCGATCCGGGTCAAGCATTCGGGACGGGCGCCCATGCGACCACCCGGCTGTGCCTCGAGCTGATGCTCGAGCTGCCGCCGACAGGCGCGGTGCTGGACATGGGGTGCGGCTCCGGGGTGCTGGCGATCGCCGCCGCCAAGCTCGGCTTCGCGCCGGTGCTCGCGATCGACAACGATCCAGCGGCGGTCCAGGCGACGCACGAGAACGCGGCGCGCAACGGCGTCGAGCTCGACGTTCGCAGGTTAGACCTGCGGGCGGGGGAGATGCCGGGCGCGCCGACCGTGCTGGCCAACCTGATCGCGCCGCTGCTGCGCGTGCTGGCGCCGGTCGTCCCGCGCGCGACCGATCGGGTGCTCGCGGGTGGACTGCTCCATGACGAGGCGGACGCGGTCGCGCGTGTGTTCGCGGCGCACGGGCTGGCCGAGGCGCAGCGGCGTGTCCGCGACGGTTGGGCCGCGCTGCTGCTCACCCGCTAGCGGGCTGCGCAGGTGAAGTCCACGAGGGCGAATCGGCAAGGCTGAGCCGAGGTGAGGGCGCGGTGCTCGGGGGCGAACTCGGCTGCGGGGCGCACTCGGCTTCGCCGGGGGTCACCACGCCAACGGCGCTCTGAGGGTGGACAACTGCCCACTCGAGCCGCGCCAGGCGCCCAATGGGTCGTTAACCCGCCACCAGCTGGTGTACGTCCCACTGGCCGCGAACGCCGGCGCGAGTGGGCTGTTGTCCAGGTCCCGAGGGACGCGAGTCCGCCCGGGGGGTGCGAGGTTATTGGCCGGCGGAGCGATCTCGGCGAGCCGTCCGCGGCCGGGCGTCAGACGACGGCGCAGCGAATCCCGTCGGCGTGCAGCTCCTCGCAGCGCACCGCCCGCAGCTCGCCGCGGACCGCCGCCTCGGCAGGCAGGTAGCAGCGGGTGTAGTCGGCCGTGTATCCAGAGCACTGAGCGCCGGCGACCTTGTCGACCAGGACCAGCTCGCGACGGCCGAGCTTGGCCGCCCGGTGCAGACGCGAGCTCGCCTCCGATCGCTCTCTCACGGTCTGCGCGCGGCGCTTCTTCTCCTGCGGACTCACGCGATCGCCGAGCGCGGCGGCCGCGGTGCCGGGCCGCGGCGAATAGGGAAACGTGTGGACGCGCGTGATCGCAGCGGCATCGAGCACGGCCAGCGTGCGCTCGAACGCGCCCTCGTCTTCGGTCGGGAACCCCACGATCACGTCAGTGGTCACGTTCATATCGGGGACCGCCCGTCGCAGCGTCTCGATCTGCTCGAGATACTGCGCGGCCGTGTAGTGGCGGCCCATCGCGCGCAGGACGCCGTCGTCGCCCGACTGCATCGGAACGTGGAGGTGCCGGCAGACCTTCGGCTCGGACAGGAGCGCTTCGATCAGCGAGACCTTCACGTGGATCACCTCGACGCTCGAGAGGCGGACGCGTTCCACACCGGGCACGCGCGCGACCGCGACCATCAGCTCGCCGAGCTCGAGCCCCTGGTCCGGGTCCCGATAGTCGCCGACGCTGATCCCGGTCATCACCATCTCGGGTTGGCCGCCACCCGCACGCTCGCGCGCTTCCGCGAGCACCGCGCTGGCGGGGCGCGAGCGCGCCCGCCCGCGGACGGCGGGAATGATGCAGTACGCGCACTGCGAGTCGCAGCCGTCCTGCACCTTGACGAAGCCGCGGGTCCGCGACTGCTCGCTCGCGGCCCGCCGCGGGGCGAGCACGTCGTGCTCCACGTCCGCGCATGCGCCGAGCGCGGACGCCACCTGCTCGGCAGTTCCGACGAGCGGGTGCACGGAGGGATCGATCGCCGCGAACTGCGCGGCGTTCAGGTTTGCGGCGCAGCCTGAGACGTATACGCGCTGCGCGCTGCGCAGCGAGCGCCGCACCGCCTGGCGCGACTTGCCCTCGGCCTCGCTGGTGACACAGCACGTGTTGACGACGTGCAGCTCGGCCTCCTCCTCGGGCACCTCCACGTGCCCGGCGGCGAGCATCGCGGCGCGCGCGAGCATCGCGTCAGCCTGCGAGACCTTGCAACCCAGGAACTTGACCGCGAACGTGCCGATCGGGGCACGGTATCGCTATCGCGTTCCGCCGGCGAACGGCGGCCGCTCGTGCCTCTCGGCCCGAAAGACACCGCGAACGTCCTCGAGGCAGCGCTATTACGGCAGGAGAGGAAACCCGTATGCACTGCCGGCGCGAGGCTTTGTCGCGACGTCGCGGAATCGAGGATCAGGCCGTCGAGCGGCACGCCCCTCGCCAGCGGACTGGTGGCTTGCGGTCACCTCCTCCAGCGTCGAGTCCAAGAGCTTGCCGTTGCCATCGCCGCACAGGATGCGCCGCGCGGCGTGGACGGTCATGGGCCGCGTGGACAGGATTGCGGGCGGTCCGGTTGTCCGCGTGGGCAGATGTCAAATGGCGTCGCCGCCCTCGCCGCTGGCAGCGCAGCGGCCCAAGGTGGTTCGACCACGCTATGGGCTTCGCCCGCCGGCAGCGGCGCGGCATGCACGCAGGCTGCTCCATGCAGCCTGTCGACCGCCGTTGCGAGCGCCGTCAACGGGGACACCGTTCGCGCTCTGCCCGGCGTTTATGACGGCGGCGTGCAGATCGACAAGCAGATCGTCCTGCAGGGAGGCCCGGGCGTCGTGATCAACGCGAGCTCGTCGCCGTTCGGCAACGGCGTCCAGATCGTCGGACCGGGCGGGTCAGGATCGACGGTCGAAGGGTTCAAGATCGAGAAGGCCAAGTTCGAAGGGATCCTCGTGGGCACCGCCCCGGTCGCGATCACATCGATCAACGGCGCCCCCGTGCTGACCGGCGTGCCCGTCAGCGACGTCACGATCGCCCGCAACCATGTGGTCGATGACGACCAGGGGTTCGGGAGCCGGAAGGGACAGTGCTTCTCGACCCCCGAGGCCCCGGGCGACTGCGGCGAGGCGATCCATCTCGTTTCGGTGACCGATTCGACAGTCACCGGTAACTGGGTGTCGAGCGACGCGGGCGGCATCCTGCTGACCGACGAATTCGGGCCTACGTCGGGCAACACGATCAGCGACAACCGCTCGCTCAACAACACCCGTGACTGCGGGATCACGCTCGCGGGCCACAATTCGGCGGCGGTGAACCCGATGACAGGTCAGCCCACCGGCATGGCCGGTGTGTTCGACAACACCGTCGAGGGCAACACCGTGGACGGCAACGGCATCAAGGGCCAGGGTGCCGGCATTCTGATGGGCGGCGGCGCTGCGTTCGCCGGCGTCTACGACAACGTGATCGTCGACAACGTGGCGCGCGATAACGGGCTGGCCGGCGTGACGCTCCATCAGCACCTGGCCGGGGATCTGAACGGGAACGTCATCAAGCACAACACGTTGATCGACGACAACCTCGACGGCGACTTCGACTTCGCCGCGGCGCAGGACACGCAGACGACCGGCATCCTGATCGCGTCGGGAGCGCCGCCCCACACGACGCTGCCGCCGCCGCTGCTGCCCGGGCCGATCACCGGGACCGTGATCAGCAACAACACGATCCAGCACGTGAGCATCGGCATCTGGACGCTCGGGCTCGACCTGGCGAGCACGACGATCTCAGGCAACGTGTTCGGCCCAGCCGTGACCACTCACGTGGTCAACAACTGAGGAAGGCTGCAAATCGCGACGGTCGCCCGCCTGCTGCGGCGGGCGACCGCGTCGCAAATCGCCCCCGTCGAACCTCGACTGCGCCCGCTCGCGTCGTCGAGGTGGGCGTCGGGAGCAGCCGAGGTTCAGCTGGCATCCAGCCGAGGTTCAGCTGGCATCCGGCCGAGGTCAGCTGGCATTTCACTTGACAGGTGACCAATTGGTCACATATGATCTGCGCATGGACCTGGTGTTCAAGGCGCTGGCCGATCCGACCCGCAGACGCCTGCTCGACGAGCTGTTCGCGCGCGACGGACAGACCCTCGGCGAGCTCGAGGAGCGTTTCGAGATGACCCGCTTCGGGGTGATGAAGCATCTGCGCCTGCTGGAGGAGGCGGGCCTCGTCGTCAGCAGGCGCCGCGGCCGCGAGAAGCTGCACTTCTTGAACCCGGTTCCGATTCAGCTCGTGCACGACCGTTGGGTCAGCAAGTACGCGGAGCCGTGGGCCGGCGCGCTCGGCGAGCTCAAGCAACGATTGGAGCAGACGATGGAGAAAGTGTTCGAGATCTACATTCGCACCGACCCCGAGCGTCTCTGGGAGGCGATCACCGATCCCGAGACCCGGGCCAAGTACAACTTCGGCGCCGGCATCCGGTCCGACTGGAAGCCGGGCTCCCGGTTCGAGATGAAGGCGCCCCGGGCGGGACTGCTCGGCGAAGGCGAGGTGCTCGAGGTCGACCCGCCGCGCCGGCTGGTCCACACGATGACCGCGTTGTGGAGCGAGGAAGTCCAGCGTGAAGGCTCCTCGCGGGTCACGTGGGAGATCGAGCCGATCGGCGGCGACTCCTGCCGGCTCACCGTGATCCATGACGAGCTGCGCGAGGGCGCCAACGAACAGCTGTACGGTGGTTGGCCGATGATCCTGTCCGGCCTGAAGACGTGGCTGGAGAGCGGTCAGCTGCTGACCACGCCCGGCTCGCTGATGTACGCCTGAGCCCACGGTGTCGCGGCCGCCGGCCGGACTTGGGCGACGCCGTCGCTCCGTCCGGCCGGCGCCCGAACCCTGCGTATCCTATGTAGTCAGTGACAGTCCTCGAGCAGGTGCGCGCCGACATGACGAGCGCGCTGAAGGCGGGCGAGAAGCAGCGGTTGGGTGCGCTGCGGCTCGTGCTGTCCGAGCTGCAGAAGGCTGCCAAGGACGGCGAAGCCGACGAGCTCGCGGTCCTGCGCCGGGAGCGCAAGCGCCGGCTCGACGCCGCCGAGCAGTTTCGCGACGGTGGCCGCCCTGAGCTGGCCGAGCAGGAGGAGTCGGAGGCAAAGCTGATCGAGGGCTACCTGCCGGCGCAGCTGGACGACGCCGAGCTCGATGCCCTGATCGCCGGCGCGATCGCCGAGACCGGGGCCAGCGGCCCGCGCGACATGGGCAAGGTGATGAAGGTCGTGACCGCAAGGGCTGCCGGCCGCGTCGACGGTAAACGCGCCTCGGCGCGGGTCCGCGAGGCACTCGCCGAGTGACGACGCAGTCCGGCACGGGCGAGCAGGTTCGCAAGCAGGTCGAGCTGGAGAACAACGTCGCGACGGAGCTCGCGGGGAGCGAGGACGCGATCTTGCGCACCCTGCAGGCCCACCTCGACTGCGACGTGTACCTGCGCGGCAACGTGCTCACGCTCGAGGGAGACGCCGCCGCGGTCGAGAACGCGGCCGCCGTCGTGCGGGAGCTCGCCGAGTTGATCGCGCAGGGACACGAGATCGCTCCCGGCACGATCGAGGCCGTGACGCGCGCGCTCGACGCGCACGAGTCGCCCGCCGCGATCCTCGAAGACGTCGTGTGGCGCCATCGCAGCACGAAGGTCGCGCCCAAGACGGTCAACCAGAAGCGCTACGTCGACTCGATCCGCCGCAACACGATCACGTTCGGGATCGGCCCGGCGGGAACCGGCAAGACATTCCTCGCGGTCGCGCTCGCCGCCGCCGCGCTCAGCCGCCGCGAGGTCAACCGGATCATCCTCACGCGCCCGGCGGTCGAGGCGGGCGAGCGCCTCGGCTTCCTGCCCGGCGATCTGATGGCGAAGGTCGACCCGTACCTGCGCCCTCTGTTCGACGCGCTGCACGACATGCTCGAGCCCGAGCGCGTCACGCAGCACCTCGAGCGAGGCGTGATCGAGGTCGCGCCACTGGCCTTCATGCGCGGCCGCACACTCAACGACAGCTTCATCATCCTCGACGAGGCCCAGAACACGAGCCCGGAGCAGATGAAGATGTTCCTCACCCGGCTCGGCTTCAACTCGAAGATGGTCGTGACCGGTGACATCACGCAGATCGACCTTCCGCGCGAGCAGGACTCGGGACTGGTAGTCGTCGCCGACGTCCTCGGGGACATCGAAGGGATCGAGTTCGTGCGCTTCGGCGACGAGGACGTCGTCCGCCACAAGCTCGTGCGGCGGATCGTCGCCGCGTACAACGAGCAGACGCAGCGGTCGGCGCCAGAGCTCAGGCCGCGGCGCCGGGCGTAGCCGGGTCGCGGGTCGTGCTCGAGATCGAACTGATCGGAAGCGAGCGGATCCCGATCGAAGGGCCGAACGCCGTCGAGGTCGAGGAGCTGTGCGCGCTCGTGCTCGCGTCGGCCGGCATCTCGGAGGGCCACGTGGCGGTCGAGTTCGTCGACGCCGAGCGGATCCGAACCCTCAATCGGGAACACCGGATGATCGACGCGCCCACCGACGTGCTGTCGTTCGGGATCGACGAGGACGGCGTCGCGGCGGGGCCGCGTGAGCTCGGCGACATCGTGATCTGCCCGGACCACACCGAGGACCTGCGCGAGGCGATCGTCCACGGCGCGCTGCATTTGACCGGCATGGATCACGAGCACGACGACGGCGAGATGCTCGCGCTCCAGGCCGAGCTGATGCGGTGGGTCCAGTGAGCGGGCCGGCGCGCGGCGACCTCGCCGCTCCCACGCGTTCCGGATTCATCGCGCTCGCCGGCCGCCCGAACGTGGGCAAGTCGACGCTCGCGAACGCGATCGTCGGCGCCAAGGTGGCGATCGTCTCGGACAAGCCGCAGACGACGCGGCGAGCGATTCGAGGCGTCGCG
Organism: uncultured Solirubrobacterales bacterium; assembly: GCA_963763525.1. Classification (GTDB taxonomy): domain Bacteria; phylum Actinomycetota; class Thermoleophilia; order Solirubrobacterales; family Solirubrobacteraceae; genus Palsa-465. The sequence goes on from CAVXPA010000005.1 coordinate 251,458, forward strand.
ACGGGCCCGGACTGGCAGCTCGTCCTGGTCGACCTCCCCGGCGTGCAACGGCCTCGCGATGCGCTGACGGAGCGCATGCAGCGCCGGGTCGAGCACGAGCTTGCCGACGCCGACGGCTGCCTGTTCGTGCTCAACGCCGAGCAGGGGATCGGACCCGGCGATCGATTCATCGCGAGCCTGCTGCGCTCGGCGCCCGTCCCGGTCGTGATCGCGGTCAACAAGATCGACCGCGCCGCGCGCGGGCGCACGCCCGAGACGTTGCAGGCCGCCGAGGGGCTCGGCGTCGGGCAGGAGATCTTCCCGGTGTCCGCGCGCACGGGTGCCGGCATCCGCCCGCTGGCCGAGCACCTCGTCACGCTGCTCACGCCCGGGCCGTTCTACTTCGAGCCCGCGCAGCGTTCGGACCAGCCTCAATCCGTGGTGCTCGCCGAGCTCGTGCGCGAGCAGATCCTGGCTCGCACGCGGGAGGAAGTCCCGCACGCCGTCGAAGTCGAGCTCGAGGAGATCGAGCGGCGCGGCGACCTGATCCGGATCGAGGCCATCGTCCTGGTCGAGACCGAGTCGCAGAAGGGCATCCTGATCGGCGCCGGCGGCCAGATGATCAAGGCGATCGGAACGGCCGCCCGGCGCTCGCTCGAGCGCGAGCTCGGCGAACGCGTGCACCTCGCGCTGTCGGTGCGTGTGCGGCGACACTGGCGCGCCGACGAGCGCGTGCTCGACCGCCTCGGGATAGAGTGACGGGCCACTCGATGATCGCAGTCTTCGACGGCCACAACGACGCGCTCACGAGCGACCACCGCACGCTCCTCGCGGCCGGGTCTCCGACGGGCCACCTCGACCTGCCGCGGATGCGCGCCGGCGATGTGCGCGGCGGCATCTTCGCGGTCTTCACCGAGTCCGACGAGGCGGATCACGAACCGGTCCAGCGCGCCGACGGGGTGCTCGAGTTCCCCCTCGCTGCACCGGTCGAGCAGGCGCACGCGGCGGCTCACGCGACCGCGGCGGCGGGGCTGCTGCACGCGCTCGCCCGCGCGGGGCAGATCCGGATCGCCCGTGCGGCGAGTGATCTGGACGCAGCTCACACCGACGACGGTCCACCGCTGGCGGTGCTGCACCTCGAGGGAGCCGAAGCGATCGACCCGGAGCTCGAGTCGCTCGACTTCTGGTACGCCGCCGGTCTGCGCTCGCTGGGGCCGGTCTGGAGCCGCTCGAACGTCTTCGGCCACGGCGTTCCATTCGTCTCGCCGTCCTCGCCGGACACCGGCCCAGGCCTGACGCAAGCGGGCCGGGCGCTCGTGCGTCGCTGTGCCGAGCTCGGCATCCTGGTCGACCTGAGCCACCTGAACGAGGCGGGCTTCTGGGACGTCGCGGCGCTCGAGCCGGGGCCGCTGGTCGCGAGCCACTCCGCGGTGCATGCGCTGTGCCCGACGTCGCGCAATCTGACCGACGCGCAGCTGGACGCGATCGCGGGCAGCGGCGGCCTCGTCGGGATCGTCTTCGCGTGCCCGTTCCTGCGGGAGGACTTCGCTGACGATCCGGACACGCCGCTGTCGCTGGTCGTCGAGCACGCGCGCTACGTCGCAGAGCGCTTCGGGGTCGATCACGTCGCGCTCGGCTCGGACTTCGACGGCGCCACGATCCCAGCCGCGATCGGCGACGTCGCCGGGATGCCGCGGCTGATCGAGGCGCTCGCGGAGGGCGGCTTCAGCGCCACTGAATTGGAGGCGATCGCGTGGGGAAACTGGCGCCGGGTGCTCGGCGCCTGGTGGCGGGCCTGAGCGGACTACGCCTGCTCGAAGGCGTACTCCTCCCAATCCCCGATCCGCCGGTATCCCACCTCCGCGTAGATCTTGTTCGAGGTTGGGTTCAGGACGTCGGTGAACAGCATGCACCGGCGTGCCCCCTGCGCGAGCGCGAGGCGGCTGGCGGCCGCGACCGCACCGCCGGCGTATCCTCGCCCGCGCCGCTCCGGCGGCGTGTACACGGGACCGACGCGAACCACATCGCCGACCCGTGGGGAGGTGCCGACGAGCGAGACAGGCCCACCGTCGTCCCAGACCACCAGGCCGCCGCGCGCGAGGCGCGTGTCCACCATGCCGGCGGCCTGCTCGGCGCCGAACGCGCCCGTCTCGACCGCGAACATGTGCATCCATGCGATCAGCAGCGCCCGTTCATCGGACACGGGAGTGCGCAGGCGCCCCCGCGGCGGCCGGGGCGGATCGCGAACGTGCTCGAGCGTGTGCATCGCCTCGCGCATCTTCAGCGACGCCGAACCGCTCGTCTCGTGGCCCCAAGCGGCCGCGATCGAACGCGCGGTCTCGGGGGTCGCGTTGACCCCGGGCAGGGACGGGTCCTCCCGGAGCCAGGCGCTGACGAGCTCCGGCGCGGACTCGTCGTCGACGTCGCTCGCGAGCATGAAGAACGGCGGCGTGCGCAGGGCCGCCAGGCGCACGCCGTCGGCGTCGTCGAAGCCGAGCGCCAAGAGGGTCGAGGCGGCCGGGTGGGTCCCGTCGAGCACGTTGAGCAGCACCGTCGCCAGCACGTTGCGCTCGAGTCGGTCGGCCAGGAACGCCTGCGCTCGCGCCGCGAACGCCCGCGGGTCCCGCGTGAGTACGAGTCTCACGCTCAGGATGATCGCCGATTGCGGCGCTGATACTTAGAATCGGTCGCCTGGTGCAGGACTCCGAGATCGCATTCGACGAGCGTGGCTTGGTGCCGTGCGTCGTGCAGGACTGGCGCACCGGCGAGGTGCTGACGGTCGCGTACATGAATGCCGACGCGCTGCGGTTGACCCGCGCGACCGGCGAGATGCACTTCTTCAGCCGCTCGCGGCAGGAGCTCTGGCACAAGGGCGCGACCTCGGGCAACACGCAGGCGCTGAAGGCACTGCGCTACGACTGCGACGGAGATGCGCTGTTGGCGCTGGTCGAGCCCGCTGGGCCCGCGTGCCATACGGGCGAGCAGACGTGCTTTCACCGGGGCGAGGTCGAGCCGGGCGCGCCGTACGAGGCGCTGGTGGTGCTCGAGCGGACGATCTCCGCGCGCGCGAGCGACCGCCCGCCGGGCTCATACACCGTCGCGCTGCTCGACGACCCGCAGCGCGCCGGCGAGAAGGTCCAGGAAGAGGCCGAGGAAGTCGTGCGCGCAGCGCGTGAGGAACCGGCGGAGCGAGTCGCCGAGGAGGCGGCCGACGTGCTCTACCACCTGATGGTGCTGCTCGAGGGGCGCGGGCTGTCGCTCGCCGACGCGGGGCGGGTGCTCGATGGCCGTCGCGAGCGCTGAGCTCGGCGCCGGCACCACGCCGTCGCTGCAGGAGGTTCGCGCGCTCGCGCGCGAGCACAATCTGATCCCGCTGCGCGAGACGTTCATCGACGATTGCCAGACGCCGGTGTCCGCGTTCCTGAAGCTGCGCGAGCAGCCCGGCGGCGCGAACGGCGCCGGCTCGGGGCGGGCGGGCGGGATGCGCGCGCCGGCGTTCCTGCTCGAGTCGGCCGACCATGGGCGCGTCGGCCGCTACTCGTTCATCGGCTACCGGCCGCGCAGCGTGCTGCGCTGGTCGCTCGGAGATCCGGGCGATCCGTACGCGCTCGCCGCGGCCGAGCTGCGCCGCTTCCGGCCCGCCCAGCTGCCCGATCTGCCGCCGTTCGCCGGCGGCGCCGTGGGCATGTTCGCCTACGACCTCGTGCGCACGGTCGAGTCGCTCAGCGAACCGAACCCCGACCCGCTCGGTGTCCCGGACCTGGCGCTCATGCTGACCGATGCGCTGGTCGTGTTCGATCATCTCAAGCACACCGTCACCGTGCTCGCAAACGTCTATACCGACGAGGACCTGGACGCGTCCTACCGTCATGCGAAGGAGACGATCGCGGAAGTCCGTGCACTGCTCGCCGGCCCGCTGCCCGAGCAGGCGCGCCCGTCCGCCGAGCGCCGGGTCGAACCGTTCGAGGCGAACATGTCGCGCGCGCAGTTCGAGGCGATGGTGCAGCGGATCATCCGCTACATCTATGCCGGCGACGCCTTCCAGGTCGTGCCCTCGCAGCGCTGGTCGGCGCCCGTCGCGGTCGAGGCGTTCTCGATCTATCGCGGCCTGCGCGCCGTGAACCCGAGCCCGTACATGTACTTCCTGGACTTCGGCGACTTCGAGGTCGCGGGCGCGAGCCCGGAGCCGCTGATCACGGTCAGCGGCCGGCGCGTGTCGATGCGGCCGATCGCCGGGACGCGGCCGCGCGGCGCCAACGCCGAGGAGGACCGCCGGATCGCCGACGAGCTGCTCGCCGACCCCAAGGAGCGAGCCGAGCACGTGATGCTCGTCGATCTCGGCCGCAACGACCTCGGCCGCGTCTGCGAGTACGGCAGCGTTGAGGTGCAGGACCTGATGGCCGTGGAGAGCTACAGCCACGTGATGCACATCGTCTCGGGCGTGGTCGGGACGCTCCGGCCCGACGTCGGCGCGCTCGACGCGCTGCGCTGGGTGCTGCCCGCGGGCACGCTCTCCGGCGCACCGAAGGTGCGGGCGATGGAGATCATCGACGAGCTCGAGCCGGTCAAGCGCGGCGGCTACGGCGGCGCGATCGGATATCTCAGCTACACAGGTGATCTAGACACCTGCATCCACATCCGCACGGTCGTCGTCAAGGACGGCGTCGCCCACCTGCAAGCGGGCGGCGGCACCGTCGCCGACGCGCGGCCGGAGTACGAGTACCGCGAGTCCGAGGCGAAGGCGCGCGCCGTGATGCAGGCGATCGAGCTCGCCGTGTCCGAGCGGGAGTGGCCATAGTGCGCGTGCTCGTGCTCGACAACTACGACAGCTTCACCTACAACCTCGTCCAGTACCTCGGAGAGCTCGGAGCCGAGATCGAGGTCGTGCGCAACGACCACGCGACGATCGAGGACCTGATGCTGCGCGGCTATGACCGGGTCGTCGTCTCGCCCGGCCCGTGCACGCCGAACGAGGCGGGGATCTCGCTCGAGGCGGTGCGCCGGTTCCCGATCGCCGGCATCCCGACGCTGGGGGTGTGCCTCGGGCATCAGGCGATCGTCCAGGCGTGGGGAGGTCGCGTGATCCAGCACGAGCCGGTGCACGGCAAGGCGACGTTGATCGAGCACGACGCTCGGACGATCTTCCGCGGCCTGCGCCACCCGCTCGAGGTCGGCCGCTACCACTCGCTGATCGCCGACCCCGAGCTGCCGGACGTGCTCGAGCGCAGCGCGGTCGGCGGCGACGTCGTGATGGCCGTGCGACACCGGGAGCTGCCGGCCGAAGGCGTCCAGTTCCACCCCGAGTCGGTGCTGACCGAGCAGGGCCGCGAGCTGCTCGCGAACTTCCTCAGCCGAGCGCGATGACCGCGCCCGACCTCATCACGCTGTCGATCGACGCGCTCGCGAGCGGTCGCGACTTGAGCCTCGACGACTCGGCCGCGGTGCTCACCGAGATCATGTCCGGAAACGCGACCGAGGTCCAGATCGCCGGCTTCCTGATCGCTCTGCGAACAAAAGGCGAAACGGCCGACGAGATCGCGGGGATGGCGCGGACGATGCGCGAGCTGGCGGCGCGCGTTCCGATCGAGCGCGAAGACCTCCTGGACACCGCAGGCACGGGCGGCGGCCGGCGGACCTTCAACGTCTCGACGACGGCGGCGCTGATCGCCGCCGGAGCCGGTTGCACGGTCGCAAAGCACGGCAACCGCTCCGCTACCGGATTGTCCGGGTCCGCCGATCTGCTCGAGGCGCTGGGCGCCCGCATCGACCTGTCCCCCGATGCGGTCGCACGCTGCATCGAAGAGGTTGGCTTCGGTTTCATGTTCGCGCCGGCGCACCATCAGGCGACGCGCTATGTCATTCCGGTTCGCCGTCAGCTCGCGGTCCGCACGACGTTCAACTTCCTCGGTCCGCTGACGAACCCGGCGGGCGCGACGCGGCAGCTGATCGGCGTCGCCGACCCTTCGTACCTGGAGACGATGGCCGGAGCGCTGGCGACGCTCGGGACGACGCGCTCGCTGCTCGTCACCGGCGAGGACGGCGTCGACGAGGTGAGCATCTCCTCGCGAACGATGGTCGTCGAGGTGGCCGACGGCAGGCTGCGGCGATACACCGTGACGCCGGAGGAGCTCGGTCTCGCGCGCGAGCAACCCGAGACGATTCCCGGCGGGGATCCGTTCGAGAACGCCGACGTGACGGAACGCGTGCTGGACGGCGAGCCCGGGGTCGCGCGCAGCCTCGCGGTGCTGAATGCCGGCGCGGCGATCTACACCGCCGGCGGCGCGACCTCGCTCGAGCGCGGCGTGAGGGCCGCCGAGGAGGCGATCGACTGCGGCTCGGCCGCGGCCGCGCTGGAGCGCTTCGTCGCGTTCACGCAGGAGCTCGCGCCGGCTTGAACGCGCTCGAGCGAATCGTCGGCGAGACCCGGCAGGAGCTCGCACGGCGCGAGCGCGAAGTCCCGCTGGTCGAGCTCGAGCGGGCGGCCGAGACGCGGTCGCGGACCGACCGGCGCCCCTTCGCCGACGCGCTCGCCGCCCCGGGCCTGTCGGTGATCGCCGAGCACAAGCGCCGCTCCCCCTCGGCGGGAGCGATCCGTGACGGGATCGGGCTCGCGGAAGTGGTGCGGTGCTACGAGCGCGGGGGGGCGCGCGCGCTGTCGGTCCTGACCGAGGGCCCGAACTTCGGTGGCTCGCTCGCGGACCTGCGCGCCGCGCGCAGCGCGTCGGCGCTGCCGATTCTCCGCAAGGACTTCACCGTTGACCGCTACCAGCTGCTGGAGGCGCTTGCGGCCGGAGCGGACGCGATCCTGCTGATCGTCGCCGCGCTGCCCGCGGAGCAGCTCGGGCGCCTGCATGCCGAAGCGCTCGAGCTCGGCCTGGCGGCGCTCGTCGAGGTGCACGACGAGCGCGAGCTCGAGGTGGCGCTCTCGCTCGAGCCGCACATCGTCGGAATCAACAACCGGGACCTGACCACGCTGACGGTCGACACGCAGCGCACGTTCGAGCTCCTTCCGCTCGTCGCCGGCCGCGCGCTCGTCGTCTCGGAGTCCGGCTTGCGCCGCCGCGAGCAGCTCGACGAGCTCGCGCGGGCGGGCGTCGATGCGGTGCTGATCGGCGAGGCGCTGATGCGCGCCGACGACATCGAGGCGGCGTGCCGGCAGATGGCCGCCTAGCCCGCCTAGCATGTGTGCATGGCCACGCGCGCGCCGAGGATCAAGTTCTGCGGGATCACGAACGTCGATGACGCGCGCGCCGCGGCGGCCGCGCGCGCGTGGGCGCTGGGGCTCGTGTTCTGGGAGCGATCCCCACGGCGCTGCGAGTTGCCGGCGGCCGCGCTGATCGCGGACGAGCTCCGGCGAGCAGTCGAGCTCGTCGGCGTGTTCGTCGACCCGACGCTCGACGAGGTCGCCGCGACGGCCGACGCCGTGGGCCTGACGATGGTGCAGCTGCACGGCCACGAGGGGCCGGCCTTCTGCGCCGAGGTCGCCCGCCGCACGGGCTGCAAGGTGATCAAGGCCGCGCGCGTACGCACCCGTGCCGACATCCAGGCGCTGGCGTCGTTTCACACCGACTTCCATCTCCTCGACAGCTACCAGCCGGACGTCCCGGGCGGGACGGGGGAGGCGTTCGCGTGGGAGCTCGCGCGCGCGCATCGCGGTCGCGTGCCGATGATCCTGGCCGGTGGGCTGAACCCGGGCAACGTCGCCGAGGCGATCGGCCTCGTGCACCCGTACGCGGTCGACGTCGCCACCGGGGTCGAGCGCGCGCCCGGGCGCAAGGACCACGATTTGCTGGAGGCGTTCGCGGCCGCCGTGGCCGAGACCGCGCACGCCGTCGCGTGATGAGCGTCGCGATCGAGCATCGCTTCGGCCCCTACGGCGGCCAGTACGTGCCCGAGACGTTGATGCCGGCACTCGCCGAGCTCGAGCGAGCTTGGAGGGACGCGCGCGCTGACCCGGCGTTCGGGGAGGAGCTCGGCGTGTTGCTGCGCGACTACGTCGGGCGCCCCTCGCCGCTGTACCTCGCGCGGCGGCTGAGCGAGGTGGCCGGACGCCCGATCTACCTCAAGCGCGAGGACCTCAACCACACCGGCGCGCACAAGATCAACAACGCGCTCGGCCAGGCGCTGCTCGCCAGGCGGATGGGCAAGAACCGGATCATCGCCGAGACCGGAGCCGGCCAGCACGGTGTCGCGGCGGCGACCGCCTGCGCGCTGCTGGACCTCGAGTGCGTCGTCTACATGGGAACCGAAGACATGCGGCGCCAGCAGCCCAACGTGGAGCGCATGGGGCTCCTCGGCGCCACCGTCGTGCCCGTCGACGCGGGCGCTCGGACGCTGAAGGAGGCAGTCTCGGCGGCGATCCGCGACTGGGTCGCGAGCGTGGAGCGCAGCCACTACATCATCGGCTCGTGCGTCGGGCCGGCCCCGTATCCGGCGCTCGTGCGTGACCTTCAGCGAGTGATCGGCGACGAGGCCCGCGCCCAGATCCTGGCCGCCGCCGGCCGTCTGCCGCAGCGCGTGATCGCGTGCGTCGGCGGAGGCTCGAACGCGATCGGCACGTTCGCGGGCTTCCTCGACGACAGTGGGGTGGAGCTGATCGGCGTCGAGGCGGCAGGAGAGGGCCTCGACACCGGCCGTCACGGCGCGCCGCTGACCGCCGCGGGGCTGCCGGGGGTCCTCCACGGCGCCCTGTCGGCGATCATGCAGGACGAGGACGGGCAGATCCTCGAGGCGCACTCGATCTCGGCCGGGCTGGACTATCCCGGGAGCGGGCCCGAGCATGCGTGGCTGCGCGATTGCGGCCGGGCCCGGTACGTCGCGGTCGGCGACGAGGAGGCGCTCGCGGCGTTCGCCCGGGCGGCCCGGCTGGAGGGGATCATCCCGGCCCTGGAGAGCGCACACGCGCTTGCCTGGACACTCGCCAACGGTCCCAGCGAGCTCGACCTCATATGCCTGTCCGGGCGCGGGGACAAGGACCTGGCGGAGGCGCTGCGCCACCTGGGCGGCGGCGCGTGAGCAGCGGCGCCGAGCGGATCGCGGAAGCGTTCGCCGCGGCCCGCGCCGACGGGCGCGAGGCGGCCCTGATGCCCTACATGATGGGTGGCTTTCCCGACCTCGCTAGCTCGACCGCGATCGGGCTCGCGTACGCGGACGCGGGCGCGGACCTGATCGAGCTCGGCGTTCCCTTCTCGGATCCCCTGGCCGATGGGCCGGTGATCCACGCGGCCGCGACCGCGGCGCTGCGCGCCGGCGCCAACGCCGATCTCGTGCTCGACGCCTGCCGCACGATCTCCGAGCAGGTCCCGGTCGTCGTCATGTGCTACGCGAACGTGCTGCTCAGGCGCGGCCTCGAGCGGTTCGCCGACGCGCTGGCGCGGGCCGGGGCGAGCGGCCTGATCGTGCCCGACATGCCGCTCGAGGAGTCCGGCGACGTGCTTTCCGCGTGCGAGGAGCGCGGGCTCGCGCTGGTGCCGCTGGTGGCCCCGACGACGCCCGCGGCGCGGCTGGCCCGCATCGGAGCGCGCGCCCGCGGCTTCCTGTATGCCGTGTCGGTGACCGGGACGACCGGCGAGCGTGCGGAGCTGGACCTGCGGGCCGTCGTCGCGCGTGCGTCGGCCAGCACGCACGTTCCCGTCGCAGTCGGCTTCGGGATCGGAACGCCGGCCCAGGCCGCGAGCGCCGCGGCGGCCGGCGCCGACGGCGTGATCGTCGGCAGCCGGCTCGTTCGGGCAGCCGGCGAGTCATCCGATCCGCCGGCGGCGGTGGCCGAGCTCGTGCGCGAGTTCGCGGATGCGCTCGCAGCGGGGTCCGCAACCCCGGCAACCGGTTAGCATCTCCTCAAATGGGCCTGATTCTCACTGCCACCGCCGGTCTCATCATCTGGATCGTCCTGTGGTCCCTCGGAGTCAGCGGCTTCGACGGGATCCTGATCGCGATCGCGATGGTGCTGCTCACGATCGGGGTTTACAACCTGCTTCCGCTGCTGCCTCGCCGGCGAAGTTAGGACCAGGCGGTGCTTAGAGCGTTGCCCGCCCGGGGCCGGGCGGCGATCGGATGTGTTGGCGCGGCGCTCGCCATCACCGCCGGCGGGTGTGCGACGACGGCGGCGACCTCCTCGGTCACCGTGTCCGGCAAGACGCTGACGATCTACGCGAGCGCGCCAATCGATACGCTGAACAGAGCCGAAGCGCAGGACGTGATCGACGCCGCGCAGCTGGCGCTGCGCGAGGCCGGCTCCCAGGTCGCCCGCTTCACGCTTCAGCTCGACGTGCTGAACGGGGATCTGCCCGAGGGCAAGCAGGTCACGGCGAACGCTCGCACGGCGATCGAGAACACGAGCACGATCGCGTATCTCGGTGAGCTCGATCCCGGCGCGTCCGCCGGATCGATCCCGATCACGAACGATCAGGACATCCTCCAGATCAGCCCGCTGGACACGGCGATCGAGCTGACGCAGGCGACTCCCGCTGTGCCGGGCGCTCCCGCGAGCTACTACGCGGAGGCCTCCAAGAGCTACGGCTACACCTTCGCGCGCGTCGTCCCCAGTGCGACGCTCGAAGCCGAGGCGCAGGTCAGCGAGATGGGCAAGCTCGCTATCAGCAAGCTCTACGTCGCGAGTGACGGCAGCGATTACGGCGCCGCGATCGCGCTCGCGGTCGCACAAAAGGCCAAGGCTGCAGGGATCAGCGTGGTCCAGGGGTCGCCTGACGCCGCGCAGGTCAGTGCTGCCGGCGCGGATGGAGCGTTCCTCGGGGCCTCTACCCCGAAGCCGGCTGATGCGTTCTTCGACGCGGTCGCCGCCGCGGATCCCACGGTCAAGCTGTTTGGCAGCTCGCCGCTGGACAACCCCACGTTCGCCGACGCGCTCAACACGGCGGCCCAGCCCAGGACCTACGTGTCCGCGCCCGGCTTCCTGCCGGCGGACCTGAACAGTCTCGGGACCAAGTTCGTCACCGACTTCGAGGCCGCCTACCATCATGTCCCCGCGCTCGGCGCGATCTTCGGCTACGAAGCGATGTCCGCGCTCGTGTCGGTGATCCAACAGGCGGGAACGGGGGCCAGCAACCGCGCGACGATCGTGCACGATTTCATGGCGATCAAGAACCGCCAATCGGTGCTCGGGACCTATTCGATCACTGACGGCAATCCCACGATTGGACCGTTCGTGTTCAGTCGCTTCAAAGGTGGACAGCTGACCCCGTTCGCATTCGTCTCCGTGCAGGGGTGAACCCGGGCGTCGCGCCGAAGCCCCGCCGCGCGTGCGTAGCCGCTCTCGCCTGCGGCCTGGGAGCGGCGGTCGCGTTCTCGGGTTGCGGCGTAGCTGCCGACAGCGCCGCCGATCCGATCGCCGGCAGGACGCTCACGATCTATGTGAGCGTGCCGCTGAACGGTGCGTCCTCGGTCAGCGGCGAGGCTGTGCTGAACGCAGCGCGGATCGCGCTGGCACAGATCCACGGGCGGATCGGCCGCTACCGGATCGTGCTCAAGGCGCTCGATGACGCGACGCCGCAGGCGCGGAAGTGGGACCCCGGGCAGACGACTGCAGATGCCCACGAGGCGGTCTTCGACAGGACGACGATCGGCTATGTCGGCGACTTCAACTCCGGCGCCAGCGCGGTCTCGATCCCGCTTTTGAACCGCGCCGAGATCGCGCAGGTCAGCCCATGGAGCACGGCCGTCGGCTTGACCTCGGCCGCGCCGGGAGCGTCTCCCGGCGAACCGCAGAAGTACTACCCGACGGGCGCTCGGACCTTTGCGCGGGTCGTCCCGAACGACTCGGTCCAGGCTGAGGTGATGGTCAAGCTCCAGCTCGCGTCTGGTTGCCGCAGGACCTACGTGCTGCAGGATGGCGAGGTCGACGGCGAGGACCTCGCGACCACGTTCGAGCTCGCGGCGAGGGCGGCTTCCCTGCCGGTCGTCGCCGTGCAGATGTATGACGCCGGCGCGAGCAGCTACGCGTCGCTGGCGCACAGCGTCGCGCAGACCGGGGTCAATTGCGTGATGCTGAGCGCGCTCACTGAGTCGAGCGCGGTCCTCTTGACCGAGCAGATCGCGGCCGCGTTGCCGAACGCGCTGATCTTCGGCAGCGCCGGCCTCGCCGAGACGACGTACACCGATCCGGCCCAGGGCGGGCTGCCGCTCGCGCTCGACAGTCGCGTCCTGCTGAGCGCGCCCGCGCCGGCGGACAACGTGGCCACGCGCCGGTTCCTGGCCGCCTACGCGCGGCGGTTCGGCACTCCGGAGCCGGCCGCCGTGTTCGGGTACGCGGCGGCGACGCTGCTTTTGTCCGCTGTCGACCGCGCGACCGGCGGGGGGACGCGGGCGGCGGTCCGGGCGAACGTCGTCGCGGCGCTGTTCACGACCCGCGATCGGCCGAGCGTGCTCGGGAGCTATTCGATCGATCGCGACGGCGACACGACGCTCGACCGGTACGTGATCTACAAGGTGCTCGACGGCCGGCTCGAGCCGTGGGAGACGATCACGGGCTGATGCCGGGGCGGATCACCGGCTGAAGCGGATGCGCGCGCTCGCGTTCGCGTTCGGTTAGTGGTTCTTTGGACTGCTGCGGTGGCTGCTTGCCGCGCCCGATCGCGCCATTTACGCTGGCTGGCACGCGACGTGAGCAGGGTGGACTCGAGGATGCGGATGAGCAGAAAGCTTCTCGGCTTTGGGGCTGTGGCCTGTTTACTGGCCGGAGTCCTCGCCGGCTGCGGTGGCGCGAGCCGCCAGCAAAAGACACAGACGGCAGTCGGCAATTCCGGGGACAGCGTCGACATCTACTCGAGCTTGCCGATGCAGGGCGCGGTCGCGTCGCAGACCCTGCCGATGGTTCAGGGCATCGAGCTCGCGCTGGCGCAGGCGGGCGGCCGGGCGGGCCGGTGGCGGATCATCTACCACAAGCTCGACGACTCGCTCAGCCCGACCGGTGCGCCGGACCCCAACCAGATCGCTGAAAACGCGCGGACGGCAGCCGCTGACACGGACGCGGTCTATTACATCGGGGAGTTCGACTCGGCGGCGAGCGAAGTCTCGATCCCGATTCTGACCGCCGCCGGGATCGCCCAGGTCGGCGCCGCCAGCACCGACGCGAGCCTGGTCGCCGGCGCCGGCGCCGGCGCCGCGCATGACGGCGCGCATCCGGCCTCCGACACGTTCCTGCGGATCGTTCCGAACGGCTCCGTGGAGGCGGCATCCGATCTGATGGCGATGAGCCAGGCGCATTGTGCGCGTGTCGCGGTTGCGAACGACTCGGGCCTGGACGGGCTCGCGCTGGCCAAATCGCTCCAGCTCGAGCGCCACCATTACGGCGTCGACGTGGTCGGCATGAGCGTCCTCAATCCCAGCGCCTCGGGAGACGGCGTGTACCTCGAGGCGATCGCGTCCAAGCACGTCGACTGCTTCCTGTTCGCCGGAGCGGTCTCGCCGGCCGTGGTCCGGCTCACCGAGGCGGTGCACAAGGAGCTGCCCGAGGCCAAGATCTTCGGCTCCGACGGCGTCTGCACGCAGGCGTGGACGAACCCGGCCGACGGCGGCGTTCCCCGCAGCCTCGATCCGATCCTCGCGTGCACCGCCGTGCCGTTGTCCACCACCAACGAGGAGACGGCGCAGTTCCTCGCGGCGTTCAAAGCGAAATACCGAGTCGGCGACCCCGACCCCTACGCGCTCGTCGGCTACGAGGCAATGGAGCTCGTCCTGCAGACGATCCGCAAGCTCGGGCCGACCGGCGACAGCAAATCGGCGGTCCTGCGATCGCTCCTGACCACGCGCGAACGCGCGTCGGCGCTGGGCACCTACGGGTTCCTCAGCGACGGCCAGACCACCCTGCGCTCATACGGCCTCTACCGGGTGGGGTCGGCCGGCGAGCTCGTGTGCGAGCGGGTATTGACCCCGGCCTGGGTCGCCTGAGCGAACATGGGCGTGGCCTGAGGGGGTATGGGCGTGGTCTCAGCGGGCATGGGCGTGGCCTGAGCGAGCATGGGCGTGGCCTGAGCGAGCGCGGTCGCGACTCGGGCGATCACCAGGTACGGCTCCCGGCGCAGCTGATCCCAGGTGAAGCGATTGACGTCCAAACCGGCTTGCTTGAGCACTGCATCCTTACGGCGGTCGCGCTCGAACGCCGACCTGGTCGTGTGGAAGCGGTAGCCGTCGAGCTCGACGACGATCCTTTGGGCGCGCCATAGCGCGTCCACTTCGAAACCGTTCAGCCTGACATTGCACTCCGGATCCGGGAGGCGGGCGGCGCGGACCAGCGCCAGAAACCGTTCCTCGAGCTCGGTCCGCGTCATCGTGCTGGTTCCGCGGAAAAGGAGCGCTTGGACTCTCGCCGCGCCTCTGCGGCCGTAATGGCGTCGGATCAGGCCGGCCAGCTGCGACCGGGTGGTGATTCGCATGACGAGCGCCTCGTCGAGCGCCCGTTCGAGCTGTCTTTGGGTGGTTGTCTCGACCTCGGCCACGTCCAATAGCGTCCGGCCCGGTGATGTGATCGGCAGGCCGTGTCTCAGGCGGACGTCGCGCTGATCCCAAACGCGAGTCCGATGGACGACGATCCCTTGGCGCTGACGGGTGGAGGTCTGGAAGGGGACGGTCAGGTGGATTTGCGATTCGTTCGCGTGTCCGAAAGTCAACCCCCACATGACTGCCGCGGTGTGGTGGCTCAGCACCGCCTGTTCGCCGGCGGCCAGGAGCGCGGCCGTCTCGTGCATCAAAGGCCTCTCGCCCGGATGGCCGACCGTATAGACGCCGAGGAATTGTCGGTATAGGTAGCCCTTGGCCGTGAGGCGTGTGATCTTGCCTGGGCTGAGGCCGGCCGCGAGGAGCTGGCGACGCGCCACGCAGCCACGCTGCAGCGCGGCGATCGCCGCCACCCGCTGCTCGACCGTCCCGCTCACGGACAAGATTGCACCCACGCCGAGCACGTGGACCGCGTGTGGCGAATCTTGTCCGCCACGCGGACAAGATTGCACTCGCGCCCCTTCGACGCCCGGGGTGGGTGCAATCTTGTCCGCTCGAGCCATCGACCGACAGAGCCACGCGCCGCCGGCTCGTCCCCCCGACAGACGCCGAAGATTTACCGAACAGTTGCAGAGCCGTCACAGAGCCGTTGCCAGTCACGCGGCGAGATAGGCTCAGAGTGAGAGAAAAATGCCTGACGAGCTCTTCTTGATCGACGGCAACAGCCTGGCCTACCGGGCGTTCTTTGCCCTCCCGGAGTCGATCGCCACATCGACCGGGGTGCCGACGAACGCGATCTTCGGGTTCGCGTCGATGCTCGTGAAGATCCTGACCGACTACGGACCGAAGGCGACCGTCGTCGTGTGGGACAGGGGCGACACGGGTCGCCGCGAGGTCTATCCGGAATACAAGGCACAACGGCAGACCAGGCCGGACCTCCTCAAGGAGCAATGGCCCCATCTTGAGCCTTTGGTCGAGGCGTTCGGATACCGCAACCTCGGCGTCCAGGGCTACGAGGCCGACGACGTCATCGCCAGCATCGTGGAAAGGGCCAGGCAGTCCGAGCCGCCGATCCCCGTGATGGTCGTCACCGGGGATAGGGACGCCTATCAGCTCGTCGACGGGGCCGTCAGGATCATGACGACCTCGCGCGGAATCACAGACACGCGCGTGTACGACCGCGAGGGCGTGATCGAGCGCTACGGCATCCCGCCCGAGCTGATTCCCGACTTCATCGGGCTCAAGGGCGACACCTCGGACAACATCCCGGGCGTGCCGGGAATCGGCGACAAGACCGCCGCCGAGCTCCTGCAGCGGTTCGGCTCCCTGGAGGGCGTCCTGGACAGCGTCGATGAGGTCAGCGGCGCGAAGCGCAAGCAGAATCTCAAGGAGCACGCCGAGGACGCCCGCGTGTCCAAGCAATTGGCGACGGTCAAGCGCGACATCCCGGTCGAGTTCGACCTGGAGACGTTCGTCGCGGCGCCCCCCGATCGCTCCAAGCTGCGCGAGGTGTTCCGTGAGTTCGAGCTGCGCGAGCCATTGCGCCGGCTCGAGGAGGCGCTCGGCTCGGCCGATGCCGCCGCCCCCGCGCCGGCGGCCGAGCATTCGCTCAGCACCAGGGTCCGGGGGGTCAGCGTCGGAGACCTGACTCGTCTGGCGAATACCGAGGTGGCGGTCGCGGTCCGCAAGCCCGACGCTCCCGAGGGCGCTTTATTCGCCGAGGATCTCTCGTGGCGTTTCGGCGTCTACCCGGGTGGGGCCGAAGCATTGGCAGGATCGGTGCCGCGGCTGCAGGAGCTCGTCCAGGCGGTCGATCCTCGGCCGGTGATCGCGCACGACGCGAAGTCGCTCGACCAGGTTCCGCAAGTGATCGGGCACGACACCGAGGTGGCCGCATATCTGCTCGAGCCGGCGCGCCGGGCGTATCCGTTCCGCGAATTGTGCGAGGAGCGCGGGCTCGCCGCCGACATCGCCGATCCGGCGGCGGCGGACGCGGTGTTGGCGCACGCACTGGCGGCGTGGCAGCGCGAGCAGATCCGGCAGCGCGGTCTGACCGATCTGCTCAACGAGGTCGAGCTGCCTTTGATTCGCGTGCTGCGCAAGATGGAGCTGGCGGGCCTCAAGCTCGACACAGAGCGGCTGCGCGAGATCTCCGCGCGCGTCAAGGCCGAGGCCGATCAGCTCGAGCGGGAGATCTTCGAGATCGTCGGCGAGGAGTTCACGCTCGGCTCGCCCAAGCAACTCGAGGAGATGCTGTTCGGCAAGCTCGGCCTCTCGCGCAAGCGCCGTGGCAAGACCGGCTACTCCACCGACGCCCGCGTCCTGCAGGCGATCCGCACCGAGCACGAGGTGATTCCGAAGATCGAGCGCTGGCGCGAGCTGACGAAGCTGGCGCAGACCTACCTCGACGCGCTCCCCCTCTTGATCGCGCCGGACGGCCGGCTGCACACGACCTTCAACCAGACCGCCGCGACGACCGGGCGCCTGTCATCCAACAATCCCAATCTCCAGAACATCCCGATCCGGACGGAGCTGGGCCGCGAGATCCGCGCGTGCTTCGTCGCCGAGAAGGGCAACCTGCTGGTCTCAGCCGACTATTCCCAGGTCGAGCTGCGACTGCTCGCGCACATCGCCGGCGAGGACGTCCTGAAGCAGATCTTCGAGCGCGGCGAGGATGTGCACACCGCTACGGCCTGCCGCGTGTTTGGGGTGACACCGGATCAGATCGACCCGGGGATGAGATCGAAGGCGAAGATGATCAACTACGGGATCGTGTACGGCTTGTCGGCCTGGGGCATGGCCGATCGCCTCGACATCCCACAGGAGGAGGCCGACGAGTTCATCCAGCGCTATCTGGCGGGCTTTCCCGCCGTCGCGCGGTTCATCGAAGAGACGATCGTGCAGGGGACCGAGCATGGCTACGTCTCCACCTTGTTCGGTCGCCGCCGGCAGGTGCCGGAGCTGCGCGCGCGCCGCTGGGAGATGCGCCGGCAGGGCGAGCGGTTCGCCGTCAACATGGTGATCCAGGGCTCCGCGGCGGACATCATGAAGGTCGCGATGGTCCGCTGCGACCGCGCGCTACGGGAGAGCGGCCTGACCAGCCGGCTGGTCCTGCAGATTCACGACGAGCTGCTCTTCGAGGGACCCGCCTCGGAGACCGACGCGGTGGCGCAGATCGCGCGCGAGCAGATGGAGGGGGCGTTCGCGACCGATCCGCCGCTGACCGTCGACGTCGGCGTCGGAGCGGATTGGCTAGCCGCGAAATGACGCGACGCGCCGCTCGAGCGGATTGGGCCGCCGCGAAATGACGCGCCAGGCGGTCCGAGCGGGGTGGCTCACGGCCGTCCTGTTCGCGCTGGCGCCCGCCATGGCCCACGCGAAGACGTTTGCCGGGGTCGTCCCCGATCTTCCGACCGCCACCCACATCGCGCCGGCCCCACGCGGCCGCGCGGCCGCAGTCGGCGCGCAGTCGCCCCCGGCCACGGGCCTGCCCAGCGCCAACGTCCCGTATCAGGGGGGCAAGGTCCTGCATTGGAACCGCACCCACCTGATCTTCTGGCAGCCCGCAGGATCAGGGCTCACGTTCGATCCCTCGTACGTGTCGTTGATCGAGACCTTCCTGAAAGGGGTCGCGCTGGACAGCCACAGGCCGACCAGCACGTACGGGCTGACGGGCCAGTACGGCGACGCGAGTGGCCCGGCCGCTTATGACTCGAGCTACGGCGGCTCCGTGATCGCAACCGATCCGCTGCCGCCGAGCGGCTGCGTCGAGCCGGTCCCGTCAGGTCCTGGATGGAGCGACTGCGTGAACGACGGCCAGCTCGAGAGCGAGCTCGAGTCGGTCGTGACCGCCGATCGTCTGCCGCGGACCGAGAACGACATCTACTTCCTGATCCTGCCGGAGGGCATGGGCGACTGTGAGTACGGGGGCCCAGCGAACTGCGCGCTCGGAGGCGCCGCGGAGGGCAGCTACTGCGGATATCACTCGTACTCCCCGACTGGGCTGCTGTATGCCGTGATCCCCTACAACGCGGTCGCCGGCCACTGCCAGTCGAGTAACCCACGGCCGAACTCCAGTCCCGCCGATCCGACGATCTCGACGATCAGCCACGAGCAGATCGAGAGCATCACGGACCCGTTCGGGGATGCCTGGCTCGACGCGTCCTCGAACGAGATCGCGGACCTCTGCATCACGAACTACGGCCCCATTCTCGGTGGCACAGGCGCGGATTCATACGACGAGGTGATCCACGGGGGTCATTACTACCTGCAGGAGGTCTGGAGCAACGCGAGCTCGGCGTGCGAGCCGCGCGCCCCGTGGGATTCGATCTCCTTCACGGCCAGCGCCGCGCATGCCGGGAGCCCGGTTCGGCTGACCGGCTCCGGCGAAGCGCCGATCGGCCGGATTGTCTCCTGGAAGTGGTTCCTCGGCGACGGCGAGACGATCTGGGGTCGGCGCGCGCAGCACACCTACCGCCGCGCGGGCAGCTACAGGGTGGTGCTGAGAACGACCGACTCGCTGGGGAACTGGGCGTTCTACGCGACGGAGATCCGCGTCGCGGCGCTCGTCACGGGTGCGCGCCGGTAGCTGCCCACGAATCGCGGATGAGCGATCTCCAGGTAGTGACCGAACGACCAGTCCAGGAACCGCCTCGTCTGTAGCGCCAGCAGGGTTCGGTTGAGGACCCGCGGCGCGAGCCACGGGACGAACCGCTGAAATCGCAGCAACCACCGGAACGCGGGCGCGTGACTGCGCGAGAACGCCGCGTAACGCTGCAATGCCTGCTCGCGGGTCTGGCGGCCATCGAGCACGGTGCGCAGCTCGCGGCCGCACGCGATCCCGAAGTAGAGTGCGGTCCGGATCCCCTCGGCGGTGAGCGGGAGGCAGTGGCCGGCCGAATCGCCGGTGAAGAACACGCGCTCGTCCGTCGCCTCGCGGAGCGAGTGCGGAATCCAATTGCCCTGGTAGCGCACCGCCTCTGCGTCGAGGTCGCGGGCCAGGCGTTCGGTCGAGTCGCGCACGTGGAATCGAGGATCGAACGAGCCCACGCCGATCCGCATCTCTCCGCCGGCCGGGAACCTCCAGCTGTAGCCGGCGGGCACGTAGGAGCGGTCGATCCACAGCTCCATCTCCTCGCCCGTTCCGGGCGGGTGCACCTCGAGCCCCCGCGAGAGCATCGCGTCGGGCGGCTGGATCCTCGCGCCGGTGCCGAGCACGCGACGCCATCCGAGCGCGTCGACGATCAGCGGCGCCCTCAGCTCGCCACGGTCGGTCTGGACGGTGTCGCCGGTGCGGCCGCTGACGGTCGCGGTCTCGAACTGAAAGCGGCCCATGCCGGCGAGCAGGTCGCACAGCGTCCGGTAGTCAAACGTCGAGAACGTCCACGGCAGGCGGTATCTCGCCGTCGCGTACGGCGTGTGCACGACGAGCTCGCCGAACGTCTGCCGGAGCGACTCCTGGAGCCCGAGCGCGGTCAGCCAGGTGGTTGGGATGCCGCACGCCGAGGTCGAGCGCTCGCCGATCTCGTAGCGGTCGACGAGGAGCACGTCGGCGCCCGAATCCGCCAGTTCGCGCGCGACGGCGAGCCCCGCGAAGCTCGCGCCGCAGATCAGGACATCGCAATCTCGCTGCAGCGGCGTACGCTCCGCGCCGCGCTTTGTCGCCCGCACGGGCATCAGGGTCGGGATGATAAGGGCGGCCCGCAGGGCGAGGAGTCCGGCTATCCTCCGTGCAAGCAATGTCCTTCACAACAACTCTGACCCCACCGACCGATCTCCCCAACGCGAAGGTGGTCGAAGGATCCGGCGGCCTACTGCTCGAGATCGACGGCCGGATCGTCCCAAATTACGACGCGACGCTGCATCCGTTCCAGGAAGGCGACGTCGTCACCGGGAACGTCGTTCGGATCGACACCGACGAGGTGCTGGTCGACATCGGCTACAAGTCCGAAGGCGTCATCCCGGCCAGCGAGCTTTCGATTCGCAAGTCGGTCGATCCGGGCGAGGAGGTGCACCTCGGCGAGGAGGTGGACGCGCTCGTACTGACCAAAGAGGACCAGGACGGCCGCCTGATCCTGTCCAAGAAGCGCGCTCGCTTCGAGAAGGCCTGGCGCCGCATCGAAGCGGCAGCCGAGTCCGGCGAGCCGGTCGAGGGACAGGTGATCGAGGTCGTCAAGGGCGGCCTGATCATCGACCTCGGCGTGCGCGGCTTCCTGCCCGCCTCGCTCGTGGACATCCGCCGTGTGCCGAACCTGGACGAATACATGGGCCAGGCGATCGAGTGCAAGGTGATCGAGCTCAATCGATCCCGCAACAACGTCGTCCTGTCTCGCCGCGCGGTGCTCGAGGAACAGCGCAAGGAAGACCGCGAGCGCATCCTCGATCGACTTCAGCCGGGGCAGGTGGTCGAGGGGACGATCTCCAACATCGTCGACTTCGGCGCGTTCGTCGATCTCGACGGGATCGACGGCTTGATCCACATCTCGGAGCTTTCGTGGTCGCACGTCAACCACCCGTCGGAGATCCTTGCAATCGGCGACAAGGTGACCGTCAAGGTGCTCGACATCGACCGTCAGCGCCAGCGGATCTCACTCGGGCTCAAGCAGACCCAGGAAGATCCGTGGCAACGCGTCGTCGACACGTACAACATCGGCGACGAGCTCGAGGGGACCGTCACCAAGGTCGTCACGTTCGGCGCCTTCGTCGAGATCCTCGACGGCGTCGAGGGCCTCGTCCACATCTCGGAGCTCGCCCAGCATCACGTCGAGAACCCGCGCGAGATCATCCAGCCGGGCGACCCCGTGCGCGTCAAGATCCTCGAGATCGACTCGGAGCGGCGTCGGCTCTCGCTTTCGATCAAGCGCGTCGAAGGCCAGGTGCTGCCGGTCCGTCCGATCGTGCCGCCGAGCGAATCCGATGTGGCCGACCTCGACGATGTCCCGGAGCTCGGACTGTCCGAGGACGTGTTCGCGCCGAGCGCGGACGCCGACGGCGACGGCGACGTCGAGGCGATCGGCTACATCGAGGACCCGGGACCGCACGTGGATGCCGAGTATGAGGAGCCGGACGCCGTGGCCGAGTTCGAGCCGGCGGACGACGCATCCGACCTGCTCGCGGAGCCGTTCGACTCGGACGAGCAGCCGCACTGAGCGCGAACAGGTGGTCCCGTTCATCGGGCTCACCGGCGGCATCGGGGCCGGCAAGTCGGCTGCTCTGAGCGCGCTCGAGCGACTCGGAGCGGCGGTCCTCTCGACCGACGCCGTCGTGCACGAGCTGTATGAGAGCGACGAGGTCCGGGACGCGGTCGTGGCACGCTTCGGAACTTCGGTGCAGCAGGACGGAACGATCGTCCGCCCCGCCGTCGCGCAGCGGGCGTTCGCGACGGCAGCGGACCGCGCCTGGCTCGAGGAGCTGCTCTGGCCGCTCGTCGGCGAGCGGATGGCGAGCTGGCGCCAGGACCTCGAGCGCGCCGACCCGCCGCCGCGCGCCGCCGTCGTCGAGGTCCCGCTGCTGTTCGAGTCCGGGATGCAGTCGACCTTCGACGCGACGATCGCGGTCCTCGCCGACGAGCCGCTGCGGGCGGCGCGCGCGGCCGCGCGGGGCCACGCGGCGCTCGACGAGCGATCGGCGCGCCAGCTTTCCCAGGACGAGAAGGCGGCGCGCGCGACGTTCGTGGTCCGCAACAACGGGAGCCTTGAGGAGTTAGAAGACAGGTTGTCGGAGGTCCTTGGCAAGCTTCACCGATGACTGCACCTCCTGCGGGCACTCCGGCGCGGGGCAGCGGGGCCGTTCAGCGGCGCCGGCCGGCCCGTCGACGCCGCCGGCCGCTCGTGGGGATCGGCCTGATTGGCGTGCTCGCGGTCGGAGTCGTCGTCGCGATGCCGACCGTCCGCCGCGCAGTCAGCGAGCTCGGCTTGCCGCTCGCGGATCAGAGCATCATCCGCCAGCAGGCGGCTGAGAAGCACCTGGACCCGGCGCTGATCGCCGCCGTCATCTACGCCGAGACGAAGTTCTTCGCGCGGCCCTCGCCGGCCGGCGCGCAGGGGCTCATGCAGCTGATGCCGGAAACAGCCGAGTTCCTCGCCAGGCGCTCGGGCGCGACCACGTTCACGACCTCGGACCTCGACACCCCCGCGATCAACATCGCGTACGGCAGCTACTACCTGCGCTATCTGCTGAACCGCTACGACGGCAATACGGTGCTCGCGCTGGCGGCCTACAACGCCGGTGAGACGAACGTCGACCAATGGATCGCCGACGCTCGCGCACAGGGCCACACGCTCAGCATCGACGACATCCCGTTCCCGGAGACGCGCGCGTACGTCCAGCGCGTGCTGGAGGCCCAGCGGGAGTACCGCGAGCGCTACCCGTCGCAGCTCGGCTATCAGTAGCGCCCCGAGTGATTGTGCGACGCGCAGCCCGGCGCGCCGCCAGCTCGGCGTTCAGCAGCGCTCGAGCGCGAGCCGCTCGCCGCTCAGCAGAGTTCGAGCGGCCGCGCGTCCCGCGAATCTTTTCCGTCCGAGCGCACAGCTACGCTAGAGGGTCCAAGCGAATGCCCAAGTTCGAGCTCGATTCCGCGTTCCGCCCAACGGCTGACCAGCCCGCGGCGATCACCTCCCTGGCTGAGGGAGTGATGGCCGGCGAGCGCAATATGACGCTGCTCGGAGCGACCGGGACGGGCAAGACGATGACGATGGCCGGCGTGATCGAGCAGGTCCAGAAGCCGGCGCTCGTGATCGCCCACAACAAGACGCTCGCCGCGCAGCTGTGCAACGAGTTCCGGACGTTCTTCCCCCGCAACGCGGTCGAATACTTCGTCTCGTACTACGACTACTACCAGCCTGAGGCGTACGTCCCCAGCAAGGACCTGTACATCGAGAAGGACTCGGCCGTCAACCAGGAGATCGACCGCTTGCGCCATTCGGCCACGGCGGCGCTGTTCGCCCGTCGCGACGTGCTGATCGTGGCGAGCGTCTCGTGCATCTACGCGCTTGGTTCGCCGGAGACCTACGACGAGAACCTGCAGACGCTGCATCGGGGCGAGATGATCGACCGCGATGCGCTGCTGCGAAAGCTCGTCTCGATCCAGTACACGCGTAACGACACGGCACTTCAGCGCGGGACCTTTCGCGTTCGCGGTGAGACGCTCGAGATCTTCCCCGCGTACGCCGAGACCGCGTACCGAATCGCCCTGTTCGGCGACGAGGTGGAGCGCTTGCAGCACTTCGATCCGCTGACCGGCGAGCTGCTCGACGACGACCTCGAGCACGTCGGCATCTGGCCGGCCTCGCACTACAACGTCCGCGAGGGGATGATCGACGACGCCGTCGCGGAGATCGGACGCGAGCTGAACGCGCGCTGCGCCGAGCTGGAGGAGCAGGGCAAGCTGCTCGAGTCCCACCGGCTGCGCCAGCGGACCCAGTACGACATGGAGATGCTGCGCGAGCTGGGATTCTGCGCGGGCATCGAGAACTATTCGCGGATCCTCGATGGCCGAGCGGCGGGCGCGCGGCCGTACTGCCTGCTGGACTACTTCCCCGAGGACTTCGTCTGCTTCATCGACGAGTCCCACCAGACCGTGCCGCAGATCGGCGGGATGTACGAGGGCGATCGCTCGCGCAAGCAGACGCTGGTCGACTACGGGTTCCGCCTGCCGAGCGCGCTCGACAACCGCCCGCAGACGTTCCAGGAGTTCCTTTCGATCACGCCCCAGCTCGTCTTCGTCTCGGCGACTCCCGGCGAGTACGAGCGTAGCCACTCGAATCGCATCGTCGAGCAGATCGTCCGGCCGACCGGAATCGTCGACCCGGAGATCGAGGTGCGCGAGACCCGCAATCAGATCGACGACCTGATGAACGAGATCAGGGCGCGGGTCGACCGCGACGAGCGCACGCTCGTGACCACGCTGACGAAGAAGATGTCCGAGGACCTGACCGACTACCTGCTCGAGATGGGGTTCCGCGTGCGCTATCTGCACTCGGAGGTCGACACGCTCGAGCGGATTCAGATCATCCGCGAGTTACGCCTCGGGGAGTTCGACGTGCTCGTCGGCGTGAACCTGTTACGTGAGGGGCTCGATCTACCCGAGGTCTCCCTCGTCGCGATCCTCGACGCGGACAAGGAGGGCTTCCTCCGCGGTGCGACGTCGCTGATCCAGACGATCGGCCGCGCCGCGCGGAACGTCGAGGGCAAGGTGTTGATGTACGCCGACAAGGAGACGGCGGCGATGCGGTCCGCAATCGAGGAGACCGATCGCCGGCGAGCGATCCAGCGCGCCTACAACGAGGAGCACGGGATCACGCCCGAGACGATCGTCAAGGGGATCTCCGACATCGCGGAGTTCCTCCAGTCCGATTCGAAGGTGCCACGGTCCCGCCGCCGCCGGCAGCGCGCCACGGAGGAGATGAGCCAGGCCGACCTCGAGAAGACGATCGTCGAGCTCGAGGAGGAGATGCTCGCCGCGGCGGAGGAGCTGCGATTCGAGTACGCCGCGAAGTTGCGCGATGAGATCAGAGACCTCAGGCGCCGGCTCGACCAAGTCGTCGCCACGGGATGACGCGCGCCGGATGACGCTTGACCGCCCGGCGATCGAGAGGACGGACTTTCCGCTCGGGCGCCGCGGCTATGACCCGGCGGCGGTCGACGCGCACCTGAGGTCGATCGCGGACCAGGTCGAGGAGCTCGCGCGCGCGTCGGCTCGGCGAGCGACGCCGCTCGCGTCGACCGCGAGCGACCAGGTTCGCGGCATCGTGGACGCGGCCGAGGCGAGCGCGGCGACGATCAGGCAGCAGGCCGAGGCGGACGCGCGCGCACACGTCGAACGTGTCAAGGAGTCGGCGACCCGGCTGCTCGAGAGCCTCGACACGATGCAGGCCGAGCTCGGCGCGCTGTACGAGTCGCTGCGATCCGGCGCGCAGGCGCTCCTCGCGAAGCTCGGCGAGCTCGACAGCCACGTCAGCGTGGCGCGCGCGGGGCTCAGCCCCGCCGCACCGGGCGCAGGTCCTGCGGAACGGGACGAGGACGGCTCGCCCGGGCGCGAGGGAGATCTGGAGGGCGCGCGCCTGATCGCCCTGAACATGGCGCTCAGCGGCGCGCCGCGCGAGCAGACCGAGGGCTACCTGGTCGAACAGTTTGGGTTGCGGGACGCGCGGGCATTGCTAGAGGAGATCTACGCCCTGGTCGAGGGGTAGCGCCCAGGCGGGTCCCGCCGGAGCGTTTGGGGGCAACACCCATCAGTCCGAGTTGACCGCGCCGGCCTGGCGAGTGGTGTCCTGCACAGTAAGTTCCGCAATCTTGACGTCACCAATTGGGTAGCTGGGTAATTGAAGCGATTCACGAGTTGCCACACCTACACCACATCCACCCGAAAGGGTGAAGCGGTTAACACCCGGCTCAACACGAGGTGAACCGGTTCATTGTTGAACTGAACCGCTTCACACTGTGTGAGTACTCCAGAACCTACGAATTTCACCTTTGCTTGACAACTGAGGCTGCCATAATTGGTGTGGTGTCCGCCGCCCCTACCGCAGTGTTGAGCGCCGCGAACGCAGCGGAGATGGTCGAGGCGCTGCAGGAGGGACGCGAGCGAACGCTGGCACTGGTTCAATCTGTCTCTGACGCCGATCTCGCGCGGGTGCACTCGGACCCGATGAGCCCGCTCGTGTGGGACCTGGCGCACATCGCCGCGTTCGAGGACCTCTGGCTCACGCACCGGTGGGGAGAGCGAGGGCTGCTTCGCCCCGATCTCGCCGCGGTCTATGACGCATTCGAGAGTCCGCGCGTCGTGCGCAACGAGTTGCCGTTGCTCGGTCCCGCGGCAGCGCGCCGTTACCTCGCCGATGTCCGCCGCAGGACGCTGGAAGTGATCGACGAGCGCGGTATCGGCGACGGGACGCTGCACGAGATGGTCTTGCGACACGAGCACCAGCACAACGAGACGATGCTGCAGACACTCCAGCTCGCATGCCTGGCCGATTACGAGCCCGCCGGCGTGCAGACTGCGCCCGAGCCTCCAGGGCCAAGCCTCACGGGTCTCGAGCTCGTCGAAATCCCGGCCGGCGAGTGCACGATCGGCGCGCCCGCGGATGGTTTCGCTTACGACAACGAACGGCCGCGCCACTCCGCCGTCGTGCCCGCTTACCAGATCGGCCTCACACCGGTCACGAACGCCGCGTACGCGGCGTTCGTCCACGACGGTGGGTATCAACGGCGCGAATGGTGGTCGGAGCAGGGGTGGGCGTGGAAGCAGCGGCACCGGTTCACGCGACCGGGGAGCTGGACGGAGGATCACAGCGGCGAGTGGAGGCTCGGCAAGCTCGCCGCGCTCGACCCCCGCCGGCCCGTCATCCACGTCTCGTGGTTCGAGGCCGACGCGTTTGCTCGCGCGCACGGTGCTCGCCTCCCGACCGAGGTCGAGTGGGAGAAGGCGGCGAGCTGGGACGAGCAGGAGGGAGCCGCGCGTGCGCTGCCGTGGGGTGCAGATCCGCTGATCGCCGGGTTCCACGCCAACGTCGATCAGCTCGGCGGCGGCCCCGCTCCGGCAGGTGCCTATCCCCGTGGCGCCTCTCCCTACGGCTGTCTCGGAATGATCGGGGATGTCTGGGAGTGGACGGCGAGCCGGTTCGATGGTTATGACGGGTTCGTCGCGCGTCCCTACAAGGAATACTCGGAGGTCTTCTTCGGCACCGACTATGAGGTGCTCCGTGGCGGCTCGTGGGCAACCCGCGCACGCTCCATCACGTCGACGTTTCGTAACTGGGATTACCCGCAGCGCCGTCAGATCTTCGCCGGTATCCGCATCGCGAGGGACAGTTGAGGTGAACTCCATGCTCCAGACACCGCCCATTCGAATCGATACATATCTGTCCGAGCACGACGACCGCAGCCTCGCGTATGACGTCCTCGACGGGCTGACACAGCCGTTCAAGGAGCTCCCGCCAAAGCACTTCTATGACACTCGCGGGTCGGAGCTGTTCGAGCAGATCTGCGAGCTCCCGGAGTATTACCCGACGCGAACCGAACGCGAGATCCTCGAGCGGTCGGCCGATGAGATCGTCCGTGTGACCGGTGCCAGCGAGTTGGTCGAGCTCGGCTCCGGCTCGGCTGACAAGGCGCGCATACTGCTGTCCGCAATGGCACGCGCGGGCCAACTGCGTCGCTACGTTCCGCTCGACGTCTCGGAGAGTGTCGTCGAACAAGCAGCTCAGCAGCTCGTCGACGAGTTCCCCGGGCTCGAGGTTCACGGTGTCATCGGTGACTTCGAGCGACACCTCGGACAGGTGCCCGAAAGTGACGGCTCACCGCGGATCGTCGCCCTGCTCGGTGGAACGATCGGCAACTTCCGCCCCGGCACGCGGCGGCGCCTGTTACGCAACATCGCCAGCCTTCTGCGGCCCTCCGATTACCTTTTGCTCGGAACGGACCTGGTCAAGGACCCGGCCGTGATCGAGGCCGCCTACGACGACGCGGCCGGCGTCACAGCGGAGTTCAACCGCAACGTGCTGCGGGTGATCAACCGCGAGCTCGCGGCCGACTTTACGCCTGACGCATTCGAGCACATAGCGTTCTTCGACCGGCAGCACGAGTGGGTCGAAATGCGCTTGCGCGCGCAGCGACCGTGCACCGTGCTGATCGCGGCGCTCGGGCTCCGCATCCACTTCGCGGCGGGGGAGGAGCTGCGCACTGAGATCAGCGCGAAGTTCACCCATGCGCGCGTGGAAGCGGACCTCGCCGCTGCCGGGCTGACGCTCGACTGCTGGTACACCGACCGGGCCGAGCAGTTCGCGCTCTCGCTGGCCGGGCGCCGCTAGCGTTCGGCGCAATTTCCGGGATCCAGGACAATCGAGCGACGGGAACGTCTGTTCGATTTACTAGACTCGTTTTGACGTGGATCAGCTGATCGTCTCCGGCGCTCGGGAGCACAACCTCAAGGACATAACCGTCGCGATTCCGCGCGACGCGCTGACCGTGATCACGGGCCTGTCGGGCTCGGGCAAGTCCTCGCTCGCGTTCGACACCATCTACGCCGAGGGCCAGCGGCGCTACGTCGAGTCGCTGTCGGCATACGCCCGGCAGTTCCTCGGCCAGATGGACAAGCCCGACGTCGACTCGATCGAAGGGCTCTCGCCGGCGATCTCGATCGACCAGAAGACGACCTCGCGCAACCCGCGTTCGACGGTCGGCACGGTCACCGAGATCTACGACTATCTGCGGCTGCTGTGGGCGCGCGTCGGCCGCCCCCACTGCCACATCTGTGGGCGCCCGATCGCCGGTCAGTCGGCAGAGCAGATCATCGACCAGGTGATGGAGCTGCCAGACGGCACGCGGTTCATGGTGATGGCGCCGATCGTGCGCGGACGCAAAGGTGAATACGGCAAGCAGCTGGAGGAGCTCCGCGGCGAGGGGTTCACGCGCGTGAAGGTCGACGGAGAGCTGCGCCGGCTCGACGAGGAGATCGTGCTCGACAAGAAGTACAAGCACGATATCTCGGTGATCGTCGACCGGCTCGTGATGAAGGACGACCTCCGCAAGCGGCTGGCCGACTCCGTCGAGACGGCGGTCGCGCTCGCGGACGGGCTGATCGAGGTCGAGCTCGTCGACTCGGGCGAGGTACAGACCTACTCGGAACGGTTTGCGTGCCCGGTCCACGGACCGAGCCTCGTCGAGCTCGAGCCGCGGATCTTCAGCTTCAACTCACCCCATGGGGCGTGCCCTCGCTGCACCGGCCTCGGCTCGCAGATGGAGATCGATCCCGAGCTCGTCGTGCCCGATCCGACGCTGTCGGTCGGCGAGGGGGCGATCGCGCCGTGGACGGTGAGTGCGTCGGACTACTACGACCAGCTGACGCAGGCGATCGCCGAGCGCTACGGCATCGATCTGGAGACGCCGTGGAACGAGCTGCCCGCCGAATCGCGCGACTTCTTCCTGTACGGCACGAACGGGCAGCGTGTGCAGGTCACCTACCGCAACCGCTTCGGTCGCCGGCGCTCATATGCAACGACGTTCGAGGGGATCGTGCCCAACCTCGAGCGCCGCTACAAGGAGACCGAGTCCGACCTTGCGCGGGAGAAGATCGAGGAATACATGACGCTGCGACCGTGCCCGGACTGCAAGGGAGCCCGGTTGCGACCGGAATCGCGCGCGGTGCTGGTCGGCGGCACGCCGATTCACGTGTTCACCGGCCTCTCGGCGCATCGGGCGCTCGAGTGGATCCGCGAGCTGCAGCTGAGCGACCACGACCGGCGGATCGCCCGCTTGGTGCTTCGGGAGATCGAGGAGCGGCTGCAGTTCCTGGACAACGTCGGGGTCGGCTACCTCGCGATGGAGCGCGCGGCGGCGACGCTGTCAGGCGGCGAGGCACAGCGGATCAGGCTCGCCACCCAGATCGGATCCTCGCTGGTCGGCGTCCTCTACATCCTCGACGAGCCGTCGATCGGACTGCACCAGCGCGACAACGAAAAGCTGATCGCGACGCTCGAGCGCCTGCGCGCCCTCGGCAACACAGTGCTGGTCGTCGAGCACGACGAGGGCACGATGCGCGCGGCCGACCACCTGGTCGACATGGGACCGGCGGCCGGGGAGCACGGTGGTTACGTGGTCGCGCAGGGAACCGCGGCCGAGATCGAGCAGGTCCCCGAGTCGCTCACCGGGCAGTTCCTCGCGGGCACGCGCTCGATCGCGGTGCCGAAGCGGCGTCGCAAGCCGTCGGGCTACATCGAGATCGAGGGCGCCTCCGAGCACAACTTGCAGGAGATCGACGTCAAGATTCCCCTCGGCGTCCTGTGCTGCGTCACCGGCGTATCGGGATCCGGCAAGTCGACGCTCGTCAACGAGGTGCTCTACAAGTCGGTCGCCAACCGCCTGCACAAGACGCGTCAGCGGGCCGGCGCGCATCGCCGGATCACGGGCCTCGAGCAGCTCGACAAGATCATCTCCGTCGACCAGTCGCCGATCGGTCGCACGCCGCGCTCAAACCCGGCGACGTACATCGGCCTGTTCGATCAGATTCGGGATCTGTTCTCGCGCACCCAGGAGGCCCGCGCGCGCGGCTACAAGCCGGGCCGGTTCTCGTTCAACGTCAAGGGTGGGCGTTGCGAGGTCTGCCGCGGCGACGGCCAGATCAAGATCGAGATGCACTTCCTGCCCGACGTCTACGTCCCGTGCGAGCAGTGCCACGGCAAGCGCTACAACCGCGAGACGCTCGAGGTCCGCTTCAAGGGCAAGACGATCGCCGACGTGCTCGAGATGCCGATCGAGGAGGCGCACGAGTTCTTCGCCCACATCCCCAAGATCCGCCGTCGGGTCGAGGCGCTGAATGATGTCGGACTCGGTTACATGCGCCTCGGTCAGCCGGCGACGACGCTGTCCGGCGGCGAGGCGCAGCGCGTCAAGCTCGCGGCTGAGCTGTGCAAGGTCGCGACGGGCAAGACGATCTACATCCTCGACGAGCCGACCACGGGCCTGCACTTCGCGGACATCCAGCGGCTCCTGGAGGTGCTGGTCCGGCTCGTCGACGCGGGCAACTCGGTCGTCGTGATCGAGCACAACCTCGACGTGATCAAGGTCTCGGACTGGATCGTCGATCTGGGGCCCGAGGGCGGGGAAGAGGGGGGACGGGTGATCGCGACCGGTACGCCCGAGCAGGTCGCGCGCGTCGCCGACTCCTACACCGGGGGCTTCCTCGCCGGCATGCTCCCCGCCCCGGCGGCTCGGCCGCCGCGTCGCAGAGCAGCGGCCCGGGCGGCCTGATCTCTGCCCACGGCGCCGGGCGCGGGTCCCGCCTGATGCGAGAATCCTGCGCGTTGTGGACCCCGGGTTGCTGAGGCTGTGGGCGCAGAAGTGGCGCTGGTACGAGCGCAACTCGCTGCCCTGGAATCGCGCGCGAATCCACTGGGAGTTCATGTCGCGCGGCGCCTTCGTGCGCTGGCCCGTCCACGGCAACGTGCTCGAGGCGCTGCGAGACGGGCGGCTCGAGCTGGGCTCCGGCGTGCTGCTCGAGCCGAACGTGTGGCTGACCGCGCCGGGAGCGGCGCGGATCCGGATCGGCGGCGGAACGTTCCTCAACATCGGCGTGATGATCGCGGCGGGCGAGCTCGTCGAGATCGGCGAGCACTGCATGTTCGCCAACGGCTGCTTCATCACGGACTCCTCGCACCGCTTCGACGATCCGAACACGCCCGTGCCCTGGCAGGGGTTCACCAGTAAGGGACCGACCCGCGTGCAGGACAACGTGTGGTGCGGAGCTCACGTCGTGATCACGAGCGGTGTCACCGTCGGGCGCCGTTCGGTGATCGGCGCCAATTCCGTCGTCATCTCGGACGTGCCGCCGTTCTCCGTGGTCGCGGGCGCGCCCGCGCGAGTTCTGCGGCGGATCGAATACTGAGGCGGCGGACCGAGTACTGAGGCGGCGGATCGACTGCTGAGCGCGGCGCTCAGGAGTTCTTGATGACGATCCCCTCGAGGATGTTGGCGACGTGCTCGGCCGCATCGATCGCCGCCTCGAGCCGCTCGAACAGGTCCTTCCAGCGGATCACGACCATCGGGTCGATGCCGCCGTCGAACAGGGACGCGACCGCCTCTCGGGTGATGCGGTCGCCTTCGTTCTCGAGCCGGTTGATCTCGACCGTGTAACCGGATATGTCGCGGAAGCCGCGCAGGCGCGGCATCGCCTCGGCGATCTGCTGCGAGGCCGCCTTGAGGATCCGCGCCAGCTTGATCGCCTGGTCCATCGGAGCCTCGATCCGGTACAGACCCAGGTAGTCGGCGACCTCTTCGGTGTAGTCGACGATGTCGTCGAGGGCAGAGGCGAGCGCGAGGATGTCCTCGCGGTCGATCGGAGTTACGAACGTCTGGTTGAGACGCTGGATGATGTCGTGCGTGATCCGGTCGCCCTCGTGCTCGCAGATCAGGATCTCGCGCGCCAGGTCCTTGCTGTCGGGGAATCCCGCCAGCATCCGTTCGAGCAGGTCCGACGCCCGGAGCTGATTCTGGCCCGCTTCCTCGAAGAGCTCGAAGTAGACCCGGTCGCGTGGTGCAAACACTTGCGCGAGACGAGGCATTACCGGATGGTAATGGCCAGAGCCGCCTGCACCCGACGAATTCTCCAGACGACGCCCGCAACGAGCGTCGTCTGGCTGCCGAGGTCCTATCAGACCTGCTCCAGTTCGGCGCGGAAGGACTCGAGCTCCGCGACGTCGATCGAATAGGTGTGCGCCGGGCCAGGGAACTCCCGCTCGCGGACGTCGGCCGTGTACTGCGCGACGCCGGCGACCATCTGCGCCTTGATCTCCGCGTAGCGCTTCGCGAACCGGGCCTGGGAATCGTAGATGCCGAGCAGATCGTGGAAAACGAGCACCTGCCCGTCGGTCCCGCCGCCGGCGCCGATGCCGATCACGGGCACGCTCACCCGCTGGGTGACGAGCTCGGCCACGGCGGCCGGGATCGCCTCGAGCACGAGCGCGAAGCACCCGGCCTGCTCGAGCGCGAACGCATCGCGGGCGACTTGCATCGCGCGCTCCGCGGTGCCCCCTGAGCCCGGTAGCCGCCGAGCGCCGTCGCGGTTTGCGGCGTCAACCCGACGTGACCCATCACCGGGATGCCCGCCTCGACGATCGCGCGCGCGCGCTGAACGGTCGTCCCGCCACGCTCGAGCTTGACCGCGTCGCAGCCCGCCTCCTTGACGAACCGCTGTGCGGTCCGGATCGCCTGCTCGTCCGAGGACTCGTAGGAGCCGAACGGCAGGTCGCCGATCAGGAACGGTGTCGAGAGGCCGCGCCGCACTGCCGAAGCCAGCATCAACATCTCCTCGAGCGAGACGGGAACGGTCGAGGGGTACCCGAGCACGGTCATCGCGCCCGAGTCGCCGACGAGCACGATGTCGACGCCTGCTTCCTGGGCTACCTGAGCGGATGGGTAGTCATACGCGGTGAGCATCACGATCGGCTCGGCCAGCCGCTTCTTCTCGGCGAGGCGAGGCAGAGTCATCGGCAGCGGAGCATCGAGCTGCTGGGGCACGGGGACGTGGGGGGTTGCTGACATGTCGTTCTCTCCTAGGTGCGGTTGGCGCCACCGACGGGGTCGCCACTCGAGTTGACTTGCATGATGCCGTTGACCGCGTCGAGCGAGCCGAAGCGGTCCCGGAGGTCGTTGGCTGCGTTCGCGGGCGATGCGATGGAAATTGGTTCGTTGTCGAGCAGGCGCGCGGCCCCGACTCGGGCGGCCACGACCGCGAGCAGTTGGCCGCCGTGGAGCCGCTCGTCGATCCGTTCGATCGGGATCATCGTCTCGGCATCGACGAGCTCGATGTATTCCGGCGCTATGCCGTCTGCCGCCAGCTCGGCGCGCGCCGTCGCGGTGACCACGGCGGCGTCGCGTTCGCCCGCGTCGACCGCGGCATGCGCCGCCGCCATTGCCCGATGCAGCGCCGTCGCCCGCGCTCTGTCGCTCGCCGACAGACGGGCGTTCCGGCTCGACAGCGCGAGGCCGTCGCGGTCCCGGACTGTCGGGCAGACCTCGATCCTCACCGGGATGTCGAGGTCGGCCACCAGGCGTCGGATCACCGCCACCTGCTGGGCGTCCTTCTGTCCGAAGTACGCGACGTCCGGCGCGACGATGTTGAACAGCTTGGTGAGGACGGTCGCCACTCCGTCGAAGTGCGAGCGTCCACGGTGCGCGCCCTCCAGCGTCTCGCTCACGCCGGCCACCGAGACGGTGGTCGCGAAGCCGCTCGGGTAGATCTCGGCCGGGGCGGGGGCGAACACGTAATCGACCCCCGCCTCAGCTGCGAGCGCCGCGTCGCGACCCTCGTCGCGCGGGTAGGCGACGAGGTCATGCTGATCCTCGAACTGCGCCGGGTTGACGAACAGCGACATCACGACGACCGAACACTGTGCCCGGGCGCGGCGAATCAGTGACAGATGACCCTCGTGCAACGAGCCCATCGTCGGCACGAGGCCGATCGCCTGACCCGCACGCCGCGGTGCCCTCATCGACGCCCGCAGCTCTTCGATCGTCCGGATCGTCTTCACGCGATCACCGCGTCCACTCCCGCGAGCGCCGCGGTGGCGTCGAGAAGCGCGTCGAACAGCGGCACGAGATCATCGGCATGGGCGGCCAGGGCCGCCCGCTGGCGCATGACCGTCTCGGCGTCGCCGCGCGCTACGGGGCCGGTCAGTGCCCGCTCCGGCCCGAGTCGCACCCAGTTCTCGACGGTTGCGCGGACGAGAGGGGCGAGCAGCTCGCGCGGAACGCCGACGGAGGCCGCGAGCCGTTCCGCGGCCGCCTCCAGCGTGATCAGGAAGTTCGACGCGATCGAGGCGGCGGCGTGGTACGTCGCGCGACTTTCGTCGGGGATCTCGACCGGATGCATCCCGAGGGCGACGGCTGAGCTCGCGCGCCACCTCCAGCGCACGCGGCGTGTTCCCGGCGATCGCCGCGCCCGCGCCCGTGAACACGGCACGCTCGTCCCCACCGGTCACGGTCATCAGGGGGTGCAACGAGAAGGCCTCATGGGGGGCGAGCGCGTCGAGACCGGTCGCGCCCGAGCAGTGGCCCACCAGGGCGCCGGGCGCAAGGGTCCGTGCCGCCGCGGCGACCTCGGCGTCGGGGACGCATAGCAGGACGACGCGGGGGCGACGTCATCGTCCGCACCGGGTTCCAGCGAGCCGTCCGCACCGCGCCCCAGCGGGCCGTCGACCTCGTGTCCGGCGGCGCGCAGAGCGCCGGTCAGCGCCGTGCCCATGCGTCCGTGGCCGACCACGATTAGACGAGCTCGTGGCTCAGAGCATGAGGGGGATTCCCGTTCCAGTTCCCGCATGAGATACCGGTCGGCGTGGATGGTCAGCGATCAAACATTCGATGGTCCGTCCGGGACAC
Source organism: uncultured Solirubrobacterales bacterium (assembly GCA_963763525.1). GTDB lineage: Bacteria > Actinomycetota > Thermoleophilia > Solirubrobacterales > Solirubrobacteraceae > Palsa-465. The sequence goes on from CAVXPA010000005.1 coordinate 286,759, forward strand.
CGTGACGGCCTCGCGTCGATCATAGCGTCGCCGGCCGCAGATGCGATTGCCGCTGGTTGCGGAGACTCGCCGACGTCGTCCGTCGCGGGCGGGCAAAAGTGTCCTGCCGTCGGTTTACTATCGCGGCCCATGACGAACTCAGTGGCGCTGGAAGAGACTGCGGCGGAGCGCCGAGAGCGGCTCAAGGAGGTCTATGAGGAAGCGCGGCAGTGCACTCGCTGCGCGCTTGCTCAGACTCGGACGACGGTGGTGTTCGGCGCCGGCAATGCCGATGCCGAGCTGATGTTCATCGGCGAGGCCCCGGGGGCGAACGAGGATCGGATGGGGCTCCCGTTCGTCGGGCAGGCCGGCAAGCTGCTGGATAAGCTGCTCGCGGAGATCGAGCTCGACCGCAAGGACGTCTGGATCTGCAACACGCTCAAATGCAGGCCGCCGGACAATCGCGACCCGCATCCGAACGAGATCGAGGCCTGCCAGCCGTACCTGCAACGCCAGATCGAGCTGATCGAGCCGAGCGTGATCTGCACGCTCGGGAACTTCTCGACCAAGCTCTTGCGCGGCGACAGCACCGGGATCTCGCGCGTCCACGGCCGGCCGGAGATCCGCGTCGTCGGCTCGCGCGCGTTTCACCTCTACCCGCTCTACCACCCCGCCGCCGCGCTCTACACCCCGTCGACGCTGGCGGCGCTGCGCGCCGACTTTCATCGCATCCCCGAGTTGCTCGCGCTCGGCGCCCCCGAACAGCCGCGCGCCACCGAGGCGCTGCCCGAGCTCGAGATTCCGGAGCTCGAGGAACACGAGGACGAGGAGCTCCTCGCGCCGGAGGACTCACCGGCGTCAGGCGACGCCGAGGCGGCCGCCCAGCTAGGCCTGTTCTGAAACCTGGCGGCTCACCGCGACCTGCGCCTGCGCATGCTCGGGGCTGGTCTTGCCGTCGCTGCGCAGCGCGAACGCAAACGCGAGGATCGCCCCTGCGACCTGCACGGCCAGCACCACGGCGGCGAACCCGGCGGGGTTGCGGGACGCCTGCAGCAGCAACACCGGCTCGATCAGCGCGACGGCCGCGAGCGCGAGCAGGAACCACGTCTTCTTCAGCGCCAGCATGTACTGGATCGCGAGGTACGTGCAGGCGAGCATCGTGAACGCGATCCCGAGCAGCAGGAGCGCGTTCACGGCGTGCAGATCCTTCGATCCGAATCCGAGTTTGAGCAAGGGTCTCGCCGCGAACGCGAAGATCAGCAGCACCGGGATCGAGCACGCGCCGATGATCAGGAGCGCGCGCGCGAGCACCTTGCGCGTGTCCTCGCCCGCGGCTTGCCGCCGCGACACCTCCGGAACGAGGTAGAACCCGGCTCCGATCGCAACCCAGACGAGCACCTTCGCGGCGACCGCCGTCGCCGCATAGGAGGTCTCGACGTCGCTCGGGAGGCGGTGCTTGGCGGCGATCAGGTCGATGTTCTGGAGGATCGCGATCACGATCAGGCCCGCGATCGGCGCGAGTGACCGCTTCACGTGGACCCAGAGGCTGATGCCCGGGACCGCTGGATGCTCGGCCGCCGGCAGCTCGCGTTCCAGCTCGCGCGCGTGACGGCGCAGGTAGTACGCGCAGTAGATGCCCATCGCGATGAACGAGATCGGAGTCCCGAGATACGCTCCGGTGACGCCGAGGCCGGCGACGACGAGCACCGCGCCGCTGAACAGGCGCGCGGACTGCTCGCCGATCAGGCTGAAGCCCACCGTCTTGTAGTCGCCGACCCCTTGCAGGGCGCCTCGCAGGATCGAGAGCTCCAGCCACAGGCAACCGGACGGAATGCCAATCGCCGCCGCTGTCTGGAAGTTCTTGACTCCGACGGCCTGCGCGATCGGGGCGCGGAACAGGATCGACAGCACAGTGATCGCCAGCGTGAACCAGAGCAGCGACCAGGTCCACCGCCGCAGCGTCGCGAGCAGATCGCGTCCGAGCCCGAGTTTGCCCAGCGCGGCCTCACGCGCGGTCGCGACCTGGATCGCCTGGCCGCCGACCGAGAGGATCAGGAAGTAGCTGACGAGCGCCGCGAGCGACCCGTAGTCGTTACCCAGCTGCCGAGTGAACACGATCGTCGAGCCGAGCGCGATCACGTTGTTGACGATCATCGCCCCGGCCAGCGCCGCAGCCTTGGCCGTGTCCGAGCCGCGCAGCGCGTTCAGGGACGGCTCACATCGGGCGCGCAGGGACGCAATCGGTCCCCCAGCCTGCTTAGTGGCGGACGGGGTCATCGAGTCGCTCACGGTACCGAATGGTGCGGAGAGCAGGGATACGGCCCTTCTCTACAGTAACCGTCGAGGATGTTGCGCAGCGTACAGACTGGCAGCGCGGCCGAGACGCAGGCGCTCGGCGCGGAGCTCGCGGCCCGCTTGCGACCGGGCGATGCGGTCCTTGTCGCGGGCGAGCTCGGAGCGGGCAAGACGACGTTCGTCCGCGGTGCATGTCGCGCGCTCGGCGTCCGCGTTCCGGTCACCAGCCCGACGTTCACGATCGGACAGCGCTATCCGGCTCCCGTCCCCGTCTCGCACATCGATCTCTACCGCCTCGCCGGCCTCGCGACCGAGGAGCCCGATCTGCTCGACGACTACCTCGGGCCGGACGCAATCGCGTTCGTGGAGTGGCCCGAGCACGCGGAGGCCGACGTCGCGGCGCTCGCGCGGGTCGCGGCCCGGGTGCTGATCGAGCACGCCGGCGCGGATCGGCGGACGGTGTCGATCAAGTGAGAATCCTCGCCTTCGACACGGCGACGCGGGCGACCACGGTCGCGATCTGGTGCAGTGCGCCGGCGCCTGGAGGTCAGCTGCTCGCGCACGTGCGCGACGACCCGCCGTCCGGCGTCCGTCCGCGCCACACGACGATGCTGATTTCGTCGATCGTCGCGGCGTTGACCGACGCGGGTCTGGACTGGGACGAGGTCGACCGTATCGCGGTCGGCATCGGTCCGGGCACGTTCACCGGGCTGCGGATCGGGATCGCCACCGCCCGCGCGCTCGCGAAGGCGCGGGGAATCCCGCTGGTCGGCGTCTCGACGCTCGAATCCGTCGCGTCAGCGGCGGCTGGGGCGCTCGCGGCCGGCTGGGCAGGGGAGGTGGAGGTCGGCGCGATCTACGCGGTCCTCGATGCGCGCCGGCGCGAGGTGTTCGCGAGTGCCTGGCGCGCGCCGGACGACGGTCGCGGGCTCGATTGGCCGGCGATCCTCGATCCCGCCGCGTTGACGCCGGGGCAGCTCGCGAGCCTGATCGAGGCGGGCGCCTTGCGCTCACTGGCTGTCGGGGACGGCGCGGTAGAATTCAGAGAGGTTCTGGAGCGAGCGGGAGCCGTGGTACCAGACGACGGCTCGGGGCTTCACAGGGTCAGCGCCTTGGAGCATTGCAGGCTCGCGAGCGGCGCGCGGCCGAGTGACCCGGAACTGGTTGCTCCTGACTACATCCGCCTTCCCGACGCTCAGATCGCGCTTGGTGGGGCACGCAGACGATGACCGTTCCGCCGACCACGATCCGATCGCTCGCCTACTCCGATCTCCCTCAGGTGATCTCGATCGAGCGGCGAGCTTTCCCGACGCCGTGGTCGCTTGCGATGTTCGTGCTCGAGCTCTCCAAGCCGTCGGGAATCTGCCTCGCCGCCGTCGAGCAGCGAAAGCTCGCCGGCTATCTGATCTGCGCGCGCTACGACCAGGTCTGGCACCTGATGAACATCGCCGTCGATCCGGCCTCGCTGCGGCGCGGGATCGCCCGCGCGATGCTCGACGAGATGCTCACGCGCGGCGGCCCGCAGGAGTCCTACACGCTCGAGGTCCGCACCTCGAACGCAGGCGCGATCGCCCTCTACGAGCAATTTGGCTTCCGCCCCGCCGGGACGCGTCCTCGCTACTACCACGACACCGGGGAGGACGCGATGATCATGTGGCGCACGGCGCAGGAGGCCTCGACGTCGCCGGCCGCGAGGTGATCCTCGCACTCGAGACGAGCTGCGACGACACGTGCGCCGCGGTGCTGAGGGCGGACGGGGCGATCGCGGCCAACGTGATCTCCTCGCAGCAGGTCCATGAGCGCTTCGGCGGGGTGGTCCCGGAGATCGCTTCACGCCACCACCTGGAGCTGATCGGAGCCGTCGTCGACGACGCGCTGGCGACGGCCGGCGCGACGCTCGCCGATCTCGATCTGATCGCGGTCACACGCGGGCCGGGGCTCGTCGCCGCGCTGCTCGTCGGCGTCGCCACGGCCAAGGCGCTGGCCGCCGCGCTCAAGCTGCCGCTGGCCCCGGTGGATCACCTCCACGGCCACATCGCCGCCAGCTTGCTCGGCGAGCGGCCGTTCGAGCCGCCGTTCGTCGCGCTGATCGCGAGCGGCGGGCACACGTTGATTGCTCGCGTGAGCGATCCGGGTCCGGATTTCGAGCTGCTCGGCCAGACGCTCGACGACGCGGCCGGCGAGGCGTTCGACAAGGGAGCTCGGTTGCTCGGGCTCGGATACCCCGGCGGCCCGGCGCTCGAGCGCCTCGCGCGCGAGGGGGATCCGCAAGCGTTCGAGTTCCCGACCGCGCGGCGGCTGCCCGGGCTCGACTTCTCGTTCGCCGGGCTCAAGACGGCGCTGCTGTACAAGATTCGCGATCTCGGTGAGACCGAGTCCGAGCGTCGCCGCGAGGACCTCGCGGCGTCCTATCAGCGGGCGATCGTCGAATCGCTCGCGACGCGCGTGGAACGGGCGCTTGACACGACCGGCCTGCGCCGGCTGGCGATCGGCGGCGGCGTCGCCGCCAACGGCCCCCTGCGCGAGCGAATGCGCACGCTCGGCGTCGAGCTACACGTGCCACCGGTGGAGCTGTGCACCGACAATGCCGCGATGATCGCGAGCGCGGCCCGGTACGTCGATGCTCTGCCGTTCCCCGAGTATCTATCGCTCGACGTCTACGCGAGCGGCGAGCGGGCGCTGGTCGCATGAGGACGGAGGTCGTGCTGTACGGACGGCCTGGCTGCTGCCTGTGCGACGACGCGCGCGAGGCGCTCGGGCGCGCGCACACGGTCCACGACTTCGTCCTGCGCGAGCTGGATATCGAGGCGGACGAGGGCCTCCTGCGCGCGTACCTCGAGCGGATCCCGGTCGTCACCGTCGACGGCGTCGAAGTGTTCGAGTACTACGTTGACGAGGCACACCTCGAACGCCTCCTGTCGGCCATCGGACAGAACCCTGTTAGTAAGTAGAGTGAGGTGGCGATGAGCTACTTGGTCGGTCGCGGGGATCAGCCGCTTGCTCCGTCTGATCTGGACAAACCGGGCGAGAAGCTCTCGCTCGGCGTCGCGGCGAGGCTGTCGCGCTACCTCCAGGTCCTGACGCAGGCGCGCAAGATGGGCACGGAGACGATCAGCTCACAGGAGCTGGCCGACTACACGCACGTCAATTCCACCCAGATCCGCCGGGACCTGTCGGGCTTCGGGAAGTTCGGCAAGCGCGGCGTCGGCTACAACGTGGACTCGCTGGTGACGCAGATTCGCCTGATCCTGCGCACCGCCGGCCAGCACAACATCGCGTTGTTCGGTGCCGGCCATCTCGGAACCGCGATTGCCACGTCGGACATCTTCGCCGACCACGGCTTCCGCGTCGTCGCTGTGTTCGACGTCGATCCGGACAAGATCGGGACGCGGATCGGACAATTGAACGTCCAGGACAAGGCAGCGCTGCGCAGTGTGATCGAGGACGAGGAAATCGTCGTCGCCGTGCTCGCGGTTCCATCAGCGGCCGCCCAGACGCTCGCCGACGAGATCGCCGGCGCCGGCGTCAAGATCATCTTCAACTACTCAGACGCGCTGTTGCACGTCCCGCCCGAGGTCACCGTTCACACGTCGAGTCCGGCAGTCGATCTGCTGTACGCGCTGTACTTCTACCTGACCTGATCTTCCGACCTGAAGGACTCTGCAGCCGTGGCTCTCGACCTCGACAGCGCTTACGCGATCTTCGACGCCTCGGATGACTTCACCGTCGGGCTCGAGGAGGAGTTCGCGCTGCTGGACCCCGTCGATCTCGGGCTGTTCTCACGATTCGAGGAGCTGAAGGCCGCCGCCGACGCCGACCACATGCTCGCGGGCTCGGTCGCCGGCGAGCTGATCTCCTCCGAGATCGAGATCCGCTCGGGCAAAGGGGAAGATCTGGCGGCGGCGATCGAAGCGCAGCGCGAGCGGCGCCGGCGCCTGTTCGCGGTGGCGGCCGCGCACGGCGTCGCGCTCGGTGCCACCGGGACGCATCCGTGGTCGGACTACCGCGAGCAGCACATCATCGAAACGCCCCATTACCGCCTCGTCGAGGACGGTCTCAAGTACGTCGCGTGGCGCAACAACACGTTCTCGCTGCACGTGCACGTGGGCATCCGGGGTGCCGACCGGGCGGTCAAGGTGTGCGACAGGCTGCGAGGAGTGTTACCCCTGCTGCTGGCGCAGTCCGCCAGCTCCCCGTTCCTTGACGGACGCGATTCCGGGCTGCACAGCGCGCGGACGCAGATCTTCACCAAGAGCTTTCCTCGTTGCGGCGTGCCGGACGCGTTCGGCAGCTGGGCTGCGTTCGCGGACTACATCAAGTTCCTCGTCCGGACCCGGTCGATCGTCGAGTACACACAGGTGTGGTGGTCGATCCGGCCGCATTTTACGTTCGGCACAGTTGAGGTTCGGATCTGCGACGCGCAGCCGACCGCGCCCGAGTCCGACGCGCTCGCGGCGCTGATCGTGGGGTGCATCGCCCAGGCGGCGCGCGACGTGGACGAAGGCGTGCCATTCGAGGATCCGCCGCACCGCTTGATCGAGGAGAACCTCTGGCGCGCCCTGCGCTACGGACTCGACGGCGAGCTGATCGACCTCGCTCGCGGCGAGACGTATCCGGCGCACGAGACGGCCGAGCGGCTGCTGCAATGGACCGCCCCCGCTCGAGCCGAGCTCGGCATCGAGGTTGCGCTGCCGCCGCTGAACGCCGCGCAGCGGCAGCGTCGGATGTGCGAGAGCGGTACGAGCCTGCGGGAGATCTACAGCGCGATGGTCGCCCAGGCGCGCGACACTTATGCTGGTGCGACGGCGGAGATGAGGGGATGAGCAGCGAAGCACGGCAGCCCACGGAGGAGGAACTGCGGGCCTACGAGGCCGAGATCAAGCGAATTCGCGTCGAGCACGTGCTGCTCGAGAACATCGTCACGCTCGTCAACCTCGGGATGCGCCGGACCGGCCTCGCCCCCGGCACCGAGGATGAGCGCGACCCGGGCCAGGTGCGCAGCGCGATCGAGGCGATTCGCGCGTTGCTGCCGGTGCTCGAGCAGAGCGCGCCGGCGCAGGTCGGCTCGATCCGCGACGCGCTCTCGCAGCTTCAGCTCGCTTACGTCCGGATCGGCGGTCAGCCCGACGCTGCCGGCGGGCAACCGCAGGAGCCGCCGCCGGGCGGCGAACCAGTCGCCTCGCCGGCTTCCACGCCGCCGGAGGAGCCACCGACGAAGCCCGGTGAGCCCGGCCCCGCCCAGCGCAGCGGTCGGCTGTGGGTGCCGCGTCAATAAGCGCGCGGGAGGATCGCGCAGCGGTGCTGAGGTGCCCATTCGGCTAAGCAGGCGCGGCCTCCAGGTGCGCTTTGTGGACGTTCTGCCGTCGCGCACTGTAGACTCATCCGCCTTCGAACCCGGGCTCCGCCCGAACCCTCGGGCGGCGGCCCTTTTTGGCGTTTTTGGCCGCGGTCGCGCGGGCCATCACATATAAGAGCTTTCCCGGAGGACCTTCTTGTCTAGCTTTCTGACGCACCACGGCGTCCTCGTCGCGCTCGTGTGCGCGGCGGCCGCCGTCACATATGGCGTTCTGACCGCGCGCTCGCTGCTGGCGCTCTCGCCGGGCAACGAGCAGATGCGCTCGATCTCTGCCGCGGTGCAAGAGGGCGCACGCGCGTATCTGAACCGGCAGTACACGACGATCGCCGGCGTCGGCATCGTGCTGTTCATCGTCCTGATTCCGATCCAGAACATCCGCGTGGCGATCGGCTTCTTGATCGGCGGCGTCCTGTCGGCGTCAGCCGGCTACATCGGCATGAACGTCTCAGTGCGCGCGAACGCGCGCGTCGCCGAATCCGCGCGCGGCGGCGTGGGGCGGGCGCTCTCGGTCGCGTTCCGCGGCGGCGCCGTGACCGGGCTGCTGGTCGTCGGGCTCGCCCTGCTGGGTGTCGCCGGCTACTACGGGATCCTGACGTGGATCGCGGGTGAGAGCACGAGCGAGGCGGTCAACGCGCTGATCGGCCTCGGCTTCGGCGGCTCGCTGATCTCGGTCTTCGCGCGCCTCGGCGGCGGCATCTTCACCAAGGCCGCGGACGTCGGGGCGGACCTGGTGGGCAAGATCGAGGCCGGTATCCCGGAGGACGATCCTCGCAACCCGGCCGTGATCGCCGACAACGTGGGCGACAACGTGGGCGACTGCGCGGGGATGGCCGCGGACCTGTTCGAGACCTACGCGGTGACCGCGGTCGCGGTGATGCTGCTCGGCGTGCTGCTGTTCCGCCAGCAGGAAGCCGTCGCGCTGTACCCGCTCGTGCTCGGCGCGATCTCGATCATTGCCTCGATCATCGGCACATTCGCGGTTCGCTCGCCGGCCGGGCACGTCGAACGCGCGCTCTACCAGGGGCTCGTCGTCTCCGGCGGCCTCGCGGCACTCGCGTTCCTCCCGATCACGTACTGGATGATGAAAGGGCTCACCTACAAGACGCCCATCGTGAGCACGCACAGCGTGACGGGCGCCGCCGGGACCCTCCACAGCATCACCCTCAGCACTGCGGCACCGCAATGGTGGAAGTTCTACCTCTGCGCGCTGATCGGGATCGGCGTGACGGCATGCCTGTTCGTGATCACCGACTACTTCACCTCGACCCGCTTCGCGCCGGTGAAGAGCACCGCGCGGGCGTCGCAGACAGGCCACGCGACGAACATCATCCAGGGGCTCGCGTCGGGCTTTCAGTCGACCGCTCCACCGGCGATCGTGATCGCTCTTGGCATCTTCGGCGCGTGGAAGCTCGCCGGCGGCGGCTCGGACGGCATCTACGGCGTCGGCGTGGCCGTGATGGCCCAGCTGTCGCTCACCGGGCTGATCGTCGCACTCGATGCGTTCGGCCCGATCACGGATAACGCCGGCGGCATCGCCGAGATGGCCAACCTTCCCGAGGAGGTTCGCAACGTCACCGACCCGCTCGACGCGGTCGGCAACACGACCAAGGCGGTCACGAAGGGGTACGCGATCGGCTCCGCCGCGCTCGCGGCGCTCGTCCTGTTCGACGCGTTCCAGCGCGAGTTGATCCTCCACGGCAAGAACCCCAACTTCTCGATCGACAACCCGCCAGTGCTGATCGGGTTGCTGATCGGCGGGCTGATGGTGTACCTGTTCGCCTCGCTCGCGATGGAAGCGGTCGGGCGCGCCGGAGGAGCGGTCGTCGAGGAGGTGCGGCGCCAGTTCCGTGACAAACCGGGGATCATGGACGGCACCGAGCAGCCCGAGTACGGCGCCGCCGTCGCGCTCGTGACGCGTGCCGCGCAGCGGGAGATGATCCTCCCGGCGCTGATTCCAATCGTGATTCCGTTCGTCGTCGGGTTGATCAGCATCGAGGCGCTCGGCGGGCTGCTCATCGGTGTGATCGTCGTCGGGCTGTTCGTCGCGATCTCGATGACCTCGGGCGGTGGAGCGTGGGACAACGCGAAGAAGCTGATCGAGGACGGGGCCTACGGTGGCAAGGGATCCGAAGCGCACGCGGCGGCCGTCACCGGGGACACCGTCGGCGACCCTTACAAGGACACTGCCGGGCCGGCCATCAACCCAATGATCAAAGTCGCGAACATCGTTGCTCTTTTGATCATTCCAATCATTACCTAGCGTCGGATGGTGGATCGCGCCGCGTTCGCTTGGGGGAGCCGTCGCGACTCGGGTAAGACCGTTATCCCGTGGCGGCCCCGGGCTTCGGTACGCTGCTGCCCTGTAGGTCCGTTCGCCATTTGGAGTGAATAGATGTTCATCCTTATCGTGGGTTCTGGCCGTGTTGGCTCGGCGGTCGCCAAACGGGCGCTTGACCTTGGCCATGAAGTGTCCGTGATGGACAAGGATCCGCTGTCGCATGAGCGGCTGGACAAGGACCAGACGACCACGTGGGAGGACGCGGGCGGGCGCTTTACGGTGGGCACGGCGCTCGAAATCGATGGCCTAGTGGAGGCTGGGATCGAGGACGCGAACGTGTTCTTCGCGGCCACCGGCGGCGACAACACGAACCTCGTGATCGCGCAGATCGCACAGCGTCGCTTTCACGTGCGCCGCGTCGTCGTGCGCGTCAAGGATCCGGCACGGGCGGCCTGGTACGCGGAGCAGGGGCTGCTGACGATCTCGCCGACGCAGCAGGCGATCGACCAGGCCGAGCGCGTCGCGCTCGCGCCGTGACGGGAGGGCGAGCTGATGTACGTGATCATCGCGGGCGCCGGCAAGGTCGGGTGGAACCTCGCACGTGAGCTGATCTCGAAGGACCGCGAGGTGACGTTGATCGAATCCGACCACAGCCGCTACCAGATCGTCGAGGAGGAACTCGAGCACGCGGCTCAGTACGGAGACGCGACCGAGCTGTGGGTGCTCGAGCGCGCGGGGATACAGCGTGCCGACCTTGTCATCGCGGTCACCGGCGACGATGAGGACAACATCCTGATCTGCCAGGTCGCAAAGGAGAAGTACGGCGTCCAGCGGATCGTCGCCCGCGTCAACAACCCCCGTAACCTCCAGCACTTCAAGCTGCTCGGAATCCACCCCGCGGTATCCGCGACCGACCTGATCCTCCGTTTGATCGAGCACGAGGTCCCCGAATATGGGCTGGTGCAGCTGCTCGCGCTCGAGGAGGAGCACCTCGAGATCATCGAGCTCGAGGTCAGCGAAGGCTCCGCGGCGGCGGGGCGTAAGGTCGGGGATGTCGTCCTCCCCGACGGCTCGCTGATCATCTCCGTCCTGCGGGGCGGAGCCGGGTTCGTGCCGAAGTCCGATTCGGTGATCGAAGCGGGCGACCAGGTGCTGTTGATCCTCGATCCGGGACTCGAGGCGCAGATCACGCCTCAATTCGCTCCGAGCGCCGTGACCGCGACCCGCCGGTCCTAGTCCTATGCGAACCACCAGCGGATGGCCGATCGTTCCGTCGCCTACGCGCTGATCGGCGGCGGGCTCGCGGCCGCGAACTGCGCCCGCTGGCTGCGGCAGTCCGGCGCGGACGGATCGATCCTGCTCGTCGGCCGCGAGACCGACCTGCCGTACGACCGCCCGCCCTGCTCCAAGGAGTACCTACAGGGTCGAGAACCCCGGGAGAAGGTTCTGTTCCGGCCCCCGGAGTGGTACGACGAGCAGCAGATCGAGGTGCTGACGCGAACGTCGGCGCTCAAGCTCGATCCCGACAGCCGCACGATCCGCCTCTCCAACAAGCAGGAGGTGGAGTTCGGCGCGGCGCTTCTCGCGACCGGCGCCAACGTGCGGCGGCTCAACGTCCCCGGTTGCGAGCTTGACGGAATTCATTACCTGCGCACGCTCGGCAACAGCGACACGATCCGAGCCGACACGGCGGGCAAGCGAGTCGTTCTAATCGGCGGCTCCTACATCGCCAGCGAGGTCGCGGCCTCGCTGACCAAGCTCGGGTGCCGGTGCGAGCTGTTGATGCTCGAGCGCGTCGCGATGAGCCGTCACTTCGGCGAGCAGGCGGGCCAGTTCCTGCAGTCAAAGCTTCGGCAGCACGGGATCGTGGTCCACGGTGGCGAGGAACTCGATCGCTTCGAGGGCTTTGACGGGCGGGTCACGCGAGTGATCGCAAAATCCGGCCTCACGCTCGAGGCCGACGCCGTCGTGATCGGCGCCGGTGCGGTGCCCGACGTGACGCTCGCGCGCAGCGCCGGGCTGACGCTCGGGGACAGCGGCGGCGTCTGGACCGATTCCCGCCTGCGGACGTCGCATCCGGCGATCTACGCCGCCGGCGACATCGCCGAGTATGAGAGCGTCGTCCACGGTGGGCGGCGACTGCGGGTCGAGCACTGGGACGTCGCGCTCAACCAGGGCAAGGCGGTCGCGCTCAACATGCTCGGGGCCGACCAGCCGTACGACGTCGTCCCCTACTTCTTCTCGGATCTGGCGGACTGGGCCTCGCTCGAGTACGTCGGCCCGGCGCTCCACTGGGACCAGGAGATCGTCCGCGGCTCGCTCGAGGAGGGCCAGTTCACGATCTGGTATCTCGACTCCGGACAAGTGGCCGCTGCGCTGTCGGTCAAGCGTGCAGGCGATCTGATCGAGGCGCGACGCCTGATCGCGTCACACGTGGACGTCAGCGCCCGGACCGCCGAGCTCGCCGATCCACACACCGATCTCTCCACGCTTCAGTAGCGCGCTGTGCTCAGTCGGCGGGCTGCGGCTCGTCGGGCTCTTCCGGCTCGTCGCCGGGCTCGAGCAGCTCCGGCAGCTCACCGGAGGCCGGTGGCGCGGGCCTGCGCCTGATGGCGCCACCCGGGAGCCTGTCGACGAGCCGGCCGAAGCGATCGATCGCACCCTCGAGCGGCGTCGCCATCTCGATCGCGCGCTCCAGCGCGGGCAGCATCGCGATCAGCTCATCGCCCGTCTGTGAGAGGTGCTCGGCGCTGCCGACGATCTCCGCTCCGCGAGCCGACACCAGCTCGCCGGCGGCGCGGATCCGTTCGCCGAGCTCGACCAGCTCGTTTCCGCGGCGGTCCAGACGCTCGGCGCCGTCGACCAAGCCGACCCCGCGCCGGTCGATTCGCTCGCCGAGCTCGACGATCGACGTCGCACGGCGGTCGAGGCGATCGCCGGCGTCGCCGAGCAGCTCGCCGCGACGGTCCAGACGCTCGCCGGCCGCGACGAGCCCCGCTCCGCGCTGCTCCAGTCGGTCGCCCAGCTCGATCAGCCCCTCGCCGCGCTGCTCCAGCCGCGCGCCCAGTGCCTCGATCCCGGCGCCGCGCGCGTCGAGCTGCGCGCCGACCGCGAGGATTCCGTCGGCCCGCTGATCGAAACGTTCGAAGATCTCGATCGCCTCGTGGCCGATTGCCACGAGCTGCTCGCCCACGTTCAAGAGGCGTTCGACCTGGCCGGGCGCGGCACGCGCCGCGCGAGCCGCCGCGGCGAACTCGCCGAACGCGCGGCCGATGATCGCCTGGGGCGGCACGATGGGAAGGCCGAGGACGCGCATTCAGGCGGACGGTATCTCAGCTTTCGTCTCACGCGCGTCGCACTGGCTCGGCGCCCTCACGCCATCACCGCCACGAGGTCTTCACGTTTGTGTGTTTGCGGGGGTTTTTGGTGGTCGTGTTCGTAGTTGCCACGGGTTAGGCGCTCGCTGGCCACGCTTTGCGCTGGTTTTTGGTGTGGCTGTGTCGGCGTCGGGGCCTGGCGTGAGCGTGGGGCGATGTGGTGTCTGGTGAGCGGGCCGGTGGTGCTCAGCGGCCGGCCCGGTGTGTGTCGGTGGGCGGCTGGGGTTGCCAGCCCTCGGCGTGCTCGGCGGTGCGGAGGGAGAGCGCTTCGAGCTCTGAGATCAGCCGGCGGAGGCGGCGGTTGTTCTCGAACCAGGGCTGGTAGCGCTCGAGCTGTTCGGGGGTGAGGCGGCGGGTGAGGGTCTTGCCGTTGACCTTGCGTGTCCAGGTGATGTAGGGGCCGTGGAGGCGTGGCGGGTCGGCGTGGCAGGCGCAGTTGGGTTTGCCGCAGCGGTTGGTCGCGATGTTGATCGTGCCTGGGAGGATGTGGTCGATCGCGGCGAGTTGTGCGTGCAGCTCGGCGAGGCGGCGCTCGGGCGTTGAGGGGTTGGCTGGCATCTGGGCGGGTGTTCGGGATGCTACGTCCGTCCGTCCGATAGTAGTTCTACTCTCGGATCGTTCTCGTGTTGAGCAGCGATCGGACAGCGAGCGAGCGAGCCGTCACGGGCGTGCGGGCGGCAGCGGTGATCGCCGGCTGGGCCCCCCGGTCGCTGTCTGGGGCGGCGGCCGCGTTCGCGCGTGAGGTGGTCACGCGCGCGGCTCCGGTCACGCCCGGGCGGGCGAAGGCACTGTTGTTCGCGGCCGGCAGGCTGGCCGCGTTCGCCGAGTCGGTCGGGCTTGAGCTCGAGCCGCGGGTGGTGCTCTCAGGGGCGAGGATCGAGCGGTTCGTGCTGGTCGGCTGCCCGACGGTGTCGCCGGCGACACGGCGGACGCTGCGGACCAACCTGCGGGCGCTCGCGCGCGCGATCGAGCGCTACCCCGAGCCGGCAGCGGTGCCGCTGGTGCGCGAGCGCGCGAAGGCGCCGTACTCGCCCGCCGAGATCGACGGGTTCCTGCGGCTCGCCGATGCGCAGAGCACCCGGGCGCGCCGGTTGCGTGCGAGCGCGCTGATCTGCCTCGGTGCGGGCGCCGGGGTGATCGCCGGGGAGTTGCGGCACGTCCGCGGCCGCGACGTCGTTGCGCGCTCGGGTGGGATGCTGGTCACGGTCGGCGGCGCGCGCTCGCGCTCGGTGGCGGTCTTCTGCCGCTACCACGAGCGACTGTTGGAGGCCGCCTCCTTCGCCGGCGATCGGTTCATCATCGGTGGGCGGGACCCGGATCGGCGCAACGTGACCGACAGCTTGTGCGCGCTGCTGTCGACCGACAGCGCGCTACCGAGGCTGCAGGCCGGGCGGCTGCGATCGACGTGGCTTGTGGAGTGCTCCCGACAGATCGGGCTACCGGCGTTCATGCAGGCCGCCGGGATCATCTGCAGCCAGCGGCTCGGGGACCTCGCCGCGCAACTCCCCGCCGCCTCCGAGACAGAGCTGATCGCGCTGCTCGGAGGGCAGAGCGCGTGAGCGCAGAGCTTGAGCGGATCGAGCAGATCATCGACACCTCCGGGGTGGCCGGGGTCATCGAGCGGCGACTCCCTGTCGGTGTCCGCCCCCGCCAACTTCACGTCCGCACGCTGCTGATCGCGATGACGCTCGCGCTGCGCGCCGGCCGCCAAGCGTTCTTGACCGACGTGCACACAACGCTCACAACACTACCCACCAAGGACCAGCGGCGGCTCGGCGTGATCGCCCGCTGGCCGCACGGCGAGCACCGGCTCACCTACCGCCAGGTCGAATACACGTTCGATCGCGTGATCGCAGCGCTCACCAAGGACACGCCGGACGGCACCCCATCCGAGCAGTTGCACGACGTGCTGGACCGGCTGCTCGAAGCGAGCGTCACCGTGCTCGGCGACCCTTCGTCGAGCAGCTACGCGGTCGACTGGACCGACCACGAAACCTGGTCGCTGCCACCACCCAAAAAGCCCGCCGACAGCCACAGCCACAGCCACAGCGAGAGCGACAGCGAGAGCGACAGCGACAGCCACAGCCACAGCCACAGCCACAGCCACAGCCACAGCCACAGCCACAGCCACAGCCACAGCCACAGCCACAGCCACAGCGAGAGCGACAGCGAGGATGATCGGCGGTGCGCGGACCCCGAGGCCTCCTGGGGGCACCGCCGCGGCAACCACCCCGGCCAGAAAGACGAAGCGTTCTACGGCTACTACCTCCAAGCCATCACCACCGTCAAAGACGAGCACGGCCCACAGGTCCCCGAACTCGCGCGCCGCATGCACCTGAGCTCCTGCGATCACGACCCGCCCGCCGCGCTCGTGCCCGTCCTTCAACGGATGCACACCGACGGCATCCCGATCACCGACCTGCTCGCCGACTCCGGCTACAGCTACCGCGTACCAGAGACATGGGCGCTCCCGATCCGCGCGCTCGGGATCCAGCTGATCCAGGATCTGCACCCCAACGACCGCGGCCCGCACGGCACCCACCACGGCGCGACCTGCCACAACGGCAACCTCTACTGCCCCGCCACCCCACACGCACTGCTCCAACTCGGACCACTACACCGCGCCGCCACCAGCGAGCAAACCGCCGTCCATGACCAGCAGTGCTCAGAACTGACCCGCTACAAGCTCTCGCCGATCAGCCGACCCGACCCCGACGGCTACCACCGTGTGATCTGCCCCGCCGCCCAAGGCAAGCTCCGCTGCCCCCACCAGCCGCAATCGCTGACGCTCCCACACGACCGCCCGACGATCCTCGACCCACCCGAGCATCCGCCGGTCTGCTGCACCCAGCAAACGTTCACCGTGCCACCCACCGTGAACGCGAAGACCGCCCAGAAGCACGACTACCCCTCCCCGCAGCACCGCACCAGCTACAACCGACGCACCGCCGCCGAGCGCACCTTCTCAACGATCAAGGACCCCGCCAGCACCGACATCTCCCGCGGCTGGTGCCGACTGATGGGCCTCACCGCAAACGCCCTATTCACCGCCACCGCGCTGATCGCCCGCAACCTCCGCGTGGCCGACGCCCACGCCGCCCGCCAAGCCGAAAATCAGCGACGCGAAGCCTGCGGGCTGCCGCCCAAACGACGCAAACGCCGACGGCAGACGATCCACGACCTCGCCGCGACCGCGCACGCGCCCTAACCCGCCGCGCAACCCCGCCACGACAACCACCCAACACCCCTGCCGGACGCGCCAACCCAGTGCTGCCCCAGCGCCCCGCCACCCGGCCAGTCAACCACGAAACCACGCCCCCGGGCCACTACCAAACAGCCATCACGATCCCGACAACCCACGCGCGGATCCGTCCGACCCAAACGTGAACATCAAAGGCCTTCAAACGTGAAGACCTCGCCACTGCGGGGCAGGGATTCGAACCCCGATAACCAACTCCAGAGGCTGGCGTCTTGCCGTTAGACGACCCCGCACACGCTGCTCGCAGGATAGCCGACCGAAGCCTGTCCGTCCGATCATCGTGGGAACGTATGTTCGTGCCAGGAAGGGCAAGGAAATACGACTGGGATGGTTTCGCAACGGCGTCGATCGGTCCGGGTTCGGGAGGCCCGTCGGTGTTTGATCAGTCCGGGTCCGAGAAGCTCGGAGTACGTCCTGCCAAGCCCGCGTTGAGCGCTTCGAGCTGATTCGGGGAGCCGATCAGCCGCAGCTGTAGCGCCGCCTCGAGCGCCAGGGTCTCCGATGCCGGGGCCGTCCAGGATTCGTCGAACAGGCGCTTGGCGGCCCGGATGGCATCGGGGGAGCGGGACGCGATCTCGGCCGCCACGGAGCGTGCATCCTCTAGTGGTTGCTCGCTCACACGCGTCACGAGCCCGAGTCGATTCGCCTCGCTCCCACTGACCACGCGTGCGGAGTACGTGAGCTCCTTGGCGACGTCGATGCCGACGAGGCGAGGGAGCGTGCGCGTGATCCCCATATCGGGGATCAATCCCCATCGGCCCTCCATCACGGAGAGTCGCGCGTCAGCCGTTGATATCCGAATGTCCGCGGCGAGCGCGATCTGCAGCCCGGCGCCGAAGCAGACGCCGTGGATTGCCGCGATCACCGGGACGGGCACGCGCAACCAGTCGTAGGCGGCCCGCTGGAAGCGGTTCGGCGGCTCCTCGTGCAGTGCTCTGGTCACTGCGCCGGGGTCGGCGCCCGAGCCGATCAGGCTCTGCAGGTCGAGCCCCGAGCAGAAGCTCGGGCCCTCACCGTGCAGCACGATCGCGCGGACGCCCGGCTCGTGCGTCAGCCGCGCGGCGGCCGCGCCGATCGCGTCGAACATCTCGAGATCGAGCGCGTTGTGCTTGTCGGGCCGGGCGAGCGTGACCAGCGCCACGTGATCGGCGAGCCTGACGTGGACGCGGGCTTGGTGGGCGATGGCTACGCCTCCGGTTGCTGCTCGGCGGCCTTCAGCTCGCGCTCCAGCTCGGCGCTGTCCCCTTCGATCTCACGCTCGGCCGACTTCTCCCTGCGCGCGAGGACCTTGTCGAGCTGCTCGGCGACCCGCGATTGACCGACCACGACGAGTGCCGCCTGGCCGTCGTCGAGCAGATCGCCGAGGTCTTTCATGTCGCCGCGCGACATCCCGCGGGCGAAATGCCCGATCAGGCCACCGCCCACGCCGCCGACGGCCGCGGAGGCGATGATCGAGGGTGGGAACAGGACGCCGACGACGGCGCCGACGGCGATCCCGGTCCACGCCCCGCGCTGGGTCGGCTTCTCGTGCTTTTGAACATGGATCTTGCCCGCGTCGTCCTTGGTGATTATCGCCACGTCGTAGCTACCGACGAGCTTGTCGTGATGGAGATTGACGAGGAGGTCGTGGTCGTCCTCCGCGCGCTCCTTGTTCGCGTACGTGGCGGCATAGATGAAGATCGGCTTGTCGGCCATCGCTCTCTCCTCAGTCGTCGTCTGGCGAAATACGCTGCGTGCCGGGGCCGGTATCGGGAATGACCTGTTGATCGTCCCACTCGCGCGCCGGCTAGGGGCGAGTGGGCATCAGTCCACGAGCACGACCGAGTCGCCGACGGCGACCCGGCCGCCGGTGAGAACCTCGCCGTAGACGCCGAACGGCAGCAGCTCGGTGCTCGGCAGCTCCTGCCGGTAGCGCGCGAGGGTCTTCAGCGTCGGGAAATCCACCTCGCCGCTCTCCGGATTGCGGGTCGTGATCACGCAGCGCCCGACGTTGCCGCCGAAGCGGACCGTCGCCGCGCCGATCCGGGCGCTGGAGCCGACCCAATCATCCTCCTGGTGCGCCGCAGCTCCGTCCACCTCGATCAGCATCCGGAACCGCCGCCCGTCGACCGAGGGCTCACCTGCGACCTCGGCGAGCCGGGCCAGCGACGCGCGCGAGATCAGCGAGATCGCGCCGCGCGGACCGCGATCGACGCCGCCGCCGATCGGCTCGACGATCCGCAGCGCCTGCCCAATCAGCGCCGACAGTGGTTCGGCCCACGGTCCAACCACGACATGGGCATTCCGAGGTCGCGAGGAGAACTGCGTCGCGACGCGTTCGCCGAGCTCAACCGGGGCGCTCACGATCGAACCATCCGGAAACGTCATCGAGAGGACGCGCGTCTGTTCGTCGTAGTCCGCGATCACCCGGGTCAACCCGCCCGCGTGCCTCGAGGTGACCATCCGCCCGAGCTCGTCGATCACGTAGAAGCGGCGATTGCTGCGGACGCCGCCGCTGCGCTCGAGCTCGATCGACTCGGTCGAGCACAATCGCGTGCCCTTGACCGGTGTCAGCGCCAGCCCCGAAACCGTGATCGGCATCGGCGCAGCTTAGTTCCCGGCGGACCCCATGCGGCGGACGCCCGCCTTTACGCGGCGGAGGCCTGCTCGGCCCAGTCGCGGTACAGCTGCCAGTAGCGTCCACCGGCGTCGAGCAGCTCCTCGTGCGTGCCCTGCTCGACGATCCCGCCGTGCTCGAGCACGACGATCCGACCGGCATGGCGAATCGTCGAGAGGCGGTGTGCGATCACGATCGCGGTCCGTCCCGCGACGAGCCGGCGCAGCCCCTGCTCGATCAGGTTCTCGGTTTGCACGTCGACGTTCGACGTCGCCTCGTCGAGCACGAGGATGCGCGGATCCGCGACCAACGCACGGGCGAAGGCGAGCAGCTGGCGCTGCCCGGCCGAGAGCTGCACGCCGCGCTCGCCCACCTCCGTGTCGTATCCGTGCTCGAGCCCGGCGATGAACCCGTCGGCGCCGACGGCCCGCGCCGCGCCACGAATCTCGGCGTCGGTCGCGTCAGCGCGACCGAACGCGATGTTCTCGCGCACCGTGCCGCTGAACAGGAACCCCTCTTGCGGGACGATCCCCATCTGCGATCGGAGCGAGTGCGCCGTGACCGCGCGCAGATCCTGCCCGTCGACGAGGACCCGGCCTTCGGTCGGGTCGTAGAAGCGGGCCGCGAGTTTGGCGAGCGTGGACTTGCCGGCGCCGGTCTCGCCCACGAGCGCGACCGTTTGCCCGGCCGGGATCGCGAGGTCGATTCCACGCAGCGCCCACGGTGCGTCCTCGCCGGTGCCATAGCGGAACGACACGTTCTCGAAGCTGACCGCGCCGTCGATCCGGGGCAGCTCGATCGCATCGGGCGCGTCGACGAGCTCGGGCTGCTCGTCGAGCAGCTCGAAGATCTTGTCGAGCGCCGCCATGCCGGACTGGTAGGTGGTGTACAGCTGTGAGAGCGACTGGATCGGGTCGAAGAAGTTGTTGAGCGCGGCGATGAAGGCGAACACCACCCCGGTCGAGGCGTGGCCGTTGATCGCCTCGTAGCCGCCGATCAGGAGGATCTCGACCGTGACGAGCGCCGAGAGCAGCTCGACCCCGGGGAAATACGCGGCGTTGAGGTTGACCGTGGTCATGTTCGCGTCGCGGTTCTCGTCGTTGAGCTCCCGGAAGCGGCGGATGTGCCGCGGCTCCTGGCCGAACGAGCGCACGACCCTGATCCCCGACAGCGACTCCTGGAGATAGCCGGTGATCGAGGCGATCTTCTCGCGGGTCAGGCGGTAGGCGTCCGCCGAGGCGATCCGGAACGCGATCGCGCCGGCCGCCAGCAACGGGAACGCGAGGAACGTCAGCAGCGCCAGATGCGGGTCGAGCACGACCAGGATGACGATCACGCCGAGCAGCATCAGGCCGGACTGGATCAGGGTCGCGAGGCCGTCTTCGACGAGCTGGTCGAGCGCCTCCACGTCATTGGTCAGGCGCGAGATCACCACGCCCGCCCGGTTGCGCGAGTAAAAGCCGATCGACAGGGACTGAAGATGCGCGAACAGCCGCACCCGGAGGTCCTGGAGCGCTCGCTGGCCGACCCAGCCGACGAGATACGTCTGCAGGTAGGAGGCGACCGCGTACAGCACGGCCGAGACCAGGAACGCCACGACGATCAAGTCCAGCGCACCCGTGTCGTGGCGATCTATCCCCTGGTCGATCGCGAGCTTCGCGAGCGGCGCCGGCGCGAGCGCGGCCCCCGTCGCCGTCACCAGCGCGACGAGCATCGCCGTCACGCGCCACTTGTACGGCGCCAGGAGCTCGATCAACCCCCGAAGCTTGCGCCCGCGCCCGCGTCCAGAGCGCAGGCGGCGAGCAGCGGTGGCGAAACGACGACTCACGATCCCACCACCCCCGCTTCGAGCTCGTCGCGGGTCCTCGCGAGCGGCTCGCGCGTCGCGAACGCCTGGTCGGGCATGCCCTTCTCGACGATCTCGCGGTACAGGTCGGATTGCTCGAGCAGCTCCCCGTGGCTGCCACGCGCGGCGATCCGTCCGTGCTCCAACACGACGATCTCGTCCGCGAGCGCGATCGTCGAGAGGCGGTGCGCGATCACGAACGTCGTGCGGTCGCGCATCAGCTCGCGCAGCGCCGCCTTGATCTCCTGCTCGGTCGAGGCGTCGACGGATGACGTCGCGTCGTCCAGGATCAGGATTCGCGGGTCTGCGACGATCGCTCGCGCGATCGCGATCCGCTGTCGCTGGCCGCCTGAGAGAGTCAGTCCGCGCTCGCCGACGAGCGTGTCGTAACCGTCGGGCAGGCGCTCGATGAACGACTCGGCCTGTGCCGCGCGCGCCGCGCGCGCGACCTGCTCGCGGGTCGCGTCCGGCCGTCCGTACGCGATGTTGTCGTGGACCGTGGCCGAGAAGAGGAACGGGTCGTCGTTGACCACGGCGATCGCGCGGCGCAGGCTCACGAGATCGACTTCTCGCACGTCCGCCCCGTCGATCAGAACCGCGCCGGCGCTGACGTCGTAGAGGCGCGGGAGCAGGGACACGAGCGCCGTCTTGCCGGCACCCATCGCGCCGACCACCGCGATCGTCTGACCGCCCGCGACGTCGAGGTCGATGTCGCTGAGCGCGGGACCGGGAGCGCCGTCGAACGTCAGGCTGACGTTCTCGAAGGAGACGAGCCCGGGGCCGTCAGGCAGCGGCGGCGCGCCGGGCGGCGTCGTCATCTCGGGCGCCCGGTCGACGATCTGGAAGATGCGCGCGCCCGACGCCGTCGCGCGCTGGCCCGCGCCGAGCATGTAGCCGAGCGTGCGCATCGGCCCGATCAAGATCAGCAGGTAGGCATAGAAGGCCGTGAACGCGCCGATCGTGAGCGTGCCGTCGATCACCTCGCGCCCGCCGATCAGCAGGATCGCAGCGAGCCCGAGGTTGGGCAGGAAGCTGATCAGCGGCCCGTACAGCGCCTGGATCCTGGTCGCCTGCAGCTGCTGATCGAACACGCGCTCGGCTACGTGGCCGAAACGGGCGAGCTGGCGGGACTCCTGCGCGAACGCCTTCACGACGCGCACGCCGGAGACGTTCTCCTCGGCCTCGACGGTCAGCTCCGCGATCCGCTGCTGCGCCTCGCGCATCGCCGGCAGCGAGCGTTGCCCGAAGCGGGTCGCGATGAGCACGACGAACGGGACCGGCGCCAGCGCGAGGGCCGCCAGACCAGGCCGGATCAGGAACATCGCGGCGGCGGCGAGCACGATCGTCATCAGCGCCTGGCCGATGAACACGAGGCCATAGCCGAGGAAGAACCGAACCGACTGCAGGTCGACGGTCGCGCGTGACATCAACTGTCCCGTCTGCTGGCGATCGAAGAAGGACAGCTCGAGCTGCTGCAGATGGCCGTAGAGGAGATTGCGCAGATCGAGCTCGACGCCGAGCGAGACACGGCCCGCGATGAGCCTGCGCGGCACGCTGACGGTTAGCCGGGCGAGCCCGGCGATCCCGATCGCGATCGCCCAGAACGTGAGCGAGTGCCGGTCGCCGGCGCGGATCCCGTTGATCGCCTCTCCCGTCAGATATGGAATCAGGACGGTGGCGCCGATCGCCCCGAACGCAAGCGCGAACGACGTAGCGACTCCTCGCCTGTAGGGTCGGAGAAATCCAAGCATGCGCCGGAACGTCGCCATACTTCATAAAGTATAGTAACTAACCCCGAGGCGCCGAGAACGTTGCACTAGGGTCCACCGGGCAGATATGACGACGATCCGCGAAGCGACGTTCGAGCTGCTCCGCCGACACGGGATGCGAACCGTGTTCGGCAATCCGGGCTCGACCGAGCTGCCGATGCTGGCGGACTTTCCCGCCGACTTCACCTACGTCCTCGGGCTCCAGGAGCTCGTCGTCGTCGGCATGGCGGATGGGTTCGCGCAGGCGAGCGGCCGCCCGACGCTGGTCAACCTGCACACGGGTCCGGGCGTGGGCAACGCGGTCGGCGGCATCTTCAACGCGCAGGCGAACAAGTCGCCGCTCGTGATCACCGCCGGCCAACAGGTTCGGGCGCAGATGCTGATGGAGGCCCTGCTCACGAACCGCGAGGCGACGCGCGTCCCCGAGCCCTACGTCAAGTGGAGCCACGAGCCGGCCCGCGCGGTGGACGTGCCGGGGGCGATCGCGCGTGCGATCCAGCACGCCTCGCTGCCGCCGAAGGGCCCGACGTTCGTCTCGATCCCGATGGACGACTGGGCGCGCGGAGGCTGACGAGGACCTCACCCGCAACGCCTTCGCGCGCACCGTCAGCGGGCGCGCGGCTCCCGACCCCGTCGCGCTGAGCGAGCTCGCGCGCCAGCTCGAACACGCCCGCAGCCCCGTGCTGATCGCGGGCCCCGAGATCGACGCCAGCGGCGGTTGGGACGCCGCCGTCGAGCTCGCCGAGAAGCAGCGCCTGCCCGTCTGGGCCAGCCCCGCGACCGGTGGCTACCGGATCGGCTTCCCAGAGAATCACGCCAACTTCGCGGGCGTGCTGCCGCCGGCGATCGGTGCGATTCAGCGCCACGCTCGCGCCGCACGACCTGGTGCTGGTCGTCGGCTCATCCGTGTTTCCGTACTACCCGTACGTGCCGGGGCCGCTGCTGCCGGAGGGCTTGAAGCTCGTCGCGATCACGAGCGACCCGCCGAGGCGGCGCGAGCGCCAATGGGCGACGCGATCCTCGGCGACGTCGCGCTCGCCCTGCGGGGGTTGGTGGAGCTGGTCGGCGACGCCGCGACCCGGCAGCCACCGCAGTCACGGGCCGCGCCGCCGCGAACCGCAAGCGAGTGAGCCGATCAGCGGGTCGGAGGCGATGGCGGCGCTCGCCGACGTCTGGCCCGAGGACGCGATCGCGGTGCTCGAGTCGCCCTCGACCACGTTCGCGCTGCGCAACCGCCTGCGGCTGTCGAGGCCCGGCAGCTACTACTTCAGCGCCAGCGGCGGTCTCGGCTTCGCGATCGCGGCGGCGCTCGGCGTCCAGCTCGCGGAGCCCTCGCGGCCGGTCGTGTGCGTGCTCGGCGAAGGGTCCGCCCAGTACGGGATCACGGCGCTCTGGAGCGCCGCCGCCTACCGCGTGCCAGTCACCTACCTGGTGTTGCGCAACGACGAGTACGCGATCCTCAAGTGGTTCGCCGCGGCCGAGCAGGTCGTCGGGCGCACCGGGGCTCGAGCTCCCCGGACTCGACGTCGCCGCCGTGGCCCGTGGCTATGGCGTGGCCGCGCGCGAGGTGAGCGGTCGCGAGGAGCTGACCGAGGCGCTGCGCGAGGCACTCGGCGGCGGCGGGCAGGGCCCGCGGCTCGTGCAGGTGCCGATCGCGGGTGGGATGTGGATGGAGTGAAGGCAGAGGAGCCCCGCGCCGGGCTGTGCGACTCGTGCCTGCACCAGCAGCTCGTGCACAACACCCGCGGGTCAGTGTTCTCGCTGTGCCGGCGCTCGCGCAACGAGCCCGAGCGGTTCGCCCGCTACCCGCGCCTGCCGGTCACGAACTGCCCCGGCTACGAGCGCCGGCGCTGATCGGAGCGATCGCCGGGGCCGCCCTGGGCGCTACTCGGGCGGCAGCGGATTGAGCACCAGCAGGTTGCTGCCGTCCTGGGCCTGAACCGTCTCCTCGGAGAACAGCCATTGCGCGGTGATCTGATCGACCAGGCCCGCTTCGGGCGCCTTCGTCATCTCGTTCACCGTCGGCGGATACGGCTCGACGAACGTGTCCGACAGGGGACGCTCCAGCAGCGGCGCGACGCCGGCACGCAGGAACAGCACGGCGATGTCGATCTGCTTGGTCGTCGTCTTCGCGTGCGGCGTCTTGCACAGCCCGACGCACGCGCTCGTCGTCTCGCGTCCAGGCGGGAGGATCACGAGCACGTTGTTGACGCCGCTTATGTACTTGAACGTGTACAGCGAGAGCTCGAGCGCCTCACGTCGCAGCAACAGCAGGCGGCTGGTCGACGGCGTTCCGACGGGAATCTCGCAGCTCGTCCCGCCGATCCCGCACAGGTTGTAGGCGACGGTGTTACCGCCCAGGAGCTCGACTGAGTTCGATGAGGGGTTGTTCTGCACGGCGATCTCGACCCCGTTCGTGGTCCCGATCGCGCTGGCGTTCGGGCTGATCACGTTGACGACCGTGATCAGCGCGAGCTGATCGACCGCGGAGAGCCGGTAGAACGGCGCGATGTAATCCGCGATCTCCCGCGCCCCGAGCGTCCCGTTGTCGGGCGGGCGCCACGACGACCACGGCGGCGCCGTCGCGACGGTTCGGTCGCTCTTCGTCGTCGAGCGCAGCAGCACGGCCACCATGATCCCGATCGCGCCGAGCGCGACGCCGACGAGGAGCGCGGTCGCGAAGCGAAACTTGCCGGCATAGGGGGCGCGTGGGCGCGTTCGCGAGGACCGGTGCCCCGTTCCGACGGCCGCGGGCAGTGGAGGGCTTGCGGCGTGCTCGTCGGAGGCGCGAACGATCTGATCGCTCATACGCGCGGCCAGGTGCTGTCGTCCATCAGATCGATCTCGGGGCGCTTGAGGCCGACGCTGTTGAGCAGATCGGTGACCTCGTCCCCGTGCATCTCCTTGCGCTCGATCAACGTGTCGGCGATCTGCTCGATCGCCTCGCGGTTGCTCGCCATCAGCGCGTACGCGGTGATGTAGGCCTGGCCGATGATCTGCGCCGCGGCGGAGCGCTTCTCGCGATCGCCCAGGACGCCGCCGATCGGGTCGGCGGACATCGGCGTCGACATGTTGGCGCGGTTCATGATCGAGTTGCCGATCCGCTCGAGGCGCCGGAGCACGTGCTGGGTCTCCTCCGGCACGTCGAGGCTGCCGTGGATCTGGACCGGGTCCGCCCCCATCGCCCACATGCCGACCATCAGCGCCGCCGTCGTGCTCGCGCTCATCACATCGCCGCTGACGCCTTGTGAGTTCTCGCCGTAGAAGACGTGCTCGGCCGCCATCGCGCCGAGCGTCATCACGAGGCTCCCCATCACGCGGCTGCGGAAGTGCGAGAAGCGCTCGTCCTTCTCCATCCCCTGGTAGTGGCCGAGTGAGGTGCCGCGCTTGCGGATCGAGAGCCGCGTCGAGAGGATCTCCTTCTCGAGGTACACGTGGCCCGCGGCGGCGTGCCCGGCCTCGTGAATCGCGACCGCGCGGGTCTCCTCCTCGACGTACTCGATGTTCTGCGCGGTGCCCGCCTCGACCGTCGTCATCGCCTCCACGATGTCGCCCCAGCTGAACGCGCGTCGTCCCTCCGAATGGGCGATCGTCAGCGCCATCGAGCAGCACTGCTCGATCATCGAGGGCGAGTAGCCGTTGGTGATGCGCGCGAGCTCGTCACGGCGTCGCTCGGTGTCGAGATCCGGCTCGTGGTCCACCTTGTCCAGGTACAGGTCGAAGATGTCGAGCCGGTCGTCCTTCGTCGGCGTGCGGAACCAGATGTGGCGGCCCATCCGGCCGGCTCGCGTGAGCGCCGGGTCGAGTTGGGTGATCGGGACGTTGCAGGCGCCGATGAAGTAGATCTGCTCGCTGCGCGGGGCCGGCGGGGGAAGCCGCAGCGAGATGTTCCCGAGCTTGCGCGGCACGAAGAACATCGCATCGAGGAAGGTGTTGAAGCGGTTCGTGATGAACTTGCGGCCCATCGGCGGCGCGTCGATTCCGTCCATCACGACGAGCAGCTGGTTGAGCGCCATGCCGCCCCCGCCGCCCATCCCGAAGCCCGGGTAGTACTGGCGGATCCGATCGCCGACGCGCTGAGCGAACGCGGGGTAGCCGCTCAGCGGATGGGACTCGCGCTCGGCGAACAGGCGGTCGCGCCAGGCGCGCGACTCGATCACGAGATCCCCGGTCGGCGTCAGCGAGCCGTTGGGCCCGAAGAAGCAGATAGTCGTGCAGCGATCCCGTCCCGATCGTCGATTCGGTCATCGAGGGGCCGGCGCCGAGCGACGCCCGCCGCATCCCGACCGCGTCGATCTCGTCGATGAACACGATGCACTGCCCGCCCCACTTCTTCGCGAGCTTGCGCGCCTTGTGGGCCAGGAACTGGACCGTGATCGCGTCCATGCCGATGAACATGCCGGCGAATCCGGACCCGGGAATCGTCACGAACGGGCAGTTGAAGTTCGTCGCGATCGCCTTCGAGATCATCGTCTTGCCGGTGCCCGGGGCGCCGAGGAAGAGCAGCCCGCGCTCGCGCTTGCCGCCGGCCTTCTCGAACTCCTCGCCGGACTGCCAGAGGTTGATCACGCGCGTGATCTCCTCCTTCGCCTCGGCTTGCCCGCGGACGTCGTCGATCTTCACGCCCCAGCTCGCGTCGCCGGGCTCGTAGCCGCGGATCTGGCGCACGGCGAAGAACAGGAACGGCCCGAAGAAGATCGCGAAGTTGACGAAGAACAGCAGCGGCAGCTGGATGAACACGAGCGCGAGCTGCGGCAGCTCCGAGGAGGGGTAGAGCGTCCGCAGCGCGGGCAGCGGGTTGAAGAACGGCGCGCTGATCCCGGCGAACGCGAACAGCAGCTGGCAGAGCGCGAGGATCACCAGCACGATCAGGATGTAGATCGGCCAGCGCCGGAACTTCGTGCGCCAATACCAGTAGCGTCGCCGCGCGACGATGTCGTCCGCCTTGAGGCTCTCGTCGGCGCCATAGAGGGTGGGCGACGGGATCAGCTTGCGGGCGACCACCTCGACGAGGCCGCGGAACACGACGACCGCGAACACCGTGATCAGCAGCGACAGCAGGAGGCTGAGGTTGTCGGCCGAGAACAGCAGCAGGAAGAACGCCGGCGCCGTCAGCAGCGCGACGAACGTCGCGGCGCGCGTGAGCCGCCGCCATTCGTAAGCGAGCGCGGAGGACTGTTCGTTGACCGGCCCCGTCGTCCTCGGACTCTGCTCGGCGTAGGCCATGAGTGTGCACGTCAGGGTACAGGGCGCAGGACTCCGGCTGGGACCGTTGCCCGAGAATTTCCGGACCTCTTACGCCCGCGCGCGGCGTTCAGCGTCCGTCCATCCGCGGGTCAGGCGGCGCGAATCCGCCGGGGAAGAACTCGGTCATCGCGAGGCCTTCCAGCGCGAGGCCCATGCCGAGCTCGTCGAGCATCCGCCGCTTGACGTTCTGGACGAGGATCTGTCGCGTCAGCCGGCGCACGAGCGGCGGCCGTTCGAGCAGCATCGCCGCAAGCTCGCGCGCTCGCGGCATCAGCTCGTCGACCGCGAGCACCTCGTTGACGGCGCCGAGCTCATACGCGCGCTGCGCGGTCAGTTCCTGCCCGGTCAAGAGGAAGTAGCGCGCTCGGTTCAATCCGATCGCCTCCGCCCACGCGACGACGATGCCGTCACCCGGGATCAGGCCCGCGGAAAAGTGGGCGGCGTCGCGGAAGCTGGCGGCGTCGGCCGCGAGGACGACGTCGCACAGAACCGCCTGCTCTGAATGCACCACGCACGGGCCGTTGACCGCGGCGATCATCGGCACCTCGACGTCGAGCAGCCCCTGGATGACGCGTTTCCCCCCGAAGTGGTTGAACTTCTGGGCCGAGAGCCGTCGCTCTCCACCGGTGATCGTCTGTACGGCCCACTCGCCGCCGATGAAGAACTCGCCCGTGCCGGTCAGGATCACGATCTCGTTGCCCTCGTCGAGCGCGACCTCCTGCCAGAGGTTCTCGAGCTCGGCATGAACGCCGCGGCCCCAGACCAGGGGACCTCCATCGGTGTGCAGCCGCAGCTCCAGGATCCCGTCGCCGGACCGCTGGATGTCGATGTGCCGGTACGCCTTCGAATACACCTCGAACGGACGGATCGCCTTCGTCATGCCGGGCGCCCCCCGTCAGCCGGCGACGCGGTCGGGGCAGCGGCGAGTAGCGCTACGACTGGACGCCATCCTCGATGTACGCCCGGATGCTCGCGCCGAGGCCGAGGTCCAGCGGGACCGATCCGCCGTCGAGGTGCACCCGGCTGCTGTCGGCCGTGATCGCCGCGCTCCAGCCGTGCATCGCGACGTTGCGAGTCGCCTGGCTCAGCACGAGCTCTGCGCGCTTGTCGCGATCGACGCCCCGGGCCGGGCTGTCGAGCTCGAGCTCGAGTGTGGCCTCGACCTCGCGAGGCGGGCGATCGCGCAGGCGCTGCAGGTTCAGATCGATCTCGGCCGCGACGGGCGCGAGCAGCAGGTCCTGCCTGCGCTTGGGATGGATCATCTTGTTGTGCTTCGGCACCTCGGTGGCGACGACGTCAAACGGCAGCGTCTCCCCCTGATCTGCGGGTGTCATGTCTTGGCCGTCCTTTAGGAGTGGGATGACATGCGTGAACCTACTACGCGCGGGGCTTCCCGTCACTATTTTCCGCGCGAGCTCGGCCGCGATCGCTTGCGCGGGGGCTAGGATCGGGCTGGGCACAGGGCGCTCCCGGGCCGGGGAAAGGGCGGCCGACCTGCCGCTCGCTCCTCCACGGGCCGCTGCCTTGCCAGGTCGGCACGGGTCTAGGCTGGGCCCTGAAGCACGAAACGCGCGCGCGGGAGCGATATCCCTGGGTGGCCCTCACGTCGGCGAATCAGTAGTCCGCGACGCCGCGCCCAAACGCACAACCCCGGGTAGCCCTGCGGCAGCGGCTCTGACAGTTTCAGCTGCAGCTTTGCCGGTGCGAGAGCCAAACTGATACAGGCGGATGCAACGGCCGAGCCGCCGCAGCCCGAACCGCCACCGAAGGGTTGTGCGTCCGTGGCGGCGATGATGAAACTCGCTCATGCAGGCCCTGCCCCAATCGCGGATCGGCCGGCGCGCCGCTATCTGGTGAAGTACCAGTCCTCGGGATTCATCAGGCCGAACGCGTTCGCTGCATAGCCGCCGAGGTTCTTGGCGACCAAGGTCCCGGCAGCGCCAGTGTAGGTGCCGATCTGCGTGGGGCCATACACCACCGGCAGCTGCTGCTCGGTGTAGTTGTCGTATGCCGTCAGCGCCGCCGCTTCGCTGCTCGGCGGTGATGCTCGCCCGGATCAGCTGCGTCATCTTCGGGTCGCTATAGCCTCCGGCATTATCCAAGGCTCCGGGGTAGTACAGCTGCTCCCCGGTGGGCAGATATGCCGGTCCGTAGATCCAGCCGGCGCCCCAGTTCTCGGCCGTCCACTTGCACGTCGCCTGCGTCGGTGTGCAGGGGACCGCGACGCCGATCACGGTCATGAATGGGTGCGTGGTGAGCGAGACGTTGATGCCCACCCTCCTCGCCTGCGCGGCGAGGTCCTTCATCTCGTCATGCAGCGAGGCCACGCCCGACAGGTAGTCGACGTTGAACGAGATTCCCTCGCCGGCCTTGATCCCCGCGCCGCACTCGCCGGCGCCCGTCCCCGGCCTGACGCACGTGGTCGTCCCGCCGGGCACCACGTTCCAGCCATGGGCGTACAGCAGTTGCCCGGCGGCCGCGACCGAGAACGCACACGGCCCGGTCGAGAGCGTCGCGGGGGTCACGAGCGGGCTGGGCGGCGACAGCGGAATCGGACCGCACGTCGGGTTGGCGGATCCGAGAAAGAACGCGGTGATCCAACCCTGCTGATCGACCAGGTGCTGGAACGCCCGGCGGAAGTACGCCTGCCTGAAGACGTACCTCACCGGCTCGCCGCCGGGCGAGGTCGTGGCGCTCGAGTTGAAGTTCAGCGGGAAGTAGTTGAAGCCGTAGCTCGCGGCCCGGTTGAGCTCGTAACCCTCGGCCGCCAACGTCGGGATCGCCGGTGCGTACTCCGACGGGATGTTCGCGACCGTGACCGCGCTCGGGCCGCCCGACCGCAGCGCGATGTAGGCGGCGGCGTCGCTGGTGTACGGGAGCTCGACCAGCTTCGAGATCGTCGGCTTGGGGGTGCCAGAGTAGGACGGGTTCGGGACCAGCGTCACCTCACCGGTGCTCGTGAATTTCGCGAGCATGAATGGACCGTCTACCACTTTCCAAAGGGGCGATTCCGCCCAGGTACCAGTTGCTTTGCCGTCGCGAGCCAGGAACTTGTAGACCGCCGCCGCGCCGGCCTTTGTCGTGTCCGGCAAATGGCCGTTGTCAGACCTCGGCGCCGGCTGCGACAGCGACGTCCGGTCCCACGCCAGCGGCAGCGGCGTCAGCTGCGAGAGCACGCTGTAGAGCACGTATTCCGGGTTGTACGCCCTGTTGAAGTGCATCACGAACGTCGTCGCGTTCGGCGCCGAATAGCTCGTCACGAGATCGGGGAAGTAGCCCGGCGCATAGCCGCACCACTCCGTCGCCGGACTGGCCTTGAGCACGTTCATCCAGAACACGAGGTCGCGAGAGGTCACACTCTCGCCGTCCGACCACTTCCATGAGTTCAGCTTGATCGTGACCGTCTTGTCGCCGTTGGAGAACACCGGCTGCCTGCCGATCGAGTAGCGGTAGTCGACCGTCGGGCTGTAGTCGTTGCCATACCAGTACAGCGGCCGGTACAGCATGTCCATCAATTGGTTGACGTCGGTCGTGGTGCAGCCATACGCAAAGCTGTACATCGGAAAGATGTAATCCGGCGGCGAGTCCGTGCCCTCGGTGAAGTACACCGTGCCGCCCGGCACTCGCGCGCCGCTCGGGCTCGTCGGCTGGGTCAGGCCCGGGCCGCTCGTCGGAACGCGTGTCACGGACGCTTCCGCACTTACCCAGACGAGCCCGCCCGCGACCGCCAGGCCGCGTGGGCTGTTGCCGACCGCGATCGGCCGCGCCGGTGCGTTGGTCGCCGGGTCGATGCGGACGACGGTGCCGTCGAACTCGTTCGCTACCCACACACCGCCGGCGCCGGTAGCGATCGCGTCCGGACCGCTGCCGACCTGCACCACCGCCGTCACCTTGCGGGTGTGCGCGTTGATCCGCGAGATCGTCCCGTCGAGGTTGTTCGCGACCCACACGGAGCCGAAGCCGACGGTGATCGCGCCCGGCCGGTTGCCGACATTGATCGAGTTGCTGACCCGGTTGGTGTGTGGGTCGACGCGCAGCACGCGCGCATTCGCCTCGTCGCTGACCCACACCGCACCCTCCCCGACGGCCACATCGGTCGCGCCGCCCAGCGGGATCGTCGTCGCCGTGTCGCTGAGGGGGTCGATCCGGCTGAGCGTCCCGTCGGTGCTGTTGGCAACCCACACGTAGCCGTCGCCGACCGCCACGCCGCTGGGACCGTTGCCGACCGGAATCGATTGCACGCTGTCATCGGCCGGGTCGATCCGCGACACCGTCCCGCTGTAGCTGTTCGCGACCCACACGGCATCGGCGCCGACCGCAATCCCTGTAGGGGTCGACTCGACCTGGATCGGCTCGACCGCCTGGGTCGCCGGATCGATCCGGGAGACCGTTCCGTCGTCGTAATTGGTCACCCACACCGAGTCGTCGCCAACGGCCACTCCCAAGGGTGATGAGCCGACCGGGAAAGCCGCGGTAACCGCCCCGCCCGCGGCGCTGATCGCCCCGACCGAGTCCCCCGGGATCACCGACAGTGGCGCGGCGCCACCGCCCTGGGACACCAGCGCCACCACGACCGTCCCCGCCGCCACGAGCAACAGCGTCACTGCCGCGATCGCACGCCCCCGACGCCTTTTCCGGTGAACGGGCGGAGCCGCTGCATGCGTCAAGCCGAGTTCAGCAAAGCCCTGCGCCGTGTCGCCCTCTTCGGCCACGACCCGCATCGCAGCCACCGCGTCGGGGATGCCCTTCAACCGCGCGAGCGCCCGCGGGAGATAGCGAACGCCGTCGATCGCCTGCGCCAGGTGGGTCACCTCTCGCGTCGCCAAAATCTCGCCGCCCCGCGCCAACGAGCACAACCGCGCCGCGACGTTGATCGCGTTCGCCCGCCAACCGTCCGCAACCACAACCGCCTCGCCGACGTCGAGCCCCACGCCGGCGGGCATCGGCAGGCTCGGATCCTCCCGCGTGGCGTCCAGCAGCGCCTGCTCGAGCGCGACCGCCGCCCGGATCGCCTGCCGCGGCGACTCGAACGCAAACAACACCTCATCGCCGCGATTACCGAAGCTCTCACCCCCGAACCGGCCGAGCACGCGTTCGGCGATCGCGATGAACCGTCCCGTCAGGACGGCAGAGGCCTCGTCCCCACGGGCGGCCGCGAAGCTGCTGTAACCGCGGATGTCAGACACGAGGAAAGCCCGAAACCCAGCCGTCCGCTCCTCTTCAGGAAGCCTCGGGGGCCCCTCTGGATCGGTGCCGACGTCCGCGTCCGTATCAGTCATCTCTCCCGTCCCACCCAACGTCACATCGCCCCGCGACCGCAGCCAGCCGGCTCACGGGATCGCCGGCGTTAGTCTCCCACACCGGGGGACCGTTGCGACACAAAGTGCAAGGACCCACCGGCCGCAGCGCCGCGACGTCTGCGACGAGCGAGGTTGGTCACGCCCCGAGAGGGTCCTGGCTCACTGGCGCAGTTGGGCGCGTTGCATTCGTGCTCGCGGTTGGGTGCGCTGAACCGCGTTCTCGGCGTTCAGCAGATGTCCCCGAGGTGAGTCAGCCGGTCACACGGTTGCGCCGATCGCCGGCAAGGAGCTAAGTAGGGTTCGACGACCGCGGAGGTGAGGACATGAGAAACATATCTCCTACCCCCGTCACAGGGCGACCGCGACGTACTTCGTAGTCGAGGTACTCCTCGATTCCCTCCGGCCGCCCTCGCGGCCGAACCCCGAATGCTTGACGCCGCCGAACGGCGCCGGCGCGGTTCGAGACCATGCCCTGGTTGAGGCCGACCATTCCGGTCTCGAGCCGCTCGACGACGCGCAGCGCGCGCTTGAGGTCGCGCGTGTACACGTAGGCGACGAGGCCGAACTCGGTGTCGTTGGCCGCCGCGATCGCCTCGTCCTCGTCTGCGAACGCGCGGACCGGGGCGACCGGGCCGAAGATCTCCTCCATGCAGCAACGTTGCGTCCGCGGGGACGTCAGTCGAGCACGGTGGGGTCGTAGAAGTACCCGGCGCCGTCACGCGCGTGGCCGCCGACGAGCGCCTGCGCGCCACGGCCGACGGCGTCGTCGACGAGCTCGCGCGACCTTGCCCCGCTGGGTCGCATCGATCAGCGGCCCGACCTCGACGCCCTCGTCGGTGCCGCGGCCGACCTTCATCGCGCCCATTCGCTCGGCGAGCCGGTTGGCGAACTCCGCGCGCGATCGGCTCGGCGACGTGGAAGCGGTTCGCGGCCGTGCAGGCCTCGCCGATGTTGCGCATCTTGGCGATCAGCGCGCCCTGGACCGCGAGCGTCGATGTCGGCGTCGTCGAACACGAGGAACGGCGCGTTGCCGCCGAGCTCCATCGAGAGCCGCAGCAGGTTCTCCGATGCCTGCGCCATCAGCGCCCGGCCGACCTCGGTCGAGCCGGTGAACGAGAGCTTGCGCAGCCGCGAGTCCGCGATCAGCGGAGCCATCGTCTCGCCCGAGGACGAGGCGGTCACGAGGTTCAGCACGCCGCCGGGAAGGCCGCACTCCTCGAGGATCTTGGCGAGCATCAGCATCGACAGCGGCGTCTGCTGCGCCGGCTTGACGACCATCGTGCAGCCCGCCGCGATCGCCGGCCCGATCTTGCGCGTGCCCATCGCGAGCGGGAAGTTCCACGGCGTGATCAGCAGGCACGGGCCGACCGGCTGCTTCATCGTCAGCAGCCGTCCCTGGCCGTTGGGGGCGACGGCGTAGCGCCCGTCGATCCGCACCGCCTCCTCGGAGAACCAGCGCAGGAACTCGGCGCCGTAGGTGATCTCCGCCTGTGCCTCCTTCAACGGCTTGCCCATCTCGAGCGTCATCAGCAGCGCGAGCTCGTCCGCTCGCTCGATGATCGTCTCGAACGCGCGCCGCAGGATCTCGCCCCGTTCGCGCGGCGCGTGCTCGGCCCACTCGGGCCCGGCCTCGACGGCGGCGTCGAGCGCGGCCATCGCGTCTTCGGGCCGACGCGTCGGCGACCTCGCACAGGGCTGCGCCGGTGGAGGGGTCCTCGACGGTCAGCGTTCCCTTGGCGCCATCGCGCCAGCGCCGCCGATGTACAGCTGCTTCGGGACCTGATCGACGACGCGTTGCTCTTCGGTGGCGGTGATCGTGGTCATGGCGGCGGAAGCTACCCAATACGCGCCCTCCCGCGCCCAAGAAACGCAAAAGCGGACGCCGCCCGGGGTGGGCGGCGTCCGCTGAATGCACTACTACGAAATCAGGCGGCGGCTATGACCGAGGCGGGCTCGAGCGCGACCGCCAGCACCTCGTCGATCGTCATCGCGAAGTGGAACTGTCATCGCGTCGCGGACCTCCTCGGGCACGTCGTCGAGGTCGCCGCGGTTGCGCTCCGGCAGGATCACATCGGTCAGCCCGGCCGCGTGCGCGGCCAGCACCTTCTGCTTGACGCCGCCGATCGGCAGCACCCGGCCCTGGAGCGTGACCTCGCCGGTCATCCCGACCGTGTGCTGCACGGGCCGTGCCGCTGAGCAGCGATGTGAGCGCCGTGACCATCGTGACGCCGGCGCTGGGGCCGTCCTTCGGGATCGCGCCCGCCGGGCACGTGCACGTGGAACGACTCGCTCGTCGAACGGGCTGCGGTCGATCTGGAGCTCGTCGGCGTGGCCGCGCACGTAGGAGAGCGCGATCTGCGCCGACTCCTTCATCACGTCGCCGAGCTGGCCGGTCAGCGTCAGCCCGGGCTTGCCGTGCATCGCGGTCGCCTCGACGAACAGCACATCGCCGCCGGCGCCGGTCACCGCCAGGCCGGTCGCGACGCCGGGGACCGCCGTGCGGATCGCCGACTCCTGGAAGAACCGCTGGCGGCCGAGCGCGTCGCGGACCGCGTCGAGGTCGATCGTCACCGGGGCGTCTGCGTCGCCTGAGCGCGATCTGGGTCGCCGTCTTGCGCAGCAGCGTGCCGAGCTCGCGCTCGAGGTGGCGGACGCCGGCCTCACGCGTGTACTCGGTCGGCGATCGTCCGCAGCAGCTCGTCGCGTGATCTCGACCTCGTCGGGGCGCAGGCCGTTGCGCTCCAGCTGCCGTGGCCACAGGTAGCCGCGGGCGATCGCGACCTTCTCCGAGGTCGTGTAGCCGTCGAAGCGGATCACCTCCATCCGGTCCAGCAGCGGGCCGGGGATCGTGTCGGCGACGTTGGCGGTGGCGATGAACATCACGCCGCTCAGGTCGAGCTCGACGTCGAGGTAGTGGTCGCGGAAGCTGTGGTTCTGCGCCGGGTCCAGGACCTCGAGCAGGGCCGAGCTCGGGTCGCCGCGCCAGTCGGCGCCGACCTTGTCGACCTCGTCGAGCATGATCACCGGGTTCATCGTGCCGGCGTCGCGCAGCGCGCGGACCAGCCGGCCCGGCAGCGCGCCGATGTAGGTGCGGCGGTGACCGCGGATCTCGGCCTCGTCGCGCACGCCGCCGAGCGACATGCGGACGAACTCGCGGCCGGTCGCGCGGGCGATCGACTCGCCGATCGACGTCTTGCCGGTGCCGGGAGGGCCGATCAGCGTCAGGATCGCGCCGGAGCGCTTGTCCTCGGTGATCCCGCGCTCCTCGCGCAGCTTCTTGACCGCGATGTACTCGACGATCCGGTCCTTGACGTCCTCGAGACCGGCGTGGTCGCGCGTCCAGCACCTCGCGGGCGTGCTGGGGATCGA
This sequence comes from uncultured Solirubrobacterales bacterium, assembly GCA_963763525.1. Taxonomy (GTDB): domain Bacteria; phylum Actinomycetota; class Thermoleophilia; order Solirubrobacterales; family Solirubrobacteraceae; genus Palsa-465. The sequence goes on from CAVXPA010000005.1 coordinate 323,430, forward strand.
GGCGCTCGTCGGAGCGCTTGCTCCACGGCACGGCGATCAGCCAGTCCAGGTAGGTGCGGATCACGCTCGACTCGGCGGACTGCTCGCCGATCCGCTCGAGCCGCCCGAGCTCCTTCTCGGCCTGCTCGCGGACGTCGTCCGGCATCCCGGCCTCTTCGATCTTGGTGCGGTACTCCTCGACGACCGACGCGTCGTCCTCGCCGAGCTCCCGGCGGATCGACTCCATCTGCTTGCGCAGGAAGTAATCGCGCTGCTGCTTCTCGGCGCCGGACTCGACGTCGTCGCGGATCCGCTTGCGGACCTGCAGCTCGGCCAGCCGCTCGCGCTGGAATCCAAGCGCGAGCTCGAGCCGCTCGGTCACGTCGAGCGTCTGCAGCAGCTCGATCCTCTGCTCGTAGCTCGAGGTCGGGGGAGTAGCCGCTGGTGTCGGCGAGCGCGCCGGGCTCGGTGATGCTGCGCAGGAACGCCGGGACACGGCCGTCGTCGCCGCGCAGCTCGAGGATCTCCTCGACGACCGCGCGGTACTCGCGCTCGAGGTTGCGGGTCTTGCCGTCGACAGGTGCCGTCGGGTCGGGGTGCTCGTCGACTTCGACGTACAGCCGGCCGTCGGGCATCGTCTGACGCGGCGCCGGCGATGCCGCGGTGCAGGCCCTCGAGCGCGACGGCGCGGGCGCCGCCCGGCAGGCGGACGCGCTCGGCGATCTCCGCGACGGTGCCGACGTCGGCGAACTCCTTCTCGTGACGCGGCACGAGCAGCACGCGCTCCTCGTCGCCGGCGTCGACGGCCAGCGTGAGAGACATGCCGGGGAAGACGACCGCGTCGTCCAGCGGGACAAGCAGCAGGCGGGTCATCAAGTCTTCACTTTCGCTAGTTGCTTACGCGTTGTAAGCCGAAGGGTAGCAGGATCTAAGTCGCTGCGGCTCAGATCATCAGTTTGACAGCACCGCCTCCGGATCTGGGATCATCCGCGCCGATGGCTGAGAGTTCCGCTTCGCCGCCCAATCCGGACAAGTCGGCGCACGACGTGCTCGCGGCGGAGGCGTTCGCGGTCCCGGCGCCCGACCCCGGACTCCATCACGGCCCGGTGGCGCTCCCGTCCGACCCGGCGGGCATCGAGGAGCCACACGACGTGCTCGCGGCCGAGGCGTTCGCGATGCCGGCGCCGCCGCCACACCCGGTCCTCGCATCCGGGCGCGAGGTGTCCGGACCCCTCGCCGGTGGCGTGGACGTCGGCCGTGAGCGCCGCCGCTTTGGCACGCGCCAGGCGCTCGTGCTCGCCGGCCTCGCGCTCGCCGCCGCTGCCTGGCTCGTGCGGCGTCTTGCCCGCGCGCTCAGCTCCGCTGCGCGGGCGGGCATCAGGTCGGTGATCGTCCCGTCGGCCAGCTCGGCCGCGAAGGCAGACGGTTTCGGTCAGCGTCGGGTGCGGGTGGATCGTGAGCGCGATGTCCTGCGCGTCGGCGCCGAGCTCGAGCGCGTGCACGGTCTCCGCGATCAGCTCGCCGGCGCCGACCCCGACGATCCCCGCTCCGAGCAGTCGCCTGCTGCCTGGCTCGAACAGCAGCTTCGTCAAGCCGTCGCTGCGCGCGAGCCCGAGCGCTCGCCCCGACGCAGACCAGGGGAAGATGGCCTTCTCGTACTCGATCGAGGCCGCCTGCGCGTCGCTTTCGGTCAGCCCCATCCACGCGATCTCGGGATCGGTGAAGGCGACCGACGGGATCGCGCGCGGATCGAACTCAGCGCCGGGGACGCCGGCGATCACCTCGGCCGCCGTCTTGCCCTCGTGCGTGGCCTTGTGGGCGAGCATCGGCGCGCCGACGATGTCGCCGATCGCGTAGATCCCCGGGACGTTCGTGCGCAGTTGCCGGTCGACCGGGATGAAGCCGGCGTCATCGACGGTGACGCCGGCGAGCTCAGCGCCGAGCACGCGCCCGTTCGGGCTGCGCCCGACGGCCACGAGGATCCGGTCGAACAACTCCGAGCGGCCGTTCGAGAGCTCGGCTTGCAGCCCGTCCTCGCTGGGCGTCACGGAGACCACCGAGGTCTCTAGGTGGATCGCTTCATAGCGCCCGCTGATCCGCTTGAACAGCGGCGCAACGAGGTCCGCGTCGCATCCGGGGATCAGCTGGTCGATCAACTCGACGACCGTCACCCGCGTGCCGAGCGCGTCGTACACGGTCGCCATCTCGAGCCCGACGATCCCGGCTCCGATCACGAGCAGGCGGCCGGGAATATCCGGCGGCGAGAGCGCCCCGGTCGAGTCGATCACGCGCGGGTCATCGGGAAGGAATGGGAGCATGGCCGGCTCGGAGCCCGCCGCGATGATGCAGTTCTCGAACGACAGCGTGCCATCGCCGATCGCGAGCGTGCGCGGGCCGGTGAGGCGGGCGGCCCCGTGGATCACTTCGACCTTGCGCTGCCGCGCCAGCCCGGCCAGCCCGCCGGTCAGCTTGCCGACGACCGAGCGCTTCCACTCGAGCAGCGCTTCGAGGTCGATCTCGGGCGCCCCGAAGCTGATCCCGTGCGCGGCCATCTCCTGCGTCTCGGCGACCACCCGCGCCGCGTGCAGGAGCGCCTTCGACGGGATGCAGCCGACGTTCAGGCACACGCCGCCGAGCGTCTCGTAGCGCTCGATCAGCGTCACGCGCAACCCGAGGTCCGCCGCTCGGAACGCGGCCGTGTAGCCGCCTACGCCGGCGCCGATCACGACCACGTCCGTGTCGGGCTCACCGCCGTCGGCCGCGGGGGGTGGCGGGGGGGCGGGCTCACGGACGACCGCGACCTCACGGGCGTCCGCGGGCGCCGCCGCCGGTGCTGCCCCGTCCGAGACCGTGTCGAGCGTCAACAGCACGCTGCCCTCCGAGACCCGATCGCCGATCTTGACGCGCAACTGCTTGATCACGCCGGCGAACGGCGCCGGGACGTCCATCGTCGCCTTGTCGGACTCGAGCGTCACGAGCGGATCCTCGAGCGCGACCTCGTCGCCCGGCGAGACGTGGATCTCGATCACCGGGACGTCGGTGAAGTCGCCGATGTCCGGGACGCGGACCTCGAGCTCGCTCACAGCAGCGCTCGGCGAAGGTCGGACAGCACGCGCGCGAGCGAGACGACGAAGCGAGCGGCGGCGGCGCCGTCGATCACACGGTGGTCATAGGAAAGCGACAGCGGCAGCATCAGGCGCGGGGCGAACTCGCTGCCGTTCCAAACCGGCTTGATTGCCGAGCGGCTGACGCCGAGGATCGCGACCTCGGGTGCGTTGATGATCGGCGTGAAGCTCGTGCCGCCGATCCCGCCGAGGCTCGAGATCGTGAACGTGCCGCCCTGCATGTCTGCGGGCGCGAGCTTGCCCTCGCGCGCCTTGCCGGACAGCTCGGTCAGCTCCCGCGCGATCTCCAGCAGTCCCTTCTGGTCGGCGTTCTTGATCACGGGCACGACGAGCCCTCCGGGGGTGTCGGCGGCGAAGCCGATGTTGTAATAGCGCTTGAGGATCAGCTCGTCGCCGTCGAGCGAGGAGTTGAACGTCGGATACTCCTTCAGCGTCGCGACGGACGCGACGATCAGGAACGAGACCATCGTCACCTTCACGCCGTCGCGGCTGTGTTCCTCGTTGAGCTGCTTGCGCCACGCCTCGAGGTCGGTGATGTCCGCCTCGTCGTTCTGCGTGACGTGCGGGATCATCACCCAGTTGCGCGCGAGGTTCGGCGCCGAGATCCGCTGGATACGCGAGCGCTGCACCCGCTCCACCGGGCCGAAGCGCTCGAAGTCCAACGAGGGCCAAGGCGCGAGCGCCAGGCCCGCGAGCGCGCCCGAGTCCGCGCTGGGGGCGGTCGTTGGCGCGCTGGTTGCCCCCGTCACACGACCGGCGCGGAACGCCGCGACGTCGTCCTTCGTGATCCGCCCCTTGCGTCCGGTGCCCGTCACGGCGCTGAGATCGATCCCGAGCTCGCGCGCGATGCGGCGCACGGACGGACTCGCGTACACGACTCGACGGCCGTTGGCGTCCGCGGGCGGGGCGGAGGCGGGCGGGGCGGAGGCTGGGGGACTCGGCGCCGCCTCGGGTGCAGACGGCGCTGGCTGAGACGCGGGCGGCGTCGACTCGGCTGCGGCGGGAACCGGGGGCGCGGTGTCCGCCGCGACAGCCGCCGCGCCATCGCCGCCGGCCGGCTCCATCGTCAGCAGCAGGCTGCCCTGCGAGACGCGGTCGCCGATCCCGACGTGCAGCTCCTTGACGACGCCGGCGACGGGCGAGGGCACGTCCATCGTCGCCTTGTCGGACTCGAGCGTCACCAGCGGGTCCTCGACCGCGACCGTCGCGCCGGGCGAGACGAGGATCTCGATCACCGGAACATCCTCGAAGTCGCCGATGTCCGGCACTTCGACCGGGATGAGCTGGGCGGCCGTCATACGGTGGTCGGCATCGGCGCGTCGGCGTCGATCTCGAACCGCTCGATCGCCTCCTGCACGACGGACGCCTCGATCGAGCCTTCGTCGGCGAGCTCCTTCAGCGCCGCGATCGCCACGTAGTGGCGATCGACCTCGAAGAAGCGGCGCAGCGCGGCACGCCAGTCGCTGCGGCCGAAGCCGTCAGTGCCGAGCACCCTGTAGGAGCGGGGGACCCACTGGCGGATCTGGTCGGCGAATGTCCGTATGTAGTCGGTCGATGCGACGACCGGGCCGGGCCGCGCCGACAGGAGCTCGGTCACGTAGGCGCGACGGGGCTCGTCCTGTGGATGGAGCATGTTGAAGCGCTCGACCTCGATGCCCTCGCGCCGCAGCTCCGTGAACGAGGTGACGCTCCACACGTCCGCCGCGACGCCGAATTGCGCCTCGAGCAGCTCGGCCGCGGCGAGAACCTCCAACAGGATGGTGCCCGAGCCGAGCAGCTGCACGCGCGGCCCGGCGGCGGTGCTCTCGCGGAGCAGGTACATGCCGCGGAGGATGCCCTCGCGGGCGCCGTCGGGCATCGCCGGGTGGCGGTAGTTCTCGTTCATCAGCGTCAGGTAGTAGAAGACATCCTCCTGCTCGGCTGCCATCCGGCGCAGCCCCTCCTGCACGATCACCGCGACCTCGAAGGAGAACGTGGGATCGTAGGCGCGGCAGTTCGGCACGACCGAGAAGAGCACGTGGCTGTGGCCGTCCTCGTGCTGGAGGCCCTCGCCGTTGAGCGTCGTGCGCCCGGCGGTGCCCCCGAGCATGAACCCGCGCGTGCGCTGGTCGGCAGCAGCCCAGACGAGGTCGCCCACGCGCTGGTAGCCGAACATCGAGTAGTAGATGTAGAACGGGATCATCGGCACGTCGTGCGTGCTGTAGGACGTGCCGGCGGCGATGAACGAAGAGATCGACCCGGCTTCGGTGATGCCCTCCTCGAGGATCTGGCCGTGCTCGTCCTCCTTGTAGAACATGAGCTGCGAGGAATCCTCCGGCTGGTAGAGCTGCCCGACCGGCGAGTAGATGCCGACCTGACGGAACATGCCCTCCATCCCGAACGTACGCGACTCGTCGGGCACGATCGGGACGACGTGAGGGCCGATCTGCTTGTCGCGCAGCAGGGCGGCGAGCACGCGCACGAATGCCATCGTCGTCGAGATCTCTCGCTCCCCGGTGCCGTCGAGCTGGGACTGGAACGTTTCCAGCGGTGGGGCCGGCAGCGACGAGGAGCGCCGCCGCCGCACGGGCAGGAAACCACCGAGCGCCTCGCGGCGTTCGTGCAGGAACTCCATCTCAGGCGAGTCATCCGGCGGCTTGTAGTACTCGGCAGCGCGGACCTGAGCGTCGCTCAGCGGCAGCTCGAAGCGGTCGCGGAACTGCAGCAGCGCGTCCTCGGTCATCTTCTTCGCCTGGTGGGTGATCATCTGGCCCTCGCCGGACACGCCCATGCCGTAGCCCTTGATCGTCTTCGCGAGGACCACGGTCGGCTGGCCACGGTGATTCGCGGCCTCGTGGTAGGCGGCATACACCTTCTGCTGATCGTGACCGCCGCGGTTGAGCATCCAGATCTCGTCGTCCGACATGTACGCGACGCGATCCAGAAGAACGGGGTCGCGACCGAAGAAGTGCTCGCGCACGTACGCGCCGTCGCGGGACTTGAACGTCTGGTAGTCGCCGTCGACGGTCTCGTCCATCACGCGCACCAGCCGGCCGTCGGTGTCGGCCGCGAGCAGCGGATCCCAGCGTGAGCCCCAGATCACCTTGATCACGTTCCACCCGGCGCCGCGGAAGTCCGACTCGAGCTCCTGGATGATCTTGCCGTTGCCCCGGACCGGTCCGTCGAGCCGCTGCAGGTTGCAGTTGATCACCCAGATCAGGTTGTCCAGTCGCTCACGCCCCGCGAGCCCGATCGAGCCGAGCGTCTCCGGCTCGTCGACCTCTCCGTCGCCGATGAACGCCCACACCTTGCGGCCATCGGTTTGCGCCATGCCGCGCGCCTGTAGGTAGCGCATGAAGCGGGCCTGATAGATCGAGGTGATGCCACCGAGCCCGAGCGACACGGTCGGGAACTGCCAGAAATCGGGCATCAGCCACGGATGCGGGTACGAGCTGAGCCCGCCGGGCTTTGAGACCTCCTGGCGGAAGCTGTCGAGCTGCGCTGCGCTCAGCCGGCCTTCCAGGTACGCGCGCGCGTAGTTACCCGGCGACGAGTGACCCTGGAAGAAGACGAGGTCGCCCGCGTGCGCCGCGCCGGGCGCGTGCCAGAAATGGTTGAAGCCCACCTCCATCAGCGTCGCCAACGACTGGTAGCTGGCGATGTGTCCACCGAGCTCGGAGGAGGTCTTGTTGGCGCGTACGACCATCGCGATCGCGTTCCAGCGCATGATCGAGCGGAGCCGGCGTTCGAGCGCCGGGTCGCCCGGCAGACGCGCCTCGCGGTCGGGCGGGATCGTGTTGATGTAGGGGGTCGTCAGGCGCGCGATCGGGCCGGTGCCGGCATGCTGGGCGCGCTCGACGACCTGCGTCAGAAGCTGCCTGGCACGATCCGGGCCGTCGACCGCGAGCACCGCGTCGAGCGCTTCGATCCACTCGCTCGTCTCCTCCGCGTCGACGTCGGCTCCGGCGCCGTTGGGCCCAGGGATCTGCACCTGGTCAATCATTCGCGCGTGCTGTCGTGGTGAGCATCCGAAGCCTGAGTGGCCACTATACAAACGCCGTTGGGGCGCGCAGTCGCGGAGCGTCGCGGCTTCCGGTACGGTCCTCGAATGGCTCTGCGCGAGGTCGAGGGGGGTCCTGGTCCGCCGTGGTCGCGGCCGCTGTCGGGCTCGTTCGACGAGCTCGTGGTCGAGTCCGACTTGCTACTCGATAACCCACTCGGGGATCCCGCTCGCCGTCCGCTGTACGTGTACCGATCGCCCGGCGTGGTGCGCGATGCAGACGCCCAACCCGTGCCCGCTGTCTACGTCATCCAGGGGTACACGGGTCAGCTCGACATGTGGCTCTCTCGGGCCGCGTTCGAGCCGACGATCGTCGAGCGCCTCGACCAGATGTTCCTTGCCGGCGACTGCCCGGACGCGATCGTCGTGTTCGTCGACGCCTGGACCTCGATCGGCGGCTCGCAGTTCCTCAACTCGACCAGCACCGGCCGCTACCTCGACTACCTGTGCGACGAGGTCGTCCCGTTCGTCGATCACCGTTATCCCACCCGCGCGAGCCGCGATCATCGCGGCCTCGCCGGCAAGTCCTCGGGGGGCTATGGCGCGATGGTCGTGCCCATGCTGCGCCCCGACACGTTCGGCGCGCTCGCGTCACACGCGGGCGATGCGCTGTTCGAATCCTGCTATGCGCGCTCGTTCCCGGAGGTCGTGCGCGCGCTGCGGGACCACTTCGACGGGTCCTACGCGCGCTTTTTCCAGGAGCTGGCGCAGCTCGACCACCTGGACTGGTCGCGCTTCGGCAAGCCGCTGGAGATGTATGGCTACGCGTGCGCCTACTCTCCGGACCCGGACCGTCCGGGGGAGGCGCTGCTGCCGTTCGAGATCGAGACCGGCCGCCTGATCGAGCACGTGTGGCAACGCTGGCTCGCTCTCGATCCCGTGCGAATGGCGCCGGAACGGGCCGACGCGCTGCGGAGCATGCGCCGGATCTACCTCGACGCCGGCCTGGGCGATGAGTACTTCCTCGACCTCGGCGCGCAGGCATTCTCGATCGAGCTCGGAAAGCTCGGGGTCGACCACTCACTGGAGCTGTTCGACGGCAAGCACGGCGGCATCGCGTATCGCTACCCGGGGGCGATCCGCGAGTTGGTGCTCGCGCTCCAGTAGCTGCGAGGCTACGCAGGTGACCGCGACCGCGGACCAAGACATCGCATTCGCCGGCGCGGCCGCGCTCGGAGAGCTGGTGCGGGCGGGGGAGGCGAGCGCGCGCGAGCTCGTGGAGCTGTTCCTGCGCCGGATCGAGGCGATCGACCCGCGCGTGAACGCGTTTCGGGCGGTGATGGCGGATCAGGCGCTCGCCGAGGCCGACGGGCTGAGCGACCTCACGGCGCCGCTCGCCGGTGTGCCGATCGCGATCAAGGACGACACGCCGGTGCGCGGCCAGGCGCTGACCCGCGGCTCGCGCTCGTTCGGGGCGCCCGAAGGCGCCGATGCTGAGATCGTCCGGCGTCTGCACGCCGCCGGCGCGATCCCGATCGGCATCACGAACGTGCCCGAGCTGATGATCTTCCCCTGGACCGCGAGCGACGCCAACGGGATCACCCGGAATCCGTGGAACCTCGCGCGCACGCCGGGCGGCTCGTCGGGCGGCTCGGCTGCGGCGGTCGCGGCCGGCTTGGTCCCAGTCGCCACGGGCTCGGACGGCGGCGGCTCGATCAGGATCCCCGCCGCCAGCTGCGGGCTCGTCGGGATGAAGCCGACGCGCGGCCGCGTTTCGATGCAACCGGCGCGCGAGAGCTGGCTCGGCCTGTCGATCTACGGTGCGCTTGCGCGCTCGGTGCGCGACAGCGCGCTGCTTCTGGACGCCATCCACGGGAACGTGGCCGGCGATGCCGACACCGCGCCACCGCCGCCGCGGCCGTTCGCCGACGCGGCGGCGATGCCGCCGGGCAAGCTGCGGATCGCGGTCTCGTTGAAAATCCCGCCCGGTGTCGTCGCGCGGCTCTCGAGCGAGCAGCGGGAGGCGTGCGAGCGCACCGCTCGGCTGCTCGCCGAGCTCGGACACGAGGTCGTCGAGCGGGATCCCGACTACCCCGTGAGCGCCGGGCTCGTGTTCGTCCGCCTGTGGACGCGCGGCATCTACGAGGAGTCGCTGAAGGTGCCCGATCGCGCCAAGCTGGAGCGCTCGAGCCGGCAGATGGCGGCCGCGGGCCGCGCGCTCGTGCCGGCCGGCCGCGTGACAGCGCTGCGCGCTGCCCGCGCGCGGGTCACCGCTCGGGTCCTCGCGCTTTGGGACGAGATCGACGTGCTGTTGATGCCGGTGCTCGCGTCGACTGCGATCGCCGCCGAGGGCGGTTGGGGCCGCGGCGCCGCAGCCGCGTTCGATCGGGCCGCGCGCTTCTCCCCGTACGCTGCCGCGTTCAACGTAACGGGCCAGCCCGCGATCGCGTTGCCGGCCGGTTTCGCGGCCGACGGCCTGCCGCTCAGCATCCAGCTCGTCGGGCGGCTAGGCGCCGAGGACGTCCTCTATTCACTGGCCGGCCAGCTCGAGGCCGCCGCGCCGTGGGCCGAGCACCTTCCGGCTGCGACCGCGGACTGACCCGCGCGCGGTCGCCGCTCGCGCCCGTGGCGCCGTCGCCGGTCGCGCTCCTGGCGCCGTCGCCGGTCGCGCTCCTCGCGCTCCTTGAGTTCCTCGTGCTCCTCGCGCTTCTCGCGCTCGCGGGGTGGGCCCCGGTTGCCGTTGCATCGCAGCCCAAGGGGCCAACCGTGACCGTGGTGCAAACGAACGCGTACCTGTCCGAGCGGATGCGCCCGATGCCGAGCCGCCACTTCGCGGCGGCCATCCCGCACGGTGTTCCGCGCGGGGTGCCGGTGATCTCGGTCGAGGACTCGGCCCGCTACCAGCGGTTCGCCGGCATCGGCGCCGCGATGACCGACAGCTCGGCGTGGCTGCTCTACGAGGAGCTGCCGCCGTTGACCCGCGCCACCGTGTTCGCCGACCTCTTCGGGCCGGCGGGGATCCATCTCGGCTTCATCCGCGTGCCGGTCGGCGCATCGGACTACACGATCGGCGCGCCGTACTCGTATGACGACCTGCCGCCGGGCGAGAGCGATCTGACCCTGTCGAGCTTCTCGATCGCGCACGATCAGACGTACGTGATCCCGGCCCTGCGCGAGGCGCTGCAGCTCAATCCGCAGGCGCTGGTGCTCGCCAGCCCATGGAGCCCACCCGCTTGGATGAAGACCAACGCCGCGCTCGGCGATCCCGATTCGACGGGCACCCTCCTGACCGGCGACTATCCGCTGCTCGCCGCGTATCTCGTCAAGTTCATTCAGGCGTATGCGGCCCAGGGCATCGCCATCTCCGCGATCACGCCCGAGAACGAGCCCGCTACCCAAACGGCCTATCCGGGGCTCGACTTGCCTGAGCCACAAGAGGCGTCCTTCGTCGTCAACGAGCTGCGCCCCGCGCTCCAGGCCGCCGGGCTGACGGTCGGGATCTTCGGATACGACGCCGGCTGGGACGTCCTGTCGGTCCCAAGCGCGCTCGCCTCCGGCGAGGCCGCACACGCGCTGAGCGGCATCGCCTGGCACTGTTACTTCGGCAGCCCGACCGTGATGAGCCAGGTCCACGCGATCGCGCCATGGCTCGAACAGATCGTCGACGAGTGCTCGCCGGAGATCCGTCCGTTCTCGACCTCCGAGCTGCTGATCAGCTCGCTGCGCGACTGGGCGAGCGCAGTCGCGGGGTGGAACCTCGCGCTCGACCCCACCGGCGGCCCCGTCCAGGCGCCGAACAGCGGTTGCCTCGGCTGCACCGGGGTTGTCACCATCAACGAGCAGACGCAGGCCGTGACGCTCAGCGCGAAGTACTTCCAGCTCGGTCAGGTGAGCGCGTTCGTGATGCCGGGAGCGACGAGAATTCAGTCCAACAACTTCGTCTCCTACGGAGTCAACTCCGGCAACATGCTGACTGTCAGTCCCGGGCTCGACGACGTCGCTTTTCTCAACCCGAACGGCATCCGGGTCCTGATCGTCTACAACAACGCGACTCACCCGATGAGGTTCGCCGTGCGCTGGCGAGGACGTGCGTTCCTGTACCGGTCCTGGCCCGGCACGACGACGACGTTCGAGTGGCGTTGACACTTGTCCGCTTGGGAACCGTCGTTGGTCGTGGCCGTCTGGGGAGATCGCTCCGTGACGTGGCTCTGCCTCCCGGGATGTTTGCGGGTGGCACTTTGTATCGCCTGATCTGGTGACATGGCACGTGATGAGTCCGCAGGATGGTGCCGGTGCGCGGTCTGGTCGTTGGCGGCGGCCGGCGAGGGTTCCGCGCGAGGCACCATCGTGCGGACCCATCACCCCATGTCCCCCGTTGCGCGTGGGCCGCCTTTCGGCTGGTCACAAGCGCGAAGGCGCCTGGATAACTACCCACTCGAGCCGTGGAACTCGGCCAGTGGGCTGTTGACCATGCACACGAGGGTCTTCGTCCCAGTGGGCGTTCGTCGGCGCGCGAGTGGGCAGTTATCCAGGTTCGCGAGCGAGAACAACGGTGCAGAAGCGGTAGACGGGTGTCTGGATGCCGCAACGGTCGCGAGTGTCCGGCTGTCCGAGCGATGGGACCATCCGGCCACCCACCGACATGGGCGAGGTGGGGGGTGTGATGGGTCAGTCGGATGGTGCCACGCGCCGAAACCTCGCCAGCCGCCGCCAACGACAAGATGCCGCACCGGCACCGTCCGTCGGACAAATCACACCCCCGCCCCGCCGCCGAGAGTCGACCCGACTCTTAATCCGGCAGGAGTGGTACCCATACGCCCGGGTCGCGGCCGACGAGTGCCGCGCGGGTGATCGATGTGGATCCGAAGCGGTCGCGCACGCGGTCAAGCGTCGCATCGAGCTCGCGGGCACGGTCGAGCGGCAGCGCGAGCTGTACCGCGCCGCGGTCCGCACAGGTCGCTCAGCGCGATCCCGATCAGCGTTAGGCCGCGACGCTCGATCAGCGGCACCGCCGTGCGCAGCAGCCGCGCTCGCGAGTAAGCAGGATCGTCGGCGTGTGATCCGTCGCCTCGGCCATCGTGTGCGAGCGCGTTGCGCGCGAGAAGTCGCGAAAGCGCAGCCGCAGCACGACGGTGCGGCACACCCGATGGGCGGTGCGCAGGCGCCGGGCGACCCGGTCGACCAGCGCCATGAGCGTGGCGGCGATCTCGCCAGGCGCCCGCGCGCGCGTACCAAGGGCACGCTGCGCGCCGATCGAGCGCCGCCGCCGCCGACGCTCGACCGGCCGCGGGTCCCGGTTGTGGGCCAGCGCGAACAGATGGCGGCCCGACGCGCGGCCGAGCAGTGCGATCAACGTCGCCTCGCCCAGCGCGCGCCACCTCGCCGACGGTCGTGATCCCGCGGCTGCGCAGCTTGTCTGCCGTCACGCGCGCCGACTCCCCACAGCCGCTCGACCGGCAGCGGGTGCAGGAACGCGAGCTCCTCGTCGGCCGGTACGACGCAGCAGCCCGTCGGGCTTGCCGACGGCGCTGGCGACCTTGGCGAGGAACTTCGTCCGAGCGACTCCGACGGTGATCGGGAGGCCCGACCTCGGTCGCGTACCTCCACGCGCAGGCGCTGGGCGATCTCGTCGGAGTGCCCGAGATTCGCTCGAGCCCGCGGACGTCCAGGAACGCCTCGTCGATCGACAGCGCCTCGACCACGGGCGCCGTCTCGCTCGAACACGTCAAAGACCGCCTTGCTCGCCTCGCTGTACGCCTGCATCCGCGGCGGCACGACGACCGCGTGCGGGCACAGCGCTCGCGCCCGCGCACCTCCCATCGCCGTGCGTACGCCGAACGCCTTCGCCTCGTAGCTCGCGGCCAGCACGACGCCCGCCCCGACGATCACCGGCCGGCCGCGCAGCCGCGGGTCATCGCGCTGCTCGACCGACGCGTAGAACGAGTCGAGGTCCGCGTGAAGGATCGTGGCGACGGTCACGAACATATGTTCGCATTCGGGCCGGACGGAAAGCCGCCGCGCGACGCGCGGCGAGGCCAGGTGTCCGCTGCCTCACGCCTGCGGTCGAAGACCGGCCAGCGCCGGACTGCGGGCGATCGCATCCGCCAGGTCGGCCAACGCCCGTCCCTGCTGGGCGGCGAGCTCGGCGTAGTCGTCCAGCAGCGCGCCGTCTTCGCCGAACCCCTCCCGCGGTACATACAGCCCCGGCGGAAGGACGTGGGCGGCGAAGAAGCCGCCGAGCACGTTGCGCAGCGAATCGAGTCCGAGGAAGTGATGCCAGCTCGCGCCAGTTGCGACGATCGCGACCGCGCGAGCGGTGATCGGCGCGCTCGACTCGCCCCACATGCCGCGCGGGAGGCGATCGAGCATGGCCTTCAGCGGGCTCGCAAACGATGCGCGATACATCGGCGAGCCGAACACGAACGCCTCGGCCGACGCGGCCGCGGCGAGCGCCGGATCGGGGCCGTCCGCGAGCGAGATCAGCTCGGTCTCGACGTCCGCCGGCAAGCCGACGAGAACGGCCTCGATCGCGGTCCACGTCCGCCCGCCGCCGGCGGGCGAGCCATCGAGGGCGAGAATGCGCACGACGCCGCGCTAATCCTCGAACAGCGGGTGGCTCGCGGATCGTCGCACCGGCCGCGAGAACTCTACCCGGACGCCGAGCACGGCCGCGAGCTGAGCGCTCAGCGCGGCCGCGCACGGGCTCGGAGCCTCAGCGGGGAACGATCTGCTGCACGGACCAGCGATTGCCGTCGGGATCGCTGAAGAACACGAACGACCCCCAAGGGAAGTCCTGCACGTCGTCGACCGGGACCCCGCGCTCGAGCAGGTCTTCGCGAGCCTGCTCGATGTCCGCCACGACGAGCTGCAGGCCGGCGACGCTCCCCGGCTCGGTCTCGACGATGCCCTTGCCGATCGCGATCGAGCACGCCGACCCCGGCGGCGTCAGCTGCACGAAGCGGAGCTCGTCGCTGAGCGTGTGGTCGTGATCTGCGATGAACCCCACCGCGTCGGTGTAGAAGGCCTTCGCGCGGTCGACGTCCGACACGGGCACGGCCATCAATTCGAGCTTCCAATCCATCTGCGGTCCTCCTCTGCAAAGGGTGGGTTGATACCGATCAGGCTACGAACAATCGAGGTCAATTTCAGTCCTCGATCTGCGCGCATGGACAGCGTCGGCCTGAGGGCTTGTACTCAATCTCGCGTCCTGAGGTGCGCGCGGACGATTACTCTTATCCGCCGGTGAACCGAGTGTTGCCGTCGGTCAACGGAGTGCCCGAGGTCCGCGATCTGCTGACGCGCCGCGTCGGCGACGAAATGGACCTCAACGAGCGCTATCTGAATCCGCAGATGGGGCGGATTCTGCGCACGCTCGGGTTCGACCGTACGTGGGTGGCGGGCGAGGGTGCGTATCTGATCGACGCCGACGGTCAGCGCTACCTCGATCTGATCTCGGGCTACGGCGTGTTCGCGCTCGGGCGCAACCATCCCGACGTGATCGCCGGCATGCAGGATGTGCTCGCGGCCGGCACCGCCAGCCTGCCGCAGCTCGGGGTGACGCTGCTGACCGGCGTGCTGGCCGAGCAGCTGCTCGCGCGCGCTCCGCGGAGCGTCGCCGCGATGGTGCCCGCCAACACCGGCACCGAGGCGGTCGAGGCGGCGATGAAGATCGCGCGCGCGGCGACGGGCCGTCCGCGTCTGCTGCATGCCGAGCACGCGTTCCACGGCCTCACGCTGGGAGCGCTCTCGCTCAACGGCAACGACGAGTTCCGGGCCGGCTTCGGCCCGCTGGTGCCGGGCTGCGAGCACGTTCCGTTCGGGGACCTCGCCGCGCTCGAACGCGAGCTCTCGCGCGGCGATGTGGCAGCGCTGATCGTGGAGCCGATCCAGGGCAAGGGCGTCCACCTGCCGCCAGACGGGTACCTCGCGGCGGCGCAGCGCTTGTGCCGCGAGTCCGGGACCTTGTTCGTGTGCGACGAAGTTCAGACCGGCCTCGGCCGGACGGGGCGATTTCTGGCGCTCGAGCACTGGGGGCTCGAGCCCGACATGATCTGCTTGGCGAAAGCCCTGTCGGGCGGATTCGTACCGATCGGAGCGGTGCTCGTGTCGCGGGCGGCGTTCGACCGTGTGTTCGACAGCATGGAGCGCGCAGTCCGGCACGGGTCCACGTTCGGCGGCAACGACCTCGCGGCCGGAGCCGGCTTGGCGACGCTGCGCGTGCTCGAGCGCGACGGTCTCGTTGCCCGTGCCGAGCGGATGGGCGCGCTGCTGCTCGAACTGACCCAGCCGCTCCTCGCGCGTCACGAGATCGTCCGCGACGTCCGCGGGCTCGGCTTGATGTGGGCGATTGAGTTCGGCCCGCCCGCGCGCGGAGCTGGGAGGTCGATGTTTCACGCGCTCGAGCGCGTCCAGCCTGGGCTGTTCGCACAGCTGATCACGGTGCCGCTGTTCCACGAGCACCGCATCCTCTGCCAGGTTGCCGGGCATCGAATGAACGTCGTCAAGGCGCTTCCACCGCTGCTGATCGAGGAAGCCGACGTCCGCCGTTTCGCCGAGGCGCTCGCCGACGTGGTCGCGAACGCGGAACGGATGCCGCGGGCGATGGCTCGATTCGGACTGCGGATGGCGCGCGGCAGCGCGCGATCGGTCCGGCCCCGGCGTGCGGCGGCGGTGCGCTGAGGGCGTCCGCGCCACGCCCCAGGCCTGTTGACGGCCCCATAGACGGGGATATGATTTACGCGGCCGCCGGAGGAGGTGGAGCGTGAGCGAGAGCGTCGACCCGTCGATGAGCAACGAGAGGCCGAGCCTGTTCGTCTGTCACGGGGACGACGGGGGGCCGAAGATGCATCCATGCCGGCGCGTGCAGGAAGCGATGCGCGCGGCGGACATCGAATACGACAAGATCATCGCCGCACACGGCAGCCCGATTCCGTTCCTGCGCCGGGGCGGGCGCGAGGAGCTCAAGGCCGCCACCGGTACCACCAAGCTGCCTGCGATGAAGCTGCCGGACGGCACGATCCTCGCGCATTCCCGCGCGATCCTCGCCTGGGTTCGCGAGCAGCAGCAGAAAACATCCCAGCCGACCAGCGGATAACGCGTACCCCGGTCCGCTCGGCGGCCCACTTGTGAGAGTCTGTCAAACCGTCACTGCGGGAGTGACACGTAGTCGGACAGCTCCCCGGGGGTCCGACCTTCCTCGCTGCAATCCAGCGCCCGGATCGCGAGGTCCGCGTAAGCCGAGCCGATGTACTCGGAGCGGCGCGCACCAGTGGGTTTGTACCACTGGTAGATCGTGTTGATCATGCCCATGATCGCGAGCGTCGCGAGCTTAGGGTCGATGTTCGGGCAGACGAGCCCCTGATCCTGGCCTTCCGCGATCAGCTTGCGGAGGATGCGCTCGTACTGGTCGCGCTCGCGCACGATCTCTCGCTGTCGCGGCTCGCTGAGAGATCTGAAGTCGTGCAGGAGGATTCCCATGTGCACGCGGTTGTCCGCGTTGAACCGCGCGAGCGTGCTGACGAAAGAGCGGATCTTCTGCAGCGGGTTACCTTCCTCCTCGAGCGCCTCGAGGACGGCTCGGAAGGCGGCGTCGTGCACCCCCTGGAGCAGCTCGAACAGCACGTCTTCCTTACTACTGATGTAGTAATAGACGCTGCCTTTGAGAATTCCCACTTCATCGGCGATGTCCTGAATGGACGTCGCCTCGTAGCCCTTCTCGTGAAACACACGCGCGGCCGCGTCGAGGACCTCGGCGCGCCGCTTGCGCGGCTCTCGACGTCTGGGATTTCTGTTCGATGCGGCGGTCACATGCACCATTCCCCCGTTGAGCTGGGCCGATTCTGGCATACCCGTCAACCGCGGCGCGAGGCCCGCGGGGGTCGGTTCGGACCATTCGGCGCAACGGGGCTTGCCGATGGTGCCGTTTGGGTGGAGAATCGAGCGCGAGCGCGATCGCGGGGCTGCGGCCGGGCCTTCGCCTGGGGCTGCGGCCGTGCCCGCTAGGCGCTGCCCACGACCAAACGGTGGTTCGATATCGTAGACGCGATGCCATCGCTGCTGTTCGAGCCGATGACCGTGGCGGGACTCGAGCTGTCCAACCGGCTCGTGATGCTCCCGATGGGATCAGGGCTGCCCGGCGAGGACGGGTTCGCCAACGAGGCCACGATCGCCTACTACCGCCGGCGCGCCGTCGGCGGTGTCGGGATGATCACGATCGAGGCGAGCCTCGTGGCGCCGGGGAAGTCGGCGATCGGTCCCGAGCTGCGCCTGCACGACTCGAAGTTCATCCCGAGCCTGAGCAAACTTGTTCAAGCCGTCAAGCAGGAGGGCGTGCCGATCGGGATTCAGCTCTGGCATCCCGGCCGCCAGACCAACCTCAGCGAGCCGGTGGCTCCCTCGCCGGTGCCGCTCTCGCCGCGCACGCCGATCCCGCGCGAGCTCACCTACGACGACATCCAGGAGCTGCTCGAGTATTACGGCTCGGCCGCGGCTCGATGCCGCGAGGCGGGCTTTGACTTCGTCGAGATCCACGCCGCCCATTGCTACCTGCCGTGCGAGTTCCTCTCGCCGCTCGTCAACCACCGGACCGACGAATACGGCGGCGATCTCACGAACCGGGCGCGCTTCCTGCTCGAGATTGTGGCTGCGATCCGCGCCGGCGCCGGCGAGGATTACCCGTTGTTCTGCCGGCTCTCGGGTAGCGAGGGCATCGAAGGCGGCTTCGACCTCGCCGAAGCCGTCGAGGTTTCCGCCGGCTGGTGGCCGCCGGCGTCAGTTGCTTGAGCGTCTCGGCCGGCAGCTGGCACACGCTCGAGCTGACGATCCCGCCCATGTCTCTGCCGCGGGGATGTCTCGTCCATCTGGCGGCGGCGATCAAGCAGGCCGTCGATGTACCCGTGATCGCGGCGGGGCGACTCGACGACCCGGCCGTGGCCGAGCGCGTGCTCGAGGCCGGCGAGGCCGACCTGATCGGGCTCGGGCGCGGCCTGCTCGCCGATGCCGACTGGCCTCGCAAGGTCCGCGCGGGCCGCGGGAACGAGATCACGCCTTGCATCTCCTGCAACGCGTGCCTGGACCTCATCTCGCGCGCGCAGCAGGCGCGTTGCGCGGTGAACCCGGAGGTCTCGCGCGAGGCTGTGTGGGAGGTGGCGCGCAGCCCGACGCAGCGGCGCGTGATGATCGTCGGCGGAGGACCCGCCGGGCTCGAGGCGGCGCGGATCGCGCGGCTGCGGGGTCACGAGGTGTCGATCTGGGACCGGGAGGAGCGCCTCGGCGGCAAGCTCGACGTCGCCTCACGGGCGCCGAGCAAGCACGAGGTTCTCCGGTTCAGGGACCACGCGGAGCGCGTGGTCGCCGATCTCGGAGTGGACGTCCATCTCGGCGTCGACGTCACTCCCGAGACGATCCTCGCGGAAGATCCGGAGGTCGTGATCGTCGCGACCGGGGCCCGACCACTCGTGCCGCCGATCCCCGGCATCGACGGACCGAACGTAATCGACGCGCAACGGATACTCCTGGGCCAGGAGCAGGTCAGCTCCGGGGAGCGAGTAGTCGTCATCGGGGGCAGCGCGACCGGCTGCGAGACGGCCGAGTTTCTGGCCGCCGCCGGGTGCGAGGTCTCGATCGTCGAGATGCTCCCGTCAGTCGGGCGCGGGATCGAGCTGATCACGCGCCGGCATCTCATCCACGGTCTGCGCGAGAGCGGCGTCGCGATCCTGACCGGATGTCGAGTCGTCTCGATCGAACCCGACCGTGTCAACTTCGAGCGTCAGGACGGAACGCTCGCGAGCGTCGAGGCCAACCACGTCGCGCTCGCGATCGGCTGGCAGCCCCGCGGCTCGGATCTCACGGACGCGCTCAACGGCCGCTCGCACATCGTGATCGGCGACGCCGCCAACGCGGCGGACTTCGTCGCCGCGGTCAATACCGGCGCCGATGCCGGCCAGTCGATCTGAGCGCGTCGTCTGGATAGCCGGCAGGGAGCCTGGGCAACACGGGGGGCAATCGCGCGGGGAGCCGGGGCGGGCGGGAACCTGGACAACGTCCCACTCGCGCGCCGAGCGAAGGCGAATGGGATGTTGACCATCTGGTGGAGGGTTAACTGCCCACTGGCCGTTGTCAGCGGCTCGAGTGGGTAGTTGTCCAGGCCGAATCGCCCGCGGCGCGAGCGGGTAGTTGTCCAGGCCGAATCGCCCGCGGCGCGAGCGGGTAGTTGTCCAGGCCGGATTGCCGGCGGCGCGAGCGGGTGGTTGTCCAGGCTGGATCGCCGGCGGCGCGAGTGGGTAGTTGTCAGCCCCCCAGCTGAGGTGGACACTTGTCCAGCCCCCACCCATCCGGCTAAGGGCTCGAGAGGATGCCGTGAAGGAAGATGTCGACGAAGCGGTCGGCGATGTCGGCCGGCGGAATGCGACCCTGCGGATTCATCCACTGGTAGGTGTAGTTGATCATGCCGAGGAAGCCGCGGAGGGTCGTCGTGTCGTCGACGTCCCGGAAAACGCCGGACTGCTTGCCGCCCCGCAGGCAGTCGCCGATGATGTCCTCGAACGCCTTGCGGGCCCGGCGGATGTTCTCCCACTCCGGGTTTCCCTCGATCAGCCGCCACTCGTGCAGGAATACCGTCACCTGATCCCGATAGGTCGCGATGTCCTGCACGAGCGCGTGCGCCAGCAGCCGCAGCTCGACCTCTGGGGGCTCGTGCCTGTTGGCGATCTCGCGGGCGTTGTCGAGCAGCGGGTTGATGAACCGCTCGTGAATCGCGACGAGCAAGTCCTCCTTGCCGCTCATGTAGTGATAGAGGCCACCCCGCTTCAGGCCCGTCGCTTCGACGAGATCGTCGATCGTCGCCGCGTGATAACCGCGCACGGCGAACACATGCGCCGCGATGTCGACCACCTGTGCCCGCCGCTCCTCGTAGCGCTGCCCGGAGCGGGTTGGCGGCTTAGTGCCCGCGGTCGCCATGCGTCACATCGAGATGCCGCCGTCCACCTGAAGCACGGCTCCGGTGATGTAACCCGCCTCGACGGATGAGAGGAAGGCGACCGCCGACGCGACCTCGGTGGGCTCGCCGAAGCGGCCAATCGGAATCAGTGCCTCCATCGCCTCGCGCTTGTCCTCAGGCATCGACATGATCATCCGCGTGCGTGCCATCGGCGCAACGGCGTTCACCGTCACGCCGAACCGGGCGAGCTCCCTCGCGGCCGTTCGGGTGAAGCCGATCAGTCCCGCTTTGGCGGCAGCGTAGTTCGACTGCCCCATGTTGCCCCGAAGGCCGGTGAAGGAAGTGAAATTGACGACGCGACCGTACTGCTGCTCGCGGAAGTGGGGCACGCACGCTCGCGTCAGCCGAAACGTCCCGCCGAGGTGGACGGCCAGAACCTCGTCCCAGGCAGCATCGTCCGTCTTCCACAACATGCCGTCGCGAAGGTTTCCGGCGTTGTTGATCAGAATGTCGACGCGGCCCGATTGTTCAACGGCGATGGCCACGATCCGGTTCGCGTCGGCCGACTGCGCGATGTTCGCAGTGACCGGGATGCCGCCGACCTCATCCGCCGCGGACGCAAGCGCCTCTTCGTCGAGATCGACCATCACGACCGTGCCGCCTGCAGTGGCGAACAGATCGGCGATGGCACGCCCGATGCCTCGAGCGGCGCCTGTGACGATCACGGTCTTGCCCGTGAAGTCGTAGGTGACGTTTCCACGCGTCGTAAGGCTCATTCACAGCTCCTCGTTACTGGCGACACCGCTTCTCGTCACACGCCGTCAGCGGTAGCGACCGTCGCGAGTGCGTGCTCCGTGACGTTCCGCAGGCGTCGTATGTAGTCGATGTGCAGGGCCCAATCGAGCCCGAGATCCGCGTCGCCGACAAGCTGGATCGTGTCCAGGTGGGCATCGCTCAGTTCCTGCACGAGGGCCAGCAGCTGCGCGGCTCGGCGCTCGCGCAGCGTGAGCGGGGCCGCTGAAACGACGGGAGTGCACCAGGGCGGCTGATACGACACGGCGAGCCTCTCGGTGCGTCCTGGTTGCGACGCGGGCGTGCTCGTGTCGCCTGGACTGAGCACCTTCGCTTGGACTGGCGCGCGAGGAGACGAGAGTGTCACGCTCAGCCGCCGAGTCGCGCGGGTTGGGCTCATCGGTCCGGCCATCCTAGGCTCGGGTGCGAGACGTCTGCATCCTCGCCGGCTCGGGCTGCACGGTCATCTTCTGGAACCTACCAAACGATTGACAGAGCTGCAAATGCGTGGTGATCATCAGTACCCCCCTGAGCGTCGACCCCGTCGGCATCATCCGAACTGGAGCAACCTACCTCAAGCGAGCAGCAGCGACAACGGACGCTCCAACAGGTCCCGGATCCGTCCCAGGAGACGTGCCGCGTCGGCCCCGTAGAGGATGCGGTGATCGCACGAGAGGGCGAGCTCCAGGACGCGTCCGGGAACGACGGCCCCATCGCGGACGACCGGCTCCTCGACGATCGCGCCGACCGCGAGGATCGCTGCCTGCGGCGGGGTGATGATCGCGCTGAAGCCGTCGACGCCGAACATTCCGAGGTTCGAGACGGTAAACGTGCCGCCGTCGAGCTCCTGCGGGCTGATCCGTCCCTCGCGCGCCCGAGCGGCGAGCTCCCTCGCGGTGCGCGCGATCTCGCCCAGCGACCTCTGATCCGCGTCGTAGATCGTGGGCACGATCAGCCCGTCGTTGGTCGCCACGGCGATCCCGACGTTGACACGCCCGTAGAGCTGCCACGTGTCGTCGTGATATGCCCCGTTGGCCCGCGGGTGCTCGCGCAGCGCGACCGCCGCAGCCTTGATGATGAAGTCGTTGACCGACGGCCCTCCGGTGGGGACCTGCTCCTTCAGCTGCGCATGCAGCGACGCGACCGGGTCGGCGTCGATTCGCATCCGCACCTCGAAGTTCGGCGCCTCGTGGCGCGACTCAACCATCCGCCGGGCCACGAGCGATTGCACGCGCGAGAGGGGCTGCACGACGACCTCGCCGCGACCGCCCAGCGGCGGCGCCGCAGCGGGGCCGGGGGAGGGGGGTGCCGCGACCGGCGGGCCGGCGGGCGCCTCGACGGAAGGAACCGCAGGCGCCTCGACGGAAGGAACCGCAGGCGCCTCGAGAGAGGGAGCCGCGGGCGCCTCGACAGAGGGAACCGTCGGCGCTTCGACAGAGGGAGCCGCGGGCGCCTCGACCGGAGGCGTCGCGGACAGGTAGAGCTCCACGTCCTCGCGGGTGATCCTTCCATCCGGACCGGTGCCCCGAACGCGCTCGAGATCGACGCCGTGCGACGCCGCCATCCGCCTCGCGAGCGGCGAAGCCTTCGGGCGGGATCCGGCGCGCCGCTCCGCCGTGCCGGCGCCGTTGCCGCTCGCCGCCTCGACGTCAGCCGCGCCCGCCAAGTCGGCCGCGCCGGCGGGACCGGCGGTGTCACCGGTGCCGGCAGGCGCACCGGGCGTCTCGCCGAGCCAGCAGATCAGCGCGCCGACGGGGACCGTGTCGCCTTCGCGGATTGCCGTGGTGAGGATCCCGCCGGCTTGCGCCTCGTAGACCGCGGTGGCCTTGTCGGACTCGATCTCGGCGAGCTCGTCGCCGGGGTTGACGGAGTCGCCGTCGCGTATCAGCCAGCGCACCAGCGTGCCCTCTTCCATCGAGTCCGACAGGCGAGGCATGTTGATCGCGAGCGCGTCGGTCATCCGCGGAGCACCTCCCGGATCGCTCGCGCGATGCCCGCCGCGTCGGGCATCATCGCCGCTTCCAGCTTGGGGCTGTAGGGGATCGGCGTCGGCAGCGCGCCGTAGCGGCGGATCGGTCCCTCGAGGTCGAACAGGGCATCCTCGCCGATCCGCGCGAGCAGCTCCGCGCCGGGGCCGAAGGGCGTGACCGCCTCGTGCACGATCAGGCAGCGGCCGGTCCGCTGCACGCTTGCGATCACGGTCTCGGCGTCGAGCGGAGCCAGCGTGCGGAGGTCGATCAACTCGACCGACGCCTCATCTCCGAGCTCCTCGAGCGCCTGCTCGGTCTCGAGCACCATACGTCCCCACGTCACCACCGTGAGGTCGGTGCCCGGCCGCAGCACGCGCGCCTGCCCGGCCGGCAGCGGAGCCCGCTCCCAGGAGTCCGAGCGCTTGCCGTACAGGCGCCGGTTCTCCAGGAAGCACACGGGCGCGTCGAGGCGGATCGCCTCGATCAGGAGATCGTGGGCGTCTCGCGCATCGGATGGGCAGTAGAGGTGCAGGCCCGGTACGTGGGCGAGGATCGCCTCCAGGCTCTGCGAGTGCTGCGCGCCGGCGCTGCGGCCGCCGCCGGTCTGGGTGCGGAACACGACCGGAACGGTTACGCCGCCGCCCGTCATGTAACGCAGCTTCGCGGCCTGGTTGACGATGGGATCCAGGCAGACCGTGATGAAGTCCATGTACATGATCTCCGCGACGGGCCGCAGACCCGCCATCGCCGCGCCGACGGCCGCTCCCAGCACGCCCGCCTCGGCGATCGGCGTGTCGAGCACGCGCCGCGGCCCGAACTCGTCGTATAGGCCACGCGTCACGCCGTAGACGCCGCCGCCGACCCCGACGTCGACTCCGAGCACGACGACCCGCTCGTCGGCGGCCATCTCCGACCGCAACGCCTCGTTGATCGCCTCGATGTAGCGAGGAGTCTGTTGCGCGACCTCAGACACCGACGTAATCGAGCACGGTCGCGGGATCGGGATATGGGGCAGCGAGCGCCTGCTCGACGGCGGTGTCCATCTCGGCCTCCGCGGCCTCCCAGGCAACGCGCGCCGCCTCGCCGTGGCCGGCCTCCTCGAGCGCGGACCGGAGCTGTCCAACGGGATCGTGGCTCGCGCGCCAGAGATCGAGCTCCTCCTCGTCGCGATACACCTGTGCGTCCCCCTCGTAATGGCCGCCGAGACGGTGCGTGCGCATCTCGAGGAACGTGGGGCCGGCGCCGGCGCGGGCGTCCTCGACGGTGGCCTTGACCGCCGCCTCGACGAGCATCACGTCGGATCCGTCGACGGCCTGCGCGGGCAGTCCGTACCCGGCCGCGCGCTCGACCGGCTCGGGCCCGCCCCAGGCGCCGGCGCTCGCGGTGAACTCGGCGTAGCCGTTGTTCTCGCACACGAACACGACCGGGACCTGCCACGCGACGGCCAGAACGAGGCCTTCGTGGAACGCGCCGCAGTGCACGGCGCCCTCGCCGAAGAACGCGACGGCGACGGTGCCCTCATCGGCGGCCTGCGCGGCGAGCGCCGCGCCAACCGCGATCGGGATCCCGGCGCCGACGATGCCGTTGGCGCCGAGGATCCCCAGGTCGGCCTGCGCGAGGTGCATCGAGCCGCCGCGGCCACGGCACGTACCGGTCTCCCGGCCGAACAGCTCGGCCATCATCGCCATCGGATCCGCTCCCTTGGCGAGGCAGTGACCGTGTCCCCGATGTGTCGTCGTGATCAGGTCGCGCGGCCGCAGCGCGGCGCACGCGCCGGCGGCGACCGCCTCCTGCCCGATGGACGTGTGGACAAAGCCGTGAATGTTGCCCTCGCGGAAGTTGCGGCCCACCCGCGTCTCGAAGGCACGGATCCGGGCCATCGTCTCGAAGCGGGCGAGCAGGACGTCATCGTTCGCCGCGGAGCCGCGAAGCTCGTCTCTCGGGGCGGGTGGCCGGGTTGATCGTGGCATAACACGATTTATACCGACCGTCCGTTCGAACACGCAACCACGCTCGCGCAGCGAGTGACCGCTGCGACGATCAGTCCGTCAGGCGAGCGACGACCGTGACGATACGTCCGAGCCGGCGCCGTTGCTATCAGCACTCGCGAGCGTTGCGCCGTTCTCGGCCTGGGCCCCGTCGACCTGGGCCGAGATCGAGAACGCGGCACCGTCCTCGAGATGCCCCGGCGTGTGCGTGTGCGGAGTGCAGGCCAGCGCCCCGATCACGAGATCCGAGTAGACCGAACCGATGTACTCGGACTGCTGCCCGCCCGTCGGCCGATACCACTGGTAGATCGTGTTGATCATCCCCATCACGGCCAGCGCCGCGATCTTGGGATCGACATCGCGGCACACGAGACCCTCTTCCTGCCCTTCGGTTATCAACCGGCGCAGGATGTAGTCGTACTGGTCGCGTTCGCCGACGATCTCACGGCGCCGCTCTTCGCTCAGCGAGCGGAAGTCGTGCAGGAGAATGCCCATCCGCACCCGGTGCTCGGCGTTGAACTGAGCGAGCGTACGTACGAAAGCGCGAATCTTCTGGAGCGGATCGCCATCGGCCGCGACCGCTTCCAGAACGGCGCCGAGCGCGGCCTCGTGGACTTCCTCCAGGAGCTCGAAGAGGACGTCTTCCTTACTGCTGATGTAGTAATAGACGCTGCCCTTGAGGATGCCCACCTCGTCAGCGATGTCCTGGATCGACGTCGCTTCGTAGCCCTTCTGATGGAACACGCGAGCGGCGGCATCGAGAACCTCGGCGCGGCGCTTACGCGGGATCTTGTGTTGTGAGGTCCTTGGCTTTTGCGTCACGGCACCCACCCGTCGCAGAAATCGTCCTGATTACCCGAAAATACTAGCAAACGGTCGTTCGATAACAAGCCGGTGCAACGCCGCCGTCAGGTGGTGAGCAGGCCGCCGTCGACGGGGAGCAGTATGCCCGTGATGTAGGACGCCGCATCGCTCGAGAGGAACACCGCCGCAGCGACGAGCTCCTCCGGCCTCCCGACCCGCCCGACCGGCACTCGACCCATCTGGCTGTCGAGATAGCCCGGGTTGTACTGGTCCGTCATCTCGCTCGGGAAGAACCCGGGCGCGAGCGCGTTGACGCGGATCCCCTTGCGACCTGTCCACTGCTGGGCGAGATCGCGCGTCAAGCCGATGATCGCGGCCTTGCTGGAGCCGTACGCCGCCTGTGGGAGGCCGGCAGTGGTGGATCCGAGAATCGAGCCGATGTTGAGAATGCTGCTGCCCGGGCGCATGACCCGCCCGCAGGCCTGTGTCATCCAGTACGTGCCGAGGAGGTTCACTTCGATCACTCGCCGAAACTCGGCCGGGTCCTCGCGGGTCGCCGGGTAGGCGGTGGCCACGCCGGCGTTGTTGATCAGCACGTCGACGTGGTCGAACGTCTCCATCGCGTCGCTCACGACCCGAGCGCAGTCGTCGACCTTCGTCACATCCGCCTCGATCGGAAGGCAGCGCTGACCCGCCGACTCGACCTCCGCCGCGGTCTGCACGAGCCGGTCCGCTCGCCGCGCGCAGGCGACGATGTCGGCTCCAGCGGCCGCGAGGCCCGAGGCGAACGCGGCGCCGAGCCCGGAGGATGCTCCGGTCACGATCGCGACCTTGCCGCCGAGGCTGAACTGCTCGAGCGCCCACGACTGCGGCACAGCTCAGCGCCCCGCGATCGCGACGCGCTGCTGGTTCATGCTCGGTCGCCGCTCAGCTCGGAGTCCGCCGCGGCCTGCTTGCGCAGTCGCGCGCGTTCGATCTTGCCCATTGCGTTCTTGGGCAGCGTGTCGATGAACGAGACGCGCTTGGGGCACTTGAAGCCGGCGATCCGTGACTTGACGAACGCCAGGAGGTCGTCCTGCGAGCGCTGGACGGCCTCATCCGCGGACACGAACGCGACGACGACCTCGCCCCAATGCTCGTCCGGCGCGCCCACGACCGCGGCCTCGCGCACGCCCGGGTAGGCCAGGAGCGCCTTCTCGACCTCGATCGGATCGACGCTGAACCCGCCGGTCTTGATCATCTCCTTCTTGCGTCCTGAGATGTGCAAGCGGCCTTCTGCGTCGATGTAGCCAAGGTCGCCCGTGTAGAGCCAGCCGTCCGCGAGCGCGTCCGCCGTCGCCTCCACGCGTTCGTGATAGCCGCTCATCAGCGAGGGTCCCTCCATCGTTATCTCGCCGACGACGCCCGACTCGACCGGCTGGTGCTGCTCGTCGACGACGCGGATCCGCATCATCCCCATCGGGTGTCCGGCATTGGTCGGGTCCTGCGCGAACTCGCTCGGCGTCGAGATGCACAACTGCGCCTCGGTCAGACCGTACATGTACGCCACCAGATCGCCGAAGCGCTCGGCGGTGCGGGTACGCACACGCTCGGGGAACTCGTACGCCGTGTTGAGGATCCGCAGCGACGAGACGTCGCGGCTCTCGTGGCCCTCGATCGCGAGCATCGAGTCGAGCATCGTCGGCGCCAGGAACACGCGCGTCGCGCGATGCTCCTCCAACAGCTCCCAGGTCCGCGCGGGATCGAACGCGCCGTCGAGCACGATCGCTCCGCCGCTGAGAATCATCGGCATCACCTGGAAGATGAAGGCGATACCGAACAGCGGCAGCACGAAGACCTCGACGTCGTGGGGGAAGCGTGCCTGACCGAGCACCATGTTGACGGTCGTCCACAGATTCGCGTCGTGTGTCCGCGCGACCCCCTTCGGGAAGCCACTGGTGCCGGACGTGTACACGATCATCGCGATCGACATCGGGTCGACGTCAACCGTCGGCGGTGGTCCACCGGCCGCCAGCAGGTCCTCGAGCCGCTCGCCGGCGTCCTCGGTGCCGCAGTTGACCGTGAACAGTTGCCGCACCGCCGGGGAGCGCTCCGCGAGCTCACGAGCATTCGCGGCGAAGGCGGCATCGGCGACGATCGCCGTGGCGCCCGAGTCCTCGATGATGAACGTGATCTCGTCCGCCAGCAGTCTCGGGTTCACCGGCACACTCGTGGCGCCGACGCGCGCGAGCGCGAGATAGGTCATCACGGTCATCGGCTCGTTCTGCAGCAGCAGGACGACGCGCTCACCGGTCAGGCCGGCCCGCTCGAACGACGACGCCAGACGATCGGTGGCGGCGTCGAACTCGCGAAACGTCCACCGATCGCCCTTGTAGACGAACGCGGTCCGGGCCGCGTACTTGTCAGCCGCGACCCGCAGTGGATATGAGTAATCGCGTCTCACGGCTGCGCTCGCATCCAGTCGCGGTGGCGATCGTGCGCGTTGCCGTCGTTCAGATCCGCTGGATCAGCGTTCCCGTACCGATGCCGCCGCCGCAGCACATCGTCACCAGTCCAATCTCCTTGTCGGAGCGTTCGAGCTCGTGCAGGATCGTCGCGACGAGGCGGGCGCCGGTGGCGCCGACCGGGTGGCCGAGGGCAATCGCGCCGCCGTTCACGTTGACACGCTCGAGATCCGCGCCAACCTCGCGCTCCCACGCGACGATGACCGACGCGAACGCCTCGTTGACCTCGAACAGATCGATGTCGTCGATCTTCATGCCCTGGCGCTCGAGTATCTGCTGGGTGATCGGGATCGGGCCGGTGAGCATCACGCGCGGATCGACGCCGACCGCGAGCTGGTCGACGATCTTCGCGCGGGCCTTGAGCCCAAGCTGGTCGGCCTTCGCCTGTGACATCAGGAGGACCGCTGCGGCGCCGTCGGAGATCTGCGAGGAGTTGCCGGCGGTCAGACGGCCGTCCGGCTTGAAGGCCGGGCGGAGCGCGCTGAGCCCCTCGAAGGTGGTGTCCGGCCGGATCCCCTGGTCCTTCGTGAACGTGTCGCCGTTGACCCTCACCGGGATCATCTCGCGGTCGAACCGGCCCTCCGCAGTGGCCTGCGCGGCGCGCTGCTGGGACATCGCGCCGATCTCATCCATGTCCTCGCGGCTCACGTCCCACTCGTCGGCGATGAGCTCCGCTGCGACGGTCTGCCACGAGATGCCGCACTTCTCCTGCAGCTCCGGCGTCCAGGCGACGCCTTGCGGACTGTCGAACGGATCGAGGAGCGGGTTGTGGCCCATGTGCTCGACACCTGCGCCGATGACCACGTCGCGGACGCCGGCGGCGATCATGGACGCCCCGAAATTCACTGCCTGCTGTGCCGAACCGCACTGCCTGTCGATCGTCGTACCGGGGACCTCGTACGGCAGGCCGGCCTGCAGCCAGGCGGTGCGCGCGATGTTGTAAGTCTGCTCGCCGTACTGGCTCACGCAGCCCGAGAGCACGTCACCGACCTCGCTCGGATCGATTCCAGTGCGCTCGAGCAGCGCCAGATAAGCGGTTCCGAGAAGGGTCGCCGGATGGGTGTCCTTGTAATAGCCCTTCTCTTTGTTGCCCCGGCCGATCGGCGTGCGAACAGCCTCGACGATGACCACGGAGTTGCTGTCGTTCACGCGGAGCTCCCTTCGTGTCCCAGGTGCGGATCTATCATGCTATCAAACAAGCGGTTGGCTGATTCTCGATTCTGTGCGCCGCTCGGTGAACGGCGACGCGCTCAGTCGGGCTAAGCGTAGCGGCGGATCGCTCGCGCGGGACTGGGCAGCACGCCCAATCCAAACGTTGCGGATCCGGTTCCACCCCCCGGAACCGGATCCGCATAGTTCGCCTCAACGAGCCTCCTCGACGATTCGCCTCAACGAGCCTCCTCGACGATTCGCCTCAACGAGCCTCCTCGACGAGCGGCCGCAAGGCCCCGACGAGTGGGCCGCCTAATAGGAGCGGGGCAGGCCGAGCGAGTGTTGCGCGATGTAGTTGAAGATCATCTCGCGGCTGACCGGAGCCGTGCGCTGCAAGCGCGCGGCGCCCCACAGCGTCGCCAGACCGTACTCGGTTGCCAGGCCGTTGCCGCCGTGCGTCTGGATCGCCTGGTCGAGCGCGCCCAGGCACGCTTCGGCCGCCGAGTACTTCGCCATGTTGGCCGCCTCGCCGGCGTCGAGCCCGTGGTCGTGGAGCCATGCAGCTTTGCGCGTCATCAGCCGCGCCAGCTCAACCTCGATCTTCGATTTGGCGAGGGGATGCGAGATGCCCTGATGAGCGCCGATCGGAACGCTCCACACCTGACGTTCGCGCGCGTACCGAGCCGCCTTGCCCAGCGCGTACAGCCCGATCCCGTTCTCGAGCGCGGCCGCCATGATGCGCTCCGGGTTCAGGCCCTTGAACAGGTGCCGCAGACCCTCACCCTCGGTGCCGACGAGCGCGGATGCAGGTACCACCACGTCGTCGAAGAACAGCGAGTACTGCCGCTCGGGCGCCGTTATCTCGACCGGGATCTGCTGCTTCTCGAGCCCCTCCGCGTTGACGTCGACGAGAAACAGCGACAAGCGCCCGCGACCGCTGACCTCGTCAACCCCAGTCCGCGCCACGACCACGACCGCCTCGGCCTCGTCGACCGCGGAGGCGTAGTACTTCTGACCGTTCAACCTGTACACATCGCCTTCTCGCGTCGCCTTGGTCGAGAGCCGGTGCGTGTTGAGGCCGGCGTCGGGCTCGGTGATAGAGAACGCGAGGCACGTGTCGCCACTCGCCATCCTGGGCAGCCAGTGGTCCTTCTGCTCGTCGCTGCCGAACTCGACCAGCAGCTCCCCGCAGATCGCGGCGGAGACGATCAGCAGGAACGACGGACAGCCGGCGGCCGCGAGCTCCTCGCAAACGATCGCGAGCTCGGAGATCCCGGCGCCCCCGCCGCCGTACTCCTCCGGAATGTTCACGCCGATGAATCCCGACCCGGCGAGTTCCTTCCAGAGCTCCGTCGTCGAACCACCGCTGCGTGCCTTCTCGAGGTAATAGCGATGGCCGTACTTCGCCGCGATTCCGCCAACCGACTCACGGAGCATCCGATGCTCGTCGGACTCAACCGCGATCTCGCCGAGATTGTTGTCGAGGATTGTCATATCCTCACGCTGCGCTTGGAACGGTCGGTTGGGCCCAGCCGAACAGCGCGTTTACTCGCTCGCGGTTGCGAGTGTCGAACTCCGAGTACCAACCCGCTCGGCTGACGGCGGGAATGTCGAGCTTCTGGTGCAGCTCGGCGCGGAGCTCGGCGACCTTGAGTCCAACTGAGATCACGTCGAACACCGGCATCTCCGGGTCACTGGTCTTCGAGATCCCGGTGTAGGTGGCGAACGTGCTCAGGCCGGCGCTGCCGATCAGGATCGAGTCGACACCCATCGCGGCGAATTCGAGCGCGCGGGCTTCGATGTCCGCGCGGACGATCTCGGGGTTCTTGAACCCATCGGTGAAGATGACCGCGGTCGGCGTCTCGAGCTGCCGCTGGCCGCCGTAGCGCGCCGAGAAGCCGTAGCTGACGACCATCTGCTCGAGCCACGAGGACCACGTCCGATCGGCGACCGTGAGGATGCCAAACCGCCAGCCGTAGCCGACCACGAGCCCCATCGCGGCCTCCATCGGACCGACGACGGGGATGTGCAGCAGGCTCCGCGCCTCTGCGACGCCCGGGTCGCCGGAGCACGCGACCATCACCGCGTCGGCTCCGTCAGCCTCGAGCGCGACCATCTGCGTGACGACGTCGACCTTGTTCAGCAGTGTCGGGTAGCCGATCGCCGTGTCGGTGGCGCGGCGCAGGTGCTGCACGTACCGGTGCATGATCTCCGTACCGTCCGCCTTCGCTCGCTCGAGGTTGGCGGTGATCAGCTCGGTGTAGGGGCCCGAGGCCGCCTCCGTGTTGACGTGGACGACACCGATTTTCATGTGCGCTCCTTATCTGCTTTCAAACGACGGGGGGCGCTTCTCGAAGAACGCGCGCACCCCCTCCGCGAGGTCGTGGGTTTCGGCAAGCGATGCAAACAGGGTTGCCTCGAGCCGATTCGCGTCGAGGAGGCTCATCTGCATGCCCAGGTTGACGGCTCGCTTGGCCGCCGTGACGGCGAGCGGCGCGTTGCGGGCGATGCTCTGCGCGAGCTCGATCGACCGTTCGAGTGCCATCCCTGTCGGCACGACCTCGTCGATCAGCCCGATCGCCAGCGCCTCCTCGGCGCTGATCCGCTCGCCGGTGAACAGCAGGCGCTTGCCCCGTCCGAGCCCGACCAGCCGGGGCAGGGCTTGGGTGCCACCGGCGCCGGGAATGAGCCCCAGCGAGACTTCCGGCTGGCCAAGCTTGACCTGCTCCTCGGCGATGCGGATGTCACACGCCATCGCGAGTTCGCAGCCGCCCCCGAGGGTGGTCCCGTTCAAGGCCGCGATCACCGGCTGGGGGAGGGTCGCAAGGTCGTCCTGCATCCTCTGGACGGCGAGCACGTAACGCTCCGCGTTCGATCGGTTCAGTGTCTTGAAGAAATCGATGTCGCCGCCGGCCATGAAGTGCTTGCCTGCGCCAGTCAGGATCAGAGCGCGGAGCTCTCGATCGTCACCGACGATCGCGGCCTGCTCGGCGATCGCCGCGGCCACTGATGGGTGCAACGCGTTCACCGGCGGATTGTCGATCGTGATGATCGCGATCCGCTCGCGCCGTTCGAGCCTGACCTCAAAATCCAAGTGACAGCCCTCCACACACGACGAGTGTCTGACCAGTGACATATCCGGCTCCCGGCGACGCCAGGAAGGTCACGCACGAGGCGACCTCGTCGGCTTCGCCCAAGCGTCGCGCCGGGATCCGAGCGGTGACCTCCTCCTGGTAATCCTTGTCGACGGTCAGGAACATGCCGGCGTTGATGAGACCGGGCGCGACGCAGTTCGCGGTGATCCCAAATTGTGCGATCTCCATCGCCGCCGATCGCGTCAGCCCTTCGATTGCTCCCTTTGCGGCGCCGTACGAGCCCCCGGCGATCGAGCCCCGCGCCGCCACCGAGCTCATGTTCACGATCCGCCCGTAACCGTTTGCTCGCATCACGGGCACGGCCGCTCGCATCGTGTGCAGCGTGCCCTTGAGATGCGTCGCCATGACCAGCTCGAAATCCTCGTCGTCGATCCTGACCAGGAGCTGGTTGCGCAGCGTCCCGGCGAGGTTGACGACGATGTCGAGGCCGCCGTGCTGCTCGGCGACGCTGGCGACCGTCGCGTCGACCGCGGCGCTGTCGCGCACGTCGAGCGCAACGGCCGAGGCGCTGCCGCCCTGCTCGCGCAGCGCTGTGGCTACCTCCTGTGCTGCAGCCTCGTCCACGTCGACCGCGACGACATGCGCGCCGGTTGCCGCGAGCGCGGCGCAGCAAGCCCTCCCCAGGCCGCCGCCGGACCCCGTTACGAGTGCGACGTCAGCTCGACCACCTCTGTCGGAGGTCATCTACGTGCGCTGCCGGGCGTCCGCTCGCCGCGATCGCGTGGCCGCTCCGGCGCGCCATCCGCAGACGCTGCGCGCCGCTGGCGCGCCTCGGTCCGACGTCGGCTGACCCGATCGCTCAATCATCGCTTCGCGAGCGAATTCTATCAAACGACCATCCGACAATCTTGCGTATGTACTAGCCAGGTGGCGGGGGGACCCCGCCACCGCCCGCCGCGTCGCGCGCCGCCTTGTGCCTTGCGAGTACTGCCTGGCCCGTGGCGTACTGACGGCGGGCATTCTCTGCATGGCCGAGCGTCGGCAGGACGGTCGAGAACACCTCGGTGACGATCACGGGCGTCGCGCCCATGTCGTCGAGCGCGTCGAACATCCCCTCGATGTCGATTGCGCCCTCACCGGGGAGCAGGCGGGATGAGATGCACTCTCGCTCCCAGTCCTCCCGCTTCCAGTCCTCCCAGGACTCCATCGGCGCGTCGTTGAGCTGGAAAACGTGAATCCGTTCCGGCGGGATGTTCCGCAAGCTCGCAAAGTCCGGCCCGCCACGCTGGTGGAACCAATGCCACGTGTCGAGCAGCAGCCCGAAGTTGTCCCGGTCGACCGCGTCGAGCAGCCGCGCGGCCGTCCCGATATTCGGGACGGCCGTCCAGGGCAGGAACTCGTAGCTGATCGCGACCCCACGGTCGGCCGCGAGATCGCAGATCTCCTTCAGCCGCGAAGCGAGGTCGTCGAGCGAGCCCTCTGGCTCGAGCGTGGTCGTGATCGCATACGCCGCGCCGGCGGCAGCCGTCACATCGAGCATGTGCGTGCACTCCTGCGCGACGTCGCGCCGGTCGCAGGTCGCCCATTCGTACAGCACCTCCGTGGAGGGAATCGAGAGACCCCGCTCGCGGTGGTAATCGAAGAACTCCTGCGTGGTCATGCCGTCCTGGACCGCCCAGTCGTGATGGGCGGTCCAGATCGAGAGACCACTGAAGCCCGCATCGGCAGCCGCATCGATCACCGCGCGAGCCTCCGTCGCGGTGATCGGGTCGCGATGCGGGATCAGCGCGACCGTCGCCAGGACAAGCGACTCGTCGCCGTCCATCAGCGGCGGCTCACACCGATCATGCCGGGGCGCCGGCGAGCACTGCCGACGGGAGGTTGTCGACGAAGATCTGGCCGTCGCGCATCACGACGACGATGTTCTCGATGTCTCCCAGCACGTGCAGGTCGACGGACGGATCGCCGTTCACCAGGATGACGTCCGCGAGGTAGCCCTCCTCGATCTTGCCGAGGTCCGGGAGGCCGACGAGCTTGGCGCCGTTGACCGTGCCCCACTTGAGGATCTCGATCGTGCTCAGCCCGGTCCACTCGTGGTAGAAGGCGGGCTCCTTGCCGTAGCTGCCGTGCGGCAGGATCGACGCGCCGAAGTCGTCGCCGAACACCACGTACACACCAGCCTCGACGCACTTCGGCAGGATCGCGCACGTTTCGCGCATGATCTGCCCGAACTCGCCGGTGAAGTCGTTGTCACCCATCAGCGGCGCGATCACCCAGTGCGAGTAGACGCTCGGCTCGTAGCAGACCCCCTGCGCGGCCATCCGTTCGATGACCTCGTCGTCGATCCCGTCTCCGTGGTCGATGATGTCGACGCCCGCGTCGAGGCACCGCATGACGCCTTCCTTGGAGCACACGTGCGCGCGCACGCGCGCGTCCAGGTTGTGCGCGGCCTCCGCCGCGGCGAAGAGCTCCGCGTCGGTGATGCTGGACGTGTAACGCGACAGCCGCACGCCGTGGCCGCCGGTGACGAACAGCTTGATCACCTCGGCGCCACGGCGAATCTCGTCGCGCACCGCCTTGCGGAACTCGTCGGCGCCGTCCGCGCAGCGCGTCCCGGCGAAGCCGTTTGCCTCCCAGTACCACGGGATCAGATCGTTGCTGTCCGCCGTGGTGATGATCTCGCGGCAGCCAGGGACGACCCGCGGCCCGACGCAGAGGCCGTCGGCGATCGCCTGCTTGAGCGACGGGTCGATGTCCCACGCCTCGTTCGCACCGACGACCGAGGTGTACCCGGCGCGCAGTGCCTTGTAGCAGTTCGACATCGCGACGTATGCCTGGTAGGCCGGCGGAGCCTCGAAGCCGAGCGGTGGGTTGATCGGCACCGAGACGTTGTTGTATGTCGAGTGGAAATGCCCCTGTGTCATGCCGGGCATCAGCGTCAGCCCGGTGCAATCGATCACGCGGTCCTCCGGACCGATTTCCACTCCACCGTTGCCATTCGCCACCCGGGTGATGCGGTCACCCTCAACCACCACCGAGCAATCCGGCTTGGCCGCATGCTCGCCATCCAGCACGTTGGCATTCGTAAAGACGATTCTGCCCATTCGCTCTCACCCTCCAGATGGGCGCACGCGACCACCGTAACCACGCCTGTCGGCGTCGGCCCTGGGGCCGGGCGGACGTTTGTTTGATGGGCCGGAGCGTATCAGAGCAGGGCGTTTGCGGCAAACTCCGCCAGGGCTCCCGGCGGCGTCGTGGAGCCGCTCGAAAGCCCACTCGCCGCCAGCGCGCAGACGGTCCCGCAGGGCCGTTCGGCGCCGTCGCGAAACGATCCTATCCGCCCGGCCAAGGTCTACCTACCGACTGGTTGAGTTGATAGACTGCGGGTGTGCCGAGGTATGGAGCCCGGGGTTTGGTGGAGCCGTCGACGGGAGCTGGCGAGGAGTTGGTCTCTTCTGGGGACGCGCCCGCTGTGCTGGTCGACGGCGACGGCCGGATGCCGCGCGACGGAGCCGCGACGGGCGGACTGGAGATCGTCGCGTTCGAGTCCGACGAGCATCGGATGCTGCGCGAGTCGGTCAGCGGCATCGCCTCGAAGTACGGTCACCGTTACTACCTGGAGAAGGCGCGCAGCGGTGGCTCGACGACGGAGCTGTGGAAGGAGCTCGCGGCCTCGGGGTTCATCGGCGTCAGCATCCCGGAGGAGTACGGGGGCGGTGGCGCCGGGATCTCGGAACTGGCGATCGTGTGCGAAGAGCTCGCCGCCGCGGGGTGTCCGTCCTTCCTGCTGATCGTGTCGGTGGGCATCTGCGCGGAGCTGCTGGTCCAGTTCGGCAGCGATCAGCAGAAGGAGCTGTGGCTACCGGGCATCGCGGCCGGCGAGCGCAATCTCGCGTTCTCGATCACCGAGCCGGATGCGGGCACCAACACGCACAAGCTCTCGACGAGCGCTGTCCACGACGGCGACGTGTACAGGTTGAACGGTCAGAAGTGCTACGCGTCCGCGGTCGACGATGCCGAGGCGGTTGTGGTGGTCGCGCGGACCGGCTTGGACCGTGAGAACGGTCGCGGCCAGCTGTCCCTGTTCCTCGTCGATGTCGACGCCAAGGGGTTCGAGAAGCAGGTGATCTCGGTCGAGATGACTGCCCCCGAGCGGCAGTACTCACTGTTCTTCGACGACGTCGAGTTGCCGCAATCTGCCCTGATCGGCGTCGAAGGGGAGGGCCTCAAGCAGCTGTTCGCCGGGCTGAACCCCGAGCGCGTGATGGCGGCGGCGCTCGAGAACGGGATCGGTCTCTACGCGCTGCGCAAGGCGGCTGCCTACGCGCGCGAGCGCCAGGTCTGGGGCGTTCCGATCGGCGCTCACCAGGGCGTCTCGCATCCACTGGCGAAGGCGAAGATCGAAGTGGAGCTCGCGCGCCTGATGACTCAGAAGGCGGCCTGGCTCCATGACAACGGGCTGAAGGCCGGCGAAGCGTCCAACATGGCCAAGTACGCGGCTGCCGAGGCGTGCCTGGCCGCGCTCGACCAGGCGATCCAGACGCACGGCGGGAATGGGCTCGCGACCGAGTACGGGCTCGCCACGCTGTGGGGGGCGGCCCGTCTGCAGCGCACCGCGCCGGTCAGCCGCGAGATGATCTTCAACTACATCGCACAGCACACACTCGCCTTGCCGCGCTCGTACTGAGCCGACGACGGCGCCGGGGTGTGGCCCCCCCGCGACCCGTGAGTACGATGGAGATGCGGCCGGCAGCACGCCTGCCAGCGCTCATTCGGATAGGAAAGAAGAGATGACGCCCACACTCGAACTCGGCTCCCCTCGCGCGATCATCGATGGCGAGCTGGTGTCTCTGGACCGCACGATCGATGTGTTCGATCCTTCGACCGGCGAGGTGTGTGCGGCGATCCCGCGCGGCGGGCAGGCCGAGATCGACGCCGCGGTCGACGCCGCGCGGCGCGCGTTTCAGCGTGAATGGCGTGCGACGACGCCGGCGCAGCGCGGTGCCGTCATGCGCGCCCTCTCCAGCTTGATCACCGAACAGGCGGAGGAGCTCGCCGCGCTCGAGAGCCTCGATACCGGCAAGCCGCTGAGCCAGGCGCGCGACGATGTCGGAGTGGCTGCTCGCTACTTCGCGTTCTACGCGAGCGTGGTGGAGGGGATCGAGGGGTCGACGATCGGTGCCGCCTCGGGCGCCCACGTGTACACACGTCGCGAGCCGTACGGCGTGACGGGCCACATCGTTCCGTGGAACTATCCAATTCAGGTGACCGGGCGCACGTCGGCGCCCTCCCTGGCCGCCGGCAACTGCGTCGTGCTCAAGCCCGCCGAAGAGGCATCGCTGACGGCGCTGCGAGTCGGTGAGCTGTCGCTGGAGGCGGGCTTTCCGCCCGGCGTGTTCAACGTCGTCCCTGGTCTCGGCGAGGAAGCCGGGGCCGCGCTCAGCGGCCATCCCGGGATCAACTTCATCTCGTTCACGGGGTCGCGTGAGGTCGGCACGCTCGTCGCCCAAGCCGCCGCGGTCAACGTGGTGCCGGTCGCTCTGGAGCTCGGCGGCAAGTCGCCCAACATCGTCTTCGCCGACGCCGATCTGAACGCGGCGAGTGCCGACGATCGTGAACTCGATCATCCAGAACGCGGGCCAGACCTGCGTGGCCGGATCCCGGCTGCTCGTGCACGAGTCGCGTCACGACGAGGTCCTCGAAGGGATCGCGCAGCGCTTCCAGAGCCTGACAGTGGGCCGCGGGCTCGACGACCCCGACCTCGGACCGCTGATCAGCGCCAAGCAGCGCGATCGGGTCAGCCGGCTCGTGCGGGACGGCGCCGGCGGTGCCCGCCTGGTCTGCGGTGGTCAGCCGGCGGCGGTCGAGGGCCTGGACGGCGGCTTCTACTTCGAGGCGACGCTGTTCGACGATGCGAGCCCCCACGACCCGATCAGCACGCAGGAGATCTTCGGCCCGGTGCTCGTGTCCTCGACGTTCTCCTCGGACGAGGAGGCGCTGGCGCGCGCCAACGACACCGACTACGGCTTGCTCGCGGCCGTGTGGACGCGAGACGTCGGCCGTGCGCACCGCATGGCGGCGGACCTCGAGGTGGGTCAGGTGTTCGTCAACTCGTATGGCGCCGGGGCCGGCGTCGAGCTCCCGTTCGGCGGCTACAAGCGATCGGGCTACGGGCGTGAGAAGGGCCTCGAAGCGCTGTACGAGTACTGCCAGATCAAGAGCGTCGTGGTCAAGTACTGAGGCCGTCCTGGGATAACGACGGTATCAAACGACTGTTTGGTACAATGCGACGATGGATTTTGCGCGGCCAGACCATTGGGAGATGATCGAGGACTCGATCCAGGGGCTCTCGAAGCCGTACGGCCTCGACTACTGGCGCGAGAAGGACGAGCGGCACGAGTTCCCGACGGAGTTGTGGCGCGCGCTGGGCGAGAACGGCTGGCTCGGCGTCTCGATCCCTTCCGAGTACGGTGGCGAAGGCATGTCGTTCCTGGACGCCGTGTTCGTCGTCGAGACGGCGTGCCGCGGGGGTGGCGGCTCGACGCTCTCGCAGCTGTTCATGGCGACACCGGTGTTCGGCGGCGAAACGATCCGCCGTCACGGCTCTGACGAGCTCAAGCAGAAGCTGCTGCCGGGAATCGCCGACGGCTCGCTCGACTTCTGCATGGCGCTGACGGAGCCGGACGCCGGCAGCGACACGTTCGCGACCGCGACGACCGCGGTCCAGAACGGCAACGGAGCGTACGTCGTCAACGGCCAGAAGGTCTGGATCACGGCCGTGCCGGAGGCGGACTACATCCTCGCGATCGCGCGCACCACGCCCGCCGGCGAGGTGTCGCGCCGCTGGCAGGGGCTCAGCCTGTTCCTGATCGACAGGGACACGCCCGGCGTCACGCACGCGCCCCTGCCGAAGGTCGGAACGCACTGCATCAGCGCGAGCTCGGTCTACTTCGACGAGGTCGAGGTGCCCGAGGACAGGCTGATCGGTGAGCGCGGCATGGGCTGGCGGCATCTCGTCGACACGCTCAACACCGAGCGCTTGGTGACGGCCGCCGGCTGTCTCGCAACCGCCGACCTCGCGCTGCAGATCGCCTCGGAGTACGCGAGCGAGCGCATCGTCTTCGGCCGGCCGATCGGCTCCAACCAGGGCATCCAGTTCCCGCTCGCCGAGCTGAAGATGCGCGTCGAGGC
The DNA here is from genome assembly GCA_963763525.1 of uncultured Solirubrobacterales bacterium. Taxonomy (GTDB): domain Bacteria; phylum Actinomycetota; class Thermoleophilia; order Solirubrobacterales; family Solirubrobacteraceae; genus Palsa-465. The sequence continues at coordinate 362,946 of CAVXPA010000005.1, forward strand.
GGCGCGCGTGCTGACCTACAAGGCGGCGTGGGAGTACGACAGCAACCCCGGGTCCGGCGCGGCCGCGAACATGGCCAAGTACCTGGCCGCGGAGGTCGCGTGCGACGCGACCGACCGCGCGATCCAGACCCTCGGAGGCTACGGCCTGTCGGTCGAGTACCACGTCGAGCGCCTGTGGCGCGACTGCCGGCTGTTCCGCGTCGCGCCGGTCGCGAACGAGCTGATCCTCAGTTTCGTCGCGCAGCACGTACTCGGGCTCCCTCGGTCCTACTAGTGCGGTCCCACGAGGGGCACTAGGATCGGTCCATGTCGCTGAGCCGAATCGTCGAGCTTCACGCCGAGCGGCTCGCGGATGAGCCCGCGCTCGCGTTCGGCGCGGAACTGGTGACGTTCGGCGAGCTCGGCCAGCGCGCTCGCCGCACGGCGGGAGCCCTCGCGGGTCTCGGGGTCAGCCGCGGCGACGTCGTCGGCCTGCTTGCGCACAACTCGCTCGACTTCATCGAGGTCATGCTCGGCGCTGACTACCTCGGCGCGATCTTCATGCCGCTGAACTGGCGGCTGGCGCCGCCAGAGATCTCCTACATCGTCGGCCACGCGGGGACCTCGGTGCTCGTCGTGGACGAGGAGCTCAGAGACTCGATCGAGCCGGTGCGAAGCGAGCTGACGTGCGCGCTCGTGCGGGCCGGCGCCCCCGGTGGCGACGGCTGGCATGGCCTTGACGAGATCCGAGCGCAGGCCGAGCCCGTCGGCGGCGCCGTCGCGAGCGGATCCGACGACCTGCTCAGGCTCATGTACACGTCCGGAACGACGGCGCGGCCGAAGGGCGTGATGATCACGCACGGCAACCTCGACGCCAAATGCCTGGCGCACATCGCCGAGCTCGGGCTCGGGCGCTCGGACCGGGGTCTCGTGGTCGGCCCTCTGTACCACGTCGGCGCGCTCGACCTGACGTTCACGACGCTTCTGTACCTCGGCTGCTACCAGCGGATTCTGCGGCGGTTCGACAGCCGCGACGTACTCGACGCGATCGAGCGCGAGCGCCTCTCGACCGTTTGGCTCGCGCCGGCGATGGTGAAGCTCGTCCTCGACGACGAGTCGCTGCAGCGCCGAGACCTCACCTCGATGGCCGTGATCATCGACGGCGGCGAGAAGATGCCGCTGCCGTTGATCGACCGGTTGCTGGGCGCGTTTCCGGGTGCCTGGTTCGCCGACGCCTACGGGCTGACCGAGACCGTCAGCGGCGACACGTTCCTGAACAAGGGCAAGGAGCGCGAGAAGCTCGGCTCGGTGGGCAAGGCTGTGTTCAACATCGATCTGCGGCTGATCAAGCCCGATGGCGCGGAGGCGGCGCCTGGGGAGGAGGGCGAGATCGTGATCCGCGGGCCGAAGGTGTCGGTCGGTTACTGGCGCAATCCGGAGGCGACCGCGCAGGCCCATCGCGATGGCTGGTTCCACACCGGCGACGTGGGCGTGTTCGACGAGGACGGTTACCTCTACATCGTCGACCGCCTCAAGGACATGATCCTGAGCGGCGGCGAGAACGTCGCATCGCTGGAGGTCGAGCGCGTGCTGTACGAGCATGACGCGGTCGCCGAGGCAGCCGTTGTCGGGCGCCCCGACGAACGCTGGGGGGAGGTGCCGGTCGCGTTCGTCGTGGTCCGGGAGGGGGCCGACGTGCAGCCCGATGAGCTGCTGTCGTTCTGCAGCGACCGCCTGGCTCGGTTCAAGACGCCGAAAGCGGTGACGCTGATCGACGTGCTCCCCCGCAACCCATCTGGCAAGGTGCTCAAGCGAGAGTTGCGCGAGCTCACGACGAAGGAGGCGCCGGCTTGACCGACTCCGCCGCGATCTCACTCACCCCAGCCGCGCCGGGTCTAGCTTGGATCACGCTCGATCATTCGTCGACCCGCAACGCGCTGGACTGGACGATGCTCGAGCGGTTCCATGCGCTGCTCGACGAGGCCGAACGTTCGCCGGACCTGCGCGTCCTCGTCATCCGGTCGGCGCTGGAGCGCGTGTTCATCGCCGGCGGGGACATCGCGGTGATGCGCGACCTCACGCTCGCGGAGGGCACGCGCTTCGTCTACGCGGGCCAGCATCTGATGCGCCGGCTCGAGGAGAGCCAGCTCGTCGTGATCGCCGCGGTCAATGGGTTCGCGCTCGGCGGCGGCTTTGAGCTCGCGCTCGCGTGCGATCTGATCATCGCCTCGGAGCAGGCCGTCTTCGGCCTGCCGGAGACCACGCTCGGGCTCCTGCCCGGATGGGGTGGAACGCAGCGGATCGTCCGCGCCGTGTCGCCCCAGCGCGCGCGTGAGCTCGTCTTCACGGGCCGGCGGCTGGACGCCCGCGAGGCCTACGAGTTCGGCTTCCTCAACGCCGTCGTCGCGCCCGATGCGCTGGACCGGGAAGCGCTCGATCTCGGCGGCCGCGTGCTGGCGAGCTCGCCGACGGCCGTCTCGCATGCCAAGCGAGCGCTCGTCCAGGGCGCGCGCGTGTCGATGGACCAGGGCCTCGTGATCGAGGCGGAGACGTGGCTCGCAAACCTCGCGAGCCCGAACCGCGTCGAGGGGCTGACCGCGTTCCTCGAGAAGCGCCCGCCCCGCTTCGTCAAAGAGTGACCGTGCGCGTCGCGGTCATCACCGGTGGGGCGAGCGGGATCGGTCGCGCCACGGCGGATCGGCTGCACCGCGGCGGCTGGGCGGTCGTGATCGCAGACCTGAACGCGGAGCGCGGCGCCGCGGTCGCGCAGGAGCTCGGCGGCGGCCGCGCCAGCTACGCGGCGGGTGACGTCTCGCAGGAGGCGGACGTCGCCGGCGCGATCGAGCACGCGCGCGAGACATTCGGGCGGCTCGACTGCATGGTCAACAACGCCGGCGTCGGCGGCGCGTTCGGCCCTCTTACCGAGCTGCACGTCGAGGACTGGGATTACACGTTCGCGGTGCTCGCGCGCGCCGTCTTCCTCGGCACCAAGCACGCGGCCCGGGTCCTGCTCGAACAGGCAGAGGGCGGCTCGATCGTCAACGTCGGCTCGATCGCGGGGCAGATCGGCGGCGTCGGACCCCAGGCTTACTCCGCGGCGAAGGCGGCCGTCATCCACTTCACGCGGATGGCCGCCGTCGAGCTCGCGCCACAGCGAATCCGCGTCAACTCGGTCAGCCCGGGGGTGATCCGAACGCCGCTCGTGGAACTGTCAACGCGCGACGTCGAGGCCGGCATGGAGGGCAGCCAGCCGTGGCCCGACGTCGGCGAGCCGGATCACATCGCCGGCGTGATCGAGTTCCTGGCCTCGGACGCGGCCGCGTTCGTGACCGGGGAGGACGTCGTCGTCGACGGCGGGCTGCTCGCAGCCGGGGCGCGCCTCGGCGACGCGGTCGGCAACAACCCTGCCCTCCGCGGGCTCGTCGGGGTCAGTCGGGGAACGACCGGGGCGCAGAGCACGATCCATGCACGGCTGAGCGGATCCCCCCGGCCTTAGCGGATCCGCGCTTGGTGCTATCGCTCGGTGCCCCGCGGCCCTAGCTTGGCTTGACCAGCCGGCGGGTCATGAACAGGACCTGGTCGCGGTCGTACTTGTCCGCCATGTCCGGATGCTTTTCGCGCAGGTGTCCGAACGACTCCTCGACGATCTCGTCCTCGGTGTCGCCGGTCAGCGTCTCGCCGCAGGGGCAGGTGAGCACGTAGTGGAACTGGAGCTCGGGTTGATCGCCGGTGGTGCTCATGACTGGAACACCGTCGGGAGGCTTGTCACGCCGCGCAGGAACGGAGTGCTCCACGTCACCGGATCGCCGGTCAGCTCCCAATCGCTGAACCGTGCGAGGACCCGCTCCCAGATCGCCAACGAGTCGACCCGCGTCAGCAACGCGCCCGGGCACGAGTGCTCGCCGTGGCCGAATCCGAGGTGATCGTTGTCGAACGAGCGGGTGATGTCGTACTCGTCCGGGTTCGGATACACGTCGGGGTCGCGGTTCGCGGCCGCGTAGGCCATCACGACATAATCGTCCCTGGCGATCTTCTGATCCCCGATCTCGGTGTCCTCGAGCGCCGTGCGGCAGCCGGTCCAGTTGACCGGGTAGTAGCGCAGCGTCTCCTCGATCGCGTTCTGCAGCAGCTCCGGCCGTTCGATCAGCGCCCGCCGCTGGTCGGGGCGCTGACCCAGCGCCATCGCCAGGTGCGAGAGCAGCGCGCGAGTCGTCTCACCGGCGGTGATGAAATGGGTGATGAAGACGAACGCCAGGGATCGCGGCACGGGTCGGCCGTCGAGCTCGGAGCGGACGATCACGCTGATCAGGTCCTCGCCCTGGCCGCCGCTCGCGCGCCGCTCGGCGAGCAGCTCGTCGACGTATCCGCGGAACTCGAGAGCCACCTTCGTGATCCGCGCGACCTCCTCGGGGTCCTTGTCTGGCGTGATCGTGATCGCCTCCAGGTGCCCGGAGGCCATCCTGATGAACTCCTCGCGCATGTCGCGTGGCACGCCGACCATCTCGGTCATCACGGCAGCCGGGACGCGGCCGATCGTCTTGACGAAATCGACCTCCTGCCCGGGTTGGACCAACTCGTCCATGAACTCGTCCGCGATCTCACCCATCCGCGGCTTCAGGCTCCGGACCAGGCTCGGCCGCAACGACGTCATGAAGATGTTGCGGACCTGGCCGTGGCGAGGAGGGTCGAGGAACATCATGTTCTCGAGCTCCGGGTCGCCGAGCGAGAGCTTGCCGCGGGCGATCAGGCCGCGCCGCTGCGCCGCCGTTACCCCCGGTTTGTTCATCTCCTCGCGCGCCCATTCGGGCAGCTGGTTCAGCACCGCCTCCGTGGGCTCGTTCGCGTCGCCGACCGCGAACCCGTAGCGGTTGGCGAACAGGTGCGGGCTGTGCCCGACGAAGCGGCAGTCAGCCCATTTCGACAGCACCCAGAAGGGGGTTGCAAGGCGCGGCGCCTCGTACCGGTAGACCGGCGCCCCCTCGCGCTGTGCCGCCATCTGGGCCTGCATGAGCTCTGCCTTCTGGACATAGAACGCCGGGTCCTCCCAGTGAGGCCAATCGAGCGTGCTTGCGACTGCCGTAGTCATGACTCATTCCCCTCTGATTTGCTCTCCTGCGATCAGATCGAGGGTAGCTCGACGTGACCCGTGCCGGTGACGACAGTGTCCTTCTTCCGCTTGGGCGCGGGGTGCGCGCCGTTGCCCGATGCATCCGGCTCGCCACGTCCCGTCCACGGATCGTTCTCGGCCCGCACGCGGATGTCGTCGAACCGCGGCAGGACCTTCTCCGCATACAGGCGCATGCTGCGCTCGGCGATGTCCTTCGGCATCGTCCCGACGCCGCAGAGGGCGACGAGCTCCGACGGATCGATCGACTCGCGGTGGGCGGCGACGCGCTCTGCGCACTCCTCGGGCGTCCCGATGATCCCGTCGCGCAGGAACTTGGTCGTGAGCGTCTCGAGCGCGTTCTCATACGAGCCGCTGCCGAAGTCGGAGCCCTTCGGTCCGCGGTACTCCGCGTAGGACTTGCCCGGCGCGAAGTTCTCGGTCCCCAGCTCGTACATCTTCAGGACCGAGTCGACGTATTCACCGATCCACTGCTTTATCAGGTCCTGCTCCGCGTGCGCGTTCTCGGAGCAGTACAGCGGCACCTGGAGGATCGGCAGCCGCGCCTCCTCGTAACCGTGTTCGGCACGGATCTGGTCGAACAGCTGCATGTCCTCGAGATAGGACTCCACGGTCTTGTTCGGGGTCGTCATCGGCTGCATGCCGCGCTCGGCCATCTGCCGCAGCGTCCCCTCGCTCGTCCAGGTGCCCCAGGCCTCGGTCACGATCTTCGGATCCAACGGACGTGGGCGCAGCGACGCGTTCTTGTAAGAGTGGAATTCCCCGTCGAAGGAGAACATCTCCTCGGTGAACGCGAGCCGGAGGATGTCGAGGTTCTCCCAGAATCGCTCGCGCGACTCGTCGATCGGGACGTTCACCGCGTCGAAGTTCCGCCGCGCCAGGCCACGGCCGACGCCCAGGAAGTAATAGCGGCCGTTCAAATGATGCTGGAGCATCGAGATCTGCTCGGCCACGCGGAACGGGTTGTGCCAAGTCAGCACCACGATCATCGAGCCGACGTCGATCCGCTTCGTGCGACCCGCGAAGTAGGAGAGGTACTGATTCGGGTCCGGGATCATGATGTAGGGCGCGGCGTGCTGCTCGAACGCCCATAGCGTGTCGAATCCGAGCGGCTCGACCAGATCGGCCAGATACATCTGGTCCTGGAGAACCTGGGCGTCGCTGATCTTCATCTCGCCGGCTTCCTCCGGCGAAGCGCCGCGCTCGAGCGCCAAGAACCGATCCCAATCGGTGTAGTTCGGATAGACGAATCCCATTCCAAAACGCATGAAAGCCTCCCAAGGGGCGCGAAAAGAGCTAGCTCTCCATCTTTCTACCAAACATCTGTTCGGAGGTCAAGGCGGTGCTCCCCATAGCTTAGGGCCCGTGGGGCCTGTGCTCAGGCCATAGCTCGCCTGGCGGGATCTCTGAAGCGTCGCTGAGCGTCGATCACCGTCCGGCCGTCGAGAGCGCGGCGGAATCGGCGTGCGCAAACAGGGCGTGAGACGGGTCGGCCTCTCTGCGGCCCGGGGGCGGGAAGTCCTTTGCCGCGGGCCAGTCGTCGCCCTCGAGCGAGGCGCGCGACCAGTCGACGACGACCGATCGTTCGCTGATCGCCCAGCGGCCATCGCGCCGTTCGAACCGGTCGAGGTAACGCCCGCCCATGAGAGCGAGCACCTCCGAGCCGTCATCGAGCTTCGTCGGTTGAAACGCCAAGAAGTAACTCTCGACGTGCGCGCTGTCACCGTCGAGTTCGATCAGGTAATTCGTGATGTGATGCTGGGCGACACCATTGAGCGCGTCGAGTCTCGGCACTGTCAACCGCGCGAACTCCGTCTGGGCGTCCGTGAACTGGTGCGGCCCGTGGCGATCGACCGCGCCCTCGTGGTAAACCGATCTGAGAATCTCGGGGTCGCCACGATCCACGCCTCGGCAGTAGCGCATGAGAACCTCATGGATCTCCAGCTTGTCCGCCAGCGCGCGCACATCGACGTCGCTCATGTCATCCTCCCCTGGGGTGGAGTGTCGCTCGTTTGCTTCCCGGGCCGATTAGCCGACGTGGGGGTGAGCCCGACTGACCGTCGAACGGGGCGCTCGCGCAAACGCGCGCCGCGTTCGACGGTCTACTGCTGTAACGCTGGATGGCCTCCCGCGCTACTTACCCGCGAACGACGCGGCGAGCCGCAGCTCAGGCTTGTGCCGGCGCGTTCTTCTCGAAGTCCCATGGCGGGTGCGGCGGCTCGCTTTCCCAGTGCGGACCGGTCGAGTTGTCGCACAGCGCGATTTGCCGCGAGAAGAACAGCCACTCTCCATCGACCCGCTGCAGCACGTCATTCGACTTGCAGCTCCAGCGCACGATGATATGCGGCGGGTCATAGACCCCGGTCACCAGGAAGTAACAGCGCCCGGCGCGATGATCATCACGACCGTCGGGATCGGGCTTGACCATGACACTCGTGACGTGATGCTGATACGTCTTCCCGATCGGATTGCTGTTCCAGAACTGCCCCGTCGCCGCCGCAAACTCCGGCGTGCTCGGCGCGCCGTCGTAGCGTGCGAAATGCCCACCAGGCGCGAAGCACGACTTGATCTCCTCGTAACTTCCGTCATTCAGGCCGAAGTAGAACCTGTCGTACAGATCCCGGATCATCACTCGATCCTCTACTGAGACCTCGCTCACCGCCGTCTCCTTTCCTCGTGATTTCCGGCGCTCGGTAAGTCTACCGGTCGATTGGTAAAAGTGCTAGTGAAGCCGGCGCGCTCCAGCGAGCGGCGGCGGAAGGCGTCGGGACCGCCATCAGCGCCCTCCCGCGGTGCCGAAGCCGAGGCTCATCCCGTGGCCCTCGATGCGCGGAATAGCAGCGATCGTGTCGTCGTCAACCTGCCAGTCGGCGACGGCGGCGTTCGCGCGGACCTGCTCCGGCGAGCTCGCGCCGACGAGCACCGAGGTGATGCCCGGAGTGGAGGCTGGGACGGCGATCGCGAGCTCGCGCAGGCTGTGGCCGCGGTCCTCGGCGAACTCAGTGAGTCGCTCCACCTCGTCGAAGCGGTCGTCGCCGAGCAGCTCGGTGGCGACGCCGATCGAGCCGAAGAACTCGAGCCGTGATCCCGACGGCGCCGGCTGTCCACGCTGGTACTTCCCGGTCAGCAGCCCATTTGCGAGCGGCATGTACGGGATGAACGCAATCCCGAGCTCGCACGCCAGCGGGAGCACTTCATCGTCCGCGTCGCGCTCCAACAGGCTGTACTGGTTCTGGATCGCGACGAACCCCGGCTTCCCCGTGGCGCGGGCAAACGCGTTCGCCGCGCGCAGGCGCGTAGCCGTGAAGTTCGCGCAGCCGAGCGCACGCGCCTTGCCGGCATCGACGAGCTCCTGCATCGCGCCGAGCGTCTCCTCGGTCGGAGTCACGCGATCAGGCATGTGGTAGTAGAGAAGGTCGACGTAATCGACGCCGAGCCGCTGCAGCGACGCGTCGACTGCCAGGACGACCTGGTCCGCGCGGCCGGGCGGGACCTCCGGCATGCTGCGAAGCGTGTCGGCGAACTTCGTCGCGAGCACGACCTGATCGCGCCGCCCGCGGATCGCCTCGCCCAGCATCTGTTCGCTCGCGCCCGCGCCGTACGCGGCGGCCGTGTCGAAGAAGTTGATGCCGCATTCGAGCGCGGCGTCTACCACCGCGCGGGCCGTTGGGCCGTCGATCAACATCCCGAACGCGTTGCACCCGAGGCCAATCAGGGAGACGTCGATCCCGGACGAGCCGAGTCGCCGGTAGCGCATAAAATCAACCTACCACTCGGTTGATCGATTTGCTGCGCGGGCGGTTGACGACGAGTGTCTCGCGATTCAGTTCCACCCCGGGAACCAGATCTCCAAGGTTCGTCGTCGGTGGGTAAGTTCGTGGTCGGCGGCGGCTCGCTGGTGCGGCTACCGGCGCGGAGCGGCCGGGGAGGCGACCTGACCCGGAGACACGGCCGGACGGGCGCCGTACTTGGCCTTGATGATCAGGTTGACGTACATGCCCTTGGAGCCCGCATCGAGGAGCGCCTGCCACTCCTCTCGGGGTACGTTCATGTAGATGTAGCTCTCGCCCTTGAGGAACCTCACGAAGAGCTCTTTGTTGGCCTCGTCGTACCCGACCTCGGCGATCTTCGTGCTCTGTGGTGTCGGCACCATCTCAAACATGAGCACCTCTCATTCAGCTCAGCCGATCGATCGTACCAGCGACCGGCCGAGCGGACGGAGACTGTGGTCCTGCTGCGCGGCTCGCAAGGCGATCGAGACCGCCTCGGAGCGTCGCTCGGATCTGACGGTGGTTTGGTAGGTTGTCTCGCGGAGCAATGAGCACGCGAGCTGCACGGTTGGTGGCTCTCCAGCCGCCGCAGCGGACCCGGCGGTGACGGCCTCACGGCGAGCCGTGCAACGCGCCCGCTGTGCTTCGATCGGACCGCGACTGTCAACACGATTTCTGGAGAAGACCGTATGAGCGACGGTGAGCTGTACGAGGAAGGCCTGGCGATCAGGCGGGAGGTGCTCGGCTCTGAGTACGTCGACCGGGCGATCGCGAGCGCTGATGACTTCAACCGTCCGCTCCAGGAGCTCGTGACCGAGTACTGCTGGGGCGCGGTGTGGAGCCGGCCCGGACTGGACCGGCGAACGCGCAGCATGCTGAACCTCGCGATGCTCTCAGCGCTCAACCGGCCGCACGAGTTGCGCATCCACGTCGCCGGGGCGCTGCGCAACGGCTGCACCCCCGAGGAGATCCGCGAGGTGCTGTTGCAGGTCGGCATCTACTGCGGCGTGCCGGCCGCGGTCGACGCGTTTCGAGTCGCGCGCGAGGTGTTGAACGAGGCCGCGGCGACGACGTGAGACGCGAGCCGTGCCGGTCAGGCGACGCATGCGATCGCTGACCCTGTCATCTTGAGATCCGAGGAGGACACCATGGACATCGGCTTCATCGGCCTGGGCAACATGGGTCTGCCAATGTCTCGGCGGCTCGTCGCCGCGGGCCACCGCCTGGTCGTCTGCGACCTCGACGCCGGCCGCGTACAGCTGCTCGTTGCCGAGGGCGCGAGCGCGGCGGCGACGCCTGCCGAGGTCGCCGCGCAGGTGGAGACCGTGCTCACGAGCCTGCCGACCCCGGCGGCTCTCGACGCCGTGGCGCTAGGTCCCGACGGCGTGGCCGGCGGGGACCGTGTACGCCGGCTCGTCGACCTCTCGACGGTCGGCCCGGACACAAGTCGCAGGGTCGCCTCGGGGCTCGCCGCGAACGGGATAGCGCTCGTCGATGCACCTGTCAGCGGGGGCGTCAGCGGTGCGACGGAGGGGACGCTGGCGGTGATGGTCGCCGGGGCGGAGGCGCAGCGCGCCGTCACGGAGCCCCTCCTCAGCGAATTGGGACGCGTCTTCGTCGTGGGCGAGGACCCGGGCATGGGACAGGTGATGAAGCTGGCCAACAACTATCTGTCGGCAACGGCGCTCGCTGTCACTTCCGAGGCGATCGTGTATGGCGTGAAATCCGGTCTGGACCCCTCGGTGATGATCGATGTCTTCAACGCCGGCTCGGGTCGCAACTCCGCGACCCAGGACAAGTTCCCGCGCAGGGTTCTTCCCGGTACCTTCGACCACGGCTTCGCGATCGGGCTGATGTGCAAGGATCTGCGCCTGTTCGGGGCCGATGCCGAGGGCCAGGGTGTGCCGCTGTGGGTCGGTTCAGCCGTTCGCCAGCTGTGGCAGTTCGCGTGCGACCAGCTCGGGGAGGGCGCGGACTTCACCGAGATCGTCCGGCCGTTCGAGGGCTGGGCCGGCGTGGAGGCCCGCGCGGCCGAAAGCGCGGCGGCTCCGTGAGTGCGCAGTCGACCGCACAGCAGTCCACCGCACAGCGCCTCGCGCAGTGGGCAGCGACATTGCGGCCGAGTGAGGATGATCTCGTGCTCGCGCAGCGCGCGCTGCTGGACACGGTCGCGGTGAGCCTCGCGGCGCGGGGACACCCGCTGCTCGCGATCGCGCGGCCGCTAGGGCCTGGTGGCCGTCTCGCGGTCGCGGCGCACGTCCTCGACTACGACGATCTGCACCTGCCGTCGACGAGTCACATCAGCGCGGTTTGCGTGGCGGCGGCGATCGCCGCCGGCGGGGATGCACGAGCGTATCTCGCATCCGCGGGCGTCATGGCACGTCTCGGCGCGCAGCTCGGCTGGGCGCACTACGACGCGGGCTGGCACGCGACGTGCACGGCCGGCGCGCCCGCGGCGGCGGTGGCGGCCGGCGTGGCCGCCGGGCTCGACCGCGACGGCCTCGCGAGGGCGATGGCGCTGGCAGTTCCGGCCGCAGGGGGCAATCACCGCGCGTTCGGCACCCATGCAAAGTCGCTGCAGGTCGGCTTCGCCGTCGACGCAGGACTGCGAGCGGCCGCGCTCGCGGCCGGTGGTGCGACCGCCGACCCGGAGGCGCTCGATCTCTGGCTCACGCTCGTCGGCGGCTCGCGCGATCCGAACGGCATCGAGGAAGGTGCCGATGCGCCCGCCATCCCCGGTGGGCTCGCGATCAAGTTGCACCCGTGCTGCTACGCGCTGCAGCGACCGATTGCCGCGACGCGGGCCGCGGTCGCGGACCGCCCGCCGTTTGCGCTCGACGCAATTGCCGCGATCACGGTGTCGGCGCCCGAAGGAACGCTGCGACCGCTCATCCACGATCGGCCGACCTCCGGCCTGCAGGGCAAGTTCAGCCTCCAGTACGCCGTCGCGGCGACCCTGCTCGATGGCTCGCCGGGCTTGGCCTCGTTCACCGACGAAGCGGTTGCGCGGCCCGAGGCGGAAGGCTTGCTCGGGCGGGTCGAAGTCCGGCGCAGTCCGGGCGGAGACGACCTGCTCGCCGGCACGGTCAGCGTGGAGCTGCACGTGGACGACGCCGGCATCCTCGCTGCCGACGTCGAGCTTCCGCCCGGAGCCCCGGGACGCCCTCCGACCGACGCCGAGCTCCTGGACAAGCTCGCCGACTGCGCCGGCGCGCAGCTGGATGCTCTCTCCGCCCTGACGTGGGATGCCGCGGCGAGCGAGGTGCCCGCGCTGCTCGACGACGTGACGTGATCAGCGCTCGCCGGACCCCGCGCCCGCGGGGTCGAGCACGGCGGCGCCCTTGACGGCGAAGCCGGGCGGGACGATCACGTCGTCGGCTACGAGGTCGTGGACCGAGGCTCGGCCGAGACCGTTGAGCGTCTCGTCGATGCCCGCACGCAGGATGTCGAGGACGTTCTCCACGCCGGCTTCTCCATTGACGGCGAGGCCCCACAGGAACGAGCGCCCGATCAGCACGGCCCGGGCACCGAGCGCGAGTGCCTTGACGACGTCGCTGCCCCGCGTGACGCCGCCGTCGAGCAGAACCTCGACCTGATCGCCGACGGCGTCCATCACCGCGGGCAGGCATCTGATCGTCGCCGGCGTGCCGTCGAGATTCGCGCCGCCGTAGTTGGAGACCGAGATCGCGCTCGCGCCGATCTCGACGGCGTGCCTGGCGTCGTCGGGGTGCGTGATGCCCTTGACGAGGAACGGGCCGCCCCATTCCTCGCGGAGCCACGCGAGATCCGACCACGTCGGCGCCGGGGTCTTCATCCACTCGACGAACGCGCCGAAGAACGCCGGCGCCGGCTGACCGAGCTCGCCGATGTTGGGCACCGTAGCGCTCGGCATGCGGCCGGCGCGGACGAAGCGCAGCAACCAGCCTGGGCTCTTGATCGCGTCACCGGCGAAGTACCTGGCGATCGTCACGCGGCTGGCGTCTGGGACGTGCGCAAGGCTGATCGGAGTGCCCCAGTCCTTGCGATGCGCGAACACATAGTCGAGCGTGATGATGAGTCCCTTCGCCCCGGCGTCGCGAGCGCGCGCGGCGATTGCGGACATCTGCTCGCGCGTGCCGAGCCAGAACATCTGGAAGAACGTCTGCGGGTTCGCTTTGACGATGTCCTCGATCGCGGTGCTCGCGAACGAGCTCACCCCGACCGGGATTCCCGCCTTTGCGGCCGCGCGCGCCGCCCCGAGCTCGCCGTCGGGGTGGACGCTGCTCTGCGCACCGGCGGAGGAGAGCATGACGGGGAACGCGATCTCCTGTCCGAGGACAGAGGTTGCCTTCTCGCGCGGACCGGAGATGCCGGTGGCGACGCGCGGAAGGAACTGCAGCTCGGCGAACGCGGCGGCGTTGTCCTCGAGCGTGATCCCCTGCTCGGTTCCGCCGCGCACGGCGACGTACAGCCACGCTGGCAACAGCCTGCGCGCGCGACGCTGCGCTTCGGCGACCGTCTCGAACGTGTTCGGGGAGCTCATCGTGTCCCGTCGCTGCACCGGTTGGTGCGCAGGGATCGTGAGCTTACCAAGCTGGCGCTCACGCGTTCAAGCCCCCGCAGCGGAGACGTGTCTCACGGCGGCGAGTCACGTGTTCCGCCCGCCGTTGACCCCGATGATCTGGCCGGTGATGTAACTCGCCTCGTCGCTGACGAGGAACGCGCAGGCGGCCGCGATGTCCTCCGGGCGGCCGGCCCGCCCGACCGGCGTCGCCGCGATCGAGCGTTCCATGTTGACCGAGCCCTCGCCAATCGCCCATCGCAACATCGGCGTGTCGATGAACCCGGGGGGAATTGTGTTGACAGTGATTCCCTGCGGAGCGAACTCGAGCGCGAGGCTCTTCGTCAAACCAACGACGCCCGACTTCGCGGCGACGTAGTGGGCCATGCGAGGTACACCCGTGTGGATGCTCGATGACGAGATGTTGACAATGCGGCCCCAACCCTGCTCGAGCATGTCCGGAATGACCGCTTGGCAGCAGTTGAACGTCCCGGTCAGATTGACGGCCAGCAAGCGGTTCCACAGCTCGAGACTGATCTCGAGGAATGGGTCGAACCCCGACAGGCCGGCGCTGTTCACGAGGATCGCCGGTCGGTCCAGCCTCGCGCGCACGCCCGCCACCGCGGCGTCGATGCCGGCGCGGTCCGTGACGTCGGCGACGACGCTGATCGCCTTGCCGCCGGCTGACGTGATCGCGCCAACCGTCTCCTCCGCCGCGGCCCCGTTCATATCGAAGACCGCGACGGCGGCGCCGTCGGCGGCCAGACGCTGACAGACCGCGGCGCCGATGCCGGAGCCGCCGCCGGTGACGATTGCTGTGCGGGCGCTCACTGGATTGCCTCGTTGCCGACGATCGTCGTGCGGTGCATCTCGCGCCGTGTCGCCGGGTCGTATGGCATCGCCCGATGGAGCGTGCCGGTGTTGTCCCACATGACCGTGTCGCCGACGGTCCAAGTGTGCTGGAAGACGCGCTCAGGCCTGGTCGCCCGCTCCAGCAGGTCGGCCAGCAACGCGCGTCCCTCGTCGACATCCATCCCGACGACGTGGTCCGCCGTCGCGCCGAGCACGAGCGACCGCCGGCCCGACTCGTGCGTCCAAACAAGCGGGTGCTCCTTGCCGCCGCGCCGCTCCCACTCAGCCAGTTGCTCCGCCGTCGGGTCCGGGTAGACCCCGCGCTGGACCGCCGCGAACGAGTGGAACACGCGGAGCTTGGCGAACCGCTCCTTCTCCTCGTCCGAGAGCTCGTCATAAGCGGCGTACGTGCTGACGAACTCGGTCTCACCACCCTCTGGTGAGATCCGGTGGGCAGTCAGGACCGTGGCTTTCGCCGGCATTGGGTCCTGCGTGCCGTCGATGTGCCACTGCACGTTGCCCCGGAAATACTCCGCGTTCGGGTTGTCGGGATCGAGGCTGATGACCATGATCTCCGGGACGGCGTAGCCGGGGAACTTTACGACCTCGCCGAGCTTGCTGAAGAACGCCGCCTGCGAGGCGTCGTCGAGGTTCAGCTCGCGGAACAGCAGCGCGCCGTGCTCCTCGACCGCCTCCATCACGGCCTGCGGCAGCTCATCGTCCGCCAGCAGGTGATCGGGATCGATGCCGCACACCTCCGCCCCTACGGTCGGGGTCGCTTTCTCGATCCGGAGCGTGGTCTTAGTCATGTCGGGTTCCTCTCTTCACGCCGAGTGTCACCATGTTCATCGGAATGCCGTGCGCGTAAATCGACCGCGACGGCTTACATCGGCGCGACGTCGATCGTCGGCCGGATCAGGATCTGGGAGACGTTGGCCCGTGGCGGCAAGGTGACGACGAAGACGATCGCCGCCGCGATGTCCTGCGCCTTCATCGCTCCTTCCTTGCTGACGTGCTTGCGAATCGCGTCGCGAACGGTGGGGTCGGTGATCCCCTCGGCGACCTCGGTCGTGGTTGCGCCAGGCTCGACGATGCAGACGCGGATGCCGTCCTCCCCGACCTCCTGCCGCAGGCCTTCGGTGAGCGCGGTCAGGCCGAACTTGCTGGTCGCGTAAGGCCCGAAGACCGGGTTGGGCGTGCGGCGCCCAGAGGTGGAGGAGATGTTGATGATGTCGCCACCACCCTGCGCCTTCATCAGCGGGATCGCCGCCTTGCAGGTGTAGAGGATGGAGATCAGGTTGATGTCGATGACGCGCCGCCACTGCTCCGTGTCGGCGTCCTCGACGCGGCCCGGTTGAATGACGCCGGCGGAGTTGACGAGGATGTCGAGCCGGCCGAGCCGGCTCGCTGCCTCCTCGACAACCCCGGTCGCGAAGCTCTCGTCCGTGATGTCACCGGGGAGGGCGATGGCCTCGCCGTCCGCCGCGGCGATTCGACCGACCAGCTCGTCCAAGCGCTCGGCGCGCCGTGCGCAGACCGCAACCCGGGCGCCGGCCGCGGCGAGCGCGACGGCTGCTGCCTCGCCGATCCCCGACGATGCTCCCGTGACGAGAGCGGTCCTTCCAGTGAGCGATTCTGACATGCCGCGCCTCGCGTCAGGCCGCAGCGCCGACGGCCGCGCGACGCTTGTTGGGGTTGCGAGCGAACACGCCGTCGGGGTCGTACTTCGCCTTGACCTCTGCGAGACGTGCGAACGTCTGCTCGCCCAGCGACTCGCGCTGACCCTCGGCATCGTCCTCGGAGACGAAGTTGATGTACCTGCCCGACAGCCGGTACGGCTCAAACGCCGCGTCGAGCCGCTTGACCCAGTCGATTGCAGCCTCGTCGTCCGCCGGGTTCCACCACGACGCGCCCGCGATGTAGTACCAACCCGCGTCACGAAACTCGGACGCCGCGGTCGCGTCCTTCGGCATGCGAGCGACCGCACCGCCCATCTGGTAGATCTCGACCGTCGGCCAGACCGGCGTGCCGCGGCACTCCTCGACGAAGCTGCCGGAGATTCGCAGCAGCTCGTCCGGCAGCTCGGCGGGGAAGAAGCCGGAGTACGTGTAGCTGCGCCGGCCGTGCGGAGACAGTGGGTCTCCCATCGCCTGAAGCGCCTCGTATGGGAACTGCCCGAGCAGCTCGAATGCCGGTGTCACCTTCTCCCGGAACGGCGCGACGTACCGCTCGCCCTCCGCCACGTCCTCACCCATCCACGTGACCGTCAGCATCACGATCGGCTCGCCGACGAGCGGCGGTGGGACGAGCTCGACTTCAGGTCCGGTGACGAAGATGAACTCGAGCACGAGCTCCTCCGGCGCGCCGCTGATCTCCTCGTGCAGCGACTCGAAGATCTCCTGCGTCCGGTCCAGCGTCCAGCCGATGTAGCCGCCGTAGACGATCGGGCCGAGCGGGTGCAGCAGATACTCGAAATGGGTCACGACGCCGAAGTCGCCGCCGCCGCCCCGGAGCGCCCAGTACAGATCGGGATGGCTGTCGGCGTCCGCATGGACGAACGCGCCGTCCGCGGTGACCACGTCGAACCCGAGCACGTTGTCGCACGTCAGCCCCGCCCTGCGCATGAAGCGGCCGATGCCGCCGTTGAGCGTCAGTCCCGCGATGCCCGTGTGCGAGATCATCCCGCCGGTCGTCGCCAGGCCATGAGCCTGCGTCTCCCGATCGAGCTCCGAGAACAGCGTCCCTCCGGCAGCCACCGCCACGCGGCGGTCGGCATCGACGCGCACGCCGCGCATCAGGCTCAAGTCGATCAACAGCCCACCGTCGATCGTGCTCGCGCCCGACATGCTGTGCCCGCCGCCCCGGACCGCGATTGTCAGGTCGTTCGCGCGGGCGAACGCGATCGCGGCGCGCACGTCCGCGACCCCCATCGGCTGCACGATGACCGCCGGACGACGCCAGTCGAACATGCCGTTCCAGCCCACGCGCGCCTCGTCGTAGCCAGGGTCCTTGAACACCAGCACCCGACCCAGCACGGTCGCGCGCAGCTCGGCCAGGCGCTCCGCATCCACCTTCACCAGAGTCATCGTCCGCTCTCTCCTCGCTCGCTCAAGCCTTCCCGCGGATCCGGATCATACCAACGGTTGTTCGATATTGCCGAGTGAGGTGACTGATCGAGAGGAACGTTTCCCCCGGCGCGACGCGCACCGCTTCCGGCCCAAAGCACACCGCGTCCGGCCCCCCGCCCACGCCGGCCGCCGAGACGGTCAAAAGCTCGACGGCGTTGACCACCACGGCCCGCGGTCGAGGTTTGCCGCGCCATGTGCGGTCAAGCTCGACGCCGTCGCCCTGCACGGCGCGCGGTCGAGGTTTGCCGCGCTATCAGCGATCGAGCTCGACGGCATCGACCTGCCCGCCCCGAATAAGCGCCCATCAAAGCGACAAAGCCGCGGTACCCGCCGAGCCCAGACCTCGACCCACGCCAAGTCGGACGGTCGTTTGGTACTGTGGCGCGCCCGGGCGGTGCGGCGGGGCCGCGAAAGATGTCTCTTACGAGGGTGGAGCGCAGCGAGACGATGAACGATTTCGAGCGGATCGGCGGGGAGGCGTACGACCTCATTGTGATCGGGGCCGGGCCGGCCGGCGCGACCGTCGCGGCCCGCGCGAGCGCGGATCCGGACGTGAGCGTTCTGCTGATCGAGCGCGGCCCCGATTGGCGCGTCGCCGACACGCCACCCGAGATGCACTCCAGGGCGCTGATCTCCTATCGCGGGCTCGCGTCGCTCGAGCGGTTCCACTCGATGGACGCCGTCGCGCGCAAGACCGCCAATGATGAATTGGGTCTGTACCTGGGCGGCCAGGGCGTGGGCGGGTCGTCGCTGATCAACGGCGGCGTCATCCTGCGGCCGCCGCTCGACGACTACGACCGCTGGGCGGAGCTCGGAGCGACGCGGTGGTCGAGCTCGATGGCGCTCGATATGTGGCGCGCGCTCGAGTCCGACCGCGATTTCGGCGACCGGCCAGAGCACGGGTCGGACGGACCGTTGTCGGTCGAGCGCCTGAAACGAGAGCAGTGGTCAACGCTCGACAACGCGTTCTGGGAGGCCTCTCTGGCGGCCGGCTATGCCGAGGTTCCGGATCTGAACGGCCCATACGCCGACGGCATCGGCCCGGTGCCATTCGGTCGCCGCGACGGCCGGCGCGAGACCGCGAACCACATCTTCCTCGAGCCGGTCCGCGATCGTCCGAACCTGACGATCCTGGCGGACACGCTCGTCGACCGCCTGGTGCTCGACCGCACTGGCTCCCGCGTCGCCGGGGTGATCGCGATCAACGACGGTCACGCCCGCCGGATCGCCGCAAGCCGCGTCGTGTGCGCCGCGGGCGCGATCGGCACTGGCGGGATCCTTCTGCGCTCGGGGATCGGCCCGGCCGACGAGCTGGCGCCCCTCGGGATCCCGGTGCACCACGATCTGCCGGTCGGACGGCGCGTCCAGGATCACATGCAGTTCGTCGTCTCGGCCGACTGGACGCTGCCCGAGGACCCGGACGACCTCGCGCAGAGCTGGACGGCGAGCGCGATCCGCTACAGCTCAGGCATCGGCGATGCGCCCGCCGGCGACATGCTGATCACGCCGATCGGTCCGCTCGACGTGCTCGGCTTCAGGCTCCCGCCGGCGCTGAGCGTCTGGTGCATGGAGACGTACTCGTGGGGCTGGCTGCGTCTTCGCAGCGCTGATCCGACCGTCTGGCCCGACGTGAACATCGGGTTGTACAACGACGAGCGCGACCTCGTGCGGATGCGAGACGGCGTCCGACGGATCGCCCGGCTGCTGGAGTCGCCCGCGTTCGACGGCGTCCGCGGGGCAGAACGACGCGCCGGTTCGACCCGCTTGGACTACCCGGACATGGAGGACGATGCGGCGGTCGATGCGATGTTGCGGACCGCGACCGACCTGCACGTGCACGTGTCCAGCTGCGCCCCGATGGGGCCGCCCGGCAGCGAGACCGCGGTCGTCGATGAGGACGCGCGTGTGTTCGGGGTGGAAGGGCTGTGGCTTTCGGATCTGTCGATCTGCCCGAAGGTTGCGCGCGCGAACACTTGGGCCACCGCGATGCTGATCGGCGCGTTCGTCGGGGACCTCGTGGTCACCGATCTCGACAGCACTCGGGCCGGGCAGTCGGTCTGAAGCCCGCTCTCGCGTTCTGACCATCGATCCCATCGATCCGAAGCCCGCTGTCGCGTCCCGACGGCCGATCTGAAATCCGGTCTTGCGCCCTGACGGCCGATATACTGCCGCCGCCGTGGCGTGAAGTCTGTGGCGGTCGGGGGACGCCTCGCCTGCCGGAACAAAAGAGGGCATGACGTGCTCCTGGCATCATCTGTGTCCGAAGATCCGCAGGCGAACCTGCAGCTGGCGCTCGGGATCGAGGTGGCCGTGCTGCCGCCTTATTTGTACGCGCTGTGGTCGATCAAGTCAGGAGCCGAGGGCGCGTCGGCAGCTGCCGCCCAAGCCGCTCTACACGCTCCGGGGCGTCGCCTACGAGGAGATGCTGCATGCCGGCCTCGTCGCAAATCTGCTCAACGCACTGACGATCGAGCCGGATCTCCGAGCCCACCCGATGCGTTACCCCGGACCACTCCCCGGGCACGACAGCGAGCCCCCCTGGGGATACACCGTCGGCCTCGAGCCGCTCTCGCCCGCCGCGATCACGACTTTCATGCAGATCGAGAGACCCGAGTGGGATCCTCCGGCCGCGGCTGACGGGAGCTGGGTCACGATCGGCCAGTTCTACGAGGAGCTCCTCGCGCAACTCGCGAAGTTGCCCGAACCGGCGTTCGGCGGCGGCCGTCAGCTTGCGCGCAGTCAGAATCCGGGGCCGGGTGAGATGGTCGAGATCATCGACCTCGAGTCGGCGAGGCGGGCGGTCGAGACGATCGTTCACCAAGGGGAGGGCCATCGCCCGAGCGGCGAACCGGGCCGCCATCCCACCCTGCAGGAGGAGAGTGACGATGACCACGAGGTCGCGCACTACTACCAGTTCGAAGCCCTGTCGCACTACCTCACCAAGGGACTGATCGATCCCAGCCGCGATGTCCACCCGGTGATCGCCAACCCGTACGCCGCCGAATACTCCGCGGCGCAGCAGGGGGCCAACCGCGCCTTCAACGAGACGTACAGCCAGTTGATCGACGGCCTGCAGGCGACGCTGGCGTCTGACGCGCCACGCGCATTCGGCAGGCCGACCGCGTTGATGGTCGAGCTGGGTCATCGAGCCGCGGTGCTGCGTAACGCGGGAACCGTGCCCGGGACCGACCAGCTGGCCGGACCGACGTTCGAGTACCTCGCGCCCGCCGGCGGAGGATCCGCTTGATGGGAATGGGACTCGCCTGATGGGACTGGCCGAGCTCCCGCGGTTGTACTTCAGCGGGTTCACGTACTGGAACCCCGGCACGATGAACAACAACGACTATCAACCGACATACGATCCCGCGTCCGCGACGTTGAACTGGCCATGGCTCGAGCGCCACGGCCTCGAGGATCCGGCCCATTTTGATGCTTATGTGACACAGCTCGGCATCGTTCCGACCGCCAACTCGGCCCTCGACCCCAACATCAACCCGGCCGCCCCCCCGGCCGAGTGGAACTTCTACGGCGACAACGCGTGCGGCTTCGTCCAGGAGGACGAGCCCGTGATCGAGTGGCCCGAGAAGTTCAGCAAGCCGCCGATCCCTCTTACCATCACCGGTTTCACGAACGCGCACGGCGCGTTTGTCAGCGCAGGCGATCCATGGCTCGGTCAGCCGCTTCGCCTGAACGTGGGGCTGCACCCCGCCAAGCTCGTGGACGTCGACCCGATCTGCTCGTGGAGCTCACAGCTGTTCCTTGACACGTTCACGGTCGGGAGCGCGGACCGCGAGATCGGGCTGACGGCGACGACAGCCGGGCGGGCGCACTCTCGCTGGGTGTACTTCGCTCGCAACTACAACGAGTCACACGACGTGATCATCGCCGGGATCGGCTCGGCGATGTTCCAGGTCGGGCTGCCGGCGGCCGGCATCTCGTTCATCGATCGCTCACCACCCCCGGGCTCTTTGGCAGAGCAGTTGCGCGCCTCGCTCGGCCAACCCGGGATCAAGGGCTTGATGGTGCGCTATGTCACCTACCACACGGTCTACTTCAACGGGCCGGCGTTCACCGTTCGCGGCGCGGCCGACTGGAGCGCGATCACCGAGATCTACGCGGACTACGCGGCGGCGCTCGCGAGCTATGAGCGAGGCGAGATCGTGGCGCCGCCGCCGCCTCCGGCCAACCGTGCCTACAGCAACACCGTCGGCTGGGTCGCGCCCTGGAGCGACTACGACATGCGCAGCATGGCGGTCGGGCGGGTCCTGCATGCGCCGAAGCCGATCCAGCCGCTCGACCCCTCGCTCAAGGCGAAGCCGCTCGGGCCGGCTGTGCTCGAGTACGCGGTCGATCAGAGACGCCCGGACGTCGTCGGCCGAGTCACGCTCGATCTCGGATCGACGATCCCCGAACGCGACTCCTCGCTGACCAAGGTCGACTACGGGACGATGCGGCTGGCGCTGGCCGCGGATGACCAGGACGCGGAAGCCACGCCGTTCGCCGAAATCCCGTACGCGGGGGGATACGACGCCGGCGCATACGTAGCCACGGCCGGCGTCGTCGACATCCCCTCGGCGCGATTCTTGCGCCCGCTCACGGTCGCCGACCTCCAGCAGCGCCTCGTCATCAGCTTCGTGGACCCGCAGACGCAGGCCGTCACGACAGGCCTCGAGGAGGCAGACCTGACGGCGGAGACCGACGACCGCGGGGTCTACCTGAACGAGCCCGGCCAGGCGTTCTCGCCGCCCGACGGGGCGATCACGGTGCAGGTGCGCTATCGGGGCGGGAAGCCCGCGGCCGGCACACGCTTGCTGATCGCGCAGTACTCACCGGATCCCCCGGGTTTTGGCGAATCCGGCTGGAAGCTGGTCTCGGATCAGCCCGATGCGCCTGCACAGGCGCCGTTCGTCAAGCTGCACGCAGACGGCACGGCGGCCGGCGGCGCGTACGTGATCGTGCCCGTTCCCCACGGGGAGGACGACCTGCCGTACAGCACGGTCACGTTCGTCGTCTCCGCGCTGCGCTCAGGTCCACCCGTGCTCGCCTTCACGGTGCTGGGCCCGGAGTCGGGCGGGGACGACCCACAGCCTGTCGGTCTGGGCGCCATCGCCCAGGCGTTCTTCGCAAACGTGCGCGTACTGCCGTTTCACAACGCCATGGCACTTGCGTTCGAGAACTGGCTGCGGACCGGGCCGAGCATCGACCTCGTCAACCAGCGCGCGTTCGACAGCGTCTTCCGGACGTTCTTCACGATGTACCCCGCGATGCGGTTCATTCGAGACCCGCTGCAGTTTCAGGCTTGGCGGGGTCGCATCTGCGACGTCACCGACCCCGCCGCGTTCGAGACGGCCGCGTACATGCCGGTGACGCGTTCGCTGTCGTCGGGACAGCGGCGCATCCTCGAGCTGTGGAACACGTATGCCAGCGGCGCCGTCTCGACGCCGCCGAAGGGAGAGGGCCTTGGTCGTCGCGGATGAAGGGAGAGGGGCTTGGTCGTCGCGGATGAGCTGAGGGGCGCGCTCCCGACGTACATCGCGGCCGACCGCCGGCAGGCGATGTCCGCGGGCCAGACGCTGCTCGACCGCCAGCGCGGCACCGTGCTGTTCGCCGACATCGGCGGCTTCAGCCCGCTCTCGGAGGCGATGGAGAACGCGTACGGCCTTCAGCGCGGCGCCGAGGAGCTCGCCACAGCTGTCAGTGCCATCTTCGACGATCTCGTCGAGTCGGTCGCGCGCCGGCACGGGAGCATCGTTGCGTTCGGCGGAGATTCGATCACGGCGTGGTTCGAAGACGGCCGTGAGCTGTCGGCTGTCGCGTGCGCGCTCGAGATGCAGACGGCGATGGCACCGGTCGAGGGCTCACCCACCGCGCCCGATGTGCTCCCGGTGAGCCTCAAGGTGGCTCTCGCCCACGGCGCCGCGCGCCGCTTCATGGTTGGCGACCCACAGGTCCAGCTTCACGACGTGCTGGCCGGGGGGGCCGTCGATCAGGCGTGCGCGGGTGAGAAGTGCTGCCAGCCCGGCGAGGTGACCGTGGAAAGCTCGCTCGCCGCCGCGCTCGCCGACGCGATCACAGTGGCAGAGCAGCGGGGCGCCTGGGTGACAGTCACCGGCCTGCGCGATCCGGTGGCGGCCGATCCGTGGCCTGCCCTCGTGCCCGGACCTTTCGACGATTTCGTGTTCCAGCCGTGGATGGCGCCGGCCGTGTACGCCCGCGTCCGCGCGGGTCAGGGCCGGTTTCTGGTCGAGTTCCGGCCTGTTGCGGTCCTGTTCGTCGGCTTCGGCGGTATCGACTACGACGGCGACGACGCGGCTGGCGCGGCGCTCGATGACTTCATTCGGCGCACCCAGGACATCGTGATGCGCGACGGTGGGTCGGTGCTGGGCATCAGCATGGGCGACAAGGGCAGTCATCTGCTCGCGGTGTTCGGCGCGCCGGTCGCGCGCGGTGACGACGTCCGGCGGGCCGTGGCCGCTGCGCACCGTCTGCAACGTGAACACGCCGGCCGGCTGCGGATCGGCGTGCACGCGGGACGGGTGTACGCCGGGCTGTACGCGGGCCTTCGCCGCTCGACTTACATCGTCATGGGAGACACTGTCAACCTGGCGGCTCGCTTGATGACGACGGCTGCGGCAGCGCAGACTCTGATGAGCGCGGGCGTCGGCGTGTCACTCGACCGCCGGTTCTCGATCCGGGCACTCGAACCGATCGCGGTGAAGGGCCGCAGCGCGCCCGTCGCGGTGTGCGAGCTCCTCGGGCCCTCGACCGCGGCGCGCGACCTGACGGAGCCGCGTTACACGCTGCCGATGGTCAATCGCGAGCGAGAGTTGCGAGCGGTCGACGAAGCGCTCGCGACCGCGCGCAACGGCCGCGGGGTCGCGATCGCGTTCAGCGGCGATGCGGGCGTCGGCAAGTCGCGGCTCGTCGATGCCGCGATCGGCCGCGCCACCACCGCGGGCTTCAGCACGTTCGCCGGAGCGTGCCAGCCCTACGGCGGCCGGATCGCGTATCTCCCCTGGCAGTCGATTTGGCGCGCGCTCTTCGGCGTCAGCGCCGACACTCCCGACGCGAGCTGCGAGGAGGCGCTGCTGTCCGGACTGGCGAGCGAGCTGCCCGAAGCGGTCGCGCTCGCGCCGCTGCTCGGGCCCGCGCTCGGTCTCGCGATCGAGGACAACGACGCGACCCGCGGGATGCCCACGCCGGTCCGCAAGCAGCTGCTCGAGCAGATCCTCACCGGAGTTCTCCGCGCCCGCTCGGCGACCCGGGCGCTGTGCATCGCGCTCGAGGATCTTCACTGGTCCGATGCGCTCTCGCGCGACTTGCTGCTGGCCGTCGCAGCGGCGATCGCCGACGTCCCCGTGCTGATCGTGCTCGCGTACCGCACGCCCGAGCTCGAGGCGCCGATCGCCCTTCCGGAAGGCCGCGTGATCGAGCTCGCCGAGCTGAATCCCGACGAGGCCTGGGCGCTCGCGTCGATGCTGCTCGAACAGATGCTCGGACGCGAACCCAGGCCAGAGACGACGGCGGCGATCGTCGATCGCGCCAACGGCAATCCGTTCTACATCGAGGAGCTCGTCCGCGACGTCGTCGAGCGGGGGAACATCTCGGACCTTCCCACAAGCCTCGAGAGCCTGATCCTCGGGCGCCTGGACAGACTGTCGGATTCCGAGCGCCTGACCGCCCGCGTCGCGAGCGTGATCGGCCGCCGGTTCCCAACCGAGTGGCTGCTCGGGGCATACGAGCAGACGCTCGATGGCACGCGCGTTGGGGAGGACCTGGCCGCGCTCAGCCGCTCCGGACTCACCGTCGCCGACACACCGCCGCCGGACGAGGCATATCTGTTCCGTCACATCATGGTGCGCGACGTCGCATATGACACGCTCGGCTTTCGCGTGCGCCAGAGCCTGCACGAACAGCTCGGCACGTACCTCGAGCGCAGCAGCGATTCGCCGCCCGTCGACCTCCTCGCCTACCACTACGCGCGCAGCGCCAACTCCGCAAAGGAGGCCTTCTACCGCCGGCTCGCCGCCGAGCTGGCGGTGCGCAACGGCGCCTACGGCGATGCCCTGGCGCACGTCGATCGGGCATCCAAGCTCGTCGCCGAGCAGCCGGACGGCGATCAGAAGGTGGAGCATGAGCTCGAGCTCGCGCTCCTGCTCGGCAGCGTTCTGTTGGTCACCGACGGCCAGGGATCCGCTAAGGCGAAGGCGGTCTATGACCGAGCCCGCGAGCTGTCCGCCGAGCTTCCCCCCGGGCCCGCCGTCGGCCGAGCGATCTTCGGCTTGTGGACCTACTACCTGTTCCAGGGGCTGATGGGACCGACGGCCGAG
This sequence comes from uncultured Solirubrobacterales bacterium, assembly GCA_963763525.1. Lineage (GTDB taxonomy): Bacteria > Actinomycetota > Thermoleophilia > Solirubrobacterales > Solirubrobacteraceae > Palsa-465. The sequence goes on from CAVXPA010000005.1 coordinate 388,670, forward strand.
CTCGCAGACGAGGCCGTCGCCCTCGCCGAGCGCTCCCCCGACGTCGGCGTGCGCATCATGGGGCACTTCGCGGTGGCCCAGACCCACATGTGGACGGGAGACTGGACGAAGTGCGTCGAGCATGCCGCGCGCGTACGCGAGCTCTACGACCCGGCCGACCATCAGGCGTACATCACCCAGTACGCGCAGAACCCGGGCATCACGGCAACCAACTCTGGTTTCTGGGCGGAATGGATGCTGGGCCGCCCCGAGCGGGCCACCGCGATCGCCGAGGACGCGATCGTCGAGGCGCGTGGACTGAACCACGAGTTCACCTACACGATTGCGTTCCTCGGCCGCCCACTGGTCGCGTGGTTTCGCCGCCGCGACGATGTGTTCCTCGCGAGCGTCGCGGAGTATGTGACCACAGCTCAGCGCTCCGGCAATCCGTTCTACATCGCGCTGTCGCTCGCCCTCCAAGCGATGGCCCAGATCCTCCGCGGCGAGTTCGACTCGGGCCTCGCCCAGCTGCGGGCGCAGTACGAGACGATGCAGGAACTTGGCTCGACCCTCTGCGACCCGCTGATCGTGGCGCTGATGGCCGAGGGGTACCTGAGCGCGGGGCGTTACCCCGAGGGCGTCGCCGTGCTCGACGACGCGATGCCCGCGTTCGAGCGCGACGGCCGCGTCAGCCACGTTCCCGACCACCTCCGGCTCCGGGCGGAGCTGCTGATCGCCCAGGACCCGGGCGCCTCCGAGGAGGCGCTCGCGCTGCTCGCTCGCGCGATCGAGACCGCGCGCTCCCACGGCGCGCGCTCGCTGGAGTTGCGAGCCGCCCTCTCGGCCGCTCGGCTGCTCCGCGCGGCCGGAGATGGGCAGCGGGCACGAACCGTGCTCGAGGCGGCCTACGTCGGCTTCGCCGAGGGCTTCGATGACCGCGACCTGCGCGAGGCCAGGACGCTGCTGTCCTGAGCCGCTGACGAAAGGAGCTGACGATGGACTGGGGCAAGCTCGCCGCCGAGCTGGAAGGCCACCTGGTGCTGCCGGGGGACCCGACGTACGACCTGCTGCGCCGGCCGTTCAACTATCGAATCGACCAGCACCCGGTGGCGATCGCGCGCTGCGTGTCGGAAGCCGACGTGGTCGCCTGCGTGCGCTTCGCGTGCGCGGCCGGCGTGCCCGTGACGTGCCGTTCGGGCGGCCACGGCGCCGAGGGTTACTGCTCGCTCGACGGCGAGCTGACGATCGACCAGAGCGCGATGCAGGAGATCCGCGTCGACACCGAGAGTGGCGTCGTGCACGTCGGCGCCGGCTCGTCCTGGGGACAGGTGGACCTCGTCACGTACGCCCGCCTGCTCGCCTCGCCGGGCGGCGGCTGCGCCGCGGTCGGCGTCGCCGGTCTATCGCAGGGGGGCGGCTTCGGGCCGATCGCCCGGACGTGGGGACTGACCGTCGACAACGTGCTCTCGGCGCGCATCGTCACCTCCCGCGATCAGCGAGTGGTCGAAGCGAGTGCCGCGCAGAACGACGACCTGTTCTGGGCGCTCCGTGGCGGGGGTGGCGGCAACTTCGGCGCCGTCACGCAGTTCACGTACAAGCTGCACCCGATCGAGCCGATCCTGCTCGGCGGCATGCTCTTGTACAAGTGGTCAGATGCGAAGGCCGTCTTCCAGTTCTACCGCGATTGGATGAACAGCGAGGAGAACGACGAACGGCTGACCCTGCTGCCGCTGTTCTTCTTCGCGCCCGGTAACACGCCAATGGCCGGCATCAGCCTCTTCTACAACGGCGACGCTGAGCAGGGGCTCTCGTACGTGGAGAAGATCCTCAGCGCGGCCAAGGTGCCTGAACCGTTCAACGCCCCCGTCGAACAGGCGCTCTTGCGCGGCACGCTGCCCGCTTACACCGGCACCGAATCGACGACCGCCTGGCCGGGCTCGGGGCAGTACTGGCGCAGTGGATTCCTGCGCAACGACTTCCCCGACGAGGCCATCGACACGTTCATGAGCTGGTTCGCGAAGTGCCCGCTGCCGCCGGATCGCCCGCCTTCCCGGCCGTCCGGTGGCGTCAAGCAGGACGACCTCAGCTTCGGCTTCATCGAGTCACTCGGCGGCGCGATCGAGCGCGTCTCCCGGGACGACACGGCCTTCTTCTGGCGCGATCAGCGGTTCTCGTTCACGTTCATCGGGGTCTATGACCCGGGCGATGCGCAATGGGGAGCCGAGACGCGCGCGTGGGCAGATGCGTTCCGTGAAGCCATGGAGCCTTACTTCTCGGGCGGTGTCTATGTCAACTACGTGCAATCCGAGCTCGCGGACTGGCAGCGCGCCTATTACGGCGAGCATTACGCCAAGCTTCGCTCGATCAAGCAGGAGCACGACCCGGGGCACGTGTTCCGCTTCCCGCAGGACCTGCTGCAACCGTGAGCCCGTCCTCCGGCAGGCCCGCGTGCGGCGGACCCCTTCGAAGGTTCCAGCCGGCACTTCTGCGCCGCGGACGCGTGATGCACGATCCGGTCGAAAGTGCCCGTTTATGCAAGGCTTAACCTCATCGCAACCTGGCGGCCCGACCCGCCTTGACCCGCCGGACGGTTGTTTGGTAGAGTCCCCCGGGTTCCCGCCGAACATCCGCGCCGTGGGCGGTTTTCGGATTCAATTTCGGGGGGTCAGAGGAGCGGTATTCACAGATGCGCAGACACATCCTGCTGAGCCGAGCATGGCCATTCGTCCACCGAAGCGCGCGGTAGTCGAGCCTCGTTTGCACGACCAATGGCGCTGCTAGCAACAGAAGGCCTGACTGTCCGATTCGGCGGCGTGACCGCCGTGGACTCGTTCTCGATCGAGATCGAGAACGGGTTGCTGACCGGCATCATCGGTCCGAACGGTGCGGGCAAGACGACGTTCATCGATGCCGTCAGCGGCCTGGTTCGCTCGACCGGCGAGATCACGCTCGATGGGAGCTCGATCACGAGCTGGCGACCGCACCGACGTGCAAAGGCCGGGATCGGTCGCACGTTCCAAGGGCTCGAGCTGTTCGACGAGTTCACGATCGAGGAGAACCTGCTGATTCCGGCCGAGGCGGGGCGCCGCTGGTCGGCGCTCCGCGATCTCGTCCGTCCCACCACCTTCCGCAAGGGCAAGGAGGCCGTCGACGACGCGCTCGCACGGGTCGGGATCACACATCTGGCGAGCTCCTATCCGTCGGAGCTGTCGCTCGGCGACCGCAAGCTCGTCTCGATTGCGCGGGCGCTGTCGGGAGGCGCGCGCCTCGCGATGCTGGATGAGCCGGCAGCCGGGCTGAACTCCGAAGAGAGCCTGGCGCTTGGCCAAACGCTGCGCGAGATCGTGCAGTCCGGGATCACGGCGGTCCTCGTCGATCACGACATGGGCCTCGTCCTGAGCGTCTGCGACATGATCTACGTCCTGGACTTCGGCAAGAAGATCGCATCCGGGACGCCCGACCAGGTGCGCCGGGACGAGCGGGTGATCGAGGCTTACCTCGGCGAGAAAGGCCGGCAGGAGCTGGCCGAGGCGGACGCGCGATGAGCGAAGCACTGCTCGAGTGCAAGGAGATGACGACCGGTTATGGCGGCGTGGCCGTCGTCCGCGATCTCGACCTGTCGGTCGACAGCGGCGAAGTGGTAGCGCTGCTCGGCCCGAACGGCGCCGGCAAGACGACGACGCTGCTCGCGCTCTCGGGCGTCATCAAGACGATGTCCGGGAGCGTGCAGGTGTGCGGCAACTCCGTGCGCGGGGGGCGCTCGCACGTGACCGCACGCCAGGGGCTCGCCTTCGTCCCCGACGACCGATCCTTGTTCTACAACCTCACGGGTCGCCAGAACCTGCGGCTCGCGATGCAGCGCAAGGACGTGACGCCCGGGACGAAGCGGGTACTCGACTTCTTCCCCGCGCTCGAGCGCGTGCTCGACCGTCGGGCGGGGCTGATGTCCGGAGGCGAGCAGCAGATGCTCGCGCTCGGACGGGCGCTGGCCAGGCGGCCCCAGGTGTTGATGGTGGACGAGATGAGCCTCGGTCTGGCGCCGATCATCGTGGAGCGGCTGATGCCGACGATCCGGCGCATGGCAAGCGAGCTCGGGACGGCGATCCTGCTCGTCGAGCAGCACGTCGATCTCGCGCTCCAGGTCGCCGATCGCGCGTACGTGCTGGACCGCGGAGCTGTCTCGATCGAGGGTGCCGCCGAGGAGCTGCGCACGCGGCGCGATCTGCTCGCGGCGAGCTACATGGGCGAGCTGGCATATGAGCGCTTGGGCCAGAACGGCGGCCAGGCGAGCGACAACGGCAAGGGGACGGGCGACATGGGAGGGCTCGGCGATGGATAACTTCATTGTGTACCTGCTGCTCGGGCTCGGCGCGGGCGCCGCCTACGCCCTCGTCGCGAACGGCATCGTCACCATCTACAAGGGCTCGGGGATCCTCAACTTCGCCCAGGGCGGCATCGCGATGTTCGCCGCGTATTGCTACCTGGGCATGTTGAACGCCGGGATCGACAAGTATCTCGCGGCGATCTTCGCGATGATCGGTGCGGCGATCTTCGGGGCGGTTTTCGCCGTCGCCGTGGTCCGCCCGCTCCGCAATGCCCCCGTCCTGGGGAAGGTGGTCGCGACGCTAGGCCTCCTGACCGCGCTGCAGGGGTTGGCGGCCCTGATCTGGGGCAGCCAGACGCAGCTGGTTCCGTCGCTGTTCCCCACCGGGAGCATCAAGCTGTTCGGCGGCACCCATCTCGGCGAGGACCGGGTATGGATGCTGGGCGTGGCGGTCCTGGTCAGCATCCTGCTGTGGGCGGGCTTCCGGTTCACGCGGCTCGGCCTCGGCACGCAGGCGGCTTCGGAGAACGAGCGCGGCGCGTCGCTGCTGGGCTTCTCCCCGACCGGAATCGCCGCGATCAACTGGGCGCTCGGGTCGGCGCTCGCCGCGCTGGCCGGCGTGCTGATCGCGCCGCTCACCGGCATCGATGAGCAGCAGCTGCCGCTGATCGTGCTGCCGGCGATGGCCGCGGCGCTGGTGGGCCGCTTCACCTCGTTCGGCATCGTGACCGCCGCCGCCGTCGCGATCGGCATGATCGAGTCCGAGCTGCTGAACATCTGGTCGCAGCCGGGCGTGGAGACTGCCGCGCCGTTCATCGTCGTGATCGTCGTGATGGTGATCGCGGGCCGGGGTCTGCCGGCGCGCGGGACCGTCAGCGAGGGACGACCGCCGCTGGCGACGTCCGGTCGCATACGCCCAGTCACGTTCGTCCTGTCGATCGTCATAGCGGTCGTGGCGCTCGTCCTGTTCAACACGACCTATCAGAGCGCGATGGCGACCTCGCTCGCGTACGCGGTGCTCGCGCTGTCACTCGTCGTGGTGACCGGATACGTGGGCCAGGTCTCGCTGATGCAGATGACGTTCGCCGGCCTCGGTGGCTTCTTCACCGCCAAGTTGGCGTTCAACGTAGGCATCCCGTTCCCGTTACCGCTGATCATCGGCGCCTTGATCTGTGCGCCGATCGGGGCCTTGCTCGGTCTCCCTGCGCTGCGCGTGCGCGGGCTGAGCCTCGCGGTGGTGACGCTCGGTGCGTCGGTGGCGATCGATGCGATCGTGTTCCAGAACCAGAACTGGGCCGGTGGCCAGAACGGCGTCCAGATCGACAGCCCGAGCATCGGCGGTCTCTCGCTGGACCCGTTCGCGCATCCGGTCCGGTACGGCATCTTCTGCCTGATCGCCCTGGTGCTGATGGGGATACTCGTCAGCAACGTCCGAAGAAGCGGGATCGGGAGACGCATGCTCGCTGTGCGCAGCAACGAGCGGGCTGCCGCGGTCGCAGGCGTGAACGTGCCGGTCGTCAAGCTGCAGGCGTTCATGATCGGCTCGATGATCGCGGCCGTCGGCGGCGGGCTGCTCGCCTACTCGAATCCTTACTTCGAGCTCGGGACGGGCGGGTTCGCCGCACTGCCGTCGATCACGCTCGTCACGATCGCCTACATCGGCGGGATCGCGAGCATCAGCGGCGCCATGCTCGCGGGCATCATCGCGTCCGGCGGCGTGGTGTACGTGCTGATGAGCGGCATCTCCGGCTTTGACAACTGGTACATCCTCGTCTCCGGTGTCGGGTTGCTGTGGACCGTCATCTCAGCACCCGAGGGTGTCGCACCGCTCAACCAGCGCCAGTTCCAGATGCTGGTCAACAAGATTTCCAGCCTCCGCAAGCCACCGAGCGAGCCTCCTCCCGCACTCCCCCAAGAGGCGGAAGCTGGTGCCGCGGACGTGGTGGCCCCCAAGGCTGGGGTCCAGTAGCAGGCGAGAGCCGACCTCCACAGGGGGAGGCGGGGGCGGTTTCCGCGGTCGCTGGGGGGTGGCCGCGGAGGCCGCGTGTACTTAGGGCCACGACGAAGTGATCGACGGTCCCATCACTAACTTCGCCGTCGATCCTCAGCGCGTGATGTCCCTGGCCCTGATCGTGTCGAAGAACTCGCGCACGCGCGCGATCTTGCCCTCGCGAAAGGTGATGAACTGGACGTACTCGTTGCGGTAGTCGAACCCGTTCATAGTCTCGCCGCCACCCGTCGATTCGACGACGACCTCGTTGGGGTCCGCGGTGGGGTAAAAGGCAGTCATGTGAATCTCGTAGTTCTTGAGGTTCGCGGGAAGGTGACTCATGACCTTCACGTGGGTCTCGATCCCCGTGAACTCCTGCAGCTTCTCCGACCAGGGCAGCTCATAGACGATGTCGTCCGTCTCCCATTCGCGGAGGGCCTCGACGGTGCCGTTGGCGAGCTCCCAGATGGCCGCGTAATACCTCTCGATGAACTCGCGCGCATCAAAGGCCTCTCCCTGCTTCGCCTGTGCCACAAGAACCCCTTTGTTCACTCGCGTTACGGCCCGAATTCCAAGCGGCCAGAGCACAAATCACAGACGCTCGATCCTAGCGCGATCGTAACATCGTGGCGGGTACGCGCGCTTGACAGCAGACCGATGTCAGGTAGAGTTGCGGCCGCGATGATCAGGTGCGGCGCATCGTGCGCGGCTTCGCCCCGTGTGGGCGCTGATCGTCGGGGTCGGTGTGTGTAGTGACGGTCATGTTTGTCGGGGACGCGACTCGTCTGCGCGCGATCGATCGGCGAGCCGTGGCGACGGTGACTGTAAAACCCGACAGATGGTGTGCGCGCGAGTGAGTGGCCGCTCTGGACGCCGGCGTCTCGCGGGGGCCCATCATCGATGCAGATGCATGGCGTGAAGGATTACAAGACCTGATGAGGAGGAGGAGGAGTCGCATGCGCATCAAGCATCCGGCCATAGGGTTGGTGGTTGCGCTCCTGTGCGCTGCCGCCGTGGCGGCATGTGGCAGTAGCAGCAGCAGTAGTACCGCGACCAGCAGCGCGAGCGCGACGAGCAGCGCGAGCGCGACCAGTAGCGCAAGCTCGAGTGCGGCAGCCAGCACGACCAAGGCGCCGATGGTGTTCGCGCTCGATGGGATGAACATCCCCGGCCTCGATCTGCTCACCGGGCAGACGGCCGGAGCGCAGGCCGCGGCGAACGTGATCAACTCTGAGGGCGGGATCGGCGGCCGCAAGGTCGAGATCTCGGTCTGCAACTCGATGGTCGCGGCGGCGCCGACGCTGGACTGCGCGCACAAGCTACTGGCAGATCACCCAGTCGCGATGTTCGGGTGCGAGCTCAACTGGGGTCTCGGTGCGATGCAGCTGTTCGGGGCCAACAAGATCCCGAGCTTCAACTGCGTGAACACGACGCCCGACTTCGTCAACCCGTGGAACTTCGGGCTCTCCGACGGCGGCTTCGGCGACATTCGCGGGATGGCGCGGTGGATCTGCTCGCAGTCGTACGTTAAGACCTACGGCGTGATCGCCGCCGATGTTCCCGCCGAGCACTCGGTCATCCCGAACGGAGACTCAATCCTGCCATCGTGCGGCAAGAAGTCTGTCGTGGTGTACTTCCCGCCGACGGCCGCCGACTACGGACCCTACGTCCAGAAGCTGTTGTCCTACCATCCGCAGTTCGTGCAGGTCAACGCTCCGGCACCCACCTCCGCGGTGCAGATATTCAATGCTCTGCATCAGGCTGGGTTCGCGCTCGATCACACCGGCTCCTCGTCCAGCGGCTTTGACCAGGGCACCTGGCAGTCCGCGGGCTCGCTGCTCAACGGTGTCTACATGCAGATGGAGTTCGACAACTGGGATAACACGGCGAATCCCGATGTGGCCGCCTACTTGAAGGCGATGCAAGGTTCCTCGACCGATCCGAAGAGCGTCAACCCCGAGTGGGGCTGGAACTCGATGATGTGGTTCTACACGGTCGCGCAGAAGCTAGGGCCGGCCAACTTCAACTCGGAGACGCTGGCGAGCTACATGCGGACCCAGAACGGGGTCGCCATCCCGCTGTCGCGGGAACTGGTCAACCCGGGACCGAAGACCTACCCGCAGGTCAAGCAGCCGTACACGCAGATCGTTCAGTGGAGCAATGGCAAGTTCACGACCGTGACGAATGGAACGCAGCAGGGCTGGGTCTACGGCTATTAGCAGCCGTACAGTCATGCGGCCGTCTGCGACTGCCGTCGATCGCCCGCGAGCGGCGATCGGCGGCGATCGCTTCCTGAACAGATGAAGTTCGAGGAGCTACTCGGGATCGACGGCGACGCCGTGGTCCCGCCGGCCGGCTGGGCTAACCAGTGGGGTGGAACATACGGTGGCTATGTCGCCGCGACCATGCTGCACGCGTTCGAGCGCGTGATCCCGCCCGAGCACTCGATCTCCGTGTCCCAGATCGGCTTCGTCCGGCTTCTGCAGCCGGACACGGAGGCGACCTTGTCGACCGAGGTGCACCGCAGCGGCAGCACGGCGACCTCGCTGACCGGCCGCCTCGAGCAGGACGGTGAGACCGCCGCCGTCGCCATGGCGTGGGCCGCCGCGTCGGTGGAGCAGCCGTCCAGGACCGATGCGGCGCCGCCAGCAGTGGGGCCGCCGGGTGACTACGAGCGGTCGCGCACCGGCGATGCCCGCAACTCGTTCGTCGATCGGGACTTCGAGATGCGGACGGTTCCGACGTCCGAGGACACGACCCGGTGGGTGCATTGGATCCGCCTCACGCGCCTGGAGATCGCCGACGATGAGACATGGCCGGCGGCAGCGGTTGCGCTCGTGGCCGACGTCGTCGGCGCCGGTCCTCACCGGGCGGCCTCGCTGACTCTGGGTGCGGCACACGCGACCCTCGCGCTCGACCTGACTATCCATATCACTGTGCCGCCGGTCGGACCGTGGCTGCTCGCCGTGATGCACAACGTCGCGCTTGCGCGCGGCCGCGCGGTCGGACGCGGCGAGCTCTACGACGAACGCGGCACGTTCGCCGCGAGCATTACTCAGCAGGCGCTCGTGCGGGCGGTCCGCTGAGCGAGCCGAGCGGCGTGCGCGCCGCTCGGGTGCCACTCAGGCGCCGAGCGAGTCGAGCAGCTCGCTGACCTTCTCGGTCGCCCGGCGGGTCGCCTCCAGGTGCCCCTCTTCGTCGATGCGGGGGCCGAGCAGCTCGAAATCGAACCCATCCGCGTAGCCAGCGCTGAGCGCCCAGTCGAGGATCCGCCGCAGCGGAATGTTTCCATCACCGGGGACGGCGCGGCCCGGCGTGCAGCGATCCCCGTAGACGTAGTCGCCGATCTGAACCAGATGACAGCGTGGCATCGCACGCTCGATCGACTCGCGCAGGCCCGCCTCGGTCCAGCAGTTGACGATGTCGATGTTGACGCCGATGTCGGCCATCTCCGCCAGCGTCACCGTGTCGCGCAGCGAGTGTGCGATGTGCATGTCGGCACGCAGCGGTGAGGCGCACTCGACCAGCAGCGCGACCCCCGCCGCCCGCGCCTGCTCGGCGCACGGCGCGATCGCGCTGCTGAAGCACTCCGCTGCCTCCTCCCACGTGAGCGTCCCGCGGCCCCCGGTCGTCAGATACAGCGACCGCGCGCCGAGCGTAACGGCTGTCTCGATCATCTGAGAGAGGTTCGCGCGGGGCTCGGACCACGTCTCCTCGCGCGGGTCCAGATGGCCGAACGTGAACGGACTCGCGATCGTCTCCACCTTGTAGCCGCCGTCCTGGACGACGGCGCGAGCCGCCGAGACGTCGTCCAGCAGCAGGCTCGTGAAGCTGACCCGATCGGGGCGCAGCTCGCCCCAGTAGCCGGCGACGTCCACGAGCGGCGAGCCCCAGAAGCAGAGCCCGTTGATCGCGATCCGCTCGTGCACGGAGCTCAGCGGTCGAAGCGGACTTCGACCGGGCCCTTCGCGAGAACCATCCCACCCTGGTTCGTCATCTTCACATCGAGATCCGCGTACGTGCGCCCGTCGGCTCCGGGCCGCTTCTGCGTGACGCGCGCGTCGAGGAACGTCACGTCGCCCTCGAACGCCGGGCTGCGGTACTGGATGTTGCTGTGTGTGATGTAGCCGTACTCGCCGGCCCACGCCCCGACGTAGTCGAGCACCCAGGCGCCCATCGAGGCGCCGTAGCCATAGGCCTTCGGCATCGAGATGAAGCCACCCTCCTCGGCGTTCGCGTGGCCCTTGGCCTGGCCGGCGTAGAGGCCGTCGGCGGCAGCGGGATCGATCCGGGCTTTCTCGAAGTCCGGCGTCATCTCCGGCAGCCATCCGGCGTCGGGCGTCGCCTCACCATAATCGTCGGGCCTGGTCGCACCCCAGATCGTGAACGGATACGCCCTCCACTCGGTCGCGAGCGTCCTGACCGTGTGCGGCCCGATCGGGCGGCGCGGAAGGTCGCTCAGCTCGACCTCGGCACCGGTGCGGCGAACGTGCTCGTGGAACGACAGGTAGTAGTCGATTCGCTCCCGGTCGACCGCCTCGAGCTCCTCAGGCGTCCACTCGTAATCGTCGGCGATCGTCGACATGAAGCCAAGGCGGCGTGCGTTCTCGACGAGGAAACGGATCGACGTCGAACGCTGGACCGCCACCGGCTCGCCGCGCTGGTTGAAGTAGTGCGTGTCGCCACGCTGGAAGCACGTCGGGCCGGCGAAGCGGGTGTTGGCGACGCGATAGTCAAACGCCATCCGCGTCGTCTGCATGTGGTCGCCCGGTTCGATCTGCGGCCCGAAGAACCACCATTCGTCGCCCCCGAAGAGCATGTGGAACCCGGGGATCTTCCCCTGATTTGCGGCCAGCGCCCCATGTCCGTGGGTCGTGCAGACGGTGAACGACTGTGGCGCAATCAGGCGGCCGTACTCGCTGTCGGCGGCAAACACCTCGTCGAAGTGCAGGCGGTTGGGATACTGCATCGCCTGAACCCACCGCCGGATGTCGTTCGTCGCGACGGGCTCTTTCAGTTGCTCGCCGGAGATCGGCCGTCCGATCCAGCGATCGACGTCGGAGGTGTCCAGATCGACTAGCTCCACATCTTCTGTTGTCGTGCTCATGACTGCATCTCTCCTTCGGGTTCCTGGGACTGCATGCGGGCCGCCACGAGGCTCTTGAAGCTGTCGAGGACGGGCTTGCCGGTGGCGGTCATGGGGAGCTCGGAGTCCTCGACGAAGAAGATCCGGCTCGGAATCTTGTAACTCGCGAGGTGCCCCTTGAGCTCGGCGCGCACCCCGTCCTCGGTCAGCACGGCCTCCGCGCTCGGCACCACGACGGCGACGACCACCTCCCCGTAGGTCTCGTCCGGCACCCCCGTGACGGCCGCGAGCTTGATGCCCGGATGCTGGTGCAGGGCAGCCTCGACCTCGGCTGGGGAGACGAGCGCGCTGTTGGTTCTGATCACCTGCGACATCCGTCCCGTCCAGTGCAGGTAACCCTGTTCGTCGAAGTAGCCCGAGTCCTTCGTGCGGTAGTACCCGTCCCCGTCGAGGTAGGTCTCCGGGAACATCTTGTTGTAGCCCTGCATCAGCGTCGTGCCCTTGATCGCGATCTCGCCGTGCTCGCCGGTCGCAAGCGTCGCACCCGTGTCGGGATCGATGATCTTCATTGTGGTCCCGGGCAGCGGCCGTCCGTTGGTGTTCAGCCGCAACTCGAGCGGCGAGTCCCACGGAATCGAGGCGGCGAGCGTCAAGGTCTCCGTCAGCCCGAGGGAAGCGCCGCCGAACGTGTAGTCCGCCGGCAGGTCGAGATACGCGCTCAACGAGCTGCGCGGGACGATCCGCAAGGACGAGATGTCTGCCGAGTGCTGCCCGAGCGCCTCCTCGAGCTCTCCGGCGTGCTGGGGCGTGATGTGTGCGACCGTCACGCGGTGGCGCTCGATCAGGTCGAGCGCCTGTACGACGTCGAAGTATTCCTGCAGGACCAGCTTCGCCCCAACCGACAGCGACGCGCCGAGGACCCACGCGACCCCGGCGCTCCAGAAGAAGGGGAAGGTGCCCCAGACCACATCATCGGGGGTAGTCGTGAACTCGCGCGGGAGCCGCTCGAACTGGATCGCGATCGCGCGATGCGCGACCACCACGCCCTTTGGCACGCCGGTGCTGCCGGACGTGTAGACCATCAACGCGTCGTCCGTCGGGTGGATCTCGCGCTCGAGCTGGTCGAGGTATCCGGTGGGGAGCGCCGGCGCGTTCGCCAAGGCGTCCTCCCACGCGAGCAAGCGGCCGCCGGTCTCGGCGCTGCCGAGGTGGATGACATGGCGCAGGTACGGGAGCGCCGGGTCGAAATACGGCTCGCGTCCGTCTTCCCGGAGCCACGGATGCGCGCGCGCGAGGTCCTCCAGGTATGCGTGCCGGAGCATCTGATCCTGCACGATCACGATCGAGGCGTCGGCGTGGCGCAGGAGCATCTCGATCTTGTCCGCAGGCTCGTACGTGCTGAGCGGAACCGCGATCGCGCCGATGCTCATCGCCGCGAACACGGCCGTTGCCCACTCCGGGCGGGTTCCCATCACGACCGCGATCCGGCTGCCCTTCGTCGCCCCGAGGCCGAGCAGCGCCGCCTCGAGCTTGGACACCTCCTCGCCGAGCCGGCGATAGCTCCAGATCTCCTCGCCGAACGCCAGCGCCGGCCGCTCGCCGTACTGCTCGCACGTCCGCCGCAGCCAGACCGGAAACGTCAGCGCGGGATCCTGATGGATCGGCGCCTGGGTTGCCGCCTCGCCGATCGAAGCCGTGTCAGTCATCGAAGAACGCCGCCGCACGCTCGCCGAGCATCACCGCGGTCGCAGCCGGCCCACGGCGGATCACGTTCGGCATGATCGAGATGTCCACCACGCGGAGCTGCTCGACGCCGTGCACCCGGCAGCGCTGGTCGACGACGGCTGTCGGATCGGACTCGGGGCCCATCCGCGCGCTGCACATCGTGTGCAGGGAGGTGCCGAGGTTGCCCTTGATCCACGTGTGCAGCGACTCGTCGGAGGCGAGCTCTGCGTCGGAGGGGGCGACCAGCTTCGCGCCCAGTCGCTTGAGCTCCGGCGAATTCAGCAGCCGGACGCCCATCCGGGCGTTCGCGGTCAGCCGGGGGAGATCATCGGGATGTGAGAGGTAGTTCAGGCGGATCACCGGCTGCTCGCGCGGGTCGCCCGAGGCGAGCGAGATCTCGCCCGTGCTCTTCTCCGCGTCCATGCTGCAGAGGAGGATCAGGTTGTCCTGCATCCGCGCCTGCGAGAGCACCGTGCGGAGCGGAAGCTGTCGCAGGGCCTTGAACGTAGCCACCGGCCGGGTGAGGTAGGACGGCAGCCGGCTCCCCGTCCCGTCGTCTCGCCGGACCGCCTTCATCACCTCGGCGAACGAGGCGGCAGAGCACCCGATCTGGAGCTCGCCGACGCTGTCCGAACCCGGCGCGGTGTGGTTCAGGCACGTCTGGAGCAGCCGCGGCAGCTGTTCGGGCATTGGCGGCAATCCGTCCTCGCGGACGCTGAAGTTCAGGACCACGGACGGGTGATCCTTGACGTTGCGGCCGACTCCCGGGCTGTCGTGGACTACCTCGATCCTGTGCTTGCGCAGCTCGTCGGCTGGCCCCACGCCCGAGAGCATCAGCAGGTGCGGGGACTTGATGCCGCTCGCCGACAGCACGATCTCCTCGCCCCGGTAGACGACCCGCTGACCGCCTCGCTCGGCCTCCACGCCAACCGCTCGCGTGCCTTCGAACAGCACGCGCCGGACGAAGGTCTCACCGAGCACGGTCAGGTTCGGCCGGCCGCGGGCCAGCGCGAGGTACGTCATCGCCGTGTTCAGCCGAAAGCCGTCGGTGGAGTTGCAGGGGACCGGACCGACTCCTTCGACGCCCGGCGCGTTCTTGTCCGGATCCTCCGGGAAGCCTTCGCGCAGGCACGCTTCGATGAAAGCCTGCGAGACGGGGCGCAGCTGCTCACTGCTCGCGCGCGTGATCGGCATCGGGCCGTCGTGCCCGTGATACTCGCCCGAGAAGTCGAGATCGTTCTCGCTCTTCTTGTAGAACGGCAACACCTGGTCGTAGGACCAGAGGTCGTTCCCGAGCGCGACCCACTCGTCGAAATCGGCCGGCCGCGCGCGGATGAAATAGACGCCGTTGACGGCGCTCGAGCCGCCCATGATCTTCCCGCGCGCGAGCGGGTACGGGCGGCCGGGCATCAGGTCGCCGACGAACGACCAGTTGTTGGGATGGCCCGGGAAAGCGGCCGCCATCGATCGGGCCTTGGCCACTTCCGCGGGGAACTCGTCCCGCGTGTGGTAGTCCGCGCCGGCCTCGAGCAGAAGCACTCGGCGGGCCTCATTCTCGGACAGGCGGGTCGCGAGCACGCACCCTGCCGAACCCGCCCCGACGATGATCACGTCGTAGTGCTCGGGATCCGTCACAGGCCGATTTCGGACGATGCCGCCACTGCAGCCGCAATCAAAACACGCGGCAGCGCGCGCGTCAACCGAGTGGTCGGTTGAATATTGGAAACGGGCCACGAGACTCGGCCGTCCGGACCGACGCTCGCGGTTTCTCGACCGAGCGTTTGACACCCGGCCCGGGCGGAACTAGGCTGAATCGAGGTGCTCGCACACCGCTCCGTGGAGACGTCTGACGCCCTCGAGGCGATCGAGCTGTTCGCCGAGCGCGGCTGGACCGACGGCCTGCCGATCATCCCTCCGACGGAGGAGCGCGTGGCCGAGTTCCTCCGAGTCGCCGGCCGCGACCCCGAAGAGGTCGTCCTCCACATTCCGATGACGCATCGGCGGGTCACCGTCGGCCTCGCGGCGATCAACGCGGTCATGGCCGGCTGCCTGCCGAACTACTTCCCACTGATCCTGGCCGCAATCCGCGGCTGGGCCGACGAGCGCTGGGGCTCAGGCGATCCGGCGTTCTTCTTCGCCTCCAACGCCAGTACCGGCGGCGGCGGCCAGCTGCTGATCGTCAACGGGCCTATCCGCGACGAGCTCGCCCTCAACAGCGGCGCCAACATCTTCGGACCGGGCAACCGCGCGAACGCGACGATCGGCCGCGCGATGCGCCTGATCCTGATCAACGGTGCCGGCTTCGTTCCCGGCGTCGTCGACAACTCCTCTCAGGGCCACCCGGGCAAGTACAGCTTCTGCATCGCCGAGAACGAGGAAGACAGCCCGTGGGAGCCGTTGCACGTCGAGTGCGGCTTCAGCCCGGACGTGAGCACGGTCACGACGGTGAGCGCGAGGGGCCCCGAGCCGGTCGAGAACCGGATGAGCCACACGCCCGACGGGATCCTCTACAGCATCGTCGACACGATGTCGAGACTGGGCGCGCTCGTGAACTCCGTCGGTAGCGCGCCCTACAAGGTCGTCGTGATGGGCCCGGAGCACGCCCGGATCATCGCTGCCCACGGCTGGTCCAAGCAGGACGTGAAAGCCTTCCTCGCCGAGCACTGCCGGCGGCCGCTCGCCGACCTCGCCCGGGTCGGCATGACGAGCGTCCCGCCGGAGTGGACGGTCGAGGTCGACGGCGTCGAGTACCTGCGTGGCTGCCGCGGCCCTGACGACGTCATGCTGGTCGTGGCGGGTGGCAACAACGCCGGCGTCTCGTCGGTCGTCACGAACTGGTGCTACGGCCCTCCGCCGGGCGAGTACATCATCACGCCAATCGAGACGGAAAGGGGAAGCGCATGACGTTTCGGTCACTGATTCCCGTCGCGGACCCGGACGAGGCGCTCGACGCGACCGACGCCGCCGCACGCGCGAGGAGCCTGGACGGCGCCACGATCGGGATCATGCACAACATGAAGCCGAACGGGCCGGAGCTGCTCACCGCGATCGCCGAATTGCTGTGCGAGCGGTACGAGATCAGGAAGGTCGTCGGTCCCGTCCGCACCCACGGCATCCTGTTGCCGACCGAGGAGCAGCTCGACGCGATGGCGGGCGAGTGCGACGTGGTCCTCACCGGTCTGGGCGACTGCAGCTCGTGCAGCGCGATGAGCACGCATGTGGCGATCGATTTCGAGCGCCGCGGCGTGCCGGCGGTCGTCGTGGGGACGACGCCGTTCGAGAGGTCCGTGAAGGCGATGGCAATCCGTCAGGGCTACCCCGAGTTCGAGTTCGCGAAGGTCGAGCATCCGGTCAGCAGTCTCGACATGGACGCCCTGCGCGAGCGCGCCCGCGAAGCCCTACCGCAGGTGCTGTCGATCCTCGGCGTGCCGGAGCGAGACCCGGCGCACGCGCGCGAGCTCGCGCCGGCCGGTGCCGGGCGAGACTGATGTCGTCGATCATCGGCGGCGGCGTCGCGGCGCTGAGCGCCGCGATGTTCGCCGCTCGCCTGGGCCTGCGAACGACCGTCGTCTGCGACATCCTCGTCGGCGGTCAGATCCTCGACGTCGACGCCGTCGCCAACTACCCCGGCTTTCCGGCGCCGGTGGCGGGCGGCGAGCTTGCCGCGCTGATCGAGCAACAGGCTCGGGAGGCGGGCGCCGAGTTCCGCTTCGGCGAGGCGCTCGCACTCGTTCCCGGCGCAGGCTCGTACATCCTCTCGACGACCGCCGGCGAGATCGACGCCGCTGCGGTGATCGTCGCGACTGGATCCCGCTTGCGGCGGCTCGGCGTGCCGGGCGAGGATCGCCTCGAGGGGCGGGCGTGTCGTACTGCGCGAGCTGCGACTCCGCGTTGTTCAGAGGTCGCCCGGTCCTCGTCGTCGGTGGCGGCGACTGGGCCGCCGACGAGGCGCTCGTGGTCGCCGAGCACGCATCGCGGGTGGTGCTCGTCGTGCCCGAGGCGCAGCTGTCAGCGGCGGCCATGACCGCCAAGCGTGTGATGTCGCACGAGCGAATCGTGCTACGGACATACACCGAGCCGGTGGAGATCTTCGGCGAGGCGAGGGTCGCCGGCGTGCGGCTGCGCGACGTGCGCGACGGCGCGGAGGCCGAGCTCGCGGTCGATGGCGTGTTCGCGTGCTCCGGACTCGAGCCGAACACCGGGCTACTGACCGGGCTCGTCGAGCTCGACGCCGCCGGGCACGTTGCGACCGACGCGTGGATGGAGACCACGGCCGCCGGGGTGTTCGCCGCCGGCGACATCCGCCGTGATTCGCCCCGGCAGCTCGTCAACGTCGCCAGCGACGGCGCGACGGCGGCGATCTCCGCCCATCGATATCTGACGGACCGCGCGCGCTGACCCGGCCCGCGAGCGCTAAACCGCGCTCGCGGCGAGGTGACCGGACGCCCGCAGCGGCTCCGCGACCTCGATCAGGAACCGCTCCAGGCCGGCTCGAATCTCGCCCAACGGACCTATCGCGGGAACGTAGAAGGTGTTGACACCGGCCTCGATCAGCCGTCGGTACTCACCCACGGGGCGCGCGTCATCGGACCACGCGTGAAACAGGAACGGCGAGTCGAGGCGGTTGACCGACGCGCGCAGGTCGCGCAGCTGCTCGGCCATCTCGAGCAGCGTCTGCGTCGGGCTCGGCATCGCGATGCACCCATCGCCGAGTCGCGCGGCCCGGGCCAGCGCGCGATGGCTCATGCCGCCGATCAGGATCGGCACTGCTTGCGCGGGGTGTGGCTCGAAATACAGCGGCCCGAGCGGGTAGTTAGGCCCGTCGTGCTCGACCAGACCGCCACGCCAGAGCTTGCGCAGGACGTCGATCGCCTCGTCTGTCAACTCACCCCGGCGGCGGTAGTCGATCCCCAGCGTGTCGAATTCCGCGCGCAGCCAGCCGACGCCGACCCCAAACTGAAAGCGACCCGGCGCGATCGCGTCCAGCGACGCCACCGCCCGTGCGACGATCAGCGGGTGGCGAAGCGGCAGGATGTAGATACAACTCGCAAAGCGAAGGCGCGTGGTCTGCGCGGCCGCCGCGGTCGCGACGAGCAGGACGTCCGTCCATAGCGTCGCGGCGTCGAACGGCGGTTGCCCGTCACTGCTGTATGGGTATCCGGTCAGCCGCCCGGTGGGAACGAAGACGTGGTCGGCCATCGACATGCCGTCGAAGCCGAGCTCCTCGCCGAGTCGCGCGATCGCGACAAGCTCGGGCGCCGGACGGTGGGCCGCGGACACATAGACGAGGGCCTGCTCTCCGGGACTGACGACGGACATCGGACGAGGGCTTATCGCGCCGGCGAAACTGCGCTCGCGAGCTCGGCTCGCAGCGCCGGGATCACCTCGCGCACGAACAGGCTCTGCGCCTCACCCCAGGATTCCGGATAGAAGCCCGGCCCGACGACGAAGAAGCGCTCGATCCCGCGGCTCGCCAGATCGAGCAGCCGCTCCAGACACTGATCGGGCGTCCCGACGACGGCGAAGCGGCGGACGAACTCCGGCGTGAGCGACTTGCCGATCAACCGTTTGCGTTCGCTGATCGAGCCGTGCGTGGTCATGTCATAGCTGACGCGGATCGCATGGAAGTTCTCCGCGTCGACCGCGCTCTGTGGACCGGCGGCCTCGCGCTCGATCACCTGGAAGCGGGCCAGCGGCGCGGAATAGTTCGTCGCCACCTCGAGCGCCGTCGCGGGGTCCGGATGACACACGACGACGAGCTGCGCGCCATAGGAGATCCCGGCGTCCGTCAAGCCGTGGCGGTCGCGCGCGGCGCGCGCGAGCTCCAGCGCCCAGTCGATCCGCTCCGGCATCGCCCCGACGCTGAACGTGACGCGTTCCGCAAGTGGCGCCGACAGCGCGATCACTTTCGGCCCGGTTGCGGCCACGTCGAGTGGCACCTTCGGCAACTCCTCGGGCAGCCAGCGCAGCGCGATTCCTTCGGGCCGCGCACCGAGCGAGAGCGTGTCGAGCGACGGCGCATCGCCGTCCGCCGCGCTCGCGGCGAACACGATCTCGTCCCGGCGCAGCAGCCGCTGCAAGTCCTGCAGCGCGCGCTTGAACGCCTCGAGGCGAACCGGCGCCCGGCCGAGGTAGGCGAGCGCGGAATCGCCGCGCCCGATTCCCAGCACCGCGCGCCCGCCCGAGACCGACTGGACGGAGGCGGCGCTCGCCGCGATCACCGCGAGGTGGCGCGTAAAGGGATTGGTGACGCCGGTCGCGAGCTTCAGCCGCTCGGTCGCGATCGCCCAGGCGCCCATCAGAACCCAGGGATCCGCGCTCAGCGACTGGGAGTCCATGAACATCTGTCCATCCCATCCCTCCGCCTCGACGGCGCGTGCCGCAGCCGCGGACGCGGATGTGCTGGAGCCGCCGGCGCGCCAGAGCTCGAGCATCAGTCCTCGGGAAGGCTCGAGGGGTCGCTCACAGTCAATAGTCGAGCTCTTCGCCCGTGTCCGCGTCCTTGACGACGATCGCGCCGACGGGGCAGCTTCCCGCGGCCTCGAGGACGGTCTCGAGATCCTCGGCATTGGGGTCTCCGGGGATCGATTGGCCGTCGTCGTTCTCGATGAACGCCTTCGGGGCAATCGCCCTGCACATCCCGTTGGCGACGCACACGTTGAGATCGACTTCGACGGTGATTCGGGGGCTCATTGCTGTCAGTCCTCTCAGTCCCAGCCAAGCTGCAGCTCGGTGACCATGTGGTGAACAGGATGGATCATCCACTCCACCTCGCGTTCCAGGTGGAGTCGTGTGAAGTTCCTCGCCAGCGCTTTGAACGTCTCCTGACCTGACACGCGGGCGAGCGCGGAGCCCAGGCAGTGGTGGATCCCCCCGCCGAACGCGACGTGGGGGTTGGGCGAGCGCGTGATCGCGAACGTATCAGGATCAACGAACACCCGCGGATCGCGATTGGCGGACGCGATCACATAAGAGACGCTCTCGCCGGCGGGGATCGCCTTGCCCTCCAGTTCGACGTCGCGCGTCGTGAAGCGCAGGATGACGAGCTTCAGCGGCGGGTCGTAGCGGAGAATCTCCTCGAGTGCGGACGCGGCCAGGTTATCCGGGTCGCTGCGGAACAGATCCCACTGCTCAGGGTGGCGAATGAACGCGAGCGTGCCCTTGGAGATCAGGTTGAGCGTCGTCGTGTGGCCGGCGTCCATCAGGATCATGATGCTCGCGAGCGCGTCCTCGCGTGTGTACACGCCGCGAGTCTCGGCCTGCGCGATCATCGAGACCAGGTCATCGTGCGGGTTGCGCTCGCGCTGCTCGATCAGCGGTGTGAAGTACTCGCGCAGCTCCATGATCGCCTCGACCCCGACGCGCAGGCGCTTGGGCCCATAATCTTGATTGTCGGTTCCGCCCGGGTAGACCCGGGCCGCGCGCTCATACAGGAACTCTGCGTCCTCCTCGGGGACTCCGAGCATCCAGCAGATCGTCAACAGCGGCAGTGGGGTGGCAAGGTCTCGCTTGACCTCCATCGTGCCCGCGTCTCGATATGTGTCGATCAGCTCCTGCGCCCGCTCGGCGATGCTGACGCGCCACCTCTCGACCGCCTTCGGAGTGAACCAGCGATGGATCGCGTGGCGCATCGCGAGATGCTCGGGCCGGTCGTGGAAGATGAACGCGCGGTATCCGTCGAGGCCCTCGGCGAGTGGCCAGTCGTCCTCGTCGATCGGCGGATACTCGTCGGCGAGGTTGGGCGGGATCGGGATCTTGGAGGAGAACAGCTCGTGGTGGCGGAGCACCCGCTTGACGTCGGCGTACCGGGTGACGATCCACGTCTTGAACAGCGGGTTCCAGTGAACGGGATCGTTCTCCCGCAGGCGTCCGTAGTACCCCCAGGGGTCCGCGTTCACCGCCGGCGACATGAGATCTTCGGTCCCATATGCGTCGGCCGCAAGCGACGCAGCCATCGCGCTCTCCTTTCCCGCGCAGGGGACAAACCCCCAATCTGCCGTTCGGTCAAATTGTCCCAGACCCCCGAGGGCCTGTCAACGCCGGGGCGCTTGACCTCGAACGACTGGTTGGTAGGATCGCGTCCGCTCCTCCGGACCGGGATCGGAGGCGCAATGCCGCGATGCGCGTCGATGCGAACATCTCGATCCTGTTCAGGGAGGTGCCGTTCCTCGAGCGGTTCGCACGCGCCCGTGCGGCCGGCTTTCGCGCCGTCGAGTTCTGGTGGCCGAGCGGCGAGAGCCTCGCCGCCGTGGAGGCGGCGATCGCAGACGCGCAGCTGACCGTGGTGATGTTCAACTTCGACGCCGGAGATATGCCGGCCGGCGATCGCGGCCTGCTGAGCGACCCGGAGCGCGCCGGGCGCTTTCGTGAGAACGTGCCCGTGGCTCTTGGGCTGGCGGAGCGCCTGGGGGTGAGGATGCTCAACGCGCTCGTGGGTGTCGAGCTTAAAGCGGTCGGACGCGAGCGCCAGCTCGAGCTCGCGCGCGAGAACGTCGCCTGGGCGGCAGACCAGGCTGCGGCGAGTGGCGCGAGCATCCTGATCGAGGCCGTCAACACGCTCGAGAACGGACCGTATCTGCTCCCGACGACGCGTCAGGCCGCTGACTTCGTCGCGAGCCTCGAACGCCCGAACGTCGCCCTCCAATATGACGTCTACCACATGCAGCGGATGGAGGGGAACCTGGTCGCGACGCTGCGCGAGCGGATCGGCGAGATCGCTCACATCCAGGTGGCGGACTCACCCGGACGCGGCGAGCCGGGTACCGGTGAGATTCACTACCCATTCGTCTTCGACGCGATCGAGCAGCTCGGCTACAGCGGCTCGATCGGCCTCGAGTACCTGCCCGCCGGCGCGAGCACCGAGGCGGGACTGGGCTGGCTGCCGGAACCGTTGCGTGGCGCTGATCGCTTCGCACCCGGTGACTTAGTAATCTGAGGCAATGGCCGAGTCGGTGGGGTTCATCGGGCTTGGTGTGATGGGCAAGCCGATGGCGCGCAACCTCTTGCGCGCGGGCTACACGGTGGTGGTTCACAACCGCAGTCGTGCGGCGGTCGACGAGCTCGCGGGGGAGGGGGCCCTCGTCGCCGAGCACCCGAAGGCAGTCGGGGAGCAGGCCGGCGTCGTGATCACGATGCTGCCCGACTCACCTCAGGTGCTCGAGGTGATGACCGGCGCGAGTGGCCTGCTCGAAGGCGTGCACGAGGGATCGCTGATCGTCGACATGAGCTCGATCTCCCCGGTCGTCACGACACAGCTCGCCGCCGAAGCGCGCGAGCGCGGGGCCGGCTACGTCGATGCACCCGTCAGCGGCGGTGACGTCGGCGCCCAGCAGGGAACGCTGTCGATCATGGCGGGGGGCAGTGAGGATGACTTCGCCCGGGCGCGGCCGCTGTTCGAGGTGCTCGGCACGACGATCGTGCACGTTGGCGGGATCGGCGCCGGCCAGGTGGTCAAGGCCTGCAATCAGATCGTGGTGGCACTCAGCATCGAGGCTGTCAGCGAGGCACTCGTGCTCGGCTCCAAGGCGGGCGTCAACCCGGAGCGGATCCTCGACGTCCTCTCGGGTGGGCTTGCCGCCAACAGGGTGATGGAAGTGCGGCGCAAGAACTTCCTCGGACACGATTTCACACCGGGGTTCCGGATCAACTTGCACCACAAGGACCTTGGCATCGCGCTGGCCGCGGGACGCGAATACGGCGTGCCGCTCCCGGTCACGGCGCTCGTCGAGCAAATGCTCGAGGCCCTGCGTGTGCGCGGATTCGGGGACGAGGACCACTCGGCCCTGTTGCGCATCATCGAAGACTGGGCCCAGCACCGGATTGGGGAGTAACGCCGATCCGATGCGGTGTGTCTCGCATCGCACCCACGAGCTGACACACGAACCACGACGGAGTGAAAGCAGGTATCGATGTCTCTGAGATTTGGTGTTTGGCTGCCGCCTTACCATCGCGTCGGCCTCAACCCGACGCAGCAGCTCCAGGACGATCTCGATCTGCTGGTGCACCTGGACCGGCTCGGCTTCGAGGAGGCGTGGATCGGGGAGCATCACTCCGGCGGCAGCGAGATCATCGGCTCGCCCGAGGTGTTCATCGCGGCCGCCGCCGAGCGCACGCAGCGGATCAAGCTCGGCACCGGCGTGAACTCACTTCCGTATCACCATCCGTTCATCCTCGCCGATCGCTGGGTGTTGCTCAGTCACCTCACGCGCGGGCGGGCAATGTTCGGCGCCGGCCCCGGCTCGCTCACCTCCGACCACTGGCAGATGGGAATCGACACGCTGGACAGCCGCCGGCTGATGGAGGTCGCGCTCGAGGCCGTCGTCGCGCTGCTGGAGCGCGAGGAACCGGTGACGATGGAGACCGACACGTTCACTCTGCGCGATGCGCGCCTGCAGCTCGCGCCGTACAACAACGAGTTCGACCTCCGGGTCGCGACGAGCTTCTCGCCTTCGGGCCCGAGGGCCGCCGGCCGGTTCGGGCTCGGGATGATCTCCGTGGGCGCGACGACCCCGCTCGGCTTCGAGGCGCTGAAGGGAACCTGGGGAGTCGCCGAGGAGCGCGCGAGGGAGTTCGGGCGCACGGTGGATCGTGACAAGTGGGCCGTCGTGGCCCCAATGCACCTGGCCGACACGGTCGAGCAGGCGCGCCGGGATGTCGCGTACGGAATCGGCGAATGGCTCTATTACTTCAAGCGGATCGCGCCGCTCGAGATCAGCGCCGACCCTGATGATCTGCCGGCGATCCTCGAGGAGTTCACCAACACGATCGGCCTCGCGGTGATCGGCACTCCCGACATGGCGATCGAGAAAATCGAGAGCCTGGTCGAGCAGAGCGGCGGCATCGGCGCATTCCTGATCATGGGCCACGATTGGGCCAACCCGGAGGCGACGTATCGCTCCTACGAGCTGTTCGCGCGGCACGTGATCCCGCGGTTCGACGGCTCGCTGCCCCGCCGCTTGGCGAACTACGAGTGGGTGCTCGAGACCTCTGAGGACGCGAGGAGCGCATTCATCGCGGCGCAGCAGAAAGCCCGAGACGAGCACGATGCCGAGAAGTCGGCGACGGCCGGGTCGGGCTCGACGGCGGGTGACTGATCATGGGCGCGAGCGATCAGGAGCACGAGCTCGACCCGAAGTCGGTGTTCGCGCGCTCCCCGGAGATCCGGGCGGCGAATCCGGTGTTGAACCAGAACCGCCTGAAGCTGGGCGTGTTCGGGATCAACTGGGTCGGCCTCGCCATGACCAACGTGCCGGGAACGCTCGTGCCGACGTGGGCCGCGTCTTTGGAGATCGGGCAGCTCGCCGACCGGGCCGGATTTGAGGCGATCGTGCCGGTGTCGCGGTGGAAGAGCCTGATCCCCGGCAAGCCGGGGCATCGCTCGAGTCAGGCGCTGGAGACGTTCACCTGGGCCACCGCGATGGCGGTCAGCACGCAGCGCGCGGCGGTGTTCGCTACCTGCCACGTCGCCGCCTTCCCGCCCGTGCTCGCCGCCAAGCAGTCGGCCACGCTCGACCAGATCTCGGGCGGCCGCTTCGGGCTGAACGTCGTCGCCGGGTGGAACGCCCGCGAGCCCGGGATGTTCGGCGCGAGCATGCTCCACGAGCACGAGCGGCGCTACGGGCAGGCGGCCGAGTGGATCGAGATCGTCCAGCGCGTCTGGACGTCGGAGGAGGAATTCGACTTCCACGGCGAGTACTACGACATCGAGGGCGCGTACACGGAGCCGCGCCCGGCGCAGTCGCCGTGGCCGGTCGTGATGAACGCGGGCCTGTCCGAGCAAGGCCGCGCGTTCTCGGCCAGGTACTCCGACATGGCGTTCGTCGCGCTCCAGAGCGACGATCCCGCCGCGGCGGCGGAGACGGTCGCGCGCTACCGGTCCGACGCGAACGAGAGCAGTGGCCGTCAGGTAGCGGTGTGGACGCACGGATACGTGGTCCACGCGGACACCGACGAGCGGGCGCACGCGCTCGCCGACGAGATGTTCGCGCAGGGGGACGTCGAGTGCGCCGACGCGTTCATCGCCGGCGTCGTCGCGACGAACTCGGGCCTGCCGGAGGACGTCCACAACGCGCTGCGCAAGTCGATCGTGCTCGGGAGCGGCGGCTTCCCGCTCGTCGGCTCGACGGAGACGATCGCGCAGCGGATCGAGATGCTCTCGGCTGCCGGCATCGATGGCGTCCTGCTGACCTGGCACGACTACGCAGCCGGCCTGCGCCGCTTCACCGCCGAGGTCCTGCCGTTGCTGGAGGAGCGCGGGCTGCGCGCGCCGGACCGTGAGCCCGCGATCGCGGCGTAGCGACCGCCGGACCGTCAGCCCGCGATCGCGGCGTAGCGACCGCCATTCGTGGGGCTCGGCGCCAGGCCCTTGCTTATGATCCCAAACGGCTGGTAGAATTGTCGCGCCCGCCACGCCCGGAGGCCGGGAGAGGAGAGGAGCTGATCATGGACTACATCGGGAGCTCGATTCAGGAGGTCCAGCCGCGCGTGGATGCTCCCGTGACTGCGGGGGTGGTGCGTCGGTTGCAGGATTTGGATGCGAATCGGATCGCGAGCAATGATGCGGTCGTAATGCGCAAGGCGGTGTTGGCTCTGCTGGCGGTCGTGTCCGATCTGGAGAGCCGGATCGGGGCGTTGGAGGCGGCGGGGGCTCGGAATGGCGCTGGTGACGGTTAACAATTTCTGCTGTCGCTTTATTTTTTGGTGTTTTGGTGAGGAAAGGATGCGTCCGGTATGACGATCGCTGAGTTTGACTCGAGTGCGCCGACGGTGATTGCTGATCCGGGTGTGGCGTTGGGGGCGACGGCGGTTGAGGTTCAGCGGAAGGTGCCGTTCGCGATCACGGATCCGAATTTTGTGCCGCGGGAGCGGTATTTCTCGCGTGAGTTCTTTGAGTTGGAGAAGGAGTATTTGTGGCCGCGGAGTTGGTTGATGGCGGCGCGGGCGGAGGAGATCCCGAATCCGGGTGATTTTGTGGAGTTTGAGGTCGCGGGGAATTCGATCTTGATCGTGCGGCAGCGGGATGGGTCGGTGAAGGCGTTGCATAATGCGTGTCGGCATCGTGCGACGGAGTTGGCGAAGGGGTGTGGGCGGTTTCCGGGTGGGCAGATTGTGTGTCCGTTCCATGGGTGGCGGTGGAATATTGATGGGTCGAATGCGTTTGTGTTTATGGAGAATCAGTTTGCGGCGGGGGCGTTGGATCCGGGTGATTTGAGGTTGCGGGAGTGTTTGGTTGAGGTGTGGTCGGGGATGGTGTGGATTAATATGGATTTGGGGGCGGCGCCGTTGATGGATGTGTTGGGGCCGGTCGCGCCGTTGTTGGATGGGGTTGGGGTGGGGAATATGCGGGCGAAGTGGTGGAAGCAGGTGATTTTGAACGCTAATTGGAAGATGGTGCAGGAGGCGTTCATGGAGGCGTATCACGCGATGCATACGCATCCGCAGTTGTTGTTGGGGGGGACGGAGGAGGAGGCGGCTGTGGTGAATGAGTCGCTTGAGTACACGGCGTTCGCGAATGGGCATGGTCGGTTTCAGAATGGCGTGGTTGAGATTCCGGCGTTTAGTGATTTTAATTTCGATAAGTTTTTGAAGTTGCAGGTGTTGTTGGAGCAGGGGCAGGATGCGATGGCGTTGGATCGTGATATTCATGTGTTGGAGGCGTTGCGGAATAAGATCGATCCGGATGATCCGCATTTCGCGCAGCATGCGATCATGGCGCTTTATGAGCATGCGCAGGGGGCGGGGATTCCGATGGCGCCGTTGTCGGAGATGATGCAGTTGTGGAGTGGCGAGATTTTCTTGTTCCCGCATTATTTGATGTTGCCGCAGTTTGGTAATTGTTTGTGTTATCGGAGTCGGCCGTATATGGATGATCCGGAGTGGTGTTTGTTTGATGTGTGGTCGTTGACGACGTATCCGGAGGGTGATGAGCCGGAGCGTTCGGAGTTGTTGGGGGTTTTTGATAAGGATGATGATGAGAATTGGGGGTTGATCCCGCGGCAGGACTTCGGCAATATCGAGCGTCAGCAGCGTGGGTTGCATTCGCGCAGCTTCGAGCGTTTGCGGTTGTCCGCGTTGCAGGAGAAGTCGATCATCAACATGCACCAGGAACTCGACCGGGTCATCGCCGCACGCTCCTGACCCGCCGAGCGGCACCCCGAGCCGCGGTGGGCCCGAGCCTTACCGGATAGCAAACCAGGAGCACGAGGAGAGACATTGTCAGAGCTTTGGCAGTTCGCCCTGGTAGGTCTGGCGGGTGGGTCGGCCTACGCGCTGATGGCCCTTGGCGTGGTCGCCGTCTATCGCGGCTCGGGCATCCTGAACTTCGCCCAGGGCGCGATCGGAATGGTCGCGGCCTACATCTTCTGGGACCTCTCCGACACGGGCAAGGGATCGCTTCCGGTCCTGCCCTCGGTCCTGATTGGCATTCTCGCCGGCGCGGCCATCGGCGTGCTCTTCTACGTCCTCGTCGTCCGCCACCTACGCAACGCGTCCGAAATGGCGAAGGTCGTCGCCACGCTCGGACTGCTGCTGTTCCTGGAGAGCCTGGCACTCGTCATCTACGGGTCCGACGTCCACCTGCTGCTGCCGCTGCTGGGCAACGGCAGGGTCGTCATCTTCGGGGGGATCATCACCGACGACACGCTCTTCCTGCTGCTGATCACGATTGCGATCGCAATCGGCCTGTACCTGTTGTTCAACCGCACCCGCCTGGGCATGAACGCGACGGCGCTGCGCGAGAACCCAGTCGCTGCGAGCGCGATCGGAATCTCTCCACACGAGACCGGAATCGTGACCTGGGCGATCGGCGGCGGGCTGGCCGCCATCGCCGGGATCCTGCTCACCCCGGTCATCGGCCTGTCGGCGGACGCACTCACGCTGCTCGTCATTCCCGCCATGTCCGCGGCGCTGATCGGCAAGTTCAACAAGGTCGGCTCGACGGTCGTGGTCGCTCTTGGGCTGGGTGTCGTCGAGTCTGTCCTCGGCGGGAAGTTCAACGTCAATGCGGGTGTGGTCGCATCGCTTCCGTTTGCCGTGATCATCATCGCGGTCGTCCTGGGCGGAAGGGCTCTGCCGGGCCGGGGTGAGGCGCTCACCGTGCGGCTCCCGAAGGTGACCAATGGACGCCTCAAGCGGGTCCCGGCGCTGATCCTCACAGCGCTGGGCCTGATCGTCGCGCTGATCATGTCGGTCACGTGGCAGACCTCCCTGATCAACACGTGCATCTTCGGAATGATGGCCCTCTCGATCGTGGTGGTGACCGGTTACGCCGGGCAGATCAGCGTGGCCTCGGCCGCGTTCGCGGGATTCGGGGCATTCATCGCCGCGCGCGCGAACGGCGCCGGCCTGCCGTTCATCGTCTGCGTCCCGTTCGGGACACTCGCTGCCGTGGCCCTGGGGCTCGTGTTCGGCGCTCCGGCCGTACGCGTTCGTGGTGTCAACCTGGCGATCGTCACGCTCGGGCTGTCGACGGCGGTTGAGGACATGATCCTCAACGAGCCGGGTCTGACCGGTGGCTACAACGGGTTGCCGGTGAACAACCCGTCGTTGTTCGGGCTCGACGTCGACCCGGCTGCGCATCCGACCCGGTTCGCGATCGTGTGCGGCGTCGGACTCGCGCTCGGTTGCTTCGCGGTGCTCAACATCCGCCGTGGCGTGTCGGGCAGGCGCTATGTGTCCGTGCGAGCCAACGAGCGCGGCGCCGCGTCGCTGGGAGTGTCGGTTGCGGGAGCCAAGCTTGGCGCGTTCGCCGTGTCAGCGGGCTTGGCCGGGCTGGCCGGGTCGCTCGCGGTGTTCCAGTTCAACATTGCCGACTTCTCGAGCTACGACGTCTTCAACTCGATCACGCAGATCACGTTCACGATGCTCGCCGGCATCGGGTTCGTCGGTGGCGCGATCCTCGCTGGCGTCTCGGCCCCGGGCGGTCTGTTCGCGAACTTCGTCGAGAATGTGCTGCACTGGGCGAGCATCAACGCCTGGCTGCCGGTGATCAGCGGCTATTTCGTGATGGATGTCATGGTCCGGTTCCCCGATGGCGCGATCCTCTCATTCCGGGCGATGGCGACGCAGCGCCCGTTTGCCCCACTGGTGAAGCATGGCAAGGCTCTGGTGGCACGGGGACGAGCCGCGCTCCCGGCGGTGGGCGCGACTGGCCCGTCGGGCCGGCAGGACGCCGCGTCCATTGCGGAGCCCAACGGGCGAGGTGAGACGCTGATCGCCAACTCACGCGTGTCGCCTGGGCAGACCGTGCTCGTCGCCAACGGCATCCGCGTCGCGTACGGCAGCGTCCATGCCGTCGACGATGTGTCGATCGACCTCAAGGCCGGCCAGTTGGTCGGCGTGATCGGCCCAAACGGCGCCGGCAAGACCAGCCTGATCGACGCGTTGACCGGCTTTTACCCGGTCCAATCGGGCACGATCGAACTGCTGGGCCAGGACGTCACACACGACAGGGCGCACATCAGGGCCCGGCTCGGGATGGGCCGGACGTTCCAGAACCTGGAGTTGTTCGATGACCTGAGCGTGCGGGAGAACGTTCTCGCCGCGCTCGACAGCCGCAGCCGTCTCTCGTACGGGACCGACCTGGTCAAACCCAGCCGCGGCGCCCTCAATCCCGCAGCGATGGCCGCCGTCTCGATGCTCGGTCTCGAGCCGTACCTCGACGCGATCGTGGCTGACCTGCCACAGGGCCAGCGGCGGATGGTCGCGATCGCACGAGTGGTGGCGCAGGAGCCGGTCGCGATCCTGATGGACGAGCCGGCGGCCGGGCTGAACGGGGCGGAACGGCGCACCGCGGCGGAGCTGTTCCGAGCGCTGGCGCATCAGTTCGGAGCGGCCGTCCTGCTTGTCGAGCACAACATCGACGTTGTCGCCGCGAGCTGCGATTACGTGATCGCGATGAGCTTTGGTCACGTCATCGCTTCGGGGCCGACGGCGGACGTACTGCGCGATCCGCTCGTGCGCGAGGCATATCTCGGCCGCACGCTCTCCGACGACGGCAAGGCGCTCCACGGCCGGGAGACAGCGACGGAGCTGGCGTGACGCGCCTGACGAGGGCCGGTGAGGGAATGAGGCCCGATGGCAACCGCTGAAGTCGACGGGCTGACGATCGCCTACGAAGTGATCGGCGATCGGGGCCGCCCATGGGCGATCACGCCCGGGGGGCGTTTCAGCATGGCGTACCCAGGTGTTCGCGAGCTGGCCACGGCACTCGCGCAAGCCGGAAACCGCGTGGCGATCTGGGACAGGCCCAACACGGGCGCGTCCGACGTCTGCTTCGAGGGAGACACCGAATCGGGCATGCAGGCAGATGTCCTCGCGGCCCTCCTGCGGCACCTGGACCTGGCACCGGCCGTGATCATCGGCGGCTCCGGCGGCTCGCGCGTCTCGTTGTTGACCGCCGCACGCCACCGGGACGTCGCCGCGGGTCTCGCGGTGTGGTGGATCAGCGGTGGCATCTACAGCCTGCTGTCGATCGGGATGGGTTATCTGGGAGGGTCGATCGAAGCCGCCGCGACGGGCGGGATGGAAGCGGTGCTGAGCGTCGGAGAGTGGCAGGAGGTGCTGCGGCGAAACCCGGCCAATCGCGAACGCTTTCTGGCTCAGGATCCGCAGTTGTTCGGCGCGACCCTGGAGAGCTGGTTGCTCGCGTACTGCCCGTGCGGCGACGAGCTCGTGCCGGGACTGTCAGACGCGGACGCGGCGGCGCTCGACCTCCCCGCGCTGGTGTTCCGCAGCGGCTCGACCGACCGCAACCACCCCAGGGCCACCTCCGAGCGGGTCGCCGAGATCCTGCCGAACGCGCGCCTCGTCGAACCACCTTGGGGTGAGAACGAGTGGAATGATCGCCGCGCGGCACGAGCACAGGCCCTTCCAGGCGGCGTCGTCTCCTCGGCGACGCCGGCGAACATCGTCCCGGGCGCGAGCTTGTTCGAGCGCTGGCCCCTCCTTGCTCCGCCGCTGATCGAATGGGCACGGGAGGCCCTCACATGACATTGCCAGCGAATCGACGCCGATGCCGGTGAAGGAGGAAAGCGTGACTGCTCACAATGGAACCGCGGCGCTCGAGGTGCGTGACCTGTCCGCCGGTTATGGAGCGCTGGCGGTCGTCCACAACGTGGGGCTCTCGGTCGGGCACGGCGAGATCGTCGGGTTAATGGGACGCAACGGCGCCGGCAAGACGACCACGCTGATGGCGATCGCCGGCTTCCTCGGGAAGTACACCGGGGAGGTGCTCGTTGACGGACAGACGCTGCGCGGCCCGTCCTATCGCCGCTGCCGGGACAACGTAGGGCTGGTCCTCGAGGGCCGAAGCGTGTTTCCCTCGCTGACCGTGCGCCAGAACCTCTTGCTGGCGGCGGCGGAGCTCGACGAAGCACTCGCGATGTTCCCGGAGCTGAAACCGAAGCTCCCCCTGCGGGCGGGGTTGCTCAGTGGCGGTGAGCAGCAGATGCTGGCACTCGCGCGCGCCCTGGGGCGCCATCCCGTCGCTCTCCTGATCGACGAGCTGTCGTTCGGGCTCGCGCCGGTTCTGTGCGAGCGCATGTTCGAGGCCTTGCGCACGATCGTCGCCGACACATCGATGGGGGTACTGCTCGTGGAGCAGCACATCCACTACGCGGAGAGCGTCGTCGACCGCGCGCTGATCATGAACGAGGGCTTGATCTGCGCTGAGCTTCCCGGGCGCGAGTTGATGGCCAGGGAAGCGGAGATCGAACGGATCTATCTCGGGGGTGTCGACGAAGGCGAAGCCGCCTAGCGCGCTGCGTGCCCGGTCAGAGCCGGTGTCAGCGGCCGGAGGACACGCCGCCACCGTCACTCACGGTGATTGCTAACCGCTGCATAACAGATGATGCTTGACCCAACTTGTCCGTTTCCATACGATGGACGAAGCCATGGTCCATGAGGGGGGTCGGTTGCTTGCGGATCAGTCCACCGACCGCTGAACAGAAAGGAGTCGGTGCAATGCGGAGGTTGACGCGCCGGGTAGGCGCGCCGTTGGTTGCGGGCGACGAGGTCGATTCCCGTCTGCCTGATTGCAATCCGGCGCGCCATCAAATCAATCCACGAACCGCTGAGCAGAGAAGAGGAGAGCCGGTACTGTGCGTAGCTTGAGAGGTAAGTTAGGGGTGTTGGTGTCTGTCGTGGCTGCTGCTTGCGTCGTGGCCGCGTGCGGAAGCTCGTCGTCATCGCCGAGCGCGACATCAGCGGCGTCGAGCGCGTCGTCGGCCGCATCGTCCGCCGTGTCGAGCGCATCGTCCTCCGTGTCGTCCGCCGCATCGAAGGCGTCGGGAACCCCCGTCAAGATCGGGTTGATCAGCGCCGGCACAGGTGTCACCGCTGAGCCGCAGGTCTATCAGGCCGCGCAGGTGGCGGTGAACGCTGTCAATGCCGCCGGGGGCCTCATGGGTCATCCGATTCAGATCGACTACTGCGACGATCAGAGCAACCCCCAGACGGCGTCGGTATGCGCGCAGAAGGTGCTCGTTCAGGACCACGCGCTCATGCTCGCCGGCGATGACGGTACGGTGGACTCGTCAGTCATTCCGGTTGTTGACTCCACACACTCGATGTATTGGGGGGGCCAGGGCGCGGCGCTTCCCGTTTATGGCAGCCCGAACGTGTTCTTCTTCGAGCCCGAGATCGCGTCGTTCAACGAGATCGCGAACCTGATGCCCCACAACTCGAAGGTCGCCGACTTCACCGCCGACATCGCCGTGGCGGTCAAGGACGCGCAGCTGAGCTTCCCGATCTACCACGCGGTCGGCGACACGATCAAGATCATCACCGTGCCGCTGACGGCGACTGACTTCTCGACCCCGTGCCTGCAGGCCAAGGCGATGGGGGCGACGGTCGGGGTCGTGGAGTTCGACGGCCTCACCCAGTTCGCGCCGATGGCCCAGGCATGCAAGCAGCTCGGCGTCACTTTGAACTGGGCGATCGAGACGTCGGTGAACTCGCCGTCCGTGGTGGCGGCGGTCCATTCGCTCGGTGTGCAGGCGACCTACATCACGCCGCTCAGCCAGACGGGGCTGAACGCCATGCTCAGCGACCAGGCCAAGTACGGTCCTACGATCTCCAATCCCTACAGCGACGCCGGCGAGATGGCCTACGCCGCGTTCAAGCTGCTGCCAAAGGTCGTAGACGGGGCGGGATCGCTCGACGTCGCCAAGATCAAGGCGTACCTCGCGTCCCAGACCGCCTTCAGCACCGAGGGCTTTACCCCGCCCGTGAACTTCACGCCGGCGAATGACCCCTTCGGGAAGGGGTTCACTGCGATCAAGAACCTCTGCGTCTACAAGGCCCAGCTGGTCGGCACGAAGCTCGTCGAGGCGAGCAGCACGCCCTACTGCTTCAAGCCGTGACGTCTTGTGGCCGGGGCGTGGCGCACTGTCGCGCCCCGGCCAAGAGACCCCTCTCGCGACCTGGATAACAGCCCACTCGAGCCTTCGCCGGCGGCGCGTGTGTAGTTAGTTGTCCGGCCACCGGACTGTTTTCGTCACACGCGAGCAGCGAAGGCGCTCGAGTGGGACGATTTACAGGTTCTCCGGAAGCCGGTTAGGCGGAAGCTCCGTCGCTCGGCGCGGGCCCCAGATCGACCCGCAGTCCCGCCAGCGCTTCCAGGCGGTAGTCGGGCTTCCACTCCAGCTCTTGATCGTCCGCGATCCGCGCCTCCGGCGCCAGATCGAGCAGCGTCTCCAGGGTGATGCCCATCTCGATCTTCGCGAGCGGCGCGCCGAGACAGAAGTGCTTGCCGCGACCGAACGTGAGATTGCGCTCAGCTCGCCGGATGTCGAAGCGCTCCGGGTCCTCGT
Organism: uncultured Solirubrobacterales bacterium; assembly: GCA_963763525.1. GTDB lineage: Bacteria > Actinomycetota > Thermoleophilia > Solirubrobacterales > Solirubrobacteraceae > Palsa-465. The sequence continues at coordinate 422,584 of CAVXPA010000005.1, forward strand.
AGACGACGTCGTCGTGATTCGCCGAGGCGAGTGAAAGCGCGACCAGGGCCTCCCCAGGGACCGTGACGCCTCCGATCTGCACTTCGGTGTTGGTGATCCGAAAGATCCGCTTCGTCACGGTCCGATGTCGCACGCATTCCTCGACGGCACCGGGCAGAAGCGAGCGGTCGGACTTCAGCAGCTCCCACTGGTCACGGTCGCCGAGCATCGAGCGGACACCGAAAGTCAGCAGCTGAGCGCTCGTCTCGAATCCCGCGCCGAGCATCGTCTCGATCTGGGCCGCGATCTGGTCGTTGGTCAAGTGAGAACCATCTTCCGGATTCGTCTGCGCGGCGAGCACGGAAGAGAAGTCGTCGGTTGGGCGCAGGCGCCGCTCCTGCGCGAAATTGCACAGGTACTCCCAGTAGTCGGCCAGCCGCTCTGAGAGCTCGCGCATCTCGCCCGGCTCTGCCGGGACGCCGCCCGCGATCCGGGCGATCTGGAACGAGGCGTTCACGGCTTCGTGCAACATCGGCCAATCCGGCTCGGGCACGCCCACGAGGTCGCCGATCACGGTGAGGGCAAGGGGCACGGCGTAATCCCGCAGGAACTCGATCTCGCGGTCCCGCGACGCGCTCAGCAGCTCCTGCGCTCGGGCACGGATCCTCGGCTCACGGGCTCGCAAACGGCGCGGCACGAACGGCTCCTGCAACATCATCCGTACGGGGCGGTGCTCGGGATCGTCCATGAACAACAGCGCCCGGGCGAACGGGTACACCGGCATCCGCTCGCGTAGATCCTCCGGCGGCAACGGCAGTGGAATCGCCAGACGGTTCGAGAACCGCACGTCGTCGGCCAGGACAGCGAGCACGTCCTCCTGGCGCGTCACTGTCCAGAAGCCGTACTGCTCCTCATAGAACACCGGCGCCTCGCGCCGCGCTCGCGCGAAGCCCGGATAGGGGTCGCGGAGCTCCGCCGGATCGAGCGGATCGTAACCGGCGAGAATCGGACAGCGGCGCTCACCGCCGGCGCCCGGAGCCGAGGTGCCTGACGTGGTGTCCATCGAGAATCTAGACCTCCCCGGCGCCTTCTAAGAAGTGATCGACCCCGGGCCTTGTCAGGACCGGCCGAGCGATCCAGCCTACTAGACGCGCATCCGAAGTCAACCGGCGGTGACCCGCGAGTTGTGAGTCTCGCCGAGCGTCACATCGTCACGCGACATGTCAGCCCCCGGATGTCCTCCGGCACCGCCCACTTCGCCGGCGAGCGCTCGCGTGGCTATTGCCCTTGCCGTCGCGACCAGGCGTCCAGCGCGACCGCGGCGAGCATCAGCGTGCCGAGCGTGATCTGCTGGTAGAGCGGGTCGAGGCCCAGCAGCGCGTAGCCATTGCCGATCAGCGCGATGAACAGAACGCCGACCACGCTGCGCCACACAGCGCCCTCGCCGCCGAGGATGCTGGTCCCGCCGATGACGACGCCCGCGATCACGGTGAATGTGAGCGCTTCGCCCGCCGTCGAGGAGGCTTGCGTGCTGAGCACGCGCGCGTCGTCGATAACGCCGCCGAGGCCGGCCGCTCCGCCGATTACCACGAACGTGACCAGCTGGACGATGTTCACTCGCACTCCGGATAGCCGGGCTGCACTCGAGTTGCCGCCAACGGCGTACATGTAATGGCCGATCGTGCTTCGGGCGAGAAGAATCCCGATCGCGATGACGACGACGACGGTGATCCAGATCGAGGTCTTGACCCCGTTCATCCGCTTCTCGCAGGTCGATCCGGACGTCGCCTGGCTGAAGCTCCGCGCCCTTGCGGACGGCGCCGAGATCGCATCTCGCGAGCTCTGGTGAGGGAGACGATGAACGAGCCGCAGACCCTGCTCGTGACCGACGGCGCCGGCCGGTCGTACTGGGGGCCGGGCGACCGCTACACGTTCCTCGTGACAGGCGAGGAATCGGGGGGCACGATGTTCGCGCTCGACTGCTGGGTGGGCGCGGGCGGCGGTCCGCCGCCCCACAGGCACCTGGCCGAGGACGAGCTGTTCTACGTCATCAGCGGCACGATCTCGTTCTCGACCACGGCGGAGCCGATGACGGTCTCGGCCGGCGACTCCGTATTCGTTCCACGGGGCACCAGGCACTCCTACCGGAACATCAGCGGGAGCGAAGCTCGGATGATCGCGATCTACACCCCGGCGGGCATGGAGGGTTGGTTCCGCGAGGTGTACGAACCCGTCGTGGACTTCTCGGCCTCGCCGTCTCCGGTGACGCCGGAGATGATCGAGCGGATGCTCGAAGCGGGACCTCGCTACAACGTCGAATGGCTGGGCTGAGGGTCGAGCCGTTGGACTGGCGACGTGGCTGGACTCGGCCTCCCGGACCCTGGATAAGTGCCCAGTCGAGCGGTCCAGAAACGGCGAGCGGGACGAAAACCAGCTGGAGGAGGGTCAACTGCCCACTCGCCGCCAGCAGCGGCTCGAGTGGGTCGATAACCAGGCCGGCATCGCCCCGATCTCCTGTCCCGCCTGCGGGGCTTAACTCAAATTCGCGCGCGCGCGGCGCCGCCCGCTGAGCGGAACGTTTGCCCGCTCACTAATGGGGGGTCAGCCCAACCGGTGCTCGACCTCGACGGCGGTGTGTCCGGACCGGCGAGGGCGTCGGTCAGCCCAGCCGCCGCTGCACCTCGACGGTGCTGTCGACCGTCGCGGGCACCTTCAGCCAACGCTCGCCGGTGGCCTCGATGAACGCGAGCATCTCCTCCCGCCCGAAGAAGGACGTCTCGATCCGGGTGACGACGATCTCGAACCCGTCCCGCGGCCGAACGCGATCGCCGAGGCGTACCTCCGACGCGGGCACGGTCTCCCAGCCGTCGGCGAACCGGGGACCGGATGGAGGGAGAACCGACTCGATCGCGGCGATCACGTCGTCGGACTCGGGCTCGACCCCGGGGCGGAAGCGCGCCACGACCTCGCCCTCCGGCGAGATGAGGAACTTCTCGAAGTTCCAATCGACGTCGCCCGCGCGGCCGGAGCTGTCGGGCGTGTCGACGAGCTTGCGGTACATCTGATGCCGGCGGCTCCCGTTGACGTCGATCTTCTCGGTGATCGGAAACGTCGTTCCGTACGTGGTCGAGCAGAACGTCCGGATCTGCTCCTCGCCCTCGGGTTCCTGGTTCGCGAACTGGTTGCACGGCGCGCCGAGGACCGAGAAGCCCTGGTCGCGATAACGGCGATGAAGGCGCTCGAGGCCCTCGTATTGCGGCGTCAGCCCGCACCGCGAGGCCACGTTCACGACGAGCACGGCGCGCCCGTCCAGGTCCGCAGGGTCCAGCTCAGTGCCGTCCAGGCCGGCTAATCCGACGTCGAAGAAGTCGCTCATTTGGCGCACATCCTATTGGCTCGCGGCCTAAAGGACAGCTAACGTTGCTAAATGTTGACATCGGACGGGGGTTTGGTAGATTTCGCGGACCGGGGCGCACACGCCGCCCGCGGGTGCCATCGACGGAGCAGGAGAGGAAGGTTTCTATGAGGGTTCGACGAGGCGTTGTCGTGCTGGCCGTGAGCGCAGTGTCCGCGATAGCGGTGGCCGCCTGCGGCAGCAGCAGCAGCACGACGACTTCGAGCGCCGCGAGCAGTACGAGCAGTGCGACGACGAGCGCAGCTGCCACCACCAGCGCGAGCAGCTCCGGCGCCGCCGCGACAGGGTCGCCGGACGTGTTCGCGCTGATCACGTTCAAGATCCCCGGTCTCGATTTCATCAGCGACTACCTCGCGGGCGCGCAGGCAGCCGCGGACGTGATCAACAAGGACGGCGGCATCGGCGGCCATCCCGTGAAGATCATCACCTGCAACTCGATGCTGGCACCCGGGCCGACGACGCTTTGCGCGCACCAGACGCTGGGCCAGCATCCGATCGCGGAATTTGGGTGCGAGACGTCGTGGAGCGCGGCCGGGCTTGCGGTCTACGCCGCCGCGGGAGTGCCCAGCTACAACTGCACGAACTCGAAGGTCGATTACACGAGTCCGTGGAGCTTCGGGATGGGAACCGGCGCGCCGGGCGAAGCGGGCGCGATGGCCAAGTACATCTGCCAGACGATGCCGAACGTCAAATCGATCGCCTATCTGTCCCCCGCTGATCCGGAGCAGGAAGCGGACATCCCGCTGACCCTGAACCCGGTCTTCAGGGGGTGTGGCAAGACGATCGCCTACACGTGGATCCCGTTCACCACGGTTGACATGGCGCCGCTGGTCACGAAGGTGCTCCAGAGCAAGCCAGGCTTCATCATGACGACGATTGGCCAAGTCCAGATGGTCGAGGTCGCGAAGGCGCTGCAGACCGCTGGCTACCCCACGGATCAGATCAGCCTCGCCTCGAACGCGCTCGACAAGAAGAACGTGCTCGATCCGGCGGGGAGCGCTGTGAACGGCGTCTACGCGAGCGACGAGTGGACCGGCTGGGGTCTGACGAGCCAAGCGGACGTGCAGGCCTACCAGGCGGCGTGCGCGGCGGCGGGATGCGCGAACACCAACAGCGGCAACGTCGTGCAGGGCTACATGTACATGATGTGGTTCTACACGGCGGCCAAGAACATCGGGTTCGCCAAGTTCAACGCTGCCTCGCTCACGGCATACGGGCGGTCTGCGACGAACGTGCCGATCGCGATGTCGCGCACATTCCTCAATCCCGGGCCGGCCGCCACTCCGTCGGTCAAGCAGCCCTTCGTGCAGATCCTGCGCTGGAAGAACGACACGATGAGCGTGGTGACCAACACGGGCCAGGCCAACGGCTGGATCGCGGCCCCGCTCTCGTAGCTCCGCCGCGCTATTGGTGTCGTAGCTGCGTGATCGCCGCCGGTTCGTCCGATTGGGCGGGCCGGCGGTGATCGTGCGGCCTGCGATGAAACTGATCTGACAGACGGGAGCTCAGGCAAGCTCCGAGGAGGCGAGGATGAGGCCGCTGGCGCTGCATCAGATGAACGCGTTGGAGATTCCTGCCACGGAGCTGGTCTCGATCGCGCACGAGGTCGGCTGCGAGCGCGTCTGCGTGTTCGTGCACGCCCCGCTGCCGGATCTCCCATTCGAGGCGATCACGCCGTCGATGCTTCCCGAGATGCTCGCTCGGATGGACGCGACCGGCGTGAAGGTCAGAAACGTCGAGTTCTTTCCGCTCACCGACGAGGTCGAGATCGACTCGTTCCAGCGCCCGCTCGAGCTCGGTGCGCAGCTCGGCGGGGAGCGTCTCGTCACGATCATCCACGACACGGTGCGCACGCGCGCCGCCGAGAACCTGGCTCGCCTGTGCGACCTGGCCGCCGAGCACCGCATGCAGGTAGGGCTCGAATTCATGCCGCTGACACCCGGTTGCACATCGCTCGATTCGGCGGTCGACTTTATACGGACCGTCGAGAAGCCGAACATCGGCTTCGATGTCGACATCCTGCATCTGACGCGTTCCGGCGGCACGCCGGCGGACATCGCGGAGCTGCCACCGGAGTTGTTCGCGTATGCCCAGATCTGCGATGGACCGGATCTGGAGCTTCGTGACGACTATTGGGTCGAGGTGTTCGAGCGCATGGTCCCCGGCGATGGCGTGTTCCCGCTCACCGCGTTCCTCGACGCGCTACCGGCCGCGACGCACGTCGAGGTCGAGGTGCCGTCGCTGGCCGCCCCCGGACAGGGCATCCCCGCGCTCGACCGTTGCCGGCGTGCAGCTACGGCCACACGAGAGTTCCTCAACCGAGCCCAGCCCACGAGATAGCGCTGCGTACGCCCAAGTCGAGCTCAGCTCTCGGGGTATTTCCAGTCGTCGCCGATGTGAATGACGACGCTGAACAGAGGCTCATCGCCGACGTCCTCGAACGCGTGACCTTTGGTGTTCAGGTCATCGGTGAGAAGGAAGTCGCCAGGGCCGAACGTGCGCCGCTCTCCATCGCTGGCGATGATGTCGAAAGCGCCTCGCACCACGAGCACCACGTCGCGTGGCGATGTCGAGTGAAAGTCATTTGAAGGCGCCTTGCTCCCCAGGTCGACGATGTCCACCCCGATCGCGGGGACGCCGAGCAAGCCGCGCATCCCCGACGCCCCGTGGAGAGAGCCTTGTTGGACGGGCAGCTCGTACGTCTCGAAATGCGTCTCGCCCTCGTCGTCTCCATACAGTCGAGTGATCATAAGTGCGATCCCCTCGTCGACTCGCCACGGTGAAAGTGTTGATCCAGCTGCAAGAAGCTCAAAATTACACTACCAGAAACGATGACGTGACGGAACCCATTAGAATCGTCGTCGTTCAGCGCGAAAGGAAACCAGTATGAGATTCGGCGTGGCGTGGACCTTCTCGAACTACACCGACTGGGATCGATTCGAGGCACTCGAGCGCGGCGAGGAGGTTGGACCACCGTCGGTTCCGGACGCTCGGATCTGGGCGGAGACGCTGGCGATGGTCGATCTCGCCGAGGGACTCGGGTTCGACTCGATCTGGAGCCTCGAGCAGCATGCGGCGCCGTACCTGATGTGCCCCGATCCGACGCAGTTCCTCACATACTGCGCGGCGCGCACGCGGCGGATGAACGTAGGCTCGATGATCACGGTGCTTCCGTGGCATCACCCGTTCCGCCTAGCGGAGCAGATCTCCGTCCTCCAACACATTCTCGGCCCCGACCGGCGGTACTTCCTGGGCGTTGGCCGCGGTCTCGCGCGGCGCAACTTCGACTCTATGGGCGCCGATCTGGAGCGCTCGCGCGCACAGTTCAACGAGGTGTTGGACATCCTGACGCTCGCGTTCACCCAGGAGATCTTCTCCTACGAGGGGGAGTTCTACACCTACCGGAATGTGTCGCTGCGCCCACACCCATTGGATCCGAGCGTGGTCACCGATGCGTGGGGAGCATGGACGAGCGAGGCGAGCCTTCGGAACATGGCCGAGCGCGGCCTGCACCCGCTGACAACGCTCAACAAGACGATGGAGGACTGGGTTCGGGAGGTCGAGCAGTTCTACGTGATCCGCGAGGAGTGCGGTTACGGCCCAGGGGAGCGTCCGATCTTCGAGGCTCCGCTCTATTGCTGCGAATCGGAGCAGGAGGCCCGCGAGGCGGTGGAGCAGTACTTCGACGAGTACATCGACTCTGTCGTGCGGCTGTATGAGATCGGCACGCAGAGCTTCGCGACGGCCAAGGGATACGAGGAGTACCACACCAAGGGCTCTCAATATGGCGACGGGACGGCCCAGAATGCAAAAGAGATGCTGACCAACAAGTTGCTACGCGATGCGATCTGGGGCACACCCGATGAGTGCGTCGAGCGGATCATGTCAATCCGCCAGACGCTGAATCCCTCCGAGCTGGTCGTCTTCCTGGGTCTCGGGAGCATGACCGGAGAGCAGGCGGAGAGCTCGATGCGGCTGTTCGCCGAGAAAGTCATGCCGCGGGTTACCAACCTGCGCGAGCCCGAAGGGCTCGTCCGGCGCTGACGCGGCAGCTACCGTGACAGCCTCGGACCGGCGCGCGCCGGACAGGCGTATTGCCGCTGGTAAGCTTGCCACCAAACGCCTTGCGCGATTTGCGCGCAACTGAGAGGGAGAAGTGATGTCGGAAGCTGAACTGGTACAGCAGCTGATCGATCTCGAGGAGCTCAGGCGGCTGAAGTCTCGGTATTTCCGCTCGCTCGACGACCAGGACTGGGAGGCCTTCCGCGAGGTGTTCACGGACGACGCGCACTTCGAGTTGATGGGCGCCGATCCGATCGACGGGGCGGACGCGTTCGTCGCGTTCACGGCGCAGCAGCTGAGGGGCGCCCGGACCGTGCACCACGGTCATCAGCCCGATCTGACCATCGACGGTCCGACGGAGGCGCACGGGTTGTGGGTGCTCGCCGACTACGTGGAGTGGCCGTCGGATCCCGGCACCCGCACTCGTCGCGGGATCAAGGGGTTCGGGCGCTATGAGGAGACATATCGCAAGGAGGCCGGCGTGTGGAAGATCGCCAGCTGGCGTCTCGAGTATCAGCGCATGGACCCGCTGCCTCGCGAGCCGCTGCCCGATGAGATCCTCGGCGGGCCGGATCTGCTGCGCGAAGGGGAGTACGCCGACCAGGTCGCGGCGCCGCCGGCATGAACCCACGCGGCGCCGGCATGAACCAGGCGCAGCGGCATGAACCAGGCGCGCCGGCACGAACCAGGCGCGGCGGCATGAACCAGGCGCGGCGCCGGCGTGAACCCGGCGCCGCAGCTTGCGCCGATGCTAGTCGCGAATTCCGGCTAGCCCGCTACGGCAGGAACGACTCCGGCCGGCGATCGTACGAGGGATCGTCACGGTCCGCGCGCGCGCGCATCGCGAGCTCGGCGAGCTCCGGGTTGTTCTCGACCGGGTCGATCCGGCCCGGCTGGTGGACCAGCTTGCGGCGGGCGATCCGCCAGACACCGTCGCGGCGCTCGAAGTCGTCCACATAGCGGATGTTCGCGAACCGGTCGATCAGCTGCCCATCCTCGTCCTTCATCCTGATGAAGCACAGGGCGTAGGACTCAACCCACGCCGAGTCTCCATCGAGCTCGATCGACGCCTGACCGAAGAAGTGCGTCATCGAGTCGATCCGGTCGATGTACGCCTGCGAGTAGGCGACAAACCCGTCGATGTCGCCGTTGTAGTGTCCGTGGGCGTCGGTGGCGTCCTCGTGGTAGCACGCCCTGACGACGTCCATGTCGTTGCGGTCGATGCCGCGAGCGTAGCTAGCCAGGACGGCGCGAATCTCCGATTCGTCCAGCAGACGGCGCAGGACCACATCAGTGTCGATGTCTGTCGAAGTAAGGTCGGTCACTCTCATCTCCCGTCGTGTGTGACAGTCTTACGGCGGTCTCCAGATCGCGCACAACACGCCACCGACCTGGCCTCTTAGGCGGCCGACCGGCCGGAGACCACGGCAAAGTCTAGCTCAAAGCCAACAGGTCAAACAACCGTTGGTTATGATTAGGACACTTTCGTGACGATCAGCTTCTCGGAGCCTGCGAGAGCGGCCTGAGGAAGGAGCCATCACCAGCGTGGAAACACAGCCGATCTTTCTCGCCATCGCGCCGCTCGTTCCGCATCGCGATCCGATCAGCGCCGCCCAGGCCCGGTCGTTGATGGACGCGGCCGCCGCCGGTGGGTTCAGCGGCATCGAGTGGTGGATCAAGCACCACGACTCGGCGGTTGCCGACGGCATGAGCTCGGATGAGTTCTTCGACTATGCCCGTCAGCTGGGGCTCTCGATGGTCGCGGCCGAGTTCAGCGACACGTGGGCCACAGCGGATCGCCACGTGGTCGAGGAGGCGAACGCGCACCTGATCGAGGTCTCGGCGCGCTCCGGCACAAAGTTGATCAACGCGGTCGCGCGCCAGTTGCCGTCGTTCGACGAAGCCGCGACGGGGCTCGGGCACCTGTGTGACCTGGCCGGCGAGCATGGCCTCGCGATCGCCCTCGAGATGGTGCCGTTCGGCGGCGCGACGGACATCGCCACGATCGCTCGTTTCCTGGAGGCGGTGGACCGGGACAACCTCGGGTTCTGCCTCGATGCGTGGCACTGGTTCCGCCAGCCGGGTGGGATTGACATCTCGATCCTGCGCAGCATCCCCGGTGAGCGCGTCTACGTCTTCCAGCTGGACGATGCCACCGCCCAGCCCACCGATGACCTGATCGTCGAGACTATGACCGCGCGGCTGCTGCCGGGCGAGGGCGTGGCCGACATCATGGAGCTGCTCGACACGCTCGATGACATCGGGGCATCCCCGGTCGTCGTATCAGAGGTTTACTCGCGCCCGCTCGCCGCGCTGGATCCGACCGAGAACGCGCGCCGGCAGCACGACGCGATCAGGCAGACGCTCGAGCGCCACCAGGCGTCCAAAGCGAGCTGAGGTTCACTTCGGACGCGAGCGCCACCAGGCGTCCAAAGGGAGCTGAGGTTCACTTCGGACGCCCCCCATCGCCGCCTGTCAGGAACGGGCGGCGATGACGCGGTCGAGCTCCTGGTGCATGTTGACGATCGACTTCTCCAGCTTGTTTGAGAAGCGCAGGCGCTCGACGCTGCGGGAGTGCAGGCCGCGCTGCTGGCGCTCGATGTTGCTGAAGTCCTGCCGCGGGATCAGGCCCCAGTTCTCATCGTCGTCCTTGTCGAAGATTCCCAGCAGCTCCGCCCGCTCGGGCTGTTCGCCCTCTGGGTATGTCATCAGCGACCAGACGTCGAACACGCACTTCTCCGGGTCGTCGGCGTAGGGCCGACTGCGGTAGGCCAGGCAGTTGCCGAACTGCGGCAACATGAAGTAGTGGGGGAAGATGAAGATCTCACCGCCCCACAGTCGCATCATGTCGGACAGCGGCGCCATCGGGATCCCGGCCCCGGCAGCGTGTTCGTACAGCGCCATGACGGCCTGCTGAGCGAAGGCGGGGTCATCCTCGTCGATCTTGTTGCGAAGCCCCTCGAGCACGTGGATGTCACGCTCGATCACCATCGCGTCCTGGCCCTCGGACAGCACCTGCTGAAGCCGCAGGAAGCGCTCGAAGTTGAACTTCTCCCTGATCTCGGGGAGCTGCGACGCATCGCGCACGGCTCGCGATGCGGTGCGCGATGAGAACTCGAAGCGACCGTGGCCGTTGACGAAAGCCGTGTATTGGGTCGTCTCGTGCGTCTGCGCACCGTCCTCTTCGCTGCCGCCGAGCAGCAGCTGCGGGTGGGTGTGAGTGGCGTGGTAAGCCTCCATGAACGCCTCCTGGACCATCTTCCAGTTCGCGTTCAGGATCACCTGCTTCCACCACTTGACACGCATGTTTCCCACCCCGACGCCGTCGAGCAACGGCGCGACCGGCCCCAGCGAATCCATCAACGGCGTCGCTCGGCGGTCCATGTTGATCCACACCATCCCCGACCACACTTCAACCAGGCACTCCTTCAAGCGCAGATCATCGCGATCCAACGCCGCCGGCGCGAACTGATTCTCCATGAATACAAAGGCGTTGGAGCCATCGATGTTCCACCGCCACCCATGGAACGGGCACACGATCTGCCCGCCAGGGAACCGCCCACACCCCTTCGCCAATTCCGTCGCGCGATGCCGGCACGCATTGTGCAACGCCTTGACCGACCCATCCCGCTGGCGCACGATCAAGATCGAGTTCCCCGCCACCTCGAACTCCACAAAATCGCCCGGGTTCGGGATCTCCTCGGCCCGCGCCGCCATCAACCAACTGTGCGGCCACAGGTACTCCTTCTCCAACTCGAAGAAGTCACGCGAGAAATACCGCTCGCGCGGCACGAAGCTCGGATCCGTGATCGCGAACGGCACCTTGCGCTGAACCTCAGGCGGAGTTGGAGCCAACACCACACCCGGCCCGGCGATCACCGCTGCGGGAGTGGGTTCGAGCTCAGTCGTTGCCATGCTTTGCCTCCTCTCTTAGAAGGGCACGAGGACTCGGTCAATCGTTGGTTGCTTCGGTTGCGACTTCATCTATCGAGAGCCTATGCCGGCGGTTTCACGCCCTTCTTCTCGAGCACCAGCCCGTCGCCGTTGACATGCAGCTGGCAGGCAAGCCTGGTGAACGGGCCACGCAGCTTCGCCGGGAGTCGAGAGCGCATCGCGAACAGCTCGTTCTCGCTTGGCGATTCGGCCTGCAGCTCGCCGTCGAGGATCCGCACCCAGCAGACCATGCATTCCGCTTGGCCCCAGCATCGCGTGGGCCACGTGTACCCAAGGCGCCACGCCGCCTCGGCGACGGACTCGCCGGGAGGAACGTCGAACTCGACTCCCGACGGCTCGACGCGCACGATCGCCATCTCGGACCTCCGCCCCCCGGCTAGCCGGCCACGCCGGGGGGGATGGAGGCGACCACCGCAAGTGATGGGTGCTGCGTCAGGAGCGTGCGGCGATGACCCGGTCGAGTTCCTGGTGCATGTTGATGATCGACTTCTCCTGCAACGCGGACAACCGCAAACGCTCGAAGCTGCGCGAATGCAACCCACGCTGCTGACGCTCGATATTGCCGAAGTCCTGCCGCGGGATCAACCCCCAATTCTCATCATCATCCTTATCAAAAACCCCCAACAACTCCGAACGCTCCGGCTCATCACCCTCCGGATACGTCGTCAACGACCACACATCAAACAAACACCACTCCGGATCATCCATATACGGCCGACTCCGATAACACAAACAATTACCAAACTGCGGCAACATCAAATAATGCGGGAACAAGAAAATCTCGCCACTCCACAACTGCATCATCTCCGACAACGGCGCCATCGGAATCCCCGCCCCCTGCGCATGCTCATAAAGCGCCATGATCGCATGCTGCGCGAAATGCGGATCATCCGGATCGATCTTATTCCGCAACGCCTCCAACACATGAATATCACGATCCAACGCCATCGCATCCTGCCCCTGCTCCAACAACACCTGCAACTTCAAAAACTTATCGAAATTAAAATCACTAAACGCCGGAATCTCAACCACACCATTCTGAAACCGACCATGCCCATTCGCGAACGCCGTGTACTCAAGCGACTCATTCACCACAGCCGCCTCCTCCTCCGTCCCCCCCAACAACAACTGCGGATGCGTATGCATCGCGTGATACGCCTCCATGAACGCCTCCTGCACCATCTTCCAATTAGCGTTCAAAATCACCTGCTTCCACCACTTCGCCCGCATATTCCCCACCCCAACCCCATCCAACAACGGCGCGACCGGCCCCAACACATCCATCAACGGCGCCGCCCCCAAATCCATATTAATCCACACCATCCCCGACCACACCTCAACCAAACACTCCCGCAACCTCAAATCACCCGGATCCAACGCCCCCGCCGCAAACTGATTCTCCATAAACACAAACGCATTCGACCCATCAATATTCCACCGCCACCCATGGAACGGACACACAATCTGCCCACCCGGAAACCGCCCACACCCCTTCGCCAACTCCGTCGCACGATGCCGACACGCATTATGCAACGCCTTCACCGACCCATCCCGCTGCCGCACGATCAAGATCGAATTCCCCGCGACCTCAAACTCCACAAAATCACCCGGATTCGGGATCTCCTCCGCCCGCGCCGCCATCAACCAACTCCGCGGCCACAAATACTCCTTCTCCAACTCGAAGAACTCACGCGAGAAATACCGCTCCCGCGGCACAAAATTCGGATCCGTGATCGCGAACGGCACCTTCCGCTGAACCTCAACCGCCGTCGCCCCCAACGCCACACCCGGATCAGCAACCACCGTCGGCGCACTCGAGTCAAACTCAGCGATCGTCATACCGGACGCATCCTTTCCTCACCAAAACACCAAAAAATAAACACCGGAGTTGTTACCGTCACCATGGTCGTCGACATACAGGCCCAGTAATTCTACCAGTCGTTTGGGATCCTAAGCAAGATCGGGCGCCGATCCGACTGACGCCGCCTGCTCCTTCACCTCGGCCGGCTGGGCCACCGCGTGATTGGCCGCGATGAACGAGAACACCGTCGAGGCGCCGATGCTCGCACCCGCGCCCGGATACGTCCGGCCCATGACCGACGCGGTCACGTTGCCGGCGGCATACAACCCCGGGATCACCTCGCCGTCGACGTTCATCACCTGCGCGTGCTCGTTGCACAGCAGGCCACCGGACGTTCCCACGTCACCGGGGTACACCTGGATCGCGTAAAACGGCGGCTGCGCGAGCGGCGCTAGACACGGATTCGGCGTGTGTCGCGGGTCGCCCTGGTAGCGCTCGTGGGCGCCCTCGCCGCGGTGGAAGTCCTCATCGACCCCTGACTCGGCGAAGCGGTTGAAGCGCTCCACCGTCGCGGTCAGGGTTGCCGCGTCCATGCCGCACTGTTCTGCCAGGCTCTCGAGGGAATCGGCGCGCTTCAGGTAGCCGCCCTCCGTCCACGCCTTCGGAGTCCGCCCCGGCGGCATCGGACCGAGCATGTAACGGGACCGATTGCGGGCGTCGATGACGAGCCATGACGGCACGCCGCCGCCGGTCTCGTGGTGGCGCTCGTACATCTTGCGGCCGGCCTCCATGTAGGACACCGCTTCGTTGAAGTACCGCTGTCCCGACGAGTCGACCATGATCGATCCCGGCCGCGTGCGTTCGGGCAGCACCATGTGCTTGGCGCCTTTCGGTCCCAGCACCGTGGGGTTCCACCACGCCTCGTCCATCAGGTCGCTGGCGGCACCGTGATCGATGATCTTCTGCATCACCTCGCCCGTGTCGCCGGGGTTGGCATGTGACCACGCTGCGTCGTTCGGCTGCGCGCTGTAGCGCTTGCGCATCTCCGGGCTCTGCGCGAATCCGCCGGCGGAGATCAACACGCCCTGCCGGGCGAGTATGCGCTGCTCACGGCCATGCCGGCGCACGACCGCGCCCACGACCCGGCCGTCCTCCTCGATCAGGTCGACGAACGGCGACTCGGTCCAGATCGGAACCTCGCGCCGCAAAAGCACTTCGATCAGCTGCGTGATGAGAGCCGCCCCGTTCGTCGTCAGCTGTTCGTTGCGCAGGCGGCCGAGCGCGGTCCGTGCCGCGACGCGAGCGAACAGCTTCGCGCCGGTGCGGCTGCGGATCAGCGACAGCTGCGCGGCCTCGCCCGTGCGGATCACGAGTGGCGCGGCGATCGACGGACGCAGGTTGTTCGCCAGCGGACCGATCCGCTTGGTGTCAGTCGGCACGCACTCGATCGCGCGTCCGCGAACCGAGCCGCCCGAGACTCCGCGCACCTCGGCGTAATAGTCGCTGTAGCCCTCGCAGCGCACAAACGTCATGCCCTCCTGCTCGAGCACGTTGACCATCTTCGCGCCCTCGATCACATACGCCCGCCGGCGTGCGTCGGAAGAGGCCGGACCCGCATCTCCAACGACGTCGGCGAAGTACTGAAGCGCGAGCTCGAGCGAATCAGGCACGCCGTCACGCTGCATCAGCGGGTTGTTCGGAAGCCACAGCACCCCGCCCGACATGCCGGTCGAGCCGCCGATCTTCTCACTCTGCTCCACGACCAGCGCTTCGCGCCCCGCGACGTTGGCCGCTACCGCCCCGGCGAGTCCCCCGCCGCTGCCGACGACCAAGAAATCAGTGATGTAGTCCCACTCCGCCATTGCCAAACCTCTTCTCCGATGACACACGAATTGAAGCGGCCCGGCGCTGCATCGACCGGTGCCGCCCAGTGTTATTCAGACACCTCGATTGCTCCGAGCATGGCGCCGACTGGATAGACCACCTCGGATTCGGCCTTGCCGTGGCGCAGCACCCCGGTTGCGGGCGACGGTATCTCCGACTCGGTCTTGTCGCTTTCGACCGCGTACAGCGGCTGCTGTGTGACGACGTTCGCGCCATCCGGGACGAGCCACGCCAAGAACGTGGCATTGAGCGCGGCCATCGTCAGCTTCGGCATCCGCACGGGAACTACTTTGGCCATCAAGCAAACTCCACCGCCGCGCGTGCCGCTCCCGCAATCGCGTCGGCGCTGGGGAACACGCCGCTCTCCAGCGCGCCCGCGGGAATCGGGCGATAGCGCGCCCCGACGCGTCCGACCGGCGCGCGAAGCTTGCCGAACAGCTCGGCGCTGATGCTGGCGCTGAGCTCGGCACCCGGACCGGCGAAGGCGGTGGCGTAGTGCGCCACCACAGCCCGACCGGTGCGTCCGACGGACTCGAGGACCGTCTCCATGTCGAGCGGTACCAGCGTCCGGAGGTCGACCACCTCGACGTTGATCCCGTCGCCCGATAGCTGCTCGGCTGCCTGTAGCGCATCGAACACCGCGCGACCGTAGGCCACGACGGTGACATCGCTGCCGGGGCGCTTGATGTCGGCCTTGCCCAGCTCGAGCACGTAATCGCCGACCGGGACCTCGCCGCTGGCCCCGTAGGTCGCAACGGTTTCGAGGAACAGGCACGGGTCGGGGTCGAAGATCGCCGCCTTCAGCAGCCCCTTGGCGTCCGCCGGCGTGCTCGGCACGATCACCTTGAGTCCGGGCACGTGCATGAACCACGCCTCGAGTGACTGCGAGTGCGTCGCACCCGACCCGAGACCGCCGAAGGTGGCAGTGCGGATCGTCACCGGACACGTGGTACGGCCCGCCGACATGAACCGCGCCTTCGCCGCGACGTTGACGATCTGGTCCATCGCGATCCCGATGAAGTCCATGATCATGATCTCGGCGACCGGGATCTGCCCGTCGAGCGCGGCACCGATCGCGGCGCCCGCAATCGCGGCCTCCGAGATCGGGGTGTCCAGAACCCGATCCGCTCCGTACTTGGTCGACAGCCCGCTCGTGGCGCCGATCACGCCGCCGCCGGGGTCCGCGATGTCCTCTCCGAGCAGGAACACTCGCGGGTCGCTGGCCAGTGCCTCGTCGAGCGCCTCGTTGATCGCGGCGAGCACCGTCAGTGTCTTGGTCTCTCCTGTCACCGTGCTCATGCCGGGATCCCCGTCAGCGTCTCGTAGAAGTCACGATCGAGCTCGTCGGGCTCAGGTGCAGGCGCGGCGAGCACCTCCTGCAGCGCCTGCTCGACCTCCTGTTTGGACTGCTCGTCGATCGCGCTCAGCTCATCCTCGGACAGAGTGCCGGCGGCGGCGAGCTTCTGCCGGTAGCGGGGAATCGGATCGAGCGCCTTCGCGGCTGTGAGCTCCTCCGGTGGCATGTACTTCTGAGGGTCGCCGAAGAAGTGACCCTCGAATCTGAACGTGACGCATTCCAGCAACGTCGGGCCGCCGCCACCGCGAGCGCGCTGTACCGCATCGGACACCGCCCCGTACACCGCTTCGGGATCGTTGCCGTCGATCCGGTGGCCGGGCATCGCGTACGCCAGGGCACGGTCGGCCACCTGCGCGATGTGCATCGTGTCCGCGATCGGCGTCATCTCCGCGAACATGTTGTTCTGACAGATGAACACGATCGGGAGCTGCCACGTCGAGGCGAGGTTCATCCCTTCGTGGAAGGAGCCGGTGTTCGTGGCGCCGTCACCAAAGCTGACGGCCACGACGCGGTCCATGCCCTGCTGCTTGGCCGCGAGCGCAAGCCCGACTCCAACCGGCACGCCAGCGCCGACGATCCCGGTGCACAGCATCACGCCGACGTCGGGGCACGTGATGTGCATCGTGCCGCCTTTGCCACGCGACGCACCCACGCTGCGGCCGAGGATCTCGCCCATCACCTCCCGCAGCGGCACGCCCTTCGCGAGCAGGTCGTGAATGCACCGGTACGTCGTCACGAGCCGGTCGTCGCGCCGCAGGGCCGCACCGAATCCGGCCGCGATCGCCTCCTGACCGCGAGCGGGCCAGATGATCGTGGCGAACTCGCCGCTCGCCATGCCTTGTCGCAACCGCCCGTCGCATGCCGCCGCAAGGGTCATCGTCGCGTACAGCTGGCGCGCCACGTCCTGACTGACGGCGCTCGTCGCTCCCGATGTGGCAGTCATCGCTCTCCTCGCATGCCGGGTCGGAGCTGTGCCGCGGCCGGCGCTTGCACGATCCGACCAGTCGTTTGCTTGGTAACAATAACGCTTCGGCTGCGACGCTCGCTCAGACGCCCAGGGAGCGGCCGACGATGTCGCGCATGATCTCGTTCGTGCCGCCGTAGATGCGCTGGACGCGGCCGTCGCGCCACATCCGCGCGATTGGGTACTCCTCCATGTAGCCGTAGCCGCCGTACAGCTGGAGGCAGCGGTCGAGCAGCGAGAACTGCAGGTCGGTGGCATATGCCTTCGCGCCCGCGGCTTCGTAGTCGGTCAGCTCGTGGGCCACCTGGGCTTCCACGCAGCGGTCGATGTACGAGCGGGCGACGTCGAGCTCGATCCGCATGTCGGCGAGCATGAAGCGGATCGCCTGGTGAGAGCCGATCGGCTTGCCGAAGGTCCGCCGCTGCTGGCAGTGCTCGAGCGTCATCGCGAACGCCCGCTCGGCGACCGCGACCGCGGAGACGGCCATCGACAGGCGCTCGCGCGGGAGGTTCGTCTTCAGCAGCGCGAGCCCGCCACCCTCGCTGCCCATCAGATTCTCGACGGGCACTCGCACGTCGTCGAAGAACAGCTCGGCCGTGTCCTGCGCCCGGCGGCCGATCTTCTCGAGCTTGCGACCGCGCTGAAAGCCGGGCATGTCGGCCTCGACCATCAGCAGGGTGAGCGCGCCGCGCTCGCCGGTGCGCGCGGCGGCGATCACGAGGTCGGCCTGGATGCCGCTCGTGACGAACGTCTTGGAGCCGTTGAGGACGTAGTAGTCACCGTCGCGGCGTGCTGTCGAGGCGATGCCGCGCAGGTCCGAGCCGGCGCCAGGCTCGCTCATCGCGATCGCGACGACCAGCTCACCCGCGGTGAAACCGGGCAACCAGCGCACGCGCTGCTCCTCGGTCGCGTGCTCGATCAGGTACGGGGCGATGATGTCGTTCTCCATCGTGAACCCGTCGCCGGCGACGCCCGCGTACGCGACCTCCTCGTCGATCACGGTGTTGAAGCGGAAGTCGTCGATGCCGGCGCCGCCGTACTCGGGCGGCGCCTCGAAGCCGACGAGGCCCTGCTCGGCCGCCCGGCGCCAGAAGGCGCGGTCGACCATCCCCGCGGCCTCCCATTCCTCGGTCCGCGGCACCGCCTCGCGCGCCAGGAACGCCCGCACCGACTCGCGGAAATCGTCGTGCTCGGGGGCGAACAGCTGGCGGCGCACGTCAGCCGAGCCTCGTCCCCGCGTCCAGGCGCACGATCTCGCCGTTGAACATCGTGGTCTCCATGAACGTGCGCACGAGCGCGGCGAAGTCGTCGGGGCGTCCGAGTCGCTTCGGGAACAGGTTGATGTCGATCAGCCGCTCGCGCCGCGCCTCGTCGAGTCCGGCGATCATCGCCGTATCCATGATCCCCGGCGCGATCGTCAGCACGCGAACGCCGATCGGCGCGAGATCGCGTGCCAGCGGCAGCGTCAAGCCGATGATCCCGCCCTTGGACGCCGAGTAGGCGGTCTGGCCCGCCTGCCCCTCCATCGCCGCGATCGACGCGACCATCACGA
Source organism: uncultured Solirubrobacterales bacterium (assembly GCA_963763525.1). Taxonomy (GTDB): domain Bacteria; phylum Actinomycetota; class Thermoleophilia; order Solirubrobacterales; family Solirubrobacteraceae; genus Palsa-465. Next base: position 441,552 of record CAVXPA010000005.1, read on the forward strand.
TCACGCCGCGCTCGCGGTCGACGCCGGGCTCGTTCGCGGCCATGTGACGAGCCGCGTTGCGGACGACGTCGTAGGCGCCGATCAGGTTGACCTCGATCGTCCGCCGGAAGGTGTCGAGCGAGAACATCTCGCCCTCGCGGTTGAGCGTCCGCCCCGCTGGGCTGATGCCGGCGCAACAGACGGCGGCATCGATGCGGCCGAAGCGCTCGCGGGCGCCGTCGACCGCGGCGTGCACCTGGTCGGGCACCGACACGTCGACGGGCAGGAACGCGACGCTGTCGCCCAGCTCCTGGGCGATCGCCGCGCCGTTCGAGCTCGGCAGATCGAGGATCGCCGCGCGACCGCCGGCTTCGGCCAGCATCCGCACGACCCCCTCGCCGAGGCCCGATGCGCCGCCGGTTACGACCGCGACTGTGTCCCGCGCCAGCAACGCAGTGCCTCCGCCTCGGGGTTGATGTGAACCACTCTGATCCTCACGGTGCTCCTCGCGTTGGGTGGCCAGGGCGGCCAGCGACGACAATACTATCGAACGGTTGCTTGAATCTTGGTTGGGCGTCCGGTGCGCTCGGCGGGGCCGTTCGCCGCGCTCGGTGAGGCGTCCGCCGCGCTCGCTGAGGGGCTTGCGCCGCGTTCGTTGACGGGCTTGCGCCGCGCTCGTTGACGGGCTTGCGCCGCGGCTCGGCGGCCGACACCGTGCGCTCGATACGACACAAAGTACCTGCACAACGTCCCACTCGCGCGCTCGCAATCGGCCAGTGGGCTGAAGACCAGACACACGAGGGTCAACAACCCACTCGGCGCTCCGGCGTGATCGAGTGGGCTGTTGAACAGGTGCAAACAGCCCACTGGACGCTCCAGCGTGATCGAGTGGGCTGTTGAACAGGTGCGGACTCGGCGTTTGACCGGACGCGAGCTCGGCGTTCGACAAGGCGCGAGCTCGTACCACACGACCGCATTCTGCATTTTGCATGTAGAATCCAGCCGCGACCGACCGAGCACCGACCCGCGACCGACCGAGCACCGACCCGCGACCGACCGAGCACCGACCGCAGACCGCCCCGAGCCGGCGACGCGAGAGGAGACCGACATGACCACCACGGCACCCGAGCAGACCGAATCCCATCGCACGGACGTGACCCTGCGGACGATCGACTGCGACGTCCATCCGCACCTGCACGACGGGCTCAAGACGCTGGGCCCGTACCTCCCGAAGGCGTGGCGGCGGCGCCTCCTCGGCGACGTTTCGCTCGGCTGGGCCAAGGAGGTCTATGCGGTCCAGCTGGCGCTGCCGAAGAACGACCTCTACATCAACCCGGTCGGCGCGATGCGCCGTGACGCGTTCCCGGAGGACGGCTCGGTGCCGGGCTCCGACCCGGCGCTCGTCGCGCGCCAGCTGCTCGACGGCTGCGGCATCGACCGCGCGGTCCTGATGGGCGGCAACGTCTTCGGTCTCGGCGCGCTGCCCGACGCCGACGCCGCGGCCGTGATCGCGAGCGCCTACAACACGTGGCTCGGCGAGGTCTGGCTCGACCACGATCCACGCTTCAGGGGCGCGCTTGTGGCTGCCCCTCAGGATCCGCAGCTGGCGGTCGCCGAGATCGACCGCATGGCCGACCGCGCGGGGGTCGTGCAGGTCTTTCTGCCGCTCATGAACGTGCTGATGGGCGACCGCCACTACTACCCGATCTACGCGGCCGCCGAGCGGCACGGGCTGCCGATCGCGATACACCCGAACTCGGTCGACGGCATCTACCAGAAGGCGCCGACGCTCGCCGGCGGCGTGCCGACCTACTACGTCGAGTGGCACGCGGCGCTGACGCAGATCTTCCAGGCCAACATCATCAGCCTGGCCTGCCACGGCGTGTTCGAGCGCTTCCCGGGTCTCAAGGTGGTCGTCTCGGAGGGGGGCGTCGCGTGGTTGGCCGACGTGATGTGGCGCCTGGACAAGAACTGGCAGGCGCTGCGCGACGAGGTCCCGTGGGTCAAGCGGCTGCCGAGCGAGTACATCGTCGACCACGTCCGCTTCACGACGCAGCCGTTCCTCGAGCCGCGCAAGCCCGAGCACCTGTGGGCGATGCTCGACATCGTCGAGGCCGAGCGGACGCTGCTGTTCAGCTCCGACTATCCGCACTGGGACTTCGACGACCCGATGGAGGCGCTCACGCGCGTTCCGGAGGGGATGCGCGAGCGAATTCGCGGCGGCAACGCGATCGAGCTGTACGGGGATCGGCTCAGATGACCACCGCTACCAGCCACGTCGTGTGCACGATCGACGAGCTGCCACCCGGCAGCCGCAAGATCGTCGAGATCGACGGCCGCTCGATCGGCGTCTTCAACGTCGACGGGGAGCTGTTCGCGATCCGCAACTCTTGCCCACACCGCGGCGCGCCCCTGTGCGAGGGCACGATCGGCGGCACGATGCTCCCGTCAGACCCCCATGAGTACGTGTACGGGCTCGAGAACCGGCTGTTGCGCTGCCCCTGGCATGGTTGGGAAATCGACCTCGCGAGCGGGCGCCCACGGTGGAACAACCAGCCGGGGCGGGCGCGCACCTACACGGTCGCGGTCGAGGACGGACAGGTCGTGATCGAGCTATGAGCCAGCCCGCGCTGACGCTCGCGTGGCGGAGCCAGACGACGCTGGTCGACGAGATCGTCGACGAGGTCCGCGGCCGAATAGTTCGCGGCGAGCTCGAACCCGGCCTGAAGATCCGCCAGCAGGAATTCGCCGAGGTGCTCGGCGTCAGCCGGACGCCGCTGCGCGAGGCGTTCCAGCGGCTCGAGGCCGATGGTTGGGTTCAGCTCGAGGCTCGCCGCGGCGCGAAGGTGCGGCCGCTCACCGTCGACGAGGCGGAGGAGATCTTCACGATGCGAGTGGTGCTCGAGACGGTGGCCGCCAGGCTCGCCGCCGGTACGCACTCCGACGAGGACGCGCAGCTGGCCCAAACCTTGATCGAGCCCGGTCCGCTGTCGCCGGCGCCCGCGCGGGGCGATCTCGACGGCGCCAACCAGGCTTTCCACGAGATCGTCTACGGCCTCGACGCGCCGAGGATGCCGCGCGAGCTGTGCGGCGTCGTGCGCAGCTACTGGACGCGCGCGCTGCGGTACCGGCTCGTGTACTGGGGCGATCCAGGCTCGATCGCACGCTCGCGCGCGGCGCACGCGGCGATCTACGAGGCGTGGAGCGGGCGCGACGGCGACGCGACCGAGCGGGCGGTCGCCGACCACATCCTGACCGCGCTGCGCGAGATCACGGTCCACATCGAGCCCGCGCGCGCGCCGTCGGATGCGGTACGCGCCCTCGCGGCGAGGTATGGCGTCGAGCTCTCGAGCGGCGTCGAGAGCAGCCTCGAAAGCGCCGTCAAGCTGTCGATCGCCTCGAGCGCCCCGTCGGAGGACCGATGACCCCGCCACTGCGCTCGTTGCTGTTCTGCCCCGCGACCGCGCCGCGGCCGCTGGCCAAGCTGCCGTTCGTCGGCGCCGACGCGGTCGCGATCGACCTCGAGGACGCGGTCACCAACAGCCGCAAGGTCGACGCCCGCTCCGAGCTGCGCGAAGCGCTGGAGCGGTTCGGGGAGGTGCGCACGTACGTGCGCGTCAACCATCCGAGCACAGGCCTCACCGAGGGCGACATCCACGGGATCATGCATCCGAATCTCGACGGGATCGTGCTGCCCAAGGTCGAGAGCCCGGAGACGGTCCGCGACGCCGCCGGCTGGCTGACCGCGGCCGAGCAGGCTCAGGGCCTGGAGCAAGGCCGCACCGCGATGCTGCTGCTGATCGAATCGGCGCTCGGCATCCATCGCGCGGTCGAGATCCTCGCGGCCAATGACCGTGTGGAGACAGGAATCTTCGGCTTCGTCGACTTCATGCTCGACCTGGGGATGGACGTCATCGACACGTCGGAGAGCGCCGACGAGCTGCTGCTTCCGCGCTCGTCGCTCGTGCTGGCGGCGCGCGTGGCGGGGCGCCGCCCGCCGCTCGACGGGCCGTTCATCGACATCAGCGCGGGCGAGCGCTTCCTGGCCCAGTGCATCCAGGCGCGAAGCGCTTGGCTTCGCGGGCAAGATGCTGATCCACCCCTCGCAGGTCGAGCTCACGCACCGCGGGTTCGCGCCGACCGCCGAGGAAGCCGCGCAGGCGCGCCGCGTCGTCGAGCAGTTCACCGAGGCCGAGGCGAACGGCGTCGCGGCGATCGTCGTCGACGGCCGCCTGGTCGACTACCCGGTGATGATGCGCGCGCGACGGATCGTGGATGCGTTCGAGCGGGTCGCCGCGGACGACGGATCCCCAGCCGACGGTCGAGCAGACGGCGCTGAGGAAGCGGCGCGCCTGACCGGCGAGCGGGGTACGGCATGAGCGGGCCCTGGGATTTCCCGCCCGACGGCGCCCTCACCGGCCTGCGCGTCGTCGACGCCTCGACGCTGCTCGCGGGGCCGATGATCGCGAGCTATCTGGCCGACTTCGGCGCCGACGTGATCAAGGTCGAGCACCCCAGCGGGGACGCGCTGCGCACGTTCGGCTGGCAGAAGGACGGCGTCTCGATCTGGTGGAAGACGGCCTCGCGCAACAAGCGGGCGTGCACGCTGAACCTCTCCCGGCCCGAGGGCCAGGAGCTGCTGGTCGAGCTCGTCGCCGAGGCGGACGTGCTGATCGAGAACTTCCGCCCGGGGACGATGGAGCGATGGAACCTCGGCTACGAGCGGCTCGCGGAGCGCAACCCGGGTCTCGTCATGGTCCGCACGACCGGGTTCGGGCAGACCGGGCCGTACAGCAGCCGCCCCGGGTTCGGGACGCTGGCCGAGGCGATGAGCGGCGTCGCGTGGGTGCTGGGCGAGCGCGAGGGTCCCCCGATCGTCCCGCCATTCGCGATGGCGGACGGCGTCGCGGCGCTGTTCGGCACGATCGCGACGCTCGCGGCCCTGCGCCACCGCGACCGCAGCGGGAGGGGACAGTGGATCGACCTCAGCCTGCTCGAGCCGCTGTTCGCGTTCCTCGGCCCCCAGGTGACGGCATACGAGCAGACCGGCGCGATCGAGCATCGCGACAGCAGCCGGGCGTACTTCAGCGCGCCGCGCAACGCTTACCGGACCGCCGACGATCGCTGGGTCGCGATCTCGACGAGCGCTCAGTCGGCGGCCGACCGGCTGTTCGTCGCGATCGGCCGGGGCGATCTGGTCGAGGAGGGGCGCTTCGACACGACCCAGAAGCGGATCCAGCACGCGGACGAGCTCGATGCGCTGATCGCCGAGTGGGTGGGCCGGCATTCGCTCGCGGACGTGCTGCGGATCTGGGACGAGAACGCGGTCGCGGGCGCGCCCGTGTACAGCGTCCTGGACATCATCGCCGACGAGCACGTGCAGGCGCGTGGGATGCTGATCGAGGTCGAGGACGAGGAGCTCGGGCCGGTGCGGATGCACGGAGTCTTCCCCCGGTTGAGCGAGACGCCGGGCGTCGTGCGCCACGCTGGTCGCCCGATCGGCGCCGACACTGACGCGATCATCGGCGAGGGACTCGGATACTCCCAGGAGCGGCTGGCCGAGTTGCGCGATGCCGGCGTGATCTAAGGGCCCTTCGTCGTGGACTCTGAGCGCAACTGAGTCCCGGTCTGACGGTTGTTTGGTAGAATGCATCGCTCCACACGTTTCCACACATGATGCGCTACAGACTCCTGGGTCGCACCGGCCTCCGCGTGTCGGAGATGTGGCTTGGCACGATGACGTTCGGCGAGCAGTGGGGTTGGGGCGCATCCGAAGCGGCGTGCGAGAGGATGCTCGAGCTCTACCTCGAAGCCGGCGGCAACGTCATCGACACGGCCGACAACTACACCAACGGCGGCAGTGAGGAGATGCTCGGCCGCCTGATCGGCGCGCGTCGCGAGCGCGTCGTGCTCTCGACCAAGTACTCGCTCACGGTGCGCCCGGATGATCCGAACGGGGGCGGCAGCCATCGCCGGCATCTGGTCGAGGCGCTCGAGGCCTCCTTGCGGCGCCTGCGAACGGATCGCATCGACCTCCTGTGGGTGCACGTCCGCGACGAGCTGACGCCGATCGAGGAGACGATGCGCGCGCTCGACGAGCAGGTCCGGCTCGGCAAGGTGCTCTACGTCGGTGTATCCAACTGGCGCGCGTGGGAGATCGCTCGCGCGAACACGATCGCGGAGCTGCGCGGATGGTCGCCGTTTGCGGCGTTGCAGACCGAGTACAGCCTGCTCGAGCGCACGCCCGAGCGCGACCTGATCCCGATGGCCGCCGACCTCGGTCCGTCCGTCGTTGCCTGGTCTCCGCTGGGCCAGGGACAGCTCAGTGGCAAGTACCTCGACGCGGGCGCCACGGGCCGTCTCGCGAGGCTCGGGATCGGGGTGAGCGGGTCGCGCGCGGACGCCGTCGTGCGCGAAACCGTCGCCGTCGCGGCGGAGCTCGGCGTCACGCCGTCGCAGGTGGCCCTCGCCTGGGTGCTCGCGCGTGAGATCCCGGTGACGCCGATCACCGGCGTGACGAGCGAGCGCCAGCTGTCGGAGAATCTCGCAGCGGTCGACGTCGTCCTGGAGCCGGAGCAGATCGCGCGGCTCGACGAGGCGAGCGCGATCGAGCTCGGGTTCCCGCACGAGTTCCTCACGCGCGATGTGGTCCGCCGTTTCATCTACGGCGACATGCGCGAGAAGATCGAGGCCTGAGTGAAGCGGATCGTCGTCGTCGGAGCATCTGTGGCCGGGATCGCGGCGGCCGAAGAGCTGCGTCAGCTGGGTTTCGACGGCACGCTCGTCGTCCTCGGCGATGAGACGTGGACGCCGTACGACCGCCCGCCGCTGACCAAGGCGGTGCTCGCCGGACGGCAGAGCGCGGAGGAGAGCGCGCTCAGGCACCCGCGCTGGCACGAGGATCTGGCCATCGACCTGCGCCTCGGAGTCCGCGCGATCGGACTCGACCTGAACGAGCGGGTGGTGGAGCTCGCGTCCGGCGAGCGGCTGGGCTTCGACGGGCTCGTGCTGACGACCGGTGCCGTGCCCCGGACGCTCGGCCTCGTCGATCGGCCGCTTGCGGGCGTGTTCACGCTGCGGACGCTCGACGACTCGCTCGCGCTGCACCAGGCGATCGCCGGCGGCGCGAGCGTGGCCGTCGTCGGTGGAGGTTTCATCGGCGCGGAGGTAGCCGCGACAGCCAGGCAGCTCGGCGCCGCGGTGACGCTCGTGGAGGCCGAGCACGCACCGCTCGCGCGTGCGGTCGGATCGAGGATCGGCACTGCGTTTGCCGAGCTTCACGCGGATCACGGCGTGACGGTCCGGTGCGGGGTTCCGGTCACCGGTCTGGAGGGTGAGGAGCGGGTCGAGCGCGTGCGCCTGGCGGATGACGCAGCGATCAGCGCCGATGTCGTCGTGATCGGGCTCGGCGTGCGGCCCGCGACGGAATGGCTCGACGGCTCTGGGCTGGCGATCAAGGATGGAATCGTGTGCGACGCCTTCTGCCGCGCCTCGGCGCCGGGAGTGGTGGCGGCCGGCGACGTGGCCCGGTGGGAGCACCCGCGCTTGGGGTCGATTCGGATCGAGCATTGGGAGAACGCCGTGACACAGGGCCGCGCCGCCGCGAGCGCGCTGCTCGGCTCGGCCACCGAGCCCTACGCGCCGGTGCCCTACGTGTGGTCCGATCAGCACGACCGCAAGGTCCAGCTGGTCGGCTTGCCGCGTCCCGACGACCAGCTGCTGGTCGTCGACGGATCGATTGAGGAGCGTCGCTTCCTCGCGCTCTACACTCGCGACGATCAGGTCTCCGCCGCGATCTCGTTCAACCGACCAGCGTCGATCACCCGGGTCCGGAGGATGCTGCACACCAGCGTGACGGTCTCGCAGGTGATCGACGCGTTGGCAAAGCGCACGACGCGCGCGGAGACGCCGAATATCACGATGGCCCCTTGAGGGCCCTGAACCAAAGCGAGGAAACAGTCATGAAAGTCATAGTCGACGAGCTAAGGTGCGACGCGCATGGGGTGTGCGTTGACGCTTGTCCGGAGGTGTTCGCGCTGGACGACGACGACGACACGGTGACCGTTCTGAACGAGAGCCCCGACGAGTCCCTGCGCGAAAGCCTGAACCGTGCGGCCGCCTCGTGCCCCAAGGCCGCGATCACGATCGAAGGCTGAGCCGCACCTAGACGTTCGTTCAACCACGCCGGAGGGAGAGGACCAGTGGCCACCACCGAGCCGACGGCCGAGCAGGTCACCAAGGAAACGATGGAGCGCTTCTACGCCGCGATCATGTCGTGGGACGAAGCAGCGCTCGCCGAGGTGGTCGACGAGAATGCCGAGCTGCATCAGCCGCCGACGGTGCCGTACGGCAAGATCTACCGCGGCCGCAAGGAGATGATGGAGCTGTGGAAGAACACCATCCTCCCGCTGGCCGACGACGGCACGGCCTTCGTCGACAACATGATCTTCGGCGGCGAGTTCGCGGTCGTGATCGCGGGCGCCAAGATGGACGGCAAGGACACACTCGCGTCTGAGGAGTATCACGTGCGCGACGGCCGCATCGTGCGCATCCGGATGTTCTGGTGGGATCCGTCGCCCGTGGCCGAGGCTGCGAACAGGCGCCGCGCCGCGCAGGGGTGATCACACCGACGCGAGGCGCGCGAGCATCTCGGCCACGGCGACCGGTTCGGTGATCATGAGGTCGTGCCCGGTGTCGATCTCCCACACGCGGTCGACTTCATAGACACGTGACTCGGTGCTTTCGCGCGGCTTGAGCCGCAACGTCGGCGTGCAGTTGATCGCCGTGGTGGGGATCTGCTTCACGGCCGCTTCGTGCTGCAGACGAAGGGGCTGCTCGAAGCTCTTCCATGGCTGAGGAGTGAGCCGTTCCATCATCCAGGCGAAGTCATCGGGATCGGTGACACCGAAGTCGTTGTGCCCTGGGAACACCGCAAGCTCGACCCCGTCGATCACCCGGCTGGCGCTCTTCGCGCGGGCCATGATCGTGGGTGACACGTCGCGCGCGAGCGACTCGCCGTCGACGGGGATCGCCGCGTCGAGATAGACGAGCTGACCGACGCGGTCCAACGCCCGATCCGCAACGCCCGTGATCACCATGCCGCCGTAGCTGTGGCCAGCCAGGATCACGTTCCGGAGGTCCTCGTAGACGAGCACGTTGACGACATCGGTGATGTGAGTGTCAAGGTCGACGTCGGCGCTCAGCAGGTGCGAGCGCTCGCCGAGCCCGGTCAGCGTCGGGCAGTGGACATCGTGGCCGGAGGACCGCAGGATGCGAGCGACGCGCTGGTAGCACCACCCACCGTGGCTGCCGCCGTGGACCAGTACGTAGGTCGCCATGTCGTCCTCCTCGCGTCGGCCCGCTGCAGTCAGTGTGGCGGCGGGATGACTTTGCCGGGTTGAACAGGCCGTCGGGGTCGATCGCGTGCTTGAGCGCCCGCATCAGCTCGACGCCCTCGCGGCCGTGCTCGAGCTCGAGGTACTCGCGCTTACCGGTTCCGACGCCGTGCTCGCCGGTGCAGGTGCCCTCCATCTCGATCGCCCGGACGACCATTCGGGCCATCAGCTCCCTGGCGCGCACGAGCTCATCGGGATCGTCCGGGTCGATCAGCACGATCGCGTGGAAGTTGCCGTCGCCGACGTGGCCGACGATCGTCGCCACGAGCCCCGTCTCCTCGATGTCGGCCCGGGTCAGGAGAATGCACTCGGCCAGCCTCGAGATCGGAACGCAGACGTCCGTGCTCAGGCCACGGGACCCGGGTCGCAGGGCCAGTGCCGCCTCGTACGCCCGGTGCCTCGCCTCCCACAGCGCGCGGCGCTCCGCCGGATTCGTAGTCCAGTGGACGTCGCGCGCGCCGAATGTACCGGCGAGCTCGACCACCTCGGCGCCGAGCTCCTCGACGGAGGCCGGCGAGCCATGAAACTCGAAGAAGAGCGTCGGCTCGATGCCGTAGGGAAGCTCGTAACGGCGCAGAATCGCGTCCATCTGCAGCTCGTCGAGCAGCTCGGCCCGCGCGAGCGGCAGCCCGCTCTGGATCGCGGCGATCACGCAGTCGGCGGCGGCGGCCAGGGTGGAAACGAACAGACCGCAGCGGTGATCGACTCTGGTAGCGGCTGCACCCGCAGGACCGCCTCGGTGACGACGCCGAGCGTGCCCTCGGCGCCGATGAACAGGTGCGTGAGGTCGTAACCGGCCGACGACTTGCGCGCACGCGAGCGGGTGCGCAGCACCTCGCCGCTCGGGAGCACGACGAGCAGCGACAGGACGTTCTCGCGCATCGTCCCGTAGCGCACTGCGGTGGTGCCCGACGCTCCGGTCGAGATCATGCCGCCGATCGTCGCGTCGGCTCCGGGATCGACCGGGAAGAACAGCCCCTCGGGTCCGAGCGCGCGCTCGAGCTGCAGCCGGGTGACGCCCGCCTGCACCGACACGTCGAGGTCGGCGATGCGCAGCCCGAGGATGCGGTTCATCCTGCTCATGTCGACCGAGACGCCGCCGTATGGCGCGGTCACCTGGCCCTCGATCGAGGTGCCGGCGCCGAACGGAATCAGCGGCAGGCGGCGGCGGGCGCATTCGCGCACGACCGCGACGACGTGCTCGGTGCTGGTGGGGTAGACGACGAGCTCGGGCGCCGCCGGCTCGTGGTAGGACTCATCGGAGCCATGACGCAGCAGCTCGGACGGCGAGGTGCTCACCGCGTCGGGGCCGACGATCGCCGCGAACGCGCCGGTCAGCTCGGACGCGCTGAACCGGCGATTTGGTTGGTGCGTGGGGGCGCGCTCGGTTGACTTCATACCGGATGTTCGGTAGAAATTACAGCTTGAAGCCGGTCGTTGCAGTCGATCGGCGAGGACTCCGGGTCGATTCTCGGCTCGGTCTCGGATTCGGGACTCACAACCTGCGAGTGAAGGAGATGCCGTGAAATTCGGCGTAGCGTTTGCATTCCAGAATTACAGCGACTGGGATCGGTTCCTGGCCCTGGAGCGGGGCGAGGAGGTCGGCCCGCCGGCGGTTCCCGACTATCAGATCTGGAGCGAGCAGGTTGCGCTGGCGGACATGGTGGAGCCGCTCGGGTTCGATGCGCTGTGGACGATGGAGCAGCACGCGGCGCCTTACCTGATGGTGTCTGACCCCACGCAGTTCCTCACGATGTTCGCGGCTCGGACGAAGCGGTTGGAGTTCGGCTCGATGATCACGGTGCTGCCGTGGCACAACCCGATCCGGCTGGCTGAGCAGATCATCCTGCTGCAGTACACGATGGGGCCCGATCGCCGCTATTACCTGGGCATCGGCCGGGGCCTGGCGCGCCGCAACTTTGATGCCATGAGCGTTGACATGGGCACCTCGCGGGAGCGCTTCAACGAGGTGCTGGACGTCCTCCAGCTCGCGTTCACGAAGGAGATCTTCGACTACGAGGGTCAGTTCTTCAACTACAAGAACGTGTCCGTGCGCCCGCGTCCGCTCAACGCAAACGTCGTCCTGGACGCGTACGCGGCGTGGACGACCGAGACGAGCATGCGGCACTTTGCCGAGCGGGGTCTGCACCCGCTGACGACGCTGAACCGCACGATGGAGGTCTACCTCGCGGAGCTCGACGTCTTCTACCAGGTGCGCGAGGAGGCCGGACACGGTCCCGGCGAGCGTCCGATCTTCGAGGCGCCGCTGTACTGCTGCGAGTCCGAGCAGGAGGCCCGCGAGGGCGCGGAGCAGTTCTTCCGCGAGTACATCGACTCGGTCATCAAGATCTACGAGGTCGGCAGCGAGGGCTTCGGCAGGCAGAAGGGCTACGAGGACTACCGCACAAGGGCTCGCAGTTCGGCGACGGCACGGCCGAGAGCGCGATGGAGACGCTCACGACCAAGCTGCTAAGTGACGCGATCTGGGGCACGCCGGAGCAGTGCGCCGAGCGGATCGTCGACATCTACGAGAAGGTCAACCCGCAGCAGTTCGTCGTCCTGCTCGGGCTAGGCAGCATGTCCGCGGGGCAGATGGAGAGCTCGCTGCGCCTGTATGCGGACAAGGTGATGCCGCGGATCGCGCACCTTCGGGCGAGGGAGCCAGTGGTTGCGTGAGCGTCGCCGTCGAGTGGCCGGTCTGGGAGGACCCGGCGTTCTACAACCAGGACACCGAGGTCATTCACGCGTCGATGGGCGCTCAGCGGCGGGCGGCGCCCGTCTACTGGTATGAGTCGCCGGCGTTGAGCAGCGGCATCTGGGTGCTCTCGAAGTGGGAGCACGTGCGCTTCGTCGAGAACCACCCCGAGCTGCTGTCCAACAGGTACGGATTCCTGATCGGCGACGCGCTGCAGCCGGAGATGGTCGTGGACCAGCTTCCCGCGTGGGCGCGCGAGGAGCTGGGCAAGCCCGGCCTCAGCGTGGCCCAGCGGCGCGGCCTGATCGCCCACGGCAAGCTCTCGCTCGGCGACCCCGAGCTCGAGAACATGATCATCCTCGATCCTCCGCGCCACGGGGAGGTCCGCAACATCTTCATGAAGGCGCTGCGGCCAAGCCTGGTCCGGAGCCTGCGGCCGAAGATCGCCGCGATCACCGACGAGATCCTCGACCAGATCGAGCCCGGCACCGAAGTCGACTTCGTCAAGACGGTGGGCCGGATTCCGGCAACGCTGATGACCGAGCTGATCGGCGTGCCACGGGACATGCGCGAGACGTTCATCGACCTGGCCAAGGCGCACCTGGAGGCGATCACGATCACGCCGGACAAGGATCCCGACGAGATCGCGCGAATCCGGCGGATGGAGGCTCAGCTGCACGACACCTGCGACGAGCTGCTGGCCGACCGCCGGGCCAGCGGCGGCGGCGGCGAGGATCTGATCAGCGTGATCGCGCAATCAGAGCTCGACGGGCGCCCGATCCCGCGCGGGCTTGCGTTCGTGTACATCACGCATTTCGTCAGCGCCGGCGAGACGACGCGCGACATGTTGTCGTTCTTCGCCCAGTCGATGGCAGAGCTGCCCGATCAGCGGCGACTGCTGGCCGAGCGTCCCGAGCTGATCCCGAACGCGATCGAAGAGACGCTGCGCTTCTATCCGGACGGCTGGTCGCAGTGCCGTACGGCGATGCGGGAGCTCGAGATCGGCGGCCAGACGATCGCGAAGGACGACTACGTGATGGGCGTGTTTGCAAGTGCGAACCGCGACGAGGACGCGTTCGAGCGTCCCGACGAGTTTGACGTCACGCGGTCCTTCGAGAAGGATCATCTCGGGTTCGGTCACGGCGAGCACTCCTGCCCGGGCGCGCTGCTGACTCGGGTCGATGCGGGTGTGATCATCGAGCGTCTGATGGCCCGCTTCCCCGACTGGGAGCTGGCCGGCCCGCCCGCGCGCTGGGCCACGCCGTTCCTGCAGGGCATGACCAGCCTGCCGATCACCTTCTACGCCTAAGCGAGCGCACGGAGTTCCGTGGCGGGATGATCAAGCTCGTAGCTCTGCTGAAGCGCCGCCCGGACGTGTCGTTGGATGAGTTCTGCGCTACTACGAGCAAGAGCATGCGCCGTTGTTCGCGCGCTCGATCCCGGCCGAGGTCGCGCACGCGATCGTGTATTACGCGCAGAACCACCCGATCCAGCTCGGCGCCGGCGGGAGCGAGCCGCCGTTCGATTGCGTCACCGAGTTCGGCTTCGACGACGTCGACGGGATGCGCCTGTGGACCTCGTGGTACCTGGGCGACGATGGGAAGGTGCTGCGAGAGGACGAGGAGCGCTTCATGGACACGGGCCGGCGCGTCGTGATCGTGACCGAGGAGCACAGGCTTCCCCACCGCTGATGCTGGCGGCGATGATCACCGGCGTCGAAGCGGCGGACCCGCTTGCGGTCTTGGAGGTCGGCGAGCGGACGCGGCCGGTCCCCGAGGACGGCTGGGCGCTCGTCCGCGTGCATGCCGCGTCGATCAACTACCACGACATCTGGTCGCTGCGCGGCGTGATCGCGCTCAAGGGCGCGCCACTGCCGCGGGTGCTCGGCTCCGATGCGGCCGGGATCGACGACGCCGGCGCGCGAGGTCGTCATCCATGCGCTCGTCAACGATCCCGGCTGGGCCGGACCGGAGGTGCTCGATCCCCGCGTCACGATGCTGTCGGATTTCTACGACGGCACGCTCGCGGAGTGGATTGCCGTGCCGGCTCGCAACCTCGTCCCGAAGCCCGCGGCGCTCTCGTTCGAAGAGGCTGCCTGCCTGCCGACCGCATGGCTGACCGCTTACAGGATGCTGTTCGTGCTCGTGCAGGCCGAGCCCGGAACCACGGTCTTGATCCAGGGCGCCGGCGGAGGCCTGGCGACGGCGGCGACGATGCTCGGCGCGGCGGCCGGCGTGCGCGTGTGGGTGACGAGTCGCTCGGAGGAGAAGCGGGCGCGCGCCGTCGCGCTCGGGGCCGACCAGGCGTTCGAACCCGGGGTGCGGCTGCCGGAGCGTGTCGACGCGGTCCTCGAGTCCGTCGGCGCGGCGACGTGGGAGCACTCGACGAAGGCGGTCAAGCCGGGCGGCACGATCGTGGTCGTGGGAATGACCTCGGGAAACCATCCGCCGCTCGACCTCGAGCGTCTGTTCATGGCCAAGCTGCGGATCCTCGGCACGACGATGGGAACTCGCGACGAGCTCGAGCGAGCTCGTGCACTTCTGTGCGGAGCACGGGATTCACCCGCCGATCCACGAGGTGCTGCCGCTGGCTGAGGCCCGCCGGGGCTTCGCGGCGATGCTCGACGGCGAGCTGTTCGGCAAGCTCGTCGTCACCCCGTGATCGCGAAATCTACCGAACGACGGGTTGACGAACCGTGAGGGTGTGCGAGAATCGACATTGCCGGCCGCTTCATTGCCTCGCGCTAGGAGGGAACCATTGAGCCAGACAGCGCCCACCGTCGAGCTGGACCCGAACGACGCCGCAGGCTGGGCCTCGGTGCCGTTCGAGACCCTGTTCACGCTCTCGAGCGAGGACGCGGAGGGGCCGCAGCTGGAGGCGTTGATTCGCCAGTTCGAACGCCTGCGCCCCGGCGTCGCCGCGCTCGACGCGCTGGCCACGCGCCAGGGGGTCGACCGGATCACGAGCTTCGAGGATGGGGCGCCGACGCTGTTCGACCATCGCGTGTACAAGAGCTATCCGCTCAGCCTGATCGAGAAGCGGCAGTTCGAGCGCCTGACGACGTGGCTCGGGCGGCTGACCATGCACGACCTCACCACGATCCCGATGGACGACATCAGCTCGGTCGACGGGTGGCTGGATCGGCTCGACGAGCACGGCATGGTCATGACGCACTCGACCGGCACGACGGGAAAGCTCAGCTTCTTCCCCGATCGCAGAGCGAGTGGCCGGGATGGCACGACGCGTTCTTCGAGGGCACGCGAGCCGCGACCGGCGTTGACCGCCGCACGGAGGCGCTGCCGAGCTTCTACCCGGGGTATCGCTCCGGTCACACGACCGGGACGAAGATGCAGAAGATCTTCGGCGCCGTCTCGGCCGAGGGCGAGGAGGGCAGGCACTGTCTCTACGAGTACCACCGCTCGTCCGATCTGCTCTCGCTCGCCGGCGCGCCTGCGAGATGCCGAGGAGCGCGGAGAGCTCGACAAGCTCGACATCGATCCGCGCATTCTGCAGGAGCGCGCACAGCTGATCGAGGAGGGTCGCAATCGCGACCGGGACCTCGAGCGCTGGTTCAACGAGCTCGCCGCCGAGCATCGCGGGCAGCGCGTGCGGATCACCGGGGTCACCGCCGATCTGATCCAGCTGGCGCTGAAGGGCCGCGAGCGGGGTCAAGTGCGAGTTCGCGCCCGGCTCGGTGCTGTTCACGAGCGGAGGCATGAAGGGGTTCAAGGACGTCCCCGACGATTGGGAGCAGGTGCTCAAGGACTTCTATCGGCGTCGAGCGCCTGTCGAGCATCTACTCGATGACAGAGTGCATGGGGTACGCGCCGCTGTGCACCGCCGGCTACTACCACTTCTTCCCTTACACGATCCCGCTGCTGCTGGACGCCGACGGCAACGTCCTGCCCGCGAGGGCGTGCAGACCGGACGGTTTGCGTTCTTCGATCTGCTCGCGCAGAGCTACTGGGGTGGGTTCATCACCGGCGACCGGATCACGATGTACTGGGATCGATGACTGTGAGTGCGGCTGGACGCGCGCCTCGCCTCGACCGTAACATCGCCCGATTCTCCGAGCTCGAGGGCGGCGACGACAAGATCACCTGCGCCGGCACCGAGGAGATGTACAGCGAGTTCATGGACTACGTGAGCAGGATCTAGGAGGCCGATCGATGGCAGTCGTGACCGCATCCGCCTGAAACATCGATCGTCGATATCCCGTTGCTGATCCGTGGCCGGGTGATCGAGCCCGGTGAGGATAGCGTCGAGTTCGGTGGGCGGGTAGGCGCGCGTTTTCGGACGCCGGACCCGCGCCGCTATGCGTCGCAGTTGGTGCTCTCGGACGCGGGTGAGTTGCGTCGATCTGCAGGCGACGCCGGTCGACTGAGATCATCGATTTTCTGGTGGAGCTGGGGCAGCGGCTTGGCGTTGAGCAGAATCCGTTGATGCAGGAGGCGCTCGAGCTGGCGTTGGACGCGGGGGAGCTGACCGAGCCGATCATTCGCCCGATGTTCGAGCACTTGCCGGCGTGGTTTGAGCGCGATTTGCTTGGGGCAGTTGGTCGAGACGAATATCGGCAAGGCGTACGTCGATGGTTGGGTTGAGCACCCGTTGCTGTCCGGGCACGCGGGTCCGGGCGGTGGGGACGCGGAAGGTGCATATCATCGCCGGCAACGTGCCGCATATGGCGGCGATTTCGGTGATCCATTCGGCGCTGAGCAAGTGCGACAGCCTGATCAAGGTGCCGTCGAATGATCCGTTCACGGCGATGGCGGTGGTGCGCACGATGATCGAGCTGGATCCGCGACCATCCGGTCACCAGGCATGTCGCCGTGGCGTATTGGAAGGGCGGGGATGTCGAGGTCGAGCGGGAGGTGTATCGCCCGTCGCGGATCGAGAAGTTGATCGCGTGGGGTGGGTCGGCGTCGATGCGGCATATCCAGCAGTATCTGGTGCCGGGGATCGAGTTGATCGCGAACAATCCGAAGGTCTCGATCGCGATCGTCGGGCGTGAGGCGCTGGAGGATGAGGCGGCGATGCGTGAGGCGGCGATCGGGGTGGCGGTGATGGCGGGGCGGTTGAATCAGTCGGGGTGCACGAACGCGCGGGTTGTGTATGTCGAGTGCGACTGCGACGCGGAGGCGGACCTCGAGCGCTTGGAGGCGTTGGGGCGTGAGATCCACGCGGCGTTTGGGCTCTTGCCGGAGGCGGAGTCGACCGCGCCGAAGGTGCCGGCGCCGGATCTGGAGCAGGAGATGGACGCGTTGGCGCTGGATGAGGATTTCTATCGGGTGATCGGGGACGCGAGCTCGGCGGGGGTCGTCGTCTCGCGGACTGAGGATCCGGTCGATTTCGCGGATCGGTTGCGTAACCGGGTCGTGAATCTCGTGCCCGTCGCGGACATCGTGAAGGTCACGCGGTGGGTCAGCGAGGCGACGCAGACGGTCGGGATCTACCCGCCGTCGTTGCATGAGCGGTTGCGTGATCCGCTCGCGCTCGGTGGCGTGCAGCACGTCCGCGCGCTCACGACCTCGCCCGATGGTGGGTATGGCAGCGGCCGCTCGACGTTGCTCTTGCCGCACGACGGGATGGAACCGATGCGCCGCATGGTCCGCTGGACGATCGACCAAGACTGAGGGCCAACGACAAGTGATTGACGGTCTTGTGCGGCCGATCGTGGCTGCGGTCAACTGTTGACGGAATCTGAGATCCTTCTCGCCCGATGAAGTTCTCATCAATCCTGCTGACGACCTATGTGGACGTCGACAGCTCGCCTGAGGAGGACGAGCACATCCTCGCGCGGGCGATCGAGCAGGCCGTTGAGTTCGCCCTCCACGGGTTCAACCCGTGGACGACCGAGCATCACTTCCGGGGACCCTGGCAGAGCAGCCCGCTTCAGCTGATGACGCACGTCGCGCCGCAGCTGCCGCCAGGCATGTACGTCGGGTTCGGCGTCCTGTCGGTGCCGTTCTACCACCCCGTTCGCCTAGTCGAGGACATGAACCTGCTCGATCAGCTCACGAAGGGGCACGCGGTGTTCGGTCTGGGCAGCGGATTCCCGGGCGATGTCGACGTGCACGCCCTCGGCTTCGACGCGGAGCATCATTCGTCAGGACGAGCGGCGCGGGAGGCGATCGAGGTGATGGAGCGGCTGTGGGCGTTCGAGACCGGCGACGAGCCCGTCGAGTTCGACAACGGGGTGTACCGCGGACGGATCGAGAAGCGAGTGGTACCGGCGGCATACCGACGCCGGCGGCCGCGGATCGTCCGCACCGCCAGCAGCGAGCAGGCCACGATCGCCGCGGCTGCAAAGGGTTGGCCGATCTTCCTCGGCACGATGGGCATGGACCTGGGCGCGCAGTGGCACACCTACCGCCACGCTCTCGCCGCCGCCGGCCACTCGCCGGCGGTCGTGGAGGAGTGCCTGTTCTGGAGCACGGTCGACTGGCTCAGCGTCCTCGTCGCCGACAGCGACGAAGCGGCCGAGCTCGCGGCCGCGGAGGCGAAGGCCGAACGGTTGGGCGAGCGCGAGCGCTTCTTCCAGAAGTACCAGCGCGGCATCCTCGGTCCCGTCGCCGACGTGCTCACCAGCGACGCGTTCCGCAACGGCGCCGACATGAAGTACACGATCGCCGGCAGCCCCGACACGGTCGCGGCGCACCTGCGGCAGCTCGTCGACCTCGGCATCAACCATCTGATGGTGCGCTTCCTCGGCGAGTGGCTGGGGCGGACGCGGGGGCTGCTCGAGCGCTCCATGCAACTGTTCGCGGACGAGGTCGCGCCGCGGTTTGCGGACGTGCCGGCGCTGAGCGACCCGTTGGCGGTCGAGGTCGCGTCGGTCGCGACGGTGAATCGATGAAGTCGCCACCGTTCGAATACCTGGCGCCTACCTCCCTCGAGGAGGCACTGGCAGCGCGCGCGGAGCATGCGGGCGACTCGGTCGTGCTGGCGGGCGGCCAGAGCCTGATGCCGATGCTCAACCTGCGGATTGCACGCCCCCAGATCGTGATCGACCTCGGCCGGATTCCCGAGCTCGTCGGGATCGCGGAGTGGGACGGGGGCGTGGCGATTCAAGGCGATGACCCGGCAGCGAGCGGCCGAACGCTCGGAGCTCGTCGCGCGCCGCGCGCCGCTCGTCACGCGCGCGCTCGGAAGCGTCGGGCACGTCACGATCCGCAACCGCGGCACGATCGGCGGAAGCATCGCGCACGCCGATGCACGCTCGGAGCTGCCCGGTGCCGCGCTCGCGCTCGAGGCGCAGTTGGTCGCCCGCAGCAGCGCGCGCGGTGAGCGGACGATCGCCGCCGCTGACTTCTTCAAGGGATTCCTGATGACGGCGCTCGAGCCCGACGAGATGCTGGTCGAGGTCAGAGTGCCGGGACTGCCCGAGCGCTCCGGCGTCTCGTTCCTGGAGCTCGCACGGCGGCACGGGGACTTCGCGATCGTCGGCGTCGCGGCCGTCGTCTCGCTCGCCGCCGACGGCACGATCGCCGACGCGCGCCTCGTCTTCATCGGCGTCGCCGGCGCGCCCGTGCGGGCGACGGAGGCCGAGGCGGCGCTCCGCGGCAAGCTCCCGGACGCTGCGGCGTTCGCGGAGGCGGCCGCCGCAGCGCAGGCAGTGCTGGAGCCGCCTTCCGACCTGCACGCGTCGGCGGCCTACCGGCGGCGCGTGGCGGGCGTGCTCACCCAGCGTGCACTCGAGGAGGCGGTGCCGCGATGATCGAGGTGACGCTGACGGTCAACGGCGTCGAGCGCTCGGGTGCGGTCGAGCCGCGACGGACGCTCGCCGATTTCCTGCGTGACGATCTGGGGCTGACCGGCACCCATCTGGCGTGTGAGCACGGCGTGTGCGGGTCGTGCACGGTCCTGGTCGACGGCGCCTCCGCCCGGTCCTGTCTGATGCTCGCGGCGCAGGCCGACGGCGCCGACGTGATGACGATCGAGGGCGTGGCGGGCGACGACGGGCTGCATCCGCTGCAAGAGGCGTTCCGGGAGGCGCTGTCGTTCCAGTGCGGCTACTGCACGCCCGGGTTTCATGATGACCGCGCTCGAGCTGCTGCGCGAGAACCCGACCCCGAGCGAGGATGAGATCCGCGACGCGATCTCGGGCAACCTCTGCCGCTGCACCGGGTATCAGAGCATCGTCCGGGGAATCGCACTCGCGGCGGAGCGCGCTCGATGAGCGCCGGGGCACCCGCCGCCGCCCGCTTCGTCGGGCAGAGCGTGCCGCGCGTCGAGGACGATCGCGTGTTGACCGGGCGTGGACGCTACGTCGGCGACATCGTGCTGCCGGGGCTGCTGCACGCCGCGTTCGTCCGCAGTCCGCTCGCACACGCGACCGTGAACGGCATCGACGTCGAATCGGCCCGGTCGCTTCCGGGCATCGTCGCGGTGCTGACCGAGGCCGACCTCGGGCTGAACCCGCTTCGGAACGCGGCCGAGATCCCCGGTTACCTGCGGCCGGTGTTCAGCGCGCTGGCCACCGACCGCGTCCGCTACGTCGGCGACCCCGTCGCGCTCGTGATCGCCGAGTCGCGCGCGGCCGCGGAGGACGGTTGCGAGCTGGTCGACGTCGACTACGAGCCGATCGAATGCGGTCGCGACGATCGAGAACGCACTCGACGAGACGCTCCCGCCGCTGTTCGAGGACGTGGCCTCCAACGTCATGTTCAGCGACGAGCGCGAGTTCGGCGAGTGGGCCGCGCGCGTTCGAGGCGGCGGACCGCGTCGTGACGATCGCGTTGCGACCGCAGCGGGTCGGGACGGTCCCGATGGAGGGCCGCGGCGGGGTGGCCGACTACGACGCGGGCACGGGCGACCTGACCTACTACGCGTCCCATCAGGCGCCGCACAACCTCCGCCTCAACCTCGCGATGCTGCTCGGGCAGCCGGCGGACCATCTGCGCGTGATCTCGGTCGACGTCGGCGGCTCGTTCGGCCTCAAGTCCGCGGTCTTCCGCGAGGACCTCGTGATCTGCGCGGCCGCGAGGATGCTCCGGCGGCCGGTGAAGTGGGTCGAGGATCGCTTCGAGAATCTGGCGTCTTCGGCGCACGCGCGCGAGGAGATGCTCGAGGTGTCCGCGGCGGTGCAGGACGATGGCACGATTCTCGCGCTCGACGGGAGCATGACGCTCGACCAGGGCGCGTATCCGGCGCTGCCCACGTTCTCGCCGCTGTACGGCTGGGTCGTGCGCCACATGATCACCTCTTCGTATCGAATGCAAGGACTGCGCTTCTCCTCGCGCGTCGTGGCGACGAACAAGGCGTCCTACGGCGCGTACCGCGGTCCGTGGGCAGCCGAGACGCTGGTCCGGGAGCTGCTCGTCGACCAAATCGCGCGCGAGCTCGGCCTCGACCCGCTCGAGGTCCGGCGGCGCAACCTGATCACCGCGGAGGAGCAGCCGAGGACGATGCTGACCGGGCCGACACTCGAGGGCATAACCTCGCTCGAGACGGTCGAGCGCGCGGCAGAGCTGCTCGACTACGAAGGGTTCCGCCGCGAGCAGCGCGAAGCCCGCGAGCAGGGGCGCCTGCTAGGGATCGGCTTCGCGGTCTACATCGAGGCCGCGCCCGGTCCACCGAACTTCTTCGACAACCTCGGATTCAGCGTCGGCGGCGAGCGCGCCCACGCGAAGCTCGAGCCGGACGGCCGCCTGACAATCCTGACCGCGCAGCACACGCATGGACAGGGACACGAGACGACGCTCGCGCAGGTCGCCGCCGACGAGTTCGGCGTGCCGCTTGACCATGTGCGCGTCGTCCACGGCGACACGAACACGGCACCGTTCAGCATGCTCGGCACGGGCGGCTCGCGCGCGGCGACGATCGCGAGCGGCGCCGCCCTGGAGGCGACGCGAGCGGTCAAGCAGAAGGTCCTGAACCTGGCCGGCACCCTGCTCGAGATCGACCCCGAGGACCTCGAGATCGTGGACGCGATGGTGACGCCCCGGGGTGTGCCGGCGAAGGCGATGCCGCTCGCCCAGGTTGCCGCGGCCGCCTACTTCACCCCCAGCCCCGACGAGGAGCCGGACCTGCGCAGCAGCGCGACCTTCGGCGGCGTCTCGCGCGGAGGCTGGTCGGGCGGCACGCATGCGTGCATCGTCGAGGTCGACCCCGGCACCGGCAGCGTTCAGATCCTGCGCTACCTGGTGGTCGAGGACTGTGGACCGCTGATCAACCCGGCGATCGTCGACGGTCAGGTCCGCGGCGGCGTGGCGCAGGGGATCGGGCTCGCGCTGTACGAGCACGCCGCCTACGACGAGCAGGGCAACTTCCTGGCGGGGACGTTCATGGACTACCTGCTGCCGACAGCGATGGAGGTCCCGCCGATCGAGATCGAGCATCTCCACGGCGAGCAGATCGAAGAGGTGCCCTACAAGGGCGTCGGCGAAGGCGGCGCGATCGCCGCGCCGCCAGCCGTTCTGAACGCCGTCGCCGACGCGGTCGGGGGCGCCACCATCACGACGCTGCCGTTGACGCCCGAACGCGTGCTCGAGTTGCTCGACGCAGCGAGCGACTCCTAGCGACCGCCTACTGAATCGTTTCCTCGCCGGCCAGCGTCGTGCGGTGCATCTCCCGCCGGGACGATGGGTCGTAAGGCTGCACCCGATGCACGACGCCGGTGTTGTCCCACAGGATCGTGTCTCCCTCTGACCAGACGTGCTGGTAGACGCGCTCGGGGCGTGTGGCGCGTTCGTTCAGCTCGTCCAGCAGCACGCGCCCGTCCTGTTCGTCCATCCCGACCACGTAATCGACCGTCTGCCCGATCACGAGCGACTTGCGACCGGAGCGGTGCGTCCAGACCAACGGGTGCTCGTGCGAGCGCGCGCGCCACTCCGCCACCTTCTCGGGCGTCGGGTTCGGGTGCGCCAGGCTCTGGATCGGCACCTGGCTATGGAACACCCGCAGCTGCGCGCAACGTTCCTTGTCCGCCTCCGAGAGGTCGTCATACGCCGCATAGGTGCTGGCGAACTCGGTCTCGCCGCCGTGGGCGGCGAGCACCTTCGCGCTGAGCAGCGTCGCCTTCGCCGGCGCGGGGTCGATCGTGCCGTCGATGTGCCAGTAGACGGTCGCCTGCAAGTAGTCCGCCATCGGGTTCTTCTCGGGATCGAGGGTGATCACCCAGATCTCCGGCGTCTTCATGCTCGGGAACGTCACGATCTCGCCGAGCTGGCGGCAGAACGCCACCTGCGTCTCATCGTCGAGACCCAATCCCCTGAACACCAGGATGCCGTTCTCCTCCAGCGCGCCCATCACCGCCGCGGGCAGATCGTCGTCCTCTCGAAGGCGATCGACGTCGACGTCGAGCACCTCGGCGCCGACCGTCTCGGTCAGCTTCTCGACCCTGAGCGTTTTAGTGGTACCCATTGCAACCTCTTCTAGTCGGTGAATGCATTCACGAGCTCGGCCGTGTCAAAGTAGTTCGGTATCCTAGAGCCGCGGCAAATGGTCTGTCAACAGTCAACGCCGTGATTGGAGGAGTGCTTGGAGCTCTCGCCGGAGGACTACATCGCGATCCAGCAGCTCTACATCAGGTATGCGTTCCTCGTGGACATGAACGATCGCGAGGCACTGGTCACAACGTGTTGGACGCAGGACGGCGAATACGTCGGCTTTCGGCCGGGGGGACAACCCCACTCAAAGGGGCGGGAGCAGCTGAAGGGGCAAGCCAAGAACACGCTCGTCACCGAGGAGCTCGGCTACCACTGGAACACCCCTCCACTGATCGAGCCGACGGAGTACGGTGCCAGCGGTCGATGCTACTTACTCTACATCCTCGCCAACACCGACGGAACGTTCGGCGAGATCCGCTACGCCCTGTATTACCGCGACGAATTGGTCAAGCAGGACGGACAGTGGCTGTTCCGCCGCCGCAACACGACCGCGTTGCCGGAAGGCAGGCGCGCGTGAATCCGCGGCGCGGGCACTAGCCTCCCTCCGGCAGACGCGAGCCTCGGTAATCGTCGGCTGTGACGCGGAAGACCTGCCGCTGGAGGGCGACCAGAGCTAACGGATGATGGGATGTGGGTACTGCACGTACGGTGCCACGCCGAACATGTCGCGGTAGGACGGCGGCTGCGTGTCGCCTTCGTCCTTGATGCCATACCTGACGGCCAGCTCGGCGCCGATGAGGGTCTGACCGCTCAGCTCCATCAGCGCGGGGTCGTTGTACAGCGCCCAGATGATGTGGCCAGTCAGCTCGGTCGTCTCGAGCGTCTCGGCGCCGCCAGGAAACCTCTCCGGCTCCGCAGCGATGCGCCGCAGCATCCGCTCGGTTCGCAGGGGGCCCATCCAGATCGACACGGACGCCACCCCGTAGTCCTTGAAGTCGACCGCCATGTCGGCAGCGAGCTTGTCCTGGCCGGCTTTGTGTACGCCGTAGGCCGGGTGAAAGACGTAATGCACTGCGCCCGAAGCCGACGTGAACACGACCAGGCCACGCCCCCCGGCGACGATGATCGGCGCGGCGAAATGGGTCGAGACGTAGCTGCTGCGCAGGCCCACGTGCAGCATCTGGGCCACCTCGAGCGGCTTCTCCCAGAATCCGCGCGCGCCTCGCTGCCCGTCATGCAGTGCGCACGCGTTGTTGACGAGGATCTCGAGGCGCCCTTGCTCGCTCTCGACCCGCTCGAACAGTGCCTTCACCTCGTCGTCGCGCGCGTGGTCGACGCGGACCGCGATGCCGGTTCCACCCGCGGCGCTCACCGCCGCCGCGGTCTCGTGGATCGTTCCCGCCTCCTGGGAATCGCCCGGCTTTTCCGAGCGACCGGTGACATATACGGTGCAGCCGTGGGTTCCGAGCGCGATCGCGATGCCGCGGCCCGCGCCGCGGCTCGCGCCCGTCACCACCGCCACTGGGCTGCCGTCACTCATGCGCATGCACTGGGTTCAGAGTCATGTCGCCATCACTGCACGCGGAAGCGTGTCCGCGCCGCCACCGCTCCCGCGATCGGGCTCCGGCCGTGATACAGCACGGAGTTGCGCTCCGACGGCAGGGTTCCGACCCTGAGTCCGTCACCGGCGTCGGGCGGAACGCCCGTCAGGTACAACTCGCGACCGTCTTCACCGCCGAAGCGCAGATTGGTGACCGCGCTGCCGGGCACTGGAAGGCTCCCGACGATCTCGCCGTCCGGCGTCACTCGCAGGATCTCGGTTGACTTGTAGCCGACGATCCATAGGTACCCCTCGCGGTCGAGCACCATCCCGTCGCAGTCAGGCTTCTCGAGCAGCATCGTTCGCTCGCCGAGCCCGCCGTCCCCGAGGATCGGATATGCGAACGTTCCGACGAAGGTCTCGTTGTGGTAGAGCGTGCCGCCGTCGGGGCTGAGCGCGATCCCGTTGGTGAACACGAGCCCGTCGCACAGCTGCCGGGCCGTCCCGTCGACATCGAGGTGATAGAGCCCTGATGGCTTCGGTGGCTCGCCCCGCGTGATCGCCGCGCCGTCCTTGGTCCCGAAGTAGAGACCGCCCCGGCCATCCGGGCACAGTTCGTTGACGCCCGGGAGCGGCACGCCGTCGACGGCCGTGAGCAGCATTCCCGCTCGTCCCGTCACCGGGTCCAACCACGTGATCCCGTCGATGCCCGAGCAGAGCACCAGGCCATCGTCGTTGAGCGCGATGCTGCCGAACCACCGGAGCTCCGGCAGCCAGTGCGCGACGTCGCCGGCCGGCTCGCGCCTGTGCACGCCGCCCCCGATCACGTCGCCAAACCACACGGTGTCGCCCTCGACGGCCAAGCCCTCGAGGTAGACGCCGCGTGCGAGTTGCGTGAAGTTCAATTCAGCAGGCACTCGAGCTGGAAATGCTTTATACCTACCATTCGGTAGAAGTCAAGGACGCGGTCGCGGCAACTCAGGACGCGGGCGTGGCAACTCAGGACGCGGTCGCGGCAACCTCAAGGGCGCGGGCGTGGTGGGTAACCGACGTAGCCCGGCGAGGTGCCCGGGGTGAGCGCCGAGCGCCCGCCGTCGACCGGGAGCGTGACACCGGTGATGTAGCTCGCGTCGCTCGACGCCAGGAACGCGATCGCGGCAGCGTACTCGTGCGGATCGGCGACGCGGCCGAGTGGCGTCGCCGCGGTCACGGAGGCCGTCACGCGCGCGTCGACTCCGAGCGCGCTCGACGCGGCGCGCTCGATCGCGTTGACGCGGATCCCGTACCTCGCGAGCTCGCCCGCGAGCACGTGCACAAGCGCGTGGACGCCGCCCTTCGAGGCCGAGTAGCTGAGGATGTTGGGGTTGCCGAGACGGCCATCGATCGAGCTCACATGGACGATGGACGCATCGTCGCCCCGGCGCAACAGCGGCAGGAACGCCTTGCTGGCGACGAACGCGCCGGTGAGGTTGATCCGCAGCGTCTCCTCCCACTGCTCGAGGCTCGTGTCCTCGATCCCACCCACATGCGTCGCGAGGTAGTGCGTCACGAGCACGTCGACCGCCGGCCACTCGTTCGCGATCTCGTCCGCCAGCGCGGAGATCGTCGCGGGGTCGCGCGGGTCGTACGTATACGGCTTCGCGGTCGGCAGCGCAGGTTGCACGTCCACGACGGCGGCGGCGGCGAGCGCCGCGGTCGGTTGCGCGAACGCGACCTGTGCCCCCTCGCGCCCGAACTCGATCGCGGCCGCACGACCGACGTCGTCGTGGGCACCGAGCGGCCAGCCGCTCCCGATCACGACCACGCGCCGGCCGTCGAAGCGCCTCGCCCTCGCTCCAGCCATTTCAGGGTCCGTGGGCGTCATCTGCTCGTGAGCGGATCTACCGAACGGCCGGTATAGTACGACGCCGAAAGGAGGGCATGTGAGTCCACGAGTTGCGATCGTAACCGGCGGCGCCTCCGGGATCGGGGAGGCGATCAGCCGGCGTCTGGCATCCGACGGCGCCGTCGTCGCGATCTTCGATCTGAACGTCGAGGCGGCGACTGAGGTGGCGGCATCGATCGATCAGAGCGGCGGTTCCGCGGTCGGCCTGGCGGTCGACGTCGTCGACCCAGCCGCGGTCGGCGCGGCCGTAGAGGACGTGCGTTCACGCGTGGGGCGCCCGACGATCCTCGTCAACAGCGCCGGCCGCTCGCACCACGGGCCGTTCCTCGAGCTCACGAATGAGATCTGGGAGCGGATCGTGGCGATCAACCTGACCGGTACGTTCAACTGCTGCCAGGCGGTGATCCCCGACATGCTCGACGAGGGCTGGGGCCGGATCGTCAACATCTCCTCCTCGAGCATCCACCGTGGAGCGCCGCGGCTGGAGTCATACGTCGCCGCCAAGTCGGGCGTCGTGGGGTTGACCAAGTCGCTCGCGCTCGAGTTCGCGGGCCAGGGCATCACGGTCAACACGGTCCCGCCGGGCTTCGTCGACACGCCGATGCTGCGCGGGACGGCAGCCGGAGGGCACATCAACGTCGACCAGCAGATCGCGGCGACGCCGGTTGGGCGGATCGGTAAGCCCGAGGACATCGCGTACGCGTGCGCGTTCCTCGTCAGCGACGAGGCGGGCTACATCACAGGGCAGATCATCCCCGTCAACGGCGGACGCAACACGTAGCGCCCGGCGCATGCGGTCGGCCCCCGGCAGCCCGCGCTCGTGACGGCCCAACGCACGGCCATCGTCACCGGCGGCGCGTCCGGCATCGGCGCGGCGATCAGCCGGCGTCTGGCGGCTGACGGTGCCGCGGTCGCGATCTTCGGCCGCGACGGCGAGACCGCGAACGACGCCGCTGCGGCGATCGCCGCGGCCGGCGGCGCGGCCCTCGGCGTGAGCGTCGACGTGCGCGATCGTGACGCGATCGACGACGCGCTCGGTCAGGTACGCGCCACCCTGGGACGGCCGACGATCCTCGTCAACAACGCCGGGCTGTCGAGCAACGACGCGTTTCTGGAGCTCACGGCCGAGCGGTGGGAGCTCGTGCTCGCGACCGATCTCACCGGCACGTTCAACTGCTGCCAGGCGCTCGTGCGCGAGATGCTCGACGAAGGTTGGGGGCGGATCGTCAACATCGCGTCCTCGAGCGTCCACAGCGGCGTGCCGCGGATGAGCGCCTACGTCGCGGCCAAGTCGGCCGTCGTCGGGCTGACGAAGTCGCTCGCGCTCGAGTTCGCACCAGATGGGATCACCGTCAACGCGATCGCGCCCGGGCCGATCGAGACGCCTTCGCTGCGGCGCTCGGTTGCCAGGGGCATGATCACGCTCGAGGGGATCGCCGCGACGACCCCTGTGGGCCGAGTCGGCCAGCCCGAGGACGTCGCCGCCGCGTGCGCCTTCCTCGCACGCGAGGAGGCCGGCTACATCACGGGCCAGCTGATCGGCCTCGACGGCGGCCGCTACGAACCTCACGCCGCAAGGGTGTCGCTGCGTCCCCCCAGCCCCGAGACGGAGTCGCCTGGGGATATCGACGGGCAGGAAATCAAACCATCGATCGGTTGACGCTCAGGAGCAAGCGCGTTACGGTTCTTGTGCCGAATCGCTGTTCGAGCGCTCGGCCCCGGGAACAAAGGAGCTCCGTATGGCCACGACCAAGACGCTGAAGACGGAGAAGCTGACGCCGACTGTTGGGGCGGAGGTTCTCGACGTCGATTCCGACCGTCTCTTGCAGGACGAAGAGCTTCCGGGCGCGGTCCTGGACGCGCTCGAGCAGAACGGCGTGTTGCTGTTCCGCGCGTTGCATCTCGACGACGAGACGCAGGCGGCGTTCTGCAGCAAGCTCGGCGAGATTCGCCTGTGGCCCGATAACCCGATCCCCGAGATCTTCGAGATCAGCCTGAAGCCCGACAACCCGCAGGCGAAGAACCTCGATCCACGCGGCACGCTGAACTGGCACATGGACGGTCTGCTCGATACCGGGATGCCGATCAAGGCGACGATCCTGACCGCGAGGGTCGTCGCCTCCGAAGGCGGCGAGACGGAGTTCACGAGCACGTATGCCGCCTACGACGATCTGTCCGAGGAGGAGAAGGAGCGGATCGACGCGCTGCGCGTGTTCCACAACCTGTATGCGGCGCGGCGTGACGCGGTCGCGGATCCGACTCCCGAGCAGCTGGCACAGTGGAAGGCCAAGACGAAGGAGCACCCGCTGGTGTGGACCCACCAGACGGGGCGCAAGTCGCTCGTGCTGTCCTCGACGATGGACCATGTGATCGGGATGGACGCGGAGGAGTCGGCCGCACTGCTGCAGGATCTGATCGCGCGGACGATCGCACCCGAGCGAGTGTGGCGGCACAGCTGGTCGGTGGGCGACATGCTGATCTGGGACAACACGGGAGTGCTGCATCGCGCGACGCCGTATGACCCGAGCTCGCCGCGCGAGATGCACCGTTGCACGATCCTCGGCACAGAACAGGTCCAGTGAGCCCGGCACGGCCGTCGAGATCCGTCGGTCGTCCGCGAGAAAGGAGCTGACCCATGGCCTTGACCAAGACGCTGAAGACGCAGAGGCTGACGCCGACGGTGGGCGCCGAGGTTCTCGACGTCGATCTCGACCGCTTTGCCAACGATGACGACCTTCCGCGTGCGCTGATGGAGGCGCTCGAGGCAAATGGGGTCCTCGTGTTCCGCGATCTGCGCCTCGATGATGAGACGCAGGCGGCGTTCTGCCACAAGCTCGGCGAGGTTCGCCTGTGGCCGGATAACCCGATTCCGGAGATCTTCGAGATCAGCTTCAACCCGGAGAACCCGTATGCGCCGCACCTCGCCGGCACCGTCAAGTGGCACATCGACGGCACGATCGACCAGGAGATCCCGACGAAGGCGACGCTGCTCAGTGCAAAGGTCGTCTCAGCCGACGGCGGCGAGACCGAGTTCGCGAGCACCTACGGGGCTTATGATCGCCTCACCGAGGAGGACAAGGAGCGCTTCGCGGGCATGCGGGTATTTCACAGCCTGGAGGCCGCGATGCGCCCGGTCTACCCCAACCCGACGTCCGAGCAGGTCGCTGTCTGGAAGGCCCGCGGCGGGCGCGAGCAGCCGCTCGTGTGGACGCACGACTCGGGCCGGCGCTCGCTCGTGGTCGGCGAAACGACGGACTATGTCGTCGGGATGGACGTCGAAGAGGGTCGGGCGCTGCTCGCGGATCTGCTCGAGCGGTCCACCACGCCCGATTGCGTGTACCGCCACAAGTGGTCCGTCGGCGAGACGGTGATCTGGGACAACACGGGGGTCTTGCACCGGGTCACGCCGTTCGATCCGAGCTCGCGGCGCGAGCTGCACCGCACGACGCTTCAGGGCGACGAACCGATCCGGTGAGCTGACAGTGACACACACCACCAACGGCCGCACCGTCGACACAGCTGCGGCGGTGCGCCGTCTACTCGACGAGTCAGAGATCCGGGCCGTCCTCGCGCGTTACGCCCGCTCGATCGACCGTCGCGACATGGAGACGGTCAGGTCTTGCTATCACCCGGACGCAACCGACGCGCATGGCCACTACAACGGCGACGTCAACGGCTTCATCGAGCAGTCGATCGGTCGATGGAAGGGCATGGCTCAGTCGATGACCCACATGTTCGGCCAGTCGCTGATCGAGATCGACGGCGACAAGGCCTGGGTCGAGTCCTACTGCATCTGCTACATCAGGCTCAATTCGGAGGAGCCGGGCGGGAAGCCGATGGAGCGCCTCGGCAACATCCGCTACGTCGACCTGTTCGAGCGACGTGACGGTGAATGGCGAATCGCCAACCGCAAGGTCGTGCATTCACCCGGCCGACTCGACCCCGTCGAGATCGATCCACCGCTCGCCGGCGAGGCGCTCCGAGCTCGCACATATCCGGACGACCCGTCCTATGACCGTCGGCCGGAGTCATACCTCCCTCAATCGAGCCCAGAGACCGGTGGGTGAGCCGCGATGCCTGACGCGGACGGCAAGGTCTTCCTGATCACCGGCGCCTCGAGCGGAATCGGCGAGGCGACCGCTCGTCACGCGGCCGGCGCCGGCTACAAGGTCGTGCTCGCCGCGCGCTCGACGCAGAAGATCGAGGTGCTCGCCGCCGAGCTCGGCGGCCTCGCCATCACCTGCGACGTCTCCGAGTGGACGGACCAGGAGGCGATGGTCAAGCAAACGCTCGAGCGCTACGGCCGGCTCGACGTCGCGTTTGCGAACGCGGGCTTCAACGTGGCGCGCGGGTTCAAGGGTGACACGCCCGAGCGCTGGCGCTCGATGATCCTGACCAATGTCTACGGCGTGGCGCTAACGATCCGTGCCTGCTTCGACGCGCTCGTCGAGGCGAAGGGACACCTGCTGCTGGCGAGCTCGCTCGTCGGCCGCATCGCGACTCCGGGGTCGCTCTACTCGGCCAGCAAGTTCGCCGTCACCGCGATGGGCGAGTCGGCGCGGGCGGAGTTCAACGGCACCGGTGTCCGTGTCACCGTGATCGAGCCAGGAATCGTCTCGACCCCGTTCTACGACCAGCCGTGGGAAGGGATGCTGGAGGCCGACGACATCGCGCGCGCGGTGATGTACGCGGTCTCGCAGCCGCCGCACGTCGACGTCAACGAGCTGTTGATCCGCCCGACCAAGCAGGACATCTAGTGGGCGGGGTCCACTAGCGAGCCGGCGGCCCTGAGTGGCCGCTGGCGTCGGGTGGGCGCGAAACTCCGGGGGCGCCCCGGTGGCGCTGGGTGGACGACTACCGCGGGGTGCTCAGCGCATACTCGGCGGCAGAGCGACCGGCGGCTCGCCCGAACACAACGCACTGAGCCCAGCCGTTGCCGCTGCCGATGTAGCGCGGTCCGATCACTCCGCCCGTGCATTCCCCGGCCGCGAACAGTCCTGGGATCGCCGCCGAGCGCTCGTTGAGGACGTGCGCGGACTCGTCGATCTCCAACCCGCAGGCCATTATCCCGATCGTCGACGGACGGATCTCGACGCCGTAGAACGGCGGCTGCTCGACCGAGCGCAGGAACCGTGCCTCCTTGCCGAAGTCGCGGTCCTCGCCCAGGGCGGCCCACCCGTTGTAGCGCTCGACCGCGCCGATCAGCGCGTCGGCGGGGAGGCCGAGGCCGGCGGCGACTTCCTCGAGCGTCTGCGCCTGCACGATCGCGCCTGACTCGACCAGCCGGTCGATCGCCTCCGGCGACCAGATGTGCGGTGGCATCGGACGGCCCGGTGGGAACTCGGGCTTGAACGTCGGCAGCTCCGGTGAGTTGTTCTCGGCCCGAGTGCGCGCGTCGAACAGGCCGAACACCTTGCCGCCGGCCGTGTACATGAGCCCGAACGTGTAGCCGTACGGAAACGTCTCGTCCATCACGCGTCTGCCATCCGGTCCGACGATCAGAAGCCAGCTCGGCAGATACGCGTCGAACTCCCTGGAGTCGATCCGTGGGCTCGGCAGCGGATGGCAGATGTCATGCCCGACGATGTGGGCGCCGACCTGCTCCGCGAACGCGAATGAATCGCCACGCGAGCTGTCAGGGCCGATGTAGAAGATCCAGTCGCCGCCGTAGCGTGCGAACGTCGGCAGGTGCTGTTCGATCAGCGCCCTGTTCGCCCCGAAGCCACCGGTCGCGATCACGACCGCGCCCGCCTCGAAGGCCTCGCCGCCGGCGGTCACCCCGACCACGGCGCCGTCGCGCTGGAGCAACGCCTCGACGCGATTGCCGAGTGCAACCTCGACGCCACGCTCGCGGCAGCGCCGATACAGCACGTCGACGATGTGCTGACCGCCAGGCACGTCACCGCCGTCCGCGACATGGGAGCGCGGCACTCGCTCGCCGCCGCCCTGCATCACGTGCGGCATGAACCTGACACCCAACGCGGCCAACCAGGCCACCGCGTCGGCGCTCTCAAAGGAGATGCGCCGCACGAGCCCCGGGCGCGTCTCGAACTGGTTGGCCAGCATGTACTCCTGGTAGAGATCAGCCGGATCGTCCTGGAGGCCGGCCGCGCGCTGGATCTCGGTGTCGGCGGCCATCACCATCCCGGCCGACAGGCGCGACGCGCCACCAACGACCGATTCAGACTCCGCCACGACCACCCGCGCGCCGGCTTCCTGCGCCGCCAACGCCGCCGACAACCCCGCGGCGCCGGAGCCAACTACGACGACGTCCACTTCGGGCACAGCGCGTACTATAAACAAACGATTGGTGAGTTCGCCGTTGCCGCAGATCCGGAGGCTGAGATGGCAAGCAAAGTGTGGTTCATCACGGGAACATCGCGCGGGTTCGGACGCGAGTGGGCGATCGCGGCGCTGCAGCGCGGCGATCGCGTCGCCGCGACAGCGCGCGATCCCGGCACTCTCGAGGAGCTCTCCGCGGAGTTCGGCGACGCCGTCCTGCCGCTGGCGCTCGACGTGACCGACCGTGACGCAGCGTTCGACACGGTCGCTGAGGCGCAGGGCCACTTCGGGTCACTCGACGTGGTCGTGAACAACGCCGGCTATGGCCACTTCGGGATGATCGAGGAGGTGACCGAGCAGGAGGCGCGCGACCAGGTCGAGACGAACCTGTTCGGCGCGCTCTGGGTGACACAAGCCGCGCTGCCGTTCATGCGCGCGCAGGGAAGCGGCCACTTCCTCCAGGTGTCGTCGGTTGGTGGTGTCTCCTCGTTCCCGTCACTCGGGATCTACAACGCTTCGAAGTTCGCGCTCGAGGGCTTCAGCTATGCGCTCGCCCGCGAGGTCACCGCCTTCGGCATCCACGTGACGCTGATCCAGCCGGGCCCGTTCAGCACCGACTGGGCTGGGTCCTCCGCCCGGCACTCCGCGCGGATGGATGCCTACTCGCCGGGGCACGGGGCGATGGACGAGCTCCGGGCGAGCAACGCGATCCCCCTGGGCAACCCGGCGGCGACCGCGCAGGCGATCCTGCGCATCGTCGACTCCGACGACCCACCGCAGTGCGCGTTCCTCGGCGGTGGAGCGCTCGGCATGGTCGAGCAGGAGTACGAGAGCCGTCTGGCCACCTGGCGCGAGTGGCAGCCCGTCGCCGAGTTCGCCCAGGGCTAGGAGAGTCCAAGGCGCGGCCCGGCGAGCAACGGCGGGCTGCTTGGTGTTTCCTAGGCGCGCTGGGGAGGCGCGCCCAGGTCGACGTACAGGCGCTCGAGTCCGTCGAGGCGGAGGTCGTTCTTGTACTCGAATTCCTGGTCCACGAGCTCGATGTCCGGCGCGCAGTCCAGGAGGGTGTCGAGCGTGAGCCGCAGTTCGAGCTTGGATAGCGGAGCGCCGAGGCAGTAGTGCATTCCGCGTCCGAACGTGAGGTTGTCGATCTTACGGGTGATGTCCAGGCGGTCGGGCTCGGGGAAGGTGCTCTCGTCGCGGTTGCTGCAGGCGATCAGGATCGCGATCAGCGATCCTTCGGGGATCTTGACGCCGTCGATCTCGACGTCAGTGAGCGCGACGCGGAAGTTCCGCTTGATCACCGTGCGGAAGCGCGCGCATTCCTCGACGGCGGCGGGCAGGAGCGAGCGGTCGCTCTTCAGCAGCTCCCACTGGTCGCGCTGCTGGAGGATCGCCTGTACGCCGAGTGACATCAGCTGGGCGCTTGTTTCAAAGCCGGCGCCGAGAATCGTGTTGATGTGCCCTGCGACCTCGTCGGAGGTCGGCTGGCTGCCGTCCTCCTTGGTGTAGGCGGCGAGAACCGAGCTGAAGTCGTCCTGCGGGTTTTCGCGGCGCTCGTCGACGAGCGCGCACAGGTACTCCCAGTACTCGAGCTGCCCGTCGGCGAGCTTGTCGATCTCCTCGGGGCTTGCGACCCCGGAGGCGATCCGAAACGCGCCGTAGATCGAGCGCTCGAGGATCGGGAAGTCCTCCTCGGGTACGCCGATGATCTTGCCGATCACGACCAGCGCGAGCGGCGTGGCGTAGTCGCGCACGAACTCGAGCCGTCGGTCGGGATCGTCCAAGCGCAACAGCTGCTCGGCCCGCGCCCGCGTCAACGGCTCCAGGTCCCGCAGTCGCTTGGGCGTGAACGGTGCCTGCACCATCCGCCTGGCCGGCCCGTGCTCGGGATCGTCAAGGAACAACAGCGCGGTCGCGAACGGGTACTTCGGCATCCGCCCGCGGATCCGCTCCGGCGGCTCGGGCATCGGGATCGCCATCTTGTTAGAGAACCGCTCGGTGTCGCGGATGATCGCCAGCACGTCCTCACGCCGCGAGACCGACCAGAACCCCAACTCGGGTGAGAAGAACACCGGCGTGTCATGCCGCGCCCGCGCATAGCTCGGGAACGGATCCGACAGCTCATTCGCAGCCAGAGGGTTGTACCCAGCCAACACCGGGCACCCACCCGCCACGTCGCTGCCCGTCACACTTTCAGTTGCCATCGCTTATCTCCTAGCTCAAGGCTCGCGCCCTCGTCCAGCACAAATCCCGTTTGCCGCAGCCGCCGCGAGTCGACACACTGCCGCCCGCCCGCCGCGATGGCACGTACCACAGGACGAGCCACTTCGATGCTACCAAACAATCATTCGACCGGGCCGAGCGTGGGACTGGTGTGGCGGGCCTCTGGGGCCGTGCGCGGGGCTGGTGTGGCGGGCGTCCGGAGCCGGTTGCGGGTGCGGTTCGCTCCCTCGGTTGACCACCGGACGGTTGTTTGGTAGAGTCCGCAAGGGTCCCGGCGACATAGGTCGAATCAGCCGGTTGGACGCTGCGGTTAGCCGGCGTCAAACCAGGCGCGACGCAAGCCGTCGAGCGGCCGATACGGAGGCGGGTAATCGATGCTCAGCAACGGTCCTGGTA
Organism: uncultured Solirubrobacterales bacterium; assembly: GCA_963763525.1. Lineage (GTDB taxonomy): Bacteria > Actinomycetota > Thermoleophilia > Solirubrobacterales > Solirubrobacteraceae > Palsa-465. Next base: position 477,277 of record CAVXPA010000005.1, read on the forward strand.
ACCAGGTCCCGGCCGATTGCGGCCGGCCGCGCGCCAACTTGCGTGCGCTCGACGCTGCCGATGACGCCGGCGACGCCGCCGACGAGGTGTTCTCGACGATCGAGCAGGCGCTTGCGGACATCGCCCAGGGGAGGTTCGTCGTGGTCGTCGATGACGAGGACCGCGAGAACGAGGGTGACCTCGTCATGGCGGGGCAGTTCGTCACGCCCGATGCGATCAATTTCCTGACTCGCCAGGCCGGCGGCTGGATCTGCCTCGCGCTCACCCCGGAGCGCTGCGACGAGCTCGGCCTGAAGCTGATGACGGCCAAGAACGAGACGCTGCACCAGACCCCGTTCACGGTCACGATCGAAGCGCGCGAGGGGGTGACGACTGGCATCAGCGTGCAGGACCAGGCGCACACGATGCAGGTCGCGATCGACCCCACGAAAGGGCCGGCGGACATCGTTGTCGGCGGGCACGTTCACCCGCTGAAGGCGAAGCGTGGCGGTGTTCTGGAGCGGGCGGGGCACACCGAGGCGGCCGTCGAGCTCGCGCGCCTGGCGGGGCTGAACCCCGCCGGCGTGATTTGCGAGATCCAGAACGACGACGGATCGATGGCGCGCGGTGACGACCTCGTCGCCTACTGCCGCCGGCACGGCTTGCGGATGATCACGATCGCGGATCTGATCGCCTACCGGCGCCGGCACGACAAGCTGGTGGAACGGGGTGTCACGATCCGGCTGCCGACGCGCTTCGGTGACTTCAACGCGGTTGGCTATCGCTCCCTCGTGGATGACAAGCACCACGTCGCGTTGATCAAGGGAGCGGTGCTCGGAAAGAAGGATGTGCTCGTGCGAGTGCACTCCGAATGCTTGACGGGAGACGTGTTTCACTCGTTGCGCTGCGACTGCGGCGAGCAGCTCGAGGCTGCGCTCGAGATGATCGAGCGGGAGAGGGGAGGGGGTCCTGCTCTATCTCGCGCAGGAGGGTCGCGGGATCGGACTGCTGAACAAGCTGCGCGCCTACAAGCTCCAGGAGGAGGGATTCGACACCGTCGACGCCAACCTGCAGCTCGGTTTGCCGGCGGACCTACGCGATTACGGCATCGGCGCGCAGATCCTCGTCGATCTCGGCCTGAGCTCGATTCGCCTCTTGACCAACAACCCGAAGAAGATCCATGGTCTGGAGGGCTACGGCCTGCGGGTCACCGATCAGATCATGCTCAGGCAAACGCCGAATGCCCACAACGAGGCCTACCTGCGCGCGAAGGAGGAGCGGATGGGCCACGGTGTCGCGCAGCTCCGCAGTCGCGCAGAAGGCTCTCGCAAGAGTGCCTAGTAGCATGATTCCCGTGAGGAGCAAGATCACGGAGTCGGAGTACAGGCGCGTCCTCGGGCACCTGCCGACCGGAGTTACGGTGGTGACTGCGTTCCGGGGCGACGGAGCCCCGACCGGGATGGCCGCGAACTCCGTGACCTCAGTCTCGCTGGATCCGCCGATGATCCTCGTCTGCCCCGCGAAGAGCTCGGCGACCTGGCCGGAGATCCGGGATGCCCGGCGCTTCTGCGTCAACTTCATGGCCAGCCACCACGCCGAGCTCTCGGTTCGCTTCGCGCGCAAGGACGTGGATCGATTCGAAGGCGTCGACTGGCACGCGCGTCCGGGCGGGCCGGCGCTGGACGACGCCATCGCGTGGCTTCAGTGCGAGATATATGACGAGCACGATGCCGGCGATCACACTGTCGTGATCGCCGTCGTGAACGACATCGAAGCCTCCGCCGAAGGCGCGCCGCTCGTCTTCTTCAAAGGTCAGTACGGCACCTTTTCGTGAGCGCTGGCGCCGCGCGTGCGAGCCGACGGGTAGTCGCTGTGACCGGTCGTCGCTGCGCGGGGGTCAGCTCGCCGGCGCGCGGACCGGCGAGTCGTAGATCACCGACTCGCGCACCGCGCACGCAAGTGAATCGTGGACTGACGCGAAGCGCAGCTCATCGGGTCGGACGATCGTGAGGTAATCCTCCCGCGTGTAGTGCTCCTGCATCATCTCGACGCTTTCGGTACCTACCTCTGCGCAGAGGTCATATGCGTCACTGATCGTGGCGAGGTGCAGACCGGTCACCTCCCGTGTGTGGGACTGGCCGTAGCGCGTCATCATGTCCCAGACCGCCGGCGCGTCTCGCGCAATCAGTTGCGGATGCTGCTCGCGCCAATATGACTGTGCCTGGAGGCGTGTCAATCCGTCTCTGGCCCGGCCCGCTCCGAACAGCTTGACGTTGATTGGCCCGGCGTCCTTCAGCAGGACGAACTCGGCGACCCACGAGACGACGCCGTCGAAGTCCACGAACTCTCTCGCGTCCGCCCGCACCGCTTCGAAGCCTGGCTCGCTGAATGCTTCGCGCAGCTCTTCGGGGCTGTCGAACCACAGTTCCGAGACTCCGTCGTGTGTGTCCGGCAGTCCGATCGGAGAGTCGCCGACGATCGCATAGTTCTGGACGTAGCGCCGCACGTGACGCCAGAAGTCCGTCTGCTGTTGCATCAACGGCGCGTGGACGTCCCGCCAGTAGGCGACGAATTCCTCGGCGGTCAGATCGGGGCGACGCTTGAGGAAGCTGAGCAGCTTCCATGTCGGTTGCGGGGTGCTTGAATCGCTCAACGGTCCGTTCCTCTCGGGCGTGTTCGTCGCTGTGCTGGTGCAGACGCTGAGATCGTAATCGGGCTCGCGCCGATCGCGCCGGCGCACCGCCACCGACGATCCTTCCGACGCCTGTTTGGTAGATTTTTCGCGTCCGGCTCTCGTCCATCGGAGGCGTCGTATGCGGTTGGACCGGGAGTGTCCCGGCAGCAGAAGCCGAGCAGCAGCGACGAGCCGGTGAGGTTGTGCGCAGCGGCTTGACGGCTGGGGGCACTGTCAATCGGAGCCCGCCCGCGACGGTGGGGCCATCCCGCCGCTGGGTCGCGCTCGGCGTCGTGTGCACCGGTCAGATGATGCTGACGCTGGACGCCACGATCGTGAACATCGCGCTTCCGAGCATTCAGCACGAGCTGCACTTCAGCGCCACGGGCCTGACGTGGGTGCCCAACGCCTACCTCGTCGCGCTCGGCAGCTTTTTGTTGCTCGGCGGGCGTCTCGGCGATCTCTGGGGCGAACGCCGCTGTTCCTCGCCGGCATCGCGGTGTTCACGGTTGCGTCGCTCGCATGCGGAATTGCCGGGACGCCCGCGGTCCTCGTGGCCGCGCGCTTCGTCCAGGGGTTCGGCGCGGCGGTCATGGCCTCGGGCATCCTCGCGCTGATCGTCGTCGAGTTCCCTGACCCAGCGGGACGCGCGACGGCAACGTCGATCTACACCTTCGTGGCGGTTGCAGGGGGCTCGGTCGGGCTTGTCGCGGGTGGCTGGATCACGCAGGCGCTGAGCTGGCACTGGATCTTCTTCATCAACGTGCCCGTCGGGGTCATCGCGTTCCTCATCGGTCGCGCGACGCTGGAACGACGACCTGCGGACGCGGCGCGACGGGTCGACTGGGCTGGCAGCCTCTTGATCACCCTGTCCTGTCTCGCGGGGCTGACCGCGATCGTCCGCTCGGACAGCGTCGGCGTCGGGTCGCTCGCGACGATCGGGCTCCTGCTCGTGGCTGCGTGCCTGCTCGCTGTGTTCTTCGTCGTCGAGAGTCGTGTCGCCGATCCTCTCCTGCCGCCGCACATCCTGCGTACCCGCTCGCTGACCGTGACCGCGGGTGTCCGATGGTTGCTGCTGATCGGAAACTTCGGCGCGTTCTTCCTCCTAGCCCTCTATTTCCAGCACGTAAAAGGCTTCTCGCCCCGGACCGCCGGCCTCGCCTTCCTGCCCCAGACGGTCGGCGTCGCCTTCATGTCGTTGGGGCCTTCGACACGCATCGCGCGCCGGTTCGGGCTGCGCGCGACGACGCTCGCCGGACTCGTCACGATGATCGCCGGGCTCGGCATCCTGGCGCTGAGCATCTACCCGCACACCGCCTACTTCCCGCTGATCGCCGTGGCGCTGGCGATCCTGGGCATCGCGATGGGCTTGGCGTTCATCAGCACGACTCAGCTCGGGCTCGTGGACGTGCCGCACGCGGACGCGGGCATCGCCTCGGGCATCATGACCATGTCACAACAGCTCGGCGCGGCGGCCGGCGTGGCGCTGCTCGGCACGATCGCGGCGAGCCGGGCAGGCGCGCTCGAGCACAGCGGCGTGGCGATTGCGGACGCGATGTGCGCCGGCTTTCGCTTGAGTCTCGCGATCGGCGCGGCGAGCGCCTGCGCGGCGCTGGTGATGGCGATCGTGTTGCTGCGACGCCCCGAGCCGGTCTCAGTGATCGTGGCCGAGGACCGCGCGGGAGCCGCCGAGCACGCCTGACGCGCTACTCCGTGGTCAAGCGAAAGACCGGGTGATCCGGGGCGATCCGGCGCAGCTCGTCATCCGCTGAGTCCGGTCCCACGCCGCCGAAGAACACACCAACCTCGAACTTCCACTTCTTCAAGTAGGCGCGGAGGATGGGCACCTTCTCGTCGTCGCTCAGCTCGGCGGCGGCGAACGGCTGCGTACGGCGGCCGACGCGCAGCCGGCCGTGACCGCTCGCACGAAGGTTCCTCACCCACTGCGTCTCTCCGCGCGGGGCGACCAGGTACTCGGCGCCCTCGAGTTTCAGGAGGTTGACGGGGGTCGCCCGCCGCTCGCCCGACTTGCGCCCCTGCACCTCCAGCACGCGCGAGCCGAACATGCTCACGCCAGCGCGGGTCAGTCCCGCCATGAGCGGATTGAACACTCTGGTCGTGAACCATCCGGGCCTCTGGTAGTGCGTCGCCATCGACTTAGTCTGACTCTTCCTCGAGCTCCTCGCACCAGATCTGGAGCACGAAGTCGCCCGACAACCAGATCACGAACCGGTCCGCGTCGGCCGAGACCGTGACCCGGTGCGCGGCGCCGCGAAGCTGGGCCAGATCCAGCGTGTGGCGATTCCCGCCGATCCAGTAGTGGGTGCTGAAGAAGTCGCGCGTGTCCTCATCGGCGCTGTGGCCGAACGCGCCGCCGAACAGGGCGCCCGGATGCTGCAGCTCGCCGCGGGACTCGAGGATCGGCATCTCGGATCCGCGCGTCGCTTGGGTGAGCCTGACCAGGACATGGGCGCCGCGATGCTCGTTGAGCAGCAGCAGCGCCTCCTCCAGCGTCACCTCGCGGTCGGCTGTCGTCATGCCCGCACGATATTGGCTCCGGGCGACGAGGGCGGGGGCGAGGCTCTGTTCGGTCGTGATGAGGGGTGGCGGGCGGGGCGCTGGGAAGCCCCGTGGGCTGGGGACGTTGAAGGGTTGCCGGGACGCTCAGGGCTCGGAGGGTCTGCGAGGCGGAGGCGCTGTGAAGCCGGAGGCCGGGCTGGGAGAGGGGGCGGCTGGGGAAGGGGCTGGGGCTGGGGAAGGGGAAGGGGCTGGGGCTGGGGAAGGGGCTGGGGAAGGGGCTGGGGCTGGGGAAGGGGAAGGGGCTGGGGAAGGGGAAGGGGCTGGGGCTGGGGAAGGGGCTGGGGCTGGGGAAGGGGCTGGGGCTGGGGAAGGGGGTGGACCGCTCAGGGCTGGCTTGGAGGCGGGGCGGCACGGCTGAAGCGAATGGAGACGTCCGTTGGCCGCGCGCCCGCCGCCCAAGCCGACCTTCCCACCGCCGCGAGGAGGTCAATTCGGATTCCCGATCCGGCGCATCGAGGGAACTTTCTTCCCGCGTCTGACCCCGACAGCTGATCGCAACGTCAACTCCAGATCACCGCCCTCTCCACGGCGGCGAACCTCGACCGGATGCTTCGCACGGGCGCTCCGGTCGAGGAACGCCGCGCTGTCCGCGGTTTTGCTCGACCGCGTGCACGCATTGGCGCTCCGGTCGAGGAACGCCGCGCTATCAGCGGCTTCGCTCGACCGCCCGGCTCACACCCGTGCCCGAAGTTGACGAAAGCCGCGGCGACTACGCTGGTCGCGGCCCGCGCAGTTTCGGGAGACCACCAGATCCAGCGAGATGCAGCCCCGTTGACGCTGTTTGCCGATGTCGTCAGCGCCTCCGAGCAGGTGGGCGCGACGAGCGCCCGTTCGCAAAAGGTCGCGATCCTCGCCGCGCTCCTACGTGGCCTCGCCCCGGATGAAGTCGGAGCATGCGTCGGCTTCCTCTCCGGCGTCCCGCGCCAGGGCCGCGTCGGCCTCGGTTACTCGACGATGTACGGCATCCGTCCGCCTGCCGCCGATGCGCCCTCGCTGACGGTCGGCGACGTCGACCGGGCGATCGACGAGATCGAGCGGACCAGCGGCAGCGGGTCGGCGGCGGCGCGCCAGGAGCTGCTAACGCAGCTGCTCTCTCGCGCCACCGAACAGGAAGCCGATTTCCTGCGGCGGCTGTTCACCGGTGGCTTGAGGCAGGGAGCGCTGGCGGGTGTGATGGCGGATGCGATCGCCCGCGCGGCCGGGATCCCGGGTGAGCTCGCGCGCCGTGCGCTGATGCTGTCGGGTGAGTTGTCGCGGATGGCGGAGATCGCGATGAGCTCCGGAGAGACCGGTCTGCGCGAGGTCGGGTTCGAGCTGTTCCGGCCGATCCTGCCGATGCTCGCCTCGACGGGCGCGAGCGTCGCGGAGGCGCTCGCGGGCTTCGAGCGAGCGTCGGTCGAGTGGAAGCTCGACGGCATCCGCATCCAGATCCACCGGCGCGGCGCGGAGGTTCGCATCTACACCCGCAACCTCAACGAGATCACGGAGTCGCTGCCGGGAATCGTCGATGCCGTCCTGCGGCTGCCCGTACGTCAGGCGGTGCTCGACGGCGAGGCGATCTGGATGGGCGAGCACGGGCCGGCGAGCTTCCAGGAGACCGTCTCGCAGATCGACGGCGGCGCCCCGCCGGAGGGCGTCGTCACGTTCCTCTTCGATCTCCTCCACGTTGACGGCGAGGATCTGCTCGACGCGCCGCTGCACGAGCGCGCCGCGCGCTTGCAGGCGCTGGCGCCGCAGCTGAAGATCCCGAGCCTGCTGACCTCGGATCCGGCCGAGGCACAGCGGGTGATGGATGCCGCCCTGGGTGCCGGCCACGAGGGCGTCGTCGTCAAGGACGCTGCGTCGACCTACGCCGCGGGCCGGCGGGGAGCGGCGTGGCGCAAGGTCAAGCCGGTTCGAACCTACGACCTCGTCGTGCTCGGTGCGGAGTGGGGACACGGGCGCCGGCAGGGCTGGCTCTCGAATCTCCACCTAGGCGCCCGCGATCCCAGCTCGGGTGAGTTCGTGATGGTCGGCAAGTGCTTCAAGGGATTGACCGACGAGCTGCTTCGGTGGCAGACGAAGGAGTTGCTCGAGCGCGAGACGGGACGGCGAGGGATCGCGGTTCTCGTGCGGCCGGAGCTCGTCGTCGAGATCGCACTCGACGGCGTCCAGTCTTCTACGCGCTATCGCGGCGGAGTGGCGCTGCGCTTCGCGCGCGTCAAGCGCTACCGGCCCGACAAGCGGGCGAGCGAGGCTGACACGATCGACGACCTGCGATCGCTGCTGAACACGACCCGCGCGAGCGAGCCGACCGAGGCATAGGGCGCTCACGCAGCGCAATTCGCCGCGGCCGGCCGTCACCTGACAGCGTCAGCTACCGTGCGCGCTCGCGGGATCGGGCGGCACGAGGCTGACGCTCAGCGCGCAGCTGGCATCGGGCCTGAGCGGCGCCGCCGTGCATGAGCGTGTCGGTGAAGAGGTACCGCGCTCGGTCCGGCGATCTCCTGGTAGCACGCCACCAGGGGCGTCTCAGACATCAGTCGGCTCCTCTCGGTCGCTCGCGATGCGGACCCAACCACACCTTACTCGGCTGAACAACGCCTCCCCCGATCGCGGCGATCGACCCTGTCAGGCGATGCGTGTGATCGGCGGCAGCTCGTAGGTGCCGTCGAAAACGGCCTCGTCGGGCTCGTACATCCGCAGGATCGGCCGGAAGGCACCGGGGGGCGAGGGGAGCCAGTTCGCTCGCCGATCGGACTCGCTCGGCGGTCGGCTCTGTATCGCGATCGTGAGCGACCCGTCGCCTGCTCGCACCAGCCCGGATGTGCGGTCGCCGATCGAGTAGCGGGCGATCGGATTCTCGACCGGGAAGAAGTCAGGGGTGTCGTACATCGTCACTGACCAGAACGCCCTGCAGGGCGGCGGGCGCTCGAAGCGCAGCTCGTAGCTGGCGGCGCCGTGCAGCGGATCGCCGGCGGCGTCGACGCGTGATAGGTGAGCTTCCAGCCGTTCTGCTCGGGACTAGCCTCCGAAGTAAGCGCCGATTCGAGAGCTTGCCGTCCGGCGGCGAGCCCTTCGCGCAAGGCGGCCAACAACCGCGGGTCGGCATCGGCGTACGGAGACTCGGACGCGAGCAGCCCAAGCGCGGCGAAGCGCTCCTGGTACGCGCGATCGCGCTGAGCGGGCGGGAACGCCTGGACGTAAACCCGCAGCTGCTCGAAGAACAGCAACTCTGCCGGCACGCGCGGATCTGGCTCGGGCAAGCCCCGCGCCGCACCGGTGGGTGTCAGCCTCAGATCCGCCTGGAGTGCTGCGACGTCGGGAAGATCCGCTTCGCCGTTCACCGCCCAGCGGCCGACAATCGTCGCGACAGTTGTGGGCAGCCGAATGACCGCCGTCGCGGGGTCGGCGGCGCCGGCGGACTCCGGTCCGATGAGCAGGTATGCGCCGGCGGCGGTGCCCGTCGCGCGGTGGCCCACGTACGCGAAGTTGTTCGTCCAGGCGTCAACGAACTGCATCACGTAGTAGCGGCCGTGGGTGTCGGGGACATCGAACCGGACCGGCCCTCCGCTCGTGTCCACATTCGCGATCGAGTACACGGTGTCGTTGTTGACCGACACGAACGTCGTCTCGGGACCCGCGAGCGCCGACGCGTGCCCGAACTGGTTGAGCGGGCTCGCGGGCATGCTGCCGATCCCGTCCCGCGCAAAGCGCTGCACCTGGCTGCAGTCGAAGACGAGCGGGAACCCATAGATGAACGCCTCCGCGGCCAGCTCGTCGAGGCGGTCACCGGCAGCAGGCGCCATGCGGTCTCCTTTCGGTCAACGTGGTGAGTTCCGCGGAGCGCCGCCCGCGCCGCGTGTGAGCTTGATGGCGATCAGCAGCTCCTGCACATCGGCGAGATCGCGCAGGTCGCAGCCGGTCTTCTCTTCGATCCGGGCGAGCCGGTGGTGAGCGGTGTTCACGTGGATGTACAGGTTGGCCGCGGCCACCTTCGCGTTGAGGTTCGCGCCCGCGTAGGCAAGCAGCGTGTTCGTCAGCACGCCTCCGGCGGCGGAATCCTCTTCGACGAAGCGCCGGACCGCTGGCGCGACCAATCGCCGCGCGGTCGCATCGCCGCGGAGCGTGAGGTACTCGAGCGCACTGAGCTCGGGCAGGGCGAGGACACCTCCGTCAGGCCCGAGCGACTCGATCGCGGCACACGCTTCGCCGTAGGCGTCCGGAAGCCCGGCCGTCGTCTCGAAGGCGGTGCTGATGCCGACTGCCAGCGGAACGCGGGCGCCGGCAAGGTCGTTGCGGGCGCGCTCGATCGGGTCGGTCAGCGCGCGCGGGTCCTGGCCGTCGAGTGACCGGACGATTACGATCTCGTCCTGGCGCACGACGGTCAGCGGCCGGAGCACGCCCGCCGCGGCGCGGGCGAGCGCCGACGCTGCCGATCGCAACGCGAAGTCGTCGTCAGGCGGTGTCACGGGAACGGCCGCGATCAACAGGCAACGCCCGCCAGTGTCCAATCCCGCCGCCCGCGCGGCGGTGAGCCGAGGTCCGGTGGCGGGCACACGGCCGGCGAGCAGGTCCTCCAGCAGGTCGCGGCGAACGCGGTCGCCCTCGGCGAGCAGCAACTGCTGCGCCTCCAGATATGCCTCCGCCGCTTGCGTGCTGGCGAGGTCGATGAACTCCATCACCAATCGCGCGGCGTGGAGCGCCGCGCGGCGGGTCTGGGCTTCCTCGCCGGCCAGCTCGACGATCGCGTCCCAGATGACGTGGTGCCCGATCCGGAAGGCGTGCAGGAAGTCGGCCAGCTGCACCCCGCGTCTGGCGCGCAGCGCGGCATGCGGCCTGATGAAGGACAAATCGTCCTCCGTCACCGGCTGGCCCCGGAGGAGGCTAGTGCGCAGTGCGTCGTGGTTCTCGGCCACGTGCTGCACGACATCCGCGAGGATGGCCGGGTCCTCGATCGCCGCGTAAGCGGGGATCGCCGCGCGAATCGCGCTCAGGCTGCGCTCGGCGAGCTCTGCACGCCGGGCCTGGAGCATGGCGGCCACGCGATCCATGCCGCTGACGGCCTCGACACGGGCGACGCCCTCGACACGGGCGACGCCCTCCACACGGGCGACGCCCTCCACACCGGCCACGCGGTCCGTACCGGCCAACCGATCCCTACCCGTTGTAACTCTGTCCACGGCGAGTTGAATCTAGCGCTTGGCGTGGTGCATTTCGTGCCCGGCGTCGCGACTGGCGACACCGGGCACGAGCAGAGGGTCAAGCAGCCGTGACCTGGCCTGCGTGGCTGGCGCCGCCGATGCGGGCGGGGGCATCGGCGAGTGCACGCGAGACGACGCCGAGCAGCGGGCCGCACAGCAGCGAGATCCAGGTGCTCAGCGCGACCCATTGCCACGGCGTGGACAGCAGTCCACCGAGAGCGCCGGTCCCGGCCGCCAGCGGGTGGGTCGTCAGCGCCAGTCCGAGCGCGGCCACCGTATGCGGACCCTTGCCATCGGTGACGTAGTTGTCAAGCCCCGTCGCGAACCACCAGAACAACACCGCCGCGGCGCACGCGAACGCCGGCGCGGCCGCAAACGATCCATCCTCGGTGATCGACGAGAGGAGCACCAGGCCGCCGCCGACGACCGCGATCGCGAGCGAGATGCCCCACAGATTGGGCAGACCGGCGAGTCCGGGGCCAAGGGTCATGATCACAATTGCCCCCACCGTACCGGTCGTGCACGAGACGGCAGTGGTGCGCAGCGCCTTGCGATCCGCCCCGAGCACGAAGTACAGTCCCCACGCGATGAATGTCGCAGGGAGGACGAGCTGGAAGTTCTCGGGCAGCCCGAACTTTCCGAACACGCCGTCCGCGACAGTGAACCAGTGAAGGTTGAAGTTCAGCGTGAACTCTGACCACAGGAACGCGATGATCCCAACGCTCGCGGCCAGCGGCACAGCCTTCTTGAATCGACTTGACATGACAGTCACTCCCTTCCTCCCCGCGTGCGATCCGCCTGCAGGGTGTTCGAATTGCGTTGTGTAAGGATGTCCTGGGAGGGGTCCCAGGTCATTGGATACGGCCCCCACGCTTCTACGCGAGGGGTTGTGGCTCGATCACAACCGGCCGCTCGATCCCCCGCTTGAGAACCTTCCCTGTCGGGCCTTTCGGCAGCTCGTCGACGATCCAGACGTGCCGCGGGTACTTGTACGCCGCGATCTTCGCCTTGACGAACTCGCGCAACTCCGACTCGGTCGCGTGTGAGCCGGGCCGCAGCGCGATCGCGGCGCCGATTTCCTCCCCCAGCTCGGCGTGCGGAACGCCCACCACGGCGGCCTCGCGCACGGCTGGATGCTCGTAGAGCACCTCCTCGATCTCGCGCGGGTACACGTTGTAGCCGCCGCGGATGATCAGCTCCTTCTTGCGATCGACGATGAAGAAGTAGCCGTCGGCGTCCATCCTGGCGACATCGCCTGAGTAGAACCAGCCTTCGGCGTCGATCGCCTCGGCGGTCGCCTCCGGGGCCTTCCAGTAACCCTTCATCACGTTGTGGCCGCGAATCGCGATCTCGCCGATGGCGCCGCGCGCCACGCGCCGGCGCCGCTCGTCGACCAGCTGCATCTCCACGCCTTCGATCGGCGTTCCGATCGAGCCCGGCTTACGCTCCCGGTTGGAATGGTTGAAGCACGCGACCGGCGAGGTCTCGGAGAGCCCGTAACCCTCCAGGATCACGCACCCGAAGCAGCGCTCGAACTCGCGGAGCAGCTCGACCGCGAGCGGGGCCCCGCCCGACACGCAGATCCGCAGCGTGCGCACGTCGAATCGCCCGAGCTCCGGGTGGTGCAGGAGCGCCGCGTACATCGTTGGAACGCCCTCGAACACGGTCACGCGCTCCCGCTCGATCGCGCTCAGCGCATCGCCCGCGTCGAAGCGCGGCAGCAGCGCGAGCGATGCCCCTGCGCTGAGGGCGGCGTTCAGACCGCACGTCTGTCCGAACGCGTGAAACAGCGGCAATGCGCCGAGGACGACGTCCTCACGGCCGAGTGAGAACAGCTGCTTGGTCACGTCCGCGTTGATCGCGAGATTCGCGTGCGTGAGCTCCGCGCCCTTCGGCTTGCCCGTCGTTCCCGACGTGTACAGGATCACCGCCGTTTGGAGCGAGGAGCGCTCGCCGATCGCCGCGAGCGGCTGCACCGTCGCGAGGATCTCGGCGAAACCGCTCGGCTCGATCACCATGCAGTCGACGCCCGCTTCAGTCGCGCCGGCACGTGCCACCGCGCCGACCCCGTGCCACGCCAGGACGATTCTCGCCTGCGAGTCCGCGAGATAGAAAGCGACCTCACGTTCCTTGAGCAGCACGTTCATCGGCACGACGACCGCGCCCGCGAAGAGGACGCCGTAGTACGCGAACGCGAACTCCGGAACGTTTGGGAGCATGAGCCCGACGCGATCGCCGGGTTCGACGCCCCGCACGCGGAGTAGCGAGGCAACGCGTCTGACCATCGCGTCGAGCTCCGCGTAGCTGATCGCGTCGGCGTCGAAGCGCAGCGCCGGTCTCGACGGGTACCGTTGCGCCGAGACGGACAAGTTGCTTGCCAGGTTCTCGCTCATCGACCCTCCTGGGTTTGGTGACGAGCGACAGGCTCGCCCAAGCGCCGCGCGACCACCATGGGATCGGCAACCTAAGTTGCGCGCCCCGGCTTGTGATCCGGAGCCAACCGCCGCGGGCCTGCGGGGCGCCGTTTCTTGCACTCGTTCCTTGTCTCCCGTACACTCGGACGACCGAACGGTGGTTTGAGGCCTCCCGGCCGAGCGAGGGATGAAAGGAGCTTCACCGTGGCTACGAGTTCGACTCGGCCTTCTGTTGTCAGAGGTGTGGCGGAGACCAGTATCGAGGTGATGCTTGCAAAGCAGGCGATGCGGGAGAATCTGCAGAACTACTGTCGCGCGGTCGACCGGTTGGATCGCGACCTCCTCGCGTCGGTGTGGCACGTTGATGCGACGGTCGAGTACGAGGGGGGGTTCAACGGCACGGCCGCGGACCTCGTTGACTACTTCATGGAAGCCCATCTCGGCTTCCAGGTTCACTCGCACCAAATCACCAACGTGACGATCAAGGTTGGCGGTGACCGTGCCGTCAGCGAGGCATATGTGACTGCCGTGATCCGCTCGTTCCCCGACGAGGCGGGCCACTGTGTGGACATGTCGTACAGGGGCAGGTACCTGGATCATTGGTCCAAGCGGGACGGCCGCTGGGCGATCGATCACCGATACCTGGTAACGGACGTGCTGTCCGAATACGACGTGGCGCAGGACTTTGGGGGCGAGCTTCCGGACCGAGCCGACACGACGACGACGCTGTCGCGCCGGGACCACGAGGATCCGAGCTATGAACTGTTCGGCTCGCTCGACGGATAGCGCATCACGGCTGACGCAGTAGTGACATCGAGAACGATCTAGGAGCGGAAATGGCGAAAGCAACGTTGGTGGTCATGACTAATCCAGTCTCCTCTGAGGTCGAGGACGAATACAACGACTGGTACGACAATGTCCACCTCCAAGACCTCGTCGCGGTCGACGGCGTCGCCTCGGCCCAGCGCTTCCGAGTGCTCGACATCGGGGCGCCGCCCGATGCTCCCAGCCCGTCTCATCGCTACCTCGCGCTGTACGAGGTCGAGGCCGATGACCTCGAGGCGGTTGCACAGGAGGTGGCCCGCCGCGCGGAGGCCGGTGAGATGGTGATCACACCCGCATTGGATGCTCAAACTGCCCGCGTCTTCTGGGTCGAGCCGATGGGCGTGCCCGTGGTTAGCGGCTGATCTCGCTTCGGGCTGCTGGGCTCCGTTCGACGCCTGGCAACGCAAGTCGTACAAGGAGCTGAACATGAGAGTCGTGGCCGAAGGCCTGGAGTTTCCAGAAGGCCCCGTGGTGCTCGACGACGGCAGCGTGCTGGTCGTGGAGATGAAACGTGGCACGATCGCCAGGATCGATCCGTCGAGCGGCGTCGTGGAGCGCATCGTCAGTCCTGGCGGAAGTCCCAACGGCGCTGCGCTCGGGCCCGACGGGAGGCTGTATGTGTGCAACAGCGGCGGCTTCACGTGGTATGAGGTCAATGGGCTCACGCTCCCACATCCGGAGCCGCCGGACGCGCACGGGAAGATCCAGGTGGTCGATCTCGGGACCGGCGAGGTCAGCGACCTCTACACCGACTGCGCCGGGGTCCTGCTGAACGGGCCAAACGACCTCGTCTTCGACTCGCACGGCGGCTTCTACTTCACCGACAACGGCAGGCATCGTGGCCGCCTGGTCGATTCCGGCGTGCTGTATTACGCGCGAGCTGACGGCTCGGAGATCATGGAAGCGAACTTCCCGATGGACCACCCGAACGGCGTCGGGCTGTCACCCGGCGGTGAGAGGCTATACGTCGCGGAGACGATGACCGCTCGGCTGTGGGGCTACACGGTCGAGGCCCCCGGTCGCCTCAAGGAAGCCGCCGGTTTCTTCGCATCGGTCGCCGCGCTCGTCTATACGGCGGTCGACTTTCAGCTGTTCGACTCGCTCGCGGTCGAGGCGGGCGGCAACGTCTGCATCGGAACGCTGATGCGCGGCGGCATCACCGTGATCAGCCCGGAGGGTAACCTGGTCGAGTTCGTCCAGGTACCGGGGGAGGATCCGATGGTGAGCAACATCGCGTTCGGCGGCGCCGATCTGCAGAGCGCCTACATCACCTGCTCCGCCCGCGGCCGTCTGTACGAGACTGAATGGTCACGGCCCGGGCTCGCGCTACACCCCAGCAGCTAGGCGGCCTGCGGCCGCTCTGGTTCGAAGCCGGCGAACGCATCGCCGGACTCCTCCAGGCACATCAGCCCGAGGCTGAAGCCCTGGTCGTCCGTCGCGTAGACCGTGCTCCCGATCTCGTTCTCGATCTCCGCATCGAGGCGATACCCCGCCTTGCGCACCGCCTGTGCAGCCGCGCGATATGGCTCCTGCTCACGTGAGCCGACGGCGATGTTGAGGATGCCGAGGTCGCTGATCCTGTAGTCGGCGGGCCATGGTGCGGGGCGTGGGTCCTCGTACTGGGCCAGCTCGAGCCAGAAGTCGCCGGCGGACAGGAGCTCGACTTTGAGCCGCGCGCCGGGAAGGCCCCATAGGCGCTCGTGCTCGGGCCTGTGCAGCGTGGGTTCGTGCCGGCGCATCCCGTGCGTGTCCACGAAGAACGCGATCGAGCGCGCGAGATCCGGCACCGACGCCCGCACCATGCGGGTGGCCACGGACACCTCGGTGCCGAGCCCGCCGGCCGGGACGTAGCCGAGGCACTCGCAGTACCAGCTCCTCGACGTGAGCATGTCGCGACAGCTCAGCGCGACCTGAACGATCGCGATTGTTGGGGACTCGATGCCCATAACGGCTACCGAGGCGGCTGCGTCAACGCGCCGCCGCGACCGGATCGTTCATGAACTCGAGCAACTGTGGCGCCAGCATTGGCCAGCTCGCGAACAGGTTGTTGGTGCCGCTCTTCTGGTACGCGTCCGACTGCTCGTTCCACTCGTTCGCCCCCCACGGCGGCTCGACGAGCCGCGCGCCCGGGATCAGCTCGTGGACCCACTCGCTCGTTACCCGCGGGTGGTCGAGATCGCTTGCGCTGCTGCGGAACACGAGCGTTGGCACGGCGATCCCCGCGAAGTCGTCGGGACGCGTCCCTGGAACCGGCGAGTCGTCGCTCCCCAAGTACTGCGGTCCCCATGCCTCCATCCTCGCCGCGAACTGGTCCGGGTCCAGCGCCAGCATCCGCTCGCGGTTCCCGGGGTTCTTCTGCAACGTCTCCTGCCATCCCGGAAGGTCCGCCACCGCTGCCATCCCGTGGCGCTTGGCGGCCCGCCAGCTCTCGCCGCAGTAGTAGACGGCCAGGCTCGCCAGACCGAAGAAGCCTCCACTGATCCACCAGACGGCCAGCTTGCTGGCGATGTCGGGGTGGCGCATGACCGTGAGCAGCGACGTCCGCGAGCCCGCTGAGCCGCCGACGATCGTTGTCTTGCCGAGGCCGAGCTCACGGATCAGTCCGGCAAGCGTGTCGGCGTGCATCGCCGACTCGAACTCGCCCTCGAAGCAGATGTCCGATGCGCCGGTGTTCGGCCGGTCCCAGATCAACGCCTGCTTGCCGCCCTGCGCGAGCGCGAGCGCGAGCTCGCGGACGCCCGCGGTGTCCTTGCTGAACCGGCCCCCGGGGGTGATCGCCACTGGCTCGCCTTCACCGTGCAGCTCGTAAGCGATGTTCAGCCCGTTGACGTTTGCGCTCGGCATCTCTCTCCTCCGATCGGAGCTGTTACAGATGTCGCTCGGCTAGCGCTGCCGCTGGCACGCGCTCACCAAACGACGACGACGTTCCCGTCGCGCACCTCGACTGGGTAGGTGCGGACACTCCACTCTGGCTTCACGGCCGTCGTCCCGGTTGCGAGCTCGATCCCCCACTGGTGCCAGGGGCAGTAGACCCACTCGCCTTCGCGGATCAGCGTCGCCCCTCCGGGAGCGTCCTCGTCGACGATCGTGCGACCCCCCTGGCGCCCCTCGCACAACGGCCCGCCCTCATGCGGGCAGCGGTTGGCGATCGCGTAGAACGCGCCCTTGACGTTGTAGACGCCGATCCCGAAGGCGCCGATCGGAAGGATCCGCTTGGTCCCGTCGGGGAAGTCCTCGACGGCGCAGACGACGTGTTCCCGCTTCCCGGTGCCCGTCGGCGCGGGCTCGGAGGTCGTGCTCACCAGACCCGGGTCTGTCCCTCGAGCGCCGGGACCGTGGTCGGCAGGCCGTAGAGATCAATGGAGTTCTGGAACATGAGCGACTCGCGGTACTCCGCCGGGAGCTGCCGGATGATCCACTTGGGATCGTCGAAGGTCCAGTGCGGATAGTCCGAGGAGTACAGCAGGAGACGATCCGCCTGCATCCAGCGCATCAGCTTGCGCAGCTCGGCGCGGTCGTCGGGGAAGTCCAGCGGCTGTGTCGTGAGCCAGATGTGGTCGTACACGTACTCCGACGGCTTCTGGTGCAGGTCGGGGAGGTCCGCCTTGCGCGCCGCGTAAACCGCGTCCATCCGCCACATCAGCGGCAGGATCCAGCTGTAAGCGTGCTCGGCGAAAACGATCTGGAGCGAGGGGAACCGCTCGAAGACGCCGTCGAACACCAGGCTCATGACCTGGTTCGCAGCGAGCAGCGAGTAGGTGACCATGAAGTCGTGGTTGTAGCTTGGGTAACCGACCGGCGGCATCGGGAACAGCTCGAACGAGCCGCGCCCGAGATGGCACGTGACGGGCAGGTTGTGACGGGTCGCGGCTTCCCAGATCGGGTCATACCGCGGATCGCCCCACGCCGGCCTGGGCTCGGCCGGGATCAGAACCTGTACGAGCTGCGGATGACCGGCCCAGTACTCGATCTCCCTCACGGCAGCGACAGGGTCTTCGATCCCGACGCAGATCGAGCCGCGCCAGCGCTCGTGCCAGTTGGTCTTGCTGTCGAGCCAGTGGTTGACGAGCCAGTGATTCGTCGCGATCTGGAACGACTGGGTGAGCTCGGGCAGATGCATCGCCGGGCCGAGCGGCTCCAGGATGACGATGTCGCAGCCCGCTTCCATGATCACCTGGCGGAACGCCAGGTCGGGATCGGAGCCCGCAAAGCCGCCATCCTCCGGGAAGGAGTCCAGGCGCATCGCGTGCGCGTGGGCGTAATCGGGCGCGTCGTAGACGTTGATATCGCCCCACTTCTTGCGCTTCCAGAAGTCGCTGCGATAGGGCTCCGGGATGTAGTCGAAGAGCTCGGCGCGCGGCGTTGGGTGCACGTCGGCGTCGACAACGCGGACCGCGACGCGTGTCTGCTCGGGCGCCGTCTCGCGAATGCTTGTCACTGCCATGTGTTCACCGTCTTCTCAGTCGGTTGTCGTGGGGGCGGCTGCTGTGAGCCCAAGGCCGTAAAGCTTGTCGGCGTTCTGCCAGAGAATCTTCTGCCGCTGGGCGTTCGTCAGGTCGTTGGACATCGAGCTCACGTCGGTCATGCTCCAGTGGGGGTAGCTCGACCCGTACATGATCATGTCCGACTTGCCCGTCATCTCAAGCCATTCTGCCGCGACGCCGGCCTGAGGAACGCCATCCAGGTTGCTGTGAACGAAATGGACGTGGCCGGGCAGGTACGAACTCGGGAGACCCGGGGCCCACGGCGTCTGCTCGAGATGCGGGCGCCCGAACGTATCCATCCGCCACATGAACGGCGTCAGCATCTCCGCGCCGCCGTCAGCCCAGACGATCTGGAAGTCGGGTAGGGCCTCGAACACGCCTTCGGTGATCAAGCTCATCAGGTGATAAAGGTAGTTGAGCCCCATGAAGCCGGCGTACTGCGGGTATGTCCGGGGGTGGCCCGACGGCGTCGGCGCGTAGCCGATCCCGTTGCCGGTCTCGATGTGGACCGCGACGGGCAGGCCGCGGCCGGCGGCGGCTTCCCACAGCGGCATGAACTGCGGCTTGCCGTACACCTCGCGCGACTGCAGCGGCACGCCGATCTGCACCATTCGCGGATGAGCGCTCCAGCGCTCGATCTCCTTCAGCGCGCCCTCGACGTCCTCAGGGTTGACGCGGATGGTGCCGCGGAACCGCTCACCGTAGACCTCGTCGTCGAGCCAGCGCTCGGTGAGCATCTCGTTGTGGGCCGACAGGACGGCGGTTGTCAGATGACGGTCGGGAAGGATCCCGCGCGTCATCGGGTGGAGAATCGCGACGTCCACGCCTCTGTCCTCGAACAGATGCCGGCCTACCTGCCTGGGATCGGAGCCTGGATGCCCCTCAGAAGAGTCGACGATCTCAGGCGCGTACTCGCCGTCGGGAGCGCCGTACCAGAACATCTCGACGTCCGGAAACCCGCGGCTCTTGAACGGCTCGCGTAGCCAGTCCCGAATCTCGTGATTGCCCTGAAAGAAGACGTGAACGCTCGCATCCACGAGGGACTGCTTCGCGCCTGGCGACGCAGCCTCTGCTTCCGAGCGTTCTTGCGTCGCGTCTGAGCCCATCTCTCCTTGCCGCTTCTGGCGATTCCCGATCGACCAAACGGACGGTTGCCGCGGCACGAATGATAAACACTTAGGCCTCCCCGTGTCAAAGCTTCCAGCCTCGAGCAGCTGATCGTCGGCGGTCCAGGTCCGTGCGGCGCGCGGTCGTACACCTCAACCTCGACCCGGGCGGCGTCCTGACCGTCGCGCAGCTCGAACGCGCGGTCGCGACCTTACGCGGAGACGGGCTCGAGGTGATCGCGATGGACCTCGACAAAGTCCCGCCGGCGAAGCGCGAAATCGAGCTCCTCCACGATGGCGAGGAGAGCGACGAGCTCGCCGCGATCGCGGAGCAAGCCTGCGCAGCCGCGGTCGCGTCGTTCCACCCCACGGTTCAGCCACGCGCGCTGGCTGTGTCCTTCGTCAGCAGCGGGAGCTACGAGGACGCGCTCGGGATCATCAGAGCGTTCGGCCTCGAGCCGCATGTCGAGGAGCTCAGATTCGTCGACGAGGACGTCGCGCTGCTCGTCGTCTCCCGCGAGGCGCTGGCGGGCAATCTGTTCGGAAAGCTGCAGACCGCGCTCGAGTCCGCGCTCAACCGTGAAGTGCAGCTGTCAGGTCGCTAGGTGGAGCCCACTAGACGCTGTCCGGGCGATGGATCAGCGTCAGCATGATGCACGGCTTGTCGGTCTCGTTCCTCCATCCATGACGGGTGGCCTGCTGGATGACGAAGTCGCCCGTTTCGAGTGCGATGCTGCCCTCGTCGAGAAGCAGCGTGATCTCGCCGTCGAAGATGAAGTCGAAGTCGATGGTCCTCGTCGTGTGAAACCCGTTCTCGTCGACCCCCTGCATCTGAGTGAACTCGGCTTGCGCGCCCCCGGGCATCATCGGAGCGAAGAACCAGCGCGTTCCGCCGCTGACGTCAGGCGCTATCCAGTCAGCCGCGTCCGCCGGATCGATCGCTGCGATCCAGTCCTGAATGTGGCTCGGTTCGTAATCCCAGATCTTCTGAGGCTGCGTCGCGTCGAATTCCTCGACCGAGACGATGTATGACCGGCCCTGCTCGTTCACGCCCGTAACGACGCGCTTCATTTGATTCTGTCCTTCCTGTGGAGGTGAGTAGGAGTAGACCGAGTCTTCTTGCACACACGGGGTGCTTCGCGCGGACGATACCGCAACCCGGGCGGGGCGCGGAGGGGCTGGGCGAAGACTGACAGCGTTGACTTCCACCACTGCCGACCTTATACTCGCGCGGCGTTTGCCGCCCGGTTTCGTGGGTACAGTTTCGCCCCCCTCCGGGCGCTAACAGGCACGAAGGCACGAAACCACATGGAGGTTTGTGATGAGCCTTGCCGGCAAGAGTGTGGTGGTGATCGGTGCCGGCGCCGGCATCGGTAAGGCGACCGCGCAGGCGTATGCCAACGAGGGGTCGAGGGTGCTCGTCGCGGACATCGACGACGAGACTGCGGGCCAGACGGTCCACGAGATCCGAAGTGACGGCGGGAGCGCCGAGGCCTTCCATATGGATCTGCGTCGCAAGGATGATGTCTTCGCCACGATCGACGCGGCGATTGGCCATTTCGGACGCCTCGACGTCCTCGCCAACGTCGGCGCGATTTATCCGACGGCTCCTGTTGAGGAGATGAGCGAGGAGTTCTGGGACGACGTGTTCGCGGTCGACCTCAAGGGCCCGCTGTTCGCGTGCCAGGCCGCCCTCCCGCACATGAAGAAAGACGGCGGCGTGATCGTCAACGTCGCATCGGGCGCCGCGTTCTACGGGATTCCCGGACTGGCGGCTTACAGCGCCGCCAAGGCCGGGATCGTCGCGCTGACGCGCGTCGTCGCCCTCGAAGCCGGCACGAACGTGCGGGTGAACACCGTGGTGCCGGGGCCTACCGCCACTGCCAACATCAAACCGTTACCGGAGATCGCCAATCCGCTGCTGGGACGCGTACTGGAAGCCGGCGAGATCGCCGATGTGATCGTTTGGATTTCGTCCGATGCCGCGTCTGTGGTCAACGGGGCCATCTTCCGTGTCGACGGCGGCTTCATGATGCTCTAGGAGTAATGCCGATGCCAATGGACGACAAAGTCTTCATCGTCTCCGGTGCAGCCAGCGGAATGGGTCGAGCGGCGGCCACCCTGCTCGCCGGCGCCGGGGCACGTGTAGTGATCGCCGACATCGACACCGAAGCCGGCAGTCGCGTCGCGAGCTCGATCGGCCCCACAGCGACGCTCGTGGAAACGGATCTGAGATCCTTGGACGCGATCGATTCGCTCGTCGTCGGAACGGAGCAGCGATTTGGCAGGATCGACGGGCTTGCGAACGTCGCCGCCGTCTATCCGTTCACTCCGTTCCTCGAGACGACGCCAGAGGTGTGGCAGGAGATAGACGAGGTCAACCTTCGAGGGTCCTTCTTCCTCGCGCTGAGGGTCGCGCAGGCGATGATCCGGCTCGGGACCGACGGCGCGATCGTGAACGTTGCATCTGGCGCCGCTTATCGCCCCGTTCCCGGTATGGCTGCGTATTCCGCGACGAAAGGGGGCATCGTCGCGATGACGCGCACGCTGGCGCATGAGCTTGCGCCTCATCACATACGCGTGAACGCAGTTGCTCCAGGGCACACGGCGTCCGAGACCGCTCGCCGGCATGCGACGGAGGAGCAGCTGCAGCAGATCGCCGCAACGCTCGTGGGGGGCAGATGGATGGATCCCGAGGAGGTCGCTGAGGCGATCGTGTTCCTGCTCAGCGACGCCGCCCGCGCGATGACGGGGACGACGATCAACGTAAACCTCGGGAACTACATGCCCCACTGACCCACCGCTCGGCCGGCCGCCGACGGTATAGTTCGCCGCGTTGGGGTCCGACAGATCCCCTTGACCTCGGCAGACAGGAGAGCCATGGCCGTCGCGCCGCCTTCGATCGGGAGCTTCGACCCACGGTCGCGTGAGTATCTTCTCGACCCGCAGGGCGCCGTCCAGGGCTTCTTCGCGGAGTCGCCGGTGTTCTACTGCGAGCCCTTGAATGCATACTTCGTCATGCGTTACGGCGACGTGCAGCGCGTGCTCGACGACTACGAGAGCTACACGGCCCACACTTTCAAGGCGATGCCGGTGCGTTCCGACTTGCGCGAGCGGATCCCGGAGGAGTGGCAGCACGCCGGGCAGGTGATCCAGGGTGGCCAGTTGAACAACATGGATCCGCCCGAGCACACACGCGAACGGCGCGAGATACAGCGAACGTTCACGATCAAGCGGGTCGACGCCGTCAAGCCGGACATCGCAGCGATCGCCAACGAGCTGATCGACGGTCTCATCGACAAGGGCAGCTGCGATGTGATGAGGGACTTCTCGATGCAGCTTGCGCTGCGTGTGGTCGGACAGTTGCTCTACATCCCGCCGGACATGCTCCCCGGCTTCCTGGACTGGATCGGCGACGTGGTCGGGCTGCTGTCCCCGATCGACCTCAAGCCCGAGGATGTCACGAGATCCGATGAGTGGCTCGTGAGCACCTACGAACGGGTCTACTCGGCGTATCTCGTGTACTCGAAACTGCTGGAGGAGCGTCGGGCGAACCCGGGCAGCGACCTGACATCCGCGATGCTGTCTCTGACCGATGACGAAGGTCAGCCGGCTTTGAGCACCGACAAGGTGCTCGGGCACATGCTCGGGCTGATCGCGGCGGGCGCCGACACGACCGCGCTGCTCGTCGCGAACATGGTCCGTTTCTTCACCGAGTGTCCTGAGCAATTGGAGATCCTGCGCGACGATCCGTCGTTGTGGGACAACGCGGTCTGGGAGGGCCTGCGGCGGTCCGCGATCGTGACGCAGATGTTCCGGATCAGCCGCCGCGATGTCGAGATGGCCGGCGTCCGGATTCCTGCCGGGAGCACGGTCGCGCCAAGCCTCGTATCCGCGAACGCCGACCCCGAACGGTTCTCCGATCCACTCCGCTTCGACGTTCGCCGGGCCAACGCCACCAAGTCGCTCACGTTCGGCCATGGGCGCCACTACTGCGTCGGTGCGCCCCTCGCGGTGCCGGAGGCGCGGATCGCGCTCGAGCTGCTCTACGAACGCTTGCCGAACCTGAAGGCCGACCTCGATCAGGAGCTCGAGTTCAAGCCCTCGCTCAACATGCGCCTGTTCACATCACAGCGCGTGAGCTGGTAGCAGCTGGGCGGTTGGTATCCGACGATTAATAGGAGGGGTGAGATGGCATATAGCAATGGTGTGAGCGCGGAGCAGTTGGCGGAGTTGCGTGGGGTGGTGATGGGGCCGGTGTTGGTGGCGGGGGATGTTGGGTATGAGAAGGCGCCGGCGGCGTGGAATGGGTTGTGTGTGCCGGATTTTGATGCGGTGCGGGCGGCGTGGAGTTCGCGGTTTGAGGGTTTGCGTCCGGCGGTGATCGTGTTGCCGATGGGGGTCGCGGATGTGCAGGCGGCGGTTCGGTTCGCGCGGGCGAATGATTTGGTGGTGGCGGTGCGTGGTGGTGGGCATAGTCCGTCGGGGTCGAGTTCGGTGGATGGTGGGTTGTTGATCGATTTGCGGCTGTTGCGTGGGGTGCATGTCGATGCGGGCGCGCGGGTGGCGGTGGTTGGGGGTGGGACGTTGTTGGCGGAGTTGGATCGTGAGTGTCAGGCGCATGGGTTGGCGGTCACGAGTGGGACGGTGTCGCATACGGGGGTTGGTGGGTTGACGTTGTTTGGTGGGGTCGGGCGGTTGATGCGGAAGTTTGGGTTGACGGTCGATAATGTGCTCGCGTTCGATGTGGTGAGTGCGGATGGGGAGTGGTTGCACGTCGATCAGAGCGAGCATCCGGATTTGTTCTGGGCGCTGCGGGGTGGGGGTGGTGTGTTTGGGGTCGTGACGCATTTCACGTATCGGTTGCATCCGGTCGGGCCGGTGATCTATGGTGGTTATCTCGGGTGGCCGTTGGAGCAGGCGATGGACGTCTTTGAGGCGGTCCGGGGGGAGCTCGCGGGTGCGCCGGAGGAGTTGTGGGTGCAGTTGATCTTCTGTACCGGTCCGCAGGCGGAGTTCATCCCGCCGGCGTTGCGGGGGGAGTCGTGTTTGATGATGACCGCGACGTGGATCGGGGAGGATCTGGAGGCGGGCGCGCGCGCGATCGCGCCGTTGCGTGAGAAGGTGTCGCCGTTGTTGGATCTCGTGGGCGAGTTTCCGTATGCGTTCTTGCAGGCGGCGTCTGATCCGCTGGCGCCGCACGGGCGGATCAATTGCGCGGCGATGCCCGGGTTCTTTGACGATCTGAGCGGGGAGATCTTCGCGATCGGGTTGGAGCACGCGCGGCGGTTCCCCGGTCCGCATTGCGTGGTCGAGTTCGCGCAGCTCGGTGGCGCCGTCGCGCGCGTGCCGGTCGCGGAGACGGCGGTGCCGGCGGCGTTTCGCCGGGCGCGGTTCTCGTATGTGCTCGGTTCTAACTGTCTCGAGGAGCAGGACATCGAGCCCTCGCGCCAGTGGGTGTTCGACGCCGACGCGGCGCTCGCGCCCTACCGCCAGGGCGGTCGCTACGTCAACTTCCTCTCCGAAGACGACGAGGACGGAATGCGCGAGGCGTTCGGCGAGGACACCTACACACGCCTGATGGAGATCAAAGCCAAGTACGACCCCGACGCGGTCTTCTCATACAACCCCCTCAAACGGGCCGCCGGCGTGTCATAGCCTGATGGTCGAGGTGGTCAGCCCAGCAACACAGGAGGTGCGGAAGTGCCGGTGACCGTGGTCGTGGAGATGCAGGCAAAGCCGGGCGAGGGCGATCGGATGTTCGAGGTCATAAACGCGATCATGCCCGACACGGTGGCAGCCGAGGGCGCGATCAGCTTCGAGGCGGTGCGGGACCGTGACGACCGTGACAAGTTCATCGTCGTCGGGCGCTGGCGCGAGCGCGACGATCACGAGTCTTATATGGCGTGGCGCGCGGAGACGGGAATTGGGCACGACGACCTCGCACCGGTGATGGAGAACGTGGTGATCACATACTGTGACACCGTCGCGGAGTGGTGAGCGTCGGGGCGCGATCCGGCGGGAGCCTCTGGGGGCGGTCGGTCCCAGGCGCACCGCGGTACGTCCGACTCCCGAGCGCCTGACGCGGGCAATTCTACGAGACGACCGTCCGAAATCACCGCGCGAGCCGCGATGAGCCCAGCGCTGGGATGCGCAACCATTTCGGGAGCGGACTCGCCGCGACAGCCGAGCGCGAAAAGTCCTGACCAATGCGTCCCTGTATGCTGGCCGCGGCTGCGCGGTGCTGCTGCGAGCCGCATTTGGATCCTTCTGCAGGAGGCCGTGGACCGACTGAGGTGGTCCGAGCGTGTACGTCGTGATGGTCGCGCCCGAATGCGCGCCGGTCGCCAGGACCGGCGGCCTCGGCGATGTCATCTTCGGGCTCAGCCGCGAGCTCGAGATCCGCGGCCACGCGGTCGAGATCGTGCTGCCGAAGTACGCGTCGATGCGCTACGGGGATGTCTGGGACCTTCAGGTCTGCTACGAGGATCTGTGGGTCCCGTGGTACGACGGCGCGATCCGCTGCACGGTCTGGTTCGGCTTCGTCCACGGGCGCAAGTGCTTCTTCATCGAGCTGCATCCTGCGGAGAGCTTCTTCGGCCGCGATCGCCTCTACGGCCACGACGACGACGCCGAGCGCTTCACGGCCTTTTCGAAGGCGGCGCTCGAATACCTGGTCAAGGCGAACAAGCGACCCGATGTGATCCACTGCCACGACTGGCAGACGGGGATCCTGCCGGTGTTGCTGTGGGAGCAATACCACGAGGCGTTGCCTCGACAGAGGGTGTGCTACACGATTCACAACTTCCTCCACCAAGGCCTCACGAGCCCTCATGTGCTCTGGACCACGCAGCTCGGCCGCCCGGATTACTTCCTGGACCGCGACCGGTTGGGCGACGAGAACTGGTACCGAGCGGTCAACCTGATGAAGGGCGGGATCGTTTACTCGAACTTCGTCACGACGGTGTCACCGAACTACGCACGCGAGGCGCTGTTCGGCGACGGCGCGTTCGGGCTCCGCCGCATCCTGCACATCCATCAGGAGAAGTTCCAGGGCATCCTCAACGGCGTCGACTACGACGTCTGGAATCCGGAGGTCGACGAGATCATCCCGACCCGCTACTCCGGCGTACGGCCAGATGGCAAGTACGAGAACAAGGGGCGCCTGCGGGAACGATTCTGGCTTCGCAAGAGCTGGAGCCCACTCGTCGCATACGTCGGCCGGTTGGACTGGCAGAAGGGCATGCACCTCGTTCATCACGCTCTTTTCTACGCACTCGAGCATGGGGCTCAGTTCGTGTTGCTGGGGGATGCCATGCATCAGAACGGGATCAGCACTCACTTCGCGCAGCTGAAGCGCGAGCTGAACGAGAACCCGAACTGTCACCTCGAGCTTGGGTACACCGAGGAGCTCGCCCATCTCGTGTACGCGGGCGCCGACGTCGTCGTCGTTCCGAGCATGTTCGAACCGTGTGGGCTCGTCCCGATGGTCGGCCAGCGCTACGGGACCGTGCCCGTCGTGCGCTCCATCGGAGGCATGGTGGACACGGTGTTCGACCGCGACTACTCACCGCGCAGCCCCTCTGAGCGCAACGGCTACACCTTCCAGCACACGGACAACGTGGCGATCGAGTCGGCGCTCGGGCGCGGGTTGCGCCTGTGGTTCGGCGAGCCGCTCGCATTCCGGCGACTGATGCTCAACGCGATGGCGACCGACCACTCGTGGAGCAGACCGGGCGATATGTACCTGGAGACCTATGAGCGCATCCGCCACAAATGGTGACGTGCCCTGATGCTCGAGGCCCGAGGCGCGCGTTCCAACGATGGCGCAAGCCAACACAACGGTACAGCTGCCGATCGGTACCATTCGTGAGCATCCGTTCCAACGGCAGAGAGGATTCGACGCCATGTCTGAGGCGAAGCTGCAGGAGTTGCTGGATTGGAAGGAGATCTTGGAGCTGAGGGCGCGCTACTTCCGCACGGTCGATGCGAAGGACTGGGAGGGCTTCCGTGCCACTTTCACCGATGACTGCGTGTTCGACTTCGGCGACGGCAACGTGATCGAGGGCGCCGACACGTTCGTTGCGGTCGTCCGCGACCAGGCCGAGACTGCGGTAACGGTCCACCGCGGCACGCTCCCCGAGATCACGATCGACAGCCCCACGACGGCTCACGGTCTGTGGCAACTCAACGACTATCTCGAGTGGCCGGCCAACCCTGAGACCGGTGAGCGCCAAGGCGTCATGGGCTACGGGCACGAGGCCGACGAGTACCGCAAGGCGGACGGCGAGTGGAAGATCTCCAGTTGGAAGCTCCACTACATTCGCTTCGACCCGCTGCTTCCGATCCCGCTGCCCGAGACGGTCAGCGGTGGACCGGAGATCTTGCGCGACGAGGAGTTCATCAGCACGGTAGGTTCGACCGAGTAGGGATCGGCGCGCCAGGACGCGCGACGAGCGGACGCCGGGGCGGGATGTGACCTCGCCCCGGCTTGTTGACACTCAGGGGTTGTTGGACAGCCTCGCCTCCGCCAGCGTCGGCTGGAACAGCTCGACAGGGTTGCCGGCCGGATCTTCGACGAGCACCTGCTTGCCGCCGACGCCAGTGACGATGTCGTTCCGGAATCGGGCTCCGTGCTCCCGCAGGCGCGCGACCGTTGCTTCGATGTCCTCGACCTCGAGCTGGAAGCGATTCCAGCCTCCGGGCTCAGGGATGGTCCCGTCGGGCATTGCCTGTCCCCCGCCCGGGCCACCGCCCGGTGCGCTGAGCACGAGCCGCAGGTCCCCCTGCGAGAGCATCGCGAAGCTGGGGGCTGGATGCATGTCCTCTTGGAAGCCGAGTTCTCGGCAATAGAAGTCGATCGCGGCGTCGACGTCGTCGACGATGTAGCGGACGCTGACTCGGGCCATGCCGTCTCCTCGGGTTGCTGTACTTATAGAACGTATGCGTTTCGCAGCGATACGTCAACGTTTCAGAGCTGACACGCGCGGCGCGAGCGCTGGAGCGGTCCGGTGAGCTCGAAGGGCGAGGGGGTCGATCCCCGGGTCGAGCGGTCCCGCATCGTCATCCTCCAGGCCGCGGTCGAGGAGCTGGCGGATGTCGGCTACGGCGGCGTCACGATCGAGGCGATCGCCGCTCGGGCCGGCGTTGGCAAGTCCACGATCTACCGCCACTGGCCGGACAAGCTCACGCTCATCGCCGACGCGCTCGAGACCTTTCACGAGCAGATGGTGCCGGATCTCGGCGACCTCTCGGCGCAGGACGCCATCGCGCTGCTCGTGCGCCACGTCGCGGAAGTGGTCGTGGACTCGACCTTCTCGCGGTGCATTCCCGCCCTGATCGAGGGTGCCGAGCGCGATCACCGCGTACGCGAGTTTCATCATCGCTACTCGGCCGAGCGCCGCCGGGCGATCACCGACCTGATCGCACGCGGCGTCGAGCAAGGCGAGCTGCGGACCGGGATCGATCCGGAGCTGGCGACGAGTGCCCTGCTCGGCGCGATCTTCTACCGCCGACTCATGACCGGCCAACCGCTCGACCCCGCTGCGGCAGCGGAGCTCGTCGATCTGGTCCTGCAATGAACCGGGCCCGGGGACGCTCGTGTGCGAGGTCATGTAACGGACGTGTCTCGCCGAAGCCCTCCTCTTTCGTGAGCGGCCGCGGGCGCCACCCTCAGGGCAGTCGCCGCTGCGGCGGGCGTCGTGCTGAGCATCGGAGCGGCAACGGGCGCCGCCAAGACGG
Organism: uncultured Solirubrobacterales bacterium; assembly: GCA_963763525.1. Taxonomy (GTDB): domain Bacteria; phylum Actinomycetota; class Thermoleophilia; order Solirubrobacterales; family Solirubrobacteraceae; genus Palsa-465. Next base: position 506,263 of record CAVXPA010000005.1, read on the forward strand.
CCCGGCCGGCGGGGGCCGGACGGACCAGCGGTCCGGCCGTCCATCGATGGCGGCTCGAGCCGCGTATGTGGGGCGGCACGGTGATCCAGGCCCTGGACCCGGCGCCGATCGAGCCGGCGCCGGCGCCAGCCGCGGTTTCGGGGTCGCCACCGAGCCCAGCACCCGCGGGCAGCCCGGTGCCGCTGGCCGACACCACCCAGGTTCTGTCGAACGAGTCGACTTTCACGCGCTGGGCGTATGTAAACGAGATTGCCTCCGTTCACCGACAGCCGAGCGCATCGTCGGCAGTGGTCCCGCGCCTTCATTGGAACACGGAGGATGGCTTCCCAGAGATCTACCTGCTGTTGCGAGCGCACTGGGATGCCGAGGGCCGGGAGTGGATCGAGCTCAGGATCCCCGGGCGCCCGAACGGGCGGACGGGCTGGGTGCCGCGCGCGGCGCTGGGCGCCGTTCACCTCACCAATCAGCTGCTCGTCGTCAACCGCGAGAAGCTGGAGATGTATTTCTACACAGACGGTCACCTCGTCTGGAGCGCGGCGGTCGCGGTCGGCAAGCCAAGCACTCCGACACCGGTAGGAAGATTTTGGATCCGCGAGCGGTTCAAGATCGAGGATCCTCAGTCGGGCTACTGGCCGTATGCCTTCGGCACCTCCGATTACTCGACCCTGACGGATTCGCCGGCCGGAGGCGTCGTGGGCATCCATGGTCCGTATTACCAGCCGCAGCTGATTCCGGGGGCGATCTCACACGGCTGCATCCGCCTCCGCGTCGACGACGACGAATGGCTGGGGGCGCATCTGGGGCTTGGGACCCCCGTGCACGTGACCTGAGCGCGCCCCACGTCGAGTCCGACTGGCCGACCGCGGCCCTGCGCGCGCGCGGCGGCGGGCCGGGGCAGCGACGCGTCGGCAGATCGGCGGCCCGATCGCGGCGGCCTGGGCGAGCGACGCGGACAAAATTGCACTCACGCCGTCCCGAGCTCGGGCGTGTGGTGGATTTGGTCCGCCTGGCGCACAAGATTCGCCACGCGCCCCCTTTGCGCGCGGGGTGGGTGCAATTTTGTCCGGCTCGCGTCGCCAAAGCGCCACCTCCGAGGCGGACGACAAAGCATCAGAATTGATGTATCATCCTTGATGTGGATGCGGTCGACGTCTATTTGCTCGGCCGGCGGCTGATGAAGATCGCCGAGGCGGCGTTCCCCTCCGATCCAACCAGCGTGCCGCTGCCGTCGAGCGTCCGGATGGTCCTGGTCGACGTGTCGGAGCATCCGGGCAGCTCGATCAGCGAGATAACCGCCCGGACCGGATTTCCCCAAAGCCACGTGTCTGCATCCGTCGCGAGGCTCCGCGAGCAGGGTGTTCTCGAGACCCGCGTGGACGCGGCCGACGGTCGGCGCACGCTGGTCGAGCTCGCGGATGGCTTTCGCGATCGACGCACCGGGCGTCGGCCGGTGCCCGTCGAACGGGCGTTGGCGGCGGAACTTGGTAGCTCGGCTCCGGACGAGCTCGAGCCGGTGTTCGTCGCACTGGAAGTCCTCGCCGTGCGCTTGATACCCGGGGCGTTGGCCCGGGGGCGACCCGGCTTGGCGACAGCCCACCCGGAAACGGAAAGCGGCCTGTGAGGCTTCCTGACAGAACGCATCGTCGCATGCCGATGCGCCGGCTGATGCTGCTCCGGTTCGCACTCCTCGTCCCGCTGTTGGTGGCGGTCTTCCTCCTGCACGTCAGCGGCACCGACCTGGTCATCATCCGGATCGCCCGGATTGCTCTGATCGCGGCGCTGGTGGTGATCGGCGGGTGGTTCAGAGCGCGCCGGTCGCGCAACTCAGACCCGCCCCCGTCGTGAACGACGACGGCGACCCCGGCCATGTTGCACCGGCGCGCGTCATCGTCGCCCGATCGGAGCACGCGATCCCCGATCGCGGGCCGATCCAGCTCGAGGTGGGCGAGCGGGTGGCGGTCGGAGAGCGCGACACCGAGTGGCCGGCGTTCGTATTCGTGACAGCAGCGCAGGGCTCGGGCTGGGTCCCCGAGCGCAACCTCGCGCGCGACGGGGTCGCTGCGGTCGTAATCGAGGCATACGACACAACCGAGCTGCCCGTTCCGGTCGGCGGGCAAGTCGAGGTTCTCCGTGAGGACCAGCTCAGTGGCTGGTTCTGGTGCCGCGCGAGCGACGGTCGCGAGGGCTGGGTCCCCACCCGCGCGTTCGAACCTAGTGCTAGTCCGCCCTGGTGAGCAGGGTCGCGAGCGAGTCGAGTGCCGCATCCTGCTCGGGGTTCGCGACCGTGATTCTCAGCAGGCGGGAGTCACTCGCGTAGTCCAGGTCCATGAACGAGCAACATCCCCGCTCAATCGCCAGCGTGCTCTCGAGCAGGTCGCCAGGCACGGTTTCGTCGAACTGGACGCGGACCTCGCCGAGGGCCTGCTCGACCCCGACGACGTGGCCGGCGAGTTGCCGGTAGCGGTCGAGCTGTGGCTCGATCTCGGCAGCCGGGAGACTGCACTGCGGGACGACCAGCCTCAGTGGGTGGCCGAGCGGCTTACGGGCGCGGATGATCGCCGCGCCCGCGTGCTCGTGCACGCGGTGGGTCTCACGAAACTCCGGCTCCACGAGCCCGGCCGCGGCGAGCGCGTCGCGGAACTCCCGCTCGGTCAGCGCCCCCGCGATGCAACCCGTCCATGCGGCCATGTCCGCTTTCCTCGCGTCGTCAATGTCCGGGTCGGCGATCACGTCGGATACGGCGAAGCGGCCGCCGGGCTTGAGCACGCGGGCGGCCTCGGCGAGCACGCGAGGTTTGTCGCCGGAGAGGTTGATCACGCAGTTCGAGATCACGACATCCACCGACGCGTCAGGCAGTGGCAGGTTCTCCAGATACCCCTTGATGAACTCGACGTTCCGAAGTCCGGCCTCGTCCGCATTGCGGCGCGCGAGCTCCAGCATCTCGTCGGTCATGTCGATCCCAATCGCACGCCCGGTCGGGCCGACGCGCCGTGCGGAGATCAGCACGTCCGCGCCCGCGCCCGAGCCGAGGTCGAGGACGGTCTCGCCGTCGTGCAGATCGGCGACCGCGGTCGGGACGCCGCACCCGAGGGAGGCTTGCACAGCCGCCGCAGACACGCCGGCCTCGTCCGCATCGGTGTACAGCGGGGCGCCGAACGCCCGTTCTGTGTCGCCGGAGCTGCAGCAGCCGCCGCCCCGCCCGGCGGCGCGCGCCGCTGCGGCGTACTTCTCGCGGACCGTCTCACGCAGCTGCGCGGCGGGACCGGTCAGCGCGTCCGCGGTTTGGGGCCCGTCGGCCGCACGCCCGCACCCGTCGCCGTGAGTCTCGTCACAGCACACCGTGAGCTCCGGATCGACGGCCATCAATATACAAATACCGATTGAAGTGATGATTGTCAATGCTTAGACTCTGCGGCGTGCAAACGACGACGCGACCGCCCGCTCGCAAGCTGTTCGCGGAGCTGCTCGCCCTGGTCGTTATCCGATCGCTCTACCCGCGCGGCACCGCGGGGCAGGCGGCCTCGGTCATCGTGCCGCACACGCCATGAGCACTGTTCTGTTCGTCTGCAGGCAGAACGCCGGCCGCTCGCAGATGAGCCAAGCGTTGTTCGAGCAGGCTGCCGCCGGTCGCCATCACGCACTCTCGGCCGGCACCACCCCCGCCGCCCACGTCCACCCTGAAGTCGTGACCGTCATGAACGAGCTGGGGATCGACCTCGCCGAGCGTACGCCGAAGCTGTTGACCCGCGAGCTCGCTGAACAGGCTGATCTCGTCGTCACGATGGGGTGCGGCGATCAGTGCCCGATCATCCCCGGCAAGCGCTACCTCGACTGGGACCTCTCCGACCCAGCCGGACAGTCGTTCGATCGAGTCCGCGCGATCCGCGACGACATCGATCAGCGCGTGCGACAGCTCCTCGCCGAGCTCGACACCGACGTGACCTGAAGGCCAGTCAGTCGGCCGTGCCGAGCGCCGCGTGAGCGGTGATCGACCTTCTGCGGGTGGGGTGCGCCGTGAGGCCCCGCCGTGAGCGGTCGGGATGGCCGGCCTGCGGTGGCGGAAGCCTGGTGAGCTGCGCGTCGATGGCGGGAGCGCGTCGTGTCGGGTCGTGGACAGCGGTAAGCGGCGCTGAGGGGGCGTGATGCCCCTGTGAGGGTGTCAGGCGGTAGTGACGGCCCACTCGGTGGTGTGGTGGGTAACGCCGAGCGTCGCGAGCCTGGCGAGGTTCACCGCGGCAGCCAGCAGCGAGAAGTGGGCATCGACTTTGGTTTGCCACGAACGCGGGAGCGGCGGCCGCCGTGGCGGCGTCGCATCAGATGACCGATCTTGCGCTCGACCTTGGGGCGGGTCGCTGTGTAGTCGGCCTTCCACGCTGGGTCGGTCTGCCGCGCGCGAGCACGCTGAAGCTGCTGCTCGTAGACGCCGACTCGATCGAGCGGCCAGCGGTCGAGGTGGTGCACCGGTCAGCGAGCGGGCATGAGGAGCATGCGTTGCCGAAGTGGGCGATCTGCCCGCCCTTGACCGGGCGTAGCTGGGCGGTCTGTCCGGCGGGGCACGTGACGGTGCCCGCGTGCAGGTCGATCTGAAACGCGTCCTTCGCGTAGCGCCCGCCGGGCGCGTTCGGTGCCTGGACCTTGCACATGATCTCCACGTCGGCTTGCTCGAGCGTGTCCAGGACACTCCCGGCGCCGTACGCGGAATCGCCGTAGACCGCCAGCGGCCCGGTGGGGCCGGACGGCGCCTCGTCCTCGGCCGGATCGCTGGCTCCGGCTCGCGAGCTCCTGCGCGAGCAGTTGCTCGACCGCCTGCCCATCGCCAACGTTGCCCGCGGTGACCGTCGTCGCGGCGATCAACTCCGAGTCGGGGTCGACCGCGACATGCCCCTTATAGCCGTCAAACCCGCGGGCGCTGGTCTTGTGGCCGTGCAGCGCATCCGGGTCGACGGTCGAGATGATCCGGTCCTTCGCGACCCGCCGCGCGATCCGGAACACCCATCCTCACCCTCGTCGAGATCTGCCCGACCACGGCAGCGAGCAACGCCGCGGCTTGCTTCACGCCGTCCGACAGCTCCGGCGTCCAACGCCCCGAGCAGCGCATGCGCGTCCTTCGCGAGCGCGTCGATCAACTGCTCGCGCGCCTGGCGGTCCTCGTAGTCGCAGACCGGTTTCCCCGCGGTCCGGTAGTCGTCATCGCGTGTGAACAGGCCACGCAGTTCGGCCTCCAACACCACGTCGCACGCGGCGAGCAGTCCGCGGATCGCGGAGCGGATCAGCGTGACCGTGTCCATCGTCGCGACCGCGTCATACAACGACGTCGAGTCCAACACCCGCCTGCGGCCAACCAGACCCGCCGCCTTCGCGGTCTCCAGCACCGCCTCGAAGATCCTGTCCGGCTGGTCGGACGCCCGAAGCCGGGCGCGCATATCGACCAGCACCGTATGCGCGAACGATGGGTAGTCGAACGCCAAGCCACCGCCGCGTACTTCCACCTCGCATCGAACGCGAACCGGTCGACCGCCTCACGATCCGAGCAGCCCTCAAACCGCTGCAACACCATCACCACCGCCACGATCATCGGCGGCACACAGTTACGCCCCGAATCGGCGAACAGATCAGCGAACATCTCATCCGGGAACAGCCGGAAACACTCGCGATGCAACAACCCGTAGATCGAGTCCGGCGACACCCGACCATCGCAGAACTCCGTCGTCGTGAACACGTCCGTCTGCGTGGGAGTCAGTCCAAGGCTCATACCCTCAAGCATGACTTGAGGGTCGGACAGACCCACACCCCCTCAACCCGAAAAACACCAACCTCCTAGGGGTCGTCGTGCTCGTCAGCGGCTGCTTGCAACAGTTCGAGGATCTCGCGCGAATGGTGTGGCGTAAAGTCCGACGGCTCGGTCAGCGCGCGCTCCGCGAGCGACACCACCGAAGCCGTCACGACGGCGCCGCGCGCGAGCAGGAGCCTCACGGTATCGGTGCGCTCGCGCCAGACCGCCTGCGAAAGCGCGTCGGGTGAGAGCGGGGAAGCCCAGATCGAGCGCCAGCGCGACCGCGGCTGTGTTACCGGCGCCCGCGAGCGTCGTGACGACGGGCGGTGGTGAGGACGCCAACCGCCGCACGATTCCCGGCTCGGCGGCCATCGGTGCGAGCGCGCTTGCCTCATCGCCGCGCGATAAGGCCGCAAAGAACGCGTCGTCGCCTTCCAGCTCGATAAGGAAGCCGCGCCGGCGGAACAGCTCCAGAGCGTCCGCTCGACCCCCGCGCGCCGCCACAGCAGCCGCGCTGCGGCCGCCATGAAGCGACGCGGCGAGCGACGGGTCGGCGCCGAAGTCCATCAGGAGTTCGAGCATCGCGAGCGCGTTGTCGCGCGCCGGCGAGTGGTGCAGCGGCCGGTCGCCCCAGAGCGTCAGAGCATTTGGGTCCGCGCCGTTGGCCAGGAGCCAGCGCGCCCCCTCCTGGTCGGTCCAGTCGAGCTTGCGAAGCAACATCGTCGACAGCCCCTCAGCCGACAGCCGTCCGCTCTGTACCACCGCCTTCATGGCTTCATTGTCGAAACCCTCCGGCGCGTGGTAGGCGACCTCGCCGCCGAGGTTGGGGTCCGCCCCGCGCGCGAGCAGGAGTCGCGTGACCCCCGGATGGTGCGCGACGCCGGCCGCCCCGTACAGCGCGCTCTCGAACGTCGGCTCTGGCTGGTGCTCTTCATCGAAGAAGCCGGTGTTCGAATCCGCGCCGGCGTCGAGGAGCGCCTCCGCGGCCTCGACGAAGCGCTCGGAACCGCGCAGTCGCAGGTAGCGTGAGAAGCAGAGGTGCGTGAGCGCATCCCAGCCATATGGCCCGCCGCGGGCCGTGGCGCGCTCTGAGTCCTGCTCGAGCATACGCCGCACGCCGGCAGAATCGCCGAGGACCGCGGCGACATGGACGTCGCCGGCCGCGAGGTCCGGGTGCGCGGCGAGCAGCGCCTCCGCATCTGCGAGCGTGCCGGACGCATGTGCGCCGGGTGGGGCACACGCTGCGACGATGAACTCGTCGGTCACAGCCGAGGACACGAACCGATCGTTTCACGCGCCGGGGTTGCGCTCAGTGCTTGCTGTACACGGCCGCCGCGAGGTTTTCTGCGAATGACAGTGTCGGCGCCGGTGGAGGCCGTCGTGGCAAGTCAGTCATCCGGGAGCGCTTCGACCTCGCTCAGCTGAATGAGCGTCTTGTCGCCCTGTCCGTCCTGCACCTCGATCGTCGTCGGGCGGACGCCTTCAGCGGTGTCGACGAATATCTGCTTTGGCTGGTAGATGAAGTGCTCGAACTCCTCGCGCCCGGTGCTGGGCGCGTCGAGACCGATGACGAGCACGTCGTCGCGGTCGTCGTAGGTGATGCCGTTGAGGACGAGGTTCTCTGCCTGGACCTGCGCGCCCAAGTCGCGCCCTTCGATCTCAATCGTCGCTTCGATGACCGGGATGTCGCGACTCAGATCGTCGAAGTAGGCGCGCCACGTGCCGGCGGGGAGCTCCTGCAGTTCGTCAGCCATATCGGCCTCCTATGTCGTGCAGCGGTTGCCATGATCTCGACCCATGAGCCTAACGCGACGCGCGCACGCGCGCCACGACGCTCTTCCCTGCCGGGGTGAACAGGCATCGCCCTCTTGGGGTGATTTCACCGAAGTCGGGACGCCGCGCCGCGTTACAATCGAGGCTCGCTTGCAACTAGGCTCGGGGAGGTCACAAGGTGAAGCAGGCAGTCATGGAAGAGGGGGTACCCGTCACCGAAGGATGGTTCGTCGTCAACGTCCGAGATGCACGCTGGCTGCACAACGATATGCGATCGGTGTGTCGCTTTGGCGGCCAAGGAGAGGCACACTTCGACCAGCTCGGCGTGAGCCTGTACTTGATACAGCCTGGACGGCCGATGTCGCTATACCACCACGAGGCCGGTCAAGAGGACTTCCTCGTCCTCCAGGGCAACTGCATCCTGCTGGTCGAAGGACAGGAGCGCCCACTGGCCGCGTGGGACTTTGTGCACTGTCCTCCGAGGACCGCGCACACGATCGTCGCGGCCGGCTCGCAGCCCGCGCTCATATTGGCCGTTGGCGCGCGGATCGAGCAGGGAAGCGCTCGCTATCCGGTTGAGGAGGTCGCGATTCGTCACAGTGCGGGCGTGCCGGACGCGGCGACGACGGCGGACGCAAGCTACGCCGCATTCGGAGAACCGGTGGCCGGCCCCTCGCCGGACATCTTCGCGACGACGACCTCGTAAGCGCTCGGCGTTCGCCCCTCTCGAGCTGCATCCGTAGCCATTCGAAGATCGCGCTGGCACGTCGTCCACGCGCGGCGCGTCAGCTCGAGACTTCGATCCCGCTGGCGGGAACCTCTTCCGCGGGGAGCGATTGCACCACGGTCGCTGCTCCTGTCCGCACCGTGAATGCCTCGAGCAGCAGCTGCCCAAGCAGCGCCGCCGCCAACAGCAGGACGAAGCCCAGGGGAGGGATCGCTGCGCCGGTCGCTGCCAGCACGAGCACGGCGATCGCGAGGACGATCCGAGACAGGAACGTGCGGTCGCGAAGCGAGGTCCATTCGGCGCCCAGGTGGATCGCCGCGAGCGACAACGCGAACGCTCCGACTCCACCGGCAAGCGCCCACCGGGCGCCGGCCTCGAGACCGGGCCGAGCCGCCTCGGTGATCGCGAGCTTCGTGCCCTCGCCGGACAGGGCGACGCCGGCAAGCAGAGGAAAGTGGCTGTATACGTAGACGAGCCCGAGCACTCCGCGCCCGACTACGGAGGTGTCGGCGAGGTCGAAGTAGATCCACCAGAGGCAGAGTGCGATCACGAAACACGTGCCCGCCACCAGCCAGGACTCGACGGTGAACGAGAGCCCGGCTACGGCGGCCACGACGGCGATCACCGATTCGCCGAGGACGATGATGAAGAAGGTGCCGTAGCGCTCGGTGAGGTGGGAGACGACGATGGCCGCGCCGTCGAGCGCGGCCCACGCCCGGGTCGGTATGACGAGGTCGATGACCATCGCCACGCCCCAGAGCACGAACCGGTAGGGAGTGGGCACAAAGATCGAAAGAAGCCATAACGCCGTCGTCGCGGAGTAGCCAACCAGGTATATGTTCGTCAGAGTGCGCCCGCGCCCGCTGACGTAGTGTCGGGCGCGACTGTAGAGCGCGAGTAGGAAACATCGCAACACGACGTACGCCGCCGCGAACTCGGCCGTCCCGCCTTGACCGGCCATGACCCTGTGGATATCGACGGCGACGGCGACGATCGCCAGCATCCCGCCCGACTTGGCGAGCCGAAAGACCAGATCGTCGGTGTCGAAGCGGTTGGCGTACAGCATGTAGAGCACCCACGCCCAGACGATGATCAGAAAGAGGGCTGCGAAGCGCGCGAACACGTCCGCCGATGGGTGCCGTGCCAGCGCCACGCCCAGCTGGCTGACCGCCGCAACGAACACGAGGTCGAAGTAGAGCTCGAACCAGGTGGCATGACGCTCCTCTCGCGCCCCGGCCGTCGTGCGCAGCCGCGGCGGCTCGAGCCGAAACGTCCCGGCAGCCCCCAGGTAGCGCGGGCCGTTCGGCCGACTCTTCGCAGGTTTCCCGCGCGGGCCACCTGGCGAGCTCGGTGTCGACTGGCTCGCCGTCACTACCGTGGATACTACAAGTTGGGCTGACGGCCCTCACACGAGTACCTCGCCGCCGTCGACCTTGAGTGTCACGCCCGTGAGGAAGGTGTTGGTCATGCAGAAGATGACCGCGCTGGCGATGTCATCCGCCTGCCCGATGCGACGCGCGGGGTTGGTCTCTGTGACCTCCTGGTAGAGCGCTGCCTTACCGTCGTCGCCCAAACCGTCCCAGGCGCCGGTGTCGATCGTTCCGGGCGAGATGGCGTTGACGCGGATCGGCGCCAGCTCGACGGCCAGCGAGCGCGCCAGCGTGTCGGCCGCGCCGTTGGTGATCGCGACGGCGAGCGTGCCGACCTTGATCTTGAACGCAGCGTCGCCCGAGAAGATCACAAACGATCCTCCGTCGTTCAGCTTTGGGCCGAGGTGCTTGGCGAGCATCAGCGGGCCGACCACCTTCGTGTCGAATGACAGAAGCACCTTGTCGCGATCCAGGTCCGCGAGCTTGCCGCGGGCGCGCGCGGACGCCGTGCAAACGACGTGATCGACGTTGTCGAGGCGGGCTGCGAGTGCCTCGATCGACGCGTCGTCGGTCATGTCGACGATCTCGGTCGTGATCGCCTCTTCACCGTAGGCCACGGCGAGCTTTTCGCCGTCGCGAGCGGCGGCGATCACGTTCGCGCCGGCCGAGCGCGCGGCCTCGACCACTGCGCGGGCGATACCGCTTCCGCGACCGATCACGAGCACAGTCCTGTCCTGCAGCGATCCGCTCATCGATGTCTCCTTCTTGGTCTGAAGCTGGTTCTCGGCCGCCGCTGGCGATCGCCAACGGGCGCCTCAGCGGGGTCAGTGACGCTCGATGCGCGCCTCTTACGGGTGTACCCGGCAATCGGCGGCGCTGGCCAGGGCTCGGAAAGCGCCGGACGATGCGAGGCTCGGGGGTAAGAACCTCCGACGTCACGTCTCCCACCGAGCTACTCGCCGACACACGAACCCGGCACAAGGGAGCACGCATGATCTCGTATCGCACGATTGACGTCGGTCGGACCGACATCTTCTATCGAGAGGGCGGCAACAGGGCCGCGGGAACGTTGCTGCTGCTGCACGGCTTTCCGAGCTCCTCGGCCCAGTATCAATCCTTGATGGAGCGGCTCGAGGGCCGCTATCACGTCATTGCGCCGGACTACCCTGGGTTCGGTCAGAGCCCGCCACTAAAAGGCACGACGACGTTCGACCGCCTCGCCGAAGTGATCGAAGCATTCACTTACGCCGTCGCTCTCGACCGCTTCAGCGTGTACATGTTCGACTTCGGATCGCCGGTCGGGTTCCGGCTGCTCACGCGGCACCCGGAACGCATCCAGGGATTGGTACTGCAGAACGGCAATGCATACGAGGAGGGCCTCGGGCCGGGCATGCAGGCGCTGAAGCCCTATTGGCAAGATCGCCCGGCGAACGAGGATGCGGTCCGCGGATTTCTGCAGCTCGACGCGACCCGCGGGCAGTATCTCGACGGCGTCCGTGATCCGACGAGCGTCAAGCCGGACCTGTGGGAGCTCGACCAGCGGTATCTCGAGTTGCCCGGACGCGATCGGGTGATGCTCGACCTCCTCTACGACTACCGGCACAACGTCGAGCTGTATCCGCGCTGGCAGGAGTACGATGCCGAGCTGAGGCTCCTCGACACCGGCCACTTCGCGACTGCCACCCACAGCGAGGAGATCGCCCGGCTGATCACGCGCTTCCTCGACGCGCGCGTCGCGCAGGGGCGAGACGCATGACGGGGTTTGCGAGGTAAGGCCGGCCGGACCGGCACAGCGCGGGGCCCCGGCGCGTCGCTGCACGCGCTCGGTTTACGATTGGCGGCGCCGATGACTGACGCTCATCCTGCGCAGGGGGGAGAGCCCCGAGATTCCGACCCGGCGCGCGTTTGGGTAACGCCAAGCAAGGGCGAGGGCGGAAAGCTCACCCCGGCGGGACGGGATCGCGAGACCGAGCGGTGGCTCGAACGACTCCGTCCGGGGCACCCGCGCCGCGACCACACGGTGGCGAAGCTGCGCGAGCTGCTCCTTCGGGTGGCGATCCATGAGCTGTCAAGACGACGTGCCCAGCTCGGGTCGATCAGCGGTCCCGAGTTCGATGACATCGCGCATCAAGCCGCCAACGACGCGCTCGTCAACATCCTCGCGAGGCTGGACGACTTCCGCCGGCTCAGCCGCTTCACGACGTGGGCGTGCAAGTTCGTCATCTTCGAAGTGTCGGGCAAGGTCGCGCGCCACGCGTGGCGCCGGCAACCGCCCAGTCGTGAGGAGGTCGCGTTCGAGCAGCTACCCGACTCGCTGGCTGCTCGCCCCGGCCAGAAGCTCGAGCAGCAGGAGCAGCTGAAAGCGCTGTCGGTCGCGATCGGCGAGCTGACGGACCGCCAGCGCGAGGTGTTCGTCGCGATCGCGCTCAACGATGTCCCGATCGACGTGCTCGCGCTTCAGCTCCGCAGCAACCGCAACGCGATCTACAAGAACCTGTTCGATGCCAGACGTAGCCTGCGCGCAAGCCTCGCCGCGGCGGGCCACCCCGTGCTCGAAAAGGACGCGGCCTGATGGCGGATCATCGCGATCTCGACGAACTGCTCCGCGCCGAGGACGGCGACGCGGGGTGCACCGCCGGCGAGGAGATCCTCGACCGCTACGTCGAGCTGGAGCTGGCCGGCGAAGACCCTGCACGGGTCTACCCCGGGACGGCGATCCACCTCCGGAGCTGTCCGGGCTGCCGAGTGGACCACGACGGGCTGCTCGAAGCGGCCCGGAAGTTCGCCGGTGCCACGCCGGATTAGGTCGCTCGACAGTCGCTCGGCGCGAGCGTCGGTAAGAAACGGGTGAGCGGCGTCACTCACGGAAAGCGACGACACTCGGCACAACGGGCACAAGCGACGAAAGTGGGACGGCATGAGCGCAAGCCGCAGGACAACAGATGACCGCTGGTCGCACTTGGCGCGAGGTGAGCTCATCGCACTTGGGAGAACCTTGGTCACGGAACGGTTGGAGGGCCTCGGGTGCACCGTGGAAGCGCCGAGTGGCCGGATCAGCGGCAAGCTCGATGTAGAAACCCCTTCAGGCCGGTCGATCGAGGTGTTCGTCTCCACCCAGCGGGTGGGCGGCTACGTCTTCTGGACCAAGCGCCGGTTTGGCCCCGCTAGTGACCGCTTCGCGGCGATCGCGCTGCTGTCCGACGCTGAGGAGCCGGACCTGTACCTGATACCAAGCGTTGAGTGGCGAAACGCGGCGCCCCCATTCACCGACCGTGACAACGTCGGCAAGCGGAGCGAACCGGAGTACGGTGTCTCGGTGGCCCGCTCGTCGCTGCCCGCGCTCGAGCGCTACCGCTGGACCGAGGCATCGAGCGACGATCGTTTTCGCTGAGATCGCCTTGCCTGCCCCAGCGGATCGAGGAGAGCTTTCGGCGGCGGGTCGCAGAGTTGCCGGTCGCGACGCAGCAATTGCTGTCGGTCGCGGCGACGGATCAGCCTGGCGAGGCCACGCAGGTCTGGGAGGCAGCGAAGCAACTCGGATTGGATGCTGGGGCAGCTGCCCCCGCGGCGGCGGCTGGGCTGCTGGAGATAGGGATCCGTGTGCGGGTTCGTCATCCGCTGGTGCGCTCGGCGGTGTGCAAAGCGGCGTCGCTTGCGGATCGGCGGGCTGTGCACCGGGCGCTGGCAGAGACGACCGATACGGCAATCGATCCCGATCGCCGCGCCTGGCATCTCGCGGCGCCCCGACGAGGGTCTCGCGCGCGAGCTCGAGCGCTCAGCTGGTCGGGCGCGGGAGCGGGGCGGCGTGATGGCGGCGGCCACCTTCCTCGAGCGTTCGGCCGAGCTCACGCCCGACCTCGAACGCCAAGCTGTCAGGCTGCTGCTGGCCGCCGAAGGAGAATCCAATATCGAGATCGCGGCGCAGCTGTTCATCAGCCCGCATGCCGTCGCCTACCACCTGCGACAGGTGTTCGGCAAGCTCGGCGTCACCTCGCGCAACCAGCTCGCAGGCGTTCTCGGTCAGCAGCTGGAGGCTGCAGCCGTGGCGCACTGACGGCTATGACGGCGCGCGTCGCTCATCCGTTGTGACTGCTCCGTTGGTGGTCCGGTTTGCCCACCGGTCACGCAGGACGATCTGAATCGCGGCGGCGGTGGGAATCGCCAGCAGGGCGCCGAGGATTCCCAGCAGCGAGGAGCCCACGAGCACGGCCACGATCGTCACGATCGGGTTGACGTGCAGCGTTTTGCCATACACACGGGGCTGCACGACGTAGTCCTCAAACCGCTGCCACACGATGATGAACACCACCCACACGATCGTGGCGGTCGGGAAGTTCACCGTCAGAGTCGCGAGTGCCACGACGATCGCGCCGAGTGTCGCGCCGACGAGTGGGATCAGATCGAAGAACCCGATTACGAATCCGAGCGACAGCGCGTACGGGACGCCGAGGATCGTCAGCACGATCCACGTCGCGAGCGTCGCGAGCACGCTGATCGCGACGTTGCCGAGCATGTAGTCAGCGACTGACTTGTTGATGTCGATGATCAGACGGCGATAACGCTGCTGACGCTCGCCGGTCAAGGACAGGCCCATCTGGACGTACTCGCGCCCGTGGAGAACCAACAGGAATGCGATCGTGAGGACCGCGGTCAGCTGGCCGATGAAGCTCGCGGCGCGAACGGTCACATCCTGCAGCGGTCCGGCCAGATGGCCTAGCAACTGCGGCAGCCGGCGCGCGTCCTGCACCAGTTTGGCGGTGATGTGATAACGGTCGTCATAGTGGCGGAACGTGGCGTTGTGACGTAGGTCGGCCGCGTACCGCGGCGCGTCGTGAGCAAGCTCCCCGACCTCCTTGACCAGGCTCGGGACGACCACATAACCGACGAGCGCGATCGAGGCGATCAGTACCAGGTAGATGCCGAGGATGACCACCGCGCGGGACGCTCGGGTGCGGCTGGTGACGCCGTCGACGACCGGCATCAGCGTGAGCGCGAAGAAGAGGCTGATCGCGGTCAGTCGGATCACTCCACGGACCCGCCACGCGAGGTATAAGCCGATCGCGCACGCCGTCACGATCATCACGGTCCGGACGACGCCGCGCAGCGAGGGGGTCGTCCAGCCGAGCCGGCGGACCCTCGCGCGGAACGTCGTTGTCCTCGTGTTGCTGGCGCGCATCGACGGCCGGCGCGAGCGCGTCGCGCTCGCCTCGGCCTCGAGTCACCACACCCGATGAGCTCATCCCTAGCACGCTACGAGCGCCGCGGCCACGACCCATTACGGAGACTGACCGCGGCCATGCGAAAACGACATGAGAAAGCGAGGTTGACCGGCTGGGGAGGACCGGCTGGGGGTGGCGACCGGCTGGCCGTGGCGACCGGCTGGCGGTCGAGTCTGGCGAGCATCCTGGACAACGCCCCACTCGAGCCCGTCCGGGCGGCCAGTGGGTAGTTGACCCCCCACCATCGGGTTTTCGTCCCACTCGACTCGCGGCGGCGCTCGAGTGGGACGTTAGCCAGGCGCGCGCACGACTAGCATCGTCGGCATGCTCGAGGCCGGCGCGATCATCCTGGCTGGCGGGAAGTCCTCTCGCATGGGCTCGTCCAAGGCGGCGCTCGATTGGCACGGCTCGACGCTGTTGCGACGGGTGACCGGTCTGGCGCAGCGGACCGTCGACGGCCCGGTGGTCGTCGTGCGAGCCCCCGGGCAGGAACTGCCGGAGATCCAGGCGACGGTGGAGGTCGTGTCGGACGCGCGTGAGGGGCGCGGGCCGCTGCAGGGGCTTGCGGCAGGATTGGCCGCGATCGGCGACGGCGCCGAGGTCGCGTACGTGTCATCGACGGACGTGCCGTTGCTGCACCCCGCGTTCATCCGTCGCGTGATCGGCGGTTTCACTGCCGACGTCGACGTCGTCCTGCCCGAGATTCACGGCTTTCGCCAGCCCTTGTCGGCGGCGTATCGCACGAGCCTGCTGCCCGTCGTGGAGGAACTGCTCGCCGCCGGCGAGCTCAAGCCGGCGTTTCTATTCGAGCGCTGCCGCGTGCTGCGGCTCGACGACGCGGCGCTGCTGCGCGATCCGGCGCTCGCGGCAGTCGATCCCGAGCTCGTCTCCGTCACCAACCTCAACGCGCGCGGCGACTACGAGCGGGCACACGCGCTGCGGGCGCCGGAGATCGAGGTCAGCCGCTTCGGCACGCTCGCCCGCGCCGGCGGCCCGCGCGCCGAGCGCGTGCCCGCCTGGGCGCTCGGCCAGCTCGCCGACACGTTGGGGCTGGTGCTCGACGAGCACGTCGTCGCCGCCCTCAACGGCGACCAGATCACCCGCGATCGTGAGCTTCCCCTGGCGGCCGGAGATACGGTCGCGTTCATGACCGCGGACGCCGGCGGGTAGCTGACCAAGGTAGCTGACCAAGGTAGCTGACCAAGATTGGAAAACCCGAGGTTTAGGATCGTTCCATGGCACCGTCACCGGGTGGGTACTTCGGCCGCGTTCTGATCGTCGACCTTACGAGCGGCCAGAGCACCGTCGAGACGATCGACGAGACCGTGCTGCGCTCGTTCGTCGGAGGCGCCGGACTGGGGGCGTGGCTGATGCACGAGTTCTGCCCCCGTGGCGTCGACCCGCTCGCCCCGGAAGCGCCTTTGATGTTCGTGTTCTCGCCGCTGGTCGGCACGCCGTTGACGACCAGCGCCAAGTTCGCGGTCCTCGCCAAGTCCCCGCTCACCGGTCGCTTGACCGACGCGCTGGCGTCCAGCCACTTCGCGATCGCCGGCAAGCTCACCGGTCACGATGCGATCGTCGTGCGCGGTCGCTGCGCAGCGCCGTCGGTGCTCGTGATCGACGGCAGCTCGTCGTCGCTGGCGCCGGCCGGCGATCTGTGGGGGATGGCGGCGGCCGAAGCCGAGGCGCGGCTACGCGAACGGATGGGACCCGCCTGGCGTGTCGCCGCGATCGGACCCGCAGGTGAGCACCTCGTCCGCTACGCCACCATTTCCCATGACGGCCGGCACGCCGGCCGAGGCGGCCTGGGCGCCGTGCTCGGCTCCAAGTTGTGCAAGGCGGTCGTAGTGCGCGCGCGGACGAAGGTCGCCGCGGCCGACCCGCAGGCCGTGCTCGCCGCCGCCAAGGAGCTGCGGCAGCGGTCCTTCGGCAAGGCGACCGCCAAGTACCGCGAGCTGGGCACGATGGCCAACCTTCTCGCCTTCAATGCGATCTCCGCGCTCCCGACCCGTAACTTCTCGGCGGCGTCGTTCGACGGCGCACAGGCTCTCAGCGCCGAGCAGGTCGCCGACTTGCGCCAGGTGGCGCGGAGCTCGTGCGCGTCGTGCTCGATCGGCTGCGAGCATCTCTACAAGAGCCCCGGCGGCAAGCCGGTCCGGATGGAATATGAGAACGTATTCGCGCTCGGACCGCTCTGCGGCATCGAGGACCCCGACGCTGTGATCGCCGCGAGCGGGCGCTGCGACGAGCTCGGGCTCGACACGATCTCGACCGGCGGGACGATCGCCTGGGCGATGGAGTGTGCCGAAAAGGGTCTGATCGACGCGCCGTGGCTGCGCTTCGGCGATCCCGACGCGCTCCAGCGCGCGATCGACGAGATCGGCGCCCGCGAGGGCCTCGGCGACCTGCTCGCCGAGGGCTCTCGGTTCGCCGCCCAGACGGTTGGGCGCGGGTCCGACGCGTTCGCGCCCCATGTCAAGGGGCTCGAGCTGCCGGGTTATGAGCCGCGTACGCTTCAGGCGATGGCCCTCGGGCTGGCGGTCAATGCGCGCGGCGCGGACCACAACCGGTCGGGCGCCTACGAGGCCGACCTGTCGGGACGCCACGACCGCCTGCGCGGCGGCGAGCCGCACGTCCGCGGGGCGATCGAGACCGAGGATCGCGCGGCGATCATGGACTCGCTGATCCTGTGCAAGTTCCTGCGCGGCGTGTTCGAGGAGCCGATGCCCGAGTGGGCGCGTCTGCTCAATACGGTCACCGGGTGGGACACCGATGCCGCCGAGCTGGCTACGACCGCGCGGCGGATCGTGATGAGCAAGCGGCTGTTCAACCTGCGCGAAGGGTGGACGCGCGAGGAGGACTGGCTCCCCGAGCGGTTTCTGTCAGAGCCGGTGGCGCTCGAGTCGGGCCGGACGGCGACGCTGAGCGCGGAGCGGCTCGAGTCGATGATCAGCTCGTATTACCGCGGGCGCGGCCTCGAATCGACCGGCATTCCACGCACCGAGACGCTCGCTGAGCTCGATCTCGTCGGGCTCGCGACCAGTTCTGGACAAATAGGTGTAAACGAGGGAGACTAGGACCGATGGCGACTACCTCTGCGACGCAGCCGACCGCGATCACGAGGAACGTCTCGCTGCGGATCGACGGGCAGGAGGTGACAGTGCCCGACGGCACGACGATCCTCCATGCCGCCTCGCAGCTGGGGATCGCGATACCGGTCCTGTGCCACGACGAGCGCTACGACCCGGTCGGCGTGTGCCGCATGTGCGTGGTCGACGTCGGGGCGCGGGTGTACGCGGCGGCTTGCATCCGCGTCTGTGAGGAAGGAATGGAGGTCACGACGACCGGTGAGACGCTCGAGCGTCACCGCTCGACGCTGACCGAGCTACTGCTCTCCGACCAGCCCGATCCCGCCGAGGACCCGAAGGAGACGACGACCGCCGACAACGAGCTGCTGGTGTTCGTGCGCCAGTACGGCTTGGAGAAGAACGCGGAGCGCCTGCCCCAGGGCCGAGACCGCGGGGTCGACGGATCCAATCCCGTGATCGCGGTCAACCACGACGCGTGCATCCTGTGTGACCGCTGCGTGCGCGCCTGCGACGACATCCAGGGCAATGACGTCATCGGCCGCAGCGGCAAGGGCTATGCGACCCGCATCGCGTTTGACCTCAACGATCCGATGGGGGAGTCCTCCTGCGTCACCTGCGGAGAATGCGTCGCTGCGTGCCCGACGGGCGCGCTCACCAACAAGCCGTTGCACGACGTCCCGATCCGGCCGCGCACCGAGCTGCGCCAGGTCGACACCGTGTGTCCTTACTGCGGCGTCGGCTGCGCGCTCACCTACCACGTCGACGACGAGCGTCAGGCGGTCGTGTTTGCGGAAGGTCGCGAGCAGCCCGGCTCGAAGGGCCGCCTGTGCGTCAAGGGGCGCTACGGATGGGACTACGCGCGCTCCCCGGAGCGCCTGACGACACCGTTGATTCGCCGCGAGGACTCCTATCCCAAGGGACCGCTGTCGGGTGACGTCAGGGGCGAGGGGCGGGGGCGGCGCAAGCCCGGTGGCCTCGTCGATTACGACGAAGTCATGCCTCACTTCCGGGAGGCGAGTTGGGAGGAGGCGCTGGATTTCATCGCGAGCCGGTTGGTCGCGCTGCGCGACGAGTACGGCCCCGGCGCGATCGCCGGCTTCGGCTCGGCCAAGTGCTCCAATGAAGAGGCCTACCTGTTCCAGAAGCTCATTCGCGCAGGCTTTGGCACCAATAACGTCGACCACTGCACCCGCCTCTGTCACGCCTCGAGCGTCGCCGCCCTGTTCGAGGGGGTCGGCTCGGCGGCGGTCTCCACCACCTATGGCGACATCATCAACGCTGATGTCGCGATCATCGCGGGCTCCAACACGACCGCCAACCACCCGGTCGCCTCCTCGTTCTTCAAGCAGGCGCGCCGTCGTGGCACGAAGCTGATCGTCGTCGACCCCCGCCGCGAGCGGGTCGCCGATCACGCCGACATCTACTGCCAGATCAAGCCCGGCACGGACGTCGCCTTCTACAACGGCGTCATGCACGAGATCGTCTCGATGGGGCTGATCGACGCGGAGTTCATCGCCAAGCGCACGAGTAACTACGAGGCGCTGGCGCAGCTGCTCGAGCAGTACCCGACCGAGCGCGCCGGCCAGATCTGCGGCATCTCACCTCGCACGCTGCGCGAGGTGGCGCGGATCTGGGGCAACGCCGGGTCCGCGGTCATCTACTGGGGGATGGGCATCTCCCAGCACACCACCGGCACCGACAACGCCCGCTGCCTGATCGCATTGTGCGCGATCACCGGGCAGGTCGGCCGCCCCGGTACCGGACTGCACCCGCTGCGCGGCCAGAACAACGTCCAGGGCGCGTCTGACGCCGGCCTGATCCCGATGTTCTATCCGGACTATCAGCCCGTCGACCGCCCCGCCGCGTGGGAGCGGTTCGAACGTGCCTGGGGCCGAGAGCTCGACCACAAGCGTGGGCTGACGGTCACCGAGATCGTCGCTTCCGCGCTCAAGAAGGGTGTCCGCGGGATGTACATGATGGGCGAGAACCCGTTCCTGTCGGACCCCAACATCAACAAGGTTCGCAAGGCGCTGAGCGCGCTGGATTTTCTCGCCGTCCAGGACATCTTCCTGACCGAGACGGCTGAATTCGCCGATGTCATCCTGCCGGCGTCTTCTTACCTGGAGAAGGACGGCTCCTACACCAACACGGATCGCCGCGTGCAGCTCGGGCGCAAGGTCCTGGACCCGCCCGGCGACGCGCGCGTGGACTGGGAGATCATCCAGGACATCGCCAACCGCATCGGCCTGCCGATGAACTACAGCTCGGTCGAGCAGATCTTCGACGAGCTCGTCTCGGTGATGCCCAACTACACGAACCTGAGCTACGGCAACCTGGGGCCGACGGGCAAGCTCTACCCCAACGCCGACCCCGAGACCTCGGATGGCACGGTCGTCCTTTTCCAGGAGCGCTTTAACACCGAGGACGGGCTGGCCCACTTGGTGCCCGCGGAGTGGATGCCCGCCCGCGAGCTGCCGAACGAGGAGTACCCATTCGTGCTCAACACCGGGCGCCTGCTCGAGCACTGGCACACCGGCTCGATGACGCGCCGCTCCTTTGCGCTGGACTCGATTGCGCCCAAGGCGACGGTGTTCATCAACCCCGTCGACGCTGAACGGCTCGGCATCGCCGACGGCGAGTTTGCGCGGGTCAGCTCGCGACGGGGCACGATCGAGCTCGAAGCACGGCTGTCGCGGCGCGAGACCCCGGGCAGCTGCTTCATCCCGTTCCACTTCCGCGAGGCGGCCGCGAACCTCCTCACGATCGACGAGATCGACCCGTACGGGAAGATCCCCGAATTCAAGTTCTGCGCGGTCCGGGTCGAACCGGCCGCGGCCGGTGCGGAGACGCGATCGTGAGCACCGCCAACGGCCGCATGCCGGGGCGCGAGGCCCGCGCGGGGAAGTTCAACGGTCCGAGCCTCATCCCACCGCTGAACACGATCCAGCGCGAGCACGGCTGGCTGCCCCGCGAGGAGCTCGTGCGACTCAGCCAGGACACCAGCCGACCGTTGTATGAGATCGAAGGGCTGATCTCGTTCTATCCCCACTTCCGGGTGCAGCCGCCACCCCGCGTCGAGGTGACGGTCTGCCGCGATTTGTCCTGCTGGCTGCACGGCGCCGACGAGCAGATCGCTCAGCAGCGCGCCCGCTACGCCGAAGACGTCGAGGTCGAGGTCCGCGAGGTGTCGTGCATCGGCCGCTGCGACATCGCGCCGGCGGCCACCGTCCACGAGCACCCTGTGCGCGCCGACGACGTCGGGCGGGCCGTCGAGCGGGCTCGGGCCACCGGCGAAGCCGACGACGGCGGCACCGAGGCGCCGGCGCCGCGCAGCTGGCCGAACGACCCGTACGTCGGCCGGGAGCCGAGCGCGCGCTACGCATGTGTGCGGGCGATGCTCGCCGGCGAGCTCGATCCGGATCACGTGATCGCGGCACTGAAGGACTCGGGCCTGCGGGGCATGGGCGGCGCGGGTTTCCCGACTGGCTCCAAGTGGGGGCTGGTGGCGGCGCAGGAGGCCGAGCCCAAGTTCGTGATCTGCAACGCCGATGAGTCCGAGCCGGGCACGTTCAAGGACCGCCAGATCCTCAACGAGCAGCCGCACCTCGTGCTCGAGGGCATGCTGCTCGGAATGCTCGCGGTCGGCGCCGAGCAGGGTTGGGTGTTCATCCGTCACGAGTACGGGATCGAGGAGAACGCGGTCCGCGCCGAGCTGGAGCGTGCCCGCGCCGCCGGGCTGCTCGGTCCCGACGTCCTCGGCTCGGGCCGCCAGCTCCAGATCGACATCTTCACCTCGCCGGGCGGTTACATCCTCGGCGAGGAGTCCGCCCTGATCGAATGCATGGAAGGCCACCGCGGAGAGCCGCGCAACAAGCCCCCGTTCCCCGGCGTCAGCGGGCTGTGGGGCAAACCCACCCTGATGAACTCGGTCGAGACGTTCGGCGCGGTCCCGATCATCCAGCAGCGCGGGGCGCAATGGTGGCAGGACCAGGGCGTCAACGGCGGGACCGGCCTGAAGTTCTTCGCGATCTCCGGGCACATCGTGAACCCCGACGTGTACTGCGTGCCGATGGGCACGACCGCGCGTGAGCTGATCGAGCTCGCCGGTGGGATGGCCGACGGCGCGACGCTGCAGGCCTTTCAGCCCGGCGGATCGTCATCGAACTTCCTCGGACCCGAGGAGCTCGACGTTCCGCTCGACTTCAAGCCGCTTGCCGACGCCGGCTCGATGCTCGGGTCGGGGGCGGTCGTGGTCATCGGCGATCAGACCGACCTGCTCGCCGCGGCTACCAACGTGCTGCGATTCTTCCGCAACGAGTCATGCGGCAAGTGCGTGCCCTGCCGGGTCGGATCCCAGAAGGCCCACAAGATCCTCGCCGACGCGCTCGCGGACGGCCTCGGACCCGGCGGCATCGACACGCGCATCGACCGCCTCGAGGAGACGCTGCGGATGACCTCGATCTGCGGGCTGGGCCAGGTCGCGCTCGGCCCGGTGATGAGCGTCCTGCGCCGCGGGCGCGCCGGCGCGCCGAGCTGACTGACGGCATGGCCGCGCACGGCCGTGAGTTCTTCACCGCCAGGACGGTGGCGGATGCGCTGAGCGCGTTTCGCCCGGCTCACCGCACCGCCGCTGAGACCGTCCCGCTGGACGCCGCCGCCGGCCGCGTCCCCACGGCCGATGTTCTGGCCGGCGAGGCGCTGCCGGGCTTTGACCGCTCCAGCGTCGATGGCTACGCCGTCCGCGCACAGGACACATTCGGCGCCTC
Source organism: uncultured Solirubrobacterales bacterium (assembly GCA_963763525.1). Lineage (GTDB taxonomy): Bacteria > Actinomycetota > Thermoleophilia > Solirubrobacterales > Solirubrobacteraceae > Palsa-465. Next base: position 528,980 of record CAVXPA010000005.1, read on the forward strand.
CGAATCGATCCCGGCGTATCTCAACCTCGCCGGGAGCGTCGCGATGGGCGTGCCGGCCGAGGTCGCCCTTCCAGCTCATGGCGCAATCGCCGTCCCGACCGGCGGCGCGCTGCCCGGCGGCGCGGACGCCGTCGTGATGATCGAGTACACGCAGGAGGCGATGCCGGGCACGATCGAGGTCGTGCGGCCGGTCGCGCCAGGGGAGGGGATCGTGCGCGGCGACGAGGACCTCGCGCCGGGACAGCTTGCGGCGCAGCGCGGGGCGCCGCTGCGGGCTCAGGACATCGCGGTGCTGGCTGCGCTGGGCGTGGCCGAGCTCGAGGTCCACGCACGACCCGTCGTCACGATCCTGGCGACCGGTGACGAGCTGATCGCGCCCGACGCTGGGTCGCTGCGTCCCGGGCAGGTGCGTGACGCCCTGAGCAGCTCCGTCGGCGCGCTCGTGCGCGAGGCGGGCGGCCGGCCCCGCCCGCCGCAGATCCTCCGCGACGATCCCGGCGTGTTGCGCGAGGCCCTTACCGACGCGCTCACCGCCAGCGATGTCGTGGTCATCTGCGCCGGCTCGTCTGTCGGCGCGCGAGACGAGACGGCCGCCGCCGTCGCGGCGGTCCCGGGGACCGAGATCTGGTGCCACGGCCTTGCGATCAAGCCGGGCAAGCCAACGCTGCTGGCCGACAGCAACGGGGTCCCCATCATCGGGCTTCCCGGGAACCCCCGCTCGGCACTCGTCGTCTTCGGGCTCATCGGGGCGCCGCTGGTGCGTCGCGCCGGCGGGTGGACGGCCGAGCACCACGCACCGACGACGCGGCGGCTGCTGTCGCGCGACCTGCCATCGGCGGCCGGGCGCCTCGACGTCGTCCAGGTCCGGCTCTCGGGCGAGGAAGCCGAACCGATCTTCGGGCCGTCCGCGCTGCTCTCAGTCCTCACGAGCGCCGACGGCTATGTGATCGTCCCCGAGGACGCGAACGGCCTCTCCGCCGGCGAAACGGTCGAGGTGATCCTCTATCGCTGAGCGCATCACCCCGTTCCTGCGCGACGTCCCGCTGGCGCGAGCGCTGGAGGAGTGGGCCCGCTGCCGTGAGGCGACCGGTTGTCCGCCTCGGGTCCCGGCCGTCACCGTGGCGCTCGATCAGGCCGTCGGCCGGGTCATCGCCGAGCCGATCTGGGCGACGCGATCCTCGCCGCCGTTCGACGCGGCCGCGATGGACGGCATCGCTCTGCGTGCCGCCGACACCCGGGGAGCCAGCGAGACAACCCCGTTGCTGCTCGCGCCCGACGCGTTCGCAGTCGTCGACACCGGCGACCCGCTCCCGGAGGGATACGACGCGGTCGTCATGCGCGAGCACGTGCACTACGTCGATGGACGGGCCGAGCTGCGCGCGGCCGTCGCTCCGTACCAGCACGTCCGCTCGATCGGCGAGGACATCAGCGCGACGGAGCTCCTGCTTCCGGCCGGGCACCGGCTGCGTGCGGTCGACATCGCCGCCGCCGCGGCCGCCGGCGCGACTGAGATCGCGGTGCGTCGCGCGCCGGTCGTCGCGATCCTGCCGACCGGCGACGAGCTGCGCCCGGCCGGATCAGCGCTCGCTCCCGGCGAGCTGCTGGACACCAACTCGCTCATGCTCGCAGCGCAGGCCCGCGCCGCCGGATGCGAGTCAGTGAGCCTGCCGATCGAGCCCGACGACCAGGAGCGCATCGCCGCCGCGATCGGCGGCGCGGTCGGACAGTGCGACCTCCTGATCATCATCGCGGGATCCAGCGCCGGCCGCGACGACTACACCGCGCAGCTAGTTGCGCAGTTGGGCGCGCTGGCCGTCCACGGCGTGGCGGTGCGGCCAGGGCATCCCGTCGTCCTGGGCGCGATCGACGCCACCCCCGTGATCGGCGCTCCCGGCTACCCGGTGTCCGCCTCGCTGACGTTTGACATCTTCGCCGCGCCACTGCTCGCCGACCTCGAGGGCGCCGTCGCCGCACCCCGCCCCCAGACGCGCGCACGGCTCGCGCGCAAGGTCGTCTCAGTGATCGGCTCCGATGATTGGGTCAGGGTCCGGCTCGGACGGGTCGGCGACGGGCTCGTCGCCTCGCCGCTGCCCCGCGGCGCCGGCGTGCTCACGTCGCTGGTGCGAGCCGACGGGCTCCTGGTTATCCCCACCGAGGTCGAGGGCCACCACGCCGGCGAGGAGGTCGACATCTCGCTCTTGCGAAGCGTGCCCGAAGTCGAGGGCACGATCGTCGCGATCGGGTCCCACGACCCGATCCTCGACCTGGCTGCCTCCGAGCTACGCGATCGCGACCCGCGAGTCACATTCGCCTCCAGCAACGTCGGCTCGCTGGGTGGGCTGATCGCGTTGCGTGACGGGCTCTGCCATCTCGCCGGCTCGCACTTGCTCGAACCCGAGACCGGCGCCTACACCGTCCCTTACGTGGAGCAATTGCTCGCGGAGCGCGAGATCGCGATCGTCCGCCTCGTGCACCGCCAGCAGGGCCTGATCGTCGCGGCGGGCAACCCGCTCGGCCTCGCCGGGATTGCCGATCTCGCTCGGCCCGGACTGCGCTACGTCAACCGCCAGCGAGGCGCCGGCACCCGCGTGCTGCTCGACCACGAGCTGCAGTGCGCCGGCATCGACCCCGCGAACGTCATCGGCTATGCGCGCGAGGAGCCGACGCATCTGGCGGTCGCGGCGGCGATCTCCGCAGGCCGGGCCGACTGCGGCATGGGCGTTCAAGCCGCCGCCCGGGCGTTCGCGCTCGATTTCGTCCCGATCGCTCAGGAGCCCTACGACCTCGTCACGGACCGCACCACTGCCGAGTCGGCGCTGCTGGCGCCGCTGTGGGCGCTGATGGAGAGCCCGGAGTTCCGCTTGACCGTGGAAGCGCTCGGCGGCTATGACACCGCCGAGATGGGCCGCCGGATCCGGTAGCGGCTAGGCTAGGTGCCATAGCCGTTGCGCCCGGGTGATCAGTTGCACGGCGTGTAGTAACAGCGGTCCGGGGGATAGCGTTCGAGCACGAGCCCGAGCCCCTCGTAGAACGTCACCGCCGCGGGCGTCGGAGCGATCGTGACCGTGGTGCGCCCGGCCGCGGCGCCCTCGCGCAGCGCGTGTAGGACGAGTGCTCGGCCGATGCCGCGCCGCCTCTGCTTCGCCTCGACGGTGAGTTCGATGATGTCGAGAACCGCCCCGTCGAGCACCATCGTCGCGACACCGACGGTACGTCCGCCGAGAATCGCGGCATAGTTGCGCAACGGCGCTGCGTCCCCGAGCCCGAGCGACGCGAGCAGTCGCGCGTCGACGGGGTCCTCGAGCGCGGCCGCCAGCGACCGTTCCTCGTGGATTGCCGCGATCTCCAAATCGGCCGGTTGCCGCTTGGGCGACAGGTCGAGATTGGCCAGCAGTGCCGCCATGTGCACGGCCGAACGCTCCGGCCGGCACCCCGCACGCTGCAGGAGCTCGCCGAGGTTCGGCGGCACGCTCTCCGGTGCGACGAGCCACTGCGCAGGAGCGCGTCGCTGACGGAGCCAGTCAAGGACCGAGGCGATCTGCTCGTCCTCGTCCTGATCGTGCAGGCGGCTGCACACGACCCCGTTGCGAGTGTTGTTCCACTGCCCCGTGACAACGGCAAACCCGTCGGCGCCGACCGGGCGCGTCTCGGCGAGCGGCGAGCTCGCGATCGCCCTGAAGAGCGCGGCGTCCGCGCTGCACGCGGCCTCGGCAAACCGCGCAGGCAGCCGGCAGCGTTCGCGCGGCCTCTCGAGGCGGTCCGCGAGCCACTGGGCGAGCTCATCAGAGACGCGGTCGAGCATCCAGCGCTCGGGCGCGAGCCCGACCGACACCAGGACCCTGATCACGACCGGATCGGCCGTCCCTTCGACACACGCCCCCAGCGCAGTCCGTCCTGCTCTATCGCGTGCATGCTTGTCGACCGGCACCCAGCCGACGAGGTAGTCGATCACATCGAGCGACCCCCGCGCCGCGGCGAGATGCAGAGCGGTGCCACCGGACTCGGGATCCCGCGCGCTCGGTGCCGCTCCGGCCTCCAGCAGCCGGTAGACCTCCTCGGCACGTCCCTCCTGCGCCGCCCGCAGCAGCGCTTTTGCGTCCCCTCGCGCGCGATCGATGTCGATCCGCCGCTCACCCATCACGATCACCTCCACCCTCGGGGTTCCCGCGCCCGGTCATTCAGCATTGAGGTCGCGGCGCATCGTGTCGCGGTCGAAACCCACCGCCTCGAGCTGGCGCAGGATCATTCCGACGTGCTTCTGGCTGAGGTTCTGCCTGCCGTGGCCGGGAAGCGTGATCACGACACCCGATTCGTGACGAAAGCGCCGATGGCTCGTGGCCTTGCCGCCGAGCTCGACGAACCCGTGATGGAGCAGCCAGGCCGTGAGCGTTCTGCGCGTGACGGTGCTCATTTCAATCTTACGAGTCCACGCCGCGCACTCGCGCGCCAGTCAGTGAGGGAGACCCAGTGGCGGCGCGCCGCACGCGGTCAGGGCCTGCCTGTAAGCCGGCGCCTGCATGTTGAGGCTCGCCGGGAACAGAAGGATCGCCCCGTCGAAATCGGTTATCTCCGGGAACTCGCTCGGGTTGACGTTCGAAGGGACGGAGGTCCGCGGGTCGGGGAACGCGGAGACGCCGTGCTGGCGCATGCATTGCGCGATTCTGACCAGCTTCGCAATTGTCTGTGCCGAGGGCCCGGGCCCCGAGCCGGGGAGGCCGCCGGGCATGAGCTTGCGGCACTTCGCCTGCGCCTCCTTGAATGCAGGCGCTGCAGGGTTGCTTCCAGCCGGTATCTGGAAGGCCGCTCCACTTCCGGGCTCTGGATCCGGGAAGTTGGGCACGCCGTTGGCGCGCATGCAATCGGCGAACGCCAGCCCGGGCGAGGACCCATTGGCATCCGGCGCGCTCGCGCCCGAGCTCGTCGCGGCCGAGTTGGTTGCGGCGCGCGATCCGGCGGTTGTCGCGGCATTGGCTGTGACGGTCGAGGCCGCCGTGGTCCCGCCGCCGCCCCCTGTTGCCACGGGCGGGCTGGAAGAGCTCCCCCCGCACCCCGCCAGGAGAACTCCGCCCACGAGTGTTGCGAGCGCGAGCAGGCGCGAACGGCGTGAGCGGGTCAGCCGCTCTGGATGGATTCTGTCTGGCATCTGGTCTCCTTCTGGAGGCGCTTCGGTGTTCACACGCGGTTCTACGCGGTAGGCTGTTTCAGCCTTGTTTCGCTCCGAGCCCGGTGGCGATTTGCTCGCCGGAGCAGGCGAAACAGCGTTGAAACACCGCGTCGCCTACCTTGATCACAACAAGGAGGAGCCGAAGATGCGGGTGCTGGTGATCGAGGACGACGACGAGCTGGCGGAGACAGTCGCGATCGGCCTGCGCCAAGCGCGGATGGCGGTCGATATCGCACTGGATGGCGAGGTCGGCTTGGCGCGCGCGCTCGTCAACGATTACGACGTGATCGTGCTCGATCGTGACCTCCCGGTCGTCCATGGCGACGAGGTATGCGCACGGCTCGTCGCGGCCGGCGGGCGCAGCCGGGTGCTGATGCTGACGGGCGCGGCTACGAACGACGACTTGATCGAAGGGCTTGGGCTCGGCGCCGACGACTACCTGGCCAAGCCGTTCGCCTTCGCAGTGCTGGTCGCGCGGATCGGCGCGCTGGCCCGTCGAGCGCAGCCGAGCATCCCGCCAGTGCTGCAGTCGGGCGATGTCGTGCTCGACACGGCCAAACGCGCCGCGCAGCGCTCCGGGCGCGATCTCGAGCTGACGCCCAAGGAGTTCGGGGCGCTCGAGCTCCTGCTCGCGGCCCAGGGTCGCGTCGTCTCCGCCGAGGAACTGCTCGCGCGCGTGTGGGACGAGAACGCCGACCCGTTCACGGGCGCCGTCCGAACCACGTTGAGCCGTCTGCGCGCCAAGCTCGGTGATCCTCCCGTAATCGAGACCGTCGCGAAGGCCGGCTACCGAATATGAGCGTCGCCGCGCGGCTGAACAGCCGGATCACCCAACTCGCTGTCGGGCGACACCTGCCGCACCGGACCGTCCGCGTGCGCCTGACGCTGCTCTACGGCGCGCTGTTCGTGCTCTCCGGTGCGGCACTGATGGCGATCACGTACGTGCTGCTGGTCAACGCCGGATTCGTATTCACCATCCAGAACGGACCGGCCTCGAACTCGTCGGTGGTGCGAATGCGGCTATCGGAGCCGCCGCAAGGCGAGCTCGTGAGCGCGGGCCCGAGTCCTGCCCACGCACCCCAGGCTCCCGCTGTCCCCGCCCCCGGCTCGACGACGGACCCCTCTACACAGACCATGGCGCAGTGGCGCGGGGTCGCGGAGTGCATGCGCCAGCACGGGATCTCCGCGTTTCCCAACCCGACAAACACGATGCCCGCAGACCTGACGGGCGTCAGGGAGCTGGCCGATCGCGACGGAGCGCTCCTCGCGATCCCGGCCACGATCGACACCGGGTCGCCGGCGTTCACGGACGCGGCGACCGCGTGCGGGTTCGCGCCCGACCGCGAGCTGACCTCTGCGGCCGTCCAGCGGCGCACGCAAGTCCGCCAGCAACTGCTGATCCAGTCGGGGATCGCGCTCGCAGGGATGTCACTGCTGTCGCTCGGCCTGGGCTGGCTCGTGGCCGGTCGGGTCCTGCAGCCGCTGCAGGACTCCTACGAGGCGCAGCGCCAGTTCGTTGCCAACGCCTCGCACGAGCTCCGCGCCCCGCTTACACGCCAGCGAGCGGTGATCGAGGTCTCGCTCGCCAACCCCGACGCGGATGTCGCCTCGCTGCGCACAGCTCACGAGCGCGTGCTCGCATCCGAGCAGCACCTCGAGCGGATCATCGACGGGCTGCTGGCGCTTACGCGCGGTCAAGCCGGGCTCGAAAGCCGTGAACCCGTCGACCTTGCGAGCCTCACCTCCCAGGCCATGCTCGCGCATGAGTCGCAGATCGCCGGCCTCGGCCTCGACGTTCGCCGAACGCTGGACCCAGCTCCCACGGTCGGCGATCCGAGGCTCCTCGAGCGGCTGGTCGGCAACTTGATCGACAACGCGATACGCCACAACACTCCCGGCGGGCATGTCGAGATCACCACGGGGACTCGTCACCAGCACGCATTCCTGACCGTCACCAACAGCGGCCCCAAGATCCCGCCCGAGGAAGTCTCGCGCCTTCTGCAACCGTTCCAGCGACTGGGCGCCGCCCGTACCCGCCACAACAGTGGGCACGGGCTGGGACTTTCCATCGTTCAGGCAATCGCCAACGCGCACCGGGCCGAGCTCAGCGCGCGCACGCGACCGGAAGGCGGCCTCACCGTCGCAATCTCATTCCCGCCGGCAACCGCTGCGGGTCCCCGGGTGGCCTCGGCCACCGGCTGGTCGAAACGCGTCAGTCCGCGTACCAGCCTGCGAGACTGATGCTCTAGAACGGGTTCCGGCCGTCGAGCATCACACGTCAGCTTAAATGCCGACGCGGCACCCCATGAGGGATGCCGCGCAGGCAAACGGGGTCGATGTCAGGCCGCGGCGGCGAGCCGGGACTGGCTGTCGCGGGAAGCGTCCTCCTGGCGAGCGGACACGACGTAGTCGTGCTCGAGCTCGTTCGTCGTCAGGCCGACAATCGCCAGACCGCTGATCGCGAGGGCGCTGGCGAGGGCCAGGGTCTGCACGGTGCTCTGGCTGAACACGAGGCTTGCGACGATCGTCCAGGCGCTGATCGCGACGGCCGCGCCCGCGAGCAGCAGCGAGGCGAGATCCTCGCGGTAGCGGTAGCCGATCCCAGCTGAGATGACCAGGATGCCGACGCTCAGCGCGAACGCGAGCCACGTCGCGACGGCCGCCGAGAACGCGGCGGTGGCGACGACCAGGAACGCTGCCGCGATCCCGACCGCCAACCACGAGATAAAGCGGAACATCATCTTGCTCCTTGTGGTGGTGGTGATAGTTGACGGGAGAGCCGGTGCTTCGGAGAAACTTGTCGTGCTTGGGCGAGCCGGCGAGTCAGGCCGCGGTGCAGGCGACCCAGCGCGTGGGCGAAACGCGACGGCCAGGGCCGTGATCGCGAGCAATACGCCGACGCTGACTCCGGCGAATGCGCGCTGCCGGATCGCGGATCGTGGCCGGCGCCGGGGCGCCGACCGCGGATGCCTCCTGGATGCCGATCGTGGGTGCCGGTTTGCTGTCATCCCGGAACTCCTAAGCGACCGCGGGGATGACATGTCGGGCGAGTTCTGCCGCGGCCGCTTCCTCGGCGTTCAGCGCGGCGAGGTAGGACGCGAACGCGAACGCTCGCATCGGCGCCTCCGCGCTCCGGAACACACCCCAGCGGATCGAGACTAGTCGCGCGGCTTTCTCGCCACGCATCGCGTGCCCGGGCCACGCGGGCTCGGTGAGAAGGTAGGAAAGTGTTCATTTCAAGCTCCATCAATTCAATTTCCGCGTACCAACGACAGTCACCCGTGGAAACGCTTCCCTTCCGGTGACATCTGGGAGTGATCGCTGAGATCAGTTCTGCATCTGCACCGTGGAGGTTGGCACCGAACTGGGTGATTCCGGATCGCCCCGAGGGGGTGATTTGGCGTGGTCCCGCGCTGCGACTTGCGATTCTTGTTAACGGGGAAGAGCCGCTCGCGAGTAGCTGCGCAGGTGCCTGCGAAACTTCGGGTATATGGCGCAACCGAATCTGCATACGGAGCGGCTCAGTCTCGTACCGCTTGCCGACGAGCACCTCCGGTTCGAGATCGAGATGGACTCCGATCCCGAGGTCATGAGGTACATCACTGGACGGGCTGTCTCATCCGACGAAGTCGAGCAGGCACACCGCCGCCGCATGGCGTCCGCCGATGAGGTCTCCGGTCTCGGATTCTGGGTTGGCTTGACGGGCGGCGATTTCGTCGGCTGGTGGATCCTGCGGCCGCCGCACGGACCGGATCAACCGAAGGTCGCCAATGAGGCCGAGTTGGGCTATCGCGTGCTGCGCCGGCACTGGCGCCGCGGCTACGCCAGCGAGGCCGCCCGAGAGTTGATCCGCTATGGCTTCGAAGATCTTCGCCTTGATCGGATCTTCGCTCAGACGATGGCGGTCAACGCGGCGTCACGGGCAACGATGGCGGCTGTCGGTCTGACCTTCAATCGGGGGTTCATCTCCGCTGATCCATTCGACGAGTTGGTCGCGGGGGCCGAGCAAGGCGAAGTCGAGTACGACCTCACAAGAACGGCGTGGCGGAATCGCTCGGGGTGACCCTGGCTGGATCGCCGCTCGTCGTGCCGAGTTCAGTCCATCAGAAGCGCCACGACCTCTGCGACTGCCTGCTCGTTGTCGCGAAAGAGGATGGCGTGGATGCTGACGGCAAGCGCTCCGTCGACATTTTCCTGAAGGTCATCGAGAAAGACTGCCGCGCCAGGAGCGACACGCAGCCGATCGGACACGATGCGATAGATCCGAGGATCCGGCTTGCGCCAGCCGACCTCATGTGAGTAGACGATGACGTCGCACATTTCGGCGAAGTGGTACAGCTGCTCCTCCCGCTCGCGCGCGCCCACGAAGCTGTTGCTCAACATCGCCGTCTTGTACCTCGGGCGCAGAGAAGTGAAGTACGCTGCCAACTCCTCGTTGAGGCTTCCGACGTACTCGGACCAGACGTCGTCCATGAGCACGCTGACGGTCGTCCGGTCCAGCTCGAGCGCGATCGCGACCCTTCGCTCGACCTCCTTAAGGCTGATCTGTCCAACTGAGCCGGCAGCCCAGATGTCGGCGAGGCGTTGCTCGAACGAGTCGAGATCCATGTGCAACCGGTGTGCCCACCGCTCTTGCCATCGGGTCCGCGGATTGACTTCCAGAACGCCGCCAATGTCGAATATCACGGCTTCAATTGACATGACGACATTCTCCGGGATCGCCGCGGGGTGGTGTGATACCGTACCGGCCGGCATGATCGCGGCTGATCAGGGGCACACGCGCCGGTCGTTGCTGCAAGCGGGCGCCGCGCTCGCCGTGGGGGCGATGGCAGCGCGCGGCGGATCGCTTGCAAGCGCCGCGACGACTGCGAGGGTCTACGACGAGCAACTGTACCCCGGCGAGCTGCGTCTGTTCGCCGGCAGCTATGTGCCGGCCGGCTGGTTGGAATGCGTGGGCTCTGAGCTCATGGACGCCGCGTACCCATACCTGGCACAGGCGATCAAGGGCGCTTTTCCGGGCTCTGGGCAGGACCGCTTCCGCCTGCCCGATGCTCGGGGCCGCGGACTGGCGGGAGCCGGACAGCCGCCTGGCGGGCCATCTCGCAAGCTGGGCGAGTACGGGCGCGCAATCGCGCTGCGCAGTACGGACAAGAACCCCTCGACCCTAGGCCTGACGTGCCTGATCAACCCGGACCCTGGAGCTGCGGCGCCCTTCGTCGGCGAGGTCCGCGCCTTCGCTTTCAGTTCGCGGTTCGTCCCTGCCGACTGGGAGGTGTGCGATGGGCGCGAACTGACGATCGTCAGCAATACGGCGCTGTACGCCGTGATCGGTCCCGGCTGGGGCGCCGCGACGAGGGATAGATTCAGGCTCCCGGATCTTCGCGGCGCGACGCCGGTGGGCGTTAACACCGACGATCCCCAAACGCCGAAAACTCACATCGCCGAGCGACGTCTCGACCTCGCGCCGGATGGCCCCGGCCGCCGGCCGCGCGTACAAGTGACCTACTGCATCTGCACCAACGGCAGCTTCCCGGGAAGGTCCTAGCAATGGCTTACGTCGGCGAGATTCGTGCGTTTGCCTCGGCGGTGCCGGACGGATGGCTTCCGTGCGACGGGCGACTGATCGATATCAACGGGCATGTCGCACTGTTTGTCGTGATCGGCACACACTACGGCGGTAACGGAAAAGACAATTTCGCGCTACCCGACCTGCGCGGGCGCGTCACGGCCGGAGCCGACTCGCAGAAGAACCAGCAGGTCGGCGACACGAGCGGAAGCTCAAGGCAAGGTGATGAGCTGATCCCGTTCGCGGTCGTGAATTGGGCAATCTCGATCTACGGGGTGTTCCCCACCCGCTGAGGCCGGCCGAGCTCGAGCTGGTGTCCTCGGGATGGCGCGGTTGCAATCCGCAGCGCCGAGACGTCGGAACCTGCGGTGGACAGCAGACCTTTAGCGAAGCCGACCGCCTGGAGAACTGCCCACTCGAGCTTCCGAAAATCGGCGACCGGGCTGTTAACCATCTGGAGCGGGGTCAACAGCCCACTCGGCGCCGGCGGCGTCTCGAGTGGGACGTTCTCCAGGTTCCGGCGCTGGCGGCGGGCGCGTATACGCCGTTCTCCAGGTTCCGGCCGGGCGGCGGGCGCGTATACGCCGCGCCGACGAGCAGTTTCGGGCGGCTCTAGCCGGACCGGCTCTCGTTCAGCCAGGTAACGCATCGCGCAGCGACGTCGGCTTCGTGGCCGACGAGGAAGTGATCGGCGCCAGCAACGACGTCGCGCGTGGTGGCCGTCCAGCCTGCCGTCGCGTCGTGAAGCACTGCGGGGGAGAGATACCGGTCGTGTTCGGCCGCAAGGATGTGCTTGGGCCTTTCGTCGAGGCCGATCACCGGGTCAACCATCGTGAGAGCCGGAGTAATGAGGAACCAGCCGAGCACGCGAGGATCGTCGATGAGCGACGCGACGCCGCCGCCGAACGAGTAGCCGACGAGCCACGCCGGCCCAGCGTCGAGTTGCGAGAGCACCTGAGCAGCGGCTGTGGCGAGGTTCGAGGAGACGAAGTCGAAACGGGTCGCGTCGTCGAGAGCGGCGAACAGCGCGGCGATGACGTTGTTGTGCTGGTTGCCCCCGTAGTCGGGATGGGGGTGGAGCAGCAGGCAGCGCACCGGGGAGACCTTACGCCCGACTCCCAATGGTGGTCGACCGGCTCGGCTTCGGCCAGCTGTTTGGTAGATTTCGACATCCGTTCTGTCGATCGGAGGACAGTCGCATGAAGGTCCGCCCGGGTGGCATGGCGGTAGCAGAGAGCGAGCCGGCCGCGCGCCTCGGCGGCGCGTGAGCGGCCACTCGCTTTTGTCGGGTCCGTCGCGCCGCTGGGTGGCGCTGACGATCGTCTGCACGGGCCAGCTGATGCTGACGCTCGACGCGACGATCGTGAACGTCGCGCTGCGCCCGATCCAGCATGATCTGCACTTCAGTGGCGCGTCGCTGACCTGGCTGCCGAACGGCTATCTGATCGCGCTCGGCAGCTTCCTGATGCTCTGTGGGCGGCTCGGCGACCTGTGGGGGCGGACCGCGATGTTCTTGAGCGGCGTTGCAATCTTCACGTTCGCTTCGCTCACGTGCGGACTCGCCGGGAGCCCCGGGGTGCTCGTGGGCGCGCGCTTCGTGCAGGGATTCGGCGCGGCGGCGATGGCCTCGGGAATCCTCTCGCTGATCGTCGTCGAGTTCCCCGACGCGGACGCTCGGGCAACCGCCACCTCGGTCTTCATCTTCGTCGCGGTCGCCGGTGCGTCGCTCGGACTCGTGATCGGCGGGGTGATCACGCAGGCGCTCGGTTGGCACTGGTTGTTCTTCATCAACGTGCCCGTCGGGCTGTTCGTGTTCCTCGCGGGGCGCGCGACGCTCGAGCGTCCGCCGGCCGCGGCGGGACGCAAGCGCGTCGACTGGCTCGGAAGCTTGCTGATCACCCTTGCGATGCTGGCGGCAACGACCGCGATCGTTCGATCGGAGAACGTCGGGCTCGGATCTGCGCAGACGATCGGCCTGCTGCTTGCGGCGGCGCTGCTGTTGGTCGCGTTCTCGTTCTTCGAGCGGCACATATCGGAGCCGATTCTCCCGCCGGTCGTGCTGAAGATCCGTTCGCTGAAGACGATCGCCACGGCGCGCGGCGTGCTGATGGTCGGAAACTACGGAGCGTTCTTCGTTTGCGCGCTGTACTTCGAGAACATCAAAGGCTTCACGCCCCAGCAGACCGGCTTCGTGTTCCTGCCGCAGTCGCTGATGGTCACGGCGATGTCGCTGGGACCATCTGGAAGAATCGCGCGCCGCTTCGGGCTGAGGTTCACGTTCCTCGCGGGCATCGCCGTCGTGGCCGTCGGGATCGCGATCCTCGCGCTGGCGCTCGAGCCGCATACCGCGTATCTGCCATTCCAGGGACTTGGCCTGGCGCTCACGGGCATTGGGATCGGCGCCGCCTTCATCAGCTCCACGCAGCTCGCGCTGGTCGACGTGGCGCCCGGCGAGGCGGGTATCGCGTCGGGGTTCTTGAACACCGTGCAGCAGTTCGGCAGCGCAACCGGCGTCGCGCTGCTCGGGACGATCGCGGCGACACACGCCGATGCGCTGAGTCACAGCGGCGCCTCGCTCGACGCTGCGCTGACGAGCGGCTACCGCCTGAGCCTCGCAATTGGGGCGGCGGTGATCGGCGTCGCGTTCGTCGCCTCGCTGTTCGCGCTGCGGGGCACGGCGGTCGGGGACGTCGCCTCACAGGAGGCCGGCGCCGTGGTCGAGCCGCTCTGAGTGCCCAAACAATTCAAGCGCTCGCTTGACAAGTGCGAGTCGCGTGCCTATTATCAAGCAATCGCTTGAACAACTTTCTTCGAGAGGACTGCGGTCGCGCGCGCGTCGCCCACGGTGATGTCAGCGGCGGGACCCATCCCGAGCACCCCGAACTGGATAGGAGCTGTCAAGTTATGAAAGTCGCACTCACAAGCGCAACAGGATTCGTCGGATCGCACATTCTTAGCGAGCTCCAACTGCACGGCCACGAGGTGATCGCGCTCGTCCGGGACCACGATCAGGCCGACGGCGTCGCGGCGCGCGGCGCGACGCCGATCGTGGTCGACCTCTACGAGCAACCGACGCTTCTGGCCCTGCTCCGCGGTGCGGATGGAGCCATCCACACCGCCAGTCCCGGTGACGAAACCAGCGCGAAGCTCGATGCCGCCGTGGCCGATACGGCGATCCAGGCGTTCGCCGGGACGAACAAGCCCTATTTGCACATCAGCGGCCTCTGGATCTACGGCGACAACACCTCTATCACCGAAGAGTCCGCGTTCAATCCACCCGCTCTCGTGGCGTGGAAGATCCCGATCGAACGGCGGGTCCTCGAGGCCTCCGGCATGCGCGGTGTGGTGATAGTCGCCGGCACCGCCTACGGTGACGGTGGGGGAGGGATCCCCGGCCTGCTTCTCGCCTCGCCGCGAGATGAGGACGGCAACCTGATCATGCTGGGCACGGGACAGCAGCACTGGGCGACGGTTCACGTTGCCGACCTTGCCGACTTCTTCCGGCGCGTCCTGGAGAACGACTCTGCTCGTGGCCGCTACGTCGTCGGCAACGGAATGACTCCCACCCTCGCCGAGCTGACCGAAGCGGCGGCAGTCGCGGTCGGAGCTCCAGGGGCGGGGCCTGGTTCCGAGGGCGAGGCCCGAGCGCGCCTCGGCGACTATTTCGCGGAGGTCCTTCTGCTCGATCAAGGCACCGTCGCCGCCAAGGCTCGGGACCGGCTCGGTTGGCATCCGAGTCATCCTGGACTCGCCGAGGAGTTCCGCGAGGGGAGCTACCGCAAAGTCACGACCTGACAAGCCATGGCACCGGCCCGCTGCTAGCGTCCGCCGGGTGTTCCTTCCAAGCGCGCGTCGTCGCCTCGATATGAGGTGACATGGCGAAGCTGATCTATTCGGCGATCGCCTCGCTCGACGAGTACGTCGAGGACGAACACGGCGGGTTCGAGTGGGCGGCGCCCGATGACGATGTGCTCGCGCACATCAACGACCTCGAGCGGCCGATCGGCACCTACTTGTACGGGCGCCGCATGTACGAGACGATGCGCTTCTGGGAGCCCGAAGGCGATTATCCGCCGCTGACGCGCGACTTCGCCGAGATCTGGCGGGCGGCCGAGAAGATCGTTTACTCCCGGACACTTCAGACGGTATCCAGCGCGAGGACGCGACTCGAGCGTGTCTTCGAGCCCGATGCGATCAGGCGGCTCAAGGAGACCTCACGGCGCGACATCACCGTTGGGGGTGCCGAGCTCGCTGGCGAGGCGCTTGCCGCGGGGCTGGTCGACCAGTGCCAGCTGTTCCTCGTTCCGATCATCGTCGGTCGGGGAAAGCCGGCACTGCCCGACGGCGTGCGTGTGCAACTCGAACTGCTCGCCGAACGCCGCTTCAGAAGCGGTGTCGTTTACCTCCAGTACGCGGTCAAGCGCTAGCGCTCGACCGCGGCTGCCAGGCGCTCCTCGACGCGCTGCGTGATCGCTTGAAGAGTGCGGACGGTCGTCTCGATATCGTCGACGTCGAACTGGCTCAGCAGCTCTGCGGTTGGTCGGGCTATGTACTCGCGGAGGCTTCCGTGGAGGGCCACGCCCTCGTCGGTGAGGTGGACCTCGGCGTCGCCGGCGATCAGGCCGTGGTCCTCGAGCCGAGCAAGGAGCTCGTGCACGGAGTCCGCGTGCAAACGCGGCGACGTGAGGACGCCGACCAGTTCGCCGCGTGCGAGGCGAGGGCCGCGCGTCGCGATCAACTGCAGCGCATACCAGGTCTCCGGCTCGACGTCGCGCTCGGCGAGGTGAGCGCGTAGATTGGCGCTGAGCGTACGCTCGGCCAAGCCGAGAGCCGGTCCGAACTGGGTGTACACGGCGGATGCTGTGGTCATGCTCTGGCTCCGATTTCGGATAGGATCGACAGGTGCCTGCCCATATTACCACAGTGGTCAGGTACCTGTCTATATCTTCGAGGCGGGCGTAGACCACTGGAAGCGAACCGCGAACCTCCGCAAGCGAGCGCCGGCCTTGCGGCCCGTCCCCTGATCGGGCTGCTGCTCCGCTTGGTCTATCAGCAGTACGCCCAGGAGATCGACGGCGCGCTGCGCGCCGCGGGCTTCAACGACATCCACCCGTCGGCCGCGAACGTGTTCCCGTTCGTGCCGCCAGAAGGCATTACGGTCTCCGAGCTCGCCGAGCTCGCCCGAGTGCGCAAGCAGACGATGGCGCAGGCGGTCGATCAGCTCGAGGGCACGGGCTACGTGGAGCGGCGGCCCAACCCACGCGATCGCCGATCGCGACTGGTGTTCCTGACTGCGCGGGGTGCGTCCGTCCCGCCGGTCACGCACGCGGCCGCCGCACGCGTCGAGGAGCGCTGGGCGGAGCTCATCAGCCCGCAAGAACTCGAGGCCTTACGGGCATCTCTGCTGCGCCTGTTGACCGAACTGCGCGACGAACAGCACTGACGTGCCAGCGGACTGGCGGGCCGCGAGGCTCCCTGTGGCGAGAAGCTACGTTGTGCCCACTCGAGTTTCGCGCCCAGTCCACTCGCGCTCGCGCAGAGCGAATTTCTGCACCTTGCCGGTGGAGGTTTTCGGCAGCGGTCCAAACTCGATTGCGTCTGGGCACTTGTAGTGGGCGAGCCGCTCGCGGCAGAAGGCGATGATCTCCTCTGGGGTTGCAACCGACTCGCCGTTGAGCGTGACGAACGCCTTCGGTCGCTCGCCCCAGCGCTCGTGGGGAATCCCGATCACCGCGCACTCGAGGACGGCCGGGTGAGCGGAGATGGTCTGCTCGACCTCGATGCTCGAGATGTTCTCGCCACCGGAGATGATGATGTCCTTGCTTCGGTCGCGCAGCTCGATGTTGCCGTCCGGATGCCAGGCGGCAAGGTCACCGGAGTGGAACCAGCCGCCGCGGAACGCCTTCTCGGTGGCCGCTTGGTCTGCGAAGTAACCGCTCATCACGTTGTTGCCGCGCATCACCACCTCGCCCATCGTCTCAGCGTCCTGGGCGATGTCGTGCATGTCCTGATCGACGACCCGGATCAGGTCCGCCGAAGGGTAGGCCTGGCCCTGGCGCGCGAGCAGCTTTGCCCGCTGCTGCACCGGCAGCTCCTGCCACCACTCCTGAGCCGGGCACATCGTGATCGGGCCGTAGGTCTCGGTGAGACCGTAGACGTGGACGATCCGGAAGTTGAGCTCGGCCATGCGAGCCAGGAGCGTCGGCGACGGTGGCGATGCGGCAACCATCGCGGTCACTTGCCGCTCCAGGCGGTGTGCGTTCGGATGGTTGATGATCATCAGGTGAACCGTGGGTGCGCCGTTGTAGTGGGTGACCCCTTCTTCATCGATCAGTTGCCAGACGAGGTCGGGATCGACGGCGCGCAAGGCCACATGCGTTGCTCCAACCGCGGTCACCGCCCACGGAAAGCACCAACCGTTGCAGTGAAACATGGGCAGTGTCCAGAGATACACCGACTCGTGGCTCATCCCGGCGACGATCACCTCGCTCAGCGCATTCAGATAGGCGCCACGGTATGTGTACTGCACCCCTTTCGGCTGGCCCGTGGTGCCCGAGGTGTAGTTGATCGAGATCGTCTCCTCTTCGTCCTCGAGCCAGCTGTCCGGCATCTCACCCGGCGCGGCGGCGAGAAACTGCTCGTACCCATCCTCAGTATCGCCACGATCCCAGGGGATCACCGTGACGTCGGATAGCGCCAGCGGCGCGAGGAGCGGCTCGAGCTCGACATCGATCAGCACGAACCGGGCACCGCTGTGCCTGAGGATGTACTCGACCTCCGGGCTCGCCAGCCGGTTGTTGATCGCCACGAGGATTCCGCCGGCCGCCGGCACCCCGAAATGCGCCTCGAGCATCGGCGCCGAGTTGAACAGCAGGGTCGCTACGCGGTCTCCTTTACGCAGCCCGGCGGACCTCAGTGCGTTGGCAAGCCGCCATGAACGCTTCGCCAGCTGACCGTAGGAGTAGCGGCGCTCTTCATCCACCACAGCGATCTTCTCGGGATACAGGTAGGCGGCTCTGCGGAGGAAGTCAACCGGGTTCAGCTCCGTGCGAAACACGCTGCTCGCGGTAGCAGTCGGCGCGGACATGGGCCCGGTTGAAGTCAGCGCGTCGGTCATACCCTTCCTCCTTCATTCGAATATCGTCCGCTCGGCGGCATCAGGCCCTCGGCTCGATTATCTCGCCTGCGTCCGACCCGGCCAAATGCGGCTCTGCGAGCCGGCTTGTCTCACGGGCCGCGCGCGAGTACGTTGTCCTCATGAGCTCGCTACCAGACACCGACTCCCGGGATTTGCTCGTTACGCGCGACGGATCGGCCGCGCGAATCGTGCTCAACCGCCCCGATAAACGAAACGCGCTGTCGCTCGAGCTGATGGACGAGGTGATCGCAGCCATGCGCGAGTGCTCCACGCAGCGCGACACCCGCGCGATCGTGATCGAGGGCGCCGGCCCGGCCTTTTCGGCCGGGCATGATTTGTCGGAGATGATCGGGCGAGATCGGGAGTTCTTCGCCCGCTTGTTCGATCGGTGCAGCGTGATGATGGAGACGGTCCACGAGGTTCCCCAACCCGTGATCGCCAAGGTCCACGGCATCGCTACCGCGGCCGGCTGTCAGCTGGTCGCGGCGTGCGATCTCGCGGTTGCAGCGGAGGGCACCCGCTTCGCGACGCCCGGCGTCAAGATCGGCTTGTTCTGCTCGACGCCGATGGTGCCCGTGTCGCGAGCCGTGGGTCGCAAGCGCGCGATGCAGATGCTGCTCACCGGCGAGCCGATCGATGCCGCGACCGCGCTCGACTGGGGACTGGTCAATCGCGTCGTCCCCGGCGAGCAACTCGAACGCGCGGTCATGGAGCTGGTCCAGACGATCGCCAGCTCCAGCGCGTACACCGTCGCCACGGGCAAGCAGGCCTTCTACTCCCAGATCGATCGCCCCGAGCACGATGCGTACGAGCACTGTGAGGTGGTCATGACCGAGAACGCGCTCGCGCACGACGCTCAGGAGGGGATGAGCGCGTTCCTTCAGAAGCGCGACCCGGTCTGGCGCGGTCAGTAGCGGCCCGCGCCGACGAGCAACCTCCCGCCGCCCGTCAGTTTCAGCGAGCGCTTGCCGCGAGGTGAGCGTGGACCAGCTGTACGGCCCATGCCCCTTCACCGACGGCGGTGGCGCACCGTTTGCTCGACCCCGAGCGCACGTCTCCGACCGCGAACACCCCTGGAACGGTGGTCTGCAGGAGGCTGTCGGCGCCCACGGCGGCGCCGGTGAGAATGAAGCCGTCCTCGTGGCGTCCGACCACGTCGTCCAGCCATTCGGTGCATGGCAGCGCACCGAGGAAGAGGAACAGGAACGAGAACCGCAGCCGCTCGCCGCTCACGAGGGTCACCGCCTCGAGCTGACCGTCGTCGCCGTGAAGGGCGGCGATCTCGCTGTTGTCGCGCACGGCCACTCCGTAGCGCTCGAGCTCCCGCACGAGGTAGTCCGACATCGTCTCCCGCAGATCTGCGCGCCGATGCAGCAGCGTCACCAGCGAGCCGCCGCGAGCGAGCCAGACCGCGGCCTGACCCGCCGAGTTCCCGCCGCCGACGACGGCGGCGCGCTCGGCCCCGCACAGTTGCGCCTCGGGCGGTCCGGCCTCGTAGAAGACGCTGATGCCCTCGTACTGGTCGAGGCTCTCGACCGGCAGCCGACGGTACTGCGCGCCGGTGGCGATCACCACCGCGCGGGCGGTGATCTCATGCCCCTCCTCGAGCCTGACGGTGTGGCGCCCCTCGCCGGGCTCCAGCGAGACCGCGCGGTACGGCGTGGCCATCCGCGCGTTGAACTTCCGCGCCTGAGTCACAGCTCGGCTGGTCAACTCCGTCCCGCTGAGTCCCGCAGGGAACCCCAGGTAGTTCTCGATCCGACGTGACGTGCCAGCCTGACCACCGAGCCCCATGCTGTCGATTACCAGCGTGTCGAGGCCCTCGGAGGCGCCATAGACGCCGGCGCCGAGGCCGGCCGGACCCGCACCGACGATGAGCAGGTCGACGTCCTCCCGCGCCGCGAGCTCGCGGCCGATTCCCAGCGCGCGAGAGACCTCGCCGGGCGACGGGCCTTGGAGCTCGACGCCGCCGGGCAACCGCACCAACGGCAGCTTTGCCTCGTCGAGGCCTTCTACGAGAGCCGCGGCCGCTCGACCGTCCGGGTGCTCGGTGTCGTGCCACGTCAGCGGCAGGCGATTGCCGCGCGCGAAATCGAGCATCCGCATCGTCGCCCTCGACGAGTGCGGTCCAATGATTTCCACACCGAGTCCCTGCACCCGCTGCAGCGCCTCGCGCCGGGCAATGAACGCCGACAGCACGACATCGCTGAGCGGACCGTCCTCATAGAGCACTGTTCGCAGCACATCGCGCCCGACCTCAATGTAACGCAACGGCTTCGTCACGACGGCCGTGACGAACACCGTCTGGCCCGAGAGCAGGTTGAGCTCACCGAGAAAGTTGGACGGCCCGTGCCGGACGATCTCGTTGCCGGCGGCGTCGCGAATCTCGACCTCGCCCTCGATGATCGCCATGAACGGGTAGTCGCGGTCGCCCACCCGATAGAGCACTTCGCCGACGTCAGCGCTGCGCTCCGCGCCCAGCTCCGCGAGCCGTGCCAGCTGCGACGCGGCCAGCGTCGGGCTCGGCGGGGGCGGGAACGGACTTGCTGGCTGCGGCATCAGACCTCCTTCAAGATGACACGTATCATCCTGATCGTAGCTATGCGCTCGTTCTGGTCGCCGCTCTGGACACGGGTGCTGCGGCGCCGCGGGGCGCGGCCTCGATCAGGATTCGGGCGGCGGCCCGGGCTGGGTGGGCGATCCCGGGATTGTGGTCGAGGTTCGCGGCGATGCTGCTGCCGTCGTAGATGAGCCGGAGCTGGTCGGCGAGCTGTTCGGGGTCGGCGATTCCGGCCTCGGTCGCGAGCTCGACGAACAGGCTGCGGACCTCTTGGCGGTACTCCGCGGTCGCCTCGGCGATCTGGCCCTCAGTAGGAGCCTCGGCGGCCGCCGCCACGAACGCGCAGCCGCGGAAGCCGGAGCGGAGGAACAGGGCAGCGTGCGCGTCGAATACGGCGAGCAGCCGCTCGACCGGGTCCTCGACCTCGGCGGCGGCCGCTCGCAGGCGGCCCACGACGACCTCGTGGCGGCGTTCGAGATACGCGCGGACGAGCGCTTCCTTGCTGCCGAACGTGCTGTAGAGGGAGGCCTTGGCGACGCCCGCCCGGGCGATCACGCGGTCGATGCCGACCGACTGGACGCCTTCGGCATAGAACAGCTCGTTCGCGGCGTCGAGGAGGCGCTCACGGGGTGACGGTTTGGTGGAGGTAGACATCGTCGGTCGTCTCTTTTCTGGGGCCCTCAGGCAGCCTAGGCGGTCGCGCACGGCTCATCGTAGATCCGCCGGCGGGCGATGCCGGCCAGCAGGCTGGCTCCGGTCAGCGCGGCGAGCCCGATCACGACACCACCGAATTCCTGCGCGGTCGCCGTGATGGTGCTGTGGACGACGAGGACGCCGGCGAGGATCGCGGGGAGGCCCATCGCCAGGTAGCAGATGACGTAGGCGACGGAGATCACGCCGGCGCGCTCCGTCGGCGCGGCGAGTGGAAGGATCGTCCGCAGGCCTCCCTGGAAGCCGCCGCCGAAACCCGCTCCGGCGAGCGCGGTGCCGACGAAGAAGCCGACGACGCTGTGGGCCGAGACCGACCACAGGACAGTCACGACGCCAACGATGACAAGCGCGGTGCCGGCGAGTGCAAAGGTCCGCGGGTCGACGCGGTGGAAGGCGAGAACCGTGAGCGCGCCGCTGCCGGCGAGGACGAACAGCGATGCCCCGCCGAGGATCGTCGAGTGCGAGTGGCCGACGAGGCCGGCGAGCGAGGGGCCGAGTGAGCCGTAGAAGCCGGCCAGCGCCCAAACCGCGACGAGCGACGGCGCCGCGATCGCGAGGGCGCCACGGACCTGGCGGGGCATCGCGAGCGTGGGTCGCAGCGCGCGGCGGGCACCTGGGACGCGGGGAGAGGTCTCGGCGATGCCGACGACGGCCACGGCCTGAATCAGGAAGATGCCCACCAGCACGAAGTACACGAGCTCGGTCGGGGCGGGAAGCAGTTGGACGAGCAGCGCCGAGCCGAGCGCGCCGGTTGCCGTGCCGGCCATCGCGCCGGCGGCGTTCGCGACCGGGCCGCGGCCAGCGTGCAAGTCGACGAGCCCGGCTCCAATCGCTCCGACCGCGGCTCCGGTCGCGAGGCCCTGGATGATCCGGGCCGCGAGCAGTACCGGCAGCCCCGACGTAGTCGCGAACAGAACCATGACCCCGGCCTGGACGACGAGCGCGGCGAGCAGAATCGGCCGCCGGCCGATGTGGTCCGACAGCGAGCCGAAGACGAGCAGCGAGCAGAGCACAGCGACGGCGTACACGCCGAAGATCACCGTGATCGTCACCGCCGAGAAGCCCCAACGGGCCTGATAGGTCGCGTACAGCGGGGTGGGCGCGCTCGAGCTCGCAAGCAGCGAGACGAGAATCGATGTGAGCAGCGCGAACGCGACGGCTGGGGAAAGGCGCCACGCTGTCCTCCGGGGCCTGGCGCTGGGTACTGCTACCGCTGTGGGCGTCATTGCATCCTCTCAAAGCCTAGGACAGAAGGGTCTGTCTGGTGATCAACTTCGCGCAGCGTACCATCAAACAGACCGGTCTGTCTAGAGCATTGCGGGAAAAACTTGAGAGAGGGAGGGAGAAGACGGGGTGAGCAGAAGGGCCGGGGGGAAAAAGACGGCCGCTCAACTCGACCTGCGTGGAAATTCTTCCCCCCACAGTCTTCCCTCGACGAGGAGTCAGGGGGTTGACGTGGATCGGCAACGGTTCACTCGGGGCGGTTGCGCCGAACTTTGCGGATCTGGTTCCGACGGGTGGAACCGAGGCCGCAAAGTTCGAGGAGGCGCGGGTGGTTGAAGCTCTCAGCGTTCGGCGAGATGACTGAAACCGTTTTGAAACGTAGCGGCGGCTACCGTCGGCGGCCAGGGAACACCGGTGCGCGTGCTTGTGATCGAAGACGATCAGGAGTTGGCCGAGACGGTCGCGGCCGGTTTGCGTCACGCGCGGATGGCGGTTGATGTGGCGCTGGACGGCGAGGCCGGCTTGGCGCGTGCGCTGATCCACGACTACGACGTGATCGTGCTCGACCGCGACCTGCCCGGGCTGCACGGCGACGACGTGTGCACGCGGCTGGTCGACGGCGGCGGCCGCAGCCGGCTGCTCATGCTGACCGGTGCCGCAACCAACGACGACCTGATCGACGGGCTTGGGCTGGGCGCCGATGACTACCTGGCGAAGCCGTTCGACTTCCCCGTGCTGATCGCCCGGATTGGTGCGCTGGCGCGCCGTGCGCAGCCGTCGATCCCGCCGGTGCTGCGATCCGGTGATGTCGTGCTCGACACCGCCGAGCGCTCCGCCCGGCGCGGCGGCCGGCAGCTGGTGCTGACCCCGAAGGAGTTCGGGGTGCTCGAGCTCCTGCTCGCTGCCCGAGGTCGGGTCGTCTCTGCAGAGGAGCTGCTCGCTCGTGTCTGGGATGAGACCGCCGACCCGTTCACCGGCGCGGTGAAGGTCACGATCAGCCGGCTGCGAGCCAAGCTCGGCGACCCCCCCGTGATCACGACCGTGGCCAAGGCCGGCTATCGAATATGAGCACCGCCGCGCGAACGGACGGGCGTCTCACGCGGCTCGCCGCACGCCGGCACCTGCCGCGTCGGACCGTTCGTATGCGCCTGACGCTGCTCTACGCCGGGCTGTTCCTGGTCTGCGGCGTTGCCCTTCGGTGGCGTCCCTGTGCCGCTGTAAATTCGACGGCGCAGGTTCGTACCAATAGTTACATTATACCTTACGCTGCAGCGACCTCCTTCGGGCTGGGGAGAGAGTGAGTGTCGCCGATGGTGTGCAGCGCATGGCGCTCCAGGTCGGTGAACACGACACGGGTGGACTGCGTGATGATCAGGTCCAGCACCGCCCAGCACAGCGATAGGCATGAGTGCTCGCCGGGGAATCGACCGATCACCTTGGTGCGCCGGCGGACCTCCCCGAGCGAGCGCTCGAGTAGGTTCGTCGATCGCCACTTGCGCCGGTGGCGCAGCGGATACTTCAGATGGACGATGAGCGCGTCGAGGTCCTCGGCCAGGCACGCGGCCGCGGCGTGGTAGCCACTGTCGGTCAGCTCGCCGATCAGCTCGCGTATCCGTCGCTCGCCATCGCTGATCGAGTCGGCCTCGTCGAGCGCCTGCCAGTACGCGGCGCGGACGCGCTCTCGCTCGCGCTCGGGCAGCTTCGCCAACAGGTTCCTGAGGCGGTGGACCGTGCAGCGCTGACGGTCCGCCTCTGGCCAGCACTGCTCGATCGCGTTGTTGAGCCCGGGGGCCCCGTCGGCGACGACCAGCTGAGGACACGGTAGCCCGCGGCCTGTCAAATCGCGTCCAAGCGCGGTCCAGTCGTCCTCGGACTCGCGCATCCCGAGCATCACCGCCAGCAGCACCCGCTCGCCCGTCTCGCTGATCCCCCAGGCGCACAGCACGCCCTCCTTGGCGCCCGACGGACGGACGGGCAGGTAGATCGCATCAAGGAACAGCGCGACGAGCCGGATCCCGGACAGGTCTCTGGCCATGAACGCGGCAAACCGGTCGCGCAGCTCCTTGCAGATCCGCGACGCCGTCGACTTAGAGACCTTTCCCAGCCCGGCCTCATCGCACAACGACTCCGCGTCGCGCATCGACAAACCCCTGACGAACGCGCCGATCACCATCGCCTTCAACGGCTCGGTCCGCAAGAACCGCTTGCCGCGCGGGAACAGCTTGGACACGAACGGCTCGGCCGCCTCGCGGACCTGCGGGATCTCCACGTCGACCTCGCCCTCGGCGCTCTGCACGCTCCGCGGGCGAAACCCGTTGCGCTTCCCCGGCGGCGCCTCCGGCCTGCGCTCATAGCGCGCCCTCCCCAGCCACGCATCGAACTCGTCCTCCACGGCGCGCTGGATGATCAGCTTCGCCCCCAACGACGCCAACTCCGACAACGCGCCCTGCGGATCCTCAGCCGCCAGCCCACCGGCCAGCAACCCATCGATCCTCGCTTCAATCTCCGCCGACGGCGGTACGGTACGTCTCACGGCGTAGGACCTCCTTCAATCGTCTTGCCAATGACTTGAGGGAACCTACGCCGTCGCCTCGACGGCTACGGATTTACAGCGGCTGGGGGACGCCACCTTGCCCTTCTGGCCGTCACCTACGTCCTCTTCGAACGGGCGACCGAATACACCAAGCCACAGTAGCCGCGCATTCCTCGAACGCCTGCGATCCACAAGCTCAAGCCTGAGCCTCCGCTCGCAAACGCTTTCCCTCAGCTCGCGGCGGTTCAGTCTCAGCTCGCGCAGGATCGGCAGATGCTGTTCCAACTCCCAACCAAGACGCTGCCCGGACAAGGCCCGACGCAGGTGCCGCTGCAGCTGGGGGCGGACCAGCGTCAGCTCGCGCAGGATCAGCACCGGCTCGCGCAGGCCGTGAATCAGCTGGCGGAGGCGGTTCATCAGATGGCCCGGGCCGGGTCGGTCCAAGCCGCACAGCGCGCTTCCGACTCACACCAGCTCTTGGTCAATTTCGGAATTGCTTTGGCGATCGTGGCGGTACTCGCGCTCTTCGCCGGCTGGCTTCTTGCGGGCAGGATGCTGCGACCGATCCGGACCATCACGCGCAAGGCACGGCGGATCTCCTCCGCCAGCCTGCACGAGCGGCTGTCGCTCGACGGCCCACAGGACGAGCTCAAGCAGCTCGCGGACACCCTTGATGACCTGCTTGGGCGACTCGACGCCGCGTTCGAAGCACAGCGGCAGTTCGTGGCGAACGCCTCTCACGAGCTGCGCGCGCCGCTGACCCGCCAGCGAGCGCTGATTCAGGTCGCGCTCGCCGACCCCGACGCCAGCCCCTCATCGCTGCGCGCGGCTCACGAGCGCGCGCTCGCAGCCGAGAAGCATCTGGAGCAGCTAATCGACGGGCTGCTCACGCTCACGCGCGGGCAAGCCGGGATCGAACGCCGCGAGGATCTCGACCTGGCGCCGCTCACGTCCGAAGCTCTCGTGGCTCGCGAATCGCAGCTCGCGGCGCTGGATCTCGACGTTCGCGCAACGTTCGATCCCGCACCGACCACGGGCGATCCGCGACTGCTCGAACGACTGATCGCCAACCTGCTCGACAATGCGATCCGCCACAACAACCCTGGCGGGCGGATCGAGATCGCGACCATGACCCGCGGCGGCCGCGCGTTCGTGTTGATCGCGAACAGTGGCCCGGTCGTCCCGCCCGAGGAGATCCAGCGTCTACTCCAGCCCTTCCAACGACTCGGCGCTCCCCGTATCCACCTCGACGGCGGTCACGGGCTCGGGCTCTCGATTGTGGAAGCGATCGCGAACGCGCACCGCGCCGAGCTCACCGCGCTCGCGCGCACCGACGGCGGACTCGCGATCGAAGTCTCGTTCCCGCCTGCGACGCGAGGCGGTTCCCGGCGACGGGCGCCACGGCCTGAACGAGACGCGGCCGGACGCGTGGCGGCCTCCGTTAAACCGTGACCTGGACGGTCCGTGTCGACGTCTGGCCGTAACGGTCTCGTACCGTGAGGCTGACCGTATAGGTACCGGCGGCGGAGAAGTGGCGGGTGGGGTCGGGTTGGGCTGAGGTGTCGGTTGGCGAGTTGGGGTCGCCGAAGTTCCACGAGTTCGTGACGATTGGTGCGCCATCGCGACCCGGGGTGGAGCGGTTGGTGAAGCTGGCGGTGATCGTCGTGACGTCGAGTGGGGCTACTCACTGATGCTGTGGCTCTACAATGCGGCCAGGGCGGTCGGCTTCTCGAACCTCAGCAGCTCAACGTTGGCGAATTACCTGCGCACCGCAAACAACGTGCCGATCCCGCTTGCGAGAAGCTGGACCAACCCTGGCCCGACCGCGACCCCGGCGATCAAGCAGCCATACGAATACCTGGTCATCTGGAACGAAACGACGTTCAACCCATTGCCCGTCGGACCGGCCAAGGATGGCTGGGTCGACGGGTTGAGCAGTTTGAAGTAGCGGGCCGGGTCGCACGCAACGCCGGCGCGCATCCTCATCCGCTGCGGTTGCAGCTCAATGGCAGAGCGTAGTAGTCCTCCGTGCTGACCGGCGTGAAGCCGACGGAGGTGTAGAGGCCGAGCGCGCGGTCGTTCTCGACGGCGACCTCCAAGCCGATCCGGCGTGCGCCGCGAGCGCGAAGCTGCTCGCAAGCGCGCCTGAGTGCGGCCCGCCCAAGGCCCCGGCCCTGAAGGGCAGGGTCGATCACAAACCCGTAGATGCCGGCGTTGGTCTCATCCCAACTCAGGCTCAGCGTTCCTACAGGCGAGCCGCTCAGATCGACGATGATCGTCCGCCTGTGAGGCAAGTCCAGACGGTCCATGAGATCATCAGGCGCGGGCTCACCGAAGCCCGCCTCCAGGAGGCGCGAGATCGTCGGAAGGTCCGCGCTGAGGGCCTGACGCAGATCGACAGGCGAATCGTCCGGCGCGCTCGTCGGGTCGCCGGAAAGCGCCATCGCGTGCTCTGAGTGCTCTAATGCGCCCCCGTGGCGCAGCGCGAGGCGCTTACCTGCCGTGGATGGTCGGGGCACGATCAGGAGTGCCTGCTGGTGGCCGAATTCGGCGCACAGCGGCAACGCTGCGTCCAACATCGCCGTGCCGATGCCGCGCCGTCGAGCGTCCGGCGCGACCATCCCGGCGAGCTCCAGCGAGGAGCCGAAGCGGTACGAACCGAGGAATCCAAGCAGTCGGTCGCCCTCCCACCACAGCAGGTCCTCGACGCGGTCGCCGCGGCGGCGGCGCAGCGTTCCCCACTCCAGCTTCAGACGGCCACCGTCGGCCTCGATCACGTCTCGCTCGAGATCGGCGATCGCCTCGAGCGTTCGTGCAGGCAGACCGGCGGCACGCTCGAGCATACGAGCATCAAATCAGACCGGAGCCGCGGAGCAATCCCGTGTAGGTTGCTGCGACGATGTCAACGATGGCAACCGCGCCGGCAGATTTGTCTTACCTCGACCAGCGCTGGTATCGGTCGCTCCTGGACGAGTTGTGCGGTTTGCCGCGCGGCACGGCATCAAGTGGCGAGCGCGTCGCCGCTGAGTGGCTCGTCCAGCGGCTGGCGAGCGAAGGCGTCCGCGAGGTTCGCACCGAGGAGGAACGCGGCCACCACACGTTCTGGTGGCCGCTTGGCCTCGCCGCGGCGGCTGGGGTGCTCGTCGGTGTGCGCGGGGCACGGGGACGCAGCCTCGCCGCGGCATCGCTCGGAGCTGCCGCCGCGTGGGCGGCCGCTGATGAGCTCCCAACGCGTCGGCGGCGGCTGCGCGCGGCGCTGCCTCAGTCGATCGCGACGAACGTGGTCGCCACCATCGGGCCACCGGACGCCGTCCGCACGGTCGTTCTGGTCGCTCATCATGACGCGGCGCATTCCGGGCTCGTGTTCAATCCCGCGATCCCCGATCTGATCGATCGCTTCGTGCCCCGGTTCTTCGAAGTCACCAATACCAGCCCCCCGCTTCTCTGGCCCGGGGTGGCCGGGCCGGCGCTTGCGGCGGTGGGCGCCGCGGCCGGCCGCCGTGGCCTTGCGGCAGCAGGTGCGCTCGTGTCGGCCGGATTCGCCGCTGCGATCGCAAATATCGGCGCCAGCCGCGTGGTTCCAGGAGCGAACGACAACGGGACGGGCGTAGTCGCGTTGATCGCTCTCGCTCGGGCGCTCGCGCAACGCCCGACGGAATCGGTTCGCGTGATGCTGGTGTCCACATCCGAGGAGGGCCTGTGCGAAGGAATGCGTGCGTTCGCGCGCCGCCACTTCGGTGAGCTACCACTGACCGAAACATTCTTCCTTTCGATCGACACCGTCGGCTCACCTCATCTGCTGGTCCTCCGCGGCGAAGGCACGCTCGGCGTCACCGACTACCCAGCCCGATCATTGGCGCTCGTCGACCGGCTTGCCGATGATCTCGGCATCTGGCTCTATCCGAACCTCCGGCTGCGCAACGCGACTGACGGCGTGTATCCGCTCGCCGCCGGCTACCAGTGTGCGTCGCTGTGCTCATGCACCCGGCTCAAGCAGCCCGCCAACTATCACTGGCCGACCGACGTCCCCGAGAATGTCGACTACGGGACTCTCGCCGACGCGATTCGCCTGATCGAGGCGCTCGTCCACCATCTCGACAAGCGCTGGCTCGAATAGCGCACACCCGGCGTCGGGTTCGCTCGGGTGCTCACGGGGTCGCGGCCAGCGCGGGTTCGGGCTGCGCCGCCAGCGCGTCGGCGGCGGCATCGGGCAGCGCCCGTCCCCGGGTCGGGAGCCAGGCGATGAGCCCTCCGAGTCCGGGAACCCAGATCGCGATTGCGTGGTAGACGAGCACCGCACCGACAGAGGCAGCGGGGAAGAAGCCGTAGAGGACGAGCGCGCCCGCGAGGCCCGAGTCGAGCACCCCGAGGCCGGCCGGCATCGGGATCATCGTCGCGAGGTAGCCGACGAAATACGCCACCGCGAGCGCCGGCACCCCGAGAGGATGGCCGGTCGCGCGGCACGCGGCCCACAGCGCGGCCATATCCAGCAGGAGATAGCCTGCCGCGCCGAGCATCCGCCAATGCGGCTTGGTCAGCGACTCCCACGCACCCTCGAGCGACGCGACGACAGACCCGCCGGTCGTGGCGCGCTGCACCCAGCAACGCCGTCCGACGAGCATCGCCGCCACGGCCGTGCCGATGACGCTCAGCGAGATGAGGATCGGGATCCCCGAATGCTCGAGATCGTGCGGACCGCGACCGATCCCGACCAGCAGTAGCCCACCGGCGACACCGTTGACGAAGAACCCGAACAACGTGAGGAAGCAGAGCAGCGCGGCGCATCGCTCAACGAGGCGACGCGCCCCGATACCGTGATGGCGCAGGAGCCAGCCGGTGGCAGCCGCCGAGGAGAAGTTCCCACCCGGGAGGACCGCTCCGGCCCCCATCGCGATCCATGCGACCTGGCGACCGACGGCCCGCGGCGGCTCCGGGAAGAAGCGCCGGAACACCAAGACGTAGCAGAGGCATGAGCCGAGCTCGAACCCGATCACGGCGAGCAACCAGCCAGGATTCATGTCGCCGATCGAGTCGATCACCTGTGCCGGCGGGGCGACCCAGAACAAGACGGCGATCGACAGCGCGCCGACGATCGCCGCGGCCGACAGGCGCGCGCGCCGGTGCAGGCCTTTACGCGAGCGGATCGCGGCGAGCCATTCGCTATCCGCCCATCTCATTGCGAGGGCATGGTGCCGTCTCTTCGCGAGGGAACAATAAGACCGGCAGATCAGGCCCGCGCCGGGGGGCGCCGACGGCTTGCCCGCCGCTGCCGCGGCGGCCGCCCATTCGCGGCGCGTGCATGGTCTTCCGTCGGGCGGCGTGGGCTCGTGTTGCGTAGGTCGTGCTCGAGACCGAGTTGGCCGGCGAGCTTCCTGACGTCGTCTTGCTGGTCCGGCGAGAGGAGGGTGATCCCGATGCCTGTGCGGCCGGCGCGGCCGGTGCGGCCGATCCGGTGCACATACGTCTCGCTGTCGGCGGGCGGATCGAAGTTGATCACATGGGAGATCCGCTCCACGTCGATCCCGCGGGCAGCGATGTCGGTCGCGACGAGCGTGTCGATCGCGCCGGATTCAAAGCGGCCGAGTGCCTGCTCGCGCTGGCGCTGTGACTTGTTGCCGTGAATCGCCACCGCCGTGACACCGTGCGCCGCGAGCCGCTTGACGAGCCGGTCGGCACCGTGCTTGGTCCGCACGAACACGAGCGTCAGATCGCGATCGGCGCGGAGCTCGCGGACGAGCGCTTCCACGCGGTGCTCGTGCGTAACCTCAACGAACCGGTGCTCGATCTCGGCACTCGCGCGCCGCGCGACGGGACCGTATTGATGGGTCGCCGGGTCGCGGGCGTACCGGGCGGCCAGTGTTCCGGCCTCGCCGTCGAGCGTCGCCGAGAAGAACAGCGTCTGGCGATCTTGCGGGCAAGCGGCGACGATCCGGTCGATCGCCGGGCGAAAGCCCATGTCGAGCATCCGGTCGGCCTCATCGAGGATCAGCATCCGGATGTTCTCCAGCGTGAACGAACGCCGCGCGAGCAGGTCCTCGAGCCGCCCCGGGGTCGCGACCAGGATGTGCGAGGCAGCAGCCTCCTTGGCCTGCTTGACCAGCCCGACGCCGCCGTAGACCGCGGCTACGCGGAGCGCCCGAGCGTGCGCGATCCCGCGGAGCTGGTCGACGATCTGGATCGCAAGCTCGCGTGTCGGGGCGAGCACGAGGGCTCCTGGGCGTCGGTCCTCGGCGGCGATCCGCTCGACCAGCGGAATGCCGAAGGCGAGGGTCTTTCCCGAGCCCGTCGGCGACTTCGCGATCACGTCTCGGCCGGCAACGGCGTCGCCGATCACGGCCCGCTGGATCGCGAACGGCTGCGTAATCCCCGCTGCGGAGAGCGAGCTGATGACGGCGCGCGAGACACCGAGATCCGCAAATGATTCTGTTGACATGCACAACTCCTTGGCGGCCCGTCTGGGTCCGCGAACGATTCGGGAGGCTATGGCTCACCCGAACCGCTATCGTGCGGGACCCAAGAAAGCTGCCTCGCGGCCGACGGCGTCGACCGCTCACCTCCCAACCTAGCAGGTGTACTGGTGGAGAGGTCGTAAGCGGGGGCGCGGGGCGGCCGGCTCAGAACGGCGTCAGGTGCCCGCGGAGCTGCTGGTTGGTCGCTTGCCAGCGGCTAGCAGCCGGATGACGCTGATGAGCCCGGTTGCGATCAGGACGAGCGACACGACGCCGAGCCTCTTCTGCGCCCCGGGCTCGAGCTGCTTCGGCGGCGGATAGATGACGCGGGCGATCGTCGCGGCGGTCCATCCGCTCCACCACCCGCTGCAGGCCAGCCACAGCGTTTTCCGGGTCTGAGGCTCCAGCCGGCGCTGCGCGACGCCGAGGATGACGACCCAAACCGCCGCACAGGAGATGCTGAACGCGGTGTACGTACCGACCCGGGTGCGTCTGCTACCGACCCGGGTGCTCCTGCGCGCGGTCCGTGGCTTCGCCATCTGCCCGTCGGATGATCGCACACGGGATGCGCCGTGTCACTGGACCAGGCAGCTCGCGCTCGGCGGCCGACCGAGGGGAAACGCTCTGACGAGAGTTTGGGCGATCAGCCGGGTGCGCGCGACGTACCCGTCCGGCGTGTAGTGGATACCGTCCGGGATGAACCACGACGGTTTGGCGTGTGCCGCCCAGTCGAACACGCGCATCGTCGGATATCTGTGACACGCCGACACGAGATCCGCATTCCAGAGTTGCATTCCAGCGTTGCCGTAGAACTGCGGTGCACTGGCGAGCGTGATCGCGTTCACCCACATCACTGGCTCCGCGCCGATGATCGACATCATCTGGGCGATCCGGGTCCGCAAGCCAAAGCTCGAGCCGGCGGCGACATCTGCTGCCTCGTTGGTGCCGAGCGCGAGTATCCAGCACCCATGGAAGCCGGCCGAGATCTGCTGTTGTGCAACGGTGGCGGCGTTGGGGATCCCCTCGAACGTCTCGTGGATCGATCGCGCCCCGGAGACCTCCATGTGGGTGGTTTTGACACCGACCCGGAGCAGCTGGGCGGGTGCACGGAGCGCCGGGTTGGGAACGTACTCCGCGGAAGCCTCACCGTCCGATGTCGAGTCTCCGATGTAGACCACCGAACGGCATGCCGTGTGCGTCGAAGGCGGCAGCGGCTTCGCGGCAGTGGACGACGAGGTAGCCGTGACGTTCGCGATGCTCGTCGCACTGCCGGGCGCGTCTGTGGACGACGAGGTCGCCGTGACGCTCGCGATTACCGCGCCGCCGGGCTTGTTGCTCGCAGAATGGGTGGAGGAGCTGTTGCCGCAGGCGCCCAACAGGGCGGCCGCGATGACTGACGACGCGACCAGGCGGATTGTGGCAAGTAACGGCGCCAGAGCTGATCGATCCCGGTGCCGCCCGCGAGCGCTCGAAGACACGAGCTGATCGTAGAGATAGCGGCGGCGGCGGGAGCCGCCTGGGTGTGCACGCCCGCCTGACATGCGGAGCCGCTTCTGTTCCTTATACGATCTCGGATCGCCAAGAAGTAGATCGAGCTACTTGAAATCCTAATAAAACCCTAGTACGGTCTTCACACGTAGACGCTAAGGGGGTAACGCCGTGCGCGTTCGGTTTTCGTCTGGCCTACTTCGGTTGGTTTTGGGGCTCTCGGTAGTGGGGCTCGGTGCTGCGTTTGCGCTGGTTTCAACCGGCGCCGTCGCTGCGCAGCATGGCTCTGCCCAGCGTGCTCAGATCGTGAACTCGCAGGTTCCACTGCCGGTCCTCGATGGGTCGGCCCAGAAGCTCGGCCCGTATAGCCCCTCTCAGACGATTCGGCTCGCCGTTGGTCTGCGGCCGCCCCATATGGCTGCTGAGCAGGAGTTTCTTCGTGAGATACAGGACAAGTCATCGCCGCTGTTCCACCAGTACCTGACCACGGCCCAGTGGACGGCGCGCTTCGCGCCCACCGCCGCCTCACAGCAGGCGGTCGTCGCGTGGGCCCAGGGAGCGGGACTGACCGTGACCCATCTGTATCCAAACCGTCTCGTGGTCGACCTCGCGGGAAGCGTGGGCGCGATCGAGAAGGCTCTGGGAGTCCAGATCAACACCTACCGGCTCGGCTCCAATACCTTCTTTGCCAACGCCGGCAACCCGGTGCTTCCGTTCGCGCTGACGAGCATCGTCGAGTCCGTGGACGGTCTCAGCAACCTGCAGACGATGTATCCCGCGTCGCCCGGAGTCGCGGAGCCGGCGAGCCCGGCGTACGTGCCGGGTCCCGTCGTCGCCGCCGGCCCCCACGCCGCCGGGAATGGAAGTCGAGCGAAGTTGCGGGCCGCGGAGGCGGGCAGCCACGGCACGCGGTCCAACATCACGGATGGCGCGTATGACCCGACGGACATCTACAGCTCTCAGGCGTATGACTACAACGCGCTGTATGGGCAGGGCCACTGCTGCAACCCGCTGGGCAACGTCGGCAGCTCGCCCCCGCAGACTTCGATCGCGATCGCGACCTTCGGCGCGCAGCAGATCAGCGACATACAGGGGTTCCAAAGCCAGTACCCATATCTGGCCTACAACGTCCAGGAGAAGTACATCGACGGCACCCCTTCGTGCTGCGACGCCGAGGGGACGATGGACATGGAGTGGTCGACCGCCATGTCGAACAGCTTCGGCTCATATCAGGACACGGCAAAGGTCTACCTCTACGACGGGGCGAATTTCAACAACTCCACGTTCACCGACATCTACAACACGATGGTGAGCGACAACGTCGCCCGGGTCTTCAGCACGAGCTGGAGCTGCACGGAGATCTACGGTTGCACGTCGTCCACGATCAGCACCCGCGACGCGATCTTCAGCGAGATGGTCGGCCAGGGGTGGACTCTGGTCGCCGCGTCGGGAGACCGGGGAGCGTACGACGACTGCTCGCACCTGGCCGTCAGTTATCCGGCATCGGACCCGAACGTGGTCGGGGCGGGTGGGACGGAGCTCAGCTTGAGCTCGGGTCCCATCTACGACGGTGAGGTCGCATGGTCCGGCGGCCCGGACGGGTGCGGCTCCAACGACGGGGGCTCCGGCGGTGGCTGCAGCGTGATATTTGCTGCGCCGTCATTCCAGAGCAACCAACCCTGCGGCAGCGGATCGCGCGGCGTTCCGGACATCTCTCTGAACGCGGACTGGTACAACAGCCCGCAGAACTACTACTTCGACGGAGTCCTCAGCGGCAACGGCGGGACCAGCATCGTCGCACCCGAGCTGGCCGGGTTCTTCGCCCAGGAGGATGCTTATCTCCTAAACGAGGGGAGTATCTGCGGCTCGGGCGTGTCCGCCTGCGCTCCGCTCGGGAACGCGAACTATCCAATCTACGAAACCGGGCTCGACAGCGCGCCGCACGACCCCTTCTACGACATCACATCCGGGTGTAACACCAATAACGTCGGCCCCGGGTACTGCGCGCAGCCCGGCTACGACTTGGTGACAGGCTGGGGCTCGGCCAACATGCTGCAGCTTGCCTGGGCGTTCAACTGGCACCTGCTCGCCGACGACGGCCGTCCAGCCGTCACGTTCTCAGGACCAAGTCCCAACGTCTGGTACAAGACCGACCAGACGGTCGGCATCAGCGTCGCCGACACCGGCGGCGGCTTCCCGCCCAGCGGTGTGGCCGGGTTCAGCGACGGCTGGAACGGCGTTCCCGCCGATCCGACGAGCGAAGCAACGCCCGGTAGCGGAAACGCGTTCTACAGCGGCCCTGAGTTCGTGAACGCCACCAGCGGCTCGCTGGACCTGGCGGCCGAAGGACAGGGCTGCCACACCGTCAACGTCGAGGCGTGGGACAACATGGGTCTCCAATCCGGCGACACGACCGACGGGCCCCTCTGCTACGACTCCGTGGCGCCGACGATCACTTCGGCGCCCACACTCTCCCTGGAGAACAAGGTCACCGTGGGGTCGACGATTCCGCTCGTCGTAAGCTGGAACGGCACCGATGCGACGAGCGGCGTGAACCACTACACCCTCTCGCAGAGCAAGAACGGCGGCGCGTTCACCACCGTCGCCACGGTCACGACCAAGTCTCGCGTAGTTCAGCTTGCGCCGGGAAACACCTATCGGTTCGAAGTCACCGCGACCGACAATGCCGGCAACACGAGTGCGGCCAAAGCGGGCTCGACGTACACGTTGACGCTGCTGCAGGAGAACTCGAGCTCGATCAAGTACTCCGGTGGTTGGACGCGCCAGGCGGTCACGGGTGCAAGTGGTGGAGATGTCGACTACGCCACGGTCGCAGGGAAGACCGCGACGCTGTCGTTCACGGGCATCCAGGCCGCGTGGGTCTCGACCTTGGGTAGCAATCGCGGTTCCGCCACGGTCAAGCTGGATTCCGGCAGCGCCGCGACAGTGAGCACAAACGCCACCGCGACGAAGGCCGCACAGATCGTGGACTTCGTCAAGACGACGTCCGCCGCCCACAAGCTCCTGATCACGGTGCTCGGCACTTCCGGGCATCCGCGCGTCGACGTCGACGCCTTCGTGGTCCTGTCGGGCTGACCTAGAGCAAGGACCGGATCGGTACTGGCGCTGACCGAGCGAACCGATCTCGCGCTGCCCGACTTCATGCCGATCGGTTCCGTGTACGGCGTGGGGATCGAGGCGCCAGCGCGGGAGCGCGAGCGCTCGGCGGCCGACGCGGAGGCGGCCGAGCTGCCGCTGATCTCGCTGCTCTCGCGGGCGCTGCTGACGTTCGCGCTCGAATACGAGCGCGGCGCACCGCTGTCGCTCTGCGTGCAGGGCAACGGGCTGCGCGTGCTGAGCGCGGACGGCGTACCGCTGCGCGAGCTCCCGGCGCGCACCGGTGTCTCCAAAGAGGCCGTCGACATGGTCGTCAACCAGCTGCAACGGGTCGGCTGCGTCGAGCTCGGCCCGCTCCCGGGCGCGGCGCGCGGCAAACTGGCGCGGCTGACCGCCGACCGAGGCCTCAAAGCCCGAGACGCCGGGCTGCAACGGCTCGCACGCACGCTCGCGGGTTGGCGCGAGCGCTATGGCGAGGGCACGATGACGGCGCTGGACGACGCGCTCGGGCCTATCGTCGGCGACGGCACGCGGGCGGGCTCGCCGTTGTTCGCCGGCCTTGAGCCCCATCCGGACGGATGGCGGGCAAAGGCGCCGATGCCCGAGCGGCTGCCGTGGTTCGCGATGGTGACTCACCGCGGTGGTTACCCCGACGGGAGCTGACCGGGTCGGGGACGACGATTACGTGCCCGCGTGCGCGTGGGCGCAGTGAGCGGCGCGAAGTGAGCAGGAATCAAGAAGCGCGCCTGCGTTTTGCGCCTTAGCCTCGCGGCATGGAAACCATTGCTTCGCTCACCCTTGAAGTGTCTGATCCGGTCGCTTCACAGTACTTCTACGAGACGGGTCTTGGAGTCGGCTCACAGGTCTGTGCGCGCACGGCCGAGACTCCCCGGGCGGCTTCCGCGGCTTCACCATCTCGCTCGTCGTGGGTCAACCATCGACCGTCGATTCGCTCCTGGAGACGGCGCTCGCCGGCGGGGCGAACACGCTGAAGCCCGCGCAGAAGGGCATGTGGGGGTACGGCGCGGTGGTACAGGACGGCGACGGCGTGATCTGGAAGCTCGCCGCCAGCGCCAAGAAGGACAAGGCCCCCGCCACGCGGGACATCGATGACTTGGTACTGCTGATCGGTGCCGCCGACCTGCGGGCGAGCAAGCGCTTCTACGTCGAACGCGGTCTGTCGGTGAAGCGCAGCTTCCCGGGCCGCTACGTGGAGTTCGACGCGCCGCCAGGCGGCATCAAGCTCGCGCTCTACCCGGGACGGGCCGGACTTGCGAAGGACGCCGGCGTCTCCCCCGACGGCGACGGACCGCATGGCATCGCCGTGAACAGCAGCGCAGGCGAGTTCAGCGATCCTGACGGGTTCAGCTGGGAGGTAGTCCAGTCTCACAGCTAGTACAGCCGTTCCAAGGATCTTTTGAGAACGTTGCAATAGTGACCGTACCTCGGGGGTGAGGACGTCCACCGTGCTTCCAGAGGCGAGCAGCAAGAACGTTCGTAGGAAACCCAGCGGGGTATTGGCGCGTCGCTGACCGCGTGTTTCACCTGTGATCTGGACAACTACCCACTCGAGCCGCGGGCGAGCGCCAGTGGGTAGTTATGCACCCTCCGGACGGTTAACGTCCCAGTCGCCGCGCGCGGATGCTCGAGTGGGACGATTTCCAGGTCGGGACGGGTCGCAGATGCCGCGACCGGGACGATTTCCAGGTCGGGACAGGTCGCAGATGCTGCGACCGGGACGATTTCAGCTCAGAAGACGTCGCAGATGCGTCGACCGCGATGAGTTCCAAGCGCTCGGGAAGAGCCCACGCAGGTCAGCACGCCTGCGCTCGAGTGTCAGCTTGCGCTGAGGGTCTCTGTCCAGAACTCCCGATTCGCGAGCTGCTGGGCGTCGCCTGCAACCTTGCCCGATACCGTGACGCGAGTTCCGCCGTTGTCAGCGCTGAACGTCAGCTTGACGGCCTGCCCGCCGATCATGCGGGCCAAAGCAACCACCAGGGGCCAGCTCCACCGTGGGCGAAACGACAGCGAGCTCGCGTCTTCACCAGCGAGGCGCATCTTGGCCGCCTGCCGCACGCGCTCGGTCACGGCGCTTCGTACTCGAGCTTGCGCGTCGGTGGGCGACCCGGAGACGGTCAGGTCGTACGAGAACGACTGGGACATAACAATCCTCCTGTTCGTTCATGCAACCGGCAACGTCGCGGACAGGAGCGTACCGCGACCAGCCCCCGCAGCGCGGGGTCGCGCCCCGCGACGGTCCGGGCTAGGATGCGCTGACGATGGCAAGCGGCAGCTTTATGCGCTCGCTCGCCGGCGGGCAGCTTGGTGGAGCACAGAGCGACTTTGTGATCGTCGAGTGGAGCGATGCGGGCGACTCCGAGTGGGACTGGATCGCGCCGCTACACGTTCATCACGGGGATGATGAGGCGTGGTACGTCCTCGAGGGCGTCCTGCGGTTCCGGATTGGCGATGAGACATTCGAGGCCGGTCCTGGCGGTGCCGTGCTCGCGCCGAAGGGGACTCCGCACGCGTTCGGCAACGCAAGGCGCGGCGAGATCGCGCGCGACGTGCTCGTGATGACGCCGAAGATCCGCGCTCTCGTGCAGGCGCTGCACGAGCCCGGAGCGAGCGATTACGCCTCGACTTTCCACGCCCACGATTCTGAGCTGCTGAGCTGAGAGCCGGTCATCGGCGCAGGGTCGATGTATGGCACCCTGTGCGCGATGCCGTGGATCCCCGAGCTTTTCTCCACTCGTGCGCTCGCCCACGTATGGGACCAGCAGGCGCGCCAAGATCGGCTCGCGTCCGTTCCGTATTTCGCGGGTCTGATGACCGGCGAGACTGCGGCGCTGATCGATTCCTTCGCGCATGAGCCCGAGTTACACCATCCGACCCGCGGTCGGATCAAAGGCGCCGCCGCGTTCGAACGGTTTGTCGCCGACACGAACCAATGGCTGGTCGATCGCCACGTCGAGCTGGAGAACGTCGGTTTGATCGCGACCGACCGGCGAACGGTCGAGGAAGTCGTGGCTCGTCTCGACGGCAAGAACGGTCGCGTGGAGCTACCGATTGCGATCGCTGCCGACCGTGACGATGACGCGCGG
This sequence comes from uncultured Solirubrobacterales bacterium, assembly GCA_963763525.1. Taxonomy (GTDB): domain Bacteria; phylum Actinomycetota; class Thermoleophilia; order Solirubrobacterales; family Solirubrobacteraceae; genus Palsa-465. The sequence continues at coordinate 568,034 of CAVXPA010000005.1, forward strand.
CTGCTCGAGGTCCGCGTTTACTTCTCCACCTGGCCGCTGTCGGATGGCCACGCGATCCGACCCCCGCTTCTACAACCCAACCCGGAGACACACGACGCCGGCATCGTCGGCGACTACCAGCGCGCCCTCGCCGCGGGAGACGTCGAGGCGGTCCTGGCGACGTTCGAATCGGACGGCTATGCGCGCGAGCCGTCAGGGGGCGCTTACGTGCACCGCGGGAGTGAAGAGCTCCGAGCCATGTATGAGCGGTTCTTCTCCAATGGAGGAGGCATCCCGCTGGAGCACTGCGCTTCGACTGACGACGGTCGCGTGTGCGCAATCGAGTACAACGTGGTCCGCTGGGGAGAGACGGAGTTGCCGCCACAGGCGGGCATCGGGGTGTTCGTCCGCGGCGCAAGCGGAAAACTCGCGATCGCGCGGATCTACGACGATGCCGACCCGCCGCTGACGGCGCGAGCGTAGAACGCCATTGTCGCTGAGCCGGCTCGCCAACAAACAAGGTCCGGAAACGATGCTCGAGCCGGTCTCCAACCCCCGCGAGTCGCAGCCCGGGCGAGCTGAGTCGGGCCAGACCGCCCCGCAGCCCATCGGGAAGTTGCTGTCGGTCAACGTCGGCTTGCCGAAGGATGTGCCCTGGCAAGGGAGGACCGTCTTCACCGGGGTTTTCAAGGATCCGGTGACGGGTCCCCGCCGGGTCGGCAGGCTCAACGTCGACGGCGATGGTCAAGGCGATCTGGCGGGGCATGGGGGCGAGCAGCGTGCGGTGTTCGTCTACCAGATGGCGTCGTATCGCTATTGGGAACACGAGCTTGGGCGAAACGACTTCGTGTACGGGCAGTTCGGCGAGAACTTCACGGTGGAAGGGCTGGCCGACGACGAGGTGTGCATCGGTGATCGCTACGGGATCGGTAGCGCGATCTTCGAGGTGACGCAACCTCGCGTCACCTGCTACCGCGTCGGGATCCGCATGAATGATCCCCAGATCCCCGCGCTGCTCGTCTCCCACCACCGTCCGGGCTTCTACTTTCGCGTGCTCCAAGAGGGCGAGGTCCAAGCGGGTGACGAAATCATCAAGCTCTCCACGGGTCCCGAGCAGATGACGGTCGCCGACACCGACGCGCTGCTCTACCTCCCTAGGCACACGCGCCAGGGCCTGCTCCGGGCGCTCCGGATTCCCGCCCTCAGCCCAGGCTGGCAGGGCTCGTTCCGAGCTCTGCTCGATGAGGCGCCCGGCAGCGGCAACGCCGGCCTCGCGCTCGCGAGCCCGCCTCCCGCGTGGCCCGGCTTCCGGCAGTTGACCGTCACGGCAATCGTGCCCGAAAGCGACTCGGTGAGCTCGATCCGTCTGGAGGACCCGACCGGCGCTTCACTACCAGCGGCGCGGCCAGGTCAGTACGTCACGGTGCGAATCCGGCCCGACACGGGCCAGCGGGCAGTGCTGCGCAACTATTCGCTGTCCGGACCACCCGGGGCGGGCTACTACCGGATCACCGTCAAGCTCGAACCCGGTGGCGCCGCCAGCGGGTATCTGCACACCCGTGTGGCGGTCGGCGACCAGCTCGACATCGCCGCACCTCGCGGCACGTTCATCCTCGACCAGACGCACACATCCGTGTTGCTGATCAGCGCCGGGATCGGCGTCACGCCCGTTCTCGCGATGCTTCAGGCACTGGTTCAGGAGCGCTCCGACCGCCAGATCTGGTGGCTGCACGGCGCGCGCAACGGGCGCGAACAATCGTTCGCGGCCGAGGCCGGGGCCCTCCTCGCATCCCTGCCGAACGTTCAGGCTCACGTGTACTACAGCCACCCCGGCCCGAATGATCTCGAAGGTCGCGGCTTCGCCAGCGGGGGACGTCTCACCGCGTCGGTGCTCTCCGGACTGAACCCGCCCACCGGTGCAGAGGCATACCTATGTGGCCCAACGGCCTTCATGGACGAAATCAGCGCCGGTCTGGCCGCCGTCGGGTTAGAAGGGTCTCGCATCCACACCGAACCATTTGGACCGGCAGCGAGCGTGACGCCCGGGATCGCGGCGACACCGGCGCGGGCGCCCCATCCACCGGCCGGCCAGCCCGGAAACGGGCCGGCGATCGCGTTCGCGCGCAGCGACCTCACGATCCGGTGGAGCAGCGACTACCGCAGCCTGCTCGAGCTCGCCGAGTCCTGCGACGTACCCGTCCGGTGGTCATGCCGCACTGGCGTCTGCCACACCTGCGAGACGACGCTCATCGCGGGGGATGTCGATTACAGCCCGGATCCGGTTGAACCGCCGACCGACGGAAGCGTCTTCATCTGCTGCTCACAGCCGCGCGACGACATAGTGCTCGATCTCTGATCGCCATCTGTTCGCGCCTACAAGCGCGAGACGAGCTCGGCCACGATTGCCGCAGCGGGCTGCCGCTGTTTGGCGAGCGCGACGCTTTGGCCGGCCCAGAGCGACAGCGGTTCGATCTCGCCAGTCGTTCCAACCATCGGCGGCGCGGGTTCGTATCGAACGATCGCTTCGCCCGAAGCGAAGTGCGCGAGCACCTCGCCCTCTCGGGGTCGACTGCCCGGTGCCGGCCGGCCGGCCGCTTCCCACATCTCGGCCGTTGAGTTGCGGATGGCGCGGTGCGAGGCGTTCGGCCATCCCACCTCATAGAGGTTGGGGTACCACTCGGCATCGGTCTCGGTTGCGGCTATCAGGCGGCGCCCGTACTCCTCATGAATCGGCATTTCGTCGGCCAGCAGGAATCGCGTGCCGAGCAAGGCGGCCTGCGCGCCGAGGGCAAACACGGCCGCGACGCCTCGAGCGTCGCCAATCCCGCCGGCGGCGATCACCGGTACGGGCGCCACGGCGTCGACGACCGCCGGCACCAACGGGAGCGTGGCCACGCCACTCCAGACGTGCCCCCCGGCCTCCCAACCTTGCGCCACGATGATGTCGACTCCGCATCCGACTGCGCGCCGCGCTTCCTCGACGCTTCCGACCGTGTGCATGACAACCCCGCCGGCGGCGTGCACCGAATCGATGTAGCTCCGAGGATCGCCCCAGAAGAGCGACACGATCCGCAGACCCGCTGAAAGTGCCTGGTCGACCCGACGGTGCTGATCGAAGGCGAGAACGAAGTTGCCGGCAAACGGGCGGTCGGTGAGCGCTGCCGTTTGACGAACCACCTCTCCTGCGTCGTCGGCCCACCCCAGCCCCAAGGTGCCGAGGCCGCCGGCATTTGAGACCGCGGCAGGCAGGCGGGGATCATCAGACAGCGGCGCCTCGACGATCGGGCGTTCAATCCCCAGCAGCTCGCACACCGGCGTGCGGGTACTCATTTGGACGGCCCTCCTTCTGGCGCCCGCAGCGCCGGTTGACTTCGCTCAATGTGGACCCAAAACGCTCGGATCCGTCTTGATGTTCCGCCTGATGCGATCAAGATGGCGGACGCCAACCTCTCGGAAGGGTCGTTTGGCCCACTTCGATTATGTAGCCGTCGGGATCGCGGACATAGCACCGCATCTCGGTCGCGTGCTTCTTCGGCGGCGTCAAGAATTGAGCGCCTCGCCGGCTCCACTCGGTGTACACCGCTTCGATGTCCGCAACCCGGATGTTGAGGAAGCTGCTCACCCGATCCGGGTCGGGCGGCGTCTCGAGCGTGACGGTCGGCTTGTCGTCCGTCGGACCTCCTCCGACGTTGATGATGATCCAGCTGTTGGCCAACGCTACGTACGTCACCTGGTCGTCCCCGTCGCCTGACACGACGGTCCTGCCGCCGAGGACTTCGGTATAGAAGCGACGGGAACGCTCGACATCGTTTGAAACGATGAAATGGGCCAACACCATCTCCTGATCGATGGCGCTCATGCTGGCTTGTGTTCTGTGTAAGACGTCGGCGCGGACTGCGGGGAGCTCTTGTCCCATCCGTGAAAGTGTGAGTAGTCGCCCGCATCCCACTCTTCACGCAACCCGGGCTTGCTCAGATCCCAGTCGGGACGGATCTCGCGGGTCACGGTCCGTAGGTCGTACCAGAGATCGACGAAGGAGGGACGTCCCCAGAACCAGTAGCCGTTGTAGATGCTGTGGATGACCAGCCCGGGCTTGAGCACGAGCGTGTGGGGGATCATCGGGTCATGCTCGGGGTCGGTGTACTCCTGGATGTCGAGGTCCTTCTGGACGATCCGCTCGGGGTCGGAGAGAAACGGCCATTGGGCACCGATCGACGCGCGAAACTCCTGGCTGGTGTGATGGGTGTCGGTCGAGATCGTGGCGATCTTCGTGTAGGCCACTGCGATCTTCGGGTGGTTGGCGGCGAGATCGAGGTGCTGCTGGTGCTCCTTGGGGCAGTAATGCCCGCGCGCGAGCGTGAGGATCAGTGGGTCGTCGCCTTGGATCTCGCTGAGCTTCTGAGGAACGTTCTCGTGATCGGGCAACTCGTAGTCGGGGAAGGTGGCGCCGGGGACGATGTCGCTACGCATGATCTACTCCTGTCTCTGGTTGAGGAGTGACATCAGGACATGTAACTGTTCAGTTGGGTCGCGGACATCATAACCCGGTGACTCCGTCGATACTGGCGACCGACATCACCGTCCTGAGGCGGGCGGGTCGATCAGGAGTCCGTCGATGAGGTTGCTGATCACGCTGCGCAGGTCGTTCTTCTCTGCTTCGGGGTCGTTCGCGTTGGCGATGCTCATCGCGGCTTCGTCGAGGGCGCCGATCATGACGGTGGCCAGGGGACGGAGGGGTTGCGGTGCGAGCTCGCCCGCCTCGATCGCCGCGTTCAGGAGCTGTTCGGTCATCCCGAGCCCATAACGGAGCGAGATCTCGCGGAAGCCGGCCCATCCGAGGACGCCGGGTGCGTCCAGCAGCACCAGTTGCCGGACTTCCGGTTCGCTCGCGATCTCCAGCCAAGCTTCGGCGGCGATGCGCAGCGCGCGGGCCGGGCTGCTCGGCTGCGCGGCGGCGACGGCGGCGCCCAGACGCTCGATCACGTTGCTCTCAACGGCTTCCAGAACGGTGAGAAAGAGCGTGGCTTTGTCGGGGAACTGGTGGTACATCGCTCCCCGGCTGACGCCGGCGGCCCGCGCGATCTCTGGCGTGGAGACGGCCGCGTAGCCGCGCTCGCCCCACAGCCGCCGAGCGGCGCTCACGAGAGCCTGCTGAGTCGCGGCGGATCGTTCGGCTTGGGTGCGCGCCACTTTACGTGCAGTCTGCCTGGATTTCCGGGCAGCTTGTTGGTATCTTGCGGACAGCCTGTCTGTAAAACACCACGGAGGACGCCATGCCCGCCGCCATCCTTAACGCTGGAACGCTCCATTATGAGCTAGCAGGTCCGCCCGACGGTCGCCCGATCGTGTTCATCCACGGCTACGCGATGGGCTCGTCGCTGTGGCGGCCGTTGAGCGAACGGCTCGCAGCCCAGGGGTTCTCCTGCCTCGCGCCGACATGGCCGCTCGGGGCGCATACCGCGCCGATGCGCCAAGACACCGCGGTCACGATGGAGGGGATCGCGGCGATGGTGGGCGAGTTGCTCGAGACGCTCGCGCTCGAGAACGCTGTGCTCGTCGGCAATGACACGGGCGGCGCGATCGCCCAGCTCGTCGCGACCAGCGTGCCCGAACGACTCGGTGCGCTCGTGCTGACCAGCTGTGACGCGTTCGAGCACTTCCCGCCGCCGATCCTCAGACCCTTCATCACCGCAGCCAAGGCCGGTCCGGCCTTCGATCTGGTGTTGCAGCCACTCCGAAGCCGCTTCGGACGCAGACGAGCCTACGGGGGACTGGCCTATGCCGACGTGGAGAACCTTGCCACGGAGTGGGTCCGGCCCGCGCTCACCGACCGGCGAATCAGGGGCGATCTGCGGCGCTTCACCGCCTCGCTGAACCGAGAGACCACCGTTCGCGCCGGCGCGCTGCTACCCGCGTTCACCAAACCCTCGCTGATTGCGTGGTCCGCGGATGACATCTTCTTCGCGCGGGAGGACGGCGAGCGCCTCGCTGAAGCGCTCCCGAACGCGCGATTCGAACTGATCGACAACGCCAGAACCTTCTCGATGATCGATCAGCCCGACGGGCTCGCCGCGCTGATCGCCGACTTCGCGCCCGCCCACGCGAGCGAGAGCGCGGCTGAGACTGGACAGTCAGACTGAACGAAGCGCGCGAACGTCCGAGGGCGACCGGTCGGGTGTGCGACGCATCAGCGCGTTTGGCTTCACCACGGCACTGTGCCGAGCCGGTCGCTGAAGGTGCCGGTGGGGCCGTCAGGGCCGATCTCTGCCATGGCGACCATCGCGTCGGTCCCTTCCCGCACGCTCTGATGGCCGCTGTGGTTGTTCAGGTCGGTGGCGGTGTAGCCAGGGTCGACGGCGTTGATGCGGATGTCGGGGTAGGCCTTCGCGTACTGGTTGGTCAGCATGTTCAGCGCCGTCTTGGAGGAGCAGTACGCCAGCGAGATGATCGTCGACTCGATCCTGTCCGGCTCGTTGGTCACCGCGAGCGAGCCCAGCCCGCTGGAGACGTTCACGATCACCGGAGCGGCGGAGCGCCGTAGGAGCGGGATGAATGCCTGGCTGACGCGCACGACCCCGAACGTGTTCGTGTCGTACACGCGCTGGATGTCCGCGGCCGTCAACTCGGCCACCCGCCCCGCCAGGCCGCCGGAGATCCCCGCGTTGTTGATCAACACGTCCAGGCCGGTCTCGGCTTCCACTGTGCGAGCCGGGGCGGCGACGCTCGCGTCGTCAGTGACATCCAGCGCAACGAAACGCGCGCCCAACGTCTCCGCCGCGGCCCGGCCGCGCTCCTCGTCGCGGGCGGCGACCCACACGTCGTGCCCGTCGGCCAGCAGCCGCTGGGCAGCCTCGAAACCGAGGCCCTTGTTTGCGCCAGTAATCAGCGTCGTTGTCATGGATCCATCGTGCGCCCGTCAGACGCCCACCACAAGGGGCCGCCGCTTCCTGGGACTGAGAGGACCACCCGAGCGCCCCGAACGTGCGCAATCATCTTGGAATGGCGCTGATCACCGACGAGCTGGCCGGCTGTCTGCGCAGCTGGCGCGCGCGCGTCAGCCCCGCCGACGTCGGCCTGCCAGTGGGTGGGCAGCGGCGGGTCTCGGGCCTGCGTCGCGAGGAGGTCGCTCAGCTGGCCGGCGTCTCGATGGACTACCTCACCCGGCTGGAGCAAGGACGCGCAGCGAACCCGTCGGGCGCCGTGCTCGGCTCGCTCGCGCGCGCCCTGCGCCTCGGCGACGACGAGCGGGCCCACCTCTTTCGCCTGGCCGGCCAAGCGCTGCCAGGCCCTGGCGTGATCGATACCCACGTCCCCGCGAGCGCCCAGCGGCTGATGGATCGCCTAGCCGATGTGCCGGTGCTCGTCGGATCTTCAGCATGCACCCGCGCGCTACCCGGATGACTCCCATCTCGCCGCGGTAATCGCCGAACTGCGCGATCGAAGCCCTCACTTCAGCGAGCTTTGGTCTCAGCATCGCGTACGCCGCGCGCACGCCCGGCGCAAGACTTTCGATCATCCGGAGGTGGGCGAGCTGACCTTCGACTGCGATGCCCTCGCCATTGAGGGCACCGCGCTTCAGCTGATCGTCTACACGGCGGCGCCGGGCTCGCGCGCGGCCGAAGCCCTACCGCTGCTCGCCGCGATCGGCCTTCAGGAGTTCAGCATGGATGCCGATCGGGGCGACTAGCGCGCGCCGGACGATCGCGGCCGCTGATGGGGCGAGGGCGAGGAAAGCGAGGAGCTGGTGACAGCAACGCGTTGAAGGCCGGGATGGAGCTCGGATGCGGACTCGTCGCAGGACCCTTATTCGTGAGTAGCTTCACTACGATCGGGTTGACGCGCGCCGGATACGACTGGCGGCGTCACGCGGTGAGCTCGCTCGCGGTCGGTCGCAGTGGTTGGATTCAGCGCGCGAACTTCATGGTCACCGGCGGTGTGTCTGATCCCGGACCACCAGTCCCACCGACACGCGAGGGCATGCTGCATAACCTCTCCGCCGTCCCGGTCTTCGCGGGAATCCCCGTCGCGGCGATGATTTGCGCCGTTTCCTCGGCTCGCCGCCGGCAATATCGCTGGGCGACGTATTCGGCTGGTTCAGCCGTCGTGATGACGCGTGCGAGCGTCCGTTTCGGCGCGGCGTTCGGTGCTGCGCCCGGCGCGGGTGCGCTGGGGGGAATCTGGCAGCGGATCTCGATCACAATCGGACTCGGCTGGCTGAGCGCGCTGTCGCTTCGCACGATGAGCCAGGCCCGCGCCGTCTTGTGACACGTGCTACACGAGCGATCCTCGCTTTGCCTGCGCTGAGCGGCAGCCGTCGGGGGTGCGCACGGCAAGCTGCGCCGAGGCGCCACGACGCGCCGTAACATACGCCGGCGGTTCATGGATTCGCCCGTAGCCACGCCACCGGCGCAAGCCGGCCCGCGGACGCTCGAACCGCCCACGAGTCTCGATTCGTCGGTTGGTGGCGGCGGCCCCGGCGGGCCGCCCGGCGCATACCCGCTGCTGGATCCGCCCGGACCACCGCCACGGCGCCACTTCGGATGGCGCCTTGTGCTGGGCTGCCTGCTCGTGCTGCTCGCAAGCGCCGGCGCGGCTGCGGTGGCCGTGCTGGAGCAGGTCCACACGATCGTGCAGGACATCAGCGTCAACAAGCCGCTGAAGGTGGATCCGAGGGTGCTCGCGCATTCCGGCTTTGGGCAACCCGAGACGCTGTTGATGGTCGGCGACGATACCCGCTCGGTATACAAGTACTACAACGCCTACGTCCCCAATCTGGCCAACGAGATGCTGCTCGTCCGGATCGACCCGAGCAAGCCGTGGATCTCGATGATGTCGATCCCGCGGGAGCTGTGGGTCAACGTCACCGAGCCGGACGGCGCGACGTACACGAACCGGCTCAACTCCGCATACACGTACGGGACGACAACGCTCGTGCGGACGATCAAGCAGGTCACGGGACTATCGGTCAACCACGTGATTGCGACGACTTTCACACAGTTCGAGAATGCGATCAACAAACTCGGCTGCGTGTACGACACGATCGACGAGCGCTACTACCACAACAACGCCGATGGCGGCGAGCAGTACCAGAACATCGACCTCCAGCCGGGATACCAATGCCTCAGCGGCAGCCAGGCCGAGCAGTTCGTCTCTTATCGCCACACCGACACTTCCCAGGTCCGCGACGCCCGCGATCAAAGCTTTCTGCTCGCCGTCAAGCAGCAGTACGGCCCACAGCTGTCGGGGAACATCGGTGAGTTCGAGAGGGTGTTCGGCCAGACCGTCCAGACCGACCCTGGGCTACGCAGCCCGACCGAGATCCTGAACCTGGCAAACCTCTTGATCAGCGCCGCAGGTCTGCGAGTACGCCAAGTCCCGTTCCAGACCACGCCGTGCGACGGCACGGCCTGCCCGGTCGCGGATCTCACCGCGACCCCGCAGCAGATCCAGGACAGCGTCCAGAACTTCCTTCACGGCGGCGACGTTCAACCGACCCGGCAGGTCGCGACGATCAGTCAGAAGATCAGCAGCCACCGCGGCCTCGCGAGCCTGCCGCTGACAGCGACGCTCGCATCCAACGTCCAAGCTGAGCAAGCCGCCGCAGCCAGGATGCCGTTCACCGCCGAGTTCCCAAAGGTCCAGGACCTCGAGGGCACCACGGTCCCGGTTGCGCCGCAGTGCACGCAGCTGGTGCAGGCCTGCATCCGCAGCTACCTGATTCACGCTCCCGATGGCGGCGCATATCCGAGCTACGTCGAGGTGTTCTCCAACGGGGACCTGGGCCAGTACTACGACGTGCAGGGCACGACCTGGGCTGGTGCACCGCTGTTTGGCAACCCAAATCAAACGATCAAGGTCGGCACTCGCACCTACGAGCTCTTCTACGACGGCAGCAACCTCGCGACGGTCGCGTGGCATGAGTACGGCGCTGTCTACTGGGTCCACAACACCCTGACCAACGCCGTTGGCAATGGCGAGCTGCTCGCGATCGCCGAGCAGACGGCCCCGATCGGCGCCGTGCGAAGCGCGTTCGCGGCCGGCGGCGCTCGCAACGCCCGGAGCCACCTGATCCTCAAGCCTTTCTCGATCCCGAGCTACCACCCACCGGCGGCCCAGACGCCCGTGCTCGAGTCCATCGGCCGAATCGGCGGTCTGATCACACTTGTGCTGCTGCCGCTCGGCTTGCTCGCGGTGCTGATCAACTCCAGGCGGTTGCGAGCGCTGCGCGACCAGGTGCGCACTGCGGCGACGCGGGCGACGGCCCTGGAGACGCAGGCTGCGGCCGCGACCGTCGGCTACGGACCGATGGTCCCGCAGGGGCCCCCCCGGTACGCGACCGACGGGCCCTCCGAGGGATCCTTCGCGCCGGTGGGACCGCCCGCGTTCGAGCGCTACGGCTCGCGTCGGCGCTGGGCTCCATTGATCGCCTTGGGGCTCGTGCTCGTTCTTGGCGCCGGGGCCATCTACCTCGCGCTTCACTCGAGCGCCGGCGCTCAGAAGCACGCGGCGCCACCGCAACCAGCGCTGACGGCGGCCGTCGCGGTCCTCAATGCCGGCCAAGTCCCTGATGCCGCCCACCACCTCGCCGTCCGCCTCACGCGCCAGCACGTTCACGTCGTGCGGACCGGCAACCTCGCCGCGTCACCGCCGGCCTCATACGAGGTCCTCTACACGCGAGGCGACGCGAGCCAGGCGCGGCTGCTGGCGGGAATACTGAGGGTGCAGCACCCGCGCGTCGCGCCGATCGATGCCGCGACCGCCCGGGCTATCGGCTCGGCGCCGAGACTAGTCGTCGTGATCCCCTGAGCCTGGCGCTCTGCCGGCGCGAGCCGACGGCGCTCATCGACTCATCGGTGCCAAGCGCCGGTAGCGGGGAGTCGCGCCGGCCTCAAGCGGCCGGGCCTACCGGACCAGAGGGACCTGTGGCCTGGGGTCCGACGATGCCCTGCGGGTGCAGCAGCGCCGGCGTGCCCGGATCGAGGAAATCCATGATGTGCTGCGCGTTCGCATCGCGGCGGGTGAGCGCCGGCAGGTTCCATTTCGCCTCGATCGTCGCCAGCACGGAGGTGTGGTCGTGCACGACGTTCGTGGACGCCGCGGGCTTTGAGTAGGGCGAAACGACGATGGCCGGCACGCGCGGCCCGTACATGACGTAGCCGACGTTCGGATCCCCCGGCTGGAGCGTCGGTTGGACGTCGTCCGGCGGAATCGCCGCCGGCGGCGCGACGTGGTCGTAGTACCCGCCGTGTTCGTCATAGAGATAGATCAGGCACGTCTGAGGCCACTGCGGTGATTGGATCACCGACATGACCACTTTGTATGCCCACGCCTCGCCGTAGTACATGTCCTGCGGATCCTCTTCGGTTTCGGCGGGATCGGAGCCGCTGACATCCGCACCCAGGCCTTTGAGCCAGTCGTCGAAGGGCCAGGGGAGCTGGGCGATCGGCTGCCCGATTCGCGATGCCGCGCCGATCCGCGGGTCGACGAAGCTGACCTGTGGCAGGTTTCCCGTTCGGCAGTCATCGTAGAAGCTGTCAATCGGATGGTGATGGTCGGCGTGGTCGAGGATGCTGGAGCCGATCACGACGCTCATCGGGAGATCGGAGAAGTAGTCAGACCAGTCGATGTTGTTCTTGGACATCAGGTCGAAGACCGTTCCACCCGAAGGCGAGGCAGCCAGCAACGGGTCTCCGGAGGTCACGGTCGTGCCGTAGGCTGTTCCGGCCAGGAGGAAACGGCGGTTCGGGTAGGTCGGGCCCGGAAGCGAGCAGAACCACCGGTTCGCCACCGTGAACGTCGAGGCCAGCGAGTACGCGAACGGCAGGACCTCCGGTGTGTAATAGCCCATCGGCTGGACGGCATTCATCACCCGGACGAACCCGTCCATCTTGCCGCTATCGATCTGAGCGTGACTGTCCTTCCAGGACTGCGAGATCTCCGAGCCCTGCGACGTGTTCGTCAGCGGGAACGCGGTGACGACGGCCGGCGTGCCGGATCCACCTGGATTCGAGTTCGTGGCTCTGCCGCCCTGGAACGTCAACCCGGATACGTCAGGGCGCGTCAGCGAGAGGGCGCCGAGCAGGTTGTCGAACGAGTGGTTCTCCATCATCACGACCACGAGATGCTCGAACGGCATGTCCGGGTTGGACCAGCCCACAGGCTGGTTCGGAAACGGGCGGCTTCCAGGCTCGCGCGGCGACTGCGGGATCCCACTCATCCAGCGCACCGTAACATCAACCGCCGCGCCGATGGGAGCGGCAAGCCCACTGCGCCCGGCCCCACTACCTGCGCTGATGGGACCAGCAGACGCTAAGAGCTCCAGGCGACCTCTTTGTGCGCCCCGGCCTTGACATCGCTGAAGGTCTCGACGAGCTCGACGGTGTCGAAGTAATACGGGACGAGCTCGGCGATCTTGCCGTCCTTGACCGTGATGATCTCGACCATCTTGAACGTGACCCGTCGCCCGGTCTCGACGGACTCGAAGGTCGGGTTGTAGAAGACCGCCACGCGCCCGTCGTCCATCCCGGTGATCTCGGTGTTGTTCTCGACGATCACCCACGTCTTGGCGAAGTCGCCGCCCATCGTGAGGAAACCCTCGTGACCGGTGTGCATGCCGCCGTAGGGCAGCGAGCCTGCGACGGGCAGGCGGATCTCGTCGTGGACGAGCTCCATGATCTCGGCCAGCCGCTGCTCCGGAGTGGTGCCGTCATCGGACAGGTCGCGCGTCATCAACGAGCCGAACTTCAGCACTACGTCAACTGCTTCAGACATTCCTCGCCTCGCATTTTGAGTTGTTGTAAAGCGGGCCATTCTCGGCCCGCTGCTTCATGCAACTGCGGCCGCCGCGACAATGCCGTGCTCGGGACCGCGGGCGAAGAACGACTCACCGTAGTCGATCTCACTCAAGCGGTACTCGGGCGCGAGCTGCAGCAGCGTCTCAAGCGCGATCTGCACCTCCAGCCTCGCCAGCGGGGCGCCGAGGCAGATGTGCGGCCCGAGCGCGAATCCCAGGTGCGGCTGGCCGAGATGGGGCTTGAACTCCCGGCGAACATCGAAGCGGTGCGGATCGGGCCAACGCGCCGGGTCGCGGTTGCCCGCCGCGAGCATCACGTAGAGCACGTCGCCGCCCTTCAGCTCAGCGGCGCCGAGGACCGTATCCGTGACCGCGAGCCGCACGATCGCGTGAGCGGCGCCGTAGCAGCGCATCACTTCCTCGACCGCGTTCGGAATCAGCTCCGGGTGCTCGACCAGCAGCCTGCGCTGGTCCGGGTGGCGCTCGAGCGCGACGAGGCACTCGCCCAGCAGCTTGGCGGTCGTGTCGTAGCCCGCCACCAGGACGTTGAGCGCCGATGAGCGGACCTCCGCATCGCTCCAGTCGGGCATGTTCACCATGATCGTGAGCAGGTCGTCGGGTTGCTCGCGACGGTGCTCCTCGATCGCGGTCGAGAGGTACGCATTGAGCTCGGCGATCGTGCGGTCCATGATGCGCCGGTTTTCCTCGGACTCGTGGCCGAACTTCAGGTTGCTGATGATCTCGTGCGACCAGCGGCGGAAGTCGTCGTGGCGCTCCTCGGGGATGCCGAGCAGCTCGGCGACGATGATCACGGGGATCTTCGTGAAGTCCCCGATCAGGTCGATCGTCCCGTCGCCGTCAACGAGCGGTGTGAGCTGCCGTTGCACCACCTCGCGCACGCGCGGCTCCCAGCGCTTGTTGACGACGGTGGGCGTGAAGTAGCGCGACACGCCCTGCCGCAGGCGGCGATGCTCGGCGCCGTCCGCGATGATCATGTTCGGCGCGTCGAACCAGAACGTGACCTCGGGGTAGCGTGCGCCCACGACTCCGAAGCGCGTCGCCTTCGGATCGTCGAGCACTTCGACGCATTCGGCCCAGCCCGCGACCATCCAGCCGCTCGCGAGTCCGTTCCACACCACGGGGCCGACGTCGCGGATCTGGTCGTAGACCGTGTAGGGGTCCGCGATCAGCGCCGGATCGGTGAAGTCGCAATCGAGGCTGGGAGTGCGGGTGGGTGCGGTGTGCATGGTCCGAAGCGCGCCGACGTGGAGCATAGGCTACGGCATCCCGGACTGCGCGTAAACAGTTGACACGCGATGTGGCCGTCCACTACGCTGCCGCGGTTGTCGGAAGGACTTTCGAACGAGGAGGCGGAGTGCCCATGACCGGACCGAACCAATCGTGGGGCGGCAGGCGGCGCCCAAGAGCGGCCCTGGCGGCGCTCGCCGTCGGGGCTTGCGCGATCGCGCTGGCGGCATGCGGCAGCAGCAGCAGCAGCACGACGACGAGCAGCGCGGCCACGTCGAGCGCCGCCACGTCGAGCGCCGCGACATCGAGCGCGGCGAGCAGCAGCGGCGCCCCCAGCGGGTCGCCCGTGAAGGTCGCGATGATCACGTTCAAGGTGCCGGGCGAGGATCAGCTGACGCCGATGACCGCCGGCGCAGATGCCGCCATCAAGGTGATCAACGGCGAGGGCGGATTCGGTGGTCACCCCGTGCAGCTGATCACCTGCAACTCGATGCTGTCGCCCGGGCCAGCGTTGGACTGCGCGCACTCGACGGTGACGCAGCACCCAATCGCGATGATCGGGTGCGAGCTCGCGTGGAGTCTCGGCGGCCTCAGGGTGTACACCGCGGCAAACGTCCCGAGCCTGAACTGCCTGAATACGCAGGCGGACTTCTCGAGCAACTGGAGCTTCGGCATGAACCCCGGTGCCTCGGGGGACGACGCGGCGACGATCGCCTACGCCTGCTCGCTGCCAGACGTCAAGACGATCGCCGACGTGACGATCGCCCTGCCTGCGGAGATCGCGGTGTACAACGCGAACGTGGCGCCGGTCGCAAAAGCGTGCGGTAAGACGCCGATCCTGACCACGGTCCCGACGAACGTGGTCGACATCACTCCGTATGTGGCGAAGACGATGCAGTCAAAGCCGCAGTTCATCCTCTCGAACGTCGAGACCGCGGAGACCGAGCAGCTGTACAGCGAGTTCGAGGGGCAGGGGATTCCGGCGAATCGGATCGCGGCGTCCGACGTCGATTACACCGCTGCGCTGCTGAAGAATGCGCCGGCGATGAAGGGCGGGATCTCGATCGCCGAGTTCAACCCGTGGACCGACACGAGCGACCCGTCGATCGCCCAGTACGTCCAGGCGCTCCAAAGCACAGGTGCCACCTACCAGGATCCGAACGTCGAGTGGGGCTACTCGCTGATGATGTGGGTCTACGACTCCGCCAAGGCGGCCGGCTTCTCGAACCTGACCGGCACGAGTCTGGCGAACTACTTCCGGACCGCCAACAACGTCGCGATTCCGCTGTCCCGTACGTGGCTCAACCCCGGCCCGAGCTCGGCACCGGCCATCAAGCAGCCGTACGCCCGGATGCTGATCTGGACCGGCACGACGTTCACGCCGGTCAGCGGCGGTGACCAGGGCTGGTTCAGCGGCCTCAAGTAGCCGTCCGTCGCGCTCAACGCGGATTTGTGCGCCGGGAGGGCACTCCCGGCGCACCGCGTTAAGCGCCTCTCGCCCCGGAACGGGTTTTTGTCAACAGTTGCCAACGAACCGCGTACCCTTTATAGTCGACGCAGCTGTCCGAGTCGGTGCGGTCATGGGTGGTTTGGTCGAGGACCGTGGCCCGGCTGGCGGTTGGCCGGCGTATCCGGCGCCCGCAGAGTTATGAGCACGAAAGGCCAGGGTGTGAGATGTCCGCAACGCGCACGCTGAAGGTGAACAAGCTGACTTCGACCGTGGGAGCCGAGGTGCTCGACGTCGACACGGCGCGGCTCGCCGAGGACGAGGATCTGCCGCAGGCGGTCATGTCAGCGCTGGAGGAGAACGGCGTGCTGCTGTTCCGAGCGCTGAATGTGGACGATCGCACTCAGGCGGACTTCTGCCACAAGCTGGGAACGGTGTACGTGTGGCCCAACTACGACCCGCCGGAGATCAGCATCGTCAGCCTCAACCCCGAGAACCCGTTGGCGGAATACCTGCATGGGGCGGTTGAGTGGCATATCGATGGGACGCTCGATCAGAAGGTGCCGATGAAGGCCGCGTTCATGAGTGCCAGGGTCGTGTCGTCCAAGGGCGGCGAGACTGAGTTCGCCAGCACCTATGCCGCCTACGAGATGCTCTCCGACGAGGAGAAGGAGCGCTGCGAGCAGATCCGGATCTGGCACTCGTTCGCGGCCACGCAGCGCTCAACCTATCCCGACCCCACACCGGAGCAGTCGGCCGAATGGGAGCGCCGCGGCGGACGCGAGCACCCGCTCGTGTGGACCCACCGCGACGGGCGCAAGTCGCTCGTGCTCGGCTCCTCGGCCGACTACGTCGTCGGCGTGGACGCCGACGAGAGCCGGGCGCTGATCGGCGAGCTGTTGGACCGCATAACGGCGCCCGACCGCGTCTACCGGCATTCCTGGACCGTCGGCGACGCGGTCATGTGGAACAACTGCGGGCTCGTGCACCGGGTGCTGCCGTACGACCCGGGGTCGCGGCGCGAGATGCACCGTACGTCGCTGCTCGGCGACGAGCCGATCGGCTAGCGTCGCTTTCGCGTGGTCTCGTAGGCTTCGACCACGCAGACGCTTCGGTTTTGCGGCCCACCACAGTCACCTCGGCGCAAACGCCGACAGGTGAATCTCGTGCCGCGATTGGACACGGCGACGATGCGACAAGGCCATGGGTAAGCTCCTCGCGAGACGTCCGTACGACGCCACACGCCGTACCCAGCCCCGACATCAGCGAGAGGTAGATCATGCAAGCTGGCGCTGACCGCATCGAAACGACCCACGCCGGGAGCCTTCCGCGTCCCGCGAAGCTGCGGTCGCTTGTCCTCGCAGAGGAGGCCGGCGAGGCCGTCGACGCCGACCAGTTGGCGGCCGAGGTACGGTCGGCCGTGGCGACGACGGTGGACAAACAACTCGGTGCGCACGTCGACGTGATCAACGACGGCGAGGTCTCGAAGCCCAGCTACGCGACCTATGTCAAGGACCGGCTGACCGGCTTCGAGGGCGAGGGGTCGGTGGAGGAAGTCGCCTCCTCGACCATCGTCCTCGACGACTTCCCGGACTTCGCCGAGAAGCTGGCGACGAGCATGACCGCCGTTGCCGGGATCAAGTTCACGACGTGCGATGGGCCCGTGTCGTTTGTCGGACAGGACGCCGTGCGGGCCGACATCGACAATCTCAAGGCGGCGCTCGCCGGCCGGTCGCCGGCGGGGACGTTCATGAGCTCGGCGTCCCCCGGGGTGATCTCGGTCTTCTCGCCCAACCGCTACTACTCGAGCGAGGAGGAATATCTCGGGGCGCTCGCCGACGCCATGCGTCACGAATACGAGGCGATTCACAACGCCGGCTTCGTCCTCCAACTGGACTGCCCGGACCTTGCGATGACGGCGCCCGGCGCCGAGTCGCTACAGGCCTTCCGCAAAGACATGGAGCTCCACGTCGAGGCGCTCAACCTCGCCGTCGCCAACATTCCCGCCGAGGCAATGCGAATCCACGTTTGCTGGGGTAATTGGAGATGCCGCGGGCCAACGACGTCGAGCTCAAGGACATCGTTGACATCGTGCTCAAGGCCAAGCCCGCCGGCATCATGCTGATGGCCTCCAACGGCCGCCACGCGCATGAATGGACCGTCTTCGAAGACGTCAAGCTCCCCGACGAGAAGTACGTCATCCCCGGCGTGCTTGACTCGACCTCGAACATCATCGAGCACCCAGAGGTCGTGGCACAGCGCCTGACCCAGTACGCGAGCGTCGTCGGCCGCGACCGCGTCATGGCCGGCACCGATTGCGGCTTCGGCACGGCTACGGGCATGCAGATCGTCGTCGAGACCGTCGTGTGGGCGAAGTTCCAAGCACAGGCCGAGGGCGCCAAACTCGCATCCCAGCGGTTGTGGGGGTGACCGTCGGCGACGTTCGACGCACCGCCGTTCCACGGCACTGATCTCTGCGGTGGCCGGCCTCGTGATCGAGGAGGCCCATGATCGCCGTGCGGATCATCGTCGGGGTGCTGGCGGTTGTGGGCGTCGCGGGGGTCTTGGCGTCCATGCTTCGCACCGTCGTGGTGCCGCGAGCTGTGCCTGCACGGCTCGCGCGCGCCGCCTTCCTCGCCGTGTACTGGCTGCTCCGGCTCCGGCTGCGGCTGACCGGGCGCTCCGACTACGCCACCAGAGATCGGATATTTGCAGTCCAGGCGCCTTTGGGGCTGTTCGCTCAGCTCACGACCTGGGGCGTGCTGATCTGGCTGCTGTTCGCCGCGCTGTTCTGGTCTCTGATCGCCTCGACGGTCAGCGGCTCGACCATCTCGCATGCGCTGGAGCTGTCGGGGTCATCGATGCTCACGCTGGGGTTCGATTCTCCCGGCGCGCTGTCGCGACAGTTGGTCGCGTTCGCCGCGGCCGCGGTCGGTCTGACGCTGCTTGCGCTGGTGATTGCCTACATCCCGACGCTGTATGGCGCAATTCTCCCGGCGTGAGGCGGTGATCACCAAGCTCACGGTTCGCACCGGCGCCCCGCCGACTGGTCCTGCGCTGCTGGCCGGCAGCTGGGAGCTCGGCCGGTTCGATCGGCTGGAGGAGGTGTGGGACGGCTGGGAAGACTGGTTCATCGACCTCGGCGAAGCCCAGACGACGTTTCCGCAACTCAGTTTCTTCCGCTCGCCTCGTGCGAACAACCACTGGGTGCTGGCCTCTGAAGCCGTGCTCGACGGCGCCGCCCTCTTGACGACGGCCTGCGACGTACCGCGACAGTCCCGCGCCGAGCTCTGCCTGCGTTCGGGGACCCACGCCCTGATCACGATCGCCGACTTCCTCGGCATTCCCCACCACGCGCCGGAGCCCGGCGCGGAGATCATCCTCTCCGAGGAGAAGTTCGACACGGCGTTCAGCCATCTTCAGAGTGTCGGCATACCGATGGTTGATGATCGCGCTTCCGCCTGGGTGGCCTTTCGAGCGGTGCGCGCCCGGTACGAGCCACTGCTTGCGGTCCTCGGTCGCATGACTGACGCGCCTCGGAGCGAGTGGAGCTCCTGGTCTGAGGACACCCCGCGCCACACCCCTCCGCTGCTGAGACCACGGCGAAGGTCGCGTGACTCCACGGGGGCCAAGAGCCGCGTCAACTGATGCTGCTCACACCGGCTAGGGGCGATCCCCGGGAGGAACACTCGTCGGATCGTTGGATCAAAGTTGGGTAACGTTCTCAGCCGCCATGAGCCTGGAAGGGAAAACCGCAATCGTGACGGGTGCGTCCAGCGGGATTGGCGCCTCAACGGTCCGTAAGTTACGTGACGCCGGAGTGCGCGTGGCCGGCGGTGCCAGGCGCGTCGATCGGATCGACGCCGACGTCGCGCTCCCACTTGACGTGACCGACGAGGCGAGCGTCGTTCGATTCGTGGAGCAGGCCGTGGCGGAGCTGAGTGGCCTCGACATAGTCTTCAACAATGCGGGGCTTGCTCTCGGTCGCTACCCGTTTACGGAATCGACCGAAGAAGACGAAGCCGCGTGCTCCACACGAATCTCGATGGAGCTATGAGGGTGACACGGGTGTGCCTGCCGCACATCCGCGACGGGGGTCACATCCTGTTCATGGGCTCGATTGCCGGCAGGCAGGCGTATGAGAACGGAGCATCGTACATCGCTGCGAAGTTCGGATTGCGGGGCTTCGTCTATGCGCTCCGCGAGGACCTGTTGGGGCGGCCCATCCGAGTCACCACCGTCGATGCCGGCCTCGTCGAAACCGAGTTCTCGATCGTCCGCTTCGGCAATGACGTCGATCAAAGCAAAAGCGGTGTACGAGGGCGTTGATCCGATCACTCCCGACGAGGTCGCTGATTGCATCATGTTTGCGCTCACGCGACCGCTGCATGTCAACGTCGACGAGCTCGTCATCAAGGCGCTGCAGCAGTCGTCCGGCGCTCGCATCGTGCGCCGGGCTCGGCGCTAGGAATTGAAGCGATGCTCGATTGCTCGGGCTGACCGGCGCTTGAGTCGAGAAAGCGCTACTCGCGGTCCAGCTACGGCCAGAGGTCGTAGGAGATGCCGGCGAGTCCACGCGCGGCCAGGAGCGTCTGAAGCGATGTCAGCGTCGGGCTGTTGGGGGCGAGCGCCTCCGCGACCTTCATGGCGGAATACACAGCTGACTCCTGCGAGTCGAAGCCGTTGGTGTAGATGCCGCTGAAGAACAGGTTGCGTTGCCCCTGCAGCGGAGAGAGAGCGCGGGCAGCCTGGATCGTTGACTGGTTGATCTTCGGGTGTTTGAACCAGCGTTCCAGCAGGACCTGTGTCGGCTGAGTGCGCCGGCGCAGGGTCCAGGACTTGAAGATGTCGATCGCGGCGCCGGAAGGGAGGTTCCCGTCGAGGGCGCCGTACCAGACGCTCCCAGCGCATTGGCGGGCGTCGATCTCGGCGTTGTATGCCGCCCAGTCGCTGGAATCGGGGAAGACGTACGCCGGGTCTGTGTGAATCGTAATGCGCGAGTCGAAGTACTCGTAGGCGTCCAGAATCGCCGTGAGCTGCGCGAAGGCTGGCAGAGAGCCGAACAGCTTCCGTCCGGCGTGCGGCGGCGCGTTCAACACGACAAACGTGTAAGGCCCGTGCCATCCCGTAGGAGCCTGGACGAACCAGCCCGCGTCGTGAAGGGTCAGGGCCTGGATCGGCGCGTTTACGCGCACCTGCACCGTCGGACTCAGGTCCAACAGACGTTGGAGGTTGCCCTGCAGGCCGATTCTCGAGTTGTACGTGGTGGCGCCCTGAAAGATGTCGGCCGGAAACTCCAACGCGAACGTCTGCAGGATCGACCGCGCGGACGCCGTCAGCGCATCGCCATGTGAGCACCCGATCAGCGCCGCGGTCCACGGATAGACGACATCGTCCTTGAACGCCTGGGTGAGGGGCAGGCTGGCGACCCACTCGTCGACGGTCGTCTCCCAGGGTAGGTCGGATAGCACCGCGCCTCGAGCGAGTTGTGTGTAAATGGCAAACTCGATCGCGGTCCACAGTGTTGCGAGGGGGTTCAAGGACGAAAAGATCGGCGACGTCCCTCCATCCGGAAAGATGCACAAGCTGCCCCGCGCCTGCAGCGTCTCCGCCCCGTCCGGCTCAGCGGGATCGTAGAGGCCCACCAGCTCCAGCAGCGTGACGTAGATCGGGTGCGTGTCGGGATGGAAAAACTGGGCGCCGACGTCGACGACGACGCTCTGGCCCTGATAATCGACCACGTCGGTGTCGCAGTGACCGCCGATCTTGGGCCTCGCCTCGAACATCTCGACGTCGAGCGTGTCGGCGAGAAAGTAAGCCGCCATCACGCCGCCCGCACCGGCGCCGATAATAGCCACGCGATCTCGATCCGATCCCGCGACGTCGCTTCCCGGCTGCGCCGGCGAAGTCGCGGCAGCCCGCGCAGCACCACTGCCGAGGAGTTGCGAGCCGGCTCCAAGCGCCGCGACGCCGACCGCGCCCTTGACGAGCTCCCGACGCGTCAATAACGAGGAAGAGCGGGACGGTTCGCTCATGACCCGAGGCCGTATATATCAGGTGCGGCGGCCGGTGCTCCCGCGAGCGGTGGGCGCGCTGCTGAGTTCCTCGAGGCGGTCGCGCAGTTCGCTGTGCCATTTGAGCTCGGCCTCGATGCGGATCTCACCGTGTCGGAAGAGCAACTGCCCGACCGGGGGCAGGTATGCCGCGGCGGTGAGCCGAGTGCGCTCGTCCTCGAGCCTCGCTCGGAGTTCCGTGAGGGCGGCATGGCGTCGGTTGATCGCCGCGCGGAGCTTTCTCAACTACGGACACGCGGTCAGCTCGCTCCTGATGGCGACGCTCTTCATCCTCGCTCTGATCACGTATCTGGTCGGATTCGAGCCGCACCTACGGTGATGGTCGCGTCGCGTCGCGTCGCCGTCGTCGGTAACGTGGTCGCCGCATGGTCGTGAGCGACACGCTTGGAGGAGGAGACGCCGTGGCCCGCTATGAGATTGCCCGGTTGCAGGACATAGAGGAGATGGACGATGGCCGATGCCCTTACCGCCCGGTGCGCCATCACTTCGGAATCACGACGTTCGGGGCTACCGCCTGGACGGCCAAGAACGCGGGCGATCGTCTGCTCAACGAGCACGACGAGAAGGACGAGCACGACGAGTTGTATCTCGTGCTGTGTGGGACGGCGCGGTTTGAGCTCGCGGGCGACGCCGTCGATGCACACGCCGGAACGTTCGTCCATGTCCCGCCAGGCGTGATGCGTACCGCCTTTGCGCAGGAGGCGGGAACGACGATCTTGGCCGTTGGCGGGGGCCGCGAGGGAGAGCCGTACCGGCCCGGCGGGTGGGAGGTTTGGTCGCCGCTGCGGCCCCTCTGGGAGGCCGGCCGCCATGAGGAGCTGGTGGCGCGTGCCCAGCCGTTGCTGCAGGGCGAGCCACGGTACCCGGAACTGTTCTACAACGTGGCGTGCAGCGAGACCAAGCTCGGGCGCACCGACGATGCGCTGCGTCACCTGCGCCAGGCGGTGGAGTTGATGCCACAGGTGGCGCGTTTCGCCCGTGACGATGAGGACCTCGCGCCGCTTCGCAACGAGCCGGCGTTCGCCGAGCTCACGAAGCAGTGAGCGGCGGCGCCTCACGGAGATGACATGGGCTTGATGGACGGCAAGTCGGGTCTGGTCACGGGCGCGGCCCGGGGGATCGGCCGCGCATCGGCGTTGCGCTTCGCGGCCGAGGGTGCCGCGGTGGTGGTCAACGACCTCGAGGCGATGCGCGAGCAGGGCGAGGAGACGGTCCGGCTGATCGCCGAGAGGGGCGGTAGGTCGCTGTTTGTCGCAGCCGACGTATCGCGCGCCGGGGATCAGCGGCGGCTCGTGGAGGCTTGCGTCGCCGAGCTGGGGCGGCTCGACTTTGCGCACAACAACGCCGCCGTCGTTTACAACGCCTCGGTCGAGGACGCCCTGGAGGAGCACATCGACCGGATGTACGAGGTGAACCTGAAGGGTGTGCTGCTGGGGATGCAGCACCAGATCCGCACGATGCGCGCACAGGGCGGCGGCGCGATCGTCAACACCGCATCGTCGACGGGTGTACTGCCGACTCCGGGGCTCGCCGGTTACACCGCCACGAAATTCGCCGTGATCGGGCTGACCCGCACAGCCGCGCACGAGGTCGGGGATGCTGGGATCCGCGTCAACTGCGTCTGCCCAGGCCCGACCCTGACGCCGACCATGGCGACCGTCGCCCCGGAAATCCAGGATCGGCTCGTCGCGCCGCTGGCGATCCGGCGCATGATCGACCCCGACGAGATCGCCGCCGCGGTCGTCTGGCTGGCCTCCGACAGCGCGTCAGCGGTCACGGGCGCCTCGCTGATGGCCGACCTCGGCCTGACCGCGGCCATCGGCAGCGCACCAGCCTGAGCAATTGCACCGCCGGGGGTACGACGCCGAACATCGGGCCCGCTCACGGCAGTCCGTCGTCGCGAGGGACCTTCGGTTACGCCTCAGATCATCGCCGCGAGGTCCGCGAACGCCGCGTCCAGGCGGTTGATGGCCTCCTCGAGGTCAGCGTCGGTAGTGGCGGTCGAGATGTTGGTCAGCGTCCGCGGCGCCATGAACACACCGTTGGCCATGCACGCCAGGTGAAACAGCGTCGGCAGCTCGCCATCGGTACGGGCGTCGTTGCCGGCGGGTAGCTCGTCGCTGAGCCACGAGTTCATCATGGCGCCGACGCGGCGGCTGCAGTACGGGATACCGTGCGCCGCCGCGGACTTCGCCATCGCGTGGTCGATCGTCTCGAGCTGGCGGTTCATCCTCTCCACCTTGTCCTCGGTCAGGTGGCGCACGGCGACGTTGCCGGCCGCCATCGACAGCGGGTTCCCTGAGAACGTGCCCGAGATGTGGACCTTGCCGCCCACCGGGTTCAGCAGCTCCATCAGCTCGCGCCGAGCGCCGATCCCGCCGACCGGGTAGCCGCCGCCGATCATCTTCCCGAGCACCGTGACGTCGGGCTGGAAGCCGATCAGCGATTGCGCGCCGCCCACCGCGAGCCGGAAGACGGAGCACTCGTCGAGGATCAGCAGCGCACCGGCAGCCGTCGCCGCGGCCTGGACGCGCTCGAAGAACTCGCGCGGCGCCTCGACCATTCCGCCGACGCCGAGGACCGGCTCGAGCAGCACCGCGCAGATCTCCTGGCCGTGCTCGGCAAGCACGGCCTCGAACGACGCGGCGTCGCCCCACGTGGCGGTGAGGACCTCCACGAACGGCGCCGGAACCGGCGTCTGCGTAGGGTCGCGCCGGAAGTCCAGAAACTGTCCGTGGAAGCCGAAGCTCGCCATCAGCAGCTTCGAGCGGCCGTTGTAGCCGCGGGCGAGATGCAGCGCCAGTTGCACCGCCTCGGAGCCCGAGTTGGAGAACTTGACCTCGTCGATCGACGCAACGCGCTCGACGAGCGCCTCCGCAAGCTCCACCTGCGACATCGTCTTGGCGGCGAAGTTCCCGACCTGCAACGCCCGGGTCGCCGCCTCGACCACCGGCGGGTAGGCATGACCGTGCACGAGGCAGCCGTAGTTGAAGTTGAGGTCGATGTAGTCGCTGCCGTCGATGTCCCACAGGCGGCCGCCGGTGCCATGGTCGACGACCACCGAGTACGGCGGATGGAAAACCGCGCCGCGGATCTCGCCGCCCGGGATGACACGCGCGAAACGCCCCGAGGCCGCGGCGGATCTCGGGGTGCGATCACGGAACTTCTGCTCGAGCGCTGACACCTGCTCGGTCACCGTCATCTTCTGGCTCCTCCTGCTGGGAACGCCTTCGCGCGCGGCGATGCTAGCACGCGGCTACGTGCTCCTTTCGGCACGGGACATTGGGCCTCGCGGTCTTGACTACATCATCCAGTCACCCACCGGCGGGCAGTGCAAAACGGAGGTAGGCACCGGGATAAGCGGCTACAGCGATCGCCGTGGCTGCTTCAGGCGCGTGCACCGCTTGTACCGACCCGTCGGATGACGGTTCAGGTAGGCTCCTCTGATGTTTCGGCCTACCGGCGCAGGGCTGCTCCGGCCGTGGGCCGGTGCACCTGTATCGATACGGAATCCCCTACAGAGAGAGAGACATGTCCCAGGAGAACGTCGAGGTCGTCCGCACGCTCGTGCCCTATTACCGGGACACCGCGCCGCTGTCCGAGGCCGCGGGTATGGCCACGACCTTCTCACGCGCATGATCAACGGGATCCACCACGTCGCACTCGTGGTGAACGACTTCGACAAGATGTTGGAGTTCTACACCGAGGCCGTGGGTTTCGAGAAGGTCTTCGAGGCCAGCTTCGACGAAGACACGCCGGATTCCGAGCGTGTCCTCGGGATCGCCGGCGCCGTCGGCCGGATGGTGGGCCTGAAGGCGGGCAATGCCTACTTCGAGTTGCACCAGTACACGGGCCCTGAGGACAGGAAGGCACTCCCCGCCGACAACCGGCCCTGTGACCAGGGCATCCGGCATTTCTGCCTCGACGTCACCGACATCGAAGAGGTCTACGACCGGCTGAAGGCCGCCGGGCTGGAGTCCAAGTACCCGCCGACACTGGTTGAGTTCGCCGACATCAAGTCCGTCTACGCCCGCGACCCGGAGGGCAACCTCGTCGAGGTCCAGGAGCTCGTCACCAACAAGAGCGGTTACTCGTTGGCGTCGCTGGAGGGGCTTCGCCCAGGCGCCTGGACGCCCACGTAGCCCCGTCGGCTTGGGCGGGGACCTCTATAGATACGAACGCGGGCCGGGGTTCTCGCCCGAAGCCCACTGACAGATCGCCTCGAGTGCGCACGCCCTCGGCGCGCCAGCCATGGCGAGACCGGCAATGACCCGCCCCGGCGGTTTGAGCGCGGCGAATCGCTCGAGCGCGGCGCGCGGGCTCGGCCGAGTCCAATTGGGACGAGGGATCCTGGACCTGGCCGAGAAAACGAAGCACGTGGCGCGGACAACCTCGACCGCACCCTCCTCATCGACACCCGGTCGAGATAAATCGCGCGCGTGCGTTCGCTTTCTCAGCCAGGTTCCGTCATCGGCTGGACGCCGCCGCGGCTTTTGTTGCAGCTCGCTCCGCCGGCGAGACACGGGAGCGGTCCGAGCGCGAGGGTCGCAGCCTGGCTCCGGGGGGATCCGATCGACTTGGATGGCCCCGAGCGGGCCGGTCTACGCCCAGCGGATCCGAGTAGACAACGGCTCGATCGGTAGCTGACGAACCACGGTGTGCTCCGGAGAGCTCGCCCACCTGGCGTCGAGCGGCGGCACGACGCGGCCGCCCCGTCGCTTGTTACCCGCGCCGTCTGCCGGCTGAAGCGGGCGTGCCGGCGACGGAGGGGTTCGTCGTGTCCGGCACTCGCAGCAGGACGCCGCCCTAATTGACCGCGAACCAGGCTTCCGCTAGGGTCTGATCATCAACCCGATCACTTGCTCATTTATTCTGAACATAGGTCTAATGGGCAGCGCAGACAACTGACCTGTTCGGGAACAGGGCGGCCAAAAGAACCTCGCGCGTGACGAGAGGAAAGGGGAGATCCGCATGGCTGGAGGCTCCGTCACAGACCGTATCGACATAAGTGTCTACTCGGGCGCGAATCTGCCCGCCGTGAGCGACGAGGCGCTCGAGGTACTGCTCGCCGAACGGGCGATCAGGCGTGTCCTCCAGAACTACTGCCGCGCGATCGATCGGCTCGACCGAGAGCTCATGCTGACGGTCTGGAACCCTGGCGCCACCGTTCACTATCTCGACATCTTCGAGGGGACCGCCGTGGATGTAACCGACTACTTCATGCAGTCACACCTGAAGTTCAGCGCGCACTCGCATCAGGTGACCAACCTGACCGTCAAGCTGGACGGCGATCAAGCAGTGAGCGAGGCATATGTGACCGCGAGGCTGCGTTGGAAGCAGCATGCATCCGGGCGCCCAATCGACATGGTTGTATCCGGCCGGTACCTCGACCGTTGGTCAAAGCGCGACGGCGTATGGGGGATCGACCACCGCGTCTATCACAACGACGTGCATTCGGAATACGAAGTCGTGGGCGGGATGAACACCACCTCCAGCCGCGATCAGGCCGACACGGCGTACCAGCTGTTCGACTCGCTCGGGTCATAGCCCGTTTGCCCGCAAAGCCGCCCGCGGAGCGATCCGACTCCGCGACGCCACGTTTGCTCGAGCCTGACCCGTAGCCGATAGCGCTAGCGCTCATCCGCCAGGACGAGCGGCCGAGCACCGACGCCGCGCGCTCGCCTGGACTTGACTTCGCCGGGGGCGTCACCTAGGATTCCAAAATCGACTGGTCGTTATGTAGTTGGCTCACGTTTGGAGCGGGCCGCTTGGCGCGCTCGCAAGGGAGCGGAAGTGGGAGTAAAGTGCTGGCGTCATCGCTGGACGAGTTGAGAGGGACGAAAGGAGGATCACATGGTTACAGGTGCCGTCAGGAATCCGGTTGCCAGAGGTGTCTCTGAGAGCGACATCGACGTGCTGCTGGCAAAGCAGGCGATCCGCGAAAATCTGCAGAACTACTGTCGCGGGATCGATCGGCAGGATCGCGAGCTGCTGCAGTCGGTCTGGCACGTCGACGCGACTGGCGAGTACGAGGGCCTCTGCAACGGAAGCGCGGATGAGATCGTCGACTTCTTCATGGTCTGCCATCTGGGCTGGCAGGTGCACTCGCATCAGTTGACCAACACCACGATCAAGATCAACGGCGACCGCGCGGCAAGCGAAACGTATGTAACCGCGGTTATTCGATCGTTTCCGGACGACACTGGCCACGCCGTCGATATGCATTACCGGGGCCGGTATCTGGATCGCTGGTCGAAGCGCGAGGGTCGCTGGGCAATCGATCACCGCTACCTCGTCACGGACGTCCTCTCCGAGTACGACGTCGTCCAAAGCTTCGACGGAGACCTCCCCGATCGGGCTGACACGACGACCACTCTGTCCCGTCGAGACCCGACCGATCCAGCCTACGAGCTGTTCGCGTCGGTGGACGGCTAGCGGCCCGCGTCGAACGACTGCGGCGCTGCAAGCGGTGACCGTTAGCCCCACAGGCTGCTGAACACAGCGTCATCAACCCGATCCGCGTCGATCCGTGCCCGAGGTGTATCGAGGGCTGGATCGGCGACCGACCGAACGGAGGCTTCGATGGATTCCGACCAGGAGACCGGCTTGCAGGACGCGGTCCGAGAGCTCGTGGATACGGCTGCGATCAGACAGGTGATCGTGAACTTCTGCCGTGGGTGGGACCGGCTCGATAAGGAACTCGTGCTGTCCTGCTATCCCCCCCGCGCCACGGACAACCATGGCATCTTCCGCGGGGAGCCGAGCGAGTTCTACGACACGTGGGCGTCGCCTGACGGACTTCGGTCCAACAATCACCACTTAGGGCAGAGCAACATCCAGATACAGGGCGAGACCGCTGTCGCCGAGACGCACTGCATTGCGACATCGGTAGCCGACAGCGACGTCGGACCTCAGGCTCGAGTGCACGTCGTGAGGTATTTGGACCGCTTTGAGAAGCGAGCTGGCGTTTGGAAGATCGCAGAGCGGTTCGTCGCGTTTGACGCCGAGCTTCAGATGCCAGGAGGGATCCCCACCGTGCCCTCGGAGGAGAACCTAGGCCTGCTGGGGAGTGAGGATCGCTCGGTCGCGCTGTTCGCGTCGGCCGCGAGGTGACGCTGGGAGCGATTGCGTGCCCCGTGTACCGTTCAGCTCATGAAGGAGCTGGAAGCGGGACGGGAGAGACGGCGAGGACAGGGTCGTCCGAGGTACGGAGGCTGTAGGCTGCTTCGAGGAGAAACGCGTGCCCGAAACGAGCCTATTGTCGAGTTGTATATGAGAAGCAACCGTGGCGCCGCGCGGCGCAGGCGTGGCCGTCCGCCCGAGAGCGACGCAGGGGAGACACTGGCTCGGATTCTGCAAACAGCGACCTCGACCTTCGCGCTTCACGGCTTCGTTGACACAACGCTGAGCGCGATTGCAGAGGGGGCGGGGGTCACTCAGCCGACGCTCTACTACTACTTCGAGTCCAAAGCGGCGTTGTACGAGGCCGTGGCGGTCGAGGCGCGGCGGCGGCTCAACCGGGATCTGATCGACCCGCTTCTGCTGTCGATCAGCGGCAACTCGTCCATTCGGTCCCGGCTGACCACGCTGGTGATCGGTCTTGTCCATCGAGCGCCGGAAGATCTCGGGACGCATCGCCTCGGCTTCGCAAGCGATCTCGAAGCACATCACAGCGGGCCTGTCGAGGCGTTTCGCGATGGCGTGCGCGCCGACCTGCGCCGACTCTACTGCGGTCTCGCCGGGGTTCCGGTCGGTCAAGGGCTGAGCACAGACGAGCGAGAGCTCGTGGCGTTCATCGAGATGCTCACCCTGGGTGTATGGCATTTCGCCGTTCGTCCTGGTGGGCTCGAGCGCATTCCCATCTTTGTTCGGTCCTTCGAAGCGCTGATGACAAACTCGCTGTTTGGCGCGGAGGTCGGTGAGAAAACCGTCGAGCCACTCATCGCCGAGGACGCGCAGTACGACTTGACCTATCCCGATCAGGGGATGCGCGAGACGATTCTGAGTGTCGCCAAGCACCGGTTT
This sequence comes from uncultured Solirubrobacterales bacterium, assembly GCA_963763525.1. Taxonomy (GTDB): domain Bacteria; phylum Actinomycetota; class Thermoleophilia; order Solirubrobacterales; family Solirubrobacteraceae; genus Palsa-465. The sequence goes on from CAVXPA010000005.1 coordinate 597,600, forward strand.
GCGCGCGCCGGTTACGGCAAGACTTCGCTCAAGGAACTCGCCTCCGAGGCCGGTGTCACGACCGGAGCGATCTACCATTATTTTGGGTCCAAGGACGAGCTTTATCGTGAAGTTGGAATCTACGGGCTGCAACAGACCCTCTCGGGGACACAGCGCAGGCTGTCGCAGACGCTGGGTGAGGAGTCGCAGCGGGAGCGGGTGCAAGGCTTCTTCGAGACGCTCAGCATCATGGTGGACGAGTACGAGGACAACTTCTGGATGGGGGTCACGCTCGAGCTTGACGCCGCCGGGTACCCGGCCGTCGCGGAGGCCCGCGAGTACTGGGCACGACAGACAGAGCGGGTCTTTCAGGTCGCGGTGGCAACCGAACCTGATCCGGACGACGCGGGATGGGACCGCGACCCATTGCTCGTGCTCGTTCTTGTGTTCTCGATGGGCGGCGTCTGCACCGTGGTGCGAAACGGTCCCGGGTTCCTGCCGACCGCAACCCGGGGCCTCCAGCGCTTTCTCGCCGACTCGTCGACGTCCGCACACAGCGCTTCTGCCCGCGTTGGCACGCGCGGCAACCGACGAGACAACCTGGTCAGCAGAACTGGGTGACGCAGGGCCGGCACCCGCCGCGAGAGTCGGGCCAGTTGCGAACTGTCCGGATCTCGTGGGGCCTGCCGTCTGCTCGGCAGCCGCCGGCTGACCGCCAGACCGCTTCGCGAGCGGCAAGCTCGGCAGTTCGCCGGGTCTTGCCGCGACTTGACCTCGCCAAATCGATCACATAGAATCCATAACGACTAGTCGTTATGTGCGTTCGCGCGCGGCTCCGGGTTGATCTTCGACGGGGAGGGGATCAGCACTGGCCCTGGCATCGCCGAGCTGCTCTGCGCCGCCGGGGCGAAGTGCATCCTCGTAACCCCAGGGATGCCGGGCGGCGCGCTGACCGAGGCGCCGGACGTGATGGCTCGGGTCGCGCGGCTGGATGTCGCGCTGTTGCCGCAGACCTATCTGAGTCGGATCGGAGATGGCGAGGTCATGCTGGCTCCGGTGCTGCGCGACAGCGAGAGCCTGCTGGCGGCTCGTATCGTCGGCGACGCGCATGCCCGGACGGGCATCGATGCGGTGGTGCTCGCGTCGATGCGCAAGCCGGCCAACCCGACACTCGAGGACACGCTGGACCGTAAGGTCGACGCGGTCTACGTGATCGGCCATGCGCTCGCACCGCGGCATCTTCGCGCGGCGACATACGAGGGTCAGTACTTTGCGCGGCTGACGTCCGCGGCGGACGTCCGCAACATGACGGAGCGAGCCGTCGAGCTCTATGGCGGCATCGACGTCCTGGTCAACAACGCCTACCCCAGCGACGCGGTAGGCGCCGGATTAGACGGACCGATTGCGACTCAGACCGAAGAGAATTTCGAGCGCCAGATCCAAGTCGACGTGTACGGCGTGTTCCGCACGTGCAAGTACGTCATTCCCGAGCTGCAGCGGCGCGGCGGAGGCTCGATCATCAACATCTCCGCGCTCGTATCTGTTCGCGCGGCGCCAGGACAGGCGACGTACTCCATCGGCAAGGGGGCAATACACAGCCTGACTTGGTCGATTGCGGCCGACTACGGCCGAGACTGGATCAGGGCGAATGTAGTCATCGTCGGGTTCGTGCCATCCAGCGACTACACGAAGTGGCTCGACGGACACCCGGTTGCAGGTCCGCAGCTGCGCGCAATGGGGACGTTGTCTCGAACCGGAACGCCAGACGATGTGGCGAACGCGTGTGTATACCTGGCATCGGATGAATCATCGTTCGTCACGGGGGCGACCTTGAACGTCGACGGCGGGATCGGGATCAAGTTGAACCCCCCGATCTCAGCACCCTCCTGTGCGAGGAGTACCGCCCATAGCTCCCGTGTTCCGGCGGGAGCTGGACACGCCGGACAAGTTCTACAGCCGAGCCGGGACCTGATCTGGCTCCGCCTGTGTCATGCCCGGTGTCACGCCGAGGTGGTGTGCAGCCGCGGCGGCGGCCGCGCGGTTGGGAACCGAGAGCTTGGTCAGGATGCGTGAGACGTGCACGCTCGCGGTCTTGTCGCTGATGAATAGCTCGGCGCCGATCTCGCGGTTGGTCAGCCCGCCGGCGAGTAGGCGCGAAAACGTCGATCTCGCGAGGCGTGAGCTCGAGCCGCTCCAAGGCGGCATTCGGCGCCGGCTCGGGAGCACGTCCCTGACCAAGCTCGATGCGAGCACGGCGAGCGAGCGCCTCGAGCTCCTCGCGCAGCGGCTGGGCGCCGAGTTCGTCCGCTACCGCGTGGGCGTCGCGGACGAGCGCTTCCACATCCGCGCGATCGCCACCGGAGGCGAGTAGCGCCTCTGCTTCTCGCCAGCGGGCGTAGGCGGCGTGATAGGGGTCCTGGCAGGTCTCCCATTGCCGCCGAGCGTCAGCCCACAGAGCGGCGTCGCCGGCGCCCGCGATCCGTGAATGCTCAGCCGCACAGGCAGCCCGGCTTGCGAGGACGATGGGCGGGATCACGCCGGTGATCCGCGCGATCAGCCCGTCCAGCCGCTCGAGCAGCCTCTCCGCCGTGGCAGTCTGGCGCTTCTTGGTTACGTCGTCACCAGGCGCGCGAGCGGCGAGGTCGGCGCAGGCGCGCGTGCCGAGCTCGTACAGCCTCGCCGTGCAGAACACGTGTTCACCGTCGCCCACCCGTTCCAGACAGTCCGACACGACGGCGGCCGCCGCCTCCGGACGGCCCGCCCACAGCTCGAGCGACGCCCGAGCCGCCGCGTGCGTCCCCAACGTCATCGAGCCGAGCGAGCGGCGGATCTGCTGCTCGGCCCGATCGAGCGCCCGCGCCGCAGCATCGAATTCACCGAGCTGGGCGCGCAGGTACCCAAGCGATCGGTACGCCATCCCCGCCTGCACCCCGGTTGGAGAGCGATCGATGACCTCCTCGAGTAGCTGCTCGGCTTCGCGCCAGCGCCCGACTTGCAGCAAGCGCTCGGCCACTTCGCCACGAAGGAAATCGCCCCATTGGCGCTCGACGCCCGAACTCGCGTGCGGACGCGATTCCTTCCCGCGCCATCGCGATCGATTCCTCGACGCGGCCCGCCGCGTACGAGAGCGGCGCTGCCGTTGGTGTAGCTGCGGTGTATCTCGTCGGCGAGGCGGAGGCGGCGTGCGATCGCGAGCGCCTGTCTCGCCGCCTGAACAGCTTGGTCGACCTCGCCGACCGCGCTGAGATTGCCGCTCATCGTGTTGAGCACGTGCGCCTCGACCGCCTCGGCCCCCACCAAGCGAGCGATCGCGAGCGCCTCGTGCGCAGCGCGAGTTCGATTCTGCCGTGCGGTCGCAAAGCATCAGCGCCTGTCCCTCCGCGGCCAATACCAGCGCACGCTGTTCGGACGGCGGATCGTCGGGCATCAGCTCGACGGCGCGCCGATACGCGGGCAGCGCGTCCTCGTCGCGCCCGCCGATCCATAGGTACCGGCCCAGACGCTCGTAGGCCAGCGCCGCCCCGATCGGATCGTCGTGCTCGTCGATCCGACCGAGGAGATCATGCGCGAGCGTGATCGCTCGCTCCTCCTCGCCGGTCATCAACGCCGCCTCAGCCGTCCGTCGCAGCACCTCGAGCCGCTCGAGCGGCAGCTCGCCGGGCGCCGGAGCCACCCGATCCCAGATCTCGAGCGCGCGCTCGTAGTGCACGCCACGCCTCGCCGACGGCGTAGACATCTTCGGCCGCGGCCCCGGCGCTGACAGACGCGGCGAGCGCCGCCGGCAGCTCGCCCGCCGCGTACCAGTGATGGGCGAGCTCTGCCGCGCCCGCGGCCTTCGCTCCCGCCAGCGCGGGTTGGGCCGCGAGCGTCTGGGCGAGCCTCAGGTGCAGGTTGCGCCGCTCGCCGGGCAACAGGTCGGAATAGATCGCTTCTCTCAGCAGCGCATGGCGAAACGAGTACCCCATCGTCGCGCAGTCGGGGGCGAGCAGGTAGTTCTCGACCGCCTCGCGCAGCGCGCCGGTCAGGTCATCCTCGGACAACTCCGCGACCGCGGCCAGCAATGCGTGATCGACCGTACGTCCCGTGACCGCGGCGATCCGCAGCACGTCCCGAACGACCGTCGACCGCGCCTCGACGCGAGCGAGCAGGGTGTCGCGAAGGGAGTCGGGCAGCGGTTCGCCGGGCTCGCAAGCGACGACGCGAGCAGCTCCTCGGTGAAAAAGGGGTTGCCCTCGGAGCGCTCGAACAGCCGGTCAACGAGCGCCGCGGGCGGCGATTCGTCGAGGATCGCAGCGACCTGCTCGCGGACCTCCGCCCGCGTGAGCGGCTTCAGCTCGACCCTGAGCGCCCGGCCGGTTCGCTCCAGCTCCAGCACGCAGTGACGAAGGGGATGGCCGCGGCGCAGCTCATCGCTGCGGTAGCTGATGATCAGCGCGATCGGCTCACGCCGCGCGGCGCGGATGAAGAACGAGAAGAAGTCGCACGTCGATCGATCGGCCCATTGAAAGTCCTCCACGACAAGCACCAACGGTCGCGCCCGTGCGGCGGATGCCAGCAGCGCCAGCAACTGCTCGAACAAGCGCGCCTGCGATCGCTCCCGCACCGGCGGGCTCGCCACACCACCGCGGCTCGGACGCCAGCTCGGGAAGCAAGACCGTCAGCTCCTCGCGGACGGAGCCGAGCATCGCCTCGAGCTCGCTCCCTTCCCGCTGGGCCACGAGCGAGCGCAGCGCCCCAACCACCGGCGCGTACGGAAGCTCCCCGTCACCGAGCGGCAGACACTCCCCAACCACGACCGTCATCCCCTCGCGCTCAGCGCGCTCCGGCGAGCCTCGGAGATCAGCCGGCTCTTCCCGATACCCGCCTCCCCGCCGACGAACACGACCGAGCCGGACCCACCGCGCGTCGTGGCGAGCGCTGCCTCGATCGCCGCCAGCTCCCTGCGACGATCAATGAACCGCGGGCTCGAGACGCGCCCGACCATCCGGATCAGTCTCTCGCCGACTTCGAGCGCCGGATCTAAGGGGTCATCTCCGAGCAACGCAGCGTCAGAAAGACGAAAACTCACGTGAACTCCTAATTTTGGGGACGGCTGCGGGATAGAGCCCGTACCAACGCGGGGCGATGGCGGCCCCGCCTACCTCTCGCTAAGACGCAGTCCGTCTCACCGCTATTCCATCCCGGGTGAGCAATTCACGAACCCGATGCGTCGCTCCGCGCCTGTAAATGTGAGGCAAGCGTCCGCCCCGCGCAAATTGAGATCTCTTGGGGCCCCATAAGCCGGATTTGGGGTACCTGTCCCTAGGGATAATTCTGATTTTGGGCTCGCGCTATAGTGCCGAACATGCTCGACGTCGCTCGGCTCCGGGTGTTTCGCGAGGTTGCGCGCAGCGGTTCGTTCAGCGCGGCGGCTCGGACGCTGGCGTTCACGCAGCCCGGCGTCTCGCACCACGTCAAGCAGTTGGAGCGCGAGCTCGGCGTCGCGCTGCTCGAGCGCTCGCCGCGCGGCATCCGCCTGACGCCGCCCGGACGTGCCCTGTTTGAGCACGCCGAAGCGCTGCTCGCGCGGCTCGACGACGCCGAGCGCGACGTGATCGAGATCGCCAAGCAGGGCGGTGGACAGTTGCGGCTCGTCGCATTCCCGACCGCCGCCGCGACCGTCGTGCCGCTCGCGGTGGCATCGTTCAGAGAGCAGCTTCCCGGCGTGCAGCTGAAGCTCGCCGAGGCCGACCCTCCGGCCTCGCTGCCGCGACTGGCCGCCGGTGATTGGGATCTGGCGCTCGCGTACGAGTATCCGTGCCTGCGCTTGCCGACCGACCTGGCCTTGGGCTACGAGCCGCTGCTCTCCGACGACATGGCGTGCTGCCTGCCGGCCGATCATCCGCTCGCGCGCGAGGGGCAGATCGACCTCGCCTCGCTGTCTGACGAGGTGTTCGTCGCTCCATACGACTGCGTCTGCCGCGACGCGCTGATGCACGCGTGCCGGGCCGCCGGCTTCGCGCCCGAGATCGGATCGGAGACCAACGACTACATGGCGATGCAGGCGCTCGTGGCGGCGCGAGTGGGGGTCGCGGTGATGCCCCGGCTCGTCGCGTCGATGGCGGTTCGCGACGAGATCGTGATCCTGCCGCTGGCGCCGGGGACGTTGACGAGGACGGTGCTCGATCGTCGCGCGGCGCGACGGCTTCAAGTCGGACGCGATCACGACGATGCGAGCGCTACTACACGACGTAGCTTCCGGGTTAGCGTCTGGCCCGCTCGCGGTCGACGTGCCGCCCGCCGGCGTCGCGCTTGCGGCCTGATAGTTCACACACGACAAGCTGCGAACGTAGTGAGGATCGGACTGCCTCGCTTGCCGCGCGACGATAGGTATCTCGTGGCCCCACGGAGGGCGAGTGCCCGCACGTAAGTAGTCATCCTCGCAGGCTAAGACCCAAGATCAGGCAGCTGCCCGATGGCGGCTTGCCGTCTTACACCTAGCTTGGGCGCATCGACAACGGCTTTGAAGGAGGCCCGATGAACGCCCAGCTCAACTACATGATGGTCCAGCACCGCGGCGCGGAGCTGCGACACGCCGGCAAACGAGCACGACTCGTGACCGAGCTGCCCGCGAGAGGCGGCACATTGCGCGGCCGGAACACGATTACTCGCCCGAGCCCGGAGCCCTGGCAAGGATCAGTCGCGCTCGAGGCCGAGCACGCGGTCGGGGGTGCGAAGTGAGAAAGCACGTGGTGATCGTCGGCGCCGGCTTCGCCGGCCTGGAGCTGGCAACGCGCCTGTCTGAATCACTCGCAGACGCGGTTCATGTCACGCTGATCGACAGCAACGACTCGTTCCACTTCGGGTTCTCCAAACTGGATGTGCTGCTCGGCCGGCAAGCGCCGACCGACGTCCTCCTGCACTACCGCGACATCGCAAAAGACGGCGTCGAGTTCCGTCAGGAGACCGTGACAGCGATCGACCCGCTCAAGCGGCGCGTGATCACGGACGAGGGCTCCTACGAAGCTGAGTTCCTTGCGGTGGCGCTGGGCGCGCAGTACGACCTCGCGGCGACGCCGGGGTTCCAGCGGGGCGGGTTTGAGTACTACTCGCTCGCCGGCGCCGCGCGCCTGCGCGAGGCCCTCGCCGAGTTCGCGCACGGCAGGGTGCTGATCTCGGTCCTTGGCCATCCGTTCAAGTGCCCGCCGGCCCCGTTCGAGGGAGCGTTCCTACTGCACGATCTGCTGGTGAAGCGGGGTGTGAGGGACGCCGTTGACATTCGGATGACCTTCCCGATGGCGGCGCCCGTTCCCGTCACCAAAGAGGTCTCGCAAATGTTCCTCAGAGCGCTCGACGAACGCGGAATCCAGTACGCGCCGAAGGAGCTGGTAGTGGGTCTGGATCCCCGTGCGCGGACCGCTCTGCTGGCGAGCGGCGGGAGCGTGCCGTATGACCTGTTCATCGGGATCCCCGTCCACCGCGCACCCGACGTAGTCAGGCGCTCCGGGCTTGCGCCAGAGGGTTGGGTCCCCGTCGACCAGACGAACCTCGCGACCCGTTTCCCCGGGGTATACGCGCTGGGCGATGTCGCCGGCGGGACGCGCACAGTCGCTAAGGCCGGGATATTCGCCGAGGCCGCCGCGCGCGTCGTCGCGCAAGACATCACGGCACGCGTGCACGGCACTCAGTCTCCGCCGCCCTACGAGGGCGACGGCCCTTGCTACGTCGAGTTCGGCGGCGGGATGGTCGGGAAGATCGAGGTCAACTTCCTGGGCGGGCCGGCTCCAAGCGCCCGCATCCTGCCGCCGTCACGCGAGCTCGCCGCGGCGAAACAAGCGTTCGCCGCGACCCGGCGCCAGAGCTGGTTCGGTCTTGACACACACGAGGTTCACGGTCGGCTTCCGATTGTGACCACCGCCAGGTCGAGCCGTCACTGTCCCTGACGATCGTTTCACCACTTGAGACGATGCTCACCTCACCAGCTACGCTCGTCGCGCGGACGCGCGATCTTCAGGCCGTCGCGCTCGTTCTGCTGTCGGCCGCACTGTTCGGTTCGCTCGCTGTTCTCGCCCAGCTTGCATACGGCACGGGCGTGTCGGTACTCGGGCTGCTGGTGGGCCGCTTCACGGTCGCAGGCGCGGTGCTGTGGCTGATCGTGTTCGTGCTGCGCCGGCCGCTGCCGTCCCGTCGCGGGTTGCTGACTGCGGTCGCTCTGGGCGCGGGCTACAGTTCGATGGCGCTCTCGTTCGCGGCCTCGCTGAAGCACATTGAGGCTGACCTCGCCGACCTGCTGCTTTTCGCGTACCCGGTGCTCGTGTCGCTCGGCGCCGTCGCGCTGGGCCGCGAACGCTTCAGCCGGCGCCGCGCCGTGGCACTGGCGGCCGCTACCGCCGGCATCGCGCTGGCGCTGACGGGTGGCGGCACCGGCACGATCGAACCGCTGGGTGTCGCGTTGGCGTTGGCAGCCGCGCTGATCTACGCGCTGTATGTGCTCGCGTCCTCGTCACTGCTCGGCACGACCGACCCATTTGTGCTCGCCGCCTCGGTCTCGAGCGGCGCCGCGATCACGTTCCTCGTCGACGCAGCCATTCACGGCCAGCTCACGCCGCGCGGCGGAGTCACCGGCGTCGGTCTGGTGATCGCCGTGGCGCTGTCCTCGTCGGTCATCGGCACGAGCGCGTTCATGGCCGGCGTACGGCGTCTCGGCGCTTCGCGAGCGAGCATCGTGTCGAGTGCCGAGCCCGCTTTGACGGCCGCCTTCGCGTTCGCTGCCTTTGGCGACCGGTTCGGAATTGTGCAGCTCACCGGCGCCGGGCTCGTGCTCGCCTCCGTCCCGATCCTCGAGCTCAAGCGCACGCGCTCGCACTCGCATCGCCGCAGCGCGCGGCCCGGCACGCGGGGATCGCAGAAGTCACTCCGTGACCAACACATCAAGAAAGGAAGCACCGATGGCCGCCTCCAGCGTCATCACACAGTCCCTGGCCAACACCACACGCAGCCAGCCCATCCGCCGGTCGTCGCACCCGCGAGCGCCCGTCGACATTGATGCCGCCTACGACGTCTGCGAGCAGATCACGCGCGCGCGAGCGCGCCAGCTGTATTCCGCGGTCGAGCCGCTGCCGGCCTACAGGCGGCGGGCCCTGTGCGCGATATATGCGTTCGCCCGCCGCGTCGGCGACACGGCCGACAGCAACCTGTGCGACGCGGAGAAGTTGTGGCTGCTCGGCGACGCTCGTGCCGGCATCTCTGGGGACGGCACGGCACGTCCTATCGACCCCGTCTCGGTGGCGCTCCGCGATGTCAACCGACGGTTTCCGATACCGCTCAGCAGCCTCGATGATCTCATCGACGGGGCCGAGAGCGACGTGCACGGAGCGACCTACGACACGTTTGAGGACCTCGTCCAGCACTGCCGCCAGGTCGCGGGCTCGATCGGGCGGCTGTCGGTCGCAGTTCTCGGCAGCCGCGATCCGGCGGCCGCGGCCCAGCTGGCCGACGATCTCGGTGTCGCGATGCAGCTCACCAAGATCCTGCACGACTGTGTTGAGGACTTCCAGCGCGGACGCGTGTATCTCCCGCGCGAGGACTTGGAGCTGTTCGGTTGTCCGGCCGATCCGGTGTCGGCTGCTCCGGAGCTATTGGGCAGGCTGATCCGCTACCAGGCTGGCCGGAACCGCGAGTGGTATGACCGGGCGCTTTCGCTGCTACCGCTCCTGGACGCCCGGGGCGCCGCGTGTATCCAGGCATTGGCCGGGATCCACACGCGTTTTCTGAAGCGCATCGAGCGCTCGCCGACCGACCGTCACGAGGTGGTGTGACTCATGGCGCGGCTGGTGATTCTAAGGCCCCGGGAGAGCTCTGGCGAGCTACTGATAACTCGACGCGCGAGCCTGCGCGAACGGTTGGAGGCACGCTGGCGAGCCCACTTCCTCGACGCGCAGCTCGCACGCGGCGTGGCCCCCGAAGCCGGGGCGGCGTTGGCGCTCCGAGCGCACGACCTCGGTGAGCCGCGCACGCGCCTCGCACTCGCGCGCGGGGTGCAACGGGTGCTGGACGAAGCGCGATTCCCCCAGCGGCCGAGTCGCTCCCGCGTCCCCATATGCAAAGCCGAAGTAGTCGCCGCGGCCGACGAGCTCGACGAGCTCGCCAAGCGACTGCGCGGGCCAGGCCTCCTCGCCTCCCGCGGACTCGCCGCCGTGCGCCTACTGCTCACCGACGGCTGCGGCCCGCTCTACCTCCGGGGGACCGGCGGGGAGCTGCGCGTCGCCGTGTCCCGCGCGTTCGACGCGCTGGAGCCGACCACCGAATGGTGATACGAGCGATCATGTGCCTTTGACACGGCCGGAGACTACACACACAGGCGGGTTGCTTCTCGCTGTCGCAGGTGTCCCAGTGCTGACGCCAGGCGACGGTGAGCTCGGAAGGACCGAGACTTCACCGTCCCCACAGGGACCCCGAGTCGAGCCGCGATTTCCTCGTGCGTGAGGCCCTCGAAATGGTGTGCGCGGACGACCTCACGCTCTACGCACGGCAGGAGCGACACAGCGCGTCGCACCTCCCAGACCTCGTACATGTCCTCGGCGATGATCGGCGGCGAAACGAGCGCCGGGTGATCCGCGGGAACGGCCTCGAGCGAATTCGTGGCGCGCTCTCTCCTCTCGCGCCGGTAGATGTCGATTGACACCCGTCTGGCGATCGTCGCGAGCCATGGGCCGAGGTCGCGCCCTTGGTCGACACTCCCCGCTGCGCGCCACGCCTTGACGAACGTCTGCTGCGTCGCCTCCTCGGACAGCCCACGGTCGGCGAGGATCGAATAGGCGATGCCGCACACGAGGCCACGGTAGGCCGAATAGGCTTCGCGAACAGCGTCGGGCTTTCCGTCGCGGAACCGAGCGCTCAGACGGGTGTCGATCGCGAGCGGTGGCCGGCGCCCCGGCTCTCGGTGATGATGGCGGACCGTGAGTCGATCGCCGGAGCGGAGGGTCCCAGTCGTGCGGTGTTGTGGCATTGGCCCAACCTAGGCGCCGCGACGCTGGGTGTCATCGTGAGGGGGGTACCAATCTTTTGCGATATCGCGCGGTACGCGCCGCTGGGGCGGCGTCGTCTGGGCTGCCGGCCGCATTGAGGACGCGAGCGATTCCTCGGGCGCGCTGAGGCGTTCCGCCGAGTCGATCGCCGCGCGCGTGGCGCTTGGGTCGTTCAACGCGGCGCGTGCGCATTTGGTCGCGAACCATATGCCCCCCGCCGTCGTACAACCGGCAAGAACAAACCACGTTTGAAGAAACGGGGGCCACTGTGACAATGACAGGCTCGAGAATCATCGTGTTGGGCGCCGGCATATGTGGACTATCCGCGGCGATGCTTCTTCGCCGGGATGGTCATGAGGTGACGATCTTGGAGAGGGACCGTGCGCCCGTGCCCCGATCGCCCGATCAGGCCTGGGAGCGCTGGAGCCGCGACGGCGTGACCCAGTTCCGCCAGCCCCATTACCTACAGTCGCGTGGTCGGATCGTGCTCGAGGAGGAACTCCCGGATGTCTTGGCGGAGCTGGCAGGGGCCGGCGGTTTGCGGTTCGATCCGCTCGGTCTGATGCCACCGAGCGTCATCGATCGGACCCCGCGCAACGGGGACGAGCGCTTCAAGACCATCACCGCGCGCCGTGCCGTGCTCGAGCAAGTCTTGGCGCGCGCGACGGCCTCCGAGCCCGGGATCCAGGTTCGTCGGGGTGTTTCCGTGCGCGAGTTGGTGGCGCGCTGGGACAACGGCGTGCCGCGCGTCATCGGCGTGCGGTCGGATTCGGGCGAGCAGCTCCGGGCCGACCTGGTGGTGGACGCGATGGGCCGGCGCTCGCAGCTTCCTCGCTGGCTCGAGGCCGTGGGCGCTCGGCCCGTTCTCGAGGAGGTGGAGGACGCGGGCTTCATCTATTACACCCGCTACTTCCGTTCTCGGGGCAATGTCCTGCCGCAGTTCAGGGCGCCGGTGCTTACCGCGGTCGGGACCTTCTCGGTACTCACGATTCCCTGCGATGCCGGGATGTGGTCGGTGACGCTGGTCGTCTCCGCCGGAGACCAGCCGCTGAAGCGCCTGCGCCACGTCGATCCGTGGACGGCGTTGGTGGCGGCGTGTCCGCAGCACGCGCACTGGCTCGATGGCGACCCGGTCACCGGAGTGCTGCCGATGAGCGGGCTCGTCGACCGACACCGGCGCTTCCACGTGAGCGGCCGTCCCGTGGCAACCGGCATCGCGGCTGTTGGCGACGCCTGCGTCTGCACAAACCCCACAAACGGCCGTGGGATGTCGCTTGGGCTGATGCACGTGCAGCGTTTGCGCGACGTCCTCCAAGCACATCTGGACGATCCGCGCGAGTTCGCGGAGGCGTGGGACGCCGTCACCGAGGCCGAGTTGACGCCGTGGTACCGAGACAACGTCGAGGAGGACCGTGCCCGGATGCAGGAAATGGAGGCGCTCCGCCGCGGAGTTGCTCCTGACCCGCCGCGGACCCGGTCAGCGGCGCTCCGCCAGGCGCTGTTCGCCGCCGCCCCGCACGACCCCGACGCCTTCCGAGCGTTCCTGGCGTCGCGGTCGTGCTTGACACCACTTGGGCAGGCGTTTGCGGCCCCTGGGTTCGCCGAGCACGTCCTCGGGCTCGTCCGCGGCCGCCAAGGTCCGACCCCACCCGGCCCCGGCCGGACCCAGCTGCTACGGCTGCTCGATGCTCTGCCGATGGCCGCCTGATGAACGACGATTACGTTTTCTCCCGGCGAAGCTCGCCAGAGGTGGAACAGGCCCGGCTCCGGTTGCTCGAGGAGTATCACGATCCGCTGACCGCCAGCCAGTTGGACGCGATTGGCGTACGAGAGGGCTGGCGCTGTCTCGATATCGGCGCGGGCGGAGGCTCGGTCACGCGAATGCTCGCCGAGCGGGTCGGTGACACGGGCTCGGTGCTAGCGGCGGATCTCGACACCAGCCTGCTCGACGCGCTCGCGGGCGGTCGCGTCGACGTGCGCCGCATCGACCTGATGTCCGACGAGCTGCCCACAGCCGTGTTTGACCTCGTTCACGCCCGCCTGCTGCTGATGTTTCTGTCACCTCGATTGGCGGCAGTCGAACGCCTGGTGAACGCGGCCCGACCGGGAGGGTGGGTGGCCTCGGTCGCTCCGGATTTCACCACTGTGAGGGTGTCGCCGGGCGGCTTGGTGTGGCAGCGTGTTTGGTCGCAGTTCCTCGATGCCGCGATGGCAAGCGGCTGGGACCCGGCCTACGGTGCTCGCTTGCACGGCGACTTTCGCGCGGCCGGACTCGTCGACCTGCACGCCGACTACATCTCACGCTCTGCGCCGGGCGGGTCGCTCCTCTCCGGCCTTCTGTCGCTGACGATCGAGCGGCTCCGAGGGCCGATGGTCCTCACCGGCACAGACAGTGGCGAGATCGACGAAGCGCGCCGCCTGCTCGAGGACCCCGCCACCACGATCGCGTCGCCAACGACTTGCATAGCGCGTGGGCGCCGGCCGGACGGTTCGAACGCGCCGGCTCACTCCGCTCGTTCAGTCTGCGCCGCTGCGCTCGTGTCCACGAGCAACCCCAACAGTTCGCCGACGGTCGGCTCTCGACCGATGGGCGTCGGCAGCGGCAGGTGGTTCTGGATGCGGTAGCGGTTGCGACGGCCGTCCTTTTCCTTGACGACGTAGCCGGCTTCGGCCAGGTCGTCGACGATCCCGAACGCCCGGCGCTCGGTGACGCCGAGCACATCGGCGATCTCGCGCAGGCGGACACCCGGATCGCGCGCGATGCAGACCAGCACTCGGGCGTGGTTCGTCAAAAAGCTCCACTCGCCCATCAGAACAAATATAGAAGAAACCATTCTAGAAATCACTTGCTAATTTGTTGAGGCCGGAGTAGTGTGGCCAGGACATCTCAGCCCGGGTGTGGAGGAAGTCAACGGCCTTCTCCGGCCTGAGACCGACAGAGAGGGGCAGCCATGACCGCGACGTCCGACATGACCGGCGTGGGCACGACTCCTGTGGCGGACCGCAACGAGACGACGTCTTCAACGGCGAGAGATTGGCAGCGCTATGCCTGGGCGGCGGGCATCGTTTACGTCATCGCGATCGTCGCGGAATCCGTGGTCGCGATCGGAGTCGGACTGACCCAGAACGACTCGGCCGGGAAGATGGCGACCGCGCTGTACGAGCACCGCACGCGGTTAGTGGTGATCGCATGCCTCTCGGTCGTCTACGCCGCCAGCTTTCTGATCTACCTCTGGAGCCTTTACAACCAGCTGCGCGGCACGCCCGACCGGCCACGGATCCTCGCCCCCTTGGTGCTCGCCGGCGGAGTGCTCTTCGTGGCCCTGCACGCCGTCAGCGACATCGGCATCACCGGCCTGGTCGGCGCCAAGCTCGCGGCCTACGGCGCTCACTACGACCCGGGCGTGTCCTACTCGCTGTACCTAATGACGTATGCATTCGACAGCGTCGCCGACGTGTTCGGCAGCCTCTTTGCCGTGGCGACCGGATTGATCGTGCTGAAGAGCGGCGTCCTGCCACGCTGGCTTGGATGGATGTCGATCGTCGCCGGACTCATGTTCTTCCTGCAAGCCTTCGGCCTCGGCGGCGTCATCGCCTCGTTCGGGCTGGTCCTCGACATCATCGGCTTCGTGTTGTTCCTGATCTTCGTTCTCGCGAGCAGCATCATCTTCCTAAGGCGACAAACCGCGGTCTTCAACACGGCGGCGGCCTAGGCTATGCCGAGGCGTCAGCCTCTATCGCTTGGCTAGCCGGCGGCCGCTGGGAGTGTCGGGCGGCTCGTAATTGAGCTCGAAGTGGTGATAGAGCTCGCTCTCATCCTGCTCCTGAAGTTCGCCCTCGGTGGAAGTGGGACGAGGTCCCGCCGAATCTGTGGTCCTCGGCGCACATCGACATCAATTCCGGTGGCGGGCAGTGGTATCCCCCGACGTTCGACGGTCACGGCAATCTTTATGTCGGCGTCGCGAACCCTGGTCCTTTCCCGGGCACCGCTCAGTACCCGTGGGGCTCGAGCCGCCCCGGCCCCGATCTCTATACCGACTCGATCGTCAAGCTCGATGAGAGCACGGGCAAGCTGCTCTGGTACTACCAGCTGACGCCGCACGACATCTATGACTGGGACATGGAGAACTCCCCGATCCTCGCCAGCGCCGATGGTCACCAGCTGGTCATCGATGGAGGTAAGGCCGGGATCCTGGTCGCGGTCGACGCCCAGACGGGCAAGCTGGTCTGGAAGCGCCCGGTCGGCGTGCACGACGGCCACGACAACGACCACCTGTACGCCGAGGACGGTCAGACGTCGAAGCTCCACACCCCAGAGACGATCGAGCCCGGGGACTTCGGCGGGATCGAGTCACAGCTGGCCACCAACGGAACGACCGTCTTCGCGGCCGTCAACAACCTGCCCGTGACGTACACCGGCCCCTCGCTCGCGGACCTCAAACCCGCCCCGTTCAACAAAGGGGCCGGCGATCTGGTCGCGGTCAACGAGGCCACCGGCAAGGTGGAGTGGGACGCCAAACTCCCCTCCTCGCCTTACGGCGCGGTGACGCTCGCGAACGGGGTCGCGTTCACGACCACGTTCAACGGGACGCTGTACGCGTTCAACGCCTCCACCGGCGCCGAGCTCTGGCACGCAGCGCTCGGGTCGGACACCAACGCGCCGGTCGCGGTCGTCGGCAATACCGTCCTCACAGCAGGAAGCTTCCCCGGCGCCTCCGGGCATGGATTGATCATCGCCTATCGACTCGGCGCGCACGGCACGCTCCCAGCCGCCACAACGAAGCCGCCAGCCACCCGCGCGACTCCGTCAACCAAGGCCGGGGTGAAGATCTCGACCAGGACGATCGCGGGCCTTGGCCCCGTGCTCGTCAACGCGCGGGGACGCACGCTCTACCTGTTCGTCCCCGACAAACATCAGAAGGTCACGTGCGTGGCGTCCTGCGCCGAGGTATGGCCGCCCGCCTTCCTGCCAGACAGGCAGAAGCCCATCGCTTCGGGATCGGTCAAGCAGTCGCTGCTAGGAAGTGACCCAGACCCGGCAGGCGGCCGGGTCATCACCTACGCCGGCTGGCCTCTGTACACCTTCGTCTCGGACGCCGTTCCCAGCGAAGCGACCGGACAGGGCCTGGACATAAACGGTGGGCTGTGGTACGTGCTCTCGCCGTCCGGTCAGGTGATCAAGACGAAGCGTTGAGCTTCCGTCCAGCCACCGGCACCGTGCGGGTGGGGCTTCGCAGTGGAGCCCCACCCGCCCGCCGGGCGTGGCAGCGCCGCCGCTAGTGCAGCGTTCCAAAAGATCTTTGATGTTCTGAGGGGCGTCCAGCCGCCGTCAGAACGCAAAGAGATTTTGAGAACGTTGCATTAGCCTCCGGGGGAGAGCCCTGATAAGCCAGGAGGTTGTCGTGTCTGATATTGACTCGTCCGGTTGGCAGATCTCGCAGCCCCCCGACGTGAGCGGTCGCCTCGACGAGATCGCCGATGGCGTGTTCGTGATTCACGATGAGCGAGTGCCGCTGGTGCCGAATGTCGGAGTCATCCTCGGTGAGCGCTCAGCGCTCGTGATCGATCCCGGCCTGGGGCCGGCGAACGGCGAGACGACGCGCGCGGCCGCTGCCGCGGTCGCGGGCGAGCGGGCGCTGTTTGTGACGACGACGCATTTTCATCCCGAGCACGCGTCCGGTGTATCGGCGTTCGCCGGCGTCGGCAAGCTCGTCCTCAACGCTCGCCAGCGTGATGAGATGTCTGACAAAGGCGAGCTGTACCTCGCGATGTTCCGGGGTCTCGGCGAGGTCGTCGCGGCGCGGCTGGAGGGGGTGCAGAGCGTCGCCGCCGACATCGTCTACGACACGGCTGTTGACCTCGATCTCGGCGGGCGTGTCGTGCAGCTGCGCTCGCGTGGCCCGGCGCACACTCGCGGTGATCAGACGATCCTGCTCGCCGAGGAGGGAATCCTGTTCTGCGGGGATCTCGCCGAGGAGCGCTTCTTTCCGATCGTCCCGTTCTTTCCCCCCAACGACACCGATGTCGATGGACGCGGCTGGATCGACGTGCTGGACGAGCTGGCCGCCACCGCGCCCCGCATCGTCGTCCCCGGTCACGGCGCCGTGACCGACGAGCGGGCGCTCGTGGACGCGCGCGAGTTCCTCGAGCGCGTCCGCCTGGACACCATCGCGCTCCTGCGCGAAGGTCACGACCCTGCCGCGGTCATCGAGGAATTGACGCCACGTCTTCGGGCGCTTCACCCCGACTGGGACAACGAAGAGATGATCGCACTCGCGATCGGCCACTTCGCGGCAGCGGCAGAGCACTGAGGCAACCGAAACCGCTTTCGCATCATCACCGACGGAGAACCGAACCGGGGGCTTCCACTCTGGCCGTCGCGTGACGCGAGGGCGTAGTCTCTTGCTCGCTATGGCCGACGTGATCGAGATCGAACCGGTGCCTGGCTGGAAGGGGCGTGTGCAACACGGTCAGCGGATGACCCTGACGAGCTACGTCGTCGCATGAGGACGCACCGGATGTGCATGAGCATCATCACCCGGAGGAGGAGGCCTGGACCGTCATCGAGGGCCGGCTCATGGTCTGCGTCGATGGCCGTGAACAAGTGCTTGGGCCGGGCGACTCCGTGATCGTCGCTGCGAACGCGCGGCATTCGGTGCGGGCGTTGCAGCCCGCCCGCGCGCTCGTCGTGGACTCGCCGGCGCGACACAGGTTGCCAGGCACCGGGCACTGATCGCGCGCGCACGGTGCCGTCTAGCGGGCCGCTGCTTTGTCGCCGCCTGAGAACCCAGCGGCGGACTGCCGCTGTGGCCCGCTGGTCTTTCGGCGTTCGCAGCTACTACTGGAAGCCCGAGAGCAACTCCGGGCGCCGCTGCGCGTTCTTGTCGATGTGAAAATCTCCCGCTGGCTCGTGCTCGTGTTGGCGCTGGTTTGGGCGCCGCCCGCCCTCGCGAGCAATCCCGTCCAGGCCGAGAACGCCCTACAGGGCGACAGCTACTGGACCGCCGCGACGCAGGACGGCCTGACCCCAAACCCTCCGATCGACGGCTACGCGAGCGCCACCAGCGTTCGCCCTGGGGAGACCATCGGTTTTCACGTCACGGCGGTTCCCGGCAGCCGCTACCGGATCGAGATCGATCGCCTCGGCTGGTACGGTGGCCTCGGCGGGCGACGGATCACCTGCCTGGTCGGTGCGGTGCTCGACCCGATGTGCTCGCACAACGAGTCGGGAGTGCAACAGCCGCCGGCGCCCAGCCCGGACCCAGTCACCGGAGAAGTCGACGCGGGATGGTCGACCACGGATACGCTGGCGGTTCCCGCCGGCTGGACCTCGGGTTATTACCTCGCGGTGTTTCGCCTGACCGCGGGGCCGTCGGCAGGACAGACCGCGTTCACTCCGTTCATCGTCCAGGCGCCGGCCGGGGACCACTCGACGATCCTCGTGCAGGTTCCCACCAACACCTGGCAGGCGTACAACCCGTGGGGCGGCGAGGATCTGTACAGCACGCCCCGTGCAGTCAAGGTGTCGTTCAACCGGCCATATGCCAACCGCCTGCTGTTCGACTGGGAGTATCCGCTGGTCCGTTTCCTCGAGCGCGGCGGCTGGGATGTGAGCTACGCGACGGACGACGACGTCGACGCGGACCCGAGCATCCTGCTCGGCCACGCGCTCGACATGTCCGCGGGGCACGACGAGTACTGGACCAAGCAGATGCGCGACGGCTGGGAGGCAGCCAGAGATGCCGGTGTCAACCTTGCCTTCATGGGCGCGAACGACGGCTTCTGGCAGGTGCGATACGAGGACGGCCACCGCGCGATCGTCGCATACAAATACTCACCTGACCCCGACCCCGACCTGACCGAAACGACGACCGAGTTCCGCGAGCTGGCGACGCCTCGGCCCGAGTGCGAGCTGATGGGTGTGCAGTTCGGTGGTACCGTGCTCTACCGGCAGTACCTCGACTACACGGTTGACCCAGCCGCTGCAAGCGACCCGTGGTTCGCGGGCAGTGGCCTCACTGCCGGTTCGGTGCTGCCTGGGCTCGTCGGATATGAAACGGACTCGATCGTCCCCGGCTGCCACGTTCCGCCACCCACGCCGCTGCTGAACTACTCCGGTCCCCCGGCTGCGCCGGGACAGCCGCCGGTTCAAGCTGACGCGGTGCGATACACCGCGTGCTCGGGAGCGGAGGTGTTCGCCACGGGCTCGCTCCAGTTCTCGTGGGGCCTCGACTCGTGGCGCGATCCCTCCTACGCGGCTGCGGGCCTTCCGCCGGAGCCTTCCGCGAGCCTCGGACTACAGCAGGCAATGACGACCGCGCTCGAGGACCTGACCCGATCGCACGTTCCGATCCCGGGGCCGCCGGACGTGTGCGTCCCCACCCCGAGTTACACCGCGTCGGTGCGGCGCGCAGTCCCCGGACAAGCGGTCACGTTCGACTCCACCTCGACCGACCAGTACGGCGAGATCGCTGGCCACAGCTGGGATTTCGCAGGCAGCGGGGCATTCGAGAACGCCGGCGGCTCGGTCGCGACGCATTCGTTTTCGGCTCCGGGCCTGTTCGAGGTCAGTCTGCGGGTGACCGACTCGAGCGGCGCCTCCGCGACCGCCACCCATTCGTTCCCCGTCTGTCGATGCCCGCCGGGTCAGACGCCGAGTGCCTGGCGGTCGCTCGGCGCGGACCCCGTCACGTGCGAGGGAGCCGAAGTCGGCTCGTTACGCCGGCGCCATCGCCAGCTCCTGTTCTCACCGTATACGGGGATCGGGGCCGTCACCGTGCGCAAGTATCAGCTCATCCTCCGCACGGACGGCAGCACCCGGCGACGCTTGCTCGCCGCGTTCACCACCGAGAAGCCGGTCCTGCTACGCCTGGCCCACCCGGCGCCGCCATACCTGATCGAGGTGAGCGGGCGCGTTGGCACCGTCCCGTTGCGGGAGCAGTTCGTGCTGCCGGCGCCGGGCGCCGGCATCGTCGCGCCGAGCAGCCTGATCGCGACAGCGTGCAACGGCGCCGTCGCCCACGTGCTGACGCCGCTGTTCGGCGGTGCGGAGGGCTCGCCTCTTCAGGTCCTCGTGGCGGCGCGGGGCCGGGTCGCGGTGTCGCTGATGCGGCCCGGCGGCGCGGTCCTGGTGCGCCGCGTCATGGGGCTCCGCGGACACCCGGTCGTCATCGCCTTCCCCGGCGGCGCACTGACCCGCGGGCGCTACGACGTCGCCGTGGCGATCGCGAAGGCAGGGATGTCGGGTCTGATCGTGCTCTCAGCCTGGAGGATGTAGGGGGTCGCTGCGATCCGGCAAAGCGGGTGGGCTGTACCGGTTCGGCCTAGGAGCGATTCCAGAATCGCCGGCAGATTGCACGTTTCTGGCGGCCGATCGTCGCTCTCGTCCTGCGCACACCGGCATCATGTCGACAACTGGGCCGGCCTAAGGCGCGGCAGGCCCTCCGGTGAAGCCGGGTACCCATGCCACCAGGCGAAACTTACTACTCGACTGCGCTTGTGCGATTAACACTTGAACGTTTCGTTGCTGCGGAAAGCCCGCGGGACCAGGCACGGCCATCGTCGTCGACAACGGAATTGGGAATCCGTTGTTCTGCGGCGAGTTCATGAACTCCGCGAACGTGGCACCGTTGAAGTTACCGAAGCCAATCTTCTTCGCCACGTTGTACAGGAGCATGACGTAGGCGTAGGTGGTCTGGACGCTGCCGTCGCGACCATCGACACCCTGCGCGGCTGTTGCCTGATTGTATGCTGCGATTTCAGGGTTCTTTGTGTCGGTCCAGTTGTCCCACTCGAACGCGCCGTAGACACCGTTCAGGCTTCCGTGGGCCTGGTCTAGGACACGCCCCGTCATGTTGCCTTCCGCCAGGGCGACATGCGAGGCGGGAATGCCGTTCTGCTCGAGCTCCTGGACAAGCGTGACGGCGGTCGGTCCGACGCCGACGAACGAGATGACGAAGTCGGGCTTGTCCTGTGCGGCTTGCACGGCGTACGGGGTTGTGTCGACGGCGGTGAACGGGACGTACACGTATTTTGTCGTCTTGCCGCACTGCTGCAGCACTGGCGCCGCACCGATCGGCCCGGTCACGTGGTAGACGGGAATATCCGGAAGCATCAGGACGACGGTCTTGATGGACGCCTGCCCACACGCATAATGTGCCAGACCGCGCAGAAGGCCGAACCCGCCACCCGCCAAGCCGAAGCTCCACGGATTGGTGAAGCCAGCCTTTGTATTCACGCAGTTAATGCTGGGAACCTTCGCGGCAGCATATAACGCCAGAGCACCGCTAGAGGCCCACGTGGGCTCGCATCCGATCATGGCAGTAGGATGCGTCGCGAGTGTCGACCGCGCGCACTCGACAGCCGTCCCCGTCGCCGCCATCGAGTTGCAGCTGTTGATCCCACCATGGCGACCGCGATGCGTTCAGTGACTCGACATTTTGCGAACGTCCCGCAGTGTTAACTAACAATCGTGAAGTCTTCCGCCGAGTTCAGGTCCAGATCGGCGGCCCCGTCGTTTCCGTAAGCTACTTCTCATACCTGGAACGTAGCCGGTTGGCGGGCTCGCCTAAGTACAAACCACGGGTCCTGAGCTGCACACAGGCAACGGGACCGTATGCAGCTTTACCTGTCGTGCCTCCGAGGAGTCCCCGGGACCACGCAGGCCCACCACCACACGCAGTATGCTCCGCAAACGCGGTTCAACCTGCACAGGCAAATGGCACGAAGGAGCACCGATGTCGAGTGAGAACGTGGAGGTCGTCAGGCGGCTGCAGGAACTGATGGTTTCGTCGTTCGGACGAGAGGAACAGGATGGCGCTCCCGCGGAAGGCTGGGACCCGGTCTGGGAGCTGCTCGCTCCCGACATCGCCGTCCCCGTGTCTCCCCATCTGCCTCACGGCGGTGACTGGGTTGGCCACGACGGCTATCGGAACTTGATCGAGCAAGTCGCGACGTGGCGGAGAACGATCGGTGGTCCGGAGCTAACTTATCTCGACGTCGAGGACGATCACGTCCTTCTCGTCATCGAGTTCGAGGGGGAGTCGGTCAAAACGGGACGGACCTATCCAGTCCGGATGGTCGAGCTCTACAAGCTGCGCGACGGCAAGATCACGGAGCTCATTCCGTACTACTGGGACGCAACGCCGATGGCCGAGGCGGAACACGAAGAGCGCACGGGATAGCAGACTGGCACGGCGCGCTTGCTGCCTCCCTCCACGGTCGGCCACAAGAACAATCATGAGCAGCGATCTACAACTCGTCCAAATCGCACTTAGCTGCAGTGACCATAACGCGACGGCTGACTGGTACCGCGATGTCTTTGGCTACCTGCCCGCGCTCGGCTACTTCAACTCCGAGGAGTACAGCGGACCAGTCGAGTTCGACCAGATTCAGGGGATCGGTGAGAGCGCGCTACGCGTCCGCTGGCTTCTCGACCAGCAGGATTTCTTTCAGCTCGAGCTGTTCGAGTACCGCCAGCCCACGCCTCGGCCGCTACCGACGAGTTGGCGTCCGTGCGACATCGGCTACACGATCATCGGCCTTCACGTAAGTGACTTCGACGCGACACTGCGTCGGCTCAGCGCGCGTGACACGCGCCTACTGAATCCTCCGCTGAAGGCGCGCGGCCGGCGCCGCGCGTGCATTCGGGATCCCAACGGCGTGGTGCTCGAGTTAATGGAAGACGATCCCCGCGTGCCCGGGTCACCGCCGCGACTTCGGCCCGAGGTGCCGGTGGTCGCGCGCTGTGTTCGGGCATCAGTGCCAGATCTGGAGCGAGCGCTCGCCTACTTCGTCGACACGGTGGGCCTGCGGCGCCACGCGGACCAGCTCCACAACCAGGAACACGAGCGCCTCTGGGGTTTACCGGATGCCCAAGTCCGCGTCGAGCTTCTGTCCGCCGGCGACTTCTGGCTCGAGCTCGCCGCATACGAGCAGCCGCGGCCGGAACCCTGGGCGGACGATTACCGGCTCAGTGACCTCGGCATCCTCAATATCGCCTTCGGGACGCGCGACCGAGACAATCTCAGAGCCATCCAGCGGGCCGTCGTCGCGGGTGGCTACTCCGCCAATCCCAGCAACGATGTCGGCTTTGGCGAGTTCATGTATACGACGGATGACCAAGGCTTCAGCGTGGAGTTCATGTATCTGGATCGCGAAGCCGACGGGCTGGCCGGCTTCGCACCGGACCTCGCGTGATCGACCATCGGGCCCGGGGGCCGAATCCGCAATCCGCGGGGTTGACGTTCGTTGACGGTGCTGATATCTTGGCCGCCCTGACAGTGGGAGGAAGGTTGGCGTGTCCGAGGCGTTGCTGCAGGAGATCCTCGACCGCGAGGCGATCAAAGAGCTCAAGGCTCGTTACTGGCGTTTCGTTGACGCCAAAGACTGGGACGGCTTCCGCCAGGTGTTCACTGACGATGTTCACGTTCAGATCATGGACGCGGAGCCGGTCGACGGTGCCGACGCGTTCCTGACGTACGTTCGCGCAGCGGTCGGAGCACAAACAGTTCACCACGGGCACACGCCGGAAATCGCTCTCGACAGTCCGACCACCGCGCACGGCACGTGGGCGCTGGCGGATTACGTGGAATGGGACCCTGACCCCGAAACCGGTGCGCGGCGCGGCTTCAAGGGCTTCGGTCGCTACGACGAAACGTACCGGAAGGTCGACGGGGAGTGGAAGATCGCGAGCATGCGGCTCAGCTATATCCGGATGGATCCGCTGATGCCCGAGCCGCTCCCCGCACGGATCAGCGGACTTGAGGATGCCCCCGGCGCCGTGGGCGCCTCCGCGCCGGGCTAGGTCATCGAACGAGTGTCAGGCAATGCTTCGGAGAAGGGAGGATCCAGAGATGCACGGGAAGGGAATCATTTTTGGGGCGTGTCTTGCCCTGCTGTGCGCGCTGGCGCTCGCCGCGTGTGGCAGCAGCAGCACGACCAGCGCCAGCAGCAGCACGACCAGCGCCAGCACCGGTAGCGCGAGCACAGCCACCAGCGCCGCGGTCCCGAGCGCCTCGAAGACGCCGATCGCGTTCGCGCTGATCTCCTACAGGATTCCCGGATCCGACTCTCTGACCGAGCTCACCGCGGGCGCGGACGCGGCGGCGAATCAGATCAACGCGGCTGGCGGCTTTGGCGGGCGCAAAGTCGTGATCGACGTATGCAACTCGATGCTGAACCCGGCGGCAGCGACCGACTGCGCGCACCAGATGCTGGCGGACCACCCGATTGCCGAGTTCGGGTGCGAGCTGACGTGGTATGCGACAGGCCTGCCGATCTACGCAGCGGCGGGGATCCCCAGCATCAACTGTCCCGATAGCCCGCCCGACTTCAACAACCCGATGGCCTTTGGGCTCAATCCGAGCGCGATCGGCCAGCAGGTCGGAGCGGCGCGATGGGTCTGCACGATGCCTAATGTTCACAAGGTCCTGTCGCTGTTCCCGAACATTCCGCAGATCCAGGGCTCCCTGCAACTGTCCTACAAGGTGCTGCAAGCCTGTGGCAAGACGACCGAAACGCCGGTGCTCTACCCGCTCACCGCCGTGGATGTGTCCCCGTACGTCACAAAGGTTGCGCGGGAGAAGCCGGACTTCATCCTGTTCTCAGGCATCGGCGCGCAGGTGGCGATCATGTTCAAGGCCCTGGCGCAAAACGGCATCCCGGCGGATCATGTCGCGGCGCCCGATGTCGACTTCGTCTACTCGACGGTCCTCAAGCCGGCCGGCAGCGCGATGAACGGCGCGTACGCCGAGAACCAGTTCGACACCTGGGGGGACACGGCAAACCCGGACGTCGCACAATACCTCGCGGCGTTCAAGGGCTCATCGGTCGCACGCGACCCGACGATCGCGTGGGGCTACTCCGACGTGATGTTCTTATATGCCGCCGCAAAGTCGATCGGCTTTGACAAGTTCAACTCGGCGTCGCTGGTGAATTTCCTTCACACCGCGAACAACTTCCACGTCCCGCTGTCGCTGAACTACGTAAATCCAGGTCCCCCCGGGTATCCGCAGGAGAAGCAGCCGTACATCCAGCTCTCGCAGTGGAAGAACGGCACGATGTCCGTGGTGCCAACCGGTCAGAACGGCTGGGTTTACGGCTACCCCACGAAGTAGCCCACCCTGAGCTTGGGCCCCGAATGGGCGATTACTTAGCGTTGAATCCGGCGTCCACGGGGAGCGTGACGCCGGTGACGTAGCGGGCATCGTCGCTGACTAACCAGACGACGGCGTTGCTGATGTCGATGGGCTGTACGTAGTCGACGGGGATCAGGTTGGTCATCGCGGCGAGGGATTCGGGGTGCTGCTCGATGTACTCATTCATTTGTTCGTTGATGACCATCGGGGTTGGGACCCCTGTTGGGTGAACGGTGTTGATCCGGATGCTGTATGGGGCGAGCCAGTGGGCGAAGCTGCGCATCAGGCCGACGACGCCGTGCTTGGAGGCGGCGTAGGCTGAGGCGGAGGCGCTGCCGTTGCCCCCGGTGCCTTTTAGTCCCTGGGTCGAGCTGATGAGCACGATCGCTCCGCCTTGTCCGTTCTCGATCATGCTGGGCGTCGCTGCCTTGACCGTGTTGAAGACGCCGGTTAGGTTGACGTCGACCACGCTACGGAACATCGCTAGAAGGTCGGGTTCGGGGGCTCCATGCGGTGAGATGCCGGCGTTAGCGATGATGATTCCAACGGGGCCCAGCTCTCTAGTGCCTTCGGCGACAGCCTTCTCGAGCGCCGACAGGTCACGCACGTCGACTTGGCGAGCGACGATCCGCCGGTCGACCGCCTCGACTTCGGATACGGTCTGGCTCAGATCTTCCGGTGTCGCCATTGCATAGTGCACGGTTTCGATCTGGTCGCAGATGTCGACGGCGATGATGTCCGCTCCCTCCTCCGCCAAGCGCACTGCGTGGCTCCTACCTTGACCGCGGGCCGCACCGGTGATGAAAGCGACTTTTCCGTCGAGCTTACCCATCGACGTGATCGTGTTCGCGGCTGCACGCGGCACACGTCGTGCCGGGTCCTCGGCCGAGTTCGACGGGGGAAACTCTTACGATCTCACAGGAGATCACTTCGAGAGAGTATAGGCAGGTCGCGCGGGTTGCGTCCATTGTTTCGACGAACCCGTCGAGGCCCCTGTTGCGCTGCGATCAGCGAGCGAAGGGGAGCAGTACGTGAGCGGCCCGCTGTTGGAGGGCGCGCAAATCAATCCAGCCGGTCACTCAACGTGGGTCCTCGATCTCGCTCGGCCCGGCTTGGCCTTAGGCGACCGATCGCGACGAGTTGATGGTGTTGCGACGACGGGCGACGGATGGGTGTGCGCCGGTGCACTTCCGGGGGCGCGGTTGCCCACTGGCCGGCGCCCACCAACGGCCGCGGTGACGCGTGCTGCGGCGTGAAGGACCTCTCGGGCGAGCTTTGGCGTGTCCCGAGCCCTATAGCGCTCATTGGGCCTGAGCGAGATGCCGAGGAGCATCGTTCCGTCAGAGTCAAATACCGGGGCAGCGATCAAATTAACGTAAGCATTGGGCGGCAGATCGTCACCCTCGGGGAGGTAGCCTTCGTCGTGCGCGAGCGCCGCAAGCATGCGGCTCAGCTCGCGGCGTCCGGTGGGCGTGTACAGATCGGCGCTGTCGTGAAGCCGAGCGAACTCGTCCATGAGCTCTCCGCGGATAGAGACGGTGTAGCCGTGGCGGCGGGCGGATGCGACAACTGCACGGTAGTGGTCGCGCTCGGTTTGTGTGAGCTCTTCGCCAAGACGATCTAGCCAGGCTTCGACGGCATCGTCTCCCGTCCATGCAATGAAGCTGGTGCCGAACGGCGGTGCCAATGGCTGGCGTTGGCCCTCGACGTAGGGCATGCTGAGCGGTCCTGCCACGCCGGCGCGGCCGACGACAAGCAGCTCGTCATGGATTGCCATGACCACGACGCACTCCGAGTCGTACATTGCCGCGAGTTGCTCGGACTCGCGCTTTGCGTGTGTCAAGGCCGGGAAGTTGCGCTCCCCGATGCTTCCCATCGCCACCAGCGCCGGGCCGAGGCGGTACTCAAGAGTCGTCTCGTTCCGTAGAACCAGCGCTCGCCTGCTCAGCGTAGTGAGAATCTTGTAGGTCGTCGTCCTGCTGATATGCAGCCGGCGGGACAGCTCTGACACCTTGAATCCCCGCTGCGGGTGCGTCGTAAGGAAGTCGAGAACCTGGACTACTCGCTCTGCCGTCGGCGTTCCCCCGTCGGAATCTGTTCCCATCTCGGACACCCTACTGCGTGAGTGTACGGGGCCTTGCCGCGCCGAGTCCTTTGCGGTGGCTTCCGGCCAGCCGGCGCAATCCCGGAATCCCACACATGCACGACGTGCCCGAGGCTGGGCGGCTTGACTGCTTCCCGTGCAAAGTGTAGTGTGCCGTATCGGTCAGTGATGTCCTATAACGGTCGGTCAATCCGGGTATGCGTGCCGCGGCTCTCGGCAGATTGTTTGGGAGCGCTCTGCGTTCCGCGTGCCGCCATCGCGCAGCGATGAGCGGCATCAGGAGGACCGCCGGTGCCACACCCGGTGTCACCGTCTAGGCTGTGTCATTGCGCGCCACCAAAGCAATCCAAAAGGACGAAGCAATTGAGGAGCGACTCGATGGGTACGAGTGAGAGCGTGTTGTCGCTTGAGAAGTTAATGCCGTCGGTGGGCGCAGAGGTTTTGGGCGTCGACCGGGAGCGTTTGCTGGCTGATGACGGCTTGCCGTGCGCAGTGCTGGCGGCGCTGGAGGAGCACGGCGTGCTCGTGTTTCGCGGGTTGGAATTGGATGACGAGTCGCAGGCCGAGTTCTGTCATAAGTTGGGGGCGGTGCGCCTGTTTCCCGATCATGCGGTGCCTGAAATTTATGAGGTGAGCTATAACCCTCAAAATCCGTACGCGAAGTACGTCGAGAGTACGGTGAATTGGCATATTGATGGGCTGATCGAATCAGCGATCCCGGTGAAGGCGACGGTTCTGTCCGCGAAGGCCGTCTCGGAGCGGGGTGGCGATACCGAGTTCGCTAGTACGTACGCGGCGTTCGACGCGTTGTCGGCCGAGGAGCGGGAGCGTTGTCTGCAATTGCGAGTTGTCCATAGTTTCGTCGCGCCGCGGTTGTTGCTGCATGCGAACCCGACGGAGGAACAGTTGGCAGATTGGAAGGCGCGGGGGGCGCGTGAGCATCCGTTGGTGTTGACGCACGAGACGGGCCGGCGGTCATTGGTGCTCGGGTCGTCCGCTGACTATGTCGTCGGAATGGAGGCTGCGGAGAGCCGGGCGCTGATGGATGAGTTGCTCGCTCGCGCGACTCGGGCTGAGCGGGTGCTGCGGCATGAGTGGTCGGTCGGGGATACGGTGATTTGGGATAATGGCGGGCTGCTGCACCGGGCGATTCCGTATGACCCGGGGTCGGGTCGGGAGATGTATCGCACGACGATTCTGGGCACGGAGCCGGTTCGATGACTGATATTGCTGGGCGAGCCGCATTCGTGACCGGTGGGGGTAGCGGGATCGGTCGTGCGATCGCTGTGGAGCTCGCGCGCGAGGGCGCAGCCGTTGCGGTTGCAGATGTGTTGATGGATAACGCCGGTGCGGTCACGGAGGAGATTCTCGCGGCCGGTGGGCGCGCGGCAGCGATCGTGTGCGATGTCACGGACCGCACGTCGATCCGGCGCGCCAAAGAGGAGGCCATCGCCGCGCTCGGCGATGTGTCGTTGCTGTTTGCCGTCGCCGGCGTGTCCTCGTGGCAGCGTTTGGTGGAGATGTCCGATGACGACGTCGATTGGATCTTTCAGGTCAATCTGATGGGCGTGGTGGACTGCGTCCGGATGTTTGTGCCGGACATGATCGCGGCCGGTGATGGGCACGTGTTGGGAACGGCGTCCGTCGCGGGCTTGCTGCCGGCGTGGTTGCCGTCGCATTGTGCGTATTCGTCGGCGAAGCTGGGTGTGATCGGGTTGATGTTGAACCTGCGCATGGAGCTGTCGGAGGCGGGCGTGGGGTGCACGGTGTATTGCCCATCCAGTGTCGCTTCGCGGATGGCGCAGAACCAGCCGCGCGCACGGCCGACCCGGTTCGGCTCGGGCGGTGATGTGCAGGCGCCGCCGAACGTCAGGCAGATCTTTAAGGATGCGGGCCGGGTGCCGCGGCCGCCCGAGGAAGTCGCACCGTACGTGTTGCGAGCGGTGCGCGAGAACCGGCCACTCGTGTTCAACTCGACCCAGGACCGCCTGACCTTCCAGGAGACGTATGTCGATCTGGTGATGGAGGCTTTCGCCGAAGTGGAGGAGTTCGAGCGTGGGGCGATTCAGGGGCCATGAGCGCGGCTTCGTTGAATAAGGTCTTCGAACCGATCCGCATCCGGGGTGTCGAGGTCCCCAACCGGATCGCCCGTACCGCGCACGCGACCGGCACGCTGTTCCCGGGGGAGCGAGCCGCGGGCTTTGTCGCCTATCACGCCGCCCGCGCCCGGGGCGGCGTGGGGCTGACGATACTGGAGGCGATGGCGGTGCATCCTAGCTCGGGGGCGCTCGCCGTTTCCAGCGACCGGATCACCGGGGTCTACGAGGCGTTGATGCGGGAGGTGCGCCCGCAGGGGATGCGGGTGTTCCAGCAGCTGTTCCATCAGGGGCACATCGGTCCCGCAGCCGATGGCGGTGTGTCCTGGGGACCGTCCGCAATCCCGTCGGTGTACGGCAACGTCAGCGAGCCGATGAGCGCGGAGCAGATCGAGGAGGTCGTCGCCTCATTTGCGACCGCGGCCCGCCGCTGCCGGGACGGCGGGCTCGATGGCGTAGAGGTGCACGCCTCACACGGTTATCTCTCAGCGCAGTTCCTCAATCCGCTGTACAACGATCGCACCGATGGCTACGGTGGCAGCTTCGAAAATCGCGTGCGCCTAACCCAAGAGATCCTGCGTGCCATCCGCCACGCCGTCGGAGAGGATTTCGTCGTGGGTGCGCGCCTGGCGGCGAGCGAGATGCCGGGCGCGATCCAGGAGGACGAGTTGCGGCGGGTGATCACGACGCTCGAGGACGAGGGGCTGATCGACTACATCAGCACGTCGCTCGGGGATCACTACCGGCCGATCACGATCCGGGCCGGAATGGAGGCGAGCGCGGGTTACGAACTGTTCTCGTCGCGGCAGCTGACCGCGGCTGCGTCGGTGCCGAGTATCGTTACCGGCCGCTTCCGGACGCTCGCTGAGGCCGAGGCCGTGCTTTCCGCGGGCGTGGCAGACATGGTGTCGATGGTGCGCGCACTGATCGCCGACCCCGAGATCGTCGCCAAGACCCGCGCGGGCCAGGCCGCGCGGGTCCGTCCGTGCATCGCTTGCAACCAGGGATGTTCTGGCGGAGTGGCACGGACCGGGCGGACCATGTGCGCGGTCAACGCCACCACCGGATTCGAGCGGACGCTGTCCGAGGAGCTGATCGAGCGGGCAGCCAGTCCGCAGCGGGTGCTGGTGATCGGAGGTGGACCCGCAGGCCTCGAAGCCGCCCGGGTGGCCGCACTCGCCGGTCATCAGGTCAAGCTGATCGAAGCGTCGGACGAGCTGGGTGGCATGCTCAACGCTGCGCGTCGATCACCACGATTCGCGCTGATCGGAGAGATCACTGATTGGCTCGTCGCCGAGGTCAATCGCGCCGGGGTGCAGGTCGTGACGGCCACGCCGGCCGGCGCCGCAGACGTGCTCGCAGAGAAGGCGGATGCTGTCATCATCGCAACTGGATCGCGCCCGCGGATGGACGGGTTCCAGCCCGCCCGGCCGTTCGAGCCGGCACGAGGCTCAGACCAGCCACACGTCATGTCTTCGATCCAGCTCCTTACCCACGGACCGCCTGTGGGGGCGCGCGCCGCGCTCGTGCTGGATACCGTCGGACATTTCGAGGCTATCACGGTCGCCGAATATTTAGTCCACAAACGCCTCGCCGTCACCTACGTCACGAGCCTGCCGGCTTTCGGCGGTATCTATGTACATACTACGTCGCGTGACATCTCCTCGCTCGACTATCTCTACAGCGGCGATTTCACCCCCCACGTTCGCCACCATCTCGTTGAGATCGGACCGACCAGCTGCCTGATCCGCCCTCTGCAAGGCCAACGGAACCAGCGGGTTGCCGCAGACGTCGTCATCCTCGTTACCCAGAATCACCCTAACCGCGAACTGTACGATCAGCTTCGCAGCCAAAGGCACCCCAACATTCACCTGATCGGCGACGCCGCCTCACCTCGCGACCTCCAAGTGGCAATCAGCCACGCACATCACACCGCACGGATGCTCACCCCACCACAAGCAGCCGCCGCGTAGGAGCCACCCGGGTTCGAAGAGATCTATCACGAGTTCATGGACTACGTCAGCAGGATCTGACCTGGAGATAACGATGCATGTTCTATGGCAGCAGTGCGCTCACCAACCCGACGAGATCACCGCGCCGCATGGAGCACCCGGACAGATAGCTCCTCGACCCGCCAGGGCGGCGGAAGCGCCACCACTCACCATGGTGCGGCGACGCGATGTGGTGCCGGCGTGACCCAAGAATCGCGGTTACACCGTCTGCGCCCTGACGAGCTTACCGACGAGCAGCGGAAGATGTATGACGGTGTAGTGGACGGACCACGCGCCGGAACCCCGGGCCTCGTCGACGATCAGGGACGCCTGGGAGCCCTCATGAACACGTTCCTCTGTGCTCCGCCCATCGGTGGTCGTCAGGCAGCGCTGGGGGCGGCACTCCGATACGAGATCTCGCTTCCGAGGCGCACAACAGAAATCATCATCCTCACCGTCCTGAACGATGCGGATAGCGAGTACGAACTCGCCGCGCACGAGTGGATGGGATTCGAGGCGGGACTCAACCATGACGAGATCGAAGCGCTACGTCAGCGACGCGAGCCGGAGCTGGCGAATCCAGTCGAGCGCACGGCGTGGCGCACTACACAGACACTCGTCGATGTCCGCGATCTCGACGACGCTGCCTACGATGCGGCAATCGACACGCTGGGACCACGGGGACTCTTCGAGCTCACGACTCTCGTTGGCTTCTACCAGCTCGGCGCGCTGCAGAGCCGAATCTTCCGTATTCCGAGAAGTGCATATACCGGCACTCTGCTGCCCCCCCGCGCCGAGGGGGCCGCGATGGAGTAGAACGGCGTACGCCTCAAGGAGCCAAGGACATTGCGGGCCCCCGGGCAGGCCCGCGATCGGCTGGCGCCCGTAGGGCGTAGCCTCGCCGTATGGTTCAGTCGTTCGTTCCGGATGACTTTGTCGTTCCGCACGGCCTTGTCGGCCCGGGGTTCCGCTTGGAGCCGCTTGGACCCCAGCACAACGAGGCCGATTACGGTGCCTGGACGTCGAGCATCGAGCACATCCGCGCGACTCCTGGCTTTCCGAATGGTCGATGGCCGCCCATCGGTGGGCTCTCACTCGCCGAGAACCTGCGGGACCTGCGGCGCCACGCGGACGACTTCGAGCGACGCGTGGGTTTTACCTACACCGTCCTCGATGATGGCGGCCGAGTCATCGGATGCGTGTACATCTACCCGTCGCCGTCGGATACGCGCGTCGCGCAGGTGCGGTCCTGGGTCAGCGCAAACTGCGCGGAACTAGATCCGCTGCTGCACGGCGCCGTGGCGACCTGGATCGCGACCGAATGGCCGTTCTCTGCCGTCCGGTACCGCCCTCGGGCTTAGCCAGAACAGCCGTTCAGGTAGGCCGTGCGCATGGCCGCTGGCGCCGGATGCTCGCGTTGCGCGCTGAGCAAGTCTCTCCCGGCGGCCGCCGCTAGCGAAATTTTCATCGCACACGCAGTCAGGCCTACCTCCGCAGGTATTCTCGAAGCGGCGACCGCCATGGCGATCCGAGACCGACATAATGGGACTCGCGAGCCACCACGGGACCTCGAGCCATCCGCACGGCCGCTGCTCGGCCCCAGTGAGCTCAGCGCGCGGCGAGTTGATGAGCGGCGGCGGCGGCGCAGGAGGAGGATCCTTTTCGCGACGCTGACTCCACTGGTGCTGGTGGTCCTCTATTTCGGGATCTCCTACGCGGAGTACATGGTCAAGCCGACGAGCGAGACCTTCTCCGAGCGCTCCGCGGAGTGGGTGCGCGACGACGTGCCGTTCGGCAACTGGATCATCGACACCGCCGAGCACTACACAGCGAGCGCGCCCCGCAAGGGGGGCCCTGGGCTTGAGCGCCTGCCCAGCGTTGGCCTCAGCCCGGTGCGGCCTCTGGTCAAGCACGCCAAGCAGGTCACCTACGCGCCCCCACGGATCAAAGCGGTGTTCGCCACGCCGCTGCCCGGCGAAGGCGTCTGGCATCGTACGGGTCCATCCGTCGATGGCGGGCCGCCGGTGCTCGTGACGACCTACCGGCCGAGCACGGAGTACCCCTACATCGTCGCCTACGTCCTGTGGATCGACCACACCCGTACTGACCTCGCCTACTACCCCGGCCGCTATGAGCCACCAAGCGCGGTCGACCGGGGTCCGATGATGGTTCCCGTCGATCAGCGCTACCGGTTGCTCGCGACCTTCAACGGCGCCTTCACGCACGTCGACACCAACAACGGTTCGGCGGTCAACGGCCACACCAACGAGCCGCTGATCGATGGCAACGCCACGCTCGTCGGCTACCGCAACGGAACCGTGAACGTCGTGAAGTGGACCGGCGGCCCGAACGCGCCGGCGAATGTCGCGTGGGCGCGCCAAAGCCTCACCCCGATCCTCTGGGACAGCAAGCTCAACCCCGAGTTGAGCACCGACCCGAACAGCATGCAGTGGGGTTACACCCTGGGCGGCGTCACCTTCACTCCGCGCACCGCGGTCGGCGTCGACGCCCACGGCAACGCGATGTTCGTCGTCGCGTCGGAGGCGACGGTGATCTCGCTCGCCCAGATCCTTCAGCACATTGGGGCGGTCCGCGGGATGGAGTTCGACATCAACCCCGCATGGCACACGATGATTACCTACTCTCACAAGGACGGCCTCGGCCCGACGATGGTCGAGCCCCAGCCCCAGCAGTCCCCCGACCGCTACCTCACCCCCGACGACCGCGACTTCATGGCGGTGTTCTCCAAAGCGCCCGGGCCGGTCACCGTCCCCTTCAAGTAGTCAGCGCGCCGGGCCCGTCGGCCTGGCGGCGTGATCGGGGCGGAAGCGCGCCAGGCCCGTCGGCCCGGCGGCGTGATCGGGGCGGATCGCAAGCGCACTGACCCCCGGCTTCGGGTCTGCAGCGGCAGGCTACGCAACCTCGGCGGGGTCAAGCTGTGCTCGAATCGCCGCGCGGTTGCCCTCGATATCGAAGCAGGCGTACTGGTTCTCGCGCATCAGACGCCGCGCGATCGTGATCGCATCTGACTCGGTCAAGTCACCGTCGGCGACCTCGGCTTCGAGCGCTCGTTGAAGGCCACGACGTGCCTGGATGGAGTAGGCGGCCGCGGATGTTGGCCAGAATGTGTCGCCGCCGAATCCGAACAGCTTGTTGCTCGGGACTGCGTGCAGGAACCGACGCACGAAGTCGGCGGAGCTGTAGGGGTCGATCGACCACGCCCAGCAGAGATCGACCCAAACATTGGGATAGTGCTTGGCGATCGAAACAAGCTCGTCGCTGTACGGGTACGCGGTGTGCATCAGCACGAACCGCGCGTCGGGGTAACGGGCGAGTAGCGGGCAGAGGTTGCCCGCTCTGACCCAGTCGATCGGCATTTCCCCGGTGCCGGCGTGGTGCCCGGTGTGGAGCTTGAACGGGAGGTTGTGCTCGATCGCGAACTCGACTCCGCGCGCCCAACACCAGTCGCCCAGCACGAGCCGGGTGGCCTCGTCCACCTCGCCATCAGCAAGAACTGCGGCAAGTGCCCGTGCCGCCTCATCATCGGACCGCTCCTCCCAGCGAAGGGTGCGCGTGTAGGCGTGCTGCGTTTTGACCGCGATCGCGAACGCCGCGTAGCGCTGGAAGATTGCCGCCATCGCCTCGCGCAGATCTTCGACCTGTCGAGACCTCGATGCCCGTCTCCTGCAGGATCTCCACTGTTTTGAAGTCGCCGTCGGCGAAGTGCCACCAGGAAATGTCGTAGAGGAAGAACTCCGCCCCGGACTCATCGGGCTCGCACAGCCGGCGGACATCGTCGATCTGCACGTGATCGAGGCCGGCGACCTCGCGCGGCAGCCGGAGCCGCTCGCCCGGCTGGCGGAGGTCCTCCAGCTTCCCTTGTGCCGCTTGCAACCCGTCGGGCGTGATCGAGTCGAGGCCGTAGATCTCGCGCGCGATCAGCCGAACAGCCTCACCGTACCCCGTGTGTCGCGTCGCCTCCCAGGCCTCACGGATTGCCCGCCCACTGATCCTCCGGCAACAGGTGCTCATGGGTGTCCACAAGCACGCCCGCGTTGATCTCGAAACCGAGGTCGGTCTGCGTCTGCACCAGCGACTCCTTTCTAAGCACCTCGCGCGATTAGTCGAGCCCGACGGCACCTTATCCCGTCGCGCCCTGCGCAACTGCCGCGTCGCCACCGGTCACCAGGGAAGCGGTGCGGACCGAAAGCGCGTCTCTCTCGAAGGCGGCAGCTCGTGAGTTCTCAGCAATCATCTTGTCACTATCGGGATCGGCCGGGCCGCGGCTTATCGGCCCAGACGCAGTTGCGTCGCCGGCCGGGCGACGCGGCTCCGCTCCGAGGGAACAGCGACGAGTACTTGGGGGCGCGCTGCTTACTAGGACGACGACTTGCCGGGCTCGATGAGTCCGCTTTCGTATGCGAAGATCGCGGCCTGTACCCGGTCGCGGAGCGTGAGCTTCTGGAGGACCTTCGATACGTGCGTCTTGACCGTTGCTTCGCTGATGACCAGTGCGGAGGCGATTTCGGAGTTGCTGAGTCCGGCGGCGAGCATCCGCAGTACCCCGAGCTCCCGGTCGGTGAGCGCGGCGAGTTGTGCCGGGCGCCGGTCCACTGCGGCGGGCAACCGTCGCGCGACCTGGTCGAGCAGCTGTCTTGTGACGGCGGGGGAGAGGAATGCCTCGCCGGCGGCGACGGTTCGCACGGCGTGCAGCAGATCCTCGACGCGGGTGTCCTTGAGGATGAATCCGGATGCGCCCGCCCGGAGGGCCTGGATGATGTACTCGTCGAGACCGAACGTCGTGAGGATCAGGACCCGCGTTCGGGTCAGCTGCCGGGTCGCCTCGATTCCGTCCATGCCCGGCATCCGGATGTCCATCAGCACGACATCGGGCAGGTGACGCCGCGCCTGCTCGACCGCCTCCTCGCCGGTGCCGGCCTCGGCGACGATCTCGACGTCGCCGGCGCTCTCGAGCAGAGCCCTGAACCCCGCGCGGAGCAACGGCTGGTCGTCGGCGATGATCACCCGCAGGCGCTGTCTCACAGTGGCTCCGGGTAGGGCAGGATCGCACTGACGCGGTATCCCCCCTCCTCGCGCGGACCGGCGCTGACCGCGCCGCCCAGCATCTCCGCGCGCTCGCGGATGCCCCGCAGTCCGTGACCGGCAGGCTTTGCCGCCGTCGAGGGGCCGCCGCCGTCGTTCTCGATCGACACCTCGAGCGCGTCGGCCACGAACCGGAGGAAGACGGTCGCGTGCGCGGTGCCGGCGTGCCTGCGCACGTTCGTTAGCGCCTCCTGCACGATCCGGTAGGCGCAGAGTTCGAAGCTCGCCGGGAGTGGACGGACCACTCCCTCGATGCTGAGTTCGACGTCGAGTCCGCCCCCGCGGCTCTGATCGGCGAGCACCTGCACGTCGGAGAGCACCGGCCGCGGGGCGCGCTCGGCGAGCTCATCCCCGCCACGCAGGAGCTCGAGCGTGCGGTGCAGCTCGGCCATCGCGTCCCGCCCGAGCTCGGCGATCGCCCCAGCGCTCGCGCGGCGCTCATCGTCGGCGAGGTTCGTCCGCAGGACCTCGGACTGGACGATGATCAGGCTGAGGGTGTGTGCGACCACGTCGTGGAGCTCGCGGGCGATGCGAACGCGCTCCTCGGCGACGGTCCGCTCTGCCTCGAGCGCCTCCTGCCGCTGCTCGAAGGCGGTCCGCTCGCGCGCGCTCTCACGGCGAACCCCGGCGTACAGGCCCAACCCGGCCGAGGCCACCGTGCCGATCAGCACGGTCGGCAGGCTGTTATCGCCGGTCGGACCCCACGCGACCCGCTGCAGCACGAACGCCGCGACGACGCCGACCGAAGCGATCGCCGTCTCTCGCGGGCCGAGCGTGTTCGCGACCGTGTACAGCGCCACCATCGCCGGGCCGAGCAGGAGCAGAACCGCGGGCGCCGCGACGACCGCGGCCACGACCGCAAACAGTGCCACCAAGGGCTGCCTGTGGCGCAACGCCAGAGCCACCACGGCGATTGCGATCGCGCACGCGACCACCAGCCAGCGAGCGGTCGTGCTGTGGAGCGCCGCCGGGATCACAGCGACATGCGCGTGCGACGAGTTGTCCACCACGAGCACGGCGACCATCCAGAGCAGACCGATCGCAAGCCCCGAATCGACCTGCACCGGCCCCTGAAGTCCAGGGCGTCCCGGCGGGCGTCCGGCGCCGATCTGTTGCATGCGCCGACGATACGCGCCGACCTCCCGGGCCTGCCTCATCCGATCGTCGCGAACCGCGGCGTCGAGCGGATGAGATCGCGCAACGGAAACCCGCTCGAGTCCCGCCGGGCTTCACCCGCAAGCCCGATGTTCGTCAACGAGGGCGACCGTACCTTCGAGAGGACAACTTGGACCTGGAAGAAGGAGCCAACCATGCGCATGCGGGTACCAAAAGCCGGAATCGCACTTGCCGGAATCATGCTGATCGTCGCCGGCTGCGGCGGGGGATCGGCCGCGCCAGGCACCACCACGCGTGAAGGCGCGCAGCCGGATTCCCAGCAGGCTGAGCATCTGGAGGCGTTCGCCGCCTGCATGCGTGCACACGGAGTCGCGCACATGCCGGCGGTGGACGGGAACGGACGGCCGGGCGCGGACGGCAGCGGACAGGTCGACCTGGGGTCACCGGCCGTCACGGCTGCGATCAAGACATGCCTCCCAACCGCCGCCGGCGCGGTCGGCGCCAATCTCAAGCCGGTCGGCGTCACCCGCACGGCGCCGACACAGGCATCAGCCGCGGACGAATCGGCAGCCGCACCCAACAGCGGGCCGCTCGACTGCGATTCCGCGGCCACCTGCTTTACGCCAGGGCAGATCCAGGTCGCCTACGGGATCCGACCGCTGCTCGACCGCGGGATCAACGGTCGAGGTGAAACCGTCGTGCTTCCCGAGCTCGCCGAGACGCAGCTCCTCCCGCCCGTCGTCAGCGACCTCCGTCACGACATGGCGCGCTTCGACAGCCTGTTCGGGCTGCCCGCTGCGCGTCTCAAGGTGGTGACGAGCATCGCCCCCTCAGCGACCCCATGGCTGGCCAACGGCGAGGAGGTGCTCGACGCCGAGAACGTGCACGCGGTCGCCCCCGACGCCGCGATCACCATCGTCCTGGTCAAGCCGACATCGCTGAACAACCCCGCTGACGCGATCGCGGCCGCCACCGCCGCGGTGCACGTCGCCATCTCCCAGGGAAGCGTGATCTCGATCAGCGCCGCCGGTCAGACGGGCGGAGAGCACTGCGACACGGCGGCCGAGGTCGAGCGCCTGAACACCGCACTCAAAACCGCCGCCGCCCGGCACGTGACCGTGATCGCCGCCTCCGGCGACATCGGCGCCGCCGGCGAGCCATGCCAGGTGATCAAGGGCCTGACCGGTGGTGCCTTCCCTCCCGTCAAGGAAGTCAACCTACCCGCCGCCGACCCGCTCGTCCTGGCCACAGGCGGCACCAGCCTCAACGCCAGCCACGCCACCGGCGCCTACATCAGCGAAACCGCGTGGGGCCTGCCCTTCGGCAGCCCCGGAACGCAGTTCCAGGCCTCCGGCGGCGGGTTCAGCCGCCGCTTCGCCCGGCCCGCCTACCAGAACGGCGTGCCCGGCATCGGCGCCACCCGCGGCGTCCCCGACGTGGCCGCCGACGCCTCACCGCACACAGGCATGGCCCTGGTCATCAGCGACGGCGACGACCAATACACCATCCGAAACAGCGGCGGCACCAGCGCCACCGCACCACTCTGGGCCGGTCTGATCGCCCTAGCCGACCAATACGCCGGCCGCCAGCTCGGATTCGTTAATCCCGCGATCTATCGCATCGGGCGCAGCGCCTCCTACCACGAGGCGTTCCATGACATCACCAACGGTAACAACACACCGACCTTCCCCGGCCACCCGATCACCGGCTACACGGGAGCACCCGGCTGGGACCCCGTCACTGGCTGGGGCAGTCCCAACGCACGGGCGCTCGTCCCCTTGCTGGCCCGCTATTCGAACCAGTGAAAGCACCCACAATTGCAACCGACCAGCTCGCACTTCACCGCCTCAGAGAAGGCCGCCGCAACGGAGACAATCCAATTCTCAGACACGAACCTGCTCTCCCCAGCACCCACCCAGCTCGCACAGCAGTGGGCCTACCTGCCTCCGACCGTGACGGCGTCACAGATGGGGGTGCCGTTGTCGTGGCTGACGAACTCAAACAGTGTGTAGTTGCCGCCCGGGGCGGCGAGCCGGCACGTGATCAGGACGTCCTTGGTGGGCGTCCCTTCCGTCGTCGAGAGCTCCCTGGCTACGCAGCGGCCTGGTGATAGGCGCGCTGGAAAGCTGTGTAGTCCTGGCCGATGCGGAACTTCTTCGTGTGGTAGTTGGTAGCCGGGCGTGCGCGCGGGAGCGTCTCGCTCGCCTGGATCCCCGCGACGCGCCCGCCGATGAAGGAGACGAGCAGGTCCCACGATGGGTAGAAGTGGGTGCCGGGGTACCCGTTGACCACCTCCTCGGGTCCGAGCGCGCGGACCGCGTTGCCCTGCGACTCGCCGACCGTGATCGGACCCATCATCTCCCCCGGAACGATCAGGTAGCTGCTGTCGTCACGGCGGGCGCTCGCCGCCAACGGCAGCGCCAGCGCTGGGAGCGAGGGCACCACATGCCGTCAGCGGCACCACCGCGAGCCGGCGCAGCGTGCGCCTCACCGCCGTGCCCACCCCCGCTCGGTAATGGGTCGACCGGTCATCCGCTGCGCGGATGATAAGGCTTCGCGCGCCCAGCCAGCGCGCGTAAAGCTCCCGGTCGGGCCGCTTTTCTGCATCCTCGCGGTGCGACGCGGTCACGAAGTCAACCCTGTCGCGGCTCGGAACCACGACTCCCGTCGGACAGTTTGGGCAGGGTCGCCAGCGGCTGCCGCGTGGCTGGATCCATCGGCCGACGCGAGGCGGCTCGGGATGCGTAGCAGCGTCGTGTTGTTTCGCTGGCGTGGCGCGCTCTCGACGGCGAGCAGCCATCCCGCGGCCGTGTTCTCCGTGGCGGCGTCGCTCGGGAGCGGCGACGGACTTGCACGGCGCCGAGGGGTCCCCGGATCGTGTCCCAGCACCGAGTGCAGAGCAGCGGGGGTCGAGGCTCTACCTGCGCAAGCCCCGGAAAGAAGGCGCGAGGCCGGCGGAGGAGAAGGTTTCGGCGGCCCGGCTCGAGTGCGTGCCCCTGTTGGTGAGCGGCGCAGCATCGGTCCGCGGCGCATGTCACATTCTCGCGATGGCGCACGACACTGCCTCGCTGCGGGCGCGGCGACTCGAGGCCAAACGCCGGCGCCGTCGGCGCCGGCTGGAAACGGGCCTCGTGCTGTTGGCGGTCGCGTGCCTGGGCGCCGCGGTGATCATATGGGTCAGCTCGTCGAGCGGATCGAACTCACACGCGGCGGGAGCTGGGCTCGCGAGGATAACTCCGATCAAGGTCGGCCCCGCGCCTCGCTTCGCGATCAAGCATCACTCGGGCCTGGCGGCGGAGATCGCGGCGGTGCGACGGCTCGCTTCCTACGGGCTGCCGCTGTACTGCGGCGGTACGCAGAAGCGGATGGTCGCGCTGACATTCGACGACGGTCCAGGTGTGTACACGCACTACGCGATCAAGAAGCTCAGCGAGGCGCACCTGCACGCGACGTTCTTTCTCGTCGGCAAGGAGATCGTCGCCTGGCCGGGGCTCGCCCAACGCGAGAAACCGGTCGCGGCGTTCGGCGATCACACAATGACGCACCCGTTCCTGCCGGCACTCCCGTACTCCGAGGCGGTGGAGGAGATCGCCGCCGACCAGCGGCTGATCGAGCGGACGGTGGATGAGCCGGTGCTGCTGTTCAGGCCCCCGTATGAGGGTCACACGCCGGCGATCGACGCCGAGGTCAAACGGCTCGGGATGGTCGAGGTGCTGTGGGACGTCGACAGCGCAGACTCGCTCGGCGCGAACTACCTCGGCATTCAACGCAACGTGATCGCGGGGCTGTACCCAGGCTCGATCATCCTGATGCACGAGAACCGCGGGCAGACGATCCGCGCGCTGGATGTGATCTTCGCCGCGCTGCAGCGACGCCATCTCGAGGCCGTGACCGTGCCACAGCTGATCGCCGAGGACCCGCCGTCGCTCGCGCAACTGCGCAAGGGGTATGAGGGATGCCCGGTCGAGCTCAACAATGGCAGCGGCAGCTGACACGGCCCCCGCCCAACGGACGCGACCTGCGGGTATGAGGGCAACCGCGCTCACCGGGGGATATGGCCGCGACACACCGCGTACTCGGCCGGCGTCCGCGCGGCACGCCAATCCACGGACGGGACACTCTGGTCCTGCCTTCGCGCGCGCCGGCCGGACTCGCCCGGCGACGTCACCACGTTGCCGTGGCAACAATCGACGGCTCTTCCAAGCTCCTGAATGCGGTGGCCGCTGCGCCGCTGTTTTGGCCACCTGTCGCGTGGCCGCGAGATGGCTCGTCCTCAGCGAGTAGCAGCCACTGAAAGCGCGGCTGCTCTCCTGCTTGCTGACATCTCGGTCCTGGCAGGCACGCGGATCGTGGGCGTGCTGTAGATCGACAACGAGCGGAACTTCGCGGGCACCCGCGGGCTGCCGGTGGGTCTAGAACTTTCGCCGTCATGGTCCGGCGCTCGTCTCGGGTCGTACGACATCGACGAACACACAGCGGTCGCCGCCGCGTCGCGCCGGACTTCGATCGTCCCGGCGCGGTTGGTGAGGATTCACCACGCGCAATGAGAACCCGGTTAGTGTTGACGGCGTTCATCCACGACTGGGCGCAGCTCTCGCTGTGGGAAAGAGAAGGCACGATGGCTACCTACCTTGCGTTCCACGAGGTTGACGACGTCGACCACTGGCTGAACTCACCCAAGCGCGAGGAGGTGTTCGGACCCCTTGGAATAACCATTCGTGCGTTTAAGGACCCCCAGGGGTCCAAGCGCGTTGGGCTGATCGCGGAGATTCCCGACTTTGCCGCCTTTCAAGAGTTCATGCAGACCGAGCCCGCGGCCGAAGCGATGAAACACGACGGTGTCCACGCCGACACTCTCGTGATTCTCGCCGAGGGATAGGACCTCGCGCCACATCGTTCCGACCCGTTGTCCCGAGGGCGACAGTCTGTCGGCCGTGATCGCACTCGCGGCGTGCGGCTGCTTGTAGCCCGTTGGAGCACTCTGACGACAGGATCTGACAGTGTCCCGCTTGGTCTAACTTGGCGGTCGGCCGCCAGTTCCTGCTGACCGCTGCTGGAGGCGAACCGGGGTCAGCGCGTGTCTGTGTCGCGGCAGGCCGCCACACAGCGCACTTACGGCGCGGTCACTGCCCAGGAGCCGTCGATGTTGCTGTAGCCGGGGCTTTGGGGCACCACGAATAGCCGCGCGCCAAACGGGCTGGCTTGGCCAAGCCCGCCGTTGCCGCCAGTGATCTGAAGATATTCGCCCGCGAATGTTTGACCGACGTTCATCTCGTACAAGTCATACACGCAGAGGTATCCCGGCGCGGCGCTCGGGGCTTGTGGAGATCCCGGGCAGTGGATCGGATCCGGGTTCGGGACGCCGTTGGGCACCTCGACCACCGTAGGGCTGGCCGAGAGCTCGAGCGGGAACGCGATGCTTGTGGCAAGGTCGCGGCCGTCCGAGTCCCCGGCAATATCAAAGAAGCCGCGCTGCGTAAACCCAGACGGGGCGGTTGTGGTAACTGGACCGGGGACTCCCTGGACGCCTTGAGGTCCTTGGACGCCCTGGATACCTTGCCTGCCACGCGGCCCGACCTGGTTGAAGGGAAGCGGCGTGGAGTGCCGTGGGCAACGCTTGCCGGCCTTTACGACCTCAAGCAGTCCGTTCTTCACGCAACCTTGGATCGAGCCGCCGGTACCGACGAACTGGGCGGCGACCGCGAGCCCCGCCGTCAGCGAGAGGCTCGCGAGCGTGAGAGCGATGACGATGATCTTTTTCAACTCAAACTCCCGAGACGAGAATGTCACCCACCGGTGGCGGATGCCTGTAGGTCATGTGCGCTGTAACGCACAGTGGCTGCGAGGATGAAGCTAAGCCCCGGTCCGCACATCGGGCAGTCGCCCTATTTCCCGCCTTAAGCTGCGCCCGGTCGCGTTGAGCGTCAGAGGCGGCGCGAATCGCGTTCCCCCTCGAACAGCAGCACCGCCACCCTCGTGACCGCTCCGGGCGGCATCCAACAGCGCGACATCGGCGGCGTGCGTGGCCGCACCGATTGACCAAGCGCGGCGGCGTCCGCGGACCAGCGCTATGCCACCGTCTGGATCGTCAGGGCCAGCCCGGCCGCGCGATCGCCTTTGCCAGATCGGGGCGCCGCACAGGCGCCGTGCGGGCTGGTGCACGCCGGCAGCGCCGATATGGAGAAGTGTCTGTCAAGCGGCGGCGTTGTTGGGCTGGTGTCTGCGCAGTTGGCGGGCTCGGCTGAGGAGGCGGCGGTCCTGGCGGGTGCGAGACGCGCGGTCAGGCTGATATTCCCGGGTTGGGTACCGCGGGACCGGGTTTCGTCGTGACAGCCCGCTGTCTAGCGTCGAGCGTGGCCGCATCGCCCAGCAGAACCCGACGGGGTGTCGGGCGACGGCGGCCGCCAGCAGCGCGGGGGGAGCCAGAACCCAGTCGGGCCGACTCGGCGTCGACCACGCACGCCACCACCGTCGCGGCGTGCACTCCAAGCCGACGCAGGCCGACGCTCAGGTACTCGGCTTCGACATCGACGACGGTTTCGCGCTGCCGGGCGGACATGCCGGTACGATCATTCGCTCTGGCCATGAAATCGGGGTACGCCGGATCGTTGGCTCAGCGCCTTCGCGCGACGGATTTGTGGCATGGATCTTGGACTGCATAACAGGGTGTATCTGGTGACCGGGGGCAGCCGTGGCCTTGGGTTCGCTGCGGCGGAGACTCTTGTCGCGGACGGGGCTCGGATCGTGCTCGGCTCACCGCAGCAGGCAACGGCGTCCGCGGCCGCAAGGCGTCTGGCGCAAAATGCCGCCGCGGCCGGCGATGTGACCTGGGTCGCCGCGGATAATGGCGATCCCGCCACGCCGCGTCGGTTGATCGAAGCTGCCCGAGAGCGCTTTTCGCGGCTCGACGGCGCGCTGATCAGTGCGGGCGGAACGCCACCGGGAACGATTTCAAGCACGACGGACGAGCAATGGCGGTCGGCATTCGAGAGCGTATTCCTCGGTGCGGTCCGGCTGGCCCGAGTTCTCGCGGCGGATCTGGCGGACCACGGCAAGGACCGTACTAGGGGCCGCGCCGCGACGGGAACGGGCGGTTCGATCGTGCTCGTGCTCGCCGCGTCGGTTCGCGCGCCGGTCGCTGGGCTCCCGATTTCCAACGGGCTTTTCCCCGGCCTCGCTGGCGTGATCAAGGCGCTTGCTGACGATTTCGGCCCGTCCGGGG
Organism: uncultured Solirubrobacterales bacterium; assembly: GCA_963763525.1. Classification (GTDB taxonomy): domain Bacteria; phylum Actinomycetota; class Thermoleophilia; order Solirubrobacterales; family Solirubrobacteraceae; genus Palsa-465. The sequence goes on from CAVXPA010000005.1 coordinate 642,355, forward strand.
TCCGGATAAACGGTCTGTTACCGGTCAGGATCGCCACTGACCGCGTCCGCGAATTCGATGCGCTGAGTGGTGACCCCGACGAGGTGCGTGCCCGCCAGTCCGAGCTGATCCCGCTGCGCAGGTACGGAGAGCCCGAAGAGTTCGCGCGAGCAGCAGCGTTCCTGCTCTCCCCGGCCGCTTCCTACATCACTGGGGCAATGGTCCCGATCGACGGCGGCGCGATTCGCTCGATTTGAACAGGCGCGCCTTCCTTTGTGCGGCACTCGGACGGTTGGAGCGTGCCCTGCCATACGTTTTGGGTGGTATGCTGGCGGGATGCGCAAGACGACGGTTTACCTGACGGAAGGCACTGAGCGACGGATCCGGCGTGTTGCCAGTCGGCTTGGCGTTTCTCAGGCGGAGCTCACGCGCACCGCGCTTGAGCAGTTTCTGGATCGCAGCGAGCGGGGCGAGGGTCTGCCGCCGTCAGTCGGCATGGGGGAGAACCCGGAGGCGGCGGCCGCGGATTACGAGGAGCGGCTCGCTCAGGGTTGGCGTGGCGGTCGGCGCGCGTCGTCGCGGTGATTACGCTCGACACCTCGGGGGTGCTGGCCGCGCTGAACCGCGCCGACCCGGATCATGGGCGGGCGCGCGCTGCGCTCGAGGCGGATCGCGGACCGTTGATCGTCCCAGCCGGGATCCTGGCCGAGGCCGGCTACATGGTCGAGACCGACCTCGGCGCAAAAGTCTTGCGTCAGTTCGTAACTGACTTAAACGACGGCTTCTACGAGCTGGATTGCGGGGAGGCCGACTTCGGGCGGGTCGGCGAGTTGCTGGACCGTCACGCCGATATGCGGCTGGGCTTCGCGGATGCGTGCGTGATCGCCTGCGCGGAGCGCCGCGGTAAGCGCGTGTTGACGTTCAACCGCCGTGATTTTGTGCCGGTCGCGCGCGAGGGCACGATTACGCTCGTTGGCATCTAGCAAAGTCCTCCGCTCGCACCCTGGTGTGGAGTGCGCATGGACACCGATGGACGGAGTCGTTGGCCCGTCCAAAGCCGCCGCACTCGACTATGCACCGGCAGTGGATCCGTGTCAACGTCGTCTGTCCGGGCCATGCGTACGCCGACGCCCGAGGGCGCAATCGGCGCTGACTGCGCGAGTTTTGATACGCTCGCGGTGCAGATTCCATTAGGACGTGTCGGTATGCCTGCGGACATTGCCGCCGGCGCTTTCTGGTTGTGGTCGAACGAGGCGTCGTTCGTGACCGGCCAGGCGCGCTGTCACCTGACGGATGCGGCGCAGAGATCAGCCTCTCATCGTGACTCATTTCGCAGACGCGCCGGTCGTCGTTCCGACGAAGTAAGACTGCCCGGATCTTAGGAAGTGTCGGAAAAATACGTCAGGGAATGGTGTCATCGGGGCCCGGTCCAATCCGGGAAGTCACTTTAAACGGGCACACAGCCCTGGCGGGCGAGAAAAACCGCGAAGCCGGGCGAGGCCATCATAAGTGGAGGTTTGTGTTGACAGGTATGGTTGAAGGTAAGGTTGTGATTGTCACTGGCGGGGGCGCGGGAATCGGCCGCGCGGCGGCGATCGCCTTCGCCCGTGAGGGAGGGAAAGTCGTCGTGGCTGACATCGACCGGAAGGGCGCCGAGGAGACCGTCGCAGCGATTGTTGCTCTGGGCGGAACCGCCGCCTTCGTCCCGTGTGACGTCACGTCGGCGGCTGATGCCCAAGCTCTCGTGCAGCGAACGGTCGACTTATACGGTCGGCTCGATTGCGCACACAACAACGCCGGCATCTCGGGAGCGTTGGTCCTGACGACCGACCTTACCGAAGCCGACTTCGATCGCACCATCGCCGTCAACCTCAAGGGCGTCTGGCTGTGCATGAAGTATGAAATAGCTCAGATGCTCAAGCAGGGAGAGGGGGGCGCGATCGTCAACACATCCTCGGGCGCCGGGCTGGTCGGCATCCCCCACGCTAGCGCATACACGGCCAGCAAGCACGGGGTTGTCGGCCTCACGAAAGCTGCCGCTCTGGAGTACGCCAAGGAAACGATCCGTATCAACGCCATTTGTCCCGGGATGGTCAGGACGCCGATGACTGCGGGTATCGCGCCTGACATGCTGAAAACGTTCGAGGAGACCCAACCCAACGGGCGCACGGCGGAGCCCGAGGAGATCGCCGAGGCGGCGCTATGGCTCTGTTCGGAGCGAGCCTCGTTCGTCAGCGGAACCTCCCTCGCGGTCGACGCCGGTTCCACTGCCGACTGATGGTACGTTGTTACGCTTCAGGGGGTTGGACGTTGCAGGTCCGGTAATGAGGCGGGGTATTCGTCGGGCAGGGCCAAACGGCCTCGGCCGGCGTTGTCTCCGAGGGATCGCCGTGGACGATCGCTCGAGGACTAGCAAGGCGAGACCGCGGCCCAGAAGCAGTGGCCGCGTTACTACCCGACGTACCCGACTCGCAAGATGGTCCAGTGCGAGTACCGCGCCCGCCGGCGGGAGCTCGCCGACCGAGGCGCCGAGGTCGAGACTGTTGACATTGAGCCGACCAGCGGCTCTACCTGCGACGCGGCTACGTGGTCTTCTCAACGACGGCACCGTCGGGCGTTCGAGACGAACCGGCGGCGTCACTGACGAGCTACTCCGCCACGAGATCATCCGGGCCGTGCGAACGCTGTCCGTGGAGCTCCTCGCTTCTGCTCCCGAAGAAGCGGCACCGGGACAGCGAACGCAAGGCTGCCGCCTCGATCGACCTGCAGGAGTCTCGACCGCGCTGCTGCCTCACAGGCCGGCACGTCCTGCTCGGGACGCTTAGCGACTGCTCGCGGGTGAGAAGCGAGCAGGCCACCTGATCGTCGCCGAGCCGGAGGCATCACCGACACCCTTTGCCCTCTGGAGGGCATCGCAGTCGCGCCAGCGTGGCAGCTGCTCCGCGCGGAAAGTACGCACGCGCAGGGCACACCACCGGGCCGAGAACCTATCGCCGCTGGCCGCGCCGGTCGCCCCGCACGCCGACCGTCGGCCGCCTACGCCGACCCTCTCGCCGCTTGACATCAACGACCGCGGCTCCGGACAATCCGACGAGCAACAATGTGGCGGAGCCGGCCCTGCCCGTCATATCCCAACGCCCACACCGGCCCGGGAACGACAAGCGCGCCGGCACAAGCCGGCCAGAGGACCACGGCGAGCACCGCGATCGCCTGCAGCCACACCAGACGACAGATACTCCTCCAGAGGCCCCGGCGCCCCGTCGTGGCGCGAGCACCCCCGGCAGAGCTGCATAGCGGTTGACGGAAAGCGATCCTCGAGCCGACCACTTGGCTTCGTATAGGTGATGGTCTTGGTTGAAATCGTCCTGTCGGCTGCGTTGGCCGTTAGCTTGGCCTTCAGCGTGTGGCGGGTCGCGAGGAGCCGCTGGCCGATCGTGTTCAGCGTGATGCTGACGGTCTTGCCTTGGCCGGCCGTCAGCGTCAGCCTCGCGGTCCCGAGGACCACGACCTTCGTCGTTCGCTTCATACTGGCGCTCACCGCGATCACCTTCCCGCCTTTGAGAGTCTCGGTGACCGACAGCGTCAGCCCGATCTTGCACGTCGCTCCGGCGGCGCCGGTGCAGGTGACCTTCACTGATGCGGTCGTGCCAAACACGTGTGCGCGAGCGACGGCGGCCGTCCCGCTGCCCGGCCCCGAGACCGACCCGGGTGACACCGCGACCCCGAGCGGGCCGTCGGCGCCGGCGTTTGCGCTCGTGATAAAGCTCTGGTTCACGTCGGTGCCGTCGAGATCCGCCCTCCCGATCGTGCTGTCCATGCCGTCGCCGTTGCCGTAGTTGGTCCAGTAGATGTGCTGGCTGTCGAGCGCCACTCCCACAGGGCTGCCGCCGGTAATGAAGGTCTGGTTGACGTCACTGCCGTCGAGATTCGCCTCCCCAATTGTGTCGCCGTTGGTGTTGGTCCAGTAGATATGCTGGCTGTCGACCGCCAACCCGTGCGGCACGTGAGCGCCGGTGATAAAGGTCTGGTTGACGTCACTGCCGTCGAGATTCGCCTCCCCAATTGTGTCGCCGTTGGTGTTGGTCCAGTAGATGTGCTGGCCCTCGACCGCGACGCCGTACGGGTCGTTGGCGCCGGTGATGAAGCTCTGGTTGACGTCGGTACCGTCGAGGTTCGCCTCCCCAAGTGTGTCGGTCAAGGCGTTGGTCCAGTAGATGTGCTGGCCCTCGACCGCCACGCCGTACGGGTACTTGGCGCCTGTGATCAAGCTCTGGTTGACGTCCGTCCCGTCTAGGTTCGCCTGCCCGATCGTCGCGTAGGTGGTCCAGTATATGTGCTGGCCGCTGACCGCGAGCCCGGCGAAGCCGCCGTGGGTGGTGATGAAGCTGTGGTTGACATGGGTGCCGTCGAGGTTCGCCTCCATGATCGTGCGGACGCTGGTCCAGTAGATCTGCGCGTCCGCCGCGGCCGCCACCGAACCGCATCCCGCGGAGACCGCAAGGCCCACCAAGAGCACGGTCGCGGCCCGACGGACGCGACCAGCGGCGATTCCGGCCCCAGTACAACCCGGGACCACGACCACGCCCGCGGCGCGAGCGCGCAACCGGCCTGGTCTCCCGCTCGCCCGGCTCACCAGCCGAATCACGCCCATCACAACCTCGTTATTCGAGCCGCTCACGCGCTCCCCCCAGTGCGCCATCTCGCGAACAGTGTCTGCGACGGTGTTCGCGTCGGGGGCGCTCCCTGACTTTTTGTTCAGCGGTCCCTGAGGTTTTATGAGCCGAGTGGGCTGCCGGGATGCGAGAATCACCGGAATCAGGGGTTGGGTGTCGATGCAATGCCTGGAGCAGCATGAGGTGGCGGCGCGACGCCGTCATCGGCGGTGCATGTGGACCGGTTTGTGACGCAGTGCTCACCTTGGAAGCAGAGTTGTCGACATGCATGGCAGCAGGTAATCAGCCAAATGGGGGATGCACCCGCCATTAGGGTTGCACGGGAGCTCGCACCAGAACGGCCCGATGCCAGGGACACCCGAGGGGCAGCACACCGTCGCTCCACCATGTACGTGAGGCCCGGAGACGCCTCGCGGACGCTCCGCCGCTCTGCTCGATGAGCACACGTCGATCTGCTCGCGCGCGACCCAGAGGCGGTGGCGCGACTTGGCGCCTAGCGCCTCAGGCGGCTCTCCCGGATGGCCATTTCGCCTGAGCTGAGGTACACGCCGTACGGTCAGCACAGCTTCTACCTCGACGCCATCTTGCCCAGAAGCCGTCGGGCTGCCGACTGGCGGAGAGTGCTCCTTCTAGCTACGTCAGCGATGATTTTCGTGCCACAGAGCGGTCAGTGTCGACAACCTTGATATGACCCCTGCCCGCGCGGGTCAGACGAAACTAGGAGGTGCCATGAAGTTTCTGATGCTGGTCTGTCGTGACGAGTCGATCCCGTTTACGACGGAGGACATCGGGCCAGAGGTCGGGGCCTGGGCGTCGGAGATGGAGGAACGCGGAATCCGGCTTCAAGGGGCTGTATTCGCTCCGGTCAGCGCGACCGCGACCGTTTCGGTGCGAGGCGGCGAGACACGTATCGACCGTGGTCCACGCGTCGAGATGGATGTGCCCCCGGCTGGCTTCAACATTCTTGAGTGCGCGGACGTTGACGAAGCCATCGAAGTGTCGGCCAAGCACCCGATGGCGCGCTTTGGCGTTCTCGAGCTACGGCCGTTCGCCGACGGTTGACCCAAAGCCAGCGCCACTACCAGGCGCAGCGGCCCGCGCGGTGCTCCGATCGAAATGGGGAAGCCGCGCCGGGCTGAACCGTAGGGGAGAGGCGCGTGCTCGACGCTGCGATCAGTCGCGGCGCGCCCGAGAGCGAGAACCCTCGGACGGAGTCTCGGCATCGGGATGTCGCCATCCCAGATGGTCGGTTGCAAGCCTCACTTCACCGTCGCTCTATGAGGATTGAAGCGCGAACAACGTCGAAGGAGACACGTCGTCGTCGCTCACGCCCATACATTTGTTGTTCAACACGCACGACACGCCACCAAGACCGTTGCCATGGGTGGCCGGGTTGGGAGTCGATTGCTGGAACCAGTGAGCGCCGTTCCACGCTTCCACTAGCACCCGCCACCCGGACATGCCCGTCAAGTCCTCTCCTACCAGCGTGCACCTTCTCGGCCTCGAGCAAGATATGTCTTCGATGCTATAGACGGAGCCAGGGGAGGCGACCGGGGTCTGCATCGTCCATTGCAGGCCGTTCCAGCGCTCGACCAACGCGTTGGTCGAGAGAGTCTCCACTGCCGTGCAGGCGTCGGGTGAACTACATGACACCCGGTTCAGCTCGCTCTCGCCGGCGGCAAGCGGCAACTGCTCCATCCAGCTCGTGCCATTCCAGCTCGCGGCAAACGGTTCGGCGTCGAAGGTGGCCGGATCCAGGTAAAAGCCTACGGCGAGGCAGGACTTCGGAGACGCGCAGGAGACGCCATAGAGGCCATCGTTTATGAAATGGACCGCATTCGGGGTGGGCTGGATCGTCCACTCAGCTCCATCCCATCTCTCCGCCAGTGTTGTTTCCGGCTCACCCGCTTGAAGGTGGTCGCCGACGGCCGTGCATGCCGTGGCTGATGTACATGACACCCCCCATAGCTCGCTGACGCTGCTCTCAGCGCGCGGTCGCTGGAGCCTCCACGACCTACCATTCCAATCCTCTGCCAAGGCGCCTTGGGAGGACCTCGCAACGAGCATGCAAAAACTGGTCGACGGGCATGACACATCGGTGAACTGCGCCGGGCCGGCCAGGGCCGGAGTTGCCTGTAGAGACCAGCTGGTTCCGTCCCAGCGCTCGACGAACCCCGTCAGAAACCCGCCCACAACGTAATTCCCGATCGCAGTGCACGCATCGGCCGAGGCGCACGAAACCCTTGACAAGGACGGGTTCGTGGCTCCCGACGGACTCGGAATCGACAGCGCCGACCAGTTCTCGGCGCTTGCCGCGCACGGCATCACGGCCACCCCGGCGCTCAGCGCGACGATCGCGCCCACGATTCGTCGGGCCCACCGCGCTCGCATGCCGACGAGCCTGGAGATGGAATGGGACAGGTTGCTCATCTGCTGTCCTCCTTTTGCGTCGGACATGGCCGGGGGTGCCTCCCCAACGGCGCTGTTCTGGACCGCGGATCGGCGGACGAGTCCGCGGCCGCCGCGCCCCCTGCCGTCTCAGCCTCGTTCCAGACCACTCGCCCGGCCCCACGGATCTCCTCACATCTCGAGTGCGGGTCCGCGATCAGCTCCGGGCCCGGCCTAGCGAAATCCACATCGAGTCGTGGAGTCTTAGCGGTCAACTACGCGCCACTTGATCGGATGTCGCGAGCCCTAGCACCACCGAACGCACGAGTACGAACCGGTACCAGACGGATCGGGTTTGTTTTACCATCGATGGATCTGTTTGTCTAGGCATCGCCGGTCGGCGATCTGGCGATGGCAAGGAGGGAGCTTGACGATGGACGAGTTGCGGTTCGACGGTCGGGTGGCGATCGTGACCGGCGCGGGTAGGGAACGCGGACTGGGCGAGGCCCACGCCAAGATGCTCGCCGCACGCGGCGCGAAGGTTGTCGTCAACAATCGCTCACGAGGCGGACGGTCGCCAGCCCAGCGGGTCGTGGACGAGATCAACGCATCTGGGGGCGTCGCGGTAGCGAATGGCGACGACGTGTCCTCGCCGGCCGGCGGGGAGGCGATCATCGCCACCGCGCTCGAGAGCTTCGGGCGGGTCGACATCGTGATCAATAACGCCGGGATCGGAGCGGCGGACTGTGAGTCCTTCCCCGGAGAGACCCCCGAGCTCTTCGCTCGCCATTTTGGCATCCACCTCGGTGGCGTGTTCAATGTCACGCGCGCAGCGTGGCCGCACTTCGTCTCCGGCGGCTATGGGCGCATCGTGAACACCACATCGAGCGCGCTTTTCGGCATGACTCCGAGCGCCGCCTACATCGATCCCGAACGTGCCGGCAACGTCGGGGTGAGCTATCCGACAATGAAGTCGGGCATGATCGGGCTAACACGGTGCTTCGCCTTCTACGGGGAAGAGCACGGCATCAAGGCCAATGCGGTCGCACCCGCGGCGGCCACCCAAATGGGCCCGCACAACGTCACGAAGCTTCCAGATGGACAGGACGTTCCGCTCGATCCGAGCCTCGTGTCGGCCGGAGTGACGCTGCTCGTGCACGAATCCTGCCCAACCAACGGCGAGACCTTCGGGATGGGTGGAGGAAAAGTGGACCGGTTGTTCATCGGGGTGACGACCGGCTACCTCGATGTCGACCTGACACCAGAACGTCTGCTCCAGAACTGGGACCGGGTGATGGATCTGAGCGGCTTTTGGATTCCGGCGAACTGTCAAGCGCACTCCGACCGACTACGACAGGACCGCGCGCCGCTGCTCGCCGTCCGCTGACGCGCCCCGACGACGCCGATCCACCCCGACGCCGATCTGGTAATCCAAACGCGGCAGCCGTTCGTCTCGCCAACGTCGCTCGATTCCGCTCCTGAGGTCACGTGGCACGCTGCCGAGAGGTCGGCTCCTCGGCGCCGAATGCCGCTACGAGATCCGCGCCGCACGCGTGACTCCCTCCCGACAGCCTCGTCCGCATGGAACGGTGCGTCGGCGGCGTGCGAGATGGCTCACAGCAGGAACTGCGCGCATGCTCTGTGAATCGGTTCGTGATGGCGATGAGTATGGACACGTTTGCTAGCGCGTTTGCACACATCGGGCGCGGGGAGCGCTCTTGAGGTGCGTGCGCGTTCGTAACGCGACCGACGCGGATGATCGAGCCGGTCAGCGTGATGCGGGATGCGCCGTTTGGCCGGGAGAAGAAGGGCTCCGTCCCGGGCAGTCGACGCGACCTTCCAGAGTGCGCCTTCGCATCGAGACACGGCCAACTCCGTCGCCTCGCTGTGCCTTGCACGAGGTACGAGCGCAAGGCCCGACGTCAGGCATCCCAGATGCGCCCCACGGAGTGTGATCACCTGGCGTCGGCACGTTTGTGGGGTGTTGGGCTAAAGTTCTCGTCCGCCAATGAACGACGCGAGAGTATGCTCTGAACAGCGTTCTCGAGACTAAAGGAGAAGAGGGATATGTCTTTTCGACAGCGCATCGCCCGTGTCGCTGCGACCGCGATCGTCGCGACCACCGTTGGCGGGTTCGCAGCGGCCGCCCCGGTTTTGGCACAGCCGCTTGCCAGAACCACGAATGCGCCCGCAGCCGCCAGTGGCTCATTCACGTGCGCGTTTCAGCAGTTCTGCGACTACATTTACGACAACGGCACCGGTGTGTGCTTCAAGGCCAACCCGTTCAGTGGGATTCCGAGCGACAACTGGTCCTATTACGGTTGCCGGAACGTGGACGGCTCGATCTACAATAATACGGCGTTTACGTTTCGGGTGTTCTACGCGCCGAACCATGGTGACCCTCATGCGTGTATTCCGCCCTACACCAAGGTCAGCGACTTGTTCAACTATGACTTCAATAGTGGGAGCGGGCCTCACAATCTCGTGATCGGCAACGACATTGCGTCGTTCAGCTTCAGCACCTCGCCTTGTAGCAACACCCCGTTGTAGCGACCGCGCGGAGCGCTGTGTGGCCGTTCGCAGGTAATTCTGCCGTCCTGGTTCGGTAACGCCGGACGCGGGAGCGTCACGCTCGGCGGTTGCGTGGCCTCCAGCTCGGCGGCGGAATGGTGCCCGGCCTGGCCGAGCAGCCGCACGAGCACGCCCCGCATGAACTCATACATACCGCCGGTTCATCCGGGTCGCGCACGGTTGCGTTTGTGCGCGTCGGGTCGGATCAACACCGGAATCCCGCGCCTCGATCCGCTGCATCTGGTCGTGTCGTGAAGCGAACGCACATCGCCGGCCTCTGCTCGCCGTCACGCCGTTGTCGCCTTTATCGTGATCGGGCTGCGCAGGCCGGCGTCGATGAGGAGCGGCAGCAGGACCTCCTGATACTGGGCGATGCCTTCGGCGTATCGGACCCAGGACAACGTAACCCCGTCCAGTCCCATGGCCTGCATCTGAAGCAAGCCTGCGACGATCTGGTCGGGGGTGCCGATGAGCGGCTGCCCAGCGGCGCCGGCGATGCCGTTGATCAGTGCTTGATCGGCTCGGAAGTCCATCGATTGAAAACTTCCCTGAGCATGTCCGGTGCTTTGCAGGGCGCCGTCCCAGTCGCCCTTCTCGTGCACGTAGTAGTCGAAATAGCGCTGGGCCTCGGCCTCGGTATCGGCGCATACAACGTATGCCATCCCCATTAGCTTGATCTCGCGCCCGAACTGCTCACGCGCCACTCTGCGGACCTGCTCGCACTTCAGGCGGTGGGCCGGCAGGTCGGCCGCCATAATGAAGTTGACGTCGGCGTGGCGAGCAGCGAACAGCCCGCCGCGCCCGCTCGCGCCAGCGCTCATAACGAGCGGCCGCGGTGTTTGGATCGGGTGCGGGTTGGAGTGCGCGCCCGTGCTGTGAAAGTAGCGCCCTCGGTAGTCGAAGCGCTCCTCGGTCCACAGACGGGTGGCGAAGTCGATCCACTCGTCCGCGATGTCGTAACGCTCGTCGTGATTGGTCAGCTCGATCCCAAACATGTCGAGCTCGAGCTGATTCCAGCCGGCCACAACGTTCAGCCCGAGCCGCCCATGCGAGATGTGATCGACAGTCACAGCCTCCTTCGCGACCCGCACCGGATGCGCGGTCGGGACGTGGACTGTCGCCACGACGCCGATGCGCTCGGTGACAGCGCCGAGGGCGGACGCCCAGGTGAAGGTCTCAAATGACCGGTCATTGAAGCTCATCGGGCCGCCGAACCCTCTCCAGCGAGCGATCGGGATCATCGCATCGAGGCCGGCGCGGTCGGCAGCCTGCGCAATCGCGAGGCTCTCCGGCCACTCGACCTCGATCGTACCCTCAGCACTGGTCATGCTGCAGCCCTTGAGGACATTGACTCCGAAGATCCCGAGCTTGAACGCGTTCTCGTCGTTGAGCAATGGGTGCCTCGCCCGCGCGAGGGTGTGGTCGCTACTCATCGAACCGCCACGTCGCTAGGCAACGTCCGCTCTGCCTCGCCCGGCGCCGATCGATACGAACAGCATCGTGCACGGTTCGTAGCTGCGATTGGCCCAGGCGTGGCGCGTGCCGTTCTGGACCACTATCGTGCCGGGGGTCACGGGAACTTCGACGCCGTCGTCGAGCCGGAGGACCACCTCGCCCGACATGCAGATGCCGAAGTCGATGGTGTCGGATGCGTGGAATCCCTCGCCCGATTCGTCGACGTGGTCGAGCAACCCTGGGAGCTTGGCTTCCAACTCGGCCAGTTGCTCCTTCGTCGGAGGTGCGGGGGGGCCGTCGGCCGGGCCGGACGCCAACGCGGGGAAGATCGACGCGTGGAGCCGGACACCGCCGGGCCTGGGGTAGTACTTCTCATACGCAGGCGCCGTGCCGTCGGATGGGAGCGTCGGCGTCGCGTCTGAGCCCCAGAGCTGAAAGAGCTTCAGCGGCCCCAGCAGCGCGACCTGGACCGGTCCGACGCGCTCGTCGCTAGCGACGATAGATTTTCCGCGCTCGTCGTGAGCCGTGGTGATCACATGCATGTCATGTCTCCCTTTCTCTCTCTCGAGCCTTGACCGGCGTTGTCGGCCTTCCGGGTGGCCTGTCCAAACCGAGGGTGTCTCGTAGGGTCGTGCCGGGATACTCGGTGCGAAACAGCCCGCGTCGCTGGAGCTCTGGGATCAGCTTGTCGGTAATCGCGTCGAGTCCGTCGAAGACGTGGGAGGTCATCAGCTGAAACCCGTCACACGCGCGCTGTGTGAACCATGCTTCCATCACGTCGGCGACGTGCTGAGGCGTGCCGACTACGACGGGGTGCCCGCGTCCGCCGGCCAGTACGCGCAGTGAATCGCGCAACGTCCCGCCCTTTTGCGCGACGTTGTAGAAGATCTCATAGCGGCTCTGAAAGCCCTTGACCGAGCCGGGCTCGACGAGCCGCTCGCGCGGGATCGGCTGATCGAGGTCGAGGTCCTCGATCGTGAACTCCGGGCGGCCAGCGAGATCCGCGATCAGCGACTGCAGGTCTTTGCGCAGGTAATCGAAGTCCGCGAAGTTCGACAGCTCGTGGGCCCTTTGCTTCGCCTCCTCCTCGGTGTTGCCGATGATCGGCATCATCCCCGGCATCACGTGGACCCGCTCGGGATCCCGACCGCGCTCGCCGACCAGGGTCTTGACACGTGCGTAGAAGGCCTGGGCGTCCCCGAGCGTTGGCTTCGCCGTGAACACGAGCTCGGCGTGCTCGGCAGCGAACGCCATCCCGACCGGCGACGCGCCGGCCTGCACCAGCACGGGCCACCCCTGCGGTGGACGGCCCGTGTTCAGCGGACCTTTGACCGTGAAGTACTCCCCGTGATAATCGAGCTCGTGGATGCGCTCGGGCCGCGCGAAATAACCGCCGGCGCGGTCGGTGACGATGGCGGCTTCCTCCCAGGTATCCCACAAGCCGGTCACGACTTCCACGAACTCGCCGGCGCGGCGGTAGCGCTCATCGTGCGCCAATAGCGGCTGTGTGTGGTTCTCCTCGCCCGCCCACGAGGTCACGATGTTCCAGCCCGCCCGCCCGCCGCTGAGATGATCGATCGTCGAAAACTGCCGTGCGAGTGTGTAGGGTTCACTGAAGCTCGTCGACCCGCTCGCGATCAGCCCGACCCGGCTCGTCACCCCAGCAAGCGCCGCCATCGTCGTGATCGGCTCGTACATCCCGCCGCGCGGCTGCTTGAACCAATTCGCGTTGCCGCCCGTCGACAATAGGTCGGCCAGGAAGACAGCATCGAGCTTCGCTCGCTCGGCCTGTTGCGCAAACCGTGCCACATACGGAAGCGAGAAGAGCCGCTCCGCCTCGCTACTCAAAAGCCGCCACGACCCCTCGTGATAACCGGCAGGCGCCATGAACAGATTGATGTGCATCTGCCGCGGCATCACCGAACCGTGATGCCTTCGCGCTCTCGCACCGGCAGTCGTGGATCGTGTGGATCTTCCGAGCACACGTTTCGCGCGGCCGCGTGTGTTCGAAGGTCACTCCCACCCATCCAGCTGTCGCGATGCAGACTCAAGGCGCGCCACGAGGCGAGGTGCGTGGCAGCAGGCCGATAAGTGTGACGCAGGTAGGTCGCATACGTCGATCGAACTTCGCGCCCGCGGAACGCCGCCAGGGATGGATGGCTCCTAGCGCAGCGCGCGTTATGTTCCCGGTGGGGAACAGCAGTTCGCGCCCGGGAACATATCAAACTGAATTCGCGAAAGTCAAGAGCCGCGCAAACAGCCGCGATCGCGACGGTTCCCATGCGCCGCCGCAGACGTCGCAGTGCTAGTCGGCGGCCGCGGCGATGAAGCACTCGGCGAAACTCTCGAGCGCCTCCGATCGCTCGTTCAGCGGCTTGCCGGGCGCCGGGGTCACAACCAGCTCCGTCACGCCCGCGTTCGAGAATGCGGCGATCCTCTCAGCCGCTTGATCGCGAGGCCCGCCGATCCACCACCCCGGCATGCCGTCGGGGAAGTCGGACGAGGTCCGCATGAGGTCGACGTGGCAGCGCATGATCACGCGCAGGGCGGACCGCTCCCGTCCCGCGTCCTGCCAGTACTCCTCGAGCTCCCCGACCATGGCGGCGATGCTCGCGGGATCGAGGCGGAACGCGTGCCATCCCCAGCCGCCTGCCGCAGCGCGGCGCAGGCTCCGGGACGTGTTCCCGCCGATCGAGATCGGGGGGCCACCCGGCTGCGCCGGCAACGGCCCAAATCGACAGGGCGGCAAATCGACAAAACGCCCATGGAACTCGGGCACCGGCTCACTCCACACCGTCTGCCAAAGCGCGAGAATCTCATCCAGGACGGCACCCCGTTCCGCAAACGGCGCTCCTAGGATCTCGAACTCCTCGCGCATCCAGCCAACCCCCACACCGATCTCAACCCGGCCGCCGCTCAGCGCGTCCAGGGTGGCGATCTCCTTGGCGACGATCAACGGGTTGCGCTGTGGAGCGACGAGCACCGAGGTCCCCACACGAACGCGCGTCGTCGCGCCCGCGACATACGCGAGTGTCGTCAATGGCTCATACACCGTCGACGCGGTATCGGGCGTGAACACGGTGCCCGGATACGGGTAGTTCGACTCGAACACCTCCGGTGTCAAGATGTGATCCGACACCCATACCGACTCATACCCCAAACGGTCAGCATCAGACGCCAGCCCGAGAATCTCAGCGGCCTCGATCGCACCACCGAAATTCCCAAGATGAACGCCGTAGCTCAACACGAGGGCTCCGCGGTCATCTGGCTCGTGCCGCGAGCGGAGGCGGACCCAGATCCGCGGGCGCCAGTGCCCGTGCGAGCTCCACCACCGTCGCGAGCAGCTGGTCGAGGCTGATCGCGGCCTCGGGACGCGGCACGCCAGACTCAAAATCGGCCGAGACCAGATAGACGCTCGTGGGCGCGACGACCGCGCCAAACCACGCCAGTACATTGCGGAGATGCCAGTCGGCGCCGAGCGAATGATGTTGGGTCGCTCCCATCGCAACGATGCCGACCGGTTTCCCACGCAACGCGTCGACAGGCACCTGGTCGAGCAGGTTCTTCAGAACCCCAGTAAACGTGCCTCGATAAACCGGCGTTGCCAGCACAACACCGTCCGCCCCGGCGATCTTCTCGACGACCAACGCGGTGCCGCCCACCAGTTCCTGGCCCCCTGCAAACGCGATGTCGTGCTGCGCGAGATCGAGAAGCTCCGAATCCGCAGCCTCGATTCGCCCCAAGGCGCCGGTGACCGCCCCGCTCAACCGCCCCGGTGGCGTCACGCTACCGAGAACAGCCACAAGCTTCATTGCCGCCACGAGCCGCCGCCCGTCCCCGGAGTGCGCAGCAAACCGGCAAGCAGCGTCCGCACGAGGTTGGCGGGACTCCGGCTCACGGTCGGTTCCCAGAGGGGAAAGAGCGTTCCCGACATGGAACAATGGTAGCGTGGTGAGCCCCCGCCGGCGGGCGACGTCACAGCCGGTCACATCAGCATCTACGGTTTCGCTAATGTCCCCCTCGATCGAACGCGCGGTTCCCGTTGAACGCGCGATCCAGATCCTCGACTTCCTCACGACGCACCCCGGCCGGGGGTTCACGCTGTCCGAGCTCTCGCGCCGCCTGCGAATCAGCAAGGCAACAGCACACGCGATCCTCACACGGCTGACGGACCGCGCGCTGCTGCTCCGCAACCCCGACACGCTCGAGTACCGGCTCGGGCCCGCGCTCGTCCCAATGGGCGCCGTCGCCGAGCGCACTTTGCCCGCGTTGACACAAGCCAAACGAGAGGCCGAGAAGCTCGCTGCGGAGCACGATGGGGAAAGCATGGTCGTGATGACGACCGATGAAGAGATCCTCACCATCGGCTATGCCGGCGTCCCCACCGCGCCGACGATTCCGTTCCGTGAAGGGCAGCGACAGCCGCTCGCGCCGCCGCTCGGAACGATCGGACTCGCCTGGACCGACAAGCAAGCGGTCGGCGACTGGCTTGACCGATTAGGCCCGGAGTTCAACGATGCCGAGCGCGAACGCTACCGAGCGGCCCTCGAGGCGGTCCGACGACGAGGTTACGCGATCGGAATGCACGTGCAGGCACTGCACGAGCTCCAGGAGCTTTACTCGAACGCCGACCTCCACACCCCGGAGGGGCGCCAAGCGCTCAGCCGCGCGCTGGCTGCGTTCGCACGTGACGAGTACTTTCCCGTCGGCGATGACCTGCCGCCCGATGCTCGCATCAGCGGCATCGCGGCGCCGGTGTTCGGCGCCGACGGCGCGGTCATCTTCGCGATCGCCATCATCGGCGACTACAGCGTGCAGGACATCCCATCGCTGTCCCGCGGAGTCCTCAGAGCAGCCGGCCGCGTGATGGCAGCAACGGGCGGGCGCTACCCCGAGGCCGCTGACGTGCAACCCGCCGCAGGCGCCACGCGCGCGAGGACCAAGCGCGCCAGCCACCGGCTCCGTCCCTGACGGAACAGTCCTGTTGGCGACCGCGCTCATGCCAGAGACTCACCGCGCCGAGGAGCTATACGTAGTGTCCCGCGCAGTTCTGCCGCCGCGCGGGACGTGATGGCCGCGATCGAGGGGCGCCAACGCCGGCGCCGCCGGATGCGCGCTTGCCGCTCGCCTTTTAGAGAATGGGGCGCGGCGCGTGCTGCTGCTATAGGCGGCCCGTAGGGGTCACCTTCGCGAGCTTGCTCGCAAGATAGCCAGACTCGAGACCTATCTGGCAGCGCGACCCGAGACGAAGTAAGCAGTGCACTCAACGTTGGCACGCTGCGCCGAGCGCTGCCCGAAGACATGGCGTGCGGGCGGCAGATGCATCGCTCGTCGGTCCTGCTCGCCCACGCGATGAATATCGACACATTTGTAGGGTTCGTAAGGCACCGTCGCACCGGTTAGGGGAGGGTCCTAAAACGGCCCGTTAGCAGCTGATCGTGTTTTCGTGCACGGCCAAATCCTCGCGGCACGGGTCCGGCTTGTGTGCGCGTCGAGATAGACGCGGAGCGTCTCGAGCAGCCGGGCGGAGGTCTCGTCGGGCGCGGCGAGACCTCCGAGGTGGCGGTGGACGTATGCACGGCGCTTGGTCGTAGTCCACTGTGGCTGACGATGGCACCGCCAAGGGCCCAGCCGCGGGTCGAGGGGGGTGCTTCCACCCCGGCCGTTGGGCAACGAAACAAGCAACCGTCCCACCGGATGGGGTTAGGTCGTGTAGCGGACGTTGACGTTGTTGATCGTGCCGTCGAACGGGAACGGGGCGCGGTCGTAGTAGTCGAGCGAGACGGGTCCGCCGAGGCAGGTGCCGATGTCCAGGCAGTCGTTGGCGGTGAAGAGCAGCGGCGCGCTGACGGGCACCGTGCCGGTGGCGAGCTGGTCGCCGTTGACGCTGATCGTGACTTTGAGCGGGCCGCCCGGTTTTAGCTCGACGTATTCGGTGGAGATCTCGATCTTCGCCGGGCCGGCGGGCAGCGGCTGTTGGGAGCGGATCTTGGTCCGCATGAGGATGAAGAGGTTGTACTCGTAGCAGAGGTACCCGTCGTCGAGGTAGGCGGTGAGGCCGCCGCTGGAGCTGCCCAGCGCGTAGAGCACACCGCTCGCTTTCCCGGGAAGTTCGGCGTCGATCGTGACGAGGTTGGCTCGGTTACCGAGCGCCGGGGCGCAGAACTCAGGCATCCGGATGATGTCGGGGCCGAAGTTCCATTCGCGGTAGGGCGTGGAGATCCGCAGTTCGGGGTGGAAGACCGGTATCCATAGGCCGCCGCCGATCGGGTAGACGCTGTTGCGGGCCGCCTCGATCGCGAAGGTTTCCTTCATCTGCGCGAGCTTGTCGGGCATCTGCGCGGCGAGGTCGTTGGCTTGCGTCCAGTCCTCGTCGAGGTTGTACAGGCGCCATTGGTCCTGGTCCGGCGTCCAGTTATGAATGCCAGGTGGGAGACCGGGAAGCCACGGCAACCGCGGCCCGGTCGCTGAGGCCATCCAGCCGTCGTGGTAGATCGCGCGGCTGCCCATGATCTCGAAGTACTGGGTGACCAGGCGCCCCGGGGCGTCGGGATCTTTGAGCGCGTACGCGAAGCTGACGCCGTCGATCGGGTCCTGATGGACGCCGTTGACGACCCTGGGCGGGTGATTCCGACGAGCTCGTAGATCGTCGGGACGACGTCCTGCTGAGTGCCGCAAGCCGTCCCCGGCGTCATCGACCGGGCCGTGTACGGAACGATCGTCGTGACTTCAGTGCTGGTGATCTACGACGGCTGGGCCAACCTGAAGGTCCTCGGTGCCATCGCGGTCATTCTCGGCCCGCTCGTCGCAACCGTCATCGGGCACGTGTTCGCAGCGAGCCTCGCCGCCTACCCTAACCTCGGCCGCAGTCCCCGCGGGCGCGAGCTGCTCAGGATCGTCCGACGCGAGTCGCGTTTCCTGCCCGTCTGCACGCCGCAGATCGTCCTTCTGCTCATACTCAAGCTGGCCGGACTGAGCCTCAACGACTCCGTCAGCGTGGTGATCTGGGTCAGCGCCGCCTCGCTGGGCTTTTGGGGTGGCCTCGCGGCTCAGCGCGCCGGCCTTCGCGGCCGGGGGATCGCGCTCGGCGTGATCGCAGGATTGGCGGCCGGCGGCACCGTCCTGCTGCTCCCGGGTCCTCCTCCAGCCCGGCACCGGCGGTCTCTAACAGCGTTGCCGCGAGCCAATCCCATCAGGCCGCTCGCGGCGGCGCGGCCCCAGCACACCTCGTAGTGGCGGATGCCGTGGCTGCCAGCACCCTAACCGAAGCGCGTCCCGCCTCGGGCCCGGATCCCGACGCGCCGGCGTGGACTCGCGCGGATAGGAGCCGCCTTCCAAAGCTCCGTCGCTTCCCTCTCAGGAGCTTCTCGCGACAGCCTTCGTTACCCAGAGTTGGAGTTCCAAGAGTCCGGCGTCCGGAATGATCTGGGCAATCTCGCTCCGCCCTCGACGCTTCTGGCATCTGCATCGTCGACGATGCAGTCACGCGAGCCAGACGTCTGCTTAAGGCGTGGAGCAGCAGCACGTGGCCAATAGCAGCCAGACCGGCCGGCCCTGCATCCGGCCACCAGCGCGCTTCCAACCGGGTACCCCTCGGGGTGCCCACCTTCTTTAGCGCGCGCTCGAGCGTTTGACCGGTCGGCGGGTGCGATTGATCGTGCACGATCTCTCCTTTCGTGGCCGCGTGTCCGCGGGGACCCCACGCAGTGGCTCGCCTGATGCGCCCGTAACCTGCCTCTCGGGCTCCGTTCCGCCCGGCCCTGGCGAACACCACCAAGGGCGCGAACGACAGCGCTTGCTGCTCGTGGCGCGCGGTCTACGGCGACGTCGAGCCCCGGATCTGATTTGGCCGGGCGGGGGCTCAAGGATCGCCAAGGCGGGGTTGTGCAACCTCCGCTGCGAGATTCACGTCCCCGTGCCATGCGCGGCCTCCAATCCGGTGAGGCCCCGGTCACGGCCTGAGGAGCTCAATGAACCTCTTGCCGCGCTCGAGAAGATGGTGCAGGCTCTACGGCATGACGAAGACATCCCTCCTCGGCGACAAGCCCGTTAACCGCATCGGCTTCGGTGCGATGCAGCTCGCTGGACCCGGCGTGTTCGGACCTCCGAGCGATCCGGACGCCGCCCGAGCGGTGTTGCGCCGCGCGATCGAGCTCGGCGTCGACCACATCGACACCTCCCAGTACTACGGCCCGAATGTCGTCAACGAGCTGATTCGGGAAGCCCTGCACCCGTATCCCGAGAACCTGAAGCTCGTCACCAAGGTCGGCGCTCGCCGCGACGACGTCGGCGCCTGGCTGCCCGCCCTGTCTCCAGCGCAGCTGCGTTCAGCCGTCGAGGACAACCTCGGAGCGCTGCAAGTAGAGCGGATGGACCTCGTCAACCTGCGCCTATTGGACGAGCACGACACCGAGAGTCGGCTGGCCGAGCAGTTGGCAACGCTCGAAGAGCTGCGCGAGCAGGGCAAGCTCGACCTGATCGGCATCTCCAACGCCACCGCTGACACCGTCCGCCGGGCGCTCGAGCTGACCGATATCGCCTGCGTCCAGAACGGCTACAGCGTCATGAACCGTGGCGCCGAAGACGAGCTCGCGCTCTGCGAGGAACGCGGACTCGCCTTCGTGCCGTTCTTCCCGCTCGGCTCGGCGTTCACCGGCGGCCCCAAGCAGCTGGCGGCCGACCCGGCCGTCGCCGAGGTAGCAGCCAAGCATCGAGTCACTCCCTCCCAGATCGCTCTCGCGTGGCTCCTGCACCACTCCGAGCGAATCCTGCTGATCCCCGGAACCACCTCTGTCGCGCACCTCGAGGAGAACGTCGCCGCCGGCGACATCGAGCTGGACGAGCAGGATATGCAACGGCTGGACGATGCCACCCAGCTTGACGACCCCGCCGCTGCCACCGCTCACTGAGGGGAGGATCCGAGTGCCGCTAACACGCACGCGGGCCGAAGGCAGCAAATGCCTGCGCCAGCATGAAGACAGGCTCGCCGGCGGGTGATCCAAGAGAACGCCGTATTCGCCCGAAGATGTGCATCCCCGGGCCGTCGATCGCGCCCGTGCCGTGACCGGCCCGACAGCGGCGGCTAGTCCGTGAAGAGCGCCCTGAGCTAGCCGCGGTCGCGGCTGGTGTTGATCTGTGATCGCTTGGTGTCAGTACGCGCCGGCGGGTTGGAGGTTTGCTTGGTCCTCGGTTTGGGGTGCGGGGGTCGGGGCGCGGCCGTGTAGCAGCAGTCCGGTGATGAGGGCGCCGGCGGCGAAGAATCCGGCGGCCCACCAGAACCCGGTGGTGTACCCGTGTACGGCGGCGTGGGCGATGAGGGTCGGGGTGGGGTGCTTGCCCGCGAGATAGTGGGTGGTGGCGGTCGCGGCTAGGGTGCTGAGGAGCGCGAGGCCGAGCGACCCGCCGACTTGGTTGGTTGCGTTGACCAAGCCGGACGCGACGCCCGCGTCGCCGGGGTCGACGCCGCGGGTGGCGATGTCGGTCGCGGGCGCGTAGAGGAAGCCGAGCCCGACGCCCAGGACGAGCAGCGCGGGGAGTAGGTGTGTGGCGTAGCTTGAGTCGACGCCGAGCTGCGCGAACAGGCCCATGCCGATCGCGGCGAGCGCCATCCCTGAGGCGATGAGCGGCCGGGGTCCGGTGCGGGGCAGCAGGCGCGCGTTGGCGACGGTGGCGGCGATCACCAGGGCTGCTGAGAGCGGTAGGAACGCGAGTCCGGTACGGCTGGGTGAGTAGCCCCTGATCTCCTGCAGGTAGTAGGTCGAGAACAGGAAGACGCCGAAGGTGCCTAGGCCGACGATCCCGAGGGCGAGGAACGAGCCGCCGCGGTTGCGGTCAAGCACGACCCGCAGCGGCATCAATGGGTGCGCGGCGCGGATTTGGATCGCGACGAACACCGCGAGCAGCACCGCTCCGGCGGCGAGGAAACCGACCGTCGTCGAGGACCCCCAGCTGTGATTCTGCGCGTGGGCGAAGCCGTACACGAGCGCGAACAGACCGCCTGTGGCGGTCACCGTCCCGGGGACGTCGATCGGCTCGCGGACCGAACGTACGTCCCTGCGTAGCAGCGCGATCGCGCCCAGCGTGGCGACGATCGCGAATCCGAGGTTGACGAACAGCGTCCAGCGCCACGACAGCGATTGGGTGAGCACGCCGCCGAGTAGCAGCCCGATCGCGGCGCCGGCGCCGCCGATCGCTCCCCAGATCCCGAACGCGGTCGCTCGCTCGCCCGGATCGGTGAACGTCGTGCTCACCAGCGAGAGCGCGGCGGGCGCCATCAGCGCGGCGAACAGGCCCTGCACCCCGCGCGCGGCCACGAGCACGCCGAAGCTCTGGGCCGCGCCCCCGACCACCGACGCGGCGGCGAATCCGACCGTGCTGGCGACGAACAGCCGCTTGCGGCCGAACAGATCGCCGAGCCGCCCGCCGG
Source organism: uncultured Solirubrobacterales bacterium (assembly GCA_963763525.1). GTDB lineage: Bacteria > Actinomycetota > Thermoleophilia > Solirubrobacterales > Solirubrobacteraceae > Palsa-465. Next base: position 663,847 of record CAVXPA010000005.1, read on the forward strand.
CCAGCAACAGGCTGCCGAACGCCAGCGCGTACGCGGTCACGACCCACTCCCGGCTGTTGTTGGAGAAATGCAGCGCCCTCTGCGCCGAGGGCAGCGCGATGTTGACCACCGTAATGTCGAGCACGATCATCAGTTGCGCGATCCCAAGGACCGCGAGCACCCACCAGCGTCGCGCGTGAAACCGGTCGCTGTCGTCGGTTGCGGATACGTCGCTTGATGCTCTAGCTTGTCCAGGCATTCGAAGCTCCTTCGGTGCCGTCCTCCCCGAGGAGGCGATCTCCGAGGTGGGCGACACGATTGTTGCCGAATAAGACAGTGTTGTATCATCCCGGAACAAGACTGTCAAGACAGACGTGTCGCATTTTGACGAGACGCCGTCTAACATCGACCCAGCAATGCCACCTCAACCTGACGTCAAGCCCGCCCCGCTCGTCGACCGCACGGCAGCGGCGATCCTCGACGCCGCGGTACGCGTGTGGTCAGAGCGGGGCGGCCTGGCGAACCTGACTGATGTCGCCGCCGCCGCCGGCGTCAGCCGCGCCACGCTGTATCGCTACTACCCCAACCGAGACGCGTTGCTCAAGGCCCTCGCCGCGCACGCGCTCGCCGACAGCGCGAGCCGCGTCGTCGCCGCCGGGCTTGACCGCGCCCCCGTCGAAGTGGCAATCGAGCGCATCGTGCGCGGGTTTGCCTCGGTGGCCGACCACTACGCCGTCCTCGAGGCCGAGCAGGTCGAACTCGACCTCGACGAGAAGGAACGCCTGATCGAAGCGCCGATCCGAGCCGTCTTCGAACGTGGGGTCGAAACGGGCGTCCTCCGACAAGACATTCCCCTCGACGTGCTCCGCGAGCTGTTCGGTGGCGTGCTCCTAGCCGCCGCCAAGCTCGCCGCGCGGCCCGACATCGGCATCGAAGAGGCGAGCACGGCCGCAACCAGTGTCTTCCTCACCGGTGCGCGACCGCACTGAGTGACACCATCACCGGTGTTGGTCAGGGCCGAGCGGCCCAGAGGGTTGGCTCCGAACGAGCGGCCTAACCAGTTGATCTGCTTATCCGGCGGACGTCCAGCCCGTGTCGCGGGCTGACCGCTCGGCGACGCCAGCCGGGATGAGGTGGTCGGCATGGTCGGTGTGATTGGGTCGGAGCGCGAGCAGTGCATCGACGTGCGTTTGCGGTACCGGCTTCTGGTTGGCTTCGGCGGCGAGGAGGTCGATCAGACCGCGACACTCCTCGGAGGAGTTCCCGACGGTCTCGCGGTACTTGCTGCGGGACACAGCGCGCAGGATGAAGGTGAGCATCGTCCGCGGTGCCGTGCTCATCCGGTCTTTGTTGGCTGGGTAGGGGGTCTCGCCGAGCTCGCGGAGGATCGAGAATCCGGCCCGCAGCCCGTGGGCTCCGACTTTCGCCTCGGCCCAGGTGGCCCCGCGCGTGTGTTGCATCCCGGTGATCGCGACGCTCTCCATCGCGATCGTCAGGGGCGTCTGGGAGCGTAGCCAGCGGCCCATGTCCGGCTCCAGCTTCGATGGCGTCCCGGCGGCCTGGAACAGGTCGACCCAGCGCTGGGAGCCCTGCATCGAGTTGGTCCTGCCGATCTTTAGGTCGAGCTTGCCGTCGCTGTCGATCGTGGCGAGGAGGCCGGCCATGCCGAACGTGGCGCGGCGGGCGCCGACCGCCGACTTGAGCCGTTCGGCTTCGGGGGTGACGAACATGAGGTGCACGCACCGGGCGTGGCTGCGCTCGAGCGCGGGAAGGACCGCGTCGATCTGGTGCGCGAGCGTGGTGACGATCACGAGGTCGAACTGCTCCTGCTCGTCGAGGTAGTCGGCGACCGTCACGCAGGTGCGCTCGCCGGTGGTCAGCACGATGCCGTGATCGCGGCGCAGTTGGGCGAGGCGCCGGGAGCCGGGGCGGGCGACGACGGTCACGTCGTGTCCTCCGCCAGCGAGCTGGTAGGCGTAGGCGCTGCCGATGCGCCCGACGCCGATGATCGCGATCGAAAGCGGTGAGGTGGGTGTGCTGCTCATGATGGGTGCTCCTGCGTTGAGAATGGTGATTGCACCCGGTGTAATAAGGTAGCACGCGATTGCACCAGGTGCAATAGACTTCTCGATCGGATACGCTCAGGTCATGGCTCGATGGCAACCGGACGCGCGAGGACGGCTCCAGGAGGCGGCGATGACGCTGTTTATCGAGCGTGGATACGACGACGTGACCGTGGCGGACATCGCCAGGCAGGCCGGGCTGACCAAGCGCTCCTTCTTCAACCATTTCGCCGACAAGCGCGAAGTCGTGTTCGCCAGCGTCGACGCGTTCGCGGAGCGGGCCCTCGCGGAGCTCACCAACGCGCCCAGCGATCTGGACCCGCTCGACGCGGCCGTTTGCGCCTTTGCACGGGCCTCGGCTCCGATGGAGGACTACGCCCAGCTAGCTCGTGCCCGCCGGGCGCTGATCGATTCCTCCCCCGAACTTCAGGAACGAGAGCTGATGAAACTGGCCTCGACCGCTGCCAAGGTCGCCGACGCGCTCGGTGCCCGTGGAGTGGCTCAACGCGAGGCTATATTCGTCGCCCAGGCGGCGACGGCGGTGTTCACGACTGCTGTTGAGGAGTGGGCCTGTGAGCCTGAGGGCGGGCTCACTGCCTCCATTCAGCGGGCTCTGGCCGACCTCAAGTCGGCCCTGGGAGTCGAGGATCGCCGCGCGAGCTTGGTCGAGTCGCGCTCGGCCTGAGCGTGCCAGCGCTCGTTGGTCGCGATCGCGTTCTCGGCCAGGCGGGAGGGTCGGGTAGGCCTCGACCCACGCGGCGGCGAGCGTAGCGAGGGCCCCGCTCTTGTTAAGGCTCGAGCTCAGTGCCGCAGATTTGGCCGAAGCGATAGCGAGGACTTCACCACCGTGTTTGTGAACGACCGAGAGTGTCGCCGTGATCCGGGACGATCGTTTGTCCACTCCTGCTCGCGCAGGCGGAGTAGCACGACTGTGATCGCGCTCAGGCCGTCAGATGTGGAAAGACGCCTTGCGATCGCGTCCCCCGCCGCAAGGCGTGCGCGCTCGCAGACCGCGACCGTACAGCTGCACCGAGGTCGGGCAGCGCCGCCTGATCGGTGGCCCGGACCGGCCGCGGCGAAGTGGTCGATTGTCAGGGGTTGACGAACCGCTGGACGAAGTTCAGGGCGGTGTCGGCGACGATCCGCCAGCCGTTGTCGATCGTGAGGGAGTGGCCGCGGTCGGGGATCTTGACGATCTCGGTTACGTCTTGGTTGCGTTGTTGGCGCTTGAACGAGGCGTTGGCGATCGACCATGGCACAGTGTTGTCCTTCTCGCCGTCGATGATCAACAACGGTCCGCGATTGGGGTTCTTAGTGTCCACCTTGGCCTCGGTCCAGGGATTGAGGTTCGCGCTCGCCGCCTGGAACAGCGGCTTGCCCGACGCCGGCACGGCGAATGTCTCGTATAGCGTCTTCGCTTCGTCTTCGGTGACCGCGTTCGCGAACGCGAAGCGGAACTGCTCGTAGGTGAGCGGTACGGCACGGTTCCGGTTGGCCGGTTTGCCGAGCACCGGTGAGGCAGACTTGAGCGAGGAGATCGGCAACGGCAGCACGCCGCGGAAGGGCGCGGGGTCGATCGCGACCGATGCTGCCGCGAGTCCGCGTCCGGCGATGATCTGGGTGATCAGACCACCGAACGAGTGACCGATCACCGCCGGCTTGTTGTCAAGTTGGCTGATCAGGTCGGCGAAATGATCGGCAACCTGCCCCACCGTCTTATGGGCGAACACCTCGGGATGAGCCTTTGCCTCCTCGACGGTCTCCGGGTCGTCCGGCCACCCGGGCGTGAGCGTCGTGTAGCCAGCCTTCTTGAACACCGCAGCCCAGCGATCCCAGCTGCTTGGCAGCAGCCACAGCCCGTGAATGAACACGACCGGCTTGCGTCCGGACGCGTTGGCCCGCTTGACCTGCCGCTCTTCGTGTTCGGTGATGGTCGCCATCAAATCCTCGCTTCGCTCGGTTTCGACACGGGGGTGGTGCCCGCCGCAACGGGTCTGGCGTCGGTGTCGTCGCGCGGGCGGATCGATCCGACGGCGCAGCATCCCACACGTCAATCGCAGCCGGGGACGATCTTGTGCCCGTTATGGACCGGTGTCGGCTGTCATGCTTGGCGCGTGAGTACCCGGCTCGAGACGACTCGCCTGATCGTTCGGACCTTCGAGCCCGCCGACGAGGCTGCCTGGCTCGCGCTGTTCAGCGACCCCGAGGTCTGCCGTTTCCTCCCGGCGGCGCCGGCCCCAACGCCTGAGATCTTCCAGGCCGCGATCGAGTCGCGCCTCGCGATGGAGCGCGAGCTCGGCTACGCGATGTGGGCTGTCGAAGCCAGAGGCACGGGCGAGTTCCTGGGGCAGTGCGGGCTTCGACCGGCCGCGACGATGGATCCGAACGCCGGTTCAGAGATCGATCTCGCCTACCACTTCGCCGCGGGGTCGTGGGGGAAGGGGTATGCCACCGAAGCGGTAACCGCTGTGCTCGCTCATGCTTTTGGACTCCTCGGCCTTGACGGGGTGATGGCCGTCGCGATGCCGGATAACGTCGGCTCGTGGCGGGTCATGGAAAAGGCAGGGATGCGCTACGAAGGTGCTGGGTCGTATTACGGGCTGGAGGGCCTCAAAAAATACGTCGCCGAGCGAAACCGGTGGACGCCGCCGGTCATCTCCTGAGACGCTTCGTCGGGCGCCTCAGCGGGGCGCGCCTCGTGCCCGACCATGGGTAGAGGTCGCAATCTGGCGGCCAGTGGCTGCGCCCTTTCACGGCAGGGCCTGCTGATAGGAGTCGGCGTCCGCTCCGGCTGACTTCAGCATCGCGATCACAGCAGGACGCCGGCCAAGTCCGTCGCACATCCGCTCCTCGGCGCCGGCAACGCGACGAAGTCTGGGGCTGACCGACCCGACCATCGTGTCCGCACGAGCGGATCGTTTGCGACGGACGGCGAGACGCACGTCTAAGGAGCAGAGCGGGTCGTTTTCGATTCGGCCCGCCGGGTTCAGCGTCGCCGCGTCGCTGCTGCGCCGTCGTTCTGGTCACGATTGACCCCAGCGTGAGGCTCCGCGACGCGAGAAACGAGAGGCGGCAGCACGGCATCGCTCGGAGGATGTCGAGTCGACGATTAATGAGAGCGTGATCTGGAGCAGCGCCGCTCGAGGTGCACCCGGCGGACAGAGCGACTTCTCACATCAAGCCTCTCGATTTGCGCAGTATGGAGAGGCGAGTAACACACTACACGAAGAGTGGCGGCGTCAACATCGCCCACCAGATCGTCGGCGATAGGCCCCCGGACCTCGTGCTCGTTCCGGGATTCGTTTCGCACCTCGAAGTCGACTGGGACGATCCCAGACACGCCCACTTCCTGCGTCGCCTCGCCGGGTTCTCGCGCCTGATCCGCTTCGATAAGCGGGGCACGGGCCTCTCGGATCGCCGGGCGGCCTGCCCGACCTCGAGACGCGGATGGCCGACGTCCGCACGGTGATGGACGCCGCGGTGAGCGAGCGGGCTGTGCTCTTCGGCTACTCCGAGGGCGGACCGATGTCCGTCCTGTTCGCTTCCACGTATCCGGCCATGATCTCCGCGCTCGTGCTCTACGGCTCGTACGCGAAGACCCAGGATCCCGACGACGACTACCCGTGGCCGGCGACGCGCGAGGAGCGGGAGCGATACGCCAAACAGGTCGAGGAGGATGGGGGCTGGGAGACGGACATGCGGCGTATGTGCCCCGGCGCCGGCGAGGCGATGGCGCGTTGGTGGGCGGCGCGGGCAAGTGCGGCGGCCAGCCCCGGAGCAGCGCGAGACCTCGTGCTGATGAACAGCCTCATCGACGTTCGCGAGATCCTCCCGCCGGTCGAGTTGCCCCGGCTCGTCCTGCACAAGACGGGCGATCTCGATTCGAACGTGGAGGAAGGCCGGTACATAGCCGAACGAATCCCCTGCGCACGGTTCATCGAGTTGCCGGGCTCTGACCACGTGCCCTGGATCGAGGCCGACCAGGTCGTGGACGAGATCGAGGAGTTCGTCACGAGAGTGCGGCCGGCGCCGCGGGCCAACCGTGTCCTGGCGACCATCCTCTTCGCCGACCTCGTGAATTCAACGAAGCATGCGCCGACCCGGGCGACCACCGCTGGCGAGCGCTCTCGGCGAGCCACGACGCGGCCCTTCGCCGCGTGCTCGAGCGCTTCCGCGGCGTCGAGGTGAACACGATGGGTGACGGCTTGCTCGCCACTTTCGACGGGCCGGCGCGGGTCGCTTCGCTGGCCGGCACCGGCGAGGTGCTCGTGTCGAGCACGGTCAGGATCTAGTGTCGGGCTCGGGGGACCCAGCTCGAGGGACGCGGTGAGCACGACCTGAAAGGCGTACCTGTATGCGCTGGCGGACCTACGCGGTCGTCCTGTAGTTGAGGCGGGAAGCCGCTCCAGCCGTCCCACCAGCGCTCAACGCCGTCGCCGTACCCATGGTCGAAATCATCGTTCAACTGCCCAGGCGAGCAGCCCCGCATGCCTAGCGTTCCCAACACAAAACGTGCTTCCAGCGCGCCACGTTCCACTCGCCCGTCTTGTCTCGCCAGTTGGGGCCGTGGGGCATTAGGACGTCACTACAGCGAGCCGGAACCGTAGTTAGCCCTGTGGCATGTGGTTACCGCCGTTGACATTGATGATCGCGCCGTTGACACCTGACGCTACGTCTGAGCAAAGCCAGATGATCGCGTTCGCTGGTTCCTCCGGGTTCATGATTCGGCCGGGAACGAGCGTCGCCCCCATCGCGTGTAGCTCTTCCGCCGAGACGTACTTCAGGTTGCCCTCCGTGAAGGTATGTCCGGGCGCCACGACGTTGACTCGCACGCCCTTGCGGGCGCACTCAAGCGCGAGCACGCGGCTCATGCCTACGACGCCGGCCTTCGAGGCAGAATAGGTCGCCAGACCTTGGATGGGGCGGAACGCCGCCCCAGAGGCGACGTTGACGATCGTGCCGTGTCCCTGCTCGATCATGATCCGAATCGCTGCCTGGCAACAGAAGAAGACCCCCCTCAGGTTGACTGACAGCAAGCGGTCCCAGTACTCCTCGGTCACATCAAGGGCGTTCGCGGCTTTGATGTCAGCGTTACTTGGGGGGAAGATCGCGGCGACGTTGGCTACCGCGTCGAGGCGACCGAATTGCGCTCGTACAGCCTCCAATGCACTTCGCACCGCCGCAGGCTCGGCCATATCAACCGCACAAACCGTCGCCCTTTCACCGGTCGAATCGATCGTTTCAGCCACCCGCTTGGCCCCATCCTCGTTGATGTCGAACAGCGCTACATTCGCCCCGGCCTTACCGAAACCGATCGCGGTTGCCTTGCCGATACCGCTCGCCGCGCCAGTCACCACGGCCGTCCTACCCGAAAAGTCCATAGCTCTCCTTCCATCAATCGAAGTACAACTGGGCGGGGATAAACAAAAGGCTCACGCAGGTCCCCTACATGACCTGGCCGACCTCGCCCTCGTAATTGGTGCGTGTGTCGACTCCTCGTCGAGCCTGTCGCCCCGGTCGATGATGCACCACCGCGACGAGGTACCGCATAATCTCTTTCTTCAAGCAAAGGTGCGTGCGAGCTCGAGATACCCAAACACGGATCCAGCCATCAGAATTGAAGTCGCGGGAACTATAGAACCTGGCCTACAGATCCCAAGTGAGCACCCGATCAATGGCCGCCGCGTCCCGCGGACGCTGTCTCTCCTCTTAACCGCGATGACGGGCGGAACGTAGCACACGTGCGCTGATAGGGTCAAGCGTTCTAGCTGCGCGTGGTGACGAGAATGCCGACGACATTCCGAACGCATAAGACGGACCTGTGGATCTGGCTGGCGCGCTCTCGGCGCGGACATTATCTGGAGCGACTCTGCATATGCAGACGGGGGGTCTCGCACGGCGGGGAGCCGGCCGTGCTGAACGTAGTGGTGAAGTGCTGTAACGAGCGCCAGATCCTGAGCGCCCGCGCGCATTCAGCACAGCGAGGGGGTGAGAAGCACGAGCGCGACCCTTCGCAGTTTCGATGATGGCGCTTTGTCTGGGCCGCTCAGTTTTCGCTCGTGAGCTGTGGCTGTGTCCAGCGCCCGCCGTGCGAACAGGCGATCAGCGAAGGTCAGCGAGCACAGCGCTAGATAAACTAGCGCTGCGAGGGAAATACCCCGAAATAGCGGGGATGCCGGAGAAGGGACTCGAACCCCCGACACGCGGATTATGGTTCCGCCCGGATTCCCAGCGTTTACGGGCGATTCGGCCGATTTTGGACGGCAAATTGGACTGTTTTGTCAGCCGATGTGCACGGGAAGCGATACGGCGCGACCCCCTTGGCGGCTTACTTAACGTCCACCTGAGCGAGCTCCTTGAGGGCCGGAAGAATCACGGTGTCGACGCGCTCCTGGCTCGCGGCATCGCCGCGCATTGCGCCGGCAAGCCCATCCATCAGCCGCGGCTCAACGAGCAGCCGGCGCATCTCGGCAGCTATGTAAGCCCGGACAGCGGCGTCGGCACTCGCCACCTCTTCGAGGAGTTCAGGCCGACCGTCGATCAGCGTCACGATGTCGCCGAAGTCGCGGCTCCCAAGGAAGTCACCTTTGCCCCTTCCCTTGAACGCCTCGAGCTTCATCGCGAGCATATAGACAGGCGGGGCCGCTCGGATCGTTGCACCGGATGGCAGCTGGCAAACAACCGCATGAGGGATCGCTGCTGCCTGCCATTCGTTCTCGAACCCGAGAATGTCCGCGCGGGAAGGCATGGCATCTAAGACGAGACCGGTTTCACGATGACGCCAGCGGCAGGTGACGCCGCTCTCGTGGTCTTCGCTGAAGCCCGCATCGCGGAGCTTGGCTTCGAACTCGTAGAACTCGGTTCGCGTCGCGACTTCGGCGACAACGTCGACGTCATCAGTCGGGCGGAGCGGTGGCGCCGCGGGATCTGAGATCCACAGGCCGACGGTGGCTCCGCCGACAAATACAACCTCTTCGGCGAGCTTGCCGAGCGCTGACTCCGCAAGTTCCAGGAGTTCGATGTTCACGTAGAGGCGCCGCTGAGCCGCTCGGTGAGCAGATCCGCTGCGAGCCCTCGGATTCGCGCGTCGCCGATGCGAATCGCGTCAACCAGCGTCAACTGCTCGCGAAGCAGGGGGTCGCGCTTGACGGCCTCGACAACAGAGGGGTGCAACGGCTCAAGCGCCAACCCTCGCGTGTCGCCCTCAGCACTCGGCCACACAGGCGGAACGTCGTCTGGTGGCGTCGCCAGCTTGTCAGCCAGTGGCTGTGCGCCCCATGCCGTCGCGAAGCCGCGACTCTCACCGTTGATGGAGCCTGGGAACACGTACTTCAAGCCGTGGATGAGGAACTCCTCGGCTTGGCTGATGTTGGCCGTGCGTCGTCTACGATCGAACAGGCCGGCCTGCCACAGGCGTTTCAGTGACCGTTGAACGACGCTCTTAGGAATCGTCGTCTCGCGCTCCAGCGTGCGCACAGTCCATTCCGGACTCACGTGCGTGAGCTTCAGCAGCAACACGATGTCTTCGCCTTTGAGCACGAGGCTGAGTCTACCGTCCCTAGTCCCGGGACTTGGGACAGAGCTTGCGTAGAGATGATGTCTAGCTCGAGGACGGAACAATGTCGCCATGGCCGACGACGGCTTCGTGCAGGTCAGCCCCAACCGAATCGGAGTAACGCCAAATGCGGATCCTTATCGTGTGGACGCGGCGGTGCGGCACGCGTCGGTCGTGCAGTTCGCTGAGCCTGTCTCAGCATCGATCCACGAAGCGGTCCAGAAAGCGCTCGCCGACCGGCCTCACGTTGAGCTCTACGTGTATGGCTGGGGACCGGCGCTCGGGGTCGATCTGCTCGCCCCGCTCGTCGGCTACCGAACGCCGGGGCTCGGCCGGTCCACGACAGCGGACTGGCCTGTCGAGGGTCGTCATTTCGCCCGACCGATTCCAGTCGTTCATCCTTATCGCGCTGGGCGAGTCGGTGGTCGTCGCGGGCGCCACCGCGAGCAGCCATGGTCTCTCGACGAGGGTTGCGGTTGCGCTGGTAATCGGGTTTCTCATCACGGGCGCGCTGTGGTGGCTGTACTTCGATGAAGTAGCCGAGCACTCCCAGCGCAACATCGCCGAGTCTGAGGACCCGGGGCCGGGGTCGCGCGGGATGCTTACACGTATCTGCACGTTCCGATTGTCGCCGGCATCATCTTGGCTGCGGTCGCCGACGATCTGCTGATCGCTCATCCCGGTCGGAGCCTGGCGGCGGCGGGCATCGTTGTGACTGTGGCTGGCCCGGCTATGTATCTGCTGGGGGAGGCGCTCGTGCGTCTGCGGATGATCAGCTCGCTCAGCCCGCAACGGCTGCTGGCGGTTATTGCGCTGGGGGTGGTTGGTGTTCTCGGGCGGGACCTTTTGGCGCTCGCTCTCTCGACGGGCGTGGCGGCGATCCTGATCGGGTTGACGATCTGGGATCACGAACGGTTCCGGCCCCGATCGGGACCCTTCGCCTGGATCACCGTCCGCCGCCCGGCTCGAGCGGACGCACTCACCGACGGCGGCGGCCGCCACAAGCCCGTTACGTGAAAGCAGCTTCCTTAGAAGGCATATGATAGCGTCAGCGCATGACCGATGCCCGCAGGTGGGTTGCCGCGAACTTCGGTGGCCCGGAGGTGCTCGAACAGATCGAGGTAGAGCTGCCGCATCCGGTCCCTGGCGAGGTGACGATCGAGGTTCGAGCCGTGGGGATGAACCCGGCGGACTACAAGCACTTCGCCCCGGGCCAGGACCCCAAGTTGCTGCCTCTGACGATCGGGTACGAGGTCGCTGGCGTGATCAAGGCGATCGGCGCCGATACGGAGATCGCGTCGGGCGGAGGCGCGAGTCGGTGACGAGGTCGTCGCGTTCCAAGTCTCCGATGGCTACTCATCGGCGCTCAACGCGCCGGCGGCGGACGTGTTTGCGAAACCCGAGCCGCTCACGTTCCCGCAGGCGGCGAACCTCCTCCTCGTCGGTGCGACGGCCGCCGACACGCTGAATGTGGTCGGCGTCTCGAAGGGAGAAACCGTGCTGGTGCACGGCGCCGCCGGCGGCGTGGGGACCAGCGCCGTGCAGCAGGCGCTGCTGCACGGCGTCACGGTGATCGGCACGGCCAACGAACGCGACTTTGAGGCGGTACGCGGCTTTGGCGCCACCCCAGTGGCGTACGGGCCGGGGCTCGAGGAGCGAGTTCGGCAGGCGGCGCCCGACGGAGTAGACGCCGCGATCGACACGGTCGGGGCTGACGAAGCGATCGATGTCTCGCTCGCGGTGGTCAGCGATCGACGACGGATCGTCTCGACCGCGGCGTTTGGACGCGTGAAGCAGGACGGTTTCCAGGTCGTTGGGGGCTCCGTCCCGCGGAGTGGCCCGTTCCGCGCCGCCGTACGGCAATCGCTCCTCGATCTCGCAGCGGCGGGGAAGCTGACTGTCCCGATCGGCCAGACGTTCCCGTTCAGCGAAGCAGGTCGAGCCGTGGAGGCCCTCCACGGAAAACACCCTTACGGAAAGTTGGCGCTGGTGATATGACCACAATCGGAGTGATCGGTGCAGGACACATCGGACGGAGCTTCTCGCTGGCGGCGATCGCCAAGGGCTATGAGATCGTGATCGCCAACAACAGCGGGCCCGAGACGCTCGGAGAGCTTATGTCGGAGCTGGGCCCGAAAGCGAAGGCGGCCACCGCTGCCGACGCCGCCCGGGCAGGAGACTTCGCGATCGTGGCGATCCCCATCGCGGGCGCGGAAGCGCTGCCGGTCGAGCCCCTGGCTGGCAAGGTCGTGCTCACAACCTGCAACTACTTCGTAAAGCGTGACGGGCCGATCGGCGAGATCGACTCGGGCCAGGAAACCGTGCCCCAGTACGTGCAGGAGAGACTGCGGACGAGCAACGTCGTGCGGGCGTTCAACCATCTCGACGCGGCAGCGATCGCCACCGACGGAATGCCCGCGGGCACGCCGAACCGTCGAGCGCTCGGCTACGCCGGCGACGATCCCGGCGCCAAGGCGCTGAGCGCTGAGCTCTACGAAGAGTTCGGGTTCGACGCCGTCGAGGTCGGCGGCCTGGCCGACGCATGGCGCCTGGACGTCGATCAGCCCACCTTCGTCGTGCGCCAGAACGCGGACGAGCTGCGGGCCAACCTTCGCAAGGCCACGCGGCACATCAGCTGAGGTCAAGCGGGTTGCGCGCAGCCTGGTACGAGCGCCAAGGGCCGGCCCGCGAGACGCTCGTGGTCGGCGACATGCCCGACGTTCACCCCGGCCCGGGCGAGGTGCGCATCGCCTTATCGGTCTCAGGACTCAGTCCAGGGGACGTCAAGAAGCGGACCGGGTGGCAGGGCTCCCGGATGGAATACCCCCGGGTCATTCCGCACAGCGACGGCGCCGGGACGATCGACACGGTCGGCGAGAACGTGGACGGTGCGCGGATTGGCCAGTCGGTCTGGTGCTACGGCGCCCAGTCGTATCGCCCGTTCGGGACGGCGGCCGAATTCGTCGTCGTTCCGACTGACCTCGCCGTCCCGCTGCCAGACGCCGGAAGTGATTCGGCGAACCGCGAGCTCGCCGAACAGGCGGCCTGCCTCGGGATCGCGGGGATCACCGGCTACCGGGCCATCTTTGCCGACGGGTCCGTCAACAGGCTGGTCGTGTTGGTACACGGAGCGGCAGGTGGCGTCGGGTCGATCGCGACGCAAATGGCCGTGCGCGATGGCGCGAGCGTGATCGCGGTCGTCCGCTCATCCCAGAAGCAGCGCGCAGAGGAGCTTGGCGCGCAGCACGTTCTTGATTCCGATGATCCGGAGCTGTCGGCCGCGATCCGAGCGCTAGCGCCCGACGGTGTCAACCGGATCGCCGAGGTCGACTTCTCCGACCACATCGATGTCGACGCGGACGTGATCGCGATCGGGGGCGTGATCTGCTCCTACTACTCCTCGGCCGACCGTCCCTCGCTGCCGTACTGGAAGCTGGGATTCGCCGACACAACCCTGCGGCTGCTCGGTAGCGACGACTTCCCCCCGGCGGTCAAGTCTGCTGCTGCGCACGAGCTCACCGCGGCGCTATTCGACGGGAGCCTGCGCTCGGTGATCGCCGAGCGTGTGCCGCTAAGCGAGATCGCGCGTGCCCACGAGTTGGTCGAACGAGGTGTGGATGGACGCGTAGTTGTGACGGTCGGAGATGGCTGACGAGGTCGACGCCGATCCGGCCGACCCCGAGATGCGCCCGTCGCCCACCGCCTCATCATTTGTTACGACGGAGCACTTCACGCTCCAGGGCGCGAGAGCCGCCACGATTTCCGAGTCCACCGGCCGCGCCTCGATGTTCCTCAGCGCGGTCTCAGGGGGGCTCGTTGCCCTTGGTCTGCTCGCGACCGCGACGCGAGTCGGAACCGCGTTCTATGCGCTCGGGCTGGCGTTGCTGCCAACGCTCACGTTCATCGGGCTGGTCACGTTCGAGCGGGTCCTGCAGTCCGGCATCGAGGACCACGACTACGCCCGCCGGATCGGCCGACTCCGCGCGTTCTACTTCGACGCCGGCCCCCGAGATCGCGCGATACATCCCCGTCGTGACACTTCAAGACCGACTCAGCGCCCGAGGACTGTCTGGCCCCCGGCGGCAGGGCTACCGCACCGTCGCCCGGATGGTCGCCGTGATCACGGCGGTCCTCGCGGGCGCGACCGTCGGGCTGCTCGTAATCGTCGTCACCTCGCACTCCCTCGCAGCCGCGCTCATTGGCGGCGGCGTGCTCGCGCTCGTCACGATGCTCGGCCTGATGGAATACCAGCGCCGAGCATGGATCCAATCCGAGGTAGAGAGCCGGGAATGACGTCCGAGCGCGCTAGGCTCGATAGCCGCGGGATGGAAGACCTCAAGCAGCTGTTCAGCGACCTGATCCGCTTCGAGACGGAGCTCTGGAACGCGATCGACGCGCGCTTGCGTGCCGAGCACGACCTACCGCTGCACAAGTTCGAGCCGATGCAGATCATCGCCAACCAGCCTGACTGCCGCGTGTACGACATCGCCGGAGCCCTGTCCCTGACCACCGGCGGCGTCAGCAAGCTGATCGACGGGATCGAGGCCTCCGGATACTGCAAACGGCGCCCCAACCCCGACGACCGCCGCTCATCGATCATCGAGCTGACCCCTTCCGGAAAGAAGGCGCTGGCACTGGCCACGACAACATTCGAGCGCGAGCTCGAACGGCGACTCCGCTCGTCCGTGCCTGCCCGGACGCTGGCACAATTCTCCTCGTCGATCAGAGCCCTGCGAGCCGCCTCCGTCATCATCGACGAATCAGCAGCAGCCTGACGCACAGAACCACAGGTCACCGCTCGGCGAAGCCGGCCACGGATCAATATCGACGCGAGCGCCGTCCGCTGCTGGAATCGGACACAGGGGGCCACCAAGCCCGGGGAGCACGATGCTCGTGCCAGAGCAAAGGCAGGGCGCGGCTCGGCTGAGGGAGTCCGCCCTGCTGTTCGCCAAATGCGCGTCTCCCAACGGTGTTCGCATGACCTTGGCGATTGAGACGGTCACTCCAGCCCGCGGGCGGCGCCAAGAACGACCAGCGAGGTCGCGCGTCCGGTCGCCGATGTCAAGCGCGACGAGCGGCTATCCGTCCCGCAAAGCGCAGCGGTACCCAAGCGGCGATCGCGCTGCTTGACATCGTCGCGCCGCCCGCGCAGTCAGCTGGGGATGTCGGGGCAGAGCCCCGACATCCACGAACCGGATTCGCCCCAGGGCAGGCATAGACGCCGGGCACTGCGGCCGCTATCGAGACGTCTTGCTCGTTGGACTGTTCGTTGGACTGTTTTGTCAGCCAGCGAGCGGTTTCTGGCGGTTCATAGCGGTCGACAGCGTGACGACCAAATCCGCCCAATCCCCAGTAACCACGGGAAGTTCCCGCAAATCGTCGGATGCCGGAGGAGGGACTCGAACCCCCGACACGCGGATTATGATTCCGGATGTCCGGCCGATTATCGCCCGTAAATACGGGCGATTCGGGGCCTGAGTAGTCGATTTGGACACAGGTTTGGACACATTTGTCAGCGGGTTTGCGAACGCGCGTGCGGCTGAGGGTCGTTGGGGCGAGTAGCCGCTCGTTGGGCACCGAGGAAGATCGGTCGTCCGGTTGTCAAGGCCGGTCATCAGCGCGCGGAGGCGGCTGCGGTTTACGCGGCGACGTTGTGATCGGGCCACATGCCGGTGCGTATTCGCTGGTGGAGCGTGCCCGGTGCAAGGTCGTCTGATTCGCGCTGCGGCCGCGGCGCTGGCGTCGTCGTAGTGGACCGAGGGGTACTGGTCGGAGCGGATCGCGTGACGCCGTTCCTCGTTGATCGATGCGCTGGTGATCCTCGCGGCGGTGGCGCTCCTAGCCGGCGCCTCCGTATTATGTAGTCGCGCTCTACGGGACGCTCCAGCCCTACGAAGGGCGTCCAGGCGGCATGCTCGGGATCCGTGAGGCGCATTAGGTAGGGGTGACTCCTTTTGCTGATACGGCCAAGGCGTGTTACGAACGGGCCACCCGAGTGCAGGAGCAGATCGAAGAGGTCGAGGGAAGAAGCGTGATGGTCCTGAGGAAGGTTTTCGAGTCGATCCAGGTCGGCAGTGTGGAGGTCCCGAACCGGATCGTGCGGACCGCGCACGGCACGGCGCTTGGGTCGCCGATACCTGTCCTGCGCGGTGAGGACTTCGTTCAGTACCACCTGGAGCGCGCGAAGGGCGGGGTCGGCCTGTCGATCCTCGAAGCCTCGGCGGTGCACACGAGTTCGTTCGCGCTGGCGATCTCCGACGACCGCGTGGTCGAGGGCTACCGCGAGCTGATGGCGGCGGTCCGCCCGCACCGCATGCGGGTCTTCCAGCAGCTGCACCATCAGGGTCACATCGGGCCGGCGTCCGACGGTGGCGTGCCGTGGGGCGTCTCGACGGTGCCGGGCCCGCTCGGCGGCGTGGTCGCGCTGCCGGCCCGGGCCGAGCAGATCGAGGAGCTGATCGACGGCTATGCCGCGGCCGCGCGGCGCTGCCGCGACGGCGGCCTCGACGGCGTCGAGTTGCACGCCGGCCACGGCTATCTCGTACACCAGTTCCTCTCGCCGCTTTACAACACGCGCACCGACGAGTACGGCGGCAGCCTCGAGAACCGGATGCGATTCGCCCAGGATGCGCTGCGGGCGATCCGCGCCGCGGTGGGCGAGGACTTCGTCGTGGGCATCCGCCTCAGCGCCAGCGAGATGCCGGGCAGCATCGGGGTGCAGGAGCTGCGGACCTTGATCGAGACGCTGGAGGGCGAAGGCCTCGTGGACTTTGTCGACGCGTCGTTCGGCGATTACTACCGGACGATTTCGGAGATCGCCGGGATGGAGTCACCTGTCGGCTACGAGCTCGGGTCCTCGGCACTGCTTGCGGCGGCGGCGTCGGTGCCGACGATCGTCACCGGTCGCTTTCGGACGCTCGAGGAGGTTGAGCAGGTGCTCGTCGATGGAGTCGCGGACATGGTTTCGATGGTGCGCGCACATATTGCCGACCCGGACATCGTGCGCAAGACGCGCGAAGGGCGGGCGCACGAGGTCCGGCCCTGTATCGCCTGCAACGAGGGGTGCATCGGTGGGCTGTTTTTGCCTCCGCCACGATTGGGGTGCGCGGTCAACCCGGCCGCCGGTTTCGAGGCTACGTTGTCCGAGAGCCTGATCGTCCCCGTCGCCGAGCCGCGCCGAGTGCTCGTGGTCGGCGGTGGGCCCGCCGGGCTCGAGGCCGCCCGCGTCGCGGCTCTGTGTGGCCACGACGTGACCCTCGCTGAGGCCTCCTCGGCGCTCGGGGGAGCGCTCGGCGCCGCTCGCCGCGGCCCGCGGTCGGCGATCATCGGCGACATCGTCGACTGGCTCCAGGGCGCGGTGCAGCGCGCCGGTGTGAAGGTCATGCTCGAGACGCGCGTGTCCGTCGAAGACGTCCGTCGCGAGGGCCCGGAGACCGTGATCGTCGCCACCGGCGCACGGCCGCGACTCGACGGCCTGCAGCCCGCGCGGCCGTTCGAGCCGGCGCGCGGCGTCGAGTTGCCCCACGTGCTGTCCTCGGCGCAGCTGCTGACCGGCGGGCTGCCGGCCGGCGCGATGACGGCGCTGGTGCTCGACACGACCGACAACTTCGAGGCGATCACCGCGGCCGAGCACCTTGTCGACCAAGGCCTCGCCGTCACGTTCCTCACCAGCCACCCGAGCTTCGGCGGACCGCACGTCCAGTCGACCTGCCGCGACGTAGCCGCGCTCGAGTTCCTCTATGACGGCGAGTTCACCCTTCTGACCCGGCACCATCTCGTCGAGATCGCTCCGTCGCACTGCCTGGTGCGCCCGCTGCAGGGACGGCGCACCCACCAGGTCCCGGCCGACGTCGTAGTCCTGGTGACGCCGAACGAGCCCGAACGCCGGCTCTACGACGAATTGATCGCCGAGCCCCACATCGAGGCGGTCCTCATCGGCGACGCCGTCTCGCCCCGCAACCTGCAGGTCGCGATGGCCGAGGGCCATCGCACCGCCCGCGCGCTCGGCCCCAGGACACTAATTGAAACGGTGTAGGGGCTGGTGGCCGCCGGGATACGTCTCCTCACCGCGATCGTCCGGGTGCTTTACACCGCGGCGGATATGGGGCACACAGCCAGCCGCGACGGCCGTACGCTCGTCGGTCGGCCTGTCATAGTTCCTATCAGGGAGGCTCTGGATCACTCCTGCGGGATCCGGGGCATCGAGGAAGATCCCGCCCACCGAACCTCGTTCGCAACGCTGCTGGCTCGCTCCAACTCGATCGTACTGAACGATCACGACGATGCCAGCATCGTTACGGCCGGACCGATAACCGCCACGATCGGCGAGTTGTATCGCGAGCCCCCAACGCCTCAATCCAATGTAATTACCCAAGCGGGAGGTAGATACCGAGACGATTACGACTTCTACGGCGGTGGAGTGGCCGAGGTGGGAGGATCCGGCGTTCTATCAGCAGGATCCGGAGGTTATGCATGCGTCGATGGCTGCCGCGCGCCGGACGGCGCCGATCTATTGGTATGAGTCGCCGAATCTGACGACGGGCGTGTGGGTGCTGTCGAAGTGGGAGCATTGCCGGGAGGTCGCGAACAGTCCGGAGTTGTTCATCAACGGCAAGGGCTTTTTGATCGGTGATGCCAGTGACCCGGCGACGGTGATCGATCAGCTTCCGCAGTGGGCGCAGGAGCAGCTGCGCCGGCCGGACCTCTTGGCGGCCGACAAGCGCGGAGTGATCGTGCGGGGCAAGCTGTCGTTCGGCCAGCCGGACCTGGAGAACATGGCGTTCCTCGATCGTCGTCGCCACGAGCAGGTGCGCAGCGTCTTCATCGGCGCGCTGAAGCCGAGCCGGGTGCGGGGTCTGCGGCCGCGGATCGCGGAGATCGCGGATGAGTACCTCGACCAGATCGAGCCGGGGGCGGAGATCGACTTCGTCAAGATGGCGCAGCGGTTTCGCGACTACATCGACGAGCTGCTTGCCGAGCGACGCGCAAACGGGGGAAAGGGCGAGGATCTCGTCAGCGTGATCGCGCGCTCGCAGTTGGACGGCGGGCCGGTGCCGCACCCGACGGCGGTCGCGTTCGTGACGCACTTCATCAACGCCGGCGAGACGACGCGCGCACTGCATTCGCACATCGCGATGGCGCTGGGCCAGCGCCCGGACGGCGGCGGGCTGCTGCTCGAGCGCTCGGAGCTGGTTCAGAGTGCGGTCGAAGAGACGATGCGCTACTACCCGATCAACTGGACTCAGTGCCGGACCGGGACGGAGCGCACCGAGGTCGCGGGACAGGTGGTACAGAAAGACGACTACCTGCTGCTTGCGTATGCCGGTGCGAACCGTGACGAGGACGTCTACGAGCATCCTGAGGATTACGACATCACGCATCGTTCGAGAAGGATCATCTCGGCTGGGGCTACGGCCAGCACTCGTGTCCCGGCGCGCTACTCGCGCGAACGAACGCGAGGACGATCTGCGAGCGGATCCTCGAGCGCTTCAGCGACTGGGAGCTGGCCGGCGAGCCGCAGACGTTCAGCACCCCGTTCCTCCGGGGCGTGACCAGCCTACCGGTGAGGTTCAGCGTTGCGAGCACACGCAGTCCAAAGTGACCGCCGATTAGCCGCAACGCGATGTAGTCCCACAAAGACGCACAGTGAAGCGGATGCGCACAACTACCTGAGACGGGAAGGAGCCTTGATGAAATTTGGTGTGGCGTTTGCGTTTCAGCATTGACCGATTAACGGACTTCGGTCACTGAGACATAAGAAATTATCTAGATTGTGCGCCGATTAGGCGTATTCTGATCGTCAGATCGTTCGCTATCGCACGCTTTCTGCGGAATACGCCAAAACAGGTCGCAACCGCCGTCTGCCCTTGCAAAGGATACCGACATTTGACATGTGACGGCCGTAAACACCCGTTGATGTTCGTTCCCGGCTTGCGGCCCGCCCACCACGGCGAGCATGTGAGACTGAGGGAAAGCGTGCTGATGTGGACCTTCGTCAGTGGCTCCGACCGCTGTAACGCGAGAGGCCGTTTCCAACCGGGGCATCGGACGCGGGAATGCACGATGCTGGCGCGTCGATCCAGTTCCAGTCGTGATGCCGCCCATCTGCCCGTCCGGCACTCCTCTCAAGTTTGCGCCGATGCACTGGAGCTCCCCAAGACGGATGCATTATCGTCGCTCGGGCTCGCGGTGTGTCGAAACCTCCCACCCCGACCGACGGCCGGCCGCTGCTCCGATCGCCTGGCCCGTCAATGCCACCCGGTGCGTGCGACCTGAGCCGCGGCGATCCTCAGGCGCGGGTGCGCACCAAGCTCTCTCGCGCTCGCGCGGCGATTGGCATCCGTGCCGTCGAAGTCGACAATCGCTCCAATCGCTGCACGAAGATGATCAGCGCTCATTATCCCTCGGCAAATCTGTTGCGCGATTCGCATATGGGGGGGTTGACACGGATCTCCAGCAGTGAGAGAGTCGCTGCTCGACTTTCTTGGTCGTAGGGCCTACGAAGGAGAGCGGGTTACCTATGGCATTCTCTGCGAGACACCTCAGGGTGAGGCTGCCCTGCGGCGAAGATACGCAAATCGTTGAGCCCGGGCAGCTAATTGCCGGCCCCGAGGCTGGTGCGCCCTGCGTTGGCTGGAGCTGCGGCTGCACGGGCTACACGCACGCCCAACAGATGCTTGGGAGTGGCTGGTGTTGTGTGACGTGCATGGGGTGCTCGTTTCACCCGGCGACGAATATGGTCAGCGCTGAAGACCTGCCGGCGCTGCGGGCAGACCTCGAGGCGCGGTTGCGAGATGTTGAGGCGGCGGAGCGTGCTGTACAACAGCGACAGCAGGCGAGCTAGCCGGCGTCTACGCGTCCGCGCAAGACGTGATGCCGCGCGTTACGGCGGTGGGTCCACAGGTGCGCGCAGCCGTAACGTTGCGCGACGCAGAGTATCGGGCGAACCCGGGTTACGACCTCGTACGCCTCGACAAGGCGATTCCCTCGGAGTTGAGGCTGTTAGACGGGTCCGACGGGGAAGCTTTGTATGGAGTGTTGCGACCACGGCCCGGCTCACCTGAGCTGGCGGTGCGCGTCGCGGCACCCGACACCGCGCTGCTGTTTCTGGGCCTCGCCGAGCCTGGTGCTCTTCCGGCGTACGTCCGTTCGCAGCTCAAAGACGATCTCGAACCGACTATCGGACGGCTCCTGCTCGATGGCGTGCTTCAGATCGCCCGTGACGGGAACTTCGTCTCTGGTCCGGCGACCGTTGAACTCCTCTCTGAGTCCGCGCCGGCGGGCGGCAGAGGGCGGATCGGCGAGTTATCGGTGGCGGCGCTGCAATACGGCGGGCGGCTGGGCGACGCGTTGCCTCTCGAGGTCATCGCCGCTCGGCTATATCTGTTCGGCTGCCGTCCAATCTCACCCCGGCTCCGCGCGCAATTCGGTGACCCGGGCGCGCTCTGGGCCTACCTCGGAAGTAGGCGCCCGACGGGGCCGCACCCGCCTCTGACGTCGGGTTGGCGCGAGGTGCTGGCGCCGGGGTGGCGGGCCTGGAACCGTCGTCGTCCAGGTAACGACGACGGGAAGAGGTTCAAGCTGTACGTCAGCCCGGCGGTCACTGCGCTCCCGCATGCCTTCGGCGTGGTCGCTGAGACGCTTGACCGCGAGCCGGGCGTCCTTGGTCTGAAGGTGGGGCGGGATATTTTCGGCGTATCGCGGCCGGACAAGATCGTGGCGTACTTCGCGCGCCTTGAGGATCTACAGCGCTGCGGGGCTCAATTGCGCGAGACTCTCGCGGGATGTCCAGCGCATGGTGTGCCGTTCACCGCCGCGGTCACCGAGGATGGCTTGCTGTCCTGGGGTGCTGATCCGTCACCCTCTGCCAGCGCGGCCGGCGCGAGAAGCTGGCGGCAATGGCTGGCCCAGAGGATGGCCGAGCTGCTCGTTGACGGACAGAGGGCCGAGGTGGCGGGAGTCCCAGCGTGGCGATACGTGCTACATCGCCTACGACTGAGCGGAGTCGACACGGACACCTGGATTCCGAGCGGCACGCTATGGGATGAACTGATGACGGCCGGTTAGGGACGTGAGCGGCAACACGATCGTACTTCCACCGGATGTCATGCTCGTCCCGGTCGAGGACCTCGAGTGGGGTTTGCGCGCTCAGTTGGGTTGCCAGCCGGGAGAGTTTGCCGTGACGCGACCACGATCCCGAGTGAACTCGACCATCGTCGATGCGAGGACCGCAGGCCTGCTGCGGCATTTTCGTGTCCCAACGACGGTCGTTGACGCGATCCTTCGCTTCAGCTCAACGTACCGCCTAGATCCTCATAAAACCTTCGGCGATGACCTGGCTTCGTTGAGTTTCGTATTGCTCGAGTAGCGAATAGCGAATAGGGGAAGCAGCGAATAGGATGTTATTACTATTCGCCATTCGCCAATCGCTATTCGCCCTCTTCTGGATCGC
>CAVXPA010000006.1:0-139813 GCA_963763525.1 uncultured Solirubrobacterales bacterium
GGAGGTTGGTGTTTTTCGGGTTGAGGGGGTGTGGGTCTGTCCGACCCTCAAGTCATGCTTGAGGGTATGAGCCTTGGACTGACTCCCACGCAGACGGACGTGTTCACGACGACGGAGTTCTGCGATGGTCGGGTGTCGCCGGACTCGATCTACGGGTTGTTGCATCGCGAGTGTTTCCGGCTGTTCCCGGATGAGATGTTCGCTGATCTGTTCGCCGATTCGGGGCGTAACTGTGTGCCGCCGATGATCGTGGCGGTGGTGATGGTGTTGCAGCGGTTTGAGGGCTGCTCGGATCGTGAGGCGGTCGACCGGTTCGCGTTCGATGCGAGGTGGAAGTACGCGGCGGGTGGCTTGGCGTTCGACTACCCATCGTTCGCGCATACGGTGCTGGTCGATATGCGCGCCCGGCTTCGGGCGTCCGACCAGCCGGACAGGATCTTCGAGGCGGTGCTGGAGACCGCGAAGGCGGCGGGTCTGGTTGGCCGCAGGCGGGTGTTGGACTCGACGTCGTTGTATGACGCGGTCGCGACGATGGACACGGTCACGCTGATCCGCTCCGCGATCCGCGGACTGCTCGCCGCGTGCGACGTGGTGTTGGAGGCCGAACTGCGTGGCCTGTTCACACGCGATGACGACTACCGGACCGCGGGGAAACCGGTCTGCGACTACGAGGACCGCCAGGCGCGCGAGCAGTTGATCGACGCGCTCGCGAAGGACGCGCATGCGCTGCTCGGGGCGTTGGACGGCCGGGAGCTGTCGGACGGCGTGAAGCAAGCCGCGGCGTTGCTCGCTGCCGTGGTCGGGCAGGATCTCGACGAGGGTGAGGATGGGGTGTTCCGGATCGCGCGGCGGGTCGCGAAGGACCGGATCATCTCGACCGTCGACCCGGATGCGCGGCACGGCCACAAGACCAGCGCCCGCGGGTTTGACGGCTATAAGGGGCATGTCGCGGTCGACCCGGACTCGGAGTTGATCACCGCGACGACGGTCACCGCGGGCAACGTTGGCGATGGGCAGGCGGTCGAGCAACTGCTCGCGCAGGAGCTCGCCGAGCCGGACGCCAGCGATCCGGCCGAGGACGAGGCGCCGGCCGGCCCCACCGGGCCGCTGGCGGTCTACGGCGATTCCGCGTACGGCGCCGGGAGTGTCCTGGACACGCTCGAGCAAGCCGACGTGGAGATCATGTGCAAGGTCCAGGCACCGAACGCGCCCGGCGGGCGCTACGCGAAGGACGCGTTTCAGATCGACCTGGACGCGGGCACGGTCACGTGCCCCGCGGGACAGACCGCCCGGCTACGCCCGGTCAAGGGCGGGCAGATCGCCCACTTCGGCAACGCATGCTCCTCATGCCCGCTCGCGGACCGGTGCACCACCTCGACCGCTGGCCGCTCGATCGAGGTCGGCGTCTACGAGCAGCAGCTTCAGCGTGCTCGCGCGCGGCAGACCGACCCGGCGTGGAAGGCCGACTACACAGCGACCCGCCCCAAGGTCGAGCGCAAGATCGGTCATCTGATGCGACGCCGCCACGGCGGCCGCCGCTCCCGCGTTCGTGGGCAAACCAAAGTCGATGCCGACTTCTCGCTGCTGGCTGCCGCGGTGAACCTCGCCAGGCTCGCGACGCTCGGTGTTACCCACCACACCACCGAGTGGGCGGTCACTACCGCCTGACACCCTCACAGGGGCATCACGCCCCCTCAGCGCCGCTCACCGCTGTCCACGACCCGACACGACGCGTCTCCCGGCCCATCGACGCGCAGCATCACCAGGCTTCCGTCACCGCAGGCCGGCCATCCCGACCGCTCACGGCGGGGCCTCACGGCGCACCCCACCCGCAGAAGGTCGATCTACACCAACCTCCTAGGCCAGCACGGCGTCAGGGTCGTCGAGGTCAACCAGCCGCATGCGCATACTCGCCGGCGTGTCGGCAAGAGCGACCCGATCGACGCGGAGATGGCCGCCCGCCTGTTCCAGGCCGGCAAGGCCAAAGCGGTCCCGAAGCAGACCGACGGGATCGTCGAGTCGATCCGGCTGCTGCGCGTCGCGCGCCACAGCGCGGTGAAGTCCCGCAGCGCCGCACTGGTCCAGGTCCGTGACCTCATCATCACCGCCCCGCAGGAGATCCGTGATCAGCTCTGCTGCCGCAAGACGCTCCGCGGCAAGGTCACCGTCTGTGCGCGGCTGCGCCCGTCAGGCGGGGAGCTCCGCTGCCCGTCGCAAGCCGCGAAGTTCGCGCTCCGCTCGACCGCTCAGCGCGTCCAAGCGCTCGATCAGGAGATCGGCGCGCTGGATCGCGAGCTCGAGCAGCTCGTCGCGGCTGCCGCGCCGCGCACCGTCCAGCTGCTCGGCATCTCGACCGGGCATGCCGGTCAACTGCTCGTCACGGCCGGACAGAACATCGAACGACTCCACGGCGAGAGCTCGTTCGCGATGCTCTGCGGCGCCAGTCCGATCCCTGCCTCGTCAGGCAAGACGACCCGTCACCGCCTCAACTACGGCGGCGACCGCCAAGCCAACCGGGCGCTCCACCTCATCGCCGTCTGCCGACTGCGCTACTGCGAGCGCACCCGCGCATACGCCAAGCGCCGAACCGCAGAAGGCAAGACTCAGCGCGAAATCATCCGCTGCCTCAAGCGCTACATCGCGCGTGAGGTCTTCACCTCCCTCCGTGCCGACCTCGCCGAAACCGCGCAACCGCGACCGATGGTCTCGACCACCATCATGTGCGGCAACCCCGGCTTCGGGATCAACCGAACCCGCACTTGACATCTATAGGAACGTCCCAGGGCATCCCACGCCACTGGGCGCATGCGCGCGCGGGACAGGCCGTGCGTACGGACGTCAGGTTTGGGTCAGTGGCTGGACGCGCTTGGTGATTTGCTGGAGCTTCGTCGGGATGAAGCGACAACTCGCATGTCGTCCGGCGAGGGCGCAGTCCGGCCAATACGACACACCGCGGTCGTCGCAACAGTCGTAGTCCGATCGCCTCAATCGGCTTCGCGAAGTCTTATCGTTGCCGAGTCGGTCGTTGAGTTCGGTCGCGACGCAGCGGTGTCCGCCAGTGAGCAGGACGAGCTTTCCGCTCAGGTGGCCGGCGTGGCTGATCCGCTCGGCCTCCGCGAATCGCTCAAGCGGGAACGTCTGCTGTATCGGGAGCATCAACTTGCCCTCGGCTACGAGCGTTATCGCGTGCTCCAGGGCATCCCAGCGCATTGTCGTGCCCGGCCCGCCGCTTGTCCTGACCCCGTTGCCCTGCGCGTCTCGGAAGTCCGAGATCGTGAGCACGCGCGCGGGACCGCCGGCGATCTCAACGAGTGCCTGGTAAGACCGATACGACGCCGAGGACTATCAGCGCGTAGGGTGGACGTGGACCAGCACCCGCGACAACGATCAGTCCGCGACGAGCGCCCGCCGGTGCCAAGCGATTCTTCGCCACGGCACCGGCGTACGACTCGGCGCTATTCGCTGCAAGCAGCGAGCCTGCCACAACCACTGAACGGCACACTCCGCTGCCGTCCGACTGTCCAGACGCGAATCGTCACGTTCCCGGCTTGAAACAGTATGGCGTCGGCGACGCGGATGCGAGGACGATGCTCGAGCCCGTCTGTACATACTTGTACGCGCAGAGGTTCTTGATGCGGGGCAACGTTGAGCCGAACGGTTCCGCCGTGAAGTTGATCGGCGGCATGTACCCGTCGGGGTTGAACGCGGTTTGCTTGTTCAACCACGCTTGGATGGTTGCTGCGTTCAGCGATCCAGCACCCGCGACGACAGCCGGCAAGGTCCTGAACGCAACGTACGACTGTTCCGCAGCGTCGTTGTTGACGTCCGAAATCGTCGGCCCATACTTTTTCATGTCGGAATACATGTCAGCCAACGCCTTAGGGCTGACCGGCAGGATGATCACATTCTTCAACTTGAGGTTCGACACACCCTGCAGGGTCGCGTTTGAGATCACGGAGCCCTCGATCGCCCAGGTCAGATTGACCCCGAGCTGCTGGCACGCCTGCGCCAGCGGAGCGAATTGCGTCAAGCCGTCGAACTCAACGATCCCGACATCCGCGTTCATTTCCTTGGCCTGCAAGCATGGCGTCGAGAATTGAGTCGCCGTCAGCGGCACGGCGATCTCCTTCCAATAGTCTCCCGCCTTCGTGTACTCAACGCCGTTGGCCTTCGCGTCCTGGAGTGCTACGGCCTCGTCAGCCGTGAAGTTCGCGACCCTGTGCTTCCCCGGCGGGAGCAGCTTCGGAATCTCGTTGAAATCTGAGACCTCGGGCTCCATCAGATAGACGTTCGGGCTGGTGTAGTCGACGAGATTCGCGCCCTCTGGCCCGTACTCGATCGTGTGTGCGCTTGCAAGGACCGGTGTGACCGATTGGTCGAAGTTGCCGTCGTTGCCGGCAAGCATCAGAGCTTTGTCCTGCACCAGCACCTTCTGGGCGCAGACCGACGCGGTCTGCGGATTGCTCTGGTCATCGCAGTAGTCGAGCACGATGGGATGGCCCATAAGGCCACCGTTCGCGTTGTCGGCCTTCACTGCGACCTCAGCAGCCTGATAAACCCACGGCTCGGCCAGAAGCCCGGTCCCCGACGAGATCAGCCCGACCTTGATCGGCGTACCCGTGGCCGTCCCGCTGGAGCTGCCTGACGCGGCGCTACTCGTTGCGGCGGAGCTCGCCGTGGCGCTACTCGTCGAGCTGCTCGACGCCGAGCTGCTCGACGAGCTTCCGCATGCGGCCAGACCCGTCGCGGCGGTGGCGGCCATCGCCAACGTAACCGGAATCGCTACCCGGCGCCTGAAGTCTCCCTACGGCACCCACGCCCCCTGGGGCACGTAAAATCTTCACGCTTTCTCCTCTGTCGCGTCCATCATGGACGTACCAATAAGCGGGCCAGGGTAGGAGGTCGCCAACTCGATGTCAAGCATGCCGGGTTAGGTTACGGTTGCGCTGTCTTAGCCACTAGGGATTTTCAGGGCCACGCGCGGATGGCCACCACCCGCCGGTCACGGTCACGGAGTTCGCGCTCGTGGACCTCGACCCTCAGGCATGGAATGTGACCCGCGGTGCCGCGGTGTCCTCCGACCCGCTCGCGCCGCACCAGCGTGGGGGTAGGACGTCTCGAGGAGACGGGAGAGCCGACCCTCTTCACGTCCGGCGGCGGCTCGACGGCGGTGACCGCTGCGGTAGCGCCCGACACGAGCCCGAGCACGCCGCGGCGAACTGTTGCCAGATTGCCTCCCACCGTGCGAACGGGATCTGGAAACTTGGAGTCAGCTGGCCGCTGTTACCTCAGGCTCTGAGGCGATGGCTGCCACGATCGCCCCGCCATCACCACTCCCGCTGACCGCTGCTCGTAGGTCGCGTTTCGGTCAAGCCGCCGGCCGGATGTCGTTGTTGGGTACAGAGACTAGCCGGCGCGATGCGGCACCCGACATCGTCGACGCTCTCATGGTCACGGCGCAGGCGCAGGCACAAATATGGCCCATCGCCCCCTTCCGTGGCTTTCCCGAACTCGAGGGCGCGGCGCGCCGTTGATGTACGACTCGAAACGTTGGCCCTATCGTGGCTCGGGACGGCGGCCGCTGGCGGACAGAACCGGCCACGTCGAGCGCGAAATGCACCCGCGTCCGCGGCCAGAGCGGGTTCCCTGCTCGCCGCGAGCAGGGCTGCGTCGGAGGGGCGCAGAACCAGTGCGACGCATAGGCAACGTCAGCGTGCCCTGGTGCTGATGCCGAAACCTCCCGAGCGACCGCTCGGCCGATCCTCATAGCCGCTTGACGCCTACGCCGGTCACGGCGGCTGGGGTGGCACGCTTCGCCGTAAGTTCAGGAGCGTCGGCAGCGGCGTGGAGTCTCGGCTTCTCCGCTCGGCTGCTTCCAGTTCAGGTGAAGCTGGTTAGCGCCGGGACCCTCGTCTCGGCGCGACCTCTGACGCGTACCCTCGTCTCGGCGCGACCTCCGACGCGTACCGAACTCGGGCGAAGGCCCGGGATGCCCGCTCGCGGCGGATACCGGAGCCCGCGCCGCGTCGACAGTCGGCACCTGCTTCGGTGTCGGCGCGGTACTCCGCGTGCACGCGTGGTTCTGCTCGCCGGCGGAGCACCAGTGGCCAGTGTCCGCAACCGGTTGCGGCACCAGCTCGTCGTCACCCGGACATCCCAACCAGTCTCGCCAGCGGCTCGGAAATCGCTGCCGAAGGCAAGGCCTCGGGCTACCTGTTTCGGGCCGCGGGCGCATTTGGAAAAGAAATCTCCATTTCTTACTCAATCCGGAGTATCTTTCACTTTGGCCGGTAGCTGACCTCCGACTCGCCGTCGTCCGGGCTCGCCGACGATTGGCTCCGCCGAGGGCTCCCATTCGGGATCTACCCGCCAAGCTCGTGCGGTAGTGGGGTGGACCGGTATGAAGCGGGCGAATTGGTGAGCTTCTTGCTATATCGGTGATTTCGGCACGGATGCGTGCGTGGGAAGAGGAGGCATCATGAGCAAGGTCTCTGCATTTGAACGTCTTCGCGCTAGGGCGTGGTTCCGGGCCCGACGATCTCGGGCCGGTGGTGCTGTAGGGGCCAGGCGATTCGCGATCGTCGCTCTCGCAATCGGGCTCGTCTCACTGTCTGTCGTGGTGCTTCCGGTCGCGGTAGCCGGTGCGACCACCTCGCCGACCATCTCTGCCTCGCCGACCATCTCTGCCTCGCCGACCATCTCTGCCTCGCCGAACATCTCTGCCTCGCCGAACGTCGTCGTCGGTGAGGCCGGTGGGTCGGTCGCCTTGACGGTGACCCTTAGCTCCGCCAGCACCAGCACCGTCACGGTGGACTACGCCACCCCGACCGGTGGCGCCTGCAACCAGGTCTTCCAGGGGAAGAGCGGCACCCTCACCTTCCCTGCGGGGGTAAGATCCCGAACGGTCACCATCACCCTCAACAATTGCCATTGTGTCGGGGTTCTACGACTTCGCTTTCACGCTGTCCTCGGCTGTGAGCGGTACGATCATCGACCCCTCCACCCAGGTGGACATCATCGGTGACGGTACTGCGGTCTCGACACCGGGGCTCTACGTGCGTAACGCGGTGGTGGACAACACCGCGGGGACCGTGATGGTCCCGGTGCTGCTCGGCGGGCCCGAAGGAGCCCCCTCGGCCAGCACCGTCACGGTCGCATTACGCTACCGCCAACGGCTCGGCCAGCGCCGGGACCGACTACACCGCCACGAGCGGTACGCTCACCTTCGGTCCGGGGCAGACGGCGAAGAACATCGTCGTTCCCATCATCGACCGCTCTGGTGCTGCTCCGTCGCGGAACTTCAGCGTGAGCCTGTCGAGCCCCACCAACGCCGTGGTCACGAACGGGACCGGGGTGGTCACGATCGGGGCCAGCGGTCAGACGCCGGTCTCGTCGCCCGATATCTCCGCGACCTGCGAACACGGTGGTCGGGGAGGCCGACGGCTACATCGACCTGCCCGTCACCCTCAGTGCGCCCGGGACCAGCACCGTCACGGTGAACTACGCCACTCCGAGCGGTGGCGGCTGCAACCAGCTCTTCCAGGGGCAGAGCGGCACCCTCACGTTCGTCCCCGGGGTGACCCTCAGTCGGTCCGGGTGCCTCTCAACAACTGCGGTCTGGGGGAGCGGGGGCTCGTGAACTTCCCGGACTTCGCTTTCACGCTGTCGTCGGCTGTGAACGGCACGATCATCGACCCCTCCACCCAGGTGGACATCATCGGTGACGGTACTGCGGTCTCCACCCCGGGGCTCTACGTGCGTAACGCGGTGGTCGACAACACCGCGGGCACCGTCATGGTCCCGGTGCTGCTCGGCGGGCCCTGAAGGAGCCCCCTCGGCCAGCACCGTCACGGTCGCACTACACGACAGCCAACGGCTCGGCCACGCCGGGACCGACTACACCGCCACGAGCGGCACGCTCACCTTCGGTCCGGGGCAGACGGCGAAGAACATCGTCGTTCCCATCATCGACCGGTCTGGTGCTGCTCCGTCGCGGAACTTCAGCGTGACCCTCTCGAGCCCCACCAACGCCGTCATCACCAACGGGACCGGAGTCGTCACGATCGGGGCAAGCGGTGGGACGCCGGTCTCGTCGCCCGAATATCTCCGCACCTGCGAACACGGTGGTCGGGGAAGCCGACGGCTACATCGACCTGCCCGTCACCCTCAGTGCGCCGGGACCAGCACCGTCACGGTGAACTACACCACTCCGGCGGTGGCGGCTGCAACAACCTCTTCCAGGCGGCAGAGCGGCACCCTCACCTTCGTCCCCGGGGTGACCCTCGCAGTCGGTCCGGGTGCCTCTCAACAACTGCGGTCTGGGGGAGCGGGGGCTCGTGAACTTCCCGGACTTCGCTTTCACGCTGTCGTCGGCGATGAACGGCACCATCATCGACCCCTCCACCCAGGTGGACATCATCGGTGACGGTACTGCGGTCTCGACACCGGGGCTCTACGTGCGTAACGCGGTGGTGGACAACACCGCGGGGACCGTGATGGTCCCGGTGCTGCTCGGCGGGCCCGAAGGAGCCCCCTCGGCCAGCACCGTCACGGTGCATTACACTACCGCCAACGGCTCGGCCAGCGCCGGGACCGACTACACGGCCACGAGCGGTACGCTCACCTTCGGTCCGGGGCAGACGGCGAAGAACATCGTCGTTCCCATCATCGACCGCTCTGGTGCTGCTCCGTCGCGGAACTTCAGCGTGAGCCTGTCGAGCCCCACCAACGCCGTCATCACGAACGGGACCGGGGTGGTCACGATCGGGGCCAGCGGTCGAGACGCCGGTCTCGTCGCCCGATATCTCCGCGACTGCGAACACGGTGGTCGGGGAAGCCGACGGCTACATCGATCTGCCCGTCACGCTCAGTGCGCCCGGGACCAGCACCGTCACGGTGAACTACGCCACTCCGAGCGGTGGCGGCTGCAACCAGCTCTTCCAGGGGCAGAGCGGCACCCTCACGTTCGTGCCCGGGGTGACGCTGCAGTCGGTCCGGGTACCTCTCAACAACTGCGGTCAGGGGGAGGGGGGGCTCTTGAACTTCCCGAACTTCGCTTTCACGCTGTCCTCGGCTGTGAGCGGTACGATCATCGACCCCTCCACCCAGGTGGACATCATCGGTGACGGTACTGCGGTCTCGACACCGGGGCTCTACGTGCGTAACGCGGTGGTGGACAAGACCGCGGGGACCGTGATGGTCCCGGTGCTGCTCGGCGGGCCCGAAGGAGCCCCCTCGGCCAGCACCGTCACGGTCGCATTACGCTACCGCCAACGGCTCGGCCAGCGCCGGGACCGACTACACGGCCACGAGCGGTACGCTCACCTTCGGTCCGGGGCAGACGGCGAAGAACGTCGTCGTTCCCATCATCGACCGCTCTGGTGCTGCTCCGTCGCGGAACTTCAGCGTGAGCCTGTCGAGCCCCACCAACGCCGTGGTCACGAACGGGACCGGGGTGGTCACGATCGGGGCCAGCGGTCAGACGCCGGTCTCGTCGCCCGATATCTCCGCGACTGCGAACACGGTGGTCGGGGAAGCCGACGGCTACATCGATCTGCCCGTCACGCTCAGTGCGCCCGGGACCAGCACCGTCACGGTGAACTACGCCACTCCGAGCGGTGGCGGCTGCAACCAGCTCTTCCAGGGGCAGAGCGGCACCCTCACGTTCGTGCCCGGGGTGACGCTGCAGTCGGTCCGGGTACCTCTCAACAACTGCGGTCTGGCTGCTGGAGGCTCGTTCACCTTCACCCTGTCTGCTGCGGCAAATGGCACGATCTCACATGCGGTCACGACGGTCACAATCGAGGGATCTCCCACGATCACTAGCTTCAGCCCCGCTTCGGGTCCTGCCGGCACGACTGTGACAATCAAGGGCACGAACCTCGAAGGTGCGATCAGCGTGACGTTCAACGGAGAGTCGGCCACGATCAGCACGGACAACGCCACCAGCCTGAAGGTGACGGTTCCTGCAAATGCCACCACTGGGAAGATCGCGGTCACCACTCAAGACGGCTCGGTCACGAGCGCGAAGAAGTTCACAGTGACGTGATCGGCCCGGGCTCATCGTCGAAGACCACGTATCGGTGCTTCCCGTGTGCCCACATCGCCGCATGCTCTCACGGTATCGACGCGCACGGCGTCAGCGCCGCCTTCGCAGCGACACCCGCTGGAGCCGCTTGGGCAGCGAACCTTGAGACGCGGCGCGCTCAGCTCAGTCCGCGGCCTCGATGATCCCTATGGCGAGATCCACTCGTCGCCGACGCTGCCAGAGGCGGTGCTCGATAAGTCCTTGACCGCGTGATCCCTTTCATCGCTCGTGCGCTCGAGGGTTGACGAGTCCTTCGGCGACGAGGGACGATGAGCGTCGGCGTCGCCGGACGGGTGTTTCGCCACACGATCTGGATCGTTAGCGCCATCCCATCGGCGCGATCGCGTTCGCCGCGATCCGAGCTCCGGTCTAGCGAGGTGTCAGCCGGGAAACGCTAGCAGCCTGCATAGGCACACCGCGCCCCTTTCGCGCGCGTTCTCGTGAGCCCTGCAACCGGCGACTTCCAAGACCGGCGCGAGTGCCCATTTGCCCGAAAGCAGCTGTCTCGAACGCCGCCGTAGGGCTCGGCGAGACTGCCCAGGTTTCGTGATTGCGGAGCGGCGAGCGGCCTCGCACTCGTGCGAGGTTCAGCGGGCAGAGTGGCCGCATTCACTAGGCCCATCGGTTGAGTGCAGGTGAGGTGCCGACCAGGCACTTGGCCTCGATCGGGAAGCCCGCAAGAGCGTGCGCCGGCAGCCGGACATTCCCCTCCAGGCAGACGAGGTCGTCGTTGTGCGGGCCGGCGAGGATGAGTCGCGGGAACCGTGCACCGCTCAGCAGTGCGCGGGCGGCCCGCCGAACTGGGCCGTTCGAAACCCCGAACGGCCGCACGCCCGCGTTGATGCGCCGCGCCGCATCGGCCGCCAGGCGGCTGCCACCCGAGAGCTCGTTCCAGTACGAGTACTCGATGTAGCGGACTCGAGCGAGTTCTGCTGCTGCCATCTGCGCCCACACCCACTCGACCCCGGCTGGAAAGTACTCGAACAGCTCACGGTCCTCGCTGTATCCGCGTGTGGCCGCAAGCACCGCACCCCGGGCGTGATTGGCGTGCTCGTCGTACATGTCGGGATTGGTCAGCAACCGCTCCGCTTGACCCAGGGCCAGCAGGGCGTCACGTACGGTTGGGCCGAATCGCTCGCTGGATAACTCGCCCTGCAAGAAGACGGCAACCATCTCCGCCTCGTCGCTCCTGCGAAGAATGCGCATCGTCGTGTGATGATGAAGCGAACCTCGTGGATTCCGAGGCTCCGTGGATGATCGTAGGTGAGCTTGGGCTTGTGGCTGGGCGCGGGTTTCGGGTCTGAGCAGGCTTTCTTCGCTGCTTGCGGGGTGTCGGGCGGGGGGTTGGGAGACGCGCACGGGTTGGACCGTAGGCTCGGGGTGTTCTGATGTCCCCGAGCTGGAGGTCGTCGCCCATGCGCGTCTCGACTGCATTCTCTCGTCTGCTGTGCCTGCCGGGGGTGTGGGTCCGCTCGGTCAGTTTCGAGCCTGGCCGGGTGGTGGTCACGGTCGCGTTGCGGCGTCGTCGTCTTCGTTGCCCGAAGTGCTCGTACTCGACGCGCTATCGCGAGAGCCGCCAGCATCACGACTCGGTCTGGCGCCATCTCGATCTCGGGGTCTGGCGGCTGGAGGTTCACGCCCGGCTGCGGCGGCTTGCGTTGCCCCGAGCACGGTGCGCGCGTGGAGGGCGTCCCGTTCGCCCGTGACGGCGCCCGGTTCACCCGCGACTTCGAGAACCTCGTCGCGTGGCTGGCGACGAAGACGGACAAGACCGCGACCTGCCGGCTGACGCGGATCGACTGGCAGACGATCGGGCGGATGATCGAGCGTGTCGGCGATGAGCTGATCGACGGGGACCGGCTCAGAGGGCTGTTTGAGATCTCGATCGATGAGGTCGCGTGGCGAAAGGGCCACCGCTACCTCACGCTGGTCGGCGATCACCGCCGCCGCTGCGTGGTGTGGGGCTGCGAGGGCAAGGGGCAGGCCGCCGCCGATCGAGTTCTTCGCAGAGCTCGACCCGCCGCCCGAGCATCCGCCCGAGCACGCCAGGCAGCCTCGAGGAGCCAGCGCCGGCGATCATGGTCCCGTTCGACCGTGCCCGACCGTGCCCGCCGGCGACGGCATCCAGGGCGCATGGCTCGAGGCGGCAGGAGATCGAGCCGCAGTCTTCGCGCGCGCCTCAAAGCTGACTGCGGTCTCGATGGACATGACCGGCGGTACGCCAAGTCGGTCCGCGAGCACGCGCCCCAGGCGGTCGATCTGCATCGACAACTACCACGTCGTGCAGCTCGCGACCAAGGCACTGGACGAGGTCCGCCGCGAGCACTGGAACGAGCTGCGCCACGCCGGCGAGCCAGACGCCGCCAAGAGTTCAAGGACGGCCGCTGGGCGCTGCTGAAGAACCCCGGCGACCTCACCGACCGCCAGGCCGACACGCTCGCCGCGCTCCACGCCGCCGGCGGGAAGGTCCCGCGCGCCTGGGCGATGAAGGAGATGGTCCGCGCGATCTTCGCCCCCGGCCTCACCGTCGACGCCGTCGCCGAGCTGATCGACCGGCTCCTCGCCCGCCTGTCCCGCAGCCGCCTCAAACCGTTCGTCCGGCTCGGACGCACGATCCGCAAACACCGCGAGGGCATCCTCGCCGCCCGGCGCCTGAAACTCAGCAACGCCCGCGCCGAGGCGATGAACAACAAGGTCAAGCTCATCGTCCGCCGCGCCTACGGATTCCACTCCGCCAACGCCGCGCTCGCGCTCGTTCACCTCACCTGCGGACCAGTCACACTCACACTCCCACACGAACAAGCGTTCGCGTGACTTCACCTACGATCATCCCCGGAGAGCCTGGATTCTCGTCGCTTCTGCCTTGTCGCCGATGGAGCCAGGATGCGCCGGGCTGCTGCTTGTTCTGCGCCGGAGGCCTGCACGAGAAGTGCCGGGTGAGGCCGCCTAGCCGCGACGGCGTGGGTGCTCAGGTGGCACCTCGACGATGATGAGCTCGAGCCCGTCTGGGTCGCGCACGGTCATCTCGATCAGACCCCACGGCCTCTGTTCGGGCTCGGCGTCCACCACAACGCCATGCTCGATCAGACGGTGGTGGGTCGCGGCGATGCTGCGGACCTGTAGCACCAGGACGATCGCTGGCGAAGGGAGTTCAGGGTTCGTTCCAGAGATCTCGAGCAGGCCGCCGCCGAGGAAGAAGACGACGCCGCGCGCCGGCCCGGTCCCCCACTCGCGATAGATCGCAAGCCCGATCGTCTGCTCGTAGAAGCGCAGTGACCGGCCGAGGTCAGTCGGCCGCAAGAGGACACGACTGGTCAGGATCTCCACGACCGCCAGAGCATAGGACCCCCCGAGGAGCCCCACGTCGGCGGCTCGTCCAGAGTGCCCCTTCGTCGCCCCGGCGGCAGTCTCGCTCAGACTGCCGCTCTTCGCACCGAGCTGCAGCAGCGCCAACGTGACCGCTATAGGGCGTCGAGCGGCCGTGCGCGCCGCGCAGCAGGCTCCCGCTGGGGAGCCAGCGAACCGTAGCCGCGCCAGCCCGCCGGTACATATGCAAACCGCGATCGTACTCGCCCCTGCCCGAGCCCCGGATTCGGCGATCGGCGCGGTTCCACCCGCAACGGGGATGCGCGAGATCGGGAGCGAGCGCTCCTCGCCCGTAGCTACGCCCTGGAACTCGCCGATCACGACGAAGATGATCACGATGGTCGTTGTTCACCCGTTTTCGTGGCTTCTGGCCAAAGGCGAAACCGCTTCGCGAGAGCGTGGGATGCTACTAAATTGAGCCGGGTGGACGCCGGTCCAGTGGCGCGGGGCGGTGCCTCCGAGGGCGCGCCTGTCAGGATGTGCCCGTCTTCACGCCGCCCGTCGCCTCAACGATCGCCGCCGTGTCCCAATAGAAGATCGTGACCTCAACGATCTTGCCGTCGGCCACGCGGAAAAACGTGGCCATCCTCACTGGTACCGTCCGGCCCGTATCAACGGACTCGCCCAGCCACGAATGGAAGCACACCACGTGGTCCTCGCCGAAGTCACCGAACGACATGTCGAGCCCGCCGGCGATGCGCCACGTGGCGTTCATCGCGACGCTCATCGCCCGAAACCCCTCAGGGCCAACGTGATCGCCGCCGTAGGGCATCGAGTCAGGAACGTGAAAGACGACGTTTGGCGCAAGAAGCTCGGACACGAGTCGATCGCGGTCCGGGTCCCTATGGGCGGCGACCGCTTCGACGTCGTCATGCGGGAAACGATGTATGTCATCAGGGTAGTCAGCAGAGCCCAGAATGAATCGCTTGACACAATCAACGTTGGCGCTTGACACCGACCTCGCTCCTCCCGCCGCCTACGACGTGCGTGCCGCGTGCGTCGCTCTCGGCGCACGACCACACCAGATTATGCCGATCGATTACGCAACGTCAAGGGAATCACTCGGTTCATCGCGACTTGCGTGCACTGAGCGCATCGGTGAACTGATCAGCTCCAGGCGGTAGTCAAGCCGCGGACGTTCACAGGCGTCGACTCGCCGATGAAGCCGCGACGGTGCGACGAGTCGAAAAGCGAGCCCGTGGCCGCGGCGTTAGCGAAGCAGCCGCCGGCCGACCCGAGATGCACGGCGATTCCGCCGTCGTACGCGGCCAGGCCGAAGGCCAGCGACCGGACTCCAACCCGGGTCAGAGCGGTGCACCAGCTCGGCCTTCGGGGCGCGGGCGGAGGATCACCATTCTGGAGGGCGTGGACGACGAGCTCGGCGCGCGCATGCGGTGTCGCGACCGGAGATAACCAGGCGTCGCGGTCGGGATGCTGGGAGCCCTCCCGCGTCTTCTGATTGGCTTGGAGCCGGAAGGCTTGGGCCTTCCTTCACCAGCTTCCCGATCCTGCGCTCAGAGATCTGATGGACCCATCCCCACCAGCGCCTCGCGAAGCTTGGCCAGACTCTTGGAGGTCCACCGCAGTCGGCGACTCCAAATCCCCGCGGGTGACCGGATCGATCAACCGGGCCAGCTCCTTGACCACCTCGGGGTCGAGCTCGAGCACCGGCCGGCGCGCTACCAGCTCGCCTCACCCGATCCGGCTGCGGACGCTCGCCACCCTCAAGCTCGCCCAGCCCCCGACGGAGGTCTGTTCGGCCAGCCCGTCAGGCAGGCGAGCAGCGCAACCCCACCCGGCCCGTGCGTCTTGGCCTCGCTTGCCGCCCACAGCCGCCGTCGACGCTTATCGCACTCCGGACCAAACACCGCCAGCACTCGGCGATCTTCGCCTCAGCGACACGATCGAGTACCTCCGACAACCGCTCAGGCTCCAGCACGCAACGTCATTCTCCACCCATGCCCGAAGCCCTTCACACAACGTCCCGAAAACCAACAGTTGATGATCAGCGAGCGCTAACTCTTAAGGGTGAACGGCGTTTGCGTTCACCGCCATTGACCCGACAGCAAGCTAGCCGTTCGTTACGACTCGGGCCGGGTGCAGCGTGACGGTCACGCGTCCCTCGAGCGGTCCGGGAAACGATTCGAGATCGGTGCCGTACGCGGCGAGGAGCTTCTTTAGCGTGGCCAGGTCCGGGTCCGGTTCGATAATGACCTCGCCGCGCACCTCGAGCGTGCGGTATGGGTTGGCGGGATCGATGACGAACACGGTGGCTTGCGGGCGGGCTCGGAGGTTCTTCAGTTTCTGCCTGATCCCAGCCACCGACGTGATCACGAGATCGCCTTCTCTAATCACCCAGATCGCGGTCACCTGAGGCCGGCCGCTCGGACCGACCGTTGCGAGCGACACCGGGATCTGTGCGTCCAGCAAATCACGATAGGTATCCGGGATCGTCGCGTCAGGCACGGAGCCAGCATATCGAATGACTCGTGTCTGGCCTCCGGACCGCGTCAGAAGTGCCCGTTGGGGGTCTGCACTCTTAGATCTAGTTGCCCAGCTTGTCCGTTGCCAGCAGCCGCGGGGCGCTCCCCGGGGGCGGTGAGGCTGCCGGTGTTGACCGAGGCGGGCAGCGCCGATGAGAGTTCCGTACCGGCGACGACGTGGCAGCGTCGTCAGTTGTGCGCGAACCGCTCATCACGCATTTTCAGAATCCGGTCGCGGCCACGCGTGTCCGTGGTGGAAGCGTGCCTCATTTTCCGTCAGAGCTGCTCGGGAAGTCGTCGCTTTGGTCTGTGTCGGCTTTGACACGGACGGTCCAGACACGATCGCCGCCAGCGCCAGCACTGCGCCGGTCACAAACATCGTCACACTGAGCCACCACCTCGCCTTTAGGCGCCTGTAATAGATGCTCCCAATCTTGCCGAGCTTCTCCCGCCCAGCAGTGCGATTTCGGCCGTTATCGCCTGTGGCGTGCCCGCGGGTGGTCTGGTCGCCGGATGGTGCCTGGGGTTGCTCGCCGGTGGTCTGGTCGCCGGATCGTGCCTGGGGTTGCTCGCCAGTGGTCTGGTCGCCGGATCATTCCTGGGGTTGGTCGCCGGTGGCTTTTTCTGCTCCCGTCCACCACCGTCTGACGGCAGCCAGCTTCGAATGGCCTTGCAACGGGGACGAAGGCAAGTCGATGCCGGGAGGTGGCCCTTGCAGGATCCTCGTGACGCCCTTGTCCGTGATCAGTGCGTCCTCCAGCTGTTCGCGCAGCAGCCGGTGCGCCGCCGAGATGGCCCGTTGCTGGCCGGTAGCCGCGGTAGTCGCCAAGGCGGCGGCGACGAGACCCAAGACTCAGGCTCCTACCGCGAGGCCCGAGAGCCACAGGTTTGGGTGCCTTCCTCTGTCTTTGCCCAACAACGCGCCGAGCAGTGTCAGGAATGCGACGACGGCTCCGCCGTTGAGCGCGATCAGCGGCCCAAGTCTGGCGTGTTCGAACCGTGAAACGGCCTCATTGAGCATGAGCTCGTGCGCACGAACTGCTTCGTAGGCGCTCAGTGCCCGCAAGCCGACTGGCCCGTACGCCACAGGCATGCGATCAGCGAAAGTGCCTCGGGGCGGTGTCACAATGCTCGCCATGCGACGGAAGACTGCGACCGTTTCGACTTCCATGGCCGCGAGTGTGTCGCTTTGATCGAAACGAGCAGCGGGCGGACTTGCGACAGGACCTCGGGCGATGGCGCCATACCCGCTCGCGGCCGGATTCGCAGAGATCGCAACAGCCTGGCTCCACGCGTGTAGACTTGCTCAAGCGACCAGAAGGGAACCCTATGCCAGAACGCTCACCCGAGATTGAGCAGGTCCTGCGGGACAACGTGGACGCCATGGTCCGCGCCGACGTCGAAGGAATCGGGCGGCGGGTTTCGCGTGACGCCTGCGTCGTGTCGATTGGCTCTGACGGGAGCGAATGGGCCGAGGGTTATGACGAGATCATGCGGCTGTTCGCGGACTCGACGCCGGACGGCGAGTTCGGCGTCACAGTCGGTCTCGACGATGTCAAGGGGTTTCGGGAGGGCAGCGTCGGCTGGGGCGCCGGTCGCGGATACTTCGAGATTGACGGCCAGCGTGTTCCTGTCCGCTTTACGTTCGTGGTGCACGAAGAGGATGGCGAGTGGAAGGGCGTGCAAGGCCATGCTTCCATTGGTGTGCCCAACGACCGGATGATGGACCCGATGTTTCGAGGCGAAGGCTAGGTTGTTCTAACCCGCGATCGCCGTTGTCCAGTTGGCCGCTCCGAAGCGAGATTGCCGGTTTTCGCCGAAGCGGCAGCGTTCGGAGGCGAAGGAAGGTCAAGTGCCGTTGCGCGCGCGTGCGCGGACAGCGTTCGTGGCATTGCGGCGCGGGCTGCCAGAGTGCTGCGTAGCTCCCGGTCCGATGCTCCGGCGCAACGTGCGATCCTGTTTGGATCTGAATCGCACCACCGGCGGGTTCGCCGAGGTTAAGGAGCAAGCTATGACGGGTAAGGCTGACTTCACCGACGAGGAGTGGGAGACGGTGCGCGACGGTCCAGGAACTGCCGGTATGATCGTCTCGACCGCTCAACGCGGGGGCACGTGGCGGGAAACGTGGGCGATGGCCAAGGCGTATGCCGAGGCGCGTCAGGAGCACGGCGAGAGCGAGCTGCTCGACGAGATTGTTGGTGCCAAGCCCGGGATCGACCATACGCGCTACCACTCCGCCGAAGAGCTGAAACAGCATGGCCTTCAGCATCTGCGAGACGCGATCGGGTTGCTCGAGGGCAAGGCCACGGCGGAGGAGATCCAAGGCTATCGGCGCTTCGTGCTGACGGTCGCCGACAAGGTTGCCAACGCGCACCGGGAGAGCGGCGTCGCCGTCAGCGACGCCGAGCGCGCGGCGATCGACGAGATCTCCGGGAGCATCGGAGCCGCAGACGGCTAGTTCGAGTTGGTGCCGGAAATCGCGAGCTTGTAACCAGCTTTGTCCGACGGGTCCGAGCGCCGGCCTGCGGTAACCAGAGTCGTTGGCCCGCAACGCTGATCGACCATCGCTCGGCGCGCGCCTGGACAGCGGTCATGACAGCGCGGCGATGATCACGCTGGGAGAGAGATGACGCTTCAGGCAGTCGACGATGCACCTCAGGGCGCTGACGCGGATGGAGTCGGCCTGAGGTGGCGCACCGCCCTGCGGAGGGGCTCGCAAGCCCGCTGGCAGTCGCGAGACGCCCGACGCTATGCCAGAGTCACCGGCCGATGACACGACGTCATCGGCTGTTCGCTCCGTCAGCTCATGACGCGACGAGCGGGCCTGTCTGCGGCCGGTTTGTGCTCAAGGGCAGTGGCGAGCTCGCCGGCGACGGTGGACACTTCTTGGAAGGCGGCTGCGAGGTTGGTGATGCTGTCGGCCTCTATCGCCGCTCCGAGCTGTTTCCAAAGGCGGTCGAACCGCGTCCAGAGGGCGGTGGGTCCGGGGCGCTCGCTCTCGCGCTCGAGCTCGAATGGGCGTCGTAGCTGGCTGGCGCCGGCCATCGGGCGCCATTTGACGTTGGCGAGGTGCGAAAGGGTTAGGGCGCGGCTCTCGTGTTCGGCCGCGTCGGCGAGCTCGCGCAGCCGTCTTGAGTAGTCCTCGAGGCCGCGCATCGCGGCGCGCCAGCGCTCATCGGCCCGGCGCAGCTGCTCAAGCGCGGTCTGGGTTGAGACGAGCTGCTCGCTCACCTGATCCCCCCGAGCAGCTCGACCGAGCCGGCGAGGTCGACCTCGCTCCAGTCCTTCGGCGCTGGTTTCGCGGGTGGCCGTTTGGGATTACCGACGTGGGGCTGGTCCTCGAGCATCGCGATCAAATCGCCGCGGCGCACGAGCCATTTGCGGCCGCCGGCTTTGTGGGCGGGGAGGCGTTGTTCGCTGACCCATAGGCGGACGGTCGAGGGGTTGACGCCGAGCATGTCGGCGATCTGCGGAAGCGTCAAGAGTTCATCATCTAGCACTTGACCATCCTAGCGCTGATTGCGCTAAGCGCATCCCCCGACGCGCTTGGGCTACCGAGCGCCCTCGGGATTTCAATAAGCGATAATAGCGCTAGACGCTCTAGCGCTATTGCGATAGGAGGATGGCCCCTGATTCCTGTGGTCAAAAGAGATTCGTTCGCTCGGCGGCACGCGAGGGTCCTGATGGTGTCGCGTTCCGCCGGCGCTGGTTATGGCCTTTATGGAAGCGAGTGACCGCGGGGATGGTCGGGCGAGTGAGCAGGTGACTCTGATGAAGCAAAACGACGTCGCACGCGAGCTCGCGGTATCGCGAGCCTGGGTGTACGAAGCTGCAAGGACCGGACGGCTGCCGTCGCTCCGGATTGGCGGCGCCGACGGGCCGCTTCGCTTCGTCCCGGAAGACATCGAGCGGTGGCTGCAGCAAGCTCGCGCTGGTTGGCCCCCTCGGTGGCGACCGCACCAGCCGCCAGCACGTGCCGATCGAGGTGGCCGTAATAGCGTTCCGTTGTGCTGATGTCCGCGTGGCCCAGCTGGCGCTGAACGTACATGAGCGAGTTTCCGGTGGCCAGCCAGGCTGCCGCGGCCGTGTGCCGGAGCGCATGGAGCGGCATGTCGCGCAGGGCGGCGTCCTGGAGGGTGTTCTTGTGCCAGTCGCGTGAGACGGTGTTGCGGTCAAGCGGCTCGCCGACGCCGGCGCCTCGGCCAGCGGCCCTGGCTACGCTTTGCTAGGCGGACGGGCATGACGAACAGGATCGCGGCGGCGTGGTCGCCGGTCGCGAGCTCGGCGCGGCGCGCGACCTGGTCACGCAGCAGGGAGCAGAGGCTAGGCCCGATCTCCACCGCGCGGAAGCGGTCCGATTTGGTCGAGCCCACGCCGCCGCGCTTGTGTGAGCGATAGACCACGATCGTGCCACCGCTTCCCGTCAGCTCCAGGTCGCCGAGGCGGAGAGCGAGCGCCTCTGAGATCCGCAAGCCGCTGCCGATCAGTAGCTCGGCGAGAGGCCGGTACACGCTCGAGCATGCATCGATGTAGCGCGGGATCTCGTCGAGGCGCAGATGATCTCGCTCGATGCGGGCCGGTGGGAGACGTTGGACGCGCAGTGCCGGGTTGGTCGAGAGCAGGCCGTCGTCGACAGCGGCGTTTTGGCAGACGACGAGCGTCCCGAGCGCGTTGTTGACCGTTTTGGCCGACAGCTCGCCGGCCTCGACCTCCTCGGCCAGCTCGCCGACGAAGTCGCGAATGGCGTCGACGGACAGCTCGCCGAGCGGGCGAGGGCCGAACGCGGGCAGCAGACGCTTGCGTCCGGCGACCTCGCAGGCAGACCACGTGCCGCGCTCTAGATAAGGACGCCGCCGTCCGAGCCGGCGCTCCCAATACCCACCAAACGTCTCTTTCGTGTGCCGCACCTCACCGCGCTCAACCTGCTCGATCAGACGGCGCCGAGCGTCACGCGCGGCGCGCTCGCTTGCAAAGCCGCGCTTCGTCGTCTGCGAGCCGTCACCACGGCGATAAACGAACCGCCAGCGGGGACCGTCGGCGGTCTGCTAGGCATACACGCCGCCGCTACGGCCGTGGCCGGCCGTGTCCGTCCGGCGGGCGGCCGGGGAGACCTCGGCAAGCGCGTCGTCGAATGCCAACGCCGCGTCCTCGGACGGAAAGCGGCGACTGCGCTGGCGTCCGTCTGCATCCCGCCAGCGCGCCTCCCAGCCGCCTCGATGGAATCGGACCGGACGCTCACGCGTACCCACGCTTTGTTGTCACGTACCCACAGGGCGCTGTCAGACGGTGGGTACGAATGTGGGTATTTGCCTCCACGGACCATCGGTCCACAAGGCCCTCAACCTTGTACGAAACCGTGTAGATGCTCCCAGGAGCGTCCAAATCGTCCAGATCGTGAGGATCCGCGGACGGATTAGACGCATTGGACGCATTGGATGTTGTCACGAGTGTTGTCACGGGCAAGCGAGCGTCATACGAATCGTGGTACGCTCGTTGCATGAGCCGGACGGTTCAGGCGCGGCTTGATCGGCGTGCCGAGGAAGATCTCGCTGTGCTTCGGAATGAGGGGCACAATGACTCCGACGCGATCCGTCTCGCGTTGCGTGAGGCGGCCGAGCGCCGGCGGCGTCGCAGCTCCTTGCGGGCTGAGGCTGAGCTGGCCGCTGCCGATCCGGCGGATGTAGCCGAGGCGCGGCGCGTGCGCCGCGCAATGGACCTCGTGGCAGCTCCTTGGCCTGAGAGCTGAGCGGGTGGTTCGCGGGGAGGTTTTTCGCCTCCGCGTCGCGCGGGAGGCGCGTGGTCGCGAGCAGCGGGGCATGCGCTTTGCCGTCGTGGTGCAGGCGGATGAGCTGCTGGCGCTCAGCACTGTGTTGGTCGCGCCGACATCAGCGTCGGCTCCTGCCCGCTCGTTTCGTCCTGTGATCGAGCTCGAAGGTCGGCAGACTCGGGTGCTCGTCGAGCAGACGACCGCGGTGAGCTCAGAGCGCCTCGGCGGCTCGGTGGGGCACCTGAGTGCCCAGGAGCTTGGCGCGGTCGACACCGCACTGGTGGCGGTGTTCGGTCTTTAGCTTTAGCTCGACCACTGCTAAACCTTCAGTGCGCCCGAGAGGACTCGAACCGCCACGGACCAATCAGTCCACAATGCCCTCACCTTGTATGGATCGTGTCGATGCGTCCAGGAGCGTCCAAACCGTCCAAATCGTCAGGGTTCATGGACGGATTGGACGCATTGGACGGATTGATGTTGTCACGAGTGTTGTCGCGCGTGTGGGGAGGGGCCACGGGCTGACAGGGGTGTCTTCAAAACAGCCGCAACTCGTGTGCTTTACCGGTTGCGACGGAGGTCGTCGGCCATGGTGGTGGTGCGTTTCAACATGAGCCCGAGCTTGGGCAGCCGCTCGAGGAAGGTCGCAGCGAGAACTTCGTGTGAGTTACCTCGCGATCGCTCCAGTGTGAGCGTTCGGGCCGACCCCGGGAGACTCTGCCGGGGGACCTGGCGTGGTCAGCAGCCGGCCGCTATTTTGAGCGCGGCGCAGAGCCGTTCGAGTTTCGCGGGGCCTAGTCGGGTGATGCGCTGTGTGAGCAGCGCCTTAGGGACGGGCAGGAGGTTGTCGAGGGACAGCGCGCACGCCTGAGG
Organism: uncultured Solirubrobacterales bacterium; assembly: GCA_963763525.1. GTDB lineage: Bacteria > Actinomycetota > Thermoleophilia > Solirubrobacterales > Solirubrobacteraceae > Palsa-465. Next base: position 22,574 of record CAVXPA010000006.1, read on the forward strand.
CATGCCGTCCTCAGGCCCGAGCAGCACCTCGGAGGGGATGCCGCGGACGGACCTGGTCGCGGGGGCCACGAGCACAGCGTTGAGGACCGGGATTGCCGCTTGGCGGGTGATGATGCAGCCGGGGCGTCTCCCGGTGTCCGGCAGCTCGTACCACCACACTTCGCCGCGATTCATCGTTCGTCCCAGTTCTCGGCGATGATGGAGGCACGCACTGCCCACTCTGCGGCAGTGGTGTCCTCGACGGTCTGCGGGTGGCGTGCGTAGCCCTCGACGATGAGGCGGTCCATCTCGGCCTCGCGGTCAGCGGCGAGGTAGTGCGCGAGTGCGTCGCGGATCAGCTCCGAGCGGTTACGCCCTTCGCGCGCTGCGCGAGCGTCCAACTGCGCGAGCAACTCGTCGGAGAGCTGTACAAGAGTCTGAGTTCGAGCCATGGCCATATGATGGCATATGGCTTGCCGCGCTCGTCCCGTTGATCACCAATCGATTCGATCTGTTCGTCGGCGCAACCGCCGGGCTGTCCTCGGTCTGTGCCGCGTCGCTCATGGCCAGCGGCACAGGCCCGTCGGTCGCGGCGCTCGTCGGTGTCGTGATCGGTGGCTTGGTCGGCCTGATCAACGGTCTGATCGTCACCCGCGGCGGCGTCAACGCCGTGATTGTGACGCTGGGAACGGCCACCGTCGTCGGTGGCGTGATCTCTCTGAAGAAGAACGGCCAGGCGATCGTTAGCGTGCCCAACAGCGTGATCGACTTCGGGACGGGCAATACGCTGGGGCTCCGTGCCCGGACCTGGTGCTGCTCGCGATCGCGGGTCGCTCGATTAGACGCCGCTCGGACGGTATCTGCAGGCCTTGGGCTCGAACCTGACGGCGGCGGTTCGCCGGGTGGCAGGCCTGCTTGCTGGTGTCGCTGGCGTGCTCGAGGTAGCCCGCTCCGGCGGAGCAGATCCGACCGTTAGCACCAACTTCATGCTGGAAGGGCTGACGGCGGCGTTCCTGAGCGCACCCGCGATCCGACCGGGCCGCTTCACCGTGGGCGGAGTGATCGTTGCCGTGGCATTTCTCGCGGTGCTCAACGGGGGGCCTCAATCTCGCCGGCGCCCAATCGTCCAGTGTGCCCGCGGTGGGCTGCCGTGCCCGGCACGGCGATGCGACTGCTCGGGACCGGCTTGGACGCTGGGCCCTTGACCGCCGCCGGCCGGCTCGCCAGACTCTGAGCGCGCGATGCATCTGACGCCATCCGATCAGGAGAAGCTGCTGCTCGCGGTCGCGGGGATGGTCGCCCGCGACCGGCTGGCGCGCGGCGTGCTGCTCAACTACCCGGAGGCGGTCGCGCTGCTGTCGTGCTGGGTGATCGAGCGGGCGCGCGACGGCGACGCGACGGTCGAGCAGCTGATGCGCGACGGGCGCGCGGTGCTGCGACGCGACGCAGCTGATGGAGGGCGTCCCGGAGATGCTCGACGAGGTGCAGGTCGAGGCGACGTTCCCCGACGGGCGCAAGCTCGTGACGCTGCACGAGCCGGTCGCGTGATGATCCCGGGCGAGATCGGTCGCCGCGGCGGGCGCGCTCGAGCTCGCGCCGGGCGCGAGCGGCGCGCGCGTCGCGGTCGTCGAACACGCGGCGACCGCCCGATCCAGGTCGGCTCGCACTTCCACTTCGCCGACGTCAACGCCGCGCTCGAGTTCGACCGCGACGGCCGCGCGCGGGTTCCGGCTCGACGTCCCCGCGGGCACCTCGGTGCGGTTCGAGCCCGGCGTCGAGCGTCGAGGTCGAGCTGGTCGCGCTCGCCGGCGCGCGCACGCGTTCCCGGGCCTGCAGGTGCGCGACGTGAGCGAGATCGACCGCGACCGCTACGCCGCGCTGTACGGGCCGACGGCCGGCGACCGGGTCCGGCTCGCCGACACCGACCTCTGGATCGAGGTCGAGGAGGACCGACTGCGCCGGCGGCGACGAGGCGGTCTTCGGCGGCGGCAAGACGATCCGCGAGTCGATGCTCCAGGGCGACCACGACGCGCGCCGAGGGCGCGCCCGACGCTCGTGATCACCAACGCGTCGTCCTCGACCACGGGGCGTCGTCAAGGCCGACGTCGGGGTCCGCGACGGGCGGATCGTCGCGCTCGGCAAGGCCGGCAACCCGGACATCGTCGACGGCGTCCACCCGGCGCTGCGGATCGGCGCCGCGACCGAGATCATCGCCGGCGAGGGGCGGATCCTCACCGCCGGCGGCGTCGACTGCCACGTGCACTTCATCACGCCGACGATCGTGACCGAGGCGCTCGCCGCGGGCATGACGACGCTGATCGGCGGCGGCACCGGGCCGGCCGAGGGGACCCGGGCGACGACCGTCACGCCGGGCGCCTGGACGACCTCGCGATGATGCACCGCGCGCTCGACGAGCTGCCGGTCAACGTGCTGCTGCTCGGCAAGGGCAACACGGTCTCCGCCGACGGCGCTCGCGCGAGCAGGTCTCGGCCGGCGCCGGCGGCTTCAAGCTGCACGAGGACTGGGGCTCGACGCCCGGCCGCGATCGACGCGTGCCTGCACGCGCGTGCGAGCGCGTGCGGCGTGCAGGTGGCGATCCACACCGACACGCTCAACGAGGCCGGCTATCCTGGAGTCGACCGTCGACGGCGATCGCCGGCCGCACGATCCACGCCTACCACACCGAGGGCGCCGGCGGCGGGCACGCGCCGGACATCATCGCGATCGCCGTCGCACCCGAACGTGCTGCCGTCGTCGACCAACCCGACGCGGCCGCACACCGTGCAACACGGTCGCCGAGCATCTCGACATGCTGATCGTCTGCCACCACCTCAACCCGCGCGTGCCCGAGGATCTCGCGTTCGCCGAGAGCCGGATCCGCGCCACGACGATCGCCGCCGAGGACTGCTCCACGACCTCGGCGCGATCTCGATGATCGGCTCGGACTCGCAGGCGATGGGCCGGGTCGGCGAGACGATCATCCGGACCTGGCAGACCGCGCACGTCGTCAAGGCGCGCTGGGGCACGCTACGGGCGCGAGCGAGGCCGACAACGAACGCGTGCCGCCGCTACGTCGCCAAGTACACGATCTGCCCGGCGGTCGCGCACGGGATCGACGCTGAGTCGGCTCGGTCGAGGTCGGGCAAGCTCGCCGACCTCGTGCTCTGGGACCCGGCGTTCTTCGGCGTGCGGCCGCGCCTCGTGCTGAAGGGCGGGGCCGTCAGCGTGGGCGCCGATCGGCGACGCGAACGCCTCGATCCCGACCCCCCAGCCGGTGCTCGGCCGACCGATGTTCGCTGCGCTCGGCCGCGGCTGCGGCCGCAGTCTCGCTGTCCGTTCGTCGCGCCCGCGGCGCTTGGAGGCGGGACTCGCCGAGCGGCTCGGGCTTGCGCCGCGCGCTCGTGCCGGTCGCTGACACACGCGCCGTCGGCAAGGCCGACCTGCCGAAGAACGACGCGCTCCCGGACATCCGGTCGACGCCGAGACGTTCGTCGTCAGCGTCGACGGCGAGCAGGTCGAGCCCGCGCCGGCGGCCGAGCTGCCGCTGGCGCAGCGGTACTCCTTGTTTTGAGCAGCGCTGTCCTGCGAGCTGCTGCTGGCCGACGCGCGCACGCCGTCGGGTGGCTACGCGCACTCGGGCGGGCCTCGAGGCGGCGTGCGCTGAGCGGCGTCGGAGATCCCCGGGTTCATGCGCGCGCGGCTGCTTCACCGTCGCGCGAGTCGACGCCGCGTTCGCCTTCGCAGCGGTGCTGCGGCCCGCTCGATCGAGGACTCTGGTCGCTCTCGATGCGGAGTCCGCGGCGCGAACGCCAGCCGAGCCGCTGCGCCGCGCCGCTCGCCAGCTGGGGCGGGGACTGCTGCGCACGGCGCCGCGTTGTGGTTCCCGGATGCCGAGCTGCTTCACGCTTACCGGGCGCGCGAGCGACGTGACGCCGCGGGCCGATCGCGCTTGGCGTCGTCGCCGGCGTGGGCGGGCTCAGCGGCACCGAAGCGGCGCGTGTATCGCTCGTACGACGACGCGGCCACAGTTGCTGCTGCGGCCGTGAAGCTGCTCCCGCTCGACGCCGCGGTCGCCTCGGGCTGGGTCGCTGGAGCTGGCGGCCGAGATCGAGGCATTGGCTGTGCGCGGCGCACGGAACTGCTCTCGCACCGCGACGCCTCTGCTCGATCGGCGTGCGCTTGGCCACGCCAAGACCGAACGGAGGCTCTTTGCCAGCTGAAAACCGCGCACTGCGCGATCGGCGTCGGCGGCCCGGTCGGCACGGGCAAGAGCTCGCTGATCGCGACGCTCTGCCGCGCGCTCGTCGGGCGAGCTGGAGCTCGGCGTCGTGACGAACGACATCTACACCGACGAGGACGCCCGCTTCCTGCGCTCGCACGGGCGTGCTGCCTGCCGAGCGGATCCTCGCGGTCCAGACCGGCTGCTGCCCGCACACGGCGATCCGTGACGACATCTCGCGCGAACCTCGAGGCGATCGAGGCGAGCTCGAGCGACGCGCGAGGGCCCGCTCGACGTCGTGTTCGTCGAGTCGGGCGGCGACAACCTCACCGCGGTGTTCAGCCCCGCGCTCGCCGACGTCGCAGATCTTCGTGCTCGACTGCGCCGGCGGCGACGACGTGCCGCGCAAGGGCGGCCCCGGAATCGCCCGCGCCGACCTGCTGGTGATCAACAAGGTCGACCTCGCGCCCTATCGTCGGCTCTGACGTGGCGCTGATGGTCAGAGACGCCGCCGCCCAGCGCGGTCCGCGGCCGGTGGTCGCACTGTCGCTACGCGCCCGGGCGTCGGTCGCGCCGCTTGTGAACTGGGTGCGCACGCAGGTCGTGGCTTGGCGGGCGGGCGAGCTGATCAGCGTCGACCCTGGACCCCCCGCGCCGCACGGGCATCACCACGATCACGCGCACCCGCATTGATCGCAGATTCGATTCATGTCGGTGCCGCGAAAGGCCCGTTCGGGACGGTGATCGCGTCCCTTTCCGGCACCGAGCCATGGCGGCCACGGATCCTCCCCGCGCGCCACGGCTGGGCGCGGGTGGCCCTGGTGCAAAGCCGAGCCTCGCTGCTGCGCGCCGACGATGTGACGGTCTCGGTGGTAGTTGGGGCGGACGCGTCGCTCGAGCTGGTGGAGCTAGGCGCCATCGTCGCCCACAGCGCGCGCGGCGGTGATGAGGCGCGGCTCTGGATTTTCATCGAGGTGGGCGAAGGGGGCCGGCTGATCTGGCTTGGGCAGCCGCTGATTGTCGGAGCCGGCGCGCGGGTATCGGCGTCGCTCAGAGCCACGCTGGCGGCTCAGGCCTGCCTGCTGCGCGGCGATGGAATCGTGCTCGGCCGCGCCGGGGAAGAGTGCGGGACGCTCGAGTCCCGTTTGCGGATCGAGCGCGAAGGAGCGCCGCTGCTCGACGAAGCGCTGTCCACACTCGACCGGCTCGTCGTCCGCTCGCCCCTCGTGGCCGGCGACTCGGCGATCATCGCGGCGGTCACGCTCGCGGGTATCCGCGATCCTGCCAGTGGCGACGGCATCATGCAGGCCTTCGGAGAAGCAACGCTATGGCGCCAAGCCGGGCCGGCAGTCGAAACCAGCGCAGCCGCGGCACGTATAGCGCAGCGGTGGCGGGATCTCGTCGTGCGCAATCCCGCGGCGCAGGCATTTGGCCCGCGGCCGTACGCGCCCACCTCCGCGCGGAATGCAGTTTGCCGGGACCGTTAGCCAGGACACGGGCTCGCGCGCAAGCGCGACGGCAAGGCAGCCACCTTGCCTGCGTCGGGCGCGGCCTCTCCTTCGCCCAGAACGAGGCGTGACGCGCGCCGGCGCCGGACGACTCCCTCGCGAAAATGCGATCGTCGTGAGGCAGGCCGGGACGTTCCTATAGATGTCAAGTGCGGGTTCGGTTGATCCCGAAGCCGGGGTTGCCGCACATGATGGTGGTCGAGACCATCGGTCGTGGTTGCGCGGTTTCGGCGAGGTCGGCACGGAGGGAGGTGAAGACCTCACGCGCGATGTAGCGCTTGAGGCAGCGCATGATTTCGCGCTGAGTCTTGCCTTCTGCGGTTCGGCGCTTGGCGTAGGCGCGGGTGCGTTCGCAGTAGCGAAGGCGGCAGACGGCGATCATGTGTAGTGAGCGGTTGGCGTCGCGGTCACCGCCGTGGTTGAGGCGGTGACGGGTCGTCTTGCCCGACGATGCAGGGATCGGGCTGGACCCGCACAGCGCGGCGAATCCGGCTTCGCCGGCGAGCCGGTCGATGTTCTGCCCGGCGGTGACCAGCAGCTGCCCGGCGTGGCCGGTTGAGATTCCGAGCAGCTTGATGGTGCGTGGGGCAGCGGCCTGCACGAGCGGCTGGAGCTGCTGGTCGAGTACGACGATCTCGCTGTCCAGCGCGGCGATGCGCTGCGCGATCGAGCGCAGCGCGAACTTCGCGGCTTGGGAAGGGGAGCGCAGCTCCTCGACGGCCGGCCGGAGCTTTCGGCACAGCGAGACCTTCCCGGCGAGCGTTTTGCGGCAGGAGAGCTGGTCGCGAAGCTCCTGCGGGGCGGTCGTGATCAGGGCGCCGAGCTGGACGGTGGCGGCGGCGCGTGACTTGACCGCGCTCTCGCGCGCGACCCGGAGCTGGCGGATCGACTCGACGATCCCATCGGTCTGCTTCGGGATCGTGGTGGCCTTGCCAGCGAGCGCGAGCCTGGCGGCCATCTCGGCGTCGATCGGATCGCTCTTGCCGCGCCGGTGGCGGGTGTGCGCGTGCGGCTGGTTGACCTCGAGCACTCTGACCTCTTGCTCGCGCAGGTAGCGCACCAGGCCCGCGGCATAGGAGCCGGTCGATTCGATCGCGACGACGTCTACCGTCCCGAAGTCGCGCAGCCACGCCAACAGCTCCCGGTATCCCGGGTTCGTGGTCGCAAAGCTCTTGGTCGCGAGCAGCGCTCCGCGCTGATCCAGCGCGGCGGCGTGATGCGTGTCGGCGTGCGAATCGACGCCGCCGATGACAACCGCGTCTTCCTGCGTCATGCTGTGCATGTCGTCCCTTCCTTGTCCGGAGGGCGGCCCGGTCGGGAAGGGCGGACACAACAGTGACGAGGCACTTGAACAGGTTCCTATGAGGTCACGCCGCCCGACCCGACCGCCCATATGGGCGATCAGCGGCGGCCAGCCCGAAGCCGACAAGTCCCAGGAACGACACCCGAAGGGTCAGTTTGACGGTAGGTCAGACTCCGGGCCGGACACCTGGCCATATCTTCACTGTTTGACGGAGACTCCGAATCGAGGATTCTGTCCTCGGGTCAGGAGACCCTCCAGCGATGCCACGACCTAGCTAAGCTAGCGATCCACCAGCTTGGGATGCGGTTTGCGCTCTGAGAGCGGTGGTGGCGGTGGTCTTCCGTCGTGTGGTTCGGACGTAGATCGGGATCGCGAGGAGCGCCGCCCAAGCGGCTATCCACGCAAGGATTGTGAGTACATCGGTCCCGACGCCGCCGCCGTGGAAGTAGAGAACGCTGCGGTTGGCATCGAGGCCGGCGGCCCCAATCCAGAAGTGGCTGAGGAAGCGCCAGAAGCCGGGCATCAGCTGGGGCGCGACGGCGCCGCCGGAGCTGGGGAAGTTCAGGAAGATGAATACGAGTGATGCGACGAGGGCGCCTAGGAGTCCGAGGCCGAGTTGCAGCAGCCGCGTGATCGCGGCCACCGCGAAGGCGTATAGAGCGCCCATGCCGAGCATTGCCATCACCGTTCCGAAGTCGCCGCTGAAGGTGTGGTAGCCCGCCCCGCCGATCAGGTAGGCGATCAGTGGGCCGAGCGCGTGCGGGCATCAAAAAAGCCCCGCTAGCAGGGCTTTCTCGCAGTGCGCCCGAGAGGACTCGAACCTCCACGGACCATCGGTCCACAAGGCCCTCAACCTTGCGCGTCTACCAATTCCGCCACAGGCGCGTGGGCGGCCAGTATAGCCCCGTGGGTGCTGGGCCCAGGGCACGGATGTGCGGGCGCGGCGTGCTCCAACCGACCGTTTGACCGAGCCCTTGAGTCCGTCCAAGGCGCGCGCTACAGTTCCGAACACATGTTCGACCCGTGCGGTCACGGCCCGCGAGCAAGGAGCGGGCGATGGACCTGACCAAGCGCCAGCAGGAGATCTTCGACTTCATCAAGCGCTATTCGGCGAAGTACGGGTATCCGCCGACCGTGCGTGACATCGGCAAGGCGGTCGGGCTGGCCTCGTCCTCGACGGTTCACGCGCATCTGGCGAATCTCGAGCGGATCGGTCTGCTGCGGCGAGACCCGACGAAGCCGAGGGCGATCGAGCTGCTGGACCGGGCGGCCGCCGGGATGCGGAGCATCGTGCGGCCCGGGTCTGCCGCTCGTCGGCCAGGTCGCGGCGGGGCAGCCGGTGCTGGCCGAGGAGAACATCGAGGACTACGTGCAGACGCCGGCGTTCGCGGGCGGCGAGGACGGCGAGTATCTGCTGCGCGTGCGCGGCGAGTCGATGAGGGACGTCGGGATCCTGGAGGGGGACCTGGTCGTCGTGCGGCCGCAGGAGACCGCCGAGGATGGCGAGATCGTCGTCGCGCTCGTCGGTGAGGAGGCGACCGTCAAGCGGTTCTTCCAGGAATCCGACCACATCCGGCTGCAGCCGGAGAACGCGACGATGGAGCCGATCCGCAGCCGGGACGTGCGCGTGCTCGGGAAGGTCGTCGGGCTGATGCGGAGCATCGTCTGAGGGATCTGCGGTGAGGACGCTGACGCTCGCGCCGCCGACGCTGTTCGGCGATGGGCGCGCTGAGCCGACGCTCGACGAGTTGCTCGCCGGCGTATGGGAGGGGCTCGCCGCCCATCGGCCGGTGGAGTGCCCGGTGTGCGGTGGCTGGATCGCGCCGGAGTACGGTGCTCACGCGCTGCCGATCGGGCGGGCGCTGCGATCGATGCGGCTCGACGATCTCGTAGCGCGCAGACGGAGCTACGGTCGCGCTTGCGCGGTACCGCGCGGCGCCTTGCGCGTGCATCACCGCGCAGCGGCTCGGGACGCGGCCGCTATCCTGGCCGATGCAGGCTGAGCAGTCGCGGAGGTGACTACCTTCGAGGAAAGTCCGGACATCACAGGGCAAGGTGGTCGGTAACGCCGACCCGGGGAAACCCGCGGGAAAGTGCCACAGAAACGACACCGCCTAAGCCTGGAGCCGCTGCAGAGCTTCAGGCCGGTAAGGGTGAAATGGTGCGGTAAGAGCGCACCAGCGTCGCGGTGACGCGGCGGCCAGGCAAACCCCACCTGATGCTAGGCCAAGCAGGACCGTTCGTAGGTTACCCGCCAAGGTCCGGGTAGGCCGCACAGATGGATGACTGCTCACGGGCGCGGACCGCGCAAGGCGGGCGGGCCCCGGACAGGATCCGGCTTACAGGCCTGCTAAGGGAGAGCCCCGCTTCGGCGGGGCTTCATCTACTTCGCCTCCGGCAGTGCTCGACGGCCCGCGTGCAAATCGGTAGGGTGTAGCGTGGCCGCCCGGCCGAGCGGACAGGCGAACGAGAGAGAAGAGAGGGACCGTATGAGCTCGCGCAAGCTTGCAGCGTGCTGGTTGCCGTGCTGGCCGGCGCTGCTGGTGCCGGCGGCCGCGTCCGCGGCGCGCGCGCCGACCTCGGCGAAGGACTACGCGATCATCGCGCGCGACATCATGCCGTCGGGCGAGTACGGATCGATCCCGACGCCGGCGCCACGTGCCGCAGATCGAGCAGCAGGCGGAGATGTACAACGCGCTGACGCCGCTGTTCAACCACGTCACGACGGCCGACCTGTTCAGCGACTTCAAGCCCGAGGCGCTGGGCAGCGCCGTGACCGGCCCTGGCTCGCCCGAGCAGGTGCCCCCACCCGGGCGTGACGATCCTGCGCGACGCGTACAACGTCCCGCACGTCTACGGCGCACGCGTGACGACGTGACCTGGGGCGCCGGCTGGGTGGTCGCCGAGGACCGCGGTCTGCTGCTTCAGCAGGCGCGCGACATCTCGCTGCTGGCGGCGATCGACGCGCCGGGGCTGAGCGCGATCAACCTGATCGGCAACCTCGCGACCTTCACGCCGACCGCGCAGACCGAGGCGAGGTGGCCAAGCAGACGAACGCGCTGCTCGCCGCCGGCGCCGAGGGACGGGCGGTCCTGCACGACATCGACGTCTACCTCGCAGGGCATCAACGCCTACTTCACGGCGCACGGCTCGACGGCGCCGCCGTTCACCCGCAACGACATCTACGCGTTCAACGCGCTCAAGGACCAGTTCGTCGGCGAGGGCGGGGGCCAGCAGGCGGTCAACTCCGAGTTCCTCGCCGCGCTGCAGCAGCAGGCTCGGCAGCACAAGGGGCATGGAGGTCTGGAACGACCTCCGCGAGGCGAACGACCCCGAGGCGCCGGTCAGCGTGCCCGGCCACGTCGAGCTCCAGCCGCCGCCGAAGAGCATCGAGCGGCAACGTGATCCTGGATCCCGGCAGCCTCTCGTCCGCGGCGACGCAGGCGCTCGCGGTGCAGCGCGATTACCGGGGCCACGCGAGCAAGCGGAACTGATCGTCTCGGCGCGCGCTCGGCCACCCACCACCCGATCATGGTCGCCGGGCCGCAGATCGGCTACTACTACCCGGGCCTGACGCTGGAGATGGACCTCGAGGGCCCGGGGATCAGCGAGGTGCGGCGCGACGGCGGCGCCGTTCCCGGGCTACATCTTCATCGGGCGCAGCCAGGACTCCGCCTGGTCGCTGACCTCCGCCGGGCTCGACCAGATCGACACGTACGTCGAGACGCTCTGCGGCCACAGCATCCACAGTACCTGTTCGACGGGAAGTGCCGGCCGATGCAGTTCTTCGACGCCGGCTCGCTCACGACCGGCGGCAAGACACGCGGAGGTCACGTTCTGGCGGACCGTGCACGGGCCCGTGTTCGGCTACGCGCGCGTCCATGGCCGGCTCGTGGCGCTCTCGCACAAGCGCTCGAGCTACGGCAAGGACGTGCTCGACCTGCTCTTCTACCACGACCTCGCGCACGGACTGGTCCACAACATCCACCAGTTCTTCAGGGCCGCCAACCAGACGCCGCAGACGTTCAACTCGTTCTACATCGACGACAAGGACATCGGCGTGTTCACGAGCGGGCTGGTGCCGATCCGGCCCTCGAACGTCGACCAGGACCTGCCGATCAACGGCACCGGCAAGGAGGAGTGGCGCGGCTACGTCTCGTTCAAGAACCATCCGCAGGGGATCAACCCGCCGAACGGCGAGATCGTCAACTGGAACAACCGGCCGCAGGCCGGCTACGAGGCGCCGGACGACAACTGGTCGCTCGGCGCGCTCCAGCGCGTCGACCTGCTGATCGACAACCTCGGCAACGGGAGCAACCTGACCCCGGCGGACGTCGTCTCGGCGATGAACGAGGCCGCGACCCAGGACGTGCGCGAGATCACGTTCGAGCCGGTCGCTCTCGAAGCTGCTCCACGGCGGCCTGCGCGCCGAACGCGCGCGACGCGAAGATGCTGGCGCTGCTCGACGCGTGGCACACGCACGGTGGCAGCCGGCTCGACCGCACCGACGCCGGGGCATCGGCAAGATCACCGACCCGGGCGCGGCGATCATGGACACCGCATGGCCGCTGCTCGCGCGACGCGTGGGCCTCGGCCGTGCTCGGCCCGCAGCTGACGGCGAGCTCGCCTCGTTCGTGACGCCATCTACGACGCAGCCGCCGGGAGGCCAGTACACCGGCTGGCACATCTACATGGACAAGGACCTCCGCACGATCCTCGGGGATGCCCGTGAGGGGCAAGTTCGCGGTGCGCTACTGCGGCGGCGGCAACCTCGACGCGCTGCCGCAGCGCTGATGTGGAACGCGATCGACGAGGCGCGGGCAACGAGCTCGCCGCCAGGCAGGGCTCGAACCCGGCCGCCTGGCGCTCGAGCGCGACCGCCGAGCGGATCACGTTCGTGCCCGGCCTGCTGCCGTACACGATGCGCGTACACGAACCGCCCGAGCGGCATCCAGCAGGTGCTCAGCTTCTGCGGCCACGCGCCGGCGGACACGGGCCGCTGACGCAGCTCGCAAGGCGGGAGCGGACCGCCGGCCAGGCCGACGATCGCGCCGGCGAGCGCCGCGGCGACGCAGCGTCGCCACGATCGCGCGGCGCGCGGGCCAGCAGCAGCGACCGCCGCGGCCCGGCGAGCACGAACTGCCGCCAGGTCTCGCGCAGCGCGCCGGCGAGCGGGATCGCGGCGCCGAGGATCGCGCCGATCGCGGCCGGGCCGGCGCCGTCGAGGAACGCCTGCGCGCGCGACGTTCGCCGCGCAGCCGCTCGAAGTGCGGCCGCGCCGACCAGCACGAACGCGAACGAGGGCGCGAACGCGACCGCCGCCGCGAGCACGCCGCCGCCGACGCCGTGGGCCGCGTATCCGACCGCGGCGACCGTCGCGACGACCGGGCCCGGCGTGACCTGGCCGAGCGCGACGGCGTTGAGGAACTGGCGCCGAGGTCATCCAGTGGTAGGTGTGCACGGCGTCGTGCTGCATCAGCGGCACGATCACGAAGCCGCCGCCGTACGACAGCGCGCCGACCTTGAACGCGACCCACGCCAGCGCGCCGAGCCCGCCGACCGCGGCGGCCGCGGCGGCACCACGGCGCCGGCACCGCGCTTGCAAGGGGCTGCGAGCTGCGGGCATCGCGGGCGCGAGCGCCAGCTCGAGCGACGCCGCAGCCGAGCAGCACGAGCACCAGGTACGGCGCCGAGCAGCGCGCCGGCCGCGATCGCCGAGCGCGACGTAGACCACCCAGCGCGCGCGGCGCGTCGCGGCGCTGCCGACCCGCCTCCAGCTCGGTTCGAGCAGCGCCAGCCGCGGCCTGGACCGCGACCGCCGCGACCGCGGCGCCGGCCCCGGCGCCGGCGCCGCGCACCCACGCGGCGGCGCGTGGCGCGAGGAACAGCACCGACAGCGCCAGCATCAGCGACGACCGCGGGGACGATGAACGCGAGCCCGCCGACGATCGCGCCCGGCGGGCCCGCCACCCGCCAGGCGCAGAAGATCGCAAGCTGGGTCGACGCCGGGCCGGGGAGCAGGTTGCAGGCGGCGATCGCGTCCTCGAACTCGCGCGGGCGCATCCAGCCGCGGCTCGTCGACGACCAGCTGGCGCAGCAGCGCGATGTGCGCCGGCGGGCCACCGAAGCCGGTGACGCCGATCCGCGCCCCACTCGCGCACGACGGTCCCCAGCGGAACCGCCTTGGTCACCCTCGGACTGGATCCGCGTCCGCGTCGGCGACCGGGTCTCGCTCACGGCCGGCGACTCCGGTCGCGGGCATCGCCGGCGCCGCAGCGCCTCGCCCTCAGACGGTGCAGTCTGCCACTCGTCGAGCGCGCCGCGCACCGAGGCGCTCGTAGAAGCCGAGCGCCGGCTCGTTCCAGTCGAGCGCCGTCCAGTCGAGGCGCGCGTAACCCGCGCTCGACCGCGATCCGCGCGACGTGGGCGAGCAGCGCGCGCGCCGACCCCGGAGCCGCGGTACGCGCGGCAGCACGAACAGGTCCTCGAGCCAGATCCCGGGCCGGCACTCCCAGGTCGAGAAGGTCCCGTGGAACAGCGCGAAGCCGGCCGGCGCGCCGTCGAGCTCGGCGATCACCGCCTCGGCGGCGGCGTCGTCGCCGAACAGCGCGTGCGCGAGCAGCTCGGGCGTGCCGACGACCGATTCCGGCGCCTGCTCGTACTCGGCGAGCTCGACGATCAGGCGAGAAGATCAGCGTCCGTCATCCGCGCGGCGCCGCAGCGCGGATCGTCGGACCGGCGCGCTCAACGCGGCCTCTGGAAGCTTGATCTCGCGCTTGAGGATCTTGCCGGTCGGGCCCTTCGGGAGCTCGTCGACGAACCACACGTGGCGCGGGTATTTGTAGGCGGCGACCTGATCCTTGACGAAGTCGCGCGAGCTCCTCCGCGCGTCGCCGTCGGCGCCGTCCTTGAGCGCCACGGCGGCGCCGACCTCCTCGCCCGAACTCGTCGTCGGGGATGCCGACGACGGCCGCCTCGCGCACCGCCGGGTGCTCGTAGAGCACCTCCTCGATCTCGCGCGGGTAGACGTTGAAGCCGCCGCGGATGATCATGTCCTTCTTGCGGTCGACGATGAAGAAGTAGCCGTCCGCGTCGACCTCGCCGATGTCGCCGGTGTGGAACCAGCCGCCGCGCATCGCGTCCGCCGGTCGCGTCGGGTCGCTTCCAGTAGCCCTTCATCACGTTGTGCCCGCGGATCACGATCTCGCCGACCTCGCCTGGCGGCACGTCGTTGTCCTCGTCGTCGACGACCTTCATCTCGACGCCCTCGATCGGCGATGCCGATCGAGCCCGGCTTGCGCTCGCGGTCGGGGTGGTTGAACGAGGCGACCGGCGAGGTCTCCGACAGGCCGTAGCCCTCGAGGATCTTGCAGCTGAACGCCTGCTCGAAGCCGCGCATCAGCTCGACCGGCATCGCCGCGCCGCCCGACGCGCAGACGCGCAGCGTCGAGGTGTCGAACCGCTCGCGCGTCGGGGACGTGGAGCATCGCGCCGTACATCGTCGGCACGCCCTCGAACACGCGACACGCGGTCGCGCTCGATGATCTCGAGCGCCTTCACCGGATCGAAGCGCGGGATCAGCGTCAGCGTGCCGGCGCCGGCGATCGACGCGTTCAAGCGCGCACGTCTGGCCGAACGAGTGGAACAGCGGCAGCGCGCCGAGCGTGACGGCCTCAGGGCCGAGGTCGAACAGTCGACTCGAGATCTCGGCAGTTGCGCTGGCAGGTTCGCGTGCGTCAACTCGGCGCCCTTCGGCGTGCCGGTGGTGCCCGAGGTGTAGAGGATCACGGCCGTGTCGCGCGTCCGCGGTTTCGGCGAGCTCGAGCCCCGGTGCCGCCGCTGCGAGCGACCGTCTCGAACGAACCGCCGTGCTCGACGAATGATCGCACTCGCGCGTCAGCCTCGTGCGGCGCCGGCCTCCGCGTCCTCGGCGAACCGCTCCCACGCGAACAGCAGGCTGCGCGCCGGAATCGCCCAGGTAGTAACGCGACCTCGCGCTGCTTGAGCAGCACGTTCATCGGGACGACGACTCCGCCGGCCCGCAGAATGCCGTAGTAGCAGACGGCGAAGTGGGGGACGTTCGGCAGCATGATCGCGACGCGATCGCCGGGCTGAATCCCACGGTCGCGCAGCAAGCCGGCGAAGCGAGCGCTGGCGTCGTCGAGCTGGCCGTAGGTCAGCTCGAAGTCGTCGAGCTTGACCGCGACGTGCTCGGGGTCGCGAGCGACGGCGTTCGTGAGGATGCTTGCCAGGTTCATCTGAGCAGCGGCAACGGGAACCCTAGTGCAACGTTCTCAAAAGATCTTTCGGAACGCTGCACCACCGCCGCGGGGACCGGGGCCCGAGCCTCAGCCCAGGATCGCGCCGTCGGCGTAGAGCTTGCGCACGCGGACCGATCCCGGCGGCGCGACCCGCAGGCACAGCTCGCACAGCACGCACTCGTCGAGGTGCTCGGTCGCGATCTCGAGCTCCCGGTTTCTGTCTGCGCGAAGATGTCGACCGGGCAGACCTCGGCCAGCTTCGCGGCGAGCTCCGGATCGTCGGCGACGGCCGGATCGACCTCGACGTCGATGAACAGAGCCGCGCTCACACCCGCGCCTCGATCCGATCGCGGACGATCGTGGGGATCTGCGAGATCTCCTCGGCGACGACGATGCCGGCGTCCGCGAGGCGCGCGATCTTCTCGCCGGCGGTGTCCTCCTTGCCCTCGACGATCGTCCCCGCGTGGCCGAAGCTCATGCCCGGCATCTCGTCCATGAAGCGCCCGGCCATGAACGCGACGATCGGCAAGCGCGAGTCGTTCTCGGTCACCCAGCGCGCGAGCTCTGCCTCCATCCGTCCGCCCGGCTCGGTGTAGATCACGATCGCCTGGGTCTGCGGGTCCGCCTCGAACAGCGGCATCAGCTCGGCGTAGGTGGAGCCGATGATCGCGTCGCCGCCGATCGAGACCGCAGTCGACTGGCCGAGCCCCGCCGCCGTCAGCGTCGAGGACATCTCGGTCGTCATGCCGCCCGAACGGGAGATCACCCCGATCGGGCCCGGCGCATACGACTTCGCTGCATCGCTCGCGGGGCCGCCGATACCGCCCATCTTGATCACGTCGGGGACGATGATCCCGAGGCAGTTCGGACCGATGATCCGGGCGCCGCGCTAGTCCGCGAGCTCGACCATCTCGGCGACGTCGCCGCGCGGGATTCGCTCGGTCACGATCACGACCAGCTTGATTCCGTTCTCGAGCGCCTCGAACACCGCGTCCTTGGTGAACGCCGGCGGGACCGTGACGACCGAGCCGTCGATCGGAGCGCCGTGGTGCTCGACGGCCTGCGCGACCGTGTCGAACACCGGCACCCCGTGTACGTCGCGCCCGAGCCGCCCGGGGGTGACACCGCCGACGATCTGCGCGCCCTGCGCCGTAGTCGAGGCACTCGCGCGTCAGATTGACGGCCTCGCGCCCCGTGATCCCCTGGACGATGAACGTCGTCGAGTCATCGATCAGGATGCTCATGCCGCCGACCCCCCCTCGATTCTCGCGCCGCCGAAGATTCTCGCGCCGCCGAAGATTTTCGCGCCGTCGAAGATTCTCACGCCACCGAACCCCCCTGGATCTTCTCCACGGCCCGCCGCGCGGCCTCGTGCAGCGACACGGTCCGGTCGGCGTACTCGACCCCATAGCGCTCGAGGATCTTGAAGCCCTCCTCCTCCCAGGCGCCCGGGATCCGGAAGATCGCGATCTTCTCGGCCGGGTCGTAGCCGAGCTCGACGCACGCCTTGATCACGCCTCGCGCGACGATGTCGACCCGCGTGTTGGAGACGATCGACATCATCACGGCGATCCGCTCGACGCCGGGTTTCTGCAGCACCAGCTTGGCGAGCCCGCATGCCTTGCGCACCGATGGGTTGCCGCCGATCTCGCAGTAGTTGGCGGGATCTCCGCCGTGCGCGCGAACAGCGTCGAACAGCGTCAGCGAACCGCCGCCGGCACCGATCACGAGCCCGAGGTTGCCGTCGAACTCGGTCACGTTGCCGGCCACGCCCCGGTGATCCTGCGCGTCGACCTGCTCGCCCGCGAGCTCGAACGGAGTCGGCTCCCGCGCCTGCCGCGTCTCCTCGTCGCCGACTCCGAGCTCGTGCAGCAGCGCGTTCTGGCGCGTGCGCGCCTCGTTCTCCATCTCCATGTGCGCGTCGAGCGCGACGAACGAGCCGTCCGTCAGCTCGCCGAGCGGGTTGATCTCGGCGAGTGTCATGTCGTACTCCAGGAAAAGCCGTGCGAGGCGGGCGAGGATCGGCGTCAGGCGCGTGAGGGCTGCGCCGGTGACCCCGAGCGAGGCAATCACCTGCTTGGCCTGCCATTCGGAGAACGGGCGCAGGGTGGAGAAGTGACCGCGCGCGACCTGATCCGGGTGCTGCTCGGCGACCTCTTCGATATCGATCCCGCCCATGTCTGAGAACAGCATCACTGGCCGCTTGCGAATCCCGTCCCAGACGACGCCGGCGTAATACTCGCGCTTGACGTCGGCGCGCGCGTCGACCAGCACGCCGCGCGGCATGTGACCACCGATCTCGAGATCGAGGATGTGCTCGGCGCGGCGCGCCGCGTCCTCGGGCGTGTCGGCGAACTGCACGCCGCCGGCCTTCATTCGCCCGCCGGTGAGGACCTGGGACTTGATCACGACGGGACCGGCGATCTGGTTGGCGACCGCCTGTGCCTCCTCGGGCGTCTTGGCGAATCCGTGCTTGGTGACCGGAATCCCCGCCTTCGCGACGATCGCCCGTGACTCGTACTCGAAGAAGCGCATCGGGGTCATGAGGCTAGCGAGCTGCCAGTGGGCGGTGCGGTGTGGTCACGTGAACGACGATGTGCACTAAGTCACTCATGTGCATTATGTCACTTGACATTACTAGTCCACTTGACGTTGTGCTATAAACGCGATCGGGGCATTCCCGGTCGGAATTATCGAAATAACTGAATTTGTGAGGAGTAGATGAGACGACTCCAGGTAGGGCGAGTCAGCGTGCTCGCCATAGTTGCCGCGGTGGCCGGTACGGCGGTGCTGGCCGGCTGCGGCGGATCCTCTGATTCGACGAGCACCGCGAGCAGCGGTGGCGGCGCGACCAACGCTGCCTCCAACGGCAGCCAGTCGGCGCAGCTCGCGCTGGTCGCCTATTCGACGCCGAAGAACGCATATGACGCGCTGATCCCGCAGTTCCAGCAGACGCCCGCCGGCAAGGGCGTGTCGATCAGCGAATCGTTCGGCGCCTCGGGTTCACAGAGTCGCGCCGTCGCGTCCGGTCAGCCGGCTGACGTCGTCGCGTTCTCGACCACGCCCGACATCACCCGGCTCGTCAAGGCCGGAGTCGTGTCCAAGGATTGGGACGCGAATCCCGAGAAGGGGATCGTGACCGACTCGGTTGTCGTGCTCGTCGTGCGTAAGGGCAACCCGAAGCAGATCACCGGGTGGGATGACCTGATCAAGCCGGGCATCGACGTGATCACGCCGAACCCGTCGACGTCGGGCAGCGCGCGGTGGAACATCATGGCCGCGTACGGGTCGCAGATCAAGCAGGGCAAGACGCCCGCCGAGGCGCTCGCGTACGTCCGGACGCTGTTGACCAAGAACGTCAGCGTCCAGGACACGAGTGGGAGCGCCGCGATGCAGACGTTCTCCCAGGGCAAGGGCGACGTCCTGATCTCGTATGAGAGCGAGGCGATAGCGGCCGAGAAGGCGGGCCTGGCGATCCAGTACATCGTCCCGCAGCAGACGATCCTCATTCAGACGCCGATCGCGATCACGACGAAGAGCGCGCACCCGACTCAGGCGCAGGCGTTCGTGAACTGGCTGTGGACCCCCGCGGCCCAGAAGATCTGGGCGGAGCAGGGCTACCGGCCCGTGATCTCGTCGGTCGCCGCGCAGTACACGAGCGAGTTCCCGACGCCGCCGCAGTTGTTCACGATCAAGACGCTGGGCGGCTGGACGAAGGTCAACAAGGTCTACTTCGCGCCCTCGACCGGTCTGATCACGAAGATCGAGCAAGCTGCGGGGGTTCCCACTGCCTCCAGCTGACGCACATGCCGTAGCGGCACCCGTTCGCCCGCGCGTCCGCGCGCGGGTGGACGGCTGGGGGCTGGGACTCGGGCTCGCGACGCTGTACATGAGCCTGATCGTGTTGATCCCGCTCGCCGCCGTGACGGTCAAGGCCTTCTCGCAGGGTCTCGGGACGTTCTGGTCCTCGGTGACGAACACGGTCTCGCTGCAGGCGCTCGGCGTGACGCTGCTCGTCTCGCTGCTGGTGGCGGCGATCGGCGCGGTGATGGGGACGGTCGTCGCTTGGGTGCTGGTGCGTGACCAGTTCCCCGGTAAGCGGTTCATCAATGCGCTGATCGACCTGCCATTCGCGCTGCCGACGATCGTCGCGGGCCTGACGCTGCTGGCGCTGTACGGGCCCGACAGCCCGGTCGGAATCCACCTCGCGTACACCCGCGCCGCGGTCGTGGTCGCGCTGCTGTTCGTCACGCTTCCGTTCGTCGTGCGCTCGGTACAGCCGGTCATGCTCGAGCTCGACCGCGAGGTCGAGGAGGCGGCCGCCTCGCTCGGCGCCTCGAACGCGACGACGTTCCGCCGGGTTGTGCTGCCGGCTCTGCGCCCGGCAATCCTGTCCGGCGCGGGCCTCGCGTTCGCCCGCTCGGTCGGCGAGATCGGCTCGCTCGTGCTGATCGTCGGCAAGGTCCAGATCGCCAGCATCGTGATCTTCGCCGACATCGAGAGCGACGCACCGCAGGCCGCCGCGTCGCTGTCGGTCGTGCTGCTGGCCCTGTCGTTGATCGTGTTGTTGCTGCTGCGTCGGGCAGGGGGGCGCGTTGCCCATTAGCCGTCGCGCGACGCTGTCGCTGCGCGGGGTCGTGCTGCTGTACCTCGCGGTGCTGCTGTTGCTGCCGGTCGGCGTGGTCTTCTACCGGACCTTCGAGCATGGCTTCGGGACCGCGTGGTCCTGGATCACGACGCCGGCGGCGATCAGCGCGTTCTGGCTGTCGGTCACGGTCGCGGCGATCGCGGTCCCGCTGAACACGATCTTCGGCGTCGGGTGCGCGCTCGTGCTGGTTCGCGGCAAGGGCCGCTTCAGGAACGTTCTCGACGCGGTGATCGATCTGCCGTTCGTCGTCTCGCCGGTGATCGTCGGCCTCGCCCTGATCCTCGTGTACGGCCAGGGGGGATGGTTCGGAAACTGGTTCCTGAATCACGGCATCACGATCATCTACGCGGTCCCTGGCATCGTGCTCGCGACCGTGTTCGTCTCGCTGCCGTTCGTCGTGCGCGAGGTCGCGCCGGTGCTGGTCGAGATCGGCGATCAGCAGGAGCAGGCCGCCGCCACGCTCGGCGCATCCTCGTGGCAGACGTTCCGCCGCATCACGCTGCCGTCGATCCGCTGGGGCGTCGCGTACGGCGTCGTGCTGACGACCGCGCGGGCGCTGGGAGAGATCGGCGCGGTGCTCGTCGTCTCCTCGAACGTCGCAGGTTCGACCCAGACGCTGCCGTTGCTGGTGTACGCGCGCGACTCGCAGATCGGTCCGCAGGGCGTCACCGGTGCCTACGCGGCCGCGACCGAGCTCGCTGTGATGTCATTGATCGTGTTGATCGGGATGACGGTGCTCGCACCGAGGAGGCAGAAGGCGAGATGAGGATCGACGTCCAGGCCGTGTCAAAGCGCTTCGGCGAGTTCGTCGCCCTCGACGACGTCACGCTCGAGGTCCCTGAAGGCTCGCTGACCGCGCTGCTCGGCCCCAGCGGCTCGGGCAAGTCGACGCTGTTGCGGATCATCGCGGGACTCGAGACGGCCGATCGCGGCGCGATCCTGATCGACGGCGCCGACGTCAGCGCCGCGCGCCCGCAGGACCGTGGGATCGGGTTCGTCTTCCAGCACTACGCCGCCTTCACGCACATGAGCGTGCGCGAGAACGTCGCGTTCGGGCTGCGCATCCGCAAGCGGCCGCGGGCCGAGGTCCGGGCCAGGGTGGACGAGCTGCTCGAGCTCGTCGGCCTGACGACGTGGGGTGGCCAGCGTCCCGACCAGCTCTCCGGCGGGCAGCGCCAGCGGATGGCGCTCGCGCGGGCGCTCGCGGTGGAGCCGCAGGTGCTGCTGCTCGACGAGCCGTTCGGCGCCCTCGACGCCAACGTCCGCACGGAGCTGCGCCGCTGGCTGCGCCGGATGCACGACGAGCAGCACGTGACGACGGTGCTCGTGACGCACGACCAGGAGGAGGCGATGGACGTCGCCGACACGATCGCGGTCATGAACACGGCGAAGATCGAGCAGGTCGGCTCTCCGCGCGACGTCTACGACAAGCCGGCGAGCGACTTCGTGATGAGCTTCCTCGGCCCGGTGAGCCGGATCGACGGCAAGCTCGTGCGCCCGCACGACGTCACGGTGTCGCTGCTCCCGGGCGAGGAAGCGATCGAGGCGATGGTCGTCAGGGTCGTGCACCTGGGGTTCGAGGTCCGGGTCGAGCTCGAGCTCCCCGACGGCGAGGTTGCGCGGGCGCAGCTGACCCGGGCGCAGACCGAGCAGCTCGAGATCCAGCGCGGGGACATCGTATACGTGCGTCCGCCGATCGCGCAGCAGGCGATCGCGGCTAGCGCGTGACCCAGGCCTCCGGGTCCTCGGCCAGCTTGTCGATCGCCTGCGGCAGCTCGCCACGCGCGATGTCCGCGACCGTCACCTCTTCGAGCACGCTGCGCAGGTTTGCGCGGACCGCGATCCAGACGCGCGGCAGCGCCTCCGCCGGCCCGGGGTAGGCGGACTCCTCGGGCGGGCCGCCTCGGACGCTGGCGAGCGGCCCCTCGACCGCGCGAATGATGTCAGCCACCTTTATCTGATCCGCCGGCTTTGCGAGCCGGAAGCCGCCCTCGGCGCCGCGATGGCTGCGCACCAGCCCGGCGTGGCGGAGCTCCCCGAGAATGTTCTCGAGGAAGTTCAGGGGAATCTGCTGGGCGGTCGCGATCCGCTCGGCCTTGACGGGCTTCTCGTCGGTGGCGGCCGCGAGCTCGATCACTGCCCGCACCGCGTAGTCAACCTTTGCCGAGATTCGCATAGCTCACACTACCGCCGCGTCGAAGCCGTAGGCCCGCGCGAGGTCTGGATCCTTGTGCGCGAGCATCTCGGCGAGCGAGACCATCACCTTGCACTGCTTCCAGGTCGCGTCGTCCTGCATCTTGCCCTCGATCATGTGCACGCCGCGGCCGTCGGGGATCGCCTCGAGCACGCGCCTGGCGAACGCGACCTCGTCGGGATCGGGGCTGAACACTCGTTTGGCGATCTCGATCTGGACCGGGTGCAGCGACCAGGCGCCGACGCAGCCGAGCAGGAAGGCGGCGCGGAACTGGGCCTCGCAGCCGGCGACGTCGCGGATGTCGCCGTAGGGCCCATAGAACGGGAGGATGCCGGCCGACGTGCAGGCATCGACCATGCGCGCGATCGAGTAGTGCCACGGGTCCTGTTGGGCGGTGGCGCGGGGGGCCTCGGGGTCGTCGGAATCCGGGTCGCTGATCACGAGGTAGCCCGGATGCCCGCCGCCGACGCGCGTG
This sequence comes from uncultured Solirubrobacterales bacterium, assembly GCA_963763525.1. Classification (GTDB taxonomy): domain Bacteria; phylum Actinomycetota; class Thermoleophilia; order Solirubrobacterales; family Solirubrobacteraceae; genus Palsa-465. The sequence goes on from CAVXPA010000006.1 coordinate 45,161, forward strand.
GTCTTCATCCGCCGGGAAGCCGCCAGGTCCGCAGGCCCGAAGCTCATCCCCTGCATCCGGGGGCTGGCCGTCGCGATCTCCTCGAGGTTGACGACGCCGAGGCCGGTCTCGAGGATCGCGTGCACCAGGATCGGTCGCTCCAGCCCCGCTTTCGCCTCGAGCTGGGCGAGCAGCCGATCGACGTAGTGGATGTCCCACGGACCCTCCACCTTCGGCACCATCACGACCTCGAGCACGTCGCCGATCTCGCTCACGAGCGTCGTCAGGTCGTCGAGCACCCACGGCGACTCGAGGCTGTTGACCCGGGTCCACAGCGCGGTCTCGCCGAAGTCCACCTCGCGCCCGATCCGCGCGAGCCCCGCGCGGGCCGACAGCTTGCGATCGACGGGGACCGCGTCCTCGAGATTTCCGAGCAGGATGTCCGCCTGCGCCGCGAGCTCCGGAAGCTTCGCCGCCATCTTCTCGTTGCTTGGGTCAAAGAAATGGATCATTCGGCTCGGCTTGAACGGAATCTCGGTGATGGGCGCGGGCGCGCCGATTGCGAGTGGCTTGAAGAAGTCGCGTGGGTTTCGCACTGGCAGAGTCTCCTGTTCGCTACAGAACGAAAGCTACCTGCTCGGAATGCTGGAGGTGCGCCCGAGCTGGCATTCTCCGGGTCAGCTGTGAACCGGACCCGGAGATGGAATGACTGAAGTGGAGACTGATCAGGCCGCGCGCGAGGCCAGTGGCGCACATCCTTACGGCCGTTATCTGGAGGAGTTCGAGGTCGGCGCCGTCTACAAGCACTGGCCGGCGAAGACCGTCACAGAAGCCGATGATCACCTGTTCTGCCTCCTGACGATGAACCACCACCCGCTGCATATCAACGACGTCTACGCGCGGCAATCCCAGCAGGGCCGTAACGTCGTCGTCGGCCCGCTGGTCTACTCGCTCGCGCTGGGGATGAGCGTCTCGGACGTCAGCGGCAAGGCGATTGCGAACCTCGCCACCGAGGAGCTCAGCCACCCGGCGCCGGTATTCCACGGCGACACGCTGTTCTGCGAGTCAGAGGTCCTGGAGGTGCGCCCTTCTCAGAGCAAGCCGGACCGCGGGACTGTCCGCGTGCATACCCGGGTGCTCAACCAGGACGGGGTGCTGGTGGCCGAGTTCAAGCGGCTCGTGCTCGTGCCGCGCCGGACCCCAGGGCAGCCGGTGGCGGCTGAATCAAACGTCGAATAGAACGCATCTGCAGGGCCTCAGTAGTTGCCACGGAAGCACCGAGTGTGCATTCCCGGGTAGGGTTTACAAGACACGTACGACGCGTACCGCGTCAAGGAGTTGCTCACAGACATGGCTCACACCGCACCGACACGCCAGGCCACGACCACGCATCCCCGGCTGCTGGCCTGGGTAGAGGAGGTGGCCGCCCTTACCCGCCCGGAGTCCATCCACTGGTGCGACGGGTCGGCGGAGGAGTTCGAGCAGCTGGCGCAGACACTCGTTGACGCGGGCACGTTCCAGCGGCTGTCCGACGCCAAGCGACCGAATTCCTACCTCGCTCTGTCCGATCCGGAGGACGTCGCGCGGGTCGAAGATCGCACGTTCATCTGCTCCAAACGCGAGGCCGACGCGGGCCCGAACAACAACTGGCGCGAGCCGGTCGAGATGCGCAAGGGATTGAGCGAGTTGTTCGACGGCTCGATGCGGGGACGAACGATGTATGTGGTCCCGTTCTCGATGGGTCCGCTCGGCTCCGAGATCTCCTACACCGGCGTGCAGCTGACCGACTCCGCCTACGTGGCCACGTCGATGCGGGTGATGACGAGGATGGGGCAGCCGGCGCTCGACGTGCTCGGGGAGGACGGCCAGTTCGTTCCCTGCCTGCACTCCGTCGGGATGCCGCTGAACGCCGGCGTGCAGGACGTGCCGTGGCCGTGCAACGCCGAGAACAAGTACATCGTCCACTTCCCTGAGACGCGTGAGATCTGGTCCTACGGGTCTGGCTACGGCGGCAACGCGCTGCTCGGCAAAAAGTGCTTTGCGCTGCGGATCGCGTCGGTCATGGCGCGCGACGAGGGCTGGCTCGCGGAGCACATGCTGATCCTCAAGCTCACCTCTCCCGAGGGAGAGGTCAAGTACATCGCGGGCGCGTTCCCGAGCGCGTGCGGCAAGACCAACCTCGCGATGCTGATCCCGACCATGCCAGGGTGGAAGGTGGAGACGATCGGCGACGACATCGCGTGGATGAAGTTCGGCGCCGACGGCCAGCTGTACGCCGTCAACCCGGAGGCGGGCTTCTTCGGGGTCGCGCCCGGCACGGGCATGATCACCAACCCGAACGCGATCGACACGATCGCGCGCAACTCGATCTTCACCAACTGCGCGCTGACCGATGACGGCGACGTCTGGTGGGAGGGGATGACGCCGGAGCCGCCGGCGCACGCGATCGACTGGCGCGGGAACGACTGGACGCCGGCGTCCGAGACCCCGGCGGCGCATCCGAACGCTCGCTTCACGACGCCCGCCTCGCAATGCCCCTCGATCGCTCCCGAGTGGGAGGATCCCGCGGGCGTCCCGATCTCGGCGATCCTGTTCGGCGGCCGGCGCTCGACGGTCGTCCCGCTCGTGCTCGAGGCCCGCGATTGGGTCCACGGCGTGTTCCTCGGCTCGATCATGTCCTCGGAGACGACGGCGGCGGCTGCCGGCAAGGTGGGGCGGCTGCGCTGGGACCCGATGGCGATGCTGCCGTTCTGCGGCTACCACATGGCCGACTACTTCCGCCACTGGCTCACGATCGGCCGTCGCGACGGCGCCAAGCTGCCGCGCGTCTTCTATGTCAACTGGTTCCGCAAGGACGCCGACGGCAAGTTCCTCTGGCCGGGCTACGGCGAGAACTCACGCGTGCTGGCCTGGATCTTCCGGCGCTGCGAGGGCGCGGCGCCGGCACGCGAGACCGAGATCGGCCTGATGCCGGCGACCGGGCGCGGACGGAATCGACACCACCGGGCTCGACCTCGCTCGCGGATGCGATGAAGCGAGCTGCTCGACGTCGATCGCGGCGGCTGGAAGCAGCAGCTGCCGCAGATGCACGAGCACTACGCCGAGTTCGGCGCCAAGCTGCCAAGGGAGTTGCGCGCGCAGCTCGGCGAGCTCGAGCGGCGCCTGAGCCGCTAGAGCGCCGCGCTACACCTGCGCGGGGGCGCGCATCGTCAGCTCTTACGAGACTCCTGCGCGGGCGCCGTACTCTGCGTGACGTGAGTCTGCCGTTCATACCGTCAGACGCGGCATTCTCGCGCTTCAGGCGGGCGTCGTCGCAGCGCCGCGTCCGGCCGGCGATGTGGTCAACCTCGATCGCTTCCGCGGCCGCTTGTGGGCACTCGTCCCGATCGGCTCGATCGTGGTCGTGATCTTCGCGATCCGCTACGTGTCCGACACGGCGACCGGGCTGACCTACCTGGCCCTGTTCGCGATCCCGCTCCTGGCGGCGGTCGCGCTGGCCTGGGTCGTGCGCGGCCCGAAACCCGGGCACCCGGCCCGGATCATAGGCTCGGTGCTGGCCACGGGCGCGCTCTTCGCGCTCGCATGGTCATCGCAGCAGTCGCTCGCGGGCGAGGGCGCGGCGGCGCTGCTATCGGCCCTCAGCTGCGTCACGCTGGGGGTCCTGCTCGCGGTCGTGACGCCGTCCGGATGGCTGAAGGTGGGGATCATGCGATGGCCGGCGCCGACGTCGTGGCTCGTCGATCACCGACCTGCTGCAGTCACCCAACGCGGTGCTGGTCGCGGCGCATCCCGCGCGCGGGCCTGCCGAAGCTGCAGAGCGAGCTGTTCGGCACCGTCACGATGGGTTACGGGGATCTGTTCGTCGCCGGCCTGCTCGGTGCGGTGATGGCGGCCGATCGGGGCCGCCAGCTGGCTGCGGCCGTGCTCACGTTCGTGATCGCCGCGGTGATTCGACCTGCTGTTCTTCGTCGTCGACGAGCTGCCGGCGACCGTGCCCGTCGCGCTGGCGCTGATCGTCCTGGAGCTGCAGGGACGCGTCAGTGCTGTCCGTCGCCGGTCGACGGCCGGCGGCCGCGACTCCTCAGCCAGCGAGGTGATCGTCAGCGTCGCCGCGGGCGGCCTTCTCGAGCACCTCGGTCGCCTCCTCGGAGGAGCGCGCGTACAGCTCGACCAGCAGGTGCACGACGATCCGGTCCTCGTCGTGCTTGTGGAAGCGCACGTGCGTGAAGAACTCGCGCGTGCCGTGATCGCCGAAGGCGGCGTACGAGAGCGCGTCGCCGGCCTCAGGGCCCGAGCACGTCTCGACGTCGTCGGCGTCGACCGTCACGGTGCACGACGCGACCCACGGCGTGCCCGCGATCATCCGCTCCCAGCGGTCCTCGATCGGCTCCACGCCGTCCGTTGTGAAAGCCCAGGTGCGGCTGATCGTGCATGCATTCCAGGCATTGGACGACGGCCTCCTGCATCTCGTCGACCACCTCGCCGCGCTCGCCCGTCTCCGGGTCGATCCGGTGGATGCCCTCGTAGTGGACCTGCACCTCGAGGTTCTGCGACCAGCAGCGGTAGCACCGCAGCCAGCTCCTTACCTCCGTTGAGCCCTCCATCTGTTTGATTCTACGATGGCTCTGGACGCAATCCAGGCGGACGCGGCGAAGAGTCAGCGAGGCGACCGCGGCTGACCCGGCGAAGAGGCGGGAAAGGCTGCTAGCCGAACGTGAAGTCGTAGGCGCTGATGCCCGGCGGCAGCTGGACGGTCAGCACCTGCTCGTCGGCTTGGGCAAGCTTCACGAGGTCGTAGAGCCGCTGCTGCTGCACGGTGAAGTAGCCGCCCGCGCCGACGTCGCTTGCCGGCTTGCGAGGCGGCGGATCGGCGCGCCGTCGAAGCAGCACGCGGACCTCGCCGCGGAACGTTGCCCTCGAGGTCATCACGAGGTAGACGTCCCGCGCCTGGACGCCCGCCTCGATCGACGCCCGCCGTGGCCGCCGGCGTGACCGACTGCGAACCGACCGTCCAGTCGCCCTTGAGCGCGAACTCGTTCAGATCGAGGTTGCTGGACGCCTGGATACGCGTGCGTCGCCCGACTGCAGCGGCTGCGCGAAGCCCTGCGCGCGTTGCGGATTGCAGATACGTCTCAGGCGTCCCGAGCTCGGCCGAGGGCATGATCGCGTGCGCCGTCATCGGCGACGGCAGATTCTGCGCGCCGGCCTCGTACAGCAGCTCGCGCACGGCCGCCTCGTCTCTGCTTGTAGTCGCCCTCGCCGAACTGCGTGTGGCGGACTTCCCCTTGCGTCGATCAGGTACTCGGCCGGCCAGTACTCGTTCTGATACGCGTTCCAGGTGCCGTAGCGTTGTCCTGCACGACGGGTAGCGGATCCCTCGGAGTGGATCGCCTGCCGGACGTTGCTCGCCTCCTGCTCGAACGTGAACTCCGGCGTCTCGACCCCGACCACCTCGAGCCCGTAGCGGTGGTAGTGCTGGTAGAGCCCCTCGAGGAACGGCAGCGTGCGGATGCAGTTGATGCACGTGTACGTCCAGAAGTCGACAGCACGACGTGCCCGCGCAGGCCGGCGAGCGTCAGCGGCCGGTCGCCCGGGGTGTTGAACCAGTCCTGCGTGTCGGTGAAGTCCGGCGCCGCCCGAGGTCGGGCAGCGCCGGTGTCTGCACGCCCGGGATCGAGACGCCGATCCGGTCCGCGACCGGTTTGACTGGCCGATTGGCCTGCGCGACGCGCGAAGCGGCGGCCGGCCGCAGCGACGCGAGCCGGTTCTGGACGGCGTTCGAGGTCTCGAGCGAGTGCGTCGGGTCGATCAGGAACGCCGGCAGGCTCGTCCTTCGCGAGCGCCTCCTCGAAGCGGACATCGAGGTTGAACGCCATCGCGAAGCCGGTCAGCAGCAGCACCACCGCCGAGCGTGCGCTCGACGATGTGACCGCGGGCGGCCGGCGGATCCGCTCGAGCACGCGCCCGCCCGCCGAACGCGTACAGGAGCATCACGGCGGCGAGCCCGACCGAGTAGGCAGACGCGACAGCGACGACTGCGCGGTCGGCGCCGGTCGAGGCGCTGACCGAGGTGACCGCGGCGAGGATCGGACCGGCGCACGGGGCGCACACGAACCCGAGCGCGCCGCCGACGCCGAGCCCCGATCCAGAAGCCGTCGCCGCGCGTCTTGGGCCGAACCGCGCGAGCCGCGAGAGCGGCGCCTGCGACGCGCGCCGCGAGCTCGGGGATCAGCAGAACGAGCCCGAACGCGATCAGCACGACGATCGCGAGCGTCCGCGCGGCGCCGCTCGCCGAGCCCGACGCCCTTGACCAGCTGAGCCAGCGCGACGATCGCGATCGTGAACGTGATCGCCAGGCCGAGCACGATCCCGAGCGGCCGCCGCCGCCCCCCGGCGGCGCTGGCGGACAGCAGCGCCGGCAGCACCGGGAGCACGCACGGCGTGATCGCCGTGCCCGCGCCGGCGATCAGCGCGAACAGCATCAGCAGCGGCATCGGCTACCGATGATGCACTGAAAGGATTGCGAACGGATTGAAGTCCGCGGCGCGCGCGGGATTCTAGGTTATTCTTCACGGGGCGCTAGCCGCCGATCGCGGACATCGTCCGCGCCGGCTGGATGAAGCCCGGCTCGCCGACGTGGTGCTTGAGCTCCTTGCGCCAGACGGCGTCGCGGATGATCTGCTCGAGCTCGTCGTCGTCGGCGCCGGCGCGCAGCGGCTCGCGCAGGTCGGTCTCGTTCAGCGAGAACAGGCAGGTGCGCAGCCGCCCGTCGGCGGTCAGGCGGATCCGGTTGCAGTCGCCGCAGAAGGGCTCGGAGACCGGGTTGATGAAGCCGATCCGCCCGCGGCCGTCGGCGAAGCGGTAGACGCGCGCGGTCGCGCTGGCTCGCGCGGCTCGGGCTCGAGCGGGTAGACGGCGTCGATCGCCGCGCGCACTCGGCGCCGGTCAGGACCTGGTCGGCGGTCCAGGCGTGGTCGGCGTCGAGCGGCATGAACTCGATGAAGCGGACCTCGTACGGCGTCGCTGCGCGCGAGCTCGGCGAACGGGAGCACCTCGTCCTCGGTGAAGCCGCGCATCGCGACCGCGTTGACCTTGATCGGGTGCGCCTGCGGGAAGGCCGCGAGCACGCTCGAGCCCGCGCAGCACCTGCGGCAGCGCGTCGCGGCGGGTCAGCTCGTAGAAGCGGTCGCGCTGCAGCGAGTCGACCGAGACGTTGAAGCGGTCGATGCCGGCGGCGACGAGCGCCGCGGCGTCGCGCTCGAGCAGGAAGCCGTTGGTCGTCAGCGCCAGGTCGTGCGACGTCCGTCGATCGCGGCGAGCATCGCGCGAGCCGCGGGAAGTCGCGGCGCACCAGCGGCTCGCCGCCGGTCAGCCGCACGTCGTGGACGCCCATCGACGCGAGCAGCGCGACGAGCCGCGCGATCTCCTCGAAGGTGAGGATCTCGCTGCGCTCGAGCCACGGCAGGCCCTCCGCCGGCATGCAGTACTGGCAGCGGAAGTTGCAGCGGTCGGTGACCGAGACCCGCAGATCGCCGATCGGGCGCCCGTGCCCGTCGCGCAACGGTTCGAGGTGCATTAGACAGAGCCTAGTGCAACGTTGTCAAGAGCTCTTTATGCGCTGCGCTCGCCGGGAGGCTTGCCATGGCCGGCGCGGCGCTCGAGCGCGCCCGCGAGCGACGCTGCGTCGAGGCCCGGGTCCTGCTCGGCGAGCCACCGCTCGGCCTCGCGGCGGCCGCCGAGCGCGCGCAGGCCGCGTTCGCCGTGCTCGGTCGCGAAGTCCGCGAGCGCGTGGAGCGCCGGCGCGCGGCCGACGCCGCGCCGCCAGGTCGAGATCGACGTCCGGTGGGCGGCGAGCGCGTCGAGCGAGCTCGTCGATGCCGCGTCGGCGGTGGGATCGAGGAGACCGCCATGACGCGGTGTCGCGTCCACGCCCGAGCGAGCGCAGCGCGGCCCGCAGATCGGTCATCGGCGCGCGTGGCGACCGCGCCGAGGTCGGCCTTGGTCGACGACGAGCACGTCGGGCACCTCCATGATCCCCGCCTTGAGGAACTGCAGCACGTCGCCCGAGCCCGGCTGGACGACGACCGCGACCGTGTCGGCGACGTCGGCCACCTCGGTCTCGGACTGGCCGACGCCGACGGTCTCGATCACGACGACGTCGAACGCGACCGCCAGCGCGCGTGGCGGCCGCCCGGTCGCCGGCGGCGAGCCCGCCGAGGCGGTCGCCGGCGGCGGTCGAGCGGATGAACACGCCGCGATCCGACGGATCGGCTCGATCCGAGCCCGGTCGCCGAGCAGCGCGCCGCCGGACCGCGCGAGCTCGGATCGACCGCGAGCACCGCGACCGATCGGTCGCGCGCGCGCCAGACCGCGACGAGCCGCGAGAGCAGCGATGACTTGCCGACCCCGGGGGACCGGTGATGCCGACGATGTGCGCGCGGCGCCTCGCCGCCGAGCGCCGCGGGCGAGAGCGACGCGAGCAGCGCGGCCGTCTGCTCGCGTGGCGGCCGCCGTCCGCGCTCTCGACGAGGTTCAGGACCCGGGCGCGGCGCTCAGGTCACCGCCGCGCAGCCGAGCGCCGAGCTCGCGGCCGTCCGGAGCGCCGGCGCTCAAGCGGTCGCGGCGCGTCGAGCCCGTGACGCGCGCCGACGAGCGCGATGATGTCGCGCATCATCCGGTTGAGGTCCCAGTCCTTGGGCGTGTAGACGGCCGCGACGCCGGCCTCGCGCAGGGCGGCGGCGTCGGCCTCGGGGATGATGCCGCCGACGACGACCGGGACCTCCTCGGCGCCGGCGTCGCGCAGCGCCGCGAGCACGGCCGGGATCAGCTCGCGCGTGCGAGCCGGAGAGGATCGAGAGGCCGATCACGTGGACGCCCTCCTGCGCGGCCGAGTTGGCGATCTGGACCGGCGTCAGCCGGATGCCCTCGTAGACGACGTCCATGCCCGCATCGCGCGCGCGCACGGCGATCTGCTCGGCGCCGTTGGAGTGGCCGTCGAGGCCGGGCTTGCCGACCAGGAACTTGAGCCGGCGGCCGAGGCCTCGCTGACCCGGTCGACCTCCTCGCGCAGCTCGGCGATCTCCTCGCTGGCGCCGGCGGCGCGCCTCGCCGACGCCGGTGGGCGCGCGGTACTCGCCGAACACCTCGCGCAGCGTCTGGGCCCACTCGCCGGTGGTGGCGCCGGCGCGCGCGGCGGCGATCGTCGCGGGCATGATGTTCTCGCGCTCGTCGCGGGCCACCCGGCGCAGCTCGGCGAGCGCGTCGTCGACGGCGGCCGGGTCGCGCTGCGCGCGCCACTGCTCGAGCGCCTCGCGCTGCTCGCGCCTCGACCTCCGGATCGACGACGAGGATGCCGCCGTCGGCGTCGGCCGTCAGCGGCGAGGGCTCGGTCGTCGTGAAGCGGTTCATGCCCGACGACCGTCTGCTCGCCGGCCTCGATCCGCCGCCAGCGCTCGCGGTGGGACTCGACCAGCGCGGCTTTCATGTAGTCGACCGCGTCGACCGCGCCGCCGAGCTCGGCGACCCGCGCCATCTCCTCGCGGGCGCCGTCGACCAGCTCGGCGACGAGCCCGTCCATCACGCGCGAGCCCTCGAAGATGTCGGGGTACTCGAGCAGGTCGGTCTCGTACGCGAGGATCTGCTGCAGCCGCAGCGACCACTGCTGATCCCACGGGCGCGGCAGGCCGAGCGCCTCGTTCCAGGCCGGCAGCTGGATCGCGCGGGCGCGCGCGTCGCGGCCGAGCGTGACCGCCAGCGCCTCGAGCGCGATCCGGTAGACGTTGTTCTCCGGCTGCGCCTCGGTCAGCCCCAGCGAGTTGACCTGCACGCCGTAGCGGAAGCGCCGCTGCTTGTCGTCCTCGACGCCGTAGCGCTCGCGGCCGAGCTCGTCCCACAGCTGCGCCATCGCGCGCAGCTTCGCGTGCTCCTCGATGAACCGCACGCCGGCGTTGACGAAGAAGGAGATCCGGCCGAACACGCTCGCCCATCAGCTCCGGCGGGGACACGCTCGCGGACCGCGTCGAGCACCGCGATCGCGTTGCCGATCGCGTAGGCGATCTCCTGCACCGGCGTCGCGCCCGCCTCCTGCAGGTGGTAGGAGCAGATGTTGATCGGGTTCCACCTCGGCACGTGCTCGACCGTGTAGGCGATCGTGTCGGCGATCAGGCGCATGCTCGGCCCGGGCGGGAACGCGTACGTGCCGCGGCTCAGGTACTCCTTGAGGATGTCGTTCTGCGTCGTGCCCTGAAGCTGGCTCTCGGCCACCCCTGCTCCTCGGCGGCGACGATGTACAGCGCCAGCAGCCACGCCGCGGTCGCGTTGATCGTCATCGACGTGTTCATCTGGTCGAGCGGGATCCCGTCGAGCAGCGTCCGCATGTCGCCGCGGTGTGCGATCGAGACGCCGACCTTGCCGACCTCGCCGCGCGCGAGCTCGTGTCGGGGTCATAGCCGGTCTGCGTCGGCAGATCGAACGCGATCGACAGGCCGGTCTGGCCCTTCTCGAGGTTGCGCCGGTACAGCTCGTTGGAGCGCTGCGCGTCGGAGTGGCCGGCGTAGGTCCGCATCAGCCACGGGCGGTCGGGCTCGGGCAGGCGAGGCGGGGTCTGACGACATCGCGCTGCATTGTATGGAGAGAGGCGTGAGCTGCGACAGGGACTTGAAGCGCGTCCGAGGCGGGGTATGGTCCAGATGCATGTCCGAAGAGAGCCTGCAGCCAGCACGCGATCGTGCAGGAGACAGCTCCGTCGAGGCGCAGAACGGACGATCCGTGCCGGCGCCGATGCCAGTTCCCGATCGCCCTGCGTGGCTATGACCGCCTCGCGGTCGACGCGTACGTGCAGCAGAACACGAGCAAGCGACGTCGCGCGAGCTGGAGGCACGCAATCGCCCGAAGGCGCGGTCAAGCCGGGCGCTCGAGCGGGTCGGCGAGCGAGGTCTCGGGGATCCTCCAGCGCGCCCACGAAACCGCCGACGAGATCACCGCCGAGGCGCGTGTCGAGGCCGACGACCAGCTCGAGGCCGCGCGGGCTGAGGCGCATCCGGATCGCTGGCGTCCGCCGAGCGCGCGGCTCAAGGAGCTCGATGCCGAGACCGACCGGATCTGGGCCGAGCGCGCAGCGGATCGTCGAGGACACGCGCGAGCTGGCCCGGCAGCTGCTGGCGCTCGCGGATCCGGCGGCTGCGCGCTTCCCGCCGGCGGAGGACGCCGAGGGCGCCGCCGGGACGGCGATCGCCGAACCTTCGGAGGCAGAGTCAGGCCAGGAATCGATGCGCCGCCGGGGAGGTGACGGAGCCGAATGAGCTGGCTGCCGGTGAGCCCGGCTTCGATTCGGGCGCGGCGTCCGGCTCTGGCTCGGGCGTAGTGGACTGGGAGGCGGAATCGGCCTCGGTGTCCGGCTCGGGCGAGCGGGGCGAGGGCTCGGGCGAGCGGGGCGAGGGCGGAGGCGAGCCGGGCGGGCGGGAGGACTCCCCAACCGCCGTGCTCCCACCGCTGTGGTCCCGGGAGCACGACGCGGATTCGTAGGAGCCGTTCGTGGCGACACGTGTGATCGATCTCCTGCACCTCGGGCGCGAGCGCGTGATCGGCTGCTGGCAGGTCGACGACGTCCTGGTCGACCCGGGCCCCGGCTCGTGCCTGCCGACGCTGCTGGAGGCGCTCGGCGATCAGCGGCCGCGCGCGCTGCTGCTGACCCACATCCATCTCGACCACGCCGGCGCAAGCGGCTCGCTGGTGCGGCGCTGGCCGGAGCTGGAGGTCTACGTGCACGAGCGCGGCGCGCCGCACCTGGTCGATCCCACGCGGCTGCTCGACAGCGCGCGCCGGCTGTACGGCGATGACATGGATCGGCTGTGGGGCGAGTTCGAGCCGGTGCCCGAGAGTCAGCCTGCGGGTGCTGCACGGCGGCGAGCCGTTGCTCGACGGGGCGTTCGAGGTCGCCTACACGCCCGGCCACGCCTCGCACCACGTCTCCTACCTGCACGAGGGCACCGCATTCGTCGGCGACGTCGGCGGCGTTCGGATCACGCCCTCGACGCCGGTCATCCCGCCGACGCCGCCGCCCGACATCGACATCGAGGCCTGGCACGAGTCGATCGAGCGCATCGCCGCCTGGCAGCCGCGGCGGCTCGCGATGACGCACTTCGGCGCCAGCGACGACGTCGCCGATCAGCTCGACGAGCTCGGGCGCCGCCTCGATGCCTGGGCGGCGCTCGCGCGCGACCGCGACCGGGATGCGTTCATCGCCGGCGTGCACGGCCGAGCTCGAGCGGCCTGCCCCCCGACATCCGCGCGTCCTACCTGCAGGCGGTGCCGCCGGATCAGGTCTACGCCGGGCTCGAGCGCTACTGGCGCCGGCGGGCGGAACGCGAGGCGGGGTAACCGGTCGTTTTGAGCTTCAACGAGTTCACGCGGTCGGTACTCGGCGGTATGCTCCGGTGGCGATGCCGCAGACGGTTGAGCTGCCTCGCGTAGGCGGACCCGGCGGCGGGCTCGGCGGGCTCTGGCGAGTGGTCGTCCTCAACGACGACCTCAACACTTTCGACCACGTCGCCGAGACGCTGGCCGAGGTCATCCCGGGCGTGACGCTCGCCAGGGTACAGGCTCGCGGACCGGATCCACAACAGCGGCTGCGCGATCGTCTGGAGCGGCGAGCGCGAGGATGCCGAGTGCTACTGGCAGCGACTCGACGCGGCCGGGCTGACGATGGCGCCGCTCGAGTCCGGCTGAGGCCGGTCGCGAGGCGACGATCCCAGCAGCGCGCGCGCCGCGGAGACGGTCGCTTGATCGCGCTCGGGGACCGTAGACCTGCGCGGGATCGCTTAGGTCTGCCCGGGGAGGGGGTCTTGCCGGCGCCGTCGGCAGCGTCTTGGCCGCCTGGCGCTCCGGGGCTGATGCGAACCACGTTCCAGATCACGCCGAGCTTCTCGAGCAGCGAGATCAACAGACCGGTCGGGTCCGACATCCGCTCCCAGAAGCGCAGGCCGTGGAACGCCGAGGTCGGGAACGCGTGGTGGTTGTGGTGCCAGGACTCGCCCATCGACAACGGCGCGAGCCAGAAGACGTTGCGCGACTCGTCCTCGACCGCGAACCGCCGACGACCGAAGAAGTGGCACACGGAGTTGATCGACCAGGTCACGTGGTGAAGCAGGAAGACGCGCACGAAGCCGCCCCAGAGGAGCGCAGTCAGCGCGCTGCCGAGGCCGCCGCCGATCAGCCAGCCCAGCGCGAACGGGATCGCGAAGCCCAGCGTCACCCAAAGCGCGAATAGACGGTCCACCGCCTGCACGACCTGGTCCTTGACCAGGTCGGGCGCGAACCGCTCGCGCTCGGCGGTGCCGACCGTCTCGAACAGCCAGCCGACGTGCGCGTGCCAGAGGCCCTTGGCGGAGCCCGCGAAGCCCGGACCGCTGAGATGCGGTGAGTGCGGATCTCCGTCCTGATCGGTGAACGCGTGGTGCTTGCGATGGTCGGCGACCCAGGTGATGATCGGACCCTCGATGGCCATCGACCCGAACACGGCGATGATCGCGCGAAACGGGCCCGAGGACTCAAACGCGCGGTGCGTGAACATCCGGTGGTAGCCGAGCGTCACGCCGAGCGCGGTGATCACGTACAGCGCCACGAGCAGCGTCAGCTCGAGCGGGCCGATCGCGCGATTCCACAGCAGCGCAATTGCGACGATCAGGCCGATCAGGGGCGCAGGAACGCCGATCAGGTTGGCGAGCTTGTGTTTGAGGCTCATGTGCTGACTCAAGCATACGTTTCCCGCAAACACGGATCTCCTATCCGATCGACGACGCACCCGCGCGAACTTGTAGCTTTCGAACAACCGTGGCCGACCAGCCCTGGCACGAGCTACCGCCCGAGATCGCGCGCGTACTGCGCCCCGCGCTGGGCGAGGTCGCCGACGAGATGATCGACGCGATCCGGAAAGTGCCCGCGTACGCCCGCCCGCTGGAGGGATCGTTCGGCGAGGGCGTCCGTGCGGGCGTGCAGGAAGCCTTGCACCACCTGTTGGCCGAGATCGAGGCCGGCGGTCCGGTCGCGCGTACGGACGTCTACAGCGCGCTCGGCCGCGGTGAGATGCGCGCGGGACGCAGCCTCGAGTCGCTGCTGAGCGCGTACCGGGTCGGGGCACGCGTCGCCTGGCGGCGGTTCGCGGCCGTCGGCGTGCGGGCCGGACTCGAGCCAGAGACGCTCTACCTGCTGGCGGAAGTCACTGTTCGCGTACATCGACGTGCTCTCCGCGGAGTCGGCGGAGGCATACGCGGTCGAGCAGTCTGCGGCCGCCGGCGAGGCTGAGCATGCGCCGCCGGCGTCTCGTTCGGGTCCTCGTGCGGGACCCGCCGGCCGAACCCGGCGCGGTCGAGGCGGCCGCGAGCGAAGTCGGCTGGCCGCTTCCGCGCGAGCTGGCGGTCCTCGCGCTGGGCGGGCCCCAGCGGGAGGTGGCCGCCTCGCGCCTGCCCCCCGACACGATCCGCGACGCGGTCGGCGAGCTGACCTGCGTCGTTCTCCCGGACCCCGACGGTCCGCGCCGGCGCGCGGCCGTCGAACGTGCGGTGCGCGAGACCCGGGCGCGTCGCGGGGCTGGGCACGACCGTCGCCTGGCAGGAGGCGGGGATCAGCTTCGCGCGCGCCCGGGCCGCGCTCGCGCTCGCCGAGGACGCGCCGGCGTTGATGATCGCGCGCGATCTCGCCGAGGAGCTGCTGCTGCGCAGCGACCCGCGGCTGGCCGCTGAGCTCGCCGCTGATCGGCTCGCGCCGCTGGCGGAGCTGCCGAGCGGTTCGCGCGGGCGCCTGACCGAGACGCTGCGCGCCTGGCTGGCCGAGCAGGGTCGACTGAGCGCGGTGGCGCAGCGGCTCGGCGTGCATCCCCAGACGGCGCGTTATCGCCTCGCCCGGCTGCGCGAGCTGTTCGGCGACTCGCTCGAGGATCCAGAGGCGCGGTTCGGGCTGGAGCTGGCGCTGCGCGTGTCCGCCCGCTCGCGGCGCCCCTAGAGGCGCGGCACCGAGCTAAGCGGCGGCGGGCGGGACGGGCTGAGGCTCAGGCGCCGGCTCGGGCAGGGTCGGCACCTCCGGTCCGAGCGCGCCCGCCACGAGCTCGTCGTGCCAGACGTACGTGACCGGGATCTGGTAGCGCCCCATGTGGCGGCGTCTGAACTCGACCATCTCCGGCCCGTCCCAGTAGCGATACCAGTCCGTCTTGTCCTCGAACCAGGCCATCTGCTTGATCGAGTAGCGGTCGTCGCGGGAGCGGTGCACCGAGTACTGGGTGGCGCCGTAGCGAAGCGCGAGCGGTGCGATCTCCGCGACTGCGAGCGCGAAGGAGTCCTGGCGCAGGACGGTCGCGTACCACGGGATCCAGACGACGCCGGCCATCTCTACGCCCCCACCTCGGCGCGGATCGCGCCGGGACCGTCGGCGGTCGCGCCCTGGCCCTCGGCGGTCGCGCCGACGAGGATCGCGATCTTGCCGAGATGCTTGTTGTCGCGCAGCAGCTGGTGCGCCTCGGCAACCTTGTCGAAGGTCATCGTCCGCCAGAGTACCGGCCGGATCTTCGACTCTTCGATCAGCTCGTTGGCCTTAGTGGCCTCCCACGCGTTGGCGAAGTGCGAGCCGAGGATCTCCTTTTGGCGCATCCACAGGTAGCGGACGTCGAAGTCGAGCTGGTAGCCGGAAGTCGCGCCGCAGATGACGACCTTGCCGAACGGTTTGACCGCGAGCACTGAGGTCGGAAAGGTGGCCTTGCCGACGTGCTCGAAGACGATGTCGGGGGGGCCGCCGAGCATCTCCTCGAGCGCCTTGCAGAATCGACGCGACTCCTTGAAGCGGGCCTTCTCCTCGTCGGCGTTCTCGTCTCCGCGGCGCATCATGCCGCTGAAGTCCGACCGGTCGATGTAGCCGATCGCGCCGAGCTGTTCGATCAGCTTGCCCTTCTCCCGGCTCGAGACGACGCCCACCGCGTCGGCGCCGGTCAACTTGCAGAGCTGCGTCGCGAACACCCCGAGCCCGCCGGCCGCACCCCAGATCAGCACTCGATGGCCGGCTTGGAGCCGGCAGCGATCGATCAGCATTCGGTACGCGGTGAAGTACGTCAGCCCGTAGGCGGCTGCTTCCTCCCAGGCCAGGTGGGCCGGCTTGTGCAGCAGCTGCTGTGCCTGGACCTTGCAGAACTGAGCGAACGAGCCCCAACTCGTCTCATACCCCCAGATCCGCTGGCTGGGCGCCGCGAGCGGATCGAGACCGTGCACCTCGGGGTCCTCATAGGAGGCCTGGTTGCAGTGGATCACGACCTCATCCCCGGGCTTCCACCGGGTCACGCCCGGGCCGACCTTCCAGACGATGCCGGAGGCGTCCGAGCCGCCGATGTGATGGTCCTCGTCGGGGTGATAGCGGAACACGGACACCGGCTCGCCGAGCGCCGCCCAGACGTTGTTGAAGTTGACGCCGGCGGCCATCACCCGCACGACGACCTCGAACGCGCCCGGCTCGGGCACCTCGATCTCCTCGAGCTGGAAGGCTTCCAGCGGCTCGCCGAAACGCTCCTCGCGAATGACCCAAGCGGCCATCGTCGCGGGCAACTGGCCCGGCTCGGTCTCCACTTGGCTCATGTCGACGGCCACGCGAAAAGCACCTCCGCTTCGATTCCTGGGAGGCGGATCGTACCCGGCGCAGGCCCGCGTGCTCGGCGCGGGTCAGGGCTGGAGCAGCTCGTTGTCCGCGCTCGCCCGCATCGGACCGATGCGCAAGGCGGCCGGCTGAATGGCCGATTGCGTCGCGATCTGCGCCTCGGTGCCGCCGCGCGCCGCTGACACGCGGTAGAGCCCGGGATTGCCGAGGTCGAGCGATACCTGGGCGGTGGCCTGCGGGACGATCGGACCGCTGTTCGCGAGTGGGGCGCTGTTGTCGGCGGGGGCGAGCGTCACCGACAAGGTTCGGCTCGCCTGGTTGGTGATGACGAGGATGACCGGGCCGGCGCCGAGCGTGGTGGGGGAGATCGAGACCCGGGCGTTGTCGACGTACACGCTCATCTCGACCGCGGCGGGCGGGCGCGGCTCACTGGCAGCCGTCGCTGCCGCGCCACAGCCCGCCAGCGCCAGCGCGCACAGCAGCAGCATCCCGATCGACGTCCTGCGCGTCCGAACCGCTTCTCGCACTCGGCCCTCGGTGATGTTCAGGTCGCTCGAGCTTCCGCCGCCGAACCCTAACGGACGGCGCCGCGAGCGCGGGGTTTCGGTGCTAGGAACCCGCTTGCGAAGCAACCGACTCGCGCCGGCGCTCAAGCCGGCGAAGCTCGGTTTGAAGCTCGAGCCACGACTGGCGCTCGGCGCGCTCGTACTCCTCGCCGGTCAGCTCGCGCAACCCCGCGCTGTAAGCGCGCCACGCTTGGCGCGTGTCCGCGTCGAGCTGGCGAAGCTCGTCTGTGTCAGGTGCGGCTGCGGTCACTGTCACGACTCCTTCTCTGGCTCGCTGCGGGCGATCCTACCCAGGCCGCCGGTCGGCAAGCGGCGCTCGAGGGCAACGGGAGCCAGCGGACCGGTTGCAAGCTCGCCTTCGTGGCGTCCGCGGCAGGGCGTATCAACCGGCGCGGATGGAACTGCTCGAGCAGCCGATCGCCACCGCGGAGTTCCTCGCCATCGAC
Organism: uncultured Solirubrobacterales bacterium; assembly: GCA_963763525.1. Lineage (GTDB taxonomy): Bacteria > Actinomycetota > Thermoleophilia > Solirubrobacterales > Solirubrobacteraceae > Palsa-465. Next base: position 62,781 of record CAVXPA010000006.1, read on the forward strand.
ACCGAGACGAACGGTCTCGGCGGTGAGTCGTGCGAGCTGACCGAGGTCGGCACCGTGCTCGTCGGTGGGGGTGAGCTGCACGATCGCTGGTCCTCGCTGGTTCGCACGACGATGCCGTTGCGGCGCGGGATCCAGCATTTCACCGGGATCACGCAGCCGATGGTCGACGAGGCGCCCGGGCTCGAGCAGGTGCTGCCGGCGGTCCAGCGCGATCTCCGGGGGCGGGTGATGGTCGCGCACAATGCGCCGTTCGATCGGCGTGTGCTGCGCCAGGCGTTCGATCGCGCGGATCTCGAATGGCCCGACCCGCCAGTGATCTGCACGGCGGCATTGGCCCGCGCGCTGCTGCCGCTCCAGAACGTGCGCCGTCTGGACGCGCTCGCCGACGCGCTCGGGATCGAGGTGAGGATGGTCCATCGTGCGCTGGCGGACGCGGAGACGTGCGCCCGCGTCCTGTGCGCGCTGTTTCCCCGCCTGTGCGCGAACGCCGTCACGATCGCCGACGCGATCGCGGTGCTCAAGCCGCGCCGGCCGAGACGGAGCACCCGGCGGCCGCCGGGCCTCGGGCGCAGCCGGACGCCCGGCGATGAACGCGCCGCCCGGGCGCAGCTGCCGGAGCTGGAGTTCGCGGAGCTGCCGCGCGACCCGGGCGTCTACCTGTTTCGCGACCTCCACGGCAAGACGCTATACGTCGGCAAGTCGCTGTCGATCCGGAACCGCGCGCGGGCGCACTTCGCGCCGTCGGCGCCGCCGGCGGGGTGGACCGCACACGCCTCGATCGTCGACTATCGCGCGACGCGGTCCGAGCTCGGTGCGCTGGTGCTCGAGAACCGGTTGATCAAGCAGCTGCGCCCGCCCGGCAACGTGCGGCTCGTGCGGGGCGACGACCGCCTCGTCTACATCCGCTGCCGGCTCGACATCCCGTTCCCGATCCTCGAGGTCTCACCGGAGCCGGCGGCCGGACACGCCGTCACGGTCGGGCCACTGTCGGGCCGGCGCCTCGCGCAGGAGCTCGTCGAGCAGCTCGATTCGCTGTTCGGGTTGCGGCACTGCGGCCGCCGGCTGCCGCGACGCGAGCATCCCTCGGCGTACGGGCAGATGGGGCGCTGTCTGTCGCCGTGTCTGGGCGATCTGGATCCAAACCTCTACCGGCGACGGCTGGACGCGGCACTGCGGATGTTCGTCGACGGCGACGCAAGCAACAGCCTGCTCGCGCACGTCGAGGCGCAGATGCGCAAGGCCTCCGAACAGCAGCAGTACGAGCGCGCGCTCTGGCTTCGCCGGCGCTGGCGGCGGCTGGGAGCGATCCTCGCCCGGCTGGGGGGCGTGATCGAGGCGACGCACGCGCGCCCGCGCCTCGTGCTCGCCGAGCACCCGACGCAAGGCGGCGTGTTCGACGCGCTGTGGGTAGCCGCCGGGCGGCTGGTGGATTGGGGTCCACTGCCCAGCGACCTCGAGGAGCTCGACCAGCGCACGCGCGCGGCCCTGGCAAAAAGCCGGCGCCCGGGCGACCTCGGCGCCCACGTACCGCCGGTGGAGATCGACGAGGTCCGGATCGTCGCCAACTATCTGGCCTCGCACCCCGGTACACGGCAGCTGCCGCTCGAGCCGGCGCCCGAGCGAGCGGCGCTGGCGCGGTTCGTCGCGGGCGAGGACGCCGTGACCGAGCGAGCGACCGTCAGCTGAACGGCAGCTCGACGACCGTCGCCGGCAGCGCGCGGGCGCCGACCACGACGGTGCTGCCGAGCGGCGCTTCCCGGCGGATGAGCGCGAGCGCGATCGGACCGAACCGGGGCGAGTCGGCGACGCTGCCGACCGTCCCGACCTCGCGGCCGTCGTCGAACAGAAGGGGCTCGCCGCTCGCCATCGGCTGCTCGCTGCGCAAGCCGCGGAGTTGCCGGTTCGGCTTGCCGCGGTAGTAGAGCCGCGCGACCGTCTCCTGGCCGACGTAGCAACCCTTCGTGAACGACACCGCGCGCTCGTTCAGCCCAGCCTCCTGAGGGATCACGCTGTCGTCGAGGTCGATGCCGTAGCGCGGGCGGCCGCGCTCGACGCGCAAGCACTCCGCGATCACCTCCGAGACGGGTACGGCCCCGGCGTCGCGCAGCGCCGAGGTGATCGAGTCGAGCTCGCCGGCATCGCACAGGAGATCGATGCCGACGTCGGTTCTGATCGCGCGCGCCTGTGCGCCGCCCAGCGAGAGCAGCCGGTGGGCGTGCTCCGCCTCAGGGACACCGTCAACGAGCGCGTCCGAGCCCGGGCCGATCAGCGACAGCAGGCCGCACTCGAGCGTGCGCTTGTGCAGCTCGACGTCGTAGCCGATGCTGAACCGGCGGATCATGTTGAAGAGCTCCTGGAGAGCGACGCGCTCGGTGTCGAGCAGCAGCTCCGCGCCGGCGTCGAGGACGCGCAGGTCGCCCAGCATCTTCCCCTTCGGCGTCAGGAACGCCGCATAGCAGCCGGCCCCCGCGGACAGCCCCTCGACGTCGTTGCTCACCTGACCCTGTAGAAACGCCTTCGCGTCAGCACCGGAGAGCGCGAGCTTGCCGCGCTCGGAGCGGTCCAGCAATCCGCACGTCTCCGTGATCGTGCGGTATTCGGTGCTCGGGGCCGATAGCGAGCTCATCGTCCTATCAGCAGAGGATAGGAACCTGCGCCTCAGCGCATGAAAAACTGCTGGTAGATCAGGAAGATATTGAGCGCGGTGATCAGGCCGGCGCAGCCCCACGCGAGCGCCGAGGTGAGGCGGCGATTCACGTGAGCGCCCATCAGGTCGCGGCGACCGGTCATCCGGACCAGCGGGAGCAGCGCGAACGGAATCCCGAACGACAGCACGACCTGGCTGAGCACCAGCGCGTTGGTCGGGTTCATGCCCACTGCGAGCACGACCAGGGCCGGGACCATCGTGACGGCACGACGAACCAGCACGGGGATGCGGAGTTTGACGAAGCCGGACATCACGACCTGACCGGCGAACGTGCCCACGCTCGAGGAGGAGGCGCCCGAGGCCAGCAGCGCAACCGCGAACGCGAGCGCGGCACCGCCGCCGACGAGGCGTCCGAATTCCGCGTGGGCCTCCGGGATCGAGCTCAGTCCGGACAGCCCGGGCGTGTGGAAGAGCTTCGCGGCGACGGCGAGCATCGCCATGTTGACGATTCCGGCGAGGCTGAGTGCGATCAGCACGTCGAGGCGCTCGAAGCGCAGCACGCGGCCGCGCTCCTCATCGTCGCGGACGGGCATCCGTCCCTTCGTCAGCGCCGAGTGCAGGTAGATCACGTGCGGCATGACGGTCGCGCCGATGATCCCGACCGCGATGTACAGAGAGCTCGTGCCGCCCAGGTGCGGGATCAGCCCGCGCAGCGACTCGTGTGCCGAGGGCCCGATCCGCAGCGTCTCGTAGAGGAAGCCCGCCAGGATCAGTCCGAGCAACGCGGTGATCGCGACCTCGAAGCGGCGAAAGCCGCGCCTCTGCAGCTCCAGGATGGCGAACGCGAGCACCCCGGTGAGGCCGCCCGCGATCAGGAGGGGGACGCCGAACAGCAGGTTCAGGCCGAGCGCGGCGCCGAGGAACTCGGCGATGTCGGTCGACATCGCCATTGCAGCATGTAGCCGAACTGGGCGCCGTCCTGGATGTTGGTCGCGAAGTTGCCCGGATCGACGTAGGCGATCGAGGCGACGAACGCCGGTCCGAGCATCGCCAGCGTCGCGCGCAACCAGCCCTTCGCGAGCAGCTGCTCGAGCGCGCTCGGGACCGCGACGCCGCCGTCGAGAGCTGGGAGCGAGCCGCCCTCGACGGCTGCCGCGGGCGTTCCGGGGCGGGGACTCAAGGCGTCGCCTCGCTGATCGCGCGACCACCACCAAAGAGCAGATGCAACCGGTTCACGAGATCAATTATGGCATGCCAAAATATGTTGTCACGTGATCTAAACAACGAGCGCGGGCTAGTCTTCGCTCTATGCCGCTCGCGGACACCTTCTCCGAGGTAGTCGCCTCGTTGCCGGACGACTGGACCGACCTCGAGATGGACCTGCGGATCTTCGACGAGCGGCGCTACGTCGACGCGGCGATCCTGCTCGTCACGTGCAACGCGCAGCCGTACTCCCACTACGACTGGCATTGGCGGCTGCTGGTGGCACACCGTTTCGGCCACGCGGCGGCCGTCCCGGCCGTTCACACGGCCCTCAAGCTGCTCGACGACGCGGGCATCGAAGGCGAGCTGGCCGTGCGCGGGGAACGCACCGGGCGGGCCGAGGTCATGCAGATGTGGGGCCGCACGGAGTCGGTGCGCGAGGAGTTCAACCGGATCCGGGCGCAGTAGCCGGCGAGGCGCGGCGATGGCGCGCGTAGCGGCCTTCATCCCGGACCTGCTGTTCGGCTCGCGCGTGATCGAGGCGCTTCGCGCCGCGGGTCACGAACCGCTTCTCGTCAGCGACCTCGACGGCCTCGAGCCGGACGCCGTGGACGTGCTCGTCGTCGATCTGACGGCGGACGCGCCGGCGCGGATCGCGCTCGTCGGCGCGTCGCTGCCAGATGGGCGCCCGCCGACGCTCGCCTTCTACGCCCACGTCGAGACGGAAGTGCGTGAGATGGCGCAGGCGGCGGGGTTCGAGCTGATCGTCCCGCGCTCGCGGATGGCCCGGGAGGGCGCGGATCTTGTCGAGCGGTTGGCGTCGGGCTGAGCCTGGACAACTGCCCACTCGAGCGTCCGCGAGACGCGAGTGGGACGATGACCAGGTTTCGCCCACCTAGCCGGCCGTTCGCTCCCCGTCGGCCGACTCGATGAACCGCGGATCGAACATCGCGGCGACGTCCGGCGGCCGGGAGACGATCCCGAACCGCGCCTCCCACACCGCCCAGCGCTGCAACTCGGGCAGCTCGAGCGCGCCGATGTGCCCGTTCGAGGCGCGGAACGCCGGGCGCTCAGCTGCAAGCTGCTCGGCGACGAGGCGCGGGTCGAGGCCGGCCACGAGCGACTCGAGCTCGGCCGCCGCCTGGCCGGGATTGGCGTAGGCGAACGCGTACCCGCGCGCGAGCGCGCTGACGACGCTCTGGACGAACGCGGGGCGCGAGCGGATCGTCGTCTCGGAGGCGCACAGGACGAGCTCCGGATACGACGGGGCTCCGTAGTCGTCGACGCGGAAGACGTGGAAGCCGGGTCGCAGGTGGGCGAGCGTGACGCCTTCGTCGTTCCAGAACGCGGTGGCCGCCGCGACTCGGCCCGACAGCAGCGCGGGGACCGCGTTGAAGCCGATCGTGACGGTCCGGATCGAGCGAGGGTCGCCGCCCGCGCCGGCGACCACGGAGCGCAGCACCGCAAAGTCGCTCGGATCGCCCGTGACCCCGACGACGCGCCCGTCGAGCTCCCGCGGAGTCGCGACGCCGGGAACCGCGATCACGGACGCGAGCGGGCGCTCGATGATCGCCATGAGCCCGACGACGTCGGCGCCGCGCTCGCGCGCGATCGCGAGGTCGTGGATGTCGAGGATCGCGAACGGCGCGCGGCCGGTCGCGAGCAGCTTGATCGAGTCGGTCGAGGCCGTCGGGGCGACCACGTGCAGTGTCACGCCCTCGTCCCGGGCGTAGCCCCGCGCGATCGCCGCGTAGATGCCGGCGTGAATCGCGTTCGGGGTGAAGTCGAGGACGAGCGTGGCGCTCTGCCCCGCGGTGTGCGCCGCGGAGCTCGAGCCGCAGCCGGACAGCAGCCCGGCCACGGCGATCAGCGCTGCCAGCGCGAGTCGTCGCATGAGCCGCCGCAGGATAGGACGCCCGCACGCCTCGAGGCGCCAGCGACACCCTCGAGCACCCCGCGCCCCCTGCCGACGCCAGGCGGCCCTCTAGAATCACCGACGCGCATGCGACGTCGCGTCACGTTCAGCCGGAACCTCACGTTGTCGCTCTCGCGGACGTGCCGTTGCTACTGCAAGTACTGCGCGTTCGCGACCCACCAGCCCCACCTGCACGCGCCCGAGGAGGTCGAGCGGATGCTCGACCGCGCCATCAAGCGCCATCACATCAAGGAGCTGCTGGTGCTCACGGGCGAGAGCCCGGACTCCCACCCGCTCCTCGCGGCGCGGCTCGCCGAGTACGGGTTCGAAGACTTCACGGCATACGTCGTGTGGGTTTGCGAGCGAGCGCTCGAGCGCGGAGTGCTGCCGCACACGAACCTCGGCGTGCTCGACCGCGAGCAGATGGCGCGACTGCGCGAGGTGACGGCCTCGCAGGGACTGATGCTCGAGTCGATCAACCCGGATCTGGTCGTACATCAGGGCTCGCCGACGAAGCATCCCGCGCGGCGGCTCGAGGCGATCGACATCGCGGGCGCGCTGCGGATCCCGTTCACGAGCGGAATCCTCGTCGGGATCGGCGAGAGCGAGGAGGAGCGCTTCGAGGCGCTCGAGGCGCTCGCCGACGTGCACGCCCGGCACGGCCATCTGCAGGAGGTGATCCTGCAGAACTTCGTCCCGCACCAGAGCTACTACGGCCGTGAGCCGGCCGAGATCGCGGACGGGGCCGCCCGCGAGTATTGGCGCACCGGGCTGGCGGACGGGCCGCGGCTGCCGCTGCCCGCGTGGGCCTGCGAGGTGACGATCGAGGACATGGAGCGGCTCGTCGCGAAGGCGCGGGAACTGCTCCCCGGCGTCGGCATCCAGGTGCCGCCGAACCTCTCGACGTGGTGGCCGCAGCTCGTCCGGGCAGGGGCGACGGACCTCGGCGGGCTCAGCGCGAACGGCGATCACATCTCGCCCGAGCACCCGTTCCCGTCGCCCACACAGGTGCGCAGACAGCTCCAGGCCGATGGCATCGCGGTGGGCGAGCGGTTGTGCGTGTATCCGGAATACATCGACCCGGACTGGATCAGCCGGCCGGTGCTCGACGTGATCAAGCGCTGCTATTGGTCGTTCATCCCTCGCCGCGGGTCCGGGCGCCGGGCGGAGGTCGCGCTGTCGTCCGACCTCGCGCCCCGCGCGATCGCGAAGGCGAGCGACGGCCGGGCCCTGTCGGCAGACGAGCTGACGGCACTGTTCGCGGAGCAGCGGCCGGAGGTGATCGAGGAGATGCGCGCCGTCGCGGACCAGCTGCGCCGAGACCTGGCCGGCGACACCGTCACGTTCGTCGTGAACCGCAACATCAACGTGTCGAACATCTGCACGGTCGGCTGCGCGTTCTGTGGCTTCGGCCAGTCGCGCCGTTCTCCGGATGCCTACGAGCACTCCGAGGAGGAGTTCACGCGCAGGGTCCAGGAGGCGGTGGACTTCGGCGCGACGGAGATCTGCATGCAGTCGGGCATCCATCCTGACTGGGGTGTCGAGGACTACGAGCAATGGCTGAGGGTGGCGAAGCGGGTCGCTCCGGACATCCATCTGCACGCGTACTCGCCGATGGAGATCGCCCACATGTGCGACGTCAGCGGCCTGGCGCCGCGGGCGGTGTTCGAGCGGCTGCGCGCCGCCGGGCTCGGGTCCACCCCGGGCACGGCCGCCGAAGTCCTCCACGACGGAGTACGCGAGCGGATCTCGCCGAACAAGCTGCCGGTGGCTCGCTGGGTCGAGATCATCGAGGCCTCGCACGCTGAGGGGATCCGGTCGACGAGCACGGTGATGTTCGGCCACATCGAGGAGCCCTGGGAGCTCGCCGAGCACATGCGCGTCGTGCGCGAGCTGCAGGAACGCACCGGCGGGATCACGGAGTTCGTCCCGCTCTCGTTCATCCCGTTCCACACGCTGCTCGGGCGCACGCACGGGATCGAGGAGATCTCGCGGCAGGAGAACCTCAAGCACACGGCGGCGTTCCGCCTCGCGCTCGGGCCTTCGATCCGCAACCTGCAGGCGAGCTGGGTCAAGATGGGCCTCGACGCGGCGGTCGAGGCGCTCGACTGGGGCGTCAACGATCTCGGCGGCACGCTGATGGAGGAGTCGATCTCGCGGATGGCGGGCAGCTACCACGGTGTGATGCTGACGGTCGAAGATCTCGTCGACGCGGCGCATCGGGCCGGGCGGCCGGCTGCCGAACGTACGACGCTGTACGAGCTGCGGCGCCGCTTCGAGCTGCCGATCAGCGTTCAGGCGTGAGCACGACGACGTCGCTGTTCGCCGGCGTCGAGCCGCTCGAGGTGTTCGTCGAACTGCTCGCGGACATCGACACGGACACCTCCTCGACCGAGTTCTACGACCGGATCTGCGAGGCGATCTGCCGCCTGACGACGATGCGGCGGGCGGCTATCTTCATCGCCGACGCCGGGCGCCGGCGGGTCCGCGCCGTGGGCGCGCACGGGACGTCGTTCTCGCAGCTCGCGGCGCTGCGCCCGACGCTCGTCAACACGCCGATCGCCCAGCGGGCGCTGCTCCAGGACGAGGTCGTGGTCGTGTCGGATCAGATCGAGGACGCGGTGCCACCCGACTACGCGCAGGTACTCGGGATCACGACGCTCGTGTGCACGCCGATGAGCGCAGCCGGGCGCGCATACGGCGTGATCTGTGCGGATCGCGGCGGCGGCCGCTTCGAGCTGACCGACGGCGAGCGGCATCTGCTGTGGACCCTGGGCAAGACGGCCGCGCTCGTCGCGACGGCGCGCAATGCGACGCGCCAGCAGGAGCGAGCCCGGCGGCTCGCCGAGCGGCTCGGGCTCGCACGCGAGATCCACGAGCGCGTGCTGCAGCGCTTGTTCGGCGTCTCGCTCGCGCTGAGCGCCGAGCAGCCACTTGGGCCGGAGGAGCGCGAACGCTGCCGCGTCGAGATGCAGGAGGCGCTCGGCGAGCTGCGCCGCGCGCTCGAGCGCCCGCTGGCGCCGCTGCCGCCGGAGACCGGAACGACGCTGGCCGACGAGCTCGAGCGCCTGCGAGCGGCGCCGGGCACGCCGATCGAGATCGAGTGGCAGGACGGCCTGGTCGTTCCCGCCGACCTCGAGCCGCTCGCGCAGTCGGTCCTCGCCGAGGCGCTGCGCAACGCGGCCAAGCACGCGACGCCAACGCGAGTCGACGTGATCGTCTCGCGCGACGCTGACACGTTCGCGCTCGAGGTCCGTAACGACGGCGCGCGCGCGGACGCCGGCGAAGGAGGAATGGGCCTGCGCCTGGCCGCGTTCGAGGCGCTCCAGCAGGGAGGGATGGTCGAGTTCGGCGCCGCCGGTGCCGGGGTGTGGCGGGTCAAGCTCGTGGTCCCGCTGCACCAGGAGGCGCAGTGAGTGCGGCCGGCCTGTCCGGGCCGGCCACCCGCCCCGAGCAGCGCAGGCTGCGGATCCTCGTCGTCGACGATCACGACGTCGTGCACTGGGGCTTCAGGGTGCTGCTCGCGGAGCAACCGTGGGTCGAGCGCTGCCTGGCGGCACGGACCGGGGCGGAGGCACTCGAGCTCACGCGGACGTTCCGGCCACACGTCGCGCTCGTCGACCTGTTCCTCGCGGGCGAGTCGGGCGCCGACGTGTGCGAGTCGATTCGGTCCGTCTCTCCGGGTACTCGCGTGCTGCTGATCTCGGGGGCGGGCCGCATGTCGGCGGCCGCCGCGCGCGCGGCGGGGGCGTCGGGGTTCGTCTCCAAGGACCTGGATGCCGGCGAGGTCGTCGGCGCTGTGCGAATGGTCGGCCTCGGGATGACGATGTTTGCCGCCAAGGCCGACCAGCCGGCGCCGCTGCTGACCGAGCGCGAGCGCGAGGTACTCGGACTTATCGCCGCCGGGGCGACCAACCGCGAGATTGCCCAGCGGCTCTACCTCTCGCCGCACACGGTCAAGGAGCACACCAGCGCCGTGTATCGCAAGCTCCAGGCCCGCAATCGCGCCGAGGCGGTGCAGCGGGCCCAACGCGTCGGCCTGCTCGAGTAGCCCACGGATGCGTGTCGCCCTGTTCGCGACCTGTCTGATCGACGCGCTGTTCCCGGATGCGGGGCGGGCGACCGTGCGGCTGCTCGAGCGCCTGGGCCAGCCGGTCGAGTTTCCGCTCGAGCAGACCTGTTGCGGGCAGATGCACACGAACAGCGGTTACTTCGAGGCCGGCTTGGTGCGCCGCCACGTCGCGGTCTTCAGCGACTACGACGCGGTCGTCGTGCCGTCCGGCTCATGCGCGAGCAGCATCCGCCATCAGCATCCGATGCTCGCCCGCGCCGCGGGCGACGAGGCGCTCGCGGCCCGCGCCGAGGCGCTCGGCGAGCGGACGTACGAGGTCTCGCAGTTCATCGTCGAACGACTCGGGACCGACGACGTCGGCGCGTACTTCCCCCACCGCGTCGCGTACCACCCGACGTGTCACTCGCTGCGCCTGCTCGGCGTCGGCGACGCGCCGGTGCGGCTGTTGCGAAACGTCCGTGGAATCGAGTTGGTCGAGCTGCCCCGGGCCGATGAGTGCTGCGGGTTCGGCGGCACGTTCTCGATCAAGAACCCGGACGTCTCGGCCGCGATGCTGGCCGACAAGATGGAGGCGGTGATCGAGTCGGGCGCCGAGGTGCTGTGCGCCGGCGACCGGTCCTGCCTGATGCACATCGGCGGTGGATTGGAGCGGATCCGAGCCGGGGTGCGGACGCTGCACCTGGCCGAGATCCTCGCGAGCACCGAGCCCGAGCACCGCACCGGAGCGCCTCCCCCCACCCGAGCGCTCGAGGCGTCATGAGCTTCGGCGAGACGATCTGGACCGACGATCCGCCGTTCCCCGCCAACGCGCGGGAAGCGGTCAATGACGCACAGCTGCGGCGCAACCTTCGCCGCGCCACGACCACGATCCGGGAGCGCCGCGCCAACGTCGTCGCCGAGATGCCCGACTGGGAGCAGTTGCGCGCCGCCGGCGCGGCGATCAAGGACGACGTGCTGCTGCACCTCGATCGCTACCTGGAGCAGTTCGAGCGCGCGGCGAGCGACCGCGGAGCGCGCGTGCACTGGGCGCGCGACGCCGGCGAGGCGAACGAGATCGTCGGCTCGCTCGTCTCCGCCACGGGAGCGCGCGAGGTCCTCAAGGTCAAATCGATGACGACGCAGGAGATCGGGCTCGGGGAAGCGCTTGCGCGACGGGGCGTGCGCGCGTACGAGACCGACCTGGCCGAGCTGATCGTGCAACTGGGGCACGACCGGCCCAGTCACATCGTCGTCCCGGCGATCCACAAGAACCGCGCCGAGATCAGGGAGATCTTCCTGCGCGAGATGGGCGACGCGCCGGCGGATCTGAGCGACGACCCGCAGGCGCTGGCGGAGGCCGCGCGCCGGCATCTGCGGCGCATGTTCCTGCGCGCCGAGGTCGCGATCAGCGGCGCCAACTTCGCGATCGCGCAGACGGGATCGCTGCTGGTGGCCGAATCGGAGGGAAACGGCCGGATGTGCTTGACCCTGCCGCGGACGCTGATCTCGGTCGTCGGAATCGAGAAGCTGCTGCCGAGCTTTCGCGACCTCGAGGTCTTCCTGCAGCTGCTCGCCCGCTCCGCGACCGGCGAGCGCCTGAACCCGTACAACTCGATCTGGACCGGCGTGACGCCCGGCGACGGCCCGCAGGACGTCCACATCGTGCTGCTCGACAACGGTCGCACCAATGTGCTGCGCGACGAGCTCGGACGCCAGGCGCTGCGCTGTATCCGCTGCGCGGCGTGCCTGAACGTCTGCCCCGTGTACGACCGCGCCGGCGGTCACGCCTACGCCGCGACCTACCCGGGGCCGATCGGCGCGATCCTGACGCCGCAGCTGGTCGGGATCGAGCACGCTTCGCAGCTGCCGTTCGCGTCCACCCTGTGCGGCGCCTGCTACGAGGTCTGCCCGGTGCGGATCGACATCCCGAGCGTGCTCGTGAAGCTGCGCCACGACGCCGTCCAGGCGAAGCGAAACGCCGGGCAGGACGCGCTGTTCGCGCTCGCCCGCGAGGCGATGCGCGGCCGCCGACGCTGGACGCGGGCGCTGCGGCTGGCGCCGTTGATGCGCCACCTGCGGCATCGGGCGCCGCCGCCGCTGTCGCATTGGACCGCCGTGCGCGACCTGCCCGACCCGCCGCGGGAATCGTTCCGGGACTGGTGGGTGCAGCGCCACGACCCGGGGGCGGGGACGTGAGCGCCCGCGAGGAGGTGCTCGCGCGCGTCCGCGCCGCGCTCGGATCTGGCGCGGGAGCCGTCGCCGCCACCCCGCGCGAGTACAGGGCCGGCACCGACGACGGGCTCGAGGCGTTCGCCGCGCGCCTGGCCCACTATGGCGCCGCGCTGCGCATGACCTCCCCCGAGGAGCTACCGGCGACGATTGGCTCCGCGCTGCGCGAGCGCAGCGTGCACGTCCTCGTCGTACCGCCGGGCATCCCGGACGGATGGGTCGAAGGCGTCGAGGCGTTGCGCGACGAGCCACGGCTCTCCGCGGACCAGCTCGACGGCGCCGACGGAGTGCTGACGAGTTGTGCGCTCGCGATCGCGCAGACCGGCACGATCGTGCTCGACTGCAGCGCCGGGATGGGGCGGCGTGCCTTGTCGCTGATCCCGGACTACCACCTCTGCGTCGTGCGCGCCGAGCAGATCGTCGGCTCGCTGCCCGAAGCGATCGCGCTCCTGGATCCGGTTCGTCCGCTCACGTTCATCTCGGGTCCGTCCGCGACCGTCGACATCGAGATGGTGCGCGTCGCCGGCGTGCACGGGCCGCGGCGGCTCGAGGTGATCGTCACTTCCGGCGCATCGCCAGCTCGATCAACGGCAGCTTGATCGAGTCGGGGATGTAGCGCGAGCCATCCATCAGCGCGCGCATCGGCAGACCCGGAATCACGACGCGCCGACCAGCTCGCAGCCCGTCGACGCCGGCCCGGGCGGCGTGCTCGGCGGAGACCCGCGCCGGCCGTGGAACGGCGCGTTCGAACGATTGGCCCGTCGCGGTCTGCCAGCCGGCGATCTCCCAGAAGTCCGTCTCCACCGGCCCCGGGGAGAGCGCGGTGACCGTTACGCCCTGAGCGCGCAGCTCGTAGTGCAGGGCTTGCGAGAAGCTCAGCACGTATGCCTTCGCGGCCGCGTAGGAGGCCGAGTAGGGCATCGGCTGCATGCCGGCGGTCGAGGACACGTTGAGGATCGCGCCGCGGCCGCGGGCGACCATCGCCGGCGAATAGGTCGAGGTCAGATCGACGACGGCCTCGACAAGCACCCGGACCTGCTCGAGCTCACGTCTCCGCGGCAGCTCATAGAACGGGCCACCGGTGGCAAAGCCGGCGTTGTTGACGAGGATCTCTATTTCGAGCCCGAGCTCGTGCACCGCGCCAACGAGCTGCCGGCGCTGCGCGGGCTTCGAGAGATCGCAGGCGACGGACTCCGCGCGCACGCCGTAGTCGGCGGTAAGCTCCTCCGCGAGCGCGTCGAGCCTGTCCTGGCGCCGCGCGACGAGCACGATGCCGTGGCCAAGGGCGGCGAGCTCGCGCGCGATCGCGGCGCCGATACCCGCTGACGCGCCAGTCACGAGTGCGGCCGCGTCGGGCGAAGGCGCCGGAAGGCTCATACGGGCAGTTCTAGCGGCTTTGCGACGCTCGGCGCAATGCCCCCTGCGCGCGCTCACCCGCGCGCAGCATGAGCAGAATCACCGCAAGATCGTCGACGAGCGCGTCGGTGCCGTCCGGAAAGATCTGGGCCAGCAGCTGGTCCATCGCCTGCTCGGGGGCCTGGCCCACGAAAGTGCCCGGGTCGATCTCGGCGATCAGCCGGTCGAAGCCGATCTCATCCGGGCGCGTGGCGGGCCGATGCTCGGTCAAACCATCGGTGAACAACATGACCGCGGCGTCGGGCGGCAGCAGCACGCGTTGCACAGGCCAACGGCCGCCATCGTCCAGCCCCAGCAACGGGCCGTGCACGTCGCCGAGCCCGGTGACGCGGTCGGCGGTGATCAATAGAGGGGAGTCGTGGCCGGCTCTGACGACGCGCAGCTCGGCCGCGCTCGGGTCGACCTCCGCCAGGCAGACCGTGGCGAAGGGGATCGCGTCGCGATCGGCCTGGCTGACGAGCAACCGGTTAAGCATGCCAGGCATCGATTCGAGCGCCACGTCGGCGTGGACGGCGCCGAGCCACGCGGCGCGGAGCATCGCCCCGGTGCCGGCCGCCGCCGGTCCATGGCCCGTGACGTCGCCGATCAGCAGCGCCAGCGAGCCATCGGCGCGTTCGGAGACGCCGATGAAGTCGCCGCCGAGCAACATCGTGCGAACGCTCGGCCGGTATCGCCACGCCACCTGCCAGGGCTCGGCGACGGCCATGCGCGGTACCAGAGCCTGTTCCAATCTGCGCAACAGGCCCGTCCCCACGTCCCGGATCGACGCCGCGATCAGCAGCCCGCCGGCCGTTCGCACCGGGCTGAGGCTGATCTCCGCCAGGAACTCGCTGCCATCCTTGCGCCGCGCGCGCAGGTCCTGACCGGCTCCCATCGGCCGGGCCCGCGGCTCCTGGAGGAACCGATCGCGCTCGGTCACGTGGCCGCCGCGCAGACCGATGGGGATCAGGAGCTCGACACGCTGGCCGATCAGCTCCTCGCGCCGATACCCGAGCAGCTCCTCGGTCTGCGCGTTGACCAGCACGATGTTCGCCTCGCTGATCGACGATCACCATCGCGTCCGGGGCTGACTCGAGCAGCGCGCGGAAGCGCTCCTCGGCCTCTTGCAGGCGCTCCAGCGCGCGCCTGCGTTCGGTGATCTCGGTGTTGAGCTCGATCACGGCCAACGGCCGTCCCTCGTCGTCCCGGACGAGCGCCTGCCGGGAGGCTACGACGATCCTCGCGCCGTCCTTGCGCGAGTGCCACAGCTCGCCCTCCCATCGGCCGTTCGTCATCAGCTCGTCGTCGACCGCCTGACGGGAGCTGGGAAACGTCGTCGCCAGCAGGTCATGGGTCACCTGACCGTGTGCCTCCGCCGGGCTGTAGCCGTACGTCTGCTGGGCCGCCTGGTTCCAGTAGGTGACCACGCTGCGAGTCGGCTCGCGAACCATGATCGCGTCGTGCGCGAGATCGAGCAGGCGGCGCTGCTGCGCGAGCTCGAGCCGCAACCGCTCCCCCTCGGTGATGTCGCGCCAGACGCACGTCCCGCCGGCCCAACTCCCGTCGGCCTCCCACAGCGGTCCGACGACCACGAGGTAGCGGTGATCGCCGTCGGACTCCTCGATCGAGCTGACGCGGCCTTCCAGTGCCGCCTGGAAGAGCGGCTCGTAGCGCTCCCAGCGCGCGCCCACGAGGTCGGACACCGGATGGCGCTGAAGCTGACCCGAACGTGACCGATCAGGCCCGACGATCTCGCCGCAGGCGGCGATCACCTCCAGGCGACGGTCGAACACGATCACCGACACGTCAGCGAGCGCCTCTAGGACGGTCAGGCTCACGGCGTTGAGATCGGTCTCAGGCATGCAGCCGGATTTTCAGCACTTCGCAATCGATCACGACGCCTCGCCCGCGTCGGCGAGTCTATCCAGCCGCGGGCGGTGGGCGGGGCCCCCCGAACGGGGGGAAGATCGTGGCGCGGCTGTATCCCGGTTCCCGCTCGCGCGTACGGTCAGTCGCATGGGAGTGACCGCCAATCGATCGGATCTGGCCGGCCCGACCGACGAGCGGGGCGCCGCGCTGGCCGAGCGCCGCGAACCGCGTCTGACGGGCGACGCGGGCCCGTCCGCGCCGCCCGCGCTGCTGTCGGTCGCCATCGAGGTCCCGGAGGGGATGCTCACCAGCGCCGAGCTCGCGGACAGGTTAGGCGTCAGCGAGGAGTGGATCCTCTCCCGCACCGGCGTGCGCGCTCGCCCCGTCGCCGCCCCCGAGGAGCAGCTCTGGGAGTACGGCGCCCGCTGCGGCGCGCGCGCATTGGCCGCCGCCGGCATCGAGCCGGCTGAGCTCGACCTGGTGCTGTTCGCGACGATGACCCCCGATCAAGTCACGCCGAACGCGGCGCCGCTCGTGGCCGATGCGCTCGGCGCCGGTCGCGCCGGAGCGATCGACGTCGGCGCGGCCTGCACGGGCTTTCTCTCGGGCCTCGCGCTCGGCGCGGCGCAGATCGAGAGTGGGCGCGCCGAGCGCGTCCTGCTCGTCGGAGCCGACTTCATCACCCGGATCGTCGATTGGGACGACAAGCGAACGGCGCCTCTGTTCGGCGACGGCGCCGGCGCCGTCGTGCTCGCGCCGGCGATCTCCGGACACGGCGCGATCGGGCCGATCGTGCTCGGCGCAGATGGTTCCCGGGGTCAGGCGATCCACGCCACCCACGCCGAGCGGCAGCTGCGGATGGACGGCCCGGAGGTCTACCGCAACGCGGTTACGAGGATGACCGAGGCGACGCTGCAGGCCGTGCAGCGCGCCGGCCTGACGCTGGATGACATCGACGTGTTCGTCTACCACCAGGCGAACGCGCGAATCATTCGCGCGCTCGTGGAGCGTCTCGAGCTGCCCGTCGCCCGCGTGATCGATTGCATCGAGACGTTTGGCAACTCATCCGCCGCGACGCTGCCGATCGGGCTCGCGGCGGCGCAGCGCGAGGGGCTGCTGAAGCCTGCCTCGCGCGTGCTGCTCGCGGCCTTCGGCGCCGGGTTCACGTGGGGCGCCGGCGTGATCGAGTGGGGAGGAGGAGCGCGTGTCTGACTCCGTCCACGCGGGGGCTGCGCGCTCGTGACCGGCGCCTCGCGCGGAATCGGCGCCGCGATCGCGCTCGGGCTGGCGCGCGACGGCTGGCCGGTCGGCGTCAACTATCGCGTCGACCGCGACGGGGCCGAGTCGGTCGTGGCCGAGATCGAGCGCGACGGCGGGCACGCGGTCGCGCTGGCCGGCGACGTCGCCGACCCCGCCGCGCCCGATCAGCTGTTCGACGCGGTTGAGACGCATTTCGGCAGCCCGGTGCTCGCGCTCGTCAACAACGCCGGGATCAACCGCGACGATTTGACGCCCTCGCTCGGCGACGAAGAGTGGTCCGCGGTCATCGACACCGACCTGACGGCCGCGTTCAGGCTGATGCGCAGGGCGCTCAGAGCGATGCTCCGCGCGCGGAGGGGACGGATCGTCAACATCTCGTCGGTCGCTGGTCTGCGCGCGAACCCGGGTCAGGCGAACTACGCCGCCGCGAAGGCGGGCCTGATCGCCTTGACGAAGACGACCGCGGTCGAGGTGGCACGCCGGGGTGTGACCGTTAATGCGGTCGCGCCGGGCTTGATCGAGACAGGGATGATCGCCGGCGTCTCGAAGGACCTGCTGGCCGCCGTGCCCGCGCGCAGGCCGGGAACGCCCGCGGAGGTGGCAGCGTGCGTGCGCTTCCTGATCTCCGAGCAGGCGAGCTACGTCACCGGCGCGGTCCTGTCAGTCGACGGTGGCCTCGCCGCCTGAGAAAACAATCCCGAATGGAGTGACAAGCATGTCCACAGTCACATCGCAGCAGGTCGAGACGCGGGTGTACGAGGCGCTCGCGAGCTTCGGCCCCGACGAGAGCCAGATCAACCGCGGCCGCCACGTTCGAGGAGCTCGACGTCGACTCGCTCGATCTCGTCGAGCTCGCGCAGATCGTCGAGGACGAGTACGGCGTCGTACTCAAGGGCGAGGACATGAGGGAGCTCAAGACAGTCGGCGATGCAATCGATCTGATCGTCGCCCGGGCGGACTGAGCGCGCCGAGTGCGAGAAGTCGTCATCACCGGCATGGGCGCGGTCACGCCGCTCGGCACCGGAACGCGATGCGCTGCACGAGCGCTGGGCGCAGGGCGAGTGCGGGATCGTCGATGGCGCCGGCGCGTGCACAGACTTCGAGCCGAAGGAGCTGCTCTCGACCAAGGACATCCGCCGGCTCGACCGATACTCGCAGTTCGCGGTCGTCGCGGCCGAGGAGGCGCTCGCGCAGGCGGGCTGGGAAGAGCTGCCGTATGACCCCGTCCGGATCGGGTGCGTGATCGCGACCGGGATCGGCGGGATCGAGACAGTCGAGACCCAGCACGACGTGATGCGCGATCGCGGCGCGAAGATGGTCTCGCCGCTCGGCATTCCGCAGTACATGCCAAATGCGGCCGCCGCGGCGGTGTCGATGCGCTACGGACTCCAGGGCCAGATGTACGGCGTCGTGTCCGCCTGCTCGGGTGGGGCGCACGCGCTCGGCCTGGCGCTGCGGATGATCCAGTACGGCGACGCCGACGCCGTGATCGCCGGCGGCGCCGAGGCCACGCTGACCGCGTTCGGGTTCGCGTGCTTCAACTCGATGCAGGCGCTCTCTCCGACCGGCATGTCGCGGCCGTTCGACCTGCGCCGCGACGGTTTCGTGATGGGCGAGGGGGCCGGCGTGTTGGTGCTCGAGGAGGCCTCGGCGGCGCGCGCTCGCGGCGCT
Organism: uncultured Solirubrobacterales bacterium; assembly: GCA_963763525.1. GTDB lineage: Bacteria > Actinomycetota > Thermoleophilia > Solirubrobacterales > Solirubrobacteraceae > Palsa-465. Next base: position 81,021 of record CAVXPA010000006.1, read on the forward strand.
GCCGTACTCGGCGAGGTCGCCGGCTACGGGGCCACATCCGATGCGTACCATCTGACCGCGCCCGACCCCAGCGGCGGGCCCGCCGCCAAGGCGATCGAGCTGGCTCTCGCGGACGCGGGCGTCGACCCACACGACATCTGCTACGTCAACGCACACGGGACCTCGACGCCGCTCAACGACGCCGCCGAGACCGTCGCGCTCAAGCTGGCTCTCGGCGACGAGCACGCGCGCCACGTCCCGATCTCCTCGACCAAATCGGCGGTCGGGCACCTGCTCGGCGCCGCCGGTGCCGTCGAGGCGATCGCGACCGTCCAGACGCTGCGCACGCGCGTGATTCCACCCACGCTCGGATACGAGATCCCGGATCCGGAGCTCGATCTCGACTACGTGCCGGGCGAGGCCAGGCCTCTTCTGCCAACCAACGGCGGCCCGCCGGTGGCGATCTCGAACTCGTTCGCGTTCGGCGGCCACAACGTGGCGCTCGTTCTCCGAGGAGCGCGGACATGAGCGCCGTCGTCCTCGAGCAGCCGCTCGAGCGGCTGTCACCCCTCGAGCGCCTCGAGGCGCTGTGCGATCCGGGCACCCTCCAGGTGCTGCGCTCGCGTGTGCGCTCGACGCGTCTCGGCGATCGCGCCGTCGATGGCGACGGCGTGGTCGGCGCGACCGGACTCGTCGACGACCGCCCGATCGCGTGCTACGCGCAAGATGGGACCTACCTCGGCGGCTCGCTCGGTGAGCGGCACGCAGACACGATCGTCCGCGTGCTTGAGACGGCCGAGCGGGCGCGCGTCCCCGTGGTCGGCTTCGTCGAGTCGGGCGGGGCCCGGATGCAGGAGGGGACCGCGGCGCTCGCCGGCTATGGGCGGATCTTCCGCCAGACGGTCGCGCTGACCGGCATCGTGCCGCAGCTGTCGGTCGTCTCCGGTGCGTCGGCAGGCGGCGGCGCGTACTCGCCGGCGCTGACGGATCTGATCGTCATGACCCAGGACGCGGCGATGTTCCTGACCGGTCCGGCCGTCGTCCGCGACGCGCTCGGCGAGGAGATCGACGCGAAGTCGCTCGGCGGGCCGCGGGTCCACGAGCGCAACGGCGTGTGCCACCTCGTCGAGCGTGACGAGCGCAGCGCCGCCGCGCGCGTGCGCGAGCTGCTCGCGTATCTCCCCTCGGCGGCCGGGGAGCGCACACCCAGGGCGCAGTCGCTGCCACCCGCGAGCGACGATCCGGGCGCGCTCGTGCCGACCGAGCCGCGCCGCGCGTACGACATTCGCGACGTTCTCGGCGCCGTCTTCGACCAGGGTTCGCTGCTCGAGCTCTGCCCCCGCTGGGCGCGCAACGTCGTCACGACGCTCGCCAGGCTCGACGGCCGGCCGGTCGCGGTTGTCGCCAACCAGCCGCGCCACCTCGGCGGCGTGCTCGACGCCGAGGGCTCGGAGAAGGCCGCCCGATTCGTCGGCTTCTGTGACTCGTTCGGCCTGCCGCTGATCGCGTTCGTGGACACGCCCGGCTTCATGCCGGGGTCGCGCCAGGAGCAGGCGGGCGTGATCCGGCACGGAGCCTCGCTGGTGCGGGCGTTCGCCGCCGCACGCAGCCCGAAGTTGACGGTCGTGCTGCGCAAGTCCTACGGGGGCGCATACATCACGATGAACTCGCGCGACCTCGGGGCCGACCTGGTGCTCGCATGGCCTTCCGCCGAGCTCGGGATCATGGGCGCCCGGGCCGCGATCGGGATCGTCAACCGCCGCGAGCTGCGCAGTGCCGAGGATCCCGAGGCCGAGCGGGATCGGCTCGCGGATGCGTACGCCGAGGAGCATCTGCGCGCCGAGGCCGCTGCCGCCGCGGGCTTCGTCGATGAGATCGTGGAGCCCGCCCACACGCGTGGGCGGCTCGCCTGGGCGCTGCTGACGCTCGCGCGGGAGCGAGCGTGATCCTGCCCGGCAAGCGGCTGCTGATCACCGGCGTCATCACCAGGGACTCGATCGCCTACCACGTGGCCGAGCAGGCTCAGCGCGAGGGAGCCTCCGTCGTGCTGACCAGCTTCGGGCGCGTGCGGCGCATGACCGAGCGGGCCGCGCAGAAGCTGCCGGGCCCGGTCGAAGTGCTCGAGCTCGACGTGAACGTCGAGAGCGATCTGTCCGCTCTGACCGAATCCCTGCGCGAGCGATGGGATGGCGTCGACGGAGTCCTGCACGCGATCGCCTTCGCGCCCGAGGATTCGCTCGGCGGGCGCTTCATGACGGCGCCGGCTGGGAGCGCGGTGCGGGCGTTCCAGACCAGCGCGTTCTCGCTCAAGGCTCTGGCAGCCGCCGTCGCGCCCCTGATGCTGCCGGGCGCGAGCATCGTCGGGCTCGACTTCGACGCCAGCGTCGCGTGGCCGGTCTACGACTGGATGGGGGTCGCCAAAGCCGCGCTCGAGGCGGTCTCGCGTTACCTCGCCCGCGATCTCGGGCCCCGCGGCATTCGCGTGAACCTCGTCAGCGCGGGTCCGCTCGGGACCGTCGCCGCCCGCGGGATCCCCGGGTTCGAGCAGCTCGCGGAGCTCTGGGCGGGACAGGCGCCGCTCGGGTGGGACGTGTCGGACCCCGCGCCCGTGGCCGCGACGATCTGTTTCCTGCTGTCCGACTATGCGCGTGCGATCACCGGCGAGATCGTGCACGTCGACGGCGGCTTTCACGCGGTCGGAGCGCCGCGGGCCGTCGGCAGTTGAGATCCGCTCTCTCGACCGCCCCTCAGCCGTCACAGGAAGTCGGCCTCCTGCTTGGTGGCGCGGGAGAGCAGCTGCGTGAGCAGCTCGTGGCGCGTCGTCGCCGACTTGCTGCCACTGTTCGTCAACTTCGGCACGGGCGTGGCAGACGCTCGACGGTTTGCCGCGGCTGGCGCGGCGTTCCTCGACTGGAGCGCCGGTGCGCGCACGCGGTCGAGCTAAACCGCGGAAGCGCCGCCTTCAAGCCCTTAGCTTAGCCGGCCCTGAGCCAGCCCGGCCACGCTCCCCAGCTCAGCGGAAGAGATCCTCGGACTCGGGACGGACCATCGCGGCCGCTCCGGCGTCGTCCTCGCTCTTGTCCTCGTTCGCCGCCGTGACGTGGCGCCCGGCGCCGCGCACGAGCACGACCGGCTCGAAGCTGTCCTTCGTGCGGGCGAGATCGGCGGCTGCAGCGAGCTCGTCGGCGATGGCGATCCAGGTCGCGTGCAGCTCGCGCCCGACCGCGTCCAGGCGTCCGCGCCAGTCCTCGAGCGGACGCAGCCCGGCGGCGCCGATCGCGACGTCGACCTGCCCCCGGCGCCAGGCGCGGCCGAAGGAGTCCGTGATGACGATTCCGGGCGCCACGCCGGTCAGCTCTCGCAACCGCGCTCGCAGCCTCCGCGCCGACGCGTCGGGGTCACGCGGCAGCGTCACGACCATCCCCGGCGCCGGCGCATTGGACGCGTCAACACCCGCGTTGGCGCACACGAACCCGTGATGCGTCTCGCAGATCAGCACGCCGCGCTCGGCCCGCAGGACCGCGCGGGACTCGTCGAGGACGACCTGGACGTGGCGCGGATCCTTGTCGTGGATGCGGCCGAGCGCGAGCGCCCGCGGACCCGGCTCGACGTCGGCAAGCGCGCGCACGCTTCCCTCGCTCTTCGACACCGCTTTGTGTGCGATCACGAGCACGTCGGCCGCGGTGAGCGGGCCGTGCTCGCCGAGCGCGGCGAAAATCAGCTGCGCCAGGTCATCGCCCTGAGCGATCTGCGGCAGCCCCGGCAGCGCGACGGCGGAGAGCATCAGCTGCGACCCTAGGACCGGCTTCGCAGCAGCTGACTGAGCATGCCGCGCGTGTGCGCGGCGTTGCCGTGGAGCATCGCGAGCGTCGTCTGCAACTCGGCGAGGTCGTCGGGCGTGTCGACGTCGAGCGCCAGCGACGGGACGGCCACGATCTCGTGCGCGATGTCGGCGACGTCCGCATTCGCGGCATGCCGCTGGCAGCTGTCGGGTCCGAACGACGGCGCGAGAGCATCCGCCGGCCTGAGCACGAGCGCGTTGGTCCCCGTGCCGTGCCGGTCGGGGATGATCAACACCGATCGCGGCGCGGCCTGGCGGCCGAGGAGCTCGTCGAGCTCGACGGGCGACATCAGCGGGCAGTCGCCGGGCACGAGCAGGACGCGGTCGACGCCCTCGTCGACCGCCATCCTGATCCCGATCGTCGCCGCGGCGTTGTGACCGCGCTCCTCGTCGTCCTCGATCACCATCGCGCCGTTGCCGCCCGCGATCCGCTGTGCGCCGCGATCACCGCTGACGACGAGGATGTCGTCGACCGTCTTCGCGCGCCGCAGCGCGACGAGCACGTCGGAGAACATCGCCTCGGCAAGCGCCCGGCGGGGACCGGGTGTCAGCTCCTCCGAGAGCCGCTGCTTCGCCTCGGCGAAGTTCTTGATCGGCAGGATCGCGAGCGTCGGCATGCGCGCGAACGCTACCCGAGCGAGAGCGCAAAACGCAGCGAGCGCTCCGCGACGCGAGCGCGCGATGCCTGCGTATCAAGCAGCACGTCGGTCTGCAGCGCCGGCAGCGTCGATGCCCGGTCGTCTGAGACGAGGCCGTCGAGCAGGCCGTCGTACGCGGCGGCGATGCCATCGGCGCCGAGCGGGTGCCCGGCCCATTCCATGAACGCGGCGGTCGGGCCTTTGAGCACCCGACCCGCGACGAGCGGACTGACCGCGATCACCGGCGCGCGGCTCTCCGCCAGCGCCGCGCGCATCCCGGGCAGCGCCAGGATCGGGCCGATCGAGATGACCGGGTTAGAGGGTCCGATGATCACGGCGCGCGCGCTCCGAATCGCAGCGAGCGACTCCGGACTCGGAGCGGCCGCGCGGGAGCCACGGAACCGGACGTCCTCGACACGACCGCCGGCGCGCCGGCGGATCATGAACTCCTGAAAAGGCCACCACCGGCCCCCGCTCAGCACGTGCGTCCGGACCGGTCGATCGCTCATCGGCAGGACCGTCGCGCCCACCCCGAGCGCCGCGCTGACGTTCGCCTGCGCGACCGTGAGCCGCCTGCCCGCGCGCAGCGCCTGAGCGCGTTCGAGCCCGATCGCGAGGTCTCGGTCGCCGAGGTTGAACCACACCTCGCGCCCCAACGCGCGCAAGCCGTCCATGACCGCAAACGTGTCGCCGGCGAGGCCCCACCCGCGCGCGTCGAGCTGATCAGCCAGGGCGAACGTGACGAGATCGGGGTCGGGCGATACGTACGCCCCGTAGATCTCGACATCGTCCCCCGTGTTCGCGATCACGACGAGCTCGGCGGCGCCGATCACGTCCAGCAGCCCGCGCGCGAGCTTCGCGCCGCCCGTGCCGCCCGCGAGCACGACAACTGCACCGCCGGTCACCCGGCGAGTGTATAGTCGCGCCGTCTTGCGCCCGAGGTCCCGCGCCATCCTCGCCGCCGCAGCGATGCTGTCGGCCCTCGCGCCGGCCGCAGGCGCCGCCGGCACACCGCGGACGGGCCGACGGTGCCGACGACCAGCGTGCCGCTGCCGATCTCGACTGCATCGCTGATCCAGGCGGGCCAGCAGGTGACTTGGAGCGTCTCGCTCAGCCACTCGTTCTCGCCCTCGGCCCTCAAACGAGAGAGGCGGACACTCTGCCTGCTGATGGCGCAGCCCACGGGCGGGCAGCCGACGAGCCAGCTCTGCATCGCACCGCCGCGGCGGGGTTCCGGTACGCCGCAGGTCGTCTACACCCGCATAACGCGCACGAGCATCGGACCGAGTGCGGTAATACCGGCCACGGTCACGCGGTCGAGCAGCTCTCAGCTGAGCGCGAGCTTCGTGCCGACGGTGGCCGGCATCGACTACAAAGCGGTGCGCTGGCAGGTGAAGAGCACGCTCGGCGCGCCCGCGTGCGTGCCGCCAGCGCCGACGCCGGCTTCGGTTAGCTGCTCGACCGTCTTCCCGGCGAAGCCTCAACTCGCATCGCTGCACACGCCCAAGCTGGTCGGTTGCGTGGCCACCGGGCCGGAGTGGATCTTCAACGGTCCCAGCAACCGCCGCGAGATCGCGCTGACGTTCGACGACGGGCCGTGGTATGACACCGGGCAGTTCCTCAGCATCCTCGAGCGCGAGCACGTCGTCGCGACGTTCTTCGAGATCGGCGAGCAGATCTCGACCTACGGCGAGGGTGGCGCGATCGAGCGCCGGATGCTCGCCGACGGCGACATGATCGGCGACCACACCTGGAGTCACCCCGACGTGGCCGGCGCCGGCGCGTTCGCCGCCCAGCAGCTCTCGATGGCCGCCGACGCGATCCGCCAGGCCACCGACGGCTTCGAGCCCTGCCTGTTCCGGGCGCCGTACGGAGATGTCAGCCCGGCGCTGCTCTCGCTCGCGCGCTCGCTCGGCTTCTCGACGATCCAATGGGACATCGACCCGCGCGACTGGGCCCTGCCCGGCGTCGGCGCGATCTACTCCAACGTGATCGACAACGCGCACAACGGCGCGATCATCATCCAGCACGACGGTGGTGGCAATCGCTCCGAGACGCTCGCGGCGCTGCCGATGGAGATCAACACGCTGCGGAGCGAGGGCTACCAGTTCGTCACGATCACGCAGATGCTCGGGTACAAGTTGATCTATAAGTAGTAAGCGATGAGTTCGCTTGCCCGGCACGTGTGGATCCGCGAGGTCGGCCCGCGCGACGGATTCCAGAACGAGCCGGAGGTGATCCCGACGGCCGACAAGGTCCGGCTGATCGAGTTGCTCGCGGCCGCCGGATTACAGAGGATCGAGGTCACGAGCTTCGTCCGTCCGGACGTCATCCCACAGCTCGCGGACGCCGAGCAGGTGCTCGAGGCGGTTCGCCTGCCCAGCACCGTCGCGGTCAGCGTGCTGATCCCGAACGAGCGCGGGCTCGAGCGCGCGCTGGCACATCGCGAGCGCTTTCAGGAGATCAACTGCTTCATGTCGGCCTCCGAGAGCCACAACCGCAAGAACGTCGGGCGCTCGGTCGAGGAGTCGCTGGCGGGACTCGAGCGGACGATCGCGCGCGCCAGGGCCGAGGGCCTGCGCTGTGAGGCGGTGATCTCGGTCGCGTTCGGCTGCCCGGATGAGGGCCACGTGCCGCCTGAACGGGTGTTCTCGATCGCGGAGCGGCTCGTCGCCGCGGGCGCGGCCGAGATCGGGTTCGGCGACACCTTCGGCATGGCCAACCCGCTCCAGGTGCGCGAGTTCTTCCCGGCCGCGCGCGAGCGGCTCGCTGACGTCGAGCTGACCGCCCATTTCCACAACACGCGCGGTCAGGGGCTGGCGAACGTGCTGGCCGCGCTGGAGGCGGGGGTGGCGAGCTTCGAGTCGAGCTTCGGCGAGCTCGGTGGCTGCCCGGTCCCGGCCGGCGCGACCGGCAACATCGCGACCGAGGACCTGGTTTCGATGCTGGATGAGATGGGGGTGCAGACGGGAGTCGAGCTGCCGGCGCTGCTCGACGCCGCGCGCGCCGCGCAGGCGGTGCTCGGCCGTCCACTCGGCAGCCACGTGCTCGTCGCCGGCCCAGTCGACTGGCACGCCTCGTCCGGGGTTGACGTCGAGCGCGACGAAGGGCTGGGGTGAGCACGTCGTGAGCGGCGTCGATCACAGCGCTGAGCTCGCCGACGCGACGGCGCGCGCGCTCGCGGGCGGTCCCGAGCGCCACCGTCAGAAGGCGCTCGAGCAGGGCAAGCTCCCCGTCCGCGAGCGCGTCGGGCGGCTGCTCGACGCCGGCACATTCGTCGAGGACGGGCTGCTGGCGGGGTCGGAGGAGGAGGGGTCGGGCGGCGAAGGGGTCATCACCGGGCTCGGGACGATCGCGGGCCGGTCGGTCGCCGTGATGGCGAACGACCCGACCGTCAAAGCCGGCTCGTGGGCGCCCAAAACGGTCGAGAAGATCCTCCGGATCCAGGAGCGCGCGCTGTCTCTGCGAGTGCCGATCGTGTACCTCGTCGATTCTGCGGGCGCGCGGATCAACGAACAGGTGCAGATGTTCCCGGGCCGCCGCCACGCCGGCCGGATTTTCTTCAACCAGGTGCGGCTGTCGGGCGTCGTGCCGCAGGTGTGCGTCCTGTTCGGGCCGAGCGCCGCCGGCGGGGCCTACATCCCGGCGTTCTGCGACGTCGTGATCATGCGCGACGGGAACGCGTCGATGTACCTCGGCTCGCCGCGGATGGCGGAGATGGTGATCGGCGAGAAGGTCACGCTCGAAGAGATGGGCGGCGCCCGGATGCACACCTCGCGCAGCGGCGTCGGCCACGCCCTCGTGGCGAGCGACGAGGGGGGAATCGAGTTCGCACGCCGCTACCTCAGCTACTTCCCGAGCTCCTTCGTCGACGAACCCCCCGCGGCGCCGCCGGCTGCGCCGGCGAGTGAGCTGCCGATCGGTGAGCTGATCCCGCTCGACGAGAACAAGCCGTTCGACATGCGCGAGCTGCTGGACCGGTTGCTCGACGCCGACTCGCTGCTCGAGATCCACGCGCGCTGGGCGCGCGAAGTGATCGTCGGCTACGCGCGGCTCGACGGGCGGGTGATCGGGGTCGTCGCGAGCCAGCCGAAGGTCAAGGGCGGCGTCCTGTTCGTCGACTCGGCCGACAAGTGCGCCCGCTTCATCTGGACCTGCAACGCGTTCAACATCCCGCTGCTGTTCCTGGCCGACGTGCCCGGGTTCATGATCGGCACCCAGGTCGAGCGGGAGGGGATCATCCGTCACGGCGCCAAGATGATCAGCGCCGTCTCCGAGGCCACCGTGCCGAAGATCTCGGTGATCGTGCGCAAGGCCTACGGAGCCGGCCTGTACGCGATGGCCGGGCCTGCCTTCGATCCCGACTGCTGTCTCGCGCTGCCGACGGCATCGATCGCCGTGATGGGACCGCAGGCGGCGATCAACGCCGTCTACTACAACCAGCTGCAGGCGATCGAGGATCCCGATGAGCGCGCGGCCCGGACCGAGGAGCTGCGGACCGAGTACGCCGAGGACATCGACATCCTTCACCTGGCGTCCGAGCTCGTGGTCGACGCCGTGATCGAGCCCGAGGATCTGCGCCCGCAGCTGATCCGGCGGTTCGCGCTGGCGGAGTCCAAGCAGCGCGAGTGGCCGAGCAAGCGCAACCCGATCACCCCTGTGTAGCCGGTTGTGGCCGGCGCGCGGACAACTCCTGCCTGCACCTCCGCGGCGATCGCGACCCCCAGCGATCCCAACGGGGGTTAGTGGCGATGCGCGGCGATTGGCGATGAGGGTCTGGGCGTGGTGGGCGTGGTCGACAAGCGTGTGAACGTGGTCGACGAGCGTGTGAGCGTGGTCGACGAGCGCGGGCTCCTCTCGATCGCCGAGCTCGCCGCCCGGGCCGCCGGCGCCGAGCTCGTGCGCCGGTTCGGGCAGCGGCAGGAGGGCGTGCACGCGAAGAGCACGCCGACCGATCTCGTCTCGGATGCCGACCTCGCGGCCGAGGCGGCGATCCGGTCCGTGCTGCGGGAGCGGCGGCCGGGCGATGTGGTGTTGGGGGAGGAGGGGGGTGAGGTTGTACTTGGGGGGAAGGAGGCTGGGGGAGTGCATGGGGAGAAGGAAGGTGGCGGAGTGCCGAGGGAGAACGAAGGCCGGGGAGTGCTGGGCGGGGGCGAGAGGGACGGTGACAGCGCCCCATTCCGCTGGGTCGTCGACCCGCTCGACGGCACGGTCAATTTCCTGTTCCAGATCCCCCAGTTCGCGGTCAGCGTCGCGTGCGAGGACGCTCTCGGTGCCTTGGCCGGAGTCGTGCTCGACCCGATCCGCGAGGAGTGCTTCGCCGCCACCCGGTCCGGCCCGCCGACGTTGAACGGGGCGGCGATCCGCGCGCGGGCCGCGGATGACCTCTCGACCGCGATGGTCGCGACCGGCTTCGCCTACGACGCCGGCGTCCGCGCGCGCCAGGCTGTAGTGCTCGGCAGCGTGCTGCCGCGCGTGCGCGACATCCGGCGCGCGGGCTCGGCCGCCCTCGATCTCGCATGGACGGCGTGCGGGCGCTACGACGCCTATTACGAGCGTGGCGTCCACGCCTGGGACATCGCGGCCGGCAGCCTGATCGCGGCACGGGCCGGGCTCGTGGTCCGAGAGCTGGAGGCGACGGCCGCGGATCCCGCGGGCGTCCTGGTCGCGCCGGCCGGGTTGATCGAGCAGCTCTATGAGCTAGTCGTCGGCTAGGCCACGGAGCTGGTCGTCACGTCGGAGAGGGCGTCGGCGAGGCGTGGCCACTGAGCTGGTCATCGCGTCGGGAGGGCGTCGGCGAGCTGGCCCGTAAACTCACGCCGTAGCCGGCGGCGGTGATGAAATCGGTAAACATAATGCGCTCAAAACGCATCGTCCATTGGACTTGTGGGTTCGAGTCCCACCCGCCGCACTCCAACGCTGATCTTGCGGATCTGATCTCGCTGCTGCGGCTGCCCAGCTCGAACTTTGCGGATCCGGTTCCACCACTCGGAACCGAGGCCGCAAGGTTCACGCGGTAAGGCCCTCGGCCTCCTCGATCGGCACCTCTAGCTCGACGTTCCACCCCTGCGCGAAGCCCCTCATCGCCGAGAACATCAGCAGCAGCTGCACCGGCACGATCACCACCGTCACGACGCCAAGCGTGTTCGCGCTCAGCCCGGTGCCGCCGAACAGCGACTGCGCCGGCGCGAAGCCAGCGGCGCTGCGATCGAACCAGCTCGTCCCGGAGAGGCCGGTCGCCGCCATCACCGCGAACACGAGCAGTAGCGCGGCGAGCGCCGTCGCGATCGGGAGCGGCCCCCGCGCCCACCGCGCCACGTAGAAGGCGATTACCAGGTAGATGATGCACCAGGCGAAGTTGACCGGCTGGAGGCCCTCGAGCTTGCTCCATCCGCCGATCGTCAAGGTCAACATCAAGGCGACCGAGGCGAGCAGGATCAAGACGACGACTGCCTTGGTCACCTTGCAGACCGTCCGATTCCGGTTCGGACGAATGACCTTGTAGCCGGGCTGGATGTACCGGGCCGGAGGCATTTCGCGACCATACAAGCTGGTCGCAGCCAGGGTGGAGGCTGTGCGGCGGGTCGGCCCCGGCGGTCCATCGCCTGGTGACCGGCGCCCGTGCATCGCCACGCGGCACGTACCAGCGCCTCGTCACCCGGCGCGTACCAGCGGCTCGCCCCCGGTCGTAGACTGCACGGCGGGCAGCTTGACCCACTGCCCAGAGCTCGGAGGCCGCGGCGGGCGTGGCGAAATGGCAAACGCGCCGGTTTTAGGTGCCGGTGGGGTGACACCCTTGGGGGTTCGAGTCCCCCCGCCCGCATCGATCCGCTAGGGCGTGTCACTCTCGGCACCCAACGAGACAGGGGAGACAGGACTCGAACCTGCAACCTCCGGTTTTGGAGGCTGACGTCAGGCTGCCGAGAGCCTTAGATACGGACGATTGGCGTAGGTCGAATCGGCCTAAACCGCAGGCGATTCGGCTCGTTCGGTAGCCAAAGTGGTAGCCACGTGAAGCGTGGTAGCCACGTGGTAGCCACGGGTGTATGATGGCTCTCGACACACACGACGAAGCCCCGGCAGCGCGCGAACGCTCCGGGGCGTGGACACGACGGCGGGAGCCCGCCATGTCGTTAGCGAATCCTAGTCCGACACTCGTCATCCGCGAGCACAAGGATCGGGTTTTCTACGAAGCGAAGTTCCGCCACGACGGCCATCAGGTCATGCGTCGCATCGGGCCCGCGTGGCTCGAGCGCGATCGCGAGGTCGGCGCCTGGCGTCCACGCCGAGGCCGCGTGGCCGATGGCTTCTATGACGAGCGGAGGGCGCATGCGAAGGCCGCAGAGGTGGCGAAGGCATACGTGGCCGAGGCCGGCGATCGGCAGCGCGTGGAGAGCGAGCGGCGAGCTCGTGGCGTCAGGTTTCGGGAGGTCGCCGAGGCGTATCTCCGATGGCTCGAGGACGTGAAGGGCGCGAGGCCGTCCACGCTCCGTCAGCATCGCTACGACCTGGGGGAGCCCGACGCGCCGTATAGACGCGGCCAAGGGCGCACTCACGGCTACGTCATGCGGGCGCTAGGCGACCGGCCAGCCAAGGCGATCACCACGGCCGAGGTCGAGGAGCTGCTCCGTACCGTGGCCGACAGCGGCGTCACACCGCGCACGGTGAACCGTGTCCGCGCTGTCGTCTCGGCGGTCTTCAACTTCGGTATGCGGTCGAGCACGTTCGGACTGCCGCAGAATCCCGCGACAGCGGCCGACAGATGGCGGGAACCGCGTCGTGGGGTATTGGTCTACTACTCACCCGAGGAGGTCGAGGCGGTCGCCCGCGGGCTCTCAGATGGTCTTGGTCGCGAGCCACCACGGCAGCGCGACCAAAACGAGCGCGCTGAGGATCGGCAGTCCGGCGAGGCTGTCCGTGTGGCGGCGTACGCGGGGATTCGGCTGGGTGAGCTCCTCGCGGTTCGGTGGCGGGACGTGGACTGGACCGGCTCGGCGCTGACGGTCAGCCGCGCGCTGAGCGCCGGCGTTGAGGGTCCGACGAAGAGCGGCCACGTCCGCAGGGTTCCGCTCTCCGACCAGGCGGCCGCCGCGTTGGAGCGGCTCTCCCGCCGCGAGCACTTCGTCGGTCCCGACGAGCTCGTGTTCGCCAACGAGATGGGTCGTCCGCTCGACGGCTCGGCGCTTCGGCGCCGCTACAAGCGGGCGCGTGATCGTGCTGGGCTACGGCCGCTGCGATGGCATGACCTCCGGCATACATTCGGCAGTCTGCTCGCCGCGAACGGCATTGACTTGGTGACGATCAAGTCAGCGATGGGGCACGCGGATCTGAAGACGACCGAGAGATACCTCCACGCGAAGCCCTCTACAGAGCAGGCAGCACTCTTCACAGCGGCGTTCAGGCCGGCTCATGGTCAAGCCCTACCCGCACCGTCGGAGGCAGTCAGCGGGGCTTAGAACGGCTCTTGGTTCCAGGAGCGTCGATGCCGCTCGCAGACCGTGGAGCACGAGCACGACAAGGGCGTTTTGCGGTTCCCCCGTCCGCACATATAGCGAGCGCACCGCCGCTCGCGCGCCGGGCTCCAGCTCAGTGACGGAACGATGGCGCGAGATCGCGCCGGTTCTCGTCCTCTCGGGGAGCGAGGATCGGCCCGAGCCGTGCGCGGCGTTCTTGGCGGAGCACCAGCGCTGGCGTTAGCAGGCCGACGCCGTCCCGACTCGCACCGCCCGAGGCCCGGGCGTCCGCTTGGTCGTGTAGAAGTGGCTTTCAGGTGTGCCCCATTCGTGCTGCCGCACCAGAATCTGGCGGGCTGGGCCAGCTCGCACCGACGGCGCTGAGATCGGTTCCGATCACGCGGTAGCTTGCCGAGCCAGCCCAAGCGCTTGCGTGCCGATGCCGCAGGCGCGATCCAGGACAGTACTGCGGATTCGCCGTGCTGCGGGATGATCCGGTTCAGAACCGCGCCCTGCTCCTCCACGACAGCCCCCAAGCATCGCGCCAAAAAAGGTCGTAGTTCTCGGCGAGTTCGTCGTAGAACTCGCCGACCGACGACATCGCGGACTTGTTAGCACGGGTGCGCTGAGCGTGCGGGCCTCCACGCGTGTGTTTGTACCCTGCCGCGCCGCGTCCGAGGGACGGTCCCGTCTCAAGCGCGTGGCAGATCCGCGACGTCGATGTCACCGCCGCCATCGGGGATGAACTGACTGAACTGTTCCGTCCACCACTCGGTCATCTCGGCGTAGGTGCAGAGCCAGACGTCGTCATGCCTGTTGACTTCCTCGATCAGCTTGCGGAACGCCACGAAGTTGTCGGGCCGGCCGCTCACATGCGGATGGGTCCCGAAATTTAACCAACGGCGGACGGCGTTGTGCCTCGTCGTGGTAAGCCTCGAACGCGGCGAGGAAATGCTCGGTGTACCTGATCACCGACTTCGGCGTTCCGCGCAACGCCGTCGGCAGCGAGAGGTCGTTGAGGTTGCCGATGCTCCGGTACGGAATGGCGACCATGCTCTTCCCGTGGACATCGAGGAAATACGGCAGCTCATCGTCATGCAGATCGCCCGTGTACTTGAAGCCGGCCTCGGCGAGTAGCTCGATCGTCTCGGTGTCGCAGATCGCGCCCGGGCCGAGCCAGCTTACGGGGGGCTTGCCGGTGACGTCGGTTAAGAGCTCGATCGAGCGCTGGATCGACTGTCGCTTTTGTTCGGTCGTGAGGCTGGCCATCGGAAGCCCCTCGCTGTAGCTGTGCCCTCCGAGCTCGTGTCCTTCCGAGACCAGCAGTTCAATCAGCTCGCGGTGCTGCTCGACGCTGTTGCCGTTCGTCGACAGCGTCGTGTGCATGCCAAACTCGTTGAAAAGGTTGGCGTGCGATGTATACAAAGCTAGATTGTATATGTCGGCTCGCTAAGCTTGAGGCATGCCGACCTATGGGACCGACCGATACGGAACAGCGCTCGCGCCTGGCGGTTTCGAGCTCGTTCACAGCTTGCTCAACACGATCTCGACGGGCCTTCGGCACCCGAATCTGCTCGACAACCTCGCCGATGCGCGCGAGTGGCTCGACCAAGTCCTCGCCGACTGGGCGACCGCGCACCAGGTAGACCGACCGACAGTCGTCCTAACCCAAGCCGATCTAGCGCGTGTCCAGACGCTTCGAACGAGCATCACTCGTCTCTATCTCACGACCTCGAAGCGACAGGGATCCACGCGCCGCTCGAGGTCTCGATGACAGGCGATGGTCGCGTGGTCCCTTCGCCGCACGGCAACACAGCTGCCGCCATCTACGCTCAGGATGAGACCGAAGGCGTGATCGCCTCGGGAGCCGAGATGTTTACAGCGGCGTTCGAACCCGCAAGGTCCGCGGCCACGTTGCACGCCGCGAAGGGGATCGGTGAGCACGCGAGTGCTCCGCACCGACAGACGCTCAATTTATTGAAGTGATCGGCCGCACCGTCGACGTAACCGGACCACGTCCATACCACGCCCGGGCGTGTCTCCGGCGAGGTTTCCCATTCGGCCATTGGTTTCCCAAGACGCATGTCGGCGGTTCGAGTCACGTTCGTCCGCTTAGCGTTCCGCGCGCTAATACGGTTGTTTGACGTCGAGCTGGGGCAGCGCCACGCGTGGATGATCCAGCGGCTTGAACAGCTCAAGCGCGTCGGCGCGTGTAGTAACAAGGTTAAAGGGTCTGACCAAGGGAACCGCAGTGTACGTCCCTACGCAAATGTTCCCGAGACGCGAGAGCCGACCAAACCATGGCGGGGCCGAGCGGTTAGGGCCTCCACTCCAGGCTCAAGCTGAGTCGCTCGATCTGATCCTCGAACCCCTCCCACGGCACTTGCGGGGAGAAAAGGATGTCGTTTACGCCAGCCGCCCAGTATTGCTCCAGTTTTTCGCGAATGCGGTCGGGGTTGCCGACCGCACAGAAGTTGTCGATGAAACGGTCGAAGCTCTGGTGATAACGTCCTTGGAGCACTTCGGCCATGACGTTCCGGCATCGGCGCTCGTCAGGGCCGATGTTGACGAAAAGGACGACCGACGTGCGGAACGTGTCGGTCCGCGGACTACGACGAAAGGAATCCAGCCGCTCGATTGACTCACGCGCACGACGCGGAGAAATCGCATACGCACACCATCCGTCATGACGCGAAGCGCGGCGGAGTGCCGCGGTGGAGCGCCCTCCAATCCAGATGGGAGGCCCGTCTGGCCGAGCCGTAGGCGGGGAGCCCGTTACGCCATGAACTTGTCGGAACCTTCCATCGAAAGCGAGCGGTTGCCCCGACCAGAATCGCTTCATAAGTGCAAGGTACTCGTCGGTGCGCGCGCCGCGCGTTGCTTTATCAACCTGTAACGCATCCCACTCTTGAGTGAACTCCCCGCCGACTCCGACGCCTACGACTAGCCGCCCCCCGGAGAGGAAGTCAATCGTCGCAAGCTGCTTTGCACTCACAAGCGGATCTCGAAGCGCGGCGAGCAGCACTGCTGTGCCAAGGGTCACTCGACGCGTCGCGGCTGCAAAAAAACTAAGTACCGAAATTGTCTCTGGATTCGGCGCGAGGCCGAAAATGTGATCGCCGGCAAACAGCATGTCGAAACCAGATTCCTCGACCAGTCGAGCGACTCTACCGTAGAACGAACCC
Organism: uncultured Solirubrobacterales bacterium; assembly: GCA_963763525.1. GTDB lineage: Bacteria > Actinomycetota > Thermoleophilia > Solirubrobacterales > Solirubrobacteraceae > Palsa-465. The sequence continues at coordinate 97,117 of CAVXPA010000006.1, forward strand.
TGGCTCGGCATCCCAAGGGGCCAAGATCCAGTCACAAATCCAATCTGATGCTCATACTGCTGCGGGCGCATGCTCATCGGGGAATCAGAATGAACGACCGAAGAATCGTAGCAGAAAAGTACCCAATGGTTGTGTGCGCATCCACGCAGCGAGCATCGGAGTCGAAGACCGTCGTGCCGACACAATGAGACAGAGTTCGCGTTCAGCCGTCCCTTGTCGGTGGCTGGATCGTAACCGCGGTCGCCGTGGCGCACTGCTCGTCGCGCAGGCGTCGATCGCGCCGCAGTTAACTCACCTACGTGAGAGAGAGAGGTCGCTTAGCCGAGGACGCGGAGCGTGATTGTTCATCGTCACGGAGTCGTACTTAGCCAACGCGTAAATGCACTGACTAGGTCTGTGTATGCCGGAGATCACCCACGATGATTACGTCTAGCGTCGCGCGTTCCCATGGTCGCCGAGCGGTGACCTTCGCACCCTGCAGGCGTTGGACTTACAAGTGCTTGCAGCCGAACCGCGCTCGGCGCCGGCGATCGTTGCCGCGACCCAGACCCAACGCCCGGCGATACGCCTGGATCGTCGATCCGCGATGCCATACTTCTGGTGAAGGCCGCCAGCCTGTTCCTGAGGGAGCGGCACGTGGTTCGAGCGAAACGGTCAACACTGCTTGCGGGTACGCCGGTGGGAGTTCCGAACTCTCTCAACTCTTCTGGGCCAGTTCCAGGACCTGGTGATCCTTCGCTTCCTCGCGCGATTGTTGATTACGCTATTGCTCCTCGCCGATGACCCTGTCCCTCATCAAGTCCTCAATCGTGCTCTCGTCGTAACCGATCTCCGACAAAATTGCCCGTGAATGCTCGCCCAAGCGCGGCGGGCGCGACCGCAAAGGGAGTCGCTTGCCGTTCATGGACAGAGCGGGAGCGACAAGTCTGAGGTCCGTGATGTCCTCGTCGTCGACTTCCTGAAGCATTCCTAATGCCCCAAACTGCGCATCCATGACGACCTGCGAAATGTCAAGAACTGGTGCCACGGGCACGCCGGCCGCCACGAGATGCTCCACCCAGTGCGCCACCGATCCAGAAGCAAACCGGTTACCCAGAATCTCGGAAAGGCTCTCCCGGTGCATTACGCGGTCAGCACCGGTCGCGAATCTCGGATCGCCTACCAACTCTGGCACGCCCAACGCTCGACACAAACGGGCGAATAGGCCGTCAGCCCCGGCGGCAACCATGACGTCCCCGTCGGCTGCCACAAACACCTCCGAGGGAACCGAGACCGTCTGCGCCCGTCCGATAGGACCCGGCACTTCACCGGACGCTAGATATCCCGCTATCAAATATGGTAGGAAATTTATCCCGGCTTCGTACAGCGAGGTGTCAATCAGCTGCGCGGTCCCTGACTCATCCCTGATGCGGAGTCCCGCGAGAACTCCGATTGCGGCCCACAACCCCGCACCATGGTCAACGAACGAAGCGCCCGTGCGCAATGGAGGCCCGCCGGGGATGCCCGTCGTGCTCATAATACCCGTGGCGGCCTGTGCTAGCGGATCGTAACCCGGTTCTCGTCGCCGGGGGCCGAGATGACCGAACGCGCCAACATTGCAGTATACGATCGTATCGTTGCGCCCGCGAAGCGCGTTAAAGCCAAGGCCCAAGCGCTCGGCCACTCCTGGACGAAAGTTTTGAACGAAAACGTCAGCTCCCGCTACGAGATCCATGACAAGCGCCAAGCCCTCGCGCGACTTCAAATCGACTGCCAATGAACGCTTGCCCGCATTCGTAGCGAGAAATATCGGTGACGCATGGTTCCAAAAAGGAGGTCCGACAGAACGACTGTCGTCGCCACCGTCAAGTTTCTCCAACTTGATGACGTCTGCCCCGAGACACGCTAACACATGTGTGCACCATGGGCCAGACAAAGTCGTAGTCAGGTCGATCACGCGAACCCCAGCCAGCGCTGCCGCCGTCATGCTCGGCTCATCCTCGCGCATGAACGTCGTCGTATCGAACGTCGTCGTACCGCGGCGACAGGTTATTTCGCCGAGACGTCAATCGCCGACAATCAGAACTTCGGATGGGTGGATGGCAGCTGTCGCTGCCTGATCTCGAGTCCGACCTCATCGAAGCGTGGGAAAGGGTCCCGCTGTAAAGGGTGTCGTCCGGAATTCGGTAGCTCAAGTGCATCCAGCGTAGTGGATCGGTTCGATTCGTATCACGAGGGTGCAAGGTCAGCGAGTTGTGCGGGAGGACGTTTCCCGGCCGGACGTGATGCGCAGGGGAGACCTCGTATTTTTCCCACGACGGTCTGGCGATCGCCAAAGCGTCCGGGCGGGTGAACTCGCCGAGGTTCCGCATCGCCATCAGCGCGTCGTGCCGGCCGTCCGGGACCAGCGTGTACCCGCGCAGCGGGCTCGAGACGTCGATCATCTGCTGGCACCACTTGCGGGTCTCGTCGCGGTCATCGACGTCGGTCATCACCCGGCCGAGCTTGTACAGCGCCGCCCACACGTCCTCTTTCTCAGAGTCGGTGAGGTGCGGCATGTCGAGCTCGCCGTCGGAAGCCGCGAGCACCGTCGCGCGCAACTTCGCGCCGGCGAGGTCGCCTTGCGCCATGAATCGAAACTCGATCGAGTCGCGGCCGTTGCGGAACGTGAGCGTGCACGGGTCGGTCCGCTGCCGGCCGTGCCGCTCGAACGTGTCGGCGCGATACCCCTCCGGTGGGCGGAACGCGAGCGTCAACCACGCTTGCAACAGCTCGGGGGTGCGGCCGCCGCGGGTTAGCAAGGAACAGTTCGACCTCGCGCGGCTGGACCTCGGCAAGCCGCGCCCGAAGGGCACGCTGCCGCGGCTGCCCGCGTCACGGTCGCGCTTTCCCAACGAGGCGGCGACGTCGAGCGCGTCGCAGCCGCCGTGGCAGTAGAGGTCGACCTCGGTGCTGGAGCCGACGAATTGCACGGCGAGTACCGCGCCGCAGCACGGACAGCGGCCGGCGACGTGGTCGCGGTCGAGGTAGTAGAACGCGCCGTCGGCGATCAGCCAGTCGATCATCGCGAGGCGATGTGTCACCCATTCGGGGTCGCTCTGCTTGCGCCGCGGCTCGCGGCGCGGCCGCCACCGTGGCGCCGGGACTAACTCGGAACCCTGGCTCCCCCGGGTCTGCTCGAGCCGGCCGGCGCGCTCGCGGCCGCGCGCTCGAGCGCGAGCGACGGCGCGCGCGTTCGATCGAACGACGAACGCGAAGCGCGCGCGACCGCGTCGTGCCAGTAGGATGCGTTCGCGCTGTTGGGTGGGCGAGCTCCTCGAGACTCTCCCGCACCGCGCCCTCTTGCTGGAGCCGCTGGTAGAGCCCCCAAGGCTCGCTGTCCGCAACGTCGCGCAATGAGACCGGGCAGCCTTTGTTCACCGCGTCTGTCATCGCGCTGCCTCTCGGCTGGCTGATCGGTCCGTGCTGGCCACCGCGATGTCATACGCAGCCCCGCCAAGCGGCATCAGCGGAGGCTCTGGCGGATGATCGAACTGGCGGTTGTGGCAAATAGCGATCGAAATCCCAGCGTCGAGGTCGGCCCAGCCGATCGATCCTCCGGCGCCGGGCTGGCACAGGACTCGGTGCGATGCAGGCGCCGGTGAGATCAGGGCCAAGTCCTCGACATTGAGGTAGTAGCCTCCCATCCCCACTTCGTTGCCGGGCCGTCTGTACGTGGCATCCCAGCCAAAACGTGTCTGGGCGCTGTTGTAAGCACGCGAGGACGCGATTTTCTGAGAGGAGACGTACACCACCAAGTTGGCCCCGATTGGCCAGCAGCGCGAACAGGCGCGCTACCGAGCGAGCGTCTGCGATCGCCCCTGCGGCCGGATTGCCGGCGCGGCGCACGGACGGCCTGTTGTAGATCGTCGGCACGAACTGTACCTGAGGCGGTGCGGCCTGATGTTCGAGGTCGTCCGGGCCCGCCAAGACCTTCTCTTCAGGCCTGCTCAACGTCGCAACCCGCGAGTCGACCTCTTCCGGAATGCCCAGCCACAGATCATCGATACCCAGCGGCTCGCTAGTGTGCCCGCCTGCGGGTGGGAGAGAGGGAGTGCCGAGCCGCGTCGTTCACGGCGAAGGCCATGGAAGGGGTGAAGATCCTGGAATGGCAGCCCTGAAGAACTCCTCGGCGTAGAGGGCGTGGAACGTTCGGATGGTGGCGGCGGGAACTGGGGAGGCCCTCCCCGGCCCGATGGTCTGCGGAGTCCGTCGGTGAGTCGCGTCCTATAACCGGTGATGAGCCGGGAAATGGATCGTGAGCCGGGTGGGCGTCGGAGGCGGCCATACGTACCGTTTGGGCTGACCGGACAACAGAACCGGCGGCGATGGGAAGGGCCGCTGCTTCGTTCACGCGTCACGCACAGGGAAAGGCCGGTGAGTGCCAGAAATGGCTAGGACCACCAAGCAGGACAAAGTCCGAGAACTGCAGCGAACGCTTTACCGGGCGGCCAAGGCCGATCCCGAACGACGATTCCATGCGCTCCATGACAAGGTCCACCGCAGGGACGTCCTGGAGCGGGCGTGGGAGCTGGTGCGCGCCAATCACGGCGCGGCCGGCATCGACCGACAGACCATCGCCGACATCGAGGAGTACGGCGTCGCCAAGCTCCTCGATGAGCTGGCCGCGGAGTTGAAGGATGGGCAGTGGCGTCCGCTCCCGGCTCGCAGGGTCTTCATCCCGAAGCCCGGCAGGCCGACTGAGCAAAGACCACTCTCGATCCCTGTTGTCCGTGACCGTGTTGTGCAGGCGGCGACGAAGATCGTCATTGAGCCGATCTTCGAGGCCGACATGCTGGAGTGCTCCTTCGGGTTTCGCCCGAGACGCTCGGCGCACGACGCCCTTCAGGTTCTCCTTGATGAGTCCTGGCGGGGCGCTCGGTGGGTGGCGGAATCGGACGTCTCTAACTGTTTTGAGGCGATCCCGCATTCTGGGTTGATGGCGGCGATCGAGGAGCGGATCTCAGACCGTCACGTGCTCAAGCTCCTGCGCGCGATGCTGCGCGCCGGGGTCATGGAAGACGCGGCGGTCAAGCGGAGCACGGCTGGAACCCCTCAAGGCGGGGTGATTTCACCTTGCCTGTGCAATGTCTACCTGCACCGGCTTGACCGGCAATGGCAGACACGCGGACACGGGGTTCTGTTGCGCTACGCCGACGATCTGCTGGCGGTATGCAAGACCAAGCGGGACGCCGAGGGCGCTATCGAGGCGCTCACCGCGATCCTGGCCGAGTTGGGCCTCGAGCTCAAACCGGCCAAGACGCGGATCGTGCATCTGCGAGAAGGAGGCGAGGGACTGGATTTCCTCGGCTTCCATCATCGCTACGTGCGCGGCAACACGCCACGGTCAAAACATCTCGCCTTCCTTGTCCGCTGGCCCTCACGGCAGGCGATGGGACATGCCCGCCAGCGGATCCGGGAGATCACCGACCACTCGCGGCTGAAGGTCCCACTCGAGGTGATCGTGCGAGACCTCAACCGGTTCTTGCGCGGCTGGGCGGGCTACTTCCGTTACGGGAACTCCGCCCGGTTCTTCACCAAGATCATGCTCCACGCCTACCGGCACTTGGCAGGGTTCATCGCCAAGCGCCACAAGCAACGCAAGCGATACGGCTACTGGGTTCTGGCTCACACGCCGGATCGCTTCGGACTGATCAGCCTCAACGGAACCATCATCGCGCCCCGGCCCAACCGGCCATGGCGCCACGGGAAGCTGAATGCCGGCGGTGAAGAACGTCGGTGAGCCGTGTGCGAGAGAACCGCATGCACGGTTCGAGGTGGCGGCGGGAGGAAACCAGCGCCAGTCGGCCATGCCGCGCGGCGTGGGCGCCTCCCGCCGACCCTACCACTCCCCCACGAACGTCCGCGACACCGAGCTCTAGGACGTCGACCGCGCCCGGATCTCGACCTCCTCGCCGACCGGTTCCTGCGTGCGGCGATACCGCCGTGTGGAGACGCCGGCGAGCATCCGCTCCAGCACGACACGCCGCAGCGGGTCGCGATCGGCGAAGTGCTCGTAGGTCGAAAGCGGCACCTCGGACTCGCCATCCGCGGTCCGAACCCGCGGCCGGCGGACCTCGACCCGACGGCCACCGAGCGTGACCTCACCGTCCTCGTGGCCATGGCGAACCGCAACACGGTCCGGGTTGTGCTTGCCCTTCGGGCCAACGACGTCGTCGACCTCCTCGGCGATCAACTCCTCGAGAACACCGAGGCCCACGCCGAGGCTGAGCGCCAGCAGCCCCTCCTTCGCAGCACCCACGAGCTGTCCGAGCGCCTCCTGCGCGCGCTCCGGCAACACAGCCTCATCACGGGTCGCCTGAGCGACCGGTACGGTCTCCTTCACGGCGGTTGCTCCTTCGGTCTTGGCAGATCCACCCGTCACGCTCCCACCACGAGCGGACGGGCCGGAGGGACCGCCGTCACTTCACAGTTCTACACGCGCCGGGACAACCTCGTCGACTACCTCGTGTTGCGTCTTGGCGATACGTCAAGCGACCGTGGTGCACGCCACCGGGCCGACACACCTGTCCGCCCTGTGGCGCGCGCGTGCCGCCTGGCAGAACATAAGGCCAATCGTGACGGTCAAGAATCAAGCCCGGCGTGACGAGGTCGAGCGAGATTGCGCATGGGCGGTTCCGATTGGCGCGAGCTCGGCGATGCGGCGGCCCAACAGGAGGCGATCGGGAATGACCTCAGCCCGCCGGATTTCGCTTCTCCTAGGGATGCTCGCGCTCGGGATCGCGACTGCGCAACTCAGTGCTTGCGGATCTGGATCGTCGAGCGGCGCGGCCTCGAGCGCCGTGCACGAGGCGACCAACGCGATTACAGACGCCGCAGCGCAGGTAGCGAGCGCCACCGGGGCCGCCAAATCGGACACGGTGCCAAAGGCGACCACGACGAACGCCCAGTCCGCCGCGGCGGCACCGACGACCACGACGAGAACCCAGACTGCGACCGCGACTAGGACCCAGACTACGACCGCGACCGCCAGCACACAGACGGTGACCAGGACGGCGACGCAGCCTGCTGTGACCGCGTCGGTTGCCAACTCGACGACTGTCAACGTTCAGGCCACGCAGACGACTCCGGCCACGTCCGAGTCAGGCGGCGGGGGTCTACCATGGTGGGCCTGGGCCCTGATCGGCATCGGCCTGGTCGGGGTCCTGGTCGCGATCTTCGCCGCCGGCCGACGCCGCGGAAAGACCGCGAGTACGCGCCGGGCCACGAGCGCCGGTTCGGTGCCAGACACGCCTGGCACCCAGCCCACACCAGCGACCAGGACCTCCCCGCCACCCGCGACCGAAGGCCCGCCCGGACCGGAGTACCCGGATTAGTCGAGGCTTGGCAGAAGAAAACCGGCAGTCAAGATCCTGATCCGGATGGCGCTAGAACCGCGCCCGGTTGGTTCTCTTCCGTTGACCGGGATTCTTGGGCTTGTCGACGCTCCGATCCCGAGCTTGGAGGTTCAGCTTTCATGTGATGTGTAATGGACGCACGATCAGCGTCGCGGTCATGACGGGTGGAGCCGGTTTTGGTGTCGCACGCGGGCAGCGCATTGCTAACGCAGGTGGCGGGCAAGGTTGGACTCGATTGGACTCACTCGAGCTCTGTGGCTGCCGCTGGCCGGGCTCAAGCGGCGTCGGCGTGGGCATGATCCGGGCCGGGTGATCCGGGATCTGGAGGTGATGCTGGCGGACGGCGGCGAGGTCGTGTCGGATGTCGGGACGGTGCGTGATCAGCAGGCGCTGCTCGGACCGGTGGCGTCGGACTCGACGGCGTTCTGGGTGGTCGACCGGGTCGCCTCCGGATGGCTCCTGGAGAAGGTCCGCGAGACGTACGCGCGGGCGCGCAGGCGGTTCTGAAAGCTGCACATCGCGCCGAAGCGGTTGATGATCGACGTGGACCCGACGCTGATCACCAGCCACTCGGAGAAGGAGCAGGCGGCCGGGAAATTGCAAGGGCAACTACGGGTTCTTCCCGCCGCAGGCCTACGGCGACCAAACGCGGGACGCGCTCGTTCGACTTGGGCGGCATGAGTTCGCGCCGCCCCCTGCGGGCAGGGGATGCCGGCCTGACTCCCAGAGGCAAGACGGCACCATTGCGGGCGTCCGCGGTCGGTGCAATGGTGGCCACGAAACAGGACGGCCAGCACGCGAGCCGTCAGGACAACAACCGGAGGGCTGCAATGGGTGTCCACGCAACATCCCAAACCACACGAGAATCCACCGGGTACGAGGGTTACGCGGACGAAGACCGCGGTTACGGATGGGTCGTGCTCGCAGGCGTGCTCCTGCTGATCGCGGGCACCCTGAACACGATCGAAGGCATTGCCGCGATCGGCAACGCGCACTTCTTCGTCCACAACACCCACTACGTCGTCGGCAGCCTTAACACCTGGGGCTGGATCGTGCTCTGCATCGGAGTGATTGAACTCGCGGTCGGCCTCGGGGTGTTCGCCAAAAACCAACCTCTCACGCTGGACCGGCATCTTCATCCTCTCACTCAACTCGATCGCGCAACTGCTGATGATCCCGGCCTACCCCTTCTGGTCACTGACGATCGTCACGTTGGACATCCTCGCCATCTTCGGACTCATCGCCTACGGCCATCGGATCAGCGACAGCTGACAAAGATCATCAACGAGACTCGCCCGGCCCGGCCCGGCGCAGCCGCAAGCCCCGGGCCGGTTACCGCTAAGGGCGAGGCCATGATGCAGATAGTTACGGCGCGGTGAGCAACTCGTCGCCTGGCGAGCCCTCTGGCACCGGAGGCGGCCGCCTCGCGGCTGTACTACAGTGGCTCCGCGGCCGGGCCGATCGCAGCGTCGTCCGGCTCGGGTTGCTGTGGTTTCGCCGCTACCTCGAGGCGAGCCGCAACTCGGGTGCAGCGGCATCGGCGTACTTCACGCTGTCCGCTATCCCCGCTGCGCTCGTCGTCGTCGCGTTCTTCAACCTCGCGGCCAACAACGCGAACGCGTTCGCAGCGCGTCTGATCACGCATCTCAAGCTCCACGGGACAACCGCCAACCTCGTCCACGATCTGTTCGGCACCACGTCCAACAACCTCCTGGCGGCCACGATCACCGTGGTCATCAGCTTTCTTGTGTGGGGACTCGCCGTCGGCCAGCTCTACCAGGACCTCTACGCGCGCATCTGGCGCATCCACGTCGGCACAGCCGCCGACCAGGCCCTCTTCGCGGTCTGGTTCTTGGTCACAAGCGCCCTCGTGGGGCTGATGACGGCCGTGGCCGCGGACCTCCACAGCGCCGGGTGGATCGTGTTGATTCCGGCCTGGATCGCCGGCTCGACGATCTTCTGGCTGTGGACACCACGTTTTCTGCTGCACCGCAAGATCGCGCTTCGCTCCCTCCTTCCCGGCGCGCTGCTCGCGTCGTTCGTCCTGGGCGGCACGATCGCCACTTCGCCGCTATGGATCGGACCCACGGTGAACCAGGACGCGAGCGCCTTCGGCTCGTTCGGCGCCGTCGTCGCGCTGTTCGCGTACGTCCTCATCTGCATCACCATCTCGATGGTTTGTGCCGTCTTCTCCCCCGTCTGGGTCGAGTGGCGAGACGCCGAACGCGTCCGAAAAGAACAGGCACGCACAAGCGCCGAGCCGGCCACGCAGCCCACGGACCCAGGTCCCGCGCAGACCGCCTCGACAGCCGAGAGCGGAGGGAGCTGATCGCCCCGCCGGGCCTGTCGCAGAAACATCGGCACGTGGAGGGCGCGCCGCCGTGACGCCAGGGAGATGGCGAATCCACACAGCGGCGTCCCGCGAAGCTGACAGTGCGTGACAGCCCTCCCCCTCCAAGGGGTCCTCGATGAATCAACCACACGCGATCTGCAGTCAGCCGTCAGCGCCCGGCGACGACGACCCAAGGACTAGCCGCCGCGTCCGGGGTGGCGCGAGCCCATTCATGGTCGCGGCTCGCGGGCGAGCAGCCACTATGCGCGATGTCGTCACGCCCAGCCGGTTGGCGGCGTCCCACGGCCCTTCGACGAGGCGAAACCAGTACTCGCGCAAGATCGGACGCTTGCTGTGGCCGCGCTCCTCGAGCTTCTTGCGGCGGCGATCGCGGCCTTTACGCTGTCGCGCGCTGCGCAGGTGATCGGTCTGGTCGGAGCTTGGATCTACATCTCGAGTGTCATCGGGCTGGTGCTCCGCTAAAGCAGCTGCGTCTTCAACATCACGAGCTCTCGGTCGATGGGTTCGAGTCACTCGAGATCCAGCAACACACGCGGTCGACTACCAGCAGGCAGAAGCGAACCGTTCTTCGTGTGGTCAACACTTCGGGGCTTCGTCGACAGTCGACTGGACACGGGTTCACCCGGTTGGGATGATGCGTCACCGGGAATCGTCTATATCGTGGGCTAACTATGGTGGCTGACTTCGTCGAGCTCCACGCCGACCAGAACAACTCGACCACGCGACGTTGAGCGCAGCCGTCAACAGAGGACGCGTCAAAGCTAAGGCCGGGCTCTAGCGCAACCGCTTTCTCATCTCGTTCTGCTTAGAGAACGGAAGACAGCGAGATCAGCAATCGAAGCGTCCCTTGTAACGCCCACGACCCGCCCGGAAAGCTCGGCGAGTTCCGATCACGAACGTGCATCGCGCCGAGCCTTTGGTCAACGTGCGCTTCCAGCGCGGAGGCGGCTTCTCCATCGCCTTCTGGCGCCGTCGCTCGCTCCACGCACGGCGGCGGCGGTCACGACCGGCCCCACCCACGAACACGATAAGCAGCACCAGTACGCCGAGCGCAATGTCGACTAGACTTCACCGGACCGACACCGTGCTTCGCGATGCTAGAGGGCCTCGAACCGGGTAGAGCGAACACCGACACCAGCCGCCCGTGACCTTCTCAGCACAGCCTCCCAAGCAGATAGCCACCGGGCAGACGACTCGGGCTTGGAAGGGTCAGCATGACGGTGACGGCGGCTAGCTGCGTCGGGTTCAGCGCTGCAGTCAGCAGTAAAGCGAAACCTGACCCATCCGCCGCGCTTCCGCGACTCATCGCCCGGTCAGGACCAGCGCTGCGTTCCACCGCACGGGAGATCCGTCCGGCGTTGCAGCGGGCCCCGCCGGCACGGCGTTTTGGTAAGCACGGAAGCTTCTGGTCCGGGCTGGTCAGCCACGGGCACCCACCGTATGTGCTCGCCGCTCGGTGCAGGTCACCCGATTAGGATGATCGCCAAGAGCGGCCTCGAAGGTACGCTGAAGCAGTCTCAACAGACGACCGATCCCCGGCTGGCGGATGGAGCGATGCACGACCACAGACAGTGAGAAAGTAGCTCGCCACGGTGAGCGCGATGATGGCGAGGCCGATCGGAATCAGGACCGGACCCCGCAGCACGGTGAACGATTTGCCGTGCAGGGTGTGGGCCTTGAGGTCGAACATGGCCAGCCAGATCCACATCGCCGGGAGGATCTGCACCAGCGTGAGCCGCCAGCTGGACACGAGCAACCTGAGCCCGTCGTACAACATCACGAATGCGCCGATCGTGAACGCGAGGGGAGCGAACACGCGGTGCGAGCGGCTCAGCCGGAGAATCGCCTCCTCGACCTTGGCGTCGTCGTTCTCCTCGATCGCCCGCACGAGCGAGCGGACGCGGGCCGTGAGAGCAGCCGGACCGTCATCCCCCAAGGGGTCGGCAGAACGCACCGGAGCATTGTGACCGAACATCGCGCTCGTGGGTTGCGGACGTGTCGCGAGTCCCGGCCCGCCTACCTTCGACTGGAGCTGACCGCGGTTGCGATCACCGACGAGAGCGCGCCGAGCCAGTTGAACCCAACGGTTTGGCGAGCGTGATTGACGTAGGCGATGAAGTGATCGGGATGGCGACGCAGAGGAACAGGGCAACGACGCCTCAGCTCACGATCATGACGGTGAGGGGGAGCACCCAGGCCGTCACCCAGGTCCCAACCCCCAACAGGACACTGAACACCGCCCTGGCCCTGGGTGCGCCTAGGGCCGTGCGAACATCTCGGCCGGAGTGCGCAAGTCCCGCCATCTCGGCCGGAGTGCGCAAATCCCGCGGGTCCCGGCCGTACCGCGCAGCCGTGTGCAGCGTCATGCCCATCTCCTCGAGCAGATATGTGAGGTAGCCCGGCACGAGCGCGACGAAGCACCCCGACCCCGAGATCGCACCGTCCGAGCGCGCGCGACCCGCGCCGATTGCCTATGCAGCTCGCCGGCAATCTTCGCAGCAGGGTATCGCGGCCAGAGCCGCGCGCGGAGCGAGCCCATTCCCGCGAGGATCGCCAGCCGATCGGCGGTGTACTGCGTGGTCGCTCGGGGTGGCAGTACACGAGGCGCCACAGCTCAGGTCACCTAGGGAACGCTCTCCTGATGCGGCCGCGTGGAGCCGGATCCGCGCTGGATGCCGCCGGCGCTGGATCGGGCTGTTTCTCGCTCATCCCGGAAGTGATCAAGCCGTGCTCGTCAACCGCCGTCATCGGGAGACACCCCAGGCGGTCGCTGGTCGAGTGCCCGCTCGATCCTCGCTAGTCGTTGACCGAGCTCATCGAGCTTCCGTGTGGCGTCCGATTCGGACTGCCCAGCGAAGCGTCGCCGGCTGCTCTCCACGAGCGAAGCGGTGACCGATTCGGTGATCACGGCGAGGAAGCCGACCCCGGACAGCATCAAGGCCGTCGCGATGAACCGACCCTGGCTTGCTTGGGCGTGACGTCCCCATACCCCACGGTAGTCACGGTCTGCAGCGCGAACCAGAGGCCCCGGCCGATCGTCGGATACTCCTCGTGGTCGAGCAGCCGCTCGAGGATCCCGCCTGCAACCGTGATCAGCAGCGTAAACACTGCGATGATCCCGGCAGCCCTGCGCGCGGTCAACGAATCCTGCAGCAGCAAGCGTGCGGTCAACGGGACCTTTCCAGGACAACCTGCCGGTTCGTCCTCGACAACCGGGGGCTGGCTCGCCTGAGAGGTTCGTGGCTCAGTCACTTTCGTCTCACCTATCTATGGGACGGGCTCGGTCGACGCTACAACGCCCGAAGCACCTGATGCGCCATTTCCGACACGCACGTTTTGCTCGTGCTTGCCGACCGCGTGGCGGCCCATTTCGGCGAGGTGGGGATTACAGGTTTTCTCACAAGTTCGCGATAAATCTGATCGCCGTGATGCTCGGCAGAAACAGGTACGCGGCGGCTTTTGTCGTGACGAAGCTCGAGAGACCCGTAACCTCGATCGGCGGGCCTCCATTTGCCTCCGCTATGACGAAGATGCTCTCTGCTGGATCCTGGGTCGCGATCAGGGGATCCTTCGACTTCGGGTGAAGCCTGACGGCCCCGGCGAATTCGCTGTCATTGACCCACTGTCGCAGCACGAACTCGTACTGGTTTTCGATGTTCGAGTTGATGAACTGAAAGAGCATCCCGCGCTCGATGCGATCGTAGGGCTGTGTTCGATCATAGGTCGGCCCGTAAGGCAGACCGCGCCGAATCAACCGGTGGGAATTATTGCTGCCGCCGGGCAGCCCCTGGCCCTGGACGGGTTGACCTCGCGGATTGACGCGGCGTATGTGTGCGCCGACGGGACAGCGGATCCCCTTTGGATCTCCCGAACCATCGGCGTCTACATACTCGAAATTGTTCAATTGTTCGGGCGATATCCCACCCGCCGGGTTATCCGTGTCCGGTGATAAGGCGAGCGGCACGCCGTTGCGCCATCGCCCCAGCATCTTTGCGGCGAGGAGTTCGGGATCGATCTTGTGTTTGTTGGACTGCAAGAAGTCTTCGAAGCCGACGACGTCGGTCTCGACCTTCTTGAAGACTGCAAAGCTGCCGTTCACGCCAAGTTCTCGCGGCTGTGGTACGTCGTAGTTCTCAGCGTCTGCTCGCAAGACGAAGAGCCAGGGCTCACACGGCCGCTGGTGATCGGGGTAATATTGTTCTGGGCCGCCGCGAATAGTGGGCGTACTGATTCCGTCGGTATATCCGAAGTGAACTTTGGCAGTCGGTACGGGTTGGCCATTCTGCATCTCGATTAACGCCATCCCGTCTTGGCGCCAGATCTCTCGAAAGGCATTTCCTTGGGCCAACCAGGCACGTAACCTGTCGCTGTAGCCGTTCATGGCTTCCGGGCTGATGGCGTGCAGCGTCACCAGGACGTGATCGTCCCCTTGTCCAAAACTGGGCAGCCAGTTCTGGGGCGAACTTGCTCCGGTTTCTCCGACCGACTCCGCGCGTTGCGCGGCTCCTTCGATGAACGCACCAAACGACCTGAAAGACAGTGTTGGGACGCGTTCCTCCATCTCCAGCGCCACCAGCCCGGGCCACGTGATCCCGACGTTGAGGCAATAATCTGGCTTGCGACGTGGGGCAGCCGTCGGATCGTCTCCCGGTCCAGGCCCGAACCCCACGCGCCAATCCTCGGCAGTGGTGATCTGCGGGGCGTCTGCTTCGTCGCCGCTGACGAGCCGTCCAAGTTGCTCGCGCGCTTGTGCGGGAGCTCGTACCCTCAACAAGAAATGCCGCACGATGGGCATTCTGTAACCGCGGAGAATGAACCCCTGAATGTCGGCGAGGTCAAGCGCCGACTCCTCCACTGTCGCCGAATCGCCATGGCCCCGTAGAGGTGCGTGCCGCCCCGGACTAAGCCACCGGCGAAGAAGCTCTAGGCCCTTCACCGCCGCTGCTCATTGTGAGTTGCACTTCTTGGCCAGCGCCGACCTCGGGCTTGGTCATGGTTCGCGACCATGCGACACCTCGTGCTATCCAGCGGTGGCCGATGGTGACGTGCGGTAATCGGCCAAGAGCGCTCGAATGTCTTGAACAGAGAGCCTGGATAGGCGCTGTAAAAACCAATCGGCGGATAGTTGTTGTCCAGTCCCCACTGATAGAACGCCTGGGCGTTCTTGGCGACCGGGGTTGGCGGCGCGCCTTCGACATGTGGGAAGAGAGTGTCGAAGACGTACGAGTTCTTGTCAGCAAAGTCCTGGAAGTACTTCTCCATATCACCGTCGTAGACCGTGAAGAAGCCTATGTGGTTGTTCGCAAAGGGTACAAAGTGGGCGACATGCAGCGTCCCGATCTCATCCGACGCTTTATATCCTTTGTCTCCGATGATGGCCCCCGCGAGCAGCGTCACGGCGAACGCTTGCAGACGTGACTTGAAGGACATGTATGTCAGCAACGGGCTCTGCGACGTTCCGCCCATAAAGCCCGCGGCGCGAGCGGACGCCTTGACGTCCTGAACCGAAGCGTCGTCATAAGCGAAATACGTATCTAGAGGCTCGCGGACATGACGCTTCAGCCATTTGATGACCCTCTCAGGGTTATCAGCCACGGGCGTGCTTGGATGGTCGTCCACGTGCTCGAAGATGGCGTCAAACACCGGGCCGGCACTCTCCACGAGCCGCGCAATGTGCTCGTCGACCTCGCCGTCGACGTCCGAAAGGAAGAGAAGCTTCTCGTCGCCCTCGACCATGAAACGGGAGAAATGCACCGTACCGAGGTCGTCCTGCGCCTTCGCGAGATCAGGCATCACCGCTGGCAACTCGTCGGTTAGCGCCTTGGCGTTGGCGGGACCCCTGACCGGGAGGTCAATGAGAAGATGACTCTGGCTCATAGCGTTCTCCTTGTCAGAATCGTCACTTGTCGGCATAGGAGTGCTCGACCGGTTAGGCGCTGATACCGTGCGCCGCCCCGGCGTGGGCCGTCGCCTCGTGGAGGGCTTTCTCGTCCTCGTGCCTAGCCGCGGGCTTGAGGTCGAAGATGACCTTCTTCACCGTTCCGGTGAAGGGGTACGGCGATTTGGCGGCGTAGGACCGGTCGACGGGCAGGCCGTTGTCGCGGCCGATGTCCATGCCGGCATACGCGGAGAAGCGGACGGCGACGGTCCGCTCGATGCGTCCCTCGCCGATCTTCGCGTCGTTCGCGTACAAGGAGACCGTTCCGCCGGCCGACCGTTTCTGCCCGTCGGCGTCGAACTGCATCCGGACGGCGACGTCCCCGGTCGGGATCGGCTCGGTCGAAACGTGCTGGTACTGCTCGACGCCCATCATCGAGTAGCTGTGGTGCCGCAGGCCGCTTTCGTCGACCCAGAGCGAGAAGCCGCCCATCTCGTCCGCCTCGGCGACGATCACGCCCTCGGCTCCATCATCGGGAACCGATAGCTCCGCCTCGATCGCGTAGGAGCGCCCGTAGACGCGGGGGATCATCCCGGAGGCGATGTTCTCGACGCTGCCGTAGAACGTCTGCGTCGTGATTGTCGGCATCGGCGGCAGGATCCCGAAGAAGACCGAGAACCCCGCCAGCAGCGGCAGGACGTTGTGCTTCTCGGCTTCCTCCCAGAAGAGCGCCTTCAACTCGGCGAGCTTCTCGGGGTGATCCGCGGCGAGGTTAGTCGCTTGTGAGAAGTCGTCGGGGAGGTAGTAGAGCTCCCAGGTGTCCTGCTCTGGGTCATAGGCTCCGGGTGCGAACCTCGACATGGTCGGCGGCGATATGTCCCACGGAATCCGGTCGAGCTTGCAGGCAGCCCACCATCCGTCCTTGTAGATCGCGCGGTTGCCCACGATCTCGAAGTACTGCACGGTGTGGCGCTCCGGTGCGTTGGCGTCCTCGAAGCGTGTAGAGGAAGCTGGTCCCCTCCATCGGTTTCTGGGGGGTCCCGTCCACGACCTTGGGCTCGGGGATCCCGGCCGCTTCGAGGATCGTCGGCCCGATGTCGATACAGTGGGTGAATTGGGTGCGCAACCCGCCCGTGTCCTTGATCCGCTCCGGCCAGGAGAGGACCATGCCGTTCCGCGTGCCGCCGAGGTGCGAGGCGACCTGCTTGCCCCACTGGAACGGCGTGTTCCCGGCCCACGCCCAGGCGCACGCGTAGTGCGGCGCGAACGCGTCGGTGCCCCAGGCGTCGAGGCCGCCGTACTGCCCGATCAGCGAGAGCTGCTGCTCGGGCGTTGAGCGCGATCCCGTTCTGCATCGTCAGCTCGTTGAAGGAGCCGGTCATCGTTCCCTCGAGGCTCGCGCCGTTGTCCCCGAAGATGTAGATGACGAGCGTGTTGTCGAGCTCGCCGATGTCCTCGACCGCGTCGAGAAGGCGGCCCACGTTCCGGTCGGCGTTCTCCTGGAAGCCGGCGTAGACCTCCATCTGCCGCGCGTACAGCTTCCTCTCGCCGTCGGAGAGAGAGTCCCAAGCAGGGAGCGCGTCCGGTCTCGGGGTCAGCACCGCATCCGAGGGGATCACGCCGAGCTTCTTCTGCCGTTCGAAGGTCTCGTCGCGCAGCACATCCCAGCCATGGTCGAACTTGCCGCGGTACGTCTCGCTCCACTCGAGCGCGACCTGGTGTGGCGCGTGCGAGCACCCGGTCGAGTAGTAGATGAACCAGGGCTTTTCCTGGTCCTGGGCGCGCACCTGGTGCAGCCAGCGCACCGCCTGATCGGTCAGGTCATCCGGCCAGTAGTACTGCTTGGTCTCGGTGCCCTTCGGGACGCCGAGGGTCGTGTTGTCCTGCGTGATCACGGGGTCGTACTGGCCGGCCTCGCCGCCGAGGATCCCCCAGAAGTGATCGAAGCCCCACGCGTTCGGCCAGCGGTCGAATGGCCCGGCTGCGCCCTGGACGTGATCTGGGGTCAGGTGCCATTTGCCGAACCCGGCGGTGGAGTAGCCGTTGCCCTGAAGCGCCCGGACGAACGGAGCGCAGTCCTTGGGCACGCTGGCCGAGTAGCCCGGGAACGGGCCGGGTAACTCACCGATCGACCCGAAGCCGACGGTGTGGTGGTTGCGGCCGGTCAACAGCGCGGCCCGGGTGGGCGAGCACAGCGCGGTGACGTGGAAGCCGTTGTACCTGAGACCCTGCTCCGCGACCCGCGTCATCGCCGGCGTCGAGACAGGTCCCCCGAACGTCGACGGGTTACCGAAGCCCGCATCGTCGATCAGCACGAGCAGAACGTTTGGCGCGCCCTCCGGCGGCTACGGCGCCATGTTGATCGTCCAATCGGCGACCGACATGTCAAGCGTGCGCCCGATCGCGCCGCCGAAGTTCGGATCCGGGATCGGCAGCACCGTCCGGTCCGGGCTGAACTTCCCCATCGCCTCGGCCAGCGACTCCTTCAGGGCGGCCGTGCCTTGCTTGTCGCCCTGGACGACCGAACGCAACAGCGCGCCCGCGAGCGTCTGCTCGACACCTAGCCGCTGCTCGTCATCGAACACCGCGATGATCCCCGCCGATCCCGGCGGCAAGTTCTCGCCGATCTTGTCGTGGATGTCCTGCTCGACACGGTGATCGACGAACTTGCCGATCACCCCGCCGGCGACCGCCCCGACAGCAACCGACGCCAGCAGCGGCGGCGCGAACAAGTCCACCGCGAGCCCGACCCCGCCGCCCCACCCCAACCCCTTACGACCCAGGTTATCGCCCGTCTGACGCACCGCGACACTCCCATCCTGCGCATGAGTGACCAAGATGACGCCCTCGATCGAGACCTGCTTCTCCTTGACGAGCGCCACGAGCGACTCGAAGTCGCTTCGTCGCCTCGTCAATGTCCTGGTAGCCGGCAACGAGCACATCGGTCAGTGTCTCAGCCATCACGACTCTCCCTTCAGCTCCGGCGTCAGACGACGCACAGTGTTCTGCCGCAGACTCGCAGGCTACGCTTTCTTGGTGTCGCGCTCATCACCCTTTCAGGATGAATCGACACCGCCAGGAGTGCTGGGCAGGCGGGTGTTAGCGCTCCCGCTTGAAACCGAGGCCGGGAGGAATCGCCTGGCGTCTGCCGACGGCGTCTGGTGACGTCGCGGGCCACCTCGACCTTGGTACGGGACGGCGGAGGCACCAGCGTTCTTGTCCAAGACCCGCTCTGCCGCAAAGCGGCTTGTGAGCGTGAAGCTGCTCATCGCGGGCTTAGCTGATCGAGTCGACCCCGTAGCCGTGGGCCAGAGCTAGACCGCTGGCCGACCCTGACACTCGGTCACGTCCGCCCCTGCCCCTAGCTTGTGTGGTGTATGCCAGACGCGGGTACTCCGCCGGAATTGTCCGTCGAGCAGGCCGACGCGACGATCCGGAGCAAGGCCTACGTTGGCCTGCTGGTGGTGGTCGCGGTCATCGGAGTTGTCGTATCGATCGCGGCCTGGTGCTTGCTCGAGGCGATCTACCAGATCCAGCAGGGACTCTACGTGCACCTCCCGCATGCGGTCGGCTATCAGAACGGCCGCCGAAATGGTGGTCGCTCCACTACGGCCGGTACTACCGGACCGTGATGGACCCCCTGCTGCAGCGCATCAACACCTACATGAGGCGTTGGGCAGGCAGGAAATACAAACGGCTGCGGACCATCAAGCGGTTCAAGCGGTGGTGGAGGAGACTGCTCCAACGAGCACCCGGCCTCGTCGCCCACTGGCGAGTCGTCCGCTCCTACGCCTGACGGCTGATCAGAAGAGCCCGGTGACGCGAGACTGTCACGCCGGGATCCGAGGGAGCCCGGCGGTGCGATTCCCCCGGGCCACCTGACTCCGCGGGAAGCGGGTCACGGGCGCGCTCACACCGTTCGCGGAGCGATCGTCGGAGGTCAGGATCACGAGGCGTTGCCACCGTCGCTATCAAGGACGATGAGCCGAGGTCGCCGGTTGGCCACCGCCGCAGCACCCGTCCCGCCGTCGCAAACTCGTAACGGCAAACAAGCCGCCGCGCGGCGGCCCGCGGCTGCCGGACGCAGAGAGCGCGTCTCAGTAAAAGGCGGCCAAGAACGACAGCAGACCCGCGGTGGCGAGGAATGGCAGCAGCAACCCCTCGAGCGCGGCCGCGGTCTCCATTCTGGACTGGCCGACCCGCCGCGCGGCGTCGGGCGGGTCCTCGATCAGCGTCCGCGCCCCCACCGTGCCGAAAACGCCGGCGGCGCACGCGAGCCCAACCGCGATGAAGGCCCAGGCCGATGCGCCGCCAGAGACGAGCACGATCATTGCGCCGAGACCGGCCAACACGAGGATCGCTTGGCCCCCGAGCGACACCAGCGGCGTCCTAGCGGCGCCAAGCGCCAAGCCGGCTACGAACACCCAATTGGTCAATGCAAGCCAGTTCACGATTATCGTAGGTGTCGCTCATCCGGTTAGCTCC
The DNA here is from genome assembly GCA_963763525.1 of uncultured Solirubrobacterales bacterium. GTDB lineage: Bacteria > Actinomycetota > Thermoleophilia > Solirubrobacterales > Solirubrobacteraceae > Palsa-465. Next base: position 117,209 of record CAVXPA010000006.1, read on the forward strand.
ACCATTCGGTCGGCAAGGACGATCCGACCCGCCGCCTCGACCGCGGCCAGATGGCAAAACGCCTGCGGGAAGTTGCCGAGGTGGCGGCCGGTCTCCACGTCGAACTCCTCGGCGTAGAGGCCCGAGCGGCGAGGCGACCTTCCGAAGCGCTGCATCAGGTCACGCGCCCGCTGCATCTCGCCGACGATGGCCAGCGCCGAGACCAGGCATAAGGAATAGATCACGAACGTCCCCTCCTTCCCGCAGAGGCCGTCGTCGGTCTCGTCGGTGCGGTAGCGCAAGACGAATCCGTTCTCCGTCAGCTCATCGGCGATCGCCAAAACACTCGTCTTGAGCCGCGGATCGTCGGCCGGCAGGAAGCCGAAGAGGGCGGCCAGCAGGGTCGATGCGTCGAGCGATTCTGTGTCGTAGTGCTGGCGGAGCACTCCCCGGTTGTCGACACCGTGCGCGAGGATGTCGGCCTTGATCTCGGCGGCGGTCTCCGCCCAGCCGTCGGCGAGGTCACGGTCACCGCGGATCTCGGCGAGCTTCGCCGCCCGGTCCATCGCCACCCAGCACATCAGCTTTGAGGACACGTAGCGCTCCGGGTTGCCGCGGGCCTCCCAGATCCCCTGGTCGGGGTGCCGCCGGACCGCTTTGGCGCACTCCGCCTGCGACTGGATGAGCGGCCACAGGCGCCGCGGGAGCCGCTGGCTGCGGCGGGTATGCAGAAGCACGGAATCGAGCGCGGCGCCGAACACGACGTTCTGGCGCTGATCGAAAGCGCCGTTGCCGGTCCCGACCGGATCGTAGAAGTGCCCCCGATCGTCCACGCCAAATGACTCGGCCATCGTGATCTGGACGTTCGAGACGTAGTTGCGATTCCAGATCGGCTCGAACATCGAGTTCGCGAACCGCAGATAGAGCACCTCTCCGAGCCCCATTTTCCCGAGGAAGCGGTCGATTCGATACAGCTGCGATTCGTCGATGTACTGGTGGATCTCGTCCGCGAGCTCGCCGGCGGAAGCGAGGTCATGGCCGAAGGGCTTCTCGACGACCACCCGCGCGGTCTCGGTGAGACCTGCCTCCGACAGCCCCTTGATCACCCTGCCGAACAGGAACGGCGGGATCTCGAGGTAGAAGACGGAGCTGTGCGCCTCGCCGATCGCGGCAGCCAGCCGCTCGTAGGTATCCGCGTCGCCGAAGTCGCCGCTCAAGTACGACAGCCGCGCTGCGAAACGATCGAACACCTCATCGTCAATCACCTCACCACAGTTCTCGATCGCTGCGCGCGCGTTGTCGCGGCGGTCGTCACCCGACCAGTCGTTGACCGCCACGCCGACGATCGGGCAGCTCAGCAGACCGCGTCGCTCGAGCCTGTAGAGCGAACGGAAGGTCATCACCCTGGCGAGGTCGCCGGTGATCCCGAAGACCACGAACACATCGGCCACGTCGCGGCCGGCGCTGCCATGCTGAACTCCCGTAGCGCGTGGGCGAAGTCCGGCTGCAGAGGTCATGGTCCAGTCCTTTCGGCGCGGTCGGTTACGGCATCGCTTGTGCGATCTGGCGCCTATGCCGCGCCGGCGGCGCGTGCGGCGGCGCGTTCGGTCGGCGCGATGAATGCCCCGATGATCCACAGGAGCGCGAACAAGACTCCGATCCAAAACAGCCAGAAATGTCCCCGGCGGAACGTCGCCAGGCCGAGGTAGACCCAGCACGCCACGTACAAAATCGCGAGCAGAATCCAAGGAACGATCATGGGTTCGCGGTCCCTTCGAATCGGCGCCAGGTCGTCGTCATCGACTCTGGCTGGTTGCGTGTCTCGATGACGAGGCGGTGACGTTCGATCTCCAGCATGCCGGACTGTCGCCGCGATTTGGGCGGGTTTCGCCCAACATCACCCGGGTGATTCGTGAGCTCGAGGCGCGCATCTACGCGAGTGCGAGCAGCGCGTGAGTGTGACCAACGGTGGGTCGGGGCGAGCGTCGCAGCGTCTCGCCTTGCAGCGGTTCCCGCTCGGCGTCGTCGAGGCGCGCATTAGCGGCTAACGCCGGCGCCAGCCCGAGGTGCGCCGGCGAAGTAACCCGAGTGTCCGCTAGGAATCGCTGCCGTGCGAAGCTGATTGCCTCACGAGCCCACCCACACGCGCTTTCGCGTAGACCCTTGTTCGGCCTGCACCAGCGTGAGTAACCCGAGGCTGCCGACGTCGCCGTCGGGAGCGTCGGGAGCATCCGGTCTTTTCGACAGCATCGCCCGCGATCGGACGAGATCCGTCGAGGTCACCGGCGAAGGAGACCGGGTGCGACAGGATCCGCAAGATGCCGACGATCAGACCGTCCGCCCCCCGCCCTAGCGGCCGCGACCGCGCGGCGAGCGCGCGCGCTCGCCGCAGCGGCGTCGCCGCGCTCGAGCGTCTCCGCGCGGATGACTTCCACGAATGTCTGGACGCGACGTGGGCACGCGCTGCTTACCGACTCTTCGGGGTGTCCACCAGCAGCGTTGCGCTGGCTTGTTTGGGACGGCTTAGAAAGCTGATAGGGGTGGCTGCCTCCGACGGGCACACGTGCTGGCTTGTTTGCACGTCCTCGCACGCTCTGTCACGGTCAGCGCGCCATGGGTGACAGAGAGGCGCGGATCGGAACTGCATTGCGCAGAATGGCCGAGGACCTGGTGGCGGCGCGACGTCGCGTGGCGGATCTGGAACGCGAGAACCGGCGATTGAGGGCATGGCTCGCGAGTGTCGAGCGCCCCGAGGATGTGATGCAGTCGTCGCGCTCCCCCAGGCAGGAGCCCAGCCGAACCTGAGCGTTCGGCGGAAGCGAAGCGCTGGCGCGGCCAGGGCGACAAGCTGCTCGACGTCGTCACCGCTCATAGCCGGACCGCTGCACGGCGGCACGCGGCACGCCGCTGAAGACGCTGCGATCCTCGGAGCCGGAGTGGGCGGTGGGACCAACTCGCTGCGCCGCGGCGTCCGCGACAGGGATGTTCGCCCGGACTGTCGTACCCCGTCCCGGCGTCGACTCGACCACCAGGTTCCCTCCGTGCGCGGCGATCCGCTCTGACACGTTCGCTAGCCCGTCACCCGCGTGGCGGGCCGATTCGACGTCGAAGCCGGCGCCGTCGTCGACAATCTCGAAGAAGAGTCGGCCATCGTGCTCCCATAGCCGAATCACGGCGGTCGCACCCAACCCGGCGTGCTTGTGGACGTTCTGGAGACTTTCCGCGCAGCAGAAGTAAACGGCGGCCTCGACCTCTTCGGAGTAGCGGCCGATCGCGCCTGCCTCGACCTTTACCCGTGAAACCGACCGCCGCACGAGCGTGACCAGGGCCGCCTCGAGTCCCAAGTCGCGAAGCACAAGTGGGTAGAGGCCATGGGCGAGGTCGCGGAGCTCCTCCAGAATCTCGTCCAGCTCTTTGCCCACCTCGTCGAGTCGCGCTACGGCGTCTGGATCCGCGACTTCGCGGGCCAGGCCAACTTTGATGATGAGGGCAACCAGATGTTGCTGTGCCCCGTCATGGAGGTCGCGCTCGATCTTGCGGCGCTGGGCGTCCCCCGTGGTCAGGATGCGTGAATGCGCCGCGCGGAGCTCCATGCTCGTCGACTCCAGCTCCGCCGTCAAGCGACCGTTCTCGACAGCCAGCAGTAGCGCCTGAGCCGCGGCCGCGACGAGCTCTGGGTCGGTGTCCAAAGCCACGTCGTGCATGATCACGGCCACGGTCTCGCCGTTTCGCATGACCGGGGTCGACGACTGGCCGGCCGGAGGCGTAGACGTAAGCGGCTCGCCGGCCGGGTCGACAAGGTCCTCGGCCTGCTCGAGACTGAACCCGAGCTCGAGCGACGGATCATCGAGCGCATCGGCCAGCGACGTGCGCAGCTGAGACGCGCTCGGGCTCTCGACCAGGCGGGAGACGAGCTTTTTCAACGCCGTCGCGGCGAACAGCGAGCTGAACACGACCGAAAGCAGAAACCCGTACGGCAGTGCGCTGATACCGATGGTAGCCACCCAGGGCAGTGTCGAGAGCGCGCCCGCATCCAGGTGCACGAGCTCGACACGGGCTGCGTAGAGGACCAGGATCGGACCGAAGGCCAGCAGACTCGAGCCGTAGACCGGCAGGAGTGCCCGCCTCCGCGGCCGCGTCGCCGTCGCTAGCCGGTAGATCAGGTATACGACGACTGCGGAGCGGACCGCGAACACGATGTAGATCGAGGTGTTGCCGCTGAAAAGACCGCCGGCGATCGTCGGCCGATAGGCGATCATGAAGCCGTTCGCGGGACACGCAGCGTTGCAGGCGCCAAGCGGAAATTGGGAATGGACGACCGACCCGAAAAAGAGCGAGGGGACGTACGACTCCAGCCGTTCGAGCACCGTCGCGCCGAGCAGCGCCCATCCGACGCGATTCTCGATACGACCCGCCGGGAACGCAAAGATGACGTAAAACACGAGAACAACAAACAGCCAATCGGCCAACACACCGATGCTGCGGAGATGCGGCTCGGTCGCTCCCTCAAGCGACATCACGGCCGTGCAGACCGCGACCGCGAGAAGCCAGCGACCGAGTCGATTGCCAGGGCGTCGAACCAGCCAGTAGAGCGCCGCGCTGAACCACCCCACGAACATCACGGCCACCTGGACGCCGAACGCAATCGGATCGACGAGATGGTCGCTCGTCGCGACGAGCAGACCCGCTCCGATCGCGACGAGAAGCGCTCCGAGCGCAAACGCGATCAGGACGCCGCGTCGAACCGGGCTCGCCGAGACGAGCCCAGCCGAAGCGACCCGATGCTCTTCGACCGCCGTTGACACACCGACCCTCCGTCTTTTCAGGGCGAATGCGTATTCTGCCATGGAAGACCGGGCTTATCTATTAACGCCGTCGCGACGGGGCGGACGCCCCGGCAGCAGGCCGTGTCCCGAGATGGTGTCTCCCGCGCGTGAAAGCGACGTGCGTGCGTGTCGATCTTGAAGACGCGACGACAGTCAAGGGTCGGGAGGTCGAAAATGCTTCTCGCGTCATCGGGTTGGTGGGTTGATGCGGTCATCTTCTTTGATTGACTGGCCCCCTGCCTTTGGTCCATTTCCATTGAGGGACCGGCACGTCGGTAGGGCCCGCCGGGAGTGGTTCCTCTCACGTCGGTCGCTCGGTGCAAGTGGCCTGGTTTTCAACAGGCTGTGACAGCACGCCGAGGCCCCACGGTTGCGGGCTTGCTCCGCGCGGTTCGTGGTCATTTCGCGCCGTCATTGCCGAGGGCGGCAGACTTCGGCTGAGTTCACAGGCCGCGCTGCGTCAGGGAGCCCTGCTGAGGGTTCGGGTCGCTTCTGCTGCTCTGAGGGGATCGTTTGCCGGGGTTCTGCAAGCGCTCCGCTTCGCAGCGTCGACTGGCCTGTGCGCAGCATGTTCGGTGCACGAGACCGCTCTCTCAACTTGCGCATGGCGCAGCCTCCGCGAGCTGCTGCCCAACTCGGACGTCGGGCGACGGCTCAAAGACGGCATGGCGGGAGCGCGGAACCTCCGGCCGCGCCGCCTTGCCGCGGGCGACCCGCTCGGTCACCGACAGATGCGGCACCACCACGACGCCCCCTTTTTGGGTGCGCTGGCCAGGGCCGTATGGTGCTGGACGTTGTCGCTGCCGCGGTGCGTTCGCTCGCACGCGCCTACACGCCACCCGTGGCGGCGCGTGACGTGGCGCGTTCGGTCGGGGCGATCAGCGCCCCGACGATCCAGAGGATCGGGATCAAGAATCCGATCCAGAACATCCAGTAGTGCCCGTTGCGGAACGTCGCCAGGCCGAAGTACACCCAGCACGCTATGTAGACGATGCCCAGCAGAATCCAGAGGAAGGTCATGTCGGTCTCTTCGAATTTTGCGCCAGGGTCGTGGTCGACAACCCTGGCTGGTTGGGTATGCGGCGGCGCATCAGCCTGCGCGTCCTCGGTATCAAGCGGGTGAGGCTGCGCAGGGTCAGTCCCAGGCCGGCGATCCGATCGAGCGGCCCAGAGGTGCGACGAGTCGACGGTCAGCCCGGTGATCTCCGTCCTATCGTCGTGGGTAGAGCTCCGTCCCTATCGTCGTGGGCAGAGACCGCCATTCCGTCGAAGGCGGACGCATAACGGCGGCCCGAGCCGTTCCTCGACGACGACGCGGTAGCAGTGCGCTGACATTCGAGTCCCAGCATGCCCGACTGCTGCCGCGCTTTGCGTCGTTACGGTCCAGGATCACCCGGGTGATTCGTTCACTCGAGCAGGCCAACCCGGATCGCCGTCGACCATGTCAGGCGGACGTGCCAGGCAGCATCCGAGTCGCGCCCGAGAGGACGCCAGGTTTGGGCTGACCGGCTCGGCTTGACGCGGTCTGCCCACGCGACGGAGCTCCCCATGTCACTGCACGCTCAGTTCACCTGGGTGAGCATGAATCACCCGGGTGGACCTTAAGCCGGACCGACGATATCCCGAGTGTTTGCTGTGAAGATCTTCGCGATCGAAGGACCAGGGCCTCGGCGGAGTCCCAGCATTGGACATCCGCAATCCCGACGTGGAGCGAAAGTGGCCAAACGCGAAATTGCGGAGCGAATCGATGGCGAGCTGACCGTCGAGGCGAGTCCACCCTGCCCCAACGTCGCTGACGTGCGCCGAGACCTTGACGCGGCCCACGATCGCCGCGCCGTGCGATCGTTGGTGCTGTCGATCCGCGACTTTCCAGCGATGAAGGCGCCGCCGGCACGAGCGCCCGCTGCGGTCCCCTCGGCCGACGAACGGCGACAGGTGCAGCGTGATCTGCACGACGGGGTCCAGAACGAGCTGGTGGCGCTGGTCGTCAAGCTCGCACTCGAACAGGAAGATGCCGGAATCCCACCCACGCTCGCGAAAACGCTCGCCGGGCTGAAAGCTCGCGCACAGGCGGCACTCGACACGGTGCGCGACATCGTCCGCGGGACCTATCCTCCGCAGCTTGCCGACTTCGGCCTCGCGAGAGCGTTGCGCGCGCAGGCGGCGCGCGGCCCGGTCGACGCGAGCCTCGAAGGGGCCGGGCCTCGCGGTATCGAAGAAGCCCAGGCGGCTGTCTACTTCGCCTGCTCCGAGGCGATCCAGGACGTCGCAACACACGCGGGTCGCGCCCCGCAAATCAAGCTCGGCCGTTATCACAGCCATGGAACGCTGGCCGCGCGCATCGCAGACGACGGTCGAGGGTTTGACCCGGCACAGACCGCCGACGGCGCGGGGCTGAGAAACATCCGCGAGCGTCTCCAACCCCTTGATGGCACGCTCCGGCTTACCTCCACACCGAGACACGCCACTGTCCTGACCGTCTCGCTGCCCTGGCCCTCCGGCTCACATGCAACCAACGATGATGACGCGCCCGACAGCCTCCCAGAGATGCGCGGCCGCCTCGTGTGTGGATCATGCGATCGCTCGAAGCCGGGACGGCTGATGTGAGCGAGGCCGAGAATCGCCAGGCTGACGTTGTCGAGCACTCGTCGGTGGATAGTCTTGGAAAGGTTCCGCTGACGGCGCGCCTGCTGCTCCATGACTCGCTGACTGCTCGCAGGGCCGCCGGGATCATCGCCGTGTTCACGGTGGTGATCACGGTCGCGGGCGGGGTCTTGGAGAGGTTTCTCGACCATCAGGAGTATCCGACGATCGGCAGGGGTCTTTGGTTCGCGCTCCAGACGGTCACCACCGTGGGGTATGGCGACGTCACGCCAAAGCAGGCGTCCGGCCGGTTCATCGCCACGGTCGTGATGCTGACCGGGATCGGTTTCCTCGCGGTGGTCACCGCATCGGTCACCGCCTCGCTGGTCGAAAGCAGCCGACGACGCTTCGCCGCACAATCCGAGTCGGACGATGCCAGGCGGCTCGATGTGATCGACCGACGATTGGCGAGGATCGAAGCGGCACTAAATCAGCCGTCGCCTCAGAGGTCGCCCGATGCCCCCGGCTGACGAGGGGCACCCCGATCGGGCCCGGGCGAGCGGGGACCCGGACATGATGGCGCCGGCGAGCCAGCCGGCCCGACGGAGCCGTATCAGACGAGCGTTCTCGGGGTCGCGTGACCTCTGGCGGGTCGTCTATCGCGACCCCGAGCACGTCCCCGAGCGACTGACGCTGTACACGGCCAATCGGCTCGGCGATGCGTCGCGGGAGTGGGCTCAGTCGGTGCGGAGTTCTCACCCCGATACCCCCGTTGCCAAGATCGCTGAAGAGCTCCGTACGCAGGCGGCGCAGCGCGGACGATGGTGCGACTCGCGCCGTCGCCTGTGTCGGAGGCCGCTGAGGCAGCGCTGATTTCGGTCCGCGACAAGAGACTCCCCGATCGGCCGGAACACCGGCGATCGTGGCGCACCTGGGTTCATAGCGTCTACCTGCTGCTGATCTTCGGCGGCTTCATATCACCGTCGGTCGCCAAAGAGGACACAGGCGCGCGTGGCAAGGTCGGGGGCGGTGTTCGGTGGCCTGCTGGGCGTGGGGATCTGGGTGACTACCTGGGTGCTCCCCCTCACGTTCATGATCGTGATGGCCTGGGGACGTGAGACGCACGCACGCCAGCTCGGCCGCAGGACGCTGCTCTACTACGCCGGCGAGGCCGACAACGTGCTCGAGGCGATCAAGGCTGCCGATGCGCGGAGCGACCACGGCCATGACAAGCGCGCGATCGCGCGGGGCGTCGCCCTGTTCCTCTCCGTCGTCATCCCGATCGGCTTCGTTGGCTACGCCCAGCAGGTTCGCCACACCGCGGGGATCAACTCGCTCAGTGCGCTCGGTGTGCTCGTCGCGCTCTCGCTGTTGATCGCAACCGCCGTCATCTCGAGCCGGAGGTAGGCAGACCGGGGTCATGGCAGGCACGCTCGCTGACCAACGGCGGCCCAGTCAAACACGCTGCTGTGGGCGAACCTCTCCCGCCGCCCACCGAGGATCGCCGTTCGGCCGCTTTCTCCGCCCGCGTCCGTTCGCTCGTGCGGGCGATCGAGAAGAACGACGAGACCAAGGTCGAGGAGGCGATTCTCCGGCTGGGCCGCTCGCGCCGCGTGTTCGCGCCGCTCGCGTTCGCGATCAGCGCGTTCGTGATGCTGTATGACGGGCTCAGGCTGCTCGTCTCCAACTGGCGACTCACGCTGGTCCAGATTCTTCCTGCGATGTGGATCTGGCTGGCGATGTTCGACCTCAAGGCCACGCCCTGCACGACACGTCGTTCAACGTGTTGCGCGGCCCGGTCCTGATCCCGATCGGGCTGGCCATCGTCGCGCTCACCGTGGCGAGCTACTCCCTCAACGCTGCGTTAGCGTTCGCGATCTCGCAACCGGGCCGCGCTGAGATCCGGCCGGCCGTGGCAAGAGCGCGCCGGCATTGGGTGCCGATCGCGGTCTCCGGAGCCATCACGAGTGCGCTGCTTGCATTCTCAACCACCGTCGTCACTCGCTGGGGTCGGCCCTGGCTCACGCTTTCGCTGGGAATCATCGTCGGCGTGATGATGGTCAGCTACGTGGCGGTGCCCGCCCGGCTGATCGGAGCAGCGAAGCGGAAGCAGTCAACGCGCGACAAGCTGTCAATCGGCGTCGTCGGGGGGGCTCTGAGCGCGACGGTATGCACGCCGCCGTACGTCCTCGGAAGGCTGGGGATCCTGATGCTCGGATCCAGCCTTCTGTTCATCCCCGGGATCTTCGTCCTCGCCCTGGGCGTCACGCTGCAAGCCGGCGCGACCGGGGCGGTCAGGGCGATCAAGATGAGCGCGAGCCTCACGACAGCCCGTCATCCGAGTCTCCTGGCCACTGAGAAATCCTGAACGGGCTGGGGAAACACGCGATGGATCACACCTCGATCGACATCTACCTGGTGATCGACACCTTCCTGCTCCTGCTGATCGGGATCGGACCGAAGATCGCACTCGTGCCGTTGTTAGAGCTCACCGCCACGATGGACGCCGCAACGAAGGCGCTCGTTGTCCGCAAGATACTCGTTAAGGCTGGCGTGACTGCGGTCATCCTCATCGGCCTGGGCGAGCTGTTGGCGAGGCTGCTCCATTTCTCGACGGGATCGCTCTCGATTGCCGGAGGTATCATCCTCGTGATCATCGCCGTCACGATGGTCCTCGGCTTTGGTGATTCGCGGCCCAGTGCAGCCGCAACGGGAAGGGACCCGATGCGGATCGCGGTGTCCCACTCGCGATCCCGTGCCTGTTGAATCCCGCTGGGATCGTGACGCTCGTGACGCTCTCGGCCGAATCAAACTCGGTCGCCGTGTGTTCGCAATGGTGCTCGGCCTGCTCGCGGTCGTGCTTGCCCTCGATGTGGCCGTGTTTCGTTGGGCCAACCGCGTGAGTGACCACCTCGACGAGAGCCGGATGCTCGTCACCGAGAAGATCTTCGGCTTCCTGCTAGCGGCACTCGCGGTCCAACTGATGCTCGACGGCCTCGACAGCCTCGGCTGATCCACCTGGCAAGCCACTGACCGAGCAACACGCCACCTCTCGCAACCGCACGTAGTCACGGTGATGTGATCCCAGACTGTGAGACCTGTTCATCAGCGCCGGTCCGGTCTCAAACCGGACCTGGTCGCCCGCTGAGTTGTCAAGGCCGCAGCCTTGATCGTTGTTGGCGAAGGGTGTTGGTGTGTGGTGGCGGCCGGCTGGCGGCCCCGGCGTCCGCCCGGGCGGATGGCGGGCGATCACGGCGGGTCGGGTAGGCGTGCTGGACTAGCCGACGCTCTCAGACTTGGCGGCGTGCTGTACGGGCCCCCGAGGCTAGCGCGGCCCTGCTCCCGCTCGAGCGCGGGTCGATCGCCAGGCCGCCAGGGAACGGCGACAAGCCACACGGCGACGCTGAGGCCCACGACTAGAGCAAACCGGCCGCGCGGAGACAATGCACCGGTCCCCGCCTTGACGGCGAACAGGCCGACGAGATTGATCAACGCGACCGGGATCCCGATCCACGCCGTCCAACGCGGCGGCGCTCGGTGGCCGAGCGTGGCCACGGCGATGACCGCGATCCAAGCGACGAACGCGTACCCGGCGATGTTGTCGGCCAGCCAGCCGGCGCCCAGAACGCCCCGCGCCACAGCGGGATCCGTGGCCGGGGCGGAACGCGACGACCATGAACTGCGCGGTCCCGGCACCGAAGATCCTCGCGCCGGCAGCCACGCTCGCCAACGCGCCACCGCGAGCCAGCCGTCCTCGCTCTCGGCGCGCCTGATGATGCGATACAACCCGGCGGCGAAGACCATCAGCTCCGCCAGCCCCGGGCCGAACAGCAGGTCGCTGACGAGCAGTTGACCGCGGTGAACGGTCGCGTAGTGGATGATCCGCGCTCGAGGAGATCCGGCAGATCCAGAGAGGGGTGCTGTGGGCGCGACCGGTCGGGATCGCGTCGGCGATCGGGCTGGGTTTTTCTTCGTCGGCGCAATCGCCAGGCACGCCGCGCTCGGGTGCTCTACAGCCTCGCCTTTCCCGCGTTCTACCTCGCGCTCGCCGACACGCGCCTAACACACCAAGCGACCCCTAAGGCCGGCGCTCGTCCGAGGTCCGGTCGATCGAAGCCTGAAGAATTAGAGAGCCGAGTCCGGCGCAGGGACAGGGGCAGACTGGGATGGCGGTGCCGACGGCGGCGCCGCTCGGGGTGTCATGACGAGCGTCACGACGTATGCGACCACAACGCCGACGATGATCAGCGGCTCGACCTTGGGCCCGGCGTCTGACGTCAGCAGCGTCGCGAGCACGACCGCTGAGAGCGGCAGCCGGAGCACGGCGACGATCGCGACGCCCATTCCTACCGGCACGGCTGCCGATAGCGGGAAGCCGGGGAGATGCGAGCACATGATCCCCGCGGCGGCCCCAAGGTAGAGCGCCGGGAACGTCGGGCCGCCGCGGTAGCTGCCGAGCGACAGGCCGTAGGCCAGGCCCTTGAAAATGATCAGCCACGCCAGCGCGGCCAGGGACCAGGTTCCGGCCTGACTGATAAGTCCCGGGAGCTGGTCCTGACCGGAGAACAGAACGTCGTCCATGCCCTTGCCCGTGATCTGCGTGAACGCGATCGCGAGCCCGCCGATGATCAGTCCGATCGCCGGCAGAAACACCAGTATCTGCCGGCGAGAGACAAAGTGATACGTGAGCAGACCGCCGCGCATCACAAAGCTGGTCACGACCGCGACGGCGATCGCCAAAGCGAGGATGAAGAGGTCTGACTCCAAAGCGATCTGACTTCCGGCGAGGGTTGTCTTTGGGCGAGTGTGGCTGGTTCTTGCTTCGAGGTCGGCCTGACTTGATAAGGAGTGTTGCGTTAGGGGGCGCACCGGGTGTTGTCGGCTGGTCCGCCGTCAACATACCGCTGAGGAGGGGTCGAGGTGAGAAGAACTCAGAAGCGCGGTCCGGGAGCATCGCACCTGCTTATCACGCCGGATCATGCCGGCATGTGGTGGGGGTCGATCCGCACAAGCTGACGCTGACCGCGACGGTCGTGGATCCCGCGGCGGGATCGTGGCGTCTGAGCACTTCAGGGTGTCCGGTGGCGGGCATCGGGCGCTTGAGGCATGGGCGTGCCAGTTTGGGCAGATCGCTCGCTGGGGCGTGGAGAATGCCGCTGGCTGGGGGCGTCACACGGCGATCTTCCTCGCCGGCCGGGGCTATGACGTGCGCGACGTGTGCGCTAACCGCACGCCGCGGCAGGATCGGGCGCGTCAGCGCGGCAAGTCCGACATGCTGGATTCCGAGCGGATCGCGCGGGAGACGCTGGCGCACTCGCTGCTGCCCAAGGCGTTCAAACGCGCCGGACAGGACCAGGGGCCTTGTGAGCTGCATCAGCTGCTGGCGCTGTGGAACAACCGGCGCCGCTCGATCCTCACCAGTCGCAGCTCTCGCAACGAGGCCGAGCATTTGCTGTGCGAGCTGCCGCTCGAGCTGCGCGAGGAGCTTCCCGACAGCAAGGCCGTCAGGCCCAGGCTCGCAGCCTTGCAGCGTCGCATCGACGGCGGCGCTATGACGCGCCTACCGGCTACGGCTGCAGCTGCTCGACGGATACCACGCGCAGATCAAGGCGCTTGACCGCGAGGAGAAGCAGGTCACCGTTGCCCTGCAGGCGCTCGTGGCCAGAGCGGCTCGACGTTGGGCGAGCTCTGCGGTCTCTCCACCCGGTCGGTCGCAGAGCTGCTGGTCGAGGTCGGCGACCCCCGCCGGTTCACCGAGGGCGGCTTTCGCCGCTTCACGGCACCGCACCGTTGCCCGCCTCGAGCGCCGAGGGCCCCGGCGAGCCGGTCCGCCACCGCTACAACCCCGGCGGCAACCGGCGGATCAACGCGGTCCTGCACCGGATGGCCGTCACCCAGCTGCGCTGCGAGCCGCGCGCCAAGGCGATCTACGCCGGCGCGCGCGCCAACCGCCACACCAAGAAGGAGGCCCGCCGCGCCTCAAGCGCCACCTCTCAGACGTCGTCTACCGACGCATGATCCGCGACCTGGCCGCACACCCCGCCCAGCCCTCCTCGCTGCCTAACGCGCGCGACGCGACGCAGTCAAGGAAGGGCCCGTCAGGGCCGAGCGCCAGCGAGCCGCACAGCGGCCTCCTTGACGGCGCCGCGGCGAGCGCCACCCTCCGGCGAGGACAGGGCTGAACGCCCCCCGTACGTCGCGACCAATAGATCGCGACGCGTCCTTGCGTGCCCGGACAACGCCCTACAACGCACCGACCAGCAACCAGATGGTTGCAAGCACGTGCCTTTCGCGGTGCCGGTGGCCCTCCAACGTCCCAGACCGACAGATTTCGTCCACCCGAACTGACCGGCTGTCAGGTGGCCGAGCGCCGACAACGGAAGCGGGCCGAGCGCGTAATCGTGCGTGCTCAGCCCGGATAATGACCCGATTCCGAGCGATACGAGCGACCCGATTCCGGCCGCCAGCAGTCCGGGGACGAGCAGGAGCCGGAGCCTGGGGCCGCCGATCGCGGTCGCCTCGATCAGGATCACGGCTGCGATCAACGGGGAGGCGAAGATGAACGACATGGCGGAAAAGCTCCCGGCGGCCGCGACCAGCATCAGTGCCTGCGGCGGCGTGTCGCGGCGAGCGAGGCTGATCGTGGCGCCGGCGAGTCCCGCGCCGAGCACGATCAGGGGGGCCTCCGGGCCGAGCACCAGCCCGAAGCCGAGCGTCGCCAGGCCGGCGAGGAGCACTCCCGGCACGATGTCGGGGCCCGAGGGGCCACCGGCTGACAGGCCCTTCGCGGGTATGTGCCCGCCGTCGCCCGGGAGGCGCGTGATCGCGAGCGCGACGATCAGCGCGCCGATGGCCAGGACCGGGAGCGGCCACCATTTCGGCGGGCCGTTCTGATAGCCGACCGCATGCGGGAGGTGCACGTACAGCTCCTGCTGGATCTGGTAGATCGCCTCGAGAAAGCACCAGGCCGCGATCGAAACGATCACGCCAATGACCGCGACCACAACCAGCAGGCCGACGTAGGCCTTGCTCCGGATCGTCGCGTCGGCCTGCTCGGCGGTCAACTCCGGCGGAGTCGTGGCGTCGGGCATCCGCTAACCCGCTATGGGCACACGCGGACGTAACCGCAGTGCGAGGGTCGCCGAGGTCCGCGCGCGGAACAGCTCTGCCAACTGCTCGACCGAGTCCCCGGCGCGAGATGCGGTTGCGCACCGCGACGGTGGCGCCCGACGCACGTCTGCAAACGCCGGCCGCCCGGCCGTCTGTCCATCCAGATGCTTGTCGATTTCGCGGTTAGCCACGTTTTCTCCAGATGACAGATGTGCCGAGCCGTTGGTCCCCGGATGGCCCAAAACGCCCCTTCGGCAGTCAACGGCATGATCGCTCTGGATGCTCGGCCTGTCATCGGAGCGGAGTAGAGTTCACCCGGGTGATTGATGCTCACCCGGGTGATTCGGGACCGAATATCCGTGCGATGAGTTCACCGACAGCGCAGATGGATGGCCCGGGTCTTCGGGTGATCGAGCCTAAGCTGATGCCGCCGAGGGTTCACCCCGGAGTGCTGCGCAGGGCACGCCTGCTCGAGATGCTCGATGACGACGCCGCGGCCTCGTTCACGGTGCTGAACGCCGCGGTCGGTTACGGCAAGACGACGCTTGTGCGCTCGTGGTGTGTTGAGCGTCCCGAGGCCGTGATTTGGGTCACGCTCGACTCGGCCGACGACGACCCCGTGCGATTGTGGGCGCATCTGGCGACGGCCGTCGAGCGGCTCGGTGAGGGCTTCGGACGTCGCGCGCTGTCGTGCCTCGCGGTCCGGGGTGCGACGGTCGAGACGGCGGTCGATGAGCTGATGAATGGCCTCGTCGCGTATGGCCGTCGGGTGACGATCGTGCTCGACGACCTGCACGCGGTCCGCAGCGAGGCTTCGGTACGCTCGATCGGCCAGGCGATCGAGCGGCTGCCTGCGAATGCGCGGCTGGTGGCCTCCACGCGCTCGGACCGGGCGATCGGCCTCGCGCGCCTGCGGGCGCGCCGGGCGCTCACGGAGGTCCGCGCCCGCGAGCTGGCTTTCACGGTCGACGAAACGCGTGAGCTGGTCGTGCGTGAGGGGATCGGCTTGTCCAGCGACAGCGTCGAGTTGCTCGTCGATCGCACGGAGGGATGGCCCGCCGGCCTCTATCTGGCCGCGCTGTGGCTTCGCGATCTTCAGGACCCCAACGGTGGAGTGCGGGAGTTCGCGGGCAGCGCTCGCCAGGTTGGCGAATATCTTGCGGACGAGGTTCTGACGGCGCTCGCGCCCGAGATCAAGGACTTCCTGGTGCGCACCTCGGTGCTGGCGCGCTTCACCCCCGAGTTATGCGACGCGGTTCTCGGGCGCGAGGACTCGGCCGCGGTGCTCGCGGACCTCGCGCACTCGAACATGTTCCTGGTCGCGCTCGACGCCCGCGGGGATTGGTATCGCTACCACCATCTGTTCGGCGAGGTTCTGCAGCTCGAACTCGGGCGCGACGCCGCCCGCGAGCTGCGCCGCCGCGCGGCGGCTTGGTGTAGCGCGCACGGGCTCGCGGAGGAGGCGATCGAGTACGCCGCCGCTGCTGGCGACGCGGAGACAGTGGCCGAGCTGCTGGTCGATAAGCACCTCGAGTTCATCTGGGGCGGGCGGCTCGGGCAGCTCCTTGGGTGGGTGCGCTGGCTTCCCGCCGAGCTACTCGTGCAGCATCCCGCCCTGCCGGTATCGGCGGCATCGGCCGCCGCGTTGCTCGCGGCCCCGGAGGTCGAGGTTCAGCGGTTTCTGGCGGTCGCCGAGCGCGCGCGCCGCGAGCGGCCGGATCTGTGGTCGCCGTACCTCGAGGCGGGCGCGGAACTCATCCGATCGGGGGTGATCGAGCGCGGCAATGTGGGCGCCGCTGTCGAGCACGCTCGTCGCGCGGTCGCGGCGGCTCAGGAGGGCGCCGATGTGCTGAGCGTGGCCGCCCTGGCAAGCTTGGCGCAGGCCCTGTTTTTTGCCGGCGAGGTCGACGAGACGCGGCGGGTGGCGGTTCAGGCGGTCGAGCGGCCCGACGCGCCGGCCGACACCAACGTCTACATCGTAAGTCTCGGGCTACTCGCGCTGGTCGACGGCGAGCGCGGGCGAACCGAAAGCGCGGAGGCATGGGCCCGGCAGGCGTTGGCCTTCGCGCGCCAGCACTACCTGGTGGACTCATGGGTCGCGTCACTGGCACACCTCGGGCTGGCGCTCGCATGCGTCGCGACGGGGCGCCTCGACGAGGCGGAGCGCGAGGCGTTACGCGGCGAGAGTCTGCGACGCTCGCCACAGCCCACCGTCGGCCACGCGCACGCATTGCTCGTTCTCGCTCAGGTGCGGCTGGCGCGATCGCGGCTGGCGCGCGCCGCCAGTGACCTCGAGCGCGCACAACGTGCGATTGCGGAGTTTCCCGATCCGGGACGGTTGCCGGCGATCGCCGCGACGACCGGGCAGGCTCTCGTCGCGGCCCGCGCGAGGGCCGGCAGCCGCGAACTTTTGGAAGAGCCCAGTCCGGCCGAGCTCGCCGTGCTGCGAGGCCTCGCGGCCGGTCTCTCCCGACGCGAGATCGGCGCGCAGCTCTACATCTCGCTGAATACCGTCAAGAGTCACACGCGCGAGCTGTACCGCAAACTCGGTGCAACTTCGCAAGCGGACGCGGTCGCCCGCGCCGGAAGCGCTCGGCCTGCTCGAGCCCGGTCAATCACCCGGGTGATCCTGGGCCCGCACGGCCCAAATCGTGGCCGACGTCAGGCATGCTGGGTCTCGCATGTCGGTCACCCGTTACCGCCTCGTCGTCATAGGGGAGCTAGGAGCCCGCTACGCGTCTGCGTTTGAAGGGATGACGATCTCCGCCCACGACGGCATCACGGAGATAAGCGGAGAGATCATCGACTCCTCACACCTCCAGGGGCTGCTCGAACGGATCGCCGGCCTCGGACTCACGCTGCACAGCGTCACGCCGCTCGAGACAGAGAACGGCGAGGCGTCCGCACCGACCCCCGAAGCGAAAAATCCGACTGGCCATGACCGAACGCCCCCAGCCCAGCGAGCCTGATTGTGCTGACTTCCCGGCCGCTGACGACGATGACTGGGTGGCAAATGCACTACCCACCAGCCGGTGCCGGCGAACCCCATCCCGGCACTCACTTGAAGGGATCGTGACCCCATGACGTTTCTGTCGATCTTGCTGGGCATCGTGTACATAGCGTGCTGGGCGTACTTCGGCCTGGCGACGTTCCGCAACGGGCACTACTGGATGTTCTGGATCGGATTCTTGATCCCGATCCTCTGGATCGTCGGGGCGCTGATCGCCCCGACCGAACGCGCCACGTCACGCGCCGCCACGGGTGGCGTATAGGCGCGTGCTCGCGCAGGCCCCTCGGCAAAGATTGGAGAGCTAATGACTACGACCACATCCAGGGCCACGCGGAGCGCGCCGAGCGCATCGAAAAATGTGGGCGCCCTGGCGGTGCCGCATCTGTCGGTGGCCGAGCGGGTCGCCCGCGGCAAGGCGGCGCGGGCAGAGGTGCCGCGCTCCCGCCACGCCGTCTTTGAGCCCTCGCCCGACCGCGTCGATCCGGTGACGTTGCTCGAACGGCAGGCCGAGACACGCGTCGCAGAACTGGTCCCGATCCGCTACGGCCGGATGCTCGTGTCACCATTCACGTTCTATCGCGGGGCGGCGATGATCATGGCGCAGGATCTCGGCCCGACACCTCGGTCGGGGCTGAATGTGCAGTGCTGCGGCGATGCGCACCTGTCGAACTTCGGCGCGTTCGCCTCACCGGAGCGGCGTCTGGTGTTCGACCTCAATGATTTCGACGAGACGCTCCCCGGACCGTGGGAATGGGACGTCAAGCGCCTGGCCGTGAGCATGCTGATCGCCGCCCGCGACAACGGCTATCGCACCAAAGACGAGGAGCGGATCGTGCTCGACACGGTTGCCCGCTATCGGACCGCGATGGCGGAGTTCGCCGGGATGAAGAACCTGGACGTGTGGTACTCGCGCCTGGAAATCGAGAGCGTGCTCAAGGGGCTCGCGCCGCAGTTCAAGCAGAAGATCGTCAAGCGAACAGAGAAGGTGCTCGCGAAGGCTCGTACCAAGGACAGCATGATGGCCTTCTCCAAGCTCACGCAGTCGGTCAACGGCGATGTTCGGATCGTCGATCAGTCGCCGCTGATCGTGCCGATCGGACAGCTCGCGCCGGGCCACGAGCGCGACGAGATGTTCGAGGCGCTTCACCAGCTGCTGCGCCGCTACCGTCAAACACTTGAATTCGACCGGCGTACGCTGCTCGAGCAGTTCAGTTGACCGATTTCGCGCGCAAGGTAGTCGGTGTCGGGAGTGTCGGCACCCGCGCATGGATCGCGCTGCTGCTCGGCCGGAACGGCCAGGACCCCCTGTTCCTGCAGATGAAGGAGGCCGAGGCGTCGGTGCTGGAGGAGTTTCTCGGCCCGAGCGAGTTTTCAAACCACGGCGAGCGGGTCGTCACCGGGCAGCGCCTGATGCAGGCCACCAGCGACATCTTCCTCGGCTGGCTGCACGTCGACTCGGGGCTCGATGAGAAGCCGCGCGACTTCTACGGCCGCCAGCTCAAGGACTGGAAGGGCTCGGCGGAGGTCGAGCTAATGGTCCCGAAAGCCATGGCCACATACGGCACGCTGTGCGGCTGGACTCTCGCACGTGCGCACGCCCGCAGCGGCGACCGGATCGCAATCGCGGCTTACCTCGGTAACGGCGACGGCTTCGACCGCGCGATCCTCGAGTTCTCAAAAGCCTACGCCGAGCAGAACGAACGCGACTACCAACAGCTCGCGGCGGCAGTCAAGTCCGGCCGGATCACGGCCGAGGCGGGTCTCTGATGCCTGACCGGGCGCTCGGCAAAGCCACGTTCGGTCGGCGACAGCGACCTGCTGGGATCCGGGTGGCGCAGGTTCGCGTCTTAGGCGCGAGCAGTGGGGCAACTCGTCGGTCCTCACTGCCCTTCGGGATACCGGATCGAGTGATGATCGCGTCACCGACCTCTGGGACGTCGTCCGCCACGTGTTGCAGAAGAGGGGATCGACGCCGACCTGTCTGGCGCCGCGTTGATGAGCCTGCTCGATCGATCCCAGCTTCCGATTGTGCGTCGTTCAAATCGTCCGCGATGGTCCGAAAGGGAGAGTTGTGATCGCTGAGACACCGACCGATGTGCTCGTTGCCGGCTACGAGGAGATCGAGGAGGCGACGAAGGACTTCGAGTCGCTCGTCGCGCTCGTCAGGGAGAAGCAGGTCTCGATCGAGGGCGTGATCTTGGTCACTCACGCGCAGGATGGGAGTGTCGCGGTGCGGCAGACGGGCGATAACCTGGGTCGTAAGGGGTTGGGGTGGGGCGGCGGGGTCGGGCTCGCGGTGGGCTTGTTCGCGCCGCCGCTGCTGGCGTCGGTCGCTGTCGGGGCGGTCGCCGGCGGGGTGATCGGCAAGTTCGTCGATCACCGTGTCGAGCAGGACATCCACGACAAGATCGGCGAGAACTTGCCGCCGGGATCGGCGGGGATCATCGCGGTGTTCGATGACGAGCAGCGGCTCGGTGTCGAGCAGACGCTCTCGGGCGCGCTGTTGCGTTCGGTTGTCCAGGGCGACAAGCAGGGCACCGCCGCCCTGAAGGAGTCGCTGGCCGAGGCGATGGGGAAGTTCAGCCCGGATCGCACGGTGCTGCCGATTCCCGGATCCGAACTTCGGCGGCACTGCCGGGCGCACGCTCGACGCGTCCGTGGCCGGACTGGACGATCAACATGACGCCGTCGCCGCCGCAGGGCGCGCCGAACGTGTTGCTCGTTTTGATCGACGACGCGGGCTTCGGCAACCCGTCGACGTTCGGGGGGCCTGTGTCGACGCCGGCGATGACGCGGGTCGGCGAACAGGGGCTCACGTACAATCGGTTTCCACGTCACGGCGCTGTGCTCGCCCTCCCGGGCCGCGCTGTTAACCGGCCGCAACCATCACACGGTGGGATTCGGGTCGATCGGGGAGCTGCCGGGCCCGTTCCCGGGGTACACGGCCTCGGTTCCGAAGGACTGCGCTTCGTTCGTCCGGGCGCTCCAGGGCAACGGCTACAGCACCGCCGGGTTCGGGAAGTGGCATCTGACCCCCGATCACCTCCAGGGCGCGGCCGGGCCGTTCGACCGGTGGCCGAACGCGTGGGGGTTCGATCACTTCTGGGGCTTCCTCGGCGGTGAGGCGGGTCAGTACGACCCCGTGATCACCCAGGACAACACGACGCTCGGCGTACCCGAGGGGAAGGGCGGGAGGGAGTACTACCTGGCCGACGACCTGACCGACCAGGCGGCTAAATGGCTGCACATGGTCCGGGCGCAGGACCAGACGAAACCCTGGTTCATCTACTACTCGACCGGGTGCGCCCACGCCCCCCATCACGTGGCGATCGAGTGGAGCGAGAAGTACCGGGGCAAGTTCGACCAGGGGTGGGACGCGCTGCGCGAGGAGACCTTCGAGCGGCAGAAGAAGCTGGGGGTGATCGTGCCCGACGCGGTGCTCACCCCGCGACCGGACGCGTTCCCGGCGTGGGACTCGCTATCGGAGGACGAGAACGACTCTACGCGCGCCAGATGGAGGTCTACGCCGGCTACCAGGAGAACGGCGACTGGAACGTCGGACGGCTGCTCGACGCCGTGCAGGGGATGGGCGAGCTTGATAACACGCTCGTGATTCTACATCTTCGGCGATAACGGCGCGAGCATGGAGGGCACGACTCACCGGCTCGTTCAACGAGCTGACGATGCAGAACGGGATCGCGCTGACGGCGGAGCAGCAGCTCTCGCTGATCGACCGGTACGGCGGGCTTGACGCCTGGGGCACCGACGCGTTCGCGCCGCACTACGCGAGCGCCTGGGCGTGGGCGGGTAACGCGCCGTTCCAGTGGGGCAAGCAGGTCGCCTCGCACCTGGGCGGCACGCGCAACGGCATGGTCGTCTCGTGGCCGGAGCGGATCCGCGACGCCGGCGGGTTGCGTTCCCAGTTCACCCACTGCATCGACATAGGGCCGACGATCCTCGAAGCGGCCGGGATCCCCGAGCCCACGGTGGTGGACGGGACGCCGCAGAAGCCGATGGAGGGGACGAGCTTCCTGTACAGCTTCGACGACGCGAGCGCGGCCGAGCGGCACACCGTGCAGTACTTCGAGATCTACGGCAACCGGGCGATCTACAAGGACGGCTGGTGGGCGGCGTGCATGCTCGACCGCATCCCGTGGGACGCGTCGCCGCCGTCGATCGCGAGGTTTGCTCCCGGAACCTACGATCCCGAGCAGGACACGTGGGAGCTCTACTACCTGCCCGACGATTTCACGCAGGCGCACGACGTCGCGGCCGAGCATCCCGAGAAGCTCGCAGAGCTCAAGGACCTCTTCTGGGACGAGGCCGCGAAGCACAACGTCCTGCCGCTGATGGCGGGATTCTCGGTCTTCTTCGGGATCCTCCCGCCGATGCCGACGGTCACGACGCACACCTTCTACGGCGACGTCCAGAACATTGCCTCCGGGATGATCCCCCGCGTCTACGGGCACTCGTACGCGATCGAGGCCGAGCTCTCAGTGCCCGAGCAGGGGGCCGAGGGCGTGATCGTCGCCGAAGCGGACGAGATGGGTGGCTTCTCGCTCTGGATCGACGACAACGGACTGCTGCATCACAGCTACTCGATGATGGGCGTCGAGAAGTACGAGCAAGTCTCGACCGAGCCGATCCCGACCGGGGACATCACCGTCCGCATGCAGTTCGACGCCGACAGGCCGGAGCGGTCGGCCGGAGGAACGGTTTCGCTCTACGCGAACGACCAGATCATCGGCGAGGGCCGCCTGGAGAAAACCGTGTTTCTCCGCTTCTCCGCCTACGCCGGCATGGACGTCGGCCGCGACAACGGCCTGGTCGTCGACCGCGCCTACGCGGCCAAGGCTCCATACGCGTTCACCGGCACCGTGAAGAAGATCATCTTCGACCTCAAGCCCGCGGCCCGGCACGAGGACGAGAAAGCCCTGCACGAGGCCGCGGCACACGGCGCCACGGCACACGGCATCAGCGCCTAACCGACTGCCGCTCGAGCACTCCTACGGCGACAAGCGACCATTCTGACACCCAAGGAGAACGTCATGAGCAAGAGCCATCTCGTCATCGACTTTCCGATCAAGGGTCCTGCCA
>CAVXPA010000007.1:0-151043 GCA_963763525.1 uncultured Solirubrobacterales bacterium
GAGGGTTGCCTCGCTTGATCGGCCAAATCGTCGCGAGATTTGGGAGTAGATCTCCGGTCGCCCCGGCGCCTCTCGCACCACGTCGCGCGTCGGTGTCATCGCACATGATCGTGCCAGGGGCTAGATGATCAGCATCGGTGGTTGGCGCCGCAGGAGATGCGGGCATCCCGGGCGCGACTACCTGGCGCGATCGGTATTTCACCGTGCGTGAACGGCACGCACGGACGGTCGTCGGGACCCGGTTCCCCGCCTACAGTCAGGGCCATGAGTCGCCTACAAGCAGTCCACGACCGCGCCACACCCGTGAATGGGCGTACGACGGTCGTGCTGGCCAACGACCATGCAGGCTTGCGCCGGAGGTTGCGGTGGTTGCTCGAGCGCGCGGACGATCTGGTGGTCCTCGGCGAGGCGAGCGACTTCGAGGCCGCCTGGCGCGAGGTGGCTGACGAGCGTCCCGACGTGCTCGTGCTCGACCTGCGGATGCCGGACGGGTTCAGCGCGGAGCGGCTGAAGCAGCTACGTGCGATGTCCCCCGCCACCGAGATCGTGGTCACGACGATGCACGTCAACGAGGCGTTCGCGACCGAGGCGCACAGAGCGGGAGCGATCGGGTTCGTGCTGGGCGACTCCGCCGATCGTGAACTTGTCGAGGCGGTGCGACACGCGGGCCTCGGCCTCCCCTACACAAGCCCACGGGTCAGGCGCGCGGTCGCGTGATGGGCTCCGCGCTCGCGGGTCGAGGTTCGATTGTCCGGCGCGCGCCGCCATGCTTGGTGGCGTTGGGAGGGCCTCCTGGATGATGCGATACATCGTGGTCTCGACCTCGCTCACATGTCGTGGGTCCGGAGCACAGGTGCGGCCCAGGCGAAGTAGTGGCCCGTCTCGACGTCCTGGACCCAGCCGGGATGGGTCGGCTCCCAGCCCAGCGCCTCGCGGGTCTTGTCGTTTGAGGTCGGGTTGTCAAAGCCGGCAAAGGCGGCGAGAAAGCCGAGGTATTGGGGCGCCTCTTCATCCGTGATGCTCTTAATGTCGACCGCGAGCTTGCCGGCGATCGTCTCCTTGGACCGGCGGACATCAGCTCGAGCACGCGGCCCCGGTTCTTTCTCCTGCGACCGTCGTCTCGGCCGTAGAGTCGCGTCGAGCACTCACCGCGATCTGAATTAGGTTAGGAGGGACGCCATGAAAGCGCTCGTGTATCACGCTCCCGGCGAAAAGTCCTGGCAGGATATGCCTGAACCGCAGATCCAGAAGCCGATCGACGCCATCGTCAGGATCGACACGACGACGATCTGCGGCACCGATCTGCACATCATGAAGGGGGACGTGCCGGCCGTGACGCCGGGTCGGATCCTCGGCCACGAGGGCGTCGGGGAGATCGTCGAGCTCGGCGGCGACGTGACCCAGTTCGCGGTCGGCGACAAGGTGATCATCTCGTGCATCAAGTCGTGCGGTCGCTGCAGCTTCTGCCAGCAGGGGATCTTCGCGCATTGCCTCGGCAACGAGGGCGCGTCGGGGATTGGCTGGGTGTTCGGTCACCTGATCGACGGCACCCAGGCCGAGTTCGTGCGCGTGCCGTACGCCGAGACGTCGCTGTATAAGGTGCCCGACACGGTCAGCAACGCGCAGGGCGTGATGCTGTCGGACATCCTCCCGACCGGTTTTGAGATCGGGGTCCAGTACGGTGGCGTCAAGCCTGGCGACGTGGTCGCGGTCGTCGGCGCCGGGCCGGTCGGACTGTCGGTGATGTCGACCGCCGGCCTGTACGGCGCCTCGCGAATCATCGCGATCGACCTCGATGCCAACCGCGTCGCGGAGGCGAAGAAGTTCGGGGCAACCGACGGGGTCGATCCAGCCGCCGCCGACTGGAAGGACCAGGTGCTGGCGCTGACCGACGGCTGGGGCGTGGACGTCGCGGTCGAGGCGGTCGGCGTTCCGGACACGTTTCAGATGTGCACCCAGATCGTGCGGCCGGGCGGGCGCGTCGCGAACGTCGGCGTGCACGGCAAGCCGGTGGAGTTGCAACTACAGGATCTGTGGATCCAAAACATCACGATCTCGATGGGGCTCGTCAACGCCAACACGACGCCGATGCTGCTCAAGCTGGTCGCCAGCGGCAAGCTGAACGTCGACAACTTCGCGACTCACCACTTCAAGCTCGATGAGATGCTGGACGCGTATGACACGTTCGGGAGGGCCGCGGAGACCAGAGCACTGAAAGTCGTGATCGACCGTTAGGCTCAACCGCTCAGCAAGCCGACGGGAGGCCCGACCGCCGACGAGCAGCGCAACCCCGCATAAAGTAGTAACGACAAAGGGGCTCTGGATTGAGCAGAGGCTTCCCCAGAGTAGCTCGTGACTGCACAGGACCGAATTCTCACGACGGCCCCCGACCGGCCGTGCGCGCTCGGCCTCGCCGAGCCCGCGAGCGGGAGAGATGCGTAGTTTGCCCCGATGCCGAGAGGCGTAGGTCAATTTAGCCTCGGGCCGATGAGCGTATCGACGCCTGCGACGCTGCGCCCTGATGGCTGGCTGCCCGACGCGCAGAGCTTGGAGTTGTGGCTGAGCGGCCAGAAGGAACGAATCGACCCCGAGAAGGCTGAGCCTCTTGCCGAGGAGGTTCAAGAGCTCGGTAACTTGATCGACGGCGACCCGGTCATCCCCGATCCCGAGACGCGGACGCGCGGGTGCCCGTGAATTCGCAACTGGCGATCGCGAGCTAGCCTGCGCGCGTGAATCCGACCACCCACACCCCATTCAGAGTCGTGATCATCGGCGGCGGCGTCGCCGGCCTCGAAGCAGCTCTCGCCTTGCGCGAGCTCGCCGGCGATCGCGTCGGCATCACCCTGCTCGCTGCCGAGGCCGACTTCGTCTACCGCCCGATGCGGGTTCGCGAACCGTTCGGGTACAGTGCCGCACGGCACTACCCACTCGACGAGATCAGTCGGGACATCGGCATCGCCCTGGTCCGCGACGCGTTCAAGTGGCTGGAGCCGGCCGCCCGCACAGTGCACACCGAGGGTGGTCAAAGGCTCGAGTACGACGCGTTGCTGCTCGCGCTCGGAGCTACGCTGCGATCGCGCTTCGAGCACGCCCTGACGCTGGACGACAGCCACCTCGACGAGCAGCTTCACGGCCTCGTCCAGGACGTGGAGCTGGGCTACGTTCACAAGCTGGCGTTCATCAGCCCAACGGTGATGGCGTGGCCGCTGCCGCTGTACGAGCTCGCGCTGATGACCGCACGACGCGCATATGACATGAACATCGACCTGTCAGTCACACTCGCCACTCCGGAGGATTCGCCGCTGGCGTTGTTCGGTGCACGCGCGAGCAGCGCCGTCGCGCGACTGCTCGAGGACAGCGGCATTCAGTTCATCGCTTCAGCCCACTGCGAGACGCCCGAGGTGGGGCGCGTCTCGATCTCTCCCGGCTCAAGGCACCTGAGCGTCGATCGGGTCGTCGCCCTCCCACAGCTTTATGGCCCTTCGGTCCCGGGCGTCCCGAGAGACGTGCCCGGCGGATTCATCCCGATCGACGTCCACTGCCGCGTTCCGCGGCTCGAGCGC
Organism: uncultured Solirubrobacterales bacterium; assembly: GCA_963763525.1. Classification (GTDB taxonomy): domain Bacteria; phylum Actinomycetota; class Thermoleophilia; order Solirubrobacterales; family Solirubrobacteraceae; genus Palsa-465. The sequence continues at coordinate 3,564 of CAVXPA010000007.1, forward strand.
GTCTACGCGGCCGGCGATGCGACCGACTTCGCGGTCAAGCACGGTGGGATCGCCGCGCAGCAAGCGGACACGGCGGCCCAAGCGATCGCCGCGCTCGCCGGCGCGCCGGTCGAGCCGAAACCGTTCACCCCGAAGGTTTACGGGGTGCTGATCGGTGGTCCCAGGCCGTTGTATCTCAGCGCACATGTCACCGGAGGCCATGGGTCGAGCTCTGAGGTCAGCGAGGCTCCGACGTCCGAGGTCTCGACCAAGATCACGGCCAGGTATCTCGCGCCGTATCTGGAATCACGGGATCGGGCCGCATGACGATGACGCCGATGCCGGAGCCAGAACCGCCCAAGAACACCCCGACCTCCGCAGACAGTTCCAACCGCGCGACGATTCGCATCGTGATCGCTGACGACCACGCGGTCGTTCGCCGAGGCCTGCGGCAGGTGCTCGATGCCGAGGACGGCTTCGAGGTCGTAGCCGAGGCCGAGGATCTCGAGTCCGCCCGCCGATACACGCGCGGACACCGGCCCGACGTCCTCGTGCTCGACCTCAACATGCCGGGCGGATCGAGCCTCGACGGGATCCCGGAGATCCGTGCCGAATGCCCCAACACGCAGATCGTGGTGCTGACGATGCAGAACGAGCCCGCCTATGCTCGGCACGCGCTCGGTGCCGGCGCGTTGGGCTACGTGCTCAAAGAGTCGGCCGAGTCCGAACTCGTCGAGGCGGTTCGCCGTGCGGCCGCGGGCGAGCCGTACCTGAACCCGCGCCTGGGCGCCCGCGTCGCGGCGGAGCCACCGCCCGGACTTCCGGACGGACTGTCCGAGCGCGAGGTGGACGTGCTCCGGATGATTGCGCTGGGATATACGAACTCGGAGATCGCCGACCAGCTGTATCTGTCGGTGCGCACGGTGGAGACTCACCGTGCGCACATCCAGCAGAAGCTGCACCTCGGATCTCGAGCCGAGCTCGTCCGCTACGCGCTGGAGCACAAACTCGTCGACGTGTAGCGCCTCTCAGACCGCGGCTGCGAGCGACGCTCCGACCCGTTCGGCGAGGTCGACCAGCCGGGTGGAGTAGCCCCATTCGTTGTCGTACCACGCCACGACCTTGACCTGCGTGCCGTCGATCACCGACGTCAGGCCTGCATCGAAGATCGACGAGTAGGGCGACTTCACGATGTCGGAGGAGACGATCGGGTCCGTGGTGTAGTCGAGGATTCCCCTGAGCGGCCCCTCGCCGGCTGCGGCAGCGAACGCAGCGTTTACTTCCTCCTTGCTCGTGGGTCGCACCGTCTCCACGGTCAGGTCAACGAGGGAGCCAGTCGGCGTCGGCACTCGGACGGCGAACCCGTTCAGCTTCCCGTCGAGCTCCGGGATCACCAGTCCGAGCGCCTTGGCGGCGCCCGTGGACGTCGGGATGATGTTGAGCGCTGCGGCGCGCGCACGACGCAGGTCGCCGTGCGGGCCGTCGAGCAAGTGCTGATCGGACGTGTAGGCGTGGACGGTCGTCATCAGCCCATGCCGGATCCCAACCGTCTCGTGCAGGACCTTGGCGACGGGCGCAAGGCAGTTCGTCGTGCACGAGGCGTTCGAGATGATGTTGTGCCGGTCCTGGTCGTAGACCTCGTCGAAGTTCACGCCGAGCACAACGGTCGCGTCGGGCGGCTGGTCACCCTTGGCCGGGGCGGAAATAATCACCTTGCGCGCGCCCGCCGCCAGATGCCACTCGGCACCGGCACGGGTGCAGAACCGCCCGGTCGACTCGATCACGACATCGACCCCGAGCTCTTCCCACGGAAGCGAGCTCGGGTCGGTCTCCGCGAACGCATGAATCTCGCTGCCTTCGACCGCGATGCTGCCGTTCTGCGCCGCGACCTCTGCGGGGAATCTCCCGAATACCGAGTCGTACTGAAGCAGGTGGGCGAGGATCGGGGCCTCGACGACGTCGTTTATGGCGACAACTTCGATGCGTGCGTCACGCTCGTAGGCTGAGCGCAAGAAACAGCGCCCTACTCGACCGAAGCCGTTGATCGCGACTCGTGTAGACATCAGCTACCTCGTTCTTTCTTGGTGACAGGTGCGTGGCACTAGGCCTCGAGTGACGGCATCGGGGGCGGCGGGGCGGCCGTCTGCACCCGGACGCGGGCGTCGACGATCACGGCCCCGTCCGCCCCGGCGATCAGGGGATTGCAGTCGAGCTCGACGATCTCGGGGTGGGCCTCCACCATCGCGCTCACCCGCAGCACCACATCCTCGATCGCCGTCACGTCGCAGCACGGCGCGCCGCGATATCCATCGAGCAGAGGGAACGTGCGCAGCGCGCGCACCATCTCCCGCGCTTCGAGGTCGGTCACAGGTGTGATTCGAACCGCACACATCGCAGATCAGCTCCGCCGTCGTCCCGCCCGCGCCGCACGCGAGCACAGGACCAAAGTTCGGGTCATGAACGACGCCGACGATCAGCTCGACCCCCGCGGGCGCCATCGGCTGCACGATCAGCCCGTCCAGCCGATGCCCGGCCCGCGCCACCGCGCGCTCGATCTCTCCGGCCGCGCCACGGACAGCGTCATCTCCGTCCAGCCCGAGCCGCACCCCGCCGGCGTCGGTCTTGTGCACGAGCCCGGGAGCGCTCGCCTTCAGCGCGACCGGTACACCGAGATCCCTCGCCGCCACGACCGCCTGCTCGGCGTCATCGACCACGCGCGTCGTGATCAGCGGCAACCCGTAGCAGTCGAACAGGCCCGCCACGGACGACGCGGAGAGCCAGGTGGCCTCGCGCGCCAGCTCACCGCTGATGATCGCCGCGGCCTCATCCGATCTGAGGCAGTCGAACGCTGGAACCGAGCCGATGTCCCGTGCGCGCCAGCGGCCGTGCCGGGCAGCCAGTCCCACCGCCCGCGCTGCGTCCTCGGGAAACTCGTAGCCGGGCACACGTACTGCCCCTGAGCACAGCTCGAATGGCACGCCGCCGCTGACCATGAACACCGCGGCCAGCGGCATGGTCGGGTTCGCCTCCGCGAACGCTCGAATCGCGTTGGCGATGTCGCCGGCCATCGTCACAAGCGCCGGCACGAAGATCGTGATGATCGCATCGCAGGCGTCCGCGTCAGCCAGCGTCTGGAGCGTGCGCCGATAGTCGGCCGCGGTGGCGCTGGCGATCATGTCGATCGGGTTGCCCAGCGCCGCGGCTGCGGGCAGGAACTCGGCCAGCCGCGCGCGCACGTCGTCGCGCAGCTCCACTATCTCCACCCCCGCGGCCTGGCAGGCGTCCGCGCACAGAATGCCGGGGCCTCCACCGTTCGTGACGATGACGACCCGGTCCCCGCGCGGGACGGGTTGAGCCGACAGCAGCGCGGCGACGTCGAACAGCTCGTGCATGGTGTCTGTCCGGATCACTCCCGCCTGCTCGAACAGCGCATCGACCGTCACATCGGACGCCGACAGCATCGCGCCGGTATGTGACGAGCTGCCGCGGGCACCCGCCGCCGACCGGCCGCTCTTGACCGCCAGGATCGGCTTGCTGGCCGACAGCCGGCGCGCGATCCGAGCGAACTTCCTGGGGTTGCCGAACGACTCGAGGTACAGGAGGGCAAGCTTCGTGCGTGGGTCCTGCTCCCAGTACTGAAGGAAGTCGTTGCCCGACAGATCGCACTTGTTGCCGACCGACACGAACGACGACAACCCGATGCCCAGACGGCTCGCCGCCTCGATGATCGCGATCCCGACACCCCCGCTCTGGGACATGAACCCAACGTCTCCGGGGACGGCCGCCGGGGGAGCGAATGTTGCGTTCAGCCGCACGTCGGGCGAGGTGTTGAGCACGCCCAGGCAGTTCGGCCCGACGATCCGGATCCCGGCGTCGCGACACACGGCCAGGAGGTCGCGCTGCCGCTGGGCACCCTCAGGACCGGACTCCGCGAACCCGGACGAGACCACGAGCAAGCTGCGGACGCCGGCCGCGGCGCACTCACTCGCGGCGTCCACCACTCGTTCAGCGGGCACGGCGACGACCGCCAGCTCGACCCCGCCGGGAATGGCGCGGACCGAGCGGTAGGCTGGTAACGACTGAACTACATCGGCCTTGTCGTTCACGGCGTAGACGGCGCCGTTGAACTCGGCGGAGAGCAGGTTGTGCAGGATCTCGCCGCCGATCGTTCCGCGCCGGCGCGAGGCGCCGATCACGGCCACCGAACTTGGTTCGAGGAAGCCTCGCACCGCAGCCACAGCGCCGATTCGCTCGCGCTCCTGGAACCGCTCGATCGCCGAATCCGATAGTGACGTCGGCAGCTCGACCTCCACGGCGTCCGGCGTCGACCGGAGCGTGACCGGGAAGCCGCTCTCGCGAAAGACCTCGATCATCCGGTGGTTCTGCGGCAGCACCTGCGCGACGAACGTCGAGAACCCGTGCTGTTCGGCAACCTCCGCGAGATGGGCGAGCAGGATCGTCGAGATCCCTCGTCCTTGCCATCCGTCGGCGACCAGGAACGCGACCTCCGCACGCCCAGCGTCGATCCGCACATAGGCCGCGTGAGCGATGATCCCCCGCGGCTCACCGCTTTCGACGACCAATCCGAATCGGTCCGCGTAATCGACGTCGAGCGACCAGGAGGTCGCCCAGTCCAGGTTGGCCGCTGCGAAGAACCGAAACCAGATCGAGTCCGGCGAGATGGACTCGAGGAACGCGCGAATCGCGTCGGCGTCGTCGGCGCGCACGGGCCGCACATGCGCGGTGGCCCCGTCGCGGAGGACGACATCGGCCTCGCGTTCGACTGGATATTCCGCCGCGGCGGGGCCCGTACTCACCGATCGACCTCCGCGTCGACCGACGGCTGGACGCCGGAGAGCGTGCCGAGGCAGGTATGCATGCCGCAAGCGTCGCCGACGGCAAGACGCCAGGCATCCGGGGTCACCCAGTGCCGTGCATCGGACAACTACGGATCGCCAGCTATCAACCCCGCGCATCGGCAGAGGACCGCAGTGATCCTGCGGCGTCTCCGCGCGGCTGGTGAGAGGACGACACGACGCGGCCCATGTGATCGGACGGTACGGTCGAGCCATGAGTCAAGGTGAGAACACCCCGCCCCGGATCGCCGCCCGATGGGGTGCTCGCAACCGCCTGCGAATCCTGATCGCCGGCGGGGGCGTCGCCGCGTTGGAGACGGTCCTGGCACTCAGGGCACTTGCGGGCCAGCTGATCGATGTCACCATGCTCTCGCCGACGCGCGAGTTCGTGTATCGCCCGGTGACAGTCGCCGAAGCGTTCGACCGCGCGGAGGCGCGCGTGTATGACCTGGCGGAGATCTTTGCCGAGCAGGGCGGACACGAGTTCATTCATGACACGCTGGCTGATGTCGAAGTTCCTGGCCGGATCGCCGTCACCGGCAGCGGTCAGAGAATCTCGTTCGACGTCCTGGTCGTGGCCACGGGAGCCGAGCAGCGCGCCCCGATTCCCGGCGCGCTCACGTTCGGCGGTCGTGGCGATGTCCCGGCGCTGCGCCGCCTGCTCCGCGATCTGGTCACGGGCCGGGCCAGGTCTGTGGCGCTCGCTCTCCCCTCCGCGCGCATGTGGCCGCTGCCCTTGTACGAGCTCGCGCTCATGACCGCGGGCTACGTGCGCGAGCACTGCACCGACGAGGTGAGCGTGACGCTCGTGACGCCCGAGGAAGAGCCGCTCGAGCTGTTCGGCCCTGCCGGCACCGATGCCGTGGGCTCGCTGCTGGCATCGCGCGGGATCGCGGTTCGAACCTCATCGCTGCCTGTGCTCGTGCAGGGCCGCGCCCTTTCGCTGGCCGGCGGCGCGACGATCTTCGTCGACCGCGTCATCACCCTCCCGGTGCTCGAGGGCCCCAAGCTGGCCGGACTCCCTCATGACCAGCACGGCTTCATCCCGGTCGACAAGTTCGGGCATGTGAGCGGGGTCGAACACGTCTTCGCCGCCGGCGACGTCACAGCGTTTCCACTCAAACAGGGCGGTCTCGCCGCTCAGCAGGCGGACGCGGTGGCGGAAGCGGTCGCAGTCCTGGCCGGCGCGGCAACGACCGCGACTGCATTCCAGCCCGTGCTCCGCGGGCTACTGCTTACCGGTGGTGCGCCCCTGTACCTCCGCTCGGAGCCGCAACACCTCGACCCCTCGCCGACGGTCGCAAACGAGGCACCCGCCACCCACCGCGCCTTACGACGCCACGCCTCGGCCGCCGCAGGGCAGGCCCTGTGGTGGCCGCCGGCGAAGATCGCCGGCCGCTACCTCGCCCCTTACCTCGCCTCCGCCCGACCGTCGCTGATCACCGGCGGCGAACTCGCCGACCGAGTGTCGGTCCCCGGCGCGCCGGTCTCCGACGAGGAGCAGCGGGACGCGCTCGAGCTCTCTCTGCTGCTCGCCGACTGCGACGCGCGCTGGGGGGATTACGCGTCGGCGCTGAACGCGCTCGACGCCGCAGAGGCGCTGCAGGGCACGCTTCCGCCCGAGTATGAAGCCAAGCGGCGCGCGTGGCGCGCGGGGGATCGGCTCGCTCGCAGATGACGACGCCCGCGTGGCCGGCGCGCAGTAGGCGCAACGCACGGCGTTGCTTAGAGCGTCCAGTAGTGCCCGATGTGGGCGGCGGCACGTGAGGTTACGAACGGATCCGGGGCGATCGACTCCGCCGTGCCGCGGTGGGCGTCGTAGCCGGCGGAGATCAGCACCAGTTGGGGTGAGAATTCGAGCGCCGCGGGGATGATCACGTACTCGAGCACGGAGATCCACGTCTCGTGTCCGATCCGGCGGGAACGGGGGATGTTGATCGTGTAGCCGCGCCCGTCGCCGGAGCCGGCGTCGGTGATCGCGCCCGTGCCAGGGAACAGACCGAGCTGATGGATGCTTGCGAACAGAACGTCGCGTCGGTGGCGGAAGATCTCGGCCGACGAGTGCCCGTACCATCTCGCAGGCCCCCCCGCCCGCGTGCAACGCGACACGGTACGAAGCGTCGCCGACGAACGTGTCCGCATCCGTCTGGCCGCCACCGGCCGCGCACAGGTCCCAGATCCTCTGCACGTGCGACGCACAGTGCACGAGCTCGAGCTCTCGCTCGGACGCGGCCGGCGCCTCGCGCAGCTCGCAGCCGAGCCAGCCGCGCTGCGACATCGCTCGTTCGATTGCCCTGATCCGCTCCGGCGTATCCGGATGGTCAGGAGACATCACGCTCGGGTCATGTTCGAGCGAGGATGAGTGGTGGAAGTAGAGCACCGTGGTTCTCCGCTATGGGCCGGCCTCGGCCGTGCAAATGTGTGGTCCTCCGGTCGAGCAGCGAGAGATCGGTCTCCTGTCCGAGTGCGAGCACCAGCGAGTCAGCCTCGAGCTCTTCGAACTCACCGGTCGGCTGCGGGAAGCCGGTTTCGTCGAGCTCCATGCGCTCGACGACGAGCTTGCCGGGGTCTGCGCTCTTGATCGTCGAGAGCTACTTCCATCAGCACGCCCTCTTCGAGCGCCTCCTCGACCTAGGAGTCGTGCGCCGGCATTCGCTCGCGCGTGCGCCGGTAGACGATGATCGCCTCCTCGGCGCCGAGCCGCCTGGCGGTCCGGGCTGCGTCGATCGCGGTGTTCCCACGGCCGTAGACGACCACACGGCGCCCCAGCAGCGGATGCTCCTCGCCCTCCATGATGCGCAGCATGGAGATGGGCCGGCGCCCACGACGAGCGCGCGCTTGCCCGAGGCCGGGGCCACGACCGTGAGTCTCCACTCCTGCCGGATCGCCCTCATCACCGAGGAACCGCTCGACCGAGCTGATCCTGACAGCTGGGAAACGCCTGTGCATAGGTGCCTTCGTCGAACGCAGCGACCGACAGCAACTCGGCAGCCGTGACGACGCCCTGGCCGCCGCGCCCATGGATGCGGATCTCGAACACGCGGCCGAACCGATCACGCCTCGCCCCAGGCGAGCACGCCGGCCACGTCGAGAGTCGAAAGCACTCCGACCGGGCGCTTCGCAACCGGGTCGGCCACGACCAGATGGCTGACTTCGTGCGCGAGCATCTCTTGCGCGGCCTCACGCAGCGGCATTGCCGGATCGACGACGAAGACCGGCTCCGCCGCCAGCTCGCGCGCGCTCGGCGCGGAGCCGCCCGCGATCCCCGCTCGGACGAGATCGAGGTCGGAGATCATCCCCCAAACGAAGCCCTCGGGCTGCTCGTGCGAGACGCCGGCGACCACGACGCAGTGGACGTGGTGCGTGGCCATCATCGACGCAACGTCGGTCAGCGTCGCGTCGGGCTCGCAGGACAGGACGCCGGGATGCATCGCATCGGCAACCGTCGCGTGGACGAGCGACGGCATCAGAAAGCTGCCGTGAGTTGAATTCGTAGCCGTATTGGACATTGCTCGCCTCCTGGTGATTGCGTGGCCAGACACTAGATCCGGTGAAAGACCCGCTGATCCGCCGCGCGCCGCACGGCGATTGCGGGTTTTCCACATGCCTTTGGGAGCGCGAGGAGACTAGAGTCGGCGGTGGGGATGGGTCTCGATCACGTCATCGAACGAAGCGATCTCGACGAGCTGTTCGCGGCGCTCTTGCGACGGAGCTACACGATCGTCGGGCCGACCGTCCGGGATCACGCGATCGTCTACGACGAGCTGCGGTCCGCGGCGGATCTGCCGGCCGGGTGGACCGACGAGCAGGACGGCGGCCGCTACCGACTCCGCCGCCGCGACGACGACGCGCTGTTCGGATATGCGGTCGGGCCGCACTCGTGGAAGCGGTATCAGCTGCCGCCGGAGGTGAAGCTCTGCAGGCCAGGGTCGACGAGCGGGGCGGCCTGGTCGAGGTGTTCGAGCCGCCGCGAGCCGCCGCGCGATATGCGTTCTTCGGGGCGCGCTCATGCGAGCTGCATGCGATGGGAATCCTCGACCGGGTTCTGCTCGGCGGCGCGCATGCGGATCCCGCAGACGGCATCCGCGCTGACGGCGTGTTCGTCGTGGCGGTCCAGTGCGGGGAGGCCGGAGGGACCTGCTTCTGCGTGTCGATGAACACCGGACCGGTGGCGGAGCGCGGGTTCGATCTTGCGCTGACCGAGGTCATCGAAGACACCCGCCATTACTTCACCGTCGAGATCGGCTCCGATCGCGGTGCCGACGTCCTGGCCGACGTCCCGCACGCCGACGCGGGTGCCGCCGAGCGCGGTCAAGCGACCGCCGTGCATGCCCGCACCGCCTCGCACATGGGGCGGGAGCTCGATACGAGCGGGATCAAGGAGCTGCTGTATCGCAACTACGAGCACCCGCGTTGGGATGAGGTCGCGGAGCGATGCCTGACGTGCGGCAACTGCACGATGGTCTGCCCAACCTGCTTCTGCACGACGGTCGAGGACATCACCGATCTCCTCGGCGAGCGTGTCGAGCGCCACCAACGGTGGGATTCGTGCTTCACCGTCGACTACTCGCACATCCACGGCGGCGCGGTCCGCGCCTCGCCCCGCTCGCGCTACCGCCAATGGATGACCCACAAGCTCGCGAGCTGGTGGGATCAGTTCGACAGCTCTGGCTGCGTCGGATGCGGTCGATGCATCACGTGGTGCCCGGTGGGGATCGACATCACCGAGGAGGCTCGGGCCATCCGTGACAGCGAGGAGGGGAACGGTGCGGACGATTGACGAGCTGATCGCCTCGGCGCCCGTCTTCGAAGGACTGAGCCGCCAGCACCTCGACGTGATCGCGGGATGCGCGCGCAATGAACACGTCGAGAGCGGCGCATTCCTGCTACGGGAAGGCGAGCCGGCCGAGCGCTTCTTCGTGATCCGTCGCGGCTCGGTCGTGCTCGAGGTGCAGGCTCCCGGCCGGGGCGCGCTGACAATCGAGACGCTGCATGACGGCGATCCGGTCGGTTGGTCATGGCTGTTCGCACCGTATCGCTGGCAGCTCGATGCGCGCGCGCTTGTGGCGTGCGAGCTGATCGGCTTCGATGGTGTGTGCCTGCGCGGCAAGTGCGCTGCCGACCACGAGCTCGGCTACGAGCTGATGCGGAGGTTCGCCGCGAACCTGGTGGACAGGCTCCAGGCCACAAGGCTCCAGCTACTCGACGTGTACGGCCATGATCGAGCGTCCGCTTGAGCTCCATCCGCTCGGTCCAGGACCGATGGTGCCTGAGCAATTCGAAGTACGCTCGAAGCGCCAGGACACCGTCGATACCTGGACCCTGGAGCTGGAGCGGAGCTCCGGAGCTCCGCTGACGTTCGCTCCTGGTCAGTTCACGATGGTCGCGGCTGCCGGCAGCGGCGAGGTTCCGATCTCGATCAGTGGAGATCCCGACCAGCCCGATCGGCTCGTCCACACCGTGCGAGCCGTAGGGTTGGCGACCGAGGCGATCTGCGCGTCCGAGCCGGGCCGCGTACTCAACGCCAGAGGGCCGTTCGGTGAGCCGTGGCCCGTCGAGCAGCTCCAAGGCGCGGACGTGGTGATCGCCGCCGGCGGGATCGGCCTCGCTCCCCTACGCCCCGCGATCCTCTGGTTGCTCGCGCGACGCGAGCGATACGGACGGCTCGTGCTGCTGTACGGTGGACGCGCACCGGACCAGCTCCTGTACGTCGATGAGCTCGACTCCTGGGCGGAGCGGGGCCTCGAGGTACTCGTGACGGTCGACAGCGCCGGTCCGGAATGGCTCGGCCGTGTTGGTGTCGTGACCCGCTTGGTGAGCCGTGTCGCGCCAGCGGGCGGGGCCACGTTCGCGATGACGTGCGGACCTGAGGTGATGATGCGCTTCACGGCCGCAGCATTGCGCGAGTGCGGGCTTGACGGCGACCACATCTTCGTCTCCATGGAACGCAACATGCAATGCGGGATCGGCCACTGTGGACATTGTCAGCTCGGCCCGACGCTCGTGTGCCGGGACGGGCCTGTCTATCGCTGGTCGGAGATCGAGCGGTGGCTGGGGATCCGGGAGCTCTGATGGACGGCGCGACGAAGAAGACACTGGCCGTGTGGAAGTTCGCCTCCTGCGACGGATGCCAGCTGAGCCTGCTCGACCTCGAGGATGAGCTACTGTCGCTCGCGGACCACATCGAGCTCGCCTACTTCCTCGAAGCCTCGAGCGCGACCGTCGAGGGACCGTACGACGTCTCGCTGGTCGAGGGCTCGATCACGACGCTCCACGACGCTGAGCGGATCCGCGCCGTCCGCGCCAACTCCGGGGCGCTGATCACGATCGGCGCGTGCGCGACCGCCGGCGGGATCCAGGCGCTACGCAACTTCGCCGACGTCGAGGAGTTCACGCGCGTCGTGTACGCCTCTCCCGACTACATCTCGACCCTCGCGACGTCGACTCCGATCAGCGCGCACGTGAACGTCGACTTCGAACTCAACGGATGCCCGATCAATAAGCGACAGCTGCTCGAGGTGATCAGCGCCCACGTGAATCACCGCCAGCCGCGAGTACGCGCCCACAGCGTGTGCATCGAGTGCAAGCGCCGCGGCACCGTGTGCGTGATGGTCGCTCACGGCACCGCCTGCCTCGGGCCAGTGACCCACGCGGGCTGCGGCGCGATCTGCCCCGCCTACGACCGCGGCTGCTACGGATGTTATGGCCCGAAGGAAACGCCCAACACCGCATCGCTGGACGCCTGGTCGGGTCTCGAGCCGCACGAGCTGGTCCGCGCCTATCGCACGTTCAATGCCGGCGCCGACATGTTCAAGCAGGCAAGCGAGTCCTATGAGCGAGGCTGAGGCGACGCGGACGATCCGCACCGACTACCTCGCGCGGGTCGAGGGCGAAGGCGCGATGTACGTCAGGCTCGAGGGCCGTGAGGTGAGCGACGTCAAGCTGCGGTTGTACGAGCCGCCGCGGTTCTTCGAGGCATTCCTGCGCGGACGCTCGTACACCGAGACGCCGGACCTCACGGCACGGATCTGCGGCATCTGTCCGGTCGCCTATCAGATGAGCTCGGCGCGGGCGATCGAGGATGCCTGCGGCATCCGGATCGACGAGGGCCCGCTCCGCGACCTACGCCGCCTGCTCTATTGCGGCGAATGGATCGAGAGCCACAGCCTGCACGTGTACATGCTTCACGCTCCCGACTTCCTCGGCTACGCCGGCGCGATCGAGATGGCTCGCGACCACCGCGAGATCGTCGAGCAGGGGCTGCAGATGAAGAAAGCCGGCAACGCGCTGATGACGCAGATCGGCGGCCGGGAAGTGCATCCGATCAACGTCCGGGTTGGCGGCTTCTACCGAGTACCCACCCGGAGCGAGCTGCGGGCGCTGATAGATCCGCTCGAGCGAGCCCGCGAGACGGCGCTGGCGACCGTCCGATGGACCTCCGCCCTTGACTTCCCCGATGTGCAGCTCGAGCCCGAGCACGTCGCGCTAGCCGACCCAGATGGCTATCCGATCGACCGCGGACGGATCGTCTCGGACCGAGGGCTCGACATCGAGCCCTCGGGGTTCGACGAGCACATCGTCGAGGAGCACGTCGAGTACTCGACAGCGCTGCACGCGCGGCTACGCGAGCGGGGCTCCTACCTCACCGGTCCGCTCGCGCGCTACAGCCTCGCGTCCGCTCGTCTGCGCCCGCTGGCGCACGAGGCAGCTCGTGAGGCGGGACTTGAGGCGGTGTGCAGGAATCCATTTCAGAGCATCATCGTTCGTGCCGTCGAACTCGTGCAGGCTACGGATGAGGCACTCGCGCTGATCGAGGCCTATGAGCGGCCCGACATCCCTGCGGTGGGCGTCGAGCCGCGCCGCGCGATCGGTCACGGCGCGACCGAGGCACCCCGCGGAATGCTCTATCACCGCTACGAGATCGACGACGACGGCACGATCCTGGATGCGCGCATCGTTCCCCCGACCTCCCAGAACCAGCGGGCGATCGAGGAGGACCTCCGCGCTGTCGTGGAACGGAGCGTCGACCTCTCAGACGAGGCGCTCACAGCCCGTTGCGAGCAGGCGATTCGCAACCACGATCCGTGCATCTCCTGCTCGACTCACTTCCTGGAGCTGACGATCGATCGTGAGTGACGCGGCTGCGCCGGGTGTGCTCGTGGTCGGCGTCGGCAATGAGCTGCGCGGAGACGACGGCGCGGGGATCGAGGTCACGCGCAACCTGCGCGAGCGTCCTGGCGCGGCCGGACTCGACGTGCGTGAGCTTCACGGCGACCCGATCGCGTTGCTCGACCGCTGGCGCGGGCGAAACGCCGTCGTCTTGACTGACACGATGCGCTCCGAAGCTGGCCCCGGCACGATCCGACGCCTCGACGCAAGCGACGGGCCGCTGCCGGCACGCGGGCGTGGCCTGAGCTCGACGCATGCCACCGGCCTGGCCGAGACGATCGAGCTCGGCCGGGCGCTCGGCCAACTGCCTCGTCGCGTGATCGTGTACGCGATCGAGGGACGTCGGTTCGACCCGGGAGCAGATCTCTCGGATGAGGTGCGGGCCGCGATCCCCTGGCTCGCGTTGATGGTCCTGGCCGAAGCGACCGCCCTCGAGAACACCGGAGCGGACCGGCAGATATAGGCCGAGCTCAACCCTCCATTGCAACGGGGCAGTCCAACGACTACGGCTTCATGGCCTGGGTGCGCCGTGGGCATTGGACCCGCGTCGCACCCGGCGTTGTTTCTGTTTGGCTGATGGCCAGGCTGGTGTGCCCGATCACCAGTGGCCTGTGATGGGGCCGCCGCTCGAGCGGCGTGAGCCGGTAGCGCCCGCGCGCAGGCGGTCGAACCGAAGCTTCAGCTTGTGATCGCGAGTGCGCGACGACCCTCATCTGCCGTGGGAGTCGACGGTCGCCTCAGCCCGAGCCACGTTGGCGAGCTCATTGCTGCTGGCGTTATAGGTGTACGTGACGTTGCAGGTGGTCACCTCGTTGGTCGTGGAGCAGGTGATCGTTTCCCCGGCAGGGGTAGGGGCGGCCCGCCCGGCAGGGCCTTGCCGGCCTGTGGCGCCCTGGGGCCCCTGCTGCCCGTTCCGGCCCGGCTGACCGGACAGGCCAGCGGGTCCCTGCTCCTCGTTCTGACCCGGCTCGCCAGGGGATCCCTACTGCCCGTTCTGGCCCGGTTGGCCCGCGGGTCCCTGGGGTCCCTGCGGTCCTTGGGGCCCGGTCGCGGCCCCCGGAACCCGTCGCGGACGGCGCCACCACGAACGATCCGGCGGCGTAGTTCTGCGTCACACCTCCCTCGCCATTTATGCACGTCGCGCGCACGACGTAAGGCGTACCGTCGCTCGCGTTGACGGGGATGTTCAGCGTGCCCGTCCAGTCGCCCGACCCGTCGAGCGTATCCGTTTGCGTCGCGAGCACGCTGCCGACAGTCGAATCAAGCGCGATCGTAGCGCGCACGCTGTTGGACGGCCCGGCGTGATCGAGCTGACGGCAATCTGTGATCCGGCGACGCTCACCGGAAGGTCACCCCGGTGAATGGAGGCGTCACCGGACTGTCGCTGCCGGCGGGCAGCTCGAGCACCCGATTATTGTCATTGTCGACGACCGACACGTCTCCGCTCACGTCCACAGCCACACCCTCGGGAGCGCTAAGGCCGGTGAACGGGAGCGTGTGCTGCGCCGTGCGCCGGCGCGGCCGATGCTCCGACAGCGGCCGCGCGCATCGCACACCAGTACCGCGCCTGGTTGCTATGGGCGCCCGCCGGGAGACCGAAGCCATCCTGCCGCCGGCGCGCCGGCGCGCATCGGCGAAATCCCTAGCCGTCGCCCCGAATATTTGCGCCGGAACCCTACCCCGGGGCGAGAGAAAGGCACCACGCGCCAGCGCCGGCATACGCCGCTAAGCTATCGAGCGTTCAGGGAGGAATCGACGGCAGCGAGGCCGGATCGGGAGCCCTCCAGGCGGCGCCACGGCGCCTCTTGTCCAGAGAAGACGCGCTCAGCGGGAGCGCGTCTCGTTCATTCATCAACCGCAAGGAGAACAGCAATGAGGTACGGAAGATCAGTTCTGGTGGCAGCCGTGCTCACGGCAGCCCTCGGATCGAGCGGCGCATGGGCCGCGCAACGGCAGTCGGCCTCTGCCGCGACGACGGTCGACGGATGCCCTGTCGTCGCCAACCCGACGAGAGAGCACTACACCCTCTGCCGCGGTGATCTGCGCGACGCGTCGTTCGAGCATCTCGACCTGCGATTCGCGCACTTCATCGATCCGAACCTCTCGGGAGCGAACTTCAACGGCGCAAACCTCGCCAATAGCTACTTCCAGAAGGCCACGCTGAAGGGCGCGCATTTCGTCGACGCCGACCTCATCATCGCCTTTCTTGGCGTGTCGAACGCCGAAGGGGCTGATTTCGCCAACGCCAACCTGTCGGGTGCAACCATTGCACGGTTCGCGCGCCTGCCGAATTTCGAAGAGACGAACTTCCGTAACGCTGACATGGTCGCGGTGCAAGGTGCCGATAACGTGAACTGGAACTTCGCCGATATGACCGGCGCGATCCTGGCCTACTCTCAGATCAAGCCAGCCGCAATCAACGGCAGCGCGACTTTGAATGACACCGTGTGCCCGGATCTACGCGTCAGCATGGACGACACCTGTCCCGTCGGGCCGCCCGCGTAGCCGAGCGGCGTTTCCCGGCGATCATGAACGCGTCGGGTCGCTCTCTGGCGACCCGACCCGCAGGCGCGAGAGCGGCGCCACCAATACCTTCCTTTACCTCGCGTGGGCGGTCGCGGGGGCTGGATAACTGCCCACTCGATGCGTTCTGGATCGCGAGTGGGACGTTGACCAGCTGGTGGCGGGTTAACGTCCCGCTCGCCGAAGCGGGAGTACCGAGTGGGACGTTGACCAGGCAGATTTCGCCCTCGACCTAGCTCGGGGCGCGGATCGCCGCGTCACTGACAGCCCGACGGTCATCGACAGGCCAAGGTCACCGTCACCGTCACCTAAGGCTTTTGGGCGAGAGCCTCCTCACGTTCACACGCGCGGCTCAGTACGGCTCTCTGCGACCGGCTGCGAGACGCATCAGTGGCGAGTCGAAGTCGACGTCCGCCGCGGTCTGCTCGGCACGGGTGGCGTTGCCGGCGAACTGGTGCTGGTAGCCCGACCATGCGTGCTCGGCGATCCCGTGCTCGATCCCGGCGTGGACCGTGACGGCGAGCTCCGTCGCCGCGCGGGTGATGCGCTCGCCGAGCTCCGGTGCGCCCCAATCCTCGGGTGCGGCGAACACCGACGTCGGCAGGATCAGCGCCCGCATGTACGCGAACAGCGGCCGCATCTGCTCGTCGACCACGAGCGCGTGGCGGCTGCTTCCCGCGGTGGCGGCGAGCAGGACCGGCTTGGCGATCAGCAGATCGTTGTCAAGCAGGTCGATGAACGATTTGAACAGGCCGCTGATCCCGGCCTTGTACACCGGCGTGGACGCGATGATCGCGTCGGCGAGCGCGATCTGCTCGATCGTCGTCCGTACGTCCTCGGGTACGAGACCGCTCACCGTGGCCTGGGCGATCTGGACCGCGAGCGGCGCGAGCTCAACGCTCGCCGACGACGCGACGCTGCCCATCTCGCCAAGCCGCTCGAGGCTGCGCTGCGTGATCCGCTCGGCCAGCATGTGGGTCGAGGAGGGCTCGTTCGTGCCTGCGCTGATCGCGACCAACCGCCGCCGCGTGGACTCGGGTGATCCGCTCTCGCGATTCTCGGAGGACTCGCTCATGACACCGCCGTTAGTTCAGGGCCGCCTCGATCACGGTCGTGCGGTTCGCCCGGCTCGCGCGGCTCGCGCGGCTCGCGCGCCCCGAGCGGTTCGGGGCCTGTCAGCTGGCGGCACAGATCGCGCAGCTGGCACAGCTTTTCGCGGTCCAGGCGCCGGGTCATCGCCAGCGCCACCTGTCGCCCATGCGCCCACCCGGCGCGGCGCTGGGCATCGGCCCCCGCCGCGGTCAAACGAATCCGGCAGGCACGGGCGTCGTCGGGGTCATCGACCCGTTGCACGAGCCCGCGTGCCTGCAGTCGCGCCACCAGCCGCGACATTCCGGGCTGGCTCAGCAACACGTCCTCGGTCAGGTCGGTGGGGCGCAGCCCGTCCCGCGCCCGGGAGAGCGCGTAGAGCACCCCGTACTCGCGAGGGGCCAACTCGCCCCATGCGTCTGCGGCGGCGAGCTCGCCGCGGATCGTCGCCTGCGCCCGGAACAGCGCTTCCCAGGCTTGGTTGGCAATTCTCGCGTTGCTCGCGGCCATCACGCGACGAGTGGATACTCTGCGGCGAGCTCCGGGTCGGTGTCCTGATACGGGGCGGCGCCCGTGAGGTTGTCGCCCCGGTTGGCGTTCGGCCGGGGCTGACGCGGGGCGGCGTCGCCGTACTTCGCCCGTCACGAGGCTCGCGTGGGTCGGCGCGTCTGGCACTCCGGGGGCACGGCGGGCCTCCATCTCACGGCGCAGCACCGGCACGACTTCGGTTCCGAGCAGCTCGACCTGCTCGAGCGCCATCTCGAGCGGGAGGCCCATCGCGTCGACGACCCATAGCTGCCGCTGGTAGTCGCCGAAGCCCTCCTGGAAGGTCAGCGTCTTCTCGATTACCTCCTGGGGACTGCCGACGCTCATCGGCGTCCCGTGCATGATGTCCTCCAGCCTGTAGCTCTTGCCATAGATCGGCGAGCCCTCGAAGTACGGGCGAAATCGGCTCACAGCGTCCTGCGAGCGCCTGGCGATGAAGGCCTGCCCGCCCAGGCCGACGATCGCCTGCTCGGGCGTCCCGTGCCCGTAGTGTGCGAAGCGCTCCCGATACAACGCGACCAGGGGTTTGAAGTGGAAGTTGGGAGCGAGGATGTTGTTCGCGAAGTAACCATCGCCGTAGTAGGCGGCCTGCTCGGCGATCTCCGGTGTGCGAATCGCCCCATGCCAGACGAACGGAGGAACATCGTCCAGGGGCCGCGGAATCGCAGTGAAGCCCTGCAGCGGGGTCCGGAAAGCACCCTCCCAATCGACCACATCCTCGCGCCACAACCGGTGCAGAAGGTTGTAGTTGTCGAGCGCCAAGGGAAGTCCGTCGCGAATATCCTTGCCGAACCACGGATACACCGGCACGGTGTTACCGCGGCCGAGCATCAGATCCATCCGGCCGCCCGCGAGGTGCTGCAACATCGCGTAGTCCTCAGCGATCTTGACCGGGTCATTCGTCGTGATCAACGTCACGGACGTGCTCAGGATGATCCGCTCGGTCAACGCAGCGATGTGACCCAACAGGGTGGTCGGCGAAGACGAGAAGAACGGCGGATTGTGATGCTCGCCGATTGCGAACACATCGAGCCCGACCTCATCCGCTCGACGCGCGATCTGCACCACAGCCTGGATGCGCTCCGCCTCACTCGGCGTGTAGCCGGAAACCGGGTCCCGCGTGATATCGCTGACAGAGAAGATCCCGAATTGCATCGCGCCAACCTTCGCTCCGCGCTCAAGCCTAGCAAATACATGCGCGTGCATGCATCGGCCGCTATTTGCGCAGTGTCCTGAACGCCGCGCGCATCTCTTCTGAGAAGAGCTGCGGCTGCTCCCAGGCGGCGAAGTGCCCGCCTTGATCGAGCCGGTTGTAGTAGATGAGGTTGTTGGGGTATGCGCGCTCGGCCCAGCTTCGCGGGGCCTGGTAGAGCTCGTCCGGGAACACGCTTATCGCGAACGGGATCGTGATGTTCTTGGCGTTGAAGAAGTCCGCCTTGTTCTCCCAATAGAGACGAGCCGCAGCAACCCCGGTGTTCGTCAGCCAGTAGAGCGTGATGTTGTCGAGCAGGTCATCTCGTGTCAGTTCGCTGTCGAGGGTCCCTTCGAGGACCCGTTCCACGAGTCCCGGCTGCCCGGTCCCGTCGCCGTGGTCAAGCGCGAACGCCGCCAGATCGACGGGCGAGTCCGCGAGTCCGTACAGCGTCTGCGGGCGCGTGGCCATGATCAGCGCATAGGCGACGTGCTTGGCGTAGAAGTTGCTCAGCTGCTCGTAGGCGTGTCTCTCCTCGTCTGAGAGATCCGATGGCGGCGGATCGCCGCGCTCGAACCCCTGGACGAGATCGGCTGGGGCGGTGCCGGGCATGTTGGAGTGAATGCCGAGCAACCCCGGCGCTGCTTGTTCACCCATCGTCTGTGTGACCGCCGCACCCCAGTCGCCTCCCTGGGCGACAAACTCGTCGTATCCGAGGCGGTTCATCAGCACGACCCACGCGCGCGCGATCCTGACTGGATCCCAGCCGGTGCTCGTCGGCTTGCCGGAGAACCCGTGGCCGGGCAACGAGGGAATCACCAGATGAAACGCATCTGATGCACTCGCGCCGTGGGCCGTGGGATCCGTCAGCGGCTGGATGATCTTGAGCTGCTCGATGATCGAGCCGGGCCACCCGTGTGTGACGATCAGTGGCAACGCGTCCGCGTGCGAGGAGCGTGCGTGAATGAAATGAATATCAAGCCCGTCGACTTCGGTCATGAAGTTGGGTAGGGCGTTCAGCTTCGCCTCACACTTGCCCCAGTCGTAGTCGGTCCCCCAATAGCGCGCGAGCTCCTGCATCATCGCGAGCCGGACGCCCTGCGAGTCGTCGCTGACCGTCTCGCGCTCCGGCCACCTGGTCGCGGTGATCCGCCTGCGCAGCTCGGTGAGCTCCTCCTCCGGAAAGCTCACCTGAAACGGGCGAACAGGGGTCTGATCGCCGGCCGCTTGTCCCACCGAAGCCATCTCGGACATCCGCTACCTCCTGAGGTTGCACTTGCGTGATTGTGGCACGCATGGCCGTGAGAGCTATGTCACACGAGACTGATCGATCGTCAGCATCGCCGCGCTGCCCGCGCCGAGGCTGATCCGGTATGAGCCGGCAGCGGGAGTCACGGCCGAGATGGTTTGGCCTGCCGACGAGCCGTCCCGTGCCGGTTTGCGATCCGAATGACTGGCCGCCAAGCGTTACTCCCCTCTGGGCGTCGATGCCCGGTGCCTGGAGCCGCTCGACCATTGCCGGCGCGCTCGCCGTCCGGGCTCGGAGCGAAACGAGTTGCTCGCGGTCGCCGTCGTTGATCAGCACGACTCGGATCACACCGTTCGGGGCCTCGGTCGCCCACGCCCTGATCGCCGCGTCTCCGTTTGAGGTCAGCCCGAGCAACCGCGAACCGGCAGGGCTCGCCTGCGCGAACAACAGCAGCCCGTAGTACTCGGGTTCGACCGACGCCCGCCAGGTTCCCTTCATCTGGGTGAAAGTGAACAGGTCATATGCGGCGCCCGGGTAGCTGTGGATATTCACGCCGTCGACCCCCACGGCGGCCATCTCGAACAGGACGTCGAGCGCCCACAGCGCCGACGCGAACGAGTGCCCCACCGACGCGGGAACGCTGGGGCACGGCGTCGTGTTCATCTCGTCGACCCGCAACGGGATGTGGTCCGCGTGCGCGATCTGCACATATGGCACGGCGCTCGTCGCGGGAAGCACGGAGGCCGTGTCCGACAGTAGGTTTGCGGTCGTCGGGTATCCAGGCGACGTCGGGTAGCCACAAGTGGGCAGGGCATAGCGGTGGAGCGTCGCGACTCGCACGCGAGGCTCGGCGGCGAAGAACGCGCGCCAGTCGCTGAGCCAGCGCGGCCCGCCGGTAGCGGGTCCAGCGAGAGCTCCCGGCAGCACCCGCGCGACGCTCGAGAACTCCTGATCGAAGACCGCGAAGTCGTATCCCGCCGGGCGTCCGGGAACGGCGAGTCCGTCTGAGGCCCGGTACCAGGCATAGCTGTGGTACAGCTCGGGTTCGTTGCCAAGCTCGAGCGCCTCAATCGATTGCGCTCCGACCCCCCTCACCAGTGCATGCGCCTCGGCCGCCGCAAGGCTCACGTTGTCAGCTTCGAGGTTGATGCCAAGGATCAGATGCGCGTGAAGTGCTTTCGACAGCGCGCGGGTGACCTGAACCCATCGCGGCGTGATCGTGTATCTGACACCGGCCGGACGCCGCATGTGCGGGACCGGCCACCAGCTCCAGTCCGTACTGTCACCTCCGATCCTCAGAACCGGATCCTGCCCAGGGCTGATGTTTTCGATCAGCTGCTCGAACACAGGATCGATCGCGCTCGGGTCCCGCCCCGCGTACGGCTCAATCGCCGAGTACTCGAAGGACAACCCGAGGAACCCGTGCGGGATCACGCGCGCGTGAGCAAACGACAAACCGGTGGGCGCAGTGAGCACGACCGTGGGCGGATGCGGCGCGACCCCTGATCCGGCGGTGCTCGCGTCAGTCGCCAAGTGCGCGCCGGTCCACGGCGTGCAACACACGACCGTCGCCAAACCCGCGACGCCGGACCGCTTGAGCCGGCGAATCGACTCGAGCGCACCATTCGCACGCGGGGCGACCATCTCCGATCCCGCCCAGACTGTACGGATCGCTCAGAATCAAGTCAACGGCGAGCGCGCCGCAGGTCAGGCTGGCTGGGAGGCGTGCAGTCCTGCCGCGTCGAGCGGTGCGCCGGCGAGCTGCCCGCCCGCGCACTGGCTTGCGCGGACCACCCGCCGGGGGTTGCGGATGCCCGCAGCCCCGATCAAGCCGCCGATCACGACGAGCGCCGCTGGCGACCCCGATGCCGACGCGGAAGGCTTCGAGCGAGGACTGGCCGGATGCGACCGTGATCGCGACTGCCTCGTCGCGGTGGGAGGCCGGCGACCGAAGGGCGTCCGAGTGTGAGCTGCTTGGCTTCCGCGACGGCCGCGCGACCGCGCAGGAGTGAGCGGCTGGCCGGCGAGCTGGTGATCGAGCGAGGAGCTGAACTGCGCCGCCACGAGCGCGCCGATCGCGACCGTCGCGATCAGGCCCGCTACGCGAGCCACCGCGTTGTTGATGGCGGAGCCGATTCCCGCCTCGTCCTGGTCGACGCCGGCGAGGATCGCGGCGGTCAGCGGCGCGACGGTGATCGATAGGCCGAGCGAGAAGACGCAGGATGCCCGGGAGTACCTCGGTCAGGTAGTCGACGTGGACCCCGAAGGTGAGCAGCATGAGCATGCCGGCGCCGGCGACCAGCGGGCCGCCGCCCATGAACAAGCGTGGACCGAAGCGATCGGCGAGCGCGCCGAATCTCGAGGACAGCGCGAACATGACGAGGCTCTCGGGCAGCAGCGCCAGCCCGGACTTCAGCGGCGAGTAGCCCGCCACCTGCTGCAGGTACAGGACGAGGAAGAAGAACAAGCGCCGACAGGCCGCCGTAGAGCGCGAGCGTCTCGACGTTCCCGACCGCGAAGTTCCGGCTCTTGAACAGGTCGAGCCGCAGCATCGGGTCGCTGGCCCGCGACTCGTAGACCAGGAAGGCACAGAACGCGAGCACGCCGGCGATCAGCGAGCACGCTCACCGCGGGGCTCGACCAGCCCAGGCGCGGCTGCTCGATCAGCGCGAACACGGCACCGCCGAGCCCCAGCACGCACAGCAGCCGCACCAACGAAGTCGACCCTCCGCCCGCGTCTTGGTCGGACCCTGGCTGGGGACGGCTCTGAGGATCAGCCACAGGCACGCGACGACCAGCGGCAGGTTGATCACGAAGATCCAGCGCCATGAGGCGACGTTCAGGATCACGCCGGCGACGAGCGGGCCGAGCGCGCCGGCGATCGTTCCCCACGCCGTCCAGGTGCCGATCGCTGGGCCGCGCTCGCGCGCGGGGAACGTCGCGACGATCACCGCCAGCGAGCTCGGGGTGAGCAACGCGCCGGCGACTCCCTGGAGCGCGCGAAACGCGATCAGCAGCCCGATCGACGGCGCGAGCGCGCACAGCAGAGAGGACACGCCGAAGCCACCCACTCCGAGCGCGAACACCCGACGCTCTCCGAAGATGTCGCCCAGCGACCCGCCGAGCAGGATCAACGAACCGAGCGTCAAGCAGGTACGCATTGGTGACCCATTGCTGGCCCGCCAGCCCGCCGCCGAGATCGCGCTGAATCGACGGCAGCGCAACGCTCACAACGCTGCTGTCGAGGATCGCGATGCTGGACCCCAGAATCGTCGCCACGAGCGTCAAGCGCTTCGTCGACGCTGACAGGCTCTGGGTCGCCGAAGGCGATGGGACGGCACCGGCCAACTGACGATCGACCTGCAGGCTAGCGAACAAATGTCGCGACCTTCCAACGATCGGTGATCCAAAGCGCCTGTCGTCATCGCACCTCTTTCTTGACGGGGCAGCCGAGGGTGCCATCATCGTGTGCCTTGCGAGCCGTGAGGGCTTGTGAACGGAGGCACATGTGAGGGCAAGATCGCAGGCGCTCGGGGCCAGAGCGCACGGTTTGATCGGTGCAATTGCCAGTGGGCTCGGGCGCGCCGCCGGTCGCGTCAGTGTGGGCGTGCTCGCGCTGCTGCTCGCGGCCGCCGTGGGTGTTCCGTCGGCCGCCGCGGCGGCGACGGCGTATGACGCGCTCGTCCCCTCGGACAGCGGCATCACCACGATCGATACCGGGACCAACGCGGCCAGCACTTTCACCTCGCTCGGTGCGGTCGGGGCGCTGACGATCGCGCCGGATGCGAGCACGGGGTATGCGGTGCACGGGTCGGACGTCGTCCAGCTGCTGCTGAGCGCGTCGGGCCCGACGGTGGAGAACACCATCCCCGGTGCCGGCCGCCGACTTCCCGCCCCAGTCGAGCCCCTACTTGGACTTCGTCGCGATCACGCCGAACGGCGACACCGCGTACTTCGCTGACCCGATCCACAACCTCGTCCTGCCGCTCGACCTGACGCAGAACCCGCCGACGTTCGAGAAGCCAATCACGATCGCGGGCGCGTCTGCGATCGCGATCAGCCCGGACGGCTCGACCGCGTGGGTCGTTGGCAGCGGCGGCATCACGCCGATCGACACGGCGACGAACACAGCTGGAACGGCGATTTCGGTGGGCGACATCAATGCCGAGGGGATCGCGCTCGCTCCGGACGGCTCGACGGCGTATGTGACGGTGGCGGGCGGCTCCGTGATCCCTGTGCCGCTGCCGTCGGGCCCCGCCGGCCAGCCGATCGACCTGAACGGCTACTCGTTCGCCGGCGGCGACGGAGTCCAGGAAATCGCAGTTGCGCCAGACGGCGCGACCGCATACGCGTTGACCGAGCTCGGCTCCGGCGGCGGCGCCAGTGGCACGTATGTGATTCCGATCGACCTCGCCGACGACACTGCCGCTCGCCGATCACCGTCAGCACGACCGCGACCAGCGGGGCGATCGCGCTGACCCCCGACGGTGCCACCGCATACGTCACAGCTGAGACGGGCACCGGGAGCGGAGGCGAAGTGGTCCCGATCCCGACGGCCACCGGCACGCCGGGCGCACCGATCCCGGGGCCAGGCGAGTTTGACTTCTGGATCGCGATGACGCCGGATCAGGCCCCGATCCCATCGTTCCTCGTCACGAGCGCGCCGCCAGGGTCGGCGACCACCTTCGATGCCTCGACCTCGACCGTCCAGTTCGGCTCGATCACCAGCTATCAATGGAATTTCGGCGACGGCAGCCCCGGCGTGACCACATCGGAACCGACGACGACACACGTTTTTGACGCTCCTGGAACGTATACCGTCACGTTGACCGTGACCGACAGCGCCGGCAAGAGCGCCACTGCGAGCAAAAGCGTTGTGATCAGCACCGGTCCGGCAGCCGCCGTAACCCTCAGCGCGAG
This sequence comes from uncultured Solirubrobacterales bacterium, assembly GCA_963763525.1. Classification (GTDB taxonomy): domain Bacteria; phylum Actinomycetota; class Thermoleophilia; order Solirubrobacterales; family Solirubrobacteraceae; genus Palsa-465. The sequence goes on from CAVXPA010000007.1 coordinate 28,087, forward strand.
CGCGCTCAGCTTCGGCCAGGTACCACTCGGCTCTTCCAGCGCGCCGAGCACGATCACCGTGACGAACACCGGCGGAGCGCCGCTGGCGCTCGGCGCCGTCACGCTCGCGGGTCTGGACGGGGGCGACTTCAGGTTGGCGAGCGACGGGTGCTCGGGACAGACGATTCCGGCGGGCGGGTCCTGCACGTTCACCGCCGCGTTCGTGCCCACGCTCTTGGGATCTCGGTCCGCGCTGGTGTCGATCCCCGACAACGCCTCTGGCAGCCCGCAGACCGTCACCCTCAGTGGCACTGGCATCGGCGCGGGTTTCAGTCCGAGCGCCGGGACGATCGCCTTCGGTCCGGTCATCGTCGGCCGCCCGAGCCAGCCGCAGTCACTGATCGTCACAAACTCTGGCAACGTACCGCTCACGATCTCGTCGGTAGCGCTCGCAGGCGCAAATTCCGCGGACTTTGCGATCGCCGGCGACACGTGCCGCGGCCAGACTGTTCAGCCGGGCGGCACATGCGCGACCGACGTCACGCTGACGCCGACCGCGGCTGGTCCGAGAACCGCTGAGCTCGTCTACAGCGACGATGCGAGCGGCAGCCCGCAAACGGTCTCGCTGACGGGCACCGGCTCCTTGACGGGGATCACGGGCCGCGTGGTCGACGGGACCAACCCGCAGCAGCGCGGCGTCGGCGCGATCGTCTATGCGTGGCCGCAGGTCGGAGGCACGATCGACGTCTCCCGCTACCTGGATACGTACACGGACTCGTCGGGCGACTACAGCTTCGCGGGCCTGTCCCCGGGCAAGTGGGCGATCGAGGTCGACCCGACCAACTCGCTGTCGCTGATCGGCGCCAGCGCCGTCGTCCAGGTCCAAGGATCCGTCGTAACCGAAAACTTCGCGCTGCAGGCGCCGCGAGCGCTCGCCGGCGGGCTCACGGTCGACACGCCGTCAGGCCCGGCGCGATCGGGCGTGCCAACGGTCAACTGGGACGAGCCGTTCACGATTCAGGTGCCGCTGAACGTCGCGCTGCGCGGCAAGCCGAACGACACCGTCATGACCGCCGTCGAGGATCAGTTCGGGACCACCGACGGCGGCTTCCAGGTCGGCGCGTTCGCGATGTTGTTCGTGCACTACGACGCGACGGGCACGCCGGACTACATCCAGGGCTACCAGGGCCAGCAGGTGCCGGCGAGCGACCCGCTCGCGACCGCCGCCGAGGCTGACACCGCGCGGGCGACGCCGGTCGCGAGCGCGGCTCAGGGGTCCGGATCCGGGTCTGGCTCCGGGTTCTTCACCGGCCCCACGAACGGGTTCGAGGCGGGTGACATCGTCACGGTCCCTGGCAGCGGGGGCTACCAGGTGGGACCCTCGGGGCCGATCACGCCCGGCTTTACCTCCTACTACAACAAGGACACCCACGCGGCTGCGATCAAGCTCTGCGGCATCGGCATCCGCTTTGCGCCCGTCAAGCCAAAGCAGTACCAGCCGCCACTGAACGGCGACCCGTACGGGACCCTGTCGACCGGCGTCAACAACGCGTTCAACAACGCTGTCAGCGGCGCGTTCAACGGGCCGGGCCAAAGCTTCGGGAACGTGGTCGGCACCGCACACGGCGACCTGTCCTCGCTGGCGAACCTGTCCGTCGATCTGGCATTCCCGGGGCTCAACAAGGCAGTGCACGGCGATACGGAGAACCTGGAGAAGTTCGTCGAGGTGGGATTCGAGCAGGCCAAGAACGTCACCGGATTCGAGCCGGGGAAGCTGATCGAGGACCTCACTCAGCCCAAGAAATGCGAGGACGACGATTCGAACGTGTACGTCGACCCGAGCGGAACCGTTCACACCCGTGCCGGGCGTCCGATTTTCGACGCGCAGGTGACGCTGCTGCGAGCCCCCCAGCAGGGAGCGACCTTCACGACCGTGCCGAACGGCAGCGCAATCATGTCGCTCGCCAACCGTCGCAACCCGGATTTCACCGATGCGTTCGGGGATTTCGGCTGGGACGTCCTGCCGGGTCTCTACCAGGTGACGGCCTCACACGCGGGGTGCCTGACCGGCGGAACCTCCGTCGTGACCGTGCCGCCCGCCGCGCTTGGACTGTCGATCTCGCTCGTGTGCGCGCATCTCCATTACGCCGCCAGCTCGGTCTCGCTGCGAATCGCGCACATCTCCTCGCGTGGCAGAACGAACTTCATCTTGCTGAGCGCTCATGTCAGCGGCCGGGGACGCGCGACGCGGCTGGGAACCGTCACATTCCGGGCCGGCCGGCGCCAGCTCATGCAGGCCGTCATCGACCCCGAGACGGACACCGCCACCGCGATCGCGACGGTCCGCGGGCACCAGCGATTGACCGCGCAGTACTCGGGCGACGGGACGTACGCTCCGAGCCGCTCCCGCGCGGTTGCGACGCCCTGATCCGCCGCCCGCGCGCCGACCTAATCTGCCGCGATCCCGTCGGCGACAAATTCGGCGATCGCAGCGGCGAACTCGCGCCGGCTTTCTTCCCACGCGTAGAACATGTGGCCGCCGTCGAAATGACGGACGGTGAGCCGGCCTGGCCATCTCCGGGTCCAGCCGCATGAGGTTCCGCAGCCGGTCGCTCGAGTAGAACGGCGTCACGAGGTCGTAGCGACCGTGCGTGATGAACGCCTTCATGTGCGGGTTGAGCGACATGCCGTAGCGGAAGTCGTCAGTCGCGCCGACGGGCGGCGTGAAGAAATGCTGCGGCGCGTCGTTCCGCCACGCCTCGTTCACCTCATAGCTCAGCAGCGTGTACTCGCGATCTGTCTCGACACCGATCTCGGACCGCAGTTGCTGGTTGATGGCCGCGGTGTACGCGGGGCTGATGCCGGACAGCGTTGGGTCGGGACCGGCGAACGACTCCCGATCCGGGAACGGATCCGTCGCTGTGATCGTCGCGTCGTATAGCCCGACCACCTTCCGCTCGTCGCGGAGGAGCTCGCGCGAGAACACCTGGATCGTGATCCGACCCTCGGCGCGCGCCACCATCTCGGCGGGCAGGCCGACGAGGTCGGCGAGACGTCCAAGGATCCGGCTGCGCTCGCCCGGCGACATCGCCGCGCCGCGCGTCAGAACGGTGGCGTAGTCGCCGGTCGCGAACGCCTCGGCCTCCCGGAGAACGTCCTCGAGCGGTGTGCCGGGCGCGAAAGCACGCGAGCGCCCGTGGAATACGGCGGCGAGTGTCATCGTCGGCACGAGGTCGACCCACCCGACCACGTCATAGTCGGTCGGAGACAGCGATGCGAACTCGAGCGCGGGCGAGATCAGTACGGCGCCGTTGAGCCCGATGCCCCCCGTTTCCTGCAGCATCCGCACAAGCCGCCCGACGCGGTAGCCGCCATAGCTCTCGCCGGCAATGAACACCGGCGAGCCCCACCGGCGCCGAAGGGAGAGCCAGCGGCTCATGAACTCGCATAGCGACTCGAGATCGCGCCGGTAGCCGTAGTACTCCCTCGGGTCGCCGTCTTCGCCGCTCTGCCCTTTCTTCTTGTCCTCGCCGTCCTTGCCGTCGTCCTCGACGACGCGGCTGAAGCCCGTGCCGACCGGGTCGACGAACACCAGATCCGTGAAGGCGAGCCACGACTGCTCGTTTGCGACGAGCCGGGGCGGCATCCGCGGCAGCGTCCCGTCCGCCGGAAACGCGACCCGCATCGGCCCGACGGCGCCCATGTGCAAATACGCCGACGAGGCGCCCGGGCCGCCGTTGAAGACGAATGTGATCGGGCGCTCGCGATCCTGCTGCGCGACGTAGGAGACCGAGAAGATCTCCGCCGCAGGCTTCTCCTTCTTGCGCAGGAGGATCCACTGCGCGCTGGCGGTGTAGTCGATCGAGACGCCCCCTGCCGTCCACGTGGCAGTCGTCTCGGCGCCGCTCGGCGGCTCATACCCCCCCTTCGCCGCGGGTTTCTGGTCGTTCGCGCTCTCATCGGACATGGCCGGACACGCTATCGCGCAACACATCGCACCGCGCTGACGCGCTTGCGCTCCTCGCTCGGAGCGAAGCAAGAGCGGGGATCTCCAACACGCATATGGCGACGATTGGGGTGCCGATCTGAGACACTGGGCGCGAGTGGGTCCGCGAGAATTCACGGCAGCTCAGCGGTTGTTGCGTCTGTTAGGAGTGCTGGGGGCGGTGTTGCTAATCGCCGCTCCGGTCGCGGCCGCGCGGGTGGTCGAGAAGGCCCGGCGCGGAGCGCCGCTCCTGACGGCCGCCGAGCGCCGCGCTTTGACACCGACCTCGTTGACGGCGGTCGCAGACGCGGCGCTCGGCCTGGTTGTCACTGCCACGTTCAACGGCGACGTCGCGCGTTACCTGGGTCAGAACGACCTCAAGAACGGACTCCTGACGCTGGTGATCGAACCGTCGTCGGGCACACAGACGGCAAGCGTGCTGGTCGCCGGCGGGGGCGGTTTCTCGCCCGTGCTGGCGCCGGAGCTCTTCCGCCGGGGTCGCCAGGTGAGTGTGAAGCGCACGACGCTCGACGTGTTCAGCCCGGAGCGGCTGGTGCAGACGATCCCGGGCGCGCAGGTTCGCGTCGTCAGAGACGGCAATCGGGTCCTGTTCTTCATCGGCCAACTCGGGCTCGCGCAACCCGCCACGATCGAACTGGAGGTCTTCGCATCCAGCCCACTCGGATCGGGCGGCGGCGCGGGGGGCGTGCCCGCGAGCCTGACTCCGTCTGCGTTCAATACCCTGGTCGCCAGCAGACCGACGGCCGCGACCAGCGCGGCGGTGACGCCGACCCAGCTGACGGTCACGCAGCTTCAGGGACTGCGCGCACAGCTCTCGGACGTGGCGGCCGGCGACCTCGCGCCGCAGCTGCGCCGCGCGCAACAGGCGCACGCGCGCCTCCAGGCGGCGCTGGCGCAGTACCAGCTCGTCCGCAAGTCGGTTCGCGTCGGCCGCGGCACTCTGATCAGCGACATCGGTGGCAACGCGGTCGCGATCGACCACCTGAAGGCGAAGATCGCCGCCGTGAGCGCGCTGACCACGCAGGTCGGCCAGCTGATCGCGCAGACCAACGATCCGCCCGTCGCGGTCGTGCAGACGGACCCTGGCCTGTCGCAGGAGCTGACGCCACAGCCGGGGCTCGTGACCTCGCTCGTAGCTCCGCAGGGAGTCCCGATGATCGACGTGGACGAGTACGTGCGCTATCAGCAGTTCGAAGGGTTGGGAGCAGCGTTGACCGACAGCGCCGCATGGTTGATCTACGAACAGCTCCCCGCCGCCGAGCAGCAGACGTTGCTGCAGGCGCTGTTCGGCCCTTCCGGCAGCACCAACGCGTTCGGGATTCCCTCGATTCACCTCAATTTCCTGCGGATCGGCATCGGCGCGTCGGGGGCGATGACGACCGGGGCGCCGTATAGCTATGACGATGTCCTCCCTGGTGAATCGGACCCGTCGCTGACGGACTTCTCGATCGCCCACGACCTGCAGTACACGATCCCGACGCTGCGAGCGGCGTTGGCGATCAACCCAGCGCTCGAGATCCTCGCCACCCCGTGGAGCCCGCCCGCCTGGATGAAGAGCAACGCCTCACTTGACAACGTCGGCGCGAGCGGAACATTGCTGCCGTCGGACTACAGCGTGTACGCCAGCTATCTCGTCAAGGCGATCCAGGCCTACGCGCAGGAAGGGGTGCCGATCGATGCCCTCACACCGCAGAATGAGCCGTCCTCGGGCCAGACGGCCACCGCTTATCCCGGGCTGACGCTCCCAGAGACCCAGGAGGCGCAGTTCATCGCCGCGGATCTCGCGCCGGCGTTGCAAGCGGCCGGGCTGAGCACGAAGATCTACGGCAACGACCTCAGCTGGGATTCGCTTGCGTATGCGGACGGCCTCATGTCCGGGCCGGCGTCCGGAGATTTCGCGGGAATCGCCTGGCACTGCTACTTCGGCTCGCCGCAGACGATGAGCGCGCTCGCGCAAACGGCGCCGGGGCTCGATCAGATTGTCGACGAGTGCTCGCCGGAGATCCGGCCGGTGGGTACGCCCGAGTTCCTGATCTCGTCGCTGCGCAACGACGCCAGCGTGGCGTCGGTGTGGTCGCTCGCGCTGGACCCCAACGGAGGCCCGATCCAGCCGGGCAACGACTGTACGGGGTGCACTGGTCCGGTCACGATCAACGAGCAGACCCAGACCGTAACCTTCCGGCCCGAGTACTACCAGCTGGGCCAGGTGAGCGCGTTCGTGATGCCCGGTGCGTGGCGGATCGACTCGCCGAGCTTCGTCACCTATGGCGCCAACAGCTCCAACTTCGAGACCGCCACACCCGGGCTCGACGATGTCGCCTTCCTGAATCCGAACGGATCGAAGGTGCTCGTCGCGTACAACAACTCCGGCGCGCCGATCACGTTCGGGGTGCAGGAGGACGGGAATTACTTCACCTACACCATTCCCGCGCGCGCGATGACGACGTTCGAGTGGCAGTAGAGCTGCCGGGGACGGGCGCTCGACCGGCTGAGCGGCCCCTGGCGCCTGCGGTAGGGTTGCAATTCCGCGTGCCCCGACGAGCCGTTTCCAACTGTCAGCTACCGCGCGGTGGGCGTCGTGCGCTCGCCGTTCACGCGGCTCGAGGGTATGCCGCTTCAGTCGGTCGCCGCCGGCGGGGTGCCGGCGCGTGTTGAGGTCCGCGAGGACCTGGCGCCCGGGCTGCGCGATCTCGAAGGGTTCTCGCACGTGCACCTGATCACGCACCTGCATCGCGGCGAGCCGGGGGGTCTCGAGGTGGTCCCGTTCCTCGACGAGACCGTGCGCGGGATCTTCGCGACGCGCTCGCCGAGGCACCCCAACCCGATCGGGATCTCGGTCGTGCGCCTCGACGTGATTGCGGGCGCGGTACTGGAGATCACGGGCGTCGACCTGCTCGACGGCACGCCGGTGCTCGACATCAAGCCCTACGTGCCGGCGTTCGATTCGTTCGCGGCCGAGCGGACCGGGTGGCTGGAGCAGGCCGCCGCGCGCGTGCACGAGACGCGCGCCGACGGCCGGTTCGACGAGCGCTGAGACCGCCGATGGCCCGTCGGATCGATGGCGGCTTGCGGCCCGGCGGATGTGGCGAGCGCGATGACGCGCGCGAGCTTTGGAACGGGCGCTACGCCGAGCGGGGCGTCCGCGCGTTCACGGAGGCACCGGGCGCGTGGCTGGTCGAGAACCGAGAGCTGCTCTCGAGCGTGCGGGGCGCTCGCGCCCTGGATGTTGCGTGCGGCGACGGCCGGAACGCCGGTTATCTCGCTCGTCTCGGGTTCGCGGTCGACGCGATCGACATCTCCGACATCGCAATCGACTCGCTGACGGCGGCTGCCAAGGCGCAACCGCTCGCGGTGAGGGCGTTGCGCCTCGACCTTGCGAGCGATCCGTTGCCCGACGGCCACTACGACGTGGTCATGCAGTTCAACTACCTGCAGCGCAGCCTGTTCTCCGCGCTTGCCACGGCACTCGCTCCGGGCGGATTGCTGATCGCGGAGACCGTCACCCGCGCCCACGTCGAGGAGCTCGGTCACAGCTTCGACCCGCGGTTCCTGCTCGAGGCTGGCGAGCTGCGCGACGCGTTCGCCGACCTCGAGGTGGTCCGCTACGAGGAAGGGGTGCGCGAACGCTCCGGCCGGGCACGAGCGGTCGCGAGCCTGGTCGCGCGAAGACCGGGCTGACGATTCGGGACCGCGCTCGACCTTCCCGGCTGCGCTGCGTGGTCAGCCGGCGGAAGGAACCTCAGCGCGATCGGGATCCAGCGCCTTGGTAACCAGCATGATCTCGTGGCGGAGCGTCCCGGGCTCGGACCGGCAATACAGCGGGCTCGACATCCCGTCCGTCATCACCCGGTGGAGCATCGCCATCCCCTTGACCGTTACGGGCCGATCGCTGCGCAAGCGCGCGATCAGTGCGTTGATCGCGTCCTCGGCATCGATCACGGCACCGCAGCAGATGATCGATACGCGACCGCGAAAGATCGCGGGATTACGTGCCTCTTTGATCGTGCCACGCCAGGTGCGAGCCAGCTGCCTGCATCGACGGGGGCGGACAAGCCGCGCCGCGCGGAGCGACAGCTCGGGCGAGAGCCCCGGAGGCGCGCCTGCCGCCAGCTCGCGCGTGAGCTCGTCGCGCTTGACGGCGACCCTGACGCGCACCGCGGTCGACCGAAGGCGCGCCCGACACTCCCAGGGAGCGTCGTAGTCGCCGAGCTTGGTTGAGATCGAGGTCGTTGACATGGCTTGACTCCGTACGTGAGGGTTGCTCACGGTCGATTGTCCGCTGCGCGGTATGCAGAAAACGTGCAGGCGGGCGCCCCGCGATACAGATTCTGTGAAGAGTCCGATTCGGTCGAGCCTGCGGCGGGCGCGCTCGAGCCCTCCAGCGTCAAGCATCGCTGTTCTGGCGTCCGAAAATCTTGCGGGCAGGCTGCATCGTTGGCTCCCGTCTTGGCCTGGCACGAAGCGTCGATCTGCATGGATCTCGACGCCACCTAGAAGGATGCCACGGACAGCACGACGGCAACCGCTGCCAACAGCAATGCTGTAGTCAACTCGTAGACGGCCAGGGTCCGGTGTAAACAAGTCCCGACTCGCTCCGATGTCAATCGTCAGCAGCCTGACCACACGGCCCCACTAAAGGAGGGCTACATGTCCGAGTCAGACGTCATCGATCATCCCAATGTGCAAAACCTCGTGCTGAAGGCGCGCGATCGCCTCGCGGCCGGCAGCGACAAGGAGGCGGCACGACTTCTCACCGACGCCGCCTACCACACGCACGACCCCGAGATCGAACACCAGGTGCGCGAGCTCGCGGCGGAGGGGCTCAAGCGCGCGGGTCGGTTCGGCAAGGGCCGCTGGCAGGAGATCATCCGCATCACCGACCTGCGAGCACAGCAGGCCTGACGGCCCGACCGGCGGGCGCCTGTTCGCGCCCGCCCGGCGGTCGCACCCCTCAGCTCACTTCGGTGAGCGGATCCACCCCTCGGCTCACTTCGGTGAGCGGATCCGTGGGCGGGTCCAATCCACCACGAGTTCCCCGGTCCGGAGCGAACTCTGACACTCGCGCCGTTCTTCGTTCACTCGCTCAACCGGGCGGCGGATACACGTGAGGAGTTCTACGTAGCCGCCGCGAACGTCGGCAAATCAGCGACAGCACCGCTACTGGTGTGCGCCGGCCGCTTGCCCCTGCCCCAGGGCGCCTGCGCAAGCCGTAGCCAAGCGCCTCAGGCGCCGACCGTGGCGAATCTCGCCGCCGGTCGTGCAATGCTGTCCGCAAACAGCAATGCTTGAGAGCGAGCCACCAAGATTGCGCGTCAGCACAGGGGTTGCCACGCTCGACGAGGTCCTGGGCGGGTTGTATTGGGGCGACAACGTGGTCTGGGAGTTGGACGGGGCACCCGCGCTCCCGTTTTACACCGCGATCGCCCGCATGAGCGACGCGTTCGAAATCAAGATGTTCATCTCGGTGGGCGACTCGCCCGAGCTCCCCAAGGTCCGGAACTTGACTGTCATCAAGGCCGGGCCTGGCACGGACCTGGTCCAGATCGGCGATCTCCTGCGCGAGATCCAGCGTCGCTGCCAGCCCCCCAGCCGCCGCTTGCTCCTGTTCGAATCGCTCGACACGATGGTCGCGACGTGGGGTGCGAACAGCACGCGGGCTTTCTTCGCGCGCTGCTGTCCGCTCTTGCTGGAGGTCGGCGCGGTTGCGTATTGGGCGATGAGCGCGCGGGCGATCCCCGCTGCCGTGCGCCATACGGTCGAGACCGTGACGCAGTGCGTGTTGCGCGTCGACGAGCGCAGCGTCCGCGTGGCCAAGGCGGAGGGCCGGGACGACAGCGTCAAGGGATCCGTCCTGCACTGGCACGAGGAGGGCGGCCGCCCCGCGCTCGAGCCCGCCAACATCGTCGGGCGCGTGGCCGCGTCCTTGCGAGCGGTCCGCCGCGCGCGTGAGCTGAGCCAGCAGGACCTGGCCGCGCTGGCCGGCGTCACGCCGAGCGCGATCTCACAGGCCGAGAGAGCCGAGCGCGGGCTGTCGCTCGCGACCCTGGTCAGGCTCAGCACCGCGCTCGGAATCACGGTCGACGACATGCTGCACGGCGAGAATCGCGAGGTCTACCACATCGGCCGCCGCGTCGAGGATCCGCAGCGCGGATTCCAGAACGCCACCATGCTGCTGGGCAGCCCCAACTCCGACCTCCGCGTCGACCTGGTGCAACTGGCCCCTCGCGAGACGGGCGCGCCGGCCTACAAGCATCGCGGCAGCGGCATCGTCGCCGTCGCGTCCGGCCTGGTGCAGGTCAAGGTCGCGGGCCAGACACCCGCCGTTCGCCGCGGCGAGGTGCTGCTGGCCGACAGCGAGCGCGTCGAGCAGTGGCGCAACCTGGGCAACGCCGACGCGCTCTTGTTCTGGATCGTGATCTTTCCCGCTGGCAGCACCAGGCCAGACGTCTGGTCAGCCCACTAGCCGGGTGGCCCGTGCTCGACGCGGGGCGTGCCGGGTCCGTCGGATGGCGCCCGCGGAGCCCGGGTCGCAACCTGGAAATCGTCCCACTCGAGCGCTCGAGCGCGGCCAGTGGGACGAACACCATCGTGTGCATGGTCAACGCCCCGGTCGCCGATTTCCGTGGCTCGAGTGGGCAGTTATCCAGGCATGCCGGAAACGCCGGCTACCCGAAGCGCCGGCAGCGACCGTCGGACGTCATCTAGCGGTGGGTTCGACGAGCGAGCCCGCCGAGCGGGGCTCGAGCGAACCTCGTTCAACGCGTGTCTTCGTTGAACAGGTCGGCGATCCGCTCGCCGAGCATGAACGCGGTCGCGTTCGTGGCCGCGCGCGGCACGTTCGGGACGATTGAGAGGTCGGCGATCCGCAATCCCTCGATGCCGTGCAATCGGCCATGGTCGTCGACGACCGCGGCTGGATCGCCCGCCTTCCCCATGCGGCAGGTCCCGCACGTGTGAAAGAGCGTGAACAGGTTGGCTACGAGCCACTCGTCGAGCAGTGCATCGGACGCGAGGACGTCGTCAGCCGGAGCGGTCCGCTTGACCCCGATGCTCGCAAACGCCGGATGGGCGACGAGGCGCGCCATCACGCGCGTCGCGTCGCGCACGCGATTTCGATCGAGCTCGCTTTCGAGGTAGTTGAAGACGATGCGTGGAGGCACGAGCGGATCCGGCGACGCGAGCGAGATCTCCCCGATCGCGTCGCTCGCTTGTTGCATCGCAACGACCGTCAGCGGCCAAGACAGCGCGCCGTTCGCGTCCGGCATCCGCACGGCGCACAGGATGATCTGCATGTCGTTGCGCCTCGGGGAGCCCTCTGTGGTGTAGACGAGCATCACGTGGTTGCGGCCGTCCTCGCTGAAGCCGGGCGGGGTCTCGACCGGAAGCGGGATGCTCGGATGATCACGCAGGTTCTTGCCGACGCCGGGAAGGTCGCACACGACTTCGGTGCCATGGCGCGCGAGCGCGTCGGCGGTGCCGACCCCCGACGTCATGAGCAGATGCGGCGTCTCGATCCCGCCGCACGTCAGGACGACCTCGCGTGCCTCCACGACCGCGGTCTCGCCATCGCTCCCGCGCACCTCGACGCCGGTGGCTCGCCGGTCTGCGAAGCGGATGCCGACGACTCTTGCATCGCCCCGAACCTGCAGGTTCGGACGGCCGCGCGCGGGCTGTAGATACGTGAGCGCGGCGCTCATGCGCACGACGCCCTGCCCATTGTGCGGGACCGCGCCGATGCCCGAGCCATCGGGTTCCGCCAGGTCGAGCTTGGTCGGATAGCCGCACGCGAGCGCCGCCTCGTACATCGCCCGCTGGCTGGGCGGCCATTGCTCGCGCTTGAACCGGCGGACCGGAACAGGACCCTCGGTGCCGTGGATCGGAGTCGCGAAGTCGAGGTCACGCTCGGTCCGGCGCAGGTACGGCAGCACGGCCTCATAGGTCCATAAGCTGCTTCCCCACGCGTCGTAGTCATCCGGCAGGCCGCGCTGGAAGACCGTGCCGTTGACCGCGCCCGAGCCGCCGATCGCATGGCCTCGCACGACCGCGACCTCGCGATCGACCCGGTCGCTCAGGGCGCCGCCGTAGTACCACATGAGCTCCGGCTCCGGGATCGCCACCTGTTCGCGCCGGAGGTCCTCCGGCAGCTCGTCGACGCCCCCCGGGTAGTCGTGGCCCGATTCCAGCAGCAGCACGCGCCGATCGGGGTCCTCGGAGAGGCGGGCAGCCAGCACGCAACCCGCGGTGCCGCCGCCGACGATGACCACATCCCAGATCAATTCCATCCTCCTCGGGTTTCGCGAACCGCGGTAGCTTAGTCGCTGACCACTGACGGCTCGCCGAACGCCTCGCGCCACGCAACGAGCCCGGGCGCGACCGCGCGGCGCCCGGATCGCCGCGGTCGACGTTTCCCGCGGATAGCGCGGCGTTCCTCGACTCCGGCCGCGGAAGGTCCGTGCGGTCGAGCTTAACCGCGGACAGCGCGGCCATCCTCGACCTCGGCGCCGCAAGAGTCGGTGCGGTCGAGGTTTGCCGCGGGATGCACGCCCCAATCGGCCTTCCGACGCCACGTTGGTCGCGAGCGCCGGGTGACTCGCGGCAGTACGCTTCGCTCGCTGTGCCGCTCGCGTCAGGCGACGACTTGATGTGGCCGTCTCCCGGCCTCGTGGAGCGACCGTATGCGTTCTACGAGCAGCTGCGGCGCGGGCCGCCGATCTGGCGAAGCCCCGCGACAGGCGAGTTCCTGGTCTCGCGCTGGGCCGACATCGCGGCTGTCGCGAGAGATGCCGGCACGTTCGGCCAGTACGGCGCCGGCTCCGGCGCGAACGGGATGGCGGCAACCGACGACCCGGAGCATCACGCCAAACGGGTGGCCGCGCAGTCGCTCGTGTCGCATCGCTCGCTGCGCGACTACGGCGAGCGGCTCCGCTCGCTGTCCAACGCGGTCCTCGACGACCTGGCCGCACGCGGGCGCGTCGCGTTCGTGGCCGACTACGCGCGCGTCTTCTCGACACGGGCCCTGTGCGCGGTGCTCGGGTTTCCGCCGGCCGACACGCGCCGCTTCGTGGAGTGGTTCGGCGTGCCGGAGAGCAGCGCCACGCAGCTGCTCTCAGCGCGCGAGATCGCGGTGACGGCCGAGCGGATGAGCGCGTCGGCAGCGTACGTGGAGGCGGCGCTGCTCGATCGCCTGCGCACGCCGCGCGACGACGCGCTGTCCGGCTGGCTGCGACGCCTCGACGCGCCGCCGTGGCGAGCGCTCGAGTACCTGTCGAATGAGATCCTGTTCCTGTTCTCTGCCGGGTGTCTGCCGGTCGCGCACGTCCTGACGACGGCGATCGTATGCCTGCTTCAGAACCCGGGAGCGCACGCCCGCGTCACGGAGGAGCCGTCGCTCGTCCCCGCGGTCGTCGAAGAGGCGCTCCGGATCGACCCGCCGATCCAGTGGCTGAATCGCGTGGCGAAGCGCAGTACCGAGCTCGCGGGCGCCCAGATCCCCATCGGCTCGACGGTCGTGCTGCTGTGGGGCGCCGGCGCGCGCGACGAGACGGTCTTCGAGCAGCCCGCGGAGTTTCGGCTCGACCGCCCCGAGCGAGCGTCGACGCAGCTCGCGTTCGGCCGCGGGATGCACCACTGCCTCGGCGCGGCGCTCGTGCGACTCCAGGCGTCCGTGGCGCTCGAGACTCTGCTTCCGTGGCTGGCGCGCGCGCAGCTCGCGACGACGCCGGTCGACTATCGCGTGCAGCGCACGCCCGCCGAGGTCGAGCTCGACGTCAGCTGCTAAAGGATCGTTCCCTACGGATAAGAGAAGCTCGCCGTCGTGGTCCCGTGTCCCGCTCCGGTGAAGTAACTCTCGACGGTCTCGACCGTGACCGGCACCGTCGTGCCGGCGGTGCCAGGCGGCGAGATCGCATCGACGGTGTCCGTCGATCCGCAGTCGAGCCCCTGCGTCGGCGGTTGGTGGAACGACTGCGCCGGCGTGTTGCCGAAATACACCTGGAGCGCGCACCCCAGGTTCTGGCCGCCGATCGTCACCGCCGTACCACCTGCCGTCCGCCCGGAGCTCGGCGACACCGAGCTGACGACCGGGTCACCCGGCGGGTAGAGCCAGAGCTCATCAGCCGGCGGGTTCGAGCTGCAACCAGTCACCGTGCACAGCTCGACGTCGACCAGCCCGGCGTTCTGTGACACGGTCCGCGTGCTGACGCTGCCGTCGCTGTTGACGGTGAAGGTGTACTGCGTCCCGAACGACGTACCGGACTCCGCGTCGACGAACTCGATCGGTGCGATCAGCTGGTTGGCGAATCCCTGGCCGCTGATCAGCAGCGGGGTCCCGCCTGTGTCGGGCGCACCGTAGCTGCCGTTGAGCTGAGTGCTATCGGCCGTGTTGACGACCGCACCGACCTGCGGCACCCCGGCATAGGTGACGGTCGCCGGCTGCGACGCTCCCGCGAGCGATCTGATGCTGAGCGGAACCTGGACCGGCTCCACCGTCAACGGCTCCGACAGCGCGACGATCTGGATCTCGGTTCCGCTCACGAACGTGTAGTTCACGTCCATCGAGGACTCTTGCGACGGATCGCCGAAGTCGGCCCAGTCGATCGTCAGCGGGTCAAAGCCCACCCCGTCAACCGTGATCACCGTGTCGCCGGTCTCGCTCGCCAGGCTTGCGGGACCCGACGCGGTCGAGACCGAGGTGATCTTCGGCGCCGGGATGTAGTCGTACTCGCTGGGAGCCGGCTGGAGCTCGCACGCGCAACCCGGTGGAGCCACCTGAACGCCCAGCACGTTGGTCGCGAACGCTCCTTCTGGCGGCGGCAGGATCTGCCCGGCGACGCTGGCGCCGTGAGCATTGAACACTCTCACCTGGACCTGGCAGATGTCGTTGCTCGAGTTCTCGCCCGCGAACACTCCGGTGGAGGGCAGCGGGGCACACGCGGTCAGCGAGGACAACGGAGGCGGCGTGGCCGTCATGCGGGATTGACTCTGCACCGTGAAGTCGGCGGCTTGGACGCCCCCGAACGTGACCTTGGTGACACCGCTCCTGAACCCCGCGCCGAGGATCGTGACCTGGTGCGGCGCCGATCTCAGCCCGGCGACGGGGATCACGCCGGCCACGCTCGGGACGGCCTCCCCGCCGCTCGTGTCCACGTACACGAACCGCGAGGCTGGACCGGGCGCGCTCGATTGTTCGTCCTTCAGCGTGACGATGATCTGGGCCGGCCCGGAGCCGTCCTGCGGCGCGGGCGCGGAGGCCGCCAATGCGTCCTTCGCGGGAGGAAGGGTGACTGCGATGGAGTGCGGGCTCTCGACGGTGAAGTGCGAAGCGGCGACCTCGGCGCTGCCGACCTCGATCTCGGCGATGTCCGACACTCCACCCGACTCGAAACCCGACCCGGTGATCGTGACCTGCTCCCCGCCGGCGATGCTGCCGTAGTCGGGGTTCACGCTCGCGACGGCCGGCCGGCTCTCCTCGGCGGCGAAGCTGCACAGGTAGAAGGCGAGCCCGGCGGTACCGCCGGCGTCGGTGAGGCGCGGCGAGCCGAGCCCTGACGCCTCGTCGTAGCCGGTCCTGGCCGCGAACACCTGCCCGTTGTCCAGGCCGTAGATGTCGTTGTTCCCGGCCGTGATGTCGTTGAACGACGCCGCGTAGGCGCTCGGATTCGAGGCCGCTTCATACAGAAGCGGGCTCACGAACCCGACTCCGTCGCGAGTGGCCGCGTGCGAGGCACAGGTCGCGGACGCGTTCACGTCGGCGAGCAGAGCGGCCCAGATCGGCGTCGCCGAGGACGTGCCGCCGATCGTGGACCAGCCGCCGGACGGGGCCGAGTAGACCGTGATCGCGCCGGTGAATTCATCCGCCTGCGCCGAGACGTCGGGCACCAGCCGGCACGGAGTCGATGAGGTGGCGTCCGGGAGATCGGACTGGCAGAAGTTGGGCGGATAGCCGAACTGTCTCTCGATGGCGTCTGCGTTCGCGTAGTCGGCGCTCCCCGGCAGCGCGAGCCCCGGGACCGTTGCCTCGCGCTGCCAGGTCGGCATCGTCCACGATTCGGAGATCCCGCCTCCGCCGCCGCCCCCGGTCGCCCCGTCGTTCCAAACGTGCTCCTGCGCGGGTGAGGTTGCGGCATCCGTGATCGTGGTGCCACCCACGCCGACCACGTAGGGCTGGCTCCCCGGATCATCGACCGACACCGGGTTCTGGCCCGCGACGGGAGTAGACGTCTCGAACGTGTTGCAGTCGTCCGCGCCGTTGTCCCCGGCGGCGCCGAACACGCTCTGTCCCTGCGCAGCGGCCTGCTCGAAGATGAGATTCTCTGCCTGTTGGAGGCCGGGCTGGCCCTGCTGCACAGCCTGCTCGCACAGACCCCAGCTCGTGCTGATGACCTGGTCCTGGTCGGCATCGACCATCGCCACATAGTTGTCGACGGGGTCGTAGATGACGCCGTCGGCGCCGTAGCCAGGCGCTTCGTAGACGTCGATCGTCGCATCTGGGGCCAGCGCGGACACGTCCTCGACGTCGAGCAGCGCCTCGCCGCTGCCGGGTCCGGTGGGCTGGCCGCCGTCGACCGAGATCACGTGCAGGCGCGAGATCATGCTCATTGCCTGCGCGGCCCCGAAGTAGCAGGTGTCGAACGTCCGGATGTCCGAGCGCAGGAACGGCTCGAGCTCGTAGATCGCGATGTGCTGACCGGCGCCGAGGTCGCCGGCGCCATAGAGGCCGAACGCACCGTAGGCGTTCGCGATCTGATCGTCGGTCAGCCCGCCGAGCTGCTCCGCCGCCACGCTGGCCGCCGGGCACGCCGTCGGCGAGCCGGGAGGATGAGCGAATGTTGCGGTCTTGGGGCCGGCGATCTTCCCTGCGTCCGAGGAGGGCGCGCGAACGATCCCGACCGGCTGCTCGGTCACGAGATCGTTCAAGCCGAGCACGGCGGTGACCGAGCCCGCGATTGCGGAAGGCACCGTGACCGGCCCGGTCGTGGCCTGGCGGAGCGCGCCATTCGCGAGGCGGTAGCTCTCGATCCCCGTGTGGAACGCCTGTTCGACCGCGGCGGCCGAGCCCGTGAAGCGCATCAGGAGCCCATCGCCCGACAGCCCCGTTACCTGCAGGCCGGCGCTCCGCAGCGCCGAGCGCACGGCCTCGATCGTCGCCTGCGTCGGGCCGAAGCGGCCAGCGAAGGCGCCTGGCTGCAGGTACTGGTGGAAGATCGACGAGTGGGGGTCAGTCACCTCGGCGACGAACCTCTGTAGTGCCGCATTGTCTCGGGGCGCCAGGACCACGGCGCCTGACTGAGGAGCACCAGCCTGCACCGGCCCGAGCGCCCGCGCGCCAACCGGGATCCGCGGGGCCATCTGGATCGGCCGTACCGCCGCTGCCTGCGACCCGGCGGTCGCGGATGCAACCAGCACGGACCCCGACAGGGTCAGCACGCCGAGCGTGACGCAAAGCGCGGCTCGCGCCCGAGCACCCTTGCTCGAGCGCCCGTCCTTGGGAGCCCGACTGACCCTGCGCTCAAGCCAGGTACGGAGCATGCGACGCCTCCCCCATTTGGGTTCAGGAAAGTGGCCGCGGAGGCCCCAGAGCCCATCCAGCGGCAGCGCGGCTTATACCATCGGTCGGCCGGTCAAGTCAAACGCCTACCGGCACCTCCGACCGGGCCGTCGGCGTCGCGATTGACCGCCGGCGGCGACTTTCGGTTCGCCCGGCGATCCGCACCGCGGTGCACACGCACCGTGCGCTCGACGAGTTGGCGGAGCACCTCGCGGTCGGCGTCGCCTAGGCGCTCGAGGTGCCGAAGCCGACGATGCTGCTCTGCGAACCCGACGTGGTATAGCCGCGAGCCCGACATGGCTTACCCTGGCGGATGCACACCTTTTCGGCGTCAACGTCCAGACCAATGGAGGCGGGAGCACATGGGCACGATCACCACGGCCGATGGCGTAGAGATCTTCTTCAAGGATTGGGGTTCGGGGCAACCGATTGTCTTCAGCCACGGTTGGCCGTTGTCGGCCGACGATTGGGATACGCAGATGTTGTTCTTCCTGCAGCATGGCTTTCGGGTGATCGCCCACGATCGCCGTGGGCATGGGCGCTCGAGCCAGACCGGTGAAGGTCACGACATGGATCACTACGCCGATGATCTGGCGGCCGTGACCGCGCACCTGGATCTGCGCGATGCGATCCACGTCGGGCATTCGACCGGCGGTGGCGAAGTCGTGCACTACATCGCGCGCCACGGTCAGGACCGGGTCGCGAAGGCGGTGCTGATCAGCTCGGTGCCGCCGCTGATGCTCAAGACCGACGCGAACCCGGGCGGTTTGCCCAAGAGCGTGTTCGACGATCTGCAGGCGCAGCTGGCCAAGAATCGCTCGGTGTTCTACTACTCGCTCGCGTCGGGCCCGTTCTACGGCTTCAACCGTCCCGGCGCGCAGCCGTCGGAGCCGATCATCGAGAACTGGTGGCGCCAGGGGATGATGGGCGGCGCCAAGGCCCACTACGACGGGATCGTCGCGTTCTCGCAAACCGACTTCACGGAGGACCTCAAGCAGGTCACCGTGCCGGCACTGGTGATGCACGGCGACGATGATCAGATCGTCCCCTACGCCGACTCGGGCCCACTATCGGCCGAGCTGATGCCCAACGCGACGCTCAAGACCTACCACGGCTTCCCGCACGGCATGCCGACAACCGAGGCCGAGACGATCGACGCCGACCTCCTGACCTTCGTCCAGTCCTGACCTCACGCGAATCTGCTCTAACGCCGCGGTCGCCGCGCAGACCCGTCAGTCGGACTCATCGCCGATCACGAGCACGGGGATCGTCGCTGCTCGGACGAGGTCCTGGACGACGCCGTGGAGCAGCAAGCGGCCGGCGCGACGGCTCGGGTGCTGGCCGCAGAGGATCAGGTCGAATCCGTGTTCGTGGGCGTACTCGAGCAGCGCGCGGGCTGGGTCCTCACCCTGGACGATCTCGTGAACGACGGTCAGGCCGGCACGCTCGGGGCGGTCGCTGACCGCCGCGAAGCTCTCTTGGAGGTAGCGGGTTGCCGCCTCCGTCGTTTCCCGGCGGTCGGCGGTCGTCTCGGCGTGGGCCGGGGTGTACGCAACGGAGACGGCGATCAACTCGCCGTCGTATCGGCGCGTCATGTCGATCGCGACGTCGAGCGCGCGCAGCGCGACCCGGGAGCCGTCCCACGCGAGGAGGAAGCGCTGGAACATCAGTGCAGGATGGGGATCAGGGCGAGGGCGAGGATGAGGGCGATGAGCATGTACAGGAGGTAGGCGGACAGGCGGCCGGATTGCAGACGTTGCATGGTCGCCGAGGCCGACAGCGCGAGGCGCTCGAGCGGCCGGTAGATGAACCGGTCGATGGCGAGCACGACCGTGCGCTCGAGCACGGGCTTCCGGTCCTCGTCGCCGGCGCCGGGCGCGATCACCTGCGATCGGTAGCCGAGCGGGCCGCGCAGGATCACGCGCATCGGGTTGGAATAGCTGGACGGCCGGTACTGGACGGCGGCGAGGTCCGCGCCGCTGCCGGTGACCCAGACGGGGGCACGGCGCACCCGTCGTGGCCGGTTGGCGCCGGCGAGCAGGAGCGCGAGCGTCGCGTAGGCGGGGATGACGATCATCAGCCACGTCGGAGCGAGCACCGAGAAGTGCGCGAACACGGGCCCGAGGACGAGCGGGTGCGAGATGACCGCGCTGGCGGCGTTGAAGCCGACCAGCGCCTGGAGCCCGGACGCGAGCGCGTGGATCTCCCACGGCGCCGCCGCGCCGAGGAACAGAAGGATGAAGGCGAGCGCCGTGAGGCTCAGCGAGCCGCGGAACGTCTCGACCACGTTCGGGAGCCTCGTGCGGCTGGGTCCGAGGAATGTGAATCCGAAGAACTTGGCGAACGCGAGCAGCGCCAGCCCGGCGCTCAGCGCGAGCGCTGCCGCACCGAGCGCACAGAGCAGCTGCGAGAGCAGGGTCGGCATTCGGAACCCCTGCAGCAAAGCTTCGAACGTGAACCACTCGCTCACGAAGCCCGCAAGCGGCGGGATCGCGGCGAGCGTGAAGGTGGCGATGCCGACGCCGGCGGCGGTCCGCGGGAGCCGGCGGCCAAGCCCGCCGAGCGGATCGAGCGTGCGGCGCCCGGTCGCAAGCTCAACCCTGTCGACGCCGATCAGAGCGAGCGTCTTGGCGAGGTTGGCGGCGCAGAGCTGAAGCGTCGCGGCGAGCAGCCCGGCGGCGGCGAGGCGACCGTTGTGGTCGCTCTGCCCGAGCAGCGCCACGCCGAAGCCGAGCAGAACGATGCCGGCCTGTTCGACCGTCGAATAGCCGAGGAATCGGCGCAGGTCGTCCTGCGTGATCGCGTAGGCGATGCCGGTGATGGCGGTGAGCGCGCCGATGATCAGCGTCGCGTCGCCGCACCAGGTCGGGAGCGGGCCGGCGATCTCGAACACAAACCGCCAGAGCCCGTAGAACCCGGCGCCGAGGGCGACCGACAGCCACGCTGCCCCGAGGCGCGGCGAGGCGGCGTAGCCGGCGGGAAGGGCGCCCTGGACCGGAATGAGGCCGATCTTCGTGCCGAAGGCGGTCAGCAACAGCGCGAACAGCACGCCGCGCGTGCCGGCGGACAGCGCCGCGTGGTCCCACACGTCCAGGGAGAAGCTGTGCGTGTGCGCGTAGAGAAGGCCGATCGCGGCGAGCAGTGCTGCCCCGCCGAGCTTGGTCAGTCCGGCGGCGAAGTAGCCCTGGACCAGACGTTGCGGATGAGCGCGATCGGAGCTCGCGATCAGGTAGATGCAGACTGTGATCGTCTCCCACGCGAGGAAGAACAAGAACGCGTTGTCCGCACCGATCGCCACGGCGACCGCGAGCACCAGCGCGCAGCCCAGTCCGGTCAGCCAGCGTCCGGGTGGGCGCTCGATCGCCGCCCACGCGGTCGCCGCGGCGGTCACGCCGGTCACCGCGAAGAACACCCCGGCCAGTCCATCCGCACGCAGGGCCGAGGAGCCGAAACCGAACCAGCCGCCGAGGTCAAGGACCGGGCGCGCGCCGCCGAGGGCGGCGGTCAGCCCCACCACGACGAGGGCCACACCGCCGCCGAGGTCCGCGGCGGCAGCAGCGCGCTCGTCGATCGCAGCGAGCGCGGGCGCGATGACGAGCGCGCAAAGCGCGACTGCGAACACGACGCTCATCCGGCGAGCACCGGCGTGAGGCGGAGGCGCCCAACCGCGAGGAGCAGCCCGTGCAGGATCGCGATCGGCGGCGGCGGGGAACCGGGAACGTAGACGTCGACGGGGAGCACCGCGTCGATGCCGCGCAACTGCCCGCCTTCGGCCGCCAGTCCGCCGGAGCACGCGTCGGTGCCGACCGCAACGAGCGCTTTCGGGTCCGGCATCACGGCCCACGTGCGCTCGAGCGGCGCGCGCATCGGTGAGGTCACGACGCCGGTGGCGAGCAGCACGTCGGCGTGACGCGGTGCGGCAGTGAGGAAGAAACCGAGGCGCTGGATGTCGTAGTACGGGTTCCAAAGCGCCTGGATCTCCCACTCCTCGGCGCCGTCGGAGCCGGTGTCGATGTGCCGCACGTGGATCGAGCGGCCGAGCGCGCGCGCCTGCTCGGCGAGCGCTCTGCGCACCGGAGCGGGATCGTGATCGTCCAGACGCCCGGCGATCAGCGACGATCGAGTGCGTCCAGCGGTCTCGTAGCGCTGCGCGAATCTGAGCCGTTGCGGCGCTGCGCGGACGCACTCGCCGCAGCTGATGCAGCGCCCCTGATCGAGCTGGAGCGTGCCGCGCTCGTCGACGGTGATCGCGCCGGTTGGACAGCACCACTCGAGCTCGGGGTCGGCGTGCTCGGGGTCGAGCACTTCGATCGCTCCCCGGTAGCCGGCCGGCGGTACCTCGGGCGGCGTTCGGATAGCGGGTCGTGATCCGCCCCTGCCTGAGCCCGCGCGGGATCCAGCCGAGCATCAGCGGTCCGCTCCCGCCGGCGTGAGCCCGAAGCTGTGTTCGATGAACGCGAAGTCGGTCAGCACGTCCTTCGGGAACGCGTGATCGAACAGCGGCCAGTTCCGCAGCGACGGTGACGCCACGCGCATACGGCTGAGCAACCCGTCGCGCACCTCCGCCCACACGACCAGCTCGCCCTGCGCCGCCTCAGCCCAGCCGAACGCGCTGCCCGTCCCGTCCGCGGGCAGCGCAATCGCGAGCTCGCCGTTGGCGCGTCGGAGGTGCTCGATCGCCTGCCGCAGGATCCGCAGCGACTCGGTCAGCTCGCCGAAGCGGACGAGCACGCGCGCCATCGCGTCCTCGTCGCGATGAGTCACGACCTCGAGGCCGAGCCGCAGGTATCCCCCATACGGCCGCTCGTGCCGCGCATCGATCGACAGTCCCGACCCGCGCGCGACCGGGCCGACCGCGCCGTACTGCTCCACGAGCGCCCGCGGCAAGCGGCCCGATCCGATCAGCCGGTCGGTCATCGAGGACGTGGCCAGGAACAATCGGCGGTCGCGGATCAGGTCGGCCTCGAGCCGGTCGAGCTCCGCGAGCAGCTCGCTCGGCGGCACCCGCGGCTCGAAGCGGACTCCACCCGGCAGCAGCACGCCGCGCCCGAAGCGCGAGCCCGTCAAGCGCATGCGCATGCGCATCACCTGCTCCTTGAGGATCTGAAAGCGCGCCTGTCCGACCGATAGCGCCGTCGTCTCCGCCTGCTTCGCGATCACGTCGAGGTGGTTGGCCATCCGCTCGAGCTCCGCGTAGATCGCGCGCCAGCTCTCCGCCCGCGGCGGCGGCGTCACGCCGAGCGCGCGCTCGACCGCCTGCGAGAACGCGAGCGCGTACGCGACGCTCGAGATCCCGGCGATCCGCTCCGCCACGTGCACCGCTTCATCCCCCGCCATCCCCGCGGCCCGCTGCTCGAGCCCGCGGTGCTTGAAGAACGGCTTGGTCCGCACTCGCGTGACGTCCTCGCCGCCAGTCTCGATCAGGAACTGGATCGCCTCGAACACGCCCGATCGCACCGGTCCGAACGGCAGCGCGAAGACGTCGACTCCAGCGAGCGTGCGATCGACCGCGTCGGCGTCCGGCCGCGTCAAGTGCGGGAGCGCAACCAGTCCGACGGGCTTGACGCCCTCGCGGTCCGCGAGTTCCTGCTCGGTCCACCGGGCGGCGGGCCACGACGGCCCCAGCGCGGTGTAGGTCGGCGGCGCGGCGGGCGGTGTGGGCGCGCGCAGGACGACGAGATCTCCACGCATCGCAAACGCGCCGAGGAGCGCCGGCTCGGGAGATTCGGCGAGCAGCAGCGTCACGAACCGAGCTCCGGCACGTTGGAGCAGCCGGCCCGCGCGGCCGAACGCCAGGGGTGTCAGGCGAAGACGCACCTCGTTCGGCGGCCCCGGGTCTCGCACGGCACCGAGGTGCTCGGGCAGGTAGTCGGGCAGCTCGGTTCCTCGCGCGGTCAGGGTCATCGCGGCGGCGCGGACAGCAGCTGGCCGGCGTGGTCGATCAGGCTCGACAGCGCGGAGGGAAGGTGAAGTCCGAGCGCCACTACCAGGAACAGGCACGCGAGCATCGCCGCCAGCATCCACACACTCCGTTCACCTGGCCGTGTGGCGGCAGCAGTGTCATCGGTGCGAGCGGCGGCCGGCGTCAGGATCATGCGGCCGGCGTGCCAGAGCACGCCGAAGAAGGCAACGTTGACGAACACGAGGAGCAACGCCACGCCGACGTACTGCGCCTGCGCGAAGCCGCCGGTGACGATCTGGAACTCGCTGCGGAACACGCCGGAGATCGGCAACCCACACAGGGCGAGCGCGGCGGCGAGGAACATCGCTCCGGTCCACGGCATCGTCGACGCCGCGCCGGTCACCTCGTCGACGTCTTTCGTGTCATAACCGCGCAGCAGCGACCCGGCGCCGAAGAACGCGAGGCCCTTCGCCGAGGCGTGCGTGATCACGTGCAGGAGCGCGCCCGCGACGGCGAGCGGCGCGCCGAAACCGACACCCAGCGCGATGATGCCCATGTGCTCGATCGACGAGTACGCCAGCAACCGCTTGAAATTCCGCTGGCGCAGCACGAACAGGCTCGCGACGATCAGCGACAGCGCGCCGAACACGATCAGAACGTGCTCGGCGAACGACCGCTCGCCGCCGGCGACGGCAATCTGGAAGAACCGCAGGATCGCGTAGAACGCGCTCGCCAACAGCGCCCCTGAGAGGAGCGCCGATATGGGCGCGGGCGCCTCGGAGTGCGCATCGGGCAGCCACGTGTGCATCGGGGCGAGCCCAACCTTCGTGCCGAACCCGACGACCGCCAGCACGAACGACAGCCGCACCGCGTCATGCGACAGCGCAGGCGCGTGCGCGAGCAGGCGAGCGAACCGAGGCACGTACGAGCCGCCGAGCGCGCTCGTGCCGGTCGCGTACAGGACGATGATCGACAACAGCGCGATCCCAAGCCCGCACGAGGCGATCAAGAGGTACTTCCACGAGGCCTCCAGCGCAGCGTCAGTGCGATCGATCGCGACGAGCAGCGCGGACACGATCGTCGTCAGCTCCACCGCCACCCAGAGCGTCCCGAAGTCGCTCGCCAGCGGCACCAGCAGCATCGTCCAGCCGAACAGGTTCAGCAACCCGTAATACCGCCGCGCGAACCGGCGGTAGTCCGGCTTCGGCTCCTCGGCACCCAGATAGCCGACCGAGAACACGGCGGTGATCGCATACAGCAGGGCGGTCGTCAGGAGAAACACCGCCCCCAGCGGATCGAGGGCGAGCCAGCCGTGGGCGGCGCGGACCGCGCCACCGTGCTCGACCGAGCTCGCGAGCGCGATCGCAAGACCGAGACTGGCGAAGCCCGCGAGCACGGTGACCGCCCGCGCCGCGCGCCAGCTCCCGAGCACGCTCACGAGCACCGCCCCGAGGGGAACGACAACGGTCAGGATCGCGCCCAGCTCAACCGGTCAACCTGTTCAGGACGTCTGTGCGGACTGCGGTGCGCGCGAGCGCCAGATACTGGACGAGCACGACGAACACCAGCACGCCGATCAGCACGTCGAACAGCAGCAGCAGCGCCAGGATGATCGGCAGTCCGGGCGCGATCACGAGGCTCGCGACCGATACCGCGTTCTCCAGCACCAAGAACCCGAGCAGCTGCGACGGCGCGTACGGGCGCACGACCATCAGCAGGAACGCGACCAGGATCCCGCTGACCGCGACCGGCAGCGCCTCGAGTGGCAGCGACCCGACCCCGCCGATGTGGACCGGGCGCAGCGCGATGAACACGAACGCGCTCAGCACCACCCCGATCAGGATCGACGATGCCACGCCGATGCTCGACGGGATCCGCGGATCGGCCTCGAGGTTGCGCAACACGAAGCGGATCCCGAGCGGGAACAGCAGCGCCTTGAGCGCGATCGTGGTCGCGGCGAGCACGTACAGCGAGCTACCGGCGTGCCCGTTCGCGGCGGTCGCGATCGCGAGCGCCCCGACGACGAGCGACCCGAAGGAGTAGAGCCGAAGCTGCTCCCAGATGTCCTGCGAGCGCAGCAGCATCAACTCGAGCAGCAGCACGAGCACCGCCGCGATCGTGGTCGCGGCCCCGAACACGCTCAGCCGCGCGGCGCCGAACGAGGGCTGGAAGAGAAAGATAACGACGGCGAGCACGGCGAGCATGAAGCTCGCGACCGTGAACTCCGGGATCTTGTACAGACGCAGCTTCGCGAAGCTCGACTCGATCACGACGACGGCCGCGCCGATTCCGAGCGCCTTCACGAACAGCAGCCCGATCGCCTCCAGCACGTGGTCGAGCCGCCCGTCGCTCGCGAGCCCCCAGGGCACCAGCAGGACGTTGGCGAAGATCGTGTACAGCACGAGCTGCTTGACCGCCGAGCCCCAGCGCAGCAACGCCAACCCGGGGCCCGAGTGCTCCGCGACCCGAGCCTCCTCGATCTGACCGAACTCGAGCGTGCCGCCGTGGCTCTCGACCGGGATCCGCCCGGTCTCGCTCAGGACCAGCATGAAGAACGCCGCCACGATCAGCAGATGGCTCGGCCGCACGAACTCGACCGCCGAGCTGCGCAGCGTCGCCCCCAGGACATATGGAAGATCGGTATGCGTGGTCAGCGCCACGACGAAGATCACGAAGATCACCGTGGCTCGTTCAACGCCCCGAAAGATCGAAGGCGGCTCGAGCCGAGCTGTGCGTAAGGGCTACCGCTGTCGATCGCGGCGATCGAGATCGCAAAGCTCGCCATCCCGAGCAGCAGCCCGCCGGCCAGGATGTCGCCCATGTAGCCGAGCGGCAGTCCGAAGCTCGTCAGCACCGGGATCAGCAGCGGCACCGTCGCGTAGCCCGCGAAGCTGACGTACGGCGCGAGCCGGAACACGGGTCCAGCCGGCTGCGGCAGCACCGTCTCCTTGCGCAGCAGCTTCAGGATGTCGAAATACGGCTGCAGCACCCTCGGCCCCTGGCGCTGCTGGATCCGCGCCTCTGCGCGCGCGATCAGACCGGTGAGGAGCGGTGCGAGCGCCAGCACCGTGAGAACCTGGAGGACCTGTATCGCCCAATCGGGGAGGGTTGGCGCAACCGTGACGAGCTCCTTTCGCGCATCTCAACTCTGCGAAAGGAGCCATCAGCCCTTTTGTGTGGGCGGTTAGGGAGCGCCTACTCCCGCCAGGACTCCATCTGGCCACTCCCCAAGATATCGCACCGGCGATCAGGCTTGTCCGGCCGCGCGCTCCTGCTGGCTCGTGTCGCGCGGCTCCTGCCGGCCCGTCTCGCGTAGCTCGCGCTCGGCCTGATGGGCGGCGATCGCCTTCTCGACTGCCGCGACCGACGTGTCCATCAGCCCCGGCCGGTTGGCGGCGGACCAGTCACGACTACCGATCGTGCGATCGGCTGAGCCTTGGAACCTCGGCATCACCTCGCGCGCGAACAGCTCATATGACGCGAGCGTGGCTTCGCGATCGGCCCACTCATGACCCATGAACAGATACGTGCCGAAGCCTCCGCTCTGCTCGACGAGCGCCGCGATCTGGGCAATCGCCATCTCAGGCGTGCCGATCACGGCCACGCCGGAGGCGTTCATCGCGTCCACGAAGGTCGGGTGATCGGCGGTCTCGGGGGCGATTGGCAGGGCGGCGACCTTCTGGAAGTACTCGATCCAGCCGGCCAGGCCGTGCTCGACGTCCGCCTTCGCTTGTTGCTCGGTCTCGCGGATGTGCATCGGCCCGACGAGTCTCCACTTACGCCGGTCACACGGAACCTCGTACTGTGCGGCCTGCTGCTCCAGCACGCTCCAATGCGCGCCGAGCAGGTCGAAGCCGCGCACGGTGGTTGCCCCGAGGCTCAGAAGCGAGGCGCCGAAGCGCCCGGCGGCACGTGGTCCGGCGGGCGATATCTGCGCGGCAACCGCGATCTCGAAGCACGGGTGTGTGTACGGCCGCAGCTGCAGGCGCGCCTCTCTCAATGTGAACCAGTCCGTCACCATGTCAACGGGCTCGTCAGCCCTCAGCAGAGCGATGATCGCCTCCAGCGCCTCCTCCATCATCTCCCGTTGACGGCTCGGCTCGATGCCCATCATGAAAGCGTCCGAGGGCAGCGCTCCGGGTCCAACGCCGAACATGACGCGTCCTCGCGTCAGATGGTCGAGCAGCACCATCCGATCGGCCAGGATCAACGGATGGTGAAACGGGAGCGTGCTGACGCCGGTTCCGAGCCGGATGTTCCTGGTCCGTTGAGAGACGACAGCGATGAACACCTCAGGGGAAGCGATGAGCTCCCATCCGGCCGAGTGATGCTCGCCGAACCACGCCTCGTCGTAACCCAGCTCGTCCAGGCGCACGATCAGCTCCAAGTCGCGCTCGAGCGCCAGCGTCGGGTTCTGCCCGGCAGGGTGAAACGGAGCGAGGAAGATGCCGAATCGCAGCGGCCAGTCCATCGTGTCAGTCACCCTCCGGGCAGCGCCCGGCGATGAAGTGACGGATCTCTCGGCTGAGCTCCTCGTCTTCTGGCGTCCCCCCCATGAACCCGCCGTGCGGCGCCGCTTCCAGGACATGTAGTTCGGCCGGAACCCCGACCGCCCTCAATGCCCGGTGCATCCGAACCGTATTCGATAGGAAGAGGTCTCGGGTCCCGCACGCCAGCAGCGTTGGCGGAAAGCCTTTGGAGAAGTCGCCGAACAGCGGCGAGAGGTACGGGTCGTGCAGATCGTGCCCGCCCGCGTACAGGAGGTTGGCGGGCATCAGGCTGGCGGTCAACATCATGTCCACCCCCAGGTTCGTCTGGAAGCTGTCTCCCGACTCGGTGAGATCGACCTCGGGAGTTATCAGGACGACGGCGGCGGGCAGCGGAAGTCCCTCGTCTCGCGCTCGCAGGATGAGCGCCGCCGCCAAGTTGCCGCCCGCAGAGGTGCCACCGACCACGATCTTGCTCGGATGCCATTGCTCGAGCAGCGCCCGGTACGCCGCGAGGCAATCGTCGAGCGCCGCGGGATACGGATGCTCCGGCGGCATTCGGTAGTCAGGGCACCAGACCGGCATCAAGACATCCGCGGCCGTGTGCATGCCCATTGCCCGACAGCACTCACCATGTCCGGAGTTCAATCCCCCCCCGTGCAGGTCGAGGTAGACCCGTCGATCGTGTGCGGCGCTCCCACCGGGGTTGATCACGAACACGTTCACGCCGTCGACGTCACGTTCTCGCACGTCGAGGTCACCGAAGGACCTCGACGCCAGCATCCCGAGAATCCGCTGCTCTTTGAACGCGATCAGGCTCTTCCAACCGTCGAAATCGTCAAGCGCCGGGTATTCAGGCACTGGCACAGGCCCGATCGCGAGCACGGCTTGCGCCTCCGGGCTGATCGACGTCGGTACCGGGATGAACCGCGCCGGCACTTCCAGCGCTGGTTGGGTCTCGCTGGCTGTCATCGGGGTCCTCTCTCCGACGCTTCGGCGTCACCGATCCTCGCGTGGCGCCCCCGAAAGCTGCGGGCAGCCGCCCGCGTCCCGCGGAATCATAATGAGCGCGAACTGCGCCTCGAGCTCGATATCACTTTCTGATTCTGCAACAATATGCGTGTGATATCGGATACCGGCGCGACGAGCGAAGTGCTCAACGGGCGACTCCCGGACTCGGGAGATGCGCATGCGCAACGGCGCGGACGGGTGATCGCCGGCCTGTCTGCAGCGGCGGGCGTGCTCGCGGTGGTCGCGATCGGGATCGCGCTGACCGCGATCGGCGCGAGCAGTCACACCACGCCGCTGACCGTCGCCGGCATCGTCCTGTTCGTGCTCGCCAGCCCGCTCCTCGGCGGGTTCTTCGTCGTACAGCCCAACGAGGCCCGCGTCCTGATCCTGTTGGGGCGTTACGTCGGGACCGTGACCCAGGCGGGCTGGTGGTGGTGCACACCGCCGACCAAGCGCGAGACGGTCTCCCTGCGAGTGCACAACTTTCAAACGGATCGGATCAAGGTCAACGACGCGAGCGGCAACCCGATCGAGATCGCCGCGGTTGTCGTCTGGCGCGTCACCGACACCGCCAAGGCAGTGTTCGACGTCGCGGACTACGAGCAGTTCGTGGCCGTACAGAGCGAGACGTCGCTGCGTCACCTCGCCAGCGAGTACCCGTACGACGACTACAAACAGGACTCGGCCTCGTTGCGCGGCAACGCCGACGTGGTTCGCCATGGCCTCCAGGCGGAGCTCCAGGCCCGATTGCAGCTCGCCGGAATCGAGATCCTCGAGACGCGCCTGACGCACCTCGCCTATGCGCCCGAGATAGCCGAGGTGATGCTCCGGCGCCAGCAGGCGGAGGCGATCCTCGCCGCGCGCAAGACGATGGTCCAGGGTGCTGTCAGCCTCGTGCAGATGGCCGTCGCGCAGCTCGCCGACTCCGACCTCATCGAGCTCGACCCCGAGCGCAAGGCGACGATGGTCTCGAACCTGATGGTCGTCCTTTGCGGCGATCACACGCCCACCCCGGTCATCAACACCGGCAGCCTGTACACGTGAGCGTCAGCTGAGATGCCCGAGAGCAAGAAGTTCCTGCTCCGACTCGACCCACGCCTGTTCGAGGTGCTGCGCCGCTGGGCCGATGACGATCTGCGCAGCATCAACGCGCAGATCGAGTACCTGCTCGCCGACCAGGCCCGTCGCGCCGGGCGCCTGCCCAAGCTGAGCACGCGACGGCCCGCCGGCGAGCCCACCACCGGCGAGCCATCCACCGAGGCGCTCTCCGCCGACGAGCTCTCCGCCGACGAGCTCGCCGGCGAGCTCGACGCGCTCGAGCAGACGACGGACGCGACGGGCGCGCGAGCGCGTCACTGAACCGCCTGGCGCGGCGCGTGCCGTCTGCCGTGCTCGAGCGCGCGCGTTCCGGCGTCGATCGCACTCGCGAATGACACCTCTGCGAGGCAGCCCGGCGCCGCGACCTGGTCGCCGCACAGGAAGACGCCGTCGCCGCGATCGATCGCGGGACGATCGCGCCAGCTCGTGCCGGGGAAGTCGAGCGCGCCGCTGCGGCCGTCCATCACCTGCCGCCGGCGCCACGTGACGCGAGCGCGCCAGTCCTCGAAGGAGACGTCGAGAAGCTCCTCCAAGCGCTTCGCGGCATCGTCGGCGCCCTCTCCGCTGCGGATCGGCATCTGCGCCTGCACGAGCTGCTCGCCGTCAGGTGCCAGCGACGGATCCTGCGCGGTGTAGCGCTCGACCCAGCCCGCGGTCTCGAGGTCTGACACGACCCATGGATCGCCCCGCTTCCCGCGCACGCCGAGATCGAGGCAGGCCGTGCAGCCGCTCGGCCATTGGAGCGTCTCGTCGCCGAGCAGCCGACGCGCATCGCGCAGTTCGAGCGCGACGATCACGGGTGCTTCGGGCACCGCGTCGACGCGCTCGCCCGTCACGATCTGAACCTCGAGCTCGCGCGCGCGGCGCTCGAGCGCTGCGACCAGGATCCCCCAGCCGCCGACGACGAACCGCGCGGGCGGCCGCGGCGTGAGCAGCAGCCGCTCGGTGCGCTCCCAGACGAACGCGGCCGAGAGCTCGCCGGGGTCGTGGTAGAAGGTGTAGACGCCGGCCAGCGACGAGAGGAAGCCGCGGTCCGCTCATCGGCGTGATCCGCGACCCACGAGTGAAAGTCCTGGTCGGCTGGAGCCGCCCGTCCGCGCAGTCGCAGTCCGGGCGGAATCATGCTCAGTGGCGGCGTGCGGTGAACTGCGCCGGCGTAGTGGAAGCGCACGCCGGTCAGCAGCGGCCGGGCGAGTGGCGGCATCAGGTTGCGCCGGGTCAGCCAGTCCCACAGCGCGCCGCCGGAGTAGATCGCGTGAGGCCCGAGATTGGCCTTGTATGGGCCGTCGTTGCTGCGTGCGCGCCCACCGAGCTGCTCGCTCGCCTCGAGCAACCGGACGCTCGCGCCGCTCTCGGCGCAGGTGATCGCGGCCGTCAGCCCCGCGAGCCCTCCTCCGATGACTGTTATTTCGCTCATGGCTGAGCACGGTACGCCGAATCTGGCCTTGCGTACAGTTCCAGTT
Source organism: uncultured Solirubrobacterales bacterium (assembly GCA_963763525.1). Classification (GTDB taxonomy): domain Bacteria; phylum Actinomycetota; class Thermoleophilia; order Solirubrobacterales; family Solirubrobacteraceae; genus Palsa-465. The sequence continues at coordinate 59,579 of CAVXPA010000007.1, forward strand.
ATGAGCCGTGTGACAGGGCCAGTTGGGGTGCTGGTCGAGCTCGACCGCCGTTCCGATCAACTGCTCTACGAGCAGCTCGAAGGGGCGCTTCGCGAAGCGATCCGCATCGGGCGCCTGGGCGCGGGCGCACCGCTGCCGTCGAGCCGCGGACTGGCCGCGGAGCTGGGGGTCTCCCGCGGCGTCGTGACCGCGGCATACGACCAACTCGCCGCGGAGGGATACCTGGAGACGCGCCAGGGCGCACCGGTGCGCGTCGCGCGCGGAGTGCGCGCCCAGACGCCCAGGCACCCGGCGCCGTCGCTGCTCGCTAAGTTCGCGTACGAGTTCAGCCCTGGCCTCCCCGATCTCGCTGGGTTTCCACGCGATCGCTGGCTGCGCTCGCTGCGCGGCGCGTGGCGCGAGTCGACCCTGGACGCGATCGGGCAGGGCGATCCGCGGGGCGTCGCGGAGCTGCGCGAGGCGCTGGCCGATTACCTCGGCCGCGTTCGCGGCGCGGCGCCCGATCCGGAGCACCTCGTGGTCTGCACCGGCTTTCGCCAGGGTCTGTCGCTGACGTGCCGCTGGCTACACGCGAACGGCGTCGACTCCGTCGCGCTGGAGGACCCGGGTTGGCACGCCCAGCGTCTGATCGTCGAGGCGGCCGGCTTGGCGGTGACGCCGATCCCCGTCGACGACGAGGGCATCGACGTGTCGGCGCTCGAGGCCAGCGGGTCCGACGCCGTGGTCGTGACGCCGGCGCATCAGTTCCCGACCGGCGTCGTGCTCAGCGCCCGGCGCCGGGCGGAGCTGATCGAGTGGGCCGAGCGTGGCGACCGGTTGATCATCGAGGATGACTACGACGCGGAGCTGTGCCGCGAGCGGGTCGGCGCGCTCCAGGGCCTGGCACCCGACCGCGTGCTCTACATCGGCTCGGCCAGCAAGCGGCTCACCCCCGGGATGCGACTCGGCTGGATGCTGCCACCGTCGTGGCTCTCCTGGGCGCTGATCATCGCCAAGGCGGTCGAGGATGCCGGTTCGGAGATCGCCAGCCAGCTCGCGCTCGCCGACTTCATCGCCCGGGGCGAGCTCGAACGCCACCTGCGCCGTATGCGGCTGCGCTATGAGCAGCGGCGCCAGGCGCTGGCGGACGCGCTCACGCGCGAGCTACCGACTTGGCGGCCGTTGACCGGCCGGCGGCGGGCTGCATCTGGCGGTCCTGCTCCCGAGCGACGTCGACGAGCCGGCGCTGCTGGCGGCTGCGGCCCGCCGCAACGTCGGTATCGAGGGGCTCTCGCTGCACAGCTACACCGGAGACTGCCCGGCCGGGCTCGTGCTCGGCCACGCCTACATGTCCGAGCCCGCGATCGCCCGCGGCGTCCGGTTGCTGGCCGAGACGCGGGCGGGGCTAGGGGTGCGCTAGCTCACTGGATCCGCTCGTTGCCGATGATCGTGCAGCGGTGCATCTCGCGCCGCGAATCGCGGTCGTAGGGCACGGCGCGATGCACGACGCCGCAGTTGTCCCAGATGACCATGTCACCGACTGACCAGCTGTGCTGGAACACGCGATCGGCTGTCGTCGCCCGCTCCAGCAACTCGTCGAGCAGCGCACGGCTCTCGCCGGGCTCCATATCGATGACGTAATCGGTCGAGGCCCCGATCACGAGCGACTTGCGATCGGTCTTATGCGTCCACACCAGCGGGTGATCGTGTGAACCGCGCGCCGTCCAATCGGCCAGCTGCTCGGGCGTCGGGTTGGGGTGCAGCAACCGGCGGGCTGCGATCAGACTGTGGTGCACGCGGAGCGTTCCGAGCCGAGCTTTCTCCTCCTCGGTGAGCGCGTCGTAGGCCGAGTAGGTACTCGCGAACTCGGTCTCGCCGCCGCTGTCCGCGACTACCTTCGCGGTCAGGATCGTCGCCTTGACCGGCATGTCCTGATCGATCGTGCCATCGATGTGCCACTGGACGGTGCCCTCTACGTACTTCGCGTACGGGTTCTCGGGGTTGTAGCTCACCTCGTAGATCTCGGGAATCGGCCGGTCTGGCCAGCGCCGAACCTCCCCGAGCTTGCCGCAGAACGCCGCCTGCGTGTGATCGTCGATGTGCAGCTCGCGGAACACCAGCACGCCGTTGTCCTCGAGCGCCTCCATCACGGCCTGCGGCAGCGCCTCGTCGTCGCGCACCCGGTCGAGGTCGACCTCGAGCACCTCTGCCCCGACGGTCGCAGTCAGCTTCTCGGTCTTCAACGTCTCGGTGACGGACATCACGACTCCTTCTTGGTGGTCCTGCCGTGGAAGACAGCCGAGGTTCCGATCACGCGGCCCCTCGCATCGAGCGCCTGCACTTGGAATTCCTCGTAGTCCCGGCGCAGCGCGATCGTGGTCTCGAACCCCGACCTCGGCGCGCTGCGCACGACCGAGAGACCGCGCGTGCCATCGCCAGCCAGAACACGCCAGGACGAGACCCGGGTGGCGCCGTTCCAGCTCGCGTACACCGTCGCCTTCCCGTCGCTCTCGCGGGCCGCGGCCGCCGGAGGGTCGCTCGGGAGTCCGACCCACGGCTCGTACGTGGCTCGGTATGACTGGTCAGGCGACGGGAACTGGGCATCGAACACCAGCCGACCCGACCGCGTATACTCGGACAGGTTCGGCTGCGATCCCCAGCCGACGAAGACGTCACCATCCGCCAGCGGCTGGGTGCTGCCCATGTAGGAGGCATCGAAGCCGGAGCCGTGGCTGTACTGCGCCGTCAGCGTCGCCGTGTGCGCGTGGGTGTCGAGCCTGAGCACGAGCCCGCGCGACGGGCCGCTCGGTGTGACGAACGTGCCGCCGCCGGTGATCTGACAGCAGTGATCGTCGAACAGGGTGACCGTCGAGCTCGACTGCAGTGTCACGTCGTGCTGCCATTGGAATGCGGCGCCGGGGCCGAACGCGAAGCTCGAGTGCCGGCCGCCGAGTGTCCACTCGATGTCGCCGTTGTAGATGTTGACGAGGTACGCAGCCCACGTATTGCGCATCGAGACGAGAAACGTCCCGTGACCCGTCAGGTCGATCGCGTTCACGTGGTAGGCGTCCCACGGGAAGCCGTTCGTGGGCAGCGTGGCGTAGGAATCGCTCAGCGGAATGTGAGCGAGTGCGTCCCACGTGCGCAGCAGCTTGCCGGTCTTGAGGTTGTACTCCTGGACCGCCGAGTCCGTCAACGCACCGTTGTAAGCGCCACCGTACCTCGACAGGTTCATCGGGATGTCCTTGTTCGCGGTCACCCACGCATCGTCACCGCTGATCACGAGCGAATGAAGCGTGAGGATCCAGCCGTCCGCCCCCTCAGCGTTGCGATCGTCTTGTAGTGCTGGTCGACGACCACGTCCTCGCCGCTCTGCGTCGCGCCCGTGGTCGTGACCACGCCCTGCCACCACGCCAGTGCCGGTTTGCCGTGATAGCTCTGCAAGCTGAGGTTTGACGCGAGCTCGGTCTTCGGCACGGGCTTGAACCAGACGGGCTGCAGGTGATCGTCGAGGATCAAGGGGCCACTCTGGCCGACCATCGGGTGCTGCGTCAGGTCATAGGTGCTGGCGACGAACACGTAGCCGTGGCCGACGGCACCGGAGTCGGCGCTCCCATCGCCGAGAACCTTCGGCGGGTGCAGGCTCGGCGCCGAGATGAAGCTGTAGGCACCGTTCGTCGTGTACGCGCCGATCGGAGCCCCCTTGTAGCTGGTCGCGATGAAGCTGATCACGGCGATGCCCGCGATCGCGACAGCGACTCCAGCGAGGAGCCCGCTCCGGCGAACCGAACGTCCCGCGGGCGCCGGGATCAACACGAACGTGAGCACCGCGGCCACGGCAACGAGGCCGGCACCGATCAGATACGCGAGCCGGAAGCCCTCGGTCAGCGCTTCCGGGACGGTCCGATTCGCGCCGATCAGGTGCGTCGTGTACTCGGTCGCGATCGTGATCAGGAACGCGAGGCCGAGGCCACCGCCGATCTGGCGCGAGGTGTTGACCAAGCCGGACGCCAGACCGGCTTGGCCCTCCTTGGCGCCTTGGGTGGCGGCGATCGTCGACGGCACGACCGAGAAGCCGATTCCGGCCGCTGTGATCAGGCCTGGGATGAGGATGTATGCGATCGCACTGCCGGTGGCTTCGATGCGCGCGAACAGCAGCATCCCGGCGGTCATCATCAGGAGCCCGCTCCCGAGCACCAAGCGGACGCCGTACCGGGTCACGAGCTTCCCGGCGCGCGAAGCGCAGAAGAAGATCGTCAGCGCCATCGGCAGGAACGTCAGGCCGGTGTGAAGCGGCGAGAGGCCGAGCACCTGCTGCAGGTAGAGCGAGCCGACGTACCACATCGGGAACAGCGCCGCGCTGAACAGCAGGACGATCCCGTTCGCGGTCACGAGCGGCTTCGTCAGCGCCTTGAACGGGACCAGCGGCGCCTTGGCGACGCGCGCCTCGATCAGGCAGAACAGCGCGAGCAAGGCCACGCCGATCAGGATCGGGACCACGGCGCGCGGCGAGCTCCAGCTGAACACACCGGCTTCGATCACTCCGTACACGAGCACCATCTGACCGATCGTCAGGGTCAGGGCGCCGCCGACGTCGAAGCCCGCTCCCTCGCGCGCCCGGCGGCGGTCCTTGACGACGAAGTAGGCCACAGCGGCCGCCGCGATCCCGATCGGCGGGTTGATCAACAGCACCCACCGCCACGTGAGCTCCTGGGTGATGATCCCGCCGAGCAGCACGCCCGCCGCGCCGCCGGCGCCGTTCATCGCACCCCACATGCCGATCGCGCGATGAAGCTGAGGTCCGGGCGGGAACGAGGACGTGATGATCGCCAGCGACGAGGCCGCCATCACAGCCGCCGCGAGGCCCTGCAGCGCACGCGCGGCGATCAACATCTCCTGGTCGACGGCGGCGCCGCCGAGCAGCGACGCGACCGAGAATCCGACGAGCGCGGCGACGAACGTCTTGCGCTGGCCCAGCTGGTCGGCCAAACGGCCGCCGAGCATCAGGAAGCCCGCGAACGAGATCGCGTACGCGTCGATCACCCACTGCAGCTCGGAGGCCGAGAACGACAGGCTCGACTGGATCGACGGCAGCGCGACGTTGACGATGCTCAGGTCGAGGATGACCATGAACTGGGCCACGCAGCAGACGACCAGGAGCCACGGCGACGGCAAGCTCGGTCCCGCCGGTCCGGGGGCCTCGGTCGGCGGGGCTGGGGCCTCGACGGCAGCCTCGCTCATCCCCCCTTGCGCGGTGGCCGCCGCGCCGTGCGTCCGTTCATCGCCCTCTTGCATCAGCCATGACCTCTTTCACGGCCCCGGCAGCAATGACCTCTTTCACGGCCCCGGCGCGATCCACAGCCGGCGCGCTGGCAAGCGCCGGACGTGCAGCGAACGATCGGGACCGCTACTGGACTAATACGATAGCTTAAAGTTCAAATCGTGCGCCCACCGCACAGTGGCGCGTGTTCGTCTCGACGGCCGCAGCCGCAGGATTGCACAAATTCCGGCACCCTGTAACTTGAGGGACGCAGATTTCGTGCAAGATCGGAGGGGCTCGTGAAACGAGCGATATTGATGACCGTGGCCGCCGGCATGGTGGCGGCTGGCTGCGGCGGGACCGCCGCGTACACCGCCACGACCTACACGCCGATAGCGTCGACCCCCCAGACGACCACTCACCCCGCGACCGCCAACCCGCCGCGCAAACGCGCCGTCCATCATCACAAGGCTCGGCCGGCCACGCGCCCCCACACGACGACGACGCCCCCGCCGACGACCACGCAGGCGCCGGTCACGACCCAGGCTCCGGTCACGACTCAGTCTCCGCCGCCCGTGACGCAGGCACCGCCTGACACCACGCAGGCGGCTCCACCACCGACGACGACGCAGGCCCCGCCCGCGACGCAGCCCACGTCCACGGCGCCGAGCACGACGGGCTCTCATTCGCAATCGGGTAGTTCCAGCTCGGGGAAGAAGAAGAGCGGCGGCGGCTCAGGCGGGAGCTCGGGCACGCCGATCAGCAAGCAGGGGTATTAGACGACCACGCGGGAAGCCGACGGCGAGGTACGGGAGCGGCTGCTCGAGGCGTGGCGCGGCGAGATCGTCGCCGGCCGGGTCTATGAGCTGATCGCGGAGCGGATGCCCGGTAGCGAGGCGGCGATCCTGCGGCGCATGTCGGAGGCGGAGGGCGCTCATCGCGCGCGGCTGGAGGCGCGGATGACCGAGCTCGGGATCGCGATCCCGCCTCCCGACAGCGTCCACGTCTCCTGGTGGCTGCGCATGCAGGCGCGGATCGCGCCGGTCGACCGGCTGCTCGCCGCGCGTGAGGCGGCCGAGGACGAGGAGGTCGACGACCTCTACAAGCGCTCGACCGGCGATCCGGCCACCGATCAGCTGCTGCGGGACATCCGCAAGGAGGAGCGCGCGCATTCCCGCGCGGTGAGCGATCTTCGGAGCGGCTCAGCCGAGGCGGCCGCCGCGGCGGCCCCGGTCAATCCGGCGCAGGAGCGGCTGGACCGGCTGCTCGGTCGCGAGAAGTGGCACCGCACCGGCGGCGGTTGGATCAGCAGCGCGATCTACGGCGCCAACGATGGCCTCGCGGCGGTCTTCGGGATCGTCGCCGGCGTGTCGGGCGCAACGGGCGGCTCGAGCTTCGTCCTGACCGCCGGGGCGGCGGCCGCGGTCGCCTCGGCGCTCTCGATGGCGACGGGAGCGTTTCTGGCCGACCGATCCGAGACGGAGGTGGCCGCGGCCAACATCGAGCGCGAGCGCCAGGAGATCGCCGAGCATCCCGCCGAGGAGCAGGAAGAGCTCTCGCTGTTCTACCAGCTGAAGGGGATCGACGAGGCGACCGCCGACGCGATGGCCTCGCAGCTGGCCCGCCAGACCCGACGCGATGCTGCGCGCGCTCTCAGCCGAGGAGTTCGGCGTCACGGGCGAGCCAGGCAAGCCCGCGCAGGCGGCGGCCGCGGCGGGCGTCTCGACCGGCCTGGGCGCGATCATCCCGGTGATCCCGTTCATCTTCACCACCGGCAGCTTGGCGACGATCATCGCCGCGGTGATCTCCCTCATCGCCCACTTCCTCGTCGGCGCGGCGAAGTCGCTCGTGACGCTTCGCAGCTGGTGGTCGGCCGGGCTCGAGATGACGCTCGCCGGCGCGATCGTCGGCGGCGCGACCTATCTGGTCGGCCTCGCACTGCCCACTTAGTGCGGCGTTCCAAAGGGCTGCGATGTTCCCAGGAGTGGCTTTTGCGCGACTGTAGAAGTTCCTCCTGCACCAGGGTGACCGCAGGCCGTGGCGCGACCAGGGTGACCGCAGGCCGTGGCGCGACCAGGGTGACCGCAGGCCATGGCGCGACCAGGGTGACCGCAGGCCATGGCGAACTTTGCGGATCTGGTTCCGAGGGGTGGAACTAGACCCGCAACGTTCGCTCGTGGCAAGCTTGCGCCGGACCTTGGAGATCTGGTTCCGGCGCGGTCGCGCTCGTCCGGCGCGATCTCGTCGCCACCGTCCGCGACCTCGATCTCGATCGCGTCCGCGACCGGCTGCGCAGAACCCCTGCTTCAGGCGCCGGATAAGTCACATTGCACTGACGCTATGCGCCCACGAGACTGACGCCGTCGGGGAGCGAGGCCAGCGTGCTCTCCTGTGGGTGACTCGGGTCCTGGGCGCCCTGGAGCTCGATGATCTGACCCATCGACAGATAGCCGACTCCGACCACATCCGTCCACACGAACGCCTGCACGGGCCATCCGTCTCTCTCCCGTTCAGCGGTCGGATGGATGACACTGCACACTGCCGCGCGGCCGGCGAGATCCGTCGAGTCGACCGACTCCATACGACCGAGGACCCCATCGAGCGCGGCGATCGAGGGTAGGCGTATGCCCACGTGACCCGAGCGGTACGGGCGCTGTTCGCGCATGACCTGGAATTCGGCGTGTGCGCTGGCCAGCTTGGTCGTGCCGGCATCGATCTGCTGTTGGAGTTCGACCTCGACCTCGAGCTGCTCGGGCTCCATCTCGGATAGATAGAACACGTTGCCGCTGATGCTCGCGTCGGATGGCTCGATTCGTGCAACCAGGTACTTCCCCAGTGCGCCGGCATCGATTTCGTTGCACTGGCATCCGAGCAGCTCGAACAGCTGGATCGCGAGCTGGCGTTCTCCCGGACGGTAGAGCAGCTCGAGGTGATTGAGCTGCCGCGAACCCGTGGCAGCCGCGGGCTGATCCTGTTGGTCCGTCATGACTCCCTCCCCCATCGAGAAACAGTGAGTCTGTTCGCCGAAGCGAACGCACTCAGCATATCTACGCCGAGCAATCACCTCTACCTCTACGCCGAGCAATCACCTCCGGACCGCGCACCGCCACGATCTCGGCGGGCGAGGCGTGTGGATCCGTCGACCCCTCGCGCTACGCGCCGCTACGCCGCTGCCTCAGCCTCGGCGCGGCCCGCGAGCTCCCACAGTGCGTGCTTCTCGCCGTACGTGAGCCGCTGCCAGCGGTCGTCGTCGTCGAGCCAGGCGTAGACGTCGATATCCATGATGCTCCGGACGTCCTTGAGGGCGTCGACGGTCTCGCGGGCACCGGCGCCATCGACCAACGCCTGCCTGCTCATCAGGTCGACGACTTTGAAACGGCGAGGCGGCCTGGGGCTGGGCTCCTCCCGTGGACGCCGGGACGGCTTGCGCCGGGTCAGGACCGGCTCAACCGGCGAGGAGCGCTTCGTGACGCGCTCGAGCGGCACCATCGTGGCGCCGGTGCCCTTCGTGGCCGTGTCCAAAACCCAGGTAGTTGCCATATATCCAGCGTAGAACAGATCGGGATGTGCCGGACCAGGCCGGCACGGTTATTCTCGGCGCGAGCGCAAGTGCGACCGCAGCCCGCGACCCGGAGAGTGGATGACCGCACGCGCGAGGGCGTCGATGTCCGCGCGTTGATGCGTCGCGCCGCGGACGCGGCGGCGGACTACCTCGACGGCGTCGGACAGCGGCCGGTCGCCGCGACCGCGTCGGCGGCGCAGTTGCGCGAGCGGCTCCTGCGGCCGGTCCCCGAGGTCGGCACCGAGCCTCAGCGGATCCTCGACGAACTGATCAGCGACACCGCGGGCGGCCTCCTCGGGTCGACCGGCGGTCGGTTCTTCGGCTGGGTGATCGGTGGCGCCGTGCCGGCGGCCCTCGCGGCTGACTGGTTGACCTCCGCATGGGACCAGAACGCGGCTCTGTACGCGTGCAGTCCGGCGGCGGCGATCGTCGAGGAGGCTTGTCGCGCGTGGATCATCGACATCCTCGGCCTGCCGCGAGAGACGTCCATGGCGCTCGTCACAGGCTGCCAGATGGCGCATGTGACGGCGCTCGCCAGCGCCCGCGGCGCGTTGCTGTCCCAGCGCGGCTGGGACGTCGAGCGCGACGGGCTCACGGGCGCCCCGCGGATCCGGCTGCTCGCGACGCGTAACCGCCACATCTCGATCGACCGCGCGGCCCGGCTGCTGGGCATGGGCACCGCCGCGGTGATCGAGCCGGCCACCGACGATCGCGGCCGGATCGAGCTCGGCTCGCTCGAGCGGCACCTCGCCGAGGCGGGCGACGCGCCGACGATCGCGGTGCTGCAGGCGGGCGATGTCAACACGGGACTGTTCGATCCGCTGGGCGGCGCGATCGACCTCGTCCATGAGCACGATGGCTGGGCCCACATCGACGGCGCGTTCGGCGTGTGGGCCGCCGCCAGCCCCCAGCACGCGGCGATGCTCGACGGCTTCGAGCGAGCGGACTCCTGGGCGACCGACGGCCACAAGTGGCTCAACGTCCCGTATGACTGCGGGATCGCGCTGATCGCCCATCCGGATCCGCACCGAGCGGCGATGTCGGCGCGCGCGAGCTATCTCGTGCACGACTCCGAGGCCCGCGATGAGCTCGACTGGAACCCTGATTTCTCGCGCCGCGCGCGTGGCTTCGCGCTGTACGCGGGACTGCGCGAGCTCGGCCGCGAGGGGATCGGCGAGTTGGTCGCGCGAACCGCGCGTCTGGCGGCGCGGCTGGTCGCCGAGATCGGGGCGCTGCCGGGTGGGGAGGTGCTGTCGCCCGCGAGCGTCAACCAGGGCCTGGTTCGCTTCCTCGATCCAGGCGGCGACCACGACGCGCGCACCGACGCGGTCGTCGCGGCGATTCAGCGCGAGGGCACCGCGTGGATGGGCGCGACGACCTGGAACGGGCTGCGCGCGATGAGGATCAGCGTTTGCAACTGGCAGACGACGGACCGCGATGTCGACCTGACAGTCGAGGCCGTCAGGCGCGTCCTGCGCGGGCTTGCATGAGCTGATTCCGTGAGCAGCAAGATCGTCAAGTCGACCTGTCAGCTCGACTGCCCGGATGCCTGCGGTCTCCTCGTCGAGGTCGACGAGGACACCGGTCGGGTCGTCTCGTTGCGCGGTAATCCCGATCATCCGTTCACGGGGAGCGGCGTCTGCGGCAAGGTGGCCCGCTCGGTGCCGGCGCTGTATGACTCGGGCCGGCTGCTCTATCCGCTCAAGCGGATCGGCACCAAGGGCGAGGGCAGATTCGAGCGCATCTCGTGGGAGCAGGCGCTCGCCACGATCGCTACGGCGCTGCAGCGTGCGATCGATACCCACGGGCCACAATCGATCCTGCCGCTGTACTTCGCCGGCACGATGGGTCACGTCCAGAGCTGGGTGTTCGGCCCGCGGCTGTTCGCGCACATGGGCGCCTCGCGGCTGGACACCACCATCTGCGACAGCGCGGCGTGGGCGGCGTGCCGCTATCTGCTCGGCGCCTCGGTCGGCTACGACCCCGAGGACATCGTCGAGGCCAAGCTCGTGATCCTCTGGGGCATCAACACGCTGACGGCCAACATGCACCATTGGCCGTTCATCCGCGAGGCGCAGCGTCGAGGAGCCCACATCGTCGCGATCGACCCGATTCGGACCGACACCGCTGCCAGGTGCGATCAGCACGTCGCGCCGATGCCGGGCACGGACGCGGCCCTTGCGCTGGCGCTGATGCAGTTCGTGGTCGAGCAGGGCGCGCACGACGAGGACTGGCTCGAGCGGTACACCGTCGGTTGGCCACAGCTGCGCGAGCGGCTGCGCCAGTGGCCGATCGAGCGCGCCGCCGAGATCTGCCGGCTCGACGCAGGCGTCGTGGAGCGCCTCGGCGAGCGTCTTGCGAGGACAAGGCCGACGGCACTGCGGGCCGGCCTCGGACTGCAGCGCACGGCCGGCGGCGGCGCGTCGATCAGGGCGATCATGGCGATCCCGGCGCTGACCGGCGACTGGCGCTACGTCGGCGGTGGTGGGCTGAGCGAGACGGTCGGTCACTTCCCCTACGACTTCTCGGATCACATCGTGCCGCCCGGGATGCCGGCGCCACCCGCTCGCACCGTCAACATGTCCCGCGTCGGCGAGGCGCTGACCGAGCTGGACAGTCCACCGGTCGCCGCGACGGTCGTCTGGAACTACAACCCGGTCGCCAGCAACCCGAACCAGAACCGCGTCGTTCGCGGGTTCGAGCGCGAGGACCTGTTCGTCGCCGTCATCGAGCAGCGGCTAACGGACACCACCGACTACGCCGACATCGTGCTGCCCTCGACGTCGCATTTCGAGCAGCTCGACATCGTCGACTCCTACGGCCACAACTACCTGGGCTGGAACGCGCTGGCCGCGCAGCCGCCTGGCGAGTGCCGCTCCAACGCCCAGATCTTTCGCGAGCTGGCGAGCGTCATGGGCTACGACCACCCGCGCGTGCACGACAGCGAACTGGATCTGATCGACCAGTTCTTGGACAACGACGCCTGCCGCGCGCGCGGCATCACGGCCGCGGCGCTGCGCGAGCACGGATTCGTGCGAGCGGCGGACTTCCAGCGCGGCTGCGCCCCGTTCGCCGAGGGAGGATTCCCGTCGCCTTCCGGCAAGGTCGAGCTGTGGTCCCAGGCTGCGGCCGACGAGGGCGTCGACCCGCTCGTCGGCTACGTGCCCGCGACGGAGGTGACCGACCAGGAGCTCGAGCAGCGGTTCCCGCTCGTCCTGATCACGCCCGCGACGCGGTTCTTCCTGAACTCGACGTTCGCCTCGGGCGACTGGCACCGCCGCCGGACAGGAGCGATCCGCCTCGTGATCAACCCCGCGGACGCCGCGTCGCGCGGGCTCAGCGACGGTGACACGGCGCGAATCTTCAACGACCGCGGAGCCTTCTACGCCGATGTCGCGGTCAGCGACGCGGCGCGCCCGGGCGTCGTCATGGCGCCGAAGCAGTACTGGCGCAGGTTCGCGCGCGGACAGGCCACGCCCAACGTCACCACGCCTGAGCGCGACGCCGACATGGCGGGCGCGCCGACGTTTCACGACAACAGGGTCGACGTCGTGCGCGCCGATGCGGGCACCGGCGCCACGGCCAACCGGCGCGCGACGGCGTCAATGACCGCCGAGTGATGCTGCGCCTGATCGGCGTGGTGCTGTCGGTCGGGTTGGCTGACTCGATCAACCCGACCACGGTCGGCCCAGGCCTGTTCCTGGCGACCGGCTCAAAGCGCACCGCGCGGGTCACGCAGTTCACGCTCGGCGTGTTCGCGGTCAACCTGATCGTGGGGATCGTGCTGACGATCGGCCCGGGGCGCGCGCTCCTCGGCCTGGTGCCGCGTCCTCACCCGCGAACCACGGTCAAGCACGTGATCGAGATCGTGGCGGGCGCGGTTCTGCTCGCCGCGGCGCTGCTCGTGTGGCTGAGACGACGAAGCCTCTCGAAGCGCGCGCTGCCCATGAGCGGGGCCGGGGGCGGTGGCGGCAGCTCCGCGCTCGTCGCCGGCGCGACGGTCTCGGTGGTCGAGCTGCCGACCGCGGCGCCGTATTTCGCGGTGATCGCCGGCGTCGTCGCGTCGAGCGCGACCGTGCCACAGGAGATCCTGCTGATCGTGCTCTACAACGTCGCGTTCGTGCTCCCACTGCTGGCGATCATCGCCGTCGTGCTGTTCGGCGGTCCGCGGGCTGACGAACTGCTCGGGCGGGGCGGTGCGTGGCTGCAACGCCGCTGGCCGGAGGTTCTCGCGGGGCTGCTGCTGCTCGTCGGCAGTGTTCTGCTCCTGATCGGGGGCGCCGGGCTCGTAAGGTCATAGGTGTGCGACGTTGCGAGGCTTCCCGCCCACCCGGAGGTTGCGAGGGCTTGCCACCCGACCCCGGAGATTGCGAGCGCTTGCGAGCGCTTGCCACTCCCCGAGCCTGGACAACTGCCCACTCGAGCGTCGGAAAACGGCGAGTGGGCAGTTAGCCGCCCACCAGCTGGTCAACGTCCCAGTGGCCGTTGAGCGGAGCGCGAGTGGGACGATCTCCAGGTTCTGCTGGGACCCCTGGAACTCACGCCGCGGGCGGCCACCCATCACGCCGCGGGCGGCCACCCATCACGCCGCGGGCGGCCACCTCTCACGCCGCGGGCGACCCGGCCCCACCAACCACGCCGCGGACGGCCCAGGACTCACGCGGCGAACATCTGGATAAAAATCGTTAGGCGTTCCTAATTAGGCCCGCCTAATCTGTGCTAGGGTTCCGCGACCGCGATCCGGAGCCCGCGCTCCGCGCAGCCGCCTCACAGATGGCCGAGACCCCCAGCACCGCTTCCAGCACGCCATCGGGCCCGACGGCTACCAGCACGCCTGCGGCCTCAACGCCCAAGCGCGAGCTTTCCTCGCGGCGCAGTTTCTACGTCTGGGTGGCTGCCGTGCTCGGCGTCTCGGTGGCGGCGGTGATCCTGGGCTGGCACTCGAGCGGCGGCACGCCCGACCCGAGCAACCCGGCCAACCACATGAGCCCCACGAGCGCGGTGATCGACAGCGCGATCCTCGTGTTCCGCGAGGGGCTCGAGACGATCCTCGTGCCTGGCGGCGATCACCGCGAGCTTCCTCGGCGCCAACAAGGTCTACCGCCGCCCGGTCGCCGCCGGCGGAGGGATCGCGCCTCGCGGCGACCGTCGGCGACGTGGTTTGCCGCGGTCTGGGTGATCGGCCAGTTCGGCGGCCAGCGGCCTCGACCTTCAGGCGGCGACCGGGATGCCGGCGATCATCGTGCTGCTCATGGTGATGAACTGGTTCTTCCACCGCGTCTACTGGACCGGCTGGATCTCCCACCACCACAAGCGCCGCCGCGGCCTGCTGTCCGGCGACGCCGACAAGACGATGCGCGCCACGCTGCTCGGCCTCGCTCTGCTCGGCTTCACGTCGATCTACCGCGAGGGGTTCGAGATCGTGATCTTCCTGCAGAACCTCCGCGTGACGTTCGGCTCGAGCGTAGTGCTGGAGGGCGTGCTGCTCGGCTGCCTGTTCACCGCCGCAGTGGGCGTGCTGACGTTCGCCCTGCACCAGCGGCTCCCGTACAAGCGCCTGCTGATCATCACCGGCGCGCTGCTCGTCGTGGTGCTGTTCGTGATGGTCGGCGAGGAAGTCAACGAGATGCAGCTCGCGGGCTGGATCGGCACGACGCCGATCGGCATCCAGTTCCCGGGCTGGGCGGGACAGTGGTTCTCGCTGTTCCCGAACGTCCAGACGATCGTCGCGCAGGTGCTCGCGGTCACGCTGGTGGTCGGCTCGTACTTCGGGCGCGCAGTACCTTCGCGTGGGGCGCAAGCGTCGGCGGGGCGAGCCGGTGGCGCAGGTGGCTCAGCGGCCGCCGAGCCAGCCGGCGGGAATCGTCCCGCTCACGCCGACCGCCTGATCCCCCAGCGGGGAAGGTCCCGCTCACCCTCGGCGTCATAGCTCTCGTGAGCACCCCGAGCGGCAGCTTGAGATGAGCAGATCCGCGCGCGTCCCGCGCGGGCTCCTCCTGGTCAGTTGCGCCGTCGCCGCCGTCGTCCTGCTACCTGTCCTGGTGACGATCGTTCAAGCGCTGCAGGGCGGCGTCCCGGCCGCGAGGGCGGCGATCACGGCGAGCTCGACGCCGACGCTGCTGCGCAACACGCTCGAGCTCGCGGCAGTCGTGACGCCCGTCGCGGGGATCCTCGGCGTCGCCACGGCGTGGGTGGTCGAGCGCACGCGCGTTCCGGGCCGCCGGATCTGGCCGCTGCTGCTCGTCGCGCCGCTCGTCGTGCCGCTGTTCGTGACGAGCTACGCGTGGGCGACGCTGAGCCCGTCGCTGACCGGGTTCTGGGGCGCCGCCGGGATCGTCACGTTCTCCTATTACCCGATCGTGTTGCTGCTCGTGGCCGCGTCGCTGCGAGTCATGGATCCGGCGCTCGAGGAGACGGCGCGCTCGCTCGGGCTGGGGCCGTGGCGCACGTTCTGCCGGGTCGTTCTGCCGCAGCTGCGCCCGGCTCTGCTCGGCGGCATGCTGCTCGTCCTGCTCGACACGCTGGTCGAGTTCGACGCGTTCGTCGCGCTCAAGTTCCAGACGCTGTCGGTCAACATCTACGCGCAGTACCAGCTGAGCTTCAGCGCGTCCGGCGCGGCCGCGCTGGCACTGCTCTCGATCGTGCTCTGCGTCGCTCGTCCTGATCGGCGAGCACGCGCCTGCGCGGCGGCGCCAACTACACGCGGATCAGCCAGGGCGCGCGGCGGGCGAGCGTCCGCTACGGGCTCGGGCGGCGCGAGCCGTTCCGGTCCTGCTCGGTCTTGGCCTGCTCGTCGCCGATCAGCCTCGGAATCCCGCTGGGGCTGCTGATCCACTGGTTCGCGGCTGGAGGCGGCACGGCCGGCGCGCCCGCCGGCAGCGGTTCGCTGTGGCCGGCGACGCTCACGTCCGTGCTGCTCGGCATCGCTTCCGCGTTCGTGGCATTGCTGCTCGCGCTGCCGGTCGCGATGCTCGCGGTCCGCTACTCCGGGCGGCTCGCCACGACGATCGAGCGCAGCGTCTACCTGTCGTTCGCGCTGCCGGACCTCGTGGCCGCGATCGCGATCGCGTACGGCGCCAGCCGGCTCACCGGCTTCCTGTACGGCACGGTCGTGTTGACGGTGCTCGCGGAGGCGATGCTGTTCGTGCCGTTCGCGGTCGTCGCGCTGCGCAGCACGCTCGGCCTGGTCGAGCCCGCGCTCGAGGAATCGGGCCGCTCGCTCGGGCTGGGGCCGTTGCGGACCGTGTGGCGCGTGACGGTGCCGCTGGCGCGCCCCGGGATCGCGGCGGCCGCCGTTCTCGTGTTCGCGTTCGTGCTCGGGCGATCTTTCGACCGCTCAGGTTCTGCTCCCGCCCGGACTGAGCACGCTGGGCACGGAGTTCTGGGCCGACAGCGGCTCGGTCGCGTTCGCCGCGGCGGCTCCGTACGCGGCGGTGCTGATCGTCCTGGCGCTCGGCGCGACGTACGTCCTGATGAGCCGGTTCGGCCGCGTCCGCGGCGTCGCCGAGGACTGACATGGGCGAGCTCGAGTGCGACCGAATCTCCGCTTCCTACGGGAGCGGCGAGGTGCTCTCGGAGGTCGACCTCGTCGTCCCCGACGGCACGCTGACGGCGATTCTCGGCGCGTCCGGCAGCGGCAAGACGACGCTGCTGCGAGTGATCATGGGCTTCGTCCGCCAGCAGCACGGTCGCGTCCTCGTCGGCGGGTCGGTCGTCGCGCAGGCAGGTGGCGTGCAGCTCGCGCCGGAGAAACGCCTGATCGGCTACGTCGCCCAGGAGGGGGCGCTGTATCCGCACCTCACCGTTGCCGAGAACGTCTCGTTCGGTCTGCGCCGGCGCGAGCGCAGGGCGGCGGGGCGCGCGCGGGAGATGCTCGAGCTCGTCGGCCTCGGGACCGCCTACGCCGCTCGCCGCCCGCACGAGCTCTCAGGTGGCGAGCAGCGGCGCGTCGCACTCGCGCGAGCGCTCGCGCCACGCCCGCCGGTGGTCCTGCTCGACGAACCGTTCTCGGGTCTCGACGCGGCGCTCCGAGCCGAGCACGCGCGAAGCCGTCCTGCATGCGCTCTGGGCACAGGGAACGACGGCGGTGCTCGTGACCCACGACCAGGCCGAGGCGCTGTCCATGGGGCGAGAGGTGGCCGTGCTGCGGGCCGGCAGGCTCGTGCAGACCGCTCCCGCGGCCGCGCTGTACCGCACCCCCGCCGACCTCGACGTGGCGCGGTTCGTCGGCGAGGCGGTCGTGCTCGCCGGTCACGCGCGGCGCGGCCTCGTGCACTGTGCCCTCGGCGACATCCCGCTGATCGATCCTCACATGCGCGGGTGGGTGCAGACGATGATCCGCCCGGAGCAGATCCTCGTCCGCCGGGCGGGCGGCGAGGCCGTCGGCTCCGGCGCCGCCCGGCCGGCAACGCCGGCGACCGCGCTTTCGCACGCGTTCTACGGCCCGCACACGGTCCTTCAGCTCCGGCTCGACGGCGTCCTCGAGCCGATCAGCGCCCGCATCCTCGGACACGACGTGCCGGCACCGGGTGAGCAGATCGTCGTCTCGGTCGTGGGTGCGGTGATGGCCTACCCCGGCGGGCCGGAGGAGTCGAAGCTCGCGCACGAGCCCGATGCACTGGCCGCGAACACGGCGACGCGACCGTGACGGACCTCGAGACGCGGGCGCCACGGCGACGGCGTGAGCGGGCGCGGTGGCGTTCGCGACGCGCGAAGCTCGCGGTCGCCGGCATCACGGCGCTCGTCCTCGGCCTGGCGCTGGCGGGCTGCGGAGGCGGCGATCCGAACTCGATCGTTCTCTACAACGGCCAGCACCCGCAGCTCACCGATGCGCTCGTGCAGGCCTTCACGCGAGCGACCGGGATCCACGTCAGCGTCCGGACGGCTGACGGGATCGTGCTCGCGGATCAGATCCTCCAGGAGGGCAGCTCCTCGCCCGCGGACGTCTATCTGACAGAGAACTCGCCGGAGCTGATGGACCTCGAAGGGCACCGGCTCCTCGCCCGGCTGCCGGGATCGACGCTCACTCAGATCCCCGCCCGCGAGCGCTCCCCGGCGGGCGACTGGGTCGGGGTCGCTCTGCGCGTCTCGAGCCTCGCGTACGACCCGGCGCGACTGTCGCGCGGCGCGCTCCCAGCGTCGGTTCTGCAGCTGGCCGAGCCGCAGTGGAAGGGCCGGATCGCAATCGCCCCGACCGATTCGGACTTCCCACCGCTGGTCGGAGCGGTGATCGCCCGATACGGGACCGTGGCCGCGGCGCGCTGGCTCGCCGGGCTGCGCCACAACGCACAGCTCTATCAGGACGAGGAGGGCGTCGTTGCCGCGGTCAACCGCGGCGACGTCGCGGCCGGGATCGTCAACCAGTACTACTGGTACCGCCTGCGTCTGGAGCTCGGCGCCGGCGCCACGCACAGCGCGCTCTATTACTTCCCGAACCACGACCCTGGCTCGATCGAGAACATCTCGGGCGCCGCGGTGCTCGCCTCGAGCAGGCATCGCCGCGCGGCGGACGCGTTCGTCGCGTTCATCGTCTCGCCGGCCGCTCAGCGCATCCTCTCGGGCGGCTACGACTTCGAGTATCCGGCACGGCCGGGGATCGCGGCGAACCCGGCCCTCCCGCCGCTCAGCGACGTCTCCCCCGCGATCCTGAATCCCGTGGCGCTGGGAACCGATCAGAAGGCGGTCGCGCTGATCCAGCAGGCCGGGCTCGTCTGAGACCGTCGCGCTGATTCAGCAGGCCGGACTCGTCTGAGTCCGTCCCCCGAGGTCCGTCAGAGGCCGCGCTCGACGTTGTCGAGCATGCGATCGCGCGCGGCGTCGCGCATCGCGCCGGGCAGCTCGCGCAGCGGCCCCTCCAGCACCAGCATGCTGAACCCGTGGACCGCGGACCAGGCCGCGATTTCGGCGTACTCCCGACGCTCCGGTGGGATCACGCCGGCAGCGGCGAGCGCATCGAGCTGGGCGCTCAGGATCCCAAATGGACCCAGCCCCGATTCGCCCACACCTTCGTGCGGGCCGAAGGGGGGCAGGCTCGAGGGAACCGCGAAGGCAGTGCGGAACAAACCCGGCTCCGATAGCGCGAACTGGACGTAGGCCGAGCCCGTCGCCCGCAACCGCCGAAACGCGGCCTCAGGGGTCTGGTCCCGCTCGTCGACCTCGGCGATCAGACGCTCCATCAGCGTCGCCAGCTCGCTCATGCACCGCTCGGCGACTGCCTTGAGCAGCGCATCGCGATCGGGGAAGTGGCGGTAGGCGGCGTTGTGCGAGACGCCGACACGACGCGACGCCTCGCGGACGACGATCGCTCCCGGCCCGCCTTCGCGCGCGAGCTCGACCCCGGCGTCGACGAGCGCGGCGCGGAGGTTGCCGTGGTGGTAGCGCGTCTTCGTCGTCACAGAAGTCCTTGTCGTAAATCGGACACGAAAGGATGTTGACAGTGTCCACACATATCTGCAACTATACCGGTGTTGCTGCTGTCAACTTCACGATTTGGAGAAGAAACCGTGCGCAATGCTTCCAAAGCTTCTCGAGGGGCGATCCTCGCCGCCGTCTGCCTCGCGGCGCTGGCGATCAACATCGACACGACGATCGTCAACGTCGCACTGCCGTCGTTGACCCGGCAGCTCGGGGCGAGCACCAGCCAACTGCAGTGGATCGTCGATGGCTACAACCTCGCGTTCGCGGCGCTCGTGCTTGCTGCCGGCAGCTTCGGCGATCGCTTCGGCCGCAGGCCGGCGCTGCTCGCCGGCTTGCTCGGGTTCGCCGCCGCCAGCGCCGCCGGCGCCGCCTGCGTGACGGCCGGCGAGCTGATCGCCGCCCGGTTCGTGATGGGCGCCTTCGCCGCGCTGATCTTCCCCACGACGCTGTCGGTCATCACCAACACGTTCACCGATCGCGCCGAACGCGCGAAGGCGATCGGCGTGTGGGGCGCGGTCACCGGCCTCGGGGTGGCGATCGGACCTGTCACCGGCGGGCTGCTGCTGAGCATCTTCGCTTGGCCGAGCGTGTTCCTCGCGCTCGTCCCGCTCGCCCTGCTGGCCGCGGTCGCCGTCTGGCGGGTCGTGCCCGAGTCGAGCGACCCGGCGGCGCCACCGATCGATCGCGCGGGCCTGTTGAGCGCCACGGTCGCGATCGGGACCCTCGTCTACACGATCATCGAGGCACCCGGACACGGTTGGACGTCCGCGCCGACGCTGATCGGATTCGCCATCGCGCTCCTCGCCACGATCGCGTTCGTGCGGATCGAGAAGCGCCGCGAGCACCCGATGCTCGACGTGTCGCTGTTCCGCCACCGCGCGTTCACCGCGGCGAGCGGCTCGGTGACCGTCGCGTTCTTCGCCCTGTTCGGCTTCATCTTTCTGATCACGCAGTACTTCCAGTTCGTCCGCGGTTACGGCACGCTCTCGACCGGCGCCCGCATCCTGCCGGTCGCGCTCAGCGTCGGCGCTGCGTCGGTCCTCGGCGCGAACCTCGCGGGACGGCTGGGGACCCGGACGATCGTCGTCAGCGGCCTGGCGCTGCTGGGCGCCTCCTTCCTGTGGATCTCGCAGGCGGGCGTCTCCCTGCCCTACACGACGATCGTGTTGCAGATGGTGATGATGGGCACCGGCCTCGGCCTGACGACCGCGCCCGCGACCGAGTCGATCCTCAGCGTGCTGCCGCCCGCCAAGGCAGGTGTCGGCTCGGCCGTCAACGACGCCACCCGCGAGACTGGCGGAACGCTCGGCGTCGCGATCATCGGCAGCGTCTACACCTCGCTGTACGCGTCGCACCTGCTGCACTCGAGCGCGGCGCACCTACCGGCTGGCGCGCTTCGGCTCGCCCAGAGCTCGGTCGGCGCAGGCTACGCGGTCGCGGCGCGCGTCCCGGGACCGCTGCACGCCACCGTCGTGGACTCGATCCAGAGCGCGTTCATGACCGGTCTGCACGCCGGATGCCTGGTCGCGGCCGGCATCTGCGCCATCGGCGCGGCCGGCGCGCTGGCGCTGCCCGGCTCTCCACTCCGGCGCGAATCGTCAGAGACCACGGTGGCGGCGGGACTCGCGGCCGGCAACTGAGCGCCAGAATGGTCCGAATGTTCGTGCAATCACAGGCGACGCGGTGCGCGTAGCGCTGACGGGCGCGACCGGCCTGATCGGGGGTGCCGTCGTCCCGGCGCTCCTCGGGCGCGGCGACAGCGTCGTCGTGCTGACCCGAGATCCGGATCGAGCGCGATCGGCGCTCGGCGAGCGCGTCGAGCTCATTCGGTGGATCGAGCCGGAGCGCTCGCCCCCGCCCGCCGGGCTCGCCGGGACCGATGCCGTGATCAACCTGCTGGGCGAGCCGATCGCCCAGCGCTGGAGTCCCGCGGTCAAGCGCGAGATCCACGACTCGCGCGTGCTCGGCACGAGGTCCCTGATTGCCGGTCTGGCGGCGCTGGCGGACGGCGAGCGTCCGAAGATTCTGATCTCGCAGTCGGCGACGGGCTACTACGGCCCGCGCGCCGACGAGGCGATCGACGAGTCGCCCCGGCCCGGCAACGACTTCGTGGCCGGGGTCGTGGTGGACTGGGAGCACGAGGCCGAGCAGGCGCCCGCGGGCATTCGCGTCGCGCTGACCCGGACCGGCGTCGTTCTCGCGCCGCACGGCGGCGCGCTGGCGAAGATGCTGCCGCCCTTCCGGCTCGGCCTCGGCGGGCCGGTTGGCGGAGGCCGGCAATACGTGCCGTGGATCCACGTGGGCGACGTTGCCGGCGCGCTGCTGCGCTGCCTCGATGACGAGGGCGCGGTGGGGCCGGTGAACGTCACCGCTCCCAACCCCGTCACGAACGCCGAGCTGTCGCGGGCGCTCGGGCGCGCGCTTCACCGGCCGGCTGTCCTGCCCGTCCCGGGCGCGGCGGTGCGCGCGCTCTACGGCGAGATGGCGACGATCGTCCTGACGGGTCAGCGGGTGCTGCCGGCACGGCTGCTCGAGCTCGGCTACGAGTTTCGCTTCCCGGAGCTCGAGCCCGCGTTGCGCGACGTACTGCGGCGGGCGCCGGAGTAGCCATGCGAACCTTGACGGGGCACTAATAGGTGGCCGTCTCGGTGGAAACGAAGATCGAGATCGCGCGCCCACCAGCGGAAGTGGCGGCCTACGCAAGCGACCCCGATCGCGCGCCGGAGTGGTATCGCCGCATCAGGTCCGTGCAGTGGGAGTCGCCCCCGCCGCTGGCGGTCGGCTCGAGATTGGCATTCGTCGCACGGTTCCTCGGCCGCCCGCTGTCCTACACGTACGAGGTGACGGAACTCGTCCCGGCGGCGCGGTTCGTGATGAAAACCGCGGAGGGGCCGTTCCCGATGGAGACGACGTACACGTGGGAGGAGCTGCCGGACGGCTCGACCAGGATGACGCTGCGCAACCAGGGCGAGCCGGCGCGATTCTCGAACCTCTCGGCACGCCTCATCTCGCGGTCGATCAGACGTGCCAACGAAGCCGACCTGCGCACGCTCAAGGAGATCCTGGAGCGGGACTCGCACGGACGCCCCCCGATCAGAAGGTGAGGTTCCAAGATGGCGTACGACCACGATCTCGCCAACCGCATTCGCGAGCAGCTCGCCGATCAGCCCGACATCACCGAGAAGGCGATGTTCGGCGGCCTGGCCTTTCTGCTACACGGGAACATGTCGGTGGCGGCATCGGGGCAGGGCGGGCTGCTGGTTCGGGTCGACCCGGAGGAGAGCGACGCCGTTCTAGCGCGACCGCACGCCGAGTTGATGGTGATGCGCGGACGCGCGATGGCCGGGTGGATCCGCGTCGCGCCCGAGGGGGTCAAGACGAAGCGTCAGCTGGGCGCCTGGGTGCGCCGCGGCGTGGAGTTCGCGAGCACGCTGCCGCCGAAGGGCGAGGGCTAGCCCGCCAAATCACGGCTTGAGCGCGACCGCGGCCTCCGGCGTCGCGACGTGGAACGTGAAGCTCTCCTCGAGATACAGCCGCACCACGTCGCCGTCGTGTGAGTCATAGCCGATCGACAGGTCCTCGCCGGACTCGAACACGAAATCCCCGCCGCGCTGGCTGACCACGACCGCGCCGGTCACGCCCGGCGCCCACACGATCGGCCCGCCGAGGATCCCTCGCAGGTGCTCGAGCAGCGGATAACCGCCGCGCTCGGCCGTCTCGATCACGAGCCGGTACTGCTCGCGCCCCAGCGCGAGGCCGTACGGGCCACCGATGCCGCTGTTGAGCAGCGTCTCGACTGCACGAGCGACGACGCGTGGATACGCGTTCGGCGTCTCGCCGAGCGACTGGTGCTCATGCGGGGTGCGGTCGCCGATCCCGGCGACGGCCCCCTCCCAGCCGTGCAGCACGGCGGTGTTCTCGGTCGTCGCGATCTGATGCGCGGCCTGATCCAACGGGCCGAGGTCGGTGTCGTCGGCGCCCCGGTCGGCGTCGCGCAGCTCCGCGCGAGAGAGCGCGAAGTCGGCCCGCAGCTCGACCACCGCGACGACGTGTCGCTGTAGAGCCGTCACGCCCTCGGCCGGCACCGTCGCCAGCGGCGTCACGCGCCCGAGGTTCATGGCCGAGTATTCCCATCCGTGCGGGCCGGAGAAGTCGACGAGCTTACGCGCCGCGAGCGCGGGCGTCAGTCGCTCACGCGCCTCCTCATCCAGCATCTCCCAGCCCGCGTCACTGATCGGCGCCTTGCCGCGGAGCAGGTGGTTCATCGCGCCGGCCGTTCGAATCGCTGCCCAGAGCCCATCAGGTCGGTCCTTTCGTTGGTCGTGTCACTGCACGCTATCTCGCGCGCACGGGCTGTGGTTGGCTGGACGCCCTCAGAACGAGACCTCGGAGCCCATGATGACCGTCCGGTCGCTCGGGAGGCCGAAGTGCTCGATCGGGCTCGCCGCATTGCGCGACATCCCGATGAACAGCTTCTTGCGCCACGCGTGCATCTCGTGCGCGTCGGACGGCACGATCGTCATCCGCGAGACGAAATACGACGCGTGCTCGAGGTCGAGGTTGCGCTCGAGCTTTCCGGCCTTGCGCGCGAGCGCGAGGTCCGCGGGCACGTTGACGGCGTCCTGGTAACCCTGCCGGATCGTGACGTGCGCGACCTTGAACAGGCCCTGGCCGAGCCGCTCGACGACGAACCGCTTCTCCGGCGGGACATGAGGGATGCCAACCGGATCGGCCGAGACGATCACGACCTTCTCGTGCAGCGCGTGGTTGTGCTCGACCTGCGCACGCAGCGCGAGCGGCGTGGTCTCCTTGCCGGGGCTGAGGAAGATCGCGGTACCGGGCAGGCGCACGATCGGCGGCTGCGCGGTCCGAAGGCCAGCGAGGAAATCCTTCAGCGAACCTTCCTGCTGCGTTCGGTTGCGCGTCACCAGATCCCGTCCGCGCCGCCAGGTCAACATCAGCGCCGAGATCACGAGCCCGACGGCGAGCGGGAGATACGCGCCGTGCGCGATCTTCGCGATGTTGGCGCTGAAGAACGCGACCTCGACGAACAGGAACAGCCCGCCGAGCAGCGCGAGCTTCCAGATCGCCGTGTGCCACAGCGCCCGGGCGACCGCGAGGAACAGGACAGTGTTGAGAATGAACGTCCCGGTGACGGCGACCCCATACATGTCGGCGAGCCGGGCCGAGGAGCGGAACACCAGCACGAGCACCGCGACTCCGAGGCACAACGCCCAGTTGACGATCGGCACGTAGATCTGGCCCTCGAGTCGCGAGGTGTGCTTGATCCGCATGCGCGGCAGGAAGCCGAGCTGGACGGCCTGGCGGGCGACCGAGAACGACCCCGTGATGACGGCCTGGGACGCGATGACCGTCGCGATCGTCGCGAGGAACACCATCGGCAGCTGCCCCCAGTGCGGCACGAGCAGCAGGAACGGGTTCTGGGTCGCGCTCGGCTTCTGCAGGATCAGCGCGGCCTGGCCGAGGTAGTTCAGCATCAGACACGGAAACACGATCATGTACCAGGTGGAGCGAATCGGCCCGGCGCCGAAGTGTCCGCGATCCGCATACAGCGCCTCGGCACCCGTGCAGCACAGCACGACCCCGCCGAGGCTCAGCCACGCGGCCGAGCCGCCGTCGATCATGTAGCGCGCGGCCCAGACCGGCGAGAGGCCCTGGAGGACGCTCGGGTGCGGGATCAGCTCGCGGGCGCCGACGATTCCCAGGACCAAGAACCAGAACAGCATCACCGGGCCGAACAGCCAGCCGACAGCGCCCGTGCCCTTTCGCTGGATCGCGAACAGGACGAGCAGGATCGCGAGCGAGATCGGCACCACGAGGTGCGACAGCGCGGGGGCCGCGATATTCAACCCTTCCACAGCCGAGATGACCGAGATCGCCGGCGTGACCATCCCATCGCCGAAGAACAACGAGGCGCCGAAGATCCCCAACGTCAGGAACAGCGCCATATGCTTCACGCTGAGCCGCTGGACGAGCGCCGTCAGCGCCATGATCCCGCCGTCGCCGCGGTTGTGGGCGCGCATGATGAAGCCCGCATACTTGATCGAGACGATGACCGTCAGGGTCCAGAAGATCAGGGAAGCGATGCCGTAGACGCCGGCCGGAGTCGTGTGCGCGGCATGCGGATAGGCGGTGAACACCGTCTGCTCGGTGTACAGCGGGCTCGTGCCGATGTCGCCGTACACGACTCCGAGCGCGCCGAGCGCGAGGACCGTGCGGGCGGCGTGTGCGACGACGTCGTGGTCCGCGTCGGCCGCCGGGATCGAGCCGTCGTCCGCGTCGGACACCCGGGCTGGCGCGGGCTCGACCCGCCAGTGACCGAGCTTGTGTGCCGCCTCGTTGAATGTGCGCCGGATGCGCGGGCTCGCCGCGGCGCCGGGGTCGGTCTCGCCGGCGCCGGCCGCGTCAACGGGCGCCGCCTCTTCCAGCGTCCCCCGTGGCTTCGTGGTCACGCGATCCCTGCCGTCCCGGCCACGACTGGTTTTGTAACCATTCCCCTACGGACGATAGCCCAGCCTGCACCCGCCACGTGCTAGGGATTGGGTGCTTGCGGCGCTCAGCTCGCGCGGGTTAGCGACCGGTCCGCCCCCGCTCGCGCAGGGAGCCGACCGAGCTCCTCGCGCAGACGCCTGGTCAGCGAAGCGTCGGGCAGCAGTTTCTCGAGCAGCTCCAGCGAGGCACGGTAGTGGCGCAGGTTGCGAGCGTGCGTTCTGCCGAGCTCGCCGTCGAGCCGCTCGAGCTCGCGCACCTTCGAGATCTTGTCGGCAGCGAACACGCTCAGCGCCTCCTCGCCGGCGCTCGCGACCTGCCGGCGCAGCGCGGCCTTGCGGGCCGCATAGTCGGCGATCGAACGATCCTCGGTGACCGCGAGCACGAGCGTCGCGACCCTGCTTCCGAACCGCCGGCGGATCTCGTCGGGACTCGCGTCGGTCTTTTCGATCACGTCGTGCAGCACGCCGGCTGCGATCACGTCATCGGGCCTCTCGGCCTCTTCCAGAAGCGCCCCGACCTCGAGCGGATGCACGATGAGCGGAGCCCCGTCGGTGCTGCGCCGCTGGCCCGCGTGCCGGCGCTTGGCATAGACGACAGCCTCCCGAGTCTTCGGGAGCCGCGACGGCACATCCGTGAGCCCGTGTCCAGCTTCCACGCCGGCGTCAGTGTACGCCTACCTCGCAAAATCCGGGGAATCTACCTTCGGCTCGAGGCGGCGATCCTGGCGAGCGCGATCCGGTGATGCCCGGCGCCGCCGAGCAGCGCGGCGTCCAGCTGCGCGCGCTTGTACAGCCAGTGCACGTCGGCCTCCCAGGTGAAGCCGATCCCGCCGTGCGCCTGAATCGCGCTCGCGGTCACCTCTCGCCCGCCGTCGGCGGCCGCGGCGGCGGCGAGCGCCGCCGCCTCGGGCAGGCGCTCGCGATCGGCGTCGGCTGCCCAGGCCGCGTAGTAGGCGGCGGAACGGACGCCCTCGGTCTCGAGCAGCATTCGCGCGCAGCGGTGCGCCACCGCCTGGAAGGACCCGACCGGGACGCCGAACTGGTGGCGGTTCTTGACGAAGTCGAGCGTCAGCTCGAGCGCCCGCTGACAGACGCCGACGAGCTCGGCCGCGAGCGCGCCGTACGCCCGCTCCGCGGCTCCGTCCTCCAGCGGCTCGAGCTCGCCGTCGACGCGCGCGAACCGCCGCGTCGGGTCGATCGACTCGAACGGCTCGGCCTCGGGCGTGGCGATGAGCCGTGCGCCGCTCCCGTCTCGCGCGCCAGGCAACACGAGCACGAGCGCGGCCCCGACACCGTCGGCCGCGAGCTCGCGCGTGCCCAGGCCCGCCGTCAGCTCGCCGGCGGCGAGGCCCGGGAGCCAGCGCGAGCGCTGCTCCTCGCTCCCGGCGGCCTGGATCGCGGCCGCCGTCACGGCGGACGGCAGCAACGGCGTCGCCGCGCACGCATAACCGAGCTCCTCGAGCAGCACGGCCAGCTCGACCGCGCCCAGCCCCTGGCCCCCGTACTCCTCGGCGACCGCTATCCCGGGCCAGCCGAGCGCGACGATCTCGCGCCACAGCGCCTCGTCGTAGCTGCCCGCCTCGGCGGCCTCGCGCACGCGCGCGAATGACGAGCGGGCGCTCAGCAGCTCGTGCGCGACCCCCTTGATCTCCCGCTGCTCCTCGCTCAGGTCGAAGTCCACGCGCGGGGCCTACCTGGCCTTCGGGAGTCCCAGCACGCGCTCGGCGACGATGTTCTGCAGCACTTCGGTCGTGCCGCCCTCGATCGAGTTGCCGCGGGCCCGAAGCAGCTCATACGCCCACGGATCGCCGGCGCGGAGCGCGCGCGGGCCGAGCAGGTCGGCCGCGAACTGGGTCAGCGCCTGATTGGTCTCCGACCACATCCATTTCGTCAGCGAGCCCTCCGGGCCGGGCTGCCCGTATTTCTGTACCGCGGTCAGGCCGCGATAGGCGGTCAGGCGGAGGATCTCCGCACGCAGGTGCAGCTCGCCGATCCGCTCGGCGAGGACCGGATCGCGCAGAGCCCCGCTCCGGTCTGCCTCCTCGATCACGCGATCGAGCAGCTGACGCATCCGCACCTGGAAGAAGAAGGCGAGCCCCGCCCGCTCGTTCATCAGCGTCGTCAGCGCGACCTTCCAGCCGTTGCCGACGCCGCCGAGCACCTGATCATCCGAGGCGTAGGCGCCGTCGATGAACAGCTCGTTGAACTCAGACCCCCCGGTCATCTGGCGCAGTGGCCGGACGTTCACGCCGGGCTGCTGCATGTCCATCAGGAAGTAGCTCAGGCCCCGGTGCTTCGGCACATCCTGATCGGTGCGCGCGAGCAGCATGCACCACTTCGAGTACTGCGCCCCGCTCGTCCACACTTTCTGTCCACGGAGCACCCACCCGTCGCCTTCCTTGCGCGCCCGCGTCTTCAGGCTGGCGAGATCCGAGCCGGCGTCGGGCTCGGAGAACCCCTGGCACCAGATCTCGGCAGCGGTCAGGATCGGCCCGAGGAACCGATCCTTCTGCTCGGCCGTGCCCCAGGTCATGATCGTCGGCCCCGCGAGCAGGAGCCCGAGCACGTTTGCCGGCAGCGGCGCCCCGCTGCGACCCAGCTCCTCGAAGAAGATCGCCGACTCGGTCAGCGTCGCGCCGCGACCGCCGTACTCGGGCGGCCAGTGGACGGCGGCGAGGCCCGCGTCCGCGAGCCGGCGCTGGAACGCGCGCCGCCAGGCGAACTGACCGTCCTCGCCCGCGGGCTCGGCCCCGGGGTCGTGAGCCGCGAACCAGACGCGCAGCTCGTCGCGGAACGCCAGCTCGGATGCGGTGAACGTCAGGTCCATCGTCGCTTTTCCTCAGACACCGGCCGCCAGCATTACAGCTACGGACGCGACCCGCTCTCAGCGTTCGTCCTTACCACGGCGGCGCTCGAAGTGCTCGCGCACGGATTCCCAGCGCGAGCGCGTCTCGGCGATGATCGCGTCCCACTCCCGCTTGACCTCGTCGTCGGAGGGGCGTTCGCCGCGGCTGATCCGACCCAGCTCGGCGCGCACCTCGCGCCCAACGGCGGCCGACGCCGTCAGCACCACCATCACGCAGAACAGCGAGGAGATCATCGCGAACACCACGCCGATGACGCCGTAGCGGTTCGCGTACGCGCTGAACTGGTGCGGCAGGTAGACGACGGCGCCGGTGAAGTAGATCGCCAGCGCGAGCGATGCCAGGATCGCGAACGGCAACAGATCCTTGAGTGGGATCCGCCTTGCGCTCAGGATGCTGCCGGTCCAGAGGATGAAGGCCGCGCTGAGCGGCATGATCACGACGTTGCTCGCGATCGTGATCCGCCCGTGGTCGAACACGCGGTGAAGGAGGCCGCTCAGCCCCAGATAGACGGCGAGCCCGACCAGCCAGACCAGATCGCCCACCGTGTTGCGGACGCTGAGCGGCTTGAGCTCCCACGTCTGCTCGACCAGCCGCTGCATCCCGCGCGCGAAGCTCAAGACAGCGATCGCGAGGAAGAACAGGCCGAGCAGGCCGATGTCCGTGACCGAGCCGGCGCCCGACGTGAACACGTCGCGGACCGCGGCGGCTCCGGCGCCCGTCAGACCGTAGCGGTCGATGATCCACCGCGCCGCGGCGTCAGCCTGGTGATGCGGCAGGATCGCGCCGATGACGATCGCGAGCGGAATCAGCGCGGTCAGCGCGCTCGAGGCAAGCGCGACCGAGCGATCGAACCCGGAGATGACCTGAAACCGATTGAGCACGCGCAACACGAACGCCGGCCGAAGCCAGAACGTCAACGTCCGGAAGATCAGTTCGCGATCCACGCGAACTCCCGTGCTCATTCGCGAGTGACACTACTAGCAGGCGCGGCGAGACTAGGATCCGTTCGGTGAGCGATTCGGAGGAGCAGCCGTGAGCCGCCGCGCCTGGCTGGCGTTCGCCGCCGCGTCGGTGCTATGGGGCATTCCGTACCTGTTCATCCGGATCGCGGTCCGTGACGGCGTCACACCGCCGATGCTCGCCTGGGGCCGGGTGACGCTCGCGGCCGTCGTCCTGCTCGCGCTCGCGTGGCGAGCGGGGACGCTGCCGGCGCTGCGCGGACGCTGGCGCTGGCTGCTCGTGTACGCGGTCGTCGAGATCTCGATCCCGTTCCCGCTGATCGCGGCCGGCGAGCAGCGCGTCAGCTCCTCGCTGGCCGCGATCATCATCTCGACGGTGCCGCTGATCGGAGCGCTGCTCGCGCTTCGCTTCGATCACTCCGAGCGCCCGACCCGGACGCGCGCGCTCGGGCTGCTGCTCGGCTTCGCCGGGGTGATCGCGCTGCTCGGCCTCGACCTCGCGGGACAGACCGACGAGCTGCTCGCCGCCGGCGCGATCCTGATCGGCGCGGTCGGCTACACGATCGGGCCGATGGTCGTCAAGCACCGCCTCGGCGCGCTCGACCCGCGCGCGGCGATGGGCGCGAGCCTCGCGCTCGCGTCGCTGCTGCTCGCCCCGCTCGCTGTGATCGATCCGCCGCGCCGTGTCCCGCCCACGGGGGCGATCGCGTCGGTCGTCGTGCTCGGACTCGTCTGCACTGCCGCCGCGTTCGTGGTGTTCACGATCTTGATCCGGGAGGCGGGCACGAGCCGAGCGACGGTGATCACCTACGTCAACCCGGTCATCGCGCTTGCGCTCGGCATCACGCTGCTGGGCGAGCGTCCGGGCGCGGGCGCGCTCGCAGGCCTGCTGCTGATCTTGGCGGGCTCGTGGCTGTCGACCACCGGCCGCCTGCCGCGGCGCGCCGTCGCCGTGTTCACGAAGCGCGCGGCGCGGTCGACCGGGGGCGCACCGGCGGCTCGGGAGTCCGTTCCTACGAGATCTTGATCAGGATGACCGTGTTCACGACGAACGCGATCGCGAAGCCAATCGTCCAGCGGTTGAGATTGCGCTCGACGAGCGAGCCGCCGCCGAACGGACCGGCGCCGGTCCCGACGCCGAACGCCCCGGACAGCCCCGAGTCCTTCCCCGAGTGCATCAGCACGAGGAAGATCA
The DNA here is from genome assembly GCA_963763525.1 of uncultured Solirubrobacterales bacterium. Classification (GTDB taxonomy): domain Bacteria; phylum Actinomycetota; class Thermoleophilia; order Solirubrobacterales; family Solirubrobacteraceae; genus Palsa-465. The sequence goes on from CAVXPA010000007.1 coordinate 90,329, forward strand.
GGACGACGCAGATCACCACCTGGATGAACGAAAAGAAGATGACCATCGGCCAGGATGGTAGCGGCGCTCAGGGTCGTGGACCCTCAGTCGTCCTCGACGCGGTCCAGATCGCGGAGGATCTGAACCGCCTCGGTGCGCAGCGCGGCCTCGAGCGCGTCGAAGTCCTCGTCGGACAGCTTGCCGGTCATGTGGTCGAGCTCGGCGTCGCGGATCTCGCGGTACTTGGCATCGCGGGCCGCTTCCAGGTCGGCGAGCTCGGTCAGCCGGGCGTCGATCGGGGTCCAATGCCCATCGAGGGCTTCGCCCTCGCTCAGCGCTGCTGCCGCGCGCCGGCGCAGCGGCGCGCTGACGAAGAACACGACGAGCAGCAGGATCGCGAGGATGACCAGGAACTGCATCCCTACCCGGCCCCCACTAGTGGGCTCCGCCCAAACGTTTCGCCGGGATCCACTAGACGGTCTCCCGCACCGGCGCGGGCGTCGGCGCCGCTCGCCGCTTCGCGGTGCTGCGGACGATCGCGCGACGACGCGCCGCGACCGGGAGCGGCCACAGCGCGATCAGCGCCCCGCCGGCCATGATCAGCGCGCCGAGCCAGATCCACATCACCAGCGGCGAGACGATCAGGAGGAACTGAACGGGCCACGGATGCGTGACGTAGCGCTCGGTGATCTCCGTGATCGCCCGCGCACGCAGGTCCTCGATGTCCTGGATCGTCGTGGGATTCCGCGCCTGCGACGCCGTCAGCCCGGTCATGAACTTCAGGAACACCTTGTCACCCTGATTGATCAGCGGCTGGAGCGGTTGCAGGTTCGGATCGACCACGCTCCAGATGTCGCGCGTGAACCCCGATTGCAGACCGACTTGGCTGTCGGCGTTGCCCGCGAACGCCTCGGAGATCGGTCCGGCGGACGGGTCGGCCGTGTCGGGATAGAAGCTTCGCGTGGTCGTCAGCGTCGTGACGTGGCGGCCGTTCTTGGTCACGTTCAGGACCGACCCGAACGTGAGCTTGGCGGCGCTCGCCTGCGCGATCGGTCGCGCGTAGGTGACCTTGTAGCCGTCGACCATGGCGCTCTGCCCAGGCGCGAGCGTGACCTGGTTGGAGTGCTGGAAGGAGGAGGAGCCGGCGACTCCGATCAGCAGCACCGCCAGGCCCGCGTGGACGGTGTAGCCGCCGTAGCGCCGGCGATTGCGGCGGATCAGCCCGAACAGCGCGAGCGGGACGGCATCGCCGGTGCTGGCGCGCCGCGCCGCCGTGCCGCGCCACACCTCCCGCGCGACAGTCGCGAGCACGAACGCGCCGAGCGTGAACATCGTGAGCGCGAGCGGCCGCGTGTCCGCGTCGCTGCGGATCAGCAGGACGATCAACGTCACCGCCCCGACCAGCACGGGGATCGTGAACTGCCGGCGGAGGTTCGCGGCCGTCACCCGCCGCCACGGAATCAGCGGCCCGATGCCCATCAGGAGCACGATGATCAGCGCGAGCGGAACGACGAACGGCCGGAACGCGGGCGGTCCGACGGAGACCTCGGTTCCCGTGATCGCCTCCGAGATCAGCGGGAAGAACGTGACCCAGAAGATGACGACGGTCAGCGTGACCAGGATGAGGTTCTGGTAGATGAACATCGCCTCGCGCGAGAGCAGCGAGTCCAGCCGCGCCTCGCTTCGCAGATGGTCGCGGCGCCAGATCACGAGCCCGATCGACGCGCAGAGCATCGTCGCGATCAACAGCACGAACGCGATGTTGAGCGTTGGATCGCTGACGAACGCGTGAATCGAGGAGAGGATTCCCGAGCGCACCAGGAACGTGCCGATGATCGACATCGTGCCGGTCCCCAGGATCAGCGACACGTTCCAGATCTTCAGCATGCCGCGCTTCTCCTGGATCATCACCGAGTGGATGAACGCGGTCGCCAGCAGCCACGGCATCAGCGCCGCGTTCTCCACCGGATCCCAGGCCCAGTAGCCGCCCCAGCCGAGCTCGGTGTAGGACCAGCGTGCGCCGAGTAGGATGCCGATCCCGAGGAACAGCCATGCGCCGAGCGCGAATCGCCGCGTGACCTGGATCCACTCGGCGTTCAGGCGCCCGCTGATCAGCGCCCCGACCGCGAACGCGAACGGGATCGCGAGCATCGTGTAGCCCGAGTACAGCATCGGCGGGTGGATCATCATCGTCGTGTGCTGCAGCAACGGGTCCAGCCCGACGCCCTGGATCGGAGCGTTGGCCGTGGTCGCGAACGGCTTGGCGACGATCACCGTCAGCGTGAGGAAGAAAGCGCAGAAGCCCAGCAGGACGGCGGTCGCGATCGGGGCCACCTCGCGCACGCGGCGCCTGGTGATGAACAGGATCAGGCTCGACCACAGCGACAGCAGCAGGATCCACAGGACGATCGAGCCGGCCTGCGTCGCCCACACCGCCGCCGCCCGATAGAAGAACGGCGTCGTCGAGCTCGAGCCGCCCGCGACGATGTTGAAGGAGAACTGGTTGCTGAGGAACGCCCACTCGAGGATCGCGAAGGCGCCCGCCATCAGGCCGAACAGTGCGTACATGGAGCGCCGGCCGGAATCGACCCACGCCGAGTTGGCCGTGCGTGCGCCGTAGATCGACGCGCCGATTCCGTACAGCGCGACCAGCAGGCCGAGGATCAGCAGCGCACGGCCGACCAGCGCCATCGCTATGAAGCCGCCGCGGCCTGGTACTTCGACGGGCACTTCGTGGTCAGCGAGTTCTGCTGACCGATGAACTCATCGCCGCGCTTCTGCACGCCGACGAGGACGCCGCGCCCGGTCGCGAACGGATCCGGCACGATGCCGCTGTAGCGCACGGTCACCGACACGGGCTTCTTCGGATCGCGGACGCTGAACACGATCCCGTTGCCGGCGTGGCTCCAACCGGTCACCGTGCCGGCGAGCTCGTAGGACTGACCGGGCTTCGCCTTTGCGAGGAGCTGGCTCGCGGTCAGCTCCTCCTCACCCGCGCTGAAACTCGTCCACACGAGCGCCGATGCCAGCAGCAGCGCGGCGGTCAGCGCAACCGTCAGCCGAATTGCGCGCTTGCGGCTCGGGTCCATGCGGTTGCCATTCTCCCACAAGCCCGGCCCGGTGCAGTGCACCCCGGCCGCGATTAGCGTCCCGTTAACCGCGGCTAAAAGTCCGCCGAGCCACGAAACCAATCGTGGGGACGGTCGTTCCTTGCTGAGACGTGTTCGAAGGACGCAGGTCTGCAAACCGACGCATCGGGGAATTTCGCCGCCACTGGCCGGGCAACCGAGCGCGCGCGGCACACGCCGGCGCGGCCGCCGACCGACCGCGCGCTGCGCACGTCGAGGCCTACGCTGCCACCCCACCGACGAGCCCCGGGCGCCACCCGCGCGACGTCACGCCGATCGAGGATCACGCGCTCTACACGTGCACGTGCGGGCTCGCGTTCGAGGCGAGCGTGTCGACGTCCGTGGACTGCCCGCACTGCGGCCGCGCACAGGCCTGGTGAGGCCGCGCAGACGCGGCGCGGCCGGCCCTCGAAGGCCGGCCGCGGTCCCGCCGCCGGTCGCCCGGCGGCGGGAGCAAGCGACTGCGCGTCAGCGGCAGAGGAGCTGCGCCGGCGGCGTCGTCGAGGACTCGAGCACCGCCGTGTCGTGGATCAGCGCCGTGGCCTCGCCGATCAGCTGCACCGCCTGCGCGTGCCCGACCTCCTGCTGCCCGGTCTCGGCCTTGTAGATCGCGTCCTGGATCGCCGGGAGCAGCGCGCTGCGCGCGCTCTCGCACGCTTGTAGCTGCTGGTCCATCGACACGTAGGTCGAGTCGCCGGACGAGTCGGTCGCGAGCGCGTGCGTGTCGGCGCCGAGCGACTGCAGCCCAAACTTGCCAAACGGCGCGTCGAGCTGTTTGTACACGCCGCTCAGCCGCTCATAGTCGACGAGGTCGTCCTTGATCGTCGCCGGCATCGCACCGGACTGTGCGCTGAGGATCTGGGCGATCGCGCGGCCATCCCACGCGTAGTCGTCGGTCAGCCCGAGGATCGTCATGAGCGTCGGCCGGATGTCCGTGTGGTCGACCCAGATCCCCGTGTTCTCGCCCATCGACTTGACGCCGGGTCCGACCCAGCCGTCCCATGTGTTCGCGATCTCCGGCTGGATGTCGCCGTGATTCCAGGCGAAGTCGCCATCCTGGGTCGGGCAGCCGGCCCCCGGCCCCTGGCCCGGGCCGCCGTCACAGCTCGCCTGGAAGTAGAACGACGGGTCGCCGAACAGCGTGAACGTCGGCGTCCGGTTCGGGTCGGAGTTGACCATGTGGAGGATCTCCTCCTCCGTCTCGTCCGCCATGTTGACCGTGATGGAGTGGTACTTATCGTCGATCTCGCTGTATTCCCTGGTCCCGCTGATCGTGCGCTCGAGCCGGCGCACGGCCGGGTCGTCCGGCCCGGGCCGCGTCCCGCTCGGGCTCGTCTGGTTCGGGACGATCATCGCCGGCGCGTCGTCGGCGTCGAACCCGAACGTCGTGCTGTCGCCCTCGGACTTGATCAGCGCCGGCAGGTTGGTGTCGATCTCGCCCTCATCGCGCGCCGTCGTGCCCGGTGTCCCGTACTGGCACGGAACCTGGTAGCCGTTGCAACCGGGATTCAGCGGCGGGCCGCCGTCGTAGTGGTCGCCTTCGTCGACCGTGAACAGGAACAGCGTGTTCTTCTTGGTGATGCCGTCGCGGGCGAGGCGTGCGAAGAACGCCGTGAAGGCGGCGTTGTACTCGTGCAGCTGGGCCTCGTAGCCCGCTTCGCCGGGCCCGAAGGCGTCGCCGTCATTCTGCTCGTATTGATCGTCGTGCACGTCTGAGACGTACGTGTAGGTGACCGGGACGCCGGCCTCCTGTGCAGCGGCGGTGTAGCCGAGCGCGTTGTTGGCCTCCATCCCGTCGAAGCCGGGGAACCCGGGATTGTTCGTCGAGTCGAGGATCTCCGTCGTCGGCGTGACGCCGGGGGTGTACGAGCTCGGCGCCGGGACGGTCTCGGCGGGAACGTTGCCGGGATCCGGCGCCGCGTGCGATCCCGTGTTGTTCGCGTTCGGCGCGAACACGTCGTACACGGGCGGCGCCTGCCACTCGCCGGCCGGCGGCGGTGTGTCGCCGGCGGGCGTGTAATTGGCCGGCAGCGCCTGATCGGTCTTGCCGGTCAGCGCCGGGTCGACGTTGAGCGCCCCGAACAGCGCGTTGTAGCCGCTGTACCCGCCCTGCTCATCGGGCAGCACGTCAGCCTTGCCTCCGTTCGCGGTCGAGCACAGCCCGCCGGGGCCGCTGTCGAGAACGGAGCAGTGGATCGCAAGCCCCTCGAAGTCCGTCTCGCCGAGGTTCGAGCCGGCGTTGAAGTACTGGTCGTAGGCCGTGTTGTAGGACCAGTTGCCGAGCGCGTACTGCGACGAGGAGGACCCGTACACGTTGCTGATATCGGTCGTGTCGTTCTCGAACTCCATGTCGGCGGAGCCGATCCCGGCGAAATCACAGCCCGCGCGCGTGAATGCGGCCCATGGCGCCGGCGTGTTGACGCCATTCGGATCGGTCGAGCTCGCCGGCCCGTGGATCAGCGTGTAGAGCGGATCGGCGGAGCTGTTCGTGAGGTCCGTCCAGTATGTGAACGCGGAGCATTCGCTCGTGCCCGGCACGCTCGTGCCCCGCGTCTTGGTCTGGAAGGGATCCAGATACGGGAAGTCGTTCGCGACGCCGGTGCCGTTCTGGTCCGGGTACATACCCGTCTCGGTGCTGATGATGCCGTCCGCGGTGTGCGAGATCAGCACCGTGTGGTCGTTCGCGAGCAGCGTCCCGTTCTGGGTCATGAAGTCATACAGCGCCGGAATCTGCTCGATGTCCGACGGTACGTTCGAGTTGTCACGCTCGAGGTGGACGTTGTCGAACTGGATGATGATCACATGCTTGACCACCCCTCCAGGGCCGAGATTGCAGCCCGTAGCGGCGTCCGCGCTGCCCGCGGGAACCGCCGCCACCGCTGCGCCCGCGGCCATCGCCACCGCGATCGAGAAGAACCGCCACCGCCTCCTGACCGACCCAAGCAAAGCTCTCATGCCGCAGCTCCTTTTGCTCGACGCCCAATGCACCTGACGTCGAGCCCTTCACTCGACGTCTAGGGCGGGAAACCTAGGCTCACGGCGTGCCGCGCGAGCGAACAGCGAGTTGGCGGCGTGTGGCCAGGATGTGAACGCGGCGGCGCGATCCGCCTAGGCCTGCTCCGGAGCTTGCGAGCGCGCGGCGGCCGCCGGCGCGGCCTCGCTCTCCAGCTCCGTGAGCGCGTCGCGCAGCCAATCGACCAGTTTCCACAGATCCGGCATCTGCTCTCGATCGGCGACCAGCCCGAAGTCAAGCCGGCCGTCGTAGCTCATGACCGTGATATTGAGGCCCAGGCCGTCGGTGATCACAGACACCGGGTAGATCGCCTTCAGCCGTGCCCCTGCGAGGTAGAGCGGGATCTGCGGACCCGGCACGTTGGAGATGACGAGGTTCCAGACCGGCGTGCGGCTCGCCGCGAGCGAGAACGTGAGCTGGGCGGCGCGCGAGTACACGGCCGGCGGGATGAACTCGGTCGCGTCCTGGAGCAGGTCGGCCGGCAGCGCCTCGTAGCGCTCCTTGGCCGCCCGCAGCGCCCTGTGGGTGAGTCGTAGCCGCTTCGCCGGATCGGGCTCCTGCGTGAACAGCGGCACGCTCATCATCCCGATCCGGTTGCCATACGTCCCTTGGTGCTGCTCGGTCCGGACCGAGAACGGCACCTGCGCGACGAGCGGCTGCGCCGGCAACTCGTCGTGCTCGATCAACCAGCGCCGCACGGCACTCGCGCACAACTCGACGATGACGTCGTTGACGGTCACGCCGTGGCGGTTCTTGACCTCCTTGACCTGATCCAGCGGCAACTGACCGAAGGCAAACCGCCGGTGCGCAGAGACGTGCCCGTTGAACGACGTCCGCGGGCGCTTCAGGCGCGGGCGGCCGAGCAGCCGCGGGTCCCGGCGCCCGATCAGCCATGCGGCCCGCGCGGCGCCGCGCCCGATCAGCCGCGCGCCCGGCAGATCGTTGAGGATCGGCGCGTACTCCAGGTTCGGCAGCATCGACGGGAGCGCGCGGACGACCCGCTCCAGATAGCGCGGCGCGCCGAGCGCGCCGCGCGCGAGCATCTCGAGCTCGCCCGGCTCGCGGTCGCGCCTGACGTCCGTCTGCGTCACGTCCGGCGGCTCGCGGCCCTCGGGCGTGAGGTCGAGCAGAGCGCCCATCATCTCCGCGCCGGAGATTCCGTCGATGACGGCGTGATGGATCTTCGTCAGCAGCCCGACGTCTCCGTCCGGCAGCCCCTGGATCAGGTACGCCTCCCACAGCGGGCGCGCGCGGTCGAGCGGCCGCGCGATGATCCGCGCCACCTGGTCCGCGAGCTTCGCGTCGGTCGGAGGCGGCGGCAGCGCGAGCTCGCGGACGTGGTATTCGAGATCGAAGTCGGGGTCGTCGATCCAGTACGGGTAGTCGAGCGACAGCGGCACCTGGCGCAGGCGCCAGCGGAACGGGGGCAGCAGCGGCAGCCGCTCGGCGATCAGCCCCAGCAGGTCATCCAGCTCGAGGCGGCCGTCCGGACGCGTGCTCGGATCAAGAATCGCGAGCGCCCCGACGTGACCAGTCTGTCTGGGGTTCTCCAGCGCGAGGAACTGTGCGTCGAGACCCGTCAGCTGCCGCAATCGTCTGCTCTCCTCTCGGCGCGCGAGTCTATCCGTCGCCGCCCTCGGCGGCCGTCTCGCAAACCGCGCGATCCGCTCCCCAGGGCCCGAAGAAGGTGCGACACTGCGTCCGGCGTCCCGTCTTGCTTACCGATCGTCCTACCAAGATTGACCTTGACGAGCCGCGGCCGGTTCTCGAGATCGCCCGCACGGCGCTGATCGCCTACTGGCGCTACCCGCTGCTGTTCGCGGTGCTCGCGCTCGCGGTCGTCGCGCCGTACGAGCTGCTCGTACTGGCGATCACCGGGACAGCGCCGCTGGCCCAGCAGAACGTGAGCGTGCCGACGCTGGTAACGCTGACGCTGATCGACTTCGCGCTGATCGGCCCGCTCGTGTCGGCGCTGTACATCCAGGCCATCGTCCCGATCGGGGCCGGCGAGGCACCGCGGCTGCCCGACGTCGCCCGGCGCAGCCTGACCGTGCTGCCAGTCGTCGCGGCGGCCGAGATCATCGCCGGTCTCGGGATCGGAGTGGGTCTGTTCGCGCTGGTCATCCCCGGCGTCATCCTCGCGATCCGATGGGCGGTCGTGGCCCAGGTGGCCGCGATCGAGCGAACGGACTGGATCGGCGCGTTGCGGCGCAGCGCGCAGCTCACCGCCGGGCGCTACGGGCACGTGTTCGCGCTGCTCCTGCTGACATCCGCCGTCACCCTCGGCGTCACGCTCGCGGGCGAGGCGATCGCAGGCAACAGCGCGCACGCGCCCCAGGTGGTCCTCGGCATCGCAGTGGATACCGTCACACGCATGTTCACCGCGCTCTGCACCGCGCTGCTGTACTTCGATCTCGTCGCTCGCCGCCGGGCAGCACGCTAGCCCATGGCGTGCTGACTCGATCCGGGGACGGGCCGATCGAGCCGACAGATCGGGACCCCATGCGGTCGCCGACGTTCAGGCGACTGTTCGCCGGCTACACGATCAACGAGCTCGGCGGCTGGATCGGCGACGTCGCGCTGGCGATCCTGGTGTTCGACCAGACGGGGAGCGCGCTCGCGACAGCGGCGCTGTTCCTCGCGCTCAAGTGCTTGCCGGCGGTCCTTGCGCCGCTGCTGACGGTGCGGATCGAAGTGCTCGCGCCGCGCCGTGTGTTGCCCGCGATCCACGCCCTCGAAGCGCTCCTGTTCGCCGGCATCGCCTGGTTGGCGAGCCACTTCTCGCTGCCAGCCGTGCTCGTGCTGGCCTCGCTCGACGGCGTGCTCGCAATCACCGCCCGGGCGCTGACGCGCAGTGCGACGGTCGCGCTGCTGCGCCCGCTCGGCGCGCTGCGTCGCGGCAACGCGATCTTGAACGTGTCGTTCAGCGCGGGCGGAGCGATCGGACCCGTGCTCGGCGGCGTCCTGGTGGCCGCACTCGGCCCCGCGTCGGCGCTGCTGGTCGACGCGGCGTCGTTCCTCGCGGTCGCCGTGATCCTCGCCACGGCGACCCAGTTGTGCCTCGACAGCGATCGTACGACGAGCTCGCTGGCGCGCCTGCGCGCGGGCGTCGCGCAGGCGTGGGCGCACGTCGGCGTGCGGCGGCTGTTCGTGGCGCAGTCGCTCGCGCTCATCTTCTTCACCGCGGTCGTGCCGATCGAGATCGTCTACGCCAAGCGCACGCTCGGGACGAGCGACGCCGGATACGGCGCCCTGCTGGCCGGATGGGGCGTCGGCATGCTGTTCGGCGGGATCGCCTATGCGGCCGCGAGCCGCGTGCCGCTGCTGCTCGTGCTGGCCGCGAGCACCGCGCTGGTCGGCTTGGGCTACGCCGGCCTCGCGCTCGCTCCGAGCCTGGCGATCGCGTGCGTTTCGGCGGCCGTCGGGGGCGCCGGCAACGGCGCCCAGTGGATCGCGTTCGTCACCGCGATCCAACAGGCCCTCTCGGGCCGCGTGCAAAGCTCCGTGATGGCCTTGCTCGAGAGCATGAATCAGGTGATGCCGGCGATCGGCTTCCTGCTCGGTGGCGTCGTCACGGCCCTCGCCTCCGCGCGCGTGACCTGCGCGGTCGCCGCCGGCGGCATCGGGATCGTGTTGCTCGCCGCCTGCGCCCGTCCGCCTCGCGGACTCGACGTGCCGGCCGTCTGAGTCGACTCATTACGATGTCTCGGCATGCCTCCGATCTCACGCGGGTTTCACCGTCGGCACGGCCTGGACGTCGACCCATCCCGCCTCCCACCCGGGCAGTATGAGGTCCACGATTTCCCAGTTCTGTCGGCCGGGCCGACGCCCCGGCAGCCCCTGAGCCAGTGGAGCTTCACGATTCGCGGCGCCGTTGCCGAGCCGGTCTCGTGGTCGTGGGAGGAGTTCACCAAGCTGCCCACCCAGAGCGTCACGGTCGACATCCACTGCGTCACCAAATGGTCGAAGTTCGACACGCACTGGACCGGCGTCGCGATCGACACGCTCCTGGCCGGCGTCCAGACCGACGCGGCGTACGTGAGCGCGTTCTGCGACGGCGGCTACACGACCAACGTGCCGCTGGCGGACCTTCGTAACGGACAGGCGTGGATCGCCTACGCGTACGACGGCGCGCCGCTCGAGCCTGACCACGGCGGGCCGGCGCGGCTGCTGGTCCCGCACCTGTACTTCTGGAAGAGCGCCAAGTGGGTCCGCGGCCTCGAGCTCACGCTGAAGGACATGCCGGGGTTCTGGGAACAGGCCGGCTACAACAACTACGGCGACCCCTGGCGGGAGCAGCGCTACTGGAGCGATTGATGGCGGTCCGGACGCCGATCGTGTGGCGGTTGGCGACCGTCCTGGAGGTCCGCGACGAAGCCGTCTACGCGAAGACGATCCGGCTCGAGGTGCCGAACTGGCCGGGGCACCTCGCCGGCCAACACGTCGACGTCCGGCTGACCGCGGAGGACGGCTACCAGGCGCAGCGCTCGTACTCGATCGCCTCGCCCCCCGAGGCGCAGGCGCTCGAGCTGTCGGTCGAGCGGATCGAGGACGGCGAGGTCTCGCCGTATCTGACCGAGGAGCTGCGCACCGGGGACCAGTTCGAGCTGCGCGGTCCGATCGGCGGCTATTTCAACTGGCGGGTGCAGGACGGCGGCCCCCTCCTCCTGCTCGCGGGCGGCTCCGGCGTCGTGCCGCTGATGGCGATGGTTCGCCACCGCGAGGCGCGGCACGCGGACGTCGAGGCGCGCCTGTTGGTCTCGGCGCGAAGCCTCGACGACCTCTTCTATCACGACGAGCTGTTCTCGCTTGCCGATCAAGCCGGCATCGACGTGAAGATCACGCTGACGCGTCGCCAGCCGGACGGATGGCGCGGCTGGCGCCGGCGCGTCGACGAGGAGATGCTCCGCGAGCTCGGGCCGCCGCCCGCGGCGATGCCGCGGACGTTCATCTGCGGACCGACGCCGTTCGTGGAGTCCGTCGCCGACCTGCTCGTCGGGCTTGGGCACCCGCCGGAGGAGATCCGCACGGAGCGCTTCGGGCCGTCGGGGCCGTGATCGATCGCGGGTCGCCCGCGGACACTCAAACGTCGCTCTCCTCGTGGCATTTGCCAGCTAGACTGAAGATGTTAGTTGCTAACTCAACAAAGGAGTCCTGGTGGACGTAGAGATCTGGTCAGACATCGCGTGCCCCTGGTGCTACATCGGCAAGCGCCGGTTCGAGGCGGCGCTCAGCCAGTTCGAGCATCGGGACGACGTGCGCGTGACATGGCGAGCGTTCGAGCTCGACCCGAGCGCTCCGCGCGAGCGGCACGGGGATCGCACGGAGCGGATCGCCGAGAAGTACGGCATCACGGTGGAGCGCGCGCGGGAGATGGAACAGCGCGTCGTCGACGCCGCGGCCGGCGAAGGCCTCGGCTTCCGGTTCGACATCGCGCGCGGCGGCGCTACGTTCGACGCCCACCGGATCGTCCACCTCGCCGCGGCCCACGACCTCCAGGACGAGATGAAGGAGCGGCTGCTGCGCGCATACTTCAGCGAGGGCGAGTGCGTCGGCGAGCCCGAGACGCTCGTGCGGCTGGCGCTCGAGGTTGGGCTCCCGGAGGACGAAGTCCGCGAGACGCTCGCGGGCGATCGCCACGGCGAGGCGGTCCGCGACGACGAACACGCCGCCCAGCGCCTGGGGATCAGTGCGGTGCCGACGTTCGTAGTCGACCGCGCGATCGGCGTCTCGGGCGCGCATCCGCCGGAGGCGCTGCTGGCGCTGCTGCGGGAGGGGTGGGCGAAGCGCGCACCCGTGTCGGTGGTGGCCGGCGGCGAGAGCTGCGGCGTCGACGGTTGCTGACACGCCGCGCGTTGGTAGCGTGCCCGGCATGAGGAGCGAGTGGCCCGAGCTGCCGTACGAACAGTGGCTGCAAACGTACGACACGTTGCATGCGCACACGCAGGTTCTCGGGAAGCTCGCCGTCGCGCTGGCGCCGCCCGAGCCGGAGCTGCAGCACGCGGCGCTGCGTCTCACCGCGCGCGGCTGGGAGACCGGGCTGCTGCCCGCGCCCGACGACTCCGGGGCGCTCGTCGTCGCACTCGACCTCCACGCTCACGAAGCGATCGCCGAGCACACGGCCGGCGGGATCAGGCGGGTCCCGCTGACGCCGGATCGGCCGGTCGGTGAGGTCACGCGAGCGCTGCTCGACGCGGTGCGCGAGCTCGGCGGCCCGATCGAGATCAACCCGGCGCCCCAGGAGGTCGCGTGGACGGTGCCGCTCGATGAGGATCAGGAGCACGCGCGCTACGACACGGCCGCGGTCGCCCGCTACCTCCTCGCGGCCACGCGCGCCGCGCTCGTGCTCGCTGCCTTCCGCGCGCCCTACCGGGGCCGCTCGACGCCGGTCAACGCCTGGTGGGGCTCGTTCGACCTGGCCGTGAGCCTGTTCTCGGGCGCACCCGCGGACCCGCCGTCGAACGACTTCTTGATGCGCAACGCGATGGACGCCCAGGAGGTGGCCGTCGGCTGGTGGCCGGGCGACGCACGCTACCCCAAGGCCGCGTTCTACGCGTACGCGCATCCAGCCGTCGAGGCCTTCCCGACCGCTCAGCTCGCGCCGGCCTACTGGAATGGAACGTTAGGCGAGTATGTGCTCGACTGGGACGACGTGCGGACGAGCGCCGATCCGCATGCCGTCGCGCTCGGCTTCGCGCGCTCGGCCTTCCAGCACGCGTGCCAGGTTTGCCAGTGGGATCCGCAGCTCGCGGCGACGGCCGACTCGAAGCCGCCACCGGTGCGTTGAGCTCTTGGCCGGCGGGTCCCGCTAACGCCTGGCGCGGCGCCGGCGGCGCTGACCCGTGATCTGCCACGGACCCGGCAGGAAGTCGAGCAGCAGGTTCACGAACCAGACGATCAGCGTCGCCTCGACGAGCGTCCAGAAGCCGTGGATGTGGAATCCGGAGACGATCGCCGCTGTCAGCACGAGCATCAGCAGCGAGACGAAGAACCACGCGATGCCGAGGGTGATGACCGCGAGCGGGATCGTGACGATACGAAGGATCGGCTTCAGCAAGGTGTTGAGGACGCCGAACACCGCGGCCGCCGCGAGCAGCGCCCCAACATTGCTCACGTGGACGCCGTCGAGCACGACGACGACGATCGCGAGCACGAGCGCGTTGGTCAGCCATGAAACCGCGAGCCGCGCCGGCAGAGGCGCGAGGTCGCGGCTATCACTACCCTTCGTGTCCTGGTTTCGGCTCACGCTGAGAGCCTAGGGCATAGCGCGGCGAGATTGCAGCCCACGAGGTCGCCCGCCGCCTGCCAAGTGGCTTGCGGGGGCGTGCGTCAGGGACCGGGCCCGCTACGGTACGTGTTAAGCCTCCGCATGATTCGTCTGCACCAAGACCCGCGACGTGCTCGACGACCTCCTGCCGCCCCGGCCATGATCGCCGGGATGTGGCCGAGGGTAGGTGCTCTCTGAGATGAGCGTCAGCGAGCTCCTCGCAGCCAGCCCGCGCCGTCGCCTGTTCGCGTTCGAAAGCACGCGGCCGCGTTCGCGCGCGCGCCGCTGGGTGTCGGAACACCGCGGCTGGCTCGGCCTCACCGGACTGGTGACGACGGGCGCGCTGGTCGCCGTCGCCGCATCCGGATCGGATCTCCTGCTCCCGGACCCACTGCGACCGGTGCCGAGATGGGCCGAGGGGCTGTTCGGCCACGCCGGCATCGACCTCGGGCTCGGCACCCTGATCGTCGTCCTCGGGCTGATGTTCGTCTCCTACTGGGTCGCGGTTCGCGCGACCGACCAACTGCCGTGGTGGGCGGTGCTGGGGACGATCGCCGGGTTGCACGCGCTTGTTCTGCTCGGGCCTCCGATCATGTCGACCGACATGTTCAGTTACATGGCGTACGGGCGCATCGGGACGCTGTACGGCGCAAATCCGTACGTGCACGGTCCGGTCGCGATCCTCACCGACCCTCTGTACCCATTGATCGGCTCGCAGTGGGTCGCGACGCCGACCGCCTACGGGCCGTTGTTCACCGGCCTGAGCTATCTGCTCGCCCCCCTGACGATCGCGTGGAACGTGATCGTGTACAGGTCGATCGCGGCGGTCTCCAGCATCGCGATCGTCTTCCTCGTCTGGAAGATCGCGCGCCTGCGCGGCCTGGATCCGGTCAAAGCCGTCGCGCTCGTCGGGCTCAACCCGGTGATCGTCGTCTACGGCGTCGGTGGCGGGCACAACGACCTGCTGATGATCGCGATCCTGCTGGCGAGCGTGTACGTGCTGCTGCGACAGGGTGGGCGAACGAGCGGCGCCCTGATCGTGGCCGCGGCCGCGGTCAAGCTGACCGCCGGCGTGCTGCTCCCGTTCGCATTCGCCCACGACGCCTCCCTCAGAGACGGAAACGGCAGTCGCCGTGGCGTGCTGATCGGCTTCGGCGTCGCCGGCGTGCTCGGCGCGGTGTTCAGCTTCGCGGTCTTCGGCACGGGCCCACTACACCTCCTCGGCACGCTTCACACCATCCAGGCATCCGGCGGGCTGAACAGCATCCCCGGTCTGCTGCTGACGCTGTGCGGGCTCGGGAAGCTCAGCAACATCGTCGGGATCCTCCTCGACGTCGCGTTCCTGATCTGCCTCGCGTGGCTCGTGCGACGCGTCTGGATCGGCGAGCTCGACTGGATCACCGGGGCCGGCTGGGCGACGGTCGGGCTGCTGGTCACCGCCGGCCTGCTCCTCCCTTGGTACGTCAGCTGGCTCGCCCCACTCGCCGCGCTCAGCTCGGATCGTCGCCTGCTCGCGATCACGATCGTGATGACGGGCATCGGCCTGACCACGCTGTAGCTGCCGAACAGCCGCCTGAGGTCAGGAGGGACCCGAGCCGAGCACCGTGAGTGACGAGAAGTCGTGAGCGACGAACCGGCGATTCCCCTGACGATCGAGGCGGCGGCGGCCGCGCTGCGCGGCGGCAAGCTGACCAGCGTCGCGCTGACCGAGGCGACGTTGGCTCGAGCCGAGCGCCACGACCGGCAAATTGGATCGTTCATCGCGCGCTTCGACGACACGGCGCTGGCGCGCGCGCGCCACGCGGACGCGGAGCTGGCCGCGGGCATCGATCTCGGGCCGCTGCACGGGATCCCGATCGCCGTCAAGGACATCCTCGCGGCGAAGGAGGGCCCGACCACCGCTCAGAGCGTGGTCATAGACCCGGATTGGGTGCCGGCCAGGACGTTCCTGTCGTGGCGCGACTGCGTGCGGGGGGCGCCGTCATCGTCGGCAAGACGACGACGATGGAGTTCGCGGTCGGCCTACCCGAGGCCGACAAGCCGTTCCCCGTCCCGGTCAATCCGTGGAACCCGGAGCGCTGGCCGGGCGGCTCGAGCTCGCGGAGCGGGAGCGGCATCGCGGCGGGGTTCTTCCTCGGCGCGATCGGCACCGACACCGCCGGCAGCATCCGAGGCCGCGCCGTTCGCCGAGGCGACGCTGCTGCGAGCCGGACGCGCCTACCAGCAAGAGGCGGACTGGCATCAGCGCAGCCCCGACCTGGAGGTCGTCCATGGATGAGCCCGAGGCAGCCGTGAGGCTGTTGCTGTCCAACTGCGGCTTCGATCCGCCCGACGAGGACATCGCCGCGCTGGCCGAGCTGTATGCCGAGACGAGGGCGCTGGCCGAATCGCTGTTCACCGTCGCCGAGGCGCGCGGTGAGACCTCGGAGCTCGCCTTCCGGGTGACGCCGCCCGCCGCGCACTGAGCGTGCGGAGGCCCCGGCGATACACAGCGCCGCCCGGTTGCGGCCCGCGAGGCAGAGCCCCACAGCTGGCTGGCCCTAAGCTAACGGCGACATGGACGCGGACGTGCGGGCGCTGTATGCCGAGCGGGCCGGGCGCGCGTACGCCGCGATGCAGCGGACCTTCGGGACACCCGACGGGGGTTACCGCCGTGACGGATGGCTGCACGCGCGGGGATCGAGCGCGCACCTGTGGCCGCTCGCCCGCGCGCTCGTCGCGACGCTCGACCTCGCCGGGGTCGAGACGTCCCTGCGCGGCGAGTTCGACGCGGACGCCGCGATCGCGGCGCGCCTGGACGCCCTGGAGCGCTACTGGGATCCCGAGAGCCGCGGGGCCCGCGCGTATTCGTCGGATGTGATCGGCAGCCGCACGGGTGGCGACGTCTACTACGACGACAACGCGTGGGTCGCCCTCGCGCTCGTCCAGCTCGAGCGGATGCGCCCCGAGTCGGGCTGGCTCGAGCGCGCGCGCGAGCTGTTCGAGTTCGCCGTCGACGGCTGGGACGGGCGGGCCAACGATCCTCACCCCGGCGGCGTCTACTGGGTCCAGCAGGGTCGGGGCGTCGGGGCCAAGAACCACGACCGCAACACGGTCTCCACCGCTCCCAACGCCGAGCTCGGCCTGCACCTCGCCGAGCTGACGGGCGGGACGCCGCCGGAGCCGCCGGGGGCGGTCGGCGCGCGCGAGATGTACGACTGGGTCCTCGCGACGCTCGACGCTAGCCGCGACGACGAGGAGCCCGGGACCGGGCTGTTCTGGGACAAGATCCGGGGTGACGGCAGCGTGGACAGGACGATCTGGACCTACAACCAGGGCAGCATGATCGGAGCCAGCGTGCTGCTGGCGCGAGCGGGCGGCGACGGCGGCGCGGCTTTGCTGGGGCGCGCCGAGGCGATCGCGCGCAAGGCGCTGGGCCATTTCGGGGGCGGCGGATACGTGCGCCAGCCGCCGGCCTTCAATGCCATCTTCTTCCGCAACCTCCTGATGCTGCACGACGTGAGTGCGGACGCGGGCCTGCGGGGGGAGATCGTCGAGGCGATCCGCGGTTACGCGGACTTCGCGTGGGCGCGGCGCCGAGATCGTCGCGATCGCTTCCATTTCTCCAAGGGGGGCGTGACGCTCCTGCACCAGAGCGCGTTCGTGCAGGTGTTCGCGCTGCTCGCCTGGGATCCGGCGGGTTACCGACTGCTCGCTTAGGTGGGCGCGGGCTCGGATCGGATCAGCGCCGAGTCGGGATCAGCGCGACTCGCTCAGCGAGCCGAGGTCGGGCGGCACGTCGACGGCGTGTTGCTGGAGCACGTCGAGCGGAACGATCTCGAGCGCGCGCTCGTGGGTCGCGGCGAGCACGACGTAGGCGGCGGCGCCCGCCTGATGCGCGCGGAGCCAGTTGACCGCCGTCACGCACCAGCGATCGCCCGGCACCAGACCAGGGAATCGATACAGCGGCATCGGCGTGCTGAGGTCGTTGCCGATGCTCTGCTGGTGCTCGAGGAATTCCGCCGTCATCACCGCACAGATCGTGTGGCTGCCGAGATCCTCGGCGCCAGTCCGGCAGCACCCGTCCCGATAGAAGCCGGTCAGGGGATCCTCGCTGCAGATCTCGAGCTCGCCGCCGAGCACGTTCCGTTCGCTCATCGGCGCAGTATCCCGCCCTGGGGGCCGCACGGGTGTCTGACTAGACTCGTTTGGAGATGTCCCTCCGCGGTCTCGGTCAATCGCCCGGCTCCGACGCCGAGCCCCACGCGCGGGGCGCGGAGTCTTACGAGGCAGAGCAGCGAGCGACCCGCTCGAACGTGCTCGCGTCCGGCACGCTCGCGTGCGCGCGCTGCGACGCGCCGATCGCGATCGGGTCGGCCCGGCTCTCGCTCACGCACGAACTGATGTGCCCGTTCTGCCGGCACACCGGGCCGCTGCGCGACTTCCTTTCGCTCACGCCGCCGACCCGACCGACGCGCGTCGTCGTCCGCGTCCACCTGCGCCCGCCCGCGCGTGACGCGACCGCGGGGAGCTCGTAGATCCGCGCCGGGAGTCGCCGTGGGCACTCATGAGCTCTGACGCCGGCGAGGAGCGGCCGCCCGAGGCCGGCCGGCTGCCGAAGGGCCGGCTCGCGCGGACCGCGAGTGTCGGCGGGCTCGTCACCGGCCAGGGCGTGCGCTGGGCGGGTATGCGCGCCGCCAACCGCGTGCGGACCCCGGAGCGCGCCGCGGCCGCCCAGAACGAGCGGACGGCGGCGCTCGTGCATCAGCTCGTCGATCGGCTCGCGCAGATGCGCGGCGCCGCGATGAAGGTCGGCCAGATGCTCTCGCTGGTCGACTTCGACGGCCTGCCCGAGGAGCAGCAGGACGAGCTGCGCCGCAAGCTGTCCGAGCTCCGCGACGGCGTCCCGCCGGTTCCGTTCGCGCAGCTGGAGAAGCTGATGCGCCGCGAGCTCGGCGGCCCGCTGGAGAGCGTGTTCAGCGAGTTCGAGGAACGCGCGTTCGCCGCCGCCTCGATCGGCCAGGTCCATCGCGCGAGGACGCTCGACGGCGACGACGTCGTCGTGAAGGTCCAGTACCCGGGCGTCGCCGAGGCGGTCGAGACGGACCTGCGCAACGCGATGCTCCTGCTGCCGCTCGTCAAGCGACTCGCGCCTGGACTCGATGCGAAGGCACTCGCGGTCGAGCTTCGCGAACGGATCGCGGAGGAGCTGGACTACGAACTCGAGGCGCAGAACCAGCGGCGGATCGAGCGCCTCTTCAGAGGGCATCCGTTCATCAGCATCCCCCGAGTCCGGTCGGACCTCTCGACGCGTCGCGTGCTCGTCTCGGAGTACGTCGACGGGCGGCCGTTCGAGGTCGTCCGGCGCGCGGAGGAGGCCGAGCGCGACCGCTACGGCGAGATCGTGTTCCGGTTCTTCTTCGGCACTCTGTATCGCGATCGGATCGCGCTCGGGGACCCGCATCCAGGCAACTACCTGCTACGCGATGACGGTCGCGTCTGCTTCCTCGACTTCGGGCTGCTCCGCGCCGTCGATCGCGCGCGGGTCGAGTCCGAGCGGACGATCGCCGCGGCGACGCGAGACCGCGACGCGGCCGCGCTCAAGCAAGCGCTTGTGGCGGCCGGGTACCTGCCCGATAGTCGCGCGGACGCCGTCGATCCGGAGCTCGCGCTGCGGTTGATGCGGATGGCCATCAAGTGGTACGCGGTGCCGGGCGAGCGCCGGTTCGAGCCGGAGCGCCACGGCAGCCATGACCATGGCGCGGGCGAGCGCGAGCTCGATCGCGGTCGGTCCGGGGGTCACGGCCGGGCCGGGGGTCACGATCGGGCCGGGGGTCACGATCGGCCTGAGGGGCACGAGCGGCCTGAGGGGCACGAGCGGACTGGCGGTCATGATCGCAGTCCGGGGTCAACGGCACCGCGGGCGCCGGTCGCAGGCGTCCGGACCCGGCGCAGGTGCGGTCCCAGGTCAATCAATTCACCCTCCCGCCCGACGCGCTGCTGATCCGACGGATGCACGGCATGGTCGCGGCGGTGCTCGGCCAGTTGCGCGCCGGCGCGAGACTGGGGCGCGATCGCCGCCGAGTACCTCCACGGCGCGCCGCCCGCCAATCCGCTCGGACGCGAGGAAGCCGAGTTCATCGCCCATCGCCGCGCCGCTTGACGCTCGGGTGCTGGTCGCGCGCGGCCGGGAGGCCGGCTTTCGTCGACTTGGACGCCGGATGCGAGCGGGCGGTCGAGGTTTGCCGCGGACACCGCGGCTTTCCTCACTTTCGACGCACTCGGGTCGTCGCGGTCGAGGTTCGCCGCGGATACCGCGGCTTTCCTCGCTCTCGACGCGCTCGGATCGTCGCGGTCGAGCTTTGCCGTGGTGGAGGAAGCCGCCGCGTCCGCGTCGGGGTCATGCGATCAGCCGACGAGCCGCCCATCGGGAGCTCGGCTACGCGGTGCTGCGTGCGGCGGACCCCGCCCCACCTGTCTTCCACTTACCCTGACGGTGGCTTGGAGGCCGTGACGATCGCGTAGAAGCCGTGGACCAGCGGCCTCGTGCCCTGCACGTCGAGGCCGGTCCCGGCGAGCAGCGCGGCGAGCTCGCCCGCGCGGCGAATGCGGACGTGGGCCGGCTGCAAGCGGCGCAGGAGGGCGTCGACGATCGCCATCACCCAGCGGTCGCGCACCATGTCGGCCAGGACGATCCGACCGCCCGGCGTGAGCACACGAGCCATCTCCCCCGCGGCCCGCTCCGGATCGGGGTAGTGGTGGAAGGAGGTCGTGCAGAGCAGCGCGGTGAAGCTCGCGTCGTCGAATGGGAGCGCCTCCGAGTCGGCGACGAGGAAGTCGACGTTGAAAAGCGCCGCGGCCAGCTCGCGGCCGCGGGCGATCATCTCGGGCGAGAGGTCCACCCCCACCGCGCGCTCGACGGTCGCCGCCGCGGCGCGGACCGCCGCACCCGTGCCGCAGCCGACGTCGAGCAGGCGGTCGGTCGGGCCAAGCCGCAGTGCGGCCAGCGCGTCTGCTTGCAGCTCCGCGAGCCACCGCGACACGCGATCGCGCTCATACTCGCCGGCCCACCGATCGAAGTGCCGCGTGCTGGAGTCCTTCTTGGCTGACGCATCCACGTCTGTTCGCTCCGTCCGCCCGCGTGAGCTAGCCACGGCTGGTCGCTCCACAGGTAAGGTCATGCGACACCCAGGGTGGGTTGTGGGGGACGAGGAGGCGGCGTACATTAATGTCACTGTGACAGTCGTGAACAGAATTCGATCGATGGGGACGATGCTCACGACGGGGGCAAACAGTCAGGCTGGGGGCAGCAGTCACGATAGGGGCAATAGTCAGGCTGGGGGCAACACTCACGACGGGGGCGATGCTCACGCAGGAGGCCTCGCGAGACGCTCCAACGTCTCGCCGATCTCTTCCTCGCTGGTGCGAGGGTTGATCGTGCAGAGCCTCAGCACCGAGCGGCCGTGCAGCGTTGTAGTCGAGACGGCGGCGTAGCCGTCTCGACTCAACGCGGCGGCGCGAGCTGCGTGGGCGGCGTCACCCGGTCCGACCCAGGCGAACGTCACGATCCCGAGCTGGGCTGGTGTCACAACCTGCCACCGCTCGTCGCGCTCGATCATCTCCTGTGCATGTTCGGCGAGCGCGATGCCGCGTGCGATCGCGGCGCGCATTCGCGCAGCGCCGTAAGTGCGAAATGACAGCCACAACTTGAGCGCGCGCGCCCGGCGGCTGAGCTCGAGGCTGCGGTCGCGGAAATCGACCTCGCCGGGTCTGGCGGTGACATCGACGAGATACTCGGGGCTCATGGCGAACGTCTCCGTCAGCGCACCCGGTCTCATGACCAGCAGGCAGCCGACGCCGTAGGGCTGAAACAGCCATTTGTGCGGATCGACGACGAGCGAGTCGGCCCGCGCCATGCCCCCGAGCGCCTCGCGCCCGCTCTCGCACAGAGCGGCCGGCGCGCCGTAGGCGCCGTCCACGTGGAGCCACAGGCCTTCCGCACGGCACAGGTCGGCGAGCGCGCCGAGCCGGTCAACCACCCCGGAGTTCGTCGTTCCGGCGGTCGCGACGACGATCGTCGGGTGGCGCCCCGCGGCGCGGTCGGCGGCCATGGCTGCCGCCACGGCGTCCGCGCCGAGGCGCAGCTCAGCGTCGCTTGGAAGGACCCGAATCTGCTCGGGCGCAAATCCGAGGGCCCTCAGACCGCGCGGGATCGACGCGTGCGTCTGGTCGGAGAGGTACACGACTCCCGAACCGCAGACCCTCTGCGCGACCGCCAGGCCGGTGATGTTCGCGAGCGAGCCGCCGCTCACGAGCACGCCCTCGGCGTGGTCCGGCATTCCGAGCAGCTCACGCAGCCAATCGACGACGACGAGCTCGACCGTCGCCGGGCCCGACCCGCCGGCCCACGACGCCACGAGCGCGTTGAAGCCGATCCCCAGCCAGTCGCCCAGCACGCCGGCGAAGGAGGACGGCCCCGGCACACGTGCGAAGTACCGCGGATGGTCGCCGTGCTGCATGTTCGGCAGGACAGTGTCGAGCAGCGTCTGCAAGGCCTCGAGCGGGTCGCCGGGCTCCTCGGGCGGCGCGCCCCCCAGCGCCGCGTGCAGATCGGCGGGCGCGCCGGTGCGAATCGCCGGTCCCTCGCGGCCGTGCTCGAAATGATCGACGACCGCGTCCACGACCCAATACCCGAGCGTGCGCATCGTGGATGCGTCCAGGCCGAGAGTATCCGGCTGGTCGAAGCGATTGGTCAACTGCGCTGCGGAGTCGGACGAGCTCGGATCAGTCATCACATCAATCTACCCGCGCGCGGGACCTTGCCAGTACCTATCAGTGTCATCGTGACTGACAAGTCTGCCGATTGTGACCCGGTGCCGACACCGACTCACCCTGCGGGCGTCGGCTAGTCTGTGCCGCGACGATGACGGAGATCCGCCCGCTACGTTCCGTCATCGCGGCGACGCTTCGAGCGGCACCACAGCTCGCGCCGCGCGTCGAGAAGCTGATGTGGCGAGGGTTCTACGAGGCGGCCAGCTTCGGCGGCCGTGACCTCGGCGCGCTGATGAACTACGGCTACGCCCCGCTGAACGGCGCCGGCGAGGAGCTCGAGCCGCGTGGGGATCGGTTCGGTTTGCAGCTGTACGAAGCCGTCGCGGCCCCGGGTCAGCTCGCCGGCAAGGACGTGCTCGAGGTCGGCTGCGGCCGGGGTGGCGGAGCGGCATTCGTGTACGAGCGGTTCGGTCCCCGTTCGATGACGGGGCTCGACCTGGCGCACAGGGCGGTCCAGCGAGCCCGCGAGCGTTATGGCCGT
Source organism: uncultured Solirubrobacterales bacterium (assembly GCA_963763525.1). GTDB lineage: Bacteria > Actinomycetota > Thermoleophilia > Solirubrobacterales > Solirubrobacteraceae > Palsa-465. The sequence goes on from CAVXPA010000007.1 coordinate 113,008, forward strand.
CCGGGACTCGCGTTCATCTCCGGCGATGCCGAAGAGCTCCCGTTCCCCGACGCGTCGTTCGATGCGATTCTCAGCGTCGAGTCAACGCACTGCTACTCGAACACGCCGCGCTTCCTGCGGGCGGCCCATCGCGTGCTGCGGCCCCACGGGCTCATGCTGCTCGCCGACCTCCGCCACACGGTGCTCCCACCCGACGCCGCGGACGCGCTCTTTCGCCAGGAGGACGTGTGCCAGCTCAAGGATCAGCTCGTCCAGGCCGGCTTCCGAACCGTCGAGGAGGAGGACATCACCGCGAATGTCGTACGGGCGCTGGAGCTCGATACGCCGGCCAAGCGAGCGAGGATCGAGCGCCGAGTGCCGAAGTTCCTGCAGCAGCACGCGCTCGCGTTCGCGGCGATCGAGGGAAGCCCGATGTACCAGACGTTTGCCGAGCGCAAGCTGACCTACCTGCGGTTCGTGCTCGAGCGAGTCTGAGCGCCAGCGGTCCGCGAGCTTCCGATTGACACCGTCGTTGCGGCGTCCATATCCGACTCGCGTGCGTGATAGCTTCTTCACCAGGCGGCGTAGGGGGACGTGGGCATCATCGTGAGGAACCGTACCGGCGAGATTCAGGCCATCCGCATTGCGAGGCGTAACAGCCCGTGAGCACCGGAGGCGCGTCCTACCTGTCGAGTGCCGATGCGGTGCTCCGGGCTGGGCGCCGCCTGCGAACGGACCTCGACACCCCGCCGACGCAACGCAATCGCGCGATCGACCGGCTCGACGCAGCGGCCGCCGCCAACGATGGCGAAGCCCAGACATTCCGCGCATTCATGTTCGAGCGTCTGGGGCCGGAGGTCTCACCCGAGCGGACACAGCGAGCGGCCGCCGCCGAGGACATATTGGCCGGCGTCGTGACCGACCTGCAGGTCGCGAACGTGTTGATGGCGGCGGGCCAAGCGGTCGGCGAGACGCCCGCGACGCCGAACCCGGCGCTGCTGGACGAGGCGATCCGCACGCTGGAGCGGACCGTCACCCGCGCCAAGAGCACCGACGCCGCCGGCGCCGGCGCGCTGCGGTTCGCGTTCATCGAGACGCCGGCCACGGCCGCGGACGCGACGACGGAGCAGGGTCCGGCCCCGTTCGCGGAGCGGGCGCGCGAGACGCTGCGGGCAATCGTGAAGGGCACCGAGTCCGCGTTGTCGGACACATTCTCGAGGCTGGCCAACCTGGTTCCCGGCGATGTGATGGGCGCCCTCACCTCGCTCGGGGACGTGGCCGCGCTGCCCGAGTTCGGTCGGCTCGTACGACGCGGCATGCGCAAGGTGAGGGCCGCGCTGACGGCGCTCACCGAGCTGATCGGGCTGCCCACACTCGCGGGCCTGCGGGACGTCGTCGTCTCCATCTGGCACCGTCTCACCGATCAGGATCCGATCGCCAGGGTGATCACGTGGGCGCTCGACGTCAGCGTCACCGAGGACGTCGTCGCCCAGGTGCGCACGGATCAGGTCGATCCCACGTCCATGCGCGATGCGGTCGGCGAGCTCGAGCAGCTCCAGGTCAAGTTCAACGGCATCGTCACGCTCGCCCGCGCGATCCTGACCGCGGCGACCGCGGCCGCGGCGGTTCTGTCACTGATCCTGACTCCCGCCACCGTTGCCCCATTCGCGGCGGGGGCCTATGCGATCATCATCGCCTTCGTGGTGGTCAGCGGACGCGACTACGTCGATTCCGGATCCGTGCTGCGGCGCGTGCGCGGCGTGGGCGAGATCGCTGTCGGCCTGCGCGCCGGCGAGCTCGGCCGAGAGGCGTAGCGGTGCAGGAGCAAGCGATCCTGCAGGCGCGCATCGGGGACATGCTCCAGCAGGTCAATCGCGTCGAGTCCGCGATCGCCGAGACCGAGATCGACGCGGCGCTCCGCAACCGCGTGGCCGCTCGGTTCGAGCGGCTCCTGAGAGACCAGCGCCGCGGGCTCGAGCAGATCGGTGACGACGTGAATAACGGCGTCGACCTGACGGACTGCTGGAGCGACTTCGAGGAACGACGTGGCCGCTGCGAGCCGGTGTTCGAGGAGGCATTCGCGTTCGTCGAGGGCGCGCTGGCCAGACGGGCGGGCCTCGACGCGGGCATGTGCCGCCTCGCGGACGCGCTGCTCGACGAGTTGAGCCGCCTGACCGATCATCGCTGGCAACGTTTCACGGTCCTGGCTCCGAGTGAGTTCTTCTACGATATGGCCGAGATCGTCCGGATCCGCTTTCAGGACGTTGGGCTCTGGAACCTGCCGATCGCGGCGCACGAGTTCGGCCACTTCGTCGCGCAGGAGCTCGAGCGCGGCACGAGCGCGGCGGCTCGCGTGCCGTTCGAGCGGGCCAAGCAAGCGGGCCCGTCTCGCTACGCGCACACGCATGAGCACTTCGCCGACGTCTTCGCCACGTACACGCTCGGGCCCGCGTTCGCGGCCACGTGCATGGTGCTGCGCCTGGATCCAGCGGCTGCCGCATCCCAGGATCACCCGAGTGGGCCCGACCGGGTGAGCGGGGTCATCCACACGCTCCAGCTGCTCGAGGAGAGCGGAGGCATCGAGTCCAACTACGCGCAGATCCGCGGCCGGCTGGGGGAGTCGTGGCAGCGGCTGCGTGGCGACGGGGAGACCGACGCGGCGACCGACGGCGAGTCGTTCGAGCTCGAGGATCTGACCGAGGAGCTGTTCACGATCTGCGATGACGAGATGCCCGCGGGCCGCTATCAGGGCTGGCTGCGCGCGGCAGTGCTGGCGAGCGAGTTCTCCGGCGGCCGGCGCCCCCGCCTCATGGCGCCTGACATCACGCTCCCCGATGTGCTGAACGCCGCGTGGATCGCCCGACTAGAGCCCAGCGCGCCGTCGCCCGAGCGGATCGGTGAGCTCGCTCTCGCCGTCGCCGATGAAGTGCTCGCTCGCAGCCCGCTCGCAGAAGGGGCAGCGTGACGGTCTCCTTCCTCGAGGAGCGCGTCGACGCTCTTCTGAGCAACCTCCGTTCGGCGGTCGCGAGCTTCGTCGAATGGCAGCAGGCGCGCCAGGCCGCAGACAGCCAGACGGACGAGCGCCTGTCGGCGGGGCTGTGGAAGAAGATGGAGAAGCAGCTCGGAACGGAGCTGAGGACGCAGATCAAGCGCGTCGGGGAGCTACAGACACAGCTACAGCAACTCGGGGACGAGGCCGAGATCGAGACTGCGTGGGAGAGCTTTGCCAAGCTTCAGGACAAGAGCTCGGAACTGTTCGCGGACTACCTGCAAGTGGTCGAGGGGATCGCGTTCCGCACGACCGGGGTCGACGAGCACGGCATGTGCTACATCGCCGATCAGCTGATCGAGAAATCGGCGCTGGACTGGTACGGCGAGTCGTGGGCGTTCCTGACCGTTCCATCGGTGCGCGAAGCCATCTGCCGCAGCCCCACGGGCCTCAGCCCGATTCGCTTCCCTGAGTGGACGCTGTGGACGCTGCCGTTCGTCGCCTATGTGCTCGGGCTCGAAGTCGTCGAGGAGGATGCCGAGCTTCAAACGCTTGCCAACAGCGTTTCCGCGCCGGCCTCGCCGCCGGAGGACCCCGCCGCCGGCGTGGCCGCACGAGCGATCGACGAGAAGCGGTTTCGCTCCGTCCTGATCGCCGACGCATTCGCCACGTTTGTGATGGGCCCGGCGTATGCGTGCGCCGCGATCCGGGTCCGATGCGACCCGGGACGCGCATACATCGGTCGCGACAGCCAACCCGAGCCTGACGTGCGCGCTCAACTGATCCTCGCCACGCTGCGCGAGATGAACCAGGAGGGGGGGCGCGTCGTGGACGGGAACTGGCAGCAGGTCGCCGATGACCTGCAAGCCGGGTGGCTCGCGGCAGTCGAGCAGGCGAAGGCACCAAAGCCGCCCGCGCACAGCTCGCTCGCCGGCGCCATCGATGCGCGCGAGCTCGTCGACCTGCTCGACGAACGCCTGACGCTGACGGCTCGTTACACGACCGCGAAGTGGCTCCAGGCGCAGCGGCTCGTGCAGGCATGGGAAGCGCAGCTGAAGGACCGCCACGCGCTGACGGTTCCGCGCGAGGCCGATGAGCCGCTGACGACGCTGCCCGACGCGCTCAACGCCGCCTGGTTGCTGCGCAGCCGCCGCCCCGACTCGACCGAAGGGCTCAGCGACCTCGGCCCCGCCCTGTGCAAGCGGATTCTCGACGGCTCGAGATCGGACCAGCGCGTATCGGTGCAGACGTCGGGGCGCGCGAATTGAGCGCGCCAACCGCGAGAACTGCACTGCCGGGGTCGGGTTCCTCCGTCGCGGGGCAGGGGACGCTGTTCCAGGCCGCCGGGACATTCGACGAGCCGGTCGCACCGTCGGTTCGAGCCGAGCTGGAGCGCGCGCTCGCGGATTACCGCGCCGGCCAGACCGACGGGCCTGAGCAAAGCGCCCAACAGGCGATCGCCGTGTTGCAGCCGCTCGTCGGCGCGAGCAGCGAGGCCGGTCCGAGGGACGCCGACATCGCGGTCACGCTCGCGCTCGCGTTCGCGCTGCTCGGCCGCTGCCGGCGCCGCGGCGGACACGCTGAGCTCGCCCGTGCCGCGTTCGACCAGGCGGTCGAGCTGTTCGCGCAGTGGCTGCCTCTGGCCTCGTCACCACGCGGCCAGGACTTCGCGATGTACGGCGTCGCGCTGGAGGGCGTCGATCGCGATCTAGACGCGCTCGAGATGTTCGAACGCGCGGTCCGCCAGAACGATGACTCGGACGGTGAGCTGCACCGGCTGCTCGGACTCGCATACGAACAGCGCGGGCGGCTCGACGAGGCGATCGACTGCCTGCGCAAAGCGATCGAGCTCGGCCCGGACGACGTGCGCGACCTCGAGGCACTCGGCCGCGTGCTCGAGGCGAGCGGCCAAGCGGCGGAAGCCACCCGCGCGTACGTGAGCGCGGGACACGCGAGGGCGATCGCTGGACGCAACGACATGAGCCTCGAACTGTTCCAGCGCGCGCTCGCGCTCACTCCGGACGATCCGGAAGGCCTCGTCTTCCTCGCCGAAGCGCTCCGTGTGAGCTCGCGCGCCGAAGAGTCGCTCGCGGCGTTCAACCGTGTCCCGCCGAGCGTCTCGGTCGTGGACCCGTCGTGGCTCCACGCGAGCAAAGGCGCGGTTCTGTACGACCTGGGGCACTTCGACGAAGCGCTCGTCGAACTGAACGCCACGCTCGAGCTGGCGCCCGATTATCCGTTCGCGCTCGCGTACAAAGGCTTGGCGCTGCGGGGGCAGGGTCAGTTCGACGCGTGCACTCAAGAGCTCCGCCGCGCGCTCGAACTGGACCCGAACCTCGCGTGGGTTCGGTTCGAGCTCGGCGAGACGTTCCGGCAGGCCAGCGATCCCGCAGAGGCACTGCCGGAGCTCGATCAGGCGCTCACGCTCGACCCTTCGAACGACCAGTGGCTGGCGGTCCGAGGCGATGTCCTGCAGATGCTCGGCCGTCCACAGGACGCGCTCGACGCCCTCGAGCCGGTCATCGCCCGATACCCCGATTATCCGTTCGCGCTCAGAGCCCTGGCATCCGCGCTGATCGACCTGCGCCGCCTGGATGAGGCGATCCAGGCGCTCACGGCGTCGATCACGATCGAACCGGACATCTCCTACGGCCACTTCCGGCTCGGCGAGGCGCTCTCGCTGCTCGGTCGCAATCGCGACGCGCTTGCGAGCTTCCGCCGCGCCGTCGAGCTCGCGCCGGACGACGACGGCGCGCTGACGAGCACGGCCGCGACGCTGTACGCGCTCGGAGAGGATCAGGAGGCCGCGCTGATCTTGGGGCGCGCGCTCGCGATCGATCCCGACGGTCTCCCCGCGTTGGTTCTCGCGGCGGCGATCGCGAGCTGGGCGCCCGCCGGCGCAGCAGCATCCCGAGCCGGCTTTGTTGATGCGGATCCGAGGGCCCGGCTCGCCGATGCGCTCGTGCAGTCCGGCCGCCGACAGGAGGCGAGCGCGGCGCTCGATGCGGCGGCGGCGCACGAGCCGACGTCCATCTTCACGATGCTTGCCTGCGCCGGCGCGTTGCAGCGCCTGGGCCGCGCCGATGACGCCGTCGGCGTTTTGGAGTACGCCGCGACGCTCGAGCCGCAGGCACCCGGCCCGCTCTCGGCACTCGCCGCGCTCCTGATCGGCCTGGATCGCAGCGAACAGGCTGTTGGAGCGTACGAGCGCGCGCTCGTGCTGCGCCCGGAGGATCCCAATCTATTGACGGGGCTGGCGCGCGCGCTGCGCCTGGCCGGCCAGATCGCCGACGCGCTGGAGACGATCGATCGTGCCATCGCGCTCGCGCCCGAGTTCGCGGGCGCGCACGCCGAGAAGGCGGAGTGCCTGCTGCTACTCGGACGGCCAGAGGACGCGCTGACCTCGTTCGACCGCTCGCTCGAGCTGCGCCTGGACCCCGAGGTCGTGGCCAGCAAGGCGTCGGCACTGGCCTCGCTCGACCGGTTTGCCGACGCGCTCTCCTTGCTGGATCGCGCCTTGCAGGACGCGGCCGCGACCTGGGAGGTGTACTCGGTCAAGGCCTGGATCCTGAGCGTGATCGGCCGTCACGGCGACGCGGTCGAGCCGGCCGAGCGCTCGATCGAGCTCCAACCGGACCGCTACTGGCCCCGATACCTGAGGTCGTGGGCGCTGGAGCAGCTCGGTCGCTGGGTAGAGGCTCACTCCTCCTACGAGGCGGCGCTCGCCCGCAATGAGGAGTCCATCTGGAGCCGCCGCGGGGTGGCCGACACGCTGATGATGCTGAACCGCGGCAAGGAGGCCAGCGCTGAGTACCGCGCCCTGGTGCAGGCAATCGACAGATCGCGCGGAAACGGCGAGACGCTCGCCCTGCTCGGCTGGTGCGAGCTGCGCCTCGGACAGCTTGGCAGCAAGCCGGAGCCGGTCGAGGCGATCGAGAATCCGCGCGCGCACTACGATGCGGCGCTGGCGTGCCTCGCGGGTGCGGTCTCCGCAGGGGCCGAGCAACCCTCGACTCAGCTCGACATCGCGCTGACGCTGATGTGCGCCGGCCGCCACCGGAAGGCGCTGCTCGAATACGAACGAGCGGCCGTGGGCTTCTCGCACATTCATCCGCTCAGGCGCTACTCGCACCTGCTCGTTGCGCACAACGATCTCTCGCAGGCCATCGGGCTGCTGCCGGCGCTCGGTGAGGTCAGCGAAGCCCAGGCGAGCCTTCAGCTGCTCCTGAACAAGGCGCGCGAGCTGGAGACGCTCGGCCGCGCCGACCTGCCAGCCGCCTGACTCTGGGGCGGCAATGCGCCCGGCGCGGTGGGTTGCGCGAACCTCCACGCTGCCGGCGCGCGCCACGCTAGGGTCTGCTCGTGGCCGACTATGTCAGCGTGAATCGCGCCAACTGGGACGAACGGGCGCCGGCGCATGCCGCGTCGCCGGATTACGCGCTCGAGCGCTTTCTCGGCGACCCGACGTTCATCAGCGACGTCGTGCGGTTCGATCTCCCGCGGCTGGGCGACATCAGCGGCCTGAGGGGAATCCATCTGCAGTGTCACATCGGCACCGACACCGTCTCACTGGCACGCCTGGGAGCCGAGATGACGGGGCTCGACTTCTCACCCGCGGCGCTCGCGGAGGCCCGGCGTCTGGCGGCCGCGACCGGGGTCGCGGCCGAGTTCGTGCAGGCCGAGGTCTATGACGCTCCACGCGCCGTTGGTGGCCGGGAGTTCGACTTCGTGTTCACCGGGATCGGTGCGCTCTGCTGGCTGCCGAAGATCAAGCCCTGGGCACAGGTGGTCGCCGACCTCCTCTCCCCCGGCGGTTGGCTGTTCATCCGCGAGGGGCACCCGATGCTGTGGACGCTGGGCGACCGCAGCGACAAGTTGCTGGTCGTTGCGGACGCTTACTTCGAGCGCGAGCAGCCGACGGTCTGGGAGGACGTGGGCACGTACGTGCAAACCGACGCCATTTTCCGGCACAACGTGACGCACGAGTGGAACCACGGGCTGGGTGAAATCGTGACCGCCCTGCTCGCGACCGGGATGGAGCTGGAGATGCTCGTCGAGCACGACAGCGCCCCCTGGGAGGCGCTGCCCGGTCTGATGGAGCGAATCGACAACACGGAGTGGCGACTCGCCGAGCGCCCCTGGCGCCTGCCCCATACCTACACGCTGCGCGCCACCAAGCGGGCCTGAACCCGCCGCCGCGTTAATAGCCAGTTTGGCGCCGCCTTGCGGTCTCCGGCGACAGTCCCGGGCAGATCAACACGACCTGGAGGCCCGCATGTTCCGAGATCATCAAGGACTGGCGCGGTGCTGGGGCGCGATCGCAGCGATCGCGTGCCTCGCCGTGTTCGCGCCACCCACGGCCGCCGAGGCGCATTCCGGACCCGCACCCGCCTGTACGGACAACTTCACCGGACCGAGCGGCGGTGACTGGGCGACCGCATCGAACTGGACGATGGCTGTGGGTGGAAGCCACACCGTCCCGGGGGCTGGGGACGTTGCCTGCTGGCCTGCAGGCACGGTCGTGACCGCCGACTCCGGTGACGATACCGCCGGCTCGATCCAGGGCGGCGAGCTCGATCTCGGCGGCTCCTACTTCGCGCTCGCGAACGCCGCGCAGCCTTCGACGCTCGTGAACTTCGACATGAGCGCGGCCGGGCTCAGCGGTCCCGGCTCACTGTCCGTCTCAGGGAACATCTCCTTCACCGGCGGTGAGATCTCCTACTTCGCCCCGATCTCGACCACGCAGACCGGCGGCGGGTCGTTCACGATCTCCGGGTCGAATTTGGCGTACTTCAACGGTGGCTCGGTGAACACGACCAGCCCCGTGACGATCACGAACACCGACTTCGTCCTCGGCGACGGCGGAACGTTCACGACGACCGGTTAGATCGACTTCGGCCCGTACGGTCGAGTTTCTGACCAACGCGAGCGGCGTCGTTTCGCCCGGCGACGCACCGGGAGCCGTGGGCACGCTGATAGTGGAAGGCGACTACGAGCAGGACGCGGGAGGCACCCTGGCGATCGCGGTCGACGGCACCAACCCCGGCCAGTACTCGACGCTCTTCGAGCCGGCGGTCGTGACGCTCGGGGGCACGCTCGAGCTCGAGCCGAGCGCCGCGTACGCGAACTCCGCCTCGGTCGGCGACGAGATGCCGTTCCTTCCGTACCTGAACTCCGAGACCGGAGCCTTCAGCCTCATCACGTCCAACCCACAACTGAGTGGTGGGAAGTCGTTCACGGTCGTCAACGTCGGCAACAACAGCGAGGACATCGAGGTGGTCGGCCCGGCGCAGCCGCCGAGCAGCACCGCGCCGCCTGTTCTCAGCGGGACGGCCCAGGATGGCGATCAGCTCTCGACCACGAACGGGACATGGACGAACAACCCAACCTCGTTCACCTACCAGTGGGAGGACTGCCCGTCGGCCGCAGAGACCGGCTGCACGCCGATCGCGAACGCGACCCAGAGCAGCTACACCCTGACCGCCGGCGACGTCGGCCGCTACGTCACCGCGGTTGTCTACGCGCACGACGCCGCCGCGGCCCCCGGCGACGCCACCGCCGTGCCCCCGAAGGGCCCGGTCACGGCGCCGGTCCAGGAGCCGCCGACCGTCGTCTCGGCGCCGACTCTCACGGGCACGGCCCTGCCCGGTGACACGCTGACGTGCGACCCCGGAACGTGGACCGGGGAACCGACATTCACCTACAGCTGGCAGCGCAACTCCGACCCGATCTCGGGCGCGACCAGCAGCACCTACGTCGTCACGATCCTCGACGAGGGCCGCACGATCACGTGCACCGTCAACGCCGCGGGCCCCGGCGGCATCGCTGCCGCCACGAGCACCGCGAAGATCGTCGCGCAGCCGGGCACGCTCGCGTGCCCCAAGCCGTCCGGCTTGTTCAGCCCCAGCAGGATCCGGGCGCTCTCGCTCGGAGCCACGAAGGGCGCCGCGCGCTCGGCGCTGCGGGACTACAAGGTGATCGGCTACGGGTTCGACAACTTCTGCCTCTACGGCGGCTGGGGAATCCGAGCCGCGTACAAGAGCCAGAGGATCGTCCTGCTCCTGACCGCGAACCCGTTCTACGAGGTCGAAGGCGTCACGCCAGGCCTTCCCGTGGCACTCGCGGCCCGGCATCTCCGGCTCGGCAAGGTGTTCCCCGTGGGCGCCAACGACTGGTACTCCGCCCATGGCAGCGCGAGTAACTACCTATTCAAGGTTCGCCGCGGGATCATCCAGGAGATCGGGATCGCCAACAAGCGAGACACGAACACGCGGGCCGAGCAGAAGTCGTTCCTCGGGCTTCGCAGCCGGCTGTAGAGGGCAGCGGGCGTGCCTTCCCCACCGCGGCCCACGGGCGGGAAGGCACGCTCGGGCAGGAGCCTGGATCAGCCCGTGATCTCGACCGGCGTCCCGGGCGGGATGTTCGCCGCCATCCAATCGATCGCGTAGTCATCGATCCGGATGCAGCCGTGCGATTCGGCGGAGCCGAGCGGGTCCAGGAGGCTCGCCCCGTCGCGGCCGTGAATCGCCACCCGGCCCGGACCGCCGCCGAAGTTGAACAGCACGTTGGAGAAGATCGTGAGCGGCAGTGCCCACGGCCCGAGAAATCCGCTCGGATCGGGCTGTGGGTCGCGCTCGTAGATCGCGGCCAGCCCGTCCGGCGTCGGTGTCGTGGCCTGACCGATCACCGCCTCGTAGCTCTGGACCTCGCGGCCCCTGCGGTAGATGTCGACCGTGCGGTCCACCTTGTCGACCGTGATCCAGTACTTCGTGTGGAGCAGGACCACGTTGTTGCGCGGGATCCAGCCGGTGGTCTCGTTCGGGCGGATCGGAAGCAACACCCGCAGCCACTCGCTCCCGCGATACCAGGCAGACGCCAGAACGAGCAGCTGCTGTGGCTCGCCTGACCACGTCGTCTGGGTACCGACCATCCACACGTCCGCACCCCCGCCCGGGCGCGAACGCGCCTCGGCAGCCATGACGATTCCGGCGACCGTCGCGCCGTGCCGGCGCGACGGGGGCTGGACGCTCGGTCGCGGGCTCTGGGTACTTGCCGTCGCGGCGAGCGCATCGCTCGGCACGGCTGCGGCGAGCGCTGACGAAGTGAGTGCCAGCGTCAGCACGAGCCTCACCACGGCGATGCCGCCGTCAACCGTTTTTCGTGGAGACCTGTCCGTCATCTTGAGCGATGGATTATCACGCGTTGCGCTCCCGATCTCGTTGGTCTGAGTTCGAACCCGATCGGCATTTGCTCGGCAATGAAGTCAATTTCTGGTTATACTTCGAGAAGGCTTAATGGGGATCGTGAAGCAGCCCGCGCGCTCGCTTGCGGCCAGCAAGCTGTGCGGGTCTGGGTTCCTCCGGACAAGGGGTATCACCGATAAACGGTTACGAACTGTTCTCGTTGGGGTGCGATCAGCGGATGCGCCGAGGAGGCCATCGCGGGTTCGCCTTCGGCCGCCGTCGGTGGTCGCGGCTCGTCTTTGCCGTTGCGCTGCTGCCGATCCTCCTGGTGGTTCGGGCGACCCCCGCTCATGCCGCCAGCGATGCGGTCTCCACGCTGACCAAGCTTGGTAGCGACACGCTCACCTCGTCGACCGCGTTCGGCGGGGGACCGCCGGGCGCAACGACGGCCGGGCACACCATCAACTGGGTACTGAGCTACACCGGCACGCCAAACTCACCCGACAACACGACGATCGCCGATCCGATCACGGGTGGGCAGACATACGTGACCGGGTCGCTCAAGACGCCGCCGGACCTGGCGCCCGCGTGGTCGACGAACGATGGCGCCAGCTTCAGCCCCACCCAACCGGCGTCCGGGGTCAACGAGCTGCAGGCGTCGGGTGTGACGCTGAACGACGGCGTCGTCGGACCCGCCAGCCCGCCGCTCACAGGCTTCGCCGTGGGCAGCGTGAACGGAGACGGCTGGTCGACGATCTTCATCGGTTCCAATATCTACAACATCCATCACCACCGCACCGCGGGCGCGAACGAGACGACGATCGAATGCCACGTACGTGTGACCGGCGCTGAGTGCCCGGGTTACCCCGCGCTCGGGCATTACGTGTCGGCGACTGCCGGCACCCCGTTCAGCACCGGTCCGGACACGCTCAGCACTGCCTTTTACGAGAACACCGCGGTCAACCAGGCAACGGGGGAGATCTACTTCGCGGCGGGCGTCAACGGGACAACGAGCGTCGGCGTCGGCTGCGCCAACGTCCTCACCAACACCTCGTGCGGATATACGCAGCTGGCGACCTCGGATCATCCCAACAGCTTCTCGGGCAACGAACCCGAAGGACCAGAAGCGCTCACGCAGATCTCAGGCGGGGCACAGATCGGCACGAAGTACTACACGGTCGGCAACAGTGCCCACGGCCCGATCTACTGTTTCGACTACTCGACCGGCGCGGTGTGCCCGGGGTACCCGATCGCGAGCGATCCGGCGCTCGCGCCGACGAGCTCCGCGACCGGACTCTACGACAACCTGGAGTCGTGGGGCGGCTACCTGTTCGCCACGTTCCTCGAGCCGAACAACTCTCGCGACCTCACGTGCGTCAATACAGCCACGAACGCGGTGTGCCCCGGCTTTCCGATCGTCGCGGCGTCAACGCGGCACGGTGACCTGTTCAATGAGGCATTGGCGCCGATCCTCGATGCGAACGGCAACGTGACCGGGATCTGCCTCTCCGACGCGACCGGCTTCACGGCGGCGCCGTACGCTTGCTACGGCTTGACGGGCGCGTCGCTGGGAGGCGCGCCGTGGGGTCAGCTCGTTCCGGGAGACATCGCCGGCCAGGCCGCCGTCGCGAGCCCCCTCGTGATCGGCACCGACGAGTACTTCGCGTACATGAACGTGGCGACAGGCGCCGCTACGTACGCCTGCTATGACTCCGCCACCGCGTCGCCATGCGCGGGGTTCGTCCAGGCCAGCACGGGCACCGACTCCCGGCCATACACGCTCAGGGAGGACCCGAACAGCCCCGACTGCCTCTGGGAGCTGGGCGACGCCGGCGTGTTCGAGACGTTCAGCAAGACGTTCGGAGGGACGAGCTGCTCGGAGAGCACGACGGCCGTGACCGCGGCGCCGGCGAGCGAGTACTGCGACGGCAAGAGCAATCACGTGAGAGGTTGGAGCCAGCTCGCGCTGGAGGGCCTGAGTTCCTCCCAGTACAGCGCCATCGCGGTGACGATCACCGACGCGTCCGGCAACCCCGTCCCGGGTTGGGATGACACGGTGATCAGCAGCGGCCAGCTGCCGATCGACATCTCGTCGATCCCGTACTCCGGATCGACGACAGAGCTCAATGTCACGGTGCTGGTCGACTGGACCGCCAACACAGCGCCCCCGGCTTACCTCGCCGTGACCTGGAACGGCGATCCGCAGCAGGTCTGCTTCCAGACGGTCGTCAACCCGGACACGTGCGCCGGCGCCACCGCCATCTCCAACGCCGCGACCTCGACTACGACCGCGTTGATCGGCGGCGCGACCGACGCGCCCGCCGGGTTGGGCTCCGGCACCGCCGCGTTCAACCTGGCGTCAGGCGAGAATCAGTGTTGGAATCTGGGGCTCACCAAGACGGCGCAGGAGCCCGAGTACGTACTGAACCGAGACGAGATATACCACCTGACGGTGACGAACTTCGGGCCGGGTACGCCGCAGTCGGTCGTCGTCAGCGACCGGCTCCCGAGCGGGCTGACGTTCGTCTCCGCCAGCCCCTCAGGCTGCACCGCAGCGGGCGCCATCGTGACATGCACGCTCGCCTCGCTCTCACCGAACGCTTCGTACACGTTCACGATCGTCACGCACGTCAACAGATCCGCCCGAGGGATCCTGACGAACGTGGCGATCGCGTGCTCTGACAAGCCGGTTCCGAGCCCGTCCGGCACGGCGAGCAACTGCGTCCCACCGGTGTGCGGCTCGAGCACTTCGTGCGGCTCGGTGCGCTGCTCGAATTCAGCCTCCGCAACCAAGCCCGCGGCCACGGGCGCGGCTCCGACCGAGGCATGCGTCTCCGTCCCTCCCTACGAGCGGCTGAAGATCCAGAAGCGAGCGAGCCAGAGAACCGTGACGGTCGGAGCACTCGTCACGTTCACGATCACCACCGGCAATGCGACGACATACCCGTTACACAACGTGCAAACGTGTGACACGTTGCCGCTTGGCTTGCAATACGTCAGCTCGCGCCCGCACGCGACACTCCACGACGGCAAGTTCTGCTGGACGGCGAAGACGCTCGGCACGCACCCGATCAAGTACCGGATCACCGCGCGGGCGCTGCTCGTATTTCGCACGCTCGTCAATACCGCGACCGCGACCGCGAAGGGCGTTCCGATGGTCCGTGGGCACGCGACTGTTCGGGTCATCGCGCGACACGTACCACCCCCCACGCCGGTCACCGGCTGAAGTCCGGCGCCGACCCAGCCACCCCGGCGCCGACCCCTCCCTCCCACCCCGGCGCCGACCCCCCCAGTTCCAAACGTGCCGGGCCGAGGTCGGCATTCGGCCGTCGATCGAGGTGGAGCACTAGCTTGCGGCGTGTGCCGTCGAGCAGCGCGCTTCAATCCGCAGAGCCCGTGCGAGCTCGCTCGATGGCGCCGGCACGACGCGCGCAGAAGCGCAAACGATCGCGAATCAGAGGGAGGACCGAGCAGTGAAGAGCCCACGCTTGGACGTGAACTTTTCCGACCCGGATGTCATCAACGACCCATTTCCCGTTTACGAGCAGATCCGCGCAGTCGGGCGCGTGGTCTGGAACGACCTCGCACAGGGCTGGATGGTCACCGGCTTCGACGACTGCATCGAGGTGCTCGACGACCCCAAGGGAGCGCGCTTCGGCGTCGTCGGCGCGCGGCGCCCGGAGGTCACGTTCTGGTTCGACGCGCCGAACATGATCATCGCCGACGGCGCCGAGCATCGCCGCCTGCGGCAGGGCTTGTCCCGGTACTTCACGCCCTCTGCGACGCGAAGTGGGAGCCGCGCGTCCGTGAGGTCGTGCAGGAGCTGCTGACCCCGCTCGTCGAGGGTGGCGAGAGCGTCGACCTGATCGCCGACTTCACGAAGATCCCGGTTGTGATCGTGGCCGAGATGCTGGGCGTGCCGCCGGAACGCCACGAGGACTTCCGCCGCTGGTCGAACACGATCATCACCAATCTCGCGTTCGGCCACGAGACGCCCGAGAACCGCCGGCTCATGGACCAGGCGATCACCGAGGTGAACGATTATCTGTCGGAGGCGATCGAGCAGCGCCGCCGCGAGCAACCCGACGATCTGCTCACCGTGATGGTGAACATGCCCGATTGGAGCGAGGCGGAGATCCGCTCCTCGGCGGTGAACGTGCTCCTGGCCGGTTACGACACGACGGCCAAGCTGATGGGCGAGTGCCTCGTCGCGCTCGAGCAGAATCCAGATCAGCGCCGCCTCGTCGCCGAGAACCTCGAGCTCGTCCCGAACGCGATCGAGGAGGTGCTGCGCTGGCACGGTGCGACCCAGGGGATCGTGCGGATGGCCGTCACGGACACCGTGCTCGGAGGCACGCAGCTGAGCGCCGACGACATCATCTATCCGCTGCTGATCGCGGCGAACCGCGATCCCTCGCGCTGGCCCGACCCTTACCGCTTCGACGTGCGCCGCGAGTTCAAGCTGGCCCTCGGCCAGCCGCACATGGGATTTGGGATCGGCCCGCACATCTGCCTCGGCGCGCCGCTGGCCCGCCTGGAGACGCAGGTGGCGCTCGAGACGCTGCTGCGGATGGCACCCGAGTATCGCCTGCGCGAGATCGACTACGGGAACGCGTTCTTTGCCCGCGGCCCGGAGACCGGCATCATCGACACGGGGGTGCCGTCGGCGGCCTGACCGCCATCGGTCCCCAGCAGCGCCGTCCGCGAACCGTTGGGGTGAGCTGCGGGGCAGCGGCCGCACGTGCACGCGAGTTCGCGCCAGGGGCGCTAGGCTTCCCGCTCGCCGCGCCGGTGTCGGCGCTTGGAGGCGCAAGTGAGCAACAGTTCAGACAACCTGCCGTTGGAGGGCCGCGTCGCGCTCGTGACGGGCGGTGGACGCGGGCTCGGGCGCGCCTTCGCCTACTCGCTGGCCGCGCATGGCGCGCAGGTGGCGGTGAACAACCGCTCGGGCGAGCGGGCGACCGCGGTCGTCGAGGAGATCACGGGCCGTGGCGGGCGGGCCGTGGCGCTCCCGGGTGACCTCGAAGCGCCGGGAGTCGCGCAGCAGGTCGTCGACGCGGCGCTCGACGCGTTCGGCCGCCTCGACATCGTCGTCAACAACGCCGGCGGCTTCGAGCTGGAACATACCCTCTTCGCCGACACGGAGCCGGAGCAGCGCGACGCAATCATGCGCCAGAACTTCACGACGGCGTGGGATGTCACGGCCGCCGCGTGGCCGCATCTGGTGGAGGCCGGTTACGGGCGGATCGTGATGTTCGGCTCGCCGATCGCGATCTACGGCGCGCCCGGCTTCGCCCACTACGCCGCCGCGAAGGGCGCCGTCATCTGCTTGGCTCGAACGCTCGCGCTCGAAGGCGCCGCGAACGGGATCACGGTGAACGTCATCAACCCGCTCGCGAACACCCGGCTGACGCCGGGCGAGGACGACTGGAGCCGCTGGTACGAATCCAGCTTCACGCCCGAGCACGTCGCGGCGGTCCTTTCCTGGCTCGTCGACGAGCGGTTCACCGGGACGGGACAGATCTTCTCCGTCGGCGGTTCTCGTGTCGCCCGGGTGTCCATCACCGAGACGACCGGGTTCATCGAGCAATCGCCGCTGACGAGCTCCGCGGTGCTCACCGACGGCTTCGATGCCGTCGTCGACGACGGCGACACCATGTGCTTCGCCAGCCTGGGTGAGTTCTTGGGCTACATGGGCGAGCTGTACGGAGGGCCCGGGCGCTGAGCTGAGCCGAGGTCCGCGCCGTCGCCGCGCGGGTCCCGGACACTCCCGAGCCGCCCCGAGGTCCGCGCCATCGCTGCGCGGGTCCCGGACACTCCCGAGCCGGCCCGAGGTCGGGGCCGCGACGAGCTGTTGCCACCCTCGCGACAAGCTGTTGCCACCCCCGGTGGACTTCCAGCGCCGCTCCTGATACCCTTCGGGTCGCAAAGTGGAGCGGAGCCTCCGCTCCGTATGGGTCTTCCAAGGGAGGCGTTTGGGTCATGCGCTTTGGCATCGCGTTCAACCACTCCAACTACAACGACTGGGAGCGCTTCATGGCGCTGGAGCGGGGCGAGGACGTCGGCCCCATGGCCAAGTCCGACTACGAGGTCCTGAGCGAGCAGTTCGCGCTGGCCGATCTCGTGGAGCCGCTCGGCTTCGACTCGCTCTGGACGTTCGAGATGCACGCCTCTCCAGGCCTGATGAACCCCGACCCGACGCTGTATCTCGCGCACTACGCGGGACGCACCAAGCGGATCGACTTCGGCTCGATGATCACCGTGCTGCCCTGGCACAACCCCGTGCGCCTCGCCGAGCAGATCGCGATGCTGCAGTACTTCATGGGGCCGAACCGCACGTATCGCCTCGGCGTCGGGCGCGGCCTGGCGCTGCGCAACTTCGAGTCGATGGGCGTCTCGATGGACGACGCGACGGATCGCTTCAACGAGGTGCTCGACGTGCTGCGGCTCGCGTTCACCCAGGAGATGTTCTCCTTCCACGGCAAGTTCTTCAACTACGAGAACGTGTCGATGCGCCCGCGTCCGTTGAAAACCGACACGGTCGTCGAGGCGTGGGGCTCGTGGACGAGCGAGCGCAGCGTGCGCAACATGGGCGCGCGTGGCCTGAACCCACTGACCTCGACCAACCTCACGATCGAGTCCTACCTGGCCGACCTCGATCTGCTCAACGAGGTGCGCGCCGAGAACGGCTTCGGGCCGGCGCAGCGCCCGGTCCTGCAGCTCCCGATCCACTGTGGCGTCTCCGACCAGCAGGCACATGAAGAGGCCCACCACTACTTCACCGAGTGGGTCGACTCGATCATGAAGCTGTACGAGATCGGGACCGACCGCTGGGCCAACGCCAAGGGCTACGAGCAGTACAAGACGACCGGCTCGGACTTCGGCAGCGGCACGTACGACGACGCGGTCGAGAAGCTCACCAACAAGTTCCTCGACGTCGGCTTGGTGGGATCGCCCGAGCGGTGCGTCGAAAAGCTCGTCAACCACATCGAGACGATCGACCCGTCGGAGGTCGTGGTCGTCTCCGGGCCAGGCAGCATCGACGGTGCCGAGGCTGAGAAGAGCATGCGGCTGTACGCCGAGAAGGTTCTCCCGCCCGTGCGGGCGCATCTGCGCTCCAAGGCGGCCGAGCCGGTCCTCGCCTGAGGCCTAGTCTCAGTCTGGGGAGCCCGGAGGAAACTCAGGCGCAGGCCCCTCGCCCGGCTAGCGGCTCGCCCGGGCGGCGCCCTCCGCCCAACTCTGCGGATCCAGTTC
Source organism: uncultured Solirubrobacterales bacterium (assembly GCA_963763525.1). Taxonomy (GTDB): domain Bacteria; phylum Actinomycetota; class Thermoleophilia; order Solirubrobacterales; family Solirubrobacteraceae; genus Palsa-465. The sequence goes on from CAVXPA010000007.1 coordinate 131,413, forward strand.
CGAGGGGTGGAACCAGATCCGCAAAGTTCGATCGTGGGCGGGCGGCCCTGCGGCTGGCGCCCACGATCGCACGGCTAGACAGGAAGGTGGGCGACGACGCGCTGGACGACGTCCTCGGCCAGCGGCTCGTGCTCGAGCGGTGCGGACGACGGCTGCATCCCGAGCAGGATCAACTCCAGATGCCGGCGCCACGTGTCCGGCGCGGTCGCCCTCGTCGTCTCGATCACCCCGCGCAACGACCACATGACCGCGAACACGTCCGCCGGCACGAGATCGGTCCGGACTCGACCATGCCGCTGGGCGTCGGCAAGCAACCGCTCGATCACCGCGCGGATCTCCGCCTGGAGCTCGTCGTGGTGCTCGGTGTTCCAAAGCCGTGGTAGGCAGCCGAGTCGGGCCGACTGCAGCGTGCCGACCGCATAGAGGAAGGTCTCCAGCCCGCGTCCATCGGGCATCTCGAGCGCCTCGCAAGCATCCTGGAGGACGTCCAGCAGCAGCTCGCGCACGAGCTCGCCGATCAGCGCATCCTTGGTCGGGAAACGGCGGTACAGCGTGCCCATGCCCACGCCCGCCACGCGGGCGACCTCATCGACACCGGCCTCGAGGCCGCGCTCGGCGAACACCTCGGCCGCTGCCTCGAGCAGCCGCTTGCGATTGCGAGCCGCGTCGCTGCGCAACGGCTGCCCGCCGCTGTCGGTATCGGTCACGGCGACGCCAGCCCGAGCCATCGACTTCCATTCTGCCAGCTTGCGCGGCTCAGCTCATCGGCTCGAGCACGGCTCGCAGCCCCACGAGGTCAGGCGACCCGAAGACGACGCGATTCCGAGTGGCGACGTAGACGAGATCGAGGTCGACCCCGGCCCGGGCGATCTTGCGGGTCAGATCGGCGAGCACGCCCGGGCGATCCTCGACGTCGACGACGACGACCTCGCGCTCGCGACTGATCCCGAGGTGCGAGATCGCAAGCGAATGCCTCGCGGCCTCGGCGTGCTTCACGAGGATGTGGAGCTCAGCCCGCTCGCCGCCCCCGATGCACGTGGCCGCGGCGATGTTGACGCCCGCGTCGCTGATCGCAGCTGCGACTCCGGCGAGCGCGCCGGGGGTGTTCTCGATGTCGATGACGAGGTCAAACGCCATGACCCGTGCGGCAGCAGCCTAACGCCTGGTAGGTTATGGAGCCACTTTGGGGCGTGTTGACGGCAAGATTGCACTCGTAACCGGCGCCGGCAAGGTCGGCGCCATCGGTGCCACGACCGCGGCGCTGCTCGCCCAGGAGGGAGCCTCGGTGGCCGTCGCCGACGTCGACGGCCCGGGCGCTCAGGAGGTCGCCAGCCGGATCATCGCCGCCGGCGGCAGGGCGTTGGGGCTGGAGATAGACCTCGCCGACCCGAGCGCCGTCGAGCGTATGGTGGTCGCGACGGTCGCCGAGTTCGGCGGGCTCGACGTCCTGCACAACAACGCCGCGAGCACGGCGCTAGTGGACCGGGACGGCGTCATCGGCGAGCTCGATCTCGAGGTGCTCGAGGCGGGCTTCAACGTCAACGTCCGAGCCACGGCGCTCGCGACCAAGTACGCGATCCCACACTTCCTGGCGCGCGGCGGTGGATCGGTCATCAACACGTCCTCTGCGGTCGGCAAGCTACCCGAGGCGACCAGGACCGTGTACGCGGCGACGAAGGCCGCGATCGAGTCACTGACGCGCTCGACGGCCATCCAGTACGGCAAAGCAGGGATCCGCGCCAACGCGATCGCACCGGGCGTCACGCTCAGCTCGTCGATGATCGCGCACCTGCCGGCCGACTACATCAAGGCGTTCGAGCGCCATCATCTGACCGCGCAGCTGGGGCGTCCGGAGGACATCGCGGCGGCCGCGCTGTTCCTGGCCTCCGATGAGTCGGCGTTCGTGACCGGTCACGTGCTCGCCGTCGACGGCGGTCTGACCGTGCATCACCCGATGGTGGCCGACGACCCGCACGTCCTGCCCGGCTGAGCGCACCGCCTCGTGCCCGCGTTCGTCTATCGCCTGATCGCGCCCCGCCCGACATTCTCCGTCGACATGTCCGAGGACGAACGGACGACGCTGACTGAGCACGGTCGCTACTGGCAGCAGCTCATGGACGAAGGCAAGGCGCTCGCGTTCGGCCCGGTCCACGATCCGGCGGGTTCCTATGGCCTCGGGCTGCTGATCGCCGGCGACCTCGCCGAGGCTCAGGCGCTGCGGGACGCCGACCCGGCGATCCTCGCCCCGCACGGGCTTCGCGCCGAGATCGCCCCGATGCCGCGCCTGGTCACGCCGACGGGCGTCTACGAAGCCGGCTGAATCCTGTCGCCCGACGGCCTCGCCGCCGGTCGGCTCGGCCCGCGGCGCGGCCCCACTCAAACGACGACCGGGGACTCGCGCGCACGGCAGGAACGGCGCGCTCGGCGGCGAACGGGGGATGGCTGCGGCGTTGCACTGGCGGGGCGCCGTCGACGGCCAGGCGGCTCTTCCACCATGGGCAAGCTCGAGCGATACCAGCAACGCACGCAGACGCCGCTCGATGTCCTCGCGCTGCTGACGCTGTGGCTTGTCGCCGTGTCGCCGACGAAGTTCGGCGTCGACCAGGCGCTGGCAATCGCCGTGCGCACCTCCCTGTCGGGCGTGTACGCGATCGATTTCGCAATTCGGATCGCGCTCGCTCCCCGGCATCGTCGGTACTTCTTCACCCATCTCCGATTCCTCCTCGTCGTCATCTTGCCGGCGACCCGGCTCGTGTTCAGCCTGCGGCTGTTGACGTCAGGGTTTCGGCGCGGCAGCCTCGAGCAGTTCGGCGCCGTCGCCTTTGCTCTGTTCGTGAACTGCGCGACGATCGTCTTCTTCTATGAGCGGCATGCGCACGGTTCGAACATCCACACATTTGGCGAGGCGTTGTGGTGGGCCGCAGTGACCGTCACCACGGTCGGTTACGGGGACTTCTACCCTGTCACCACGGGAGGGCGCCTGACGGCCGTTGGGCTGATGGCGCTCGGCATCACCACCATCGGGGTGATCACCGCACAGATCGCGTCGAGCTTCGTCGAGCAGGCCGCCCGCACGAGAGCTGGCAGCGGCGACTCACAGGAGCAGCCGTCCGCCGAGGGGTAGCCGCCCGGTGGGACGGCGCTAGCAGCCGCCTCAGCCCGCCTCAGCTTGAAGGAAGGTCTTGACCGCGGGCATCGCGGTCTGGTCCTGGAGGAAGAACGGGTGCCCTCCCTCATAAATCCGCACATCTGCTCCGCGGATCCGCGATGCGATTGCGCGACCGTTCGCGAGCGGAGCAATCCCGTCATAGCGTCCACAGGCAACGAGCGCCGGGCACCTGATCGCGCCGAGGCGATCCCAGACATCGTGACCGGCGCGCGCCTGCAGCTGCGCGCGGTGGGCGTCTTGGGCAAGCACGCCCTCCGGGCCTGCCCCGGAGGCGAAGCGCTGCGCGATCGCCCGATCGACGGGGTGAGCCGCGAGCCAGCCATCGTCCCAGCGCGTGTCGACGAGCTTGCGGGCGGTCGCGGCGCGTTCCGCCGCCGGCAGCGCGAACAGTGTCTGAAGTGGGTAGGAGGAGCCGCCCGCGCCACCGGCGGACGTGCACGCCAGCGCCAGACGCTCAACACGGTGAGGATGGCTCACGGCGATCTCCTGCGCGACCATCCCACCGAAACTCAGTCCGAACACGCGGCAGCTCCCCCAGCCGACGAGGTCGAGCAAGCCGATCGCGTCCGCGGCGAGGTCGGCCATCGTGTATGCGCCGGCCACGGCGCCGCTGCCACCGAAGCCCCGATAGTCCCAGGCGAGCACATCGAAGCCGCCACGGAACGCGTCGAGCATCGGACGCGCATCGGACAACGTCGATCCCGACCCCGTGCAGTACAGCAATCGCGGGCCGCTTCCGGCTCGCTCCCAGTACAGCTCGACGCCGTTGAGATCGCTGATCGGCACCTCGGCTGCTCCGCGGGCGAACGCCGGCCGGGTCAGGCCAGGGCCGGGGCCTCGGGCAGGCTCGCGAGCGCGGCGCTCAGGTCCTGTTCGGAGAACTCCGGGTCCTCGAGCTCGCCCGCCAGATACGCGTCATAGGCGGCCAGGTCGAAGTTCCCGTGTCCGCAGAGCCCGAACAGGATCACGCGCGCCTCGCCGGCCTCGCGCGCGACCTGCGCCTCCTCGATCACGGCGCGGATCGCGTGCGCGGGCTCAGGCGCCGGGATCAGGCCCTCGGAGCGCGCGAACATCACGGCGGCCTCGAACGTCTCGTTCTGGCGGTACGCGCGCGGCTCGACGAGACCTGCACGGACGAGCCCGCAGACCAGGGGCGAGTCGCCGTGATAGCGCAGCCCACCCGCGTGGACGGGAGGCGGCACGAAGCCGTGGCCGAGGGTATACATCGGCATCAGCGGCGTCAGGCCGACCGTGTCGCCGAAGTCGTACGCGTACACGCCGCGCGTCAACGTCGGGCAGGCCGCGGGCTCAGCGGCGATGAACCGCGTCTTGGCGCCGTCGCGCAGGACCCGGCGCAGGAACGGGATCGTCAGCCCACCGAAGTTCGAGCCGCCCCCGACGCAGGCGATCACGACGTCGGGCTCCTCCCCGGCCAGCGCCATCTGCCCCAGCGCCTCCTGACCGATCACCGTCTGGTGCAGCAGCACGTGGTTGAGGACCGAGCCCAACGAGTAGTTGGTGTCGCGGCTCTGCGCCGCGACCTCGACCGCTTCGGAGATGGCGATTCCGAGCGACCCAGTCGGGTGCTCGCGCTGTGAGCGGCCCGCTTCGGTGACCTCGGAGGGCGAGCGGTGAACCGTCGCTCCCCAGGTCTCCATCATCGAGCGTCGGTAGGGCTTCTGGTCGTAGCTCGATCCGACCATCCACACCTCGCACTCCAATCCGAACAGCTGGCATGCGAACGCGAGCGCCGAGCCCCATTGGCCGGCTCCGGTCTCGGTCGTCAGCTTCCTGATCCCCGCCTGGGCGTTCTCGTATGCCTGAGCGACGGCGGTATTCGGCTTATGCGATCCGGGCGGCGAGCCGCCCTCGTACTTGTAATAGATGTGGGCGGGCGTGTCGAGCGCACGCTCGAGCCGGCGCGCGCGGTAGAGCGGCGTCGGCCGCCACAGCTTGTAGACGTCTCGGACCGGCTCGGGAATCTCGATCTCGGGCTCCGGCGAGACCTCCTGCAGGATCAACGCGAGCGGGAACAGTGGCGCCAGGTCATCCGGGCCGGCCGGCTGCTTGGTGCCCGGGTGCAGCGGCGGCGGCGCCTCCCCGGGCAGGTCGGGCATCAGGTTGATCCAGTGCGTCGGGATCTCCCGTTCGTCCAGCACGAACTTCACGCGCGACTCGCTCATCCGGCCTCTCCTTCGCTCGCTTGCCGCGCGATTGTAGGTGAGCACACCGGGTACGACGGTCGTCTGGGACCATCGATTGGCCGAGGACCGGAGCGATGAAGACAGTACGGATCGGCTGCTCAGGCTGGAACTACGACCACTGGAGGGGACGGCTCTACGCGGAGGGCGAACCGCGTCGTCGCTGGCTGGCCCTGTACGCCGGAGCGTTCGACACGGTCGAGGTCAACTCGACCTTCTACCGGCTCGCGCGCCGGGATGCCGTGGCCGGTTGGGTCGAACAGACGCCGGCGGGCTTCGTGTTCGCGGTCAAGGCGAGCAGGTATCTCACCCACGTGAGACGTCTCGCCGACGTGGCGGGCGGAATCGCGCGCTTCTACGAGCCGTTGCAGCCGCTGATCGAGGCGGGACGGCTGGGACCCGTGCTGTGGCAGCTGCCCGAGAACTTCCACCGCGACGACGCGCGTCTGCGTGGTTGGTTGGAGTCGTTGCCGGCGGGGAGGCACACGATCGAGTTCCGGCACGCCAGCTGGTTCGTGCCGGAGGTGATGGACGAGCTGCGCGCGTACGGAGTGGCGCTCGCGATCGGCGACCATCCCGAGCGCCCGTTCCAGACTGATGAGGCGACCGCATCGTGGATGTACATCCGCTTTCACTACGGCGCCGCCGGCCGGAACGGGAACTACTCCGACGCGGAGCTCGGCGCGCTGGGCGGAGCGGATCGCCGGATGGCGTCGTGAGCACGACGTCTACGCGTACTTCAACAACGACTGGGAAGGATTCGCGCCGCGGAATGCGCACACGCTGGAAGCGATGCTGTCGTAGCCGCTCGGCTCGAGCCCGACGATCCGTGCCACGAGCCTGCGAGCTACTGTCGGGCTGCCGATAGCACCGCCGGGTCGTCCTCGTCCATCATCACGCCCGCCGGGAGCGTCCACCTGCGGCCCTTCGGCTTCGCCTCTTCCTCGGGCCATTCGCCGTGCTCATCGAAGTACACGCGAGCCAGCTCTTCCTTGCGTCGATCGTCCTCGCCGCTCACGCCGAGCCGGTAGAGGAAGTTGAGCATCAGCACGGACAGGCCCCCGCCGACGGCCATCGCGAATCCGTCGACCCCGAAGCCGCCGGGCGAGATCACGAGCACCAGGACGCCTCCGAAGATCATCACGAGGCCGATCCCGTACCGCACGGCCCACAAGAAAAATGACGCCAGCGGTGAGGCGTGCGCCGGCAGCTCGCTCGATGGTGTGGTGTTCGCTTCAGACATGTTCCTTGCTCCGCTCGCCGTCTTCGGTCACACGGGACCTCTCCTGATCGTAGGAAGAGCATCGCGGTCGCGTGCGCGTCGGTCGACCCGGGTGGCGATAGTGGATCGTCGCGTGACTGCCACGACCGAGTAACTCCTCCTCGGAGTCGTACTCGAGGATGCTGAGCGCGGCCTGGTTGGCAAGCACGACCCGCCCGGCGGCGTCGACCGCGTACACGGCGTCGACCGTGCTCTGCAACACGGCCGCGAGCAGCTCGGTGCTATAGAACCCCGGCCGCTCTACTCGGACTCCATGCCGGCGCGGTAGTCCTCGACCGACGGCGCGTTGAGACGCTTCGACACGAACGCGGCCGACTCGGGGTTGTCGCGGGCGACGTAGTACCCATCCTCGTCGAACACCACCTCGAAGTCATCGCGGATCGCCTCGGGTGAGTGCTCCTCGTACGAAGCCGACACATGCCCGGGCCCCTCGGCCAGGAATAGCCGCGAGAAGCCGCGTCCCCAGGCCGAGAAGAAGTACCCACTGGCCTCGCAGTCCTCGTGGACGAGCCAGCTCAGCGGCCGGGCGACCGCCCACGCCGGGAACGTCTCCGCCATCCACTTGCGCATCGCGGGATCCGGCATGTTGTCCCTGACACCGTCGGTGTAGCCGGCGACGCTCAACGTGTTGGAGTGGATGTTGTGCGGACGTCCTTCGACGGCGAGCGAGTTGGAGAGCCCGAGAAGCGCTCCCTTGGCCGTGCTGTAGGCCGTATTGGTGGCCATCCCGATCATCACGCGCGATCCGATCATCACGATGCGCCCGTAGTTCTGCTCCACCATGCGCGGCCACGCCGCCTGCGAGGCGAACCAGCTGCCGTACACGTGACTCTGGATCGTCTCGAAGAAGACGTCGTCGGGGTAGTCGGCAAACGCGCCGAACTCGTAGATGCCGGCGTTGTTGACGACGATGTCCACGCGCCCGTAGTGCTCCACCGCGGCCGCGACGGGCGCGACCGCGCCCTCCTTCGTTCGCACACTGCTCTCGCACGCCACCGCGACGCCGCCGGCGCCCGTGATCTCCGCGACGACCGCATCCGCGGCGGCCCCTGAACGGTTGTTGACCACGACCTGGGCGCCACGGCTGGCGAGCAGCAGCGCGTATTCGCGACCGAGGCCGCGTCCCGCTCCCGTGATCACGGCCACGCGGCCGTCGAAGCGCAGCTCCGAAGCAGCCATCTCAGGCGACGGCTTTCTGCGAGCGCGCGAAGGCGGCCGCGGAGCGGCCGGCAGTCCGCCCGAACACGAGACAGTTGGCCCAGCTGTTGCCACTGCCGAGATAACGGGTGCCGAGCACCCCGCCGACGCATTCCCCGGCCGCGAACAGACCCTTGATCTCGCCCGAGTCGGGGTCCAGGACGTGCGCGTCGTCATCGATCTCCAGGCCGTAGCAGGTGATTCCGAGCGTCGACGGTCGGATCTCCACACCGTAGAACGGTGGCTTCTCGACCGCGCGCAGGAAGCGCGCCGGCTTGCCAAAGTCGCGATCCTCGCCCCCGGCCGCGAGCTCGTTGTACCGCGCGACCGCACCGGCCAGGGCTCCCTCTCGGAGCCCGAGGCCATCGGCGAGCTCCGCCAGCGTGTTGGCCTGGATCATCGCCCCGGAGTCGACGTAGCGCTGCACCGCCTCCTGCGTCCAGATGTTCGGCGGCCCGCCCATTCCCGGCGGGAACTCCGGCTTGAACGTGGGCAGCTCCGCGGAACCGTTGTCGGCGAGCGTCTGCGCGTCGAACACGCCGTACGCGACGCCGCCGGCCGCCATCACCATCCCGTAGGTCTGGCCGTACGGGGCCGTCTCCTCGCCGAAGCGGCGACCGTCGGGACCGAGCAGCAACAGCCACCCCGGCATGTAGGCGCCGAACTCCCTCGTGTCGAGTCGCGGCGAGAGCAGCGGCACGTAGACATCGTGGCCGACGGTGTTGGCGCCCATCTGCGCGCCGAGTGTGAGCGCGTCTCCCCGCGAGCCGTCCGGGCCGATGTAGAACACCAGATCGCCGTACTTCGCCAGGCTCGGAAGATGCTCTGCGATCAGTGACGGGTTGGCCCCGAAGCCACCGGTGGCAAGCACGACCGCGCCGGCCTGGAGGTCCTCCCCTCCGGCGACCACCCCGGCGACCGCGTCGCCTCGCTGAAGCAGCCGCTCGACACGGTTGCCGAGCGCGACCTCGACGCCGCGTTCGCGGCAACGCTGATAGAGCACGTCGATGACCTGCTGGCCACCGGGTTGCTCGCGGCAGTCGGGGACATGAGAACGTGCCACTCGCTCGCCGCCGCCCTGCATCACCTCCGGGAAGAAGCGCACGCCCAGGTCGACCAGCCAATCGATCGCTGGGCCGCTGTCGTTTGCCATGCGCCGCACGAGCCCGGACTTGATCAGGAACTGGTTGGCGAACATGTACTCGTGGTACAGGCCATTCGGATCGTCATGAAGCCCGGCCGCGCGCTGCAGCTGGGTATCGGCGCCGATCATCATCCCGGCCGACAGCCGCGAGGCGCCGCCGACGACTGACTCTGACTCGGCGACCACCACCCGCGCGCCCTCCTCCTGGGCGCTGAGCGCAGCGGTCAAGCCCGCTGCACCGGATCCAACGACCACCACGTCTACCTCAGGAGCCGCCATACCACCACCCTCTCAATGCCAGTCGCCTGCGACCGATGACTCTGCGCACTTTACCAACCGGTGGTTTTATCGGACTTCACCGCGACACGGGCGCCGCCCGCCCGGGCACGTGCAGGAGAGCACGTTCTCGGGCCGCGGCCAGCTCGGCCGCCGAGACCTGACCGGGCATCAACACGTAGCGGTCCGCGTACACGGCCAGCAGCGCGCCGTCGACCTCATCGAGCTCGACGCCGGGAGCCTCCTCGGCGATTGCGCCAACCGTGTCGGGGTCCCACACCAACGCGAGCGCGCCGTACACGTCTTCCAGCACCGCGCGAATGCGGTCCGCGCGCTGGACGACCACGACCGTCGAGAGAAGCCACCCGCCCCGGATCACGCGCTGAGCCGCGCCGATCAGCTTCCTGCGTCCCTGTGCGTTGACCGTGAACGCGCCCGGGCAATATTCCCCGGGCACCTCGCCGACCCGGGCGTCGACGCCCAGCTCCCGCAGTGCCTCGGCCTCACGACTGGCGTCGCGCTCGAATCGCGCCTCGATCCCAGCCAGCGAATCGGCATCCGGCATGATCTCCTCGATCACCAGGCAGCCTTCGTCGTACGCCGCTGCACGACCGCCGGGCGCTCGGATCACCGGGGCAAAGCCACGCCGATCGGCGTGCGCGGCCGCTGCCGCGAACCCGGGCAGAAACGTGTCTCGACGGCCGAACGCGACCGTCGGCGCGGGACGGTAGCTGCGCAGAACGCCGCCACGCTCGCCGCGCGCGACCTGCTCGAGCAACACCGCAGCGAGCGCGACGTCGAGCGCCGGTGCGCCGCCGGCGCGGCCTCGAAGCAGGTCCACCGCTGGCGGCGCGGCCATCCGTGCAGCTTCTCACTTGCGGGTAGGGTGCGGCTCGTGCCTGACGAGCAGAGCGCGCCCGTCCTGATCCTCACAGGACCGCCCGGGAGCGGCAAGACGTCGGTCGCGCAAGCGCTCGCGGCGCATTACGGCAGAGCGGTGCACCTCGAGGCAGTTCCTGCGCACGATCTATGAGGGCTTGCGCGCAGAGGGCCTTCTCATCGCTTACGCGCTGCTGCGCGCCTCATTGGAGACGTGCCTGCAGCGTGCGGCTGACCGGCCGACCCGTCCACTCACATCCCGCGCCGCCGTCGGAGTCGCTCTGGTCTCAGTTCGATGACATGGATTACCCGGCCGGCCACGCCTTTGACACCGACGGACCGCAGCCGAAAGAGGTCGCGTCCGAGATCGCAGCCGGATTGCGCGCGCGGCTGATCCTCAGGCCCGACGAGCTTCCGCCCGAGCTCTGACTTGCGCCCCGGCCGATCGCGGTTACTTGGCCTGTGGAAGCTCCTGCGCGGTTTCGCCGAACAGTGCCATCTGCTCTCCGAGCGCATCGCCGGTGAAAGCGTTCACCACTCCGAGATTGTCGATGACCGACCCCGCGCGAACGAGCACCCGCTGAAAGTCGGCGCTTGCCTTGATGGCATCGAGCCCCGAGCGCTCGCCGTGGACCAGGAAGAACCCAGCCAGGTCGCCGCCGTGCGGCTCGAGCAGAAACGCCTCGAAGCGTTCGATTTGCCCGTCGGCCTGAAGCTTGGCGTGGTACGCCACGGTTTCCTGGAAGACCTCCAGGGCGCGCTGCTCGCGGCCTCGCACAACCGGACCCCAACCGAGAAACAATGCCTCTCCAGCCATGTGTGTAACTCCCTCGTGACGAATTCCAGGCTTGTGGTGCGACGCTAGCGGTTTGCTGGGAGGTTTGGTGAAAGATTGCGGTGCGCGCCCGCGCGCGGCCGGCCCGACGAGGTGCGTCACACGTGGCCACGGCGCACGGTGACAAACTGACGGCGATGCTCGTCCTCGCCATCGACTGGGTGTCGATCTCCTCGCTGGCCACCGCCGGCGGCACTCTCGTGCTCGCCGTCGCGACGTTCGCGTCGGTCCGATCGGCGAACCGCTCCGCACGGATTGCCGAAGCAGCGCTCCAGGAGCAGCGCCGGCCCGTGCTCGCAGCCTCCCGGAGGAGGATTTTCGCCTGCAGACGCGCGACCTCTACATCCCCGCCGGAGACATCGGCATGTGGCAAGGCGCGCTGCGCAACCCCGACGATTCGCGGCGGGCGTCGATCGCCGACGCAATCGACGCGCGTCAGCCGATCTCGGTCGAGCTGCTCTATTCCGACCAGATCGGCCATCAGCGGACGATCACCCGGTTCCTGCTGCTCCCGACGAAGGATTCGTGGTTCACGAGCATGAGCAGGCATTGGTACCTCGACTCGCACGGACCGCGCCCGGAAGCCGAGGTGCAGGAGGCTGCCGCGGCGCTCCGCGTCGATCGGGAAGCCGCCGAACGGGAGGCCGCAGAGCGGGAGGCCATGGCGGAGAGCGCGAGCGCGACCGTGGCCGTGGGCGGCACGGCGCGTGCGGACGGCACAGCGGACGGCACAGCGGGTGCGGACGGCACAGCGGGTGGCACAGCGGGTGCGGATGGCACGGCGAGCGCGGACGCCAGGGCGCCCGATCGGGCCGTTCGGTCCTGATGGACACCTCCTTGAACCCGGCCCTGGCCGAGGCGCGCTTCTGTCCGCGCTGCGGCGCGCCCGCGCAGGTCGACTTCCCCCAGCGAATCGTCTGCGCCCAGTGCGGCTACACCGCCTACTACAACCCGAAGCCGGTCGCCGGCGTGGTCCTCCGCGATGACCGCGGCAGGGTGATCCTCCTACGACGCGGCTTCGACCCGGGTCAGGGACGGTGGACGTTCCCGGGCGGGTTCGTCGATCTCGGCGAGTCGGTGCAGAACGCCGCCCACCGCGAGACCGAGGAGGAGCTCCAGATCGCGGTCGAGCTCGATGGGCTGGTCGGTGTGTACTCGCGTCCCGACGACCGCGTCGTGCTGATCGTCTACCGCGGACGTGCGCTCGGGCAGCCTCAGACGACGCCCGAGGCTGCCGAGGTGCGCTCGTTCGCCCTGAACGAGATTCCGTGGAACGAGCTCGCGTTCTGGTCGACGGAGCTGGCGCTGCGCGACGCGTTTCCGGACCTGGGCTGAACCGCCGGCGTCCGGAGGCGAAACGAACCGGCCGTCTGATTTCATGCGCTTTGCCAATGCGAGTTGAAGCGCTCGCGCTGCTCGCCAGAGGGTCGACAAAGGAGAAGAACGGGTGACCGAAATCAGCGGCCGGGTGGCATTCGTGACCGGCGGAGGTGGCTCGATCGGCGGCGCGATCGCGAAGGGGCTGGCCGCCGAGGGCGCGGCCGTTGCCGTCGCCGACATCCTTCCCGACCATGCGGAGGAGGTCGTGGCGGAGATCACGGCGGCTGGCGGCACGGCGGTGCCGGTGATCTGCGACCAGTCCGACCGCGCGTCGCTGCGGCGAGCGAAGGAACAGGCGAACCAGGCACTCGGTCCGGTCACGCTGCTGTTCGCCATCGCCGGCGCATCGTCGTGGCAGCGTCTGGACGAGACTTCCGACGATGACGTCGACTACATGCTCGGCGTCAACCAGATGGGCGTCGTCGACGGCGTCCGCGTGTTCGTGCCCGACATGATCGAGGCTGGCGGCGGGCACGTGCTCGGCACCGCCTCGGTCGCGGGCCTCTGCCCCTCGGTGCTCCCATACCACGCGCTCTACGCCACCGCGAAGCTCGCGGTGATCGGGCTGATCATGGGGATCGAGTACGAGCTCGCCGAGGTTGGCGTCAACTCGACCGTGCTGATCCCCTCCGGCGTCGTGACGAAGATGGCCACGGACCTGCAGCGCTACCGCCCCGATCGGTTCGGCGGCCCGACGGAAGGGCGGATCGAGACGCCCGACGCCGCCAAGCGCATCTTCGCGGAGCGCCAGAGGGTCTGGCGGCCCGCGGAGGAAGTTGCGGAGATGGTGCTGCTCGCGGTGCGTGAGAACTACCCGATCGTCGTCACCGATCCGCTCGACCGCGAGGACTTCCAGGAAACCTACGTAAACCCGATGATGGCCGCGTTCGACCGGGTGGAGGCGTACGAGGAGTCGCTCGGCGAGCGAGCGGGGCAGGCCCAATCGTTTGACGAGATGAGAACCGGGCCGCCCTCGACAGGGAGCTGAGCCGTTCGCGGAGGACGCCCGGCAGGTCGGGCGTCACTCGACTCGACGCCGGATATCGCTCGGCCTCCAGCCTGCACAACGCCCCACTCGAGCCGCCCGGCCGATCCCTTGCTCGGCCCGGGACGCGCGTCTACGCTTCGACCACATGAATCGTGGGGCGTGGTTCGGCGTCCTCGGGCCGCTCGAGTTCAGACGCGACGGCGAGACGGTCGCCGTGTCCAGACTGCGGGTGCGCTCGCTGCTGGCCGTCTTCCTTTTGTACGCCGGCGAGCCGCTGTCCCGCGACCGGCTGATCGATGAGCTTTGGGGCGAGCGGCCGCCTTCGAGCGCGGTCTCCGCGCTCCACGTCCACCTGTCGCAGCTTCGGCAGGTGGTCGAGGGCCTGCTCGTGCGCGTCCCCGCCGGCTACGTGATCCAGCGCGAGGAGATCGAGCTCGACGTGTGGCGCTTCGACGCGCTGCTCGACCAGGCGCGTGCGCAGCCAAACCTGGCGAGCACTGCTCTGCGCGAGGCGCTGTCGCTGTTTCGCGGCGAGCCACTGTCCGACGTGGAGTGCGAGTGCGGCCTCGGCAACTGGCGCCGGCTGCTCGAGGAGCGGCGTCTGCAAGCGACGCTGTCGTGCTTCGATGCGGAGCTCGCAGAGGGGCGGGGAGCGGAGCTCGTCGGGGACCTGGAACGGCTCGCCAGCGAGCACGCGCTGGAGGAACGGCTGACCGGGCAGCTGATGCTCGCGCTGTATCGAGCCGGCCGCCAAGCCGATGCCCTCGCCGCCTACGAGCGCGTCCGCTCCCAGCTCGACACCGAGCTCGGTTTGCAGCCCGGGGCGGAGCTGCGCGATCTGCAGGTCGCGATCCTCAACCAGGATTCTGTGCTCGCGGCGCGGGCCACCGAGCCAGCCGCACTAGCGACGAAGACACCGAGCGAGCAAGCCGAGCCGGCTGCGACAGCGACCGAGCCCGCCCTTCGCGCCCGGGAAACCTCGCTTCCCCAGCTCGTGACCCCGACCTTCGGACGCGAGGAAGCGCTCGAGGATCTGCTCGGCCTGCTCGGACGCCAGGAGGTCCGTGCGGTCACCCTGATCGGACCCGGAGGCGTCGGCAAGACGCGGCTGGCGCTGCTCGCTGCCCACGCCGTGGCGGGCGAGTTCGCCGACGGGGCGTGCTGGGCGGAGCTCGCCGGCGTGCCCCGCGGCGGCGATGTCGCCGCGGCGGTCGCGCGCGCGCTCCAGCTGACGCCAGACGGCCTGGAGACGAGCGAAGAGGCGCTACTGCGTGAGCTGCGCGACCGGCACCTGCTGCTGGTCCTCGACAACTTCGAGCACGTGATCGACAGCGCGGTGCTCGTCGCCGAGCTCCATCGCACGTGTCCTCAGCTCGAGCTCCTCATCACCAGCCGCGAAGCCCTCGATCTCGCCGCCGAGCACCGCTTCGCCGTCGCGCCACTCGCGGTTCCGGCCGTGGACGCGCCGATCACGGCCGCGTCGGTCGAGGCGACCGCCGCTACCGCGATGCTCCTGGCCGGCGCGCGGCGCCGCGACCATCGCCTCGTGCTCGGCCCTGACGATCCCGCCGCTGTCGCCCGGATCTGCACGAGGCTCGAGGGGCTGCCGCTCGCGCTCGAGCTCGCCGCCGCACGCACCACGACCCTCGCCGTCGGGGAGTTGGCCGACGAGCTCGACGCCGAGCTCGACGCGCTCGGCGCAGCCAGCCGTGACCTGCCGCAGCGCCAGCGGACGCTGCAGGCGACGATCGAGTGGAGCTACGGGCTGCTCGAGCCACCCCTCCAGCGGGCGTTCGCCCACTTCGCCGTGTTCGCCGGTGGAGCGAGCCTCGACGCGGCGGTGGCGGTGACGAGTGCGCCGCGCGCGGATCTGGAGGCGCTCGTCGCCAAGAGCCTGATTGTTCGGCGCCAGACGGCCAGCGGGCTCACCCGCCTCGTGATGCTGGAGACAGTGCGCCACCATGCCCGGCGATTGCTCGCCGATAGCGCGGCCGAGGACGCCGTCCGCCGGCGCCACCTCCAGTTCCACCTGCTGCTCGCGGAGGCGGCGAGCGCGCGGCTGTCGACGCGCGAGGAACGAAGCGCTCTGGCACAGCTCGACGAGGAGATCGAGAACCTGCACGCCGCCAGGACCTGGGGCCTCGTCCACGAGCCGGCGCTCGCGCTGCGGCTCGCCGGCGAGCTCGCGCTGTATTGGTCGATCCGGCGGGAGCCGATGGCGCTGGAGTGGCTCGATCAGGCGATCCGCACTGCAGGTGAAGACGCGCCGGTCGCAGACCGTGCACTGGCCACGCTTGGCCGGGCCCGGGCGCTCGCGGCCCGGCAGGAGACTGCCCTGTCGATGGCCGGCACGGAGGCCGCACTCGCGCTGTATCGCCAGGCCGGCGACGATGCGGGCATCGCCACTGCGCTCTCGGCGCTCGCATTCGAGACGGGCAATCTCACCGGCGATCTCGCGCAACAGCGGCGACTCGCCGAGGAGGCGATCGAGCACGCCGAACGCTGCGCGGACGAGCGGGTGGTCGCCCGCGCGCTGTGTGAGCTCGCCGAGTCCACGACGGCCGACGAGCGGCCCGGTGCCGTCGCCCGCGCCGCCGCGTCGCTGGAGCGGATCGGCCACGACCGCGGATTGGTGAGCCTCTACTCGAACGCCGGCTACGTCGCGCTGGCCGAGGAGCAGATCGAGGAGGCGCTCGGCCATCTGCACGAGGCAGCCGTGGTCGTCGAGCGGATCGGGAACCCATGGTGGCGGGCGCGGATCCTCGGCAACTTCGGCCTGTGCGAGCTCTTCTCAGGCGAGCACGACCGCGCCAGGGAGTCCTTCTCGACCCAGCTGGGGCTGTGCGTGGAGCATGGCTACCGCCACGACGTAGGCGAGTCGCTCGCCGGGCTCGGCGCGATTGCGGCCCTGGACCGACAGGGCGATGCGGCCGCGCGGTTGCGAGGCGCCGCGACGGCGTCTGGCTACCCCCCGGGCGAGATGGACCGGACGATCATGGAGCGGCTCGACCGCGAGTGCTACGACGCCGCCCACACGCGCGTCGGCGAGCGCGCGTGGGAGGAGGCCTACGCGATCGGCCTGGCCTGGACCTACGAGGAGGCGACTACATTCGCGCTCGCGTGGGCCGCCGAACGCCCTCCGGCGACCGGCCGCCGCCGCGGCGATCGGCGAGTCACCAGCTGAACACCCCGCGGGCGGTGGCGAGCAGTCTTCCGTCGCGGTTCGCCAGCACGGCGTCCGCCCAGGCGAGCCGCCGGCCGCTGCGGCGCATCTCGCCGTCGACGTAGAAGGTCGGGTCGACTGCCGGTCGAAGGAAGTCCGCCCGCAGGTCGACCGTCGAGCAGTCGTGCGCGATCCCCGCGATCGCGGCGAAGCACGCCGCCACATCGAGAGCGGTGACGAGCGCGCCGCCGTGCACGAGGCCGGCCTCACCCGTGCGGAACAGCGCCGGAGGCTCGAAGCGAAACCTCGTCCGGCCGGATCTGGCTCCCACTCCAGGAGCTCGAGCCCGATCGCCGCGTGCAGCGGGCAGGCGCCGAGCAGCAGCTCGGCGTCCTCGCGCGATCGCACCCGCGGTGCGTCGCCCGCGCTCATGACGCCATCGTTTCGCGCCCCGGCGTCAACCCGTCGGGGAGCAGCTCGGCGGCGCGGCGCGTGAGCTCGCGTCGGTCGAGCTTATTGGTCGCGGTCAGCGGCAGCGCGTCGAGGAAGAACACCCGGCGCGGGTGCGCGTAGGCGGGCCCGCGCTCGAGCGCGTGGCTGCGCAGCTCGTCCTCGCTCGCGAGCAGACCCGGCTGGAGCACGACGAACGCGACGGGCGCCTGACCCTTGACCGGGTGCGACGCCGCCACGACGCCCACGTCGCTAACCGCGGCGTGGGCGAGCAGGACCGACTCCACCTCCTTCGGGTACACGTTCTCGCCGCCGACGTTGATCATGTCGTCGGTGCGCCCGCAGAAGAAGCAGTAGCCCTGCTCGTCGCGACGCATCAGGTCGCCGGTCCGCAGCCAACCGCCGGCCACGAACCGCTCGGCCGTGTTGACGGCGTCGTGCAGGTAGCCCAGGGCGTTGGCCGGCGAGCGCGTCCAGAGCTCGCCGACTTCGCCTGGCTCACAGTCGCGTCGGCGGCCTGTGGATCGACGATCCGCAGCTCGACGTCGGGCACCGGGAGGCCGGTGCTGCCGAGCTTCTTGACTCCCCAGCGGGGCGTGAGAACGTTCGCGCCTCCCTCGGTCAATCCATACGTTTCGACCGGCTCGCAACCGAAGTGCTCGACGATCAGCCGAAGCAGCTCCGCGGGCACCGGCGCCGAGCCACATTCCAGCAGCTCGATGCTGCCGCAGATCGCGCCGCTCGAGCTCGGGGTGCGAGAGCAGCAGCGTGTACATCGAGGGCGTCCCGGACGTGTAGGTGACGCCGTGTGCCTCGATCGCGGCCAGCGCCGCTCCGGGTCGAACTCAGGCAGCATCACGACGCTGCCGCCGGCGTAGAGCATCGGCAGCAGGATTAACCACAACGCGTTCGGCGTGGTACAGCGGGCCCATCGCGAGCCCGCGATCGTGCTCGTCGTGCAGCATCGTCCGCGCCTGCGAGCGTGCCTGCCACCAGGTGTTGGAGTGGCTCAGCATCACACCCTTGGGCCGTCCGGTGGAGCCGGAGGTGTACAGCAACATCGCCAGCTCGTCGGGATCGACGCGCCGGTGCCGGCGCGCCGAGGTCGCTCGCCTTGGCGACCTGTGCCAGCGCGGCCTCGTACGCGGGGCCGACGACGATCTGCTCTAGCCCCTCGATGCGCTGCGCGTGCGCGTCGGTCGCGACCACGAGATTGGCCTCGCTGTGCGCCAGGATGAACGCGAGCACGCCGCGGCCGAGCTTGACGTTGATCGGCAGTGCCACGGCGCCGCGGACAGCGTCCCCAGCAATGCCTCGACGAAGTGCCAGTCGTTGCCGGTCGCGAGCGCGACGACATCGCCGCGACCGATCCCCCGGCTCGTACGAGCAGCGCCGAAGACGCGACGCGCGCGTTCGGTCGAGCTGCTGCGAGGTGACCCGAGGCTCGCCGGCGATCAGTGCGACCGTCGGGCCGCAGCGCCACGGGAGGCCTCCATCCACCTGTGCGAAGTTGGCTGCCGCGCACCAGGGCTGTGCGGCGACACGCGGGGCACCTCGAGCGTCGTGTCGCTGTTGCGTCAACCGCTCGCAGCCCTCCAGCGGTGATGACGAAGTCGTCCTCGAGTTCATGCTGCCCACGCCCGGCGCGTACACTCCCGGGCTCGATGCAAATCGTCATCCCCGGGGTCAGCGGCGACGCTCGGTGTCGAGGCTGGGCGACTCAAATCAGCGCCGCGAGACCGATCCCGTGGCCGAGTGCGGAGCACGACCGCGAACCCCGCGTCTCGATATCACGGCCGGGGCCGCGGCACGATGCAGCTCGCGGGCAGGGCACGCCAGGCCGCGCGAGCGCGACGGCCGCCTCGTTAGGACCGGCGCACGACCTCCCAGGCGCGGCTGCTGGGCCCTGCCCCAGCCCCGCCCGATCACGAACGTCCGCGTCGCGTCCGCCTGGTATCCGTCGATCGCGGCGCCGACATCCACCATGACGGTGTCGCCGGGCCTGCAGCACCCGGTCGGTCGGGCGCCGGATCGGGACCGGATCGTCGACGCCGGAGATCACCGTCGGCTCGAACTGAAAGCGTGCCGCCGACCTCCAACGGGATCGCCGACAGCGTCGGCGACGAGCTGCGTTCCCTGACACGCCCGGGCGGGCTGTCGCGCGCCGTCGTCGAGCATGCGGTCCGTCACGATTGAAGCCGCTACCCGCAGGCGTCCCACCTCGAGCGAGCTCTTGCGGCGCCGCAGCGCATCGAGTTCGGCGCCGACGTCGAGCAGCTCGAGGCCCTCGACGCCTTCGAGAATCGCCGCGTACGCCGGCGCCGGCAGGCGGTCCAGGCCCGCGAGCGCCAGCCGCCGCGCACCGCTCTCGCGCACGGCGGCGACAACGAGCGGGACCGGTTCGAACGCAGCCTCCCAGCGCTCGATCGCCGAGGTGGCCCCGCGCTTCCGCCAGCTGCCAGTGGAACGTCAGCACGCAGCGCGCCGCGCCGGCGTCGAGCAGGAGCCACATGTCCCCCATCACCGGCTCGAACCCGGTCAGGTAGCGGAAGCCCTGACCATGTCGGTCACAGCCGAACACGAGCAGCGCGTCCGCGCCGGCTACGGCCGTCAGCTCGCGGGCGCGCGCGCGCCGCGCCTCGAGCTTCTCTTACGCGCCCGCGCTTC
>CAVXPA010000008.1:0-1249000 GCA_963763525.1 uncultured Solirubrobacterales bacterium
CAGACTCGCCGCGCGAGCCACAAATTTGCATCTCGCTAGCGCCGAGAGCAGGGATGCGCTCCTGTGTGTCTGCAGGGAGGTGCGCATCCCTACGGACGTATCCATTGAGGACGGAGCGCACGTGCTGAAACCAATCGCGATGTTGCTCATCGGCGCTAGCCCGCCGCTCCTCGCGCGAGGCTCCGGGCGCGCACTCGCTGCGCGTCGCGCGCCAGTGCGGACCCATCGGCGCCCTGCTCCGACCATCATGTCCGCCGATCTCGGGGACCATCTGCGCCACTCAAACGTGCCCGGGCGCGGCGAACTCCGCCTGGGCGCCAATGCTGCATCCAGCCGTTGTAACCTTCGACGTCGAATCTCCTCTTGCACAAGCGTCCGGGCTTTGAACCTCCAAATGCAGACGTCGTTCAACTCCGAGTGCTTCCCTGTGGAATCCGAGCACCGGCGGGCCTAGGCTCTTGAAGTCCATGGAGGCGGCAGCGCGGGTCAGAGATCAGGGCAGCCTGCTCCCCGGCACGGGTGCGCGCACGCGCCCGGCGGCGGTCCGGGATGCCGAGGTGAGGGGGCGCGGCCTGCACCGCCCAGATCATGCGGTTATATTGGGTCGACCATGTCGCTGAGGGTCGTGGTGGCCGAGGACAATCTCCTCGTTAGAGAGGGCATCGTGCGGCTCTTGTCGACGGCGCCCGATATCGACGTCGTTGCGTTGTGTGGTGATTACAAGCAAGTAATCGCGGCCGTCGAGGATCAGGATCCGGATGTCGTCGTGACTGATATCAAGATGCCGCCGACGTCGACTGATGAGGGGATCCGTCTGGCGGGCCAGCTGCGCGGCAGGCATCCGAGCGTGGGCGTTGTCGTGCTGAGCCAGTACTCCAACCCGGGTTACGTGCTGGCGCTTTTTGAGGACGGTTCCGACGGACGCGGCTACCTTCTCAAGGAGCGGCTGGGCGACCGGTCGGTCCTGGTGTCAGCGATTCGGTCGGTGGCCGCAGGGGGATCGTCGCTTGACCCGAAGGTCGTCGACGTGCTCGTGTTCGCGCGCTCTGAGGCAGCGAGCTCTCCTCTCGCTGATCTGACGCCGCGCGAGCGCGAGGTGCTGGCCGAGATTGCTCAGGGCAAGAGCAACACGGCGATAGCAGAGGCGCTCTTCCTGACCAGACGCGCGGTCGAAAAGCACATCAACTCGATCTTCACGAAGCTTGGACTCGGCAGCGCCGATGACGTCAGCAAGCGGGTCAAGGCGACGCTGATGTTTCTCGCGGAGATGCCGGACACACGCGAGGGCTGAGCCGGCGATTAGGGTGGGTGATCGGCGGACGTGCGGGCGGGCGGTGCGCGGCCGTCAGGACCCGGCGAGGCGAGCGCCCGGAACCCGGGCTGACGCCTCAAGTGTAGGCCCTGGGCCGTGACCCGTGGTGGCGCGACGAAGTCAATGTGCGATCTGCAAACGTGGGTCCTCTAACATCTCCACAAGGCGGCGTACCTTGCTCGGACCGCAAGGTCTACTCGGGTTGGTGTGCCGCACCGCGCGATCGGTGGATCGATATCGCAAATCTCCCCGCGCCTCGTGCGCGGACCGACGAATGCCCCCGGCTTGCGACCGTTCGTCAGGGCGCGAGGAACCTTCAAGGATGCGCCTTCCGCTGCGCGAACTTCCCATCACTCAAGACGCCTGCTCGTGCAGCTCGCCGAGCTGCTTTAGCCGGTCGGTCCCGGCCGAGCTGATACCACCCGATCGCGCTGCATCGTGGGCGGCGGCTGCCGCGTTTCGCTCATCTGCGGGCGCCGCGTACTGGGAGCCTTCCAGGTTGAGACCCGCTCATCCCCTCGTACTCTGGCTGGTGGTCTCCGCGCGACGCCTGCCCAGGCAGGAGGCCCCGCCGCCAACGGCCGGTGCGCAGCCACGGACGGCGGCGAATAGTGGCATCGCGTATCCGCCTACTCCGCGCCTTCGGGCAGCGATAACCCGAGCGCGACTAGCAGCTCCGCCGCGGCCAGCCGCCACGGCTTGAACCGCCGACGTGCGGTTCCACAGCCTTGAGCACTCCCAGGATGTCCTCCGGCTGCATCGGCGAGCGCGTTTGCCCTGCCGTCGTGCTTCATCGGTTGAGTTAGACCGTCGCCGTCTGCTCCTGCTCCGACGTTGGTGGATGCCTCGGCAAGACGACGCCCGCGGATGCTTGCTGGGGGCATGACCCGAACAGCATTAACGCTCAGATCCGCGACGTGATCGATGGCACCGGGAAGTCAACCGCGCCCGATACCGGGGTGACAGCCCCCCCGGGGTCAGACGCGCCTGCTCCCTTGCGTCCCTCGATCACCTGCAGGAACACTTAGCCCGTCATCGAGAGTGGTATGAACATTGCCAACCCTTTGGCGTTGATTAGAACCTTCGGACCGGAGTTGATGCATGCTTGGCTCGCACACCTGCGCCAGAGGTCACCGACCCACCCTCTCTGATCGACTGGGGTGCATCACCCAGCGGCGGCCCGCAGGAAGGGATTGGGCCGGGAGGTCGACATGAGCATTCAGACAGCAGAGATGGTCGCGCCCGCTCCGCCGGTGATCGAGTCCAAGCTGATGCTGCCGCGGGTTCATGCCGGGACGCTGCGCCGGGCGCGCCTGTTTGAGTTGCTCGATGACGTCGATGGCGCGGCGCTGACCGTGCTCGACGCGTCGATCGGTTATGGCAAGACGACCCTCTTGCGCTCGTGGTGCGCCGAGCGCGCGGAGCCGGTCATCTGGATGACGCTCGATAGGAGCGACGACGATCCGGTGCGCTTGTGGACGCACCTGGCGACGGGCGTCGCGCGGCTCGATGATGGTCTCGGGCATCGGGCGCTGACGCGTGTCGGCGTCCGGCGTACGGCGGTCGAGACGGGTGTCGATCAGCTGATGAACGGCCTGGTTGCCTACGGCTCCCCAGTGACGATCGTGCTCGATGACGTGCACACGGTAAGGAGTGAGACTTCGCTTCGCTCGATCGAGCATGCGATCGAGCGGCTGCCTCCGACCGTGCGCCTGGTGGTCGCGACGCGCTCGGAGCCGGCGATCAGCCTCGCTCCGCTGCGGGCCAGCAGGGCGTTGATCGAGATCCGTGCACGTGAGCTTGCGTTCACGGGCGACGAAGCGCGTGAGCTGATCGCCCGTGAGGGGATCAAGCTGTCTGGCAAGAGCCTCGAGTTGCTGGTCGAGCGTACGGAGGGATGGCCCGCGGGCCTGTATCTGGCGGCGCTATGGCTTCGTGACTTCGCTGAGCCCGATGAGGGAGTGCAGGCGTTCGCGGGCAGTGCGCGGCAGGTCGCCGATTACCTGACCGCCGAGGTCCTGACCGCGCTGGACCCGCAGACCAGGGACTTCCTGGTGCGCACCTCGGTTCTTGATCGATTCACCCCCGAGCTGTGTGACGCGGTCGTGGATCGCGAGGACTCAGCTGCGGTCATGGCGCAGCTCGCCCGGTCAAATATGTTCCTGGTCGCCTCGGAAGCCCGAGGGGAGTGGTATCGCTACCACCGTCTGTTCGGCGAGCTTCTGCGGCTAGAGCTCGGGCCCGAGGAAACTCACACCGTGCGGCGCCGCGCGATGGCTTGGTGCCGTGCCCACGGGCACATCGAGGACGCGATCGAGTATGCCGCCGCCGCAGACGAGGCCGAACTGGTGGCCCAGCTGCTCGTCGAGCACGACCGCGAGCTCATGTGGGGCGGGCGGGTCGGGCTGTTCCTTCGCTGGGTACAGTGGCTTCCATCCGAGCTGCTCACCGAGCGCCCTTCGCTGCCCGCCGGCGGGGCGGTAGCCGCCTCGATGCTGGGGGCACCGGAGGTCGAGATCGAGCGGCTTCTCACGGTGGCCGAGCGTGCGCGCCGGGAGCGCCCGGAGCTGTGGTCGCCCTACGCGGAGGCGATCGCTGAAGTCACCCGCGCCAACGGGCTTTCCCGCGGCGACGTCGGTGCTGCGATTGGTCACGCTAGTCGTGCGGTCGCGGCCGCCCGCCAGGGCGCGGACGTCCTGGCCGTCGCGGTCTCCACGGCTCTGTCGCAGGCGCTGTATTTCGCCGGTGATCTCGATGAGGCGCGGCGCCTGGCGCTCGAGGCCGCCGAACGCCCCGATGCACCCGGCGTCCCCGAGGGCTACGTCGGGAGCCTCGGTCTGCTCGCCCTGATCGATGCCGAGCGGGGGCGGAGCGAAAGCGCGCAAGCCTGGGCTCATCAGGCGATTAGCTTCGCCCGCCAGCGATTCCAAGCCGATTCCTGGGTCGCATCGTTGCCGCACCTCGGGCTTGCTCTGGCGTTTGTCGCTACGGGACGTCTCGATGAGGCCGAGCGCGAGGCGCTCCGTGGCGAACGTCTGCGACGCTCGCCGCACCCCACGGTCGGTCACGCGCACGCCCTGCTCATGCTCGCGCAGGTCCGTATCGCTCGATCGAGGTTGGCGCGCGCCGCCGGCGACCTCGGGCGTGCTCAACGCTCAATCGCGGAATTCCGCGATCCGGGACGGTTGCCCGCAATCGCAGCCGAGGTCGAGCGGACCCTCATGGCGGCCCGCGCGAACGACAAGGAATGCCACATCGTCGAGCAGCCGAGCCAGGCCGAGCTTGCCGTGCTGCGGGGCCTCGTGACGGGTCTATCGCGACGGGAGATCGGCGACCAGCTTTACATCTCGCTGAACACCGTCAAGTCTCACACCCGCGAGCTGTACCGCAAGCTGGCCGCGACATCGCGGAACGACGCTGTCGCCCGCGCGGAAGCCGTAGGCCTGCTCAACACACCGGATCCCCCGGGTGATCCTCGCCCCGAAGCCCCAAGCCTCAGCAGGATCCAGGCATGCCGCGATTGAGATGTCAGCGCACCGCCACCGCATCGTCATCTCCCGCATTGGCTGACGGCCCACAATTTGAAGGGACGTGGACTCCTCTGGATAGGCTGGCCGTGTTTTACGCGCGTGCTGGCCCTACTTCGACCTGGCGACGTTCCGCAAAGGCCACTGCTGGCCGTTCCGGATCGGCTTCTCCATCCCGGTCCAGCAGGTCATCGGAGCCTTGATCGGGTCTACGGACCGCGCCGTCGCCAGGGCTGTGGCGGGGTGGTCACGCCGGCAAGCTCGCTGAGCCCCGGCACCTTACGAACCGGGAGAAATGTGCCTCAACCCGCTCCGGCGTTGGTTTCAGCTCGGGCCTCGAGTTCCCGGGCGCTGAGACTTGCATGGTCTAGGAACAGCACTCCGACCCCCGAGCCAACCACCCGGGTGAACATCAATCACCCGGGTGAACATCAACTGCGAGTTGAAAATCCTCGGCCATCCACCGCCATCATTGTCGTCAGCAACGCAGCAGCGGATATGACCGGCGACGCATCGCCGGTCGCCCGTGAACTCCGACCACATATTTCAAAAGGAGGGCAAAGTGGCTGTTCAAGCAACTCCGCCAACACAAGCACAGGCGAGCTACGACGCCTACGCCGCAGACGACGACCGCGGCTACGGCTGGGTCATGTTTGCCGGAACGCTGTTGCTGATCCTCGGCACGCTGAACTTCATCGAGGGTCTGGCCGCGATCGGCAACGCGAAGTTCTTCGCCAACAACACCCATTACATCGCCGGCAGCCTGAACACATGGGGCTGGGTGGTGCTGTGCATCGGCGTAGTCCAGTGGGCCGTCGGAGCGGGCGTGTTTGTCAAGAACCAGTTCTCGCGGTGGGTCGGCGTGATCATCCTGGGGCTGAACGCGATCGTACAGCTGATGATGATCCCCGCCTACCCGTTCTGGTCACTGTCGATCTTCACGCTTGACATCCTCGCGCTCTACGGTCTGATCGCGTACGGCAAGCGGATCTCCAGCGCAGATTGAGCACGCGAAATCCGTATCGGCGGACCTCGGAGTGACGAAGTGTTCTCTCGCTCCAGAAGACACGAAGACGCTCGCGATAACCCACGCGTCCGCGACTGCGGCGACGCCGGGACCGACGACACGACGCCACGCCAGCCTCGGCAGCCCATGGAGTGGCGGCGGTCGGCGCAACGCGTCACGCGCACCTGGCACGCATGGCTTGCCGCGGAGAGCCGCGATCGCGGCGACCGCGACCGCGCGTTCGAGGCTGCGCTCGCCGAGGAGGAAAGGGCAGCCGCGGAGGTCGAGCGCATCATCGACCTCGCCGAAGCGCGGCAATGCACTATTACCATCGACGCGCGGAAGAGGGGACTGGGCGCGGGGTGAGGCTAGAACCTGGGGCGCACCAGCACTTGGATCTCGACCGGGTCGACCAACGTGGCGGGCCGCGTCCGACCTGGCCCTTGTGGGCGCGCTGGAACGACGAGTTCGCCCCGGGATGCTGCGCCGAGCGCGCCTGCTCGAGCTGCTCGATAACGACGGCGGGGCCTCGCTCACGGTGCTCAACGCGACGGTCGGTTACGGCAAGACGACGCTGGCGCGGTCGTGGTGTATTGAGCGTCCCGAGGCGGTGATCTGGGTCACGCTCGACTCCGCCGACGAGGACCCGGTGCGGTTGTGGACGCACTAGGCGACGCCGGTAGAGCGGCTCGGTGAGGGCTTCGGACGTCGCGCGCTGTCGTGCCTCGCGGTCCGGGGAGCGCTGCTCGCGAAGTCCCGCACTCCCCCGACACGCCGGGCGTCCCCGACGCCTACGCCGGAAGCCTTGGACTACTTGCGCTGGTCGACGCCGAGCAACTGCGGACCGAGAGCACGGCGGAGTGGGCTCGGCAGGCAATCGGCTTCGCGCGGCAGCACTACCAGGCGGACTCGTGGGTCGCATCAGCGGCGCATCTGGGGCTGGCGCTAGCATGTGCCGCGACGGGAGGCCTAGACGAGGCCGAGCGTGAGGCGCTACGCGGTGATCGGCTGCGGCACTCGCCCAACCCACCGTGGGTCAGGCGCACGCGCTGCTCGTACTCGCCCAGGTGCGGCCGGCGCGAGCGCGGCTGGCGCGAGCCGAGGGTGACCTCGAGCGCGCAAAACGTGCGATCACGGAGTTTCCCGACCCCGGGCGGTTGCCGCCGATTGTCGCGACGATCGAGCAGACCCTCGTCGCGGCTCGCGCTAAGGCGGGCAGCCGCGAACCTGTCGAAGAACCAAGTCCGGCCTAGCTCGCTGGGCTGCGAGGCCTCGCGGCTGGTCTGTCCCGACGCGAGATCGGCGCGCAGCTGTACATCTCGCTGAACACGGTCAAGATTCACACCCGCGAGCTGTAGCGCAAGCTCGGTGCAAGATCGCAAACCGAGGCAGTCGTCCGCGCCGATGCGCTCGGGCTGCTCGACCGCGGTCGATCACCCGGGTGATCTTGGGCGCACGCCGCCCAAGTCACGGCCGACGTCAGGCATGCTGGCGGTCGCATGTCGACCACCCGCTACCGACTCGTCGTCAAAGGCGTGCTAGGAGCCCGCTATGCCTCTGCATTCGAAGAAATGACGATCTCCGCCCATGACGGCATCACGGAGATAACCGGAGAGATCGTCGACCCCTCACACCTCCAGGGGCTGGGCAAACGGATCGCCGGCGACTCACGCTCCACAGCCTCACCAGCTCGACCCAGAGAACGGTGAGGCGGACGCACACACCCCCGAACCGACCAAATCCGACCGACCATGACCCAACGCCCACAGCCCAGCCAATCTGACCGTCGTTACTTCTCGGTCGCTCACGACGACGCCTGGGTGGCAAACGCACACACCACCAGCGGGTGTGGGCGAACCCCCAGCCCGGCGTTCAATCGAAGGGATCGTGAACCCATGACATTTCTGTGGCTCGAGGGCGGAAGTGCATGGCTGTTGTGATCTGAGGCTGGTGCGGGGTAGACCCGTCGTGGGGGCGAGCGGCAGTCCAATGACCTGGCCATCCCTAGCCGGGCGAGCTGCGTTCGTGCTTTTGGCGACTGTGCTCCTAGCGGCCTGCGGTGACCGGACGAGCTCTCCCGCGGCAGGAACGTTCACGCCGGGCACGCGTGGCGTCCTCACGGTGGTGACGACGGACATCCCGAGCGCGGGCTTCTGGGTGGGGACGGCTGCTCACGTCACCGGGGGCTTTGAATACGAGTTGGCCAGGCTGATGGCCCAGCGCTTCGGCCTGAAGACCGTCGCGGTCAGGCTCGAGGGGTTCGACCGCATCGTGAAAGGGCATCTCGACGGCGCTGACCTCGCGTTGGATCTGATCACGCCGACGACGCAGCGCGCGCGGTACCTGCTGTTCTCGGCCCCGTACCTAGATGCGGCCCCGACGGTCCTCGTCCGGACCGGGACCGCGGTCCCGGATCTCGAGACCGCTCGGACCCTTCGATGGGGAGCCGTCCGCAGCACCACGTTGGTCGGGATCATCGGCACCCTTATCGGCCCCAGCGGGCCGCTGCGGATATACGACGACACCCAGGAGCTGCTCGCCGGCCTGGAGGCCGGCCAGGTCGATGCCGTCCTGCTCGACATGCCGGCCGCGGTCGCCGCGGCAAGGCGCTCACGAGGCCGCCTGCAAGCCGCTGCGCAGCTGCCCGGCAGTGAGACCATCGCGGCAGCGCTGCCGAAGGGCTCGAGCAACTGGCAGGCCGTCGATTCCGCGATTCGTGCGTTCACGGCTGATGAGATGATCGACCACCTGCTGCAGGTCTGGATCGGTTCGGCCGCAGCCAACGCCGAGAGCGCGATTCCGCTGCTTCACACCACCCGATGATCGTCTCGCACCTGCTGTCCCTGCCGCTTGCCGACATCACGGTCAACTCGCCGACCGGCCCGGCCTGGGAGTTCCTGGTGCTTTTTCTGGTCGTGATAGTCGGGCCGCCGTTGCTCGAACACGCTCGGCTTCCCGGAATCGTCGGGCTTTTGGTCGGGGGCTATGTGATCGGTCCGAACGGCCTCAACCTGATCGGTGCGGGCAACACGACCGTGCCCGAGCTCGGACAGCTCGGGCTGCTCTATCTGATGTTCGTGGCCGGCGTGGAGCTCGACCTCGGGCTCGTCAGGGTCCACCGCCGCGCCGTCGTCATCTTCAGCCTGGCCGCGTTCTCGATTCCGATGCTGTTCGGCTCAGCGATTGGATTTTCGATGAGCTGGTCTGCCCCCGCGGCGCTGCTGCTCGGTTCATTGATGGCGTCGCACACCCTTCTGGTCTATCCGACGGTGAGGGAGGCCGGCCTGTCGGCCCACCGCGCGGTCGCCACCGCCGTGGGCGCGACGGTGCTCACTGACACCGCCACGCTCGTCGTACTCGCGGTCGTCTCGGGGTCGCAGCTGGAGGGCGGGTCGCCGGCGTCGATCGGACTTCAGGTCGCGGTCGGTCTCGTGGTCCTGGCCGTGTTCTGCTTCGCGGTCCTTCCTCGCCTCGTACGTCTCGCGTTCCGATACCTGGGGACCGGCCGCACCGTCCGGTACCTGCTGGCGGTGGCCTCGTTCCTGGCGGCAGCGACGCTGGCCGCCAGCCTCGGGGTCGAAGGCATCGTCGGCGCTTTCTTTGCCGGGCTGGGCCTCAACCGCCTCGTTCCAAACGAGGGACCGCTGATGGAACGAATCGATTTCTTCGGGTCGGCGGTGTTCGTGCCGATTTTCTTGGTCTCGGTCGGATTTCTCCTGCAGCCGAGCGTGATGGTCGAGGGCGAGACGCTGAAGCTCGCGGGGCTCTTCGTCCTCGCCGCCATCGGCGGCAAGACGCTCGCGGCATTGATCTCCCGAGGGGCGCTGCGCTTGTCCGGGAAGGAGACGGCTCTGATGCTGGGCATGACCATCCCGCAAGCGGCGGCGACGTTGGCGGCAACGGTGATCGGCTTCAACATCGGCCTGTTCGACCAGTCGGTCGTCAACGCCGTGCTCGTCCTGATCCTCGTCTCGATCGTTGCGGCGACCCTGATCGTCGAGCACGTCAAGAGCGACGTACCCGTGCCGGCCGCCGAGGCACATAGTTTGGGCAAGCGCATCCTGGTCGCTCTCGAGGATCCCGGGCAAGCCCAGCTCGGTTTGGCGGTCGGAGCTCGGGTCGCGGCGCCAGACGGTGGAGTTGTCCGCGCGCTGCTCGCCTCCACGCCGTCGCAGCGGGCCGCGCGTAAATCAGGCCTGGCGCAGTTGCGGCGGGTCGGTTACTCGGTTGGCGTGGATGCGGACCCGACTCTGCTGGTGCACACCTCGTTCGCTGAGGGGATAGTCAACGCCGTCAATCAACACGAGCCGTCCTTCGTCCTGGTGGGCCAGCGCAGCGCCTCCGCGAGCCCTGCTCTCGGAGGCGTGGGCGAGACGGTGGCGGCCTCGATCGGATCGCCGGTGGCGATCCTCGTCGGCGATGTGTTGAAGATACGGGAGGTGCTGTTGGTAGACGGTCAGCCGCCGCCTGACGGAGAGCCCTCCGATGCGGCCGCGCTCGCCGCCGAGCTGGCGACGAGGATCGGCGGCGGGAAGGTCGCACACCGCCACGCTAGTGATTCTGCCTCGTTCAGCGGGCTCACCCCAGGGCAGCTGTGCATCGCACCGACGAGATCGTGGCAGGCATTCGCTGCCTCCAACCCTCCGCAGGGAGCGGCCGTGGTGATGGTCCTCGATCCGCCGCCGCAGCCGCCATCGGACGATGATCTCCTCAGGAACCTCGTCCGAGACGCTCGAATGTGACCTCCCTCGGGCGAGCGAACCTCGCTGGATCGACTCCTCGTCGACCGCTTCGGCTCCCCGATCCAGACGTCCCGGCGACCGTTCTCCGCGCCGCCGAGTTGTGCCGCCTTCCAGCCCAGATCCGCCAGGTTTCGAGCCGGTGGATGCATTGAGGGGCGTTAGACCGCTGGTTCCTCACGTACACCTTTCTGTCTTGCTAGCCGGGCCCCGACCGTCTGGCAGTGCCGGTCAATCCCGTCGTTGTCAGGCCCGCTTGCCACCCTCCCCGGCGCCTCCCGGATCAGGCTGCCCTCAGCTCCAACCCAGCCGCTGCGACGGCCAGGCGATGATGGTCTTCCACCTCCATCCGATTCAGTAGCGCCTCGTCGCGCACGAGGCCCTGCATCCAAAACTTCGCGCCCTCGGTCTCCTGGAACCACATGCCGAGCACGTCGCGCTCGCCGTCCACGGTGATCCCGAGCGCGAGATAGCACGCCCGGCGCTGCACGCTGCCGCCTTTCTTATGCGTCTGACTTCGTGATAGAGGTCGGGCCGTTTTTCAAGCCAAGCCTGGAAGGCTTTCGGGGCCTCGAACCAGGAGGACGTGATGATGGAGAACGGCCAGCGCAGGCAGCGGCGGTTGCTCTCGCCGGAGGAGAAGTGGGAGATCTGAAAGCGCCGGGATAAACCGGCATGGGAGAGGGGATGAGAACGCCCTACATCGAAGTGCTAGCGACACACGATGGCCCCGAGTCATGCGTAGGCGACCCGCGAGGGCGCAGCGAAGCGTTGACAGGGGTACGTGCAGGCCGGGCTAGTGAGCCGCGAAATCAACGAGGTCGGGGTGCCGACGTGGTGGATCTAGCGGAAGGCAACATCGCTGGTCGCGTGATCGCGAGTGGCCGGCGGACCCCGCGCGGTCAAGGAACCTGAGCATGCACGGAGCTTCCATGCGCGAGAACCGGGAGAGCCCACGGTCGCCCGTCGTCGTGATGGCGGGGCGGGCCGCTCGGGGAAGGCCAAGGCCGTAATCCTGAGATGCACGAGCGTGGGCAGTCGGACAGGCCCGTAGTACCAGCGAAACCGCCGAACAAGGCCGGCGCGCCGGCGGCGGAGGTGGTGGAGGGAAGGGGCCTGGCCAAGGGGAACGCGGCCAGCAAAACGCGCCCCGGACTCAGTGCCGGGCAAGGCGTGACAAGTGCGCTGGATCGTGTGCGCCGAGTCGCAGAGAAGGACAAGGAGGCGCGGTTCACCGCGCTCCTGCACCACGTTGATGTCGACCGTCTGCGGGCGGCCTTCTGGGCGTTGAACCCGAAGGCCGCGACCGGGGTGGATGGCGTGACGTGGCGGGACTACGGGGAGGACCTGGAGCGAAACCTCCAGGATCTTCACGCGCGGGTCCACAGGGGCGCGTACCGGGCAAGACCGTCGCGGAGGGTGTACATCCCGAAGGCGGACGGACGGCAGCGGCCGTTAGGCGTCGCCGCCCTGGAGGACAAGCTCCTCCAGCGGGCCGTCGTCGAGGTGCTCAACGCCATCTATGAGACGGACTTCCTGGGCTTCTCGTACGGGTTTCGGCCGGGGCGCAGCCAACATCAGGCGTTGGATGCGCTCGCGGTCGCGATCGGTTCGAAGAAGGTGAGCTGGATACTCGATGCTGACATCCGTGGTTTTTATGACGCCATCGACCACGGATGGATGCTGAAGTTCCTCGAGCATCGGATCGCGGATCAGCGCGTGTTGCGGCTGGTTCGCAAGTGGCTCAAGGCGGGAGTGATCGAGGACGGGGAGTGGTCGGAGACGTTGGAGGGAGCGGCGCAGGGGGCATCGGTCTCACCGTTGCTCTCAAACGTCTACCTCCATTACGTGTTCGACCTTTGGGCCGACCAGTACCGGCGGCGGAACGCGCGCGGTGAGATGATCATCGTGCGGTTCGCCGACGACTACATCGTCGGCTTTCAGCACCGGGATGACGCTGAGCGGTTCCTCACCGGACTTCGCGGCAGGCTCGCGAAGTTCAACTTGGAACTGGCGGCCGAGAAGACGCGGCTGGTCGAGTTCGGCAGGTTCGCTGCCGAGCGTCGAGCGAAGCGTGGCCTCGGCAAGCCCGAGACCTTTCAGTTCCTGGGCTTCACGCATATCTGCGGGAAGACCAGGGACGGACGGTTCGCGCTCAGGCGCATCACGGAGGCGAAGCGGATGCAGGCGAAGCTGCACAAGGTCAGGGACGAGCTGCGGCGGCGCATGCATCAGCCAATCCCCGAACAGGGGCTGTGGCTTGGCGCGGTAGTGCAAGGACACGTCAACTACTACGCCGTGCCCGGCAACATCGAGGCGGCGAAAGCCTTCCGGGATCAAGTGACGCGGCATTGGTATCGAGCGCTCCGGCGCCGCAGCCAGCGCGCCAACCTGGACTGGGAGCGCATGGGCCGCCTCGCCGATCGGTGGCTCCCACCCGCCCGGATCACGCATCCCTGGCCAGACGTGCGCTTTGACGCCAGGACCCAAGGCAGGAGCCCCGTGCGGTAGTTCCGCATGCGGGGATCTGCGCGGGGGGCGGGCCGAGCCCGCAAGGTGAAGGCCCGTCCCTACCGCGACTTCTGGAGGTCACCTCGCAGGAGATCTCGCAGGCAGACGCGGCCCGGAAGTACGGGGTCGACGTGAGCGTGATCATCCGGCTACGAGCGCTGGCGAAGGACGCGGCGCTGGCGGCGTTCGCGTCGGCGAAGCCGGGCCGGCCGGCGTCGGTGCAGGACGTCGAGATCGAGCTGTTGCGCGAGGAGAACGACCGGCTTTCCGAAGCGCTGAAGGAGATGGCGGTCGAGTTGACGTTGCACCGGGGAAAGCAGCGCTCGGGCTTTTCGGCCCGGTCCCCGCGCGCGTGAGCGCGCAGACCAAGCTCGAGCTGCTGGGGCTGATCGACGGTGCCGTTCGGGACGGGTGGGCGCACACGCGCGCGTGCTGGGTGCTCGATCTCGCCGACGTCCGCGCGCACCGCTGGCGTGCGCGACTGCGGGAGACCGGGAGCCTCGAGGACGGACGGCCGGTCGGCGATGCCGCTCACCGATTGCTGTCCTGGGAGGAGCAGGCGATTCTCGAGCTGATCGAGCAATGGGGCTGGGTGGATCGCTCGCATCGCAAGCTCGCGCACCGCGGTAGCTACACCGCAACGGTGTTCGTCTCGCCCTCCACGCTGTTGCGGGTGGCGCTCAAGAACCGCGTCCAGCTGCCGGGCGAGCCGGCCCGTCCGCGGCCGAAAATGCCCGTCTTTCCTGAGGTTCCGTGGGAGCGCAACCGGATCTGGATGTGGGACTGCTCGCACTTCAGCCGTGCCAAGCGGGTTGCCTACGCGATCCTCGACGTCGTCACTCGCTACTGGATCGGCTACCTGCTCACGACCGAGCAAACCCCGACCCAGGCGCAGCTGCTGTTCGCCCAGGCGCTCGAGGACCAGGGGCTGCTCGGGCCCGACGGGGTCCCACCCGACCACGACCCTGGGGACCCGCCGACCCTCGTGGCGTGGTCTGATAACGGATCGGAGATGACCGCGATCGACACCCGCCAGTTCCTGGCGCTGATGGCGATCGCCCAGCATCACGGCCGGCCCGGAACGCCCACGGATCAGGCGCACATCGAGAGTTTCTTCAGCCATCTCAAAGGCGACTGGCCGCATCTCACCAGCATCACCGACCCGGCCGCGCTCGACAGCGAGCTCGCCCGCATCCAGGCCGAGTACAACACGGTGCGCCTACACGCCGCGATCGGGTACATCACCCCCGAGGACGAGCACCACGGCCGCGGCCCCGCGATCCGCCGCGCCCGCGCCGCCGGCATGCGAGCAGCCAGGGCCGCACGCATCCGCGAGAATCGCAGGAGCCGCCGATGAGCAGCCGCCAAGCGTCACCCGATCGCCAGCGGGGTCCGCTCCCGCGGACCCTTCCCAAGCCACAAGCGAAGCGAAGCGCGGCAGTCAAGAGCAGCCCGACAGGGCCGCGCGAAGCGCGCCGCGAAGCGGTGTCTCTTGACGGCCGCGCGCAGCGAAGCTACCCCTACCCCGACACCCCTCAGCGTGGGGTTGAAAAACGCGACCGCTCTATCAAAGGCTCAGAAACACCGCAACCCAGCACTTCAAGGACATGGCCAACGAGCAAGGCCGTGCGCTGCTCGCGAACAGCGTCCTGCGCCTGTGTTTGCAGAACGATCGTGACGATCTCGAGCTCGGGCGCGACACGATCGCGCTCAGCGAGACCGACATCGAGCAGATCACCACGCTCCCGAAACGTGAGGGCGCCTACTCGACCGTCTATGTCGTCTCGCGCCGCGGCCGCGGCGCCGTCCGCGTCGCCCTATCCGATCTCGAGTACTGGATCTGCTCCTCTGACCCAGAGCACGACCAACCCCGCCGCGCGCAAGCCCTCAAAGACGCCCACGGCGACGCCTGGCAAGCCCAACGACTGCTCTGCAACCCCGACTGGCACGAGCAATACCAAAC
This sequence comes from uncultured Solirubrobacterales bacterium, assembly GCA_963763525.1. Lineage (GTDB taxonomy): Bacteria > Actinomycetota > Thermoleophilia > Solirubrobacterales > Solirubrobacteraceae > Palsa-465. The sequence continues at coordinate 15,059 of CAVXPA010000008.1, forward strand.
CACCCACCCAAACAACCCGTGAACAAACGACCAACCACGATCGCACTCGATCCGCGGCGCCGGCGACACGCCGGGCTCTGGCTGCTCGCCGCCGGATTCGTTTTCTTGATGTGCGTCGCGCCGGTCGTGCTGCTCACCGGGGTCGCGAACGAATGCACCACTGCGACCACTGGGCCGGTGCCGCCCGGTGGGGGTGCTGGCGGGTTTGAGGAGACCGCGTACGGGCCGCCGTGGGGTGGGATCCAGGGCGAGGGCGTGACCGCGTACGGGATCGACCTGCAAGCGGGGCAGCCGATGCTGGAGATCGCGATCGACCCGACCGTGCTGACACCGCGCGGCTACTACCACGTCTGGCCCAACCCGTTCAACACCCATGGGGCGTTCATCGCCGGCGACACCGGCGGCGCGATCAAAGGCCGCCACATCGACACCTACGACTGGCAAGGCCGCGCAAGCCAAGACGCCTGGGGCGTCCACTACGGAGTCAGCGTTACCCCCGCCGCGGACCCCGGAGCCGCCAACAGCACCGACGAAATACAGGCACCCGCCAGCACACCAACCACGCTGCAATCCCAATGCGCGCCCGCAGCGGGACCGGTCGCGCCGGGTGTGTACGTGAACCCGTTCAGGGCCTCCACGAGCATCACCCCCGCGCGGATCGACATGGGCGTCGACTACGCTGGCACCGGCACGATCCAAGCGCTCGGCGACGCCACCGTCACCTACGCACAACAAGGCGGGACGGGCTGGGGGCCGTTCTCCTGCACCGGCGGATACGCCGGCGCGATCGTCTACCGCCTCACCGACGGCCCCGATCAAGGCCGCTACATCTACCTCACCGAAGGGATCATCCCAACCGTCCACACCGGCCAGCAACTCACCGCCGGGCAGCCAATCGCGACGTTCACCGGCTGTATCGAGATCGGCTGAGCAAGCGGCGCAGGTGATAGCACGATGGCCGAGGCGCTCCAACAGGAATGCGCCACCGGCGACCCCGGCTGCCACAGCACCGCATGCGGAGCGAACGCCAGCCAACTCCTACACAGCCTCGGCGCCCCAGCCGGCATCCCCCAAGGCCCAATCTACGGAGCCGGCTGCTAAATGCCACACCCCCGCCGAGCAGTCCCCGCCGCCACTGCCCTCGCGCTCCTCCTCAGCGGCTGCGGCATCCCCAACCCCTACCAGCAAGCAACCACCATCGCTACGGCGACCCGCAGCACCCGCCCAGTCTCACAGAGCGCATCGCCCGCGCCGGACGAAGACGACGGACAACCAGCACCGGCCCGCAGTGATCACCCAGGGAAGACTGCCGGAGCGACGGTGTATTCAGCGCTAGCTCGCTTCGCGTCGCTGTACGTCAACTGGACCGCCGCCCAACTGTCACAGCGAGCGCGGCAGCTGGCGGAGATCTCGAGCGGCCAAGCACGCGCGCAGGCACTCACACTCGCCGCCCGCGCCGGTGCGCTCGGACGATACCAGGTCACCAACAGCGGCACCGTCGTCGCGATCGCCGCCGGGAAAGGCCAAGAAAGCGGCCGCTGGGCGGTCATCACGGACGAACTGACGAACGGCACCGGCCCGTACCTCGGTCTCCCCGCCACCAGCCACGTCACCTGGGCAACCCTCCAACACCAACCCACAGGCTATGTCATCAGCAGCTGGTACCCCGCAAGCTAACACCCACGCGCCACCACCGGGCACCGAGCCGCACGTCGGCGAGGGAAAAGTCAACACAGTCAGTAGCGCGCCAGTCAGCGCTCTTGGTCTGATCTGGGAAGTCATGCTCGGACTGACTGTGGTCACAACAGCCGCGGCAGTGATCGCGGCGGTCGACCCGACACTCGTGGCATCCGCGCCGCCTCATCCCACGCTTCGCCCGACACCCGCGGCAATCCTATCTGTACTACTCAACAACACGCTCGTGCTGGCGGTTCCGTTTGCGCTCACGTGGCTGCAGTTCCCCGACAGGGCCGCTACACGAATCCTCGGCGACACCGCGATCACGGTGCTCCTCGTACGCAGCGCAATCACCGTCGGGCTCGCGCTCGGCCGCTGGCAAACCCGCCTAGTCCCCTACATCCCACAGCTACCACTCGAATACCTCGCCGCCGCGATCGCCGCCGGCAACTGGCTGACCGCACGCCAAAACCCACACGCCCCGCAACCGGCACGCGCCAGTGCCCAAGCCGCCGGACTGACGATCGCACTGCTCATCGCCGCCGCGAGCGCCGAAGTCCTCCTCACCCCACACGCCCGATGAAGACCACGGCAGCGAGCTACGCGACCGCGACGCGACCTCCGTCCGAAACGATCGTCACCCGGCACGGGGCCCAGCGGCCCTGGTCGGGAACGCGCGACACGCACCAGCCGGTCGCGTCGAGTTACAGATCGCGTCGATCTGGCCGACCACACAGACAGCAACGCTCCTCCGGCACAAAGCTGCTCACCGGCACCCTCCGATCTGTGGGCATCCGATGTCTGCCAGCGGCCCACGATCGCCGACCGGCGGCCAGTCGCTGCAAGGTCGCATCCGCTCCCTTCCCCTCGCTGCGCTCGGTTCCGCTCGCCGCCCGGCCGGCGGCCGGGCTCTCGTCAACCACCGGATCCCCACAAAGGAGGAACCCCAGATGAGCGCCTCAGCACCCGCAGTCAACGTCGTGTGTGTTATTTGGAATTGCTTCCAGATAGCGCACTCGGTGGCGCTCGGGTCGCTCAGCCTGGAACGCGGGGTGGATAGATGCCGGGGCCGATGACGGCGTCTACCGAGGAGGTTGGGATGGGCTTGGTTCCTGAGGACCGCGCCAGCGCGCGAAGCGACGAGCCGGAGGCGAGGAGCGCCGCGCGTTGGCGCGGGCGCGCGGCCGAGGGGGACCCGACGGGCGACTCAGCAGCAGCCGCCGGGGGCGCAGCAGCTCTCGCCGCGCCAGCTCTCGCGTCCTTCGCGGGCGGCGACAGCGGCGATGACGAGCGCCGTGGCCGGGTCGGCCCACCACCAGCCGAAAGCGGCGTTGAGCGTGAGCCCAATGAGCAGGGCAGCGGAGAGGTAGGCGCAGAGCATGTTCTGCCGGCTCTCGCTGTGCCCGGCGTGCGAGTCGAGCTGGAGCGCGACGCTCGCTTTGGCATTGGCCAGCAGCGGCATCGCGATCAGGGTGACGATCGAGAGGCCGATCCCGACCGGGCTGCTGGCGGGGTGCTCGCCGCTCGCGAGCGTGATGGTCGCGTCGACGGTGACATATACGGCGAGCAGCCAGAACGTGATCGCAATGAGCTGCTGGGCGCGCCGTTCGGCGGTCTCGGAGTCGGCACGGGCGACGTTGAAGCGCCACAGCACGATGATCCCGGCGAGCGCCTCGATCAGCGAGTCGGCGCCGAAGGCGATCAGCGCGATCGACCCGGCGACGGCGCCAGCGGCGATCGCGATTGCCGCCTCGACGCCGTGCCAGACCAGGCCGCCGCGAGCGAGCAGACGCGCCCGGGCCCGGAGCCGTTCGCGGTGGGCGTCGCGCTCGTCGTGCCGCTGGGGGCTGGGGGTGGATTGGATGACGAGCAGCTCGACGGCCATCACGCTCAGTATCCCGCGGCGAGCGCCGCGCTCTTGGCCCGTTGGCCTGAGCTCGGGTTCTGCCCGCTGGCGGTCCGTTGGCTTGTGTGGCAGCAGGATCTGGGCCGGTCGCCACGGACGGTTGAGGCCTATGCGCGGTCGCTGGTCGACTACGTGCGGTTCTGCGAACGGCACGACTTCGGGGTGTCGGCCGCGGGTCGGGCGGAAATCGCCGGATATGTCCGCGATCTGCGTGAGCGGCCGGGCAGGCACGGCGCGAACGTGGTCGCGTTCGACTCGGGCGCGGGGCTGGCGAACGCGACGCTGCAGTTGCGGGTCACGGTCGTGCGTCTGTTCTACGACTTCCTGGTCGAGGAGGGCGTCCGGGACCGCAACCCAGTCGGCCGCGGCTACCGCGCAGGCGATGAGCGGGGTGGCCGTCGCGGTCTGGTGCCGCGGTTCCTGGGGCTGCCTTGGATCCCGACGGACGGGCAGTGGCTGGCGGTGCTCGAGGTCGCGGCTGGGGAGTCGCTGCGCAACCGGTTGATGCTCGCGCTGGCCTACGACGCGGCGCTGCGTCGCGAGGAGCTGTGCCTTCTGGCAACGGATGATCTCGATCCGGCGCACCGGACACTGCGGGTGCGGGCGGAAACGACGAAGACGCGCCGCGGCCGGGTGGTGCCCTACTCGGCGGTCGCCGGCCAGCTGCTGGCGGGGTATCTGGCGCATCGCCGCTCGATTACCCGCGCGCGGGGCGCGTTGTTCGTGTCGGAGTCGCCGCGCAACCGAGCCGGGGCGATCTCGCCGTGGACTTGGTCGAAGGTGGTCCGCTCGATCGCGGTCCGTGCCGGCGTCGAGGCGTTCAGCACGCACACGCTGCGGCACCTGTGTCTGACCGATCTCGCGAGGTCGGGTTGGGAGCTTCACCAGATCGCGACGTTCGCCGGGCATCAGCGGACGGAGACGACGCAGCGCTACATCCACCTCTCCGGCCGTGACCTCGCCGACCGGCTCGCGCGCGGGATGACGCAGATACACGCCGAGCGGATCGCGCTGATCGGCGAGATGCTCTCATGACCGCCGTTGCCGGCACCATGCCGGCGCCCCAGCCGCGGTGGACACCGCCGCTCTCGCCCGCGGCATATGACAGCCGTGTCGCGCTGGGTCGGGAGGAGCGGCGGGCGCTTGCCCTGATCGCGGATCGCCCCGGTCGATGGCCGGCCGGCGTCGCCGAGGCCTTGGCGCGCTTCACCGCGCCGATCAACGACGTGCTCGCGGTCGCCGGGCTGAAGCCTGGGTCGTGGGCCGGGGCCCCGACCCGCGGGGATCTGTTGGCGGCGATCGCCCGGGAGCGGATCGCGTTCTGGGGCTGGGATCGCGTGCAGTGGGAGCGGACGGTCGCTGCGGGGAACGTCGATGTTCGCCAGCTGCTGATCGCGGTCGCCTACCAGCTGTGCGGGATCAATGATCTGCACTGGGAGATCCGCGGGTTCAAGATGCGGTTGTTCTGCGGGCGCGTGTTCGGCCACGCGGCCGTTGACGAGACGGTTGGTCGGGTCCAGTCGCATCTGGACACGCTGGGGTACGCGGCGCAGCTGCGGCGCCCGAACCTGCAGCGGGCGCTCTACGAGCTGATGCTCGCCGCCCGCAGCCCGGTGCTCGACGATCTCGCCGAGCGGCCCGAGCTGCTGCCAGAGATCCGGGATCGCACGAGCCATAACCCGGGTCGCTCCGGGGTCGAGCAGCTCGCCCGAACCATGGTCGACATGGGCGTGATCAGCGCGCTGCCGTTCGCGGCCAGGCTGACACGAGACGAGTGGCTTGCGCGCAGCCGCGCCGGCGACCTGGACGTTCCGGAGCTGTGGCTGGATTACGCGAAGCGGTGGTTTCAGACCTCGACGCTGACGCGCGCGAGCCGCTCGCAGACGTACTTCGCGCTGATCAAGCTCGGCCGCTGGATCAACCACGAGCAGCCCGACCACGCCGATCCCGGATCCTGGACACGGGAGCTCGCCGCAGGGTGGGTCGCGCGCGTGGACCGGATGCTCGTCGGCGAGTACTCGCACGGCCCGAACACCGCCTACATGCGCCGCCGGTCCGGCGGGGAGCTGTTGCCGCGCACGAAGGCGCATCTGATCTGGGCGCCGCGCCGGTTCTTCAATGACATCCAGGAGTGGGAGTGGATCGAGCGTCGGTTCGACGCCCGGCGCGCGTTCCGGCTGCCCCGCTCGATCGCCGGCCTGATCGGACCCGAGCCGCGCGTGATCGCCGACGACGTGTGGGCGAAGCTGATGTGGGCCGGCCTGAACCTGACCAGCGACGATCTCCCGTTGCACGCCAACCGCGGTGGGACCGGCACGCCGTGGTATCCGCTCGAGCTCGTCCGCGCGACCGCGCTGGTGTGGCTGTTCTCCGGGCTGCGGACCGACGAGATCCTGCGGCTGCGCGTCGGCACGATCCGCTGGCAACAGCAGACCGAGCCGGCCGGCGAGCGGGTGTGTCTGCTCGACGTGCCGACCAGCAAGACCGCGACCGCGTTTACCAAGCCGGTGGACGGGATCGTCGGCGAGGCGATCGATCGGTGGGAGCGGGCTCGGCCCGCGCACCCGAAGTTCATCGACCGCAGGACCGGCGAGCTGGCCGACATGTTGTTCTGCTTCCGCGGTGCGCAGCTCAGCCCTCGCTACATCAACCGGGTGCTGGTGCCGCTGTTGTGCCGCAAGGCTGGCGTCCCGCGCGACGACGTCCGCGGCGCGATCACCGGGCATCGCGCCCGGGCGACGATCGCGACCCAGCTCTACAACGCCAAGGACCCGATGTCGCTGTTCGAGCTGCAGGCGTGGCTCGGACACTCATCGCCGCAGTCCACCCAGCACTACGCGCGGATCACCCCGACCACCCTCGCCAAGGCCTACACCGACGCCGGGTACTTCGCGCGGAACGTCCGCACGATCGAGGTCCTGCTCGACCGCGACGCGATCACCAACGGCCAAGCCGGCAACGGCGGACCGTTCGAGTTCTACGACCTCGGGCACGGCTACTGCTCCTACAGCTTCTTCGAGCAATGCCCACACCGGATGGCGTGCGCCCGCTGCGACTTCTACATCCCCAAGCCCTCCAGCGAGGCGCAGTTGCTCGAAGCCAAGGACGGGCTGCAACGAATGCTCGTCGAGATCCCCCTCACCGACGAGGAACGCGCCGCGGTCGACGGCGATCAGACCGCCGTCGGGCGGCTCATCGAGCTGCTCGCCGACACCCCGACCCCGGCCGGCCACACGCCTCGCCAGATCGGCGCGATCAACGACACCGCGAGCCGCGAGACGAAGGACGCCGAGCAATGACTACCTGCCCTCAACCCCGCCTCGGGACCGACGGCCTGCTCCGATCAGTTGGAGTCGCCAACCGCGGGGGGCGGGCGCGTCGAGCGATGGCGCTCGAGCAGCTCGGGCACTCGCTCGATCTGAATCCCGAGCTCGGCCAGCAGCGGCATCGCGTTGCGGTCCTCGCAGATCGCGAACACCAGGTCCGTCAGCTCGATATACGAGCGATCGCACTGGACTGCCAGTTCCGCCGCGGCAACAAGCACGCTGCGCAACTCACCCGTCGGACCAAGCGTCTCCCACACACCGAACGCCGGCTTGTTCACCTCGGCCATCCACCCGCGGCGCTCCGTCGCGACGCGCAGCACCTCGCGCTGCACGCGACTGGCCCGGACGCCGAGATATTCGAGCAGATTGGCCGCGCTGCGCGGTTCGGTCGACAACAGCGCAAGCAGCATGTGCTCGGTCTGGATCTGGGAATCGCCCAAGTTCCTGGCCTCGACGAGCGAGCGTTCCAGCACGCTCTTGCCCTCTTCGTTGAACGGCAACGCGCCCTCGCTGGGCCGATCGCCCTGCGGATGGCGGAGGAGCAGCTCGCCACGCACCGCCTCATCGGTGACCCCAAGGCTTTCGAGCACCCTCGCCCCGACGCCGTGCTTCTCAGCGATCACCCCGAGCAGCAAATGCTCGGCACCGATGAAGCCATGGCCCATCGTCCGTGCGGTGTCGCTGGCCTGAACGACGACCTGGCGAGCGCGATCGCTGAACAGCTCGAGCACCTGACAAGCATCGCACCCACGCCAGGGGGCCACCAGACACAAGGCGGCCCGAGAACCCATCGGTCCCCTCAACCGGGAATTCCGGCGAGGTTGCCATCGCCCAGTGTCGCCGACCGCCGGCCGGACGACTTCAAGGTCGCTTCGCTCCCTTCCCCTCGCCCGAAGGCTCGGTTCGGCGCCCGGCCGCCGGCCGGCGTTTCGGGCTCACGTCAACCACCGGATCCCACAAGGAGGGAACCAAAGATGAGCGCCTCAGCCCCCGCAGTTAACTCGGTCGCGTTGGTCGGAAATTTGACCGCCGATCCGGTCCTCAAGCAGCTCGACGACGACCGCAAGGTCTGCCAGCTGCGGCTCGCGGTCAACGACCAGAAGGACCAGCCGATGTTCATCGACGTCGCCACGTTCGGCGCCCAGGCCGACGCCTGCGCCAAGTACCTGGCCAAGGGCCGCGCTGTCGCGGTCACCGGTCGCCTCGTCTACCGCGAGTGGGACGACAACGGCACCCGCCGCAGCCGCCACCACATCGTGGGACGCGTCCAGTTCGGCGGCAAGCCGAACGGCGACGAGCCCACCGACGGCGACCACCAGGAGGAGACCGCCTAATCAAACGACGGGCGCCGGCGGCAGATCGCCGCCGGCGCCACCTCGCTCATCAACCCGAGTCGATCCGCGTCCACCCGCCCCGAGAGAAGGCAACGACATGACCACGCTCGCCGTCGCAGAAGCCCCTCCGCCTCAATTCCAAGTAATCACCCTCGTCGGAAATTTGACCACCGACCCGACCACCAAGACGCTCGATGACGAGCGCAAGGTCTGCACCCTGCGCCTCGCGGTCAACGACCAGAAAGACCAACCCCCGCTGTACATCGACGTCATCACCTTCGGCAGCCAAGCCGAAGCATGCGCCAAATACCTCACCAAGGGCCGTGCGATCGCCGTCACCGGCCGCCTCGTCTACCGCGAATGGGAAGCAGAGGACGGCACGCGCCACTCCCGCCACCAGGTCATCGGCCGCGTCCAATTCGGCGGACGCCCAGACCAACAGCCCAACGACGACGACAACGAGGACGAACCGACCGCCTGACCGGCCCACCCACGGAGCGCCGTGCAAGCCACGGCGCTCCCCCGCTGCCCAAACGACCCAGCTGACGAACATGACCAACGACCGACTGAAACCCCGACGCCCGCACGAGGGCGAGCTCCCGGCAGCGCACCGGGCGTCCACCCTGGCCCCGCGTGACCACGCCCGACGCGTGCGGCGACGCAATTACGAGGTCGCCGCGCGGCCCAGCACCGGCGCACACACCGCGCCGGCGGACGCACCTCAGGCCGGTAGCCACGCGCCGCGCTGCGCCGGAGAGCGCGCGCGATGGCCGCACGCCCGCGGGCCCGATGACCGGACCGTGCGGCGCGGAGACATCGCGCCATGAGCTCCACCCGCACAAGCCCAAACGGCCGCCACAGCCGAGGATCGAAGGCGCCGAGGACCGGTGCCGGCGACTTCACCGAACTGCTCGCGCTGGCCCGCAGCGAGCGTGACGCGCGGCTTGAGCCACTCTGGCGGCTGAACCCCGCCGAGCGCGTTGCGGCGATGCGCGACGGACGGCTGACGATGGAGCAGTGCTGCGCCTGGGCCGCCCGCTACCCCTCCCAAGTCCCGCTGCTCAACGGCGAGTTCGAGTTCATCGCCGCCTTCACCTCAGAGGCCTGCCTGCGAATGACCGCCGACCATCCCGGTGATGTGCGCGGCTTCTACGCCGCGCTCGGGATCGACCTCCCCGACCGGGCGCTTCGCAATGCAGCATCCCGATGCTTCGCCGCCCCTGAGTCACACGCAAACGCCGACCGCTCACCGTCGTGCTCGATCAACCTCGCCTCCGGAGTCTGGAAATGCCACGGCTGCGGCGCCCACGGCGGCCCCTACGACGCCGCCCTCGTCGCCGGCCGCACACCACGCTCAGCGATGACGCTACTCATCGAGCACGGCCTCGCCGAGCCTCGCGAGCCCGACGCGATCCGCCGGACTGCGAGGGCCACACGCACCTCGAGCGGCACACGGCCCGCCCCCGACGCAGTCTCGAGTTGGCCGGTGCCGCTAGCAGCCGACGAGCACGACGTTGAGCGCTGGGCCGAGATGCTCGAAGCCAACAGGCATTTGATCAGACGGCTCAGCCGCGAGCGCGCTTGGACACGGCCGACGATCCGACAACTCGGCCTCGGGTACGACGGCGCCCGGATCACGATCCCGATCCGCAACGCCAACCGACACCTCCGCGGCGTGCTGCGCTACGACCCCTTCGCACGACGCAACCCCAAAATGCTCGCCGTTCGAGGAACACGACTCGGGCTCATACCCCACCCCGCCGATGAACGCTCAAACCAAATCGTCCTTGTCGAGGGCCCGCCCGACATGATTGCCGCCCGCTCCAACGGACTGCCCGCGATCGCCGTGCCGGGAACTCACGCCTGGCAACCCACGTGGACGCGATTACTGATGCACCGAGAAGTGATAGTCCTCATGGATTGCGACCGGCCGGGTCGCCAAGCCGCCCAGCAGATAGCTCGGGACCTCCACGCAAGCGGACTAGCGTTCGAGCTCCTCGACCTGAGGCCGGACCGGCACGACGGCTATGACCTCACGGACCGCATCCTTGAGCGCCGACAATCGGGCGGCCCGCACGTGGCGCCGCGCACTGACGAGCCGATTCTTCGATTCCCCAGAGGTGCGAGCGCACGGCCTTCGACCTCGCCAACCACAAACAGCCGCACGGAGCGCGCGAGGCCGTGACGAGAGAACCATGCCGCACCTACGGGAGGAGTTTCAAGTCGAGCGTCGCGGCTGACCGTGATTGTGCATCCGTCTGCGAGGATCACGCGGGTGTGCCACGCGAGATGCCCAGTGTGAGATGCCGTTCTGCAGCCCCCGCAACGTCGTGCGCGCGGACCGCCTCGCTGGGGAATCAGGCTTCACCCAGCCTGGGCGCAACCGGCGCACTACCGCGTCGATCCGCGACTCCGTGACGATCGAAATCACCACTACCTTCGCAAGAAGGACCTGCGCTACATGAGCGCACGGGAGCACCCGCTCACACGAGCCGACGTCCTGAATGCTCGTGAAGTCGCCGAGCTGATGGGAGTGCCGAAGTCCACCGTCGAGGACTGGGCTCGCCGAGGCCTGCTCCCATCCAGAAAAGTCGGTCGCCGGCGGTTCTACATCCGACGCCACATCGAGGCCGTCCTGCTCGCGGCTGACGACCGTTGAGCCGCTAGTTTGGTAGCCACGAGTGGTAGCCACCGGTCGGGGCGGACTGTGATCCGCCCCGACCTCCCAGCCAAAAGTTCCCTGTTAGCAGGATAAACGCGAACGCCCCGCTAGCAGGGGAGACAGGACTCGAACCTGCAACCTCCGGTTTTGGAGACCGGAGCTCTACCAATTGAGCTACTCCCCTTCGCTGCCTAACTCTACCGCCGTGCGGCTTGGCGGACGGTCGGCCAAGATGGCCGCGGGGGTCCCGCCGGAGGCGGCGAACGAGCGGCGCGGCAGCGGGGGAGATGGACGACGGCGGGGCGGCGGGGAGACGGCACGACGGGCTCAGCATCCCGCCCACTACGATCCTCGCCTTGCGCTTCCACACCGTCTACAAGACCTTCAATACCAGACAACGGCGCGAGTTCGTCCGCATCACAGAGGACGTCGCGGCTGCGGTTCGCGAGGCCGCCGTCAGCGACGGGATGGTGCTGGTCTCGGCGATGCACATCACCGCGGGCGTCTGGGTCAACGACGACGAGCCCGGCCTCCAGGCGGACGTGCTCGAGTGGCTCGACAAGCTCGCGCCGCCGAGTTGGCGGCCAGACGACGGCAGCGTTGCCCAGGCGCTGCTCCCGAACCCGGGCGACTACCGCCATCACGCTACGGGCGAGGACAACGGCAACGCCCATCTGAAGAATCTGCTCGTCCACCACCAGGTGATCGTTCCCATCACCGACAGCCGGCTCGATCTCGGCCCGTGGCAGCAGATCTTCTACTGCGAGTTCGACGGCGGGCGCCCGAAGCGGCTCATCATCAAGGTGATGGGCGAGTAGCCCCCCACAGGCGCCGCCGACGAGGCGCGCTTTGGCTTGTCCCACCCAGCGCGCACGCCCCCAGAACCGCTGAGCCTGCGACGGATAACGCCAAGCGGCGGACGGGAATCGAACCCGCGTCATCGCCTTGGAAGGGCAGCCGAGCGTCCGGCAACATCCGGCAACATCCGGTATTAGCAGGGCAAACCTCGCAAGTCGGCGACCCGAAATGGCGCTTCACGCACACCTGATGTGTGTTCTGAGTGCGTTAAAACCACAACGGGGAACGGATCGATATCGTGGAGCGACCAAGGAAAGGAAGCCGGGGCTGAGAGCGGGCCATGCGTGATACCGATAGTTGGCCTGCACCAGGTCGCGCAGCTCGGCAGCTGTCGAAGATCACGGAAGTTCCTCACCAGCGTCGGCCTGGAGGAGAACCTCAGCGACCACTACTCCAGGTTCACCGACGCGCTGATCGATCCGCTCGCGCGCGCCGGGATCGCGACGGGCATCCTCGACAACGCGGGCCACGCCGACAAGGGCCGCTCGCGTGGCAGCTCATCGAAAGCCGATCTGTGCGACCTGATGTATTCGCTCAAGACGAGCGAGAAGTTCAGCAAGCAGCGTCCCGGCCGGCTCGAGCTCGAATGCACCCATTCGCGGATCGGGGAGGTCACGGGAACCTGGACTCTCGAGCTCGGCGCCGGCCACTACGACTCGTGGACTCGCCAGACCGCGGCGGGCGCTCGAGAACAGTTCCGCGCTGCGTGTGTCGCAGCGCTCAGTGAGACCACGCCGCTAGGACGCGACCCCCTGATCCAGGCGGCGCGCGGTCACGGCGCGAAGGGGAGGGGGGACACCTTGCGGGAGTGGCTCGAGGAGCTCGCCGAGGACCCGTCTTCACCCATCGACCACAGGGACGATGGATACGTCCTGAGCCCTGACCCCGACTGGGGTCAGGGGGGGTCAACGGCATGACCCGACCCGAAACGGGGTCAGGGTGGGGTCAGGGCACAGTGTTTCGCCTTTCAGTACTGGACTTTGCCCTGACCCCGCCGTTGGGCCATGGCGGGGTCGCGGCACTCCAACCCCCCCCTGACCCCTCGACCCCCCCCTTAAAGGGGGGTCAGGGGGGTGGTGGTGCTTGCTGTTTTCCGGGTCACGGAGCGGGCGCCGGAAGCAGGTTGATCGGGTTTCCCCCTCTCTTTTTTTCACCCCGCCGTTCTGTCTTGAGAAGACGCGGAGTAGTGCCGCCTACGGTGGCGACGCGGCTCCGCCGCCGAAACGGCGGGGCAAAAAAAGAGAGAGACGACTCCGCGACGTTTCAGCGTCTCTCGAGTCCGCCAACGCCCGACCGGACCCTCGACTCCGTTCGAGGCTCAGCAGGACCCGTAGACGGCTCTCACGAGCCCGCAGGGGGGCAGCAGAAGCAAGAGCGGGCCGCGATAACCGAATCGCGACCCGCGCCAAACCGAAGGGAGTGCATCCTAATGGCTAACCCGCAACCCGAGGAGTTCGCCGACGCGACCACCTGGCGACCCGACCAGGGCGATCACCCGGTCACGATCGGCGGGCGGCTCCGTCGAGTCAGCGTTATCGAAGGCGCATACGGCGCCTACCCGCTCGTCGAGATCGAGCAGGAAGACGGCCAGATCTGGGCGTTTCACGCATTCCGCGACATGGCGCGTGATGAGCTCGCGAATCTCCAGCCACAGATCGGCGATCGGATCTCGATCCACTACGGCGGCCGAAGCGACAAGGGCTACTACCGCTATCGCGCCAGATCGCTCGACGGCAAACCAGCCGAAGTCGACTGGTCGCGCTTCGGGGCCGACAGACCACCAGCGGCCGAACAGCCCGATCTGCCCGAGCGCCCCCCGGCCGGCGAGCCCGACAGCGCCGCGATAGCTGACGAGGAGATCCCGTTCTAGGCCGAAGTTCCCCCGGTAGTCAGCCGGAGTAGAGGCCGGGATCCCTGTAGTTGTGGGGATTCCGGACCTTTTGTTGTCATCATGTGTACCCACTACTAGTCGCCTTGATATGCGGTATTGTCCAGGTATGGGCCGTCCCGCTCGGCAAAGTGGCGCGATGCACGTGAGCACGACTACGCGACGGTCTGGGGATCGTGAGTACACGGCGACGTTGCTCCGGCGCTCCTACCGCCAAGACGGGAAGGTCAAGAAGGAGACGCTCGCGAACCTCTCGCATCTCCCGGCTGAGGCGATCGACGCGATCCGACGTGTCCTGGCGGGCGAGACGCTGGTGAACGCCAGGGACGCGTTCGAGATCGAGCGCTCCCTCCCGGCCGGGCACGTGAACGCGGCGCTCGCTATGGCCGGCCGGCTTGAGCTCTCTAAGCTGGTTGATCGTTCAGCGTGCCGGGAGCGGGATCTGTGCATGGCGATGATCGTCGGGCGGGTGATCTGCCCGGGGTCGAAGCTCGGGATGGTCCGCACCTTGGGGCAGTCCACGCTCGCGAGCGAGTTGGGTGTGGAGGGCGCGGATGAGGATGATCTCTACGCGGCGATGGACTGGCTGCTCGAGCGCCAGCAGCGGATCGAGGACCGGCTCGCTGCCCGTCACCTCGCCGATGGGCAGATGGTGCTCTATGACGTGTCCTCGAGCTACTTCGAGGGGCGGACGTGTCCGTTGGCGAAGTTGGGGTACTCGCGTGATGGGAAACTCGGGCTCCCACAGATCATCTATGGGCTGTTGTGTGACATGGCCGGGCGGCCGGTCGCGGTCGAGGTGTTCAGTGGCGAGCTGCACGACGATGCGACGCTGCCCGCGCAGGTCACGAAGCTGAAGGACCGCTTCGGGCTCTCACGGGTCGTCGTGGTCGCGGATCGCGGGATGGTCACCAAGGCGAACATCGAGCTGCTGGGCCAGGTCGGCGGGGTCGACTGGATCACCGCGCTGAAAGCCCCGACGATCAAGAAACTCGCCCGATCCGGCGCTTTCCAACCGTCACTGTTTGACGAGCAGAACCTCGGGGAGATCACCGACGCCGACGAGTTCCCCGGCGAGCGGCTGATCGTGTGCCGCAACCCGCTGGTCGGCGCGCAGCGCGCTCGCAAACGCGAGGAGCTGCTCGCCGCGACCGAAGCCGACCTCGCTCAGATCGCGCACCGCGTCGAGGGCGGGACGTTGCTGGGCGCCGGTCAGATCGGGCTGGCAGTCGGACCGGCACTGAAGCGCCATCGGATGCGCAAGCACTTCCAGATCGAGATCACCGACACCACCTTCACCTACACCCGCGACACAGCCGGGATCGCTGAAGAGGCGGCGCTGGACGGGTTCTACATCCTGCGCACCAGCCTCACCGAAGCCGACCTCCCGCCCATCGATGTCGTGCGCGCCTACAAGAACCTTGAACAGGCCGAGCGGGCGTTCGGGTCACTGAAAGGCCCCGAGCTACAGATCCGCCCGATCCATCACCGCCTCGAGGACCGCGTCCGCGCGCACGTGCTGATCTGCATGCTCGCTTACTACCTCACCTGGCACTTGAAGGCCGCGTGGAAACCGCTGCTGTTCAGCGACGAGGACCGGCCCGTCAGTCCCGACCCCGTCGCCAAAGCCGTCCGTTCCCCCGCCGCGCAACACAAAGCTCAGACGAAACGGACCAGCAGCGATCAGCCCGCGCACAGCTACCGCACCCTCCTCGCCGAGCTCTCCACCCAGACCCGGAACACCACCCGCCTGCGCGGCGCCAACAGCACGTTCGAGAAGCTCACCCAGCCGACCGCGCTACAAGCCGAGGCGCTCGACCTCGCCCAACATGCCCCCGTCGTGGCCACCCGGTAGACACGACCCGAGCACCCCAAACAGCCCGAAAGCCTACGGAATGAGCCGAATCCGGGCCGCCTCACCAGAGGGAACTTCGGTCTAGGGACAGTGGCGGGTGAGCGGAGCGACTCTGTGTGGCGAGGGGATATGAACCGATGGGCGCGCAGCCTGCCCTGACGCTCGATGAGTCGCTCCCGGCAGTGGGCACGTCGGGCACGGGTGGCGTCCCCCAGCCGCTGTAAATCCGTAGCCGTCGAGGCGACGGCGTAGGTTCCCTCAAGTCATTGGCAAGACGATTGAAGGAGGTCCTACGCCGTGAGACGTACCGTACCGCCGTCGGCGGAGATTGAAGCGAGGATCGATGGGTTGCTGGCCGGTGGGCTGGCGGCTGAGGATCCGCAGGGCGCGTTGTCGGAGTTGGCGTCGTTGGGGGCGAAGCTGATCATCCAGCGCGCCGTGGAGGACGAGTTCGATGCGTGGCTGGGGAGGGCGCGCTATGAGCGCAGGCCGGAGGCGCCGCCGGGGAAGCGCAACGGGTTTCGCCCGCGGAGCGTGCAGAGCGCCGAGGGCGAGGTCGACGTGGAGATCCCGCAGGTCCGCGAGGCGGCCGAGCCGTTCGTGTCCAAGCTGTTCCCGCGCGGCAAGCGGTTCTTGCGGACCGAGCCGTTGAAGGCGATGGTGATCGGCGCGTTCGTCAGGGGTTTGTCGATGCGCGACGCGGAGTCGTTGTGCGATGAGGCCGGGCTGGGAAAGGTCTCTAAGTCGACGGCGTCGCGGATCTGCAAGGAGCTGCGCGACCGGTTTGCCGCGTTCATGGCCAGAGACCTGTCCGGGATCCGGCTCGTCGCGCTGTTCCTTGATGCGATCTACCTGCCCGTCCGTCCGTCGGGCGCCAAGGAGGGCGTGCTGTGCGCCTGGGGGATCAGCGAGACGGGCGAGCGGGTGCTGCTGGCGGTGATGCTCGGGATGCGCGAGTCCGAGGACGACTGGACCGCGCTTGGACGCGATTTGACAGGCCGCGGGCTACCGTGTCCTCAGCTGGTCGTCGCCGACGGGGCCCCCGGGCTCAACAACGCGATCGAGCAGTGCTGGCCAGAGGCGGACCGTCAGCGCTGCACGGTCCACCGCCTCAGGAACCTGTTGGCGAAGCTGCCCGAGCGCGAGCGAGAGCGCGTCCGCGCCGCGTACTGGCAGGCGCTCGACGAGGCCGACTCGATCAGCGATGGCGAGCGACGGATACGCGAGCTGATCGGCGAGCTGACCGACAGTGGCTACCACGCCGCGGCCGCGTGCCTGGCCGAGGACCTCGACGCGCTCATCGTCCATCTGAAGTATCCGCTGCGCCACCGGCGCAAGTGGCGATCGACGAACCTACTCGAGCGCTCGCTCGGGGAGGTCCGCCGGCGCACCAAGGTGATCGGTCGATTCCCCGGCGAGCACTCATGCCTATCGCTGTGCTGGGCGGTGCTGGACCTGATCATCACGCAGTCCACCCGTGTCGTGTTCACCGACCTGGAGCGCCATGCGCTGCACACCATCGGCGACACTCACTCTCTCCCCAGCCCGAAGGAGGTCGCTGCAGCGTAAGGTATAATGTAACTATTGATACGAACCTGCGCCGTCGAATTTACAGCGGCACAGGGACGCCACCTCGGGCACGCCTCCGCTCTCTCGCCGCGAGCTGTCCGGCCCGCGTGGCTGCTGTATCGGCGATGTGGTTGTCGCCGAAGCGTCGGTCTGGCAGGTCGAAGGTCTCGACGCCAAGCGACGCGAGGCCGTCTGCCGGCTGCTGGGCGGCTCCAGGGTGCTTCGACGTTTCCGTTCCCGTGATATCTCGAAAGTGGAGCGCGGCACGCGCGTCGTCTGGCCGCGCCCCCGCGCCAGTCGCCGGGCCGGCGCATGACTCCTCGAGCCCGTACGCCGCTGCTTGCCGCGCTACTCGACGCGCTCGCCAACGCCGATGAGACCTCGAAGCGCGAGCTCGCCGAGCACCTTCGCCCCTATCTGGCTGACGATCCCGGCCGGCTGCTGAATGCCGTCGAGAAGGCCGAGCAGCTGGGCCTGCACCCTGACACGGTCGCTCGGATGGCGCGCGCTGGCCGGCTCGCGGGGGTGAAGGTCGGCAAGTCATGGCGTTTCCGTGCCGACCGCTCCGAGATCCAACCGGTGGGCGGGAACCGGACGCCCGCACCGCCCTCGCTCACGCCGCCGCGGCGGCCGGCGCGAGCGGGTGTCCCGGCCTCGGTCACGGCGATCCGCGGAGCTGTCGCAGGACGGGAGCGCCAGTGAGCGCCGACCGAGAACCCGTCATGACCGACCGAACCGTCAGACCAAATGTGGGAAGCTTAGGACAATGCGGGATGAACGGCGAAACGTGGTACTATTGGGGCTATGTCCCACACGGAGCGGGTCACGATAGGCGATCGCGGGCGGCTCGTATTGCCTTCTTCGGTTCGCAAGGCACTCGGGCTTGAGGCTGGCACTGTGATGCTGTTGAGCACCGAGAAGGACGGCTCGCTGCGTCTTCGCACCTACCGGGACGTGGCCAACAATGGCCGAGGGCTGTTCGCGGGTCTCGCCGAGCGCGAGTCGCTCGTCGACGAGCTGCTCGCCGAACGCCAGGCCGAAGCGGACCGCGACGAGTAGATGTCCAAATTGGTGCTCGACGCCTCAGCGCTGTTGGCATACCTCGGAGACGAGACCGGTGCTGAGGTCGTCGCCGATGCGATCGCCGGCGGCGCCACAATCTCGACGGTCAATCTCGCCGAGGCGTTGAGCACGCTCGCCTCTCGCGGCGTCAGTCCGGAAAAGGTCTCGGTTGACCTCGTCGACAGTGGCCTTCTCGGTGGAGCAATCACGGTCGAGCCGTTCACGGCCGCGGACGCCGTCGAGACCGCTCGGCTGCGCCCACTCACACGCTCCGCCGGACTCTCGCTTGGCGATCGC
Source organism: uncultured Solirubrobacterales bacterium (assembly GCA_963763525.1). GTDB lineage: Bacteria > Actinomycetota > Thermoleophilia > Solirubrobacterales > Solirubrobacteraceae > Palsa-465. The sequence goes on from CAVXPA010000008.1 coordinate 33,493, forward strand.
GGATGCCTTGCGCTCGCGCACCGGCTGTCTGCGCCGGTGCTGACCGCCGACGAAGCCTGGAGCGGCCTCGAGCTCGATACCGACGTGCGCTCGATCCGCAAGGCGGCCCGGTGAGCGTCGAACGCTCCCGCGACGGCCGCGGCTGGATCGCTCGCTGGCGTGAAAACGGCCGCCAACGATCCCGCAACTTCGCTCTCAAGCGCGACGCTGACGCGTTCGACCGTGACGTGAAGCGCCGACATCAGCTCGGGCCGCTCGCGGTTCAGCAGCTCACTGCCCGCGGTGGCCCTACGGTCGGGCAATGGATCGCTGAGCGCTGGGCACCCGAACACGCTTCGACGCTCGCTCAGTCGACCAGCGAGCGGTACGCAAACACCTACGCGGTACATCTCGCGCCGTGGCTCGATGACGTGCCGCTCGGGGAGATCACCGTCGCGCTGCTGCGCGGCTGGCAGGCCGACCGGATCAAGAATGGAGTGAGCCCGGGAACGATCCACAAGGCGCGTACGCTGCTCTCAAGCGTCCTACGCCACGCTGCAGAGAGCGAGGCCATCCTCGCGAACCCGCTCTCCCTCGTGCGCCCGCCGAAGAACGGCCATAGGGACGCGGTGCAGCCGCTCTCGCCCGCCACCGTCGAGAGGATCCGGGCGATGATGCTCGACCCGGCGCCGCGGGAGGTCGCCGCCTCGTGCCTTGGGCAGCGCAATCGCCGCCGCTATGAGCTCTCGGCACCAGGCACGCCGCAGACCCGGCAGCGCGACGCGCTGATCGTCTCGCTGCTCGGCTACGCGGGCCTGCGGCCTGGCGGCGAGCTACGCGCTCTCCGGCTGGGCGCCGTGCGCGAGAACACCATCCTCGTTCAGCACGCCACCAACCCGGACGGGTCGCCCAAGGGAACGAAGACCGAGCGGCACCGTACGGGGAGACTGCTCGCGCCCCTCGCGCAGGATGTGCGCGAGTATCGGCTCGCGATCGGACGGCCGCCCGACACAACGTTGATCCTGCTCAACGATGATGGCAAGCCGTGGAGTGAGGGCGCGTGGCAGACGTGGAGCCGCGAGCGCTGGGCGCCCGCGTGCCGCGCCGCAGGGCTCGATCCGATCCCGCGGCCATACGACCTGCGGCACAGCTTCGCGTCACTGATGCTGGCCGAGGGACGCCAGCCGCTCCAGGTTGCGAAGTGGCTCGGGCATTCGCCCGCGGTGCTGCTCAAGACGTATGCGCACCTCATCGAGGAGTTCGAGGACATGCCGAACATCGACGCGGAGGGCGAGATCACGAAGGCCCGCGCGAAACAATGTGCGTTGAGAGTGCGTCAGAGCTCCCAATGAGCGTCGCGCTCGCCCATCCCGCTACATGCAGAAGCTGCTCGTTTGCAAGGCTTTTCCATCGAAGCGGCGGACGGGAATCGAACCCGCGTAATCGCCTTGGAAGGGCGAGGCTCTACCGTTGAGCTACCGCCGCGCGCACGCCATGTCGGCTGTCTGGGCCAGCCGGCCGGACCAGCACAGTTTGCCTGAATGACCGGGTCGGTTGCCGCGACATCGGAAGCCGTCGATCGGACCCACCCAGCGGCGGGCGGGTTTTGCTCCCGGCGCAACCACCGTAGAATCCGTCGCGAACCACGGGGAGTGGCGCAGTCTGGTAGCGCACCCGGCTGGGGGCCGGGCGGTCGCAGGTTCAAATCCTGTCTCCCCGATTAAAAAAGTATTTGCAATAGCGCATATTCATAACCGCGCCAGATGGACTTGAAATGTCGAGAGGGCATCAAAAGGGCATCAAACTCTTACCGAAAAGTTCGGGGAGTCAGTCGCGGTAGACGTGGCCGCGAGACAGCACGCACTAGATGACGACGACGCGCTCTTCGGGAACGCGAGTGAAACGCACGCGCCAGTCGCCGACCCGCAGGCGCCATTCGGGCGGTTCGCCCGCAAGAGGCCTGATGTCTCCGGGTCGCGGCTGCGCGCGCAGGCCGTCAAGCGCAACGAGGATCCGTTCGCGGACGGGCGGGTCCAAGCGCTTCGTGTCGCGGCGCCCGGAGGCGGCGAGCCTGAGGCGCCAGCCGGGTTCGTTCACCTCTCGGCGTCGAACTCGGCTCGGATCTCGTCCAGGCTGATCGTCTCGCCCCGGGCGATCTCGTCGCGAGCGACTTGGGCTTCGGCCTCTTCCTCTTCGGTGACCGGATCGTCGTCGAGAGGTGCGTTGTCGAGCACCACGGTCAGCGGATCGGTGTGCTGATCGAGCAGAGGGTGCGTCTCGGCCGCCTCCTCTTCGGTGAACGTTTCGATCCGCTCGCGGAGCTTATTCGCAGCATAGTGGCCCGAGGATATTGGCGGTCCGGAGGACGAGCCATCGGCTCGTCGGGCAATAGCTTTGCAATCGGCGAGCGGCAGCTGTTCGTGACGACTTGCGACACTCGCGAGCCGACGCGGGACCTGGATCCATGCGGGCGCGTCTACGCAGCGTGACGGCGCTCGCGTGGCCGCATCTCCCCGACGGGGGCCGCGCCTCGGCGGCCGCGGAGACTGCCCTTCAAGCGCGGATGCAGCACCCCGCCGACTGGACGGCGGCGCGTTGCCGCTCGTCCCAGGAGCGGTCGGCGCTAGTGCCGTAGCCAGGAACGTTTCGACAAACCACTCCACCCCGACAACCATCCCCATCACCAGGACCTCCATCAACACCCCTCAACACCCCATCAGATCCCTGCAGCGCACCACGAATCGATCGGCTCTTTTTTGCCCTGGAGCCCATCATCTTCCCCCACCACTCTTCCCTTCCCTGTCCTGCTTCTCCAACATCTCCTCTCCCCACACAATCGACCCAGCTCCAGACCTCGGCTTTCGACCCCGCAGCTGCTTCCTGCCTGGCGTCTGGCTGCCTGTCCCGCCCCCGCCGACCTGGAAACCCAGGCTCGTTCGAAACCGACTACCCGAACTACACGTGGGGGGCGGGTAGTCGGTTTCGAACGAGCCCCAAAACCCCAACAGCGGCGGGGGCGGGGCGGGCCCCAAGTGCAGACGAGCGGTCCGCATCTAGCTCTGCACTTCGGTCCGCACTTTGATCCGCACTAAACGCCCTGTCCGCGCGGCGTGATGTCGGCCGCCTGGACCGCCGGGTCAACCGTCGCGTCGAGGACCGCTCGACCGGCTCGCAGGCTCAGCGGCCAGCCCGAGTCGAGGCTGCGCGTTGGCGACTGGCGCGATCGTCGTTCATCACGTACGGGCTCTCGTTAGCAACGGTGCGGATTTATACGTTCAGGCTCCGTCAAAGGCCGTCGCTCTTGTTAGACGCGGTCAGATCGGGGCGTTCGGAGGCGGCCGTGCGCGCATTAGAAGCGCTGCGCTGGGCGCAATGCCGCTCCTAAGCATTAGCGCCGACTTTCGCGTCGTGGCTTGAGGGGCGGCAGCGTCGCGGTTGAGTGCGGTTGAGGGGCGCAAACCCTGTGTTTGGTGGGTTTGCGAGTCCGCGGTGGCGTTGCTCGGTGATGGCGATGGGGTCGAACTCGGGGACTGCGGTTACGAGTTCGTCCGAGACGTGCTCGGCAGCTTACGCTCGGCGAGGCGCGTCCGCGGCGACCCGATATCTCAGCGAAATGCGCCGATTCCAGGGGCCCGTGGCCTTCGGCAGCGGGTTGGCGGGCGATTCTGTCCGACCGATCAGGTGTACTAACGGGATCGTCCAGTCAGCGAGATCGCCCCAACCTCGTCCGGGTGGAGAGTTCTTCGCCGAGCCCGCCGACCCGACGCAGCGGCGCTACGAGGCGCTACGCGCGTACCTGCTCGAGGGACGCCCGGCCGCGGAGGTCGCGAACGCGTTCGGGTACACGACCGAGACGCTCAACTCGATCGTGCGCGACTTCCGCTCAGGCCGCCGCGAGTTCTTCATCTCCTCACGCCCCGGGCCCAAGCGCGCGCCTGCGAAGGAGCGCGCGCACGACCGGATCGTTGAACTACGAGCCGCCGCTCACTCGATCGACGAGATCGCGCTGGTGCTCGCGCGGGAGGGCATGCCACTGAATCGCACCGGGATCGCGGAGGTGATCGCCGAGGAAGGATTCGAGCGGCTGTGGCGCCGCCCCGAGGTGCTGCGCGGCGCCCCGCGCCGCGAGCAGCTGCCGCGGACCGGCGTGATCAACTTCGCGCAGTGGCCCGAGCGCGTGGAGACCAAGCACGCCGGCTTGTTCTTGTGCCTGCCCGACCTGGTCGCGCTCGATGTCCCGGCGATCGTCAAGGCGGCGGGGTACCCGGGCACGAGCGTGATCCCGGCGGTGTCATCTGTGCTGTCGCTGCTGGCGCTCAAGCTCGCCAGTATCCGTCGTACCTCGCATGTCGAGGATCTCGCGACCGATCACGGCGCGCGGCGCGGCGCTGTTCGCGGGGCTGTCCTCGCTGCCGAAGAGACGACCGCGCTGACGAGTTACTCCTACAAGCTCTCGCACGAGCGCCAGCACGCGTTCCTGGTCGCGCTCAATCACGCGATGCTGCGTGCGGGGCTGATCGACGGCACGGACTTCGACCTCGATTTCCACGCGATCATGCACTCGGGAGAAGACGCCGCGCTGGAGAAACACTACGTTCCCAGCCGCTCGCAACGGACCCGCTCGGTGCTGACGTTCTTCGCCCGACGCCGCCACACGCAACCTTGTGTTCGCCAACGCCGATATCTCCAAGGCCACCCAAGCGCGCGAGGTGATCGCCTTCTGCGAGCACTGGCGCTCACTGACCGGCACCGATCCCGGCCTGCTGGTGTTCGATCAGAAACCACCACCCAGGCCGTGCTCGCCGAGCTCGACGAGCGCGGTGTCACGTTCATGACCCTGCGAATGCGCTCACCCGCCCTGATCCGCCACATCGACCAGCTCGACCCCAAAGCATGGAAGACGGTCCGGCTCGATCGCGACGGTAACTATCGAAAACCCCAGGTGGTGGACGAGACCGTGCGCCTGTCCGACTACCCCCACCCGATCCGGCAACTCGTCGTGCGCGGCCTCGGCCGCGAGAGCCCGACGGTGCTGATCACCAATCACACCACCGCGACCCCGAAGTTCCTGATCGAACGCTACGCCCGACGGATGACGATCGAGCAACGCCTCGCCGAAGCGATCCGGGCCTTCCACCTCGACTCACTCGCCTCCTCCGTGCCGCTCAACGTCGACCTCGACGTCGTGCTGTCCGTCCTCGCGAGCACTGTCTGCGCCGCCCTGCGCCGGCGCCTCCCCGGCTACCACGCCGCCACCCCCGACACCCTCCAACGCCGCTTCCTGCAAACCGGCGGCGTCATCCACACCAGCGACGACACGATCACCGTCCGACTCGACCGCCGCGCCTACTCACCCGTGCTGCGCTCAGCCGACCTCCCCGACACCACCGTGCCCTGGTGGGGCCGCCGCCAGCTCCGCTACGAATTCGCCGAAAAGTAGGGTCGATCTCGCTCCGCGAAAATCGGCGTTAGAAGCGGCCCCGCGCGGCTGCCCACTGCTGCGCTGCACCACCCAGAAGCCAAAGCGGAAGCCGCACCGCGACGCCCGCTTTGACGACGAAGTAGCGACGGCGCGGCGCAAGATCCGGTAGCTTTGTTCAGCTATTGGGACCACAGGGGCCGGGCCCGGTTGCCTAGTACAACCATCAAGGGGAGTGCTTCATGAAGCGAATCGTTTCGCTCGCCGCCACGGCAACTGTCCTCGGCGTTCTCGTTGCGGGCGGTCTCACTGCGGCGGCCAGTTCGGCAGCGTCGGGCTTGCCGACGCTCACACTGGCGTTGAACGGAAAGACCGTCGTCGTCGGCGGTAGCACCGAGTCGGGAGCGGTGAACATCGTCACGACCGTCACGAAGGAGGCGTCGGGCGAGCCCGCTCTGATTCGGCTGAACCCTGGCGTTCCATTCTCGGCGTTTGCGCAGGCAGGCGCTGCGATCAACGCTCACCACGGGGATCTCAACTATCTCGACCCCTACGGCTCGATCGTTTTCGATGCGTCCGCCAACCGGGGGACAAGTAGCAGCGGCGAGACCACATTGCGGCCTGGCAACTATTTCGCGCTCGACTTCGGCCCCACGGGCCCCACCCCGCCGTTCTCGGCGTTCACGGTCACGCAAGCCGCGAGTCCGGCCGCGCTGCCCAACCCGAACGCGACGATAAGCACGATCGAATTCGGCTTCCGCGGTCCGACCACGCTGCACGACGGCGAGCTGGTGCGGTTCGTAAACGCCGGCTTCCTCGTGCACATGGACGTCTTCGGCAAGGCCAAGAACGTCGCGACCGCCAAGAAGGCGATCGCGCTGCTGCTGGCCGGCAAGGACAACGCGGCTGGGAAGCTGATCCACGGGAACTACACATTCGCAGGCCCGCTTTCATCGGGCGGCCTCCAGCAGGAGGTCATCACAGAGAAGCCGGGCGTCTACGTCCAGGCATGCTTTATGGACACCCAGGACGGACGCGAGCACACCCAGCTCGGGATGGAGCGGATCTTCCGGATTGTGAAGTAGAGGACCTCCACGGCTCGTCCACCCCATCATGCGGGTGGACGAGCGCGTGCGGGCGGCCCGGCGTCAGGCCGCCGCTCACTTCCCCATTCACGAACTGGCAGAACTTCCGCCTGCTCCGAGTCGGGCGAGTCGCGCTTCTGCTATCGGCCGAAGGCGGTGTCAGCCACGCGCCGCTCGCCGCGCGCCCTGGCGCCGGCGGCTTCGTTCGGCTATCGCGTGCTGGAGCCTTCTAGGGTTGACGTCCGTGTAGATCGTGGTCGTGCGAAGGCCGGCGTGGCCAGCGAGCTCGCGGATGACGGTGGTGTCGGCGCCGCTGTCGGCGAGGTGGGTGCAGAAGGTGTGGCGCAGCACGTGCGGGGTGCGACGGTCTTCGGGCAGCCCGGCGGCGTGCGCGTGGCGGCCGACGATCCTCGCGATATCGCGCGTGCTCGAGCGGTCGCGGTGGCTGTCCGGTACGCGGTAGCGAGAGCAGCAAGTGCTCGCTGCTCGCGACGGGCCGGACCTTGACCCACGTGGTGAGCGCGGCGAGCGTGTCGTGATCGAGCGGGATCTGGCGGGTTCGTTCGCGTTTGCCGTAGCGGACGGTGAGCCACCAGCTCGTCGAGTCGGCGATCACCGCCCGCAGCCGCGGGTCAGCCGCACCGCGCCGCTCATCGACGTCGACGAGCATGAGGTTGGCGGCCCCGGCGCGTCGCAGGGCGACTGAGTCGAGCAGGTGCAGCAGCGCGAGATCGCACTTGCCTCGGCCTGAGCGCCGGTCGGGCATCCGCAGCAGGCGTGTGAACTCATCCTGCGAAAGGGCGCGCGGCTCGCCGCGCGCGACGTTTTGCGAACGGACTGTATGGATCGCGGGGTCGGCGTCGATCGCGGCGGCGAGCTGCCGTAGCGCCGAGAGGTGCTTAGCGACCGTGGCCGGCGTGCGACCGGCGTGTTCGAGCTGGTCGCGGTAGGCGCGGACCGTCTCGGCGCTCAGATCCGCCGGGGAGGCGGCCGGGCCGAGGAACATCACGAGCGCGCGGTACACGGCCGCATACGTACGATGGGTCTCCGGCGAGCGCTGCCGAGCGGCGACCTCCGCCGCCTGGGCGGCCAGACCGGCGGGGTCGAGCACCTCGCCAGTCGTTCCCCGCTGCGGCGCGCTGCAGCTCCTCGATCATGCCCGTAGCCACCGGACATGTCTGGTAATTGCACTTCTCGGACAGCTCGTTTCAGTCTGTGGGGGTGGCGATGTCTTCGATGGTGATGTCGATGTGGGTGAGTTGAGCGCCGGTCAGGGTGGGGACGTGACGGTCGATGATCGCGCGCACGGCCTCGACGAGCGCCTCGATCGCTGGTCCGTAGGCGACGACGAGGCGGATTGTGACGCCGAGGCGACGGGGGTCGGGGGGCTGGTGGGGAACGGGGCGGGCGGAGGCGAAGATGACGCCGGGGACTCCGAGAGCGACGCGCTGGATCACGCGGCCCACGAGGGCGTGGCTGATGCGGGTTTCCCCGCGGGGGTGGCCGAGGAGGATGGAGTCGGTGGCGTGGCGGGCGAGGATGCGGACGCGCGCCATGATCTGTGCGGTGAGGGTTGCAGGGATCGGCACGGGCTGGATGGCGAGCACGTGGATGTCTTCCCAGGCGTCGCGCAAACGGCGCAGGGTCGCCTGGCAGTAGGGACAGCGCTCCTGGTGGGCGGGATTGGCGGGGGGTTCGGTGTCGGCGATTTGGGCGACGAGCTGCTCGAGGTCAGCGCCGCATGGCAGTCGCCGAGGTTGTTGGGTCATCGCCAGCCTGTGGTGTGTTGGAGCACGGCGAGCCGCGCGCGGTGGATGCGGCCTTTGATCGCGGGCACGCTGGTGTTGAGCGCGTCGGCCACCTGGTCGTAGGAGAGGCCTTCGAACTCTCGCAGTATCAGGGCCGCGCGCTGATCGCCGGGCAGCTGTGCGATGGCGCGGGTGACTGCTTGCAGGCGCTCGCGTTGCTCGGCGGTGTGGACTGGGTCAAGGCGCGGGTCCGGGTGGGTGTCGTTGAGTGCGTCGGTTGGCCTGCGGGCGGCGATAAGGTGCAGGCAGCGACGGGTCACGATCCGGTAGAGCCAGGTGGTGAGGGCGCTGTCGTGGCGGAAGCGGGGCAGCGCCCGCCAGGCGCGTAGGAAGGTCTCTTGGGTTGCGTCTTGGGCGTCGGCTTCTGAGCCGAGCATGCGCAACGCGACGCGGTACACAGCGGGCTGGTAGCGGCGTACCAGGGCCTCGAACGCGTCCAGATCCCCGTCCTGGGCTGCCTGAACCAGAATCCGGTCATCGACCTGCAGAATCACGTCGCGCTCGGCCATCGCGCCCCGCCCCGACTAGCGTCGGCGTGAAACCGCTGAGGGGTGACACGCGTGAGCGGCTCAGGCGGCTGTTTAGGCGAGACAGCAGCGCCAGCGGCGCCGGCCAGTGGCACGGCTGTTGGGATGCCCGCATCGGTAATGGTGACGCTCCCGAGCTCGCTCCCCGGGGCCGGGAGCGGCTGTGTTGCTAGCGGGAGGCGCCTTGTGAGCGTTGGATGCGCGCTTGGACGTCGCCCAAGTCGATCTCGCCCTGCAGCACCGCGCCGATGGCGTAGAAGACGGCGGCGCCGACGAGACAGAGAACGGCATAGCCGAAGCTGAAGCCGATCCAGGCGGCGACGAACAAAAAGCCGAGCAGGCCCAAGTAGTGCTTGAGGTTGATCACCTAAGTTCCCTCCTATGCCGGCGGTCATAACCGGCCAATGTGACGTTGACGGGTGTAGTGGGCAACTCGTGTTGCTCGAGGGCGTCCACGACGCGCCGCTGGGCGTCCCGCAGCGTGTCGGCGAGACCGCGGGCGCGGCGGACGGTGAGGATGTTAACCGACAGATCATCAATCGCATAGCGACCGTGGGCGTCGATCACCGCCGGATGGCTAGCGGCGGCGACCTCGGCGAGGCGCTCGATGGCGCGTGGCTCGACGGTCACCTCGCCGCGCTCGTCGGAGCGGAGGTCGAGGTCGCGGCGGGCTGATCCGGGCGCGGCAGCTGCTCAGCGCGAGAAAGCCGAACACGAAGAAGGCGAGCACGCCCGCCCCAGCGACGATCCCGCGCGTCGCGGCGCCGTCGACCTTGGACGGGGACAGTCCGCTGAGCCAATCAAACGCGGTGCGATAGCCGCTGATCGCGTTGACCGTCGACGGGGAGACCTTCAGCGCGAGCAGCAACGTCATCAGGCCATACCAGATCAACGCGAGCGCGAACACGAGCGTAATCAGGCGTCCCAAGATCGATTAATGGCGAGGTTCGCTCGCGCACGCGCTGGCGAGGCATCTACTGCACCCTCGCGCCCCGGCGAGGAACGTCGACGCGGGCGGTGAGCTCGAACGGATCGGTAAGACCGCGAAGCTGCTCGCGCACGGCGTCCCGCGTCTCTCCAGGATCGGCTCGCCGGACCCGGGAGGCCCGTACGGACAGGCGCCCGCCGGACCGGCGCCGCGGCCGGACGCGGACGCGGGCTTCGGTGACGCCGCGCACCTGCTCCACCAGCGTGGTGGCCGCTTGGGCCAGCGGCCGCCGCCGCGCGGCGAGCGTCCCATGCTCGCCGCTAGCGAGGGTCACGAGCCGCTCGCGGCGGGGGACGAGAATCCCCGCCAGCAGCAGCAGCCCGAGCAACATCGCGCCCAACCCACACACCGCGGCGACAGCGGCGACCGGCCCGGACGCCTGCAACTGACCGAGCCAACTGCCCACGGTGTCACGGAACGAGCTGAGGTCAACGAGGTGGGCCAACCGGCCCAGGCTCAGGCCGCGGGTGCCGGAACTGATGCAGAAGATAGCCAGCGCGAGCCCCGCGACAGCAAGGATCACCAGCAGCACAAAGCTGACCACACGAACCAGCGCCCGCGCCAGCCGGATCATCGATCCGTCTCCCCGCCCGGGACAAGGCGCGGCGCGGGCGCCTCTGCCACGTCAAAGGGCGGTGAGCCACCGGCGGTCGCCGTTGGCGCGACACCCGCTGTCGGGCCTGGGGTGAGGGGCGTGGAGGGCGCCGCGTCCGCCGCAAGATCACTGCCCAGCAGTTCGGCTTCCCTCACCTCAGCGGGCGTGAGCACGCCCGCGAATTCGACGCTCACGGTACTCAGCTCCTCGGCTAGCCCGTTGCGTTGCGCGCTGGCTTGCACGCGCCGGCGGACCTCTTCGCCCAGCGGCACCAGCGGCGCCACGCAGGCCACGAGACACAAGTCGACCGCGTAGCGTCCGCCGCCGTCGGCGGTGACCGACACGCCGCGCAGCACCCCCCCGCCGGGTCAGCAGTCACGCACATGCCGTGCAGCCCCGCCTCGGCCGCGACGACATTCGGCGCGGCCCGCGCCGGCCTCAAGCGCGAGACGTGCCAGGCGCACGCGAGGAGAATCGGAGCTCGGCGGCGTGGGATGCACCAACGGTGGCGAGGACATCGCGGTGGCGCTACTCCACACGGGCAGGCCGTGAGGGCTCCTCATCGCCCGGGAAGTACAGATCGTTGACAGCGACGTTGACTTCCGTGACCGACAACCCGGTGATGCCCTCGATGCGCCTGATCACGTTGTCGCGGATCGCCTGGGAAACCTTGGGAATCGACTCCCCGTACTCCACGACCACAGTCACATCCACCGCCGCCTCGCGCTCGCCCACCTCGACGGACAAACCCTGGGTACGCTCATCACCAATCCCGACCCGCTGGGTAACCGACCCCACCGCCCGCGAAACGCTGCCGCCGAGTTCGTACACGCCGCGGACCTCGCGCGCAGCGATGCTCGCCACCTTCGTCCCCACAACGTCCGCGATCGTCGTACTGCCGCGCTCGGACGTAAGCGGCGTGTCGGGCCCGAGCCCTCAGGCCGCTTGCCCTCCCTGCGCGTCGCCACCGCCGCGCTCTCGCTACCGCTCGTGCTCTGCTCCGCCATGTGTTCCTCCGTTCGGATCTGCGTCTAAAGACTTAGACCAGCGCCGCGTGAAAAAGTTCTGTCGAACTCCGACGCGTGCCCGCTCGACACGTCCCAGAATGCCCTTTCCCGGACATGTCGCCACGACCCCAACCCGACCACGCCTGGCGATCACGCCAAACCGAGACCGGATTCTCGAGACGTTTAGGGTTGTAAGCCAGATCGCCACCAAGGACCTGGTAGCGAGTGCCTAGATCCTCGGCTGATCGCTTCGACCGCCCCGCAGCCATCCTCACCCGGACACCTGTCGCTCGCCGTGCTCCCAGTCAACCAGGCGCAAACAGACCTGATCGAGATCGAGCCGGTAACCTCGGGCCGGGTCGCCCGCGAGCGCCGCGCCCGAGCACGCGGCCAAACCCCAACGACCCAAGCTACCTTTTACGTGGGAGCGGTCATCAGCCCTGTGCTCTGGACGTCGCCCTGCACGGGATGGAGCAGGCCGCCGGAGTCCGCTATTACCCCTCCGGCACGCGTGCCAGGCGGGTCGTGACGGGCTGCCCGGTCCTGGTCAGATACGCCGACGATCTGTGCGGCTCGCGCTGTCCGGGGAGCTCGACCTATCGGTCGCGAAGCGTCTGACGTCGCGTTTGACGCACCTGTCACGAGCCGGCGCGGTGGTTGACCTGGACCTTTCCAACCTCGAATTCATCGATAGCACGGGGATTGCCGCCATCGTCGGTGCGTTCCGCAACGCGCAACTGGGTGGATGGGACTTCTCTGTCGCTCCGGAACCGACGCCGCAGGTTCGGCGGGTGATCACATTGGTGGGGCTCGACGAGGTTCTGTGGCCGGCCGAGTCAGGTGCGTTGTGTGCTGAGAGGTTGCCTGACGCGCGTGCCTGAGGAGTCTCTGCGGCACCTTCGAGCGGTTGTCGAGCGGGGCGAACGGGGACTCCGCGAGGCGATTCGCCCGGCCTCTCGCGCAGGGGCGTCGCAGGAGAAGATCGCTGAGGCTCTCGGCGTCAGCCGAGCCACGCTCTGGCGACGCTACGGCAAAGCGGTCCGTCATCGAACATCCGGGAGGACACCGGAGGAGCCAGATAGCCGCGCCGTGAGCGTGATGGTGGGCGGGGATCTGGGTAGGCAGTGCTCTGGGATGGCACTCGTTGGCAGCACTAAATCCGCCAGGAACGCTCGACCGTCAAGGCGGGATTTGAAGGACCCGTTGTCGCGCTACGTGCGGGCGTACCTGCAGGCTTCCGATCCCTACGCCCGCAGTTCGCTTTTTGTCCGGGTCCGCGCCGAGTTGGGTCGCGAGTCCTCTGGTCGGAAACGTCCCGCCTAGCGTCGACGTGCGGGCCGCGCATCGCGCGCGTCCTCGGTACTGTCGGCTGCTTCTGCGGGCACGGCAGTGTGCGGGGTCGGCTGATCCGAGGTTGAACAGGTTTGGCCAGGGAGACCATCTGACAGCACCGAGGTCGGTGGATCGGCTGAGCGTGGTCGGAAGCGCCGAGCGGGTATGACGTCACTGTGCTCGCCTCCATGTCTCATCTCCGGGATCGGCGGGTGATCGTGGTCGGTGCCGGCTCGACCGGCCTGGTCTGTGCGATCCACCTCGCGAGAGCGGGTCTTGATGTCACCGTACTTGAGCATTCGCCACAACCTGGCGGGGCATCGACGAGCGTTTAGGCCACGCTGCCCGGGTTCGTGCACGATCACTGCGCCGGCTTCAATCCGATGACGATCGCCTCGCCGGCGATGCGCGAGCTCGAGCTGGAGGCCGAAGGGCTGCGCTGGATCAGCCCCGAGGCGATCATGGCCCACCCGTTCGCGGACGGCACCGCGATCGGCCTGCATCACGGCTTGGAGCCCACCGTCACCTCGCTGGAGCGCGCCTGCCCGGGTGCGGGCAGGGCCTGGCAGGAGTTGATCGAGCGCTATCGGCCTCTCGCCGAGCGTCTGTCCGAGACGATCCTCGGACCTCTGCCGCCGGTCCGCCATGGTCTAGCGCTCGGGGCTGTGCTGCGCCGCGAGGCGCTGTTGCTGGCCCGACGGATGGTCGGCTCGATCGAGGCGTTCGGCATGGACGTGTTCGACGGCGCCACACGTCCGACGGCCTGGCTGGCCGGCTCCGCCCAGCACTCTGGGCTCGCCCCTTCGACGGCAGGGAGTGGCGCCTTTGGGTTTCTGCTCGTGCTCCTCGCGCATGCCGGCGGCTGGCCGTTCCCGGAGGGCGGTCAGCAACGGATCGCCGACGCGCTGATGGCGATCGCCTCCCGCGAGGGGGTCACGGTCCGCTGCAACGCGCATGTGGAGCGTCTCCTCGTCAGCTCCGGGCGAACCACCGGCGTGGTACTGCGCGACGGCGAGGAGCTGGCCGCCCGGGATGTCGTCACGACGATCAGCGCCCGCCCGCTCGCGGCGCTGCTCCCAGAGGGCGCGCTCCCGGGCCGACTGTTCCGGCGGCTCCGCATCTGGCGCTACTCGACTGCGGCCTTCAAGCTCGATTACGCCCTGTCCCGGTCGGTCCCGTGGAGCGCGTCCGAAGCCCGAGAAGCCGCCGTGGTGCATGTCGGCGGCGAATTGCGCGAATTCTCTGCGGCGGCCGAAGCCGGTCAGCGCGGCGACGTGCCCGAACGGCCCGCGCTGGTCGTCGGCCAGCACACCTTGCTTGATCCCACCCGTGCTCCGGACGGAAAGCACACGCTCTATTGCTACGCGCACGTCCCGGCTCGCTACGACCGCAGCGACGAGGAGGTTGCCAGCTTGATCGAGGCGCAGCTTGAGCGTTTCGCGCCCGGGTTTGCGGGGACGATCCTCGCGCGCGCGATTCGCAACCCGGCGCAGACCGAGTCCGATAATCCGAGCTTGGTCGATGGCGACCTTGGTGGTGGGACCTACGAGCTCGACCAGCAGCTCCTGTTCCGGCCCGCACCGGAGCTGTGCCGACATCGAACCCCGCTGAAGGGCCTGTACGTAACGGGCGCGTCGGTCCATCCGGGTGGATCGGTGCACGGGATGGGTGGACGATCCGCCGCCCGGGCGCTGCTCGCCGACCGGCGGCTGCGCCCCTGGCGGGCCTGACGCTAGCTCTTCAGGACGCCGGTCTCGCAGATCCGCTGCAGACGACGCAGCGACTCGACGTTGCGCGCGTGCACGAGTCGGTCGGTGAGCGGGTTGATCGCAAGCTTGGACAACAGATCGCCCGCGACCTCGGTCATCGTCACGTAACATCCGCCGTCGTCGGGGGCCACCAACAGATTGACGATCGCCGTGCCGAGCGGCCGAGCGCGCGCGCGTAGGACAAGCCGGCTGGGCGCTTCGACCTCGAGGACCTCGGTGTGGTCGTTGACCTTGAGGGGTCCGACACCGACCCGGTGATGAAAGCGGGAGCCGACTGCCGGCCAGTGCGAATCGGCGTCACGGATCGTGTCAGAGCCCACGACCCAGTCGCCATAGGCCTTGGAGTCGGAGAGGACCTCGAACACGCGCTCGGCCGGTACGCGGAACTGTGCTTCGTTGGTGGCCACGAGGAGCGGGCTACCCCGACTGGTCACCGACCAACCTCCGCCACGGCTTCGACTCGTACGGTCGATCGTCCCCTACGAGGTCACCACGGCACGGGCATCACCCGACCCGACACTCAGGATCTCACCACGTATCGACGCAACGCCACGGTCTCGCGCCGTGCCAGCTCGCCTGAGCGCTTGTTCACACGGTATAGCTCGGCCGGCAATCCTGGGACCTTTCGCGCGTCGCCCGGGATTCGTCACGGTTTGTCGCGTTGGCACGCGCGGGTAGGAGCTATCCGTGTCCGCGCTGGCGCTCACCTTCGACGACGGTCCCGATCCGGTGTGGACCCCGCGGCTGCTCGATCTGCTCAGACGGCTCGGTGCCCGCGCTACCTTCTTCCCGATCGCGTCGCGCGCCGCGGCGCACCCCGATCTGATCGCGCGGATGCGGGCGGGCGGCCACGCGGTCGGACTGCACTGCGACCAGCATGTTTGCCACAGCGAGCGTGACGTCGAGTGGTTGCGTCGAGACACGGCGACCGCGTTGGGGCGATTGGCGGGGATCGAAGTCCATCCGGTGTTCTGGCGGACGCCGTGGGGTGATACCGCGCCGTGGTCGGTCAGGGTCGCCGGCGAGTACGGCCTGCGGTTGGTGGGCTGGACGGTCGATACGCATGATTGGCACGGCGATAGCGCGGAGGAGATGTTCGACGCCACCCAAGACGCGCTCGACGCGGGGGCGATCGTGCTGATGCACGACGGAATCGGTCCCGGCGCCCGCCGCGGTGGTGTCACCGAGACCCTCGGCTATGTCGAGCTGGTGGTCGGGCACGCCGCGCGGCACGGGCTGCATCTCGAGGCACTGATGTGAGGGGTACGGTGATCCGCTTGCCCACGGGCATCCGTCCGTCCGCGTCGCCCATCGGCGACGCCGCGCTCGCCGGCGTGCTGCAGATGATCGCCGCGAGCGCCACCGACCGCGACGGCGCGCCGTTCCCGCCGCCGTTTCCCGACGAGGCGTTCGCCCAGCTCGAGGCGGTCGGTGCGCTGGCATGGAATGCAACGGCCGGTCCCCGGCGTCCGCGGGCCGCCGATGAACTCGGGCTTGTGCGCGCGGTCGCGCGCGCTGACGCCTCGGTTGGCCGGATCTTCGACGGGCATCTGAACGGCGTCGAGCGTCTCGCGGTCCAGGCGCCGGCGGAGCTGCGCGACGTGAGCTGGCGGAGATCCGTGCCGGCGGTCTCCGCGTCGGCGTGTGGGGCGGCGATCCGCGCCCGGCGAGGGTTGGCCGGCGAAGCTCGTGTCCCACGACGGTGCGAGGCACTGTCCGGGGTCAAGACGTTCTGCTCGGGTGCGGGCGGTCTCGACCGTGCGCTCGTGCTCGCGCGGGACCCCGACGGCGGGCCGCCGGTCGCCGGCTGGGTCGATCTGACCGACACCGCCTCGGTGCTGGTTGACGAGGACTGGTACCGCGGCGCCGGTCTGCGCGCCTCGGTCTCACATCGCGTCGTGTTCGATCGCGCCCCGGTGATGGCGAGGTTCGGTCCGCCCGGGTGCCCTCTCGACGCAGCCCTGGTTCGGCCGCGATGCTCTGCGGACGGCTGCGACTTGGGCGGGTATGGCCGACCGGGCGCTCGAGAGCGCGCTCGATGAGTTGGCGGCGCGGCCGGCCCGCGGGCCGTTGGAGGAGCTGGCGGCCGGACGGATGCTGAGCGCGATCGGAACGGTCGATGCGTGGCTGGAGAAAGCGGCGAGTGCGATGGACGCCGCCGGACCCGACCTGGCGGCGACCGCGCTGCACGGCCGCGTTGCCATCGCGGATGCCTGCCGAGTGCTGCTCGACGCGGCCGCGCAGGCTTGTGGATCGCATCCGTTCGCCACGGGCGGCGACCTCGACCGGGCGCGGCGGGATCTCGAGCTGTTCCTGCTCCAGCATCGGCTCGACCCGGCGCTCGCCGCGGCCGGGGCGAGCGCGCTGGACGCGAGACAGCAGCGATGAGAGCGGCCGAGTTCGAGCAGCGCTACCAGCAAGACGCCGATCCCTGGGGTTATCGCTCGAGTCCCTACGAGCACGCGAAGTACGACGCGACGCTAGAGGTGTGCGGCGTCGGCCCGTTCCGGGCGGCGCTCGAGCTCGGCGGCTCGATCGGCGTCTTCAGCGCACGAGTGGCCCCACGGTGTCTGGAGCTGACGACGGTCGACTTCTCCCCGACCGCGGTCGGCTCCGCCCGCCACGAGCTGCGGCCGTTTCCGCACGTCCGCGCACTCGTCGGCGAGATCCCCGATGCGCTCCCCGACGGGAGCTACGACCTCGTGGTCGCGTCCGAGATCCTGTACTACCTGAAGACGGCGGCGCTGGCCGCGACCCTGAGCCGGCTGGAGCAGGCCCTCGCTCCGGGGGGCCGGGTGGTCGCCGTGCACTGGCGTCCCGCCGGGTCCCGAGCGGCCACAGTCGGCCGCCGCGGTTCACGCCGAGCTCCGGGCGCTGCCATGGCTGCGCACCGTCGAGGACCGTTCGACGCCGGATTA
This sequence comes from uncultured Solirubrobacterales bacterium, assembly GCA_963763525.1. Classification (GTDB taxonomy): domain Bacteria; phylum Actinomycetota; class Thermoleophilia; order Solirubrobacterales; family Solirubrobacteraceae; genus Palsa-465. Next base: position 50,920 of record CAVXPA010000008.1, read on the forward strand.
CCTGCTGCACGGGCTGGAGCGATGACCGAGCCGTACGGGCTGCTGATCGTCGGTGGCGGCCCCGCCGGTCTCGCCGCCGCTCGTGCCTACCGTGAGACCGTCGGCGACGGCCGGGTGGCGATCGTCACCGACGAATACCGGCTGCCGTACAGCCGCCCGCCGCTGACCAAGGAGCTCCTGCGCGGCGAGAGCTCCGAGCAGGAGCTCCCGATCGAAAACGAGGCGTGGCTCGAGCTGCACAAGGTCGAGCTGATCGGGGGTCGGGTCGTCGCGCTCGACCACGCCGAACGGACAGCGAGCCTCTCCGGCGGCCGAGAGCTCGGCTATGTCCACTGCGTGCTCGCGACCGGCGCGGAGCCGACCCGCCTCCCCGTCCCCGGCAGCGACCACCCCCGGGTCCACGTGCTGCGCACGCTCGACCACCTGCGCGAGCTCCAAGCCCGGCTCCATTGCGCGCCTCGGGTGACCGTGATCGGATCGGGCTTCATCGGCTGCGAGATCGCCGGATCGCTGCGGATGCGCGGTCACGAGGTCGACCTCGTCTCCGACGAGCCCGCACCGAACGCCGCCCGTCTCGGCGCGAGGCCCGCGGAGATCATCCGCGGCTGGCTACAGAGCGACGGGGTACGGATGCACCTCGGCACGCCGGTCGACCGGCTCGAGGCGGCCAGTGCCTGTCTGACCGTGGTCGCCGGCGAGCATCGAATCGTCGCCGACGTCGTGGTGATGGCGGTCGGCGTCAGTCCGCGCTCGGAGCTGGCGGGCGTTGCCGGCCTGGAGCTCGATGACGGGGCGATCCCGGTCGACGCGTCGATGCGCACCCGGCAGGCCGGACTGCTCGCCGCGGGCGACGTCTGCAAGGCGGAGAACCTCGCCGCCGGCCGCCCGCTCCGGGTGGAGCACTGGGGAGACGCGCTCGCTCAGGGTGAGATCGCGGGGAGGACGGCCGCCGGGGCCGGCGCTGCGTGGGACGCGGTTCCGGGCTTCTGGTCGACGATCGGTCGCCGTACGCTCAAGTACGCCGCCTGGGGCGACGGCTACGAGGAGAGCCGGCTGGAGCGCCACGGCGACGGCGGCTTCACCGCCTGGTACGGCAGCAGCGGAAAGCTCGTCGGCGTCCTCACCCACGAGGCCGATAACGACTACGACCGTGGCGCCGCGCGGATCGCCGAGGGCGCACCGTGCAGCTCGTGAGCGTGGTCGTCGTGCCCGCCCGCGACGAGGAGGAGGCGATCGCCGCCTGCCTGGAGGCGCTGGCCGCACAGACGGTGCCGGCGCAGGCGTTCGAGATCGTGCTGGTGGCCGACGCGTGCAGCGATCGGACCGAGGAGGTGGCCCGCGCGGCGGCGGCCCGCTTGGGCTTGGCGCTGAGTGTGCACCACGGCCCGGGTGCCGGGTCGGGCCCGGCGCGCCGGATCGGGATGGACGCCGCCGCCGACCGGCTCCTGTCGCTTGGCCTGCCGCGCGGACTCATCGCCACCACCGACGCGGACTCGGTGCCCTCGCCCGACTGGCTCGCCCGCCAGCTCGCACATCTCCACAACGGTGCCGAGGTGATCGCTGGACTGATCGAGCTCGCCGACGCCGACGTCGCGCGCCTGCCCGATGCAGTGCTGGACCGGCGCCGGCGCGACGCCGAGCGACGGATGATCGAGGTCGTCGCCGCCGACCCGCTGGCCGGCCACCATCACTTCGCCTGCGCCTCGCTGGGCGTCACCGCCGAGGTTTATCGCCGGGTCGGCGGGCTTGAGCCTGCCCCGGCCCTCGAGGACGAGGCGTTCGCCAGCCAGCTGCGCGACCGCAGCATCCCGATCCTCCGGGCCGCCGACGTACGGGTCAGAACCGCGGCTCGCACCAGCGGCCGGGCCCGTCGCGGTCTCTCGGTCGACCTCGCCGTCTCGACCTGGCGCGAGCGCCGACGCTACCGCGCCGACCAGTTCTCCGTCGGTCAGCTCGCCGAGCGCAAGCGAACGGCGACGGTGACCGTGATCGTCCCCGCCAAGGAGTGCGCAGCGACGATCGCCGGCGTGATCCGGACGACCGTCGGCCCGCTCCGCGAAGCCGGCCTGGTCGACGATCTCGTCGTCGTCGACGCGGGCTCGGGCGACGGCACCGCCGAGCGTGCCGCGACCGCGGACGCGCGCGTCCTGCAGCAGGACGACGTGCTGCCTGGGTTCGGGCCGGTGCACGGCAAGGGCGACGCGATGTGGCGGGCAGTGCACGCCACCGACGGTGAGATCGTCTGCTTCCTCGACGGCGACACCGAGGACCCGCATCCCCACCATCTGCTCGGCGTGCTCGGGCCGATGCTCGCCGATCCCGGGCTCGCGCTGGTCAAGGGAGCGTTCGACCGACCGCTCCACGCCAATGGGGAGCATCTTCCCCACGAAGGCGGCCGGGTCACCGAGCTCCTCGCGCGCCCCGTGCTCAACCTCCACTTCCCGCTGCTCGCGGGATTCGCCCAGCCACTCGCCGGCGAGTTCGCCGCCCGGCGCGCGCTACTGGAACGCGTGCCGTTCCCGGTCGGATACGGGATCGAGATCGCCCTGCTGATCGACGCTCTCCACGAGTGCGGTCTCGACGCGCTTGCCGAGTGCCAGCTCGGGTCACGCCAGAACCGCCACCAGCCGTTGCGCACGCTCGGCGAGATGGCGTTTGCGGTGCTCACCGCCGCCGAGCGGCGGATCGAGGGGGCGCGCAGCGCCACCGGTGGGCACTACCTCCGGCCGTGGGAGGGCGGCGCGGTCGTGCGCGTTCCGGTGAACGAGCGACCGCCACTCCGCTCGCTGCAGGGCGGCGTCGACATCGCCCTGCGGTCGGCCGTCTGACCGGCTTGGGCCGCGTGCTCAGTCGGTAGCTCACGCCCGAGACCGCAACCCGAGCCAAGGAGTCCCGTTGACCACCGAACTGAAAGACAAGAAGGTCGCGTTCCTGTTCACCGAAGGTGTCGAGCAGGTCGAGTTGACCGAGCCGCTCAACGCGGTGCGCACGGCCGGCGCCGAGACGACCCTCGTCGCGTTGGAGAGCGGTGAGGTCCAGATGTTCAACCATCTCGACAAGGGCGACACGATCGAGGCCGACCTCGCCGTCGGTGACGCCGACGCGTCGGCGTTTGACGCGCTCGTCCTGCCGGGCGGAGTCGCCAACCCGGACGCTCTGCGCGGCGACCCCGACGCCGTCTCATTCGTGCGCGGGTTCTTCGAGCAGCACAAGCCGGTCGGGGTGATCTGTCACGGACCGTGGACCCTTGTCGAAGCCGACGTTGTCCGCGGCCGGACGCTGACGTCGTGGCCGAGCCTCCAGACCGATCTGCGCAACGCCGGCGCCGAATGGGTCGACGAGGAGGTTCATGTCGACGAGGGTCTCGTCTCCGGCCGCAAGCCGGATGATCTGCCGGCGTTTATCGCCAAGGTGATCGAGGAGATCGCTGAAGGCAAACACGAGGAACAGACCGTCAACACGCAGGAGTCGCTCCCCCGCGACGCCGCCCTCAAGTAGAAGAGGAGGCCCAGATGCCACCCCGCGGAGTCAAGCAGGGCACCAAGCGTGCTCGGCAGTACGAGCACATCAAGCAGAGCGAGAAGCAGCAGGGCCGCGGCGAGGGCCGCGCCGAGGAGATCGCCGCCCGCACGGTCAACAAGGAGAAGGCCCGCTCCGGCGAATCCCGGACGCGGTCAAGGACGTCGACGGACCACATCTCCTCCTCCCGTCGGGGCGGGCTGCGCTCGAGCACCGACCGGCCGAAGGGCCCCACGCGCGAGCAGCTCTACCAGGAGGCCAGGAAGCTCGGGATCGACGGTCGCTCCAAGATGAACAAGACCCAGCTCCAGAACGCCGTCAACGCCAAGAAATCATGACCGGCGAAGACGACGCGCCGTCACCGAAGAAGAGCGAGCCGGACGACCCCCCAGGCGGGGTCTCCGACCAGAACAACGAGGAGGCCGAAAGCGAGCACCGCGACGACGGCACCTACCCCGAGCCACGCACGGCCCAGTCAGGCGGCTGACTGCGCACCAGGTCGGGGCGTTTTGAAGCGCGACCGCCGGATAGCTCCGAGATACAGAGTCGAACCCGAGAAGGAGACAGCCATGAGTCTCACCGACAAGGTCACCGGCAAGATCAAGCAGGCGGCAGGCGATCTGATTGACGATCCCTCCGTGCACCGCGAAGGGCGGCAGGAACAGCGCAAGAGCGAGGCAAAGGAGGAGCTGGCCCGGGAGCAGAACCGCGCCGACAACAAGGCCGAAGAGGTCGCCAACCTCGAACGCAAGACCTCCTGAGCACAACCGACCTGACGATCCGCCCCGCCGCCCCACGGGCGCGCCGGGGCGTTTCCGTATTGATCGCCATCCTCGATATCGACGCAACTACCGCCACACGATCGCCTGGTATCGCGCGTTCCGCGACGCCGAGATCACGCTCGCCCTGTGGCGGATCCACCGAGATATCGGCATGGGCGGCGACCAGATGGTGGAGTCTCTCACCGACGCAGATGGTGGAGTCTCTCACCGACGCCGAGGTTGAACGGGTCCACGGCGACGCGATCCGCGACGCCGAGGCCCGGCACTACCACGAGCTGATCGCTGAGGTCACGACGATGAACGGTGCCCACGAGCTGCTCTGGGAGCTGAAGCAGCGCCACCACACAGTCGTCCTCGCCTCCTCGGCCAAATCCGAGGAGGTCGACCACTATCTGAAGCTGCTCGACGCGCGCGATCTCGCGGACGCGTGGACGACCGCTGACGACGTCCAGGCGACCAAGCCGGCCGCCGATCTGGTTCAGACCGCGGTAAAGCGCGTCGATGGCCAAGCCCATGACGCGGTCATGGTCGGTGACTCCCGCTGGGACGTCGAGGCGGCCAAGCGCGCTGGCATCCCCACCCTGGCCGTCCGGACCGGCGGCTTCGGCGCCGACGAGCTGCGGGACGCGGGCGCGAGCGAGGTGTTCGAGTCGGTCGACGAGCTGCGGCAGGCGCTGCCACACACCCCGCTCGGGTAACGCTCGCGGTTTCACGCGGCAGTTCGCCGCGTTGGTTCCAGCAGCGCAACAGCAGCCGGGCTCATTCGCCATCCGCCCGGCGTCCCGAGGTCGCAGCAGCCACACGCAATCGCTCACGTTCGACGCGACGACGCGGTCCGGACAGGATGCGCGCGCGGTCACGGCCTGTTCGGCGACTCGCCGCCGGCGAGGCGGGGTAGCCAGCAACGAGAGTTCATCTATCTGCCAGCGAAGGACGCATATGAAGATCGGCTATTTCCTGTCAAGCGAAGAATGGGGACCCAAGGGCCTCGTGCGCCAGGCCACTCAAGCCAAAGCCACCGGGTTTGCCCGACTCTGGATCTCCGACCATTTTCATCCCTGGAATCATGAGCAGGGTCATTCGGGGTTTGTCTGGTCGACGATCGCCGCAATCTCGCAGGCCGCTCCCGGGATGGCCATCACAACGGCTGTGACCTGTCCCACAGTGCGGATCCATCCTGCGATCATCGCTCAGGCGGCCGCGACCTCGCCGGTTCTGCTCGACGGCCGCTTCCGCCTGGGGGTCGGCTCGGGTGAGGCGTTGAATGAGCACATCCTCGGTGACCGCTGCCGGGAGCCGATGAGCGTCTAGAGATGCTGGAGGAGGCGATCGAGGTGATCCGGCTGCTCTGGCGGGGTGGCCCGCAGAGCCACTGCGGCCGGCACTACCGTGTCGAGCACGCCGAGATCTTCGACCTGCCGCAGTCGCCGCCGGCGATCATCGTCTCCGGGTTTGCTCCCAAGAGCATCGAGCTCGCCGCCAGTTCCCTATGACCACCTGCCGATGATCGGTCCGCTGCACCCACATCAGCAAGACTGTGGGTGGCGACCGGCTGGGCAAAATGGGGACTGACCGGCGGAACGTTCGCCGCCCGGATCCTGTCCCAGGCCATCCTCGGCCGCCAGCACGACTGGGCGTCGACGTTCACCCCAAGCCGGCTCACGGTCCGCACGACACCGAAGATCGCCGAGCTCGGCACCAAGTTCGGCACGCTGATGGCCATCGACCGCCTCCCAGCCGAGGTCTCCACCACCGACGAGGTCCCGATCGGGGAAGCGCGCGTCGTCCGCGACGGGCTCGGCAAGCACGGCGCCTACCGCGACCAGACGGGGAAGCTGCACTGCGTCTCGTTGCGCTGCACCCACCTGGGATGTCTGCTGCGCTTCAACGCCGCCGAGTGCAGCTGGGACTGCCCCTGCCACGGATCACGGTTCGATATCGACGGCACCGTGCTTGAAAGCCCCGCAGTCCACCCACTCGCGCCGCGGCACCCCACTGAACTGCTGCACACGTCCCCCGGCCGGGCACGAGCAGGCGAGCTCATCCGAGGCCGACCTCAGGGTGGATCGCGAGCTCGGCCCAGACCCGATACCCGTCCGGCCGCTCAGCACCCCAGCGCTCCGACAGTCGCGCCACGATCCGAAGGCCCCACCCGCCCGGCTCAAGACGTGAGCTCTCGCCTGAGTTGTCCTGAGTCTCGGCTTCGGCGCCTGACAGCCCCGGGTCGTGAACCGAGATCAGAAGTCGCCGCTCGTCGCGTTTGACGATCACCTCGAGCAGATGATGGCTATCACCTCCCGAGTGACGGACCGCGTTGCCGACCAGCTCGGTCGCGACCAGACGCATGTCCTCAAGCGACCATCCATCCTCATCGTGCACGCCGGCCAGACGCTCGCGAACCACTCGCGCGGCCTGCACGTCGCACGGCACCTCTAACCGCAGCAGATCCTCCGAAAGCAGATCCTCCGAAGACGCCACACCCTGGAGCTACCCATGAGCGATGCCCGATACGCCACGCCGCGGAGATCGTGATCCCGGGTCCCGATCCTGACAGGCGGAGGGTGGGCTATCTCATCACCCTGTTCGTCTTCAGGGTCGGGTCGGCAGGGTCGGGTAGGACCATGCCGGCTGCCAGGCCGCTCAGCAGGTAGTCGATGACCGGTTGGGTGATGCGCTCGCCCGGCACGATCACCGGGATGCCCGGGGGTAGGGGGTGATCTGCTCGGCAGCGATCCGCCCGGCCGCATCGACGGCCCTGACGTCCTCGAACGGATTGAGGAACGCATCCCGGGGTCGGTTGACCGTTTCGAGTTCCGGGTCCGGAGGATCGGGAATCCGCACCGCTATCGGGCTCGCGAGCTTACCGGCCGTATCGGTCAGGCGGCGAAGGGCGCGGAGCAGACGCCCGACGGCTGCGCTGTCATCGGCGATCGACAGGGTGGCGAGGATCCGCGCGTGGTCGCTGAGGCCCATGTCGATCCGCTCGTGCTCGCGAAGCCAGCCCGCGGCCTGGTAGCCGCTGATCCCCAACGGCGAGACATCGATCAGCACCTGGAGACGGTCCAGATCATGCGAGGCCGCCTGGTGAACGAGCTGAACATCGACGTCTCCAACAAACTCAGCTCAGCCCTACCGATCGTGCTGGCGCTCATCGTTGGCCTCGCGTTCCTGCTCCTGATGCTCGTCTTCCGGTCGATCATCGTGCCGCTGACAGCCCTAATCGGATTCCTGCTCACGGTCGCCGCTCCCCTGGGCTTGATCGTGTGGGTGTTCCAAGACGCCCACCTCGGCAGCCTGATCGGCGTCAGCACGACCGCACCGATCGTGAGCTTCCAGCCCGTGATCATGCTCAGCCTCCTGTTCGGGCTGGCGATGGACTACGAGGTGTTCCTCGTCTCCCGCATCCGCGAGAGCTACGTCCACCAAGGCGACGCCAACCGAGCGATCATCTCCGGCTTTCGCGGCAGCGCCCGAGTCGTCACGGCGGCAGCGATCATCATGATCAGCGTCTTCGCGCTTGATCTCCGGCGGGCAGATCGTGATCCAATCGATCGCCCTGGCGCTCGCGTTCGGCGTCCTCATCGACGCGTTCCTCGTCCGCATGACGTTCGTCCCCGCCGTGCTCGCGCTCCTCGGTCAACGAGCATGGAAGTTCCGCGGCTGCTGGACCGCGTCCTCCCCAACGTAGACATCGAAGGCAACTCAATCCAACCACGCCCCAACCAGCCCGGTCCCCTAACCGAGCCCAATCCTGTAACCGCCACATCGGTCAGCTCGGACGGTGTTCATTTGAGCCGCGCGTTGCAGGGGGCCCGCGACGCGAGAGTTGAGTGCCGATTCGCGATTTGGCGCGAACCGTTGCGCCTGGTTGCGCGTATTCCCTGTCATGGGCACCGGCCGAACCCGAATCACGGCTCAAAGAGAGGGTTCATCGATGATCACCGAATCGACGCAGGTCGCACCGGGAGGGATCGCCGAGCAGGCGAGTGCGAGCGCTGCGGTTTACGCGATTGGTAGTAACCCGGCTGAGCGCGCCCGGTTGTGCCGGCAAGCAGATGAGCTGCGGCCACACTCCTTGGCGCTGCTCGATCGCGTCGGCGTCAAGTTGGGGTGGAACGCGCTCAACCTGGGGTGCGGGCCACGCGGCGCACTCGAGTTGCTTTCGGAGCGGGTCGGCCCGACGGGGCACGTAATCGGATTGGATTTCGATCCCGAGCACGTCACGCAGGCGCGGGCCGTCGCAGCCGATCACGGGCTCACGAACGTCGCGGTCGTGCTCGGCGACGCCAGACGCACCGGGTGGCCAGCCGGCGCGTTCGATCTCATCCACGCACGGCTGCTGCTGGTCACCATTCCTGACCCCGCCAAGGTGGTGGCGGAGATGGCACGGCTGGTGCGGCCTGGCGGGTGGGTGGTCGGCGACGAGGCCGATTGCCGCACTCAGCTCTGCTACCCGGCCAACGCGGCCTGGGATCGGCTCGCCGAGACATTCATCGAGTCGTTCCGGCTGGACGGCGCCGACCCCGACCTGGGGCGGCGGCTTTCGGAGCTGTATCGCGCAGCGGGCCTGGTCGATGTCACGGTTGAGGCCCGCGCCGACATGTATCCGGTCGGCCACTCCCGCCGGACCGTGCGCCTCGACATCCTGCAGAACATGCGCTCGAAGATCGTCGAGCGCGAACTGCTCACCGAGTACGAGCTCGACGAGCTAGACCGTGAGGCGCGTGCACACCTCACCGACCCGGACACCATTGTCATGCCATGCTTGTACTTCCTCGCGCGGGGGCGCAAGCCAACCGAGGAGGAGGTCCGCTGATGTTCGCGGTAGTAACAGGAGCTTCGGCGGGGATCGGGGAAGCGTTCGCGCATCGGCTGGCGGCTGAGGGGTGGGATCTTGCGATCGTGGCGCGCCGCCGCGATCGCTTGGCGGAGCTCGCCGAGCAGCTCGTGCGGCGATACGGGACCGACGTGCAGGTGCACGTGGCGGACCTGACCGTGCCTAGCGATGTTCGCGGGCTCGAGCGGATGATCGCCGGCGCCGACGTCGGCATGCTCGTCAACAACGCCGGGTTCGCGGGCTACGGCAGGTTCATAGAGATCGATCCTGAGGTGATCGCCAAGCTGATCGCTGTTCACGTGCTCGCGGTCAGCCGGCTGACTCGCTGCGCCCTGCCCGGCATGCTCGCGCGCGATTGCGGGGCGGTCATCAACGTCGCGTCGCTGCTGGCCTTTAGCGGCACGCTGCCGCCGCACCCGTTGCCATACCGCGCCACCTACGTCGGCGCCAAGGCGTATCTGGTGGCTTTCACCCAGGCCCTGGCGGGCGAGCTCGGTAGCAGCGGCGTGCACGTCCAGGTGTGCTGCCCGGGACTGGTCGACACCGAGTTTCACGACATCGCCGGGCTTGAGATGTCCCAGGTGCCGTTCCCGGTCATGAGGCCCGGCGAGATCGTGAGCGCGTCATTGCAGGGCCTTCGCCTCGGTGAGGTCGTGTGCGTGCCAGGCCTCCAGGAGACGGCCCTGCTCGACAACCTGGACCAGGCGCAGCGAGCACTGCTGCTCACCGCGGTCGCCTCCGGCCTGGCCGATCGGTATCACACCAATGAACGCCACCAGCTCCCATCCTGAACGGCACAACCTTCCCGCGCGCCACGGGTACGGGATGCCTGTCGTGGCACAAAGGCAGGTACGTCTTGTGTTGGCAGCGCCGAGGCGAGGCGGACCGCGAGACCGCTACTCGCGTCTCCTTTGGAGCTCCTTCGCTGCTCGTGTATGACTCAGGGGGTGAGCGAGCGGGCGAGTTTCACCGTCCCGAGGTGTGGAGCTCTGTGGCGCGGGGCTATGACGATGCGATCGCGCCGATGATGCGCCCTTACGCAATCACCACCTTGGATTTGCTGGGGTTGACCGGCGGCCGGGCCCGGCTTCGGCTGTTGGATGTCGCGGCCGGGACTGGCGTGGTTGCTGTAGAAGCGGCACGGCGTGGGGCCGAGGTTCTCGCGACCGATTTCGCCCCCGGGATGGTGGACGTGATGCGCCGCCGTTTCGCCGGGGAAGGTCTTGACGTCCGGGCGGAGGTGATGGACGGCCAAGCGCTGGGGCTGGACGATGAAAGCTTTGGGCTGGGGACGTCGACGTTCGGACTGATTTTCTTCCTGGATCCTCTGGTCGGCCTGCGGGAGCTGCGCCGGGTGCTGCGGCCTGGCGGCCGGGTCGGGATCGCCTCGTGGACATGACGCGGATCGGGCTGCCGCAGCTGCTTGGCGCTGCCCTTGCCCGTGCAGTTCCTGATCCCCCCGCACCTGCACCGCCACCGTGGGCGCATCTGTCTGAGGCGGCGGGGCTGGGGCAAGCTCTGCGGGCGGCGGGCTTCACCGACGTCGCCGTGCACCAGGTGACCGATCACTGGCGACTGCCGGATCCGGGGTTGTTCTTCCGCCATCTGTCCGATTGGACTCCTCCGCTGCGGCCGCTGTTAGCCAGCCTGCCCCCCGAGGCGATCGATCGTGCGGCCGCCGCGTTCGCTGATGTTGTCAGGGAGCAATCGACCAGCGAGGGCATGCCCCAGGCCGCCGTGATCGGCATAGGAGCGCGGCGATGATCAATCGGCCCCCTCGCGGGAGAGAGATTCGAATCGAGTCGGTGCCTCGCGCGGTGGCTGCTGCCAATACTGCTGCCAAGGGCCGGCAGCTCGACCTCTGCCCTTCTGACCGCCGAGATCGACGCGACACCCCGCCGGTTCGCCGTCCTGGGAGAGCGGGTCGGGTTCCTAAGAGCCAGCGGCCACCGCCGTTGGCCGCCGCAGGTTCGTTCGTGGGCGGCACTCGAGACCCGCATTGTCGGCGACCTGCGATTCGGGTGGCCTGGGCTCACCCGTGGGTCGAGGTGAGGGTAGAGTCGCGAGATGTCATGAGGCCGTCGTGATGAGTGGCCAGGCCCCGGGTTACCTGTTCGGTCAGTCCACCGAGGAGACCGAGCGTTTGCGGTTGCAGGCCAGAATGTTTGGGCCGTACACCGCGCGGTTTCTGGAGGACGCGGGCATCTCGCGCGGGATGAAGGTTCTCGACGTCGGCACCGGAGCTGGCGACGTGGCGCTGCTGGTGGCCGACCTCGTCGGTCACGAGGGGACCGTCATTGGGATCGATTTCAATGAGCAGCTGATCGAGGCCGCTCGAGCCCGGGTCGCGGCTGCTCGATTTGAGAACGTTTTGTTCGTCGTGGGCGATGCGGCTTCGTTTGCCTTGGATCGCGACTTTGATGCTGTTGTCGGTCGGTGCGTGCTGTTCTTTGTCCGTGAGCCCGTCGTGTTGCTGCGGCGGCTGACAGGTTACGTTCGCGACGGCGGCATCGTCGCGTTCCAAGAGCCCGCCAATGCGACCCTGGCGCCGATGTCCCTACCGCACTCGCAGCTCTTGGAGCAACTCTGGGCGTGGATCCTTGAGACCTACCGCCGTGCTGACATGGACCTGTATATCGGCTTGCGGCTGCGCAGCATATTTGCCGACGCCGGGCTTCCGGCGCCCGCGATGCATCTCGACGCCGCCGCCGGCGGTGGCCCAGACTGGCCCGGATACGAATACATGGCGAGGCTGATTCGCACGATCCTGCCTCAGATCACGAAGCTCGGGGTCGCGACGGAGGACGACGTCGAGATCGACACCCTGGCAGACCGGTTACGTGCTGAGATCGGTGACGACGGCGCCGCTGTTACCTGGGGCTTCATCACCGCTTGGGCTCAACGCCAAGTCCGTTCCTGAGCGCAAATCCGACCCTCCGGTTCGCTCCCGACCGATGCCAGGCGCGAAACCCACGGTTACGCTCTGATCTGACGAGCTTCGACGAACAGCCTGGCAAATGCGCCGTCCCCCGGCCCCTCTCGCCCGCGATGCAGAAGACAAGCTACGGCGAATCCGATCTTGAGCACACGGGGCAGTTCGCGCCTCGGGCCCCGGGTGTTGAGCGACACGCTGGGTGGTGACGGCGGGGGCGGTCAGCGACACGGAGCGTGGTGATGGGGGAACGCGCGGCGTGCGGTCTGACGACAGGATGGTGGTGGTCCTGTTCATGTTGGGCTCCCTCGCCGAAACCTTGACGTGGCCTTTGACGAGGGAGCCCGTGACGCCGTTGGAGGTCGTCGTGCTTATCGTCTCAGACGATCGTGTTGTGGTCGAGGCGGATCTCGCCGCTGGCAGGCTGGTGTGTCCGTGTTGCCGGTCGGGTCTGCTGGGAGGCTGGGGCTGCTCGCGGTTGCGGGAGGTCCGAACCGGGTCGGGGGTGCGGCGGTTGCGGCCGCGTCGCGGTCGCTGTCGCGAGCTGTCGTGCCGGGCGACGCACGTGCTGTTGCCGGACGTGTGCCTGGCACGCCGCAGGTATGTCGCGGAGACGATTGGCGCGGCGCTGCTCTGTGCGAGCGTCGAGGGGTACCGCCGGGCTGGGGAGCGGCTCGGGGTACCGGGCGAGACGGTCCGCGAGTGGAGACGCCGGTTCCGCTCGCGCGCTGAGCTGATCGCTGCGCACTTTTTGCGGTGGGCGCGGGCGCTGGACGTGTCGCTTGACCCGCCGGCCAGGCAGGGGTCGCCGGTCGTCGACGCGATCGAGGCGATCGGCGTGTGCACGCGGGTGGCGTCGCTGCTGCTCGGGCGCCGCTCGCCGTGGTCGTGGGTATCGGCGCTGACGACGGGCGGGCTTTTGGAGATCAACACGCGCGCGCCTTGGCCTGTGCCTGAGTGACCGTGATCCTGGCCGCTCGTTGCTGTCAACGACGGTGAGGAGGCGATCGGTGGACAGGCCGCAGGAGGTCGGGTTGTTCCGTTGGAAGATCGTGGGCGAGGCGACGGACGTGTCGCTGTCGGCGCGGGAGCGCGGGCGGCTGGTCCGCGCGTTGGCTGAGCGTGAGCACCTGGATCCAGACGGCCGCTGGGTCCGCATCGGGCGCAACACGTTGGATCGGTGGATCCGCGCGTATCGTGAGGGCGGGTTCGACGCGCTGGTGCCGGGGCCGCGGCGGCCCGCGAAAGGCACGCCGGAGCGCTTGGAGTTGGCGGTCGCGCTGCGGCGCGAGCAGCCCGCTCGCACCGCGGCGCAGATCCACAGGATCATCTTGGAGGCCGAGGGTGCAGCGCCGTCAGCGCGGACGATCCAGCGGCACTTGAAAGCGGCGGGACTGCCGTGGAAGGGCAGCCAGGTCGCGCGGGCGTTGGGGCGCTTCGAAGCGGAGCATCGCAACGAGTTGTGGACCGGAGACGCGTTGCACGGCCCGCTGATTGACGGTCGCCGCACGTTCCTGTTCTGCTTCCTTGACGATCACAGCCGGCTGCTGGTCGGCTACCGGTGGGCCGCGCGGGAGGACGTGCTGAACGCCTCCCGCGCGCTGCGCGCCGGGATCGCGGCGCGCGGCGTGCCGAAGGCTGTCTATGTCGATAACGGGTCGCCGTTCGTGTCCGGCCAGCTGCTGCGCGCGTGCGCGGTGCTCGGGATCCGCCTGATCCACTCGACACCGGGACGGCCGGAGGGGCGCGGGAAGATCGAGCGTGTCTTTCGGACCGTCCGTGAGCAAGTATTGGTCGAGCTCGAGGATCGCCCGCTCGCGAGCCTTGAGGACCTCAACCGGATCTTTCAGAGCTGGGCCGAGCAGGTCTATCACCGCCGGGTTCACACCGAGACCGGACAGACACCGCTCGAGCGGTTCCTTGTCCAGGGTCCGCCGCCGCTCCCGACCGAGCTCGAGCTGACCCGAGCGTTTCGCTGGTCTGAGCGGCGGACCGTGTCCAAGATAGGGACGGTCGGGATGCACGGCAACACCTATGAGGTCGACGCTGAGCTCGCGGGCCGCCAGGTCGATCTCGTGTTCGACCCGCTTGAACTGAGCGAGGTCCAGGTTCAGATCGACGGCCAGCACCGTCGGGCTGGCCGTGGCGCTCGTGATCAAACGGCACGTCCACCCACGTGCCCAGCCGCCGGCCGCGCCGGCGCAGCCGACCGGGATCGACTACCTCGGTCTGATCCAGAAACGCCGCGAGCAGGAGCTTCAGCGGCGGATCGACTACCGCAACCTGCCCACCGCGGGCAATCAGAACGACGACGACGGCAAGGAGATGACGGCATGAGTATCGACAGGCTCAGAGCGCATTGGGGGCTGTCTCGCACCCCGTTCACCAAGGAGCTGGCAACCTCGATGCTGTTCGCCTCCGCCGCCCATCAAGAGGCAGTCGCCCGGGTCGACTGGATCATCAGCGAACGAGCGCTGGGCGTGGTCTGTGGCGAGGTCGGCGCCGGCAAGACCGTCGCCGCCAGGGCAGCGAGCGCGAGCCTGGACTCGAGCCGCTACTCGATCATCTACCTCCCCAACCCGGCGATCGGCGCGCGCGGGATCTACACCCAGATCGTCACCGCACTCGGCGCGACGCCCAGGTTCTATCGCGCGACGCTGATCCCGCAGGCGACCGATCTGCTCGCCGCCGAGACCGCCGAACGCGGCAAGACGGTCGTTCTCATCCTCGACGAGGCGCACCTGCTCTCCGCCGAGCAGCTCGAAGAGCTGCGGATGCTGACGAACTCCGAGATGGACTCGCGCGCGACGTTCGCGTGCCTGCTGCTCGGCCAGCCGACGCTGCGGCGCAAGCTCAGGCAGGGCACCTTCGCCGCGCTGGATCAGCGGATCGCCTTGCGCTGCTCGATCGACGGGATGGACCGCAAAGAGACCGGCGAATACATCGCGCACCACGTCAAGCTCGCCGGCCGCACCGACACGATCTTCAGCGACGACGCCGTCACACTGATCCACGATGCCTCCCGCGGCCTGCCGCGCGCCGTGAACAACCTCGCGACGCAAACGCTGATCGCTGCCTACGCGAGCAACAAATCGATCTGCGACGAGAGCTCCGCCCGCGCCGCGCTCGCCGAGATCACCGCCGAATGACCAGCCAGGCCGTCGTCTCCCTGTTCGACCAACCGACGCAGGACGACCGGCCGCGGTCGCTGCCGGTCCCGGCACCGCCGGCCGAC
The DNA here is from genome assembly GCA_963763525.1 of uncultured Solirubrobacterales bacterium. Taxonomy (GTDB): domain Bacteria; phylum Actinomycetota; class Thermoleophilia; order Solirubrobacterales; family Solirubrobacteraceae; genus Palsa-465. Next base: position 66,225 of record CAVXPA010000008.1, read on the forward strand.
TGGCCCGCACCACCGGACCGGGTCGCCTATCACGGGCTCCCCGGCCAGATCGTTGCGCGGATCGCTCCGCACACGGAGGCTGACCCCGCTGCGATTCTCGTGCAGCTGTTGGTCTGCTGTGGGGCGCTGATCGGCCGTGACGCCTACTTCCAGGTCGAAGCGACCCGACACCATCCCAACCAGTTCGTGGTGCTGGTCGGCGACAGCGCGAAGGCGCGGAAGGGCAGCTCGTTCGATCACGTCGCCCGCCTGCTCGGACAGACCGACCCGGCGTTCACCTCACGCTTGAGGACCGGCCTATCCAGCGGCGAGGGACTGATCTGGGCCGTCCGCGATCCCCACGGCCAAGACCCCGGCGCCGTCGACAAGCGGCTCCTCGTAATCGAGCCCGAGTTCGCCACCGTCCTGAAGTCCACCGGCCGGGAGCTCTCCACTCTCTCACCCACGCTGCGCATGAACGGAACGCAGGCGCAGATCGGTTGACAGTGGTTTCGGGCCTGCTGGACCGGGCTTCGGTCGGTCGGGTCCTTGTGGCTCGTGGCCTGGCGGGTCGTCGTCGGGTCGGTCGTCGGGGAGGGGGATCTTGAGGTGGATCTCGACCCGCCAGCCGCTGACGCGGACGTGCTCGACCATGAGCCTGAGCAGGCGCTGGCGGCCGGCGAAGTCGAGCTCGTCCAGTGAGGCGGCGACACGCTCGCTGAAGTCGGCGAGTCGGTGGCGCAGGCGGTTCTGGGTGGCGAGCTCTGCGCTGCGTGCAGTGAGTGTCTCCTTCTCTTGCACGAGCTGGTGGTGGCGGGCGGTGAGCGCGCTGGTGCGTCGGGTGAGCTCGTCGAGGTCGAAGAGACCGGCTTGGTAGGCGTCAAGCAGCCGAGCGCGTTCGCTTTGCTTGGCGTCGATGGCGGTGTCCAGGCGCGTGAGCTGGCCGGCGATCAGCTCGTTCTCGTCGGGCGCGCCAGCGAGCAGGGCGCGTTCGCCCGCGAGCAGCTGCTTTGGGTCAAGCAACGCTTGGCGGACCTGCCCGAATACGTACTGGTCGAGCTCGTTGGCGCGGATGTTGCGCTCCGGGCACAGACGCTCGGGCGAGCCGGCGCGTAGCAGATCATGATTGCGACACTCGTAGTAACGGTACACTCTGCCGCTCTTGCGCGTGTAACCGGTCGCGCAGTTGCAGGAAACGTGACAGTGACCGCACTGGACCAGTCCGCGCAACAGCCACGCGTCCGGCGCGACGCCACGCGAACTCAACCGCCAGTTCTCGTGGCTGATCTGACTGACACGGTCAAACGTGTCACGATCGATGATCGCCGGCACCGGAATCTGAATCCACTCCTCGCGCGGGCGCTCGCGGGGGCGTGTCTTGCGGCCACGGACGACGCCGTCGATCCGCTCGTAACGGTTGTAGTAGACCGTGCCGATGTACGCCTCGTTGCGCAGCAGCCGGTCAAGCGTCGAGGTACCCCACTGCGGCTTGCCGCTCGGCGAGGGGATCCCGCGATCGCGAAGCCAAAACGCGATCTGGCGAACGGACAGCCCTCGCTCGACGTAGGCGTGGAAGATCTCGCGCACCACCTGGGCCTCAGGTTCGAAGATCTCGATCCGCGATCGGCCAGTATCGGGATCGACGACGCGGCGGTGCCCGTAGGAGGTCTTCCAGAACGGGATCTCACCGGCGCGGGCGCGATAGAGCTTGCCGCGACGGTAGCGCTCGGCGATCTTGGCCTTCTCATACTCGGCGATCACGCCCTGCATCTGGATCAAAAGCGTCGCGTGCGGATCGTCTGACGGCGCCGGGCCTTCAAGGAAGTGGACGGTGACGCCGAAGCGCTCGAGCTCCTCGAGGATCAGCACCTGGTAGGCGTAGGCGCGCGCGAGGCGATCGACGCAAAGGCACAGCACCCCGTCGAGCACGCCCGCCTCCGCGGCATCGCGCAGGTGATCAAGCGCCGGACGATCCAGCCGCGCGCCCGAGTAACCATCGTCGACGAACTCCTCGATCACCTCATGCCCATCAGCCTGTGCGGCGGCGCGCAGCGCCTCAAGTTGCGAGCCGACCGTGCCGCGCTCCTGCTGGCGCTCGGTCGACACCCGCGCGTAGAGCCCGACCCTCACTCGCCCACCGCCCGCAACACCTCACCCTGAGCGGGAACGTCGAGCAAGAACGCGTAAGTGTCATGCAACTGTCGCTCGCGCGGGTCCTCACACCCACACCAGGCCGGGCGACGCGCGCCGAGCACCGACCCCAGATACGCAGGCTCGGCCGACGGCCAGCTGATCAACCCGGGCAGCCCACGGCGGTCAAACCGGCGCGCCGCGAGGATCTCACCCAGCTCCCCGCCCCCAAGCACGATCGCCCGCAGCTGCTCGTAGTCGGCCTGCGCCGGCTCTGCGATCGGCCAGAACCGCCCACTCACGCTCGGCCCCCGAGCGCCTTCTCGACCGTGCGCCGGTGCAGACTGATACCCAACGCGGCCTCCAACTCGACCGCGAGCTCCGCGCCCGACGCGCCAGGCCGCTCGCGCCGACGCGCCTCCAAGAACGCCAGGACCTCCGGCGAGAGCTTCAACGGACCGCGGCGCCCGGGCCGATCGTCTAACAGCCCGACCATCCCAGAGCGCTCGAACGCCGCCGCAACGAGATAGAACGCCGCCCGCGAGTAGCCATGCGCGCTCGCCGCCGCGGTCGCCGTCTGACCGTCGAGCACGTGCGCGCGCAGCATCTCGTACTTCACCTGCACCTTGTCGAAGGACGCGAAGAACTCCGGATGCGCGCGGAACGGCTCGGCCAGCACCGCCCCGGCCGCCGGATGCAACAGCCCCGCCTGCTCCAAAGCCCGATAACGCGCCGGCTCGGCCATCCCCGCTCACCCGTGCCGCGACAATCGTCCGCGACGGGTCGCGCGACACGTCGCCGAGAAGATCGGTAGCTGTCCAGTCATGAACGCCGCGAGCATCATATCGATCCAATCGTCCACCGATAACCGCCGCAGAAACCATACGCGCGTCCCCGGATGGAAGATAATGCGGCGCACACGACCGGACGATGCGGCGGTCATCATTAGACATTATTGGCAGCTCCACCATCGATCGCTAGCCACCGAGAACGCCGCTGCCGCCGAGCGTTGACGTACAAGCGAGCGTCCCCCGCGGTCAGCTCCCGCGCGAGAACACTGCGGTAGTTCAGGGTTGCGTTCCGTTCATGCGGTCCGCATGGGACGGACGGCCGCTCGCGCTGCTGACCCGCACAGCGCCCGCGCGGGCCACCGAGGCGCACATCTCGATCATCGGTCACATCACCCAGACCGAGCTGCGCCGCCACACCACCACCGTCGAGATCGCCAACGGATTCCTCAACAGGTTCCTCTTCGCGGCCGTCCGCCGAGTTCGGCTCCTGCCTGAAGGCGGCGACCCCGACCCGCTGAACGGCACCGGCCTGAGCCGTTACCTCAACAGCGTGCTCACGCACGCCCGCACCGTCGGACGAGCCACACTCTCCTCAGCCGCCCGCGAGCTCTGGTGGCAGATCTACCCGCAGCTCACCCAACCCGCCGACGGCCTCCTCGGCCAACTGACCGCCCGCGCCGAAGCACACACCATCCGCCTCGCGCTCATCTACACACTGCTCGACGGACAGAAGACCATCGAACCCGAGCATCTCCGCCCGGCACTCGCGCTCTGGGACTACGCCCAGCGCTCCGCCGCCTGGGCACTCGGACAAACCACCGGCGACCCACTCGCCGAGCACATCCACACCGCGCTCGCCAGCTCACCCTGTGGGCTGACCCGCACGCAGATCCGTGACCTCTGCCAGCGCAACCTCCCCGCCGACCGAGTCGAGCAAGCACTCCAAGCGCTCGCCGCCGCCGGGCGCGCCCACCAAGGACGGACCCTCACCGCCGGCCGCCCGGCCGAGCTCTGGACCGCCGCACCGGCACCCGGCGCCTGAACCGCCGCAGCCACGCGCGAGTGGGTCGCATCGCTCGCCCGACCAACCCCTCGCACCACGACAGCGTCTTGCGTCCCACCATCACCACAGTGGCGAGCGATCAATAGCGAGAGCGAAGCGGTCTCAACGCGCGACGCACCACCGCGCGGTCCCCGACCCGGCCGCCTTCATTGCCAAGCCGCTACCGCTACCGACCCTTTGGTCGTTCGGTCGTTCGTCTCCCCGATCACCATCCTGGATGGCGTCGTCATCACCATCCAGCGTGTCCGTCAACACCCCGGGCAACCCGAAGGCAATAGCGGCCCCCTGGCATCATCGGCGCGGACGAGGGCGCTCCTGCATCCCGATCGGGGAGCAAGCATCACTGCCGACGCTGCGAGCTCCGTCGCGCGACCACGAGCATCTCGCACAGCGCACGGCGGTTATATCCCTGCTCCGCCGCGGATAGGAGACACGACCAGCTACCGCGCCGAGCGCCTACTCGCAGACGCTCGGCATGGGGTTCGCGGAGGCCGGAGCCGGCGACGCGGTTCCGCTCGCGCATCCTGTCGTGAGCCGATCACAATCCGCTCGCGACGTCCGCTGCTGACGACCGCTGCTCGGCCAGGGTGTGAGGGAAGCGCTGGAGGACCGAGCTCCGACCCCACCGCACCGGCATCGAAGGCCGCCGCTCCCCGGTCTGCGCCTCTACAACAGCTTCGGGGCTCCGAGCCGTCCGTCGCCCGACATCGTCGCCTAGGAGTTCAGATGGCGGCTCGAGCACGGTCCAGAAGACGGCACACCAGCCACCGAGCCGTAGCTTGGAGGCCGCCTTCCTCGCGCCGGCGATCGGGTCCACCCAGTGCCAGGTCTGTTGCCTCTTCAGTCACCTCAACGCCGAGTTGCCACACCTCGATCGCATCCGCGACCCCCACACGCCGCGCACCGAGCTCGCAGTCGTCCGCCACGAGTACAACATGGTCAGGCTGCACGCCACGATCGGCTACCTCACCCCCGACGACGAGCACGAAGGCCGCGGTCCCAAATCCGAGCAGCGCGCCGGCGCGGGCTACGACACGCCCGCTGGGCACGGATCACATCACATCGAATCCAACAAGCCAAAGCCAACCGCCGGAGCCCCACCGATGTGGACCAATCTGCTCCCCGATCTATGGCTTTGACTCAGACACACCTCACAGCTGGATGCGCATGACTACCCGCACTCCTTCCCTCGTCAAAATACGTGGAGGGCGGGTAGCCATGGGCACCGAAGCGCCCCATCCCCAGCAAACCCGGGGGCGCAGGCGGGCCGAAGTGCAGACTTGGAATCAGCAGTTCACGAAACACTTTGCTGCGCACCTTCGCCGGCATCGTCGCTGCCTGACTCGCCGGTGTGGCTCCGAACGGCGCTCGGCTCCAGCACCTCGATGATCTCCCGGAGCACCGAGGCCAACTCCCTGTACTCGTCGTAGACGAGCGAGGCGTAGTTGCCCTCCATCGCGAGAGCAAGCCGGTCGACGGTGAGGTCGAAGCTGTCCCAAAGGAGCTCAGGGCCCGGGCGGTTCGCGCCGGGTCGAAGCTCGTTCGACAGGATCATGTTCTCGGTGTCCGGGACGGGCTTCCAGGTGAACCCCGGGATCACCCGAGCCCGGTCAAGCGCGTCCCTCTGACGTTCCGCGGCCTCGGCGATCGCCCGCAGCCGACCGACGAAGCCGGGATCCGGAGGGGCGTTCTCGCTCGCATCGAGGGCTGCGTCCCAGACAGCGCCGGCCTCTTGCAGGTCCTTGACGGCGGCCCGCATGACCTCGGGCGGCACCTTGGCTTTTGCCACCCCGTAGGCCGACCAAGAGCGAACACGGACGGGGCGGCGGGGGCCGGGGATCCTCGTGTAACCGGGACTCTGGCTCTCCGTCGGAACGTCGCCGTAGCGGTGGCTGGAAAATTCCAGCATCCGATTCAGCTCGGATCGCTGGACGAGCAGCTTGCGCTGGCCGCCGCGCTTGGCCTTCAACTTCCCGCGCGAAACCCATTGCCGGACCGTGGCCGGGTTCAGGCGCAGCTCTTTCGCGACCTCGGCGAGCGTCAGCCAAGGATCCTCGGGTGAGTCTGGCTCCCAATCGGTCACATGACGTCCTTCCGGTGTGAGATGATTAGCGCAAGCAACGTCATTGCGTTATCTTAGTTCGGGCTGCGGCAGTCCGCAGCCAAACGTCGCGGGAGACTTGTTGTGGCCCGGCCATCCAACCGAGCATTCCAGAATGAGGACGGCGGCCAGCCCGGGGACTCAGGTGAGCATCGTTTTCGAGCCGGCGCCTCCGAAGCAGAGCCCGCTTCACGATTGCTCGAGGCCGAGGACGTGGCGGATTACCTGGGGATGCGGATCGACTGGGTGTACCGCGAGGTGCGGGCGGGCCGCCTTCCGCACATCCGCCTGGGGCGCGCCGTCCGATTCCGTCGCGAGTCCATCGAGGCGTGGCTCGAATCACACGAGCGCGGATCCCTGAGGACGCGGAGCAGGTGAGACGCTCGGGTCGTTCCCCCGCGCGTCAGCTGTCCCTCATCGTGGTGTCGGCTGCCTCTGCGGCCGATACTCTCGATGTGGACCGCCCTGTCTCTCGAGATTGCCGGGACGGTCGTACCGCTGGCGGCCGCACGGCCGGATCAACTGAGCGAGCGATGGAGATACAGGACGAGCCGAGCGAACCTCCCGTCAAGCGCGTCAACCGGCGGCGCCCGCGAGGCACCGGGGCCGTCTTTCAGAAGGGCGATCGTTGGTATGGCCAGTGGTACGTGCGCGGCCGGCTTGTTAAGCGTTCGCTCGGTCCTGTGCGGGTAGCGGGAAGCCGGCATGGCCTCACTGGCACCCAGGCCGAGGCCCGACTCCGAGAGCTGATCCTCGAAGTCGACTCGGCTCGGCCGCCTGTCTCCGAGCGGCTGACGATCGCGGAGGTCGGCGATCGTCGTATCAAGCAGCTCATGCGGACCGGACGCAAGCCGGACACGACGCTCGCCAACTACGAATCCGAGATTCGCATCCACTTCGTGCCTCACTTCGAGAAGAGGCCGGTCGACGAGATCTCCGACGACGACGTCGAGGACTTCATCGACGGATGTCTCGATGCCGAGGACCGGCTCGATCGCGGGCTCGGCGAGCTGTCCGTGAAGACCGTGCGCAACCTCTACGTGCACCTGAACGGCATCTTCGAGTTCGCGATCTCGAAGGGCTGGTGTCACACAAACCCCTGCCGCCAGGTCGACAAGCCGGCGTCGCCCGAGAACGCCGACCAGGAGATCCGTTTCCTCGACGCAAGCGAGCTCGACGCGCTCCTCGCCGCAGCAACGATACCCGTATGCCGGCACACGCCGGCGACGCTCAGCCGCGCCGCCCAAGCGCGAACGATGCGTGACATTGAGTGCTTGGAGTGGAAGGAGGTTGGCGAACGCCTCCGATGCTCGGCCGCCACAGCGATCTACCTGTACCGCGCGACGTCCGACGCGGTCCTCGAAGACGATCTCGCGCGAGTTGACCGCGTGCTCTACGTCTCGGCCGCGATGACCGGGCTCCGGCAAGGGGAGCTGCTCGGCCTCCGCTGGCGCGACGTCGACTGGGCGGCGCAGAAGGTCCGCGTCGTGCGCCCCTACGTCCGCGGCAAGTTCCGGACGCCGAAGTCGCGGACATCCTCACGAGCTGTCCCGATGGCCGATCGCGTAGGGCGTGAGCTTGAGCTCCTGTTCCGAGCATCCGCCTACCAGGCTGAGGACGATCTCGTCTTCGGGCACCCGCACACCGGCCATCCCCTCGAACGGAGCCAGGTCAGCAAGCGATTCAAGCGGGCGCTGAAGCGCGCCGGCGTACGCGAAGTTCGGTTCCACGACCTCCGCCATACCTTCGGCACCCGGTGCGCCGCAGCGGGCGTGCCGCTACGCACGCTCCAGGCGTGGATGGGCCACGCCGACATCAAGACCACGATGGTCTACACGCACTACGCGCCCGGCGCGAACGAGGCGGAGCTCGTCAACGGGGTGTTTCAGCCGAGGGCATCAAAGAGGGCATCAAACTGAGCACAACTGCGCACAACGCGGACACAGAAGACCTCGATGAAATAAGAGAGTCCGTCTGACGGCTACCCCTGGATTCCGGCTGGGGGCCGGGCGGTCGCAGGTTCAAATCCTGTCTCCCCGATGCACTAGCCGCAAGACGGTTCTGCTCTATGCCGGAGATCAGAGCTGTAGCCCCGTTGAGTTGTTGGCTGCGCGGGCGTGGCGGGCGTACGCTCCGGGTTGTGGAAGCAGATCGGAGTGGAGCGCGGCGGATCTTCGAGTTGCATCCGCGGAATCCCGAGCCATCGGGCCGCGCCATCGGCCTCCTGGCCCGGAGCGGTGGAACGCTGGTGGGCGCAATCGTCGACGGTGCTGTCCGGACGTGGCTCGTGGATCCGAACGGGCAGCTGGAGCTGCTGATCGTGCCGTCGCGCTTCAGCGCACGGTTTGACCCATTCGAGCTGCTCGACGAACGAGGCGAGGTGGTGGCTAAAGGAGGCGAGCTCGTCACGGTCGCAGGCGCTTATCTGGTGAAGGCGGGGGATCCACCCCGCCTCGGGCACAAACACGCATTCTCGGCTTGGCAGCTATCGCGCGGCGAGCCGACGAATCCGTGAACACTCATGTGTGAGCTTCTCCTTGGGCTAGACGCGATAGCAGGCCGAGAAGCGCGGCTGGCAAGGATCATTGGGGGGCACGCCGCCGGGTGGGGCCAACCCACTGCTGCTCAGTTGTCCCACCGCCTGCCGCTCGGTTGTCCATAAAGTCGAAGCCGGGATCATCCGTGGTTTCCGTCACGCCCCGCGCGGGTAGCGCTGCCGATCAACGATGTCGTAGCCGCGCCGACGCTGAGGACGATTTGCAGGTGGTGGTAATCGACGGCGACCGTTTGAAACCAACCCGGGGCCCGCAGACAGCTGCCCATCGGGGGCACCGCCGGGCCACGCTGCCTGGATGCAACGCACGATGCGGATCAGCTGCGATGTGAGGGGGTCGCCGGTGAATCGTCGAGACGACCACGCGCCTTGCACGTCCGGGCCGTCAGTCCCGCGACGTACAGCTTTGCCCTGCGTAGCGTGTGGCCCCCCAACTTGGTTGAGGTACGTCGCGCGTGCCCTCGGGAGACGACCACCTTAGGCGGTCAGGCTGCCTCATGGCGATCGCCTGCGCCGTCAGGGGTTGACCCGCGTCAGCATACGAGTTAGGGTCGGGACCCTGGTTGCGGGACTGCGCAGGCCCCCAGTCAAATACCACCGTAGGAGGAGGATTGCATGGTTGGTAGACGCATGCGCACTGTCGTCATTCGGCTGCTGCTCCTGGTTTCGGTCCCGGCCGCGTTGCTTGCGGTCTTCGGGAGCCCGGCTGCCGCAGGTTCCGGGGCTCGCGCTGCGGCCCCAGCGGCCGGGGCCGTGAAGGCATCGAGCCTCGGTACTTACTCACCAACGTTCGTCGGGCCGGCTGCCACGGGGTGTGACTCCGGTTGCAACTTGCTCAGCGGGCCTTACCTCACACCTTCGACCGCAGGGGTGCGGGGCGTCCAGCCGCACAGCGCGGTCAACCTGCCGGACTCTCCCCGGGCACTGCCCGCGCCCCGGCCTCACGGAAGCAGTGTGACGTCCAACGGCGCCGGTGTTCAAATACCAACTGTCAGTTGTGTTCCGCTCGGTCCGGGCTGTGACACGATCTCCTCGGATGCAGGAGGCGCGGTCGGAGTCAAGGGTCTGAACGCGGTCGATAGCGCTACGCACACGAACAACCCCTTCAAGGATGTCGAGCCGCCCGATCAGGGTTTGTGTGCGGGCAACGGCTACGCCGTCGAGACGAACAACATCGGCGAGATCCAGATCTTCAATCGGAATCTGAGCACGAAATCGCCGCCGATCTCGCTCGACACCGTGATGGGCCTCACCCCGCGTGGCTGGAGCAGCGGCGGCGACCCGATGTGCCAGTACGACTCCAGCAACGGCGGCCACTGGTTCTTCACCGAGATCGTTTCGGCTAGCCCCGAGAAGGCGGGCGGCGCATTTGTCGGCTGCTTCGCGGCGGTCGCCAACAGCTGCTTTGAGGGGATCGCGGTCACGGACGGCGCGAGCCCGTACGGCCCCTACCACGTGTATTTCCTCAACGCGAACTACAACCCGGCGGAGCCGGGCGTTCCCTACGAGCTGAACGATTACGCCAAGACGGCAACCACGCGCGACGCATTCCTGATGTTCTACGACGAGTTCCCGCTCCGCGGCGGCGGCATCGCCGGCGGCTTCTTCAACGGCGCGCAGCAGTTTGCGTTCAACAAGAACGCACTCGAGCTGGGTCTGCCTGTTAGGTTGCCGAGCGGCGCGCCGAACCCGGCGTTCACCGTCGCCCACATGAACATGGGTCTGGTGCCGACGCCGGATGGCACCTGCGCCAGCGATGACCGGTTCGGCCAGCCAGGGTACACGTGCTGGTATCAGATGATCCCTGCCGAGCCGGCCGGACCCGCCGAGTGGGATAACAGCCATGGCGGTTCCGGGTTCATGGCGGCTACGTTTGACTACTACGGTCTCGGTGACAATCAGATGGCGGTCTGGGCCTGGACCGGGCTGAACCGCTTGAACAGTCCCGGCTGCTCGAGCTGCGGGGGGATCAAGTTCAGCGGCACGCTGTTCTCGAATGTCGAGGACTACGTCTCTAAGGGCATCAACTCGGCGACCGGGTTCATCGCTCCGCAGAAGATCGGTCCGATTCCGCTTGGTGACGAGTGCGGCAAGGCCGGGCTCAGCATTGACAACGTGGCCCACTGCCCCGAGAACGGGATCGAAACCAACAACGACAACGTCATGCAGGTGTCCGAGGCCCAGGGGCAGATCTGGTTCGGCGTCAATACCGAGCTGATGCAGCTGTATTCGAGCCCGGTCGATCCGAACGAGCTCCATCAGGGCGTCGCCTACTGGGTGGTCAGCACGAATGCGTTCGACAACACCGGAAACTTCAGCCTCACGAGCCAGGGGTACGTGTCCCCTGCGCACGAGGATCTGGAGTTCCCGGCGATCGCCGCTCAGGGCAATCGTTTGGAAGGTGGCACCGGCAAGGCGGTCATGGCGTTCACGCTGAGTGGAAACGGCGGGCCGACCGGCGCCGACAACGGCGGGTTCTATCCCAGCACGGCTTACGGCCGGCTGACGAGCTCGTCGAGCGGGCTGCTCGGATCGCAGATCAATGTCGCCGATCTCGGGCAGGCGCCGGAGGACGGGTTCACCGAGTACCAGGGATATCCCGGTCCCACTCGGCCGCGCTGGGGTGACTACAGCATGGCGATCTTCATGCCCAACTCGGGCGGGAGGGTCTACTTCGCTACCAACTACATCCAGTACCCGAACTGCGTGCCGCCGGCGTTCACGCTGACGATCGGCACGTGTGGCGGGACCAGGGATGGCAACGCGAACTGGGGCACGTCGGTCAACTACGTCGTGCCGTAAATCCGAATGTGTGTGACCCGCGCCCCTGAATCTCAGGGGCGCGGGTCCGCACCTCCGTACGATCGCGACGATCGCGCTCGCGGCGCAGCCGACGTTGCTCGCGCTGACCCGCGGAGAAGATCGATGCCGTAGGTTCGTCGCATGGCCCCCTCTCGCCCCGCCGCTCGCCATCCGGTGCTGTCTGACCGGACGCTGAACCGGACGCTCCTGGCCCGCCAGCAGCTCCTCGCGCGCGGCAGCGGACCGGTCTCAGAGCTCATCGACCGGCTCGTCGGGCTGCAGGCGCAAGCTCCACTGGCGGCATACGTCGCGTCTTGGAGCCGGCTCCAGGACTTTGCGCCCGCGGAGCTGTCGACGCTGATGAGCTCCCGCGCATACGTGCGCGGGCATGCGATGCGTTCCACCATTCACCTCCTGTCCGCGGAGGACTTCCTCGCGCTTCGCGCCCTGTCCGACGCTGCGGTCGTCCGCAACCTGTCCAGCCAAGCCGCGTGGGCGGTCGTGCTGCGCGACGCCAACCGGCCGGCCCTCGTTGCGGACCTCCGCGCCGCGCTGGCCGATGGGCCGCTGGCACGCGGCGCGCTCGCGGAGCGGTTGAGCGGCCGGTGGGGCCATGAGCTGGCCGGGGCGGCAGCATCCAGCGTTGCCGTCCTTACCAGTTGCGTACAGGCTTCGCCTCGCGGTGTGTGGGGTCAGCGCGGCCCGGTGGCGTGGGCAACTGTGCAGCAGTGGCTTGGAGCGGAGCTTCCGGACCCGCCGCCGTCGCCGGTCGCGTTCTTGCTGCGCTACCTTGCGGCGTTCGGCCCAGCGAGTGTCGCGGACATGCGCGCTTGGTCGGGGTGGTCCGGGCTGCGGGAGGTCATGGAGACGGTGCGTGTGCCCCTCCGGCGGTTCCGGTCCGAACGCGGGAGTGAGCTGCTTGACCTGGCTGACGCGCCGCTGGCCGAGCCCGACCTGCCAGCTCCGGTCCGGTTCCTGCCCGAGTACGACAACGTGCACTTCGCCTACCAGAATCGGGAGCGCATCAACCCGCACCGGTTCTCGACTCCGCTGTTGCTGGGCAACGGCGCGGCAATGGGCACACTCCTGGCCGACGGCACGTTCGCCGGCGAATGGAAGCGGCAGCTATCAGCGGACGAGCAGACCGTGATCCTGGCCGTCCAAGCTTACCGTCCGCTGAGCGCCAGGGAGCGAGCCGAGATACAGCAAGAAGGGCGGGCGTTGCTCGGTTTCCTGGCGCCCGGCGCCGCCCGGGACGTCCGCGTCGGCGGGCGCTTAGGTGGCGTTGCGTGCTGGTGCCAGAGTGGACTTTTCGACGCTGTCTACCCGCGTCGCGAAGCGAGCCGAAGAAGGAGTTAGGAGCCTGGTTATCGTCCCACTCGCGCGCCCGCGCGACGCGAGTGGGGCGAAAGCGTCGCTGTGGCTGGTCAACGACCCAGTCGCCGTCTTGACACGCTCGAATGGGACGATAACCAGGCGGCGACGGCTTTACTTTTCAAAGAGAGACCCGGGCAGCAGGCTCGCTTCGACCGCCAGGGCGCGACGTGTAGGGATGCGAGGAGAACGCCCGGGCGTCGTGAGTGCGGGTGATCTCGCCCGACCGGCCCGGGATCGGCCGCTCGGAGCGCCGGCCCGGTCGCAAGCTGCTCGGCTGGCCCCGAGCACGTTTCGCAGGCTCTCCCTACGCTCGCTCGACGAGCCGTCGCGCAAGCTCATGATGAGCGCTTGGGCGCGCGGGTTCTCGGATGGCGAGCTACCCCGAGATCTTCGCGACGCTCAAGAACGCGGGCACCGTCGGTCAGGGCGTGGGCGGCGCGTGAGGCTGGGTCCAGTCGATCTCCTCAAAGCGCCGTAACAGCTTGGCCCCCCGGTCTGGGTTCAAGGAGCCGACCCACGAGATCCGTCCGCGCAAGAAGGCTTCGAAATCACTGACACCCGCGCGGTTCTGGCTCGCGGGTCCGTGGCGTTCGGCGTTGTGCTGGATCGCCTTCAGCTGGTCGTACTCCGACCGCGCGACGTTGGGGTGGGAGTTGACGACGATTCCGCAGACCGACTGGCGGGCTGCTGCCGTGCGCAGGGAGGACTTGCGGTCGTTGAGCACGAACCCCTCGTCGCGGGCGATGCCGGCCACCAACTCCTCGAACCAACGGCGCCGCCGGCGCAGCCGCCCCGGCCCCGAGAAGGTCAGATCGTCGGCATAGCGTGAGTAACGCAAACCAGCCGCCGAGGCGAGCCCCGCGAGGCGGCGGTCCAGCTTGAACGCCGCAAGGTTGGCAAGCGCCGGGGACGTCGGCGCGCCCTGGGGGAGGTGGGGGGTGGCGAGCCGCCGGCCGAACCAGAACTGCTCTTGCACCATTCGCGGCTCCCGGGCAGGCTTCCAGATGGCACGCCAGACAGCCTGGGGGATCGTGTTGGTGCTGATCCCGGTCAGCACGTGTGCGACAGACGGCGTGTAGCCCAGCGCGCAGAAGAGGCCGTACACGCGACCGGCGCTGATCGACGCGAAGAAGTCCTTGAGGTCGAGTCGTAGGACCGCGTCCTGCCCGGTGTGCAGGCGCGCGTGCGTGACCACGGAACGGCCGCGGGTGAAGCCATGGGCTGCGGGGTGCGGAGGGACGCGATCGAGGGTCTCGCGGAGCACCCACCGCTGGATCTCCTTCAGGCGCGCCTTGGGAGCCTCGATCACTCTCGGCAGGCCGTCGCGACGGGGCAGAAGCCGGTAACGGTAGTTGCGCAGCTTCTCGTCGGCGACGGTCCGCTCCAGGCCGCGGACGTCGGCGAGCCAGGCGAGCTGGCCGGCGCTGAGCTCGAGGATCTCCGCGAGCGCATCGACCGACTCGACCTCGGCGACCGGCCAGCGAGGTTGCACGCGCGCGCGTGGGCGGACGACACGCCGCGTGGCGCGCCGGCCGGTGACGGTGAGAGTGCGGATGATCCGTGGCGGCCCGGGCTCGCCGGCGACGGCGCGGTATTCGGCGAGAAACGTGGCGATGACACCGACCAACTCGCTGCGCCGATCGACCGGGGCGGTGCGGTAGACGGCGACCACGCGCAGGGCGAGCGCTTCCATCCAGCTCGGCCAGCGATCGAGCCGACCGACGCCGGCCTCGGCGATCAGCACCGCGTTCCATGGGCTCGCGAGAAATGCATCGGCGAGCTCGCGCGCGAGCGAAGCTCGTTCCCAATCGTCGTACACGACGCGAATAATCGCGGCGCCGCGCTCCGACTGCTCCTCGTCGTGCGTGCCCGGCAAGTGCCTCCGAACGGACGCACTCTGGGGCTCGCGATGCACTGGTCCAGGTAACAGGCGATCCCCGGGGTGGCCCCGGAGAGGGAGAAGCGCACCCGAAGGTGCGCCGGCCCGACTCGGTGCTACGGCGCCGCCGCGCGCACGCTATCGCACGCGTGAGCTCTGCGAGCGCCGCGGCCCACGCGGCGGCGGTGCGAGGCTACCCCCGCACCGCCACCGCGGGTCCACGAGCGGCTACCAGCCGTTGATCCAGCCGTCCTTGTTCGGACCGACCGGCAGGGGGTTGAACTTGCCGTTCTCCCAGACTTCCATCCGTGCATAGGGCTGCTTGATCTGGGGTGCGCCCGCGGGGCCCGGGTTCTGGAACTGGCGCGAGAGCGGGAGCGGGAGGCTTGGATAGGTCGAAAGCCAGTGCTGGAACGTGGATGAGTTGAAGTTGGCGAAGCCGATCTGTTTGGCCGCGTCGTAGACGAACATCGTCTCGGCCCAGATCCACGCGACGTTCGGATCATTGGTGTAGGTCGTGTTGTTGTTCAGCGACTTGACGAACACGGGAATCGAAGGATCTGTCGCGGTGCTGTTCCCGGTGGCGAACTGGCCGATCACGATCGCTCCGTTGATCGAGTTCCCGAGCGGCTGTGTGACCGACGGAATGAAGTCTGTGTCCGGCACGGCCGTCTTGGACGCCGGCCAAGCGTTCTGCTGGAAGGACTTGTAGAAGTTGTCCACGAGCGCGCCGATCGAGGACAAGAAGATGAAGTCGGGTTTGTACCCGATCGCCTTGACCACGTATGGATCTACGTCGACCGCCGTCAGCGGGTAGTAGAGCGCGATGCTCTTCTTCCCGCAGCCGGCGAGGGTCGCCTGGAGGGCGGGGTAGATCGCGGTCGTGAACTGCGGCGACTGGGGTAGCAACGAGACAACCGTGTGGACGTCTGACTTCGTGCAGAGGTAGCGCATCAGCGCCCGGTCTTCTCCGACCGCGCTCGATTGCAGACCGAAGCTGTATTTGTTCGTGACGTCCGCCTGGCCGTTGAGGCAGTTGATGCTCGGGATGCCGGCGGCTGCGTAGAGCGGCAGTCCAGTGGCATACCACGTGAGCTCACAACCGAGCATCGCGAGCGGGTGGGTGGTGACCGTCTTGTGCGCGCACACGACCGACGCCGACACCTGGAGCATCGAGTTGCACGAGCTGACCACGAGCTTGCGACCGCCGAACCCTCCCTCGGAGTTGATCACGCTCGCGGCTGCGTTCGCGGCGACCTCGAACTCGGGCAGCAAGCTCGAGCCGGGCACGTTGAACGAAATCAACGCGAGATTGACCGGCGGCTTGGAGTTGTCGATCGTCGTCGCGCTGCCGCTGGTGCTCGCCGCGCTTGTGGTCGCGGCGCTGGTCGTCGCGGCGCTGGTCGTGCTGGTGGTGGTGGTACTGCTGCTGCCGCAGGCTGCGAGGCCCACGGCGCACGTCAGCACGGCTAACCATGTAATCGGGTGCCGCACCCTCATGTGCGCTCCTCTCCTCAGGTGGATCCGTCACGTGACGCGTTCCACGACGAAACGTGCCACAGGCTGCGGAGAATCTTAGACCAACCATTCGGTAGAGGTCAAGTGCCACAACCGTTAAGGGCCGGTTGGGCGCCAGGGGACGACGACACATCCGGCCGTGCGTGCCCGCGGTCGTTTAGGATCAACCCGCTCGACAGCGTCGAAGGATGCGGGCGCGCACTCCGGCGGGCGACCCGCACGCTTCTGCGCTGACGGCGATCCGGAGCGTGCCGCGCGCACACATCCGCTGGGCGGCGCGGACGAGGGAACAATGGGACAAGGAGAGCAAATCGAATCGCGCCCGCGTCACCGCGGTGCGGGCGCGCGGTTGGTCGGGCGCGCTCGATCGAACGAGCGCCAAGATGCGCCGGGCATCGAGCGCCCCGTGGGCATATGACCTCGGTCGACGTCGAGCTGGGGCTGACGGCGCTGGCCGCGATGCTGTCGCCGACCACGCTCACGTTCAGCGTGCTGGCGCTCGTGCTCGGCGAGCGGCCGATGCGAACGGGGATCTGGTTCTTCATCGGCGCCTTCGGGATGACGATGATCATCGGCGTGGTCGCCGCCTTCGTGCTCGGAGATGCAGCAGCCGCGCCGAGCGGCTCGAGCACGCCGAAGACGTGGGTGTCGATTCTCGATGTGGTACTCGGGGTCCTGCTGCTCGTCCTCGTCGTGCGTACGCTCCGGCGCCCGCGCGATCCCAAGCGGATCGCCGACGCGATCGCGCAGATGAGCAAGGTCTCATCATCCCCGACGATCGCGATCGTCGGCGCCGGCGCGACGCTCGCGAACCCCGGCGGCTTCATTCCGATCGCACTGAAGGACGTCTCGCAGCTCAACCTCAGCGCCGGCGGCTACATCGTCGCGTGGGTGGCTTTCGCGCTCGTCGCGTTGCTGCCGCTCCTGGCGGCGCTCGTCGCGCTCGCCATCGCGCACGATCGAACAATGGAGATCCTTCGCTCGGTCCGGGGCTGGCTCGAACGAAACGCGCGGACGATGGCCGCGGTGATCGTCGTCGTGCTGGCCGCGGCGTTGCTGCGCAACGGGATCGTCGGCCTCACAAGCTAAGTCCAGGCCGGCAGCAGGCCCGCGCGGCCGAGTCCGGTCAGCCGCGCGGCGGCGTGGCCGAGTCGGGTCAGCCGCGCGCCGGCGCGGCCGAATCGACGTCGTGCGCGACCGAGATCATGTGCGGGACGCGAACGAGCTTCACGCGCGGACGTCCGAGCGGCTGGCCCACGGCGCGTTCGTGCTCGTCGATTCGGACCCATCCCTCCCAGCGCACCGCGTGCGGCGCACACTGCGCCAGCCACTCGGCGACCGCGTCGACGTCGCCGGCGAGGCTCGGGAGGTTGACGGCGCCCGCTTCGATGTCTTCGAGGATGTGCGCGACCGTGTCAGTCGCATCCTTCTTGTTCGTCCCGATCACGCCGACGGGTCCGCGCTTGATCCAGCCCACCACGTACTCTCCGACCGCCGGTCGGCCGTCGTCCTCGACGACGCGCCCGTCCTCGTTGCGGATCAGCTCCCGGCGTTCATCGAACGGCACGCCGGAGATCTGGCGCGCGCGATAGCCGATCGAGCGCAGCACGAGGCCGCAGGCGATCTCCTCGCGCTCGTCGGTCGCAACCGCGTGCAGGCGGCCGGAGCCGTCGGGCTCGAGCCGGTTGCGCACGACCACGAGGCCCTGCGTGCGGCCGTCCTCGCCGGTGACGACCTCGACCGGCGAGCGCAGAAAGCGCAGCTCGATTCGGTGCGTGTGGCCATGGGGTGCCTTGGTGGAATACGCCCGAAGGATCTCGACGTTGCGCCGAGATGTCGTATCGGCCGCGTCGGATGCGAGCCACGCGGCGCTCCCTTCGTCCAGCTCCAGGTCGGCCGGGTCGACGATCACGTCCGCGCGCGAGAGCTCCTCGAGCTCGCGCAGCTCCGGGTTCGTGAACGCTGCCTGCGCAGGCCCGCGCCGGCCGAGCACGATGACCCGCCGCACGGCCGATCGCGAGAGCGCCTGGACCGCGTGGTCGGCCGTGTCGGTCGCGGCCAGCTCCTCGGGGCTGAGGACGAGCATCCGAGCGACGTCGAGCGCGACGTTGCCGTTGCCGATCACGACGGCCGTGTCGCACGAGAGGTTGAACTCGTGGTCCGCGAAGTCCGGGTGGGCGTTGTACCAGGCGACGAAACCGGTGGCCGAGTGCGAGCCCGCGGCGTCCTCTCCGGGAACCCCGAGCCGCCGATCCTCCGACATGCCGGTCGCATACACGATCACCGGATAGCGCGCCTGCAGGTCGGCACGAGAGACGTGGTTACCGAGCTCGACACCCCCGAAGAACTCGAATCCTTCGCGCGCCGCCGTCTTCTCGTACACGCGCGTGACCGTCTTGATCTTGGGGTGATCGGGGGCGACGCCGGAGCGGACGAGCCCGAACGGCGTCGGCAGGACGTCGAACATGTGGACGCCGAGGCCGGCATGCAGGAGCTGATCGGCGGCGTAGAAGCCGGCCGGCCCGGCGCCGATCACGGCGGCTGTCAACTGCTTCGCGGACACATCTCAAGATGTAGCACCAACGCGGCCATCCCGTCATCGCCTCGTGACCAGGCGACCGCCACGCCTTGCCGGCCTCGAGCGCGACGGCGAATGCGTTCGCGACCGTACCGAGCGGCCATGTGCCGGACAATGGGATAGGCTCTCGCCCGCGTCCGGAGTAACGGACGCGTTCGCGTGGAGTACGGAGCCCGTCGCCGACGCGTGAGCGTTGGCTTTCGAACGCAACCGGTTGAGTGCGCGACTTACCCCACAGCCAGGATGAGCAACAGGCCGTGCAGGCCTCAACGGATGCGGCGACGATCGATGGTTCGGCGGGGCGTACGGCGGATGGCGCGCGAGCGGCCGGCCGCTCGGCGCTCGCGCGTGGGGCAGAGCATCTGCTGAGCCTCCAGCACGGCGACGGCTGGTGGAAGGGTGAGCTCGAGACGAACGTGACGATGGATGCCGAGGATCTCCTGCTGCGCGAGTTCCTCGGGATCCGCGATGCGCACGTGACCGAGCGCGCGGCGGAGTGGATCCGCTCGAAGCAGCGCGAGGATGGCTCGTGGGCGAACTTCTGGGGTGGGCCGGGCGAGTTGTCGACGACGATCGAGGCGTACGTTGCACTGCGGCTCGCCGGCGACGTGCCCGAGGAGGAGCACATGCGCGCCGCGAGCGCGTTCGTACGCGGGCAGGGTGGGTTGCAGCGCGCGCGTGTCTTCACGCACATCTGGCTGGCGCTGTTCGGCGCCTGGCCGTGGGAGAACGTCCCGGCGCTGCCGCCCGAGCTGATGCTGCTGCCCTCGTGGGTGCCGTTGAACATCTATGACTTCGCCTGTTGGGCCCGCCAGACGATCGTCGCGCTGTCGGTGGTGCTGACGTACCAGCCCTGCCGGCCGCTGCCGTTCTCGCTCGAGGAGCTCTACGGCGTCGAGCGGTGGTCGCCCCCCGTCACGCACACGTTGGCGGGCCGAGCTCTGCTGCTGCTCGACCGCGCGCTCCACGTGTATCAACTGCATCCAATCCGCTTGGTGCGCTCATTCGCGCTCTCGCGCGCGGAACGGTGGATCGTCGAGCGTCAGGAGGCGGACGGCTCGTGGGGGGGGATCCAGCCGCCCTGGGTCTACTCGCTGATCGCGCTGCACCTGCGAGGCTACGAACTCGAGCATCCGGTGATGAAGCTCGGGCTGGAGGGGCTCGATGCGTTCACGATCAACGAGGGCAGCCGCCGCCTGGAGGCCTGTCAGTCGCCGGTCTGGGACACGGCGCTCGCATTACTGGCGCTGGCGGAGGCCGACGTGCCCGCGGACGACCCGCGGCTGGTGCGGGCGGTGGATTGGCTGCTCGACGAACAGGTCTTGGTCCGGGGCGATTGGGCGGTCCGGCGTCCGCACTTGCGTCCCGGCGGCTGGGCGTTCGAGTTCGCCAACGTGAACTATCCCGATGTCGACGACACCGCCGAGGTCGTGCTGGCGCTGCGAACCGTCGACCATCCGCGCCCTGAGCGCGTCGACGCCACGATCGATCGCGCGGCTGCCTGGATGGAGGGCATGCAGAGCGCCGACGGCGGCTGGGCCGCGTTCGACGCCGACAACTGCCGCAGCCTCGCCCGCGACCTGCCGTTTTGCGACTTCGGCGAGGTGATCGACCCGCCGAGCGCCGATGTGACGGCGCACGTCGTCGAAATGTTGGCGGCGTTGGACCGTGGCGATGCGCAGCCCGCCCAGGACGGCGTGCAGTGGCTGCTGGATGCGCAGGAAGCGGACGGCTCGTGGTTCGGGCGCTGGGGCGTGAACTACGTGTACGGGACCGGCGCCGCCGTGCCGGCGCTGGTCGCGGCCGGCGTCGATCGCGCGGACCCGTGCGTTCGGCGCGCGGTCGCGTGGCTCGAGGCCCATCAGAACAAGGACGGCGGCTGGGGCGAGGATCCTCGTTCCTACGACGAGCGGGCGTGGATCGGGCGTGGCACGAGCACCGCATCGCAGACGGCGTGGGCGTTGCTCGCGCTCGACGCCGCCGGCGAGCGTTCGCCTGCGGTCAGGCGAGGCGTGCGGTGGCTCGCGGACGCACAGCGCGAGGACGGCGGCTGGGACGAGCCGCAGTTCACGGGCACCGGCTTTCCGTCCGATTTCTATATCAACTACCACCTGTACCGCCTAGTGTTCCCGGTGATGGCACTCGGCCGGTGTACGCGATGACTACCGAAGCGACGCTGGCGCCTGCGCCCGCGGCCGTGATGGTGCAGGCGCGGGAGGAGAACTTCCCGGTCGCGAGCATCCTGGTAGGCCGCACGGCGCGCCGCCATCTACTCGCGATCTATGGCTTCGCGCGCCTGGTCGACGACATCGGCGACGAAGCGCCCGGCGATCGCGAGGCACTGCTCGATTGGCTCGACGACGAGCTCGGCCGTGTGTTTGGCGGCCAGCCGCCAGAGCATCCGCTGATGCAGAGTCTGGCGCTGGCGGTCCGTGAGTGCCCGCTGCCCGAGGCGCCGTTCAGGCGGCTCGTCCTGGCCAACCGTCAGGATCAGCGCGTGTCGCGCTATGAGACGTTCGATGAGCTGCTCGGCTACTGCCAGCTGTCGGCCGCGCCAGTCGGCGAGCTGGTGCTGCACGTGTTCGGGGCCGCGACCGAGCAGCGGATCGCGTGGTCTGATGGGATCTGTGCCGGGCTGCAGGTGATCGAGCACCTTCAGGATGTCGGCGAGGACTACGCGCAGGGGCGGATCTACCTGCCACAGGAGGACCTGCGGCGCTTCGGCTGCGAGGAGCGCGACCTCATCGCCGCACACGCCAGTGACCGGCTCCGAGCGCTGCTCGCGTACGAGGCGAGCCGCGCGCGATTGCTGCTGGCCGCCGGGGCGCCCCTGACGCCGACGTTGGCGCCGCGCCCGAGGCTCACCGTCGCGGGCTTCCTCGCGGGCGGCCGGGCCGCGCTCGGCGGCCTCGCGCAGGTCGGCTATGACGTGCTCGGCGAGGAGCCGCCGAAGCGCCCTCCGCGCACGTTCGCGAAAGCGTTCATCGCGGCGATGGTCGGCCGATGACCGTAGCGGCGCTCGAGACCGAGCAGGCCTACCGTCGCTGCGAGCAGATCACGCGCGTGGCAGCCGCGAACTTCTACTACGGGATTCGTCTGCTGCCGCGCTCCAAGCGCTACGCGATGAGCGCCGTGTATGCGTTCGCCCGCCGTGTCGACGACATCGGCGACAGCGGCGAGCTCGACCGCGAGCATCAGCTCCGCGCGCTCGCGGCCGAGCGGGAGATGGTGGAGTCGCTCTCGGCGGGGGAATCGACCGGCCAGATGACCCCGTCGCAACCGGGCTGTATCACGCTCTGCGTCGCTACGAGCTGCCGGCGGACGCGCTCGGCCTGCTGATCGACGGCGTCGAGCTCGACGTCAACGAGACCACCTACGAGACGTTCGATGAGCTCGTCGTCTATTGCCGCGACGTCGCCGGCTCGGTCGGTCGGCTGTGCCTGGCGATCTTCAGCGACGGCCGAGAGTCCGCCCGGGGCTCGCGTCCTCGACTCGCCGACGACCTCGGCGTCGCAATGCAGCTGACGAACATCCTCCGCGACGTACGCGAGGATCGGGAGCGCGGGCGCGTGTACCTGCCGGCCCAGGAGCTGGAGCAGTTCGGCTGCGCCGATCTCGTCGTCGCGCCGCCGGATCGCGTCGCGGCGCTGGTCGGCTTCCAGGCCGCGCGGGCGCGCGAATGGTTCGATCGCAGGCTTGCGTCTAGCGGGGATGCTGGACGCGCGCAGCGCCTCGTGCGTGCTGGCGATGACCGGCATCTACCGCGCGATTCTCGACCGGATCGCACGCGAGCCGATCGAAGTCCTGCGCGGCCGCATCTCGCTGGCTCCGTGGGAGAAGGCTTGGGTCGCGGCGCGCAGCCTGGCCGGCGCGCAGGGCGCGATCGCAGTGCGCGCGCTCAGTGGCGAGCGCGGCGCAGCCGCCTCATCCGGGAACGGGGGACGGCAATGAGCGAACGCCAGGTCGTGGTCGTCGGCGGCGGGCTGGGCGGCATCACCGCCGCGCTCGAGTGCGCCCGTGCAGGCTTCGCCGTGACGTGCTCGAGTCGCGCGGACGGCTTGGCGGCGCGGCGTACTCGTTCACCCGCGACGGGATCCGCGCCGACAACGGACAACACGTCTTCCTGCGCTGCTGCACCGCGTACCGCGATCTGCTCGAGCAGCTCGATGCAAGCGCACTCGTCACGCTCCAACCGCGCCTCGAGGTTCCCGTGCTGGCGCCCGGTCGACAAGCGCAGCCTGGCTGCGGCGCAATGGCCTGCCGGCGCCGTTGCATCTCGCGGGCGCGCTCGCTCGCTACCGTCTGCTCGACGCCGCGGGAGCGACTCGGCGGTGGCGATGGCGATGCGGGCGCTGCAAGCCGTCGACACCGAGGATCCCGCGGTCGACGGGCAGCTCGTTCGGCGACTGGCTCGCTGCGCACGGCCAGAGCGCCGCGACGATCGACGCGATCTGGGAGGCTGATCGCGCGCCCGACGCTCAACCTGGTAGCCCGGACGGCCTCGCTCGCGCAGGCGGCCCAGGTGTTCCAGGTCGGGTCTGCTCGAGCGATCCCGCGGCGGGCGACATCGGTTATGCCCGAGTGCCGCTGTCGGAGATCCACGACGCCGCCGCGCGGCGGGCGCTCGCAGCGCGCCGGCGTCGAGGTGTGCCTGCGGCGCGGCGTCACCGCGATCCTGCCGGCCAACGGCGGCTTTCGCGTCGAGGTGAGCGGCGCTCCGACGCTCGATGCCGACGCGGTGATCCTCGCGGTGGCGCAGCGACCGCGCCGCGCGCCTGACGCCGCCGGAGGCCGGCGTCGTCGAGAGCCGCGCTCGCGCGGCTCGGCCGCTCGCCGATCGTCAACATCCACGTCGTGCTACGACCGGCGCGTGCTCGACTCCCGTTCGCCGCCGGCGTCCACACGCCGGTGCAGTGGGTGTTCGACCGCACCGCGAGCGCCGGCGTCGGCCGACGGCGCAGTACCTTGCGATGTCGCTGTCGGCGGCCGAACGGGAGCTGATGATGACGATCGAGGATCTCCGCGAGCCGCTACCTGCCGGCGCTCGCGGAGCTGCTGCCTGCCGATGCGGGGCGCGTCCGTCGAGGCGTTCTTCGTCACGCGCGAGCACGCCGCGACGTTCCGGGCGGCGCCCGGCGCGCGCGCGCTGCGGCCTGGAGCCGCGGACCGCGCTGCCGGGCTTCGTGCTCGCCGGGAGCTGGACGGACACGGGCTGGCCGGCGACGATGGAGGGCGCGGTGCGCAGCGGCCCGGCGGCGGCGCGTGAGGCGCTCGCGGCACTCGAGCGCGCACCGCGGCATCGCCGTTCGGCGCCATTCGGCAGCGCCATGGCAACGCGAACGGCAGCGGACAGACGCCGGCGCACGGGCGCAGCGAGCACATCGAAGGGGATCGCACGTGAGCCCGTCGCCGCCGCCGAGATCGCCCGGGACCCGGACCGAGCCTGCTCGTGCTGGCGCCGCTCTCGATCGAGGCGCGCGCGGTCCGCGCGGGCGCGCCATGGGCGAGCGTCCAGAAGATCGGGATGGGCCGCGGCGGGCGCGCGCTCGGCCGACTTCGCTCGCAATGCGGCGCGGGGGCCGGTGCTGATCGCGGGCTTCTGCGGCGCGCTCGACGCCGAGCTCGAACCGGGCGACGTCGTGCTCGCGACCGAGCTGCGCGGACCGACCGGGACGACCGCGTGCGCCGACCCGACGATCCTCGCCGGCGTGCTGCGCCGCGGCGGTCTGCGCGTCCGCGTCGGGCCGATCGCCTCGAGCCAGCGGCTCGTAGTGCGCGAGCGCCGGCGCGCGCTGCAGCGCATCCGGCGCGCTCGCGGTCGACATGGAGTCGGCGTGGCTCGCGCCGGCGGCGCAGCGCGCGCCGCTGGTGACCCTTCGCGTCGTCTCGACACGCCACCGCCACGAGCTCCACCGGCCGCTGCGGACGGTCGCCGGCGCGGCAGCCGCCTACCGCGCGCTGCGCCGTCGCGAGCGCGCTGGTCGAGGAGTGGGCGCGGGCGCTCTCGCGCGCGCGAGGTCGTGCTCGCCGCGCCGCGCGCGTCCTGCGCGGGCGTCGAGCGCGCGGTCGAGATCGTCGAGCGGGCGCTCGCCGAGCGCGGCGCGCCGATCTACGTGCGCAAGCAGATCGTCCACAACTCGCACGTCGTCGCAGAGCTCGAGCGCCACGGCGCGGTGTTCGTCGAGGAGGTCGACGAGGTGCCGGCCGGCGCGACCGTGATCTTCTCCGCCCACGGCGTCTCGCCGGCGGTGCGCGCGCAGGCCGCCGAGCGCGAGCTCGACGTGATCGACGCGACCTGCCCGCTGGTGGCCAAGGTCCACGCCGAGGCGCGCCGCTTCGCGGGCGCGGGCTTCGACATCGTGCTGGTCGGGCACGAGGGCCACGAGGAGGTCGAGGGGACCTTCGGCGAGGCGCCGGAGCGCATGCGCGTGATCGCCAGCGCCGACGAGGTCGCACGGCTCGAGGTCGACGATCCCGAGCGGGTCGCCTACCTGACGCAGACGACGCTCGCGGTCGACGAGACCGCCGATGTCGTGGAGGCGCTGCGCGAGCGCTTCCCGGCGCTCGTCGGCCCGGCATCCAGCGACATCTGCTACGCGACCCAGAACCGCCAGGACGCCGTGCGCGCGCTCGCGAGCGAGTGTGACCTCGTGCTCGTCGTCGGCTCCGAGAACTCGTCCAACTCGCACCGGCTCGTCGAGGTCGCCGAGCGGGCCGGTTGCCCGGCGCATGCTGGTCGAGCGACGCAGGCGACATCCCGCCGGCACGCCTGCTCGGCGTGCGCCGGGTCGGTCTGACCGCCGGCGCCTCGGCGCCCGAGTCGCTCGTCCAGGGCGTCGTTCAGGCGCTCGGCGGGCTCGGCGGTGTCACGGTCAGCGAGCGCGACGGTCGCGAAGGAGGACGATGTACTTCAAGCTGCCTCCGGAGCTCCGCGCAGGAGGTAGGTGACACATGCCCGTTCCGTTCAGGCAGAGCAGTCCGGATGGCCCGCTACCTGGCGCGGCAGAAGCTGCGCGCGGCGCGAGCGGTTCCCGCTGCTCGTCGAGCTCGAGCCGCTCTTCCAGTGCAACCTCGCGTGCGCGGGCTGCGGCAAGATCCAGCACCCCGAGCACATCCTGCGCCAGCGGATGCCGGTCGAGCAGGCGATCGCCGCGATCGAGGAGTGCGGCGCGCCGATGGTCTCGATCGCGGGCGGCGAGCCGCTGATCCACCCCGAGATCCACGAGATCGCCGCCGAGCTGATCAAGCGCAAGAAGTTCGTCTACCTGTGCACGAACGCGCTGCTGATGGAGCGCAAGCTCGACCTGTTCAAGCCGTCGCCGTACTTCGCCTGGGCCGTCCACCTCGACGGGCTGCGCGAGCGCCACGACGAGTCGGTCTGCCGCGACGGGCGTCTTCGACAAGGCGGTCGCCGCGATCCACGAGGCCAAGGCAGCGCGGCTTCCGCGTGACGACCAACACGACCTTCTTCACCCACGACTCGCCCGAGACGGTGCGCGAGGTGCTCGACTTCCTCAACGACGAGCTCGAGGTCGACCAGATGATGATCTCGCCCGCCTACGCCTACGAGAAGGCGCCCGACCAGGAGCACTTCCTCGGCGTCGAGCAGACGCGCGAGCTGTTCCGCGAGGCGTTCGCCGACGGCCGGCGGCAAGCGCTGGCGGCTCAACCACTCGCCGCTGTTCCTCGACTTCCTCGAGGGCAAGGTCGACTTCCAGTGCACCGCCGTGGGGGATTCCGAGCTACTCGCTGTTCGGCTGGCAGCGGCCCTGCTACCTGATGGCGGACGGCTACGCGAGACCTACAAGGAGCTGGTCGAGACGACCGACTGGTCGAAGTACGGCCGCGGCCGCGACCCGCGCTGCGACGAACTGCATGGCGCACTGCGGCTACGAGCCGACCGCCGTGCTCGCGACGACGCGGTCGCTGAAGCAGTCGCTGCGCGCGCTGTTGGGCTGAGTCCCCGTGGCCGCACCGCAGCTGCCGCCCGGTCCTCGCTCGCCGGCGGTGTCGCAGACGATTGCGTGGATGGCCACGGCCGACGGCGTTCCTGGAGCGGCGCTCACGCTCGCTTCGGCGACCCGGTCACGATCCGCACGTACTGGACTGAGGAGCCGATGGTGCTGTTCTCGCACCCGGACGCGGTACGCGAGAGTGTTCCGACTGGATCCCGCTGATTGCCCCCGCGGGCCAGCAGCTGGGAGTTCCTGCGACCGTTCGCCGGGCCTGACTCGATCCTCCTGCTCGACGGTGAGGCACATCTGCGCGAGCGGCGGTTGTTGCAGGGACCGTTCCACGGTGACCGGATGCGGGCGTTCGCGCCGATGGTCGCGGAGCTCGCCGAGCGCGAGTTCGCCGCCTGGCGAGGGCGGGTCATCGCGCTTGATCGCATGCGACAGTTGACACTTGAGATGATTCTGCGGGTTGTGTTCGGCGCCCAGGGGGACGTCGAGTGCGGCGCGTCTGCGAGATGCGATCGAGGGCACGCTGGCAGAGGTGCGCTCGCTCCCGCGGACGCTGGCAATGGTGCTGGTGCGGCGGGATCTCGGACCGCACAGCCCGTGGGGGCGCTTCCGCGTCGCGGTGCAACGGTTCGATGCGCTGCTCTTCGATCTGATCGCGCGCCACCGCGCCGCGCCGGGTGGCGACTCGATTCTGTCGTTGCTGCTCGAGCAGCGCGACGAGGATGGCAATGCGCCGACGCGACAGCCACCTGCGCGACGAGCTCGTGGCCTTGCTTGTCGGCGGGCACGACAGCTCGTCGGCATCGTTGGCCTGGGCGTTCGAACGCCTGGCGCGCCATCCCGCGGTCCAGGCCCGGCTACGCGAGCGTGACCCTGCCTATCTCGACGCGGTCGTCAAGGAGGTGCTGCGCGCGCGCCCGCCGCTCACGATCGCGCCGCGGCTCTTGCTCGAGCCCGCTCGCATCGGGGGTGGGAGCTGCCCGCCGGCGTCCAGGTCGTGGCGTGCCTGTGGCTGGCATGCGCCGGGAGGACCTGTGGCCACAGGCGTCGGCATTCCGCCCCGAGCGCTGGCTGGAGTTCAGCGCCCGCAATCCACCATCGTGGATTCCGTTCGGCGGTGGCGTACGGCGCTGCGCCGGCGCGCCGTTCGCCGAGATGGAGATGCGGGAGGTGCTGCAGCGCCGCGGCGAACCTGCACGTGCGTCCTGTGCACCCAGAACCCGAACGAGCTCGGCGCAGCATGCTCGTCGTCACGCCCGACCGTGGCGGCGAGCTGATCGTCGGATAGGCGCTGGTCGCTGACGGGGCGCTATGGTCGCTGACGGGGCCGCTAGCTAGCCGCGTGGCTGCGCCAGCGAGTGCCTCGCCGCTCACCGGTGCGGCTCACCCGGCCAGCCTGCTCGAGTTGCTCGAGGCGCTGTCGAACGACTGCGGTCGAGACACCGAACTCCTTCGCGATCACCGCCGCCTGGTCGTTTCCTTCCTTGACGACATCGAATACCGCTTCGGCTGACACGACCGGGCGCGGGCGCCGAGTTACCGGCTTTGCGTCAGGGAGCTGAGCCCGCGATTGCGAGTTGTCAGCCCGGCGCTGGGCGGTGCGGCGGCGTGGCTTGCCGTTTGACGTCGCGTGCAGGTCCGCCGACGGTTCCTCGAGAACCGCGAGCGCACGGCGATGGGCGTCCAAGTCGGACTCCAACTCGCTGATCCGGGCGCGAATGAGCGCCGCTAGCTCTTGACTGTGCTCCACTAGACTCCTTTCGGAACCGAAACGGTATGCAATGTTCAGAAGGACTATAAAAGCATGCGCGGCGCACTCAGGCTGCGTTCACCAATCGAGGCCATCGAGTCACAATCGACCCGGTGCGCCTCGCCGCCTTGGCGCACCGGTCGCGAGCGAACCGATCGACTGGCTCACGCCGCATAGCAATTCGTGATGGGGTTCATGTCCGCGACGCGCCAGAATGAATCGACATGAGCGAGACGCAGCCCACCTCGGACGGCTCAGCGCGGTCCACTTCAAACGGCTCTGACGGCGCTTCCAAGTCGGCCCGGCCCGGACCGATGCCGCGCGACAAGCAGGGTTGGCGGGTCGCCCCGGCGCCCGACGGGCGCGGCATGCCCGATCAGCACAAGCCGCGGCCACCGCACCGGCTGCGTGGCTTCTGGATCTTCGTGATCATCCTGCTCGCGCTCAACTGGCTCTCGTTGCTGTTCTTTCATTCGACAGGCGAGCCGCGCGTGAGCGTCCCGTTCAGCCCCACTTTCATCTCCCAGGTCGACGCGGGTCAGGTCAAGTCGATCTCGTCGAAGGGCGACACGATCCAAGGCACATACAAGACCGAGCAGCGCTACCCGCCCGACGATAAGAGCGCGACACCGACGACGCTGTTCTCGACACAGGTTCCGTCGTTCTGGAACGGCAATGCCCTCACCGAGCTGCTCCAGAGCGAGAAGGTGGAGGTCAACGCCCAGAATCCGAACACCGGGACTTCGCTGCTGGCGACGTTGCTGCTCGGATTCGGCCCGACGCTCCTGCTCGTGGGATTGTTCGTGCTGCTCGCGAGGCGCGCGACGGCGGGCGGGGCCGCGGGTGCGCTCGGAAACTTCGGGCGCTCGCAGGCACGCCGCGTCGACCCGCAGACGATCCAGGTGACGTTCGCCGACGTCGCCGGCATCGACGAGGCGAAGGCGGAGCTGACCGAGATCGTCGATTTTCTCAAGAACCCCGAGCGCTATGAGCGGTTGGGTGGACGGATGCCGCACGGCGTCCTGCTGTACGGTCCGCCGGGGACCGGCAAGACACTGCTCGCGCGGGCCGTTGCGGGTGAGGCACACGCCGCGTTCTTCTCAATCGCCGCGTCGGAGTTCATCGAGGCGATCGTCGGCGTCGGCGCGGCCCGTGTGCGGGACCTGTTCGCGAAGGCCAAGGAGGCGGCGCCGGCGATCATCTTCATCGACGAGCTCGATGCGATTGGACGCTCGCGCCAGGGTTCGGCCGGCATCACGGGCGCGAACGACGAGCGCGAGCAGACGCTCGATCAGATCCTGACTGAAATGGATGGGTTCGAGCCCAACGAGGCGGTCGTCGTGCTCGGCGCGACCAACCGGCCCGAGATCCTCGACCCGGCGCTGCTGCGCCCAGGTCGCTTCGACCGCCGCGTCGCGGTGCAGCCGCCGGACAAGGACGGGCGGCGCCAGATCCTGGTCGTGCACACGCGATCGATTCCGCTCGCGGACGACGTCGACCTCACTGCACTGGCGGCGTCTACACCTGGCATGGTCGGCGCCGACCTCGCCAACCTGTGCAACGAAGCTGCACTGCTCGCGGCGCGCCGCGACCACACGCGCGTGACGATGGCCGACTTCACTGACTCGCTCGAGAAGATCCTGCTCGGGGCCCCGCGCAACATTTTGCTCAGCCCCGAGGACCGCGAGCGCACTGCCTATCACGAGTCGGGTCACGCGCTCGTGGGCATGCTGACCCCGGATGCTGACCCGGTGCGCAAGGTCTCGATCATCCCGCGCGGAATGGCGCTCGGGGTGACGCTCTCGACACCCGATGCCGATCGCGTCTCCTATTCGCGCGAGGAGCTCGACGCGAAGATCAAGGTCGCGCTCGGTGGCCGCGTGGCCGAGGAGGTCGTGTACGGCAAGATCACCACCGGAGCCGAATCTGACATCCAGCAGCTGACCCAGATCGCGCGTCAGATGGTCGGCCGGTGGGGGATGAGCGACAAGATCGGGCCGATTACGGTGCTGCCCAGCGAGGGCAACGGTCCGCTCCTGCCCGGCGCCAGCGAAATCTCTCAGCAGACCGAGTGGCTGATCGATCAGGAAGTGAAGCGCATGGTCGACGAGGCTCACGTCGAGGTCACCCATCTGTTGAGCGATCACCGCGACCAGCTCGACAGTCTCAGCCACGCATTGCTGGCGGCCGAAACGCTCGACGCCCCTGACGCTTACGCCGCCGCCGGCGTGTCGATGCGAGCCGCGGAGCTGACGCCCGCGAGTGACGCGGCGGGATAGGGACAACCCGCCCGTCACTCGGCGATCGTGCCCGCCCGCCGCCGGGTGATCGGCGGCGGGTGAACGTCGCGGCAGCCAGCCGGCTACTCGGTGATCGGCGGCGGGTACACCTCGCGCACGTAGTAGTCGACCTTCTCCCTGGGAAGTCGCTTGGCAATCGCCGTGTAGTAGATGACAAGGCTCAACGCCGCCACCGCGGCCAGGCCTCCCCAGAGCCCGAGATCGTCGTTGCCGCCCTGGTCGAGCACGTGCTTGAAGACACCGATGCCGCCGATGATCCCGCCTGGGCCGAAGTCGCCGAAATACGAGATGACCAACATCCCAACGAGGTACGGGATGATCCAGACCGCGGCACCCCAATCCATCGGTGGCGCCTTGTGGTTGAGCTTGAGCGCGTACGACGCCGCGATCAGCGCGTAGCCGATCAGCATCGCCACCATCAGCGTCGTGTAGGTCTCCCACCCGGCCCAGTAGATGATCCAGCTCGCGCACACGAACGCCAGCGGTGCGAGCACTCTCGCCACAGGGAGGCTGTACACCCGCGGAAGCTCAGGCTTTTGCTTGCGCAACGCGCCGAGCGCGAGCGGCGCGGCGGCGTACATCAGCACCGAGGCGCTCGTGACGACGTTCACCAGCTCGGCCCAGCTCGGGAACGGCAGCAGGAACAAGAGGCCGATCACGGTCGCGAACAGGATGCCGATCACCGGGACTTTCGTCCGCCTGTCGGTCTTCTCAAACGCCGTCGGGACGTAGCCGTTCCTGCTCAAGGCAAAGCTGAGTCGCGAGGACGAGGTCGTGTAGATGAGTCCCGTGCCGGCCGGTGAGACGACCGCATCGATCCGAAGGACGAAGGCCAGCCACGCAAGTCCCGCGATCTTCGTCACCGTGTAGAAAGGCCCGGCATTCAGGGCAACGACCTGGGGATTGGTATTGCTGCCGCCCAGGTTGGTCCATGGTCCTTCCGTGGCGAGAAGGTGCGGGCTGATCGCCCCGATGAACGCGACCTGCAGCAGGATGTAGATCGCCGCGCCGATGAGGATCGACAAGATCACCGCGCGCGGAAGGTCTCGCTTTGGATTCCTCGCTTCCCCGCCTAACTGCACGGCCTGCTCGAATCCGAGCAACGCGAACACGATTCCGCCGGACGGGATCGCGATCATGATCGACTTCAGCGCCTTCCCGTGCACGAAGAAGCCACCCCCGGCCGAGAAGTTCGAACCGTGGAAGTGGGTCGTCAGCAGCACGATGATCGTGAGCACCGGAATGGCGACCTTCCACCAGGTGATCCCGTTGTTCGCCCTGGCCAGCCACCTGATCCCGATCAGGTTGATGATCACGAAGATCACCATCAGAATGATCGCGGCGACGATGCCGCTCCCGCTGAGAGTGCCGTAGGGGTGTGTCGGCTTGTAGAAGTTGCGCGCCCAGTGGGCCGTGGACAGGTACTGAATCGCCGCGAGCACCTCGATCGGGGCGACCGTCGCCGCCTGCAGGTACGACGCCCATCCGAACGTGGCGCCGGCGAAGCTCCCAAACGCGTAGTGCGGGAAACGGCTCGTGCCGCCGCTGACCGGGAAGAGCCCACCGAGCTCTGCGTGCACCAGCGCGAGCAGGATGATGATCACCGATGCGACCACCCATCCGATCAGCGCCGATGGCCCGGCGTACGTGGCCGCGACGAGTGCCCCGAACAGCCATCCAGAGCCGATGATCGAGCCCTCCGAGGCCCACAACAGACCAAGAAACCCAACGCCTCTCTCGAGCCCCTCGGCGCCAAGATCCTCTCGGACGGGGGTCGGAGCAGCGACCTGGCTCATAGATCCTCCTTTGCCTCTTTACGACGAGTGGCGGCATCGTACCCACGGCGCGGACGGAAGTGTTGAATGTTGCAATCGGTTCCCAGTGGGGTCTGGGGACATCAAGGGAGACTCGGGTGAGCGACCGCGATCAACGCATAGGGATGAGTAGGAATGACAGGTCACTCAGTGATTCGCAGTTGCGCTGCGAGCTGATGCTGCTCGTCGAACCTCTCCTCGCCGTCGGCGAGTTTGCTGATACTGTGGCGATTCCCTGACCCGGGTTTGACCGGCCGCGGGCTGGGGAACCTTCTCACCGTTCATGGATACCGGCAGACTTCTCCTTCGCTCCACGCTCGGGCCCCTGTTCATCGGCCACGGGACGCAGAAGCTATTCGGGTGGTTCGGCGGCCACGGGCCTGAGGGCACCGGGGCGTTCTTCGAGAGCGTGGGTCTGCGGCCTGGCCAGCGTCACGCGCTCGCGGCCGGGGCCGCGGAGGCGGGCGGTGGCCTGCTGATCACGCTCGGCTTCCTGACGCCGGTAGCGGCCGCGACGATCACGGGCGCGATGTTCACGGCCATCCGCAAGGTTCACCTCAAGAGCGGCGTGTGGGTCTCGAACGGCGGGTTCGAGTACAACGCCGTCATCATCGCCGCGGTCGCCGTCCTCGCCGAGCAAGGCCCGGGGTGGCCATCGGTCGACGCCGTGCTGTTCCCGCGCTTCAAGGGTCCCCAGTGGGCCGCGCTGGCAGTTGCGGCCGGGGTCACCGGCTCGTTCCTCAACGAACTGCTGTTCTCCGAGCCGGCTCCGGAGGCGGACGGCGCGGACGCGACCGCCGATGGGTCGTCGCCGTCAGAGCCCGCCGGCGGTCCGGAGGCGCTCGCGGATCAAGCGGGGCCGCCGAGCCCGGCCACTGGAGAGGCCTGAGAAATTCTGAGCGTGGGATATCGACCCCCCTGTATGGGTCGATATTCCACGGACCGTGGGTCGATATTCCACGGTCTGCCCTGGCCGGGCCGCCCGCTAAGCGCCGTTCACGGATGAGCGGGCTTGCGAACCTGGGAATCGTCCCACTCGAGCGTCCACATACGCCCACTGGGACGTTGACCCTCCTGTGCATGATCAACGCCCCGTTCGGCGTTTCTCGCCGCTCGAGTGGGCAGTTATCCAGGTGCCGTTACGCGAATGACCGCCCCAGCACGGCAACCGCTCAGCCGGCGAGGGCGTCCGCGACCGCCCGCGCGACCGCCGCCGCGCCCGCGCGGCCGAGCGTGAGCGTGTAGTGGTTGACGTCAGGTACCTCCACCACGCGCCGCAGCTCGGGTGCGGCCCCCGCCCAGGCGTGGGCCAGCGGCGCCGGCTGCAGCGGATGCGGGTCGTCGAGCAGCCCCCGCGGCGCGATCAGCAGCGTGCTCGCAACCGCCAGCCGAGCGGCCGCCTCGTCCGTGTCGAACAGGGCCGCGGCGTCGCCGCGCACGGCGGGCTCGGCGACTGAGGAGCGAAGCTCCGGCTCACCGCCGACGAGGTCGTGATCGGCGTATGCGGTGAGGTCCTCGTCGGCCACGTCGCCGCGCGCGAAGGCGGGGTGTGAGCGCCACCAGTCGCGATATGCGGCGCGGCTCGGGAACGTCATGCGCAGACGTGCGACCGCCGGCCCGAGGGTCGCGTCGAGCAGCGCCTGC
Organism: uncultured Solirubrobacterales bacterium; assembly: GCA_963763525.1. GTDB lineage: Bacteria > Actinomycetota > Thermoleophilia > Solirubrobacterales > Solirubrobacteraceae > Palsa-465. The sequence goes on from CAVXPA010000008.1 coordinate 100,469, forward strand.
GGATCGACCCCGTCCGGCAGCGGCAGCTTCAGCCCCCCGTCGACGAGGATCGCCGCTCGAACTCGCTCGGGCGCCCGCACGACGAGCGCCGCGACGATATAGGCGCCGAGCGAGTGCCCGACGACCACCGCCGGTTGCTGGATGGGGAGCTGGTCGAGCAGCGCGATGAGGTCGGCCACGTGCGCGTCGATCCCGTAAGGCGCCGGGAGCTCGCTGCTGCGACCGCGGCCGCGCAGGTCTGGCGCGATCACGCTCGCGACGCCGTCGAGCGCGCGCGCGACCGGGACCCAGGCACGGCTGTTGGCGGTGATCCCGTGCACGGCCAGGACCTGCGCGTCGCCGGCCCCGCTCGTCCCGAAGCGGAAGACCGCCAGCGGCCCGCCGGCGACCGCGACCTCAAGCGCGCTGGTCGCCAATGCCGACGACACTGCCGTCCTGCTCGGACTCGATCGTGATGGGAACGACGTGGGCCTCAGCGCCGGCCTCTTCCAGCTCCCACGGACGCGCCACCCACATCCACCCCGCGGCGGAGACGAGCAGCGTCGCGCACAGAATCCAGCCGAGCGCCGTCGTGCTCACCCCGATGTACTTCAGTCCGGAGGCGAAGATCACGAATGCGATCACCGGGCGGATGTAGCGGTCCGGAACGCGCGAGGACAGCAACGAGCCGACGAACACCGCCGGCACGCTGCCGATCACGATGGAGGTCGTTAGCCCGAATTGCACGTGGCCGAAGATGATCGCTCCAAGCGCCGCCGCGAGCGTCAGCGGAACGGCCTGCGTGAGGTCGGTCCCGACGAGCTGGTTGGCGCCGAGGGTCGGATAGAGGAACAGCATCAGGACGATCATCAACGAGCCCGACCCGACGGACGTGAGGCCGACGATGATCCCGCCGATCACGCCGATCGCGACCGTCGCCAAAGGGCGCGGCCGCACATCCTTCACGACCCCGATGCGGCGGTTGCCGCTCCGACGGTCGAGTATGTAGCGCAAGACCATCGCGCCGGCACCGACGAGCAGGGCGGCGCCGAGCGCCGTCTCGATGTTCGTCTGCGCGGACTTCGAGTGGCCCATCTCGCGCAGCAGATAGGCGCCGAGGAAGGCGGCCGGAACCGAGCCGAGGACCATCCAGCGGACCAGGCGCAGGTTGACCGTGCCGGCGCGCAGGTGCACGGCGGCCCCGATCGGCCGCATCACGACGGCCGCGACCAGATCGCTCGAAATGGCGGTCGACGGTGTGACCCCGAACAGCAGGATCAGCATCGGGGTCATCAGCGCGCCACCACCCGCGCCGGTCATGCCGACCAACAGCCCTACGATCGCGCTTCCCAGAACGATGTACGGATCGATGTGCACCTGATCAGCTTCTCCCGGCTGATCCGCTGCCCTGCGCCCTGCGCCCTACGCCCGCAACGCGCGGAAATTCACTCCAAGCTCTCCGCCGGCGGATCGCCCGCGAGCAACCACGCGTCGCCGGTCGAGCGTACCAGACCCCGCCTGGACAGCTGCGAGAGAGCACTGGTGACCGTAGGGCGCCGCGCGGCCACGAGCTGCGCGAGAACCCTGTGCGTGAGCCGCACCGGGAGCACCGTGCCGTCGCTGCGAACCCGACCCCAGCGGCCGGCGAGATGCCAGAACAGCATGTGCAGGCGCACGTCCACGCGCGCGTGATGGACGATCGCCATGTTGACCGCGAGGTTGCGCGCGCGCTGCGTCGAGCGCGCGAACAAACGCCCGCAGAGCTGCGGATAGCGACCGAGCTGCCGCGCGAAATCCTCATCGAGGATCGCGAGCCGCAAAGGCTCCAACGCCGTCCACTCGACGCTGACGTGCAGCAGGCCGGGCTCCTCCTCGGCCTCCCACGGACGCAGCAGATCGCCCTGGCCGAGCAGCTCGGCGCCGGACCGGCCGTGCACGCTGACCTGGCGGATTACGAGGCCCTCGAGCACGAGCAGGCCGATGCCGAGGTCCTCAGGCGCGTCTCCGGTGGGGGTCCACGGACCGGAGGGGACGCGGAGCTCGGCCGCGCTGCAGTCCTCGATCGCCTGGTCTCGCTCGTCGACGGCAACCGACTCGGCCAGGTCTGGATCCTCCAGCAGCACCTGCACGAGGACTCTCGAGGTTGGACTCACGATAGTCACATCGCTGAACTACCCGGAATCCGAGCTGGGGATTCGTGCCCCCGTGATCATGCGGCCGCCAATTCGGCGCCGAGTGTGGTCTTCGCAGCCAGCTCCACCAGCGCGCTGCTCAGCTCCCGGGGTCGCTCGAGCGGCGCCATGTGCCCCGTCTCAGGCAGCACCAGCAGGCGTTCGAGGTCGGGCAGCTCGGCCGCGATCCGCCGCGCGTGGGACGCCGGCGTCAGCCGGTCCCGGTCGCCCGCGACGACGAGCGTCGGGACATCGAGCCGGGGCAGCGCGAAGTGCAGCTCGAGCTCGGACAGCGCGATTCCGACGTCAGCTCGCGCGGCTGGCGACGTCGCGACCAGCATCCGCTCGTAGAACTCGACCTGCGCGGGCGTGGCGGTCGGGCCGAACGCCACATAGCGGATCGCAGCGTGACTGATCGGGGTCGAGAAGCCGGGTATCGGGACGTGCGATCCGAGCGTGTGCCGGGGCGGCAGCACGCGGTTGAACAGGCGCGCGGCCCACGGCACGGGGATCAGCAGCTGCTCGGCGACGAGCTCGCCAACGCCGGTGTTGATCAGCGCGGCGCCGGCCACACGGGGGCGGACGGTGTGGTTCTCCGCCCACGCGACGATCGACATCGCGCCGAGCGAGTGCCCAGCCAAGATCGCGGGCCGCGCATCCTGGAGGCTCGCCGCGAGCACCGCCTCGAGATCCTCGCCGAACCGTCCGATCGCATAGTCCCCGCTCGCCGCCGGGGCGCTGCGGCCGTGGCCGCGGAGGTCGTAGGCGACGATTGCATAGCCGTGCCGCTCGTGGAGCTCGCGGATCACGTACGTCCAGAACGCCAGGTTCTCCGTCCAACCATGGACCAGTACGAACGTGCCCCGCCGCTGATCGCCGAACAACTCCGCGTGGAGGCGGGTACCGTCGGCCGAATGGACCTCGAGCGGCGTGCCCGTCAGCGGTTCGCGCAGCAGCTTCGCCGCGGGGTCCGCCGCGATTTTCTGTAGGTGGCGCCGCTGCGCCCATGCAGCTGCTGCGCCTGCCGCGACGAACGTGCCAGCTTCAGTCCACCGGCGGCTAACCTCCACCGTCGCGAGCGTACAACCCGGAGCGAATTCGCACGAGTAGCTGTGCTTAGGATTATGTAGGAATGCGCATCGGCATGCTGACCGGGGGCGGGGACTGCCCTGGGCTGAACGCCGTCATCCGAGCGGTCGTTCGCAAGGCAGTCGATCACTATGGGGATCAGGTGATCGGCTTCCGCGATGGCTGGCGCGGCGTGCTCGAGAGCTCGTTCGAGCCGCTCACGATCGAATCGACGCGCGGGATCCTCCCGCGCGGCGGGACGATCCTCGGCAGCTCGCGCACGAATCCGTACAAGCGCGACAACGGCGTGGAGCTCGTCTACGAGACGCTCGCGTCGACGAACCTGGACGGCTTGATCGCGATCGGCGGCGAGGACACGCTCGGCGTCGCGCACCGTCTCTACGAGGAGGGGATCGGCGTGATCGGCGTGCCGAAGACGATCGACAACGATCTCGGAGCGACCGATCAGACGATCGGGTTCGACACCGCGCTGCACGTCGCGACCGAGGCGATCGACCGCCTGCACACGACGGCGGAGAGCCACCACCGGATCCTCGTGGTCGAGGTCATGGGTCGTCACGCGGGCTGGATTGCGCTGCGGGCCGGGTTGGCCGGGGGTGCCGACGTGATCCTGATTCCCGAGCTGCCGTTCGACATCGAAGAGGTGTGCCGCCTGATCCGCCATCGGCACGCGCGCGGTCGCTACTTCTCGATCGTCGTCGCAGCCGAGGGGGCGATTCCGCGGGAGGGAACCACGATGACGCTCGCGACGGGCGAGCTCGACGAGTTCGGCCACCCGCGCCTTGGGGGCATCGGCGCCCGCCTCGAGCAGGAGATCGAGCAGCGCACCGGCTACGAGACCCGCGCGACGGTGCTGGGCCACATTCAGCGGGGCGGGACGCCGACGCCGTTCGACCGCGTGCTCGCGACGCGGTACGGACTGGCCGCGATCGATGCCGCCCACGTGGGCGCATGGGGGACGATGACGGCGCTGCGCTCGGCCGAGATCGAGCTGGTGCCACTCGCCGAAGCAGTCCGTGAGCTTCGCACCGTGCCCATCGAGGAGTACCAGCGGTACGGCGTCCTCTTCGGGTGATCACGGCACGTTCACAGCAGCGTCGCCATCCCATCGACCCGTCGGGCTATGCTCCGGCTCGTGGCCCCTCGCGCCTCTTGCCGGCACCGTGACGGCAACCGACACCGCCGCGGCGCTGGATCAGATGTGCATCGACACGATCCGCACGCTGTCGACGGACGGTGTCCAGAAGGCGGCTGGTCGAGCGCGGCCGCCAGGCGGTGCAGCGAGTGAAAGGCAACTGAGCAGATGACCCAGCGCGCCGTGCGAACATCGCAGGGAAGATGAACGCGGCGACGATCGAGGAGCAGCTGCTGGACAACCCGCTGATCGAGGGGCTCGAGCGGCTGCCCGTGCATCCGACCGCACTCGTCATCTTCGGGGCGACCGGAGATCTGGCGCACCGGAAGCTGCTCCCAGCGATCTACAACCTGGCCCACGAGGGCGCGCTGCCCGAGCGCTTCGAGGTCGTCGGTGTCTCGCGGCGCGACCACCCCAACGAGGACTTCCGCCAGATGGCGCGCGAGTCGATCGAACGCTTCTCGCGCCGCCGGCCGGATCCAGACGTGCTCGAGGGCCTCGTGGCGAACATGAAGTACGTGCCCGGGGCGTTCGACGACGACGGTGTCTACGCCGAGCTCGGGAGGCTGCTGGGGAAGATCGACGAGCACGTTGGCGAGCCCTTGAACCGGGTGTACTACCTCTCGACGGCGCCGCAGTTCTTTCCCGTGATCGCCGGCAAGCTTGGCGCCGCCGGCTTGAACCAGCCCGAGCGCGCAGAGGCGCGGATCGTGATCGAGAAGCCGTTCGGCTACGACCTCGCATCGGCGCGCCAGCTCAATGCGCAGGTGCTCGACGTCTTCGACGAGTCGCAGGTCTTCAGGATCGACCACTACCTCGGCAAGGAGACGGTCCAGAACATGCTGGCGTTTCGGTTCGCCAACGTGCTCTTCGAGCCGGTGTGGAACCGCACCTACGTCGACTATGTGCAGATCACGGCGGCCGAGGACATCGGGATCGAGGGCCGCGCCGGCTACTACGAGGGGGCGGGCGCGCTGCGCGACCTCGTGCAGAACCACATGATGCAGCTGCTGGCGCTGCTGACGATGGAGCCGCCGATCTGGTTCGAGGCGAACCGCCTGCGCGACGAGAAGCTCAAGGTGCTGGAGTCGATCGTGCCCTCATCGATCGGCGATGTGCCGGCGATGGCGGTGCGGGCCCAGTATGCCGCCGGGATGTTCGGTGGCGTCCCTGTCCCCGGCTATCGGGAAGAGGAGGGCGTGGCGCCCGACTCGCGGACCGAGACCTACGCCGCGCTGAAGCTCCACATCTCCAACTGGCGCTGGGCCGGCGTGCCGTTCTATCTGCGGACCGGCAAGCGCCTCCCCCGGAGGGTGACCGAGATCGCGGTGACGCTGCGGCCAGTGCCGCATCTCGCGTTCCAGACGACCGGCTCGATCGGCGTTCAGCCGAACCAGATCATCCTCACGGTGCAGCCGGACGAGGGCGTCACCGTGTCGATCGGCGCCAAGATACCGGGCACCCGGATGCGGATCCGCCCGGTCAACATGGAGTTCCGCTACGGCACCTCGTTCCTGTCCGAGTCGCCGGAGGCGTATGAGCGGCTGATCCTCGACGCGATGCGCGGAGACGCGACGTTGTTCACGCGCAACGACGAGATCGAGGCGCTGTGGGGGATCATCGACCCGATCCTGACCGCCTGGCACCAGGACACGAGCTCGCCGATAGCGCAATATCCGTCCGGTTCCGCCGGTCCCCCGGAGGCCGACCGGCTGCTCGACGAGGGGCAGCACTGGCGGCGGCTCTGACAGCTTCCGCGGTCCCTCTCGGAGGAGTCACGTGAGCGAAGACGTCTGGTCGGCGCAGGACACGAATCCGGATGCGATCGAGGCGGCGTTGCGGGCGCTGCTGTACGAACGCCACCGGGCGAACCCCACGCTCGCGCCCGCGCGCGTGCTGAACCTCGTCGTCGTCGTCGATCGGGAGTGGAAGGGTGAGGTCGCGAACCGGCTCGAGCGCGTGGGTCGCTATCACGCCTCGCGGACCGTGCTGTGCGCCGTCGAGCCGGGACGTAGCACGCTCGATGCGGTCGCCGTGATGAGCTATACAGAGCCGGCTGACGGTGCGCTCGGCGTGATCCACGAACAGGTGGAGATCGACATCGGCCCGAAGCATCTGCCGGCGCTCGAGACGATCGTCGACCCGGTGCTCGAGTCGGATCTACCGACCGTGCTGTGGTCTCCGCACGGCCACGACGAAGCAGTCGAGGCGCTCAAGCCGAGCACCGACGTGATGCTGATCGATTCCGACGACCTGCTCGATCCTCCGGAATCGCTGGATCACGCGCAGCGGCTGCTGCAGCTGTTGTATGTGGTCGATCTCGCGTGGCTGCGCACGACCCCGTGGCGCGAGCGTCTCGCCGCCAGCTTCGATCCGCCGCCCAGGCGCGCCACGCTGGAGCAGATCGCGGCGCTGACGGTACGCCACCACGAATCCACGACCGCTAGTGCGTTGTTGCTCGTCGGCTGGCTCGGCTCACGGTTGCACTGGCGGGCGGCGGCGCTCGAGGACGAAGGCCGTGGGCGACTGCACGGCGCCGCTGGGCGGGACGGGGGCGAGGTCGCGCTGACGCTCGAGACGGTCCACCAGGATGTCCCCGGACTCGCCGGAGTCACGGTCACCGGCGCCGATGGATTCGAGCTTTCGCTTGATCGCGGGCGCGGCGGCCTGCGCGCCACCGAGCGCTCCAGCAACGGCCGCGAGCGCAGCTGGCAGGTGCTCGGCGCCTCCCGCGGCGAAGGCGGGATCCTCGGCGAAGGGGTCCGGCAGGCGCTGCTGCGCGACCCCACCTACGGACCCGCGCTCGCCACCGCACGGGAGCTATGCGGATGAGCTCGTACATCGGCGTAGACCTGGGCGGGACGAAGGTGGCGGTCGCGGTGCTGGAGAACGGCGTTCTGTCCGACTCCACGATCCATCCGACCGATCTGTCGTCCTCGCGGGCGGTGGTCGACCAGCTCGTAGCCGCTGTGCAGGAGGCTCGCACGGAGGGCCTCGAGGGCGTCGGGATCGGGGTGCCTTCCGTGGTGGAGTTCGAGACCGGGCGTGTCGTCTCCTCGGTCAACATTCCCCTCGCCGACGTGGCGCTGCGCCAGGTACTCGGCGAACGGCTCGGCGTGCCGGTGTTCGTCGACAACGACGCGACCGTCGCGGCGCTGGCCGAGGCGCATGACAGCGAGCTGCGGTTGGTCGCGCGCAACCTCGTCATGTTGACGCTCGGAACCGGCGTCGGCGGGGGTTTTGTGCTGGGGGGCCGGATCTATCGCGGCGCCAGCGGTGGCGCGGGCGAGATCGGCCATACGCTGGTGGGGCTCGATCTCGACAGGGCGATGGCGATGGTGCCTCCGCCGGTGAGCTTTCCACAGCCCGGATCGCTGGAGCACGCGGCCGCCGGTCACGCGCTCGACCGCCTCGCGATCGTGGCTGCGAATCGCGAGCCCGACTCGGCGCTCGGCCGGTTGCAGTCGCGCCGTCCGGTGCTCGGCGGCGACGCGGTGGACGCCGCCCGCGCCGGTGACCCGGTCGCGATGGGGATCATGGAGACCTGGGCCGGGTGGGTCGGAGTCGGGATCGCGAACATGATCAATACGTTCGATCCGCAGGAGGTCGTCCTCGGCGGCGGTGCTGCCCGAGCGGGCGAACTGCTGCTCGGCCCCGCGCGCCGGGCGGCACAACACTACGTTGTGCCCGGACTCGGTCGACGCACGACGATCCGGCTCGCGCGGCACGGCCCGCGCGCCGGCGTGCTCGGCGCCGCGATGCTCGCCGTGCATGAGCTCGAGGACGCGAACGCGGGCAAGCCAATCAAGGAGGTCGCGGGATGACCAAGCGCGTACTCGAGTGCAACGTCTGCGGCGAGCCGTTGGCGGCTGCGGCCGGCAGCTAGGCGCCCGTAGCGCTGCGATGGCGATATACGTGGTTCGTCACGGCGAAACCGAGTGGAGCCTCGCGGGACGACACACGAGCCGAACCGACCTGCCGCTGACCGCGCGCGGTTGCGAGCAGGCCGGCGAGCTCGCCCGCGAGCTGCCGACGAGCGAGTTCGCGCTCGTGTTGTGCAGCCCGTTGCGGCGGGCGCGCGAGACGTGCGAGCTCGCGGGGTTCGGCGACGTGGCCCAGATCGACGACGACGTACGCGAATGGGATTACGGCGAGTACGAGGGGCTCACGACCGCGGAGATCCACCGGAGCAACCCGGGGTGGGTCCTCTGGCGCGATGGCTGTCCCGGAGGAGAACAGCCCGAGCAGGTGGGCGCCCGTGCCGATCGCGCGCTGGCCCGCCTGCGCTCGGCCGGCGGAAACGCGGTGGTCTTCGCCCATTCGCACTTCCTGCGCGTGCTGACCGCCCGCTGGCTGCGGATGGAGCCGGCAGCTGGGGCGCGATTCGTGCTCGCGGCCGGCGGCGTCGGCGTACTCTCTTTTGAGCGGGAGACCGAGGTGATGGAGCGCTGGAATGTATGAGCGCCGTCAGCGCGGGTTTCGCGTACCTGCCACTTTCGTCGGACGCGTGGGGAGCCTAGGTTGACGACCATCACGACAACGCAATCAGATGCGGACGCGCTCGCGGTCGAGGTGCGCGATCTGCGCAAGTCCTACGGCACGCTCGAGGCCGTGCGCGGCGTCAGCTTCGACGTCATCCGCGGCGAGGTCTTCTGCCTGCTCGGGCCGAACGGTGCGGGTAAGACCACGACCGTCGAGATCCTCGAGGGATATCGCACGCGTACGGGAGGCGAGGCGCGTGTACTCGGCATGGATCCGGGGCGCGCCGAGCGTGAGATGCGCGAGCGCGTCGGGATCGTGCTGCAGGCGTGCGGCGTCCAGAAGGATTTGACGGTCGCCGAGCTGGTCGGGATGTACGGTCGCTATCACAGACGGCAGCTGCCGGTCGACAGCGTGATCGAGATCGTCGAGCTGACAGAGAAGCGCGACACCCCGGCGAAGCTGCTCTCAGGCGGCCAGCGGCGGCGCCTCGACCTTGCGCTCGCGCTCGTCGGCGACCCCGACCTGATCTTCCTCGACGAGCCGACGACGGGCTTCGACCCCGGCGCCAGACGCCAGGCGTGGTCGACGATCCGCTCGCTATCCGAGCTCGGTAAGACGATCTTCCTCACCACCCATTACATGGACGAGGCGCAGTTCCTGGCCAACCGGGTGGCGGTGATGGCGCAGGGGCGGATCATCGCGACCGGGCGGCCGGATGAGCTCGGGGGACGCGACGTGCGACCGGCCGAGGTCCGGTTCTCGCTGCCGTCGGAGTGGTCGCTCAGCGACGTGCCCGAGCTGCCCGATACCTCACGCGAGACCGAGGGTGACCGCGTCGTCGTGCTGACGCGCGACCCGGTACTCACCGCGAACAAGATCACGACCTGGGCACTCGAACGCAAGATCGAGCTCGGCCACTTCTCGGTCAGCCAGCCGACGCTCGAGGACATCTACCTCGAGCTGACCGGCGAGGGCGAGCAACAGCACGCGGTCGAGGAGGCAGTTCGATGAGCACGGTCGCGACCAGAGCAGCCACGTCGCCCTCGCGGCACCGCGACATCGGTCTCGTCGGCTGGCAGATCCGCTACGAGCAGCGCGCGTTCTGGCGCAACCGCGTGCGCGCGATCTTCACGTTCATGTTCCCGCTGATGTTCCTGCTGATCTTCGGCTCGATCTACCACAACACGACGATCCCGAGCCTCGGCGGGCTCAAGTACGACGAGTTCTTCGTGCCCGGCATCCTCGCTTACGGGGTGATCTCGGCGACCTACATCAACCTCGCGATCTCGACCGCGGTGCTGCGCGACGAGGGCGTCCTGAAGCGGATGCAGGGAACGCCGCTGCCCACCTGGGCCTACGTGCTCGGGCGCATCGGCTCGACGCTGATCATCGTCGCGGTGATGACGATCATCGTGTTGGTCGTCGGCGCGCTCGCGTTCTCCGTCCACATCCGGGCCTCGACGCTTCCCGGTCTGATCGTCACACTCGCGCTCGGCTGCTCGGCGTTCACGACGCTCGGGATCGGGGTCGTGCGGTTGATCCCGAACGCCGAGGCGGCGCCGGTCGTCGTCAACCTGACCGTGCTGCCGCTGACGTTCATCTCGAGCATCTGGTTCCCGATCGTCAACATGCCCCAGTGGCTGCAGACGATCGCGAAGATCTTCCCGATCGAGCCGCTCGCGGCCGGCCTGCAGTACGCCTTCAACCCGCATACGACCGGAGCGGGGTTCCTGGGCCGATCGATCCTCACGCTCGCGATCTGGACCGCCGTCGGCGTGTACCTGATGATTCGCTTCCTGCGCAAGCCGCAGGGCGAGGCGGGCTCTGGCTGAGGGTCCGCTGCTTTCGCGTTGTCGGGCGGTTGGCGGGGCCGCTGGTTGAGGTTCGGTTCGCCGGCGAGCGGGGCGGTCGGCAACGGGCTGCTCGTTGAGGTTCGCTGGCGGGCGTGGCGAGCGGGGCGAGCGGCTGGTTGCGGTTCGCTGCCGAGCGGGGCGGGCGGCGAGGGGGGCGCGTCGAGTGCCCGCGGATGGGATGGCTACCTCATGCGGCTGGAGGGACTCGAACCCCCAAGGGCTTGCGCCCACACGGACCTGAACCGTGCGCGTAGACCAATTCCGCCACAGCCGCGGGGAGACTGCACGGTAGCAACTCGCATGCGGCGCGCGGGGAAACCGGCGCCTCACGGGACGCTGCTGATCAGATCACGCCGGTGGCGACGAGCAGGCCGATCAGGACCAGTGTCACCGCTGTGATCAGATTGGCCCAGCGGTCCAGCCAGGCGCCGCGCAGCCGGTAACCGCCCACCGTGGCGAGCAGAGTGAGGCCCACGATGGTCGCCACGGTCGCAACCGCAAACGCCAACAGTGAACCGATCGCCGCGCCTGCGCCGGCGGCGCTGGCGGCCAGGAAAACCGGCAGGATCGTCAGGTCGGGCGAGGCGGCCGCGCCGAACGGCACGACGATCCCCGCGAGGCCTCGGAGCCCGCGGCGGTCGGTGTGGGCCTGGGTGGGCTCGGCGTGCGGGTGGGTGTGGTCCTGATGCTGGTGGGCGTGCGCTTGGTGGGGTTCGACGTGTTCTGCGCGTGGGTGGACCTGTTCTGCGTGTGGATGGGCCTGTTCTGCGTGTGGATAGGCCTGTTCTGCGTGTGGGTGGGCGTGATCCGGATGGTCACGGATGTGCTCTTCGTGTGGGTGGCCGTGGCCGGCGTCCGACTGACCGCCGCCCGAGCGCGAGTGACCACCGGCCGAGTGCGAGTGGCCGTGCCCGTGCCCCAGGCCGCCGAGCTCGAGCGCGGCGAAAACGAGACCCGTCGTGATGAGCACGCCGCCGACGATCGCGCTCTGCGCGTGCTCGATCGTCGACTTGAACTGGAGTCCGACGACGATGATCGCCGCCCCGAGCAGGAGCGAGACGAGCACGTGTGCGAGCCCCGCGGCGCCCGACAGGCGCGCGACGCGGCCGAGCGGGTAGCGGCGCGTGCGCCCGACCACCGCCAGTGGAACCCAGTGATCGGGCATGATCGCGTGACCGATGCCGACGCCGGCGGCGGCCAGCACGAGGGCGGGTGCCGCGCCGCTCACTGACGCCGCCGCCCACTCGTACCGTTTGCGACCAATGCAATCATGCGGTCCGTGCTCCCGTCACAGAGTTCATATGAGTGTTCGTTCAATGAACGACCATTCATAATATCAGGAGCCTCGAGATGACGCACGGCGTCGATGGCTGGGATCATCGCGGCCTCGTCACGACCGAGGTGGCCGGACGCGTCGCCGAGGCGATGCAGGCGCTCGCGACGCCGAGCCGGGTCTTGATCCTGGCCAACCTCCGGGAGCGACCGCAGTCGGTCTCCGAACTGACCGCGGCCGTCGGCATGCAGCAGTCCGCGGTCTCCCACCAGCTACGACTGCTCCGCGACATCGGCCTCGTCGTCGGCGAGCGGCACGGCCGGCGCGTCGTCTACTCGCTCTACGACGAGCACGTGGCGGCGCTGATCGATCAGGCCGTCTGGCACGTCGAGCATCTTCAGCTGGGTGCCGCGACCGCGCCGGTGAGCACCGCCGCCTCCTCGTGAGTGGGGGCCCGGTGCGGGAGCGCGGCGCGCGGGCTGATCGCTCTTAGCCCGGGGGCAAACGTTCCACTCGATCTCCTTTCGCAGCCGAAGCCGACCTTTGCCCTCGCCCCGCGGGGCAAAACCTCGTCTTCGACAACTTGCCGCTCTGAGAGCTACGAAATCACCGGTTTACAGGGAACCGCAGCTTTTCTCGCTGTCGCGACGCCCTGATCGACGGGGGCGTCGGCGGGGTCCCCGCGGTCGAGGTTTGCCGGTCCGGCTAGCGGACCAGCTGCGAGCAGAACGTGTAGATGACCATCGCGGCGACGATCAGCACGAACACCCGCAGCGCCCACAGCGCCGCCTTCGTGCGGCCGCTGAGCCGCACGCGCGCCACGGGGCGAGATTTGTCGTTGACGAGCTGATCGGGCTCGAGGAAGTCGACGAGCCCGTGGACGTCGCGGTCCTGCTCCGGCGCGGCGGGGTGGATCTGGGGTTCGGTGCCGGTGCTCACGGCGTCAGCTGATCACGTGGATGGTGTGCAGGAACGAATCGATCGCGTACGCGGCGCCGCAGACCGACACGAAGGCGACGATCGCGACGGCGGCCACGTTCGACGCCAGCTTGTTGACCCACTGGCCCATCAAGCCGCGGTCGTTGGCGAGCATGATCAGGAACACGAGCGTTGCCGGCAGGAGCGCCGTCGCGAGCACGTTGGCATTGAGGGCGATCGAGAGCAGCGGCGCGCCGGGGATCAGGATCACGATGGCCGCGATCAGCGCGACCGAGACGTTGGCCGCATAGAACAGCCACGCGCGGTGGGGCGTGTTGTTGAAGCTGCTCGCCCTGCCGATGCACTCGCCGGCGGCGTAACCGCTGCTGGCGGAGATCGTCAGGATCGCCACCGCGCCGGCCTCGATCAGGCCGAGCGCGAACACGGTCGCGACGGCGCTACCGGACACGGAGCGCAGCGCGCCGGGGAAGCCGGCGCCTGCCAGGCCCTCGACATCGGCGCCTCCGTGCGTGACGAGTGCGGCTCCGGCGATCAGCGCGCCGCACCCGAACAGCGCGGCGAATGCGCCGCCGATCGTCGTGTCGAGGCGCCCGTGCTTGAGATCGCGCGGCGTCAGGCCCTTGTCGACCGATGCGCTCTGCTGGAAGAAGATCATCCAGGGCGTCACGGTCGCGCCGACCGTCGAGGCGATCAGCAGGAGCAGCGTGTTGAACCCGCCGCTCGGGAGCGGCGAGAAGGTGGCCACCGAGCGGCCGATCGATCCCCAGTGCGGGCCGGACATGATCGCTGCGACCAGGAACAGTCCGTTGAAGATCGCCAGGCCGAGCGCGATCCGCTCCCAGCGCCAGTACCGCCCGCCGCTGAGCGTGAACACGACCAGAGCGATCCCGAGCACGGCGGCGACACCCGGCCCAATGTGGAAGTACGCGAGCCCGATGCGAATCGCGACGAACTCCGCGATCAGCGTCACGAGGTTCGTGAACAGCAGATCGCCGGCCGCGAGCCAGCCCCACACCGGCCCGAAGCGCTGGAGCACGAGCTGTCCATAGCCCCGGTGCGTAACCGCCCCGACGCGCATGCACATCTCCTGGCAGACGACCGCCATGCCGAACGTGACGACGATGAACGGCAGGAAGAACCCAATGCCGTAGGTTGCGCCTGTGGCCGCGTAGGAGATCATGCTCGGTCCGTCGTTCTCGCCGAGCATCGCGAGGATGCCCGGCCCGGCGAGCAGCCACAGCAGATACCAGCGCCGGCCGCGGCGCCGCGCGCGGTGCACGCGCGAGCGATCCTCGGAGCGAGCCCTGTCCTCCGGCGTCAGCTGCGGCAGTGGCAGTGCGATCGCGCCGCCCGCCGCCACGTGTGGCTCCGCCGGCGGCGGCGGTGGAGGCATCAGTCGCGCGGCCCCGGCTCGATCCGCATCGCTCGCGCGAGCTGGCCACCGAGCGGGAGCTCGTGGTCGCCTACCTGGACGAAGACCGGTCCGCCGAAGGGCTGACGGCCCGTCACTTCGATCTGGTCGCCGAGCGCGATGCCCTGTCCGGCGAGATATCGGAGGATCTCGGGATCGGAGTCGGAGACGCGCACGAAGCGCCCGACCGCGCCCGGCTCGAGCTCCTCGACACTACGCGTCTGACCCTCGTCGATCTCGAACGCGGCGGTCGGGATTGGATCGCCGTGTGGATCGAGAGTCGGATGGCCTAGCCGCGCGGAGATCAACTGCTCGAGGTCCTCAGACAGCACGTGCTCGAGCACCTCGGCCTCAGCATGCACCTGGTCCCACGACATCCCGAGCTCCTGCGCCAGGAACAGCTCGAGCAGGCGATGGTGTCGCAACACCTCGAGCGCGACGCGCCGCCCGTGATCGGTCAAGCGGACGCCCCGGTAGGGCTCGTGCTCGACCAGGCCGAGGTCCGCGAGCTTTCGCACCATCGCCGACACCGACCCCGGCGTCACGCCGAGACGTTCGGCGAGATCGTTGGTCGACGCCGCGGTTCCCGCGCGCACCTCGAGCGCGTACACAGCCTTCGCATAGTCCTGAACGGAGGCAGAAAACGGTTCACCAACTGACATGTATTTGAATTATGGCATGCCAAAGTTATTTGTCAAGCGAGGGCCCTAACGGTCGGGCGAGCGGGGGCGTGGCGAGCCGTCAAGCGAAGACCCTGGCGGTCGGTCGAGGGGGTGTGGCGAGCCGTCAAGCGAAGGCTCTGGGGGTCGGTCGATCGGAGTCAGGCAGGCCATCAAGCGGGTCTGGCGGCCTGTCGAACGGGCCTGGCGGTAGTTGTCGAGCGACTCGGGCGGTAGTCTGGCTGCGGCGGTGCGTTGATCAGGAGGTACCGGATTCGCGAGCCCCCGGAATGCACTCTCGATTTGTGTCGTACGCGATGAGCAGGCGCGTTAGCTATGTATCCGTTCTGGTGGCGATCGTCCTCGTCGCGCTGCCCACGTCGATTGCGCGCGCCGATGGCGATCCGGGGAGCGATGTGCTCGTCTTCCAGAACCTGTTCGTGGGCAGCGCCAACGTCTCGCTCGCGCAGCAGGAGCGGCTCGACGGCCTGTTGCAGGCGACCGCGGCCCACGGCGCTCCAGTCCGGGTTGCGCTGATCGCCGATCCCACGGACCTCGGCGCGATCACGGGGCTGTGGCGCAAACCACAGCAGTACGCCAAGTTCCTCGGCTATGAGCTGTCGCTGACCTACACGGGCCGGCTGGTCGTCGTGATGCCGAACGGGTTCGGCTTCAACTGGCCGGGGCACGCGACTGCGGCATCGTATGCCGCGCTGGCGAAGATCCCGATCGGGCCGGGGGGCGGCGGGCTGGCGACGGCCGCTGCGCGGGCGACGACCGTATTGGCCGCCGTCAATGAGCCCGCCTCGGGTCCGGCAACCGCGCCGTCGTCGGGCGCGACGCCGGCGACCGCGACGCCCTCGAGTGCGGCGGCCGGAGCCGCGACGGCCCCCGCGAGCGCGAGCGCCGGCGCGTCGGGCACTGGAGCCGCCGCGACCGGCCAGCCGAGCACCCCGACGCCGGCCGGCACCGGCAGCGGGGGCAGCGGCAAGTCGGCCGGCAACTCAGTGGCTCTGGTCGTGGGGCTGCTGGCGGCAGTCGTGGCGCTCTTCTTCGCCGTGCGCTTTTTCCTGCGAAAGCGCCGCGCCGGCGCCACCGCGCCCGGGCAGTCCGCGGCTCCCCTGGGCGCGACCGGGCAGTCCGCCGCTCCCCTCAGCGAGGCCGCGGCCGCCACCGCCGCAAGCGCCGCAGCCGCCGCAGCCGCCGCCCCGCCGCCACCCGCCACGCGCCGCTTCCCGGCGCTGTCGCGCCGCCGCGGCGCGATCTCCGGGCTCGCGTTGATGCTCGTCATCGCGGCCGGCGCGGTGGTCGTCGTATTCGTCGTCGGCCTGCCGGGAACCTCGGGCATCTCGCAAAGCCAGGCGCTCCTTCAGAACCCGTACCTCGACCCCGGGACGAGACTCTCTCGCACGGCGCCGGATTTCACGCTCACGAATCAGTTCGGCCAGCCGGTATCGCTGCATCAGTTCCGGGGCAAGGTCGTGTTGCTCTCGTTCAACGACTCGGAATGCACGACGCTGTGCCCGTTGACCACGACCGCGATGCTCGAAGCCAAGGCGATGCTCGGCGCCGCCGGCCGCCAGGTCCAGCTGCTGGGGATCGAGGCGAACCCGGCCGCGACCTCGCTCGAGGACGTGTGGTCCTACTCGGAGCTGCACGGAGCGCTGCACCAGTGGGATTTCCTGACCGGCTCGCTCGCGCAGCTCAAGGGGGTCTGGCACTCCTACGCGGTCTACGCGGACATCACCCGTGGGCTGATCTCCCATACGCCGGCCTTGTTCGCGATCGGGCCGCAGGGGCAGGAGGCGAAGGTCTACATCACGCAGCAGTCCTATGCCGCCGTGGGGCAGCTTGGGCAGATCCTCGCGCGCGAGCTCGCGAGCCTGCTGCCCGGACACCCTCGCGTCAACTCCGACCTGTCCTACAACGTCGTGCCGCCGATCACGCCGCAGGACACCGCCGTCCTGCCGCGGGCCGGCGGCGGGACGGTGACGCTGGCCGCCGGCGCGCCGCACCTGCTGGTGTTCTTCGCCACGTGGGACCGCGGCGTGATGGGGCTCGGTGGCGAGCTGTCGGCGCTGAACCAGTACGTGGCCGCGGCGAAGGCGCAGGGGTTGCCGGCGCTCACGGCGGTCGACGAGGCGAGCGTCGAACCTTCCTCGCAGGCGCTGTCGGGCTTCCTGCGCGGGCTGCCGCAGCCGCTCGACTACGACGTCGCGCTCGATCAAAGCGGGCGTCTCGCAGATGGCTACGAGGTGCAAGGACAGCCGTGGTTCGTGCTGACCTCGCGCGAGCGGGCAGATCCTGTGGTACTGGGAGCCCGACACGGCCGGCTGGCCCTCGAACAGCGAGCTCTTGCGGTACGTCCGCGGCGGGCTCGCCAAGGGACAGGAGGCGCCGACGAGCGCGGCCGCGATCGCCCACGACCTGAGCGGATCGCCGGCTCCGCTGGCCGCGCTGCACGCCCAGAGCGGCCAGTTGCTCGGCGGCGCGAACGAGTTGGACGCGCGGATCCGGGCGCTGCGCGGGTACCCGATCGTGATCAACGCCTGGGCCTCCTGGTGTGGCCCTTGCCGCGCGGAGTTCAAGCTGTTCGCGGCCGCCTCGGCGGTGTACGGCCGCCGCGTGGCATTTCTCGGCGCCGACACCGAGGATTCGGCGTCTGATGCACGCGCTTTCCTGACCCAGAACCGGGTCAACTACCCGAGCTATCAGACGAGCATCCCGGACCTTCAGCCGCTCGCCGTGATCGAGGGCCTGCCGACGACGATCTTCATCAATGACGCAGGGGACGTGGTCTATGTGCACACCGGCCAGTACGATTCCGAGGGAACGTTGACGGCGGACATCGGCAGCTATGCGCTGGGCGGCTGACCGCCCGATCGCCCAGCGGGTGCCAGGACGGTGACACGGCTCAGCGAGAGCCTCCCCGGCAGGCCAGCGATGCGGCTGAGGGCTCTTTCCCGGCTCCGGGGGGCGGGCATGGTGGCGCTGCTGCCGCCGGCCGCGTTCGCGGTCCACCAGCTGCGATACCTGCTCGCGTACGGCGGTCACGCCGGTGTGCAGCTGCAGCGCACCGGCCACTCGTACCTGCACTCCGTCGTGCCGTGGCTGGTGCTGTTGCTCGCGCTCGTCGTCGGCGGCTTGCTGCGCGCGCTCGGGCGCGCGCTCGCGGGACAAGCGTCGCTGCCGCGCTACTCGATCTCGCTGACCGGCCTGTGGCTCGTCTGCTCTGTGTCGCTGATCGCGATCTTCGCCTGCCAGGAATACCTCGAAGGGCTGCTCGCGTATGGGCACCCCGCCGGCCTGCAAGGAATCTTCGGCTACGGAGGCTGGTGGGCGATTCCCGCCGCGGTCTGCGTCGGCCTCGTGCTCGCCGCCTGCCTGCACGGCGCGCGCTGGGGTCTGCGCGAAATCGCTCGCCGGCGATCTCGCGCCTGCCCGAGGCGGCGCGCGGGCACGTTGCTCTCGCCGTACTGCGCCGACTTCGTGTCAGCGCCTCTGGCACCGCTCGTCGGAGGCTGGTCGGGTAGGGGACCCCCAGGGTGAAGCGTTCCGCCGGCACCGCGGCTCACGTGGGCCGGCGACAGCACGCTTTGCGCTCGAGGGTCCGGCGCGGCGTTTCGCCGAGCCACTGAAGCACACGGTGGAATTCCCTACCTAAGGAGTGATGCAACTTGAGTACACACGCCGCCGACGTGCGGGCGTCCGGCGCTGCGGGAGGCCAACGGGAGTCGGTGCTCACTACGGCGCGATGGTATTTCGCGTCGGATTGGACGCGGGCGATTCAGACCGTTCTCGGGCTGATCTGGCTGCTCGACGGTGCGCTCCAGTTCCAGTCGTTCATGTATGACAATGGGTTCATCCAGCTGCTCAAAGGACTGACGGGCGGCCAGCCCGCGTGGGTCGCGAGCAGCGTGAACTGGGGCGCGAACGCGATCCACAGCGACCAGGTCCTTCTCAACACACTCGCCGCCCTCGCTCAGCTCGCGATCGGGTTCGGCCTGCTGTACCGGCCGACCGTCAAGCCGGCCCTCGTCCTGTCGTTCGCTTGGGCGCTCGTCGTCTGGTGGTTCGGCGAGGCGTTCGGGATGATGTTCATGGCGACCACGCCGATGGGCGGCGCTCCGATGGCGAGTGCGCTGACCGGCGCGCCAGGAGCCGTGAGCGTGTACGCCCTGATCGGCGCGATCGTCTGGCCGAACGGGCGTCCCGGCGGGCTGTTGGGGATCCGCGGCGCGCGGATCGCCTGGTGCGCGCTGTGGCTGGTGATGGCGTGGCTGTGGCTGGTCGAGGCCGGCGGCGCGAACGGAGTCTCGAATGCGATCAACGCCGCACCGTCGGGCATGAGCTGGCTCAGCACGGTTCAGAATTGGGCCGCCAACAACAGCCAGGGCGACGGTGTTGCGATCGCACTCGTCCTCGGGGCGGTCACCGCGGCGATCGGGATCGCGGTCGCGGCCAACTGGCACGCGAGGCCGTTCCTCGTGCTCGCGATCTTCCTGAACCTCGCGTATTGGGTGTTCGGGCAGGGGTTCGGCGGGATCTTCCACGGCGGCGCGACGGACCCAAATGCCGGGCCGCTGTACGTGCTGCTCGCCTGCGCGATGTGGTCGCTGATCCCCACGCGCGAGCCGGCATCGAGCCGAGTCAGCCACGCCTCGATCGACCAGGATGTGGCCCTCGTAGGTTAAGGATCGGATAACCAGACAAGCGAGCGGGGGGCGCACCAGTTGATTGTGCGTACCCTCGCTCGCAGGACCACCAGGAGATAAACAGAATGCTTGAACGTAGCTTTGGCGGCGCTCGCAGGTTGGCGCCGCTGATCGCGGCCACTGCGCTGATCGCCGGGTGCGCGAGCGCGGATAAGAACGCCACCACCACCGTGACGGCGGCAGCTTCCGCCGGCGCGGGCACCGCCAGTTCGACGGGCAGCTCGATGCCCGGGATGAACATGGGCTCGGCAGCGACCTCCGAGGCGGGCATGGTCGTGGATGGGATCAGGCCGATCCCGACCCAGACCTTGACGACGTCGACCTGGCAGGGAATGAAGATCACCGCGATGGCGATGACCGCCGTCCCGTTCGTGATCTACAACGGCACCAGCATGCAGATGGTCAAGCCCAATGCGCACACGAGCTTTCACCTGATGGTGGAGCTGACCGATGCCGACACCGGCGTGGCGATCCCGTACTCGACCGTGTGGGCGACGATCAGCAAGAGCGGCAAGATCGTCTACGACGAGCGCCAGTGGCCGATGATCGCGCGCTACCTGGGTCCCCACTACGGCAACGACGTGAGCGTGCCCGGAGCCGGCACCTATCAGCTCAGTCTGCTGGTCAGCCCGCCGGTGTCTGCGCGGCATGTCGAATACCAGAACGTGTGGCTCACGCCGCACCGTGTGAACGCCACATTCCACTGGAACGGCGCATAGTCGGTGGGCGGGTGAGCTCCGGCAGGACGTTCGCATGCTGACGCGAAGGCGCCTGCTGATCGGTGCCGGTGCGGCAGCCGTTGGCGGGGCAGCGGTCGGCGTCGGCCTCGACCGCGCCCTGAGCGGCGAGAGCAAGCCGCTACCCGAGGTGGCGCTCGGGACCCAGCCCGCCGACGTGCCGGAGCGCCAGCACGCTTGGGCGGGGACGCTCGCGCGTGACGAGTACGGAAACCCGATCGCGCCACTGTACGACCGTCTCCTGTTCTTCTACGTCGACGGTCCCGTCGGGCCCGGCCATGCGCGCGTGCTCGAGGCGGCGCTACGGACCCTCGAGCGAACGTATCCGTGGGGTCCGTCCGGGTTGCTGTTCACCGCGGGGTGGGGACCGGCCTACTTCACGCGGACGCTGCACACCCCCTCGCCGATCCCCGTCGCCAAAGGGCTGTCGGACTTCGAGCTGCCGTCGATCGACGACTATGACCTGTGCCTGCACATGGCGTGTGACGACGAAGCGCGGCTGGCGGCGATCGAGCCGGCGTTGATCCACGGAGCGCCGCTGGCCGGCGCGAGCGGCTGGCTCGACGTCTCGAGCGTGCTGCGCTGGCGCGAGACGCGGACCGGCTTCGTCGGCAACGGGCTGCCGGCGGCGCGGCAGGACGTGGGTGGCATCCCTCCGGGCGATCCGGTGCCAAAGACCGCGCCGCTGTACATGGGGTTCAAATCGGGCCTGACGAAGAACCAGGCGACCGAGGACGATGTGACGATCGCGAGCGGGCCGTTTGCCGGCGGTACGACGATGCAGGTCAGTTACATGAGGCTGCGGCTCGACAGCTGGTATCAGGTCCTCAACGACCGCGAACGGGTGGCGCGGATGTACGCCCCGCAGGTCACGCCGGAGGACGTCGCTCACTTCACGACCGATGCGCCGAGTGACCCGGGTGGACTCAACCAGGCGATCAACCATTACGGCGTGATCGGCCACGCCCAGACGTCAGCCACGGCGCGTGTCAAGAACCGCCCGCTGATCATCCGGCGCGATTTCAACACCAACGACGGCGGCCAGGCGGGCCTTCACTTTGTCTCGGTGCAGCGGACGATCGAGGACTTCATCACGACCCGCACGGCGATGAACGCAGGCTCGGCGCAGTTGCAGAACCCGGCGATCGGCGAGACCGTCAACAACGGCATCAACGAGTTCATCTTCGTGCTCAAGCGCGCGAACTACATCCTGCCGCAGCGAGGCCAGCGGTCGTTTCCGCTGCTGCCCGGACGCACGCAAGCGCTCGCGTAGGGGAGCGAGGGGGGGTTCGCCCAAGGCGCAGCTCGCCCCACAGCGCTCAGGCGACAGTCAAGCGCTCGCCCACCCGCCACGCTCAATCGAGCTTGCGCAGCACCTGGTCGACGTCCTGCGGGTAGTACGGCCAGAAGAACAGGGCGCGCTCGTGGCCGGTCGCATCGATCACGTAAGCGGCCTCGGTGTGGGTTATGTACTTGATCGTGGTGCCCGCGATCCGCTCCGTCGTCACCTGCACGCCGATCTGGTAGCGCCGCCAGACCGCCGCCAGCTGTGCGTGGCGGCCAACCGCCCAGTGCCATTCGGGCACGAGTTGCCACTCGCGATCGTCCTTCAGCAGGCTCGTGCGGGCATCGGCGTTGCTGTAGATATCGACGCTCACGGCGATGATCGCCGGCCGCTGCGAGGGCGGCATCTGGCCGACGGCGTCGTTGAGCACCTTCGCGGCGAGCGGGCAGAGGTTGCGGCAGAGAGGATCGACGAACGTGATAATCACCGGCCGGCCGCGGAAGCTGTCGAGCGACACGGGACGCCCGTCCTCGCCGCGTAACACGAACTGGGGCGCCCGGCGACGGCCGGCCGCCCAGCTGAACGGGGGCGGCGTGACGACCGAGGCAGCCGACTCGGCCGGCTGCGCGCTCGCGTGGCGGCTGCCCAGGATGATCGCGATCGGCGTCGCGATCGCGAGAGCGCAGATGGCCGCGAAGCCCGGAATCGCCCACTGACGGCGGATCGGCACCTTCGCGCCGGCGCCCGGTGAGGGCTTCGGTTGCGCCGGCGCGCGTGTGCGCCGCCGCCGCCACGCCAGCAGGCCGAATGCCAGTACCAGCGCCGCGACGAGGGTCGCCACGACGATCAGGATCACCGGGGTTCCGTGGCCGCCGTCCCTCGCGGTGGGAGTCGCGGTGGGAGTCGCGGCGGGGGTCGCGGCGGGAGTCGCCGCGAGGGCTACCCCGCCGGAGGCGGCGAGGCGTTTGACGGCGAGCTGCGCGGAGGAGGCGAGCCCGGAGGGCCCGGATCCGGTCGTGACGCGGGCGAGCAACCGCTGCTCGGCGCCGGTCGCGTGTCCGGGCCAGTCGAACCCGAACCCGTTCGGCATCGCGACGAGCAGCCGACCGCCGTACATCGCCGACAGCTCGAGCCCGAGAAAGCCCGCGTAGGTCTGCGGCCGCAGCCATAGCGCGGTAATCGAGCCGAGGTCGTAGTCGGTCGAGATGATCGCCACCCGAATCCGGTAGCCGGCTCGGTTGGCCTGCTCGACCGAGGCGATCAGCTCCCGCTGGGGCGCGGTCAGGCCAGAAGGCACGGAGGAGAGGAACACCTGATTGGCGAGCAGGTAATCGCTCGCCGGGTCGCCGTCGGCTCGCGCGAGCGAGGCGAACGGAGCGCTGAAGAGCAGCGCCGCCGCGAGCGCCAGGACACTCGCGCGTCGGGCCCGTGCGACCAGCTGGGTCACACGCGGATTGTGAACCGTGCGACGATCAAGTGCCAGGGGGGAACGTGTACGAGTGGTGCGGTGGGACGTACGGGCCGACCTCGAGCACGATCTCGGCGTGTCTGGTCAGCGGGACGCTCGCCGCCGGCCCGTTCCAACGGTGGCCGTCGATGAACGTCGCGACGGTGGCGCCCGGCACGGCCGTGAACGACGTCAGACGATGCTCGGACAGGGGCTCGCCCCATTCGCGAAAGAGGTCGGCGAGCGTCAGCTTGGCGCCGGGGCGGACGAGCACCACCCCGGTTGGCTCGAGTGTGACCAGCGCGCCGTAGCACCGCGCGCCGGCGATTCGCCCGTCCGAGAACGTCCACGGCGGGCGGGTGCCGATCCCCTCCGCGACGATCACGACACGGTTGGCGGCGAACAGCTCGATGTGGACCCCTTCGCGCGGCCCCAGCGAGCCGGTGCACGGGCCGAGCACGTCCCCCTTGACAGCCGGGTGGAACTGCGGGCCGCGCCCGATCGGGCGTGCCTCGCGCAGGAGCGCGATCGGGATTCCGTCCGTCGAGGCGGTCGTGCTCGTGGAGCCGCACGCCGCGGTCAGCGCGCCAATCACGAGCGCGCCGAGCATGAGCGCGCCGAGCACCGGCAGTGGCGTTGCTCGGTTCATCGCCGACACCGTGCCAGATCGCGTCCGGCGCGGTCGTGGTTGCGATCGGCGGCGCAGCCGCGGACCGCTTAGACCCTATGGAGGGTGACATCCGGCGCGTCTGGTAAAAGCTGGCCGGTCCCCTCCCGTTGCGGTTGGGGGCGTTGTAGAGCCGCGCGACTTGCACTCGCGCGGCGGCCCACAACTACATACGAGAGGAGCCGACCATGGCTGTGAAGGCTATGCGTCTTGTCGGTCTTGACGTGCATGCGCGCCAGACGCATGCGGCGGTCTTGCACCTCGACAGCGGCGAGCTGGGAGTCAGCCGGCTGCAGATGCCGCCGCGGGAGGTCGTCGGCATGCTGGAACGGCTGGGGCCTGGGGTCGTGGCGGTGTATGAGGCCGGGCCGACCGGGTTCGAGCTCGCGCGGGCGGGACGGGAGCATGGGATCGATGTGCGGGTGGTCGCGCCGGGGTCGATCCCGAAGGGGTCGGGCGATCGGGTGAAGACCGACCGCCGGGACGCGATCCGGCTGGTCAGGCTGCTGGCCGCTGGCGAGCTGGCATTCGCGTTCGTGCCCACGGTCGAGAACGAGTACTTCCGTGATCTGGTGCGCTGCATCGAGGACATCCGCGGCGATCTGATGCGCGCCCGGCACCGGCTCGGGAAGTTCCTCCTGCGGCGCGGACACCGCTATGAGACCGGGAAGGCGTGGACCGGCATGCACATGCGCTGGCTCCGAGCGCTCAGCTTCGATGACGCCTGCTCGCAGGCGTGCTTCGTTGACTACCTCGCCTCCGTCGAGCTGCTCGCGGGCCGCCGGCAGACGCTGATTGAGACCCTCGAGCAGCAGATCCCCGACAGCTCGCACGCGCAGGTGATCGCCCGACTGCGGTGCTTCCGCGGGATCGACACGCTCACCGCCGCCGGTGTCGCCGCCGAGATCGGCGACTTCCGACGGTTCCCGAAGCCGACGCTGCTGTCCGGGTTCCTCGGGATCGTCCCGTCTGAACGCACGTCTGACACCAAGCGTCGGCTGGGGTCGATCACCAAGGCCGGACCAGGCCACGCCCGCCGGCTGCTGGTCGAGGCCGCCCACCACTACCGGTATCAGCCACGCATCGGCGACGTGCTCGCCCGCCGCCAGGCAGGGCAGGACCCGCGGATCATCGAAATCGCCTGGCGGGGACAGCGCCGCCTGCACACCCGCTGGCAGCACCTCCGCAACACCCGGAAAAAGCCCGCCGGCGTCGTCGCGATCGCCGTCTCGCGCGAGCTCGCCGCGTTCCTCTGGGAGGCCGCCACCCTTGACTGACCGCCAGACCCACGATCGCGCCCGGGACGCTGCCGGGGCGCGCACGAGCAACCAGGAAGGCCCATCACCATCGCGCGAGGCTCGCGAGAGCACTATGGGCAGCCGGCCCGTCCGGCCGCGCCCGCTCTTAGACGGCGAGCCGCGACGAACACCGGGTCTTGAGGATGAGCCCTCGAATATCAGTCTGATCCCGCAATCGATCACACTGGACCTTCCGCCCGTGCCGCCCCGCCAGCGCCCCGCACGCGACGACCAACAACGGATCCACCGACGAAGTCGCTTGACATCGGTCCCTCCATATCAGTGGTTCGCTAGTGCGGCCGCTGGATAATCGCACTCCAATGCCGCGTGCCCGCATCCTGCTGGTCGACGACGACGACGCGATCCTCGACTCCTTGCGCCGTGCGCTCGAGCTCGAAGGCTACGACGTGACGACGGCGGCGGACGGCTCGCGCGCGCTCACGCTCGTCACCGAGAGCGAGCCGGACGCGGTCGTGCTCGACATCGGGCTCCCCGATCTCAATGGCCGCGTCGTCGCCGCTCGCCTGCGCGCGGGAGGCCTGTCGACGCCGATTCTGGTGCTCTCTGCAATGGACGAGGTCGATGATCGGATCGCCGGTCTGGAGGCGGGCGCCGACGACTACCTCGTCAAGCCGTTCGCGATGGACGAGCTGATCGCGCGGCTGCGGGCGCTCCTGCGCCGGGCGGCGGCGCAGGCGCACGACGGTGCCGGCAGGCTGCAACCGCCTGTGCGGGTGGGGCTATTGTTCGTCGACGTGGATGGGGCCGTTGCGCGCTGGAATGGACGAGATCTGGGGTTGACGGGACGCGAGCTGGCGCTGCTCGATGCTCTTGCGCGCAACCAAGGCGTCGTGCTCAGTCGCGACCGGCTGCTCGAGATGGTGTGGGGCTACGACTTCGCACCGGACAGCCGGGCGCTGGACGTGTTCATGACGTATCTTCGCCGCAAGCTGGAGGCAGCCGGAGCACCACGTGTCGTGCAGACCGTGCGCGGGGTCGGGTTCGTGCTGCGCAGCGCGTGATCCCGCGCTCGCTCACCGCGCGTGTCGTGGTTGGCGCGCTGCTGGTCGTGAGCGTCGTGCTCATCGGGGGCGGTCTGACGATCGTGACGTTGACCAAGCGCCGCGACGAGCGCGATGCCCAGGCCGAGCTGGCGCGCTTTGCCGCGGCGATCATCCCGCCTGTGGCGCAGTCGCTCGGCGTCCCGCCACCGCATCCGCCTCCACGCCGCGCCGGCGCTCCGCCGCCGGCAGGCCTGCCGCCACCGCCGCCGGTCGGTCCGCCGGCGGGCAACCCACAGCAGCTCTTGGACACGTTCAACCAGGGCGGCGGCGCCGGTCCGGCCGGGCCGATCGAGTTCGTTCGGGCGCTCGCGGACACCTCTGGCCACCATCTGACGCTGGGGAAGATTCCGCACGGCTTCCCTCCGATGTCGGTGCGCCCGGGGACGCGCACGGTGACGCTCGGTGGCAAGCCCTGGCTGGTCGTGGTCGACCGCATGCCGCCCGGCGTGACGGTCGAAGTCGCGGCGATGACGGCGGCGATCGCTGACCGCGCCGCGCACCTGCGGACGATCGTGTTGTGGACCGTCGTCATCGGCTTGCTGATCGCGCTCGTCGGGACCGTCCTGGTGACCCGCCTGGCGTTGCGGCCGCTGACGGACCTGGCGCACAAGGCCGCGCGCGTGGAGGGAACAGACGACCTCGAGACGCGCCTGCGGGTCGAGGGTCAGCCACGCGAAGTCGCGGTGCTGGCCGATGAGCTCGACGGGATGCTCGGCCGGCTCGATGACGCCGTCGCGGCACGCGAGACGGCGCTGCTCGCGGCGCGGCGATTCGCCGCGGACGCCGGTCACGAGTTGCGCACGCCGCTCCAGAGCGTTCGCGCGAACCTGGACATCGCGATGAGCGCCGGCGCCAACGACGAGCAGCGACGCCTCGCACTCGAGAGCGCCGCGCTGCAGTCCCAACGGCTCAACCGGCTCGTCGACGGCCTGCAGACGCTCGCGCGCGGCGAGTCTGGGCTGATCGCGCAACCGGCCGCGGTCGACGTCGGGGACATCGCGGACGGAGCAGTGTTTGCAACCCGGACGCGGCATCCCGAGCTCTCGATCGAATGCGATCTACCGGCGTTCGGGCCCGTCGTGGACGGGGACGCCGACGGTCTCTGGCGCGTCGTCGAGAATCTGCTCGAGAACGCCGCCCGCCACGGCCGTGCCGGCGGCTGCGTGCGGCTGCACGTATCTGGAGACGGGGGCGCCGCAGAGATCGTGATCGACGACGACGGGCCGGGCATCCCCCCACACGAGCGAGAGCGGGTCGTCCGCCGTTTTGCCCGCGGCAGCGGCACGACCGCCGCCGGCAGCGGGCTCGGTCTCGCGATCGTCGAGGCGGAGGCGCGACGCCACGGCGGCTCGCTCGAGCTCTCGGCATCGGACCTCGGAGGCCTGCGGGCACGGGTCACGATCCATGAGTCTCGCCGGGATTCAGACGCGGTCCGCAAGCAGGCTCCGGCACGCCCGCCCGCGCAGCACAGCGCTTCCTAGGGATTTTCTAACCGTCGCGGCGCAAGATGCTGGTTGTGCGGCGGAGCCGCACAACCCTAGCGCTTGGGGGCGCTTGGGGGCGCGGTACTCGCGACCGCCGCTGCGAAGGCCGAATCTATTCGCCGCAGCGGCGGGCGCGGGTGGCCGATAACTGAATTGACTACCGGTCGTCGCGGTCGGTGGACCGTTCGTTGGCGCGCTGTCTCACTCCGGCGCGGGCCGCCAACAGCAGCATGCGGACGACCGCTGCGGTCAGTACGAGATCGACGATGATCTGGATCGTGACCACGATGCGGGTGGCGTCCGTGCGCGCGACGATGTCGCCGAAGCCGACTGTCCCGAGCACGGTCACCGTGAAGTAAAAGGCGCCGACGCGGTCGAGCGGCTGGGAGAAGCCGCCGTGGTGTGCCTTCCACATCGAGAGATAGGTGAATGCGAACACGATGATGACGACTGGGATCGTGATCGCCAGCGCCTCGATCGCACGGAGCTCTGGGTGGTCGGCGCGGAAGATGCTGCGGATCTGCCAGCCGAGGATTGCGATGAACGCGATCAGGCAGGCGGTCAACTCGAGCGCTGCCCCGGTGCCCGATTCGCCCACGACCGGGACCACCGCGTAGAGCGTGATCAACAAGGCCGTGGTTCCGAGGATCCGGATCGTCGAGCGGACGAACAGACGCCGCCGTTCGTGCGGCTCGAGATCGTCGAACGACGTCGGCCGCTTGTGTGGGACATTCGCTGGCCGCGCGGCGTGTGCCGGCTCGGCTGTGGCTGCGTCGTCGTGCGGCTGGTCCCGGGGCCGCGATCGCTCGGCGCCCCCCTCGGGTCGGCTCGCGTCGCTCATCAGGGAGCATCACAGTAACGGAGCCTTGCGTGCACCGAGCGGACGCGGAGCCGCTCACGCAAGTCGGTGTCAGCACGCCGCTACGCTCACAGCGTGAAGCCGGAGGAGCTCGCCAATCTCGCGCATCTGCGGCGCGCCCGCGATCTGATGGACCGCGAGTACTCGCGGCCGCTCGACGTCGCGGCGCTCTCGCGCGCGGCGCTGATGTCGCCGGCACACTTCTCGCGGCAGTTCCGTGCCGCGTACGGGGAGACACCGTACGCGTATCTGATGACGCGGCGCATCGAGCGGGCCCAGGCGCTGCTCCGCGGTGACATGTCCGTCACCGAGGTCTGCTTTGCGGTCGGGTGTACGTCGCTCGGCTCGTTCAGCGCCCGCTTCACCGAGGTGGTCGGCGAGACGCCAACGGCGTACCGGGCTCGTGACCACAGCGCGCTCACGAGCGTGCCCGGCTGCGTGGCCAAGGATCTCACCCGGCCACGCCGCACGCCGAGCAGGATCGAAGAAGCGTAAGCCGTGCCGGCTCCCTAGCCTTGCGCGCATGAACCTCACTCTTTCCACCTGCTTCGTGATAGTCGACGATCCCGACGTTGCGCTGAGCTTCTACCGCGACACCCTCGGCCTCGATCTGCGCAACGACGTCGCCCGCGAGAAATTCCGCTGGATCACCGTCGGCGCCGCCACCCAGCCCGAGGTCGGCATCGTTCTCACGAACTACCTGAATGGCAGCCCCGCCGACTCCGACGCGGTTGCCGCGCTCGTCGCGAAGGGCGCCCTGAACGGCGTCCACTTCCACACCGACGACCTCGACGCGGCATTCGAGAAGGTACGCGGCGCGGGCGCCGAGATCGTGCAGGAACCGACCGAGCAGCCGTGGGGCACGCGGGACTTCGCCGTGCGTGACCCGTCCGGCAACATGGTCCGCATCGACCAGCCGCCCGCCGGGCGCTAGCGACCGCTACGCTTGCGGCGTCAGCGCGGCGGCGTGAGGAACCCGGTGGAACTCCGGGACGGTCGCGCCACTGTGACCAGAGAGCCTTCTCCGGGAGTCAGGAACTCGGCCGCCGCGAACCCTTCCGACCACGGGACGCACGATCCTGAGGAGGCGCGCAGGTGGCTCATCGCCAGCCGGATCGACACGGAGGTGGGACGCGGTGCTGCGCTTCGTGACCACGGCCGACACGGAGATCCTCGCCACGGCCGCCGCCGTCCGGCGGCTGCCCGACGACTTCCCCGACGTGCGCTGCGCCAACCCCGGAGGGCATCCTGACCCCGCGGCGCTAATCGAGGACGTGCTCGACGGCGCCTCGGTGGTCGTGTGCCGGATCCTCGGCGGGCGCCGCGGCTGGCCCGACGGGCTCGACGCGCTCGTGTCCGCGTGCCGCGAGCGCAGCGTGGTACTGCTCGCGCTCGGCGGCGAGGCCGAGCCCGACGCGGAGATGACCGCGCTGTCGAGCGCACCGGTCGGCGCGGTCGCGCAGGCCGGCGAGTATCTGCGCCACGGTGATGTCGACAACGTCGAGCAGCTGCTGCGCTTCCTGGCCGACACCTTCCTTCTGCACGGGCACGGGTTCGAGCCGCCTCACGAGGTTCCAGACCTCGACGTCTACCGCGAGGACCCGGCGCCACCCGGCGGCCCGACGGTCGGCGTGTGCTTCTACCGCTCGCACTTCCTCACCGGTAACACCGCGTTCATCGACGCCCTGTGCGACGCGATCGTCGCCGCCGGGGCCGGCGTGCTGGCGGTCTGGAGCTACACGCTGCGCCGCGACTCGAACGGGGAGGTGCCCCCGCTGCGCCTGCTCGAGGGCCGCGTCGATGCGGTGATCACGACGATGCTCGCGACGGGCGGCTCGGGCGCCGCGGACGCCGAGCAGTGGGACGCCTCGCCGCTGGCCGCGCTCGACGTTCCCGTCCTCCAGGCGGTCACCGCCACCCAATCGCGCGCAGCCTGGTCGCAGTCCGCCTCGGGCCTGCAACCGCTGGACGCCGCCACTCAGGTCGCGATCCCCGAGTTCGACGGCCGGCTGCTCGCCGGCGTGATCTCGTTCAAGGAGCGCGACGCCGAGGACTCGCCGGTCGGCGTTCCGGTGCCGCGCTACGTCGCCGATCCGGAGCGCTGCGCGCGCGTCGCGCGGCTCGCCGTCCGCCACGCCCGCCTGCGCCGGATCCCGCCCGCCGAGCGGCGGGTCGCGCTGCTGCTGACCGCGTTCCCGACCAAGCACGCCCGGATCGGGATGGCCGTGGGCCTCGACACGCCGGCGAGCGCGATGGCCCTGCTCGCGACGCTCGCCGAGGAAGGGATGCGGATCGAGCACGACTTCGTCCGCGGCGACGAGCTCATGCACGCCCTGATCGCGGCCGGAGGGCTCGACCCGGAGTTCCTCACCGACGCGCAGCTCGCCGCCGCGCCGCTGCGCTTCCCGGTCCTCGAGTACGTCGAGTGGTACGCGACGCTGCCCGACTCGCTGCGTAGCTCGATCGAGGAGCGGTGGGGACCGCCGCCGGGCGAGCAGTACGTCGACGGCGATGACTTCATCGTCGCCGGCCTGGAGCTCGGCAACGTCGTGATCGCGATCCAGCCGCCGCGCGGGTACGGCGAGGACCCGGTCGGGATCTACCACGATCCGGAGCTCCCGCCGACCCACCACTACCTCGCGTGCTATCGGTGGATCGACGCGGTGTGGCGCGCCGACGCGATCGTCCATCTCGGCAAGCATGGGACGCTCGAGTGGCTGCCCGGCAAGATGCTCGCGCTCTCGCCCGGCTGCGCGCCCGACGCCGCGCTCGGCGACATCCCGCTGGTCTACCCATTCGTGGTCAACGACCCCGGCGAGGGGGTTCAGGCCAAGCGGCGGGCACACGCGCTGATCGTCGACCACCTCGTCCCGCCGATGATGCGGGCCGGCGCCTACGACGAGCTGGCCGAGCTCGAGACCCTGCTCGACGACTACGCCCGCCTCGAGGTCCTCGACCCGAGCAAGCTGCCGGCGCTCGCGGGCCGGATCTGGTCGGCGATCGAGCGCGCCAACCTGCAGGCGGACCTGGAGATCGCCGAGCGCCCCGAGAACCTCGGTGAGCTGGTCGCCCACATCGACGGCTACCTGTGCGAGGTCAAGGACATCCAGATCAAGGACGGCCTCCACATCCTCGGTCGCGCGCCGGAGGGCGAGCAGCTCCGGGGACTGATCTCGGCGATGCTCCACCTCGAACCGGCCGAGGATCCGTTGCTGGAAGGGATCGACGCGGCCGGGTGGGATCCGGGTTCCGTCAGCCACCCCGACCCGGAGCTCGCCGAGCGGTTGCGATACGCATGCACGGACCTCGTGCCTCGGATCCGCCAGACCCCGGGCGAGCTGACCGCGGTGGTGCGCGCGCTCACCGGCCACCACGTGCAGTCGGGTCCCTCGGGAGCCCCGACCCGCGGAAGGCCGGACGTCCTGCCGACGGGCCGAAACTTCTACTCGGTCGACCCGCGCGCGCTTCCTTCGGAGCTCTCGTGGGAGGTCGGCTGCCGCCTGGCCGACGCGCTGCTCGAACGCCATCGCGAGACGACCGGCGAGCTGCCCCGGATGGTGGGGCTCGTCGCCTGGGGCACGGCGGCGATGCGGACAGGGGGCGACGATGTCGCTGAGATCCTCGCCTTGCTCGGCGTGCGCCCGACGTGGAATCCCCTTTCGCGCCGGGTGACCGGGGTCGAGGTGATCGGACTGGATCAGCTGGGCCGGCCGCGGATCGATGTCACGGTCCGGATCAGCGGCTTCTTCCGTGACGCCTTCCCGCAGCTCGTGGCGTTGATCGACGACGCGGTCGCGGCCGTGGCGGCGCTCGAGGAGCCGGACGAGTCGAACTTCGTCGCCGCACATGCTCGAGCCGACGCGGCCCGGCTCGCCGGCGAGCTCGATCGGGCCGGCGCATGGCGGCAGGCGACCACGCGCGTGTTCGGCTCCAAGCCCGGCACCTACGGAGCCGGTCTCCTGCAGTTGCTCGACACGCGCGATTGGCGCGGCGACGACGACCTCGCCGCGGTGTACGAAGCGTGGGGCGGCTACGCCTACGGGCGCGGCCTCGACGGCGCGCCAGCCGTGGCGGCGATGCGCGATTCCTACCGGCGGATCGATCTCGCGGTGAAGAACGTCGACTCCCGCGAGCACGACATCCTCGACTCGGACGACTACTACCAGTACCACGGCGGAATGCTCGCCACGGTGCGGGCGCTCAGCGGCCGGGAGCCGGCCGCCTACCTCGGCGACAGCTCGGACCCGGAGCGGGTGCGAACGCGGACCCTCGCCGAGGAGACCCGGCGAGTGTTCCGCGCGCGCGTCGCCAATCCGCGCTGGATCGCGTCGATGATCCGCCACGGTTACAAGGGCGCGGCAGAGCTCGCCGCCACCGTCGACTACCTGTTCGGCTACGACGCGATGGCCGGAGTGGCGGAGGACTGGATGTACGAGCAGGTCGCCGAGCGCTACCTGCTGGATCCGGGGGTCGCCGAGTTCATGTCTCGCTCCAACCCTTGGGCGGCCCGCTCGATCTCCGAGCGGCTGCTCGAGGCCGCGGACCGCGGCCTGTGGGCGGCGCCCTCCGAGGCGACCATGGCGCGGATCCGCGAGCGGTTCCTATCGCTGGAGGGCGAGCTCGAGGAGGCGGCCGGATGACTCGCGCCGCCCGGCTACGAGTGAGTCGCGCCGGCGCGCGAAGGCGCTCAGGGCAAGGATGATCGCGTTTCCGCTCAGCGCGATCGTCGGCCAGGAGCAGCTCGTCGAGGCGCTGCTGATCAATGCGGTCGCCCCCGACGTCGGCGGCGTGCTCGTCCGCGGCGAGCGCGGGACGGCGAAGACGACCGCCGTGCGCGGCCTCGCGTCGCTACTCGCGCCGGCGCCGCTCGTGGAGCTTCCCCTCGGGGCCACCCTCGATCGCCTCGTCGGCTCCCTGGATATGAAGGAGGCTCTGGCGGGCGAGCACCGCTTCGAGGCGGGGCTGCTCGCGAAGGCCCACGGCGGGATCCTCTACGTCGACGAGGTCAACCTGCTGGCCGACCACCTCGTCGACGCGCTGCTCGACGCGGCCGCCACCGGCGTCGCGCACGTCGAGCGCGAGGCCGTTTCGGTCAGGCATGAGGCGCGCTTCCTGCTCGTCGGGACGATGAACGTGGAGGAGGGCGACCTGCGCCCACAGCTGCTGGACCGCTTCGGACTCGGCGTCGAGGTGACGACGCCGCTCGATCCCGGGGTTCGTGCCGAGATCGTCCGGCGGCGGTTGCGATTCGAGTCCGACCCGGCGCGGTTCCTACGCGAGTGGCGCGCCGCCGAGACCGAGCTCGCCGAGCGCCTGACGGCGGCGCGCGCGCACCTGGACTCGGTCCGTCTGCCCGAGCGTGAGCTGATGCGGATCACCGGCGCTTGCGCGGCGCTCGGGGTCGACGGCGTCCGCGGCGACATCGTCACCGCCCGCGCGGCACGCGCGCTCGCGGCGCTCGACGGCGTCGCCGAGGTCGACGAGGCGCACGTCCGGCGGGCCGCCGAGCTCGCCCTGTATCACCGCCGGCGTCGCGACCCGCTCGAGGCCCGGACGGAGGACGACGATCGACTCCAGCGCGCGCTCGACGATCCGCCCCCGACTGACGATCCACCCTCGGCCGAGGATCCACCCCCGGACGACGATCGCCCGCCCGAGGACGACCCGCCACCGGGGGGCGGGCTGGCAGCTGAGCGGGTCGACGCGCCCGTCGCCGCCGACCTGCCGCGGCGGGCGCTCGCGCTGCCCGGTCGCGGTCGCGGACCCGCGGGCCGTCGCGCACGCAGCGGCGGCGCCGACGCCGGCGCGATCGACAGCCGCCCGGCGGCGCCCGGCTCCGACGATCTGGCGGTCGTCGCGACGCTGCGTGCCCGGCTGCTCGGCGCCGACGCCGACGACGTCCGCGAGCACGTGCGGGCCGGGCGCGAGGGCGCGTTCCTCTGCCTCGTCGTCGATGCGAGCGGCTCGATGGGCGCCCGCCGGAAGGCCGCGCGCGTGAAGGGCGCGCTGCTCGCGCTGCTGCGCGACGCGTACGCGCGGCGTGACCGGGTCGCGGTGATCGCCTTCCGCGATGCGGCCGCCGAGGTGCTGGTGGCGCCGGGGGCGCCGGTCGAGCGCGCCGCCGATGCCCTGCGTGCGTTGCCGACCGGCGGACGCACGCCGTTGTCGGGCGGCCTCAGGGCCGCCGAACAGTTGATCCGTCGCGAGCGCGCCCGCGATCCCCGCCGGCGCGCGATCGCGATCGTGCTCACCGACGGCCGGGTCTCGGACCCCGACGGCGCGGTACGCGCCGCCGCCGTGTCGCTCGGTCGTACCGCCGATGCCGTCCAGGTGATCGACACCGAGGAGGGGCCGGTTCGGGTCGGGCTCGCCCGCGAGCTGGCGCTCGCGGCCGGGGGTGAGCTGCATACGTTGAGGACGGCGGCGTGAGCTCGGACATAGGAAGCGCGGACCCGCAGCGCCGCAAGCCGCGCGACCGTCCGCTCGTGATCGTGCTCACGGGCCATGGCAAGGGCAAGAGCACTTCGGCGTTCGGGATGTTGATGCGCTCGTGGGCGCGCGGGTACCGTTGCGGCGTCTTTCAGTTCGTCAAATCCGGCAAGTGGAAGGTGGGGGAGGCGAAGGCGGCGCAGGCGCTCGGCGGGATCGACTGGGAGAAGATGGGCGACGGCTGGTCGTGGCTGTCGCGCGACCTGGACGAGTCGGCCGACCTCGCCCGCGAGGGTTGGGCGGGCGTGAAGCGCGCGATCGCGGAGAGCCGCTACGAGTTCCTGCTGCTGGACGAGATCACCTACCCGGTCAAGTGGGGGTGGATCGACGTCGCCGACGTGGTGCGGACGATCCGCGACCGGCCCGGCTTCCAGCACATCGTGATCACCGGGCGCGACGCCGCGCCCGAGTTGATCGAGCTGGCCGACCTCGTCTCCGAAGTGCACAAGGTCAAGCATCCGATGGACGCGGGCATCCGCGCGCAGCAGGGCATCGAGTGGTGAGCGGCCGCGCGATCCCACGCGTGGTGATCGCCGGGACCTCGTCGGGGGCGGGCAAGACGACGGTCGCCTCCGGGCTGATCGGCGCGCTCCGCGCCCGCGGTCACGTCGTCCAGGGATTCAAGGTCGGGCCCGACTACATCGACCCGAGCTATCACGCGCTCGCTTCCGGGCGCCCCGGGCGCAACCTCGACGCTTTCCTCAGCGGGCCCGAGCTGATCGCCCCGCTCGTCCGTCACGGCAGCGCCGGTGCGGACCTCGCGGTGATCGAGGGAGTGATGGGCCTGTTCGACGGCGCGCTCAGCCGGGGTGAGCTCGCCTCCACAGCTCACGTCGCGAAGCTGCTCGACGCGCCCGTCGCGCTCGTCGTCGACGGTTCGGCGATGGCCCGCTCAGCGGCCGCGGTCGTGCACGGCTTTGCGACGTTCGACCGCGACGTGAACGTCTGCGGCGTGATCTTCAACCGGGTCGGGTCCGACACTCACGAGCAGCTCCTCCGGGAGGCGGTCGAGCCACTCGGCCTCCCAGTGCTCGGCGCGCTCCGGCGCGACGAGAGGATCGCCGCTCCCGAGCGCCACCTCGGGCTGGTCCCCGCCGCCGAGCGTGAGCCGCGCGCAACCGATGCGCTCGCGGCGCTCGCCGACGCGGTCGCCCGGTCGGTCGACCTCGAGGCGGTGCAGCGGCTCGCCCGCGCCGCTCCACCCCTACCGCCCGGCCCGGCGTGGACCCCGGACACGTCCGAGCCGAGCCCGGCGCGGATCGCGATCGCCCGAGGCCCGGCGTTCTCCTTTCACTACGAGGAGAACCTGGAGCTGCTTGCGGCCGCGGGCGCCGAGCTCGCGCCGTTCGACCCCACGATCGACAACATGCTGCCTGACGATGTCGGCGCACTGATCCTGGCCGGCGGCTTTCCGGAGGTGTTCGGCGCCGAGCTCGCGGCGAACGCGAGTCTACGCGCGGAAGTCCGCGCGCTCGCGGCGCGCGGCCTCCCGCTGCTCGCCGAGTGCGGCGGGCTCCTGTATCTGCTCGATTCGCTCGACGGGCATGAGATGTGCGGCGTGCTTCCCGGCCGCGGTGAGATGGTCGGGCGGCTGACGCTCGGGTACCGGGACGCGCGCGCCGCGACCTCGACGCCGTGGCTCGCGGCGGGCGAGGCCGTCCGCGGGCACGAGTTCCACTACTCCGCGGTCCGGACCGAGGGCGCGCCCGCGTGGGAGCTCTCGGTCCGTGGGACGACGCGGGCCGAGGGGATCGTCGCCGGCTCGGTCCAGGCGAGCTACCTCCACGTTCACTGGGCGGCCCACCCCGGAATCGCCCAGCGCTTCGTCAGGGCGGCAGCGAAGTTCGCGGCGGCATCGTGAGCGGCGCGCGAATCGTCGTCGTCGGAATCGGCGCCGGCGGGTGGTCCGGGCTGTCGGCGGACGCGCAGGCGGCGGTGATGGCTGCCGACGAGATCGTCGGCTCGCACCGCCAGCTGAGGCTGCTCCCCGAGGGCGCGCCGCCGACGCGGCCGTGGCCGTCCCCGATCGGGCCGCTCGTCGACGAGCTCGTCGACCGCGCCGACGGCCTGGTGTGCGTGCTGGCGAGCGGCGATCCGATGCTGCACGGGATCGGCGCCACGCTGGCGCGGCGCGTACCGCTGGATCGCCTCGACGTGCTGAGCCACCCGTCGGCGCTCGCGCTCGCGTGCGCTCGGCTCGGGTGGGGCGAGGCCGAGGTGACGCTGGTCAGCACCGTCGGGCGTCCGGCGTCGGCGGTCGCGCGCGTCCTCCAGGACGGGCGGCGGGTGGTCGTCTACGGCGCAGGCGGCGAGGTGGCGGCGATCGTGTCGGCCGCCGGTTACGGTCCGAGCCGGTTCGTCGTGCTCGAGCAGCTCGGTGGGCCCGATGAGCGGATCGTCGAGGCGACCGCTGAGACGTGGGGCGAGCGCGAGGCCGACCCGCTCCACGTCGTCGCCGTCGAGTGCGTCCGCGAGGCAGGCGCGCCGCTGCGCCCGCTCGTGCCGGGTCTTCCGGACGATGCGTTCAAGCACGATGGTGCGCTGACGAAGCGGCACGTTCGTGCGGTCACGCTCGCCGCGCTCGCTCCCACACCAGGTGGGCTGCTGTGGGATGTCGGCGCGGGCAGTGGGTCGATCTCGATTGAGTGGCTGCGGGCCGAGGCGACCGCGCGCGCGATCGCGGTCGAGCCGCGGCCTGACCGGGCACGGCGGATCATCGACAACGCCGCCCGTCTCGGCGTGCCGTCGCTCGTCGTGGTCGTCGGGCGTGCGCCCGAAGCCCTCGCGGGTCTCGACCGGCCCCAAGCGGCGTTCATCGGCGGCGGCCTGACCGCGCCGGGCTTGCTGGAGTGGGTATGGGACGCGCTCCGACCCGGCGGACGGCTCGTCGCGAACGCCGTCACGCTCGAGGGCGAGCAGGCTCTGTTTCGCGCCCGCGCGAGCTGGGGGGGCGAGCTGGTCCGCTTGGAGGTCTCGCAGGCGGAACCGATCGGCGGCTTCACCGCGTGGCGTTCGGCGCTGCCGATCGTTCAGTGGAGCGTCGGAAAGCCGTGAGCGTCCACTTCATCGGAGCGGGGCCGGGCGCGGCCGATCTGATCACCCTGCGGGCCCAGCGCCTGATCGCCTCCTGCCCGCGTCTGCGTCTACGCCGGCGCGCTCGTCCCCGTTGAGGTGATCGCCCACGCGCCGGATGGCGCGCGGCTGATCGACACGCAGAATCTGACGCTCGGATGACATCGTCGGCGAGCTGTCCGCGGCGCACGCCGAAGGCGAGGATGTAGCCCGGCTGCAATCTGGTGACCTGTCGATCTACAGCGCCGTGGCCGAGCAGGCCCGCCGGCTCGACGCGCTCGGGATTCCCTGGGACCTCACCCCGGGCGTCCCGGCGTTCGCCGCCGTCGCGGCCTCACTCGGGCGCGAGCTGACCGTGCCCGAGGTCTCGCAGACGGTGATCCTGACCCGCTACGGTCGCAACGCCTCGGCGATGCCCGCGGGCGAGGACTTGGGCCAGCTCGCCGCCCACGGGGCGACGCTCGTCATCCACCTCGGCGCGCAGGCGATCGAGGAGATCGCCGAGACGCTTGCCGCCCACTACGGCCCCGGCTGCGCGGTCGCCGTCGTCGCGCACGCGAGCCGGCCGGAGGAGGTCGTCCTGCGCGGCACGTTGAGCTCGATCGCCGCGACCGTCACCGCCGCCGGCGTGCGCCGCACCGCGACGATCGTCGTCGGCCCGGCGCTCGACGCGGAGGGCTTTCGCGACAGTCATCTCTACGGGCGGCGAAGCAGGTAGCAGTCCATGATCCAGCCCTTGCGCTCACGGGCCTCCGCGCGGACGCGCTCGATCTCGTCGGCGACCTCGGCGAGCGGTCCGGAGAGGAGGATCTCGTCCTCGCGTTCCCAGATAGGCGCCCCAGTAGATCTCGAGCGGCTCGTCGATCACGCGCTTGAACGCGCAGCCGGCGTCGAGCATCACGACGACGTCGTCGACCCCGGCCGGGAACCCGTGGTCGGCCAGGCGCCGGCCGGTGGTGATCAGGACGGCGCCGGCGACGCGATTGAGTGGGATCCCGTGGCGGGCGGTGAGCGCATGGACGCTGCTGACCCCGGGGATCACGCTCATCGTGAATGCGACCCTCCCAGCGGCGGTGATCTCGCCGCAGGATCGCGACCGTGCTGTCGTACAGCGAGGGATCGCCCCACACGAGGAACGCTCCGCACCCATCCTCGGGCGAGCTCGTCGAGCGCCCGCTCCCACACCTCGGCGCGGGCCGCTCGCCACGCCTCGACCGCCTCGCCGTAGCCGCGCGCGGTGCGGTTGCGCCGCGGTTCCGTGATCGAGACGACGCGGGGGGCGCGGCCCGGCTCCAGGTAGCGCTCGCAGATCGCCCTGCGCGCGCTGGTGAGGTCCTCGGTTGCGCGTGCGATCTCGAACAGCACATCGGCCGCGTTCAGCGCGGCGACTGCCTCGAACGTGACGTGCTCAGGGTCGCCGGCGCCAATGCCGATGACGAGGACCTGCCTCACGATCGGAGGCTTCCGTGATCCTGATCCTGGGCGGGACCGCCGAGGCGCGCGAGCTGGCTGACGCGATCGACGCCGGCGACGCGCGCGTGGTCACCTCGCTGGCCGGGCCGAGTCGCCCGACCGCGCCTGCCGGCAGGCGAGGTCCGGATCGGCGGGTTCGGTGGCGCCGAGGGCCTCGCCGTCTGGCTGCGTGAGCACGGCGTGCGCGCCGTGATCGACGCCACGCATCCGTTCGCGGAGCGGATCTCCGCCGCCGCGGTCCTCGCGTGCGGCGAGGCCGGGCGTGCCGCTGCTCCGGCTCGAGCGCCCGGGCTGGAGCGAGCGTCCCGGCGACCGATGGACGTGGGTCGACGACCTCGACGCCGCGGCGGCCGCGCTCGCCGTCGCTCGGCGACGCGCGCGTTCGTGACGACCGGCCGGCAGGGCCTCGCCGCATTCGCCGGAGTCGACTCGGCGTGGTTCCTGATCCGCTGCGTCGATCCGCCAGGGGCCCCGCTCCCCCAGCGCCACGAGCTGATCCTCGATCGCGGTCCGTACACGCTCGCGGGGGAGGGCGAGCTGCTCGACCGCCATCGGATCGATGTGCTCGTCACCAAGGACAGCGGCGGGACGCTGACCGTGGCCAAGCTCGACGCGGCGCGGGCGCGCGGGCTGCCGGTGGTCGTCGTGCGCCGGCCTCGCCCGCCCGGACGCCGCCGTCGTCGAGCAGCCGTCGCCGACGCGATGCGCCTGGCTCGCTCACGCGGGGTAGCGCCGCGGGGTGTACACGCGGGGCGTCCCGCCGGAGTCGCGGCAGCATCGCGCGTCGTCGACGAGCCGACGATCAGCAGCGTGCGCATGTCGACGGCGTCGGGGTCGAGCTCCCGCAGCGTCGTCACGGTGACCGCCTCGTCCTCCGCGCCGACGGCGCGCGCCACGACCACCGGGGTGTCGTCGCGCCGGTGGCGGCGCAGGACCGCGAGCGCCTGCGTGAGCTGCTCGCGCCGCGTCCGCGACGCCGGGTTGTAGAGCGCGAGCACGAGATCGGCGCGCCCCGCCGCCTCGAGGCGCTCGCTCGATCACGCGCCACGGCTTGAGCTGATCGGACAGCGAGAGCACGCAGAAGTCGTGCCCGAGCGGGGCCCCGACGCGGGCCGCCGCCGCCTGCATCGCCGAGAGGCCGGGGATGACGCGGAGCTCGACCTGCCCGCAGCCGTCGGCCTCGACCGCCTCGAGCACCGCCGCCGCCATCGCGAAGATCCCTGGGTCGCCGGAGGAGACGACGGCGACCCGCTGCCCGGCGGCGGCAAGCTCGAGCGCG
Organism: uncultured Solirubrobacterales bacterium; assembly: GCA_963763525.1. Taxonomy (GTDB): domain Bacteria; phylum Actinomycetota; class Thermoleophilia; order Solirubrobacterales; family Solirubrobacteraceae; genus Palsa-465. The sequence continues at coordinate 141,329 of CAVXPA010000008.1, forward strand.
TGGCGCGCGCGGTCCAGCTCGACCCGGTTGTCGCTCGCATGGCGCGTCTGGCCGCGGCGCACGGGGACGCGGCGCAGGTAGGTCTCGTAGCCGATCAGGACGTCGGCCTCGCGGAGCTCGGCATGGGCCTCCGGCGTGAGCCACTCGGGTCCGGCCGGGCCGAGGCCGACGACCGAGAGCCGCCCGGGCCGGGCGCCCGACCGACGGGGCGCCGTAGCCGCCGGCATGGCGGGGACGAGGATCAGCGACATGTACGGGACCTTCGCCGTCGACCTCCTCGAGCGGCGCGATGCGCTCGTGCTCGGAGCTGGCGCGCTCGACGTAGATCCCGCGCTCGAGCACGCCGCCGCGTTCGGCGGCAGCGCGGACGGTGCGCGAACGTGCGCCCGAGCTTCATCACGACGGCGGCGTCGCTCGCGCGCAGCCGCGCGGCGAGGACATCGGCCGGAAAGCGTGCCGGGGAGGATCGTCAGCACGTCGTCGCGGCGCACGAGCGGCGTGCCGGCGGCCGCGGCCGCGGCGCTGAACGAGGTGACCCCCGGGATCACCTCTGCTGCGGTAGCGGCTGGCGAGCCGGTCGTGCAGGTACATGTAGGAGCCGTACAGGAACGGGTCGCCCTCGCACAGCACGGCGACGTCGCGGCCGGCGTCGAGGTGGATGGCCAGCTCCTCCGCGCAGCCGTCGTAGAACTCGGCGATCGCTCCCTCATAGCCGTCCGGGTGGTCGGTCTCGCCGGTCGTCACCGGGTAGCGGAGCGGCACCTCGATCTGATCGGATCGCATGTATGGCGCGGCGATCGCGCGCGAGACGCTGCGGCCGTGCTCGGCGCCCGGGTAGGCGACCACGTCGGCGGCGGCGATCACGCGCTGGGCCTTGATCGTCATCAGCTCCGGGTCGCCGGGTCCGACCCCGACGCCGAACAGGCGTCCGCGGGCGGTCATTCGGCCGGGCTTGCGATCGCGTTGACGGCGGCGGCGGCGATCGCGCTGCCACCACGCCGCCCGTGCACGACGAGGTGGTCCAGGTCAGTCTCGGCGAGCGCCGCTTTCGACTCGGCGGCGCCGATGAAGCCGACCGGCACACCGACGATCGCGGCCGGGGCGGGGCCACCGGCGGCGATCAACTCGAGCAGATGGAACAGGGCGGTCGGGGCGTTCCCGATCACGACGACCGAACCCGGGAGGCGCTCACGCCATAGCTCGACGGCGGCCGCGGTCCGGGTCGTCCCGAGCTCGCCGCGCGAGCTCCGCGATGCCGGGATCCGACAGCGTGCAGAGGACGTCGTTGCCGGCGGGCAGCCGTGCGCGCGTCACGCCGGAGGCGACCATCTGCGTGTCGCACAGGATCGCGCCGCCCGCCTCGAGCGCCGCGACCGCGCGGCTCGCGAACGCAGGCGAAGCGGCGACGTCGTGCGCCAGGTCGACCATCCCGCAGGCGTGGATCATCCGCACGACGATCCGCTCGAGGACCGGGTCGAACCGCTCCAGATCGGCCTCGGCCCGGATCATCGCGAACGACCGCTGGTAGATCTCGGCGCCGTCCCGGACGTAGCTCATGCGCGGTGCCCCGCAGTTGCGCTCACAGGCGGCGTAATGCTCGGGCGGGTCGCTCGCGGTCCGCCGTCGCGGCCCGGATCGCCGCCTCGCGGCGGACGTCGCGCCGTGCCTTCTCGCACGCGCCCAGGCCGGCGCAGGCGGTCAGCCCGAACCACCCCGAATCGGGGTCGTCGACGAACCCGAGCGCCCGCAGCGCGCCTGGTTCGACGTCGAACGCGGTCAGCGTCCGCGCGACGCCGATCCGCACCTCGCGCACGAGCTCGGCGAGCGCGTCGAGCTGCTCGGGCGAGACCCTCGCGAGCGGCGGCATCACGGTCACGGCCACGCGTCCGTCGGCCAGCAGAGCGGCGCCGAGCCGCTGGGCTGGCGCGGCCGGGCCACGCCGGGGATCCGGCGTCCTGCGCGCGGCAGCCTGCAGCGCCTCGCGGATTCCGATCCGCCCGCCGACGACGATCGTCACGTCGGCTTCGCGGCCGTGCAGGCCGGTGCCGTCGTCGACCGCGAACAGGAACCGTGCCGGCAGCTGCGCCAACTCCGGGTCGGCGCACAGGCGCGCGGTCGAGATAGGCGACGAGGGTGTCGACCGGCCGGCCCGGCGAGTGGGCTCGCGAGGATGTTCCGGACGCGCTCGTGGGAGGGCGACGGGAAGCAACCCGGCGGCCGTGAGCGGCGCGACGAGGCCGTCGTCGGCGAGCCCGCGGATCTGCATGCTCGCGCGCGAGGTCAGCTCGACGATGCCGTTGCCCAGGCGCGACGCGTTCGCGACCGCGCGCAGCCCGCGCGCGTCGATCCTGCCGCCGGGCAGCCGGACGCGCGCGAGCAGCCCGTCGGCGGCCTCGTGGAGCCGCAGCACCCCGGGACAGCGATCCTGCTCGACGGCCACCATCGTCACCTCCACGGGGTTCCACGGGCCATCGTGCGTCGGCTCAGGATACCCGGGCCGGGAGGCCGAAGGCGGTCGGGTGCAGCAGCTTGGCCAGTGCCACGACGGCCTCGGCGTTGCGCGGACTCGGCGTGACCTCGTCGTAGGCGAGGGGGATCACGCAGTTGTTGCGGATCGCCGGTAGTTCCTTCGTGGCGGGGAAGCTGCGCAGGAACTTCAGCTTTTGGGCCGCCGTCGGCGTGCCGTAGTCGTTGATGATGATGCATTGCGGCTGGGCCTTCACGACCTGCTCCCAGGAAACGGTGGTCCACGACCTCTTGAGCCCGGCGAAGATGTTGACGCCACCGGCGAGCTGAGCCAGAGCGGTGGGCATCGCCAACCCAGGACCGTGACCGGCGCGGAATTGCCGCTGTCGTAGTCGAAGACCGTGACGGGCTTGAGCCCGGCGACCTTGCTCTGCACGCCGGCGACCTGTGCCTTCATCTGATCGATCAGCGCGGTCGCGTGCGGGGAGACGTCGAAGATCCTGCCGAGGTTCGCGAGGTCTTGGTAAGTCTCGTCGATCGACACCGACTTCTGGCCGCTCTGAAGTTGGGCACACGACTCAGCCAGCACGAGCGTCTTGATCCCGAACTTGGCCAGCCCCTGCGGGGTGAGCATGGTGCCCGGCTCCAGACCGTAATACCACCCGGCGAACAGGAAGTCCGGGCGCAGGCCGACGAGCGGCTCGAGCGTGAAGTAGTTGGGCGAGACGTCCTTGACCTCCTTGAAGCCTTCCTCGTACTCGGTTGGAACCGGCTGGTTCTCGGGCCCGTCGCCGGTCACGCCGAACGTCCCGGCCATCGAGTGCTCGAGTCCGAGCGCGAGCATGTCCTCGGTCGTGTTGATGTCGTTGGATACGGCGTGGGCGGGGGCACTGGTGAACGTCTCTGGGCTGCCGCAGTTGTAGATCGTCACCGGGTAGTGCCTCGCCGTCGACGCCGTCGTTTGCGAGGACGAGGCGGTTGCCGTCTCGGCTGCCGAGCTCGTCGCGCCGGTCGCGCTGGTCGCGCTGGTCGGGCTCGTCGGGCTCGTCGAGCTCGAGGACGAGCCGCACGCAGCGAGGGTGATCGCGCCAGGGCGGCCCCCGCCAGGGCGGCCGCGGCCAGGGCGGCCGCGGCGGGCGGCGCGAGGCGGCGGATGGAGAGGCGGTCGAGCATCGTCGGTCCTTTCTGTCTTCACGGTGACGGGCGGCGCCGCGGCAGCGGCTGTGGAGCGCCCGTGTCGGGATGGGGAACGACGACGACGTCGGCGCCGTAGACACGCTCAATCGATTCGGCGCTGATCACGTCGGCGGGAGGACCGTGGTCCACCAGCCGGCCGTCGGCGAGCAGATGCACCGAGTCGCAGTACAGAGACGCGAGCGCCAGGTCGTGCAGCGCCGCCAGCACGGTCACGCCGAGGCCGCGCACGAGCTCCATCACCTCGACCTGGTAGCGGACGTCGAGGTGGGTGGTCGGCTCGTCGAGCAGCAGGTGGTCGGCCTGCTGAGCGATCGCGCGCGCGATCAGGACCCGCTGCTTCTCGCCCCCGGAGAGCTGGTGAAAGCTTCGGTGGGCCAGCGCGGAGGCGTCCACGCGATCGAGCGCCGACGCCACGATCTCGCCGTCCGCGGCGCCGTCGCGATCGAATCCCCGCTTGTGCGGAACGCGACCGAGCATCACCATCTCCCACACCGTCAGCGCGAACTCGACCGTGCTCTCCTGGTGACCACGACCGCCACCCGCCGGGCTGCCTCGCGGGCGGGCACCGCGAGCAGGTCCTCGCCGTCGAGCCGGATCGCGCCACCCGCCGGCCGATGGACCCGGTAGATCGCTTTGAGGATCGTCGACTTGCCGCTGCCGTTCGGGCCGAGGAGGCCGGCGAACTCGCCGTCCTCAACGCGCAGGCCGATGTCGTAGACGATCCGCCGGCCCGCGAGATCGACGCTGAGATCGTGCAGCTCGAGGCTCACTCGGCGCCTCCGTACATATAGGTCCGGCGCCGGATCAGCACGATCAAGGTCGGCGCGCCGATGATCGCGGTGATCACGCCGATCGGCATCTCCTGCGGCGCCACCACCGTCCGCGCCAAGAGGTCGGACAGCACCATGAACGAAGCGCCGGCCAGCGCCCCGACAGGCAGCACCCGCCGATGGTCCGAGCCGACGATCAACCGCACGATGTGTGGAACCACCAGACCGACAAACCCGATCACGCCGCTGACCGCGACCGACAACCCGGCCATCAGCGACGTGACCAGGAAGAGGTTGCGCCGCAGCGTCGGCACCGGGACGCCGAGCGACGTCGCCACATCGCCTCCCATAGCGAGCGCGTTCAGCGCCCGCGCCTGCCACAGGAGGTAGCCCATCGCGAGGATCAATCCTGCCGCTGGGCCGGGCAGCTGCGACCAGGTCGCGTTGCCGAACGAGCCGAGCAGCCAGAACAGCACCGACTGGGTCGCCTCCGGATTGCCTCGAAAGATCAGGAAGCTCGTGATCGACTCGAACAGCCCAGCCAGCACGACCCCGCACAGCGTCAGCTGCAGCGGGGCGAGCGACCCGCCTTGCTGAGCGACCGCGAACACCAGCACCATCGCGACCAGCGCGCCGAGCATCGCGCCCACTGACAACGCCCACATCCCGAGCGATGCCAACGCCCCGAACAGCAGCACCGTCGTAGCGCCGACGCTCGCGCCCGAGGAGACGCCGAGCACGAACGGATCGGCCAGCGCGTTGCGGACCAGCACTTGCAGGACCGCGCCGGCGGTCGTCAGCGCGGCACCTACCACGGCCGCCAGCAGCACCCGGGGCAGGCGCAGCTGCCAGACGATCACGTCCGCGACCGAGAACCGCGGGTGACCGGTGAGGTGGGACCAGATGACGCTCCAGACCGTGGCGGGAGAAACGTCGACGGACCCGACCCCGACCCCGAGCGTGATCGAGACGAGGAGCAGCACGACGCACAGCGCGACAATCGACGAGAGCTTCCAGCGCATCAGGGTGCTGATCTGCCCGCGCTCAGACGAGCTGGGGCTCCGGTGCCGACAGGGCGAGGAGCTGGGACTCCGGTGCCGACAGGGTGAGGAGGTGGGACTCCGGTACCGACAGGACGAGGAGCTGGGACTCCGGTGCCGACGGGGCGAGCCGCGGCGCCTGCAATCCGATCACGAGTCATCCTCCTTCGTAGGGAGGACGAAGGAGCTCTCGCACTCATGGAGCGCTCAAACCGCCCTTCATCCGAGGGACAGGTATCGAGACGCTGAGCTAGGCGACCGGGCTCATCCCCGAAGGGGCATTACCGTTGCGGGACAGCGCCGGGATCACACCGGACTTCGCTGCTCTCAACGTCGCGCCGGATCCGCCCGGCGCGAGCGGCATGCTACCAGCCCTGGAGCAGGCTCGTCCCCCGTGTCGTCCTGGCCGGAGACCACCTATGTCGTTTCCGCCGGGGGGGCGTCCACGCCGATTCCGCCGGGGGCCCCTTGACGCCGATTCCGCTGCGGGGGCTGTCCACGCCGATTCCGCCGCGGGGGCTGTCCACGCCGATTCCGCCGCGGGGGCCGTCCCACGCCTATCCCACGGCCGGCGGACTACTCGGCGGAAAGCGCGGTCACCGCCCCTGGGTCCTTGTAGTAGATGTCCATGTCGACGAGCTTGCCGTCGCGGACGGTGAAGAGCTCGACGATCTGGACGACCGCGCTCTGCCCGGAGCTGTGCGACGTGAACCGTCCCATGCCCTTCATGACCACACAGTCGCCCGCGTCGAAGAACTGCATCGGCACCTCGTTGCCGACGTCCAGCATGGTCGTGATCCGGGTGAGCAAGTCGATGAAGCCCTCCTGGCCGCGGTACTCACCGCCCCAGGGGAGGGCCCGTGGAGAGTGCACGACGAAGTCCTCGTGCAGTAGGCCGAGCGCCTCGGGAAACGTGTCCTCGGCGCCGAGCTTCTCGTAGAAGGTGCGGACAACCGTCACACCGCTCGTCGATGTCGTGTCACTCATTGGGCCTCCTCGTGATCACTGCTCATCATTCACCAGAGCCGCGACACGCTCGCCGATCATCACGGCGGTCGCGGCCGGGCCGGTACGGACTGCCGGCACGATCCCGACATCGGCGACGCGCAGACCTTCGACACCGTGGACCCGGCACCGCTGGTCCACCACCGCATCGGGATCCGACGCGGCGCCCATCGGCGTGGTGTTGTGCGTGTGCAGGCATGTCGCGAGGTTCGTCCTGATCCACTCGCGCAGCGCCGTGTCAGAGGTGTCATCATCGGCCGGCGCGGAGAACTGAACCTTCAGCGGCTTGAACGCCGACGAGCTGAGAAGCTCGATCGCGAGCCGAAGGTTCGATGTCATCCTCGACAGATCAGATGGATCAGACAGGTAATTGAAATCGATCCGCGGAGGCACCGTCGGGTCGGCTGACGTAAGCGTGATCTCGCCGGTGCTCTTGGCCTTGTTCAGCGCCAGGTTCAGCAGCACCGCTGACTGCATCTTGCCCCAGGAGATCTCGAGATCGCAGACCTCGTCGGAATCCGGCGCGGTGTAGTGCATGGCCGAGTGCGTCAGGGTCGCGTTCTCAGGCACCGCGGTTCCATCATCGACCTGGACGAACGCAAAGGTGGTCGGATGGTCCTTGATCCTGGCGCCCACGCCAGGACTGTCCTGGATCACCGGGATCCCGTGCTGGCGCAGGCTGGCAGCCGGTCCGACACCGGAGAGCATCAGGAGATGCGGGCTCTTGATTCCCCCTGCGCTGAGGATCACCTGGTCGGCTCGAAACGAGGCGACGTTCCCCTCCTGGTCGGCCTCGACACCGACCGCACGGGTGCCTTCGAACAGCACCCGCCGAACGAAGGTGCTCCCCAGAATCGTCAGATTCCGACGGGCGCGCACCGGCGCGGTCAGATAGGCCATCGCCGTGTTGGTCCGCACGTCGGCCAGGACGTTGCGCGGGATCGGGCCGACTCCCTCCTGCCGGCCGCTGGCCGTGGCGGGTGCGTTCTTGTCGGGCTCCTCCGGGAATCCCGCATCGATGCACGATGCGACGAACGCCTCCGAGAAGGCGCGAACTTCATCGCTCAGAGGGCGGGTGACCGGCATCGGCCCGTCGTGCCCATGGAACGCGCTCGCGAAATCGAGATCCCGCTCAGACTTGACGAAAAAGGGGAGGACCTGCTCATAGGACCAAAGGTCGTGACCGAGCGCGGCCCAGTTGTCAAAGTCGATCGCTCGCCCGCGCAGGAAGATCGTTCCGTTGATGGCACTCGAACCGCCGACGATCTTCCCCCGCACGATCGGATAGGCAGGTTGCTCGTCAGATAGCCGGCCGACGAAGTCCCAGCCGCTCGGGTGACCAGGAGCCGTTGCGACGATGGACCCGGCCTGTGCGACCTCCGGCGGGAAGTCCCGCGGTGTCTGGTAATCCTTTCCCGCCTCGAGCAGGAGCACGCGGCGAGCCGAGTTCTCGGAAAGACGCGCTGCCAGGACACACCCCGCCGACCCGGCGCCGACGACGATCACATCGTAGGACTCGATGCCTGTCATAAAGCCAGCTCTTTCCCTTGTGTCACCTTGCCCATCCCAAATCGGCGCCGCCAAGTAGGATTCCCGCGCTCGCGCGGCCGGCGCCCGGCGCAGAGCATATCGGCACAGTCAGGAGGTCGCATGTCCCATCACCCGCGCCCGCCGCTCGATCCGGAGCTGCAGGACGTCTTCGACACACTGCCAGAGGTCGCGACGGCGACGATGACGTTGGAGCGTGTCGGTGACATCCGCCGCCTGCTCGACGAGATGAGTACCCGCGACTGGTCGAGTCGATCGCTCGATGCGACCGAGCATCGCATCTCGACCTTTGACGGCGCGGAGATCGTCCTCGGCGTCGCACGAAAGCGTGATCACGCGCCGGGCGGCGCGGCGATCTACAACGTCCACGGGGGCGCGCTCGTCGCCGGAGATCAGTGGACGGCAGTCGAGCCGATGCTCGACTGGGTGGAGCGCCACGACGCGGTGATGGCCAGCGTCGCATACCGTCTCCCGCCGGAACACCAGGACCCGATTCCGGTCGAGGACGTCTACGCCGGGCTTGTCTGGTTCAGCGGCATGGCGGGAGTGCTCGGATTCGATGCGGGCCGGATCATGATCACCGGCTCCAGTGGGGGAGGACCGCTCGCCGGCGGTTGCGCGCTGTTGGCCCGCGACCGCGGGGCGCCCGCCGTGCACGCATTGATGCTCAGCTACCCGATGCTGGATGACCGCGTCGATACCGTCTCGGTCCGGCAATTCGAGACGGGCACGAACTGGGACGGGCGCTCGAACGTGGCCGGCTGGAGCGCGCTGCTCGGCGATCGCCGCGCCACGGATGACGTCTCGATCTACGCAGCCCCGGGCCGGGCGTCAGACCTCTCCGGCCTCCCCCCGACGTTCATCGACGTCGGATCCTGCGAGTCGCTGCGGGATGAGAGCGTCGCCTTCGCATCGAGGATCTGGGCGTGCGGCGGGTCGGCCGAGCTGCACGTCTGGCCCGGCGTCTTTCACGGCTCGGAGTACTTCGCGCCCGAGGCGACGGTCTCGCGGCAGACGGTGCAGATCCGCGACGCCTGGGCGGCGCGCTACCTCGACCACAACGCGCGCGTCAGCTCGTGAGGGTCCAGCTCGACGCTCCATCGAGGCGCAGGCCATCGCTCGTTGGCCCACGTGAAGAAGTCGTCGCCCTCGGCCAGCATGACCCGATCGCGCTGCTGGCCGAGGACGACCCAGGGTCGTGCGGGGTCGTGCTCGGTGACGGTGTAGGCAAACTCGGGCATCGAACACATGTTCGCATACTTCGGCGCTCGAGCGCAAGGGCTGTGATGTCGACGTGCGGACAAGATTGCACCCACCCCCGCGCTCGCGGAGGCGCGTGGCGAATGTTGGCCGCCTGGCGGACAAGATTGCACCCACCCCCGCGCTCGCGGGCGCCCGTGGCGAATGTTGGCCGCCTGGCGGACAAGATTGCACCCACCCCCGCGCTCGCGACGGCGCGTGGCGAATCTTGTCCGCTGAGGGCTCGACGGTCGCTCGTCCGCTGAGAGTTCGACGGTGGCTTGTCCGCTGAGGGGCTCGTCGGTCCCATGGGCCGCCGGCGGGTCAGAACGGCGGCGTGACGGAGAGGGGGTGCCGCCCCCCACGGGCTCTCGATCCCGAGTCCTTGCCCAGCGCCGTCACGCGGTCGCTGATCCCGATCAGCCCGTGGCCGACCGGCGGCTCCGATCCCGTCGTGTGCCTCCTTTCCACGACCTCGAGCAGGATCCGGGCCACCCGTGCAGGTGGCGAACAAAATCGCTGCTGGCCCCCTGAATGTCCAGGCCGGGCGCGAGCGCCCTGCGGTCGTGCAGCGCGGCGGCGAACTCGGCCTTGTCGGTGAGCATGTCGGCGCGGCCGCGCCGGCGGGCTCGCTCTAGTTGTTGGGGGGTCGCTCGAGGCGTTCGCCTCGCCCAGCGACAGCGCTCGCGCGGCGCGGGACATGAACGCGGTCGAACTCGCGGCGAAGCCGGCGCCGACTTCGGCGACTGAATCTGCCCGTCAGGTCGCTCGCCTCCGTAGGCAACGCGCACGTGATCAGCCACGAACGTCCGCAGCGGTCCCGAGCGCCGGTACGGCAAAGCCGTCAGCAGCCTGACCGCGCCGCAGGCCAACAAAGTGCCGCGCGGGACATCCACCTTCGAGCCGCTCGGGAGCGCCGAAAGGATGCTCGTGGCGAGATAGGTGACTTGCACACCCCCTAGACACGTCCCGGTGCAAGAGCCTCACGCTGCGCGCGCGATTGGCCGGGCGCCTCGAGCCTCGACGGGAACACGCGCACTCACCGTTGGGCGTCACACGGATGTTCGGAGTCTGGTGCGAGCCCAGGCCCTGCGTTCGAATCCCTCCGCCGCCAGGCGTGCGGTGATGTGCGACGCCGTGGGCTGGTACGCTCGACGACTCAATCCGAGGAGTTCGGGGGCGAGACCGAGATCGTTCTGATTGATGGGGGCGTCGCCGCGCAGCGCACCGCCGAGCGCATCGGCGCTACGCACGACACCAGCACGTGCGTGCTGTTCTACCCGGTTTGAGGGTCATTCGAGATACAGGGAGCATGGAATGTTGACGCGACGTTTTCAGGGAGTGAGAAGGTCGTTTTGGAGACTGTGGCTGGCGGCGCTGGCAGCGGTGGCGGGCGGCGCTATGTGGGCGAGCGACGCCGCGGCAGCACGTCCGCTACCGGCAGCCGGCGAAACGGTCCAATCGAAGATCAGCGCGCTGATTCAGAACGCGATCGCGGATCACGGCCTCAACGCCGTGATCATTCAGGCGACGGTCGATGGGCGTCCGGTGATCACCAAGGCGTATGGCTATTCGATGACCGGCGTACCCGCGACGACCAGCATGCACTTCCGCAACGGGGCGGTGGCGATCTCGTATATGTCGACGCTGCTGCTGCGGCTGGTCGACCAGGGCAGCGTCAAGCTCACCGATCCGGTGTCGATGTGGCTTCCGTGGCTGCCCCACTCGTCCGAGGTGACGCTCGGAGAGCTCGCGGGAATGACCGCCGGCTATCACGACTACGAGCTCGACCAGAAGCTGACCGACATGATCTACACGAATCCCTTCGGCGCGGTGACAACGCAGGACCAGCTGAGCATGATGCTCGACGAGGGCTTGCAGTTCACCCCAGGAACGAACTGGAGCTATTCGCACAGCGACTATGTCGTTCTCGGTCTCGCACTGGAGAAGATCACCGGGCTCCCGCTGAACGTCGCGCTGAACACCATGGTGCTCCGCCCGCTCGGCCTGACAAACACGGTCGCGTCGCAGATGGCGGCGATTCCCTCTCCCGTGCTGCACGCGTTCAGTCCCGAGCGCAAGTCGTTCCTGCACATTCCAGCCTCGACCCCGTTCGACGCGGAATCGACCTACTGGAACCCGTCGTGGACGATCGCCGACGGCGCCGTCGAGACGACGGACATCGCCGATCTGACGCGGACCGCGATCGGCATCGGCACGGGCCGCCTGCTCAGCAAGAGCTCGTATGAGCTCCAGATCGACCCGCGCATCGGTTTCGGTCACACCCAGGACAACTGTGAGCGGTGCACGACGCTCACGCGCGCGTATGGATACGGGCTCGGCGTCGTGCGCAACGGCGGTTGGATCCTCCAGAACCCGCTGTTCGGGGGCTACGCCGCGGTCGAGTCCTACGCCCCGGCGGCACGGGTCTCGATTGCGATGGCCGCGACATTCAAGGCGAGCGCCTACAACGCGGAGGGCAACCCGAGCAGCTATTGGATCTCCGGCCTCTACTTCCAGATCGCGAAGCTGCTCGCCCCCAATGACCCGCCCGTCCCCAAACAACCGTGAACACGAGGAGACGGAGATTGCCACGCCCACGCGCCACCTGGAATGGCGGGCTTGAGCGCTGACCCCGGGGTAGCGGTATTGCGCGCTGACCTTGGCCCGCGCGGCGGCGCCTGCCGGGGTGTCCCCGAGGCAGCGAACCTGGACATCGTCCCACTCGACGCGTCGCCAGCGGCGAATGGCTCGTTTGCATCGCACAGGGGGTATCTTCGCCCCACTCGCCGTTTTCAGCGGCTCGAGTGGGGCGTTAACCAGGCTTCGCCGACCGTTGTGGGCACCGTGGAGGGGCCGCCTCAAACCGTGATCCGGTCAATCGTCAAGCGAGGCGATCAGACCCGCCCTCGCCGCGAAGCGTGAGCCCGGGCGCGGGCGAAGGCGTGCCCGGCCACGCGGCGGAAGGCGGAACGTTGTCAGGGACGGTGGTGACGTCTGCCGGGCTGCTGCGTCGGCCACTCGTTCGGCGGCACGGGGTAAGGCCCCGCGCTCGTAGTCCCCGGGATGCCCGTGCCCCAGTCTCCGGCCGGGCACTCCTGCAGGACGGTCGGGTTATCCGCGAACGAGGTGGGCGGCAGGCGTGGAACGGTGAGGTCCGATTGGTTCCCGAACGTCGTCGTCAGGTCGCCGGTCACCGACCGGCGCCACGCTGACAGGTTGGGAACTGTGACGCCGAAGCGCGTCTCCAGGAAGCGCAGCAGACTCGTGTGGTCGAAGATGTCAGAGCAGACCCAACCTCCTCGCGAGAACGGCGAGACGACCAGAAGGGGGACGCGGAAGCCGAGCCCGATCGGTCCGGCGACGCCATCCGCTGCGGCCGGAAGCGGCGAGGCCGTGATGTACTCGCCCGGCGTGCCCGGAGGCGGGGTCGGCGGCGGAACGTGGTCGAAGTACCCGCCGTTCTCGTCGTAGGTTATGAACAAGAGGGTCTTTGCCCACAGCTCGGTGTTGGATGTCAGGGTCGCGAGCAGTTGAGCCATCTCATACGCGCCCCAGGCCGGCGGAGTCGGCGGGTGCTCGTCTGTCTCCAGCGCCGACTCGAACAGCACCCAGGAGACCGACGGCAGGGTGCCACTGAGGACGTCGGCGTTCAGGTCGCCGGGGAAGGTGGGAAGGAACGCCTTCTGGTACAGCGGCGAGGTGGGATCTTGGTAGTTGACGAAGTACGCCAGCACGTTGTTCCCCGTGTTGTTCTGGCCGGGGGTCGCCAAGTAGAGCTCCACCTGCTCCGGGCTCTGGTAGACCTTCCACGAGACGCCCGCGTCCTGGAGTGCCTCGGGCATCGTCTGCCATGTCAGCGTCGGGGTGCTGATCGAGTCGTTGAGCACTGGCCCACCCGCCCGCCCGGCCGGATCGAGGGTGCCTGACACCGACATCAGCCGGTTCGGGTCGGTGTCTCCGAGCACGCTGCCGTAGTAACCGTCGCAGATCGTGAACGCATTGGCGAGGGCGTGGTGGAACGGTAGGTCCTCCCGGGTGTAATAGCCCATCACCATCGGGGCATCGGCATCGCCCGCGGCGGCGAGTTGGGCCGGGATGAACCCATTCATCGCGCCGCTTGCCCAGCCCTGGTGCTGGGGGAGCCAACCGTTCGAGGGTCCCGGCACGCACTCGCCGTCGCCCGTGAGCGTGTTGAAACGGAACGGCAGCAGGTAGCCGTCCGGGTTGCGTCCGGGCGCGTAGCCGGGCTGAGCGAAGACTGGCAGGCCACTGGCCTGGCGCAGGACATTCGGGTCGGCGAACCCGCGCACGCCTCGGTACGTGCCAAAGTAGCGGTCGAAGGAACGGTTCTCCTGGATCAGGATGACGACGTGCTCGATCGCCTCGAGCCCGCTCCCGCGAGGTGCCACGCTGGCAGCCGCAGCGACCACCCGTGCGGCAATGGAGCCAGCGCCGAGTGCAGCGCCGGCGCCCGCCATGGAGTAGAGCAACTGCCGGCGTGTCAGCCCAGAAGGGCCGCTCGTAATTTTCACCAGCTCACCTCCCGCCTTTCGGCGCTCCCGCAGTTCGACAACGACTTCAGCACCGTTCGATCAGGCCGTGTTACGGGACTGTAATTTCGACCGTCGTGCCATTTAGGGCGGCGTCGAGCGCGCTGCGAGCTGACTGCACTGAGGTGCACTCGAGTCTGAAAGCACGCTAAATACCAAGAAATGGATAGCCATTACTCTCGAGGTTGGAAAATCGAGCCCGGCGCCTCGATAAGAAACATCTAATGAGAAGTGTCTAATGAGACACATCGAACGAGCCGCCGAGACGCAGGTGCAGCCGCGAGCTCGGCTTCGCCCAAGGCAGGTGCGACCGCGAGCTCGGCTTCGCCCAAGGCAGGTGCAGCCACGAGCTCGGCTTCGCCCCGTCTCAGCATCCCGGTCACATCGCGTTAACTTGATGCGCTACTTATCTGGGTAGGTTCCGGATCGGGCCGGCTCACACCTAACCAGGAGGCGCGATGACTCTAGGAGCGAAGGCGGCAGCGGTTGCGTTGGCATCCGCGGCGGTCGCTGTGCCGGTAGGTATATCGGCAGGGTCTGCGGCGGCGGACCATTCGCACCAGCAAATACAGCATGTCTTGCTGATCTCTGTCGATGGCATGCACCAATCCGACCTCGATTGGTACGTAGCGAACCACCCGAGCTCCGAACTCGCCAGGCTCGCCGAGGGCGGGCAGGAGTACACGAACAACCACACGTCGGATCCGTCGGATTCCGATCCGGGCGGCACGGCGCTGATGACCGGCGGCGACCCGAAGGTCACCGGCATCTACTACGACGACGAGTACAGCCACGGCGTCTTCCCGCCGGGGACGACCGACTGCTCCGGGCCGGTCCCGGGCGGCAACGTGATTTACGACTCGCCGGACGATCTGCTACCCGCAGTGCCGGACCTGCTGCACAACGGGAGCGGCAACACCTTCCCATCGTTCGATGAGGGCGGCTCGATCTACCCCAAGGGCGATGACACCAACCCGGCTCTGATCATGAATCTGAGTCCGCACCCGCAGTCGGGTCTGAACCCGCCGACGTACCCGGTCGACCCGAACACCTGCAAGCCGATCCAGCCCTGGGACTTCCTGGGCGTGAACACGATCTTCCAGGTCATCCACAACGCCGGCATGCGGACGGCGTGGTCTGACAAGCACGCCATCTACACGTCGTTCAACGGCCCGGGCTCGAACGGCATGAGCATCGACGACTTCTTCGGGCCGGAGATCGACTCGCAGGCGGTCGAGCCGAATGGCGTGCCGTACCCGGTCGACGGCGCGTGGACGGCCGACAACGCCGCGACCAAGCAGTACGACTCTTACAAGGTCCAGGCGGTCATCAATTGGATCAACGGCTACGAGCACTCCGGCAAGGGACCGAAGGTCGGCACGCCCGCGATCTACGGGATGAACTTCCAGGCCGTCTCGACCGCCGAGAAGCTGAAGAGCTCGCCGGCCGTGCTGATCGGCCCGAACGCGCACGGCAAGTACACCGACGGCCCATCGCTGGCGGGCGGCTACGTGACCCAGGACGGCGTCCAGGTGCCGGGCCCGCTCCTGCAGAGCGCGCTCAACTTCGTGAACGCGTCGCTGCAGCGGATGGTCGACACGATCCAGGCCGACGGCGAGCACAACTCGACCGCGATCATCCTGACCGCCAAGCACGGCCAGTCGCCGCTGAACAACAGCCAGCTGCAGCGGATCGATGACGGTCCGATCATCGCCGGCGTCAACGCCGCCTGGGCCGCAAAGCACCCGAACAACCCGACGCTGGTCGTCCAAGAGGCCGACGACGACGGGCTGTTGTGGTGGCTGTCGGACCGCTCGCAGGATGCGGCCGAATTCGCCAAGCAGTACCTGTGGACTCACAGCGCCCCGGCCGTGAACTACGCGGGCCAGACGATCACCGTCCAGCACTCGGGTCTGAAGGAGATTTTCGCTGGTTCGCAGTCGGCGGGCTTCTTCGGCACCTCGCCCTCCGACCCGCACCACCCGGACGTCTTCGGGATCTCGCAGGTCGGCACGATCTATACGACCGGTTCGAAAATAGCCGAGCACGGCGGGGACAACCCGGGCGATCGCGACGTCCCGCTCGTCGTGTACTCGCCGGGCAACGTCCAGCCCGGCCAGTTCGGTCAGTGGGTCGAGACGACCCAGGTTGCGCCGACCATCCTGAAGCTGCTCGGGCTCGACCCGAACCAGCTTCAGGCGGTCCAGGAGGAGGGCACGCAGGTCCTTCCAGGGATCGGGCGCTAGCACCACCATCAGTTGCTCGGTCCGGGGCGGCGGTCTTCGGATCGCCGCCCCGCATCAGGCAGCGGTCTTCGGATCGCCGCCCCGCATGAGGCAGCGGTCTTCGGATCGCCGTCCCCCATGGGACAGCGGTCTTCGGATCGCCGCCCCATAGGGGCAGCTGAGCTCAGCGCGAGGGCGCAGGCGCAAAGTCCAGCAGCGCCGCAAGCCTCATCGACGATTCGCGGGCAGCGATCGCCGTGGCGAAATTGACCATTGCCTCGGTGCCGAAATTCACGGTGCCGTCCGCAACGATGTCAGGCCTGCTCTGCGCCCCGAGTTCCCGCTCGAGGTCGTCGATGAGCTCGCGGTCGATGAGCGACGGATCGAACACGAACTGCTCGGTGAAGCGAAGCGCGGCGCGCTGCCTGTCCGTGATCGCCGGCGAGCGCTCCCAGGACTCGAGCGCGGCGAGGCGCTCGGGACTGTGGCGCGCGAGTTCCTCGCGGCAGCCCAGCATCTGGGCCATCCTCGCGCTGCACACCTCGAGCAGCTCTGCGTCGGTGGCGGCAGCGGCTGCTTCGAGCAACTCGCTGTAGCACGCGAATGCCTCCGCCTGTAAGCCGAGCACCGCGGCTCGCTCGCTCGGCCCGTCGACCGTGACCGGCAACCACGTCACCCGGCGAACCCTGGCTGTGCGCCGTCCGTGACGTTGGGAGCGTCCAGCATCACTTCCGCTCACTCTGGAGCGTCGACCACATGCGCAATTCCTTCATCGTCGTACTCGAAGGCCGTGAGTCGCTCGGCGTCAGCCGGCCGGTCAAATCCACTCGCCGAGCGCACCTTGTTGAAGCTGTAGCAGATGATGTTCAGGAGCATGGCGACAATCTCGTCGGGCGGGTAGTGCTCGAGGGCGGCGGCGCGCGCCTGCTCGCTGACGCTCGACGGGGCACCGTGGAAGGCAGCGGCTAGCCGTAACGCCGCCTTGTACCGCTCCGAAAGGTCACTCTGCTCGAACCGCAGGACGGTGTCCGCGATCTCCTCGCTGTGCCACGCACCCGCGCGGCGGACACTCAGTCAGTAATGGCAAGACTGAACGGCCGCATTCTGGATCCTCACGAGCTCGTCGGTGACGGGATCGCGTTCGGCCAGCCGACGCGCGGCGCCCGCGAACTCGCCGTAAGCCAACCATATGCGGTCGTCGGTCAGCGCGATCAGCTGCGATGGATAGTCAAGCGTCGGCCCGTCGGCAGGCACGTCGGTTGCGGTTCCAGCGTCGCGGGAGTTCAGGTCCGGAGCATGCATCCGCGAAACCTAGCATGCAAACGTCCGTTTGGTCAAGATCTGTTGGCGGAGTGGTGTTGGCGATCGGCGTTTGTGCACTCGCCGCTCAGCTCGTCTGCTCGGCCTCGATGCCCGCCCCACTTGCCAGCCAGAACGGCACGGTGTCCTCGTAATACGGTTCGAGTGACGCAATCTTGCCGTCACGAAACGTGAACACCTCGAGCATCCGGATCGGGACAGAAGCTGAGCTGTGGAGGGCCTCCGACATGAACGTGATCAAGACGACCACGTAAGGCTCACAGTCGAGATAGGTGAAGCTTGGAGTACTCAGCGGGCGTCGCGACGCGACCACGGCCCGGGACATCGCGACAAAGCCGTCGTGACCTCGCCACTCGCCACCGTGCGGGAGAGAGCGGCACACGCGCACGACCACGTCCGGGTGGAGGAGGTCCAACACCTCTCGGTAGTCGTCATCGCGCTCCATGCCCGACATGCTGGCTTGCTGGAACCGCTTGATCAGCTCCACGTTGGCTTCTGACATGTTGCCTCCATCGTGAATGTAGGGGGGTCGTGTGATGCGTGTGAATCGCGCGAGTCTCAGTCGCAGGAATTGGACGCTTCCGCTTTCGCGCGGATCAGGGCCTCGATCCCGTCGAGGATCCGCTCGAGTCCCCAGCGAAACTCCTCGGACTCTTCGAACCCCTGCGGCGCGGGCCCGATCACGCGCGAGAAGGCGATTCGATGCAAGCGGGGGAATGTCGGCTCGTCGACCAGCTCGCGGAGCAGCGCCTCGAAGCTCGGCAAGGATCCGGTGCCGGCCTCTGCCGCGCCGGCAGCCGCGCGGGCTGCATCGTGGGCCATCCTCGCCTCGCTCAGCGTGTAGGAGCTGATCAGCCCGATCGCCCGGAACCTCTCGTCGTCGCTCAGCGGCGTGTCGTCGAGCGCCTGGAGTCCGCGCTCGACGAAATGCAGCGAGTTCGGGGCCAGTGGCGGGGCTGCCAAGGGCATCTGCGTGATCCAGGGATGGCGGTCGATCGTCTCCCGCTGCACGAGCGCCCAGTTGGACAGGAGCTCCCGCCACCCGTCGCCTTCCAGAACGAGCTGCTCGGCGCCCTGTGCGCTCGCGTTCCACATCAGCTGCAGGAGCTCCTCCTTGCCGTCGACGTGCCGGTAGAGCGACATGGCAGTGAAGCCGAGAGCGCGCGCGACGCGTGCCATCGAGACGGCTTCCAGGCCCTCGGCATCGGCGATTGCGATCGAGGCCTGCACGATCGCGTCGATCGACAGCTCGGGCCGCGGCCCGGTACGGCCCTTGCTGCGCCGTCCCCACAGGAGATCGAGGCCCGGCGGCAGGGCTGGTGGCTGGTCCGGGGGCATCGCTTGACAAGATCTGTATAGCGCATATACAGTCTGTATATGCCATACACTATTACTGCACGCGGAATCTCGAAATCGTTCGCCGGCCAGGTGGTGCTCGACGGCATCGACCTCGACATCGAGACTGGCTCCGCGCTCGCGCTGCTCGGGTGCAACGGCGCCGGCAAGACGACGTTGGTAAGGATCCTGGCTACTCTGATCCGCCCCGACGCGGGTACGGCGATGATCGCTGGTCATGACCTGCTGACCGAGCCGGTGGCGGTGAAGCGACAGTCCAGTCTCACCGGCCAGTATGCAGCCGTCGACGAGGTCCTGACTGGGCGCGAGAACCTCGAAATGATGGGGCGGCTGCGTCACCTTTCGCGGGCGCCCGCGCGGCGGCGCGCCCAGGAGCTGCTGGCCGAGTTCGGCCTGGCCGACGCGGGGGATCGCCGCGTGGGGACCTACTCCGGCGGGATGAAGCGCCGGCTCGACCTGGCCGCCGGCTTGATCGAACGTCCGCAGCTGCTGTTCCTCGACGAGCCCACAACCGGCCTCGACCCTCGCAGCCGCGAGGTCGTATGGTCGACGATTGGCCGCCTCGTCGACGACGGTGTGACGGTGCTGTTGACGACGCAGTACCTGGCGGAGGCCGACCGGCTGGCGAGCGACGTGGCCGTGCTCGACCGCGGCCGGATCGTTGCCCGCGGCGCTCCGGACGAGCTGAAGGCTCGGCTCGGCGGCGAGGTGCGCGTGCGGCTGCAGTACACCGAGCGCGTCGGCTACGAGGCCGCGCTCGATGAGTTACAGCCGTCGATCGCCGACGCGCGGTTGCTGAGCATCGAGCTGCTCACCGGAGGCACCGGCGACGAGGTGCACGAGCTCTTAGGCCGCCTCGACCGGGCCGGTGCGCCGGCGCACCGAGTGACGATCGACGGCCCGAGCCTGGATGACGTGTTCCTGTCGCTGACCGGTACCGCGACCGACGAGGTCGTTCGATGAGCTACCTCGTGACGGAGTCGCAGGTGATGGTCACGCGCTGCCTGCGCCGCTCGCTACGGGATCCCGAGGCGTTCTTCACCGCGCTCACGCTGCCGGTCATTCTGCTGCTGCTGTTCGTGTACGTGTTCGGCGGCGCGATCGCCCATGGCGGCCAATACGCCAACTACGTCGTGCCCGGGCTGATCGTTCTCTGCGCCGGCTTCGGTGCGGGAACGACCGCCGTCGCCGTGGCCACCGACATGACCAACGGCATCGTCGATCGGTTCCGGTCGCTGCCGATCGCGCCGGCCACCGTGCTGATCGGGCAGGTCGTCGCCAGCCTCGCGCGCAACCTCGCCGCGACCACGCTCGTCGTCGGCGCCGGGCTCGCCGTCGGCTGGCGCCCGAGCGCGACGCCGCTGCAGTGGTTGGGCGCGGGGGCGATGATCTTCCTGCTGATCCTCGCCATTTCGTGGTTGGCTGCGGCGGTCGGCATGCTCGCCCGCGGGCCTGAGGCGGCCGGCTCCCTGACGATCGTGCTCATGTTCCTGCCCTACGTGAGCACGGCCTTCGTGCAGGCGCACACGATGCCGCCCGTGCTTCGCTCGTTCGCCTCCCACCAGCCGTTCACCCCGATCATCGAAGCGATGCGCGGCCTGTGGATGGGACATACCTCCACCGGCGCGAGCACCGGCCACGAGGCGCTGATCGCTCTCGCTTGGTCGTTCGGCCTCTTGGCAATCGGAGTCGCCGTCGCAACCTGGCGCTTCGTCTCCCGCCCGTGATCCGTCTCAGTGCTGAAGCACCGGCTCTCCGCTTCGGGTTGCGTCCGTGCCGCGGCCGTCCAGCTCCTCGCCGAGACGGCCGAGCGCGCGAAGTTTCGGGAGGGCTAGCAGGCCGAAGGGCATTGGCGCGAACAAAGTGAACGCGCTGTAGGCGGCGACGCCGAGGGTGGCCGCCGCGAACGGGACGCCCGCCGCGTTCCACATGGTGGCCACGAGCGCCACGAGGACGACGCCCGCGCCGGCCAGTGGCGCTGTCCGCCGTGTGAGGATCATGCCGCTCCCGAGCACGATGATCACATCGAACACCGTCATCTGAACGCCAAAGGCGGTAGTCGCTGCCCAGAGAGCGAACATGTCGCCGCCCCAGTAGGCCATCATGCCGAGGACGGCATACCCGTAGACCCTGGGGCGACGGAGGATCTGCCAGACGATGTGGATGGCGTCGAACAACGTGCCCGCCTTCCCCCGCCAGCCTGGTCGGCCGCGCAGTCGGTCGCGATAGCGCTCCGCGACCCAGATCGCGAGAGCGAATCCGAGCGGCGGGATGACGGCCCACGGCCACATGAAGTCATGTCGCGGCGGCTGCGCGCCGGCGATGAGAGCGGCGATCGCTGCCGGGCACACCACGAGCGCGAGGGCACCGTGCTCGAAGCCCGCGAGGGCGCCGACACGGACCTGAGCCTCGCGTTTGTCGGCGCCGCCGGCTCGCATCGCGTACTCGTCGAGCACCGTTCCTCCGTGAGCCAGGAAGCCGCCGAATCCTGCGGTCACGACGGCCAGCAGCGAGGGGAACTCGAGCTTCGGCCCTTGCTCGGCGCGATTGATCGCCCGATACGCGAAGAAGTACCCCACGTACGCGACGACGACGCCGCCGAACGCTGGTCCGAGCCACCACCACTCCGCGTGGTCGAGACGTGAGTGCACGACGCCGAATCCGGCCACATAGGCCATGCCGATGCTTCCCGCGACGAACAACAGAAAGATGAGGACGATAAGCCCGGCCAGCTTGAACCAGGCGTCCTGCACAAAGCTTGCGTGGAGGCTCACGCCGACAGGAGGCGCTGGAAAAAGGATCGATAGCGTCGCAGCGCCACCCGTAGATCCTCGGTCGAAATGTCCTCGCCTCGGTCCCACACGGACTCCAAGCGCTCGCGCTCCTGCGCAAACCCTTCCGCAAGTCTCTGCATCACGGTGGCGACCAACCTGTCGGCGTCCTCAACCGCCCCGCGGGGCTGATCGACGAACTGAGTCTGGATGCTCTCCCAACTGCTCCGAAAGTCAGCGCTCAGCTCGGTCGATAGAAGCGTCCCGCTTCCATTCCCTCCCTCATCCGATTCCCGGTCCGACGCCGACGCCGACGCGGCGGAACCGGCGGTCGGAGCCGGCGCCGGGGTCACTCGCCCCGAGCTCTGGGATCCGCTCTCACCGGTCGCCGCCGGCGTGCGCTCGGCGTCCGGGGAGGCTGCGTCCTGGGAGGCTAAGTCACGTGTGTTCAAGGATCTCTCTGTCTGCTCCATTTTCATCAGCTCCTTGTGATCTGCTGGTGGACATCGGCGACGCGCTCGGGCTCCGCACGCGAGGCCTCATCGGGCGAAGTCAGTAAGTCGGCAAACAAGGCCCGGAAATGAACCATCGCCTGGCGCAGGTCCTCGGTGCTCGCCGCTTCACGAGTCGCGCGAGCTGAGATCTCCATTGCCGCCCGGTAGTTCTCCACTACGACAGGATGCTCGACCGAAATGTCGGCGGCCCGCTGCTCGAAGCCATCGTCGACCGGATAGCCACGGTCACGCATCACGTCGCGCACCAGCGCCTCCGCCTCTCCGACCGCTGCGATCGGCTCGTCGACGAAATGCCGCTGCGTCGCTTGCCACAGCTTTGCGTACTCGTCTTGCATTTCCGGTTCGAGCGGCCGAAGCTCGAACTTCTCGTGCCGCTGACGACGCCCGACGAGCTCCCGTTCAGCGGCACGCTGATCACCCTTTTGCGACACCACGCGCTGATACTCGGGGCCAAAGCCGGCTTTCAGCTTGCGCGAACGGCGCGCCCGTGCAAGAAGCCAGCCGATCACGACCAGCAAGACAACAACGACACCAACTAGCACCCAGATCATCGGCTTCCTCTCGCTTTCGACACAGTTCTCGGGTCACTGTTTACCCCGAATCCCTCAAATCAACCCGACGGTCATCTGCGTTCTGACAACACCGAAAAACGACCCAAGCTCCGAGGAGTGTGACTCCAATATGGTGAGTGCAGCGGCATCGGCATCGGCATTACTGCCCTACTGGCACGAACTCACATGGTCGCAGGGTCATGACGGCGTGCACCTCAACGCGATCAGACTGGCGACGCCGACCAGCCCCGCCGCGCCACGCCCGCGAGACGCCGGATTACGCGCTATCCGTCGTTGCCGGGATGCCCGGTCGCAGGCGAGCCCTCCTTGGCCGTGCCACGCCGCTCGTGGTCAGCCCGACGATCCGTCGTGCTTATGGGTTTTCCCCGCGCGAGCGCGCACCAAACGTCACCGCTAGGGTCGCGAGCGTCATGGATCTGCTGACGAGAACCTCGAGTCCGGGGCGGTCGAACCGGCGATCGCACCGCGGCACCGAGTGTTGCCACCCGGCGCGTTCGGGGTGTCCGCACCCGTATCGAGGCTGGCCGACGCCGCCCGACTTACGCTGGATCCCCACGTTCCGCGGAATCGAACGAACAAGGTGCGAGATGGACGGGTCGTCGCGACGTGAGGAACTGACCGCCCGGTCGCGACGGACAAGGCTGGACAATGTGGTTGGCTCGGTGGACGACATGACCTCATCGGTTGCCCTGAAGCAGGCTCCCGCGGATCGACCGCCGATTCGGATCGTCATCGCGGATGACTCATATCTTGCTCGCCTCGCGCTGAAGCATCTGTTGGAGGGCGTGCCGGCGATGGTCGTGGTGGGCGAGTGTGAGGACCCCGAAGGCGTGGCGGCGATGATCGACGAGCAGCGCGCCGACCTCCTGATCACGGACATCCGCATGCCACCGTCTTACCAAGATGAGGGAATTCGGCTGGCCGCCCGGTTGAGGGAATCGCACCCGGCGCTGGCCGCGATCGTGCTCAGCACCTATGCCGGGGATCTGCCTGCGATCGCCGTTCCAGATGGCGATCTACTGGGGACCTGACCTCAACTGCATCTACAACGACGCCGAGCGCGATGTGCTCGGACGGTTGCATCCCCGCGCGCTCGGCCTCCCCCGCGCGAGAGCTGCTGCAAGAGCCGTGGCCAATCGTCGGACCGCAGTTGCAGACGGTGATCGAGCAGGGGACCGGTGTCCTGCTCGCTGATCAGCCCCTCACGTTCGACCGGCGCGGGCGGCCGGAGGTCTCGTATTTCACCTACTCCTACAGCCCGATCCTGGACGACGACGACGACGTCGGGGGCGTGCTGCTGGTGACCGAGGACACCACCAAGCGCGTGCTCGCCACACGCCGAGTCGAGGCCGTTCGGGAGTTGACGGCACGTTCCTTCGACGCGCCGACACGGGCCTGGGCATGCCTGATGTCATCGGAGGCTCTGACGAGCGGTGAGGATGTGCCGTTTGCGCTGGTCTACCTGATCGACGACGCGGGCACACGGGCGACATGCGTGGCCGCGCGCGCGGGCCGCAAGACACTCGAGGTGACCCGTGCCGCGGTGGCGCTGGACGGCCCCGGCGACGAGGTCTCGGCACTGTTGCGAACGCTTGACGCGGATCGGAATCGCGGACTGCTGATCCCCGTCGCGTTGTTCGTGGGCGGCCAACGATGGGGAATGCCCGAGCAGGCCTTCGTGACCACCATCGCCGGCGGCGTCACGGATCCTCTGGATGGATATCTGGTGGCTGGAGTGCGCGGCGATCTGGTGTTCGACGAGGACTACGAGAGCTTCCTGGAGATGGCCGCGATGGCGATCGGGCGCGACGTGGCAGGATCGCGTGCGCGCAAAACCCGGCGCCGGCAGGTGAGCGACATCGCGGCGATCGACCGAGCGAAGACGGCGCTGTTCAGCGACGCATCGCACGAGCTGCGCACACCTCTGACGCTCAACCTCGAGGAGCTGCTGGACGAGGAACAGCTGCCGAGTCGTTTGCGCGAGTCGATCCAGGTCGCGCATCGAAGCGCGGTTCGCATGCTCAGGTTGGTGGGCGCTCTGCTCGACTTCTCGCGGCTCGAAGGGGGAAGAGCATCGGGACGCTTCAGGAGACCGACGTCACGCGTCTGACTGCCGAGATCGCGGCCATGTTCCGCTCCACGGTGGAGCGGTCCGGCCTCCGGCTGATCGTCGACTGTCCCCCGCCGCCGTCGCCCGTCCGCGTCGACCACGAGGCGTGGGAGCGGATCGTCTCGAACCTGATCTCGAACGCGTTGAAATTCACCCCGAAGGGGGAAATCCACGTGCGCACCAGCGTGGAGGACGGGCAGCTCCGGTTGACCGTCGAGGACACCGGGATCGGCATCGCGCCGGAGGACCTCGATCACGTGTTCGCTCGTTTCTATCGATCCCCGCACCCGCGCCCCCGCACCCACGAGGGCGCCGGCATAGGCCTCGCCCTCGTGCGCCGGCTGGTGCTCGTCCACGGCGGCTCCGTCGAGGCGGAGAGCCGGCCGGGACGGACTTGTCGTTGCCGGAGATCAGCACCATCGCGTCATCTGGATGCCCGAGCGCGTGGATCTCGATCATCGCCGCCATGACGTCTCGCGAGATCAGCGAGTAGCTCATTCCATCGGTCGCTTGGACGACGCCGTCGCAGATGTCGGAGACGACGAACTCGGCGGGCTTGCCGCCCGCCTCGAACACGCCGTTTGAGACCTCCTCGATCAGGCCGCGGAAGTGAAACGTGCCAGGATGACCCATGCCGTACGCGCTTCCACGAGGATCTGTGGCTTGCGAAGGTCATCCTCGGTCCAGTTCATGCCCAGCCGAAGCGCGTCACGCTGGAAGTTCACCTCACGGAGGCGCTGGCTGCGGAGTCGCTTACGATCGATCTGAGCAGGTCTTTGTTCAGTCGCCATCCGCGTGATCCTCCCTGTTCTTGTTGGTTGGGCGGCAGCGCTGACACGTGCGGAGCCGACCGCGAGCAGGTCTGGTCGAGCCAAGCCTCACACATGCATGCCGCGGGCACGCCGGCGAGCATACGCCTATCTGGCGTTCGCGCCGAACGCCTGGATCCCTGACCCGACGGACCCGTTTCTTGACCGTCGTTGTTCAATGACACGCCGACTTCGGTAAGAACGACGAAGCATCGAGCCACTGAGCTGATCAAGAGGCTCCGCGAACGCGCTACATCACCACTCCGCTAACGAAAGGCAGTCGGATGGCTCAGCAACCGATCATCGTTTTTGACACGAACGAAACCTTGCTCGATCTCGAGTGGCTCCAGCCGGTATTCACGCGAATCTTCGATGACCCGGCCGCGATGCGGCTCTGGTTCGGAGGCCTGATCACCTATTCCGAGGCGCTTACGCTCGCGGACGTATACGTCCCCTTCAGCGAGATCGGCGGCGCCGTGCTGCGGATGTTCGGCGCGACGCGCGGCGTTCCGATCACCAACGCCGAGGTCCAAGAGCTCGCCGACCGGTTCGCCTCGATGCCGATACATCCCGAGGTCCCATCAGCCCTGCGCAGGCTGCGCGACCACGGCTTCCGCCTGTTCACGCTCACCGA
Organism: uncultured Solirubrobacterales bacterium; assembly: GCA_963763525.1. GTDB lineage: Bacteria > Actinomycetota > Thermoleophilia > Solirubrobacterales > Solirubrobacteraceae > Palsa-465. Next base: position 167,459 of record CAVXPA010000008.1, read on the forward strand.
CAACACGCGCGAGGTCTCCGGGCGGCAATTGGAGAGGGCGGGCGTGATCGACCTGTTCGAGCGACGCTTCAGCGTCGACGACACCGTGAAGCGCCACAAGCCGGCGCCCGAGGCCTACCACTCGGTCGCCGCCACCCTTGCTGTCGAGCCACGCGACATGTGCATGGTCGCGTGCCATGTCTGGGACACGCTCGGCGCTGTGGCCGCCGGCTGCGAGGCGGCACTCATCCTCCGCCCTGGCAACGCACCGCTCGACGTCGGCCCTCAGCCGGACTACATCGGCGATGACCTCAACGCGATCGCCGATCAGCTCATCGAGCGCTATCCCGGCTGAGCGACAGCGCCCGCGAGTCTTCGCCCGTCAGCTCTCGCCGGACCTGCGCGCGACGTCTCAGCGTTGCTAGACCATGGTTGCCATGTCGGGGAAGTCGATGGGCGCCAGGTTGTCGAGGTCCAGTTCCGGAATCCACTGAAGGTCGAACAGCAGCGTCGCGAGGGCGAAAGGCCCGCACGCCAGGATGTCGGTGTAGATGAAGGCCTGCGACAGTGGCCCCAGCGAATCGGGAAGCCCCGGCTCGGATAGCTTGATGTCGATTCGCCCCTTGAGCAGGGGGTGGCTGCGGTTAGCCTCCTGGAGGCGCTCCACGCGCTCCTTCCAATCCGCATGCGTCGGACACGACGCGCCGAAGTGAGACACGTACTGAGGGTGCCTGCGCCTGATGCTCTTGTAGCGTTCCAAGGTGTCGGCGAAGGTGGCGTCGCTCGCCAACGCCTCGCCGAGTGCTGCCTCGAGGTTCTGCTGCGCCGGCGTGAGCTCATTGGCGTACATCACGTTCTCGGCCGTGGGGGCGACCTCGGGATCGATCCAGACGGCGATGTGCTGGCCGTCTGCCATATCGGCGACTCCGAATCCCATCGCCTCAAAGAAAGCGCGGGCGTGCTCACGCTCCCCGAGCTGGAAGACCATCTCCTGGTGATTGAGCAGTGCACGCTCAGCCATAAGCCTCTCTCCTTTTGGGTCCATTGATCCGCGCTATGCGCGACCGGGACGATATACCACATCTCTTTGAGGGCGGGCAGTATGACTTTGGGATGCCGCCCGCGCGCGACACCGGTTGCACGTGGCCAGTGTGACGATCCATCACCGGGAGCTGTCGGCTGCGTCTCTCGCGCGATACGCCGCGATGACTTCGCCGAGCGCTTCGAGGTAAGGCTCGTGTGTCGTGACGCCGTCGAACCCGTAGAGCTCCTCGCGACGGCGCAGTTCGCGCGCGGCCTCATCCTCATCGCGTGCAAAGAGCACAAAGGGACTGTCGAGCAGCTCGGCAGCCGTGACGCCCGGTGCATCTGCCGCGAACCGATCCGCGCGGCCTCCGGGGTCGCGGTCGAGCTCGACGGCCTGCAGGAGCACATCGGATCGATACGGCCGTCCGCCGGCCAAACGCCGCACCTCCGCGACCCGTTCCGCGGTCTCGGCGGCCGAGGCGACGGTGAAGCTCCCGGGAGGCGCGCCTCGGATCTGCCGCAGGCCGGCAAAGGCGACGATGTCCGCGTACTTTGCGGCGAGCTCGAGGCCGGCGCTTGACATCGAACCGATCACCAGTGGTACAGGCCGCTGAACCGGCTGCGGCCGATGGCCGTCGTCGTTCAGCCGGCGACGCACCTCGACCGCGAGCGATTCCACAGCGCTGGTGCGCTGTGCGAACGGCGGCCACGGCAGCTGAGCGTCCTCGTGCTCAGCGCGCATGTGCCCAGCGCCCAGGCCGAGTTCAAGGCGGCCATCGGAGAGCACATCGAGAGTCGCGGCCTCTCGGGCCAAGAGGGCTGCGTTCCAGAACCCGACGTTGAGCACGTAGGTCCGCAGTCGCAGGCGATCACTGATCGTTGCCGCCACGGCGAGCGTCGTAAACGGCGCGGGGACCACGAGATGATCAGGGGCCGCAAGAACGTCCACGCCCAAGCTGTCGGCGCGACGGACGAAGTCCACGAACGCGGCTCGGGAGCTGATGCCGTGGTAGTTGATCGCGAACTGCACCCGGATGAACACTACCCCTAGTCGCCCCAAAGGCCGAAAGCATCATCGGCCCGCCTGCCGGTCGGCTGTCACAGGCTTTGGCGCTCGGGGCATTCTTCATCTGGATGGGATCCGAGACTGGGTTCGCGGCGATGTACTCGCGTGAGATCGAGACGGTGCTGATCTTCCTCGCGCGGCGGACGCTCGACGTCACGATCGCGGCGGATCTGGCCGCGGAGACGTTCGCGCTCGCGTTCCGGGGCTGGCCGAACCTGCAGGGGCGTAGCGACGAGGAGGTCCGGGCATGGTTGTTCACCGTGGCGCGCCGCCAGGTGAGCCACTACCTGCGACGCGCGCGCGCTGAGCAGCGCGCGGTACGGCGGCTGGGCATCCAGGTGCCGATCGTCCACGAGGACGACGTCGAGTTGATCGAGGAGCGCGCTGGGCTCGGCGCTCTGCGTGCCGAGGTCGCCGTGCAGCTTGCAAGCCTCAACTCCGACCAGCGCGATGCGCTGCGGCTCAGGGTCGTGGAGGAGCGCCCCTATCCGGAGGTCGCAAGCGTGCTCGGGATCTCTGAGCAGGCCGCTCGGGCGCGCGTTTCCCGAGGGTTGCGCTTGCTGCGGTCGGTACTGGAAACCCCGCACGGCCGAGAGGAGTTGTGCAGATGAGCGACTTGCGCTTCGCGCGTGAGCTGGGTGCCGAGTTCGACCGGCTCGAGCGAGCCGGCGCGGCCGAGCCCCACCGGCGGCGCTTCGTCTCGTGGAGCGCCAGACTGACCGGACGGTTCGCGTTTGCTGTCGCGCTCCTCGTCCCGCTCGCGATCGTGGTGCTGGCAGTCGCGCTCCTCAGCCTCTCGCACGATCGGGTGCGACACTCCCCGATGGGCACCCCCTCGGGGCACGGCCTCGCGTTCAGCGGCGGCAACTGCCGTACACCGGCACGTACCGCGCCAGTTCCCGGACATCCACCGACTTTGCCCGGAACCGACGGATTGATCCGCGCCGCGAGCGGGCGTGTAGGCGCGATCGCCTGGGAGCTGCGCGTGAAGGAGGGCACGGAGACGCTGGGTGGCACCGAGCACGGCCAGCTCATCCTCGGTGGGCGCCGGTACGGACTGTGCAGCCAGGCGTCAGTGCCGGTGCCGTTTGGTCTGATCAACGACGGGCCGCACGCGGTCGTCTACGGCTACGCGAAGGGGGCCGGGAGCTACCGGATCACCGTCTCCGCGGGTGCCACGCCGCTCGCAACCAGCATCACCGACACGTTCTTCTTCATCGTCACGTTGCCGCACTCGGCCTGCTCCTACCGAGCGCTCACCGTGACTGCCACGTCCACGCCCGTCGCGGGGCTGCCACCGAGTATCAGCCGCTCGCTCAATGACGCAGCGACGCGCCTGACGACCACGATGCACTTCGGCGACTGCCGTCCGCAGGCGCTGGTGACCGCCATCGCTGAGGACGGCCGGGCCGAGGGCCGGTCCCCGAACGCCCCGCTGGCCAACGGAATCGCGCAACTGAGCCTCATCCCGCCGCCGGGATCACACTCCAAAGCCGGCGGCACCGTGTGGGAACTCAGCCACGACGGCCACATCGGGATCAATCTGCTCGCTGTGAGACTCACTCCCGGTCGCTACGGCATCTGGCTGCTCGGTCCGCACGATCAGGTCACCCAGCTCGCCGCGGTCACGGTCACGCACGAGCTACAGGGCGCCTACGACCTTCCGGCCGCCGCCAGCAGCGGGAGTCAGCTCGTGATCTCGACGCAAGCGCCAGGCCAAACCCACGCCCCTGGGCGGGTCGTGCTGCGCGCTACCTTCCCCTGATCCGGGGCGGCTCGGACCGTGCGACGTACACCTTGACGGCGTGCCCTGCGAGCGCGGCGTTGAATGGCCGCCGCCACGTCGGAGTCAAACACGCGCTCCAGGCCGGTGTTCCGTCCTTGAGGGGTCGTGCCCTCGCCGGTCCCGTTGGCTGCGGGCGCGACAAGCCGCTTGGTGTAAGCGCGCTCGGCGGCGCGTGTCTTCTCCTTCAGGCCCTCGACCGGCGGCAGTTCCCCGGTCGGAGTGGGGTTGCCCGTCAGCGCGACCTCCTTGCGGACGATTTGACCACCCGCGGGAACGCAGCGGGGAGGTTCGTCGGCAGCCGCAGTTCTCAACGCATGGTTGGCGCGCGTTTCACCTGTGATCTGGACAACTACCCACTCGAGCCGCGCACGACGGCCAGTGGGTAGTTGTCCAGCTACCAGACGCACAACGTCCCAGTCGCCGCGGGCGGATGCTCGACTGGGACGATTTACAGGTTGAAATGGGTCGCGGATGCTCGACCGGCGGAGCTGTAGAGATTCGCGCCGGGGTGGTCGTTGACAGCTTGCTTCAGCTCCGCGGCCTGACGAACCTGGGAGATCTCGATCCCGCCCACGCTCGCGCTCATCGGTAGCGCTCCGTCTCGGCTTCAGGAATCAAGGCGGTGACTACGAGACGAAAGCCGACCACTCGCCACACAAATGCAGGCCGCCTTCTTCTGGCTCGGGCTCCCGCCGGCCCATAGTCATCTCCTATCTCGGCTGACCCGGAGTCGTATACCTCTACCCACAGAACGGAGCCATCGTGAGCCGGCCGAATCAAGCCTGCGACGCCTGCGATGTCGAACCAGCAAGCGTGGCTATCTCACAAGACGTTGATGACATGATGTGGCCCAGGGCCCGACCGGAGAATGACGCCTGATGGGAGAAGGATGAAACGACCGACAACGCACGTACTCGAGTCCTCGGAAGCCACAGTCAGCCCAGGGACGATCGATCCCGGGCGCCCGCCGGCGCTCACGATCGAGTCGGGAGACATCGTCTCGTGCCCCAACACGTGGACGCAGTGGGGTAACCAGGCCCGCTTCGGGATGTCGTTCGCCGATCGCGAGCCGTTGCGCAAGCAGTTTCCGACCGGGCCATACTCCAATCTCGGGCCCGTCGTCGTCACTGGCGCGGAGCCCGGCGACGTGCTCGAGTGTCGGATGCTTCGCACGAAGCCGATCGGCTGGGGATGGAACTCGTTCCCGCTTGGCGTGGGTGCGCTGCCGTCCGATTTCGATGAACCCTATGTGCACTACTTCCGCTTCAGCGAGGATCGCACCGCGACCGAGTTCGTCGATGGGATCTCGATCCCGTTGCGGCCGTCGATGGGGGTCTACGCCGTCGAGCCGGAGGGGGAGGAACCGATCAGCGCGATCCTCGCCGGCCCATATGGCGGCAACCTCGACCTGTGGGAGCTGACCGAAGGCACGTCGCTGTTCCTGCCCGTGTTCAAGTCGGGAGCTCGCATCTGGACCGGCGATGCGAACGCCGCGCAGTCCGACGGGGTCGTCGATCAGACCGGGATCGAGTCGGCGATGGAGGAGCTGCGCGTGCAGTACATCGTCCACAAGGGCGTGAGCCTGACAGGTCCGACAATCGAGACTACCGAGGGCTGGATCGTGATGGCTTTCGCCGACTCGCTCGACGAAGCACTACCCAGCTGCGTGCGCACCGCGATCGACTGGCTCAGTGCTCACGGCGGCATAGACCGGCGTGATGCGTACGCCCTGTGCAGCATGGCGGTGTCGTTCCGGGTGACACAGTGGGCCAACCAGACCGGGTCGGTCTACACGTCGATTCCGCCTCGCACGATCCACGCTGTCATCCCCAAGTCGGTCCTCGGTGAGCAAATCGTCCGGCGAATCGGTGCGTCGATGCGGCCGGCATCGTGAGTCTCACGCCAGTCGATTCCATGGAGATCATGCAACTCGTGACCCAAGCAGACAACTGCGCGACAGCCCGGGATGCCGATCGCTATGCGGAGCTGTTCACCGAGGATGGCGTGATGACCGGCTCCAAAGGAACTGCCCAGGGAAGAGCTGCGCTCCGAGACGCCGTCACCGCGGTGTGGGCCGCCGAGCCTCCGCACACCCTGCACCTCACCCTCAATGCGACGGTCGACGAGTCGGGTCCGGATCCGGGCGTCACCAGCGTGATGCTCATGGTCACGCGCGGGGCAGCGCCAAAAGTGCTCGGGTCGGCTCTCGTTCGCCAGGTCGTTCGGCGAACGCCCGAGGGATGGCGGATCGCCTCGAGGGAGATCGATGCCTTCTGAGAAGACTTCCGTCACGGACTCGGTGACGGATGTGGTCCGGGACGCGGTGCGCTAGGCGGACGTGCCCCGGCGCCGGCCCCCCGTGACAGGGGGCGGACCGATTGGCGGCCGCGGCTCGGGGACGGCCCGGGCCAGATAGCTGTGACCCTGAGGCAGCAGGAAGCTGATGTGGCGCACGAAGTCCTGGATCAGGATCGCGTGAACGATGGCGTGGAAGAGCGTGCCGTTGCATTGGTCGGTGATCGTCCAGACCGTGCCGCGAACGGTGGCGGCGCCGTAGCGCCCAGTGGTTCGGAATCGCCCTCGAGCGCTCGCGTGGAGGGTTTGTAGGATGCTGGAGCTGAGCCCGGCGTCGCGAGCGACGTGCCGCGGGATCGAGCAGATCGCGGTCGAGGGGCCGCCCGCGAAGGCGCCGTAGACGAACGTCAGAGTGGCGAGCGCCTTCGTGGGGCCGCTGCGGCTCTGGGTGAGCTTGTAGACCCCGCCGGACAGCGTGGCCGTCTGGGTCTGATGGCGGGACTGGCCGGCTGTGACGAGCTCGAGGCCTCCGTGCAGCGTGTCGATCTCGGACCCGGTTGGGATCTGCCGGGCTTCGGTCAGCGGGAGGAAGCCCGCGCCCGGGCTGACGCCGGCGCTCTTCGCCGCCTGGTCGCCGGCCTTGCCGAGCGTTTTGCCGGGCGGGGGCTTGACGAACACATCACCGTGGGTCACCGACACGTTCACCGTGGCACCCAGCACCGGCGGAGGTGGCGGCGGGTCCGAATGGGTCATGAAGGTCTGATCAGGTCCGACGACCGTGCCGGCGCTGCTGGTCGCGATGAACCGCCAGTGGTAGCGAGCGTTCGGGAGCAGGCCGGTCAGCGACGCCATCACCGCCTGCACGTTGAAGCCGGATCCGACTGTCTGCGGCGGCGTCGACTGGGTGTAGAGGAGCGGGCCGCCCCCGGTGTACCTTGGATCGAGGCCGTACTGGAAATACCCGTTCGTAGGCAGGCCTCCGGGGTTCGCCGATGCTTGGAGGGTCGCCGTCGTCGTGCCGGTCGTGATCGAGTTCTGCTCGGTGATGGAGGGTGGCTTCGGGGAGGGCGGCGGATTCGCGGTGTAGGTGTACTGGTCGGCTGCCGTGCTCGGATTGGTGCCGCTGGGCGACGTGACCGTCACGTCGACCGTGCCCGATCCGGCCGGTGAGGTTGCCGTGATGTGACTGTTGCTGTTGACGGTGAAGCTGGGGACGGGCGTCGCGCCGAAGCTCACACTCGTGGCGCCCGTGAAGTTCGTGCCGGTGATGGTGACGCTCGTCCCGCCGCTCATCGGTCCAGAGGAAGGACTCACGCTCGTGACCGTCGGAGCCGGGATGTAGGTGAACTGGTCGGCTGCGGTGCTCGGATTGGTGCCGCCGGGCGTCGTGACCGTCACGTCGACCGTGCCCGATCCGGCCGGTGAGGTTGTCGTGATCTGACTGTTGCTGTTGACGGTGAAGCTGGGGACGGGCGTCGCGCCGAAGCTCACACTCGTGGCGCCCGTGAAGTTCGTGCCGGTGATGGTGACGCTCGTCCCGCCGCTCATCGGTCCAGAGGAAGGACTCACGCTCGTGACCGTCGGAGCCGGGATGTAGGTGAACTGGTCGGCTGCGGTGGTCGCGCTCGGCCCGACCGCGGTGGTGACCGTGACGTCGACCGTGCCGCTGCCTGGCGGCGCCGTGGCGACGATCTGCGTGGCGCTCGTGACGTTGACTGTGCTCGCGGGGGTGGCGCCGAAGCTGACGGTGCTGGCGGCGGGGACGAATCCTGAGCCGGTGATCGTCACGGCGGTGCCGCCGCCGGCCGGACCCGATGCTGGCGCGATCGACGTCACGGCCGGTGCGTTCAGCTCGAACGCGCCGATGTCACAGCCCGTGCCCTGCGGTCGCGGCACGTCGCGCTGATCGGTGCCGCCGCAGCTCGCCGCCGTGGACGGGATCGCGTTGATCGCGGGGCTCGTTGGGCTCAGCCCCAGCGTGTCGGTGTTGCCTCCGTTGTTCTGGGGGGTGGCCGAGGTGAACTGCGGGTCGGTGCTCTGCAGGTCCCCGGTGGAGGTGAAGCCGCAGTCCGTGCCGGTCTCGATGTTGAAGCCGAGCGAGGTGATCTCGGCGGCGCCACAGTTCGACGCGTTCCTGCCGCTGTTGACCGTGTTGAAGGCCACGATCGAGTTCTGCACGTCGATCGGGCCGCCTTGGCCGTTTTCGCTGAGCAGCCCCCCGCCGTTGAAATCCGAGTCGTCCCCGTTGCCGCCGTCGTTGTCGGCGATCGTCGAGTTGGTGATGTGAACGGAGTTGCTGGCGCTGAAGGAGCTGACGATCCCGCCGCCGAGGTCCGCGGCCGTGTTGCCGGAGATCGTCGAGTTGTCGACCTCGAGCGTACTGGGGCCGGAGTCACTCGCGACGTTGAATATCCCGCCGGCCTCGAAGCCGCTCCTGTTAGCGGAGATCAGCGAGTGGGTCACCTGCAGGGTGCCGCCCTCGTTCGATACTGCGCCCCCGCCCGTGCCACCGAAGCCGCCGCTCGCCGCCCTGCCGTCGGTGATCCAATCCTCGCTCAGGGTGAGGTCCCCAGCGTTGAGGACGTCGCCCCCGTCCCCGGTGCCGGCGGTCCCGCCCGTGATCTCGAGCCCCGAGATCACCACCGTCGGAACCGCCTCGGCGAGATGCTCGACGTCGAACACCCGGTGCGAGGCCGGGACGGGCTGTGCGACTGTCGTCGTGCGCGCGCCCACACCCTCGATCGTCAGGCTCTGGCTGATGTTCAGCGCCGTCCTTTGGGTCAAGTCGTAGGTGCCAGACGGAACCACGATCGTGCTGCCAGGGCTCGGTGCCGTATCGACGAAGCCGATGATCTGCCGCAGCGAGCACGCGCTTACAGTTGGGTTGCAGCTGCCGGACGGGTCGGCCGTCGTGCCCACCGTGAACGTCGCCGCGCTCGCCGGCCCGGCCAGTCCCGCGCCCGCAAGCGTGAGTCCAACGAGGATGAGGACGAACGAGCGCACGCTATGGGTCGCGCTTCCCCGTCGGGCCGGCCTGATAGCCGCGCCTTCGCTGCAGCATGAAGCTGATGTGGCGCACGAAGTCCTGGGTGAGGATCGTGTGGACGATCGCGTCGCACAGTGTGCCATAGCACCGGTCGGAGACCGTCCAGACGGCCTCGCGGACGGTCCGTGGCGACCGCGCTCTGGGCAAGTCTTCGCCCACCGGCTTGGAACTGCGAATCCTGCGTAAACGCCGGGGGATTCCTAGTTCCGCCATCGGGGTTCGAGTTGTGTTTAGGAACCCCGCGAACAGCCCGTAGCTTCGGGCTTTTGGGCTCTCCAGACGCCGTTGGGACCCGCTGGAACCCGCTGGAATCTTGCGTCAGGGTCTCAGGTCGAGACGCCTACCGATGCGTCGCGACGTAGTCGGCGAGACGCTCGGCCGCCTCGCTCAGATCCTCATCGACGAGCTTGCCGTAGCGGTTGAACGCGGTTCGCACGTCGGCGCGTCCGAGGAACTCGGAGACGTCTTCCAGTCAAGCTCTTCCGCTGGGTCTCGCCTCGGATGTCGTCCCAGATCCCGCCCGGACGTGAACCAGGCCGGCGTCGACGTCGACTTCTCGACCCGGAAGGAACGCAGTTCGCCGCGACGGAGCCCGGCGTAGAAGGCGAGCGCCCAGAACGTCAGTTCGCTCTCGGGAAGGGTGAGGGCCTCGGCCACGCCGGCGCCTTGATTCGCGGGCGGTGGTTGCGGACGACGGGCAGCTTCAGCTGAGCGAAGCGATCGACCAGCAGTTCGTCGTCTCGAAAATCATCACAACCGGCGCTGGAGGGCTGAGATACTTATCGATCTCTGAAGTAGCGCGACGCCAGGGAGGAACCATGGCTGAGAATATGGTGCTTTACACGGCGGTATACGAGAACGTCACTGCCGCGCTGGACGACCTCGAAGCGCTCGAGCAACTGCACGAGGATGAGCTGGTCGGGAAGTACGACGCGGCAGTCATCGATAAGGAGAATGGCAAGCCGCACATCGCCAAGAGGGTCGATCGCCCACGCATTCGCGCCATTCCCGAGATGTTCGGAGGCGGAACGTTGCCGCGCAAGGAGCTCAAGGAAGCGGCGCAAGAGCTTACTTCTGACCAAGCGGGGCTGATCGTGGTCGGCGAGCCGACGCTCGAAAAGGGATTCGACAAGGCGATTACTCGCACTGCACGAATCGTGAAGCGCTCGGTGGACGCTACGACCGACGAGATCGTCAGCGAACTTCAAGACGCTCTCAAGAGTGAGGACTAACGCGGGCGAGCCACCGGCTCGGCGGCCAGGGGCTCTGGTCCACCTGAGTCCATAGTGGCGGCGCCCGAGACCGTCTGGACCGCTTCTCCAGGGCTGGGCTATCCCCGCCGAAGATCCAGAATCTGGTGAGCGAGGCTTGCGGCGCGTAACGGCCGCCAGGAGACCCCTCCGGGCTGATGAAAAGCGCCCCCGAGCGTCAGTGCCGGCGCTCATCGATGGGGCCGCGGCATGGGCCGCAGCAAGAACGCAGCGCATCTCGGTCGACCAGGATGGGCTCGAGCGCAGGCCGGTGACGACCTCTACGTTCGCGTTGCCGCAGCGTCGCGAGCTGAGAAGACTCGGGCGTAGCGACGGTCAGTTCTTGCTCTACGCTCGCAGCCGCACGCCGGCATGGATCAAGTGTTCCTCATAGCGGTCGCGCTCGACGCCGGGCTTCTCAGCGCGGCCGTCGTCCTGCTGGGGCGGCAGCTTCAGCGGCGGAGCGGTTGCGCTGGCTAGGAGCGACTGCGTCTTTAGAAATTCGTCCGGCATTCGATTTGGCGCACCAGGGTTCCGCGAGACCCGGGGATCGCGGGGATGGAGAGATGCTCGTCGATACGCTCGATGAGCCGATCCGATTCACACAGGCGAAACGATCGGGGGGTCAAGCGCGGTGGCGTGTAGCGGTGCCTTGGAAAAGATGGAATCCCCGAACATCACAACATCGGCTGACGACCCCGTCGCAGGCGGGGTCTCAGACCCAACCAGTGGAGGTACCAGATGGCCGTTCTCCCACCGCCCGCCGAGGGGATTGTGCTGACTCACTTCATCGTCTCAGATGATGTCGAGCGCTCTCGGCGCTTCTACACCGAAGTGCTCGGCGGCAAGGTCGTCTTCTCCGGAGAGTCCGGAGAGCCGACCAATGTCGCACTATCTAACAGCTTTATCGTCATCAGCGTGGGCGGTGGACCGACGGACGACAAGCCGTCGGTCACCCTGGAGACGCCCGCCGACCCCGACCGGGTCAGCAGCTTCCTCAATATTCGGGTCAAAGACATACACGCCGTGTACGCCGAATGGAGCGCCAAGGGCGCGAATTTCCTGACGCCCCCGAAACAGCACCAATACGAGATCCGTTGTTATATCCGCGATCCCGACGGTCATCTGATCGAAGTGGGGCAAACCACGGACCCAGGGGATTGGACCCCTCCTCAGTGGCTGTCGAGTACGGCCAGCGTGGAGTCCGAGTGAGCACCGCGTTCAGTAGCGCGAGCCGTCACATCGACGGTGGACGGTCCCGCGGACACTGAGGTTCCTGGGCGGTCCTATTCCACGCGGCCGACGACGACCGCCGGTGAAGAAGTCGAGCGGTTGATCGAAACGGCCGGCTTCGAGCGGGAGAAGGTCGGCGCGATTGAGAACTTTTTTGCAGGCACTTTTGAGTGCCGCTACCGGGATTCGAAGCCTGTCACGCGGCCGTAGATTCAGCGTTTCCGCTGCAAACCCGTGGAATCCGTTCCGCTCGACTCCGCTCAGAACCGCTCGGCTCCCGTGCCACGGTTCACCCGGTTTTCATCCGCGTCGAGGAACGCCGACAGCCGATCCGCCGCTTCGGCGAGCCCGCCCGGCCACAGGTGCCCATAGATGTTGTACGTCACGCGGATGTCTGAATGGCCCATGTAGACCGACAGCTCTTTTGCGTTGAGGCCGGCTGCGATCAGGAAGCTCGCGGCGCAGTCCCGCGCGTCGTGCAGCCCGATTGGCTCGAGCGAAGCGTCAGCCCATGCCGCGAGCGCGCGCAGCGGCACCGTCAACGGGCCCCGACCAGGACCCCGAGCGCCCCGCCGCCGAATACCTGCACTACCGGCTGGTGGCGGTGCACGCGCTGCGCGGAGAACCGCTGGCTGCCGCGGCCGCGCTGGCGCTCGCACGTGCCTGCGGATCGTCCGGCGGCTCGGCTGCTGCCGATCGCCGGCGCTGATCTTCGACATCCGCGGGCTGATGGCGCGCCTCGCGAATGCCACCGTTTTGGTCTATGCGGGCAAGTTCGGCGGCTGGTACATGGGCGGCGGAGTTGGCGCGGCTGTTCTCGGTCGGCCGCCGGGCGCTGCCCGAGCTGCACTTCCTGATCCCGACTCAGGGCGAGCGCTCGGCGAATCGATCGGGAGCTTACCGGCCGGTGCGAGCCGGGCGATTACGCGATCACCTCTGCGCCCGCGGAGCGGGTCGGCGAGTACCTCGCGGCGGCCGATTTCGGGATCAGCTTCATCCGCTCGGCGCCGTCGAAGGCGTCCTCCTCGCCGACGAAGATCGGCGAGTACCTCGCCGCCGGCCTCTCGGTGCTCAGCACGGCGGGGGTCGGCGATCCTTATCAGCTGATCACGCCCGAGTTCGGCGTGCTCGTGCGCGAGCACAGCGACGAGGCGCGTAGCGCGGCGGTGCGAGCCATCGGGGCGCTGCTCCCGGACCGCGAGCGGTCGGGAGCCCGCTGCCGCGCGGTCGCGGCCCGCGAGCTGCCGCTCAGCGAGGTCGGGGTGCCGCGCTACCTGGCGGTGTACGAGCACGCCGCAAACGGCCGAGCCGATTCGCCGAGCAAGCAGGGCTGATAGGGTGGACGGTTCTCGTGTTCGCTGGAGCTGGGATTGGTGCCGGCGGAGCGGGATGGGGCTCCGGAGCCGTGTCGAGCGGGCTGGCCGGACTTCTTCGGCAGCAATGGTGTCCTGATTCGGTCAAACAACAGAAGGGATTGGTTGTGAAGCGATTTGCATCCCTCGCTGCCGCGGCCGCAGCTATGGCCGGGGCGGCATTCGTGCTGGCGGCCGGTGTTGCGTCTGCTGCGCCTCTGCCGACAATCACGCTGGCGTTGAACGGAAAGTCGGTCACGGTCGGCGGGAGCACGGTGTCCGGCGCCGTCAACGTCGTCACGACAGTGACCGGAGAGGCGCAGGGAGAGCCGACGCTGGTGCGTTTGAACCCTGGCGTCAGCTTCTCGGCGTTCGGCGCCGCGGTCGCCGCGGTCAATGCCCATCACGGCGACCTCAACTACCTGGATCCCTACGCCGCGCTCATCTTCAACACAGCGGCCAACAGGGGAACCAGCAGCGCGCAGACGGTCCTGCAGCCGGGCGACTACTTCGCGCTCGACACCGAGGGCAACGGCCTCCCGCCGCACGCCGCGTTCGTCGTCACACAGTCGGCGAGTCCCGCGGCGCTGCCGACGCCGGGGGCAACCGAGAGTTCGATCGAGTTCGCGTTCCGCGGCCCGACGACGCTACACGACGGCGAGCTGGTGCGGGTCGAGAACAACGGGTTCCTCGTGCATATGGACGTCCTCGCGAAGGTCAAGAACGTCGCGACGGCGAACAAGGTGATCACGCTGCTGCGCGCCGGCAAGGACAACGCTGCCCAGCGGCTGACGATCGGTTCCAGCCAGTTCGCAGGCCCCCTGTCGACGGGCGGCATGCAGCAGGAGGTCGTCAACCAGACCCCGGGCGTGTATGTGCAGCTGTGCTTCATGGACACTCAGGACGGGCGCGAGCACACGCGGCTCGGAATGGAGCGGACGATTAAGATCGTCAAGTGACGAGATGCGCCGCGCGACCCCCCGCAGGTCGTGCGGCGCTTTCCCTCCGCTGTGGTCAACCCCCGCGCCGGCGGGCTGTACGCGGGGGCGGGCGCCATGCGGATCCCGCGTGTGCACGCGCTGACCCTCAGGTACCGCGCGGTTCGGTTTGGAGCTGCGGCCGTTCATGAGGGAGTTCGCGCGCGCACGCGCCGCTGTATCTCGCCGGCGCTGAAGCGGCCTCGCCCCGGCTAGCATTGGCCCCTGCGTTCGTCGCCGTCACGGCCGCAGCTGGCGGTGCGGGCAGCGACCGGGCCGCCGACTCAGTGGGCGCTGCCGATTCAGCGCCAGATGGTGACGGATGCTTTCTCGGGCCCGGTTGCCCCGACGAGCTCCCCGGGCGTGAACGCGACTGCCTCACCCCTGCCATTTCCGGCTCTCCGGGCATGATCGTAGGTGAAGTCAGGCGAGCGCTTGGTCGTGTGGGAGTGTGAGGGTGACTGGTCCGCAGGTGAGGTGAACGAGCGCGAGCGCGGCGTTGGCGGAGTGGAATCCGTAGGCGCGCCGGACGATCAGCTTGACGCGGTTGTTCATCGCTTCGGCTCGGGCGTTGTTCAAGTTCAGGCGTCGGGCGGCTTGGATGCCGTCGCGGTGCTTGCGGATCGTTCGGCCCAGGCGGACGAACGGCTGCAGTCGGCAGCGTGAGAGGCGGGCGAGGAGCCGGTCGAGCAGCTCGCCGACGGCGGCGGCGGTGAGGCCTGGGGCGAAGATCGCTCTGACCGTCTCCTTCATCGCCCAGGCGCGCGCGACCTTCCCGCCGCCGGCGCGGATCGCGGCGAGGGTGGTGGCTTGACGGTCGGTGAGGTCGTGGGGGTTCTTCAAGAGCGCCCAGCGGTCGTGCTTGAACTGGTTGGCGGTGTCGGCCTGGCCGGCGTGGCGCAGCTCGTTCCAGTGCTCGCGGCGGACCTCGTCCAGTGCCTTGGTCGCGAGTTGGACGACGTGGTAGTTGTCGATCGTGATCGTCGCTTGCGGCGCGTGCTCGCGGACGCTCTTGGCGTAGCCGCCGGTCATGTCCATCGAGACCGCCCTCAGCCGGGAGGCGCGCGCGAAGATTGCGAGCTCGATCTCCTCGCCAGCCTGGAGCCATGCGCCCTGGATGCCGTCGCCGGCGGGCACGGTCGGGCACGGGTCGAACGGGACCATGATCGCCGGCGCCGGCTCCCACGAGCGCTGCCCGGCGTGCGCGGGCGGATCCTCGGGCGGCGGGTCGAGCTCCGCGAAGAACCGATCGGCGGCGGCCTGGCCCTTGCCCTCGGCGCCCCACACCACGCAGCGGCGGCGATGATCGCCGACCAGCGTGAGGTAGCGATGGCCCTTTCGCCACGCGACCTCATCGATCGAGATCTCAAACAGATCGCTGAGCCGGTCGCCGTCGATCAACTCCTCGCCGACACGCTCGATCATCCGCCCGATCGTCTGCCAGTCAATCCGCGTCAGCCGGCAGGTCGCCGTCTTATCCGTCTTGGTCGCCAGCCACGCCACGAGGTCCTCGAAGTCGCGGGTGAACCGCGCGCCGTCGCGGGCGAACGGAACGCCCTCCACGTGCGCACCGTGCTCGGGGCAGACAAGCCGCCGCAGGCGAGCGTGAACCTCGAGCCGCCAGACCCCGAGGTCAAGATGCCGCCAGACCGAGTCGTGATGCTGCTTGTTCTCACGATGGCGCGTCGAGTAAGAGCACTTCGGGCAACGAAGGAGACGACGACGCAACGCCACCGTTACCACGACCCGCCCGGGCTCGAAGCAGACCGAGCGGACCCACACCCCGGGCAGGGCAAGCAGACGAGAGAATGCGCTCGTGACGCGCATGGGCGACGACCTCCTGGTTCGGACCATCTGACAGGCCGAACCTACGGTCTGAACCCGTGCGCGTCCCCCAACCCCCGCCCGGCACTCCGCAAGCAGCGAAGAAAGCCTGCTCAGACCACCAAACCCGCGCCAGTCACACGCCCACAGTCACCTACGATCATCCACGGAGCCTCCCATTTCCGTCATGCCGGCGTGTTTGCGTCCCAGATGCGGCGGAAGACGGTCTCGCCGTCGATTGTCACCTCGCCGCTCACCCATACCGCGACCGTTGTGAGGCGCACGTGGACGATCGCCTCGAGCCGCTCGCCCGTCTTCAAGCGCACCCGTTGCGCGTCGTGGCTGTGAATGACGGCAGCCTCGGGTGCATCAGAGCCGACGATCGCGCGGCATTCGGCGCGTCGTTCCAGGACGTGTTCGCCGTCTGCCGTCCTCGCGGTCGCCGCCGCCGCGTGCGCCCTGCGGAACGTCCTCCGTGCGCGGGGAGCCCATGCGTGCGGCACCCTGATCAGCGCCCCGCGCTGCTGCTCGCGCATAAGCGACTACTCACGAACGCATAACTTTGCGTTGGTCGCCTGCACGTTAATTTCGATGGGATCATGAAACGCTTCCGTTCTGCGCTCGCCTTCATTAACCGGTACGTGACGCTCGCGGGCAAGAGCTGCTGCCATGGGCAGACGCAGCGCCTGCGGAAGAGTATGGAGCGGCGGAAGGAGTCTTCCTAGTGCAGACGCCCGCAAGTTCGATCTGTAATCGCTGAAGGGACCGCCGCTGGGGCGAACGGGCTCGTTAGTGTTTTCAGCGGCGAGGAGCGGGCCGAGTTGGAGCGTCGGGGTGGCCTGTTACCTCCGGCTCCCAGTAGAGCAACTCGCCGCATCGCGCGCAATCCGTAGGCTTCGGTTCGGCCATGAGAGCCTCCTCGTGGTCGGGGCCTCGGCGGCTGGCACCGCGCGGGCCGTTTCTAGTCGTTCCTCCTTCTGTGGGCTCTCCCGAGTGGACTCATCAGGCGATCGGGCCTATCGGCGGGCGAGCTGTGAGGCAATGCGTCTCTGAGCCTGGGCCTAACGCTGTGAGCGCTTCGGAGCGCTCAGACGACGTCCAGCTCGTCTGCGAGAGCGCCGAGCGGGCTCACGCGCGCCCTCATGCAGTGTGCAGACGTCGCGCGAGCGATTTCGTTTCAACTGTCGCGCACCGCCCTTGAATGACGAAACCCCCCGTGAACACAGGCGACAAGCGATACCGCTACCGGGATTCGAACCCGGGTTTCCGCCGTGAGAGGGCGGCGTCCTAGTCCCCTAGACGATAGCGGCGAGACCAGAGCGCGCTGGGACTGTCCTAGCGTAGCGACTTGAAGCGCACAGAGTCTGCATCGATCGACCTGATTGTGGTGCCTCGAGTGGCGGCGTCGGACAGACGAGGCGCCGCTGCGGACGGAAAGTTGCGGCGGTCAGTTCATCTCGCCACGCGCGACCGCGAGGCAGGCCTCGCAGCGGGGCCACGGCGGATTCCAGGGGTAACCCGTGACGTCCTTACCGCACAGCGCCGTATCGGGATCTTCGTCGGTCACGAGGTGGCAGAGCTCCTCGAAGCCACTGTCGTTCATGCGGACCACGTTGCGGCACTTCGGGTGCACGTTCGGCGTTTTGACCGGCGCGGACGCGGTAGGGATCGCCATCTGGCGCAGCATAACCGGCCCACGCGTGGGATCGGAAACGAGTTTGCGGCGCGAATGTTCCACTCGATCGGAGCGGGAGCGCCAAGCCGAGATTTCCACTCGCCGGAGGGTGTTGCGTAAAGGTGATGCGCCGGAAATTGGTTGTGATCCGGTAACGATAATGATCGGCGATGGACGCCGCTTGCTCGAACGATGGCGATTCGGGGCCTCATCTGGTACCCGGTTCTCCAAAGTCGTCATGGTCTGCGGCCGGGCGGGTCGGACCAACCGCTCGCGGACACGATCGAGCTCGCGGTCGCGCACAGCGACGACGCGATCGCGCCGGACGACCGCGACCCGATGTTCACGGCGTTCTGCCGCGGCCGCGTGAACGCTAACCCCGACCAGCGGGGGGGCCGGGGTTGGCGATCTCGCGCGCGATCGCCGAAGCGCATGGCGGGCGGATCTCGGCTGCCGGAAACCGCGGGCGCGACGCGGATCCGCTTCAGCCTGCCCGCCCCCGCCATCTCCTGAACGCGGTGGGTTGGCGACGGCGCGCTCCCCTCCCCAAACCTTGGCGATCCAGTTCCACCCCCCGGAACCAGATCTCCGAGGTTCGGCGCAAGCGCCACGAGTGAACGTTGCGGATCGAGTTCCACCCCTCGAAACCAGATCCGCAAAGTTCGCCACGAAGCTGCGCAAAGACCCCGCAACCATCGCACTCTGACTCCTGCTGGAGGGGAGAATCTCCACTCAGTTCACCTGGAGCGCCGCGCCGGATATGACTCGGCACCAAGCCGAATCATTTACGCGACACCGTCCCGCCGGGGCAAAGGCCGGCTTGGCGGTGCTCGGAGCGTCGCGTGGAACGTTCTTACCGCACACGCGCGCGACGCAGGCGCTCCGGCCACGCGGCGCACATGAGGACGCCGGAAGCCCCGGACCACTCGGACCACCCACGCACGGGGGAGGCCAGTCACCCCGAGCGCACCGCTCTGGCGACACCCCGCAAGCACCGACCACTCCACGCATCCCCGGCCTCTCAGGTCGAAGGTGCCTCGCCGGGCGCGAACGCGCTCTGTCTCTCACGCAGCCGGCTCGCGGTTCGCCGCGCGGTCTCGTTGGCCCAGCTGCTCGTCGTCGCCACGCCGATCACGAGCACGGCCGTGCCGAGCAGCGCGATCAGCCACCAACTGGAATGGGTCGCGGCTGCGAAGTCGCCGCCGGCCGACGCGGGCGACAAGCTCGTCCCGGAGTGCGCGACGGCCAGCGCCCCCGTGAGCGCGACGCCGAGCGTCATCCCGACCTGACGGGCCGTCGAGGCGATCGCCGCCGCGACGCCGGCTTGCGAAGGTGGCATCTCGGACACCGCGGTGTTCGTGATCGGTGGATTCACGAACCCGGAGCCGAGGCCGAAGAGGACGTAGGCGCCGAACAGGTAGAGGGTCGCGGTCGTGTCGGTTAGACCGGTGAGCATGAGCGCACCGGCGATGACGCCCGCACCGCCGACGACCAGCGACGGGCGGGCGCCCACGCCGCTCACGAGCCGCCCCGACAGTGGCGCCGAGACGAACATGGTCGCTGCCATCGGCAGCGTGTAGAGGCCCGCGTGAAGCGGTGAGAGGCCGCGCGGTCCTTGCAGGTACAACGTGTTCAAGAACAAGAAGCCCCCGATCGAGGCGAACAGGCAGACGGCGATCGCGGTCGCGCCCGAGAACGGGGCGCTGCGGAAGAAGCGCACCTCGATCAGCGGCTCGTCGCGGCGGAGCTCGGCGCGTATGAGTGCGGCGAAGCAGACCGCCGAGAACGCGAACAACCCGAGCGTCGCGGCGGAGGACCAGCCGTTGCTCGGCGCTTCGATGATCGCGTAGGTCAACGACGCGAGCGCGAGGATCACGAGGACCTGACCGACCGGGTCCAAGCTGCGCGGCCTGGGCGCGCGCGACTCGGGCACGAACAGCGCGGTCAGCACGATCGCCGTGAGGCCGACCGGGAGGTTCACCAGGAACACCGCCCGCCAGCCCACGGAGTCAACGAGGAGGCCGCCGATCACCGGCCCGAGCGCCATGCTCAGCCCGAACACGGAGCCCCAGATGCCGATCGCCTGCGCTCGTTCGCGCGGGTCCTCGAACGTGTTGCGGACGATCGACATCGCGACCGGATTGAGCATCGCGCCGCCGACTCCCTGGAGGATGCGCGCGGCGACCAGCAGCTCGAGCGTAGGCGCGAGCGCGCACAGCAGCGAGGCGGCCGAGAACACGCACAGGCCGATCTGGAACACACGCCGCCGGCCAACCCGGTCGGCCGTCGACCCCGCCAGCATCAGCAGGCTGCCGAGCACGAGCGTGTACGCGTCGATCGTCCACTGCAGGCCTGACACGGAGGCGTCGAGCGATCGATGGATCGCGGGCAGCGCGACGTTGACGATCGTCGTGTCGAGCCCGACGATCAGCAGGCTCATCGAGCAGATTCCCAGGACCACCAGCCGTCGCTGACGGCTGAGCGCGGGGCGCGGGCGTGGGCCTCGATCCATCGTCACCGATCGTAGTTACCCGGTCCGCGAACCCTTGAGGGGGCAACATCTGGGCCACCGGCCGCGCCTGCCGACCCGGACGTCGATCGTCCCTGTCAGAGTTCCCGCATGCGCGCCACTCTGCCGGGAGCACCCGCGCGCGAACGTCCCGGTCCGGGCGGACCGTACCCCAAGCGCTTCGGCAAGCATTCGGACGAGGGGCACCAGCTCGGCGTCCTCGGCGGGCTCTCGGCGCTGAGCCTCGATGCGCTTTCGAGCGTCGCCTACGGACCCGAGGCGATGATCGTCGTGCTTGTAACCGCCGGCGCCAGCGCTCTGCAATACACGGTGCCGCTGACGCTGGTGATCACTGGGATGCTGGCGCTGCTGGTCTTCTCCTACTCGCAGGTGATCGACGCCTACCCCGACGGCGGCGGCGCGTACGCGGTCTCGAAGGCGAACCTCGGACGCTGGCCCGCGCTGCTCGCGGCGGCGTCGCTCGTTGTCGACTACGTGCTCACGGTCGCCGTCAGCCTCGCCGCGGGCGCGGCCGCCCTGGGCAGCGTGTTCCCGACTCTGTCGCACCATCTCCTGCTCGTATCGCTGGTCGGGCTCCTGCTGCTGACGATCGTCAACATGTTCGGCATCGCCGAGTCGGCGAAGGCGCTGATCTTGCCGACCGCCGTGTTCGTGATCAGCGTCTTCGCCGTCCTGATCGTCGGGCCGTTTCACTCCAAGCCGGTGGCGACGATCGGGACACCGATCCCGATCGCTGAGGCGAAGGCGGTCGGGATCGTGCTGCTCTTGAAAGCGTTCGCGGCCGGGTGCTCGGCGGTCACCGGCGTCGAGGCGATCGCCAACGGCGTGCCCGCGTTCCGGCAGCCGCGGGTGCGGACGGCGCAAAGGACGGAGGTGCTGCTCGGACTGCTGTTGGGCATCATGCTCGTTGGGCTCTCGATCCTCGTGCGCGCCCATCACATCGTCCCGCGCGGCGGCGTCACGGTCCTGGCGCAGGCGACCGCGGCGGCGTTCGGGACGGGATGGATGTTCTACGTCTCGAACCTGGCCGTGGCGCTGGTGCTGGGCCTCGCCGCGAACACGAGCTTCGGCGGCCTGCCCGTGCTGATGAGCCTGCTCGCGAAGGACAACCGACTGCCGCACCTGTTCTATCTGCGCTCCGAGCGCCCCGTCTACCGGATCGGGATCGCGGTCCTGGCGTTCCTGGCGCTATGCCTCCTCGTGGCGGTCAGGGCGGACGTCGAGCGGTTGATCCCGTTGTTCACGATCGGGGTCTTCGTTGGCTTCACGCTGAGCCAGCTGGGGCTGGTCCGACATTGGCGTAAGGAGCGCCCGCCGCACTGGAAGGCGCGCGCGACGCTCAACGGCGCGGGCGCCGTGATGACGGCGATCGCCGTGGTGGTGTTCCTCGGCACCAAGTTCCTCGAGGGGGCGTGGGTCGTCGTGCTCGTGATCCCGCTCCTGATCACGCTGTTCGTCAGGATCGAGCGCTATTACGACGAGGTAGCGAGAGAGCTGCGGATCGGCAGGACGCCGCCGCTGCCGCAGAAGCGGCAGAGCATCGTCGTGATCCCGTCGGAGCACGTGACGCTGCTGACCGAACAGGCGGTCAGCGCGGCGTTGTCACTGAGCGATACGGTCGTCGCGGTCGCGGTCGCCGGCGACGACGAGGAGGCCGACCGGGTCAAGCGCGACTGGATGAACTGGCGCTGCGGGATCCCGATAGAGGTGATCATTGATCCGCACCGCTCGCTGGTGCGTTCGGTCCTGCGGTACGTCCGCTCGATCGAGGACGAGGACGAGGACGCGGTCATCGTGGTCCTGATCCCGGAGGTGATCCCGCGTAAGCGCCGCTACGAGATTCTCCACAACCAACGCGGGCGGATCCTCGAGGCGGTGCTGCAAGCGCGGACCGACGTGATCGTCGCGACCCTCCCGTTTCGCATCCACGACTGAGTCAAGCAGCGCGCCGCAGCAGCAGCGCTTGCACTCGACTCGGGGCGCGCCGCTGTCCGTTCGGCTTGAAGCGGTCGGCGCTGCCCGCAGCGCCGTCGCGCTGCCCGGCGAGCGCGCGCGACCGCGCACGCCCTTTCGCGTCGGGCAGCGGCGGTCCGATCTGCTCCTCGGCGTCGGGGCGCAGCACGACGATCTCGCCCGGCGCGTGCTGCAGCAGCCAGGCGACGTCGGCGGGGTTAAAGCCCGGGTGGCCCGGAGCCGAGGCGGCGATCACGATCCGGTCGTAGCGCTCGTTCGCGACGACCTGGCGCAGCGCATGACGGTACGTGCGACCACGCTCGATCCTGGCGTCGATGGGAACGCCGAACGCGGCCGCGCGCTGCTCGATCGCCTCCTGCAACGGGATCGCCTCCGAGCTCTGCCGAGGAAGCGGCGCGTCGAGCGGCAGGTCCAGCGGCACCCGCGCGAGGAACACCGGCACGAGCGTCGCGTCCTCGGCACGCGCGAGCCTCAAAGCCGCGTCCAGCGCGCGGCGCGAGAGCGCGTGCGACACGAAGGGGAAGACCACGCGGCGCCCGGTCGGCTTCGGCGCGCTCGACGTCCGCCGCGTGCGCGAGCCGAAGCCGAAGTGGACGGCGGCGAGCGCGATCAGCGCGATGGCCAGGATGACGATGATCACGATCAACACGGCTGTCATTGGTCCTCCCTGCGTTGCGTACGGTCGGCGACGATCCGCAGGTCGACCCCCGGAAGCAGATCGATCAGGCGGAACGGAAGCGCCGGCTGGGTCAGACGGCGCAGGGCACTGCGCGGCTTCGGCGTGCCCATCAGCAGATATGTGGTACCGCGCTCCCGGGCAATCTGTTGCGTGACGCGCGCGACGTCGTCGCCGCGCTCCACGATCAGGTGCGCCCCGAGCACGCTGGCGAGCCGGCGGAGCGCCTCGACCTGCTCCTGCTCCTGCTCGGTCGGCTCGTGCTCGGCCACCCACAGCAGATCGAGCTCCGCCCCGAGCCGCTGGGCTGAACGCCAGGCACGGCGGACGATCCGCTGGGACTCCGGTTGGGGGGTGACGAGCGCCAGCAGGCGCTCGCCAATCGCCTGCGGGCCGGTGTGATCGAGCAACCGCTCGTCGCGACCGCGGTTGCCGCCGTCGCCCGGCAGGCGCTTGGCCTCGACCTCCTCGGCGACCTGTCGCAACGCGACCTCGCGGAGCGCGGACAGGTTCTCGATCTTGAAGAAGTTGTTGAGCGCGGTCTGGATGCGCTCGCTCGGATAGACCTTGCCGGCGAGCAGCCGCTCGACCAGGGACTGCGGGGTGATGTCGACGAGCACGATGTCGTCCGCCTCGCCGATCTTGGAGTCAGGCACGGTCTCGCGCACGCGGATCCCAGTCAGCTCGCAGATCTGGTCGTTGAGCGACTCCATGTGCTGGACGTTGACGGTCGAGAACACGTCGATCCCCGCGGCAAGCACGTCGTCGATGTCGTCGTAGCGCTTCTTGTGCTCGACGCCTGGTGCGTTTGTGTGTGCGAGCTCGTCGATCAGGCAGAGCTCCGGCGCGCGCCGGAGTACGGTCGGTAGATCCATCTCCTCGACGGCCGTGTCACGGTAGGTGACGCGCCGGCGCGGGATCTGCTCGAGTCCCTCCGCCTGCGCGAGCGTCTCAGCGCGTCCATGTGGCTCCAGGTAACCGATCACGACGTCACGCCCGGCCTCGGCCTCGGCCTGACCTTCCTGGAGCATCCGGTATGTCTTGCCGACGCCCGCGGCCATCCCGAGGAAGATCCGGTAGCGACCCCGATTCGGGGTCTCCGGACCGACGCTGGGTGAAGCCGCCGGTGTGAGATCCGTGGGTCCACTCAGTCCGGTACGTCCAGCCATTGCGCGACATTCTCCAAGGCGCTCGCCAACTCGCCGCCGTCGCCCCTGCGGTAGCACGGGCCGCAGGAGTCGCTCAGCAGGTCGCTGAGCGACGCCATCCCGCGCGCCCCGATCGGGTCGCGGCCGCGCAGGCGTCCCGAAATCGCGACGATCGCCCGTCTGGCATCCAGGACCTGTTCGCGGCAAGGCTCCACGACCGCGGTGCAATAAACCCGTCCGCGAGGCGGCTGCTCGGCGCGCGCGATCAGCCGGTCGAGTGCCCGCGCGATTGCGAGCCGGCGACGCGCGCCCGTCAGCTGAAGCGCGCGGGCAGCGTGGACCGGTGAGGACCACGGGGGCACGCCGGCGCGCAGCTGCCGGTCCAGCCATGGCGCGCGCACGCGGGCGGCCAACGCGGCGAACGGGTGATAGCACCGCGGAGCTCGCGGGCGAACGATCGGTGCGGGCGCGTACATGCACGGGCCGATCATGCGCCCAGGAGGTTGTGCACGATCAGGTCGATCAGCTTGATCCCGATGAACGGGGCAATGATGCCGCCGAGGCCGTAGATCCACATGTTGCGGCGCAGCAGCGCGCTCGCGCCGATCGGCCGGTACTTCACGCCTTTCAGCGCGAGCGGGATCAGCAGCGGGATGACGAGCGCGTTGAAGATGATCGCCGAGATGACCGCCGAGCGGGGGGTACCCAGGTCCATGATGTTGAGCACGTGCAGCGGACCCTTGCCGTGGCTCCCCGCGTACGCGTAGGTGGTGATGAAGATCGCCGGGAGAATCGCGAAGTACTTGGCGACGTCGTTGGCGATCGAAAACGTGGTCAGCGCGCCGCGCGTGATCAAGAGCTGCTTGCCGACCTCGACGATCTCGATGAGCTTCGTCGGGTTGGAGTCGAGGTCGACCATGTTGCCCGCTTCACGTGCGGCCTGTGTGCCGGTGTTCATCGCGACGCCGACGTCGGCCTGCGCGAGCGCCGGCGCGTCGTTGGTCCCGTCTCCGGTCATCGCGACCAGCCGGCCGGTCGCCTGCTGCTCCCTGATCAGCGCCAGCTTGGCCTCCGGCGTGGCCTCGGCGAGGAAATCGTCGACGCCGGACTCCTCGGCGATCTTCGCCGCCGTGAGACGGTTGTCGCCGGTGATCATGATCGTGCGGATGCCCATCGCGCGGAGGTGGTCGAAGCGTTCGCGCATCCCTTCCTTGATCGTGTCCTTCAGATAGACGACACCCATCACCTGGGAATCGCGCGCGACCGCGAGCGGGGTGCCACCCTCGCGGCCGATCCGGTCGAGCACCGGCTGGAGCTCGGCCGGCGGCCGGCCGCCCTCCTCGCCGACCCAACTGATCACCGCGTCGCCGGCGCCCTTGCGCAGCTGGCTGCCGTTGAGGTTGACGCCGCTCATCCGCGTCTGCGCGGTGAACGGGACGAACTCGGCGTGCATCTCCGCGAGGTCATGCTCACGGATTCCGTACTGCTTGGCGAGCACGACGATCGAGCGCCCCTCGGGGGTCTCGTCGGCGAGCGAGGAGAGTTGCGCGACCTCCGCCAACTCGCCCTCGGAGACGCCCGGCATCGGGATGAACTCGCTCGCGAGCCGGTTGCCGATCGTGATCGTGCCGGTCTTGTCGAGCAGCAGCACGTCGACGTCGCCGGAGGCCTCGACGGCACGTCCGGACAGCGCCAGGACGTTGCGACGGACGAGGCGGTCCATGCCGGCGATCCCGATCGCCGACAGCAGCGCGCCGATCGTGGTCGGGATCAGCGCGACCAGCAGCGAGATCAGCGTCGTCTCCGAGATCGGCGTGTGCGCGAACAGCCCGAACGGCCGCAGTGTCGCGACCACGATCATGAAGATCAGCGTCAGGCCCGCGAGCAGGATGTTGAGCGCGATCTCGTTCGGGGTCTTGCGCCGCTCGGCGCCCTCGACGAGCGCGATCATCCGGTCCAGGAACGACTGGCCCGGCTCCTGCGTGATCTGCACCACGATCCGGTCGGACAGCACGCGCGTGCCGCCGGTGACCGCCGAGCGGTCGCCGCCCGACTCGCGGATCACCGGCGCCGACTCGCCCGTGATGGCCGACTCGTCGACCGACGCGATCCCTTCGATCACGGTGCCGTCGCCCGGGATCAGCTCGCCAGCCTCGACCACGACCACGTCGCCGCGCGTCAGGTCGGAGGCGCGCTTCTCGGTGCCGTCCTGCATCTTCGCGACGGTCTCCTGGCGCATGTTGCGCAGCGTGGCGGCTTGGGCGCGGCCGCGGCCCTCGGCGAACGCCTCGGCCATGTTCGCGAAGATGACCGTGAGCCACAGCCAGACCGAGATCGTGAACGTGTACCAGGCCGGGTCGTAGCCGCCGAGCGCCTTGCCCCCGAACACCTGGATGAACCAAGTCACGGTGGTGATCGTGGCGCCGATCTCGACGACGAACATCACCGGGTTGCGGATCTGCACGCGCGGGTCGAGCTTGATCACGCTGTCGAGCAGCGCGCGCAGGACGATGTCCCGGCGGAACAGCGAGACCGCCTGGCGCTCGTTGCCGGGGCGGATCGGGCTACCGTCGACGGCCGACATCTAGAGCGCCCCTCCCTTCAGGCGGTCGAGCGCGAGGTTGAGCTCCAGCACGTTGACGGTGTACTCACCGGAGAACCCGAGGCCACGCCCACCGGTGTAGGTGGAGATCAGCGAGTCGACCTTCGACAGCGGCAGGTGATCCACGATTGACACCCGGTGAGCCTGGATGTGGGCGTTTGCGACCGAGATGTCGGGGTCGATGCCGGACGCTGAACTGTTGGCCGCGTCGACGGGCACCTTCGCTGTCGTCAGACCCGGGTCGTATGGCTTCTCGAGCGCGAGGTAGGCCGAGATGTTCGAGGAGATCTCCTGCTCGGTCGCGGTGTTGTTCGGACCGAGGTTGGAGAATGTCGTCGCGGCGGCGTTGTAGGGCGGCACGGTGGCCGAGGGACGGCCCTGGAAGAAGTGCGGATCGGGCACCGTGACCGGCTCGCCGCTCTTCATGACCGGCTTGCCGTTCTTGTACACCTGGTCGGCGAAGTTCTGGCCGATCAGCGCCGAGCCGACCAGCTTGCCGTTGAGGTAGAGCTTCTGGCCGTTCGCGTTACCCGGGAAGGCCAGCTGGCTGACGCCGGTTACCACCAGCGGGAAGATGATCCCGCACAGGAGCGTGAAAACAAGGATTCCGATGACGGAGGTGACGATGTCTCGTTTCATTTCAGTACAGGTGTCCGGTGAGGCCTTGCACGATCGGGCCGAGTAGGAGGGCGGGGAAGAACGTCAGCGCGCCGACTAGGACGATCACGCCGATCAGGAGTACGACGAACGTCGGGTTGTCGGTGCGCATCGTGCCGAGCCCGGCGGGGCTGATCCGCTTGCCGGCGAGCGAGCCGGCGACCGCGAGCGCGAATAGGATCGGCGCGTAGCGGGCGAAGATCATGTCGAAGCCGCCGAGCAGATCCGCAAACGTGATCCCGTGCGAGCTGATGTTGCCGGCGTTGGGCTGGATGAAGCCCGTGTAGCCGGCGAACGCGGAGCCGTTGTTGTTGGCCTGCGAGAGGTACGCGTAGAACGTCTCCGAAAAGCCCTGCGGACCCGTTGCCGCGGCGGAGATCGACGCGCGGCCAGCGGCGCTTGCGGTCGCCAGCGCCGTACAGAAGAGCGCCGCCAGAGGTGTGATCAGGATCCCGATCGAGACCAGCTTGATCTCACGCGCTTCGATCTTCTTGCCGAGGTACTCAGGCGTGCGGCCGACCATCAGACCGCCGATGAACACCGCCAGCAGGACGTAGAGCAGGATCGAGTACAGGCCGGTGCCGACACCGCCGAAGATCACCTCGCTGGCTGACAGGTTGGCGAACGGGACCGCGCCGCCGATCCCTGTGAACGATTCGATCGCGCTGTTCACAGCGCCGCACGAGGTGACTGTCGTGACCACGTCGAAGAGCGCCGAGCCGGCGATCCCGAAGCGCTGCTCCTTGCCCTCCATATTGCCGCCGGTCGAGCCCGGAATGACACCCGTATGAAGCCCGGCAGCGTGCTGCGCGGGGCTGCCGTGCGCCTCGGCGATGTAGGCGACGATCACCGCGCCGAGGAACATGATCATCATCGCCGAGTAGATCGCGTACCCCTGGCGCCGGTTGCCGACCATCTTGCCGTACATGAACACCAGTCCGGCGGGAATCCACAGCACGATGAACATCTCGAAGAAGGTCGAGAACCCGGTCGGGTTCTCGAACGGGTGCGCGGAGTTCGTGTTGAAGAAGCCGCCGCCGTTCGTGCCCAGCTCCTTGATCGCCTCCTGCGACGCGACCGGGCCCTGGGCGATCTGCTGGGGCAGGTGGGTGAGCGTGTTGACATTGAGGTAGCTCGAGAAGTTCGCGATCACGCCCTGGGAGACGAGGATGATCGCGCTCACGAACGCGATCGGGATCAGGATCCACAGGACCACGCGGACGATGTCCTGCCAGAAGTTGCCGATTTCATTGCCGGTGCGGGAGATGATCCCGCGGATCAGCGCGACCGCGACGACGATGCCGACGCCTGCAGAGAGGAAGTTCTGCACTGTCAGCCCGGCCATCTGGCTGAAGTAGGTCATCGTCGTCTCGCCGCCGTAGTACTGCCAGTTCGTGTTCGTCATGAACGACGAGGTGGTGTTGAACGTGACGTTCCAAGGCGCGGAGTGGAAGCCCTCCGGGTTCAGCCCCGTCCAGTTCCACAGTGTCTGCGTGCGGAGGATGAAGTACAGCAGCAGCCAGCCGGCGAGCGAGAAGAGAATCAGGCACTTCGCGTACTGCTTCCAATCCTGGCGGCGCTCCGGGTCGACGCGCATGACCCTGTAGAGGAACCGCTCCGGCACCCGCATGATCGGGTCCATGAACGTGCGCTGGCCGGTGAAGACGGCCGCCATGTAGCTCCCCAGCGGAATCGCGAGCGCGGTCAGGACGATCACGAAGGCGAAGATCGTGAACCAGCCGGAGAACGTCATTGCCCTAGAACTTCTCGCCTCGTAGCAGTGCGTACAGCAGGTAGGCGCACACGAGCACCGAGACGACGAGCCCGAAGAAGTCGGCGCCGCTCAAGTGCCCGATAAAGGCAGCCAGCGGGATTGTCATATCCGCTCGATCCCAGAGATCAACAGGAACAAAAGCCCGAACATGACAACCCCGAGCACAATCGAAACGATGTCCATGTGGACATCCTCGGTGCGCGGGGGTCAAGAAGCCATACAGAAACCCGAGGCCGCTATAAAGATGCTGTGAAGATCGCCTAAGAGACCGACAAGAGACGAATGAAGGCCCGCGATGAGGTCGCGGACCCTAGGCGATCGGGGACCTACGCCGGCTTGTCGGCGGGGTCGTCGCTCACCGCGATCGCGCCGCAGCGACCGCACGTCCAGGCCACGTGATCGGGATCGGTCTTCATGATCACGGGGCAGCCCCACGCGTGCGGGGGGCACGCCTGAAAGCCGTCGGCGATCCACCACAACGCGGCATCGAGCGGCCGCGCGGCGTCCGGGTTGTACAGCGGTCCCGCGCCGTCAGAGAGCAGCAGCGCCGCGCGGGCGACGCCGCACGTGTTGATCGGGCCCGGGAGCTCGAGACGCTCCGCGAGACCTTCCAGCGCCTCGCGCGCCGGGCGCACGGCGGCCCGATCGACCGTCATCGTCGGGAGCAGGATTCCCTCGAATGTGGGCTCGGCCTCCATCACGACGCGGCGCAGGTCGCGGGCCAGCCGCGTCCTCGCTCCCGGGTCGTTCAGCTGCTCCGCGCGCAGCGCGCGCTCGTCAGAGCGATCCGGCGCGAGCCCGTCGGCGAGCTCGCGGTCCAGCCGCCGGCGGTGCAGGCGCACGCGCACCCGCAAGGAGAACGTGGGTGAGCGGTGCGACTCGCTGGGCACGCAGTCACGCCGCCGGCCGGAGCCCGACGTCCCGCCTCGAATCCTCGAGGGCGAGTTGCGTGGCGCTTTTCCCACACGGACTACTTTACATCCGCGCGCAGCCGGCGTCAGCCAGTCCGCGCGAGAGGCGCGGCCGAGAGCGCCGATACCATTCGGGCGCAGGTGAGCCGGGAAGACTGGTCGGCGCTGCCTGCCGCCGCCCGCTCCACGTGTCCATCGATCGCAAGCCCAGCTGATGCTCCTGGTCCCGCTGGCCTCGTCGTGGCGCAAGGAGGCGTTGCGCACCAACCTGTGGGTGGTCCCGATCGTCGAGGTGATCCTCGCGGTCGGCCTGTTCGTGATCACCCACTTCATCGACCTCGCGGTCTACCACCACGAGCTCACGCTTCCCTCCTGGATGCTGTTCGGGAGCGCCGACGCCGCGCGGCAGATCCTCAGCTCGCTCGCGGCGGCCGTGATCACCGTCGTGGGCGTCGTCTTCTCGATCACGATCGTGACGTTGACGCTGGCCTCGACCCAGTTCGGGCCGCGGATGCTGCGCAACTTCATCCGCGACCGCGGCACCCAGTTCACGCTCGGGACGTTCGTGGCGACGTTCGTGTACGCGACGCTCGTGCTGATCTCGATCGGGTCGGGGTCGAATCCGTTCGTGCCGCACCTTTCCATCACGCTGTCGGTCGGGCTCGTGACGCTGTCGATGGGCGTCCTGATCTATTTCCTGCACCACATCGCGACTTCGATCCAGCTCCCGCAGGTGATCGCCAGCATCGCCGGGGACCTCTCGCGCGCGGTCGACGCCGAATCGAGCGATCAGCGCTCGCGGGTCGAAGCCGGTCCCTCGGTGGCAGAGCTGATCACGAGGATGGACGAGTCGGGCGGGACCGTGGCGGCGCCGTCGAGCGGCTACCTCCAGTTCGTCCGGCACGAGACGCTGATCGGCTTGGCGGCCGAGAAGGGAGCCGTGATCCGGCTGCTGCACCGCCCCGGGCAGTTTCTCGTCGGCGGTCACCCGATGGCCACCGTGTGGCCCGCGAACGCCGCGCCGTCGGTCAGCCAAGCGCTGCGGCGGGCTCACATCACCGGCGCGACTCGGACGCTGGCCCAGGACCTGCCGTTCGCCGTCGATCAGCTGGTGGAGATCGCGATTCGGGCGCTCTCGCCGGCCGTCAACGACACGTTCACGGCGCTCACGTGCATCGACTGGCTCGGGGACTCTCTGTGCAAGGTCACGGCCCGCTGGCACCCGGTCCGCGTGCATCGGGACAGCCACGGGTACGTCCGCGTGATCACTGCGCACGTCAGCTATCAGAGCCTCGTCGAGCGGGCGTTCGAGAAGATCCGCCAAGCCGGCCGGGGGATGCCGGCGGTGATGATCCGCCAGCTCGACGCGCTCACGAAGATCATGGACCACACGGCGACGCTGTCGCAACGCGAGCTGCTGCTGGCGCAGGCAGCCATGATCCAGCAGGCGAGCGAGGAGTCGGTACCGGAGCCCGCGGACCGAGCCGACGTCAGGCGCGCTTACGACGTGCTGCTGTCCGCCGCGGCGCGCGTCACGCCCGCCGAGAGCTACTGACAGCCGTTCAGGCGATCGCCGCGCTACGCCGCCGCTGCGGCCCGCTGACGCTGCCGTTCGCAGAAACCGTGAGCGATGGCAGGTCGAGCACGATCGTCGGCAGCATTCGCTCGAGCAGCCCGAACGCGGACTCGTGCAGCGCATCGAGCGTCGGCGCGAGCGCCTCGCGCGCACTAGTCCGGGTCGTGCCCGTCCGCGCGGAGCGCGCGATCACGGCCGCCGCATCGCCCGCGGCCGCACGCGCGGCGGCGCGAGCCCGATCGCCGGCGACGTCGCCGACGCCGGCGCGAGCAGCGGCCCACGCCGCCGCAGCGGCGGTCGCCCAAGCCGCCTCGCGCGCGGTCAGCCGCACGCCAAGCCCGGGCGCCAGCCAGGCAACGGGACGCACACCCCACGCGGAGCGAGCGCGGTGGCGCGCGAAGCGGAGTGCGTCGAGCGCGGGCGTGAGCTCCTGGACGCCGTCGACCCTCTGGAGCGCTCGGAGTCCGGCGGCCGCGTCGCACAGACCGGCCGCCGCCAGCCACGTCGGCGTGTACGTGCGGATCAGCCAGTCCATCGACATCCAGGCGCGCGTCTCGTCGAGCCCGTCGCCCGCGGTGCCGATCGTACGCGTCAAGAACGGGCGCAGACGCTGGCGCGGCCCGTCGTCGAGACCGTCGTTGAGCGCGATGCAGAAGGCCCGTACGACTGGGCTTACGCACGTAGGCTGGTCACTGTGGGGCTCACCCGCCAGATGGCTGACCCACTCCATTGCGCATCTGCCGTCATCTGGAGTTGCGTGAGTTCCGTAGGCGAGCGTGTAGTCGGTGCTGCTCATCGTGGCTCCTTATGACGTTTGTACCCACATTGTCGCGCGACGTAGGTACCCGCATTGTCGCGCGTAGATGCCCGAAGGTCCAGACATGCGCTGACACGGGCCGACGCGCCGGCGCCCGGGAGCAACGTGACGGAGCGCGTCACTCCGCAAATCGATACCCGACGCCCGGGTCGGTGCGGATGAACCGCGGGCCGTCGCGTGGCTCGATCTTGCGGCGGAGATTGGCGATGTGCGCACGGAGGACCTGCGTGTCGTCGGCGTACCCGGCTCCCCACACCGCGACGAGCAGATCCCGGTGCGTCATCAGGCGGCCGCGGTTGCGCGCCAGCAGCCGCAGCAGGTCGAACTCGGTCGGTGTCAGATGGATCTCCTCGCCGTCGCGCCG
This sequence comes from uncultured Solirubrobacterales bacterium, assembly GCA_963763525.1. Taxonomy (GTDB): domain Bacteria; phylum Actinomycetota; class Thermoleophilia; order Solirubrobacterales; family Solirubrobacteraceae; genus Palsa-465. The sequence goes on from CAVXPA010000008.1 coordinate 199,997, forward strand.
AACCGTCCGCCGTGCCAGGTCGATCTCGAGATCGTCGGCGACGATCACCGCCTCCTCGGGACCGGGCTGGATGCGTCGCAGCGTCGCCCGGAGGCGGGCGATCAGCTCGCGCGGGCCGAACGGCTTTGTGACGTAGTCGTCGGCGCCCGCGGCGAGCGCGCGAACCTTCGCGTCCTCGTCGCCGATCGCCGAGAGCACGATCACGGGGATCTCGCTCCATTCGCGTACGCGCCGGCACAGCTCGACGCCGTCGATGTCCGGCAGTACGAGGTCGATGATCGCGGCGTCCGGGCGCTCGACCGCCATCACGTCGAGTGCCTGCTCGCCGTCGCTGGCCGGGAGTGCCTCAAAGCCGGCGTCGCGCAGGATCACGCGCAGCGCACGGAGGATCTGCGCCTCGTCGTCGCAGACGAGCACGCGTGGCCGCACTTCGTTCATACGGTCACGGCGGCGGCGGGCTGTTCCTGGATCGGCAGCGACACGACGAACGTGGTCCCCTGGCCTGGCAGCGATTCGACCGCGATCGTCCCGTGGTTGGCCTCGACGAAGCCTTTGGCTATCGCGAGCCCGAGGCCGGACCCGGTCCAGCCCTCGCCGTTCCGCGCCGGCCCCCGATAGAACGGCTCGAAGATCCGCTGGCGCTCGCCGGGCTCGATCCCGGGCCCCTGATCGACGACCCGCACGACGATCCTCGGTCCGATCCGGCGGATGTTGACGGACACCGGCTTCTCGCCCGAGTAGCGCCAGGCGTTCTCGAGCAGGTTCGCGAACGCCCGTTCGAGCTGGGCCGCGTCGGCGCGTACGTCGGGCAGATCGGGATCGGTCGAGAGGCGCACCTCACCCGGATGCCGGCGAAGACCCTCGCTCGCGGCCAGCACGACGTCTTCGAGCGAGACCCAGTCCTGGCGCGGCTCGGCGCCCGCCTGCAGCTTGGACAGATCGAGCAGCTTGTCCACGAGCGTGGCCAGGCGCGCCCCCTCCTCGACGACGACCGCGCTGAGGTCGGCGCGCTCGTCTGGGCTCAGGGACGATCCACCGAGCACGTCGCCCGCCGCCACGATCGCTGTCAGCGGCGTACGCAGATCGTGCGAGACGGCGCGCAGGAGGGCCGTCTTGACATCGTCGCTGCGTCGCAGCGCGGCGGTCTCGACCGCCTCCGCCTGGATCGCGTCGCGTCTCAGCGCGATCGCGACGAGCGCCTCGAGCGCGGGGACGACGCGGGTGCCCAGGCGCGCGGTCGTCTCCGCGCTGAGCCCGCGCGGGACGAGCAGGGTCGCGATCTGACTGGCGTCCGCGTCGCGCAGCGCAATCGCCCGGCGGCGCTCGTCACCGTCGGCGATCCCGAGCTCGATCGCGGCAGAGGAGATCGCGAGCGCCTCGGCGACGCGGTGGGCGGTGACGGCCAGCGCGGTGCGTGTATCCGTGCCGCCGAGGAGCGCCCGGGCCAGCTCTGCCGCGAGGTCCGCCTCGGCGCGCCCGCGCTCGGCTTCGAGCGCCCGATTGCGCGCGAGCTCGGCGATCGTGCTGACGACGAGCGCGACGATCGTGAATGCGATCAGCGCGACCCAGTTGCGGCTGTCGGTGATCGTGAAGCGGCCGACCGGCGGGAGGTGAAAGAAGTTGAATGCGGCGGCGCTCAGCAGCGAGGTGAGGAGCCCGAGCGCGAGGCCCCAGATGGCCGACACGACCAGCACCGCCGGGAGGTACACGACGTCCAGCGACACGACCGGGGCGATCCGCTTGAGCGGATAGATCAGCACGGTCGCGACCGCGACCCCGGCGGGCGCGACAGCGGCTCCGACCAACGGCCTTGGCCGCTCGCCGTAAACGAGCGACCGGGCCAGCGCGCGCAGCATCCGCGTCACGCCGTACCGGCGCCGCCATACGACGGCGGCGGCGCAGATGCCTGCTGCGCCGAGGCGATCTGCGCGAGCAGCGCCTGCGGGCTGGTCCCGGCCAGCACGCGCAGGCGCGGAAGCCTGTACGGATCGCTGGCGGGCGAGGCCCAGCCGGGGATCACGGTCGTCGAGCCGACGAAGCCGGCGGCCTTGACCTCGGCGATGACCGCCGCGTCGTAGTGGCCAGAGGGGTAGCAGAACCAATTGACCGGCACGTGATAGAGCCGGCGCAGCGTCTCGCGCGCCGTCGCGACCTGGTACTCGAGCTGGGCCGGGTCAAGCGTGATCAGATCGGCGTGGCTGATCCCCTGCGTGTCGAGCTCCCAGCCGGCCGCGACCAGTCCCTCCACCTCTGCCGTCGTGAGCCCGCCCTGCGACGGCGGTAGGCCCTGGAGCTGCATGTTCTCGTTTCCCACCCAACCGAGGTGCTCGAGGACGGGCAGCGCGTTGACGTACTGCGAGTGATAGCCGTTGTCGAAGCTGATCACGATTGGCTTGCCCGGTCCGAGCGGGACCCCATGCTTCCAGTACGCCAGCATCTGATCGAGCGTAACCGCGTGCCAGCCGGCCGCCTTCAGCGCCTGCATCTGCGCCGCGAATTCGTTCACCGGAACGTATAGGCCGGGGAACGGCGCGCCCGACGGCGGCGGCGCGATCACGTGGTACATCAGGATCGGCACCGGCGTCGTGCCCGGCACGCCCGTGGGCTTGCCGGTGACGGTGCCGTCCGTCGGGTCGTGGTGGACGGCCGTGCCGGAGTGGTGGGCCGCGTTGTGCGAGCTGAGCTGCGCGACCGTCCGCACGGGGACCCCGCCGTTGTCCGCGTTAGTGGCGCCGCTCGAGCCGCTGGAACCGTTTGCGAGGACCACGGCCACAGCCGCGATCAGCCCGATCGCGAGCACCGAGCCGAGCGCGGCCACGCGCCGGCGGCGCACGCGCCGGCGTCGTTCACGCGCTCGCGCCGCCCGCCGGGCCTGGGCCTGCTCGTAATCCATCCTGCGCGAGGTATACAAGAATCGCCGGGCGTCGCGGAAGGAGTCTGCCGCCACGGGGCGAACGCAGCAACATGCTCCTGAGACGCCGCGCCACCGGGATCGTGTCCGCTCCCGCCAACACCAACACCGGCTTCGAGCACCTGACCGCCGACGCGGTCGCCGTCCTGCGCTGGTTGCAGGCAAACCGCGTCGACTACGTGCTCGTCGGCCCGATCGGGGAGGCCGTCCGCGGCGTTGCGGACGCGCGCGGACCGGTGACGATCGTGCCGGCGCCGTACGGCCGCAACCTCGAGCGGCTGGCGCGCGCTCTATGGGCGGCGCACGCGCGCTTGCGGTTGGACGTCGTCGCATCGGGCGCGTCGGACACGCTGCCGGTCAAGATGACCGCCGAGAAGCTTGGCCGCGGCCAGCGGTGGACGTTCCGCTGCGGCACTCACGAGGTCGACGTGGAGGGCATCGCCCCGGGCGCGCCGAGCTATCAGGAACTGCTGTACGAGGCTGCGCGGTTCGACGTCGCGCCGGACGTGAGCGTCGAGGTTGCGGCGCCCGACGACCTCGAGCGCTACGCCCAGATCCGCCGCACCGGCGTCGCGCCGGAGATCAAGATCACGCGAAACACCCAGGTCGAGCAGTCCTGACGGCGACCTAGCGGTAGCGGCCGGGCTCCCACAACACCTCCTCGGCGCCGCGATTGGCGCCACGGCTGAGGATGAACAACAGATCGGATAGGCGGTTCAGGTAGCGGACCGTCTCGGGGTTGATCTCGTCCCCGCACGCGACCGCCGCCCGCTCTGCGCGGCGGCAGACGGTTCGGCACACGTGCAGGTGGGCGGAGACGGGCGTGCCGCTCGGCAACACGAACGACTTCAGCGGCGGCAGCGTCGCGTTCACCTCGTCGCAGCGCTGCTCGAGCCACGCCGTCTGCTCGGGCAGCACGCGGAGCCGCTCGCGGGACTCGTCCCGTGGCACTGAGATGTCGGCGCCGACGTCGAACAGATCGTTCTGGATCCGCCGCAGCCAGTCCGCGTACTGCTCCGGCATCCCGTCGACGGTGAGCGCGACCCCGATCTGCGCGTTGAGCTCGTCGACCGTGCCGTATGCCTCGATCCGCGGGTGCGTCTTGGGAACGCGGCTCATGTCGCCGAGATGCGTTTCGCCCGAGTCACCGAGGCGGGTGTAGATGCGGGTCAGGTTTACTGTCACAGCCGTAATGATGATGGACCGCCCGCTGCGCAACCTCCTCTCAGTACTCCTCGGCGCAGTGGTGCTCGGCGCCGCGGCCGCGGGCTGCGGCCTGGAGAGCACGCACGGCGGGACGGCGGTCACTTTGCAGGTGACGCGCGCATTCGGTACGACGTCGGTTGGGTCAGCCACGCAGCCGCAGCTCGAGCGGTCCGAGACCGTGATGCGGATGCTCGAGCGCTCCTTTCGGGTCGGCACGAGCGAGCCGGGCGCTCGGATCGAGTCGATCGACGGGCTGTCCGAGAGCTCCCCAGGGCTGCGATGGTCCTACTACGTCAACGGCATCGCGGGCGCGCTCAGCGCCGCGAAGACCGCGGTGCATCCCGGCGACCGCATCTGGTGGGACCTGCATGACGGCGGCGCGATCGCATCGGCGCCAGCCGTCGTCGGCTCGTTTCCCGAGCCGTTCGTGCACGGCATGGATGGAAGGCGGCTGCCGACCGAGCTCGAGTGCGCTCCGGACGTGACGGCGGCCTGCAACCGGGTGACGAGCGAGCTGAGCTCGATCGGCGTGCCGATCGCGACCTCGTTGATCGGAACCGGGATCGGGACCGACTCGATCGCCGTCGTGATCGGCACCTGGCATGACCTGCAGGGTGAGCTGCTCGCCGACGTGCTCGCGCACGGGCCTGCGAGCAGCGGTATATACGCCCGCTTCGGCGGGACCGGCTCGACGCTCCAGCTGCTGGAGCCGAGCGGCCGGCTCGCCAGGACGCTGGTCGGGGACGCCGGGCTGGTCGCCGCGACGGCGCAGCCGTCCTCGGCGCCGACCTGGCTGATCACCGGCACCGACCCCGCCGGCGTGCTGGCGGCCGCGCGCGCCATGGCGCCCGGGCCGTTGCGCGATCACTATGCGCTCGCGGTCCAGGGCGCCACCGAGCTGCCGTTGCCGCTGCAGCCGACGTCTGGCTAGCGCTGCCACATTGGGCCGGCACCGGTCGCGACTCGGGCTAGCGCTGCCGCGCGGCGGGTTCGGCGACGCGAGCGAACGCGACCGGAAAACCGCGGAGCCACCGCGTCCGAGGGCGCCGGGCCGGCCGCTCCGCGCGCTGCGCGCGGACCTCGTGCTTCAGCGACGCCTGCGCCGCATTCATGTCGATCTCGCGCTGCACGTAACGAAACATCTGAGCGTCGAAGTACGAATACATCACCGGCTCCTCTCGCTTTGGGCCTGATTGACGGCCACTTGCTTGTGTACCGGCACTGTCTCGCGTTGCCGTCCGCCGGACCAGGCGGCTCGACTCACTCAGCGTGCGTCCTTTTACTCAGATCCGCGCTGTGCCCAAGTCACCGTGGGCGGCGACCCCTACCCGCGCGGCGCTGTATGTTCGGTTGTCTGCGCCTACCTACTCGGCAACTCGGTCGGCGACGTGTGGAGCACCAGCACGATGATTCGGACGCGCGGGGGCGAGCGACGTGAGGGCGCTGATGGTCCAGGGCGCGTCGAGCTGGGCCGGCAAGAGCCTGCTGGCGACCGCGTTTGCGCGGGCGCTCCGGCGCCGCGGGCTCGACGTCGCGCCCTTCAAGGCACAGAACATGTCCAACAACGCGCGTGTCGTCGCCGGGGGGGAGATCGGCGCGGCGCAATACCTGCAGGCGCTCGCGGCCGGAGTCGAGCCGGACGTCCGGATGAACCCGGTGCTGGTGAAGCCCGAGGGCGACGACCGGAGTCAGGTGATCGTGCTCGGCCGCCCGGACCGAGAGCTGTCGGCATTGCCGTGGCGCGAGCGCGGCGCAAGATTGTGGCCCGCGATCGAGGGCGCGCTCGCGAGCCTGCGCGCGGAGCACGAGTGGTTGCTGATCGAGGGGGCCGGCAGCCCCGCCGAGACGAACCTGCGTGACAGCGATCTCGCGAACATGCGCACGGCCAAGGCCGCCGGCGCGAGCGTCGTGGTCGTCGTGGACATCAACCGCGGCGGCGCGTTCGCGCATCTCTACGGGACCTGGGCGCTGCTGCCCGAGGACGAGCGCGCCCTGATAAGCGGGTTCATCCTGAACAAGTTCCGCGGCCGCAAGGACCTGCTCGCCCCCGCGCCGGCGCAGCTGGAGCAGATCACCGGCGTGCCGACGATCGGGGTCATGCCGTGGCTCGAGCACGGGCTCCCCGACGAGGACGGAGCCGCGACGCCGGCGTCCCTCAACGGCCGGGCGACCGTCGCCGTGGTTCGCTATCCGACCGCCTCCAACCTAGACGAGTTCAAGGCGCTCGAGCAGCTCGCGGACGTGCGCTGGGTGAGAACCCCGGCCGAGCTCCTGGACGCCGACCTGGTCGTGCTACCGGGCTCCAAGCACGTCGCCGCCGACCTGACGTGGCTGACTGAACGCGGATTGGCGGCCGCGGTGCGGCAGCGCGCCGGCGCCGGCGGCCGGGTGCTGGGAATCTGCGGCGGGCTGCAGATGCTGGGCGAACGGATCCTCGACGCCGACGGCGTCGACGGCTCAGGCGCCGCGATCGGGCTGCTGGCGCTCGAGACGACGTTCCTGGCTGACAAGCGCACCGAGCGGACGGCGGCCGAGTTCGGCCGGCTCCCGGTGCCATGGGACGCGCTCAGCGGCGTTCCCGTGACCGGCTATGAGATCCGCCACGGCCGGACGCAAGCGAGCGGCCCGACCACCGAGGCGCTGCCGAACGGGCTGGGGTTCGTCGCAGGCCCGGTCCTCGCGGTCTACCTGCACGGCCTGTTCGAGCAGCCGGCATTCCTCCAGGCGCTCCTCGGCGCGGCGCCGCGGCGATCGCTCGAGCAGGCCTTCGACGAGCTCGCCGACGCCGTCGAGGACAATCTGGACGTGAGCCGGCTGCTGGAGGCCCTCTGATGCTCGTGGTGCTGATCGGCGGCGCCCGCAGCGGCAAGTCGGATCTCGCGGTGCGGCTCGCGCACGGCCAGACTCAGCCGGTCACGCTGATCGCGACCGCCGAGGCGGGCGACGATGAGATGTCCGAGCGGATCGAGCAGCATCGCCGCGAACGGCCGGGCGAATGGCGCACGCTCGAGGTGCCGGTCGACCTGCTGGATGCGATCGGCGGCGTGCCCGGGGAGGACTGCCTGATCGTCGATTGCCTGACGTTGTGGACCGCCAACATGCTCGCCAACGGCGGCCCCGACGGGGTGCTCGCGCACAGCAGCGCGGCCGCCCAGGCGGCGGCCGCCCGCGCGGGGCTGACGCTCGTGGTCACCAACGAGGTCGGCCTCGGCATCGTCCCCAGTCGCGCCGTCGGACGCGCGTACCGCGACCTCCTCGGGCGGATCAACGCGCAATGGATCCACGAGGCCGACCGCGCGTACATGATGGTCGCTGGCCGCGCCGTCCCGCTCGCGACCGTCGAGTCGTTGCTCGCTGACCTGGGCGCCAGTTGAACGCCTCCGTGCAAGAGCCGCTGGCCGCGCAGCGGCGCTGGCCGCTCGCCGAGCTGCGGGCGCTGCTGGCCGCCGCGTCGTTTCTGACGCGGCTGCCGATCGGCCGTTGGGTGACCCTGGACGCCGACGACGTCGCGCGCGCCGGGGTCGCGTTCCCGCTCCTCGGCGCCGGCGTGGGGGCGTCCGTCGGCGCGCTCGCGGCTGTGCTGGCGCAACGGATGTCGGCGCTGCTGGCGGTCGCGCTGGCGCTCGCGGCCGGAACGCTGCTGACCGGCGCGCTTCACCTCGACGCGCTCGCCGACACCGCCGACGCGCTCGGCGCCCGCACCCGCGACCGTGCACTCGAGATCATGCGCGACTCGACGATCGGCGCGTTCGGCGCGGTCGCGATCGCACTCGATCTGTTGCTCAAGGCGGGAGCGCTCGCCGCGCTCGTCCAACACGCGCATGTCGTGCGGCTCGCGCTGGCCGCCGGAGCCGTGTCGCGGATGACCCCCGTTCTCCTAGCGGCGGCGCTCCCGTACGCGCGCGCGGGCGGGGGCACGGGCGCGGCGCTGGCTACCTCGCGGCGAGTCCGCGCGGTGCTCGCGGCGCTGGTCGCGCTCGCGCTCGCGGCGGGATTCGCAGGGATCGACGGCGCGGTGCTGTGGGGGTGCGGCATCCTCGTGGCGGCACTCGCCTACGTGTGGCTGCGCGGGTGGCTCGGCGGCGTCACCGGGGACGGGCTCGGGGCGGTCCTCGAGGTGACCGAGACCGCGGCGCTCGTGGTCGCGGTTGCGCTCGTGGGAGCTCGCTGAGGTGAGCACGCGGTTCGAGCGGCCGCCGCTGCCGCCCGGGTTCGACGACGCGCGCGCGCGCGAGCGCCGGCAGGACCCCGGGGCCGGCCGGTTCGAGGAGCGCGAGCGCGACGGGGTGTGGCGGGCGATCAGCGAGCGCCGCGACGTCCGGCGCTTCCGCCCGGAGCCGGTCGCGGCGGAGGTGCTGACGCGAGTGCTGGAGGCCGCCCACCAAGCGCCGTCGGTCGGACTGATGCAGCCCTGGCGGTTCATCGTGATCCGCGACGAACGCACGAAGGCCGCGATGCAGGCGCTCGCCGCGCGCGAGCGGCTGACCCAGGCGGGGCACTTCGACGAGCGTGCGCGCGAGTACCTCGACCTCAAGATCGAGGGGATCCGCGAGGCGCCGCTCAGCGTCTGCGTCTGCTGCGACCGCCAGCCGGGCCGCGAGATCCTCGGCCGCCACACGATCCGCGACACCGACCTGTACAGCACCTGCCTGGCGATCGAGAACCTGTGGTTGGCGGCGCGCGCGGAGGGGGTCGGAGTCGGCTGGGTGTCGTTCTACCGCGAGGATGATGTCCGGGCGCTGCTCGGGATTCCCGGTCACGTGGTTCCGGTCGCGTGGCTGTGCGTCGGCTACCCCGACGAGCGACCGACGCGGCCGACGCTCGAGGCCCGCGGCTGGGGTCGTCGACGACCGCTTGCCGAGGTCGTCTTCGAGGAACGTTGGAGTGGCGCCAGCCGCCCGCCTGCCACGAACGATGGCGATTCAGGCCCGGGGGGTGGAACCGACTCGCCAAAGTTCGAAGCGAGCGGTGGCCGCGGTGACTCGCCGGGTTGGTGGAAGGCGCTGGCGGCGAACGTCGCGCCCGGGCGATCCGAGCGCCGGCGTGGCGATCCGGGACGCGGCCGACGAGCTCGTCAAGCCGGCCGGCAGCCTCGGCGCGCTCGAGACGCTCATCGAGCGGTGGGCGACCGCGACGGGCGCGCCGCCGCCGCGCGACCCGCGGGTCGGGATCCTCGTGCTCGCCGCCGACCACGGCGTCGCGGAGCAGCGCGTCAGCCTCTACCCGGCGCGCGTCGGGGCGCAGGTCGCCGCCGCCGCGGCCCGCGGCGAGACCGCGATCGGGGTGCTCGCGTCGGCGCTGGACGCCGAGCTGATCGTGGCCGACGTCGGGCTGCGCGGTCCGCGGATGCCCGAGCTTCGCGACCGCCGCATCGCCGACGGCAGCGCCGACATGACGAAGGGACCGGCGCTCTCGCCCGATCAGCTCCGCGCCGCGGTCCAGGCCGGACACGAGCTCGCGGGGGAGCTCGCCCGGCGCTGCGAGCTGGTCGTGCTCGGCGAGATCGGGATCGGCAACACGACGGCCGCCGCCGCGCTGCTCGCGGCGCTGACGGGCTTGCCGCCCGAAGCCGTCTGCGGGCGCGGCACCGGGCTCGACGCGCAGGGGCTCGCGCGCAAGCGGGCCATCGTCGCCGCCGCGCTGGGCGCGAATACGCCCGCCGCCGGCGACCCGCTCGAGTGCCTGCGACGGCTCGGCGGTCTGGAGCTCGCAGCGCTCGCGGGCGCGGTCCTCGGCGCCGCCGCCGTCCGCTGCCCGGTGCTGCTCGACGGGTTCGCGACGAGCGTGGCGGCGCTCGTCGCCTGCCGCCTGGAGCCGGCGCTGTCCGACTACCTGATCGCGGGACACCGCTCGGCGGAGGCCGCCCACACGCTCGTGCTCACGGAGCTCGGCCTCGAGCCGCTGCTCGACCTGCGGCTCCGGCTCGGGGAGGCGAGCGGCGCGGCGCTCGCGGTGCCGCTGGTCGGGCTCGCGGCCCGGCTGCAGTCCGAGATGCGCCGGTTCGACGAGGCGGGCGTCGAGCGCGCGGCCCCACCGGGGCCACGTGACGATTGATCGTTAATCGCTAGCCTCCCGCGCGCCCCCATGCAGATCGGAGTCCCACAGGAAACCGCGCCGTCTGAGCGACGGGTCGCGCTCGTGCCCGAGGTCGTGCGCAAGCTCACCGGCAAAGGGCCTGGCGTGCTCGTGCAACGGGGCGCCGGCGACGGCGCCCTGATTCCCGACGGCGAGTACGAGGAGGCGGGCGCCACGCTCACGGACGACGTCGACGGAGTGTTCGGCGCGGACGTCGTCGTCAAGGTCTCGCCGCCGAGCGCCGAGGAGACCGCGCGCCTGCGCGACGGAGGCGTGTTGATCGCCTTCCTCTCGCCGCTCACGAACGGTGTAGGGGTTCGGGCGCTGGCGGCGGCCGGGGTGACGTCGTTCGCGCTCGAGGCCGTGCCGCGGATCAGCCGCGCGCAGTCGATGGACGCGCTTTCCAGCCAGGCGAACATCGCGGGGTACCGCGGGGCGTTGATCGGAGCGCAGGAGCTCGGTCGCTTCTTCCCGATGCTGATGACCGCGGCCGGCACGATCCGGCCCGCGACCGTCCTCGTGCTCGGAGCCGGCGTGGCCGGCCTGCAAGCGATCGCGACCGCGCGGCGGCTGGGCGCGGTCGTGCAGGGCTTCGACGTCCGCGCTGCCGTCAAGGAGCAGGTCGAGTCGCTCGGGGCGAAGTTCCTCGAGTTCGACCTCGGCGGCGACCTCGAGGGGGCCGGAGGCTACGCGAGAGAGCTGACGTCCGAGCAGCAGGCGCGCCAGCAGGAGCTGATGGCCGAAGCGATCGGCAAGTGCGACGTCGTGATCACGACCGCCGCGGTCCCGGGCCGGCGCGCGCCGATCCTCGTCACCGAGGCGGCCGTGAAGCTGATGAAGCCCGGCTCGGTGATCGTCGATCTGGCGGCCGAGACGGGCGGCAACTGCGAGCTGTCGGTGCCGGGGGAGAACGTGCTGCGCCACAACGTCAAGATCGTCGCGCCGCTGAACGTGCCCTCGACGATGGCCGAGCACGCCTCGCAGCTCTACGCGCGCAACATCGAGGCGCTGCTCGGGCTGATGCTCAACGCAGAGGGGGAGCTCGCGCTCGACTTCGAGGACGAAGTGATCGCCGGCGCCTGCATAACGCGCGGCGGAGAGGTCGTCCACGAGGGAGCGAAGGCGGCAATCGCCGCCTAGTCCTACGAATACGAAAGGGGTCTGACCGTGAGCACGATCACCGAGATCGCGATTCTAGTGCTGGCGGCGTTCGTCGGTTTCGAGGTCATCTCGAAGGTCCCGAACACGCTGCACACGCCGTTGATGTCGGGCACCAACGCGATCCACGGCATCGTCCTGCTCGGCGGCCTGCTGCTGATGCACGAGGCCCACGGCGTGCTGGAGCACGTGCTGCTGGTGATCGCGATCACGTTCGGCACGATCAACGTCATCGGCGGCTTCCTCGTGACCGACCGGATGCTCGGCATGTTCAAGCGCAAACCCGAGGTCGAGGCGCCGAAGACCCCCACGGAGGACGAGCCGAAGTGATCCTCCTCGGCACCGTCTTCCTGCAGAACCAGAACTTCGTCGACGCGCTCTACATCGTCGCGTTCTCGATGTTCATCTACGGGATGAGCGGCTTGACCGGCCCGCGGACGGCGGTCCGCGGCAACAAGATCGCGGCGGGCGGGATGGCGATCGCGGTGATTGCGACGCTGCTGACCAAGGGTGTGCTGACCGGTTCCGCGACGGTCTGGCTGATCGCGCTCGGGGTCGTGCTCGGGACGGCCGTCGGGATTCCGGCGGCGCGCAACGTGAAGATGACCGCGGTGCCGCAAATGGTGGCGCTGTTCAACGGCGTCGGCGGCGGCGCGGTGGCGCTGATCGCGTGGGTCGAGTACCGCCACCATTTCCGCTCGGGCCTCGAGTTGTGGGCCGAAAAGGCCGAGATCCCGACGCTGTTCGCCGCGATCGTCGGCTCGATCTCGTTCTGGGGGTCGCTGATCGCGTTCGGAAAGCTCCAGGAGATTCTGCCCGGACGGCCGATCAAGCTGCCGGGACAGTCGATCATCAACGCCCTTCTGTTCATCGTCGCGGTCGGCTCGGCGGTCGTGCTCGCGGCTGGCACGCATTCCCAGGCGCTGTTCGTACTCGGGGTCCTCGTCGCGTCGGCGCTGCTCGGCCTGATGATGGTGCTGCCGATCGGCGGGGCCGACATGCCGGTCGTGATCTCGCTGCTGAACGCGTTCACGGGCCTGTCCGCTGCCGCCACCGGCATCGCCCTGAACAACACCGCGATGATCGTCGCCGGGATGATCGTCGGCGCTTCGGGGACGATCCTGACGAACCTGATGGCCAAGGCGATGAACCGCTCGGTGCCAGCGATCATCGCGGGCGGTTTCGGCGGCGAGGTCACCGTGCCCGGGGCCGCCGGCGAGCTCGATCGCGGGCCGGTGCGTGCAACCTCACCCCAGGACGTCGCGATCCAGCTCTCCTATGCGCGCCAGGTGGTGATCGCGCCGGGGTACGGAATGGCGGTCGCGCAAGCACAACACGCCGTGCGCGAGCTCGAGAAAGCGCTCGAGGCCAAGGGCGTCACGGTCAAGTACGCGATCCATCCCGTCGCGGGCCGCATGCCCGGGCACATGAACGTGCTGCTGGCCGAGGCGGACGTGCCTTACGACCTGCTCAAGGAGATGGACGAGATCAACCCGGAGTTCCCGCGCACTGACGTGACGCTGGTGATCGGGGCCAACGACGTGACCAACCCGGCCGCCAAGAACGAGCCAGGCTCGCCGATCTACGGGATGCCGATCCTCGAGGTCGACGAGTCGCACTCCGTGATCGTGCTCAAGCGCTCGATGGCGTCGGGCTTCGCGGGAATCGACAATCCGCTGTTCTACGAGCCGAAGACCTCGATGCTGTTCGGCGATGCCAAGGCTTCCGTGAGCGAGATCACAGCGGAGGTCCAGTCGCTGTAACAGGATGCCGGGAGCGATGGATCCCAACCGGCTCAAATCGATCCCGTTGTTCTCCGCGCTCACCTCCGAGGAGGCACGGCGGCTGGCGACGTTCGCAACCGAGACGAGCGTCGCCAGCGGCCAGGTCCTGATCAGGGAGGGCGACTACGCGACCGAGCTGATCGTGATCGAGGAGGGGACCGCCGAGGTCCTCCAGGGCGGCGCGACGATCGCGTCGCTCGGGCCCGGCGAAATCGCGGGCGAGATGGGCCTGCTGGACCACGCGCCCCGGAGCGCGGACGTCGTCGCGAGCTCGCCGATGCGCCTGATCAAGCTGACGCACTGGGAGCTGCGGCGGATGTCGCTGGACACGCTCGCGCGGCTGGCGCTGATCGTCGAGCAGCGGCGCGCCGCCATCGGCCGCCTCTGATCGCCCCGTAGGCGCCAGGCGTCAACTGCAATTCCGCGCCCGCGGCGGCTTTTGTTTGCCAGTCTCCGGTGTCCTTTTCGAGCAGAACCCGTGCAAGAGCGGACGTTGGAGCGCTCGCGCGCAGGACGCCCGCAAATGTCGTCGTCCCATGCCACGCCCCTGCGTGGTCGCCCTCAGCCTGCTGGCCGCGCTGCTCGCGCCGGCTGTGGCCGCCCGGGCCGACTCGGGCGGCTCGGGGATGATCGCGGTCAAGTCGCCCCGTGGGATCCTGACCGGGTCGCCCGCGACCGTGTTCACCCGGGTGCTTCGCGTCGGCGATTCGGGCAACGACGTCGAGACGCTCCAGACGTGGCTGAACGACCTCGGCTACGCGATCCCGGTGGACGGCATGTTCGGGCCGATCACGCAATCGGCGGTGAAGCGCTTCCAGGTGGCGCACGCGCTGTACCCGGCCAGCGGAACGGTCGGCCAGCGGACCGCTGCGGCGCTGCGGGCGGCGGTCGACGACGCGGCCACCGGCGCGGCGCCGCACAGCACGGACGGTGCCTCCTCCCACGCCTCGCCGCCGGCCGGAGCTTCAATGGTGTTCCCCCTGCGGCCGATCTCCCGCGTGCTCGCGCCGAGCGACTGGACGCTCGACCAGGGCATCGACATCGGCACCGTCGAGGACGAGTGCGGCTCTCAGGTCGTCGAGGTCGCGATGACCTCGGGGACGATCGTGCAGGAGGGGATCGACGGATTCGGCCCCTATGCCCCCGTCCTGAAGGTCGCGAGCGGTCCATACGCGGGCCGCTACATCTACTACGGGCACGCGGCCCCGGCGCTCGTGCCGGTCGGCGCGCACGTGAGCACCGGTGAGCCGATCGCGGAGATCGGCTGCGGCATCGTCGGGCGCTCCGACGGGCCGCACATCGAGATCGGGATCAGCGCCCCCGGCGGGCCGCCGTGCTGTCCCGGCTACCAGGAGACCTCGCCGGGCTGGTATCCGGTCGTCCTGAGCCTGTACCGCGAAGCCGGCGGTCGCTGAGCCGAGCGGGCTTGGTCGGCGGGCCGCGCCGATGCGGCGCCGGTGAGGGGAGCGGGCGCCGGTGAGGGGAGCGGCGTGAGGGGAGAGGCGGGCGGGCCGTGGCTACGCTGGCTTCGATGCAGACCCGCGAGCGCGCGATCGAGACCCTGTCCAGCGAGCGCTTCGACGTGGTAGTGATCGGGGGCGGGATCACCGGCGCCGGTGTCGCGCTCGACGCGGCGTCTCGCGGCTACAGCGTCGCCCTGCTCGAGCAGGGGGACTTCGCCTGTGGAACCAGCAGCCGCTCGTCGAAGCTGATCCACGGAGGCTTGCGCTACCTGCAGAAGTTCGACCTCGGGCTGGTTCGCGAGGCGCTGCTCGAGCGCCAGCTGATGGTCAGGCTCGCGCCGCACCTGGTAACCCCGCTGCCGCTGGTCGTGCCCGCGTTCGACGGCGCCCGGCCCGACCGCTTGACCGGAATCGGACTGAATATGTATGACGTCATGGCCACGCCCGGGCTGCGCGGCCGCCGCGGCCGGCGGGCCGCCGGCGAAGATGCGGAGGGCGACTGGAGTCCAGCCCGGCACCGCATGATCTCCGGCGAGCAGGTCGTGCAGCTGCTGCCGGCGCTCGCGGCGCGCGAGCCGACGAGCGGCTACCTGTTCTACGACTGCCAGACCGACGATGTCCGGCTCGTGCTGACGGTGCTCGGCGAGGCGGAGCGGTTCGGCGCGATCTGCGCAAACCGGATCGAGGTGACCGAGCTCATGCACCGCCACGGCCGGGCGGCAGGGGTCAGGGCGCGGGATCGCGAACGGGGCGAGGAGCTGATCGTCACAGGGGAGAACGTGATCAACGCGACCGGCGTCTGGGCCGATCGGATCCGGCCCGAAGAGCTGCATTCCGAGGCCGAGGTGCCGTCGATCGTCCCGAGTCGCGGGACCCACATCACGATCGCCCACCGCGATCTACCTCTGCATTCGGGCGCGATCCTCCCAGCCGGCGAGAACCGGACGATCTTTGCGCTGCCGTGGCTCGGGCGCAGCCTGATCGGCACGACCGACAACAACTACGACGGCGACATCGAGCACGTGCAGCCGTCGGCGCAGGACATCGACTACCTGCTGCAGGCGACGAACGCGTTCTTCGGGAGCGCATTGAGACCGGCCGACCTGACCGGGGCCTATGCAGGCGTGCGGCCGCTGATCGCCGCAGGTGATACGCGCAAGTCGGTCGACATCTCGCGCAAGGCCGAGTTGTACGAGACCTCGAGCGGCATGGTCACGATCACGGGCGGCAAGCTCACGACGTGGCGGCGGATGGCGAAGCTCGCGGTCGACCGCGTGGTCGAGCGCGACGGCCGCACGGCTCCGTGCCGCACGCACGAGATCCCGCTCGGCGCGCCCGTGGACGCCGATCGCCTGCCGCGCGTGCCCGGTGTGGCCGAGGCGGCCTACGGCGCGCTCGCGGCGCGCTACGGCCACGCCGCGGCGGGCGTGCTGCTGGTCGCCGGCGAGCAGGAGGAACTGACCGAGCCGATCCTTCCCGATCAGCCTGATCTGCTCGCCGAGGCCACGTACGCCGCTCGCCACGAGCAGGCCCGGACGGTCGCGGACGTGCTGCTGCGGCGGACGCGTCTCGGCGTGCTCGATGGGCGGGTGCTGTGCATGGCGGGTGGGCCGGCGTCGGAGCGGGTCGCGCGAGCGATCGCGCTGCCGCTCGGCTGGGATGAGGCGAGGATCGGCGTCGAGGTCAGGCGCTTTCGCGCGGACGCCGCGGCGGAGGGGATCGCCGGCGGCACGTGAGGGCGGCGCTCAGCCGTTCGTGGGTGGGCTCGATTGCTGGGGCAGCGGCGCGTCGTTCGGCGGCGGCAGCGTGCTCCCGTCGCGCAAGATCACGCTGCTCACCGGTGACGGCGTGATGACGGGGGGCGGGGGCAGTGGATGGGGGGCGGGGGTAGGGGTCGGCGCCGGGGGAATCGTCAGCGCGCTGCCGTATGCGGGCGGCGGCGCCGATGGCGACTGGCTGGGGTCGACGAGGTCGATCAGGCTTGGCGCCTGGTCGACCCGTGGCACGCCGAGCGCCGGCAGCCCGAGTAAGTCGATCGCGGTCTTGGTGATGCTCGCGTGAGAGCACCAGCGGCTGTCGATCCCCTGCTTGACCGGGCCGCCGAACATCAGCAGGGGGATTCGCGACCCGTAGGCCAGTTGCACGTTGTCCGGCGTGTACTCCAGCACCGGCGTCTTCACATGGTCGTCGTAGCCGCCCCAGTCGTCCCAGGTGAGCATGAAAACCGTCTCCGCCCAGCCGCCGGCCTTGACCACCGCATCGACCGACTGCCAGATCGCGTCCATCCCCTGTGTGACGTCCGCCGGCGGATGCTCGTCGAGCGGGGAGTTGTGCCAGAGCATCGCGAGCGCCGGAAGGTTGCCGGCCTGCGCATCGGTCAGGAACTGTGAGCTCGGGACGATGTTCGGTGATCCGTTCAGCTGCGTGTAGAAGGAGACCGGGTAGTCACCCGAAGCCGCATACGCGCGCCACGCCACCCCGTTTTCGCCGGCGAGTCCCGGGAGCGACGGCATGTCCCACTCGGGCGAGTCGCTCGAGGACGGGTTCTTCAGCGTCGGGGACTGGCCGCCGACGATGATCAGGTGATTGGGGGTCGAGTTCGTGCCGAAGCCGGAGCAGTGGTTCTCCAGAAACGCTCCGGTCAGCGCGAGGTAGAGGTAATAGGGGAGGACGTTGGCTGTGTCGAATTGCACGTGCTCGCCTGTCGAGGCGCCGGTGAGCCACTCGAAGTAGGCCTGGCGATCGTTTGCCGGTTCATCCGTCGGAGGGTTGGGGGAGATCGGCCAGTCCGTCGCGACGTTGCCGCCGTACGGCCCAAGCCCGCGGAAGTAACTGTCAACCGTGTGGTTCTCCTGGACCATCACGATCACACGCTTGACGGCTCCACCTGTAACAGTTGTCATCTGGCCTCTCGATCACCGGGCGATCCAGCGTCGCCAGCGTAGGACAATCGCGCGCCGGAGATCTATAGCCTGGGTTGGATGGACGAACGTACGACAGCGCCCGAACGCTTGCTCGCGATCCGCGGCGCGACGCTCACGGTCGGGGCCAGGCCGCTGCTGATGGGAATCGTCAACGCGACGCCCGACTCGTTCTCCGACGCCGGCCTCGGCCATTCGCTCGCCGCTCGCGTCGAGCTGGCGCGATCGATGATCGAGGCGGGCGCCGAGCTGATCGACGTCGGCGGCGAGTCGAACGTGAGCAACCGCCCGGCGGTCGCCGCCGCCGAGGAGACCGAGCGGGTCGTACCATTGATCGAGCGCCTCGCCGGAGAGCTCGGCGCGGTGGTCTCGATCGACACCTACAAACCGGCCGTGGCCGAGGCCGCGCTCGCAGCCGGCGCGCGGATCGTCAACGACATCAGCGGCCTGCGCGACCCCGAGCTCGCCGATCTGTGCGCGGCGACCGGCGCCGGGCTCGTGGTGATGCACACACGCACGGCGCCGAAGCAGAGCCTCCGGCGTTCCTACGCCGAAGGCGTGATGCAGGACGTGACCGCGTTCCTGCAGGAGCGGATCGAGCTCGCGCTGGACCGCGGTGTCGCGTTCGATCAGCTGATGCTCGACCCCGGGCCCGATTTCGCCAAGACGCCGGCCCAGACGGTTGCCGTCCTCCGCGAGTTCGACAAGCTGCACGCGCTCGGGCGCCCGCTGCTTCTCGCCGTCTCGCGCAAGGACTTCGTCGGTGCGATCACGGGTCGCGCGCCGCGGGGCCGGCTGGCCGGCACGCTCGCCGCAATCGGATACGGAGTCGACGCGGGCGCGCACGTGCTCCGCGTCCACGAAGTCGCGGCCGCGGCCGACTTCCTCGCCGTCCGCGCGGCGCTGACCGGAGCGGCCGCCGTCGATCCCGACCTGCACCTGGCGGACGCGCTGCGCTGGGAGCAGGCCACGGCCTGACCGGCGGGCGCCTCCGCGGCCAGACCGCCGGGCGTCCCCACGGCCGGACCGCCGGGCGCCCCCACGGCACGCTAGATTCAATTGTCAGCAGTCGCCGGTCGCTGGCCCAACGCGATCGGAGCCCACCGATTCCCGCCCGAAGGAGGACCAACATGTCCGTAGTTGACCGCGCCGCGCTCGAGGCAAGCCCGCTCGCTGACCTGCATGCGCTCGCGTCCGAGCTCTCGATCGACGGCTACCGCCGCCTGCGCCGCAACGAACTGATCGACGCGATCCTCGAGAAGCAGTCGGGCGAGGCGCCCCCCGAAGAGCAGCCCGAGGTGGACGCCGCGACCGCCGAGGACGCCGAGGCCGCCACGGCGACCAGGGCCGGCAGGGGCGCCAGGGCTGGCAGGGGCGCCAGGGCCGGCAGGGGCGCCACGGGCGCCACGGCCGCCAGGGCCGCCGAGGACGCCGAGGCCGCCGAAGACGCCGAGGACGCCGACGGCGGCGAGGGCGGCGAGGGCGGCGAGGACGGCGAGGACGAGATCTCCGGGGAGCTGCTCGAGGAGCTTGCCGGCGCGGGGCCCGAAGAGTCGCCGTCGCTGGACGAAGAGGAGAAGGCCTCGACCAAACGCCGTCGCGGCCGGCGCGGCGGACGCGGGCGTGGCGCCGCGCGCGAGCACGCCGAGCCGGAGGACGGAGGCGAGCCGGCGGCCGAGCAGGCCCAGGCGGCCGAGCACAGCGGGCCGGGCGCCGTCTCCGCACCCGAGCGCGCCGAGGAGGAGCAGGTCATAACAGGAGTCGTCGAGCTCGTGCCGGGCGGCGCCGCCTTCCTGCGCGTACAAGGACCCGACCCGTCCGACGACGACGTCTACATCTCCGCCGCGCAGGTCAAGCGCTGCGAGCTCATCTCTGGCGACGAGGTGACGGGTCCGCTCCGCTCACCCCGCCGCTCGGAGCGGTTCGCCTCGCTCGTGCGAATCGACATGATCAACGGACGGCCCGCCGCCGAGGTGGCGGACAGCGCCCACTTCGACGACCTGCCCGCGGCGTTCCCGAGCGAGCTCTTTCGGCTCGGCGCGGATCATGAGCCAATCAAGCTGATCGAATCGCTGACGCCGATCGGCAAGGGCTCGCGTGTCACGATCGTCGGCGGCGCTCGCGCCGGCAAGAGCTCGCTTCTGCGGGCGATCGCCGCCGCGCTCGCCGGGCGCGAAGACCTCCAGGTGCTGCTCGTTCTCGCGGGCGTCCGGCCCGAAGAGGTGCCCGAATGGAACCTCGAGGGGCTGGCGCCGGCGGCGACGCTGGGGCTCGCGGCGACCGCGGATGCCCAGGGGATGGCGGTCGAGCAGGTGATCGACCAGGCCCGCCGGGTCGCGGCCCGCGGCGCCGACGCGCTCGTCCTCATCGACGGACTCGCCGAGGTGCCCCCGCTGGCCGCGCGCAAGGCGCTCGCCGCGGCGCGCAAGATCGTCGACGGGGGGTCGGTAACCGTGATCGCGACCGCGCCCGCGCCGATCGGGGGCGAGACGACGGTGATCGCGCTCGATGCCCACCAGGCGAGCCTCGGCACCTTCCCGGCGCTCGATCTGCTCGCGAGCGGCACGATCCGACCCGAGCTGCTGGTCGGGGAGGATGGCGCTCAGGCGATTCGCGAGGCGAGGGTTCGGGAGCTCGGCGGCTAGGGGTCGGGCCACCGACCCGCGCCCGCCCCGCCGACCCCCGCGCGACCCCGCCGACCCCCGCGCGACCCCGCCGACCCCCGGTTGAGCGGGCGCGCCTTGGCAAGGGCGCGGTGAGCGAGGGAAAACCCGGCAAACCTCGACGCCGCGAGCCCGCCGGCAATGAGGTCGAGGAAAGCCGCGCTGTCCGCGGTCAAGCTCGACGGCGAGGCAAGGTGCAACAAGGGCGGCGAGGAAAGCCGCGCTGTCGGCGGCCAAGCTCGGTCAGTACGCCGTGCACCTGGTCCGGTGCCGCGGTGACGCTTTGTATCGCGGATCCTGCCCGCGCGTCCAGAGCAGCTCGTCGACATCGGCCGCGCGCGCAGCCGGCCGGGCCGCGACGATCAGCTCGACCGCGTGGACGGCGCACGCCCGGATCTCGACCTCCTCCGGCGAGCCGTGCTCGATCAGCTCGCCCCGGCCGATCCGGGCGACCAGCTCCGGATCGAAGCGGAGCACGCCGTCGAGTCGCAGGACGTGCGGGACCAGGTTGTCGGCGAACATCGTCAGACGGTCGAGGTCGCGGAACGCCGCGACGCCGGCCCGCGAGAGGTCGGCGGCCGCGATCTGAGCCCGCTTGAGAAACGGAAGGCGGAGCTCCTCGTAGCGCGAGACGTCCGCGAAGGAGTCCCAACCCGCCAGCGTCGAGGCGAGCGTCACGGCCGACCCGGACGCCGATTGCACGACCGACGCGAAGCGGCCGCCGTACCCGCCGTCCACGTGTGCGCCGAGGTCGCGCAGCGAGCGCGCGAACAGCTCCATCAGCTCGTGGGACGGATCCTGCTCGAGCGTCGCGGCGACTTCCCGCGCCTCGATGCCAGCGAGCTCGCCGCCGCGCCAGGGCCCGCGCGCCGCGAACCGGTCGCGGACGCCCATCGCGACCGTGAAGTACCCGGAGCGGCCGTCGCGCTTGCGCAGCGTCGGGAACCAACCGGAGCCGAAGTTGATCGCGTCGAGCGTCAGCCAGAACGCGGCGAGCTCCTCCTCCGTGCCTGCCGTCAGGTGCGCCTCCGTACCCGCCGTCAGGTGCGCCTCCGCACCCGCCGTCAGGTGCGCCTCCGTACCCGCCGTTAGATGCGCCGCCTCCGTACCTGCCGGGAGGTGCGCCTCCGGATCCGCCGCGCCCGCGCCTCCCGCGAGCGCGCCGAGCCGCCGCGCGTAGTCGGGGATCGCATCGGCAACGAACGACACGCTCCGCGCCCGCGTTGCGACCTCGGCGCACGAGGCCCGCAGTTCGGTGAGGGGATCGCGCTCGCGCACCCTCACAGCATGCCGCG
Organism: uncultured Solirubrobacterales bacterium; assembly: GCA_963763525.1. Taxonomy (GTDB): domain Bacteria; phylum Actinomycetota; class Thermoleophilia; order Solirubrobacterales; family Solirubrobacteraceae; genus Palsa-465. The sequence continues at coordinate 221,473 of CAVXPA010000008.1, forward strand.
GTCCGCGCGGCCGGCGGAGCACGGAGCCCGCCGAGGCCGCCGCTACCGTAGACGATCGCAGCGATACCGCGATGCCCAACGACGAAGCGCTCGAACAACTCCTGGCGGGCCTGAACGAGCCCCAACGCGCCGCCGTGACCCACGGCGAAGGCCCGCTGCTGATCCTCGCGGGCGCCGGCTCTGGCAAGACGCGCGTGCTGACCCACCGGATCGCGTATCTCGTCGCGACGGACGCCGCGAAGCCCAACGAGATCATCGCGATCACGTTCACGAACAAGGCGGCGGGCGAGATGCGCGACCGCGCCGAGCTGCTGGTCGGCCGCCGCGTGCGGGCGATGTGGCTGATGACCTTCCACTCGGCCTGTGCGCGCATGCTCCGCGCCCACGCCGACCGGCTCGGATACACGCGTCAGTTCACGATCTACGATGCGGCCGACTCGCGCCGGCTGATCAAGCGGTGCCTGGAGGATCTCGGCGTCGACCCGAAGCGGTTCACCCCGGCGTCCGTCGGCGCTCAGATCTCGGACTCCAAGAACCGCCTCCGGGACGCTGACGCCTACGCCCACATGGTCGGCTCGTACTTCGAACAGACGGTCGCCGACGTGTACCGCTCGTACGAGAGCGAGCTGCACCGGATGAACGCGATGGACTTCGACGACCTGCTGGTGCGCGCGGTCGATCTGCTGCAGCTCTTCCCGGAGGTCCGCGAGCGCTACGCCGGCGGGTTTCGCCACGTGATGGTGGACGAGTACCAGGACACCAACTACGCCCAGTATCGGTGGCTGCAGCTGCTGGCCGAGGAGCACCGAAACCTAATGGTCGTGGGTGACGATGCCCAGTCGATCTATGGCTTTCGCGGTGCCGAAATCCGCAACATCCTGGAGTTCGAGGACTCGTTTCCGGACGCGCGGGTGATCAAGCTCGAGCAGAACTACCGCTCGACGCAGACGATCCTCGATGCGGCCAACGCGGTGATCCGGAACAACCGCGGCCAGAAGCTGAAGACGCTGTGGACCGAGATCGGGCAGGGCGACCCGATCAAGGTTCGCGAGCTCGAGGACGAGCACGCCGAGGCGCGATTCGTCACCGGCGAGATCCAGAAGCTGGTCGACGAGGGCACCGCGCGGGCGGAGATCGCAGTGTTCTATCGGACCAACGCGCAGTCGCGCGTGCTCCAGGACACGCTCGTGCGGGCGGAGGTCGCCTATCAGGTGATCGGCGGCACGAAGTTCTACGAGCGTGCCGAGGTCAAGGACGCGGTCGCGTACCTGACGGTGCTCGTCAACCCGCAGGACGCGGGCGCGTTCGCGCGCATCGTCAACAGCCCCCGCCGAGGGATCGGCGCCACGTCGCTCTCGCGTGTGCTCGCGCACGCGAACACGCTGGGCATCTCGATCTGGGACGCGGCGTCGGAGCCCGAGCGGGTGCCGGGTCTGGGCGCCGCGGCGATCAAGGCGCTGCGCCGGTTCATGGGCACGATGCACGTGCTGCGCGAGCGCGTCGACGCGGGCGCGCCGATCGCCGCGCTGCTGAAGGAGACGCTCCAGGAGAGCGGCTACCTCGAGGCGCTGGAAGCCGAGCGGACGATCGAGGCGCAGGGGAGGATCGAGAACCTCGAGGAGCTGGTCAACGTCGCGGTCGAGTACGACGTCGCCGACGGCGAATCGACGCTCGGAGACTTTCTGCAGCAGGTCGCCCTGATCTCGGACAGCGACGAGCGCACCGATGACGACGGGCTCGTGACGCTGATGACGCTCCACAACGCGAAGGGGCTCGAGTACCCGATCGTCTTCATCATCGGGTGTGAGGAGGGGGTGTTCCCACACTCGCGAGCGCTCGACGAAGGGGGGCTGGAGGAGGAACGCCGCCTCTGTTACGTCGGCATCACCCGCGCCGAGCGCGACCTGTACCTGACATACGCGCGCACGAGGCAGGCGTTCGGCGCCCGCTCATATGGCCTCCCGAGCCGGTTCATCGGCGAGATCCCGTCCGAGCTGACCGACCGCGAGCAACAGCGCGTCGGGCTCGGCGCCGCCGGGATCCGGGGCCGCGCGACGTCGTGGGGGTCGGGCGCGGCGGAGCCGCAGCGGCAGATGAACGCATACCGCCTCGGCGAGGACGTCTCGCACCCGTCGTTCGGCGAGGGCGTAGTCACCGGCCTCGAGCCGGGCGGGATCGTCGTCATCCGGTTCAGCAAAGACCACTCGGAGCGAAAGCTCGTGGCCGACCTCGCGCCGCTCTCCAAACGGTGAGAAGCGCATTCGATCAGGATGGAGCGTGCCCAAGTCCGATCGGCTAGCGTCCCGGCCCACATGAGCGCGGCGATCATCGACGGACGAGCGGTTTCGGCGAGCGTGCGCGAGCAGGTCGCGCGCGAGGTCGCGGCGCTCCGCGAGCGCGTCGGCCGCCCGCCCGCCCTCGCGACGATCCTCGTCGGCGACGATCCGGCCTCCGCGGTGTACGTCGCGAACAAGCGCAAGGCGTGCGCCGAGGCGGGGATCGGCGACCACCATCAGCATCTTCCGGCCGACAGCTCGCAGGAAGATGTCGCGACGGTCATCGAACGCTGCAACCGTGATCCTGAGATCGACGGAATCCTGCTTCAGCTGCCGGTGCCGCCCGGCCTCGACGGCGCGGCGCTGACCGGGCTGATCGATCCGGCGAAGGACGTCGACGGGCTCACGACGATCAGCGTCGGCCGCCTCACGCAGGGCCGAGGTGGGTTGCGACCGGCCACGCCGCTCGGCGTGATCGAGCTGCTCGACGCCTATCAGGTCCCGATCGAGGGCGCCGAGGCGGTCGTCGTCGGACGCTCGGACCTCGTCGGCAAACCGGTCTCGGCTCTGCTGCTCCAGCGCAACGCGACGGTCACGGTGTGCCATTCGCGCACGCGTGATCTGCCCGGCGTGTGCGCCCGGGCGGACATCCTCGTGGCGGCGATCGGCCGGCCGCGGATGATCGGCTCACCGCACGTCAAGCCCGGCGCGACGGTGATCGACGTCGGCATCAACCGCACCGACGAGGGGCTGGCCGGCGACGTGGACTTCGAGGCTGTGCGCGAGCGAGCGGGGCTGCTGACGCCGGTGCCAGGGGGTGTCGGTCCGATGACGATCGCGATGCTCCTGCGCAACACGGTGCAGGCGGCCGTTGCCCGCGTTGGCGCGAGCGCCTAGTGGCGAGCACGGAGCAGCCGCCTGCTGACCTCCGGCCGCCGAACCCGCGCGACCGTGAGCTGGTCAGTGCCCCCGAGCGGCCGCAGAAGGCGCGTGACGGCACATCAGCCGGCGCCTCCGAGCGACCGCCTGAGCCGCGGCACGATACGTCAGTCAGTACCCGCGAACGGCCGCCGAAGCTTCGGGAGGGTGAGTTCATCAGCGCGATCGGCGCGCTGCTCCTGCTGATCTTCATGTTCGCGTTCAAATGGTTTGGGCTCGCGACGACTCCCAGCCCGTCAGCGGAGCGCGCGGCGCGCTCGAGCGCCGAGGATGCCTGGAATGGCCTGACCCTCGTGCGATGGCTGATGCTGTTGACGATCCTCGTGGCGCTCGGATCGGTCGCGCTGCACGCACGGCAGCGCTCTCACCCCGTCAAGACCGACACGAGCCGGGCGATCGCGGCGTTCGGCACGCTGACGGCAGCGCTGCTGGCCTACCGAGTGCTGATCGACCTGCCGTCGCCGCGGGACGTGGTCGATCAGAAGCTCGGCGCCTACCTCGGGCTGCTGGCGGCTCTCGCGATCGCCTTCGGCGGCTACGAGGCGATCCGCGAGGAACGAGTGCGCGAGCGCCAGCGCGCGCAGCGGGCGAACCGACGAGTGCCGCCGCATTCCGACACGCTGGTGTCCTGAGCGCGCGCGATGCGACTCTGGCGCCTGCGGCCCGCCGAGTGGATCGTCGCGCTCAGCGCGGTGGCGCTCGTGTTGCTGTTGGTGCTGGCGAAGTGGTACGGGAGTGCCGGCAGTTCGGTGACCGGCTGGCACGCGCTGACGATCACGCGCTGGCTCGTGCTCGTCACGGCGGCGGTGGCGCTCGCGCTCGCTTACTTTCAGGCGGCGCGGCGGGCGCCCGCGGTTCCCGTGTCGCTCAGCGTGGTGCTCACGCCGCTGAGCCTGCTCACGTTCATCGTGCTGCTCGTTCGCGTCGCGATCGTCGCCCCAGCGCCGGGGCACCCGCGTGCCGGAGCGTTCGTCGGCCTGGCGAGCTCCGCCGTGCTGATGGTCGGCGCGTACCTGTCGATGCGAACCGAAGGGATCGACCAACGCGACGGGCCGAGGGAGATCGAGCTCGTCACCCTCGGGTCCGGCGATCAGCGCTGATCCTAGAATCCATCGACGATGCTCGATCGCGACCAGGTGCTACACGTGGCCCGGCTCGCGCGGCTGGACCTCACCGAAGAAGAGCTCGACCGGATGGCCGGCGAGCTGTCCCACGTGCTCGGGCACATCGAACGGATCCGCGAGCTTGATCTCGAGGACGTGCCACCCACTGCACACGTGGTCGACGTCGTCAACGTCCTGCGCGAGGACGTGGAGCGGCCGTGCCTACCGGCGGAGGTCGCGCTCGCGCCGGCCCCGGAGCCGCTGCACGGCGGCTTCGGCGTCCCCAGCCCGGGGGCCGGATGAACGAGTTGCTCGAGCTCACCGCCGCCGGCGCGATCGCGCTCGTACGCGCGCGCGAGCTCGACCCCGCGGAGCTCTTCGACCTCTACCGCGAGCGCGCGGGCGCGGACACGCTGAACGCGTTCACCTGGGTGGCGGAGGGGCCGGCGGCGACCGGGCCGCCGGCGGGACGCCTGGGCGGCGTCCCGATCGCCGTCAAGGACCTGTTCTGCACCGAGGGCGTGCCGAGCACGGCCGGCTCGAAGATCCTCGCCGGCTACCGGCCGCCGTACACCGCCACGGTCGTCGCGCAGCTGCTCGCGGCGGGCGCGCCGTTGCTCGGCAAGACCAACCAGGACGAGTTCGCGATGGGCTCCTCGAACGAGAACTCCGCCTACGGGCCGGTGCTCAACCCATGGGACCGCACGCGCGTCCCGGGCGGCTCGTCGGGCGGAAGCGCCGCGGCTGTCGCGGGCGGACTCGCGCCGTGGGCGATCGGCACCGACACGGGCGGCTCGATCCGCCAGCCGGCCGCGCTGTGCGGGATCGTCGGGCTCAAGCCCACGTACGGTGCCTGCTCGCGCTACGGGATGATCGCGTTCGCGTCGTCGCTCGACCAGGCCGGTCCGCTGACCCGCGATGTCACCGACGCCGCGCTGCTGCTGCGCGAGATGGTCGGACACGACCCGTGTGACTCGACCTCGGTCGCGTTCCCCGAGCCGATCGTGCTGCCGACCGCGGAAGACCTGCGCGGCATCCGGCTCGGCGTGCCCGAGGAGCTGACGGGCGCGGAGGGCGGCGTCGAAGCGGGAGTCCGGGAACGGTTCGAGGCGACGCTGGCGCTAGCCGAGGCTCTGGGGGCGACGGTCGAGTCGTGCCGGCTTCCCCACGCGCCGCACGCGCTGTCGGCGTACTACCTGATCGCTCCGGCGGAGGCGTCGGCGAACCTGGCCCGCTACGACGGCGTCCGCTATGGCCTGCGCGTCGACGGCGACAAGGACCTAATCACGATGTACAGCCGCACGCGGGCGGTTGGGTTCGGAGCCGAGGTCAAGCGACGCATCATGCTCGGCACTTACGCGCTGTCGAGCGGCTACTACGAGGCCTACTATGGCACCGCGCTGAAGGTCCGCACGAAGATCTCGGAGGATTTCAAAGCCGCGTTCGAGCGCTTCGACTTCATCGTCACGCCGACCAGTCCGTGGACCGCGTTCGAGCTCGGCGCGAAGACGGACGACCCGCTCGCGATGTACCTCAACGACTTCTGCACCGTCCCGATGCCGCTCGCTGGAATCCCCGCGATCTCGATCCCCTGCGGCTGCAGCGACTCATTGCCGGTCGGCTTTCAGCTCGCCGGCCCGGCGTTCAGCGAGAACCGCCTGCTCGACGCCGCGTTCGCGCTCGAGCGGTCGATTGGATTCGACGGGAGCGCTGCCCGTGGCTGAGTACGAGCCGGTCATCGGGCTGGAGATCCACGTCCAGCTGAAGACCGCGACGAAAATGTTCTGCGGTTGCCCGCTGTCGTTCGACGACCCGCCGAACGTGCATACGTGCGCGGTCTGCCTCGGCCTACCGGGCTCGCTGCCCGTGGTCAACGCCCGGGCGGTCCATTTCGGCGTGATGATCGGCCTTGCGCTCGACTGCGAGATCACCCCGCGGTCGCTGTTTCACCGCAAGAACTACTTTTATCCCGACCTGCCGAAGGGCTACCAGATCTCCCAGTACGACGTGCCGTTGTGCCGCGGCGGGCAGCTCGCGGACGTGCGCATCCACCGCGTGCATCTCGAGGAGGACGCGGCCAAGCTCAACCACCTCGGCGAGAGCGGCCGGATCCACGGCTCCGAGCGCAGCTGGGTCGACTTCAACCGCGGCGGCACGCCGCTCGTGGAGATCGTCACCGAGCCGGATCTGCGCTCGGCCGAGCAGGCGCGCGACTGGCTGACGCTGCTGCGCACGACGCTGCGGCAGCTCGGGGTATCCGACGTCAAGATGGAAGAGGGCTCGCTGCGCTGCGACGCGAACGTGTCGGTCCGCCCCGCGGGGTCGACTCGGCTCGGCACCAAGACCGAGCTCAAGAACATCAACTCGTTCCGATTCGTCGAGCGCGGGATCCGGGCCGAGATCGAGCGTCAGATCGGGCTTCTCGAGAGTGGCCTCGAGGTGGAGCAGGAGACACTTCACTTCGATCCGGCGTCGGGCCGCTTGAGCGCGCTGCGCTCCAAGGAGGAGGCGCACGACTACCGCTATTTCCCCGAGCCCGACCTGACGCCGATCGTGATCACCGACGAGATGCTCGCGGCCGCGCATGCCGAGATTCCGGAGCTGCCCGCGGCGCGGGCGGAGCGCTTCGAGCAGGAGCTGCGCCTGAGCGCCGAGCGCGCCCGCGCGTTCGCCTTCAACGCCGAGCTGGGCGACTACTTCGAGCGGGCGCTCGCCGCCGGCGACGAGCGCGACGGGGCCGGCGAGGTCGACCCCGTCGAGCTGTCCAACTGGATCCCGCAGCTGGTCGAGCGGATCGGCTCGGACACCGATCCGGCCTCCAGCAACGTCACGCCCGAGAGCCTTGCGGCGCTCGCGGCGCTGGTCAAGGCGAAGACGATCAGCCGTGAGGCTGCCCGCGAGGTCCTGACACGGCTCGTAGCCGACGGCGGCGATCCGGCCGAGATCGTCGTCCGCGAAGGACTCGGCGCGATCAGCGGCGAGGACGGACTCACAGAGCTCGTCGACCGAGCGCTGGCGGCCGACCCGGCGGCGGCGGAGCAGGTCCGCTCCGGCAACATGAAGGCGATCGGGCCGCTGGTCGGGTTCGTGATGCGCGAGAGCAAGGGCCGCGCCGACGGCGGCGAGGTGACCCGGCTGATCACCGAGCGCCTGCGAGCGTAGGCGTAGATCGGGACGCCAGGACCGCGCGCAACCGCGCGCAAATAGCCGGCGCAGGGACGCGTTGGTTCCCTGATGGTCCGGTCCCGTCTCGCGCTGCCTGCGCTGATGACCGCGGCAGCGGTCGCCGGCGCCACGATCGTGATCGCCACCGGCGGGGGCGACAGCACGGCGTCCCAGCAACCCGCGGCCGCGCCGGCTGTGTCCTACGGCCCGCCACCGCTGGCGCAGTACGAGGAGGCGGCGCCGCACGTGCTCAGCCAGCTGAACGTGTACGGCGTCCAGGGCGGCGTCGCCGGCGCGGGGTCGGCGCCTCCATCGGAGCTGCCACCCGTCTCGCCGGCCGCGTTCAAGGCACCCGTCGCCGCCTACCTGGCCTTCGCCTCCAAGCAGCTCGGGCTGATGGAGGGCCAGGTCGCGCAGCTCCAGGCCGCCCTGGCGGCGGGTGACCGCGCGTCCGCGCAGGCGGCGTGGCGCGGCGCGTTCGATCGCTATCTCGAGCTCGGGGCGGTCTACCTCGAGGGCCAGATCGCGCAGCTCAACCAGGCGATCGACGGGACCGCGGGCGGCCTGAGCGGCGGGATCTCGAGCCCTCAGTTCACCGGTTTGCACCGCCTCGAGCTCGGGCTGTGGACCGGCGCACCGCTGGCTTCGCTGGAGCCGTACGCCAGTCGCCTCGCGCTCGACGTGAGCCGACTGCGTGCGATCCTGCCGACCGTCCAGATCTCGCCCTTGGACTACGCGACCCGCGCGCACGAGATCCTCGAGGACGCGGTCCGCGATCTGCTGAGCGGCACCGACGTGCCGTGGAGTGGCGAGGGCGTGCTCGGCACCGCCGCCGGGCTCGCCGCGACCCGCGAGGTGATCGCGACCCTGACACCGGTGCTCGGCACGCGCGAGGGCGTGCTTCCCGTTGTCGACACCGAACTCGACGCGCTTGGGGCGACGCTTGCGTCGATCCAGGCCGCCCACGGACGCGTCCTGCCGACGAACGCGCAGTTGACCCAGGAGCAAGCGGAGCAGCTGGACAGCGCGGTCGGCGCCGCGCTCGAGGCTCTGGCACAGGTGCCGGGCGCGCTCGAGACCACGCGCACGGCGCAGATACCCCAGATTCCGCCGAGCGCGATCCGGATCGATCAATGAGCCCGGTCAGCCGTCGTTCCTTCCTGACGCGCTCCGCGGCGGTGATCGGCGCGGGCAGCGTCGGCGCGCTCGCCGCCGCGGGGACCCTGCCCGGCGCTCCCGACGCGAGCGCCAGCACGGTGGCAGCGGACTCGCCGTCGCTCGGCCCCGGCGCCGCCGCGGCGGCATCCAATCTCGCGACCGCCGAGCCGTTCAGCGGCACGCACCAAGCCGGGATCCTCACGCCCAAGCCCGCGTGCGCGACGTTTGTCGCGCTCGACTCGTTCGCGCCCGACCAGAAAACCCTGGCCGAAGCGTTGCAGGCGCTCAGCAACCGCGCCCGCGAGCTCGCGATCGGCGGACCCGTTCCGCTGCTCGAGATCGACGCGCCGCCCGCCGACTCCGGGATCCTCGGGCCTGACAACACGCCCGATGCCCTCACCGTCACGATCGCGTTAGGCGCCTCGCTATTCGACGGGCGATACGGCCTGAGCGCTCTGAAGCCTCGCGAGTTGCGGACGATGCCGACGTTCCCGCACGACCAGCTGGACCCGACGCGCAGCCACGGCGACGTGCTCGTGCAGATCTGCGCGCAGCACCGCGACACGGTCGTGCACACGCTGCGCGAGCTGCTGCGGACCGTCCGCGGAACGCTGCAGCAGCGGTGGGCGATCGACGGCTTCACGAGCGCCTCGCGCGGCCCGACGCCGCAGAACAACACCCGCAACCTGTTCGCGTTCCGGGACGGCACCGCCAACCCCGATGCCACCGACCAGGCACTGATGAACGAGCTCGTCTGGGTCGGTCAGGGCGAACCCGCATGGGCGGGCGGAGGGACTTACCAGATCGTGCGCGCGATCCGCATGCACGTCGAGTTCTGGGACCGCGTCGGGCTGAACGAGCAGGAGAACATGATCGGCCGGGGACGGGACACCGGCGCGCCGCTCGGCGGAACCGACGAGTTCGAAGACCCGCGCTACGACCTCGACCCAAACGGCCGGCGAATCCCGCTCAACGCCCACATCCGGCTCGCGAACCCGCGGACCGCGGCCACCGCGGACCAGCGCATCGTACGGCGCGGCTTCAACTACCACCGCGGCTTCGACGCGGCCGGCCAGCTCGACCAAGGGCTCGTGTTCGTCGCGTTCAACCGGAGTCCGACGCGCCAGTTCGTCGCGATCCAGGAGCGCCTCAATGCCGAGCCGATGATCGACTACATCACGCCCGTCGGCGGCGGCTACTTCTTCGCGCCACCAGGCGCGGGCAACGCGGGCGACTGGGTCGGCTCGGGGCTGTTCGCGAGCGCGGCCCAGGCCTGATCGCCGCGAGCTCGCCGCCGGCAGCCGGTCCCCGAGGCGAGCATCCGCGTGCTCTAGCATCAAAGCGCGGGGCGCGGGAGCGTCCACATCCAAAGCACACCGTCCGATCTCTGAGACAGACAGGAGCCAAGAATGCGCGGCGTCGCACGCTGGTGTATCGCGAATCGCGGGAAGGTCGTCCTCATCTGGGTTGCCGTCGCGGTCATCTCGACCGTGCTGGCAGGGGCAGTCGGGCGCGACTACAAGACCGACTTCAGCCTCCCGGGAACAGAGTCACAGCACGTGGTCGACGTGCTGCAGCGCGAGTTCCCCTCGCAGGGCGGCGACTTGGACACGGTCGTCTTCCACACCTCGCAGGGCACGATTGATTCGCCCGCCGTTCGCAACGCGATCGAACCGCTCCTGACGGAGATCAGCACGATGCCGCACGTGGTCGGCGTCACGAGCCCGTACGACCCGCGCGGCGCCGTGCAGGTCTCGAGCGACCGCAGAACCGCGTTCGCGACGATCTACTACGACAAACGCGCCAACCAGCTGCCGAACTCGACCGGCAAGCCGGTGCTCGATGCGATTCAGCGGATCGACGTTCCCGGCCTCAAGATCGCGGCCGGCGGGCAGGTGATCGAGCAGGCCGAGGGCTTCAACATCGGCCCGGCGACGATCGTCGGGGTGATCGCGGCAATGATCATCCTTCTGATCACCTTCGGCTCGCTGTCAGCCGCCGGGATGCCGCTGATCACCGCGGGCCTGGGGCTGATCACCGGCGTCGCGCTGATCGGCCTCGCGACCCATATCACGGACATGGCGAACGTCGCGCCGGAGCTGGCGCTGATGATCGGCCTCGGCGTCGGCGTCGACTACTCGCTGTTCATCGTCACTCGCTTCCGAGAGAACTTCCGGCTGCTCGGCGACGTGAACGCGGCCATAGTCGAGGCGATGGACACGTCGGGCCGCGCGATCCTGCTGGCCGGCTGCACGGTCGTGATCGCGCTCCTGGGCATGTTCGCGACCGGCGTCAGCTTCCTGTACGGCCTGTCGATCGCGTCGGTTCTCGCCGTGCTGCTGACGATGCTCGCCGCGCTCACGCTGCTGCCGTCGCTGCTCTCGAAGTTCGGCGAGCGGATCGCCCGTCCGAGCCGCCGGGCGCGGCGCCGCGCCGCGGCCAACAAACAGCCGCGCGAGTCGTTGTGGCGGCGTTGGAGCGTGCTGGTGCAGTCGCGACCGTGGCCGCTGGCGCTCATCTCGGTGGTCGTGATGGGCGCATTCATCATCCCGGTGATCTCGCTGCGGCTCGACAACAGCGACGCCGGCAACGACCCGAGCAACACGAGCACCCGACAGGCGTTCGACACGCTGGCGGCCGGGTTCGGTCCCGGCTTCAACGGCCCCCTGACGGTCGTCGCAGAGCTCGGCTCACAGGGCAAGCAAACGGTTCTCCCGCAGCTCCGCGCCGAGCTGCTGAGCACGCCGGATGTCGTCGCGGTGACCGAGCCGCGCTTGAGCCCGTCCGGGAACGTGGCGGTGATGCAGGTCTATCCGGCGTCCGCGCCGCAGGCCCAGGCCACGACGAACCTCGTCAACCACCTGCGTGACGACGTGTTACCTCCGTTCAAAGCCAAGACCGGGGTGCCGGTCCTGGTCGGCGGGTTCACGGCCGGGTCGATCGACTTCGCGTCCGTCCTGTCCGGCAAGCTGCCTCTGTTCATCGGGATCGTCGTCGTGCTCTCGGCGTTGCTGCTGTTCGTGATCTTCCGCTCGATCGTGATCCCGATCCAGGCGGCGGTGATGAACCTGCTCAGCATCGGCGGCGCGCTGGGCGCGGCCGTGCTGGTGTTCGAGAAAGGCTTCCTCTCGGGTGTCCTCGGGGTCGAGAAGGGTCCCGTCGAGCCATGGATACCGGTGCTGATGTTCGCCGTCGTGTTCGGTCTCTCGATGGACTACGAGGTGTTCCTGATCTCACGCGTGCGCGAGGAATGGGTGCGCCACGGCGACGCGTCGGCGGCGGTTGCGAACGGGATCGCGTTCACCGGCCGCGTGATCACGGCCGCGGCGGCGATCATGGTCTGCGTCTTCCTCTCGTTCATGCTCGGTGACGAGCGCTCGGTCAAGGAGTTCGGCTTCGGCCTCGCGGCCGCGGTGTTCCTCGACGCGGTGGTCGTCCGCTGCGTGATGCTGCCGGCCGTGCTCGAGATCCTCGGGCCGATCACGTGGAAGCTGCCGCACTGGATCGACGCGCGCCTGCCGCGCATCAACATCGAAGGGACCTCGGCGCACGGCGCCGCGCAGCTCGCCGGCGTCTCGGTCGGCGAGGAGTCCGAGCGCGAAGAGGAGCCGGTGCGCTAGGAGCGCGCGTAGGATTCATGGCGTCAACGTCGTTTCCAGGAGGCTGACGATGTCGCGACTGATCCGGATGGACGAGAGCGGTCACACGACGCTCGCGGAATGGAGCGCTACGGATCCCGCAGCAGTCGAGGCCGCGGTCGAGGCATTCCGGGCCGAGCTCGAGCAGGGCTACTTCGCCGTCGTCACCGACGGCGCGGACTGCGCCGAGCAGGTCCACGAGCTGCCGCTCGACGCGCCGCTCGTGATCCTGCGCCGCCCGATCGCAGGCGGTTGACGACGGCTGCGGCGAGCGCACCCGGCGAGCTTGGCCGCAGCCCGCTCCCCGAGCTCGCGGCGGTCTACTGGCGCCCTCGCACGGATCGGCGCAGCCTCGCTCGCGCCGAGCGGCAATGGCTGCTCACGAGCGTCGCCCACACGCTGCCGTTCGTGGCGACGGCCGCGCTCCTGATCGCGCTCAAGCCACTCACGTTCCCCGTCTCACTGATCCTGCTCGCTCACGCGTGGATCATCCCCGAGCTGTACGCGGCGCGAGGCGCGAACGTCGTGAGGGTGCGACCATCCGCGGCCTCCGAGCCGGAGCGCCGAGCACTCGGGCTGCTCGGCGATCTGATCGGCCACAGCGCGCGCGAGCTGCACGCGGCCACGGGCCTCGTGCTCGAACGTGGGGCGCTCGGCGTCTGGCTCGTCGGCGAGGCGGGCGCGCTGCTGGTCAGGCCCGGGGGTCGGCGCGTGCACTGCTACTGCGTGAAGGCGACCGACGCCGGCCTGCCGTCGAGCGACCGGATCACGCACCTGCTGCTCGCGCTCCGCGCCGACGAGACCGGCTTTGCGACCGTCGCGAACCGCGCGTTCGCCGGGGCGCCGTGGCGGCTGCGCCGGCGGCTTGCGCCACCGGCACGGCCCGCGCTGCGGGCCGGCGTCGTCGCGGCGCGCGAGCGCTGAGCATCCAGCGGGCGGGTCGCGATCGGAGAAATTTATCCAGCTGGCCATTGTGTGAATTCGCACGTTAGGCGACCATTCACGCCATGACCCGTCCCCTCACCGCTTCGAAGGTCCTGCTCCTTCCCGATCGGCGCATTACCCCGACCGCGCCCGGGACATCGCCGGTGCGACGCTACCGGCTTGCGCGCATGCAGGTCGCTGGACGGCCGCCCGCCGTGCCCCATCGCCGGGATCGGCCGACCCAACCAAGCTCCTGATAGCGAGCCGCGAGCCGAACCCCGTCGGTCGGCTCGCGGCGCGCGCTACGCTTACAGCATGCGTACTGGTACTGATCTTGAGCCCGCGAAGGAACGTTCGCCGATCCTCAGGAAGACCGCGGCTGGACTTGTTCTGGTAGTCGTTGCCGCGCTCGTGATTCATTTCGTGATCGGGCTGGTGTTGGCGGTCTTCTGGAGATCGTGGTCGTCGCGGTCGTAATAGCGCATTCTCTGGGCGCTGAAGACACTGGTCTGGTAGGCGGGCGCCCATGTACGACATGGGTCTAATGGTGATCATGTTCTTTTTTGGCGTGGCCGGAGGGGTCATCGGGAGGATCAAGGGCAGCTCGTTCTGCATGTGGTTCCTGATCGCGGGTCTGGTCCCGTTTTTCGGCCTGATCTGCGCGGTCTGTACCGCTGGGACAACCAGGAGCTGCGCCGCCAGTGCCCGGGCTGCGGCAAGGTCGTCAAGCTCCACGACGCGGTCTGCATTCGCTGCGGCGAGGAACTCGAGTTCCCGGACGTCGCGATCGCCTCGGAGGCGGCGATCGCGGCAGCGCGCCGCGAGGCCCGCTGCGCGATGCGAGCGTCGCGGCCGCGGTGCGGCAAGGCGCTAATACGTTGCATAGAGTCGGCTGCTCTTTCGCGCGGCGGGAGCCGCGCGGTTGACCGATCGAGCCAGAGCACTGAAAGGAGGCGAGCGCTATGCGTGCAGTCGACGCGTTGATGGAATGTCTGAAGGCGGAGGGTGTCGACGTCGTATTCGGCCTCCCAGGCGGCGCCAACCTCCCCACCTACGACGCGTTCTACGACGCCGGCATCCGCCACATCCTGGTCCGCCACGAGGCGGGCGGCGGCCACGCCGCCGAGGGCTACGCGAAGGCGACCGGCAAGGTCGGCGTGTCGCTCGGCACCAGCGGTCCCGGGGCGACCAACCTCGTGACGCCGATCTGCGACGCGATGATGGACTCGGTCCCGGTCGTGTTCATCACCGGCCAGGTGCGGACCGAGCTGCTCGGCACCGATGGCTTCCAGGAGGCCGACACGATCGGGATCACGATGCCGATCGTCAAGCACAGCTTCATGATCCAGCACCCGCTGGAGCTGCCGCGCACGATCCACGAGGCGTTCCACATCGCCCGCACCGGCCGCCCGGGGCCGGTCGTGGTCGACATCCCGCAGGACCTCAGCCGCGCCGACATCCCGTACGAGCCGGCCACGCGACGTGCACCTGCCGGGCTACCAGCCAACGACCGACGGCAACCAGAAGCAGATTCGGCTCGCCGCCAAGGCGCTCGCGAACGCGCGCCGGCCGGTGATCTACGCCGGCGGCGGCGTGATCAGCGCCAACGCGGCCATGGAGCTGACGGAGCTGGCGACGGCCGACCGCTTCCCGGTCACGTGCACGGTGATGGGGTCTGGGCGGGTTTCCGGCGCCGCACGAGCAGTGGCTCGGGATGCTCGGGATGCACGGCACCCGGACCGCGAACTACGCGATGGACGAGGCGGACCTGATCTCGCGATCGGCGCCCGGTTCGATGACCGGATCACCGGCAAGCTGTCGGAGTTCGCGCCGCGCGCGAAGTTCATCCACATCGACATCGACCCGGCCGAGATCTCCAAGAACGTGCCGGCGCACATCCCGATCGTCGGCGACGCCGAAGAACATCCTGCCGCGGCTGACCGCCGAGTACCGCGCGCTCGAACCCCAGCTGGGCCGGCTGGAGGAGTGGTGGATCCGGATTCGCTCCTGGCAGGAGCGCTACCCGCTGCGCTACGAGGACTCCGACGACGCCGAGATCAAGCCGCAGTACATGATCCAGGCGCTGTACGAGGCGACGGGCGGCGACGCGATCGTCACCAGGGACGTCGGCCAGCACCAGATGTGGACCGCGCAGTACTTCCATTTCGCGCGCCCGCGGCGGTGGATCAACTCCGGCGGGCTCGGGACGATGGGGTTCGGGCTGCCGGCGGCGATGGGCGCGAAGGTCGGCTGCCCCGATGAGACCGTCGTCTGCATCGCCGGCGACGGCTCGGTCCAGATGAACATGCAGGAGCTCGCGACCTGTGCGCAGGAGGGGATCGCGATCAAGGTGTTCATCATGAACAACGGCTATCTGGGGATGGTCCGCCAGTGGCAGGAGCTGTTCTGGGACAAGCGCTACAGCGCGGTCGGGATGGGCCAGTAGCCGGACTTCGTCAAGCTCGCCGAGGCCTACGGGGCGACCGGGATGCGGTTCGAGGACAAGCACACGCTCGTCGCGGACATGCAGCGAGCGCTCGCGACCGAAGGCCCGGTGCTCGTCGACGTCCGCGTCACCCCGGAGGAGAACACGTACCCGATGATCCCGTCCGGCCAGGCCGCGCGGGACATGGTGGGGTGAGGACGATGGGCGAGCCCGGAACCAAGGAGCTGATCTCGCTCGACGAGCTCGAGGCGGCCGGCGGCCTGCGCACCGGACGCAAGCACATCCTCTCGATCCTGGTCGAGAACAAGCCCGGTGTCCTGACGCGGATCGCCGGCCTGTTCGCCAGGCGCGGGTTCAACATCGACACGCTCGCGGTTGGGCCGACCGACGACGACAGCGTTTCGCGGATCACGCTGACGCTCGACGGGGCGGTGCACCCGATCGATCAGGTGACCAAGCAGCTGCACAAGCTCGTCAACGTCCTCAAGATCCGCGATCTCGAGCCCGAGGAGACGCTCGCTCGCGAGCTCGCACTGTTCAAGATCGCCGCCGACGGCGTCGCCCGGCGGAGGTGATGCAGATCTGCGAGATCTTCCGCGCGAAGATCGTCGACGTGACCAAGCGCTCGGTGATCGTGGAGGTGACCGGCACGTACGAGAAGGTCGAGGCGTTCGAGCGACTCGTGCGGCCGTTCGGGCTGATCGAGATGGCGCGCACGGGCGAGATCGCGATCTCGCGCGGACGGGGGGAGACGTGATGGATGCCGAACACGCCAAAGAGCTGGTGGCACGCGAGCGGATGCGCGTCGAGGAATCGCTCGCGGAGCTGACGCGCGACGGGCCGCTCGAAGGCGACGATCGTACGGAGCCCGGCGATCGCGATGACGAGGAGCTCTACCAGGACGAGTTCGACTCCGACCGCTTGGCGGACCTCCAGGGACAGCTGAGGGCGGTCGAGCGCGCGGAGGCGCGGCTGCGCGACGGGACCTACGGCCTCTCGATCGAGAGCGGCGAGCCGATCCCCGACGCTCGGCTGGAGGCGCTGCCGACGGCCGAGCTGACGATCGAGGAGGAGCGCCGCCTCCGATAGCGCGAGGCGCTGGGTAGGCTCCGCTCCGAGATGAGCGAACGCCTCACCCGGACGCCCGCAGCGGACTGGCTCGACGAGCGCGCACGCGCGCGACTGGAAGCCCATGTGCACGGCGCGCTTCGGCGAGCCCGGGCGGCGGGCACGCCGGCGCTCGCGAGCGTCAGCTGCCGCCTCGAGCGCGCGGTCGATCCGACCGCGGTGATCGCCGCCTCGCGCCGGGCGCGCGAGCCGTGGTTCTGCCTGGAGCAGCCGGACCGTGACGGCGCGTCGCTGGCCGCGGCCGGCTCGGTGCGCCTGCTCGAGGCGCACGGGGCCGAATCGCTTTGCCGAGGTCGCGGCGCGCTGGCGTGCCGTCTCGGCTGCGGCGCTGGCCGACACGGTCGAGGGGCCGGCGGGTTCTGGGCTGGTCGCCGTCGGCGGCTTTGCCTTCGCGCCCGATGGAGGCGCGTCGGCCGCGTGGGAGGGGTTCGCGCCGGCGTCGCTGATCGTGCCCGAGGTCGCGCTCGCGCGCCGCGGACGCGCTACCTGGTTGACGGTCAACGTCGACGTCGCTCCCGACGACACCGCCGACGATCTGCTCGAGCGCCGCGTTCGCGGCCGGCTCGACGAGCTGCGCGAGGCGCCGCTGCCGCTGCTCGACCCCGACCCGATCGGCGAGTTCAGGGTCGAGAGTCCGCTCGCGCCCGCCCACTACGAGGACGCGGTCGCGCGCGCCGTGCAGCGGATCCGCGGCGGCGAGCTCGAGAAGGTCGTGCTCGCGCGCGAGGTCGAGGTCCACGCGCCCGTCGATCACGACCCGGCCGCGATCCTCGGCGTGCTGCGCGAGGCGTTTCCGTCCTGCTACGTGTTCGCGGTGGGTCGCGGCGACGCGACGTTCATCGCCGCGAGCCCCGAGCTGCTCGTGCGGCGCGAGGGGCAGCGGGCGAGCACGGTCGCGCTCGCCGGATCGGCGCGCCGCAGTGCCGACCCCGCGGTCGACGATCACCTCGGCGAGCAGCTGCTGCACAGCGAGAAGGAGCTCGAGGAGAACGCGATCGTCGCCCGCCGGATCGCCCGCGCACTACGTCCGCACTCGGTCTGGGTCGTGTCGGCACCCGAGCCGGTGCTCGTGCGAGTGGCCAACATCCAGCACCTCGCAGTCCCGATCCGCGCCCAGCTGGCAGCGCCCGTCGGCGCGATCGAGCTGACCGGCGTGCTGCATCCGACGCCCGCGGTCGGCGGTGAGCCCGGCGCGGTCGCGCAGCGGCTGATCCCCGCGCTCGAGGGTCTCGATCGCGGCTGGTATGCGGGCGCGGTGGGCTGGACCGACGCTGTCGGCGACGGAGAGTTCTGCGTCGCGTTGCGCTGCGCGCTGCTGCGTGGGCGGCTCGCGCGGTGCTACGCCGGCTGCGGGATCGTGCGCGACTCGGATCCAGCGGCCGAGCTGGCCGAGACCGAGGTCAAGCTGCAGGCTTTGTTACCGCTGCTGGCGGGTTGACGCGGGCTCGGGCGGAATCTACCCGCTGGAACCTGGTCAACGTCCCACTCGCGCGTCGCGCGAGGGCGACTGGGACGTTGACCAGCTGGTGGAGGGACAACTACCCACTCGCGGTTCGCCGCGGCTCGAGTGGGCAGTTGTCCAGGCTCGCCAGGTGTTCGGCCCGCCGGCAACTCAGCCCGCCGGCAACTCAGCCCGCCGGCAACTCAGCCCGCCGGCAACTCAGCCCGCCGGCAACTCAGCCCGCCGGCATCTCCCTCAACACCG
Organism: uncultured Solirubrobacterales bacterium; assembly: GCA_963763525.1. GTDB lineage: Bacteria > Actinomycetota > Thermoleophilia > Solirubrobacterales > Solirubrobacteraceae > Palsa-465. Next base: position 239,955 of record CAVXPA010000008.1, read on the forward strand.
CCTCTGCGACGCGACGGTGCAGCGCGAGATTCTCGTGACGGTCGGTCCGGACCTCGATGATCGTCGTAACCCCAGCGTGCAGGGAGCGCTCGACCGCATCCTCCAGCGCGCCAACGCTCGCCGGACGCTCGTAAACGCAGCCCGTAGAGCGCGGCCGCGTGCTCGAAATCCAGGCCGTGGGGCGTCGCGACGTGCTCCTCGAACGCATCGGCCTGCGGTGGCGACCGGCAGGAAGTGGAAGATCCCGCCGCCGTCGTTGTTGAGCAGCACGATCGTCAGCGCGAGGCCGAGGCGCCGGCACGGCGAGCAGGCCGCCGAGGTCGTGCGCGAGTGCGACGTCGCCGATCAGCAGCACGACCGGCCCGGAGCTCGCGGCGGCGGCGCCGAACGCGCTCGAGACGGTGCCGTCGATCCCGTTGGCGCCGCGGTTGGATAGCACGCGCGGCGCGATCCTCGCGGGTGCCGGCGTACAGCTCCAGGTCGCGGATCGGCATCGAGGACGCGACGAACAGCGTCGCCTCGGCGGGCAGCCATTCCGCCAGCCGGGCCGCGACGAGCGGCTCGGTGAGCGCGTCCTCGGCGACGAGCACGCGCTCGATCGCCGCGCTCGCGGACGCGTCGGCGGCTCGCCAACCAGCGAGCCAGGCCGGATCGGCGTCCGAAGCGGCGAGCGCGGCGCGCTCGACGTGCGACGACGGGATCGCCAGCGTGGAGCGCACTCACGACGGCGTCAGGGTCCTGCCAGGCGGCCTCCCGATCGAGCGCGACCTGGGGCGTGCCGTCGAGCGCGGCGAGCCACGCGCGCAACGGCTTCGACGTCGGCAGGTCGCCGACGCGCAGGACGATCTCGGGGCGTGAGCGCGCCGCGAAGCGCTGCGTCGCGCAGGAGCAGGTCGTAGCGCGCGATCGCCGCCGGCCCCTGGCGGGCCCCGGACAGCGGGTCGGCGAGCAGCGGATAGCCGACGCGCGCGGCGAAGGCGGCCAGGCGCTCGCGCGGCTCCGACCTCGCGCTCCAGCCGGCCGGCGACGACCACGCCGCGCCGCGGCAACGGCTCGAGCGCCCGGGCGTCGCCGCGACGGCCGGCGACGCGCCTCACCCACGGCACGCCGCCGGGCGCGGCCGACCAGGATCGTCGGGCAGCGGGCCGTCGAGCACGAGCGGCTCGCGCAGCGGGAAGTTCAGGTGCACCGGGCCCGGGCGTTCCCGCGAGCGCCGTCCAGTACGCGCGGCAGGCGAGCTGAGCGGATCCATCGCAGCCGCGCGGGAGTGGCGTCTGGCGACGTCGAGCTCGAAGAACCACTTGACGGCGTCGCCGTACAGCTTGAGCTGGTCGATCGCCTGCCCGGCGCCGACCTCGCGCAGCTCGGGCGGGCGGTCGGCAGTCAGGACGATCAGCGGCACGCGCGCGTGATGGGCCTCGATCACGGCCGGCAGCGAGGTTCGCGGCCGCCGTCCCGGAAGTGCACGTGACCGCGACCGGACGGCGCAGACGCCTTCGCGGCGCCAAGCGCGAAGAAGCCGGCGCAGCGCTCGTCGATGTGCGACCAGCAGCGGATCCGCGGCTCGCGGACGAGCGAGAGCACGATCGGGGAGTTGCGCGAGCCCGGCGAGGTGCAGGCGTGCTGCATCCCGCACCGCGCGAGCTCGTCGCACAACGGCCCGGAGCAGCACGTAGGTGTCGGTGGCAGTCATGATCGTGTGCGGTCATGGCGCTCGTCCTGCTGCACGGATTCACGCACACGGGGCATAGCTGGGACGACGTCGCTCGGCCGCTGGGCGAACGCTACCGTGCGCTCACGCCCGACATCCGCGGCCACGGGAGCGCGTCGGAGCGCGGCCGGTGGCGCTCGCCGCCGTGATCGACGACATCGCGGCGCTTGACGCCGAGCCGTTCACGCTCGGCGGATACTCGATGGGGGGCCGGATCGCGCTGCACGTCGCGCTCGCGCTGCCCGAGCGCGTCGAGCGCCTCGTGCTGATCGGCGCGAGCCCCGGGATCGCCGACCCGGCGCAGCGGCGCGCGCGGCGCGAGCCGACGAGCGCCTGGCCGACGCGGATGGAAGCGATGACGATCGAGGAGTTCGCCGCTGGCGTGGGCGCGGACGCCGGTGCTCGCGGGTCAGCCGCCGGCCGTCGCCGCGGCCGCCCACGCGGACCGGCTGCGCAGCACGCCCGCGGGCCTGGCGCGGCGCTGCGCGGCCTCGGCACCGGCGCGCTGCCGTCGCTGTGGGAGCGGCTCGGGCAGCTGGCGATGCCGGTGACCTTGATCGTCGGCGAGCGCGATCGCGAAGTTCCGCACGGTCGCGGGGCAGATGGTGGCGCGATCGCGGGCGCGGAGTAGTGGTCGTCCCGGGCGCCGGGCATGCGGTCCACTTCGAGGCGCCGGAAAAGGTCGCCGAGATCGTGACGGCGAACGCGCCCGACCGCACGGCTGAGCGTCGGACGCCGAGGTCTGAGCGTCAGACGGCGAGGGTTGGCTACAGCGCGGCGCATGAAACCGCGCCCGCCCACACGTCATCGCCATACCAGGCGCAGCAGGCCGCGCCGAGGCCTGGCCGCGCGGGGACGGCGATCCGTCCGCCGGCCGGCGGCAGCGGATCCGGCCGCCCGTCGAACAGCCGCAGCGTCGCCAGCCCGCAGGCCGGTCGGGCGCGATCACGGCGGCCGCGTGAAGAGCCGCCGCGATCCCGAGCGGCCCGTCGAGCGTCGAGGCGAGGTAGACCTCGTAGCCGGCCGCGCGGGCGCGGGCGGCGGCGTCGATCACGCCGCAGATCCCGCCGCAGCGCGCGATCTTCAGGCAGACCACGTCGCACACGCGCCGGTCCAGCGCGCCCGGGATCGCGGCCGACTCGTCCAGCGCGATCGGCGACTCGGTCGACTCGCGCGCAGACGGCCGCGAGCGCATCCAGCCCGTGGACCGGTTCCTCGCACAGCTCGATCCCGACCGGCTCGAGCGCGCGCAGCGCCGCGACGGCCTCGGGCACGCGCCCACGCGCCGTTGGCGTCGATGCGGATCGCCATCTGCGGCCCCGCGAACGCGCGCACGGCCGCGAGCCGCCCGGCGTCGTCGCCGATGCCGACCTTCACCTTGACGGTCCGAACCCCGCGACGCGGCGCCTGCGGCGGCCTCGGCGCGGCGCCCGCGAGCGATCGGCCGCGGCGATCGTCGAGTTGACCTGCGACCGCGGCGCGGCCGACGGCGCGCCGAGCAGCTCGCCACACCGGCTCGGCCGGTCCGCCGGCCGGCGAGGTCCCAGCAGCGCGAGATCGATCGCGGCGAGCGCCTGGGGGAGCACCGCGCGTGCTGCCTCGGCAGCAGCGCGGACAGCGTCCATGGCTCCGGCGCTCGGAGCACGTCGAACGAGGCCTCGGCGAGCACCGGTGCGGCAGTCGCTCGAGCGCCGCCCGCACGTCGGCGATCCGGACGCCGTCGTAGGGCTCCAGCGGCGCCGCCTCGCCGTAGCCAGCCGACCCCGTCCGTCGTCCTCGAGCGAGACGAGCAGCAGCTCGCGCTCGCGTGAGCTCGCCGTGAGCCGGCTCACGAACGGCGCGCGCACATGGCGCGGTCGATCGCTGCGACGCGCAGCTTCAACGGCTCAGCAGCAGCCCGGCGGAGAGCAGCACGCAGAAGCACAGCTGCAGCATCCCGGTCTGCGCGAGCGCCCCGTTCAGCGAGGGCCCGTCGTCGTGCTTGCGGACGATCCGGACGAGCGCGGCCGCGAGCGGCAGGGTGAGCCATGGCAGCAGCACCCAGGCCGTCAGCGGACCGAACAGCCAGGTGACCGGCGCCAGCAGATAGGCGACGTAGACGATCGCCGGCGAACAGCGCCCGCGTCCGCTCGCGGCCGAGCCGGACGGCCAGCGTTCGCTTCCCCGCGCGGCGGTCGGAGTCGATGTCGCGGACGTTGTTGACGACCAGGATCGCGGCGGCGAGCAGACCGACCGGCACCGCGAGCGCGAACGCCTCCCAGTCGAGATGCGCGACCTGCACGAAGTACGAGCCGGCGACCGCGACGATCCCGAAGAACAGGAACACGAACAGCTCGCCGAGACCCTCGTAGCCGTACGGTCGCGGCCCGCCCGTGTACAGCACGCCGGCGAGGATCGACGCGGCGCCGACGAGCAGCAGCTGCCAGCCCGCGACGATGATCAGATAGAGCCCGGCGAGCACCGCGATCCCGAACGAGACGTAGGTGGCGACGAGCACCTGTCGCGGCGGGACGAGCCCGCCGGCGGTGACCCGGACCGGCCCGAGCCGGTCCTCGGCGTCGGCCCCCGCCGTGCGTCGGAGTAGTCGTTGGACAGGTTCGTGCCGACCTGGATGAAGATCGCGCCGACCAGCGCGGCGATGAACCGCAGCGGGTGAAAGACATGCTCGAACCCGGCCAGCGAGGTGCCGACGAGCACCGGCGCGATCGCCGCCGGAAGCGTCCGCACCGCGCCGCCATCAGCCAGATCCGAAAGCCGCTCGGAGCTGTTGCGCCGGCCTGAGCGTGCGCGGCGTACGTCCGGCGAACCGGCGCGGCGTGCGCGGCATGATCGAGGCTAGGGCCGCCGCGGGAACTTCGAGAAGTCCGGCCGGCGCTTCTCCAGGTACGCGTTGCGGCCCTCCTGCGCCTCCTCGCTCATGTAGAAGAGCAGGTTGGCGTCGTGGGCGAGCTGCTGGATCCCGGCCAGCCCGTCCTCGTCGGCGTTGAAGCTGGCCTTCATCATCCGCAGCGCGAACGGCGACATCGCGAGCATCTCGCGGCACCAGCGGACGGTCTCGGCCTCGAGCTCGGCGAGCGGCACGACGGCGTTGACCAGCCCCATCGCGAGCGCCTGCTGGGCGTCGTACTGGCGGCACAGGAACCAGATCTCCTTGGCCTTCTTGGGGCCGACGAGCCGCGACAGGACGCTCGCGCCGAAGCCGCCGTCGAACGAGCCGACCTTCGGCCCGGTCTGGCCGAAGCGGGCGTTGTCGGCGGCGATCGTCAGGTCGCAGACGACGTGCAGCACGTGGCCGCCGCCGATCGCGTAGCCGGCCACCATCGCGACGACCGGCTTCGGCAGCCGGCGGATCTGGACGTGCAGGTCGGTGACGTGGAAGCGCCCGACTGCCTGCTGCGCGCCGGCTGCGGCCGGGTCGGCGCCGGTGACGTAGCCGCCGCGGCTCGCCGCGGACGCGCTGATCGCCGCCGGAGCAGAACGCGTCCGGGCCCTCGCCGGTCAGGATGACACGCCGACGCGGGATCCTCGCGGGCGCGCATCGAACGCGTCCGAGAGCTCGACCACCGTCTCGGGGCGGAACGCGTTGCGGACCTCGGGGCGGTTGATCGTGATCTTGGCGATGCCCAGCGTCGCTCGCCGGTCAGCGAGCTCGTAGCGGATGTCCTCGTACTCGCCGGCGGGCTGCCACGTGACCGACACTGCAACTCTTGTCACGGCGTCTGAGACTACCGTGTCGCCTGTGAACCACTGGCTGAGCACCGCCGCGGCCATGCACCCCGAGCGGATCGCACTCGAGCCCGACGCGAATCGCGCTCACCTACCGCGAGCTGGCGACGCGGGCGAACGCCGCCGCCGGTGCGCTGGCGGACCGCGGCGCTTCGTCCGGCAATCGCGTCGCGCTCGAGCTGCCGGCCGGCGCCGAGCTCGTGGCCGCGCTCCACGGCTGCTTTCTGATCGGCGCGGTGCGGTGCCGGTCGATCTCCGGCTGCGCGCCGCCGAGCAGACCGCGCGCGCGGCCGGCGCGACGATCATCGTCGAGGAGCCGTTGGCGCGAGCTCGGCCGGCACGCGTGATTACGGGCACGACGCCACTGCGCTTCGGCGCGGTCGCGACCGTGATGCACACGTCTGGGACGACGGCCGCGCCGCAAGCCGGTCGTCGCTGACGCTTCGGGAACTGGCTCGCGAACGCGCTCGGGTCGGCGGTCGCGCTCGGGCTCGATCCGCACGAGCGGTGGCTGTGTCCGATGCCGCTCGCCCACGTCGGCGGGCTCGTCGATCCTGATCCGCTGGGCGATCTACGCCACCACTGTCGTGCTCCACGAGCGCTTCGACACCGACGCGGTGCTCGCGGCGCTGCGCGACCCGGAGCGGCGGATCACGCTCGTCTCGCTCGTGCCGACGATGCTCGCGCGGCTGCTCGACGCCGGCCTGCGCGCACCGCCGACGCTCCGCTGGGCGCTGCTCGGGGGCGGACCGATCCCGCCCGCGCTGCTCGAGCGCGCGCGGGCCGCCGGTGTTCCCGTCGCGCCGACGTACGGGATGACCGAGGCGTGCTCGCAGATCGCGACCTACGGCTGGCCGCTGCCAGGGGTCGAGATCGCCCTGGCCGCCGACGCCGAGCTGCTCGTCCGCGGCGCGGTCGTGTCCGACGGCGCTCTGCAGGCGGACGGCTGGCTCCACACCGGCGACCTGGGGGAGATCGAGCCCGATGGCCGCATCCGGATCACCGGGCGCAAGGCCGACACGATCATCACCGGCGGGGAGAACGTCGCGCCGGCCGAGGTCGAGGCGATGCTGCTCGAGCATCCGGATGTACTCGACGCGGGCGTGCACGGTCGTCCCGACCGCGAATGGGGCGAGACGGTCGTCGCGAGCGTCGTGCTGCGTGACGGGAAGGAGGCCGACGTCGAGGAGCTGCGGGCATTCTGCGCCGCCCGGCTCGCGCCCTACAAGGTGCCGAAGGCCGTGCAGTTCGTGCAGGCTCTGCCGCGGACCGAGTCCGGCAAGCTGCTGCGGCGCGAGCTGTCCCGAGCGCGCGCGCCCGTATGATCAACCCGGAGATGGCGGGCAGCCCGCAGGCCGACGAGCAGCGCCAGGAGATGATCGAGCGGTGGGCGCGGGCGGCGCCCGGTTGGGGCCGGCAGGCGGCGCGGATGCGCGAGTTCGCGATGCCGGTGTCCGCGTGGATGCTCGAGCAGCTCGTGCTGCAGCCCGGCCAGCGGGTGCTGGAGCTCGCCGCGGGGCCGGGCGATACGGGGTTCCTGGCCGCCGAGCTGATTCAGCCGGGGGGCACGCTGATCAGCAGCGACGCCAGCGACGCGATGCTCGCGGTCGCCCGCGAGCGTGCGCGCGAGCTGGGGATCGAGAACGTCGAGTTCCGTGAGCTCCAGCTCGAGTGGATCGATCTGCCGACGGCCACCGTCGATGCCGCGCTGTGTCGCTGGGGCGTGATGTTGTGCCTCGACCCGCTCGCCGCGCTGCGCGAATGCAGGCGCGTGCTCCGGCCCGGCGGCCGCTTCGCGCTCGCGGTCTGGGACGGGCCGGCGACCAACCCGTGGGCGACGATCCCGACCGACGCGCTCGTCAAGGTGGGATTGGCCGAGCCGCCGGATCGCGACGACCCTGGTCCTGGGATGTTCGCGCTCGCGGCGCCGGGTCAACTCGCGGAGGAGCTCGCCGACGCCGGCTTCCTCGATGTCGTGGTCGACTCGATCCCGCTCGTGCGCCGCCAGCGCAAGCTCGAGGAGTTCGTGGCTGAGACGGGCGAGCTCTCGCTCCAGTTCGGGCAGGTCTGGGAGGAGATGTCAGACAAGCAGCGCTCGACGTTCATGCGGGAGCTCCGGCGGCTGGCGAAGCCGTTCACGAAGCGTGGCGGGGCGCTCGAGCTTCCCGCCCGGACGCTGGTCGGCGCCGCCGGCGCCTGAGCAGCCGCGGCGCCTTGCATCGCTGCGCCGGCCGCTGTTCGGACCCGGCGCGACGCGAACCTTTTTCGCCGGATACGCTGCTCACATGTTCTATGACGACGACGCCGACATCCACAAGCTCGACGGGAAGACCGTCGCGATCATCGGGTATGGCTCGCAAGGCCATGCCCACGCGCTGAACCTGAAGGATTCGGGCGTCGCCGTAGTCGTCGGTCTGCGGCCCGCTTCGGCCAGTGTCGAGAAGGCGCGCAGCCACGGCCTCGAGGTGCTGGAGCCCGCCGATGCGGCGAGTCGCGGCGACATCGTCATGATGCTCGTCCCCGACGAGCTGCACAAGCAGGTCTGGGACGACGGCGTCGCCGACGAGATCGCGCCCGGCAACCTCCTGCTGTTCGGGCACGGGTTCTCGATCCACTACGGCCAGATCGTGCCGCCGCCAGAGGTCGACGTGGCGCTCGTCGCGCCGAAGGGACCCGGCCACCTCGTCCGCCGCCAGTTCCTCGAGGGCTCCGGCGTGCCCGGGTTGATCGCCGTGCACCAGGACGCCACCGGCCACGCGCTCGAGCTCACGCTCGCGTATGCCAAGGGCATCGGCTGCACGCGCGGCGGCGTGATCGAGACGACCTTCAAGGACGAGACGGAGACCGACCTGTTCGGCGAGCAGGCCGTGCTCTGCGGCGGTGTCACCGAGCTCGTCCGGGCCGGCTACGAGACGCTCGTCGACGCCGGCTACGACCCGCGCCTGGCGTACTTCGAGTGCCTGCACGAGCTCAAGCTGATCGTCGATCTGATCTACGAGAAGGGGATCGCGGGGATGCGATATTCGATCTCCAACACGGCCGAGTACGGCGACATGACGCGCGGCCAGCGCGTGATCGGCGAGCCGACCCGCGCGGCGATGAAGCAGCTGCTGAGCGACATCCAGTCCGGCGACTTCGCGCGTGAGTGGATCGCGGAGAACCGCGCCGGCCAGGAGAACTTCCGGCGTATGCGCGAGGAGCAGGGGAGCCACCAGGTCGAGGTCGTCGGGCGCGAGCTGCGCGCGCAGATGTCCTGGATCGACACCGACTTCGACGAGTAGGCCGCCGCGGACAACGCACGCTGCGGCGTCTCTACAATCGAGACACGGTCGGCCTGGGGCATGTTGGCCCGCCAACGCACATGACCCAGACATCCACGTTCCTTCAGATCCCTGCGCAGCTCAAGCCTGAAGACGGGCGATTCGGCTCCGGACCATCGCGGGTGCGGCCAGAGCAGCTCGAGCACCTCGCGCGAGCGGGTGCCTCCCTGATCGGTACCTCGCACCGGCAGGCGCCGGTCAAGCAGCTCGTCGCGCGGATTCGAGGCGGTCTGCTCGAGCTCTTCGGAGCGCCGGACGGATACGAGGTCGCGCTCGGCAACGGCGGTACGACCGCGTTCTGGGACGCCGCCACGTGCGGCCTGGTCCGGGACCGCGCGCTGCACCTCGCCTACGGCGAGTTCTCGGGCAAGTTCGCGGCCTGCACGGCGGCGGCGCCGTTTCTCGAGGAGCCGATCGTCGTCCAGGCGCCGCCCGGCGACGCGCCGCACCCGCGCGCGGAAGCGAGCGCCGACGTGATCGCGTGGGCGCACAACGAGACCTCGACCGGGGTGATGGTTCCTGTTCGCCGGCCGGCCGGCGCCGAGCACGCACTGGTGCTCGTCGACGCGACGTCGGGGGCCGGGGGACTCGACGTCGAGCTCGCGCAGGCCGATGCCTACTACTTCGCGCCGCAGAAGGGCTTCGCGTCCGATGGGGGGCTGTGGCTCGCGCTTTTGAGCCCGGCGGCGATCACGCGGATCGAGGAGATCGAGGCGGCTCGGCCTCGCGGCCGGTGGATCCCCGACTTCCTCTCGCTCGCGACGGCGTTGGATAACTCGCGCAAGGACCAGACATACAACACGCCGGCGATCGCGACGCTGTTCCTGCTCGCCGACCAGCTCGACTGGATGCTGGCGCAGGGTGGGCTCGACGCGATGGTTGCGCGCACCGGCGCGTCCTCGGCGCACCTGTACGAGTGGGCCGAGCGCCACCCGCACGCGACGCCGTTCGTGGCCGATCCGAGCAAGCGCTCGCTCGTCGTGGGCACGATCGACTTCGACGAGGTGATTGACGCGGCCGTGCTCGCGGGAATCCTCAGGGCCAATGGGATCGTCGATGTCGAGCCGTATCGCAAGCTAGGCCGCAACCAGCTGCGGATCGCGATGTTCCCGGCGACCGACCCCGCCGACGTGCAGGCGCTGACGAGCTGCATCGACTGGGTCCTGGAGCGCATGTGAGCGCGACCGCGCTGGACGGCGCGACCGACGCAGGGCACGGGAGCGCCAGCGACCGCGCCCGCGTGCTGGTGGCCGAGAAGATCGGCCGCTCCGGAGTCGAGTTGCTGGAGCGCCACGTCGACGTCGAAGTCGGCGTGGACTGGACGCGCGAGGAGCTGAGCGAACGAATCGGCGACTATGACGGAATCCTGATCCGGTCGGCGACCAAGCTCGACGCGGAGCTGATCGCGAAGGGCACGCGGCTGCGCGTGGTCGGCCGCGCGGGCGTGGGGGTCGACAACGTCGACGTCGCGGCCGCGACCAAGCGCGGGATCGTCGTCGCGAACGCGCCTCGCTCGAACGTGATCACGGCGGCCGAGCACACGATGGCGCTGCTTTTGGCGCTCGCGCGCAACGTCCCCCAGGCGCACGCTTCGCTGACGGCCGGCAAGTGGGAGCGCTCCAAGTTCTCCGGCGTCGAGCTGTACGAGAAGACGCTCGGGATCCTCGGCTTCGGCCGGATCGGGCAGCTCGTCGCGCAGCGCGCGAAGGCGTTCGGCATGCGCGTGATCGCGTTCGACCCCTACGTGGGGGCCGAGCGCTACCGCGACCTCGGGGTCGAGAACGCTCCTTCGTCCGACGCCGTGCTCGAGGTTGCCGACTTCCTCACGCTGCACCTGCCGAGCACGCCTGAGACCGACGGGTGGCTCGACGCGAGCGCGCTCGCGAAGTGCAAGGACGGGGTGCGGGTGCTCAACGTCGCCCGCGGTCAGCTCGTGGTCGACGAGGACCTGAAAGCGGCGATCGACTCCGGCAAGGTGGCCGGCGCGGCGATCGACGTGTTCCGCACCGAGCCTGTGACCGACCACCCGCTGTTCGGGTATCCGAACGTGATCGTCACCCCGCATCTCGGCGCCTCGACCGCCGAGGCGACCGACCGGGCGGGCTTCCAGGCCGCCGAGCAGGTCGTCGCGGCACTGACGGGTGGCGTCGTCACGAGTGCGGTGAACGTCCCTGCGATCCCAGCCGAGGACATGGAGGCGCTCGGGCCGTACCTCCCGCTGTGCCGCTCGCTCGGGCGGATCGCGATGGAGCTCGCGCGAGGGGCCTGCGTGGACCGCGTCCAGACCGAGTTCCTGGGCCGGATCGCCGAGCGTGACACGCGGCTGCTGTCGATCGAGGCGTTGCTCGGGGTCCTCCGCGGCCACACCGAGGAGGACGTCAACGAGGTCAACGCACCCGCGCTCGCGGAAGAGCGCGGGATCGACCTCGAGGAGGTCAAGCGGACCGGCGCGCGCGACTACACCGACCTCGTCCGCGTCAGCATCTTCTGCGGCGAGGAGCGGTTCCGCGTCGGAGGCATCCTGTTCGGGCGCGTGCACCGCCCTCACCTCGTCGAGGCGTGGGGGCAGCGCTTCCAGCTCCAGCTCGATGATCACGTGACCCTGTTCCGCTACCGCGATGTGCCGGGAATGATCGGCAAGGTCGGCACTGTGTTCGGGCGCCACGGCGTCAACATCGCCTCGGCCGCGGTCGGTCAGCAGCCGGGGCACAGCGATGCCCCGCAGGGGCGCCTCGCGGCGATGGCGATCACGACCGATGCGTCGGTCCCGGCTGACGTGATCGACGAAATCGTGGCTTTCGACGGGTTCGAGGCCGGGCGCACGGTCTCCTTGTAAGGCCGCCGCAGGACGTCATCGAGCGACTGGCGGCCGGCTTGCCCGGCGGCCCGGCTTGATACGCTGCGTCGCGCAGATGGCGTTCCGCCTCGATCTTCGACTTCTTCTCCTCCCCCTTCGGGGGGAATAGCGCGCCGGCGGCCGCATGTAGCCGCGACACCAGCACCGAGTAGAAGCCAAGTTCGATACCGCGAAGCGGAGAAGCCATGAGTGAGTCTCAAGACCCAAACCGAGTACTGATCTTCGATACGACCCTGCGCGACGGCGAGCAGTCGCCCGGGATCTCGCTGAACACGCAGGAGAAGCTCGAGATCGCCCAGCAGCTCGCGCGGCTGGGCGTCGACGTGATCGAGGCCGGGTTCCCGATCACCTCGCCGGGTGACTTCGAGGCCGTCCAGGAGATCTCCCGCGCGGTCGAAGGCCCGATCATCGCCGGCCTGGCGCGAACCCACGTCGCGGACATCGACGCGGCCTGGAACGCGGTCAAGGACGCCGAGCGGCCGCGCATCCACACGTTCATCTCGACTTCGGACATCCACATCCGATACCAGCTGCAGACGACGCGTGATGACGTCAAAGGGCAGGCGCGCGCCGCTGTCGCGCACGCCAAGCAGTATCTCGACGACGTCGAGTTCTCGCCGATGGACGCCACTCGCGCGGACGTCGAGTTCACCGCCGAGGTGTGCCAGATCGCGATCGAGGAGGGCGCGAGCACGATCAACATCCCGGACACGGTCGGGTATGCGATGCCGCACGAGTACGCCGACTATCTGCGCAAGCTGTACGAGCTCGTCCCGGGCCTGCGCGACGTGGTCGTCTCGGTCCACTGTCACGACGACCTCGGGCTGGCCGTGGCGAATTCGTTCGCGGGCCTGCTGGCGGGCGCGCGGCAGGTCGAGTGCGCGGTCAACGGCATCGGCGAGCGGGCCGGCAACGCCTCGCTCGAGGAGCTCGTGATGCTGCTCCACACCCGCCAGGCGGACATCGGTCTGCACACCGGCGCGGTCACAAAGGAGATCGCGCGGACCTCGAGACTGGTCTCGCGCCTGACCGGCTACCCGGTCCAGCCGAACAAGGCGGTCGTCGGGCGCAACGCGTTCGCGCACGAGTCGGGCATCCATCAGGACGGAGTGCTCAAGGAACGCACGACGTACGAGATCATGGACGCGACCACGGTCGGGCTGGAGGCCAACTCGATCGTGCTCGGCAAGCATTCGGGCCGCCACGCGCTGCAACAGGCGTTCGCCGACCTCGGCTTCGACGTCTCCGGGCAGGTGCTGAACATGGCCTTCAAGCGCTTCAAGGAGATCGCAGACAAGAAGAAGCAGGTGACCGCACTCGATCTCGAGGCGCTGCTGACCGACGAGCTTCGCGAGGAGATCGTCGGCTACTCGCTCGAGTGGTTCGACGTCGAGGCGTCCTCGCGCCGGCCGCCGCACGCGACGGTCTGCGTGCGCACGCCGGATGGCGAGGAGGCGATCGGGTCGTTCACCGGTGACGGCCCCGTGGACGCGATCTTCCACGCGATCAACACCGCCACCGGCCGCGATGCGCGCCTGCGCGAGTTTCGCGTCGACGCGGTCACGGGCGGCCAGGACGCTCTCGGAGAGACGTCGGTCGTGCTCGAGCTCGGCGGCGTGAGCGCGTCCGGGCAGGGCGTCTCGACGGACATCCTCGAGGCGGCCGGCCGGGCGTACGTGCGCGCGCTGTCGAACGCGATCAGGCGCCGCTCGATCGCCGACGAGGCGGAGGCGACGGCGCGCGATGCGCTGACCGAGCCCGTCGGCACGCCGTAGCGAAGCGCTCACCGGTAGGCGCGCGCCTGCATCTCGTACAGCTCTGCGTAGAGGCCTCCTTCCCGGATCAGGCTGGCGTGATCGCCGCTCGCGGCGACCCGTCCGCGATCGAGTACGACGATCAGGTCGGCCATCCGGACGGTCGAGAAGCGGTGCGAGACGAGCAGCGTGATCGCGCCCGAGGCGGAGGCGAGCGCCCGCGCGGCGAGGTAGCGCTCGAACAGCGCGGCCTCGGTCAGCGCATCGAGGCTGGCCGTGGGCTCGTCGAGCACGAGCAGCAACGGCGCGTCGCGCATCATGCCGCGCGCCAGGGCGAGCCGCTGCCATTGCCCGCCCGACAGCTCCTGCCCGCCGGCGAACGAGCGCCCGAGCGGCGTCGCCGCGCCGTCGCGCAGCTGGGCGACGACGCCGGTCGCGTCGGCACGGTGAAGCGCCCGCGCGAGTGCGTCGCCGTCTTCGATCCGGGGGAGGTCACCGATCCCGACCGTCTCCTGAGCAAGCAGTTCGAACTGGACGAAGTCCTGGAACGCGGCGGCCGTGCGCATGCGCCACGCCCCCAGATCGATCTCGCTCAGTGGCACGCCGTCGAGCAGCACCTCACCCGAGGTCGGGCGGTACATGCCCGTCAGCAGCTTGACCAGCGTGGTCTTGCCGGCGCCGTTCTCGCCGACGAGCGCGACCGCGCTGCCGGCCGGCAGGTGCAGGTCGACGTCGCTCAGCACCGCCTCGCCGTCGGGCGGGTAGCCGAAGCTCACGTTGCGCAACGTGATGCCGCTGCCGAGCGCCGCGGGCGGCCCGGCAGTCTCGCGCTGCCGGCTACTGGCGCGCTCTTCGGTCGCGTACTGCTCCAGCCATAGCAGGCGGCGCGCCGTTCGCGTGCAGGTCAGCAGCTGACCGATCGAGGCGGCGGCCTGGCCGACCTGTAGCTGCGCCCGCTGGATGAGCGCGACCGCGAGCACGACGGCGCCGACCGTCGCGGTGCCGTGCGCGGCGCGGACCACGACCGCGGCGATTCCGGCAACGAACCCCGCCGCGAAGATCAGCCAGCCGCCGGCGCCGACGAGACCGCCCAGGAGCGCGGCCTTCGTCGTGCCGGCGTCGACGCGGGCGGCCAGCGCCGCGTGCCGCTCGCGCAGCGGCTCGACGATGCCGAACACTCGCAACTCCTTGGCCGGACCCGCCGAGCTCGCCAGCTCGAACAGCTCGTCGGCGAGGCGCCGGTCGCCGGCCAGGCGTTCGTCCGTGCGCTGGCGCAGCGTGACCGACACGCGTTCGGCGGCCAGCGGCGCGATCGCGCACAGTGGCAAGAGCCCGAGCGGCGGGAAGATCACGGCGAGGATGACGATGATCCCGACGGTCCGGATCAGGATCTGGAGGACGACGAGCATCTGCCGCGCGCCATTGCCGAGGAGCCGCAGGTTCTGCTGCAAGAGGTCGAGCTGCGTCCGGTACTCGGGCCGCTCCAGATGCTCGATCCCGCCGAGCGCGTTCAGCTGCTCGACGATCCGCGCGGTCAGGTAGAACGTCGTCCTGTCGGACAGCCTGGCGGCGGCGCTCCCGCCGAGCATCCCGAGCGCCCAGGTCACCGCATACAGGCCGGCGAGCGCGGCCGCGCCGAGGATCAGGCGGCTGGTCTGGTGATGTTGCGAGGCGTTGATCACGAGCGCGAGTCCGACCGGATAGAGCACCGACGTGATCGCGCCCGCGACCAGCAGCGAGCCGGTGTAGGCGAGCCAGCCGGGTGCCGCCCGCCAACCCCAGGCGAAGACCGTCACCCAGACGCGCAGCCGGGTCACCCGGCGGCCTCGTAGCGCTCGGCCTGCAGGCGAAACAGCTCGGCGTAGCGGTTGCCGGCGGCCAGCAGCGATTCGTGATCTCCCTGCTCGAGCACCTTTCCCGCGTCGAGCACGCAGATGTGGTCAGCGCGGCGGACGGTCGAGAAGCGGTGCGAGATGATCACCGACGTCGTGCCCGCGGTGAGCTCCAGGAAGCGCTCGAAGAAGTCCGCCTCGCCGCGCGCGTCGAGCCACGCGGTCGGCTCGTCCAGCACGAGCACCTTGGCCCCGTGCCGGACCGCGAACAGGGCGCGGGCGAGCGCGATCCGCTGCCATTGTCCCCCGGACAACTCGACGCCGCCCTCGTAGCTGCGCGAGAGCACGGTGTCGCGGCCGATCTCGAGCGGCGCGCCCGCGCGCCTCGCGCAGGCTTCGAGCCCGTCGGCATCGTCGAGGTGCTCGGGCGCGCCCCACGCGATGTTCTCGCGCAGCGTCAGGGGGTAGTGGACGAAGTCCTGGAACACCACCGCGACCTGCCTCTGCCAGCTCGAGGGATCGAGCTCGGCGAGCTGGACGCCATCGATCAGGATGCGTCCGCTGGTCGGGTCGTGCAGCCGCGCCAGGAGCTTGACCAGCGTCGTCTTCCCGGCGCCGTTGACGCCTACGATCGCGGTCGACTGTCCGGCGGGAATCGCGAGGTCCAGATCGTCGAAGACGGGATGCTCCGAGGACGGATAGCGAAAGCGCACGCGCTCGAAGCGGACCTCGCGAACGGGCAGACCGCTCGCCGGCAGGCTGCCCCGCGGATCCGCCTCACCCGGCCCCAGCGTGCTGAGCAGCCGCCGAGCCTTCGGCAGACCCGCGAGCATCGAGGCGAGCGCGACGTCGTCCCAGGAGATGTCGCCGAACGTCGTGGTCGCGGCGAGCATCGGGAGCATCACGGCCAGCGTGCCGAGGCCGAGCTCGCGATGGTAGGCGGCGTAGCCGAGGTAGCCGCAGGCGGCGGCGAACACGGCGAGCACGAGGACGAACTGCGCCAGAACGGTTCGGTCGAGCCGGCGTAGCACCGCCCACGGAGCGCTCATGCCGAGCAGCCACTGCGATCGATAGCGATCGACGAGCCAGTTGCCGAGGCCGAACACGCGGGATTCCTTGGCGACGGCCGGCGCGGCAGCGAGCCGCTGGAGGTACCACGCCCGGCGCAGGGCGTCGGAGCTGCCGACATACATCGCGGCCTGCTCCTTGATCAGCCTGAGCTGCGGCCGCCGGACCACGAGCCACATGAGCGCCATCGCCAAGCCCAGCCACCAGCGCCACGACGCGAGCACCGCGCACGCGAGCAGACCACTCGCACGGTTACTGATCACCAGCGCGAGCGTCATCGGCGCGTCGGCGGTCCACTGGTTGAGCAGCCTTCCCTGTGCGAGGGCCAGGTCGTCGAGCACGGTCGCGTCCTCCAGATGCCCGACGCCCGCCGGGGCTGACACCGCCGCGATCAGACGGTCCTGCGTGCGATAGACGAGCCGCCACTTCACGATCGCGCTGAGCGTCGACTGGACCGGCCCGAGCAACACCGCGAGCGCGTACGCCGCGCCGGTCAGTGCGAGCGCGGCGATCATGCGGTGCCCGGCGGGCGAATCGAGGCCATCCTGCGCGGCGCCGGGGATGTCGCCGACGAGCCTCCCGGCCGCGATCAGGACGAGCACCGGCAGCGTCGAGGAGGCGAGCGTGTAGAGCGCCACGACGAGCGAAAGCGGTCGGCTCGTCTCCCAGAGCGCGCGCACGGCCGCGCCATAACCGGCCTCTTCCCCGCCTAAGGTTCCGCGCTTGCCTAGATGCATGTCTCCCCGCCGGTGCGTCGAAGTTTCGTATAAACGGAAATCCACATGGTGCATCTGACGCTGCTGCGCGGGCTCGCGATCTTCGGCGCGGGGATCGCCGCCGGAACGATCAACACGGTCGTCGGCAGCGGCACGTTGATCACGTTCCCTGTCCTGCTGGCGTTTGGCTACCCGCCAGTCGTCGCGAACGTGTCAAACACGATCGGCCTCGTTCCAGGCTCCGCCTCCGGCGCGGTTGGATACCGTCGCGAGCTGGCGGGCCAGCGGCGACGCGCAGTGCCGCTGGCGATCGCGTCGCTGCTCGGCGGGGCCGGCGGAGCGACGCTCCTGTTGAGCCTACCGGCGTCCGCGTTCAAGGAGATCGTGCCCGCGTTCATCGCGATCGCGCTCGTGTTGATCCTCGCCCAGCCGGCGATCGGACGCTGGCTCGCCCGGCGCGATCCGACTCGACATCGCGAGGAGGCCGGCCCGGCGGCGACCGCGGGCGTCTTCTGCAGCGGCGTCTACGGCGGCTACTTCGGGGCCGCCCAGGGAATCCTCCTGCTCGCGATCCTGGGGCTCTCGATCGACGACGAGCTGCAGCGCCTGAACGCCCTCAAGGTGATCCTCGCCGGCCTCGTGAACCTCATCGCCGGCGTGATCTTCGTGTTCGCGGCGACCGTCGCGTGGGTGCCCGCGCTGCTGATCGCGCTCGGCTCGGTGATCGGTGGCGCGATCGGCGCCCGTGGCGGCCGCCGGCTGCCACAGCCGCTCCTGCGCGGGCTGATCGTGCTCGTCGGGATCGCGGCGATCGTCAGGCTGGTGTCGTAGCGCCCGCGCCGCCTGCCCGGGCGTCGTCGGCCAGCGCCAGCCCCTGGCGGTAGCCGCCCGCCCGCGCCGTCTCCCGGCGATCGGCGGCCATCAGGTCGACCCCGATCGCGGCGGCGCTCGGCCGGTCGGGCGAGACCGTCTGTACGGCCGCGCCGCGGCGGCGCAGCACCAGGCTCTCGATCAGCGCCGCCGACCGCGCGGCGTTGCGCACGGCGACAAGCCGCGCGTTGCCGGCGAGCCCCGCCGTCGGAATGAGGCATAGCACGTGCGCGTCGCGTCCCGCTGGCGCGACGTCGATGTTGGTCGCGCTCCACATCCCGCCGTCGACGTACTCATCGCCGCCGATCACGACCGGCGCGAACAGCCACGGCACCGAGCACGACGCCTCGACCGCAGCCCCGACATCCGCATCGGGGGCGCCCGGCGCGCCGAATACGACGCGGCGGCCTGAGCTCCGGCGCACCGCGACGACGCGTAGCCGACCGTCGAACTTCGCGCCCCAGCCGTCGACGTCGTCACGCAGCGCCGACAGCGTCGCGGACGGCTTCGGCCACGCGCGCAGGACCGCCCCGCGCACGGCGGCGCCGCCCGGCGCGCCGAGCTCGAGCATGAGCGGCGCGAACGCGGAGCTGAGCGAGATCGAGTAGGCGCCGGCGCGGCGCGCGGCCGCGCGCGCGGCCGCGCGTGCTCCAGTGGGCTCGACGGTGGGAGGGGCCTGCCCGCTCTCGGGCGGCTCGGTCTCGGGTGGCTCGGTCTCGGGTGGCTCGGTCTCGGGTGGCTCGGTCTCGAGCGGCCTTAGGGGCGGCTCGCCGGCAGGCCGCGGGCGGGGCAGGCGCTGACCGGCGATGAGCCGCGACGCGACGATCGCGCCCGCGGACGTGCCGACGTAGTAGTCGCAGTCGCGCAGGTCCAGGCCGCTCGCGTCCTCGAGCCCCGCGAGCACGCCCGCCATCCACGCCTCGCCGAGTGCGCCGCCGGCGCCGAGGACGAGCACGTCGGGGCGCAATCGAAGGGCACTCACACTGCGCGCCCGGCGGGGACCCGTCTCGCGAGCAGTTCGCCCGCTTCGCGCGCGATCGTGCGCGCGCCGAGCGCCCGCGCCTCGCTCGCCGCGAGCTCGAGCAGGCGCCTCGCGCGGTCGCCCTCGCCCCCTACCAGCAGCGCGCGCCCCAGCTCCAGCCGGCTACGCGCGGCCCAGATCGGAGCCCCGAGCAGCTCGGCCCTGCTCAACGCGCTCTCCAGCCGCGCGGCGGCGCCGGTCGTGTCGCCCAGCGCGAGCTCGAGCATCCCGAGATAGTGCTGGACGGGGCCGAAGCCGCCCGCGCCCATGTAGGCGATCTGGTCGTGCCACGGTCGCAGGAGCGAGTGGATCGTTTCCAGAACGTTGGCCGGCGCAAATCCCGCCGCGAAAGTCCGCGCCGCCACGTGTGCATACAACGACAGCACGCTGATCCACGTAAGGTCGTAGGGGAGCGCGCTGAACCGGTCCGACGCGTTGGCCAGGAGCACAGCCGCCGCCTCGCGGTAGCGCCTGCGCTCGCTGTGGCCGAGCGCGAGCGCCGCGCGAAAGCCCGTGATCCTGGGATTGTCCTCGAGCGTCTTGCCGATCAGCTCGATCGTCTCGCCCAGCCGGCCCTGTTCGTAGCGCACGACCATCAACTGCGAGGCGAGGATCAGCAATGCGTCCGGCTGCCCGCTCGCATGGCCGATCTCATACGCCTCGTTCGCGAGCCGCTCGGCGTCGTCGAGCGCGCCGGACATGATCGCCTCGTTGGCACGGTCGTAGCCGGCCATCCAGAGCACGGTCGGCTGCCGCAGGCGATCCGCGAGGTGACGCGCGCGCCGGCGGCACTCGGCCGCCTCGACGAACGCGCCCGCCTCGACGCACGCGCTGGCGCGCCAGTGCACGGCGTGAAACTGGGCCAGCGGGTCCCCGACGACGTCAGCCGCCTGGCGGCACTCCGCCGTCGCCGCGAGCCGGTCCGCGAGCGTCGCAGGGCTCCAGATCGTGACGCTGCGCGGAATCAGCACGTCGACGAGCGTGCGCGGGTCCCCGAGCGCGCGCGCCATCTCGAGCGCCTCGTCGGCGAGCTTGACCCGCCGCCGCCACTGGCCGGTGAACGTCAGCTCGCCCGCGAGCGTCGCGAGCAGCCGCGCCCGCGTCGAGGTCTGCCCCGGGCCGGTCGCCGCCAGCGCCTCGCCCAGGATCGCAATCCGCTCCTCGTCGACCCCTCCGGTCGCGCTGACGAAGCCACGCGTGTTGGCGAGCGCCGCGCGTACGAGCTGTCCGTGGTCGCCGCAGGCGAGCGCGATCCTCGCGGCCTGCAGAAGCGTGTCGCGGAACGCTGGATCGCCCGATTGCCGCTGGGCTGTGCCGAGCTCGACGAGCAGCGCGCAGCGCTCGTCCTTGCGCTGCGAGAGCTGACCGGCGCTCAACGTCAGCGCCCGCTGGTAGGAGCGCTGCGCCTCCTGCGGCGATAGCCTCGCGATCGCATCGTCGCCCGCCCGTCGGACCCAGTCGACGGCGCGCTCGGCGTCCACGCCGCGCGGGCTCGCGCGGATCCAGTGACGAGCCACGGCGGCTGGTGTGACGCCGCGATCGCCGGCATCCGCGCGCTGCTCCAGCAACCCGGCGGCGCGGCGGTGCAGCGACCGCCTGCGAGCCAGCGAGATGCCTTCGTATAGCGTCTGCGCGATCAGCGCGTGACGGAACGCGAGCTGATCGCCCTCCTCGATCAGCAGGCCCGCGGCCGCGGCCGCATCGAGCGCGTCGAGCACGTCGTCCGAGGGCCGCTCGACGAGCGCGGGGACGAGCTCCGGATCGAACGCGGTCCCGAGCACCGACGCGCCGGCGAGGCTGGCGCCGGCCGGCTCGCCGAGCCGCGCGACGCGCTTGTACACCGTCTCGCGGATGCTCGTCGGCAGCGGCAGCGATCCCTCGGGGTCGAACTCCGCGGCGGTGGCGCCCGACTCGACGAGCGCATGGAGGACCTCGGTCACGAAGAACGGGTTGCCGTCGGTGCTCGTCCGCACCGCCCGGAGGGCCTCCGGCTCGAGCCCCGGTCGATCGCCGAACAGCAACCCGGCGAGCTCGGCGACCTCCGTGTCGAGCAGCCCGACCAGCTCCATCCGCAGCACGCCGGGCTCCCGGTGCAGGTCGGCGAGCAGATCCTGGAGCGGGTGGCCGGGCTCGAGCTCGTTCGAGCGATAGGTACCGAGGACCATCAGCCGAGGCCGCGTCGGCGTCGTCAGCAGGTGGCCCAGGAGCAGCAGGCTGGAGCGGTCCGCCCAATGCAGGTCCTCGAGCACGAGCAGCACGGGTTGCCCCGCGCCGGCCTGTACGAGCAGCCCCGCGACGGCGGCGAACAACGCGTATTGCAGGCCGCTCGTGTCGGCGGCGGAAGCGTCCGACGCGGCCGAGGGGGCCGTGGCGGCTGAGGCGACCGGCGCCGGCTCGCCGCGAGCGCCGTCGCTCCCGCTGAGGGGGAGCAGCCGCGCGAGCACGCGCTCGTGCTCGCGCACGTGTGTGCGTACGGCATCGTCGGTCGTCGTCGTCAAGAGCTGCCCGAGCGCCTCGACGAACGGTTTGAACGGGAGCTCGAGATCAGCCTCGCAGCGGCCGAACAGGATCGCGAAGCCCTCGCGGTGCGCCTGCCGTGCGAGCTCGGTCGCGAGGCGCGTCTTGCCGATGCCGGGCTCGCCGCTGATCATCGCCGCGACGCGCTGCCCGGCGCTCGTGCGCGCGAGCGCGGCGTCGAGCGCCGCCCGTTCGCCGACTCGGCCGACGAAGCGGGAGCCGGCGGGCTCCTCGCCGCTCGGCGGCGCCGCCAGCAGTCCGAGCGTTGCCGAGCTCACCGGAGCTTCGCGCAGCGCCGGATCCTGGAGCAGGATCGCACGCTGCAGATCCCGCAGCGCCGGCCCAGGCTCAATGCCGTGCGCCTCCACGAGATGGCGCCGCGCCTCTCGGTACGCAACGAGCGCGTCGGCCTGCCGCCCGACTCGGTAGAACGCGATCATCAACAGCCCCCAGGCGTGCTCGCGCGCGGGGTGCAGCGCGACGAGCTCCTCGAGCTCCGCGATCGCGTGCTTGTGGCCGCCGAGCGCGAGCGTCAGCTCGCTTCGCAGCTCGAGTGCCCGGGCATGCAGCTCGCGCAGGCGGACGACCGCGGGTCGCGCCCACGTGACGTCGGGCAACTCGGCCAGCGGCGGCCCGCGCCAGAGCGACAGGGCGTCGCGCAGGTGCGCCTCCGTTGACTCGAGCACCTTCGCGTTCATCGCCTCCTCGGCCGCGGCCACGGAGCGCTCGAACAGCCACGCGTCGAGCTGATCGTCGCCGACGCGCAGGAGGTAGCCGCCGTCTCGGCTCACGAGCAGCTGCGGCTCGTGCTCGCCGAGCGCGGGCGCGAGCGAGCGCCGCAAGCGGGCGATCGCCACCTGTAGGGCCTTCGGCCCGCTATGTGCCGCGCCGTACAGATCGGCGACCAGGCGGTCGCGGCGCGTGAGCTCGTTCCGGGAGACCAGCAGGCGCGCGAGCAGCGCCTTCTGGCGCGCGCCGCCGAGCGGTAGGCGGGCGCCGTTCGCTTCGACTCTGAGCTCACCCAGCAGGCCGAACTGAATCGCCATGGCGCGCAACATATCCTGTCTGTTGCCGCGCCGTTGCCGTTCTGTTGCCAAAGGCATTGACCGGCCTTGGCGGCTTTGGTTACCTCTTTCTAGCTAAAAGACGCTGCAAAGGCGTCTTAGCGCATCGGGGGTGTGTCCGACCGACCGAGGGGCGCGGGGGCGTTTCCTGCGTTCGTGCTGCTGGTGGAATCAGGGCCCCACCAGCAGCCGAACGTGGGGGATCTACATCTGTACGTGATAGCGTACAGATGTATGCCAGCTGTTGGAGCCGTCGACCCTGTCGGTTCGCGCATCCGGGCCTTGCGCGAGGCGATGGATCTCTCGCTGCGCGACCTCGCCGAGCGCTCCGGGGTGAGCGCGCCGATGCTCTCGCAGGTCGAACGCGGCGAGACCAGCCCGACGCTCCAGATCGCGGGCCGGATCGCCGCCGGGCTCGAGCTCCGGCTCTCGCAGCTGCTGCGCCTCGACGAGGACGGCGCCGTCACGGTCGTGCGGGAAGCCGACCGTCGCAAGGGTCCGGCGAACGCGACCGGGCACCAGTACGAGATCCTGACGCCGCCGCTGCCCGGCCAGCGCGTGGAGCTCTCCCGACACACGCTCGCGCCGGGGGCGATGACGGGAGCGTCCGGTGACCCTCCGATGCACGAGCCCGGCAGCCGCGAGACCGCGCTGGTGCAGTCCGGCTCGCTCGTGCTCCACTGCGACGGCCAGCGCTACCGGCTCGCCGCCGGCGACTGCGTCACGTTCGACGCCGACCTACCACACCACTTCGAGAACCCTGGAACCGACGAGGCCGCGCTGCTGGCGATCCTGACAGCGGGGCTGAGGAGAAGCTGAGACGCCGATGCCACAGACGTTGTTCGACAAGATCTGGGAGGCCCACGAGGTCTCGCACAGCTTGATCTACATCGACCTGCACCTCGTCCACGAGGTCACGAGCCCGCAGGCATTCGAGGGGCTGCGGATGGCCGGGCGGCAGGTCCGCCGGCCGGACCGGACGCTCGCCACGGCGGATCACAACGTTCCGACCGACGGCACGATCGTGGCCGCCCAGATCCGCGATGAGCTCTCGCGCGTGCAGGTGCAGACGCTCGAGCGCAACTGCGAGGAGTTCGGCGTCCCGCTGTACTCGCTGGGCTCCGAGCACCAGGGGATCGTCCATGTGATCGGTCCGGAGCTCGGCGTGACGCAGCCGGGGATGACGATCGTGTGCGGCGACTCGCACACCGCCACCCATGGCGCGTTCGGCGCGCTCGCGTTCGGGATCGGCACGAGCGAGGTCGAGCACGTGCTGGCCACCCAGTGCCTCGTGCAGGTCAAGCCCCGCTCGATGCGGATCCGCTACGAAGGCGACTTGAGGTTCGGCGTCACGCCGAAGGATCTGGTCCTCGCGACGATCGGCCAGATCGGCGTGGACGGCGCCGTGGGGCACGTGGTCGAATTCGCGGGCCCCGCGATCGAAGCGATGTCGATGGAGGGGCGGATGACCGTCTGCAACATGACGATCGAGGGTGGCGGCCGGGCCGGGATGGTTGCTCCCGACGACACGACGTTCGAGTGGGTGATCGGACGGCCGGGGGCGCCGAGCGAGCTGCCGGCGCAGTGGCGCGAGCTGCAGACCGACGATGGCGCCCAGTTCGACGAGGAAGTCGTGGTCGACGCCGACGCCGTCAGCCCGATGGTCACCTGGGGCACCAACCCGGGGATGGTCGTGCAGGTGACCGACGTGGTCCCCGCGCCGGGCAGCGAGCAGGACGAGCGCGCGCTCGACTACATGGGCCTGACGGCGGGCACGCCGATGACCGAGATCGCGCTCGACCGCGTCTTCATCGGCTCCTGCACGAACTCGCGGATCGGCGATCTGCGCGCGGCCGCGGCCGTCATCGACGGCCACAAGGTCGCGGACGGCGTGCATGCGATGGTCGTGCCCGGCTCCCAGCGCGTCAAGCTGCAGGCCGAGCTCGAGGGGCTCGACCGGATCTTCCGTCGCGCCGGCTTCGACTGGCGCGACGCCGGGTGCTCGATGTGCCTGGGGATGAACCCGGACATCGCTGCGCCCGGGGAGCGCGTGGCCTCGACCTCGAACCGCAACTTCGAGGGCCGCCAGGGCCGGGGCTCGCGCACGCACCTGGTCTCGCCCGAGATGGCCGCAGCCGCGGCGATCGAGGGCAGGTTCGTCGATATCAGAGATTGGAGCGGCAACCGATGAAGGCAATCGAGACGATCACCGGCCCGGTGTCGGTGCTCAACCGCGACGACGTCGACACCGACCAGATCATCCCCAAGCAGTTCCTCAAGCGGATCGCGCGCGCCGGGTTCGGGGAATTCCTGTTCTTCGACTGGGTGCGCGAGCCCGGCTGGCATCTGCCCCCGAACCCGATCCTGGTCGCCGGGCGCAACTTCGGCTGCGGCTCGAGCCGGGAGCACGCCGCCTGGGCGCTCGAGGACTTCGGCTTCGAGGCGATCGTCGCGCCCAGCTTCGCCGACATCTTCCGCTCCAACTGCACCAAGATCGGCCTGTTGCCGGTGCAGCTGCCGGCTGACGTGTGCGCGTCGATCGCGGAGGCCGGCGAGGCGCAGATCGACCTGCGGGAGCAGGAGGTGCGGTGGCCTGGCGGGACAGCGCGGTTCGAGATCGACTGGGAGATCAAGCACAGATTGCTCAGCGGGCTCGACGACATCGCGCTCACTCTCGCCGAGGACACCGAGGGAATCGACGCCTACGAGCGCGAACGGGAGCGCCCGGGACCCGTCACGACCGCGCTGTGATGGCGGCCCGGGCGGAACGTGACTGGGACGCGGCGGCTGCCTAGCTGATCGCGCTCGAGAGCGCGCCCCGACGCCCGTCAGCCTCGATCGCCAGCACCTGCACGCGGACATGTGTGCGCCGGTCGACGATCGTGAATGTGACTGCTCGCCCACGAATGAGGCGGAAGACGCGATGATGACTCGGGAGCGTCACCGTCACCGCGTAGCGCCAGGCCCGCGGCACAGGCGACCATCGGACCGTGAGCGACCGGCGCGTGCGAATCAAGGTGAGATGGGGCGAGGGGAGACGAGGCGAGCGCGGCGCCCGGTAGCTCGTCACTGGAATGTCGCGCACCGGCGTCCCATTCTGGGTGATCATCGCCATGATCTGGCGGTTGCCGGCGGTCCCGGGGGCGGGTCTGAACACGAGCGCGCCCACGTGACGGAGCGCCCGGCCGAGGACATGGTTGACGCCGGCCCCCCGCTCGACGAAGGTGATCTGGCGGCCGGGGGTAAGCGTGACGCGGTAACGCAGGACCCGGTTCGCCCCGCGCGCGATGACGCGGGCGGAGATTGCCGGCGGCGGCAGCGCCTGCGCCACCGCGACGGAGGTGACAGGGGTCGAGACGCCGGCCGGAGCGAGGGTCCAGCGGCCGGGCAGCGGGTGGCGCACCGCAACCAGGGTCTCGTCGGCTGCCGGGATGCGGACGACCAGTAGATCGTTGCTGCCGGTCGCGCCGGCGGTCGAGAACGAGTGGCCTCCCGGCGCGGTGATGATCACGTCGGGCGCGCCGCCGGCGCCCGTGAGCCGGACGGTTGCGGCGGCCAAGCCGGCGGGGAGGGTGAATCCCGGTCCTGCGGCGTCGTGCGCCGTGTGCGTCGACTGGACGCTGTAGCTGCCGATGTCACAGGAGAAAAAGCCGAACGACGGCAGCGAGTCGCCCCAGTGATAGCCGACGGTGACAGTGACGGGCACCACGCCCGTGATCGGGAACGGAACGGGAATCGTGCCGCAGAAGCCGACGCCGTTGCTCGAGATGACGGCGCCGGTGCTGAAGCAGGGCTTGATGTCGATGTTGACCGGTCCGATGCCTACCGAGATCGCGTCGCGCAGACACGCGGCGACCGATGCCTGGAGGTTGAAGGTGCTGTTCTGGGGATCCAGGAAGCCGCCCAGCGAGCCCGTGATCTTCAGCAGCGGCGGGTCGAGTTCGAAACCGCCGCCGAACTCGAAGTAGTCCGGGTACTCGTACAGGAGATAGGCGTTGGCCACCGGCAGCTGCCCGACCACCGGGACGTGAAGGGTCGCATTGCCCCCGACGGCAACGGTGGTCGAGATGAGTGAGCGGCCGGACAGCGGCGACAGATCGCCGCCGGTGGCGGGGAAGTAGTACGGCTGATCCGGATTCGCCGCCGCCACGAACACGTCCCCGTTGATGTCGAGGATCTGGGCCGCGGTCAGGCCGATGCCCCCGGTGAAGCGGATCGGGTCCACGCCGAACGCCACGTGGATGTTCGTCAGGATGACGCCTGGGAACAGCTCCGGGCCGGCGGGGCCGAAGTCGACGCCGATGCCGGCGTGGTCGAACTGGCCGCCGCGAATGCCGAAGCCGAGGTCCGGCGGTGGCGGCGAGGCGTCGAGGCCGATGCCGCTCCCCGGCAGCGTGACGGTGGCACCGCCGGACCAGATGTCGCCGTCCTGCTGAAAGTTGAAGCTGAGATTCTGAACCGGGAACGGGCCGATGAACGCGTTCGGCACCGCCAGCGTCATGCCTTCGAAGCTCGCGCCGTTGACGTTGTCGCTGTTCAGGCACAGCGTGCCCTGGGCGGGCTGGCCGGGGGCGAAGCCGAAGATGTTCGGAAGGCCGACCTTGAACGTGGCCCTGCTCGAGTGGTCGAGCAGATCGATCGCGACCCCGCCCTGGATCGGCAGACCGCCGATCTTCGTGCCGCCGCTCAGCAGCCCGCTGGGCACCAGCCGGAAGCCCTGCGTCGGGTGGGTGTAGCAGTCTCCCGGGAACAGGTTGGTCAGCGTGATGTGCTCGCTCAGGTCGAGCGTCTGGGTCCCGAACGGTCCCAGCCGCAGATCGAGGCGCCCGAGGCCGATCGTCCCATCGCCGGTGTCATAGACGGTCTTCACACCCTCGGGCACGGGGATGTAGAGCCCGTTGAGCGCGACCGGTCCGGAGACCGTGGCGTGGTACAGGTATAAGGCGTTCTTCAGCGCCGCGGGGAGCGAGATCGCAGTCCGAGCGGCCGGGTCCGAGGCCAGGAGCGGAGCGATCGAGAACACGCCGGGCCGGAAGCGCGCCTGGACCAAGAAGCAGTCGTTCGGAGCGCCGCGGCTGTTGACGTCGATGATCGACCAGGCGAACGTCTTGATGCAGTCCGCCGTGCTCGCCTGCTCGCCGCCGGCCGCCGGGTTCTCGCAGTCGAACACCGTTTGTGAACCCAGCAACCTGTCGACCATCGTCGCCGACACCCTGATGGTCAATCGCGTCGTCGCGACGGCGCCGGCGCTGTCGGTGACCTTGAGCCCCACCGTGTGCAACCCGACACTGTGGAAGACAAGCGAGGCGATCGGCGATTTCCCACATGGATCGGAGTAGGTCCCGGACCCGGTCGGATCCCAGGCGTAGCTGACGATCGTCCGGGGGCCGAATGCGTGCGAGGACGCTCCGTCGAACCACGCAGCGCCCTTCAGCTTGCCCGAGGCGCCTGCGAAGCTGAAGCGAGCGACCGGGGGCTGTACGGGGGGCGGCGGCGGTGGCGGCGCGGCCGTCGACGTGGTGGTCGTGGTCGGCGGCGGCGTCGTGGTGGTGGTCGTCGGTGGCGGGGGAGGGGGCGGTCCGCCGAGCTCGGGCGGGCTGTTGCCGCCGCTTGCCGCCTGCAGCTGGCTGATCTCATCCGCGCTCAACGCACGGTCGTACACGCGCGCCTCGTCCAGCGCGCCCGAGTAGAAGGCGAACTGCTTGCAGTTCGGATCTGGATAGCCCCCGAGGGTGAACGTGTTGTTCGGGAGCCGGTAGTCGATCGTCGTGCTGCTGGCGAACCCCGGTGTCACCTCCGTCCCGTCGACGTACAGGCGGACAGTCTGGCCGTCGTAGGTGCCGACGACGAAGTGCCAGGCGCCGTCCCAGATCCCCGGCCCCGGGTCAGCCGACGGGGACACGCTCATGCCGTCGTAAATCTGGAACTGAAGGCCGCCGTCGCCGCCCGAGGTCAGCGCATACGAGGACGGAGAACAGCCGGGGCTGCCGCCCTGGGCGATGATGATGGCGTTCGGTCCGGGACTGGCGGCGGCCTTCACCCACGCCATCACGGTCAACTGGGACTGCTCGAGCGCGGGAGCACCGGCCGGCGCGCTGAGCTCGTCGAACTGGTTTGCGTCGAACGCAATGGCGTCTCCCCATTTCCCCGCCACCTGCGTCCCGTCATTGCCACTGAGGTCATTGCCGTTCCCGGAGTCGTCCGGCGTCGAGTAGATGCCCTCGCCGGCGATGCTGAGCTGGTCCATGTGCCACTCGCCGACGAGCGAGTTGTCGGCCAGCGCCGGCGCAGCAGCGAGCAGCACGACGCAGACCGCGAGCGCGATCACAACGGCCGAGCGCCTAGCCCCGCGACTAGTCACCGCCATCGCTCCATGATACGGCGCGTCGGTCGCGCGCCGCACGCTGCTAGCGTGCCGGATCGCCATGCCCCCCCGCGTGATCGTGCTGCCGGGCGACGGGATCGGCCCCGAGATCATGGGACCGACGCTCGACGTGCTGCGTGCGGCGGGCGCCGAGCTGCAGCTCGAGGAGCACCTGTTCGGCGGCTGCTCGATCGACGCGTACGGCGTCGCGATCACCGACGAGACGCTCGAGGCGTGCCGGCGCTCCGACGCGGTTTTGCTCGCGGCGGTCGGCGGGCCCAAGTGGGACACGACCGACCCGGCGAAGCCCCGGCCCGAGCAGGGCTTGTTCCGGCTGCGGCAAGAGCTCGGGCTGTTCGCGAACCTGCGGCCCGTCAAGCCGCTGCCCGCGCTGTACGACGCGAGCCCGCTCAAGCGCGAGCTGGTCGAGGGCGTCGACCTTCTCGTCGTGCGCGAGCTGACCGGAGGGATCTACTTCGGCGAGAAGACCCGCACGGAGGACGCGGCCTCGGATGTGTGCGTCTACACGCGCGCTGAGATCGAGCGGATCGCCCGGGTCGCGTTCGGCTCCGCCAAGTCGCGCGTGACGAGCGTCGACAAGGCGAACGTGCTCGAGACGAGCCGGCTGTGGCGCGAGGTGGTGCGCGACCTGCACGCGCGCGAGTTTCCGAACATCGAGCTCGAGCACCAGCTCGTCGACACTGCGGCGATGCGGCTCGTCGCGGCGCCGCGCCACTTCGAGGTGATCCTGACGGACAACATGTTCGGCGACATCCTCAGCGACGAAGCGGCGATGCTGACCGGATCGCTCGGGATGCTCCCGAGCGCCTCGCTGGGCTCAGGCGGGCCGGGACTGTTCGAGCCCGTGCACGGCTCGGCGCCCGACATCGCCGGCACCGGGACGGCGAATCCGCTCGCGATGTTCCTCTCGGCAGCGCTGATGCTGCGCCACGGATTGGCCATGGAGGCCCAGGCGGCATCGATAGAATCGGCCGTTGACGGGGCGCTCGCCGACGGGCTGCGCACCGCTGACCTCGGCGGCACCGCGACCACTGCGGAGGCCACTCAGGCAGTCCTCAACCACCTCTAAGGAGCAGTCGTGCAACAAGCGGACCTCATCTGGCACAACGGAGAGCTCGTGGCCTGGGAGGACGCGAAGGTACATGTTCTGACGCACGGGCTGCACTACGGAACCGGCGTGTTCGAGGGCGAGCGGGCGTACGAGACCGCCCACGGAACCGCGATCTTCCGCCACCATGACCATCTCGACCGGCTGTTCAAGTCGGCCGAGCTGTACTACATGCCGATCCCGTACACGCTCGCGGAGCTGCGCACCGCGACGCACGAGCTGATCGCGGCGAACGAGCTGCGCGAGTGCTACATCCGCCCGATCGTGTTTCGCGGCTACGGGCAGATGGGCCTGTTCCCGCTCGACGCGCCGGTCGAGGTGTCGATCGCCGCCTGGCCCTGGGGCGCGTACCTCGGGGAGTCGGCCAAGCACGCGGGCGTGCGCGCGAAGGTCTCGAGCTGGCGGCGGATCCACCACGACGCGCTGATCCCTCACGCGAAGGCGTGCGGGCAATACCTGAACAGCGTGCTCGCGAAGATCGAGGCGACGAAGGGTGGTTACGAGGAGGCGATCCTGCTCGACTCGCAGGGGTTCGTCTCGGAGGGCTCGGGCGAGAACATCTACGCGGTCCGCCACGGCAAGCTCTGCACGCCCCCGCAGACGGCGGGCATCCTCGACGGCATCACGCGCCGCTCCGTGCTGCGGATCGCGCGCGACCTCGGCTATGAGATCGAGGAGCGCGACCTCGCGCGGGCGGAACTGATCCTGGCCGACGAGGTGTTCATGTCCGGCACAGCGGCAGAGCTCGTGCCGGTGCGGGAGGTCGACGATCACGTCATCGGCGACGGCAAGATGGGCCCGATGACGCACTCGATCATGCAGGTGTTCGAAGATGCGCTGCGCGGCCGCGATCCGCGCTACCTGGACTGGCTCGACATCGTCCAGGTGCCCTCAGCCGTGGCCACGCCGCCTCGATGACGAAGATCGAGCTGTACGACACGACCCTGCGCGACGGAATGCAGGGGGAGGGAATGTCGCTGTCCGCACAGGAGAAGCTGCGCGTCGCGCACAGCCTCGATGCGCTCGGGATCGACCTGATCGAAGCGGGCTTCCCGAGCTCCAACCCGAAGGAGCTCGAGCTGTTCGAGCTCCTGGCGGGCGAATCGTTCGCGCATGCGTCGGTGGCGGCGTTCGGGATGACGCGCCGCCGCGGCGTCCGCGCCGAACAGGATCTCGCGCTGCGGGTGCTCGCCGATTGCTTCGTGCCGGTTTGCACGCTCGTCGGCAAGACGTGGGGACTGCACCTGGAGAAGGTGGTCAAGGTAGACCGCGAGGAAAACCTGCGGATGATCTCCGAGTCGGTCGCGTTCCTCGTCGCGCAGGGCAAGCGCGTCCTGTATGACGCCGAGCACTTCTTCGACGGCTACGCAGACGACCCGGGGTATGCGCTCCGGTGCCTGCGGGCCGCCGCCGACGCGGGCGCCGAGACGGTCGTCTGCTGCGACACGAACGGCGGCACGTTGCCAGATCGGATCGCCAGCGCGGTCGCGGCCGTGGTCGCCGCGCTTGCGCCGGCGGGCGTCGGCGTCGGCATCCACTGCCACGACGATGCCGGGTGCGGCGTCGCGGGATCGCTCGCCGCCGTCGCGCAGGGAGCGAAGCACGTACAGGGCACGATCAACGGCTACGGGGAGCGGTGTGGCAACGCCAACCTCGTGACGGTGATCGCGAACCTCCAACTCAAGCTCGGCTACGACTGCCTGACCGCCTCCCAGCTCGGGTCGCTGACGCCGACCGCGCACCTGCTCGACGAGCTGCTCAACTTCACGCCCGATCCCGACAAGCCGTACGTCGGGCGCAACGCGTTCGCCCACAAGGGCGGGATGCACGTGGCGGGCGTGCAGGCGGATCCGGCGACGTTCGAGCACGTCGACCCTGCCGTCCTCGGCAACGAGCGCGAGGTCCTGATCTCCGAGCTGTCGGGGAAGGGGACCGTCCGCGCCCGGGCGCAGGAGGCCGGCATCGCCCTGGACGACGATGCCGCCGACCGCGTGCTCGAGCAGGTCAAGGCGCTCGAGCACCGCGGCTACCACTTCGAGGCCGCCGACGGGTCGTTCGAGTTGCTGCTGCGCAAGCAGGCCGGCGAATACGAGCCGCTGTTCCGGCTCGAGTCCTGGCGCGTGCTCGTCGAGCAGCGCGCGGACGGCCGTGTCGAGACCGAGGCGACGATCAAGATCTGGGTCGACGGGGAGCGCTACGTGCGCACCGCCGAGGGCAACGGGCCGGTCAACGCGCTGGACCGCGCGCTGCGCGACGCGCTGCTCGACATCTATCCACATCTGGGCGACATCGAGCTGGTCAACTTCAAGGTCCGGATCCTCGACGAGGCGAAGGGCACGGAGGCGATCACGCGCGTCCTGCTCGACGCGTCCGACGGCGATCTGGTGTGGGGCTCGATCGGGGTCTCGGAGAACGTGATCGAGGCCTCGTGGGAGGCGCTCGTCGACTCGCTCGAGCACGGAATGCAGCTGCAACGGCGCGAGCGCCGCGAGCAGGCAGGCGCATCCGCCCCGGGAACGTGATGTCCGGCGAGCTTCCACTCGCGCACCCGGTGATCGGAGAGCGCGAGGAGGAGCTCGTGCTCGAGGTGCTGCGCTCCGGGCGGCTGTCGCTCGGCCCGCGCCTGGCCGAGTTCGAGGAGGCGCTGGCGGCGCGGGTCGGGGCACGTTGGGGCAGCGCCGTGTCGAGTGGCACGGCGGGCCTGCACCTGGCCCTGCGCGCGGTCGGTGTCGGGGCGGGGGACGAGGTGATAACGAGCCCGTTCTCGTTCGTCGCGAGCGCGAACGTCGCTCTCTACGAGCGCGCGCGTCCCGTGTTCGCGGACATCGATCCGGTCACGCTGAACCTCGATGCCGAAGCAGTCGCGGCGGCGGTCGGCCCGCGCACCGCGGCGCTGCTGCCGGTGCACGTATTCGGCTATCCGGCCGAGATCGGGGCGCTCGAGCGCCTCGGGCTGCCGATCGTCGAGGATGCATGCGAGGCGCTCGGCGCGATCGACGGCGACGGCGTGCCGGTCGGCGGACGCGGCCACCTGGCGGTGTTCGGCTTCTACCCAAACAAGCAGCTCACGACCGGCGAGGGCGGCGTGGTGGTGTGCGAGGACGCGGCGCTCAAAGAACGGCTCGATTCCGAGCGCAACCAGGGCCGCGCACCCGACATGGGCTGGCTCGACCACGATCGCCTCGGGTTCAACTACCGGCTGTCGGACATCGCCTGCGCGCTCGGTCTCGCGCAGCTCGAACGGCTCGACTCGATGCTGGGTGATCGCGCACGCGTCGCTTCCCTCTACCGGGAGGCATTGTCGGGTCTCGAGGACCTGACGCTTCCGTGTCCTGACGCGGGTGGCAACCGGCGCAGCTGGTTCGTGTTCGTCGTTCAGCTGCCCCGCGGGGTCGATCGCGACGGCGCGGTGCGGTCGCTCGCCGAGTACGGCGTGCCGAGCAAGCCGTACTTCCCGGCAGTGCACTTGATGAGCTTCTACCGTGAGCAGTTCGGGCACCGGGACGGCGAGTTCCCGGTCTGCGAGGACGTCGCGGCCCGCTCGATCGCGCTGCCGTTCTTCCCGCAGATGACCGAGGGTCAGGTCGCGCGGGTGGCCGGGGCGCTCGAGGCGGTCCTGGCACGGCCCGGCGCGCTGCAGGCGGGGTGATGTCGCGCTTCTCGGAGCCGCCGGACAGCGCGTTTCGGCGGCTGAACGACTCGATCGGCTTCGACCGGCGGCTGTGGGCCTACGACGTGCGCCAGTCGCGCGCTCACGTCGCGATGCTCGCCGCCCGCGGGATCATCTCGGCGGCCGACCGCGACGAGCTCGACGGCGCGCTGGCTCGCGTCTGGGCGGAGCTCGAGGCGGGAGAGTTTCCGTTTTCTGAGGCCGACGAGGACATCCACATGGCGATCGAGCGCCGGGTGACGGAGATCGCCGGCCGCGTCGGCGGCAAGCTCCACACCGCGCGCTCGCGCAACGACCAGGTCGCCACCGACGTCGCGATGTTCGTCCGGGCTGCCGCCGAGGAGCATCTCGGGGCGATCCGGACGCTGGGGGAGGTCCTCGTGGACCTGGCCGAGCGCCACGTCGACTGGCCGATCCCGGGCTACACCCACCTGCAGCGCGCTCAGCCCGTCTACCTCAGCCACCACCTGCTCGCGTACGTGTGGATGCTCGTACGCGACCGCGCGCGGTTCGCCTCGGTGATCGACGCGAGCGGCTCGCTCCCGCTCGGCGCGGGCGCCCTCGCGGGCGTCAACTTCGACACGGACCGGGCGCTGCTCGCGCGCGAGCTCGGCTTCGCGCAACCCTCGCCGAACTCGATCGACGCCGTGTCCAATCGCGACTTCGCACTCGACTACCTCGCCGCCGCGGCCACGTGCGCCACCCACCTGTCGCGCCTCGGCGGCGAGATCGTCCTCTGGTCCTCGTCGGAGTTCGGCTTCTGCACGCTGTCCGACGCGTGGTCCTCGGGCTCCTCGATCATGCCGCAGAAGAAGAACCCGGACGCCGCCGAGCTCCTGCGCGCCAAGGCGCCGCGGATCGCCGCGCATCTGGTCGCGCTGCACGGCGTGCTGCACGGCCTCCCGCTCACCTACAACAAGGACATGCAGGAGGACAAGGAGCACCTGTTCGACACCGCCGACACGCTCGCGCTCTGTCTGGAAGCCGCTACCGGCATGCTCCGCGCGGTCTCCTTCGACCGCTCGCGCATGTCGGCGGCGGCGAGCGATCAGTTTCTCGCCGCGACGGACATCGCCGATCTTCTCGTGACGCTCGGGGTTCCGTTTCGCGAGGCGCACGGCATCGTCGCGGGGTTGGTGCGCACGGCCGTCTCGCAGGGGTCCTCGCTGTCGGAGCTCTCACGTGAGCAGTTCGCCGCCGCGTCGCCGCTGCTCGACGAGCGGGTCTACGCGCTGCTGCGCGATCGCGCCTGGATCGAGTCGAAGGTCTCTCTTGGCGGTACCGCCCTCGCCCGCGTCCGCGAGCAGCTGTCGGCGGCGCGAGAGGCTTTGTCCGCGTGAGTCCGTCTTCGTGAGGCCATTGCCGTGAACGGGGCCAGGCCGGCCGCCGCCACGCCCCCCGGGCGTGTACTGAGTGCGTCGTTCTACCGCCGCGGGGTGCTGGCGGTCGCACGGTCTCTGATCGGCTGCGTGGTCTCACACCAGGATTGCTCCGGCGTGATCGTCGAGACCGAGGCCTACCACGAATCGGAGCCCGCATGCCACGCGTTCGTCGGTCTCACCGCGCGGACGCGGATTCTGTTCGGGCCGCCCGGCTTCGCGTACGTGTACCGGTCCTACGGCGTCCACGCGATGCTGAACGCGGTCAGTGAGCCGGAGGGGGTCGGGGCCGCGGTGCTGATCCGCGCGCTCGAGCCGCTCACCGGGATCGAGACGATGCGCCTGCGCCGAGGGGTCGAGCCGATCAGGAGCCTGTGCTCGGGCCCCGGCAAGCTGACGCAGGCGCTCGGGATCGGGCTCGATGACAACGGCAGCGACCTGACGCGCGGTCCGATCCTGATCTCGGCCCGCCCGCGGTCGTGGCGGGGCGTCGAGATCGCGGTCGACCGGCGAATCGGGATCACCAAGGCGCCCGAGCTCCCGTGGCGCTTCTCCGCGGCCGGCAACCGGTTCGTGTCGAGACCGGTGCGTTTGGATGAGGGGCAGTGGTCTGCCGCGGGCGTGCTCGGCGAGCCCTGAAACCTGGAAGTCG
Organism: uncultured Solirubrobacterales bacterium; assembly: GCA_963763525.1. Classification (GTDB taxonomy): domain Bacteria; phylum Actinomycetota; class Thermoleophilia; order Solirubrobacterales; family Solirubrobacteraceae; genus Palsa-465. The sequence goes on from CAVXPA010000008.1 coordinate 275,605, forward strand.
CCGGCTCGGGAGGCCCGCTCGAGCTCTCGAATCGCGGAAAATCGCCGCCCGCGCCGCGAAACCTGTAAATCGCCCCACTCAAAACCTGTAGAACGTCCCACTCGCGCTCTCCGCGGCGGCCAGTGGGGCGAAGACCGCCACTGTGCATGCTTAACGGCCCACTCGCCAGAATCCGCGACGCGAGTGGGCAGTTGTCCAGGTTTCGAGTGGGCAGTTAGCCAGCCTCCAGGCTCGTGCGGGGGCGATCAGACCCCCGAGCCGCCCGATCCACCGCCCCCGCCGGTGCCGCTCGCGCCGCCGCCGCCCGCGCCTGTCCCGCCTCCGGTTCCGCCGGTGCCCGTCGCACCGCCGCCACCCGCGCCTGTCCCACCGCCGGTCCCGCCTCCGGTCCCGCCGGTGCCCGTCGTGCCGCCGCCGCCCGCGCCGGTCCCACCTGCGGTTCCGCCGCCGCCCGTCGCGCCGCCGCCGCCCGCGCCGGTCCCACCTGCGGTTCCGCCGGCGCCCGTCGCGCCGCCGCCGCCCGCGCCGGTGCCGCCGACGGTTCCGCCGGCGCCAGTCGCGCCACCGCCACCACCGCCCGTCTGGCCGCCGGTTGCGCCCGTGCCCGTCCCCACGCCGGTCTGGCCCGCCGTGGCGCCGGTACCGGTCCCACCGCCGGTCTGGCCGCCGGTTGCGCCCACGCCCGTCGAGCCAGTGACGCCGAGACTCGTGGCGCCTGGCGTGAGTGACCCGCCACCCGAGCCGTTCACGTAACCGCCGGTCGGGGCGGACACGCCTCCGCCACTCGTGAGTCCGTAGCCGATGTTCGCCGGCGGCCGGCTCCCAACGGGCTGCTCGCTCGCGAGGATCGGCAGCGCCTGCTCCATGAATGTGCGCCAGATCTCGGCCGGGTAGGTGCCACCCTCGACGGGGCCGCCGTCGAAGTCGGTGCTCATCGGCACGAGGCGGTTCGGAACTCCGACCCACACGGCCACCGTCAGCTGCGGCGTCCAGCCGACGAACCATGCATCGCCGTAGTCGCTCGTCGTCCCGGTCTTGCCGACGACGTCGACACCGGGGATCTGCGCCGCCGTGCCGGTGCCGAACGCCACGACGCCTTCGAGGAGGTTGTGGACCCCCTGCGCGATCGACTGCGGGATGACGCGCCGGTAGTGGGGCACATCCTTGATCGTCAGATGGCCGCCGCATAGCGTCGCGCTCGGGCACGTGATCTCATCGATCCCCGTCGGCCCTCTGTCCCGATCGCCGAGGAGCGGGTCGTAGACTCGAAGGCCGCCGGTCGCAAACGTCTCGTAGGCGTGCGCCATGTCGAGCGGCGACACCCCGACCTTCATAGCGCCGAGGATCATCGCGTAGTTGTTCGAGACGCGTGAGCGGATGCCCATCGCCTGGGCGAGCCGCGCGACCCTCGTCGTCCCGGTGCGACCGAGCGCCTGGATCCCGAGACGCGCGAAGACCGAGTTGTCCGAGTACGCGGTCGCGTCGGCGAGCGAGATCTCGCCGGAGTACGAGTTGCCGAAGTTGCGTACCTGGAAGATCTCCTTGCCGCCGCTGTTCGGCACGACGAAGTTGATCGGCGCGGAGGTGAAGATCGAGTCCGGACCGAACCCCGACTCGAGCGCCACGGCGAGCGTGAAGGGCTTGAACGCCGAGCCGGGCTGGCGCTCGCCCATCGTCGCGATGTTGAACGGAAAGCCCTTGTAATCCTCCTCGACGCCTCCGCCCGGAGAGGCGACCTCAGGACCACCGACCATCGCCCGCACCTGGCCCGTGCGGTTGTCGATCGCGACGACCGAGGCGACCGGCCCCCCCGCGGTGTACGGGAGGTCCTCCGCGACGGCCTGATCCGCCGCTTGCTGGAGCTTGAGGTCGATCGTCGTCTTGATCTTCAGGCCACCGTAGAACGCCCGGTACTCGGCTGTGCTCGCGGACACATGCGCGATCCGCTCGATCGAAGAGATGATCTGCGGCCGCAGCCAGCTCGTGAAGTACGGCGTCGCGGTCGGCTCATTCGGTTGCTCGATGTCGGCGGCTGTGGGTAGCGGGGTGTTGATCGCCACGTCGTACTGCGTCTGCGTGAGCATGCCCTGCGCGAGCATGTCCTCGAGGACGAGGTCACGGCGCTCCCTCGACGCTTGGGGGTGGGCGATCGGATCGAATGCGCTGGGGTTCGCGACCATGCCGGCGAGCAGCGCCGACTGGGCAGGGTCCAGCCGCGACGCACATTTCGGCATCGGCACTTCGACCGTGCCGTCGCCGCATGCCGACGTGTCCGCATCCGTCGTGGTCGTGGCCGGCTGGTCGTACCCGAGCTGCGCACCGAAGTACACGCGGGCGGCGGACTCGATCCCATAGGCGCCGTTGCCGAAGTAGATCGAGTTCAGGTACTGGGTCAGGATCTTCGTCCGCGGCCACTCGCGCGTGAGGTGGAACGCCATCGCGGCCTCGCGCAGCTTCTCGAGAATCGTGCGGTTGTCCTCGGCGGCGAGCGCGTTCTTGATGAACTGCTGGGCGATCGTCGACGCGCCCTGAGTCGCGTGTCCGGTGACGTCGGAGACCAACGCGCGGAGGATCCCGCGGATGTCGACCCCGGGATCGGTCCAGAACCGCTTGTCCTCAACCGCCACGATCGACCGGCGCATCCACGGCGAGATGTCGTAGAAGCCGTCGATCACGGCGTGGTTGGGCGGCGCGAGCAGGCCGAGGAGCCGCCCCTGATCGTCGAACAGATACGTGTTCTTGAGCGTGGCCCTGTACTGCTGCTCGTTCTGGATCTGGGGAATGTCCGAGGCGACAGCCATCAGCATCCCGAACAGCGTCGAGATGAACGCCAGCGTGGCCAGGCCGATCAGAACGGCGAGCAGCCTGAGCTTGCGGAGCTTCGGCTTGGTCCGCGGCCGGCGACGCCCGAGCGGCCAGCGCCGCCGGCGCGCCGGAGCTCCACGCGCGCCGTCGCCGTTCGCTCCATAGCGGTCGCGCGGCGGCGCATCCGGCGCCGCGTCCATGATCGGGATTTGAACCTCATCGCTCATGCGATTACCGGTGAGTCAGGCAGCGGCGTCAGCGCCAAAAGCGACTGTGGCCGCGCGACGTGATTCGCGGCGGCAGAGGCTCCCACCGGGGGCGGCAGTCTAGCATTCGCCCGGATGGGTCCGGACCATCCCACGCCCGGGGAGGCGGCCGCGTGGCTGTCCCGCAACGCCGTCGACTGCCTGCCCGAGGGGGCGCTGGAGCGCAAGCTTGCGCTCGGACGGCCGCTGCGCGTAAAGCTCGGCATCGATCCGACGGCGCCCGAAATCCACCTCGGCTTCACGGTCGTGCTGCAGAAGCTGCGCGAGTTTCAGGATCTCGGCCACACGGTCGTGCTGATCGTCGGGGACTACACCGCGCGCGTCGGCGATCCGAGTGGCCGCTCCGTGACCCGCCCGGTCCTCGCCCCTGAGGAGATCGACGCCAACGCCCGGACGTTTCAGGATCAGGCCCTGAAGATCCTGCGCCCCGAGGGACTCGAGGTCCGCTTCAACAGCGAGTGGCTCGATATGTCGATGGCCGAGCTCTTCCAGCTGCTCCGCACGACTACGGTCGCCCAGCTGCTCGAACGAGACGACTTCGCCAAGCGCTGGGCCGCCGGCGACCCGATCTCGGTGCTCGAGCTGCTCTACCCGCTGATGCAGGGCTACGACTCGGTCAACGTCCGCGCCGATGTGGAGCTCGGCGGGACCGATCAGAAATTCAACCTGCTGCTCGGGCGCGACATCCAGCGCGCCTACGGCCAGCCCGAGCAGGTGATCCTGACGCTGCCGCTGCTCGTCGGCACCGACGGCGTCCGCAAGATGTCGAAGTCGCTCGGCAACTACATCGCCGTCACCGATCCGCCGGCGGAGATGTACGGCAAGACGATGAGCATTCCCGACGAGGCCCTTGGTTCGTGGTATTCGCTGCTGCTCGGCACGGATCCACCGGCCGATCTCGGACCGCGGGAAGCGAAGCGAGCGCTCGCCCACGCGCTCGTGGAGCGCTTCCATGGAGCCGAGGCCGCGATCGCCGCAGAGGAGGCGTTCGACCGCGTCCACGTCATGCGCGCGCTCCCGGAGGACGTCCCGACACTCGAGTGGCCCTCGGGAGAGCCGACCGTCCACCTCCCGGCGGTCATGTCCCGCGCCTTCGGGATCTCGACCTCGGAGGGGCGGCGGAGCCTGGCCCAGGGCGGCGTGCGGCTGAACGGCGAGCCGGTGCCCGACGGGGTGCTGGACGTCCCCGCGGCTGAAATCGACGGGGCCGTGCTGCAGCTCGGGCGGCGCCGCTTCGTCCGGATCGTCCTGACGCCACCGGACGCGGCCCGCGCGGTTTGAGCGGGCGGGCGTGGGCGGGCGGCTGAGCAAATGACCGTTCACGGCGGTCTCCTACGTCTCAGCACACACGGCGACGGCGAGATCCTCGACATCACGGCGGGGGTCCGCAGCGTCGTCCGCGGCGCCGGCGTGGACCGCGGCCTCGTGTCGGTGTTCGCGCGCGGCTCGACCGTCGCTATCACGACGATGGAGCACGAGCCAGGCGGCGTGCAGGATCTCCAGCAGCTGCTGGAGCGCCTGATCCCCGCGCGCGAGGACTACGAGCACAACCGGCGCAACCACGACACGAACGCGCACGCCCACCTCCGAGCGGCCGTGATCGGGCCTTCGGAGACGATCCCGCTGCTCGACGGGGAGATGGTGCTCGGGACCTGGCAACAGATCGTCCTGATCGATTTCGACGACCGGCCCCGTCAGCGCACGGTCATCGTCCAGGTGCTCGGCTGATTTTCGGCACCGAGCTCGCTCGAACCCCCGATCGCGCGCTAAGCTTGGTTGCTCGCAAGGGCTCGGTCAAGGCGGAGCAAGAGATTCGCGGCGGCCCTTCCCAAGCGGGCAGATCCTGGGCTATAATGCTCAGTCCGCTCCGGGACCCGTCTGGGCTCCGGGAGTGCCTTGAGAAGGAATCCCCTTCCGAAGAGGTGCGACGGTCTTTGAAAACTCAACAGCATGCGCACCTCTCGATCGATTTCATGGTCGAGATGTGTGTCCAGGTTCGACGCCGTCGCTCCATCGATCCGATTCAGGGTCCGTTTGGGCGACGGTGCCAAGATTGACCCCGTCTTGCGCCCGAAGCCCCTCGTGTATCAAGGGCTTCCTCGTGTAGGCGCAAGGGCCTGATTCCCACCAGGGACAGGCCCAGGATTTTTTGCCCGCCGCCCGATGCGACACTCAGTCGCTGATTCGGCACGGCGGGTGTACTCCTGACGACTCTTTGTGAAGTATCAGCAGTTCTTCACGGAGAGTTTGATCCTGGCTCAGGACGAACGCTGGCGGCGTGCCTAACACATGCAAGTGGAGCGACGAACCAGGCTTCGGCCTGGGGCAAAGCCGCGAACGGGTGAGTAACACGTGGGTAACCTGCCCCGATGATTGGGACAACCCGAGGAAACTCGGGCTAATACCGAATGTGCCCTCCGGTCATAAGACCGCTGGGGAAAGGAAGCTTCGGCCTCCGCATCGGGATGGGCCCGCGGCCCATTAGCTTGTTGGTGAGGTAACGGCTCACCAAGGCGACGATGGGTAGCTGGTCTGAGAGGACGATCAGCCACACTGGGACTGAGACACGGCCCAGACTCCTACGGGAGGCAGCAGTGGGGAATCTTGCGCAATGCGCGAAAGCGTGACGCAGCAACGCCGCGTGGGGGAAGAAGGCCTTCGGGTTGTAAACCCCTTTCAGTTGGGACGAAGCTCAGCCGGTGAATAGCCGGACGGAGTGACGGTACCTTCAGAAGAAGCCCCGGCTAACTACGTGCCAGCAGCCGCGGTAATACGTAGGGGGCAAGCGTTGTCCGGAATTATTGGGCGTAAAGAGCGTGTAGGCGGCTCGGTAAGTCCGCTGTAAAAGTCCAGGGCTCAACCCTGGAAAGCCGGTGGAAACTGTCGAGCTAGAGTCCGGAAGAGGCGAGTGGAATTCCCGGTGTAGCGGTGAAATGCGCAGATATCGGGAGGAACACCAATGGCGAAGGCAGCTCGCTGGGACGGTACTGACGCTGAGACGCGAAAGCGTGGGGAGCAAACAGGATTAGATACCCTGGTAGTCCACGCTGTAAACGATGGGCACTAGGTGTGGGGGGTGTCGACTCCCTCCGTGCCGACGCTAACGCATTAAGTGCCCCGCCTGGGGAGTACGGCCGCAAGGCTAAAACTCAAAGGAATTGACGGGGGCCCGCACAAGCAGCGGAGCATGTGGTTTAATTCGACGCAACGCGAAGAACCTTACCTGGGCTTGACATGTTCCTGACAGCCGTGGAAACACGGTCTCCCTTCGGGGCAGGATCACAGGTGGTGCATGGCTGTCGTCAGCTCGTGTCGTGAGATGTTGGGTTAAGTCCCGCAACGAGCGCAACCCCCGTCGCATGTTGCCAGCATTTAGTTGGGGACTCATGCGAGACTGCCGGTGACAAACCGGAGGAAGGTGGGGATGACGTCAAGTCATCATGCCCCTTATGTCCAGGGCTACACACGTGCTACATTGGCGCGTACAGAGGGTTGCAAGACCGCGAGGTGGAGCGAATCCCTTAAAGCGCGTCTCGGTTCGGATTGCAGGCTGAAACTCGCCTGCATGAAGGCGGAGTTGCTAGTAATCGCGGATCAGCACTGCCGCGGTGAATACGTTCCCGGGCCTTGTACACACCGCCCGTCACACCATGGGAGTGAGCAACACCCGAAGCCGGTTGCCTAACCTTTTTTGGAGGGTGCCGTCGAAGGTGGGGCCCGCGACTGGGGTGAAGTCGTAACAAGGTAGCCGTAGCGGAAGCTGCGGCTGGATCACCTCCTTTCTAGGGAGCCCATTTGGGCACCGATCGCAAGGGAGCCGTCGTCCCATCGCTCTTCGGAGCGCCACGACGGTCGACCCGAACCCGATCGGCTCTAGCATGTCGACCGGGCCTGGCAGGCCGCACGGAGCGCCACAAGCGCGCTCGATCGATGCGGCTCGCATGCTGTTGAGTTTTGAGAGACCGGCACGCTGCCGGTGGCTCGCTGGACTAGATCCCGGGCTGTCGCGCGTCGTGTTGCCTCTTCGCGGACCTTGAAAACTGCACAGTAGCCAATGACACGGGTATCACCGGGTAAGAGCTGAAAGGCTCTTATCCAGATCACCGTCAAGATAGTAAGGGCACATGGTGGATGCCTTGGCACCAAGAGTCGAAGAAGGGCGTGAACGGCTGCGATAAGCCGCGGTTAGGCGCTGAATAGCCATTGACCCGCGGATGCCCGAATGGGGAAACCCAGCGTTGGTAATGCGACGCTGTCCCGCGCTGAACACATAGGCGCGGCGACGACAAGCGGGGGAAGTGAAACATCTCAGTACCCCGAGGAAAGGAAATCAACCGAGACTCCCTGAGTAGTGGCGAGCGAAAAGGGATCAGCCCAAACCCGGCACGTGTAAGCGGTCACGCGTTGCGCGTCGGGGGTTGTAGGACGTCTGGTCCGAGCCGTGGCCGGCTCGGCAGGAGTTACCAAATCGTGCGATAGTCGAAGCGTGTGGAACCGCGCACCACAGAGGGCAATCGTCCCGTAGGCGAAATCTCACGATCTCCTGCAGATGTTCCTGAGTAAGTCCGCTCCCGTGAAACGCGGACTGAAGCTGGGGGGACCACCCTCCAAGGCTAAGTACTCCTTGGTGACCGATAGCGGACTAGTACCGTGAGGGAAAGGTGAAAAGTACCCCGGAAGGGGAGTGAAATAGTACCTGAAACCGCGTGCCTACAAGCGGTGGGAGCGGCCTCGTGCCGTGACCGCGTGCTTTTTGCATAACGAGCCGGCGAGTTACTCGTCTGCGGCAAGGTTAAGCGATGAGCGGAGCCGTAGCGAAAGCGAGTCCGAATAGGGCGACATAGTCGTAGGCGGTAGACCCGAAGCTGAGCGAGCTACCCATGGGCAGGTTGAAGCGGGGGTAAGACCTCGTGGAGGACCGAACCGACCTAGGTTGAAAACTGGGCGGATGACCTGTGGGTCGGAGTGAAAGGCTAATCAAGCTCAGTGATATCTGGTTCTCTCCGAAATATATTTAGGTATAGCCTCGGATAAATTCCGTGGCGGCCGTAGAGCACTGTTTGGACTAGGGGCCCTACCAGGTTACCGACTTCAGGCAAACTCCGAAGACCGTCACGGCTACTCCGGGAGTCAGTTGCTGGGGGATAAACTTCAGCGTCAAAAGGGAAACAGCCCAGACCGCCAGCTAAGGTCCCCAAGTACTAGCTAAGTGGTAAACGATGTTCGAATGCAGAGACAACCAGGAGGTTGGCTTAGAGGCAGCCACCCTTGAAAGAGTGCGTAACAGCTCACTGGTCAAGTGTTCGAGCGCGGACAATGTAACGGGGCTCAAGCTAGTCACCGAAGCTGCGGGTGCGATTTCGATCGCGCGGTAGGAGAGCGTTCCGGAGCCCGGGAAGCGGCGGCGTAAGCCAGCCGTGGAGGCTCCGGAAGTGAGAATGCCGGCATGAGTAACGAAAGAGGGGTGAGAATCCCCTCCGCCGATTGCCCAAGGATTCCTGAGTAAAGTTCGTCTGCTCAGGGTTAGTCAGGACCTAAGGCGAGGCCGAAAGGCGTAGTCGATGGCCAACGGGTTGATATTCCCGTACCACGTCGCTTCCGTTTGACCGAAGGGGGGACGAGGAAGGCTATGGGATCCCAGGCGATGGTTGCCCTGGGGTAAGCATGTAGGGGTGGCCCTAGGTAAATCCGGGGCCGCATAACCTGAGGTGCGATGCCAGCTGGCTCTAAGCCGGCGAGTCCCGGATGCCAAGCCTCCAAGAAAAGCCTCTAGGGAGGAAGCGCGTGCCTGTACCAAAACCGACACAGGTGGGCAAGTGGAGCACACTAAGGTGATCGAGATAACCCTCGTTAAGGAACTCGGCAAAATCGCCCCGTAACTTCGGGATAAGGGGCGCCCCAGTAGGGTGAACCTCTTCGCGAGGGAAGCCCGAGAGGGCCGCAGTGAATAGGTTCAAGCGACTGTTTACCAAAAACACAGGTCTCTGCTAAGTCGCAAGACGACGTATAGGGGCTGACGCCTGCCCGGTGCCGGAAGGTTACGTGGAGGTGTTAGGGGCAACCCGAAGCACCGAAACTAAGCCCCGGTAAACGGCGGCCGTAACTATAACGGTTAGTGAACTGGCTGTTACAAAATTCAGCTAAATGCTGGAACGCCTGAGTATCCTGCCACTACTCGTTCCGTCCGATGCGGGCGGTACAGTCACAATGTGGCGGGTGCAGGTAATCAGCAGGAAAGACTGTCGAGTCGTGAGTCCCGACGCTGGTTTCTCGCCGGCGTCGTGGAAGGCGAGGGCAGCGTCTGTGTCTCGATCAAGAGACATCCGACGGCTGCTTTCGGCTACTTCGTCCAACCGGAGTTCTACGTGTATCAGCACCGGTTGAGGCGGAGCCTCCTGGAACTGGCTGCGGAGGAGTTTGGCGCCGGCACGATCTATCCCAAGCCTGGGAACGAAGATGTGCTGGTCTTCAAGATTGGGCATCGCGGTGTCCTCGCGGACACTGTCGTTCCCTTCCTCCGTCGCTACGTGCGCTACTCGGCGCGCGTAGCGGACTATGAGATCTTCGCAGAGGCCGTCGAGCTGATCGAGCTCGGCTGGCACCGCTCTGCGGAGGGCATGGTGGCTTTGGTGAGACTTGCCTACACCATCAACGGGAATGGCAAGAACCGCCGGACACCGCAGGACGTGATTCTCGACAGAATCCTCAGAGGCCATACGCTGAACACCTCTAGCCAAGGTGAAGAGATGGTCCGACCTTCGCGGCGACGCGGAGAGCTAGGCGGAAAGCAAACGACCTAGCCCACCAGTTTCACTGGTGAGTAACACAAGTGCCTAAGGTAGCGAAATTCCTTGTCGGGTAAGTTCCGACCTGCACGAATGGCGTAACGACTTGAACGCTGTCTCAACGAGGGGCTCGGTGAAATTGCAGTCTCGGTGAAGATGCCGAGTACCCGCGGCTAGACGGAAAGACCCCGTGAACCTTTACTACAACTTGGTATTGGGGTTCGATGCATCTCGCTCAGGATAGGTGGGAGACTTGGAAGCGCCGGCTGCGGCTGGCGTGGAGTCACCCTTGAGATACCACCCTTGGTGTATTGGATCTCTAACAGTGCGCCGTGAATCCGGGCGCTGGACAGTGACAGGTGGGTAGTTTGACTGGGGCGGTCGCCTCCCAAAATGTAACGGAGGCGCGCAAAGGTTCCCTCAGCACGGTCGGAAATCGTGCGTAGAGTGTAAAGGCAGCAAGGGAGCTTGACTGCGAGACTGACAAGTCGAGCAGGTGCGAAAGCAGGCCTTAGTGATCCGGCGGTAGCAAGTGGAAGTGCCGTCGCTCAACGGACAAAAGGTACTCCGGGGATAACAGGCTTATCGGGCCCAAGAGTCCACATCGACGGCCCGGTTTGGCACCTCGATGTCGGCTCGTCGCATCCTGGGGCTGAAGTAGGTCCCAAGGGTTGGGCTGTTCGCCCATTAAAGCGGTACGCGAGCTGGGTTCAGAACGTCGTGAGACAGTTCGGTCCCTATCTGCCGTGGGCGTTGGAGAGTTGAGAGGACTGATCCCTAGTACGAGAGGACCGGGATGAACGCACCTCTGGTGTATCTGTTGTCCTGCCAAGGGCATTGCAGGTTAGCTACGTGCGGATCGGATAACCGCTGAAAGCATCTAAGTGGGAAACCGACCTCGAGATGAGCTCTCCCATCCCCTAGAGGGAGTAAGACCCCTGGAAGATCACCAGGTTGATAGGCCGGATCTGGAAGGACGGTGACGTCTGTAGGAGACCGGTACTAATGGGTCGAGGGCTTGACGGATATTTGATATCCGTGCATTGGCACTGTGTAGTTTTGAAGGCCCGCGAAGGGGCAGCCGGTCTCTAAGGTTTCCGGTGGCTATGGCGAGGGGGAAACACCTCTTCCCATTCCGAACAGAGCCGTTAAGCCCCTCAGCGCCGATGGTACTTGGCCCGCAAGGGCCTGGGAGAGTAGGTCGCCGCCGGTTTTTTCTTGTAGTTAGAAGCAGCGGGCGCCGTAGGGCCGCGGGAGTTATCGCCCGCGGCGCCTGTGCGCGCGCGGCGCCCGTGCGCGCGCGCTTATGGGTGCGCCCGTAGGCCCACCGTGGGACGATTGGATCCGTGCGCGATGTGGTGAAGTTCTTCCGGGCCAACCCGCAGGCCTTGGTTCTGCTCATCATCTGCCTGGTCCTCGGTATCGGCACCTTTCTCGCGGTCGTCATCGCCCTGCTGGGCTCGAGCGGGCAGACGAGCGGGGAGCCGAGCGGCGCTGTGCCCGCCATGTACGCTGCGGCTCGCCATTTCGCCGCTTCAAGGCTCGTGATGTGAGGGTTCAGCGGCTCCGCCGGGGCGACGGCGATCAGCTTCGCGATGTTCGGCTTCGGGCGTTGGCGCAAGCGCCGTACGCATTCTCGTCTTCATTCGATCGCGAATCCGAGCTTGGTCCGGCGTTCTGGGAGGGGCGGGTCGCCGAGAGCGACCTCGGCGAGAGCGGAGTCGTTTTCGTGGCGGCTGACGACCGGCGAAGCGTCGGGATGGCGGGCGGCTTCTTCCCTGATGAGGAGCACGAGGTCGCAGTGCTGTGGGGTATGTGGGTGGACCCAGCGGCGCGGTGAGGCGGCGTCGGTGAGGCGCTCGTCGAGGCGGTCGCGGATTGGGCTCGGTGCGCGGGAGCTAGTCGCGTGCGATTGGCCGTGACTGACTGCGAGGCGTCCGAGCCGGCGGCTGCGCTGTATCGCAAGCTCGGCTTCGAGGACACGGGGGAGCGGGAACCGCTCGAGTGGAATCCGTCCCTCATCGCGCGGGTCCTGGCTCGGGCCATGTAACGGCCTTCGATTCCCGGGTCAAACGCTCCCTGGAACGCGCTCGCGCGTGTCGTTGCCGGCCGCAACGGCAGGTCCGTAGGATCCGACCGGCGAGATGCAATACGCCGGCCGGGCCGGCACCGCACCCGCCCGCCGGACGGGATCCCAGCGGAGCGGAATGCGGTGGGGATGGGGCTGCGCTTCGACCGGCGGATCGCCGAGGACGTCCTCGAAACGGCTCAGCCAGGCGCGCAGGCGATGAGAGGAAGACTGGAACATATGTTCGGATGCTATGGAGCCGTCCGGACGGAATCGCTGTGCGCCCCGGCGACCTCGTTGCAGCGTATGAAGATCCCGTCGCCTGCGCAGGAGATCACGGCGCGCCCCCCAGTGAGGACCAGACCTCCAGCTTGGTGCGAACGCGCTCGACGACGGCGTCGGTGAACTCGGTCGTGCCGGCGTGGCCGCCGAGATCGGGCGTCCTGATGCCCGCGGCGATCGTCTCGAGCGCAGACTCGTAGATCGCACGGGAGGCCCGCTCGGCCGCTCCGGCGCTGGCGCGTCGGAGCCTGCTGGGTGGGGAGGCGTGGCGCAGCACCGCCCCGCACGCGAGGATCATCGCCAGTGGGTTCGCGAGGTCCTTCCCCTGCAGCGCCGGCGCGGTCCCGTGTGGCGCCTCCGCCATCGCCACGATCGTCTCATAGTCCTCGCCGAACGCGAGCAGCACCGACTCTGCTCCCGCGATCGATCCGAACATCGGCAGCACGAGGTCCGAGAGGCAGTCGCCGTCGCGGTTCAGCGCGGGGATCACGAGCGGCGCGTCGGTCGCGCCCGACAGCAGGCCGGCGTAGGTCGCGTCGATCAGCACCGGCTGATACGGGACGTCCGGGTGTCGCGTGGCCGCCGCGTCGAGCTCCTCCTTGAGCATCCCTTCGTACACGGGCGAGACCGTCCATTTCGGCCCCCCGTAGACGCGCGCCCCTCCCCGCGCGGCGGCGCGGAACGCGTACTCGGCGACGGCTCGGCAGGTCCGGCGGGTGATCTGCTCGGTGCGGTAGGCGACCTCGCCCGGCGCGCCCTCGTCGCCCTCGCGCCACTCCAGCGCGCCGTAGGCGTCCTGGACGGCCATGCGGACGATCGAGATCGGGTAGTGAACGCCCGCGATCGTGGGGACGCCGGGCAGGCGCCGTCCGGTGCGCACGATCACCTTGCCGTCGATCGCTTCGCGCAGGATGCGGTTCGGCGAGCCGACGTCGCCCGCTCCCTCGGGCGTGATCGTCGCCGCCTTCAGCCCGAGCCCGGCGACGCGCATCGCCGCGGCGCCCTCGGTGACGACCCGGTTGGCCGTTGCGCGGCGAGACTCGAGCGAGAGGTCGAAACGCGCGAGCGCGAGCTCGAGCCCGAGCAGATCTGGGTCGAGCAGCCGAAGCGACTGCTCGAGCAGCTCCTGCCCTGTCTGATCGCCCTCGAGGACGACGATCGTTATCGCCGGATCGGCCATGTGATGAAGATATCCGCACTGTGATCCATGACACACAAGAGCCCGAAACGGCGGTGGGTAGAATCTTGCATGCAGGGAAACCCCATCATGGGTCTGCCGCCCCTCAGACAGGGGCGAAACGTGTGTGCCGCGGACCAGGCTGCGTGCGGGACCAGCCGGGAACGCGACCTTCGAGCCGGAGAGCGCGATGCCGTCCCAAGGAGATGCAGCCAGTTTGGGCCGCAGCCTGCGTCCGCGCGGGCCGGTGAAGCTGTGGCTGCGGCAGCGCTGCGATCAGACCACGACGGTCGTCACGATCAGCGGTGAGCTCGACCTACTCACGGCGCCGCGGCTCGCAGATCACTTCGATCGCTTCGTGCGCACCGGCGACGGCGACGTGGTGGCGGACCTGAGCGAGACGGTGTTCATCGACTCCGCCGGCCTGTACGTGCTGCTCAACGCACAGCGGCGGCTGGCGCGCCAGGCGCGCGGCTTTGCTGTGATTGCGCCGCCGGGACCGGTGCGGCGGGTGATCGAGCTCTCGCGCGTGCAGGAGCGGCTCGGCCTCGTCTCGAACGTCTACGAGCTGCCCGACTCGGCGCCGCCCATCAACTGATCGCGGCGCTCGGTCAGGGCGCCGATCACGACCGTGAGGTGCTCGTCGAAGTCGACGCCGAGATCCTGCGCGCCGTGCTGCAACTCGTCCCGATTGACGGCGGCCGCGAAGCTCGGCTGCTTGAGCTTCTTCTTGACCGACTTGGGCGTCATGCCGACGAGGCCTTCAGGCCTGACGTACGCGCACGCGAGCACGAATCCGGATAGCTCGTCGACCGCGAACAGCGTCTTCTGCATCGGGGTCTCGCGCGGCACGCCCATGAAGTCCGCGTGGGACGCGACCGCCCGGACGAGCTCGGGTGGATAGCCGCGCGCCTCGAGCTCGCGGATCGCGTAGCGAGGATGACCGTCGCCGAGGTTCGGGTAGCGCTCGTAGTCGAGGTCGTGCAGCAGGCCCGTCAGCCCCCAGAGCTCGACGTCGCCGTCGAACCGCGGGGCGTATGCGCGCATCGCGGCTTCGACCGCGAGCATGTGACGCCGCAGGGAGTCGGACTGCGTCCATTCACAAAGAAGGTCCCATGAGGCTTCCCGCGAAAGCTGCTGCTGCATGATCGTTACCCTAGCTCAGCGCCCGGCCCGAGCAGTGCGCCGTAGCGCCGCGCGACCAGCTAGCCTGCCCGTCTCGCCGCGACCGGATAGCCTCCGGGTCGCACGGCAGATACCGATCATGGAGAAATTCGTCATCGAAGGAGGCGCGCCGCTGTCGGGCACGATCGTGCCCGCGGGCAACAAGAACGGCGCCCTGCCGATCCTCGCCGCGTGCCTGCTGACCGAGGACGAGGTGATCCTCCGCAACGTTCCCAGGATCAGCGACGTCGAGGCGATGGTCGAGCTGCTCGAGGGGCTTGGCGCGCGCGTCGAGTGGCGGGACGCGAGCGAGCTCGCGGTCGACGCCTCGAACGTCAACAGTCACGCGGTCGACCGCGGGCTGGCCGAGCGGATCCGCGCATCGTTTCTGCTCGCGGGACCGCTGCTCGCCCGTTTCGGCAAGGCGAACATGCCGCCACCCGGCGGTGACGTGATCGGCCGCAGGCGCCTGGACCCGCATCTGGACGCGTTTCGAGCTCTCGGGGCCACGGTCCAGCACGGCCGCGACATCGCGATCGAGGGACCTCCGCTCGGACTGCATCCGTGTGACTTCCTGATGGACGAGCCTTCGGTGATGGCGACCGAGAACGCGCTGATGGCTGCTGCGCTGACGCGGGGGCCGACGGTGATCCGCAACGCCGCCTCGGAGCCGCACGTGCAGGACCTGGCGCGGATGCTCGAGCAGATGGGAGCGCCGATCGACGGGATCGGCTCGAACGTGATGACCGTGCACGGCACCGGCAGCCTGCGCGGCTGCACGCATACGATCGCACCCGACCACATCGAGATCGGCTCATTCATGGCGCTCGCCGGGGTCACTGGCGGCGAGCTGATCGTCAAGGACACGCGCCCGGAGGACTTGCGGATGATCCGCCTGGTGTTCGAACGCCTCGGCCTGCGCACCGAGCTGCAGGGATCCGACGTGATCGTGCCGGGCAACCAGGAGATGGTGATCCGCAACGACATCGGCGAGCACATGCCGAAGATCGAGGATGGGCCGTGGCCCGCGTTCCCCGCCGACCTGACGAGCATCGCGCTGGCGCTGGCGACACAGGCGTCCGGGTCGGTCATGATCCACGAGAAGATGTTCGAAAACCGCCTCTTCTTCACCGACAAGCTCGTGATGATGGGCGCGGCGATCACGATCTGCGATCCGCACCGCGCGATCGTCCTTGGACCCCGCCCGCTCACCGGGCAGCGGGTTGATTCGCCCGACATCCGGGCCGGGATGGCGATGCTGATCGCGGCGCTTTGCGCGGACGGCAGGACGGAGATCGGAAACATCCGCCAGATCGATCGCGGCTACGAGCGGATCGACGAGCGGCTGCGGGCGCTCGGCGCCCAGATCACGCGCATGGACGACGTGCCCGTGTCGGCGTGAGCGACGCCGGCGAGCCCTCCAGCACGCAGAGAAACACGATCGTCGACCGCGTCCCGAGCGGAACGCGCGACGTTCTGCCGGACGAGATGGGCGAGCTACGGGCGATGACCAACCGGATCAGCGGCGTGTTCGAGCGGGCTGGCTACGGCGAGGTGTACACGCCGGCGCTCGAGTACGAGGGCACGTTCGCGGTCGGAAGCGGCGGCGCGCCGCGCCCGGCCTACCGGATGTTCGACGAGCAGGGCCACGTTCTGGTGTTGCGTTCGGACATGACCGTCCCGATCGCGCGCGTGGCGGCGACCCGCTATGCGCACGCCGAGCCGCCGCTTCGGTTCTGTTACTTCGCCCACGCGTATCGGGGCGTACGGCCGCAGCGAGGCCAGTCGCGCGAGCTCCTGCAGGCGGGCGTGGAGCTGCTCGGCTCCGGCGCACCCGAAGGGACGGCGGAGGTCCTGACGGTGCTGTGCCGTGCGCTGGACGCCACCGGCCTCGAGACGTACCGCGTCGGCGTCGGCGACGCGTCCTTGTATCCGGCGCTGCTCGAGGCCGTCGCGATCGGCGCCGAGCGACACGAGCCGCTGCTCAGCCGGCTCGTCGACGGCGACTTCGTCGGGCTCGAGGCCGAGATCCACCGGCTCGGCCTGCCACCGGGCGACGCCGAGCTCCTGCTCAGCGTGCCGCGGGTGCGCGGCGGCCCTGAGGTGCTCGACCAGCTCTCGGGCGCGGTGCACGACGCGGTGACGGGCATGCGGGCGGTGCATGCGCTGCTCGAGCCCGACGTGGCGGCCAGGATTATCTTCGACCTCGGGCTGGTCCGGAGCCTCGGCTATTACACCGGCGCCGTGTTCCAGGTGTACGACCCCGCATACGGCGTCCCGATCGGCAGCGGCGGGCGCTACGACGACCTGCTCGCGCGCTTCGGCGCGCCGATGCCGGCGGTCGGCTTCGCGCTCAACGTCGAGCGCGTGCACATCGCGCTGACCGGCGAGGAGCGCGGCCGCAATCGGCGAGGGGCGGTATGACCGAGCTGCGGATCGCCGTTCCGCGCGGTGCGCTGTTCGACGACACGCTAGACCTGCTCGACCTGCTCGGGCTGGACACGCGCGAGGTCCGCGAGAACGACCGCAAGCTCCTCTTTGGGGACACCGGGATCGTCACGATGCGCCCGTCGGATGTGCCGACGTACGTCGAGGCGGGGGCCGCGGACCTCGGGATCACGGGCAAGGACGTCCTGCTCGAGCAATCCGAGCGCGAGGTGTACGAGCTCGTCGACCTCGGCTACGGCGAATGCCGGATGGTGCTCGCGACGGAGGCGGGGGAGGACCGCGCGGCGGAGGCCCTGCGGCGCCTCGGCGTCGTCAGGATCGCGACGAAGTACCCGAGGATCGCCGCCCGCCATTTCATCGACACCGGGCGCCAGGCCGAGATCGTCGAGGTCAAGGGCTCGGTCGAGCTCGCGCCGCTGACCGGGCTCGTCGAGGGGATCGTCGACCTCACCGCCACCGGGACGACGCTGCGCGAGAACGGGCTCGTCGTGCGCGAAGAGATCGCGCGGTGCACCGCCCGGCTGATCGCCAACCCGGTGGCGCACAAGCTCAAGGCAACCGCGATCGACGCGCTACTCGCGCGGCTGCCGTCCCGGTGAGGCGCTCAGCGATCGTTCCGACGAGGCGTGCGTTCGTCCTCGCAACCCGTCTGCGCCGGTATGCGGGGGATCGCCAGCTGGACCTTGCTCGCCGAGCCGACGAAGGGGAACGTCGGCCGCCTTGGCCTGCTCAACGGCGGCGCGGCGGCCGAGTCAACCACCGGTGTGAGGGACGAATCGTCGCGATTCCTCGCGGCGTCGGCTACCGCCTGACGCCGCGAGGCTTCGCTGAGGCGTTCTCTCATTTCGGCCGCGGCCAACGCGCGGAAGAGCTGCGGGTGCATCGTCAGATCCCTTCTTAGCTGTGGACACAGCTACTGTATCAGAAGCTTTCAAGCGAGCAACTACGATGACAGCTAAGATTGAGCAGACAATGAGTGAACGCAGCTCCAACGAGTCGGTCGGCGAGCACGCCGGACAGCTCTCGGACGAATCTGAGCCTCTCACGACGCCCGCGGAGCCGCTGTGCGACCCACTCGAGACCGAGTTCGACGATCACCTCCGCAGCATCGTCGAGACGTGGCCGCAGATCGATCCGACCGTGGAGAGCATCGTCACGCGGATCGGCAAGGCCGACCGCCACCTCGTCGAATCCACCCGGCGCAGCCTCGCCAAGGTCGGGCTGAGCAAAGAGGAGTTCAAAGTCCTGATGACGCTTCACGACGGACCGCGCTCCCACGGGGCCCTATGCCGCGAGCTCGTCGTCTCGACCGGCGCGATGACGAACCGGCTCGACAAGCTCGAGCACGCCGGCCTCGTCGCGCGCTCGCGCGATCCGCACGACCGCCGGGGCGTGCTGCTCGAGATCACCCCGGAGGGCAAGGCCACGCTCGATCGCTACGTGGATAGCGGCGCGAGCCGGGAGAAGACTCTGTTGGAGGACCTTACCGGCGCCGAGAAGGCACAGCTCAACCAGCTCCTGCACAAGCTGCTCGCGTCGATCGAGGCTCGGCGCGACTGACGCGCGCGCCGGTCCTCCGAAGAGCGCCGATGAACTGCGAGCGACTGGTTCTGAGAGGCGATGCCGCCGCGTTCGCGGAGCGGCTGCGCGCGCTCGTCCCGGCGCCCGAATCGGTCGCCGCCGACGTCGCTGCCGTGGTCGCCGGCGTGCGCAGCGGCGGCGATCGCGCGCTGCAGGAATACACGCGCCGCTTCGACCGCGCGGGCGCCGACCCGGCTCCGATCCTGGTCGGCGACCGCGAGCTCGACGAGGCCGCGGCGCGTCTACCGAACGAGCTTCGAGCACCGCTCGAGCAGGCGATCGGGAACGTGGGACGCGTCGCGCGCGCAGCGCTCCGGGAGGACCGCGAGGTCGAGCTGGCGGGCTACCAGGTCGTGCTGCGCGAGACGGCCGTGGGCCGAGCCGGGATCTACGTTCCGGGCGGCCGGGCGCCGTATCCGAGCACGGTCGTGATGGGGGTCGTCCCCGCCCGCGTGGCGGGCGTCGCGCACGTGGCCGTGTGCGCGCCGCCGACCGCGAACGGCGACCTCGACCCGGTCGTGCTCGCCGCCTGCCGGCTCGCGGGTGCGACGTGCGTCTACCGGATGGGCGGCGCGCAGGCGATCGCCGCGTTGGCGTATGGAACCGAGACGGTGGCGCCCGTCGACGTGATCGCCGGCCCTGGCAACCTGTACGTCCAGGAGGCCAAGCGGCAAGTCTTCGGCCGGGTGGGCATCGACGGCTTCGCCGGGCCGAGCGATCTGCTGCTGATCGCCGACGGCGAGTGCGATCCCGGGCCGCTCGCGCTCGATCTGATGGCGCAGGCCGAGCACGGTCCGGGCACGCTCGTGATCGGCGTGTCGAGCGATCGAGGGCTCCTCGATCGGCTCCAGGCACGACTGGACGGCGCGTCCGACACCGGCGCCGTCGCGCGCCTGATCGAGGTCGAGGACGCGGAGCGGGCGCTCGCCCTGGCGAACGCGTTCGCGCCCGAGCACCTGCAACTCGCCGGGGCGTCCGCCGAGGCGCTCGCGCCGCGCGTCACGAGCGCCGGGTGCGTGTTCGTCGGGTCGGCGGCGGGCACGGCATTCGGCGACTACATCGCCGGCTCCAACCACGTCCTGCCGACCAACGGCGCCGCGCGCTTCGCTTCCGCGCTGACCCCTGCGACCTTCCAGCGCAGCTTCACGGAGGTCCGGATCGATGGGGACGCCGCGAGCCGGCTCGCGCGGGCTGCGACGCCACTCGCACGGGCCGAGGGGTTCGAGCTCCACGCGCGCTCGATGCAGGCACGCATTCGCGACAATGGCTCGCGATGACGCGACATGCGGAGATCGATCGCAGGACCGCTGAGACCGAGGTCCAGGTGAGCATCGCGCTCGACGGCGATGGCGGCGGCGAGCGCGACACCGGCGTCGGCTTCTTCGACCACATGCTCGATCTGCTCGCGAGGCACGCGGGCTTCGACCTGCAGGTCAAGGCGCTCGGAGATCTCCGGACCGGCGCCCACCACACCGTCGAGGACGTGGGCATCTGCATCGGGCAGGCGCTCGACCGTGCGCTCGGCGAGCGCTCGGGAATCAGCCGGTACGGCGACGTGACGATCCCGATGGACGAGGCCCGCGCCGCCTGCGCGATCGACATCTCCGGACGCGGCCTGTGCGTGTTCGAGGGGCGCCTGCCGCCGGGGGCGACCGGCGACTTCGACCACGAGCTGACGGAGGAGTTCTTCCGTGCGCTCGCCGCGAACGCGAGGTTGACGCTCCACATCACGATCGAGGCCGGGACCAACAGCCATCACATGATCGAGGCGTCGTTCAAGGCGCTCGCGCGCGCGCTCCGCGCGGCGGTCGCGCTCGACCCCTCGCAACACGGCATCCCGAGCACGAAGGGGACGCTCGGATGAGTGGCGCCGCCGCGATCACGGTCGTCGACTATGGGATGGGCAATCGCCGCTCGGTCGAGAAGGCACTCGAGCACGTCGGTGCCCGCGCGACGATCACGCGCGACCACGACGCGATCCGGGCCGCCGACGGCGTCGTGCTGCCGGGAGTCGGCGCGTTCCCGCTGGCGATGCGAAACCTGCGTGAGCTCGGCCTCGCGGACGTGCTCCACGAGCGCGCCGAGGCGGGCACGCCGATCCTCGGCATCTGCCTCGGCATGCAGCTGCTGTTCGAGCGCTCCGACGAGCTCGAGCGGTGCGACGGACTGGGCTTGATAGCCGGCGAGGTCTCGCCGCTGTGCACCGGAGGCCTCCGGGTCCCGCACATCGGCTGGAACGAGGTCTCGTTCGTGCGCGGGTCGCCACTGACCGACGGCCTGCCCGAGCTGGGCTGTCCGTTCTACCACGTGCACTCGCTCGCGGCACGACCGGCCGATCCCGGCGACGTCGTCGGGATCACCGAGTACGGCGAGCGGTTTGCGACGATCGTCGCGCGGGAGCGCGTGTTCGGCGTTCAGTTTCACCCCGAGAAGTCATCTGCCGACGGGCTTCGGATGCTCTCGAGCTTCATCCGGATGTGCGCGGCGGGCGCGGCTCCGAGCTCTCCACGAGTCGCCGCGAGCGCATGATCCTCCTGCCCGCGATCGACATCCTCGAGGGCAGGACGGTCCGTCTCGCCCAGGGCGAGTTCGCCGACGCCACCGTCTACGACAGCGATCCGCTCGACGCGGCGCGGCGGTGGTTGCGCGAGGGCGCACGGGCGCTGCACGTGGTCGATCTCGACGGCGCGCGCACCGGCGTGCAGGTGAATCTCGAGCAGGTCACGAAGATCGTCGCGGACGTCCATGTGCCGGTTCAGGTCGGCGGGGGCCTGCGCACCGAGGAAGCGGTCGGCGCGCTGCTCGCGGCCGGCGCCTCGAGGGTCGTCGTCGGGACCGCGGCCTTCCGCGACGTCGACTTCCTCGACGCGATCGTCGCGGCCCACGGCGACCGGGTGATCGTGTCGATCGACGCGCGCGAGGGCCTGCTCGCGACCTCCGGCTGGACCGAGCAGACCGCGATCCCCGCGACGACGGTGATCGAGCGGCTGAGCGCCCGCGGGGTGCGCCGGTTCGTCTACTCGAGCATCCAGCGGGACGGCATGATGACCGGCCCGGACCTCGCCGAGGTCGGCCGGATCGCCGACGTCGTGCGCGGCTCGTTCGTGTACTCGGGCGGCATCTCCTCGGTCGCCGACCTAGAGGCGCTCGCCGCGCTGCGCCGCGTCAACCTCGCCGGCGTGATCGTCGGCAAGGCGCTCTACGAGGGGCGCTTCACGGTCGCCGATGCCCAGCGGGCGCTGGACGGCTGACGCGAGTCGATGCACTACAAGCGGGTGATCCCGTGCCTGGACGTCGATCGCGGGCGCGTCGTGAAGGGGGTCGAGTTCGTCGATCTGCGCGACGCGGGCGACCCGGTCGAGCTCGCGTGCCGCTATGACGCCGCGGGCGCCGACGAGCTGGTGTTCCTCGATATCACCGCGACCTCGGATCGGCGCGAGACGGTCGTCGCGCTCGCGCGGCGGACGGCCGACAACGTGTTCATCCCTTTCACGATCGGCGGCGGAATCCGCTCGGTCGCCGACGCGCAGGCAGTGCTCGATGCGGGCGCCGACAAGGTGTCGGTCAACTCGGCAGCACTCGCGCGGCCAGAGCTGATCGACGAGCTGGCGCGGACGTTTGGGGCGCAATGCGTCGTCGTCGCGATCGACGCGAAAGCGGCCACCCCCGGTGCCTGGGAGGCGTACGTCGCCGGCGGGCGCACGCCGACCGGGCGCGACGCCGTCGCGTGGGCACGCGAGGCGGTCGCCCGCGGTGCGGGCGAGATCCTGCTCACCAGCATGGACCGCGACGGGAGCAACGCCGGATACGACCTGGCGCTGACGAGCGCCGTCGCCGGCGCGGTGTCCGTGCCGGTGATCGCTTCAGGCGGCGCGGGCGTCCCCGAACACCTCGCGCAAGCGCTGCGCGTGGGGGCGGACGCCGTCCTGTGCGCCTCGATCGTCCACTACGGCCGTTACACCGTGGCGGAGATCAAGACGCACCTGGCGCGAGACGGGATCGCCGTCAGGCCAACGGCCGGTTATTCGTGATGTAGGTTGAGTTGCCCGAGCTGCGGAGCCGGCCGCTAGGCGGCCTCTTCGACGTACCCGGCCGCAGCGCACGAATCGCAGTACGCAGCGGGGGGGACGCGAGGCTCATAACATCCGGGACGACAACAAGTCGACGACCGCTTAGGCCGGCCCCGCCCGATACGGGCCGCAGCAGCATCTTTGAGCTCCTCGCGCATGCGATCGAGCTCGGCAGCGTGCTCCGCGCAGAACCGGCGACCTTCCATGACAGGCCGCTGACAATGACTTCCACTACGACAACGCATAGACCCCAGATTGTAGCACGCCATCCGAACGCACGTTCCGATGAAACGTTTCTAACGATCGCTCCGTTTCGGGCGTCGGCGCCCGTTTGCAGGCGAAAAGCCGGCGTGGCCGCGCGGCGCCGGTGCGGCCGCCGTCAAGTGCGTGCTGCTCGCAGGGACCGCTCTATGCGGACGCGCTGAGTGCTTGGTCGCGCGCGCTGAGTGCTTGGTCGCGCGCGCGCGGCGCCTGATCGCGGCGGCCGCGGCGGCGTGCGCGCGCCGCACCGGGATCATCTCGTAGATCGTCGTGTAGCCGATCATATAGAGCGCGCTGTAGTCGGCAACGAGTGGGCTGAAGACGCCGTCATGGAACGAGAACACGACGCGACCGCTGCGAACGTCGAGGCCGACCGTCTGCTTCGTGCCGAGATCGGAGTAGTAGACGACATCGCCGACGATCGTCGCCGAACCAGAGATCTTGCCACCCGCGTCGTGGGTCCACCGAATCGCCCCCGTCTGGGCGTTGAACGCATAGAAATTGCCACTGTAGGAGCCGATGTAGACCGTCGGCCCGAGACCGGGAGTGTCCGCGACCGCGGGCGACGCGTACACGTACGCGCCGGTTCCCGTCGCCCACGCCAGCTCGCCCGTCTGCTGGGCGAACGAGTACACGCGCCCGTCCGTGTTGCCGAGGTAGACACGTCCGAACGCCACCGCCGGGGTCGAGTAGAACTGGCCCGAGCCGAATCCGAACTGAGCGCCCGACGTGCCAACCGCCCACAGCTGGTGCCCGGTGACCGCATTGAGCGCGTAGACGCGCCCGGCGTAGTCGCCGAAGAAGATGCGACCGTCCGCGAACGCCGGTCCGCCCTTCACGGCCCCCTGAGCGTGGTAGGTCCAATCGAGGTGGCCGTCACGGGCCCTGAGCGCGTACACCATCCCGCTCTGGTCGCCGAAGTACACCCGCCCGTCCCACAGCAGCGGCGAGGACTCGGTGCCGGCGGGGATCGGCCGTGACCAGACGACGCGTCCGTTGTCCATGTCGAGCGCGACGAACACGCCATCGCCGGGAGTCTGGCCGGCGTGTGGATTGGTCGAGAGCAAGGGCACGAGCACGAGGTGGTCGGCGACGTCGAGCGCCGGCGAGGCGGCTGCCAGCGTCCCCTCCCGGTGCTGCCAGAGGAGGTGACCGGTCAGCTTCCCGACCGCCTTGACCCAGCCCTCGTCGTCGAGCAGATACATCGTGTTCTGGTAGATCACCGGCGGGAACTCGAGCAGCCCAAGGTCGTCGTACCACCATCCCCGGCGGAAAGGAGGATCGAGCGCGGAGCCGCCGGGGAACAGGCGCGTGCGCCCGAGGTTGTAGCCGTACCACGGCCACAGGAAGTTGTTCACGACGACGCGCCGGCGACGCACGGGCGCGGGCGCCGGAGGCGGAGGCGACGGCAGCTGCGCGACCGTCGGCGGGACGGTGAACTCGACGTCGGGATGCGAGACGTTGCCTGGCGCGTGCAGCAGGACGAACGTCACGGCGCCTGCAAACCCGAGCAGAAGCACCCCGACGGCGACCAGCACGCGTTGCAGCCAGCGCCGCGGGCCGGGACTCGGCATCCGGCCATGCTAATAGGCGTCCCAGGCGGCAAGGGCCGCCTGGTCGCGGTCGTCAGGTCTCGGCGACCTGCGCTTGCACGGCCGGCTCGAGATGCGGGTGGGGCAGGTGGGCGTGATGCGCCTCGACCGTCTGCACATCCGACTTGGAGATCGAGACGTACGCGACCAAGATCACGAAGATCGTCAACGCGATCGCGCTGACCAGCCCGTCGCCGAGGTTCAGGCCGCCGTTCGTCGACTTGCTGAAGCCATCGGCGAACGAGGCGCCGAGCGGCCGCGTGATCACGTATGCCGCCCAGAACGCGATGATCGGATTCAGGCCGGCGCGCCACCACAGCAGGCCGGGGATCGCGAACAGGACCCCGAATAGGAGCACCGAAGGCCAAAAGCCGATGTTGAGCTGGATCGCGGTCAGGTCTCCGGCGGCGGTACCGAGCGCGAACGTGCCGAGCACGGCGATCCAGTAGAAGATCTCCCGCCGGCGGGTGTCGATGCTGTGGATCGACAACGTGCCCTCGCTGCGGTACCACCACGCGAACGTGGTAGCGACGATCGCGGCGAACAGCGGCGTGGTGACCGAGTACGGGATTCCCGCGCCGTCGTGGATGCCATCCGCTGCCATCGTCCCGAAGACCGCGACCATCATCACCGCGAACCAGTAGCACGGCGCCTGGTACTCCGGTCGGCGCAGCTGCAGCCACAGCGCGAGCACGAGGCCCAGAAGCCCGACGGCGGCCGCGAGCGGCACGCTGTTCTGGCCCAGGAAATCCGACATCGCCTCGCCCATCCCGGTCGTGAGCAGCTTGAGCACCCAGAAGATCAGCGTGATCTCCGGCACC
Source organism: uncultured Solirubrobacterales bacterium (assembly GCA_963763525.1). Taxonomy (GTDB): domain Bacteria; phylum Actinomycetota; class Thermoleophilia; order Solirubrobacterales; family Solirubrobacteraceae; genus Palsa-465. The sequence continues at coordinate 300,925 of CAVXPA010000008.1, forward strand.
TTCGCGGCCAGGAACTTCCTCGTTTGGCCCCGCCGACTCGTGCGGGTCGTTGCGCGCGTCATAACTGTCCTTACGTTGTGTGCGCACGCCGTGGCGCGACGTCGCATGGTCGGACTCCCCCAACGGCGCCGATCGACCCCTCGGTCTGCGCCGGGGATGAGCATGACTGCCTCGCGTCAAGTTCGTCTTAACTCAGGATTAGAGCTTTAAGAATCGGACCGCACCGGCCGAGACGGGGCGAGACGAGGCGAGCTGGCGGCGGGGGGACGAGCGCACATAATCCCCGCACATGGAGGTTCCCGCCCCCGCCACCTTGATCGCGCAGATCGGAACGCTGCCGGCGGCCGGTCCGCTGCTCGCGCGTCTGCCAGAGGACGAGCGCGGCGGCGTCTACCTCGTCGGCGGCTCCGTTCGGGATCTCCTGCGCGGCGGGCGCCCCCTCGATCTCGATCTCGTCGTCGAGGGGGACGCCGGCTCGCTCGTCGCCCGACTGGGGCCGGGCGTCGACGTGCGCGCCGTGCACGATCGCTTCGGCACCTCGACGCTGACGCTCGACGGCTTCACGTACGACATCGCTCGGGCGCGACGCGAGACGTATGCCCACCCCGGCGCGTTGCCATACGTCGAGCCGGCGAGCCTTTACGAGGACCTGCGCCGGCGAGACTTCACGGTCAACGCGATTGCGGTCGCGCTCGGCGGGCCGCTCGCCGGCGCCCTGACCGCGGTGCCCTCGGCGCTCCAGGACCTTGCGGCGGGCACGCTGCGGGTCCTGCACGAGCGCAGCTTCATTGACGACCCGACCCGGCTGCTGCGCCTCGTGCGCTATCGCACTCGCCTCTCGTTCGCCGTGGAGCCGCTCACCTTGGAGCTCGCCCGAGCCGCAGTCGCTAACGGCGCACTCGCGACCGTCAGCGGTGCCAGGATCGGCGCCGAGCTGCGGCTGCTCGCACGCGAGCCCGATCCGCTCGCGGCACTGGGCGCGCTCGCCGAGCTCGGCCTCGACGCCGCGATCGAGCCGCGCTTCGGGATCGACGATCCAGCGCTCGGCCGCCGGGCGTTCGCGCTCCTCCCCGAGGACGGGCGGCGCGACCGGCTCGCGCTTGCGCTCGCGTCGCGGCGGCTGGAGTCGGAGGAGCTCGCTCGTCTGCTCGACTCGCTCAGCTTCGATGCGAGCGATCGCGACGCGATCGTCGCGGCAGCCACCGGTTCGAGCGTGCTCGCGCGCGAGCTCGTGCCCGCCCGGCGCGCATCCGAGATCGCTCGAGCGGTTGGCAGGGGGGGACCGGAGCTGGTCGCGCTGGCCGGCGCACTCGGGCCCGAGCGCGCCGCGCGCGATTGGCTGACCCGGCTTCGGCACGTGACGCTCGAGATCGACGGCGGCGATCTGCTCGCCGCGGGGATCCCTCAGGGCCCCGCGATCGGTCGCGGCCTGGAGGCGGCGCTCGCGGACAAGCTCGATGGGCTCGTGGACGGCCGTGCGGCGGAGCTTGCGCGGGCGCTCGAAGCGGCGCGCGCGAGTGGGTAGCGGCCGTGGTGAGGCGGGTACGCTCCGCGGCGAGGTGGCCGCTGCCGATTCGATCTTCCTGCCGGCGCCGTTCTATCGCGAGGGCGAACAGTTCGCGATCGATCTGCCGGGCGCGCGGGCCGTCTTCACGACGCGCCGCGGCGGCGTCTCGACGGGTTCCTACGCGAGCCTCAATCTCGGCCGCTACACGGACGATCGACGCGAGGCCGTGGAGCACAACCGGGCCTCGTTGGAAGCGCGCTTCGAGGTCATGTTCGTGTACGGCCGGCAGGTCCACGGCGCACACGTGCGTCGATTCGATCGTGCGCTCGCCGGCGGTGATCGCTCGGCTGCGGCGGGTGGCGAGGCGGACGGCCACAGCACCGCGCTCGCCGGCATCGCGCCGATGGTGCTGACGGCCGACTGCCTGCCGGTCGCGCTCGCAGGGTCGGGAACGGTGACGATGCTGCATGCGGGCTGGCGCGGGCTCGCGCGAGGGATCCTCGCCGAGGGGGTACGCGCGGCGCGCGAGCTGGGCGCCAGCGGCGAGCTCACGGCGGCGATCGGCCCGGGCGCCGGCGTGTGCTGCTACGAGGTCGGCGACGAGGTGCTGAATGAGTTCGCCGCGTTCGGGGGAAGCGTTCACCGCGGGCACAAGCTCGACCTCAAGGCGATCGCGCGGCTCGAGCTGGAGCGTGCCGGCGTCGAGCGGATCCACGACGTCGGACTGTGCACGATCTGCGCGGACCGCGTCGCTGTTCTTCTCGCATCGTCGCGATCGCGGGATCACGGGGCGCCAGGCGGGCTTCGCGTGGTTGACCTGATCCACGGGACTGACGCCCGAGCGCGTGCGCGCCAACCTCGAGCGGGCGCGTGCCGCGATCGCCGGCGCCGGGCGAGACCCGGATGAGGTCGAGATCCTCGCGGCGGTCAAGTACGTGCCGGTGGAGGAGCTCGGCGCGCTCGCCGCGGGCGGGCGTCACGCTTGTCGGCGAGAACCGCGCGCAGGATCTCCAACGCAAGGCGGAGGCGTATCCGGGCCTGTTCACGCTGGGACTTCATCGGTCACCTCCAGAGCCGCAAGGTCCGCCAGGTGCTGCCGTACGTGCGCTACATCCACTCGGTCGCGACCGACTCGGCGCTGGCGCAGCTCGCCGCGCACGCGACTGCCGAGCACCCGGTGCTGATCGAGGTCAACGTCGCCGGCGAGGCGGGCAAGAGCGGGCATCGCGCCGGCCGAGCTGCCGGCGTTCCTCGAGCGCTGCCCGGTGGCGGTCGTCGGCCTGATGACGATGCCGCCGCTGACCCGCGACCCCGAGGACAGCCGCCCGCATTTCGCGGCGCTGCGTGAGCTGGCCGAAGCGCACGGGCTCGGCGCAGCTGTCGATGGGCACGAGCCAGGACTATCTGGTGGCCGTCCAGGAAGGCGCGACGATCATGCGCCTCGGCACGTCGCTGTACGCCGCGCGGCATAATCGCTGGCAGGGAATCGGCCAGGTTCCCCGAACTCCATCGCGACATGGCATTTCGAGATACCTGGCACCGAACGCTCGTCTACTTCGGCCTTGCCGAGGACGAGGCCTACGAGGACGAGGATCTCGAGCCGTACCCCGAGCCGGAGGTCGAGATGCAGGACAACTACCGGGAGCGCCCGACGGTCCGGCGGCTGCAGCGTCACGGCGCCGGCGCGACGAGATCGACGACATCTTCGCGGACGAGCCCGACACCGGCCGCCGCACGACATCGCTGCGGCCGGTCCCCGGCCGAGGCAACGGACGCAGCGGCTCCGGCGACGTCACGCGTCCACTGCGTCGCCCCAGGAGCTTCAACGACGTCCAGGACGTCGCCGACAAGTTCAAGGACTCGATCCCGGTGATCCTGAACCTCCAGGGCACCGACACCGACCTCGTCCAAGCGGCTGATCGACTTCTCCAGCGGCCTGACCTACGCCCTCGACGGCGGCATGCAGCGGATCGCCGACAAGGTGTTCCTGCTCACGCCGCAGAACGTCGAGGTGTCCGCCGAGGAGCGGGCGCGGCTCATCGAGAAGGGGTTCTTCAACCAGTCATGAAGCTGGCGTGTGCCAAAGGCGCGCTAGCCTTGGTACGACGATGCGGTTGGACTGATCGGAGCCGGCAACATGGCGCGCGCGATGGCGCGTGGCTGGGGCGAGCCGGTGCTGTGCTCCGACGGCGGATCGGGCCGCGCGCAGGCGCTCGCTGACGAGCTCGGCGGCGAGGCGCTGTCGAACTCGCGCGGTCGCCGAGCGCGCCGACGTGGTCGTGCTGTCTCACAAGCCCGCCCAGCTGGCCGCGGTGGCACACCAGATCAGCGGCTATGTCAAGGCCGTCGCCTCCGTCCTGGGCGGGGTCACGATCGAGTCGTTGCGGGCCGCCTACCCGCTGGTGCCGGTGTTCCGGCTGATGCCGAACACGCCCGTCGAGGTCCGCCGGGGGGTCATCTGCTACGCGGAGCCCGCGGACGACGCGGCGCGCTGGCCGCACGAAGACCCGGAGCTCGAGGACGAGGTGCTCGCGCTGTTCGCGCGGCTCGGGACCGTCGTCAAGGTGCCCGAGCGCTTGATCGACACTGCGGCGGCCGTGATGAGCGTCGGTCCCGCGTACCAGGCGCTGATCGCCGAGGCGCAGGTCGATGCGGCCGTCCGCCAGGGGCTCGGCAGCCCGCTCGCCGGTCGGCTCGTGGCGGAGACGATGTCCGGCACGGCGGCGATGCTCGTCGCGCGCGATTACGACACGCTCGCTGTACGGCGCGAGGTCACTTCGCCCGCGGGGATCGACGGCTCGGGGCCTCGCGGCGCTCGAGCGGGGCGGCGTCCGGGCCGCGTTCGACGACGCGATCGACGCCGTCCTCTCGTGGAGCAGTAGCTGATGCTCGCGCTCGCGGTGACCCGCAACGACATCGCGAACTACGTGAGCGCGCTGTTCGAGGTCTACATCATCCTGATCTTCCTGTACATCCTCGTCAACATGGTCTTCTCGTTGGGGCTGCGCCCGCCCTACTCGCGCGTCTCGGACGTGATCCTGAACTTCCTGCGCGACGTGTGCGAGCCGTACCTGCGGATCTTCCGCCGCTTCATCCCGACGATCGGCATGTTCGACTTCAGTCCGATCATCGCGATATTCGTCCTGATCTTCGTGGACAAGATCGTGACCAGCGCGATCAGCGGTTGATCGGGGCGCGGAGCTCTCGATGGTGACTGAGGCGCGCGCACTGCCGAAGGTTCGCGCCGCGGCGTTCGCCCGCGCCGGCCTCGTCGCGGCGATCGTGGTGGGGCTCGACCAGCTGACCAAGCACACGATCGCAGCCGGGATCGCCGAGGGTCAGACGCGCAACCTCGTCCCCGGCATCAAGCTCGTGCACGTTCTCAACACGGGCGTCGCGTTCAGCCTGTTCTCCGGCGGCGGCGCCCTGGTGCTCGTGTTCACGCGTGGCCGCGCTCGCGCTGCTCGTCGGTTACCTCGCGCTGCGCCCGGACCGTCGGCTGCTGTGGCTGCCGACGGGCATGCTCGTCGGCGGTGCGCTCGGCAACCTGATCGACAGGATCGCGAACGGGTCGGTGACCGACTTCATCAAGCTGCCGCACTGGCCCGCGTTCAACGTCGCGGACATGTCGATCACGTTCGGGGTGATCGTGCTCGTGTTCGTGCTCGAGGGCCGCCGGCGACCCGCGTGACATCGTGCGGATCGAGCTCGAGGTCCCGGAGCACGCGGCCGGGACGCGCCTGGACGCGTTCCTCGCTGAGCCGCTCGGCTCCCGCGCCCGCGCCCAGAGCCTGATCGACTCGAGCCGCGTGCTGGTCGACGGGCGGCCGCGGCCGAAGCGCCACGCGGTGCGCGCCGGCGAGCGGATCGAGATCGAGGCCGCGCACGCCGCGCCTGCCCCGGAACGATCGGCCGCGCCGTTCACGGTCGCCTACGAGGACGAGCACCTGCTGGTCGTCGACAAGCCGGCCGGCGTCGTCGTGCACCCTGCTCGCGGCCACCGCACCGGGACGCTCGCGCAGGCTCTCTCGAACGTCGGCGCCGATGGCGGCGAGCCGTGGCGCGCGGGGATCGTGCATCGTCTCGACCGCGACACCTCCGGGCTGCTCGTGGTCGCCAAGTCCGACGAGGCGCACCGCGCGCTCAAGCGGCTGCTGGCCGAGCGCGGGCTGCACCGTGAGTACCTCGCGCTGGTCGAGGGAAGGCCGCCGGCGCGCACGGGGACGATCGACGCGCCGATCGGGTCGCGATCGCCGCGATCGCGTGGCGATCTCGATCGACACCGACGTGCCGCGCGACGCGCGGACGCACTTCTCGCTCGAACGAGCGCTGCCGCAGTCCTCGCTGCTGCGGGTCGTGCTCGAGACCGGTCGAACGCACCAGATCCGCGCTCACATGCGCGCGATCGGCCATCCGGTCTGCGGCGATCCCCAGTACGGCACACCGGGGCGCTACGGCCTCGAGCGGCAGTTCCTGCACGCGGCCCGGCTGGCGTTCGCGCAGCCGGTCACGACCGTCCCGTCGACGTCGGCTCGCCGCTGCCGGCGGACCTTCAGGGCGCGCTCGCCCGCGCCGCGGCCGAGAGCTGAGTCGCCCAGCTCGCGTCGGGGACGAAAGCTGAGTTGCCCAGTTCGCCTCGGGGGCGAAAGCGGAGTTGCCCAGGCGGGTTCGAGTCGAATCGCCCCGCTCGAGCCGACGATGGTGGGGGTCGAGCGAAATGGCCTGGTATCGCCCCACTCGAGCGGGCGATGGCGGAGGTCGAGCGAAATGGCCTGGTTATCGTCCCACTCGAGCCGCCGCCGAAGCTAGCGCCGAGATGCGCGCAGGTGATAAAACGCCGGCGGGGCGGCCCGTCCAAAGCCGCCCCGCCGATCCATTTGCGAACCGAGCCACCGGAGGTAGGGGAAGGGAGGTTCGGCCCGCGTAGCGAGCCCTCACCGGAGGTAGGGGAAGGGTGCGGACCCGCTTACCGACAAAACGTAGCGCGTTAGCAATACTTGCGTAGACTTTTTTCAACCTTCTTACATCGACCCCGTTCGCGAGGATCGTGCCCTGCCCCTGATTCAGGGGCTCTCGAGCACCGGCGAAACGGGCTTTACAACCTCACAAGCACACAAAAAGGGAGCAGGAACGGTGGCTCAAATCGGAATCAAGGAGCTGCTGGAGGCCGGCGTCCACTTCGGCCACCAGACGCGCCGCTGGAACCCGAAGATGCGCCGTTTCATCTTCGGCGAGCGCGACGGCATCTACATCATCGACCTGCTCGCAGACCGACGCGCTGCTGGACCAGGCCCAGGAGTTCGCCTCCGAGATCGCCCGGCGCGGCGGGACCGTGCTGTTCGTCGGCACCAAGAAGCAGGCGCGTGACGCGATCAAGGACACCGCCGAGGCGGCCGGCATGCCGTACGTCAACCACCGCTGGCTCGGCGGGCTGCTGACCAACTTCCAGACGATCTCGCAGCGGATCAAGCGCCTGCACGACCTCGAGCGCTACGAGACCGAGGGCCAGCTGCAGCTGCTGCCGACGCGCGAGCGGATGGCGGCGCAGGCCGACCTCGAGAAGCTGCGCGCGAACCTCGGCGGCGTCAAGAACATGCAGCGCAGCCCGACGCGGTGTTCGTGATCGACCTCAAGACCGAGGCGATCGCGGTGCGGGAGGCCCAGCGGCTGCGGATCCCGATCATCGGGCTCGTCGACACCAACTGCGACCCCGATGGGATCGACTTCGTGATCCCCGGCAACGACGACGCGATCCGCTCGTGCGCGGCGATCACGAGCGCGATCGGCGACGTCGTCGCCGAGGGCACTGCCGTGTTCCGCGCCGAGGAGGAGCGCGCCCGGCTCGAGCGCGAGCGCCAGGAGGCCGAGGAGCGCGCCCGGCGCGAGGCCGAGGAGCAGGCGCGCCGCGAGGCCGAGGAGCAGGCGCAGCGGGAGGCCGAAGAGCAGGCCGTACGCGAGGCCGAGGAACAGGCGCGGCGCGAGGCCGAGGCGGCAGCGCAGGCCGCGCAGGCCGAGGCGGTGCCCGAAGCCGGTGCTCCCGCGACCGAGGCCGCGGCCGAGGCGCCAGCAGCGGAGGCCCCCGCGGCCGAGGCGCCAGCAGCGGAGGCCCCGGCGGCCGAGCCGACGACGCCCGAGCCGCCGACCGCCGAGGCCCCCACGGCCGAGCCGCCGCCGGCGGAGGCGCCCGCGGCCGAGTCCGAAGTGCCCGAGCCGCCGGCCGCCGAGGCGCCCGCGGCCGAGGCGCCTGCTGCCGAAGCGGCGACCGTCGAACCGCCCGCGGCCGAAGCGCCGCCCGCCACCGAGGCACCGGCCGCCGAAGAGCCCGCTGTCGAGCCGCCGAGCGCGCCGGCAGCCGAGACGACGGTCGAGCCCCCGACGCAGGAAGCCGCCACAGAAGCGGCCGGCACTGCCGAACCCGCCACTGCCGAACCCGCCACTGCCGAACCCGCCACTGCCGAACCCGCCACCAGCGAACCAGCGACAGCGGAGCCCGTCACGGCGGAGCAGCCCGCCGTCACCGAGCCGATCGCGACTCCTCCAGAGCCAGAACCAACCGGGCCCGAGGCGGCAAGCGACACAGCTGCACCTGACGGCGCGCAAGCGCCGTCGACGCCGGAGCCGAGCGCCCAGACCGAGACCGCCGAGCAAGATGCGCCACCAGCGCGCGACAATCCCGAACGGGAGAACGCATGAGCGCCATCACCGCCAAGGACGTCAAGGCCCTGCGCGACCGCACGGGCGCGGGGATGATGGCCTGCCGGGACGCTCTGGGCGAGTCCGACGGCGACCTCGACCAGGCCGTCGAGCTGCTGCGTGCACGCGGCGAGGCGCAGGCCGCCAAGCGGGCCGGCGCCGAGGTCCGCGAAGGGGACGTCCAGACCTACATCCACGCGAACGGCAAGATCGGCGTGCTGGTCGAGGTCGACTGCGAGACCGACTTCGTCGCGCGCAACGAGCGTTCGTCGCGTTCGCCCGCGACCTGGCGCTGCACATCGCCGCCGCCAACCCGCTCGGCATCACCGAGGACCGATCCCGGCCGAGGACCGCGAGCGCGAGCGGCGGATCGCGGTCGAGCAGGCGGCCGACCGGCCGGAGAACGTGCGCGAGCGGATCGTCGAGGGCAAGATCGACAAGTGGCTCGACGAGGTCGTGCTGCTGCGCCAGAAGCACGTCAACGAGGACAAGTACGGCGGCAAGACGATCGAGGAGCTGCGCGCCGAGCTCGCGTCCGAGACCGGCGAGAACGTCGTGATCCGCCGCTTCGCCCGGTTCGCCGTCGGCGGTTGAGGCCGTGGCTGAGCCGGCTCCGCGACAGCGGCGCACCCGTCTACGGGCGGGTGCTGCTGAAGCTGTCCGGCGAGGCGCTGATGGGCGACCTCGAATACGGCACCGACCCGGAGCGCGTCCAGGCGATCGCGCAGAGATCGCGGCCGTCCATCGCCGCGGCGTCGAGGTCGCGATCGTCGTCGGCGGCGGCAACATCTTCCGCGGCCTCGGCGGCCGCGCGCGCGGCATGGACCGCGCGACCGGCGACTACATGGGCATGCTGGCGACGGTGCTGAACGCGCTGGCGCTGCAGGACGCGCTCGAGAAGGCAGACGTCCCGACCCGCGTGCAGTCGGCGATCACGATCTCCGAGGTCGCCGAGCCGTACATCCGGCGGCGCGCGATCCGCCACCTCGAGAAGGGGCGGGTCGTGATCTTCGCCGGCGGGCACCGGCAACCCGTTCTTCACCACCGACACGGCCGCGGCGCTGCGCGCCGCCGAGATCCACGCCGAGGTCGTGCTGATGGCCAAGAACGGCGTCGAGGGCGTCTACACCGCCGATCCGGCGAAGGACCCGGACGCCAGTTCATTCCGGAGCTCACGCACAAGGAGGCGCTGACCCAGGGCCTGCAGGTGATGGACTCGACGGCGTTCGCCCTGTGCATGGACAACAACCTGCCGATCGTCGTCTTCAACATGGCCGACGGCACCAACATCAACCGGATAGTGTCCGGTGAACGAGTCGGGACGTCTGGTGAAGACATGAGCGAAGATGACCTCGTTTCAGCGAGCTGCTCGACGATGCGCGCGAGCGGATGCACAAGTGGGTGGAGTCGACCCGCCACGAGTTCGGCTCGGTCCGGACCGGCGCGCCAGCCCGGCGCTGCTCGACCGCATCAACGTCGACTACTACGGCGCCGCGACGCCGCTCAAGCAGCTCGCGACGATCAGCGCGCCCGAGGCCCGGCTGCTCTCGATCCAGCCGTACGACAAGAGCTCGATCAAGGCGATCGAGAAGGCGATCCTCGAGTCCGACATCGGCCTGACGCCGTCCAACGACGGCGACCTGATCCGGCTGGTGCTGCCGGAGCTGACCGAGGAGCGCCGCAGAGAGCTCGTCAAGGTCGTGCGCCACATCGCCGAGGAGGGGCGCGTGGCGATCCGCAACATCCGCCGCGACGTGATGCACGACCTGCGCGAGCTCAAGGAGGGCGGCGACATCGGCGCCGACGACGAGCACCGCGCCGAGGGCGAGCTGCAGAAGGTCACCGACGCGCGCGTCACCGAGCTCGACGAGCTGCTGAAGGCCAAGGAAGAAGAGATCCTCGAGGTCTGAGGTGGGCGCGAGCTCCGAGCCGCGGGTCGCGCCGGATCCGGGCGCTCGAGGGCCCGCGTACGTCGCGATCATCACCGACGGCAACGGCCGCTGGGCCAAGCGGCGCGGGCTGCCGGCGATCCGCGGGCCACGAGGCGGGCGCCGACGCCGTCAAGGCGCGCCTGCGCGACGCCGTCGAGCTCGGCGATCAGAGGAGCTGACCGTCTACTCGTTCTCGACCGAGAACTGGAACCGCTCGCGGCCGAGGTGTCAGGCCTGATGCGGATGTTCGCGCGGCGGATCGACGCGCGAGACCCCCGAGCTCACGCCGAGGGCGTGCGGATGCGGTTCATCGGCCGCCGCGCCGCGCCGGTCTCGCCGCGCGCTGATCGAGAAGATGGAGTGGGCGGAGGCGCGAGACCGCCGAGAACGACCGGATCACGCTGTTCGTCGCGTTCAACTACGGCGGCCGCGCGGAGATCCTCGACGCCGCGCGGGCGTTCACGGGCGGCGACGAGGAGGAGTTCCGCGCGCCACCTGTACGCGCCCGACATGCACGATCCCGATCTGATCATCCGCACCAGCGGCGAGCAGCGGATCTCGAACTACCTGATGTGGCAGTCGGCCTACTCCGAGTTCGTGTTCCGCGACGAGCTCTGGCCCGACTTCTCGCGCGAGGCGTTCGCCGCGAGCCTCGCCGAGTTCGCGTCGCGCCAGCGCCGCTTCGGGGGCGCTGATGCCTCCGAGCGGCGCCCGACGCGACGCCGGCTCCGCCGCGCGCGCGAGCGCCCGCGCCGCCGGCTCGCGACCGCGGCCGCGGCCGCCGCGCGCGCGGCGCTCGGATCTGCTCGCGCGGGTGCTCGTCGCGGTCCCGGCGGCGGTCGTCGCGATCGTCTTCGTCGACATCGGCGGGCTCGCGCTGGATCGCTGCTGATGATCGTGCTCGGCCTGCGCGTGCCTGAGCGAGCTGTACCGGATGCTCGCGCGACTGGCGGCCGGTGCCGGTCGTCGGCTTCGCGGCGCTGGCCGGAATGTGTCGTGGCGCGCGCTACGGCGACGCTGCACGCAGGTGCTCGAGGTCGCGGTCGCCTCGATGCCGGTGCTGTTCCTCGCGCTCCTCGGCCGCGGCCAGGCAGCGCGGCGCGACGGTCGCGATCGCCGGCACGCTGCTCGGCGTCTACTGGATCGGCTTCGCCTTCGCGCACGCCGTGCTGCTGCGCGAGCTGCCGCACGGCAAGCGCGATCATGATCGACGTGATGGTCGGGACCTTCCTCGGCGACACCGGCGCCTACCTCGGCGGGCGCATGTTCGGCCGCCGGCCGCTGGCGCCGGCGATCTCGCCGAACAAGACGGTCGAGGGGCTGTGCTGCGGCGATGCTCGTCGCGATCGTGGCGGTGTCGTCGCCGGGCCTCTACCAGGCGACCTGGCTGCCGCACGGCGACGCGCTGCTGCTCGGGCTCGCCGTCGCGGTGCTGGGGCCGATCGGCGACCTGTTCGAGTCGCTGGTCAAGCGCGACGCCGGCGTCAAGGACGCCGGCACGATGTTCGGCGCCCACGGCGGCGCGCTCGACCGCGCTCGACGCGATCATGTTCACGATCGTCGCCGGCTACTACATCTGGATCCGCGCCGTGATCCACTGAGCCTAGCAGTCGCTGGCCGATGTGCACGCCGCCTGGTGATCCTCGGCTCGACCGGCTCGATCGGCGTCCAGGCGCTCGACGTCGTCGCGCGCAGCGCGGCGAGCTCGAGGTCGTCGGGCTCAGCGCCGGCAGCGACTGGGAGCAGCTGATCGAGCAGGCGCGCGCAGCACGGCGTGCGGCGGATCGCGCTGGCCGACCGCGACGCGGCCGCGCGCGCCGCCGAGGCGTGGACCGACGGCGAGGTGCTGGCGGGCCCCGACGGGCCTCGTGCGCGCTGTCACCGAGTCCGGCTGCGACATGGTGCTGAACGCGATCGTCGGCTCGGCCGGGCTGCTGCCGACGGTCGCGACGCTCGGCGAGGGCATCGACCTGGCGCTCGCCAACAAGGAGTCGCTGGTCGTCGGCGGCGAGCTCGTCACCCAGCTGGCCGAGGCGACCGGCGCGCAGATCATGCCGGTCGACTCCGAGCACTCGGCGCTGCACCAGCTGATCGGCGAGCGAGCGGCCGGGCACGGTCGACCGGCTGATCCTGACCGCCTCGGGCGGCCCGTTCCGCGGCCGCGACGCCGCGACGAGCTCGAGCGACGTCACGGTCGAGCAGGCGCTCGCGCACCCGACCTGGGCGATGGGCGGCAAGATCACGATCGACTCGGCGACGCTGATGAACAAGGGGCTCGAGGTGATCGAGGCCCACCACCTGTTCGGGACGCCGTACGAGCAGATCGACGTCGTCGTGCACCCGCAGTCGATCGTCCACAGCCTGATCCAGCTGTGCGACGGCGCGACGCTCGCGCACCTCGGCTACCCGGACATGCGCGTGCCGATCTCCTACGCGCTGCACTATCCCGAGCGCGTCGAGGTGCCGGTCGCGCCGCTCGACCTCGTCGAGCTCGGCGCGCTGACGTTCGAGCCGCCGACGTCGAGACGTTCGCGTGCCTGCGGCTGGCGCGCGAGGCGGCGCGCGCCGGCGGCACGGCGCCGTGCACGCTCAACGCCGCCAACGAGGTCGCGGTGCACGCGTTCCTCGCCGGGCGGCTCGCGTTCCTGCGACATCGCGGCGGTGATCGAGCGAGACGCTCGCGGCGCTGCCGGCCGCGGCGCGTGCACTCGTTCGACTCGCTGACGGCCGCCGACGCGCGAGGCGCGGGCGCTCGCGGCAGAGCTCGCGGCAGCTCGCGCCTGGTGTAGCAGCTCCGACGGTCGTACCGTTCACGCAGCTCCAGTACGAGCCCTGCTACACTGGCACGCTGATGTCGTACCTGTCTCGCGTTCCTGGGCTTCGCCGCGCTGATCATCCTGCACGAGGCCGGCCACTTCGCCGCCGCCAAGGCGGTCGGCATGCGCGTCGAGCGCTTCTCGCTGTTCTTCGGGCCGATGCTCTTCAAGCGCCGTCGGCGAGACCGAGTACGGCATCGGCGCGATCCCGCTCGGCGGCTACGTGAAGATCACCGGGATGAACCCGACGAGGAGTATCCCGCCGGAGGTCGAGCGCTCGCGCCTACTTCAACCAGCCGGTCTGGAAGCGGATCGTCGTGATCCGCGCCGGGCCCGGCGGTCAACCTGCTGATCGCGTTCGCTGATCGTCTGGGGGCTGTTCCTCGCCAACGGCGTATCAGGTCGCCGAGCAAGCAGGTCGCGGCAGTCGACACAGGGGGCGCCGGCCGCCGCGCGTGCTGCGCCCGGGCGACCGGATCGTGTCGGTCGACGGCGTCAGCGGCTCGGCCGACGCGATCCGCAACCAGATCGGCGCGCACCGCTGCGCCGGCGCTCAGGTCAACGGCTGCATGGCCGCCACGCCGGCGCGCGTGGTCGTGCGCCGCGACGGGCGCTGCGACACGTTCCTGATCGACCCGCGCTACAGCGCCAGCGGACGACCGGATGCTGCTCGGCTTCGAGTTCGGCACGACCTCGCAGCCGTCGGCGCCGGTGCACGCGGCGTCGCTGACCGTCACCAGCCTGTGGAACGTGACCGAGCAGACCGTGTCGACGATCGCGCGGATCTTCGAGCCCAAGGAGCGCAGGCAGCTGCACGGCGTCGTCGGCGGCTACGACGCGTCACCGCAGGAGTCGTTCGCCACCAGCACGACGCGCGCTGGAGATCCTCGCGCTGATCTCGCTGTCGCTGGCGATCATCAACCTGTTCCCGTTCCTGCCGCTCGACGGCGGCCACATCTTCTGGGCGGTGGCCGAGAAGGTCCGCGGCCGGCGGATCCCGTTCGAGGTGATGGAGCGCGCCGGCTTCGTCGGCTTCGTGCTGATCGTGGTGCTGTTCGTGATCGGGCTGAGCAACGACATCTCGACGCTGGCCGGCTCGGGCTTCAACGTGCACTGATCGCGAGGCCGCGGGCCTTACGCGTCACTGAGACGCGGCCCCACGCCCGTGCTGAGCCTCGCTCGCGTCTCAGCGGATAGGGTTGCGTGCGGCGCTTGGACGCGAGACGGAGAGGAGCAGATGCAGACCAGCACGACGATGGCCGCGGCGCAGCCCGCGGTCGACGCGCCGACGGTGACCGAGGCGCTGCGGCGGACGGCGGCCAACCACCCCGAGATCGTCGCCGTCCGCACGGCCGACGACAGCGTCTCGCTGACGTGGTCCGAGCTGCTCGAGCGCGTCGACGCGCTCGCCGGCGGCCTTGCGCAGCTGGGGGTGCGGCGCGGCGACGCGGTCGCGATCATGCTCACCAACCGGCCCGAGTTCCACATCGCCGATCTCGCCAGCGCGATGCTCGGCGCGACGCCGTTCTCGATCTACATGACCTACCCGCCGGAGGAGATCGCGTACCTGTGCGCGGACGCGGGCGCCAAGGTCGCGATCGTCGAGCAGGCGTTCCTGCCGGTGATGCTGGAGGCGCGCGCGCGTTGCCGGCGCTCGAGCACGTGATCGTGGTCGACGGCGAGGCGCCGGAGGGGACGCTCGCGCTGGCCGAGGTCGAGGGCTCGGACCCGAGCTTCGACGCCGCCGCCGCGGCGGCGCGGATCGCGCCCGACGACGTGCTGACGCTGATCTACACCTCGGGCACGACCGGCCCGCCGAAGGGCGTGCAGCTCTCGCACCGCAACGTCATGTTCGCGGCGCACGCGGTGCGCGGAGCTGATCGAGCTCCCGCCGGGCGGCGCGCGTGATCTCGTGGCTGCCCGCCGCGCACATCGCCGAGCGCATGGCGCACCACTACATCCCGGTCATCTACGCGGGCACGGTCACTACCTGCCCGGACCCGCGCGAGGTCGCTCGCTACCTGCCGCAGGTGCGGCCGACGTGGTTCTTCGCGGTGCCGCGGGTCTGGGAGAAGCTGAAGGCCGGACTCGAGGCGATGCAGGCGGCGCAGCCCGAGGAGCAGCGGGCGCCGGTCGAGCAGGCGCTCGCGGCCGCGCTGCAGCGGGTGCGGCTGCGCCAGCGGGGCGAGCCGGTGCCGGCCGAGCTCGAGGCCGCCGGTGGCCGCCGCCGACGAGCAGATGTTCGCGCAGCTGCGCGCGATGCTCGGGCTCGACCAGGTGATCGCGGTCAACGTCGGCGCGGCGCCGACGCCGGTCGAGGTGCTCGAGTTCTTCCACGCGCTCGGGATCGAGCTCGCCGAGCTGTGGGGGATGTCCGAGACGTGCGGCGTCGGCGCCGTGCAACCGTCCCGGCGAGGTGCAAGATCGGGACCGTCGGGCCGCCGTCGCCCGGCGCCGAGCTGAGGCTCGCCGAGGACGGCGAGCTGCTGATGCCGCGGCGAGTTCGTGATGCTCGGCTACCGCAACCAGCCCGAGCAGACCGCCGAGGCGATCGACCCCGACGGCTGGCTCCACACCGGCGACATCGGCGAGCTCGACGACGACGGCTACCTCAGCATCGTCGATCGCAAGAAGGAGATCATCATCAACGCGGCCGGCAAGAACATGTCGCCGGCCAACATCGAGGCGCACGATCAAGACCGCCAGCCCGCTGATCGGGCAGGCGTGCGCGATCGGCGACCGGCGGCCCTACAACACGGCCCTGATCGTGCTCGACGCCGACTATGCGCCCGCAATGGGCCGCCCAGCACGGCTCGGACGGCGATCGCGTTCGACGGAGCTCGCGACGGACCCCGACGTGACCGCCGCCGTCCAGGCGGGGATCGACGAGGCCAACCGCCGCCTGGCGCGCGTCGAGCAGATCAAGAAGTTCACGATCGTGCGCGGGCGAGTGGCTGCCCGGCGGCGACGAGCTGACGCCGACGATGAAGCTCAAGCGCGAGCCGATCGCGGCGAAGTACGCCGACGAGATCGAGGCGATGTACACGTAGAAGATGCGCGCCGGCGGCCGCCCCGCTTGTTAGCCTCGCTGCCCTGGCCGTATCCGAACGAACGATCGCAACACCGCCGCGCCGGGCGGTCGCGCGGAGGCAGGGCCGCGCGGGACCGCCGGCGTGGGTCATCGGTTCGACGCTCGCCGCGCTCGTCGTCCTGGCCGCAGCGCTGTTCGTCGTCCTCAGCGGGATGCGACCGGGCTACGACGCGTACGGGTGGCTGGTGTGGGGGCGGCAGCTGCTGAAGTGGAACATGAACACGAGCTCGGCGCCGTCGTGGAAGCCGCTGACGTTCCTGTTCACGGCGCCGTACGCGCTCACGGGGAGCACCCAGCCGACGCTGTGGATGATCACCTCGACCGCTGGGGCGTTCGCCAGCGCGGTGTTCGCGGGCCGGATCGCCTACAAGCTGACCGATGCCCCGCCGGGCCGCGGCTACGCGCGCGTCGTCGCGGTCATCTTCGCCGCGCTCGGCGTGCTCGGGATCGAAGGGCTCGGCCATCTGGTCCTGATCGCCAATTCCGACCAGGTCGTGGTCGCGCTGTGCCTGGGGGCGATCGACCTCCACCTGTCGGGACGGCCGTGGGTCGCGTTCTGGTTGCTGTGGCTCGCCGCGCTCGGGCGGCCGGAGGCGTGGGCCTTCCTCGGCCTCTACGCGCTCTGGATCTGGTGGAAGATGCCCTCGCGCCGAGTGCCGACACTGCTCGCGCTGGTGGCCGTGCCGGTGTTCTGGTTCGGCGGCTCGGCGCTGACGTCGCCGAGCTGGTTCGCGGCCGGGAACGAGGCGCTGAACCAGGGCACCGTCATCCACGGGAACAAGGTGTTCGGCGTGATCGGGCGCTTTGCCGGCCAGTACGAGCTGCCGATGCAGCTCGCGGTCGGCTTTGCGCTCGTGCTCGCGGTCGTCCGCCGCGACCGCGTGGCGCTCACGCTCGCGGGCGCCGCGGCCCTGTGGGTCGTGATCGAGATCGTCCTCGCGTACGGGGGCTGGTCGGCGGTCGCGCGCTACCTGATCGAGCCGGCCGCGGTGATGGTCGTGCTCGCGGGCGCCGCCGTCGGCTGGCTGCTCGCGGTCGCGCCGGACGCGCCGCCGGCGCTGCGCTGGGTCGGCCCGGCGCTCGTCGCTCGCGCTCGCGATCGCGCTCATCGGCCCCGCGCGCTCGCGGCTCGCCGAGGCCCATGCCGAGATCATCCAACGCCGCGACGCCGGGCTGCAGATCGACCGTATGCACGCGGCGATCAACCGCGACGGCGGGGCGGCGCGGATCCTTGCGTGCGGCAAGCCGACGACGATCCTCGGCTTTCCAGAGCACGCTCGCGTGGGAACTCGGCGTGAACGTCAGGACCGTGGGGTTCAAGCCGGGGCGCGACTTCCGCGAGGGGATTCCGATCGTGATGTTCCAGCCGCACGGGTGGGGCTGGCGCGTGCTGCCGTTCCACAATCTCCCCGCCAACCGCGCGGCGTGTGCCAGGTTGCAGTACGACACGCCGATCAGCGGCGCAGGTGCGTGAGCGGGTAGCCGGAAACTGCCCACTCGAGCCGCGTAGAAGGCGCCGGTGGGGGGCTGGATAACTGCCCACTCGAGCCGCGCAAAAGCGCGAGTGGGTAGTTGGCCAGCTCCACAGTGGTCAACGTCCCGCTCGCCGTTGAGCGGCGCTCGAGTGGGCAGTTATCCAGGCTCGCGCGGCGCTCGAGTGGGGAGCGCTCGAGTGGGGAGCGCTCGAGCGAGCCGGGAGTTATCCAGGCTCCGCGGCGCTCGCCCAAGGGGCGCCGGCACGGGACGCGATCGCGATCGAGCGCCAGACGAGCTCGATCGGGTGATAGATCGGCAACGGCGACCCGAGCTCGCGCAGGTGACGGTCCAGCTGCGCGGTGCAGCCGGGGTTGCCGGCGGCGATCGCCTGCGCGCCGGTGTCGAGCAGGTAGCGCGCCTTGCGCTCGCCGAGCGCCGCCGCCGCCGCCGGCTGGACGAGGTTGTAGATCCCGGCCGAGCCGCAGCACACCGCCTGCTCGGCCGCGACCTCGAGCAGCTCGAGCTCCGGGATCGCGCTGAGCAACTCTCGCGGCTGCGCGCGGATGCGCTGGGCGTGCTGCGAGGTGGCAGGCGTCGTGGTATGCGACCCGCAGCGGCACCGCGCCGCGCGGCGCGAGCGCCGGGACCGACGCGAGCAGCTCGGAGATGTCGCGCACCCGATCTGAGAACGCCCGCGCCTCGGGCGTGCCGAGCAGCTCGCCGTACTCCTTCATCGCGGCGCCGCAGCCGGCCGCGTTGACGACGACGTGGTCGAGCGGGCCCAGCGCCGCGAACGCCGCGACGGTCGCCCGAGCCCGCGCCAGCGCCGCCTCCTCCTCGCCGGCGTGCAGCTCGAGCGCGCCACAGCAGTCGGGCGCCCGCGGCGCGATCGACGTCGAACCCCTCGGCCGCCAGCGTCGCGATCGTCGCGCGGTTGACGCTCGGGTAGAAGACGCGCTGCACGCAACCGAGCAGCACTCCGACGCGGCCGCGCCGCGCGCCCACGGCCGGGGTGTGCACAGGCGGTGCCGGCGCGAACAAATCACGCAGCGGCGCCCGCGGGGCGACCTTCGCGAGCACCGAGATCTCGTCCGGAAGCCGCTCGACGCCGAGCTTGCGCGCCGCCGTCATGCCCGGGATCAGCGCGCGCATCCGGCGCGGATAGGGAAGCGTCGCGAACAGCAGCCGGCGCAGCGCGCGCTCGCTGCGCGGGCGCTCGTAGTGGCGCTCGACCTGGGGCCGGACGCGCTCGATCAGCCGGTCGTAGCGAACCCCCGACGGGCACGCGGTCACGCACGCCATGCAGCCGAGGCAGCGGTCGAAATGCGTGACGACCTCGGTCGATAGCTCGGCCTCGGGCGCGAGCCCGTCGGCGATCAGGACGATCCGCCCGCGCGGCGAATCGGGCTCCTCGCCCCACAGCACGTAGGTCGGGCAGCTCTCCAGGCAGAAGCCGCAGTGGACGCAGTCGGCGAGCACCGAAGGCTCCGGCGGGCGGTGCTCGTCGAACGCCGGCATGCGGTCAGATCCCGCCGGCGAAGACGCCGGGGTTGCACACGCCGGCCGGGTCGAACCGCCGCTTGACGCGGCGCATCAACTCGAGCGCGCGAGCCCTCGCGTGCGCCCCACGGGTCTACCGTGCAGCGCAGCTCCGGCGGCGCGTCGAGCAGCACCGAATGCGCGCCCGGCGGGAGTTCCGCGCGGAACCGCTCAACGGCCTCGACGTCGAGCTCCGCGAAGCTGACGCCGAGCGCCGCGCGGCCGACGAGCGCGGCTCCGCAGCGCTCGCTCAGCCGCAGGATCGCCGCCAGCTGGCTCGGTCGCGCCGCCGATACGAACGATCGCCCGGCCACCGCTCGAGCGCTGGCCCGCCCGCTGGCGCTGCCAGATCGACGCGTCTTCGCCGACGACCTCGGTCTGCTCGAGACCGACCCGCCGCATCAGCTCAGCGATGTCGCGCGCGCGGAGCTCGGCCTGCGTGCCGCCGGCCTGCGCGAGCGACCTGCCCGCGACCGCCGCGCCACGCCACATCGAGCGCCTCGAGCTCGAGCGGCGCGGCAGCCAGCGCGCGGCGCGGCCGCCGCGACGACGTCCGGATCGTGGCCGCGCCCGGTGGCGGTCGCGCTCGCCGCCGGCAGCGGGTGCAGGCGGACGTTGACCGACGAGGATCACGCCCGAGCGTCCCGAACGAGCCGGCGAACAGCTTCGCGAGGTCGTAGCCGGCGACGTTCTTGATCACCTTGCCGCCCGACGTGCGCGATCGTCCCGTCGCTGAGCGCGACGGTGATCCCGAACGACGAGGTCGCGCGGCGCGCCGTAGCGGTGGCGCAGCGGGCCGCAGTCGCCGGTCGCGACGACGCCGCCGATCGTCGCGCGCCGCGTCGCCGGCGAACGGGTCGAGCGCGAGCATCTGCCCCGCGGCCGCGAACTCCGCCTGGGCGGCCGCGAGCGGCGACGCCGGCCTGCGAGCACCGCGGTCAGGTCGCCCACGTTGTGCGCGAGCAGGCGGTCGAGCGCGCCGGTGCGCAGCTCGACGTCCGCAGCCGCGGCGAGGCCGCCCCAGCCGAGCTTGGTGCCGCCTCCGACGACGCGCACGGATTGCCGATCGCCGGCGGCGGCCGCGAGCGCCGCGGCGAGCTGCTCGTAGGTCGTCGGGGAGAGGATGCGCGACACCGCGGCAGCTCAGAAGCGGCTCGCCACGCCGGCGCGCTCCAGCGGATGCTCGCGGTAGCGGACCGGGCACCTCGCCGCACAGACGGGGTGTCGGCATCACCTTGCCCGGGTTGGCGAGGCCGTACGGGTCGAACGCGCAGCGCAGGCGGTGAAAGGCCTCCAGATCGGCGTCGGAGAACATCGCCGGCATGTATGCCTTCTTGTCGACGCCGACGCCATGCTCGCCGGTGATCGAGCCGCCGGCGTCGACGCACGCGCGGACGATCAACCCGGCGAGCTCCTCGGCGCGCTCGGGCTCGCCGGGCTGCGCCGCGTCGTAGCAGACGAGCGGATGCAGATTGCCGTCGCCGGCGTGGAAGACGTTCGCGACCTGGAGGCCGTAGCGCTCGGCGAGCGCGTCGATCTGGCGCAGCACCTCGGGCAGGCGCGTGCGCGGGATCACGCCGTCCTGGACGTAGTAGGCCGGGGAGATCCGGCCCATCGCGGCAAATGCCGCCTTGCGCGCCTTCCAGATCAGGTCGCGCTCGGCCTCGGTCTGCGCGACCCGGATGCTCTGCGCGCCGGCGGCGCCACAGAGCTCGGTCAGCTGCTCGAAGCGCGCGCTGCACTCCTCCTGCGGGCCGTCGAGCTCGACCAGCAGCGCCGCGCCGGCGTCGAGCCGGTAGCCGGCGCCGGTCGCCTGCCTCGGCGGCCTGGATCGAGAGCTGGTCCATCATCTCGATCGCGCCGGGGACGATCCCGGCGCCGACGATCTCGGTGACCGCCTCGCCGGCCGCGACCGTGTCGTCGAAGAACGCGACCAGCGTGCGAACCGCCTCGGGCCGCGGGATCACCCGGAGCGTGATCCGCGTGGCCACGCCGAGCGTCCCCTCGGAGCCGACGAACGCGCCGAGCAGGTCGTAGCCGGGCGCCGTCGCGGTCGAGCTCGACGACGGTGCCGTCGCTGAGCACGACCTCGAGGCCGGTGACGTAGTTGGTCGTGAACCCGTACTTGAAGCAGTGGGCGCCGCCCGAGTTCTCGGCGACGTTGCCGCCGATCGAGCAGACGATCTGGCTCGAGGGGTCCGGAGGATAGAAGTGCGTCGGCGCGACCGCCGGGAGACCGCCAGGTTCGTCACGCCCGGCTCGACGACGACGCGCGCGTCGTCGAGCTCGACCGACAGGATCCGCCGCATCCGCGCGAGCACGATCAGGACGCCCTCGGCGATGCGGCAGCGCGCCGCCCGAGAGCCCGGTGCCGGCGCCGCGCGCGACCCACGGCACCCCGGCCTCGAAGCACGCGCGCACGACCTCTCTGACCTCGGCGCCGCTCGCCGGAAGCACCGCGGCGAGCGGCGTCTGCCGGTAGTGCGCGAGTCCGTCGGAGCGGTACGTCGCGAGCGCGTGCGGATGCGTCAGCACGTGCTCGGCGCCGCAGATGCCCTGCAGGCGGCCGACCAGCTTGGGTCGCGCCCGTGCTCATCGGCGCAGGCAAGTATCGCCGATCGTCAGTGGATCGGTGATCGCCGTGTGCGGCTGCGGCTCGAAGATCTCAGGACGCGCGGTTGCGGGTAGGTCCAGGCGAGCCTGACGGTGCCGCTGCCGGGGAACTTGACGGAGACGTCGAAGTACCCGCGCGGGCTCGTGATCGCCGACCGTCGCGACGCGTCGTGAACGGGCCGCGCGAGCCCGGCTCGAACTGGATCAGCACCGACTGCGTGCGTGCTCGTGTCCTCCTGCGCGTAGCCGGCCGGGCGCACGCACCCCCACACCTCGAGCGCTGCGCCCGCGGCGGGTCGCGGTGACCGGCAGGTAGAGCGGCATCCGGAACGCCGCGTAGGTCGCCTTCTGGCGGCCGTCGATCAGTCACAGGCCGCTCGCGAAGTCGTCGTTCAGGTACGGGCACCGGGTCATACAGCAGGTACTGGTCGCATCGTCGCGATCCGCGGGTTGCGCCAGCTGAGGTACTCGGCCCAGTTGAGGTAGACCGCGGCGGTGGCCGGCGTGACGTAGTGCCCGGTGCCGCGCGGGCTGGAGTCGGCTCGCGGCGGCGGATCGGTGATGTAGCCGTACTCGTTGTTGTAGATCTCGAAGCGAGTCGATGAGCGGTACATGCTCTGGAGGCGGTCGAGCGTGCTCTCCAGGCGCGGAATCTCCTCGAAGCCGACGAAATCCGGGTCGTTGCCGAGCGGCTGGTTCGGCGCCAGGTTCCTCGGATACGGATGGATCCCGAAGCCACTGGCCGCGAACAGACCGGGGTGCTGACGGCGGAAGCCCGCGTAGCCGGCGGCGCTCGCCGGGCAGCCGGCGGCGCGCGCCACGGCGCCGGTCAGCCGACGGTAGTTCTCATCGACGCAGTAGAGCGTTCGCAGGAACTGCAGCGGCTTCGTCTGGGCGTAGTTGCCGGGCAGGCCCTGCGGATGGCTCGGGCTCGGCGGCCCGCTGACGCCGCTGTCGGCGAGGCCGCCGATCACGATCACGTCATCGCGGTGACCTGTCGCCTGCAGCGCGGCCCAGCCGGCGTCGACGAGCCCTCGATACATCGCCGGCGCGACCGACAGGGACGACCCATCGATCGCCTGCGGCGCGAGGTCCTCGCCGAAGTTGGGCTCGTTCCAGATCTCCCAGTAGTCGACCCGTGGCAGTGGCGTCGCCGACGCTTTGCACTGCGCTTCGACGTCGGGACAGTTCGGCGCGGGCGTGAACGTGCCGCTGTAGCGAGCTCCGAGCGCACGCACGAACAGGCCGTACTGGCTCGCCGACGGGTACCACGCGTAATTCAGGTCCTTGATCCCGGCCGGAGGTATGCCCGCGCGCTCGGCCCACCGGGGCGCGCCGCCCGCGACGTCGAAGTCGACGACGATCCCGTTCTGCTGCGCATCGCGGACGATCGAGTCGAGCGTCGTCCAGCTCCCCGCGGGATACGCGTTCGGGTCGGCGGCGTTGAACGCCGGCCGGCGCATCGCGGTCGGATTCGGCGCAATCGCCGACCAGCGCACGAACACGCGCACGACGCCGACGCCGAGGTCACGAAACTGGGCCAACGTGAGGCCCGGATTCGCGTCGAGGTGCACGTCGTCCTGCGCCATCGCGAGCTGGGTGTCGGAAGCCGACGCTGTCGCGGCGGCGAGCTGCGACGCCGCGAGCGCGGCAACGAGTCCGAGCGCAGCCTGAAGTCCTTTGGGCAGGCGCATCAGTGATGTGAACAAGGGCCGTGGGTGAGAGTTTCGTGCACCGGCCGCTAGCCCACGGTCACCTGCACCGTGCGGCTGTAGATCTCCGGACCCTCGGGATAGGACCAGGCGATGCGAATGTTGCCGCTGCCTGGGAACGTCTGGCCGAAATCGAAGTAGGCGTATGGATCAGTCAGGGTGATCGTCCGCAGCGTCGTCCACGGCTGGCCCCTGCCGGGCTGGTACTGCAGTTGCGCGTACTGCGTCTGTCCCGTGTCGAGTCGCACGAAGCGCGCGGGCCGGACGCAGCCCCATACCTCGAGCGCCTGACCCGGGTCGGTCGTCGTCGAGGGCAGGAACAGCGGCATCCGATAGGCGTAGTAGCCCGGCTTCGGCTCGCCTGTCGGCCCCTCCAGAGCCGATGCGAAGTGGCCGTTGGCACCGTCGATCAGCAGGTACTGGTCGTAGGAGACCACGCGCGGGTCGCGCCAGGAGATGTACTCGGACCAGTTCAGATAGTAGGCGGCCGTGTCGGGCGAGACGACGCCGGATTCGTTGTCGGGAGGATGGGTTTGATAGCCGAACTCGGTCGAGTAGATCGGGAACTTCGTGCTCGAGCCGTACACCGCCTGGAGGCGGTCGAGCGCCTGCTCGAGCTTCGGCAGGTCGGCGAGCTCGGCGTAATCGGGTTCGTCGTACGTCGGCACGTTCGGGGGCAGGCCCTGTGGATAGGGGTGGTCGGCGATCCCGCTGGCGTGGAACAGCGCCGGGTTCTGGGCCGCGAACTGGGCCGATTCGGCCGGCGTCGTCGGACACCCCCGGAGTCTCGCCGGCTCGCCCTCAAGCGGCTGGTAGTCCGAGTTCACGCAGTACAGCGCGCGCAGGAAGCGCAGAGGCACCATGTTGGCGAAGTTCCCGGGGAACCCGGGCGAGGACTCGCCCGCCGGCGCGAGCTCGCCGATCAGGATCGTGTCGTCCTCGTGCCCGGTTTCGTGCAGGGAGGTCCAGGCCGCGTCGACGAGCGCGCGGTAGTAGCGAGGGGAGACCTCGACGGTCGAGTTGTCGATCGCCTGGGGAGCGAGATCGATCCCCAGGTTCGGCTCGTTCCAGATCGCCCAGAAGTTGACTCGCGGGAGCGGCTTGGACTCGCGCGGCGGGGTGTAGTGGCCGCTGTAGCGGACGCCGAGCGCGTACACGAACTGCCCGAACATGCTCGCGTTCGGCTCCCAATATGGGTGCGCGGAGGCGGGCGCCGGCGCCCCGGCCCCGTTCGCCCACATCGGAACGGGCGGCGCGATCGTGAAGTCGACGCCGATGCCGCGGGCGGTCGCATCGCGAATGACCGCGTCGTACGGCGCCCAGCCGCTCGCCAGATAGTCCGCCGGATTGGTCGCGTCGAAGTTCTTCGGGTAGGTCCGCGAGAGCGCGTCCGGCGTGATGGGCGGGCGCTGATCGAGCACGCCCCACGGCACGTACAGGCGCACGACGTCCACGCCGAGGCGATGCAGCTCGTCGAGGGTCGGCGCCGGGTTGCTGAGCAGCTGCACGTCGGCTTCGAGGATCGAGATGAGCGGCGGTCCGTTGCGCTGCGGCAATGCCAATCGGGCATTCGAGCGGGGCGACGCCGAAGAGACGAGCACGACGACGACGACCACGAGCACGGCGACGAGCGAGCCGCCCGCGAGCGCGAGCAGCCGTGTTCGCCCTCCGTTGCGAGCGAAGTCGGACAAGCGGTTGACAATAACGCCGCCGCCGACAGCAAGTTGCGGCGTACGCCGCCCGCAGGGTGCGCCGAAGCCGCGTTCGGGCGCTCTAACATCGCGTCGATGCTGACCGGAGCCCCCACGGCGGCTCCCGTGCGGCGGAGCGACGCTGGCTCGTGGGCGGAGCGGTTGCCGCCCGAGGCCTGGTTCGTCGCCGCGCTCGTGATCCTCGGTGCGGTGTTGCGCCTGGCCACGCTGACCTCCCAGAGCTACTGGTTCGATGAGGCGCAGGCCGCCCACGAGATGCAGCTGTCGTTCGGGGCGATGCTGCACACCCTCGGCGCGCAGGAGACCAGCCCTCCGCTCTGGTTCGTGCTCGCCTGGATCTGGGCGAAGGTCTTCGGCACCAGCGAGGCCGGGCTGCGCTCGCTCTCGGCGATCGCGGGCACGGCGGCGATCCCCGTCGCCTACCTGTGCGGTCGCGAGCTCGTCTCGCGCCGTGCCGGGCTGGTCGCCGCCGCGCTCGTGACGGTCAGCCCGTTCATGATCTGGTACAGCCAGGAGGCGCGCGAGTACATGCTGATGACGCTGCTCTCGGGCGCGTCGCTGTGGTGGTTCGCGCGGAGCCTTCGAGATGCGTCGCCGCGCAACCTTGGGGGCTGGGCCACGTTTTCGGCCCTATCGCTGCTGACGCACTTCTACGCCGGCTTCCTGGTCGCGCCCGAGGCGCTGTGGCTGCTCTGGCGCGCCCGCAGCCGCGCCTGCTGGGTCGCGGTCGGGGTGCTCGCAGCCGTCGAGCTCGCGCTTCTGCCGCTCGCGATCAGCGACACCAGGCATCCGATCGGCTGGATCAAGGCGTTCCCGTTGTCGCTTCGCATCCAGCAGGTTCCGGTCGCCTTCGGCTACGGCACGCTGTATCAGAGCTCGTGGGTGACGCACGGGCTGCTCGGCGGCGCCGTGGCCGTCGCGATCCTCGCCGGCCTCGTGATCTTCGCGGGCGGCCCCGCGGAGCGGCGGGGCGCGGCGATCGCGGGCTCGCTTGCGGCGACCGTCCTGGTCGCGCCGCTGCTGCTCGCGCTGCTCGGCCACGACTACTACATCGAGCGTGCCCTGATGCCCGCGTGGATCCCGCTCGCGGTCGTCGTCGGAGCCGCCTGCACGGCCCCGCGGGCGCGGGTCGCGGGCGCCGTAGTGGGGCTTGCGCTGCTGGCCTCGTTCGTCTACGCCAACATCCGGATCAACCAGAACTACGCGTACCAGCGACCGGACTGGCGGGGCGTCGCGGCCGCGCTCGGGAAGCCCACCGGCACGCGCGCCGTGGTCGTATACGACGGGGCGCTGGCGACCGATCCGCTCGAGTTCTACCTGCCGGGAGCGCCCTGGGGCTCGACTGCGCAGACGCCCGTGACCGTGTCCGAGGTCGACGTCGTCGGCAACCCGTTCCAGACGCCCGCGACGACGCTTCCACACGGCGTGCGGCTGCTGTCGAGCACGTCCGTCAAGGGCTATCTCGTCGACCGTTTCGCGCTCGCTCCGGCGTGGCACTCCTCGCCGGCGGCGATCGGCGCGCGGGCCGGGTCGCTGCTGCCCCCGGGCACGCCGGACGCGGCCGTCCTGATCCAGGCGCCCGCTGCCGATGCACGCTAGCAAGCGGGCGGAGTTGGTAGCCTCCCGCGATCCTCGGCACGGAAGCTGCCGGCCAGGATCGCCTATGCGCTCGATCCCCGCTCTGCTCGCGCTCTGTGTCGCGCTGTCGCTCGCCCTCGTGGGGGCGCCCGTCGCCGAGGGCGCGGGGAACCCGGCGCTCGCGGATTGCGTGAGCCACAGCCGGCTTACGCGTACCTACTCGATCGCCACGCTCGAGAACGCGATCGCGACGATGCCGTCAGACGTCAAGGAGTACACGGACTGCTACGACGTGCTCAGCCGCGCGCTGCTCGCCAAGGTCCATCCGCAGAACGGGACGACGACGACCGGGTCCGGCAGCTCGGGCAGCTCGTTCCTGCCGACGCCCGTGCTGGCCGTCTTGATCGTGCTGGTGGTCGCGGCCGCCGGGTTTGGGGTGGTCGCCTTGCGGCGCCGGCGGCGGCGCCCTGACGAGCCCGGGGGCGGCCCCGCGCCCTGACACCGCGCGGGACCGACTCTCGGTATCGGTCAGTGCAGCGTGATCTGAACGCTGCGGCTATAGACCGTCACTCCGGCGGCGTTCGCCGGGAACTTCGGGTCGACCTTCGGGTATGTCCAGGCGATCCTCACGGTTCCACTGGCCGGGAACTTGACCTGGGTGTCGAAGTAGCACTGCGGACCGGGCAGCGGTACGGTCGCGACCGTCGCGAACGCGCCGCGCGAGCCACGCTGGAACTGGATCTGAACGCTCTGCGCGGCGTGGGTGTCGAGCTGGGCGTAATGCGCTGGCCGGGCGCACCCCCAGACCTCGAGGCTGCGGCCGCGCCCGGTCGAGGTGACGGGCAGGAAGAGCGGCAGCCGGTAGGCGTAGTAGGCGGGCTTGAATTGACCCTTCCAGGTCTCGAGCCCGCTGTCGAACTGCGCCGTGTGCGGGCGCGGGTCGTTGAGCAGGTACTGCATCGTGCTCTTGATCCGGCCGCTGCGCCACGAGAGGTACTCGGCCCAGTTGATGTAGTACGCGCCGGTCGTCGGCGACACGTGCGCGCCGGGCGCCGGCGGATTGGTGATGTAGCCGTACTCGTCGTTGTAGATCCCGTAATGCGTGCCTGAGCCGAACATCCCGTTCAGCCGGTCGAGCTCGCGCTCGAGGTTCGGCAGCCGCGCGAACGTCGCGATGTCGGGATCGGTCGAGAGCTCGACTGACGGCGGCGTGGTCGCGTTGAGCTCGTACGGGTGCTGGGAGAAGCCGCTGGCGCTGAACAGCCCCGGGTTGCTCGCGCGGAAGCTGCGCCAGCCGGCCGTCGTCGTCGGACACCCGGCGGCGCGAGCGGCCGCCCCGCGCAGCTGGTGGTAGTTCGAGTCGACGCAGTACAGCGTGCGCACGAACTGCAGCGGCTTGGTCTGGGCGAAGTTGCCTGGCAGACCCTGCGGATGGCTGCGCGTAACCGGCCCCGACAGCCCGCTGGCGGTGAGGCCGCCGATCAGGATCGTGTCGTGGCCGTGGCCCGTCGCCTGGAGCGCGTTCCAGCCCCCGGCGACGAGCGAGCGATACAGCCCCGGGGCGACCGAGAGCGTCGAGCCGTCGATCGCCTGCGGCGCCAGATCCTCACCGAAGTTCGGCTCGTTCCAGATCGTCCAGATGCTCACCCGCGGCAGGTCCGCCGGGTTGCCCGGCGACGTCGTGTTCGTCACGGGGTCGTAGGAGCCGCTGTAGCGCTTGCCGAGAGCCTCCATGAACTGGCCGTAGTCGCGCTCGGACGGGTACCAGGCGAAGTTGATGTTCGACGTCACGCTGGCGGGCGCGCCCGCCCCGTCCGCCCACACCGGGGAACCCCCGGCGACCGTGAAGTCGAGCTGGATTCCGTCGGCCGCCGCATCGCGCACGATCGTGTCCCAGATCCCCCAGTTCGCGGCCGGATAATCGGCCGGATCGGTCGCGTTGAAGCTCGCGGGCGCGCGGCGCGACTGCCAGTCAGGGGCGATCTCCGCCCAGTTGACGAACACGCGCACAGCCTGTGCGCCGAGCTTGCGGAACGTCATCAACGTCCCGGCAGGGTTGGCGTGCATGTCGGGATCGTCCTCGATGATCGAGAGCTGGCCGAACGAGGCGCGCGCCGGAGCGGCGGCAGCCAGCCGCACGCCGGCGAGGGCGCCGGCGAGGGCAAGGATGAGCAGAAGGCGAGATCGATTGAGCATCGGCAAGAACAACAGGCGTACCCCCTTGGAAGTTGCGGAGGGTAGCGCAGCCGCGTGACATCGCCGTCCCGCCGGCGTAGTAACTACGGATGCATCGCCGCCTCACCCTCCTCGCGTTGATCTGC
Organism: uncultured Solirubrobacterales bacterium; assembly: GCA_963763525.1. GTDB lineage: Bacteria > Actinomycetota > Thermoleophilia > Solirubrobacterales > Solirubrobacteraceae > Palsa-465. The sequence goes on from CAVXPA010000008.1 coordinate 329,914, forward strand.
CTGATCCTCGCCGCGGGTTGCGGCTCGCAGGGCTCGGCGAGCACCGGCTCCGAGGCGGCCGCCGCCTCCCGCGTGGTGCAGGTGACCGATCCGCGGGCGCCCGCGATCGCTCCAGCGGCCGATGCCGCGACGCTGCGTGACGGCGACGCCGCGTTCGCGGGCCGGCTCCTGGCGCAGCTCGCGAGCGGGAGCGCGCCGAACGTGGTCCTGTCGCCGTTCAGCATCTCCGATGCCCTTGCGATGACGTTCGCCGGCGCCCGCGGCGAGACCGCGCAGCAGATCGCGCACGCGCTGGACTTCCGCCTCCCCGCGTCGCAGCTGCACGCCGCCTTCAACGCGCTCGAGCAGTCGCTCGCGCGGGTCGCCGGCCCGGGGATCGCGCTCGACACCGCCAACGCGCTCTATGGGCAGAGCGGGATGGCGTTCCGGGCGGCCTTCCTGAGCGTGCTCGCGCGCTATTACGGAACCGGAATCCGCACGGTCGACTTCGAGCGGGCGCCGGAGGCCGCGCGGCTGGCGATCAACGCCTGGGTGGCGGCGCAGACGCATGGGAAGATCCCGGAGCTGATCGCGCCCGGCGAGGTCGATCCGTCGACGCGCCTCGTGCTCGTCAATGCGATCTACATGAAGGCCGCATGGGCCTCGCCGTTCGCTCATGCGAGCACGTACGGCGCGACGTTCCACGCGCCGAGCGGCTCCGTCTCAGTCCCGACGATGCACCAGTCGGCGACGTTCGGCTACCTGCGCGCGCCGGGCTACCAGGCGGTCGAGCTGCCCTATCGCGGTGGGCGGCTCGCGTTCGACGTGCTGCTGCCCGACTCCGGCGACCTCGCGCCGCTCCTGGCGCAGATCGGACGCGCGGGTCCGCTCGCGCTGCTCGACGGCGTGGCTCCCCGCCAGCTCAGCCTCGCCTTGCCCAGGCTCTTGCTGCGCACCCACGTCAACCTCACCGATGCGCTCGGGACGCTCGGGATGCCGATCGCGTTCGAGCCGGGCGGCGCGGACCTGTCCGGCATCGCCGGCCGTCCCGGCGAGCTCTACATCAGCGCGGTCCAGCACGAGGCGTACATCCGGGTGGACGAATCCGGCACGACGGCGGCTGCGGCGACGGGCGTCGTCGTCGGGGCATCCGCGATCGAGGCGCCGCCGCTGGTCGTCGACGTCGACCGGCCGTTCGTGTTCCTCATCAGGGACCTGCGGACCGGAGCGGTGCTGTTCATCGGCGCGATCTCGAACCCGGCCGCCGGCGCCGGCCAGGGGTAGGACCGGCGCGCTCGCGTGACCGTCGCGACGGCCGGCTTCTCTACACTCACGGCCATGGCCTCGCAGCGGCAGATCCGCGTCGGCCCCGTGCCGATCGGCGGAGGGGCGCCAGTCGCGGTGCAGACGATGACCAAGACCGAGACGGCGGACCTACGGGCGACGATGGACCAGATCACGCGCGTCGCCGACGCCGGCGCGGACATCGTGCGCGTCGCGGTGCCGCGCGATCAGGACGCCGAAGCGCTCAAGACGATCGTGCACGAATCGCCGATCCCGGTGATCGCCGATATCCACTTCAACTACACGTTGGCGCTCAAGGCACTCGACGCCGGGGCGCACTGCGTGCGGCTGAACCCTGGCAACATCGGGGGTCCGGACAAGGTCGCACTGGTGACCGCGCGCGCGAGCGAGCTCGGCACGCCGCTGCGGATCGGCGTCAACTCCGGCTCGCTGCCGAAGCACCTGCACGAGCTCGAGCGCGAGAACGCGGTCGAAGCGCTCGTGGCCGCCGCGGTCGAGTTCGTCGAGCTGATGGAGCGGCTGCGGTTCGAGAACTTCAAGGTGTCGATCAAGTCGACCAGCGTGCCGCGGACGATCGCGTCGAACCGCATGCTGTCCGAGAAGATCCCCTATCCGCTGCATCTCGGGATCACCGAGGCCGGGACGAAGTGGTCCGGCTCGCTGAAGTCGGCCGTCGGTCTCGGCACGCTGCTGGCCGACGGGATCGGCGACACGATCCGGATCTCGTTGTCGACCTTCCACGCGGAGGAAGAGGTCAAGGTCGGCTGGGAGATCCTGAAGGCCTTGCATTTGCGCCAGCGCGGGGCGGTGCTGATTGCGTGCCCGACGTGCGGGCGCCTGCAGTTCGACATGGACACGGTCGTGGCCGAGATCGATCGTCGCCTGGCGGCGTATGAGGATCCCGTCGAGGTCGCCGTGCTCGGGTGCGCCGTGAACGGGATCGGCGAGGCGTCGCACGCCGACTTCGGGATCGCCGGCGCGCGCAACGAAGGCGTCGTCTTCAGTCGCGGCAAGGCGCTGCGCAAGGTCCCGACCGACGAGCTCGTCGACACGCTGTTCGCCGAGATCGACAAGTACACCGCGTCGCGACGGGTCGAGGTCGATGCGGCCGCCGCGGCCGAGGGCGCGCGCTGGCTGGAGCAGATCGAGGCCGAGCACGCGGATGAGCTGACGCCCGAGCGCCTTGCGGCGATGGAGAAGGCCGCCGCGGCGAACGAGGAGCCCGATCTCGAGAGCGCCTCGGCGCCAGCCGATAGCGCAACGGCGCCCCCAAAGGTGCGACTCGACGAGGACGTCTCGCCGGTCGCCGGCCGCAGGTTCACGCGCACCTGATCGCCACTCCTCGCCGATCCGCCTCCGCGCCGGGCAGCGAGCCCTATACCGAGCACAACCTGCTCGACCGGCTCACGCGTAAGCGGACCCGAGAGCTGTTCGACCGCCACCTGTTCGAGCGCGAGCGGGCGCTGGTCGGCGCGCGTCTGGCGCTGCGCGGCGGCGACGTGGCGTCGATCGGGTGCGGCTGGAACCCGGGGCGCCACCTGTTCCCGGCCCCCGCGTTCCGGCTCGTCGGGGTCGATGCGGATCCCGCCAAGGTCGCGGGCGTCCGCGAGGGGGCCCTGGTCGACGAGGCGCTGGTCGGGACGGCGGGGGCGCTCGATGAGCTCCCCGGCTCCTCGTTCGACGTGGTTCTGTACCGACTCGTCCTGCATCACATCGCCTACCAGGGGCCGCTGTCGCCCTGCTTCGCCGAGGCGGCGCGGCTCCTGCGTCCGGGCGGCGCGATGGTCGCGATCGAGCCGGGGCTGTGGCATCCGGTCGGCGCGGGCCTCAGCGCCGCCAACGCGCTTGGCATCGCGAGCGCAATCCACGGCACGCCCGACGACGTCCCGCTGTCCCCGCGCGTCCTGCGCGCCGAGGCCCGCCGCGCCGGCCTGCACGCCGAGCTCTACGCGCTCACGTACTCGTGGCGGCGGCTGCCGCCCGTCGCGCAGCGCGCCGTGCAGCCGCTCGACGCATTCGGCTCCCGCTCGCGCGCGGCCGCGTTCGGGCATACGCTGCTACTCATCGCTCACAAGCCAAGGGCCGACGAGGCGGCGCCAGGAACGCCCCAGTCGCGCGCTCGAGAGACGCCCAGGCGCGTCGATGGGGCGTCCTGACGTCGGCTGCGGTTACCCGCCGACCGCCGCGAACCCCTCAGCCACCTTCGGCCAGTTGACGACGTTCCACCACGCGTCGATGTAGTCGGGGCGGCGGTTGTTGTACTTGAGGTAGTAGGCGTGCTCCCACACGTCGACGCCGAGCAGCGGCGTCTGCCCGTCGCTGATCGGGCTGTCCTGATTCGGGGTCGAGACGATGGAGAGGCCGGAGCCGTCGTGGACGAGCCACGCCCAGCCGGAGCCGAAGCGGCCGGCGCCGGCGGCCTTGATCTTGGCCTTGAAGTCGTCGAACGAGCCGAATGCCGCGTCGATCGCAGCGCGCAGGGCGCCGTCGGGCTCGCCGCCGGCGTTCGGCCCCATCCACACCCAGAACAGCGAGTGGTTGTAGTGGCCGCCGGCGTTGTTGCGCACCGGGCCCTGCTTGTCCGCTGGGAGCGAGCTCAGGTTCTTCAGCACTTCCTCGACGGGCTTGTCCGCCCACTCGGTGCCTTCCAGCGCCGCGTTGGCGTTCGTCACGTAGGTCTGATGGTGCTTGTCGTGGTGGAGGTGCATCGTCTCCTCGTCGATGTACGGCTCCAGCGCGTTGTAGGCGTACGGCAGGGGTGGAAGTTCGTAGGCCACGGCGAGCTCCTTTCTTGTTTGGGCCCTTGTATCAGACGGACCGCCACCGGCGGTGGCCAGTAGCCTTGGAGGCCGCCCGTGACCCGTCTGTCCAGCTACTTCCTGCCAACGGAGCGCGACCCCCCCGCCGACGCGGAGGCGGTCTCGCACAAGTTGATGGTCCGCGCCGGCCTGATCCGCCAGGTCGGCTCCGGACTCTGGTCCTGGCTGCCCGCCGGCTGGCGCATACACCAGCGGATCGTCAACATCGTCCGGGAAGAGATGAACGCGATCGGCGCCCAGGAATTGCTGATGCCGGTGCTCCATCCGGCCGAGCCGTGGCGCCGCACCGGCCGCTACGAGATCCCGGAGCTGTTCAAGCTGACCGATCGCCGCGGGGCGGACATGGTCCTCGCCTTGACCCACGAGGAGATCGTCACCGGCCATGTGGCCGGAACCGTCCGCTCCTACCGCGACTTGCCGCTGATCCTCTACCACTTCCAGGTCAAGGAGCGCGACGAGGCGCGGCCGCGCGCGGGAGTGCTGCGCACCCGCGAGTTCATCATGAAGGACTCCTACTCGTTCGACCGCGGTCCAGAGTCGCTCGAGGTCTCCTACCAGAAGCACGTCGAGGCATACGACCGCATACTCGACCGGTGCGGGATCGAGTGGTACCGGGTCGAGTCCGATGTCGGGATGATGGGGGGGACGGGCGCGCACGAGTACATGGCGCCGTGCGCGGCCGGCGAGAACGACGTGGCGCTCGCGGCCGGATACGCGGCGAACATCGAGGTCGCCTCGGCCGCCGCCCAGCCCGTGCCGCTGCCGCCGTCGCGAGATCGCCCGCACGAGGTGCCGACGCCCGGGCTGACGACGATCGAAGCGGTCGCGACGGAGCTCGAGCTACCGGCCGGGGCGTTGCTCAAGGCGTTTCCGGTGATCGTCGACGAGGACGCGATGAGGCTCGTGGTCGTCCGCGGCGACCACCGCGTCAACGAGATCAAGCTGCGGACCGCGCTGCGCTCGGACTTCCGTCCCGCGAACGCGCAGGAGATCGAGGCGCGCCTTGGCCCGCCGGGCTACATCGGTCCGGTCGGGGCGCAGATGCCGGTCCTGCTCGATGCGGGCGTCGCACCCGGCCCGTACGTGGTCGGAGCGAATCGGCCCGATGCACATCTCGTCGGCGTCGAGCCGGGACGTGACTTCCAGTTCGAGCCGGTGGACGTTCGGACGGTCGTCGAGGGCGACACGATCAACGGGTCGCGGATCCGGATCGAGCCCGCGATCGAGATCGGCAACATCTTCAAGCTCGGAACCCGCTACTCGGAACCCCTGGGGGCGCACTACCTCGACGAGGCGGGGCGCGAGCAACTGGTCTGGATGGGGTCCTACGGCTTTGGACCGGCGCGCACGGCGGCCGCCGCGGTCGAGCAGTTCCACGACGAGCACGGGATCTCGTGGCCGCGGTCACTGGCTCCTTTCGACGTCGAGCTCGTCGTGCTCTCAGGCCCCGAAACGGAGGAGCGCGCGCTCGCCGACCGGCTCTACGGCGAGCTTCAGGCAGCCGCGCTGCAAACGCTCTACGACGACCGGGACGCCGGCCCTGGGGAGAAGTTCGCCGACGCCGAGCTGCTCGGCTGCCCCGTGCGCGTGACGATCGGGCGGCGGACACTCGCGGCAAATCAGATCGAGGTGCAGGTCCGGCGCGGCCGGGAGTCAGGGACCGTACCGATCGAGGGGGCCGCGGCGGCGATCGCGGAGCTGTGGCGAGGGCTTCCCTAGCTCTTGCGAGCGAGCGTCGGATCGACGGGTGGCTAGGGATCTCAGCAAGCGCAGGCTGTTCGGCATCGACCGGTCAGGCCCGCCTCCGGCGCAGACGAGCTCGGACCAGCCGCTGCACCCGTGGACGATCCCGAACGCGATCGGGTTCGTCCGCCTGGCGCTGATCCCCGTCTTCCTGATCCTCGCGTTCTCGAGCGAGAACGGGCAGAGCGTGGCGGCGGCGACGCTCTTCGCGGTGATCGGGTGGGCCGACTACCTCGACGGGTTCACGGCTCGGCTGACAGGTCAATACAGCCGGCTCGGGGCGCTGCTCGATCCGATCGTCGACCGGTTGCTCGTGATCTCAGGGATGGCGGTCGTGTGGCATTTCGAGCTGCTGCCACGGTGGGCGATTGCGATCGTGATCGCCCGCGAGGTGTTCATGCTCGCGCTCAGCCGCTACGCGCTCGGGCGGGGAATCGAGCTGCGGATCAACTGGCCGGGGCGGCTCGGGGTGGCGCCCACGATGGGGGCGGTGTTCTTCGCGATACTGGGAATCCATTGGTTCGCGCTGGTCTGCTTGTACGTTGGCCTCGCGCTCTCGCTGGCAGCGACCGCGCTGTACGTCAGTCGTGGCGTCCGGGAGCTGCGAAACCCCGCCGGCCGGGCGAATCCGTCGGAACTCTAAAGCTGAGCTTGACCCTCCGAGATCGCCGGGTATACTTGCGCGCACCGGCACACGAAGCAGGACTGGGAGGGCAGCGGCGGATCATGTACGGGAAGATCGAGGCCGAGTAGGCTCTCAAGCTCGCGAACGTGGCCCAGCACTGCCCTGAGTGTGGATTCGCCAACTCCGACGGCGCCAACTACTGCCAGCGATGCGGCGCCTTCCTGGCGCAGTCCGACGCGTCCGCCGGCCCGACGACCGCGTCCTACAAGGTCGGCGATACCGGCGACTTCGAGGAGTTCAACATCGAGGACACCGTGGCGCGCGGGGCTGCCCTGGTGATCCGCGCCGGCGGCGGTCGCGCCGGCGAAAGCTTCGGGCTCGACGGTGAGCGCTTGACGATCGGGCGACGTCCCGACAGCGACATCTTCCTCGACGACATCACGGTCTCGCGCGACCACGCGGTGCTCGTGCGCCGCGGCAGCGATTACCACCTCGACGACTGCGGCTCGCTGAACGGTACGTACGTCAACCGCAAGCGGATCGAGTCGCACCGGCTCGCCGACGGCGACGAGCTTCAGATCGGTAAGTACAAGCTCGCGTTCCTAGGGCGCTGATGGCGAGCCCGGACACGCGCAATCCCGACGTCGCCGTGCCCGAAGGGCTCCAGCAGCCGGACGCCGGCCAGGCGGCGAGCCGCCCGCGCTCCAAGGCGGTCACGATCGGGACCGTCTGCAAGGCATTGCGCCAGGAGTTTCCGGACATCTCGATCTCCAAGATCCGCTACCTCGAGGACCAGAAGCTGCTGTCTCCGCGGCGCACGCAGGGCGGCTACCGGCTGTACACATCGACCGAAGTCGAGCGGCTGCGGACGATCCTCCGCATGCAGCGCGACGAATTCCTACCGCTGCGCGTGATCCGCCAGGAGCTCGCGGGCGGGGGGGCGGAACGCGAGCTGACGACGCCGGCCGACGGTCGCTCGCGACGGCGCACCACGGTCACCGGCCGCGAGCCCGGTCCGACGTACTCGCTCGACGACGTCGTCGAGGAGACGGGCGCGAGCTCGACGCTCGTGCGCGAGCTGGTCGAGTACGGGGTGATCCGGGGCGAGACGATCGATGGCGTGCGCCACTTCGACGAGACCGAGCGCGAGATCGTGCGCGCCGTCTCCGAGCTCGCGCGCTACGGCGTGGGTGGGCGCAACCTCCGCGTGTTTCGGACCTCCGCGGACCGCGAGGCGCAGCTGCTTCAGAGCATCCTCGCCCCGGCTCTGCGCTCGCGCAACCCGGAGCGGCGCAAGGAGGCGATCGAGACGCTCGAGAACCTCGCGTCGGTGACGACGCATTTGAAGCATTTGCTGCTGATTCGCGACCTGCGACGGATCGCCACCTAGTGACCGCGGGCGAGTTGGATCTCCGCGCGTTCGTTCGTGACATCCCGGACTTTCCACGCGCGGGGATTCTGTTCCGGGACATCACGCCGCTGCTGCTGTCGCCGACCGCGCTCGACGCGGCGGTGATGCAGCTCGCGGCGCCGATCGCGGGCGCCGGCGTCGAGCTCGTCGTCGCCGCCGAGGCGCGCGGGTTCATCCTCGGCGGCGCGCTCGCTCGCCAGCTCGGGGCCGGCTTCATCCCGGCGCGCAAGCCGGGCAAGCTCCCGCACACGACCGTCAGCGCCGAGTACACGCTGGAATACGGGATCGACGAACTGCACGTCCACGCGGACGCGCTCGCCGGCGGGACGCGGGTGCTCGTGCACGACGACCTGCTCGCGACCGGAGGCACGGCCCGCGCGCTGTGCGACCTGATCGCCAGTCTCGGCGGCCAGGTCGTGGCGTGCGCGTTCCTGGTCGAGCTGCTCGCGCTCGGCGGTCGCGCGCGCCTTGCGCCCAACCGGGTGCACACCGTGATCGACTACGCGTCGTGAGGAGCCGCAGCACGCGGACGCTGCCGGTCGACCCGGCGCGCGTCTGGAAGGTCGTCGGGGACCCGCGTCAGATGCCGAACTGGTGGCCCGGCGTGGATCGCGTCGAGGGCGTCACCCGGGATCGCTTCACGCAGGTGTTCACGACCAAGCGCGGCCGCCCCGTGCGGGTCGACCAGCGGCTGCTGCGGTCCGAGCCACAACGTGCGCGAGCGTGGGAGCAGGAGATCGAGGCGACTCCGTTCGAGCGGGTTCTGAACGCGTCGGTCACGGAGGTCCGCCTGGAGCCCGCGACCGCCGGGACGCGCGTGACGATCGAGCAGCGCCAGCAGCTCCGCGGCTACTCGCGGACGGGCGCGCTGCTGCTGCGCCGTGCGACTGCCAAGCGGCTGCGCGAGGCGCTCGTGCGGCTCGAGCAGATCTGCTGACCCGGACCAGCGGGAGCTCGGCGGGGTCTGCTGACGGGCGGCGAGCAGCGTGATCAGCGGATCCCGCGCGTGGCCAGCGTGATCAGCGGATCGCGCGCGTGGCGGACAGCACCGCGGCGGCGGCGTTATGACCGGGAATCCCGCTGACCCCGCCGCCCCGGCGCGCGCCAGCGCCGCACAGCCACACGTTCGCGTGCTCGGTCTCGACGCCCCAGCGGCCGATGTCCCGCTCGGATTCGGCGAACGGCCACGCCAGATCGCGATGGAAGATGTGCCCGCCGGGCATTCCCAGCTCGGACTCGAGCTCGATCGGCGTCTTCGCCTCCAGGCACGGCGCTCCCTCCGCATCTGTCCAGAGGCAGTCCTCGAGCGGCTCCGCCAGCACCGAGTCGATCGACCGCAGCGTGGCGCTCGTCGCGTCGCGCTTCGTGCCGTCAGGGTCGGCTCTGAACAGCCGAGCGGGCATGTGCAGGCCGAACACCGTCAACGTCTGCGCGCCCGCCTCCTGCAGCTCGGGCGAGAGGATCGTCGGGTCGGTGAGCGAGTGGCAGTAGAGCTCGCACGGGGGCAGCGCCGGGATGCGTCCGGCAGCGGCGTCTTCGTAGGCGCGCTGGAGCTGCTCGTAGCCCTCGTTCACGTGGAAGGTCCCGGCGAATGCCTCCGCGGGAGAGATGTCAGCGTCACGCAGCCGCGGCAGCCGCCGCAGCAGCATGTTGAGCTTGAGCTGAGAGCCCTCCGGCGCCGGCTCGTCGGGAGCGGACGGCTCGCCCAGCAACGAGCTCAGCAGGGCGGGCGCGACGTTGGCGAGCACGTGCGCGCAGCGATGGCGCGTGCCATCCGCGCAGACGACCTCTGCCTCGCGCCCGTCGGTCTCGATCGCGCTCACCTCGGCGCCGGTCAGCAGCTGTGCGCCGGCGCGCCACGCGACCCTCGCCAGCTCGTCGACGAGCGCGCCCATGCCGCCGACCGGCACCCTCCACAGCCCGGTCCCGTCGCCGATCACGTGGTACAAAAAGCAGCGGTTCTGGCGCAGCAGCGGGTCGCCGGCAGGCGCGAACGTTCCGATCGTCGCGTCCGTCAGCACGACGCCGCGCAGCGCGTCGCGCGCGAACGAGCGCTCGAGCAGCTCCGACAGGGGCCGCTCGATGAGGCCTTCCCAGGCCTCGCTGTCGTCGAGCACGCGTTCGAGCTCTGCCCGGCTGCGGAGCGGCTCGGTCAGGCTCGGGGCGAGCCGCGTGGCCGCGCGCGTGAGCAGTCCGTTCGCGAATGGGTCGCCCGTGAGCAGCAAGCCGCCGTCGCCGAGTGGTGTGTAGGACCCGATCGACCGCGTGCGCAGCTCCGTGCGCAAACCCAGCTGCGCGCGCAGGCAGGACGGGAACAGGCTGACGAGGTAGGAGTAGCGCGAGACTCGCGCGTCGACGCCCGGCCACGGCCGTTCCGAGACCGTCGCGCCGCCGGCGTGCTCGCGGCGCTCGAGCAAGAGCACCGAAAGCCCGTTGCGCGCGAGCAGCGCCGCCGCGACCAAGCCGTTGTGACCGGCGCCGACGACGATGGCGTCCCAGCGTCGCGTGTTTGCGTGTCCGCCGCGGGGCACGACATCTAGGAGAAGTGCGTGATCGGGCCTCGGAGCACGATCTTGCCGGGCACGCGCGGGTTCGCCTGCGTCTCCAGGGTCACGATCAGGTTCTTGTAATGATCGGCGGTCGCGGGGAGCAACCCCGCCGTTCGCAGCTGACCGTTGCGGCTGACCGGCGGGTTGACGAACCCCAGCCGATAGCTGTCTGTCGGCGTGTTGTAGAGCCACACCGCGTACGCATTCGCTGGATGCGTCGCGTTCGCCGCGAGTCCCTGGGCGACGATCGCGACGCCGGTGTTTTTGTTCTCCTGGACGATCTGCGCGACCCCGAGCGCCTTGCTCCCCGTATCCGGCGGCTTCAGATTGATCTGCTCGACGACGTGGGCCGCGGCGGTCGTCGAGGTCCTCGTCGTGCTCGTGATCGGATGCGTCGTCGTTCCCGTGTTCGCGACCGTCGAAGCGGTCGACTGATGGGGGGCGTTGTCGCTGCTCGAGCCGTTGGACAGCAGGACGACGAGCAGCACGACGACACCGGCCGCGATCAGCCCCCCAACGCCGAGCAGGATCGCGCCGCCGACGCGGGAGCGGGGGAGCTCTGCGCCGGTCCGTGGCTCGGGCGCTGCTCGCTCTGGTGGCGTTGTCGAGTCGGTGCGCTCGTTGTCGGGCGGCGGCGGAGCGCCGGCGGTGGCCGGCTCGGCGAGGTCCGGCAGGCGTCCGTTTGCGACCGTCTTAAGCGCGTCGGCGCGCTCCCGGGCCCAAGCCCCCTCCGCAGGGCTACGGTTGAGCCGGTCGCGCAGATCCTCGGCCACCTGCGACGGAAGCTGTCCGAGCAGATAGTCGGTGATCAGCGCCCGCTCCAGCGGGGGCAGCTCACTCGGCGGCCCGAGCGCGTCGAGGGCGGCGAGCGCCCGGTCGCGAACCGCCGTGCGGTCGATCGAGAGGAGCCGTGCGATCTCGTCGTAACTGCGCCCCTGGACCAGGATCAGCTCGATCACCGCCCGCTGATCGGCTGCAAGCGAGTCCAATGAGGCCATGGTTCGCCTAGGGTAGAGAAGCGCGGCGGCCCCGGGCCCCCATCTAATCTCCCGATGCCATCCATGGACTTCGAGCTCCCCATCCGAATCCCCGGCTTCGATGGCTTGATCGGCCTCGAGATCACCGAGATCTCGGATGAGCTCGCGCGCGGCCGGGCGCCGGTCCGCGACGAGCTCAAGCAGCCGGCGGGCCTCGTGCACGGTGGCGTTTACGCCTCGATCGCGGAGAGCCTCGCCTCGGTCGCCACCGGGCTCGCCGTGGCGCGCGACGGGCAGCTTGCGGTCGGTCTCTCGAACCAGACGAGCTTCCTGCGACCCATCACCGAGGGCGAGATCCACGCGGTCGCGACGCGCAAGCATCGAGGACGCACGACGTGGGTGTGGGAGGTTGAGATCGCGGACGACCGAGGACGCCTGTGCGTGTTGACGCGGATGACGATCGCGGTCAGGGACCTGCCGCCGGCGAACAGCTGAGCTCAGCGCGTCGAAGGCGCGCCACGCCCGAGCCAGTACTCGGCGAACTCGCGCAGCAGCGGGTCGGCGGCGCTGCGCACGCGGACGAAATGGGCCCACGCGAGTCCGAGCACGCCGTCCACGCCGCGGCGAGGCGCCACGATCACCGCCTGTCCCGCGGCCGCGAACGCGGGTGAGAACGGTCCCGCGACCTCCCCGGCGAGCTTCGTGAGCCCCGGCGGCGGCACAGGGCCGCCGTACATGAACACGACATCGCCGAGCGAGAGCGCTTGCAGGAGCTGATCGTCGCTCAGCGGCGCGAGATCGCGCGAGACCGCCGCCGGGACGTGTGCGCCGCTCGTCGGGGGATCGGAGTCGTACGGTGGGCGCGGCTGATCGGGGCGCAGATGCGCGTCGCCGAGATCGGGCATGGCCACCCCGGGCGTGGTCCGCGAACCGGACAATCCAGCCTGATCGCCGCCGGTGAAATAGCCCGATAGCGTGAGGATGAGCACGACCGCCAGCGCGATCGACGCGAGCGCGATCGCGGCGTATTCGAGCGCGCGCATGGCGCGTGAACGGCGCGGTGGACCAGAAGCGATTTCCACGTGACGGAGCACGCTGCGGCGTGTCAGTCGGGCGCCGATACGACACCCGGCTCGGACAGCGGCAGTGGCGCGTCCGCGCGACGCTGCCCCGGCGGCGGGCCACCCGCGCTCGCGAGCAGCTCGTCGATCGCGTCGCGCAGGTCCGTCGCGAGCGCCTCGAGGTCCGGGAGCGCGTCGTAGTCAGAGGTCAGGCCGAAGTACAGACGTCCGTTGTAGCTCATGACCGCGATGCCGAGCGCCGTGTTCTCCACCAACGGAACGAGCGGGTACACGGCGTCGAGCTCACGGCCCAGCAGGTAGAGCGGAGCCTGCGGTCCGGGCACGTTCGTGACGACGAGGTTGAACAGGCGCTGGTGCGTCTGCAGCCGGGAGGCCTGGTCCACGATCGTCGGCGGCGCGAAGCCGGCGAACTCCGTCAGCAGATGCGCACCGACGGCCTGGCCTGACTCCTTGAGCCCGGCCATCGCGTACGCGATCCGCGCCAGCCGCGCGACAGGGTCCATGGTCCCGACCGGCAGCGGCGCCCATACCGCGGCCACGCGATTGCCGAGCGCGCCGCGCTCGACCTCGGCGCGGGTCGATACGGGGACGAGCGCGGTCAGCTCGACGCCGTCCGTCTCGAACCCGTGCACGCGCATGTAACGTCCGAGCGCGCCGGCGACGGCCGCGAGGACGACGTCGTTGACCGTCCCGCCGAGCACGTTCTTCACGTGCTTGATGTCCTCGAGCTCGCTCTCGACCCAGGAAAAGCGGCGATGAGGTCCGATGCGAACGTTGAACGGGCTGCTGGGAACGGCGTGCGCACCGACTCTCGCGATCGCGCTCAACGCGCCCAGCGTCTTCACGGCGCGCCCCGCCAGACGCAGCGGCGCGTGCAGAGCGGCCTCGGTCCCGCCGAGAAGCTCGCGAGGCGCCGTCAGCCGCTCGAGCAGCGCGCTCCCGAGCAGCTGCGCGGAGCTCGGCAGCGGCTTCGGGATCCACTCCTCCTCCTCGCCGGCGACCGGCACCGGCTCGGGCGAGGTGTCGAACAGCACGGTCATGATGTCGACGCCTGAGATGCCGTCGACGAGCGCGTGGTGAGTCTTCGAGAGCACCGCGTAGCGGCCGCCGCTGAGCCCCTCGACCCGCCACAACTCCCACAACGGTCGCGCGCGGTCCAGCGCCTGGGAGAAGACGCGCGCGGCCATCCGCCTGAGCTCCTCGTCGCCGCCCGGACGCGGGAGCGCCGTGTCGCGCACGTGATAGCTGATCCTGAAGTGCGGATCGTCCACCCACACCGGGCGACCCTGGCCGAGCGGGACGAACGCAAGCCGCTGGCGGTAGCGGGGGACCAGGTGCAGCCGCGAGACGATGTGAGCGACGAGCTCGTCGTACGACGGCGCCGGCCCGGTGAACACCGCGCAGGCCGCGACGTGCATAGGCGTCGCATCGCGTTCGAGGTACAGGAACGAGCTGTCCAGCCCGCTCAGCCTGTCGGGGTTGCGCACGCGACGGATTCTCGCAGGGTCCCCGCGATGCGGGGCATGAGCCGGTTCGCGCCGTCGATCAACCGAGCGCCCTGCTCAACGTCGGCCTATGCTCAACGTTGGCACCCTCTCAACGTCGGCGTATTGTCAACGTCGGCGCACGATCAACGTCGCCCGATGCCGCCCGCGGGGGTGGGCGGTGACACTGAGCTTGTCACTGGGAGCGTGCGACACCTGGTTAACATCCCACTCGCGCGCCACGCGAGGGCGAGTGGGACGTTGAACGCTCTGCGGATGGATAACAACCCTCTCGCCGTCGTTTGCTGCTCGAGTGGGTAGTTGTCCAGCTCCCCAGGAGCTGCGTAGCCGTCCAGCTCCCCAGGAGCTGTGTAGCCGTCCAGCTCCTCAGGGAGCTGCGTAGCCGTCCAGCGCTCCCAGGAGCTGCGTGGGCGTCCAGCTCCCACGAGTGGGCAGCAGTCCAACCTCCGGGGGCGGAGCGACGTCTGCTTCACGAAACCTTCACGGCGAGACAGAGCATCTGCACGCGGGCTTCACGGGGGCGAACCTAAAGTCCTCCTCAGGCTCATCAAGCCGATCAAAACAGGAGTACGAACCTTGTCAACTATTACACATTCCCGGAACCGCACATCCGAAGCCAGCCCCTACTGGCCCGACACTAGGCCCAGGCTCGCACTGCGTCTGCGTACGGCGGCCCGGCGCACAAAGCTGACCCAGGCGCTCGCGGCAGGCGCGCAGCCCGACAGCTCGCCCGAGCTTGCGCTCCGCGCCACACAGCTGACGAGCCGCCGCCATCGCAACGTTCTTGCACGGACGGTTGGTCGCGTGATCGAGGACGCACACCGTGCGCCGCTGACCCGCGGCCACATGGTCATCATCCGTCGGCACGCGGCGCTCGAGGCCGAGTCTCAGCTCCTGCAGGTGCGCGAGCGTCTGTCGGGCTCGGAGCCGGTCGACGTCCGCGGCATGGCGATGCTGGAGCAGATCATCACGAACGGCGAGCGCAGCCCGCTGTACAACAACTCGGAGCGCGGTGCGCTGCAGCGCGCGCTGTCGTTCGCCCTGGCGGCGATGGACGGCGCGGCAGTCGACTCACACGAGTTTCCGCTGCACTGACGACGCGCGAGCTGTGTACCCGAGCCTCGCTCGGGTACACAGCGCAGTCAGTCAGTTTGACGCGGAGCCTCAGCTCCACAACCGCTCGGTGGCGATTCGCGCCCCTTCGGCCATCGCTCGGAACTTCGCCCACACCACGGTCGGGACGACGATCTGCATTCCGGCAACGGTGCCGAAGCCGCAGTCGGTGCCGGCCATCACGTTCTCCCGGCCCACCACGCCGGCGTAGCGCGTCAGTCGTTCGGCCACCGTCTCGGGGTGTTCCACGACGTTGCTGGTGGAGTCCAGGACGCCGGGAATGAGATACTTGCCGTCCGGGAGCTTCACGTCTTCGAACACCTGCCACTCGTGGGCGTGCCGTCCGTTGGAAGCCATCAGCATGATGCCCGCCGGCTTTGCCTCGAGGATCAGGTCGATGACGTCGCGTAGCTCCACGTCCGTAGTGCGTGGGAACTCTCCGTTGCCCCAGCACACGTGGATGCGGCTGTCCTGCCCCGGGATGTTGACGAGCGCCTGATTGAGTGCGTCGACGCTCATTCGCAGCTGACGGCGGAAGTTCTCCAGCGACCCCGCCCCGGGCGCGGTCATCGCGAAGTCGGGACAGTCCAGCTGCAGCAGGAAACCCGCGCGGTGGATCGCTTCGTACTCCTCCCGCATTGCTTCGGCGAGCGCCTGGAGGTACTCCTCGTCGCTCGGGTAGTAACGATTGGGGGAGAACGTGGCGATGACACCCGGAGACGCCGCGCTCATGAAAGTGCCAGCCGGGGTCACGGTCGCGAGCGCCGCCTTGAAGTTGTCGATGTCCGCCTGAACGGCGGCCTGGCCGACGTATGACACCGGTCCGTCGCAGGTGGTGAATCTGATCTGGGCGACCGAGCCCATCGTCTCCGCCATCTTCTCGGCGTAGTCGGGGAAGTCGTCCAGATTGATCACGGCGGAGGCGACCGCCTCGATCGAACCCTCTCCGCCGAAGCCGGTCAGGCGGTCCTTCACATAGGTGGCGTAGCTCGGCTTGCTCACCTCACCATCGTTGATGACATCGACACCGGCGTCCGTCTGGCTTCTGACTGTCTCCGCAACCGCCGAGCGCACCTCGCTCGCAAGCGCCTCCTCATCGATCGTCTCCCCGGCCTCCTGAGCGAACACGAGTGGCAGCAGCTCTGCCGGCCTCGGCAGGCTGCCCGCGTGGGTCGTCAGGATCCGGTCTGTGCTCTCCTGCATCGCTACCTCCTACGGACAGGGATTGCAACGCGCCGCCCGAACTCGAGTTCACGGTCGGCTGACCCGCGGCCGATTCTCGCACAGGCGCGGTACCACATACCCTGGCAAGGGACGTGTGACGAATATCACACAACGGTGCTCTCGGTCCTGCCAGCCTGCTCTGCTTACGAGAAAATCGACCTGCCGAGTCGTTCCTGCACGGTGCGGGGGCGAGCGGGGGACCCATTTGCCGGGTCCAACTCGGTTGGGGCGAATCGGCCGCCCGGCGCATGTCGGCGGCGGCTGTAGCGGATGCGGTGGGGCTCTGGACGGAGCGCCTCGGTTGTCGCGAGCCCGTCAGCTAACCCCGTAGGCCACGTGGTCGAACCCGAAACAGGAGGACCTCAGGATGAGGCCCAATTTTTCCCTGCGCGCGGCGGGCTTCGGCGCCGCCGGCGTGGGCGCATTGATGTTCACGATCCCGGTGGCCGCGGCTGCGCTGGGCGTTCCGAACTCGAGCATTCCCCTCGGAGCAACAGCGCCGGTCAGCCCGATCCAGGTCGACGTCACCCCGCACCAGCTTCCATTTGGCCGCAACATCACCGTCACGGGCACCGCGTCGTTCGACAGCGACCAAGTGGTGGCGCTGTCGTTCTCGGCAGCTGGTAGCAGGGCTGCGTGGCGCACGCTGGCAACGACGAAGGTGAGCGCCGACGGACGCTTTCAGTTGCGCGCGCCGCTGCGCGAGTCCGGCGTGCTTCAGGTGATCGCGGCGCAGCCGACGACGGTGCAGCCGACGGTCCTCGGCGGCACGCCGTCGAGCTCGACGGTCCCGGCGCTCGCGCCGAGTCCGGAGTGGCACGTGTCGGTTGCGGCCGCCCTGCAGCTGCACTCGCAGACGTTCAACGATCTTGCCGGCGGCCAGCCGGTCAACATCCGCGGGCGGCTGCTGCCGGGTCTGCCGGGCCGCCGGGTACGCCTACAGGCCAGCGGCCCGAGTGGTTGGACCACGGTGGCGAGCACACGCACCGGCGCTCGAGGCGCATTTGACTTGCAATATGCGCCGTCCGGCCTCGGTCAGCAGCAGCTCCGCGTGCGCTTCGCGGGTGACCGTCACAACACGTGGATCGGTGAGCATGTCGGTACCGTGACGATGTTTCAGCCGTCCGTGGCGTCCTGGTACTACGACGGCGGTAACACCGCTTGTGGCTTCCACGCCTACTTCGGCGTCGCAAACAAGTCACTGCCATGTGGCACTCAGGTGACCTTTCACTACGGCGGTAGCACCGTCACGGCCACCGTCGACGACCGTGGACCGTTTGTCGCGGGCCGCACATGGGACCTGAACCAGAACACAGCCGCTGCGCTCGGCTTCAGCGGGGTCGACACGGTGTGGGTGACGAACTGACGGGTGTCGCGACAGCGAGCTGACACGCGTCGCCACGAGCTGACACGCGCGTCGCCACGAGCTGACGCGCGGGTCGCGGCTCGCGAGACATCCGCGTCCTGTCCTAGTCTGGTCCGTGGATGTCAGACCGCTGCGTCGCCCATCTCGACATGGACGCGTTCTACGTGTCCGTCGAGTTGCGCCGACGGCCGCAGCTGCACGGCCTGCCGGTGATCGTGGCGGGCAGCGGCCCGCGCTCGGTCGTCACGACCGCGTCGTATGAGGCACGCCGATCCGGTGTCGGATCGGCGATGCCCGCGGCGCGGGCGCGGCGGCTGTGCCCGGACGGCATCTTCCTCGTCCCGGACTTCGCCTACTACCGCGAGGTCTCGGGCGAGGTGATGGCGATCGTCCGCGAGTATGCGGAGGCGGTCGAGGTAGTCGGGCTCGACGAGGCCTACCTCGAGCTGACCGGAATGCCGGCGCCGCACGCCGCGATGCGGCGCCTCGCGAGCGAGATCGAGCGGCGTACTGGGCTCGGATGCTCGATCGGGATCGGCCCGAACAAGCTGGTCGCCAAGGTCGCCTCCGACGCCGAGAAGCCCCGCGGCTTCGTCGTCTTGACGCAATCGCAGGCGCGCGAGCGCTTCGCGAGCGCGCCGTGCGGGATCGTGCCGGGGATCGGGCCGAAGACCGTCGCGCGGCTCGGCGTGCTCGGAATCGACACGCTGGGCGAGCTCTCGGGTATCCCCTCGGCGCGGCTCGCCCGGCACTTCGGACCGCGCCTCGGCAACGAGCTGCAGCGGCGAGCGCGCTTCGAGGACGACGCGCCCGTGAGCGAGCAGCGCAAGGTCATCTCGGAGTCTCGGGAGCTGACATTCGATCGCGACATCGCCGATCTCGTGGCGCTCGAGCGGATCTTGTCCGAGCTCGTGACCGGGTTGTGCGCCGCGCTCGCCGCCCAGCGGCGGGCAGGTCGAACGGTCGGGATCAAGGTTCGGCTCGATGACTTCTCCACCCACACCCGCGCTCGGACGCTGGCGCAGCCGGTCAGCGAGGCCGACCAGGTCGGGCCGGTCGCGCTCGAGCTGCTGCGGCGCTTCGCGCCGCCACGGCCGGTTCGGTTGCTCGGCGTGCGCGTCGCAGGTCTGCAGGCGACCCCCGCGCACGACGAGGGACAGCTGATGCTGGCGCTCTGAAATGCCGTAGCGCGGCTAGTAGAGCGCCGTGGCGAGGCGCCGCCGCGCGTCTCGCGCGAGCGGATGGTCTACGCCGAGCTCATCGAGCACACCGACGATCACGCGCCGGATGTCGTCCTTGGTTCCGTCGGCCGACGGCAGCGCCGCGAGGAGGAGGTCGACGCCGGACTCGTAGTCGCCCTCGTCGAGCGCCGCGAGCGCCTCGGTCAGGTCCGGAGCGCCCGGCGGTGGCGTGCGCTCCAGGCCGATCCGAGCCGCGAGTCCGTCCGCCGCGAAGCTTCCCGGAACGTCCTTGAGCAGAGCCAACGCCTCGTCGTCCTCGCCGCGGGCGTGCAGTAGGCGCGCCAGCGGCACAGCCGCGTCGGCGCGCGAGGGCTCGAGCTCCACTGCGGCGCGCAGCGAATCCTCATCACCCTTGGCGACGAGCTGGTCGGCTTCGGACGGCAGCAGCGAGTCGAGGAACAGCTCCACTGCGGACGGCGGCTGGGCGCCGACGAACTCTCCCGCCACCTGCCCATCGCGAAACGCCTTGACCGCTGGGATGCCCTGGATCTGGAACAGCCGCGCGAGCGCCGGATTGGCGTCGACGTCCACCTTTACGAGGTCGATCTTTCCCGCACGTGCCGCTACGGCACGCTCGAGCAGCGGGCCGAGCTGCCGGCACGGACCGCACCATTCCGCCCAGAAGTCGACGACGACCGGGACCGTGTACGAGCGCTCGATGACGGCGCTTTCAAACTGGTTCTCTGAGATATCCATCTACGTCGATCTTAGCGTCAGCCGCTCGCGTTTCAGGGTCGGTTCGCCGCAATCTTCCGGTGGGCTCCGCCATCGCCGATGGAACGTTTGGGCGGCGTCCACTAGAACTTCGGAGGTTGTGAGCGAACGGGAGATCGAACGCGACGGCGTACGCCTGGCGGTCTTCGACAGTGGCGAGGGCCGCCCCGTCATCCTGCTGCACGGGCTGACGGCGACTCACCGCTACGTCGTCATGGGCTCGACCGGCCTGGAGCGCTCGAAACATCGTGTCGTCGCCTACGACGCGCGCGGCCACGGGCACTCGACGCCGGCGCTGAACGCCGACGAGTACGACTATCGGCAGCTTGGTCTCGACCTCGAGGCTGTGCTCGACCGCCTGGGCATCGAGCGCGCTGTCATCGCCGGCGCCTCGATGGGAGCGCACACCGCGCTGTGGTTCGCGCTCCAGCGCCCGGCGCGAGTCGCCGGCATGGTGCTGATCACGCCCGCGTATGACCCCGCGAGCAACGACGACCCGGCGCGCCTCGCGCGCTGGGACGCGCTGGCCAGGGGTCTGCGCGACGGTGGCGTCGACGGCTTCGTCGCGGCATACGGAGATCTGAGCGTGCCGGAGCGCTGGCGCGACACCGTCCAGCGCGTGATCCGCCAGCGCCTCTCGCAACACGACCATCCCGGCGCGGTCGCGGACGCGCTGGAGATCGTTCCGCGCTCGCATCCGTTCGAGGAGATGGGCGAGCTCGCCGAGCTGTCCGTGCCCACCGTCGTCGTCGCGAGCTCCGACGAGGCGGACCCGGAGCATCCGCGCGCGGTGGGGGAGGCCTACGCGCGCGCGATCCCGGGCGCGCGCCTGGTCACGGATGAGCCCGACCGTTCGCCGATCGCATGGCAGGGAAGTCAGCTCTCGAAGCTGATCGCCGATGTCGCCGATGCCGCGGAGTGAGGCGGCGATCGCTATGGCAAAACGCCGAAGGCGGAGTGCCAGAGCTGATTGGGGAAGGCTATCTGGATTGCTTCCAGCGTCTGCAAGTTCCAGGTCACCAGTGGTGTCCGTCCGGGCACCACGGCGGTCAGCACAAACGGCTCAGTAAAGTTTGTATCCGCGCCGTTGATGAGCGGCGCGTAGGTCCTCCCGCCGGTGACCGCCTGATCGGTGTCCGTGATCCAGACCGTCTTGGCCGAGACACCGCACGGTTGCAGGCCAACCGATGTCCCATTGGAGGGCACAGCGGCGACGCCCACGCACAGCCCGCTATTAACGCCATAGGGCGCGTACTCGTATTCGTTCGCAGGCAAGCTTCCGTAGTGGAAGTTCACCGCGGCGCTGACAAGACCAGCTGCGAAATAATCGCTGACCGAACCTTGAAACGGGATCGTGAAATCCTCTCCGGGATTGCCGTCGCTGGCTACCGATAGGACGATCGGCTGACCGACGGTCTCCGCTTGCCCGAGCACGTCGGTGACGAAGAACGGGCTGTACAACGCGCTGGACAGACTCGGGCAGGCAACGCCGCACGCTGGTGTAGCCGCTTGCGCCGAGCCAACAGCCAGCGCCGAACCCACCGCGAGCATGGCTCCTGCCGCTGCCGCCGCACCGAACACACGCGCCCATCCGTACATTGCCCTCTCCCCTCGATCGGCCCCGTGTCTCCCGGTCAGATACGCTCGCGCTAATACCAGCTCCGCACCATCAGGTCAACGGTTCAGAAAACTGAATGAAGACTTACTCGAGAAGTCGAGGCACGCCTGCGCTTCTCCCTCGGGCGAAAGCAGGAGCCGGTTCATCAGCCACGGGAAGCTCAAACCCGGCGGGGGTACGCTCTACGCCGCTGAACAGTGCGGCCGCGAACGCCTCAACCAAACCACTACGGCACCCCGCTGGCGCAAAAGCTCGGGATCAAGACGGACGCTCGGCTCGGCCTGCTGGGCGCTCCCGAAGGCTTTGAGGCCACGCTCGCGGATCTGCCGCCCGGCGTCACCATTCGGCGGCAGGCGCGCGGGCCGTTGGACGTGATCGTCGCGTTTCACACCGGCAGGGCCGACCTCGAGCGCCGCCTGCCGGCGCTCGTGCGCGCGCTCGACGCGGCCGGCGGGCTCTGGGTCGCGTGGCCCAAGCGGAGCTCGGGAGTCGCGACCGATCTCAGCGACGGCGCCGTGCGGGAGCTCGGCTTGGCGGCCGGGCTCGTCGACAACAAGGTGTGCGCGATCGACCACGTGTGGTCTGGACTGCGCTTCGTCTACCGCCTTCGCGATCGTCAGCCCGCGGCTTGAGTCCGAAGCACGTACACCGTGGCGCAGCCGAAGCGGTGAACGGACGCGAGCATCGGGCCGAGCGCTCGCGTCAGATCTGCGCGATGGCCGCAGTCGGCCACCAGCAGCGATGCTCCGGTCGACGCGACGAACGCGCGCGCGGCGCGCGGCCGCATTCTCCCGTCGAACAGCGTGTTGTCGAGATGGGCTCGAACGTGGTAGTCCTCGCTCCAGTAGGGATGCCCGACCCACACGGCGCGGCCGGTCTGCGAGGGGACCACGTCCGCGAACGGCTCGGGCGCGAGCACCCCGCCGGCCGGCGCCGCGCTCGCGACCCAGTCGAGCGCGCTCGCGTCGCCCGCAGTGAGGTAGTACTGCGGGACGGTTCCGTGCGCGCTCAGCAGCAGCTTCTGCGCGTCCCAAGCAAGCCCAGGGATCGACACGGCCGCGACGGCGAGCGCGCCGGCGGGGACCGGCAGCCGTAGCCGCTGCCCCGCTCGGACGGCGAGGACCGCGAGCGGGAAGCTCAGCCCCTGGAACGCATGCGTCGGGAACGAGTCGACCGCGTAGTAGGTGACAAAGCTGCCGAGGACCCATAGCAGCAGGGCCCGCTCGGCGACCGCCGCGCCGGGGCGGTGAAGGCCGAGCGCGGCGATCACGGCGAGCGGCCCGAGGGCGAGCAGCAACGCGGTCGTCGGGACCCGGTTGGCCGCCTCGTGGGCCGAGGCGAGCTTCCACGTGGGGTCGGTGTGCGCGAGCAGGTAGTAGTAGCCCAGCGCGAGCGCTGCGCCGAGCGCGGGCAGAATCAACGTCCGCAAGCCCCGCAGGCGCTGCCACACCGCCAGCCCGCCGAGCACGACCAGCACCGTCACGCCCTGCCAGGGGTGAAGCAGTGCCGCGAGCAGCGCTGCGCCGGCGGCGAGCGCGGATGGCCCGATCCAGCTCCGACCCCGCGGCGCCTCGAGCGCCCGCTCCAGCGACAGCATCACCACCGGCATCAGCGCGATCGCGAACGCGCTCGGGGCATAGCCCCACAGCTTGTTCGCCGCCAGCACCTCCCAGCCGATCAGGTACACCTGGAAGCGAAAGCCACCGGTGCCGAGCTTGCCCCAGTTCATGATCCACGACGCCGGCGCGTACAGGAACAGCGCGAGCGCGATCGCAGCCATTCGCGCGGCCTGCCGCTCGAAGAAACGCCTCGCCCAAACGAACGCGGCCGCGAACAGCGCGAGCGCCGCGAGCGGCTTCCAGATCAGGTAAGCGAGCTGGATCGAGAGGCCGAGGCGCCACAGCGCGCCGCTCACCAGCGCGAGCGGCTCGAGGAACACGTGTGCGCTCGGCGCGAGGCTGAACAGGTTCGACGACGAGGCCATACGAGCCCGCGTCGCGCGCCCATGCGAGGTACTGCAGCGGGTCACCGCCGAGCACCCCCTCCGCCCCGATCAGGCCGTCGGCCCCCGTGAAGCGCTCGTGCGCGCTGAGCGCGTGCAGCGCCATCACGACGGGCGGGACGACCGCCCAGGCCACGATCGCGCTCAGCAGCGCCAGCGCGGCCACCGTTGGGAGCCGGACGGCCCGCCGCCGCTCTGCCAGTACAGCCAAGTCAGCCGCCGAAGATGCGCTCGAGCACGCGCGCGACGCCGGCGTCGTCATTCGCCGCCGTGATCTCGTGCGCGGCCGCCAGGACGTCGGGGTGGCCGTTTGCGACCGCGACCGCGTACCCGGCCCAGCGCAGCATCGAGAGATCGTTCGGCATGTCGCCGAACGCGATCACATCTTCGTGCGTGTAGCCGCGCTCGACGCAGAAGCGGGTCAGCGCCTTACCCTTGGTGACGCCGGGGGCGCTGATCTCGAGCAGCGTGTCGAGCGTGCTCGAGTGGGACAGCTCGACGAGGTCGCCGACCGCCTCGCCGGCGCGCTTCAGCAGCACGTCCGCCGACAGCTGGCCGTGGCGGACCATCAGCTTGAGCGCCGGCGTCGCGAGCAGCGCATCGAGCGAGTCGACAGCCGCGTCATCGCCGACCGGCCAGCGCGGCACGTACGTCCGCTCGTGGGCGAACCCGCTCTCGCGCTCAACCGCCCAGGCGCCTCCAGGCACGTGTGCATTGACCCGCGTGACGACCTCCCAGGCCAGTCGCGGCTCGAGCGGGTGGGAGCTGAGCACGGACTCCGTCAGTGCGTCCCAGAACACCGCCCCGTTCGCGCAGATCACGACCGTGGGGTGACCGATCGTCTGCGCGATCGGCCTGATCCAGCGTGGAGGCCTCGCAGTGCAGAGCACGATCAGCGCGCCACCGGCCCGCGCGGCTCCGAGCGCGTCCCGCGTCCTCTCGCAAACGGTCCCGTCCGAGCGCAGAAGCGTGCCGTCCAAGTCGCTGGCGACGATCCGCGGGGGCACGCGTGCGATGCTGGCACACGGGGAGCCGTCTGGGCGCGAGACGGTTGACGGGCCCTGTGACCGCTATCACCTTGCGGCGAGTGGCCGGTCATACGCTCGCGGCCATGAGCGAGCCTCCTGCCGAGCCAGAGCCAGAGCCAGAGCCAGAGCCAGAGCCAGAACCAGAGCCGCGCAGCGTCGCGCCAGGGTCACGAGGCAAAAGTCATCGTCATCTCGAGCGTGGCGGTGTTCATGGCGCTCCTGGACGTGACGATCGTGAACGTCGCCTTCCCATCGATCGAGCACTCGTTCCCGAGCACGCCGGTGCCGGATCTGAGCTGGGTTCTGAACGCCTACAACGTCGTCGTCGCGGCGCTGCTCGTCCCCGCCGGATGCCTGGCCGACCGATCGGCGCCGTCCTCGGGCGACCGCGGCGGTTCCTCGCCGGCCGCGGGCGGTGCCCGGACTCCGGCGTTCCAGCGTCATCCTGCACGGCCGGCGGTTCGTGTATCACTGCGCCGGGACGGGCCTGCCGCTGTTGCTCATCCACGGGCTGCTGGAGGACTCGCGCACGTGGCGGCGGCTCGCTCGCGAGCTGGTTAAGGAACACACGGTCATCGCGCCCGATCTGCTGGGTCACGGTGAGTCGGATGCTCCGCTGGACGCCGACTACTCGCCCGGGGGCCACGCGCTTGCGTTGCGCGATCTCCTCGACGAGCTCGGCTACGCGAACGTCACGCTCGTCGGCCACTCGCTCGGCGGGGGCATCGGGCTTGCATTCGCGGCGCGCTATCCGCAGCGCGTGGACCGCCTCGTCTTGATCGGGTCGGGCGGATTCGGCCGGGACGTGCACCGCGGTCTGCGGGCGATGGCGCATCCGCTCGCGGGTCCAGTGCTGCGCGTGGCCACGGCGCCCGGCGCTCGCGCCGCGATGCGCGCGGGGGCGGCGCTGATGGTGCGTGTGGGGGATGGACGATCGCGTGATTCCGGTCGCGCACGCCCACGCCGCGATCGCCGATCATCCGCGCGGCGAGCTGGCGCTCCTCGAGCGCTGCGGTCACCATCCGCACCTGCGCCAGGGCCGTGCCGTGGCAGCGCGGATCTCCGCGTTCGTCGCCGGGACGCGCCCGGCCCGTTATGCGTCCGCGCCGTTGGTCGGAGCGGCGCCCGCATCGTCTGACCGCGCCTCGGGACGCGACCTCACCTGGTCGGCGGGAGCGACGCGGGCTGTAACCGCGCCGCGCGTCGGGGTCCCGGTCGTTTCCGGGGCCGTGGGATAGCGCACCCCTTCAGCCGCGACGTCGGGCGGTTCGAAGACGGCGGGCTTTATAGTGCCGCCGACCCGAGCCAGACCAAGGAGAGCAGACCAGTGCAGATCGCCGCGGGAATCGGCAACTCGGATGGGTTTCGCGAGCTCGCCAAGTACATGCCCGAGCTCGAAAGCGCGGGGCTGGACTTCCTCTGGGTCGCGGAGAACTCCGGACTCGACGCAGTCAGCCGGCTCGGATACCTCGCGGCGGTGACCGAGCGAGTCCAGCTCGGGACGCACGTGATCCCGATCTACACGAGAAATCCGACCCTGATCGCGATGAGCGCGGCGGGTTTGGATTTCCTGTCCGACGGCCGGTTCAACCTGGGCGTGGGCGCCGGCGGGCTCGAGCTGCTCGAGGGCTTCTTCGGGACGACGTTCGATCGCCCGCTCGGCCGCACGCGCGAGATCGTGGAGATCTGCCGCGCGGTGTGGGCGCGCGACGCGCCGCTCACGCACGAGGGAAAGCACTACCCCGTGCCCCTACCCGCGGAACTGGGCAAGGGTTGGGGCGAGCCGCGCATGATCCTGGAGCAACCGGTGCGGCCACGCATCCCAATCTGGGTCGCGGCGATCGGCGAGCGCAGCGTCGCACAGACGGCCGAGATCGCCGACGGTTGGCTGCCGCTGTTCCTCATACCCGAGAAGATGGATGACGCATGGGGAGCCGCCCTGGCGGACGGTCGGGCCAAACGCGATCCTGCGCTCGGGCCCCTGCAGATCTCCCCAGGCGCGCTGCCGGTCGCGATCTGTGAGGGCGAGGAGGTAGCGACGCTGCGCGACCGATTCAGGCCGATGGTCGCGTTCTTTCTCGGGGCGATCGGACCGAGGGGTGGCAATCACTACAACCTGCTCGCCCAGAGGTACGGTTACGAGGCGGAAGCCAAGCTGATCGAGGAGCTGTACCTGTCCGGGAAGACAGACGAGGCAGCTGCGGCCGTGCCGGCCGAGTTGCTCGAGCTCGCCTCGCTCGTCGGACCGCGGAGCTGGATCGCGGAACGCATCGCGGCGTACAAGGAAGCCGGGGTCACCCAGCTCTGTGTCTCGCCGGTCCGCCAGTTCAGAACCGGCTCGACCGTCGAGTACGGCTTCAACTGGCCGACGGCAGGACTGGTCGAGGAGCTGAAGGAGCTCAGCCGCTGAGGGGTCGCGGGCTTTCTTCCGAGGTGACTGTCAAGCGCCCAGCGCGACGGGCTCACCCCGATCGTGAAGTGCGAGTTGACAGGTCCTGGTCGGGGCTCGGGGCCTGGCGGCGCTCGAGCGGCGGCGCTCGCGGGAGGCACGGTCGCCCCGGTCGCCCCGGTCGCTTGACGACCTGGATAACAGCCCACTCGAGCCGCCGCAAACCGCGAGTGGGTAGTTGTGCGTTCTCCAGACGCTTAACGTCCCATTGGCCACCGCGCGGCGCGCGAGTGGGACGTTAACCAGGCGCCGCGCGCGAGTGGGACGGTAACCAGGCGCAGCGCGCGAGTGGGACGGTAACCAGGCGCCGCGCGCGAGTGGGACGTTAACCAGGCGCAGCGCGCGAGTGGGACGTTAACCAGGCGCAGCGCGCGAGTGGGACGTTAACCAGGTTCTCTGCGACGCTCGGGCGCCCGCCGAATCCGCGCTACACGACCCGAACGGCACTGACTGGGGGCCCGCGGCGCTCTGAGCTTGAGTCCCCGTCGTAAAGGGGCCTTGACAAGGCCCTGTGTAAAGGTTATCTTTACAACCATGGATGAGACTCGCTCGTCAGCTGAGGTCGACCGCGAAGTGATGGCGATGATGCTGACCACCAACACGCAGCTGGTCGCCGACGTTCTGCGCGCGGACGATCAGCCGTCCGATCAGACGATGCGGGCGATCGCTGCGACCCGCAGCTTGGACACGATCGTCGAGGACACGCTGCGTGCACTCGTCGCGCAGGCCCGCGCGGCAGGGCACACCTGGGCGGAGATCGGCGATGTGCTCCACGTCAGCCGCCAGGCCGCGTTCCAGCGCTTCGGCGGCGGTCGTCATCCCGCGAGCGAGGAGGACGGGATCTCGGTGCCGCTCGAGGGCGCGGACGAGCGCGCGGTTCCGGTGCTGCAGGCGTTCCTCGACGGCCGCTATGAAGACGCGCGCGCAACCTTCGATGAGCGGATGCTCGACGCGTGCTCGGTCGAGCTGCTCGCCGACGTGCGCGAGAAGGCGCGCGCCGAAGGGGGGGAGGTGCAGGCACTCGGCACGCCGATCGTGTCCGTGCGCCAGGGGTATACCGTCGTCGACATCCCGGTCGCGCTCGAGCGCTCCGACGGGATTGGTCGCGTCGTGTTCGACGCGGACGGCCGGGTCGCCGGGTTCTTCGTGCTTCCCGCCGAGGGTGCCTCAGCAGGCGGCTAGCATCCCGAGCGGTTACGTGACCGATCGACCTGAGACCGTGGGTGGCACTGCCGCTGAACTGATCGTCCGGTGCCTCGAGAACGAGGGCGTCACACACGTCTTCGGGATTCCCGGCGAGGAGAACATCCACCTCGTCGAGGCGCTGGCGGCGTCCCGGATCCGCTACGTGCTGGTGCGCCACGAGCAGGCGGCATCGTTCATGGCCGAGGTGTTCGGCCGCTTGACCGGGGCCGCGGGAGTGTGTTCGGCGACGCTCGGGCCGGGTGCGATCAACCTGCTGCTCGGCGTCGCCGACGCGACGACGAACTCGACTCCGGTGGTCGCGCTGTCCGCCCAGGTCGGTCTCGATCGCGTGTTCAAGGAGTCCCACCAGGGCGTCGACCTCGTGTCGATGTTCGCGCCGGTGACCAAGTGGTCAGCGCTGGTGACGACGTCGGAAGCCGTGCCCGAGATGGTCCGCAAGGCGTTCAAGCTCGCCCAGACAGAGCGCCCCGGCGCCGTCTACCTGGCGGTTCCCCAGGACGTGGAGGCGGACACCGTGCCCGAGTACGCCCGTCCGCTCGCCGTCAACCAACCGCGTCCCGACGAGCCATCTCGCAGCCAACTCGCCCGTGCCGTTGCCGTGCTGCGAGAGGCGCGCAACCCGATCATGCTCGCGGGCCACGGGACAGCGCGCGCCGGCGCCGGCGACGCCGTGCGGCGGTTCGCCGAGACCCTCGGGGTTCCTGTCGCCACCACCTTCCACGGCAAGGGAGTGATCCCCGACGATCATCCACAGGCGCTCGGAGCCGTCGGGTTCATGCGCCACGACTACGTGAACTTCGGCTTCGATCAGGCCGACGTGATCGTGGCCGTCGGCTACGAGCTCCAGGAGTTCGACCCCGCCCGGATCAATCCGGAAGCCGACAAGAAGATCATCCACATCCACCGTTTCCCAGCCGAGGTCGACGCCCACTACGAAGTCGAGGTCGGGCTGCAGGGGGAGATCGGCCACACGCTCGACGCGCTCGCCTCGATGCTCGAGCGCCGCTTCGAGTCCGATCTGGGCGATCAGCTGATCCGCCGCATGCTCGAGGCAGAGCTGGAGCGCGGGCGCGCGGACGACAGGTTCCCGCTTGCGCCTGCGCGGATCGTGGCCGACACGCGCGCCGCGCTCGGCCGCTCGGACATCGCGCTCGTCGACACGGGTGCGCTGAAGATGTGGATGGCGCGCCTGTATCCCACCTACGAGCCCAACACCTGCCTGATCTCCAACGGCCTGTCCACGATGGCGTGGTCACTGCCCGGCGCGATCGCCGCGAAGATCGCGCGGCCGCGCGCCCGCGTCCTGGTCGCGACCGGTGATGGCGGGTTCATGATGAATTCTCAGGAGATCGAGACTGCGCTGCGCGAACGGGTGCCGTTCGTCGTGCTGATCTGGGTCGACGACCACTACGGGTTGATCAAGTGGAAGATGGACCTGGAGCTCGGGCACAGCATGGACACGGCGTTCACCAATCCTGACTTCGTCGCGTACGCGGAGAGCTTCGGCGCGGCGGGCTACCGGATCGAGCGGGCAGACGACCTGCTCCCGACGCTCCGGCAGGCGCTCGCGCAGGACACCGTCTCGATCATCTCCTGCCCGGTCGACTACAGCGCCAACATGCAGCTGACCGAGGCACTCGGAGACCTCGACGAGCCGCTGTCTTGATAGCCGGGCCCTCGCCGTAGTGACGCGAGTCTGGCAGTAGGATCAGGCGCCTGATGGGCGAGGAGAGCTGGACAGCCGTGGCGATTTCTGAGGACGTGCGTCGTGGGCGGCGGAGCGCGGCGACGGTCGTGGAGGAGGCGCTCGAGCGCATCGCGGGCGCGAATGGGGCGCTGAGGGCGTTCTGTGAGGTGCGACCGCAGGCCGCGCGGGCGGCCGCCGCGGCGATCGACGCGCGCGTCGCCGCCGGGGCCGATCCGGGACCCCTGGCGGGCGTGCCGGTTGCGGTCAAGGATGTGATCTGGGAGGCCGGAGTGGAGGCGACGGACGGATCGCGCGCGCTGGTTGGATTCGTCGCGCCGGAAAGCGCGACGGTCGCACGGCGGCTCCTCGACGCAGGTGCCGTCGTCGTCGGCCGCACGAATGTCTCGGAGTTCTGCTACCGCGGCTTCTGCGCGAACGACTTGTACGGCACGACCTCGAACCCGTGGAATCTCGGGCGGACCACGGGCGGCTCGAGCGGCGGCGCAGCCGCCGCGGTCGCCGCGGGGCTCGTGCCGCTGGCCACCGGCACGGACGGCGGTGGGTCGATCAGGATCCCTTCATCGTTCTGCGGCGCAACGGGAATCAAGCCGACGTTCGGCGTCGTCCCGCGCGAGCCGCAGTGGCCCGGATGGCTGACGCTGACACACATCGGACCGATCGCGTTCACGGTCGAGGATTGCGCGCTGATGTTGTCCGTGATGGCCGGTCCCGATCAGCGCGACCCGGTGTCGCTGCCGCCGCTGGGGCGCGATCTCGTCGCGGCGGCGCGCGATCCGGGCGATCTGCGGGGGTTGCGCGTCGCGTGGTCGGCTGACCTCGGTTACGTTCGCGTCGACGACGGCGTCAGGCGAGCGTTCACCGCGGCCCTGCAGCGGTTCGGGTCACTTGGCGCTGAGCTCACCCCGGCGGAGCCGGGGCTCGCCTGTCCCGTGGACATCTGGAACACGCTCACGACCGTCGACAACCTCGCCTCCGAGGGATCACTGCTCGAAAGCGGTCTCGTTGGCGACGACGCGCGCGGCCTGATCGAGCCCGGCGCACGCGTGTCGGGTGTCGATTACGCACGGACGCGTAACGCCCAGTGGGAGTACGCGTGCGCGTGGGGCCGCTTCATGACCGACTACGACCTGTTCTTGACGCCCACAATGGAGTGTGTCGCTTACGAGCACGGGCTCACTGGGCCGCCAACGCTCGGGGGGAAGCCGATCGGTGACTTCTACGACGACTACTGTCACTTCTGTTACCCGTTCAACCTGACCGGCCAGCCGGCGATGAGCGTCCCGATGGGGACGGCTGAGGATGGCTTGCCGGTCGGGCTGCAGATCGTCGGTCGTCGGTTCGGAGACGACCTCGTGCTCCGAGCTGCAGCGGCGTGGGAGCGCGGATACCAGTGGCCGCGGGCCCCGCGGCCCTCGCGCTCGATGCTCGAGCCAACCGGCGCGCTGGGGTCGCTGCAGCGGCGCGCCGGCCGCGTCGACGTCGACCCGAGTACCGCAGCCGCGGCCGGCGAGCGCGTCGCGTCTGCGTCAGGCGTGGCGGAGATCCGTCGCGCGCTGAGCCCGCGCGACGGCGAGCTCGTCATCGAGTACGACTGGCGCTCGAGCTGAGTTGGCCGCGTCTGGGGTAGATCACTCGGCTCTCAAGTGCAGAGCGAACTTGATCCCGGGCTTGCCTTCGACGGTGCACGCGCCTTGCACCGTGAACCCAGCCTTCTCGAGCACCCGCTGTGAAGCGACATTCGCCTGGCTGGTCTCAGCATTCAACCGGTCCAGGCCATGCTCGTCTGCGGCCCGTAGGCACAGATCGCACAACGCCTGGGTCGCCACTCCGCGTCCCGCAACCCCCTCGGCAACGCGATAGCCCACGTTGGCCGCACCTTCCTGAAGGTCGTAGAGGTTGAAGCGGCCGACGACCGCTCCGGTTTGGTCGTCGACGAGGACATAGAACGCGCAGACGCCAGCCGCTTGCTGGGCTAAGAGCGCTTCGTGACGCTCCGGGAAGGTCGCGAAGAACTCATCGCCGCGGTCCGTGATGGACCTTCTGAAATAGGCGCGGTTCTCGACCTCGAAGGAAAGAATCGCATCGAGGTGGTCACGTGTCAGCGGCTGGAGCTCTAGCACGCGCCGAGGCTACCCGACCGGACGACGGAAGCAGGAGCGCTCCCGAGCACCACTATCTCATGCTCGATAATCAATCTTATGTGAACTAGACGGTATTCGAGCTCTCGTAGCGGGCTCTCGCGCTCGAAGTGGGACGAGAGTCGGGTCGACGTGCAGTTCGTCGGCGAGTGCGGGCAGCGGCGGTCACGAGCTGAGACGCGCCTTCCTCAAGGGCCTGTCGGCTCGCGTTGCGCCACAGGGTACGCCCGCAGCGACCCCAGGTCCAGCGATTTGTCG
The DNA here is from genome assembly GCA_963763525.1 of uncultured Solirubrobacterales bacterium. Taxonomy (GTDB): domain Bacteria; phylum Actinomycetota; class Thermoleophilia; order Solirubrobacterales; family Solirubrobacteraceae; genus Palsa-465. The sequence goes on from CAVXPA010000008.1 coordinate 361,974, forward strand.
ACGCGGGAACCGTGCGCAATGACGTGCGCCGAAACCTCGCCTGTCATCCGAAGCGCTCCTCGAACTGCTCGCGTAGCCACTCCCTGCCGTCCCGCTCGCGCTGCGTCATCCTTGCCAGGACGTCGAGATCGGTGTACTCACGTAACGCCGTGTCAACGATCTCGGCCAACCGATCCGGCGGCAGCGCTTCGGCCTGGTAGGTCAGGTCGTTGCCAGCCTCGCGTCACTTCCGCAACTCCGTCTGCCAGCCCTTGTTCGTGTGCTGCTTGGGCGCATAGCCCGGTGTGTCGTCGCCGACGTGGTCCGGATGTACGGCTACCCGTACACACGTGATCTCGGCCTCGGGAGCATCGTGCGCAAGGAACGCCTTGACGTCGCTTTCGAACGCCTCGAAGATGTTCCGTCCGGCGATGTCGTGGTCTCCGACATGCAGGATCACGGTCGGTAGCTCGGGCTGACGGGAGGCGCGTTCGACAGCCTTGTGGCGGGCCGTGAGGCTCTCTGCGCCGCCGCCGCTGAACGTCGGCCAGCCGTAACGGTCCGCGATCCCCTGAAGCTGGTCGTACATCCCGGCGGCTTCGCACCACAACTCGACCCGGCGTGGCTGGCCGGTGTCGTTCGGAATGACGTACTCCCTCCAGGCTTGCTGCTGCTTCTCCAGGAAGGCGGCGAACCAATCCGCTGGTGTCTGCGGCTCGGCCCAGACCTCTCCGTAGTCATAGCCCCGGACGCCGTCATCGCGAATCCAGTTGAACGAGAACATTCCGGCTCGACGGGCGCGGTCGAGGTAGTTGCGGACGCGCTCGTAGTCACGCTCCAGCTTCGGAAAGGCGTAGGCCGCGAACCGGTTGCGCCACTTCGTCCCGGTCGGCCGCGAGACGCCCTCAAGCTCGGCGATCTCCGCGTTGGTCAACAGGCCCGCCGCGGCCGGCACGATCCGCGCTCTCACCGCGAGCGCCTGCGCGGTCGTCTACCGGCGGGTCCAGCTCTCCAGCACGGAGCGCCCTTCATCGCTCAGGCGGATCTCAACAGCAGTAGGAATAGGCATGACCTACGCCTACCCTAACCGCAAACTGATTAAACAAACACGACACTAGCTGCCGACGAGCAAGCAGACACGCAAGACGCGGTCGGCGTCAGTTGTGCCTTCCCGGCCCGGCACGAGCCCGGCTGGCGACGGCGCGACGTCATCGCAAAGGACAAACGAGGAGTGCCGGACAAGCCGCTCTGGCGTAATCGATCGGTGTCCGTGACATCAGTCGTCATCAACCATTCCCTCAGCAGATTTCCGCCCGCAGGCTAGCAGTCCGCGGCAGGGAGCCTCGCAGGTCAGCTCGCGTTGAGGACGCGCAGGCGGTTCCGCAAATCCACGAACTCATCGGGACCATACTCAGGCACCGAGAAGTGCGTCAGGTCTCGGATTTCGCCGATGTGGTCACGGATCGCCTCCGGGCTGACAGATGAGACGTCGGCCGGCAGCCACCCATCCGCAACGCCAACGAAGATGCGTGCGTAGCGGCCGCCCACCGCTGAGAACGCCTCGCCATTGATGTCGCATTCGTCGCTGACCAAGTACAGGACAAGGTGCGCGGCAAGCTCAGGGTCGGCGCGGCCGTCCAACTCCCCCCCATGGATCTCGCCAAAGTACTTGTGCAGAAACTCAGCGGTTTGTGGAAACTCCTGGCCCATCGTCGTCGCCGCCCCGGGTAGAATCGCTGTGACGTTGATCCCGCATTCGGATCCTTCCGACGCCAGCGACTTCATCAGCCCGAACACTCCCGCCTTGACGGCAGCGTAATTAGCGAGACCACCATGGGCAAGCAGTCCAGACCCCGAGGAGGTCATGACGATGCGGCCGTAACGCTTTTCCTGCATGATTGGCCACACCGTCTTGGTCACCGAGAAGCTGCCCCACAGGTTGACGTCAAGCGCGTTCTGAATATCGTCATCAGTCATATTGTGGAAGAAGTTCGGTCGGATCGTGCCGGCATTGTTGATGAGAATGTCGACTGTACCGAAGCGCTCGCAGGCCAGTTCGGCGATCCGCCGCCCGCCATCCGGGGTGGCGACCGAGTCATACGACGTGACGACTGTGCCCCCGGCCGCGCTGATCTCCCGCGCGACACTGTCGGCGTCGTCGCGGGCAATATCGTTGACGACCACTCGGGCACCGCGCGCGGCGAGCGCCAACGCATGGCTCCGTCCGATCCCCTTCCCCGAACCCGTCACGATCGCCACGCGGCCCTCAAGTGAGATGTTGTTCATTGGTGCCTCCCTCGTGCACGCTCTGCGGACAAATGACCAGGATGATAGTTACCGTGCACATGCGGCGGCGCGTGTCCGGCTGGACGCCGATAGGCCCACGCGACGGAAGCTTAGCTAAAACCGGAGTGGTGTCAAGTCCGAGGGACACTTGATCCTGAGGGACATTGCTTTCTGGTCGTCGTCGGTATAGAGTGGCGCGACCGTAGGTGCGTAGCTTCGTCGAGCGAACGAGGAAGGAGGTTGCCATTTGTCACCCGCACATCTAGGTAGTGAGTTTGCCCCTACCAGGTCGGCCGGAATCGCCCCGGACGGGTTAGCACGCTGGGACGAGGAACCAGAGATCGTCAAGTTCGTCCGTGCCGATGCCATCCAATATGAGGGCGACTGGGAGCCGGATCGCTACGACCCGGCCGCAGCGCGCGAGACGTTCGAGAGCTCGATCGAAGACGCGATCGAGGCTGAGCGCCTCGGCTTCGACGGCCTGGTCACCAATGAGCATCACTTCGATGCTTGGACGATGGTCCCCTCCCCAAATGTCTATCTCGCGGCCATCGCTCGCGAGACGAGCACGATTCGTCTTGGCTCGGCAGTGCACGTGCTCAGCATTCACGATCCGTGGCGGCTGGCCGAGGAGTATGGAATGATCGACATGCTCAGTAACGGTCGCGCCGAACTTGGCGTCGGACGGGGTGGAAACTTCCGCGTCGAGCGTATGCGGTTCTCCCCCGACGAGTCAGATCTCGATGGGCGATACGACGAGGGCCTCGAGCTGCTGACGAAGGCGCTCGGGGAGAACAAGATCACGTTTGACGGCCGGTACCACAAGGTTCGCCATCCGTCGACGGTCTATCCGAAGCCGTTCAATGTCAAGCCCCGGATGTGGATTCCGGCGTTTCGGCCGGTATCCATCGAGCGCGTGGCCGAGCTCGGCCATAACTTGCTCGGCGCGTTCGTCCCGGACGCCGGCGCCAACCTCGAGCGCTACATAGAGGCCGGCCGGAGGTCTGGCCACGATGTGAGTGGCGCGAACTACATGGTCAACACCACGGTCATTGTCGCCCCAACTGACCGTGAGGCGGAGACGCTCCAAGCCAAGGCACGTCGCATTGCCCGGGATTCTCTGACTCGGCGCGGACTATCCCCTGAGGAGACTGAGGCCTACAGTCACGTCGGCGCCGGTGAGTTCGCGGGCTCTCCCCAAACCGTTCTTAATCAGCTCACCGAGGCCCTCCGGACGAGTGGCGCCCGCCGCCTCATGCTGACGATCCGCCTCCGTTCGTTCCCAGAGGAGGTGTCGCGCCAGACCATGCAGCTCCTTGCGTCCGACGTCATGCCCAAACTGCGAAACCTTCCGGTCGCGGATCCCGTCCACGCAGGCTCCAACCGGTGAGCTCAGCACGCGGCTCGAACCGCGTGTTTGCGGTGGCCTCATCCACTCGGTCCGCACCGCCTATGGCGATACCCGCGCGAAAGCAAGCGCTGTGCATATTTGTACTTTACTTGCTATTGCGTTGACCTCGCTATTGGGTAAGATACGACCGAATGACGTTGCCCAGTCCGAAGCCTGTCGGTCTCCGGGAGCGCAAGAGATTACGCACGCACGAGACGATCGTGCGAGTCCGGATGGCCTCGTAGGCGGTCTTGAGTCCGTGCTTGCCTTCCCGGACAGCAACGATCTCGCTCTCGGTGCCGCGCTCAAGCACTTGTAGCGCGCGGCCCACGGTCGCGTCGCCGAACCCGAACCGCTCCGCCAGCTCGGCGCGGGTCCCGTCAAGCTGATCCTGGAGCTTCAGAGCGCGCAGGACGTTCAGGCACAGTGCCTCGCGAGAGGCGTTGCGACGGTTGGTCTGCTCTTCAGCAGTCCACGGCAGTGCCTCCGTCTGATCGGCGGGGTGCCGGAACGCGGCAAGGACCGTTGTCAGCCCGGCAGCCTTGGCAGCTTCGATCTGCTGGTGGCCCTCCAAGACGATGTGGCGACCCCGTCCGGCACCGTCCTTCCACACAGCGATCGGGTGGCTTGGGTCGTAGCCGTTGGCGCGGATCGAACGGGAGATGCGCTTGATCGTGTCGCGCTCCTGGATGAACATCCCGGCGAACAGCGGGTCGATCACGAGCTTGTCAATCGCGATTTCGCGGATAGTGACGTTGGTGTTCATACCCGCACTTTGCTGTATCCCAGTGTTCATACCTGTACCTGCCTGTATCCTGGGATACAGAGGTGACTGTAATTTCGACGTTTACATCCTCATTCGTCAGTCGTGCCTTCGTCTAGTAGGTGACTGTCCAGCTCGTTGCCGCAGCTCTGCGGCCAGGATCGAGTTGATCGTTGCGTCGACCTCCCTTCGGTCGAGCGGTGGCCGGAAGCGCGTTTCGTTGACGGCGTGGACCAGCTCCACAACCACGTCGACGTCGACGTCGCGGCAGAGAAGGTAGCCAACGAGCCGCGCCAAGCTGTCATTGCGACGACCTTCGGCGACGCCGTTGGCGAGGAGCGCGACCCACACGCTCGTCGGGGTCGCATGCTTGTGACCGTTGCCATCGTGACGGGTGACGAGGGCTAGCAACCACGGCGGCAGTTCTGCGGGGGGCGCTTCTTCGTCGATCTCGTACCCAGGGCTTGGCGGGATGACCGCGTACCCGCCATCACCCCTGATATCGACTCCGACCGCGAACTTACCGGCCGTGGTGGGGACCTCGACACCGGGGAGGCGGAACCAGTAGTGCTGGCCGCCACGGGGCGTCTTGACGCTGGCGGTCCGTGGTAGCTGTCCAAAACGAGCTTCGAGGTTCCACAACGACTCCGAGCCCTCGTCACCGTCTACGTCTACGTCTACGAGGCGCGAGACCCGCCCGGTGGGAATGGCCAGCACCGAGTCCGAGCCGTTCGCGAACCAGCGCCGGGTCTGCTCGGCGTCGGTGGTCGCGTCCAGGAAGCCGTGCTCGGTGCGTGGTTTCTTGCGGCGGTTGCATGGAAACACGGGACGACCGGCTGCCACATGGCGGAGCGCAGCCGCGTACAGGTCCTCGCGCGCGGTCATCGACTAGCCCCAGAGAGCGCGGAGGTGCGCAGAAAGCGTAGTAAGCGTAGAAACCCACCCAGAGCCCGATTCGGGCCTCCACGCGGTGCGCAGAAAGTCCCCGGCCGACCTTTCTGCGCAGTCCCACCCGGTCCGAAAACCCCCGCCAGGAGGCTTATCACGCTTGCTGCGCTTTCTGCGCAGGTCTCTAGTCTCACGACGCCCTCCAGCGCTCGGCCGGACGGCCACCGGTCTCCTCTTTCGTAACCGTGGCCAGGCCCGCGTCTGCCAGAACCGACAGCGCGAGTCCGATCCGCTCCCTCGACCGATGATGGCCCAGCTGCTCGTAGATCTCCCAACGGGTCAACCCCTGCTCGCCAGTAGCGCGGAGCGCGTCCAAGATCGCGTCGGCGACGGAGTCCCCGAGCGCATCGCCGAAGATGTAGCGAGCGGAGTCCTCGCAATAGCGCCAGACGGCCAGACCAGCCTTGAGGTGCTCGATGCGGACCTGGTGGCAGCCGTCAAGGGCGGCGTAGATGCAGGCCATCCGCATGACCTGCGCCTCGGCCCGGTTGGTCACAGCGCCGAGCAGCCCCGGACGCCCGAGGCTGAGCTGCTCGTAGACGCTGTGCCAGAGCGCGCGCGCGTCGTCATCTCAGGCCATCGGTGACCCGAGCCCGATCACGCGTGCCTCAGCGACCTTGCGCTGAAGCTCGAATGCCATCACGCTCAACACACCGTCGTTGATCGAGCCGCCGTCCGGTAGCAACCTGGAGCGCTGTGCGCAGACGAACAAGAACCTGTTCGCGAATCCGTTGCCCAACTCGGTTTGGGTCAACTCGCGGCGCAGCTCGTCGCGCACGATGTGACCGATGATCGAGACGTGAGCGTCACGACACCGGGTGCGGTCGTGCTTCGTCAGAGCCCCAGCGCTCCCGCGATCCCAGAGGTTCCGGATCGTTGGCGACAACGTATTGCCCGGACGGCCCATGACCTTGAGGACCCCGGAAAACGCACCTTCCAGCACTAAGAGGCGCTTGTCCTCGACACCCGGATCGACGACCTGGGACTCCCACTCCCCGGTCTCCTTATTCTCAACGCTCTTAGTCGTCGCGTCCCGGACCGCATATACGAGACCCTCACCCGAGCTGAGCCCGCCCTCTATGCGCTGCTCAACGTGCTCACTGTCCGCAGTGGCGACGAGCCTGCGAACGTGACCGAGTGACGTAACCCTTGCGGCCCTTCGCGGTCTCGCCGACAACAACCACATACAGGCTCGTAGGGTGAAAATCAGCGTCGACTCGAAACCCCACGCCCCTTCCGATCACGTTCCCGGCCGCGACCAGCAGCTGTACGGTCAGTGCCGCCGGATCGGCCTCGGTATTTGGCTCGATCTCGCGGACGATCTCGCCGATCAGCCCCTGACGAGCCTCCGGCGACATCGGCGAAGGCCACGACTCCCGGCGTCTGGCCTGTTGAAAGTCTCGGAACTGCTGACGGACGTCGTCGGTCACGGCTCGACCCTGGCGACTGAGACGTCCCGGTACCTGCGACCAGGCTGCGGAAGTCGGCTGTTATCGTCCGCCGGGTTGGCGGTCGGCCGTGGACTGAGCACGGTTCGTCCTTACTTTCTCCGGCGGCCTCTCTTGACCCGAGGGGCCGTCGGTCTTGTGGGGCATCCCCCTGGACGGGCGAGACGTGCTTACGCCGCCTGCTGCGTCTCGGCCATATACCGGCTGATGAGCCAGCGAACGGTCGCGCTCACACTTCTCTCGTCGCGGGCGCACTGCTCGGCAAACTCGGTGTAGGCCCGCTCGCTGATCTGGAAGCCCGCCAGCCTGGACTCGCGAGCCGGGGTGTCGACTTTGGGTGCTGTGGCGCTTCTGCTCATGCCACCAAGCTCCCAGACAGGCGAGACGGGAAGCCCCCCCGAAAGCCCCCCGAGAGCCCCCCGAGAGCCCCTTAACTCGAACAAGGACCCCGAGGAGCGATCCCCGAGGTCCTGATTTCAAGCGGTTACGTGGTGGTGGAGAAGTACTTTCGAGTGGTGATGAACTACGGCGTCAGCTCGCGGCCTCGATCAAGATCGGAGACCAAGGGCCCTTGTTAGCAGGGTTCGCCGGAGCGACGACGACTGCGTCTTCCCACGCTTATTGCCTACTTCCTCCCGCCAGCCGTCGCTGACCAGATGTCGCCGTCGCCTCGCGAGGGGGGTGGTGGCCCCCGTCTGCGTAGAGGCAGGCTCACTTCTGAGCGATGCGAGCGCGATCGCTACGCGAGTCACTCGCTCGGGTGCCGTGCTTATAGCCGAACCTGATCGCGAGGCACGCGCGCATCCTCGCAGCTCCGGGCGATGCGGATTCAGACGTCCGAGCCCGTCGCCAGAATCCGCGCCATGCCCTTGAAACACTGCGACGAGTGCGGCCCCGTCGAGACGATCCAGAAGCCCATCAAGATGCAACGCGAGGGCGGTTCCGGGCAAGAGCAAGGCCCGCTGCCGATGTATGAGGCGTGCCCGAACGAGATCGAGCCTGGTACGCACGTCTTGTCCGAGCTAGACGACGGGACCGAGTAGCGCCCGAAGCCTCGGGGGCCCGCCATGTCGAAGACGCTGCTGATCTGCGGCCTGGTGCTGACGCTTTTGGGCGCGGTCATTCTGAGCTGGCGAGAGCTTCGCGGCGGCGGCGTGGCCACCATCGACGACAACGAGCGCGGGTTTTTGCGCACTCGCGAGTCCCGTATCGCGTTTCCACTGATCGCGGCAGGCGCCGTACTTCAGATCATCGGAGTCGCGACATCAAGCTGACTCCCCGACGACGTGTGACGCGCTGAGAGCGCGTCTACGGGGATCCGATCCCGATTCCGCGATCAATCCATCGTCCGTGTCGGGTCGATCACGCAGACGTCTGCATGCTCCGTCTGCTGCTTATTGCTTGCTTCCTTCCGACGATCCGGTAGATGTGCAGCTGGAGCTCACGCCGGTACGGGTCGGTCAGTTCGCGGAATGCATCCTCCTCGCCGGCGCGTGCACGCTCGAGGGCCTGGTTGGTCACGCTCGCATCCTCGCACCGACTGTTCCTTTCACCCGCATCACTGTAATGACGCCGGCGCGCCCGGAAATTCGTCGCTCAATTTCCCTCGCCGCGAAACGTCTCAACACACGCAACACCCACAAGCCAAAGCAAGGAGAATCAAGATGGGAAAGATCGTGGTCAGCCAGAACGTCACGCTCGACGGCGTCGTCGAGGACCCGAGCGGCGAGGGAGGGTTCAGGCACGGCGGTTGGTTTGAACAGTTCATTGGCCAGGACTGGGAGGCGTGGGCGAAGGTCGAACTGGCCGAGGCACAAGGCGCCGAGGCGCTGCTGATGGGTCGCCGCAGCGACGAGTACTTCGGCACGCGGTCGCCATCTCAGAGCGGCGAGTGGGTCGACAGGTTGAACAGCCTCCCCAAGTACATCGTGTCCTCGACGCTCCAAGAGCCCAAATGGACGAACGCGACGGTCCTGGCGGGCGAGGTGGTTAGCGAGGTCTCGAAGCTCAAGCAACAGATACAGGGGGAGATCGTCGTGTACGCCAGCCGCCCGCTCGTGCACACGCTGATGGAGCACGACCTCGTCGACGAGCTGCGCCTGACCGTCTTCCCGGTCGCGCTCGGCGCGGGCGAGCGCCTGTTCGGCGAGACGAGCGACAAGCGACCCCTGCGCCTGATCCACACGAAGACCGTGGGCAACGGCCTCGCCCACCTAACCTACGAGCGCGCCCGCGAGGCCTGAACAGTCGAGTCGGCCATCGACGAGATGATCGAGGCCGCCGCTCCCGCCGGGGACGCATTGAGAGGTCCTCGTCGGCGATACGTCAAGATCGCACGTCGAACTTCAGCGATGTGGAAGGACGGAAACCGATGGCGATGAGAGTGGTCGTGCAGCTTCACGCGAATCCCGGCGACGGCGATCGGCTGCTCGCGTTCGTCCACGAGATGATGCTCGAGACAGCCGAGCGCGAGGGGGCGCTGGGGCACGACGTTCTGCGCGACCTCGATGACCCGGACAAGCTCATCGTCGTGGAGAGCTGGCGCCAGCGCAGCGATCACGAGGCCTACCGGGCCTGGCGCGTTCAGACCCAGAGCGGGGTCGCCGAGATGAGCGCCGTCCTCTTCGAGCGTCCCGTGGTCAGCTATTGCGAGATCGTCGATCGCGTCGGCTAGTGGCAACCCCCGTCGACGGGACGATGTACGGCCGCTACAGCTGACTCCGGGTAACGGTTCATGCCGGCTTGTACGGCCGTGGGTCGATGATCTCCGCGATGGGGTTCTCGTCGGGCTCGGGAGTGAGAACCATCCCTTCGGTGCTCATGATTTGCGCGAAGTTCGCGTACACGTCCTCCAGCTCGAGGGCCGGGTTTGTGTAACCGCGAGTCTCGACGAGTCGCCGCATCGAGGTGTGCCCGCCTGCGGACTCGAAATAGCCACCATTGTGCGGGCACTGCCGATGACAGAGAAAGGCCACAACCGGCGCCACGAGCTCAGGAGGAGGAGCCGTCGCGTCAGTGCCCTCGCGATACAGGAGCTCAAAGGCGCTCGTCAGCGCCGACGGGCCGATCGCGTTGACCTTGATGCCGTGTGGGCGCCCCTCTACGGCGAGCCCGCGCGTCAGCGCGAGCACCGCCCCTTTCACCGCTCCGTAGATCGTCACGTAGCGGAGGCCCAGCACGGCCGCCGAGGAGGCGTTGACGATGCGGCCGTAGCCGCGCTCCTTCATGTGCGCCCACACGGCCCTCGTCATCCAGATGTTCCCGAGGAGGTGGACATGAATCATCCGTTCGATGTCGGTCGCCGTGATCTCGTCGAACTCCGCCAGAATCGCGACGCCCGCGTTGTTCACGAGGATGTCCACGCGTCCCCATCCGTCGAGCGCCGTCTGGACCACCCGCGCCGCGGTCTCTTGCTCGGCGACGCTGTGGGTGTCGGCGACCGCCTCGCCTCCGGCATCGCGGATCTCCTGGGCCACTGCCTGCGCGCTGGCCGGAGCACTCCCCCGGCCATCCGGGCCGACCCCGAGATCGTTGACGAGCACTTTCGCGCCACGTGCAGCCAGTAAGTGGGCGTAGCACCGGCCAAGGCTCGGCCGGCCGCCCGCGCCGGTGACAATGGCTACCTCTCCATCAAAGCGGAGCTCGTGCATCTCCATTCCTTCCGGGGCGCGATTGTGCCTAGCCGCCCAGCGCCGGGGAGGCGCTGTTGACAGACTGCGGGCCTAATGGTAGAAATGCAATAATCCTATTATCTCGGGGATGCTCCCGGCGAGGGACTCGGTCCTTTGACCGAGAAGAGGAGAGAGTCAATGGCTGTCGCGCCGGTTTCAATCACGGAGTTCGATCCGCGATCACCCGAGTATCTGCGTGATCCGGCCGCGGCGGTTCAAGGCCTGCACGCGGAGGCTCCCGTCTTCTTCTGCGAGCCGGTGAACGCGTACTTGGTGCTTCGGTACGCGGATGTGCAGCAAGTCCTCGATGATGTTGAGACGTACTCGTCGCACACTTACAAAGCGATACCGGTGCGCCAGGACTTGCGCGGCCGCATTCCGGACGAATGGCAGCACGCCGGCCAGGTCGTCCAGGGCGGCCAGTTGAACAACATGGACCCACCCCAACACACGGTGGCGCGCCGGGAGATTCAGCGCACGTTCACGATCAGGCGTGTGGATTCTGTCAAGCCTGATATGGCGGCGATCGCGAACGAGATCATCGACGCGATTGCCGCCGCCGGCAGCTGTGATCTGTTGCACGACTTCTCGGCCCCGATGACACTCCGCGTGGTCGGCCAATTGCTCCACATCCCGCCCGACATGCTTCCACAGTTCGTCGATTACGTCGCCGACATCATCGGCCTCATCGGCCCGATCGATCTGACCCCGGACGAGGTGACGCGACCTGATGAGTACCTGGTGAGTACGTACGAGCGGGTCCACGCCGCGTATCGCACGTATTCGAGTTTCCTCGAGGACCGGCGGGCGAATCCGGGCAGCGACCTCACTTCGGCCATGCTCTGCATCGCCGGTGAGGACGGCGGTCCAGCGCTGAGCACCGACGAGGTTCTCGGGCACATGCTCGGCCTCGTCGCGGCCGGCTCTGACACGACCGCGCTGCTGATCGGGAACATGGTGCGACTTCTAACCGAGAACCCCGAGCAATTGGACCTCGTGCTGGCCGATCCCTCGCTTTGGACCAGCGCCGTCTGGGAGGGTCTGCGTCGTTCGGCGGTGGCGACGCAACTGTGGCGCATCTGCCGGCGCGATGTCGAGATCGGCGGAGTACGTATCCCCGCCGGCAGCATGGTGGCGCCGTGCCTTCCCGCGGCCAACTCCGACCCGGAGAAGTTCCCCGACCCGCTCCGGTTCGACATCCGCCGTGAGAATGCCGGCAAGGCGCTGCACTTCGGCCATGGCCGTCACTACTGCATCGGCTCGCCACTGGCGGTGCCAGAGGCGATCGTCGGGCTTGAGACTTTGTACGAACGACTGCCGGGGCTCCGCGCCGATCTCGGCCAAGAGCTCGAGTTCAAGCCGTCCATGAACATGCGCGTGTACGACGCGCAGCGCGTGAGTTGGCCGCTCCCGTGACGTGTGGGATATGACGTGGCCTCCGCCCCGCTAGCGTCGACGAGCCACCTCACGACGGCGCCTGGCTACGACGCGCTCGCGGCGGAGGTTCAGCGCAAGGCCGTCGAGAACATCGTCAACGAAATGGCCCTGACGCTCGTACGGACGTCTGGGTCCCCTGTGGTCACCGATGCGAAGGATTTCTCGACGTGCCTGCTGGACGAGGCCGGGGAGCAACTGGCGCTCTCCTCCTACATCCTGCTCCACTCCTCCACCGCGTGGCTGAATACCATGGCGGTGATCGACCAGCTGGCGCGCGACGGCGCCGGCCCGCGTCCCGGCGACGGCTGGATCGTCAACGACCCCTACCTCGGGGCGCAGCACCAAGGCGACGTAGGGATCGTGATGCCCGTCTTCTACGGCTTCGAGCACGTCGGCTGGGGATTCTCGAATCTGCACGTGCTCGACATAGGCGGCATGGGGGTCTCCGGTTCTGCTCCGGCAGCGGTCAGCCTGTACGACGAGGCGCTGCTGTTCGGGGCGATCCGGATCATCCGGGACGGCCGCCTCGACAAGGAGTGGAGCCGCTACATCGCGCACAACGTCCGGACCCCGGATCCTGTGCTCAACGACATCCGGAGCATGATCGCGGCGAACCACGTCGCCGAGATGAAGATGCAGGAGCTGCTCGATCGCATCGGGCTCGACGCCCACAGGGCGCACAACATGCGAAACAAGCAGCTGACCGAGGAGCTGCTGCGGCGGCGGATCGAAACGATGCCGGATGGCCTTTACGAGGCCGTCGAGTACGTCGAGTTCGACGCCAAGGGCGAGGATCAGCTGATCGAGGTTCGTTGCGCGCTCGAGGTCGCCGGGTCCGATCTTCGCTTCGCGTTCACCGGGGATCCGCAGGCCGAGGCGAACGTGAACGGCACCAAGGGCACGGTGTACGGCGGCGTGATGACGCACGTCGTCACGATGCTCGGCTACGGTGACCTGCCGTTCAACGCCGGCATGTGGCGTCCGCTGGTGATCGACTTGGGCCCCGAAGGGACCGTCGTGAATGCCGTTCGTCCCGCGCCCGTTAGCATGGGTCACGGGGAATTGGGCATGCGGTGTGGCAAAGCCGCCCGTAACGTGCTCAACCAAGCCGCCTCCCTCAGCCGCGATGCCGCCGTGCGTGGTCGTGTCGGCGGTATCGCAAGCGATGCAGCGGCTGCCGCGTGCCTGTTCGGATATGACGGCGCCGGAGCGCCGACCGTCCTGATCTATATGGACACGATCACGGGCCTCGGCGGGGGAGCGCAGACCACGGCCGACGGCCAGGACATGTATGGCGCCTGCACGAACGCCGGCGGGGGCGTGCCCGATGTGGAGGTCCACGAGGCGACAGACCCTGTGCTGATTCTGTGGCGGCGGATCGCGCCGAACAGTGGCGGCCCCGGCCAGCTTCGTGGCGGGCAGAGCCTCGATCAGGCGTATGCGGTTCTCGGTGACTCACCCTATGCAGGCTTCACGACGATCAACTGTGCCGAGTTTCCGCCTCCGGGATTCGCGGGTGGCATGCCACCCTCCACCGCTCGTCAGTATCCGATTCGTGCGACCCTGTATCGCGACCACGCTCCGGCCGACGTCGGGCAGCCGCTCGACGAAGCCGGGGTGGGCGGAGAGCGCGAAGAGATCGGCTCCAAGGAGGGGTACTTCACACTCCGCCCGGGCGATGTCATGCGCGCGGCGGGAGGCGGCGGCGGCGGCTTGGGCGATCCGCTGCTGCGGGCGCCTGAACTCGTCGCGCGTGACGTGCGAGCGGGGTACATCACGAGCGCGCACGCGCGAGCGGCGTATGGCGTCGTCCTGGGGGCGGGCAACACGGTCGACGCTCCCGCGACCGCGCAAGCGCGTGACGAGCTGCGGATTGCCCGGATCGGCGAACCTCCACGCCGCGACGCGGCTCCCGCCGCCATCGGAGTCTCGGTCCGCACCAAGGAACATGACGGCGGCCTGTACTGGGCCTGCGCGTATTGCGACGCTACGATCGCGGCGCTGCAGGCCGACTGGCGCGACGCCGTCGTGAAGCGTCGAGAACTGATCGCCGAGCACTTCGCGAACCTCGAGATGCGAGTGCGGCCACGCACCGAGCCACCGGAGATCTACGTGTCGCAGTTCTACTGCCCGGAGTGTGCGAGCTGCCTGGCGGTGGACATCGTGACCGACCGAACGGCTCCACGCTCCCCCATCCTGTCGTGACAATGCTCATGGAGTCCGTTGAAGAGTTCATCCGTATGCCGTGGGTCTCCTGGCGTGATCGCCGCCAGTCACCACTCGACCTGCATTGAGCTCAAGATGCTGATGATGCGATTCGCTCGACGGTTCTGAAGGCGTTCCCCTTCCGGCAGCCGGAGTCCGGGAAGGTGGTCCGAGAGACACTCCAGCGCCACCTTGGCCTCGAGCCGCGCAAGCGGCGCGCCCAGGCACATGTGCGTCGCCCTGCCGAAGCCGAAGTGCTGCGTGAGGTCCGGACGCTCCATGTCGAACGTTTGCGGGTCCGTGAAGACCGCCTCATCGCGCATCGCCGAAGCCTGGCAAGCGATCACCCTTGCCCCCTTCGGGATTGCGACATCAGCCAGAACGGTGTCACGCGTCGCCCGCCGAGGCAGCCCCCTGACGACGTTGTCGTACCGGAGCGCTTCCTCGATGGCCGCCGGAATGAGCGCGCGATCCGCCTTGACGCGCTCCCAGCGGTCCGGCTCGCGGAGCAGGTGGAACATGGTCGAGGCGACGAGGCTCGCGGAGGTCGCGAAGCCTGCGGAGAGGATGTTGGTGACCAGGCGCACGACTTCCCATGTCGTCAGCGACGGTGACCCGTCCTCGGTCCTCGCGTGGACCATCCGCGAAGTGAGATCGTCACCCGGGTCGAGCCTCCGCTCCTCGATGAACTCGCGAATCCATCGGTCGAATTCGACGACGCGGGCGACGGCCGCTCGACGCTCCTCCTCGGGCATCGGCGGCGCCGCAACCTGCGTGTCCTGGATATCGGTCAGCCACCGCAGGCAGAACTCGGTCCGGTCGACCGGGACGCCCAGGATCCCGCAGATCATCTGAATCGTCAAAGGCTGGGCGAACTCGCGGTAGAGGTCCATCCTGCCTGCGTCGCCAATTCTCTCCAGCACCCTGTCTGCGATCTCGCGCGCCTGCGGCTCGTACGCCGCAACGGCTCGCGGCGTGAAGGCCGTTTGAGCGAGCCGGCGCAAGCGCGTGTGTTCAGGGGGATCGGTCGCCACCAACGCAGCGGCGATCGGGTGGCCGTCGGGCAACTGCTCGGAGAGTCCTGGTAGGGGCTGGAGCTCGCCGAGGGCTGTGCTCGAGTAAGTCTCGGTGTCCCTGAGCACGGTCAGGCAGTCGTCGTAGTGCGTCACCCACCACTCATCCGCCGCCGGGTCATAGAAGACACGGCACTGACTGCGGGCCTCGCTGAACCATGCATGGGGGCTGGTGAGCTGCTCTCCGTCCAACGGGTTGAAGGGGCAGCCATCCACGGTCGGCGGTGGACCGGCCTTCACGTTACGCTCTCACGCCGCTGATAATACGATTATGGACCGGTAGATCATATGCTCGCCCCGCAGCCGCTGTCAAGCAGCGATCCGGCGAGCGCGTTGACAGCAGATTTAGAATACCGACGATTCCGAGGCGAGGCGACTATGACAACTGACGTGGAAATCGACCTGAGGGCTGTCGCGGAGCAGGTCCGTCTCGTGGCGGACCGCCAGGAGATTCACGGGGTGCTGATGCGGTACTCGCGTGGTATCGACCGGGGCGATCCGGAGCTGATTGCCAGCGTGTTTCACCCCGGCGCCGTCGACCGCCATGGGCCACATCAGTTCACGGATGCCCGGACAGATGTCGTGACGCTGGCGGTGCCGCGCCTTGATGCCTTCACCGGCGTCGCGCAGCACCACATCACGAACTTCCTGATCAAGCTGGACGGGGACAGCGCAGACGTCGAGAGCTATTTCATCGCATTCAACCCGACGCGGCTGGAGGATGCGAGTGAGGTTCTGAGCGTGATCGCCGGAAGGTACCTGGATCGCTTCGAGCGACGGCAGGGCCATTGGGCCATCGCTCAGCGATCGGTCGTGATCGACTGGTCGCGCAAGGACATCCCGGGTGACGACTGGCCCGACGCAAAGCACTTTCCTCCCCCGGGACGCAGGGAACGGGACCCGTCGCACCAACTGTTCACGCCTGCCCGGTAGTGCAGGCGGCCATAAATTAGGTTTTCTGCACGCGCCGGCTGGTGCCGGCTGCGGCCTTGCTCTCGCGCGGTGTCGCTTTCTTCACGTGCGCGGCTGGTGTCTCGCTATCCCCGCGTCGTGACGCGAGTATCAGGTCGTCGAGTGCATCGGCGAAGAGACTGTCGTCGACAGACGCGGGATCGATGAACCACGTCAGGGCGAGACCGCGCAGGAGCGCGGCGACGATTGTCGCGAGGCGCTCGAGACCCAGTGCCGATCGCGAAGCGACGTCTCTCAGTGCTTCAGCGAACAGCGCCTGCCCACCTCGGAAGACGTCGGCGGCCTCGCGGCTCAGTTGCTCGTCGCGCGCAGCGTAGGACAGGAACTCGAACACCACCGCATACCACGGCGGCTCGAGCCGGGCCGTAGTCAACGCAAGTCCGATCGCCTGTACGGTTTCCTCCGGCGTCGTGGCCGCCGCGAGGGCTGCGCGTAGGACATCCTCCTGTTGCTTCGCCCTGCGGCGATAGACCGCCAGGAAAAGGTCGTCCTTCCCGCTGAAGCTGTAGTAGATCGCCCCGGTGGTGTACCCGGCCGCTGCGGCGATGTCGACCACGGAGGTCGCCCGGAAGCCCTTCTCGAGAAACAGCTCCTCCGCGGCTGCAAGCACCCGTTCGACAGTGACGCCACGGTTCTGCTGGCGTGAGTGCTCTCGGTTACTCGTACTGGAAGAAGGCTTTGTCATCGAGCTTGACGGGTAGCAGACACGCCGAGGCGCAGAGCCACAACACCATTATGATCGGGATCACGGCGGCCCGCTATTTGCACTCGTCCGGCGAGTGACTCTGGCGCCGCACCGGATCGTGACACGGATCCGGTAGTACCCGTGGTCCGGCCGCTCGCTCAACCGATCTGATCCAGGAACCGCTCGATTCGGCGCAGGCCCTCGCGCAGGCGCTCCTGCGAGGTCGCGTATGAAAGGCGCAGGTGGCGCGTGCCGGCGGCGCCGAACGAGGACCCCGAGAGCAGCGCGACGCCTCCTTGCTCGAGCAACGCGCGCGCGAGTTCGTTGCCGCCGAAACCCGTCCCCGCGATGTTTGCGAACGCGTAGAACGCGCCCGCAGGGGTGTCACAGCGGACCCCAGGAATCGCGTTCAATCCGGCGATCACGAGCTCGCGCCGGCGGCGGAACTCGGCGACCATCTCGGCCACGGACTCCATCGGGCCTGTCAGCGCGGCGACCGCGCCGCGCTGCACGAACGTCGGCACGCACGAAGTCGTGTTGACGAGCAGCCGGGTCAGCGGCTGGCGAAGCTCGCGCGGCACGGCCGCGAACCCGCACCGCCAGCCGGTCATCGCGAACGTCTTCGAGCAGCCGTCGAGTAGCACGGTGCGCTCGAGCATGCCCGGGAGCGACGCGACGCTCGCCGCCGGCTCGTCGTAGACGATCTTTGCGTACACCTCGTCGGACAGGATCCACGCGCCGGTGCCGGCGAGCAGCTCGGCCAGCGCCTCCAGGTCCGAGCTCGGAATCACGGCCCCGGTCGGGTTGTTGGGCGAGTTGAGGATCACGAGGCTCGTGCGGGGTGACAGACGCGCGGCGAGCTCATCCGCGTCAAACGAGAAGCCCCGCTCCTCGCGCAGCGTCAGCGGCACGGGGACGCCGCCCGCCCACGAGATCGCGGAGCGATAGATCGGAAAGCCGGGGTCCGGGTAGATGACCTCATCGCCTGGATCGACGCACGCGAGCACGGTGAGGAACAGGAACGGCTTCGCGCCGGTCGCGACGAGGACGCTCGCCGGATCGATCTCGAGCTTGCGGCCCTGGCCCAGGTATTCGGACGCCGCTTCACGCAGCTCGTGGATCCCCTCGGTCGGCCCGTAGCCCGTCTCGCCTGCGCGCATCGACGCGACCGCCGCGTCGATTACGTGCGACGGCGTCGCGAAGTCAGGCTGCCCGATCTCCAGATGGACGACGTCCACGCCGCCGCGCTCGAGCCCCTGCGCGCGCGCCAACACCTCGAACGCCGCCTCGGTCTCGAGCCGCGCCACGCCGCCGGCGATCCGCCGTTCCGGCGTCATCGCGGGCACTATCTCAAAACACGGTTCTTGCCGCCCAGCGAGCTCCGCGGCGGCGCCGAGACCCCGAACTAGACTGAAATCAAATGCCCGGTCCCGTCAACCATGTGATCGCGAGCGCCTCGAGCCACGTCCCCGGTCTGCGACGACTGCCGATGCTCAAGCTGCTCGCGCTCGCCGAGGTCGCGTTCCTCGCGCACCGGCACGCGACGCGGCTGGACCCGAACGAGCGCCGGCGGTTGTATGAGCTCGTCAAGATCGGTGGCAAGACGCACCATTTCAGCCGTGCGGAGCTGAACGAGTTGAGCGCTCTGCTGGCCAAGACCGAGCCGCGTCTGTTCGTCGGCGAGGCGGCCGACCGGCTGTCGCCGATCCCGCTGCCGAAGGTTCTCGTCCGCGGTCGCCGCAAGCGCGGTCAGGCGCCCGAGCCCGCCGAGTAGGTCGCCTGGGTGGGCATCGACGAACGAGCGCGCGTCGGCTTCGGGCGGTCGGCGGCGGAGTATGAACGCGGACGGCCGGGTTATCCCGCTGCCGCGCTTCGGTGGCTCGACGATCAACTTGGCCTGCGGCCCGGGCGGACGATCCTCGACGTCGGCGCCGGGACCGGCAAGCTCACGCGCGAGCTGCTCGCGACAGGCGCGGAGGTGATCGCCGCCGAGCCGGTAGCGCCGATGCGCGCCGTGCTCGAGCGGGCACTTCCCGAGCTGACCGTCCTTGACGCCACCGCGGAGGCGTTGCCGCTGCCAGACGGCAGCGTCGACGCGATCGTCGTCGCGTCGGCGTTTCACTGGTTCGACGGCGACGCGGCGCTGGCCGAGTTCCACCGGGTGCTGAGCCCGCGTGGCCGCCTCGCACTGGTGTGGAACCGCCGGCGCTACGAGGATCGGCTGCACCAGCAGATCGACGCGATCATCGACTCGCTCCGCGGCGACACGCCGTCGTATATCAGCGGCGAGTGGCGCGACGTGACGGACCGAAGCCGGCTGTTCACGATGATCGCGGAGGCGTCGGTGCCGAACGAGCAACGGCTCGACGCGGACACGTTCGTCGACCGGATCACGTCGATCAGCTTCATCGGCGCCGAGGACGAGCCACGGCGCTCCGAGGTCGCCGCCCGCGTGCGCGAGCTCGCCGCCGCCGCGCCCGAGCCGCTGGTCCTGCGCTACGCGACCGACCTGTTCCTCTACGAGTCGGCCGTCTAACGGCCAGCGTCCCAGGGCGCGAGCGCGGCCGCGATCCCGTCGCGGCTGAGGCCGGCGCCGAGGCAAGCGAGCAGCGCCATTCGAGCCGCGACCGGCGAGAGGAACGGCGCGCAAACCGCCCCGCTCGAGCGCACGTCCGCCTCGGCGCCCTCGAACCCGTAGGTATCGAACAGCATCGAGGAGCGCTCCGGGCGGCAGGTCACGACGACCGGCATGCGTCCAGTGGCCGCGCGGACGACGGCGAGCGACGCCGGCGAGAGGTGTCCGGCCCCGAACGCGACCACGACGAGACCGTCGGCCCGCTCTGCCGCCTCGGCCAGCAGGGCGCCGTCATCCCCGAGCACCGAGGTGATTATGTCCACCCGATGGGCGAGGGCGGCGACCGTGAGCGGCTCGGGCCGACGGGGTCGCCCGTGCAGCCACACGCGGCCCTCGACGACGCGGCCGATCGGCCCCGTGAACGGTGAGCCGAACGCCGCCGGGCCGGTGCTGTCGACCTTGCGCACCGTCATCGCGTCGTGGACCTCGCCGCCGAACACGACCGCCGTCCCCAGATCGGCGGACTGTTCGGCGCCGGCGACCGCGATCGCGTCGAGCAGGTTGGCGGCGCCGTCCGCCCCGGGCCCGGACGCCGGACGGTTGGCGCCGGTCAGCACGATCGGCGGCGCGGCGCCGTGGACGAGCGCGCACAGGACGGCGAGCTCCTCGAGCGTGTCTGTCCCCGTCGTCAGCACGACCGCTTCGCCGGCCGCCGTGGTCTGGCTCGCGCGCGAGGCGAGCATCAGCGCCTGCTCGAGCGTCAGCTGCGCGCTCGGCAGCGCCAGCAGCGTCTCGGCGCTGAGCGCCTGCAGCCCCGCGAGCTCGGGCACCAGCTCGACCAGCGCGCTCGCGTCGAGTACCGGTACCGCCCGCTCGCCGCGCATCGCGATCGTCCCACCGGCGGCGAGGATCCGGACTGGCCGGCTGAGCGGCGCGAGGACGGGCGTCACAGTCACACGAAGCTACCCAACCGGACGCCAAATCGCGCTCCGCCCGACGCTAGACTCCGCTTGTCATGGCGAAGCAGCAGCGCACCGTGCGGTTGGAGCAGAAGAGCCAGCTCGCCGCGATGCAGCAGCTCGAGACCCGCTCCGATGAGGAGCTCGAGGCCGAGACGAAGTACAAGGCCGCCGCGCAGGCGATTCTCGGCGCGCGTGCGGCCGAGCGCTACGACTCCAAGGCGGCGCGCGTCCACTTCCAGAAGGCGCTTGCCGCGGCGCGGCCGCAGGAGCGCCTGCAATTGCGGCGGATGGCCGATGCATCGCTCGCGCTCGCCGACCGGCGCGCCGACGATCTGCGGCGGGCGACCGAGAAGCTCGGGGTCGAGGCGCCCACCAAGCGCCAGCTCCGCGGCCTTCAGTTCATGGGGCTGATCGCGCCGCCCGCGAGCGCCGGCACGTGGGCGCGGGTCCGGGGGATCCTGCTCGTGATCGCGCTGATCGTGGGGGTTCTGGCGCTCGGTTTCGGAATCGTGTACGGCATCGGGCAGATCTTCGGCGGGCTCTCGATCGACCTCTCGATCTTCTACGGCTTCGTCCTCATCGTGGTCGTGCTCGGCGTCTTGTTCTTCTTCGGGCGCCGGCGTCAGAAGCGAGCCCGCGCCGAGCGCGCCGAGCAGGCCGCGGCCCGCTCGCGCTGAGGCGCGACGGCAGCGCCGATGTGCGGCCGCTACACGCTGTCCTCGCCGAACCCGGCCGAGGTTCGCGCGCGGTTCTCGATCGCCGAATCAGTCGACGTGCGCCAGCGCTTCAACGTCGCGCCCGGTGACGACGTGCTGGCGGTCACGACCGACCGCGAGGGAACGCCGCGTGGCGAGCTGCTCCGATGGGGTCTCGTGCCCTCATGGGCGAAGAGCCCGGACACCGGCCTGAAGATGATCAACGCCCGGGTCGAGACGGTTGCGGAGCGACCCGCTTTCCGCCGCGCGTTCGAGCGCTATCGCTGCCTGATCGTCGCCGACGGCTTCTACGAGTGGCGCCGGGTGCCGAGCGGACCCAAGCAGGCGTTTCACATCACCCGCACCGATCACGGCCTGTTCGCGTTCGCCGGCCTGTGGTCGATCTGGTACGGCGAGGACGACGCGAAGCTGCGGACGTGCACGATACTGACGACGCCCGCGAACTCGGCGATCGCCTCGCTGCACGACCGGATGCCGATCATTCTCGCGCCGGACGCCGAGCGCGCCTGGCTCGACACGTCCTCGCCGCCAGGGGTGCTCGACGAGCTCCTGGCCGGGCTGGCGCCGGAGCAGACCGCGCTGCAGGCCGTCGGGCCGGCGGTCAACGACGCGCGTTACGACGGCCCCGAATGCCTCGCGCCGCCGCTCGCCGACGCGCAGGCCGCGCTCTTCTAAGGGGTTGATTGATGGGTCCGCTACCCGGACGTCGCAACCGTCACGCTCGACATCACGACCGCCGGCGTCGGCCTGCCGTCGCCGGGCGGGGTCGTCGGCAGCGAGCCGATCGCCTGCACCACGTTCATTCCCGAGACGACCTTGCCGAGCAGCGCGTAAATCGGGGTCAGGCCGGCGTTGCGCCGTGAGCATGATGAAGAACTGGCTCCCTGACGCTCCGGCGGGCTGAGTCTCGGTCTTCGCCATCGCGACGTCGCCCAGGGCGTACTGGGTGCCCCGCGGCGGCGGCTCGACGACGGTATAGCCTGGCCCCCCCTCCCCGGTCCCGGTCGGGTCGCCGCCCTGGATCACGAAGCCGGCTGCGACGCGATGAAAGGTCGTGTCGTCGAAGAAGCCTCGCTTGACGAGCGAATAGAACGATGCCGATGTCTTCGGCGACTGCTTGACGTCGAGCGTGAACGCGAACGTGCCGCAGTTCGTCACGATCGTCACGGTGTAGGTGAGCTGCGGGTTGAGGTGGATCGTGGGCGCGCTCAGGTGTCCGTTCGGCTTCGGCGCCGGCACCGGCACCGTCCGGCACCCGTGCGCCGAGGTCTGCGGCGTGGTTGCCGCGCCCGGCGCGGGCGCGACGGAGCTGCTCGTCGAGTCAGCATTGCTCGCCGTTCCGCAGGCCGCGAGACCGAGCGCCGGCACGATGCCAAGCGCGAACGCGGCCACCGCAGCTGTCGAGCGTCTCCACACCGCACGCAGATAAGCACACTGCCGGCCGGCGATAATCCGCGGGCCGGATGCAGCTCACCGCCCTCGCCAATTCCTACGACCACGTCCTGCTCGACCTCGACGGCTGCGTCTGGGTCGGCGAGCGCTGCACGCCGCGGGCGCCCGAGGCGGTCGCCGCGCTCCGAGCAGCCGGCAAGGACGGTCGTCTTCCTGACCAACGACGCGCGGCGATCGCCCGAGGAATACGTCCGCAAGCTGTGGTCGCTCGGCGTGCAGGCGTCGCTCGAGGAGGTGGTGACCGTCGGCGCGGCGATCCAGTACGTGCTCGCCGAGCGCACGCCGGGCACGACGCACGTACGTGATCGGGGCGCCGGCGATCTTCCGCCACGTCGCCGACGCCGGCTTGCGGATCGTCAACGGCACGCCGCGCGCGACCCAGGCCGAGATCGTCGTCGTCGCCGGGCACGACGATCTCGACTTCGGCGAGCTGCGCGACGCGACCCAGGCCGTGCTCGGCGGCGCCGAGATGATCGCGGCCGGGCGCGATCGGACGTTCCCGACCGAGCATGGGATCTGGCCCGGCACCGGCGCGATCGTCGCCGCGCTCGAGTACGCGACCGAGCGCAGCGCCCGGATCGTCGGCAAGCCGCGACCCGCAGATGTTCGACGCGGCGCTGGACCGGCTCGGGCCCGGTCGGACGCTGGTGGTCGGCGACCGGCTCGATGCCGACCTCGCCGGCGCCGCCGCAGCCGGCCTCGACGGCGGCGATCGTGCTGACCGGCGTCACGCTCGCGTGCGGAGGCGCAGGCGGCGAGCGATCCGGCGCCGGTGGCGATCGCCGCAGGACCTGCACGCGCTGCTGCTCGCACGGTGAGCGTCGCGCTGATCGTCAACCCGTCGGCCGGCGGCGGCCGCGCCGGCGCGTGCTGCCGGACGTGCGCGCGGCGCTCGACGAGCTCGGGATCGAGCACCACGTCGAGCTGACCCGCAGCCTCGACCACGCGCGCGCGCTCGCGCGGGCGGCGCTCGCCGCCGGCGAGACGGCGGTCGCGTTCGGCGGCGACGGCGCTGGTCGGCGCGGTCGCCGGCGCGCTCGACGGACACCGACGGCGTGCTCGGCGTGCTGCCCGGCGGCCGCGGCAACGACTTCGCGCGCGCGCTCGGGATCCCGCTCGAGCCGCGCCGCGCGTGCCGCGTGCTCGCCGCCGGCGTCGTGCGGCAGCTCGACCTCGGCGAGGTCGGCGGCAAGACGTTCATCGGGATCGCGAGCTGCGGGTTCGACTCCGACGCCAACCGGATCGCCAACGAGCTCGCGGCTGGTGCGCGGGCAACCTCGTCTACACGTACGGCGCGCTGCGCGCGCTGGCCAGCTGGCGGCCGGCGACGTTCGCGATCGCGCTCGACGGCCGCCGAGCGCATGACGGTCACCGGCTACACGGTCGCCGTCGCGAACTCGCCGCGCGTACGGCGGCGGGATGTTGATGGCGCCGGACGCCTCGCTGCACGACGGGCATGCTCGACGTCGTGCATGATCGCGCACGATGCCGAAGCTCCGGTTCCTGCGCGCTGCTGCCGACCGTGTTCAAGGGCGAGCACGTCGAGGCAGCCCGAGCGTGGAGATCCTGCGCGCCGGCGAAGTCGAGATCAGCGCCGACCGGCCATTCACGATGTACGCCGACGGCGATCCGATCGCCGAGCTGCCGGCGACGATCCGCGTGCTGCCCGCAGGCGGTGCGCGTGCTGGTCGCTTCTCGCGATGAGCACGCTCGGCGCGAAGATCGCCGCCGCCCGCGCGGTCGGAGAGCTCGCGCGGCGCGCCGGTCGCGGCGGCGGCACCAGCCTGCCCGGCAAGGTGCTGATCCGGCTCGAGCCGCACGCGATCGCGCGAGCTCGCCGGCCGGCTCGCGCGCGGGCACGCGTCGTGATCTCCGCGACCAACGGCAAGACGACGACGCGCCGCGATGGCCGCCTCGGTGCTCGAGCGCGCCGGGCATCACGCTCGTCCACAACCGCGCCGGCGCGAACATGGCCGGCGGCGTCGCCTCGACGCTGCTCGCGCGCCGCGCGGCCCGGCGGCCGGATCGACGGCGAGCTCGGGCTGTTCGAGGTCGACGAGTTCTGGCTCGACCGGATCGTGCCGGAGCTCGAGCCGCGGGCGATCGCTGCTCGGCAACCTGTTCCGCGACCAGCTCGACCGCTACGGCGAGCTCGAGACGATCGCCGACCGCTGGGCCGCGGCGTCGTCGCCGCGCTCGCACGACGCGAGCGTCAGGCCAGCTGGTCCTGAACGCCGACGACCCGCTGATCGCCGACCTCGGCGCGCGACGGCCCGCGCGCGTCACCTACTTCGGCGTCGAGGATCCGTCCGTCGCGCTCGCCGAGATGCAGCACGCCTCGGACTCCAAGCACTGCCGCCGCTGCGGCGCCGCCTACCGCTACGACGCGATCTACCTCGGGCATCTCGGGCGCTACAGCTGCCCGTCCTGCGGGCAGCGCGACCGCGAACCGGCGGTCGCGGCCGAGCAGATCGAGCTCGACGGCACGCGCCGCGCGCGCTTCCAGCTGCGCACGCCGGCCGGCGAGCGCTGACGGTCGACGCTGCCGCTGCCCGGGCTGTACAACGTCTACAACGCGCTCGGCGCGGCCGCGCTGTGCCTCGCGCTCGGGATCGAGCTCGACCACGATCGTCGCCGGGCTGCGAGCGCGTCACCGCCGCGTTCGGTCGCGCCGAGACGGTCTCGATCGGCGACGACCGAGCTGTCGATCCTGCTGATCAAGAACCCGGCGGGCGCCAACGAGATCCTGCGCACGCTGGCGCTCGAGCACGGCGAGCTCGACGTGCTCGCGATCCTCAACGACCGGACCGCCGACGGCCGCGACGTCTCCTGGATCTGGGACGCCGACTTCGAGCTGCTCGCGCCCGTTCTGCGCGCGTCGACCTGCGCCGGCACGCGCGCGCGCCGAGCTCGCGCTGCGGCTCAAGTACGCCGGCGTTCCAGCTGACGCGGCTGCGTCGTCGGCGCGAGCGTCGCGCAGGCGCTCGACGCAGGCGCTCGCGAGCGCGGCAGCGGCGGCGGCTGTTCGCGCTGCCGACCTACACGGCGCTGCTCGAGCTGCGCGAGGAGCTCGCGGCCGCGGGCACGTCGACGCGTTCTGGGAGCGACGGGCCTGATGAGCGTGGAGCGCGATCTGGCACGACCTCGAGTGCGGCCGCTACACCGAGGACCTGCCGCTGTGGCGCGAGCTCGCGCGCACGCATGGGGACCCGGTGCTCGACGTCGGCGCCGGCACCGGGCGCGTCGCGCTCGACCTCGCGCGCCGGGCTCACGGGTGACCGCGCTCGACCGCGACCCGGAGCTGCTCGCGGAGCTCGCGCAGCGCGCGCAGGCCGCCGGGCTGGACGTGCCGACCGTGCTCGCCGACGCGCGCGAGTTCGAGCTCGACGAACGCTTCGCGCTCTGCATCGTGCCGATGCAGACGATCCAGCTGCTCGGCGGCGCCGCCGGCCGAGCCGCGTTCCTGCGCCGCGCGCGCCGGCATCTGCGCCGGCGGCGGCCTGCGTGGCGATCGCGATCGCCGAGGAGCTCGAGCTGTACGAGTCGCTGCGCCGGCGTCGCGGCTGCCGCTGCCGGACATCTGCGAGCTCGACGGCGTCGTGTACTCGAGCCAGCCGACCGGCGATCCGGGAACGACGACGGCGGCTTCGTGCTCGAGCGCCGGCGCGAGATCGTCGACGCGCACGGCGAGCGGACCGTCCAGGACGACGCGGTCCGCCTCGACCGCCTTCGCGCCGACGCAGCTCGAGCGCGAGGCCGACGGCGGTCGGCCTGCGCGCCGTCCGAGCGGCTGATGCGTCCCGCCGACCGCAGGAGCACGTCGGCAGCAAGGTGGTGATCCTCGCGTGGCTGAGCGGCTCGACGCTGCGCGTGTGCGCGCTGTACCCCGATCTGATGAACATCTACGCCGATCGCGGCAACCTGCTGATGCTCGAGCGCCGCTGCGCGTGGCGCGGGATCGGCTTCGAGCTGCAGCCGCGAGCGGGCTCGGCGACGCGCTCGATCCCGACGGCGCCGACCTCTACTACATCGGCGGCGGCCAGGACCGCGACCAGGAGCTGTGCGCGAGCGATCTCGCCGAGGTCAAGCGCGACGCGCTGCACGCGGCCGCCGCGCGCGGCGCGCGTGATCCTCGCCGTCTGCGGCGGCTACCAGCTGCTCGGCCACTCCTACGAGCTCGGGGACGAGACGCTCCCGGGCGTCGGGCTGGTCGACCTGCGCACGGTCCGCGTGCGAGGGTCCGCGGCTGATCGGCAACGTCGCGATCGAGGTCGAGCTGGACGCCGGCGACGAGCGACGCGTGCTGGCCGGCTTCGAGAACCACGGCGGCCGCACCCACCTCGGCCCCGGGCGCGACCGCTCGGCCGGGTTCTGCGCGGCCACGGCAACAACGGCAGCGACGGTTACGAGGGCGTGCGCGACGGGCAACGTGATCGGCACCTACCTGCACGGCCCGCTGCTGCCGAAGAACGCATGGTTCGCCGACTGGCTGATCGCGACCGCGCTCGGCTGCGATGCGCCGCTCGGCGCGCTCGACGACGAGCTCGAGGCGGCCGCGCACGACGCAGGCCCGGCGAGCGGCTGGCGTGTAGCCACTAGGATGGATGAGTCGCCGCCGTAAATGAGCATGCCGAACCTGTCACGCCCGTCTCTCGCCTGCTTGGCGCTGCCCCTGGCCGGCTGCGCGCTCGTACTCGCCGGCTGTGGCGGCGGCGGCCCGACCTCGATCAACAACCAGGCGGCGGTCACGACGACCACCACGACGACTGTCACGAGCACGACGACGACGACAGCGACCGCCACCACGGCGCCGCTGCCCGGCGCCGGCAAGCCGTCGATCATGATCGGGGACAAGAACTACACCGAGCAGTTCGTGCTCGGCCAGCTCTACACCGCAGGCGCTGCAAGCCCAGGGCTTCACAGTCGCCAACAACCGCAACATCGGTCCGACCGACGTCACGATCCAGGCGCTGAGCACGGGCCGGATCGCGATGTACCCCGAGTACATCAACGTCTGGGACAGCGCACTCGCCGGTTACACGCGCTCGTTCCACAGCGCCGCCGCGGCTTACGCGGCCGGGCAGAGGTACGCGCTGGCACACGGCTACGAGTTGCTCAACCCGACCCCGTTCAGCGACACCAATGCGATCGCGGTGACGGTGGGCTACGCCAGCGCCAATCAGCTATCGACGATCGGCGACCTGCGCAAGGTCGCGGCGCATCTGGCGCTCGGGGGTCCGCCGCCGTTGCAGCAGGGGCCCAGCGCGCTGCTGCCGGCGATCGAGGAGACGTACGGCTTCACGCCGGCGACATTCACGCCGCTGGCGGTCGGCGAGCAGTACGGCGCACTCGACTCGGGCTCGGTGCAAGCGGCCGCTGTGAATACGACCGACGGGGAGCTCGCGATCGGCGACTACACGCTGTTGAAGGATCCACAGAACGTGTTCGGCTGGGGCAACGTCGTCCCGGTCGTCTCACAGCAGGCGCTGGCCGAGGAGGGCCCCGTGTTCGCCCAGACGATCAACAGCGTCACCGCGCTGCTGACGACGAACGCAATCCGCCAGCTGAACATGCTCGTCGACGTCGCCGGCGAGCAGCCGAACGCGGTCGCGCGGCAGTTCCTGGAGGATCACGGCCTGCTGGCGCCGCAGTCCTCGAGCAGCTAGCACGGCCGCTGGCGGTGCCCACTAGTCTCCGGGGAGGAGGAACGTTCGGATGAGCGCCACGAAACCGCCCGGTTCAAACGGCGACGGCCTGATCACGACCGGGTATGCGTCGAGCAACGGCGCCAGCGCCAACGTCCACAACGAGCGCGCCAAGCGCCTCGTCGTCCTCGGCTACATCACCGCAATCTGTCTGCCGCTGATCGGGCTCGTGCTTGGGTTCGGCGTGGCGTTCCGCCTGGCCAAGCCCTACTCGAAGCACGGGCCATGGATCATCGTCGTCAGCCTGATCGCGTCAGTCGTGTGGGTGCTCGTGCTCGCGTCCGGGGCCCTGACATCGACGACGAACGAGTTGAACTGAGATCGCCGTGGAGATCGCCGCTCGATGATTTCCGCCCTCGACCGCCTCCCCCGCTCGCGACGGCTGGTCAGCCTCGCGGTTGCGATCGGCGCGTGCGCCGTGCTCGCCGGCTGCGGGTCGAGCAGCTCCAGCAGCGCCAACGCAACCAGCAGCTCGGCGACGACGAGCAGCGTTACCGCGGCCGGGTCGGGCACGAACACGAACGCCGGAAAGCTCGTCGCGGCGAGGGTCGCCGCCGCGAGCTGCATGCGCGCCCAGGGACTCGACATCCCTGACCCCGGGATCGGCACCGCGTCGATCCTCAACATGCTGCGCGTCCTCGCGACCTACCCGCAGGCGAAGGTGCAGGCCGCCGAGACAGCTTGCGCGGCGCTGATCCATCAAGCGTTCCCGAACGCGACCAGCCTCACGTCGGCGCAGCGAGAGCAGCGCCTGCAGGAGGGAATCGCGTTCTCCGCGTGCATGCGCTCGCACGGCGTCAACTTCCCCGACCCGAGCACCGCGGCGAACAAACTGTCCGGCTACATCGAGGCGCTGCAGTCGCTCAACCTGCAGAGCCCTACGCTCAAGGCGGCGGCGAAGACGTGCACCGCCCTGACGCTTCACACCGGCGGCTGAGCCGGCGCGGCGCCGGCGCGGTCACTGCCCGGTAGACCCGAAGCCGCCCTTGCCCCTCTCCGACGGTGCCAGCTCGTGCGCCTCGACGACCGACAGCATCTCGACCTTGATGATCAAGAGCTGCGCGATCCGCGTGCCGGAGGCGATCGCGACCGGCTCGCGCACGTCGGTGTTGAGCAGCAGCACGGAGATCTCGCCGGCGTAGCCGGCGTCGATCACGCCCGGCGCATTGACGAGCGCGATGCCGTGTTGCACCGCGAGGCCCGAGCGTGGCACGAGCAGCCCAGCCTGCCCGTATGGGATCTCAACCGCGATCCCTGTGCGAACCAAGGCCCGTGCGCCGGCCTCCAATCGGACCGCGTCGAGCGCGTGGAGATCGAGGCCTGCGTCCCCCGCGAACGTGCGCGCGGGCAGGATCGCCCGCGGGTCTGTGCGCAGGACTCGGAGCGTCATGCCTGGTGGGCGAACGGCTGATAGCGAGCGGCCACCTCGGGGGGCAGGCGCGCCAGCACCCTGACGCCGTCAGCCGTCTCCTCGCGCTCGAGGTCGCCCGCGAGCTCGTGCAGCTCGGCGAGTCGCCCGCCCTCGTGATACGGGATCAGCAGCTCGACCGTCTGGAGTCTGCGCTCGAACGTATCCTGAATGCGCCCGATCAGCTCCGGGATCCCCTCCCCGGTGACCGAGGAGACGAGCACCGATCCTGGGTGCCGGCGCTCGAGCTCGGTGCGCCGTTCGCCGTCGATCAGATCGGCCTTGGAGAGAACGAGCAGCCGCGGCATCTGGACGGCGTCGATCTCGCTCAGCACGTCCTCGACGGCGGCCGTCATCGCGACCAGGTCGTCCTCGGAGGCGGACGCGTCGCAGACGTGCAGGATCAGATCTGCCAGGCGCGTCTCCTCGAGCGTGGCGCCGAACGCGTCCACGAGCTGATGCGGCAGCTTGCGGATGAACCCGACCGTGTCGGTCAGCAGATACTCGCGGCCGCCTGCCCGCAGCAGGCGCGTAGTGGGATCGAGCGTTTGGAACAGCCGGTCGCCGACGCCGACCTCCGCCCCGGTGAGGGCATTCAGCAGCGTCGACTTGCCGGCGTTCGTGTAGCCGGCGATCGCGACCGAGGGGAGGTGGGCGCGCTCCCGCTCCGCTCGCATGACGGCGCGGCTCGAGCGCACGTGCGCGAGCCGTCGCTTCAGCGCGGCGATCCGGTCGCGCGCGAGCCGGCGGTCGGTCTCGATCTGGGTCTCCCCCGGTCCGCGCGTCCCGATCCCGCCGCCGAGGCGCTCCAGGTGCGACCACAGGCCGCGCATCCGTGCCAGGTTGTACTCGAGCTGGGCGAGCTCGACCTGGAGCTTGCCCTCGGCCGTGTGCGCGTGCGCGGCGAAGATGTCGAGGATGATCGCGGTCCGGTCGATCACCGGGACTCCGAGCGCCTGCTCGAGGTTGCGCTCCTGCCGGGGCGAGAGCTCGTCATCGCAGGCGACGAGGTTCGCGTCCGCCACGCGTAGCTGCGCCTTCAGCTCGTCGAGCTTGCCGGCCCCGATGTAGGTATTCGGATGTACCTGGTCGCGGCGCTGGACGAGCTCGCCGACGCTCGCGACGCCCGCGGTCAGCAGCAGCTCGTGCAGCTCCACGAGCTCGTGTTCCCGGCCGCCCTGCAGAACCGCGACCAGAAACGCCCGCTGCCGGGCGCGGCGCCGGCCATCGGTCGGCACCGGCACGAGATGCGCGCGTCCGCTGCCGTTGCGGGTTTCCTGCACTCCTTCGGATGGTAGCCGCGTCAAAGGCGCCGGAGCCGGTCGACCGCCTCGAGCAGTCGGTCCTCGGGGGTGGTCAGCGAAATCCGGATGAACCCCTCTCCGCTCGGGCCGTACGCGCTGCCCGGCGAGATCACGACGGCTGCACGCTCGAGCACGTGCTCGCAGTAGGCGGCGGACGACTCGAACGCGTCGGGGACCGGAGCCCAGATGTAGATCGTGCCCTTCGGCGGGGTCACGTCCACGCCGGCCTGCGCGAGCGCGTCGCAGACGAGGTCGCGCCGCCGCTGGTAGACGACGTTCATCGCGCGCACGTCCGCGTCCAGCTCAGGCCCCAGCGCCGTCGCACCGGCGAGCTGCACCGCCTCGAAGTTGCCCGAATCGATGTTCGACTTCAGCCGCCAGTACTCGGAGATCGCCTCTGCGTTGCCGACGATCGCGGCGCACCGCCAGCCGGTCATGTTGTAGCCCTTCGAGAGCGAGAACACCTCCACGCCGACGTCCTTGGCGCCGGGTGTCTGCAGGAACGACGGGGCGACGTAACCGTCGTAGGTCGTCTCGCTGTACGCGTTGTCGTGCACGACGAGCAGACCGGCCCGCTGCCCGAGCTCGACCGCCTGGGCGAACAGATCGCCGGGGACGATCGCGCCGGTCGGGTTGTTCGGGTAGTTGATGAACATCAGCCGCGCGCGCTCGAGGTCGGACGCGCTGACCGCCTCGAGGTCTGGCGCGAAGCCTCGTTCCGCTGACAACGGCAGCAGGACCGGCTCGGCGCCCGCGAGCAGGGGTCCGGCGGTATAGACCGGATAACCTGGGTCGGACGCGAGCGCGACGTCGCCCGGATCCAGGAACGCGAGGTTCAGGTTGAAGATGCATTCCTTTGCGCCGAGCGCAGCCATCACCTCAGTCTCCGGGTCGAGCGAGACGCCGAACCGGCGCGCATAGAACGAGGCCACCGCCTCGCGAAACTCACGGCGGCCTCGGTTGGACGGGTAGGTGTGCGTGCTGGGGTCCGCAACCGCGCGCTGCGCCGCCGCCACGATCGGCTCGTACGTGGGCGTGTCGGGGTCGCCGATCCCGAGGCTGATCACGTCCACTCCGGCCGCGCGCTTGGCCGAGATCTTGCGCTCCAGCTCGGCGAACAGGTACGGCGCGATCTGGTCAAGCCGTTTACTGGGTCGCATGCAGCTCCTTTACGAAGTCCTCGGCGAGCGAGCCGCGGAACACTGGCACCGCCCAACCGCTCTGTTTGATCTCGAGGTCGTCCGCGACCTCGACCGTCAGCTCACCGCCGTCGAGCACGACGGTGACCGGCGAGCGGCCGCCCGCGAGCACGTGGCTGACCGCGGCGCCCGCTGCGCCGGTGCCGCTCGCTGACGTCTCCCCGACGCCGCGTTCGAAGATCCGGGCGCGAATCGAGTCCGGCGCCAACGGCGCGTACCACGACACGTTCGTGCGATTCGGGAACAGCTCGTGGTGCTCGATCGCCGGTCCGAACGCGCTCAAGTCCAGCGCCGTCAGCTCGGCGACGTCGGCGAGCTCGATCGCGCATTGCGGGTTGCCGACCTGCACGTGCTGGAAGCGCCAACGCCGGCCGTTCGCGGTCAGCTCGCCGCGGCCATCCGCCGCACCCGCGGGATAATCGGCGCTGCGCAAGCGCGCGCGTCCGATCGCAATCGTGCAGGTCGTGGCGGATGTGATCGTCGGACGGATCTCCCCGGCCGCGGTCTGGACGCAGAACGCGTCGGCATCCGTCCACCCGCGGCGACGGAGATACAGCGCCGCCTCGCGCGCCCCGTTGCCGGACAGCTCCGCCTCGGACCCGTCCGGGTTGAAGATCCGCAGGGCGGCCACGCAGCTGGGGTCATCAGGCGGCGAGAGCAGGAGGATCCCGTCGCTGCCGACTCCCGTGTGCCAGGCGCAGATCGCCCGCACGCGCGCGGGCGTCAGCGCGAACGGCAGCGCCCGTGCCTCGACGATCAGATAGTCGTTGCCGAGTGCGTGCCATTTCTCGACCTCCACGCGCCGGGAGTGTATGCGTGTACCGTCGCGCGCCCATGGCACGACGGCTGCGCGACTTCACCCTGGGGCACTCACGGTTACCGCTCGTGCTGCTCGCCGTCCTCTCGGTGCTCTCGTTCGCCGCCCGGATCGCCTGGATCGGCGAGCCGTGTAAGCAGCCGTGCAACACGCCCAACGATCACCTGCTGATCTTCGACGAGGCTTACTACGTCAACGCCGCGCGCGTGATCGACGGGATCAACCCCCGGCCGGCGATCACTACGCGGGCGATCCGTTCGGTGACGATCCAAACGCCGAGCATCCGCAGCTCGCGAAGCTCGTGATCGCCGGCGCGATCGATCTGTTCGGCGACGGGCCGCTCGCCTGGCGCCTGGGGAGCCTGATCTGCGGCTCGCTCGCGATCCTCGGGATGTACGCGCTGACCCGCTCGGCCGGCGGCAGTCCATGGTTAGCGCTCGGCGCCGCGACGCTGATGGCGCTCGACAACCTGTTGATCGTCCACAGCCGGATCGGGACGCTCGACATCTACGCCCTCGCGGCGATGATCTGGGCGGCCGCCGCGTACATGCGGCGCCGCCCGATCGCGGCCGGCGTGCTGCTCGGCATCGGCGCGTGCGCGAAGGAGGTCGCGTTCTACCTGCTCGCGGCGTTCGTCGCGCTCGAGGTGCTGAGATGGATCGGCTCGCGCACCGACGCGCTTCGCCGGCTCGGGCAGCTCGCGATTCTCACGCTCGCCACCTGGATCACCTTCTTCGCCGGCCTGGCGATCATGGACAAGATCGCGCCGCCGTTCGACGCCACCGTGGGCGAGCCGGTGACCGGAGGTCCGTTCAAGCACTTCGCGCACATCGTCACCTACGCCCAGCATCAGACGAGTCCGTCAGGGCCTGCCGGGATCGCCTCCTACCCGTGGCAGTGGTTGTTCGACATGAAGTGGATCACGTACCTGCAGATCAATCCGGGGAAGCCCGTGCCCGGGCTCGCGCGGATTCTGCCCGCCGTGCACTTCCTCGGCGTGATCAACCCGGCGATCCTCGCGCTCGCGATACCGGCGCTGGTTCTCGGCCTGCTCGACCTTCGCGATCGCCGCTCGCAGGTCGGTCTGCTCGGCCTCGCCTGGTTCCTCGGCACCTGGTTGCCGTATGAGCTCCAGAGCCTGATCTGGGACCGGACGAGCTACATCTACTACATGGTGATCGTGATGCCGGGGATCTACCTCGCGGTTGCCCAGCTCCTCGCGCGGATCGGCGGCTGGCTCGCGGGCACGTCGAGGGTGCTCGTGCGGCGGGTCGGCTGGACGCTCGTCGGCACCTGGTGCGTCGCCGTGCTGGTCGCGGCCGTCCTGCTCTACCCGTTCGCGCCGGTGCTGCATCTCTAGCGGACTGCTGCTCGCAGCGGCCGTTTCGGGTCGCTCTGCCGAGCGGGCGCTCAGGCGAGGCAGCGCCGGCTGACCGGGACGTTCTCCGAGGGAATCGGCGGCGGGTCGCGCTTGCAGTAGGTGAGCACGTTCGCGGGGACGTCGATCACGCCGAGGAACGGATAGGTGACGTTGTCGGCGACCGCGGTGCAGCTGTACGCCAGCTTGGGTGCCCGCGACGGGGTCGCGTGGCACGCCACGCTCTGGAGCGGACCGTCGATCGTGTCCTGTTGGATCTGGTAGGCCATGTCGGTGCGGACCGCATGATCGATCGCCGCGGCCGGCTTCTCGCCCGCCCGCAGCCGCAGCCGGTGAGGCGCCTGGTCCTGCGCGATGAGGACGTTCGCCTCCTCGTTGGCCTGTGCCTCCGCCTGCAGGTTCACCTCGGGCGGTGTGTCGGTGTTGTTCGCGTTGACGAAGCGGACCAGCCCGACGGCTGCCGCCGCGACGACGGCGAACGGAATGAACCAGCGGACCCACGGTGGCAGGGAACGCATACCTCAACCCAGGTTACGCACGTGGCTTTGCCGCCGCGCAGGCTTGGCGCTTCGCACGCTCAACGGCCCGTCCACAGCGCCACGATCTGGGCGGCGACGTGCGCCGGGTCGCGCGCGGTGATGTCGATCTCGGTCACCGACGCCAGCTTGCGCATCCAGGTCAGCTGGCGGCGCGCGTAGTTGCGCGTGCGGCGCTTCATCGTCTCGAC
This sequence comes from uncultured Solirubrobacterales bacterium, assembly GCA_963763525.1. Lineage (GTDB taxonomy): Bacteria > Actinomycetota > Thermoleophilia > Solirubrobacterales > Solirubrobacteraceae > Palsa-465. The sequence continues at coordinate 397,074 of CAVXPA010000008.1, forward strand.
GTCGCCGGTCAGGAGCTCCTCGAAGCCGAGCGCCTTGCGCGCCGTGATCGATGCTCCGGCAATGTTTGCGCGGGCGACCTCGGCCTGCGCGCCGGCGGCGAGCATCCGATCGACGCGCGCGTCGATCGCCGCGTACAACGCGTCGCGCTCCATCACGAGCCCGACGAGCAGCGTCGGGCGCCGCATGTCAGCGGTCCACAGCTGTGACTCCCCCTCCGGCGGCTCGAGCTCGCCCGCGTCGAGCAGCTCCAGCGCGCGGACGACGCGCTGGCGGTCACCCGGCTCGATCTCGGCGGCCGCCCAGGGAGCGCGCTGCGCCAGCAGCGCGTGCAGCGCAAACGGTCCGCGCCGCTCGAGCTCGCCCATCCATCGCTCGCGGACGCCCTCCGGCGGCGGCGGCCGCAGGCTCAGCTCGGTCAGCGCCGCGCGCAGGTAAAGCCCGGTGCCCCCGACGAGGATCGGTCGCGCGCCCTGCGCGAGCAGGGCGTCGATCTCGGCGTGGGCGAGCTCGGCGTATTGACCCGCGCTGAACTGCGCGTCGACGGGAAGAAACGAGATCAGCCGGTGCTCGAGCGCCGCACGCTCCGCGGGTTCTGGCGCGCCGGTCAGGATCTCGAGCCCGCCGTACACCTGGAGCGCGTCGGCCGACACGGCGACCGGCCGCTCCCCCAGCTCGCGCAGAGCCTTCGCGAGCTCGATCGCGACCGCGGTCTTGCCGACCCCCGTCGGCCCGAACAAGGCGATTACCTCCTCGCGCGGCACTGGTGGCAGTATCGTGAAGCGGATGGTTTGGGGTGTGGTGGCGTGAGCGTCAGGATCGGGGCAGGCTTGTCACTCGCCCGCGACACGTCGGAGGGCGCCGTCGAGGCCGCTCGCGCGGCCGGCGCCGAGCTCGCCGGGGCGCACCCCGACCTCGCGATGGTGTTCGCAAGCGGAGCCCATCTCGTCGCACCCGAGCCGACGCTCGAGGCCGTCCAGGAGGTCCTCGCCCCCGGCTCGCTCGTCGGCTGCGGCGCCGGCGGCGTGCTCGCGGCCGGCCGGGAGGTCGAGTCGGGGACCGCCGTCGCCGTCTGGGCGGCATCGTTCGACGGGACGGGCGAGGCGAGGTCGTTCCATGCGACGGCCGGACTCGGGCGATCGGACGATATCCCCGACCTCAGCGGCGCGCGCGCCGTGATCCTGCTATGTGATCCGTACTCGTTCCCGACTACCGACGCGCTCGCCGACCTGCACGCGATTGCCCCGGGGGTGCCCGCGATCGGCGGCCTCGTGAGCGCCCGGACCGGCGACGGCGGCGGCGCCCTGTTCTTCGACGGCGAAGTGCGCGAGCACGGCGCGGTCGGCGTCAGCCTGCACGGCGTCGAGATCCTCCCGTGCGTCTCGCAGGGAGCCGCGCCCGTGGGGCGCGAGGTGACGATCACCGCCGCCGAGGGCAACATCATCCACGAGCTCGCCGGCCGTCCGGCGCTTCAGACGCTCGAGGAGATCATCGGCGGGCTGCGACCGCGCGAGCGCGCGCTGATCGCCGGCGGTCTGCTGATCGGAATCGTGCTCGACAGCGGCAAGCCGGAGTACGAGCAGGGAGACTTCCTCGTCCGCGGCGTGCTCGGCGCCGACGAGGAGTCGGGTCAGCTCGCGATCGGCGCGACCGTCCGCGAGGGACAGATCGTCCGCCTGCATGCGCGCGATGCTCGTTCCGCGGACGAGGACCTGCGGCGTTCGCTCAGCCTGCGCGCGGAGGCGACCGACGGCGGCTTGCCGGCGGGCGCGCTCGTGTTCACCTGCAACGGCCGCGGTCGCGCGATGTTCGGCTCCGACGACCACGACGCGAAGATGATCGAGCGAGAGTTGCGCGGTGCGCCCGCCGCCGGCTTCTTCGCCGCCGGCGAGATCGGGCCGGTCGGCCCGCGAAGCTTCCTGCACGGCTACACCGCGACGCTCGCGGTGTTCGCCGCCTGACGGGCGCGCCGCTGGAGGGGCCAGCGCGCCGCGCGCACGTAGACTGCGCCGCCGTGAGCCTGGCTGGCGGCAATGTGCTCGTGACCGGTGCAACCGGCGGACTCGGCCAGGCGATCGCGCGCGCGTTCGCGGACCGCGGCGCCACGTTGCTGCTCACCGGGCGGCGGACGGCGGTGCTCGAGCCGCTCGCGCGCTCGCTGGGGGCCCGGGCGCTCGAATGCGACCTGGCGCGGCGCGAGGAGGTCGACCGGCTCGCGCGCGTCGCCGTCGACGCCGAGCTCGACGTGCTCGTCGCGAACGCCGGTCTGCCTGCGTCCGGCGCGCTGACCGAGTTGACGCAGGTCGAGATCGACCGCATGCTCGAGGTCAACCTGCGCGCGCCGATCGCCTTGGCGCGAGCGATCGCGCCCGGGATGATCGAGCGACATCGCGGGCACCTCGTGTTCATGTCCTCGCTCGCCGGTAAGTCGGCCTCGCCCCTGGCCTCGGTCTATTCGGCGACTAAGTTCGGGCTGCGCGGGTTCGCCCTGGCGCTTCGCGAGGATCTGCGCGCGGAGGGCGTGGGCGTGTCGCTCGTGCTGCCAGGATTCATCCGCGACGCCGGCTTGTTCGCGGACGCGAACGTCAGACTTCCGCCGGGAGTCGGGACGAAATCGCCGCAGGACGTCGCCGCTGCGGTTCTGCACGCGGTCGAGCGAAACCGGGCCGAGGTCGGCGTCGCGCCGATCGGGCTGCGGGTCGGCGCGACGCTCGCCGGCATCGTCCCGGATCTCGCCGCGTCCGTCAGCCGGCGCATGGGTGGCGATCGGATCGCGCGCGAGCATGTGGAGGGGCAGAGGGACAAGCGGTCGTAGGTGGTCGATGCTCTGTCGGTGGGAGCGACGCCTGGATAACTGCCCACTCGAGCAGGGCGGAGCGGCCAATGGGTCGTTGACCATGCACAGGAGGGTCTTCGTCCCAATGGCCGATCTCAGGTGCTCGACTGGGACGTTGTCCAGGTCCGAGACCGCTCGCGGAACCCTCAACCGCCGCCGGAGCCTTCGACCGCCGCCGCCGACAACCCGAGCCCAGCACCATCCACCGGACCGATCACCCCTGGGGCGCGCGTCAGCCGCCTAGGCCACCAAGCCAGGCGAACGGGTTGCCGCGCGTCTGGCCGAGCACCGCCTGCCCGCTGCCCTCGGCCGTCACGGTCGCGCCGGCGGGCACCTCGGTACGCAGGCGCTCGGCGAGCTCCCGAGCACTGTCCTCGTCCTCGGCGCCGATCAGCAGGTACTTCCAGCGGCGCACGACCTCGAGTCCCTCGCCCCGCAGCCGCTCGGCGAGCTCGACGGCGTCTCGATGCGAGTGGCACTGCACGCGGACCTCGAAGTCCGGGTAGCCCTGCACCTCCGCTTCCTCGCGCTCGCTCGCGATCAGCTCCGCGTGCTCGGCCTGGTCCCCCGCGGCCGGGAGCGGACGATCCGGATCCTCCCACTGCTCGGCCGTCGGGTGCCAGCGGCGCAGCTCGGTCGTGAGCTCCCAGTGGTGCTGCGCGGCGAGCGTCTGGATCAGCTGTTGCACGCGCTCGGCCTGCTCGCGTGTGTCGGCGTAGCAGAAGACCTCATCCCCGTCGCGTGAGACGCCGATCCGATGCTTGAACTCGTGCTCCAGATCGTGCTCGAGCTCGGTTGCGCTCAGTCGCTCGGACAACCGCTCTGCGTGTCCGAGCTCGCGCAGGCTGACTCGTACGCGCCAGTCATCGCTCATCGCGCTCAGCGTATCGTGCCCGGTCTGCGGACCTTGGATCCGCCGGGCGGACGAAGAAGCCGAGGAGGTGGCGCCGCTGACGGTCGTGAGCAGAGCAGGGCTTGCCGCATGAGCGGCGGCGATTCGCGAGCCACGCTGGAGCGGGCGAAAGCGCGCTTGGACCCGCTGGCCCTCTACGGCCGTCCGGTGCGGATCGAGCACGTCGCGATCGTGTCCGCGCCGTTGCTCTTCCGCCTGCCGTGGTTCCGCCGCTTCGACGGCTACACGATGTGGAATCTGATCCTCGTGCGCACGCCCGAGCTGAAGGCCGACGGAAACCTGATCTGCCATGAGCTCTGCCACGTGTGGCAGATGCAGCATCACCCGATGCGCATGCCGCTGTCCTACCTGAGGCTCGGCTATCAGAACAACCCCTACGAGGTGCAGGCGCGGCGGGCGGCCGCTACTGAGTGAGGCCCGGCTGCCGGCGCCGATGCGCGCGCACCTTGGTCCGGTTGCCGCACACGGCCATCTCGCACCACACCCCCGATCGGTTCCTGGAACGGTCGTAGAAGGCCCACTGGCAGCCGTCCGCGCGGCACGCCTTGACGCGTTGCCAAGAGCCGTCCTGGCTCGCGTGCGCGACGCTCAGGAGCAGCTCGCCGAGCGCGCCCGGGAAGCCCGGCGCGAGCGCTCGCAGGCCGACCTCGCCGCCGGGGCCATAGCGGGCACTAAGCCGCGCGCGGCGCGCGAGGCGCTCGATCGTGGCAGCCGCGCCGACGTCGGGCTGATGGCCGTTGTGCTCGAGCATCAGCGCCCGTAGCGCCTCCCGCAGCTGCACGGCGTGACGCAGCTCCGTCTCGCCCAGCTCGCCATCTGCCCCGGGCAGGTCGTGGTCGCCGAGCCACGCCTGCAGCGCCGGGACGGTCGCGAGCGCGTCAGCGCCCGTCTCCAGATCGAGCGTGTTGACGAACGCGATCACGCGCTCCAATCCGTGCGGAAGCGCACTCAACTGCTCGCTTGATGTCGGCATAGTGTTGTAGTACCTTATGAAACCAGTGAATGAGTTACGGAGGTTACACGATGCAAGGACTCGTTGGACCCCGATTGTCCGTGCGCCTCACCACGAGCGTACGCGGCCGCTCACTTGACCTCGCGCTGGCTCGCGGCGCCGACCCGGCGTCCTCGGCGGCGCTGGCGGCGAGGGCCGCGTGGCTGACGACCGAGCGCCGGCGCCGCGATATGGCGGACAGCATCGAGCGTCTGCTCGACGCCGCCGAACGTGGCCTTCCGCTGGGCGGGATCGTTCTCGGCCGCAAGGGCCTGGTCGCGAACGCGGCGCGCCTGCGCGAGCTCGCTGAGACGCTGCGCGGGTCGCGGCCGCTGTACGCGAGTGGGATCGCGCTCCTGCGCGAGCTCATCCGCGACGGCGCCGGCCCGGCCTACCTCGATCACGGCGGCAGGGAGCTCGCAAGACGGCTCGACGCGATCGACGCGGCGCTCGCCGGCGCGGTCGGCGGCGATCAGCCGCTGCGCCGCAGCTCCCCCGCCCGCGGGCGCTAGCCCGTCGTGAGCCGCTCGAGCTCCGCGATGAGCTGCTGGCCGGCTCCAGACGGGGAACCGGCCGCGGAGCGGCGCAGTGCGCCGTTCGTGACCGATTGGCAGCCATCGAGCCCGACGCTGATCGTCACCACACGACTCTCCGGATAGGCGAGCAGCGCGACGATCTCGGCCCCAGTGTCGTTGGGGCAGGCGAACACTCCGTGCTGACTCGGCAGGCGATCGAGCTCGCGGATCAACTCCCCGATGCGCGTGTCGCCGATGCGACTGCGGTTCGCGATCAGCCGCGAGAACACCAGATCTCGCGGCGGGTGACCATTCAGGCCCGAGTATCGGCACAGGCGGATGCTGATCACCCCTGGTGGAGCGAGCTCGCGGCGCGCCGGCGGCCAAGAGGTGGCGGCCAACAGCTCCGGGGCGACCGGCGTGCACCGAGTCTTCACCGCGGGCCGGGCGCTCGGCGGCGGGTCGGTCGAGGTGGTCACGCTCGCCGGGGTCTCGCCCGTCGAGCTCGACGAGCTGGCGCTGCCGCAGCCCGCCGCGAGGCAGCACACGAGTCCGATTGCGGCCGTGCCGACCGCACGCCATGCCTGTCTTGATCGTCTCATGCTCTGCATCTCCCGGCTGTCTCGACGCCGCTCCTGTGTCCCACTACGCCCGGGGGAACGAGTCCGTCACCGACCGCCTACTCGATACGCACTGAGTGCTCGCCCGTCACCGTCGCGAGTGCCTTGACGACCTCGTCGGCCAGCTTGGCGCCGTCGCCCACGTGCAGCGGCGTCGCCTGTACCTGGATCAGCACGTCGTCGCCGTCGATCTCGAGCAGCGACACGATCGCGGGCCGCCGCGTCGGCGTCGCGATCTCCTCGTCGAGAATCGCCTGCACGTGCCGCAGCTGGACCGTGGCTGGGATCCGGACCTTGACGTCGACCGAGTTGGGCTCCTTGAGCGGCAGGATCGCCGAGGCGAGCACGACGTTGTTGGGGATCATGATCTCGTCCTCCCCCTCCTGCACGAGCGTCGTGTAGAGCAGGCCGAGCGAGCTGACGGTTCCCTCGGTTCTGCCCCCCACGGCCCCCGCTTGCAGCCGCACGCGCTCGCCGACGCGGAACGGCCGCGCGGTCAGCAGCACCATGCCCGCGAACACATTGCCGAGCGTCTGCTGCGCCGCGAGGCCTAGGACGACGGCGGTGAATGCGCTCCCCGCGACGACCGTTGCGGCGCTCACGCCGGCGACCCCGAGTGCGATCACGAGCGTGATCGCGACGCCCGCGAGTTGGAACAGGAAGCCGACCGGACCGGCAGTCGCCGGGTCCATACGGCGGAAGAACGTCGGGGCGGCGGCGGCGCCGAACGCGCGCGAGATCAACCACCCAAGCCCGAGCACGAGAAGCACCGTGACGACGCGGACCCAGGTGGCATCCGTGTCCAATCCGAACCATTCCTTGCCGTGGTAGAAGAGCAGGAGCACCGCCACCAGCAATGGGATCAGCACGACTAACTGCCGTTGCGCTCGGCGCACGGTGTGCTTGTCGACTGAGACCCGCAGCCCGGCCTGCTCCCACGCCTCGCTGCGGGTTTCGAACATCCGCTCGAGGTATGGGTCCTTGCGATCGCTGCGATCCCTGCGCTTCTTCGGCTCGTCCATCTCGCTACCTACCACCGACCGTCGCTCGCGGTTTCATCAGAAGAGTCTGCCCTGTACGGGCGCAGGCGGAGATTTGCCCGGCCGCTCGCGGGCGATCATGCGTCCTCGCATCCGCTCGGTCGATTCGAGCGCCGGCGCTTTCGCGAGCGCCGCGAGCCGCTCACGCTCGCCCTTCGGCATGTAGGCGCCGCGCGCATACAGCTGCTCGTAGTGCGCAACGAGGTCTGGGCGATGCTCGCGCAGCCACTCGAGAAAGACGCTCCGCACCTCGCCGCGCAGGTGCAGCGCGACGCCGGTCACGTAGGAGGCACCGGCCTCGCTCGCGAGCTCCAGGATCTGCGCGACCTGCTCGGGCGCGTCGTTGATGCCGGGCATCAGCGGCGCGATCAGCACGCCCGTGCTGATGCCCGCACGCGTCAGCTCCGCGACCGCCTCCAGCCGCGCGCGGGGGTTGGGCGTGTGCGGCTCCGTCGCCCGCCAGGCCTTCTCGTCGATCGTCGGCACCGACAGTGCCGCGCTGAACTGCGTCCGCCGCGCGATCTGCTGCATCAGCGCCAGATCACGCAGCAGCAGCGGGGATTTGGTCAGGACCGAGCACGGATTGGCGGCGTCGCGCATCGCCTCCCAGATCCCCGGCAGCAGCTTGTAGCGACCCTCGACCCACTGATATGGATCGGTATTCGTGCCCAGCGCGACGTGCTCGTGTTGCCACGAGGGCCGCGCCAGCTCGACCCGCAGGAGCTCCGGCGCGTTGACCTTGACGACGATCTCGCGCTCGAAGTCCCTGCCGGCGTCGAAGTCGAGGTACGTGTGCGTCGGGCGGGCGAAGCAGTACACGCACGCGTGGTTGCAGCCTCGATACGGGTTGATGGTCCAGCGGAACGGCATGCGGGATGCGGCCGGCACGTGGTTCAGGATCGACTTGGCGTGCACCTCGTAGAACCGCGTCTCGATCGCGCCGGGCGCCTCGAAATGGCGCACGACAGCGGTGTCGCGGTAGCCGGGCAGGCGCGCGTGATCCTCGGTGGTTTCCAACGTGCTCCATCGCACGAACACATGTTCGCAGATTTCGGGCAAGCAGCTCGCCTCGTCCCCGGCGGATCTTTGGCGGCGCAGCGGCGGCCGCCTCGCGGCGACCCGGTTGCACGTCAGCTCACGCTTTGCAGGTCTCGTGCCGTTATCGTCCTCGAAACCTGCTGCACGGCACTCCAACCCCAAACTCGCATGGAGACCTCGGACCGCCAACTCGCCCCGACGCCCAGCTGAGATGACGGCGCTCGGTCGCACCAACCTCGACGTATTTCCGATCTGCTTGGGCGGCAACGTGTTCGGCTGGACGGCCGACGAAGCGCAGTCGCGCGAAGTCCTCGACGCGTACGCCGCCGCGGGCGGCAATTTCATCGACACCTCGAACTCTTACGGGGGCGAGCACGGCCGCTCGGAGATGATCCTCGGGCGCTGGATCGCTGACCGGGGCAACCGCGAGGAGCTCGTTCTGGCCACCAAGGTCGGCGGCGGCAAAGGAGCCTTCCGCAACCTCCGCCCCGAGACGATCGAGCACGAGTCACGCGCGTCACTCGAGCGTCTGCAGACCGACCGCATCGACCTCTATTACGCGCACTTCGACGACCCAGCGACGCCTCTGGAGGAATCGCTGCGAGCGTTCGACGCGCTCGTGCGGGCCGGCCTCGTGCGCAACCTCGCCGCCTCCAACTACAGCCCCGACCGGCTGACCACCGCGCTCGAGCTCCAGCGCGCTTCGGGGCTTGCCGAGTTCACGGTGCTACAGCCGCTCTACAACCTCGTCGAGCGCGCCTTCGAATACACGCTGCTGCCGATCGCCGAGGCATGGGATCTCGCTGTGCTCCCCTACTACGCGCTCGCGGAGGGATTCTTGACCGGCAAGTACCGGCCGGGTGGGGAGGCCATCGACTCACCGCGAGCACGGGCTGCCCGCGCGTACCTGGACCGCGGCGGCGCGGCCGTGCTCGCGGCACTCGACGAGGTTGCCGGCGCCCACCAAACCGCACCCGCGACGGTCGCCCTCGCCTGGCTGCTCGCTCAGCCTCGGGTCGTCGCCCCGATCGCCAGCGCGCGCACGACGGCACAGCTCGAGCAGATCCTTCCCGCCGCGACGCTGCAGCTGGCGCCGGCGGAGATCGCGCGTTTGTCGGCCGCTGCGCCCGCGTAGCGAGCCGGGCGAGGAAGCGATTCGCTCGCTCGCCCGGCCTCGCGTGAAGGGGGACCCGGTCTACTGCGTCGAGCCCGGCGTGAAGGAGACTCCGCGGAGGACCTGCCGGAGTCGGCGCTGTCGATCGTCGTGAAGCTCTCCGACGGGCGGTGCCGTGGTGGCGCTCAGGTATGTCGGTGATCGAGACGAGCTTGTTGGGATCGGCGCCTTGGTCGCCGTTGCCGCTGACGGTCGAGGTGATGCCCCAGATCGTGGCGGTCCCGTCGGTGTTGACCTCGCCGGTGATGTTGCGGAGGCCGTCGGTTGCGGGCGCCCATGGGAGCCCGGTCGCGGCGTTGTCACCCGTTGGAAAGGTAGGGGACGAACCGCTCGGGGTGTAGGGGATGCCGAGGCCGAGGCCCGATCTGCAGCGTGTAGTCGTAGTTCCAGGTTACCGTTGCTGAATGTCCACTTCTGCAGGCCGGCCGTCGTCTGCGCGGCGGCGTTCGGTGTACGTCCCGGTATCGGCGGAGTAGGTGTTGTCGCCGTTCCCTTCGTCGGCGACGAAGAGCGTCGTCGGGTTCGCGAACCAGATCCCGAACGGGAACCTCACCGTCGGAGATCCCTTCGGCTTCCCGTTGGCCAGGTTGGTCGGGAACCCTTGAGGATGCACATGTTGTAGGGGGTTACCCCCTCGTCTGAAGCAACGCGGGGTTGTAGGTGATCGGAGCGGTCGGGAGCGGCGGCGTTCGCTGCGGGCACGCCGACGCCGCTCGGGGCACGCCGTTCCGGTCGTGTCGATGAAGTAGACGGTGTTGACGCCGTTGCCGCCGCTTCCCTTCGTGAAGTACACGACGTTGTTGAAGACCGTCAGCCCGCGGAAGTTCGTGTCCTTGCCGACCTTGTCGGCTGTGTCTCCGAGCTGGGTGATGTTGAAGCTGCCGACCGGGGTCGGGTCAGCCGGGCTTCTGAGCGACGAGAGCCTTCACCTGCGGGTTGAGGATCTGCGCGCCGGCGCCGAGGATGACCCCGTCCGGTTGAGGGTTCCCGCCGTTGCCGGCGTTGCCCGCGGTGTAGAGCGACGTTGCGCGGCGGCGTTCAGGATCGCCGCGCGGCCGTTGTTGCCGCTGTAGGCGTTCGTCTCGGTGAAGCGGAAGTTGCCCTTACTGTCGAGCTGGGCGACGACGCGGGGATACGCACTGGGAACCGGGTTCGAGGGGTCGATCGACCCCGGGAGTGTTCGAGTTCGAGACGTCGAGCGCGTCGACCGGCGCCAGGTAGCCCATGAAGGTGACGTACTGTCCGTCGGTCGAGAGGTTGAGTGCCACTTCCGACTTCGACGAGAAGCTCGTGACCATCTGGTCCTTCGTCGGCGGAACGCCGTTCTGAGGTGCTGTTCGGGACTTCGAGCGAGTTGACGAAGCGTTCCCGTCGGTGTCAGCTGGTCGAGGTAGATCGGCGAGGTGATCCCGAAGCTGCCGTCGGCCAGGGCGTTGTTGAACACGGTCGGATAGGAGCCATCGTCGGTCGCGAAGACGCAGGGGGCAGAGTGCAGCCCGGGGGCAGACGTCTCGCCGACAGTGACGTTCGCCGGGTTGTCGTAGACGCTCCTGCTGACAAGCAGCGCGTTCGGGTAGATGATCGTGCGCGCCAGCGCCGGCGACGCGCCGGCGGCGAGCGCCGCGAACGTTATAAGGGACGCCGACACGGCGACACGGCGCCTTGCGCGCCTGCATGACCTCAGCTGCATTGAGCCTCCAACCTGGGATCGCTGAACGTACGGCGGGCGAACCCTACCCCTCGCACGCGGGCGGGGTCGTGACCATCCGGTGATCTGCTCAATGCGCGGCGCGCGCGACCAGCGACATCTCGCCGCTCAGCGTCTGGCTGGTGGCGGCGGTTACTCGCACCTGGACGGACTCGCCGGGCTCGCCGAGCCCGTCGAAGTTGACGACCTTGTTGTGGCGGGTGCGGCCGCGCAGACGGCTCGGGTCGGTCCGGGACGGACCCTCGACGAGCACCTCGAGCGTGCGCCCGACGAACCGCTGCGCGCGCTCGTGCGCGCGGCGCTGGATCACCTCGACGAGCCGCTCGAGCCGCGCGACCTTGACCTCGTGCGGGATCTGATCTGGTAGCTCCGCCGCCTCGGTGCCGCGCCGCGGCGAGTAGATGAACGTGAACGCGCCGTCGTAGCCGACCTGCTCGGCGACCTCGAGCGTCTGCTGGAAGTCGGCCTCGGTCTCGCCGGGGAAGCCGACGATGATGTCGGTCGTGAGCGCGCAGTCGGGCACGTGCTCGCGGATCAGCGCGACGCGGTCGAGGTAGCGCTCGCGCGTGTAGGTGCGCCGCATGCGCTTCAGCACCGCGCTGGAGCCCGACTGCAGCGGCAGATGGATGTGCTCGCACAGCGCCGGCAGCTCGGCGTGCGCGCGGATCACGTCCTCGCGCATGTCCTTCGGATGCGGGCTCGTGTAGCGGATCCGCTCGATCCCGGCGACGCGTCGAGCTGCGCGAGCAGCTCCGAGAAGCGTGGCGCGCTCTCGCGCGGCAGATCGCGTCCGTACGAGTTGACGTTCTGGCCGAGCAGCGTCACCTCGCGGACGCCGTCGGCGGCCAGCCGCGCCGACCTCGTCGATCAGCTCGCGCGGGCGCGGCTCACCTCGCGGCCGCGGGTCGACGGCACGATGCAGTACGAGCAGACGCAGTTGCAGCCGACGCTGATCTGCACCCAGCCCTGGAACGTCGCGCGCCCGCTTGGCCGGCAGGTGGCCGTGAAGGCCTCGAACTCGAAGAAGCCCTGAGCGGTCAGCGAGTCGCTCGTCAGGAACTCGGCGAGCTTGTGCACCTGCCCGGGACCGAACGCGACGTCCACGAACGGGAAGCGCGCGAACACCTCCTCCTTGACCGACTGCGCCCAGCAGCCGCCGACGCCGATCACCGCTCCGGGCGCTCGCGCTTGAGCCGCTTCGCCTCGCCCAGGTGCGCGACGAAGCGCTCGTCGGCCTTCTCGCGGATCGAGCACGTGTTGAACAGGATCAGGTCGGCCTCGTCGCGCGTCGGCTGCCTCGCGTAGCCGAGCGACTCGAGCATGCCCTTCATCCGCTCGGAGTCGTGCTCGTTCATCTGGCAGCCGAACGTCGTCAGGTGGTATCGCCGCACTGCCGCCCAAGCGTAGCGCTGCGCCTTCACCGCTCAGCCCGACGCCGATCAGCTGTCGGTCTAGCGATAGCATGGCGCAGTTGTGACGGACGACCAAGAAGCTCACGATCGCGAAGCAGACGCTCACGATCCGTTCCCTTATCCGCGGGGAAACGTCGTTGCGGTGTTGCTCGACGAAGCCGCGTTCGAGCAGGCGCGCGCACGGCTGACGGATGCGGGTTTCGGCTCTGAGCGTGTCCACGTGCTGCACGGCGACGCCGACCTGGCTCGCATCGACGTCACCGGGGAAGCCCATGGGTTGACCGGCACGATCTTCCGCCGCCTCCAGGCCGCGATGTCGGACGAGGCCGAGCAAGCGCGCCGATACGCGGAGGCTGTTCGCGAGGGTCACTATGTCGTCGCCGTTTCGGTCGACCACGATGAGGAAGCCAAGATCCGCGCGGCGGACGCGCTCCGCGGAGCCGGCGCCGAGTTCCTCGTCTACTACGCGAGCCGTTACATCGAGGACCTGGGCTCCGGTCGCTGAGCAGCGCGCTGCGCGAGGCAAGCGAGCCGCCGATCGCTTTCATCTGCGCGCGAGTGTGGGCGCACCGACCGGCGTGAAGCCGGGGAGCACGAGCTCGATGCACGCGCCGTGACCGTTGGGCGAATCGCGCGCGCGAACCTGCCCGCCGTGCGCCTCCGCGATCGCGCGCACGATCGCGAGCCCGAGACCCGCTCCGCCGGCAGCGCGGCTGCGGGCCGGGATCGGTGCGATGGAAGCGCTCGAATACGCGCTCGCGCTCGGCAAGCGGGAATCCCGGGCCCGTCGTCGAGCACCGAGAAGCGGATCGCGGTCGGGCCGTCGCGGGCGACCTCGAGTCGCACCAGGCCTGTCGTCCGGCACGGTCTGCTCGATCGCGTTGCGCGCGAGGTTGCGCAGCGCCTGAGCGAGGCGGTCGGGGTCGGCCTCCAGCACGCCATCCGGCACCGGGCCAAGCTCGAAGCGACGTACGGCGGTCAGGCTGACGCCGTCCCAAAGCTCGCCCACGAACGTCGGCAAGTCGATCGGCTCGGTCCGCAGGAAATCCGTGTGCTCGGCCTGCGCGAGCACGAGCAGATCGTCGACCAGCCGGCTGATCCGCGTGATCTCGGCCTGGACGAGCCGCTCGACGCGCCGGACCTCGTCCCGGTCGGGGTTCTCCTGCGCGGCCAGGACCTCGAGCTGGCCGCGGATCACGGTCAGCGGCGTGCGCAGCTCATGCGAGGCGTCGGCGACGAACTCGCGCTGGCCGCGAACGCCTCCGCGAGCCGGTCGAGCATGTGGTTGAAGGCGTCCGCGAGCACCTGGACCTCTCCCCGCGCCCGGGACCGGTCTCCATCCGCGGGGCGAGATCGCCGGCGTCGACGCGCGCCGCGAGCCCCGCCATCCGTCGCAGCGGCGCCGAGACGCGCGCACCGGCGATGTAGGACGCAAGCAGCGCGAGCGCGAGCGTCAGCGCACCCGCGACTACGAATGCGCGGGCGACGCCGTGCTGGGCGCTCTCGACGAACGCGAGCGGTTCGCCGGCCCCGATCACGACGTGCGTGCGCGCTCCGGGCAGCACGCGTTCGAGGATCCGCGTTCGCCCGACGTCCGGCACGACCCGAATCGAGTATCCGATCGTCGGGGCCAGGAGCGCACGGCCCTCCTGGTTCTCGAGCGCCTGCACCGCTGCGCTCTCGCCCTCGTCCGGTGTGCTCGCGCCGAACAGCTCCGGATGGTTGCTGACCGCCGCGCGCGCCGGGGATCAGCGCGAACAGAAGCGTCGAGGTAGCGCTGTACCGCTGGGCGCTGACGTAGGTCTGCGCAGCGGCCGCGAGCTTGGCCGGGCTGTGCCCGGCGATCGGCGCGAGCGCCTGTGCGAACTGACTCGTGTCACCATCCAGGTCGCGATCGATCTGACCGCGCAGCTCGCTACCCGTGCTCACGTAGACGACCGCGAAGATCGCGGCGACCGCGACCAGCATCACTCCCGCGACCCACGCGGTCAGGCGCCAGCGCAGGCTTCGAGGGAGACGATCCTCAAGCCACCGACGCACCGAACCGGTACCCGACCGAACGCACCGTGACGATCGGCGCGCTCTCCTCGCCGCGGCGCAGCTTGCGGCGCAGGTAGCCGATGTAGACATCGACGACGTTCGTCCCGGGGTCGTATTCGTAGCCCCACACGGCGCGCAGGATCTGTTCGCGCGTGAGCACATGGCCCCGGTTGCGGATCAGGTAGACGAGGAGCTCGAACTCGGTCGTCGAAAGCCGCACCAACGAACCGCCCCGCCGTACCTCGCGCGAGATCAGATCGACGTCGATGTCTCCGGCCTGGATGCGTGGTCGCTGGCGTATTGGCCGCGACGCGCAGCTGCGCCCGAATGCGGGCCGCCAGCTCGCTCAGCTGAAAGGGCTTGGTCAGGTAGTCGACGGCGCCGGCGTCGAGGCCGGCGATCCGATGCTCGAGCTCTCCGCGCGCCGTGAGAATGATCACGGGCAGCCCCTGCTTGGCGATATGCAGCTCCGCCAGCACCGCGAAGCCGCTGCGGCCGGGCAGCATCATGTCGAGTACGACGAGGTCGACGGGCTCGCTCAGCGCCTTCTCGATCCCGGTCACCCCGTCGGGCGCCGAGTCCACGTCGAACCCGTGCGCGCGCAGGCCACGCTCGAGGAAGTCGACGATCCCAGGCTCATCCTCGATCACCAGGATCAGGCTGCGCGCGGGCGAGCTCATCGCGCGATCATAGGACCGTGGGGCGCGAGCGCCCGGGGCGCCGAAGAGGTTTCTCATCGGCATATCGGGCCGATCAAGAGGTTTCTCATCGCCCGCTGAACAATCGTTGAGCTTGGCGGCCGACACTAGTTGCATGCACGCCGGAACTCGCATCGGGAGCCGTCGCGCGGACGTGGCCGCGCCTGTCGCTGCGCGAGCCCGCCGGGCAAGCGGCCGCGCTCGGACCGGCGGCAGCATCGGCAACGAGCAGCTGACCGCGATCGTCGGCGTGGTGCTGATCATCCTGCTCGCCGTGCTCGGGTTGACGATCGTCCGGATCGGACAGTTGATTTGGCTGCACTTGTTCCTCGGGCTGTTGCTGATCGGCCCGGTCGCACTGAAGATGGGCTCCACCGGCTACCGGTTCGTCCGCTATTACACCCGCAATCCAGAGTACCTGCGGCGGGGACCGCCGGAGCTCGCGCTGCGGCTCATTGCGCCGGTCGTCGTCCTGAGCACCGTCGTGGTGTTCGCGACCGGGATCGTCCTGCTGTTCCTTGGGCCGGCCCACCGCTCGACGTGGCTCCTCGCACACAAGGTCAGTTTCATCGTCTGGCTGGTATTCACCGCCCTGCACGTGCTCGGGCACCTGCCGGGGCTGCCAGCCTTGCTGCGCGCGGCGCCACTGGCGCCCCGCGCCGGTGAGGGATTTGAGCCAAGCGAGCCCGCCGCGGGCGCCGGCGCGCGCTGGATCCTGCTCGCGGGCGCGATCGTCGGCGGCGCGGTGCTCGCGATCGTCTTGATCCCCCATTTCGGCGTCTGGACCGCGCCAGGGGCGCTCCATCATCATCACCACCTCAGCTGAGCTCGGCAGCGGGCGCGACCGACGCCGGTGCCACTGCCGCAGCTGAAGTTCGGCAGCGGGCGCAACCGACGCCGATACCACCTCCACAGCTGGAGCTCGGCCGCCACGGCCACTGACGCCAAAGCTTGGAGGATGCCCCCGGCCGGGGCATCCTCCGGAGCCGCCAACGTCCGTCTGCGCAGCGGCGGCCGGCTCAGCGGGCGTACTCGACCGCGCGCGACTCCCTGATCACCGTGACCTTGATCTGCCCGGGATATTCGAGCTCCTTCTCGATCTCACGAGCGATCTCGAACGACAGCAGCGTGGCGGCGTCGTCGTCGATCGCTGCCGGCGCGACCATCACCCGGATCTCGCGGCCGGCCTGCATCGCGTAGACCTTGTCGACGCCCTTGTGCCGAGTTGCGATCTCCTCGAGGTCGCGCAGTCGCTTGACGTAATGCTCGAGCGACTCTCCGCGCGCACCTGGCCGCGCGCCCGAGAGCGCGTCCGCCGCCTGGACGATCACTGCTTCGATCGTCTGCGGCTCGACCTCGTTGTGGTGTGCCTCCATCGCGTGAGCGACCGCCTCTGATTCCCCGTACTTGCGCGCAATCTGACCGCCCACGAGCGCATGCGGACCCTCAATCTCGTGCGTCACAGCCTTGCCGATGTCGTGCAGCAGGGCCGCCCGCCGGGCGGTCTTCGGACTCGCACCCAGCTCCTCGGCCATCATCGCCGCCAGGCGCGAGACCTCGATCGAGTGCGCGAGCACGTTCTGGCCGTAGCTGGTGCGGAACTTCAGCCGTCCGAGCATCTTGACCAGCTCAGGGTGAAGTCCCTGGATGCCGGCCTCGAACTCGGCCTCCTCGCCGAGCTCGACGATGTGGCCATCCAGCTCTGACTTCGCCTGGTAGTACATCTCCTCGATCCGCGCCGGGTGGATCCGGCCGTCCTGCAGGAGCTTCTCGAGCGTCAATCGAGCGATCTCCCTGCGTACGCCGTCGAAGCCCGACAGCACGACCGCGCCCGGCGTGTCGTCGATGATGAAATCGACGCCGGTCAGGTTCTCCAGCGCGCGGATGTTGCGCCCTTCGCGGCCGATGATCCGCCCCTTCATGTCGTCGGCCGAGAGCTGCACGACCGACACCGTCGTCTCGGCCGCGTGGCCGGCGGCAAGCCGCTGCATGCAGACCGACAAGATGTTACGCACGCGCCGCTCGGCTTCGCGCTTGGTCTCCACCTCGATCTCACGGATTCGCCGCGCGGCGTCATGCTTGGCCTGATCCTCCACTTCCTGCAGCAACAATTGCTTGGCGCGCGACGTCGAGAGGCCCGAGACGCGCTCTAGCGTCCGCTGCAGCTCTCGCTTCTCGTCGCCCAGCGTCGCCCGTTGCTGGTCGAGCTCCGATTCTCGCTTGGCGAGCGCCTCCTCCCGGCGCGCGAGTGCCGCAGTCCGTTCAGGCAGTCCGTCCTCGGCCACCACGACCGGGACGGGGAACGTCTCGGCCGCGACCTCGGGCGTCGCCGAACGGTTCGCACGTGCGCGACCGAGCGCGATCACAGCCGCAGCGACCACGATCCCTAACGCGATCAGCCCTGCGGCACCGATGGTATCCATTTGTCGTCTCTCCCTGGCAGGTCCGGCTGCTCGCCGGACCTCTTCTTGCTGCTCTTTGGTTTTGAGAGCGACCGAGCGGCCCGTGCGAGGCGCACGAACGGATGCCGGGGATCGAGCGACGTCGCCCGTCAGGCGGCGGCTAACAGATGTTCTCCGCCTCCGATTGGAGCGGCCGGGCACACAACCCGGATCGTCGGGTTGCCCTGTTTGCGGTTGCCGTCAACACTTGAGTCCGGAATCCAAGATATGAGAATTTGCTGGTGTTTTGCGGCCCGTCGGGCCGATCGTTCGCTAGTGGCATCGTAATACCGGGCGCCGGACGGCGCAATCTCGGCACAACTGCACCCGATCGGCGCTCTGACCGGCCGCGAGCGGCGCGGTCTCAGCGCGTACCGTTGTCATCTGTTGGCAGTCGCGAACCGTTCCCGCGCGGGTCCCGACGGGTCTCAACTTGGGCGTCGCGAGCCGTCTCAGTGCAGGCCACGGGTTATCCTGTAGCCATGTCGGAGGGACGCAAGCGCTTCAAGGACCTCTCGCCGGCCAAGCAGATGATGGTCGTGGTGCTGGTGGCCATCAGTCTGGGGCTGGTCACGTTCGCCGAGCGCGACATCCAGCGCCGTCCCGCGGACCAGGTACGTGGCAGCAAGCTGATCTGGCGCCTGCTGTGCCTGAATGCGCTCGGCGCCGTCAACTACCTCATCTGGGGACGCCGGCCCGCATAGGCGCACTCGGCGCTCATGACCGGTTCGCACCGGCATGGATCGCCAGCGCGTCGAGCGCGACCTCGGCGCCATAGCCTTTGCGTAGCAGCACCCCCAGTGCCCGATCGCGATCCCGCCGTGCCCGCGGTGGCGCCGGGAATCGCCGTTGCAGCAGCGCCAGCGCGCGATCGAGCTCGTTCGCTTCCGGTTCGGCCGCGATCACCGCCTCGATCAGCTCGCGTTCGATTCCGCGCTCCAGCAGCGCGCGCCGAATGCGATCAGCGCCCCACTGCTCCAGCTCTCGCTTGTCCTCCGCGAACACGCGGGCGAAGCGCGAGTCATCGAGCGTGCCCTCGCCGGTCAACGCGCCGATGACCGCGTCGGCGCTCGCGGCCTCCACGCCTTTCTGCTCCAGGTGGTGGCGCATCTCGGACACGGTCCGCTCCCGGCGGCTGAGATACCGATATGCGAGCTCGAGCGGCTGCTGGAGCGCCTCCAGAGCGCGCGCGCTGCCAGCTGCCTCCTGATCGCGACCGTGGTGGTCGATGGCCTCCCGATCGAGTGACTCCTGATCTAGGGCCTCCTGATCTAGGGCCTCCTGATCGAGCACGATTGCTCCGAGTCCGCGCGTCAGGCGACTCCCCGTTCGTCTGCTCCGCCAGCACCGTTCACGGCCGCGAGCGCCGGCTCTCCGCGCCCCCGCGCTCCGTTGCCACCGCCCGCGGCAGCCCCGTTGCCCGTACCGCGGGACTCGATCGGCTTCACCAGGTCGCGCTCCAGCCCGAGCGCGGCGTAGATCTTGGCCTCGATCTCCTTGGCCACCTCGGGGTGCTCCTCCAGGAAAGCCTTCGCGTTACCGCGACCCTGCCCGAGCCGCTCCTCTCCATACGAGAAGAACGAGCCGGACTTCGTGATCACGTTGTGCTCGATCCCATAGTCGATCAGGCAGCCGGACGTGGAGATGCCCTTGCCGAACTCGATGTCGAACTCAGCCTGCTTGAACGGCGCCGCGACCTTGTTCTTGACCACCTTCACCCGCACGCGGTTGCCAACCGCCTCAGTCCCATCCTTGATCGTCTCGATCCGCCGGATGTCCAGGCGCTGCGAGGCGTAGAACTTCAGCGCGCGCCCGCCGGTGGTGACCTCCGGAGAGCCGAACATCACGCCGACCTTCTCACGGATCTGGTTCGTGAACACGCACAGGGTCTGCGTGCGGTTCAGCCCGCCGGTCAGCTTGCGCATCGCCTGCGACATCATCCGCGCCTGTACCCCGACGCTCTGATCGCCCATCTGCCCCTCCAGCTCCGCGCGCGGCGTCAGCGCGGCGACCGAGTCGATCGCGATCACCTCGACCGCGCCTGAGCGGATCAGCATGTCGACGACCTCAAGCGCCTGCTCGCCATAGTCCGGCTGGGACACCAGCAGCTCGTCGATGTCGACGCCGATCTGCTGCGCATACAGCGGGTCCATCGCGTGCTCAGCGTCGATGAACGCACACACTCCGCCCAGCTTCTGAGCCTCGGCGAGGATGTGGTAGACGAGCGTGGTCTTGCCGGACGACTCTGGGCCGAAGATCTCGATGATCCGTCCCCGCGGCACACCGCCGATGCCGAGTGCCAGGTCAAG
The DNA here is from genome assembly GCA_963763525.1 of uncultured Solirubrobacterales bacterium. GTDB lineage: Bacteria > Actinomycetota > Thermoleophilia > Solirubrobacterales > Solirubrobacteraceae > Palsa-465. The sequence goes on from CAVXPA010000008.1 coordinate 416,807, forward strand.
CGGCAGCGCGCCCGTCGGGATCGCGTCCACGGAGACACGCGCGCCCGGGTCACCCCATCGCATCACGGTGCCCTTGCCGAACTGCCGTTCGATCTGGGTCAAGGCACCCTGAAGGGCGGCCTGCCTCTTGGCGTCGGCCTTCCCCTCAGGCGTCGCCGCCGCTCGCGCGGCATCCTTGTTTTGCTCGCTCATCCCGACTCAGCTCCTTGTCTCATGCGCTCTGTGAACCAGCCACGGTAGGTGCAGTGGCGGACGGAACGAGCACGCTAGAGCGACCCCCTGTAACGAAACAAGACGCAGTCGTGACAAAAGGCAAACAATCCGCGGGACTCGGCGCGCAGCCGGTGCGCTGGCAATGAGTGCCGCGGCTTTCCTCGACGGCGGCGCCGGGATGTAGCGGGCGGTCGAGCTTAGCCGCCGATGCCGCGGCTTTCCTCGACGGCGGCGCCGGGATGTAGCGGGCGGTCGAGCTTTGCCGCGGATGCCGCGGCTTTCCTCGACGACGACGCCGGGATGAAGCGGCGGTCGAGCTTAGCCGCCGATGCCGCGGCTTTCCTCGACGGCAGCGCCGGGATATAGCGGCGGTCGAGCTTTGCCGCGGATGCCGCGGCTTTCCTCGACGACGACGCCGGGATGAAGCGGCGGTCGAGCTTAGCCGCGGATGCCGCGGCTTTCCTCGACGGCGGCGCCGGGATGAAGCGGGGGTCGAGCTTTGCCGCGGGAAAGGAGGTGTGCGGGTTGGCCGGGTCACGGTGTTCGGTAGCGAGCGCGGGCCGGCCGGGTCTTGGTCTCCCGATCACGGCCGTGGGTTGGCCGGGTCGCGGTCTTCTGGTCGCGGGCGGCGGTCGGCCAGGTCGTGGCGGCGAAGTCCCGGGGGGCAATTCGTTTCCATTCACCGTGGCCGATCCGGCCAGGACGAGGTTTGCCCGGCGGGTGAGTGCAAAACTCGGATTCGCGCAGATTCGGTCGGCGCGAGGAACGTCCCCCCGCTTCGGCAGCTGCTTTCGACGGCAACTCCCGCTCTGCAGGAGCTGCTTCCGAGGAACACTTCCCGCTCGGCAGGAGCTGCTTCTGAGGAATACCTCCCGCTCGGCAGGCGCGCTCTCACGGAGCGGAGGACCAGGGGACGGTCCGCAGCGGCTCATAGCGCGCCCCTCCCGGGCTGAGCCGCGAGCGAAACAGCGTCACCTCGGAGCCGCTGAAGCGCACCGGCGATGGCGGCGTCAACTCGCGATTGGCTCGCACGCGCGCGCCCCTGCGAACCCGGGCGACCGTCACGTGCGCGAAGAACCGCCGCGACTCCGGCTCATACCAGTCTCCGGCCTGCAGCGCCGCCGCCACTCGGGCCTGCAGGTCGGTGAGCGCGCCGACCTCGTCGTCGATCGCCACCGCGAGCACGCTCGGCCGGCGCGCAGGCAGCCACACAGCCTCGCCGAGGCGAAGTTGGGCCGGTGCGACGTTCTCGACCGCCGCCGCACAGGCATCGCCAATCGGCGCGATCTCGTCCTCGGCGCGCCAGCCGAGGAAGCACAGGGTTACGTGCAGATGCTCGGGCGCCACGGCGCGCAGGCCGGGCAGCTCGCGCAACACGTCGACCGACCAGGCGACCAGCGCCGCCCGCGGCTCGTCGGGGAGGGCGAGCGCGACGAATAGCCGGGCCCGCTCGCCGCTCACGAATGGCGACCCGGCGAGCCGCCCGCGGCGTCGGCCGCGTCGGGAGCAGCATCGCCATCGCCCGATTCAGAGTGAGAGTCAGCGTGAGCCGCATGGGGGTCGCCCGAGTCAGAGTGAGCCGCGGGGGCGTCATCGGCGCCGGCGTCGGCCGGGTCGCCCTGCCCCTCATCAGTCGGATCGAGCAGGAACTGGGGACCCAGCCCCAGCAACAACCGCCGCAGCAGATGCATCGCGATCGTGGTCGCACGATCGCGCACGTCGGCGCGTGAGCCCGGCAGCTGGATGCGCCGGGTGATCACGGTGCCCGGTTCGGCGCCGCTCGAGCCCGATCCGCGATCGCGCCCGTACACGGAGAGATAGACGAGGCCGACGGGCTTCTCCGGCGATCCGCCGCCCGGCCCGGCGATTCCCGTCACCGCCATCCCCACGTCCGCGTCGAAGCGCTCGGCCGCGCCCGTCGCGAGGGCCTCGGCGACCTCGCCCGAGACCGCCCCGACGCGGGCGATCACCTCCGGGTCGACGCCGACGAGGGACGACTTGGCCTCGTTGGAGTAGGCGACCACGCCGCCGGAGAAGTAGTCCGAGGAACCGCCGAGCTCCGTCAGCCGGGCGGACAGCAGCCCGCCGGTGCACGACTCCGCGACCGCGACGGTCCACCCCCGCCGCTTGAGCAGCGCCGCGAGCTGCTCATCGATCGTCGAGCCGTCCTCCGAGAACAGGGTGTCCGGGTGGCGCTCGCGCAGAAATCGCAATAGCGCTTGGTAGGTGCCGGCGGCGTCCGGCTCGTACCGCGTCGCGACCTCGATCTCGCCGCGGCGCAGGCACGTCGTGATCTCGAGCTCAGCGAGCTCGATGCCGGCCGCCTCGGCTGCGCGCAGCGTGTTCGCGATCTCGGACTCGGGGATCCCGAACAGGCGCACGATCTCGCGCCGATAGACGGTCGCGCCGGCGATCGCGGCCTGGAACGCGGCGGTCGCGCGCGCGGTGTCCCACATCGCGTGCAGCTCGCGCGGCGGACCTGGCAGCACGACGACCGTCGGCCCGCCCCCCTTCCGGGCCGAGGGGACCACGAGGCCGGGGGCGGTGCCCACCGGATCGAGCACGGTCGCGCCTTCGGGGATCACCGCCTGCTTGCGGTTGGAAGCGAGGATCGCGTCCGGATCGAGCCCGGGCCAGCGGCTCATCAAGGGTCGGAGGATGTCGCCGATCACACCCTCGAGCCGTGCGTCGAGGACCATCTCGCGTCCGCTGAAGCGGCCGACGATCTCGGCCGTCAAGTCGTCGGCGGTCGGCCCGAGGCCGCCGCTGGTGACGATCAGCGCCATGCCCTCGCGGGCCATGAACTCGAGCGCGGCGAGCAGGTCGTCGGGGCGATCGCCGACGATCTGGATCGATGCCGCGTCGACTCCGATCTCGCTCATCCGCTCGGACAGCCAGGGACCGTTGCGGTCCGAGATGAGCCCGGTCAGCACCTCGGTTCCGGTGATCAGGATGCCGGCTCGTACGGTCACGGGCAGGTTGGTGGGGTCGAGAGCGGGATCGGGTGGACACCGCTCGGCTCGATCAGCAGCCGGATCGCGTTCGCAGAAGGCGCGACGGTCACCGGCCGGCCGTTGACCTTCATCTGGACGCCGGCGTTGCCGAGCGTCAGCAGCAGCTTCGGCGCGGTCTCAACGGGAATCTGCTGGCCGGCCGCGAAGATCTGCTCGTTAATCAGCTTCGCACCCGCGCCGTTGACCAGGCAGACGTACAGCGCGCTGGTCGCCACGAGCTGGAGGCGGACGGTGGACGGCAGGACGGGCTTGGCCGGCGTTGTGCGGTGGCGATGGGTGGTCCGCCGGTTTGCGGTCTGCGTGCCCGTGCTCGTCGTCGGTGGCACCGGAGTGTTGTCGGAGGACGTGTTGCTGTTGGTCAACAGCAACAGTGCGATCACCACTGCGACGAGGACGCCGCCGATGATCGCCCACGGCGGCAGCAGAGGCCCACGCGCGGCGCGTTCGCGCTCGCGGTGCAACGAGGAGATCGGGCGCGGCTCGTGGTCGCTCGGCCGCTCGAACCGACGCTTGTACTCCTCGACGAGCACCCTGCCGTCGAGCCCCAGGTAGTCGCCATACGTGCGCAGGAAGCTCTTGACGTAGACCGGACCGGGGAGCAGATCCCATTCCTCGTTCTCCATCGCGCGCAGGTAGCTGCGCGCGAATCTTCGTGCGCATCTCGGCCTCGTTCATGTCGATCCGCGCGCGCACGCGTGCCTCTCGGAGGGTCGAGCCGATGTCCGCCATCTACGGCGCAAGGCTACCGGCGCGCGGACCGCCGACAAGTCGCTGTGCGGACGTGCACGGGAACCGCCGTCGATCGCCACCCGCGCCTGCGAGCGAACCGCCCTCGAGTCGCCACCCACATCCGCGAGCGAACCGCCGAGGAGTCGCCACCCCGACTTGCGACCGCTACGTCTGATCCGGCTCGGCGGGCTCGTCGGGCTCGGCGGCCGATGGCGTCTCCCCGGCCTGGCGAGGGCCGTGATCCATCTCGGCGAGGTGCGAGAGGATGCGCGGAACGTCGGCTTCGCTGATCAGCACCTGACGCGGCTTGGAGCCTTCGTAGCCGGAGATGATCCCGCGGCGCTCGAGCATGTCGATCAGCCGCCCCGCGCGCGTGTAACCGAGGCGCAGGCGGCGCTGGAGCATCGAGGTGGAGGCGGTGCCCATCTGGGCGACGAGCGAGATCGCCTCCTCGAGCAGCGGATCCTCGTCGGGATCGAAAGTCCGCGTCGGTCGACCCATCCTCGCCGTCCTCGCCGGGCTCGACCTCCTCGAGCAGCTCCTGGCGCAGCTCGGGCTCACCCTGGCGCCGCCAGGCGTCGGTCAGCTCGGCGATCTGCGGCTCGTCGATGTAGGCGCCCTGGATCCGCTGCAGCTTCGAGGAGCCGACCGGCGAGAACAGCATGTCGCCCTGGCCGAGCAGCGACTCGGCGCCGTTCTGGTCGAGGATCACGCGCGAGTCGGTCTGCGAGGACACGGCGAACGCGATCCGCGACGGGACGTTCGCCTTGATCATGCCGGTGATCACGTCGACGCGCGGCGACTGCGTCGCCAGCACGAGATGGATGCCGACCGCGCGCGCCTTCTGCGCGAGCCGGATGATCGAGTCCTCGACGTCGGCGGGCGCGACCATCATCAGGTCGGCGAGCTCGTCGATCACGCACAGGATGTACGGCAGCGGCGGCTCCCCGCGCTCGCGCCCGAACACGGTTGAGCTCCGGCAGCGAACGCGTCCGCGCGAGCGACATCGTGCCGTAGCGCTGCTCCATCTCCTTGACGAGGTTCTGCAGCGCGTTCGCCGCCATCCGCGGGCTGGTGATGACCGGCGTCAGCAGGTGCGGGATCGCCCTCGTAGTGGTTGAGCTCGACCTGCTTGGGGTCGACCAGCACGAGCCGCACCTCGTGCGGCGTCGCCCGCAGCAGGATCGAGGACAGCATCGCGTTCACGCACGCCGACTTGCCCGCGCCGGTCGTGCCGGCGACGAGCAGGTGCGGCATCTTCGCGAGGTCGGCGCCGATCGCGCGGCCGGCGATGTCCTTGCCGAGCCACACCGTCAGCGGCGACCAGTCGGCGGCGGCTCCTGGAAGACGTCGCCGAGGTGCACGATCCGCCGGCGCGCGTTGGGCACCTCGACGCCGACCGCCTGCTTGCCCGGGATCGGCGCGAGGATGCGGATGTCGGTCGCCGCGAGCGCGTACGCGAGGTCGTCCTTGAGCTGCGCGACCTTCGAGACCTTGGTGCCGGGTGCCAGCCGCAGCTCGTAGCGCGTGATGTGGGGCCGGTGACGCGGCCGATCACCTTCGCCTCGATGCCGAAGTGGCCGAGCGCCTCGACCAGCGTGCTCGCGACCTGCTCCTGGCCGGCGGTGTCGGGCTTGGCCGCCTCGCCGGTCGAACGGGTCAGGAAGCGTGCCCCCGGCACGCGCCAGACGAACTCCGGGTCGTCGGTGATCGAGCCGCGGTAGCGGCCCTGCGGCGTGAGATGCTCGGGCTCGAGTGCGAGTTGCTCGCTGGGCCGGCGAGCAACGGGCTCGAGCTCGTGCTCGTGCTCGGCGGCACCCACGGCCGACGCCAGCTCGTCCTCGGCGAGCTGCTCATCCTCGCCGGCGTCCGCAGGTTCAATCGGCGGCGCCTCGATGTGGGTCGCGCGCACGATCAACTCCGCCTCTTCGGGTTCGGGTGGCCGCAGCGGCTCGAACGACTGAGGCGCGCGCCCGCCCGCCGGGCCCGAGCTCGCCGTGTACGACGCCGCCGCCGCGCGTCCGCCCGCCGGCCCCCGGACCGCGCCGGCCAGCCCCCCGGTCGAGCGCTTCAGCGCGCGGCCGGTGCCGGCGACCGTGGTGCCGGTCGCCCGGAGCACCCCGGCAACCGTCGCGCCGGTCACGAGGATCAAGCCGGCGAGCAGCAGGAAGACGGACAGGATCTGGGCGCCGAGCGTCGAGATCAGGTGCGCGGTGGCCCACAGCTCGCCCTCGCCGACGATCCCGCCGCGGGCCTTGAACACCGCCGGCTGCCAGAACGCGTCGGCCGGCGCGCGGCCCGGTCCGAGGCCGAGCGTGCCGGCCGCGAGCGCGAGCGTCAGCGCGGCGAGCAGGCACAGGCCGCCCGTCCGCAGCGGCCGCGCCGGGGGGCGAAGATCGCGTAGCAGGACGAGTGCGCCGATCAGGACCAGCGCCGCCGGCACGGCGTAGCCAAGCGCGCCGAAGAGGAAGCGGGCGGCCTGCACGAGGCCGTTCCCGAGCGCCCCGCCGGCCCAGTGCACGTACGCAACGCCGCCGAGGAAGACTCCGAGCGCGATCACCGCGAGCGCCAGGATGTCGACGTGGTGGGGCTCCAGCTGGAAGTCGCGTGCCCGGGCCGCAAGCTTGCGCGGCCCGGCCAGGAGCGGGCGCTTGGCGCGCCTGCGCGGCTTCTTGGAACGACGGCGGGGAGGCATCTGGCGAAAGGTGTCCTTCGACGGAGCCAGGCCGCCTCCTGCCGCGCGAGGACCGCCCCCGCTCCCGCATGAAGAACGCACTAAGGATCGCGCGAATGCATACAACCCACCGTTAACATGCAGAAAGATGGTCGACTACGAGCGACCACCGCGGGTGCTGGTCATCGAGGACGACGACGCGATCGCGCAGGTGCTGCAGCGGTCGCTGCGCCTGGAGGGCTATGACGTGCGGATCGCCGGCGACGGGATCGACGCGCTCGATCTGGCGCACGCGTTCCTCCCGGATCTCGTGATCCTCGACCTCGGCCTGCCCGGGCTCGACGGGATCGAGGTCGCCAAAACGCTGCGGGAGACGACGACGACGTTCCGATCCTGGTTCTGACGGCCCGCGACGCGGTCGAGTCGCGCGTCGAGGGGCTCGACGCCGGCGCCGACGACTACCTGGTCAAGCCGTTCGAGCGCCAGGAGCTGCTGGCGCGCTTGCGCGCTCTGCTGCGTCGGCGTCCGCCACGAGGTCAGGCGACGTTGACGGTCGGCGATCTGAAGCTCAACCCCGACACGCACGAGGTGACGCGGGCGAGCGGCCGGTCGATCTTAACGCAGCGCGAGTTCGAGCTGCTGGAGTATCTGATGCGCAACGAGCGCATCGTGATCTCGCGCCAGCGACTGCTCGACGAGGTATGGGGCTATGACCCGTTCTCGATGACGAACACGATCGAGGTGTTCGTGTCCAACCTACGGAGGAAACTCGAAGCCGGTGGCGAGCCTCGGCTCCTACACACGATCCGCGGCGCGGGCTACGTTCTCCGCGTATAGGTCGCTGCCGATCCGCTGGCGGCTCGCCGGTGGCTCCGCGGCGCTGACGTTCGTGATCCTGGCGGCGTTCGCGGCGATCGTGGGCACGTTCGTGGACAGACAGCTCGTCGGCCAGTTCAACAAGCGGGTCGCGGCCGCGGCAGAGGAGCTGCAGAGCGAGCTGCAGCGAAGCAATCTGGCCTTCATCGGGCCTTACCTGTTGTGCAACAAGTTCCCCGTCAGCCTGAACGACTACGCGCGCCCGACAACGCGCAGATCCGGATCTACGAGGGCGGGGCGGTCCTGTGCACGCAGGACCAGATCGTGCTCAAGGGCACCAAGATCGCGCCAGAAACCTCGCAGTTCCTGCAGGCGCCGAAGCTGAGCGCCGGTCTCTACGACGGCTCGGCTACAAGGTCGCCGTCAAGCGGCTGTCCGCCCAGCCCCGGTACGCCGACGTGGAGCTGCTCTACGCGCTGCCGCTGTCGAACGTCGAGCACACGATCGCGAAGGTGCGGTTCTTCCTCGTGCTCGGCGTGCTCGGCGGCACCGTCCTGGCGCTGCTCGCCGGCCTCTCGACGGCCCAGCGTGCGATGCGCCCGATCGTCGAGCTGACGGAGGCCGCGCGAGAGATCGAGCGCACCCGCGACCCGAGCCGTCGGCTGCCGCACCCGGAGGCCGAGGACGAGGTCGCGGAGCTGGCGCGCACGCTGGAAGGGATGCTGCGGGCGCTCGACGCTGCGCGCAGCGAGACCGAGGCCGCGCTCGAGCGCCAGCGCGAGTTCGTGGCCGACGCCTCGCACGAGCTGCGCACGCCGCTGACCAGCGTGCTGGCGAACCTCGAGCTGCTGGCCGAGGAGCTCGACGGCGAGCAGGCCGAGTCCGCCCAGGCGGCGCTGCGCTCGACGCGCCGGATGCGCCGGCTGGTCGGCGACCTGCTGCTGCTGGCGCGCGCCGACGCCAAGCGCTCTCAGCGCCGCGGCCCGACCGATCTCGCCGACGTCCTGACCGACGCGGCGGCCGAGCTCGGGCCGGTCGCCGACGAGCACGAGCTCACGATCGACCCCGAGCCGGCGATCGTCGACGGGATCGGGGACGACCTGCACCGGCTGGTGCTCAACCTGCTCGACAACGCGGTCCGCCACACGCCGCCGGGAACCCACATCCACGCCTCGACCGCGACCGACAACGGCGACGCGACGCTCGTCGTCGAGGACGACGGTCCCGGAATCGCGCCGGAGCTGCAGCAGCGCGTGTTCGAGCGCTTCGTGCGCGGCGGCGGCGACGGCGGCCGCGGCTCCGGCCTCGGGCTGGCGATCGTCCACGCGGTGGCCGAGTCCCACGGCGGCACGGTGGCGCTGCAGGCGCCGGCGCACGGCACCGGGACGAGGTTTGTGATTCGGATCCCGACCCCGGCCAGCCGCGGCGCGGCCGCGGAGGAGCCTCAGACCTCGACGACGACCGGCAGCACCATCGGTCGCCGGCGCAGCCGGTCGTAGACGAACGCCGCCGAGGTCGTCGTGCAGCTCCTGCTGGAGCAGGTCGATCTCGCGGATCCCGTCCCGCGCCGCGGCGCGAGCGAGCGGTCGACCTCGTCGCGGATCTCGCTCATGAGCTGGCCGGCCTGCTCGATGAACGGCACGCCGCGGAAGATCACCTCGGGTCGGCGCGACCGGTTTCCGGTCTGCTCGGAGATCGTCGCGACGACGATGAAGATCCCGTCGGCGGACAGCATCCGCCGGTCGCGCAGCGCGACGTCGGCCGGATCGCCGATGTCGACGCCGTCGACGAAGATCATGCCCGACTGCTCGGGCTCGCCGAAGCGGGCGCCGCGCTCGTCGATCTCGAGCGGCAGTCCGTTCTCGCCCTGGAACACGTCGTCGGGGTCGATGCCGACCGCGTCGGCGAGCTGTGCGTGCAGACGCAGCCGCTTGTGGTCGCCGTGGACGGGCAGCACGTAGCGCGGCCGGACGAGGTTGAGCATCAGCTTGAGCTCCTCGGCGTACCCGTGGCCGGACGCGTGGATCGGGGCCTCGCGGTCGTGATCACGTCGCAGCCGATGTGGTAGAGCCGGTCGACCGTCTCGTTGACGGCGCGCTCGTTGCCGGGGATCGGCGTGGCCGAGAACACGACGGTGTCGCCGCGGCGCAGCTTGATCTGGCGGTGATCGTCGTGCGCCATCCGCCGCAGGGCCGACAGCGGCTCGCCCTGCGACCCGGTCGAGATCACGACGACCTTGTCATCGGGCCAGTCCTCGACCTCCTGCGGCTGGATCAGGATGCCGTCGGGGACCTCGATGTGTCCGAGCGAGCGGCCGATGTTGACGTTCTTGCGCATCGAGCGGCCGACCAGCGCGACCTTGCGCCCGAGCGCCGCGGCGGCGTCGATCACCTGTTGGACGCGATGGATGTTGGACGCGAAGCTGGTGACGATGATCCGGCCCTCGGCGCGGGCGAACACCTCCTCGAGATGCGGCCCGACGACGCGCTCCGATGGCGAGAAGCCAGCGCGGTCGGCGTTGGTCGAGTCGCCACAGAGCAGCAGCACCCCTTCGCGGCCGAGCTCGGCGAGCCGCGACACGTCGGCCGGCACGCCGTCGACCGGCGTCTGGTCGAACTTGTAGTCGCCGGTCACCAGCACCGTTCCGAGGTCGGTGCCGAGCGCGACCGCGCACGAGTCGGGGATCGAGTGCGTCATGTGGACCAGCTCGACGTGAACGGCCCGAGCGCGAGCTCCTCGCCCGGCTCGAGCTCGACGAGCGGCGCGTCGCGCAGCTTGTGCTCGTCGAGCTTCGAGCGTGCCATCGCGATCGTCAGCGCGGCCGCCGTAGACCGGCGGCGCATCATCCGCGCCGAGCTCGCGCAGAACCCACGGCAGCGCGCCGAGATGGTCCTCGTGGCCGTGGGTGATCACGATCGCCTCGATGTCCTCGGACGCGCTCGCGCAGGTAGCTGAAGTCCGGGCAGCACGAGGTCGATCCCCAGCATGTCGGTCGTCGGAAACCGCAGACCCGTGTCGACGACGACGATCCGGCCCTCGTACTCGACCACCATCATGTTCTTGCCGATCTCGCCCAGCCCGCCGAGCGGCAGGACGCGGAGCGTGCCGCTCACCTGCTCGGCAGTCTGCAGCAGGCCGTGGCGCTCGAGCATCGCCCGGACGACCGCGGTCTCCTGCTCGTCGAGCGCGACATAGGGCAGCCGGGGCGCCCCGACATCCAGCCCGATCAGGATGAGCGCAGCCTTGACGCTGCACGCGAGCGGTGCGATCGCCAGGTCGCGGTAGACGTCCTGCAAGCTGGCGTCGATCTCGCCGGCGGCGCTCGGGCTCGTCGACCATCCGGCGCATCTCGGCGCCGAACAGGTGGCTGGCGACGAGGATGCCGCCGGGCTCGCCGAGGTCGAGCACGTCGACGAGCATGTCGTCGTTGCCGGCGTAGATCTGCAGCCCGTCGATCTTCGCGAGGTTCGCGGGGTTCGCCTGCTTGACGGCGACGATGTGCTCGAGCTGGGCGAGCTCCGCAAGCAGGTCGTTGGGCATGTCCGAGGCGGTTCGCTGCGGGATGTTGTAGAGCACGATCGGCAGGTCGGTGGCCCGGACGATCTCCTCGTAGTGGCGACGATCCCGCGGCGGCTCGGCCGGTTGTAGTACGGGTTGACCGACAGCAGCGCGTCGGGCCCCAGCTCCGTGGCCGTTCGGTCAGCTTGACCGCGTGGCGCGTGTCGTTCGAGCCGACGCCGGCGACGATCGTGCGCCTGGCCGCGCATCTCCTGCACGGCCAGCTCGATGAGCCGAGGTGCTCCTCGTCGGTCAGCGTCGCCGCCTCGCCGGTCGTGCCGCAGACCACGAGGCCGTCCGAGCCGTGCTCCACCAGATGGTGCATCAGGCGCGCGGCGGCGTCCTCGTCGACGCGACCGTCAGCGTCGAACGGCGTGACCATCGCGGTCAGGATCGCGCCGAGGTTCACGGACACCGCCTGATTATCGCAGAGTGTCTAGTCGACAACGGCGGATCAGCCTCTGGCCGCGTTGAGCGGCCGTCCCGAGGGCTCGAGCACGGCGGGAGGCGGCATCAACACTTGCGACGATTGCCACGTTCTGTCTATAATGCCGCCGCTGTGCACCGGGGGCAGGTGGGTGCGCCCCGGGGCGGATCGGGCGTTTCTCACAACGTCGAAGGTGGTGGCGCTGATGCGCGGGTCGTGGTGTCCGGCTGGAGGCTCGTCGCGTGTCCGTCCGTGGGGGACTGTTCGCGTGCGTCGCGCTGCTCGCGTTCGCTGCGTATGCGGCGAGCGCGTCAGCAGCTGTCGGCTTCGGGATCAGCGGCCCCGGGAGCTTCGCCGCCTTCAACGGTGAGGAGGGCAGCGCCGGTGACGCGGGATCTAGTTACATCGTCTACGTCACCAACGCGGCGTTATCCCAACTGGGCGGCGGCATCACGCCGATCACGACCGGATCGGACATGCCTCAGGTTCAGATTCCGTTCAGGCTGCCGACTGCGATTGCGATGGCCCCTGACGGCAAGACCGCCTACGTGCTCAGCCCGTACGCGAACACGTGGCCCTTCGCGTTAACCCCCCCGTCGGTAACGGCGCTCGCGGTCCCGAGCGACGGGCTCGGACCGTCTATCGCGGTCGGCGGCACACCGGGCAAGTCGGCGTACGCGCACCCGGTTGCGATCGCGCTCGCGCCCGACGGCGCGAGCGCTTATGCGAGCAACGACCGCCCGTCGGGGTCGACGATCACACCGATCTCGCTCGCGACGGACACGGCGGGAACACCGACCCCGATCGGCTCCTCTCCAGGCCCGATCGCGATCACCCCGGACAGCCAGACGGCCTACGTGGTCGTTCCCGGTGGCGTGACGACGATCTCGCTCGCGACGAACACGCCGCAGACCACGATCCCGATCGCAGGTGGGGCGTGCGGGATCGCGATCACCCCGGACGGCACGACGGCCTACGTCACGGGCTCCGCCGGCGTGACGCCGATCGACCTCGCGACCAACACGCCCGGAACCACGATCCCGCTCGCCGGCGGGGCGTGCGGGATCGCGATCACCCCGGACGGCACGACAGCCTACGTCGTCACGGGCACCGGCGACGTGACGCCGATCACGCTGGCGACCAACACGCCGGGAAGCCCGATCCAGGCCGGTCCGAACCCCGGCGTCATCGCGATCACGCCGGACGGCAAGACCGCGTACGTGACAAATCCGAGCGCCGACACCGTTACGCCGATCACGCTAGCGACCAACACCGCCGGGAGCGCGATCTCAGCCGGCGCCAACCCGGCCGGGATTGCGATCTCCTCCACGCCGCTGAGGCAGACATCGATGTCGCTCATCTGCTCGCCCGCCAAAGTCGTGTTCGGTGAGCCCGCGCCGACCTGCACCGCCACCGTCACCGACGTCGATCAGGGCACGCCGGTGACGCCGGTCGGGACCGTGAACTTCACGAGCTTCCTCGGCCACACATATGGGGGGTCCCCGTTTGTCGCCTACTCATCCTCGTGCACGCTATCCGGGAGCGGCGCCAGCGCGAGCTGCCAGGTGAACTTCTCGCCCACTGGTCCCGTGCGCGTACGGGTTGTTCCTCGGCCCAATGCCCGCAACGTACAAGCTGATCGCGACGTACGCCAGCGACGGCGTTCACACGTTCGACCACACAAGTACGAAGGTCACGCTCGCATTTCGTGCGACCAGCACGACGGTTAGCGTGCGCCGCGCACGACGCTCAAGGTTGGCAAGCTGACGCCGTGCACCGCGACCGTCACCGACATCGCGCCCGGTCCTGGTCATCACTCCCGGCGGCGATGTCAGCTTCAGCAGCCAGAGCGCCAGGTCGCTTCTTCGGCGCCGATCCGTGTCATCTGTCCGGCAGCGGAGCAAGCGCAAGCTGCAGCGTGTCACTGGAGCCGACGGCGATCGGGTCCGGGTCCGACACGATCACGGCCGCCTACTCGGCCCCGTGGATCGTCGACCACTTCCACCGTCCGAGCAGTGGATCGATCACCGTGTCGGTCACCGATCCCTAAGTCAGCTCGCGGACACTGCCAGTGGGTGTCGACTAGTTGCAGGACGACTAGTCCGCGAGCAGGTGCTCGAGCCCGACCACCGGCGAGTCGGTGCAGCTCGCCGACCCGGCGGACCGCCAGCAGCACGCCCGGCATGAACGACTCGCGGTCGATCGAGTCGTGGCGGATCGTCAGCGTCTGGCCGACGTCGCCGAGGATCACCTCCTGGTGGGCGACCAGCCCCGGGCAGCCGGACCGAATGGATCGGCACCTCGGCGCCTCGGCGCTGGCCTCACGCATCAGCGCGGCGGTCCGCGCCGCGGTGCCGCTGGGCCGGTCGAGCTTGCGGTCGTGGTGCAGCTCGATGATCTCGGCCGCGCGCCATGTGCTGCGGCCGCCTCGCGGCGAACTGCATCATCAGCACCGCGCCGATCGCGAAGTTCGGCGCGACGAACACGTTCGCCGCGCGCGCCGCCGCAGGTCGTCGCAGCTCGGTCGACGATCGAAGCCGGTCGTGCCGATCACCACGTGGACGCCGGCGGCGACCGCCTCGCGGGCGTTGGCGACCGCCGTCGTCGGGATCGTGAAGTCGACCAGCACGTCGGGTGCCCGTCACGCAGCGCCTCGCCGAGCGGTGACCCCGAGCGCGGGATCGGCGCGCGCCACGAGCTCCATGTCGTCGCGCGCCTCGACGGCCCCGCAGACGGTCGCGCCCATCCGCCCGGCGGCGCCGGCGACCGCGACCCGGATCGACGCCGGCGCCGCCACGCGCCGGCAGGCCGGCCGACTCGACGAGCGCCTCCTCGAAGCGCGCCTCGTCGGGGCCGATGCCCGGCGGCCGACAGGCGCTCCGGGCGCCCACAGCTCGTCGACGAGCGCCGCCAGGTCGTCGAGCGTGACCGCGTCGATCCGCTCGACGACCTCGTCGAGTCGCAGCAGCGGCGCTCCGGCCAGCAGCTCGGAGCCGAGCCGGTTCATCCGCGCGCCGGTCGACTCGAGCGCCAGCAGCACCCGGCCCTTGAGGTTCTCCTTGGCGCGGCGCAGCTCCTCCGCCGGTCGCCGGCTGCTCGCGCAGCCGCGCGAGCTCGGTGCCGACGACCGCATCGCCTCGCCGAGGTTGTCGGCGCGGGTGCCGACGTACAGGCCGACCTGGCCCGGTGTCCTGGTAGGCGCTCGTGAACGAGTAGACCGAGTAGGCCAGGCCGCGGCGCTCGCGGACCTCCTGGAACAGGCGCGACGAGGAGGTGCCGCCGAAGATCGTGTCGAGCACGCGCAGCGCGAAGCGGCGGTCGTCGTGGCGCGAGAGCCCGAGCCCGCCGAGGCAGACGTGGAACTGCTCGGTGTCCTTGCGCTCGAACCGCGCCGGCGCGGCGGCGATCGGTCGCCGCCGCGCCGGCGCCGGTCGGACGCGCCGTCGCCGCGGCGCTCGACGCCGGCGTCGCGCTCGGCCGCCAGTCGGCGACGAGCATGCGTCGTGGTCGACCGCGCCCGCGGCCGCGATCACGATGTTCGCCGGGCGCGGTAGCGCGCGGCGTGGAAGCGCGCGATCTCGGCGGCCGGCGTGTCGGCGATCACCGGCGCGCGGCCGATGATCGCGCGGCCGAGCGGGTCGGTCGCCGAAGACCGCCTCGCCGAGCACGTCGAACACCTTCTCCTGCGGGTCGTCCTCGTACATCGCGATCTCCTCGAGGATCACCGCGCGCTCGGAGTCGATGTCGTCGAGCGCCGGGCGGAACACCATGTCGGCCATCACGTCGAACGCCTCCGGCAGGTGCTCGTCGATCACCCGCGCGTAGACCGAGGTCGTCTCCTTGCCCGTGCCGGCGTTCAGCTCGGCGCCCATGCCGTCGAAGATCTGGTCGATCTCGAGCGAGCTGTACTTGGCGGTGCCCTTGAACAGCAGGTGCTCGAGCAGGTGCGAGAGCCCCGCCTGGTCGTCGGACTCGTCCCGCGAGCCGGTGCCGATCCAGAACCCGAGCGACACGGACCGGACGGAGGGCATCGCCTCCGTCACGATCCGTACGCCCGAATCGAGCGTCGTCAGCCGGTGCTCGTGGGCCACGGCGGCCGGCCGGCGCGGGGACCGCCGCGGAGCGGCGCTCGGGGTCGCGGTCGCGCACGCGGTCACCGCCGATCGCGGTCCGCGGTCTCGCGTCGCGGTCGCGGTCGCCGTCGCGCGCGCACCGCGGTCGCGGTCGCGGTCGCGGTCCGCGGCCGCCTCGGTCGCCGCCGCCACGGTCGCGGCCGCGCCGGCCGTCGTCGCCGCTGCCGATCGCCGCCAGCTCCTCGACGGTCTTGCCGGCGATCTCGGGATCGTCGGCGAGCCGCAGGCCGATCCGGCCGCGCTCGCGGTCGACCTCGACCACCCGCACGGCGAGCTCGTCGCCCTTGTTGAGCACCTCCTCGACCGTCGCGATCCGGCGCCCGGGCGCGACGTTGGAGATGTGCAGCAGGCCGTCGGTGCCCTTGGAGAGCTCGACGAACGCGCCGAACGTGGTCGTCTTGACGACCTTGCCGGTGAACTCGTCGCCGACCTCGACCTCCTTGGTCATCGAGCGGATCCGGTCGACCAGCGCGTCGCCGAGCTCCCGGTTGGACGCGTAGACGAGCACCTGGCCCTCGTCGTTGACGTCGATCTGGGACTCGAACTCCTCCTGCAGCGCGCGGATCGTCTCGCCGCCCTTGCCGATCAGCAGGCCGATCTTCTCGGGGTCGATCTTGATCGTCGAGATCCGCGGGGCGTACTTGGACAGCTCCGTCGCGCGGCGCGTCGATGACCTTCGCCATCTTGCCGAGGATGAACTCGCGCGCGACCTTGCGCCTGGGCCAGCGCGTCGCGCATGATCTCGAACGTGACGCCCGTGATCTTGATGTCCATCTGCAGCGCGGTGATCCCGTCGCGGTCCCGGCGACCTTGAAGTCCATGTCGCCGAGGTGGTCCTCGACGCCGGCGATGTCGGTGAGGACGATGTAGTCATCGCCCTCCTTGATCAGGCCCATCGCGATCCCGGCGACCGGCGCCTTGAGCGGCACGCCGGCGTCCATCAGCGACAGCGTCGAGCCGCACACCGAGGCCATCGAGCTCGAGCCGTTGGACTCGAGGATGTCCGAGACGACGCGGATCGTGTAGGGGAAGTCCTCCTGGCTCGGGATCATCGGCACCAGCGCCCGCTCGGCGAGCGCGCCGTGGCCGATGTCGCGGCGCTTGGGCCCGCGCATGAACCCGGCCTCCCCGACCCAGAACGGCGGGAAGTTGTAGTGGTGGAAGTAGCGCTTGGTCGGTCTCCAGCCCGAGCGTGTCCAGCCGCATCTCCTCGCGCGTGGTGCCGAGCGCGACGACGCTGAGCGCCTGCGTCTGGCCGCGCGTGAACAGCGCCGAGCCGTGCGTGCGCGGGGTGACGCCGACCTCGATCGAGATCGGCCGGATCTCGTCGGCGCTGCGGCCGTCGGGGCGCTTCTTCTGGACCGCGATCCGCTCGCGGATCAGCGTCTTCTCGAGCTTGTCGAACGCGCGCTGGGCGTTGGCGCGGTACTCGGCGTACGTCGCCGCCTCCGGGTCGCCGGAGTAGCTGGACGAGCACCTGCTCCTCGACCGCCTTGGTCGCGTCCTGGCGCTCGAGCTTGTCCTCGACCTGGGTCGCGGCGTCGAGCGCGGCGCCGTGCGAGGCCTTGATCTGCTCGTAGAGGTCCGGGTGAACCTGCCGGGGCCTCGACCTCGATCTTCGCCTTGCCGGCCTTGCTCGGCCAGCTCGCCCTGCGCCGCGACAGAGCTTCTTGATCGCCTCGTGGGCGATGTCGAGCGCGTCGAGGATCTCCGCCTCGGGGATCTCGTTGGCCCCGGCCTCGACCATCAGGATCGCCTCCTCGGTGCCGGCGACGATCAGGTCGAGGTCGGTGTTGTCGACCAGGTCCTCCTCGTCGGGGTTGACGACGAAGTTGCCGTCGACCTTGCCGATCCGGACCGCGCCGACGGGCAGTCGGGAACGGGATGTCGGAGAGCATCAGCGCCGCGGAGGCGCCGTTCATCGCGAGGATGTCGTAGGGGTTGACGTGGTCGACCGACATCGGCATCGCGACCAGCTGCGTCTCGTAGCGCCAGCCCTTGGGGAAGAGCGGGCGGATCGGGCGGTCGATCATGCGGGCGGTCGAGCGTCGCCTTCTCGCCGGCGCGACCCTCGCGCTTGAAGAATGAGCCGGGGATCTTCCCGGCGGCGTACATGCGCTCCTCGACGTCGACCGTGAGGGGCAGGAAGTCGACGTCGCGCGAGGTTGCCCGCGGTGGCGGTGCAGAGAACCATCGTGTCGCCCGCTCGGACGACGACTGCGCCGGAGGCCTGCTTGGCCAGCTTGCCGGTCTCGAACGAGATCTCCTTGCCCGCGATCTCGACGGTCACGCGCGTAACGGCGTCAGACATATTCATTGTGTTCCCTTCTGCTCCGCCCTTCGGTCGGCGGAGTGCTTCGTTTTTCTTCGTTCCGAACGGATCGTGATGGTAGCGGGCGACTGCCGGCGACGCGCTCGCGCGTGTGGCCGGTCCGCGTTTTCGATCGGTCACAAAGCGGACCGGCCGGTCCGCTTTGTGGTAGCCTAACCGGACCAGCCAGTCCAGTTTACCTGCCGTCCACACAGGAGCTTCGATGAGCGGCGTCACGCAACCGACACCGTCGAGAACCAACGCCGACTTCAACCGCTGGCTGGTCCTGGTGATCGCCTGCCTGGCGCAGTTCATGGTCGTGCTCGACACCACGATCGTCAACGTCGCGCTGCCGTCGATCCAGCGCGGCCTGCACTTCTCCCCCGCGAACCTGCAGTGGGTCGTCAACGCCTACACGCTGATCTTCGGCGGCTTCCTGCTGCTCGGCGGCCGCGCCGCCGACCTGCTCGGGCGCAAGACGGCTGTTCATCGCCGGCGTGATCGCTGTTCGCCGGCCGCCTCGCTGCTCAACGGCCTCGCGCAGTCCTCGACGATGCTGATCGTCGGCCGCGGCCTGCAGGGCCTCGGCGGCGCGCTCGTCTCGCCGGCGGCGCTGTCGATCATCACGACCACCTTCACCGACCAGGCGGAGCGGACCACGCGCGCTCGGCGTCTGGAGCGCGATCGCGGCCGGCGGCGCCGCCGTCGGGCTGCTGCTCGGCGGCGTCCTGACCGACCTCGTCTCGTGGCGCTGGATCTTCTTCGTCAACGTCCCGGTCGGCGTCTGCACCGTTCGTGCTCGCGCTGCGCTACGTGCCGAGTCGCGGGTCGACGTCGCACCGCCGCTTCGACTTCGCGCGGCGCGGTGACGGTCACCGGCGGGCTTGCTGGCGCTCGTGTTCGGGATCGTCAAGGCGCAGGCGTGGGGCTGGGGATCGGGCAAGACGATCGGCGTGCTCGCGCTCGGGCGTCGCTGCTGCTGGCGGCGTTCGTCGTGATCGAGCGTCGCAGCGCCGCGCCGCTGATGCGGCTCGATCTTCCGCGTCCGGTCGCTGGCGGTCGCGCGACGCGGTCGATGCTGCTGGTCGCCTCGGGGATGTTCGGGATGTTCTTCTTCGCCTCGCTGTACGTGCAGGAGATCCTCGGCTACAGCCCGCTGCAGGCCGGCCTCGCGTTCCTGCCGGTCGACGGGCGGGATCGTGGTCGGCGCGGGCATCGCCCAGCAGCTGATCAAGCGGCTCGGGGTGCGGAACGTGTCGGTTCTCGGCATCGTGATCGCCGCCGCCGGCATGGGCTGTGCTGACGCAGCTTCCGGTCCACGGCAGCTACGTGACCAACCTGCTCACCGGGCTGGTGCCGATGACCATCGGGATGGGGCTGGTGTTCGTGCCGATCACGCTGCTCGGCACCGGCGGCGTGCGCGCCGACGACGCCGGGCTCGCGTCGGGGCTGTTCAACACCGCCCAGCAGGTCGGCGGCTCGCTCGGGCTCGCGATCCTCTCGACGCGCGGCGGCGACCCGGACGAGCAACATCCTGTCAGCATCGCCGGCCATCCGAGCGCCGCCCAGGTTGCCCGGCGCACGTGTCCGGATACCACGTCGCGTTCGCGATCGCGGCCGGCATGCTCGCCGCCGGAGCGCTGATCATGATCTTCGCTCTGCGCCAGCGACATGTCGAAGGCCTGGAGCTCGAAACCGTCCCCCGCGGCGCTCGCCGCATAGGAGAATGCTGATGCCGCACATGTCCCAAGAGCGAACGACCCCTCAGAGTCAGACGCGGAACGCAACCGCAAGCGTGTGCTCGAGGCCGCGGACGAGTGTTCCGCGAGCGGGGGCTCGACGTCGGCGTCGCCGAGATCGCCGCAGCGCGCCGGCGTCGGCCGCGGCACGCTGTTTCGCAACTTCCCGACCAAGGACGACCTGATCGCGGCGGTCGTCGTCGAGCGCGATCCGCGAGTGCGCTGGAACAGCGGAGCGCAAGCTGCTCGACGCCGACGATCCGGGCGAGGCGCTGTTCGAGTTCCTCGAGGACATCGTCGGCCGCCAGCAGGCGACCGCGCGCTGTTCGAAGCCGTCGGCGACCAATGGCTCTCGAACAACGACGAGATCAGCGCTGCCCACGAGGAGATGCTCGAGCTGATCGGAGCGCTGCTGGCGCGGGCGCAGGACCAGGCGAACGGTCCGCGCCCGACGTCACCGCGATCGACCTCCTGATGCTGGTCAAGGGCATGTGCGAAGCCGGCAGTCCGCACTTCGCGCACCTGGAGGCGCGATCGTCGCCGGCGCGTCAACTCGATCTGGTCCGCGCCAGCCTTCACCGCGCGCGCCGTCGGCGAGGCCGCTGCGCGGCCGCTCCGCCGACGCTCGGCTGAGCTGCGCACGAGCAGCTCGATCTCCGACGGAGTCAAGCCGGCCGGCGTGACACCCCCGCGGCTCGTGAACAGCGTCGGGGTCGACGACCACGCCGGCCCGCACTCCAGACTCGAAGTCCCGGCGCGACCCGCGCGAGCACGTCGGCGCTGCGTCGGTCGGCGTCGAAGCGCTCGAGGTCGAGCCCGAGCGCACGCGCCCGCTCCCACAGATGCGGGTCCTCGAGCCGGGCCTGATCGGCGAACAGCGCATCGTGCATCTCCCAGAAGCGCCCCTGCAGGCCGGCCGCCTCGGCCGCGCACGCGGCCGGCCACGCGCGCGGGTGGCGACACGGACCGGGAAGTGCCGAAACACGACCCGCAACGCGACGCCGCTGGAGCTGCCCGTGGAGAACGCGCAGAAAGGGCATTCGAAATCGGCGTACATGATCAGCGAGCGGCGCGTCCGCTGCGCCGCGAACGTGATCGTCGCCGTGGGCGGCGGCACCGGCGCCGAGGCGAGATCCTCGCTGTCATCGGTCCGCGCGCCGGGCCGGACGCGCGCTCAGGCGTCGGCGCCCAGCCCGTCGAAGATCAGGTTGGCGCCCGGCAGATCGCCGGGGGAAGCCGCCTGGTAGCTCCACTTGACGACCGCGTCAGGGCCGACGATCACGAGCGCGCGCTGCGGGAACCCGCCGGGGTGGTAGACGCCGAACGCACGGCACACCTCCCCCTTGGGCTCGAAGTCCGACAGCTGCTCGATCGTGACCCCGAGCTTCTCCCTGAACGCCGTCTGCGACTAGGTCGCGTCGCACGAGACGCCGTACAGCGTCGCGCCGCGGTCGGCGAACTCGTCGAGCAGCTCCTCGTACAGGTTGAGCTGATCGGTGCAGACCGGGCTGAACGCAAACGGATAGAACACCAGTACGGTCGTGTGGCCGAGCAGGTCGGCATGCGTGAACTCGCTGCCGTCGCCGCGGCGCAACGTGAACTCGGGCGCCGGCGACCCGGCTCGACGATCGTCGGCGCCTCGGCGGCGCTCACTTGCCGCAGGCCGAGCTCGCGAACGAGCGCGCGGTAGCGCTCGAGGTCGCTGCGCTGAAGATAGTTCAGGAACCGGCGCCGGCGCCCGACGAGCATCAGCAGCCCGCGGCGCGAGTGGTGGTCCTTGCGGTGCGTGCGCAGGTGCTCGGTGAGCTCGTTGATCCGCTCGGTCAGCAGCGCGATCTGGACCTCGGCCTTGCCGGTGTCCATGCCGTGATCGCCGAACTGCGATCGATCAGCTCCTGCTTGCGTTCCTTGGTCAGCGTCATGAGCCTCGGGTGAGGCTAGCAGAGCGTGCTCGGCGCACAATCCGCGGGTCCGCCGCACGTCGTTCGTGCATCTGGTCGATCAGCGCCTGCGCCGACTCGAAGCGGCGCTCGCCGCGCAGGCGCGCGAGGAACTCGATCGTCAGCGTCGTGCCGTAGAGGTCGAGCCCTCGCGATCGAGCACGTACGCCTCGACCAGGAGCGCCCGGCCGGCTCCGAAGGTCGGGCGCACGCCGATGCTGACGGCCGCGCAGTCGCCGTTCGCGCGGGCGGCGTAGATCCCGTGTCCGGGGCAGACGAGCGCCTCGTCGGGGATGATGTTGGCGGTCGGAAAGCCGAGCTCGCGCCCGCGCTCGATCGCCGTGCACGACCTCGCCGCGCAGGCGAAACGGCGCGCCGAGAAAGCGCGCTGCCGTCTCGACGTCGCCCGACAGGACGAGCGCGCGGATGTGGCTCGAGGAGACGATCTCGCCGTCGAGCTCCACCATCGCGACGACGCGCGTCTGGAACCGCGGATCGGCCGCGAGCAGCGCCGGGTCACCGACGGCCTGGTGGCCGAAGTGGAAGTTCTCCCCGACCGACACGCGTCCTCGCCTGGAGACGGTCGACGAGCACATCGTCGATGAACTCCGCCGCGCTCTGGTGCGCGAAGCCGTCGTCGAACGGGATCACGACCAGCTCCTCCACGCCGAGGTCCGCGATCAGCTCCGTCTTGACGTCGAAGCTCGTCAGCAGCTTCGGCGCGGCGTCGGGGTGCGTGACGCGCATCGGATGCGGCTCGAACGTCAGCACCGTGTCGTTGCCCGCGATCACCTCGCGGTGGCCGAGGTGCACGCCGTCGAACTCGCCCACCGCGATCCGCCGCGGGCGGCGTTCGGCCTCTGTGAGCATCACGATCCGCATTCGGCGTGCAAGCGTAGTGGTCCGGACCATCGGCGTCTCAGGAGCGCAGTCCGACGATCGGCTTGAGCAGTCCCTCGCCAGCCGGCTCGGCGAGCGCGATCAGGCCGTCGGCGTCGGTCAGCCGCACGACCTCGTCGGCGCGACCTGGCACGGCGACGCCATGGCCGGCCCGCCGCGCCGCTTCGCCCGCCACGCGCACCTCCGGCATGAAGGCGAGCGCGTCGACGAGCGGGACGAGCCGGTCGGGGTCGGCGTCGCGGACGTCGAAGCCGCCGATCCGCGTCCGCCGCAGCTGCTCGCAGTACGCGTCGCCGAGGTCGGCGACCAGGCTGCGGACGTACGTCCCCGAGGAGCATTCGATCACGAACCCTCGGCGATCTCCCTCGCGCCAGGACTCCTCGAAGCGGTACACGACCACGTCCCGCTCGGGCAGCTCGACTTCGATCCCCGCCCGCGCGAGCGCATACGCGCGCCGGCCGCCGACCTTGACGGCTGAGAATGCCGGCGGCCGCTGGCGGATCGGACCGATCGGGAGCGCCAATTCGCCGGTCGGGACGACGCCCGTCGCGACGATCTCGCCCGTCGGGTCGCCGGTGCTCGACACGGCCCCGAAACGGGCGCTGACCTCGTAGGTCTTGGGGAGCGCCATCAGGAACCGCTGCACGCGCGTCGCGCGCGCGACCAGCACGAGCAACAGACCGGTCGCGAACGGGTCAAGCGTGCCCGCGTGGCCGACCTTCACGCCGCGCCCGAGCGCACGCTTGCGGTCCGCGACCGCGGCGGCCGAGCTGATCCCGGGCGGCTTGTCGAGCAGGATTACGCCGCTCGCGGCGCCCGCCTCGCCAGTCACGCCGTGGCCGCGAGCTCCTGGGCGACCGCCGCGCGCAGGAACGCCACCAGCTCGTCCCACTCCATCGAAGTACCGAAGCCGGCGGCTTGGCGATGACCGCCGCCGCCCTGGGCCCGAGCGATCTTCGAGACGTCCACGCGGTCGTCGCTGGCACGCAGCGACACCTTGCGTGGCGGCCCCCCGTTGCTCTCTCCGATCCGGTCGCGCACGAGCGCCGCGACGACCGTCCCCTCGACCGCGCGCAGATAATCGACCACGCCCTCGGAGTAGCTCTCGGCGGCTCCGGACTCGAGGAAGTCCTCGATGCTCAGCGAGCTGATCGTCAGCGTGCCGCCGTCGTATCGCTCGACGTTCTCGAGCCCCCGCGCGAGCAACGTGAGCTTCTCGAACGGCACGCCCTCGTACACCTGGCGGTAGATTTCGTGCACGTCGACGCCCGCGCGAATCAGCTCCGCCGCCATCACGTGGGCGCGGGGGGTCGTGTTCTCGTACATGAAGCGGCCCGTGTCGGTGATCAGGCCGACGTAGAGCGCCTCGGCCATCGTCAGGGTCGGGACGACGCCGAGCGCCTGCATCAGCTCCCAGACGATCTCCGCCGTGCACGACGCCTGCGGCACGACGAGGTTGATCGTGCCGAAGCGAGTGTTGTCGTGGTGGTGGTCGATGTTGAGGGTGCGTGCGCCGGGTCGCCTGAGCGCCTCGGCCGGGTTGCGCTCCAGGTTCCCGCAATCCAGGAACACGATCGTCCGCTCCGCGAGATCGTCGGGCGGCTCGTTGACGAGCCCCGGGAGCGGCAGGAACTGGTATTCGTGGGGCAGCGGGAAGTCGCGGCGGTCGATCAGCATCACGCTGTCCCTGCGCAACGCGGTGAGCAGCTCCTGCATCGCGACCAGCGATCCGAGCGCATCGCCGTCGGGGTTCTCGTGGGTGACGAGGAGCAGCTTCGGGGCGCCACGGAGCGCCTCCAGCACCTCGTCGCGGCTCGAGCGGGCGCCGTTGTCAGGCATCGGCATCCGAACCATGGTCGAGCAGATGGGAGATTCGCATGCCTCGATCGATCGACTCGTCGTATTCGAACGCCAGCGTCGGCGTGTGCTTGAGCGTCAGCTCAGAAGCGAGGTACGCCTGCAGGAAGCCGTGGGCCGAGCGCAGACCCGCGAGGCTCTCCTCGCGCGCTTGGTCGTCCCCGAGCACGCTCACGTAAACGCGAGCGTGGCGCAGATCTGAGCTGGTCTTTACGGCGGTCACTGTCACGAACCCGACGCGCGGGTCCTGGAGATCGTTGGCGATCGCGTCGCTGAGGACAGCTCGCACTGCCTCATCGACACGGCGCATGCGGCCGTGCGCCATCCTACCCCCCTTCGCGGATGCGCAAGGTGTTCATCCGGCCAGGTCCTCGATCGACGCGACGAGCCGCTGCACGCTGACGCCGTCGGGCCAGCGGGCGTCGAGCCAGCGCTCGACTCGGTCGGCGGCGGTCGCGAGCGTCGACAGCGATCCGCCGGTCAGCGCCGCGGTCAACGTCGAGCGCTGCCAGCTGTCCTGGTGGTCGACCTCGGCCACGGCCGCGCCCAAGCGTCCGTGGAGCTGCGCCTTGATCGACGAGAGCTCTTTGCGCTTGCTCTTCAGGCTGCCGGCGTCCGGAAAGTGCAACTCGATCACGAGCACGGCGACGAAGCCGCTCGAGGGCATCGCCGGCTCAGGCGAGCTCGCGCTCGACCTGGCGAGTGGCGTAGCTCTCGATCACGTCGCCTTCCTTGACGTCGGCGTAGTCCCTGAGCACGATGCCGCAATCGAACCCGGCCGCGACCTCGCGGACATCGTCGTTGAAACGGCGCAGGCTCGCGATCTCGCCGGTGTAGATGACTGTTCCGTCGCGCACGAGGCGGACCTTGGCCCCCCGCGTGATCCTTCCTTCGAGCACGTGACAGCCGGCGATCGTCCCGACGCGCGAGGCGCGGAAGATCTGGCGCACCTCGGCCGAGCCGAGCGTCTCCTCGACCTCCTCGGGGGCCAACATGCCCTCCATCGCGGAGCGCAGCTCTTCGATCGCTCGGTAGATCACCGCGTAGTGGCGGATCTCGACGCCCTCGCGCTCGGCCACCGCTCGCGCGTCGCCGACCGGGCGCACGTTGAACGCCAGGATGACGGCATCCGACGCGGCGGCCAGCATCACGTCCGATTCGGTCACGCCGCCGACCGCGCCGCGGATCACGTTGACCGCGACCTCGTCCTGGGGCAGCTTCGCGATCTCATCCTGGATTGCCTCCAGCGAGCCGGCGACGTCCGACTTGATCACCAGGCCGAGCTCCTGTGCGCCGCTCTTGAAGATGTCCTCGAGCGAGACGCGCTTGCTGCGGCGCCGGGCCTGCGCCTCGGCCTTCAGCCGCGTCGCGCGCTCGGTCGCGAGCTGGCGGGCGCGCCGCTCGTGTTCGACGACCAGCACGCGCTCGCCGGCTTCCGGGACGCTGTCGAATCCCAGCACCTCGACCGGTTCTCCCGGCAGCGCCTGGGCGACTTTCTTGCCCATGAAGTCGTACATCGCGCGCACGCGGCCCCAGTGGGCGCCGGCGACGACCGCATCTCCGACCAGCAGCGTTCCGCGGCCGATCAGGATCGTCACCACGGGCCCGCGACCGGGGTCGAGCTTGGACTCGATCACGGTGCCAGACGCCGCGGCGCTCGGGTTCGAGCGCAGCTCCTGCAGCTCCGCCATCGTGACGATCGTGTCCAGCAGGTCGTCGAGCCCCTCCTTGGTCCGCGCCGAGACGTCGACGAAATCAGTGTCGCCGCCCCACTCGACCGGCTGCAGCCCGAGCTGTGTCATCTCGCTGCGCACCCGCGTCGGGTCGGCGCCCTCCTTGTCGATCTTGTTCACCGCCACGAGGATCGGCACGGCGGCTTCCCGCGCGTGGTCGACCGCCTCGTTCGTCTGCGGCTTGACGCCGTCGTCGGCAGCCACGACGATCACGGCGATGTCGGTCACCTTCGCGCCGCGGGCGCGCATCGCGGTGAACGCCTCGTGGCCGGGCGTGTCGAGGAAGGTCACGGTCGCATCGCCGTGATGGACCTGGTAGGCGCCGATGTGCTGGGTGATCCCGCCGGCCTCGCCGGCAGCGACCTCGGTCTCGCGGATCGAGTCCAGCAATGAAGTCTTGCCGTGGTCCACGTGACCCATGATCGTCACCACCGGCGGCGCGCTCGACGAGCTCCTCCTCGTCGTCGTCGTAGACCGGCTCGGCGACCGACTCGTCCTCCGAGTGGACGATCTCGACGTCCTTGCCCAGCTCGGCCGCCAGCACCTCGATCGTCTCGTCGGCGAGGGTCTGGTTCTGCGTCTTCATCTCGCCGAGCTGCCATCAGCTTCTTGATGATCTCGGGCACCGGGACGTCGAGGTACTCGGCCAGGTCCTTGACGGTCGCGCCGGAGGTGACCTGAATCGCATCGGGCTCGGCGAGGGCCGTGCGCGACGACGGCCGCGCCTCCGCCTCTTCGTCGTAGACGCCGCGGCGCCGGCGCCCTCGACGCTGGCGGCGGGGCGGCTGATTGGGTTGCGCGGGCGTCCCGCCGCCGGGCGCGCGGCGCGATGCCTGCGAGTCGATCACGACCCGTCGGCGACCACCGGCGTTGCCGGGAGCGCGCTCGCCCTGTAGCGAGTCGCGGGTCGGTCGCTTGTGCTCGGAGGATGGCTCGCGGCGCGGGTCGCTGCCCATCTCGCGGCGGGGATCGGTCGGCACCTCGCGGCGTGGGTCGGTCGGGAGGTCGCGCTGTCGCTCGGCCGCGGTCTCGCGGGTCGCGTCCGCGTCGCGCGGCTGCCCGCCGCGGGTGTCGCGGCGCTGCTGCTCGGTGCGCGGATCGCGCACCTGGTCAGAACGTGTGTCACGGCGCTGCTCGGCGCGCACGTCGCGGGCCTGCTCGGAGCGCTGCTGATCGGACCGAGGGTCGTCTGGACGCTGTTGCTGCTCGGAGCGAGGCCTGTCCGGACGCTGCTGCTGCTCGGAGCGAGGCCTGTCCGGACGCTGCTGCTGCTCGGAGCGAGGCCTGTCCGGACGCTGCTGCTGCTCGGAACGAGGCCTGTCCGGACGCTGCTGCTGCTCGGAACGAGGCCTGTCCGGACGCTGCTGCTGCTCGGAACGAGGCCTGTCCGGACGCGACTGCTCAGAGCGCGAGCGGTCCGCTCTCGGCTGGCCAGATCGCGGCTGATCGGAGCGCGGCTGGTCTGAGCGCGCCGGCTGCGAACGGCGCTGGTCCGTTCTGCGTTCCTGCCCGGATTCCGCTCGCGCAGAGGACTCGGCGCGCTGGGGACTGTCTGCGGGCGCCGCATCCGGGGCGCCGCTGCCGCCGCCGTTCGCGAGCACGCGCAGCGCCGTCGCCTCGTCGATCGAGGAGGACGGCGCCTTGACGTCGAAGCCCGCCGCGCGCAGCCGCGCGAGGACTTCGCGCGTCGGGAGTCCCTGCTCCCGGGCGATCTCGTTGACGCGCTTGGCCATCAGGCTTCCAGTGTAATCGCCTGGATGTCCTACGAGGCGGCGCTCTCAGCGGCCTGATCGACCCGCCCGCTCGCGCGCTCCCCGCCGCGCCGCCCACCCTCGCGGCCGCGGCCGCCGCGCGGTTCGTCGTGCTCCTTGCCGGCCAGCGCCTGGTGCGCCTCGATCCCGCAGTAGCGCGATCCCGGCAGAGCCGCGTTCGGGCAGCGTCGGCCGTTCGAGAGGATCGCGGCGCAGCGGCCCTGCAGCTCCTCCTCCTCGTAACCGTGCTCGGCCTCCTCGGCCGCGAACTCGGTCTCGGAGCGGATGTCGATCCGCCAGCCGGTCAGCCGCGCGGCGAGGCGGGCGTTCTGCCCCTCGCGCCCGATCGCCAGCGACAGCTGGTCGTCGGGGACGATCACGGTCGCCTGCTTGTCGGCGTCGTCGACGAGCACCTCGCGCACGCGCGCCGGCGACAGGGCCTTGGCGACGAACCGGGCCGGCTCGTCGTTGTAGGGGATGATGTCGATCTTCTCGCCGCGTAGCTCGGACACGACCATGCGCACCCGCGAGCCCGCGGGGCCCGACGCAGGCGCCGACCGGGTCGACGCCGTCGACGTGCGAGACGACGGCGATCTTCGAGCGGTACCCGGGCTCGCGCGCGACGCCGGTGATCTCGACCAGCCCGTCGGCGATCTCGGGCACCTCGAGCTCGAACAGCGACTTGATCAGCTCCGGATCACGGCGCGAGACGATGATCCACGGCCCCTTGGTCGAGTTCGAGACGTCCTTGATCACCGCCTTGATCCGCTGCGAGTGGTCGTAGCGCTCGCCCTCGACCTGCTCGGACTTCGGCAGCAGCGCCTCGACGCGCTCGCGCAGCTGCACGAGCGTGTAGCGGGAGTCGGACTGCTGCACGATCCCGGTGATCAGCTCGCCGACGCGGTCGCGGTACTCCTCGAACATCATGTCGCGCTCGGCCTCGCGGATCCGCTGCAGGATCACCTGCTTGGCGGTCTGCGCGGCGATCCGGCCGAAGTCGTGCGGCGTCACGTCCTCGGTCTCGATCTGGTCCTCGTACTCCTTGAGCTTCTCGAGGTCGATCTCCGGCTCCGGCGGCTCGCGCATCTCGCCCGTCTCGGGGTCGACGCGGGCTGCTGGTCGACCGTCGCCTCGACCAGCAGCTGCTCCTCGAGCTCCGGCGGGATCTTCAGCTCCCAGACCTTGAAGTCGCCGCTGTCGCGGTCCATCTCGACCTTTGCGTAGCGGCGCGGAGCCCGGGGTCTTCTTGTAGGCGGACAGGAGCGCGTCCTCGAGCGCCTCCATCAGCTTCTCGGAGGAGATGTTCTTCTCGGCCGCGAGGCCTCGCACGGCTTCGACGATCTCTTTCGACATGGTTCAGTCTCCGGGGACGAGGTTGGAGCGGACGATCTGCTCGTAGGGGATCGTGAGGATCCCTTCTCCGGCGGCAATCGTCACTTCCTGCTCGGACGCGCCCACGAGCTCGCCGGTGACGCTCTTGTGACCCTCGCTCGCCTCGCGCAAGCGCACGCGCGCATGCCGGCCGAGGAAGCGGGCGAAGTGCTGCGGCTTGGTCAGCGGCCGGTCCTGCCCGGGCGATGAGACCTCGAGCGCGTATCGATCGCGATAGTCGTTCAAGTGTCCGGACACGCGCTCGCACAGCGCCAGCGTGACGCCGTCGGGATGATCGATGAACAGCCGCAGAGTGCTCCCGGAGATCTCTTCAGCGAGCAGCACCTCGACCTCGGGCTCGCGCACGGCGAGCCGCTCTTCGATCTCTGTCTGAAGTGCACTCACGACGATCTCCTCCGTTCACAAAACTCATAAAAAAAGCGGGCGAGCGCCCACTTCCTAGTACTTCACCGGGAAGCGCCCGGCACAGAAAGCTGTGCCGCCTAGCGTAGCACCGCACGCGCTGTAGGCAGTTACGAGCGCGCTGCAGCGGCTCGGCGCGCCGCGGCGGTCTGGCGCGGTCACGGTAGCCGGTAATCACCGCGCTCGGGCTGCATGCACGCCGCCAGCGCCAGCGGCTGGCGGGCCTCCGCGTGGCGGCCGAGCATCTGCAGGCAGCGCCCCAGACAGAACAGCGCGTAATCGTTCGTCGGGGCGCGCTCGATCACGGCCTGGAACTCCTCAGCGGCCTCGCTCGTAGCGCTGCGCGTGGAACAGCGCGCGGCCGAGCGCCTCGCGGATCGAAGTCTTGTCGGGCGCGAGGTCGCGTGCGCGCGAGAGCGGAACCACCGCCTGGTGATTGTGTCCCGCCTCGAGCAACTCGGTCCCGCGTCGGTACAGCTCGTATACGTCTTCCATCAGTGGGAGTGTAGGCGTCCGTGGGGCGTCGACCGCGGCGGCAGGAGCCACCAGCGCGCGCAGCCAGCCTCGGAGGCCCATCCCGGCGCGCAGCTCCGCGCGCAGCGCGCGGCGCTGCCTCGGGGTTGGTGTCTCGGACGCGCGAGCGAACCGCTCAAGTCGGATCGCCCGTACGTAGGCCGCCGCGTCCGGCTTGTAGCGCAGGCGTTTCTCGACGGTCGCGAGCGTGACGCCGCCGGCGACCGGCCGTCCGCAGCGCCGCAAGGCCCGCTCGAGCTCCGTCAGCACCTGCTCGGGCGTGCGAACCCGCCCGCCGCGGATGAGCAGGAGCACGATCAGGCCGAGCAGCAGCAGTGCGAGCCCGAGCAGGATCGGCACGATCACGCTCAGCGAGCTCGAGGAGCCGGCCTTCGGCGTGAGCGCATCCGCCGCAATGCCGCCGCGATTCTGCAGCCCGTGCAGCAGCGTCTTGGAGGCGCCGTTGAAATCGGCGCCACCCGGGAGCGCCGACGCTTTCAGGTGGCCGCCGCGGGCGGGTGCCGACGCGGGCGTCGGATCGAACTTGACCCAACCGTAGCCCGGGAACCACGCCTCGACCCAGTCGTGCGCGTCGGTGTCGGTGACCACATAGGAGTTCGTCGCCGAGTTGTGCGAGCCGGTCGTGAACCCGGCCGCCACGCGGGCCGGTACGCCGCCCATCCGCAGCAGCAGCGCCATCGCCCCGGAGAACTGCTGGCAGTAGCCGTGCTTGGACGCGAACAGGAAGCTCTCGATCGGATAGCGGCTGCTCGGCGGGTCCTGGTCATAGACGAACCCGTTGCTCGTCGAGAGATACGCCAGGACCTTCTTGACGAAGCCGTACGGCGTGGCCGATTCGCCGGCGAGCTGCTGGGCCAGCGCGTACGCGCGCGCGTATGGGGAGCGCTCGATCAAGGCCGTCGCGTTGGCGCTTGCGGTGCCCGCGGGGCTCCGCCCCACTGGCCACCTCGCCTGGGGGGAGATCTGCGGCGGCGCATCCGAGTGAAACGCGGGGAAGCCGATCGGCGCGGACACGGCGCCGGCGGGGGCGTGGCGCACGGGCAGCGGCACCGACAGCGTCAGGTACTGCCGGGCGGCGCGCGGGTACTGATCGCCCGCGCTCCTGAGCTCCGCGGGATCCGGAGCAGGGTCATAGACCTGCACCTCGTACGTGTCCCCGGGGCCGAGGCCTGCCGTCGTGGCGAACGTCCCGGGGCTTTGTTGCTGATACACGGTTCCCGGCACGTGCTGGGGTGCCGCGGCGAAGCCCGACGCGATCAGGTTCTGCGAGCTGATCGCGACGATCGTGACCTTGATCGTCTGCGTCCAGGCAGCGCGCTGCGCCGGCGTGCCGGCGGTGCCGGCGCCGAGCTCCGCGGCAAGCGGCGGCTGCTGCCACGCGGCGAGCTGGCTCCATCCGATGCCGTTGAAGCTGTCCAGGTCCTCGACCTTCCAGTACTCCGGGTGCGGCGCATTCACGTCGAAGATCTCGCGCCCCGTCTGCGGCCAGCGCAGCGGTCCATACGTCTGCGACCACTCGAAGCTCGCGAGGTGGGCAGGCGTGAAGGTGCCGGCGAACGATTCGGGGCTGAGCCACGGCTTGTGCTGGTCCAGCGCCGGCGCCGCCAGCACCGCCGCGAACACCGCGAGCACGCACATGAACGCCGCGGCGACGCGATCGTGCGCGCGCAGCCGCTCGCCCCAGATGAACGCGGCCAGCAGCACGAACAGGAGCACTCCCTCGAGATAGGGGCGCCCTGGGCGGACCAACGTCGAGGGGACGACGGCGAGCGCGAGCAGCGGCAGCGCGGCGCCCGCGCGCCGCAGGTCGCCGAGCGCGCGCGGCGTGAACGCCAGCACCAGCGCCGCGTCCAGCAGCAGCACCCCGGCGCCGAGCACGATGACCGCGCGGACCCACCCGTTGATTCCCCCGTATGGCACGTCGATCCGCTGCAGCGCCGCCAGCCCTTGGCCGACCGCGTCGGCCGTCACCGTGACGCGGACGTGCCGAGCCCACTCAAACGGATAGCCGGAGAGCGGGAACAGAGCGACCAGCGCAATCACCGCGGCCACCACAGCGGCGAGCCTGCTGCGCGCGACGAGCGCCGGTCCGGCGCCGGCGAACAGCAGCGCGAGCCCGAGCAACGCGAGCAGCCGCCACGTCGGCACCGGGTCGAGCATCGCGCCCCAGCGCAGCACGCCGTAGAGCGCGAGCGCGCCAAACGCCGCGAGCCGCAGCAGTGGGCGCTCGGCGCTCTCCTCGGCGACGCGCCGTGAGGCTCGACGCCGCCCGCGCGCGGGCGAGAGCACGGCGACCTGCGAGCCGGCACTCACGCCGCTGCCCCTTCCATCGCGGCCCCCGCCCGCGCCCGGACCGCGAACCCGAGGCAGCCGGAGACGGCGAAGCTCGGCCGCGTGCTGAAGTGCGACGCGAGCGCGGCGGGCACGACCAGCACGCAGCCGGCGCGGGTGCCCGACAGCCCCGGTGGGACCCGTTCGGGATGGTGGGCGCTGACGTACAGGACCGCGCCCAGGCGCGCCCCCGCCCGCAGCACCGGCGCCGCCGTCCGGGGGCCGCCGTCGATCAGCGCGAGCCGGGTGTGAGCGGCCGGCCAGCCGGCGAGGTCGGGGTCGATCGCGACCGGCCGCCGCTCGCCCGGGAACAGCAGCAGGCAGCCGCCGCGGCGGGCGAGCTCGAGCGTCAGCGAGGCCGCCGCGCGCACCGCGGCGTCGAGGTGCTCCTGCGGCCCGGCGCCGCGCGCATCGAGCACGACCAGCGGTTGGGCGTCCCCGTCAGGCAGTAGGCGACGCTCGAGCAGGCCGGCCCCGCGCGCGAGCGCCGGCCAGTGGATCCGCGATGCCGGCGTCCCGGGGCGGTACGGGCGCAGCCCGTCGATTTCGACGGCGGCGAGCGCGTCGCTCGGCGCGACGATGCCGGCGAGGCGCGCGTTCGAGCGACGGCGGTCCTCGCCCCAGCGCACCGGCTCCGTGCGCGGCAGCACGAGCACGTCCTGCGCGGGCGTCGACGCGGGCTGGACCGCGCACGCGAGCCCGAGCGCGTCGCGGACGACGAGCTCCGGCGGCGGCATCGATCGGTGCCCCCGCCGCGGGAAGCGCGCGACCACCTGGACGCTCACGGTGCGCCCGCCGCGCCGCCAGGACAGCGCGTCGCGGACCGACAGCGGCTCGCCGGCGAGCGGGTCGCACACTTCGGCGCCCGGCAGCGCGAGCGGCCCGCGTCTGATCTCGATCGTCGCTTCCAGCGGCTCGTCCTCGAGCACCCGATCCGAGTGCACGCGCCGGCGAATCGACGCGCCCCTTGCGCTCAGTGCAGACCCACGCCGGCGTGCCGGCTCCGAGCAGGATGAACGCGACGGCGGGCACGAACAGCGGCGAGGCGTCGAACGTCAACGCGACGAGCGCCAGCACGACGCCGCCGATCGCAACCGCCGTCGCGCGCGTCACAAAGCCCGACCTCCGCTCAGCGCGCGCTGGCGGCGCGCGCTCATAAGGCCCGCACCGACGCGACGGCGTCCGCGATCACTTCCGTCGCCGCCGCCCGCGGCGCGTCGGGCGCCATCACCAGGCGGTGGGCCAGGACCGGGTCCGCGAGCGCCTGCACGTCGTCGGGCAGTGCGTGGTCGCGCCCGCGCATCATCGCGTGCGCCTTGGCGGCGCGCAGCAGCATCAGGCCGGCCCGAGGGCTGGCGCCGAGCTCGACGCGCGGGTCCTCGCGCGTGCGCCACAGGACGCGCACGACGTAGTCGCGCAGCGGCTCCGAGGCGTGCACGCGCATCGCCTCGTCCTGGGCCGCCAGCACCTCGGCGGCCGTCGCGACGGGAGTCAGCGAGAGCACGCGGTCGCCCGCCTCGTGGTCGGCGAGCATGCCGGCCTCGGCGAGCGGCGAGGGATAGCCGAGCGAGATCCGGACCATGAAGCGGTCGACCTGCGCCTCCGGGAGCGGGTAGGTGCCCTCGAACTCGATCGGGTTCTGCGTCGCGAGCACGAGAAACGGCCGCGCGAGCTCGTGCGTGTGGACGTCGACCGTGACGCGACGCTCCTGCATGCACTCGAGCAGGCCCGACTGCGTTTTCGGCGACGCGCGGTTGATCTCGTCGACGAGGACCACGTTGGCGAACACCGGCCCCGGCCGGAACTCGAAGCGCTGCTCGCGCTGGTCGTAGACGTTCACTCCGACGACGTCGGCGGGCAGCAGATCCGAGGTGCACTGCACGCGCGCGAACTGGCAGTCGATCGAGCGAGCGAGCGCCCGCGCCAGAGCCGTCTTGCCGACCCCGGGGTAGTCCTCCACGAGCACGTGTCCCTCGGCGAGCAGCGCGACGAGCACGTGGTCCAGCGTCTGCGGCTTGACCTGAACGGCGCGAGCGACGTTCTCGGCCAGCCGCCGCGCGACGGCGGCGAACCCTTCAGACTGTCGCTGCGCTACGGACGCTTGCTCGGGCGACTCCATCGATCCCCCTTCTGTGACCCAGCTGCTCGACGGCATCGAGCACCGCGCGAGCGACCTCGAGCTTGCTCGTTCGCGCGATGTGCCGCTCGCCGCCTGTCGCGGTCAGGATCGTGACCTCGTTCTCGGCGGCGTCGAATCCCATGTCCGGGAGTGAGATGTCGTTGACGACGATCGCGTCCAGCCCCTTGCGCTCGAGCTTCTCGCGCGCGTAGGCGATTACGTTCTCGCCCTGCTCGGCGGCGAACCCGACCACGAGCTGCCCCGGCGCGCGGCGCGCCGCCAGCGCGCTCAGCACGTCCTCGGTCGGCTCGAGCTCGAGCACGCGGCACGCCCCTGATCCTTCTTCAGCTTGCCCGCGGCCGGCGCCGACGGACGGAAGTCCGCCACCGCCGCGGCCATCAGCAGCACATCGCAGGAGTCGAACTCATCCGCGCATGCTCGCGCGAGCTCGGCCGCGGTGCCAACCGCGATCACGCGCGCCCCCGGAGGCGGCGCGAGCGCGACGTTGGCGGCCACGAGCACGACGTCGGCCCCACGCCGCCGCGCCTCGGCCGCGAGCGCGTAGCCCATCCGGCCCGAGGAGCGGTTGCCGATGTAGCGCACGCATCGATCGGCTCGCGCGTGCCGCCGGCCGTCACGAGCACGCGGCGCCCCGCCCACGTCGGCGCGCTCAGCAGCGTCTCGCAGACCGCGACGAGCTCGGCCGGCTCCGGCAGGCGTCCGACGCCCCACTCCCCGTGCGAGGCGAGCTCGCCCTCGGCCGGTTCGATCACGCTCACGCCGCGCGCGCGCAGCAACTCGAGGTTCGCGCGCGTCGCGGGATGCCCGAACATGTGGTGGTTCATCGCCGGCGCGACCGCGACCGGGCAGGCCGCGGCGAGCGCCGCGCTCGTGAGCAGGTTGTCGGCGAGCCCGTGGGCCAGCTTCGCGAGCGTGTTCGCGGTGGCCGGCGCGATGAGATAGAGCTCGGCCCGCTCGACGAGCGCCAGGTGGCTGATCGGCTCGTGCTCGGGCAACGGCTCGCCCGGCTAGGCCCCGCGCGCGGGGTCCCGCTCGAACTCGCTGCTCAGCACCGGCGCGCCCGTGATCGCCTCGAACGACGCGGCGCCGACGAAGCGCTTGCTCGCCGGCGTCTGGATGACGCGGACCGCGTGGCCGGTCCTGGTCGCGAGGCGAGCCGTCTCGAGCGCCTTGTACGCCGCGATTCCGCCGCTCACGCCGAGGAGCCAACGGGCCACGGCCGCGCAGCCTACCGGTAGTGGTACTTCAGCTTGCCCTGAGCGACTTCTTCGAGCGCGATCGTCAGGTAGTTCTTGGAGCGCGTCTCCACCATCGGCGGAGGAAACTCGTCGAACGTTCCCTCGCCGAGGTTGTGGTAGTACGAGTTGATCTGGCGCGCGCGCTTGGCGGCCACGATCACGCTGGCGTAGTCGGAGTCGACGTGCTCGAGAAGCTTGTCGATGCGGGGGGAGATCAAGGCGGTGTCGTCCTTTGGTAAGAGGTTGGTTGAAGGTTAGCGGCCTCCGGCTGGCTGCTCGCGAACCAGTTCTCCCCGCACGATTCCGACCAGCTCGTCAGTCGCCTGCTCGAGCCGGTCGTTGACGATCGCGTGCGCGAACTCGGGGCGCGCCCGAGCTCCCGCTCGGCCGTCGCGAGCCGGTCGGCTACCTCCTGCGGCGCGTCGGTCCCGCGGCTGATCAGACGCGCCCTGAGCGCCTCGAGCGACGGCGGCGCGATGAACACGGCGACCGCCTCCGGCACCGCCCGCGGACCTGCCGGGCGCCCTGGACCTCGATCTCGAGCACGACCGGCGAACCCGCTCCGAGCCGACGATCGAGCTCGGCGCGAAGCGTCCCGTAGCGGTTGCCCGAGTACGTCGCGTGCTCGACGAACTCGTCCGCGGCGACCGCGCGCTCGAACTCATCGCGGTCAGGAAGTGGTAGTCGACGCCGTCGCGCTCGCCCGCCCGCGGGCTGCGCGTGGTCGCCGAGACCGACAGCTCCAGCTCGGGCACGCGGTGCGCAACCCGCGGATCAGCGTGCCCTTCCCGACGCCGGAAGGGCCCGTGATCACGAACACCTTGGGCCGTTCGCTGGCGATGGTCGACGTCAGCGGCGGCGCATCAACGCGACGAGCTCGGTGCGCTGGCGCTGGGACAGGCCGCCAATCGTCTTGCTCGGGGAGATCCGGCACTGCGAGAGGATCTTGTTGACCTTCACGCGACCGTACTTCGGAACGGCGAGCAGCAGGTCGAAAACCTTCGCGGTCTCCAGATAATCAGGGGGCTGGAGCAGGAGCTCGTGGATCGGCTGTCGACCCGCCTTCAGATCCCGTTTGAGCTGCGCGCGGCGGCTCCGGATGTCGTTTGCGCGCTGCAGCGCCTCCATGCGCTGGACAAGCGAACGCTCCGGGGCGGCAATGGCTTGGGGGGCGAATCACTGACCGGCGGCATGGGCGGCGACTATACATCTTGCGAGGAGCCGATCAAGAGCAGTGGACGCAATTCGGCTCGACCTCAAGCTGAGGTTGAGCATCGTCGAGCGAGGTTACGGCAATCATCTGTGTTTGCAGGGAGTTTTATCGGTTGTGAGCAACTGATGCACCGAAAAGTAGGTTCTTTCACATAGCGCACAAAATCGGCCCCTATTTGCGATGTACCTCCTGCAGCGAGAGGACCTCCGGCGCGCCGCGACGAGCTGCGGCGATCGCCCGCGCGGCAGCCATCCCGCCGGACATCGTCGTGATGCACGGGATTCCGCGCGCGACCGCCGCCGCGCGGATCTCATAGCCGTCCGCGCGCGCGCCGGTGCCGACGGGGGTGTTGATCACGAGGTCGACCTCGCCCCGCTCGATCCAGTCGACGACGTGCGGCGATCCCTCGCCGAGCTTGTTGATCGTCTCCGCCGGGATCCCCATCGCGCGGATCGCCTGCGCCGTGCCGCGCGTCGCGATGATCTGAAAGCCCAGGTCGTGCAGCAGCGTCGCGATGCCGGTCGCGGCCGGCTTGTCGCGGTCGGCGACCGTGATGAACGCCGTGCCGCTGCTCGGCAGCTGCGCGCCGGCGGCGGCCTGCGCCTTGGCGAAGGCGGTCGGGAAGTCGCGCGCGATCCCCATCACCTCGCCGGTCGAGCGCATCTCGGGACCGAGCAGCGAGTCGGCGCCCGCGAAGCGGGCGAACGGCAGCACGGCCTCCTTCACGCACACGTGGCCGTTGGCGGTCTCGCGCGGCAGCGCCAGGTCGCGCAACGCGCTCGCCGAGCATGAGCCGGCAGGCCAGCTTCGCGAGCGGCAGGCCGATCGCCTTCGAGACGAACGGCACCGTGCGCGAGGCGCGCGGGTTCGCCTCGAGCACGTCAGACCCTCGTCGCGATGGATCGCGAACTGGACGTTCAGCAGCCCGACGACGCCGAGCGCGCGGGCGATTCCCGTCCGTCTGCATCGCGGATCTGCGTCGAGCATCTCCTCGCCGAGCGCGTGCGGCGGCAGCACGCAGGCCGAGTCGCCCGAGTGGATCCCGGCCTCCTCGACGTGCTGCATGATCCCCGCGATCCAGACGTCCGTCGCCGTCGCAGAGCGCGTCGACGTCGACCTCGATCGAGTCCTCGAGGAAGCGGTCGAGGTAGATCGTCGCTGCGCCCGGCTCCGAGCCGACTCGACGCGCAGATAGTCGCGCAGGCCGTCGAGGTCGTAGACGATCTCCATCGCGCGGCCGCCGAGCACGTAGCTCGGCCGCACGAGCAGCGGGAAGCCGACGTCCGGGGCGCGCTCGAGCGCCTCCTCGTGCGAGCGCGCGGTCGCGTACGGGGCGCCTTGTAGCCGAGCCGCTCGAGCAGCGCGCCGAAGCGCGCGCGGTCCTCGGCGAGGTCGATCGCGTCGATGCTCGTGCCGAGGATCGGGAAGCCGGCGTCGCGCCAGTCCGGCCGCGAGCTTGAGCGGCGTCTGGCCGCCGAACTGGACGACCACGCCTCGGGCTGCTCGAGCTCGCACACCGCGAGCACGTCCTCGAGCGTCAGCGGCTCGAAGTAGAGCCGGTCGGAGGTGTCGTAGTCGGTCGAGACGGTCTCGGGGTTGCAGTTGATCATCACCGCGTCGCGGCCCGACTCGCGGACGGTCTGGGCGGCGTGGACGCAGCAGTAGTCGAACTCGATCCCCTGCCCGATCCGGTTCGGGCCCGAGCCGAGGATCACGACGCTCGGCCGGGCGCCGCGGTCGACCTCGTGCGATGGCCCGTCCGCGCCGGCGCGCTCCCAGGCGGAGTAGAAGTACGGCGTCCGCGCCTCGAACTCGGCGGCGCAGGTGTCGACCGACTTGAAGGTGCGCTCGCCGACGAAGGGCGCCTGCGGCGCGGCCGACGAGCTCGGCCAGCTCGCGCAGGAACCACGGGTCGATGCTCGGTCCGCACGGTAGAGCTCGTCGAGCTCGATGCCCGCGGCGGAGCGCCTCGAGCAGGTGGTCGAAGCGCTCGGCGCCCGGGCTGCGCGACGAGCGCCAGCAGCTGCTCGCGGTCGTCCGCGAGGCGCGGCGCGAGGTCGAGCTCGCGCGAGCGCAGCGCCTTGGCGAACGCCTGCTTGAACGTGCGGCCGATCGCCATCGCCTCGCCGACCGACTTCATGTGCGTCGTCAGTCCGGCCTCGGCGCCCGGGAACTTCTCGAACGCGAACCGCGGCCACTTGACCACGCAGTAGTCGATCGCCGGCTCGAAGCTCGCGGGCGTCGCCTGGTGATGTCGTTCGGGATCTCCTGCGAGCGTGTAGCCGACCGCGAGCCGCGCGGCGATCTTCGCGATCGGGAAGCCGGTCGCCTTCGACGCCAGCGCGCTCGAGCGCGACACGCGCGGGTTCATCTCGATCACGACGATCTCCTCGGTCGCGCGGTTGACGGCGAACTGGACGTTCGAGCCGCCGGTCTCGACGCCGACCGCGCGGATCACCGCGATCGCCTGGTCGCGCAGCTGCTGGTAGTGGCGGTCGGTGCAGCGTCTGCTGCGGCGCGACGCAGACGCTGTCGCCGGTGTGGACGCCCATCGGGTCGAGGTTCTCGATCGAGCAGACGATCACGACGTTGTCGGTGCGGTCGCGCATCACCTCGAGCTCGAACTCGCCCCAGCCGAGCACCGACTCCTCGATCAGGACCTGGCCGATCGGGGACGCCTGCGAGCCCGCGGCCGACGACCGGTCGCGATGCTCGTGCTCGCCGCGGACGAGCCGCCGCCGGTGCCGCCGAGCGTGAACGCGGGCCGGACGATCACGGCAGGCCGAGCTCGCGCGAGCGCTCGCACGGGCCTCGTCGAGGTCGTGCGCGATCGTCGCTGCGCGGCACGCGCAGGCCCGCCGCGGTCATCGTCGTCGCGGAACAGCTCGCGGTCCTCGGCGCGCTCGATCGCCTCGTAGTCGGCGCCGATCAGCTCGACGCCGTAGCGCTCGAGCGTGCCGTCCTCGTGCAGCGCCTTGGCGAGGTTGAGCGCGGTCTGGCCGCCGAGCGTCGGCAGCAGCGCGTCGGGCCGCTCGCGCTCGATCACCTGCGCGACCGGGCCCGGCAGCAGCGGCTCGACGTAGGTCGCTGCGTCGCGACCTCCGGGTCGGTCATGATCGTCGCCGGGTTGGAGTTGACGAGCACGACCTCGTAGCCCTCCTGCCTCAGCACGCGGCACGCCTGCGTGCCGGAGTAGTCGAACTCGGCCGCCTGGCCGATCACGATCGGCCCCGAGCCGATCAGCAGGATCTTGTGGATGTCGTCGCGTCGCGGCATCAGCGAGCGCTCCGGATCTCGTCGACGAAGCGGTCGAACAGGTGCAGCGCGTCGTTGGGGCCCGGGCCCGCCTCGGGGTGGTACTGGACCGTCGCGCCCTGCACGTCGCGCAGCGCCAGCCCCTCGACGGTGCGGTCGTAGAGGTTGATGTGGGTGAGCTCGGCGGCGCCGAAGTCGGTCTCCCAGCGCACCGGCTCGTCGCCCTCGATCGTCCGCGCGCCGCCCGGCCCGAGCACCGCGAAGCCGTGGTTCTGGCTGGTGATCTCGGTCCGCCCGGTGGTCAGGTCCTTGACCGGATGGTTGGCGCCGTGGTGGCCGAACGGCAGCTTGTAGGTCTCCAGGCCGACCGCGCGGCAGAGCAGCTGGTGGCCGAGGCAGATGCCGTACACCGGCAGCTTGCCGACGAGCTCGCGGACGGTCTCGACGATGTAGTCGAGCGCCGCCGGGTCGCCGGGGCCGTTGGCGAGGAAGACGCGTCGGGGTCGCCGGCGAGCAGCTCGTCCGGGCCGGCGGTGCACGGGTGCAGTCGACGGTCGGCGCCGCGGGCGCGGAGGTTGCGCGAGGATCGAGCGCTTGACGCCGGTGTCGATCATCGCGATCCGCGCCGATCGGGCGGCTTCGCCCGGGTCGGCTCGAGCACGATCGGCTCTGCGCCGGCGTGACCTCACGGGCGAGGTCCCGCCCGCCATCGGCGGCTCGGCTGCGATCAGCTCGCGCGCTGCGCCTCGGCGAACCGCGCCGGGAAGACGCCGCCGCGCATCGCGCCCGCGTCGCGGATGTGGCGCACCAGCGCGCGCGTGTCGAGGTCGGTGATCGCCGGGACGCCGTTGGCGGTCAGCCAGCTCAGCCAGCCCGCCTCCGCGCCCGGCGCGTCGTCGTGGTCGACCGCCGGCGCGCATGATCGCCGCGCGCGCGTGGACTGCGGTCGGACTCCATCGCCCGCTCGCTGACGCCGTAGTTGCCGATCTGCGGGTAGGTGAAGGTGATCAGCTGGCCGGCGTAGCTGGGGTCGGTCATCGCCTCCTGGTAGCCGGACATCGAGGTCGTGAACACGATCTCGCCGACCGCGTGCCCGTCGGCGCCGCAGGCGAGCCCGTCGAAGCGGGCCCCGTCCTCGAGCAGCACGTACGCGGTCGCCTGGCTCACCTCGAGACCGCCTCTGCTGGCGGCGCGCCACGCGCTCGCCGTGAACGACGACGCTGCCGGCGGCGACCGTCAGCACCACCCGGCCGCTGCAGCGTGCGCCCGTGGAAGCAGCAGTTCGGCGAGCGGCTGCGCGTAGCCGTCTCGCCCCGACCTCCAAGCGTCGCCGTCGAGGTCGACCAGGCAGACGTTCGCGGGCTCGCCCGGGGCGATCCGCGGGATCGGCAGCCCGTACAGCGCGCCGCCGGCGGTCATCCGCTCGATCAGCGACGCCGAGCTCGAGCACGCCCGGCACGACGAGCTCGGTGTAGAGCGCCGCGAACGCGGTCTCGAGCCCGGTCGTCCCCATCGGCGCCTGCTCGAACGGCACCTCCTTCTCGTGCGCGCGTGCGGCGCGTGGTCGGTGGCGACGCAGTCGATCACGCCCGCTGCGCAGCGCCTCGATCAGCGCCTGGCGATCGCGGCTCGGTCGCGCAGCGGCGGGTTCATCTTGAGCGGCTCGTGTCGAGCGCGCGCACCGCCTCGTCGGTCAGCGTCAGGTGGTGCGGGCGTGGCCTCGCCGCTGACGCGCGCGCCCGCGCGCTTGGCCGTCGCGAGCGCCTCGACCGACTCCACGCACGAGAGGTGCTGGAAGTGCACGCGCGCGTCCTCGTAGCGCGCGAGCGCGGCGTCGCGCGCGACCATCGTCGACTCCGAGAGCGACGGGATCCCGGCCAGCCCGAGCCGCGCCGAGACCGCGCCCTCGTGCATCACGCCGTCGCCCGACAGCGCCGGGTCCTCCTCGTGCAGCGCGATGACACCCGCCG
The DNA here is from genome assembly GCA_963763525.1 of uncultured Solirubrobacterales bacterium. Lineage (GTDB taxonomy): Bacteria > Actinomycetota > Thermoleophilia > Solirubrobacterales > Solirubrobacteraceae > Palsa-465. The sequence continues at coordinate 459,077 of CAVXPA010000008.1, forward strand.
CGCGAGCCGCTGGTACTGGAGCGCCTTGCGCAGCATCCCGGCGGAGACGACCGGCTTGCCGTCGTCGGTGAAGCCGAGCGCGCCGGCGTCGCGCAGCTCGGCCATCTCGGTCAGCTCCTCGCCGCGCAGGCCGACGTGATCGCGGCCAGGAAGCCCGACCGGGACACGCGCCTGCCGGCGCGCGCGCTCGACGAGCGATCCGAGCACCGGCGCGTCGTCGACCGTCGGGGCGGTGTTCGGCATCGCGATCACCGCGCAGAAGCCGCCGGCGGCGGCGGCGCGCGGTGCCGGTGTCGATGTTCTCCTTGTACTCCTGGCCGGGCGTGCGCAGGTGCACGTGCGGGTCGACGAACGCCGGGAACAGGTGCTTGCCGGCGGCCTCGTACGGTGTCGGCGCCGCTCGGGCGCCGCGAGCGCGCCCGGCGGCGCCGAGCTCGGCGATCTCGCCGTCGCGGATCAGCACGTCGTGGGGCTCGTCGAGGCCGGTGCGCGGGTCGAGCACGTGCGCGCGCGCGGATCAGCAGCTCGGCCGGGCGGCCGGCGCGGTGGAAGCAGCCGTTGCGGGCTCATGCTCATGCCACCGCCGCCAGCGCTCGGCGCGCCGACCAGCAGCTCGTAGAGCACCGCCATCCGCACCGCGACGCCCGCCTTGACCTGGGCGCCGATCAGCGCCTGCGGAGAGTCGATCGCGTCGGCCGACAGCTCGACGCCGCGGTTGACCGGGCCGGGATGCATCAGCAGCTGGCCGGGTCGCAGGCGGCGCGCAGTTGATCTGGTAGCGGGCGGCGTACTCGCGCAGCGACGGGCACGAAGGCCTCGCGCATCCGCTCGTGCTGCATCCGCAGGACGTAGACGACGTCGGCCTCGTGCGAGCTCCGTCGAGCGTCGTCGCTCGCCGTCGCAGCCGAGCGCCTCGATCTCGCGCGGCATCAGCGTCGGCGGGCCGCACGACGGTGACCTCGGCGCCCATCCGCTTGAACGCGAGGATGTCCGAGCGCGCGACGCGCGAGTGCAGGACGTCGCCGACGATCCAGATCTTCGCGCCGTCGAGCGCGCCGAGCGCGCGGCGCAGCGTGAAGACGTCGAGCAGCGCCTGCGTCGGGTGCTCGTGCTTGCCGTCGCCGGCGTTGATCACGGCGCGTCGGTCCAGCCGGCGACCAGCTGCGCCGCGCCGGCGTGCGGCGAGCGGATCACGATCGCGGCCGGGTCGTAGCGCCGACAGCGTCTGCACCGTGTCCTTCAGCGACTCGCCCTTGTCGACGCTCGAGCCGGCGGCGCGGATGCTGACGACGTCGGCGGACAGGCGCTTGGCGGCGAGCTCGAAGACTGAGCTGGTGCGCGTCGAGGACTCGTAGAAGAGGTTGACGACGGTGCGGCCGCGGAGCGCCGGGACCTTCTTGATCTCGCGGCCGGAGACCTCGGCGAACGAGTCGGCGCGGTCGAGGATCCGCTCGATCCCGGCGCGGTCGAGGTCGTCGATCGAGATCAGGTGGCGGCTCATGCGGCGCTCCTTCGCCGCACGCCTGCCGGACCGATCGTGACCTCGTCGACGCCGTCGATCTCCTCGACGCGGACGTTCACTCGCTGGTCCTGCGCGGTCGGGAGGTTCTTGCCGACGTAGTCGGGGCGGATCGGCAGCTCGCGGTGGCCGCGGTCGACCAGCACCGCGAGCTGGACCCGCGCCGGGCGGCCGTAGTCGAAGAGCGCGTCGATCGCGGCGCGGACGGTGCGGCCGGTGTAGAGCACGTCGTCGACGATCACGATCGTGCGGCCGTCGATCGGGAAGTCGAGCTGGGTCGCGTGCACGACCGGCGCGCCTGGGCGCAGGTCCGAGGTCGTCGCGGTAGAAGCTGATGTCGACGTGCCGAGCGGGACCGCTGGTGTCGAGCAGCTCGCTGGTCAGCGCGTGCAGACCGCTGGGCGAGCACGCGCGCCGCGCCGGTGGATCCCGACGATCGCAAAGCTTCCCGTCCGGGGTTCTTCTCGACGATCTCGTGGGCGATCCGCACCAGCGTGCGGCGCATGTCGTCGCGGTCGAGCACGACCGTCACTGCCTGCACAACGCGCTCCTTCCTGGCCTCACGGGACCGGGTTAAAGGAGCCGACGCTTCAGGAGGCTAGCAGCGCTGGCGACGTCGCCCGGGGCCTGCGGGCGATCTCGCGCGAGCGACCGCTCACTCCGCGCGACGTCGCCCGGGCCTGCGGGCGATGCCGCGCGAGCGACCGCTCACTCCGCGCCCTCCGCCCCCACCTCGCCGGCTCGAGCTGCTCCGCGGCGTGAGTGGAGCGGTCCCAGCGCACGAGCTCCGGCTCGCCGCGCTCCGGGAACGGGATCTCGATCGTGTCGAAGTCGCGCGGCAGCACCGTGCGCGGGAAGATCTCGCGGGCCTCGTCGCGAAGCAGGCCGGGCGGATAGCGGGTCGAGAAGTGGTTGAGCGCGAGCAGCGTGACCTCGGCGTCGCGCGCGACCGTCGCCGCCTGGGCGGCGGTCGAGTGGCCGGTCTGGGCGGCGCGCTCGCGCTCCTCCTCGGCGAACGTCGCCTCGTGGACCAGCACGTCGGCTCGGTGCGCCGCGATCCGCAGCGCCTCGCACGGCCGCGTGTCGCCGGAGTAGACGAGCTTGCGCCCCGGCCGCGGCGGGCCCATCACCTGTCGGGCGTGACCAGCCGCTGACCGTCTCGCCGCGCTGCACCGGCCGAACTCGGGTCCTTCGACGAGCCCCAGCGCGAGCGCCGCCTCGGGGTCGAACTCGCCCGGGGCGCTCGTGCTCGTACAGCACATAGCCGAGCGCCGAGGCCGCGGTGCTCGACGGCCACGGCCTCGATCTCGTAGCCGTCGCGCTCGAGCACCTCGCCGCTGCTCAGCTCGACCAGCTCGAGCTCGTAGGCGGACACGCGCCCGGCGGCCCGCAGCGCGAGCGCGACCAGCTCGCGCAGGCCGCGCGGGCCGTGGACGTCGAGCGGCTGCTCGCGGCCGCGCAGGTCGAAGGTCTTGAGCAGGCCCGGCAGGCCGAGCCAGTGGTCGGCGTGCAGGTGCGTGATGAAGATCTCGGTCAGGTCGGTCAGCCCGACCGAGCGCAGCAGCTGGCGCTGCGTCCCCTCGCCGCAGTCGAACAGGATCCGGTCGCCGCCGCGGCGGACGAGCAGCGCGGGCAGGCCGCGGCGCGCGGTCGGCATCGAGCCGCCGGTGCCGGCGAAGAAGACCGAGAGGTCCATCGGCGAGATCCAGTGTCGCAGTCCTCACACGGCCACCAACTCGAACTCGATCCTGCCCGCCTCCACGCGCGCGATCCCCATCGTGTGCGCGGGCGCGCGCCGGCGCTCGGTCGGGCTCCCGGGATTGAAGATCTGAAACCCGTCGGGTGCCCGCTCGTGTAACGGGATGTGGGAGTGCCCGAACACGACTGCGTCCGCGGCCTCGAAGCGGGCGCGCAGCCGCTCGAGGCGGCCACGTGCCGGGCCCGCGTCGTGGATCATCCCGATCCGCACGCCCTCCGCTGCGACCGTCGTGCCGGCCGGGAGCGCCGCCCGCACATCGGGACGATCGACGTTCCCGTGCACCGCAACGACGCGGCCGTAGGACTCGAGCTCCCGGAGCACCGACAGCTCGACGAGATCGCCGGCGTGCAGAATCGAGATCGGCGTCGCGCAGCCGCGCGACGCACGCCTCGGGCAGCCGGCGCGTCCCACGGGGCAGATGAGTGTCGGAGATGATCGCGATCCGCACGTGAACCAGCGTAGGCGCGTTGCCGCACCCTCGCTCACGGTCTTCCCGGTCGGCCTGCCCGGTCGGCCACGACCTCGCCGGTGCACTAGTCTTGTCTGGCCGGCGCCCGTAGCTCAGTGGATAGAGCGCCGCCCTCCGGAGGCGGAAGTCGCAGGTTCAAATCCTGCCGGGCGCGTGCGCAGGCCGGAACGGTCCGGCGGCGAGTGCTGGCGCGAACAAAATCCGCCACACGCCCTCGCAAACGCGGGCGCGGGTGCACTTTTATCCGCCACGCGAACAAGATCCGCCACACGCCGCCGCGAGTGCCGGCGCGGGTGCGGTTTTATCCGCAGCGGGTGGAGCGCACCGAGGTCAGCGACCCTGACCTGCGCGAGCTTCGGAGATCAGCAGGTCGATGCCGAGCTGCGAGGACAGGAACCTCGCGACCAGCTGCCCCTTGACGCTGTTGCCGGCGCGGTCGAGCGGCGGCGCGAACGTGCCCAGCGCGCCCTTGCCCGGCGAGACTGCGACGATCCCGCCGCCGATGCCGCTCTTGGCCGGCAGGCCGACGTCGTAGAGCCACTCGCCGGAGCTCTCGTACATTCCCGCGGTCAGCATCACCGCCAACGTGTAGTGACAGACCGCCGGGGTGATGACCCGCTCGTGAGTGACCGGGTTGACGCCCCCGCCGGCGAGCGTCGAGCCCATCACCGCGAGGTCACGGGCGCTCACCCGGAGCGAGCACTGGCGCGTGTAGAGAGTTGAACGGCAGCCCCGTTGCGTTGGTGCCGATCCGCTCGCGCACCTCCCCCGCGCCGGCAAGCTCGCACACGAGCGCGAACACGAACGGCTTGGACACGCTCATGATCGCGAACTCGTGATCGGCGTCGCCGACGCCGTACACGGCCCCGTCGGTGCCCGCGACACAGACGCCGAACAGCTCCGCCGGAACGCGCGCGAGCGCTGGATAGACCTGCGCGACCTGCCCCTGGCGGTCGGCCCGGTATCGCTCGTGAGCCTCACGCACGAGGCGCTGGACCTGCTCCCGCCTGGGAAGCTCACCGGTAGAGACGTAGCGACCCGGCGTGACTTCGTCGATGCCCACCGACATGGCGCCCGCGATCGTAGCCGCGCGCCGCAACCCGGCGCGTGCAAAAGCGCGCCCGTCCCCCATGCTGTCAGCCGGAGCGGATATGGTGGGCACCGTGTCGACCGAGCGTCCCTCCGGCCCGCACTTGATCTGCTGGGACGGCTCCGAGAGCGCCGCGCGCGCGACTCGGCTGGCGGCCGGCATCGTCGGTGACGGCTCGCGCGCCGTAGTGCTGTTTGCGCACGTCCCGACCGAGGCCGCGCGAGGGTTGCTGGGCGGATTGTCCGGTCCCGACGCCCCGATCACGGGCGTCAGCGACGCGGAGGAGATGCTGGCCGCGGGCGTGCGGGTGGCCCGCGAGGCAGGATTCGATGCGAGTGGAGTCCGCGTGGAGGCCGAGCGCAGGACCTCGCAGATCATCGCCGACACGGCCGAGGAGCACGACGCGCCGCTGATCGTGATGGGCCAACGCGAGCGCTCCGGCCTCGGGACGCTGCTGCTCGGCTCGGTCGCGCGCGAGCTGTTGCGCTCCCATCACCGGCCAGTTCTGATGGTCGGGCCATCCGGGCCGGCCACCTACCCCGGGTAGTCAGGAGGCTGAAAATGACAAATCCTCCCCTCGCCGATGAGCAGGCGATGAGCGCAGAGGAGATCCGGGCGATCACGTGGCTCTGGTGGGCGCTGCTGCTCGTCGGACTGCTGAGCATCGTCGTCGGCGTGATCGTGATCCTGAAGCCGAGCGACAGCCTTGCCGCGCTCGCGGTGATGGTCGGCGTCTTCATCCTGATCGACAGCATTTTCCAGCTGGTCTCCGCGTTCCTGCCCGGCGGCTCCGGCGCGCTCGGCGTCGTGATCTCCATCGTCGGGCTCATCATCGGGATCCTGCTGATCCGCCACCCAGTCAAAGGCGTCACGGCGGTCGCGCTGCTGATCGGTATCTGGCTCGTGGCGCTCGGCGCGGTTCGGCTGGCGCGCGCGTTCACACCTGGGGACCGTCTCTGGAACATCATCGTCGGCCTGATCGAGCTCGTGTTCGGACTCGTGATCGTCTCGAGCCCGCACATCGGCTACACGACGCTCGCGATCGTCCTCGGAATCGGCTTGATCCTGAACGGCGTCGGGCTGCTGGCGCTCGGCGGGACGATGCGCGCCGCGCGCAGTGCTGCCGCCACGGCTACCTGAGCGCGCCGCTCGGCAAAGAACCCAGCACGCCGCCACTCCCGCCAAGCGCGCCGCTCAGCGCAGCACGACGTTGACCGCGAAGCCGGGCGGTCGGGTGAGCCTCGGCTGGGCCGACTGGCGGATCACGCGGAGCACGTGCGCTCGCGGCCAGTTGGCCGGGCGGTGAACCGAGCCGAGCCGGCAGTCGGCGTGCCGCAGCGCCCTGGTGGCTCGGGCAAGCGTCAGGTGGTGCAGGTTGGGAACCACGCACGGCTCGCGCGCGGGACCGAACAGGCCGGGGGGTGCCGGCAACGCCGGAAACGGTGTGAGCCCCGCCTGGTCGACCGGGACCGCAGCCGCGTTTGGCAGCGCCGGCGTCCGCTTGCCGCCTGCGAAGGACCAGTACTCGCGCGACGGGAGCCCCTCGACGAACGTCCCATCGGCCGGCGCGCCGTTCAGGTGTGCGAGGGGATTGGCGACGTTCGCGATGTCCCACGGGTCGATCGTCACCGCTGCCTGCGGGCCGCCGAACACCGACCAGCTGCCGGCGGCGATGGCGGCCCCGCCGGCGACGCGATAGATCTGACCGGCTGGCGTCTGCAGGAATGTGCCGTTGGCCGGCACCGGGTTCAGGTGCGCCGCCGGATCCGAGATGTTGTCGATGTCCCACTCGTCGATCTGCACGGCCGGTTGGGGCCCCCCGAAGACGCTCCAGTCGCTGACGTACAGCGGCGCTCCACCGGCGACGCGATAGATGGAGCCCGTGCTCGTGACGAGGAAGGTGCCGTCAGCCGGCACCGGGTTCAGGCCGTCGAACTGGGCCTGCGTGATGACGGTGACCGGTTGGATCCCGCCGACCGCCTGCCAGCTGCTGACCAGCACCGGGGCGTCGCCCGCGATCCGGTACACCGCCGGCACGCCGGCGACCTCGACGAACGTCCCATCTGGGATCACGACGTGCGGGACCCCGGCCGTGGCCCCGTCGAGGTAGTCGCCGTCGATGTTCAGCGTCACGCCTCCATACGTGGCGTTGTGGGCGCCGGAGTACTGATGCAGGCGCTGCTGCTGGTCCCACGCGTAGGCGGGCACGTAAGGGCTGTAGGTCGTGAGCTCGCCGTTCCATTCGGCGATCCAGATGTCGTCAGGCTCGGTGTAGCCCGTCGAAAACGCTCTGACGAGGGTGGTGATCCCGGAGTCCGCGCTGCTGTACACGCCCGACACATAGCCGTCGGCGTGCAGCGTGGAAGTCCACCCGGACAGGAACGCGAGCACGGCGGCGTTGCTCGAGCGCGTCGGCTGGTAGGCCTCCATGTCGTCGTAGATCGGGTTCCCCGGCGCGATGCCGAGCGCCTGCGCTTGCGCGACTGCGTAGCCCGCGTCGGCAGACCCCTCGGCCGACGCCCACCCGGGCGCGATCCTCGCGCACGAGCACCCGGTGGTCGGCGCCTGCAGGCCCACGTACGTTGGGATCAACCCCCAGCCGGCGGCCGACTGGGCCGCAACCCAGGCGGGCGTCAGGTTCGGCTGCGCACAGCCCATGTTCTCGCCGCCGATGTACACCCCGACGGCCCGGTACGGGGATGTCAGCCAGGCGGACATCGCCGCCTGACTGGGCGCTGTGCAGGCGTCGAACCCGTCGCCGCTGAGAATGGAGGCGCTGTGGGCGAGGAGGCGACCGGATCGCACGGGAGCGCGGACGAGCCCGGAGGTGCGATCGGCGGCGCTCGCCGCCGCGGCGGCGAGCCGTCCGGCCGGGGCAGCGATTCGCCCGGCCTGGCTGGCCAGCGGGGCCGGCGGTGCGACCGCGGAGGCCAGCGTCTTGACGCCGAGCGCGCGGGCGATGACCCCGGGCGCGCTGCTCCACGTCGCGGTCACGACGACGCCGCGCCGCGGCAGCGTCAGCTCGGCCGCGCGAAAGCGCGAGCCGGTGTTCGCGAGCGCAGGCCCCGCCGGTCCGGCGCTGGCCCCGGCGGCACGGGCGCGTAGCGGCTCGACGAGGATCGCTTCGGTGCGTCCGACCGCGTGCGCGGGGCAGCGCTCGTCGGCCCTCGGTTCGCCCAGATACACGGCGTGGCGGTTGAAGCGCACGCACACGCTCGGATCCCGCGCGAGGTCGAAGACGGGCCAGTTCGCCGGCACCAGCAGCCGCAGCGCTTGGTAGCGGACGACCTTCGCACTGGAGCGCGCCCAGGCCGTGGCTGCGCAGAACAGCCCGACCCCCATCAGCGACGCTAGTGCGGCGGTTCTCAGCAACCGCATCACAGCGCCCGCGATCGTAGCCGATCCTGGCAGCGAGCAGACCAGTGCACGCGAACGTGAAAGAGTTCACACGACCGGGACGGAGAGGAGAGATCGATGACCGAGAGCAGATCGGGCGCCCGGCAGATCGCCGCGACGGTCGCGGCGCTGGCGGCGTGCGCCGCCGAGCGATTCGCTGAGCACCTTGCAGCGCGCTACAAGGTCGGCGAGGAGTGGCACGAGCTGACCTACGGCGAGGTCGGCCGGGCGATCGACGAGCTCGCGCTCGGGCTGATCGATGCCGGCATCGAACTCGGCGACCGCGTCGCGCTGCTGGGCGACACGCGCCTGGAGTGGACGCTCGCGAGCTACGCGATCTCGGTCGCCGGCGCCGTTGTCGTCCCCGTCTACCCCACCAACTCCCCCCACGAGTGCGAATGGGTGCTCGGCAACTCCATCGCTCGCGCGATCGTGTGCGAGAACGCCCATCAGCGCGAGAAGGTCGAGCAGGTCCGCGCGAATCTGCCGGAGCTGAGGCAGTTGTTCGGGGTCGAGCCGGACGGCGGCGAGACGACGCTCGAGGAGCTGCGTGCACGCGGACGTGCGCGTGACCCGGGCGAGCTGGCGCGGCGGCGCGCACGGCTAGCGCCCGAGGACGCCTACATGATCATCTATACGTCGGGCACGACCGGGCCGCCGAAGGGGGCCGTCCTCACACACGCGAACGCGATGTCGGTGTGCACGATCGTCGAGCAGCTCGGGATCATCGAACCGGGCGAGTTGACGTACCTGTACCTGCCGCTGGCGCACGCGTTTGCGCAGACGGCGCAGCTCGCGTCGTTCGACCAGGGCACCGGGATCATCTACTACGGGGGCGATACGCGGCAGATCCTGAGCGAGCTGATGGCGACCCAGCCGACCTATCTGCCGTCCGTGCCACGGATCTTCGAGAAGCTCTACGCGGCGGCGATGAAGCTGCAGGAGCAAGCCGGCGAGGAGGAGCGCGCGCGCTTTTGGCAGGCGATCGAGGTCGGCCTCGAGGTCCGCCTACGCCGCTACCGAGGCGAGCCGGTGCCCGCCGAAATGCAGGCGGCATTCGAACGGGCCGACGCGGAGATCTTCTCGCGCGTGCAGCAGCTGTTCGGCGGCCGGCTGCGCCGGGCGATCACGGGCGCGGCGCCGATCGCGCCCGAGATCCTCCGGTTCTTCTACGCCGCCGGCGTGCCGGTGCTCGAGGGGTGGGGCATGACGGAGACGGCAGCGGTCGGGACGCTCACGCCCCTGGAGCGACCCAAGTTCGGGACCGTCGGGCCTCCGATGCCGGGGATCGAGATCCAGATCGCGCCGGAGGACGGCGAGATCCTGATTCGCGGGCCAAATGTCTTTCGCGAGTACTGGGGTAATCCGGACGCGACGGCCGAGGCGCTCGTCGACGGCTGGCTGCACACGGGCGACACCGGCGAGCTCGACGCCGACGGCTACATGAAGATCACGGGCCGCAAGAAGGACATCATCATCACCGCCGGAGGCAAGAACCTGACGCCCGCGAACATCGAGAACGACGTCAAGCAGAGCCGGTTCATCTCCCACGTCGTGATGCACGGGGATCGCCGGCCCTACCCGGTGGCGCTGATCACGCTGGACCCCGAGGAGATCGTGCCGTGGGCGCAGGAGCATGGTCTGCCCGACGATTTCGCGTCGCTGGCGATCGCCGACGAGGTGCGGGAGCTGGTGCAGCGCGAGCTCGACCGCGCCAACGCCAACTACGCGCAAGTCGAACAGATCAAGCGCTTCACGATCCTTCCGCGCGACCTGTCGATCGACGGCGGTGAGCTGACGCCGACGTTGAAGGTCAAGCGCAACGTCATCAACGACCGCTACGCAGATCTGTTCGCGTCACTGTACGACGGTTAGAACGGTTCGCGTGAGCGACCGCGATACGTGCATACATGAGACGGTTCGGCGCCCCTGTGGTCATCTGAAAGCTGTAGCACTGCCCACTCGAGTCGCGCGTCGACGGCGAGTGGCTATTAGACCCTGTACAACTGCCCACTCGAGTCGCGCGCGGCGTCGAGTGGGTAGTTAGACAGCCACTCGATGGTTTTTGTCCCATTCGACGTCCGGCGGCGCGCGAGTGGGACGTTAACCAGCAACCGTAACGAGATGGTGGAATTTCGAGCTGCCCCGCCCGCTGCACGGGCGGACGTGTGCCGGCGCAGCGCCGGCGGCTTGCGTTTGACAGCAAAGCGGCAACATGTCAGTCACATGGCACTCGCGGCTTCGGCGCGGTCGACCGCTGCCCGCACCTGCGCAAGGCGCGGATCGTCGGGGACCTGGACCAGGTTCAGCTCCACCAGACGCGCAGCCGCTCGCGTGGCGGCTTGCGCCAACAGGACGGCAGTCGTGGCATCGCCCTCCAGGTGCCGGCTGCCCGACCGTAATGCCGCCTCGCCGAGCGCGGCCACCTCGGCCGCGGCGAGCGCGATCGCGAGTGGGACCTCCGCCGCGCCCGATAGCGCCCGCGCCAGCGCCAGCGCCCGCTCCGGGGAGCCGGGTGGGAGGGCGAGCGCCGTCAGCACCGGGCGGTACGACTCCAAGTCCTCCTCGGCGAGCGCCGTCAGACGTGCGCGCAGAGCCCCCGCCCGCGCCCACGCTCCGCGATCACCCGCCGCCCACTCCCCCATGCCGCTATCGCCAGCCTCCCTCTCCCCCGCGCCGCCGCGCGCAGCTGCGCCGGCGCCCGCGAACGCGGCCGCCATCTGCACGAGAGCGGCCGCGACGGCGCCGGCGATCGCGGCCGCGCTGCCCCCACCCGGAGCCGGCTCGCGCGCCGCGATCAGTTCCAGCAGCTCGGCCAAGCTCGCCTGCGCGAGCGGCTCGAGCCGACCGCCTGTGGCGTCGGGGGTGCTCAGAACAACCCGACCGTCCGGCCGTGTTCGTCGATGTCGATGTTCAGCGCCGCGGGCGTCTTGCTGAGTCCCGGCATCTGCGTGATGTCACCACACAGCGGCACGAGCCAGCCCGCCCCCGTGTACGCGCGGATGTCGCGGACCGACAGCGTGAAGTTCTCCGGGGCGCCCAGCAGAGACGGGTCCGCGGAGAGCGAGAGATGGGTCTTCGCCATGCACACCGGGAAGCGCGCGAGGCCTTCGCGGGTGTACTGGGAGAGTTTCTGCTCGGCCTCGGGGTAGTAGTACACGTCGCGCGCACCGTACACGCGCTTGGCGACCGCCTCGATCTTGTCCTGGATCGGAGCGTCGTCCTCGTAGAGGAAATGGAAGTCGCTCGGCTGCTCGCAAGCCTCGACGACAGCCCGCGCGAGATCCGCCACGCCCTCGCCGCCGCGCACGAACCCCTCGTTGACCTCGGCCGCGAACGCGCCCGCGTCGAGCGCGAGCCGCCGGACGAGCTCGACTTCCTCGTTGGTGTCCCCTGGTCGCCGGTTGACGGCCACCACCGCGGGGACGCCGAACGTCCTGATGGTCCCGAGGTGACGGCGGACGTTCGCCATCCCGACCTCGATCGCGTTGATGCTCTCACCCCGGTCGAGGTCGGCGTCCTCGCCCGCGCCGCCGTGATGCTTGATCGCGCGCACGGTCGTGACCAGGACGGCCGCCGACGGGGTCAGCTTCCCGAAGCGGCAGACGATGTCGAAGAACTTCTCCATCCCCATGTCGGACCCGAAGCCCGACTCGGTCACTACGTAGTCGCCCAGCTTCATCGCGATCAGGTCCGCGATCAGCGAGTTGTTGCCGTGGGCGATGTTCGCGAACGGGCCACAGTGCATCATCACCGGCTGGCCCTCGAGCGTCTGCACCAGGTTCGGCTTCAGCGCGTCCTTCAGCAGCACGGTCATCGCGCCGGCCGCCCCGAGATCCTCAGCCGTGATCGACTTGCCACCGTCATACGAGTAGGCCGCCGTGATCCGGCCGATCCGCGCGCGCAGGTCGCGCAGATCGCGCGCGACCGCCATCAGCGCCATCACCTCCGAGGCCGCGGTGATGTCGAAGCCGGTCTCGCGCGGGTAGCCGTTCGCGCGGCCGCCGAGGCCCACGACAATCTGGCGCAGTGCACGGTCGTTCATGTCCACAGCGCGTCGCCAGCCGATTCGCAGCGCGTCGATCTTGTGCGGGTTGCCGTGCAGGATCGAGGCGTCGATCATCGCCGCGAGGAGGTTGTTGGCGGCGCCGATCGCATGGATGTCGCCGGTGAAATGCAGGTTGAGGTCCTCCATCGGGACGACCTGGGTGTGGCCGCCGCCCGCAGCGCCGCCCTTGATCCCGAACACCGGGCCGACGGACGCCTCGCGCAGACACGCGACGGGGTGCTTGCCGATCACTCCGAGTCCCTGTGTCAGTCCAACGAGTGTGGTCGTCTTGCCCTCGCCGGCCTTCGTCGGCGTCATCCCCGTCACGACCACGATCTTCGCGTCGGGCCGGTCGTGCAACCGGTCCAGCACCGACAGCGAAACCTTCGCCTTGAAGCGACCGTATGGCTCGATCTCTTCAGGGAGCAGGCCGGCGCGCTCGGCGACCTGCTCGATCGGGACCAATTCGGCTTCTTGGGCGATCTCGAGGCTGCTCTTCATGTGATTCTCCCTCGCGTTGACGGGGGCGCGGCGCGCGCCCGCCGCCAGCTTATACAAATAGGTCCACACTCTTGATCGAGAGGAACTGCCGTGGAATATCAGACAATCATCTGGGAGCGCGAAGGCAGTGCGGCCCGGCTAACGCTGAACCGACCCGACACGCGGAACGCGTGGACACCCGAGCTGGGACGCGAGTTCTTGCACGTGCTGAACAACGAGGCCGCCGATCCGTCGGTCCGCGCCGTGCTGATCAGTGGGGCAGGGCGCGGCTTCTCGGCCGGCGCCGATCTCAAAGCGGGGTTCGAGCCGGCGGCCGACGGGCTGCCGGACATAGGCAAGGTGCTGAACGAGGCCTACCACCCGATGATCGTGGGCCTGCGCCGCCTGCCCAAGCCGGTCGTCGCGGCGGTCCACGGCGCCGCGGCCGGGATCGGGTGCTCGCTCGCGCTCGCGTGTGACCTCGTGGTCGCTGCGGAGTCGGCGTTCTTCAGCCTCGCGTTCGTGAACATCGGGCTGATGCCGGACGGCGGCTCGACCGCGTTCGTTCCGCCTGCGATCGGCCCGGCCCGGGCGTTTCAGATGGCACTCCTCGGGGAGCGCGTGCCGGCGCCGCAGGCGCTCGAGTGGGGCCTGATCAACTGGGTCTATCCCGACGAGCAGATGCCCGCCGAAGCCGACACTCTCCTGCGCCGGCTCGCGTCCGGACCGACGCGCTCATACGCGAGCTCCAAGCTCGCGCTGAACCGGTCGATCTACGGCGATCTCGAGGGTCAGCTCGCGCTCGAAGCCGAGCTCCAGCACGCACTCGCCCGCACCGACGACGTGCGCGAGGGCATCGTCGCGTTCGTCGAGAAGCGGCCGCCCGCGTTCACGGGCAGCTAGCCGGTCCCGACGAAACATCGGCGGGACCCCCAAGCACGCCTCGGCTGGACAGACGCCAGGCGCTCCGCTAGAAATTCCTTTGAACATATTTGTGTACTACTCTCGCGCGCGATGATGTCGGTGGCAAGCGAGAACCGGAGGAGCTGATGTCCGAGAAGACGTGGGGTGGAGAGCCATTCTGGGGGCTCGGCTACGAGTGGGATCCCGACTGGGTCCTCACCGATCGCCAGCGCGAGCTGCGCGATCTCTTGATCGAACTGTGCGAGAAGGAGATGCGCGCGAACGCGAAGGTATCCGACGACGAGCTCAAGTTCCCACGGCGCAACCTCGAGCTGCTCGGCGAGCACGGCTTCCTCGCGCTCACGGTCCCGACCGAGTACGGCGGGCTTGGCGAGGACCACGTCGGCTACGCGATGACGTGCGAGACGATCGCCCGCTATGGCTGCGCGTCGACCGCTATGTGCTACGTGATGCACATCGGCGCGGTCAACACGATCATGCTGCGCCCGACCGAGGCGCTGATCGAGCGCTACATCAGACCGCTCAACAGCGGCAAGATCGGGACGCTGTCCTACTCCGACCCCGAGACCGGATCGCACTTCTGGTATCCGATCTCTTCCGGCGCGGAGCGCTCCAACGGCGGCTACCGGGTGCGCAAGAAGGCCTCGTGGACGACGTCCGGCGGGTTCGCCGACTTCTATGTCGTGCAGACGACCAGCCCCGACTTCAGCGGCTACGACGACCTGTCCGTGTTCGTGATCGACGGCGAGCACATCAAGTCGCACCCGTCTTCGTGGGACGCGCTCGGTCTGCGCGGGAACCAGTCCGGGCCGATCGAGGTCGAGAACGTCGAGATCCCCGGTGATCAGATCGTCGGCCCCGAGGGTGACGGCGCCGCCTCCAACGACGAGTCGGTCGACCCCTGGTTCCTGCTCGGGTCCTCGTCGGTCTGGAACGGGCTGGCGCTCGGCGCGATCGACATCGCCAAGCGGCAGACGACCCGCAAGCGTCACGTCGACGTCGGCCTGCGCGTGGCCGATTATCCGACGATCCAGGACTACGTCGGCGAAGCGGTGATGGACACGAACGCCTCGCGGTTGTTCGCGTTCTCGGTCGCACAGGCGATGGACAACGCGACCGACCACAACACGGTGCGGCTGCCGCCCGGGTGAGTTCGCGCGGGCGAACTTCCTGCACTGGGCGTGGCAGATCAAGTTCGTCGCCGCAAAGAACACCGCGCACGTCGTCGACAAGATGCTGCACGCGTGCGGCGGCACGGGCTACAAGCGCGACATGGAGCTCGAGCGTTACCTGCGCGACGCCAAGGCCGGCTGGGTGATGGGCCCGACGAACGAGGTGCTGCGCCAGTTCGTCGGCAAGGCGGTGCTGCTCGGGTTCGAGAGCCTCGACTACTGGAACCAGACGTATAACCGCCGCGCGGTCGAGAACGAGCTCAAGAAGCTCGACGCGGAAGGCAAGCGGAAGTTGGCCGAGGAGCTGCTCGCCGAGGTCGAGCGGAGCACCGCGCCCGCCCCGGCGCAATAGCCAGATGACGGCGCTCAGCGAACCCCCGTCGTTCCTCGTCGCGGGGCTGCTGCCGCGCGACCCGGCGCGCGAGACCTACCGCGTCGCTCCCGACGGCGCGAGCGCGATCCAGCTCGCGGCCGATGACGTCGTCACGATCGTCGACCGCCACGGCGGGCAGCTCGCGCTGCTCACGGCCCGCGACGCGAACGGCGGCGGCGCGCTCGACGCGATCGGTCTGCGCGGCGAGCAGGAACGCTGCTTCGGCGCCGACTCGCCCCGCGGAAGCGAGGTCTCGTTCACGGCCGCACGAGCGCTCACGCTGATCGTCGCGGCGCCGGGCGGCCGCATCGTCGACGGCGATCAGCCCGCCAGCGAGCTCCTGGTCGAGGTCCGCCGGGCGCGCCCGCGCGCCCGCGCGGACGTCGAGCTGCCGCCGCCGCTGGCCGAGCCGCGGCTCGACTTCCGGGTCGACGCCGCGACCGCCCGCAGCTACGAGGTACGGGCCGGCGAGTACATCCAGGTGATCGACGTGCGAGGGCGCCAGTGCTCGGACTTCCTCGCGTTCCACGCGGGCAAGCTGCAGTCCGGGGTCGAGCGGGGGCTCGACGCGACCGTCACCCGCACGCTGATGGGCCAGGCGTACCCGACGCCCGGGCTGCACGGGAAGTTCTACGACCTCGATCTCGTCCCGCTCGTCGAAGTGGTGCGCGACACGGTCGGTCGCCACGACACGTTCGGGCTCGCGTGCCAGGCCAAGTACTACGAGGACATGGGCTACCCCGGCCACCTCAACTGCACCGACAACTTCAACGGAGTCCTGGCGCCGTTCGAGGTCGCGCCCCGGAAGGGGTGGGAGGCGCTCAACTTCTTCTACAACACGGCGTTCGACCGCAACCTGCAGCTCGTCGCCGACGAGCCGTGGTCGCGACCCGGCGACTACGTGATGATGCGCGCGCTGAGCGACCTCGTCTGCGCGTCGTCGGCCTGCCCCGACGACATCGACCCATCGAACGCCTGGGAGGTGACGGATGTCCACATCCGCGTCTACTCACCGGAGAACCGCTTCTCCATGGCCATCGCTCATCGCGTGACCGCCGACGCGCCGCCGGTCCTGACCCAGGAGACCGCTTTCCACCCGCGGACGTCGACGCTCACGAAGAGCTTCGTCGAGTACCGCGGCTACTGGCTGCCGCACTGCTTCAACAACGAGGGCGGGATCGCCGAGTACTGGGCATGCCGCGAGAAGCTCGCGGTCATGGACCTCTCGCCGTTGCGCAAGTGGGAGGTCCTTGGACCCGACGCCGAGACGCTGATCCAGCGCGTGATCACACGCGATGTGCGCAAGCTGGCGGTCGGCCAGGTCGTCTACACCGCGCTGTGCAACGAGACCGGAGGGATGATCGACGACGCGACCGTGTTCCGCCTCGGCGAGAACAACTTCCGCTTCGTCGGCGGCGACGAGTACGACGGCGTGTGGCTGCGCGAAGTCGCCGACCGGGGCAAGCTGCGCGTCTGGATCAAGCCCGCCACCGACCAGCTCCACAACGTCGCGGTCCAGGGCCCGCTGAGCCGCGACGCGCTCAAGGAGCTCGTGTGGACGCCGCCCACGCAGCCGAGCCTGGAGGAGCTCAAGTGGTTCCGCTTCACGATCGGCCGGATCCGCGCCTACGATGGCACTCCGGTGATCGTCTCGCGCACCGGCTACACGGGCGAGCTCGGCTACGAGGTGTTCTGCCACCCATCCGACGGACCGGCGGTGTGGGACGCGCTGTGGGAGGTCGGCGGCCCGCGCGGGATGAAGCCGCTCGGGCTCGAGGCGCTCGACATCCTGCGGATCGAGTCCGGGCTGATCTTCGCCGGCTACGAGTTCGACGATCAGGTCGACCCGTTCGAGGCCGGCATCGGCTTCACCGTGGCGCTCGCGGTCGAGGAGGAGTTCGTCGGGCGCGACGCGCTGCTCGAGCGCAAGGAGCACCCGCAGCGCCGGCTCGTCGGGCTCGAGCTCGACAGCAACGAGACGGCCGGCCACGGCGACGAGGTGTACGTCGGCCGCCGGCGCGTCGGCGTGGTCACGAGCGGCACGCGCAGCCCGACGCTGCGCAAGTCGATCGCGCTCTGCCGGATGGCGGTCCAGTACGCCGAGATCGACACCGCCGTCGAAGTCGGCAAGCTCGACGGCCTGCAGAAGCGGATCCCCGCCCGCGTCGTGCGCTTCCCGTTCTACGATCCGGAGAAGACGCGGCCGCGGTCATGACCGGCGAGCGGCAGGGAATCGCGCGCCTGACCCGGGTCGCCGAGCCGATCGAGAGCTCGGGGCTGATGCCGCCGCTGAGGGCTGCCCCGCGTGCGACCACGACAGCCGGCGCGGCCGGCCGCGGGAGCCCGTCCGGGCCCGCGCTCGAGCCGCACGTGGGCGTCGCCAAGCTGACGCCGCGATCGGCCGCGGTCGAGCGCGCCGCACGCGAGATGCGCCAGGTGCTGGGCCGCTTCGCGACCGGTGTCACGGTCGTCACGACGACCCACCGCGACACGATCCATGGGATGACGGCGAACGGCTTCATGTCGGTCTCGCTGCGCCCGCCGCTCGTGCTCGTGTCGCTCGGGCGCTGCCGGATGACCGAAATGCTGCCCCGTTCCAAGCGCTATGGCGTCAGCGTGCTGGCAGCCGACCAGGAACAGTTCGCCGCCCACTTCGCCGCCCAGCGCGCGTCCGCGGTGCCGCCCGCGTTCGTCTTTCATGAGCAGGTGCCGCTGCTCGACGGCGCGCTCGCGCACCTCGCCTGCCGGGTCGTCGATCTGCATCGCGCCGGCGACCACATCCTGTGGATCGGCCAGGTGGAGCACCTCGAACACCGCGACGGCGAGCCGCTGCTGTTCTATGCGGGCCGCTTCGGCACGCTGCGCGAGGTGCGCGAGCGCGCCGACGCGCCGGGCGACTAGCGTGGACCAGCTCCTCCCGTTTCAGCCGTCGGGCGCGATCCAGACGAGGCAGTCGGCCTCGCGGCGGACGCGGCGGGCTGCCCTGCGGAAGGTCCGCCGCGGCGTTCGGGACAGGTCGGGACCGAACACCAGCAGCCCCACCTGACGCTCGCGCGCCAGCTCGATCAGCGCGGTGACCGGACGGCGGCTCAGGACCCGCAGCAACTCGGTCGCCACGCCGACGCCGGCCGCTCGCTCGGCCGTCGCGCGCACCGCGTCGCGATCCTCTTCGTGTGGCAGCGTCGCGTACTCGGCCGCCAGCATCATCGTCAGCGGATACGGCGGCAGAACGAGCATGTTGGCGAGGATCAGCTTGGCCCGCGTCTCGAGCGCGGACTCGATCGCCATACGCTCGGCGGATGGGTCCACCCTCACCGACAGCGTCCCCAGCAGGATCGGCCGCACCTCGGACCCGCCGGTCCACGCGGGCCCGGCAGCGAGGCGGTCCCGAGTTGAAGTCCGCGCCATCCGAGGGGCTGGATTGTACGCCGCCGACCTTGCCTCAATTTGTACATAGGGCCTGTTGACCGTCTTTGTACAAACTGGTATATCTCTGACGGTGCCGGTCTCGTCCGGCGGCCTGTAACCGAACTCTGGGAGAGGGTGGAGAATGGCCGAAGCAGTCGTCGAGGAACGCCACCTGATCAAGTCGCTGCGGTGGTGGGACGGATTTGCGATCGCGATGTGCAATCCGGGCTTCCTGTTCGCGTCGCTCGGATACACGATGGGGTTCTTCGGCGTGCTGGGCTCGGTGATCATCTGGGGCATCTCCGCGATCATCGGGATGATCCTGACGTGGATCTACATCGAGCCGGCGATGATGTTCCCGAACAAGTCCGGCGGCATCTCGCTCTACGCGAACGAGGCGTGGCGCAAGTACACGACGTTCGTCGGCCCGATCGCCGCGTTCGGCTACTGGATCGGCTGGTCGGTCGTGCTCGCGATCTTCGGCAAGATCATCGGCGACCTCGTCGTCTCGCGCTGGTTCCCGAGCACGAACTGGACCATCTATGACGGCATCGTGCACCTGACCCTGGCGCACTTCATCGCAATCGGCGTGATCATCGGCGTGTGGTTGTTCAACGTGTTCGGGATCCGTCCGTTCAAGGGGCTCACCTACGTCACCGGTGGGCTCCTGGCGATCGTGCTGATCGTGTTCATGTTCGTGCCGTACCTGAACGGCACCTGGCATTCGAGCAACGTCCACGCGACCTGGCCCGGGCCGTGGGGCGGCGCGAAGCTGTTCTTCGTCTATCTGTTCATCCTCGGCTGGTCCTCGTGGGCGTGTGAGGTATGCGCGACGTTCGCGCCCGAGTACAAGTCCGAGCGCGACATGAACGTCGCGATGCGCACCTCCGCGATCTTCGTGGTCGGGGTGTTCATCCTCGTCCCGCTCGGGCTCGGCGGCGTGACCGGCGTCCCGTCCGCCGCGACTCAGGAGGGCCAGTTCTACACCCAGGCGCTGCAGACGATCGCCGGCCACACCGTGGGCACACTGCTGCTGATCTGCCTGCTCGCAAGCCTCGTGCTATCGATGTGCTCGTCGACAGCCGACGGCAGCCGGGCGCTGTTCGGCATCTCGAGGGCAGGCCTGACGGTCAAGCAGCTCGGCAAGCTCAACCGTTACAGCGTGCCCGGAAACGCGATGAGCGTCGACCTCGTGGTCAACGTGTTGCTGGTGCTGTTCATCTCCAGCAACCTCGCGATCCTGTACATGAGCAACATCGGCTACATCCTCGCCCACCTCCTCGCGGTCAGCGGCTTCCTGCTGCTGCGCAAGGACCGTCCGAACTGGCCGAGACCGTACAAGCTGCATGCGATCTGGGTGCCGATCGCCGGCTTCATGACGCTTCTCGTCGCGTTCCTGCTGGTCGTCGGCGCGCTGGCTCCCCACCTCAACGGCTACGGCACGTGGACCGACTTCGCGATCGGCATCGGCGTGCTCCTCGCGTCTTCGCTGCTGTTCGTCTTCCGCCGTGTGGTCCAGGACCGCGAGTCCGTTCACTTCCGCGAGGAAGTACCGTTGATGCCCGGTCCCGCGGACTGGCCCGAGGGGTATGAGGCACCGACAACGGCCGCTCCCGTGACGAGCTGAGTGCAGCTGCGAGCCAGGAGGAAACGTGAAGAAGATCGTTCTCGGATACGACGGCACCGAACCGTCCAAGCGAGCGCTCGAGCGCACCGCTGAGCTCGCCAAGGCGTTTGGCTCTGAGGTGCTGGTCGCGAGCGTCGCGCCGGTGCTCACGAGCGTCGGCCGCTCAGCGGGTCCGGTCGACCCGGCGGACCCGCTGTCCAAGCACGAGGAGGAGCTCGCGGACGCGCGCAAGTACCTCGAGGGGCAGGGCCTGACCGCCGAGTACGACTCGGGCGTCGGCGACCCCGCCGACGCGATCGTGCAGCTGGCCAACGAGCGCGGCGCCGATCTGATCGTCGTGGGGACGCGCGAGCCGAGCATCGTGCAGCGACTGTTTGGCCAGAGCGTCAGCGAGACGGTCTCGCACAAGGCGCACTGCGACGTGCTGATCGTCCACTGAGCCGGCACGCAGGCCGCGCGATGGACGAGGTGATCCTCACCACCTGCCCGCGCGACTGCTACGACGCGTGCGGGATCGCGGTGGTGAAGCGCGACGGCGCGATCCACCACGTCCGCGGCGACCGAGCGCATCCGGTCAGCCGCGGCCGCCTCTGCGTGAAGTGCTCGACCGCCTACAACGGTGTGCTGCGTGACTCGGGTGCGCGGCTGCTCACGCCACTGCGGCGAAAAGGTCCGAAGCCGGGCGGTGACTTCGAACCCATCTCGTGGGAGCAGGCACTCGCCGAAGTGTCTGCGCGGGTGCGCCCGCTGGCCGGCGAAACCGTTCTGAACGCGCACTACACCGGAACGTTCGCGCTGCTGGGCTACAACTTCCCGCTGCGCTTCTTCAAGCGGCTCGGCGCGACGGAAGTCGACCCCGACACGATCTGCAACAAGGCCGGGCACGTCGCGCTCGACTATCTCTATGGGACCTCCGTCGACGGGTTCGACCCGCGCACCGCGCGCGACTCGCGCTGCATCGTCGTGTGGGGCGCCAACCCGTCCGCGTCCGCCCCGCATCAGCACGAGCACTGGCTGGGCGAGGCGGACGCCGAGGTGATCGTCGTCGACCCGGTGCGGACGCCGACCGCCGCCGCCGCGGACGTGCACCTGCAGCCGTTTCCCGGCAGCGACGCGGCGCTCGCGTTCGCGCTCATGCACGTGATCGCTCGCGAGGGCCTGCTCGATCGCGAGCTGCTGGCGGCTCACGCCCTCGGCTTCGAGGAGCTCGAGCCGCTGCTGCACGACTGCACGGCGGCCTGGGGCGAGCGCGTCACCGGAGTCCCCGCGAGCCAGATCGAGCGGGCGGCGATCCGCTACGGGACCGGGCCGTCGCTGCTGTGGATCGGCCAGGGCTTCCAGCGCCAGCCGCGCGGGGGCAACGCGGTCCGCGCCGTCGGGTTGCTGCCCGCCGTCAGCGGCAACGTCGGACGACCCGGCACCGGGTTCCTCTATCTCAACGGCGCCGGCAACCGCTTGCTCGACGACGATTTGCTCGCGGGCGCGCGGATGGCCGGCGAGCCGGTGCCGGAGCCGATCAGCCACATGGAGCTCGCGGCGCGCCTGGAGGACCGCGACCGGAGTCGCGCCCTGTTCTGCTGGAACATCAACATCGCGGCCTCGAACCCCGAGCAGGCGCGGTTGCACGCCGCCCTCGCGCGCGAGGACCTGTTCACGGTCGCGATCGACCTGTTCGCGACCGACACGTGCGACTTCGCCGACATCGTGCTTCCGGCGGCCAGCTTCCTCGAGCACGACGACCTCGTCGCTTCCTACTTCCACCTCAGCCTGGGCGCGCAGGTCAAGGCGACCGAGCCGCTCGGCGAGTCGTTGCCGAACACCGAGATCTTCCGTCGCCTCGCGGCCGCAATGGGCTACCAGGAGCCCGAGCTCTACGAGTCCGACGCGGAGCTGATCGCCGAGGTGCTTGGGCCGACCGGCCTGCGCTTCGACGAGCTGGCCGCGCGGGGCACGGTGTGGTTCGAGCCGGAGCCCGTGATCGCAGTTCGCCGATCTGCAGCTTCCCGACCCCGAGCGGCCGGATCGAGATCGCCTCAGAGCGCGCGCAGGCGAACGGGCACCCGCGCGTGCCCGAGCCGCACGCCGACCCGCGCCCGGAGGCCGGGCGGCTGCGGCTGCTCTCGCCCGCCTCGCCGTGGATGCTCAACGACAGCTTCGCCAACGACCGCAAGCTCACGTCGGCGCCTCGGCGCGGCGACCGTCGCTATGCACCCGGCGGACGCGGCGCAGCGGGGGCTCGCGGCCGGCGATGCGGTCGCGCTCCACAACAGCATCGGCCGGCTCGAGCTCACGGTCGCGCTGTCGGACGAGCTGCCGCGCGGCGTCGTCTACTCCCCGAAGGGGCGCTGGCCCAAGCGAGAGGCGGCGCGCGCGAACGTCAACGCGCTCGACCCGAGCGAGGAGAGCGACATGGGCCGCAGCACCACCGTCCACGGCGTCGAGGTGACGCTCAGTCGGCTCTGATCTTCCAGCGTGGGCGCTCGGCAATCGCCCGGTACTGCCGCCGCCGGCGGACTGGGCGCACGAACGAGCCCCACACGAACCCGACGGTCGCGACGACGAGAATCCCGGCGAGCGCACGGCCGAGCAATGCTGAGACGAGCACGATCGCCGCGAGCGCGACGAACACGATCGTCGGCAGGACCCGGTCGCGCACGCGTGCGCGTCGCAGCTCCGCGTACTCCTCCATCGGGATCCGGTTCGTGTCGTAACGGCGCCCGCAGTCCTCGCAGCGCCACCGTTCGCCGTAGCGCAGGTCGCGCTTGCTGCCGCACTCGCAGCTGACGGTGATCGGCGGGCCCTTGCGGACCGATCGAGGGAGCTTCGCGGCGTCAGCGTCCATCGGCGCGAGTTTAACTTGCAGCGCTCAACTCCCGGCGGTCTTGAAGCTGAGCACGAGGCCGTAAACGGCCAGACCGCTCGCGACGAGGCTGACGACCCAGACCGGCAGCGCCGGATAGTGATGTTTTCGGGCGAAGCGAGGGAAGACGAGGAACACGATCAGCTGGCTCAGCCACAGTGCGACGAGCGAGGGCTTGAGCATGTCGTTGTAGAAGCCGTCGGGATCGATCAGGGTGAACGGCGCGATCAGCACGATCGCGGCGCCGATCACGAGGTTGACCGGGCGCGTTCGCCAGCGGCTGATCGCGGGGATCAGGCGCGTCAGCGCGAAGTACTCGCACAGGATCAGGCCGGCGAGGCTGGCGGCGATGCCGATCCCGATCGCATGGGCGAGGCCGGCTCCGGAGAACTGCTCGGCGATGCTGACGGCGGGTATGTCAGTCGCCGCGAGTCCCGGGGCGGCGGCCAGCGGCGCGACCGCGAGGATCACGACCAGGGCCGTGACGGCGTACGCGCCGAGCACGCCGCGCCGGATCGTCTGAGCGGGCCGGGCGAGCTCACCGCCGAGGAACAGCGGCAGGCTGCCGCAGATGTACAGCAGCGAGGTCTGAGCGCTGGCCTTGGCCAGCGGCCCGGCGCCCGCACTCGTGCCGAACGTCGAAAGCGGCGTCGTCAGGTTTGCCAGCGTCACACCGTCGAGGACGAACGCGAGCGCCAGCTGCCCCGCCGCGATCGCGCCGATCACGATCAGCGCCGTCCTGCGGCCGGCGATCATCACGGCCGCGAGCGCGATCGGGATCAGCAGCGCCAGCGGCGTCTGATAGCGCGTCTCGCCCGGCAGCACGCCCGGCAGGACGTCATAGACGATCTGCACGGTCGTATAGGGCAGATAGAGCAGGTAGCTGACGGTCCACACGCCCGCCTGCACGAGCGCGACGCGTCGCCCGGCCGCGACCTCGACGAACGTGTACAAGCCGCCGGAGCTGCTCGCGTGCCGAGCGAACAGGAGCCAGATCGCGAGCGGCGCTCCGAACACGACGACGGCGATCAGCATCGCGAGCCCGGCCGAGCCGGTGGCGCTGACGACGAGGCCCGGCGCGCTCAGCCCCGCGAGTGAGAGGACACCAAACGAAGCGACGGCGAAGCCGACGAAGGCGCAAAAGCCGATCGGCACACCAGCGGCTAGGCGCGGGCGAGGACCGGTCCCGCCCGCACCCGCGGGCGCGTCGGCGCCCGCGCCCCCGCGGGCACCCGCAGACTGTTGCGACACGCGGCCGGCGGCCGATCAGCCCCAGCTGCCGCCGGACGAGCTGCCGCTCGCGGAGCCGCCAGCGGAGGACGCGCCGGCCGTGATCGCCACGCCGGCGGGCGAGACGAGCCACCACTTCGCGCCGAAACTGTCGCTGCCCTGACCGGTCGTCGTCCCGGCGCTGGGGTCGCCGGCGAAGTAGTAGAGCGGATGGCCCTTGTAGGTCACCTGCTTGCTGCCGTCGCTCCGGGTGATCATGCCGAGGTCCGCCGCCTGCACGCCGGTCCCGGCGACTGGCGTGGCCGTCGTGACCACCGGCGGCCACGCGCCCGCGCAGGCGCCCGAACAGCTCGACTTGTTCATGCTGTCGGCCACCCACAGATATATCGCCCGGCCGGAGGTCCCGGTCAGGTACGTCCCGTGCGCGCCCGTTGTGGTACCGATCGTGGTGCCCGTGGCCGCCGCGCTCGAAGAGGTCGCCGCGGGCGCGCTCGCCGCGCTCGAGGAGCTCGTAGCAGGCGCACTCGCGGCCGAGCTGGTGGTGGTGCTCGAGCTGCTGCTGCCGCACCCGGCAGCGACCAGCGCCGTGGCCGCGAGCGCCGCGGTGGCGCCGGCGGGGAACTTCAGTTTTCTCAAAACCGCCATGATCTTGCTCCCAAGTCGTGGATGTCGTTGAACCCGCTCATAGTGCGGGTCACCGAGAGAGACGCCGGCAGCGTCGCAAGCCTTCCCACGCTGGCATTCACAACGTGGAAACAATCGTCTCGGACCAGCGTGTTCGGGCACCGGAACTCACACGCGCCGCACCGTGGGCAGTGGACGTAGTCATCGGCGCCGGTGGCGCTCACGTGGGTGGCGCGCTCTGGCCGAGGATCGCGGCGAGCACGAGCGCGAGCAGGAGCAGTGTGCCCTCGAGTACGAGCGTGCGGCGAATCGTGGCGATCGGTGCGCCACCCGCGATCCGCGGCACGACGCGGCGGTTGTGATACGCGGCGAGCCCGAGGGCGGCGATGAAGAGCGCGCTCTTGAACAGGATCGTGACTCCGTAGCCGGTCGTGGTGAGCGCCGACAGGCGGGGAAGCTGACGCACCGCGAGATAGACGCCCGCGAGCGCCAGCAC
Organism: uncultured Solirubrobacterales bacterium; assembly: GCA_963763525.1. GTDB lineage: Bacteria > Actinomycetota > Thermoleophilia > Solirubrobacterales > Solirubrobacteraceae > Palsa-465. Next base: position 484,552 of record CAVXPA010000008.1, read on the forward strand.
CAACACGCATGGGGCGGCAAAGCGCGAGAACCGCAGCAGACAGGTGCGCGCGATCGCCTCGCGGGCCGATCGCGACAGCGGCCGTGTGACCCCGACGAGGATGGCCAAGCCGACCAGCCCTCCGATCCACAGCGCGGCCGCGAGCAGGTGCGCATAGTCCGCGGCGAGCGCCAGCGTCCCGCGCGAGTCGGGGTGGCTCGCCCAGCTGATCCCGAACGCGGTTCCCAGCGACAGCAGGCCCGCGCTCGCGAGCAGCGGCTCCCGCCGGCGCGGCGCGACCCACGCGCCGACGAGCAGCGTCAGCACCCCGAGCCACGCGAACGTCATCAGCGTGAACGCCTGCCCCGCGTGCGTCGCGACGCGGATCGGAATGATCTGCGTGTTGACCAGGTTGAGCACCCCGCCACCGACGATCGGATATGCGCCGATGAGAAAGCCGAACAGACCCGCGTGGAGCGCCAGCGCGGCCCCCGCCACGGCGACCCAGATGGCGACCGACGTCTCGCGCCCTCCCCGTTCGCCGAGCTCGCGCGCCGCCGGGGCCCACACCAGCGCCCGGAAGATGAGCAGGCCGCCGGCGAGCGCCACGCCGAGCAGCTCGAGCCACGCCAGCAGCTCAGGCGCGACAGGAACGCTGATCCCACTGACCGGCGCCGGCGGCAGCGGCGTGGCCCGTACGCCGAAGCTGTAGGCGCCCTGGGTGACGTGGCCATCATCGCTCGAGACCATCCGCCAGCGGACCGTGTAGCTACCGGTCGGCCCAGGCCGCAGCGCGACGAGGACCACGTTCCCGGACACCTGCGGCGGGCGCCCCAGGTCCTGGCCGTTCGGTCCCACCACGGTGACCCTGGCGAACTGCGGGACCACGTCCTCGTCGTACTCGAGCCGGATCTGATGCGGGTCCTCCTGCACCACGCCGCCCCACGACGGGGTGGTCGTCACGAGGACAGCGTGGGCGCCGGCCGACGCGGGCGCGAGCAGCAGCAGCGCGAGCGCGCAGCCCGCGACCAGAATGGCGCGCGGGTGCAGGCGGGGCGCGCGGCGCAGCATCACGACGCGGCCGCCACCGGGATCGCGATCAGCAGGAACGCAAACGCGGTCAGCGGCACCAACGTCAGCGGGATCAGCGACGGGCGGCGCAGCCGGACGCGGACGAGATCGACGACGCCCGCCACGATCAGCAGGGTCCCCATCCACAGGTGCCAGTGCGCTCCCTGGCCGCCCGGATCGATCTTCACGTGGACGAGGAACACCACGCCGCAGCCCAGGAACGCGAGCGGCAGGACGTAGTCGAGCCAGGGACGCTCGTAGATGCCGCGGCGGCGCGCGAGCTCGAGCGCCCCCGCGGCGAACAGGATGTCGCCCCACAGGAAGTGGATGAGCATGTCGTGCACGACGTCGGCGAACACGACCGTCGCCCATACCCCGGCGGCGCCGATGATCAACGCCCATGGGACGACCACGGAGCGCGACCTCACCGGCCGACCGCCGCTTCCCACCAGCGGCAGGTACTCCTCGAGGATGATCGCGAGGAACAGCGCACCGAGGATCCAGTGTGCCCGCGCGATCTGAATCTGCGGGAGCGTCACCGCCGGCGGCTCCGGTACCAGAGCCACGCGCTGACGAGCACGAGCAACCAGGGCGGCTGGTCGAGGTCGTAGGCCAGGTGGACAGGGCTGACGCCGTAGAAGTGCAGTCCGCGGGCGATCGCCCACACGACCCCGGCAGCGACCAGGACGAGCCCGACCAGCGGGCGAGACCTGACCCACGTCGCGCGCCAGATGCTGCCGGCGAGGTCGAGCGAGCGGGGTCCGCTCCCGCTGCCTCGCGGTGCCGGCCGATCAGCCTCCGGCGCCGGCCCCGTCGCGTCGAGCGCTGACTGAAATTGGTCGCTACACAACGGCAACTGCCTGCGATTCAGGCCTTCCGAGGTCGGCTCGAACGCTACCACCCCCGCCTGCGGCGCTCGCCGATCAGGCGCCCACGGGCCCGCGCGTTCAGTGCGCTGGCGGCTCCCAGCCCTCCAGCACCGGCGGCTGCCAGTCGCTGCCGACCGTCGGCGAGTCGGCCACCCACGGCCCGAGCTCGCGGCTGCGGGAACTTGCAGTGGCGCTCCTTGAGCGCGATCCCGTACGAGTTGCCCGACTGCAGGTGCTTGATCAGCACCTTGCGCGCGATCTCGTCCTCGCGTCCCGTCTGGGATCGGGAAGTAGATCTTGATGAACGAGTTCGAGTAGCGGTCGAACACCGCCGGCGTCCCCTCCTCCTCGAGCAGCGTCGACGTCCTCGAGCCAGTTGAGGTCCGGTCCCGGGGTCGCCGCCATCAGGTCGACGTCCTCGACGAGCGAGATGTCCTCCTGGTAGGGGAACCGGCTGGCCCGCCAGGTACTCGGCGTCGATCCGACGATCTTCTCGGGCTCGCCCGGCAGGCGATGCTCGCTCATGGCTCCCTCGCTGCAGTGGCTCTCGGTGCGCCGGCAGGTAGTCGATCGGGTTCTCGACGTGTCGCGCTCGAGCAGACGCTTGATCTCCTCGAGCGTGCGCTCCTCGGAGACGCCCGGGATGTAGTTGGTGCCGGCGAGCGGCACGCGCGCCATCGCCGAGGCCTCGACGGTCAGCGCGCACAGGTCCTCGGGCTCGAGGTTGTGGACGTTGGTCTTGCCGCACGCGCGCGCGAGCATCTGGCACTCGAGCGTCAGCGTGTGCAGGAAGTTGTAGACGCGGTTGCGCCGCCTCGTCGACGACGAGGCGCTTGCGCAGCTCCGGATCCTGCGTCGCGACGCCGACCGGGCAGCGCCCGGTGTGGCAGTGGTAGCAACTGGCCGGCGGGAACGCCGACCGTGCCCTCGTAGTCGGTGACGCCGGGGATCTCCTTGTTGCAGTTGAGCGCCATCAGCGCCGAGTGGCCGATCGCGACCGCGGTCGCGCCGAGCGCAAGGCACTTGGCGACGTCGCCGCCGTTGCGGATCCCGCCGGCGACGACGAGGTCGATCTCGTCGACGAGCCCGACGTCCTCGAGCGCGCGCCGCGCCTCCGGGATCGCCGCCATCAGCGGGATCCCGGTCTCCTCGGCCGCGATGTGCGGGCCGGCGCCGGTGCCGCCCTCGGCGCCGTCGAGGTAGATGATGTCCGGGCCGCACTTGGCGGCCATGCGGACGTCGTCGTAGACGCGCGCGGCGCCGAGCTTGAGCTGGATCGGAATCTCGTAGTTGGTCGCCTCGCGGACCTCCTGGATCTTCAGCGAGAGGTCGTCGGGCCCGAGCCAGTCGGGGTGACGCGCGGGCGAGCGCTGGTCGATGCCGGCCGGCAGCGAGCGCATCTCGGCGACCTGCTCGGTCACCTTCTGGCCCATCAGGTGGCCGCCGAGGCCGACCTTGCAGCCCTGGCCGATGAAGAACTCGCACGCGTCGGCGAGCATCAGGTGGTGGGGGTTGAAGCCGTAGCGGCTCTGGATCACCTGGTAGTACCACTTGGTCGAGAGATCGCGCTCGGGCGGGATCATCCCGCCCTCGCCCGAGCAGGTCGCGGTGCCGGCCATCGAGGCGCCCTTGGCGAGCGCCATCTTGGCCTCCAGCGACAGCGCGCCGAAGCTCATCCCGGTGATGTAGATCGGGATGTCGAGCTCGATCGGCTTGCTTCGCGAAGCGCGCGCCGAGCACCGTCTTGGTGACGCACTTCTCGCGGTAGCCCTCGATCACGAACCGGGTCAGCGTGCCCGGCAGGAACATCAGCTCGTCCCAATGCGGGATCTTCTTGAACATCGAGAAGCCGCGCATGCGGTAGCGGCCGAGCTCGGCCTTGACGTGGATGTCGTCGATCACCTCGGGGGTGAAGATCCGGCTGTGCCCGAGGCGGTTGTGCGGCGAGGGTGCGTTTTCGTCGGCCATGCTTGACCCTCCTCTCCTAGAGCACGAGCTTGCGCTCGGACGGCTCGAGCGTGTCGTAGTTGTAGAGCTTCTTGCCGCACACGAACTTCTGGAACTGCCGGCGGCGAGCCGAGCCCGTAGATCGAGAACTTGCGCTCGATCAACTCGGTGTCGGCGTCGGTCCACTCGCCCGGGACGCAGTCGATCCGAGCGACTGACCTTGCCGGCGACGTAGATCGTCGCCGTCGTACATCGAGTCGCCGAGGCCGGGGCCGACGTCGCCGCAGATGATCTGGCGCCCGCGCTGCATCATGAAGCCGGTCATCGAGCCCGGCGTCGCCGAGCGACGATGATCGTGCCGCCCTTCTGGTCGATGCCCGGTGCGGGCGCCGACCTGGCCCTTGACGACGATGTCGCCGCCGCGCAGCGCCGCGCCGGTCAGCGAGCCGGCGTTGCCGTCGATCACGACGACGCCGGACATCATGTTCTCGCACGCCGACCAGCCGACGCGGCCGGTGATGTGGACCTCGGGGCCGTCGATCATGCCGCAGCCGAAGTAGCCGAGGCTGCCCTCGAAGGTGATCCGGCAGCGGGTCAGGATCCCGACGCCCGAGCGAGTGGCTCGCGCCCGGGTTGCGGACGGTGACCTCGCGTGACGCCCTGCTCGTAGAGCAGCCAGCGCAGCTCGAGGTTGATCTGGCGGGTCGTCAGCTGGTGGGCGTCGAAGGTCGCGCGTTCGCCGTCGATCTCCGCGATCGCGCGGGACCGTCTCGTCGAGCTCGACCAGCCCGCGCGCGTCGAAGCGCGGCTCGTCGCCGGTGTCGTGGCGTCACCGCGTCCATACCATCACCTCGCTCTCGTAGGGGTCGTAGGTGTCGATCTCGTGGTCGATGACGGCGCGGATCGCGATCTCCTCGGAGGCGAGCGCGACCATGTCGTCGCCCTCGTAGAGCACCAGCGGCTTGGCCGCGAGCTCGTCCTTGGCCATCGCCGAGCGCGTCCTCGGTCACGCAGATGTAGGTGAACACGCCGTCGAGCTCCTCGAGGCTCTGGCGCATCGCGTCCTCGAGCGAAGTCGCCCTGGGCTATCCGCTCGGCCAGGTACACGGCGATGATCTCCGAGTCGCACTCCGACGCGAACCGGTGCCCGGCCCGCTCCAGCCGCCGGCGCCACTGGTGGTAGTTGGTCAGCTGGCCGTTGTGCACGACCGCGACGTCGGAGAACGGGTATGCCCAGTAGGGGTGAGCGTTGGAGATGTCGACGTCGGACTCGGTCGCCATCCGCACGTGGCCGATCCCGTGGCTGCCGAAGTAGTCGTCCAGGTGGTAGCCGCGGCCGACGGTGTTCGCGTCGCCGAGGTCCTTGACGATCTCCAGCGCGTGGCCCGGCCGAGAGCACCTCGACGTCGGTGACCGACTCGACGTGGTCGGCGAGCGTCTTGAGCTCGCCGTCGTAGCGCGAGCGTGAGCGCTGAGCGTGTAGTCGTTGACATCCTCGATGCCGAGGATCTGCGCGCCGGCGGCGCGCAAGCGCGCGCTCGACCTCGGCGGCGGTGGCGCCGCAGCGTGTCGGCGAACTCGAGGTCGCGCGGCGTGTTCGCGTCGGCGAGCTTGATGCGCAGCACGAGCTCCTGGCGTCGGCGCGCGGTACAGCGCGTAACCCGGTCGAGTCGGGCCCGCGGTGCTTCATCGACTGCAGCATCCGCGTCATGTCGCGGCCGATGCGGTGCCCGCCGTTGCCGTTGCGGTAGATGATCCCGGCGATTCCGCACATTAGCGGGCCCTTCCTGTGGGCACGGTCGCGGAGGGCCTACGGGAGGACCTCCAGGTACTCGTCGCGCTCCCAGTCGGTGACGGCGGCGAGGTAGCGCTCCCACTCGTCGCGCTTGTAGTGGTCGAAGACCTTGTACAGGCGGCCGGGCATCGCGCTCGGATCACCTCGTCGGCGGCCAGCGCCTCGAGCGCGGCGCCGAGGCTGTCGGGGACCTTCTCGATCTCGGCGCCCTGCGCGCAGCAGCTCGTAGGTGTTGCCCTGCTGCGGCGGCGCCCGGGTCGAGCTCGCGCCGCACGCCGTCGAGCCCGGCGCGCAGCAGCGCCGCGACCGTCAGGTACGGGTTGCAGGAGGAGTCGACGCCGCGGTACTCGAAGCGCCCGCCGGCGGCGACGCGGACCGTCGTCGTGCGGTTCTGCCAGCCCCAGTTCTTGTAGATCGGCGCCCAGAAGCCCGTGTCCCACATGCGGCAGTAGGAGTTGACGGTCGGGTTGCCGACGCACATCAGCGCCGGGAAGTGCTCGAGCATGCCGCCGAGGAAGTGGCGCGCCAGCTCCGACAGCTGTGCCGGGCCGTCGGGGTCGTGGAAGACGTTGTTGCCGTCCTCGTCGACGAGCGTGAAGTGGTGGTGGTGGCCGTTGGCCGAGACGCCCGGTGAACGGCTTCGGCATGAAGGTCGGCAGCAGGCCGTGCTTGCGCCCGACGGCCGCGCAGATCTGGCGGTAGGTCGTGATGTTGTCGGCGGTGCGCAGCGGCCGGTCGAAGCGGAAGTTCAGCTCGAGCTGGCCGGGGGCGTCCTCGTGGTCGCCGTAGCTCATGTCGAGGCCGAGCGCCTGGCCGTATTCGACGACGTCGAGCAGCACCGGACGCAGCTCCTCGAACTGGTGGATGTGGTAGCAGTAGGGCTTGGTGACGCCCTCGGGCATCTCGCCGTCGGTGGGCCGCTCGAGCCACATCATCTCGGGCTCGATCCCGATCAGGAACTGGTAGCCGAGCTCCTGCTCGAACGTCGTGCGGCGATCCGCTTGAGGTTCTGGCGCGGGTCGGCGTCGAGCAGCTCGCCGGTCTCGGTGTCGTAGCAGTCGCAGTAGACCCGCGCGACGCGCCCGTCCCACGGCAGCACGGCGAACGTGTCGAGGTCGGCGATCGCCGCCAGCTCGGACTCCTCGGGGCCGAAGCCGATGTAGTTGCCGTAGCGGTCGGTGAACAGGTTCGCGGTCGCGCCGTAGACGAGCTGGTAGCCGCGCTCGGCGACCTGCGGGAAGAAGCGACGAGACGACGCCCTTGCCCATCACGCGCCCGGTGACCGAGACCTGCTGGAAGAAGACGTACTTGATGCCCCTGCTGCCTCGATCCGTCGGGTCAGCTCCTCGATCCGCTCGCGCGCGCCCCGGAGCGTTGCGAGCCTCCTCGAGCGTCGGCGGCGGCGCCACGATACGCGGGCTCGCAAGCACCGTATGGACGTCCCCTCCAAACACCGGCTCGAGCGTCTCGGGCGCCTCGCTCGTGATCTCGCTTGCCACTGGGCTCACTCCTCTCCACGCACCTGTACAAATTGGTACAGACCTTATACCAGATGATGTACCAATGCGTCTGCACGTTCTGAGCGATTTGCACCTCGAGCAGCGCCCGGCGCTCCCGCCCGCGATCGACGCCGACGTGATCGTGCTGGCGGGCGACATCGGCACCGGAACGGGCGGCATCCAGTGGGCGCAACGGTGGTCGGGCGGTCGCGATGTGCTCTACCTCGCGGGCAATCACGAGTTCTACGGGCACGCGCTCCCCGATCTGATCAACGAGCTGCGCGACAGCGCCGCGGGGACCTCGGTGCACGTGCTCGAGAACGACGAGCTGATCCTCGGCGGCGTGCGCTTCCTCGGCTGCACGCTGTGGAGCGACTTCGAGTTCGACGGCCGCGCTCGCCGGGCCGCCTCGATGGCCGCCTGTGAGCAGATCGTCAACGACTACCGGCTGATCAGGTTCGGCACGGATCGGCGAGCGCTCGGCGCCCGCGACACGCTCGCGGTGCACGAGGCCAGCCGCGGCTGGCTCGCCGAGCGCCTGGCGCAGCCTTACAACGGGCCGACGGTCGTGATCACCCACCACGCGCCGGTGATCCAGGGCCGCCCGCCGGAGCCCGAGTTGCGCGCGCTCGCCGGGGCGTTCGCGAGCGACCTGACGCAGATGATGGGCCATGACCGGGTCGCCCTGTGGATCTTCGGCCACACGCACCGTCGCGCCGATCTCGTGTTCCGCGGCACGCGCGTCGTGAGCAACCCGCTCGGCTACCCGCACCAGCTCGTGGACGGCTTCGACCCCGGTTGCGTCGTCGACCTCGACGACGGCCCGCCCGGTTCGGCGCGCGCGGGGAAGTAGGGGGCGCTCAGGCGCCCGCGGCCGGATCGCCGCGGGAGTGGCCGCCCCGCGCGGACAAGATTGCACCCACCCCCGCGCTCGCGAGGGCGCGTGGCGAATGTTGTCCGGATCGCGGACAAGATTGCACCCACCCCCCCCGTATGCGCGGCGCGGGTGCAATCTTGTCCATCTCGCGTGCGGCCCCCTGGATCACAAGCGCGCCAAGTGATATGCGTAGCGCTCGCGATCCCCGATCAGCCCGCACCCGTCGGCCACAGGCGTCTGCCGGTCTCGGTGATCCTCGGCGTCTCGATGACGGCCGCCGGCGTCGTGTACCCGGTGACCGACGCCGCACTGCATCACACCTCGCCGATCATGATCGCGACGCTCCGCGCACTCGTCGGCGGGATTGTGCTGACGGCGATTCTGCCTTTGATCGGAAGCCGGCTGCCGCGCACGCGGGCGCTGTGGGGTTGGGCGGCCGCGATCGGGTTCGGGAACACGACGTTGACGCAAGTGGGCATCAGTGTCGGGACCGAGCGCGCCGGCGCGGCCGTCGCGGCCGTGCTGCTGAACTCCTCGCCGTTCTTCGTCGCGCTGATCGCCCGGTTCGCGCTCGGGGAGTCGATCACGCGGCTGCGCGTGGCCGGCCTCGTGATCGGCTTCGGCGGCGTGCTGCTCGTCGTGTTCTCGGACCCCGGCAACGTCGCGCATGGCTCGCGGCTGGCGATCGGGTTGGTACTGGCGCTGCTCGGCGCGCTGGGGTGGGCCGCCGGCGGCGTCGGGATGCGCGTCCTGACGCAGCGCGTCCCCGATCTCGACATCCCCGGAATCACCGCGGCACAGTTCCTGGCCGGCGCCGTGCCGCTGATCCCGCTCGTCCTGGTGGCCGGCGGCACCACGGACTGGGGCCGTCCCGCGCTGCTCGCTCAGTTCGCGTTCCTGATCCTCGGCGGGCAGGTGCTCGTCTATGTCGGTTTCAACGCCGCGCTCAGCCGCTGGCCGTCGACGCGTGTCTACGCGTGGACGTTTCTTGTTCCAGCCGTCGCGGTCGTGATCGAAGCGATCCGCGGTCAGCTGCCAGGCGTCGGGGCGACGATCGGGGTCGTGGTCGTGATCATCGGCGTCGCGATCGTCAACCTTCCACAAGCGGAGCGATCGGCCGTCGTTCCCAGCGAAGCGGCTGGCCGCGATCAGGCCGTCACCGGCGTGCGGTCCTGAGCGAGCGCGCGGGCGAGCCTCTGGCCGATCGGGCCGACCTCGCCCGGTTGGCCGTCCAGCTGCGCCGGCACGACGCCGCGCAGCGAGTTGGAAAGGAGCAGTTCGCGGGCGCCGTGAAGCTCCTCTAGCCGCAGTGGCCGAACGCGCGTCTGGACACCCAGCGCTCGCGCCTGCTCGAGCACCCGCGCGCGAGTCACGCCCGGGAGGATCCGGCCGTCGGTCGGCGGGGTCAAGAGCCGCTGCCGGCGGTCGACGACGAACACGCTGCAGCGCGCGGTCTCGAGCACGAGCCCGTCGAGGTCGCACAGCAGGGCCTCGCCGTCGGGATCCTCGCCGGGGACCGGGACGGCGAGCGAGTTGAGCAGCCGGCGATCGATCCACTTGTGGGCGCCGAGCCCGCCGGCCAGCGCGCGCGGGACGAGGGCGACCGGCACGCCGCGCACGGGCAGCTCGGTCAGCTCGAGTTCGAGCTCGAGCTCGGTGCCGGAAGCGCCTCCCGGCCGCGCGCTCACCCGCAGGCGCGCCTCGCCGGCGTCGGCTGCGAGGTGGCAGAGCTCATCCGCGAGCCCCGGCCGCAGCCGAGCGCCGTACAGCTCGCCGACGCTGAACGCAAGCCGCGCGAGGTGCCGCTCGAGTGCGACCGGCCGCCCGCCGGCAACGAGCACCGTCTCGAACACGCCGGCGGCCGGATCCGGCCGCGCAATCGGGAACGGCGCCGTGCGCCGAGGCGGCGGCGTCGTCGCCCGAGAGCTTTCGTGATCGTCATCGTCCGCCGCCGTCCGGGCGCCGATCGCGGCGAGGAGCGGGGCAGCCTTGACCATGCACTCGCGCGCCTCGGCGATCGGATCCGAATCGGCCACGATCCCTCCCCCGATCCCGATCACCGCGCGCCGGCCGGCGAACTCGAACGTCCGGATCGCGACGCTCAGCTCGATCCCGGCGAGTGGGCTGGCGAAGCCGATCGCGCCCGTGTACACGCCGCGGGGCGTGCTCTCGAGCTCGGCGATCACGTTCAGCGCGGCCACCTTCGGCGCGCCCGTGACCGATCCAGGGGGGAACGCGGCGCGGACGAGCTGCGCGTCGGCGACGCCGGCGGCGAGGGTGCCGCTCACCTCCGAGACGAGGTGCCACACGCCCGTATGCGCCCGCGCGCGCGCGAGCGCGTCGACCCGCACCGAGCCCGGGCGGCAGACCCGTCCCAGATCGTTGCGGACGAGATCCACGATCATCACGTTCTCGGCGCGGTCCTTGGCTGAGGCGAGCAGCTCGTCGCGCTCCCCGGCCGGGCGGGTGCCCTTGATCGGCGCGCTGCGCACGACGCGGCCGTGGCGCTCCAGGAACAGCTCCGGCGAGAGGCTCGCGACCGCGCCCCACGGTCCTGCCAGGAACGCCGCCCGGTCGGGCGCGAGCGCGGCCACCCCGGCCGCGAACACGTCCAGCGGCGAGCCGTCGAGCTGTGACTCGAGCCGGACGCACACATTCGCCTGGAACAGATCGCCCGCGTGGATTCGCCGGCGGCACGCGGCGACCGCGAGCTCGTGCCCGGCTGCCCCCGGCGTCGCCCGCCACGGCTCGGTTGCGAATGCCCGCGGGCGCGCCGCAGCGCGCTGCTCGCGCGCGGTCAGCTCCTGCAGCCGGCGGTCGAGCGCCTCGGCGCGAGCCGGCGTAAAGAGCGCCTCGAACCACCAGCGCCCGGACTCGTCGAGCCGTAGGAGATGGTCGTAGAACGCGAGCCGGAAAGGCGGCAGCAGGCTCTCGCCGGGCGCGCTCGGCCCGACCGGCTCGAGCCGCCGCCCCAGGCCGTAGCCGAGATACCCGAACCACCCGCCCCCGACCGCACCAGCGACGTCCGCGCAAGCGTCCGAGGGACCGTCCGCGCCCGGGAAGTCCGCGCAAGCATTGGACGGACGGCCCGCGGCGCGCACCTGTGGCTGGCGATCGAGCAGCGCAAACGGGTCCTCCTCAGGGCCGGCGACGCGCACCGGCGCCGAGCCGATCAGCGCCCGGCCGCCGGCCCAGCGGCCGATCAACGCGAACGGCTCGGGATCGTCGCGGACCAGCAGCGCGCCTCGCTCGGGAGCGAGACGCCACGACAGCGGCACGCGGCGGAGCTCGACGGTTCCCATGGGAGCTGAGCTCGCTTGACCCACTGCGGCTCCTACTGTACCGTGCCGTGCGTCATTGGCAATAGATTTGCGCGATAGGCAAGAGGAGGGCTAGGACGAATGTCACAGGAGCTTCCCACCTCGGTTCCCGTGCTGGTGATCGGAGCCGGCGTCCATGGCCTCTCGACCGCGTGGCACGCGGCGGCCGGGGGGGAACGGGTCCTGGTGCTCGACAAGACGGGCGTGGCCGCGGGTGCTTCCGGAATCGCGTGCGGAGTCGTGCGCAACAACTACTTCCAGCCGGCGATGTGTGAGCTGATGGCGGCGTGCGTGGAGGTCTGGGAGTCCGACCCCGCTGCCCTGCACTATCACGGGACCGGCTACATCGCGCTTGGGCCCCCGGCGCAGGAAAGCGATCTGATCGAGGTCCACGAGCGCCAGCAGCGGATCGGCTATCCGTCCGAGCTGCACGTAGGCGAGGAGGCGGTCACCTCGCACATGCGCTCGCTGTACCCCGACTGGCGCGCGGCCGGGCTGACCGTTTGCCTGCACGAGCACGCCGGCGGTTTCGCGTTCAACCGCGAGTCGATGTTCGGCCTCGCCGACAAGGCGCGCGCGGCGGGCGCGGAGATCATCTCCGGCGTCGAGGTGCTGGGGTTCGAGTTCCGCGACGACGGCAGCGTCTCGTCGGTCCGGACGAGCGCGGGCACGATCGAGGTGGAACAGGTCGTGGTCGCGGTCGGACCGTGGATTGCGACGCTGTGGAGCCTGCTCGGCCTGCCCGACCGCCTCGACGTCCGCCAGCCGGACGGGAGGGTGGTGAAGGATCAGCCGATGTGGACGTACTGGTACCTCCAGGAAGGAGAGGTGCTCGTCGACCCCTCGAGCTTCCGGACCGCCGACGGCAGCCTCTCGGCTGTGATCCACGTCGATTCCGACCAGCCGCTGCGCGACGACGAAGGCCGCCTGATCACCGAGCAGCCATGGGGCATCTACTTCAAGCCAGACCGCGACAGCGTCCAGGGCGGCGCCGCGCCGATCCGCCTGGGCACGACGTTCGACGTCGACCCGTACCCGACCGGCACGGTCGATTCCGGCTTCCCCGACATGTGGTCGGCGGCGCTCTCGCATTGCCTCGAGCGCTTCGCCGGCGTGCGCCGGCTCTATCGCCAGGCCCGCTCCGGCGGCGTCGGCGCGTTCACGGTCGACAACTTCCCCGTGTTCGACTTCATGCGCCCGAACGTGTACGTCGCGGCCGATTCCAATCATGGCTACAAGATGATCGCCGTTGGCCGAGAGATCGCGCGCGTGTTGCGCGGCGAGCACTCGGCACTGCTGCATCCGTTCGCTTACGAGCGTTTTCGCACCGGTCAGCTGCATCCGGTCTCGCACAGCCCGTATCCGTGGAGCTAGTGGACCGGTAGCAGTGCACCGGTAGCCCACGGCGATGGCCCCGCCCCGATCACCGCACTGGCGTCAGCCGGCTTGACTACACGCTCGCGACGCGGCCGCCGATCGCGCTGCTGAGCGCCCGCGCTGCCTCGATCAGCGCGGGGCGCACCGTCCGACGGCGGGCGGCGGTCAGGCGTGATGAGGGACCCTGGAGGCCGACGATCGCGACGAGCTCGCCGGCGCGACCGAGCACCGGCGCGGCCAGCGCGCTGAGATCTGGCTCGCGTTCCCCGACCGCCTCCGCGTAGCGCTGCTCGTGCACCGCGCGCAGTTGCGAAGCCAGCACCGCGCGATCGGTGATCGTCCGCTCCGTGTACGCCTCGAGCTCGCCCGCCGGCAGGTGCTCGACACCGGCAAAGGCGAGCATGACCTTGCCGGCGGCGGTCGCGTGCGCGACGCTCGGCCGCCCCAGCCGGGCGATGCTCGCGACGCTCGACTCGGATGGGACGAAGTCGATCGTGATCGCCGCCTGCTCGCCTGGAACGGACAGCGTCGCGGTCTCGCCTGTCCGAGCGACGAGCCGTTCGAGCGAGGGCCGCGCGAGCGAGCGCACGTCGAGATTCGCGAGGACCCGGTCGGCGAGGGCGACCAGCTTCAGCCCCAGCCGGTAGGGCCCCGCCGCCTGGCGCTCGACGAACCCCTGGCGCTCGAGTGTCACCAGCAGGCGCGAGGCGGTGCTCGCGTTGACGCCGATCCGGCGCGCGAGCTCGCTCACGCCGAGCCCGCTGTCGCTGGCGGCGAGCGCGTCGAGGATCGCCAGCGCGCGCGTCACAGATCCGACCGTGCGCGCAGGCATCGTAGGCAGGCGGCCGCTCAGCGGGCTGGGCCGGACGGGCGTCCGCTCCGCGCCCTGCGGCCGGAGTTGACGGCGGCGATCGGAGTCGGGGTCTGCGCGTCGAGCGAGCGCATCACGCGCACGTCGAGCGCGCCGGGAGCGAACAGATCGCGCGAGTAGGCGACCGGCTCGCCGCTGCCGACGTAGATGATCTCCTCCAGCTCGAGCACCGCGGTCGCGCGATTGAGCTGGAGCGCCTTGCCGACCTGGTCGCGCGGCGCGACCAGACACGGCATCACGCGCGTGCGCGCGAACCCGACGGGGAGGCCGAGCTCGATCAGGACGTCGAGGACCATCTTCCCGTCCGACAGCATGCGCGTGAGGGCCTTCTCGTTCGGCAGCGCGACGCTCGGATGCGTGACGTCGAACATGACGGCCGTCGGCGTGCCGCTCGCCAGCAGCACGCGGAACACCGTCGTCACGATCGTGCTCGGCTCCAGCTCCAGCAGCTCGCCGATCTCGGGACCGACCGCCCGCGGCTCGATTCGCAGGTTGCCCGCTGCCAGGCTGACACCGCGGCGTTTGGCGAGCGACGAGTACGGCTCGAGTCGCTCCAGCCGCTCGTCGAGCTGACCCGGCAGCGCGACGCGCCCGACGAACGTGCCGCTGCCCTGCCGTCGCACGATCTCGCCGGTGTCCTCGAGCCGCCTGAGCGCAGTGCGCAGCGTCCCCCGCGAGATCCCCAGCATCTGCGCCACGTCGTGCTCCGGCGGCAGGCGGTCGCCCGGCCGGTAGCGACCCGGCGCGAGCCAGTTGCGAAGCGCCTGCTCGGCGCTGTCGACGAGCGATCGGCGCTGCCCTGTTGACCCAGTGACCATCGGGCGGGAATTGTCTCACTCGCGCTTGCGGCCATTGCGCAAATCCTGAGCGCTCGCCGGCGCGGTTGCGGCGCCACGGACGAGCAGGCTCGCACGCGCCCTCGAGCGGGCGGTAGGGCCCGCGGTTTGCTGCGGGCCGGCTACCGGTGCCCCACTACCCGCCCGCGACCGCGGGGAGGATCGTGACCTCGTCGCCGTCCTCGACGGGCGTGTCCAACCCGTCGAGGAACCGGATGTCCTCGCCGCCGACGTAGACGTTGACGAAGCGCCGCAGCCCGCCGTCTTCGGCGATCCGGGTACGGAGTTCGCCAAACCGCTCATAGAGCGCGTCGAGCACTTCCCCGACGGTCGAGCCTTCGACCTCGGCCGTCGACTCGCCGTCGGTGGCCACGCGCAACTGCGTGGGGATCTTCACGCTGATCGCCATTCGCCGCAAATAAAATCAGGCCGCGACCGCGGAGCGCTCCTTGGCCTCCTGGAACGCGTCGAGGCGCGGCTCGATCTCCAGGCACTCGAACGTGCCGCGCACGCAGTCGAGCGTCTTCAGGCCCTCGCCGGTGACGTACACGACGACGCGCTCGTCCGGGTCGATGTCCCCGCGCTCGGCGAGCTTCGCCAGCACCGCGATCGTGACGCCGCCGGCCGTCTCGGTGAAGACGCCGGTGGTCTGCGCGAGCAGCGTGATCCCGTCGACGATCTCCTCGTCGCTGACGGCGTCGATCGCGCCGCCGCTGCGACGCGCGAGGTCGAGCGCGTACGGCCCGTCCGCGGGGTTGCCGATCGCCAGCGATTTGGCGATCGTGTCCGGTTTGACCGGCCGGCAGAAGTCGTGGCCATCCGCGAACGCGCTCGCCACCGGTGCACAGCCCGTCGCCTGGGCTCCGTTGAAGACGGGCAGCGTGCCCTCGATCAGCCCCGCCTCGAGCCATTCCTCGAACCCGCGCGCGATCTTCGTGAACAGGGAGCCCGAAGCGATCGGGCAGACGACCCGGTCCGGGAGCTCGAACCCGAGTTGCTCGGCGGTCTCGAACGCGAGCGTCTTGGATCCCTCGGCGTAGTACGGGCGCATGTTGATGTTCACGAACGCCCACTCGCGCTCGGCCGACAGCTCCGTGCAGAGCCGGTTGACGTCGTCGTAGTTGCCGCGCACGGCGACCATGTTCGTCCCGTACACGCCGGTCGCGAGCACCTTCTGCTCCTCGAGGTTCGCGGGGATGAACACGTAGGACTCGAGCCCCACGGCCGCCGCGTGCGCCGCGACGGCGTTGGCGAGGTTGCCGGTCGACGCGCACGCGAGCGTCTCGAAGCCGAGCTCGCAGGCCCGCGCGAGCGCGATCGAGACGACCCGGTCCTTGAACGAGTGCGTCGGGTTCGCGGCCTCGTTCTTGATCCACACCTCGCGGAGCCCGAGCCGCTGGGCCAGGCGGTCGGCGCGCAGCAACGGCGTGCACCCGGTGGCAAGCGCTCCCGTGGGAGGCGCCGCTACCGGCAGGAAGTCCGCGTAGCGCCACAGCGAGTCCGGTCCGGCCTGGATTCGGCGTCGCAGCTCGGCTGGGTCACGCTCCGCCGGCGGCTGGTAGGCGACCTCGAGCGGCCCGAAGCACTGCTCGCAGACGTACCGCGCGTCGAGCGGATAAGTGGTCTTACATTCCTTGCAGCGAAGAGACTCTGGCGGCATATGTCAAAAAACCTCCGCCGGGGTCTGTGGTCGGAGGTCCTTGAAACCGCCCTATCCACATCTCCCAGGCCAATCGTTGGAGCCTGATGGAATTGGCACCTTTCCCTTGCGGGAGGTTGCCGGGGTTTCATAGGGCCAGTCCCTCCACCCCTCTTGATGCGTACAGCTATGTGACGCGGAATTATAACCAGGCCGTCGGCCGCGTGCCGTAGGCCCTATGCTCCGCGCAAAGGCGGGTCCCCTGCACCGCCGTTCGCCCTGGGATGATCGCAACCGCAACGGACCCCGTCGCACGCCTCGAGGCGGCCCTCGGCATCCACGGCTCGGCTCCGAGCAAGCGGATGCTCGTGATCGTCAACCCGTACGCGACCACCGTCAGCGACCGGCTCAAGAACCTCGTCGTGGCCGCGTTGCGCGGCAGCTACAAGGTCGAGGCGATCGACACCGAGGCGCGCGATCACGCCACCGCGCTGTGCCGCGAGGCGGCCCGCGACGGCTACGACGTCGTGGTTGCGTTCGGCGGCGACGGCACGGTGAACGAGGCGGCGAACGGCCTGGCCGGCTCAAACACACCGCTCGGCTGCCTGCCGGGCGGGCGTACGAACGTGTACTGCCGGATCCTCGGCATCCCGACCGACGTCGTCGACGCGACGGAGCACCTGCTCTCACTCGCCGACGACTGGCGCCCTCGCCGCGTCGACCTCGGCTACGTGAACGAGCGCCACTTCCTGTTCTCGGCCGGGGTCGGGCTCGACGCGAGCGTGGTCGAGCGAGTAGATGCGCATCCGCGGCTGAAGGCGCGCGGCGGCGAGTGGTACTACGCCTGGACGGGGATCAATGCGTTCAACCGCCGCTACCTGCTGCACCCACCGCGGCTCGAGGCGGACCTCGGGACCGAGCAGGTCGAGGGGGTGACCGTGATCGTCCAGAACGCCGCGCCGTACACGTTCTTCGGCAACCGGCCGGTGCACATGGGCGAGGGCGCCTCGCTCGAGAGCGGCGACCTCGCCGGCGTCGTGCTCGAGCGGGCGAGCGTCGCCGACGTCCCGACGGTCATCTGGCGCGCCCTGTCCGAACGCGCTCGGCTCAGCCGGCACCGGCACGTCCGTGGCTTCAGCGGCCTGACGAGCGTTCGAGTGCGCTCCTGCGACGCGCGTCTACTGCCGCTCCAGGTCGACGGCGACTACATCGGCGAGGTCAGCGAGGCCACGTTCGGCGTGACTCCCGGCGGACTGCTCGTCGTGGCATGAGGATGGGCGAGCTGAGCGAAACCACCGGCGCGCTCGCGGGCCTTCGCGTACTCGACCTGACGACGCGGATCGCGGGCCCGTACTGCACGAAGCTGCTCGCGACCTGTGGCGCCGACGTGATCAAGGTCGAGGACCCCGACGGCGGCGACCCGATGCGCCACGGCGGCCCGCGCGATCCCGCCGGCGAGTCGCTCGTTTTTCTCGACCTCAACGTCGGCAAGCGGGCGATCAGGCTCGATTTGCAGCGCGACCGCGAGCGGCTGCTCGAACTCGCCGCGGGTGCCGACGTCGTCGTCGAGTCGTTTCGGCCGGGCACGCTCGAGCGGCTGAGCTTGGGCTACGAGGAGCTGCGCTCGGCGAACCCTCAGATCGTCCTGACATCGATCACGAGCTTCGGCCAGACCGGGCCGTATCGCGACGTCGACGCGACCGAGATCGTCCTCTACGCGATGGGCGGCGAGATGTACGGAACCGGTCAGCCGGATGCCGAGCCACTACGCCTGGCGCCCGGCGTCGCGCTCGCGTTCGCGGGCGAGGCGGCCGCCGTGGCGACGCTCGCCGCGGTCCTCCACGGCCACGGCGACTGGATCGATGTCTCGATCATGGAGACGCTGCTCGCCTCGGTCGACCGCAGGGCGCAGTCGCTCGTCGCGTACTCCTACTGCGGCGAGAAGAAAGTGCGCGAGACCTCGATGTCGCGATCGAACGCGCCGCCGGAGTACGTCCGCGCGGGCGACGGGTGGCTGCACATGACGGCGCAGGCCGCCGCGTGGCCCGCGCTCGCGGGGATCGTGGGCGCGGAGGAGACCGCGCCGCCGGAGGAGCTGCGCGAGCGCTGGCTCGCATGGTGCGCCGGCCGACCGAAGCTCGAGGTCGTCGAGCAGGCCCAGGCGGCGGGGCTGCCGGCAACGCCGGTGAACTCGGTCGCCGACCTCATCGACGACCCGCACCTCGCCGCGCGCGAGTTCTTCGAGGACGTCGGTGGCCGCCGGCACGTCGGTCCCTTCGCGCGCTTCTCGGACACGCCGGCGTCCCTGCGACGTCCTGCGCCCGCTTTCGGCGAGCACGACGGCGCGAGCTGGCTGCAGCCGCGGCGCGCGCGCGAGCCGCAGCCCGGGGCGCTTCCACTCGAGGGCGTGCGCGTGATCGACTTCGGCGTCGTTCTCGCCGGGCCGATCGCAGCGATGTGGCTCGGCGATCTCGGCGCCGAGGTGATCCGGGTCGAGTCGACGCGTCGTTTCCCGGCCGGCACGCGCGGCATGCTCGCCCATCCGTCCAAGGAGCTCGTCGCGACGATGCCGGCGCTCGGCGGCGGCTACCCGAACCGCGATCCCGGCGAGCGGCCGTGGAATCGCTACCCGCTGTTCAACCTCACCGCTCGCAACAAGCTGGGGATGACGGTCGACCTGCGCGACGACGAGGGACGCGCGGCGTTCATGCGCCTGCTCGCCGGCGCGGACGTCCTGCTGTCGACCCAGACGCCGGGGACGCTCGACCGTCTCGGCGTCGGCTGGGATGCGTGTCGCGCCGTCAACGATCGGCTCGTGTACGTCGATGCGACTTCGTTCGGCTCGACCGGGCCGTTCCGCTCCTGGCGCGGTTACGGGATGGACATGGAGGCGTTCGCCGGCCACGACCTGCTACGGCGCTATCGCGACCGGGAGGTCGACTCGAACTCGTGGTCTGTGACGGCGGACGCCGCCGGCGCGCTCGCGATCGCAGTCGCCTCGCTGGCCGGGCTGTATGCGCGCCGGACCACCGGACGCGGCCAGTACGTGGACATCTCGATGGTCGAGAACTTCCTCGGGCTGATCGGCCCGGCGGTGCTCGAGTACACGACTACGGGGCACGTGCCGCCGGCGCTCGGCAACCGCGAGCGCGACGCGGTCCAGGGCTGCTATCAGTGCGCCGGCGAGGACCGCTGGCTCGTGCTCACGATCCGCGATGACGCGGACTGGAGCGGCGTCCTGCGCGCGACCGGATGGACGGCGGATGAGCGCTTCGCCACCTCCGCGTCGCGCTACGCGCACCACGACGAGCTCGACGAGCTGCTTGCCGCCTGGACCCGCGGCCTGTCACGCGAGGAGGCGGTCGAGCGGCTGCGCCGTGAGGGCGTCCCCGCGGGGCCGGTGCTGGACGACGCCGACGCGTTCGCCGACCCGCACCTCGCTGAGCGCGGCTACTTCTGGGAGATCACGCAGGCCGACTGCGGGACGCACCGCTACCCCGGTCCCCCGCACCGCCTGCGCAGCGTCGAGCTCACGCCGCGCCTGCCGCCGGTGCGGCTCGGCGAGCACAACGCGTACGTCTGGCGTGAGCTGATCGGCGTCAGCGAAGAGGATTACCGCCGGCTCGAGGCCGACGGCCAGATCGGGACCGAGTTCGGGCCCGAGATCCGCTGAGCCGCCGGCGCGTACGCGGGATAGCGCTACCGGCGCGCCTGCCGCCGGGCCTCAGCTCACGCCGAGCACGGGGAAGGACAGCGACGGGGTCGAGACGACACACGACGGGCTCGGCGGCCCTCCGTCCGGGAACGCCTCGGCCAGCGCGTTGGCGATCAGGTGGGCGCGCGACGCGTAACCGGCCGATGTGTAGTGGATCCCGTCGTCGATGAACCACTCCTCACGCGCCGCAGCCGCCCAGTCGTAGACCCGCATGTTCGGGTACCGGGCGCAGGCGGAGGAGAGCGCCTGATTCCACTTCTGCATGTTCGTTTCGGCGTACGGGCCGCTCGACAGCAGCGTCTTGACGTCGACCCACAACACCGGCGAGCCGTGGATCGTCGACATCATCTCGTTGATCCGCTGCGACAGCCCGACCGACGAGCCGACCTGGATATCGGCGACGTCGTTGGTCCCCAGCGCGATCACCCAGCAGCCGCGGTAGCCCGAGGCGACGAGGCGCTGCGCGACGATGTGAGCGTTGACGTCACCAGGCAGCGTCTCGACGACCGAGGTCGCGCCGGTGATCGCCATCGTCGAGCTTCGCACGCCGACGCGCCTGTACTGAGCGGGCAGCTGCTCGGCAGGGTCAGGGAGGTAGTCGTTGGAGACCATTCCTTCGGAGGTCGAGTCGCCGATGTGAACGACCGCGCGGCACGACGTCCGCAGGCCGGCGCGCGACTGATCCGAATGAGTCCGCGCGGCGGCGAGCAGCGTCCCCGCGGCTATTCCCGCCGGGCCTGACGGCGCGTGGGCTGCGGTGGTGGGCGTCGTCGTCACCGAGTGCGCCGAGTCGGTCGAGGTCTGCGAGACAACGATCGCACCGGACGCGCTCCCCGTCGGCGCGGCCGCGGCGCTCGCGACGACCGGCGTCAGCGGCGGCGAGGACAGGGCCCCGGAGAGCCCGACGGCGGCGAGGATCACCGCCAGCGCGCCGCCGGCGAGCGCGAAGGACGTGGCCCTCGACATGCGCCGCGCGCTCCAGCCAGAGGCGCGTGCCTGGGCGACCAGGCGCCGCAGCGCGCCGTGGCGGATCGGGTCCTCCAGATAACGCCACGAGAGCGCGGCGATGGCGACGATCGCCGCCACTTGCAGAGTCGCGCGCAACGGCTGCACGCCCCTGCTGAATCGGGAGGTGGTCAGCGCGATCACCGGCGCCTGCCAGAGATAGATGCCGTACGAGCGCGCCCCGAGCCAGCGCATCGGCGCGACGCCGAGCACGCGCCCGAGCCGAGCCGCCGGGTGCGTCAGCGCGATCAGCACCGCCACCGTCGCGAGCGACAGCAGCACCATCCCCCCCTGGTAGAGGAAGCGCGAGTACTCGGTCGTGCGCCAGATCAGGATGCCGATGCCGACGAGACCGACGACGCCGACCGCGTCGAGGACCGCCGGCGCGTGCCTACCCACCTCCCCGCGCAGCGCGCGGCTCGGCCACACGCATGCCAAGGCGGCGCCGAACAGCAGCCCGAACGCCCTGGTGTCGGTGCCGTAGTAGATCCGCGACGGGTCGAAGCTCGGCTGGAAGAGCACCGCCATCTCGATCGCCGATGCGCACGCGAGCAGGACGATCAGCACCGCCAGTCGAGGACGCAGCGGCGCCGAGCGCCGGCGTTCATGGATCGCGTGCACGCCGAGCAGCAGCAACCACGGCCACAACAGGTAGAACTGCTCCTCCACCGAGAGCGACCACAGGTGGTTCAGCGGCGACGGCGGCCCGAACCGGGCGAAGTAGGACAGGTGCTGGAACGACTGCCACCAGTTGCTCATGTAGACGAGCGCGGCGAGCTCCTGGCCGCGCACGATCGACAACTGCGCGCGGTCGTCGACCCACACCCAGATGCCGACGATGACCAGCATCGCGAACAGCCCGGGCAGCAATCGCCTCGCCCGCCCCGCCCAGAAGCCCCCGAGCCGCAGCTGCCCGGCCTCCCGCTGGCTCAGCAGCAGGTCGGTGATCAGATAGCCGCTGAGCGTGAAGAACACGCCGACGCCGAGGAGGCCACCCTGCGCCCACGGCATCCCGAGGTGGTAGACGATCACCGCCGCGACCGCCAGTGCGCGCAGGCCGTCCAGCCCCGGCACGTATCGACGGCTCTTGCTCAGCGGTTCAGGCATCGTGCCCCCGACGCTCGCAAGCAGGCTCTCTCACACGGCGCTCGATAGCAGACCAGTTCCGGACTCACCCTCCCGCCGCGGCGTATGCACGGGAACGTGCAGGCCACCCCGGGCAATTATCACGCAGATGCGGCGACGATGGTCGCAGACCGACCCGCGCGCGTCGCCGGCCCGGGATTCTCATCCGAAGGCTTCGGTCGGGCAGGCGCTGACATAAGCTTCGATGGTGGCCGAGATCTTCAACGTCTACGGCGACGATTGGGACCGGACCGAGGACCGTCCGGGGTGGCACAGCAAGGACGCGTGGGTCGGGGTACGGATCGGCGCGGAGCTGATCGGCGGGACCATGTACGAGCTCGAGGCGGGCGATCGCCTACGGCCCTACCACACGCATTACGCGAACGAGGAATGGCTCCTCGTCGTACGCGGACGCCCCACGCTGCGCACGCCGACGGGAGAGGATCAGCTCGAGGAGGGGGACGTGGTCGCCTTCCGCCGCGGCGATGACGGTCTGCACCAGGTCAGCAACCGGACCGACGCGCCGGTTCGGGTCCTGATGCTCTCCACGCTGATCCAGCCCGAATTCGTCCATTACCCCGACAGCGGGGTGTTCGCAGCCCGGAACGCCAAGGGGAAGCAGGTGTTTCGCGCGCGTCCAGGTCCGCCGCTCGAATATTGGGACGGAGTGGACTGAGCTGCGCGGTCATGCGTCGCGCGTCTCCGGTGGGAGGTTTCGGTCGTGCCTCGTGGCCTGCTTGCCGCATGGTGCAGGTAGGCTCGGCGCTCGCTGCTCCGCGCTCGGCGCAGCTCAAGCTGACAGGCCCGCCCATGCAACGCTGCGCTCCCACAGCTCGGCGGCGAGCTTCGGCGTCGCGACGTCGCTCGGCTGCTTGCGACGGCAATCCTCGTAGTAGTGACCGCTCTCGCTCGCGAGGTCGGGCGAGGTCGCGCAGTACAACGTCGTCCGCGCGCCTTCCGCGGGCGAGAGCATCCTTCGCGTGAGCAGGGGGCGGACCGGCCAGGGGACCTGGCGCCAGATGTCGGACGCAACCGCGCCAGGGTGCAGCGAGTAGGTGGTGACGCCATCTTCGTGCAGACGTCGCGCGAGCTCCTGTGCGTGGAGCACGTTGCCCAGCTTGGAGACCGCGTATTCGGGCAGTCCGGTGAAGCTCTTCGTACGCCGCCGCACCGCGTCGTAGTCGATCCCCGGCGCCTGGTAGTGCCCGACGCTCGAGACATTCACGATCCGCGCCGGCGCGCTCGCCCGCAGCCGTTCGAGCAGCAGGCCGGTGAGCAGGAACGGCCCGACGTAGTTGGTTCCGAACGCGAGCTCGAAGCCGCTCGGGGTCATGCCGCGCCGTCCCGCGAGCCCGGCGTTGTTGATCAACCCGTGCAGCGGCGCTCCCGTGCGCAGGAACGCGTCCGCGCACGCGCGCACCGAGGCCAACTCGCCGAGGTCGAGCGGGAGGAACTCGACCGCACTGTTGCCCGTCCGGGCGGCGATCTCGTCGATCACGGGGATGGTCTTGTGTTCGGAGCGGCTGGCGAGGAACACCCGCGCGCCCCGACCTGCGAGGGCGAGCGCCGTCTCGCGTCCGATGCCCGTGTTGGCACCGGTCACGAGGAACGTTCGGTCGCTCAGCTCCCCCATGTCCGCGGAGCATATGCAGGCTCACGGTCGCCTCACGGTCGCCTCGGACGGCGCCCGCCGGTCACCGTCTCCCCCATTGCCGTGCTCGGAGAAGCCTGGTCAACTAGCCACTCGAGCCGCCGACGGCAGCGAGTGGGTAGTTATGCGTCCATCGACGGTGTCGCGTAAATGATTCGGCTTGGTGCCGAGTCATAACCGGCGCGGCGCTCCAGGTGAACTCGAGCGCTGAGTGGAGATCTCCCCTCCAGCAGGAGTCAGAGTGCGATGGTTGCGGGGACTTTGCGCAGCTTCGTGGCGAACTTTGCGGATCT
Organism: uncultured Solirubrobacterales bacterium; assembly: GCA_963763525.1. Taxonomy (GTDB): domain Bacteria; phylum Actinomycetota; class Thermoleophilia; order Solirubrobacterales; family Solirubrobacteraceae; genus Palsa-465. The sequence goes on from CAVXPA010000008.1 coordinate 508,421, forward strand.
GGTTTCGAGGGGTGGAACTGGATCCGCAACGTTCACTCGTGGCGCTTACGCCGAACCTCGGAGATCTGGTTCCGGGGGGTGGAGTTGGATCGCCAAGGGTTCGGGAGGGGAGCGCGCCGTCGCCAACCCGGGTCACAACCAATTTCCGGCGCATCGCCTTTACGCGACAGGCTCATGAGCTGTTCAACGTCCCGCTCGCGTCGCGCGCGCGAGTGGGCCGATTTCCAGGTTCCGACAACCTGGCCTCACACGTAGCCCGAGCCCACCCGGCCCGGGCCGAGCCCGAGCCCACCCGCCCCGGACCGCCGCAGCCCCCACAGCCAGGCCCGCCTGAACCCGACGGCGAGCGCTAAGGCGCAGCCGTCTTTGCCCCTCCTCCCCTGCCAAAGCCGGGGAACCCGCATTTCGCCGCCGCCTGGTTGAACGCCGGCGACTGCATCAGCGCCGCCGGGACCGCAATGAACGACCCGGGCGCGCCGAACGCGATCCCGAAGCCGGTACCCGGTGCCGGCGGCGTGCTCACCGGATCGGGGAACGACGCCAGGCCGTGCGCGCGCATGCACTGGGAGAGCTTCAGCATCATGAGCTTCTGGGCCTCCGATACCGCTCGCCCGCCGCCGGGCCGCGGCAGGAACCGGGCGCAGTCGTTCTGGGCGGCTACGAACGCCGGGGACTGGGGATTGATTCCGGAGCCGGAGCCGATCTGGAAACCACCACCCCCCGCGCCCGGATCGGGGAAGTTCGGGACGCCGTGCGAACGCATGCAGTCCGAGAACTCGATCCCGGATCCGCCTCCTCCGCCGGCGGCGGCGCTGCTGCTCGACCGACTTGACGATCCGCACGCGGCCAGTGCCGCCGCACAACACACCACCGCAAGCGCCACCGCAACGACGCGACGGCTGCCTGGTCCAATGGGTCTCGTGCGGCGCATCCGGTGTGATCCTCCGACTCGCAGTTGTAGCCGGCGATGTATAACAGCGGCGTAACGCTGCCCGCGCTCTGTTACGCGAGACCTCTCCCGGCCGTTACACGAGACCTCTTACCGGCCGAATCAAGCGGGGGTGCAATCGAGCGGCCGCGCAAGGCGCGATCAGCCAGCCGTGCGCGCGGCCGCGACGGCGGCCTGGCCGAACGAGATGCCGCCGTCGTTCGCCGGCAGGCGCTCCGGGACGAGCACGCGCACGCCGGTGAGCGCGAGCTCGCCCGCGAGACGGTCGCGCAGCACGCGGTTCTGGAACACCCCGCCGGACAGCACGACGGTGTCCAGCGCGCGCTCGCGCGCGAGGCTCGCGCACGCCGCCGCGCTCGCCGTCGCCAGGGCGCCGTGAAAGCGCGCGGCGATCCGCCCCACCGGAACGTCGTCCTGCACGTCGGTCAAGACCGCACGGATCGTCGCGCGCGCGTCGAGCACGAGCCGTTCCCCGTCCCGCGCGATCGGCAGCGGATACGCCCCGTGCTCCGCCGGGTCGATCGCAGCCTCGAGCTCTACCGCCGCCTGGCCCTCGTAGTTGACCGCCGTTCGCAGCCCGCACAAGGCGGCCACGGCGTCGAACAGGCGCCCGACACTGCTGGTCAGCGGCGAGGCCAGCCCGGTGGCGGCGAGGCGCTGGACCGCCGCCCACGAGCGAGGATCGACCGAGGCGGCGAGGGCCGCCGGCGCCTGCGCCCCGTCGCCGACCGCCGCCAGCAGCCACGCACACGCCATTCGCCAGGGCTCGCGGACGGCGCGCTCGCCCCCCGGCAGGCGCACCGGCCACAGGTGGCCTGCCCGCTCGAAGTCGCTCAGGTCACCCACCAGGAGCTCGCCGCCCCAGACCGTGCCGTCGCTCCCGTACCCGGTACCGTCGAAGATCGCGCCGACCGCGGGGCCGCGCTCCCCGTGCTCGGCGAGGCAGGCCGCGAGGTGAGCGTGGTGGTGCTGCACGCCGACGAGCTCGACCCCCGGGCACGACGTCGCGAACGCGGTCGAGGCGTAGTCCGGATGGAGGTCGTGAGCGACGACCTCGGGGGCGACCGCGAACAGCCGCTCGAAGTGCTCGACGCCGGCCTTGAACGCTTCGAGCGCCGGGTAGTGCTCGAGGTCACCGACGTGATGCGAGACCCACGCGTGTGGACCCTTGGCGACGCAGAACGTGTTCTTCTGCTGCGCTCCGCAAGCCAGCAGTGGCCGCCGTGCCGGGATCGGGAGCGCGAGGCGCGCCGGTACATACCCGCGTGAGCGCCGGATCGTGGCGCCCGCGCGGACCACGGAATCGTCCGTCCGGGCGTGGATCTCGCGGTCGTGCAGGAGGATCAGATCGGCGATCGGCGCCAGCCGCGCGAGCGCGTCGTCGTCCTTGAACGCGATCGGCTCGTCGCTGAGGTTGCCGCTCGTCATCACCAGCGGACGGGCGCAGTCGCGCAGCAACAGGTGGTGCAGCGGCGAGTAGGGCAGCATCAGGCCGAGCTCGCGGCCAACCGGAGCTACCGCGCGGGCGACCGGCGCCCCCCGGCGTCTCGGCGCGAGCACGATCGGCCGCGCCGGTGAGCACAGCAGCGACTCGGCGCGATCGTCGAGGGCGACCAGCCGGCGGGCCGTCTCGAGATCCCCGACCATCAACGCGAACGGCTTGTCCTCGCGGTGCTTGCGCGCCCGCAGCAGCGTGACCGCGTGCTCGTCAGCCGCATCGCAGGCGAGATGAAAGCCGCCGATCCCCTTGATCGCCGCGATCGCGCCGCGGCCGAGCTGCTCGGCGAGCGCCGCGATCGGGTCGCGCGCGGCGATCCCGTGCAGCCACGCGCGGGGGCCGCAGCGCGGGCAGGCGTTCGGTTGCGCATGAAAGCGGCGGTCCGCCGGGTCGTGGTACTCGCGCGCGCACTCCCTGCACATGGTGAACGCGGCCATCGTCGTCAGCGGGCGGTCGTAGGGGACGCCGCGGACGATCGTGAACCGTGGCCCGCAGTTGGTGCAGTTGATGAACGGGTAGCGGTGGCGACGGTCGCGCGGGTCGAGCAGCTCCGCGACGCATTCCTCACACATCGCGCTGTCGGGTGTCACCGGCGTCTGCGGCTCGCCGCCGCCGCGGCTCGCGAGGATCCGGAAGCCGTCCTCGCCCGTCACGCGCACGGCCTCGGAGTCGACGCGCTCGATCTCGGCCAGCGGCGGCGCTTCGCGGCGTAGCCGCGTCAGGAAGCGCTCGACGGACGCGGCGTCGCCTTCGACCTCGAGCAGCACGCCGCGCTCGTCGTTGAGCACGTATCCCGCCAAGCCCTGCTCGTGGGCGAGGCGATACACGAACGGACGAAAGCCGACCCCCTGGACGGTGCCCTGCACCCGCGCCCGTGTGCGGACGCAGATCCCGGCGGTCGGCGTCGCCATTCGGTCAGGAGGCCAGCATGCGCTGCAGCGGCTCGAGCGGCGGCAGGCGGTCGAGCACCTGATCGGCGACCTGCTCGAGGACCGTGAAGCGCTCCTCGTCGGAGACCATGAACGCCCAGCCCGCGGCGAGCAGGGGCACCACGAACCAGAACCGCTGGGCGGTCGCGAGGCTGCGGTCGACCAGCCCCTTTACCTCGCGCAGCTGGCGATCGGCTTGCGCCACCGCGACGAGCGTCCCCATCAGTTGCATGTTCTTGCCGTTGTTCATCCTCTCGAACCTCCGGTGGACGGGGGCGGCCCCGAGCCGCCCGTGCTTGAAACGGCCCCGCCGCGCTCGAGCAGGTCGAGCAGCAGGTGGTAGGCGGTCGCCTGTGCCTCCTGGATGCGGGGGATGTGTTGCGAGGGTGTAATCACGACGTGGTCGGCCAGCCTCTCCGACGCGACCCGGCCGCCGTCATAGCCGACAAATGCGATCGAGGCGAGCCCGCGCCGCCGGCCCTCCACGAGGCCGTCGATCACGCTCAACGAGTTGCCGCTCGTCGACAGCACCACCAGCACATCGCCGGGCTGGCCGTACGCGATCAGCTGCCGCGCGAAGATCGCCTCCGGACCGATGTCGTTGGCGAGCGCGGTGATGATCGCCGGGTCGGCGGCAAGGTCGATCGCCGGATGACCGAGCGCGAGGAGATCGGCGACGAGGTCCATCGCGTCGGTGGCGGAGCCGCCGTTGCCGAGCGCGAGCGCCCGGCCGCCCCGCGCGAAGCACTCGCGCAGAGCGGCCGCGGCGGTTTCGAGGTGCTCCGAGGACTCGAGCACCGTCCGCTTCCTGAGCTCCCGAACCTCCTCGGCCTTCATCAGAACGGACTCGCGCACGTCGGCGATCAGCGCCTCGCGGTCGGGCTCGGCGTCGGCCAGAAACGGGTACAGGAAGCTCGAGGCGCCGGCGCTCCCCTCGTGGCGGCCGCGATGCTCGAAGAACACGTGCACGAGCTCCCAGAGGACGTGGTAGGCGGTCTCGACCAGCTCCTGACGGATGAACGCGTCGGCGGTCGGGGGTTCGAACGTCCATTCGGCCCCGAGCGGCGCGAACGCGACCGTCACGCACCCGCGCCCGCGCGCCTGCGCGATCGCGCGCGCCAGCTCCTCGCCGCCGGCCGCCTCACCGAACGTCATCACGATGTCGTGCGGCTCGGCCAGCAGCGACAGCTCGGCCGCGGCGCCGACGGCGATCGCCGGCAGCGCCCGCTTGCCCACGATCACCGGGTGGACGAACTCCACTGCGACGTGGCGTGCGTCGGAACGGGCCTGCGGGCCGAGGGCGAACGCGAGCAGCCGGCCGCCCGCGAGGAACCGCTCGGACATCTCGTGGCACAGGCGCGCGAGCGCGTCCGCCTCCTGCCCGAAGAACGCCGCGCCGGCCCGCGCGCGGTCGCAGAGGAACGCCGGGCTCGCGTGGGCGGCCGTGGTCACGCGGCCACGCCGGCCTTTCGGGTCGCGACGCCGGCGAGCCACTGCACCCACTCCTCGACGCCCTCGCCCGTGCGAGCACTCACGAGGATTCGCCGCGCCACGGGATTCACCGCGTCGATGTTGTAGAGCAGCAGGTCGAGGTCGACGTCGAGGTGCGGCAGGAGGTCCAGCTTGTTGACCAGCACGAGCTCGCAGGCGCGGAACATCAGCGGGTACTTGAGTGGCTTGTCCTCGCCTTCGGTGAGCGAGCAGACCATCGCCCGCGCGTCCTCGCCGACCCTGAATTCCGCCGGGCAGACGAGGTTGCCGACGTTCTCGATCACGAGCAGATCGAGTTCCTGGAGTGGCAGCGCGGGCAGCGCCGAGCGCACCATGTTCGCGTCCAGGTGGCACTCGCCGCCGAAGCCCGCGTCCGTGTTCAGTTGCACGACCGGGACGTGGAAGCCGGCCAGCCGCTCGGCGTCGTAGGAGCCCTGGACGTCGCCCTCGAGCACGCCCACGCGGACGTCCGCGGCGAGCGCCGCCAGCGCTCGCTCGAGCAGCGCTGTCTTGCCCGCCCCGGGCGCGCTCATCAGGTTGAGCACGGCAACGTCGTGACGGTCGAAGTCCTCGCGGTTGGCGCGCGCGATCGTGTTATTGGCGTCGAGCGCGTCCTCAACGATCCTGACCTTCGTCCTATGCATGGGCGGGCTCCCTCAGCTCGATGTATTCGACCTCCAGCTCCTCCCCCGCGGCCACCGTCACTCGCGCGCCCGCGCACGCCGAGCAGCGGAACGCCGGGATCAGCGGCTTCCACTCGTGCCGGCACTCCTCACAGCGCAGCCGCGTACCGACTTCTGTCAGCTCCAGGCGCGCGTCCTCGCAGACCGTGTCGCGGGCGACGATCTCCCAGTAGAAGCGCAGCGAGTCGGGGACCACCTGGCGGAGCGTGCCGACGCGCATCGCGACGACCTCGACGGGCCGCTCGCGGGCATGCTTGACGGCCGTGTTGAGCACCGCCGAGGCGATCGAGAGCTCATGCATCCTGCAGCTCGCCGACGGTCTCCAGCACGACCTCGACCGCTCGGGCGACCGCCGATCTGACGGCGTCGCTGAGGCCGAGGCCGACGTCCTCGACGCTCTCCGGCTCGCACGCGACGATCATCACCCGGCCGGGCCAACCGCCGACGTACTTGACGAACCGCAGCACGGTCTGGGGATCCATCCCGTGCGGGTTCAGCAGCTGCCCGTCCTCGATCTGGCCGTCGGCGTCCCGCTCGTCGGCCTCCATCACGTACAGCGTCCCGGCGTCGCCGCCCTGTCGGCTGACGTCCACCAGGATCAGCCCGTCGTAGCCGCGCATCACCTCGTAGGCGAGATCGAGCCCGCCGGAGCCGAAGTCGAGCACGGTCACGCCGGGCGGCAGCTCGCGCTCACTGAGCGCCTTCGCGACCTCGCCGCCGAAGCCGTCGTCGCGCAGCCATGCGTTGCCGATCCCGGCGACGAGGATCTGCTTGGTCCGCTCCACGGTCCTGTTCATATCGGTTGCACCTCGTGCGCGAAGAAGTAGAGGTAGCGCCCGGTCTCTCGCATCAGCGCCTGGCCCGGGTCGTCATCGACCGTGACCGCGAAGTGGACGCGGTCGTCGAAGTCGACGTAGATCCGCTCGAGCGTCGCACGGCGGCCGTCGAGGATCCGGTCGTAGACGTCGCGCTCGGTTCCCGGCTTGAGCAGCAGCTTGGCGCCCTTCGCGAACGTGACGCCATCGACGATGACGCGCTCCTCCCCCGGATTGTTGTCCACCTCCTGCAGGCCGCTGTGCAGGCCGATGATGTCCTCGGGCGTCAGCTCGAGCGCGCGTTCGAGCATCGCCTTGACTGCGGGGTCTGTGATCGCCTCCCGCTCGAACGCCGTCAGCGAATGGACGTGCAGGACGAGCGCCTCCTCGATCTCGGTGTTGTCGAACAGGTTCCCGTGGCTGCGGGCGGCGACCCGCGGGTGGTCCGGCAGCACGATCGCCGCGCCGAGGATCGCGTCGTCGTTGGCGCTCACGAGGACGGGCCACGTGTTGACGCTTTCGCACTCGCTCTCGAGTGGCGAGACGAAGCGCCCGGAGTCGATCGCGACGAGGATGTGCAGCGAGATCAGCGAGCTCGGCAGCGCGTCCCGGCGGTCCAGCCCGCGCCGGACCGCCGTCGTGTTGTGGACGCAGCAGCGGACGATCCGCTCCTCGCTCCAGCGCAGCGTGAAGCGAGCGCCGGGGAGCTCCACCGTGGCCCGCTCGCCCGGCGTGATCGGGCCGAGCTCGACCCGCCGCGGTGCCGCCTCGTGACGCTCGCCGCTCGGCTCCAGGTAGCGGATCGTGGCCCGCAGCGCGCTGCCCCCGACGGCGACGCACTCGAGTCGCGCGTGATCGTGGGCGCCCTCGCACTCAGCCGCGTACGCCGGTGGGTAGACGATCCCGAACGGCGTCGGCGTCGCGTTCTTGTTCGCGCCCGGCGTGTACGGATACAGCGCGTAGCCCTCGTACAGCAGCGAGTCGACGAGCTCCTCAAGCCCCACGCAGCAGCTCCTGGACGCAGTCGTCGAACGTCAGCCCGCGCTCGGCTCGCCGTCGCTGCAGCGCCGCGAGCGTCGCCTCGTCGAGGCGGATCCAGCCGCCGCCCGGGTAATGCTCGGCGATCATCGCGCGCCAGACGCTCACCGGCATCGCGTACTGGGCGGTCGAGCTCCACGGGACCGGCGTCATCTGCAGGCGCCCGTCCCGTCCGGCGTAGAAGATCGTCCCGGAGAAGTGGAAGCTGAGCGGTGCGACGCCGTCGCTCAGCGCGTAGAAGTACTTGGCGGCGGCGACCTCGAGGTCGTAGGTACACGGCAGCTCGAGCGTGAAGACGCTGTGCCCGGCGAACCCCGGGACTCCCGTCGCGACCCGCGCCCAGCTGAGCGCCTGGGTCGACGGCGCCCAGCTCGCGGGCGGGCCGAACAGCTCCGCGAGCGCCGCCCGCGTCGGCTCGTCGTAGCCGCGCCGAGCGGGCTCGATCATCACCTGAACGGTCAGCGACATCGAGTTGATCTCGATCCCGCTGCGGTCGCTTGCCGCGACCGCGAAGGTCATCGTCGGCGCCGCCGCGAATGCCCGATGCGACGCGCCGGTGACGGCGAACTCAGGCTCCGGGATCGCGTGCGCAAGCGTCAGGGGCTCTGCCCCGAGGCTCATCGCGTCCTCCCCGCCGGCGTGGCGCGCGCTCGCATCACCGCGAAGAACGCCGGTACCGCCTCGCGCAAGGCCGAGCCGCCGGAGATGCCCTCCCAGCGCGATTTGATCAGCCCGACGAGGGCGTAGCAGTCGTCGATCGGCGCGATCGCGTACTGATGCGGGTCCGACAGCCGGTTGACGACGAGCGCCTCGCCGTCGGGCTCGAGGCCGTCGAGCACCGGGTTGCGCCGCACGAGCGCGTCCCACGCCTCCAGGCCGAGCTCGGACTCCGTCGCGCCGGCCGGGCTCGGATAGAACGCGACCACGCCGCCGGTCACGGTCGAGCGCATGAAGAACGCGAGCCCGATCGGGATCTGGAACGCTGCCCACGTCTCGGGTTCGCACTCGAACGGCTCGAGCCAGACGGTGCGCGAGCCTGTTGGCCGGTACTCGGGGTCGCCGGAGTGAAGCGCCCAGCACGCCTCGCATGTGCAGACGATCCGGCGCTGGACGAGCTCCAGCAGGTGGCGGTGGTCGTCCGGCAGCGTCGTGTGGCAGAGGTCGCAGCGCTCGGCCGCCTGCGCCCGCGGCCGATCGCCGCCGGCGGCGGCCGACTGGGCCAGCGCGCGCATCCGCGCGAGCGCGTCCGAGCGCCGGCGCGCCGCGACCATGTCCTCGAGCGCACTCATGCCACGCACGGGCCGGGCGCTGCGTGCACCATCGGCAGCTCAAAGCCGTTGCCGATGGGCTGGGCGACGCCCGGCTCGGCAACGCCCTCCACTTCGAGTCCAGCAAGATCTGGCGCGTGCTCCTCGAGCGCCTGCTTGATCGCGAGCTCGAGCGTCGCCCGCGACGCCGAGCATCCGTTGCAGCTCCCCTGGAGCACGAGCCGTGCGACCCCGTCATCGATCCCCACGACCTGCACGTTGCCGCCGTGGGACTCCATATACGGCCGCACGGTGTCGAGCGCTTCGACCACGCGGTCCTCGAGCGACACGGGATACAGGTCATGGATCAGGAGCAGGCTCGAGACCGCGCCATCCTGTGCGAGCTCGTCGAGGATCGCCTCGCCCGCCGCGCGGGAGCGGCCGATTGCGTCGATGATCCGCGCAAGCCCGTCGCCGTACATCGCGATCACGGCGCCGACCAGCTCCTGGGCGAGCTCCCGCGCCCGCGCGTCGGGGAGCTGGTCGAGCTGCTCGGTCAGCTCCTGGACGCGGTCCAGAAGCTGACCCGGGAGGGCGTCGCGATCGTCGTGCACACTCAACTCAGTCCGGTCGGCGTGTGGATCACCTTCTTGACGCGTCCCGCGCCCGTGTACATGTGGACGCCGCACGGGAGGCACGGATCGAAGCTCCGCACGGTCCGCATGATGTCGATGCCCTTGAAGTTATCCGGCCCGTTCTCCTCGAAGATCGGCGTGTTCTGCACCGCATCCTCGTACGGGCCCGGTGTCCCGTACACATCGCGCGGGCTCGCGTTCCACGGCGTCGGGGGGTACGGCTGGTAGTTGGCGATCTTGCCCTCGCGGATCACCATGTGGTGGGAGAGCACGCCCCGAGCCGCCTCGTGGAAGCCGCAGCTGATCGCCTCCTCGGGCACCTTGAACTCGTTCCAGCTCTTCGTCCGCCCTGCCCGCACCTCCTTCAGCGCCCGCTCCAGGCAGTGCAGCGCGATCAGCGCCGAATACGCCTGGTGGTAGGAGCGCGCACGGTCGCGCTCGATCGCGTTGGACTTCTCCGGCACCTTCCACTCGAGCTCCATCTCGGGCATCGAGGCCGACTTCGGCAAGACCATCTGGATCGATTCGCCGGTCGCCTTGGCGTAGCCGAAGTCGACCAGACCGGCCTTGGCCGTGCACCACTGGCGCGCGAACGGGCCCCCGCCGGTGTCGCAGCACACGTGCGTGTCGGTGCGCTTGTCGTAGATCCGCGGCGAGACGACCCAGCTGTACTTGTCGGCGAAATCGCGCTTCTGCGGCTTGGGCAGCGTCTGCTTGTTCCACGGATGGTTCTTGTCGACCGGATTGCCCAGCGGATCGCGGGTGACGAACGTCGGCTCGTTCTCCCAGCTGTCGAAGTACGAGCTGCCGAGCAGGATCCGGATCATCAGGTTGATCTCGACGAGGTCGGTCGAGATCAGCTCGCCGTTGATCGCCACACCGGGAGTGATGTAGCGCTTGCGCCCCCACTCGGTCATGTGGGCGTAGTTGTAGTCGACGTAGTCGGGATCGTCGAACGAGCCCCAGTTCACCAGGTTCGTGTCGCGGTAACCGACCATGTCGTATCCCGGCAGCTCCTGCAGGAAGAAGTCATACAGGTCGTCGTGCATCGGCACGACCCGCTTGACGTAGTCGAAGTAGCGCATCAGCCGGACGTAGTAGTCGGTCAGCGTCTGGTGCGTGATGTCGGCGCTGCAGCCACCCGGCATGATCGTCGAGGGGTGCGTGTGACGACCGCCGAACAGGCAGTACATCTCGCGCGTGTAGCGCGCCACGTGCAGCGTCTCGAGGTAGAAGCTGCCGGTGAACGGATTGAGCGCCCGCATGATGTCGGCGATCGTCGCGTACCCGTGGATGTCCTTGTGCGGGGCAGCGGTGTTCTCGGCCTTCGCCAGCAACGTCGGGTTGGTGTCCTTGACCATCTGCTCGCAGAAGTCGACGTTCGCCATGCAGTCGTTGAAGATCGCATGGTCGAACATGTAGTCGGCCGTCTCGGCGAGGTTGAATGCGAGGTCGCCGAGCGCCGGCGGCTTGACGCCGTACGCCATGTTCTGGTTCAGGCACGAGCAGGTGCAATGGTTATCGCCACAGATCCCGCAGATGCGGCTCGTGATGAAGTGGGCGTCGCGCGGGTCGATCCCCTTCATGAAGATGTCGAAACCGCGGAAGATCATCGAGGTGCTGTAGCACTTCAGGACCTGCCGGTTGGAGAAGTCGATCTCGGTGTGGATGCCGAGGCTGCCCACGATCCGCGTGATCGGATCCCACGACATCTCCTTGACCACGACCTTGCTGGCGGTGGGCGCTTCAACTGTGGACATCTGGTCTCCTCGCGTTCTGAAGTGAAGTCGAGAGCTGTTTGGTGCTACCAGCGCTTGACGTAGCCGGATGTGAGCGAGGGACCTCGCTTGCGCCACTCGGGCTCGACGTCGAATTTCCGCTCCAGGTTTCGCTTGCGCATGTAGCGGAAGACAGGTCCGTAGGTGAACCGCTGGAAGTTTGCGCCTGCCTCACCCCACGGGTCCGGGTCCATGAAGGGCATGTACTTGTCGGGGAACCCGGGCATCGTGCAGGCCATGCAGATGCCGCCGACGTTCGGGCAGCCGCCGATCCCGTTCACCCAGCCGCGGACCGGAACGTTGCACTTCACGACCGGTCCCTTGCAGCCGAGCTTTACGAGGCAGCGGTTGTCGGAGCCGTACTCGGTCGCGAAGTTGCCCTGTTCGGTGAAGCCGGCGCGGTTGCACCCCTCACGGACCGTGCGCCCGAACAGCCACTTCGGCCGCAGCTGCTCGTCGAGCTCGGGTGCCGGCGCCATCCCCGCGAGGTGAAAGACCAGGTACATCAGCGTCTCGGTCATGTTGTCGGGCTGCGCCGGGCACCCGGGGATGTTGATGATCGGCAGACCCGCCTTCGAGCGCCACCGCCAGCCGAGGTAGTCGGCCACGCCCATCGCGCCGGTCGGGTTGTTCTTCATCGCCGGGATGCCGCCGTAGGTCGCGCAGGTCCCGACCGCCACGACCGCCGCCGCCTTCGGCGCGAGCCGGTCGACCCACTCGTTGAGCGTGATCGGCTGGCCGTTGGAGGGATTGACGCCGAATCCCGTCCAGTGGCCCTCGCCGTTGATCTGCTCGTTGCCGAGCGAGCCTTCGATCACGAGTACGAACGGGTCGAGCTTGCCCGCCTCGGCGTCGTACCACGCCTGGATGTACTCGTCCCCGACCTCGAAGGCGATCACCTGGTTGTGGATGACGACCTTCGGCATCCCCGGGATGACACCCTGGATGATGTCCTCGAGGCTCGGATTGGTCGCCGACGTCATCGCGACCGAGTCGCCTTCACAGGACAGCCCGATCGTCATCCACAGGACGTGCGCGGTGATCTGCTCGGTCGCGTGCTGGTTGGGCGCGAATTCGATTTCGGTTGCCATCGGCTCTCTCCTCCGTTCCTCTGTTCAACAGATCCGCGGCAGTGGGTCTCCGACGAGTTGATCCATCACCCGCCTGCCGCCAAAGCTCGTCTCGACAAGCACCATCGCCGGCGGTTCGCGCCGCACCTCGCCGATCTCCGCCGCGCCCTCGCAGCCCGCCGTCGCGCGCAATGCCTCGAGCGCGGCATCGGCGCTCTGGGGAGCGAGGAACGCGACGAGGCGGCCCTCGTTGGCGACGTACATCGGGTCGATTCCGAGCAGCTCGGCGGCCGCCTGGACCACGGGCATCACCGGCACGTTGGCCTCGTGCACGACGATCCCGCTCGCCGACGCGCGCGCCAGCTCGTTGAGCACCGAGGCGACGCCGCCGCGGGTCGCGTCGCGCAGGCAGTGCAGGTCGGCACCCGCCGCGGTCAGCAGCGCATCCACGGCCGGCCACAGCGAGCAGGTGTCGGATTCGATCTCCGCGTCGAGGTCGAACTCGCCGCGCGCGAGCATGATCGCCGTCCCGTGCTGGGCGATCGGGCCCGAGACGAGCACCTTGTCGCCCGGCTCGATCGCCGCCGGCGACAGCGCGGCACGCGGATCGACGCGGCCGATGCCGGTCGTGCACAGGTACATCTGGTCCGCGGCGCCGCGCTCGACGACCTTCGTGTCACCGGAGATCACGCTCACGCCCGCGGCGGCAGCCGCGTCGGCGATCGCTTGTACCTCTTGCCGCAGGACGTCGGCCCCCAGCCCCTCTTCCAAGATCATCGATAGCGTCAGCGCGAGTGCCCTCGCGCCGGCCATCGCGAGATCGTTGACGGTTCCGTTGACCGCCAGCTCGCCGATCGAGCCGCCCGGGAAGCGCAACGGCTTGACCACGAAACTGTCGGTGCTGATCGCGATCTCCCCGAGAGTGCCGGCGTCGGTCAGCTCCTCGAGCCCGAAAGCCGGGGCGAGCAGCCCCTCGATCAGCGTCTGCGTCGCCTTCCCGCCCGCGCCGTGCGCGAGCGTGATCCGCTCGTCGCGAAAGCGCGGCCGCTTCGCCCGCGCGGTCTCGATGATCTGGAGCACGCGCTGCTCGCGATCGCCGCTGGCCGCTCGTGTGCTCATGCGAGGAGCCGCTCGCGCGCGTAGCGGCCGTAGTTGTAGTAGGCGGCGCACGCGCCCTCCGGTGAGACCATGCAGGTTCCGATCGCGTGCTCGGGCGTGCAGGCGGTCCCGAACACCTTGCACTGCCACGGCTTGATCACGCCCTTGAGGACCTCGCCGCACTGGCATGCCTTCGGGTCCGCGACGCGCACGCCAGGGGTGCGGAAGCGCTGCTCGGCGTCGAACTCGGCGTAGGCGGCGCTCAGCTTCAGCGCGCTGTTGGAGATGAAACCGAGGCCGCGCCACTCGAAGTGCGGGCGCAGCTCGAATACCTCCGCCATCACCTCGAGCGCACGCAGATTGCCTTCCTGCGGAACGACGCGCGTGTACTGGTTCTCGACCTCGCAGCGCCCGTCCGCGAGCTGGCGCAGGATCATCAGCACCGACTGCAGGATGTCGAGCGGCTCGAAGCCAGAGATCACGATCGGTCGTCGATAGTCGGCCGGGATGAAGTGAAACGGCCGCGCGCCGACGACCGTGCACACGTGGCCTGGTCCGATGAAGCCGTCGAGTCGCAGGTCGGGTGACTCGAGCAGCGCCCGCAGAGGCGGCACGATCGTCACGTGGTTGCAGACGGCGCTGAAGTTTCTCAGCCGCTCCGCCTTCGCGCGCTTGAGCGTGAGCGCCGTCGAGGGCGCGGTCGTCTCGAAGCCGATCGCGAAGAAGACGACCTCGCGGTCGGGGTTCTCGCGCGCGATCCGCAACGCGTCGAGCGGTGAATAGACCATCCGGACGTCGGCTCCCTGCGCCTTGGCGTCGAGCAGCGTGTACTTGGAACCCGGCACCCGCAGCATGTCGCCGAAGCACGTGAAGATCACGCCCTCCTGCAGCGCGATCGCGATCCCGTCGTCGACCCGGCCCATCGGGATCACGCATACCGGGCAGCCGGGGCCGTGGACGAGCTCGACGGCGTCCGGCAAAAGGTCCGCGATCCCGTACTTGTAGATCGAGTGGGTGTGCCCGCCGCAGACCTCCATCACCTTGTAGTGGCGGCCGGGCTCGAGCGTCGCGAGGATCTCGCCGGCGAGCACGCGCCCGAGCGTCGCGTCGCGGAACTCGTCGACGAACCTCATCGCCTGGTGGGCTCCACTAGAGCCGTCCGATCGCGACGCCCGCGTGGACGATCAGCTCATCGCCGGGGCTGACCGGCGCGACCAGGTCGGTGGCGATCAGGTGCCGGACCGCGTCGCCGTCGGCGCACGAGGCCTGGCCGTCCTCGCGCGTCTCGATCACCCGCATCGGGACCCCGACGTCGCCACAGGTGATGCAACCCTCCTCGCTGCAGCTCACTCGATCACGCTCGCCTTCAGCTCCTCGAGCTCCTGTTCGTACTCGGCTCCCATCCGCTGGAGCAGCCGCAGCGTCGCGTGCGCCTCCTCTTCGTCGACCTTCGAGAGCGCGAAGCCGACGTGGATCAGGACCCAGTCGCCGGGCTGCGCGCCGTCCCCATCGTCATCGGCGAGCAGGCTGACGTTGATCTTGCGCCTGACCCCGACGACGTCGACCGTAGCGATCTGGTTGCTCGGATCGACGATTTCCACTACTTGGCCGGGGATCGCCAAGCACATGAATCCTCTCTATACCACCGGGCCTTTGTCCGTAAACGGGCGGCGGTAATCCGGGTGACCGTAATCGTGATTACCACGCATTTGGACCGGCGGCAGAAGCTGTTGGTCAGACCGTGGCGTCCGCGTAAACTGCCTCGACGCATACCGGGAGAGAGCTCCAATCCGGCGATGACCCAGACGGGGAAGAGAAGCTGACACTCGAGCGTGAACCCGGCGTGCACGTCAGGTGGCAGGCGCGAGAGCGCGACGCCCCCCGGCCGAGCTCCTTTCGCTACCTGTTCGACCTCGATCCGGACCTCGCCGACGAGCTCGACGTGCGGCTGCGCCTCGCCGCACGGCCCGCGGCGACGGCGCGCACGCTCGATGTCGACGCGGGTGAGCTCGACGTCTCCGAGTGGCTCGCGGCCGCCGGCACCGGGCCCGGCGTGCTCGTCCTCGACGGGGTGCTCGCCGGCCATGTTCGCGTCGGCGACCGGATCGCGGCGGAGCTGGTCGGCGCCGGCGATCTGATCCAGTCTTCCGGCGGCGGCGAGGATGAGCTCGTCGGCTGCGAGGTGAGCTGGCGGGCCCTCGTGCAGTCGCGCATCGCACTGCTCGACGCCGGCTTCGCCGAGCGCGTCGCGCCGTGGCCGCAGATCTCTCGCGCCCTCCTGCGGCGAGCGGGCCGCCGCACCCGGGCGCTGAACGTGCAGCGCGCGATCACGGCGCAGCCGCGGCTCGAGGTCCGCCTCGCCCTGCTCCTCTGGCACCTCGCCACGCGCTGGGGCAAAGTCGAACCGGGCGGCGTGCGGTTGCCGGTCCCGCTCACCCACCAGCTGCTCGGCAGGTTGGTCGGCGCCGAGCGCCCGTCGGTCTCGCACGCGCTCGCGCGGCTCGCCCAGGCGGGGCTCGTGACCGGGCACGGCGACGAGTGGCACCTGCACGGAACGCTCGAGAACCAGGTCGCCTCGATGATCGAACCGGAGCGCGCGCGTGTGCACCAGCTCGTCGCCGACGCAGCGTCGTCGAGGAGCTGAGTGCTCGAGCGCCTGCCGATCAGCCCCGGCGATGCCGACGCCGAACGCAAGCTGGTCCACGTTCTCTGGTTGACGAGCGGGCTCGGCTGCGACGGTGACTCGGTCGCGATGACCTCGGCGAGCAACCCCAGCCTGGAGGACCTGCTCGTCGGCGTGCTCCCCGGCGTCCCGCGAATCCTCCTCTACAACGCGATGCTCGCGTTCGAGACCGGCGAGGACTTCGTGGCCGCGTTCGAACAGGCGGCCACCGGCAAGCTCGACCCGTTCGTGCTCGTGCTCGAGGGCTCGGTGCCGAACGAGGGGCTCAGCGGCGACGGACACTGGGCCGGCTTCGGGGTCGATCGGGAGACCGGCCAGCCGATCACGACCAACTCCTGGATCGAGCGCCTCGCGCCGCGCGCGAGCGCCGTGCTCGCGCTCGGCACGTGCGCCGCGTACGGCGGGATCCCCGCGATGCGCGGCAACCCGACCGGCGCGATGGGGCTGCGGGACTATCTCGGGACGGGCTGGAGCTCGAAGCGGGGCATCCCGATCGTCAACCTGCCCGGCTGCCCCGTCCAGCCCGACAGCATCACGCAGACGCTGCTGCACCTCGCGCAAGTCGTCGTGGGGACGGAGCGGTTGGTCGAGCTCGACGAGCAGGGCCGCCCGGCGTGGCTGTTCACGCGGACCGTGCAGGAGGGTTGCGGCCGAGCCGGGTTCGCCGAGCAGGGCGAGTTCGCCACGAGCCTGGCCGACAGCCGAGGTTGCCTGGTCAAGCTCGGGTGCTCGGGCCCGGTCGCGAAGTGCAACGTGCCGACGCGCGGCTGGGTGTCGGGCATCGGCGGCTGCCCCAATGTCGGCGGCATCTGCATCGCCTGCACGATGCCCGGCTTTCCGGACGCGTTCACGCCGTTCATGCACGCGAGCACGCTGGCCCGGCTGTCGGCGGCCGGGCGCCGGTTCGCGTATGCGCCGCTGTTCAAGCGGCTTCGAGCGCACGCGATTCGCAAGCGGTTCGACGTCGAGCCGAGCTGGCGCAGCCCGGCGGAGAGCCTGCGTAGCGGCTACACGCCGCGCTGGTGAGCCGGTGCCGTCACGGGTGATCTTCCGCTGCGAGTTCTGTGACGCGCAGCCCGACGCCGTGACCCAGTCGACGCTCGAGCGCCAGCTGCGCGAGCTGGCGTTCGGCGAGTACGTCGAGGCGCCTCCGGGGCGCTGGCTCGTGTGGCACGGCGGCGGGCCGCTCGGACCGCGCCGGTACGGGTGTCAGGCGCACCGCGGCGAGCTCGTGGCGTTCCTGCGCGAGCACTACGGCACGATCGCACCGCACCCGTGGAAACGGCCGCCCTACCCGGACACCGTCCGCACCGCCGACACCGAGCGGGCGATCCGCAACGGGGGTCTGTCGGCGATGCCGAAGTGGGGCCGCTGGTGAGCTCGGTCGAGGAGCTGCAGCGGCCGGTGTTCGTCGACGGCGGCGGGTACAAGCCGTTCGCCGAGTTCACGCTCGCCGACGTGACCTCGCGCGCCGCGGAGCTGACCGGCGCCGCCGGGGTCGCGCCGCTGGCGCGCGTCGCACCGATCGCGCGCGCGTGGAGCGAGCTCGCGCGGGCGATGGCGGCCGCCGGCGCGGCGACGGTCGGCGAGCTGCCCACGAGCGTCGCGCTCGACTTCGCGCGGCGGACCTGGGTGATTCCGCCGAGCCTGCTTTAGACCTGCTCGACGATGGTCCTGCGCCTTCGCTGAGGTACTACAGCGCTGGCCTCGACGGACGCGCGGCGGGTTGACCTTCGACGCCCGGGCGGAAAGCCACACGTTGCGTGGGGCCTCGACGCTGGCGCCCGGGCGGGCGGGCGCGCGGGCGGGGGCGCGGGCGGGCGGGGGCGCGGGCGGGCGGGCGCACGGGCGGGGGCGCGGGCGGGCGGGCGCGCGGATGAGCGGGCGGGCGGGCGTGCGGGCGGGGTGAACCTGGTCAACGCCCCACTCGAGACACCACGGGAGGCCCAGTGGGACGTTGACCATCGTGGAGATGGAGAACGTCCCTTTCGCCGATCAGGACGGATCGAGTGGGCTGTTGTACAGGGGTTTTCATCCCACTAGGCGCTCCAGCGTCCTCGAGTGGGCTGCTGTACACGGGTTGTCATCCCACTCGTCGCTCAGCCTCCTCGAGTGGGACGTTTACCAGGTCAAGGGGCGAATCCTGAGTCGTTCGCGGCTCTGAGGTGTGTGCCCGACCGTGTACAGGAAGCCCAACCCCAGCCCGACCCCCAGCCCCAGCATCGCCAGCGGCAGCGCTACCGGCGTAAGTTCATCGGCGGCAGCAGACAGGCGGACGCTCGACAGCGCAGCACCGAGAACGACCTCGCGGTGCTCGCGTTCGCCGCCGAGCATCACTTCGTGACCCGCGGGCAGGTCGCAAAGCTGCTCGGGGTCAAGGAGGACACGGCGGTCCGCAGGCTTCGGCGGCTGGCCACGACCGGGCTGATGAAACACCAGACGCCGTTCCGCGAAGGGGGCGGCTGCTGGCGGATCACCGGCGCGGGACTCGCGAGGATCGCCAGCAAGCTAAAGCCCTCCCGGGTCGACCTCCAATACTACGAGCACACGGTCGGGGCGGCGTGGCTGTATCTCGCGGCCCAATCGGGCCGGTTCGGGCCGTTGCGGGAGCTCGTAAGCGAGCGGCGCATGCGCTCGCACGACGGGACTCCCGAGGGCCGGCGCAAGCCGCTCGCGGTGCGGGTTGACGGCTTCGCGGCCGGCGGGCGGCCGCGCCTGCACTACCCGGACCTGGTGTTCGTCGACGCGGCGGGGCGGCGGGTGGCGGTCGAGCTCGAACTGACCGGCAAGCGGCGAGAGGAACGCGAGCGGATCCTCGGCGGCTACGCCGCCGACGCGCGATTCGACGCCGTCCTGTACCTGGTCGGGAAGCGAGCGATCGGGCGGAACATCCAGGCGACGGCGCGCGCCCTGGGGATCGAGCACATGGTGCACCTGCGCAGCGTTCGCGTGAGCGATCCGATTCCAACTCGCGGCGCGCCGGACCTGACGCGCGCCGCAGTCCGGGCACCGACCCGATCGGCGCCGCGGGCGCAGGCCCGTGAAGGAACCGTCGCGTGGACTCGATGAGCCCGAACCTTCCGCGGGAGCCTCGGCGGCCTCCGTACTGGCTCGTGCCGGCGTTCGCCGTGCTGTTGTTCTCACCGCCCGCTTGGGCTGTGGCCGCGGTGATCGGGACGGCGATCACCGCCACGGTGGTCCGACATCTGATCTCGGCCCGCCGCGCCCGCGCCGCCGCGGCGGCGGCCGGCCGCGCGAGCCAGGCCGGAGATGGGGTCGTGTTGGGCGTCGACCCCGCCGGCAAGCAGGTCGTGTTGACCGATCACCAGCTGTCGGCCCACGGCCTCATCCTGGGCGCGAGCGGCTCCGGCAAGACGACGACGATGCTCACGATCCTGACCGACCAGGTCCGCCGCGGCAAGCCCGTGATCGCGATCGACCTGAAAGGCTCGCCGCAGTTCGCGGCCCAGCTGTCGGCCGTGGCCGACGCAGCCGCGGCCCGGTTCAGGGTCTGGACGCCGGACGGGTCGACCAGGTGGAACCCACTGGGTCATGGGAACGCGACCGAGCTCAGGGACAAGCTGATCGCCTCCGAGCGGTTCACCGAGCCGCACTACAAGCGCGCCGCGGAAAGGTACGTTCAGAACGTGTTGCGGGTCTTGGAGGAGGCCCATCCGGACCGGCCGCCGAGCTTGCGGGAAGTCGTGGCGGTGATGAACCCGCGCCGGCTGCGTCCGCTGCTGCGAGATGTCTCACCCGAGCTGGCTGATCAGGTGCGCGAGCACCTCTCGAGCTTGACACCGGACCAATACAGCGCGGTCCAGGGGCTCGTGACCCGCCTCGCCGTGCTGACCGAATCTCATACCGGGGCCTACCTCGAGCCCGGCCACGACGGCGAGACGATTGATCTGCGACGGGCGG
Organism: uncultured Solirubrobacterales bacterium; assembly: GCA_963763525.1. Taxonomy (GTDB): domain Bacteria; phylum Actinomycetota; class Thermoleophilia; order Solirubrobacterales; family Solirubrobacteraceae; genus Palsa-465. Next base: position 528,256 of record CAVXPA010000008.1, read on the forward strand.
CCGAGCGTGGCGAGGTGGTGCTGTTCAGCCTCAACTCCGGAAGTTACGGAGGACTCGCGGCGCACATCGGGACGCTGGTCGTCCAGGACCTGATCGCGGCGGCCGGCGACCGCATGCGCGAGCAGGCCTCCGGTGGCGCGGCGGCGGCGCCTGCGATGGTCGCAATCGACGAGTTCTCGGCGCTCAACGCCGAGCAGGTCGTGAATCTGTTTGCGCGCGCCCGTGAGGCGGGCTTTCCGATTCTGCTCGCGACCCAGGAGCTCGCCGACCTCGATCGCGCTGCGCCCGGGCTGCGCGATCAGATCCTCGGCAACGCTGCCGCGGTGATGGTGCACCGGCAGGACGTGCCCGGGTCAGCTACCTTGATCGCGCAGATGGCCGGCACCGAGCAGCGGTGGGAGCGGACCTACGAGTTCCGAAGCGGTTGGTTCGGGGGTTACACGGGGAGAGGCACGAGGCGCCTTGGCGAGCGTTTCATCGTGCATCCGAACGAGATCAAGTCTCTGCGCACCGGCGAGATGGTCAAGCTCACGAAACTGCCGCGGGCGGAGGTCGAGCGGCTCCGGGTGAACCCACGCCGTCAATCAGGTCGGGATGAGGCGCGGGACGGCCTGGAGCTCTAGTGCAGCGTTCCAAAGAGACTTTGCGAACGTTGCTCTAGGCCGACCGCGATCGCGACTCAGGCCGACCCCGGCGTGACGCGGTACGCGTCGAACACCGCGTCGATGTTGCGCAGCCTGGTGATCGCCTGGTCGATCGTGCGCGTATCCCCCACCTCGAGCACGAAGCGGTTCTTGACCATCGGATGGTTGACCGTGCAGCGGGCCTCGAGGATGTTGATGCCGGCCTCGGCGAACGTGCGGGACATGTCCTCCAGGAGGCGCGTGCGGTCCCAGCCGTCGACCTGGATCTCGACGCGGAACGACGTCTCGGCGTCGCCGTCCCAGGAGACGTCGGTGAAGCGCTCGGGGTCCTTCATCAGCACGGCAACGTTCGGGCAGTCCTCGCGGTGGATCGTGATCCCGCGCCCGAGTGAGATGTAGCCGACGATTGGATCGCCCGGCACCGGGCGGCAGCACTTCGCCAGCCGCAACATCACCTCGTCGATGCCCTCGACCGAGATCCCGTAGCGCGAAGAGGAGGTCGTCGGCCGCGACCGGCGGCGGCCGCGCCGGAGCAGGTCGTCGGAGCCGGTGGGCTCGGTCGTCGCGGCCTCGCCCTGCTTGAGCCGCTGCATGAGCTTGTTGACGACGACCTTGGGCGAGACCTTGGCCGCGCCGAGCGCGATATAGAAGTCCTCGCCCTTGCGGAAGCCCATCTCGCGGATCACGTCGGCGAGCAACGGCGAGCCGACGAGCTTCTGCGCCGGCAGGCCCGCCTTCTTGAGGTGCTCCTGGAGGAGCTCGCGTCCGGCGTGCTCGGTGTCCTTGCGCGACTCGGCCTTGAACCACGCCTTGATCTTGTTGCGAGCGCGGGTCGTGCGCACCACCGCGAGCCAGTCGCGTGAAGGACCGCGCTCGCGCTTGGAGGTCAGCACCTCGACGATGTCGCCCGAACGCAACTGGTAGGACAGCGGCACGATCTTCCCGTTGATCTTCGCGCCGACGCAGCGGTGACCGACGTCGGTGTGGATCTCGTAGGCGAAGTCGAGCGGCGTGGCGCCGGCGGCGAGCGACTTGACCTCCCCCTTGGGCGTGAAGACGAAGACCTCGTCTTCGAACAGGTCGATCCGCAGCGTCTCCATGAACTCGCGCGGATCGGACAGGTCCTGCTGCCAGTCGAGCAGCGACCGCAGCCACTTGAGCCGGCCCTCTGGGTCGCGCAATCCGCTGGGTGCCGCCGGGTCGGCTTTGGTCCCGTCCTCCTTGTACATCCAGTGCGCCGCGATCCCGTACTCGGCCAGATCGTGCATTTCGCGCGTTCTGATCTGGATCTCCAGCGGCCGTACCCTCGGGCCCGATGACCGTCGTGTGAAGCGACTGGTACATGTTGAACTTGGGCATCGCGATGAAGTCCTTGAAGCGGCCCGGAAGCGGCTTCCAGATCGAGTGGATCACGCCGACGCCGCCGTAGCAGTCCTTCACCGAGCCGACGATCACGCGCATCGCGGTGAGGTCGTAGATCTCGTTGAACTCGCGGCCCTTCTTGGTCATCTTCGAGTAGATCGAGTAGAAGTGCTTCGCGCGGCCCGAGATCTCAGCCTCGATCCCGAGCTCGGCGAGCTGCTTGGCGAGGTACTCGCCCGCCTCGTTGACGTAGCGCTCGCGCTCACCGCGCTGCTGCGCGACGAGCGCCTTGATCTCGTCGTACTTGCGCGGATGCAGCGTCTGGAACGCGAGGTCCTCGAGCTCCCACTTGATCGCGTGGATGCCGAGGCGGTGTGCGATCGGCGCGTAGATGTCGAGCGTCTCGCGCGCCTTGTCGATCTGCTTCTGCTTCGGCATCGCGCCGATCGTCCGCATGTTGTGCAGGCGATCGGCGAGCTTGATCAGGATGACGCGGATGTCCGTCGCCATCGCGACCATCATCTTGCGGTAGTTCTCGGCCTGCGCCTCGTCGCGCGATTGGAAGGTGAGTCCGGTCAACTTCGTGACGCCGTCGACGAGGCCGGCGATCTCTTCGCCAAACGCGTCGCTGACCTCCGCCAGCGAAGCGCTCGTGTCCTCGACGGTGTCGTGCAGCAGCGCCGCGCACAGCGTCTCGGTATCGAGGCGCATCCCGGCGCAGATCTTCGCGACGCCGACGGGGTGGGTGATGAAGTCCTCGCCCGAGCGCCGGCGCTGATCGGCGTGGTGCCGGCACGCGTAGACGAACGCCGCCTCGACGCGGTCGCGATCGACCGCGATCGCCGCCTGCGAGGCGTGCTCCTCGATGATCGCGAACAGGTCCGCGAGCAGTCGGCGCTCGGCCGCGTTGAGCTCCGAGCCCCCACTCGGACGGACTTGCGGAGCGTGCTCGACCAGATCGACCGGCGGCCTCGCGCGGATCAGCGTCGAGGAGCGGCGCACAGCCGGTTTGGGTTGGTCAGGAATCTTCGTCCGTCCTCGTATCGCCGCGTGTAACAAACGTAGGCCGGTGAGCGCTCGAGCGCCGTCTGGGACGCGCTCGCGACCGCCAGCCCCGGCAGATCGCGGTCCAAGCTGACGAGCTCCAACTCCGCGAGGACTCTGATCAACCTGCCGGCCAACCGCGCCGGCCGTCCGTGGGGACCATCTCCGCGAAGCAGGCGCTCGAGCTCTTGGCCGGCCACCCTCTGCCGATCCTTCAGTCGCCGGTAGAGAGCGACAAGCGAAGCACGGAGACCGTACTCCAGCTCGTGCATCTGCTCCACAAAGCGTAGCTCAGGCTCGCCCCACACCAAATGGGCAAATCCGCTGCCGGCCCGCAGCACCGTGGCCGCCGCCTCACACGCAGGGGGATCGAGCGCGACGAGATGCCCGCCACGATCCGCAAGCGCCGGGTTGCGCTCGAGCGCGTGATAGGAGATCAGCGAGAATCCGCCCCCTCTCGCCGCGAGGCCGGCGAGGCGACGGGGCACGTCGGCACAGACGGCGAGCACGGGGCGCTCGCCCGCTGCGGCGACCGCGTCGCGCAGGACGGCGAGCGGGCTCTCGTCATGGCGCTCGAGGACGATGCGCTCGAGTTCCCCTCCCTCGAGTGCCCCTCCCTCCAGTGCCCGTCTCCCCCCGAGTGCCCCTCGCTCGAGCCCTGCTGACAGCGGCTCGCCGACCGGGAGCGGCGCGTCGAGCTCAGCGAGCGCGGCCGCGAGGTAATCCTCGGGCTCGCCAAGGATCTCGATCGGCTGTGCCACGCACGGCTGCGCGTGGCGCAGCACGAGACGTGGCTCGACGGCGCCCTGCCAGGTGTTGAGCTCGAGCCGGAAGCTGGCGTCGAGCGGCTCGCCCGACGCGCCCGCGAGGCGGCCCTCGCATCCGAACGCGACGGCCCGAGCGCGGGCCCCGGCGGAGGTGACACAGAAGCGCGCATGGCGGCCCTCGCCCATCGCGCGCGCGTCGCCGAAACGGGCGCCCGGAACGAGCACCCGCGGTCCGGGATTGCCGATCCCGCACGGCTCGAGCCGCGAAAGCTCCTCGGCGACGGCGAGGCCCAGCTGGGGCCCGGAGACGACGGCATCGATGCGCTCGACGGACTCGAGCAGCTCCGGCGTCAGGACCGTCTCGGCGTGGCTCTCGATCGCCGCCCGCAGCGCATCGACGCGATCGCGTGCCACGGTCAGCCCCGCGGCGGCGCGGTGGCCGCCGTAGCGCTCGAGCTGCTCGCTCGCCGCATGCAGCGCACCGAGCAGGTCGAAGCCCGGAATGCTGCGGCCGGAGCCAGTCCCGTGCGCGCCGTCGAGCGCGATCAGGAAGGCCGGCCGGTGGTGGCGCTCGACCACCCGCGAGGCGACGATCCCGACGACGCCCTGATGCCACCCGTCCGCCGCCAGCACGTACGCGCTGCGCTCACCGAGCTCCGCGATCTGGGACTCGGCCTCCCACACGATCCGCTGCTCCACCGCGCGGCGCTCGGCGTTGACCGCATCGAGCTCGGCGGCGATCTCCGACGCCCGCTCGGGATCCTCGGTCAGGAGCAGCTCGAGACCGGCATCGGGGCGCGTCATCCGCCCCGCCGCGTTGATCCGCGGCGCGAGCCGAAAGCCGATCACGTGCGCGTCAAGCGCGCTCGGGTCGGCGCGGGTGACGGCCATCAGCGCGCGCAGCCCGGGTCGCACGGTGCGCGCGAGTGCGACCAGCCCTTCGCGCACGAGCCGCCGGTTCTCGCCCTGCAGTGCGACGAGGTCGGCCACCGTCGCGAGCGCGACGAGCTCGAGCTCGTCCTCGGCGCTGTCGGCGCCCAGTGCCTGCGCGAGCTTGAACGCGACGCCGGTGCCGCACAACTCCGAGCACGGGTAGCCGCACACGGACGGGTGGACGATCGGGCACGCGGGAAGCTCGCCGTCGGCCCGAGGCGCATGATGGTCGGTCACGACGACGTCCATGCCGGCGGCGCGCGCCGCCTGCACCTGCTCGACCGCGGTGATGCCGCAATCGACCGTGATCAGCAAGCGCGTGCCACGCGCCGCGAGCGCGGCGACCGTCGCCTCCGAGACGCCGTACCCATCGTGCTGACGGCTCGGGAGGAACCAACCGACGTTGGCGCCCAGCGCGCGCAGGGCGCGGACCATGATCGCGGTCGCGCACACCCCGTCGACGTCGTAGTCACCGTGGATCGTGATCCTGCTGCCGGCGGCGACGTGCGCGCTGATCAGCTCGAGCGCGCGGTCGATCTCGGCGAACGCCGACGGCGGATAGCTCTCGCGCGGGTGCAGGAACGCACGTGCGCTGGGCGCGTCGCCGAACCCGCGTCGCACGAGCACCTGTGCGAGGACGTGGCTGATCCCGAGCTCGCGCTCGAGCGTCAGCGCAGCGGCGAGATCGTACGGCGGGATCTCGAGTCGCGGCGCCCGCGGGCTCGGCAGCGGCTCGTCCGGCGAGCGCCCGAGCGGGCTGAGCCTCGGCGAGGCGAACGGGGCGAGCGCCGGCGCGGGCTCGCCGGCGGAATCCTCTCCGAGGTCGGTCGCGAGCGCCGCGTTGGCTGACATCGCGGGCACAGTACGTGCCACCGCAGACGGATCCCGGCGGCTGGTAGACGTCGTTCTCGGTCAGCCGCCGCCGGAGAGCTCCCGCAGGCAGAGCCGGCTCAGGCCAGCGCGGCTTGGCGCGCGCGCTGGCGGCGCGCGCCTTCGTAGTAGACCAGCCCCATCCCGATCAAGGCGCCCGGAATCGCCTCGAGCGCGGTCACGATGTCCGTGTCGTGGCGGCCCGGGATGCTGAAGCCGTGGATGATCAGGCCGAACAGAACCGCACCGACGAGCGCGCCGACGAAGGCGCCGACGATCCCGCCCCAGAAGCGGTCGGGCAGCCAGATCGTGAAGTGCCACATTGCCAGACCCATCATCACCCACGCGAGCAGGCCCATCAGCGACGCCTCCCGTGCCGGCGGTTGCGCGGGCGGGCCGGCGTGCGGGGCTTGGCGACCGGCGCGACGCCCTCGTTCTCGGCGATGTCGGGCGCCGGCGCAGGCGGCGTCTCGGCGCCGTCTCCGCCGGCCTGAGCATCGCCGCCGGCCTGGGCTCCGTCGCCACCGGCCTGGGCTCCGTCGCCGCCGTTGGAGGGCTGGCTCGTCGCACGCGTGGGCTGGCTCGGCGCCGGCTCGGCTTCGGGCGGCGTGCGTCGCGGCGCAGCGGCCGGCTCGGTGCCCGCGGCCGCGTCGCGCGGCGGCTCCTCGGGCGGGATCCCTGGGGACCGGGGCGGCTCGGGCTCCGCGGCCGAGCGCGACGGGGTTCCTTGCGCCGGGGCAGAGCCGGCACCCGAGCCCTGTCGCGAGCGCTTGGCGGCGCTCTGACCGCTGGCCCTGCTCGCGCCGCGCCCCGGTGGCTTGGCGCCCGGACGCTGAGGCGGCCTCGCCGCGCCGCGCTGGGCGGGCGTCGCAGCCGCCGGGGTCTCGGCCGTCCGCGCCAGGCGGCGGGTCAACGTCGAGGTGTGCCGCGACGGCTCGCGTTCTTCCTCCTCGATGTCCCGCTTCATCTGCTCGAACTCGGCCGCGGACACTCCCTCTGGATCGGGCTGCGTGAGGCGACCGGTGCGGACGGAGCGCTTGTCGATGGGTTCCATGTCGGCGGCGGTGCCGGCGTACGCAGGCACGTAGCCGAACTCGGCCTCGATCCGCTCGCGACGGTGGCGGTAGCCGGCCTCGCGCTCCTTCCAGTGCGTGAGCACGGGCGAGGCGATGAAGATCGAGGAGTACGCGCCGGAGGCGACGCCGATCAGCAGCGCGAACGCGAAGTCGTTCAGCGTCGAGCCGCCGAAGATCAGCAGCGCGAGGATCGGCAACAGCGTGCACGAAGTTGTCGCGAGTGAACGGGTCAGCACCTCGGACATCGACCGGTTGACGACCTGCGAGAAGGCGGCACGCGGCATCCGCGGGATGTTCTCTCGCACGCGGTCGAACACGATGATCGTGTCGTACATCGAGTAGCCCAAGATGGTCAGCAGGGCCGCGACGGTGTCGGTCGTCACCTGCTTTCCCGTCAGGGCGTAGATGCCGGTCGTGATCAACAGGTCGTGGGCCAACGCGATCAGCACGGGCACGGCGAACTTCCACTCGAACCGCAACGCCACGTAGGCCGAGATGACGAGCAGCGAGGCGATGATCGCGATGATGGCGGCGTCGGCGACCGTCTTGCCGAACGTCGGCCCCACCACCTCCGTGTTGATGTCGGTGTTGTTGTCGCGGATCCCGAAGCGGCTCTCGAGGTCGTTACGGACCTGCTGGAGCTTGTCGGGCTGCAGCTCCTTGGAGGAGATCTGGAATCCGTACGGCCCGAGCGTCTTGTCCCCGGTGACGGCCTGCACGACCGCGGACGGTGCGCCGGCGGACGCCATGATCGAGCGGACCTGCGCCTGCGTGGCCGGGTGCTGGAGGCCGACGGATATGCGAGAGCCCGAGGTGAAATCGATCCCGAGGTTCAGGCCGCGCCCGCCGACCGCCAGCGCGCCGATCAGCAGGATCACGCCGGACATCGTGAAGAAGTACTTCGAGGCGCCCATGAAGTCGAAGCGCCAGGCGCGCTTCTTGCCGCCGGCGCCGAGCGCCGAGGGGCGCGCGATCAGGCGCGAGTTGCCCATCGTCATCAGGATCGCCTGGGTCGCCATCACGGCCGTGAACAGCGACACGAACGTGCCGACACCGAGGGTGAACGCGAACCCCTGCACGTCCGCGGTCGCGAGCACGAACAGGATGAACGCGGTCAGGATCGTGACGACGTTCGCGTCGATGATCGCCGTCAGGCCCTTCTTGTAGCCGATCGCGATCCCCTGCCGGATCGAACGACCGGCACGGATCTCCTCTTTGACGCGTTCGAAGATCACGATGTTGGCGTCCGCAGCGACCCCGATCGTCAGGATCAGACCGGCGATCCCGGCCAGCGTCAGCGTGATCGGGATCAGCTTGATCAGCGCGTAGAAATAGACGGCGTACACGAACAGCCCCGCGACCGCGATCAAGCCGAGCATCCGGTAATAGGCGAGCAGGAACAGCATGACGACCGCCAATCCGACCGCGCCCGCGATCAGGCCCTGGTGCAGCGCCTGGCTGCCGAGCGTCGCCGACACCTGCTGCTCGGAGATCAGCTTCAGGTTGATCGGCAGCGCGCCGAGGCGCAACTGGGTCGCGAGGTCCTGCGCCGAGGTGGTCGTGAAACCGCCGGTGATCTCGGCGCCGTTGTCGCCGTTGATCCCGTCCGGGTACTGCCTGTAATCGATCGACGGAACGGTGATCAGCTGGTTATCGAGCGCGACCGCAAAGTGCTGGTTGAGCGTCTCGGAGCCCAAGCTCGAGAGCTCACCCCGACGCGCGATCGTCGCCGTCACGTCCGAAAAAGCGTTCTTACCGTTGCCCGTGAACCCGAAGCTGACATCCGGATTGCCCGCCTCATCGGTCGACTGCTGCGGGTTCGTGATGTCCTTACCCGTCAGCGCGACGTTGTCATGCAACACGAAGAACTGCGCGGCCGGCGAGTCAAACGCGACCTGAGCATTCGCGCCCAGATTCGCCGCCTGCAACACCACCCACCCCTGCGGAACCGTCACCACCTCGGCCTCAGCCAGGCTGACGCCCGCCGGCAACCCCGACTCGAGATCATGCAAATTGTCATCCGGCCCCGACACGAGACAATGCTCACCCGCCGCCGGAACCGTGTTCGCCGCCTTCGCCGCCGCCGCACACGCCGCGCTACCAGGAGCACCAAACGCGTAATACTCAGGCCCGGTCCGCGACAAACTCTTGCTAAACGGCGCCGCCGGCTGCTTGGCCGCGAGCTTCACCGCGTCATACAAATTCATGCTCCCCGCACCCGGATCCCCCGGCGAGAGCACACCGCTGCCCTGACTGATCTCCAACGCCGTCGGATCCTGGATCTGCAACTGACTCGCGACCGTCTTGCCGTTCGGCGTGATCGCGTTCGCTTCCCAGTCATAGAAATTCAGCTGCGCCGTGCTACCGACGATCTGCTCGGCCCGGTGCACATCGGTCACGTTGGGCAGGCCGACCGAGATCTGGTTCGAGCCGTAGGTCTGGATCTCGGGCTCGCTGACGCCCAGCTGGTCGACGCGCGAGCGCATGATGTCGACCGCCCGCTGGAGCGCGTCCTGCGTCACGGTCGGGGTCTGGGGCGTCGGCTCGCCCTGGTAGACGAGCTGGACGCCACCCTTCAGGTCGAGCCCGAGGATGGTCGGCTTGGTCGCGATCACGACGAACGACGCGACAAGCAGCCCGAAGACCACGACCAGGACGAACCAGTTGCGCTGGCGGTCACTCATGTCAGGCCAGGGATGCTAGAGATCGTGCGTGCAAACGCTAGTGGTGGTTGGTCGGCGTGAGCACGAGCAGGATCCCGCCCTCGTCGTCGTCGTATGCAGGGAAGATATCGGCCACCGCGCGCGCGGGCAGATCCTGCTCCGCGTTGATCTCGACCTGCTTGCCCTGGACGCGAACCTCCCATTCCAGCGCGGTGGCGACGTGGTCCGTCCCGTCGTCGAACCGCAGCCCGAGCACCTCGGCCACCGGCCGGCCGATCGCCGTCTCGGTCTTGACGCCGGTCAGCTCGAACGAGCCGCGGCCGCAGTCGACGATCCGCCCATGCGCGTCACACGCGAAGAACGCGGCGTTCGGCGCCGGGTAATAGTCGTCCAGGAGCTCGAACAGGTACGCGAAGCCGCACTTCTCGCACCCGCGTGCCTCGTTGCGAAAGCCCTGGTTGCGGTCGACGCCGATAGACCGATGCCCGCAATGCGGGCAGATGAAATAGTGCTCGTTCGACATTGCCCCGGCCCAGGATAGCCCGACGGTCCGGCGCTTCCCTAAGAGTTAAAGTAAAGACAACGGTCCGGGCACGGCCAAGCCCAGGTGCTCGAACGCCCGTCTGGTCGCCGCGCGCCCGCGTGGCGTACGCTCGAGCAATCCGCGTTGCAGCAGGTACGGCTCATACACGTCCTCGATCGTATCCTGCTCCTCGCCGACCGCCACCGCGAGCGTCGAGAGGCCGACGGGGCCGCCGCCGAACTTCTCGCAGATCGCGCGCAGGATCTCGCGGTCGAGCCGATCCAGGCCCTCGTGGTCGACCTCGAGCAGGTCGAGCGCCGCCGCCGCGGCGGCGCCCGTCACGACACCGCTGCCGCGTACCTCGGCGTAGTCGCGCACGCGCTTGAGCAGACGATTCGCGACGCGCGGCGTGCCGCGGCTGCGCTGCGCGATCGCGAGCGCGCCCTCCTCGCCGATCTCGACCTCGAGCAGCCGCGCCGAGCGCACGACGATCCGCGCGAGGTCCTCGACGCCGTAGTGCTCGAGCCGGTGCTGGATCCCGAAGCGGTCACGCAGCGGTGTCGTCAGCAGCCCCGTGCGCGTGGTCGCGCCGACCAGCGTGAACGGCGGCAGCGGGAGCGTCACGACCCGGGCGCCGGCGCCCTGGCCGACCGTGATCGGCAGCGCCCGATCCTCCATCGCGGGGTAAAACGTCTCCTCGAGTGCACGAGGCAGGCGGTGGATCTCGTCGACGAAGAACACGCCGCGCGGCTCGAGCGCGGTCAGCAGCGACGCGATGTCGCCCTTGCGCTCGAGCGCGGGGCCGGCGGTCTGCACGAACGGCACGTCGAGCTCGGCCGCGATGATCTGGGCGAGCGAGGTCTTGCCGAGCCCGGGCGGACCGGCGAGCAGGACGTGATCGAGCGCCTCACCACGGCTTGCAGCGGCGGCGATCGAGACGGCGAGCTGGTCCTTGAGCTGCTCCTGACCGATGAAATCCCGCAGCCGCCGCGGGCGCAGCGAGCGGTCGAGCTCATCCTCGGCGAGCTCCTCCGGCGCCTGGATCCGAACCGCCGGCGAGCTCATCGACGAGTTCCCCGCAGGGCCTGCGCGATCAGCTCCTCGGCCGTCTCGCCGACCGCGCCGTCGAGCAGCTCATCGACCTCGGGCGCGCTGTAGCCAAGGCCGAGCAGGCCCTCCCGCGCAAGCGCGCGCGGCTCTTCGACGCCGACGCGGCTGACGGTGATCTCGGCCGCGGGCAGCGCGCCCTCGACCTTGTCGCGCAGCTCGACGATGATCCGCTCCGCCGTCCGCTTGCCGATCCCCGGCACCGCCTGCAGCCGCGCCGCGTCGCCGGCGGCGAGGGCCGCCAACAGCGACCGCGGCGATCCGCCCGAGAGCAGGGCCAGCGCGACCTTCGGGCCGACCGACTGGACCGAGAGCAGCATCAGGAACAGCTCGCGCTCCTCCTCGGTCGCGAAGCCGTACAGCGCCAGCGCGTCGTCGCGGACGATCAGGTGGGCGTGCAGCATGACGTGGTTACCGACGGCCGGCACGTGGCGCAGCGTCTCGGCCGAGACCGCCAGCCGGTAGCCGACGCCGGCGCACTCGACGACCACGTGGTCGGCACGTCGGACGGCGACCGTGCCCGAGACGAGCGCGATCACGCGCCCGCCTCCAGCGCGCGCAACAGCGGCGCCCGGTTGACGTCGCAGATCGCGACCGCGAGCGCGTCGGCCGCGTGATCGGGCGCCGGCAGCGCCGCCAGTCCGGTCAGGCGCGCGACCATCCGGGCGACCTGCTCCTTCTGGGCCCGGCCGCTGCCACAGACCGCGTCCTTGACCTGCTGCGGGGTGTACGAGCGCGTGGGCACGCCGCGCGCCCCGGCCGCCAGCAGCACGACCCCCCGGGCCTGTCCGACTGCGAACGCGGTCCTGGCGTTGGCGCCGAAATACAGCTCCTCGATCGCGAGCGCATCGGGACGATGCCCGTCGAGCAGCTCGCCCACGCCGGCATGGATCCGCGCGAGCCGGCGCTCGAGCGGTTCGCGCGGGGTCGTCGCGATCACACCCGAGGCGAGTGCGCGCAGGCGCGACCCCGTGCTCTCCACGACGCCGTAGCCCGTGCTCGCGGTTCCAGGGTCGATCCCGAGGACGATCATGAGGGGGACATTCTGCGTCGGGGACCGGACGCCTCCCTGGTGCGGCGTTGGTGGAGCATCAGCTCTCGAGCGCAACCTACGCCGTGCCCGCCTGTTGTAGCTCTGCGTGACCCGCCGGCCGGCTCTTCGCACGCTCGCGGTCGCGCTGGTGGCATGCGGGGTGAGCGCAGCTTTCGCGGCCAGCACGCTCGCGCAGGGCCCCACACCGGCCCCGTCTCCCGAGACGCTCGATGGGCCGAGCGCGGCGATCGACAGCCTGAACGGCCTCTCGATCGCGCGCGATGGCACCGGCGGCCTCGTCTATCTGAAGACCATCGGCGGCGTCCAGCACGTGTTCGTCTCGCCGCTCGTCGGGGGTTCGTTCGGGCCTCCCCAGCAGGTCGACGCCGCGCTCCCGGCAGGCTCGCAGGACCCGGTGATCGCAGCGGGCAATGGCGGCGTCCTATTGGTCGCGTTCATCAACGAGGGCTCGCTGTACGTAGCCGACCGCCTCGGCCCGAGCGGCCCGTTCGCCGCGGCGCAGCTGCTCGCCGTCGGCGCCGGTAGCCCGGCGATCCAGATGACCAACTTCGGCAAGGCCTACATCGCGTTCACGCTCGCCGACGGCGCCGGCGACGATGTTCGCGCGGCGTACTACGACAACGGTCAGTGGGCGCTCGAGCCGACGCCCCTGAACGTCGTCCCGGCGGACGACGCCGGGACCGGGAGCGGCCAGCCCGCGGTGGCCGCCGCCGGCGACGGCGTCGCGATCGTCGCGTGGGGCGAGAACGGCCACGTCTACACGCGGAGAGTCTGGGGCACCTCGGCAAGCGTCGTCTACGAGCAGGCCGACGTGCCGACGTTCCACGGATACGGCGAGGTTTCCGCGGGCGACCCCAGCGTCGCCTCGGGCGGCGACTCCTCCTACGGCGATGTCGTGTTCAGCGAGGAGCTGAACGAGGGATCGCAGACTCAGACGCTCGTCCTGATGAACCGCCTCCAGGGCTCCGTCTACGACGGTGTGACCGAGGTGGACGGGCTTTCCGAACCCGGCCCCGCGGGCGCCACGCAGCCCGGGATCACCGAGACCGAATACGGGCACGGGTTGATCACCTCGGCCCAGAATCCGGCGAACGAGCTGTGGGCTGCGGTCCTCGGGAACAACGGCATCGTCACGAACGTCGAGCGGATCGACAGCCTGCCCAACGCGAGCCTGCCTGACGGCACGTTCGGTGTCGACGGGCTCTACTCCGGGTTCATCGCGTGGCAGCACGACCCGGGCGCGCTCGGCCAGCCCGAGATCCGCGCCCGCTACTGGTCCACGTCCGGGCTCGGGCCCGAGCTCGTGCTCTCCCCCCCCACTCTCGGCCCGACCGACGCGGGCGAGGGCCTGTTCACAGCGGGCGACATCGCCGGCGACGCCGCGGTCGCCTGGCTCCAGGGCACCGGCGCCTCGACCGTGCTCGAGGTGGAGCAGCTCTACCAGCCCCCCGGCGGGTTCGGGCCCCCGAGCTCGTTCTCGTACGCGCGTACCGTCCAGCCCGTCCTGGCGTGGTCGGCGGCCAACGAGCTGTGGGGCCCGACGCTGTACACGGTCGCGCTCGACGGGGCGCGGATCGGCCAGACGACCTCGACCCAGATCGTCCCGCCGGCGGGCTTGAGCCAGGGGCGCCACATCTGGCAGGTGGTCGCGACGAACCCGGCCGGGCTGACGAGCACCGCCGCGTCCGCGACGGTGTTCGTCGACACGATCCCGCCCGTCGTCAGCTACACGCTGAGTGGCACCAAGCGAGTCGGATCGCTCCTGCACGTCTACGTCAGCTACAACGACACGCCGCCCGGCTTGCCGGCGGCGGACGGGTCCGGGGTCGCGTCGGTCAGCGTCAACTGGGGCGACGGCTCGATCTACCAGATCCGCCACGGCAAGTTCCACATTTACCGCCGCCCGGGTCTGTACCTGCTGCGGGTCACGGTCACCGACCGTGCCGGGAACGTGACCAAGCTGAGCCACTGGCTGCGGATCAAGCCGAAGCCCAAGCCAAGCCCAAGTCAAAACACCTCAAGCACGGTCCGATGGTCGGACGGCTGGAGCTCTGAGCGCCGGCCGACCCTCGGCGGCCGCCCCGGGGCCGGCAGACTGGCGCCCTCGCCGACCCTCAGGCGGCTGCCCCGGCTGAGCTCGGGCTCAGTGGCCGACGCAGGCGGTCGGCTCGCCCGGGCGGATGTAGCGCACGACCTCCCAAGGCCCGGCACGGGCGACCACGCCGTCCGCCACGAGGCCCGGTGCGATCCCGGCGGCGCCACCATCGACCGAGTTGTGGGGGCCGACGAAGTCGAGGCCGGGGTGGAGCATCGCGGTCCCAACGCGGACCATCGTGACGTGCAGCTTCCACGAGAGCGCCGTCTGGACGCTGTGGTTGACGGCGGCGAAGCTCGAGCGGCAGGGATACACGCCGTCGTGACCGCCGACTGCCGCGACCGCGTCGGACAGCTGGTTGAGCAGGTTGACCGCGTCGCGCGCGACGGGCTCCTGGGCGCGCGCGCTCGAGATCCGGCTCGAGGCGAATGGGATCGCGATCGCGAGCAGCGCGGCCGCCACCACGACCGGCACGAGCCAGGCCGGGCGCACGGTGCCTCCGCGCCACAATCGAGCGAGCCCCGCGGCCGCGAGCTCGCCGATCCGCGCCACGCCGACGCCACCGAGTACGCAGATGAGCGCGGATGCCGGCAGGAAGAAGCGTTCGAGGCCGGGGTAGTGGTCGAACACCATCACGACGACCTCGGCGATCCACGCGCCGGCGGCAACGGCGATCCCGACCACCACCCAATCCCGCCGGACGAACGCGACCACGACCGCGACGATCGCGGCGATCACGACCGGGGAGACCTGGAGGTTCCAGGCGCGGCCGATCGCGGTCAGCTCGGGATGGGCGCCGAGCTGGCCGTTGTACTCCTGTGCGTGGATCGACGCCAGCAGCGGCTGGCCCGAGCCGATCCACGTCGGCACGAACCAGAAGAACGGCTGCGCGGCGAGACCGAGGACGATCAGGACCCGGAGTCGCGGTTCCTTGAACCACAGCCAGATCCCGTACACGATCAGGAACGGCCACCACTCGGGGCGGATCAGGCCGCCGACGACGCCGATCGCGAACGCCTGCCCGCGGCGGCCGTCGAGGAAGCGGTCGACCGACCACACGGCAGTGGCGATCAGCATCGGCTCGGATGTGCCCCGGAACATGTAGTACCACCAGTCCTGCGTGAGCACGATGCCGAGCACCGCGGCGACGCCGGCGACGGCGCCGAGCACCCGCAGCTGCGTGCGGCCCACCGCGGCGGAGGCGCCGCCGGCCACGAGCCGGTCCGCCAGGCGCCACGCACCGACGAGTCCGAGCAGGCCGCCGGCGCGGGCCGTGATGACCCACAGCGTCGGCGCCGCGCCGCCGAACAGCGCATACACGGTCGTGAACATCACCGGCAAGGGCTTCCATGACGGGCCGCCGCCGGTCGAGAAGGAGAGGTGCGGATCGACGAGCTCGCGGCCCCAGACGATCCAGGACCAGGGGTCGTAGCTGGCGACGGTCGGGAGTACGGCCGCCGACAGCGCCGCGAGCGCCACGCAGACGAGCACCGACCAGACGACCGACGAGTGCAGCCAGCGACTCGCGCGGCCTGGCGTCTGGGGGGAACTGTCGGTATCGCGATCGGGCGGCCGCTGCTGCGGCGTGTCAGCCACAATCATGGACGCGCGAGTTTAGCGGTGGCTACGGACCGCTGAGCCGGCAGCGCACGAGCGTCGCTATCACCCGAAAGCCGTCGCGCGATGTCAGCTTCTTGCCTTCGGCAGTCGAACGCGCGCGATAGTGCACCGGCACCTCGAAGATGCGCTCGCCATGCTGGACGAGCCGAGCGGTGATCTCCGGCTCGATCGCGAACCCCGGCGAGCGCAGCTCGAGGCTGCGGAACAGGTCGGTGCGGATCATCTTGTGGCAGGTCATGATGTCCCGCAGGTACACGTTGAAGAGGATGTTGCAGGCCAGCGTCACGCCCTTGTTGCCGAGCACGTACAGGAACGAGTGGCTCGTGTATCCGTCGAACGCACGCACCCCGAAGCTGGCGTTCGCCTTGCCGTCCAGCAGCGGCGGCATCAGCAGCGCGAGGTCCGCCGGGTCGTACTCGAGGTCGGCGTCGAAGATCGCCGCATAGTCGCCTTGGGCTTCCGCGAGCGCGGTCTGGATCGCAGCGCCCTTGCCGCGGTTGATCGGGTGCTCGAACAGCCGCACGCGGCCGTCCCAGTCGCCGCCGCGGAGGATCTCCGTCGTGCCGTCGGTCGAGCCGTCGTTGACGACGATCAGCTCGAAGTCGGTGGGCAGCTCGGTCTCGAGGACTTCGGCGATCGCGCGCTCGACACGTTCGCGTTCGTTGTACACCGGCATCAGAATCGAGAGCATGTTGACCTTAGGGCTCCGGGTCGGCTGGGCGGGACCGTTGCGGCTCTCGGTGCCCGCGAGGCTCGGGCGATGCTAGCGGACGCAGGGACCGAGCTCGAGCGACGGACCGGGGTCCCTGGATCGCGCGCGAGCGCTGTCGTCCGAGCGGCCCGCTGCTAGGAGACGGCGTGCAGGTCAACCACGAACACGAGCGTCGCGTTAGCTGGAATCTTCGGCGGGCTGCCCGCGGCCCCGTAGCCCAGCGACGGCGGGATGATCAGCTCGCGGCGGCCGCCGACGCGCATGCCAGGGATCCCCTCGGTCCAACCCTTGATGACGCCGCTCAACGGGAACGAGGTCGGCTGGCCGCTGCCGTCGTCCCACGAAGCGTCGAACTGCTTGCCGTTGCTGTAGAGGACGCCAACGTACTGAACCGTGACGGTCGACGAGGCGGTCGCGGCCGGGCCGGTGCCGGTGATCAGATCCTTGACGACCAGGTGCTTCGGGGGCGGCCCCTTTGGCACGACCACCACCGGCTTGCGCGAGAGTGCGGCCGGAAGCGGCGTCGCGGGCGCGGTCGTCGTGGACGCGGTCGTCGTGGACGCGGTCGTCGCGGACGCAGCCGCGGACGGACTCGTGGGCGGCGCGGCGGTCGCCCCGGAGGAGGGCGCGAGCGCGATGCCGGTAGCGGTCGAGGAGCCGCACGCGGCGAGCGCCCCGCAGAGCAACACCCCGGTGACGGCAGCGATAGGTCGTCGATAGCTCATCAGTGCACCAGCGTAGCGAGGGTCGATCAGGACGCGAGCCGCTCGAGCACGTCCGCATCGACGTCGAAGTTCGCATGCACGACGCTCACGTCGTCGGACTCCTCGAGTGCGTCGATCAGCTTCAGCAGCCGCGTCGCATCCGCTTCCTGGAGCGGGACGCGCGATTTTGGCCGCTGCGTGATGTCGGCGCTCTCGACCTCGATCCCGGAGTCGGCGAGCGCGGCACGGACGGAGGTGAGATCGGACGGCTCGGTGATGATCTCGAGCACGTCGTCGTCGCGGGAGATGTCCTCGGCGCCGGCGTCGATCGCCGGCATCAGGTCGTCCTCGTCGTAGCGGCTGGCGTCGACCACGATCACGCCGCGCTTGTCGAACAGGTAGGCGACGGAGCCAGGCTCGCCGAGGTTGCCTCCGTGCCTGGAGAGGATGTGGCGCACGTCCGCCCCGGTGCGATTGCGGTTGTCGGTGAACGCTTCGATCAACAGCGCGACGCCGCCGGGGCCGTACCCCTCGTACACGACCGTCTCGATCTGGTCGGCATCGACGCCCTCGCCGGTTCCCTTGGCGACCGCTCGCTCGATGTTGTCCTTCGGCATCGAGGCGTCGCGCGCCCTCTGGATCGCGAGCGCGAGCGCCGGGTTGCCCTCGGCGTCGCCGCCGCCCTCACGCGCCGCAACCGTGATCGCACGCGCGAGCTTTGTGAAGTGCTGCCCGCGGCGCGCGTCGACGACGGCCTTCTTGTGCTTGATCGAATGCCACTTCGAATGACCGGACATGCCGAGCAAGTGTAGGAGGCGACCGGTTGCGGGGCGAGGCCCCGGCCCGAGTAGCATCGCCGCCGATGAGCGTTCTGATGAACCCCGACATCTTCAAGGCGTACGACATCCGCGGCTTGTACGGACCGGACATCGACACGCCGCTGGCCGAGGCGATCGGCCGCGCATTCGCGCGCGTGATCGCCGAGCTCGAGGGCAAGCCGACGGCCGAGCTGCGGCTCGGACTCGGCCGCGACATGCGCCTCGGGGCGCCCGAGCTGGCCGCGAGCTACCGCGCGGGAATGTGCGCCGAGGGCGCGACCGTGCTCGACGCCGGCATGGTCGCAACCGAGATGCTGTATTTCCTGGTCGGCTCGCGCGAGCTCGATGGGGGCCTCATGTGCACCGCCTCGCACAACCCGAAGGGATACACCGGCGCCAAGCTCGTCAGGCGCGGCGTCGTCCCGCTGTCCGCCGACGCCGGCGTCGGGGAGATTCGCGCCAAGCTGGAAAGCGGGCTCGGCCCGGCTCCCGGCGGCGGCTCGGCGCAGGACGTCTCGATCTACGACGAATTCCACGAGCGGATGCTCGCGTTGATCGACCCCGGCGCGGTCAAGCCGTTGCGGGTCGTCGTCGACGGCGGCAACGGGATGGCCGGACCGATGGTCGGGCCGCTGCTCAGAGCGCTCGGGCTCGAGTTGATCGAGACCTTCTGGACCCCGGACGGCAACTTCCCCGATCACGAGCCCAACCCGCTCGTACCCGAGAACCGGCAGTTCATCATGCGCACCGTGACCGAGCACGGCGCCGACCTCGGGATCGCATGGGACGGCGACGCCGATCGATGCTTCTTCATCGATGAGACCGGGACGTTCGTCGACGGCGACTTCCTGACGGCGCTGCTTGCGGATTCGATTCTCCGCAAGCACCCCGGGGCGACGGTGCTCTACGACGTGCGCTCGAGCAGGGCGGTGCCGGACACCATCCGCGGCGCCGGGGGCCAAGCGGTCGTCAATCGCGTCGGCCACGCGTTCTTCAAGGCGCGTATGCGCCCCACCGGCGCGATCTTCGGTGGCGAGGTCTCGGGGCACTACTACTTCCGCGACTTCTACTGCGCCGACTCCGGGACGATCCCGGCGCTGTTGATCGTCGAGCTGCTCTCCCGGACGGGCGCGCGGATGTCCGAGTTGTTGGCGCCGTACCGCAGCCAGTACTTCATCTCCGGTGAGATCAACTCGGACGTCGCGGACCCGGATGCGAAGATCGAGGAGCTCTCGCGCCGCTACGCAGACGCGCGGCAGAACCGCCTCGACGGCATCGCGGTTGACTACGACGACTGGCATTTCAACGTGCGCCCTTCGAACACCGAGCCCCTGCTGCGGCTCTGTCTGGAGTCGCTGACCTCGCCCCAGGACATGGAGCTGCGGCGGGATGAGGTGCTCCGGGTGATCCGCTCGTGACCGTCGAGAGCGCAGGGGACTTCGCCGAGCGAGGCGGCGTTCACCGGATGACGCTGCCGACGCCGTTTCTCGTCGGTCGCGTCAACTCCTACCTGATCGAGGATCGCCCGCTGACCCTCGTCGATACCGGGCCGAGCTCCGACAAGACCCTCGAGGAGCTCGAGCGGGCGTTGGCTGCCCGCGGCCACGCGGTCGAGGATCTGGAGCTGATCTTGATCACCCACCAGCACCTCGACCATCATGGGCTGCTCAACACGCTCGCGCAGCGCTCAGGCGCAGAGGTGGGGGCGTTTTACCTGCTCGTCCCCTACCTTGCCGACTTCGAGAACAGCGCCGCCGCCGACAACCGCTTCGCACAGTCCGTGATGCGCCGCCACGGCGTCCCGCCGGAGGTGATCACGGCGCTCGGCGAGGTCGCGGCCGCGTTCAGGACGTTCGGCTCGAGTGCCACGGTGACCCGGCCGCTGCGGGATCAGGACGTGGTCGAGCTGAGCGATCGCCGGCTGCGCGTTCTGTATCGCCCGGGGCACAGTCCCTCGGACATCGTGTTCTGGGACGAGGACCGGCGGATCCTGATCGCGGGCGATCATCTGATCGGCCACATCTCCTCGAACCCGATGGTCTCGCGGCCGCTCGCTCCGGGTGCGGCGCCGGCGCCCGCGCTGATCTCCTACATCGACTCGCTGCGCGCGACCCGCGAGCTCCCGGCCGACGTCGTGCTCCCCGGCCATGGCGATCCGGTCGTCGATCACCGCGTATTGATCGACGAGCGCCTGCGCCTGCACGAGCGGCGCGCCCGCCGGATGCTCCGGATGCTGGACGACGGCCCCCGCACCGGCTACGAGATCGCGTTCGCGTTGTGGGGCAACGTCGCGGTTACCCAGTCCTTCCTGACGCTGTCCGAGGTGCTCGGGCACATGGACCTGCTGATCGACCAGGGGCGGGTCGCTGAGCGCGAGTCCGATGGGGTGGTCAGGTTCGAGTCGCTCGACGCCTAGTCGAAGCCTTGGCTTCGGTTCGCTTCGCTTCTCGCGGGCACGATTCCACGGCTTTTGTCGCTTTTGCAGTGCTTCGGATCGTCGCGGTCGAGTTTGACCGTCCATGGCGCGGCTTTCCTCGCCTTCGTCGCGTATGTGAGCACGCGGTCGAGGTTTGCCGTCCGTAGCGCGGCTCTCCTCGCCCTCGTCGCCAATGTGAGCACACGGTCGAGGTTTGCCGCGGTGAAGGAGGCGGTCGCAGTCTCCGTCAGACAGTGAAGATAGGAGCCGGCGTCTGGCCCGGGGTCTGACTTACCGTCAAACTGACCCTTCGGGTGTCTTGCTGGGACCTGTCGGCCCCGGGCTCGCCGCCGCTGATCGCCGATATGGGCGGTCGGGTCGGGCGGCGTGACCTCATAGGAACCTGTTCAGAGTGCCTCGTCACTGTTCTGTCCGCCCTTCCCGACCAGGCCGCCCTCCCAGACAGAGAGGACCGCATGCATAGCATGACGCAGGAGGACACGCTGGTCGTTGGCGGGGTCGACGCGCACGCCGACACCCATCACGCGGCCGCGCTGGATCAGCGCGGAGCGCTGCTCTCGACGAACAGCTTCCCGACGACAACGTCGGGCTACCGCGAGTTGGTCGACTGGCTGAGCGGCCACGGGGAGATCGACGTCGTCGCGGTCGAGTCGACCGGCTCGTATGCCGCCGCGCTCGTGCGCTACCTAGGCCAGCACGGCGTCAGGGTCGTCGAGGTCAACCAGCCGCATGCGCATACTCGCCGGCGTGTCGGCAAGAGCGACCCGATCGACGCGGAGATGGCCGCCCGCCTGTTCCAGGCCGGCAAGGCCAAAGCGGTCCCGAAGCAGACCGACGGGATCGTCGAGTCGATCCGGCTGCTGCGCGTCGCGCGCCACAGCGCGGTGAAGTCCCGCAGCGCCGCACTGGTCCAGGTCCGTGACCTCATCATCACCGCCCCGCAGGAGATCCGTGATCAGCTCTGCTGCCGCAAGACGCTCCGCGGCAAGGTCACCGTCTGTGCGCGGCTGCGCCCGTCAGGCGGGGAGCTCCGCTGCCCGTCGCAAGCCGCGAAGTTCGCGCTCCGCTCGACCGCTCAGCGCGTCCAAGCGCTCGATCAGGAGATCGGCGCGCTGGATCGCGAGCTCGAGCAGCTCGTCGCGGCTGCCGCGCCGCGCACCGTCCAGCTGCTCGGGATCTCGACCGGGCATGCCGGTCAACTGCTCGTCACGGCCGGACAGAACATAGAACGACTCCACGGCGAGAGCTCGTTCGCGATGCTCTGCGGCGCCAGTCCGATCCCTGCCTCGTCAGGCAAGACGACCCGTCACCGCCTCAACTACGGCGGCGACCGCCAAGCCAACCGGGCGCTCCACCTCATCGCCGTCTGCCGACTGCGCTACTGCGAGCGCACCCGCGCATACGCCAAGCGCCGAACCGCAGAAGGCAAGACTCAGCGCGAAATCATCCGCTGCCTCAAGCGCTACATCGCGCGTGAGGTCTTCACCTCCCTCCGTGCCGACCTCGCCGAAACCGCGCAACCACGACCGATGGTCTCGACCACCATCATGTGCGGCAACCCCGGCTTCGGGATCAACCGAACCCGCACTTGACATCTATAGGAACGTCCCAGTCCACCTTAGGGGAGAACAATTGGCACGATTTTCTGGTGCTCGAGCCAGCGACGCCGTCCTCGACCCCAGCGAGACTGCCTCGACTCCGGCTCGGCCTCCATCGGTGTCAGTATGGGAACGTGGACGGAGCCAAGCGTCGAGAGACAAGTTGAGCGCGAGCGCGCCCGGCGGCGATCTGGAGCGCGAGATCGACCGCGTGGGGCGCGAGCTGGCTGCGGCGTTCCCCGCGGCCAGCCGCCATCCGGTCCGAGCGCTCGATAGCCGCGCGATGGAGCTCGCCTCGAGCGACCGCGAGCTGCGAGCCGCGCTGTTCCGCTTCGTCGACGTCGTGCCGGCCTGCCGCTCACTCGACGATCTCGCGCGCCATCTGAGCAGCTTCCTCGGTGAGGTGCCGGAGCGCCCGATGCCGATCGCCGCGGCGATGCGAGTAGCGAACACGAAGGCGGGGCGCGCCGCGCTCGGCGCCGCCGCCGCGAGCGGCGTCAAGCACATGGCGCACCGGTTCATCGTCGGCGAGACCCCGCATGCCGCGGTCCCGGTCCTCTCCCAGTTGTGGCAGCACGGCGTCGCGAGCACCGTCGACCTGCTCGGCGAGGCGACCGTGACCGAGGCGGAGGCCGATCGCTACGCGGAGCGCTGCGCAGGCGCGCTGCGCGAGCTCACGGCCGCGACCCGGCGCTGGCCGGCGCGGGCGATCCTCGAGCGCGACGGCGTCGGCTCCCTCCCGCGCACGAACGTGTCAGTCAAGGTGTCCGCGCTGACGCCGCTGCTGCGCCCGGATGCGCCCGAGCGTGCCCGCCGTGACGCCGCGACGCGGCTCGCGCCGCTCCTGCGCGAGGCGCGCGAGCTCGGCGCGCACCTGCACATCGACATGGAGTCGCTCGACTCACGCGAGGCCGTCCTCGAGCTCGTGCTGGAGCTGCTGGCCGACCCGGAGTTCGCCGATGGGCCGTCCGCTGGGCTCGTCCTCCAGGCATACCTACGCGACTCGCCCGAGCAACTCGAGCACGTCCTCGAGTGGGCGCGCAGCTGCTCGCGCACGCCGCCGCTGACCGTTCGGTTGGTCAAGGGTGCCTACTGGGATCACGAGCTCGTGCAGGCGCGCCAGCACGGCTGGCCGCCGCCGGTGTTCGAGGTCAAGGCGGACTGCGACCGCAACTTCGAGGCGCTCACGCGCGCGCTGCTCGATGCCCGGCCGGTGGTCCGGGTCGCAGTCGCCTCCCACAACCTGCGTTCGGTCGCACATGCGATCGCTTACAACCGCATGATCGGCGGTGAGGACCGCGATCTGGAGCTGCAGGTGCTGCGGGGTCTCGGCGACGAGCTGCAGGATGCGCTCGCCGCGCGCGGCTTTCGAGTGCGCACGTACTGCCCGGTCGGTGACCTCGTTGCCGGGATGGCCTACCTGGTCCGCCGCCTGCTCGAGAACACGAGCAACGAATCGTTCCTGCACGCGCAGGCGCAGGGAGCTTCGCTCGAGCAGCTACTCGCGCCGCCGTAGACCGGACCGATCGCCTGGAGCCGGCAGCGCCCGTAAAGATCAGCGAGCGCCACATCACGTGATGGTGAGCGCGAGCGGTCTCGGCTTCGACGCTACCGCGTCAGCCGGTGACCGGCGCCGCGCCCGTGAAAATGTCCGTGATGTGCGCTGTGACTGTGCCGTCGGCGTGGATGGTCAGCCTCTTGACCCTCCCAATCGCGACCACGTTCACCGCGCTCGTGCGCCCGATTGAGACCTCGGTGACCGTGCAGCGAGATCCGGCCGGGAGGCCGGCGAAGTAGCGCGAGACGGATCCGCTCGCACGGTGAGCCGGGATGAGGAAGGCGAAGGTGGTCTGCGGACCGCCGCAGTCCACCAGGATGGCGACGTGACCATGTTGGTGCGCGGCCGGCCCGGAGAGGGTCTTGATCACTCTGAGGATTCCGGGCGCGGCCCGGTAGACGTCGGTCAAGCTCACCGATGCGACCTTGCCGGCCGGGACGGTCACGTTCCTGCCGCTGCTCGACACGGTCGCCGTGACCGTCTTGGTGGCGCCGTCCGCGGTCTCGCTCACGGTGCACACAGAGCCGGCCGGGATGC
This sequence comes from uncultured Solirubrobacterales bacterium, assembly GCA_963763525.1. GTDB lineage: Bacteria > Actinomycetota > Thermoleophilia > Solirubrobacterales > Solirubrobacteraceae > Palsa-465. The sequence goes on from CAVXPA010000008.1 coordinate 552,378, forward strand.
CGTCGAAGCTGTGAGAGACGCTCCCGGCCCGAGTCCCCGCAGCTATCACGAAGTCCGGTGACAAGGAGGTGCCGTTGCAGACCACGTGGATGGTGACAGGTCCCTGGTGGCCCGCGAGCGGACCGGCGACGGTCTTGGTCACGAGCAGGGAGCCCGGGGCCGGGCCGTAGGTGTCGGTGATGTGGGCAGCCCCAGCGCCGCCGGCCGGGATCGTGGCGGGGGTCTGCGGGCTGCCCGTGACGACTGCCGAGACGGTGCCGGTGGCCCCGTTGGCGGTCTCCGTGACCGTGCAGTTCGCGGGCGCGGAGATACCCGAGTAGATATAGGACTGGTCACCCACAGCCCCGGCCGGGATGACGAAATCGGGAGTGAGCGGGACGCCGTTGCAGACTGTTTGGATCACGACCATCCCCTGCTGCCCCGCCAGCGGACCGGCGATCGTCTTCGTCACCTCGAGCTGGCCCGGGAGGAGCCCGTAGGTGTCGCCGATGTTCGCCCGGGCGATCTCACCGGCTGGGATCGACACGGTCTGCCCGCTCCCGACGACGGCGACCGACACCGCGCTGGTCTGCCCGTTCGCCGTCTCCGTGACCGTGCAGGTCGCGGGAGCGGTGATGTCATCGTATTGGCGGGTGTAATCCCCAGCGGGAGACCCTGCGGCGATCACAAAGTCCGGCGTCAGGGCGGTGCCGTCGCACACCGAGTGGATCGTGATCGCCCCCTGTTGCCCCGCGCCCGGACCGGCGATCGTCTTGGTCACGAGCAGCGCGCCGGGGACGAAATCGTAGGTATTGGTGATGTTGACGGTCTCGCCTGCGCCCGACGGGATCGTCACCTGCTGCCCGTCTCCGGTCACCACCACGCTGGTGCCGGTCGTGCTGCCGTTGGCGGTCTCGGTGACCGTGCACACCGTCCCCTCCGGGATATCCGTGTAGGTGTGGGACGTCGTGCCCGCGGGCGCACCGGCCGGGATCGTGAGGTCGGGCCTGTTGACGCCGTCATCGCAGTTCACCTGGATGGCGACGGACCCCTGCGATTTGGCAGCGGGCCCGGCGATCGTCTTGGTCACGACCAGCGAGCCGGCGGTCAGGAACTGGGCAGTGCCTTGCGCCGTGGTGGTCAAGGTGGCCGTCGCGGCGAGGATCAGTTTCTGGCCCGCGGCGGCGCCGGTGTCGCCGTCGTAGAGGTACACGTTCCCGGTGGGGACGGTGTCCTCCGCGGTCGCGTCGAGCACGGCGCTCGACGGACCCGTGGAGCTCAGCCAGATCCGCGTGCCGGACGCCACCGTGGCTCCGTTCGCGATCGGCATCGTGCCGGCGGCGTCCAGGAACATGTTCGCGCCCGTCGCGGTGACGCTCGCGTCCGGGGCAACCCGAAGCCGGTGGCGGCGGCGCAGGCGGCGTTCGCCGGCCGTGCCGATCGTGAATGGTCCGACCAGGTGGCCGACGGGGCCGCTCAGGGTGGTCGGGGTGATCGTCAGGCTCGGCGGCGGCGGCTGGACCAGGGGCCCCTCGTCGATGATGTGGTTCGCGATCGCCATGACCGTGGCGTGGAGCGGGCTGTTCTCGCTCACTACGAAGCCGTCGCTGAAGAACCAGATGGCCATCTGCACGGCGGCGGCGGTCTCGTTGAGATCGCCCAGGTCGGGCATGTCGGTATTCGGGTAGTACTCGTTGAGAATCCGCGCCACATAGCCGACGTTGGCGACGTTGGCTTCGTTCCAGCTGCCAAGGACGTAACCGAACCCCGGGTACGTATTGGTGTTGATGTCGATGCAGTAGAGGTCGACGTCGGGGCCCCCGTCGGTCGGCTCGCCGAAGATGACGCCGGCGAAGTATTCGGTGGTCGGCTGGTAGCCCGCGACCGGGTCGCTCGTGGGATAGCCCTCGAGTGGCACAGATGGGTCAAACGCGGTGGGGAGGAACCCGCTGACCGAATACTCGCCGTCACCGAGCGCGCCGTTCCACACCAGCTCCGTGCCGCTCCGTGTGCCAAGTGTTCGCAGGCGCGGCGCCGGACGAAGGGCTGCGGATGCGGGAGTCACCTGCATCAGGACCGCCGCGAGCACCAGCAGTAGGAGAATCGGCACGCGCCGCACCCCGCCGGGCATGCCGGGCAGCTTACAGACAGAGCACCTGCTTCGTGCAAGAAACCTTCCGTCGGGGGCGACTTCGAGCCCGGCGGAGCGCTGCGTCTCGACGCAGTCCTACCTAAACCTGATCAGCACGCGAGTGCGATGGCGCCTCCGGAGGGTGAGATAACGTTCGCGCCGCCGATGTCGACTGCGCGGCTCGCCCTCGTCGTAGTGTGTGTTTTGGTCGTGTCCGCAGTCGCACTGCCGGTCGGCGGCGCCCACGCGACGAGCAAGACCAACGCCGCAGGATCCGTCTGCGCCAACGTGCTCGGCCGAGCGCGTGTCACCGGGCCCGTCCGCACCGTCGCCTGGCGCGCAGAGATCGACGGACCGACGGCCGTCTTCTACCGTCTATCCGCAAAGCGCCTGCGGCCCTCGCGCTGGCTCTCGCCGACCGACGCCCTGTGGTTGTTGGTCCTCGCGCGTCCGCGTGGCGACGATGGCCGCTGCTGGTTGCTACTGCGGCTTCCGTGGCGACCCAACAACGCAGCGGGCTGGGTCAATGCGGACGACGTCGGGCTCGACAGGACCCCGTGGCGGATCGAGGTCTCGACGGCTCAGCGCACGCTCACGCTGCTGCGGTCGGGAACGCCCGTGCGTACGGTCAGCGTCGTCGTCGGGAAACCGACTACGCCGACCCCGCTCGGCCTGTTCGCGATCGTGTGGGCGGTCCCGTGGAACCCCAACGATTTCCTCGGCAGCTGGGTCCTCGAGCTGACAGCCCACAGCAACGTGTTACAGCAGTTCGACGGCGGCGACGGAACGGTCGGGATCCATGGCCGGGGTGGGTCGAGCCTGCTCGATCCGCTCGGGTCTGCCCGTAGCCACGGATGCGTTCGGCTCGCCAACGACGCGATCGACTCGCTCGTCGGGACAGTCGGCGAAGGCGAGCTGCCAGGCACGCCGGTGCAGATCAGCTGACGAGCGCCGCGCGAGACTCGCCGTCGAAGCGCCCAGGGTCGCGGGCATCGGATGTCGAGACTCGATTGCGAGTGTTAAGTTGGAGTTATCGCCGAGCTGCCGCCATTTGCCAACGAACCGGTGCTGGAGCTGCGCCGCGCCTCGGTGCGGGCGCAACTGTCCGATGCGCTCGAGCAGCTCGACCGGCGGCTGCCGTTGACCGTGCCCGTATTGATCGGCGGCGACGCGCGCGGCGGCGCCGGCGCGGGCGAGCTCGAGTCGACCGACCCCGGCGACCCGGAGCGGCTCGTGGCGCGCGCGGCGAAGGCTTCAGCCGCCGACATCGACGATGCCCTGGCGACCGCGACGAACGCCTTTCCGGCGTGGCGCGACGCCGGCGCCACGGCGCGCGCGCGGGCGCTGATCGGAGCGGCCGCGTGGATGCGCGAGCACCGCCTGGAGCTGGCCGCGCTCGAGGTTCGGGAGTGCGCCAAGCCGTGGCCCGAGGCGGATGCGGATGTCTGCGAGGCGATCGACTTCCTCGAGTACTACGCGCGCGGCGCCCTCCAGCTCGAGCAGGGGCGCAGCCTCCTACAGGTCCCCGGCGAACGCAACGAGTTGCGCTACGTCGCGCGCGGCGTGGTCGCTGTCATCTCGCCATGGAACTTCCCGCTCGCGATCCCGTGCGGAATCACCTCGGCGGCGCTCGCGACGGGCAACGCCGCGATTCTCAAGCCGGCCGAGCAGTCGCCCGCTTGCGGCCATGCGCTCGTCCAGGCGTTGCTCGCGGGCGGCGTCCCGGCCGGCGCCATCTCGCTGCTGCCGGGCGAAGGCGACGTCGGCGCCGCACTCGTCCGCGACGCCCGCGTGCACACGATCGCGTTCACCGGATCGATGCCGGTCGGGCTCGAGATCGTCCGCGCGGCCGCCGAACCGGCGCCCGGCCAGCGGCACATCAAGCGCGTGATCGCCGAGCTCGGCGGCAAGAACTGCGTGATCGTCGACGCCGACGCCGACCTCGACGACGCGGTCCCGGCAATCGTCTCCTCGGCCTTTGTGTACGGGGGCCAGAAATGCTCGGCGGCCGCTCGCGTGCTCGTGCACGAGGCGATTGCCGACTCGCTGATCGAGCGGGTCGGCGGCGCGGTCGAAGTGCTTTCGGTCGGGCAGGCAGCCGACCTCGCCACGGACGTGCCGCCGTTGATCGAGCGCGCCGCGCAGGAGCGCGTCGAGCGCTACGCGTCGCTGGCGGCGGCCGAGGGGGTGATCGTCGCGCGCGCGTCGGACGTGCCCAATCACGGCTGGTTCTGCACGCCGACCGTCGCCGCGGACCTGCCATCGACCTCGCCGGTCCTGTCCGAGGAGATCTTCGGTCCGCTGCTAGCGATCACTCGCGTGCGCGACGTCGCGCAGGCCTGCGACCTCGTCGATCAACTCCCCTACGCGCTGACCGGCGGTCTGTTCGCGCGCGACCCGACGACGATCCGCTACGTCCGCGGCCGCACGCCGGTTGGCAACCTGTACATCAATCGAGGCATCACGGGAGCGATGGTCGCCCGCCAGCCGTTCGGCGGCAACCGGTTGTCGGGTAACGGGACGAAGGCCGGCGGGCCCGACTATCTGCTGCAGTTCGTCGAGCCGCGCGCAGTGACCGAGAACACGATGCGACACGGGCTGGTGGTCTGAACCGATGGCGGGGACGGTCTTCGTCAAGCCACGGACCGGCGTCCGCGACTTGATGCTCCCACCGTCGGACAGTTGGAAGGTCGTGCTCGCGGTCGTGCTCGCGACCACGATCGTCGCGAGCGCATACGCCCCGGCTCCCCGGCGGCGAGCCCGTCGCTCCGAGCTCTGGCGGCTCGCGGCGTCGGCCCTGATGCTGTACGCGATCGGCGTCCTCGCGCTGCTCAGAGAGCGCTCGGCGATCGCCGCGGCGGCGTATGCGGCGGGGATCGCGATGTGCGCCTACGCGGGGTGGCGAGCGCGCGGGACGGATGCCGACGACGACTCCGGCGGCGGCGGCAGCGACCCGACCGAGGGACCACCGCCGCCCGGCCCCGACGGCGTGCCGCGGATCGACTGGAACGACTTCGAACGGGCGTTCTACGCATACGCCGAGCGCACGGGCCGCACGCGCGAGCCTATCTCGTAGCGTCAGCCGCCGTTGAGCGACAGCAGCAGCTCGTGCAGTCGCGTCTCGCCCGTCAGCTCGGGGTGAAACGCGACGGCGAGCAGATTGCCCTGCCGGACCGCGACGGGATGGTCGTCGACGCGACCGAGCACCCGCACCGAGTCGCCGTACTCCTGCACCCACGGGGCCCGGATGAACACCGCGTGCACCGGACCACCGGGTATGTCAGCGAGCTCGAGGTCGGCCTCGAACGACCGCAGCTGGCGCCCGAACGCATTGCGCTGCGCCCTGATGTCCAGCAGCCCGAGATGGTCACGATCGAGCATGATCATTCCGGCGCAGGTGCCGAGCACGGGCGTGCCGCCCCGCACCAGCGTGCGGATCGGCTCCGCCAGACCTTCGCGCTCGATTCCGAGCGTCATCACGGTCGACTCCCCGCCGGGGATGATCAGCGCGTCGAGACCCTCGAGGTCGCGCGGCACCCTCACCTCGCGCGGCTCTGCACCTAGCCCGCGCAGCAGCTTCGCGTGCGCCTCGAAGTCGCCCTGGAGGGCGAGGATGCCGACTCGCCGGGGACTCACGCGCTACCAGCCGCGTGGGGCCAGCAGCTGCTCGTGCTCGAGCTTGGAGCTCTCCAGGCTGGACATCGGCTGACCGAGGCCGGTCGAGGCGGCCGCGACCCGGGCGGGATCCTCGTAGTGGGTCGTCGCCTCGACGATCGCGCGGGCTCGACGCTCGGGATCCTCGGATTTGAAGATGCCCGAGCCGACGAACACGCCCTCGGCGCCGAGTTGCATGACGAGCGAGGCGTCGGCAGGCGTCGCGATGCCGCCGGCGCAGAACAGCACGACCGGTAGACGACCCTCGGCAGCGACCTGGCGCACGAGGCCCAGCGGCGCCTGCAGCTCCTTCGCCGCCGTCGCGAGCTCGCCGGCCTCGAGCGTCCCCAACCGCCTGATCTCGGAGCGGATCAGCCGCAGGTGGCGCACCGCCTCGACGATGTCGCCGGTGCCGGCCTCGCCCTTGGAGCGGATCATCGCCGCGCCCTCGCCGATCCGCCGCAGCGCTTCGCCGAGGTTCGTGGCGCCGCAGACGAACGGCACTTTAAACGCCCATTTGTCGATGTGGTTGGTCTCGTCGGCCGGCGTCAGAACCTCCGACTCGTCGATGTAATCGACTTCGAGCGCCTCCAGCACCTGCGCCTCGGCGAAGTGGCCGATCCGGGCCTTCGCCATCACCGGGATCGTGACGGCATCCTGGATCCCCCTGATCATGAGCGGATCCGACATCCTGGCGACGCCTCCGTCGCGGCGAATGTCGGCGGGCACGCGCTCGAGCGCCATCACAGCCGCGGCGCCCGCGTCCTCCGCGATCTTCGCCTGCTCGGCGTTGACCACATCCATGATCACGCTGCCCTTGAGCATCTCCGCCAGGCCGGCCTTGACCGTGAACGTCGCCTCGTCCCGGGGCATCTCAGTTTCGTCGCTCATCCGGCCTGAGTGTAGCCGCGCTGTAGCGTGTGCCGCGATGTCCCCGCAGGCCGTATTCACCGAGCAGGATGGCCACTTCGTAGCGTCCGAGTTGGCACGCGGGCCGTGGGATCCCGACGCCGAGCACGGAGGCGCGCCCGCGGCTCTGCTGATGCGCGCATTCGAGCAGCTGCCCGCGCCCGAGGGCCTGCTGTTGGCGCGTGTGACCTACGAGTTCATGCGCCCAGTGCCGCTCGGCGCGTTGCGCCTGCAGGCGACGATCGCGCGGCCCGGCCGCCGCGTCCAGCTGCTCGAGGCGTCGCTGACCGATGAGGATGAGACCGAGGTGGTCCGTGCCCGGGCGCTGCGGGTGCGCGCCGCGGACCCTTCCGTTCCGGCGACCCCTCCGATGCCGGCGCCGCCCGGTCCGGAGCACGGGCAGGTTCGCTTCCTGCGCGCACCGCACCGACCGACGTTCACGCCGGACGCGGTTGAGGTCCGCTTCGTCGAGGGAGGGTTCATGGAAGGAGGGTCCGCCGTGGCATGGTTCCGCCTGCAAGTCGAGCTCGTCGCCGGGGAGGCGCCGTCCGGGCTGCAGCGCCTTGCCGCGGCCGGGGACTTCGGCAACGGGATCAGCTCGGCGCTCTCGTTCGAGGAGTACCTGTTCATCAACCCGGACCTGACGCTGTACGTCGACCGCGAGCCGGTCGGCGAATGGATCGGGCTTCGGTCCGAGACTCGGATCGCCGGCGGCGGGATCGGCATCAGCGAGAGCGTCCTCTACGACGAGCACGGGCGCGTCGGCCGCGCGACTCAGGCGCTGTTCGTCGCCCGTCGCGCTACTTGAGCCTGAACGCCTTGATGCGCACGTCGTACTGCTGCGCGTCACGCGCATAGACGCCGTACGCGAGCGACTGGATCAACGACAACAGGGCGGTGTGCGAGCGAACGAACGCCGGCGTGTTGGAGGAGTAGTAGAGGCGGATCCGGGCCAACCGAGCGACCTCCGACAGGGTCGCGTCGGTGATCGCGAGCGTCGGCGCCTTGCGATGCCGCGCGAGCTTCATCGTCCGCGTGATCAGCGGATGCGGCCGTCCCGCCGAGAGCCCGATCACGAGCGTGCGCTCGTCGATTCTGCTCAGGCGCCCGAGCGCCTCCTGCGATGGGCTCGCGACGATCTCCGCGCGCAGGTCCAGCAACATCAGCAGGTGTCGCAGATAGCTGGCGAAGAACGCCATCTGGTCGGTCCCGGCGATCAGCACTTTCTCGGCCGACACGATCGCGTCGATCGCCGCCTCGACGTCGGAGCGCGCCAGCTTGTGCGCGGTGTCCTCGACGTTCACATGGTCGGCTGCGAGCGCCGCCTCGAACTCGGTGTGGTCGAGCGAGAACAGCGGCGTGACGGCCGCAGCCAGCTCGCTCGCACCCGGCGGCCGCCGGCGGTACTCGTCGCGAGCTGCCTGCTGCAGCTCGGGAAAGCCCTCGAACCCAAGCGCCTGCGAGAAGCGAACGACGGTGCTCGAGGAGGTGTTGGCGCGCCGCGCGAGCTCCTCCGCGGTCTGGAATGCCGTCTCATCCAGATGGTCGACGATGTACTGCGCGACATCCTTCTGCGAGCGCGAGAACTCATCGAAGCGGGCGCGGATGTACGCGGACAGCGTCTGATGGCCGGAATGGACCTCGGGCGCGGCGGTGGCAGTGGTTGATGGCTTCATCGGCAGGCGTGTGTTTCGACGCCTGCGCCCGCCGTTCCTTCAAGGCCGGCACGGCCTTCGCATCGTGTGGCCGTCGCGCGTCCCGAACCCGAATCGCCGGTACAGCTCGTGTGCGTCCTTCGTCGCGAGCGTCCAGGCCAGCTCCGCGTGCGGGCCGTTGTCCACGGCCTCGCGCACGAGCTCGACCCCGAAGCCCCGGCCACGGTACTCCGGCAGCACGTAGACATCACACAGATGAGACGCCGACACCCCGTCGGAGATCACGCGCGCAAACCCGATCTGATCATTGCCGACGTACATGCCGACGACGCGGGCCGCGTCCCTGACCGAACGCGCCACATCATCCCGTGAGCGTCCCTGCGCCCAATAGGACTCGTAGCTCAGGTATTGGTGGACGGCGTCGAGGTCGATGCGACTCGGCTCGTCATCCAGCTCGACCCCATCGGACAGCACGCGACGCAACCGGGCCGCCCAAGCTCACTTGCCCTCGCGGCGCTCCTTGTTCTGCCGATGCTCGACGATCACCTGTCCGACGATGTAGACGATCAGCAGGTTCACGACGATCCCGATCCCGACGAACGTGACCAGGAGCGCGAACGTCTGGGAGAAGGCGTCGCTGGCGGTGATCAGCATCGCATCGCGGAGACTACCTCAAGCGGGCGCGGTTTTCCGCGGTCGGTGGGCGGTGGTAGCGTCGGTCGCGAGCGAGGCCCGGTAGCTCAGTGGTAGAGCAGCGGACTCATAATCCGTCGCGCGCAGGTTCGAGCCCTGCCCGGGCCACTCCTCGAACGCGCCTAAGCCGATGGCGACCACGCACGACAAGGGACCGCGGTCGCGCAGCGTGTCAATCAAGCGCGGCGCAGTTTTGGCGTCGGATTGATTCCTCGGCGCGAGTGCTGGCTTGCCGGCGCCTGGTCGCTTTCCAGCGTCGGTTTGCGGCCGTCGAGGGCGGCGGTGACGCGATCGGCGGCGCGCACAACGGCGCGTGCGAGCCGTGGCATTTGCTCGGGTCCATAGTGCTCGGGGGGCACGAACGTGAGGTTGAGAAGCATCGTGCTGTCCGGTCCGAATACCGGGGCGGCGATGAAGCTCAACTCGGTGTCGGGTGGCAGATCGGTTGTCAGCGGGAGAAATGCGTTGTGCGCGAGCACCGACAGCGCACGACTGATCTCACGACGACCCTCGGGTGTGTGCAGGTCGTGGGCGTCGTACAGGTCCGGCAGTTGGTCTAGGCCTGGGACGCGAACGCCTGCGGCGTAGCCGCGCCGTCGCGCCGATTCCACGGCTGACTTGAAGAATGCTCGCTCGGCTTCGGTGGGCACGTGATCCATGCGGCGCAGCCAGGCCTCGAACGCTGCCTCATCCGCCCATGCCAGGGTAATGACGCCCAGTGGCGGCGCAAGCGGGTGCCGTTGCCCGTCCACATAGGTAATGCTCAATGGCCCCGGCGTTCCGGCGTGGCTCACGACGAGCTGCTGCTCGCCGACGGGCGTCACGATCACGCACTCCGCGTCGTACTCGCTGGCCAGACGCTCGGCTTCGCGCTTTGCGTACATCGCGGCGGGGAACGCCCGCTCCGCAGCCGTTCCCATCGGAACCAGCGCGGGGCCGAGCCGAAACTCACGCGAGTCGCTGTTGCGCGAGAGCAGACCCAGCTCACCCAGCGTGGTGACCAGCACGTGCGCCGTCGAGCGCTTGATCTCGAGCCTACGTGTGATCTCCGCGAGCGTGAATCCGCGTCCCGGATGCGTCGTCAGAAGATCGAGGATCCTGACCACGCGCTCGACCGTGGGGCTTCTCATCGCGGAAACCCTAACCCACGGTCTTCGCGCGGATACGGACCGCGCCGAGAGCTCGCAAAAGGTCGCTTGACAGCACTACGGCCCCCCCGCTAGGTTTGGCCAGCATTATAGCGAAGCTTCCATATATATGGATGAGTCCGCAATCGATTTGGGCTCGTAATCGGGCCGGGCCGAGCTGGTCGTCCAGGCGACGGCGCGGCCAGGTCCGAGTTCCACCTGCTTGGTAAAGGCAGCGCGGTCAATCGTGGCGTGTGAGAACTTGTGAGCGCGCGTTCGACGAGAACGCTTGGGTCCGGGCCTCGACCCGGACACCTTGGAAGGAGGGGTCATATGAGAATGAAAAGGAGCGAACGGCACGGGATCAGACTGTGGGGACCGAAGGCGCCCAGACATCTGGGGACCGCGCTGGTAGCGGCGTTGTGTCTTGCCGCCGCCGCGTGCGGCAGCAGTTCCTCCAGCAGCCCGACCAGCGCCAGCGCCTCAGCAACGACTAGCGCCACGTCAGCCGCCACAACATCAGCCGCCACCACATCAGCCGGCGCGAGTTCGAAGACACCAATCAACGTCGCGATGGTCAGCTGGAAGATCGCGGGCGATGACGAGCTTACGCCGCTGACCGCCGGCGCGGAGGCTGCGGTCAAGTCCGTGAACGCCAGCGGCGGGATCTTTGGACGTCCGCTCGTGCTCAACACCTGTAACGACATGCTTGCGGCCGGCCCCGCAACAGAGTGTGCACATGAGACGATCGCCCAGCATCCAATCGCGATGATCGGCTGCTCACTGGCCTGGGGGAGCACCGGCCTGCCGGTCTACGAGGCGGCTAAAGTCCCGAGCCTGAGCTGTCTCAACGTCCGCCCGGACGTGGCCGATCCCTGGGACTTCGGGATTACCCCGAGCGCGATCGGCCAGGACGGCGCGGCCGCGCAATACTTCTGCACGCTTCCGGACGCCCATACGATCGGTTTTCTGTCCCTTGCCGGGACAGGGACGAACATTTGGCTGGCACAGTATGCGTATCCGGTGCTAAAAGCGTGTGGCAAGACTTGGGTCTCGATTTATGAGCCGCTCACGACGATCGATCAAGCGCCCTACGTCGCGAAGGTGATGGCCGGGAAGCCGCAGTACATCCTTTCGAGCGTCCAAATCCCTCAGACGCCTGGGGTTTTTTCGGCGTTCGCGCAGGCCGGCATGCCTGCTTCACACATTCTTGCGGCAGACGTGAACTTCACGCAGCAGATCCTCTCGAAGGCGCCGTCCATGAAAGGCGGCATTGCTCTATTGCAATTCCAGCCTTGGACTCTAACCAGCAACGCCGACGTCGCGGCTTACCAGAAGGCGCTGCAGGGATCGTCTGTCAATCCGAATGACCCAACGGTGCAGTGGGGCTATTCGCTGGCGACGTGGCTCGCCAAATCTTTGCAACACCTGGGAGCCGCCAACATCAACAGTGTTGCGCTTCAACAGTACTGGACCACTGCGAACAACATTCCGATTCCGCTGACGCGGTTGTACACAAATCCGGGCCCGACCTCGGCTCCACAGATCAAGCAGCCATATGTACGGCTCGCACAATGGACGGGAAGCACCTTCAACCCGCTGCCGGTCGGGCCTGCCAAAGACGGTTGGATTCGGGGTCTCCCGTAAGTCCCGCCGAGCCGGGAATGCAAAGGGCGTGACGATGTCCGCCCACGGCCAGAAGTGCGGCGGGTGACGGATGAGGCGGTCGCCGAGATCAACGCAAGCCACCGACCGCGACGCAGCCGCTATCCGCCGCGGCTCGGCACGGGACCGAGGTCGAGGTACAAGCTCCGCATGCCGTCGATGCGGATGTCCGGCGAGTACTCGAACTCCTGGTCGGGAATCTGGACGTCCGGAGCGAGGTCGAGCAGTGTCTCCAATGTGACGCGTAGCTCGAGCTTGGACAGCGGCGCGCCCAGGCAGAAATGCATCCCGCGGCCGAACGCCACGTTCTCGACCGTTCGCGTGATATCGAAGCGATCGGGATCCTCAAAGACGCTCTCGTCGCGATTAGAGCAGGCGATCATGATCGCGATCAAGCTTCCCTTCGGGATCGTCACGCCGCCGACCTCGACGTCGGTCAGCGCCACCCGGAAGTTCCGCTTGATCACGGCGCGATACCGCGCGCACTCCTCGACGGCGCCGGCGATCAGCGACCGATCGGACTTCAGGAGCTCCCACTGGTCGCGATGCTCCAGGATCGACGCGACGCCATGCGCCATCAACTGCGCACTCGTCTCAAATCCCGCACCGAGAATCGTGTTGACGTGCCCTGCGACTTCGTCCGTGCTGGGCCTTGAGCCGTCCTCGTTGACGTGGCTGGCCAGCACGGATGTGAAGTCGTCCTGCGGTCGCGCACGCCGGTCTTCAACGAGCGCGCACAGGTACTCCCAATAGCTCAGCTGGCCTTCTGCGAGGGCAGGTAGCTCATCTTCGCTACACGAACCGCTGGCGATCCGGAACGCCCCACCGATCGAGCGCTCAAGAAACGGGAAGTCCCCTTCGGGCACACCGATCAGCTTGCCAATCACCACCAGTGCGAGGGGCAAGGCGTAATCGCGCACGAACTCGATGCGGCGGTTTGGATCCTCGGGCCGTAGCAGCTCCACCGCGCGGCTCCGCGTCAACGGCTCGAGGCTGCCTACACGGTTCGGCGTCAGCGGTTTCTTCACCAGCTGCCGTGCCTGGTCGTGCTCCGGGTTGTCCATGAACACCAGCGCAGTGGCGAATGGATACTTTGGCAACCGGTCGCGGATCTCCTCCGGAGGCAGCGGCATCGGGACAACGTTCTTGTTCGAGAAGCGCTCGGTATCGAGCATGATCGCGAACACATCCTCGTAGCGCGAGACCGACCAGAAGCCGTACTTCTCCATGTAGAACACCGGGGCTTCCGCTCGCGCGCGCGCATAACTCGCAACCGGATCCCGAAGTTCCGCGGGCTCCAGCGGATCGTATCCGGAGAGAACCGGACAACCGCCGGTGCCACCCGCCACTGCCTGCCGTGCTCCGCTTTCGCTCGCCATGTGTGCCTCCCTAGTTACGATCGCTGCGGTGATCCTACACCGCAGCACCCGAGATCAGCGTTGCCGGTCGTTGACCGGATCCACCTTCAACCCCACCGGCACCCTCGAGCACGTCCGCGGTGTCCCGCTCGACCCTGACAACCCCAGCGGCTCAGCCGGTGATGGTGCGCGGGAGTGGCTGTCGGTGCCGGCTGAGCCGGCACCGACCGGAAGTGTGGTCCCGGGGATGCAGCGCTCCTCGTCGGACGCCAGGAAGACGAGCGCGTTTGACACGTCGATTGGCTCGATGTGCGGGGTCGGGCATTACGTCCCACAGCTCGTCGGAGATCTCATGCCTGCGCACATCCGGACGTGCGAAAGTCCCGCCTGGGCGCAGACGATGTCAAGCCGCCCGAGCTCGGCGACACCGTCGTCCACGGCCCTTCGGTGGGCAAGATAGCTGGGCTTCAATCGTCGAAACGGACATCGATCGCCTCGGTCGGCACACGAGAAGCGCTCGAGGCTCGCGTCACCTACCGCGCGCTCCCCGCTTCGGGGGGACCTCGAATCGCCTTGCCGACGGCGCGTGGACCTTGGGCTACTCGACGGCTCACCGGCTTTTGCGCCGCCGGCCCTCAGCCGACCGCTGCGGCCTGCGCCAGCGCGCCCGCCGAGCCTGCGGCTTCTGTCGCTTCCGGCGCGCGGTGGTACGTCGTGGTCGAGGTAACCGGGAATGGTGCGGTGTTCCTCGACGGGGCGGTCGCTGGCGCCTCGTGGTCGAGGTATGCCGCGGATGGCGCGGTGTTCCTCGACGGGGCCGTCGGTCGCTTGTTGAGGTCGAGGTTTGCCGCGGATAGCGCGGTGTTCCTCGACGCGGCCGTCCGTCGCTTGTCGTGGTCGAGGTTCGCACCCGATTGCGCGGCTTCGGTCGGCGCGCGTGTCGAACGCGCCGACCGCCGCCGGCAGGGCGGTGTAGACGGCCACCGGCAACAGCACCTCGCGATTTTCCTCGGGCGTGGCGCCGTTGCCCGGCGGCCCGTCGATGTGTCCGCGGAGCTGATTTGGTCGCCCGGGACCGTCAGTACTTGATCATCACGCTCTTGATCTGGCAGAACTCCAGCACCGCCTCGTAACCCTTCTCGCGGCCATAGCCGGAGCGCTTGTAACCGCCGAAGGGAACCTCGACGTTGCCGCCGGCCCCGTAGGTGTTGACGAACACCTGTCCGACCTCGAGCCCGGACGCCATCCGCAGGGCACGGCTGACGTCGCTCGTCCACACGGCGGCGACGAGACCGAAGTCGGTGTCGTTTGCCTTCGCCAGCGCCTCTTCGTCGGAGGAGAAAGTCGACGCCACCATGACCGGGCCGAACAGCTCGTTCCGCACGATCGGGTCATCCGGCACGCCGCCGTCGAACAGCGTCGGCTCGAAGAAGAACCCACCGCCGAGATCGTCGCGGGTCGCCGGGCGCCCGCCATGAACCAGCTGCGCGCCGCCCACGTCGCGCAGCAGCGCCATCACCCGATCGCGCTGCTTTGCGCTGATCAGCGGTCCCAGATCCGGATCGTCGAGGCCACGACCGATCGTGACCATGGCAAAGCGGCGCACGATCGCGTCGATCAGCTGATCGTGGACGGACTCGTGCACGATCAGGCGGGAGCCGGCGACGCAGGTCTGGCCGGCGTTCTGGAGGATCGAGTTGACGATCACCGGCGCGGCCGCTTCGATGTCGGCGTCGGCGAAGACGATGTTGGGGGACTTGCCGCCGAGCTCGAGCGCAACCGGCACCACGTTGGCGGCGGCCGCTTGGGCGACGGTCGTTCCCACCTCACGCGAACCAGTGAACGAGATGTAGTTGATGCCGGGATGGCTACTGAGCGCCATGCCCACCTCATGCCCGTGGCCGGGGACGACGTTGAAGACGCCCGGCGGGAAGCCGGCCTCGACGGCCAGCGCGCCGACCCGGAGCGCGTTCAACGGCGCGTCCACCCCCGGCTTGAGCACGCAGCAGTTGCCGGCTGCAAGCGCCGGCGCGATCGTGCGGCCGCACATCTGGATCGGATAATTCCACGGAATGATGTGGCCGGTGACACCGTGGGGCTCGCGCCACGTGAAGGCGTGGTGGCCGCTGGGCGCGGATTGGATCACGTCGCCGTCGATGTTCTCGGCGGCACTCGCGTAGAACTCGAAGTACCGCGCCGCGACACCGACGTCCGCGCGCGCCTGGCGCAACGGCTTGCCGGTGTCCAGGCTCTCGATCGCGGCGAGCTCCTCGGCATGCTCGCTGATTAGCGCCGAGAGCTTGCGCATCAGCCGCGCGCGCTGCGCCGGGGTCGTCGCGCGCCACTCCCGCTCGTACGCACGCCGGGCCGCGTCGACGGCCGCATCGACCTCACGCTCGGTCCCCCGCGGAATGGTCGCGCAGACCTCGCCGGTGGAGGGATCCACCACGTCAATCGTGGCATCGAAACCGACGAGTTCGCCGTCGATGACTGCGTCTGTGGCGCCCACTTCAATCACCCGGAACCGCCTTCCCGTTTGCTGTCAAGAATATGGAAGCCGTAGCTCCTCCGTCGACTCCGAGCCATGCCCACGTATCGCACGGTGCACGCCTTCCTCGTCACGAGACACGCACGTTCGAGCATGCAGCTATGTCAACCGAGCGCGTCATCTGTCGTTCACAACGCTATCACCCCTTGTGAGGCGCCTCAAGATAGACAATCCCGATCGGCTCTGGCCGTACCCTGCGCGGCGCCCCGGAGCCGTCGATCTTCGCGTTTACGAGGCCTTGAACGGCTCCCTCACGTAATGCCTGCACCGGCTCGCCCGGGACACGACGCGCTCGCGAGACCTGATGCCTCGAAAGTCTCCTCAGCCCATCTGTTCCACCGACTGATCGGCCTTGTTGTGTGTATAGCGCCAGACCCACGAGTCCGTCGTCTGACGATCGGCGACCCCCCAGGCAGGGAAGACGCCGTGCGTGAACACCAGTGTCGATGCCGTGGCGGCGGCCTGAGTGAGGACCCGCTTGCGAGACGTTTCGAAGTCGGCGAGCGCCGTCGAGCTCTTGTCCCCGGATGCCCACTGAAGCTGCTCAAACTCGACCGGGTAGTGAAAGAGATCGCCGAGGTAGTATAGCCGTGCGCAATGCACGTCTAGACGAACAACTTGATGACCGCGCGTTTCGCCGGGAGTGTGCAGCACGGCGAGCTCATCGTCGAGTTCGAGGTCGCCTGAAACGAGTGTCAGCTTTCCGCTTGCTTCGATTCGGGCGAGTATTTCCCTGCCGACGCCCGAGTTGTACATTTCTCTTCGTTGAATGTCCTCCCAATCAGGCCTCGGAAAGAACACTTCGGCGTTTGGAAAACGTGGCTGCCCGCCATTCAGCAAGCCGACGTAATGGTCGTCATGCCCATGCGTCACGATCACCGCATCGACGTCCGCAGGATCGACTTCTAGGGCGTCGAGGGACTCGTCGAGCGTCGGGCCTGGCGTCAACACCGAGCCGCCGCCAAGAGTCGTTTCGCCTCGCCCAAAAGAACACGGGTCTACGACCGAGATGCGCCCGGGTGTCTTGATGACCAGCGAATTAATTCCATGTAGCGCCATACCGTCATCGTTGACGATGTCTGCGCGAGTTCGCCATACTTGCCCGGCTCTGAACCGCGGTTGAACATAACAGCTGCCAGTCGAAACGACCGAAACGCGAGCTGGACCAAACATCCGCGTGGTGACCGTCGTTGCCATCAAGCAAGAGTTTAGCCTGGGATCTGGGGAACCCCGTTATTCGCCACCATTCAGAAATGGGTGGGCTCGAGCCGCAGCGTCAGGAGCCAAGCGCCAGTTGCGGGCGCATCGAACTTGAGCCCGCACCGAAGCCACACGACTTCCGCAGGGCCGGAGCGGCCGCAATAGTCCGGGCTAACGCAATCCTTGCGGCCCAGCACCGACTTCGAGCCGCGGGCAGGCACATCGCTGGTTCGAGCGCTGCCCGGGCGACTCGAAGGCGCCTGCGAACGCCTCGAGCGGCCCACGGGCTACGGGCATCTGCCCGTCACGGAGTGCTGCCAGCGGGGCACGGGTTCGAGGCCAGGATGTTCCGGAAGTCCTCGTAGGTGTATGTGACGCCGCCTCCCTGACCGGTGGAATCGAGCTTTAGCAGCTTGCCGTACTGGAAGTTCTGCCCGAAGTTGCTGACCTCGCCCGGGATGTTGTTGCCGAACTGCCAAACGCAGCCGCTGGCCGTGTTCGTATCGGTGTAGAACGGGTAGAACGCCGCGGGCTCGCCGTCGTCGGTCTTGGGCAGCAGCGTGCATCCGGCCCCGGTCTGCGCATTGCACCCGTCACCGAGCTGGTTCTCGATCGCCGGCAAATCGGCTTCGAACCCCATCTGGGAGTACTGCTTATCGTAGTTGGTGCCAGTCGTCGGGCTCGAGAACTTCAACGCGGTCGGGTGCAACGTGGTGTTTCCATCCGGCCACACCGGCTGATAGGACTGGCCGTCGAAGCCGATGTTCGTGTACGAGCACCCCGCGACCTTGTACAGCAAGGCTTCCGAGGCCGGGAAGCAGAACACATCGTCGCCGTCGTTCAGCTCCTCCGTCGGTGGCTGTTCTTCCATATCGTCGCCCGGGCAGACTGTCGGGTTCCCGAATGCGTCCAGGCCGAACTGAGTCGCCGGGATCTGGTAAGGGCCGTTGCAAAACTGGAAGTGCCCGATCTCGGTGTCGTAGGCAACGTTGTAGGAACCGACCGCCCAGGTGACGCGCGTCTGCGAGTCGATGTGCTGTACATCGGATGGAAGTTGTACGGGATCGCCTGACAACTAGACCCGTTCGGAGCAAACTTGACCTGGGCGAAGCCGTTGGCGGCGCTCGCAGTCATCGAGCCGGATTGCCCCGTCGTCAGGTCATTGATGGTGACCTTCAGCCCGGACGGGGTGTCGGTGAACGAGACCGTCAGGTGATCGCCCGAGTTCATGAACAGGTCCGTGGACGAATCCGGCGTGAAGGTCGCGAGCGTCGAGTCGATCGGGTTCGCCGGCGCTTGGGCCATTCCGCTCTTCGTGATGAACGCGAAGTTCACGTATTCCTCGCCTGCCTTTGCTAGACAGGCGGCGTTATTCGTCTGGCCGGTCACCGGGTTCAGCGAGAGGCTGTCGATGTTCAGCGCCGCGCACCAGTGCGTGGCGTCACACGAGCTCGCGCCCACTGCGACGGCCCACGTGGGCCAGGGGACCCAGCCGGGCGGATAGAACTGCATCTCCATGTAGGCCTCGCCGACATGCTTCGGCGAGACGGCTGGGTCAAGGATGTTGTGATCGCTGTCAGGCGGACAGGAACTGACCTGCTCCGGGTAGGACTGCGTGTCGCACATGGCCATGCCCAGCCAGTCGGCACCCGAGAGCTCGAACTGGTAGGACTTTCCCACCACTTGTCAAGCTGCGGAAAAATTACCGTGACGACCCACAACGTCGTCAGATTCGTGCATCATGTGCCGCCACATGCGTGTGAGGGCGGCGGTTCGGGGTGGGGTGGCGACTGCGCTGGCCGTCTTCGTGGCGCTGGCCGCCGCCGGCCGCGCCGCGGCCGCGGTGCCCCCCGGCTACAGCGTCTGGGCGATTGGCGACTCGGTGACCTCGGGGTTCGGATATTGCGGGACGAACGACACCGTGTGCGGCGGCCCCCAGGACAGCCTGATGAGCCCCTTGAATCTGTTCGCCTGCGTCAGCCCCCCGCTCGACGACAAGTGCTCGTCGAACTACGACAACCCGACGGGGCTGGGGAGCCAGGTCTCGTGGGCGCTGCAGTTCGTCCAGGCCGAGGGAATCAAGGATTTTGAGAACTACGCGGTCCAGGGCTCGACGCCGGCGGATTGGGACACGGGCGGTCAGCTGAACTCGCGCCTGGCGCAGTTGGTCGCCGCGAACCCCAATCTCGTGTTGATGACGCTCGGCGCAAACCCGATCCTGAGCGAGTTCTATCGCGGCACCTACCTGCCCTGCATCGTGTTCGGCACCAACGAGCAGGTGCGCACCTGCGCGCGCCAGGCACTGGCTGCGAACGACACGGTGGCGCACCTCAAGAACGTCTATGCGAGCGTGCTCAGCTCGACGCAGGCACGAATCGTCGTGTTCCGATACCACGATCCCGTTCCGCTGGTCGCTGCGCTGCTCGCGATTCAGCCGAAAGTGGAGATCGTGCTGCGGGAGATCGATGACGCCGTCAGCCAGGCGGTTTCGGCGACTCAA
The DNA here is from genome assembly GCA_963763525.1 of uncultured Solirubrobacterales bacterium. Classification (GTDB taxonomy): domain Bacteria; phylum Actinomycetota; class Thermoleophilia; order Solirubrobacterales; family Solirubrobacteraceae; genus Palsa-465. Next base: position 571,797 of record CAVXPA010000008.1, read on the forward strand.
ACGCGGTTCCCGGGCCGGATCGCGTTCCTACGCCCGGCGGACTCGCCGTGGCCACTCGATCACCAATGCACGGCCGTGCAGGCGTTGGCGGTGCTCGAATGGCTGTTCAGCCACGAACAGCACGGCCTCGCTCCGTGGGACGTGTCGACACCGTGGGTGATCAGCGGCGACACCTGCATCCACCCGAGCATCGCCGGGTACACGCAGTTTGCGGCACCGCTCATCGCCTGGTTTGACTCGGGTGGTTCAGGGCTGCCGCCGAGTGCCGCCGATCCACCTCCTCCCCTGCTCCGGGTCAACTACCGCCCGATCCAGATCGGGCCCGGCCATCCTCGGGTCGAGATCAAGCTCGCCCAGCCGGCCCGATTGACGATCAGGGTGGGCCGCGACGCCTGCCTGCAGGAGGAGGTCGACCACCGACGTGCGTGCAGCGGCGGCCGCTCGACCGCGATTCATCTACACCACCTGATGTCCCTGCAGGGCCACGCCGGCAGCCGAGCGCGTCACCCTGCCGAAGGGCGACGGTTATTACGCCGTGACGGTCACCGCGCAGGCGCCCAACGGCCACGGCGAGACCCAAGAGCTCGAGCTGATCGACGAGACGAGGACCGGGCTGCTCGCGCCGCTGCACGGCAAGGCGCCACGCTGAGGCCCCTGAACGCTCGGGCGATGCGTGGACGTCGCCGAGATGCCGCAGCCCCCCGCTGCAGCGGGTCGCCGCCTGACGTGTCGAACCTACGACCCGGAGAACGACCTATGCCAGTCATCAAGACCGCGGACCTCCCGACCGGAAACCTCAAGGGCGCCGACCACGGGGCCACCATCTCGCTGATCCTGGACCGCAGCGAGCCCGGCGATGGGCCACGGCTGCACAAGCATCCCTATGACGAGACCTGGGTGGTGATCGAAGGCAACCTCAGCTTCCAGGCCGGCGCCGAGCACCTCGACGCAGGTCCCGGCGACATCGTGATCGTCCCGCCCGACACTCCCCACAAGTTCATCAACAGGGGCCCCGGGAGCTCGAGCATGGTGTGCATCCACGCCAGCCCCACGTTCGTCACGGAGTGGCTGGAATGAGCGACGCCGCACCGGATCCCGAGCGCGCGGGTCCGACCTCGCAAATCCGCCCGTGCATTCTCGGCGGTGCCCGGAATGGCACCGCCGATCGAAGCGAGCTGGATCAGCATCCAGTGCCTACTGCGAGGTAAAGCGCGCCGTCTCCTCGATCAGCAGGCTTTGCAGCGCCACCGTGTGCTTGCCCGGGGGGAGGTCGAGCAGCTGCGGGTCGATCATGTACGTAACGCCGCCGAGCGTGCTCGCGGTGAGCGTCGCGACGTCGCGGTCGTCGATCGAGAGCGTGACCGGGTATCCGGGCAGGAACCCGCCGGCGGACATGTAGGTTGTCGAACCCGACGGCACGGTCAGCGGGCTCAGGGAGATGCTCTTGGTCTCGAGGCTCGAGAGCTGCTGCGCTGCATCCTGCCGGGCGGCGGCCTCCATGAATGAGCCCTGCGTCGCGGCGGCGAGACTCGGGACGAACGTGGGCGCGTAGAGCGTGCCCCATCCGCTCGCGACGTCGAAGCCCGGTCCGGCGGTGAACCCCGGGACGATGACTTGTCCGTCGGGCTTGTCGGCCGAGTTGTTGCCGGAGACGACATCCGCGACCCCGTCACCGGCCCCGGCCGGGCCGAGGACGCCGTAGAGCGCAGGGTTGATCGGGCCGACGTCGGCGCCGTTCTCCTGGGTCGCGAGGGCGATCACGCCGGCGAGCATCGGAGCCGCCTCAGACGTCCCGTCCTGGGCGTCCATCGTGAGATCGGGCACGGAGCGCATGTCGCTGGCGGTGATCGATGCGACGCCATCCTGGTAGAGGGGGCGCGAGAACACCGCTGAGAAGCCGGCCCCTTCGGAGAACTGGGCGAACGGCGGCGGGACGTGCCACAGTGGGTCGGGCCCGAGCTTGGCGCCGTTCTTGGGGCTCACGTTGGGGATGCTTCCGCCGACGGCTGTCGTCCACGGTGAATCGTCCCATGTCGCCGAGCTCGGCGACGTGCCCGAGGCCCCGCACTGAGAGTTCGCCACGGCGAGGTTCTGGACAACCCCGCAGTCGCCGGTCGCGCCGAGGAATGGGATCCCTGCGCTCGCCGCTGCGAGCTCGCCCGGATTCTGCGCGGTGATCTCCGCCGTGCCGTACGTAGTAGGTCCCCTCCCCGGTCCCGTCGCTGACGGAAATGACGTTCGCGAGGTGATTGTTTGCGATGTCCTCGACCGCTTCCATCATCTCGGGCGGCGCGACGTTCTGCGCCGGGTCGGCGTGGATGACCGTGTCGGCGGGGGTCACCGCGAGCAGGATGTTCGCGTACGGGGCGATCATGTGCGCGGTGATCACGTCGAGTGTGAGCTCGCCCTCCCATGCGTCACACGAGCCATAGCTGCCAAGGACCACCATCCCCTCGGGACATTTTGCGGGCAGCGGGCCGGCGGGATAGATGGTGGTGATCTTCGGGTTGGGGAGATCCAGCGACGCGTCAAAGGACGCGACGGTCTGGGCGATGCTCGGGTCGTTCCAGCCCTCGAGCAACGCGATCGTCGTTCCGGCGCCGTCGACGCCTTGGCGCCACAGGTTGCCGACGCCGTAGTCGAAGATGTCCTGAGGGCCGGGGGTGAAATCGGCCAGTTGCGGATAATGCGCCGTCATGTAGGCGAGCGCGGCCTTCAGCGTCGCGATCTGCCCGCTCTTCGAGGGGAGGATCGTGGGGGCCGCTTCTGCAGGCGGGATGTTCTGGTTGCTGGTACCGAGGATCGGCGCGCCAGTGATCCGCGCGCGGACGGTGTCGGGTGGCACCTGCCCGGGCGAGACCGTCGCCGCCGCCGAGGCGGTACTTGTGGAGGCCGCTGCCGCGGGGCGGGCGGCGAGCAGGAAGGCGGCGAGCAGCACGAGCACCGCAGGGCATAGCACGCGCCCAGCCCGCCTAACGTTGACGAACGTCATCCGTGGTCTCCTCTCCAGAAACGGACCTCGGGGCAGAAATGCGAACGCGCGTGTTATACGCCGTCAGAGGACTCGGAGCAAGTTCCGCACGACGCGAAGCTCGGACGCTCGGACCCACGATCCCCCGCGGGTGACGCTCGAAGTCAGAGTGAGAACCAACGCTTCAGGCTGCGTGTCGGAGTGAGAACCAACGCTTCGGCCATGTTCGGCCAGGAGCGGCTCGTCGATCACGAGATATCCTCCCCGCGGCAGTGGATCTGCCTGACCAGACGTTCAGTACGGAGGGCGCGCCGAAGCTGGCCTTCACGTTTGTCCAGCTGGTATGGGCCGTCTTTCTCGGGATCCTCGGTAACCATTTCGTCGGTTCGAGTTCCGCCGGCGCCGTCTTCGGCTCTCTCCTGTTTTGCGCGGCAGCAGTGTTCGTGCTGCACGCGATCTTGTGGCTCCGGAGCCGAGTCGTCGTGTCGCCGACTCGCGTGGAGATCATCGGCGCCTTCCGAAGAAGAACGCTCGCGCGGGATCAGCTGGACCACTTCGAGGTCGGAGCAAATATTCAGGGCCGCCCCGTGGCGGTTTTGGTTCTAAGCTCCGGTGAGCGCAAGACGCTGTACGCGACACAGGGTTGGTGGGGGAAGGCGCATCGCCAGGCCATCGAATCCACCGTGGCGCGGATGAACGCAGCCGCCGGCGTGGGTGTCAATAGTCGTTCGTGAATACGAAGTAGGAACCGCGAATGGTTCCGGCCAGCTTCGACTTCTGGCGCGCGAACTTGAACCGCGAGGCGAGCTCCGCGGGGATCTCCATCCCCTCGGAGAGCTTGAAGCCGACCGCCCGCTTCTTGGAGGTATCGACCGTGTACATCACGTTGATCGATAGACCGCTTTCGTAGAAGATGTAGGCGATTCGAATGTTCTCGACCTGGAAGGCCGTAGCCTCGAGAGGGCGAGACGAGATGGCGATGTCACGTTCCTCCTTGAGGATCCGGTGCACCCAGTCGATCGTCGTCTCGGCGTCGGTTGCAGGCTCCACCGTGAAGACGTGCTCGTACTTGTTCTTGAAGTAGCGTGCCTCGTGAGCCCGCAGACCCGCGAGCGCGGCCGCGACCGGCGACGACTCCAGACCGACCGTCGAGACCGTGTTGAAATCCACGACGTAGGACATGATGCACTCCTCGATGCGCCGTTTGGGTGGGCCGGAGGCTACATCAGGTGCTCAGCTCAGAGCCACGGGCTGACGATGATCGCAAGGTCCACCACGAACAGGACGATCACGACGTCGTTCAGCACTGCGTTCCCGGGGATCCCGGGGGCGATCTGCACGATCCCCCAGAGCGCAAAGGCGCTCACCAGGATCGAGCGGGTGAGCAGCTCGCGGAAGGTGTCGTGATGGGCGAGCGCGTGCGCGAGGTAAGCGCCGGCCGCGAGGAACAAGGTCGCTCCCTCGAGCGCTCGCGCCGGCTCACCGCCCCAGCCCGCGCGCACGGCGATCGCGAGCAACCCCGCGAGCGCGCTCGCAGCGATCAGGCCGCCTGCGACATCGCGCAGCCTCGTTCGGTTGGCGTACATCAAAGGAGACTCTTGCACTTCAACCGGGGTTGAAGTCAAGCGGCTCTCGTCGAGCGCCGCCGAGACGGTGGTGTCGTGGTCGCGCCCACCGGCCCGGGGAGTGGGAGAACGCGATCGTCGAACATGCGGCACGCGTCGATCGACTCGCAGTCGCAGCGGCTGCACATCATCAACACCCGCCGCACCGAGGTCGCACGGGCGATCAGGTCGTCCAGCTGGGGCAGCTTCAGCAGAGCAAGTTGACGCAGGCGCTCGTGCGCGGCCTCGTCTCTTGCGCCGAGCAGGTCGCGGATCTCCTCGAGCGTGAACCCGACCCGCTGCGCGGCGTCGATGATCGCCAGCCGGCCCAGCACCTCCTCGGTATACCGCCGCTTCCCCGCCGCCCGCTCCGGCTCGGGGACGAGCCCGCGGGCCTCGTAGTAGCGGATCCGCGACGCGCTCATCGCAGCCCGCTCGGCGACCTCTCCGATCGCCAGCTGGCGCATAGGCTGGCTCAGTTCTCCGCGGCTCGCACTTGACACTGAGATGTAACGCTACCGCCACGAGTCCGCCGATTCCAGCGCGGCGTCCGCGCAGGCGCCGATGCGAGGCAGGAGCGACAATGAACTCATGCGTCAGGATTACTTTGGACCCGAGGTCGCTTCGTCCTACGACGAATCGGTGGCGGGGAGGTTCGACCCAACAGCGATCGCGCCAGCCGTCGAAGTGCTCGTGGAGCTGGCAGGCGACGGGAGGGCACTTGAATTTGCGATCGGCACCGGACGGATCGCGCTGCCGCTCGCGGCCTGCGGTGTCGACGTTTGCGGGATCGAGCTCTCTGAGGCGATGGTCGAGCAGCTGCGCCTGAAGCCGGGGGGTCGTGAGCTGGGGGTGACGATCGGCGACATGGCCAGCACGCGTATCGAAGACAGCTTTCGGCTCGTCTACCTCGTTTTCAACACGATTGAAAACTTGACAACGCAAGAGGCACGGGTCGCCTGCGTCTCCAACGCGGCGCGCCATCTCGAGGCAGGTGGCTTCTTTGTCATCGAGGTCGGCGTTCCCGAGCTGCGCCGTCTGCCGCCTGGCGAGCGGCACGTCGTGTTCCATGCCGACGATGACCGCTGGGGTATCGACGAATATGACACCGCCTCGCAGAGTCTGATCTCGCACCACATCCGCCGGGAAGCCGGCGGCCTGCGCCATCGGGCAATCCCGTTGCGCTATGTCTGGCCAGCGGAGCTCGACCTCATGGCGCAACTGGCGGGGATGACGCTTGCATCACGATGGTCCGACTGGCGCCGTCAACCATTCAGTCACGAGAGCACGTCTCACGTCTCGGTCTGGCGAAAGACCTGAGCTCCTCCCTTTCGCGAGAAGGCCCGACGCTCGGTCAGGATTTCAGGTCGGGGTAGACGCGGAGCGATCGATCGTGAGATACCAGTAGCCCCCCGCGAGATTCAGCGCCCCGATCGCGAGGAAGAAGGCTGCCCAGCCGTAGGCGCCGTATGCGAGGCAGACGACTCCCGCGGCGGCCCCGATACTCCCGCCGAACACGCGCGTGACCCCGAAGGCACGGAGGTGACGATACTCCCATGGCGCAATCAGCCTGTGCACCCCGGATCGCGGAGGAGAAAGCCACCGGGCGCGCAGACCTTTTGCAGCGGAGTTGTCAGTGGGTGCGCTCATCGGAATGACTCCTTTGGCCTGTACTACCTGCCCTCCGATCACTGTCAGTGTAATATCATATTGATAGCTGCTTGTCAATGACGGAAGTCGCGAGCGAGGGCCGCTCGTCGGTCATGAGCTCGGCTCGAGCGCGGGCTCGAGCGCGGGCTCGAGCGCTGGACGCGGCGTCAGGCCCGGCTCGGCTTCGATCGCGACCGTGGGGAGCCGTCGGTCAAGCCAGCGTGGCAGCGCCCACGTTGTGCGGCCCAGGAGCTGGAGGACGGCGGGAAGCAGGAGCATCCTGACCACGAGAGCGTCGAGCAGGACCGCGCTCGCCATCAAGAGTCCGAACATCGCGAGCACGCGGTCCCCGCTGATCGCGAAAGCGCCGAACACCGCGACCATCACAGCGGCGGCGGCCGTGATCACGCGGCCGGTGCGTGCAAGGCCCTCCCGAACGGCCACGCTGGCGTCACCGCTGGCCTGCCATTCCTCGTGTACGCGTGAGATCAAGAAGACCTCGTAGTCCATCGAGAGCCCGAACACGATCGCGAACGCGAGTACCGGGATGAACGCGTCGATTGGCCCGGCCTGGGTCCCGAACAGCCCCGCGAGCCAGCCTCGCTCGAACACCGCCTGGATGACCCCGAGCGCGGCGCCGATCGAGAGTAGGTTGAAGAGCGCGGCCTGGATCGGGATCACCAGCGACCGGAACACCAACAACAGCAGGAGTGCGGAGAGCCCGATCACGACCCCGATGAAGAGCGGAAGCTTGCTGGCCAGCACGTGCGAGAAGTCAACCTGCGACGCCGTGGCGCCACCAACGTATACGCGGGTCCCGCTGCTGCTCTCCACCTGCGGGATGACGGTGTCGCGAAGCCGCGTAACTAGGGTCGCCGTCTGGACGCTCTGCGGCGAGGTCGTCGGGTAGGCGACGATCGCGGCGGTCGTCCCATCGGCGTTGAGCCGCGGCGGCGCGACGGACGCGATCCCGGGACTGCTGCGCAAGGCGCGAGTGATCTCGGTGAGCGCGGCCGCGTCGTGAGCCCGTGGGAGCGCCACGGCTAGCTCGAGCGGCCCGTTGAAGCCGGGGCCGAATCCCTCCGCGAGGAGATCGAACGCCTGACGGGTCGTCTGGCTGGTCTGGTCGTTGCCGGCGTCGCTCGAGGCGAGGCGCAGTCCGAGCGCCGGTACGGCGAGGGCCAGCATCAGCGCGGTCGCGACGGTCGCGATCAGGGCAGGGTGCCGCTGGATGCGCTGCACCCAGCTCAGCCAGAATTCGGGCCTGTTGCCGTCCCCGGCGCGAGCAGCCTGGCGTCCCGTTGGGCGGGCGATCCTCTCCCCGCTCAGGCTGAGCAGCGCTGGGAGCAGGGTGAGCGACGCGGCGAGTACGAACACCACCCCGATCGCGGCGGCGACCGCGGCGCCGTTGAGCAGGCTGACACCGAGGGCGAACATCCCGAGCAGCGCGATCACCACTGTCGCGCCGGCGAACAGGACGGCGCGGCCAGAGGTGTTGATCGCAGCCTCGACGGCCTGCTGCACGTCGCCGCCGTTCGTCCGGAAGTTCTCGCGGAAGCGCGTGACGATGAAGAGCGCGTAGTCGACGCCGACGCCCAGCCCGATCATCAGCGCCAGCTCCGAGGCAAAGCTCGGCATGTCGATCACGTGGCTCACGAGATTGATCGCCCCTAGCCCTGCCCCGAGGCCCACGAGCGCGGTGGCGATCGGAAGGCCCATCGCGCTGAATGAGCCGAAGCTGATCAGCAGGATCAGGATCGCAGCGGCGATCCCGACGATCGTCGCGAACCCGAGCGACGCCTGCTGAGCCTGCTCGATTGCCTGGCCCCCGAGCTGGACGTCGAGCGTCGACGAGCGCGCCGACTCGGCGACCGTGATCACCTTGTCGACGGCCGCCGTGGGGAGCGAATTCGCCCGCTGGTCGAAAGAGACGGTCGCGAAGCCGATCGTCCCGTCGCGGGAGATCGCGTGCTGGCCCGGCGCGTACGGGCTGATCACGCTCGTGACGTGCCCGAGGCCGGCCACACGCTGCAGCATCGCTCCGATCGCGGCACGGTCGGCCGGGTCAGTCAGCTTGCCCGTCTTCGCGTGGAACACGATCTGGTCGGCGTCCCCAGCCTGAGCGGGGAAACGGCTCTGCAGCAGATCGACAGCCTTCTGGGAATTCGTGCCTGGGAGCGTGAAGTTGCTCGCGGTCTTCTTCCCGACCGAGCTTGAAACCGCGAAGATCCCAATCGCGGCGACGATCCAGGCGACGACGACGATCCGTCGGTGAGCCGTTGTCCAGCGGACGATTCTCAGCATCGATGATCAAACTTTCACGAGTAGAAACTTTGCAGGCGATGCATTTATAGCTAGGCTGCGACATCCTGTCAACACTCAGTGCAAATTTTCTTTGTGTGAAAGATTGCTAAGCTTGCTCTAAATGACTTCTCTCGACGGGCCACCTGCGAAGCTCGGGCTGCGCGAGCGCAAGAAACAGCAGACGCGCGAGACGATCGCTCGGGTCGCGCTGCAACTGTGCGCCGAGCGCGGCTACGACGAGACGACGATCGCCGAGATCGCCGAGGCCGCCGACGTCGCCCCGCGGACGATCTTCGCCTATTTCGAGAGCAAGGAGGACATCCTCCTATGCCACGAGTCCGACTACCTCGACACCCTGAGGCGGGTGCTCGACCAGCGCCCGGCCGATACCACGACCGTCGACGCGATCCGTGAGTTCATCTCGACGATCGAGTCGCCCGACGCAGACGCGAAGCTGCGCAAGCAGATCATCAGCGCAAATCCCGCGCTCCAGATCAAGATGCGCGGGCGCCACGCCGAGCTCGAGCCGATGCTCGCCGAGTCGATCGCGAAAGACCTCGGCGCGGAGCCCGGCGACCTCCGGCCACTCCTGGTCGCTGCCTCGATGACAGCCGCCTTCAAGTCCGTCCAAGACCGTTTTCTCGGCGCCGAAACGGACGGCGAGCCGCTCAGCCACGAACAGGGAATGGCGATCGTCGACCAAGTGCTCGAGTTCCTGCGCGGCGGGCTCGAAGCGCTTCAGAACGACTGACACACAGCGCTGGCCCCGGTGTCCAGGCCTAGTGCCTGACCGACACGAGTGAGGGTGGACAACTGCCCACTCGAGCGCCGGCGCAACGCGAACGGGACGTTGACCACCGTGGGGATGGTCTTCATCCCAGTGGTCGCTCCGCGCTGCTCGAGTGGGCAGTTGTCCAGGCTCTCCCGGCGACCGCGACCGCGACCGTCCCGGCGACCGCGACCGCGACCGTCCCGGAGACAGCGAGCGCGACCGTCCCGGAGAAGGCGACCGCGAGCGCGACCGAACCGCGGCCGCAATCGCGAAAGCGACCGCAGCCGCAGGCGTCACATCGTGATAACCCCAGGGCCTTCCGGAGGCGCATGCTTGTGGCAATGAGTGACGTATTACCCGCGGCCGCCACCGGCGAGAGCACGCGGAGAGACGACGCGCTCTCGAAGGCATGCGTCGAGGAGTACATGCGCGAGCCGGAGGTCGGGGAGGTCGAGGCCGCCGCGCCGCTGGAGCATCCGGCCGTGGTCGACGCAGAGCAGTGGTGGCCGAACCCCGGCGAGGACCCGGTCGCCTCGTATGGCCGCGTGTCGGTCAGCTACGGCAGGGCGCTTGCGGTCGGCGACGTGTCGTTCCCCATCCCGCGCGGCTCGATCGTCGCGCTCATCGGCCCATCCGGCGCCGGCAAGAGCACGCTGCTCCGCTGCCTGGACCGTATGAATGACCTGGTGCCGGGCTGTCGCGTCGAGGGCGACGTGCGCTACCGGGGCATCGATCTCTACGCGCCGAACGTCGACCCGATCGCCGTGCGCACGCGGATCGGTCTCGTCTTCCAGCGGCCCAACCCGTTCCCGAAGTCGATCTTCGACAACGTCGCGTTCGGCCCGCGCACGCTTGGATTCCAGGGCGACATCGACGAAATCGTCGAGCGCGCGCTACGTCGCGCTGCGCTGTGGGACGAGGTGAAGGACCGCTTGCGCCAGAGCGCGCTCGCGCTGTCCGGCGGTCAGCAGCAGCGTCTCGTGATCGCGCGCGCCCTGGCGATCGATCCCGACATATTGCTGATGGACGAGCCGGCGTCGGCGCTCGATCCGATCAGCACCTCGCGCATCGAGGACCTGATGCACGAGCTGACGCCGGACGTGACGATCGTGATTGTCACGCACAATCTCCAGCAGGCCGGCCGCGTCTCGGACTACACCGCGTTTCTGACCCCCGAGTCCGATCGCAACGGCGCCCTCGTCGGCCGACTCGTCGCCGGGCGCGAGCACGTCAGCGACCGCTCCCAGCACAGTGCGCCGATTGCCACTGCGTGTAAAATGTTGACAATTCGGGCCGCGCGCGGTGTTCGATTCAACGGGTGGTGAAACCGACGAGGAGGGAGACGGCGATGGCTACGACGACGTCAGGTGCTACCACTGGGACCGCGGTCGAGCGGTTGAAGGCAATGATGGGGACCCGCGATCGGTTCGACTATGCAGCCGGGGAACTGCGCGAGCTCCAGGTCGCAGCGATCGACGAGCGGTTGCAGGAGCGCCGCGCCACGATGCCGCTCGTCGCCTACCGGGCTCGCGAGGCCGGGATCAGCGAGATCCGGTCGCTCGAGGACGTCGTGCCGTTGCTGTTTCCACACACTGCTTACAAGAGCTACCCGGAGAGCTTTCTGCTCGACGGGCGGTGGGACCGGCTGACGAAGTGGCTGAGAACAGTCTCGCCTTACCAGCCGCCGGCGGTCGACGCGTCGGAGATCGCCGACCTCGACGCCTGGATGAGCCGGATGAAGGCAGAGGGCATCTTCGTGTCGTGCTCGAGTGGGACGACGGGCAGCCCCGCGCTGCTGCCCGCGTCGCAGCGCGATCTCGACTGGACCAAGGTCGATTGCGTCACATCGTTCACGTGGGCCACCGGCGTCGAGGCGCTGCAGGATCGCCGGCTGCTGATGCTGGCGGCGGTGCCTTCGATCCCGCGCAACGACACTGTCATCAACGCGCAGACGAAGGCGTTCGGCGACCCGGCGGCGGCGACGTTCCGGCTGCCGATGCCGCCAATCACGATCGCGGCGATGACCAAGATGGTGATGCTGAGGCGCAAGATGACCGAGGGGCGCGCGATGCCTGAGGAGATCGCCGAGTTCGAGCGCACCTCGGCCGAGCGCGAGGAGATCCTCGAGCGGGCGATGGTGGCCGCAGCCGAGGCGATCGTCGAGCACCGGGAAGAGAAGCTGATGTTCATGGGGTACTGGGCCGCGCAGTACCGGGTGGCCACGCTGGTGCGTGAGATGGGCTACGGCGCGAAGGACCTCAACCCGGAGAATTGCATCTGGGTCGCGGGTGGGACCAAGCGCGCACAGCTGCCACCGGACTACCAGGAGTTCGTCTATGAGACCTGGAACATCCCGGCCGAACGGCATTTCCAGGCCTACGGGATGCAGGAGATCAACTCGACCGTGCCGCGCTGCCGTCAGGGCAGGCGCTACCACCTCCCTGCGTGGTTGGTGCCGCTGGTCCTGAACAGGGATGGCGACGCGCTCGTCCCGCACGAGGGCAGTGAGGTCGAGGGGCGCGCGGCGTTCTTCGATCTTGCGCTCGACGGGCGGTGGGGTGGGGTGATCAGCGGCGACATGATCTCACTCGATTACGGACCCTGCGCGTGTGGCAATGCGAGCCCGTCGATTCGTGACGACATCGTCCGGTACGCCGATCTGGAGGGCGATGACAAGATCGGCTGCGCCGGGACCGTCGACGCGTACGTGCGGGGGCTGTCATGAGCGCCGTCGATACCCCGGCCGCCGGGCCGCAGGTCAGCGACGCGCTGCGCGTCGATCACATCGTCCAGGGTCGCCTCCTCGCTGGCGGCGCCGTCCGGTACCGGTCGCGCGACCTGGGTGTGGATTTCGCGACGCCCGAGATCGATCTCGACGCGCTGGTGACCACGCGGCTCGAGTTACCGCCGCTCGCCGACACTCCGCTCGAGGAGATCATCGCGTTCCTCGTGCGCTGCGGGGAGCGCCTGAACCTGTCCGAGAACCGGTACATGCAAGAAGCGTGCGACAACATCGTCGCGACCAATCCGCTGCCGCGCCGCGTCATCGAGAACCTGTTCTCCTCCTCGCAGGAGTTCTTCTCCGAGACGTGGATGCGTGCGCTGCTGGCGGTCAACTTTTCCAACCCGGCGGCGCTCGACGACTGGGTCGAGCGGGTGGATCCTCGCGGCGCTCGCGGGTCGGTACGGGCTTTCCCCCCGCGGATGATTCACATGCTGGCCGGCAACTCGCCGGGTAGCGCGGTGTCGTCGATCGCCTACGGCGCGCTCGTCAAGGCGATCAACGTGTTCAAGATGCCGTCGAGCGACCCGTTCACCGCCACCGCCGTCCTGCGGACGATGGCGGAGGTCGATCCGGACCATCCGGTGGTTCGCTCGATGTCGGCGGTCTACTGGAAGGGCGGGGACGAGCGGGTGGAACGAGCGCTGTACCGGCCCCAGTACTTCGACAGGATCGTGGCATGGGGCGGCGGGCCGGCGATCGACAACGTCATCAAGTACCTCGGGCCCGGGCTGCAGCTGATCTCGTTCGACCCCAAGAGCTCGATCTCGATGATCGGCCCGGAGGGGTTCGCCGATGAGGTCCTCGACGCCGTCGCCGATGCGACGGCCGAGGATGTGACGCTGTTCAACCAGGAGGCCTGCTTCGCCAGCCGGTTCGTGTTCGTCGAGGGGGATCGCGAGGGGATCGAGGCTTTCTGCGCACGGCTGGCCGAGGCGCTGGCGGTCGACCGCTTTACCGCGTCGGAGCAGGCGCATCCGCTGCCCGTCGAGGAGCGCGACCAGGTGATGACACTCGAGGTCATGGGTGACGCACTGGTTTGGGGACGGCCCGACGGCCGTGGCATGGTCATCCTCACCGAGGAGCCGTTGGAGTTCCATCCGTCGAACAAGACCGCCAACGTCGTGCACGTTCCATCGCTCGAGGAGGCGATTCGATACGTCAACGTGGCGACACAGACGATCGGCGTCTACCCGCGCGAGCGCCGCAAGGCCCTCCGTGACCGGCTCGCCAGCGCCGGAGCCCAACGCGTGGTCGAGCTGGGCAATGCGGGCAAGCCTCTGATGGGCGCGCCGCACGACGCGATGTACCCATTGCAGCGGTTCGTGCACTGGATGAGCGACGAGGACGGCTAGAGCGCAACCGCTCGGACAGCCCGCTCCTCCCGGCCCTTAGCAGCTCGGCGAATGCCTCTCGATCACTACGTCACGCTCGGCCGTTCCGGGCTGCGCGTGAGCCCGCTCTGCCTCGGCGCCATGACCTTCGGTGAAGACCTCGGCTGGGGCGCCAGCGTCGCAGACTCGGAGCGATCATCGACCGCTACCTCGAGCTCGGCGGCAACTTCATCGACACCGCCAACGGCTACACGAAGGGCCACTCCGAGAAGATCATCGGCGACCACGTCGGGCGCGATGCCGAGCCAAGCGCGACCGAGTCGTGATCGCGACCAAGTTCTGCGCCAACCTCTACCCCGGTGACCCGAACGGCGGCGGGTCCGGCCGCAAGTCCGTCATCGCGGCGTGCGAGCAGTCGCTTCGCCGGCTTCAGCACCGACTACATCGACCTCTACTGGCTGCACAACTGGGACAGGCACACGCCGATCGAGGAGACGATGAGCGCGCTGCACGACCTCGTCCGCGCCGGCAAGGTGCGCTACGTCGGCGTCTCGGACACGCCAGCGTGGAAGATCACCCAGGCGCAACTGGTCTCGCGAGTTTCGCGGGTGGGCACCGTTCATCGCGCTGCAGATCGAGTACTCGCTGCTCGAGCGCACGGTCGAGGGGGAGCTGATCCCGATGGCGCAGGAGCTCGGGCTCGGCGTGATGCCGTGGTCGCCGCTCAAGGGCGGCGTGCTGAGCGGCAAGTACACACGCGAGAACGCCGGCCACGATCACGATCGGACGCGGGCCGATCATGACCCCGCAGCTGACCGAAAGACACTACGAGCTCATCGACGCGCTGAGCGAGATCGCCGGCCAGCTCGACACCACGGTCGCGCGAGTCGCGCTCGCCTGGGTGCAAGCGCGAGCGGGCGTGTCGTCGACGATCATCGGCGCCCGGACGCCAGAGCAACTCGAGGACAACCTTCAGGCGCTCGGCGTCCGCGTGACAGGAGAGCAGACCGACAGGCTCGACGAACTGACCGCCCCGCAGCTGCCATTCCCCTTCGAGTTCCTGCGCCGGGCGCCCTCGCTCCAGGCCGGAGGGACGACCATCAATGGCGAAACATCGGTAGTGAGCCCCTTCGCTCCGGCGAGCCGGGACGACCATTATTAGACGCGGTTCGCGCAGCACGTGGCTCAGTCGCGTTGCCGGCTTGCCGGGCGTGGTCGGACAGTTCAGTTAAGCAACTAAAAGAACGAGGTGAGATCGAATGGCAAATCGTCTGGAGAACAAGGTCGCGTTCGTCACGGGTGCGGCGCGCGGGCAGGGTCGCAGCCACTGCGTCCGGATGGCGGAGGAAGGCGCCGACATCATCGCGGTGGACATCTGCGAGCCGATGCCAGGCGTTCCGTTCAAGCCCTCGACGCCTGCCGACCTGGAGGAGACCGCACGCCAGGTGGAGGCGCTGGATCGGCGGATCGTGTATGCCAAGGCCGACGTGCGTGACGGCGCGGCGCTCAGGAAGGTCGTCGACGACGGTGTGGCCGAGCTGGGGCGGCTTGACATCGTCTCCGCCCAGGCGGGACTTTCGCACGTCCCGATGCGCATGCACGAGATCTCCGACGAGCTGTGGGACGTGATGCTTGACACCACGTTGACGGGAAGTTGGAATGCGACGAAGGCCGCGATCCCACATATGATCGCCGGCGAGCGCGGCGGGGCGATCATCGTCACGAGCTCGACGGCCTCGCTCCGTGCCCACGCGAACATCGGACACTATGTGTCCTCCAAGCACGGGCTCGTGGGCCTGGTGCGGACACTCGCGATGGAGCTCGGCCCGCACAACATCCGCGTGAACAACATCGCTCCCACCAACTGCGCGACCGACATGCTGCTCAACCAGGAGTGCTACAACCTGTTCCGCCCCGACAAGGCGCCGAATGCGACGTACGAGGACTTCGTGGAGGCTGCCAAGACCATGCACGCGCTCCCGATCCCCCACATCGAGCCAATCGACGTGTCAAACGCGCTCGTCTTCCTCGCGTCGGACGAGGCGCGCTACATCACCGGGATCACGCTTCCGGTGGACGCCGGTTCGAGCCAGCACTGACGGCCAGTCTCAGGCACGGCGCCGGTTCAGCGGTTGGTGCCCGATGCCGTGGATTCTGCGCCGGCACCGAGGGCGTGGAGCGCGGCCGACCGGCCGGCAGCTCAACCGAAGACGAGACAGTTCACTCAGCTGTTGCCGCTGCCGAGGTAGCGAGTACCGAGCACGCCGCCGGTGCACTCGCCGGCCGCGTACAACCCGGCGATCGCCTTGACCACGCATTCGAACCTATATAGCATTATCGGCGCTTCGATGAAATAGCGAAAAGGCGAACATGAGCGTCAGTAAGAACCTTGAGATACACACACGGTGGGCGGAAGCGCAGGCGAACCGACACGATCTCTCGCAGCACGAGGAATTTGTTCACCCAGACATCGTGATCGAGCATGCGGATGGGAAGGTCGTTCGAGGGTTGGACGAGATGCGCGCCAATATGGAGGCGAATTACGAGGCGATGCCGGATTGGCACATGACGCCGCTCGATCAGTTCGCCACCGACGACAGAGTCGTGCTGCGCTGGCGCGTGATGGGCACTCCGACGGGTGAGATCTTTGGCATGCCCCCTACGGGTGAGCCGATCGAGATCGAGGGCGTGAGCATCTGGGAGTTCATCGATGGACAGGCCAAGCGCGGCTGGGTGTTCTCGAATGCGGCGTCGCTGCGCTACCGGCGGGAGTCGCAGAGTTGAACGACGTCCGGCTGGATGGCGACGTCGCGATCGTGACGGGCTCCGGACGGGGCCTCGGCAGGGCCCATGCGCTGGAGCTCGCGCGGCGCGGCGCGCGAGTGGTGGTGAACGACGTCGACGCGGCGGCCGCAGCTGAGGTCGTGAGCGAGATTGGTGACGCCGGCGGAACTGCCGTCGTCTGCACCGAGTCGGCCGCAGGGTACGACGGGACCGCTGCGATCGTCGAGCACGCCCTGGACGCCTTCGAGGATCTGACTGTGCTGGTCAACAACGCCGGTGTGTTTCCGCTTGGACACTTCGAGGAGCTCACGCCCGAGGCGCTCACCGACACCGTGAACGTTCACCTGCTCGGCTACTTCTGGCTGACACAGCACGCCTGGCGCGTCTTCGTTCGTAAGGGTTACGGTCGCGTCGTGATGACGAGCTCCAGTGCGGGCCTGTTTGCAAACCCGGGACTCGCGAACTACGCGGCCGTCAAGGCGGGCGTCTACGGATTGGGTCGCGCTTTGGCCTCCGAGGGAGCGACGGTTGGGATCAAGGTGAACACGATTCTCCCCTCGGGTGCCACCAAGCCGGACCTCGCGAGCCCGCTGGCGGACTTCGACCAGCAGTTCCCCGACATCGACCGGGCGCTGCACGGCCGGCGCTCGCCGGCGCTCGTCTCGCCCCTCGTGGCTTATCTCGCGAGCAGGCAATGCGCCGTCAACGGCGCGACCTTCACCGCGCTCGGCGGCCGCTACGCGGGCGTCTTTGCCGGCGTCACCGACGGCTGGCTTCCTCGGCACGTCGAGGAGGCCAGCGCAGAGGCGATCCGCGATCACCTCGACGAGATCATGGACCTCGCAAGCTTCACGGTCCCTGCGAGCACGATGGACGAGATAAACGGCGTGGCCGCGCGGCTCGACGAGCTCGAGCGGCGCCAGCAGGACGGCGTTCATGCCGACCCGCCCGCCGGAGGAGGCGCATGAAGCGGATCGTGGCCGGCGTCGACGACGAGGGCCGGTCGTACGTCGTCTCCGCCGAGGAGCTCCCGGCAGCAGACTGGAACGTGCTCTGGTGGTTTCACCCGGCGGACATCGCGGCCACGATCGCGCAGATTCCCGACGCGGCCGCAGCGGTGGCCAGCGAGCCGCCGCCGGGCGGCGTGAAGTGGGTCCTCGCGACCTGGCCCGCCTCTGCAGGCCCGCTCGCGACCCGGCACCCGGGCGTCGACGACGAGGGCTTTCACACAACCCGGACGGTCGATTTCGTCTACCTGATCTCGGGTGAGTTGACGCTTCTGCTCGATCGCGAGTCGGTAACCGTGCACGCCGGGGACGTCGTCGTTCAGCAGGCCGTCCGACACGCGTGGCGCAATGATTCAGGAGAGCCGGCCGTGTTACTCGCCTGGGCGCACGCGCCGGCCCTGCTCGACGACCAGACACCGGCAGCTGAGGGTTCGTGAGCGTCGACGCGTCGAAAGACTGTCGCGCTGCTCGAGTCGGATCGCGGCCACTACGATGACGAGCGGTGGCCAGTCATGAACCTGATGCCCTCCCGCAGATCCTCGCGTCGGATCTCGAACGTGACGACGCGCTCAAGCAGCTGGCGGTGGCCGCGGGTGACGGCCGCCTGACGCTGGAGGAGTACTCCGGTCGGGCGGATCTGGCGCTCGAGGCGCGGACGCGGAGTGAACTCGACCGGGTGCTCGCCGACCTACCGACACAGACCGAGCTGCCCGCGGATGCGCCGGAGATGCTGACGGCCATCCTCGGCAACCAGACCCGCCGAGGGCGCTGGCGAGTGCCGGCCAGGATGTCGGCACGGTCTGTGCTCGGTGACTGTCACAGCGAGCTCCAGGACGCGGTGTTGACATCGCCGGTGACCACGATCGAGGCGCGGACCACGCTCGGTTCGGTCACGATCTTCGTCCCGGACGGCGTCGAGGTTCGCCTGTCCGGCAGCGTCATCCTCGGGTCCCACTCCTCCGAGGTAGGCCGCGACCCGCTTCCCGGCGCTCCGGTCATCGAGGTTCATGCCCGCGCGGTTCTGGGCAGCGTCACCGTCAAGCGGGCCGGCCTGACCGAGCGGGTCCGCGGCGCGCTCCGCGACGCCGTGGACCGGCGCTTGCCGCCGGGTAAGGGGCAGTAGTCGCCCGGTCGCCACTCTGGCCTGCGGCAGAAGATGAGCGCCGCCGCGGTGGCGCTCAAGCTAACGCGCGCAGCGCCGCCGCCATGGCGGCCGCCGCGAGCACGACGACCAGGAACGGCGCCCGCCGCCACACCAACACGGCAGCGACGGCGAGTGCCGGCACGCGCGCGTCGAGGACCAGTCGGTGGCCCGTGCTGAACGTCTGCACGAGGATCAGCGCCGCGAGCAACGGCACCGGCACCAGATCGAGGACGCGATGGACCCGCGGCCCGAGCTTCCGGGCGTTGCGCAGCGCGAGTATGACCGCTGGTCCGAGCGCCGCGGGCGCGCCGCCGCCTGCGGCCAGCACGCCCACGAACGCGAGTTGCGACGCGCCCGTGAACGTGAGCATGGACATGACACATGCCTGCGCCGGACTCAGCCCGGCGGCGACGGCGAGGACGCCGAACGAGATGCCGTACACGCCGACCGCGATCCCGATTCCGCCCGCGTCACGCAGCGTCCGCCTGGGCACTCGGTCAATGGTCGCGGCCATGCGGCAATCCTACGCGCGCACCCGTGGCATTTGCTTGCCTTTTGGGCATCGTTTCCCGCAAACCGTGGCATTCTATGCCCATGGATCAGCTCGATCGCGCAATTCTGCGCCATCTCCAAGCGAATGGACGGCTGTCGAACGTCGAGCTCGCCGAGCGGGTGCGGCTCTCGCCCTCCCCCTGTCTTCGCCGTGTCCGTGCGCTCGAGCGCGGCGGCGTGATCCGCGGCTACCACGCGGACATCGATCCGATGGCAATCGGCCGCGGCTTTGAGGTCACGGTCCACGTCGAGCTCACGCTCAAGGACCGTGCCACCGTCGAGGCGTTCGAAGCCGGCATCGCCGCACTCGACGAAGTCATCGAATGCCGACGTATGTTCGGCTTACCGGACTACGTCGTCCGCGTCGCGGTGGCCGACCCAACCGCGTACGAGTCCTTCTACATGAACAAGCTCGCGGAGCTGCCGGGCCTCGCACGCGTCAACTCACAGTTCACGATGAAGATGGTCAAGCGCGGAGGCCGGCTGCCAATCTGATCCCGTGCGCGCGGCCTGAGGTTTACGCACGGAACCCGTGCGTTTTCGCGCGGGCGGTAATCTAGCTTACGCGACGCCGGCGGCCCGGCTACACACGGTTTTCGAGAGTTTAGGATTCCCGGCGGGGCCGGTCGCCAGCCAGCGCCGTTCCACGAGGGATGGGTCACCGATGCGATCTCTAACCGCCGCTTGCGCCGGTCGTTCGGCCAGCGTCGTCGGACGCGCGGCGGCGACGCTGCTCGGGCTCGCGTTTGGCGTCGTGTTGCTCGCGGGTGGGGGAACGGCGTGGGCGGCGCAGGTTCCGTTCAACCCGAACCAGCCGACCGTGTTCATCGCTCAGGGGACGCCGACGCAGCTCGATCAGGCCACCCAGAGCGGCGGGCGGTTCACGTTCACGCCGGTCGGGGGGACGATCTCGAACTTGTCGTACAACGCGATCGGCTACGACACGTGCAACAACTTCATCTACGGTGTGCAGACGAGCGCCAACGGTGGTCCTCCTGGCACCGGGGCTGGCAGCATCATCAAGATCGCTTCGGACGGGTCGATCTCGTACACCGGCATCACCGTCCCCGCCGCGGGCATCGGCACCGGCTTCAACGTCGGTGCGTTCGGGACCAGCGCGACCTGCAGCGATTTCTACGTCTCCAACAGCGGCACCTCAACGACGTACGTGGTCAACGTCAACAGCGCGATGATCACAAGCATCCCGGTAGGCCCGGCCGGGCCCGATATGACCTACGCCAATGGCTATTTCTGGTCGATGGCGGCGCCGAATCAGATCCAGCGGATCAACGTCACGCCCGGGCAGCTGGGGACGACGACGTTCACGAATGTCTCGACTCCGCCTGTGGGTAGCTCCGCGCCGAGCGGCGTCTTTGGCGCAGCGTGGACCTATGGCAACGGCGACGTCGGGTTCTCCAACAACGCCTCCGGCAACATCTACGAGATCACGATCACCAACGCGAGCTCGAGCTCGCCGACGTTCACGACGGTGCTGAGCCAGCCGGGGCCCGCCAGCACCAACAACGATGGGACGAACGCGCCGGGACTGAGCACCGGTCTGGCGCTGACGAAGTCGGCGACCCCGACGATGGCCGATCCCGGCGGCAAGATCACCTACAAGCTGACGGTCACGAACAACGGGCCCGGGAATTCGTCTGGGTATGCGCTCAAGGACACGCTGCCGGCAGGCGTGACGAACGCGGCGACGACGAGCGCCGGCTGCAGCGTGGCAGGGCTCACTGTCGTATGCGCGGGTGCGCCGCTCGCGGCGGGCGCCTCGGTGACGGACACGATCACGGTCAACGCGCCGAATCCGTTCACCGCGCCGATCACGAACACGGCGACCGTCACGGCCAACGAGACCGATCCCAATCCGGCGAACAACACCGCCGCGGCGACCGTGACCCCGAACGTGGTGAGCGTGTCGCTCGTCAAGTCCGCGAGCGTGACGCCGGCGGCTGACCAGAGCGCGGCCGCTGCAGGCGACACGATCACCTACTCGTATAACGTCACCAACACCGGCAACGTCCCCCTGACTTCGGTCGCTGTCTCCGACCCGACGGCGGGCGGCGTCGCGTGCCCGACGCCGGCGCCCCCGGGACTCGCCCCGGGCGCGTCGGAGACGTGCACCGCGAGAAGCCCGTATCTCGTCACGCAAACGGACGTGGACGTGGGCAGCGTCGTCGACACGGCGACGGCGACCGGGACGGATGCGACAGCCTTCACCTCGCCGCCGTCGGCCCCGTCGTCCACGACCGTCGCCACGGTCGCGGCCGCCCCGTCGCTGGTGCTGCAGAAGGTCGCGAACGCGTCGTTGGGCAACGGCAACCCGATCCAGGCCGGAGAGACGATCCAGTACTCGTACGTGATCACGAACACCGGGAACGTCGACCTGACGACGCTGTCGGTGTCCGATCCCACCGCCGGAGCGGTGAGCTGCCCGACGCCCGCGCCGCCGGGCCTCGCGCCCGGGGACACGGCGACGTGCACCGCGAACACGCCATATGTCGTGACCCAGGCGGACGTCGACGCCGGCGGCGTGATCGACACGGCGACGGCGACCGGGACGGACCTGCAAGGAGGCGCGGCGACCTCGCCCCCGGCGGCGGTCTCGACCTCCTCGCTGCCAAGCCCCGCGGTATCGCTCGACAAGACGGCGACCGTGACGCCGTCGAGCGACCAGAACGCGGTCAAGGTGGGCGACACGATCCAATACTCCTACGCCGTCACGAATATCGGCAACGTCGATCTGGCCTCGGTGACGGTGTCCGACCCGTCCGCCGGCGCCGTCAGCTGCCCCACGCCGCCCGCGCCCGGTCTCGCGCCGGGCGCGAGGGAGACCTGCACCGCCGACGCCGCCTACACGGTCACGCAGGCCGATGTCGACGCCGGCGCGGTGACGGATACCGCAACCGCGACCGGGATCGATGACCAACGCAACGTGAGCGCGCCGTCGAACCCGAACACGGCGACCGTGCTCACGGTGACGGGCGATGCGACGGTGTCCCTCGCCAAGTCGGCGACCGTAACGCCATCGGGCGACCGGAACGCGGTCAAGGTCGGAGACGCGATCCAGTATTCGTACGAGGTCACGAACGCCGGCAACATCACTTTGACCTCGGTCGCCGTGAACGACCCGAGCGCCGGCAGCGTCACCTGCCCCGCCCCGGCCGCTCCCGGTCTGGCGCCCGGAGCGTCGGAGACGTGCACGGCCGACAGCCCGTACACGGTGGCGCAGGCCGACGTCGACGCCGGCGCGGTGACCGATTCAGCGACCGCGACGGGCGTCGACACGCAGGGCGCGCAGAGCGAGCCCTCGGCCGCGTCGACGGTGACCGTGCCGGCCGTCGCCGCCGCGCCGTCGGTATCGCTGTCCAAGACCGCTAAGGTCGATCCTGCCGCCGACCAGAACGCGGTGCGGGTCGGCGACCGCATCTCCTACTCATACACGGTCACGAATACCGGCAACGTCACTTTGACGTCGGTCGCGGTGTCCGATCCGTCGACCGGCAACGTGACCTGCCCGACCCCAGCGTCGCCGGGGCTCGCCCCCGGCCAATCCGAGACCTGCACCGCCGATGATCCGCACCCTGTAACGCAGGCGGACGTCGACGCCGGCGGAGTCACCGATACGGCCACCGCGACCGGCGTCGACGCGCAGGGAACGCAGAGCCCGGCCTCCTCGCCGGCGACCGTCACCGTCTCCGCGATTCCGGCAGCGCCACAGGTCTCGGTGAGGAAGTTCGCCAATGCCGCGAACGGCGACACCAGCGTGATCACTCAGGGCGAACAGATCGAGTACTCCTATCTGGTGACGAATACCGGCAACGTCGATCTGACCTCATTGGCCGTGTCGGACAACAAAGTCGCCACCGTGAGCTGACCCAATCCGGCGGCGCCAGGATTGGCGCCCGGCCAGTTTGAGACCTGCACCGGCACTTACACCGCGACCGCGCAGGACGCGGCCGACAACAACGTGACGAATAGGGCGACCGCGACGGGCACCGACGCCGCAGGTGCCACGAGTCCAGTGTCGCCCCCGGTCACGCTTTCGATTCCACAGACCTCGCCCGCGCCGACGGTCGAGATCCATAAGTCGGCATCGGTGACCCCGTCCTCCGACCAGGACGGAGTCGTGGTCGGCGACCACATCTCCTACACGTATATCGTCACGAACACCGGCAACGTCAATCTGTCCTCGGTCGCGGTCGACGATCCCACGGCCGGCAGCGTGACCTGCCCGGCCCTGACGAGCCCCGGCCTGACCCCCGGCGCGTCGGTTACCTGCACCGAGGACATCGCGTATCAGGTCA
This sequence comes from uncultured Solirubrobacterales bacterium, assembly GCA_963763525.1. Lineage (GTDB taxonomy): Bacteria > Actinomycetota > Thermoleophilia > Solirubrobacterales > Solirubrobacteraceae > Palsa-465. Next base: position 595,014 of record CAVXPA010000008.1, read on the forward strand.
CGCAATCCGACGTCGACGCCGGCAGCGTGACCAACGCCGCGACGGCCACCGGAACCGCGACGATCGCCGGCAAGAAGGTTACGAGCCCGGCCTCGGCGCCCGCGAGCGTCACGATCCCCGCAGCCGTCAATCCCGTGGTATCGATCTTCAAGTCGGCGGTGGTCACGCCAGCCGCCGACCAGAACGCGCTCAAACCCGGGGACACGCTCCAATACTCCTATCTGGTCACGAATATCGGCGACACGACCTTGAGCTCGATCTCCGTCAGCGACCCGAGCGTCGGGCACGTGACGTGCCCCACGCCGGCGTCCCCGGGGCTCGCTCCGGGATCCGCTGAGACGTGCAGCGCCGACAATCCCTACGTCGTCACGCAGCCCGACGTCGACGCAGGCGCGGTCAACGACACCGCGGCCGCGAGCGGAATCGACCTCCTCGGTACGCCGAGCCCGGCCGCCTCCGGCAGCCTCACCGTCGCAGCCGAGCCCGCCCACCCGGAGCTCTCGCTTCTAAAGCAGGGGACCGACGCCAACGCCACCGACCAGAACGACATCAAGGTCGGCGACACGATCGACTACACCTACACGGTGACGAACACCGGGGACGTCACGCTGGCGACGTTTTCGGTCATCGACCCGACGCTCGGGCCTCTCACATGCCCAACCGTGGCTCCACCGGGACTGGCGCCCGGGGCGTCGGCGAGCTGCACAGGCGACGAGCCCTACTCAGTCACCCAAGCCAACATCGACGCCGGCGGCGCAAGTGACGTCGCGGCCGCGATCGGGGCCGATGCGAACAGCGATTCGACCCCGACCGCGACCGCCCACGAAACCGACCACTCCGACCGCGATCCGCAAGTGTCGCTGACGAAGATCGCAAGCGTCACCCCTGCTGCGGACCAGAGCGATGCGCAGATCGGCGACGTGATTGCGTACAGCTTCCTCATCACCAACACCGGAAACGTCGACCTCACGTCGGTCGCCGTCTCGGACCCGTCCCTGGGCGCCGTGTCGTGCCCGATTCCCGCCCCGCCGGGTCTCGCGCCAGAGGCGTCGGAAACGTGCACCGGCGAGCTGCAGCACGTTGTCACGGCAGCCGACCAGAGCGCCGGCAAGGTGACGAACACCGCCACCGCGACCGGCACCGATGCCGCCGGGGACACCTCGGCGGCATCGGGCTCGTCGAGCACCACCGTGCCGGTCGCGCAGGCCGCGCAGCCGCCCGCTCCGGCTCCGCCCCCTGCCAGCGAACCGACCGCCAAGCTCGCGGTCACCAAGCACGTGAGCGCCGTCAACGCCTATCCGGGCCAGAAGCTCACCTATACGCTGACCGTCACCAACGACGGGCCCTCGGCCGCGACGGACGTCACGCTGAGCGACACCCCGACGATCGCGATCAAGGTCGACTCGATCCACAGCTCCACCGGAAGCTGCCAGCGCAGAGCGACGCTCACGTGCGTGCTCGGAACGCTCGCGCCGGGTGTGACGGTCACGATAACGATCGTCGGGGAGGTAGAACACACGGGGACCGAGCGCAACACCGCGCGAGCGACCAGCGCCACCCAGCTAGTCGACCCGAGCATCGCCGTCGCCACTGCCACCACGAAGATCGCCCCGATTCTCCGGATCCGCAAAACGGCCTCGGTGCGGCGCGCCACGACCGGCCAGAACGTGACCTACACGATCGTCGTGACCAACCCGACGCTGGTCGCAATCCGCAGGATCGCGGTCTGCGACACGCCCCCCACGGGGCTGTTGTACCTCAGCTCGAGGCCGGACGCCAAGGTCCGCACGGGCCAGCCCTGCTGGACGATCTCGAGCCTGCGTGCCGGGCATTCCAGACGGTTCGTCGTGGTCGTCAACGTCGCGCCCGGGCACGGTGGGCGGCTCGTCAACCGGGCACGCGCCAGCGCGCCCGGGGTCCGAACCGCACGCGCCGGCGCCGCCGTCGACGTCACGCAGGCCTCACAACTCCCCTGCGGCGTCGCCTCCCAGGCCTCCGCGACCGACCGCGAGCACCCAACCGATCTCGGACCAGTAGCCCGAGCCGCGTGTTGATCGACGAGGCGAGCTGACCGCCGGGCGGCGCGGCGCGCTCCGCGATCATCCCTTGTCCGGGATCACCTCCAGCACTTCGATCGCCGCCGTCCAGTCGCCCTCGCGCGATGTCGTGCGCGCGATCGAGCCGATCGCCTGCTCGACGTCGTCGACCGTCCACGTGTCGCGGATGACCGGGTCCGTCTGGGCCACGAACATCTCCTGGATCATGTACTGGGCGCCTACGCCGAGGCTCGTGGGGATGAAATGGAACAGGCGCCCGGTCAGATCGCGGGCGGCGTCTGACGCGAGAAACACGACAAGCGGGGGCATCTTGTCGGGCGAGAGGTAGCTCAGCGTCGCCTCGTCGGACTCCTCGAGCCAGCCTTCGTCGAAGAACCACTGCTTGGACTGCCTCGTGATCGCCGTGGGGCAGTAGGCGTTTACGCGAATCCCGTGCTCGCGGCCGGCCGCGGCCGCGTGCAGCGTCCACGAGACGACGGCGTACTTGGCGGCGTTGTACCCAGCCAGTCCATGGCCGGCGGGATAGCCGCCGAAGCCGGTCATCGTGTTGATGATCGAGCCACCGTGGCCATTTCGCCTCATGACCTCGAACGCAGCCTTGATCGTACCCGCGGTGCCCTTGATGTTGACCGAGATGTCGGCATCGAGCCGTGCGTCGTCGATGTCCTCGACGTCGGTGTCGTGGATCGTGCCGGCATTGTTGAGGAGGATGTCCAGGTCTCCGAATTCCTCGACGGCCGCGTGCACGACGCTCTCGGCGGCCGCGACGCTCGACACATCGGCTGCGTTCGCCGCGGCCACACCGCCGCGCGCCGTGATCTCATCGACGACGCGCTGCGCGACCGCGATGTCGGGCGGGGTCGGCACGAGCCCGCCGCCGCCCTTGCCGTCTACGAGCTCGCGGCCGACGTCATTCACGAGCACCTTGGCTCCTTCGGCGGCAAACGCCATCGCGTGAGCACGACCGATGCCGTTGCCCGCGCCCGTCACCACTGCCACCTTGCCGTCCAGACGACCCATGCTCTCCTCCTAGCGACCGTTTGTTCGAGACATCCGAAGCTACATGCGCCCGCTGCCCGCTGTCAAGCGTGTCGCTGCTCGACGGCAGCACGCCGCCAGGGCTACTAGGACCTGGTCGAGAAAGCGAATGCATCGTTCGCTTTCTCGACCAGGTTCAACTTCAGCTCCGGTTCGCCGCCCCCTCCTCTACGGTCAGCTGGTGGCTAGTACGCGCTCCATCTCGTCCGCCAGCGGAGGGTGGCAATAGAAACCGACCGTCCCTTTCGCAACTGGGGCGCCCCACTCGCGGTCAAGCAGCATCGGAGTCTCGACGTGGCGCTCGAAGTACTCGACCATCCTGGTCAGGGTGTGGAGGTTCGTCTCCTCGTCGAGGATCTGAGGGACCCCATAGCAATGGGCGGCGCTGAAGTTCCACGTTGGCGCTCGCGTCGCGCCGGGCGCGTACCAGCTTGGGGAGATGTATCCGTGGACCCCTTGGATGATGAGCATGATCTCCCGATTCCCAAAGCCGTGGAGCTCGTCATCGGGTCGGCCCACATGCGTGAACACGGCCAGCCCGTCGCATTCCTCGTCGAGCATCACTGGGTAATGGGAGGCAACCAACCGATCGCCGTGACCGCTGACCAGAGTGCCCCACGGGTTATCGCGTATCAGCTGCCGGACGACCTCGGGATCATCGACGAAGTGACACGGGTTGTGGCGCATCGCATCTCCTCTGCGGTCGGAGACGCCCTTGGAGCAAAGTTCAAGCCCGAGCGTGGCGGAGGTCCGTTGCAGCGTCCCTCGGACTCGGCGGCCATGGTAGCGCCCGGAGAGTGTGTAAGGCGGATTCAAACCGCCGCGGCGTCCCGCCCGATGACGAAAGCCGGCCGAGAAAGCGAACACATACGCGCGGTTTATCTCGACCGGGTGTCGATGAGGAGGGTGCGGTCGAGGTTGTCCGCGCCACGCGCGGCTTTTCTCGACCGGGTGTCGATGAGGAGGGTGCGGTCGAGGTTGTCCGCGCCATACTTCGCTTTCTCGGCCAGGTTCAGGGGCACTCGGAGTCCGCCAGCCAGGCGAGCCAGCGGCCTCGCGACCAGCAGCGGGCCAATGGCGTCGGCACGCAATGCCGAGGAGTCGAACAGTGCGAGTCCGATGATGCTGTGGCCAGAAGCGCGGAGATCGCCGAGTGTCGGTATCGCCGCAGCGACTCCCACACCCTCCGCTGACACCCACGGCACCGCCCGTTCACCCGGCACAGCCGCGCCGAGTAGATCCTCTCCCGACTCGCCGGCTAGCGCCGCAAACGGGGGCCGCCTGGATTCACAGGCTGACCCCCGTCCGCGCGACCCTTCCCCATACGGCTAAGAGTGGTTGACGGTGGGTCCCGATCATCGGGATGGAGATCGGGACCTCGCCGATGTTCAGGGGATGCGGAACGCCTGCTTGAACGACTCGCCCCACACCGTCTTAGACCCAAACGGTGGGCTCGCGGCCGCCGGGTCGGTGACGTCGGCCAGCGTCCGGGCGTTCGAGGTCGGTGATCCCCAACCGATCTCGATCCCCGTTCCGCTCGCCGCAAACGTCGCCACCTCCTGTCCGGCGCCGAAAGAGGCGCCGACCCGGGTGGTCACCGGGACGATCTGCTCGGCGACGTACCAGTAGTCCGAAAGAGCGTCAGACGGAGGGCTGTCGAGCTGGAACAGCAGCAGCGGCTCGCCCGCATACCACTCCTGCATGACCTGCACGAGCTTGGACGCGAGCGGAGCGTAGATGGGGGCGCCCGTGTGGGCAATCGCATCCACCCCCATGTCGTCGCGGTCGATCACGAACCCCGGGATCGGGTCAAGGCCGGCTGGATCCGTCTCGGCGGAATCCGTACTGGACCCCGTGGTGGACCCCGACGCCGGCTTGGTGATCGCGGCCAGAAGGGCGCCGGCCGTCCGCACGCCGACCGTGCCGCTGGCCGGGTACAACCGGTGAGCGACCTGGAAGCTGCGGGTCGCCGACTTGGTCTCCGTGCCGAAATAACCGGTCGCCGGGACGGGATAGCCCAGCTGGGTCAACCACCTCTGAAGCGTCGTCACGTCGGAGCCCGAGTCACCCGGTCGCAGGACGCGCGTGAACGCCGATCCGGACGCCTGGCGCGCCGCCGGCTTGTCCGCCACCGCGGCACCACCCGAGCTGGCGACCGCGCTCGCGCCAAACCACAGCCCGCTCAGCAGGGCCAGACCGCAGGCGACGCGTCCGGCGAGTCGTCGCCAGGCCGGCGTCACGCCGACCTCCTCGCGAGAACACTACTCGCGCTGGGGCGCGTTGGGCACGGAACAGCTGTGGCCAATGAGCACATCGACGATCCTCCGCGGGGCGCGGGTTTGCGATTTGCGCCTGTGCCTGCGGGGTTAGCTGCCGGGCTAGCGCTCTTGGCTGAGCGCCTCTCACGGATCACCGCGAGACTCGCCCCAAACGAATTGGGTTCCCCGCTCTCCGAAACGGCAGTTCAGAGATTCGGCGGGCGGCAACCTATCAGATAACGGAGGCGGAAGGGCCGATGACCTCAACCACGGAGCTTTCCGTCCCTCGCACGAACCGCCAGCCGGTTCGTGCAAGGAACCGCCGAGGCGGCGCGCCCGGGCCGCGCTTGACGCGTTGCCTCGGAGAAGTTAGTCTCCTATAGACCGGAGTGTTCCGATATAGAAACGATGGCTGACGACTTCTCTCACTCTCCGGTGGCGCTGGACAGCATGGGCGACGTGCTGATCGGCGCCGACGTGGGCGGCACGCACACGGACGTCCAGGTCGTCGCCGGGGCTCGGCTCGCGCGCGGGAAGGCGCTGACGACCTACGACGACTTCAGCCGCGGCCTGCTCGATGCGATCGCGGTGGCGGCTGAGGACCTCGGCCTCAGCCTGAACGAGGTGCTCGCGCGCGCACGCGCGATCGTGAACGGCACGACCGTCGCGACGAACGTGGTCACTCAGCTGCGCGGCGCGCGCGTGGGCGTGCTCGTCACGGCCGGCTTCCGCGACACGTTCCGCATCGCCGGGGGGCCGCGACTGGCGGTGTTCGACGATCACCTGCAGGTGAACGTTCCCGACGTCGTGGACCGGCGCGCGATCGTCGAGGTGGAGGGTCGGATCGACGCGAAGGGCCAGGAGATCGTGCCGTTGGATCTCGACGGGGTGACGCGGGGCGCCGAATTCCTCGTGAACGAGCTCGGGGTCGACGCGATCGCCGTGTGCTTGTTGTCCAGCTATCAGGAGCCAAAGCACGAGCTGATGGCCGAGGAGCGGGTCCTGGAGCTGTTCCCCGACGTGTACGTGAGCGTCTCGCACCGGCTGTTCCCGGTCAAGGGCGAGACGCGCCGCTGGACGACCGCGGTGCTGAACGCGTTCGTCCACGCCGACACGCACCGCTACGTGGAGTCCGTCGATGGGCGGCTGCGGGCCGCCGGATTCGAGGGCGCGCTGTCGTTCTTCCAGGGGCTCGGTGGCGCGATCAGCCGCGGGCGCGCGGAGCGCTTTCCGCTCTCGCTGCTCGGTTCAGGACCAGCCGGTGGCGCGGTCGGCGCGGCGGCGCTCGCCCGGCAGATGGGGCGTGAGCACGTGCTGCTCGCGGATATGGGCGGCACGAGCTTCGACACGGGCCTGATCCACGGTCACGAGCTGCGGATCGAGAAGAACGTCGACATTGGACGCTTCCCCAGCGGCCTCAACCTGGTCGACATCGTCTCGGTCGGCGCCGGCGGCGGGAGCATCGTCTCGGTCAGCGACCGCGGCGTGCCACAGGTCGGGCCGCGCAGCGCCGGCTCGACCCCTGGGCCGGCGTGCTACGGACGCGGTGGCCGGGACGCGACCGTGACCGACGCGCTCGTCGCGATGGGCTTGATCGACCCCGACAACTACCTCGGCGGGCGGATGGCGCTCCAGCCGGAGCTCGCGGCCGGCGCGCTGCGCTCGGCGCTGGGCGAGCGCTTCGGCTGGGACGCGGAGCAAGCCGGTGCCGTCGTCTATGAGCTGGTCGTCGCGAACATGGCGAACGCGATCCGCGAGGTCACGATCAGCAAGGGGTATGACCCGCGCGACTTCCTCTTCCTCGCCTATGGCGGCACGCTGCCGCTGTTCGCCTGGGCAATCGCCTCAACGGTTGGGATCTCTGAGGTCGTGGTGCCCGACGGCAGCTCGGTGTTCTGCGCGCGCGGGCTGCTCGCGGCGGATGTCGTCCTGCGCTACGACCAATCCGTCAAATGGCACCTGGCTGAGGCCGGTGGAGCCGAGCGCGTGAACGCGATCGGCGAGCGGCTCGTCGCGCATGCGCTCGAGGACATGCGGGCGGAGGGCTTCGACGAGGAGGCAGTGACCGTCATAAGGCGAGGTGACTTCCAGTTCCCCGGCCAGGTGTTCCAGCTCAGCATGCCCGTGCCGGAAGCGCTCACTGAAGCCGACATCGCGACGGTCACGCACCGCTTCTTCGAGCTCTACGAGCAGACCTACGGCCGCGGCACCGCGTGGGTGGAGACCCCGCCGATCATGGTCAACTACACGGTCGAGGTGCGGGGACGGCGGCCCAACCGCCTCGAGATCGGCACGCGGTCGCCCGAGCCGGCCACCGCGGAGGAGCTGCTCAAGGGGCGCCGGCGCGTCTACCTGCCGCTCGAGGGACGCCACTGCGACGTCCCGGTCTACGACGACGCGCGCTTCAGCCCCGGATCGAGTGTCGCGGGCCCGGCGATCATCGACGCGCGCGACACGACGATCCTCGTCCCCTCGGGCGTCACGGCAGCGCGCGACGAGCTCATGAACTACCGCCTGTCGTGGAGCGACGCTCCGGTGCAGCGAAGGGGGCGCGCGAACGCGGGTTACGACCCGGTCGCGACCGAGGTCCATCGCAAGGCGATCGAGAACATCGTCAACGAGATGGCGGTGACGCTCGTGCGGACGTCCGGCTCACCGGTCGTCTCCCACGCAAAGGACTTCAGCACGTGCCTCCTGGACGAGCGCGGCGAGCAGCTCGCGCTGTCGTGCTACGTGCTGATCCACTCGGCCAGCGCGTGGTTGAACACGCAGGCGCTGATCGAGCAGCTCGAGCGCGACGACGTAACGCCGCGGCCAGGCGACGGCTGGATCGTCAACGACCCGTACGACTACGGCGCGCAGCACCAAGGCGACGTCGCGATCATCATGCCGACCTTCTACCGCGGCGAGCACATCGGCTGGGCGTTCTCGAATCTGCACGTACTCGACATCGGCGGGATCAGCGTCTCGGGAGTCGCGCCGGGCGCGCTGTCGGTGTACGACGAAGCGCTGCGCTTCCCCGGTCTGCAGATCATCCGCGAGGGCCACCTCGACGACGAATGGAAGCGCTACATCGCGCACAACGTGCGGATTCCGGGACCGGTTCTGAACGACATCCGCAGCATGATCGCCGCCAACAACGTCGCGCAGATGAAGCTCGAGGAGCTCGTCGACCGGGTCGGGATCGAACGGCACCGCGAGCACAACGAGCGCAACAAGCAACTCACCGAGACGCTCCTGCGCCGGCGGATCGAGGCGATGCCCGATGGCCGCTACGAGGCCGTCGAGTACCTGGAGTTCAGCGGGCGTGGCACCGACGAGCTCGTCGAGATCCGCTGCGCGCTCACGGTCGAGGGATCGGAGCTGCACTTCGCATTCTCCGGGGATCCCCAGGTCCAGGCGCCGGTGAACGGCACCATCGGCGCCGCGAGCGGCCACGTGATGACGCACCTGTTGACGATGCTGGCCTATGGCGACCTCCCGTTCAACGCGGGCATGTGGCGTCCGATCCGAGATCGACGTCGGCGAGCCCGGGACGATCGTCAACGCGCGCTTTCCCGCGCCCGTCAGCATGGCCCACACGGAGCCGACGATCCGCTGCGGGAAGGCGGCGCGCAACGTGCTCAACCAGGCAGCGTCGCTCAGCCGCGACCCCGAGCTGCGGGGGCGGGTCGGCGGCGTCGCGAGCGACGCCTACGCCGCCATCCACTTGCATGGCCACGACGAGCACGGCAAGCCGGCGATCCTCGCCTACATGGACGCAGTGGTCGGCGCGGGCGGGGGCGCACAGACGATCGCCGACGGCCAGGACATGTATGGGAGCTCGACGATGTCGGGCTCGGGCATGCCCGACGTCGAGGCGCACGAGGCGAACGACCCGGTCCTGTTCCTGTGGCGACGCATCGCGCAGAACAGCGGCGGGCCTGGCCACACCCGGGGCGGACAGAGCGTCGATGAAGCCTTTCTGCTCCTCGGTGGCTCCTCGTTCTACGGCAACACGACCGGCTCAGGCGCCGAATTCCCCCCGACCGGGTTCGGCGGCGGCCTGCCCCCGTCGGCGAGCCAGCAGTACCCGATCCGCGCCACGCGGTATCAGCCGGGCGCCGGGTGGGACGCGGGCCAGCCGCTCGACGAGCCGAGCCTGGAGGGCACCAAGCAGACGATCGGCACCCGGGAGGGCAACTTCACGCTGAACCCCGGCGACGTCGTGCGCTCGATCGCGGGCGGCGGCGCCGGCCTCGGCGACGCCCTGATGCGCGAGCCTGAGCTCGTCGCCGTCGACGTGCGGGCCGGCTTCATCACGATCGAGCACGCCGAGCGTGCCTACGGCGTGATCGTCGACGCCCAGGGCGCCGTGGACCCCGGCGCGACCGCGCGCCAGCGAGCAGAGCTGCGTGAGGCGCGGATCGGCAAGCCGCCGGCGCGCACGGCCACCGCCCCCGCGGTACCGGGACTGTCAGTCGTGATGAGCGACGGCGAGGGGGGCGATGCGTGGAGCTGCGCCTACTGCGGGGAGACGATCGCGCCGATCGCCGACGACTGGCGCCGGCACCTCGTCAAGGACGAGGTGCCGATCGCGGAGTTGTTCGAGCGCTTCGAGATGCGGATCCGCCGGCGCCAGGCGCCGCCGCACATCACGATCAACCAGTACTACTGCCCCGCGTGCGCGAGCTGCCTGACGACCGACGTGCTCACCGAGCGGACGCAGCCGAGCTCGCCCCAGATTGCCGCGGCGGCCGCCGACGTGGCCGCGGGCTCCAGCTAGCCGGCGTCAGGCGCGCGGCTCAGGGCAGCAGCTTCGTCTGGCGGCGCCGGAAGCGCCACTCGCCGTCCTGCTTGACGAGCTCGTCGTCGTAGTACATCGCGTGCCCGATCTCGCCCGTGGTCTCCGGCGCGTGCACGTGGAGCATGTACGCGCGGCCGTGCACGCCGTAATCGGTCGCCTCGAGCAATGGCGTGGCGGTCCAGTGGTAGCCCTTGAGCTCGGGCTTGGCCATGCTCTCCTCGGCGAACGCGCGCAGCGCCTCGTGACCCTCGATCACCGCCGAGCTGTAGCTCACGTACGTCCCATCCTCGGTCCAGGTCGAGAGCCACTGATCGAAATCCTTCATGTCGACCCCGAACGCGTAGCGCACGTAGAGCTGCTGAATTGCAATGTAGTCGTCAGTTGTGAGTTGCACGGTCGAAGTCTTTCACGAACGCGGCGATCTGAGTCAAGCTCGCGTTTCTCATCGTGAGTGCGTTCGCCTGTACGAGCGCTACCGTTCAGCTATGGGAACGCCGACGGCGGAGCGCGTAGTTCAGATCCTCGACTTCCTGACGACGCATCCGGGCCGGGGATTCACGCTCTCGGAGCTCTCCCGCCAGCTGCGGCTCAGCAAGACGACGACCTACAAGATCCTCGGGACGCTGACCGATCGCGCGCTCGTGTTGCGCAACCCGGACACGTTCGACTACCGGCTCGGCCCCGCTCTCGTCCCGATGGGCAACGTCGCCGGGCGCAACCTGCCGGCGTTGACGCACGCGGAGAACGAGGCCGGGCGACTGGCCGAAGAGCACGACGCGGAATGCGTGGTCGTGATGGCGACGGATGCCGATCTGCTCGTCGTTCACCATGCGGGCATTCCGGGGCCGCTGACGTCCACGTTCCAGGAGGGGCAGCGCCACCCGCTCGTGCCGCCGTTCGGCACCGTCCTGCTCGCGTGGGCCGGCGAGCACACCGTCGAGACGTGGCTCAGTCGCCCCGGTCCGGAGCTCACAGACGCCGATCGCGAGCGCTACCGCGGCGCCGTCGAGGACGTTCGCCGCCGCGGGTATGCGATCGGGATCCGCGTGCCCCGCCTGTATGAGCTGCGCGAGCTGTATGGGACCGCGGACCTGAACACGCCGCAGGGGCGCCTGGAGCTCAGCGGCACGCTCGCGGCATTCGCCCACGATGACTTCGTGCCGCCCGGTGGCGAGCTGCCGGCCGACGCCGAGGTCTGGTCGATCGGAGCGCCCGTGTTCGGACCGGGCGGCAACCTGTTGTTCGCGATCACGCTGATCGGCGAGCACTTCCGCGGGCGCGATGTGCCCAAGCTGTCACGGGCCGTCGTGCGAGCCGCGGGGCGCGTGACGCGCGCGATCGACGGACGGCACCCGACCGCGAGCGTCGCGCACGCGGCGGCCGCGAGTGCGTGACCACCCGGCAGGGCCCGAGCGCCGGGTGGACCGGCCCGCTCAGGCGAGCGGCCCGAGGTCGACGAACAGCGACTCGACCATCTCGAGCCGGTAGTCGGGCTTCCAGCTCATCTCGTCCTCGGCGACGACCCGCGCGTCGGGGGCGAGGTCCATCAGCTCCTCCAGCGTGATCCGCAGCTGCGCCTTGGCGAGCGGCGCGCCGAGACAGAAGTGCATCCCGCGGCCGAACGTCACGTTGTGAGGACTCGGGCTGCGGCGGATGTCGAAGCGCTCGGGATCGTCGAACACGGTCTCGTCGTGGTTCGCCGACGCGAGTGACAGCGCGAGCAGCGAGCCAGCCGGGATCTCGACGCCGCCGACCTCGACATCCCGGATCACGGTTCGGAAGATGCGCTTGGTCACCGTCCGGTAGCGGACGCACTCCTCGACCGCGCCCGGCAACAGCGACGGATCGGACTTGAGCAGCTCCCACTGGTCACGGTGCTTGAGGATCGCGTAGACGCCCCACGTGAGGAGCTGTCCGCTCGTCTCAAAGCCACCGCCGAACATCGTGTTGATATGCGCGGCGATCTCCTGAGCCGCCAGGCGGGAGCCGTCGTCGGGGTCGACCTGGGCGGCGAGCACGGATGAGAAGTCGCCCGTCGGATGCGTGCGGCGCTCCTCGGCCAGGGCAACGAGGTAATCCCAGTAGCGGGCCTGCTCCTCGGCCAGCTCGCGGATGCGCGCCGGATCGTTGACCACGCCGCTCTCGATCCGTGCGATCTCGAACGCGCCGTACACGGCGTCGACGAGCATCGGCCAGTCGGCCTCCGGCACCCCGACGAGGTCGCCGCTGACCGTGAGGGCGAGCGGGATCGCGTAGTCGTTGCGAAAGTCGATCAGGCGGTCCTCCCGAGCGCTCAGCAGCCCCGCTGCACGCCTACGGATCAGCGGCTCGCGTTCCTTCAGCCGGCGCGGCACGAACGGCTCCTGGACCATCCTGCGCGCCGGCCGATGCTCCGGGTGGTCGAGGAACAGCAGCGCCGTCTCGAACGGGTACACGGGCATGCGCTCGCGCAGGTCCTCCGGCGGCAGGGGCATCGGAATCGCGGCGGCATTCGAGAAGCTGGTCTCGTCGGCGAGCACGGCGACGACATCCTCATAGCGGGTGACCGTCCAGAAGCCGTACTTCTCGTCATAGAAGACGGGTGCCTCCGCGCGCGCGCGCCTGAACCCCGGGTACGGATCGCGCAGCTCGGCGGGATCGAGCGGGTCGTAGCCGGCGAGGACCGGGCAACCGGGCGGTGGTGCGCCGCGTCCGGACGAGGCCGCGGCGCTCATGTCAGGCCTTTGAATGTGATCGGCAGGCTGGTGACGCCGCGCAGGAACGGGTTGCTCCAGGTGACCGGTTCGCCCGTGAGCTCCCAGTCACCGAACCGGGCGAGGACGCGCTCCCAGATCGCGGTGGAGTCCACGCGGGCGAGCAGCGCGCCGGGACACGAGTGCTCGCCGTGGCCGAAGCCGAGGTGGTCGTTGTCGAATGCGCGGGTGATGTCGTAGCGGTTCGGGTCCTCGTAGACGTCCGGGTCGCGGTTGGCGGCGGCGTAGGCCATCACGACGTAGTCGTCCTTGGCGATCGGCTGCCCCGCGATCTTGATGTCCCGGAGCGCGGTGCGACAGCCGCTCCAGTTGACCGGGTAGTAGCGCATCGTCTCCTCGATCGCGTTGGGCAACAGCTCGCGGCGCTCGAGCAGCAGCCGGCGCTGCTCGGGGCGCTGCCCGAGCGCCATCGCCAGGTGTGAGAGCAGCGCCCGCGTGGTCTCACCGGCGCTGATGAAGTGCGTCACGAACACGAATGCGAGCGACTGCGGGAGCGGTTTGCCGTCGAGCTCCGCGCGGACGATCACGCTGATCAGATCGTCGCGGTCGGTGCTGCTCGCGCGCCGTTCCGCGAGCAGCTGCTGGATGTAGTCGCGGAAATCCGTCGACGCGGCGCGCAGGCGCGCGAGCTCGGCCGGGTCCTTGTCCGGCGTGACCGTGACGACCTCGAGGTGCGCGGAGGCCATCCTGATGAACTCCTCGCGCATGTCGCGGGGGACGCCGACCATCTCGGTCATGACCGCGGCCGGAATCCGCCCGATCGTCTTGACGAAATCGACCTCCTCGCCGGGCACGACCATCTCGTCGAGGAACTCGTCCGCGATCTGCCCCATGCGCGGTTTGAGGCTGCGCACGAGGCTCGGCCGGAGCGCCTTCATGAAGATGTTGCGCACCTGTCCGTGGCGCGGCGGGTCCAGGAAGATCATGTTCTCGAGCGCCGGATCCCCGAGCGAGAGCTTCCCGCGCGCGATCAGGCCCCGTTTCTGCGCCGCCGTCACACCGGGCTTGGCGAGCTCCTCGATCGTCCACTGCGGCAGCTGTGCCAGCACTCCCTCCGCGGGCTCGTTCGCATCGCCGACCGCATGTCCGTACTCGTTGCAGAAGAGGTCGGGATGGCTGCCGATGAAGCGGCAGTTCTCCCAGCGCGACAGCACCCAGAAACCAGTCGCCAGTCGCGGCGCCTCATACCGGAAGACCGGCGCGGCCTCGCGCTGCGCCGCCATCTGCGCCTGGATCAGCTCCGGATCCTGGAGATAGAACGCGGGGTCCTCCCACCTGGGCCAGCCATGCTGACTTGCGACTGCGGTGCTCACGCCAAAGCTCCCTCACTGTTGAACCGTCTTTGGAGGGCGGTCTTGGACATGGCGGCAGAACCTCCCGGGCGTTTCGCTATGGGAACAGTTGAAGCAATATGAGAATATCGGTGGCGGTTGCCTTCGTCAAGACCGCACCTCGGGCGCGTCCCCAGACGTAACTGGATACGCTCACGGCAAACCGCGAGAGGAAACCCTGCATGATCGAGCTCACCGAACAGGACCGCCTCGACATCATCGAGCTGCAGAGCATTTTCGCCTGGGCCCTCGACAGCAAGGATCACGAGCTGTTCGCGCGTGCCTTCACCGACGATTTCGAGGCGAGTTACCCGGGCGGCGCGACGATCCGCGGGCGCGACGCGTTCGCAGAGTTCGTGCTCGCGGTCCACGAGTCGCATGATGCGACACAGCACCTGATCGCCAATCACTGGCTCATCCCCGAGGACGACGCCGTGATCATGCGGTCATACGTGATCCTGTCCGTGCTCTGGAAGGGATGTCCGGGCGGCGACCTGTTCCAGGGCGGTGCGTACTACGTAGATCGCGTCGTCCGCACCGACGCGGGCTGGCGGATCGCTTCCCGCTCCGCACATCGAGTCTGGCAGAGCGGCAACATGGAGATCCTCTTGTCGGGCCGGCGCGAGGCCGACGCGCGCCTGCCGTCGTCGCCGTGAGCCGGCCCAGCTGCACCTGAAATCCACGCTCAGGCCAGGCGCATCTCCGGCACGAACGGGTCGCCGGTGCGGCTGATCTGAGTCGACATCAGCATGTGGCAACCGGGGCAGCAGAAGCGCCAGAACACGATCTCGTCGTCGAGGAAGAACGATGGGTCAGTCGCGGCGGGGATCAGCGTGACGGGTCCGGGGTCAGCGAGCAGCCCGAGTCGGTAGTCGCCGCGATAGTCGCACAGGACGTGCTCACAGCGCGCGCACGCGAGCACGCGCTGACCCGCGTCGTCCCGGGCGACGATCGCCGGGTGCACGTGGCGCGCGGGCTGACCGCTCGCCGGCGTCGCAACCTCCTCGGGCGCTCGCGCTCCTAACAGCTCCCACGCCGGCCGCCAGCTCGATCGCTCCGCCCGCACCTCCGTTCGCCGTCTGTCGGTGGC
This sequence comes from uncultured Solirubrobacterales bacterium, assembly GCA_963763525.1. Classification (GTDB taxonomy): domain Bacteria; phylum Actinomycetota; class Thermoleophilia; order Solirubrobacterales; family Solirubrobacteraceae; genus Palsa-465. Next base: position 610,327 of record CAVXPA010000008.1, read on the forward strand.
GTCGACGTCGACCGACATGTCGGCCCGCAGCACGACGCCGTAAATCCGCGCCATCGCCTCTCCGGAGACATGACCGACGGCGAGATCGGCCGCGACGAGGTCCGCTGCGCGCTCCAGCGGGTCGCCGTAGCCGCCGCCCCCGGGGACGGCCGTGATCAGCACGTCGCCCGTCCCGATCGGCGTTCCGTTGGACTTCCCCCGCAACCGCAAGCGCTCTGCGGCGGCGAGATCGCTGCCGGTGCGCGGCACGTCGCCCGACGCGAACCGCTGCAGCACGTCGCTGCCCTTGACGACCTCGTAGCGCGCCGGCGGCACCGGGTAGGCGCCGAACAGACTCGAGCCGCAAGTCGTCGAGACGGCCGTCCCGCCGCAGTTGGTGATGACCTCGACGGGTCCGGCGCGGTAGGGCGTCAGCGCGTACTCGACGCCGACGCCGCCGTGCCAGCGTCCGACGCCGGCGCTGTCCTCGCGCTCGCGCCGGTAGATCATCAGGAACGGGTAGAACACCTCGGTCGCCTCGACGTCGGGGACCCGCATCTGGGGGACGTACGCATATCCGGTCGTCGCGACCCCGTCGATGTGCGAACGGGCCCCGGTGCCTTGGGCGGCCCCGTCCATGATCCCGGTGCCGAACGCGACGCCACGGTCATTCGTGCCGGCGACGACGATCATCGGGATGTCCCCACCTCCGGCCATCACGTCGCGGCTGAGCTCCGGGTCGCACGCGAGCATGCGCGAGACGATCGTCATCACCGCGTGCATATAGGAGCACAGGTTCATGACCGAGCCGGCCACAGCGGCCGGGTAATCGACGCACGTCAGCAGGCCCGGGAGCGGGCGGAAGTCGACCTGGCGCTCGGCGCCACCGATCGCGAACGTGTGCTCGTAGAGCATCATCACGGACAGGATCCCCATGAACCCGCCGGCGAAGCCGATATACGGGAAGCCCATCGGCCCTTCGGTCTGCGAATCGGTGCCGACGTTGTCGACGAGGAGCCGGTCGCCGCGCTTCTCGACGTTCACCTGGATGCGATGGGTGTGGCGATCCCCGGGGAGCTTCTCGTCGAAGTAGCGCACCTCCGTCCACTTCCCGTCCGGAATCCGCTCGAGCTTTGACGTGAACGCCTGCTGCGCGCGATCGAGGATCTGCCGCATCGCCGCTTTCACCGTCGAGGCGCCGAACTCCTCGCACGCGCTCAGGAGGCTGCGCGTCGCGAACCGGCAGCCGGCGAGCTGCGCGCGGAGGTCGAGCGCGACCAGATCCGGCATCCGCGATTGCCGGCGGTACATCTCCTCCAGGTCCGGTCGAAGCACCCCGCGCTCGACGAGCTTGAACGGCTTGAACAGCACAGGGTCGCTGTAGATGTCGACCGCGCTCTGGGGCCAACCTCCTGGGACGACGCCGCCCAGGTCGTACTGATGCGCGGCGTTCGCGACCCAAGCGAACAGCCTGCCCTCGACGAACACCGGCTGCACGATGCAGACGTCCATCTGGTGCGGCGCGCCCACCCATGGATCGCTCGCGAGAAAGATGTCTCCGTCCTCGATCCCCGGGGCGGCGCTGTAGCGCTCCATCACATAGCGGGCGACGAGCGGCGTGCCCGCACAATGGAACTGGACGAACGGCGCATTCATCACCAACTCACCGTCCTCGGTGAGGATCGTCATGCAGAAATCGAACGCCTGAAAGATCGGGGAGCCGGAGATTCGCGTGAGCGTCTCGCCGTGTGCGAGGTTGATCGTCCAGAGCCGATTTCGCAGTACCTCGAACGTCACCGGATCGAGGTCCTCGGCAACCTCCTCGTGCAGCTGCAGGCTCGCGGAGACCCGCCGGCGCCAATCGGCTGCCGGGCGGTAGCTGTGGACCGTCCCGTCCCAGACGATCTCCTCGTAACCCACGAACGGGTCCTCGAGCACGGCCGGTCCCGGCGTCATAGGCCGAGCAGGTTCTTCAGCCTGGGATAAGTTGCGAGCGCGTTCTGATAGCGGATGCGGGTGCGCAGTTCCTCGGGAAGCCCGGCCAGGACGATGTGCGCCGAGTCGGCGTCGAAGTGCGGATAGTCGCTGGAGAACATGTATACGTCCTGCGTCTGGGTCATCTCGATCAGCTTCACAAAGTGGCCCGGTGTCACCTCGGTGATCGGCTGGGTCGAGGCCCGGACGTTGGAGCGAATGTGCTCCGACGGGAGCCGCTTCACCCACGGCACGTTGGCGCGCAGCTCCTTGAACTGCGCGTCCAGCCGCCACAGCAACCATGGCAGCCACGTCACTCCACCCTCCAGCATCACGACGCGCAACTCCGGGTAGCGGTCGAAGGTGCCGTTGACGATCAGGCTCATCGTCTGGTTTATCGCCGAGGTCGGCGCGGCCATCGTGTGCCACTCGATGTCGGTGTCAATCAACAGCGTCTCGACGGGGAGCCCTTCGGTTGAGCTGTCCTGAGTAGCCTGCGTGGTATCGGTCGCCATCGCCTCTCCCTTCCAGAACGGAAATAGCCTACCTAAGCAGCTGCGGCCACGCCGACGTCGATGATGCCGCTCTGCGGGCCGAACGCGCCGCCACCCCAGGTTCCGTAGTCGACCTGCCGCAACTCATACTCCGGCGCCAGACGCATCAGCGTTTCGAGCGCGACCTTCGCCTCCAGACGGGCGAGCGGCGCGCCGAGACAGATGTGCGGCCCGATCGCAAACCCCAGATGCGGCTGCCCGAGATGAGCCTTGAACTCGCGCCGGACGTCAAAGCGGTGCGCGTCGGGCCAGCGCGCGGGATCGCGATTCGCGGCTGCCAGGAAGAGGTACACGATGTCACCGTCCCGTAGCTCGGTCCCGCCCAGCACCGTGTCCTGCGCCGCCTCGCGCACGCTGCGGTGTGCGGTGCCGTAACAGCGAAGCACCTCTTCGATCGCGTTCGGCACGAGCTCGAGGTTCTCCGCGACGAGGCGTCGCTGGTCAGGATGACGCTCGAGCGCGACCAGACACTGTCCGAGCAGCTTGGCGGTCGTGTCATAGCCCGCGACGAGGATGTTGATAGCCGATGAGCGGACCTCCGCGTCGGTCCAATCCGGCATGTTGACCATCACCGTGAGCACGTCGTCGGGCTCCTCACGGCGGTGGCGCTCGATCTCGTCACTCAGGTAGGCGTTGAGCTCGGCGAGTGCCGCATCCATCACCCGTCGTGCCTCGGAAGACTCACGACCGTAGCGCAAGTTGCTAACGATCGTGTGCGACCAGCGGCGGAAGTCCTCGTGACGCCCCTCTGGCACGCCCATCATCTCGGCGACGATCACGACCGGAATCTTGGTGAAGTCCGAAATCAGATCGAGACTCTGGCCACCGTCCATCAGCGGCGCCAGCAACTCCTCGACGACCTCACGGACCCGCGGCTCCCACCTGCGCGTGATCGCGCTCGGGGTGAAGTAGCGAGAGACACCCTGTCGCAGCCGGCGATGCTCCGCACCGTCGGCGATGATCATGTTGGGCGCGTCGAACCAGAACGTCATCTCCGGGTGTCGCGAGCCCACGGTGATGAAGCGCTCGCCCTTCGGATCGTCCAGCGCCTCGACGCATTCGTCATAGCCGGGCACCATCCAGACCTCGACCTTGGCATTCCACACGACTGCACCGAGCGTGCGGATCTGCTCATACATCGGAAACGGGTTGGTGGCGAGCGAGGGATCGGAAAAATCCACGTCGAGCCGTGGCGCGTTCAGAGGTGAGTCTCGCGCCGGTAGCGGGCGATCAGCCATTCCAGCCTCCTCCATGCTCATTCTGCGTTCATGCTCGGTCCGGGCGCCATGGTAGTTGTCGAATCCACCGCGCCACCTTCGCACTCGTGGCCGGGCGCCGCCGCTGGGGGTCCCCTCACGCCGCGAGACGCTGGATCTGGCGCCAGAATCTGGCCGCTTCCGGCGAGGCAGAGGACCGGCGGCGGCGTACGGCGCGCAGGGGACGGGTGAGATCGACGCCCTGAACCGGCAAGGCGCTCAGCGTCCCCGCGAGCATCTCGGTCTCGATCGTGAGGCGGGAGATCAACGTGAAGCCGCCGTCGAGGACGGCTCGCTTGAGGCTCTGCGTCGAGGCGGTCTCGAGCGTCGGATCGAGCGTGATGCCTACGGCGGCGAGCCGCTCGGCGGCGACGGCGCGGGTCCCGGAGCCTGCCTCGCGCGAGAGGTAGGGCTCGCTCGGCAGCAGGCGAGCCGGGATCGCCCGGCGCCGCGACCAGGGGTGCGTCGCGGCGACGACGGCGACGATCTCGTCGAACATCACCGTGTACGTGTCGAGCCCGTCTGTCGGATCGAACGATTCGATGAACCCGATGTCGACCTGCCCGTTGCGGACGCTGATCAGCACGCCTTGCGAGTTGACGATCTCCGACCTGGCTGCGTGTCTGGACGTTGTCTCGGCGGAACGCCGACAACCAGCCCGGGAGGAGGAACCCGCCGATGGTATGGCTGGCGGCGAATCGCAGCGTCGGCGACTGGCCGCTGTGGCTCGCGACGACCGCCGCCGCGTCGCGCAGAGCGATGAGGGCGCGTTGTGCCTCGGGATAGAGGGCGCGGCCGGCTGCGGTGGCGACGACGCCCATGCGGCTGCGCTCGAGGACGCGGACACCGAGGCGGCGCTCGAGCGCTGCGATTCGCTTGGTCGCGGCGGATTGCGTGAGGTCGAGAACCTCGGCGGCGGCGGTTATGCTGCTGGCGTCGACCGCTGCCACGAAGGCGGCGAGCTCGCCCGCGTTGAGCGGTTCTCCAAGAACGTGGCTCATTCCGCCAGAGGAATGCTATCGGCCGCATCGGAATTGTTCTCGCCCACGGGCAGCGGCACAATCGGATCGTGGGCCAGTACGGCTTCGTGATGGATCAGTCCCGGTGCATCGGTTGTCACGCGTGCACCGTGGCGTGCAAGGTCGAGCACGGAGTCGAGCTGGGCGTGTTCCGAACCTGGGTGAAGTACATCGAGCGCGGCGAGTTTCCCGATACGCGGCGGCACTTCTCGGTCCTGCGCTGCAACCACTGCACGGACGCGCCGTGCGTGGAGGTCTGCCCGGTGACCGCGCTCTACAAGCGCGAGGACGGGATCGTCGACTTCGACCCGAGCGGTGCATCGGCTGCAAGGCGTGCCTGAACGCGTGCCCGTACGACGCGCTGTACATCGACCCGAACTCGCACACCGCGGCGAAGTGCAACTTCTGCGCCCACCGAGTCGATAACGGATCTGAAGCCCTCGTGCGAGGTCGTCTGTCCGGTCGGCGCGATCATCTCCGGCGACGTCGAGGACCCGAGCTCGGAGGTCAGCCGGCTCGCTCGCGACGACGCCTTCGACGGTGCGCGGCTCCGGAGCAGGGGACCGGCCCGAACGTCTACTACGTCGGCGCGGACTGACACGGCGCTGAACCCGCTGGCGGCCGGCGGGGGCGCATATCTGACGACCGAGGTGACGCCGTCGCAAGCGCGAGAAGCTCGCCCCGCTGAACGCCGAGGCGCATGCGCGGCGTCACGACGCGACATCGCCCACCCGCCGCCGTGGGGCTGGAGGGTGTCGAGCTACTTCCTGTCCAAGGGGATCGCGGCCGGGGCGATGATGCTCGCGCTGCTGCTGCTCCTGGCTCGGTGCGCGCGGGTCGCCGCTGGCGGACCGCGTGCCCGGGGTGCTCGCGCTCGCGGGGATCGCGGTGACAGGCGTGCTCCTGGTGTGGGACCTGAAGCAGCCGCGGCGCTTCTACTACCTCTTCACGCGAGCCGCAGTGGCGCTCGTGGCTGGCGCGCGGCGCTCAGGTGATCAACGTTGCGGCGCGTCCTCGCGGTCGCTGTTCACGATCGCGCGCGTTCATCGGACGCACATGGCCTGCGCGACGTGCTGCGCTGGGCGCTGGTGCCCGCCGGGGCGCTGCTCGCCGGGTACACCGCGTTCTTGTTCAACCAGTGCGAGGGCCGCGATCTGTGGCAGAGCCCGCTGCTGTTCGCGCACACGATCGTCAACGCGCTGCTCGCCGGCGCCGGCGCGCTTGGCGATCGTCGCCGTCGCCGTCCAGGCGCCCGCTGACGCTGCATCGGGCGCTTGCCTGGTGCCTGTTGGGCGGCGCCGCGGTCAGCGCCGGCGATCGATCGGCGCACGACACGTTCGGGCGCCACCCCACCGCGTCAAGCCGAACGGGCCGCGCGCAACCTGTGGCGCGACCGCTTCGCGACGCGCTTCTGGGTCGGGGACGTCGTCGGACTGGTGGCTGCCGGCTGCTCGGCGCTGCGCTGTTCTGCTCGTCGGGCAGCGGCTCGGCCTGCTGGCCGCCGCCGGCGTCGCGCGCGCTGGTCGGCTTGTGGTTCTACGAGGACGCGTGGGTCCGCGCGGGCCAGAGCGTGCCACTGAGCTGAGTGGCGAGTGCCGACGCCCGACGAAACGATCGCTCGGGCACGGCACCGGCGCCGTTGCGCGACTTCCCACCGGTCGAGCAGTGGGACGCGTGGACCGAGTACGACCCAGCGGCGTGGCCGCGGAAGGTGGCGCGCGAGTACATGCTCGTGCCGACCGTGTGCTTCAACTGCGAGTCGGCGTGCGGGCTGACCGCGTACGTCGACAAGGAGACTTCGAGATCCGCAAGCTCGAGGGCAATCCGGACCACCCGGGTTCACGCGGGCGTAACTGCGCCAAGGGTCCAGCGACGATCAACCAGATCACACGATCCCGAGCGCATCCTCTACCCGCTGCGCCGGAAGCCGGGACGCCCCGCGGGGGCGGCGAGTGGGAGCGGGTCAGCTGGGACCACGTGCTCGACACGTTCGCCGAGCGGATGCACGAGGCGTTCGCGGCCGGGCGCACCAACGACGTCTGCTACTTCGTCGGCCGGCCCGGCGAGGACGGGTTCGCCGAGCGCTTCCTCGAGACGTGGGGCTGCGACGGCCACAACTCGCACACCAACGTGTGCTCGTCGGGCGGTCGCTGCCGGCTACGGATTCTGGTCGGGCACCGACCGCCCCTCGCCGGATTACGCCAACGCGACGCTTCATGCTGCTGATCTCCGCGCACCTCGAGTCCGGCCACTACTTCAACCCGCACGCGCAGCGGATCGTCGAGGCGCAGCAGCGCGGCGCGAAGATCGCGGTGATCGACCCGCGCCTGTCGAACACCGCCGCGCGAGCGGACTACTGGCTGCCGGCGTGGCCTGGGACGCGAGGCGGCGGTGCTGCTGGCGATCGCGCAGGCTGATGCTGGAGCGAGGACTGTTCGACCGCGACTTCGTCGCCGCTGGGTCAACTGGCGCACCTACCTGGCGCACCGGGCGCCGCAGCTCACGAGCCGACGTTCGAGAACTTCGTCGCGCGAGCTCAAGAGCGAGTACGCGCCGTACACGCCGGAGTTCGCCGAGCGCGAGAGCGGCGTGCCGGCGGCGACGATCGTCCAGGTCGCGCGCGAGATCGCCGCCGCCCGGCCGGCGTTCGCCTCGCACATCTGGCGTGCCGGCGCCGCCGGGAACCTGCATGGGTGGCAGATCACGCGCGCGCTGATGCTGCTGAACGTGTTGACGCGGCTGCATCGGCCAGCCCGGGCGGCGTGCAGCCGAACGCGTGGAACAAGTTCATCCCGGCGCCGTGGCGCAAGCCCCCGGCGAACACGGACAGTGGAACGAGCTGAACTGGCCGCGGGAGTACCCACTCGCGCACAACGAGATGAGCATCCTGTACCCGCACTTCCTGCACGACGGCGCGGCACCCAGCCGGTGCTGTTCACCCGCGTGCTGAACCCGATCTGGACCTTCCCCGACGGGTACTCGTGGCTGCGGGCGCTGCGCGACGAGGACGAGGTCGGCCTGCACGGCGCGCTCACGCCGACCTGGTCGGAGACGGCGTGGTGGGCCGACTACGTGCTGCCGATGGGGCACGGACCGGAGCGACACGACACGCACTCCTACGAGACCCACGCCGGACGCTGGCTCGGCTTCCGCCAGCCCGTGCAGCGGGTCGCGATGGAGCGGATGGGCACGAGAGGTCAGTTCACCTACGAGGCGAACCCCGGCGAGGTCTGGGAGGAGGGCGAGTTCTGGATCGAGCTGTCCTGGCGTGCGGACCCGGACGGGTCGCTCGGGCATCCGCCAGCTACTACGAGTCGCCGTACCGGCCCGGCGAGAAGATCACGCTCGAGGAGTACTACCGGTGGATGTTCGAGAACTCCGTTCCGGGACTGCCCGAGAAGGCCGCCGCCGAGGGGCTCGAGCCGCTCGAGTACATGCGCCGCCACGGCGCGGTCGAGATCGCCCGCGACGAGTACGACCAGCACGAGAGCCGAGGTCGAGGACCTCGGACGCGCGGACGCGAGGTGCGCGGGCGCGAGCGACACCGTCACGAAGGTCCGCTTCGACGGCGCGCACCTGCCGCTGACCGGCCGGCCCGGACACGATCGCGGCGGTCGTCGACGGGATCGCCCGGCGCGGCTTCAACACCCCGTCGCGCAAGCTCGAGCTGTACTCCGAGACGCTCGCCGAGTGGGGCTGGCCGGAGCTCGCGACGCCCGACGTACGCGCGCACCCACGTACACCACTCGCTGATCGACCACGCCAGCGGCGAGTACGTGCTGCTCCCGACCTACCGGCTGCCGACGATGATCCACTCGCGCTCCGGCGAACGCGAAGTATCTCGAACGAGCTCGCCCACACCCATCCACTGCTGGTCTGTCCCGGAGGACGCAGAGCGGATCGGCGTCGCGACCGGCGAGCTCGTCGCGCGTCGAGACCGAGATCGGCTGGTTCGTGATCAAGGCGTTCGTCACCGAGGGCATCCGGCCGGGCGTCGTCGCGGCCTCGCACCACATGGGGCGCTGGCGGCTGCAGGAAGAGCAGGGGATGGAGCGCTGGTCCTCCGCGCTCGTCGACCATGACCGAGGCCGGACGGCACGCGTCGACTTCCGCCAGATCCACGGCGTGCGGCCGTGGGCCTCGGCGGACCCGAGCTCGTCGGCGCGGATCTGGTGGAACGACGCCGGCGTGCACCAGAACATCACCTTCCCCGTGCACCCCGACCCGGTCAGCGGCATGCACTGCTGGCACCAGAAGGTCCGCGTGCGGCCCGCACTGCCCGGAGATCGCTACGCCGACATCCACGTCGACTTCGCCACGCGCCCGCGCGGTGTACCGGAAATGGCTCGCGATCACGCGGCCGGCGAGCGGCGAGCTGCGCCGGCCGATCTGGCTGTTTCGCCCGCTCAAGCCGCACATCGACGCCTTTGCCCTGCCACAGGACGAACGGACGATCGCGGCGCGCGAAGCCGCGGCCGATCGACCGAGCGCACTCGACTTCCATCGTCACGTCGACTGGGATCCAGCGCGCGTCTGGGGGGCGCTGGGGAACCGCGTCAGTGCACCTCTTTGCCGCCGGAGATGTTGATCGCCTGGCCGGTCACGAACGCGGCCTCGAGCCCGGCGAGGAATGCGATCACGGCGGCGACCTCATACGGCGAGCACGGCCGTCCTTTCGGAACCTCGGCGATGTAGCGCGCCCGCAGAGACTCGGCGTCGCCCTCACCGGGGAGCTGCGCGTATCCCTCGGTGAGCTGGTCGAGCATATCGGTGTCGCAGATCACCGGGCAGACGCAGTTGACCGTCACCGGCTCGCGCGCCAGCTCGAGCGCGAGCGATTGTGCGAACCCGATCACGCCGAACTTCGACGCGCAGTAATGGGCGATCCCCGCCTCGCCGGTCTTCCCGGCGTCGGACGCGATGCAGATCACACGGCCGCGGTCGGATGCGCGGATCAGCGGCAGGCACTCGCGAGTCGCGAGGAACGTGCCCGTCAGATTGACGGCGATCACCCGATCCCACTGCCGCTTGCTCATCTCCGCGACGCCGGCGACGTCCAGCACGCCGGCGCAGTTGACGAGCACGTCGAGGCGGCCGAGCTCGGACGACAGCGCGTCGACCATCGAGCGCAGCGCCGCTTCGTCGGTCACGTCGCACCTCAGCGCGCGGGCCGGCACCGACGCCCACGCGCCCTCTACGAGGTCGGTGCCGACGACGTGGAACCCGTCGCGAGTGAGGCGCCGCACGACGGCGCCCCCGATCCCACCGGCGGCGCCGGTCACGAGCGCGACTGGCACAGCCGCCGCTGACGCGTCCGCCGTCACCGACCTACCGGACGAGCAACGCGTCGATCAAGGCCACGACTTCGTCGGACCGCTCGAGATGCGGGACGTGGCCGGCATCCGCGACGATCCGGACCTGCGCGTCGGGAACCGTGAGCTCGAGCGCGTGCGCCTGATTGACGTCGAAGATGCGGTCCTCGGCGCCCCAGATGAGGAGCACCGGCACGTCGGCGTCCGCGAGCACGTCGCGCACGTCGAGCCGCTGGGCCGCTCCGTCGAACGTGCTGCGCGCGGCCGCCCGAACCGCGGCGTGCACGCCCGGCTGGGCGAGCATGTACGCATGCTCGGCGACGCCGGCCGCCGTCACGAGCGTGCGGTCGTTGAAGAAGAGCTCGAGCAGCTCGCGCGATCCGGCCTCGCTCGCGTCGGCCTCGATCAGCCGCATCAGCTCGGGGTCGACGTCGTCACCGACGCCTGCCGGGTCGATCAGCACGAGCGCTGAAACGCGCTGTGGCGATGCGCTCGCCATGAGCGCCGCGACGGCGCCGCCCAGCGAATGGCCCGCGACCACGGCCGGCTCGTCGCAGAGCGCCGCGACGGCGTCGGCGACGGCTTGCGCGAGCGACGCCGCGGAATAGTCGAAGTCGCTCGGATCCGGCGCGGCGCTGGCCCCGTGGCCAGGGAGGTCGACGAGAATCACCCGATTGCGTCGCGAGATCGCCTCCGCGACGCCCTGCCAGGTCATCAGCGAGCCTCCGAGCCCGTGCAGGAGCACGACCGGGGGACCGTCGCCGAGCGTCAGAACGTGGATGCGGTGCGGCCCGGTCTCGATCCACGTCTCGCCTGGCGGTGCGCCGGTCGCGCTCGCGGCGGATGCGCCTTGCTCGCCCGCGGCCTCTCGCTCGACGTCCTCGAGCGTGACGCGGCCGCCCGGTCCCGTCGGCGTGACCTCTTCGGGATCGACGCCGAGCTCGCGCGCTCGCTTGCGCGCCGCGGGCGTGACCAGGGTTCGCTCGCCCGTCCGCGCCGAGCGCTGTGGGCGTTCGCGTCGTACGGCCACGCCGGCGAGCGCCGGGGCCGCGGGCAGCGGCACGGGCTGCGCGGCCGCAACGAGCGCGTCGAGCTCGGCGTCGCTGACCGTCTCCCCGGGGGAGCTCAGCACGGCGACCGGCGTCGTGACCGCGACCTTCGTCCCCGCGGTCACGACGATCCGGCGCAGCACCCCGTCGTGGGGCGCGTCGACGTCGTTCGTCGCCTTGTCGGTCTCGACCGTGAACAGCGGTTCGCCGGCCCTGACCTCCTCGCCCTCGGCGATCAGCCACTCCGTCACGGTGCCCTCCTTCATCAGGAGGCCCCACTTCGGCATCGGGACGATCGTCGCCACGACGCGTCAGAGCAGCATGCCGACTGTGGCGGCGATCGTCTGCGCGCTCGGGATGTAGGCCTGCTCGAGCGGCGGGCTGAACGGCACCGGCGTATGCGGTGCCGTGATCGTCTTGATCGGCGCATCGAGGTAGTCGAACCCCTCGTCCGCGACGATCGCGGCGATCGTCGCCGCGACGCTGCACAGAGGGTTGTCCTCATCGACGATCACGAGCCGATGCGTCTTCTCGACCGAGGCGAGAATCGCCTCGGTGTCGAGCGGCGAGAGCGTTCTGGGGTCGAGCACCTCGGCTGAGACGTCCTCGGCGGCGAGCTGCTCTGCGGCCTCGAGCGCGATGTGGACCATGCGCGAGATGCCGACGATCGTGACGTCCTCGCCCTCGCGCTTGATCTCGGCGCGGCCGAGTGGGATCGGCTCGTCCCCCTCCGGGACTTCGCCCTGCGTCTCGTAGAGCGGCTTGTGCTCGAACACCATCACGAGATCGTCGTCCGCGATCGCCGCGAGCAGCAGCCCCTTGGCGTCCGCAGGAGTTGACGGAGTGACGACCTTGATGCCCGGCATGTGCGTGAACAGCGAGTAGTGAGCAGCCGGAGTGCTGGCCGCCGGCGCTCAGCCCGGCGCCGATCGTCATGCGGATGCACCATCGGGCAGCGCGCCTTGCCGCCGAACATGTAGCGCAGCTTGGCGCCCTGGTCGGAGATCTGGTCCATGCAGACGCCGAAGAAGTCGACGAACATCAGCTCGGCGATCGGCCGCAGGCCGGTCGCCGCGGCCCCGACGGCGGCGCCGATGAAGCCCGCCTCGGTGATCGGCGTGTCGAGCACCCGTTCGCGCCCGAACTGCTGCGAAGAGCCCTTTGGTGGCGCCGAACGTGCCCCCCACGCCTCGTCGTCCTGAGGGTGGTCCAGGCCCGCGCCGCCGGCGACGTCCTCGCCGAGCAGGAGCACCCGCGTTCGGATCCGCTTGCGCATCGCGAGCGCGAGATCGCCTCGTTGACCGCTTCGGCATCGAGCTGTAGCGTGCGCGTGGGGACGCTCAGTCGCAGCTCCTCCGCGTCGGAGACGTACACGTCCGTCAGGAGCTCCGCGGGAGTCGGGCCACGTCGCCCCGTCGGGAGACGGCAGCGCGAGCGCATAGGCGGCCGCCTCCGCGATCGCTGCTCGACGCCGGACTCGAGCGCCGCGAGCTCATCGCTCGTCGCAGGACGCCGCGCGTCCTCGAGGTGCGCGCGCGCAGCTCGTGATCGGGTCGAGCTGCGCGGAACGCGGCGAGCTCTCCTCGTTGCGGTACTTGGCGGCGATCGCCCACGTAGTGGCCGAAGAAGCGGTGGGTCTTCGCCTCGATCAGGGTCGGGCCGTCGCCGCGGCGGGCGCGCGCGATGGCCTCACCCGGCGACGGCGAAGACCGCGACACGTCGCGGCCGTCGACGATCGCCCCGGCCATCCCGTAGCCGGCGGCCCGGCCGGCGACGTTCGAGGCACCGAGCGCGATAGCTCGAACGGCGTCGACTCGGCCTAGCCGTTGTTCTCGCAGACGAACACGACCGGCAGGCTTCCAGATCGAGGCGAGGTTCATCGACTCGTGCAAGGATGCCCTGGTTGGCGGCGCCGTCGCCGAAGAAGCACACCGCCACCGCCCCGCTGCGTGCACGCTTCGCCGCCAGCGCGGCTCCGTTGGCGAGCGGATCCCGCCGCCGACGATGGCGTTGGCGCCGAGCATCCCCTTCGAGAAGTCGGCGACGTGCATCGACCCGCCCTGCCCTTGCAGAGCCCGGTGCTCGCGCCCGGCGATCTCGGCGAACATCGCCCTCAGGTCGCACCCCTTGGCGATGCAGTGGCCGTGGCCGCGGTGGGTGCTCGTGATCATGTCGCTCGTCGGCGAGATGGGCGCAGACGCCGACGCCGACCGCCTCCGTGCCCGCGTACAGGTGCACGAATCCCGGGATCTGGCCGTCGGCGAACTCCCGGCTCGTCGCCTCCTCGAACGCCGGATCAGCATCGTCCGCTCGTACATCGCGCGCAGGGTCGTGGGGGTGGCCTCGACGGGGCGCGGCTCGGTCAGCGCCATCACGATTCTCCTTCCCGACAGCGACCGCTCACCCGGCGCAGCGAGCTGCGAGGCGAGCGGCAGGACGCACGCACTCTACCAGTCGATTTGGTCGCGCCAAGCGGTCGTGTCGTCGTTCGCCGGCGCGCGGATGACGAAGCTCGCGGGGGCGTTCTCGCGCGTTCAGGCGGAGTCCGGCAAGCCTTCGGCGAGCTCTGAGATCGGCTGCCATTCGCGCCAGACCGTCAATCGGCGCTCGTATTCGGCGCTGGCGACACCGAGCCAGGCGCCACCGAAAAAGACGCGTAGCGGCGGGTCGTCGGCATCGACAATCTGCAGCAGCGCCCGCGCCGACGCGACCGGATCGCCCAGCACTCGGCGCCGCTCCGAGGCGCGCTGACGCGACATCTGGTAGACCGACTCGTAAGCAGGCAGCGGGGTCGGTCGTGCGAGCGCGAATCGACGCCGGTGTCGAATCCACCGGGCTCGATCAGCGTCACCCGAATCCCGAACGACGCAACCTCGTCCGCCAGCGCCTGGCTCAGGCCTTGGATTCGAGAAGTTGGATGCGTTGTACATCCCGAGCCCGGGGAACGCCGCGATGCCCCCGATCGAAGAGATCTGCACGATGTGCCGGAGCCCTGCTCGCGCAGGAACGGGAGCGCCGCCTGGGTGATCCAGAGAGTGCCGAAGAAGTTCGTGTCCAGCTGATCGCGGGCTTGCTTCTCGGTCAGCTCCTCGACCATCCCGTTCTGGCCGTAACCCGCGTTGTTGATGACCACGTCGAGCCTCCCGAAGTGATCGTGCGCGCGCTGCACCGCCGCGAAGCACGCCGCGCGGTCGGCCACGTCGAGCTCCAGCGGGAGGAACGCGTCGCCGTGCGCTCGCGCGAGCTCGTCGAGCGTCCGAACGTCGCGCGCCGTGCCCGCCACGCGGTCTCCGCGCTCGAGCGCCGCCGTCGCCCACGTGCGTCCAAACCCGCGGTCACGCGAGGTCCCTGTGATGAACCACGTCTTGCTCGCCACGCCGCGCATTGTATGGGGCGAGCGCTCAGAGGCTCAGAGCCATGTTCAGAGCAGGACCCGAGTCGCTCCGTGCGCGAGCGGGCAGCCCGCGTGGCTCGCGAGCCACGCGGGTGCCCACGCCGCTACGACCTCATCCCCCCAGGAACGGGCTGAGCCGCCTGCTCAGCCCCGCTCGCGAGGTGCTCGACGCCCGAGCGAGCCTCAGCGCCTGCGCCGCGTCGCTCGCGACCCTCCGCTGGCGCGCAGCAGCACGGTCGCCGAGGGGCCATCGGGCAGGTCGTCGAACACATCGTTGCCGACCGAGTCGGCGCCCGGCGCAGCCGCGTCGCCGAGATGGCCGAGCCCGAAGATGTCCTCGTTGGTGCGCAGCAGCGAGTAGTGGTTGTACTTCACCGTGCTGACCGTTCCCGCCCTGATGAACGGCGAGATGGCGGCGACGGCCGCGAACGCGCCGCGGCGGTCTTCACACGTTGCTAGCGAGACGCGCACTCCCGAAGCGACCGCCATTTACGGCACCTCAGTGCCGGCGGCGTCCCGTTCAGCCGGAGCCACACCGGACTCGCCACCGCCCGGGCGGGGTCCAACTACGTAACACATTGGTGATTACGCGGTCCAACTACGTTTCAATGGGAAACTATCGTGGGCGACAACACCAAGCTGCAGGACGCGATCGCCACGGCATGCGCGGCGCGCGCGACGGCGTATCGGCGCGGCTTTCAGATCATCTTGGACCAAGCCGGCGCCGACCGCTTTGCGCGGGTCCTTGGCGGGGAGATGGCAGCGCTGTGACGCAAGCACGCCGCCCGATCGTCGAGCGCTCGCATGGATGTTCTACGTGGAACAGCCAGAACTATGGTGCTGGCTCCTGACTGCGTTCGTTCGCAAATCTCACGACCTCGTCCGAGGAATCTTCGAGATGCGCCCGAAGCGACTGCACGGCGGCGTCGACGTCGCGCCGCTGGAGCGCTCGCCAGACCTTCCGGTGCTGGATAAGCAAATCGACGCGATCACGCACCTGCTCCTCAAACCTAGTCTAGCTACTTGCCGCGGGTGCGCCCAGAGTTGGAGGCGCTTATTGAGTAGGTGATCCAACATAAGCTCGTCGTCGCCAGCGGGTGTGAGTCCCGTCCGGGTAGCTGCCAGGAGGCCCGGTAGCAGGCTGGCGGCTCGGTCTGGAAACGGGTCGGGTCGAAGCCCAGCGTCAAGAGCCCTTTTGGGGGAGCAACCAAACGGTCTGCAGCATCAAGCGAAACCTGCCGCGTCGTTAGTAGCCCCGTCTTCGGGCGGGGGAGAGGAGGAGCCGAGCCCGGCCGTTCGGGGCGAAGGCCATGGAAGGGGTGAAGAGCCTGGAAGCAGCCCTGATGAACCTCCCGGCGTATGGGGTGTTGAACGTTTGGAAGGTGGCGGCGGGAACTGGGGAGGCCCTCCCCGGCCCGATGATGCTGCGGAGCAGTCGTCGGAGCGACCCGTCCTATAACCGGTCAATCCGGGAAGTGGGTGTGGTGCCGGGTGGGCGTCGGAGGCGGCCGTATTACTGCTTGAGCGCACGGGACAACAGAACCCGGCGTGAGGGAAGGGCCGCTGCTTCGTTCATGCGTCATGCACAGGGAAGGGCCGGTGAGTGCCACTCGTGGCTAGGACCACCAAGCAGGACACAGTCCGAGAACTGCAACGAACGCTCTACCGGGCGGCCAAGGCCGATCCCGGACGTAGGTTCCATGCGCTCTATGACAAGGTCTACCGCAGGGACGTCTTGGAGCGGGCGTGGGAGTCGGTGCGCGCCAACAAAGGCGCGGCCGGCATCGACCGACAGTCCATCGCCGACGTCGAGCAGTACGGCATCGTCAAGCTGCTCGACGAGTTGGCCGCGGATCTGAAGGACGGCAGCTACCGACCGTGGCCTGCCCGCCGGGTGTTCATCCCGAAGCCTGGCAGCAGCGAGCGGCGGCCGTTGTCGATCCCTCGGGTACGCGACCGGATCGTTCAGGCCGCCATGAAGACGGTGATTGAGCCGATCTTCGAGGCGGACTTCTTGCCGTGCTCGTTTGGGTTCAGGCCCAGGCGATCGCAGCATGACGCGCTCCAGGTCCTCATCGACGAGGCGTGGGACGGGAGGCGATGGGTCGCAGAGTCGGACGTCTCGGACTGTTTCGGGGCGATCCCGCACTCAGGGTTGATGTCGGCAATCGAGGAACGGATCTCAGACCGCCATGTCCTGAAGCTCTTGCGCGCGATGTTGCGCTCCGGGGTGATGGAGGACGGGGCGGTCCGGCGGGACGTGATCGGAACCCCTCAGGGTGGTGTCATTTCGCCCTGCCTCTGTAACGTCTATCTGCACCGGCTCGACCGGCAGTGGGCGGAGCGTGGGCACGGAGTTCTGGTCCGGTTCGCAGACGATCTACTCGTGATGTGTCGGACGCGGGAAGAAGCCGAAGCGGCGCTCGCGTCGTTGCGGCAGATCCTCGGCGAGCTTGGGCTTCAGCTCAAGGACGCCAAGACGAGGATCGTGCACCTGGAGGACGGAGGCGAGGGTGTGGATTTCCTCGGCTTCCATCACCGCTGGGTGCGCGCCAACCGCGCCAAGCACGTCCAGTTCCTCGCTCGCTGGCCCTCACGCCGGGCGATGCAGCATGCCCGCGACCGCGTTCGTGAGATCACGGCCCGCGAACGGCTGCTGCTGCCCATCGAGGACATCGTGCAGGACCTCAACGGGTACCTGCGCGGCTGGGCGGGCTACTTCCGTTACGGGAACTCGGCCCGTCACTTCAACCTGATCGAGCATCACGCGCACAACCGGCTCGCGCTGTTCGTGGCCAAACGCCACCAACGGTCCCGCGCCTACGGCTGGCGGGTAGTCACATACGCCTCGCCGAACCGCCTGGGCTTGATCAGCCTCGCTGGAACCGTCGTCGCGCCGCGCCCTCACCGGGCGTGGCGAGGGAAATGAGCCGAATGCCGGCGGTGAAGAACGTCGGAGAGCCGTGTGCGGGAGAACCGCATGCACGGATCGATGCGGCGGCGGGAGGAAACCAGACCAGTCGGGCCAACACGTGCCGCGCGGTCTAGGCGCCTCTCGCCGACCCTACAAAAACTCTTGAGAGACGAAACGGCCGCGAAGTGATCTCGCGCGGCCGGTTCGTAGTGAGTGGGTTTGTTCTGATCGAGTGAGCGCTGCGGAGTGTTTCACCGGGTCCGGACCGCGAGCGTGTGGGCGTTGTAGGGCCAGGATCGCTCACGCGGTCGTCCCAGGCAGCCAACCGGCGGGCTGGCGGCCCGATACATCTGCGCGGCAAGCGGATCGAGCGTTGCTCGCCAGCGCCTGGCCTGCTGGCAGCTACCGGGTTCACGCGAGCCCGGTGGCACCGGCTGGCAGACCGGTGCCTGGCTGAGCGGGCGGGTGGCTGGCGCAACTGGCCAGAGCCGCTGGTGTGGACTCTGTAACGAGGGCAACATGAACGTAATCGAGCGCCGTGCGTGACGACGTACCGTCACGGGCGAGACCTCGCGGAGATGCCGTGTGACTGACACGATGGCATCTGGGCTGAGCAACATCACCTGTCAGCGGCATCCGGCGGACGCTCGATCGGGACAGGAGGTCTACCTGGAGATGGCGAGCCTCGCCGAGGAGGCGGAGCGCGCCGGCTTGACTCGATCTGGCGATCTGGTGCGCTGAGCACCACTTTCTCAGCGACTCGTACCTGCCCTCCCCATTTGTCTTCTTCGCGAGCGTCGCTGCCCGTACAACTCGGCTGCGTTTCGGTACGAGCATCCTGCAGATGCCGCTCCACAACACGCTGCGTGTCGCGGAGGATGTGGCCGTCCTGGATCTGCTCTCAAACGGCCGGCTCGTCCTCGGGATCGGGCTCGGCTGGCGTGCAGAAGAGTTCGACGCCTTCGCCGTCCCGCTCCGTGGTCGGCACAAGCGATTCGAGCGACAGCTCGCCACGCTTCGTCAGGCGTGGTCTTCTGAGACCGTCGCCGTTTACCCAACCAACCACATCGTGCCGGGTGCGCCAGTGTGATTGCGGATTCTTAACACGGGTCGTATTTCTCATGTCAAGCGACGTAAGATAGATTCTTCGGGTAGGGTTCGCTTGTTGAATAAGACACGGTTCCGGGTTAGGTTCGTGGAGGTGGAGTGATGAGCATCGGGAGCGCGAGTATCGATGCGGTTAGCCTGTCGGGCGGGGCGACGGAGATCTCCGAGGAGTCCCTCGAGGAGCTGCGCGGCGCGATGGCCGGGCCGGTCCTGATTGAGGACGATCCGGGTTATCACGAGTCGCGCGTGATCTTCAATGCGGTGTTTGAGCCCTACCGCCCGGCGATCATCGCGAAGTGCCGTGGAACCGCGGACGTGGTTGCCGCGGTCAAC
This sequence comes from uncultured Solirubrobacterales bacterium, assembly GCA_963763525.1. GTDB lineage: Bacteria > Actinomycetota > Thermoleophilia > Solirubrobacterales > Solirubrobacteraceae > Palsa-465. The sequence continues at coordinate 629,218 of CAVXPA010000008.1, forward strand.
TTCGCGCGCTCCCATCAGATTCTCACCGCGATTCGCGGCGGTGGTCACGGCATCCCGGGCTTCGCGCTGGCCGACCACGGCCTGGTCATCGACCTGACCTTGATGCGAGCGGTGCTCGTCGATGGTGAATGTCAGATCGCGCGTGTGCAGGGCGGCGCGACGCTCAACGATCTCGATCGGGAGACGCAGCGCTCCGGACTGGTGGTCCCGGCCGGTGTCGTGTCGGACACCGGCGTGGCGGGCTTGACCCTCGGTGGTGGTCTGGGCTGGCTGCACCGCAAGTACGGGCTGTCGTGCGACAACCTGCGGGAGATGGAGGTCGTCACCGCAGACGGCGGCGTGGTCCGGGCGAACGCGACTGAGCACGAGGATCTGTTCTGGGCTCTGCAAGGTGGCGGCGGCAACTTTGGGGTGGTGACCGAGTTCGTGTTCGATGCCCACCGCCTTGGGCCGATGGTGCGGCTCGGGTTCAGCGCCTACCCGCTTGAGGACGCGGCGGCGATCCTGCCGCAGTGGCGCGCATGGACGCAGACGATCCCGGAGGAGGTCACCAGCCGGGTCATCATGTACACCCCGCCGGATCACCCATCGCTGCCGCGGGTTCTGCTGGGGCGGTCCGGGATGCTGGTGGGGGCGGTGTATGCCGGTCCGGTCGAGGAGGCAGAGGCGTATCTGGCGCCGATTTCGCAGTTCGGCTCGCCGCTGGCGGATCTCGGCGGGACGCTGACCTTCTGCGCGCTGCAGGCGAAGCTGGGCCTCGCCAAGCACTTCCAGTTCGGTGGCTACTGGAAGTCGGCGTATCTGGATCGGCTGCCCGATGAGTTCTTCGACATCGTGGTGCGTCGCGCGAACAGTCGCCCGACCCCGCAGACTGTCACGCAGCTGATCACGATGGGCGGTGCGGTCAGCCGGCGGGGTCCGACCGATTCGGCGTTTGGGTTCCGGGCGGCGCCGTACATGCTCAGCGCCGAAGCGGTCTGGGAAGATCCTCAGTTTGCTGAGCCGTGCACCACCTGGGCGCAGGAGTTCGTCGCCGAGGCCGAGGATCTCGGGATCGCCAGCGGCACCTACCTCAACTTCAGCGGTGAAAGCGACGCGGTCAGCCGCAAGGCCCAATATGGCGAGAACCTGGACCGGCTGACCCGGGTCAAGCGCCGCTACGACCCCGGCAATCTGTTCCGGCGCAACAACAACATTCCGCCGGACTAGGACCCCACCAATTACCTGTCGGCGAGGGAACTCCACGTCACCCAACGGGGAAATACCGACGGGCGATTCACTTCATCGTTCAATCCGCTCCGGCCGGATGGTGGCACACAGCCCCACCCAGCTCTCGCTATCTGCCCCCTGCTTTCGAGGCGAGCGAACGGCCCATCTACCACCGGACAGGCCCGGACATCCAGACAGGACGTCCGACTCCGGCATGCCACGGCGTCACAATTCGAAAGGCCACGGCACGGTTTCGGGCGTCAGCAAGGCGCGTTGTGAACGCGACTCGACGGCTTTTCAGTTTCGGATTGTTCGCAAGCTGGATCGACAACGGAGAGCCGGCGTACCAGACACAATAGGGCGGCCCCGATGGAGCCGATACTCGGCTCCATCGGTGACTAGGCACCCGGGACGTCGGTGTCGAGCGTGCCATGGACGCGTGTTCCCAGCTCACTGTCAGCGACCATCGCGACGAGGAGCTCGATCCCGAGCCCCAGGCCATACCCCTTCGATCCGCCGAACGGCGAGATGGCCCCGTCGAGCGCCGCAAAGGGATCCGTGGGCGGTATTCCTACGCGGTCGATGGCACGTCCCGCGGGCAGCGCCCGGTTCCGATCCCCGAGCGCAATCACCTCACCCGCCGAAATTGCAGCCGTGGACATGTCGAGGACAAAGGGGTGCGGCTGCGCGGGGATCGCGATTGCGATCGGGTTGGTGCCGATCAGCGCGACGCGCCCCCCGGCTGGATGAACCAGTGCCTCGCTTGTCGCGAACGCGATGCCGATCAGTCCCTGCAACGCCAGCGTCTCGAACGTAGGGGGCGAGCATCCCGAGGTGCCCGGCCGCCTGGATGGCGGCGATGGCGATGCCGGTGTTCCGGGCACCACGACCTAACTCACCGACAGCCATGAGCGCGGCCGGCGGACCGAAACCGAACCTTCCGTTGACCGCCACGACCGCGGGACTCCGCGCCTCGACCACAGGTCGCGCACGAGGGTTCAGGACACCGTTCTCGATGCGCTGCAGGAGCGTGGGCAGGCGCTGCATGCCGTGCGACGGGTGCCCGCGCAGATCGCCCTCGACGAGCTGGTGAATCTGAGCGTTTGCGCTCTCAGGTATCGACCCCGCGGCCATCAGCGCGGCGACTCCGAGACCGTGGACCCGCTTATCTGTGCAGTCGGGCCCTTGTCAAGCTCCTGCCGTAGGAAGTTGGTGACGGCGTGGTCCCCCGCTGGGGGACCACTCGTTGTGATGCAGTGCCAGTGGCGGCGCTCTGTCACCCGTAGGGCGGCCCGGAGGGCCGAGCGCGGAGCGCTTGACAGGCGCCGTGCTGGCGCGATCGGCGGATGTGTGCGCGCGGGCGCCCATGCTTATCTTGGTCCACGACCCTAAGCGTTGGTGGGTCGGCGACATGATGGTTATGGGGTGTTGTTCCCGCTGGGGGAAGTGCGGTGCGGCCGCTCGGTCTTTGCGGGCCGTCCACGCGGGCGTGGCGGCAGCGGGTTCTCGGGAGCTGGCCGCGGTGCATCGGCTGACGGGGGGCGCCGGCGCACGACGGGAAGGTCATGCGGGCTGGAGCCCTGTGTCGCCGAGTTCTCGGAGCGTGTGGTAGCTGCGCTTGAGCAGCTTGCGGGCGATCGCGAGGCACGCGCGTTTATGCCCGAGCCGGGCGGCGGCTTGGAGGTAGTAGGCGCGGTCCGGGGAGCCTGCGCGGCTGGCGACCACAGCGGCCTCGTACAGCGCCCAGCGCAGCGTCGAGGGTCCTTGCCGGCTCAGGTGCCCAGGCGAGCGGCGCTGATCGGACTGGTACACGGTGATGTCCAGGCCGACGTATCGGACCGCTTGCCGCGAGGAGCTGAACCGGCGGCAGTCGCCGAGCTCGGCGAGGATCGCGACCGCGGTCAGCTCGCCGATTCCGTAGTGGGCCATCAGCGCCTTGCAGCCGGTCTGGCGGCGCGCGTACGCTCGCAGCTGGCGATCAAGCGCGGGCAGCTGCCGGTCGAGCGCGTCGATCATCGCAAGGCCGACGGTGATCTGCTCGCGAGCGGTCTCGGGCAACGGCGCATGCTCGAGCTAGGCGCGACCCTCCGCGGTGAGCAGCACCAAGCCGGGGCGTCGGATCCCGTGGTGGTAGAGCACCGCGTGGATCCGCTGCTGCCATTCGCCGCGGTCGTCGACCAGCGTGTGACGGAGCCTGACCCGGGCGCGGAGGTCGAGCAGATGCTCGGGCGGGATCCAGCACTCGGGCAGCTTGCCGATCATCAACAGCTCACGCAGATGCCTGGCGTCCGCCCGGTCGGTCTTCGGCCGCTTCTTGTTGCCGCGCAGCGCGCTCGTCTGTGCCGGCTCGGCGAGATGCACCCGGGCGCCCGCCGCCTCAAGCTCCTCGACCACGAACCGCCACCCGGTCGTCGCTTCCAGCGCCACCTCGAGCTCCCGACCCGCGAACCGCGCCACGAACCGGCGAACCGGTTCCCGATGCGCCGGCGCCACCCGCGACCGAGCGATCTCACCCGTCTCAGTATCGATCCACTCCGCAGTGATCTGCGCCCGATGCTGATCCACGCCCATCACGATCGTCATACGTCATCGCTCCTCGCGTCGAACACCGCACGCGGGCAGCGTCCAGCCCGACCCACCACATACCGTGAGTCCCGGTCCGCCCTCTGTTCGGATGACCGGCCGCGCGGCTGGTACCCGCGCGCGCCTTCAACCTATGTCGTTCGACGCGGAGGGTCGGCCACCTGCGCCGAGGCCTCCCACGCCGTTACTGCTCATGCCATCTTTGCTTGAACGCGCATATCAGAGCCCGGCGTACGTGGCTGATGCCTCGCATCGGAAGCCGGCGGGTGTGGGGAACGTCGGGTCGCCAGCGATCCGCTTGATTGAAGCTCGCGACGCTCGCCGGTGCGTGATGCACCGTGGCGGCTGGGCGGCTGTCGTGGCGCGGCTCACGCGGGGAGAATGTTGCTGTTGCGTCGGAACAGGTTGTCCGGGTCGCACTCGCGCTTGACGCGGCTCAGTCTTTCCAGGTTTTCGCCGTATTGGGCTCGGCGGTTCGTTTCATCGCTTTCCCCGTTGAAGTTCAGATACGTCCCTCGAGCGACTCCGAGAGCTTCGGCATCGCTAATGAGATCCCTGGCCCAAGTCGTGCATGCCTCGGCGTGGGCGTCATCGTCCCAGATTGATTCAGCGCTGAGCAGGTAGGGGGCCGAGCGGTCGCCAAACGCCGTCTCCGTGGGACCGAGATCACTCACAGCCCCGCCCATCGTGATGAGCTGCAATACCGTGGCTGGAGTCGGGCGAGTGTCCGCGCGGGCGAGGACGAGATCAAGGAAGTCGTCGCTGAACCGGTCGACATACGCGGATTTCCAATAACCGGCGAGCTCCCCAGGGCCGGCGAGGTCGAGCATCGACTGCACAGCTCGGAACGGCATCGGCGCGCTGAGGTCCACCAAGGGCCTACCAAATTGACGGACTGGTGCCAGGACCCGCTCGCCCTCGTCAGCGGAACCGGCGTAGAGCGCGCCAACGAACACGAGCGGCCGCTCCTCTAGCATCTCGGGGGGCAGCGAAGGGTGCGCCGGAGGTGTGCTGATGATCACACGGCTCGTCACCTCGCGCGGTATGGACTCGGTCCAAGCGCGCCACTGAGGCAAGATGTCGGCCACCTGCTCGAGCGGGTAGGCGACCGCAGCCAGCATCACCATCGGCCCGACAGGATGCGCCTCGAACTCGAACTCCGTGACCACGCCGAAGTTGCCGCCACCACCGCGAACTGCCCAGAACAGATCCTCGTGCTGTGACGCGCTGGCGCGAAGCACTCGCCCATCTGCGACAACTATCTCGACTGAACGGATGTTGTCGCACGACAATCCGTACTTGCGGTGCAGCCAGCCGAGCCCACCTCCTAACGTGAGGCCAGCGACACCTGTAATCGAAACGACGCCTGCCGGCACCGCGAGCCCGACTCGTTGCGTTTCCCGGTCGAGATCCCCCAACAGGGCTCCGCCCTGGACCCGTGCGGTGCGCCCGTCGGGATCGACCAACACGGCGTTCATCAAAGTGAGGTCGATGACCAAACCACCGTCACACGTTCCGTATCCTGAGATGCCGTGACCGCCGGCCCGTATTGCCGTCAGCAACGAGTGCTCTCGAGCAAAGTTGACCGCGTCGACGACATCGGCGGTTCCCGAACACTTGGCGATGATGGCCGGCCGGCAGTCAAACGCGCTATTCCAGATCAGCCGCGCCTCGTCATACCCGAGATCTTCCGCTGTAAGCAGCGGCCCACGAAAAGTTTCGCGGAACTGCGACAACGACCCGTTCGATAGCGTCGTGATTCCACCCGACAACTCGACGGCCTCAATGACCTCTCCGATGCTCATGATTCCTCCTGCGTCTCTCTGTGATTAGGACCGACCTGAAGCGGTGGTTCGTGTAGGCATCAATATTGTGTGAAGCCGGCGTCGATCGAGAGCGTGATCCCGGTGATGAAGCGAGCCTCAACGTGTTTCGCCGCGACAAGGCCCCCATCATCTCGGCGTATGATGGCGATCGAGCTCGGGCCCGCACAACAACCGGGGGACGGAATGCGCTCCTCTTCCTCACTTCAGACGTGTCTGGCCGTCCGAGCTCGGTGACGCCCTTGTCGACGATCTCCCTCAGCGCCGCGTCGTCACGTACGTCCGCGCGGGCGAAGACGATCCGCCGCCCTAATGCCTCAACCTGACGAGCAGTCTCCTCCAGATCGGCAAGCGTCGACGGCGGCGCGATCGAGCCCGGCAAGTCTTCACAGATGTCAATCGCGATGATGTCCGCGCCCTCCTGCGCCATCCGCACGCAATGGCTCCGGCCCTGCCCGCGCGCAGCGCCCGTCACGAACGCGACTCTATTATCTAGACGATTCACGAAGCGCTATTGCCGATCCGATTGCCTGAGGTGCCTTGAAGTCGGTGATCTATGCGTGGAGGCGAAATTGGACTCGCGGAATCGGTCTGCCCGCAACAGAGCTGCGCGTTCGGTAGATGATCGAATCGGGCTTGGAAGGCCACCTGCCGGCGGTGATCTCCATGCCCGCCTCCAGCGGGACCGTCGTCACGTACAGGTCGCGACTATCAGCGCCGCCAAAACGCATTTGCGTGACGGCTCCCGCCGGTACCGACACCCGACCGATGATCTCGCCCTCCGGCGTGAGGCGAAGCAGATCGTTGGAGCTAAAGCCCGTGATCCACAGATTGCCCTCGACGTCGAAAGCCATGCCGTCGACATCCTTCTTTTCCAGCAGCATCCGTCGCTCGCCCAAGCTCCCATCAGCCAGGATCGGATACGCGAACGTGCCGACGAAGCTCTCATTGTGATACAGCGTCTGCCCGTCAGCACTGAGGCCAATGCCATTACAGAACACCAGGTCACCCGTGAGCCGCCTCACCGTCCCGTCGACCTTCAGGTGATAAAGGGCGACCGGTCCGGGCGGCCGTCCCTCCGCAATCGCCGGCGCGTCGATCGATCCGAAGTACAGCCCGCCCTGACCGTCGGGACACATCTCATTCGCGCCAAGAAGCGGCGTGCCGTCCACCGCCTCGATCAGCGTCCCGGACCGCCCGGTTACCGGATCGACCCACAGGATTCCGCCCGGGCCGGCAGTGAGCACCGCGCCATCGTCATTGAGCGCGAGCGCACCGCTCCAGGTCCGTTCGGGAAGCCACCGCGACACACTACCGTCGGGATCGCGGCGCTGGACACCGCCATCGAACACATCGGTAAACCAAATCGCGTCGCCGTCAACTGCGAGACCCTCGAGGTAGAGACCCCGGACGAGCGGCTCGAAATCCATGTCATTCATGCGATCGTCGCGGACTATGGCGTGAACGTTTTGACGAGCGCAGCCGTATCGAAGCAATACGGAACGAGCTCCGCGATCTTGCCGTTGCGGACCGTGAGAATCTCGACCTGCTGAAACGAGATCCTCCGTCCGGTCGCGAGCGATTCAAACGTCGGGCTGAAGAACGCCAGAACGCGACCGTCACCAAGATCCACGGGAGCGCCTACACCACCGTCAATAATGTTCCACGTCTGGCCGAACCCCTCCCCCATCTTTAGAAATTCCTCGCGTCCGATGTGCTCCCCGCCGTACGGCAGGGAAGCGGGCACAGGAATCCTTATATCCGGATCAAGCATCTCCAGGATCTGCGCAAACCGCTCCTCCGCGGTAGCCCCCCCCTCGCCCTCCGGAAGGTTGTCGACCATCAAAGCCCCAAACCGCTTCACGACCTCAAAAGCTTCAGACACAGCACCACCCGCTTCCTGCTCGTAGCAATTGCAAATTACGGATGCCACTCGAGCCGTAATCCGTGTCCGCCTGTGGAACGCACCCGCCAGGGCGCTCGACCTCCCGCGCGTCGCTGGCCCGATCTTCCCGCCTCGCGTAGCTGTAATAGTTTGTAACGCCCAGTAGGGGCCAAGCGACCTCCCAATTAACACTGTACGCTGACAGTCGGGAGACGTGGTGACACACCGGCGTAGGTAGCCTAGCGCGGCAGGTCGAGTATGCCGATTGCCCTGATATGGTGTGCCCCGCTTGTACGCTTGCTAGGTCCGTGATCGCCGAGTCCGCCGGCCAATCGGCGCGCCACCTGTCGTAATTCTGTTCACCGCGCCGCGCTGGCCTCAGTGGCATCGTCCCCCCGCACGATGTCACCTGCTGGCCCAACCATCAGAAATGCTATAGCTTCCGACAAGTTCGCCTACCTCCGCTGGGTGCGGACTAGCGCAAGCGATAGGTGTGAGCGGTTTAGCACCTCACGGCGCGGCCGTCGTGTAGGTCTGCCGGTCCCTCGGGGGTGAAAATCACCGGACACTCTGGGCGCTCCGGCCACCGATGTGGTAGCGTCCCTGACTACCGTCGCTACACGACGCGGCGGTAGTCAGGGGAGCCTGGCGCTGCGCCTCGGCAACGCGCCAAGGCCCGATCACGACCCAGGGAGTGCAGATGGCCAAGGCGACGTTCGTGGTGTTAACGAATCCGGTGTCCGCGGACGCCGAGGACGAGTACAACGACTGGTACAACAATGTCCACCTCAACGATGTCGTTGCGGTCGACGGCTTCGTCTCCGCGCAGCGCTTTCGTATCGTCAACGTCGATGCGCTGGGCGAGACCCCGCAACCATCGCACCGCTACCTCGCGCTGTACGAGGTGGAGACGGATGACCTCGATGCGGTGGCCCGCGAGTTGACGACGCGGGCGGGGGACGCGATGGTGATCTCGCCGGCGCTCGACGCCAGCAGTGCGCTGGCCTTCTTCGTCGAGCCGATCGCCGCGCCGGTCCTCGCCAGTTAGTTCTAAGAGGGGAGGGCGGTGCCGCCATTGAGGCATAATCGGGTGGTCGCGCGTATGCCCGACAGTTGATCAACCGCACGGATAAACGAAGGAGTGATATGAGCGCTACGAGCGTCTTGAAGATCGAGAAGGTCACGCCCACCGTGGGGGCCCAAGTCGCCGGCATCGATGTGGACCGCCTGCTGAACGACGAGTCACTGCCCGGAGCCGTCATGGCGGCCGCGGAGGAGTACGGCGCGCTCGTGTTCCCCGAGTTGCACCTCGACGACGAGTCGCAGGCCAGGTTTTTCGCCAAGATGGGCGAGGTCGTGCAGTTCCCCGGGTACGCGGTCCCTGAAGTCATGGTGATCATGATGGATCCGTCGAATCCGAACTGGGAATATCACCGGGCCAACGTCCTGTGGCACATCGACGGGACACAGGACCCGATGCCCGCAAAGGCCAGCGTGCTGACGGCGCACCGCGTGTCATCCGAGGGCGGCGAGACGGAGTTCGCCAGCACCTACGCGGCCTACGACGAGCTGACCGACGACGAGAAGCGCCGCTTCGAAAAGCTCCGTGTCTTCCACACGCTGGAGGCTATCCAGCGGAAAACCTACACCGATCCAACGCCCGAGCAGGAGGCGGAGTGGAAGCGCCGAGGCGGCAAGGAGCTGCCGCTGGTGTGGACGCACGAGTCCGGGCGCAAGTCGCTCGTCCTCGGCGCCACGGCCGACTACATCATTGGGATGGACGAGGCCGAGGGGCGGGCGCTACTGGAGCGCCTGCTGCAGCGTGCTACCAGGCCCGAGCGCATTTTCTCGCACACCTGGGCCGTCGGCGACACGGTCATCTGGGACAACACCGGGACGCTGCACCGCGCAATGCCCTACGACCCTGCGAGCCGACGCGAGTTGCACCGCACGACCATCTTCGGAAAGGAAGTGATCAAGTAGCGCGACGAGCGATCGAGAGTCGCCAGACCCGGCTGAAGCCCGGTCGACCATCAGGCAACCTCAGACTGAGGACCTGAACAGACCCGCCTGCAGCATCGCCCTGAAATGTCGCCGCGTTCGATCCGGCTCGGAGCCCGGCATACATAGTGGTGCCCCAAGAGTGGCACCATCCGAACTACCGTCGAACGTGGTGACTGTCGGGCGCGTCGATCGGACGCCCGTGAGCAGGCCAGGCTGTGAAGCGCACGACCCTGAGCAGCCCGCGGCGCGCGTGACGGTCCGGCTCGTTTGAGCCTTGCGCGGCCGTATCGGCGTGCAGCCAACGGCAATCGCCATCACCATCCCGCGATTGCGGCGAACTCATGATCTCCAATCGCATCATCATCGCCGCACTGAAGCGGCTCGGGATCTCCCCGAAAGAGATCGTGCTCGATGGTGGCTTCAACGTCGGCCCCAGCAGCCAGACACTCGACGCTCACGGACTCGCGCCGTACCGCGTGTTCATCTCTGGTCGCCCCCGGCTCCAAACGCACCAAACGCCGGCTCCAGCGTGGACGTGACCGATCGATCCGCCATCGACGCCGCTGTCAAGGAGGTCAACTCACGTCTTGGCCGCGTGACCATCCTCGTCGACAGCGCCGGCGTCACGAGCTTCGAGCCGTTTCTGGAGATCACCCGTCAGACGTGGGACCATGTCTATGCGGTCAATCTCCTCGGCACATTCGACTGCTGCCAGGCTGTCATTCCGGACATGCTCGCTGAGGGATGGGGACGGATCGTCAACATCTCGTCCTCGAGCATCCACTCGGGCGTGCCACTGATGGCCACCTACGCGTCCGCCAAATCAGCCGTCGTTGGCCTCACGAAGTGCCTGGCCTTGGAGTTCGCCCCCAGGGGACTCACGATCAACGCGATTCCGCCGGGCTTCATCGACACCCCGATGCTGAGGCAGTCCGCCTCGGAAGGGTCGCTCAGCATCGAGCGCTCGACAGAGTCGGCTCCGGTTCGCCGACTCGGGCGTCCGGAGGACATCGCCGCCGCCTGCGCATTTCTCGTCAGCGAGGAGGCCGGATACATCACCGGCCAGATCATCGGCGTGAACGGCGGGCGCAACACCTAGCGCTGACGCCGGGGCCGCGGTCACGTACGGCTGGTCGTGGCGGAAGCCGGCACGCGGCGATGGCAGAGATCCAGGTCATGATCGGACCGGTCGCAGGGCTCGCTGAGAGTCCGGTCTGGGACGTCGCCCAGCAGCGGCTGTTCTGGGTGGACGTGGGTGAGGGGATGGTGTTCCGGTGCACCGCAGACGGCCGGGAGCTGACCGTCTGGCCGATCCGTGCCCATATCAGCTCGATTGCGCCGTGTGCCAGTGGCGGTCTGATCGCCACGATCGACACGTGCCTGTACCACTTGGACCTGCACGCCGATCGCCGGGAACTGGTGGTCGACGTTAAGGACGGACCCGGGTTCGGGTTCAATGACGGGAAGGTGGACCGGCAGGGCCGGTTCATGACCGGCTTGGTCGAGAAGGCGCCCGAAATCCGCTAGGACCGGCTTGACGTCATCACGGAGGAGGACGTTCGCCGGCTTGATGTCGCGATGTGCGCAACACGGCGCCAACGGGTCCGCCGCCCGCGCCGTAGAGCCCAGGCCACGGATAGTTGGGCTCCGCGGGACTGTCGGGGAAGACACTGTTGGTCGCAGTGATCGGTTGCAACGCCGCGGGCTCGCCGCAGCAGCTCCCGAACTCCAGTGCCGTCGTCTCCTGCGGGACGACGCTTGGCTGCAGGTTGGTCGCTTCGTCGGTGACGACCTCGATCAGTCCATCCTGCTTGAAAGGTATTGATTGCACACGCTTGGCTCGATGAACGAGAAGTTCGGCGTCGTCGCGACGCTCTTGAGGTCGTGAGCAAGCGGAGCCAGGCTGACGACGTGAGCATTGCAGTAGCCCTGGTTGTCGATGACCGACTCCATGAATGCGAACGGATTGTGGTGCAGCTCGTATCCGTCGTCCGGCGGCGAGGACCGGTAGAAGTCAGGGTCTTCGGCCCCGACGGCCGGATGGCCGCAGGCGGGACCCTCAGCGGTCTGTGTCGTTCCGTCCAGGCCCGGGTCGTTGCCCATGCCTTGGAAGTAGCCCTTCCATGTCAGCCCGGCCGCGTCGAGCTGGTCGGTCCGAGATGTAGTTCCCCGTGCTGCCATGTGCAATGGCGTAGTAGTCGCTCAGGAACGCTCCCTGTGATGGGAGCGCCTTCAGCCACGGGTCGAGCGCGTGCTGACCGTAGCTGTCATAGACGGTCGAGTTCTCGATCTCGATCAGCCAGATGTGGTTGATCGGAGCGGGTAGATAGCTGGTGACACTCGCGGGCTGCCGGCGACGCCCGCCGAGCCGGCCGCGTCCGCCGATGCCTGCAGAAGGAGGCCTGACACGGCCGCGACGGTGACTGTCGCGGCCGCCAGGGCCGCGAACCGGATCTCCATTATCGTCTTCCCCTCTTGACGGGATCAGCGTGTTCCGTCCGGACGTGCAGTAATACAGATAGCGCGTCTCGCCATCGGGGTTTAGCCGAGGTTAGTCGCTCGTGTGATCTTTCTGTGAACCGATGACACTCGCTCCACGGCGCGCGCGGGGCAAACGCGCCTGGTGTTCAGCTGCGGGGCTCGGACGGTATAGGCGGCTGCTCAAGCGTGCGCGAAGCGCGCGATCAGATCGCGCAGCTCGGCCGCGTTGCGCACCGAGTAATCGCGGTAACAGTTATTCATCAGCAGGTGTGTCTCGCGCGCCTCTTCGACGTGCGGGACGATCTCCTGTGCCAGCGCCTGAAGTTCGCCTTCGCTGTAGAGGTAGCGAAAGCGCTCCGAGGCGGACCCTGAGGTGGTCGCCCAAGTGCTGTCGGAGCGCCCGTGAAATCGCACCATCAGCTGCTTCTCATTCGTCACAGCCACGAGGCGAGGTAAGTGCGAGACGGCTGGCGCATCGACGCACACGAGCACGAGCCCGAGGTCGGCGAGCGTCGCGAGCGTTCGCGACCGATCGCGATCGGTCGCCAACCACCGCGGCGAGCGGAACTCGACGGCGATCGTGTAGTCGGGCATCCGCTCGGGCAGTGCCTGCACCGCGGCGCGGTTGTCGGCGCGCGGGCCGAACCAGGGCGGATATTGGAACAGGACGCAGCCGAGCTTTCCGGCCTCGTGCAACGGCCGTAGCGCGGCGTCGAAGCGGCGCCACGCCTCGTCGAGCGCATCCGGCTCCAGGTGGTAGGCGTACAGGTTGCGCTTGTCGGCGACCTCCTCGGGCAGCTCCGAGCGCAAGTCGGCCCAGAGGCTCTGCGGCCGGGTGGGATGGCCCGTCAACAGCGAGTACGCCTTGACGTCGAAGCGGAATCCCTCGGGCGTGCGCTGGGCCCACAATCTGGCCTGCCGTTCGGCCGGCGGCGCGTAGTACGTGGAGTCGATCTCGGTCAGCGGGAACTGTCGGGCGTAGAAGCGCAGCCGCTCCTCCGCGCTCATCGTCCGGCGCGGATACCAGTCCGCCTCCCCCACCAGCGTTCGCTCCGTCCAGGAGCAGCTGCCGCACAGCACCGCGTGACCGTCGATCAAGACCTCCTGGCCGAGGTCGGTCACCGGCGCGCCGGCAGGCTCAGAGCTTCGTCACATCCCGCCGGGCGAAGAAGTCAGGCCCGAGCGCGTCCTCGTACATGCGGGCCAGCGTGCTGTCCAGGTACAGCCGCTCACCGACGAGCGCGTCGCCGGAGTACTCGGCCACGCACATGAGGTAGACGCGCTTCCTCGTCCCGTCGGGAAGCTCGATCTCGTCGTTCATCTCGGCGGCGAGCTGGTTGTCGCTGAACGCGACACATGGGATCTCGCGGACGTCGACCTGCTTGCGCCGATAGTCGAACTGGAGGATGATCGGGAGCGTGCGCTCGTACATCAGGCGCACCGCCTCTCTGCCGGTGATCCGGTAACCGAGGGGTTGGAGCTCGTAGACGGGCGTGTCGACCAGGGTCGTGAGCACCGCGTCGAGGTTCTCATCGAACTCGAACAGCTCGTGACGCATCAGGATCTCGGTCATCTGCTCCGGGGTGAGCCGCTCCTGGGTCTTGGCCACCACCTTCTTGAATTCCTCGGTGTACTCGGCCTCGGTCGTCATCTGGCACCTCCTGCCGGCGCCGTCCAGCGGCCGGCCTCGTTCTTTACCGTCGCCGCTTCCGTCCGGGGACTCGTGCTGCCCTCAGGGATGGACATCGAGATACAGCTCGCCGACGGCCGCAGTCATCGGGTTGCCCGCGGCAACGACCGCGTCGTCTCGGTCGGTCAGCGTGATCGCGCTCGAGCGAGCCAGGAGCGTCTCGAAGGCGATCCGGAGCTCACTGCGAGCCAGCGGCGCCCCAGGGCACACGTGAATTCCACGACCGAATGCGAGATGGCGCTTGTCGGATCGGTCCAGCAGCGGCCGCAGCGCCCGCCGGAACTGCGCTTCGTCGCGATTGCCGGCGTTGAAGCGCAGCAGGAGATGCTCGCCCTTGGCAATTCGTACACCGGCGAGCTCGGTGTCGCGAGTCGCCGTCCGGAACAGCAGCTGAACCGGCGAGGTCAGCCGCAGCGCCTCCTCGACGTACGTCGGGATCAGGGCCGGGTCGGCCCTCAGCTCGGCCTGCACCTCCGGGGCGCGGACGAGGAACAACATCGCGCCGGAGATGCCCATCGCGGTCGTCTCGTTGCCGCCCAGCATCAGCGCCATGCTCATCCCGAGGATCTCGTCCGTGGTGAGCCGCGCACCGGCGTCGTTCTCGCCGACGAGCGCGCTGATCAGGTCGTCGGTCGGCTCGCGACGGCGCTGTTCGATGATCGGCGTGATGTATTCGGTGAACTCGACCGCGGTGCTCGCGAACCGATCGAGCTTCTCCGGCGTCGGATCGCCGATCGGACCCTGGAACCCATCCGCCCAGCGCTTGAAGTCCAGGTAATCCTCGGGCGGCATGCCGAGGCCGTAGGCCATCACCTTCGCGGGCAGCGGGACGGCGAAGGCCTCCACGAATGGAACGCCGCTTCGGCCGACCATCGCGTCGGTCAGCTCCTGCACCAAGTCGGTGATCAGTGGCTCGAACGCGCGCACGCGCTTGGGCGTGAACGCCTTCGCGACGAAGCTCCGCTCGCGCCGGTGCAAGTCGCCGTCGCCGGCCTCGATCGCCATGCGAAAGAACTTCCGCGCCGTCGGGACGCGCGGATCCTCGCCGATCCGCTCGAGCAGCGGGTCGAACGCGACGGCGTGCTCGGGGCCGAGGACGTACTGCGAGGAGAACGTCTCGGCGTCCCTGAGCACACGATCGACGTCGGCAAACGCGGAGACGACGCAGAGGTCCATCTGCTCATCGCGGAACGGGGGCCGACCCAGCCTGTCGTCCTCGCCGGGGCGCGGCCACGCCATCGGGCAGTCGAGCGCCACGTGATCGTGCTCGACCCGTGTGGTCATTCGCTGGCGCTATGAGCGGCTTCGCGGGACTGAGTGATCGCGAAGCCCGGTGGAACGAGAACGTCGCCGGCGAGCACGTCGTGGATCGAGGCTCGCCCGATGCCGTTGAGCGTCTCGTTCATGCCGGCGCGCAGGATGTCGAGGACGTTCGTCACCCCGGCTTCGCCGTTCACAGCGAGACCCCACAGATACGCGCGTCCGATCATCACGGCCCGCGCGCCGAGCGCGATCGCCTTGACGACATCGCCGCCGCGGCGGATCCCGCCGTCGAGGAGAACCTCCACCTGGTCGCCGACCTCCTCGGCGATCGCCGGCAGCAATCTGATCGACGCAGGCGTGCCGTCGAGGTTCATGCCGCCGTAGTTGGAGACCGAGATCGCGCTCGCGCCGGCGGCGACGGCTTGCCGTGCGTCGTCAATGTGGGCGATCCCCTTGACGACGAACGGGCCGCCCCACTGCTCGCGCATCCAGGCGATGTCGGCCCATGTGGCGGGCGGCGTCTTCATCCAATCGACGACCTTGCCGAAGTACATCGGCGGCGTCTGGCCGGCCTCGCCGAGATTCGGCGCGAGAAACGGCGGTACCCCGCCGTTGCGCATGAAGTCCAGGAGCCAACCCGGACTCCTGACCGCATCGAGCCCGTAGTGCTTCGCCAGCGTGATCATGCTGATCTGGTCGTAGCGCGCGATCGTCAGGGGCGTGCCCCAGTCGCGGCGCGTGGCGAACACGTAGTCGAGCGAGACGATGAGCGCTTTCGCGCCGGCACCGCGCGCGCGATCCATCACCTCGTTCATCTCCTCGCGGGTGCCGAGCCAGAACATCTGGAAGAACGTCATCGGGTTCGCCGCAACCACTTCCTCGATCGGCCTGCTGGCGAACGAGCTCAGCCCGACGGCGGTCCCCGCTGCCGCGGCGGCGCGCGCGACCGCGGTCTCGCCTTGCGGGTGGATGCCCTGGGCTCCGGTCGGCGACATGATCACGGGGAACGAGATCTCCTGACCGAGCACGGTGGTGGCCAGGTCCCGCGGACCGGAAAGCCCTGCGGCGACGCGGGGCACGAAGCCAAGCTCGCCGAAGGCGGCAACGTTGTCCTCCCGCGTGACCCCTCGCTCGACGCCCCCGAGCACCGCGATGTAGAGCGACCTGGGCAGGCGCCGGCGCGCGCGACGCTGCGCTTCGGCGACCGTCTCAAACGTGTTCTGCTGGTTCGCCATCTGAATCTGCACTCAATTGTCGCTGCAATCGCGGCGGCCGGAACTCTCGTCCTCAGTCACGGACGTTCTGCTGAGGCGACCTCGAATCTACCACCCGCCACTCGAGACTGCAAACAATCGTTTGACTAGCGGGCTCGGCGCCGCGCCGCGGGCGCTATAGACTTCCGCGCCGGACGTGGTGCCGTCCCACGAGGCTGTCAACGATGCCGCTCGACACCCGCGATCTGATCGAGATCAACATGATGCTGGCCCTCTACGGCCACCTGATCGACGAGCGCGACTGGTCGGCGATGGACCAGGTGTTCACCGAGGACATCGTCTACGACGCCACCGACTTCGGCCTCGGCGTGATGGTCGGGATCCCGGCGATCGTCGAGGCGTGGCGGGAGCCGTTCGACCATCCGCTCGCGCACCACACGACGAACATCGTGATCCGGGAGGACACGGACGGCACCGTGCGCGTTCTCTCCAAGCACATCGGTCCGCGCACGAGCGGAATCACGTTGGTGACCTACGCGGACGTCGTGCGCAAGACCACGTACGGATGGCGCCTCGCAGAGCGAACCGCACGACTGCGCGGCCGGATCCCGATCCCGCGGGGGGAGTGACCAGATGGAGGTCGGACTGTACTTCGACGTGCGCGCCCGCCGGGAGCTGGGCCAGGATCCGGCGCGGATGTACGCGTTCATCCTCGAAGCATGCGAAGAGGCCGATCGGGCGGGCATCCACTCCGCCTGGTTCACCGAGCACCACGCGTGGGCGGACGGCTATCTCCCGCAGCCGCTGACGTTCGCCGCGGCTGTCGCGGCCCGGACGCGGAGGCTGCGCGTCGGCACGTCGATCCTTCTGTCCCCGCTACGTCAGTCGATCCAGATCGCCGAGGAGGCGGCCGTCGTCGACCTCGTCAGCCAGGGACGACTCGACCTCGGCATCGCGGGTGGTTACATGCGCCAGGAATACGAACTGTTCGGCGTCGCGGACCGCTACGTCAAGCGCACGTCGTTCTACGCGCGGCAGGCGCAGGAGATCCTCGAGCTGTGGGCGTCAGGCACGGCGACGCCGGCTCCGATGCAGGACCCGTTCCCGCTCTGGCTGGGGGTCAACGGCCCGAACGGCGCTCGCGCCGCGGGACGCCTCGGCCTGGGCATCCTGCGGGTCGCGCCGAAGCTGCTCGACGTCTACCGGGAAGGCCTCGTCGAGGGCGGCCACGATCCCGACTCGGCCCGCTTCTTCGGTCCGATCCAGGCGTTCCTGACCGACGACCCCGAACGCGACCGGGCGGTCATCCTGGAGCACATCGCCTACCAGTGGCAGACCTACCGCGACGCCCGCGAGATCGCCAACGGCAATCCGACGGCGGCTCGCGTACGCATCGAGGAGATCAACACCGACGGGCCGCTCCCCGGCGGGCCCGAGATCGCGTTCGTGTTCGGGACCCCCGAGCACGTCGCCGAGGAGATCCTCCGCGCCACGCGGGGCACGCCGACGATCGGGATCCACTTCTGGGCATCGGTCGGCGCGATGCCCGAGGAGATGGTGATGCGCAACATCGAGCTCGCCGCCAATCAGCTCGTCCCGTTGCTCCGGGACGCCTGAGCTCGTATCGGGTCGCTTCGCGAGCGCGGCGACTCCTAGACGGCGGCCGTGCGCTCGCTCGGAGGCGGGTCGCTCGAGAGCGGAGCGACTCCTACTCGGCAGCCGCGCGGTCGCTCGGCACCGGCCCGAGGTCGAGCTGCAGCCCCATCATCCCGTCGAGGATCATGTGCGGCACGTACTCGATCTGCTGACCCTCGGCGAGCCGCATCTCCGGGGCGAGATCGAGCAGCGTCTCCAGCGTGACCCGCATCTCGAGCTTCGCCAGCGGAGCGCCGAGGCAGTAGTGCATGCCGTTGCCGAACGTGAGGTTCGGCTGAGACCGGGTGATGTCGAAGCGATCCGGATCCGGGAACACCGACTCGTCGTGGTTGGCCGCCGCGGGCATGATCGCGACCAACGAGCCCTCCGGTATCACCACGCCGCTGAGCTCGACATCGGTCAGCGTGACGCGGAAGTTGCGCTTGATCAGCGTGCGGTGGCGCACGCACTCCTCGACCGCGCGCGGCAGCAACGAGCGGTCAGATTGCAAGAGCTCCCACTGGTCGCGGTGCTCCAACATCGACCTGATCCCGAACGACATCATCTGCGCGCTCGTCTCGAACCCGGCGCCGAGGATCGTGTGCATGTGCCCGGCGATCTCCTCGGTGCTGGGCCTGGAGCCGTCCTCGGCGGCGTAGTTCGCGAGCACCGACGAGAAGTCGTCCCGCGGGTCCCGGCGGCGCTCTTCCACGAGCGCGAGCAGGTACTGCCAATAGCGCAGCTGCTCGGCGTTGAGGTACTCCATCTCACCCTCGTCGTAGGCGCCGCTGTGGATCCGGTTGGTGCTCGCGATCGCGTCCTCGAGCAGCGGAAACTCCTCGTCGGGAACGCCCAGGATGTCCCCGATCGCGGTCAACGCGAGCCGCGTCGCATACCCGCGCACGAACTCGAGCCGTCGGTCGGGATCATCGGGCCGCAACAGCTCCTGCGCGCGGGTGCGGATCAGCGGCTCCATCTTGCGCAGACGCCTGGGCGTGAACGGCGCCTGGACCATCTTCCGCGCCGGCCCGTGCTGGGGATCGTCCATGAACAACAACGCCCTGGCTGTCGGGTAGACGGGCATCCGGTCGCGCAGCTCCTCCGGCGGCAACGGCAACGGGATCGCCATCCGGTTCGAGAACCGCTCCGTGTCACGCAAGATCGCCAGGACGTCCGGCTGGCGCGTCACGGACCAGAAGCCGTACTTCTCGTCGTAGAACACCGGCGCTTCACGCCGGGCGCGGGCGAAGCTGGGATACGGGTCGCGCAGTTCGCCGACGGCCAGCGGGTCGTAACCGGCCAGCGCCGGGCAAGAACCGGCGGGACGGGTGAGCTCAGATCCGGCCACGTTCTCGATCGCCATCGACTTCTCCCAACCCGAAACCTAGCATCTCCGCCAATCAACCGGTAGGTTAGTGCCCGGAAGCTGCAGCGAACGCTAGGGCTCGCTGCGAGGAGTGGAAAGGAGTGGGACGATGGCTGAGGTCTCTCTCGAAGACCAGGTGCTGATCCGAAGGCTCTATGACAAGTGCTATTGGGCGCTGAACACGGGCGATGCCGAAGGCGTGACGTCGTGCTTCGCGCCGGGCGGACACATCGAGATGTACAACGGGAACATCGTTACGCCCGAGCAGTCTGCCGCCGGCGGCGTCGCGAACCAGAGCGACCCCGTGATGGCCACACGCCAGCATCACATCACCCTCTTCATCGTCGACCCGGACGACGAGGGGAACGCCAACCGGCGGCGCGTGCGCCTGTATTTCATCGTCACGCAGGTGCTTGAACCGCCCAAGACCGAGATGCGCAACAGCTGTTACGGGAACGACGTGGTGGAGAAGATCGACGGGGAGTGGAAGATCGTCAAGCGGAAGATCTCACTGAACCATCTCAGCACCGCGTACCCGCGGCTGCTGGGCCCGTACGCCTGATCAGTCACACACCTGACCGGTTCGCGGCCCGGGTGGGTGGGTGCTCGCGCCGTGCGACACCCCACCCGCCCGCCGTGCGGTCGTGAGGCGCGCGGTGCGACACCCCACCCGCCCGCCGCGCGGTCGCGAGGCGCGCGATGCGACACCCACCCGCCCGCCGCGCGGTCGCGAGGCGCGCGATGCGACACCCACCCGCCCGCCGCGCGGTCGCGAGGTAGGAAACAACCCACTCGGGCACCACGAAAACGCGAGTGGGTTGTTGACCATCTGGTCGTATGCCAACGTCCCAGTCGAGGTCCCAGGCCGCTCGACTGGGACGTTAACCAGGCCGATCGATCGCCCCCACGCGCCTAGATCGCCCCCACGCGCCTAGATCGCGTAGCCCGCATAGATCGCCTCTTCGCGGCTAGATCGCCCAGCCCGCCCAGATCACCCAGCCCGCCCAGATCGCCCAGCCCGCCTGGATCGTCCAACCCGCCTGGATCGCCCAGCCCGCCCAGACCGCCCCCACACGCGAGTAGACCCCCACCCCCCGGGAGATCGCCGAGGACCCGCGTCAGACTTAGTTCGACCCGGGTCCCATCACGAGCCGAGGTGACCGAGCAACCTTCTGGTCACCCGTGGCCCACAGGGTGCGCAGGTGCAACCGCGTGATGCGCCAGCCTTGGGCCGTTCGCCGGACGCGATTGTCATACCGCGCACCGACGGTGTACATGGGAGTGTCGCTGAAAGGCTCCATCGTGCGCGGCCAGTGCTGTGCGATCAACAGGCACGAATATTAGCCCGCGTCACCCTCGAACTCGTATGTGAAATTGCTGAAGTAATGGCTCGTCTGAATCGGCTCGAGGCCCTTGACCCAGGAGCGCATCAGCGCGGAGTAATCGCCGAGTGGGCCGCCGAAAGGCTCATATCGGGCGCTCACCTCCAGCGGCGAAGCACGTTCGCGCAAGGTCGATGTCGCGGGTGTCGGTCGCCCGCTCGTAGCGGACCATGAGGTCGTAGATCTGCTCGCGATCGCGAGGGAGCCATGCCGTCAGTCTGACGCACGCGCCAGCTCGCGCAGCGCCAACGCGAGCCGCTCGCTGAGCCAGCGCCCGACCTCACGGCCGTCGAGCTCGAACTCCGACGGCAGCTGCGCGACGACGTCGCGCATGAACACCCGAGCGACGAGTGGGTCGACCTCGATCCCGAGATAGTCGTTGAGGATCGCCGTCGCGAGCAACGCCGGCCCGGCGCCGTCGTAGCCCCATTCGAAGTTCTCTTGCTGCAGATAGCGCTCGTCGTCGAGGACCAGCGTGCGCTTGTCACCGCCTCGGATCACGCCCACGACGCGCGGCCCCCCGTGTCCGTAGGAGGGCTGTGGCCCGCGCATGCCGACGTAAGCGACGTTCGAGGCGATGCCCATCAATCTACCCGGTCGCCCACGGCAGATCGCTCGGCTCGAGCCGATTGCATCCTCCGACTCAGCTTCACGAACCACGCGCCCCCGCCCGGGCTGATCAGTTCGGATGACGGTGCAGCGGCGAGGCGTCGCCGACCGACCAGTTGTGACCGAACGGGTCGTGAAAGCCCCCCTGCCGGTGGATCCCCCACGGCACGCGATGCTCCACGATCGGCGAGCCGGCCGACGCGCCCGCGGCCAAGGCGCGCGCGAGGAAGCGATCCGGATCCGCGACGAACACCTCGATGCGCATCGAGGTGCCGCCGAGCTCCGCCGGGCTCCGCTCGACGGGGTTGCGCGGGTTGACCTCGTGCACGAAGAACGGGGCGCCTTCGACCTCGAGCCCGGCGACGCCGCCGAGGTTCCACAACTCCCTCGCGCCGAGCGCGTGCTTGTACCAGGCGACTGCGGCGTCCGCATCGGGGACGATCAGCATCACCGAGATCCGCGGCGCGCGAGCGGCCTCGGCCTCCCCTTCGGCCCACGCCGCCGGCGGCTGCGCGTGGAGCGCGGGTCCGGACGTTCCGCCCCATTGCTCCGGTGTGAGGTCGGCGATCGACTGCGAGAAGCCCCAGTGGTGGCCGCCGAGGTCCTCGGCCGCGTACTGGCGCTCGCCGTAGGGGTAGTCCCGCGGCTCGTCGATGATCTTGGCGCCGCGCGCGCGGGCGCGCGCGTGGTGCGCGTCTGCGTCCTCGACGCGCACCAGCACCGAGTGGGGGCCCGGCAGCGCCTTCGAGGTCCGGGGCTCCGTGATCACGACGGTGCACGTCCCGAACGAGAGTTGCGCGCGATGATCACCGACGCGCCAACGCTCGACGAAGCCGAACTTGTCGCACAGCCAATCAATCGCCTCGGGCACGTCGTCGTAGACGAGCTCGGGGATCACCGTGCAGGACGGCATCGTTCGATTCGAGATCCGCCGCGGCGCGGCGGGAACGTCGCCGCGGTGCTCGACGATCCCCACGAGGTTGCCGGCGGGGTCAATGAACGACGCGAGCGTGCGGGGTCCATCGGGAATCGGCCCCTCGTCGCAGCGCCGCGCCCGCCTGCTCCGCTTCGCTCAGCGTGCGTCGGACGTCGGCCACGTGCAGCCACCCGATCGGGCCGCTATCAGGGGCAGGCGGGCGGTCGGTGACCCATTGCCCGATCATGCCGGGCGCCTCGAATCCCGCTTCAGGCGGTTCCACGCGCCAGCCGAACACCCGCTCGTAGAACCGAGCCGAGGTCCCGATGTCGAGGGCTGGGATCTGCAGGTAGCAGAGCTGGCCATGGACCAGGCCGGGGATCGGGGTCGATCGCTCTTCGTGTTCGCTCATCTCGCTCCGCCCTGCTCGTCGGGTCTGCCGCGCCCCGGGCTAATCTTTACAGCCTTGTCAAACTTATGCCGGGGTCGGGGACGGCGATCAACCCGGGAGCGCCGCCGCCTCCTCGAGCGCCGCGATGTCGAGCTTGCGCATCTGCAGCATCGCGCTCATGACGCGCTCCGCGCGCTCGGCGTCGGGATCGTTGAGCAACTCCGGCAGCCTTCGCGGGACGATCTGCCATGACATACCGAAGCGGTCCTTCAGCCACCCGCAAGGACCCTCCTCCCCACCCTCGCTCAACCTGCTCCAGTAGTTGTCGACCTCCTCCTGCGAGCCACAGTCCACCTGGAACGAGATGGCCTCGGTGAAGCTGTGCGCGGGACCGCCGTTGAGCGCGGTGAACGGTTGCCCGTCGAGCTCGAAGGCGACTGTCAGGACGGTCCCGGCCTCGCCCGGGCCTGCCTCGCCATAGGAGGAGGTGCTGACGATTCGCGAGTTTTCGAAGATCTCGGTGTACAGGGCCGCCGCCTCCTCGGCTTGGTCGTCGAACCACAGGAATGGGGTGATCTTCGGCATCGTCGCTGCTCCTTTGAATTGACTGAGAGCTGGTCGGCGATTAGACGGCAATGCGATCGCAAACTCATCGCCGCGGGGCGGGCTAGCTAGGCTAGCCGGATGCCTCGCCAGAACCGCGTGACGCCGCTCGGCGAGCTGATCGCGGTGCAGGAACGTGGACTCGTGTACGGCAATCGCGGCTGCCTGCACGACGGCGACGGTCGGATTCGCCGAGGCTACGCGGTGCGGCGCTGGATCGCGTGCCGGCTCGAGTTTCGCGGCCGCCGCCGGTCGCAGCTGATGGTCCCGGGGCGCTACACGGAGCTGTTCTTCCTCGACGACGCGACCGCACTCGCGGCCGGCCACCGCCCCTGCGCGGAGTGCCGCCGCGCCGACTATGACCATCTGACGGCGGTGTGGTCAACGCTGCACCCCGACCAGCGCGGCGCGGATGCAATCGACGCGCAGCTGCACGCCGAGCGGCTATGCACCGACCGCGTCGCGCGACGCTTGCACGACGCGCCGCTGGCGCAGCTGCCGGACGGCGCGTTCGTCGTGCAGGACGGGCAGCCGTACCTGGTTCTCGGCGAGGAGCTCCTGCAGTGGTCGCCGCGGGGCTATCTCGCTCGCCGACCGCGCCCGGCGCAGGGGCGGGTCAGCGTGATCACGCCACCATCGCTGCTGGCGCTGCTCGAGAGCGGCTGGATCGGGCTCGTGCCGCTCTTGCATCCGTCGGCGTTTGCCGCCGCCGTCAGCGAACCTCCGACAGCGTCGCCAGCTGTCCCTCGAGCTTGACCGGCTCGCTCGCCACCCGGGTACGCGGCACGAGCAGAGCGCTGACTGTCGAGATGACGAGGAAGCCCGCGGCCATCGCGAAGCTGGCGACGAAGCCTGTCACTGTCGGGTATCCGTGAAAGACGTTGTCCGCGATGAACGTCGCGGCGATCTGCCCTCCGAGCGCGCCACCGAGCGTGCGCATCACCGTGTTCATGCCGCCGGCGACCCCCGTCTGGCTCGGCGGCACCGCCTGGACGATGAGGTTGCCGAGGGCGGCCCAGGCGAGCCCGACCCCCGTCCCCATCAGCGACGTGCTGATCAACAGGTCGTACGGGTGACGATGCACAACCGCGATGTACGCGAATGCGAGCGCTGCCAGCGCGGTCCCGACGACGAGCGCCGGCTTGGAGCCGAAACGGTTTGCGACCGGACCGGCGGCAACGCCGGCGACCGTCATCCCGATGCACGAAGGCAGCATGTACAGGCTCGACACGATCACGGTCGCTCCGAAGCCGAAGCCCGTGCTCTTCGGGAGCTGCGCGAACTCGGGCAGGAGAAGAAACGACGAGTACATACCGGCACCGAGCAGGAACGCGGCGACATTCGTCGTCCATACGCCCCGGATCCGCATCATCGCCATGTCGATCAGCGGCTCGGGGCTACGGACCTCGAACCTGACCCAGGCAACGCAGACGATCAGCCCGGTCGCCAGCAGCACGAGGGTCTTGGTGTCCAGCCACCCCCACACGGTCGTCTGGGAGATCGCGATCAGCACGAGGGTGATCGCGGTGCTCATCAGCGCCGCGGCGTGCCAGTTCACCTTCGCCGGCGCGCGGACGGGCGACTCGGGGATGTAGAGCCACGTGAAGAGCGCGGCGGTGAGCGTGACAGCGAGCGGAATCCAGAACAGCCAATGCCAGCTCAGCGTCTGGATGATGACCGCGCCGACGATCAGACCGACGCCTGCGCCCAGGCCCAAGATGGACGACATCAGGCCGATGGCGCCGGCGACGCGCTCGCGCGGGAACTCGTCGCGGGCGATCGCGAACGCGAGCGGAAAGATGCCGCCGGCGACGCCTTGGATCACGCGCGCGGCGATCAGCATCACGAGCGACTGCGAGATTGCAGCGAGCAGCGTGCCGGCCGCGAGCACGAGCAGCGTCCACAGCAGCAGGCGCTCCTTGCCGTAGATGTCGCCGAGCCGTCCGATGATCGCGGTGCCAACCGAAGCCGACAGCAGGAAGCCCGTCAACAGCCACGCGACACTCGTCTCCGTGGCGTGGAAGTAGTCCTGGATCGTCGGCAGCGCGGGGACGACCGCGGAGGAGAGGACGGCATAGGCGAGACCAGCGAGACACAGCACCGACAGGATCACGTTCGGGTGCACGCCCTCCGATCTGTGCTTCCCCGCGGCCATCCCCGCTACTCTAGCGGAATGACCATTCCGGTTGTCGATCCTTGGACCGAGACCGACGTTGGGATCGAGTGGAGCGCGCTACCTCCTGGCCGCAAGCAGGAGCGGATTCTCTGCGCCGCCGGCCGCGTGTTCAGCCGCGACGGCCTCGCCGCCCCGATGCCCGCGGTCGCCGCCGAGGCCGGCGCCGGCGTCGCGAGCCTGTATCGCCAGTTCCCGTCCAAGCGGGACCTCCTCGCGGCCCTCGTGGCACGCCGGTTGAACCAGATTGCCGACGCCGCGACCGAGGCGTGCGCGCGGGGGGGCGATCGCTGGGCGGCGCTGACGGACATGCTGTGGCAGGTCGTCGTCGGTCAGTCCGGCGATGATTTCCTCGGCGACGCGTGGCAATCCACGAGCGAGCACCCGGACGTGGTCGCGGGCACCGAGCGCGCGCTCGGCGCGCTCGACCGGTTGCTGGCGCTGACGCGCGAGCAGGGGCGTCTGCGCCCGGACGCGACCACGTCGGACCTGCGGCTGCTGTTCGCGGCGACGCGCGCGGCCAGGCAGGTGGAGCCGGATGGCTGGCGCCGCATGCTCGAGCTCCTGATCGACTCGCTCGACACGCACCGTCCGGCGTGCGCCGGTGACGCCTGAGCCGACACCCCCGACCGCCGCCGCACCGACACCCCGACCGCCGCCGCACCGACGTCGTCCTGCGACGTCGAGCCGGCCGGATCCGCCCGTGTCAGCCTGGCTCGGCCGCCGGCGCCGCCGCCTCGACCGCACACAGCGCGGCCACGAGCAGAGCGCTCGCCCCCGCGATCGACCAGGCCGGGAGAGCGGACCCCACCGCATAAAGCAGCATCAGCGCCAAGGCTGCGACCAGGAGCGCGTACTGAACCGCTCCCGTCATCCGCAGGCGAAACGCGACGTTTCCGATCAGGTACATGGCGACGCCGCCGCACAGCGCGAGCCGCGCGGGGTCAGCCAGTGGATCGCCGGCCGGCCTCCTCAGCAGCAGCTTGAGCCCGACCGCGAACACGATGATCCCGGCGACGATTACGAGATGGATGTAGCTGTAGCCGTCGGAGGCCGCGAGCACCGGCTCGTCGTGATCCCGCAGCCGCTGCTCGGCGGTCTCCGCGAAACGATCGAAGTACGTCCACCACATCCCGATCGTGATCAGCAGCCCCAGCGAAGCGGCGAACAGCTCCCCGCTCAGGCGGTTGCCGACGCCGAGCCCGATCGTCGCGACCGATTCCCCCAAACAGATGATCACGAACAGGCTGTAGCGCTCGGCGAAATGCGTGACCGCGACGGATTGCAGCCCGCGCAGCCGATCGCGCGTGAGCCACGCCGGGCCCGCATAGTCGATGGCGACTGCCGCGGCCCACAGGACGACGCGGGCGACGCCGCCCGCGAACGCGCCGGCGAGCAGCAGCAGCATCCCGATCGCGACCGTGATCGAAAAGCCACGGATCGCCTGCCATGACGCATTCCCCTTCCTCGAGGCGTCCGCGTAGAGCCCGAGGTGCAGCAGCCGCACCGCGGCGTAGCTGACGACGAACACGATCGAGTCGGCCCCGAACGCCTCGGGCAGCGTGAGACCGGTGAGAAAGATCAGCGCCGTCGCCGCCAGCAGCGTCCAGCGCAGCGCCGCCGACCCCGGCGGCTGTGCGTTGGCTGCCCATACGAACGCCGACCATGCCCACCAGACGAGCGCGAGCACGAGCATCGATCTGCCAAACCCGGCCCAGGTCGGTGTTCGCGCGAGCAAGGTCGTGACCTGCGTGATCGCGAACACGAACACGAGATCCCACAGCATCTCGATCGCGGTCGTGCGCCGCTCGCGTGAAGCCTCCGCCTCGGGTCCGGCATCGGCCTGCACATCTGGGTGATCCTGCAGGCATTCCTCGCCGCTCGACGCGACTGCGTCGGACATGCCTCAAGTATGGTGAGGCGCTGCCGCGGCTAGTTGCCGCTCGCGCCCGCGCCGGCCGAGGCGGGCGCCGACGTCGTCGGCTGCTCGGCGTCGAGCGTCGCGAGAGTCTGCTGATAGTCGTCGTACCGGCGGACCATGCGCGTCCACGCCCAGCCCGGCGTGTTGCGCAGTTCGCGGGCGCGGTTCCGGTCGCCCGGAGCCGAGCGGTGGCGGTTCGGCTGGCGTGGAGCCGAGCGGGTGCGGTCCGCGGCCAGCCGGCGGTGCTCGGCGATCGCAGAGCCGAGCGATGGCGCGATGGCGCCGTCGCCGAGCAGGCTGCCCTCCAGATGCGCGATCAACACGCGCAGCTGACGTTCGGTCGCCGGGCGCGGGCGGCCGATCCGGCCGTCGCGGAACACGAAGCGATCCCACGCCCGCGCGAACGCGGCAGACGCGGTGCGGGCGCCGGCGCGATGCGCCGCCAGGAGCGGGCAGATCCCGTCGCCACTCGTGTAGGCACCGGCGATGATCGCGTGCTCGTCGACGCCCTGGAGCATCGCGACCCGCGTCGCTCGCGGCAGGCATTCGACCGCCAGCCGCAAATCCTGAATCGTCGCTCGACGCTTGCTTCGCATAGGGTTCTCCCACGCCCGGAGGCCTGCGTGAGACGCACTCTACCTGCGCGGAGGGGTTCTTGGAAGCGAAGATCGAGCGAAGGGCTGGAGCCGGACGATGAAGCTGGCGGTGCACATCGGCTACTGGGGCCTCGGGATGGGTCCGCAGGAACAACTCGAGGTCGTGCAGGAGGCGGAGCGTCTGGGCTACGACTCGGCCTGGGCGGCGGAGGCCTACGGCTCGGACGCGGCGACCGTGCTCGCGTGGCTGGCGGCTCGGACGACCTCGATCGGGCTCGGCGCGGCGGTCTTCCAGATGCCGGCCCGCAGCCCCGCGATGACCGCGATGACGGCGGCCACCATCGATCAGCTCTCGGGCGGACGGATGATCCTCGGGCTCGGCTCCTCTGGCCCCCAGGTCGCCGAGGGCTGGCACGGTCAGCGCTTCGCCCGCCAGCTCCAGCGCACGCGCGAATACATCGACGTCGTCCGTCTCGCGCTCTCGCGCGAACGCGTCGAGTACCACGGGGAGACGATCGAGCTGCCGCTTGCAGACGGGCCGGGTCGATCGCTCAAGCTCACGATCGCGCCCATACAGGAGCGGATCCCGATCTACCTGGCCGCGATCGGCCCCAAGAACACGGCGCTGGCCGGCGAGATCGCGGACGGATGGCTGCCGACGTTCTTCTCGCCGACTCACGTCGCCGATCTCCGGGCGCTGCTCGCGGAGGGCGCGGATCGGTCCGGGCGCTCGCTGGAGGGCTTCGACATCGCGCCGACGGTCAGCGCGCACGTGTCCGACGACCGCGAGCACGCGCGCGACTTGATGCGACCGCTGCTGGCGCTCTACATCGGCGGCATGGGCTCGCGCGAGCAGAACTTCTACAACCAGCTGGTCTGCCGCTACGGCTTCGAGGCGGCCGCCCGGGAGGTCCAGGATCTCTATCTGGCGGGGAAGAAGGCCGAAGCGCAGCAGGCGATCCCCGACGAGCTGATCGACGAGGTCTCGCTGTGCGGTCCGCGGGAAGCGGTCCGCGAGCGGCTCGGAGCATTCGCCGACGCCGGCGTCGGAACGCTGATCGTCGCGCCATACGCGGATACGGTCGACGGCCAGATCGCGCAGCTGCGCACGATCGCCGAGCTCGCGGCTTGAACGGCGAGCGGTTGCGCCTGTTCCTCGGGGCGTTCGGCGACCCGGGCCACGCCTTCCCGATGCTCGCGCTCGGCTCGCGGCTCGCGGCGCGCGGGCACACCGTCCTGCTGGAAACCTGGGAGCGCTGGCGAGTGGACGTGGAGTCCGCGGGGATGGGCTTCGCCGCCGCGCCCGAGTACCCGGTCTTCCCCACGCGCGAGCACCCGCTGAAGCCCTACGACGCCGTCGTACTCGCGACGCCCCAGACCCGCCGCCACGTACGCGACCTCGCTCCGCATGCGGTCGTGCACGACGTCTTGACGCTCGCGCCGGCGCTCGCCGGCGAGCTCGAAGGGGTCGCGTCCGCGACGCTGGTCCCGCACCTGCATCCATCGAGCGTGCCTGAGCTGCCGCCGTTCGGGCTCGGCGCCCGGATGCCGCGCACCGCCGCCGGCCGCGCGCTCTGGCGCCGGTTTCACCCCCTCGTCGGGGTGGGGCTGAGGCAGGGGCAGGTCGAGCTCAACGGCGCCCGCGCGAAGCTTGGCCTGCCCCCGGTAGCGCGCCTGCACGGCGGCATCAGCGATCGCCTCTGCATCGTCGGCACGTTCCCCCAGCTCGAATATCCGCGTGCCTGGGCGCCCGAGATCGAGATCGTCGGACCGCTTCTCTGGGAGCCCTCGAAGCACGAAACGGAGCCGCCGCCGGGCGAGCAGCCGCTGATCCTGATCGCACCCTCGACGGCGCACGACCCGGAGCAGCGCCTGCTGCGCTGCGCGCTGCTCGGATTGGCGCGCGAGCCAATTCGCATGCTCGCGGCGACGAACCGCCGGCCACTGCCCGCGGGTCTCGGCGTCCCCGGCAACGCGCGCGTGCTCGACTGGATCTCCTACAGCAGGACGATGCCCGCCTGCGATCTGGTGATCAGCCACGTCGGGCATGGGACGCTCGCGCTCGCGCTCGCCTCCGGCTGCCCGGTCCTCGCGGTCCCGCACTCGGGCGACATGCCGGAGAACGCCGCGAGGGTCGATTGGGCAGGCGTCGGCGTCCGTCTGCCGTGGCGCTTCCTGACACCGGCGACGCTGCGCCTCGCGGTCAGGCGCGCTCTGGCAGACCCGTCGCTGGCCCGACGCGCCGATGAGCTCGCCGCGTGGGCGGCCGCAAACGACGGCGCTGAGCGGGCCGCCGAGCTCGTCGAGGCGTTCGCCTCGGGCCAGCGTGTAGGAGCACCTGCTCAGAACAACCGCCTTGGATCACGATCGGCGGTCGATCGGTACTAGCTCCGGGGGTGGGACTCGAACCCACAACCCTTCGGTTAACAGCCGAATGCTCTGCCATTGAGCTACCCCGGACCGTGGTCCGACCGAACAGCGGCCTCCCTACTGTATCGACAGCGCGGTCACCCCATTCTCCACCTCAGCATGGCAGTTGGAACAAAGCAAGACACATTTCCGCGCCTCCGCCCGAAGCGCAGCGAGTGAAAGCGTCGAACCGTTCGTGCTCACCTCGAGACGCTTCTCCGTCGGATCCAAGTGATGGAACTGGAGCGCACCCACGTAGCGGTCGTAGCCACAGACAGCGCACCTGCCTCCGGCCTCGGCCACGAGCACGGCTTTCATGTTCCGCCGGCGATCGGCGACCCGGTCCGCGCGGCAGCGCTTGCAGCGGTAGTGGCCACGGCCTTCCAGGACGAACTCCGTCTCGCCATGGCGGGCGCACGAACGCACCAGGGTTGTGATGCCCGCTGCCCTGGCAGCGGCCGCCAACTCCATTTGACGCGTCTGGACCGTGCGGAGGCCGAGCCGGGCCAGCCAGCGCCGCACCGTCACCGTCGTCACGTTCAGCTCCGCGGCGATTGCGCGGATCGTCATGCCGGAATCGACGCAGGTCTCCAGCGATTCCCTGTCCATGTTCGGCCTCCTGACATTGCATACGAACGTATGTTCCCATGCCGACCGGACGGAAAACCCGCTGCTCAGACCGCCCTCTCGATCGCGCTGCCGACCGTGCGGATCGCTTCGAGCACCGACTCGCGCTCCCGAGCCAGGGCGGGCTGAAGAGCGGACTGGCGCTCGCTGCGCGCCCGCAGCAGCGCGCGGTCGAGGCGCGCGAGCTCGAGCATCAAGCGCTGCTGCTCGATCTGCTCCGGCGTCACCTCGCCGATCTCGCCCGCGCGTGCGACCAGCGCCGTGACGATCCGCGCGAGCTGTTCGTCGTCCGAGGCGAGGCCGGTGAACGGCAGCTCCGGCTGGCCGGCGAGGTGCCGCGCCGCGCGGCGAAGCTGCTCGCTGGTCAGGTGCGTGTCCGGGTCGATCGCGGCCAGCGCCCGCCGCCCGGCTTCCGGAAGCGCGACGCACAGGACGAGGAAGTCCCGTTCGGTGCGGATCGCCGGATCGATGCGCCGAGCGTCCGGCGGCTGCGACGCGGCAGGGCCGGAAACCCCGCCGGCCCCGGCGACTCCGCCGGGTTCCGCAGACCCGCCGCGTCCCACCGCGCTGCCCGCTCCGCTCGCCTCGCTCCATTCGGGCCGGGCCTCAAACCGCGCGAGCGCTCCTGCACCCCGACCGTTCCCGCGCGCCTCGGCGACGCGCGCCTCGAGCCGCCCTTCCGGCAGCTCGAGCCGCCCCGCGACGGTGCGCATCAGCTCATCGCGCAGGCTGCTTGGGCCGAGCGCGGCCAACACGGGAGCAAGCTCCGCCAGCGCCCGGTCGCGTCCCTCGGCGCTACCGAGCGAGCCGCGGTCGAGGATTCGCTCGACTTGAAAGCGCGTGAACGGCTGCGACGCGGCGACCATCGTCTGCAACTGCTCGGGACCGTCGTCGGCGGCGAGGAGATCGGCGGGGTCCGTGCCCGCCGGCAGCGGCACGACGCGCAACTCGAGCCGGCGGCCGGCCGCCGCGCGCGCGGCGCGGAGCATCGCGTCCTGGCCGGCACGGTCGGCGTCGAGGCACAGCTCGAGCACCTTGGCGATCCGCTCGAGCTCGCGGAGCTGCTCATCGGTCAGCGACGTGCCCATGATTCCGACCGCGTTGCGGATCCCGGCTTGGTGCAGCGCGAGCACGTCCGTGTAGCCCTCGACGAGCACCATCCGCGCCTCGCGCGCCGCGGTGGCGCGCGCGAGATCGACCCCGAACAGGACCTCGCGCTTGTGGTAGACGTCCGCCGTCCGCGGTGTTGATGTATTTCGGCGCGCTCGCCTTCCCGCAGTCGCGCGGGCGCCGAAGCCGACGACGCGGCCGCGCGCGTCGGCGGTCGGGAACATGATCCGGGCGCGAAAGCGGTCGTAGATGCTGCCGGGGCGCGAACGCGACCGGATGCGCGAGACCGGCCGCCAGCAGCTCCTCCTCGCTGAACCCGGCGCTGCGCGATGCGCGCAGGATCCGGTCCCAGGCGCTCGGCGCGTAGCCGACCCGGAACTCGCGCAGGATCTCCTCGCTCAGCCCGCGACCGAGCAGGTACTCGCGCGCCGGCGCCGCCTCGCGCGAGTCCCACAGGCACCGCGCGTAGTAGACGGCCGCGCGGCGCAGCAGGTCGTACAGGCGGCTCGCGCCGCTCGCGCCGAGCGGCCGCAGCCGGGTCCTCGGCCTCGGTCTGGAGCTTGACGCCGAAGCGGTCCGCGAGCGACTCGAGCGCGGCCTTGAAATCGAGCCCCTCGGTCTGCATCACGAAGTCGAACGGATCGCCGGACTCTTGGCAGCCGAAGCAGTGGTAATGCTTCGCGTCGGGGCTGACGTGGAACGACGGCGGTGCGCTCGTCGTGGAACGGGCACAGGCCGAAGTAGCTGTCGACGCCGCGCCGCGTCAGCTCGACCCTGGCCGAGACGAGCGCGACCATGTCGACCGCGTCGAGCACGCGGTCGCGGGAGTCGGCCGTGTACCGGGTCACGGCGCGAACGCGACCGGCACGCTCAGCGCCTCGAACTCGCGCGATGCAGAAGCGGTCGGTCATCCCGGCGAGGTGGTCGGTCACCCGGCGCGAG
Organism: uncultured Solirubrobacterales bacterium; assembly: GCA_963763525.1. Classification (GTDB taxonomy): domain Bacteria; phylum Actinomycetota; class Thermoleophilia; order Solirubrobacterales; family Solirubrobacteraceae; genus Palsa-465. The sequence goes on from CAVXPA010000008.1 coordinate 662,050, forward strand.
AGGGCGCCGTCGGGGATCGAGTCGGGGATCTCCTCGGGGTGGGCGCAGAAGTGCTCGAACAGCGCGCGGACGACGCCGTCGATCTTCGCGTGCTCGCGCGTCGCCTCGGGGCCGAGGTAGACGCGCTCGAACATGAACGCGCGCAGCTGCGACATCGCGCCGCCGGCCTGCTCGCCCTGGACGATGTCGCCGGCGCGGTCGGAGTGCTCGACGAGGTCGTGGACGAGCGTGTCGATCCGGCGCGAGCCGGTGTCGCCGAGGACCTCGATCGGTCCGAGCGGCAGGTCGGCGACCCCGATCACACCGGCGCGCACGCGCGTCGTCGATGTCGTGGTTGATGTACGCGACGCGGTCCATCAGCCGCACGATCTTGCCCTCGAGCGTCGCCGGCTCCTGCGCGCGCCCTGAGTGGCTGACGATCCCGTCGCGCACGGGCTCGGTCAGGTTCAGCCCCTGCCCGTCGCGCTCGAGCGACGTCGACGACCCGCAGCGAGTGCTCGTGGTGCATGAACCGCGTGCCGAAGCGCTCGCGCCAGGCAGCGATCGAGCGCCTCCTCGCCGATGTGGCCGAACGGCGGGTGGCCGAGGTCGTGGCCGAGGCCGATCGCCTCGACCAGATCCTCGTTCAGCGCCAGCGCCCGCGCGACCGTGCGCGAGATCTGCGTGACCTCGAGCGTGTGCGTGAGCCGCGTGCGGTAGTGATCGCCTGTCGGCAGCACGAACACCTGCGTCTTGTGCTTCAGGCGCCGGAACGCCTTGCAGTGGACGATCCGGTCGCGGTCGCGCTGAAACGGCGTGCGCAGGCCGCAGTCGGGCTCGGGCATGGCGCGCACGGCGGGATAGGAGCGGGTCGCCAAGCGGCGACAGCGTCGGCCTCCTCGCGCGTCGCGAATGCGCTCGGCGAACGCATCGGCGACCGGCCCGGCCGGATGCTCGTAGCCGCTGTCGAGCCCACTCGCCGCCGAATCGGTCTCGCAGCTCTCGATTCTGACAGCGCCGACGGGCCGGCTCGCCGCGCGCGCGAAGCTCATCGACCGCTCAGCAGCGGGCGCAGGTGCACGTGCGCGTGGTGCTCGGCGGTCTCGGTGATCGCGCGCTCGGCCTGGCGCAGCGCACGTTCGGAGGCCTCGGGCGCCTGCGCGAGCGGCCGCCCGAGCGCCCCGACGAGGAACTGGTAGGACTCCTCGTCGAGCGGGAACGCGGCCGCCTCGCACGATCCGCAGACGACGCCGCCGGCCGCGGCCGAGAAGCCGCTGCAGGTGCTCGGGCTCGCCGCACGCGGCGCAGGCGCCGAGCTGCGGCACGATGCCGGCGGCGAGCAGCAGCTTGAGCCGAAACGCGAGCCCATTGGCCGGCTCGCGCGTGAGCCGCGATCGCGCTGAGCAGGGCCAGCTCGTTGCGCAGCAGCGCGAACACCTCGGGATGCGGATCGGCGGTCTCGAACAGCCGCGCGACGGCGTCGCAGGCGCGCGCCGCGGCGTCGAGCGTCTCGGCGTGGTCGCGCAGCCCGGCGTGGGCGGCGACCGTGTCGACGCCGGTGACCGTGAACAGCTCGCCGCGGCCCTCGCGCAGCAGCGCGCGGACATGGAAGAACGGCTCCAGCCGCGCGCCGAAGCGGCTGCGCGTGCGCCGCGCGCCCTTGGCGATCGCGCCAGGCGGCCGTGGTGCGGGGTGTACAGATGCAGGATCCGGTCGGCTTCGCCGTAGCGGATCGAGCGCAGCACGATCGCCTCCGTCTTCAGCGGAGCCGACATGCCCAATCACCCGCTATATTTTCTGAAGCTATGAAGTCCGTCACGATCTACACGACCGAGTATTGCTCGTTGTGCACGAGCGCCAAGGCGCTGCTGGCACGCGTGGCATCGAGTACGAAGAGATCAATCTGGCACGCGACCCGGACGGTCGCGCCGAGCTGGCGACGCATGACCGGGATGTTCACGTTCCCCCAGATCGTGATCGAGGACGAGTCGATCGGCGGGTTCACGAGTTGCTCGCGGCCGACCGCGAGGGCCGGCTCGCCGAGCTCGTCGCGGCGTAGGCCGCGGGTCTCGTCGCGGCGGCGTAGAGCGCGGAACGCCCCTTCACCGCGGCAAACCTCGACCGCGACGACTGTCAGCGGCGCCCGCCGTCGAGCAACACCGCGCCATCCGCGGTCAAGCTCGACCGCGACGACTCAGCGGCGCAGGGAGGTCGAGAAAAGCCGCGCGAGAGGCCCGCGTAACAGTGCTCGTCGAGCCCGGCTGGCGACCACGGCCGGGTCGAGATCGGCATTCTCGGAGAACGCAACCTCGACGATCCCGTCCACGCCGCCGCTCGCTCAGCCCTTGGTCGCCGCCGCGACGGGGCGGCGCCGCGGTCGGGGACGCGGCTGGCAGTGCTCGCAAACGTAGGTCCCGCGGCCGCCGACGACGAGCTTGCGGATCGGCCGCCCACAGGTGGGGCACGGCTCGCCGGCGCGTTGGTGGACCAGGAAGCGGTCCTGGAAGGAGCCGCGGGCGCCGTCGATGTGGCGGAAGTCGTCGATCGAGGCGCCCTTCGCCTCGATCCCGGCTGCAGCGCCTCCTCGATCGCCGATCGCAGCCGCTCGAGCTGCGCGCGGCGTCAGCCGCCCGGCTGGCCGCAGCGGATGGATCCCGGCGCGGAACAGCGCCTCGTCGGCGTAGATGTTCCCGACGCCCGCGATCCGTCGCTGATCGAGCACGAACGACTTGATCGGCGCGCGTCCGGCCGCGCGCCAGCGCGGCGCAGATGCTGCGCGGTGAACTCCGGCGTGAACGGCTCGACGCCGAGCCGCGCGGCGAGGTACTCGTCGCGGGCGGCCGCGCCGTGCACGAGTTGGCCGGTCCCGAACCGCCGCGGGTCGACGTAGAGCAGGCGATGGCCGCCGTCGAGCTCGAATCGCACCCGCGTGTGGAGCGGCTCGGCGTCGGGTCGAACAGCAACGCGCCGGTCATCCGCAGGTGCATCAGCAGGTACCGGTCGCCCGAGAGGTGCCAGACAGGTACTTGCCCGAGCGCGTCAGCCGCTCGACGTGCGCGCCGCGCAGATCGTGCTCGACCACGGCGGGATCCTCCGGGCGCGTCCAGCGCGGGTCGAGGATCTCGGCGGCCACGAGCGTGCGCCCCTCCAGGTGCGGGGCAGCTGGCGGCGGATCGTCTCGACCTCGGGAAGCTCGGGCATAGAGCTACGTCTACGGTAGCCGCGAGCCGGACATCGTTCCTCTGACCCTCAATCCTCTCCGTCCCTCAATCGTCTCCGTCCCTCAATCCTCTCCGTCCCACATGTCCAGCCGCTCGATCCGCCCGATCACGCCGACGCCGCGGAACGAGATCTTGTTCGAGCGCGGGTAGTACACGATGTCGGCTGGCTCGCGCGTCCCGTACGCGAGGAACGTCAGGCCGCCGTCGCCCGCGTGGAGCACGTGCGCGACGCCGGTGCCCGGAGGACGGGCGATCACGTGGCCGCGGCGGATCGGGAACTGCTCCTCGCCGAGCTCGAGCGTGCCCGCGCCGTCGAGGATGACGAACATCTCCTCCTCGACCGAGTGGCAGTGCAGCGCCGTCGCCTGCCTGCCCGGGTCGACCTTGACGTGGTTGAGCCCGGTCCTGATCGACCCGGCGGCCTGGCCGAGGTAGCGGCGCGTACGTGCGATGCGGGGGCGCTGCATCCGCACTTCCTCGACGTCGGCGACGTTGACGATCGTGCTCGGCCGCGGTCCCGGCTCGGGGAGCTCGGGTGGGCCGACCGCCGCCTCGCGCACGAACTGGATCGGCGCTCCCTGCACGACGTACGGCACGCTCTGCACCGCGCGGTTGCCGACGATCGACATCCCGAGACGAGGAAAGCCGAGGCTCTCGTCGTACGTGCGGGGGCCGAACGCGAGCACGTCCAGCGGCTCCCGCGCGTACAGCGTGTGCGCCCCGCGGTTCGCCAGGTACACGATGCAGTCGCCCGGTCCGATCTCGCTCGTGCGCCCGCGCTGCCAGGAGATCCCCCTTCCGGCGAGCACGTAGAAGATCTCCTCCTCCTGGCCGTGCTCGTGCGCCGGCGTCGACCACGCGCCGGCCACCACCTCCAGGCGGCGCGCGCCGACGCCGACGCTGCCGGCGGCGCTCGCCGAGGTATCGTCCAGTACGCCATGCAGGTGGCCGTGCTCGCGCTCGACGCGCTGCGCCTCGTCGAAATGAGTCAGTCCCATCCGCGTGATCCTAATCGCGCGTCAGGGGGCGGCGCGGCGCGAGGCGGCCCACTCACGCGCCCCCGCGGCGCACTCACGCGCCCCCGCGACGGACTCACGCGCCCGCGTGGCGCACTCACGCGCCCCGCGACGCGAGCGGCGCACCCACTATTGCGGATCTGCGCTCGCGGATGCGCGTCGAAGTACACGTCGCGCAGCCGCTCGGTCGACAGGTGGGTGTAGATCTGGGTCGTGCCGATGTCGGCGTGGCCGAGCATCTCCTGCAGCGAACGCAGGTCACAGCCGCCCGCCAGCAGGTGGGTCGCGAACGTGTGGCGCAGCGTGTGCGGGCTCATGCGGTGCTCGAGCCCGGCGGTCGCGGGCGTGGCGCTGGACGATCTTGTACAGGCCCTGGCGCGAGAGCGCCCGCCCCGCGCAGGTTGACGAACACGCGCGGCTCGTCGCGCAGGCCGACGAGCCTCGGCCGCGCCGCGCTCGAGGTAGACCCGCAGCGCTGCGACGGCCGCGCGGCCGACCGGCACGATCCGCTCCTTGGAGCCCTTGCCGCGGGCGCGCAGGATCCCGCCTCGAGATCGAGCTCCGACAGCTCGAGCCCGATCGCCTCCGAGGCGCGCAGGCCGCACGCGTACATCGTCTCGAGCAGCGCCCGGTCGCGCAGCGCCGCCGGCGAGGTCCCCTGGGGCTGGGCCAGCAGCCGCGTTGACCTCGTCGCGGCTGAGCACCTTCGGCAGCCGCTTGCGCGACCGCGGCGGCGCGCAGCTCGGCGGTCGGGTCGTGCTCGATGATCTGCTCGCGGCGCAGGTGGCGGTAGAACGAGCGCAGGCAGGCGATCTTGCGCTGCAGCGTCGCCGGCGCCGACCGGCCGGCGCTCGCCGTCGCCGTCGGCCAGCTCGGACACGAACGCGGCGAGATCGCCGGGCGTGACGCTCAACGGATCGAGCTCGCGCCGGCGCGAGGAACGTGCCGAACTGCTGCAGGTCAGAGCGGTAGGCCTCGAGCGTGTTGCGCGACAGCCCACGCTCGAGCTCAAGGTGCCGAGGAACTCAAGCGTCAGCTCGGTCAGGCGGCGCTGGGCCGCGGGACATCGGCAATCGCCATAGCCGCACCTATTCGCCGGGCCGGACGGCACCCCTGCGCCTGCCGGCGTCTGCCGGAAACGTTCAGCGGCGCTCGGTCGCAGCCACAGCAGCGCGATCAGCGACTTCGCGTCCTCGCACTGCGCGATCGCGTCGTCGAGCCGGTCAAGCGGCCACGGACGACCTCGATCCGCTCGTCTGGCTCTGGTGCGCGGCGCCGTCGGCGTCGCGACAGCCCGGTCGCGAGGTAGAGCCAGACCCGCTCGTCGCTGAAACCGGGGCTCGTGTAGAACGCGCTCAGCTCGTTCCAGCTGTCGGCCCGCTTGCCGATCTCCTCGGCCAGCTCGCGCTGCGCGGTCTGAGCGGCGGCTCGCCGGGCACGTCGAGCTTGCCGGCGGGGATCTCCAGCGAGGCGCGTCAGCCCGGCCGCCTCGCGCGGCTGGCGAGTCAGCCAGACGTGCTCGTCATCGAGCGCCAGGATCCCGACCGCGCCCGGGTGCCAGACCTTCTCCCGCGTGACCACCTCGCCGTCGGCGTGGCGGTAGCGCTCGACCCCGGCGGCGATGATCGCGCCCTGCCATTCGACGTCGCCGCCGATCGGCTCGAATCCGCTCACGCCCGATCCGCCGCCGAGCTCGACGGCCGCCTCCTCGACCAGCGCGAGCGCGACCTCGAACATGCCTCGAGCGCGTCGACGCTGACCCGCTCGTCCGGCTCGTGGTTGCGCTCGGGCGCCGTCGGCCAGGATCGAAGCAGGAACCCCGCGAGCTGGAGCGAGTTGGCGTCCGAGGCGCCGCCGGTGACGATGTGCCGCGGCTCGTAGCCGCACCGCGCGCAGCGCCCGCTCGCGCGACCGACACCTGGGCGCCGCGGGCTCGAGCCCGGTAGCCCTGGAACATCTGCTCGACGGTCACGTCGAGGTCGCACTCCTGGGCGTCGGCGGCGTCCTGGAGGTGGTCGATCATCTCGGTCGCGACGCGCCTCGGCGCGCGCCGTCGTCGAGGCTGCGGACCTCGGCCACGACGCGGCAGCGCTCGGGGACGACGTTGATCGCCGTGCCGCCCTCGATCGTGCCGACGTTGGCGGTCGTCTCGGCGTCGAGCCGGCCGAGCGGCATCGCGGCGATCGCCCGGGCGGCGGCGACGATCGCGGTGCGCCCGGCCTCGGGGCGAACGCCCGGCGTGGGCGGCGCGGCCGTGCAGGTCGGCGATCGATCCGGTGGTGCGTCGGCGAGGCGACCACGATCTCGCCGATCGGCGAGGCGTGGTCGAACACGTAGCCGAAGCGGCTCTCGCAGCCGCGCCGCGTCGAACGCCTGCGAGCCCCGCAGCGACACCTCCTCGCAGACCGTGAACAGCAGCTCGACGCCCGACCGCCGGCGGCTCGCGGCGCTCGCGCAGCCGGCGCGCGAGCTCGAGCAGCACCGCGACCGCGGCCTTGTTGTCGGCGCCGAGGATCCCGTCGTTGGCGTTCTCCCAGCCGCCGTCGACGAGCACCGGCTCGACGGCGCGGTCGAGCGGCACCGTGTCGAGGTGGGCGCACAGCAGGATCGCTCGCTCCGGCCGCGCGCCCGGGATCCGGGCGAGCAGGTTGCCGGCGTCCGAGCCGATCTGCGCGCCGGCGTCGTCCTCGTCGACCTCGAGTCCGAGCGCGCGCAGCTCGGCCGCGACCCAGTCGGCGCAGGCGCGCTCACTGCCCCGACGGGCTCTCGATCCGGCACAGCGCGGCGAACGTCTCGTGCAGCCGCTCGCGCTCGCCGTCGCTGGCACGCCTCACGGCGCCGGCGCGTGAGGCTGCGGCTGGCGCACGTCGCGGTCGTCGGCGTGTCGCTCGAGCACGGCGTCCGGCGTGCGCGAGCGCGGCGCCGACGAACTCCCGGAACAGCGGCGCCGGGCGCTCGGGGCGCGACTTGAACTCCGGGTGGTACTGCGAGGCGACGAAGAACGGATGGTCGTCGCGGTCGAGCTCGATCGCCTCGACCAGCCGCTCGTCGGGCGAGGTGCCCGAGCAGACCAGCCCGGCCGACTCGCAGCCGGCGGCGCAGGTGGTTGTTGACCTCATAGCGGTGGCGGTGGCGCTCGTAGACCACCGCCTCGCCGTAGAGCTCGCGGATGCCGCGTGCCGTCGTGCAGCTTGACCGGGTCGGCGCCCAGCCGCATCGTGCCGCCCATGTCGGCGATCTCCTTCTGCTCGGGCAGCAGGTCGATCACCGGGAACGGCGTCTCGAGGTCCATCTCGGTCGAGTTCGCGCCCTCCATGCCGGCGACGTGGCGCGCGAACTCGGAGACCGCGACGTGCATCCCGAGGCAGATGCCGAGGTACGGGATCCGCTGCTCGCGCGCGATCTGGGCGGCGCGGATCTTGCCCTCCCAGCCGCGGCCGCCGAAGCCGCCGGGGATCAGGATCCCGTCGGCGCGCTCGAGCAGCGGCGCGCGACCTCGGGCTCGCCGACGGTCTCGGAGTCGACCCAGTCGACCTCGACCTTGCAGCCGTGGTGGATGCCGGCGTGGCGCAGCGCCTCGGCGACCGACAGGTAGGCGTCCTCGAGCTGCACGTACTTGCCGACGAGCGCGATCCGCACGCGTCGGTGCGGCCTCGCGCGGCGCGGCGGGTGATCGCCTCCCAGTCGCTCAGGTCGGGCGGCGGCGCGTCGAGGCCGAAGTGCTCGGCGCAGGATGAAGTCGTCGACGCCCTCGGCGTGGAAGCACGAGCGGCACCTGGTAGATGTCGGGCACGTCGTAGGCGGAGACGACCGCCTCGACCGGCAGGCTCGCGAACAGCGCGATCTTGCGGCGGATGTCGTCCGACAGCGACCGACTCGGAGCGGCAGACGACCATGTCGGGCGCGATCCCGATCCGGCGCAGCTCGTTGACCGAGTGCTGCGTCGGCTTGGTCTTGAGCTCGCCGGCGTGGCCGATGTAGGGCACCAGCGTCAGGTGGATGAACATGCAGCGCCGCCGGCCGACGTCGACCGGGAACTGGCGGATCGCCTCCAGGAACGGCAGCGACTCGATGTCGCCGACCGTGCCGCCGATCTCGGTGATCACGAAGTCGACGTCGCTCGACTCGGCCATCAGCTTGATCCGCTGCTTGATCTCGTCGGTGATGTGCGGCACCACCTGGACGGTCGCGCCGAGGTAGTCGCCGCGGCGCTCGCGGCGGATCACGGTGTTGTAGATGCCGCCGGCGGTGACGTTCGAGGCGCGGCTCGTGTTCGCGTCGGTGAACCGCTCGTAGTGGCCGAGGTCGAGGTCGGTCTCGGCGCCGTCCTCGGTGACGAACACCTCGCCGTGCTGGTAGGGCGACATCGTCCCGGGTCGACGTTGATGTACGGGTCGAACTTCTGCAGCTGCACCGTCAGCCCGCGGGCGACGAGCAGCCGCCCGATCGAGGCGGCGGCGATCCCCTTGCCGAGCGACGAGACGACCCCGCCGGTGATGAAGATGAAGCGCGTCTCGCGCGTGGGCCATTCGCTCGTCGAGTCTAGTGTCGCGGATCGTCTGGCCAGTCGGGCTCGGATTGCCGAGTTCCAGCTCGAGCGACGGCCGGGCTCATGCGGCTCGCAGCAGCTGCGCGGGCGTGCTCGGCTGCCGCCTCGTCGCCCTCGCCGGCGCCGAGCATCCGCACCAGCTCGGCGACGACCGCTCGCCGTCGAGCGCCGTCGACGGTGGTCCGCGCCGGGACGACGGTGCCGTCCTTGACGATCGTGAAGTGGCGCTCGGCGAGCGCCGCGACCTGCGGCAGGTGCGTGATGCACAGGATCTGGCGGCCCGGCGCGAGCGCGCGCAGGTGCTCACCGACGGCCGCGGCGGTATGGCCGCCGATCCCGGCGTCGATCTCGTCGAACACGAGCAGCGGCGCGTCGCCGCGAGCGCCGCGCTCGGGGTGCGCGACGCTCAGCAGCGCGAGCATCACCCGCGAGAGCTCGCCGCCGGAGGCGATCTCGCGCAGCGGTCCGGCCGGGACGCCCGCGTTCGGCGCGATCAGCAGCTCGACCGCGTCCGCGCCCCGCGGGCCGCAGCCATCGGGCCGCGGCCGACCTCGACCTCGAACCGGGCCTGCGGCATCGCCAGCTCGGCGAGCCTGGTCGCACCGCCGCCGCGAGCTTCGGCGCGCCGCCCGGCGCGCCGGCGCCGAGCTCCGCCGCGAACCGGTCACGCTCCTCCGCGCAGCGGCGGCTCGGCCTCGGCCTGCGCGAGCGCCACGTCTGCGTGCTCGAGCTCCTCGAGGCGCTCCCGGCACCGCGTCGCGTGCGCGAGCACGTCGGCGATCGCGCCCCCGTGCTTGCGCGCCAGCCGCTGGAGCGCCGCCAGCCGCTCCTCGACCTGCTTCCAGGCGGCCGGGGGCGCCGTCGCATCCCGTCGCAGGTAGTCGCGCAGCTCGCCGCCGACGTCCTCGGCCTCGTAGCGCAGCGCCTGCAGCGCGCTCGGCCAGCGCGGCCAGCCGCGGATCGATCCCGCCGGCGCGCTCGAGCTGGCGGGCGGCCGCCGCAAGCGAGGCGGCCACGCCGTCGCCGGCCTCGGGCGCGATCGCCTCGGCGCCGGCGCCGCGGCTGCCTCGCAGCGTCTCGAGGTGGCGCAGCCGGTCGCGCTCGAGCAGCAGCTCGCTCTCCTCGGCCTCGGTCGCGCCGCGGCTTCGATCTCCCCGAGCTCGAACGCAGCAGGTCGAGCTCGCGGTCGCGCGCGCCGGCCGCCAGGGCCAGCTCGATCCACGCGCTGAGCGAGCTCGCGCGCGCGCTCGTAGGCCTGCTGCACCCGCGCGCGGAGCTCGTGGTGCGCGGAGCCGCAATGGGCGTCGAGCATGTCGAGCTGGGTGGCCGAGAGCATCAGCTTGCGGTGCTCGTGCTGACCGTAGAAGCAGACGAGCGCGCCGCCGAGCTCCGCAGGTCGGCCACCGTCGCCGCGCGCCCGCACACGTACGCGCGCGTACGGCCGTCCGGCCACACCCGCCGCGCCAGCACGAGCTCCTGTGCGTCGGCGGGGAGCCGTTCGGCCCCCGCGAGCTCCGGCGGGCAGCGCGAACACGCCCTCGACGTAGGCCTCCGCGGCGCCGGGGCGGACGATCCCGCGGCGTGCCCGCCCTCCGAGCAGCAGATCGAGCGCGTCGGCCAGCAGCGTCTTGCCGGCGCCGGTCTCGCCCGTGAGCACGTTCAGGCCCGGGCGCGAGCCGCAGCTCGGCGCGATCCATCAGCAACAGGTTCTCGACACGCAGCTCGTGGAGCATCGCCGAGGGTTTACCAGGCGGCCCCGACGGACCGCCGCCGTCGCGCTCGCGTCCCGCCGCGGCCGCGCTCGCGTCCCCCCCACAGCATGGTGAACATCCCGTGACCATCCTTGACGAACCGCAGTGTCGCTGCGAATCTGCACGAGCTCCGCTGTGGAAGTTTGAGAGACTCGCACCGGCCTTGACACACCTGGGCCGTTGCCCCCACCGGCGAAAGGACGACACATGCGACTCGGGACGGGCTCCAGGCGCCTGCGGGCGCTCGGCGGCGTGATGGTGTGCGGCCTGATGATGGCCTGCGGCGCCGCGCTCCCGCAAGCCGCCTCGGCGGCGACCCCGCCGCCACCCCACATCATGGTGATCATGATGGAGAACACCGACTACAGCCAGGCGATCGGCGCGGCCACGATGCCATACCTGAACGAGCTCGCCCACCAGTACGAGGGTTTCACCGAGTCCTACGGGTGGTCTTACCCGAGCCTGCCCAACTACCTCGAGCTGGCGGCCGGCACGAACTTCGGCATCACCGAGGACTGCGATCCCTACCCGAGTGACACCGGGTGTGTCAACCTGAGCCACGAGCTGTTCGCCGACCAGTTGGAGGCCGCAGGGATCACGTGGAAGGCCTACTACCAGGATGACCCGTACGGATGCGACAACAACCCCTCCGACTTCTTCACCGGTAACTACGACGTCGAGCACAACGCGTACGTCTACTTCGCCGACTTCGCCGAGCAGTGCAAGCATCTGTCGAACTTCACTCCGCTGCTGTCCGATCTCGCGTCCGCGCACGCGCCCGACTACGCGTTCGTCACGCCCGATCTCGACAACGACGGCGGTGACAACGGAACCATGTCCTCGGGCGACACGTGGCTGAGCACCGAGCTCCCGCAGATCATGGCCACGCCGTGGTACCAGGACGGCGGTCAGATCGTGATCATGTACGACACGGGCTACGGAGACTCGGGAGGGGTGAATGGGTCGAGCGGCGGACGCATCCCGCCGATCCTCGTGGTCTCCGCCCACACCCGAGGAAAGGGCCTGAATCCGTCGCCGCTGAACACCGCTGGAGTTCTGCGATCGCTCGACCACGCCTACGGCCTGCCCTACCTGGGCGATGCCGCCGATCCCAACAACGGCGGCTTGGACAACGCGCTCGTCGCCGGCCGCCCGACCGGGCCGGCCGCCGGGGCGTTGTACGAGGGCGCCGTCGTCACGCCCGGCCCGCTCACCCCGGGCATCGAGACGGTCCCGGGCACGCTCGCGTTCAACGGGGTTTATCGCTATCCGGACGGGACGTCGGTCGAGGTCGGCGAGAACTCGAGCGGTGAAGGTGTGATCGACACCTCGGGTGGCGGGGCGATCGCCGTGCCGGGCACGAGCAACCTCGAATCGGTCTCCTGTCCGACCGCGACGACCTGCTGGGCCGCGGGGCTGGCGAGCACCGGATCCGATCAAGCCGCGCTCGTCAAGGTCGTCGGCGGGCAGCCCAAGTCCGTGACCCGGGTGGCCGCGTTCTATGGTCTGTACGGCATCGCGTGCCCCACGGCGAGCACCTGCGAGGCCGTCGGGTACGACACGAGTGACATCGCCGACGCGGTGACGACGATCACGAACGGCGTCCCCGGCGCCCCCGCCGAGGTCTCCGGCGGCGGCGAGTGGCTGAACGCGATCTCGTGTCCAACGGCCGGGCAGTGCTACGCCACGGGCCTCGTGAACTACATCGCGGCCATCGTCCCGATCGACGACGGCGTGCCCCAGCAGCCGATCGACTATCCACACGCCTGGTATGCCAACGGGATCGATTGCCCGTCGGTGGGTAACTGCGTGGTCGCTGGCGAGATCGGCAACGCGGGCGAGGGCATGGTGGCGACCCTCGTCGGCGGCCGCCACGGTACCGTGACGCTGGTCCCCGGAACCGAGTACCTCTACGGCGTCGGGTGCACGCCGGACGGCAGCTGCCTGCTCGCCGGGGCCAGCCAGGTCGGGCCGACCGGCTACAGCCACGGCGTCCTCCTCGACCGTGACTCACGGGGCGACCTCGGCGCTGTCGTCAGCGCGCCTGCCGCCAACGGCCTCGGTCAAGTGGCCTGCGGGGTGAGGCTCAACACCTGTCTGAGCGTCGGCGCCGCGTAGGCACATCGAAGGCTCGCACACGAGCCGAACGTCGGCATTTCGGTTCCACCTCGCGGAACCGAAATGCCACGGTCCGTGGAATTGTTTTCGGGGCTCTGCCTCGCGCGCCGCGCGCGGGCGGCGCTTTGTATCGCCGGGACCGTGTACGTCCTACGGAACAGACGCGAGCCGGCCGAAGCGCTCCCGTAGGCGCTGGTAGAAGCTCGCGCCGGCGAGTTGCGCGAGCGACCCCTGGTCGTGGACGAAGTTCACCTCGAGCCGCTCGTTGGCGGCGAGCACGCACGCGGGGCGGCCGTCGACGGTCACGTCGACCGGCTCGTCGCGCGAGCGGTTGCCGATCAGCAGCACGTCCGTCGGCGCGACTACGAGCGCCCGCGCGGTGAGCGAGTGCGGGGCGATGAAGGAGACCACGAGGCCGGTGACGCCCCAGGCCATGACCGGCCCGCCATTGGCGAGGTTGTAGCCGGTCGAGCCGGCCGGCGTGGCGACCACGAGCCCGTCGCAGCGCACGCGACCGATCTCGTCGGTGCCGACCGCGTACCCGAGCTCGGCGACGCGCTTGCCGGGCTTGCGGTGGATCGAGATGTCGTTGATCCCGAGCCAGCGCCCGCGCGCACCCGCGGCCTCGATCCCGGGCAGCGAGAGCACTTCGAAGTCGCCGATGAACGCGCGCCTGATGCCCACGGGGTCGTCGCGCTCGATCGTCGCGAGGAAGCCGATCTCGCCGAAGTTGACGCCGAACACCGGGACGCCCGTGCCCGCGTACGCGCGCAGGCCACCGAGAATCGTCCCGTCGCCGCCGAGCGCGAAGCACAGATCGACATCCCGCGCGAGCGGGGCGTCGAGGACCAGGCCGTCGGCCGGCAGCAGCCCGTGCTTGCGCGTCTCGGCGGCGTCGAATCGCAGGACGGTGCCGTGCTCGCGGGCGATCTCGATCAGCGACGCGATCGCCGGCGCCGTCTCGGACGGCCGCCGGTGGGTGAGCACGGTCGCGGTCCGGATCGCGTTCACGGCTCCACGGCGCGCGCCGGGCCTTCGAGGTCCTCCACGCCGCCGCGCGCGGACTCGGCGATCCAGATGAACGTCTCGAGGTTGCCCTTCGGGCCGGGCAGGCCGGAGCTCGCGTAGCCGAGCACGGACGCACCGAGCGCGCGCGCCGCGTTCCCAACCGCGACGAGCGCGCCGCGGCGCAGCGCGGGGTCACGGACGACGCCGCCCTTGCCGACGTGCTCGCGCCCGACCTCGAACTGCGGCTTGACGAGCGCGAGGCAATCGAACCGCTCGCCGGCGCACGCCAGCGCCGCGGGCAGGACCTTGGCGAGCGAGATGAACGAGACGTCGATGACGATCACATCCGGGGCGTACGGGAGCTGCTCGGGGCGCAGTGCGCGGGCGTTCTGGCGCTCGAGCACGGTGACGCGAGCGTCGGAGCGCAGGCTCCAGTCGAGCTCGCCGTAGGCGACGTCGACCGCGACGACGTGCTCGGCGCCGCGTTGCAGCAGGCAGTCGGTGAATCCTCCGGTGGAGGCGCCGAGATCGAGCGCGCGGCGTCCGTCGACGGACAGGGCGAACGCGTCGAGCGCGTTCGCGAGCTTGATCCCGCCGCGCGAGACGAACTCCCGCTCGCGCCGGATCTCGAACTCGACGTCCTCGGGCACGAGCTGGCCCGGCTTCTGCGCCGGCCGGCGCTCGGGCAGCAGCAGCACCTCGCCCGCGAGCACGGAGGCGGCGGCGCGATTGCGGGACGCGAACGCGCCGCGCTCGGAGAGCAGGCTGTCGAGCCGGACGCGCTTCATCTGGTCGAGAACGGTACGTGATCGCCGCCCGGGCGATCACCGGCGTCGCCGGGGTGCCGCCGACCCCGCCCGTTCAGCGAGGGGACGCGTCGCGCTCGCTGTGCTGCGCCACCGCTGCCTCGACCCGCTCGGCGATCCGCTGGGGGGTGAAGCCGACCTCTTCGTGCAGCAGGGCCGGCGTGCCGTGCGTGACGTAGCGGTCGGGGAGGCCGACGCGCAGGATCCGGGACGCGAGCCCGGCGTCCGACAGCGTCTCCCACACGGCGGAGCCGAAGCCGCCCGCGAGCACGCCTTCCTCGAGCGTCACGAGCAGCTCGTGCTCGGCGGCGAGCTGCGCGGCCAGGCCGGCGTCGATCGGTTTGGCGAAGCGGGCATCGGCGACCGTCGCCGCGATCCCGCGGTGGGCGAGGATCTCGGCCGCCGCGAGCGCCTTGCCGACGCCCGTCCCGTAGCCGAGCAGCGCGACCCGGTCGCCCTCGCGCAGGATCTCGCCCGCGCCGATCTCGATCGGGGCCGGCTCCTCCGGCACGCCCACCCCGACCGCCTCGCCGCGCGGGTAGCGCAGGGCGACCGGACCGTCGTCGTAGGAGAGCGCGGTGCGCAGCATGTGGACGAGCATCGCCTCGTCGCGCGGGGCCATCAGCACGATGTTCGGGAGGCAGCGCAGGTACGCGATGTCGAACACGCCGTGGTGGGTCGGGCCGTCGTCCCCGACGAGGCCGGCGCGGTCCATCGCGAACACGACGTTGAGGCTCTGCAGGCAGACGTCGTGGACGATCTGGTCGTACGCGCGCTGCAGGAACGTCGAGTAGATCGCGGCGACCGGCTTGCAGCCCTGCAGCGCGAGCCCGGCGGCGAACAGGATCGCCTGCTGTTCCGCGATCCCGACGTCGTAGTAGCGCTCCGGCAGCTCGCGCTGAAGGATGTTCAGGCCGGTGCCGGAGTTCATCGCCGCGGTGATCCCGATCACGCGCTCATCGCGACGGCATTCGCGCACTAGCGCCTCGCCGAAGACCTGCGTGTACTGCGGTGGCGGCGGCGTGCCGTTGCTGGCCGCGCGCGCGACGGCCGGGGCGCCGTTGGCGATCGAGTGCGGCTTCGCCGCGTGCCACTTCTCCATGCCCTCGAGCCCGCCCTCCTCGGCCGGCGCGAAGCCCTTGCCCTTGACGGTCGCGCAGTGGATCACGACCGGGCGCTGGGCGGCGAGCGCCTCGCGTAGCGCGCGGCGCAGTCCGCGCACGTCGTGACCGTCGATCACGCCCATGTAGGCGAAGTCGAGCTCCTCCCACCACAGGCCCGGCGCCCAGAACGCCTTCAGCGACTCCTTGACGTGCGGGCCGAAGCGCTCGAACGCGGCGCCGATCCCGGCCGGCAGCTTCGTCAGACCGCCCTCTAGGTCCTCGCGCGCATGCCACAGCTTCGTGTTCAGGCGAATCCGGTTGAACTGTCGCGAGAGCGCGCCGACGTTGGGCGCGATCGACATGCCGTTGTCGTTGAGCAGCACGACGATCGGAGTCCCGAGGCCGCCGGCCTGGTGGACCGCCTCGAACGCGACGCCGCCGGTCATCGCGCCGTCGCCGACGACCGCCACGACGCGACCGTCCTCGCCCTGGCCCTGGCGCATCGCCTCCTTGATCCCGACGGCGTATCCGATCGCGGTGGAGGCGTGGCCGGCGCCCATGATGTCGTGTTCGGATTCATGGATCGCGCAGAACGGCGCGAGCCCGTCGTACTTGCGGATCGTGTGCAGGCGGTCGCGCCGGCCCGTCAGCACCTTGTGCGGATACGCCTGGTGGCCGACGTCCCAGATGATCTTGTCCCGCGGCGAGTCGAGCAGCGAGTGCAGCGCGACCGCGATCTCGCAGGTGCCGAGATTGGCGCCGAAGTGACCGCCGATCTCGCCGACCGTGTCGATGATGTGCTCGCGGACCTCCTGGGCGAGCGTCTGGAGCTCCTCCTCGCTGAGCCCGTGCAGGTCCTGTGGATGTTCGATCCCTGACAGCAGTATTGGCATCAATAGGTTCGATTCGCGATGAAGTCCGTGATCTGTTCGAGCTCCGCGGCGCCGTCCGGCGCCGCCAGCGCGAGCCGCGCTCGGGCTCGTTCGTGTGATTGAGCGGCGAGCCCGCGCGCCCCGTCGAGTCCGAACTCGGTGACGTAGGTGCGCTTTCCAAGGCGCTCGTCGCTTCCCTGCTCCTTGCCGAGCAGCTGTCGAGGATCCGGCGACGTCGAGAATATCGTCGACGATCTGGAACAGCACGCCCAGCTCGCTTGCGAAGCTCTGCAAACGGAGGATTGTGGCATGGCCGGCGGGCAGCGTCAGCAGCGCCGCGCATTCGACGCTCGCCGTGATCAGCCGGCCAGTCTTGAGCTCGTGCAGCCGCCGCAGGCCCTCAGGCCCGCTCGGCGCGCCGCTCGACACGTCGATGTACTGGCCGCCGACCATTCCCTGGGCACCGGTCGCGCGCGCGAGCTCGCACGCCGCCGCCAGCACCCCCGCCGGCTCTCCTTCCTGGCTCGAGAGCAGCAGCGCGAACGCCTCCGCGTACAGGCCGTCGCCGGCGAGGATCGCGACGTCCTCGCCAAACGCCTTGTGGCACGACGGCCGCCCGCGGCGCAGATCATCGTCGTCCATCGCCGGCAGGTCGTCGTGGATCAGCGAGTACGTGTGGATCAGCTCGATCGCCGTCGCGAGCGGCAGGACGGACGCGGGCGGGTGCCCGAGCGCGCGCGCGGTCGCGAGCGTCAGGACCGGGCGGATGCGCTTGCCGCCGGCCAGCAGCGAGTAGCGCATCGCCTCCTCGAGGCCGGCGGTCGCGGGCTCGGTCGAGAAGCGGAGCGTCTCCAGGTAGCGGTCGATCTCGGCGCGCAGGTGGTCCGGGTAGCCCGGCGGCGCCTGGCCCGCGCTCCCCGCTTCCGCACCGGTGCTGGGCGCGAGCACTACGCCGCCGGCAGCGGCAGCTGACCCGGAAGGTCCGGGAGCGGCTCGAGCGCCGCGCGTGCGCGCTGGTCGACTTGGGCACTCGCCTCCGCCGCCAGGCGTGCGCATTCCTCGATCAGGGCGAGCGCCCCATCCGGTTCGAGCGCGCCCGTTCGGAGACGCTCGGCTGCGTCCTGCAGCTGGGCGGTGAGCTCGACAAGAGCATCGGTCACAACCTGGAGACTATCGACCTCGCATCGGATCAGCGTTCGAGCGCCTCGTTGACGAGCGCGTCCGCGCGGGCGTTCTGCGACCGCGGAACCGCTCGGATCTGCCAGCGATCGAATGCCTGCAGCGCCGCGATCGCCTGCTCGTACAGCGGCCTGAGGGCCGGGTGCTTGACCTTGTAGGCGCCCGTCAGCTGGCGCGCGACGAGCTCGGAGTCGCCGATCAGCTGCAGCTCGTCGGCGCCGAGCTCGCGCGCGAGCGAGATGCCGCGCAGCAGCGCCCGGTACTCGGCAACGTTGTTGGTCGCGACGCCGATTCGTTCGGAGACCTCTCGCACGACGGTCCCGTCGGTCGCCGAGACGACGACGCCGATCGCGGCAGGGCCCGGGTTGCCGCGGGCGCCGCCGTCGACGTTGACGACGAGGTTCACTCGGCGCGGTCGAGCGCGAGCTGCCCGCTGTCGTCGGCGGTGGCGTTCGCGACGCGCTCCTCGGGCGAGAGCTCGTCCAGCTCGTATCCCTGGGCCGCGATCCGCACGTCGGGCTCGTCATCGGAGAGATCGAGCTCGTAGCGGTACCAGCAGAGCTCCCACGAGATGACGATGTTCACGATGCTCGGACTCTCGGCCGCCGGCAGGACGGAGACGTCCGGCGCGCCGAGCGAGCGCGCTACCCCGGTGACCGTGCGACGATGTGCCGACGCGTTGAACAGCCGCACCGCCTCCGAGGTCTTCTGCTCGGCGCTGGACGGCACCGCGTGAACGTGTCGTGGCTCGCGTCGGCGCGTGCGCGGAGCGGCCCTGGCGACGGGGGCCGGCTCGGCTGCAGCGGTCCCCGTCGAGCTCGGCGGCGAGCACGTCGGTCGGCTCCGACATGCTCGCGGGCGACGGGAGGCGTCGCTCACGCCAGCGGCCCAGCAGCGACCGGCGTCGCCGGGAGCGCTCGTCGCCGCCGTCGAACTTCGGGATGCTGCCCTCCCTGACCCAGCCTTCGCCGAGGGCGCGCGAGGTGCACAGCTCGCACACCGAGCGGCGGGTGGCGCCGTCGATGTACGTCTCCGCGCGCTCGCCACGCAGCAGCGTGCGGCCGCAGACATCGCAGCTCCCATCGACGTCGGTCGTGCGGATCGAGCGGGTGCTCACGGGCCCGAGGGTACTAGTTGCACTGGTTCCGCTAGGCCTTGACCGCCTCGCGCCCGGCCCGGGCTTCGTCGACGACCTTGCCCGCGAGGTGTCCGGGAACCTCCTCGTAGCGCAGGAACTCCATCGAGTACTCGCCCTGCCCGCCCGTGATCGATCGCAGATCGGGGGCGTAGCTCAGCATCTCGGCCATCGGCACCTCGGCCTTGACCTCGGTCATGCCGCCGCCGGCGGGCTCCATCCCGAGCGGGCGCCCCCGGCGCGAGTTCAGATCGCCGATGACGTCGCCGACGGCGTCCTCGGGCACGCTGACCGTGACGAGCATGATCGGCTCGAGCAGGACCGGACCGGCCTGTTCGAGCGCCTGCTTCATCGCCTGCGAGCCGGCGACCTTGAACGCCATCTCGGAGGAGTCGACGGTGTGGTAGGAGCCGTCGTAGAGGCGTACGCGGACGCCCTTGACCGGATAGCCGGCGACGACGCCCTCGTTCATCGCCTCGAGCACGCCCTTCTCGACCGCGGGAATGAAGCCGGACGGGATCACGCCGCCCTTGATCGCGTCGACGAACTCGAAGCCGCTGCCGGCCTCGAGCGGCTCGATCTCGATGTGGCAGTCGCCGAATTGGCCGCGGCCGCCGGTCTGCTTCTTGTGGCGTCCGTGCGCCTTGGCGGACTTGCGGATCGTCTCCTGGTAGGGAACTCGCGGCGGCTTCAGGTTGACCTCGGCACCGAAGCGCGACTTGAGCCGCTCGACGATCACCTCGACGTGGACCTGCGAAAGCCCGGCCACGATCTGCTCTCCGGTCTGCGGGTCGCGGTGCAGGTCGATCGTCGGGTCCTCCTCCTGCAGGCGGCGCAGGGCCGTGAACACCTTGTCCTCGTCGCCCTTGCTCTTCGGTTCCACGGCGAACGCCATCACCGGCGCGGGCAGCTTGATCGACGGCATCGCGATCGGTTCGTCGCGCGAGGCCAGCCAGTCGCCCGCCTTCGTCTCCTTGAGCTTCGCGACGGCGCCGATGTCGCCGGGGCCGAACTCGGTCTCCGGGTGCGTGCTGCCGCCCTCGAACGTGACCAGCTGCCCGATCCGCTCCTTGTTGTGCGTGCGCGTGTTGAGCACCTGCGAATCCTGCTTGAGCACGCCCTGGTAGACGCGGAACAGGTTGATCCGCCCGGCGAACGGGTCCGCCCGCGTCTTGAACACGTACGCGAACATCTCCTTGTCCTCGACCGGCTCGAGCGTCACCTCGCCGACCTCCAGCCCGCCGTGCTTGACCGGCGAGGGCAGGTCGTCGACGATCGCGTCGAGCAGCTTGTCGGTGCCGAGGTTCTGCGTTGCGACGCCGCAGGTGACCGGGTGCAGCGCGCCGTGATTGGTGCCGTCCTTGAGCGTGGTGACGATCTCCTCGTGGGAAATCTCCTCACCCTCGAGGTAGCGCTCCATCAGCGCGTCGGAGTTCTCGGCGACCTCGTCCATCAGCTTCTCGCGGTACTCCTGCGCCTCGGCGCGCAGGTCCTCGGGGATCTCGATCTCGGTGCAGTTCTCGCGCCCGGGCCCCTCGTAGCGGTAGGCCTTCATGTCGATCAGGTCGATCAGGCCGGACACCTCGTGCTCGGAGCCGATCGGGATCTGGGTGGCGACGACGTGCTGGCCGAACGCGGTCTTGAGCGAATCGAGCGTGCGGAAGAAGTCGGCTCGCTCGCGGTCGAGCATGTTGACGAATACCAGCCGGGCGAGGTCGAGCTCCGCGGCGCGCTGCCACAGCCTGGTCGTCTGGACCTCGACCCCCATCACGGCGTTGACGACGAACACGGCGGACTCGCACACGCGCAGGGCGCCGAGCGCGTCGGCGACGAAGCTCGAGTCGCCGGGCGTGTCGAGCAGGTTGACCTTGCGCTCCTGCCACTCGAACGAGGTCAGTGCCGCCGAGATCGACATCTGCCGCGCCTTCTCGTCCGGGTCGGAGTCCGACACCGTCGTTCCGTCGCTCACCGACCCCAACCGGTTGACGGCCCCCGCTTGGTACAGCAGCGCCTCGTGCAACGAGGTCTTGCCGCTACCCCGGTGGCCGACGAGGGCCACGTTGCGGATCCGATCCGCGGCCTTGTGCATGCCTGCTCCTCTGTGCGTCGTTGTGTCCGAGCCAATTACTAAATCACAGCGGGCACAGCTGGGCGGCTGCGGTTGGATCGGCAGTCGCGGGATGTTGGACCTAGGACATGGTCAGTTCGACTGGAGCGCTGGGCAGGCTTGCCTGCAGCGCTCCACCGACCGCCTGCACCGTCACCGACCACTGGCCGGGCGTGAGCGCGAGCAGGTCGGCGACCTGGCTTGCCGGGACCGCGTCGCGAACCGGAGCGCCGCCATCCGCCGGCGTCGCCGTGACCGCGTACGTCTGCGCCCCGCCGACGCCGTTCCAGGCGACATACGCTTGCCCACCTTGGGGTGTCGCCTGGACACCGCTCGGCGTGGGCGGCGCGCCGGCGTTCACGACCTCGACGGACCGCGGCCAGTACGCGATCGATACTGGGATCCCGTTCTCGCTGACGATTGCATAGGGCCAGTAGCGCCCGCTCGGGAGACCCGACAGCTTCCACGTCACCGTCCCTGCGGGCGGCAGGCCGTCCGCGATCATCACCCCCCCGGCGCCGTGCGGACCAGTCCCGGCCCACAGATCGACGGTGGTGCCCGCCCCGGCGTGCGGAACGCGGTAGCGCAGCGTCAGCCGGCTATCGGTCGTCACCGCCCCTGATGGGAGGTCGCTGGCCTGCTCGGCCGCGCGCGGATATGTGGTCTTGCGAAGCGCACGGCGCGGAACCATCACCTTGACAGAGGTGATCCGCGGCCCCTTCAGCCGTTTCACGATCCAGCGGCCGCCGTTCGGCAGCAACACGAGGAAGTCCTCGGTGTGAGCCTTCCTGACGACCCAGGCGAGCGCGCCGCTGCGGTTGTGTAGCTCCTTGGAGCTCGCAAGCGTCAGCCGGCGCCTGCCGCCCGGGCCGGGAGGACCGATCAGCTCCACGTCCGGCGTTCCCCTGGCGCTGCGGACCCTGAAGGACGCGAGCTGCTTGCCGGCCGGCACGTGCACGCTCCGGTTGGCCGTCACGGCGGCGCTCGAGGCGCTCGCCTGCGCGACTGTCGCGTAGTCGTTGAGGTTGCCGCCGTCCAGGTCGATCGAGACGGTCCCTGTGTCCCAGTCGAACGCCGCCAGGAAAGAGAGCGCCGGCGTGCACTCCTTGTACGTGTGGAAGCCGAGATCCACGCTCACGCAGTATTGCGGGAGCGACGCCTCCGCCGCCGCGGCTGCGTCGGAGACGATCGCCTGCACCCCTCCGAACGAGTCACCGCCGATCACGGGGACGTAGCTCGGAATCACGAGCTCGAGCGAGCCTTCACCGGTGAACTGCCCCGCTCCGTCGATCCCGATCGAGATCGTGCCTCTCAGGAACTGGAACGGGAACGGCGGCGGCGGGAGGAACAGCGTCCCGGTCGCTTGCAACAGCCCAGGCGGCGTGAAGTCGATCGTCGCGCCGGCGAGCTCGACGCCAGCAAGCCCGGTGCTCAGGAGGTTCGCGACGGCATTCTGGGCGCTCTGGCCGGGCGTCAGCGGCCCCGGATCGGAGAACTTGCTGCCGTACAGCGGCGCCAGCCCGACGCCCCCTGCTGCCGAGAAGGCACCGTCGAGCAGGTAGGCGAAGTTCCCGCCCACGATCACGCGGTCTCCCAGCAGGCCGGCGATGATCGCACCGTCGACCTGGGGCGCTGGCTGGGGCGGCGGACACGTCCGGAACCTGGTGGGAAAGCACGCGATCGGGACCGGGAAAAACCGGAGTGTCGGTGGCGCCGTGTAGTCGATCCCCTGCAGGTTGATCATGTTCAGATCGACGTCCTTGATGTCGAGGATCGCGCCCAGCGTGGGTAGGCTCGAGCTGCTACCACAGATCTTCGAGGTGCCGCAGGCGAAGTCGACGTCGAGGTCGTCGAGCTTGCCGTCGCTGATCACCGTGTTGACGTTCAACTTGACAAGGCTGGCGTAACCGAGGTCCGCGCTGCCGGTCCACTCGTCGCCGGCTTGCTGGTAGGACAGCACAGCGTTTGCCAGCTGGAGGTTGCTGTCGCCGAGTAGGGTCGCCTGGAAGGAAAGCCCGCCGTTCACGACGCTCACCTGCCCAGACGCGCTCGCCTGAACGGCGAGCTGCCCCGATACGCCCGGGACCAAGTCGGTCGCAGCGAGCGTCCCGAACTTGAGCGCGTCCCCGAGCCATGCGGGCAGCGCCAGTTGCCCATCGACGATTGCGCCGCCGCCGGCGCTGTTCGGCGCCAGGTAGATGGTGGGAGCGATGCCGACGTCGCTGAACCTCCAGCCGGACAGCGACAGGTCCACGCTGCTCCAGTTCTCGACGCCGGCGACCGCACCGACGCCCGACACCGGATCGGTAACACCCTGCGTGGCGATTACGAGGTCGCCCGTGGCAACATCGACCCCGCCGGCCTCCAGCTCGCCGCTCTGGGCGCTGCCGCCAAGGGCCGGCGCGATTGTGATCTCGTGCGTGCTCGGATCGAGTACCAGCGTCGCCGGCGCCGACGTGCCGGTATCGACGATACGCGTTCCGTCACCGAAGCTCGTGGCACCGGTCGCCAAATAGGAGCCGTCACCCTGCGCAGTGATGCATGTCGCGAGTACCTCGACGGCGTCGATCGTCATGCTGGTTGCGCATGGCGGTGTCGCGGGTCCCGTGACGGTCTCGGTCGCCGTCGCCGAGTTGTTGGCCGAGTTCGGGTTCGCGGTCGTCTCGAAGACGCTCGCAGTGTTCGAGACCTGGCCGGGCGACGTCGGCGCGATCACGATCGAGACGGTCTGCGGATTACCGACGGCTACCAACCCGATGTTGCAGCTGACGGTCGTTGTGCCGGAGCAGCTCCCTTGGCTGGCCATGGCCCCGACAAGCGCCCCGCCGCTCGGGAGCGGATCGTTCAGGAACACGCCCACGGCCGCGTCCGGGCCGTTGTTTGTGATCGTGAACGTGTCGGTTACCGGTTGGCCGACGGCGACGGACGCCGGTGCGGCGGACGCGGTGATCGTGAGCGAGGCTGATGGAGGTGGTGGCGACGTGCCCTGGACGGCTCCGATGTCGCACGCTGACCCCGCAGCGCTGGCGACTCCGCGCTGGTCGGTCGTGGGGCAGTCCGCCGAGGGGTTCGGGACCGCGCCGATCTCCGGGCTCTCGGCGGACGGAAGCTCGGTGTCGGTCTCACCGCCGTTGTTCGCCAGCGGCCCGAGCTCTGGATCGCCGAGCAGGTCGTTGTGACCGCCGTTCAATCCGCACGCGTCCACACCCTCGGCGACGGTGTCGTCGGTCAGGTTGTAGCCCTCCGATTCGAAGTCGTCGGTGCCGGTCTCGTAGTTGCAGTCCGGGCCGCTGGGGGCGCTGCCGTCGGCGACGATCGAGTCGGCGACTTCAACCGGCGGGTCCCCGCCGTTGTCCGCATACAGATCGCCGCCGATCGCACCGGTCCCGGACGCCGAGTTGCCGTCGATCGTGTCGGAGCTGAGCGTCGTCACGCCCCCCTCCTCGGTCGAGATCCCGCCGCCCTTGCCGCCGCCCGTCGCGCTGTCGCCGCTGATCGTGCTGTCGCTGATCGAAACCTTGTCGGCGCCATCGTTGTCGACGGCGCCACCGAGGCCGCCTTCGCCGGTCTCGGTGGTGGCCACGTCGCCCGGGCCGAGCGTACTGTCCTCGACCGTCAGTGCGCCATCCGACGTCACGTCTACCCCACCGCCGTCGTTGGCCGTGTCATCAGACAGCGTGACGTCGTCGAGGGCGACGTTCCCGACATCGATCAGGATCGCGCCACCATTCGAAGCCGAGCTGCCACCCGTGATCGTGACATGAGAGACGGTCACGTCAGCATCGAACTGGAAGATGCCGGCGTCGCCGTTGCCAGCGCCGCTGATCGTGGTCGTGTCAGCAGCGGCACCGGTGATCGTGATCGCCTGGGTGACACTGATCGTGCCCCTCGTCACGGCGTAGGGCGTCGCGCTCGCGGGGAGCATGACCGTGTCCCCATCCGACGCGTGGGCGACCGCCTGCCGCAGCGAGCAGGTGCCTGCGCCCCCGCAGTTCCCCGGGCCTGCAGGGTCAGTCGTCGTGTTCACCGTCCAAGTGGTGGCGGCGGCGGCGGCCACCGGGCCGGCGCAGACCACAGCCAGCGCGAGCGCGAGCAACAGTCCCGTTCGCCGCGCGACCCGGTCGAGTCCGTGGCTCACGGGATCGTCGTCTCGGTTGCCCCGTTTATAACGATTCCGCACGGCTGTGCCTCGTATCCGTGGGCGAGCATATACCGCGGGATGGGCGCCGCGCTACTAGTCGACGGTCGCTTCTGAGCACCGGCTCATGCGCGCGGGTGTGCGCGCGCGTAGGCCGTCCGCAGGCGCGCGGTGTCGACGCGTGTGTAGACCTGGGTCGTCGAGATGCTCGCGTGCCCGAGCAGCTCCTGGATCGACCGCAGGTCGGCGCCGCCCTCGAGCAGGTGGGTGGCGAACGAGTGCCGCAGCGCGTGCGGGTGCGCGCCCGCGAGCGCCGGCGCATGGACGCTCGCGGCGCGAGCCCAGGTGCGCAGGCGACGCCGGACGTCGGAGGTGCTGAGCTGCCGGCCTGACTTGGACAGAAACAGATGTCCTGACCCGCGCCCAGCCGCGGACCCCTGGTCCGTCGCGAGCGCGGGGCGGGACTGCGCGAGATAGCGCCCGATTGCGGCGAGCGCGTGCTCGCCGACGGGAACCAGCCGCGTCTTGCCTCCCTTGCCCTCGACGCGTACCGCCTCGGCGTCGAAGTCCACGCCGTCCACCGGCAGCGAGACGAGCTCTTCGGCACGCAGCCCCGATGCGTACGCCAGCTCGAACAGCGCGCGGTCGCGCAGGTCGAGCGGGGAGCTCGCGGGGATCCGGTCGAGCAGCGCCGCCAGCTCATCGGCTTTCAGCACGCGGGGCAGGCGCTGCGGACGCTTGGGGGAGCGCAACAGCTCGGCCGGGTTCTCGGCGCGCTCGCCCCGCCGCACCGCGACGGCGAACAGCGCGCGCAGAGCCGCCAGCTTGCGCGCGATCGTCGCGGGCGCCCTGCCCTGCTCCGTCAGCCCCGCGACGTAGCGCCGCAGCGCGCGGACGTCGACGCCGGCCGGGTGCAGGGCACGCTCACTCGCCCACTGCGCGAACAACCGGCCGTCGCTTGCGTAGGCGCGGCGCGTCTTCGCGGCGACCGCGCGACGGATGAGGTCGTCATCGAGCGCCTCGAGCGCCGCTCGCCAGGGCTCGCTGGTGGTGTCGGGACGGGTCGGAGCGGGCACTTGCGGGTGCTCGTGCATGAGGCGTGGTGGCTATTCGCCGCGCGCGCCCGCATGCCTGCCCTGGTGCCTGTCAAGAAGCCTTGCCCCGGCTGGCCGGCGCACCAGCACTAGCTGACGTCGACGAGCGTCCCGATCGGCGTGTAGGGGTACACCGTCGCCGCCTCGGAATACGGCATCTCGACGCAGCCGAGGCTCTGCTCGAACCCGTACGAGGCGCGCAGGAACCCGTGCAGCGCATCGCCGCCGTTGAAGTAGCTCACGTACGGAACGCCCGGGTCGGAGTAATGGCTGCCGTCCGGGTTGGTTCCGCTCATCGTCACTGACAGCGCGTGCTCGAATACCGCGAACACGCCCTCGGCGGTCGGCGCCTCGGGGATGCCGGTGTTGACGAGCCCCGTGAGGGCGGTGCGGCCGCTGTGCCACACGTCGATGGTCTCCGGCGAGTTCTCACTCACCATCACGAACGTGTACCCGAAGGTGGAGACCTGGTGGGAGAGCGCGGCGTTGATCAGCGCTTTCCAGAGGGCCGGGCCCGCGACGCCATCGGCCGTCATGTTCTCGTTGTTCTCGAACGCCATGATCGCGCCCTTGGTCATCTCACCGTATGTGCCGGCCTGCCACATGCTCGTCACCTGTGAAGGAGTGTTGGCCCAGCGCCAGCTGAACGCGCCCTTGGGCGGGTCGACGGCCGCGGCCTCCTGGGCCGTGGGCGTGCGGGCGACGGGGTGAGCAGACTTGAAGCTGACCGGCAGGTAGCCGAGCTCGGCGAGCAACTGCTGCAGGCGCAGCGTCGAGCCCTGCGGCACGGTCCACGTCGCGCTCGGGTCGCTGCCGACGTGCTTACCGCCGACGATCGTGACGTCCTTCGGCACCGAGACCGTCACGGTTGCGCCGAGCCCGTACCCATACCCGGTCGGCTCGAACTGGATCGCGTGACTGCCGATCGTGTGCCAGGTGCCGCTGCCCGCGGGCGAGACCGTTGGCGCTCCGTCGCGAAGCGCCGCCGACACGGGCTTCGAGAAGGTGAGCGTGATCGGGGTGCCGGACTTGATCTGCGTGCCCGGAGACGGCGTCGCCACGGCGGTGACGCCGTTGCCGGCGGGGAACCAGCTGACCACGGCCGGGCGCGAGCTCTCCCAGGCGCGCGGCGCCGCCGAGACCCAGATCGAGCCGGCCAGCGCGGTGCGGGGCAGGGAGACGTCGGCCTGCGGCGTCGCGAGCACCGTGCGCGTCAGCTTGCCCCCGATCGTGCCGTAGGAGACCACCTGAACCGGCTGCGCGAAGTGGAGCTGGAGCTGGTTGCCCGAGGGAACCGTCAGGAAGTGCTCGCGCAGGTGCGCGGCCGGAGTCTTCACCGAGATCTGCAGATGCTCGGTCTTGCCGGTCAGCCACGAGTTCCAGCTCGGGCGCTGGATGACGACGTCGATCGTCACCGGCTGGCCCACCGGGATCATCTTGGTCGGGTAAATCGAATCGCCCCGGATATCCACCGGAAGCGGCGTGTCGTCCTGCCCGATGACGGCGCTGACGCTCTCGATCTTCCCGCCCACCGAGGGCATCTGGATCTGCGCGAGCGACGTCGAGCCGGTGGTCAGGGCCGCGTTGGCGTTCGACAGCACGTACGCGCCGACGCCAACCGCCCCCAAGATCAGGACGAGCAGCACGCCACCGGCCACGAACGCGACGCGCTTCATCGGCTCCACGCTCCAAGGCCGACCATCTCAGAACATGAACCAACCGCCACCACTACGCGGAATGGTACCTACCGGGCGGGCGTACCCCGCCGGTTCCGCATAATGCAGGGGAATTTTCACAACTTTCGGACGTCGCGGGACGCGATTGCGCTGGTACTGGGCCGGTTTTGCAGTTGTGCGTGCCGTTTTGGCGGCCCGCTTTGGCGGGATCTCGCGCGATCTTCACGGCGCTGGCGGATCTCGCCGGCTCTCGGAGGACGGGAGGGCAGCGCTAGCGCGTGATCGCGCCCTCCGAGGCGCTCGAGACCAGACGCGCGTACTTGCTGAGCGCGACGCCGGGACCGGGTCGCCACGGGGGCTGGTAGGCGCGCACGCGCTCGGCGATCTCGTCGTCCGACAGCGCCACGTCAACGCGCCGCGAGTCGACGTCCAGCGTGATCGTGTCACCGTCCCGGACGGCCGCGATCGGCCCACCACGCGCGGATTCGGGCGCGACGTGGCCGGCCATCAACCCGTGGGTGGCGCCGGAGAAGCGCCCGTCGGTGATCAGCGCCACCTCTTCGCCGAGCCCTTCACCGACGAGCGCGGCGGTCACGGCGAGCATCTCGCGCATCCCGGGTCCGCCGGCCGGCCCCTCGTTGCGGATCACGATCACGTCGCCCGCTTTGATCGTGCGGGCCGTGACCGCCTGCATCGCCTCCTCCTCGGACTCGAATACGCGCGCGGGCCCGCTCTGGCGCCGGCGCTCGTGCCCGGCCAGCTTGATCACGCAGCCGTCCGGTGCCAGGTTGCCGCGTAGGATCGCGAGACCGCCGGTCGGCTTGATCGGGTCCTCGAGCGGGCGCACGACGCGCTGACCGGGCGTCTCCACGGCCGCGTCGGCGACCTCGCCGACCGTCTGCCCGGTGACCGTGGGAGCGTCGGCATGCAGCACGCCGGCCTGCTTGAGCCGGCTCAGCAGCACCGGCACGCCACCGGCGTCGTAGAGGTCAGGCGCGACGTACGTGCCGCCCGGCTTCAGGTCACAAAGGAGCGGCGTGCGCTCGCTGATCTGATCGAAGTCGTCGATCGACAGCTCGACGTCCATCTCGCGGGCGATCGCAAGCAAGTGCAGCACGCCGTTGGTCGAGCCGCCGCTCGCGGCGATCGCGGCGATCGCGTTCTCGATGCTCTCGCGCGTGATGATGTCGCTCGGCCGCTGTCCCCGCCGGAGCACGTCGAGCACGAGCTTCCCGGCCGCGAGCGCCACCTCGGCCTTGTGTCCGTTGACGGCAGGGACCATCGAGTATCCCGACGGCGAGATGCCCAGGACCTCGAACGCCATCGCCATCGTGTTGGCGGTGTACTGACCGCCGCAGGCGCCGACGCCCGGCGACGCGACGGCCTCGAGCTCGGCCAGCTCGCGCTCATCGATCCGGCCGGCCACGTACGCGCCGACGGCCTCGAACACGTCCTGGATCGTGACGGCCTTGCCGCGAAACTCGCCCGGCATGATCGACCCGCCGTAGAGCATCAGGCTCGGGACGTTCAGCCTGCACAGCGCCATCACGGTCGCGGGAATCGTCTTGTCGCACCCGCTGATCGCCACGACCGCGTCGAACATGTGCGCGTCGCAGACCAGCTCGATCGAGTCCGCGATCAGCTCGCGGCTGGCGAGCGACGCCCGCATCCCCTGCGTTCCCATCGTGATCCCGTCGGAGATCGCGATCGTGTTGAGCTCCATCGGGGTCCCGCCCGCCTCGCGGATCCCATCCTTCACCTTCGCCCCGAGCGCGCGCAGGTGGAAGTTGCACGGCATCGTCTCGATCCACGTGTTTGCGACCCCGATCAGCGGCTTGCTCAGCGCCTCCTCGTCGAACCCGATTCCCTTGAGGTATGCGCGCGCGGCCGCGCGTTCGGGGCCTTCGGTCAGGGCGCGGCTGCGGTGCTTGAGATCTTGAGTCGTCTGCTCGGGCATGCGTGCCGGCACGAAGCTAGCGGAAATCGTCCGGGCGGGCGGTTGCCGGGCGGGTCGGGCGGACGGTTGCCGGATTCGCCGCCACGGCGCGAACGTTTGCCCCGCCCCGCGGCCGGGGGGATCGGAGTGGCCGGCTGCTTGCTCTCAGCCGGGGATGGAGGGGAGCCGGCGGACTACTCTCAGCCGGCGGCGTCGAGCGGCTCTGAACGGCGTTCCGACCCCGCCTGGCGCATCCGCGCGCGCTCCCACTGCTTCAGGCGCCACAGGTCCCGTGTGACCTGAGCGGGATCGATCTGCCGGCCCGGCAGGTGCATGTTCGCGGTCGAGATCAGGCGCCGCTCGTCCCCGGTCAGCGCCATCCACTTGGCGAGCACATCGTCCGAGTCCGGCAGGCGAGCGCTGCCGTACGGCGCCGTCTGGTCCGGGAATGAGACGCAGTACTCGTTGAGCAAGCGGTGCGTCTGCGGGACATACGCGACGATCGGCCGGTGGGGATAGAGGAGGTATGCGTATGGCGGATCGTCGAGCTCGGCGGCGCGCTGGCCGCGGGCGTCCGTCTGTGATCCCCACACGCGGATGAAGCCCAGGTCGCGGTACATCGCCCACTCCTCCTCACCGACGCACGAGCGCAGGAGATCGCGCGCGCGTTGCTCGGCGCGCCGCTCGCGGCCCGGGTCGTACATCACTTCCTCCGGTACCAACCGGCGGCGAGCGCGATGGCGCGACCACACCTCCTCCACGCGGGGGAGAATCAGGTCAGAGAGCAGCGCAAAGGCAACGATCGCAGTCGCGGCGAGCGCGAGCAGCACCGACCCGCGGCCCTACCGGCCGCCCGCTGCGCGCGGGAAGAAGATCACCCTGTCGGCGCTGCGCGGGATCTCGGCGAACGATCGGACCAGGCGCGCCTCGCGGTTGCCGGCATCGTCGGCCAGCGGCACCGCCGCCCACAGACCCGCATCGAGCTGGCGGCGGAACTCCTCGACCAGACGCTCCTCGTCGGCGGTCGAGTCGATGTCGCCTTCAGCGATCAGCACCTCGCCGTGACCGGGCTTCATTCGCAGGAAGCGCACGTTGCGATTATGTCAAAGCGGAGCCGCGACTCAGTTCCATTCTGTTGATCCCCAGCACATCCACTGGTCCTGAGCCGGCGCCGATGCCGACCAGACCGTCGCGAACTGCGGCGGATGCCATCTGCTTGGCCCTCCGTGCCGCTTCGATCGGCTCATCGCCCCATGCCAGGCGCGCCGCGAGCACCGACGAATGCGTGCAGCCGGACCCGTGCGCCGCAGCATGCGGGTAGCGCTCACCGGGAAGCTCGACCAGCCTCGCGCCATCGAAGAACACGTCCGTCGCGAGATCGCGATGGCCGCCGGTGACGACCACGATCTCCGGCCCGAGCGCGCGCACCGCGCGCGCCAGCGCACCGGCATCGGCATCCTCGTCGGCCTCGACCAAGGCCCGCGCCTCAGGGAGGTTCGGCGTCGCCACCGTCGCGCGTGGGAGCAGGAGCTCGATCAGGGCCGCCCGGGCATCCGGATCGAGCAGGCGCGCGCCCGACTCGGAAACCATCACCGGATCGAGGACTACCGGCGGCGCTGCGGGCAGCTCATCGAGCGCGAGCGCCACCGCCTCGATCGTTTGAGCGGTGCCGAGCATCCCGATCTTGACCGCGTCGACGCCGATGTCGGCGCTGACCGCGCGCACCTGCGCGATGATCAGCGCTGGTGGGATCACGTGCACATCGCGTGACGGCGACCGTGTTCTGCGCTGTGATCGCCGTGATCGCAGTCATCCCGTGCACGCCGCAGGCGGCGAACGCCTTCAGGTCCGCCTGGATGCCCGCGCCGCCGCCGGAGTCCGATCCGGCGATCGACAACACGCGTGGTGGGCGCTGCTCGTCCCGCACGCAGGGCGAGGTTAGCGCTGGGCCGCTCGCCGCACCGATCCTGGGCCATCGCTGAGCCGACGCGCCTCACGACACGACCGTGTAGCGGCCGCCGGCTTCGCGGCGGACGTGGCCGGACAGCTCCAGCGCCGCGAGTGCCGCGAGTCCGTCCTCCGCACGCAGACCGGCGCGGCTGAGCGATGCGGCCGTGTCGTGACCGTCGCCGATCGCCGCGAGCAGAGCCCTCAGCTCCGAAGGCAGCTCGGGCCGAGCGTCGCGCGGCGCCGCGCGGATGCCGGCACCGAACAGGCCATCGAGCACGTCCTGGGGACCGCGGATCAACTGCGCGCCGGTTGCGAGCAGCTCGTGCGGGCCAGCCGCCAGCGGCGAGCTGATCCGCCCGGGCACGGCGCCGACCGGGCGACCGAGCTCGCGCGCAAACCCAGCCGTCAACAGCGCGCCCGAGCCGGCGCCCGCCTCGACCACGACCGTCATCGCCGACAGCGCAGCGATGATCCGGTTGCGGGCCGGGAACATCCAGCGCCTGACCGCGGTGCCGCTGGGCAGCTCGGACACCGCCGCGCCGGTTCGGATTATCTGCGCGTGCAGCGAGCGTTTGCTGGCCGGGTACGGCCGATCGGCGCCGCCGGCAAGTACCGCCACGGTGCCGCCGCCAACCGCCAGCGCCCCAGCGTGCGCGGCCGAGTCGATCCCGAGTGCCATCCCGCTCACGACGCTCACGCCGGCAGCCGCGAGCGCACCGCCAAGCGACCGGGCACTCTCAACGCCGTAAGCGGAAGCGTGGCGAGCGCCCACGATCGCGACCGGATCACCGTCCACCAGCTCGAGGAACCGTTCGAGGCCTCCGGCGATGTGCAGCACCGCGGGCGGACCACGCAGCGCGGTCAGGCGCTCCGGGTACGCAGCGTCGCATCGGCACAGGAGCTCCAGCCCCGCGCTGCGCGCCCTCCTCCGCAGCGAGTCAGGGTCCAGGCTTGCCAACTCGCCCTCCACCACGCGACGGTGCCGGCCCGTCATCGCACTGAGCAGGTCCCGGCTGTCGAGCTCGAGCACCGGCCCGATGCGCGCGCGAGCGACGTCTATATGACCGGCCAGGCGCTCGAGCAGCCACGTGCGGCGCAGGCAGCGGTCGCATGCGCGTTGCCCTTTCATGCCGCCTGTGCCACCTCGCCACCACTCCGCTGCCTGAGCGCGAGAGCCGTCAGAACGTGCTGGCGGGTGACCTGCTCGCTGCGCTCGAGGTCAGCGATCGTCCGAGCGACGCGCAGCACGCGGTGACGGCCACGCGCGCTCAGCGCGCCGATCGCGTAGGCACGCGCGAGCGCCTGTGCCGCCGCGTCCTCGATCGCGACGAGCCGGCGCAGCGTGCGCGAGTCCATCTCACCGTTGCAGCGCGCCCGGGTGCCGGCGAGACGCGCTCGCTGACGCTCCCGCGCCTCCGCAACGAGCTCGCGCGCCTTAGCCGAGGTGATTGCCGGAGGCGACTGGAGCTCCGCCTCGGTCGGTCGCTCGACGCTCACCAGCATGTCCATCCGATCGAGCAGCGGGCCGCTCAGCTTGCGCTCGTGGCGGCGCAGATCCGACTCCAGGCAGCGACACCGATCGCCCACACCCGCAAACCCGCATGGACAGGGATTCGTGGCCGCGACGAGCATCACGCGCGTCGGCAGCACGACCGCGCGCTGACCTCGCACGATCGTGACCGCGCCGTCTTCCAGCGGCTGGCGCAGTGCATCCAGGGTCGGGCGCGGGAATTCCGACAGCTCGTCGAGGAACAAGACGCCGTTGTTGGCGAGCGTGGCCTCGCCCGGCCGCGGTGGCGCACCGCCGCCGACCAGCCCTGCGGCCGAGATCGAGTGGTGCGGCGCGCGGAAGGGGCGCGTCGTGACGAGACCGCCGGCGTGGACCCCGGCGACGCTGTGAATGCGCGTCACCTCGATCGCCTCCGACCGCGTCATCGCCGGCAGGATCGACGGGAGCCTGCGCGCGAGCATCGTCTTGCCGGTCCCCGGCGCGCCTTCGAGCAACAGGTTGTGGCCGCCGGCGGCAGCAATCTGCAGCGCGAGCACAGGCATCGCATGGCCGCGCACGTCGGCCAAGTCGGGCTCGCCGTTCGCCCCCGCAGGTCGCGGCCGAGCCGGCGGCAGCAACGGCCACTGCCCGCCCTGTACAACGTCGGCCGCCGCGCGCAGCGTCGAGACGCCTGCGACCCGAAGACCCTCGACCAGGGCCGCCTCGAGCGCGCGCTCGCGCGGAACGATCAAGCGCTCGAACCCGGCTCGCCGCGCCCCCTCCGCCACCGCCAGCGCCCCCGGAGAGTCGCGTAGTTCACCCCCGAGGGACAGCTCTCCGAACACGGCGAAACCGCCCAGCGCGTGACGCTCGATCTGTTCACTGGCCGCGAGCACCGCGAGCGCGAGCGCGGCATCGAACCCCGGCCCGACCTTGCGCAGGAACGCCGGGGCGAGGTTCGCGGTGATCCGCGTCTGCGGAAAGTCAAATCCGGAGTTGAGCACCGCCGAGCGGATCCTGTCGCGCGACTCGCGAACGGCCGCATCGCCCAGACCTACGATCGTGAACGCGGGCAGTCCGGAGCGGATGTCCACCTCCACCCACACGTGGCGCGGATCGACGCCGTCGATGGCGAACGTGGCAACCCGAGCGAGCATGCCGTCAACTTACCTGTAATCGTGTAACAGGTGGGTGTCAAATGTGTGGCAAAACTGTGTCAATTTGTATGAGAACGCGTGTTGTCACAGAATTGTCACTACGCGTGACCCATCCGTGACACGATCACGCGTAGCCTGCCCGCAATGGTGAACACGTTCGCGAGGCACCTCCTTCCGTGAGCGCGGATCCTCGCCACCGGCTCGGCTGCCGCGGCGAGCAGCTCGCCGCAGAGCACCTCGCGCGACTCGGATTCGAGATCCTCGATCGCAACTATCACGCACGCTGCGGCGAGCTCGACATCGTCGCATTCGACGGTCACACGCTTGCGTTCTGCGAGGTGAAGACCAGGCGGCTCGCGCCGAACTCGGGACATCCGTTCGAGGCGCTGCGTTCGGTCAAGCAGGGGAAGGTGCGGGCCACCGCGCGTCGCTGGCTCAGCGAGCACACGGCCCGGCCGTACGCGCGGACGGTGCGATTCGACGCGATTGGCGTGACGTTCGATCTCGCGGGTGAACTGGTGAGCATCGAGCACCTCGAGGGTGCCTTTAGCCTAGCCCGCGAGTGGACCTCGGTGAGGCGTAGGGTCGGGTTACGTCGCGGTCGCCGCCGGCGGCCCCGATGCCACGACCGCTCCGTCCCCACACCGCGTCCCGGTGCATCCTGGACAACGTCCCAGTCGAGCTCCCAGAAACGTCGAGTGGGTCGAAAACCTAGCTGTGCATGGTCAACCACCCACTCGCCGCCGCGGAGAGCTCGAGTGGGACGATATACAGGAACCTCGCGTGTGCGACTGCTGCTCTGGCGCAGTGGGCCGTCGCCGCTCCGCGCTGGTCTGGCACAGTGGCCGTCGCCGCTCCGCGCTGCTCTGGCACAGTGGTGCCGTCGCCGCTCCGCCCCGTCCTCCGGGTCGGTTGATGCAGATGGCGGAGGAAACTTCGGGCACTAGGCCTACGGGCCGGCGTACCGAACCCGCGGTGGAGTCGGAGGAGCCTGCATCAGAGCGCCGGGACCGCCCCGCCCCCTCGATCAACGTCAGCGGGGTCGATCTCCGGACCGCACGTGGGGTCGATCTCCGGCCGGCACGCGGAATCGACGTCCGGATCGCATTCGGCCAGCTCGAGCTGCTGGTAGGCGGTGGACTGGAACGAGAGCCGGTGCAGCGGCGATACGCCGAGCCGCTCGATGGCATCGCGGTGCTCGGGCGTCGAGTAGCCGACGTGCTCGGCGAATAGCCAGCCGGGATGGATGAGATCCACCCGGCGCATGTAGCGGTCGCGGGTCTCCTTGGCGATCACGGATGCGGCAGCGATCGCCGCGCTCTTGCCGTCGCCGCCGATCACGGCGCGCTGCTCGTAGCCGAGCCTGGCGACCGGGAACCCGTCGCTCAGGCAGACGGAACCGGGGCAGGCCACGCGACCGAGCGCGTCGCGGAGCGCCGCGAGGTTGGTCACGTGCAACCCCCGCGAGTCGATCCCGGGCGCGCACCGGGAGACGATCGCGACCTTGGCCGCGATCCGCAGGATCACCGGAAACAACTCGGCCCGGCCCTCTGGAGTCTGTTGCTTGGAATCGTTCAGCGCGCCGAGCGCTCGCACCTCGCCCGGGCCGATCCGCGCGAGGTCGAACAGCACCGCGGCGGCGACGAGCGGTCCGGCGAGCGATCCACGGCCGGCTTCGTCGGCGCCCGCGACGAACCGCGCGCCGAGCGAGCGGTCGAACGCGAACAACTTGCGGCCCGTCCGGCGGGCGGGAGTCGCGCGCCGCGCCGGCGCGGAGCCGTTAGAGGAATCCGATTCGATCCGGCGGCCAGTAGGTGAAGAAGGCGATCCCGATGATCCATTTTTGCGGGACCGGGCCCCAGAAACGGCTGTCGTCGGACTCGCCACGGTTGTCGCCCATCATGAAGTAGTAGCCGGGCGGAATCTTGATCGGAACCCGGTAGTTGCAGTCTCCGGCGTCACCGCATTGATAGATGTAGGCGTCCTTTTCGGGCACGCCGTTGCGGATCACGTGGCCGTTGACGATCGAGATCGTGTCGCCGCCGACGCCGACGACGCGTTTGATGAAGGTCTGCGAGGACTCCTGCGGGGTCGGCTTGTCACAGGCCTGCCCACCCGTCCCACCCTGATTGGGGTTCCCGCATACAGGCGAGGCATAGTTCGCGCCGGCGGGCGGATGGAAGACGACGATGTCGCCGACGCCCGGGTGCGTCGTCAGGCGGCTGGCGAGTATTCGCTGGCCGATCGCCAGCGTGGGCTCCATCGAGCCGCTCGGGATCCGGTAGGGCTTGACGATGAACGCCTGGATCAGGAGCGCGAGCCCGATCGCGACGGCGACCGTCAAGACGAGCTCCAGGAGCGACTTCAAGCCGGACTTTCCTGGCGCGTCCCTCGTCTGCCTGGGCATCTCCGGACCTCGTTAGAGGAAGCCGATGCGGTCAGGGGGCCAGTACGTGAAGAACGCCTTGCCGATGATCCACGCCTTCGGCACCGGGCCCCAGAAGCGGCTGTCGTCGGACGCGCCGCGGTTGTCACCCATCATGTAGTAGTCGTTCTTCGGGACCACGATCGTCCCAGGGAACGTGCACGCGTCCCCATCGCCGCACTCGTCGATGTAGGCGTCCTGCTCCCGGACGCCGTTGCGGATCACGTGGCCGTTGACGATCGAGAGCCGGTCCCCGGGCAGGCCGACGACGCGCTTGACGAACGTCTCCGACGACGGTTGCGTCCAAGCGACGTCGCACGGCTGGCCGTCCACACCGGACAGGCTCTCCCCCTGGTTCGGGTCGGCGCACCCCTCCGCGTAGTTCTTCGGCGGATGAAAGACGATGATGTCGCCGACGTTGGGGGAGGAGAAGTGGGCGCCGATCCGGTCGACCAGGATGCGCTGGTTGATCTGGAGCGTCGGCAGCATCGAGCCGCTGGGGATCCGGTACGGCTTGACGATGAACGCTTGAATCCCGAGGGCCAGCCCGAGCGCGATGACGACGATCACGACCAGCTCGATGAGCGAGCTCGCGACCGACTTTTTGCGCGCGGTCACTCCCGCTCTCTAGTGGGTGCCTCGCCGGCTGCCTCGTCGGCATCCGCCGTAGCAGCCGGCCCGTCGGACTCGCGGGCCGGCGCGGCGGCCTCGGACGCCGGTTCGGCCGTGTCGGAGTCGGGCTCGGCGGTCGCGGCGTCCGGCTCCGCCACGAGAGGATCTGCGTCGGCCACCGGGGCATCCGGCTTCGCCACGGCGGCATCCGGCTCCGCCACCGGGGCATCCGGCTCCGCCACCGCCACCGGGGCATCCGGCTCCGCCACCGCGGCCGGCGTCTCGGGAACGTCGCCATCGCCTTGGGCCGCTTCCGGCTCGGTCGCCTCAGCCGGCGCCGCTGCCTGCTGCTCGGCGACCGTCTCGGATTCGTCCTGCGCCTCCGGGGGCGCCTCATCGACGTCGGCCTGGGCGGTCGCAGCGTCGGGCACCGTCGGGTAGAGCAGCTCGCGCTCGACGACCCGCTCGGGTCCCGTCGTGCGCCGCTCGCGCACACGCGCGCGCTTGCCGACTCGCCCGCGCAGGTAATAGAGCTTGGCGCGCCTCACGTCGCCGCGAGCCGCCACCTCGATCCGCTCGATCTTCGGCGAGTGAAGCGGAAACGTGCGCTCGACTCCGACCCCGAAGGATTGCTTGCGCACGGTGAAGGTCTCGCGCGCGCCGTGTCCCTGGCGTCGGATGACGACCCCTTCGAACACCTGCGTCCGGCGGCGAGTCCCCTCGATCACCTGGAAGTGCACGCGCAGGCGGTCGCCGGCGTCGAACGTCGGTACACGGCGGAGCTGGGCTCGCTCCAGGCTGTCGATCACGGTGCTCATGGGCGGTGTCCGCGCACGCTCCCCTCGGCGGGCGCGTCGGCGAAGGCCGTCGTGGGGCAGGCGCTCACCGCGCGGTGCCCGGCGCGAAGCAGTTATGGTAGCGAACCGTCTGGGCTCGCCACCCCGCCTCAGCCCAGGCCCTCCGCCCCGGGCTCCGCGCTGTCGCCCGGCCCTCCGCTGTCGCCGCGCCTCGCGCTCTCGCCCGGCGCTCCGCTGGCGCCCTGCGTCGTGCTCTCGCCCGGCCCCGCGCTCGCGCCCTCCCTCGCGCTCGCGCCAAGGTCCGCATCTCCAGCCAGTCGAGCGCGAGCTTCACTCTGCGCCATGCGCCACTCCCGGATCCGGGCGTGGTGACCCGACAACAGCACCTCGGGCACCTGCCAGCCCCGCCATTGCGCGGGCCGGGTGTAGTGCGGGTACTCTGGCGCGCCGCCGAGCGCGCTGCTGAACGATTCCTCGACCGCTGACTCCTCGTGTCCGAGCGCGCCGGGGAGCTGGCGAATGACGGCGTCGCAGACGACCATCGCGGGGAGCTCGCCGCCGGCGAGGACATAACGCCCGATCGACAGCTGCTCGGTGCAGAAATGCTCGATCACGCGCTCGTCGAAGCCCTCGTAGCGGCCCGACAGCAGCGTCAGCGACGGCTCTCGCGCGAGCTCTTGGACGAGCGCCTCGTCGAGCAGCGGCCCGCCTGGCGCGAGTGCGATCAACCGGCGCTGACCGCGCACCGACACAGGATCCTCGCCATAGCGGGCGCGCAGCGCCGCCTCGACCACGTCGACGCGCAGGACCATTCCCGCGCCGCCGCCGAACGGCGTGTCGTCGACCTGCCCGCCGCTCAGCGGGGTGTGATCGCGATAGTTGACGTAGCTGACACGGTGGCCGTGCGCGATCGCATTGAGCACGTGCCGCTGGCGCCCGAACCAGCCGAACGCCTCGGGGAAGAGCGTGAAGACGTCGATCTCCAACTGCCCGACTAACCGGACTCGCCGAGGAACTGAAGGTCGACGTCGATTTCCCTGCGGTCGACGTCGACGGCACGCACGGCATCGCGGACGAGGGGTACCAGCAGCTCGCCGCGACCCTGATCGCGGGCGACCTCGAGTACCTCGCACGATGGCAGCGCGAGCAGCCGCGTGACCGTGCCGACGAAGCGCTCGCCGTCGCGCACCGCGCATCCCTCGAGATCCTCGGCCCACCACTCGTCGGGCTCGAGCGTCGGCGCCTGCGCTCGCGCCACCAGCAGCTCCTGGCCGCGCATCGCCTCTGCCGCAGCACGGTCGCCACAGCCCTCGAGCTGCACGATCGGGCGCTGATCGGTGCCGGCGCGGCGATTGATCGCGCGCTCCTGGCCGGCGACGTAGACGCTGCGCCCTGTCTGGGGCAGCGCGGCGCCGGCCTCGAGCACGTGGAAGCTGCCGTCGAGCCCGTGCGGCCGGCCGACGCGCCCGGCGAGGAGCCAGTCGCGCGGATCGGCTTGCATCACGAATCGACGATGTCGACGAACACGCGGCGCCGGTCTCTCGTCGCCGCGGTCTTGACGACGGTCCGCAGGGCGGCCGCCGTGCGTCCGCCGCGGCCGATCACGTTGCCGTAGTCGTCGTCGGCGACCGACAGCTCGAGCACGACCGACCCGTCGTCCTCGGTGACCTCCTCGACGTAAACCTCTTCGGGGCGGTCGACGAGCCCTCGGGCCAGGTACTCGAGCAGCTCCTTCATCGCCGGGGCTACTGGATGCCCTGCGTGCGCAGGAGCTTGCGAACCGTGTCGGTTGGCTGAGCGCCGCGCGCGAGCCAGTCGCGGACCCGTTCCTCGTCGAGCACGATCGTCGACGGGTCCGTCTGCGCGTTGTACTGGCCGACGGTCTCGATCACGCGGCCGTCGCGCTTGGCGCGCTGGTCGGCCACGACGACCCGCCAGACCGGGTTCTTGCGTCCGCCGATGCGGGTCAGTCTGAGTCTGACTGACATTTCGCTCGTTCGAGGTTAGCGTGCCTGCCGCATGAGCGCGGCGAGATCCGGCATCCGGCCCTGGGCGACCTGTCGCATCACCTTGCGCGTCTGCTCGAACTGCTTGATCAGCTGCTTGACCGCCTGGACGTTGGTGCCCGAGCCGCTGCGCGATCCGCAGCCGGCGCGAGCCCTTGATCAGCTCGGGGTGGCGGCGCTCCTCGCGGCGTCATCGACGAGGATGATCGCCTGGATCCGGTCGAACTCGCGCTCATCGACCTTGACGCCGCGCAGCTCCTTGCCCATCCCGGGGATCATCCCCAGCAGCGATTGCAGCGGTCCGAGGCGGCGGATCTGCCGCATCTGATCGAGGAAGTCGTCGAGGTCGAACTCCTGCTTGCGCAACTTGCGCTCGAGCTCGGCCGCCTGCTCCTCGTCGTAGGCGCCCTGCGCCTTCTCGATCAGCGTCATCACGTCGCCCATGCCGAGGATCCGCTGGGCCATGCGGTCAGGGTGGAAGCGCTCGAACTGGTCGAGCTTCTCGCCGGTGGAGGCGAACATGATCGGCTTGCCCGTGATCGCCTTGACCGACAGCGCCGCGCCGCCGCGGGCGTCGCCGTCGAGCTTGGTCATGATGACGCCGTCGAACTCGACCACGGCCGCGAACTGCTCGGCGACGTTGACCGCGTCCTGGCCGGTCATCGCGTCGACGACGAGCAGCACGTCGTGGGGCTTGATCGCCTTCTTGATGTCGGCGAGCTCGTCCATCAGCTCCTGGTCGACGTGCAGGCGGCCGCTCGTGTCGACGATCAGCACGTCCTTGCCCTCGGCTCATTGCGCGGTCGCGCGCCCACGGCGGCGATCTTGACCGGGTCGCGGTCGGTGCCCTGCTCGTAGACGACCGCGCCGGCCTGCAGTCCGACCTTGATCAGCTGGTCGACGGCGGCGGGCCGGTAGACGTCGCAGGCGGCCACCGCGACCGAGGAGCCGTGCTCGACGCGCAGGTAGCGCGCGAGCTTGCCGGTCGCGGTCGTCTTGCCGGAGCCCTGCAGCCCGGCCATCAGGATCACCGTCGGGGGCCGTGGCGAGAAAGACAGATCGCGCGCCGCGCCGCCCATCAGCTCGGTCAGCTCGTCGGAGACGATCTTGACGACCTGCTGGCCGGGGTTCAGCTGGCCGATCACGTCGGCGCCCGAGCGCGCGCTCCTTGACCGCGTTCGTGAAGCTCTTGACGACCTTGAAGTTGACGTCGGCCTCGAGCAGCGCGAGCCGGATCTCGCGCATCGCCGCGGTGACGTCGTCCTCGGTCAGCGTGCCGCGGCCGCGGACGTCCGCGAGCGTTGCCTGAAGCTTCTCGGCGAGCGAATCGAACATGCTCCTCGAGCCTACACGGCGGGCGGGGGTGGGCCAGCCGGAAGCGACGCCTGGCCAGCACTGCCGTTCTCGATCTGGGCCTCGCCGGCGCCGGCGTTATCGGCCTGGGTCTCGCCGGCGCCGCCGTTCTGGCTCCGGGCGCCGCCCCCGCCACCGGCGCCTGCCGCCAGCCCTCGCGTAAGACCGCCGACCGCCTCGGCGAACTCGGAAGGGATCACGAACACCTTGTTGGCGTCGCCCTGCGCGAGCTGCGGCAGCATCTGCAGGTACTGGTAGCTGAGCAGCTCTGGTCGGGCTTGCCGGCGTGGATCGCCTCGAACACGGTCGCGATCGCCTTCGCCTCGCCCTCGGCGCGCAGGATCGCGGCCTGCTCTCGCCCTCGGCGGTCAGCACCGCCGCCTGCTTCTGGCCCTCGGCGGTCAGGATCTGCGACTGCTTGACGCCCTCGGCGTTGAGGATCGCGGCGCGGCGGTCGCGCTCGGCGCGCATCTGCTTCTCCATCGCCTCCTGGATCGTGCCCGGCGGGTCGATCGACTTGATCTCGACGCGGTTGACGCGGATCCCCCACTTGCCGGTGGCCTCGTCGAGCACGCCGCGCAGCTGGGCGTTGATGTGGTCGCGGCTGGTCAGCGCCTGCTCCAGCGTGAGCGAGCCGATCACGTTGCGCAGCGTCGTGACCGTGATCTGCTCGATCGCCTGCAGCGGGTTCGCGACCTCGTAGGTCGCCGCCTTGGCGTCGTTGACCGTGAAGTACAGGACGGTGTCGATCTGGACGACGAGGTTGTCCTCGGTGATCACCGGCTGCGGCGGGAACGAGACGACCTGCTCGCGCAGATCGATCAGCGGCTTGAGCCGGTCGACGAACGGCACCAGCATCGTCATCCCGGGGTTCAGCGTGCGGTGGTAGCGGCCGAGCCGCTCGACGATCCCGGCGCGGGCCTGCGGAACGATCCGCACCGTCCGCGCGAACAGCGATCAGCAGGAAGATGACTACCACGACCGGCGACGATCGCTCCGACCATTGCCCCAGGCTCCTCTACTCCATCACGAGCGCGGTGGCGCCCTTGATGTCGACGACCTCGACGCGCGTCCCGCGCTCGATCACGTGGTCCTCGTCGAGCGAGCGCGCGGTCCAGACCTCGCCGTCGATCTTGACGCAGCCGACGCCCTCGTCGTTGGCGATCCGCTCGAGCACGACGGCGCGCTTGCCGACCAGCGCCGCGGCGCCGGTCCGCAGCGGGGGCCGGGTCGCATGTGCGAGATGGCGATCGGGCGAACGACCAGCAGCGTCAGCAGCGAGACGCGATGACGAACACGATCCACGGACCGCGGCCGCCTGCTGCCGGCGGCGTCGACGGCCGCCGCCAGCAACCGCCCCGACCGCGAACGGGGCCAGGAAGAAGCTGGCCGTCAGCAGCTCGCCGACCCCGAACGCACAAGCCGCGATGACCCAGCAAGATCCATCCGGACATCTCGACTCGAGCTTATCGCGCGCAGCCGTGCTTTCGGCTCCTCGAGCCGATTCTCGCGCCGGCGCGACCGCGGCCTACGGCGCGATCGGCGCTCACGACTGCGGCGATGAGCGCGCGCGCGAAGTCGCTCGGCGTCGAACGGCCGCAGGTCCTCGAGCTGCTCGCCGATCCCGATCAGCTTCACCGGGATCCCGAGCTCGTGCGCGATCGCGAGCGCGATCCCGCCCTTGGCGGTGCCGTCGAGCTTGGTCAGCACCAGCCCGGTGACGTCGATCGCCTCCGAGAACAGCTGCGCCTGACGCAGGCCGTTCTGGCCGGTGGTCGCGTCGACCGTCAGCAGCGTCTCGTGCGGCGCGTCGGGGATCTGCTTGGCGATCACGCGCCGGATCTTCGCCAGCTCGGCCATCAGGTCGTCCTGGGTGTGCAGGCGACCGGCGGTGTCGACGATCACCACGTCGGCGCCGTCGCGGCGCGCGGTGGCGATCGCCTCGAAGGCGACCGAGCCGGGGTCGGCGCCGGCGCGCCCTTGACGAACGCCGCGCCGGCGCGCTGCGCCCAGAGCTCGAGCTGCTCGACCGCGGCGGCGCGGAACGTGTCGGCGGCCGCGAGCACGACCGTGTGGCCGAGCTCGCTGGCTGAGGTGCCAGGCGAGCTTGCCGAGGTGGTCGTCTTGCCGGTGCCGTTGACGCCGGCGACGAGGATCACGGTCGGCTTGGCGCGCAGGTCGATGTGGTCGTCGCCGGTCCGGGCGATCTCGGCCAGCAGCTCGGTCAGCCGGTCGCGTCAGCGCCTGGCCGCCGGTGAGCTCGCCGTCGGTCGCCTCGCGCTCGAGCTGCGCGACGACCTTGGCGGTCGTGCGTCGCGCCGACGTCGGCGTAGATCAGCGCCTCCTCGAGCCGCTCCCAGGTCTCCTCGTTGAGCTCCTCGAACAGCGTCGCCTGGATCTCTGCTGCTCAGCGCCTGGCGGGTCTTGCGCAGGCTCTCGCGCAGCCGCCGAAAGCGGCCCAGCCGCCGCTGCTCCGCGACCGGTGCCGGCTCGGCCTCCCGACCCGGGGCGACCGTCGACGACGAACAGATCTCGCCAGTCGCGTGCCATGAACGCACGCGACGTTACCAATGCCTTCGCGCCGGAGTCGGCGAAGCCCCGCGGCACTGCTGAGCGGACCCGGACTGGCGCTCAAGGCGCTGATTGGACGACGGCGGTTCTCGCTCGACGGCCAATCGGCCAGCCGAGAAGGTACGCGGCTTCAGACATCCCGCTCCTATACCAAGAAGGAGCGATCGTGCGATCGACACATCACTCGACTCGCCGCGCCGGCACTGCCGTGCTCGCGTCGGCTCTGATGCGACCGCTGGGACTGGCCAGTGCGGCCAGCGCCAGCGGGGTCCGGTCGCCCTCGGCAGTTCTCCCGGCGCGGTCACTCGCGACGTTCTCGTTCATCGGCAAGTCGAACGGGCCGACGACAAGCGGTCGTGAACATCGATTCGCTGCTGATCAACGCGCGCTGCAACGCCCAGGGAAACCCGGTGGTGTACGCGTTCTCCTCGTCTGACGCGGACATCTTCGGGCGCCTGTTCGATGGACTTGGCCGGATTCACATCATTCGCAACGGCGCGTTCACGAAGGCCAACAAGGGCATCCTCCTGTCCGTCAGCACTTACGGGGACTTCGATTCGACAGGCACGGTTCTGTTCGAGACGACAACCGGACGAGTGGTGTCGGTGAACTATGCGTTCGACAACGCGACCACGCTGAACCATTCCAACGTGTGCACGGTGTACGGGTCGGTCGTGGCGAGCTGACAGCGGGATCCGGTCCTGGTCGGCGGGTTCCCGTGCCCGACCAGGACCCACCGGGGGCCGGGGCAGGCGCCGCCCGCGCGGGCGCTACGCGGACACGACTGCCTCGGCGGCCGGCAGCCGGCGGGAGATCACCTTGGAGATCCCGTCGGCGCCCATCGAGACCCCGTAGAGCGAGTCGGCCGCCTCCATCGTGCGCTTCTGATGGGTCACGACGATGAACTGCGCCTGCGTCGAATGACGGCGCAAGCAGCGGTGA
Organism: uncultured Solirubrobacterales bacterium; assembly: GCA_963763525.1. Lineage (GTDB taxonomy): Bacteria > Actinomycetota > Thermoleophilia > Solirubrobacterales > Solirubrobacteraceae > Palsa-465. The sequence goes on from CAVXPA010000008.1 coordinate 707,040, forward strand.
GGAAGCGATCGATGTTGAGATCGTCGAGCGCCGCCTCGACCTCGTCGAGGATGTAGAACGGACATGGTCGCGCGAGGAACACCGCGAACAGGAACGCGAGCGCGGTCATCGACTTCTCGCCACCCGAGAGCAGCGTCAGCCGCTTGCACTCCTTGCCGGCGGGCGTGATCTCGATCTCGACGCCGCGCTCCTCGTCCTGTTCGACGTTCGCTTCGTCGTCGCGGTCCTCAGCTTCGGCCTTCGTCCGCGACCTCGTCTCGGTCCTCCGGCGAGATCGGCTGGCCGCCGAGCACCTGCGCCGGTCCGCCGGGCTCGGAAATCAGGCGCAAGGCGCCGCGTGCCGCCCGGGAACAGCTGCGTCGACGAGCTCCTCGAAAGTTCCGCGCAGCCGCCTCGAACGTCTGCTCGAAGCGCTCGCGGATCTGGCGGTCGGTGTCGAGGATCAGCTTCTGCAGCTCGCGCAGCGCCGTCTCCAGATCGGTGCGCTGGCGTCTCGAGCTCCTCGACGTGCGCGAGCGCCTCGGCGTACTCGTTCTGCGCGAGCGGGTTGACCGGCCCAAGCTGCTCGCGGCGGCGGCCTAGGCGCTCGAGCCGGCTCGCGATCATCGCCCGGTCCTCCTCCGGCAGCGGTTCTGCGGCGGGCTCGGCCTCGAGCTGGAGCCTCGCGGCCAGGCCGCGCAGCTCGGCCTCCGCGTCGGCCGAGCTGGTCACGCACGCGTTGCAGCTGCACCTCGGTCTCGGTCAGCGCCTCGTTGCTCGCGTGCAACTGCGTCTGCAGACCCGCTTCGGCTTGCGCGCACGCGCGCAGCTCGGCGGCGACGTGCTCGCCCGCTTCGCGGTCGGCGGCGAGCGCGGCATCGAACTCCTCGCGCCGGCGCGCGATCGCGCTCGTGGCCGCCTCCATCGCTTCGATCACCGCCGGAGCACGGCGCGAGATCCTCATCCGCCGCGATCATCGCCCGCAGCCGGGCGATCCGCGCCTGGCGCTCGGCGCGAGCACGTTCGGCCTGCTGCAGCGCCCCCCGCTCGGCCGTCAGCTCGGCCTGCAACTGCGCCCGCCGCGGCGGCGTCGGGTCCGTCATCGGGCGCGCTGCGTCGCCGCTCGATCTGGGCCTCCAGTCGACGCCGCTGCTCGATCGCCTCATCGCGCTCGTGGTTCGCCGCGCGATCGGCGGCGACGGCATTGTCGCGCTCGCGCTCGCGCGCAGCCAGCTCAACCCCGGCGCTCTGCACGGAGGCCTGGACAGCGAGCTCCGCCTGCGCGGCCGCCTCGCTCGCTCGCGATCAGCTCCTCGCGACGGTTGCGCTGCGCGAGCACACGCTCCTCGCCGACCGCCGGCGCCTGGCGCAGCTCTCGCGTCCCGGGGACCACACGCGCCCGGCGCGCGTGACGGCGACGCCGGTGAACGAGTCCGGCAGCGACTCGAGAGCGTCGACGACCCACACGTCCGCGATCAGGCCCGCGAGGAGCCGGGCCGCGCCACCGCGCCCGCGGACGTGGCCCGCGAGCGGCTCGGCGCCGGCGGCGGCCGGATGGGCGCCGTTACCGCCGGTCAGAGAAGCCGTGCCGTCCGGGCCGGCTGCCGCATCGGCCGCGGCCGAGGGATCGAGCACGAGCGCGCGCCCGCCGTCGGCGCCGGCGCGGTCCAGCAGCGTCGATCCGCTCTGCCGGTCGGCGACGACGGCCGCGCCCGAGCCGTCCATCGAGCACGGCCGCGAGCGCGAGCTCGTAGCCGGCATCGACCTCGACCGTGTCCGCGAGCGCCGTGGCCGCCCCGCTCGTCGCCTCGTGGCTGCGCAGAAACTGGTTGACGGCCGCGAGCTCGCCGCCGACTCGCGCGGCCTCGCGCCGCGCCGCCTCGGCGCCGCGCTCGGCCTCCCGCAGCGCGACCCGCGCTCCCTCGCACGCGTTGATCGGCCTCGGCGCGGGCGGCCCGCGCGCGCTGCGATCCGCACCGTCGCGTTCGGCGAGCTGCGCCGCGGCCTCCTGCAGCGCGCTCTCCAGCCCCGCGAGCTCACGCGCGAGCGCAGCTTCGCGATCGCGCTCGAGCGTTGCCAAAGCCGCCTCGAGCTCGGCGATTCGCCGGGCTGCGTCTTCGTCGGGACGTCTGCGCCGGACTCGACCTCGAGCGTGTGCAGGTGCGCCTGCGCCCGCTCGACACGCCCGCTGCTCGACGCCGCGGCCGCGCGTACGGACTCGGTTCGGTAGGCGAGTCGCTCGGCCGCAGCCCTGCGCGGCGAAGCCCGGCGCGAGAGCTCCTCGCGCTCGGCGCTGCGGGCGGCGAGCGCCTCCTCGGCAGCCTCGCGGCGGTGGGCGACTGCCGCGAGCTCCCGCTCGAGGCGCTCGCGCTCGGCGCGCGCCGCGCCCCGCCGTCGCCTGCGCGGCCGCGACCGCGAGCCACTGGGCGCGCAGCTCGTCGCGCGCGAGCTCCCAGCGCAGCTCGAGCGTCTGGCGCTCGAGGCGCGGCGTGCAGCTCGGCGGCCTCGGCCTGGCGCTTGAGCGGCCGCAGCCGCGAGCGCGCCTCGCGCTCGACATCGAGGGCGCGGTCGAGGTTGTCGCGGGTGCGGTCGAGCTTGAGCTGGGCGCGGCGGCGGCGCTTGCGGTGCTTGCCGAGCCCGGCGGCCTCCTCGATCAGCAGCCGGCGGTCGCGCGGCTTGGAGGTGACGATCGCCTCGACCCGGCCCTGGGAGATGACCGAGTGCATCTCCTTGCCGAGGCCGGTGTCGGACAGCACCTCGATCACGTCGATCAGCCGGCAGCGGGCGCCGGCGAGCCGGTACTCGCCCTCGCCCGTGCGGTCCAGAGCCGACGCACGATCGAGATCTCCGGCACGCCGAGCCCGAGCGTGCCGTCGCAGTCGTCGAGCACGAGCTCGACCTCGGCCCTTGCGCCGCCTGGCGGCCGGGCGCGCCGCCGAAGATCACGTCCTGCATCGACTGACCGCGGACCGCGACCGGCGACTGCTCGCCGAGCGCCCACAGCACCGCGTCGGTGACGTTGGACTTGCCGGAGCCGTTGGGTCCGACGATCACGCTGACGCCGGGGCCGAACTCGAGCCGGGTGCGGTCGGGGAACGACTTGAAGCCCTTGAGCGTGAGCGATTTCAGATACATGCGGTCAGTCCTACGGTCCGAGCGCCTCCAGCGCCGCCTGCGCGGCGTCCTGCTCGGCGTCCTTCTTGCTGCGGCCGGTGCCGCGGCCGATCTCGATCGCCGCCGATCGGGGCGCTGATCGTGAACGTGCGATCGTGCGGCGGGCCCTGCTCGTCGATCACGTCGTAGGTGACGATCTGCCCCGCGCCGGGCGAGCCGCTCCTGCAGCGCCGACTTGAAGTCGACCGGATGCTCGAGCGCCTCCTCGATCTCCGGGCTGAACGCCTCGACGACGGCCGCCGCCGTTCGCTCGTAGCCGAACTGCAGGTAGCAGGCGCCGATCACCGCCTCGATCACCGACGCCAGCACGCGCTCGGTCGCGATCAGCATCGGCACGGTCGAGGCGACCGCCGGCGGGAGCGGCGGCTCGCAGCCGCTCCGGCACCCCGAGCCGCTCGGCGACCGGCCGGCACGAGCGACCCGAGACGGTCTGCGCGCGGATCTTCGTCAGCCGCCCGGCGCCGAACGGCTCGGCCTCGAGCCGCGGAAAGAGATGGGTCGTGATCGCCAGCGACAGCACGCTGTCGCCGAGGAACGCCAGCCGCTCGTAGGAATCCGAGCGCGTGCGGTCCACGACGCGTGCGTGAACACCTGCGCCGCGAGCTCCGCGGGCAGCTCGTCGAGCAGCGCGCGCAGCGCGCCGACCGTACTCGGTCGCGTCGGCCGTCGCTGGCGTCACTCAGCGTCAGGGCCGTGGCTCGCGGTCGCGGACGAACGCTGGCTCCCAGCATCATTCGCGAGCACGAAGTCCACCGCCTGTCCGACGGTGAGGATCTTGGCGGCCTGCTCGTCGGAGATCTTCACGCCGTAGGTGTCCTCGAGCTCCTGGACCAGCGTGTACAGATCGAGCGAGTCGGCCTCCAGATCCTCCCTGAAGCGCGTCGACTCGGCGATCGATCCAGGGTCGACCTCGAGCTCGTCGGCCAGGTGCGCGCGAATCAGCGAGAGGATCTGCTCACGATTCATGGGCCGACACCGTAGCCGTGGCCGGACACCTCGGCACGGCCGTCGTCGGCCTCTGCCCCGGCGCGGCGGGTCGCAGCGCGCCCGCGGCCTCGAGCGCCGCACGCGTGCGCGCTGATCACGTCCTCCTCGACGCCGCGCGCCGCGACCTCGATCGCGCGCGCGAAGCCGCGGCGCGGTGAAGCGGCCGTGGGCGACGACGCCGAGCTGGCGCAGTCCGAGCATGTACGCGCCGCCCGGGCTCCTCGGGGTCGATCTCGTTCGCGCAGGCCGCGCGATCGCCGGCGCGAGCAGCCAGCCGCCGAGCTTCGCCCGCGGCGAGCTCTCCGCGCGCATCCCGGATCGCGCGCAGCGTCCGGCCCGAGACTCCCTCGATCAGCTTCAGCGTGATGTTGCCGGTGAACCCGTCCATCACGACCACGTCGGCGACGCCCTCGGTGACTGCGTGCCCTCGATGTTGCCGATGAAGTCCAGCCCAGCGCCGCCCGCGCCCGCGAGCTGCTCGTGCACGGCGACCAGGTCGGGCGTGCCCTTGTCGGGCTCCTCGCCGTTGGACAGCAGCGCCACCCGGGGCGCTCGATTCCCAGCACCGCCTGCGCGAACGCCGAGCCCATGTGGGCGAACTGGACGAGGTGCTCGGGCCGGCAGCTGACGTTGGCGCCGACATCGAGCAGCAGCACCGGCGACGCCGCGGGCAGCGGCAGCGGCAGCGCCAGCGCGGGACGGTAGATGCCCCGGTCGCGCCGGATGTTGAACAGTCCGGCCGCGAGCGCCGAGCCGGTCGAGCCGCCCGACACGAGCGCCTGCGGCGCGACCCTCGGCGACCGCCTTGGCCGCCTGCACGATCGAGGCATCCGGCGTCGAGCGGACCGCAAATGCTGGGTCCTGGGCCTTCGCGATCGAGATCGGCGCGTCGATCACCTCGACGCCGTCGGCGCCGGCGCCGATCTCGGCCGCCGGGCCGAACAGCAGCACTTCGATCCCCGTGCGCCGCGCCTGCGAAGCGCCTGCGGCGACTTCGCGGGGCCCAGGTCGGCCCCGCCCGCATCAACGGCGACCGTGACCATCGGTGACCGTCAGTCGGCTTGGTCGCGCGGAGCGATGACCGTCGACGGCCCCGGTAGCTGCCGCACACGGGGCACACGCGGTGCGGAAGGCGAGGGCTGTGGCACTGCGGGCACTCGTTGTAGACCGGCGTGCCGATCTTGTGCTGCGCGCGGCGCTTGGCGGTGCGTGCGTGCGATTGCTTCTGCTTGGGGACGGCCATGAACGGAGCAGGCTAGCAGGGCCGGCGCGAGCGGCCTTTATTCGAAGCGCAGCTCCGACAGCTTCGCCCACCGCGGGTCGACGGCCGTCTCATGCTGGTGATCGGCGCCGGCCAGGTCGAGGTCGACCCCGCAGATCGGACACAGTCCAGCACAGTCGGGACGGCACAGGAGCGTCGTCGGCAGCGCGAGCGCGAGCGCGTCCCGCGCCCAGGCGCGGAGATCGAGCAGCCCGTGCCGAACGTACGGCGAGTCGAGCTCCTCGCCCTCGCCGGGCTGGGAGACCTCGCGGGCGTCGATCGCGAAGATAGGCGTCGCCGGCCCGAGGCAGCGCATGCACGGCCCCTCGATCCCGGCCTCGAAGCGCAGGCGCAGCGCGTATCCCTCGCCGGTCGTGCGGGAGATGTCGAGCACCGCGTGCACGAGCGCCGGTGTCACCTCGTAGGACTCGCCGCCGAGCACGAACGGGTCGATCGCGACGTCGAGCTCGAGCCGCCGTCCCTCGCCCGAGCTCAGCCGCAGACCGTTGAGGTCGAAGGTGTCGGTGCGCAGGGCCATGATTCGAGCGTACTCGTGCTAGATGGTCGTGCTCAGCTCTCGTTTGAGCACCTTGCCGGTGGCGTTGCGGGGCAGGCGATCGACGAACACGACCTCGCGTGGGACCTTGAAGCGGGCCAGACTCGTCCTCACGTGGTCCTGGATCTCCGCCTCTGTCAGGTTCGAGCCGGGCTCGAGGGCCACGAACGCGCGCAAACGCTGCCCGAACTCGTCGTCGACGACGCCGACGACCGCGACCTCGCGGATCCCAGGCATGTGCGTGAGCAGGTCCTCGACCTCCACCGGGAACACGTTCTCGCCGCCCGAGATGATCATCTCGTCATCGCGGCCGTCGACGAACAGCAGCCCGTCGCCGTCGAAGTGACCCACGTCCCCAGTTGACATAAGCGCGCCGACGCGCGCCTTGTCGTCGCCGCCGGTGTAGCCCTCGAACAGCAGCTCGCTGCCGACGAAGATCCGGCCGGTCTCCCCCGCGGGGAGCTCGTTGCCGTCCTCGTCGAGGATCTTCACGATCGTCCCTCGCGGTGGACTTCCGGCCGTGCCCGGCGCCGCCCGCAGCTGCCGGGGCGTCGCGATCGTCGCCCACGCGACCTCCGTCGAGCCATAGAGGTTGTAGAGAACATCGCCGAACGCGTCCATCACCCGCTGCGCGAGCGGACCGGGCAGCGCCGAGCCGCTCGCCGCGATCACACGCAGCGACGAAGTGTCGTAGCGACGCAGCACGTCCGGGCCGAGCTCGAGGATCCGCTGGAGCATGACCGGCACGACGATCAGCGCGCTCGCGCGGCGCTGGGCGATCGCCGCGAGCGTGGCCTCGGGATCGAACCGCCGCCGCAGTACGACGGTCGAGGACAGCGAGAGGCTGAGCAGGAGGTGCGCGAAGCCCCAGGAGTGGAACAGCGGTGCGGCGATCACCGTCGTTTGGCGCGCCCGCAGTGGAATCTTCGAAAGCAGCGCGGCGGCGGGCTCGAGCGAGGTCGGGTTGGCGCGGTTGGCGCCCTTCGGGGTGCCGGTCGTGCCTGACGTGAGAATCACGATCCGGCCCGGTGAGGGCGGCGCGGGCAGCGGCGCCTGCGAGCTGGTCACGATCAGCTCATCGAGCGACGGAGCGGCGCGCGAGCCGTCCTTGCCCGGGTCGTGCCACGCGACGAATGTCTGCGGTCCCTCGAGCGCGTCCTGCACGACCTCGCCGAGATCCTCGTCGTAGATCAGCGCCCGCGGCGCCTCGGCCGCCATAACAGCGGTCACCTGCGGGCGGGCGAAGGCCGTGTTCAGATACAGGATGTCGGCGCCGAGCTTCGAGCACGCCGTGCTCGCTTCGGCGAAGCCGCGATGGTTCCGGCACAGGATCGCCACACGATCGCCGGCGGCGATCCCGCGCATCGCCAGGCCATTTGCGATCGCGTTCGTGCGCCGGTCCACATCGGCGAACGTCAGCGCGCCCGCGTCGTCGATGATCGCCGTGGCGCTCGGGTACAGCGCCGCCCCGAACGCGTAGCCGCCGGCCATCGCCGGGCCCCAGCGGGCCAGCGCGGCGAGCGCCCTGACGGCCCGATCGGGTCGGTTCGGGCGAACGATGCCGGCCCGAGTGAACTCGGTCGCGATGTGCAGCTGATCGGCCAGACGACCTGCCACTCGAGGCGTATCCAATCACGCACCACGGCGGCGTGCAGATCAGTCGGCGGCGCGCAGCCGCCGCGGCCGCGGTTGGTCCTGCACCTGCTCCTGCTCGCCGTAGAGGTCGAGCTGGTTGGCGTGCACGGAGCGCGCGTTGACCGTGACCGGCTCGAGCTCGGGCAGCTCGCGGCCGCCGGCGACGCCGTGATCGGCGAACCGCCGTGCACCGGGCAGGACCCTCGACTCATATGACCCAACCGCCTCGTTGTACGCCCGCACGGTGCTGTTGAGCCGCGTCCCGAGCGTCGCCATCAGGCCCGAGAGCTTGACGAGGCGTGCGTGCAGCTCGCGCCCCAGCTCCGAGATCGCCTGCGCGGACTCGGCCACGCGCTCCTGCTGCCAGCCGTAGGCGACGGCCCGCAGCATCGCCAGCAGCGTCGTCGGCGTCGCGATCAGCACGCGCCGCGCCATCGCGTCCTCGATCAGCGCCGGGTCGGCCTCCAGCGCGGCGCCATACAGATGCTCACCGGGCAGGAACATCACGACGAAGTCGGGAGCGGAGTCGAGTTCGGCCCAGTACGCCTTGTCGGCCAGCAGCTTGACGTGCTTGCGCAGCAGGCGCGCGTGATCGCGCAGGTGGAGCTGGCGTTGCTCCTCGTCACGCGCCTCGTACGCGTCGAGCACCCCCTGTAATGGCGCCTTGGCGTCGATCACGACGTGCTTGCCGCCGGGCAGCTGGACGATCGCGTCGGGGCGCAGCGTGGTCTCGTCGGTCGAAAGCGAGGATTGCTCGACGAAGTCGCAATGGCGGACCATGCCCGCGAGCTCGACGACGTTGCGCAGCTGCATCTGACCCCACTGGCCGCGGGCGTTGGGCTTGCGCAATGCGGTCACGAGCGCGCCCGTCTCGGTCCGCAGCCGCTCGCCCGTCTCGCTCAGCGTCCGCAGCTGCGCCTCGAGTCGCCCGCGCGACTCCCGGCGCTCCTGGTCGAGCGCGAGCAGGCGCGCGTCGACCCGCCCGAGCTGCTCCTTGACTGGTCCGACGAGCTGCTCGACGGCCTGTTGGCGCTGCTCGAGATCGTTCTTGGCTTCTGCCTGGACGGTGCGCAGGCTCTCGCGCGCGAGCTCCGAGAGCTGGGTCATGCTTCCCCTGAGGGCCTCCGCGCTCAGCGCCTTGAACGAGCTCGACAGCCGCTCTTGCGCGTCGCTCACGGCCGCGAGCCGCTCGGCCCCGAGCTGCCGTTCGTGCTCGAGGTCGGCGCGCGCCTGCACGAGCTCGCGTTCGAGCTCACCGGCCCGCGACGCCTCCGCGGAGAGCGCCCGCAGGCGCCCGCGAAGCGCCAGGATGACGACGCCCGCGCCGGCGAGCATCCCGACCAGTAACCAGATTGCGTCCATTGCGGATGAGGATGGCGGCGATGGCGGACGGACTGCACGAACGCTTGCATGAGCTGCACGCCGCAGCCGTCGTCCCCCAGCCTCAGTACGTCGGCGTCGCCCCCGCGACTCGCCGCCCTCGTCTCCGTCGCCCCCGCGCCGAACGTTGCGGATCCAGTTCCACCCCTCGGAACTCAAGCCGCAACGTTCACGTCAACCGTGACGAGGAATGGAGATCTGGTTTCACCCCCGACGCCATCGTTCTCGCCGCGGCAGCAGCGCTGCGGCCAGTCAGGCTCCCAAGATGCCGGCGACCGCGTGGATCACCCACCGGCAGGGCATCTCGCCGCCCGAAGTCTCGACCGCTTCGCCCAGGCCGATTGGAGCGCGCTCGCGGCTCTCGCGCTCCAGCGTCGCCCCGCCAGCACGGGCGATCGCGCCCGCTACGCCGCCGCCGTGCCGCAGCTGCGTGTTGGCGGCGTTCGCGATCGCGTCGAGCGCCAGCGTCGTGATGTCGGTGTCGAGAACCTCGATGACGGGCGCGCCGGCGGGCGTGCTCATCAGCATCAGCAGCCCCGACGCCGCGCCTGCCTAGGAGACCTCGGCCGGCTCTTCCTTGCCCGCGAGGCGGTCGCGGCCGCGCTGCACGGCCGCGATGAACTTGCTCAGGTTCACCTCGAGCGTGTTGAGGATCTCGTCGGCGTAGTCCTCGGCACCGAGACGGATCTCGCGCTCGCGTGCGTGCGCGTCCTCGATGATGTCCTCGGCGGCGCGTTCGGCTTGCTTCGTGACCTCCTCCTCGGAGATCAGCTTCTCCTGGCGCTCGCGCGCCTCTCGCACGATCCGCTCCGCTTCACGCTTGGCCTCGGCCAGCATCTCCTGGCGCTCTTTGACGATCCACCGGGCCTGCTTGATCTCCTCGGGGATCGTCGCGCGCATCTGGTCGAGGATGTCGTAGATCTCCTCCTTGTCCACGCGCACCTGGTCGGTGAGCGGGACCGGCTTGGCATTGTGGACGAGGTCGTCCAGCTTGTCGATCAGTACCAGGACATCCATCTCAGAACCTCTGTTTCGTCAGCGACCAAGTCGTTCCTTCAACGCCTCGGCGACCTCAAGTGGAACCAGCTCGTCGACGTCGCCACCGAACGTGGCCAGTTCCTTGACACCACTGGAGCGAAGAAAACTGTACTTGGCGGACGCCATCAGGTAAACGGACTCGATGTCCGGCGCCTGCTTGCGGTTGAGCTGGTTCATCTCGAGCTCATACTCGAAGTCCGAGATCGCCCGCAGGCCCTTTACGATCGCGATCGCGCCGCGCTCGCGCGCGAACTCGACCAGGAGGTTGCTGAAGGGCTCGACGGTGACGTTCGACATGCCGGCGGTCGCGTTCACGATGAACCCCACGCGCTCGTCGGCCTCGAACAACGTCTTGCCCTTGCGCCACGGCAGGTTCACGACCCCGACGATCACGTGGTCGAAGATCGCCGCCGCGCGTGAGATGACGTCGATGTGACCGAGCGTGATCGGATCGAACGTACCCGGGCAGATTGCGGTGCGGCTGTCAGGCTGGGGCATGGTAGATGCGAATCAGTGTGTCTCCGTAGCGGCGCTCGTCGGGCGCCGGTAGTAAGTCCAGCGCGAGCGGCGCCCGGCGGTCGCTCTCGACGACCAGGCGGGCGCCCGGCGCCAGGACGGGCTTCAGCGCGGCCGAAAGCTGTGCTCCGAGGCCGCTGGTGTGTCGGTAGGGAGGGTCCAGGAACACCAGATCGTATTGACGCGCGCCGGCGCGTGCCCGCTCGAGAAAACCCGTGGCGCCCTGCCCGACCACCTCGGCGCTGATCCCAAGCGCTTCCAGGTTGCGCTTGATCGCGCTGATCGCGGCCCGCGAGGAGTCGACCAACGTCGCCTCGCCGGCGCCCCGCGAGAGCGCCTCGATCGCGAGCGCCCCCGAGCCCGCGAACAGATCCAGCACGCGCGCCCCGGAGACGTCGCCGAGGATCGCGAACACGGCCTCACGGACCCTGTCGCCGGTCGGCCGGGTGGCGGCGCCGCGGGGAGCGAACAGGCGCGCGCCTCGGTGCGCGCCTGCGATCACACGCACGAGCCGTTCATGCTCGAAGCGGGGTCAGGAGGCAGGCGTACGCGCGGATCATGCTGGGATCGGCGCCTGTACCTGCTCCCCGAAGGCGTCGGCGAGCGCCTGCGCGAGCAGGGCGTGCTCGGGCTGCGCCAGCTCTGGATCAGAGGCCTCGATCCGCTCCGCGTGCCAGTGCGCCCGCTCGAGCAACTCGGCGTCGCGTGGCAGCTCCGCGACCCGGAACTGCGCCGCGCCGTGCTGCCGCGTGCCGATCAGCTCGCCTTCGCCCCGGAGCCGCAGATCGACCTCGGCCAGCTCGAACCCATCCGCATGCCCGGCCACGGCGCGCAGGCGCGCCGAGCTCCCCGCCCCGAACAGCAGACAGAGCGAGGCGTGCGGCCCGCGGCCGATCCGCCCTCGGAGCTGGTGCAGCTGCGAGATGCCATATCGCTCGGCGTCCTCGACCAGCATCACGGTCGCGTTCGGGACGTCGATCCCGACTTCGATCACCGACGTCGCCACGAGCACGTCGGCCGCGCCCGAGGAGAACGCCGCCATCGCCGCCTGTTTGGCCGCGGGCCGGAGCTGGCCGTGCATCAAGACGACGTCGAAGTCGGCGAGCTCCCCGTGCGCCAGGCGCTCGAACTCGGCCGTGGCCGCCTTCACCTGCAGCACTTCGGACTCCTCGACCAGCGGGCAGACGACGAACGCCTGGCGCCCGGCGCGCAGCTCCTCGCGCATCCGCTCGTATGCGCGGGCGCGCGCTCGCTCGCTCGAGCAGACGAACGTCTGCACCGGCTGCCGGCCGCGCGGCAGCTCCCGCAGGAGCGTGAAATCGAGATCGCCGTAGTTGCTCAAGGCGAGCGTCCTCGGGATCGGCGTGGCGGTCATGTGCAGGACGTGCGGGCTCTGGCCGGCGCCGGCCTTGCGGTCGAGCGCGGCGCGTTGGGCGACGCCGAAGCGATGTTGCTCGTCGACGACCGCGACGCCGAGACGGGCGAAACGGACGTCCTCCTCGATCAGCGCGTGCGTGCCCATGACGAGCTGGAGCTCGCCGGTCGAGAGCTTGCCGAGGACGTCAGCGCGCCGCCGCCCCGGGGTCGAACCTGTCAGCAGCGCCGCGGCCAGCGCCTCACCGGGCAGCAGCGCCTGGATCGTCGCGAAGTGCTGCTCGGCCAGCGTCTCGGTCGGCGCCATCAACGCGCCCTGGTAATCGTGCTCGATCGCGCGCAGGAGGGCATACAGGGCAACGACCGTCTTGCCCGAGCCGACCTCCCCCATCAGCAGCCGCTGCATCGGGCGTGGGGCTGTCAGATCGGCGTCGATTGCGGCGATCGCCGCCTCCTGGTCGCCGGTCAGGGGAAACGGCAGCATCGCGTCGAGCCAGCGCGCGGTCAGTTCGTGCTCGCCGTCGAGCACCGGCGCTCCGGCGAGCTCGCGCCGCTGACGCCGCCGGCGCAGCAGCGACAGCTGCACAAGGAGCAGCTCGTCGAACGCGAGGCGGCGCCGCGCGAGCTCCTGGTCGGCCTCGCGCGCCGGGAAGTGCGCGGCTGCGAACGCGCCGGGGCGGTCGGGCAGCCGCTCACGCCAGCGCAGGTTCGCCGGCAGCGGCTCCAGCACATCGGCGACCGCGCCGGCATGACGCCGCGCGAGCGCGAGGATCTGGGTCGAGGAGAGGCCCTCGGTCGCCGGATAGTGCGCGACCGCGTCGCCGCCGCTCGCGGCCTCGGAGGTCGGCGCGTGCGCCTGCACGGCGAACTTGTTGCGTGGCTGGTAGCGGCCATGCAGGACCAGTCGCGTTTCGGCGGGGTAGCGCTGCACGAGCCAGGGCTGGTTGAAGAACGTCGCGGTCATCGCGCCCGTTCCGTCCGCGACCGATGCCTCGACGAGTGGGCGCATCCCGCGCCGGCGGACCGAGCGCGAGCCGATCGAGCGGACGGTGACGAGCACGGTCGCGCTGTCGCCCGGCGCGAGCTCCGCGATCGAGCGCGCTTCACGGCGCTCGCGCGGGAGATGCTCCAGCAGGTCCGCGACCGTGTGCAAGCCGAGCGTCTCGGCCGCTCGCTGTGCCTTCGCGCCGTCCAGCTCGAGCGGTGTCTGGAGCGCCGCCGGCCTCGGGTAGCGCACCGGCGCGCCGTCGAGCTCCTCAGGCGTGAGCGGGCGCGGGGAGGCGAACGCGTTGGCGGTCATCTGACATCAGTTTTCAATAATGGCCCGCCGCGCGGTCGGCCTCGCGCCCGTCGGCGCTGAAGATCGCCTGGACAACGACCCACTCGAGCGCCCGGAAATGTCGAGTGGGACGAAAACCCAGCTGTGCATGGTCGACTGCCCACTCGCCGATCCAGACCAGTCGAATGGGACGTTGACCAGGCGCCGACCACAAAAGCCGCCCCAGATCGCCGATCTATCACCACTCGCGATGCCGTGTCAGGGAGTGATACGCGACTGATACGCGACTGGGACGTTGACCAGGCACCGACCACAAAAGCCACCCCCGTCGCCGACCCGCAGGCCCTATTCAGCCGACAGGAGCCACCAATGGCTCGACTGCCCGCCGTCGGAGAGCTCGAATTCCACCTCGCCGGCGGCGAGCGCCTGGACGGTCTCGTCGTCGAGCGGCGCCTCGGCGCCGCGCAGGCAGGTGATCAGCTCGGCGTTCTCGGCGGCGAGCTGCTCGAGCACGCCACGGAGCGCCTCGCGCGGCCTGCCCCAGGCGACGATCTGCTCCTCGACGAACCCGACCGCGTCGCCCTCGCGGAAGCGACCCTGGACGTCGTCGCGGGCCGCCGGCGCGACGGCGCCGGTCCGGACCCGCTCGAGTGTCTGGACCATCGCGGCCGCGTTGTCGGCCGCGCCGCACCCCGGATCGAGGCTGACCGCCGCGGCGAGGCCGGCCTGCTGGGAGCGGGACGGCACGACGCGGACGGTCTTCTCGGACAGCTCGGCGGCGCGCTCGGCGGCCATCAGCACGTTGGGGCTGTTGGGCAGCACGATCACCTGCTCGGCGCCGATCGCGTGGATCGCGGCGAGGAGATCGTACGTGGAGGGGTTGAGCGTCGGCCCACCGTCGAGCACGCGCACCCCGAGTCCCTCGAACAGCGCGCACATGCCGTCGCCGGAGCAGACGGCGAGCGCGCCGCAGACGGCCGGAGCGGCGTGCAGCCGCTCGTCGCGGCGCGCCACCTGCTCGCGCATGTCGGCGATGTCGAGGTGCGAGACCATGCCCGCCTCGGCGAACAGCGCCGTGGCGATGTTTGGGTCGTCGGTGTGGAGGTGGACCTTGAGCGTCGTCGGGTCGCCGACGACGAGCACCGAGTCGCCGAGTTGCTCGAGCAGCGGCACGAAGCGCCCGCCGTCGAGGGCCTGGCCGGTGACGGCGAAGTTCGTGCAGTAGCGGTACGTCGTCGAGCTGTGCTGGGGGTGCGTCACCCGCGCCGCGGCCTGGTGGGGCAGCGGCGCCGGTTCGCTGCCGCGGAGCGCTCCGACGATGCCCGCGAGCAGGACGGTCAACGCGTAGCCGCCGGCGTCGACGACGCCGGCTTCGCGCAGGACGGGCAGCCGCTCCGGTCCGCGCCTGACCGACTCCTCGCCCGCCAGGAGCGCCCGCTCGATCACCTCGGCGATGACCGCGTTCTGCTCCTCGGCGCTCGCGTCCGAACCGAGTCGCGGGTGCTGCAGGTGCGCCAGATCGGAGGCCAACCGGACCGACATCTCCCGCACGACCGTCAGGATCGTGCCCTCGGCCGGCTCGCGCACGGAGCCGTACGCCTGATCGGCGGCGCGCGCCATCGCCGCGCTGAGCAACACCGGATCGATCAGCTCGCCCGGCCGGCTCGCGAGCTCTTCGGCGGCACCGCGGATCAGCTGGGAGAGGATCACGCCGGAGTTGCCGCGAGCGCCGAGCAGCGCCGCGCGGGCGACCGACGCGACGATTTCGTCGCGCCCGATATCGTCGATCGTGCGGGTCTCGAGGGCGCCCGCGAGCCGGTCGAGCTCCTGCAGCACGGAGCGCAGCGTCAGCACCATGTTGTCGCCCGTGTCGCCGTCGGCGACCGGGAAGACGTTGAGGTCGTTGACCTCCTCGCGGCGCGCTTCGAGCTCGGCCAGCCCGGCTTCGAGCACGGCGCGGAACCGCACGATGATTGGGTCAGACATCCGGCCTCGCTCCCGCTAGATCCGCGAGCCGCGGCTCACCAGTGGACCGCCGCTAGCGGGCTTTGGTGACCTTGCCTGCCTTGAGACAGCGCGTGCAGACGTACACCCGGCGGGGCGTGCCGCCGTCGTCGATCCGAACGCGCTGCAGGTTCGGCTCGAAGCGACGGTTCGTCGCCCGCATCGAGCGGCTGCGGGTGTGGCCGAACGACGGCCCTTTGCACATACGTGGCAGACCTTGGACATCGCGGCGAGTATAGGGCGGTCGATGACGAGGAGGCTGCGAGGCGAACGTCGGCATCTGCGAGGCGAACGTCGGCATCTGCGATCCGAGGGGCGGACCCAGGTCGCCAACGTTCCCCAACAGCTCAACCCGGGCCGGCGCTCGCCAGAGAGTCCTTGACGGAGAGAGCGGCGAGCGCCGCCTCGGCAGCGTGGCGGCCCGTGTCCCGCTTCGCGCCGCCGGCGACCCTCTCCAAAGCCTGGGCCATCGTGTCGACCGTCAGCACTCCGAACCCGCACGGCACGCCGCTGTCGAGCTGGACCTGCTGGATCCCGCGCGCCGCTTCGGCGCACACGTATTCGTAGTGGTCGGTCTCGCCGCGGATCACCGCGCCGAGGCAGACGATCGCGTCATAGCGCCCGGACGCGGCCGCGTACTTCGCGATCAGCGGCAGCTCGAACGCGCCCGGCACGTCGAAGCGATCGACCTCGACGATCCCGCTCTCGGACAGCGCTTCGCGCGCGCCCGCCTCGAGTCGCTCCGCCAACTCCCCGTAGAAGTGCGCGACGCACAGCGCCACGCGCCGTCCGGCGCGCGTCATCGCCCCCGATGACGGTCGTGCTCGTGCTCGTCGTGGAGCATCTGCTCGTCCAGCGCCAGTCCCTGATGGTGAAGGGTGTGGCCGAGCCGCGCGACCTTGGCCCGCAGATACGCCTCGTTGTGCGGGTTCGGCGTGTGCTGGATCGGGATCTGGTCGGCGACCGACAGGCCGTAGCCGGCGAGGCCGGAGATCTTCTTCGGGTTGTTGGTCAGGATCCGGATGCTGGTCAGCCCGAGGTCGACGAGGATCTGCGCGCCGATCCCGTAGTCACGCAGATCCGCGGGCAGGCCGAGACGGAGGTTCGCGTCGACCGTGTCGAGCCCCTCCTCCTGCAGCTTGTACGCGCGCAGCTTGTTCAGCAAGCCGATCCCGCGACCCTCCTGGCTGAGGTACAGGAGGACCCCGGATCCCTCGCACTCGATCATCGCCAGGGCCGATTCGAGCTGCTCGCCGCAGTCGCAGCGAAGCGAGTGGAAGACGTCGCCCGTGAGGCACTCGGAATGGACGCGGACGAGCACGTCCTCGCGCCCGTCGAGCTCGCCCTTGACGAGCGCGACGTGGTGCTTGTCGTCGATCAGCGACCGGTACCCGTACGCGACGAAGTCACCGAACGCGGTCGGCAGCTTCGTCGAGACGACGCGCTCGACGAGCTTCTCGTGGCGGCGCCGGTAGGCGACGAGGTCGGCGACGGTGACCATCCTCAGCCCGTGGCGCGTGCAAAACGGCTCGAGATCCCCGACGCGGGCCATCGTGCCGTCGTCGTTCATGATCTCGCAGATCACGCCGGCCGGGATCAAGCCGGCGAGCCGCGCCAGGTCGACCGCCGCCTCGGTCTGGCCGACGCGCTCGAGCACGCCACCCGAACGCGCCTTCAACGGGAACACGTGGCCCGGCTGCACGAGCTCGCGCGGGCTCGAGTGCTGGTCGATCGCGACCTGGATCGTGCGCGCCCGATCGGCGGCCGAGATGCCCGTGCTGACCCCCGAGCGCGCCTCGATCGAGACCGTGAACGCCGTCTCGAAGGCCGACTCGTTCTTCGCCGCCATCAGGTCTAGGTGAAGCTCGTCGCAGCGCTCGGGCGTCAGCGCGAGGCAGATCAGGCCGCCGCCCTCCTTGCGCATGAAGTTGATCGCCTCGGGCGTGACGAACTGGGCCGCGATCGTCAGGTCCCCCTCGTTCTCGCGGTTCTCGTCGTCGCAGACGACGACCATCTTGCCCTGCCTGATGTCCTCGATCGCCTCTTCGATTGTCGCGAAAGGGGTGCTCGTGGCGCTCATCGGGTTGGACTCCTCATCAGTCGCTCGACGTACTTGGCCAGGACATCGACCTCCAGATTCACTGTATCCCCAGGCTGCACCGAGCCTAGATTGGTTCGTTGCAGGGTTTCTGGAATGAGGGACACGGTAAACGACGAGTCGTCGATCGCGGCGACCGTGAGCGAAACGCCGTCGACCGCGATCGAGCCCTTGTACACCACGTAGCGCAGCACGTCGGCGTCGGTACCGATCCGGACGCGGCGGGCGAAGCCGTCCTCGGACGCTTCCTCGACGACCCCTACCCCGTCGACGTGGCCCTGGACGATGTGGCCGCCGAGCCGGTCGCTCGCCCGCAGCGCCAGCTCGAGGTTGACCCTGTCGCCGACCCGAAGGGCGGCGAGCGAGGTGCGCGCCAGCGTCTCGTTCATCACGTCGGCCGTGAACGTATCGTCCTGCACCGCGGCCGCCGTCAGGCAGATGCCGTTGACCGCGACCGAGTCGCCGCCGGAAAGCTCGTCGACGAGCTCGCTGTGAACGCGGACGCGCACGCCCTCGGAGTCGCGATCGAGCGCCACGACCCGGCCGAGGCTCTGGACCAGCCCGGTGAACATCACCAGTCCTTCATGCGAGCCGAGATCAGGATGTCGTCGCCGACGCGCTCACAGTCGAGCGTGAGCGCGCGATGCGCGTCGGCGATCAGCTCGACGCCCTCGCCCTCGAGCGGGTCCCGGGCGGTGCGTCCGCCGAGCACCATCGGCGAGAGGAACAGGCGGATCTCGTCGATCTCGTCCGCCTCGAGGAACGCGCCGGCGAGGTGGGGTCCGCCTTCGAGCAGGATCGACCCCACGCCGGCCGCGCCGAGCTGAGCGAGCGCCGAGCGCACCCGGGCCGGCTCGTTGTCGCCGGTCGCGACGATCACCTCGGCCGCGTGGGCTTCGAGCGCATCGATCGCGACCCGCGGCGCGGCGCGGGAGACGACGACCGTGAGCGGGATCCGCAACGCATCACGGACGAGCTTCGAGCTCAGCGGCAGGCGCGCCAGCGAGTCGAACACGACCCGGCGCGGCTGGCGCGCGACGCCCGCGACGCGTGCGGTCAGCTGCGGGTCATCGGCGAGCGCGGTCCCGATGCCGACCGCGACCGCGTCGCCCTCCGCGCGCCAGTGGTGCGCGCGATAGCGGCTGGCCTCGCTCGAGATCCACTTCGAGTCGCCGCTGCGGGTCGCGACCTTGCCGTCGAGCGTCATCGCGGACTTGAACAGGACCCAGGGACGGCCGGTCCGCGCGTGCTTGCGAAACGGCTGGTTCATCAGCCGCGCTCGGGCGGCGAGCTCGCCGTCGGCGATCACGACCTCGATCCCCTCGTCGCGGAGGATGCCCAAGCCGCGGCCCGCTGCGTGGCCGCTCGGATCGTCCGACGCGACGACCACGCGCGCGATGCCGGCGGCGCGGATCGCATCGGTGCACGGGGGGGTCTTGCCGTGGTGGCAGCAAGGCTCGAGCGAGACGTAGATCGTCGCGCCTTCGAGGTCGCGCTCGCCGGCGGCGTTGATCGCCTCGACCTCGGCGTGCGCCCCACCGAACTCGCCGTGAAAGCCCTCGCCGAGCACTTCGCCGTCGTGCGCGATGACCGCGCCGACCAGCGGATTCGGGCTCACGCGCCCGCGTCCGTGCTCAGCCAATTCGATCGCGCGCGCCAGGTGCCGGCGGTCGATCTCGCTCTGTAGGGTCATCTCTCTGACTGAGCATATTGCGGAGGTTAAGGCCGCGCTTACGCACTTTCAAAGGCCTGACTCACGCGCACTTTCCGCCGCTCAGGTGGTAGACGCTCATGTCGGGTCCGGGCAGCCGGTACTGCGGCGGGTAGTAGTCGATCGACCAGTCGAAGCTGAAGGGAACGGCGTTGACCGCGCGCGAGAACGGACTGACGTGGTAGACCAGCTGGGCGCGCTCCGCGAGCGCGCTGTAGTACGCCACGGCACCCGGGGCGTCCTGCGGCTGTGCGAACGCGCGGCCGGCCTGAAGCGAGCCGACCACGACCCAGCAGTAGCCACCGTCGACGTACTGCGTCAGCAGCGCCGGCGTCAGTACGCGCTCGTACTCGTCGACCGTCACGTAGCGCCGCTCTCCCTGGGGCAGCGGGTTGCCCTGGGCGTCGAGGTTCGTGTACCAGGTCGCGTACTCGTTCCAGCGCGCGCCGTTGTGCGTTGCGGGCAGCGCGCGGCCGATGTCCGTCGCCCAGTTGTCGGGCACGACCGGCTCGATCACCACCTTCGAGCCGGCCGGCACGTGCTTGACCATCCACGCGCGCGTCAGGTTGCGGGTGTCCGGCCGAGACAGGACCGCGTCGTTGTGCAGCACGGTGGCGACGCTCTGAGCCAGCATCAGAACCGCGACGACGGCGCCCGCGATCGGCGCCGGGACGCGCCGCGCGCGCACCAACCAGCGGGCCAGCTCGACCGCGCCGTACGCGCCGAGCAGCGCGACGATCGGAAAGATCGGCATCAGCCAGCGACCGAAGAACCGCTGCTGGTCGCCCATGAAGATGATGAACACGATCGGCGCGGGCACGAGCACGAGCACGAGCGCCCAGCGGCGGCGGGCGAGCAGCAGGACGGCACCCCCGATCGCGGCCAGCGCGGGGCCCCAGCCGAGGCCCCACGTGAACATCGCCAGGTAGTAGGTGATGCCGCTGCCGGGCGCCGTCCCGAGCTTGACCGGCTCCCCCCGGCCGCCAGCGAAGCCTGCTGCGCCACGCCCGCCTGGAAGGCTGAGAAGTCGAGCAGCGCGTACGGATTGCCGATCAGGAACGCGACCAGCGCGATGAGAAGAGCGCCGAGCAGCCTCCGCGCCGGCTGCCAGATCGGTCCGACGGCGGCGTCGCAGGCGGTCGCTCCGAGCAGGCACGCGAGCGTGATCCCGCCGGTGTACTTCGTCGCTGCGGCCAGCCCGATGCCGACGCCGGCGATCAGATAGTCGCGTCGGCGCCCGTAGCGCAACACGCCGGCGACGCCGTACAGCGACAGCGCGACCGGTGCCAGCGTCGGTACGTCGTTGAGGGCGAGATGGCTGTAGAAGATCGGCAGGAACGCGAGCCCGAAGATCGCCGCCGCAAGCAGGGCGACAGTGCGATTGAACAAGCGCACGCCGGCGAGATAGGTGAGCCACACCGACGCGGTCCCGAGCACCGCGACGACGACCCGCGCGAGCACGAACACCGAGGTCGGGTCGACGGTGTACGCCCGGATCGCCGCATCCGCGCTCCCGAACCACAGCTCGAACACGATCATCAGCAGGTACGAGTACGCGGGCGGGTTGAGGAAGTAGTGCGGGTTCAGGTCGTGCGAGTAGAAGCCGACCGCCCGCGGCACGAAGTGGGTCGCCTCGTCCGAGTTGTAGCTGTACGGGAGCCCCTGCTTGATCCCCCACAGTCGCAGCACGAACGTGACCACCAGCAGCAGCGCGAGCGCCACGTGGTGGGGCACGATGTGCGCGCGCAGCCACTCGACCGCGCGCGCGCCGAGAGGCGCTCGAGGGCTCCAATCGGCGCCGTGCGCTGGTGCCGCCGCCGGTCCGGCTACAGTCGCCGCGTCCATCCGCGCACGAGTATCTCGCTACCGTGTGGTCACGCGCGCCGCCGGTTGGGCGCAGCTCGCGGAGCGGCGCCGGCCGGGTGGGTCCTGCGGGCCGATCCCATGAAGCTCATCATCCAGATCCCGTGTTTCAACGAGGAGGCCCAACTGCCGCTCACGCTGAGCAGCCTGCCGCGCGAGGTGCCGGGCTTCGACACGGTCGAGTGGTTGATCATCGACGACGGCTCGACCGACCGCACGGTCGAGGTCGCGCGTACACACGGCGTTGACCACGTCGTCCGGCTGACCAACCACAAGGGCCTCGCGGCCGCGTTCCAGGCGGGCATGGACGCCGGCTTGAAGCTCGGCGCCGACGTGATCGTCAACACCGACGCGGACAACCAGTACGAGGGATCGGACATCCCGAAGCTCGTCGCTCCGATCCTCGACGGCCAGGCCGACATGGTCGTCGGCGATCGGCAGATCGACAAGATCGAGCACTTCTCGCCGGGGAAGAAGGTCCTCCAGCGACTCGGCTCGTGGGTCGTGCGGCAGGCGTCGGCGACCGACATCCCGGACACGACCTCGGGCTTTCGCGCGTACAACCGCGAGGCGGCGCTGCAGGTGCAGGTGGTCTCTCGACGTTCACATACACGCTCGAGGCGATCATCCAGGCCGGCAAGCGCAGCGTCGCGATCGACCGACGTCCCGATCCGCACCAACCCCAAGACGCGCGAGTCGCGCCTGTTCCCCTCGACCGCGTCCTACGTTCGGCGCAACGCGCTGTCGATCTTCCGCGTCTATTCCCAGTACCAGCCGTTGAAGGTGTTCTGGAGCGGCGCGATCGTGATGGGTGTGGCGGCGGTGGCGGTGTTCATCCGGTTCCTGGTCGCGTTCATCCAGAACCCCGACGCCTCTCGCTACGTGCAGTCGCTGATCATCGGCGGCGTCCTGTTCAACGCCGCCATGCTGCTTGGCGCGCTCGGGGTGATCGGCGATCTCCTGGACGCGCAGCGGACGCTCTCGCAGCGGACGTTCGAGCGCGTCCGCCGGATCGAGCTCCAGCTCGGCGTCGAGCCCTCCCACTACGAGCCGGCGGCCTCCGAGACGAGCGCCAACGGAACGACCCTCTCGGACCGGGAGACGCTCGGCGTATGAGCGTCGCCGAGGCGGTCCCGACCGGCAACACGTTCGACAAGTACGGCTCGACCAACCCGGTCGTTCGCCGGCTGATGGCGCGCTTCGAGCGCTCGCTGGACGAGCTGTTCGCGCTCGCGGCGCCGACCTCGGTGCTCGACGTTGGCTGCGGCGAGGGCGTGCTGACGCAGCGGTGGGCGCAGCGGCTCGGCGATCGCCGCGTCGTCGGCGTCGACCTCGACGATCCCAAGCTCGCGGGCGAGTGGTCGGCGCGGGCGCGGACGAACCTCGAGTTCCGCGCCGCCACGGCCGAGCGCCTGCCGTTCGCCGACGGCGAGCTTCGACCTGGTGGCGGCGATCGAGACGCTCGAGCACGTCCGCGAGCCCGACGCGGCCCTCTTCGAGATGGCGCGGGTCGCGTCCAACCACCTGCTCGTGTCGGTGCCGCGCGAGCCGCTGTGGCGCGCGACGAACCTCGCCCGCGGCGCGTACGTGCGCCGAGCTCGGCAACACGCCGGGGCACCTCAATCACTGGTCCAAGCACGGCTTCGTGCGGATGCTCGAGCGCCACGGGGACGTGCTCGCCGTCCGCGCGCCGCTCCCGTGGACGATCGCGCTGGTACGGGTCGTGTGAGCGCGGGCGACGAGCCCGCCGTGACCCTGCCGCCGGGCGCTGCGGCCCCCGGAGCGCCGGACGGCTCAAACGGCGCCCGCGGCGCCGCCGCGGCTCCCGCACCGACCTCGTACGCGCGGGGCGCCCGCGTGCTGTCGATCGGGATCGCGTCGACCGGCATCTTCACGTTCGCCTACCTGGCGACCGCGAGCCACGTCCTCGACGCTCAGGACTACGGCCGCATCTCGCTCTGCTGGGCGATCATGTTCGTGATCCTGTCGGTGATCTACCGGCCGATCGAGCAGCTGCTCTCGCGCACGATCGCCGATCGCCGAGCGCGCGGCCTGCACGCCCACTCGCTGCGGATCCCGGCGCTAATCCAGACGACCTTCGCGCTGCTCTTCCTCGTCGTCGCGCTCGCGCTTCGCCCGCAGATCGAGAACGGCGTGTTCGACGGTTCGAGCTCCCTGTACTGGATCCTCGTGGTCGGCGTGCTCGCGTACGCGGGCAGCTACTTCGCGCGCGGCTGGCTCGCGGGTCACCAGCGCTTCGATCTCTACGGCGGGCTCGTGTTCCTGGAGTCGACTTCGCGCTTCGTGTTCGCGCTCGCGGTCGCACTCGGAATCGCCGCCGGCGAGGCCGCCGTCGGGCTCGGCATGGCGGTCGCACCGTTCGCGTCGCTGTGCGTGATCCCGCTGGCGTTCCTGTTCTCGCGCGACTCGCTCCGCGCGCCGGCCACGGTGCCGGTGGTCGATGCGGCCGGCGAGGGACCGGCCCACGGAGAGGTCGAGGAGATGAGCGCGGATCTGACGCTCAAGCTCGGAGCCGGCTTCGCGGTCTCGGTCGTCGGGATCATGCTGGCGGAGCAGACGCTGATGAACGCCGGCGTCCTCGTCGTTGCTGCGAGCTCCCCGCATGGAGTGGCGCTGACGCTCGGGCTCACGGGGTTCGTGTTCGACGTCCTGTTGATCGTCCGTGCGCCGTTGCAGCTCTTCCAGGCGATCCAGACTTCGATCCTTCCCCACCTCACCGGCCTGCAGGCGCGCGAGAACGCCGACGACTTCCACCACGCGATCAAGGTCACGGTGCTCGTGATCGCGGCGTTCGCCGGGGCGGTCGCGCTCGGGCTGCTGCTGATCGGGCCGCCCGTGATGACCGCTTTGCTCGGCGCCAAGGGCTACAGCTACGGCCGCGTCGGGCTTGCGATCGTCGGCCTCGGGATGGGCTTCCACCTCGTCTCCGGGACGCTCAACCAGGCCGCGCTCGCCCGCGGCCAGGCGCCGCTGGCAGCCGGCGCGTGGCTATTCGTCGCGGTCCTGTTCGTGTTGTTCGTCGCGTCCTCGCTCGTCAGCGACGAGGTGACGCGCGTCGAGGTCGGCTACTTCGGCGCCACGCTCGTGCTCGCGGGGCTGCTGTTCGCGCTCTACCGGCGCGGTGCCGCCGCGTCCGGATTGGCGGCCCCGGCGCCCGCCTGACGCCGCGGCCCGTCTGAGCGGGCGCGGGCTCAGATCGCGCCGGTCGCGGCCACGATCGCCGCGTAGGCCGCGGCGGGGTCCGGCGAGCCGAACACCGCGGACCCGGCCACGAACAGGTTCGCGCCGGCCTGCGCGCACGCGCCGGCGGTCTGCTCGTGCACGCCGCCGTCGACCTCGAGCGCGACGTGCGACGGCAGCATCGCGCGCAGGCGCTCGAGCTTGTCGAGCGACGCCGGGATCAGCGCTTGGGACCCCCAACCCGGGTTGACGCTCATGCACAGCACCAGGTCGAGCCGCGGCGCCCGCGACTTCGCCGACGCTCGTCGCCGGCGTGCCCGGGTTGATTGCCGCGCCGGCCGTACAACCGGCATCGCGGATCGGTGTCGAGCGCGTAGTGCGAGGTGCGGCGTCGCCTCGACGTGGATGGTGATGCTGTCGGCGCCGGCGCGCGCGAATTCCTGCACCTGGCGCTCGGGTCGCTCGATCATCAGGTGCACGTCGATGATGCCGCCGGCGCCGTGGACCCGCTCGGCAATCGCGCCGACGGCCAGCGCACCGAACGTGATCGGCGGCACGAAGTGGCCGTCCATCACGTCGACGTGGATCATCCGCGCGCCCGCCGCGAGCACCTCGTCGACCTGCGGCGCCGAGCCGCGAGAAGTCCGCCGAGAGGATCGAGGGAGCGACGCGCCGCTCGAGCAGGATCTCGCGCGCCGCCGTCACACCGCCCTCAGCATGCTGCCGTGGCAGTGATTGCACGCGACGATCGCCGTGCTCGACATGCGCACGATCGTCGAGTGCTCGCCGCAGTTGGGGCACACCGAGACGAGCTCGTAGCGGTGCAGGCAGTACACGCACCGGTAGCGGCCCGGGACGGCGGTCGGTCGCAACCATGGCTCGCCGCACTTGGGGCACTCGGGCCCGAGCTTCGTCGAGGGCTCGCTCACGTCATTAGCGTAACGGTCGGGCAGGACCGTCACGCACGCGTGAACCGGGCGATGAAGAACCCGTCGGTGCCGTCGCGGTGCGGCGTCAGCGTCAAACACCGGCGTTCGCGCGGATCGCTTTGATCGGGGTGCTCGCCACTCAGATCGTCGAGCGTGAACTGTGGGTGGGCGCCGAGAAAGCCCTCGACGACGTCGCGTGACTCGGCTCGCGAGAGCGTGCAGACGGAGTACGCGAGCCGCCCTCCCGGTGCCGTGGCGGCGGCGCCCGCGGCGAGCAGCAGCCGCTGCAGCGCCGCGAGCTCGGAGATCCGCTCGGGGCTCACGCGCCAGCGCAGATCGGGCCGCGACTGGAGCGTCCCGAGGCCGCTGCACGGTGGGTCGACGAGCACGCGATCGAAACCGGACCGCGGGCCCGCGTCCGTCGCGTCTGCGACGTGCACCTGGACGCAGTCGGCCCGCATCCGCGCGCACGTTCGCGCGAGCGCCTTCGCCCGGCCCGGATGACGCTCGACGGCGACCAGCTCGCCGCGGTCGCCCATCAGCGCCGCCAAGTGGGTCGTCTTCGCGCCGGGCGCAGCGCACAGGTCCAGCACGCGCTCGCCCGCCCGCCGGCCCGAGTACCCGGGCGACGAG
The DNA here is from genome assembly GCA_963763525.1 of uncultured Solirubrobacterales bacterium. Classification (GTDB taxonomy): domain Bacteria; phylum Actinomycetota; class Thermoleophilia; order Solirubrobacterales; family Solirubrobacteraceae; genus Palsa-465. The sequence continues at coordinate 732,658 of CAVXPA010000008.1, forward strand.
CATCGATCCGCGCGACTGGGGCATGATCGCCCCCTCGCGCCACAGCTCGGAGCCGTGGGCGTCGAACGGCGCCTCGAGCACAATCGCCTCGGGCTGCTCCGAGACGGCGCGTGCGGGCACGGGTAGCGCGCGCGATCACCGCCTCGCGGTCGAGCACCAGCGCGTTCGCTCGCAGCGCGGACTCCGCCGGCGCGTTGACCGTCCGCAACAGCGCGCGCGCGTCGCTCGGACCGAGCTCCGCGAACCACTGCTCGGCGAGCCACGCTGGAACGGAGTGCATGATCGCCGCCTCACCGGCGGTCCCGTCGCTGAGCCCGGCGAGCAGCGCAGGCGACTCGCGCGCGGCGCGCCGCAGCACGGCGTTCACGAGCGAGGCGCCGCCGCGGCTCGCGTGCTTGGCGAGCTCGACGCTCTCGTTGACGGCGGCGTGGTCGGCGACGCCGGCCAGGAACGCGAGCTGATAGAGCCCGAGGCGGAGCGCCGCGAGCACAGGTGAATCGATCCTCGCGACGCTCCTGCCGCTGAGCTCCGCGGCGAAGTGGTCGAGCGTCGCCCGCCGTTGCACGGCGCCGTACGCGAGCTGCATCGCGAGCGCCCGGTCACGCGGACTCAGCTCGCGCGCCTCGGCGGTGAACGCGCGGTCGGCGTAGGCGCCGTGCTCGAACACCCGGCGCAGAACCGTGAACGCAACCGCCCGTGCCGGCGAGACGGACGGCGCCCGCCCGCGAGCGCTCTGCGCCGACGGAGCGCTCATCGCGGCAATCCCCGCAAATAGTCCTCGCCGCTCATCGGCCGGCGTCCCGGCGGTTGCACGGTGAGCAGCTCGAGCGCGCCGGGCGAGCATCCGAGCCGTGGCCAGGGCCCGTCGAGCGAGACGACGCCGGGGGGCGGTCCGCCGTCCTGCACGGCCGCGGCGTGCACGCCGAGCCAGCTGCCGTCGGCGAGCTCGACACGCGCGCCGATGTGCGGCTCGAGCGCGCGCACCACCCGCTCGAGCTCGACCGCCGGCCTCGCGCCGTCGAGGATGCGGTCGCCGGCGCTGATCTTTTCGGCGTACGTCGCGCGTGAGTCATCCTGCTCGACGCACGCCGGCTGCTCGTCGAGCGCACGCACGATCAGCTCGCCGCCGAGCTCCTGGAGCCGCGCCGCGAGCGTCCCATACGTGTCCCGCGCGGTGATCGGCTCGGTCGCCTGCAGGCACACCGGGCCGCTGTCGAGGCCGGCCGTGAGCCGCATGATCGAAACACCGGTCTGCGCGTCACCGGCGATGATCGCTCGCTCCACCGGTGCGGCGCCGCGCCACCGTGGCAGCAGCGACGGGTGGATGTTGAGGAACAGGTAGGAGGACAGCAGCGGCTCACTGATCAGTGCTCCGAACGCGCACACGACGACGACGTCGGGAGCCGCGGCGGCGATTCGCGCGACGGCGTCGTCGGCGCCGATCGAGGCGGGCTGGTCGAGCGCGATCCCGAGCTCGCGCGCGGTCTGGGCCACGGCTGGAGGCGAGAGCCGCCGGCCGCGCCCGGCCGGGCGGTCGGGGCGAGTCACGACGAGCACGGGTCGGTGCGGCGAGCCGGCGAGGCGGCGAAGGATCGCCGCGGCGAACTCCGTCGTGCCGAGATAAACCGTCCGCGGGCCGCGAGAAGGATCGCTCAAGCGGCCTGCTGGGCCTCGCGCAGCGCCCGCATCGCCGACTTGCGCTGCTCGCGCGTCGTGCGATCGAGGATCAGGACGCCGTCGAGGTGGTCGATCTCGTGCTGGATCACCCTCGCCTCGAGCCCCGAGGCCTCGATCACGACCTCATCGCCATGCTCGTCCCGCGCCCGCACGCGCACGTGGACGGGGCGCTCGACCTCGACGAGCACCGCCGGCAGGCTGAGGCAACCCTCCTCCGCGGTTTCCTTCTCCTTGCCGCTCCACTCGACCTCGGGATTGACGAGCGCGGCGACCGGGGCCTGGTGCTGGACGCGGTAGACGAGGACGCGGTGCAGGACGCCGACCTGGGTCGCCGCGAGGCCGACGCCGAGCGCATCGTGCATCAGCGTCCCCATCCGCGCGATCTCGGATCGCAGCGCGTCATCGAACTCCTCCACCGGCCGGGCCCGGGTGCGGAGCACCGGATCGCCGAACTTGCGCACGTGCGCGAGCGCCGCCTTGCGTCGCGCCTCGACTTCCGGGTCGAGCCGCTCCTCTTCCTCCTCCTCGTCGGGCTCGACTTCGTAGCCGGCAGCGTCCGGCGGCTCAGATTCGGAGTGCGGGTCAGCGATCCGGGATTCCACAACCGCCAGTTTACGAGCCTAGATAGGGTCGACGTCGACGCTGATGCTGACCTCGCCGCGCGCCCGCGCGCGGGCGTGCGCGGCGACCGCCTCGCCGATCTCGGCGATCGCGGCCGCACGCTCGGCGGCCTTGATCAGCAGCTGAACGCGCGCCCGGCCACGCAGCGCGAACAGCGGCGCCGGGCCGAGGATCGTCGCGCCCGGAGGGTCGATCAGCGCGCGGAGCTCGCGGGCGGCGGCGGCCGCCTCCGCCGCGTCCTCTGCGGGCGCCGAGCAGACGATCCGGATCAGCGACGAGAACGGCGGATAGCCGAGCGCCTCGCGTCGGGCTAGCTCGCCGGCCAGGAAGCCCTCCGCGTCGTGCCGGGCCGCGAACTGGATCGCGCGCGCATCGGGCGCCATCGTCTGCACGAGCACCCGGCCGGCCATGCCGGCGGCGGCGCGCGGGGGACCGTGCCCGCCGCGTCCGGCGCGTCCGGCGAGCTGGGTGACGAGCGCGAACGTCCGCTCCTCGGCGCGGAAATCGGGAAAGCGGAGCGTCTGATCGGCATCGAGCACGACGCCGAGCGCGACGTCGGGAAAGTCGTGTCCCTTGGCGACCATCTGGGTACCGACGAGTAGTCCGGCCGGCGCGGACTGGAAGCGCTCGAGCGTCCGCGCGCGCTGCTCGATCCCGGCCGCGTCGGCGTCGAGGCGCAGGACGGGAAACTCGGGATCGCCGAGCGCCTCGCGCAGCTCGTGCTCGATCCGCTCGGTCCCGGCGCCGTGGCGCGCGACCGCGACCGAGGCGCATTTCGGGCAGCGGCTCGGGATCCCCTCCTGGTGGCCGCAGTGGTGACAGGCGACGTGCCTCTGCGCGCGATGTAGCACGAGCGCCACCTCGCAGTTCGGGCACATCCAGACGCGCCCGCAGCGCCCGGCAGGAGAGGAAGTTCGACCATCCGCGCCGGTTCAGGAGCACGATCGCCTTGCCGCCCGCGCTACGGACGTCGGCGAGCGCGATCCGCGTGAGCGGGTGCAGCGGATGGTGCCGGCCTCGCATGTCGAGCACGGTGACCGGCGGCAGCGGCCGCCGGTCGACACGCGCGGGCAGCCGCAGCCTCGCGATCTCAATCGTGCTCTCGGGCCGCGGCGTCGCGCTGCCCATGACCAGCACAGCTCCGTGCTCGCGCGCGCGCCGCTCGGCGACCGTGCGGGCGTCGTAGCGAGGGTCGCCCTCGTGCTTGTAGGACCCTTCGTGCTCCTCGTCGATCACGATCAGCCCGATCTCCCGCAGCGGCGCGAACACCGCCGAGCGAGCGCCGACGCAGACGCGCGCCTCGCCGCGCCGCAGCCGCAGCCACTCGTCGTGGCGCTCGCCGCGCCCGAGGCCCGAGTGCAGGACCGCGACGACGTCCCCGAACCGCGCTTCGAACCGTCGCAGCGCCTGCGGCGTGAGCGCGATCTCCGGTACGAGCACGATCGCGCTGCGCCCCGCGGCCAGCGTCTCCTGGACGGCCGCCAGGTAGACCTCGGTCTTGCCCGAACCGGTCACGCCTTGAAGCAGGAATCGCGCGGCCGTGCCGCGTGGGCGCTCACGCCGTAGCGCCTGGACGATTTGCGCCGCGGCCAGCTCCTGGTCCGGCGTGAGCGGCGGCGCCAGCGGGGGCGCGGCGCCGATCTCGTGCCGGGCAGGCACCCGGCGCACCGGCTTGCGCGCGATCGTCACGAGCCCTCGGGCCTCGAGGCGACGCAACGCGGGCGTCCCGAGCGCGGCCGCGACGGTCGCGCCCGTCCGCTCGAGCGACGCCAGCAGCTCGCGCTGGCGCGAGCTCCCGACACCCCTCCCCGCGGCCAGCGCGGCCCGGCCGGCGTCGGTCAGCTCCGCGACGAGCGCGAGCTTCGCCCGCAGACCGTCGTCGGCCGTCGGGCCGAGCACGAGCGACAGCGCCCGGGCCGGCGTCGAGCAGTACTCGCGCGCGATCCATTGGGCGAGCTCGACGAGGTCGCCCGGGAGCGAGCCCGGCAGGACGCCGAGCGGCTCCGCGAGCCGCTCCGGCGCGAGCTCCGAACGCTCGGCCAGCCCGACGACGACCCCAAGCGTGCGCTGGCGTCCGAACGGCACACGCACGACCGAGCCGACCCCGACCTCCTGCTGATCCTCGCGCAGCCGGTAGTCGAACGGCCCGCGAATGGCGCGGGTCAGGGTCAGCGGCTCGACACGGGCGATCACGGGCCAACGAGGGTAGAGCGGGCGTGGGACGTCTCGCGGGCCTGCTGGACGGGGCGAACGAGTTCTCTACGCTTGCTGGGGTGGACCCAGAGCCCTACGAAGAGGTCTACTACCACGGCCATCCGTCGTGGCTGTCGATGCTCGGGCTCCACTTCAAAGGCTTCCTCGCGGCGATTGCGCTCGGCGCGATCGCCGGGCTCGCGACCGCGGTCGGCGTCGGTCATGTCCAGGTCGGCTGGATCGTCGTCGCGGTCATCGTCGGGATCGCCGCGATGCTCCTGATCGGCTTCATCAAGCGGATGGCGACGACCTACACGATCACCGACCACCGACTCACGATCGATATCGGCCTGCTCTCCCGCGACGTGCACCAGGCGCGGCTGGAACGGGTCCAGAACGTCACCTCACGGCAGACGCTGGGGCAGCGGATCCTGCGGATCGGGACGGTCGACTTCGACACCGCGGGGGAGCACGGCTTCGATTTCACGTTCTCGGGCGTCTCGCACCCGCACGAGATCGTCCGCACGGTCGACCGCGCGCTGCGAGAGTTGCGCGCCGCCGGGGTCGCCCCGGAGTACGGGCCGCTCGGTCAGCCCTGATCTCTGGCCCGGACTAAGCCTGGACCGTGGCCGCGCCGAGGCCGGCCGCGTCGCGCAAGGCCTGCGCCTTGTCCGTGCGCTCCCACGTGAAGTCGTGGTCCTCGCGCCCGAAGTGACCGTATGCCGCGGTCTTCTGGTAGATCGGCCGGTGCAGCTTGAGGTACTCGCGGAACGCGCCCGGCCGCAGGTCGAAGTGCTCGCGGATCAGCTCGAGGATCTGCGCGCGGCCGATCTTCTCGGTCCCGAACGTCTCGACCATGACCGACACCGGATGCGCGACCCCGATCGCGTACGCGACCTGCACCTCCACCCGGTCCGCCAAGCCGGCCGCGACCACGTTCTTGGCCACGTAGCGCGCCGCATATGCCGCCGAGCGGTCGACCTTGGACGGATCCTTGCCCGAGAATGCGCCGCCGCCGTGCCGCGCCATCCCGCCGTAGGTGTCGACGATGATCTTGCGGCCGGTCAGGCCGCAGTCGCCCATCGGGCCGCCGATCACGAACCGGCCCGTCGGGTTCACGAGCAGGTTGCGCAGCAGCTTGCGCGAGTCATACAGATCCGCCGGCAGTGTCGGCACGATCACCTGCTCCCACAGATCCTGCTTGATCAGCGACTCGGCACCGTCGCGATGCTGGGTGGAGATCAGCAGCTTCTCGATCTCGACCGGCTGCCCGTCGACGTAGCGGACCGTGACCTGCGTCTTTCCGTCTGGTCGCAGGTACGGGAGGATCTCGGCCTTGCGCACGTCGGCCAGCCGCTTTGCGAGCTTGTGCGCGAGCGAGATCGGCAGCGGCATCAGCTCGTCGGTCTCGCGCGTCGCGTAGCCGAACATCATCCCCTGGTCGCCGGCACCGGCGAGATCGAGCACGTCGTCGTCGCCGGGGTCGGTCCGCGCCTCGTACGCGCGGTCGACGCCCTGCGCGATGTCCGGCGATTGCTTGTCGATCGCGTTGATCACCGCGCACGTGTGGTAGTCGAACCCGTACTGCGCGTCGGTGTAGCCGATCTGGCGGATCGTCTCGCGTGCGATGTCCTGGATGTCGACGTAGGTGTCCGTCGTGATCTCGCCCGAGACCACGACCAGGCCCGTGTTGACGAGCGTCTCGCAGGCGACCCGCCCGAACGGGTCGTCGCGCAGAACCGCGTCGAGAACGCCGTCTGAGATCTGATCGGCGATCTTGTCCGGATGACCCTCGGTCACGGACTCGGAGGTGAACAGGTAGTCGGTCTCGGTGTCGGAGTGCATCGGCATCGGCCTGGTTTCGGGATCGGGAACAGTAACGAGGTTATGCGCGGCGGGAGAGCGCGGGTACACCTCCGCGCCGCTCGCTCCGGGCGACGAAGTCGATCAGCAGCGGGACGCCCTCCATGTGGAAGCGGTCCCTGAGCCGGTTTTCGAGATAGTACGCGTAATCGCGGGTCACTCTTGCGCGCGAGTTGACCTGGATCGAGAACCGCGGGGGCCGCTCGCTGGTCTGGGTCATGAACAGGAGCTTCAGCCGGTGGCCGCCGGTCCCGACGGGCGGCTGGCGCGCGGCGACGGTCTCGGACAGGAAGCGGTTGAGCTGCGGTGTCGGGATCCGGCCGCCGCGGCGGTCGGCGAGCGCGAGCGCCTCGACCAGCAGTCGCTCGATGTTGCGGCCCGTCTTCGCGCTCGCGGTCAGTACGCGGGGGCGCAGGCGCAGCTTGCGACTCGCGCGCGCTCGCTCGTGGTCCAGATCGATCTCCTGCGCGATGTCCCACTTGTTGAGCACCAGCGCCGTCGCGCAGCCGCTGCGCATCGCCAGATCGGCGATCCGCAGGTCCTGCGCGGTGATGCCGTCGGTGGCGTCGCACACGACGAACGCGACGTCCGCTCGCTCGGCGGCGCGCCGCGAGCGCAGCGAGGTGTAGTACTCGAGCGACTCGCCGACCTTCGCCTGCCGCCGCAGGCCGGCGGTGTCGATCAGGATCAGCTCGCGACCATCGACGGTGAGCGGGAGGTCGATCGCGTCGCGGGTGGTGCCCGCGGTCTCCGAGACGATCACGCGCTCGGCCCCGAGGAAGCGGTTGACGAGCGAGGACTTGCCGACGTTCGGGCGCCCGATCACGGCCAGCGCGCACGGCGTCCTCGGTCGTGGCGGGCTCCTCGCCGCCGGGCGCGAGCGCGGCGATCCGGTCCAGCAGATCGCCCGTGCCGAGGCCCTGCGTCGCCGACACCGGGACCGGCTCCCCGAGCCCGAGGGCGTGGAACTCGGCCGCGAGCGACAGGTCGCGGACCGAGTCGATCTTGTTCGCCGCGACGACCACCGGCGCACTCGCGCGCCGCAGCAGATCCGCGAGGTCCCGGTCGCCGGGTCGCAGCCCGGCGCGAGCGTCGACGACGAGGACGGCCGCATCCGCGTCTGCGAGCGCCGCCCGCGCCTGCTCCTGGACCTGGCGCGCGAGGTCGTCGTGATCCTCGAGGTCGACGCCGCCGGTGTCGATCAGCGTCAGCGGGACGCCGTTCCAATCGGTCGCCAGCTCCTTGCGGTCGCGCGTCACGCCCGGGGTCTCGTGCACGACCGCCTCCCGCGATTGGGTCAGGCGGTTGACAAGCGAGGACTTGCCGACGTTCGGGTAGCCGACGATGGCGACTTTCATCTCGGAATCGAGGCTACTAGTAGCGCGCGGGCCCGATGTAGCCGCGCAGGAACTGCGCCAGGGCGACCGCGCCCGCATCGGTGAGGTGCGGCCCATCGACGAACCACGGCGCGGCGGCGCTGAAGGCGTTCCAGTCCGCGACGCGCAGCTGCGGCCAGCGGGCTGCGGCCTGGTCGATCTGCGCGTCGATCTCGGCATAGAGCGCCGGATAGGGCGGGCTCTGCCGCAACGTCACCCAGATCACCTCCTGCGCCCCCTGGGCGACCGCCGCTCGCATGATCTCGTCGATCCACCCGGCATAGCCGGAGCTGTCGTCGTTGTAGCCGCAGTCGATCACGAGTACCGATCCGAGCGACCTTCCGAGCGCCGTGATCGTCTGCAGCGCGGTCGGCGGCGCCGCTCCCTGGTAGGAGCAGCTCGGCTGCACGAGCCGCCGGCAGACCGCCAGGTCCAGGCGTACGTGGATGCCCGCGGTGAGCGCCTCCTGGGCCTGCGGGACGTAGTGGATCGCGGCGGCGACCGAGTCCGAGATCATCGTCGTCTGCGTGTGGGTGACGATCCGCGCGAGCGCGCGCTCGACGACGGTCGCGTACTCCCGCGCGCCGGCCCGGGTCGGCATGCCGGCCGCGAGCAGCCCGCGCGCGGCGCTCGCCGCGAACCAGTTCGCCAGCGTCGCCGCCGGCCACGAGCGGACCGCGCGCGCAAGCGCGTCGTTGACCTGCGTCTGCCATGGCGCCGAGCGCTCGCGCATCGTGACGAGCACGACGTAGGGAACGCCGCGCAACGCCGCCCGCAGGCGTCCCAGCTGGCCGGCCGTGACCGGCCCGTCCTCGCCGAGTCCGACGATCACCGAGGCCGGTAGCCCACCGGCCGCGCGCGCGCTGAACAGCCGGTCGATCAGCGCCCGGTTGGAGCGCCCCGCGACGGCGTCGACGCGCGCGTCGAGCCCGTGCTCGAGCGCCGGCGCGGCCGCCGCCATCGCGGCGCCGCCGACCGCGAGCACGCCGGACGGCGGCATCAGGCCCTGCGCTTTCGCCGTGCCGCCGACGGCGACGGTCGTGTACGCCAGCGACAGCGCCAGCGCGCACGCGACCAGAGCGGCCGCGATCCGGCGAATCCGTTCGTGCGACCGTCTCATTGCGAGGCGGCGACGATATCGACTATGCGGCGGACGACGTCGTCCAGCGACAGCGACGTGGCGTCGATCTCGATCGCGTCGGCCGCTGGCGCGAGCGGCGAGTGCGCACGCGTGCGGTCGCGCTCGTCGCGCAGCGTCTGCTCCGCAAGGACGCGCGCGGGATCGCTGCCGAGCTCGCTTGCGCGTCTGCGGGCTCGCTCCTGTGGCGAGGCCGTGAGAAAGATCTTGACGGCGGCGTCCGGCGCCACGACCGTGCCGATGTCGCGCCCTTCGGCGACCCAATCGCCGCTCGCCAGCAGGCGGCGCTGCTCGACGACCATCGCGCTGCGTACGGCCGGGTCCGCCGCGGCGAGGGAGGCCAGCTGCGACACCTGCTCGGTCCGGATCGCGTCGGTCACATCTTCGCCGTCGAGCAGCACCCGCTCGCCGAGTGCGAGCCGCACGCTCCCGGCCACCGCGGCGGGCGCGACGCCGCGCCGCAGCGCCGCCAGCGCGACCGAGCGATACATCGCCCCCGAGTCCAAATAGGTGAAGCCGAGCGCGGCCGCGACGGCCCGCGCGACGGTCGATTTGCCCGCTCCCGCCGGCCCGTCGATCGCGACGACCAACGGCTAGCCCACCAGCCGCGCGAGGTCTGCGGCGAAGCCCGGATAGGACACAGCAGCCGCCTCGAACCCGTCGATCTCGACGCCGTCCCGGGAGGCCACGCCGGCGACCGCCCCGAGCATCGCGAGACGATGGTCGCCTGCGGCAGCCAGGCGCCCGCCCCGCAGCCCAGCGCCGCCACGCACCACGAATCCGTCGGGCAGCGCCTCGATCTCGGCCCCGAGTCCGCGCAGGCCGTCGACGACTGTCGCGATCCGGTCGGACTCCTTGACCCGCAGCTCGGCGGCGCCCCGCACGACCGTCTCCCCCTCCGCGAAGCAACCGAGCAGTGCGACGAGTGGCAACTCGTCGATCGCCAGCGGCACCTCGTCCGCCTCGACCGTCGTCGCCGCGAGTGGGCGAGCGCTCACCTCGAGATCGCGGATCGGCTCCGTCGCCGCAAACACTCCCTCGGGCTCGACGTCCCACGCAGCTCCCTCCCCCATCCGCGAGATGATCCGCAGGAACCCGGCCCGCGTCCAGTTGACGCCCACACCCTCGAGGACGATCTCCGACCCCGGCACCAGCAGCGCGGCGGCGATCAGGAACGCGGCCGACGAGAGGTCCGCGGGCACCTGCACCTGCTCGAGCGCGAGCTCGCCGGCGTCGCCGACGGTCGTCCGGTAGCCACCCTCTTCGTCGCGCACGCGCCGCACCGTGACGCCGGCGCGAAGAAGCATCCGCTCGGTGTGATCGCGGCTCGCGACCGGCTCGATCACGGTCGTCGCAGCGGTCGCGACCCCGGCGAGGAGCACGCACGACTTGACCTGCGCGCTCGCGACGGGGAGCTCGTATTCGATCCCCTCCAGCTTGGCGCCATCGACGGTGAACGGCGGCAGGCGATCCTCGCGCGCCCGCACCCTTGCCCCGAGCGCCCGCAGCGGCACCGCGATCCGGTCGACCGGGCGACGGCGGATCGACTCGTCGCCGGTCAGCGTGAAGCTGCGGCCCTCCTGCGCCGCGAGCCATCCCGGGAGCAGTCGCATCAGCGTCCCCGCGTTGCCCACGTCGATCGCGCCCGCGGGCTCGCGGGCCCCGTACAGCCCACGGCCGCGGATCACCACCTCGCTCGCCGATCGCTCGACACCGGCGCCGAGCGCGCTCACGGCCGCGAGCGTCGAGTTCGTGTCGTCCGCGGGCAGGTAGTTGCTGATCGCGACCGGTTCTGAGCACATCGCGCCGATGATCGCCGCGCGGTGCGAGATCGACTTGTCCGGCGGCGGGCGCAGGCGCCCGCGCAGCGGCCCGGACGGCTCGAACCGCTCCATCATGCGCGCGCCACCGGAAAGCCGAGCTGCTGTACGAGCTCCTGCGCGCGCCCCGCGGGCTGCTCGCCCGCGATCCACAGCGCGACCACGCCTTCGCTCATGTCGGCTGCCGGGTAGAGCGCCATGTCGGTGATATTGACGCCGGCGCGCCCGAGCTCGAGCGCGATCTGCGCGATCACGCCCGGGCGGTTGGGCACGGACACGCGCAGCTCGGACAGCGGGCCGCCCGCCAGCTGCGCCTCGAGCAGGCGGCGGCGGTCAGCCGCGGCGGCGTCGTTCCACGCCGTGATCCGGTCGCGGTCGGCGGCGCTCAGCGCCGCCCGCACGTCCTGCAGCCGGTCGATCGCCTGGCCGATCTCGACGACGAGCGCGTCCCGGTTGGAGAGATAGATGTCGGTCCAGATCGCGCTTGCCGCGCCGGCGACGCGGGTCGCGTCGCGGAAGCTCGGACCGGTCGGCGGAAGGCGCTCGCGACCGGCGGCGAGCACGCCCGCCGCCTGCGCCACGAGCACGTTCGCGAGCACGTGGGGCAGGTGCGAGACGGTGGCGAGGATCCTGTCGTGGGTCTCGGCGTCGATCGCCACCGGGCTTGCCCCGAACCCGTGCAGCGAGTCGGTGCAGCCGCTCGTACAGGATGCCGGAGGTCCGCTCGGCCGGCGTCAGATACCAGGTGGCGCCGTCGAACAGGTCCGCCCGTGCGTGCTCGACGCCCGAGGTCTCGGCCCCGGCCAGTGGGTGGCCGCCGACGAACCGCGGGTCCGAGCACGCCTGGACGACCGCGCGCTTGGTCGAGCCGACATCGGTGATCAGGCAGTCCGGCCCGGCGGCCGCGAGCACATCGAGGACCGTCGCCGCGAGCGCTCCGACCGGGACCGCGACGAACACGGCCTCAGCCCCGCTGACGGCGTCGGCAAGCGTCGGCGCCGAGGAGTCGAGCGCTCCGCGCCGGCGCGCCGCGGCCAGCGCCTCGGGCGCGCGGTCGAAGCCGGTGACGGTGGCGCCCAGCCGCTCCCGCGCGGCGAGCGCGACCGAGCCGCCGATCAACCCGACGCCGATGACCGCGATCCGCATCCCGAGACGGTCAGCGCGAGCGGTCCCGGCGCCGCGTCCGGACCGCTCCGGCGAGGACCTCGAGCACGCCGACGGTCGTGTCCCAGTCGATGCAGCCGTCGGTGATCGACTGACCGTAGGTGAGCGGCGTGCCCGGCCTGAGATCCTGGCGCCCGGCGAGCAGGAACGACTCCAGCATGACGCCGACGATCGCCCGCTCGCCGTCCGCGATCTGCCCCGCCACGCTGGCCGCGACGAGCGGCTGGCGGGCCGGGTCCTTGCCGCTGTTGTCGTGGGAGGCGTCGATCATCAGCCGCTCGGGCAGACCCGCCGCGCGAAGCTTTGCGATCGCTCCGGCGACCGGTGCGGCGCCGTAGTTGGGTGCGTCACGCCCCCCGCGCAGGATCACGTGGCAGTCGGGGTTGCCCCGGGTGTATAGGATCGCCGAGCGACCGTCGACGTCGATCCCCGCGAACGCGTGCGAGACCGCGGCAGCACGGACGGCGTCGACGGCCACCTGGACATCGCCGTCGGTGCGGTTCTTGAACCCGACCGGCATCGACAGGCCCGAGCCGAGCTGGCGGTGGATCTGGCTCTCAGTCGTGCGCGCTCCGATCGCCCCCCAGCAGACGGCGTCGGAGATGTACTGGGGCGTGATCGGGTCGAGGAACTCACAGCCGACCGGCAGTCCGAGCGCGAGCACCTCGAGCAGTACCCGCCGGGCGACGCGGAGGCCGAGGTTCACATCGCCGGAGCCGTCCAGACGAGGATCGTTGATCAGGCCCTTCCATCCGGTCGTCGTGCGCGGCTTCTCGAAATACACCCGCATGACCACGCGCAGCTCTGGCCGATGGCGCTCCGCCTCGGCCGCCAAGCGCTGGGCGTACTCGAGCGTCGCCTCCGGGTCGTGCACGCTGCACGGCCCGACGACCACCAGCAGGCGGTCGTCGCTGCCGTCAAGCACGGCGCACGTCTCGGCGCGCCCACGCACGACGACGGCCTCGTCGCCCGGCCCGAGCGGCAACTCGTCGAGCAGCTCGCGCGGGGCCAGCAGCGGCTCCAGGCGCTCTATCCGCTGGTCACGGACGGCGGCGTCCCGGCCCAGCGTCGCTTCGAGACGCTCAGCTCGGGATCTGTCCGACTTGGTCACAATCGTCATCTCAGGGTCCTGTTCTTGTCTTCGGGGAACTCTACGGGGGCCGCACCGGGCGCGGCGCGGGGCGGTGGCGGCGCTCGGCGGTGCACACCCATACCCGCGCGCGGGCGGGGCGCGGGCGCGATTACGCGAGCCGAGCGCCTAGATAAATCGCCAGGCGTAGAAACGGCAGCCGCAAGCGAGGAGGTTCGCGCTGGTTGGGCTGCAGCCGGACATGCCGAACACAAGTGCTAGCAGATCGGCGCCGGCCAGGTGTGTCCAGCCGGTGCCGCCGGTGGGCCTCACTCGGCGGCTACAGCAACTCGGCCAGCGCCTTCAAGAAGCGCTCGTTCTGCTCGGCGTGCCCGACCGTGACGCGCAGTGAGCCCGGGCGGCCGAGTGAGACGCCGGCGCGGACGAGCACGCCGCGCTCGAGCAGGCCCGTGACGATCTCCGTCTCCGCGGCCGCGGGATCCTCGTCGTCCGGCAGGTGCAACCAGACGAAGTTGGTGTCCGACCTGGCCACCCACAGGCCGAGCTCGCGTAGCCCGTCCTCCAGCGCCAGCCGCTCGGCGATCGTCTGCGTCACCCGGCGCTCGACCTCGTCCTGGTGCCGGAGCGCCTCGACCGCCGCCGCCTGCGCGGCCGCGTTGAGGTGGAACGGCTGGCGGACCTGGTTGATCGCGCGAGGCAGGTCCTCCGAGCCGCACAGCGCGTAGCCGACGCGAAGCGCAGCGAGGCCGTAGACCTTCGAGAAGGTCCGCAGCAGCACGAGGTTCGGATAGCGAGCGCAGCAGCTCCACCGACGCGTACGTGTCGCCGAGGCGCAGCGAGAACTCGCAGTAGGCCTCGTCGAGGATCACGCAGACGTGGTTCGGGACGCGCTCGAGCAGCCGCCTCGACCGTCAGTCAGGCCGACCGCGGTCGAGGTCGGGTTGTTCGGATTGCAGATCAGCACCAGCCGGGTCGCGACCGTGACTTCGGCGGCCATCGCGTCGAGGTCGTGGCGGTCCTCGGCGTCGAGCGGGACCGTGATCGCGCGCGCGCCGGAGGCGGCCGCGAGATGCGGGTACACGCTGAACGACGGCCACGCGTAGACGAGCTCGGCGCCCGGCTCGAGCAGCGCTTCGCCGGCCGCGAGCAGGATGTCGCAGGAGCCGTTGCCGAGCGCGATCCGCGCGGGCGGGACGCCGTAGCGCTCCGACAGCGCGCGGCGCAGCGGCGCGTAGGAAGGATCCGGGTAGCGGTTGGCGCCGGGCAGCACCGCCTGCGCGGCCGCGACCACCTGCGGCAGCGGCGCGAAGCAGCACTCGTTCGAGGCGAGCATCGCGACCTCGTTGCCGAGGTCGTAGCCGGCCGCGACCGGGTAGGACGGGATCCGCCGGATCCGCTCTGCGAACTCGAGTGCCATCGCCGGCTGCCTATTGTGCCGATTCGAGGTCGGCCCGAGCGCGCTCGCCTCGCCCAGGTAGACGTGCTGCGGCTCGTGCTCGTCGGCGGCGTAGTAATGCACCAGGACGCGGATCACGCGCGGCATCGAGCCGGGCACCGGAACCTCGCGCGCGCACAGCAGCGGCACTCGATCGAGCCCGAGGGCGCGCGCCGCGACCGCCGGGAACTCCGCGTCGAGATCGTCGGTCAGCGTGAAGATGCAGCTCACCATCTGATCCGCCGTCAGCGCGTTGCGCTCCATCAGCTCGCGCATCAGCTCATCCGTGGCCGTGAGGATCGCCTCGCGCTCGTTTCGCTCGGCGCTATTGGCGCCGCGAAGCGCGAACAGCCGCATGGGCGCGGGATTGTGCCAGAAGCGGGCTACTGCAGCCCGGTACACGGTCGCGCATCCGAAGCTGCGACTCGATGTCGATCACCGGGCCGAGCAGGCGCGGCAGGTCCGTCGAGAACATGCAGTCGGCGAGCAGGAACCGCGCTCCCGTGCCGAGCACGAACGCTCGCGCCGTGCTCGCGGACATCGACCCGGTGAACAGCTGTACGCCTGCTGATAGCGCTGCTGGCAGTTCGGCTCAGACCACAGGCAGTCGCCGATGAACGTGCGGCGGCCGGTCTCGGCCGGGACCGCCGCCCCCAGGTAGGCCTGCGTCAGCACGCCGCCGGGCTCCGGATCGGATGCCAGGTAGTTCAGCGCGTCGCGCTCGTCGGGCTTGATGAAGTTCGCGTTCCCGGGGGTCGCCCGCGCGAGTCTCGCGCCGGTCTGCGAGGAGCACGTAGGTGCGCGGGAATCGTCGTGGCCGCGATCGCGAGCACGGCCAGCAGCCGCCGGGCCGGCAACTGCCGCAGGTTGAGCCCGGTCAGCCGCGGACCGCGAGCACAGCGAGCGGGATCGTGATCCCGTCGAACGCGTGCAGCGGGGTCGCGCTCAGCCCGCTCGCCGAGAGGATGTAGATCGCCAGCGCCGCCGCCGGCCACACGCGGGTCACCTGGTCCAGGAACGAGCGCGGCCGGCCGCGGTAGCCGAGCGCGGCGGGAACTGCGATCGGCGCGAGCGCCAGCGCGAGCGCCCACAGCGGGAACGCGTGCTTGCTGGCCTCACGCGCGAGCTCCCACGACGGGTCGAGCCGCCCGAGAAGCTCGTAGTAGAGCAGCGGAAGACCGGTCGGCGACGAGCGTCACCACCATCAGCCCGAGCGAGCGCGGGCGGCCGCGGCGAGGGTCGGCGAGCCACGCCCACAGCTCTGCCGCCGACCACGATCAGGACCAGGATCTCCGCCTGCCACGGATGGATGAGTCCGGCGAAGGCGCCCAGGAGCCCGGGCAGGAGCGAGATCCGCCCGGCGGTGCGGGCGCGGTCGTAGAGAAGCAGGCCCGCGACCAGCGCCGCGACCGCCAGCAAACCGAACGTGTACCCCCACGAGGAGAACCCGAGCATCAGGTCGCCGATCACGCCCCATGAGCCGTAGCTGACGCTGAAGGAGCCGAAGAACAGGGCCAGGACCAGCGTCGCCCGCCGCGGCCAGATGCCCTTGATCGACCGTCGCGTGTACGCCCGCACGGCGAAGAACAGGCCGGCGACGGCGACGGGCTTCCACAGGAGCAGCGCCAGCCACGGCGCCATGCCGAGCGCGACCAGGGCGCCTGACACGACCACAGCCGGCTGGAAGTAGTCGGCCGCCGTGGGGTGCAGGACGAACATGTTCGAGATGAACAGGTGCTGCGACGCCTCGCGGATCCAGGCCAGGTACTGGAGCTGGTCGACGATGTAGACGCCGTCGGTGCCGGTCCAGACCCGTCCGTCGAACGCGACCTGCCACAGGTCCCGCGCGAGCACCCAGACGGACAGCAGCGAGAACACCGCGAGCACCGCGAGGTCGAACCAGTCGATCCGCCGCCGCTCGCGAGCAACCTTGATCGGGGGCCGGCGATACGGCCTCGGGGCGGCCTCGACCGGCGTGATCTGTTCGACGTCCGTGCGCATTCTTAACGCGAAGCTAACACTTGGCGTGTCAACTCGCCGTCTGGTTCCTACTGGGCCAGCCTCTTCTGCAGCGAGAACGACGCGCGCCCGACCGCGCTGCCCATCGGATTGATACCCGCATTCGCCAGCAAGATCCCGGTCAGCGGGACGAACGTGAGCACGAGGAACACGGTCAACACGCCCGCGGCGCGGCGCAGCCGCACGCTCGTCCCGAGCGCTGCCAGCGGCAGCAGCCAGACGACATACCAGGGCACGAGCCACGCGAGCGTCGCGATCAACGCCAGCGTCGCCCAGCCGGCATCCACGAGCCAGTCGCCACGCCGTCGCAGGAGGTAGACGACGAACAGCACGAGCGCCACGTCGAGCACCTTCAACAGCGCCGGCGCGCCGCCGCCGAGCCCGATGATCCAGCCGATCACCTGCGGGATGCTGAAGTCCGTCAACAGCGAGCTCTGGTCCTGGAGATTCGGAAGCGAGAACCCGAACAGCGCAGACTGACCACGAGCAACGGCACACCGGCCAGGACCACGCCCTGCACCATCCGCAGCCGGCGGTCCTTCGTCTTGACCGCGAGCAGCAGGAACGGCAGCAACAGGCCGGCCGTGAACTTGACCGCGATCGCGACCATGACGGCGGCGCCCGCGGCGCGGTCGCGGCGGGTCAGCGTGAACGCGATCGCCAGCATCATCGGCACGAGCATGAAGAAGTCGTTGTGAAAGCCGCCGAGCGCGTACACGAGGTAGATCGGGTTGGCGGCGATGAACAGCAGCGGGAAGCGCGGATCGCGCCCGAGCAGCCGCGCGCACCACCAGACGAGCCCGAGGAAGACCAAGCTCAGCATCAGCGTGACGACCTTGACGACCCAGTACGCCGTCGACAGCGGCAGGAGCGCGAGCGGGTAGCTCAGAATCGTGAACAGCTCGCCGTACGGGCTGTTCAGGTTGCGCCACGTCGGAAGTCGATAGACGGGATCGTGCAGCTCCTGCCCGATCACGTGCGTGTACGGGTTGAGGTCGTGTAGACCGCCCAGCCGCGCGTAGCCGAGGTAGTTGAACATGTCAGTCAGCTGGAGCGGCGGGCTCATCAGCAGGATCGCGTGCGCCACCACGATGAAGATCACGATCGTGCGCATCGACAGCGCGCCCGCGGCCCCGACCGCGACCGCGTAGGCCACGAGCATCACGATCACGACCGCGCTGAAGCCGTAGCTGATCGTCAGCGCGTTCTCGAGCGGGCGGCCGATGAGCCCGTGCAGCGGCCCGGACTCCCAGTTCGCGAACGACACGGTGCTGCGCGGAACGAGCACCGACGGCCCGCTCGCCGCGACCGCGACGATGGCGAGCGTGCCGAGCAGGATCGTCGCCAGCGCCAGTCGGCCGGTCAGCGCGCCGAACGTGACGCGCACCCGGGGGAGCGCCGGCAACGTGAACCGAGGCAGCGCGACGGTCGTCTCGCCCGTACCCGCGGTCGCCCCGGCCGCCGGTGCCGAAGCGAACACGACCGGCGGTTCGACGTTGCTTTCGTCGCGCTTCATTTCACGAAATAGTGCCGTGCGCGACATATGCCCGCGCTAAATGGATCCTATTAAGCCGCCGCGCGGGGTACCTGACCGGGTCGTCGGAGCAGCCGTACGGGTACCTGCCCGAGTGGTCGGCGCGGGCCCGTAACATGCGCGACCGTGAGCGTGGGTGCGCTGACTCGCCCGGGTCGCCGCCAGCCGGCGGGAACCCGCGCGGCCTCGCGCGGCGCTCTCTTCAGCGACCGCATCCTGCTGGCCCTCGGGGGCCTGATCGTGCTCGCCGCGGTACTGCGGTTCTACCGGATCGGCCATCAGGGCTTCTGGTTCGACGAGGCCAACTCCTCGGCGGACATGCGCTACCCGCTCGGCAAGATGCTCGGGCTGCTGCCGCAGAACGAGACGACCCCGCCCGCTCTACTACCTCGTCGGCTGGGTGTGGGGACGCGTGTTCGGATTCAGCGAGGCGCCGCTGCGCTCGCTCTCCGCGCTCGCGGGTGTCCTCAGCGTGCCGGTCGTCTACTGGGCGGGCGCGAAGCTGATCTCGCGTCCCGCCGGGCTCGTCGCGGCGGCCCTGACGGCATGCAATCCGTTCCTGATCTGGTACTCGCAGGAGGCGCGGCCGTACGAGCTGGTGGTGCTCCTGAGCGCCGCATCGCTGGTCGCGTTCGCCTACGCGCGCGAGGACCCGTCCACGCGGCGGATGGTGATCTGGGCGCTGATCGCGGCGCTCGGGCTCGCGACTCACTACTACGTGCTCCTGGTCGTCGTGCCCGAGGCTCTGTGGCTGCTGGCGCTGTACCGGCGCGAGCGTCAGGTGCCGTTCGCGATCGCGTTCGTGGCGCTCGTCGGGATCGCCCTGCTGCCGCTCGCGATCTCGCAGAACCGCACCGGCAACGCGAGCTGGATCGCTCCGATCCCGCTTCGGGCCGCGGCTCGGCGCGATCATTCCGCAGTTCCTCGTCGGCTTCCAGTCACCGGCACACGAGCTGCTGATCCGCCTGGCGGAGGTGATCGTCCTCGCCTCGTTCGTGCTGCTCGCACTGCGCTCGGATCCCGAGGAAGGCCGCGCTGCCGCGAGCATGGGCGCGCTCGCGCTCGCCGGGCTGATCATCAACCTGCTGATGATCGCCGTCGGGATCGACGACCTGATCACCCGCAACATCATCGCCCTGTGGGTGCCCGCCGCGTTGATGGTCGCCGGCGGGCTGGGCGCACGCCGGGCCGGGGCGCTCGGAATCGCCGGGACCGTCGGACTGTGCGCGATCGGGATCATCGCCGTCGCCGGAGTCGACTTCAATCGCAACTTCCAGCGACCCGACTGGCGCGGCGTCGCCCGGGTGCTTGGGCCGAGTCCGGCGCCGAGCGTCGGAACGCGCGCGATCCTGATCCAGCACTACCACTATCTGCTGCCGCTGTCGCTGTACGTGCCCGGGCTCAAGTCGTGGCCTCACCGCGGCCACGTCCCGTACGGATCGATCCCCGTCCGCGAGCTCGACATCGTCTCGATCAAGTCTCCGCGGGTCGCTCTGTGCTGGTGGGGGGCGGCGTGCAACCTGACCGGCTCGGCGACGCAGGCGTCCTACCCGGTCCCAGGGTTCCACGAGGTGTCGGTGCGCAAGATCTACCAGTTCACGGTCACCGAGCTGCAGTCGTCGACCCCGGTCCTGTTGACTGCGAGCATGGTCTCGCACGCGCTCTACGCGACGACGCTGCCTCGCGACGAGCTTCTGTACCAGCGCTGAGCGAGGCGCCGCGGGGGGCGGGGCGCGGCGAGCCATCGGGGGCCCGGGCGCGGCGAGCCATCGGGGGCCTGGGCGCGACGAGCCATCGGGGGCCCGGGCGCGGCGAGCCATCGGGGGGCCGGGCGCGGCGAGCCATCGTCCTGTACAACAGCCCACTCGACGCGCCGAGATCGCCGAAAGGGACGTTCACCATCTCCACGATGGTCAACGTCCCAGTGGGCCCTGCCGTGTGCCTCGAGTGGGTCGTTGACCAGGCCGGACTGACATCACCGCGCCCGCGGGCGGGCCGACCCCCCACCCCCGGACCGCCCCGCCGGCCGCGACCGCCCCGGCCGGGCCGCATCGGACCGAGAAGCCTCACTGAGCGCCCGACGCAGTCGCCGCACCTCGGCATCGCTCAGCCGCCGATAGCCGCCGGGGCGCAGGTCGCCGAGCCTCAACGGCCCGAACGCGATCCGCTCCAGACGGCGGATCGGGTGCCCGACCGCCTCGATCATCCGCCTGACCTGGCGCTTGCGCCCCTCGTGGATGGTCAGCTCGAGCGTGTCGGGGGCGACTCGGCGCACGCGCGCCGGCGCGGTGCGGCCGTCTTCGAGCTCGACGCCGTTTCGCAGCGCCCGGATCGCGGCGTCGCGCACCGGCGGACGGCCGACGAGTGCCCGGTAGGTCTTCGGGACCTCGAAGCGAGGATGCGTCAGCTGGTTCGCGAGCTCGCCGTCGTTGGTCAGGAGGATCAACCCGGTGGTGTCGATGTCGAGGCGGCCGACCGGGTACAGCCGCGTTCGCGCTGGAACGAGCGCGACGACGGTCGCGCGCCCCTGCGGGTCGCGCGCCGTCGAGACGACGCCGGCGGGCTTGTTGACGGCATACACGACGCGCACAGGGTCGGCCGCGAGCGGCTGGTGGTCCAGCTCGACGCGATCGGCCGCGGTGACGTCGCGCGCCGGGTCCCGGACCGTCTCGCCGTCGACCGTGACTCTGCCCGAGCGGACGAGTGCTTCGGACGCGCGGCGCGAGGCGACCCCGGCGGAGGCGAGATGCTTGGCGAGGCGCACGTTGCTGCCACCATAGACAGCGTGGACCTGGACGTTCTCGACGGCAAGTTGACAGAGCTGGGCGAGCCCGCCTTCCGCGCCGGCCAGATCTGGCGCTGGGCGGCCCGGGGTGCGACCGGCTACGAGCAGATGAGTGACCTGCCGCGCTCGCTGCGCGAGCTACTCGAGCACGAGGTTCCGTTCAGCTCGCTGACCGTGGCGCACGAGGCGCGCGCCCGCGACGGCACCGTCAAGGCGCTGCTTCGGACCGCCGACGGACGCCCGCTCGAGGCGGTGCTGATGCGCTTCCGGGACGGGCGGCGCTCGCTGTGCCTCTCGTCGCAGTCGGGCTGCCCGCTGACGTGCGCGTTCTGCGCCACCGGCCAGATGCGCTTCGGCCGCAATCTGACGATGTCGGAGATCCTCGATCAGGCGCTCCACTTCCGGCGACTGACGAAGGTCGACCACGCCGTGTTCATGGGCATGGGCGAGCCGCTGATGAATCTCGACGCGGTCCTGCGCGCGTGCGCGAGGCTGCCCGACCTGGGCATCACGCACCGGCGCACGACGATCTCCACGGTCGGCTGGATCCCGGGGATCGAACGACTGGCGGCTGAACCGTCGCCGATCCGCCTGGCGCTCTCGCTGCACGCCCCCGAGGACGCGCTGCGCTCGGAGCTGATGCCGGTCAACGATCGCTATCCGCTGGCCGACGTGATCGCCGCGTGCGAGGCGCACTACGCGCGCAAGCGGCGGCGGGTGTTCGTCGAGTACGTGATGCTCGCCGGCGTCAACGACTCACACGCGCAGGCGGTGGCGCTCGCGAACCTGCTGGACCCGCGCGTCTTCAAGGTCAACCTGATCCCGTACAACCCGACCGGTTCGGCGTTCACCGCCTCGAGCCCGAAGGCGATCGAGGCGTTCCGGGCGCAGCTCGAGCGCCGGGGCCTGAACGCGACCGTGCGGCTGACGCGCGGGCGCGAGATCGACGCGGCGTGCGGTCAGCTCGCGGCGCGCCAAACGAACGAGCCGTCGCTGCGCAGCGCCGGCGCGCCGGAGCCGTCGCTCAGCGTATGAGCGCGACCGTCGAGCTCGCGAGCGATGGAGTCTCGCCCGGCGACGTGCTCGCGGTCGCCCGCGACGGCGCGATCGCGACGCTGAGCGCCGGCGCGGTCTCGGCGATGGAGCGCAGCGCGGCCGTCGTCGAGACCCTGGCCGCTTTCGACGAGCCGGCGTATGGCATCTCGACCGGCTTCGGCTCGCTCGCGACCGTACGCATCCCGCCCGCTCGCCGCATGGCGCTCCAGCGCGCGCTCGTGCGCTCCCATGCCGCCGGCGTCGGGGCGCCGGTCGAGCGCGAGGTCGTGCGGGCGATGATGCTGCTGCGCGCGCGGACGCTCGCGATGGGCTACTCGGGGCCGCGGCCCGTCGTCGCGGAAACGCTGCTGGCGCTCCTGAACGCCGGCCTGACGCCGGTCGTGCCCGAGCACGGCTCGCTCGGCGCCAGCGGCGACCTGGCGCCACTGGCCCACTGCGCGCTCGTGCTGATCGGGGAGGGCGAAGTCGACTGCCCCGACGGAGCGCGGCGGCCGGCCGCCGAGGCGCTCGCCGCGGCCGGGATCGAGCCGCTCGTGCTGACGGCAAAGGAGGGGCTCGCGCTGATCAACGGCACGGATGGGATCCTCGGGATGCTCGTGCTCGCGCTCGCCGATCTCGGCGAGCTGCTCCGCGTCGCCGACATCGCCGCCGCGATGTCGGTCGAGGCGCTGCTCGGGACCGATCGCGCGTTCGCCGCCGACCTGATCGCCCTGCGCCCGCAGCCGGGGCAGGCGGCGAGCGCCGCGAATCTGCGGGCGCTGCTCGACGGCTCGGAGATCGTCGCCAGCCACCGCGTCGGCGACCCGCGCGTCCAGGACGCCTACTCGCTCCGCTGCGCCCCGCAGGTGACCGGCGCCGCCCGCGACGCCGTGACGTATGCCGAGGGCGTCGCCCGAGCCGAGCTGCGCTCCGCGATCGACAACCCGATGGTCCTCCCCGACGGTCGCGTCGAGTCCTGCGGCAACTTCCATGGTGCGCCGCTGGCGCTCGCGTGCGACATGCTCGCGATCGCCGCGGCCGACGTCGGCGCGATCGCGGAGCGGCGCACTGACCGCCTGCTCGATCCGACGCGCTCGCAAGGACTGCCGGCGTTCCTGGCGGACGATCCCGGGGTCGACTCGGGGTTGATGATCGCCCAGTACTCGCAGGCGGCGATCGTGGCCGAGAACCGGCGACTCGCCGCGCCGGCGAGCGTCGACTCGCTGCCGACGAGCGCGATGCAGGAGGATCACGTCTCGATCGGCTGGGGCGCGGCGCGCAAGCTGCGCCAGACGGTCACCAATCTCGGGCGGGTGCTCGCGATCGAGCTGGTGTGTGCGGGGCGCGGGCTTGATCTACGCGCGCCGCTCGGCCCGGCCGCCGGGACCGGCGCGGCCCTCGCTGGCTTGCGCCAGCTGGTCCCCGGGCCGGGGCCGGACCGCTACCTCGCGCCCGAGCTCGCGGCAGCCGAGGCGTACGTCGCGAGCGGCGCGGTGCTGGAGCGGGTACAGGCGGCGATCGGGACGCTGCTGTGAGCGTGCTTCCGATCACGACGGCCGGCGACCCGATCCTGCGGCTGCGTACCGGCGAGATCACGCCCGAGGAGCTGCGTTCGCCGGCGGTGCAGCAGCTGATCGACGATCTGATCGAGACCCGGCGCGCGGCGGGCGGCGCCGGGCTCGCCGCGACGCAGGTATCGGCGCCGCTGCGGATCGCCGTCGTCGAGGTCGACGCCAACACCCGCTACAGCTACAAGCCGCTCGTGCCGCTGACCGTGATCGTCAACCCCGTGCTCGAGCCGCTGTCCGACGAGCGGCTGCTGATCAACGAAGGCTGCCTGTCGGTGCCGGACATGCGCGGCGACGTCGAGCGCTTCCTCGCGGTGCGCGTGCGCTACCTCGACCGCGCGGGCGAGCCGCAGGAGACGATCGCGCGCGGGTTGACCGCCGGCACGTTCCAGCACGAAACCGACCACCTCGACGGGATCCTGTTCCTGGATCGCGTGCGCGACCCGCGGAGCTTCAGCACCTGGGAGCAGTTCGAGCGTCACCACCGGGACGACTTCCTGCGCAGGGTGGCGCCGTACGTCCGGGAGGGCAGCGAACCGGGCGCGGCACGGACGGCGAAGCCTGGCGCCTAGCTTGGCCTAGCTTGACCTAGCTCGCGAACGCTGGGAGCAGGCTGGGGTGGCGCGGCTGATATAGGCCAAGCGGGCCGTATCCGGGCACGTCGAGGTGCGTCAGCAGCCCCCACCCCTGGTTGCGAACGGGCTCGCTGAACTGAACGCCCTTCGCTTCGAGCTCGCGGCGCGTCTCGTGCACGTCGTCGCACATCAGGTTGAGCTCGGCGTGGCCGGGGCCAGGTTGCGCGAGCGGGTGGCAGGCGAGCTCGCCGGGCGGCAGCGCGAAGATCAGCCAGCCGTCACCGGCATCGACCGAGGCGAGCCCGAGAACGTCGCGCATGAAGGCGCGGGCCGCGTCCGCGTCATGGGCATACAGAATCGTGTGCGCGCCGGCGATCACGCGCCGGCCCTGGCCTCGCCGGCTCGGAGCAAGCGCTGGCGCAGCTCCTCCGTCGCCTCCGGCGTCGGGTCGAACTCGCCGACGTCGGGCAGCTCGTCGAGCGCGCGGAGCCCGAACAGGCGCAGGAACAGCTCCGTCGTGCGGTACAGGACGGCTCCGAACTGCGAGCGTCCACACTCTTCGACGAGCCCGCGCTCGAGCAGCGTCGATGCCGCCGACTCGGCGTTGACGCCTCGGATCCGCGCGATCTCGGGGCGCGAGACGGGCTGCAGGTAGGCGATGATCGCGAGCGTCTCCGCCTGCGCCGGGGTCAACGGGGGCGTCCGCGGCTTGGCCAGCAGCCGCCGCGCCGCCGGCTCGTGGTCCGGGTGTGTGCTGAGGGCGTAGCCACCGGCAAGCTCGCGCAGCACGAGGCCCCTGCGCTCGAACTCGTAGTGCTCGCGCAGCCGCTCCAGCGCGGTCACGACCTCGTGCAGCTCGCGCGCCGGTCGCGTCGGCGAGCGCCGCCGCGCCTACTGGCTCCGGGGAGAGGAATAGCAGCGCCTCGAGCGCTGGCTCGAGCGGGCCGCTCACGCCGACATCCTCCGCTCCTCGGTGAGCTCCTGGACCGGCGCATCCGCCTCAGGCGCGAGCGCCTGGACACCCAGCTTTGGGGCGCGCGCGACCGCGTCGACTCGGATCTCGCCAAATGGCTCGGGCTGCGTCCAGGTGAGCTCGCCCTGCTTGTAGAGCTCGAGGATCGCGAACAGCGTCACAGCGACCGTCACCCGATCCGCGCGCGCGACCGCCTCGTCGAACGTGAAGCTCCCCCTCCGCAAGAGCCCGCGCAGGTAGGAGAGCCGCTCCGCGACCGTCACCCGCGGGTTCGCGATGTGGCGCACGTCGACCGCCGGCGGCATCGCGAGCAGCCCCCCGATCGCCGCCGCCAGGGTCATCGGGTCGTACACGGCCACGGCGTCCTGCAGCGACGCGCGGCGCACGAACCGCGGCGGCGGCGCCGCGCGGAACCGGTACGCGGACTGCTCCGCGAGGAGCGACTGCAGATGTGCCGCCGCGGCCTGGTAGCGGTGGGCATCGAGCAGCCGCGCGAGCAGCTCTTCGGCCGCTTCGCTCGGCTCGAGCTCGATCTCCTCGAGCTCCTCGCCGGGCAGCATGAGGCGCGACTTCAGCTCCAGCAGGGCCGCGATCAAGACGAGGAACTCCGTCGCCGCCTCGAGGTCGAGCTCGCCGCGCGCCTCCAGGTGGTCGATGTAGGAGATCACGATCTCGGCCAGGTCGACCTCGAGCAGATCGACCTCCTCGCGCAGGATCAGCGTGAGCAGAAGGTCGAACGGCCCCGTGAACACATCCAGGTCGAGCTCGACGTCGTGCAAGCGCACCGGGCGAGACGTTACCGGTGCTAGCGGACTACGCCGACGCCCATCACACGGCGAACCTCGAGCAGCGTGTCCGACGCGATCGCGCGCGCCTTCTCGGCACCGACCGCGAGCGTGCGCTCGAGCGCCGGCTCGTCGGCTCGCAGATCCGTGTAGCGCTCGCGGACCGGCGCCAGATAGTCGATCACCCCGTCGGCCACGGCCTGCTTGAACTCCCCGTAGCGCGAGCCCGCGAACTCCCGCTCGATCGCCTCCGGCGTCGTGCCCCGGACCGCCGAGAGGATATCGATCAGGTTCGAGATGCCCGGCTTGTCGGGCGCACGGATGACCTCGCTGCCGGAGTCGGTGACCGAGCTGCGGATCTTCCTGGCGATCGCGTCCGGCTCATCCAGGACGTAGACCGTCCCCTGGGGCGTGCCACCGGTGGTCGACATCTTGCGCTCGGGCGCCTGGAGGTCCATGATCCGCGCGCCGACCTCGGGGATCCGCGCGTGGGGCACGACGAGCGTCTCGCCGAAGCGGGAGTTGAAGCGCTCGGCGACGTCGCGCATCAGCTCCACGTGCTGGCGCTGATCCTCGCCGACCGGCACCTCGTCGGCGCGGTAGGCGAGCACGTCGGCGGCCTGAAGCACCGGGTAGAAGAAGAGGCCGGCGGAGACCAGATCCCGCTGCGCCCCCGCCTTCTCCTTGAACTGGGTCATCCGGTTGAGCTCGCCGAACGCCGTCACGCTCGAGAGCAGCCAGCACAGCTCCGGGTTCTCCTGTACGTCTCCCTGCCTGAAGAAGATGCAGCGCTCGGGATCCAAGCCTGCCGCGAGCAGCGTCGCGGCGGTGTCGTAGACAGAGGTGCGCAGTGTGGCCGGCTCGTAGGGGACCGTGATCGCGTGCAGGTCGACGATGCAGTAGATCGCTTCGCCGCGGTCCTGGCCCGCCACGTACTGGACGATCGCGCCGATGTAGTTGCCGAGGTGCTTGCGCCCGGTCGGCTGGATGCCGGAGAAGATGCGCACGAAGTCCGGACGGTAGCCGAGCTAATCGACGAGCGTGCTCAGCGGGTCGCCGGCGGGCTTCGAGCCGGCGGGCTTGGAGCCGGAGGGGCTGCGCGCGCTGCGCTGTGAAGAGAGCGCCCAGGCGGCGATCACGCCGCCGATCGCCCCGCACGCGTGGGCCTGCCACGAGATGCCGTAATGCGGCACGAGGCTGGCGATCAGCGCGGCGCCCCAGATCGCGCCGACGATCACGCCGGTGAAGATCTCCAGCGGGCTGCGATCGAACAGTCCGCGCGTCAGCAGGTAGGTCGCGTACCCGAACACGACGCCGCTGGCGCCGAACGTAACGGAGTTGGCGGGCGCGATCAGCCATGTCCCGAGGCCGCCGACGACGATCACGATCAGCGTGACGAGCGCGAGCCGGCGGACGCCCTGCAGCGCGATGATCACGCCCATGAACACGAACGGGATCGTGTTCGAGATCAGGTGAGCGAAGCTCCCGTGGATGAACGGGGAGGTGAAGATCCCCCACAGCCGGTCGAAGTCGCGCGGGACGATTCCGTCGTTGTCGAGCCGGTTGGAGTCGATCGTGTTGATCACCTCGATGACCCACATGAACGCGACGATCCCGGCCAGCAGCGCGAGTCCCTGCCGCTGGACCTCTCCGCGAGGCTTCTTGACCGGAAGGTTGGGCGTGCTCGTGCTCATAGTCGCTCGTTCACCATGATCGCATGCGCTCCTCTCGGGCTGTTGAAGAACCCGGGAAGAGTTCAGGCGTCGCCGAGCGCCGCAAAGGCCATCGCGAGCGCGACCTCGGCTCGCTCGTGGAGCGTCTCGGTCTGGACGAACTCCTCCGGCGTGTGGGCGCCCCCGCCACGGGGGCCGAGGCCGTCGACGGTCAGCGGGATGTCCGCCGCGAAGTGGCTCGCGTCGCTCGCCCCGCCGCGCCCGACGCCGACGATCCGCCGCCCAAGCTTCTCGCTCGCGCGCTCGAGCAACCCGGCCGTCGCCTCGGTCGAGTCCATCCCCGGCCAGCGGCGCTCCATCTCCGCGTGGAGCGTTGCCCCGCCGACCTCGGGCGGCACCGCCGGGAGCACCCGCTCGAACGCCGTGAGCCGATTGGCGCGAAGGTCGAACAGCAGCTCCCCCGCGGCCGGCACGACGTTGAGCGCCTCGCCGGCGCTCATCAGCGTCGGCACGACGCTCAGCCGCTCGGGCCCGCCGGGGTCGTGCAAGCGCGCGACCGTCTGGGCCGTGACGGCGAGCGCGAGCAGCGCGTTGCGTCCCTGGTCGGGCGCGCTCCCGGAGTGCGACGGGCGCCCGGTCGCGCGCACGCGCAGCGTGCCGGCGGCCTTGCGTTGCACGACGACGGCCTCGTCCCCAGCCTGGGTCCGCTCGCCCGCCTCGAAGCACAGGCACGCGTCATAGCCGCGGAACCGCTCGGTGTGGACGAAATCGTGCGTGCGCCACTCCTCGTCGGTGACGAACAGGACCGCGAGCTCCGCGAACGCGGAGGGCCGCGCCGCGAGCGCGCGCGCGACGCCCAGCGCGAGCACGTCGCCGCCCTTCATGTCCGCCGTCCCGGGCCCGTAGAGCCGCGGACCGTCGTGGCGCAGCGGCGCGTGCGCGGCGTGGCCGATGACCGTGTCGACGTGCCCAACCAACAGCATCTTCCTTGAGCCGGTGCCGCGGATCCGGGCGATCAGGTCGGGCGCGTTGCCGGGGGTCGAGCTCGCGTGACGCTCGACTTGCGCCTCCGGCGGCAGCAGCGCAACGCACACCGCGATCGCCTCCTCGGCGCCGCCGCGGTCGCCCGACGGCGAGGAGACGCCGACGAGTGCCTCCAGCTCGCGCACGGCCCGCGCTGCGATGTCGGCGGCGCCGCCGGCGATCAGCTCATCCACGACGGCCACCGGCCGCGCTCAGCTCGAGCTCGCGCTGCGAGAGCCGCTCCAACACCTCGTCCGTTGTCATCGATCCGGGCGCGCGGCGCGCTTGGGCGAGCTCGCGGATGGACTCCTGCAGGAACGCGTTGACGGGGGTGTGGACGCCGTGCAGACGTCCGAGCAGGACGATCTCCCCGTTCAGGTAGTCGCTCTCGACGCTGCCGGTCCGCCGTAGGAGGCTCTGTGAGGTCGACGAGCCCGCGCGCGCGTCCGCGCCGATCGGACGCATGTCGATCCGCCGCAAGAACCCCTGCACGTCGCCGACTCCGGGCGCGACGAAGTCGATCCCGGCCGCCTCGAGCACCGCCCTGGCCTCCGCGCGCGCCCGCTCGGTCAGCTCCAGGGCCGCGGCGCCCTCGCCGCAGACCCCGTCGGCCGCATTGCCGAGGTTGTTGAGCAACTTCGCGTACTTGAAGCGCATCACGTCGGGGCGCACGTGCGAGCTGAAGTGCGCGCCGCCCAGCGCGGCCGCCAGCGCCTGTGCCCGCCCGTCGATGCCGCTCGGGTAGCGACCGACGTCGATGACGCCGGTGAGTGCGGTCCCGTACGCCTGGACCAGCCCCGGCTCCAGGTGCGCCGACGGGAGCATCACAAGCGCCGCGTACACATCGGCGAACAGCCGCAGCGCGTAGCGCTCGTTGGCAACGCCGTTCTGCAGGCAGACGATCGGGAGCGCCGTGCACCCGGCCGCCGCGAGCGCGTCCGCCGCGCCGGGGGTGTCCTGGCTCTTGGTCGCGAGCAGGATCAGCTCGTCCCCGTGCCACCGCAGATCCTCCGGCGAGGACGTCACCGGCAGCTTCAGGACACTGGTTTCGAGCGGCGTCTGGAACGTCAGGCCGTGGTCCCGGATCGCCTCGTAATGGGCGCCGCGGGCGACCAGCGTCACGTCGTGACCGGCCTGGTGCAGGCGGGCCCCTACGACTCCGCCGATCGCGCCGGCGCCCACGATGACGAATCGCATCGACAAGGGCTACAACGCCTGCCGGATGACGGGGTGGCGAGCGGCGGCCGCCTCGTCGAGGCGGCGCACCGGAGTCGTGTACGGGGCGTTGCGGGCGATCTCGGGATCCTCGCGGGCTTCGCGCAGGATCCCGGCCAGCACCTCGGCGAAACGGTCGAGCGTCTCCTTGGTCTCGGTCTCGGTCGGCTCGACGAGCAGCGCCTCCTCGACGATCAGCGGGAAGTAGACGGTCGGCGGGTGCACGCCGTGATCGAGCAGGCGCTTGGCCAGGTCGAGCGTCCTGATCTCCAGCTCGCGCTTCATCGGCGCGCCCGAGAGCGCGAACTCGTGCATGCACAGACGGCCGAAGGCCTCCGGCAGGTACTCGAGCACGCCTTCGCGCCGGAGCGCCGCGAGCAGGTAGTTGGCGTTGAGCACCGCGATCTCCGACACCTCGCGCAGACCGCCCGCCCCGAGCGAGCGGATGTACGCGTACGCCCGCACGAACACGCCGTAGTTGCCCTGAAAACCGCGCAGGCGCCCGATCGACTTCGGCCGGTCGAAGTCGAGGTCGTAGAACGGCTCGTCGCCGTTGCCGGCGTGAGCGCGCCGGACGACCTGCGGCCGGGGCAGGAACGGTTCGATCTGCTCGGCCACCGCGATCGGTCCCGCACCCGGTCCGCCGCCGCCGTGCGGCTGCGTGAACGATTTGTGCAGGTTGAAGTGGACGATGTCGAAGCCCATGTCGCCGGGCCGCGAGATCCCCATGATCGCGTTCAGATTCGCCCCGTCGTAGTACAGCGTCGCGCCGACGCCGTGGACGATCCGCTCGATCTCCTCGATCCCGGTTTCGAACAGCCCGAGCGTCGAGGGGTTCGTCAGCATCAGGCACGCGACGTCCCGGTCGGCCTTCGCGCGCAGATCTTCGAGGTCGACGTTGCCGTGCTCGTCGGTCCCGACCTTGACTACCTGGTAGCCCGCCATCGTCACGGTCGCCGGGTTGGTTCCATGCGCCGTGTCGGGGGTCAGGACCTTGCTGCGGTGCTCGCCGCGGTCCTCGTGGAACGCGCGCGTCAGCAGCACGCCGGCGAGCTCGCCGTGCGAACCGGCCGACGGGTGCAGCGAGACGTACGGAAGCCCGGCGATCTCGGCCAGCGCCGTCTGCAGGCGCCACATGAGCTCGAGCGCGCCCTGCGCCCGGTGCGGGTCCTGGAGCGGGTGCAGGTCGGCGTTCCCCGGGAGCGCCGCGAGGCGCTCGTGCAGCTTCGGGTTGTGCTTCATCGTGCACGATCCGAGCGGATAGAAGCCGGTGTCGAGATCGAAGTTGCGCTTCGACAGACGGTTGTAGTGGCGGACTATCTCGGGCTCGGCCACCTCGGGCAGACGCGGCGGTTGCTCGCGCCGCAGCGCCGCCGGCAGCAGTTCCTCGACCCCTCGCGCCGGCACATCGAGCGCCGGCGCCACGAACGCCCGCCGCCCAGGCCGCGAGCGCTGATAGATCGTCAGATCGTCGTCGGCCTCAGAGATCATCCGTGCCTGACCCCGCCATGCGCCGCCGCCGGCTCGGCAGCGATCGCGGCCTGGAGCGCCTCCGCGAGCCGGTCGATGTCGGCTCGCGTGCGCCGCTCGGTGATCGCGACGAGCAGCCCGCCCGGCAGCTCCGGATAATCGCGCCCGAGCGCATACCCCGGGTTGACACCCCGCTCGCGGCAGGCCGCGATGACGCGCTCGACGGGCGCGTCGAGCTCGAGCGCGAACTCGCGCACGACCGGCTGCTCGTGCAGGAGCGAGACGCCATCGACCTCCTGCAGGCGCGCGCGTGCGTACGCGGTTCGCTGAAGCATCAGCTCCGCCAGCTCGACGATCCCCCGGCGCCCGAGCCAGCTGAGGTAGATCACGCCCGCGAGCGCGTTGAGCGCCTGCGCCGTACAGATGTTCGAGGTTGCCTTCTCACGGCGGATGTGCTGCTCGCGCGTCTGGAGCGTCAGCACGAACCCACGCCGGCCCTCGACGTCTCGCGTCTCGCCGGCGATCCGGCCGGGCATCCGCCGGATCAGCGCTTCGGTCGCCGCGAAGAACCCGAACGAGGGGCCGCCGTAAGCCAGGCGGTTGCCGAGTGTCTGCCCTTCGCCGACAGCGATGTCGACGCCGCATTCGCCGGGCGGCTTGAGCAACGCGAGCGGCAGCGGGTCGCAGCTGCAGATCGTCAGCGCACCGACCTCGTGCGCCGCCGCCGCGAGCGGCGCAACGTCCTCGACCGCGCCGAGGAAGTTCGGCTGCTGCACGAACACCGCGCCGACGTCCGTGTCGAGCCCGGGCAGCTCAGTCACGCCGTCGCGCAGCGGTGCCTCCACGAGCTTGACGTCCCAGGCCTTTGCGAGCGTCTCGAGCGTCTCCCGCGAGTGTGGGTGCAGACCGCGTGAGACGACGAACCGCGGGCGTCCGTTCTCGAGCTTGGCGACATACCCCGCGGCGGCTACCGCGCTCGGCCCCTCGTACACCGACGCGTTCGAGACGGCCAGCCCGGTCAGCTCGCAGATCGCGGTCTGGTACTCGAACATCGCCTGCAGGCCGCCCTGGGAGATCTCCGGCTGGTACGGCGTGTACGGCGTGAGGAACTCCGAGCGCTCGATGATCGAGTCGATCAGCGCGGGCACGTAGTGGTCGTACATGCCGGCGCCGAGGAAGGAGACCTCGTCGCCGGTCGAGACGTTACGCGCGGCGAGCGCGCGCAGCTCCTCGTACACCTCCTGCTCCGATGCCCCGGGGCCGAGTCCCAGCTCCCGCGCGAGTCGCAGCCGTTCGGGAATGTCGGCGAACAGATCCTCGATCGAGCCCACGCCGATCGCCTCGAGCATCTCGAGCCGGTCGCCGTCGGTGGCTGAGGTGTACCTCGTCACCCCAGCGTCGCCTCGTACGCCGCCGCGTCCATCAGCTGCTCGACCTCGGATGGATCGGACAGCCGGATCCGCACGAGCCAGCCGTCGCCGTATGGATCCTCGTTGATCGTCTCGGGCTTGTCGGACAGCGACTCGTTCACCTCGACGACCTCGCCCGACAGCGGCGCGTACACGTCGGAGACGGCCTTGACCGACTCGACCTCGGTGTAAGGCTCGTTCTGCTTGACCTGGTTGCCCACCTTTGGCGGGTCGAAGAACACGACCTCGCCGAGTTGCTCCTGCGCGTACCAGGTGATCCCGAATGTCGCCTGCCCACCATCGACCAGGGCCCAATCGTGCTCGGTGTGGTACAGCAGGTGCTCGGGATAGCTGGCCTCAGCCATCGTCCCCTCCCTTCTTGTACAGAGGCTTCGTCTCCACGACGGCCGGGCGCACCTGGCCCCTGACGTCGATCTCGATCCGGTTCCCTGGATGTGCCGCGCCGGCGGGTACATACGCCATCCCGATCCCGCGCTCCAGGCACGGCGAGAACGTGCCGCTGGTGACGACGCCGCCGCCGAGCACTGGGTTGCCCGGCCGCGCGATCCCCGCGCCCTCGATGCTGAACGGGACGAGCCGCTCGTCGGGACCCCGCTCGCGGACCGCGGCGACTGCGTCCGCTCCGATGAACCCGGTCGCCTCCTTGCAACACCAGCCGAGGCCCGCCTCGATCGGGCCGCGCTCGACTGACAGATCGTTGCCGTAGAGGTGGAAGCAGGCCTCGAGCCGCAGCGTGTCGCGGGCGCCGAGCCCGGCCGGGACGGCGCCGGCCGCGACGATCGCGTCCCACACCTTCACCGCGTCGGCGGGATCGAGCAGCAGCTCGACCCCGTCCTCGCCCGTGTATCCGGTGCGGCACACCAGCATCGCCGCTCCCGCAACCGTCCGCTCGCAGCAGCGCATCCGCGCCGGCAGCGCGCCGTCGGCCAGGTCGCCGACGATCTTCCGCGCCGCGGGGCCCTGGACCGCGAGCATCGCGAACTGCGACGCGACGTCGTGCACGTCGACGTCCAGTTCGCCCGCGTGCGACTGCAGCCATGCGAGGTCGGCCTCGTGGTTGGCGGCGTTCGTGACGGTCACGAACGAGCAGTCGGACAGGCGGTAGGTGAACAGGTCGTCGAGCACGCCGCCGTCCTCCCGGCACATGACGCTGTATTGGGCCCCGCCCTCCGGCATCCGGCGCAGGTCGTTGGACAGCATCCGCTGGAGGAACGGCAGAGCCTGCGGGCCGCACGATTCGATCTCGCCCATGTGCGAGACGTCGAACACGCCGGCGTGGCGACGTACGGCCACGTGCTCCTCGCGGATGCCCTTGTACTGAACCGGCATCTCCCAGCCCGCGAACGGGACCAGCCGAGCGCCCGCGGCGAGATGCCGCTCGTACAGTGGTGTGCGGCGAAGCGAGGCAGTCGGCGCGGCGGATGACACGAAAGTTCAGCCTACAACGCCGGCCGACGGGCTCGCGCGCGCCAAACCGGCGGCGACTATTCGCCTACCCGGCTAATCGAGCGGCACCAGAGTGCACACACGCATGAGGAGCCCGAGAGGGCTCAGGCCGGCCTCGGCGGTCAGCGATCCTTGAGGAACGACGGGATGTCGATCTCGTCGTCGCGGATCTCGAGCGAGGACCGCTGCCGGTCGTCCATCGTCACGTCGCGGCGCCGCGACGAGCGCGGCTGGTCGGAGCTGGTGCGCCCTCGCTCGCTCAGCACCGGACGGGGCTGGTCGAAGCCAGTCGCGATCACCGTGACCCGGACCTCCTCGCGCATGCCGTCGTCGATGACGGCGCCGAAGATGATGTTCGAGTTCGAATCGGCGGCGCTATGGATGATCTCGGCGGCTTCGTTGACCTCGAACAGGCCGAGATCCGGACCGCCTGTGATGTTGAGCAGGATGCCGGTCGCGCCCTCGACGGACTGCTCCAGAAGGGGCGAGGAGATCGCGATCTTGGCCGCCTCGGCGGCGCGGTTCTCGCCGCCGGCGGCGCCGATCCCCATCAACGCGCTGCCGGCGTCGCGCATGATCGTGCGCACGTCGGCAAAGTCGAGGTTGATCAAGCCTGGGATCGTGATCAGGTCGGTGATCCCCTGCACGCCCTGGCGCAGCACGTTGTCCGCCTCTCGGAACGCGTCGAGGATCGAGGTGCGACGCTCGACGATCGCGAGCAGCTTCTCGTTCGGGATCACGATCAGCGTGTCGACGTGCTCGCGCAGCTTCTGGATCCCCTCGTCGGCGAGCCGTGCTCGCTGCCGCCCCTCGAAGGAGAACGGGCGCGTGACGACGCCGACGGTCAGCGCCCCGATCTCGTTCTTGGAGATGTCGGCGATCACGGGCGCGGCGCCGGTGCCGGTACCACCGCCTTCGCCCGCCGTCACGAACACCATGTCGGCGCCCTTCAGCTGCTCCTTGATCTCGTCGCGCGACTCGGCCGCGGCGGCCTGGCCGACCTCGGGGTTCGCGCCCGCGCCGAGGCCCTTGGTCAGATCGTGGCCGATATTCAGCTTGATGTCGGCGTCGCACATCGCGAGCGCCTGCGCGTCTGTGTTGGCAACGACGAACTCGACTCCGCGGAGCCCTGCGTCAACCATCCGGTTCACCGCATTGCTGCCGCCACCGCCAACGCCCACGACCTTGATGACTGCGAGGTAGCTGCTGCTCTCCATCTCGACCGTCCGACCCTCTAGGTAGGGTTTAGTGTTTTCCGTCCTATCGCTAATAGCGGGAGTTTTGCACGTTATGGCCTGGACGTGCAGGAAGTCAACAGAGATGCCCGTACGCAAGCTCCGTTGCAGATCGCCGGACTCTCGACAAGGGGCCGAGAGTTGCCGTTATGTTGACCTAAACCTCTAGTTGAGGCTTAGCCTCCGCTCTGAGCCGCCGTCCCCCCTGACTCAGAGGCGGCCCCTCCAGTTTGAGCCGCCGTCCCTCCAGCCTCAGATGTGGACCCGGCCGTTTGCGCGGTGCTGCCGTCGGTCTGGGCCGTGCTCCCGCCCGTCTGCGCGGTGCTCCCGCCCGTCTGCGCGGTGCTCCCTGCGGCTTGATCTGTGGTTCCTGCGGCTTGATCGCCGGCGCCCGCGGCCTGGCCGCCGCCCGTCCCCGTCAGCGCCGTCGCGCTGCCACCCGCCCCCGCGGCCGGCCGGCTCGGGTCCGTGACGTCGATGTACGCCGCGCCCGCGGAGCCGGGATCTGCGAGCACGTCGATCACCGCGGTCCACTTCTCGGAGAGCGCGCCCGTGTCGCCGAAGTACAGGGCCGGCCCTGAGCGCAGCTGCGCGGTCAGACCGTGGTCGGCGTCGTTGCTGACGTCCTGCAGACGCGACAGCACCTGGCGTGGCGCCGCGCTCAGCAGCGCCAGCGCCTGCGGGTTGTCGACGTACGAGTTGCCGAGCAGGTGCGGTTGCGCGAGCAGCGGTAACGAACCCGCAGCGACGTGGGCCTCCAGCAGCATGCCGTCGCTGGCGACGGCGACGCGATGGCCGCCGAGCTGGATCGCAGCGACCGGCAGCGCCTCCGTCACGTGGATCGTCAAGCCATGCGGGAAGTCCGTGCTGACCGTCACCGAGCGCACGGTCTGGAACCGCGCGACAGCCGAGCGCAACGCCGCGACGTCGACATCGAGCGTCGTCATGCCTTCCGCGGTGCGGGTCAGCGCCTCGCGGATCTGGGGGGCGTCCGGCCCGCGCACGCCGACGACCGTGACCGCGTCGACAGAGACCAGCGGCGAATCGCGCAGCAAGAGCCACGCGCCGACGGCGACGCCGAGCCCGGCGAGCACCCCGACGACCCAGACGCGACGCCGGCGGATCAGCGGCAGGGGCGATCCACCTCTCCGTGCGTCTGGACCTCGACCCTGGCGAATCAGCGCCACGGGAGCTCCACGTCGCCGAGCGTCTGCACCTCGGCTTCGAGCTCGACTCCGAAGCGCTCCTGCACGCGCCGCCGCCCCTCCGCCATCACGGCGAGGACATCCGCGGTGCTCGCGTCGCCGAAATTCTCGACGAAGTTCGCGTGCTTGGCCGAAAAGCCCGCGCCGCCGATCCGCAGTCCGCGGCAACCGGCCTCGTCGAGCAGCTGCCCGGCGGTTCGCTCGCTCGCCCGTTGGTCGTCGGGATTCTTGAACGTCGAGCCGAACGTCCTGATCCCCGATGGCTGCGCGGCCTTGCGCAGCGCCCGCAGCTCAGCCAGCTTCGCCTTGACTTCCGCGGCCGGCGCAGGCTTCAGCGCGAACGACGCGCGGGCGACGACTGCGTGCGCGCCGAGCGCCGAGCGTCGGTAGCCGAACCCGAGCTCCTCCGGCGCGCGCCGATCGGTCCCGGCCGCGGTGGCGACGTCGACCCACTCGAGCGTGCGCGCGAGCTCGCCGCCGTATGCGTTGGCGTTCATCCGCACCGCGCCACCGACCGTGCCGGGGATGCTGACGCCGAACTCGATCCCGCTCAGCCCGGCGGCAGCTGCGCGCGCCGAGACGGCAGGCAGGCGCGCGCCGCCGCCGCAGCGCATCCGCGACCCGTCGAGTTCGATCGCGCTCAGCTCCTTTTCAAGTTTGATCACGAGTCCGCGCACGCCTGCGTCCGCCACCAGCAGGTTCGACCCGGAGCCCACGACCCCTACCTCGATTCCGCCCGCCATCGCCCAGCCGAGCAGGCGCTCGAGCTCAGCGAGCGAGCGTACGAGCGCGAACAGGTCGGCTCGGCCGCCGGTGCGGATCGTCGTCAGCCGCGCGAGCGAGAAGTCGCGGCGGACGCCTGGCGGCAGCTCGGGCATGGACGCGCAGCGTAGAAGGCGGTCCGGCCGCTCAGCCGGCGCCGTCATCGGCGAGCAGCGAGCGCGCGAGCGCGTCGACGTTGCCCGCTCCCATCACGAGGCAGAGATCCCCGGATCGGAGCGTATCGCCGAGGTACCGCTCGGCCTGCTCGAAGCCCGCCAGCCACGCGACCGTGCGCCCGCCGGCGGCATCGGCGGCGGCCGCCGCGACGAGCCGGCCGTCCACACCCGGATAATCCTCCGCCGCCTCGCGCGCGGGATAGATCGGCAGCACGGCCACGAGATCGGCGGCCGCGAGCGACTCCCCCAGCTCGCGTGCGAGGGCCCGCGTGCGCGAATACAGGTGCGGTTGGAACACGGCGACGAGCCGACCGGGGGCCTGCGTCCGCGCGGCGGCGATCGCCGCGGCGATCTTCGCCGGATGATGGGCGTAGTCGTCGTACACGAGCACGCCGGTGCGCGTGCTGCCGAGCAGCTCCAAGCGCCGGCGCGCGCCGCCGAAGTCCGACAGCGCCGCGGCGGCGCGCGCGGGGTCGGCGCCGGCGAGCGCCGCCGCCGTCAGGGCGCCGGCGGCATTGACCGCGTTGTGCGCGCCGGGAACCGACAGGACGACCTCGACGCCGCGCCAGCGAAACCGTGATCCGCCGTCGAACAGCAGAGCATCGGGGGCGTCGTAGGGCACGGCGCCGGCTGGACACAGGGCGCGGAGCCGCGGACGGTCCCAGACGACGACGCCGTCACTGGCGCCGGCGAGAAACTGTGCGAACGTGCGCTCGAGCTCCAGGCGCGAGCCGTACGTCGTGTGGTGGTCGAGCTCGGCGTTCGTCAGCACCGCGATCTGAGGGGCGAGCTTGAGCAGCGAGCGATCGGACTCGTCGGCCTCGATCACAATCCACTCGCCGCTCCCCCAGGCCGCGTTCGACCCCGTGCCACGGAGCTCGCCGCCGATCGCGTAGGACGGATCCAGCCCGCACGCTCGCATCGCGTGAACGATCATCGACGTGGTCGTCGTCTTGCCGGCGGTGCCGGTTACGGCGATGCAGCGGCGCAGCGCGGCGATCTGCGCGAGCAGGTCGGCGCGGTGCAGCTCGCGCCCGCCTGAGGCTCTGCGCTCCGGGTTCTCCGCCGCGACGGCGCTGGAGTAGACCACCTCGGCGCCGGCGGGCACGTTTGCCGCGGCGTGCCCGATCACCGGTTCGATACCGTGTTGCGCGTAGGCGCTCGATGTAGCTCGACTCGGCGCGATCGGAGCCCGTGACGTGCGCGCCGAGCGCGTGCGCTATCAATCCCAGGCCGCTCATGCCCGCTCCACCGATGCCGACAAAGTGCAGCCGGCGGGAAGCCCAGTCGTCGTTTCCCAAAGCCCGCCCGAGGCTAGCGGCTTCGATCGCCTCGCTCGGGGTCGCGCTCGCGCTGACGTTACTGGCACTCGCGATCGCGCTGCCGGCCGGTTTCGGCGGGGGCGCGCGCGCCGCCGTGTTCGACGCCGACGGATTTCGCCTGCAGGCGCCGGCCTTGTCCGTGAGCGAGAGCGCCGGCGCAGCCGTGATCACGGTGGTCCGGAGCGAGGCCGCGCAGGACGCGCAGATCCGCTACATCGCGGGCGGGATCGGCTACCCGTGTGGCTCGGTTCAGTGCACGGCGACACAGTTTGACTTCACCGCAGTCAAGGGGATGCTCGACTTTCCCGTGGGCGTCACGCGGGAGACGTTCGCGATCCCGATCGTCGACCACGGCACCTACAGCCTGCCGGTAACCGTCCAGGTGTCGCTGTTCGGTCCCTCGCCGATCGGGATGGCCGAGCCCTCGAGCGCGGTGCTGACGATCCTCGACAACGATCCCCCGGTGGCGCCCGACGCCGCCGATCCACTCGGGCTGGCGGGGGCATCAAGCGCGACCGACCCGCTCGCCGGCGCCCGCTTCTTCGTCGATCCCGACAGCACCGTGGCGCAGGCAGCACGGCGCTATCCCCCCCTCAAGGTGATCGCGCGCGAGCCCGGCACGGCGCGCTTCGGCTCGTTCAGCTGGCCCGACGCGGGCACTGCGGTCTCGCGGTACCTGGCGGCCGCCTCGGTGCAGGAGCCCGGGACGGTGCCGATGATCTCGACGTATCGGCTGGTCGACGGGCATTGCGGCCGCTGGGCCGACACACGCGCCGACCAGGGCGCCTACCACAAGTTCATGGTCCGCTTTGCGAACGGCATCGGCGATTACCGTGCCGTTCTGTTCCTCGAGATGGACTCGCTGATCACGGTCGGCTGCCTGACCCCGCACGGCGTCGCGATCCGCATGCACGAGCTTCGCGATGCGATCGACGTCCTCACGGCCCGCTGTCCGCGTCTGGTCATCTACCTCGACGCGGGCGCCGCCGACGCCGTCCCGGCGCGGCGGACCGCCGCGCTCCTCAAACGCGCCGGGGTCGCCGAGATCCAGGGCTTCTTCCTCAACTCGACCCACTTCGACTGGACCTCCCGTGAGATCCGCTACGGCGAGCTGATCTCCCGCCTGACGGGCGGCAAGCACTTCGTCGTCAACACCGGCGAAGACGGACGCGGACCGCTCGTTCCCAGCGATCGCGCGAGTGAGGGCAACGAGGTGTTGTGCAACCCGCCCGGCCGCGGTCTCGGGCCGTTGCCGACCACCGCTACGGGCTACCCGAACGTCGACGCCTTCGCGTGGACGAGCGATCCCGGGGAATCCGGCGGCGCCTGCCTGCCGGGTGCGCCGCCGGCCGGCGTGTTCTGGCCCGCATACGCGCTGATGCTCGTGCGAAACGCGGACTTCTCGGTCCGCTGAACCTGTACAACGTCCCACTCGAGCCACCAATTTCGGCGAGTGGGTCGTTGACCATCCACTGAGTGGTCA
This sequence comes from uncultured Solirubrobacterales bacterium, assembly GCA_963763525.1. Lineage (GTDB taxonomy): Bacteria > Actinomycetota > Thermoleophilia > Solirubrobacterales > Solirubrobacteraceae > Palsa-465. Next base: position 772,749 of record CAVXPA010000008.1, read on the forward strand.
ACGACCCACTCGTCATGCGGAGCGGGTCCAGTGGGACGTTGGCCAGGTGTGATCGACCCGCCTCGCAAATCCGGAGCGGCTCCAGCTGGGACGTTAGCCAGGTGTGGCTGACCTCGCAAATCCGGAGCGGCTCCAGTGGCGCGTTAGCCGGATGCGATCAATGCTTCCGGGCGCCGGGCGCCGCGGTTGCGGCGCGCGAACGTCCAGGCGCGAGCGGCGGCGTAGGCGCCGGCGCTGATCACCCCGACGTAGAAGCCGACCGGCCAGTTCGTCTGATACGAGAGCGCGATCGCCGCCCACGCGACGACGACCGCGATCGCGACCGATAGCCCGACGGCGATCGATGGCCGGCTGGTGAAGGCGCGGGCCGTCGCGGGGGGACCGATCATCAGGCTGAAGATCAGCGCGGTCCCGACCACCGGCACGGTCATCGTCGTTGCCAGGGCGACGAGGAGCAGGAACGCGAGCTCGGTGCGGTCGGCGGAGAGCCCGCGGGCCCGGGCGGGATCGGGCAGGACGGAGGAGAACAGCAGCGGTTGGTAGATCAGCGCGAGCGCGCCGAGGCAGACCCCCGCGAGCACGAAGGTCGGCACGAGCTGGTTGGTGCTGATACCGAGTACCTCCCCGAACAACAGCGAGTAGATCTCGGGGGCGTATTCGACGCTGAAGCTGAGAAACAGCGCGCCGAGGCCGAGCATGAAGACGAGCGTCAGCGCCGTCGCGACGTCGTGGCGGCCGCGGCGGCTGAGCAGCGCGATCCCGAGCGCGGCGCCGAAAGAGAACACGCCCAGCCCGATGAGCGTGCTGATTCCGATCAGGCTGGCGGCGGCCGCACCGGCGAACGAGCCGTTCGGGATCGCGTGAGCGACGAAGGCCGCGCCGCGCAGCACGACGAAGAAGCCGACCGCGCCGCCGACGACCGCAACGATCGTCGCGACGATCCACGCGTTGACCATGAAGCCGGAGAACATGCCGGTCAGTCGCGGCGGCTGTAAGCGGGGATGAGTCGCGCGACGAGATAGCCGGCGAGCACGACCGCGACGACGAAGAAGCTCACGGGCCATCCGTGGTGATGCGGCGGCCAGTCGTAGCTGTCGTACGCGAGCACGATCCCGAGCCACATCGCGCCGATCCCCAGCAGCGCCGCGGCGAGCACCGCGCGGGCGGGGCGGCGGCTGAGCTGCAGCGCGGTGGCGGCCGGCCCGACGAGCAGCGCCGTGGACAGGATCGCTCCGATCGTGACCGCCGAGAGCGCGACCGCCAGGGCCATCGCGAGCAGGTACAGGCTGCCGACCAACCGGACCGGGATCCGGCGCGCGGCGGCGAGCTCCGGACTCACCGACACGAGCAACAGCGGGCGGTACAGCGTGAGGATGAGCGCGAACGAGACGGCTCCGAAGACGCCGACGAGCGGCAGGATCGATCGCTGCAGCGCGAAGATCGAACCGAACAGGATCGTGACGGTCGCCCCCGTCGTGCTCTCGCTGGTGGTGCCAAGGTAGAGGAAGAGCGCGGCGAGCCCGAACCCGGCGCCGAGCACGATCCCGGTCGCGAGGTCGCGCCCGCGGGCGCGCTGGATCCCGATCAGCTCCATGATCGCGGCGGCGGCGACCGAGATTCCGACGAACCCCCAGATCGGCGCGACCCCGACCAGGTAGGCGCTGGAGCCGCCGGTCGCGCCGATGTCGCCGAGCGCCTCGCCGGCGAACGACTGTCCGCGGATCACGGTGAAGACACCGACAGTTCCCGCGACGATCGCAACCAGCGCGCCGACGACGAGCGCGAGCTGGACCGAGCTGCTCGAGAAGAACCCGGGCGCGATGATCGCTCCGAGGGAGGCTGCCATCGGCTACACGATCTGGACCGCGCCAGACCCGTCGCCGGCGTGGTCGTGCGCGGCGCTCTGCTCGTCTTCGCCGGCGCCGGCGACCACGAGCACACGGCCGTGGACTCGGAGGACGTCGACATGGTGGCCGTAGAGCCGGCTGAGCACATCGGAGCGCACGACCTGCTCGGTCGTGCCGCTGGCGGCGCGCCCGGCCGCGAGATACACGATCCGGTCCATCACCGGCAGCAGCGGATTCATCTCGTGGGCCGAGATCAGCACCGCGATCTCCTGCTCGGCGGCGATTCTGGCGAGCAGGCCGACGACCTCCTGGGCGCTCCTCAGGTCGAGGTTCGCGAGCGGCTCGTCCAGCAGCAGCAGCTGGGGGCGGCTGACCAGCGCGTGCGCGATCAGGATCCGCTGCTGCTCGCCCCCCGACAGCCGCCCAACGCGCTCGTCGGCGAACGCGGATGCATCGACGGCGTCGATCATCTGCTGCACCCGGCGTGCGACGTTCGCGAGAGGGCAGCCGGATCCCGAGTCGCTGGCCGTCGAGCCCGAGGGCGATCACGTCGCGGCCGCGCAGCGGCATGTCCGGGTCCAGCAGGAACTTCTGCGGGACGTAACCGACATCCCGTCCGGATCGCCGGCCGCCGCCGACGCGCACCGTCCCCGAGGTGGTCGGTTGCAGCCCGAGGATGACGCGGAACAGTGTCGTCTTACCGGCGCCGTTTGCGCCGATCATGCCGGTGAACTCGCCGACCCTGATCGAGAAGCTGACATCGTCGAGCACCGTCCGCCCACCGAGACGGACGCTGACGTGCTCGACGGCCAGCGCCTCACGCAGCCGCCACGACGAGTGGCGCGTCGATCGTCACTGCAGCCTCTCGGTCGAGAGATGGTCGGCGACGGCCCGCTGGAGCGCATTGACCTCGGCCAGCATCCACGACTGATAGTCATAGCCCGGCGTCGGCATCGTCTCGTAGACCCCGACCACCGGAATTCCATAGTGCTTGGCCTGCGCGAGGAACGAGTCGGTCAGCGAATCTGTCACCTGCTGGTTGTAGAGGAAAACCTTGACCTCGTGCCCGGAGAACAGCCCGCTCTGAAGCGTCACGTCCTGCGGTGCCGGATCGACGCCGTTCATGACGTCAGCTTGGAGCGTGAACGGCGTCATGTTGACCGTCCCGGCCGCCTGCAGCATGTAGTCGCCGACCGGCTCGGTCGTCGCGACCGGCGTGTGCGGGTAACGGGAGGCGAACTCGCGCAGCGCTTCGTACCACGGTTGCAACGAGGCGTCGAACCGCTTCGCATTGGCGGCGAAGTAGGCCGCGTGCGCCGGCTCGATCGCGGACAGGTCGCTGGCAAGCGCGGCGGCAACCGCGGACATCGTCCGCGGGAGATACCACAGGTGCGGGTTCGGGGTCGAGTCCGGCAGCCCCAGCAGCGCCTGGACGTCGATCACCTTGCGCGAGCCGCTGGGCGATGCCGACTCGATCTTGTTCATGAACGTGTCATATCCCACCCCGTTCTGCACAACCAGGCGGGCGGCCGCGACCGTTTGCGCGACGCTCGGGCTGGCCTCGAACGTGTGTGGATCTGTGTTGGGGTTGCTCTCGATCGCGGTGACTGACACGTAGCGCCCGCCGATCTGCGAGATCACGTTGGCGTATTCGTTCTCGGCTCCGACCGCCACGATCTGACCCTTGCCCGCCGCCGCCGTGCCGTGCCGCAGCCGCGCAGGATCGCGACCGCGACGAGGAGCGACAGCCAGCTCCAACGACAAACCGTGCTCATCGCGACCTCCTCGCGTCGGGACTTTTCATGGCGCGCACCAGCGTATCATAGAACGAGACCAGATCTCAATCTTGTGACTTCAAGACCTATTCTCATGGAAATCTCATCCGGAGGGACCGCTATGCTTGCCGACGTGGCAACTGAGACCGAGGCGGGCGTCGAGTGGGCTGAGCACGCTCGTGCGACGCTCGGGCGCGCGGGGCATCACCGCGGCGCCGCTCGCGACACGCTGATCAACCTGCTGGCCCGCCAGCACTGCGCGCTGAGCGCGCTGGAGATCGAGGACGCGCTGCGGCGCAGCCGGCGCGGGCAGCGACCCGTCGGCCGCGCCAGCATCTATCGCGTGCTCGAGCTCCTGCACAACCACGACCTCGTCAACCGCCTCGACCTCGGCGACGGGATCGCTCGATACGAGCCGATCGACCCTGGCGACGAGCAGCGCCACCACCACCACCTCGTCTGCGACCAATGCGGCAAGCTCGTCGCATTCGAGGATCCCGGCCTGGAGCGCTCGATCGATCAACTGTCCGACCGGCTCGGCTTCCGCACGACCAACCACGAAGTCACTCTTCGTGGCAATTGCCCCGACTGCCGGTCGGGCTCGCCGCAGGCACGTACCAGTTTCTGATCTCGCGATCCGCTCGCGCTCGGCTCGTGTTACACCTGCCAAGTGCCCGCGCGACTGCTCGTGCTGTTACTCACGATCTCGCTCGCCCTCGGGGCGAGCGCGGTCGCGCGCGCGCAGGCGCCGGTGTACCTCGCGACACCGCCTACCCCAGGAGCTCTCTACACGGACGGTCAGACGGGGCGTTACCTGCTCGACGGCACGTGGCTCTACCGCCCCGACCTCCAGAACGTGGGGCTCGCGCAGGGGTGGTGGCGAAACGTCGCCGCAACTGATGACTGGACGCCGCTCACCGTTCCGAACTCGTTCAACGCGGGCAACTACACGACCGCGAGCTACAACGGGTGGGTCGGCTGGTATCGCCGCGACTTCACGCTCCCCGCCGACGCGTTCGCGCGCTACGTGCCCGCCGCCGACCGCCACTGGATCGTCCGTTTCGACTCGGTGAACTACCGCGCGGAGGTCTGGCTCAACGGCGTCCTGCTCGGCAGCCATGTGGGCGACGGGACGGGTTCGAGCTCGACCTGACCGGGCTGCGGCCTGGCGTGAACAGGCTGATCGTGCGGGTCGACAACCGCCGCCTGCCCGGTGACTACCCGCCTGGCGCCGGCAACGGCTGGTGGAACTTCGGCGGGCTCCTGAGCGACGTCTATCTGCGTTCGGTGCAGCGGGCCGACCTCTCGCAGGTCGTGGTGCGACCGCTGCTGCCCTGCCCGACGTGCGCCGCGACGATCGACGAGCAGGTCCTCGTGCGCAACGTCACCGGGGCACCGCAGACGGTCGCGCTACGGGGCCTCTACGGCACGGCCAAGCTGAGCTTCGGCGCCGCGACGATCGCGCCACACGCCACCTGGACCGCGCAGGCGAGCGTCGTCATCCGCCGTCCTCGCCTGTGGTCGATCGGCAACCCCGCGCTGTACCGCGCGACCCTCACGCTGTCCGACAAGAAAGGACGGTTCCTTGGCGGCTACGTCACCTACAGCGGCATCCGCAGCATCACGGTCTCCTCCGGCGGGCGGGTCGAGCTCAACGGCCGGCTGCTCGATATCCGCGGCGTCGAGCTGCAGACGCAGAACCTCCAGACCGGCGCGGCGCTCACGCCGGCGCAGCTGGGGCAAGAGATGAGCTGGGTGCGAGCGCTCGGCGCGACGGCGATCCGGACATACCCGCTCAACCCGCAGCTCGAGGAGATGGCGGACCACGACGGGATCCTGATCTGGTCGGACGCCTCGGTCAATCAGTCGGTGACGGCGCAGAACCTGTCGAATCCAAGCTTCCTCGCGGATGCCCGGACGATGATCGAGAACAACATCCTCGCGAACGAGAACCACCCGTCCGTGATGGTGTGGAGCATCGGCAACGAGCTCCCGACTCCGGTTCCAGCGCCCGAGACGGCCTACATCGCGAACATGACGTCGCTCGTGCACTCGCTCGATCCCACGCGCCCGGTCGGGATGTCGATCAGCGACTGGCCGGGGCTCGCCTGCCAGCCGGCATACGCGCCGCTGAACGTGATCGGGTTCAACGACTACTTTGGCTGGTTCGACGCCGGCGGCGGCGCGACCGACGACCGCGATGCGCTCAGCCCGTTCCTCGACAGCTTCCGTGCGCTGCTACCCGAACAAGGGGCTGTTCGTGACCGAGTTCGGCTTCGACGCCAACCGCGACGGTCCAGTCGAGGAGCGCGGCACATACGCCTTCCAGGCCAACACGGTCGCGTTTCACCTCGGCGTGTTCGCGAGTAAGCCGTGGCTGTCGGGGGCGTTCTACTTCCTGCTCCAGGACGCGGCCACGTACCCGGGCTATGCGGGCGGCAATCCGTGGCCGACGCCGCCGTTCGATCAGAAGGGACTGGTCAACCTCGACGGCACGTTCAAGCCCGCGTTCTCGATCGTCGCCGCCTCCTACCAGGCGACGCAGCAGATCGCGCCGACGCCATCCGGTGGCGTCGACGCACGAGCGCGCTAGCGCAGCGGGTCAACCGCGCCGCGCCTCGAGGTAGACGCTGCCGCCCGCCTTCGCGGCGATCTCAGCCCCGGCGAGCGCCGCCGCGACGGGCGCGAGTCCAGCCCCGGCGGCGAGCGTCGAGCGCCGGCCCCGCTCCTCGACGGCGTGTGCGCGCGCCTCGGGCTGGCGGATCGCGTCGTACAGGCTCGGATGCGACTGGCAGCGATCCCACGAGCCCGTCGAGCCAGCCGAACACGACCTGGCCGCCGCGCCAGTAGCTGACCCGCTCGATCGTCAGGCCGCCGTTGCGCACGCCGTCGATCAGCGCGTCAGCCGGAAGGTGGACGAGGTGGCGCGGAAGGTCGAGCGCGAGCCAGCGGTCCCCGAGCCACCGCGCCTGCCAGCTGGCGCGGTTCGGGAACGGCGACGACCAGCACTCCGCCCGGCGCGAGCAGGGCGGCGGCGCGGCGCAGCGCGGCGCGCGGCTCGCGCAGGTGCTCGAGCGAGTGCCAGAAGACGACCGCCGCCCACTCGCCGGAGCGCTCGTCGAAGTCGGCGAGCTCGATCGCGCGGACGTCGAAGCGGGTACGCGCCGCCTGCTCGCCCTGCTCGAGCCCGACCGCTTGGCGCCCGCGGCGCCCGAGCGCGGCCAGCAGCGCGCCTTCGCCGCTGCCCACGTCGAGGATCGGCCCGGGTGGAGCGATCTTGTCCAAGCGGCCGGCCAGGAGCCCACGCGTGTGGCGCAGGATCCAGTCGCCGCCGCCGGAGAACCGCCCCGACTGTGGCCGGTAGAAGCCGCATAGGCGTCGTTCAGCTCCGCCTCATCGGGCGGCGGGAAAGTCGTCGCGGTTCCGCATGACGACGCAGATCGCGAGCCGTCCGCTCGACTGGGCGTGCGGCCGCGCCGCACCACGCGCAGCGTGGTTCCGCGGCTTCGCTCACCGGGCGCCGGCGCGCGCGGCGGCCGGCTCCGGCGTGGTCATCGTCGCGTCGCCGGCGAGCGGCGAGACCTCCAGATAAGCGAACGATCGCATCCCGTCCTCCTGCAGGCGGTACTGGACCGCGGTGCGGAGCACACCGATCCCGTACGTGATGCTGCGCCGCAGCCCGATCGACGAGGCCTCGGTGTGGTAGCGCGTCGGGCAGGAGAGCTCCCCGATCCTGGCGCCGGCCGCCAGCGCCTGCGCGATCACCTGGTTGTCGAACACGAAGTCGTCGGAGTTGCGTTCGAGCGGCAGCGCGTTCAGCAACTCGCGGCTGTACGCGCGCAGGCCCGTGTGGTACTCGGACAGCTTCTGGCGCATGAGCACGTTCTCGAACACCGTCAGCGCACGGTTGGCGACGTACTTGTACTTCGGCATCCCGCGGCTCGTCGCGCTCTGCGCGAGGATTCGCGAGCCGAGCACGAGGTCGTATTCGCCGTAGGCGATCATCGCCGCCATCGCCGGCACGAGCAGCGGCGAGTACTGGTAGTCGGGATGGACCATCACGACGATGTCGGCGCCGAGCTCCAGCGCCGTGCGGTAGCACGTCTTCTGGTTCCCGCCGTAGCCACGGTTCGCGGGGTGACGGATCGTCGTCAGCCCCAGCTCGCGCGCGGCCGCGCACAGTGTCGTCGACGCTCGCGTCGTCGACCAGCACGATGTCGTCGACGATCTCGCGGTCGAGCTCGTCGACCGTCCGCTTCAGCGTGACCTCGGCGTTGTACGCCGGCAGCACGACCACCACCCGCTTGCCACAGAGCATCGCGCGATGATAGACGCGCGCCGGGGCGGCGCCCCGGCCGCTGGTCGGTGCTCTACCGTACCGTGAGCTGTGGCCGCAACGGTCTGAATTCACGCCCGCGCGACCGGGCCGGCCGGCACGCACGGCGACCGCGCCATCGCGGCTGGCGACGATCGTCGAGATCGCCGTCGTGCTCGCGTCGCCGGTCGTTCTCTACGTCGCGCTGCGACTGCGCGGGATGGCGCCCGCCCAGCTGCCCGATCCGAGCATGCACACGACATTCATCGTCGATCCCCACGCCATCTTCACGCGCTACCAGGCGCTGTTCACGCCGAGCGCGCGCCTGCGCGAGGCCGCGCGCGTCGGGTTCCTCGTGCCGGCGCGGATCTCCTACCTGCTCTTCGGCGCGGTCCCCGGCTTCTTCGTCTACCGCTACGTGCTCGTCCTGATCGCGATCGTGCCGCTGTATCTCCTGCTCAGGCATCTGTACGGGCGCTGGGCCGGCTTCCTCGGGATCGCGGTCGTGATGAGCAGCCCGGTCCTGATCACGGCCTGGGGCACCGACTACCCCGACTCGGCCGCGGTGTCCTACCTGACGGGCGGGTTCGCCGCGCTGGCGCTGTCGTTCGAGGTCGTGCGCTGGCGCCGGAGCTGGATCGTCCTCTCTGGCGCACTCCTGACCGCAGCCGTCTGGTCGCATGGCGCTTCGGTCCCGCTCGTGATCGTGGCGGTCGTCGTGTATCTCGGCGTGCGGCTGTGGCGGGGCCGGGCCGGGCTCGCGATCGACGTCGGGCTGCTGGCCGGTTCTGCGGTCGTGTTGACGCTGCTGCTCGCGATCTGCTCGGCGGTGCTGATCGGTCAGTTCAACTTCATCAGCCCGACGATCCACTCGGCCCGGGTCCTCTCGACCGCCGCCTCGATCGCCGCCAACCACTCCGCGAGCTCGAGCTGGGCTACCTACGACGTCTATCTGCTCGTGCCGCTCGTTGCCGTCGCGGCGTTCATCGTCGTGTTCGCGCGCCGCTGGTCGAGCGCGGGCACGGCGCAGCTGTTCGTCGGGCTCGCCGGCACGTTGCAGATCGCCGCGTTCTTCTACCTGCAGTTCGTCAGCAACTTCCAGGCGCTCGAGATGCACTTCTTCTCATCGACGCTGTGGTCCGCCGTGACGGTCATGGTGGCGGTCACGCTCGCCGAGCTCGCCCGGCCGCTCGTCGCCCGCGCGCGCCCGACGAACCCGCTCGGCTGGTGGGTCGCGCACGCGGCTCCCGCGATCCTCGTGCTCGTCGCGGCGTGGGCGTACGAGCTCGCCGTCAAGCTCCACCATCAGCTGCCGGCGATGACGTGGGGGCACCTGGGCCTGCTCGTGGCCGGGCTCGGGGTTCTGGCGGCGCTGCTCGGCGCGCTGATCCCGTACCGGCTCGTGGCGGCGGGTGCGGTTCTCGCGCTCGCCGGGGCGCTGCTCGTGCTGACGGTCGCGCCACCGACGGGGCACAAGGTGCTCGCCGGAACGGTCTATGACCCGATCCCCAACTTCGCCGGCGCGCTCGGCGGCAACGACACGATCTACGAGGACAAGTACCAGGTCACGACCGAGCTGCCTGGTTTCGTTGGTGCTCCCGCGTACAAGGGCGAGCTGTTGATGACGTGGGAGCCGCGCAAGGAGTTCGGGGACCTGCTCGGCCCGATGGGCATGTATCACAACGCGTTCACCTGGGTGTCGGAGAGCTTCCCCGTGCTCGGAGCCGACGGCGTCGCGAAGATCGAGGCCTGGCACACCGCCCAGGTCCTGCTGATGAGCTTGACCGGGCAGGACTTCGCGCAGGCGGTCCATTCGCTCGCGCCCTTCGATCCCGTGGTCGTGCGCCGGGCGGTGCTCAGCGACGGGGCCTTCCACGTGCACGCGTGGCTCGTCGAGCTGAAGCGCTACTTCGGCTCCCCCGTCCCGGGCGGCCAGGTGAGTTAGCTACCTCGGCTCCCCCGTCCCGGGGGGCGGCCAGGTGAGTTAGCTACCGCCTACAGGGCGCTGGCTTTCTCTCGCGTGGACTCGACGATGCAGGTCCCCGAGGCACCGCTCGTGATCGCCGCCGCGCCCTCCCAGAAACCCGGGATGTACTGGTTCGCGATGAACTGGTGGCGAGCGCGCGCGGCGAGCGTGATGTCGACGTGCGCCGAGGGCACCTCGAGGCGCCAGCGCAGCGGGTAGGTCCCGGTCGCGCCGGCCGGCTTCACATCCGGCCCGAGCGGCACAACGGTGTAGTGCTCCGGGTGCATGGCGGCATGGTGCGGTGAGACGAACGTGCCACTCTGCACCCCGGTCGGCCGATCCTTCGGCGTGATGAACTGGTACAGCATCAGATCGTCGCCGTTCTGGAACTGACACGCGAACCAGTTCCAGTGCCACGAAGCGGAGTTGCTCGCGAAGTTGCCCCACTGATGGTCAAACCAGCCCTGGCCGCGCACAGCGTTCGAGCGCCCGTCGAGCACGAGCGTCCCGCGTGCCGCGAGCCGCGGATCGGAGTAGTAGGCCGACGTCGCCCCTGGCCCCTCCTGAACGATCCCGTCCGGCCCGTTGAGCACGTAGGGCGCAACGGGGGTCAGCGTCAGCTCCAGGCGGCCGCCGCCGGGCACGGAGGCGTCGATCGACCAGTGGCCCAGTGTTCCGTTCGGCGTCCGGCCGAGCGCGAAGGCGCCGACGTTCATTTGCGTCTGCCCGCTCTTCAGCGGTCCGGGCGCGATGTACTCCTTGGACAGCACCACCCGGTCGGCCTTGAGATCGACGACGTTGACCTTCGCCAGAACGAAGCCCTCGCCCGCCCACACGGTGGCGAACCAGAAGTAGTCTCGCCCGTGGCGATCGGCCACGGTTCCGGCGGTGTACCACCATTCGACCTGAAAGGCCGGATGCGCGCCATGGTCGCGTGGCAGAACCACGGGTGTGAGCGCCGGGAGCGCCGCCGGCGGACCCGAGGCCGCCACTGCGACAGCGGCAGCGCCCAGCGCACCGACGATCGCCGCGAGCGCCGCACACAGCCATCGCTTCCCCGTGCGCATGCGCCGATCCTAACCCAGACGCCCCTCCGGCGTGCCGGTCGGACCCACGGGCTGCAGCGCGCCCCGGCCTCGATGCCGGAGCGCGCTGATGATCCCGCGGACCGCGCTGCGCGGCTATGGCGCAGGCGCGCCCCAGACGAACGTACCCCAGTTCGTCAGGTAGTCGCGGCTGGTCGGCGGGACCGTCTCGGTCGCCAGATAGACATCGCCGCCCATCGCGACGCCCATCGAGTAGTCGCCCCAGCGGCAGCCGCCGTAGAACGGCCCGACGAACGCCGAATAGCATGTGAACGAGTCCTCGGGGTCGGCTCCCGCTGCAGCAATGTGGACATCGCCGCTGGGGCCCGCCGGCGTGAACGCGACGTACGCCGCGCTCGGGTAGTACTGGGGACCACTCAACGTGAACGCCATGTAGCCATCGCCGGCATGGTTCAGCGCGATCACCGGGTAGATCAGGTTCTGGTTCGGCACTGTCACGTAACCCTGGGCGGTGATCGTCGCCGACACTCCCTTCGAGGTGGGTTTCGGCGTGATCTCGAACCACGCCGCGCCGTCGCCGTTCGACGTGCCCGTGGCCGCCTCGGCGTACACCTTCCCGTCGACGTACGTCACCTCCTGGATCGCGTTGAAGTCCGCCTGTAGCTGTCCTTCCGGATCCTGATTTGCCTTGCCGAGCGGGATCGGTCCGCCCTTCTGGGTCGCATCCGGCGGGAATGAGTAGGACTCGGTGCTGATCGCCGTGTTGACGAGCGGCGGCGGTGCCGGCGTCGCGAGCAGCGAGGTGTCCTGCAACGCGTAGACCTCCAGGTGGTCATCGCTGAAGGCATTGGAGTTGGACTCGACGAAGTACTCCGCGTTCGGCGCGAAACTGGCCCCAGGTGGAGTCTCCGCGGGCGCGATGTGATACGTCTGTCCGAACGAATCCGTCGGCACCCGGTACTCGAAGAACGTCGGCGGGATGCCGGTGGTCGAGAAGTTCTCCACCGTCTGCTTCGAGACCGCGTAGATGATCACGCCGTTGTACGCGCCACTCGTGTTCCCGAACTCGTTGGTCGAGATGTAGATGCCGTTGTCATCCACACCGAGCTGGTCGAAGTCGCCGAAGCACGGGCAGCCCGGCGTGCTCGAATCCGACGTCGGGATCGACCAGATCGTGTAGCCCCCGAGCGGGTCGGAGCTGTTGCTGACCGCCAGGAACTGCGTCGAGGGCGCCGTCGAAAGGAAGATCGGCGCGATGAACTCGGTGAAGAACCACCGCTGCGTCGAGGAGTCGTAGTAGCACCGGGGGTCCGAGAAGAAATCCGTCGACGGTTGATCGAAGAAGGCGTACGACGGAACCGTGTTCGCGAGCTGGACCCCGTCCGGGTCGTAGAACGTGACCGCGTTGTTGATGAACTCGCCGAGCACGCCCTGGCCCGCGCACAGCCCCTGATCGGGCGGCTCCAGATCGATGTTGCCGTTCGCGACAGCCTGTTGTTCGCCGTTGAGGCCGAAGAACCCGGATTCGCCGGGCACCTGGCTGCTCGAGACTGCGTCGCCGCCGCTGACGCTCACCTTGCCAGGCTTCTGCTTGCGGCTGAGAATCGCCTGATCCACGACGTGATAGCGCTCGCCGGCGGGTGCCGCGCCGAGGCCTGCACCTTGAGCGAAGAGGCGAACGCCAGCACGCGGGGCGCTGCGGGCGAGGGCCCGCAAGTTGACCGTGCCGACGTAGTGCAGCGCGCCCCCGCTAACCGCCGCGGCCGCGCTCGGCGCGCCGGCGTTCGATGCCGCCGCCCCGGCAGGCAGGACAACGCCGCTCGCCACGCATGCGGCCACAGCAAAGCCGACGCCGGCTAGCCGGCGAAACACACCTCTCTGCATTGCTCCTCCTCCTACGTCCGTTGGACCGTGATGCCAATCGGCAAGGTCACTCTCTCCGACGCCGTGCGTCAGGACAACGAACTTGTGAACTTTCTCATGAATGTATGGCCGAGCGTTAGCGGGGGTCCACTAGCCGACCCGCGCCGCGGCCAGCACCTCATGCGCGATCTCGCGGGCCGCGCCCGGCTTCGCCACGGCCGCCGACGCCCGCCCCATCGCCGCGAGCCGGCTCGGGTCGGCCAGGAGCCTGCCGACTTCCTGCGCCAGCCTCGGCGCGGTCAGCTCCACGTCCGGGATCACGACCGCCGCTCCGGCGCGCTCCATGAAGCTCGCGTTCGCCGCCTGGTGGCCGGCGGTCGCGTAGCGATAGGGGATCAAGACCATCGGCCTGCCGTGCGCGGCGACCTCGAAGATCGAGCCGCCGGCGCGCGCGACGACGAGATCGCTCGCCGCGAGCGCCTCGCTGAAGTCCGAGATGTAACCGCGCAGGTCGTAGTGCGGCCCGGGCGCCTCCAGGTCGGGCAGGTCGCGCTCGCCGGCCGCATGCAGGATGCGGAAGCGCGCGCCGCCGAACGCCTCGATCGCCGCGTGGTTGATCGACCGCGCGCCCTGCGAGCCGCCGAACACGAGCACGCACGTGTCGAGCTCGGACATGCCGAACCGGCTCCGAGCCACCTGCCGGTCGCTGGCGAGGGCAGGCACGGGACGGCCGGTGACCCGGTAGCGTGGACCGTCGCGTCCGTCGATCGGAAACGCGAGGCAGACCCGCCGCGCGAGCGGCGCGAGCATGCGGTTGGTCAGCCCGAGATGGCTGTCGGCTTCGGTCAGCACGAACGGGACGCGTCGCGCCGCGGCCGCGAGGCAGACGGGGCCGGAAACGTAGCCACCCGCGCCCATCACCGCGGCCGGGCGGAGCTCTCCGAGGAACTGGCGCGCCTGCGCGACCGCGCGCGCGTCCGCGATCGCGGCCTGTGCGGCGCCGACCGGCCGACGACGGGGGAGCGGCGCGACGTTCAGCGAGCGCAGCTCGTAGCCGGCCGCCGGGACGAGCTCGCGCTCGGCGCGGTGCCCACCGAAGAACACGACCTCGCTGCCCTCGGCGCGCAGCGCGTCAGCCACCGCCAGCGCCGGCACGACGTGCCCCGCCGTCCCGCCGGCGCCGATCACGATCAGCGGAGCTGCGGCGCGCGGACCGTTGTCGCTGACGCGCGGTGTCGGAGGGCTCACGCGGGGAAGCCTCGACGACCGTGAGCCGCCGGGCGCTCGGTCGCGCGATGTTCAGCAACAGGCCGACCGACACCAACATCACGCAGAGGTTGCTGGGCGCGTAGGAGATGAACGGCAGCGGTACGCCGGTCAGCGGCGCCAGCCCGAGCACGACGAAGATGTTGAGGATCCCCTGGCACAGAATCAGCGAGGTCAAGCCCGTCGCGAGCAGCTTCGCATACCGGCTCGCCGCGCGACGCGCGGTGCGCATCCCGGCGTAGGCGATCATCCCGTACAGCAGCGCGACGCCGAGGATCCCCAGCACGCCGAGCTCCTCCCCGACGACCGCGAGGATGAAGTCGGTTTGCGCCTCGGGCAGCCAGTAGATCTTCTGCACACCGCGCCCCAGGCCCTGGCCGAACAGCCCGCCATCGCCGAGCGAGATCTGCGACTGGACCGCCTGGAAGCCGGCGCCGCTGCGCGTCGCCCAGGGGTTCAGCCACGCCTTGAGCCGCTGCAGCTCGTACGGCTGCACGAGCACGAGCAGGAGCCCGAGCACGGCGGCGATCCCGGCCAGCGCCACGAGGTAGCGCAGCGGCATCCCCGCCGCGAGCAGCAGCGCGCCGATCGCGAACAGGATCACCAGTGCCGTGCCGAGATCGGGCTCGATCACGATCAGCAGGCAGGCCGGACCGACGAGAACCGCGATCGGCGCCACAGCCTGGCGAAATCCGCGCATCCGCTTTGGGTGCTCGGCGAGGTGGCGGGCGACGTAGAGGATGAGCGCCAGCTTCATCAGCTCGGACGGCTGGAACTGGATCGGCCCGGCGGCGAACCAGCGCCGCGCACCGTTGACCTCGACCCCGAAGCCGGGCGCCAGCACGAGCATAAGCAGCACGAACGAGCCGATCAAGAGCAGCGTCGTCACTCGGCGGCTGATCAGCTCGATCCCGCGGCGCTCCAACACGTGCATCGCAATCAGGCCGATCGAGGCGTAGATCAGGTAGTGGACGAACTCGCTCGTGCCGTAGCCGCCACCGGCGAGCGCGCCGAACGGCGAGGAAGCGCTGTAGACCATCACCGCGCCGAACGCGAGCAGGCACAGCGTCGCGGTCATCATCATCCGGTGCTCGAGCGGCGGGGCCACGCGCCGGGTGCTGGCCGCCGTCGTGCCGCCCGCCCCCAGCCGTCGCGTACTCGCCGCCGTCGTGGCGTCCGCCGCCATCTCAGCCGTCCCGCGCGAGCGCGCGGAAGTGATCTCCGCGCGCCTCGAAGTCGCGGTACTGGTCATAGCTGGCGCATGCGGGCGAGAGCAGCACGGTCTCGCCCGGCGCGGCGCTCTGCCGGGCGGCGGCGAGCGCCTGGTCGAGATCCCGATGTTGGCGGACGGGCACGCCGGTGGCTGCGAGCACGGCGGCGAGCTCGTCCGCCGCCTCGCCGATGAGATCGACGGTGGCGCAGCGCTCGGCGACGAGCGGCGCGAGCGCCGAGAAATCCTGCTGCTTGCCGCGCCCGCCCGCGATCAGGTGCACCGACCCTGGCGGGAACGCGCGCAGCGCGACGGCCGTGCTCGCCACGTTGGTCGCCTTTGAGTCGTTGACGTAGGACACGCCGTCGCGCTCGGCCACGCGTTCGAGCCGGTGCGCGACCCCGGCGAAGCTCCGCAGCCCCTCGGCGACCGCATCGGGGGCGATCCCGCGCACCAGGCACGCGGCCGCCGCTGCCATCGCGTTCTGGCGGTTGTGCTCGCCCGGCAGCGGAAGCTCGTCGACCGCGAGCAGCGGCTGATCGACCCACCACAGCTGGCCCGCTCGGTCCGACACCTCGGCGTCGAGCGTGTCGCCGAACAACACTCGCCGCGCACAGCCGCCGAGATCGTCGATCTCTAGCCGCGCAGGAGCGATGGCCACGTCGTCGTTGCCCTGATTGGCGAAGATCCGCAGCTTCGCCGCGACGTAGTCCTCGTAGCTCGGGTGGCGGTCGAGATGGTCGGGCGAGACGTTCAGCAACACCGCGACCTCGGGCGCGAACGCGAGCGTGTCCTCGAGCTGGAACGAGGAGCACTCGCACACCACGGTCGTCTCAGGCGCCAGCGCGCCGACGAGCGAGGAAACGGCGGTGCCGACGTTTCCGGCGACCGCCGCCGGCACCCCGGCGACGCGATGGATGTGGCCGATCCACTCGGTCGTCGTCGTCTTGCCGTTCGTTCCCGTCACGGCGATGAAGTCGTTCGGGAGCAGGCGCCAGGCGAGCTCGAGCTCCCCCAGCACCGGCAGGCCGCGCGCACGCGCAGCGACGACCGCGGGTGCCTGCTGGGGAATGCCGGGACTCTTGACGATCGTGCCCGCCCTGCCGACAAGGGCCTCGCCTGACGCATCCAAGTGGACTTCGGCGCCCCTCGCCGAAAGCCTGCTTGCGACCGCGACGAGCACCGGGTCGTCACTCGCGCCCGCATCCACGCCGATCACCTCCTCCCCGCGGGCGCGCAGCGCGAGCGCCGCCGCCTCGCCCGAGCGGGCGAGTCCGACGACGAGATACGGGCCGGACGGAAGGGATGGTCGCCAGCGCACGGCGCGAGCGGTCAGCTCTTGATGCTGATCCGGTACAGCGTGAACGCGATCGCGGTGAACGCGACCGCGACGATCCAGAAGCGCAGGATGATCTTCGTCTCCGACCAGCCCTGGAGCTCGAAGTGGTGATGGATCGGCGCCATCAGGAACACCCGCTTGCGAAACGTCTGGAACGAGAACACCTGGATCAGCACGGAGGCCGCCTCGATCACGAAGATCCCGCCGAGCAGCAGCAGCAGAACCTCCGTGTTCGTCATCACCGCCAGGCCCGCGATCGCGCCTCCGAGCGCGAGCGAGCCCGTATCCCCCATGAAGATGCTGGCCGGGAAGCTGTTGAACCAGAGAAACCCGATGCACGCGCCGACGAGACACGTCGCCAGCAGCGTCAGGTCGGTCAGCCCGGCGATGAACGTGATCGCGATGTACGCCAGCAGCACGATCGCGGCACAGCCCGCGGCGAGTCCATCGAGCCCATCGGTCAGGTTCACGCCACTGGTCGTGCCGGCGACGACCAGATAGATGAACACCGGGAAGAGCGGGCCGAGATCGATCGAGACATCGGCGAAGTACAAGTGCACGCTCGTCCCCAGATGGACCTCCTGGGTCGCGACCCACCACAACCAGACCGAGATGCCGGCCGTCGCGACGAGCTTCGTTCTCGCCCTCAAGCCGAGCGAGCGGCGCTTGACGATCTTCGTGTAGTCGTCGGCGAAGCCGAGCACCGCGCAGCCGAGCACCGCGCCGAACACGCCCATCGACTCCCAGTCCCGTTTGGAGAGCAGCACGAACGGGACCGCGAACGCGATCACGATGATGATCCCGCCCATTGTCGGGGTGCCGGCCTTGGCGTGATGGCCCTCGGGCCCTTCCTCGCGGATGTTCTGGCCGAACTCGCGCCCGCGCAGGAACTCGATGAACTTGGGGCTCAGGAACAGGCACATCAGCAGCGAGCCCGTTCCCGCGATCAGGACTCGGACCGAGACCGAGCCGGTCACGCGCGAGCTCCGTCGGGCTCGAGCGCCCGGCAGACGAGCTCCAGGCCGACCCCTCGCGAAGCCTTCACGAGCACCGCATCGCCGGGCGCGAGGAGCTGCGGCACGAGCGCGGCAGCTTCGCCCGCATCGCCGACGGTATGGCTCTCACCCTCGAACGACTGCGCGATCGAGGCGGCGAGCGGGCCTACGGCGACCAGCAGATCGACGCCTGCCGCCCCCGCGTAGGAGCCCAGCTGGGCGTGGAAGTCCCGCGCGGCCGGCCCGAGCTCGAGCATGTCGCCGAGCACCGCGACGCGCCGTCTGTGCGGCGCCGCGCCGGCGATCGCGGCGAGGTCGTCGAGAGCTGCACACATCGACATCGGGTTCGCGTTGTAGCAGTCATCGATCAGCGTTATGTCCCCCGGCAGCCCCAGCCGCCGACCGCGCCCGGCGCGCAGCTCGAGCTCGACGCGGCCGCGCGGCGTGACGCCGACCGCATGTGCGGCGGCCGCCGCCGCGAGCAGATTGCGGCGCAGGTGCGCCTGCGGGAACGGGACCTCCAGCCTGATCGGCTCGCCTAGCAGGTCGATCTCGACGTGCTCGGGCCCCGCATCCGCGAGCGCCACATCCGCGCCGGCTCCGAACGTGAGCGTCCGCAGATCCCCGCGCAGATGTGCGCCCAGCAGCGGCTCGTCGACGGGCACGACCACCGTCGCGCCGGGCTCGAGACCGGCGATCAGCTCCGCCTTCGCGGCGGCGACCGCCTCGATCGTCCCGAGCAGCTCGAGGTGAACCGGTCCAATGCTGACGATCACGCCCACGTCGGGGCGCGCGATCGCGGTCAATTCGGCGATCTGGCCGCGGCCGCGCATCGCCATCTCGAGCACGAGCACCTCGGTGCCGACCGGCGCCCTCAGAATTTCGAGCGGCAGCCCGATCTCGGTGTTGAAGTTGGCGCGCGAGGCGATCGTCGCCCGCTGTGGAGCGAGCACCGCCTCGAGCAGGTCCTTGGTCGACGTCTTGCCGGTCGAGCCCGTGACCCCGATCACGCGCGCCGCGAGCTGTTGGCGCCACGCGCCGGCGAGCAGCTGCAGCGCCTGCAATGGCTGCTCCGCGCACAGCACGGCCCCCGGACCCGCCCCGAGCGCGGCGTGCGCGTGCTCGGGGGTGGCGAGGACTCCCCACGCGCCGGCGGCGAGCGCCTGCGCCGCGAACAGCCCGCCGTCGAGTTGGGCGCCACGCAGGCCGACGAACAGCGTGTCGTGGCCGGCCTCGCGGGAGTCGATCACGGCTCGTTGCGGACCGCCGGCGGCCGAGGTGGACGCGAGTAGCCGCGCCTGCGCGGCGGTCGCGATCTGTTCTGCGGTCCAGGTTCTCATCTGATCGATCGGGGCATCCGGCCCATCGCGGGCAGGGTACTGGCCGGCTCGGCTACCCCAGCTCTACGCTGCGCCCCGGAGTAACTGACGGGCGACGGTCACGTCGTCGAACGGGAGCTTGCGCCCGTGCTCGAACTCCTGTCCCTGCTCATGGCCCTTGCCGGCGATCACGACGACGTCGCCGGCCCTCGCGCCCGCGATCGCGGCGCGGATCGCCGCCCGCCGGTCGACGTCGTGCTCGACGTCGGTGCCGGCGCCGGCCAGGATCTCGTCGATGATCGCGCCGGGATTCTCCGAGCGCGGGTTGTCGGAGGTCACGATCACCCGGTCGGCGAGCCGGCGCGCGATCTCGCCCATCAACGGCCGCTTGCCGCGATCGCGGTCGCCGCCGCAGCCAAACACGACGTGGATTCGCCCGCCCTCCGTCGCGGCCGCGGCCGAGCCGGCCAGCTCGCGCGCCGCCCGCAGCACGTTCTCGAGCGAATCAGGCGTGTGCGCGTAGTCGACCAGGACCGCGAACGGCTGCCCTTCGTCGACTGGCTGGAAGCGACCGGGGACCGGCTCCGCCGCCGCGATCGCGGCGGCCGCGGCGTGTGGGTGAACGCCGAGCGCGCGCGCGGCGGCGAATGCGCCGAGCACGTTGTAGACGTTGAACCGGCCGCGCAGCGGAGAGCGCAGCGTGAGCTCCCCGTCCGCCATGATGACCTCGAAGCGCGAGCCGTCGAGCTCCGTCCG
This sequence comes from uncultured Solirubrobacterales bacterium, assembly GCA_963763525.1. GTDB lineage: Bacteria > Actinomycetota > Thermoleophilia > Solirubrobacterales > Solirubrobacteraceae > Palsa-465. The sequence continues at coordinate 792,446 of CAVXPA010000008.1, forward strand.
GACGTCGACCCCCCGATAGCTCGCCGGCCGCTCGAGCGAGTACGTGATCGCGTCCGGGAGCTCGGTGGCGAGGCGCGACCCGTATCCGTCGTCGACGTTCACGATCGCGTGGCGCGGGCGCAGGTGGGCGAACAGTCGCCGCTTGGCCTGAAAGTAGTCCTCCATCGTCGGATGGAAGTCGAGATGATCCTGAGTGAGGTTGGTGAAGATCGCGGCGGCGAAGTGGATCGCGTCGGCGCGATGCAGCTCCAGCGCGTGCGATGACACCTCCATCGTGCACGCTCGGTCTCCGGCGGCGAGCATCGCCTTGAACGTCTGCTGAAGGTCGATCGCCTCGGGCGTCGTGCGCTGCACGTCGTGCTCGACTCCGCCGACCACGCTCTTGACCGTCCCGAGCAGCCCCGTCTGCCTCCCGTCGGCCTCGAGCATCTGCCGGATCAGGAACGCCGTGGTCGTCTTGCCGTTCGTGCCGGTCACGCCGACGACCTCCAGCGCGGCCGTCGGGTCGCGGTAGAACCGCGCCGCGGCGGGCGCCATCGCTTCACGCACCGATGCGACGCGTACCTCCGGCACGTCGAGATGAAGCGGCCGCTCGACGACGACTGCCGCCGCCCCGCGGGCGACCGCGTCGGCGGCGAACTCGTGCCCGTCGCGCGTGAAGCCGGGAACGCAGAAGAACAGCGTGCCCGGAGCGACGGCGCGGTTGTCGTATGCCAGCGCGCTGATCTCCGTGTCGCCGCCGTCGATCGCCGCCGGGATCACCTCTCCAAGCCGCATCGGGGGCGGTAGTGTAGTGGCGCTGTCGGCTGGAACCGCACCCGCAGCGGCACCCTCAGGTCCGGGATGCCGGGTCTTTAATCCGGAGCAGCCTGAATCAGCGTTCCGCGGATCGTCGGCAGGACCGGCGCGTTGCAGCTCGTCAGCTGGTCCGCCTGATCGGGCCCGCCGCAGTCGCGCAGCGCGAGTGGAATCGGCTGCACCAGCGCGAGCGCCCGCCGCGCCGCCGCGGTCTTCGCGCGCCGCATCGCCCTGAGCGCGTCGAACGGGTAGACCCCCATCGGGTTGTGCACGCGCGCCGCATGCAGCGCGGCCAGCGGCTCGACGCCGGCGACCGCCTGGACGAGACCCTTCGCGTAGTAGACCTGCCAGGAGCCTGGATCCCGGCGCACCGCGGCGTCGGCATAGCGCAGCGACGCCTGACTGTGACCGGCGCGCGCCGCGCAGTACGCGAGCACCATGTACGGCTCCGGGCGCTGCGCAACGGCCGCGATCGACCGCGATGCCTCGCGGACGGCGCCGGCGCAATCGCCGTACTGCAGGTCGGCCACCGCCCCGTCGAGCGCGCTCTGGGAGCGCTCGATCGTATGCGGGACGAACGCGAGCGCGACGGCCGCGGCGGCGACCGCGACTCGCGCGCCCCAATCCAGCCACGCCCTCCGGGGCCGCCACGGCAGGGCGCCACGCTCGATCCGCCGCGACAGCGCGAGTCCGCCGGCCGCCATCAGCCACACCGTGCACGCCGGCATCTGCCAGTTCCAGTCGTACGCGGCGAACAGGACCCACGCGGCCGCGGCGCCGAGAATCGCGGCCCAGGCCGTCCCGCCGTCCCCGCCGTCGCGCTGTCGGCTCAGCGCCCGTCGCAGGAGCGCCGCGGCGATCGCGAGCAGCGCTCCGAACAGCAGCACCGCGCCGACGAGCCCGAGCTCGCCGAGCGTCCCGATATAGAGCGAATGCGCGACGAGCACATCGAACGAGCCGGTGCGGTAGCGATACCACAGGTTCGGGAAGGTGCCGGCGCCGCTGCCGTGAATCGGGTTCGGAACGAAGCCGTGGTCGATCGCGACGCTCCAGAGGTCCGTCCGGCCGTTACTGCTGACGCTGGCGAAGTGGGCGGTTCCGACCGCGTTGTCGTTCTGAACGGTCGCGAACTGCTGGAACTCGTGGGCGACCCGCCCGGGCACGTCTACGACGATCGCCGCCGCGACGAGCGCGATCGCTCCGGCGATCAGCACCCGCTTGCCTGGCATGCGCACCCTGACCGGCTCGAGCCGGCGCTCGAGCGGTCCGAGCGCCAGGCGCAGCACCGCGGCCGCGACCGCGACCGCGAGCAGCTCCAGCGCGGCTCGGTGACCCTTCGCAATCACCGCCGGCGTCAGTTCCGTCGTGGCGAGCTGCGGCGTGCCGGAGACGACGAGGGAGGCCGCGATCGTCGCCGGCACGGCCGCGAGGAGCGCGACGAAGCTCGTTGCGGAACGCGTCGCGAGGAAGTACACGATCGCTCCCACGCCCGTCGCGACGGCGGCGCCGCGCGACGCCGTGAACACGATCACCGCCACTTCAGGGACGATCGCGCCGGCCGCGATCGCGCGGACCGCGACGTGCTCGTCCGTCGACGCCGACAGGTGCAGGCTCCAGATGACCCCGAAACCGGCGAGCAGCCCGGTCGTGTTCCAGTATCCCGTCGGATAGGACAGCCGGATGCGCTGGAAGAACTGGGAGACGTGGACGTGATCGGGGAGCAGCCAGGCGCCGAGCGCGACCAGCGAGACGAGGAGCGCCGCGGCCGCGAGCGCCGCCACGAGCAGCCTGACCCGGCGGGCCGTCCGGCCAACGAGCACGAACAGCGCGAGGACCGCGACATACAGGAGCACCCGGTCGAACTCGATCAGCGCCCTCCCGGGTGCGTGCGACCACAGCCCCGAGAGCAACGTCCAGAGCGCGAAGGCGGCGAGCAGGACGACGCTCACCAGACCCGCTCGCGTGAGTCCGGCGAACGGCCTCGGCGCGACCAGCACCCACAGCGCGAGCGCGAGCAGCGCAATGATCGCCGCCACCGCGGTCGCGCCCGGAAAGTAGCCGGCGGACTGGAACGCGAGGAGCGCCAACGCGGCGGCTGGCGCGATCATGGCCCCAGTCAGCAGCGGCCGGCGCAGCAGGTCCAAGAGGTCGATGTCCGGAAGAAGCTCGGTACGCGGTCAGCCGCGGCCGCCCACCGAGGTCGCAGCCAGATGGACGATAGCGAGGCGCTCCGGCGCCCCGTCTCAGCTGCGTCGCCGCAACCGATCGGCCGCGCTCGGCCCGACGGTGGCCCGAGCGGCGGCGCTAGGCCCGACGGTGGCCCGCGCGGCGGGACCTCGGCGTCACGGTTCCGCTATGCGGACCCGGATTGCCAAGGTTCGCCGCCGAGTCGATCAGAAGGCAGCTCAGCCCTGACCGAAGCCCCTTGCGCCGCGCGCCAGCTCACGCTGCTCCAGGACGCGGTCGACCAGCCCGTACGCGACGGCCTCCTCGCCGGTGAAGTAGCGGTCGCGCTCCATGTCGGCATGCACGCGCTCGATCGATTGGCCGGTGTGCTGTGCGTAGATCTCATCCACGCGGGCTCGCAGCGCGAGCACCTCGCGCGCGTGGATCTCGATGTCGCTCGACTGACCCTGATAGCCGCCGGACGGCTGGTGGATCAGGATGCGGCTGTTGCGCAGCGACATCCGCTTGCCCGGCGCCCCGCCGGCCAGCAGCATCGACCCCATCGACATCGCGATCCCGTAGCAGATCGTCTGCACGTCGGGACGGATGAACTGCATCGTGTCGTAGATCGCCATGCCGGCGTAGATCGAGCCGCCCGGCGAGTTGATGTAGAGGTGGATGTCCTTGTCCGGGTCATCAGACTCGAGGTGGACGAGCTGGGCGACGATCAGGTTCGCCGCGTCCTCGTCGACCTGGCCGCCGAGGAACACGACCCTGTCGTTGAGCAGGCGCGAGTAGATGTCGAACGAACGCTCGCCGCGCGCGGTCTGCTCCACGACCATCGGCACGAGTGTCATGAGGCCTCCTTTCCGGTGCTATTGTGCAACCGATTGGTTGCGCAGCAACATAGCAGACGTGCAACCTCTGGGTTGCACTATCGGATCTGGAGGACGCGATGAGCGATCGGGTCGAGCGCGAGCTGGTACTCCCGGCAACGCGCGAGGACGTGTGGGAGGCCGTCACCGGCGACGGATGGCTCGCCGACGAGGTGATGCTCGAGCTGCTGCCCGGCGGTGAGGCGCGCTTCAGCTCGGGTTCGGAGATCAAGACCGGCTGGGTTGAGGAGGCCATCGCGCCGTCGCGCCTCGCGTTCTGGTGGGCCAACGACGGCGACCCGGCCACCCGCGTCGAGCTCACGCTCGAGCGCGACGGCGAGGCCGCCACGCGCCTGCGCGTCGTCGAGTCCCGGCCGCTCGACGTGCTCGACCTCGTCGGCACGCCGCTGCCCGGGACCGCTGGTCGCTCCTTCGGTCCGGCTCTCCTCGCGGCCTAGGCGTGCACGGGTCAGCTGACCCATCCGATCGCGCCGGGGCCGTCTTCGGCGCCCTCTCGGACCCCACCCGCCGCCAGATTCTCGCGACCCTCGCGCGCGAGCCGGCCAGCACCGCGACCGAGCTCGCCTCCGTGCTGCCGATCTCGCGCCAGGCGGTGCTCAAGCACCTCGGGGCGCTCACGGATGCTGGCCTGCTCGGCCGCGAGCGCGCCGGCCGGGAGGTCCGCTACCGCGTCACTCCCGCGCCGCTGTCCGAGGCGGTCACGTGGATGGCCGAGGTCGGCGGGCAGTGGGATGACCGGCTCGCGACGCTCCAGCGCGCGCTCGGCAGCGAGGAGGACGAGGCAATCAGGGGGCGGGCGGCTGGTCCGTCGAGGACTGGCACGGCGACGGGCAAGGATTGATCCCCAGGTACGGGACGGTCCAGCCGACGATCTTCTGGAACGCCGGCGCGGCGACGGCGCCGCCATAGATCGATCCCTGCGGCTGGTTCACCATCACCGCGACCAGCAGCTTCGGATCGATCGTCGGGACCATCCCGATGAATGAGGCGACGTACTCGGTGTCCGAGTACTGACCGTCGACGGCGATGTTGGCGGTGCCGGTCTTGCCGGCCATGTCGTAGCCGGGGATCGCGGCGCCGGAAGCGGTACCGCCGTCCGCGAACACGCCGCGGAGCATCTTGCGCACCTCGAGCGCCGTCTGGGGCGAGATGATTCGGTGACCGGCCGGGGTCGGGAGCGCCTTGCCACCGATCGCGGCGGCGACATGCGCGGGCCGCAGGATCCCGCCGTTCGCGATCGCCGCGTACGCGGTTGCCATCTGCATGAGCGTCACCGACTCGCCTTGCCCCATCGGCAGGTTGCCCATCGACGATCCCGAGTACTGCCACCAGTGCAACACGATGCCCTGCTCCTCGCCGGGGAGATCGACGCCGGTCAGGGACCCGAAGCCGAAGCGGTGCACCCAATAGTCGAACCGCTGCGGGCCGAGCTTCGTGATGCCGATCAGGTCGGCGCCGATGTTGCTCGAGACCTGCAGGATCTGGGCCGTCGTCAACGTCTCGTAGCCGTGGTCCTCGGCGTCGTGGATCTGCCGGTCCGCGACTTGCAGCTCCGGGGGGATGTCGAACGTCGTCTGGGGCGTGATCAGCCCCTCCTGGAGCGCGCCGGAGACCGTGATCGCCTTGAACGTCGACCCCGGCTCGTAGTTGAGCTCGACGGCGCTGTCCTCGTCCGCGCTCGCCGGTGAGGCGCCGGGATCGTTGGCGTTGACCGACGGCCAGTTCGCCAGCGCGAGGATCGCACCGGTGTCAGGGTTCATCACGATCGCGCTCGCGCTCTTGGGGCTGTACGTCGTCCCGACGCCGGCTAGAACCTGCTCCACCTCCTGCTGGATCTGCGCGTCGATCGTCAGCTCGATGTTCTTGCCGGGGACCGCGGGGCGCACGTTGTCGACCGAGATCGTCTGTCCGATCGCGTCCCGCACCAGCCGCCGCAACCCGTTGCGACCCGACAGGACGTTGTCGTAGCGGTACTCGATCCCATTGGAGCCGTGGCCGTTCTCGTAGACCCCGCCGATGACCTGCGCGGCGGTCGAGGATTGCGGGTACACGCGGCGCGTGTCCGCGATCAGCGAGACGCCGTCGATGCTGAGCGCCTGGATCGCGTTCGCCCGCGCCGCCGGCAGTTGATGCGCGAGGTAGACGAAGCCCGTGTGAGGCTTGGTCACTTCTGCGAGCACGGTCGCGAATGACTCGTTCAACCACGGCGCCAGTTGACGCGCGACGACCTGCGGCTGCTTGATCAGGAAGGGATCCACGATCACGTCGTCGGCCGACACGCTGATCGCGAGCTCGACCCCGTTGCGGTCGGTGATCGTGCCCCTGGGGGCGGGAACGGACGCGTCCACGATCTGCTGGGTCGCCGCGTCGCGCCGCAGCTCGCCGCCGCGGACCGTGCCCAGATAGGTCGCGCGCGCCACCCCGACCACGAGCAGGGCGACGAAGGCGACGAACAGCAGGCCGATGCGTCGGTCGATCAGGTTCACGAGCCGCCGCTGATGGAACCCACCGTCAGGGACCGGTCGACGTCGAAGCGGGGGTTGAAGTGGAGCTCGAGGTCGACGTCGAAGCGGCCGTTGAAGTGGAGCTCGAGGTCGACGTCGAAGCGGCCGTTGAAGTGGAGGTCGAGGTCGGCGTCGGGGGCGCGGATGCGGTGCCTCCCGACAGAGCCGCCGTGAGACTGCTCAAGTCCGACTGCGTCACGACCGCGCCCTGGGCCGTCTGCAGGGATTCGAAGTCAGCGGCGTTCGGCGCGTGCACGTTGGCCAGCGCGCGTCCGATGTTCGTCGCGCCGGGCGCCGTCAGGAAGGTGACCGCGTTCGCCGGCGGCATCACCATCCCCATGCCCGTCGCTAGCTTCTCGATCCGCTGGGTGTCGCCCAGCTCCGTGACGCTCTCGCTGAGCGCCTGATTGCTCGCTTGGAGCGTGCTCGTCAGCTGCACCGAGCGACCGAGGCTGGCGCCGAGCTTGAGCACCTCCACCTGCGACGCCACGATTCCCGTCAGCAACACGCCGAGCAACGGGATCCACGCGCGGCCCCGCACCACCCGGTCGAGCAGCGAATGATCGGGGAGCGTGGATACACGAGCGATCGCGCGCCTGGCGAGCGAGCCGGGCAGGACCGGCGCCTCGACCGGCGCTCGTGGCCTGTCGGCTACGGCTGGGCGCGCGACGGGGCCCGAGATCCGCCGCGGAATCGTGGGGACTGCCGTCCGGCGAAGCGCCCGCTGGTGCGCGCCCCCAGCGGCGGCCGGCGCTGCGCTTGGCGCCGGCGAACGGACGGACGCCGCCTTCGTCCGCGCCGCGGTCGCCGGGCGCGCTCCCGACTGCACGACTGTCGGCTTCGGGCGCGGGCGAGTGGCCGGCCGGCTGGGTGCGGGCTGGGCGCGCGCCGTCGCGGCAGCCGCGCTCCGGGCGGCTACGGGCTGCGTACTCGTGGCGGCAGCGGCAGCACTCCGACTGCCTGCGGCTGTCATGGGCTGTGGCTTCATTGGCCGCCCTCCTCGAGCTTGCGCGCCGCCCGCAGGTGCGCGGATTTCGATCTCGGGTTCGCCGCCACCTCGCCGGGCGTCGGGGCCACGGCCCGGCGCGTCAGCAGCTCTGCCTCGGGCTCATGCCCACACACGCACACGGGCAGGTCCGGTGGACATACGCACCCGCGGGCGCGCGCGGCGAGAAAGCGCTTGACGCGACGATCCTCGAGCGAGTGAAAGGAGATCGCGGCCAGCCGTCCACCGGGCTCGAGCACGTCCCACGCGGTCGGCAGTGCGGCGTCCAGCTGGGTCAGCTCGTCGTTGACCGCGATCCGCAGCGCCTGGAACGTCCGGCGCGCGGGATGCCCGCCGGCGAACTGCGCCGGGACCGGGACGCCGGCTTTGATCGTCTCGACGAGCTGGTTCGTCGAGCTCAGCTCATGGGAGCGCCGCGCCCGGACGATCGCGCGGGCGATCTGAGGCGCGTAGCGCTCCTCGCCGTACTCGCGCAGCAGCCGCGTCAGCCGCCGCTCGTCCCAGGTGCCGACGATCTCCTGCGCGGTCAGCTCCTGGTCGGGATCCATGCGCATGTCGAGCGGCGCGTCGTAGGAGTAGGAGAAGCCACGCGCCCACGTGTCGACCTGCATCGAGGACATGCCGAGGTCGAGGTACACGAGATCGGCCCGCAGGTGCTCCTTGCGCAGTCGCTCGAGGCCGGTTGCGAAGTCGGCGCGGATGAAGCGCGTGTCGCACGCCACTTCGGCCGACAGCTCGGCGAATCGCTCCTCGGCGACCGGATCGCGGTCGATCGCGATCAGCACGCCCGCCGGGCCGATCCGGTCGGCGATCAGGCGCGCGTGGCCACCGCCGCCGAACGTGCAGTCCACGGCCACCTCGCCGGCGCGCGGGTCGAGCAGGTCGATCAGCTCGCCGGCCAGCACCGGGATGTGCGTTTCCGTCATGTCAAGCAGTGTCGCCAAGGCTCGCCGCGATGTCGGGGACACGGATCAGAACGTCTGCGCTGTAACCGGCGTACAGCGTGCGATCCCACACCTCCAGGCACTCGCCGGAACCCGTCACGACGACGTCCTTGCCGAGTCCTGCGTACTCCATCAGCGGCGTCGGGATCATCACGCGGTTGCGCCGAGTCGAGCTCGGTGTCGTGGGAGTAGTTGAAGAAGAAGCGCTTGAGATCGCGCGCCTTCGGCGAGATCGGGTTGAGTCCTGCCAGCGCGGTCGTCGTGTAGGCGTCGTACGTCTCCGGCGTCCAGATCGCGATCGAGCGCGGGGCTCCAGGCGCCGTCTCCGGCGAGGCCGCGAGCACGACGCCGCCCGAGAGGGCCGCGCGGAACTTCGCCGGCACCGTCAGGCGGTGCTTGGCGTCGAGCGCGTGTTCGAAGGTTCCGCGGAAGATCAAGCGGTTCTCATTCGCATCGACCGGAGTCTCCGAACCCGGGTGGCTGGGTGGGAGGAGCCCTGCCACCCGGGTTCTGCATGCGCGGCGACCACTGTATCCCACAATCTCCCACAATGCAACCCAACTCTCATTGGTTGCCCCACCCGGGCATCAATCCTCCCCCCTGCGACTCGATTCGCAGGCGTCAGCGGCCGATCCGGATCGCCGGCCGTGCGCGCGGCGCCGCCCGACCGCTGCAGGCACGCGTGCAGCCCGGCGCGGCGGGCGCGATCGTGCAGAATCCGGCCGGTTCCGTCCGAGCGGTGTGCCTGCGTCAAAGGGCGGCACCACGCTCCTCTGTGCGTCGAACGGGCACTGGGTTGCGAGCGGAGGCTGTTGCTGCTGCTGCTGCGAGCGTGGGATATCGACCCTCACATACGGGTGTCGATATCCCACGCTCATGCCGCTGCCGACGTGAGCGTCGGATGAACGCGACGCCCTGGCGTCACGTTGATCCCACGGCCCGCCCGGGCGCCGTCGCGGCGACCGGGCTCGCCCGCTCAGGCGAGCGACGGGCCTGCCGGAACCCGCGAGCGCGCGGGCGCAGCCGGCAACTCGAGCACGACTCGCGCGCCCCGCTCGCTCGGTGCGGCCGCGAGCCGGCCACCGTGGGCCGCCACGACCGAGCTCGCGATCGCCAGCCCGCGCCCCCGCTGTCCCCGCCCGCGGCGCGGCCGGCGCGCGAGGCTCGCAACCGGCGGCGGGCAGGCCCGGCCCCTCGTCGGTGATCTCGATCCGCACGCAATCCGGGACGGCCGCCGTCACGTCAGCTCCGAGCCCGCCCCGCGCCGCGTCGACGCAGCGCACCAGCCGCACCCGCACCTCGACCGCCCCTCCCCCGTGCTCGATCGCGTTCGCGATCAGGTTGCCGAGCGCCTGGGCCAACCGCAGCCGGTCGCCGATCACGTAAGCGGGCGCGTCCGGCCGGCACAGCTCGAGCACGGCGCCGGTGGCCGCCGCCGCCGACTGCCACAACTGCCGAGATCGCCGCAGCACCTGCGCGACGTCCACGCGCACCAGCGCCAGCGGCGCCTCGCGCCGCACCGCGATCCCGCCCATGATCGTCCAGCGCCAGCGCGGCCCGCCCGAGCTCGAGATCGAGCGCGCGCCAGCGTCCGGGCGGCAGGCTCACCGCCACGCGCCGCGAGCTCAGCGCCCAACCGCGCGGCGGCGAGCGGTCCGCGCAACTCGTGGCAGGCGCGGGCGATCGCCTCGCTGCGCGCCCCGAGCAGCCGCCACAGGATCGTGCAGCCCCGCTGCGCCCAGTCGTGGCGACGCATCCAACCGGCGCACGCGAGCAACGGCGCTCATGCCGACGCCCCCGTCGACCAACCGGTAACCGACGCCCCAGACGTTGACGACGTACCGCACGCGCCCGCCGCTAGAGCTTGCTGCGCAGGCGCGAGGCGTGCGAGTCAGCGTCCGTCGTTGGCGGTCCGATCGATCGCTAACCCCAGACGCCGCGCATCAGCTCCTCGCGCGTGAAGACGCGCGTCGGGCTCGGCCGCGAGCGCGCGCAGGAGCGCGAACTCCTTCCTCGACAGCGCGACCGGCTCGCCGTCGACCCATACCTGACGGCCGAGCGCGTCGAGCTCGAGCGGCCCGACGCGCACCCTGCCCGCGCCGATGGTACGCCCGACGCGGCGCAGCAGCGCGCCGATCCGCGCCCGCAGCTCGGCGTAGCGTGCACGGCTTGATCAGGTAGTCGTCGCAGCCGCGCTCGAACCCGCGCAGCCGGTCGAGCTCGCGCGACGCGGCCGGAGAGGACGATCAGCGGCAGCGTCGGGTCGAACGCGCGCCACGCCCGATCGGCCTCGCGGACACGCGCGGATCAGCTCGAGGCCGTCGCCGTCGGGAAGGCCGAGGTCGACGATCGCGAGGTCGGCGAACTCGTGGCTCGAGCAGTCGGCGCGCATCGTCGGCGGAGCCGGCCTCGAGCAGCTCGTAGCCGTCGGCCGCGAGGTTGTCAGCGAGGAACGCTCGCGTGACGCTCGTCGTCCTCGACGATCAGGATCGTGGTCGTGGCGGTCATGCATGACGCAATCAGAGCCTGAGTCGGCGACGGAATTCACCCTCCTCAAACCGCCAGGAATCACCCTCTGAACCGCGACGCAAGACCCTCCGCAACGGCGCTCTGCAACATCACGTTCAGGGGCTGCGCCGGGGCAGGATTCCGCCATAAGATGCCGACGGCCATGTACCGACGCGGCAACTACACCTCCGGTGAGGACTTCGTGCTGGAGTACGGAGACCTCCGCTTCACGTTCAACGAGCGCGACTTTCGCGAGCGCTGCGAGCAGGCCGCGCGGCGCGCTCGGCTTCATCGGCGACGCGATCGACCGAGGACGAGGCCGAGGACCTGATCAACCTCGTCGTCAACGGCGAGGTGACCGATCCGGCCTCGGCGCTCGGCGAGCACGTCAACGACTGCTGGCCCGAGCTGGTCGGCCCATCGGACCGCTCGCTCGTGCATTGGCTGCGGCGGCTGATCTTCCGCGGCGCCTGGCTCGACCAGCGCGTCAAGGAGGGCGAGCTCGACGTCGTCTTCGACGAGGACACGCGGCGCCTTCGTCTACATCCAGCCCGACCGCGGCGGCGAGCCGATCGAGCTCGCGCCCGAGCCGAGCTGGGGCCGCGTCGCCTACGTCCGCGCGCTAGCACGTCGCGCTCTCAGATAGCGTCGCGCACGTCCGCGATAGCGGTCGCGCACGTCCGCTGATAGCCGTCGCCGGCGGCAACTCGCGCGCTGCCGCGATTCGGCTACTACGCTCGGCGGCCATGGACGCGCGCGATCTGGCTGGTGATCCCGACCTACAACGAGGCCGAGAACTTCGGGCCGATCGTCCGCGCCGACGGCGACGGAGATCGCGCAAGTCGCGCCGGGCGAGCATCGGATCCTGGTCGTCGACGACAGCTCGCCGGACGGCACCGGCGAGATCGCCGACGCAGCTGGCCGAGGAGCTGGACGTCCGTCGAGGTCCTGCACCGCAGCCGCAAGGACCGGCCTCGGGCGCGCCTACATCGCCGGCTTCGAGCGCGCGCTGGCCGGCGGCGCCGAGCTGGTGATCGAGATGGATGCCGACTTCTCGCACGATCCCAAGCTACCTCGGCGACCTGCTCGCGGCCGCCGAGGACGCCGACCTCGTGCTCGGCTCGCGCTACGTGGCCGGCGGCGCGCGTCCGCAACTGGGGCCTGCTGCGCCGGCTGATCAGCCGCGGCGGCGGCTCTACGCGCGCGCGATCCTGCGGCGTCGACGTGCGCGACCTGACCGGCGGCTTCAAGTGCATCCGCCGCGCGGTGCTCGAGGCGATCGACCTGCCGAGCGTGCGAGCCGACGGGCTACGTGTTCCAGATCGAGGTCACCTACCGGGCGATCCTCGCGGGTTTCCGCGTACGCGAGGTGCCGATCGTGTTCGGCGACCGCGACCGCCGGGGCGAGCAAGATGTCGGCGGCGATCGCGCTCGAGGCGATGGTGCTGGTCCCGCGCCTGCGGCGCGAGGCAGCGGCGATCGCCACGCCGGGGCCAACGGCGCCCGAGACGATGCGCTCACCGTGACGCCACGCCGTCGGGCGACCGCCGGCGATGACTCGAGACCGTCGGGCGCGCGCCGGCGATGACTCGAGACGACGGCGAACCCTTAACTCGATCACAATGTCCGCCAAACCGGAACCGACCCCCCACCGGGCAACCTCAAGCCAATGAGCGTCAACGGCCCGCTCGGGGCGACGCCTCAGAGCGGCGCATTCGAGCTCAGCACGACGGCCCTCGAGGATCGCCGCGCACTTCCCGGCGCGGGCGTCGCCATGCTCGGGCTCGGCGGCGCTGCTCGCCACCGGGCTGCTGATCTCGCTCACCGCGGCCGGCACCGACACGATGCTGCCGGAATCGATCCGGCCGGCGCCGGGCAATCTCGCTGGACCGTTCGGCAGCACCGGCATGCACCTCGGCATCCCGGCGCTGATCGTCGTCCTCTCGCTGATGTTCGGGTTCTACGCGGTGGTGGTCCACGCCTCGGATCGGCTGTCAGGCCGCGCCGTGCTGATGACGATCGCCGCGCTCTATGCGCTGATCGTGCTCGCCCCGCCGCTGATCTCGACCGACATCTACAGCTATCAGGCGTACGGGCGAATGGGTGCGCTGTACGGCATCAACCCATACCTGTTCGGACCACATGCGATCGCGTACGACTCGGTATTCCCCTATGTAGGCGCGAAGTGGTCGTACATCCCGTCGGTGTACGGACCCGTGTTCACGATCCTGAGCTACATCCTCGCGCCGGTCTCGATCGCCGCGTCGATCTTCGCGTACAAGGGAATTGCAGCGCTCGCGACCCTGCTCACCGTCGGTCTGGTCTGGAACGCCGCGCGCGTGCGCGGCGTGGATCCGGTCAAGGGCGCGGCGCTGGTGGGGCTCAATCCGCTGGTCGTGGTGTACGGGATCGGCGGCGGGCACAACGACCTGTTGATGCTGGCATTGATGACCTCCGGCGTGTGGCTGATGATCCGCCAACGCGAGCGCTCCGCGGGCGCGATGATGATCGTCGCGAGTGGGGTCAAGTTGACCGGCGGCATCGTCCTTCCGTTCGCGCTCGCCGGCGGCGCCGGCCAGCCAACCGGTCGTCGAAGACGGGACTTGGTAACCGGCGCCGCGGTCGCGGCAGTCACTCTCGCCGTGGCCGCACTCGCTCTGTTCGGCTCGGGGAGCCTCAAGATGCTCGCGACCTTGAACAAGGCCCAGAACGAGGGCGACTGGCACAGTATCCCCGGGTTCATCGTCTCACGGCTCGGCTTCAGCGGCACGATTACCGGCGTCGGCGGTGTCCTGCTGGGGGCGCTGTTCGTTCTGATCACAGCGCTGCTCGTGTGGCGCTGCTACCGCGGCAAGATCGAGTGGATTACGGGGGCAGGCTGGGCGACGGTCGCGCTGCTCGCGACCGCGACCGCGCTGCTGCCGTGGTACATGGCGTGGCTGCTGCCCCTCGCGGCACTCGCGCGCGACCGCGGCCTACAGCGCACGGCGGTCGCGATGAGCGGCTTCGTGCTCGCGGTCAATTTGATCGGTTACATCCCGCATGGCAACACGCTCCTCGGACTGTGACTCGCCGCCGGTGACGAAATGATCTCCCAAGACAGCGAGGCGACAGCGGTCGACGCGCGTCAGTTGCGGCTGCTGAGCGTCGTCGCGCCGGTGTACAACGAGGAGGCACTGGTGGGTGAGTTCCACGCCCGCGTCTGCAGTGCGCTCGAGGGCCTGATGTTCGAGCTTGTGCTCGTCGACGATGGCTCCTCGGACCGCACGCCTGAGATCCTCGACGAGCTGGCGGAGAGCGATCCGCGCGTGCGCGTCGTGTACCTGTCACGCAATTTCGGTCACCAGACGGCGCTCACGGCCGGCCTCGATCACGCGACGGGTGACGCGGTGGTAATGCTCGACGCGGACCTCCAGGATCCGCCCGAGGTGATCCCGACGATGCTCGACCACTGGCACGCCGGCTGCGACGTCGTCTACGCGGTCCGGGAGCAGCGCGAAGGCGAATCGCGTTTCAAGCTCAGCACCGCCCGATGGTTCTATCGCCTGTTCGACAAGCTCGCCCAGGTCGAGCTGCAACACAACTCCGGCGATTTCCGCCTGCTCGACCGGCGGGCGCTCGACGCGTTGCTCTCGATGCGCGAGCGCAACCGATTCCTGCGCGGCATGACCGTTTGGGTCGGTTACCGCCAGGCAGCCGTGCCCTACCACCGCGACCCGCGTTACGCCGGCGAGACGAAATACACGTTCGGCAAGATGCTGCGCTTCTCGCTCGACGCGATCTCTTCCTTCTCCCATCGTCCCCTGCAGCTCGCGACGCTGCTCGGCTTCGTGATCTCGACGCTGGCGTTCATCGCGATCCCGATCGTCGTCGTGCTGAGGCTGCTCGGCTCCTACCTGCCGGGCTTCAGCGCGCTCACGATCGTGGTGTTGCTGCTCGGCGGGATCGAGCTGATCGCGATCGGCATCATCGGCGAGTACGTCGGACGGATCTACGACGAGGTCAAGGGTCGCCCGCTCTATCTCGTGCGGGCTCGTCGCAACATGCCAGATGGCCCGGCGGTCGGGGCGCCGCTGCCCCCGGTGGTCGAGACCGACAGCGATGCCGAGCCGGTCGCGCCGCCGTTGCCTAGCCGCCCGCGGGGTTAGGGCCGACCGAGCGGTTCATGCGAACCTCGGCCGGCGCCGGGCGCAGCGTTCTGATCTCGGCGCCGTCGCCGTCCTGCAACGCGCGCTCGAGGGCCGCGATCCGGCTGGCGAGGCCCTTGATCGCGTCCGCGATCGGGTCGGGAAGATGCACCCAGTCGACGTCGGGCCCCTCCGGGCGGCGTCCCTCGACGCGCACCGGATGACCCGGATTGCCGACGACGGTGGAGTTGGGTGGGACGTCGTGGATGACGATGCTGCCGGCGCCGATCTTGGCGCCGTGACCGACCGTGATCGGGCCGAGCAGCTTCGCCCCGGAGCCGATCGTGACGTTGTCCTGGATCGTCGGATGCCGCTTCCCCGTCGCGAACCCGGTGCCGCCGAGCGTGACGCCCTGATACAGCGTCACGTCGCGACCGATCTCCGCCGTCTCGCCGATCACGACGCCCATCCCATGGTCGACGAAGAACCCGTCGCCGATCGTGGCCGCCGGGTGGATCTCGATCCCGGTCAGCGAGCGCGACACCGACGAGATCACGCGTGGCATGACGGGGACGCCGGCATCGTGCAGCGCATGCGCGAGGCGGTGCGCGAGCAGCGCGTGCACGCCCGGCCAGGTCGCCAGGATCTCCAGCGTGCCGACGCCGCGAGCCGCCGGATCGCGGCTGCGGGCGGTCGCGACATTGCGGCGAAGCTCCGCCGTTGCGCCGCTGAGCAACTGCAAACCAAGCATCGGTGAAGGGTACCGACGTCTCATCGGCAGCCGCGCGGCGCGACCCTCGAGCCCGCGCTCAGGGGGCGAAGAATGGCGTCGATATGTAGCGCTCGCCGGAGTCCGGCAGGACCGCGACGATCCGGGCGCCGCGCGACTCGGGCCGCCGCGCGAGCACCAGCGCCGCCCAAACCGCCGCTCCGGCCGAGATGCCCGCGAGCACGCCCTCGCGCCGTGCGAGCGCGCGTGCCGTCTCGATCGCATGCTCATCGCTGACCGTGATCACCTCGTCGAGCAGCTCGCGGTTGAGCACCGCCGGGACGAACCCCGCGCCGATCCCCTGGATGCGATGGGGACCGGGGCGCCCGCCGGAAAGCACCGCTGAGGACTTCGGCTCGACCGCGACGATGCGGCAGCGCGGGTTTCGGCTCTTCAGCACCTCACCGGTGCCGGTGATCGTTCCGCCCGTCCCGACGCCGGCTACGAGTACGTCGACCCGCCCTTCGAGCGCTTCCCAGATCTCGGGGGCGGTCGTGCGCCGATGCACCTCGGGGTTCGCCGGGTTGGAGAATTGATCCGGGAGGAACACGTCATCGCGCGTCGCGAGCGCGCGCGCGGCCTCCACGGCTTCGTTCATCCCGCCAAGTGACTCGGTCACCTCGACGCGGGCACCGTACATTCGCAACAGCGCCTCTCGCTCGCGGCTCATCCCCTGGGGCATCGTCAGGACGAGGTCGTATCCCTTGGCCGCGCAGACGAGCGCCAGCGCGATCCCGGTGTTCCCGCTCGTCGCCTCGACGATGGTCGTGCGCCCCGGCTCGATTCGCCCCTCCCGCTCGGCCGCCTCGATCATCGAGACGCCGATTCGGTCTTTCACGCTGCCACCGGGGTTGAACGCCTCGAGCTTGGCGTACAGCTCGACGTCCACGTCGTCGAGGATCTGCGTCAAGCACACCATCGGCGTGTTCCCCACGAGCTCGGCAACGCTCGTGGAAACCCGTGGTCGGGGGCGCCCGGCCCGGTGCGCGACGCCGGCAGCGGCGTCCGGGTGCGAACGCAGAGTCGCACTTCCCGGGTGCGTCAACGCGTCGCGAGGAGGCCTGACCATGAGCTGAATGATGTTATTGGCGCGCGCAACTGTGTCCGCTGGCGGGCGACTCCGAGCCGGGCCTGATTGTGGGAAGTGCCCCCGGTGCTACGGTTCGCGCGTGACGTGGCTGCCCGTCGATGAGCACGCGCCAAGCGAGCGCGACGCGACGCTTGGGCTGCATGCGGAGGTGTACGCGTTGCATCGAGAGCTCCTGCGAGCGACCGCGGCCGCGACCGACGCGGAGCTCCTCGAGCTCTCCAAGGCACGGATGGCGCAGCTCTTTCGCTGCCGCGAGGAACTCGCGCTCCACAGCCCCGAGCGGCTGACCGAGCTCGAGTCGTGGGACCACTCGCCGGCCTTCACCGCCCGCGAGCGAGCGGCACTTGCGTTCGTCGAGCAGTTCGTCGTCGATCCCACGCTCATCAGCCCTGAGCTCGCCGGCGAGCTCGAGCGCGAACTCGGAACCTCGGGCGTCATCAACTTCACGACCGCGCTCACGGCGCACGAGGCCTCGCTCAGGCTCGCGACGCTGCTCGACCTGGCACCGGCCGCCCGATGAGGACTCCCAAGGTCAACGTTCCGCCAGTTCCCGCCGGGGAAGACACAGCCATGTACCTGGCCGCGTTGACGGACCAGCAGGTCGTCGGCGCGTACATGAACTTCTTCATCGCCGCGCTGGGGATCCCCCCGGATGACGCGATGACGGTGGAGCTCGTGCGACTTCGCAACGCGGTCGCACACTCCTGCGAGTACTGAATGAGCTTTCGCCACGCAGTTGTGTGGCCCGGAGACGACGCGCTTGACACAGTCATGCAGTTCGAGGAGAGCGATCTGTCAGACCGGCAGAAAGCCGCGCTGCGCCTGGCCTCGGCGTTCCTCGAGGTGCCTTCGAGGCTGACGCCGGAAGCGCGGGAGGAGGCACTCAGGCATTTCTCGCCTCAGGAGATTGCAGGCCTGCTGTTGAAGCTCATGTCGTTCACATGGAACAAGCCCCGCGCCGCGCTCGGGATCGACCGGCCGGTCGACGATGAGAAGCTGACGCTGCTGGACTACGGCGCGGCTGAGGATTTCAAGCCGGATTCACAGAAGACAGACTGAACCGCGTAGCTGCCGAAAGACGGCGACCTGGCCGCGATCAGGGTGGATAACCGCCCACTCGAGCGGTCGATCAGGGTGGATAACTGCCCACTCGAGCGTCCTCTAGACGCGAGCGGGACGTTAACCCGCGTCCAGCTGTTCAACGTCCCACTCGGCGTCCGCGGGCGCTCGAGTGGGCAGTTGTACAGGCTCCGACGCCGGCGGCTAGGTCGCCCCGGCCGCCCACGCCTCAGCCTCGGCGACGCCGGCAACCGTCGAGACGAACGGAGGGGTCGTGACTAACGCCGATCCCGCACTCCCCGTACCCCCCGACCGGCGGGGATCCGCGCGACGGTGACGATCACCATCACGCCCGGCCCAGCGGGTTAGCCCGCCTTCAGAGGCGCAACCCCTCAGCGATCAGGTGATCGCGGGTCGGACGGCCTCGAGCGGAAAAGATCAGACAGGGGTGTCCGATGCCAACGCACACATGAGCGTGTGAGGATCGCCCCCTGGTTGATGACTCGCACTCCAACGGCGGAGATCGGCTTCGCGGGGAAGTGCGGCAAAGAAAGGAGTTTCCATGTTCAGCTCAGCTCGCCGTGCGGTGGCGGTGGCCGCTGTGCCGGCCCTCGCAGTCGCTACCCTGGCAGCCTCGGGTAGTTTCGCATCGGCGGCGCAGCAGGCAACGGGAGGCCGCGTCAATGTCTACGAGGTGTACCCGTCGCTGGCGCCGAGCACGTCGGGCAGCGATGTCCTGACCGGAGCGATCACCGATTTCGGGCACGACCAGCGGGGCGTCGCGGGTGACGGCAAGATCAACCTGATCGCGCTTTCGAAGGGATCCTTCGAGGTCGACACCGCGGCGCTCAAGCAGAAGCCGACTCAGATCAACTGGAACACGTGCTCGTTCACGGGCGGATACACCGGACTGGTCTCGGTCGTGAAGGGTTCGGGCACCGGCTCATATGCCGGAATCCGCGGCTCGGTGTCCGTCAACGTCACCACGTTGGGGATCCTGCCCACGTTGCCCGACGGGGCCTGCGCCGTGCTCGCGCAGCCGGTCGCCGGCGTCTCGTGGCTGCAGGGCTCGGGAACCGTGGCGTTCGGGACTGCGTAAGCCGGGATCTCTGATCTGACCCCTCCCGCCGCGGCGATTCATCGATCGGGCGCGGCGGCGGTAGGGCCGCTCGAGCCGAGCTGATCGTCCGACATCTCGGGGTGTGATCAGGGCGCAAACGAGCGCCCCGATACCCCGGGGTGTGATCAGGGCGCAAAGGAGCGCCGAAGGGGCCGGCCGTGAAAGGCGTGGCGAACGAGCTGGGGCGTCGGCAACCACGAACCCGTGATCGCCTACTGCGATGACCCCACGGCGGTGAGCTCGCCAACTGGTACTTCATCCAAAGCATCGCCACCGCCCTTTCGGTCATGCCGCACGCGCATCCTATGACCGCGCCTCGCCCAAGAGCGCCGTCTTGCCGATCCCCGCCGGTCCCTCAACTACGGCGACGACACCCTCTCCAGCACGCGCCCGCGCGATCAGCCGGCCGACCTGCGCCATCCCCTGCTCGCGGTCAAACCTCCGGCCCATACCCCACGCACCCCGCTGCGTCAGTCGCTCCGCAGCGGATCAAACCACAGCGCACCAGAACCGCGCAACCCGCACCGGGACGTCCCTTTCGACCGCTTCAGATGTGGTACATCGTCGCCCCGGCCGCCCGCGCCTCAGCCTCGGCGACGCCGGCAACCGTCGACTCCATTAGCACGGCGCGCGCCGCCGCGGCCGCGGCGGCGAATACGCCAGTCGCATCGGCGCCGATCGGCCCGTCGAGCAACTCCACCACCTCGAGCACGGTGACCTCTTCGGCCGGGCGCGCGAAGCTGTAGCCGCCCTTGACTCCGCGCTGGGATCGCAGCACGCCGGCGCGCCGCAGCGTCGCGAAGAGCTGCTCGAGGAACTGGACCGGGACATCGCCGCGCCGAGCGAGCTCCGCGATCGGGACCGGTGCCGCATCGCCACACCGGTACAGCTCGACGAGCGCGCGCAGGGCGTAGGGAGACTTGGTCGTGATGGAGATCAACAGTGGGTCCCGTGAGGTCTTTCGGCGGGACCGACTAGATCCATCCTCGCTCGGTCGCGATCAGCACCGCCTGCGCGCGGTCCATCGCCCCGAGCTTGCCGTAGACGTTGTGCAGGTGGGTCCGGACGGTGCTCGTCGAGAGCCCGAGCTCGCCGGCGATCTGCTTGTAGACCATGCCCTGCGCGAGCCGGCGCAGGACCTCGACCTCGCGCGCGGACATCGGACACGGGTCGACCTGCCGGGGGCGGCCGCCGGTCTTCGGCAGCGGCAGGTCGTACATGACGGCGCGCAACTCGGCGGGCCTGACGCCGACGGTTCGCCCGACCGCGAGCAACTCGGCCGGAGAGATCGTGCCGCCGAAGACGTAGTGGGCGAGCATGTCGGCGAGCCGGACGAACGCGGCCTCGCCGGCGCAATCCTCGGCGTGGTGGCGCTCGATCACGCTTGCGAGCGAGGCCGGCAGCCCCCAGCGCCGCGCGAGCACGCCGCCGACGAGCGCGTGGTCGACGCCGAGCTCGCGCCGCTCGCGCTGGATCCGCTCCTCCGGGCGTGCGGGCGTCGCCGTGGACCTGCGCGGGGATAGCCGGGATACGCGTGGACGAGCACGAGCTTGCCGATGTCGTGCAGCAGCGCGGTGACCATCAGCCGGTCGCGCGCGTCGTAGTGCGAGCTCGCGCGCGAGCCGGTCGGCGGCGCGCTGCGTCGCCACGGCGTGCAGCCGGAAGCGCTCGGGGATGCCCTGCCAGACCGGCGTCCGTTCGAAGAAGTCAAACGTGCCGGGCGCGGTTGGCGACGCGTCAGCACCGCGTCCGCGGCGACAGCACCTCGACGCGCCTTGACGACGCTCTCGACGCGCCCGCGAGCTCGTCCGTCGACTTGGTTGGCGAGCCGCAGGACCGCGATCGTCAGCGCGACGTCCCCCTCGACCGCCGCCGACCAGCTCGGCCGTCGACGGCTCGGCCGCCTCGAACAGCCGCAGCACGCGGTTGCGCGACTCGGCTAGTACCGGGAACGCCTCGAGCGCCTCGAACGCCGCGCGTCAGGCGCCGGCCGTGGCCCTCGTTGTGATGCCGCTCGCGCGTCCGACGTCAAGCCGATCGGCTGGGCGTGGCGGCGCTGCTGTGGCCGTGCATCGGTGGCTCGCGGCAGGGCTCGCTGGGGATCATCAGGCGGCAGATCCCATCCCCTGCGCTGCTATCGGCACGACTTCACGGACGGTTTAGCGTCCGTCGGCGTCCACGATCCGCGAAGCGCCGTCGATCCGCGAAAGTGTCTCCTCGCGTCCCAGCAGCGCCACGCTCTCGAAGATCCCGGGCGAGACGGTGCTGCCCGGCGATCGCGACGCGGACCGGCTGGAAGACCTGACCGGGCTTCGTGGCCGGGCGCTCCACGACGCCGCGCAGCGCCTCCTCGACCGTCTCCGTGCGTGAACGGCTCCGACCGCCGCGAGCGCCTCGCGCGCGGCGCGCAGGTTCTCGACGCCGCCGTCGCGCCCGATCACCCGCTCGAACGCGGCCGGATCGTCCGCCGGGCCGTCGAACAGGAAGCCGACCAGCGGCCAGAAGTCGGCGAGCGTCTGGATCTTCTCGGCGGAGATCTCGACCGCTCCGCGCAGGCCGGTGCGCCGGTGTACTCCTCGAGCCGGCGCGTCAGCTCGTCGATCGCGCAGCTCCCGCAGCCAGCGGCCGTTCATGTGCCGGAGCTTCTGCTCGTCGAACACCGCCGGGTTCTTCGAGACCCGCTCGAGCCGGAAGCGCTCGGCCAGCTCCTCCAGCGTGAAGTGCTCCTCGTCGGCGCGAATCCGGCGCCCAGCAGCGCGATGTAGTTGTCGACCGCCTCCGGCAGGTAGCCGGCGTCGCGCAGCTCCTGGACCGATGCGGCGCCGTGGCGCTTGGAGAGCTTGCGCCCGTCGGGCCCGTGCAGCAGCGGCAGATGCGCGTACGAGCGGCGCCGGCGCTCGAGCGCCTCGAACACGAGCAGCTGCTTGGGCGTGTTGGACAAGTGGTCCTCTCCGCGCACCACGTGCGTGATACCCGCGTCGAGGTCGTCGACCGCGACTGCGAAGTTGTAGAGCGCCGAGCCGTCGGCGCGGGCGATCACCGGATCGTCCATGCTGGCGTTGGGGAAGCGAGCCTCGCCGCGGATCACGTCGTCGACGACCGTCTCGCCCGTCGTCGGGGACGCGCAGCCGGACCGCGCCCGATTCCTCCGGCTCGCCGCGGAAGCCGCGGTCGGCGCCGTGCCGCGCCTTGTACGCCTGGACGTCCTCGCGCGGTCGCGTTCGAGCGGTACGCATGCCCGGACTCGAGCAGCTGCGCGAGCACCTCGGCGTGGCGTCCGGCGCGCTGCGACTGGAAGATCGGCCCCTCGTCCCAGTCGAGGCTGGAGCCAGCGAAGCGCGTCGAGGATCTGCTCGACGTTCTCCGGGGTCGAACGCTCGCGGTCGGTATCTTCGATCCGCAGCACGAACTCGCCTCCGTCGCGCCGGGCGAGGAGCCAGTTGTATAGCGCGGTGCGGGCGCCGCCGATGTGCAGCGCCCCGGTTGGAGATGGAGCAAAGCGAACCCGCATGAGACCGCGGCGAACATGCTAATCGGCGCCCACGTATCGCAGGCCGGTGGTCTCTCGAATGCGGTTGAGCACGGCATCGAGCGCGGCTGCGAGGCGATCCAGATCTTCAACCAGTCGCCGCGCATGTGGCGGCCCACCGCCTACAGCGAGGAGGACTTCGCGGAGTTTCGGGAGCAGCTCGACGCGAGCCCGATCCAGGCCGTGCTGATTCACGCCGTCTACCTGATCAACTGCGCCACCGAGGATCCGGAGATGCGCGAGAAGTCGCTCGCGTCGCTCAAGCAGTCGCTGCACGTCGGCAAGGGCATCGGGGCGGTCGGGGTCGTCCTGCACCCCGGCTCGGCCAAGCAGGGAGACGGTCGGCAAGGCGATCGATCGCGCCGGCGCGGTCATCGGGCAGGCGCTCAATGACTCCGAGGACTGTCCGCTCCTGCTCGAGGACACGGCCGGCGCCGGCGGCACGCTCGGACGCTCGTTCGCGGAGCTGGCGGCGCTGCTCGAGGCGGCCGGCGGCGATCAGCGGCTCGGCCTGTGCCTGGACTCCTGCCACCTGTTCGCCTCCGGCTACGACATCCGCACCCCCGAGGGGCTGAGCGAGACGCTCGACGAGTGCGATCGCGTCGTCGGTCTCGACCGACTGCGGGCGCTGCACGTCAACGACTCGATGACGCCGCTCGGCTCAAACCGCGACCGGCACGCGATCCTCGGCGAGGGCGAGCTCGGCAAGCGCGGCTGCGCGGTGTTCCTGTCCGAACCCCGGTTCGACCTCCTGCCGTGCGTGCTCGAGACCGGCAGGGACAACGGTTCCCCGGCCGCCGAGGACGTCGCGCTCGCGTTCAAGCTGCGCAAGCAGGGCTTGCGGGCACGGGCACGTATCAGGTGAGGTGTCTAGACCGCGCCGGCGACGACGCTGGCGGGCCCGTCGGGGCGGGTCGTCGGCGGCAGCGCCGACCCCAGAAGCGCGTCGAGCTCCGCGTGCAGCCCGGCGCTGCGCGCGACGCGAAACCGCGGGCCGAGCTTGAGCTTGCGGGCCCCGACCGAGGTGCTCAGCTCGATCACGACGTCCGACTCCCCGGGGAAGCCCGCCAGCACCTCCTTGAGCTCGTTCAGGATCGTCGCCGGGAAGCTCGCCGCGTCGAGGCGCAGGCGCAGCGCGGCCGCGGCCACCGGCCGCCTGGCCGCCTGTTCGGCCGCCTCCTCGACCTCCTCGGCGCTCGGCTCGAACCGCTCGACCTTCTGCACGACGATGCAAGTCTTGTCGCGGTCGCGGTGGTCGAGCCTGCCGCGTACGAGCACGACCGCGTCGGGCGCGATCGCGTCCCCGGCGGCAGCGAGCGCCTCGCCGAACACGAGCAGCTCGACCGAGCCGTCGAGGTCATCGAGGCGTCGCGAACATCATCGGGTCGCCCTTCTTGGTCCGGAGGCGCTTGGCGTCGGCGATGATCCCGCCGACCGTGACCCAGTCGCCGTCGCGACGGCCGGCGAGCTCGCTCACCGTGCAGTCGGCCTGCGCCGCCAGCGCCGGCCCGAGCTCCTTCAGCGGATGGGCGGAGATGAACAGGCCGATCGACTCCTTCTCGGCCGCCAGCAGCTCGGTGCGGTCGAACTCGATCGCCGGGATCGGCGCGTGGCTCGGCGTCGCGAGGCTCGCGGCCGCCGCCCGTCGAGCGGCTCGAGGTCGAAGATCGAGCCCTGCCCGATCTGCGCGTCCTGCTGCGCCTTCTGGCCGGCCGCCTGCGCCTGCTCGAGCACCAGCAGCATCCCCTTGCGCGTCGCGCCGGTCGAGCCGAACGCGCCGCACTTGATCAGCGCCTCGATCGCCTTCTTGTTGACCGCGCGGCTGTCGACGCGGTCGCAGAAGTCGAAGATGTCGGTGAAGTCGCCCCTTCTCGCGCGCCCGCTTGATCGCCTCGACGGCCGCGAAGCCGACGCCCTTGACCGCGTCCAGCCCGAAGCGGATGTTGCCGTCGACGACGACGAACTCGTGGTCTGAGAGGTTGACGTCCGGGGGCAGGATCGAGATCCCCATCTGCTCGGCCTGCGCGACGAAGAACGGCACCTTGTCCTTGGTGTCCATCACCGAGGAGATCAGCGCCGCCATGTACTCGGCCGGGTAGTTCGCCCGCAGCCAAGCGGTCCGGTAGGAGATCAGCGCGTAACAGGCCGCGTGCGACTTGTTGAACGAGTAGTCGGCGGACTTCTCGTTGGTCGTCCAGAGCCACTCGATCACGCTCTCGCCGGTGCCCGAGGCGCGGCAGCCGTCGACGAACTCGGGCTTGAGCTTGGCCATCGCCTCGCGGTTCTTCTTGCCGATCGCCTTGCGCAGGTCGTCGGCCTTGGCGCCGCTGAACCCCGCGAGCTCCTGGGAGATATGCATCGCCTGCTCCTGGTAGAGGATCACGCCCTTGGTCGACTCGAGGATCGGGCGCAGCCGCTCGTCGCGGATAGTCGATCGAGTCCGGGTCGTGCTTGCCGCGCGCGTAGGTCGGGATCTGATCCATCGCGCCCGGGCGGTACAGCGCGTCGAGCGCGACGAGGTCGTCGAACTCGGTCGGGCGGACCCGCTTGAGCGCCTCGCGCATGCCCTCGGACTCGAACTGGAACACGCCGATCGAGTCGCCCCGCGACGAGCATCTTGTAGGTCTTCGCGTCGTCGAGCGGGAGCGTCGTCATGTCGGGGCGCGTCGCCGGTCGAGCGCTCGATGATGTCGAGCGCGTCCTCGATCACGTCGAGGTTGCGCAGCCCGAGGAAGTCCATCTTCAGCAGGCCGATCGCCTCGACCGGCTTCATCGAGAACTGCGTGACGGTGCGGTAGATCTTCTCGCCGTTCTCGTCGGTCTTGTTGGTGTCGGCGAGCTGCAGCGGGACGATGTCGGTCAGCGGCTCGGTCGGCGATCACGACCGCGGCGGCGTGGATCGAGGAGTTGCGGACGATCCCCTCGAGCCCCTGCGCGACCTCGACGATCTGATCGCGAGTCGGCGTTCGCGGTCGACCTCGGCGGCGCAGCGGCTGACCGGGTCGCAGGCAGTCCTCGAACTTCGGCGGCCGGCCCTGCTCGGGGTCGGGGATCAGCTTCGCGAGCTTGTCGCCGAGCGCGTAGCGGGAAGCCGAGCACGCGGGCGGCGTCGCGCGTCGCCGCGCGCGGGAACATCTTGCCGAACGTGATGATCTGCGCGACCGAGTCCTTGCCGTACTTGTCGGTCACGTACTGGATCACCTGCTCGCGGCCGCGCACCGAGAAGTCGATGTCGATGTCCGGCATCGACACGCGCTCCGGGTTGAGGAAGCGCTCGAACAGCAGGTCGTAGCGCGAGCGGATCGAGGTCGGTGATCTGCAGGCGCGTAGGCGACCAGCGAGCCGGCCGCCGAGCCGCGGCCCGGGCCGACCGGGATGCCGCTGGTCGCTGCGCGTACTTGATGAAGTCCCAGACGATCAGGAAGTAGCCGCTGTAGCCCATGCGGTCGATCACGCCGAGCTCGTACTCGGCGCGCTCGAGCGCGGCCGCCGGGACCGGGTCGCCGAAGCGCCAGGCGAGCCCCTCCGTCACGAGCTGGCGCAGGTACTCGCGACTCGACCGATGCCGCCCGGGCAGTCGAAGCGCGGGATCAGCTGCTTGCCGAGCTCGAGCTCGACATCGCAGCGCTCGGCGATCTCCAGCGTCGTGGCGAGCGCCTCCGGCCACTCGCGCGAACGGCTCCGCCATCTCGTCGTTCGAGCGCAGGTAGAACTCGTTGGTGTCGAAGGTCATCTTCGGCGCCGCCAGCGTCGACTTGGTCTGCACGCACAGCAGCGCCGTGTGGTTGTCGTAGTCCTCGCGCCGCAGGTAGTGCACGTCCCCGGTGCCGACCAGCGGGCGCCCGAGCTCGCGCGCGATCCGCACGATCCCCTCGTTGGCCTTCTCCTGGTCGGCGATGCCGTTCTTCTGGACCTCGAAGTAGACGTTGTCGTGGCCGAAGATCTGCAGCAGCTCATCGGCGAGCGCGCGCGCCTCGGCCGTCACGGTCGTCGACGCAGCGGCTGGCAGAAGCGCGACTGCCAGGCAGCCGGTCAGCGCGATCACGCCCTCGCGTACCGCGGCCATCAGCCCGGCGTCGACCGTCGGCTTGCCGCGCTGGAAGCCCTCGAGGAAGCCGGCCGAGGAGAGCTTGACGAGGTTGCGGTAGCCGACGGCGTTCTCCGCCATCAGCGTCAGGTGGATGGCGCTGGCCGCGCTTGGTGTGGTCGTCGGTGACGTAGACCTCGCAGCCCTGGATCGGCTTGATCCCGTGCTTCTGGCAGGCCGTGAAGAGCTCGACCGCGCCGTTCATCACGCCGTGGTCGGTGAGCGCCAGCGCCGGCTGCCCGAACGACGCCGCGCGCTGGCCGCGAGCTTGTCGATCTTGCCGCGCCGTCGAGCAGCGAGTACTCGGAGTGGACGTGCAGGTGGGCGCAGCGGGGAGCTCATCTCGGCCTACCGAGGATAGGCTCGGCTGCGGACGATCCGCCGCCGGCGCGAGGCGATCTCCGCTCGCTGCGAGGTTCTGACGGACATCTGCCTCGTGCGGCCGATCAGCGGGTGGCGCTGTCGTATCGCCTCGGGCTCCGGCGCGATGCGCCTGCGGCAGGCGCGCCAGCGCCCGCCCGCCGGCGATCAGCGCCGGGCCGTCGGTGCCGACGACGAGCGGCTCGCGACTCTGCCGGAGGCATGGCGGCCGCGCTTGCCAGCTTGATCACTCGCCAGGCTGCGTATCCGAGCATCTTGTAGAACATGACGGGTTGCTACCCGCCGCGCTCGTGGCGGACGCTGCCAGGCCATCCGCGACTGCAGCGACCACAGCTCGATGAACCCGGGCGAGGCCTCCTGGGTGAACAGCCCGCCGGACTCCGAGAAGGTCGCGAGCTGCGCGTCGTAGACCGCGTACGGCGACTCGCGCGTCACGACCCGCGCCGAGCCCTTGTACAGCTTGACGCCGATCGTGCCGGTGACGTGCGCGTTGGCGGCGTCCATGTAGGCGTCGAGGTCGCGCGCGCAGCGGCTCCCACCAGAGGCCGGCGTAGACCAGGTAGGCCCACTTCTGGTCGAGCATCGGCTTGAACTGGTTCTGGTGGATCGTGCCGACCAGGCGCTCGAGCTCGGCGTGCGCGGGCAGCAGGATCGCCGCCGCCGGGACCTCGTAGATGTCGCGGACCTTGAGCCCGACGATGCGGTCCTCGATGTGGTCGACGATGCCGACGCCGTGGCGCAGCGCCGATCTCGGCCACGCGCTCGAGCAGCTCGACCAGGCCGAGCCGCTCGCCGTTCAGCGCGACCGGGACGCCGGCCTCGAACTCGATCTCGAGCGTCTCGGGCTCGTCGGGCGCCAGCTCGGGACGGGTGACGAGCTGGAAGACGTCGTCCTGCGGGCGCGTGCTCCAGGTCCTCGATCCAGCGGCCCTCGCTCGAGCGCCCCCAGAGGTTGTCGTCGATCGAGTACGGGCGCGACCTCGCTGCCGCCCTTGACCGGGATCCCGTTCTCGCGCGCGTAGGCGACCTCCTCGTCGCGCCCCATCTGCCAGCAGCGCACGGGCGCGATCACCTTCAGCTCGGGCGCGAGCGTCGCGATCGTCGCCTCGATCCGCACCTGGTCGTTGCCCTTGCCGGTGCAGCCGTGGGCGATCGTGTCGCAGCCGAGTCTCGCGCGCGTACTCGACCGCGAGCTTGGCGATCAGCGGCCGGCCGAGCGCGGTGAACAGCGGGTAGCCGAGGCCGTAGATCGCGTTGGCCTTGATCGCCGGCAGCGACGTACTCGCGCGGCGAACTCCTCGCGCGCGTCGACGACGAGCGCGTCGACGGCGCCCGAGCTGCGAGCGCCTTGCCCTTGACGACGTCGTAGTCCTCGCCCGGCTGGCCGAGGTTGACGGTCAGCGCGCACGACCTCGGCGTCGTACTGATCCTGGATCCACTTGAGCATCACGCTCGTGTCGAGGCCGCCGCTGTAGAGCAGCAGCACGCGATGGACCTGCGCCGGGTCGGCCTCGTAGGAGGCGGTTGGGTGAGCGAGCGGGTCTGACACCGGCCCCAGAGGCTAGCTCTCGGCCAATCGGCTGCGCACGTCGGACCACAGCGCCTCGTAGGCGATCGCGGCGCGGCCGCCGGGCGCGAACACGGCGACCGGGTCGCGCTCCTCCCCCATCCGCTCGACCTCGTCGCACGACGGGATCGCGGCGCCGAGCACCGTCGCGCGCTCGAGCGCGCAGGCGCTCCATCACCTCGCGGTGCAGGCGCTTGCGCACGTCGACCATCGAGAAGAAGGCCAAGCATCCGCGGCCCCGCCGTCGACGAGCCGTTCGAGCTGCTCGAACGTGCGCGAGGACAGCGTCGCCGGGATGACCGGGACGAGCAGCGCGTCGGCGGCCTCGAACACGCTCTCGGAGACCAGCGAGATGCTCGGCGGGCAGTCGAGGAAGATGTAGTCGTACTCGCCCGCAGCGGCGCCAGCACGCGCGCGAGCCGCGCGTCGGCTGCTTGAAGTGGTCGAGCGCGAGGTCCAGGTGGCGGTAGGAGAAGTCGGCCGGCAGCAGGTCGAGGCGCTCGTGGTCGGTGCCCTTGATCTGGTCGTCGACGTCGACTGCCGCGCCGCAACAGCTTGCGCGCGCCGCCCGCGACCTTCGGCTGGACGCGGAACAGGTAGGTCGAGCCGCCTGCGGGTCGAGGTCCCAGAGCAGCGTCGGTGAGCCGTCGCGCGCGGCCAGGTAGGCGAGGTTGACGGCGGCCGAGGTCTTGCCGACGCCGCCCTTGATGTTGTACGTCGCGAGGACCTTGCGTCAAGCGAACGTCTCCTCGGACGAGCTTGCGCTGGGCCTTCGCGGCGAACGTCCGCGAAGCGCTCGCGCGAACTCGGCGCCGGGCGGCCCGCTGCGTCCGCGCTCGAGCCGCTCGACCAGCACGCCCATCGCCATCAGCGCGCCGGCGCCGCCGGCACGCGCGAGCACCTCGTCGCGCAGCGCGCCGAGCGTCGCGATCTGGACCTCGCGGTCCTGGTGGCGGCCGAGCACGTCCTGCAGGCCCTTCAGCGCCTTGATCATCGGCCTGACGACCTCGTCGGGGTACAGCGGCGCCCCGAACAGCTCGAGCAGGTAGCGCAGCTCCTTGCCCTTCTTGCGCAGCTCGTGGTAGTCCTCGGGCGGGCGTCGCGTCGTCGATCGCGCGGCCCATCCGCACCATCCGCCGGTACACCTTGCGGATCCGCTCGGCGGCGAGCTCGCCGATCGGCCGCGGCGCGTCCGGGCGGTCGTCGTTCGGGCAGCGAGGCGAGCTGATGCAGGAACGACCCCCATGCCGTTCGCAATGTAGATGGGTGCTCGGACCGAAGCTCCCGCACCATCTGCCGCATGCGCCGCGGCTCGGTGCTCGCTCAGCACGTCGAGCAGCGGATCGAGGTCGGCGCGCATCGGCTCCGGGACCAGCGCGCGGAAGTCCTCGAACTCGAGCACGTAGACGTCGAGGTCGCGGGTCTCGCCGGTGACCTGCTGAAGCCAGCGGAACTCGGCGCGGAACCAGGCCAGCTCCGCCGGCGCGAACACGCCTCGGAGCTCGCGCTGCACCGACGCGCGTGCGCCGGATCGCGACGCGATAGTCGTGCAGGAACTCGCTGTCGATGTCGGCGATCGCCCCGGCAGGTTCGCGTCCATCACCTCGAGCAGCCGCCGCAGGACCGCCGCGGCCGCGACGTCGGCGCGCGTGTCGAACTCGAGCTGGACGTCGATCTTCGCCGAGACGCCTTCAGGCCGGCCGCCGGCCGCGAGCACCGCCTCGTCGACCAGCGGCTGCTCGGCGGCGCCGTATCCGAGCTCGTGCTCGAGCAGCTTGCGGACGCGATCCAGCTCCTCGTCGTAGCCGCGCACCGGCAGCAGTCGCAGGCGCTGGCGCAGTGCCTCTGCCCACCGGCGTCGTCGACGAGCGCGGGCGCCTCGAGCGCGACGCGCGCGACGATCTTGCGCTCGCTGTCGAGCACCTCGAGTGCGCGGACCCGGCTGTGGACATGCGCCAGCGGCAGCAGCGCGCGGACCTCGACGACGGGCGCGAGCGCGTCGCGGAGCGGCCCCGGCGCCAGTTCGCTCGCGAACAGCCGACCCGCCGTCGCGGAGCGAGTCGGCGGCCGCGGCCGCGCATTCGCGGCCCGAGCGCCGATCGACCAGCGTCAGCGCGCCGTTCTCGCGCACAGCGAGCAGGCCGGCGCCGCGCAGCAGGCCGTCGAACGTGTCGTAGTAGGTCTAGTCGCGATCTCGCTCGCCGCGATCGCCGAGCTCGAAACCGGTCCGCAGCGAGCTGCGCAGCTTCTCCGGCGCAACTGGAGCGGGAGCAAGTAGTCGGTCATCTCACGCGAGCTTCCGCAGGCGCTCGAGCGCCTCGTCGATCTCCTGCTCGGTGACGATCAGCGGCGGTTCGAAGCGGATCGTCGCGGGTCCGGTGGCGTTGATCACGAGCCGCTGCTCGAGCAGCGCGCGGCGCGCGAGCTCGCCCGCGCCGACCCCGTCGCGCAGGTCGATCGCGATCATCAGCCCGCGCCCGCGGACGCTCGCGGCGTACGGAAGCCGCGCGAGCCCCGACGCAAGCCGCTCGCCGAGCACCCGCACGCGCGCGAGCAGCTCCGGGTCGGAGCAGATCTCGAGCGCCACCAGCGCCGCCGCGCAGATCGCGGGGCCGCCGGCGAAGGTCGAGCCGTGGTCGCCGAGCTGCAGCACGTCGGCGAGCCGCGGGCCGGTGATCAGCGCGCCGATCGGCAGGCCGCCGCCGAGCGCCTTGGCGCTCGTCATCGCGTCCGGCACGACGCCGGTCTGCTCGTAGGCCCACAGGGTGCCGGTCCGGCCCATACCCGTCTGGATCTCGTCGAAGACCAGCGCGGCGCCGGCGCGATCGCACGCCCGGCGCGCCGCCTCGAGCAGCTCGTCGGAGAGCAGGTTTATGCCCGTCTCGCCCTGGATCGGCTCGAGCAGCACGGCCGCGGTCCCCTCGTCGACCGCCGCGAGGATCGCCTCGGGCTCCTTCGGCACGACCACGAAGCCCGGCACGAGCGGCGCGAACGGCGCCTGCTTGGACTCCTGCGGCGTCGCCGACAGCGCGCCGTAGGTGCGGCCGTGGAAGGCGCCGTCGACGACGACGATGCGCCCGCCCGGCCGCGCGCGCCGGACCAGCTTGATCGCCGCCTCGTTCGCCTCGGCGCCCGAGTTGCAGAGGAACACCTTGCCGCCGAGCGAGCTCTGCGCCAGGGCGGCGGAGAGCCGCATCGCGGGCTCGGTGTAGTAGAGGTTCGTGACGTGCGTCAGCCGCGCGACCTGCTCGCGGACCGCCGCGACCACACGCGGGTGGCAGTGGCCGACGTTCAGGACCGAGATGCCCGGCGAGGAAGTCGAGGTACTCGTTGCCCTCGTCGTCCCACAGCCGGCAGCCCTCCCCGCGGACGAACTGGACCGGGTTGCGGGCGTAGGTCGGGATCGCGTACTCGCGCTCGAGCGCCTGCAGCTCGTCGAGCGACGCGTGGCCCGAGCTCACTGCGAGCGTCCGATCTTCGTGCCCTGGCCCGCGTCGGTGAAGAGCTCGAGCAGCAGCGAGTGCGGGACGCGGCCGTCGACGATGTGCGCGTAGGAGACGCCGCCATGGATCGCCTCGAGGCACGCGGCGAGCTTCGGGCGCATCCCGCCGCTGACCGATCCAAGCGCGCCCTCGACCTGATCCGCGGTCGCCTCGGAGACGAGGCTGTCCGGGTCGTCGGGGTCCCGCAGCCAGCCGGCGACGTCGGTCAGGAACATCAGCTTGTACGCGCGCAGCGCGGCCGCGACCGCGCCCGCCGCCTCGTCGGCGTTGATGTTGTAGGAGTTGCCCTCGCGATCGGCGCCGACGCTCGCGATCACCGGGATGTAGTCCTGCGCGACGTGATTGAGCACGTTCACGTCGACGTGCTCGATCCGGCCGACGAAGCCGATGTCCTGGCCGCTGGGCGCGGGTTGGCGCGCCGCGCGGAACAGCAGCCCGTCGTCGCCGCAGAGCCCGACCGCGGGCTGGCCGTGGCGGTTGATCAGCAGCACGATGTCCTTGTTGACCTTGCCGACCAGCACCATCTTCGCGACCTCGACGGTCTCCGCGTCGGATACCCGCAGCCCGTCGACGAACCGACCGGCAGGTCGAGCCGCTCCATGTAGCCGGTGATCTCGGGCCCGCCGCCGTGCACGATGACCGGGTTCATCCCGACGTACTTGAGCAGCACGACGTCGCGCGCGAACTCCTCCTTGAGCGCGGGGTCGGTCATCGCCGCGCCGCCGTACTTGATCACGACCGTCCTCCCGTGGAACTCGCGGATGTACGGGAGCGCCTCGAGCAGCGTCGCGACATCGCGTGTCGCGCTCACGTTCGCCCGGTCCGTTGCACTCAGGTCGTGTACTCGGCGTTGATCGTCACGTACTCGTGACCGAGATCGGAAAAGAACAACTCGGCCTCGGCTCCTTCGCCGGGAAGGCCGATCTCGTACTGCGACCTCGGGGCGTTGCACCGCCATCGTGCAGCGCCGCCGCGTCGTGCGCGACGTAGGCGCCGTCGGCGCACACGCGAATCCCTTCGATCGTGATCTCGAGCGGCAGCGGCGCCGTCCCCGGCATCGCCATCCCTACCGCCTGCACGATCCGGCCCCAGTTCGGGTCGCCGCCGTACAGCGCGGTCTTGACGAGCGGCGAGTCGGCGACCGCGCGCGCGACCCGCTGGACGGCGCGTTCGTCGCCGCCCCGGACGACCACGCGCCCGACGCGCCGGGCGCCCTCGCCGTCGCGGACGATCATCAGCGCGAGCTGGCGCAGGAGCGCGTCGAGCGCCTCGCCGAAACGCAGCTCGTCCTCGGTCTCGGGGCGGACCTCGACGCCCGAGGCGCCGCTGCACTGGAGGATGACGGTGTCGCTCGTGGACAGCTGGCCGTCGACGCTGACGCGCTCGAACGAGCGCCTGGTCGTCACGCTCAGCAGCAGGCTGCACGTTTCCGCCGCCAGCGCCGCGTCGGTCTGCACGAAGCACGAGCAGCGTCGCGAAGCCTGGCGAGATCATCCCCGCGCCCTTCGCCTGTGCGGTCAGCCGCACCGCGCCGCTCGGCAGCCGCACCTCGAGCGACGCCTGCTTGGCGAACGCGTCGGTCGTGCGGATCGCCTGCGCGAAGTCGCCGGCGCCGTCGCCGCGCAGCGCGGCGCCGGCCGTGGTATCCCGCCGCAGATCGACTCGATCGGGAGCGGCACGCCGATCACGCCGGTCGACGCGACCGCGACCTGCGTCCTCGGCCGACATCGGCCACGCCGGCTGCGGCGCTCTGCATCTGCGCGGCGTCGAGTAGCCCGCGCTCGCCGGTGGCGGCGTTGGCGTTGCCCGAGTTCACGACGATCGCGCGAATCGCCCCGAGCCGGCAGCGCTCGCTCGTCAGCAGCACCGGCGCCGCGAGCGTGCCCGAGCGGCTGAAGCGCGCGGCGCTCGTGCACGCCGCCGAGTCGCACACGACCAGGCCGAGATCGAGCGCGCCGCTCGGCTTGACGCCGCAGGCGACGCCGGCCGCGCGAAAGCCGGCCGGCAGCGATCCGGCGCGAGCTCGCTGACATGGTCGGGACGGTCGACCCAGCGTGAGGAGAAGAACGGGCCCGCGTCGCTCACGCGATTCCCTCGCTCTCGGGCAGTCCGAACATCAGGTTGAGGTTCTGGACGGCCTGAGACGCGGCGCCCTTCCATAGGTTGTCGATCGCGCCGAACACGATCACCCTGCCCGTGCGCGAATCGGCGTGAACCGAGATCCGGCAGATGTTCGTCTCGCGCACGTCGCGCACGCCCGGCGGCGTCGCGCTCAGCTCGACGAATCGCTCGTGCTCGTAGGTCTTGCGGTACAGCCGCTCGAGCGCCTGCGGATCGGCCGCGCCGCCCGGGACGCGCACGTAACAGGAGACGAGCTCGCCTTGATCGAGCGGCAGCAGGTGCGCGATGAACGTGACCGTGACATCGCCACCGAGCGCCCGCAGCTCCTGCTCGATCTCGGGCGTGTGGCGGTGACGAGGGACGCCGTATGGCGTCACGTTCTCGTTCACCGTGACGAAATGGGTCTTCTCGGTCGCGGCGCGACCGGCCCCCGATACGCCGGACTTCGCGTCGATCACGACGTCCTCGATCAACCCGCGGGCGGCGAGCGGCGCGAGCGCGAGCAGCGTCGCGGTCGGATAGCAGCCTGGGTTGGCGACCAGATCGGCCTCGCGGAGCTGCTCGCGATAGCGCTCCGGGAGCCCGTACACGGCCTGCTCGAGCAGCTGCGGGGCGGGGTGCGGTCGATACCACTCCTCGTACACGGCGGCCTCGCGCAGGCGAAAGTCGGCGCTCAGGTCGACGACCCGAACGTCTCGGTCGCGCAGCTCCGCGACCAGCTCAGCCGCCGCGCCGTGCGGGTAGGCGACGACGGCGGCGTCGACGGCGGCGTGTCGATCGAGATCGAGCTCCTCGAGCGTCAGCGGGACGCGGTGGTGCGGGTAGAGATCGTCCAGACGCCGTCCGGTGTCCGATCGGGCCGTCACCGCTCGCAGCTCGAACGACGGATGGCGGTACAGCAGCCGCGCCGTCAGCGCGCCCGTGAACCCGGCCGCGCCGAGGACCGATACGGTCGGCCGCTCAGCCACGGATCCTCCCGCCCAGCTCGGCCGCGAGCGCGGCGAGGATCGCCTCGCGACGCTCCGCCACCTCGGCGTCGGTCAGCGTCCGGTCGCCGGCCCGGTAGGCGAGCGCGAGCGCGAGCGACACGTTGCCCGCGCCGATCCGGCTCGCATCGCTGTAGACGTCGAAGATCTCCGCGCGCGCGAGCAGCGGCCCGCCCGCGCTCGTGATGACCGCGAGCACGTCGTCGGCGCTGACGGTCCGCGGGACGACAATCGCGAGATCCTCCCGGACCTCGGGGAACGTCGTCAGATCCTGGTAGATCGGCGTGATGTCGGCATGCGCGATCGCGGCGTCGAGGTCGAGCTCGAAGCCCGCGACCGGCTGCGCGAGGTCCCACTCCGCGGCAACCGACGGATGGATCTCACCCACCCAGCCGATCCGCTCGCCGGCGACCTCGATCGCCGCGGCGCGGCCGGGGTGCAGGAACGGCTCGGGCTCCTCCGCGCGAACGACGCGCCAGGGGATTCGCAGCGTCTCGAGCAGCCCATGCAACACGCCCTTGGCGACGAAGAAGTCGGCCGTTGGCGGCTCGGGCTCGCGCCAGGTCCGTGGGCGGCTCGCGCCGATCAGCAGCGCGCCGATGTGGTACGGCTCGCGCGGTTGCCGCGGCGCTACGCCGGCGGTCGTCCCGGCCACCGGCAGATAGACGGCGCCGGCCTCGAAGATGCGCACGGCGTCAGCGCCCCGCGCGCGGTTCAGGGCGGTGATGTCGAGCAGCGAGCCGAGCAGCGTCGTGCGCAGCTGCGACTGCTCCGCGGACATCGGGTTCGCGAGCTCTACCGCGGCGTGCTCGCCAAGTCGTAACCGCTGCGCCAGCGATGGCGCGACGAAGCTCCAGCCGACGATCTCGTACAGCCCCTGGGCGGTCAGCGCGTCGCTCGCGCGGCGGCGCAGGCGCTGCGTGACGGTCAGGCGGCCTGATGCACCGTGGCGCGAGGGAAGGGTTGCGGGGAGATGCTCGAGGCCGTCGAGCCGCGCGACCTCCTCGATCAGGTCGACCTCGCGGCTGACGTCCGCGCGGCGGAACGCGGGCGGGGTCACGTCGAGTCCATCGTCCGCCGGACGCGTCGTGAACGCGAGCGCGTGCAGGATCTGCGCGCTTCGCTCGCGCGGGATCTCGACCCCGAGCAGCGACTTGACGCGCGCGTCGCGCAGGTGGATCGGTTGTGGCTGCGGCGCGGGGTCGCCGATGTCGACCGTCCCCTCGACCACGCGCGCCCGGCACAGCCCGATCATCAGCTGGCTCGCGACCGCCTGCGCCTCGATCGCCTGCTCCGGTTGGAGTTGCTTCTCGAACCGGGTCGACGCTTCGGTGCGAAGCCCGAGCTTCAGCGACGTGCGGTGGATATTCGCGCCGATCCAGTTGGCGGCCTCCATCAGGACCGTCGTCGTCTCCTCGCTGACCTCGGAGCGCGCGCCGCCCATCACGCCGGCGATCGAGGTCGGGCCGTCGGCGTCGGCGATCAGCACCATCTCCTCGTCGAGCGTGCGCGTCTGACCATCGAGCGTCTGCATCTGCTCGCCCGCGCGTGCGCGGCGGACGGTCAGCCTCCCGCCGGCGATCCGCTGCAAGTCGAAGGCGTGCAGCGGCTGGCCGGTCACCAGCATCACGTAGTTGGTGATGTCGACCACGTTCGAGATCGGTCGCTGGCCGGCCGCCATCAGCCGCGCCTTGAGCCACAGCGGGCTCGGTCCGATGCGCACGTCCTCGAACACGCGGGCGGTGAACCGCGGGCACAGCTCGGGGCACTCCACCGACGCCCCGATCAGATGGGGCGGCAGCTCACCGCGTGAGCCCAGGTCCTCGTGCCACGGTGGTTCAGCCAGCGGCGCGCCCGTCGCGGCGTGAACCTCCCGGGCAACGCCGTAGATCCCGAGGCAGTCGGGACGGTTCGGCGTCACCTCGAGTACCAGCACGTCGGTTGCGATCGGCAGCACGTCCTGGAGCGGCGTGCCCGGCGGCGGACCGGCGCCGTCGGTCGCGAGCACCATGATTCCTTCGTGCTCGGTCCCGATCGCGACCTCGTCCTCGGCCAGGATCATCCCGTCTGAGTCGAGTCCCCGCAGCCTCGCCTTGCCGAGCGTCGTGCCGTTCGGCATCACCGCCCCCGGCCGCGCGACGGCGACGGTCTGACCGGGGCGGACATTGTGTGCGCCGCAGACGATCTGGGACGGCTCCGGGTCGCCGATGTCGACCACGCACACGCTCAGCCGGTCGGCGTCCGGGTGGCGCTCGGCGTGGATGACCCGGCCGACGACGAACCGATCGAGCGCGCCGACGCCGTGGTGCTCGACGCGCTCGACCTCGGTGCCGGTCAACGCCAGGCGTTCGGCCAGTTGCTGGGCGTCGAGCTCGGGCCGGCAGTACTCGCGCAGCCAGTTCAGCGGGACGCGCATCAGCCGAACTGCTCCAGGAAGCGGATGTCGTTGTCGTACATGAGCCGCAGATCCGGCACGCCGTGCTTGAGCATCGCGATCCGCTCGATCCCCATCCCGAACGCGAACCCCTGGATTCGCTCGGGGTCATAGCCGTACTCGCGCACGTGCTCGAACACGTTCGGATCGACCATTCCCGCGCCGAGGATCTCGATCCACGCCGTCCCCTTGCACAGCGAGCAGCGCTCGCCGTCGGCGGTGATCCCGCCGTTGCAGTTGAAGCAGCTCACGTCGACCTCGACGCTCGGCTCGGTGAACGGGAAGAAGTGCGGGCGCAGCCGCACCTCGCGCTCCTCGCCGAAGTACGCCCGGGCGAACGCCAGCAGCGTCCCCTTGAGATCCGCCAGCGTGATGTCCGTGTCGACCGCCAGGCCCTCGAGCTGGTGGAACTGGGGCGTGTGCGTCGCGTCCGAGTCGGGCCGGTAGACGCGCCCCGGAACGACGATGTAGAGCGGCGGTGTTTGCTGCTGCATCGCGCGGATCTGCATCGGGCTCGTGTGCACTCGCAGCAGCAGCGCCTCAGGGTCGAAGATGTCGTGCGCCGGCTCGACGTAGAAGGTGTCGGTTTGCAGCCGCGACGGGTGCGTCGGCGCGTGGTTGAGCGCGTCGAAGTTGTAGTAGACGGTCTCGACCTCGGGGCCCTCGGCGACGTCGAAGCCGAGCCCGATGAAAATGTCCTCGATCTCTCGCCTCGTCTGGGTCATCAGCTGCAGGCGTCCGATCGCGGGGCTCGGGTCGCCGGGGAGCGTGACGTCGACGCGATCCTCGACCAGGCGCTGCTCGAGCTCCCTGGCGGCGAGCTCAGCGGCCTTCTCCTCGATCGCCCGCTCGAGCGCCTGGCGCGCCTGGTTGGCGGCCTTGCCGGTCGCGGCGCGCTCCTGCGGCGGAAGCTGGGCGACGTTGCGCAGCAGGTTCGGCAGCTCGGCCTTGCGTCCGAGAAACTGGATCCGCGCCGCCTCGAGCGTGTGCGTGTCGGTCGCGGCCGCGATCGCCTGCTCGGCCTCGCGCCTCAGGCTCTCGACCCTGTCCGTCATCGCGGCGCCATCCTAGTCACCTCGTAGAGCGCGATCGCGGCTGCCACGGCGGCGTTCAGGGAGTGGGTCCTGATCGGGATGTGGGCGACGTGGTCGGCTTCGGTGACGATTTGCTCCGGGAGCCCGTCGCGCTCTGAGCCGATGATCAGGGTGAGCGATTTGGTCGGCGCGTCAGCCCCCACACGATCTTTGCGGATCTGGTTCCCAGGGGTGGAACCAAGGCCGCAAAGTTCGGAGAGCGACACCCCGCGACCGTCGGCGACCAGCGCCACCCTCCGCCCGGGAAGCTCGTCGACGTCGTCGACCCGGGCGAGCGGGACGGCGAACACCGCGCCCATCGACGCCCGCACCGCCTTCGGCCCGAACGGGTCGGCGCTGCCGGGGCCGAGCGCGACAGACGAAGCGCCGAACGCCTCCGCGCTGCGCAGGATCGCCCCGACGTTGCCGGGATCGCGGATGCCGTGGAGGTAGACGCACAGCGGCCCGACGGGCGCGTTCAACCAGCGCTCGTCGAACACCGCAAGCGCGCGCGTGCCCGAGCCAAGGCCGGACGCGGCCGTCAGCAGCTCCGGCTCCACCTCCACCCCGCGCAGACCGCTTCCGGCCGCGCAGTAGCGCTCGAGCGCCGGCCATCCCGCCGCGTCGGCCGCGCTCAGCAGGTCTTCGCCCTCGGCCACGAACCGGCCCGCCTGCTCGCGCCAGCGGCGCCGCTGCTGGAGCTTGCGGATCTCCTTGAGCTTGTGGTTGTGGGGGCTTTGGATCGTCATCGTGAGCGTGTGCAAGAACAAAGAAGGGCGCCCTCGCTAGGAGCGGCGCCCGGGGGTGATGCTGGTGGTTCGGCTGTCGCTCAGCCGGCCGCCAGCGCCGCTCGGGCGCGGTCGGCAAAGCGTCGGAACGTCTCGGCGTCGCGGACGGCGATGTCCGCCAGCACCTTGCGATCGAGCTCCACTCCGGCCAGCTGCAGGCCGTGGATGAACTGTGAGTACGACATGTCGTTCTGCCGGGCGGCTGCATTGATGCGCACGATCCACAGCCTGCGGAAGTCCCGCTTGCGGTTGCGCCGGTCCCGGTAGCGGTACTGGTCGGCCTTGAGCAGCGCTTCCTTCGCCACCCTGTAGTGCCGGCTCGCGTCCCCGCGGAAGCCTTTCGTCATCGCCAGCGTCGAGCGGCGCTTCTTGCGCGCGTGTACCGACCGCTTGACGCGCGTCATCGCTTGACCTCCAGCATCTCCTTGACCCGCGGGACGTCGTGCGGCGAGATCACGGCCGGCTGTGCCTGCCGCCGCTTGCGCTTGGCCGACTTCTTCCCGCGGATGTGGCTCGTGAACGCGCTGCGGCCGCGCACCTTGCCGGTGGCGGTCGTCTTGAAGCGCTTGCCGGCGCCGGAGTGTGGCTTGGTCTTCGGCATTGCGGCCGTCTAGTAAAGCAGAGGCGGCGAGTCTCTCCCTCGGCGGTCATCCGGGGCCGCCATGCGCCGATCTCGCCGGTCGGGTTTGCGACGCCCTGGAGTACCCACCGGTCGCACCCGGCGGTGCGATGTGGATGGCGGCAGATTTGAGGCCGCCGGCGCGGCGATGCGATCGACTAGGCGGCGGCGCTGCGAGCGCGGCGGCCCGGGCGGCCCGATCCATTGCGCGGCGGCGGGTCCGACGCGGCCGGCTGGGCGGCGCGCTCATCCGCATCCGGCTCGCCGGCATCCTCTGTCTCGCCGGCGTCCTCTGTCTCGCCGGCGTCCTCGGGCTCGGGGGGTCGCTCGGCGGACGGCTCGGGACGGTCGTTGCTCGTCGGCTCGGACAGCGCAGGAGCGCTCGGCTCGGAAGGCTCGTCAGCGACCGCCTCGGTGCGGTTATTGCCCGTCGGCTCGGAGGATGCCGGGGCCGTCAGCTCGGAGGGCTGGTCGGCGCCGTTTCCGTCAGGAGCGACCGGCTCTGCGCTCGATTCCTCGTCGTGCGCAACCTCGTGCTCGCGCGCCACGCCGCGCGAGCGCCCATGCCCGCGCCCGTCGGAGCTGCGGGCGCCGGCGGCGTCCTCGGGCGCGGCCTTATCGCGGTCGCCCGCGAGCACGGCCTTCGAGGGCGCGAGGAGCATCGTCATGTTTCGCCCGTCCTGCAGCGGCGACTGCTCGATCACGGCGATGTCCGACAGCTCGCCCGCGAGACGGTCGAGCAGCGCTGTGCCGCGCTCCGGATGCGTGACCTCGCGACCGCGGAACATGATCGTGATCTTGACCTTGTCCTTGTTCAGCAGAAAACGGGTGACGTGGCCCTTCTTCGTGTCGTAGTCGTTCTGCGCGATCTTCGGACGAAACTTGATCTCGCGGATCGTGATCTGCTGCTGGTGGCGGCGCGCTGCCTTCTGCTTCTGCGCCTGTTCGTACTTGTACTTCGAGTAGTCCAGGACGCGACAGACGGGCGGCCTGGCCTCGGGCGCGACCTCGACCAGATCGAGATCCCGCTCCTGCGCGTATGCGAGTGCCTCGGACGTCTTCACGACGCCGATCTGCTTTCCGTCCTCGCCCACGAGGCGAACCTCGGGCACGCGGATGCGATCGTTGATCCGGGTCTGGTCCCGCTCTGGCGGGCGCCGGTCGAACCTACGCGGGACCGGCACTAGCTGCGATGGCGGCGAGACGTCAAGCGGCGCCGGGCCGTATGTGATGGATCAGTTGGATCAACGACTCCGAGTATAGCGATGGATCACCCGCGCGAGCGGGTTTCGACGCCGTGCCGGGCGCGGTCGATGAAAGCCTCGACACGCGACGAGCCCGCGTCGCCGCGGCCGTGTTCGCGCAGCGCAACCTCGTCGTTCTCCCGCTCACGGTCCCCCACGACCAGCATGTACGGGATCTTTCGCAGCTCGGCATCGCGGATCTTGCGCGCGACCGACTCGGTTCGCCCGTCGAGCTCGGCTCTGAGCCCGGCAAGGCGGAGCCGTTCGAGCACCGATGCGCCGTACTCCAGGTGACGGTCGCTGATCGGCAGCACGATCGCCTGCACCGGCGCCAGCCAAAGCGGCAATTCCCCGTTGAGGTGCTCGAGCAGGATCCCGATGAAGCGCTCGTAGGACCCCATCAGCGCGCGGTGGATCATCACCGGCTGGTGCTCCGTGTTGTCCGCGCCGGTGTACGTCAGGCCGAACCGATCCGGCATGTTGTAGTCGAGCTGGATCGTGCCCAGCTGCCACGAGCGGCCGAGGGAGTCGGTCATGTGCATGTCGATCTTCGGCCCATAGAAGGCGCCGTCACCGGGGTTCAGCTCGTACGCCAGACCATGGCTGTCGAGCGCCTGCATCAGCGCGGTCTCGCTCAAATCCCACAGCGCGTCGTCGCCGATCCGCACGTCGGGGCGCGTCGAGAGCTCGAGCCGAACCTCGACCCCGAAGATCTCATACGTCGCGAACGCGAACTCGAGCGCGCCCGCGACCTCCGACTGGATCTGGTCCTCGCTGCAGAAGATGTGCGCATCGTCCTGCGCGAAGTGCCGCACCCGCAGCAGGCCGTGCAGCGTGCCGCTCGGCTCGAGCCGGTGCAGCAGCCCGGGCTCGGAGTAGCGCAGCGGCAGGTCGCGGTAGGAGTGCTGCTGCAACGAGTACAGCTGGCAGTGGCCGGGGCAGTTCATCGGCTTGACGGCCATCACGCGATCTTCGTACTCGGTCAGGAACATGTGGTCGCGGAACTTGTCCCAATGCCCTGAGGTCTGCCACAGCGAGCGGTCGTAGATCTGCGGCGTCTTGACCTCCGTGTAGCCACGGTCGCGGCCCATCTCGCGACTCAAGGTCACGAGCTCGTTGAACACCTCGGTGCCTGCCGGCAGCCAGAACGCCATCCCGGGAGCGACGTCGGAGAACGCGAACAGCCCCAGCTGCGGCCCGAGCCGGCGATGGTCGCGGGCGCGCGCCTGCTCGAGCAGCTCGAGGTACTGGCGCAGCTCCTTGGCCGACAGGAACGCGGTTCCGTACACGCGGGTCAACATCTTCCGGCTTGAGTCGCCACGCCAGTACGCCCCCGCGACTGACTGCAGCTTGAACGCCTTGACATGGCCGGTCGAGGGCGAGTGCGGTCCGCGGCACAGGTCGGTGAACGGACCATTGGTGTACAGCGACACCGTGTCCACACCCTGATCGCGGACGAGATCCTCGATCAGCTCCACCTTGTAATCCTGTCCCTCCTCGCGAAAGATCGCGAGTGCCTCGTCGACCAAGACGTCCGACCGCTCGAACGGCTCGTCGGCAGCGATGTGCTCGCGCATCCTCGCCTCGATCCGATCGAAGTCGGCCTCCGACAGCGAGACGCCCTCGGGAAAGTCGAAGTCGTAGTAGAAACCGTTCTCGATCGGCGGCCCGATCGAGATCTTGACCCCGGGGTAGAGCTCCATCACCGCCTCGGCGAGCACGTGTGCGGCGTCGTGGCGGATCAGCCAAAGCGCATCCGCGCCACTGCGGTCGGTGATCACCTCGAGCCTGCCGGCGCCGTCCTCGGGCAGCGCGCGTGCGAGGTCCCGGACCTCGCCGTCGACCTTCACCGCGAGCGCCGCGCGGGCCAAGCCTGGACCGATCGCGGCCGCCGCGTCAGCGCCGGTCGCGCCATCCGGGAGACTCAGCGTGTTGCCGTCGGGAAGCTCGTAGAACATCTTCACGGCATCCTAGTGCCGACCCTGCACGGCGCGTGACTTGGGCGCCCGCCGACGCTACAGTTATGGCCCCGGGGCGATTAGCTCAGCTGGGAGAGCGCCGCCTCGACAAGGCGGAGGTCGCTGGTTCGAGCCCAGCATCGCCCATTGAAAGCCGGGCTCTGCACAACCGTGCATAGCCCGGAAACCTGGTGATCACGGGCAGCTTGCAGAGCTGTGGCGGGGCGGTGCAGGGGACGAGAGTGACGAAACGTGTGACGCAGGTGCGGAGGGGGCTGGCTCAACGGCGACTCGGCGGTTGTGTCACCCGGGAGAGGTATAGGCCGAGCCGGCTCGTCGCGGCCGCAGAACGCGGCAGGGCGTGGCCGTCAGCAGCGGTGCGGGCGCACGTTGGGGCTTCGGTCAAATCCGGGCGCCCCGATGTACGAAACCGCCCGCCAGTAAGGCGGTGCTCCACCCGAACCTTGGCGAATCGGGTGTCACATTTGGCGCCTGAATCGCAAGAGTTCGAGCGAGCGGCGTCCATCGCTCGAGCATCATTGTTATCGGATCACAAATAATTTCCGGTGCATAGCCTCACGCGACATGGTGCATGAGCTTCACGCGACATCCTCCGATCTTTGCGGAAGCCACTTAGCGAGGTCGCCTCTCGCGCGATCTCTGGATGATCCACAGCACCGGAACAGCGACGAGGAGCGCGATGAAACCCGGCACGAACAGTGTCCAGCCCCACGTCGTCGTGACCCCCACGGCGACCAGTCCGAGTCCCCCACCGCCGAGGATCAGAACCGCGAGGATCCCAGCCGACCGAGGCGGTGGCTCCGGACTCATAAGCACTCATTATCCCTGCAATGCGTCGGACGAGACTGCCGGCTCTCGATCGAAGGACAGCTACTGGGACCATCGAGTGGGGGGTGTCGGGAGTCTTGGACACAGGTAGCGATCCGACGCGCTTGACGCCGGTCCTCCGACGCGGGAGGA
Source organism: uncultured Solirubrobacterales bacterium (assembly GCA_963763525.1). GTDB lineage: Bacteria > Actinomycetota > Thermoleophilia > Solirubrobacterales > Solirubrobacteraceae > Palsa-465. Next base: position 836,704 of record CAVXPA010000008.1, read on the forward strand.
TCTGCATCGCGACCGCAAGGAGGAACGCTTATGACCAGGATGATGGCCGACTGCCGCCGCTGGCCCAACGAGACAAATTGCTCGCTGGTGATAATCGGCGAGGAGGATGAGGTGGTGCAGGCGGCGGTGGAGCACGTCGCTTCGGTCCACGGCCACGAGAACAACGGGGAGCTGCGCGCCCAGCTGCGCGATCTCCTCGAGCCGGCGGACCGCTACACACCTGAGCGTGAGGCAGAGGAAGCGCTCCCAGGCTACCTGTTCCGCATTCGCTAATCGAATTCGCAGGTCTGAACCACTGTCGCCGTTTGGCCGGAGCGGGTTATCCATTTTAGTCAGGTAGACTGGCGCGGTGCCGGTGGCTGGACGCGACTATCCGGGGTCGTACGCGGAGCTGTTGTCGTGGTTCCCGGATGATGCAGCGTGCTTGGACTACCTCGAGTGGTTGCGCTGGCCTGACGGGATGCGATGCCCTCGGTGCGTGAGTCGGGAGGGGTGGCGTCTGGGGAGCGGGAGGTGGGAGTGCGTGGTCTGTGGGCGTCAGGCATCGGTGACGGCGGGGACGATCTTTCATCGCACCCGGACCCCGCTGCGGCTGTGGTTCGCGGCCGCGTGGCTGATGACCAGTCAGAAGCACGGGGTGTCGGCACTCTCCGTGCAGCGCTCGCTCGGGCTGGGGTCCTACCAGACCGCGTGGGCGATGCTGCACCGTTATCGCGTGGCGATGGTTCGTCCCGGTCGTGAGCGGCTGGCGGGTCACGTCGAGGTCGACGAGGCGTATGTCGGCGGGGTCGAGGGCAACGCTCAGGGACGCAGGACCGAGAACAAGGCGATCGTCGCGATCGCTGTGGAGATCGAGAATCCCAAGGGATTCGGGCGGATCCGGCTCAAGACGTACCGGATGTCTCGGCCGAGAGCTTGCTCCCGTTCATCGATGAGGCGATCGAGTCGGGCGCGAGCGTTCACACCGACGGCTGGCAGGCGTACTGGACGCTGCCCGACCGCGGCTACGAGCACGAGCGAACTGTGATGCGTCAGCAGCGCGAGCCCGCGCATGTGGTGATGCCTGGTGTGCACCGCGTAGCGAGTCTGCTGCAGCGCTGGCTGCTGGGCACCCACCAGGGGCGTGTCAGCCGCGAGCACCTCGACGCGTACCTCAACGAATTCACCTTCCGATTCAATCGACGCCGCTCGCGACGTCGCGGCCTTCTCTTCTACCGGCTGCTGGAGCAGTCCATCGCGGCTGACCCGGTCACCTACCGCAGCCTCGTCGTCAACCCGACCCCGACCGGCCGGCGATCGGCGGTCCCGCCTCGGCCCGGGCGCGTCGCCACCGTTCGGGCCGTCCACCGTCCCTGGCGCGAAAACGCCGCAGCCATGGGCCTCCCTGACTCAAATGGATAACCCGTTGGTCCGATACCGGGCGAAGGTCGCCCTCGTGACCGGCCGCGATCGTCCGCGGGCGCCTGATCGCGAGCGGCGACCCATCCGCTTTTCGCACAGCGTCGGTCATGGCAGGCGCGGGCTGGGGCACTTTGCAGTGGCGACCCCTCCGCCGCAGATGAGTGTGAGGTTGAGTGGTAACGCGCCGAGCCGCAGCTCGGTCGCCAGGCTGCGGGCAGAGGCGATCGTCAGCGCGCTCGTCAGGTCGGCGCCGTTGTCAGCGGTGATCCCGTCCGGGTACTGCCTGTAATCGATCGAGGGAACGGTGATCAACTGGTTATCGAGCGCGACCGCAAAGTGCTGGTTGAACGTCTCGGAGCCCAAGCTCGAGAGCTCACCCCGACGCGCGATCGTCGCCGTCACATCCTGAAAAGCGTTCTTACCGTTGCCCGTGAACCCGAAGCTGACATCCGGATTGCCCGCCTCGTCGGTCGACTGCTGCGGGTTCGTGATGTCCTTCCCCGTCAGCGCGACGTTGTCATGCAACACGAAGAACTGCGCGGCCGGCGAGGCAAACGCGACCTGATTATTCGCGCTCAGATTCGCCGCCTGCAACACCACCCACCCCTGCGGAACCGTCACCACCTCGGTCTCAGCCAGGCTGACGCCCGCCGGCAACCCCGACTCGAGATCATGCAAATTGTCATCCGGACCCGACACCAGACAATGCTGACCCGCCGCCGCAACCGTGTTCGCCGCCTTCGCCGCCGCCGCACACGCCGCGCTACCAGGAGCACCAAACGCGTAATACGCAGGCCCGGTCCGCGACAAACTCTTGCTAAACGGCGCCGCCGGCTGCTTGGCCGCGAGCTTCACCGCGTCATACAAATTCATGCTCCCCGCACCCGGATCCCCCGGCGAGAGCACACCGCTGCCCTGACTGATCTCCAACGCCGTCGGATCCTGAATCTGCAACTGACTCGCGACCGTCTTGCCATTCGGCGTGATCGCGTTCGCTTCCCAGTCATAGAAACTCAGCTGCGCCGTGCTACCGACGATCTGCTCCGCCCGCGGGAGGCCGCTGACGCGGGGCAAGACGACCGTGATCTCGTTGGCGCTGGACATCGACACCTCTGCTCCCGGGATCTCCGAAGCCCGCAGGCGCCGTTGGATGATCGCGACTGTTCGCTCGAGCCCGGCGCGGGTCACGGAAGGGGCCTGAGCGCTCGGCTCGGCCAAATAGACCAACTGCACGGAGCCATGCCGCGGCGCGCCGCCACCGCTCGGCGAAGTGCTAGTGGAGCCCGAACCACGAAGGCCAAGGAACACGGCTGCCACCAGCCCCACCACCAGTAAGCCAACGACCGGCACCAGGCCGCGAGCCAACCGCTCATACCCGCCTCCTGGGCGCGGCGCGCCGAAGCGATCGGAGCCCGACCGCTCCGCTGCGCTGCCGCTCACGCCGGCTGGACGCAAGCGACGTTCGCGCTCGATCTCCTCCGCGATCGCTGAGGACACCCGCGCCTGGAGCGGCCCGGCGCTCGGCGGCGTCACCCCAGCGTCGCGCAGCTCGCGAAGCATGTCCAGAAGCTGGTCGCGCTCAGGCACGGGTCTCCCCCTTGACGATCGGATTGCCTGTGTCGGCTGGGCCGCCGATCGCCGCGCCCAGCCGCTGTCTAGCCCGGGCGATTCGAGAGCGGATCGTGCCGATCGGAACGCCCAGCGCACTCGCCGCCTCGGCATAGCTCAGCTCGCCCCAGACGACCAGCAGCAGCGTGTCTCGATCAGCCGCCGACAGACGAAGGAGCTCGCCGACCAACTCCGGGGCCAGCGCCCCGATACTCGTTTCGCCCGTCACCGGCGTCATAGTCGCCAGGCGCTGCAACATCTCCAGCCGACGCCGCTCTGCTCGCCGATGATCCGCAACGACGTTATTCGCGATCCCCAACAGCCACGGCAACGCGCTCTCATGATCATCGCGAAACGCAGCGCGACGACGAAACGCGCGAATGAACACCTCAGCGGTCAGATCCTCGGACAACTCAGAGCCGGCCCGCCTGCTCACATAGGCCGCCACCGCCCGCAGATGCCGCTCATATAGAGAGGAGAAGACCGCCGCGTCCGAGACCGAGTCGCGCAGGATCCGCCCGTCCGACAACAACGACTCCATACCCCTACATCGTCGCGGAGGCCCAGAAAGTTCGCGCTCCGCCGTTACGCGGAGCACGTTCATCCGCGGAATCGACTAGAACCGCTCGCTCGCCCGCCGCCAACCCGAGGACCTACCGGTCGAGTCGGACAGACCGCCGTGAGCTACAGAACGCATACAAAGAGCTACGTTTCGCTTGCGTGAGGGCTGTTTTTCAGGACAAGTACGGGCCGCCTGAAGTTCTGCGAATTGGGGAGATCAAGCGGCCCGTGCCCGGCGACGGCGAGGTTCTGATCAGGATTCACGCTACGACGGTCAACCGAACTGACACGGGATTTCCGCGGGGTCGCCCGCTCGTGGCGCGCCTGTACAGCGGTCCTTTGCGACCGAAATGGAAGATCCTGGGCAGCGAGCTGGCCGGAGAGGTGCAGGAGGTCGGCGCGGCGGTCAGCGAGTTCGCGCCGTGCGATCGGGTATTCGGCGTCAATGCCGGCAGGTTCGGCGCCCATGCCGAGTTCATCCGCATGCGGGACAGCGCTCCGCTGGCGCGGATGCCCGCTCGCTTGACCTACGAGCAGGCGGCGGCGGTTTGTGATGGCGCGATCCTAGCGCTGAACTCGCTCAGAGCAGCAAATCTTCACGATGGCAAGCGGATCCTCATCTACGGGGCGTCCGGGTCGATCGGCACGGCGGCCGTCCAGCTGGCCCGCCACTTCGGCGCCGGCGTCACGGCAGTGTGCGCCGGCAACGGCCTCGAGCTCGTTCGATCGCTGGGGGCACACGAAGTGATCGACTACACCCAGGAGGACTTCACTCGCAACGGCGAGCGCTACGACATCGTGCTGGACGCCGTCGGGAAACACTCGTTCAGTCGCTGCACGGCGTCGCTGAAGCCCGGCGGTGCGTACGTCGCGACCGACGGATGGGCCAATATCGCACTGTCGATGCTGACTCGGCGTGCAAGCAAACGAGTGCTGTTTCCGATTCCTCCCCGATACCGCAAGGAGGACGTCGTGTTCCTTCGTGGGCTGCTCGAAACCGAACGCTACCGGCCGATCATCGATCGCTGCTACCGCTTCGAGGACGTCGTCGAGGCGACGCGGTACGTCGAGACCGAGCAGAAGCTGGGAAACGTAGTTCTTACCATCGCCCAGCGTGACGAAAGCACCGACGCAAGCCCGTCGCCTTGAACACTAGAGGAGAGGGCCTGCCTACATCGGCGCACGGCTCCGACTGTCCGAGGGCAAATCGCGGGTCGCGTCTCTCCGACTTCCAGCTCGCCGCCCCTGCATGAAGCAGCAACGACGGGGCGGCGACTCCTAGAATTTGCGGCGTCGCATTGGCTACGTCGTCGGTGCGCTGTTGGTGCTGGCCGGCATCTTCTGGGCCGGCCGCGAGAGTACTGACGGTCTCGGGGCGCTGTGGGAGCATTGGTGATGCCCGATCCCGATCATTGCAGTCGCAGTGGATCTGGCCACCGCCCTCTTGATCGCTCGGAGCGCCAGGCAGACCTCTTGAAGGCACATCCCCCAGCTCATCGGCTAGTCCAACGCGAAGGAAACGGCCGGGCTAACCTGCCGAACTCATCCGACTAGAACGAGTTCCAATCCTCTTCGGGCGAAGCGGCGCGCCTCTTCCGCGACAATAGCGCTGCGGTGCCGGTAACCCATGTCGACTTGTATGTTGGCCCCGCGGCCGTGGCCAGCGACTGGCTCGCTGCCGCCGCCGCGCTTGTGTCGGCCGCGACTGCTTTCGTTGGCCTCCTCTTCACGCGTCGTCAGCTGTTGGCTCAGCTCGACGACTTGAAGTCCAGGCTCCAAGAGACGAGGTCAGCACAGGCTGGAGCCATCACGGCTTGGTCGGAAGAACGCGAAGACCATCCCGATGGAACCTCCAGCCGCACGGTGGTGGCACATAATGGGAGCGAGTCTCCCGTGTATGGGGTTTGCGTCTGGCTGTATAGCGAGGAGAGAGGAGACGAACTGCAGGCGACGGGTCCGCCCAATCGTGATCCGACCGCTCGGCGCGCTGTATTGGTGCCTGGAGATCCACTCAGGTACACGCTCTCCGTAGGAGGCTCGGCCCCGCCCGAGCGTCCTCCCGTTGCAATGACCTTTCGTGATGCGAACGGCGCGGCGTGGCTCCGGCGGTTCACGGGGGGCCTCATCGAACTCGACGCCGGGCCGTCAGGGCGATCCGCGTAGCGGGTAGTCGGCGATTGCTCCTGGAGACCGTGCGCTCGTCCTCGATGGCGGTGTCGTCGCGCTGCGACACTGTCGCTTTCGTCTCTTGCTGCGGCCGCCCTGGCGCTTGCTGTCAACGCGGCAAGCATGCGTGCCGAGGCGCGCTGCTCAGCCGCCCAAGGATCGATCCCTTTCGAGACGCGGGCATCGAGCTTCGCGCTCGCTTCTCGCGCGTTGCGAGCGTCCGGCCTGATCGAGGGTGGTGTTTGCCTTCGTGGCGTTGCGCGCGTCCGGTGCCTGGCCGGCGGATGTCTGCTTTCACGATCGCGACAACGCGACGCGTCCTGGTCTGACTGCTGTCACTGTCATCGTCTTCAGGGCTTGGGCGGTGACGTCCGACGCGACCTATAGGTCCTCAGGCTGGCGACGGGCTGACTCTCGACTGCTGCGTCGAGCGCTTGGCCTGATCGGCAAAGCTTGTGTCGCCCGCCGCCGTCCAAGGACCGCCGGCGTGACTTGATAGAAGCGTGCTTTCGCCTTGCGTGACAGTCGTTCGCCGGAGATCCGCTTCATTCGGCGTCAACCAGACGAAGGGACGGTCATATGATCGTGATCGGCGCGGACACGCACAAGGGCTCGCACGAGCTGGCAGCGGTCGATGAGGGAACCGGCCGGGTTCGCGGCAGCCGGCAGATCAAGACTGACGAGGCAGGGCATCTCGATGCGGCGGTGAGCGCGAACCGCCCTCCAACGTTGAGGGCGGTTCGCTTTTGGTTAGGCCTGGGGACGCACTGGTTCGTCAGTCGGCTCCGACGACTTTGAAGTCGGCGTTGACGAAGACGTGGTGGGGCCAGTTGACGCCGATGTTGTGGACCTCGTATTCGCCGTTGCTGAGTTGGACGACGCGGTCGACGATTCCGCCCGGGTAGGCGGCGAGTGCGGCTTCGGTTGCTCGATTGGCTGTGGTTCCGCCGACGATCGTGCCGGAGCCCTGGTTGTAACTCGACGGGATCTGACCTGCGGTCTTTGAGGTGCTGGACGCGCCACGGGTGAACGGAACGACCTGCGAGGAGCTAGAGCCGGTATTTGGGGGCTGGAGGGTGACCTCGGTAGCGGTGATCGTGGTGCTGTCGGTGGTTCCCAGCACGAGGGCCGTCTCGCCGCTCAAGACGGCGCTCGCGGACGCCGGAGTCGTGCCCTTCTCGTAGGCGGTGGTCGACGTCTCCTTGATCGTGACCTTTTGTCCGGTCGAGGTTACGAGCGTGAAGCCCGTGCTCGACGGGTTGCTCACGGTGCCGATCGATCCGCCCGCGGCGGGTCCGGATCGGGCGTTCCCGCCGCCACCGGACCCTGAGGCTCCCGCGAAGCCTGGTGTATGCCCGCTAGCTCCTGCTGTGGTGGCGGGCACTGTGGCTGCGGCGCTAGCGCCTCCGTTGGAGGTCGCGCTGACGATGCCGAACGCACCGCCGCCGATCACGATCGCCGCGATGCCGGCGGCGAGCAATCGAGTGGATCTGCGGGAGAAACTGAGGTTGTGGGACGACATCGGATGGGCTCCTTTCGGTTGTTGGAGCCCAGCGTTGCGTCGCAGTCTGGGGAAGCTGTGCGAGGAAGCTGAGCGTCAGCTGAGAGACACACCGATGCGCGCAGTTTTTGTCACGGCCCTGGCCGCTCTCAGGTTTTTCTCAGCTTGCCGACCGATAATTGCGGTGTGGATGATGAGCGTGAAGCCGCCCGGGTGCTCGTCGTCGATGATGAGCCGGGCATTATCGATGTGGTCTCGATGGCCCTGCGCCATCACGGGTTCGGCGTTGAAACCGCCGGGACCGGCCGCGAGGCGCTGAACCTCGTCCGGCGGTGGCACCCGAACGTGATGGTGCTGGACGTGATGCTTCCGGACATGGACGGCTTCGAGGTCGCTCGACGTCTGGCAGCAGAGCACGCCGAAGTCCCGATCTTGTTTTTGAGCGCGCGCGATGCGACCGCGGACAAGATCCGCGGCCTGACGACCGGCGGCGATGACTACGTCACAAAACCCTTCAGCCTCGAGGAGTTGATTGCGCGGCTTCGGAACATTCTCAGGCGTACGGGAATCGCTCAGGAGTCCTCCGGCCGCCTGCGGTTCGCCGATCTGGAACTCGATGAGGACACGTTCGACGTGACCCGGGGCGGCCGGATCGTCGAGCTGACCGCCACCGAGTTCCGTCTCCTGCGTTACTTGATGCTCAATCCCCGCCGGGTCCTCACGCGCGCGCAGCTTCTCGATCACGTCTGGAGCTATGACTTCGGTGGCGATGCGCGCGTGCTCGAGACCTATATCAGCTACTTGCGCAAGAAGGTCGACGCGACCGGTCCGCCGCTGATCCACACCGTCCGCGGCGTCGGCTACGTCCTGCGGCTCCCAAGGGAATGAGCCGACTGTCACTTCGGGCGCGTCTGCTCATCGGCCTCGTCGGCTTGACCGTGATCGGTCTCACCGTGACCGCGGTCGTCACCTACGAAGAGCAGCGCTCGTTTCTGCTCACGCGGGTCGACCAGCAGGTAGGGGATTCTCGCATCCCCGTGTCGGTCGCGCTCAACCTGATCCATCCACAGGGAGCCACATCCAGCTCGCGGCCACCGGCGGGCGGCGGATCCCCCGGAACCTTCGAAACCTCAGGCACCTACGCGATCGTGCTCGACTCGAGCGGAAAGGTGATTGAGACGCGCTCATTCACGTACGGAGAAACTCCGGCGTCCCCGCCGGCACTGCCGCGCGATTTCCCGATCTCGGGGTTCAGCTCGCACGACGTACACCTGTTCACGGTGAACTCGACGGCGGGGTCGAGCCTCAGGTACCGGGCGGCCGCGTTCACGCTCAAGGACGGGCGGACGCTCGTCATCGCCGTTCCGCTGCACGACGTCGATCAGACGCTTCAGAGGCTGATCGAGGTCGAGGCGCTCGTCGGCGGCGGCGTGGTCCTCGGGCTCGTCGCGATGGGATGGGTGGTGATCCGGGTCGGCCTGCTGCCGCTGGAGCGCATCGGACGCGTGGCGAGGGAGATCGCCGCTGGAAACCTGGCCCGTCGGGTGAGTCCTGCCAACGACCGCACGGAGGTCGGACGTCTGGGGACGTCATTGAACGAGATGCTCACCCAGATCGACCGTGCCTTCGCCGATCGCGCGCGGAGCGAGGAGCGTCTGCGCCGGTTCCTCGCCGACGCGTCTCACGAGCTGCGGACCCCGCTCGCCTCGATCCGGGGATACGCCGAGCTGTACCGCTTAGGGGCGGCGCGACAGCCGGCCGAGGTCGAGCGCGCGATGGAGCGGATCGAAGCCGAAGCGACGAGGATGGGCGGCCTCGTCGAGAGTCTCTTGCTCCTAGCTCGCCTCGACGAGCTACCTGAAGCGCCGTTGGTCGAAGTCGATCTGACCGAGCTCGCCAACCACGCCGCGCAGGACACCCGCGCAGCGGCTCCAGACCGTGAGGTCCTCGTCCATTCCGGCCACCAAGCGCGGGTGCGGGGAAACCCCGAGCAGCTACGTCAAGTCTTCTCGAATCTCACCCGCAACGCGATCGTCCACACACCTGCCGCGACCGCGATCGAAATCACAGTGGGATTGGATGACGGACAGGCGGTGATCGAGGTTCGCGACCACGGTACCGGCGTTCCCGCGGACGCCGACGATCATCTATTTGAGCGATTCTGGCGACCCGAGGGCGGCCGAACCCGTGGGCGCGGGGGCGCGGGGCTCGGGCTCGCGATCGTCAAGGCGATCGTGGAGGGTCACGGCGGTGAGGTTCACGCGTACAACGCCCGCGAGGGCGGCGCGGTGTTCAGGGTGACGCTGCCCGCCGTCCAAGCCGGCCGATCAGGGAAGACCGCGCCGGCGCGGGCCTGACGCGCCGCCCCCAGGAATCCCCCAGGGTCCTCCCAGTCTTACTCAAGCTCGCGGGGCGAGACTCGCTTCATGCGAGATCACGAACCCACACAGACAACCCGGCCGCCGGTCCGCGCCCGTCGCATCGCGGTGATCCGCGCAGACGGACGCCGATTCAGCGTCCTCCCCACGACCCTACAGGAGACCCAAATGGAAATGTTGCCCGCCCCACCCTCGAACTCGGCGACTTCACCGATAGCGGCGATCGAGTAATCGCCGCTTGCCTGACCTCCCGGAAAGCACCTGCTCTACTGACCTGACACACGGAGACGACGAATGTTCTCGGCACTGATTTACCCCACCACGATGGCTCACCGCGACAACCTCTACCGCGACCGTCGCCGTCGTCACGCGACCGAGACTCGCGTACGCGAAGAACTCAGACGCGCGCGACGGCCCGCGCGGATTCACCGCCCACGCTCGACACTGATCGCCCGCCACTGAGTCACTCCGAACATCTCAGCGAGAGCGCGCCTCGAGCCGACCGCTCGGGGCGCGCTCAACATTGGACCGCTCGGCCTTCCCGCAGCTCGAGCCATGGCTGCAATTCCGTCACCGTCTGCCCGTTACTTGGTGAAGTACCAGTCCTCGGGATTCATGAGGCCGACCGCGTTGGCGGCGTAGCCGCCGAGGTTCTTGGCGACCAGTGTCCCTGCGTCGGGCTCGTAGGTGCCGATTCGTGTGGGTCCGAGCACCACGGGGAGATGTCCGTTGATGTACCGCGGTCAACGGCAACGGCTGCAACGGCTGGAACGCGGCAGGCTGCGGCATGACTCAGACGCGAGCCATCCTCGGCGACGAGCCCGACGCGATCACCATCGACCCGCTCCTCGACACCGCATACGTGGGGGATAACGAGGGCGTGTCGGTCGTCCCGCTCAATCGCTGACACGGCGGCCACGCCGGTCGTGTCTCCGTCTCGTGAACCCCCGACACACTCTGAGCCAATCGGCGCTCGGGGCGCCCGCACCACCCGAGGATCGCATCATCGAGCCCGAAGCGCCGCCGTCTGGATTGGTCGCGGCGGTCGCGGGTCTGACCCGATTGCGCCTGCAGCCGACACGCAATATGGTGCGGCGATGAGCAAACCGGAAGACCTCACAGGCCCTGACCACCCCAGCACCGGCGATGCGTTCAGCGACGGTTGCGCCTGGGTGGCGGGCGAATATCTGCCGATCGACCAAGCGGGCATGCCGCTCACCGATGCCGGGATCGCTCGGTCTGACCTCACCTACGATGTTGTGGCGGTGTGGCAGGGTCGGTTCTTTCGGCTTGATGACCACATCGACCGGCTTCTGCGCGGCTGTAGGCGGATCCACCTGACCCCGCCCCTGACCGTCGAACAGATACGCGACGTGCTCATCGAATGCGTACGCCGCAGCGGACTGCGCGAGTCATACGTCGAGGCGATCGTCACCCGCGGCCTGGCCCCCCGCGGTGTCCGCGACCCCCGCCGCTGCAAGCCGCAGTTCTACGCCTACGCAGTCCCTTACGTGTGGATCTCCGAACCTGATCAGCAGGCCGTCGGGACCGATCTGGTCGTAGCCCGCGAAACGATCCGAATCCCGGCCGGCTCGGTCGACCCCACAGTCAAGAGCTTTCACTGGGGCGACCTCACTCGCGGCATGTTCGAAGCGTTTACCCGCGGCGCGATGACCCCGGTCCTGCTCGACGGCAACGGAAACGTCACCGAAGGCCCAGGTTTCAACATCTTCGCCATGCTCGACGACACGCTGACGACTCCCGCGCAGGGTGTGCTGGAAGGCATCACCCGCCGGACCGTGCTCGAGATCGCCGACGAATTCGGGATCACGACCCGCGTCACCGAGATCCCCGTCGACGACCTCTACCGCGCCAGCGAGATCTTTCTCACCAGCACCGCGGGCGGCGTCATGCCGGTCCGCACCCTGGACGGCAATCCGGTCGGCGACGGTCGGCCCGGCGCCGTCACGACACGCATCCGGGACCGTTACTGGGCGCTGCACAACGACTACCGGTATACGACCATGGTCGACTACCCAGTCACCATGACCACGGCCCAGACGTAGAGGACGACCTCTGACCGCTGAATCGCGCTTGACAGCACCTCTGTCGCGCCAGCAGTCGCCGGTAGCTCGTTCGGCACCGCGACGCCGCCGGCGTTCGCGCTTCACGCGCGACGCGGGTGCAACGCGGCCATCGACGAGATGCCTGTCGGAGCGTGAGAGCAAGTGCAGCAGGAACGTGGGGGCCTACTCGGCGCCTGCACGAATGCGACGGGCGGACTCAACCATTACGCTGCGGTCTACCGTCAACCGACTGGAAGAGGTGATTCGTAATGGCTACTCCCACTGCCGTTCTCGTCCACGGTGCGTTCGCCAACGCGTCAGGCTTTCGCGGCCTATACGACGAGCTTCTCGGCAAAGGCGTGACGATCATCGCTCCGCCGAACCCGCTGCGAGGTCTGAGCGGCGGCGATGGCGAGTACCTCAAGGGCGTGATTGCCGAGATCGACGGGCCGGTCCTGCTCGTCGGGCATTCCTACGGCGGCTCGGTGATCACCGCTGCCGGCACCGCTGAGAACGTGGTCGGCCTCGTCTACATCTCCGGATTCGCTCCGGACGAGGGCGAGAACCTGACCGACCTCCAGTCCAACTTCCCCGCACCAGGCGCCGTCCCGTTTTTCGTGCAACATCAGATCCCGGGAGGCGGCAACGAGTTCACGATCGCTCCTGGGGGCTTTCACGAGTCATTCTGTGCCGACATCCCAGCCGATGACGCGGCGTTCTACGCGATCTCCCAGCGCCCGCTCGCGGGGATCGCGCTCACCGAAGCGGCGCCGACCCCGGCGTGGCGCAGCCGTCCAAACTGGGCGGTGTTCGGTACTGCCGACAGGTGCATTGACCCCGGCGTCCATCGGTTCAGCTACAAGCGAATGGACGCCACGGTGACCGAAGTCGAAGGGGCCTCGCACGTCGTCATGATCTCTCACCCCAAGGAAGTTGCTGAGGTCGTCATGACCGCCGTGCGCGCCGACGAGCCGGCCTGATCCGCAGACGATTCTCAAGCGCCAACGGAAGCTCCCGCCCACGCGCGGGAGCTTCCGAGCAATCACACCGGCGAGGAACGCGGTTCCATAGACGAGCTCACGCCTGTCGCCATGGCCGATCGCAAAATCGGAGCAGGGCCTCGCGTCGCCCGAAGCTCTCACAGCTTCAGAGCACCGGATCGCGTCGATGGCTGCCCGCGGCATGAGCAACCGCGACATCGCCCAAGCCTGTTCGTAACCGTCAAAACCGTCGAGATGGACCTCGGACACTCCTACAACAAGCTCAACCTCAGCCGTCGCACCCAACTCGCCGCAGCCCTCTGGAACGGCGCGATGCCCGCCGAGAGCGAGCCACCCACATGGATCGCCGGACCGACGCGAGAACAGGCATAAGGCCGCCGATGACTCGGGTGCGAAAGGGCCGCGGTGGCCGAGACGTGCACCACCTTGGCGCAACCGCAGACCGCCCTTCACAAAGACGGAGGAGGCAGTTCTTGCTCGATTCTCGCTAACGCCGACCCTCCCTTTGGACGAGGACCACTCGTCTCGCCGCGCGCGCGAGGCCGCTGCATCCCCGCGATGATGCGGGAGTCGGTGCCGCCGGTCGTCGCTACTCACGCTCCGGTCACGCTGACCGGCCGAGCTGGGCCGGCGGGAAGTCGAGGATGAGGTCGAGCTGCAGAAAGTGGTCAGGGTGGGCGTGCGAGATCCAGACTTTGGTGAGCTGCTTTCCGGAGACGTTCACCGCGTCCGCGAGCCTCTCGGCGTCGCCGCGAAGCTGGAAGACGTCACACAGCAGAGCCTCCTTGCCGTTGCTGAGTAGATACGAGTTCGACCACGCGCCAGATTCACTGGCGCTGAAGCGGTTGACGCGGACGGCAGGTGTCGCTCGGGTGTTGTTCGACATCGTTCTACCTTCGCTCCATTGCAGCGACGCTCTCACTGCGCCGCACTGCGTCGAGGTAGGCCTGCGCGAGTGACGCGACCGACGAGGTCGAACAACTATCACTCCCATGAGGAGTCCTGGGTGGGCTTGGTGACCGTCGCCCAGCGCTCGGCGATCTTGTCGCCGTCAAAGCGCCAGAGGACGAAGCCGTGGAATCCCATTTTCTTGCCGGAGCTCGGGTCGGTCCAGCGCCAGTGGTTCTTGCAGGCGACCTTGTCCCCCTCGGCGATCAGATCTTCGATCGTCAGGTGGAGGTCGGGCATCAATGCGTACATCTGCCGCATCATCTGCTCGTCACCCGATACGTCGGTCGGCTCCTCGCCCGGTCCATCGTGGTCGTAGAAATCATCGGTCATGTTCGCCCGAATGACTTCGGGCTTGCGGTTGTTGACGAAGTCATCAAAGTGCGACCGCACTTTGGCTTTCATCTGGTCCGTCGTGAGATTCGTCGGCATCGGCTCCTCCTTCGTTTCGTGCATCTGCTGGTCCGTCGCTGCACGCGGACGGCGCCCAGGCTCGGCGTCAAGGATCCGCCGGTGCCACCCGAAAGTCCAAGACAAACTGGCGAGCCGTCAATAGACAGCTCCTATCAGTCGCGTCTGGACTCAGAGGCGGTCCTGGGCGACCGAAGTTGGCGACGATCCTTACATTGCGCCTATCGAACGCCTGGTGGCGTCCCCCAGCCGCTGTAAATCCGTAGCCGTCGAGGCGACGGCGTAGGTTCCCTCAAGTCATTGGCAAGACGATTGAAGGAGGTCCTACGCCGTGAGACGTACCGTACCGCCGTCGGCGGAGATTGAAGCGAGGATCGATGGGTTGCTGGCCGGTGGGCTGGCGGCTGAGGATCCGCAGGGCGCGTTGTCGGAGTTGGCGTCGTTGGGGGCGAAGCTGATCATCCAGCGCGCCGTGGAGGACGAGTTCGATGCGTGGCTGGGGAGGGCGCGCTATGAGCGCAGGCCGGAGGCGCCGCCGGGGAAGCGCAACGGGTTTCGCCCGCGGAGCGTGCAGAGCGCCGAGGGCGAGGTCGACGTGGAGATCCCGCAGGTCCGCGAGGCGGCCGAGCCGTTCGTGTCCAAGCTGTTCCCGCGCGGCAAGCGGTTCTTGCGGACCGAGCCGTTGAAGGCGATGGTGATCGGCGCGTTCGTCAGGGGTTTGTCGATGCGCGACGCGGAGTCGTTGTGCGATGAGGCCGGGCTGGGAAAGGTCTCTAAGTCGACGGCGTCGCGGATCTGCAAGGAGCTGCGCGACCGGTTTGCCGCGTTCATGGCCAGAGACCTGTCCGGGATCCGGCTCGTCGCGCTGTTCCTTGATGCGATCTACCTGCCCGTCCGTCCGTCGGGCGCCAAGGAGGGCGTGCTGTGCGCCTGGGGGATCAGCGAGACGGGCGAGCGGGTGCTGCTGGCGGTGATGCTCGGGATGCGCGAGTCCGAGGACGACTGGACCGCGCTTGGACGCGATTTGACAGGCCGCGGGCTACCGTGTCCTCAGCTGGTCGTCGCCGACGGGGCCCCCGGGCTCAACAACGCGATCGAGCAGTGCTGGCCAGAGGCGGACCGTCAGCGCTGCACGGTCCACCGCCTCAGGAACCTGTTGGCGAAGCTGCCCGAGCGCGAGCGAGAGCGCGTCCGCGCCGCGTACTGGCAGGCGCTCGACGAGGCCGACTCGATCAGCGATGGCGAGCGACGGATACGCGAGCTGATCGGCGAGCTGACCGACAGTGGCTACCACGCCGCGGCCGCGTGCCTGGCCGAGGACCTCGACGCGCTCATCGTCCATCTGAAGTATCCGCTGCGCCACCGGCGCAAGTGGCGATCGACGAACCTACTCGAGCGCTCGCTCGGGGAGGTCCGCCGGCGCACCAAGGTGATCGGCCGATTCCCCGGCGAGCACTCATGCCTATCGCTGTGCTGGGCGGTGCTGGACCTGATCATCACGCAGTCCACCCGTGTCGTGTTCACCGACCTGGAGCGCCATGCGCTGCACACCATCGGCGACACTCACTCTCTCCCCAGCCCGAAGGAGGTCGCTGCAGCGTAAGGTATAATGTAACTATTGATACGAACCTGCGCCGTCGAATTTACAGCGGCACAGGGACGCCACCGAACGCCTAGACCTGCGGCTTGTGCAGTACTTCGTCGCCGTTGCTGAGGAGCTTCACTTCGGCCGGGCCGCCGCGCGTCTGCACATCGCGCAGCCTTCGCTGAGTCAGCAGATCCGCCGACTCGAGCGGCAGCTTGGAGTGACTCTGTTTGACCGGACCAGCCGGCGGGTGGAGCTCACTGACGCCGGGCGTGCGTTGCTGAGCGAAGGGCGGCGTCTGCTCGCACATTCTGATCGCACTACCCGCCTCGTCCGCTCGGTCTCGGCCGAACGATTGACCGTCGGCTTCTACGGCTCGGCGGCGAGCGCCCTGCTAGTCAGTGTGCTGCGCAGCTTCAGCGAGGAACATCCGGGCGCCGAAGTGTTGGTTCGCGAGTTGCTGCTCGACCAGATCGACGAGTTGTTTGCCGGAGGCGTCGACGTCGCGTTTACGAGGCTCCTCCCTGGCCAGGCGGACGTCGAGTTGGAGGTGATCGCCCGCGAATCGCGCGTCCTCGCGTTAGCGGCGTCACACTCGCTCTCCGGGCGGGCAACGCTCCAATTCAGCGACCTGCGCGAGGAGAGCTTCATCACCAACCCCGTGGTTGAAGTTTCCGTGCCGCCGAAGCGCTGGCTCGCCGAACAGGCCCGCCACGGTCTGCCGGGACGTATCGCCGCCCAGGCGGCGAGCGTGCAGGAGATCCTCACCCTGGTCGCGGCGGGAAAGGGCGTCTGCCTCGTGCCCGCATCCGTCGCGCAGCACTACCCGCGGGCGGACGTGATCTATGTCGAGATGAGTGACGCTGACCCGGCGGTCGTCTCGCTCGCGTGGCCGCGCGGGAGCTTGCGCCCGATCGTCGGGGCGTTCATCGAAGTGGCGCGCCGACTAGCTCCAGCATCGGCGGAACTGCCGTAGATGCCAGATCGACGGCCGCGCCTGGTGTTGAGCCGCGGCGAGGTCCTCTACTGCCACGCCGTAATAAAACAGGTTTCGCATCAGTTGGCCCCCATAACGACCAGGCAGCACGATCCTTGTTACCAGGTCACTCGCTGGGAGAGCATCATGCGGGTCGACGGCGAGGGAACAAACTCGAGCGCCTGGCCGAGATCGGCCTGCAGTCCGGGCAGCCGCCTGTAGAGGATCTCGAGCGCGACCCGCGCCTCCACCGCGGCGAGTGGCGCTCCGAGACAATAGTGTCGCCCAAGGCCGAGGCCGAGATGGTCGCTTGCGTTCTGCCGTCGGACATCGAATCGGAGCGGGTCATCGAACTTCCGCGGATCAGCGTTTGCTGCCGCGATCGCCACCCAGACGTTGCTCCGTGCTGGGATCGAAGTATCTCCGATCTGCGTCTCGCGGGTGGTGGCGCGCAACAGGTGCAGCACGATCGCTGAGCGCCGCAGACCCTCCTGTACGGCGTTCTCCCACCGCGACGAATCGGCGAGCACGAGCTCCAGTTGATCCGGGCTCTCGGTAAAGAAGCGGACCATGTTCGTAATCAACGCAGCCGTCGTGTCCGTCCCCGCTGCCGTGATGCCCACGAGATGGGCGAGCACCTGCTCGGTCGACAGCGTGGGGCGCCCGTCCTCGTCGGTCAGCGCGAGCATGGCCGATGCGAGATCGTCCTGAGGATCTGCGCGCCGGGCGTCGAGGAGCTCGCGGTAGCTGAGGTAAGCAGCGTAGAGCCGCTCGAATGTGCCAATGAGCTGCTCGTTCGGCGTCGTGACGTCCTCTGGCTTCATGTCGAGCGGCGCCATCGTCCGGAAAACGTCCTCAACGGACGCGAGCAAACCCGGCAGCATCTCCGACGGTATCGCCATCATCGTCCCGACTACTCGCACCGTCAACTGCATCCCGAAATCCTTCACCAGGTCGCAGCCACGCCTTTCGATGAGCCCGTCGATCACCTCGTTTGCGATCGTCGCGATATCGGGCTTTGTGCTCTCGACGCGCTTGCGCGTAAAGGCACGTTGCAGCGCACGACGCTGGCGCGCGTGCGCCGGCGGATCGCTGTTGGTCAGCTGCGAGTCGTGGATCACGTGCGGGACCCGCTCCCACGCCGCCGGAATCCGATCACGAAGATCAGCCCGTAACGGCACACCGGTGCGGACGTGAGAAGAGTAGGTCCCGAAATCCTCGATCACGCGCCGGGCATCGTCATAACCAAACACGAAGTAGGCATTCAGCGACTCGTGATAGAGGACGGGCGCCTCTCCGTACAGCTCCTGAACAACGACTTGCGGAGCGAGCAGATACTCGCGAGACCGCGGGTCAAAAATCACGGTCGTCCGGCTCCGCGCTCATCGTACGCACACTAGCTACGACAGACGCGATTCGACGAGACCGGAATCGTGTTCCGACGTAAATCTGCCCTGTCTCTCATCGTTTTCTCATCTTCGGCGCTGATTCTGCGGTGCATGCACTTTGAAAGCGAGCCTACGTCGGCGCGCGTCGCCGGTCGGCAGCGGCTCGCGCGCGAGATCTGATGGACCGCCGACATCGACTCCCGTGGCATCTGTACCTGCTGGCGGCGCTCGCGGTCGTCGTGATCGTGCTCGCGATCTCCGACATTGGGGCGCCGAGCAGCTCGGCGCGGACCTCGACGGAGATCGTGACGGCCGAGAAGGGGGTCGTGCAATCGACGGTGACGGGCAGCGGCAACGTCGAGCCCAGCGTCGACGATGACGTCAACTTCCAGACGAGCGGCACGCTCTCGCACGTTGATGTCACCTCCGGCCAGCACGTCCATAAGGGCCAGCTGCTGGCGACGCTCGATTCCACCACGGCGCAGCTCAGCCTCGACGAGGCCGAGGCGAACCTGACTGCGGCCGAGGACCAGCTTACGAGCGCCGAGGACGGCACCTCGGCCAGCACTTCGAGCGCCAGCTCCAGCACGACCTCGTCGGCGTCGAGCATCGCCTCGGCGCAGGCGTCGGTTGACAGTGGCGAGGCGAGCGTCCAGAGCGCCCAGGAGGCGCTTGACGAGACCAATCTGTATGCGCCCGTTAGCGGGACGATCGTGTCGCTCTCCAGCCTCGGAACAGGCGCTTCCGTGTCCGCTGGGTCCACGTCGTCGGCGTCGAGCGGCTCCAGCGACAGCTCTTCCTCGGGCTCATCCTCCTCGTCCGGCGGCAGCACGACGGCGGGGAGCCTCGGCAGCTCGAGCTCGTCGAGTGGCTCGGGTTCCTCGAGCAGCTCCAGCTCGCCGTTCGCAGAGATCGTGAACACGAGCACGATGACGATGACGGTGGCCTTCAGCGAATCGGACATCAGCAAGCTCAAGGTCGGTCAGGCCGCGACGGTCACGATGGACGCGCTCAGTGGCGTGGAGCTCGCCGCGCACGTCAGCGAGATCTCGGATGTCGGAAGTACGAGCAGCGGAGTCGTCTCCTACGACGCCACGCTGACACTCGATCAGGGCGACGCTCAGATCAAGCCCGGGATGAGTGCATCGGCGTCGGTGGTGGTCGACCAGGTCCAGGGTCTCACGGTGCCGAACAGTGCGGTCAGCGGCAGCGGCTCGCTCGGGACCGTCGAGCTGCGGCGCAACGGCAAGAACGTGTCACAGCAGGTCGTCGTCGGATTGCGTGGCGACAGTCGCACCCAGATCATCAGCGGACTTTCGGCCGGTGATCAGTTGGTCGTGACCACCACGCTGCCGTCGCTCAGCTCCAGCTCCACGAGCTCCTCCAGCGGCTCGAGTGGCACGCTCGGCGGGAGCAGCCGCTTCGGCGGCGGCGGGCTCGGAGGCGGCTTCGCCGGCGGCGGCTTCGCCGCAGGTACGTAGCGATGCTCGAGTGACCACGACCCTCCAAGCGAACGACCAAGAGGAACTCACATGAGCGCAATGTCTTATGAGCACGACACGGCGGACGAGTGGGCAGAGGAAGAGCCTCTCGGGCTGCCCGACGGCCGTCGACGGCGCCGGTGGGGACGCCCCGCCGCGCTGCTGCTTGCGCTGATCACCGCCGCCGTCGGCTTCTATGCCGGCATCCGCATCGAGAAGGGCCAGCTGTCGAGTTCGTCGTCGAGCGGCGGCGCGAGGCTGTCGTCCGCAACATCCGGGTCGGGATCAAGCAGCAGAGGCGGCTTCTCTGGCTTTGGCGCGTTCGGCGGCGCTAACACGTCGATCGGGACGATCTCGAGCGTGTCAGGCAACACGATCTACATCACCGAGGCTTCGGGCAACACCGTCAAGGTCACGCTTTCATCGGCGACCAAGGTCACCAAAAGCCTCGGCGTCTCGAAGAGCTCCTTGCACCCGGGCGACTCGGTCGTCATCCAGGGCGTGACGGGCTCGAGCGGCACGATCGCCGCCGCCTCGGTCAGCGACTCCGGAGCCGGCGGCACCGGCAGGACCGGCAGCGGCGCCGCGAGTCCCGCGAGCGGCAGCTCGAGCAGCGCCAGCTCGGCGGTCAGCTCGCTGTTTGGGTCCTCGTCCAGCAAATGACCCACGCGTCGGCGATCCCCGGGTGGCTCGATCGTGGTGAAACGTCGGGGGCAATTGAACATCAAGAAAGGAAAAAGGCAGTGAATCCTTCAATTACCCGCAGGCGAGCGGTGCTCGGTCTCGGGGTACTCGCCGCAAGCTGCACCATCGCCGCATGCGGCTCGAGCTCCAGCAGCTCGACGCCGAGCAAGGCTGCGTCGGCACCGAGCACGACCGCGACCAGCACGAGCCGTGGTTCGGGTTTCAATTCGACCGCGTTTCGTGCCTGTCTGAAGCAACACGGCGTGACGCTGCCGTCGAGGCTCGCCGGCACGGGTTCGGCATCCGCGAGTGGCGCTGCGCCCGGCGGCGGTCCCTCAGGCGCCGGCGGGTTCGCCGGCGGGGGCGGTGGCTTCGCCTCAAATCCGAAGCTCAGTGCCGCCATCAAGGCCTGCGGCGGTGGCAACTTCCACCCTCGCGCGAGCGGCGGCGCCGGGCTCTCGCACACCGCGATCGAGAACTTCGTCACGTGCGTGCGCAAGAACGGTTATCCGCAGATGCCGAACCCGAACTTCTCGGGCAGCGGCCCAATCTTCCCACGGAGCGTCGAGTCCAACGCGAAGTTCCGGGCCGCGAGTCGCACGTGCGCGAGCGTGCTTCGCCCGTCCGGCACGCCCTCCAGCGGAGCGAGCTGACCGTCAATTGGTGCTTTCGTCGCCGCGCTGTAACACTCGCGCAACCTGTATAACTGCCCACTCGAGCGTCGGCCGACCTCGAGTGGGCTGTTAGCCCTCTACCAGGCGGTCAACGTCCCACTGGCTGCACACGGGCGCTCGAGTGGGACGATGTCCAGGTTCCGCGGGGCGCGAGCACGTGGGCGGTTATCCGTGCCGCAACGGCCGTCCCCGCGCCATCTCGTGTATGCCCGACGACGTTCGACGCGATTGCCAGCTACTACGCGAACCGATCCCAGCTGACTGGCGGTCCGTGATCGCCGCAGCTCGCGAGACGGCGCGCCGGCGCATCTGGACGAGTGCGGATCGTGAGCTCAAAATGCACGTGCTGATCGGAGCTCGGCTCCATGCTCAACCACACGATCGACCGGCGCGGGTCCGCCTCCACGGCTTCGAGGAACACGCCCTCGAGCGCGTCCCACTCTGCCTGTCCCATGTACTGGCGAAACACCGAGTGCCAGATCACGGTCAGCTCCCCGCGCCTTGCGCCGAGGAGCGCCTCCGGAAGCCACTCGACAGCGGATCGCGCAGCGACGCGCACTGACGCCTTCGAGGCAACTGAGAGCGCGACCCTGACACGATTGAAGCGCTCGAGCTCGTCGGGCCAGATGTAGGACAGCAGCGTCAGGCGATCCTCGGGCTTCGCGGGATCGAGCGGCGCGAGGTCGCAGCCCAAGCGCTCGATGATCCTCAGCTCGCGGGCGGCTGCGGTCAGCTCGATGTCAGGCGGGGGTTGCCACGGGTCAACGAACCGTACCGGCGACGCGGGATCCCCGACCACGGTCGCGCCGCTCTGGTAGCAGTAGCGATCCGCGAGCAGGTTCAACCCAGCGCTCGCGCCGATCTCGAGCAGGCGCACCGGCAGCCGGTAGCGGCTGGCCAGCCACAGCAGCGCCGAGAAGAGGACGGTTGAACGCCCTGGCTCGTTGGTCTGGACCGTCAGACGAAGCCGCTCCTTGACGCACGCGAAGTTCATCAGCATCGCCTCGCGTGCCGCCGGCCAGACCGCGCCGGGCAGCTCGCGGCCTCCGGCGCTCGGATAGAACCGCGCGAGCGCCGGCGCGTCGCCGGCGAGCACGAGCCGGTGCAGCGCGCCTAGCAGCCGCAGCTGCGGCACTGATCCGGGCGGCGTCGCGACGTCGTCGAACAGCTCGGCCACGACGCCTCCGGCGTCGATGTCCTCGGCAGCGGCGTACATCAGCCGCGCGCTGAGCGGGGAGCGCTCGCCTCGGACGAGTGCGTCCGCGTGGCCACGGAAACGCTCGGCGAGCGGGCGGCCGCCCGCGCGCGCGTCGCCCGAGCCGCCAAACGGAAGATCGCCGGGATCCGGCACGCCACAAGCGTGCCATGGCGCCTGAGCTCCGGGGGTGACCTGCTCTTTGGAAACCCCTACCGTCATCGTGTCCTCGAGATCCGTTTACTGTTCGAGATGAAGACACCGCCGAGCGCGCCAGCGTGAAGACTGAAGCGGCGCCCCTGTTAGGTCGCGACGAGGAGCAGAGCGTCCTGAAGTCGGCGCTGGACGAGGTCGCGACGCGCGGTCAGGCGCTCGTGCTGCTCGGTGAACCCGGTATCGGGAAGTCGCGCCTTCTGTCTGACACGGCCAGCGCTGCGCGTGAGCGAGGCATGTCGGTCCTCACAACCGTCGGCGTGCAGTCCGAAGCGAATCTCCCATTTGCCGGATTGCACCAGCTGCTCCGGCCGGTGCGCGGGCGCGCGACGGAGCTACCCAAGCTTCAACGCGCCGCGCTCGATGCTGCCTTCGGCCTGACGCGCGAAGTCGCTCCCGAGCACTTCCGAATCGCGATGGCCGCTCTCGACCTCCTGTCGGAGGTCGCCACCGATGCGCCGCTGCTCCTGCTCGTCGAGGACGCGCAATGGCTCGATCGTCCGACGTCGGAGGTGCTCGCGTTCGTCGCTCGGCGAATCGAGTCCGACCCGATCATCATGCTGGTCGCGATCCGTGACGGCTATCGCTCCGTGCTCGGGGATGCCGGACTACCGGAGCGCCGACTCGTGGGTCTCGATGACGAGACCGCCGGAGCGTTGCTCGACGCGTCGGCTCCCGCGCTTTCGCTCGTTGCGCGGACCCACGTCCTGCGTGAAGCGGCCGGAAACCCGCTGGCGCTCCTGGAGCTGCCGGCCGTGGTCGGTCGGTACGAGGACGAGCCGTGGGCGCCGGGCGCCTTGCCCTTGACCGAGCGTCTGGAGCGTGCCTTCGCCGCGCGCGTGTCGGAACTGCCCGAAGCGACTCGACTCGTCCTGCTGGTCGCGGCACTCAACGACGAGGACGCCGTCAGCGAGATCCTGCGGGCCGCCGGCGTCATCGCCGAGAGGACCCTCGACCTCGACGTCGCGGCCCCCGCGGCCGAGGCACGGATGATCGAGCTCGATCTGCTGAGGTTGCGCTTCCGCCATCCGCTGATTCGCTCCGCGGTAGCGCAGAGCGCCGCGCTCGGGGACCGTCGGCGCGTTCACGAGGCATTGGCGAATGTGCTCGCGGATCAGCCCGACAGGCGTGCATGGCACCGCGCTGCGCTGCTGTCCGGCGAGCACGAAGACGTCGCGCTCGAGCTCGAGGAGGCAGCAGCCCGGGCGCGGCGACGGGGAGCCGTGGCCGTAGCCGTATCGGCGATGCGTCGCGCGGCGGAGCTGAGTGAGCCCGCAAGCCGGAGCCGGCGCCTGCTCGTCGCCGCGGGGCTCGCCGTCGAGTTGGGGCGGCGGGATGTTGTCGTGCCGCTGCTCCGCGAGGTCGACCAGCTGGAGCTCGGAGAATTGGATCGGGCGCGCGTCACGTGGGTTGAGGAGACGGCCATGACTCGCCCGTTGGTCGATGCGGCGCGGTTCACCTCGCTGATCGCGGCGGCGAAGCACGCCGGAGCGGCGGGGGATCACGACCTGCACGTAGATCTGCTCTGGCTGGTTGCCTCCCGTGCGTGGTGGGTCGATCCCGGTCCCGAAGCGAGACGGATGCTGATCGACGCCTCGCGCCGTCTGGGCGACGCGAACGCCGAGGACCCGCGCATATTCGCGATCCACGCATATGCAGATCCGCTTGGTCACGCTGCCGAGGTTCTGGCGCGCCTGAGTAAGGTGGCGGCAGAGGAGCGGCTCGACACCGAGGCGGCACGATTCTTCGGCCCGGCTGCGCTCGTGGTCGGCGCGTTCGATCTGGGCAACGACTTCCTGAGGGCGGCCGTGGATGGACTGCGAACGGAGGGCCGGCTCGGGTATCTGCCGCGGCTGCTAACGCTTTACTGGAGCATGGCTGCCCGCCTCGGCGATTGGGAGGTGGCGATCACCGCCGCCGAGGAGGCCAGACGGCTCGCCGAGGAAATCGTGGAACCGATGTGGGAGGCCGCGGCCGACACGGTCGTCTCGCTCGTCGCCGCGATGCGCGGTGACGAACAGAAGGCCGAGCGGCTGGCCGCGCGCGCCGAGACAATCGCAGAGCCGGCTGGCGCGAACATCACGATGGCGTTTGCCCAGTTCGGCAAGGTGTTGGCCGCGCTCGCCGCGGGTCGCCACGCCGACGCGTACGGGTACGCCGAACGACTGTTCGATCCCGGCGACTCGGCATATCACCCCGTGATCTCATCGTGGTTGATCGCGGATCTCGCCGATGCCGCGCGGCACATCGACCGGATCGACGAAGCTCGTTCACGCGTGGAGCAAGTCGAGAAGATGGCAGGCGAGCAGCCTGGCGCCTGGATCGAACTGGGCCTCCGGCACGCACGTGCGCTGGTCGCGGGACCGGCAGAGATGGGTGGGCGTTTCGAAGCGGCACTCGCCGGCGACCTCACACACTGGCCATTCCAGCGCGCCAGGATTCAGCTTGCATACGGCCAATGGCTCAGACGTCAGCGACGTGTCGCCGAGTCGCGCGGCGTCTTGCGCGATGCACGTGACACATTCGACGTGCTCGGATGCGCTCCGTGGAGCGAGATGGCGCGGCGGGAGTTGCGCGCGTCGGGTGAGCGGAGCCGGAGTCGCGTGCCCGAGGCGCGCGATCAGCTGACCGCCCAAGAGTTACAGATCGCCCAGCTCGCGGCAGAGGGCCTGTCGAACCGCGAGATCGGTCAGCGGCTGTACCTCTCCCATCGCACGATCAGCACGCACCTGTATCGGGTGTTTCCAAAAGCTCGGGATCACTTCGCGCGGTGAGTTGAGCGCGGCGCTGACGCCACGCTCGGTCGTCGCCGACCCCAGCCGGTGACCCGGAGGCGGGCTCCCGAGCACCGCCGCCACGAGACGTAGGGAAGGCCGAGGCAATTACGTAAGGGCCCACGGAAAAGCCTCGTCGGATGACGTACGCGCGATCGCCGGTCCGGACCTATGTCTGTGGCGGTGTCGCTCGCAGTGGCGTCTGCCGGCTCCGGCGCCGGCACGTGTTGCACGAAGTCCCGCTGTCGGATCAGGATGACCGCCGCGGCGGCTGCGAGGATTGCGACGATCGCGGCGATCAGCAGCAGCTCGTTGGTCGCGGTCGCGTAGTGGGAGGCGATTGTCAAGGGTGTCGCGCCGCGGAGCTCGGAGGCGAAGATCGTGCCGAACGCGGCGATCGCGGTGGCGATGCCGACCTGACGGAAGGTGGTGTTGATCCCCGACGCCATGCCGGCGTCGCGCGGCTCCACGACTCCGACGGCGGTCGATGCGAGCGGCGGGTTGACCATTCCGCTCCCGAGCCCGGCGACGACGAAGCCGGGAATCAGGTGAGTCCACGACGAATCGGCGGCGATCCCGCGCATCAGCAGCAGGCCGATCCCGACCGGCAGCAGGCCGGGACCGATCAGCCAGCGAACCGGCATGTGCGCCGACAAGCCGCCCGGCGGGGATCGCCGTCAACAGCGAGGCCGCCGGTGATGAGCGCCAAGCGCCACCCGGACGCCGAGGGCGGAATAGTGCAGCGCGCTCTGCAAGTAGAGGACGAGGTAGAGCAACATCGCGTAGAGCGACCCGTTCATCCCGAAGGCGGCGATCGAACCGCCGACGAAGGTCGGCTTGCGGAACAGCGAGAGGTCGAACATCGGCTCGCGACGAACCGCTCGACGAGCGGGAAGGCGGCGAGCATCACCGCCGGCGAACGAAGGCGCCGATCACCACCTCGGCTGCCCCAGCCCGCGCAGGCCGGACTCGATCAGGCCGTAGACCAGCGCGGTCAGACCGAGCGTGAACAGCGCGAACCCGGTGAGGTCGATCCGCCGCGCGTGGGGCGGGCGGAACTCCTGCACCCGCGTCAGGGTGATCACGATCGCGACGACGCCGACCGGCAGGTTGACGTAGAAGATCCAGTGCCAGCTCAGTTCGGTCGTGAGCAGCCCACCGAGCAGCGGTCCGAGCGCCGTCGCGACGCCGGCGACCGCGCCCCAGACTCCGAACGCGATGCCACGCTCGCGACCATGGAAGGTCTGGGCCAGCAGCGCGAGCGAGGTCGCGAACACGGTCGCGCCGCCGACCCCCTGCAGCGCGCGGCAGAGGATCAGCATCAGCGCCCGAGGTGGCCAGACCGCACAGCAACGAGCCGACGGTGAAGATCGCCAGCCCGAGCCGCGAACACCCGCCTGCGCCCGAGGATGTCGGCGAGGGAGCCGGTCGGCAACAGCAGCGCGGCAAGCGACAGCGAGTACGCATCGACCGTCCACTGCACGTCGGAGAAGCTCGTATGCAGCGAGGAGCGGATGTCCGGCAGCGCGACGACGACGATCGTGATGTCGACCAGCAGCATGAAGGTGCCGAGTGAGACGGCCAGCAATGTCCAGTTCTTGTGCGGGGCTCAGCGGTTCGGGTCATGGCGCCAAGCTTACTACAAGACCTTGTTTTTGCAAGCCCTTGTTATACCAAGCCCTTGAAGGGTCGCTACAGTTCTCGGCGTGACAGGACCGTCCAACGCAGGAGATCCGGAGCGCTGGTCGCACCGGCTCACCCACGTTGCTGTGGGAGACCTACACGCGGATGACGTTGCTCGGCGATGCGGAGTTCGCCGGCTCCGAGCTGACGCTTCCGCGATCGGCGCCCTCGACATGATCGCCACCTGGCCGGGGTCGACGGTTGCCGAACTGTCACGGCGGACGCCGAAGACGCCGCAGGCGATCAGCCAGGTCGTCGCCAGGCTCGAGCGCCTCGGCTACGTCGAGCGTCGGCTCGGCCCGGGGCGGGGCGTTGGTCTGTACATCACCGAGGCCGGGAAGACGGCCCAGGCCGAGGGCCACCTTCGCGAGGACCGGCTCGAAGAGCGGATGCGCGAGCTCCTCGGCGAGCAGCTTCACGCCGAGCTCGAGCGGTCGCTCGACCAAGCGCGCCGCC
The DNA here is from genome assembly GCA_963763525.1 of uncultured Solirubrobacterales bacterium. Lineage (GTDB taxonomy): Bacteria > Actinomycetota > Thermoleophilia > Solirubrobacterales > Solirubrobacteraceae > Palsa-465. Next base: position 863,854 of record CAVXPA010000008.1, read on the forward strand.
GCCTCGACGAAACACCATCGGCCGAGGACCCAGCCACCGCTTCGAGTGACTCGATTCTCACTCGTGGGCGGCCTGATCACGGAGCTTGAGCCGGCCCCATCGCGCCCGAGCCGTTAGGAGCGCGTTTGGTCGCGCTTTGGGGGTGTGGTCGAGGGTGCCCACATTGCGGTTCGCAACATTCTCGACCTCACCTGAAAGGGGTAACACGCGTGCTCCAGTACAACCTTGCGCGGACCAACGCGCAGCTCGGCCGCCACGCGCAGGCGATCGAGCACTTCAACGCGGCGATCGAGCTCGACCCGAACTACTCCGAGTCCTACAACGAGCGGGGCGCGGTGTACTTCGGGATGGGGTTGGTGGATGCCGCCGAGCGCGACTACCGGCACGCGATCGAGCTCAGCCCGCTGTGTGCGGAGGCCTGGACCAACCTTGGCCAGTGTCTGCGCGCGATGGGGAGAATGGAGGAGGCGGTGTCGGCCTATTCGCGTGCGCTGGGCCTCGATCCAAGCTGCGCGCTCGCCCTCACCGGCCGCGCCGACGCGCACTCGGCGCTGGAACACGCCGGGCTCGCCTTGGCGGACTACGGCAATGATTGAGGCACTGATGGTCAACCCTAACGCCGAGGACCGCGCCGAAGCGGAGGCATCGCTGTCGCGCCTGCTCTCAGCGGCATGCAGCTGAGGCTCCCGTCTCCAGGCGCTCTCCGCGAGGTCCTGGATCATCACCGCCCGAGACGATCGTGCCCTGTTCAGGCCCGCGCGCAAAAAACGCGTCCCCGTAGTGGACGTCGCGCAGCTGATAGCCGGGCGCCCGCGCGAGCAGTGTCTCGAGCGCGACTCTCGTCTCGAGGCGCGCCAGCTGCGTCGCGATGCAGTTGTGCGGCCCCACGCTGAAGCCGAGATTGGGTTGAAACGGCCGGCCCACGTCGAAACTGCTCGGATCGACCCAGCGGGCGGGATCGCGATTCGCCGCGCCCAGCAACAGATAGAGAACATCTCCCTCCTTGAGCTGGGTGTGGGCGACGGTTGTCCGTCTCGCCGCGAGACGGAGAACCGCCTGCGAGGGGCCATGCCAGCGAACCACTTCCTCGACGGCGTTCGGGATCAGCGCGGGGTTCTCAGCGACCAGGCGGCGCTGCGCCGGGTGCTGCTCGAGTGCGACCAGGCACTCGGCCATCAGCTTGGCCATCGTGTTGTAACCCGCCAGCACGAGGTTGACAGCGGATGAGCGAATCTCGTCCTCGCTCCAATCCGGCATGTTCACCATCACAGTGAGCAGGTCCTCTGGCGCGTAGCGCCGGTGGCGCTTGATCTCCTCGGCCAGGTACTGATTGAGCTCCGTGATCGCGTCTTCCATCACCGCCCGCTTCTCGGCGGACTCGTGTCCGAATGACAGGTTGCCGACCACGGCTCGCGACCACTGACGCAGGTCCTCGTAGTGCTCCTCGGGAACCCCCAACATCTCGGCCACGATCACCACCGCAATCCTGGTGAAGTCGGCGATCAGATCGACGCCGCCGCCACGACCGAGGAGCGGGGCCAAGACATCGGCCGCGAGCTCGCGAACCCGCGGCTCCCAGGTCCGCTCGATCGCGGATGGAGTGAAGTACCGCGCCAACCTGCCGCGCAGGCGCCGGTGGTCCGGCCCGTCGGCAATGATCATATTGGCGGCCTCGAACCAGAATGTGACCTCCGGATGCCGTGAGCCGACGGTGATGAAGGTTTCGCCCTTGTCGGCGAGTACTTCAAAGCAATCGTCGTAGCCGGTCACCGCCCACGCGTTCACCGCTCCATTCCACACGACGCGGCCAGTGGCACGAATCTGTTCGTACACCGGAAACGGATCGCTGAGCAGAACGCGATCGGAGAAGTCGAGATCAAACCGAGCGGCTGTCACTGCCGGAGGTGTCACTTCAGCCGCAGGCGCGTCCGCGGCATCGGGCGTCCACGGGGCACGCCATCGATCCGGTGCAGCGCCGAATCGCGCTCGGTCAGCGGCCGGCCCTCGCGCAGGGACTCGCTCGCGCCCGGTGCCACCGCGGTCGCATACAGACGCTCGCCGTCAAGGCCGCCGTACGAGACGTTGCTGATGCCACCGCCCTGGATCGAGACGCTTTGCACCCGTTCGCCGTGCGGGGTCACGCAGATGAGCTCCTGCGAGAAGAAGCCGGAGATCCACAGGTTGCCGTCGACGTCGATCGCGATCCCGTCGCAATCGTCCTTGTCGATCACGGTCCGCCGTTCCCCGAGCGAGCCGTCGGCGCGGATCGGATATGCAAACGTGCGCACGAAGCTCTCGTTGTGATAGAGCGTCTGGCGGTCGGGGCTGAGCTCGATTCCGTTCGTGAACACCAAGTCCCCGCACAACTGGCGCACGCCCCCGTCGGCCTCGAGGTGGTACAACCCCACCGGCCCGGGGCGCTCCCCCCGCTCGATCGCCGGCAGGTCGACGGTCCCGAAGTAGAGGCCACCATCGGGCGCCGGGCACATCTCGTTGACTCCGGGGAGTGGACGACCGTCGAACTCGGCCAGAAGCGTGCCGGTCTCCCCGCTGTCAGGGTCGAGCCATGTGATCCCGCTTGCGCCCGAGACCAGCATGACGCCGTCCTCGTTCCGAACGAGCCCGGCGATCCAGCGGCGTTCCGTCAGCCAGTGATCGATGCTGCCGTCGGCGTTCAGGCGGTGCAGCCCGCCACCGACCAGATCGCTGAACCAGACGACGTCGCCGTCGCCCAGGAGCCCGCCGAGGTGAACGCCGTCCGCGATCTGATGGACGCGAGAATCGGCTGTTGACATGGCGTCGCGAACCTAGCCGGTCGGCGCCAGTTCGTTGAGTCTCAGCGTTCGCGTGGCGGTCATCTCACACCCTCACCTTTCATGGTCTCGTGATCGTGGCGCCGGCGTCACTGGCGGCTCAGCCGCCGGGTGGCGGGCGTCGATCGAGAGGAGAGAACAACCGACGCCCGCAGCGACTCGGCGGCCGCGAGCAAAATAACGTACTCCTCGGCGCGCGTCAACTGTTGACAAACTACCGCCGAAGAGTTGCGCTCGAACTGGCCGAGCTGGCGGTTTCGCGAGTTCCCCAGCAGGACCGGCGGCCAGCGGTGCAAGGTAGCTGGCGCGCTGACGCTGCGATGATCTGGACATGGGGGTCGAGGACGTCAGCGCTGCATGGGAGGAGAACGCCGGGGACTGGCTTGCTTGGGCTCGCACGCCCGGCCACGACAAGTGGTTTTGGCAGCTGAACCTTCCATCCTTCCTGGAGCTCGTGCCACCGCCTGGGCGGCGGACCCTCGACCTGGGCTGCGGGGAAGGGCGACTCGGACGCGAGCTGAGCCGCCACGGCCACGTGATGGTCGGGATCGACAGCGCGCCGACTCTCGCCGCCGCCGCCCGCGAGGGCGGTGGATACGACGAGGTCATCTGCGGTGACGCGACGGCTCTGCCCTGGCCCGCCGGCTCCTTTGATCTGGCGATCGCCTTCATGGTGCTCCACGGCATGCCCGATCCGGCCGCCGCGATCCAGGAGAGCGCTCGTGTCTTGCGGCCGGGCGGAGCGCTGTGCGCCGCGATCGTGCATCCACTCAACCGGTCGCCCGAGGGGCTCGAGGACTATTTCGGGGAGCAGCGCGTCAACGACGTCGTCGAACGCGATGGCTTGCGGATGACGTTCGCTTCGGTCGACCGTCCGCTGGAGGCGTATACAAACGCGTTGGCGGGGGCCGGGTTCGTGATCGAGGAGCTGCGCGAGCCCGCCGCCGCGCCGGCTGAGATCGACCGCTCGCCGGCGCTCGCGCTCGCGGCGCAGCGCCCGTTCTTCCTGCACGTGCGGTGCCGCTTGTCACACGCGCGCGAACGGCGATAATGGCCACTGACGGCTGGAAACGAAGCAGTAGCTCCGGAGGGCGAGCAATATGGCAAGCGCGAATGTTGACTTGGTGAAGACGTTCATACTCGGCACAGCGGCCGCGCGAGAGGCCGACGACCACTTCCGCCGGGCGTTCGACGAGTGCGTCGTACCACGCACTGAAGCGCCCACAACTGAGGAGGGCCAGGTCGATGGGAGCCTGGACGTCATGGCCCCGAACGCCGTGACGCGCATCCCCGATTCGATGCCCTACGGCGGTGACCACATCGGTCGCGAAGGATTCGTGCGAGCGGCCAAAGCCATGAACGAGACGTGGCAAATTCCCGACGGCCTCGAGATGTCCTTTCATGACCTGGAAGAGGACAAGGTCGTGCAATTCGTCTCGTGGACTGGGGTGTCACGCCATACCGGGCGCTCGGTGCCGGTCCGGATGATGACGCTCTACACGCTACGCGACCGCAAGATCGCCGAAATCGACATTTACTATTGGGACACGGCAGAGATCGTCGAGGCGACCGGCGGCGTCAAGACGCTGTAGCCGCGGCGCGCGACCACCGACAACTCACGCCACGGCGCACGATCGCGACGATCAGGGCCCCGGCCGTGCCGACCGCGAGCGACAGACGCGCCGCCCGCCTGATGTCATCCGCGTCCGGGACGCGGCCGTGACCGAGCTGAGGGCGGTCCTCGCGCACACCGGCGTAGGCGAGCCGGCCGCCGAGCCGGAGCCCTAGCGCGCCCGCGAACGCCGCCTCCACCTGACCGGCGTTCGGGCTCGGATGAGCGCCGCCGTCCCGGCGCACGACGGCCAGCGTCTCGGCCGGCGACCCACCGACCAACGGCGCCGCCAGGCACACCAGCAGCGCAGACAGACGCGCGGCGGGCCAATTCACGGCGTCGTCGAGCCGGGCCGCCGCCCAGCCGAAGTCGCGGTAGCGCTCGCTGCGGTGGCCGAACATCGCATCGAGCGTGTTCGCGGCCCGGTAGCCGGCCACTCCAGCCGGGCCCGCCACCGCCCCCCACACCAGCACGCCGATCACGGCGTCGCTCGTGTTCTCCGCCAGCGATTCCACCGCCGCGCGACTCAGCCCGGCGGCGCCCAGCAGGGTGGCGTCACGGCCGCAGAGCGAGCGCAGGCGCTCGCGCGCGAGCTCGAGCTCGTCGCTTTCGACAAAGTCGCCGACGGCGATCGCCTCACGGCGCAGCGACCGGCCTCCGAACGCGATCCAGCTCACGACCACGAGCGCGGCCGCGCGCGACGTTCGCCGCGCCGCCAGCTCCGCCGCCGCGGCGGCGCCGGCGACCAGCGCCGCCGTGACGAGCGCTCCGCGAACCCGCGACGGGGAATAGGCGGCGCGCTCGGCCGCGGCGGCGACGCGACCGAACCCGGCCACCGGGTGCAACCGCGCCGGGTCGCCCAGCACGAGATCGGCTCCGTACCCGGCGAGCAACTCCATCCCGCTCACCCGTTCACCCTCCGCGTCGGTCGCGCCACCATCGAGCCCACGTCGTGAGGGTAGCCCGGGTGCCCCGAGCGCCGGTGCCCGGTCACGCTAGGCGCAACTCTCATTCGACAGTGCGCGGCCGGCAGACGCAACTCTCAGTCGACGGTAGGCAGCGGCTCGCCGAACGTGTCGACGAAGGCGATCTCCTCCACAGCGGCTCGAAGCAGCTTGCGCGGGAACGGCTGTGCCGGATAACCGGCGACGATGTGACACGCCGTCGAGAAGTTCTCCGGGATCTCGAGGATCTGCTTGACGTCGGGCTCGCGCGAGACCATCAAGGTGGTGAAGGTCGTAGCTACACCCTCCGAGCGCAGCGCAAGGCACAGGTTCTGAGCCATGGGGTAGACCGAGGCCCCGCCGACGATGCTCAGACGGTCAAGCTCGCTGTCGGTCGGATGCGTCTGCGAGATGTCGATGCAGACGACGATGATCGCGGGGTGCTGCGCGAAGTGCTCGGCGAAGTGCTCGCCGTCGGCTAGCGCCTTCGCCGGGTTCGACGTGCCGACCCTGAGCGGCCGCTCGACGCCGCTGGCGGTTCTGATCGCCGATTCGCCCGCCGTAAGGGCGGCCCTGATCTCTCGCCAGAGCTCGAGGTAGATGTCACCGAGCGCCTGCCGCTTGAGCGGGTCGCGGACGATCACGAACCGGACCGAGTTGCGATTGCCACCATTCGGCGCGAAGCGCGCCATTTCGATCGCGCGATAGAGGACGTCGTCCGGCAACGGATCGGGCCGGTAATACCGGCACGCGTGCTGGGTGCGCATGATCTCACTGAGTTCCACGGGCGTCTCCTCGCTGCGGAGGCGAAAGATACCGTCCCGGATGATGAAGCCGTGAGCGAGACCTACAGCGATCGCTACGTCGATTGCTCACCGGACGGCATCACGATCCGTTGGTACTACTTCCCGATCGGCACCAAGCGCATCCGGTACAGCGCACTCAAGGGCGGGTGAGTGAGCGGCGGATCGAGGGCGGGTAACGCCTGAGCTCGCCTTGCGAGGCTTCAGTGCTCGAGCAGCCAGGCGTGCACGCGATCGAGATGGCGATCGAGCAGCGTCAGATGCCCGTCCTCATCCAGGATCTCCGCCTGAACGCCGGGGATGTGGCGCGAGAGCCACTCACCGTGGCTCACCGGCACGAAGCGGTCGTGTCGTCCGTGGAGGAGCAGCACGGGCGTCCGGATTGCGGAGAGCTCGAATCCCCAGGGGCTCACGAACGCGACCCCGTCGTCCCACCAGCCGTCGGCGCCCGGCGCCAAGCCCTCCCGAGAGGAGATCACGAGGTACTCGGCCAGCTCGCCGGTCAGGACCGCGGCGTCCACCGGCGCGAGCAGCGTCTGCATGAACTCGGCCAACGTCGGAGCGTCGAGCGCGAGCAGCTCGAGACGATCCGCCTCGCACTTCTCCCGCGCCGCGACTGGATCATCGAGTAACAACTTCGTGTCCTCGACGTTCAGCTCGCCCATGCCGGCGAAGAAGTCGAGCCCCTCCGAGCCCCACGGCGCCTCCGACGCGAGCACGCCGACCGCCGGGACCAGATCGGGCAGCAGCGCCGCACACGCGATCGCGTGCGGGCCGCCGCCGGAGATCCCCCACACGCGCAGTCGGTCGATCCCAAGCGCCGCCGCGATCGTCGCGACGTCCGCCGCACAGTCGCCGACGCTGCGATTCGGCTGGCGGCTCGAGCCGCCGTAACCCGGCCGGTCATAAGAGATCACGCGAATCCCTTGCGCGGCGGCCTGCTCCACGGACGGGCCGAACAAGCGCCGCGAGTTCGGGGTCCCGTTGTGGACAAGCACCGCCGCGCCGGTCAAGTCCCCGTCCTCGAGGACCTGGAGAGCGCGGCCGTCAGGTGTGAGGATTCGATGCTCTCGCTTCATTGCGCCGGACCGAGTTCGGTCATGATCGCCGAGCCGATGACCCACAGTCAAGCAGGCGCCTGGGAGGCGCTAACGCCAGCCACGCTCTCGAGACGACCGGCGCCTCGTCCGTCTCAGCCTCGCTCACCACCGCCGCGGATGGCCTCCGCCAGAGCGCCGATGACGGTGTCGACGTCGTGCTCGCTCATGACCGATGAGAGCGGGAGCATGCAGTGACGCCTCGCGAGCTCGCGCGAGCGCTCCGGCGACCGCACGCCCGCGCGCGCGGTAATAGCCGAGCTCGCCCAGCGCCGGCGAAACGGCGGTCTGGACGCCGCGCTCGGCCAAACCGGCGCGCGCCCGGTCGCGTGCGCGGGCGTCCTCCAGCAGGACCGCGAAGGCGAAATGAGAGCTGCGGCACACCTCGTCCTCGCGCCAGGGAATCTCGATCGCCGGAGAGCTCGCGAGGGCCTCGCGGTAGCGCCGGACACGCGCGCGGCGAATCGCGACGTCCTCGTCGAGCCGGCCGAGCCGGCTCAGCGCGAGCGCCGCGTGCGCTTCGTCGAGCCGGTAGTTGAACCCGATCTCGACGACGTCGTAGTTGTCCGTATGACCGAGGTGGCGATCCCACGTGCCCGATGTCATGCCGTGCGAGCGGAGCAGACGAACCTTCGCCGCCAGCTCGGCGTCCGAGCTGACGACGATGCCGCCCTCGCCGGCGGACAGCTGCGCGCCCGAGGAGAACGAGAAGCAACCAGCATCGCCCACGGTCCCGGTCAGCTGGCCCGAGGGTGTGCGTGCCCCGACGGCCTGCGCCGCATCCTCGATCAGCTTCACGTCGCGCTCGCCGCACAGCGTCCTGAGCGTCTCGACGTCGGCGGCGTAGCCCAACCCGTGGACGGCGATGACCGCGCGGGTGCGCGGCGTGATCCGCTCGAGAACATCGTCCGGGTCGGGGTTGAGATCGTGCGGTCCGCGACTGTCACACAGGACCGGCGACGCGCCGCAATAGATCGGGCTCGCGGCCGCCGCGACGAAGGCGAAGTCGGGCACGATCACCTCGTCACCGGGGCCGATCCCGGCCGCGAGCAGCGCGAGATGCAGCGCGGCGGTCCCGCTGGACACGGCGACCGCGTGGTCCACGCCGAGGTAGTCCGCGAAGCGCTGCTCGAAGGTCTGCACGCGCGGCCCCATCGTGAGCCAGCCGCCGCGCAGGCAATCGAGCACCGCCTCGACGTCGTTCTCGTCGACACGATCGGCCGACATGGGAAGCCACCGCTTCACATGCTCAGCTCCCGTGCCAAACCCTCCAGGACGCGATCCTGCTGCGCGATCGTGAGGTGACCGAACAGCGGTAGCGTGATCTCGCAGCTCGCGACGCGCTCGGTGAGCGGCAGCGGTCTTGTCGGAAAGCGCTCGCGGTAGGCACTGAACAGGTGGATTGGTGGGTAATGGACACTGGTCTACACGCCATGACGCGATCGCAAACGCGCTTGGACCGCGCGCCGTTGCGCCGCATCGGCCAGCAGCACCGGCATCACATAACAGGACGACGCGTCGACGTGCAGGTCGGTGTACGGCACTGACACCCGCTCGAGCTGCGCGAGCGCCGTGCGGTAACGATGCGTCAGCGCGCGGCGCGACGCGATCTCGTGCTCGAGCCGCGACAAGCGCGACAGCGCGAGCGCACTGCGCGGCTCGTCGATGCGGTAGCTGAACCCCAATGCCGCCACATCCCCTTGCCCGCACTCGAGGCCGCGCGAGGGTCCCCGCGCGTGGTCGCGAAGCGAGCGAGCGCCGGCCGCGACCGCGTCGCTGTCGCTCACCAGCAGGCCCCCCTCCCCCACCGACAGCACCTTGTTCGAGAACAGGCTGAACGCGCCCGCCAAGCCGAACGTGCCGAGCTTGCGCCCGTTCAGGCTCGCGCTCGGCGCGTGGGCGGCATCCTCGATCAGAGCCAGCCCGTGCGATCGGCACAGGTTCGAGAGACGCTCCACGGGAGCTGCATAGCCGGCGAAGTGCACCGCCGTCACCGCCTTCGTGCGGGTCGTGATCAGCTGCTCCACCGCGACGGGATCGATCGAGAGATCTTCGGGGCCGACAATGTCGGCGAACACCGGCTTGGCGCCGCAGCGGACCACCGCGCCGGCAGTGGCGACGAACGTGTACGAGGGGACGATCACCTCATCGCCCGGACCGACGCCCGCGGCGAGGTAGGCCAGGTGCAGGGCCGCCGTGCAGCTCGAGACGGCGACCGCGTGCCGGACGCCGAGCTGAGCCGCGAATGCCGCTTCGAACCTCGCCGTCCAGTCTTGGTGCGAGCTCGGCCCGCAGCGCAGCGCCGCCGCCACTGCCTGCAGGTCGGCCTCCTCGATGCGGAGGTCGAACAGTGGCACGGGGTCGAGCGACACGGCTGCCGATTCAGTCCGCCGGCAGAAAGCGGCAGCGCATCCGTTCGAAGTCGTCGAGCGCCAGCTCGTAATCGTCGGGGCGCCCGATGTCGGATGTCCCCGTTCATCACGATGAAGTCATCGTCGAGCCCGTCGATCAGCGCGAGCGCCCCCGCCGTGCCGAGCGGCTGCTCCTCGCGAAAGTAGTCGATCGGCACGCCATACCTCGCGCCGTCGGCGAAGAACAGCTCGATCAGCTCCGCCAGATACCCCGTCGCGACGGTGATGCGCGAGACCCCCGCTCGTCGCAGCTGCCGGACGATCAAGTCCATGATCGGCCGATCGCCGATCGGGATCAACGGCTTCGGCAGGACGGCGGTGTACGGACGCAGTCGCTGCCCCTGCCCTCCGGCGAGAATCACGGCTCGCATGTCAGGACAGGAAGACGAGGCTGCGCATCCGGATCGGCAGCGATCATAACCGTGCAACTGGATCTCCGTTGATCTGTCAACTACAATCCCTGACAGCGTGAATACCCTGACCTCATCCAGGCTCGAAGGAGCGGCGCTCGACGCCTGGCGCAGCTATCTCCAGAGCCACGCCTCGATCGTGCGCGCGCTCGACGCCGAGCTGGTCGCCGAGCACGGGATGACGACGCGGGACTACGAGGTGCTGCTGTACCTCGCCCAGGCGCCGGAGCAGAGGCTGCCGATGTCGGCGCTGGCCGAGAGCACGATGCTGACGCGCTCGGGCATCACCCGCCTCGTCGACGGCCTGGTCGACGTGCGGCCTGATCGAGCGAGTCGGCGTGCCCGAACGATGCGCGCGTGTCCTACGCACAACTGACCGAGGCCGGCTACGAGAAGCTGCGCAGCGCCGGCTGCACCCACGTCGCCAGCATCCAGCGCCTGTTCCTCGAGCACTTCGCGCCAGAGGAGATCGAGCAGCTGGCATCGCTGCTGGGCCGGCTGCCGGGCGCCGGCGCCCACGGCGCCTGCACCGTCCCTAGCCGCGCGAGCGACTCGCGGCGACGGCAGCGCCGTCGCTCAGCGGCACAAACGCCCAGCTGCGACGGCAGCGCCGTCGCTGAGCGGCGCAAGCGCCCAGCCGCGACGGCGGGACCCGCGTTCTTCGGCGCCCTGCTGATCGGCGCTCGCGGGACTCTTCGAGGGGCGATGCTTGACAGCGCAACAAAGTGCGCTATGATGGTTGTGCCATCAATCAATCTAACGAGTCAAGGAGTACAGATGTCAGCCACAACGATCACGCTGACCGAATTCCCGACCGGGACCTACGCGATCGACCCAGCCCACTCGAACGTCGGCTTCGAGGTTCGTCACATGGGCATCGCGACCGTGCGCGGCGCGTTCAAGCAGTTCAGGGCACGATCGACGCGACCGGCGACGCCCCGGCTTGACGGGCACCGTCGAGGTCGCGAGCATCGACACCGGCGAGGAGCAGCGCGACGGCCACCTCAAGGCGCCCGACTTCTTCGACGTCGAGCAGTACCCGCAGATCACGTTCCACTCGACCGCGATCGACGCCGACGACGACGGCCAGATCCAGCTCGCCGGCGAGATCACGATCAAGGGCGTCACCAAGCCGATCGAGCTCACCGGCACTGCCGCCGAGAGCGGCGAGGATCCGTGGGGCAACGAGCGCATCGGCTTCGAGGTCGAGGGCGACGATCGACCGCCGCGACTTCGACCTGAAGTGGAACCAGACGCTGCCCAACGGCAACCTGCTCGTCTCCAACGAGGTCAAGCTGCTGATCAGCGTCTCAGCTGTCAAGGAGGCCTAAGCGATGCGGGTGCTCGGGATCTCCGGCAGCCTGCGCAGAGCGTCGTACAACACGGCGCTGCTGCGCGCGGCCGCGGAGCTCGCTCCCGAGGGCGTCGAGATCGAGCTCTACGACGGGCCTCGAGCCGCTACCGCCGTACAACGAGGATCACGACACCGACGAGCCGGCTCCGGAGGTGGCGCGGCTGCGCGACGAGATCGCCGCAGCCGACGCGGTCCTGTTCGCGACTCCGGAATACAACGGCGTCGATGCCGGGCCAGATGAAGCACGCCGTCGACTGGGCCTCGCGGCCGCACGGCACGGACTCCGCGCTGTGGGGCAAGCCGGTCGGCGGTGATCGGCGCGAGCGTCAGCGAATACGGCGCGATGTGGGCGCAGGATCACCTGCGCAGGTCGCTCGGGATCGCCGGGCGCGCGCGTGCTGCGAGCCGAGCTGCCGGTCGCGCAAGGCGCCAGGAGCGGTTCGACGAGGACGGCGAGCTCGTCGACCGCGAGCTCCGCGACCGGCTGGCGGAGATCGTCGGCGCGCTCGTCGACCACAGCCGTCGGCTGGCTACCGGCGGCGTAGGCTGATGCCATGGCCGCGCCACTCCCGACCTCGCAGAACCCGACTCGCAGCGCGATCGACCCCGACACGGATGTCGGGGCCGTCAGCCTGACGGTGTCGGACCTCGACCGGTCGCGCGCGTTCTACGAGCGCGCGCTCGGGCTGCGCGCGCGCGAGCTCGACGACGGCGCGGCTCGCGCTGGGCGCCGGCGGCGCCGCGCGCACTCGTCGAGCTGCACGGCGACCGGCGTGCGCCGGCCGCGCGACCACCGCGCGACCGGGCTGTTTCACCTCGCGATCCTGGTGCCCGACGCGGCGCGACCTCGCGGTCGCGCTCACGCGGCTGGCGCGAGACGCGCTGGCCGCTCGACGGCGCCTCGGACCACCTCGTCAGCGAGGCGCTGTACCTGTCCGATCCCGACGGCAACGGGATCGAGATCTACCGCGACCGTCCTCGCGACCAGTGGCGCACGCAACGGCGACCAGCTGCAGATGGCGACGCTGCCGCTCGACCTCGACGATCTGCTCGGCGAGCTCGCCGACGGCGTCGAGCAGGCCCAGCCCGACGCGCCCCGCCGGGACCCGATCGGCCACGTCCACCTGCAGGTCTCCGAGCTCGATGCAGCCGAGGCGTTCTACAGCGGCGTCCTCGGCTTCGACGTGATGGTCCGCGGCTATCCCGGCGCGCTGTTCGTCTCGGCCGGCGGCTACCACCACCACATCGGTCTGAACACGTGGCACAGCGCCGGCGCCGCTCCCCCGCCGCCCGGGGCGGTCGGCCTGCGCACGCTTCGAGGTCGCGCTGCCGGGCGAACGCGAACGCTGAGCGCCGTGCTCGAGCGCGCTGCGCGCCGCCGGCATCGCGATCGACCGAGCGGCGAGCGCCACGCTCGTCCGCGATCCGTCGGGCAACGGCATCGTGCTCGCGCGTCGCGCTAGAGATCCGCTGCGCGACGCGGCGGGCGCTACGCTTGGCGCACCCTGGCGACGTGGCGGAGTGGCTACGCAGCGGCCTGCAAAGCCGTCTACACCGGTTCGATTCCGGTCGTCGCCTTGATTTTGGCTGCAGATCAAGGACTGTTGCGTGAGCAATAGTCGTCTGAACGTGGAACAAGGCATCACAACGGATCGGAGAAAACACGATGAGCGACGTCGAACAGCGGCTGCAATACATCGAAGACCGCCTGGCGATCCTGGACGTGGTCAACCGCCACTCGCGCGGCTTCGACCGCCACGACAGCGAGATCATGGAGAGCTGCTTCCATGAGGACGGCTTCGCCCGCTTCGGCCCGCGGAGTGTTACCCGCGACGAGTACGCCCAGTTCATGAACGACGCACACACGAGCCGCTTTGCAATGCACTCGCACCACATCACCACCCACAACTGCGACATCGACGGCGATACGGCCTTCACCGAGAGCTACATGATCGCCGCGTTCCTTTCCCCCGACCTGAAGCGGACGTCGATGGTCAGCGGACGCTACCTCGACGAACTGGAGAAGCGTGACGGCGTGTGGCGGATCGCGAAGCGGCGTGCATTCGTCGACCTCGTGATTGAGGGCGACGCGACATACCTCGGTGTCGCGAAGGGCTCGCCGATCAACTACGAGCAGGTCTGGACACGAAACGACCTGTCCTATAAGCGCCCGCTGGACCTTGAAACGCCTGGCCCCCAATGGCACTGACGCGAGGTACGCGGGGCGGCGGACACCGCTGACCCAGGCTGCGCCTACTTCGTCACCGCGGCGGCACGGACTCGTCTGATCCCTCCGTGGCCGCCATGGAATATCGTCGGTGCGTCGTTCGCGGATCGTTGCGTAGCCCCAGCGGTCGGGTGTCTTGGCCGGACGCATTTGACCGTCCCCGACTCAAGGAGCTCACATGCCTGTAGTTGACGTCGACGGTATCGAGATTGCGTACGACCTGATCGGTGCCGGCCCCGAGACATGGGTCATAAACCCGGGTGGCCGCTACAGCAAGGATTATGAAGGGATCCCTCAGATGGCGCACGCACTGGCGGAGCACGGAAACCGCGTACTCATCTGGGACAGGCCCAACTGTGGCGCATCCAGCGTCTCATTCTCCGGCCCCTCCGAGACCGAGATGCACGCCGATGCGCTCGCCGGGTTGTTGCGCACGCTCGATCTGGCGCCGGCCGTGATCACCGGGGGGTCAGCCGGTTCGCGATGTGCCTTGGCGACCGTCGCGCGTCACCCCGATGTCGCCACCGGCCTGGCGATATGGCTGATCAGCGGCGGTGTCTACGGGTTGATGAGCCTTGCCTACTTCTATTACGGAGACTCGTTCTTCGCGGCGTACACAGGCGGCGGTATGGAGGCCGTCGTCGAGTTGGCGACCTGGCAGGAAGTGCTCGAGCGCAACCCGGCCAACCGCGCGAGGATTCTCAACCTAGATCCTAAGCAGTTCGCGGCCACGATGGAGCGGTGGATGGCTGCCTACTCCCCCGGGCTCGACCAGCTCGTACCCGGATTAGCGCTCGACGAGATCGCGCGGGTCTCGGTGCCGACGCTCGTCTTCCGCAATAGTGACACCGATCCGATCCACAATCGCGAGACTTCGGACCGAATCGCGGAGCTGATTCCGGGAGCACGGCTCGTCGAGCCGCCTTGGGGGGATCTTTACTGGCGGGAGCGTTTCGAGGGCGGGTCACGCGGAGAATCCTGGTGTGGACCGTGGCCCCAGCTCGTGCCCGCGCTAGCGGAGTGGGCCGAGAACACGCTCGCCCCAGGTCCGCGCCGCGGTACGGGCTGAGCGGTTGGACCTTGCTGCACCTCCGCCGCGGGGAGTCGGCTCGTCGCCGGCATCGTTGCGCAGTGGTCGCGCCAGCGGCTTGACTCGCCTGTCGCCTCCCTGTAAGAACGCGTCCGCTGTACGCACACGCAAACGACGGAGGTTGTTCGATGGGTCGTCTTGATGGGAAGGTCGCTGTGGTCACAGGTGCGGGGAACGGCATCGGCCGCGCCCACGCGATCGCGCTCGCCGCGGAGGGAGCGAAGGTCTTGGTCAATGACGTCGGCCGTGAGCTCGTCGACGGCAAGGGCGGCGCGGGCCTCGT
The DNA here is from genome assembly GCA_963763525.1 of uncultured Solirubrobacterales bacterium. Classification (GTDB taxonomy): domain Bacteria; phylum Actinomycetota; class Thermoleophilia; order Solirubrobacterales; family Solirubrobacteraceae; genus Palsa-465. The sequence goes on from CAVXPA010000008.1 coordinate 878,898, forward strand.
GCAGACACCGCCGGATATCGCGATGGCTCAGGCCACCGTCGACACGATCACCGCCGCCGGCGGGACGGCCGTCGCGCACGCCGCGGACGTCGCCAGCGTCGCCGGCGGCGCCAGCGCCGTCCATGCCGCCGTGGAAGCGTTCGGCGACGTGGACATCGTCGTCAACAACGCTGGGACGCTGCACATCTGTACGGTCGAGGACGTCGAGGACTGGCATTTGGATGGCGATATCTCCGTGAACATCAAAGGCACTGCCGGAACGATTAAGGCGGCGTTTGAGGTGATGAAGCGCAACGGTCACGGCGGCTCGATCATCAACACGATGACCGGCTTCGGCGGCTTTCCCGCCGGCGAGCACCTGACGGCGTATAACGCAGCCAAGTACGCGGTCGTTTCCTACACGCTCTCGGCGGCGCAGGCCGGGTATCCCCACGGCATCCGGGTCAACGCATACTCGCCCATCGCGGTGACGCGTCAGTCGCGGCACTTCTTCTTCCGGTCGGGAGTGATCCGCGAGGACGACGAGACGACGATCAACTACTTCTCGCCCGGACGCAACTCGCCGCTCATCATCTTCCTGGCCTCGGACCTCTCCGACGGGGTGACCGGTCGCCTGTTCCTCACCGCACCGACGAGCTTTGATTCCTCGGCCCGCTTCATCCTCCAGGAGGTGTTCGTCGCGGAGGTCGACGCTGTCACCTCGGCAGAATGGACGGTGGAGGAACTCGAGCGGAGGTTCGCGTCGATCAAACGCCAAACGGCGCGCGAAGGAGCGTGGACCGCGACGGTCGAGGGGCAGTTCGGCTTTCGTCCGTGGGCCTCATGACCTGACCGGGACTACGAGATCGTGTGCGCCCGATCCCGATGCCACGTGCGTGGATCTCGAATGATCTGGCTCGAGCGTGTTATGTGGCGGTCATCGAGGCACGCGCAAACGGGCGCCTGGAATGCGAGCTCGACCTCACCGCGGTCGCGCGCCATCAGGGCCACCGCGGCAGCGATTCCTCCACCGGCGCTGTGGCCCACGACCGCGATTCTCGACGGATCGACCCGCAGCTCCTCGGTGGAGGCCGCGAGCCACACGAGCGCGGCGTAGGCATCCTCTGGTGCCGCCGGAAACCGATCCTCCGGCGCGAGGCGGTAATCCATCGACACGACGACCGCGTCGTTCTCCTCGGCGAGCTCCTCGGCCAGCGGGCGCGCACCATCGAGCGAACCAATGATGAACCCGCCGCCATGGACGTAGAGGATCGCGGGCAGAATGCCTTCGCGCCCCCGCGGTTCGTAGATCCGCACGGCGACATCGCCTTCGTTCCCCGGCGGCCCGGGAACAATGACATCTCGTCGCGCTACCGACTCGCGAGGCTCGGGACGGCGCGCGACGGCTGCCGCAAGCACGGTCCGACGAGCCTCCTCGGGGTACGCCGCGGCATCGATCGCGTTGGGAAAGGCCTCGAACCCTGCTCGAAGCTCCGGATCCATGAACTCCGTGAGGTCAAGAATCGGGGTGTCGACGGCAGTCATGTTCAGCTTTCCGCGACTTCCTCAGATCCAGGACCGCGCTCCAGCCACACCGTCTCCTGATCGACCGTCACTCTGTACCTGCGCGCCCGCACGTGCTTCGGATCGGCGAGACAGCGCCCGTTCGTCACGTCGTACTCGTAGCCGTGCCACGGACAGCGCAGCAACAGCTCGTCGAGCATGCGGTACTGGTCGACATCGTCCCCGACCACCTTCTTGACCAATCGCCCTTTCGACAACCGGGCGCCCGAGTGCGCGCAGCGATCGCGAAGCGCATGCACCGAGCCGTCCAGCGCCCGGACGACAACGACGTCGAGTCCGTCGACGCTCGCACCACGCATCTGCCCCGGCTCGAGTTCCGCGAGCGGAAACAGCGCGTGCCTCACGCCATCAAACCGCGTAGCGAGGGAAAGATCTCGAGCGCGTTCTGGTACCGGATGCGATAGCGCAGCTCGTCCGGTAGCGGGTCGAGCACGTTCGGCAGGTCCGCGTCGTAGTGCGGATAGTCACTCGCGAACACGAACACCCCGGCGGTATCTGTTGCCTCGACCAGCTGCTGGAACAGCCGTGGCGGGACCTCGGTGATCGGCTGCGTCGCGACCCTGACGTTGTCGCGAATGTGCTCGGACGGCAGCCGCTTGACCCAGGGCGTGCCAGCGCGCAGCTCCCGGAACTGCTGGTCCAGACGCCACATCAACCAAAAGATCCAGGTCACCCCGGACTCGAGCATCACGACCTTCAGCTCCGGGTAGCGATCGAACGTACCGTTGATGACCAGGCTCATGACCTGGTGCTGTGCCATGTGCGGTGCGACCATCGTGTGGTACTCGACGTAGTAGCGCGGCCACCCGAGCAGCGTGGGGTCGGCGGTTGAGTGATGGAAGGTGACCGGCAGAGCGTGCCGTATCGCGGCCTCCCAGATCGGGCGGTAGACAGGATCTCCCCACTGCTTTCTGGTGGTCAGCGGCAGCACGACCTGCACGATCTGCGGATGCTCTCCCATTCGGTCGATCTCGCGCGCGGCTGTCTCGGGTAGCTGCGCGGCCACGTGCACCGACCCGCGTAGCCGCGGTTCGGGGTCGAGCCACTCTGCGACTTGGTAATCGTTGTACGCCTGCGCCAAAGCGACCGCGAACTCAGGATCGCCCACCTGCATGCTCGGGAAGAACAGCGGGCCGTTGATGATCGGGACTGTCACACCCTCGCCCTCGATGAGGTCGGAGCGCATCTCGTTCAACGACGACCCTCCACCCGCGATCGTCGTCGGCCGGTTCCAATCTTCGCGCACGCCGTTCCTCGAGACCGGCATGATGTAGGAGAACGAACCGTGCGCGGGGCCAGGCCAGATTCCGTTCTCGCCACTGAGGTACAAGGCCCAGTGCGGGTCGATGTAGGGGATCAGATCGCGCATGCCCAACCCCTGTGCCGGCCGCTCGTGCACGTCGAGGTCGATCAGCATCGTCTCGTGGGTGAAGCGCTCTGGCGCCTTCGGTGACATCTCCACGGTTGTCATCGGCTCCTCGCTTTCCTCGCGTCTTCTCTCGGTTCAGGTTGCTCTGCACCGTGATGTGATGGCCCAACGGTACTCCTAGCCATCCGATAATCAACCTCTCGCGGCCAAGCTTCGAGAACCGTCCGTCAGCGACCCGCCGCTCGCAATCGCTGTGCTGCTGCGCGGCGGCCGTCACAGGCTCGCCGGCTAGTCACCGTTGTACCAGCCATCAACGGAACCCTTCGTGACGAGCGTCAAGTGCCCATTCAGGTACTGGTATACCTGGCCGTCCCCTTGGTGGATATCGGGATACCCAGACGCCCCGGGGTTCGTCCAGCTGCGCGACAGCCGGATGTGGACTCCGTTCGCCGTCGCGAGGTAGTGCTCCATCGTGGCCGGGCTGAGCTTCGCCGCCCCGATCTGCCTGGCGGCGTCGGCGAGGAAAGTCGCCATGAGCCAAGAATCCTCGACGTTCTGGGTCAGATTGTCCGAAACGCCCGCGGTTTGCTTCAGAAACTCCTGCACGTCCGGATTCGACGTCTCGGACCAGTTGACGATCTCGCTGCTGAAATAGACGCCCTGCAGGAGCGACTTCGGGATCGCGTCGAGGATCGTAGGGTTGAGGTCGGTCCCGCCGGCGCTGATGAAGTGGGAAAGCGGATAGCCGTCCTCTTTGAAGTCCTCGAACGTGTTCAGCGCCGATGCCCCAGAAAAGTAGCCCATGACGACGACCGGCTTTTGCCCGACGATCTTTGCCACGTACGGTGCCACGTCGACGACCGTGAACGGGATCCATTGGTACGTGACCTTGTCGCCGCACTTCGCGACCGTGGGATTGATCGACGCCGGGAACGACGCCTCGTTCCCGGCATCGGCCGGCGACATCACGGCTACGGTTCCGCCATGCGGGAAGTCGGCACAGATGAAGTTGCCATCCGCGATGTTTTCACCTTCAGACCCCGGGATGATGCCGAACTGATCCGGGTTGGTGAAGTCCTGCGGCCAGCTGGGACAGTTCAGCGTCGGCACGCCGTGAGCGGCGTAGATCTTGGCGCCACTCGTACTTTACGCGGTGTCGCAACCAAACTCGACAACGGGGTGAGGCGCTCGCGTTACTCGCCGCCCCCGAGGCACTCGTGCTGCTCGTGCTGGTGCTCGCGCCGCATGCGGCCACCATGAAGCCGCACAGCAAAGACACAGTCAAGCCGATCAGTGCTCGTCTTGCGCGCATTCTCTCCCCCCTCTCGCGCCGCTCGCGCAGTTTTCAACGGCGTGGAGCCGGTTCGGATACAACCGCTGACTACCGCAGGTCTGCGTTCGCGATACTAGCCCGCAGTTTACGACCTGTCAGGAGCTATCATCGAAGCAGTTCGATGCAGGACGGAGAAGCTTCCATTTCGATGCGAGAACCCGGTTTCCCGAGGAACAACACCACCATCTACGACGTCGCCGCCAAGGCCGGCGTCAGCATCTCGACGGTGTCGCTCGCGCTCAACAACCCTAGCCGAGTGCGAGGCGAGACGCTCGCTCGCGTCATGGCGGCGGTCGACGAGCTCGGCTTCGTTCCCAAGCATCACGCCGTCACCCGCGCACGTCAGGGGGTCGGACGGATCGGAGTCGTCGCTCCTTTCACCTCGTTCGCGTCGTTCGGGTTGCGTCTCAACGGGGTGCTGCGGGTCGCGATGCCCGAGGGTCTCGAGGTCGTCGTGTATGACGAGGAATCGGCGGCGAAATCGCGCCTCATGAGCCTCCCAGTCACTCAGCGGATCGATGGGCTCATCGTGATGTCGATGCCGCTCGACGACCCGGTAGCCGGACGCCTGATCGAGCAAGGCGTCCCGACGGTGCTCGTGGAACTTGGACACCCGCGGTTCAGCAGCGTGACCGTCGACAATGCCGCCGGCGGCCAAATGGTCGCCGCTCTGTTCACAGCGCGCGGACACGAGCGCTGCGCCTACGTCGGCCACGTTCAGAACTACGACTACGCCTCGCAGTCCGCGTCGCGCTTCGACGGCTTCCGTGCGGGTCTGGCGTTCCCGCCAGAGGTGGTGCTGGTGGAGCACACGTTTGCCGCCGCGCGCTCGGCGGCATTGGATCTGCTCTCGACCCCCAAGCGCCCAACGGCGGTGTTCGCGCACTCCGACATCCTTGCGAGCGGGGTGCTCGCGGCCGCACGCGGTCTCTCGATCAGCGTTCCCGAGGAGCTGGCGATCGTCGGCTTCGACGACTCCGAAATCGCCGAGCCGCTGGGTTTGAGTGTGGTCCGTCAACCGCTGGAGGAATCCGGCGAAATCGCGACCCAGACGCTGTTGACCCAACTCACGAACCCGGACGCGACGATCCGCAATACGACCCTGGCGCTCACGCTGATCGAACGCGACACCACGTGACGCGATCATCTGGTAGCCAGGCGATCGGTTACGCGCCCCCGGTGACCGCCGGCAACGTCATGCTGCTACGGGCGCCGGCTCGTTGATGAACTCGAGCAACTGCGGCGCGAGCTTCCACCAGTTCTTGAAATGGACGCTGTAGCCGAGCTGGATCGATTCGTCGGCTACCTCGATCCACTCTTCGTCGGCCCACGGCGGCTCGACCAGCCGAGCCCCGGGGATCTGGTGCTGGATCCACTCGCTTGTCCTACGCAAATGCCAGAAGTCGAGCGGGCTGCCATGAAACACGATCGCGGGCACGTCGATCCCAGCCAATGCCTCTGCTGAGGCCGGGTAATGAAGCCAACCGGGGCCCCATTTCTCCATCGTGTCCGCGAACTCCTCGGGATCCATCGCGAGCAGGCGCTCGCGGTTGGACGGATTCTTCTCGAGCGTTTCTTGCCACTCGGGCAACTCCGCAACGCCCGCCATACCGTGATGCAACGCTTCCTTCCAGCTGTCGCCGCAGTAGCCGACCCCGATCCGGGCGAGATGGAAATAGCCGCCCGCGATCCACCAGATCGCAAGCTTTTTCACCACGTCGGGGTGACGAATCGTCGTCAGCAGCGAAACCCCGGAGCCGGCGGAACCGCCGATCACCGCTGTCTTTCCCAGCTCGAGGGTCTCAATCAGCCCCGCGAGCGTGTCGGCGTGCATGTTTGGCTCCCAGTCGGCATCGAAGCACATGTCCGACGAGCCACAGTTCGGCCGGTCCCAGATCAGCACCTGCTTTCCGCCATCCGCGAGCGCCCGCGCCAGATCCCGTACTCCAACCGTGTCCATGCTAAAACGGCCGCCAGGTGTGAGCGCAACGGGGTCGCCCTCACCGATCAGCTCATACGCAATTTTCAGACCATTTACGGTCACCGTCTGCATAGCGAGATCACTCCTCTGTACGCGATCGTGACGACGGTACTGACGCCAACGCGGCAAACGCGGTGTGACACACACAGCACTGCCGCGGCTCGTGCGACCCGTTTCCCTCTCCACTCTCGGCTGCAAGCAAGCGGACAGCTCCCGCGCTTGAATTGGGCTACGAGGACTATAACCCGGGCCATCAACTCTTGTCAAAAGCTATAATCGAAGCAGTTCGATGCGAGCTCACGCGCGATCCGGATACGCGCTGAGGTACGGTTCCTGCGAGATCGGTCACCGCCTCCCTACGCGCTGCCACAGGAGGCCTTCATTCGCGACTGGAGCATGGAGGAGGTCGCGGATTTGATCTTCCTCGAGACCGACACCAACTACGCGATCTTTCACCCGACACCGATCAACGCATACAAAGACGGATTCGCATCGGTGGAGAAAGCGATCGAAGCACGTCGGCGCTGGCCACAGCGGTTCCAGGCATACGCCACGATCGACCCGTTTGGCGGTGCGGCCGCCTTGGAGGAATTGGACCGTCAGGTGGAGCTCATGAATCCCCTCGGCGTCAAGCTGTATCCGACGAGCTGGCGCGCAAATGGTTCCACGGAGGGCTGGCGCATGGACGATCCAGAGATCTCGTTTCCGGTGATCGAGCGGGCGAAGCAGCTGGGTCTGAAATCCGTCGCAATCCACAAGGCGGTGCCCTTAGGCCCGGTTCCGATCGAGCCCTTTAAGCCTGGCGACGTGAACGGTGCCGCGGCCGCGTTTCCAGACATGATCTTCGAGATCGTGCACGGCGGCGTTGCCTTTGCCGAGGAAACCGCCCAGCAGGTCGCGGCCTACCCGAACATCTACGTCAACATGGAGAGCCTGAACATCCTGCTCGCCCTGAATCCGCGTCGGTTTGCCGAGGCGTGGTGCGAATTGCTCAGCGTCTGCGGCGAGGCCGTCATTCCTAGATTCTTTTGGGCGACGGGCGGCATAGCACAACATCCCCGTCGAGGACTCGACGCCTTCGCCGAGTTCGAGATCCCCGACGATCTGCTGTCGTTGTCGCGGTTCAGCGCAGTCCCGCAAATGACCGCTGAACACAAGGAGCTGATCCTCGGCAGAAACTATGCCGCCGCCCTCGGGCTTGATCCGGCCCAGCTCGCGGCCAACTTCGCCGACGACGAGTTCGACCAGAAGCGGCGGCAACTCGCAGGCGCGGAACCACAGCCGTGGTCAACGACGACGGCGCTCAGCTTCGCCACCAGCTAGCGAGCGAGAGCTCCGATGAGCCGAGAGACCGCCGGCGACACGCGCATGATGGCGATGGTCTGGGAGGCGCTCGACCAGGTCGTGGATCCGTGCAGCGTCGCTCACGGCCGGCCGCTGAGCGTGATCGACATGGGCCTCGTTCGTGGCGTGGAGGAGGCGGATGGAGCCGTCACGATCAAGCTCTTCTTGACTTCGCCGGTCTGCACGATGATCGGCAAGTTCCAAGAGATGGCGGAGGATGCGCTGCTACCGATCCCCGGCGTCGAGCGTGTGACTGTCGAGGGCGACAGCGGTCTCGACTGGCCGGGTATGCCGGGAGGGCCATCGTTCACATCCATGGAATCCTGAACCTGGCCCGTCGCTTTTCGCGCACGAAACGGGAATGTGGCCGTGGGATACGCCACCCGTTATGCGGCTGGGTCGCGCCGCCCGGACGCGGCGCATAGCGAGGTACAGCTACGCTTAGGCGATGAGCGAGAACATTCGCGTCAACCGCGGCTGGATCTACGTCAACGGCACTCGGCAGGATGACGGCACGATCGAGCTCGGTACTGGCGCCGAGATGCGCTTCAGTCCGTTCGAGGCGGTTTCACATCGTCGTGACGCCCAGATCACCTGGGGCAACATTCTCACTGCGTCGGTGCAGCGACTGGCTTTTTGGCGACGCTAGGCGACCGGGCTAGCTGCGTCGCCCGATCAAACCCATCGGAGACCGATGCCCGAGCTGATCGGAGGGCGGCGGACGGGGCCTGATCAGGTCTCAATGTTTCGCGGCCACTGGAACCTCTGGGGTGACCCGGGATCGTAGTCTTCGATGAACGCCGCCAGGCCCATGCGCAGCTGGATCAGCGCCTCGTTTCGTGGATCATTGGGATCCGTGAAGAACAATTCGGTATCGGCACCGCTGAGCGGGATGAACGGCTCGTACGGCGGGGAGAACACGAAGGTGAAGTAGAAATTGACGGCCTCGCCGATCGTCTCGGTGTTCGGCAGATAAGTGAGCAGCGTCTTGGTGTCGATCAGGGTCGCCGGCGTCGGGATGTCGCTCCGCTGGAGGCAGTGGGGGAAGTTCGCGGTGAAGGTGAGTGCCGGATTGGCGGTGGCGTTCAGCCGCGAGATCCCGTGCACCGTGATCCGGTACAGAAGGCTGGTCAACACACTGGCGAGCGCCGCGCGGTCGTCGCACTTCGGCAGGCCCCGGACGTTCCCCTGGTCGGCCGCGGATGCCGTCGAGATCCAGGTCTGAAGGGCACCGTCGGCGGCCACCGCGCCGTCGGAGCTGTAGGTCGAGTTCACGCATGTTGTCACATATGTCTCGACGAGATCCCACACCGTGAGCAATCGCGCCACCACCGGGTAGCGATCCCACGGAGCGTCGACCGTGAAATCGGCCTGTGTCAGGCCGAGCTTGGCCAGCGTCACCTTGGGGTCATCGTCGAAGTATGTCCGCCCGTCCGCATAGTTGTTGATCAGCTCCAAGAATTGGATCCAGGAAGTGATGGAAGTGGGCGGCGCGATGTGGGACCACAGCAGGAGCAGAACGTCGTCGAACCCGATCGCGAACTTCGACTGCGGGGCCAGCAGCATGGACAAGGGGTGGCTGCTGGGCAGCGTGTTGAGCATCGTCATCTGCATCGCCGCGGAGACCAGATGCCAGTGATATACGTGGCCCAACCAGACGCCGTAGACAGTTATCGACGTCTTCGCCGCCTGCAGCGCGTAGAGCCACGCGCCGGCCTTGGAGTTCGCCCGCGTGAACAGCTGGCGTCCGCGACCGCCGTGGCCGGTGACGGTTACGGCGATCGGCGTCAACGTCTTCGTCCGGGGATCCTGCGTGAGAAGGGTGACCGTGCTCGGGGTGAACCGTGTCGCGCCGCCTGCGGTCTCGGACGCCAAAGCCTGGAAGAGGCTCATATCGATCATGTAAAGACGATCGGAGGCGGCCGCCGCATCGAGCTTGCTATGCCAGATCTCCCCGAAGTGGCGGCGCGCGCGGGTGGCCGTCGCGGCGGTCACCTTCTCGGGGATGATCAGGTTGTAGGCGAAGCCGTGCTTGGGCGATCGTCGGCCAGAATTGCTCGGTGGCTGCGTCGGCGTCACTCAGTGACGATGCCCACTCGCGCAGCTTCGGGAGCGCGGATTGATAAACGTCCGGAAAAGTAGTCCACGAGATCGAGAACTGCTCCGGGCTCTCGAGCGGTAGCGGCTTCGAAGCGCTCGTAGTCTGAGCTGCCAGGAGCGCCGGACGCCCGGTCTGAAGCGGCTTTGAGAAGAGCTCGCTCAGAACCTTGTCGGGACGCTCCTGGAGGAACTTCGCCAGCGCCGGTCCGGCTCCGTCTTCCAATGTCGCTGCGGAGCCGCCGAACAAGAAGGCATACGCGACATCGGTGGTGCCGTTGATCGTGAACATCTCCGTCAGGCCCTGCTTGGCCTGTGTCGTCTGCTGACTGCGAAGAGCCAGTCTGGCGATCGTCTCGATCGACCCAGCCACATCGACAGGAATCGCCGGCACGTTCGGATAGATCCGCCAAAGCAGGGGAATCTGCGAGATTCTCGAACTCCCACTCCGCGCCTGGGCCACCGAGGAGCCGTTGGACGCAGCCGCACCGGCGACCGAGGTGCCGTCGGGCCCAGCCGCCGCGTCGGCAGCGCCTGCGGCGTTCGGCAGGATCAGCCCCGCGCCGGCGACAGCGAGGCTCGCTCCGATGAAGCCTCGCCTCCCGATCCGGAGGCCGCCTTCCGCAGCTCCTTCGGTCGTGGGTCCGTCAAACATGGCCCGGCAATATACCTGGCGCCTCGCCCTGCTCAGGCAGGCTCTTCTCGAGCGGACGAGTTGTCCGCTATCGGCACGGCCAAGGCTTCCAGATAACCCATTGGACTGATGCGCCCGAAGCCTCCGTCACGGCGGCAGCGATCGGACTCAGCGGTTGTGGTTGACGACCTCGATGTTGTGGCCGTCCGGGTCGAGCACGAAGGCGCCGTAGTAGCCCGGGTGGTAGACGGCGCGCTCACCGGGCGCGCCGTGGTCCTCGTAGCCGCCGGCGAGCGCGGCGGCATGGAAGGCCCGCACCGTCGCGTCGGTGTCCGTGGAGAAGGCGACGTGCACGTGCTCGGTCAGCGGGCGCTCGTCGCGCACGAGCGAGAAGGAGGAGTCGGGGCCGGAGAACTGCACGCGTTCCGGCGCGTCGTGAGTCAGGCGGAGCCCGGCGTGGGGCGCGATCGTGGTGTAGAAGCGCCGCGACGCCTGCGGGTCGCGGATGCGGAGCCACAGGTGGTCGATGCAGCCGTCGGGCACGTGGCGCTCGCGCTCGCGGTGGACCGCCTCGACGCTGTTGCCGTCCGGGTCGAGCAGGAAGCCACCGTAATAGTCGGGGCCGTAGAGCGGGCGCGGCCCGGGCGCGCCGTCGTCAGGGTAACCGGCGTCGATCCCCGCCTGCCAGAAGGCGTCGACGGCCGCTCGGTCGCCCGCGCGGAAGCCGACGTGCAGGCCGCGGGTCACGGGATGCTCGCGGTCCGTCGGGCCGATGTCCCAGTCCTCCCACTCGACCAGCTCGGCGTCGGCGTGGCTCGGCTCGACGCCGAGTACGGAGAGCACCGTGCGGTAGAAGCGCTCCGACGCGGCGAGGTCGGACACGGCAATTCCCACGTGGTCGAACATCACCCTGAGGCTACCGTGCGGCGACGCGCTCGAGCGTCCGCCCGCGTGCGCGGGATCCAGCAGAACAACGGTCCGCCGTATGACGGCCTGCGCCCGACTGAGGTTGGCCGGCCCGCCGGCCACCCTCCCGGGACCGATCAGCTACTCAGCCAAGGCCCGGCACCTCGCGCCACAGCTACACATTCACCACAGCCGAGAGGAGCCGGTACGCGTCGAGATAGTTGCGATTCTTGCAGTGCACCGCGGCCTGGTTGGCCAGCATGCCTACCGGAGGAGCTGCACTCTCGAGATCATCGTACTTGTGCTTGAGGTCGATGAGGATCTGATAAAGCGACTTGTAAGTCAGGATGTCGTCCGGCCTAACCTGGAGATCCTTTGGCATGGCCCCGCTCGCCTTGGCGGCGGTAATCTGCCGCTCGTATACCCCTTCGTAGTAGAGCTTGTGAGACGGGTTGAGGATTGTCTGCCCAGCTTCCTCGAAGTTCGCCAGCACGTAAAATAGCCGGAAGAGTTTCAGTGCATCTTCAGCTGAGACGTCCTCCCGCGTGACGGCTCGGACCGTTGGCAGCAACACAGACAGGGTCTCGGATGGGGACTGCTGGAGCGCATCGATGATCCGGAACTGCACCGCCATAAAGCGAAGCACGGTCTCTGGGTTTGCGTCCAAGTAGCTCTCCGAGGCCCGGTACCCGACGTGCGTGATGCCCTGAACCGCGTCTGGATCCCCCGCCGACAGCCCGTCGATCATGTCCGTGACCCCAAAAATCCGGTAAAAGCCCATCTTCATCAGCTCGAGCGACTGCGTAGCGGTCCCCGAAACGGCGTAGTCGATCGCTCCGGCCTTGGCACGCTCAACAATCTCGGCGTCGTCCAACACCTCCATGCTGAAGGCATTGGGCGTCAGGCCTGCTAGCTTCAGCGCGGTGTTGAAGAATGCAGGCGTGGAACCGTTCTCGCTGAATGCGACTCGCATGCCGCTCAACTGGCCGAGCGCGTTCTTCGTCGCGATCCGAAAGTCGTGCCCTTCAGCGGCGAAGTCCCCTTCGGCCCGTGCTTGGGTGTGCGGGCTCGCCATCACGTAGTTACCGAGGTATGAGTTCGTAACCATGAACATCTTCAGATCGGACGCCTCGGCGTAGGTCTGAAGGTTGGTCGACATCGCAGCGGAACCGACGTCGACCTGCCGGCTGACTAGCTGCGCAAAGGTTTCAGGGATCTGGCTCGTCGCGACCTCGTTGGGCAGACTGATGCCGACCTCCTCAAACCAGCCATTCTTGAACGCGATTACGCTCAGCGTCGTGTCGATGTAGGGCCACATGGCAAGCCTGACGTCGACCTTCGGGATCTCGGTCCCCGGCGATGGCGTGAAGCCGTCGAGCGTCACGGTCCACCCCCACAACACTCGTTGGTGAGTGCCGGTAGCCGATGTACGGCTGCTGCCCTCATGCCGCCGAAAGGACTGGCACCTCGATTTCGCCGCTCTCCGGCCCGTACACGAAGAATCCCTCGGCATACCCGATGTCGCGCAAGTGGTACTCAGGCGCTCGAGAAAGCAGCGCCTCGAGCGCGAGCTTGACCTCGAGGCGGGCCAGCGGCGCGCCGATACATATGTGCAGCGAGGTGCCAAAGCCGAGGTTGCGCCTGTACGCACGGCGAATGTCCAGGCGGGCCGGATCCTCCCAGCGCGACGGGTCGCGGTTTGCTGCGCTCAACAGGTTCCACACCGTCTCGTCCTTGCGCAATCGCGTGCCGGCGAGCGTCGTGTCCCTCAACACGACCCGGGTGAGACACTTGGCAGGGCCAGCCCAGCGGTTGATCTCCTCGATCGCGTTGGGGATCAACTCCGGCTCCTCGACGAGCAGCCGGCGTTGGTCGGGGTGCTGCTCCAAAACCATCAGGCACTGCACCATCAGCCGCGCTGTCGTCTCGTAGCCGGCGAGGAGGAAGCCCATCGCTGTGGACACGATCTCGTCCTCTGTCCACGTGGGAATGCTCACCATCGCGGTCATCAGATTGTCCGGCTGCTCGCGGCGATGCCGCGCGATCTCGGCGACGATGTAGTCCTTGCTCTCCGCGAGCGCCTCGTCCATCAGGCGGCGCGTCTCGGGGCTTTCGAGGCCGAACGCAATGTTGCCGGTGATGATCTCCGACCAGCGGCGGAAGTCGTCATGCCGCTCCGCAGGAATCCCCAGCATGTCCGACACGATCACGATCGGGAGTTTCGTAAAGTCCCGGACGTCGAAGCTGCCGGCGGCGACACGCCTGTCGATCGCGTCGTCGATGATCTGCCGCACGCGCGCTTCCCACCGCCTCGCGATCGCCCCGCTCGCGAAGTATGCAGCGAGCGGCTGCCGCAAGCGGACGTGCTCCGGCGGATCGACGATGACCATGTTCGGCGCATCGAACCAGAACGTCCGTTCCGGGAAGCGGGCACCGGCCATGCCGAACCGCTCGGCTTTGCGGTCGGAGAGCACGGCGGTGCAATCGTCAAAGCCCGTGATCATCCATGCCTGCACCGGGTCATTCCAGACGACGCGCCCCGCCGCTCGGATCTCCTCATAGACCGGCAGCGGATCGCGGATCACGGCTGGATCCATGAAGTCGGCATCGACGCATGGAACTCTCATCAATCATTCCTCCTCACGCACAGAGGGTCTTGGGCGTCCGAAATCGGCATGGCGGCCATAGCGGCGGTTCGACGTGACCGAGCGTTGGCTCAATCTACACAGCGTCGGCAACGGACCGAGGTGGGATCCATGGGATCCGGCCGGACGGCATCCCGTTGCCCCGGCTCGCCCAAGGCACCCAGGATCCGCGTTCGCCGACTGTGTAATGCGACGAGCGTCGAGCCCCACTTAAGAGATGTGACGACATCAGAGACCAACCGCAGGGTTCCGGTGCGGGGTTCATCCGGCTTGGAGTTCGAGTCGGTGTACCGGGAGAACGTCGGCCGGGTCGCGGCGTTCTTCGCCCGGCGCTGTCGCCAGCCCCAGCAGGTGGCCGACCTGACTTCGCAGACGTTCGTGGAGGCGATCAAGTCGGCTGGGACGTTCCAGCGGCGGGGTAGCCCGACGGCGTGGCTGATTGCGATCGCCCGCCGGGTCTACGCCGCTTATGTCGTCGATCAGGCGCTTGGCGTGGATCTGATCGATCGACTGGGTGGCCAGCTCGTCCTCGCCGACGACGAGGTCGAGGATCTCGCGGCGCGGATCGACGCGCAACGCGACGGGAGAGAGCTGCTTCAACGCATTGCTGGCCTCTCACGCGTCGAGCGGGAGGCGATCGAGCTCGTCGATCTGTCAGGGCTGACACCGCGCGACGCCGCGGGCGTGCTCGGGGTGTCGGCGAACGTGCTGCGCGTGCGGCTGTTCCGCGCGCATCAGCGACTACGAAAGGAGCCAGGGGATGACCGCCTTTGACGACGGACTGTGGGCGCGGCTTGTCGATGAGCACGATGCAGAACGCGTCGCGCTCGGGCCGGCGCCGCAGCACAGTAGTAGGCGACGACTGGCGGTTCGCGTGAGCGGGATTGCCGCCGTGTGTGCCGGCGGCGTGCTCGCGGCTGTGCTCTCGCTCGTCGGTGCAGCGAGTACCGCGTTCGCCGGTTGGACGCCCCAGCCCACAAAGGCGACTGCGGCGCAGCTGGCCACGACCGAGGCGTATTGCGAACGCAACGTGCCGTGGCCGGGACTGCCGCTGAAGCTGGTCGATGCGCGGGGGCCGTTCACGTGGATGGTGTACTCCGACGGGAGCTCGAACGCCTTCTGCACCACCGGTCCCTCATTTCGGAATGGTTCGGGATGGCAGACGTCGTCCCGGTTCACGGTTCCCGCCGGCAGGCTGTTCCTGTGGACCGACCATGTGAGCGCGGATAGCGGTCAGCCATATGGGTCGATGATCGCCCAGGCCGGCGCCGGGGTCACCGCGGCCAGGATCACACTCGACAACGGGGCCCAGGTCGCGGCGACCGTCGAGAACGGCTGGGCCGTCGCGTGGTGGCCTGGGGCGTACCACGTCGCCAGCGCACGGCTGACCACGCCGTCCGGCACCCATACGCAGACGTTCCCTCCGTACCCGTGCGACGTGCACAGCTGCGACGGCGGCGGCCCGCATGGCGGCGCGCCGGGCGGTGGTCCCGGCGGCGGCTAGCTCATCCCGGAGCTCTTGGGCGGATTGGGCGCGTGAGCACCGCCATGCCTGGGCACTCTTCAGGAGTGTGGTGCAGTGCGAACGAGGAGGTGGCATGAACATCGAGTTCCTCTCATCCGTGGCGGTGATCGCGCCCGATCCGCCGGCCAGTCGCAAGCTGTACGTCGATGCGCTTGGCCTGGAACTTGAGAGCCAGGGCGGCGAGTATCACCACAGCGAGCAGCTCGCCGGTTGCAAGTCTTTTGGCATCTGGCCGCTGGCCCAGGCCGCGGAGGCATGCTTCGGAACGCCGCATTGGCCGGCGGGGCGGCCGGTGCCGCAGGTCAGCATCGAGTTCGATGTCGCGGACGCCGCGGCGGTGGGTCCGGCGGCTCGCGAGCTCGAGCAAGCCGGCTACGAGCTCCTGCACCGGCCGCGCGAGGAGCCTTGGGGTCAGACGGTCGCCAGGCTGCAGTCGCCCGAGGGCGCGATCGTCGGGATCTCGTACGCTCCTGTGCTGCACGACCGAGACTGACCGCGGCGGCCGCGACGCCTTGCGCTCGAGATGCGCGCCCAAAGAAATTTCGCGTCTTGACCTCACGTCTTCGTACGGGCGGACGTTGTACTGATGTACCAGCCCGTCATCCGGGTCGCGACCAGCACAGCAGGAGACTGAAGATGAGCGAAACGATGACCATGTCGATCACGCAAGAGATCCATCGGCGAGTCGACTCGCTTGACTGGGAGGAGCTCGACGAGCAGCTCGACCAGGTTGGGCACGCAATCACTCCGGTGGTGCTCGATCCGGACGAGTGCGTGCAGCTCGCGAACCTATTCGACGAGGGTCGCTTCCGCTCGACGATTGACATGGCACGCTACCGATTCGGTGACGGTCGCTACCGGTACTTCGATCATCCACTGCCCGAGATCATCTCCGCGTTGCGCGCCTCCTTCTACCCCCACCTCGCGCAGACCGCGAACCGTTGGTCTGAGCGTCTACGTGGCGATCGGGCAACCTTCCCGATCGAGCATGAGGAACTGATCGCTCGCTGCGAGGCCGCAGGGCAACGTCGCCCGACGCCACTGATCCTGCGCTACCGCGAGGGCGACTGGAACGCGCTCCACCAGGATCTGTATGGCGAGGTGTACTTCCCGTTCCAGATCCTCACGATCCTCTCCGACCGCGGGATCGATTACGAGGGTGGCGAATTCGTCCTGCTCGAGCAGCGCCCACGCGCCCAGAGCCGCGCCTATGTACTCACGCCACAGCGCGGCGCTTTCGTCATCTTCCCCACCTCGGAGCGACACACCCTCGGCAAGCACGGCTACTACCGGGTCGGGATGCGGCACGGCGTCTCGACGATCACCAGCGGCCAGCGGACAGCGCTCGGCGTCGTCTTCCACGACGCCAAGTGACAGCACGAGCGGCGAGCGCCGCTCATGTAGTGTTGAGGCCCGCGGACCTCGAGAGCCTGACCGCGGCGACCGAGATGCTGATCCTCGCGCGAGAGCAGGAGGCTGAGCGGTGAACAAGCCGGTGTTGTTTTGTTACGACGGATCGGACGGCTCGAAGACGGCGCTGACCGCTGCAGCCGAGTTGATCAAACCCGGTGATGCGGTGGTGTTGGTCGTCTGGATGCCGGCAGCGGTGCAGTTGGCGCGAGCCGGCTCGTTCGTGGTCGCCGTGCCGAACGAAGGCGAGATCGACCAGCAGGAAGAGGCGATCGCGAAGAAAATCGCCGAAGAGGGCGCCGCGGCTGCTCGCCGGCGCGGCTACAACGCATCCGCGCGGATCGCGGAGGCCACCGAATCGGTGGCCAAGACGATCGCTGAGATCGCCGAGGAGATTGACGCAGGGCTGATTGTCTGCGGCCAAAGGGGCCGGGGCGTTATCGGGAGCGCGCTCCTCGGCAGCGTCTCTCACGCACTCGCGGCACACACCAAGCGGCCGGTGCTCATCGCCCCGCACCGCCCGTCGTAGCGCCAAGCTCCTGCGCGTCTGCAGTCTCGACGTGGTGGCAGTTGCCGATCGCGTGACGCGCGAGCGCGGCCTTGATCGTGGGCACGCGAGCCTTCGCCCGGCCGGGCAGGATCACCAGTGCCATGAGGAACGCGAGGACGAAGATTCCGACCGCCCACCAGAACGCCGTCGTATAGCCGTGAACTGCCGCGGCGTCGGCCAGGCCGGTGGTATGGAGGTGGCTGATCGTGTAGCTGGCGACGGCGCTGGCGAAGATCGTGCTCAGCAGGGACGTACCGACCGAGCCGCCGACCTGCTGGGAGGTGTTGACCATCGCTGAGGCGACTCCGGCCTCACGTCCCTCCACGCCCAGCGTCGCCGTCGAGAACGCGGGCGCGAAGATGCATCCCATCCCCACGCCGAAAATGAGCAGCCCGGGAAGGACATCGCTGGCGTAGCTCGAGCTGGGGGTCAGGCGCGTGAACAGGAACATCGCGATCGCCCCCAGCATCGTGCCAACGAGCACCACCGGCTTGACCCCGGTGTGTTGGATGACGCGGGTCTGAACCGTGGTCGAGGTCACGACCAGAACCCCGGTCAAGGGAAGAAACGCCAGTCCGGTGGTGAGCGGCGAGAGCCCGAGCTGCTGCTGCAGGAAGTAGGTGAGAAAAAGGAAAACACCAAAGATCCCCGCGCCGGCCAGCGCGAGCGTCGTGTATGAGCCGCCCCGGGCACGGTCCCAGATGATGTGCAGGGGCAGCAAGGGATGCTTGGCTCGGCTCTCGATCACCACGAAAGCGGTCAGGAGCACGGGGCTGGCGACCAGCGCCACAATCGTGGCCGTGGCGCTCCAGCCGTGGATCTCAGCGTTGGAGAAGCCATAGACCAGGGCGAACACGCCCAACGCTGAGGTGAAGACGCCAGGAAGGTCGATCGGCTCCCGCTCTGGGGCACGATGATTGACCAGCAGGCGCAACGCCACGATCGTCGTAGGCACGGCGATCACAAGGTTGACGTACAGGCACCAGCGCCACGACAGAACTTGCGTGAGCGCGCCGCCGAGGATCAACCCGATCGAGGCGCCACCGCCGGCGATCGCACCGAAGATCCCGAACGCTGTCGGCCGATCAGGAGACCCCTCGAACGTCACGGTCAGCAACCCCAACGCCGAGGGTGCGAGCAGCGCGCCGAATGCTCCCTGAAGCGTCCGCGCAGCGACGAGCACGCCGAAGGACTGCGCCAGCCCACCGATCGCCGAGGCAATCGAGAAGCCAACCAGGCCGCCGACCAGGGTCCACTTGCGCCCGAAGAGGTCACCGAGCTTCCCACCCAGCAGCAGTAGGCTGCCGAATGCCACGGCGTAGGCGGTTATGATCCACTGCCGGCTCTCGGTGGAGAAGCCCAGCTCCTTCTGGGCCGAAGGGATCGCGATCGTCACGATCGTCGCGTCGAGCACCACCATTAGCTGAGCGACGCCGAGCAGCGCCAGGACGGCCCACCGATTCGGTTCGCGAGCCGTCGAAGCCACCGGGGTGGGGTGGGTCGCGTTCCGATCGCTGCCGCCGCCGCGGACCTCAGCCATCCCCGCAAACGGTAACACCCCCGGGGATCGCGTGCGCGACGCCGTGGGCGCCCGTTGAGCGGTGCTCACGGGCGCCCACAGAGGGACATCTACGCCGCAACGTCGGTCCAGGACGCGCTACGTCACCGTCACATTCACGACTGAGCTCTCGGCTCGCCCGGCGACGTTGGCCGCGACGACTGCGTACGAGAACGACGTCACGCCCGTAGACGGCACCTTGTACGTGACCTTCCCGCTCGATGAGCTGATCGTCATCCCAGTCGGCACCGCGGGATTGGCCGCGAACGAGTAGAACATGGCTCCCGTCCCGTTCGTCGTCGTCGTCGCGGTGTACGTCGAGCCCGCCGCAACGCTGCTCGGGCCTGTCACGGTGACGGTGCTCGGCGCTGTCGCGGCGCCGATGGTCGCCGACTTCCCGGCCGCATCCGAGCTGGCGTAGTTGTAGTCGCCGCCGTAGTCGGCCGTGAACGACGTTGCTCCGACGGGCAGGATGGTCGTCGTGAACGTCGCGGTCGTCCTGCCGTTGCTGGTCGTCACCGGGGTGGCACCGAGCCAGGTGTTGCCGGCCATGAATGAAACGTAACCGGTTGGGCCTCCAGGAGTGGCGAGCGACGGCGTCACGGTTGCGGTCAGCGTCACGGTCTTGCCGAACACCGGGGACCCCGGCGAGTCGGTCAGCTTCGTCGTGGTCGTCGCCTGGCTCACCTCCTGGGTGAGGTCGGAGAGCTCGGAGGACGCCGCGAGGTCGGAGGCATTCCCCGGGTAGACCGCCTCGATCTCGTAGAACGTCGGCGGGAGGTCGTTGAGCGTGAGCGTGGCGGTCGTCACGCCGCCGCTGGTGGATAGCGGTGCGGTCCCGAGCACGTCCCCGGGCACCAGCGTAGGATTGGTGCCGGCCTGCGGTTCGACGTTCGTGAAGAACGTCACGTTGCCGGTCGGTGCTGCACCTGACTGCGCAGAGATCGTCGCGGTCAGCGTCACCGTCTGACCGTAAGTCGAGGAACAAGCGCCGCTTCCGTTGCACGTCCCGGAGCCCTTGACCGAGATCTCGGTCGGGATCGCCGACGTGTTGCTCGTCTGGATCAGCTCAGCCTGGTTAGTGCAGTTCAGTGCCCAGCCTCCGCCGATGGCCGCTCCGCAGGTCAGCGTCCAGGCCGGCGGCTTGCCCGGATTCCCGGTGATCCCATAGGTGAGGGTGTTCGGGGGCGTGGGCGGCGGCGGCGGCTCGTTGACTGGCACCGGCACGATCGTGCCGCCCAGGTCGACCGTCTCGGACTGCGTCTCGCCGATGGAGGACGCGAGTGTCTGCCCTCCCCACTGGCTGCTGTTGGGGGCGACGCCGACGTAGAGCGTGCCGGTGTTGATGAACTGGTTGTTATCTGCGCCGCAGTCGCACCCGTCCAGGGCGATCAGGCCGCCGCTGAACAGGAGGTAGATCGTCCCGGCGTTCGTGAACGTCGTGTCCGCCGCTTGCAAGCTGATGCTCCCCTGCTCGCCAATCACGCCGCTCGCGGTGTTGTCGAGGTTGCCGAACATCTGAGTCCCGCCGTTGTTGATGTCGATCGTGCCGTCGTTGGTCAGCGTGTCGCCGGTGGGCATGTGCACAGCGCCCATGATCAGGGTGCCGTTGTTGGTGAAACTTCCGGTCGGGTACAGGGAGCCCTTGACAACCTGGTTCGCGGCGATGTTGCCGCTGATCGTGCCGCTGGCAGTGCCGTCGTCGACGAACTGCGAGGCGCCGCTGCCCTGAAGGTTGAGCGCACCGCCACCGGACAGCGAGATTAGGTTTCCGGTAGTTGCCCCGGCCCCCTCGTCGAACGTCTGGCCCGAAGATACGCCGACCTCGCCCCCGTTCTGGATCGTGCCGCCGGCGTTGTCGATCGTGCCGAACGGCCCGCTCTCCGAGCTGGCGTTGAAGTGAAGGTCGGCGCCGGGCGACACCGAGATCGTGCCCTCGTTGGTCAGCGTCACCGGGCCATAGACGACGAACGAATCGAGCACGGCGATCCGCCCCGAAGCGGCGTTCACGAGGTTGCCCGCCATGTTGAATGTGGGCGACGCGGAGATCGAGCCGTCGTTCGTCAGGGTGTCGCCGCTCGGTACGGTCAGCGTCACGCCGAAGCCCGCGTCGGTGATCGTCCCGCTGTTGGTCACGGAGCCGGTCGTGACGACGTCCGCGCTGTTGAGGTACAGGGTCTGCGCCTTGGCGACGTTGCCGTGGAGCGTCGAGTCGCCGGTCAGCTCGAACTGCGCCGCGCCGTTCCCGTTCAGTTGCAGCGTGCCGCCATCGATTTGCACTGGCGTCCCAACCGTAGTTCCCGCGGTCTCCTCGAGCGTCGCTCCGGCGCCGATCGTCGAGGGCGTGGTCGACGTGTTCTGGATCGTGCCGCCGTTGATGATCGTCGCGCCGGATCCGCCGTTGTGTGGCGCTACCAGGGCAGCATTCCCGCTGAGCGAGAGCACGCCGTCGTTGGTCAGTTTCCCAGGGCCGCCGAAAGCCAGCTCAGCGGAGCTGGCCATGATCAACCCATCGGCGGCGTTGGTGAGGTTGCCGACGAACGCCAGGCCGCCGCTGGCCGGGATGATCACACCCTCGTTGGTCAGCGTGCCGGTCTGGTCGATCGTGAGCGTCCCATTCTCGTTGGTGAGCAGACCGGTATCGGCGATCGTCGAGGAGCCGCCGATCGTCATCGTCTGGCCGCCGTTGAACTCGAGCTCGTCGGTCCCGCTGGACCCGCCGAGCGTCAGGCTGCCGACGCTTGTCGAACTGCTGAGGACCACCGGCCCGCTCAGCGCGATCGTGATGCAGGCGCTCTGGCTGCTCGTCGGCGGCGCGCCCGTCGACCAGTTGGCCCCGGTCGCCCACGCGCCCCCGGCCGAGTTGTTCCACGAGTCGCCGCAGCCGGCCGCCGCGGCGTTACCTACCGATAAGCCAACGATCCCGATCGCCGCAGCGATCGCGATCGCCCATCTGACAAGGCGCATACTCACCATAAACCCCCTCATCGAGAACATTTTGTGCACGCCGGATCGTCCCGGGCCGCCGTCACACAAACGTCACAAGGCCGCCAGATGCGGCCACCCAAGCCCGGGTGGCGTAGGATCCAGCCGGTCGCGAGCGCGGAATCGTCGCGGCGCGGCGATGAAGGCCGGACTTCGAGGAGGGGCGGTGGCTATGAGGCGCAACGGGTGGCGGGCGAGGTTCGCGAACGGACGGGAGCGGAGCCGCTGCTTGCCCCGCACGGGCAGCGCGCGGGTCGCGCTCGCTGCGGCAGTCGTCTGTGTGACGCTGCTGTCCGCAGGCGGCGCAGCTGCCCAGACGCAATCCGCCGGCTGGTCGCGGGTGTTCGCAGCACCGGTCACCCCTGCCGGATCGATTCCCCTGGGCAACCTCCCCGGTTCGGCCGCGGTTCAGGGGGCAGTCGCGCTCAAGCCACGCGATCCCGCGGCGCTGGCGGCCTACGCGGCCGCCGTGACCACGCCGGGCTCCGCGCTTTATCGGCGCTACCTCGCGGCAGGCCAGTTCGCCACGCGGTTCGGCCCCGCGAGGGCCACGATCGCCGCGGTCGAGCGGCATCTGGACGCTGACGGCGTGCGTGTGACCGGCGTGTCGGGCAACGGCCTGCTGGTCAACTTCACGGCCACGGCCGCAGATGCGCAGACCGCGTTCGGGACAAGGCTCGAGCGCTACCGCCTGGCCGATGGCGCAGCAGCGTTCGCGCCCGTCACGGAGGTCGCGCTGCCCCCGAGCATCGCACCGGCAGTGCAAACCGTGCTTGGGCTCGACACGACGAGGGGGCCGATCGCCGAGCCGCTACCGGGCCGCAAGGGCGCCGGCTCCGAGCCCTCCGCGAACGCGCCCGCGACGTCCGTCGGGCCTGAAGCCTGCCCCGCCGCCCGCGCCGACGCGGCCGCCTTCAGCGGTCTGACCGATCAGCAGATCGCTCATGCGTACGGACTCGACGGGCTCTACAACGCCGGTGCGGACGGCGCCGGGCAGACGATCGCCGTGTACGAGCTCGAGCCGTTCAACCGCAACGACATCCTGACCTTCGACACGTGCTACTTCGGCTTCCCCAACGCGACCACGATGGCGAAGCGCCTGAGCGTGGTTCCGGTCGATGGAGGAGATCAGCTCGGCTACGGCTCGGGCGAGTCCGAGCTGGACATCGACGACGTGTCGGCTGTTGCCCCGGGGGCCAACATCGAGGTCTACGAGGCCCCCAACACGTATTACGGGCTGATCGATGATTTCAACGCGATCGTGCAAGACGACACCGCCAAGGTCGCGACCTCGTCGTGGGCATCCGGTTGCGAGGCCGGGGTTCAGGCGTTTGCGCCGGGATTCGAGCCGCTCGAGAACACGATCTTCGAGCAGGCCGCGATCCAGGGCCAGACCGTGCTGGAATGGGCCGGGGATGACGGCTCGGACGGCTGCGCGGTCCACGGGTCCAGTCCGGTGGCACCGATCCTCTCGCAGA
Organism: uncultured Solirubrobacterales bacterium; assembly: GCA_963763525.1. Classification (GTDB taxonomy): domain Bacteria; phylum Actinomycetota; class Thermoleophilia; order Solirubrobacterales; family Solirubrobacteraceae; genus Palsa-465. Next base: position 902,276 of record CAVXPA010000008.1, read on the forward strand.
ACGTGGAGGGCGATCAGCCGTACGTCTTATCCGTTGGCGGCACCACGATCACAGATCCGACCTTCCCGCCGGCCGAGCAGGTGTGGAACGACGGCTCAGATTGGGGCGCCGGCGGTGGCGGTATCTCCCAGGTTTGGCCCGCGCCATCGTGGCAGACCGGGAGCAGTGTGCCCGGGTTCGGCGACGCCGCGATCGTCCAGCGCGCAGAGGCAGTCGCGGGCAACGACTTCTGCGGTGCCGCCGTCTGCCGAGAGGTCCCCGACGTGACCGCGCAGGCGGACGAGTTCACCGGAGCGATCACCGTATACGAGAGCCCGTTCGGCGGCTGGACGACGTTCGGCGGCACATCTTCTTCGACTCCGCTGTGGGCGTCGATGCTGACCGACATCGCCTCGACGCCCGCCTGCACGGCAGCCGGCGGGCTCGGGTTCGTCCCACCAAAGCTCTATGCGATCGCCTCCGATCCGACGGAGTACGCAGCGTCGTTCAACGACATCACCGAAGGCAACAACGATGTGTTCGACGATGCGGGTGGGCTGTTTCCCGCGACGGCCGGCTACGACATGGCCTCTGGCCTGGGTTCGCCACGGGTGAGCGCACCAGGTGGCGGCAATGGCCTTGCCCACTACCTGTGCGCTTCTCCCTCCGGGACCGTGCCGGCCATCGCCGGCATCTCCCCCGGAGGCCGTGCCTCAGGGCGGAGGGACGACGACCATCACCGGATCTGGCTTTGAGACGGCCACGGGCGCGTCCGACGTCGCGGCCGTCCAGGTCGGGAGCATCAATCTGCCGAGCGCCGACTTCACGGTCGCCGGAGCGCGGACGATCGTCCTGCACCTCCCGTCGTCCGCCGGCGAGGTCGGCACTGGCGACGGCGACGCCGGCACGGGCACGTACGCCGTGGTGGTGACGCTCGCAGATGGTCAGAGCAGCAAGCTTGGGCCGACCACGCGCGTGACGTACTTCGCGACAACGGGCGGGGGCTCGAAGCGCGCTCCCAGCGGTCGTAGGCGTAGGGGTTCCGGGGGGCAACGACGCCGGCGGGCAGGTCGTGACCGTCTACGGCTCGGGGTTCGCCGCTGGGACCGGGACGCCGTCGGTGACCTTCGGCGGCGTCGCGGGTGGCGGCGTCAAGGTGATCAGCGACAGCGAGCTCCAGGTGACCGTCCCCGCCTACTCGTCAAACGACACCGTGTGCAGCACCAACCTCGATCCCGCCACCGACGTCTGTCAGGTGCAGGTGCAGGTACGGAACAGCAACGGCGTCAGCGCCGAGAGCGAGATCCTGCCCGAGTTCACCGGTTCGGCCGCGGACGGTAGCGGAGAGCAGGTGCCGGCGCCGACGGAGTTCGACTACTTCCCGACGCCAAAGATCACCAGCATCTCGGTGTCCGGGGGGCTGGCCTCCGAGGAGGGTGGCAGCATCGCCACAATCGCCGGTGTCGGCCTCGGAGAGCTGGGCCTGGATTGGATCGATCTCGGCCCCTACCAGGACCTGACATCCCAGTACTACAACTTCAATTACTTCAGCGGCACCCAGCTCCAAGTTGTTCTCCCTGCGGAGTCGCCGACCACGACCTACTTCCGGCTGGCGGTCACCGTCCAGACCGAGGGCAGCCCGAACAACGGCGACTTCACGGGCAGCGCGCCGAGCAACTCGATGCCCGTCACCTACGCGCCGACCCCGGTGGTTAGCTCGATCGAGGTGGTGAGCAACGGATCGGTGTCGAAGTACGACGCTGGGCCTACGACCGGCGGAAGCGAGCTCGTGATCCGCGGCAGCGGTCTTCAGGCAACGAACTCTGTTGAATTCACCGACGTCGGCGGCGAGGGCTTCTCCAGCAAGACGGCGTTCACCCTGAGCCAGGTGACCGCCACCTCGGTGACCCTGTCAACTCCTGGAGACCAGCCCGGGATCGACCAGGTTTCGGCGTGTGACGTATCGGGCTGCTCGGCGCCGCTGGCCTCTGGCGACACATTCACGTACTACCCGCTCGGCACGCCGCAGGTCAACTCGGTGTCGCCCGCCAAGGGGCAGGCGGGCACGACGGTGACGATCGACGGCGCGAATCTCGGTTTCGTGAAGGCGGTCTATTTCGGCAACGTCAAGGCCACGAAGTTTGCGAACGTCCCGGCGTTGCTGGATTGCGGGAGCACCACCCAGGTCACCGCCGTCGCGCCACCTCAAGCTGTCGGCTCCAAGGTCGACATCCGGGTGGTCACGCTCGAGTCGGAGGTCACAGGCACCGGTGAGAGCGCCGCGAACCCGAAGGCGACCTTCACTTATTGAAGATGTCGTTCCTGCCGCCGCCTCCCCGTCGCGGCTCGCAGACGTTCGAGGGAACCCAAGCCGGGGCCGAGCGGGACGGTTTTGGGAGGCACATCAGCGAGAACGCGCTGCTCGATCAGAACGAAGAAGGCATCTGAGCCTACGCGCAAACAGAGCATCGCCGGACGCCTTCGCGGCGTCTTGCGCTGCTGGTTTCACACGAAGCACCGGTCAGACAACTGACGCCGACAAGTCCACGCGTACATAGAAATGTGGTGTAATCCGGCTGTCGAAAGATAGCTGCCGAAGAAGGGGGCAAGATGGAATCTCTACCGAAACTTCGGTCCGGCGTGGTCGCTCTTGCGGTGCTGCTCGCGGTCGGGATGCTCGGTCCGCCGGAGGCGAGCGCCGCAACGAACCTTGTCAAGGATGGAAACTTCACGACCGGGTTGAGCGGCTGGACGGCGGGGATCGTCTCGCGCGGATCGTTCTCGGGCTATCCGCACCTTCAATCGGCAACGACGGCGAGTCCCGGCTACGGGTGGATGCCGGGCTGCGCTCCGTCGCTGGTCGGCAAGCATTTCCTCGCGGAGGACGTCCGGGCAGCGCGAACGGCTATGTACAGCAGACGATCAAGCTGCCCTCGAACCCCGGGGCGCTGACGTTCAGCACCTGGGGTCACCTCGAGCCGGTGACGGCCACGATCAGCGTCCTCACAAGCGGCAAGACGCACGTCGTGCTCAGCTACACGCCGCCGGAGCTGCAAAGCTTCAGCGGCTGCTCGGGCAGGAAGCCGGTCACCAAGTCGGTCAGCTTGGCCGCGTTCAGGGGCAAGACGATCGTCCTCCGCGTCGAAGCGACCTCGACGGGGAGCGATGGGACCTTCGCCGACTTCACGAACTTCCAGATCCTCAGCTCGAGCTCGAAGACAAAGGGCAAGGGCTCCAAGGGGAAGGGTTCCAAAGGCACGGGCAAGGGCAAGCCAAAGGGCAAGGGCAAGCCGAAGGGCAAAGGCAAGCCAAAGGGCAAAGGCAAGCCGAAAGGCAAAGGCAAGCCGAAAGGCAAAGGCAAGCCGAAAGGCAAAGGCACCAGCAAGAACACGATCAGCGTGCACGGGCCTACCAACAACGTCTTTCACACGTTCTTCAACGAGACCGTGTCCGGGTTTGCGGTCGCGCCCGCCAACTATGTGATGAGCGGCGAGCAACTCAATCCGTCCGGTGGCTGCGCGAGCACATACACCAGCGAGGCTGCCAAGGGCAGTGACGACTGGTTCCCGTGGTCGACAGGAACCGGCCGTGTCCATGGGGCGTTCTCGCTGGTCGCGAAGTTCTACGCCCGCAACCACCTAGAGCACGGGATCTGCTCGTATCTGATCAATTCGTCAACGAAGAAGACGTACGCGCACGTAGGACTCTTCTGGAACAACACTTAGGGAGCTTCGCTGCGATCTGGTGACCGCTGATCAGGACGGCGGTGACGGAGCGGCGGGATCGGCATCGGGATCGGCATCGGGATCGGTCCTCTGGCGGCTGGAGTGTCCCCGAATTGCGATGTCATTGGAAGGGCCGGCGTGAGGCTCGAGCGCCGCCGGCCCGGCTGCCATGACTCAGCGCGGCTGCGGGGACTGGCGGGGCGGCTGGGAACCTGGACAACTACCCACTCGAGCCGCCGATGACGGCCAGTGGGTAGTTGTCCATCCACCAGAGGGTCAACGTCCCACTCGGCGCGCCGCGGCGCCCGACTGGGACGTTGTCCAGGCTCCCGACGCCCGCAGCAGGAGACCGGGACGACAACCAGGCTGCCAGATGCCCACAGCAGGGCGGGCGGGCCGACAACCAGGCTGTGCCAGATGGCCCCAGCAGGGGCGGGGCGAGCGGTGATCCTGTCCGCCGCTGAGCGCCGCGCCGTCAGCCTGGAACGATCGTCTTGACTGCGCCGGTCGCCTCGACGATCGCCGCTGTATCCCAGTAGAAGAGCTCGATCTCGAAGATCTTGCCGCCCCGGAGCCAGTAACGCTCGGCGATTCGCATCGGCACCGTCCGTCCTGTATGCCGTGATTTCGTCAGCGACGAGACGAAGCACATCACTTGGTCGTCGCCGATGTCCACGAACGACATCTCCAGTGATCCGCCAGATCCGGTCCAGGTCGCCATCATGGCCTCGCTCATGCGCAGAAAGCCTTCGTGGCCGACGTGATCGCCGCCATACGGCATCGACGGCGGGATGTGGATCACGATCCCAGGGTCGAGGCAGTCGAGTTCGGCCGCGATGCGAGCATCCGCGTCCGCGGTAGATGAGCCTTCGGCGGCGGCCGCCTCGATTCGTCTCTCGACAGTGTCCTTCCGCTCGACGCGAAGCTCGTCGGGATGCTCGCCCGGGCCCAGCACGAACTGCTTTACGCACTCAAGGTTGGAGCTCGCCACCGCCGCGAAATGATGCCAGAGTTGCCTGCCTCGGTGGCGCTGGCGCGCGCGCAGCCGGCTCAGCCCGCTTATCGGCTCGGCCGACACTGAGGATAGGTAGGACTACCCATGGTAACCGGCCCGAGTTCCGATTCACTGAGGACTGACTCGAGATCAGTTGACGAGAAGCAGTCAGCACTGAGAGGAAGCGACATGGGCGAGCCAGACATGCTCGATCACATCGACGTCCACGCTGCCGTGGCGAAAGCGCGCGACGAACTCGCGGCGGGCGATGATAAGGAGGCGGCACGGCTTTTAACCGACGCTGCCTACCACACACGCGACCCGGAGATCGAACGGCAGGTACGACAGCTCGCCTCTCAGGGGCTCGAGCACGCGGGTAGGTTCGGCAAGGGACGTTGGAAAGAGATCATCCGGGTGGTCGACAGCTTGCAAGCGGTCCGGGCTCAGGGTCATGGTCAGCCGCCGCTCCCGAGCGCGTGAACGCGCTCGCCCGGGTTAAGCGCCGCGGCGGCGCTTAGCACACGGGCCGGTTGGGAGGCAGCGCCAGATCCCTGACGCCGAAGTCACCCGGCCGCTCGGGTAGCTCGTAGGATTACGCCCTATGTCGACCCAACCCAAGGGCGGCTGCGCGTGCGGCGCCGTAGCGACGCGAGTTGAGATGCTTGGGAGCACGCCGCAACCGGTCGATGTGCCGCGAGACGACGGTCGGGCACAGCGGATCTACCGCTGTCCCAGCCGTCAGATCGCACTGTTCAGCGAGTACGGCCGGCCGGGGCTGTGGTTCGTGCGCGCCGGCACGCTGGATGACCCGACGCGCGTCGCGCCCGACGTCCACATCTACACGCGATCGAAGGTGGGCTGGGTCACGCTTCCGGAGGCAACGCCGGCATTCGCGGAGTACTACGACCCCAGCCGGATCTGGCCGGCAGATAGTCTTCGGCGTCTCGACGCGATAACCCGGCCCGTCACGGTAAGCACAATCTGGGCCGCAGCTCGCGGCGAACGACCGCGACGTCATCCACAGACATCGCATCAGCTGAGCGTGAGTAACACCTGGAATCCATCCGGATCAGCGTAGGCCTGCGCGTTTCGCTGCCAATACGGGTTCGCCGGGACAACCTGCGCCTGGTCAATCCGCCGCGCAATCGCGTCGATCTCCTCCTGTTCATCGAGATGGAGGACGAGTAGCGACTCAGGGTGAGGAACCGGCGCGTGGTGAGCGCCGCCGGTCGTGAGCTCGAGCTGCACGCTCGTGCCCGGAATCTCAAGGAACACTCCGTCGTAACCGTCGTGATCCTGAAAGCGCCCGATTTCGGGAAGCCCGACACGATCCCGATAGAAGCGGACGACTTCGTCTAGTCGATCGGTGTGTCGCGCGATTCGTAGGTTCATCGGACGATCATGCCGAGCCGGCGCCGCTGACCCGCGGTTCGGACCGCGCCTTGACGACGGACAGTTCAACTGCATATACTGCCGCTGTGGGCAGGCGAACGATGCAGGAAGCGACGTTCATGATCCTCACCGCGCTCGCCGCGGGCAGCCAACACGGCTACGGCATCATCGCCGAGGTCCGCGCAATCTCCAGCGGCCGGGTCGCGCTGAAAGCCGGCACCCTGTACGCCGCCCTGGAGCGCCTACGCGCGGAGAAGCTGATCGAGGTCGACCGCGAGGAGATCGTCGACAGCCGCCTGCGCCGCTACTACCGACTGACGCCAACAGGCAAGGAGCTGCTGGCCACCGAGGCCGCGCGGCTACAGGCGAACGCCCACATCGCGATGTCCCGACTCAAGCCCGCCGGAGGACTCGCGACATGAGCGACTCGACAGAGCTCGAGCGACGCTACCGGCGGCTGCTGGTTTGCTACCCACGGGCGTTCCGGCGCGAGCACGAGCAGGAGATGCTCGCGGTGCTGATGGCGGGCGCCAGCGAGGGTCAGCAACGACCCGGACCGGGCGAAGCCGCCGACCTCATCCAAAACGCGATCCGGATGCATCTGCGTCCCCGCGTCTCACACTCGCAACCAACCGTGCTCTGGGCGGCGCGGCTGATTTACCTCTGCGCCGCGCTCAGGCTGCTGGGCGCCCCGCTCCTCCCCGCCGCCCCGGGAAGCAGCCCGCGACCGCTTGACATCGGCATCAGCTGGAACGTGCTCGCTCTCTTGGCATGGTCCAACGGCCGCGGGTACAACTGGGCGCGGCTTCTCTTCGCCGCGTGGGTCGGGCTTCAGACCCTAGTTCTGTTCTACGACGTCGCGCACGTGTCGGTGTCCTCCGCCCCCGTCTGGACCGTGATCGCAAGCGTCAGCTTCTGGCTCATCGAACTCGCCGCGACCGCGCTCATCCTGAGCAGGCAATCCCGTCAGCATCGACCTCACCAGGCGTGAACAAAGGACCCCGCGCAGCACCGAACAAGTGCCGCAATGGACTCCTGAAGCGTGATACTCCGCCGAGAGACACACTCTGACTGGGCAGCGATCGCTGCCGTTCATAGCGCGGCCTTCGCGCGTGAGCCTGGCGTTGAACCTCCCGAGGGTCGTCTCGTCGATGCATTGCGGGACGGCGGCGACCTCCTCACCGCCCTGTCGATCGTCGCTTTGTCCCACGGTGAGATCGTCGGCCACGTGGCGTGCAGTCGGGGGCACATAGGTGACCGTCCGGTCGCTGGACTAGGTCCCCTTGGAGTGCTGCCGGCCCACCAGAACCTGGGGGTCGGAACCGCGCTCATGCACGCCGTCCTGGCGGCCGCCGACGCGGTGTACGAACCGGCCGTCGTACTTTTGGGTGACCCCGGCTTCTATCGGCGCTTCGGGTTCCTCCCGGCACGAGACTTCGACGTCATGCCTCCGAACACTGACTGGGCCGATCACTTCCAGCTGCGGCCACTCACTGCCTGGGACTCGATCCCGGGGGCCTTTCGCTACGCCGCCGCCTTCGCTGCGACGTAGCGCCGACGTGCCAGCCGCGAGGGCGCCGACTCGTACGCTCGCAAGCGGCGCGCGTCAGGACCCGTCGTGCTTCTTCCCGGTCGGCTTCCAGCCGTGCCTGATGCCCTCCAGGAGCCGACGCTGCCGCTCGGCGTTCTCCTTGGTGGTATGGCGCGAGTGGACCTTACCGGTCTCCAGATCCACGACTTGGTATGACCCGTTCGTCTTTCTAACGCTGTACGGCAAACTACTTCACCTTCCGGTCGGCGTCGATTGCGGAGGCGGCGGCTCCTGCGCTTGACTCAGGTGCCCTCCAATTCGGTCGGCGCAGACGATAGAGCAGAAGCGGCGGCAGGACACCGATCGCGAGGACTCCCCCGAGCAGCGCGAGCGCGTAAGTGGGTACGCTGACCTGCCCGAGCTGACTCGGCGGGAGTAGGCCGATCGCACAGGCTGCGACGGACGCGACGGCTCCCACAACGCAGATCGTCATAAGAGCCGGAGCTCGATAGCCACGCTGGTGGCCAGGCTCACGACGACGCAATCTGGCGGCGGCCACGAACATCAGGACGTACATGATCAGGTACACCTCTGTCGCAAGCGCGGCGAACACCCAGTAGGCGCGCGAGACGCTCGGGACCAACGCATAGAGCAGGCCGATCAGCGTGATGACGATCCCTTGGGCGGCGAGGATGTGAAATTGCACCCCGTTGGCGTTGACCTGCTGGAAGTAGCGAGGTAGGTAACCGCGCTCGCGCCCGATGTCGACCAGACCAGTCGACGGACCGGTGAGCCAGTCGAGCAGGCCACTGACCGAGGCGATCACCAGGCCGATGGCGATGATCGGCTGGACGAAGCTGAGCCCGAAATGGTCGAGCAGGCTTCTGAATGCCTGCATGACTCCGGCGGTGAAGCTGATCTGCCCCGCGGGGACCGCGACCGATATCGCCAATGTCGGGAGGATGAACACGAGCAGGATCAGGATCACCGCCACTAGGACTGCCTTGGGGAACTCGCGCGGAGCGTCGCGCAGGTCGTCGACGTGAACCGCGTTGACCTCGACGCCGGCGTACGTGAAGAACCCGTTGACGATCAGCACGATGCTCGTCAGGCCGTGCCAGGGCGGCAGCACGTGGTGGGCGGTCAGTGGCGCGGCCGAGGGGTTGCCCTGGAGCAGGTAGATCGCGGCGAGCACGACGAGAGTCAGACCCGGGATCAGCGTTCCGATCAGGATCCCCCAGGACGCGAGCTTTTCGGTCGCGATCAGGCCTCTGCCGGACACCAGCACCGCCGCCCAGAACAGGACGATGATCACGATCGTCGTGTACAGACCGCTGTGCGCCAGACCGGGCGCGAATACGTACGCCAGCGTGCTCGCGACATAGGCGAGCACCGCCGGGTAGTAGAAGGTCGTCTGGGCGAACTGACACCACACCGCGGCAAAGCCCATGCCGGGAGAGATTCCCTCGCCGACCCAGTTGTATATCCCGCCCTTCCACCCCGACGCGAGCTCGGCCGATACCAGCGCGGCCGGCACGAGGAACACAATCGCCGGAACGACATACAGCGCCACTGACGCCAGACCGAATACGGCGGTCGCCGGAGTCGAGCCGAGGTCTCCGACCGACCCGAGGATCAGCAGTGCCATCACGAGCCAGCTGAGCGTCGCCCTGGACCCACGGCGGGCGCGGACCGGCGCGTCGGCGGTCAGCCCATCGGGCTTGTCTGGCGTCTGCGTCATCTCACCTCGGCGGCCCACACCGTCCAGGCGCTCCCGCGATTGAATTGTCCGCAATCAGGGCGACGAGACGAATATAGGACTCACGGAAACTGCGGATTTGGGACGATTCGTGGTCGTGTCGATCGAGTTGATGCTGGCGACCTTGACCGACCGTCGCGAGTTCGGCGACGACTGGCTGCTCGAGCGCAAGTTCGATGGTGAGCGATGCGTGGCGCGCAAAGACGGCGGCGACGTGTGGCTGGAGTCGCGCACGGCCAAGGACCTCAGCGGCACTTACCCCGAGGTCCGCGCGGCGGTCGCCGGGCAGCGCAACGAGAAGCTTCTGCTCGACGGCGAGGTGGTCGCGTTCGATGGCAGACCAGACGTCGTTCAGCCGGCTCCAGCAGCGCCTCGGCGTCACGAATCCGCTCCGCTGAGCTGGTAGCGGCGTATCCCGTCGTGTTCTGCGTCTTTGACCTGCTCGAGCTCGACGGCGACGATCTCCGAGGTCGGCCGCTGCTCGAGCGCCGTGCGCGGCTGACGGAGGCCGTCCGGCCGAGCGCGGCGTTGCAGCTGAGCGAAGCGTGGCGCGATCACTCGCAGCGGCGGTTCGCGCAGGCGTGCCGCTCGGGCTGGGAGGGGCTGATCGCCAAGCGCGCGCAGGCGCCGTACGTCGCGGGCCGCTCGAGGGACTGGCTGAAGCTCAAATGCGTCTGGGAACAGGAGTTCGTGATCGGCGGCTACACCGATCCCGGCCGGGAGCCGGACCGACTTCGGCGCGCTGCTCGTCGGCTATTACGACGGACGGACAGCTCAAATACGCCGGCAAGGTCGGTACCGGATATACCGCGGCGACGCTCCGCGACCTTGGCGCTCGACTGCGCGAGCTCGGAACGCCCGAGTCGCCGTTCGTCGATGCGCGACCGATCCCGCGGGGCACTCACTGGATCCGGCCCGAGCTGGTCGCCCAGATCGGATTCGCCGAGTGGACGCAGGACGGTCGCCTGCGGCAGCCGCGGTTCCTCGGTCTGCGCGACGACAAGCGACCGGCCGAGGTCGTCCGGGAGCGGCCTCGGTGAGCACGACGCCTCAGCCGGCGCCGCGGGCGGGCGCGAAGCCGCGGCGACCGGTGGGAGGCAGGGCGGGCACTCCTGCGCCCGGCGGACCCCCGCATGGCGGAGCTGGTCGACGCGCAACCGGAGCTCGACCCCGACCGGCTGTTCGACGGCTTGCCGAGCGACCTGTGGGGAGCGCTCGTGCTGCAGGTGATCGGGCAGCAGCTCTCGCTCGCGTCCGCGGCGGCGATCCTCACCCGGCTGGAGGCGCTCCACGACGGTCGGATGCCCACACCGGCCGAACTGCTCGCCACCGACGCCGAGACGCTGCGCCGGATCGGGATGTCCTATGCCAAGGCGACGTACCTTCACGATCTCGCTGCACGGCTCGAAGACGGCCGCCTCGACCTCGCTCGCCTGCACAGCCTCGACGACGACGCAGCCCGGGCCGCGCTGACCGAGGTCAAAGGGGTCGGCCGGTTCACCGCCGACGGGGTGCTGATGCTCTCGCTGCGCCGGCCCGACATCTGGCCCGCGGCCGACCTCGCGTTCCGCCGCGCGGTCGAGCGCGTGTGGGAACTCGATGCGCCGGCGTCGGTCGCGCAGGTCGACGCGCTGGGGGAACGCTTCCGCCCTTGGCGCACACTGGCGACCGCGTATCTCTACTCGGACGTTGAACCATGACGGGGGGCAACTGTCACGACCCCGGCGGCGGGGCCTGGACAACGTCCCACTCGCGCGCCGCGCGACGTCGAGTGGGACGTTGACCGTCTGGTGGATGGGTAACTACCCACTCGCCGCTGCCAGCGGCTCGAGTGGGTAGTTGTCCACCCCAGGTTGTCCGGGGCTCGAGTGGGTAGTTGCCCACCCCAAGTCGCCCGCGGACAACCTGGGGAGTTGCCCACCCCAGATTGTCCGCGGGGGAAATCGTCTGCCCGCTGAGCGCGAGCCGGCGCGAATGACTCCTCGGAGGCCGATCTCGTCTGCTCTCTAGAGTGCCTGCTCGATGCCGCCCGTGCTCGTCCCCCAAAGTGAGGATTTCCCGCGCTGGTATCAGGAAGTAGTCGCGAAGGCGCAGGTCGCCGAGAACGGGCCGGTGCGCGGGACGATTGTGATCCGGCCCTGGGGCTATGCGATCTGGGAGCGCCTGCAGACGGCAATCGACCAGCGGATCAAAGCTGCGGGCGCGCGCAACGCCTACTTTCCGCTGCTCATACCCGAGGCGTTCCTGCGCCGCGAGGCCGAGCACGTCGAGGGCTTCAGCCCCGAGCTCGCGGTGGTTACGCACGCCGGCGGCAAGGAGCTCGAGGAGCCGCTGGTCGTCCGCCCCACGAGCGAGACGATCATCAACTCCTCCTTCGCGCGATGGATCTCGAGTTATCGCGACCTGCCGTTGCTCATCAATCAGTGGGCGAACGTAGTGCGCTGGGAGCTGCGACCGAGGTTGTTGCTGCGCACGTCGGAGTTTCTCTGGCAGGAGGGACACACCGCGCATGCGACGCGTCAGGAGGCCCACGCGTACGCGCTGAGGATCCTCGACGAGGTGTACGCGAACGCGATGATCGACGAACTGGCGATCCCGGTGCTCCGCGGCCGCAAGACCGAGCGGGAGAAGTTCGCCGGCGCTGAGATCTCCTGGTCGTGCGAGGGCATGATGCGCGACGGCAAAGCTCTGCAGATGGGCACCTCGCACGAGCTGGGGCAGAACTTCGCACGTGCGTTCGGGATCCAGTTCAGCGATCGCGACGGGCAGCTCCGGCATGTCTGGCAGACATCGTGGGGTGTCTCCACCCGGCTTCTGGGCGCGATGATCATGGTCCACGGCGATGATCACGGGCTGCGCGTCCCGCCGCGGCTCGCCCCAACGCAAGTGGTGATAGTCGTGGCGCGCGCGGGTGAGGGAGTGCTCGACGCGGCGAACACGCTCCTTGGCGATCTCGAACGCCGGGCGGTACGCGTGGAGCTGGACGATCAGCTCGAAGTCTCGCTCGGCAGGCGAATCGTCGACCATGAGCTTCGTGGAGTGCCGGTACGGATCGAGCTCGGCCCCAGGGATCTAGCGGCTGGACAGGCCGTCGTCGCGCGCCGTGCGCAGGGCTCGAAGGAGACGCGGGCGCTGCGAGATCTTGCCGGGCTTGTGCCGCAGATCCTGCGCGACGACCAGCAAGCGCTCATCGATCAGGCGACCGCTCGGCGCGACGGACTTACGCGCCGAGCGAGCACGATCGAGGATGCGAAGGAGATTGCCAGCGAGGGCTTTGCCCGGATCGCGTGGTCGGCCTGCGGCGACGTCGGCGAGGAACAGCTGGCCCAGGCCGGCGTGTCGGTCCGTTGCCTGCTGCGCGAAGACGGTCAGCCCGTCGACGATCCCAGCGCCGACGGCGTCGATGCGCTGCTCGCTCGCGCCTACTGATCTCGGCCCATCTTGCGCAGCTTCTTGAGCTGACGGGCGATCAGGCCGGGAATCAACCGCGGGCCGGGGACAACGACGAGACCCAGCTGCTGCAGAAGCGTGAGGGCGTCCAGCTGGAACCAGTGCTCCGCGACCTGTCCGTCGACGAACCGGTTGAACTCGATGCCGTCGAACGAGACTTTCCGACGGGTCGGCGGAAGCCCCTGAAACTCGCCGGTGTGCGTGCCTTCGAAGTGGATGCGTTGGGCGACGGAATCGCCGCCCCCGACAGCGTCCTCCACGGTCAGGTGGAGATCCGGGAAGCCTTTCACGAAGCCCGCCAAGAACCGGGTCCATGCCTCGGAGTCCATCGGCGCGGATTCGAGGCTCGCGGGGGCGTAGGCGACGTAATCCGGCCTGCGGACGGCCGCCTCCGCCGTATCGTCGCGGGCGTTGAAGACATCGATCCACCGGCGCGCGACAGTGAGGTTCCGTTCGGCCGAGGCCGGCTCGGTGGCTGTTTCGGGGGTTCCTGAAGCCATCACAGGCTCCTTCCGTAATGACAGGGTCGTCTCGATCATGATCGCGTTCGAGTCAACTGCGGGGGTCAGGTGGGAATTCCGGGCGGGCCGAGGATCTCGATCCGGTATTCGGCTGCCAGGCGGGTCATCGCCGCGACGTCGGGCGGCTCGGTGGGTGCGGGTGGGATGACGAGCTCGGTCGCCGGTTCGGAGAACGTGCGCATGAAGCTCTCGAAGCCGGCCGGCTCGGTGACGAGCAGGAATCGGGCGGTTTCGGAGCTGACCGTGAAGGTGTGCGGGATGTCGCGGGGTCCGTAGACGAACGATCCCTCACGGGCGCTGATGACCTCGCCACCGACACAGAAGGTCAGCTCGCCCTGCATGACGTAGAACCACTCGTCCTCGTTGTGGTGCACGTGCAGCGGCGATCCGGTCCCCCTCGGTCCCAGATGCTCGATCACCGCGACCGCGCCCCGCGTGCTCTCGGTCGAGGCCTTGATCGTGACTAGGAAGCCGAGGAACCACCGCGCCTCGCCCTCCCCTTCTTGCAGCGCGATCGGCGCGATGTCGTTGCTTGTGGCACTCATTGCGATCTCCTGATGTGTTGTGGTCATGGCGCCGCGCGCCGGGTTTTGACAGTGTGTTTCGAGCAGGCCGAGCAGTCCGAGCCAGCCGCTGAACCGCTGCTCGTGGCCCGTGCGGTCGCGCACGGTGCCCGCGGGCGGGTTCGAGTCCAGGTGGAAGCTGACGAGTAGTTCGACTGCCTGTCCCGGTGTCTTCATCACGAGCGTGAGCTTGGCGGCCATCGACCATCGAGACATCGGCCAGGTGCGCAGACTTAATCGGCCGATCGGGCGCGGTAGCCTTGTGCGGTGAGTCGAGCGCCCGCCTCGGTGTCGCTGGTCGGGCGGGCGGCTGAGCTATCGGCGCTTGAGGAGTGGCTGAGCGCGGTGCGCGCCGGCGGTGCCGGCTTCGGGTTGATCGAGGGCGGGCCTGGGATGGGCAAGACGCGCTTGGCCGGGGCGGTGTCAGACGCGGCGGCGCAGCTGTCGTTCAGCGTGTTCTCCGCGCGGGCGGACGAGCTCGATCGAGACCGCCCGTTCGCCGCATTGGCTGGCGCGTTGGCGTTCGTCCCCGAGGTGCCGCCGGGATCGGTTGCTGTTCCCGGGCTCGAGTACAGGCTGGTCGATCAGATCGTCGAGCGGATCGAGGCACTCGCGCTCGACGGCCCGATCCTGATCCGGGTCGAGGACTTGCATTGGGCGGATCCGGGGACGGTCGTCGCGCTGCGGGCGCTCGGCCGGCGGCTCGCGCATCTCCCGCTTGCGGTGCTTGGCACGTTTCGGCCGTGGCCGCGCTCAGTCGAGCTGGAGCGGCTGATCGAGGACTGGCGCTCGGTTGGCGCTCTGCACCTGGTGTTGGACGGTCTCGAGCACGCCGGCGTGCTCGAGCTGGCTGCCGAGTTGCTGGGCGCGCCCGTCGGCCCAACGCTCGAGCGCCAGCTGGCGAAGGCAGCCGGAACTCCGCTGTTCGTATGCGAACTCGTCGGCGCGCTTCAGGAGGACGGGGCGATCGAGTTCGTCGATGGCCTGGCTGAGCTCGCCGGCGAGTCGTTGCCGCCGTCGCTTCAGCTGACGATCTTGCGTCGGATCGGTCTCTTGGGACATGAGGCGCTGTCGCTGTTGCGCGTGGCGTCGGTGCTCGGGACGACGTTCTCGCTCGCGGACCTCGCGACCGTGAGCGGGCGCGACGTCTCAGTCGTGTTGGACGAGCTCCTCGACGCCCGGCGTGCAGGGGTTGTCGAGGAAGCCGGGGCGATGCTGCGTTTTCGCCACGACCTCGTTCGCGAGGCGCTCTACTCGGATCTCCCCGAGAGCGCGCGGCGCGCCCTGCATCGCGATGCAGGGCGCTCGCTCGCTCGCGCCGGCGCTCCGACGCTGCAGGTCGCGGAGCAGCTGTCGCTGGGCGCCTCGCCGGGTGATCGCGAAACGGTTGGCTGGTTGCGTGACGCGGCAGGGGAATGCCTCTTGCGCGCGCCGCAGACAGCTGTGGCGCTGCTCGAGCGCGCGTCCGGGCTGGCGGAGCCGGGTGACCCCGCCCGGGAACAGCTGCTCGCCGATCTCGCGGACGGGTTGGTCTGGTGCGGTCGACCGAGCGAGGGGCACCTGCTCGCGGCCGACCTGCTGGCGCGCGGCACCGGGGAATCGACTCGTGAGCAGGCGCGAGCGACGATGGTCCGCGGCCTGTGGCTCGACGGTCGCTGGCGCGAGCTCGACGAGCAGATCGACAGGTGGCTCGAGGCAGTCGAACTTGAGCTCACGTCTCACGCACGTGGGCGGCTGCTGGCCGATCAGGCGATGGCCGCCGTATTTGGGGGCGACGCCGCGCGCGCGGAGAAGCTGGGATCGGAGGCGCTCAGGATGGGCGAGCAGCTGGGCGACGACGCGATCGTGTTTCAGGCGTTGATGGCACTTGGTCCAGTCAACAACTTCCGCGGGCGCAAACAGGATGAGCTCGCCGCTGCCGAACGCGCGCTGGAGATCGTCGAACGGCGCAACAACCCGGACCTCGTCCGGTTTCACCCGCATTTCGCGGCAGGGATGGCACTGGCGGCGAACGACCGCCACGAACAGGCCGAGTTGGCGTTCGAGACCGGGTTGCGAATTCGCGAGGCGCTCGGGACGGCGTGGGACCTGCCGCTCTACCAGGCGGGCCTGGCCGACCTCCACTGCCAGATGGGCAAGTGGGACGAGGCGCTCGTCGAGGCGGAGACCGGCGTGGAGATCGCCGGAGAGGTCGGAACGCGGCTCGCGATCGTGGTCTGCGCCGGGGTCGCGGCGTGGATTCGCGCGCACCGCGATGAGCTGGCCGAAGCCGAACGACTGCTCGCGATCGCGCGAGGCGAGATCGACCGCGCAGGACCGCAATGGGGCTCCTACTGGGTCATCCTCGCGACTGCGGAGCTGGCCGACGCCGCCGGCGAGCAACCGCGCGCGCTCGAGGTGCTCCAGGACGGCTGGGCCGCCAACGAGCACAGTCCCGGGCTGCGGATATATCTGGCGCCCAAGGTCGTCGGCGCGGCGCTCGCGGCCGGAAGCATCGAGCTCGCTCGCTCGATCGCCGACGTGGCCGCGTCCTACGCGCCGCACGCGACCGCCTCGACCGCCCGCGGCAACCTCCTGCTCGCGCGTGGCCTGGCCGATCAGGACCCAGAGCTGCTCGCTCAGGCAGCCGCCGCGTTTCGGTCAGGCGGCTCGCCGTACGACCTCGCGGCGGCGAACGAGGGAACCGCAACAGCGAGCACCACGCGCGGCGACATACCCGCCGCGCGGCCGCTGTTCGAAGAAGCGCTCCAGACGTACGAGCGCATCGGCGCGCGGCGCGACGTCGGCCGCGCGCTCGCCGCGATGCGCGCCGCCGGAATCAGGCGCGGCAGCCGGGCCGCGCGCCGCCAAGCGCTGAAGGGGTGGGCCGCACTGACCGCAATGGAGAGCGACGTTGTGCGTCTGACCGTTGAAGGACTGACAAACCGGCAGATCGGCGAGCGGCTGTTCATCTCCCGTCGCACCGTCCAGACGCACCTGTCGCACGCACTCACCAAGCTCGAGGTCTCCTCGCGCGTCGAGCTCGCCGCCGAAGCCGCCCGGCAAGCACGAGCCTGAGCGCGTCCTAGGGTCGCGAGCTGCTTCGCACCACGCGGCCCGCGACGACCGAGGACAACCTGGCGCGGCGGGCTGAAACTGGTACACTCGGAAACCGTTATAACGAAATCCGACTCATTTACACGCCGCCTGCGGTCGCTGATAGAGCTGGTGCTTACCGTCTCTTTTGCGATCGGTCTCGCGTTGCTGATCCAGGCGTTCGTCGTCAAGCCGTATCGGATCCCAAGCGGATCGATGCTGCCGACGCTGGCGATCGGGCAGCGGATCCTGGCCAACCGGATGAACACGCACCCCGGGATCGGGGACGTGGTCGTTTTCCATCCTCCACACGGTGCCGACCTCGGGTCAAGCCAATGTGCCGACCCCCGGCAAGGCTTCACGGCGGACGGCGACGCGCTCGCTCAGCCGTGTGACCTGCCGCTGGCCAGTGAGTCAACCCAGACCTTCGTCAAGCGCGTCGTCGGCCTGCCGGGTGATGTGCTGCGGATCGTGAACGGGCACGTGATCCGTAACGGTAAACAGGAGCCCGACACATACATCACCCCTTGCGGCGGAGTGCCCGAATGCACGTTCCCTCGATCGATCCGGGTGCCAGCCGGCGAGTATTACATGATGGGTGACAATCGCGGGGACTCCGACGACAGTCGCTACTGGGGCCCGGTTCCGCAGCGGTACATCATCGGCGTTGTGTTTTTCACCTACTGGCCGCCGGACAGGATCGGAGTACTCTGACTCGCATGCGGCTGGCGGAACGCAGCGTCCTGGTACTGACGAGCCTTGCCGGCGGTGACCGCCACGGGTACGCGCTGATCAAGGACATCGAGAGCTTCTCCGGGGTTACCCTCTCGCCGGGAACGTTGTACGGGGCGCTGGCCAAGCTCGAGGCCGACGGGTTCGTGCGGCGCCTTCCCGCGGAGGACCGGCGCCACCCGTATAGGCTTACCCCGGCCGGCCGGGCCGCGCTGGCCGAGCGTCTGGCCGAGTCCGCCCGGATCGCGAACCTTGGACTCGAGCGAATAGCCCTGGGTGGCACATGAGGCGCCGCCTCACCGGCGCGATCCTGCGGCTCTACCCGCGCCGCGTCCGCGAGGGCCACGGCCCCGAGATCGTGGCGCTGATCGACGACCTCGTCGCGCAGGAGGGGCGCTCGCGCGCCGTGCTTGTCATGCGTCTCGCTGCGGACGGGCTGGTCCAGCGCCTGGCCTGCACCGCCACTGTCTGGACGGTCGCGGCGGTCGTGGCGACAACGAGCTTCGGTGCCCTGGCGGTCTCGAACTTCGCCGCCGCCCGCGCGCTTCATCGGCCGCCGCGAACGGCCCACACGGCCAGGTCCGCGTGGCACACGCAGCAGACGCACCCGTCCCGATCGCGCCCCGCGCCACGCACGACCGCGCGAGGACGTTAGTTCGAGATCGCGGCGAATTCCTGCTCGACCTGGGGGTACAGGATGCGCTGGTCGTCGCTTCAGTGCTCGAACGAGACGCCGGAGGCTGCGGCGGTCGGCTGTCTTGCTCCGATTGCGCCACCAGGCTCGGTGTGAGCGATCTCTCGCACGAGCTCTTCCTCCGAGTGGTATGCCGGTCCACGCATCAGCGACGCGAGTGCAGCGACGATGCAGGCCGCGATCGCGAAGTAGAACGCCTCGTGCAAGCCGGTACGGAACGGCGCCGAGATCAGGTGGGGAAAGAACGTCCGTCCGGTGAGCACCGCCTGGTTGTGCGCGCTGAGCTGGGACAGCGTGCTGCCGCCGAGCAGGTGTTGAATCGGGTTGTAGCCGAGGAATGCCGCGAACAGGATCGAGACGGGCGGCAGATGCGCCACGCGCGCGGCAATTGAGGTCGAGACGCCGTGTGCCTCCAAGCCGCTGCTCATCGCGGCTGGCAGAGATGACGCGAGCCCGATGATCATCAGCGTGAAGAAGATCCCGATCGAGAGCACCTGGGCCGAGTTCTGGAAGGTCTGGCTCATCCCGTTGCCGGCGCCGCGGTCACGCGGTGGCAGGCTGTTGATGACCGCGGCTCGGTTGGGTGACGCGAACAGACCCATCGCCATGCCGATCTCGGCGAGGATCACCGCAAAGATCGGGTAGGAGAAATTCGTCGGCAGCAACAGCAGCAGGACGAATCCGGCGGCGGTCAGCAGCATCCCGCTCGTGGCGAACGCTCGCGCCCCGTAGCGATCGGACAGGTAGCCGGAGATCGGTCCGACGAGCAGCATGCCCATCGACAGCGGCAGCATGTAGATCCCGGCGCGCAACGGAGTGTCGGTGAAGTCGACGCCGTGCTCGGGGAGCCAGATTCCCTGTAGCCAGATGATCAGCATGAACATCAGCCCGCCGCGCGCGATCGCCGATAAGAACGTCGATAGCGTGCCGAAGCTGAAGGCCGGGATCTTGAACAGCGGCAGGCGGAACATCGGCGACTCGACACGCGCTTCGATCAACAGGAACGCGATCAGCAGCGCGATGCCGCTGCCCAGCAGCGTGAGCACCTTGACGCTGCCCCAACCGGTGCTCGCCCCGTCTGCGGGCCGGATCCCATAGGTGACAGCGACCATCACGAGGATCAGGCCGAGCGCGAACGTGATGTTGCCCGGCCAGTCGATCTTACGATCGCCGCTGTATGGCACCTCCCGCAGCTTCAGGTAACCCCACGTGGTGCCAAAGACGCCGACTGGAACGCTGATCAGGAACACCAAGCGCCAGTTGATCGGCGCCAGGATGCCACCGAGCACCAACCCGATGAACATGCCCGCGATGCCGACGATGTTCCCGATCCCGAGCGCCATTCCACGCTGATTGGGAGGGAACGCGTCGGCGATGATCGCCCCGGCGTTCGCAAGCAGGCACGCCCCGCCGAGGCCCTGGAAGATCCGAAACACGATCAGATAGGTGGCTCCCGCCTTCCCCGTCATCCAGTCGATCGTCAAGAACAGCGACGCCACCGTATAGATCACGAAGCCCAGGTTGTAGATCCGCACACGGCCGTAGAGATCGCCGAGCCGGCCGAGGCTCACGACGAGCACGCTCGCCACGACCAGGTAACCGAGAATCATCCACAACAGGTAGAAGCTGTTGGCGGGCGCGAGCGGATCGAGCTTGATCCCGCGGAAGATGTCCGGCATCGCGATCAGCGTGATCGACGCATCGAGCGTCGTGAACATGATCGCCAGGGTCGCGTTCGTGAGCGCGAGCCACTTGTACCGGTCATTGCTCACCCCGGCGCATTCTACAGGCTAACTGCTCAGTCGGCCTGAATAAATCAGACCGCGCAGGACGCCGAGATAGACCGGAGCGATGGGCGCCGACGCCCCACGTATTACGAACTTCATACTCGGTCGGGCCACACTGAAGGTGTGAACGAGAGCATCGGACTGGGTCGGATTGCCGGCATCCGGGTGGGCCTCAACTGGAGCCTGCTCCCAGTCCTGGTGCTGCTGACGTGGAGCCTGGCCGCGACCCTGCTGCCGTCGGCGGCGCCGGGCTATTCCGGCTCGGGCTACTGGACGTTCGCGCTCCTCGCCACCGCCGCCTTCTACGGCAGCCTGCTGGCCCACGAGCTGGGACACGCGCTGGTGGCGCGCCGGCACGGCATCCGCGTCAACCGTATCGTCCTGTGGATGTTGGGCGGGGTCGCTCAGCTCGAGCGCGACACGCCTGATTCTCGCGCCGAGCTCGAGGTCGCGGTCGCCGGTCCCGCAGTGAGCTTCGGCTTGGCCGCGGTCGGCGCCGTCGTCGCGTTGCTGTTCGCCGTCATCGGTGTCAGTGCGCTCATTGTCGCGACCGTGGCGTGGCTGGCCGGCATCAACGCGCTGCTCGGGGCCTTCAACCTGCTGCCGGCCTTCCCGCTCGACGGAGGAAGGATCCTCCGCGCGATTCTGTGGCGCCGCTGGAGTGATCGCGACCGGGCGACTGCCGTGTCGGCACGGATCGGCCGGATGGTTGGTTTCGTCCTGATCGCGGCTGGTGCGATCGAACTTCTCGCCGGCGGCGGGCTGCTCAACGGCGTCTGGCTGGCTCTGATCGGGTGGTTCCTCGCGGTCGCGTCCCGGCAGCAGGCCGGTGTTTCCGGCGGCGGGCGCATCTACCGCGGCGGAGCCGCCTGACCACGCCGATCACCGCTGCTCGGCACTTCATCGCCGGGCCTCGTGGGGTGAGGCGAGTCCCCCGGCTCACTAAGATTTGGCTGTGAGCAGCCAGACAGTGCCCGGTGGGGTCGTGCACGAACTGCCCGCAGACCTCCGCAAGGCGCTGATCGCGAACAGCGTGGCACTCGATGCGTGGACTGACATCACGCCGTTGGCCCGTAACGAGTTCATCTGCTGGGTCGAGGATGCGAAACAGGCGACTACCCGGGAGCGCCGCATCCGCCGGACCCAGGAGGAGCTGGAGGAAGGCAAGCGTCGGCCGTGCTGCTGGCCGGGGTGCAAGCACCGGGACCGCCCGGGCGCCTAGGAGCCCGGGTACTCAGCTGAACCGGGCGGCGCGCCGAGCGGATGCGCACCGGAGATGGGATAAGGTGCAGGCGTGAGCGCCGAACCGTTCCGTGTCGCTGTGCCGGCCGCCGATGTTGACGATCTTCGCCGCCGGCTGGAGGCGACCCGCTGGGCGGACGATTTCGGCAACGAGGACTGGCGGTATGGCGTCGAGCGCTCCTGGCTCGAGGAGATGGTGGCCTACTGGGCGGGGGAATTCGACTGGCGCGCTCAGGAGGAGGCGATCAACAGCTTCCCGCAGTTCCGAGTCGAGCTCGACGGCATCCCGATCCACTTCATCCACCTCCGCGGCTCCGGTGAGCGCCCGATCCCGCTGATGCTCATCCATGGCTGGCCGTGGACGTTCTGGGATTACAAGGATTTGATCCGGCCGCTGGCGGCGGCGGGTTTCGACGTGGTGGTTCCGTCGCTGCCCGGCTATGGCTTCTCGGTGCCGCTTCGCAGCACCGGCGTCGGGTTGCGGCAGATCGCCGACCTTTTGCTCGCCCTGATGCGCGACGTTCTCGGCTATCAGCGCTTCGCGACTGCGGGGGGTGACATGGGCGCGGCCCTGAGCGCCCAGCTCGGGCATGCCAAACCTGAGCACGTGGTCGGGGTCTTCCAGACGATGGCAATGTGGCCTGGGCTCGACTTCACGCGCCTCCAGGACGCCCCGTTCGCACCAGATGAAGAGTGGATGCGTGCGCGCTCCGTGGAGGGGTGGCGCTTGGCTGAAAGCCACGTCACCGTACAGCGGATCGACCCGCAGACTTTGGCCTACGCGTTCGTCGACTCCCCGGTCGGGACGGCCGCCTGGCTGTGGGAACGTCGCCGCGCGTGGAGCGACTGTGACGGGGATGTGCTGACAGTCTTCGATCGCGACTTCCTCTGCACGACAGCGTCGATTTACTGGCTGACGCGGACGATCGGCACGTCCTTCCGGCTTTACTACGAGAGCTTCGCCCAGGGCATCGGGCCGCTCGACGACCGCCTACCAGTGATCAGGGCGCCGACGGGTATCAGCGTCTTCCCCAAGGATCTGGTGCTCGTCCCACGATCGCTCGCCGAGCAGAACACGAATCTGCAGCGGTGGTCAGTGATGCCGCGCGGCGGTCACTTCGCGCCGGCCGAGCAGCCGGAGCTCGTCGTCCAAGAGCTGACCGCGTTCTTCGAGACGCTGCGGTAAAGGCCGGGCCTTACCTACGCACTCCAGGCGGCGTTCTGCGAGATGAACCCTCGCACGCTGAGCGCCGGCACGAACTCGATCTCCTGATCGAGGTCGGCCTCGAGCTCGGGAAGGCGCCGGTAGAGCGCCTCGACGGCGATCCGCGCCTCGGGTGGCACCAGCGGAGCGCCGAGGCAATAGTGACGTCCGCGGCCCAGGGAGAGATGCTCGGCAGCGTTCGCGCGCGTGACGTCGAAGCGCAGCGGATCGGGGAACTTCTTCGGGTCGGCGTTGGCCGCCGGGAGCAGAAGCGCAACGTTGCTGCGGGCCGGGATCGTGACACCGCAGACCTCCGACTCTTTCGTGCTGATTCGGAACAGCTGATTCGAGATCGACGCCCGCCGCAGGCCCTCCTGGACCGCGTTCTCCCACAGCGCCGGCTCGTTCCGAACGAGCTCGAGTTGATCAGGGCTCTCGGTGAAGTAACGGACCATGTTCACGATCAGGTTCGCGGTCGTGTCGGTCCCGGCCGCGGTGATGGCCACCATGTGGGAAAGCACCTCGCCGGTAGTGAGGGCTGGGTTGCCGTCCTCGTCCGTCATCGTCACCAGGGCAGAGCAGAGATCGTCGCCGGGACGCTCGCGGCGCTCATCGATGAAGTCGCGGTAGGTCTCGTACGCCGTGTAGATCCGCCGGTAGGTCTCGACCAGCTGGTCATCGGGCGTCGTGACGTCCTCCGGCTTCATGTCGATCGGCGCGAGGATCCCGAGGATGTTGATCACCCAGTCGTGAAAGCCCGCGATCATGTCCTGAGGCACGTTCATCATCGTGCACGCCACCCGTAGCGTCAGCGGCCCCGCGTAGTCGTGCATCAGGTCGCAACGACCCGCGTCGACAAAGCCATCGATGAGCTCATTGGCGATCGTCTCGATGTTGGGTTTGATGCCCGCGACGCGCTTGTGAGTGAACGCTCGTTGCATCGCACGCCGTTGCGGCGTGTGCTCGGGCGGATCGAGATTGATCGCCGAGTAGCCCTGGATCACGTTGCCGGCTTGCTCCCATTCCTCTGGGATGCGAGCGCGCAGCTCGTCGCGAACGGGAACGCTCTTGTAGGCGTGCGACGAGTACGTGTCAGAGTCCGCCACGACCTCCCGTACCTCGGCGTAGGGAAGGACGTAATACGCATTCAGCCGCTCGTGGTAGAAGACCGGCGTATCGCGCAGCAAGTGCTGAACCGCCGCCTGCGGATCTTGGTAGTAATCGCGCGATTGCGGATCGAAGTCCGCGACCGTCGGTGCGACGGTAGTCATCAGGTCTCCTTTTTCGGCCCGCTCGATCGCGACCTCGTCTCTCGTCTCAAGCTTACCCCAAACCGCTGTTTGGGAGGGTCCGCTGGCTGCGCGCCATCGCTGCGCCTAGGTGCCGGCGAGGACGGAGCGATCGAGCAAGGTCGACGCCGGCCGCGGGACGCGCTGGGCGTCGGGCTCGGGCCAGTAGGCTTCGATGAACGTGCTTGGCGCGCCCGGCTCGCCCACGAAGCGGGCGAACATCTGCCCTTCGTAGACGGCGGCTGCGAGCGAGCGCGAGGCGAGGGCGTCGCCGACCGTGAACAACTGCTTGACCTGTCCCTCCAGCTCCAGCGCGAGCGCGTCCTGCGGCACGCGGAAGGTGCACATGACAACGGCGCTGACGTCCGGGATCGTGCGTTCCTGCTCGGTGAACACGTCATAGACGGTCACCGCTCCCTCGTCGACGCTGCGCAGCCACGTCGAGGTCACGAGGTTCACGCCGGCGGCCTTCAGGCGGCCGATGATGAAGCCACCCTCGTTCGTGGCAAAGAGAAAGTTGTCGACGACCATTGGGTTCGGCGTCACGAACTCGACCTGCGCGCCGGCCGCCGCGAGAATCTCGGCGATGCCGACCCCGGTGTGGATGCCCTCGGCGTCGGCGATCACGACCTTGCCCGTCGGGCGCTTGCCGGCGATCAGGATGTCCTCGGGCGTGAGCACCGACTCGCGGTCGTGGCCGGGAATCTCGACGTTGACGAGGCCGGAGCGCCCGGTCCGCGTGTAACGCGCGCCGGTGGCGACGATCACCGCGTCGGGATTCTCCGCCAGCACCGCGGCCGCGTTCGCCTCGGTTCCGAGCCGAACCTCGATGCCGAGTCGGTCCATTTCCCGCGTCCACCAGTCGACGCCCTTCTGGAACCACTCGCGAGCCGGAATCGTCGCCCACACGCGCAGGCCGCCCCCGAGCTTCGAGCCGGTTTCGAAGAGCACGACCTGATGGCCCTTCAGCGCCGCGACGCGCGCGGCCTCCATCCCACCCGGTCCGCCGCCCACGACGACGACCTTCGACGGCGTCGCCGTGATCGACTCGAACGAGTCCTCACCCCAGAGCCGCTCGCGGAAGCTCGCAGGATTGATTGCGCAGCCGGACTCGTGGACGTGGCCCGCCGCCATGCAGTAGTTGCACGTGATGCACGTTCGGCTGCGCTCCTCGTTGCCGTCGCGGGCGTTGCGGACGAGGTCGGGTTCGGCGATCAGCGCCCGAGCCGCGCCGATCATGTCGCAGACCCCCGCGGCCAGTGCCGCTTCGCCCTCGGCGACAGACGTCATGCGGCCGAGCACGCACAGCACCGGCACGTCACCGGCGGCCCCGCGCACAGCCTCGACGTAGGGCTGGTAAACGTGCGGCTCGACGAACACCGGCGGCATCCCCAGCCAGTATTGGTTTGGCTCCACGGCGACGTCGAGATCGACATAGTCGAGCATCCCCGTCTTACAAAGCGTGCTCAGGATCTCGCGCGCGCCGGACTGGTCAAAGCCGCCCGGCAGCATCTCGTCGCAGTTGAAGCGCATCCCGACGGCCATGTTCTCGCCCGCCGTCTCGCGCGTCGCTTCGATCACCTCGAGCACGAACCGCAGCCGGTTCTCGAGACTGCCACCGTACTCGTCGGTGCGCTGATTGAAGTACGGCGAGATGCTCTGCTCCAGCAGCGTCCCGTGCGCGACGTGCAGCTCGATCCCGTCATACCCGGCATCGCGCAAGTGCGCGGTCGACTGCCGATACGCGTCGATGAACGTACGCAGCTCCGAGCGCGTCAGCCCGTGGGTACTCATGTAGTTGTAGAACTGGCGCGTGACCGTCGGGCTCAGGCCTGGCCGCGCGGTCGCGCCCGGCCACCAGCTGCCGAACGCGCCCCAGAAGTACCACAGCTCGCCGAAGATCTTGCCGCCCTCGCGGTGACACGCGTCGGCCATCGCGCGAAACGACTCCAGGTTCGCGTCCGGATACGGCGAGACCATCCCGTCGATCTTCCCGTGCACGTGCTGGCTCTGGATTGCCAGGCTGCAACCACCTCGGATGCGGGCGGCGCTATAGCCCGGAAGATCGTTGCTCGGCTCGTTCCCGAGCGCCAAGCCAATGCCGTGCGGCGCGAAGTAGAACCGGTTCTCCAACTCGACCGGACCAAGCTTGATCGGACTGAAGACATGCGGGTACTTGGAATGCATGGCTCACCGCTCTCCTCTTTGGCATGACGAACTTGGAAGTGGAATTACGAAGCCGACCCAGACCTTCTGGTCAAGAGGGGCTCGAAATCGGTTTCGTATATGAACCGATGATTGCAGCATTGAAACCTACCGCAGACTGGCTCGCGTCGTCAACCACAGCCTACCTCTCGGCTCGGTGCCGGTCAGAGCAGCGTTCCGAGCGCGCCACAGCCATCTACTCTTGTCCGGATGCTCAGCCCGTCTGCGAGCCGGACTATTCAGATCCTCGACTTCCTGACTACTCATCCGGGAAGGGGCTTCACACTCTCCGAGCTCGCGCGCCAGCTTCTGCTCAGCAAAGCGACCGCTTATCGAATCCTCACGGAGCTCAGCAACCACGCAGTTCTCGTGCGCGACCCCGACAGCCAGGAGTATCGCCTGGGCCCTGCGCTCGCCACGATGGGCGCGGTCGCCGAGAGGAGCTTCCCCGCCCTGAACATCGGGAAGCGCGAGGCACAGCGCCTCGCCGACCAGTACGACACCGAATGCGTCCTGCTCATGCCGACGGGCGAAGAGATCCTCGTCATCGGCCGGACCGGCGTTCACGGGCCGACGAGCTTCGGCACCAACGAGGGCCAGCGCCACCCCCTGCTCCCGCCACTCGGCACGATCTTCCTCGCGTGGAGAAGCGACGAGGACATCGACGCGTGGCTGGATCGCTCAGGCGATCAGCTGAGCGAGGAGGAACGCGATTACTACCGCCAGGCGATCCAGGTCGATCGCCGGCGCGGCTACAACATCGCGCTCGAGGTCCACAGCCTGTTCGACCTCCACGACCTCTATACCGCGGGCAACCCATACACCCCGGCGGGCAGGGAAGTCATCAGGCGCATGTATGGAACGCTCGCGCACGACCGCGGTTACCTCGCGCTGACCGACAATGTGCCGGACAACGTGGAGCTGAGCTCGATCAGCGCGCCGGTATTCGGACCGGACGGAGGCATGCTGTTCGCGATCACCCTGCTGCTCACCGGCACCGGGCGACGCGCGAGTGACGCGCCGAGGCTCGCGCGCGCGCTCACACGGGCGGCCGCGCGCGTCATGACAGCCATCGACGGGCGGCTTCCGAGCGCCAACGGGCGAGCGACTCTGCGCAGCAAGGCGTCTCAAGCCGGACATCGCTGACACGCGAGGGGCCTTTGATTCATCCGCGTCGGGTGGAGCTCTGCCCGCTGACTGACACGGTGGACACCACTGACTCGGTGACCTCGCGCCACTGGTGGTCGGAAGTGGCGATGGTGCGTGCCGTGTCCTGGGCAAGCTGGTAGGCGTAAGCGCCCAGGAGAAGCCGCAGCGGGGCCTCCGGTCGGCCGGCGAGGTCGCATACGACACGGGCGACCTCGGCCGGGTCGCTTTCCTCGTTGCCGGCGTTCGCCGTCAGCCACTCTGCGAACGCGCCGACCGTCGGCTGGTAGGGCTCGCTGATCGGCGGGATCGTCATCGATGCGCCGGCCCAGTCGGTCTTCATGCCGCCAGGCTCGAGCACGGTGACCTTGATCCCGAGTGGTGCGACCTCTTGGGCGAGGACCGTGGAGAAGCCGGCCACGGCCCACTTCGCGCTCTGGTAGGCGCTCAAGCCAGCGGTGCCGACTCGGTCGCCGACCGAGGAGACCTGGAAGATGTGGCCAGAGCCCTGCTCGCGCATAATCGGCACGACCGCCTTGGTGACGTGCACGACCCCATAGAAGTTGGTCTCGACCTGAGCCTTGAACGACTCCAGGTCGACGTCTTCGATTGAGGCCAAGTCGGCGTAGCCGGCGTTGTTGACGAGGACATCGAGCCGCCCGAACCTCTCGGTCGTGCTCTCGACGGCTCGTGCCGCGGCCGCGTAATCGGTCACGTCGAGCGCGAGCGGGACGACGGCGTCGCCATAACGAGCGACGAGATCATCGAGCTGTTCGGGCCGCCGCGAGGTGGCGGCGACGCTTCGGGAGCAAGGACAGGCTCTTCGACGCTGTCTGGGAGTTCGTCGTCAACCAGATTTCGAGCGCTGTGCCGCTCGACGTCGAGGACCTGCCGGGGTTCGCAGCGAGCCTGGCCGAGACCTACACCCGACACGCCGAGCTGATCCGCTTGATCACTTGGCAGCGACTCGAACGCGACGGGGACCCGCCGCATCCCTACGCCGTCCAGGACATCGAGCGCCGTATCAGCGCGATCGCCGACGCTCAGGCCGCTGGGGTCCTCTCGAGCCGGTTCGACCCGCCCGTGCTATTCGCGCTGGTCCTCCAGATCGCCGCTCTGTGGGGCACGATGAGCCCGGACGTGCTCGCCGTCGTTCGAGTCTCCAGCGCCGAGCAACGCAGGGAGATCGTCCGAGAGGCTGTGGACGCGCTATTGACCAAACCCGAGAAGGAGTGCAATGCCTGAGGCCATCCGTACCCGCGCCCACGGCCCGCCGTGGAAAGAAGACGTTCATTTCGCCGACGTCGCGAAGTCCAACCGCGGGGCGCGAACGCCGTATTCGTTGCGCCAGTCGACCTTGTCGAGTCGCAGCACCGCATAGGGGAGGTCCTGCGGCCCGAGCCCTGACGTCATGCGGTCGAGCTCTTCATAGACCCCTTCGGGGTCGGTGAGGAAGTTGACGCTTATGTGCAGCTCTTCCTTCGGCTCAGACCAGAGTGCATAGCGGCCACCTTCAGTCGCGAACACGCGGCCGGTCACGTGAGCCCCTGCCGGCGATGCGAGATAGACGATCAACGGTGCGGAATGGATCGGATCGCGGTTCGTCCCCGCCGCGTCAGCGCTTGAAACCTCAGGGAGCCTGGCGGCGTCGGCCAATCGCGTCGAGGCTACCGGCGCGATTGCGTTACAGGTGACATTGTAGGCAGCGAGCGCGTTAGCACACGAACGCGTCAAACCGACGACGCCCGCCTTCGCCGCGGAGTAGCTCACCATGGTCGGCTGCGACAACCACGCCGATGACGAGGCGAAGTTGATCAAACGTCCGTACTCACCGCGCTCGACCCAGTGCTTTGCAGCGTGATGCGCAGTGTTGAAATACCCCGTGAGGTGTACATCGAGCTGTGAGCGCCAATCCTCTTCCGTAACGTCAGCAATAGTGCACAGACGGACGGTGCCAGCCGCATTGACCAGGATGTCCAGCTTGCCCCACCGCGCGATCGCTGTGTCCACCATCGCCTTGGCCGCCTCCGGATTGGTGATGTCGCCGAAGTCCGCGACTGCCTCACCGCCCTCCGCGAGGATCTCGTCCGCAACCTGCTGCGCGGGTCCGCGATCCGCGCCCTCTCCGAACGCCGACGTGCCGAGATCGTTGACGAGGACGCGGGCGCCCTCCCGAGCCATCGTGAGCGCGACGGCGCGCCCAATGCCCCTGCCTGCCCCGGTGAGAACCGCAGTCTTCCCCATCAGTCGCCCGCTCACGTTGTCCTCCTTATTCGAACTCGCCCTGGGTCTCCAAATCCAGAGAGCTGATCCTACCCCCCCGGTTCACGACACGGCCGGGCTCGTCCCCGCCCATCGACGCGCGCGGTCAGCTGAAACCGCAGACCTTGGCTGCGTGCACGAAGACCGGCGACTGGGGGTTGATCGTGTCCGGCACCGCCAGGACCACGCCGCCGCGATCCTCGAGAATCGAGTAGCCGGCGGGGCTCGACGGCGTCGTGAAGATCGGATCGGGAAAGCCAGTGACCCCATGCTGGCGCATGCACACCGATATCTGACGGGTCGTCGCGATCTCTTCGGCGCTCGGATGCTGGTTTGCCCCGGGGAGGGCGCCTGGCACGAGCTCGCGGCAGGTCGTCTGAGCCGCTTTGAACGCCGGGGAGAAGGGATTGATCCCGGACCCCGCGGTGATCTGGATCCCGCCGCCGGAGCCTGGGTCGGGAAAGGTCGGCACCCCGCGTGAGCGCATGCACTCGGAGAACCTGAGGCTCGCGTCGTAATGGCTCGAGCCGGCCGCGGTCGAGCCGCCCGACGAGCCGCAGGCGGTGAGCGCCGCCGCTGAGCCCACCGCGGCCAGCGCAACCCACACCTTCTGCGTCAGGAAACGTCGCACCCTGCTCCGGATCGTATGAGGCATCGCATGAGCCGCGACGAGTTGTACGAGACCGTCGGTAACAGCGTCGTAACGGCATCATCCCGCGCCAACCGCAGCGCGCGGACGGCGCCACGGTTGGCCGCCGTCCGTGGCCCGCTCGCTGCCGTCACGGATGTGGTTCAGGCAGGCTCGTCCGGCAGTGTGAGCTCCGGATGAGTCGCCTCGATCATCCGGCGCATCCCGTCTCGCCAGTGAACCTGTGTCTCGCCCAGCACCTCGTGCATCAGCGTGACATCCACACACATTGGGGTGTGCGCGCTCTCGGTGTACTCGAACTTCGGCTGTGCGCCGACGAGGCCGCCTATGTATGTGCAGTACTCCTCGATGCTGACGGTCTCGCTGCCGCCCCAGTTCACGACGAGAGGCGGCACGCGAGCCGCCTCCATCGCCCTGATGCCGAGCTGAACATAGTCGTCCTCGTGAATCGGGCTGAAGTTATTCGGACTGTCGGGATAGAGCTTGATCGGTCGTCCCTCGAGGATCGCGTTGACCCGTTCGTTGATCGCGCCGCCTTCGGGCCCGTAGGTCGAAACGATGCGGATGATTGTCAGCGGAACCTTGAAGTGCTTGGCGACCCACGTGACCACTGCTTCCCCCGCGACCTTCGAGAAGCTGTAGTTGGCCGTCTGTGGAACCCCCGGCGGGTCGCTCTCCTTGAGCGGTCGATGCCCCTGATACTTGTAGATGGAGCCGGTCGAGCAGTACACGAACCCCCTGGCCGCCCTGCAGTGGTAGAGAAGCTGTCCCGAGTTCTGGGCATTGATCTCGAGCGTTCTCAACCAATCGTCGAAACCACCCGTGTTGACAGCGGCATGGAACACGTACGTGAAGTCTTCGGGCAACGCTGAGAAATCATCACTCGACATGTCGAGGTGTACGGGCCGGATGCCGGCCGCTCGCAACCTGTCCCACTGCGCGCGATCGTTCAGCCGCGCCGCGCCCCAGACCTCGTTGCGTCCAGCCAGGGTCCGCGCGATCGGGAACGCGATCTTCCCACTCGCGCCGGTGAACAGAATCTTCTCGCCGTCCAACATGTCTACTCCTTAAGTTCGCGATCAGACCCTCGCCGCGCGGGCAGGGCGGGTTCCCTCCGGCTGTCGCCCATCGATCGCGGCCATCACGCGACCGGCGGCGCGCAGGACGGCGCGCGCTAGGGCCTCCACGTCCCGCGCTCGATACTCGGGACCGGGCGCGAGCGCAAGCGCAAACAGCATGTTGCCGTCCGGGCCGAAGACCGGCGCGGCGATCGTCGCGATCTCGGCATCGGGCGGCACGTCGTCGGCGGCTGGGAGATGGCCGTCGCGCGACAGCGCCGCGAGCGCGCGACTGATCTCGCGCCATCCCTCGGACGTGTGGAGAATGGCGTTGCTGAGGAGCTCGTTGAGCTCGAAGAGACCCTGCGTGCGAAGCGCGACCGAATAGCCCTGGCCTCGGACCCGGTCGAGCGCCGCTCGGTAGCGCTCGCGCTCGCCGTCTGTCAATTCGGGCCCCAAGCGGTCCAGCCACGCTTCCACGTCGGCGTCAGTCGCCCACGCGAGCACGATCGTGCCAAGTGGCGGTGCGAGTGGCTGACGTTGGCCCTCTCGGAACGTCGTGCTCAAAGGCCGGGGCACGCCCGCGTAGCCGACGATCAGAACCTCCTCCGTCGTGGCCATGACGACCTGGCATTCACCATCGTATTCGTCAGCCAGCCGTTCGGCCTCGCGCCGCGTGTGCGTGAAGGCCGGGAAGGATCGTTCGGCGATTGCACCCATCGGGATCAGCGCCGGCCCCGGCCGGTACTCGTTCGTGTCGGGGTTGCGCAGGACCAGGCCGCGATCCGCCAGCGTCCCGAGCACCGCCCGCGCCGTCGTCTTGCTGATCTGCAGTCGCCGCGAAAGCTCGGAGAGCGTGAACCCGCGGCCGGGATGGATGATCAGGAAGTCCAGGATCTGGACGGCGCGTTCAACCGACGGACTTCGCATTGCGGAAAACCGTAGACCTTCCGTCCGCCGAGACCGGCTGACCGGCGCCGGCCTGCGGCATCACGGCTTGACGGGCACGAGAGTACCAATTATCGTGCCGCTGAGCGTCCGCATGAGCCAAATGATGCACGGCTACGCCAAAAGCGGTACCCGCGAGGTCGCCGCGAGCACCGCAATCTGGATAGCTGAGCTATCGAAAGGAGACGAGCTATGAGCACGGTCTCGATCGAGGATCGGGTTCTGATTCGGGAGCTCTACGACCGCTTCTACTGGGCGATGAACGAGGGCGACAAGGAGACGCAGATAGCGTGCTTCGTCCCGAGCGGATACCTCGAGAAGTATTCCGGGGAGATCAGCACGCCCGAGCATTCCGCAGCCACCGGGTTCAAGTGGAGCCGGGATCCCGTCGGGCGGACCTACCAGCACCACGTCACGAACGTCATCGTCGAGCCTGACCCAGACGGGCGCGAGGACCATCGCTTTGTGCGCATGTACTTCCTCGTCACCGGTGTCTGGGAGCCGCCGCAAATCATCGTTCGCTGGAGCTGCAAGTCACACGACGACCTTCAGCGCGTCGATGGCGAGTGGAGGTTCCGCACGCGCAAGATCTCGCTCAACCACGATTCCACCGGCCCGCACTGGAGCAACGAGCCGGAGCACGCTGAAGCGCCCACCCATTGACGCCCATCCAGCGAAATGCGACCGTCCGTCCGGCCACCGATTCATTCGGTGTCGTGATCATCGACAGAGCGTGCTACTGAGAGGTGGTTTGACAATGCGCTTCGGCATCAGCTTCTTCATCAACAACTACGACGATTGGGATCGCTTCGAGGCCCTGGAGCACGGCGAGAAGGTCGGCCCGATGACCATCTCCGACGAACAGGTGTACCGCGAGCAACTACATCTCGGGTCGTTGGTCGAGCCGCTCGGCTTCGACACGCTGTGGACGTTCGAGCAGCATGGTGCCCCGTACATCATGATCCCCGACCCGCACCAGTACCTCACGTACTTCGCGAGCCGTACGAACCGGATCGACTTCGGCTCGATGATCGTCGTACTCCCGTGGCACAACCCTGTACGCGTCGCCGAGCAGGTGATGGTGCTCCAGCACATGATGGGCCGTGGCCGGCACTACTACATGGGCGTCGGGCGAGGACTCGCGTTCCGCAACTTCAACGCCATGGGCGTGAAGATGGAGGACTCCCGCGGCCTGTTCAACGAGGTCCTCGACATCCTCCAGTTGGCGCTGCATGAAGAGCTCTTCTCCTACGAGGGCGAGCACTTCCAGTACGAGAACGTGGCGGTGCGCCCGCGCCCGCTGGATCCGGACGCGATCACCATCCTGGGGACGTGGACGAGCGAACAGAGCCTGCGCAACATGGCCGAGCGAGGCCTGCAACCGCTGACCAACCCAAGCAGAAAGCTCGACACCTACCTCGGCGAACTGCGTCTGTTCACCGAGGTCCGCGAGGAGTCGGGGCATGGACCCGCCAACCGGCCGGTCCTTCAGTGCATGCTCGCGTGCTGCGAGTCCGAGCAGGAGGCCCATGAGCACGCCGAGACTTACTTCCGCGAGCTCACCGACTCGATCCTGCGGATGTACGAGATCGACCAGTGGAAGGAGCGGATGGCCCAGACGAAGGGGTACGAGCAGTACACCTCGCAGGGCTCGGACTTCGGGAGTGGCACGTACGAGGACGCGGTGGACGTGCTCACGACGAAGTTCGTCGGGGAGGGCATCGTCGGCACGCCCGAGCAGTGCCTCGAGAAGGTGATCGCGCACTACGAGACGATCGAGCCCTCAGAGCTCGTCGTGGTCAACTCAACCGGTGCGATGCCCGCGCAGTTCGCGGAGCGCAGTATGCGGCTGTTCGCGGAGAAGGTCATGCCACGGGCCGCCGATCACATCAGGTCCGTGACCCCCGTCGCGTCTTAGGGGAGGCGGTCATGACGACGCTGAGCCAACCGCTGCCGTTCCCGAGCTCCGCGGAGATCCGCGCACGCAACCCGATCTACAACGAGAACCGGCTCAAGCTGGGGATCTTCAGCACGAACTGGGCCGGCGGCACGGCCCGCACCCTGTGGCCCGGCGCCTTGGTCCCAACCTGGGAGAACAGTCTCGAGATCAGCCGCTACGCCGATCGTCTCGGCTTCGAGGCGATCGTGTCCGTCTCGCGCTGGAAGAGCCTCAACCCCAACGACCCCCACAACCCGTCGGGTGTGACGATGGAACCCATCGTGTGGGCGGCGGCGATGGCCGCCGTGACCGAGCAGGCGGCCGTCTTCGCGACCGCGCACGTCTCGGCTTTCACGCCTGTGCTGTTCGCCAAGCAGGCGGCGACGATCGATCAGATCGCCGGAGGGCGGTTCGGCATCAACATCGTCGCCGGCTGGAACGGGAGCGAGCCGCTCATGTTCGGAGTTGAGATGCTCGGCCATGACGACCGCTACGCTCAAGCCGCCGAGTGGGTCGACATCGTCAAGCGCCTCTGGACGGCGGAAGCAGAGTTCGACTACCCCGGACGCTTCTACAAGCTCAAGGGTGTCTGGACCAAGCCGCCGCCGGCGCAGCTTCCGGGCCCGGTGCTGATGAACGCAGGTGGTTCGGCGATCGGGCGCGACTTCTGCGCCACGCATTGCGATGTCGCGCTCATCACGCTGCCGAGCGAGCGCCTCGAGGACGCGCCGGCCCACGTCGAGCTGTACCGGAGCGCGGCCCGCGAGAAGGGACGCGAGATCGCTGTCTGGACGCCGGTCTACATCGTCACGGGCGCGACCGACGACGAGGCGCTCGAGCGGCGCGACTGGATCAACTCGGTCGGCGACTACGAGTGCGCCAAGACGATCATGGACGGCATCTCGGGCGCCTGGGAGCTCCCGGAGCCGGTCCAGCGGTCCCTCGCTCGTCGCATCGTCGAAGGTGGCGGTGGCTTCCCGATCGTCGGGGCCGCCGACACTGTCGTCGCCCACCTCGATGCGCTGTCGCGCGCCGACATCGACGGGGTCGTCATCAGCTGGCTCGACTACACCGCGGGGCTGGACCACTTCTCACGTGAGGTGATGCCACGGCTCGAGGCGTCCGGCCTGCGCGCCCCACGCCCGGTCGCCGTGACGGCGTGAGGATCGCGGGTGCGCTGACAGGCGCGACGGCGATCAGGTGTCGTGGATGATCACGCCGCGTAGGTTGTCGCCGCGGTGCATGGCGGCGTACCCCTCGTTGATGTCCTCGAGCCGATAGCGGCTCGTAACGAGCTCGTCGAGCTTGAGATCCCCGTGCTTATACAGCTCCAACGTCCGCGGGAAGTCCACGAGCGGCACGCCTTCGCCGAAGATGTGGCCGACGAGCTCCTTGTTCCTCATTCCGAGATCGAGCAAGTTGCCTGACATACCCTCCTCCGCGAGCGGAGCGACCGCTGTGATCACGGCACGGCCACCTTTGCTGACGAGGTTGAGCAGCGGACCGATGTGTTCCCCGTGAGCGACGCCGACGGTGAGGATTGCCTTGTCGGCCATGACGTTGTCCGTCAGCTCCGAAAGCTCGTTGATCTTGAGCTGCTTGTAGGCGCGGACGACCGAGGCGGGGCTCGAGAGCTTGGAGGTGGTTGCAGCTGGTGCGGATCGCGTAGAGGCCGTCGAGCTGCGGCCTCTGCGTCGATCTGCGTCGGGCTTGCGCGGCGTAGGAGAAGGCGCCGTCGGCGATCTGCAGCGTCGAAGTGTTTGGCGATCTTGTAGCGGTTGACGACCTTGCCGGCGCGCTCGCCGATCTTGCCCGCGCGCGGCGCGCCCGTAGCGATCCTCGCGGGCCGTCGACCATCGTGCTTGACCTTGGCGAGCTCGACCTCGGTGGCCTGCAGGAGCGCTTCGCGTTTGCGGGCTCGCTCGGCCGCGACGGCGGGGTTGCGGCAGACGACGAGGCGCTCGCCGGGGAACAGGTCGGAGCTGATCCTCGGCCAGGTTGGTCTCGTCGAACAATGAGAGTTGCAGGTCACCGGCCTCGACGAGCTTGCGGATCTGCGCGGACTTCAGCGCGCTGACGAAGCCGACCCCGCTCGGGTGAGCGCCTCGGCGCTGGCGCCTGGGTGAACATGCCGCGGTCGCCGACCACGACGACGTCCTCGATCCCGAAGCGGCTCCCGCACGCGCTTCGACCGCGTCGGGCAGCGTCTGCTGGTCGCTGGTGTCGAGCCGTCGTAGCACCGAGATCGCGACCGGGCTGGCCCTCCGGCGAGCAGCGTCAGCCCGTAGTTGACCTGCCGGCGTGCCTCTCTTGCCGTCGCGCGAGTAGCCGAGCGCCGCCAACGAACAGCAGCGCCCCTCGACGATAGCTCGAGGACAGGTCATAGAGCATGAACCCCTCGCCCGGCCAGGTGGCGGCGCGCGAGCGCTGCCTCGATCCGCGGCTGGCGCTCAAGCAGCCAGTCCATCGCGGCGAGCAGCTCGGCCTCCGTGACCTCACCCAGCTCGAGCTCGTCCGCGAGCGTCGTCTGGCGCGAAAGCCGCGTCGCCGACAGCTTCGAGCCCGGGCCGATCAGCCGCTGCACCACCATCGCGACGAACGAGGTCACGCTCGTTCCGACTAGAACCTGAGCCTCGTCCATGCTCGCAACCGCGTGGTGGGCGCCGAACTCGAGCGCCCAGTCGCGCTTCCTGGCGACCGGATCAACGGCGACGATCGTGCCGGCGCCGGCGAGCGCCGCGCCTTGCACAGCGTTGATTCCGACGCCGCCGATCCCGACGACGACCACAACATCCCCGGGCTGCGTCTGACCGACGCGCTGAGCCGCACCCAGACCTGTCGTGACACCGCAGCCGACGAGCGCGGCGACCTCGAACGGCACGTCCTTGCGAATTGGAACGACCTGTGTTTCGCTGACCACCGTATGCTTGGCAAAGGAACCGAGCTGGCAGTACGCGCCAACGTCCGTGTCGCCGTCGTGACGGCGGTACGTGCCATCGGGCCCGTACCCCATCAGGGCAAAGGCGCCCATGTCACACAGGTTGGGCCGCCCAATCGAGCACCAGCGACACTGGCCACACTGGGGCACCGGCGCGAGAATGACGTGATCACCAACCTGGGTGCGCGTGACTCGATCACCCACTTCGAGGACCACGCCCGCGCCTTCGTGCCCGCCAACCATGGGGTACGGGCACGGGGTGTCGCCGGTGACGATGTGGTCGTCGGAGTGGCAAAGCCCGCTCGCCTGGAGCTTGACCAGGAGTTCACGATCGCCGGGAGGATCGAGGTCAATCTCCTGGACCTTCCACGGCCCTCCCACTTCCCACAAGACGGCGGCCTTTGTGCGCATCCCTCCTCCTTCTGGCAGTGTTCGAGCCGCTGGGGCTCGATGTGAGCAATCTTATTCCTTCGTGGTGCTACGCTCGGGCGCGGATCCGTAACGTCGCAGGGGATGGACTCGCGTCAGGTGCAGCGTGACCAGTTGAGGCATCAACGCAGGAGACCGTCCCACACGTGGCTGGGGCGGGTCGTCGCGAGCGCGGCGCTGGTCGGCGTCATCGTCGGAACCTTAGTGATCGTGCTCTCCTCGATGGGGGGAACCGCGTCACGCAAGCACCCGAGCCGGTCCGCCAGGGTGGTCCTCCCCACCTCCAAGAGCGCTGCAGCGCAGATTGCTGCCGTTCCGATTCTCGCGTACAACATCATCAACGTCGCGCCCCCGGGCTCTGCCGCACCGCCGAGCCTCTACGTGCCAGCAGGTCAGTTCTCGGCGCAGATGCAGGCGCTGAAAGCCGCAGGGTGGCATGCGGTCACGCTCGATCAGCTCCATGCTTATTGGACCCACGGAGTTTCGCTGGGCACCGGCAAGCCGATCGTGATCACGTTCGATAGCGGGTACGCCTCCCAGTACACCAACGCGCTACCGGTGCTCAAGTCTCTGGGGTGGGTCGGTGTCGAGAATCTCCAAGTCAACGGCTTGTCGCCCTCAGAGGGAGGCATGAGCGACGCGCAGGTTCGCGGCTTGATCTCAGCGGGGTGGGAGCTCGATACCGATGGCTTGGACGGAATCAACCTCACGAGTGTCGGCAGTGGTCAGTTGAGCTCCGAAGTTGCGAGCGCGCGGCAGACGCTCAGCACGCGCTACGGCGTCGCCGTTAACTGGTTCTCATACCCGTCGGGCGGCTATAACCCCGCAGTCGTGTCCGCCGTCCAGTCCGCGGGATACCTGGGCGCGCTGACCTCCAGCGCCGGGTGGGCGAGTCCACAGGCGGATCGCTTCCTGCTGCCGCGTCTGGAGGTGCTCGCGCAGACCAGCGCATCCACCCTGCTCACACAGATCGCCTCGGCACAAAGCACCACTTCGGCTCCGGCTTCCGCGCCTGGCACGAGCGCATGAGCGCACGCTGACGGCGCCCTCGGTCAGTTACCGTCAGCGACGCCGGCCCCCACCGCGCCCCGTCGGTCGGTATCGTCCACCCGTGGTGCAGCGTGAGCGCTGACAAGGACGTGCCCGGGCGGCGGCTGGGACTGTTCGTCGTGCTGGGGGGCGTCACTGCCGCCGCACCGGTGTCGACGGACATCTACCTGCCCGGATTGCCGCAGATGGCGCACGATCTCGGCACGAGCCAGTCGGCGGCGCAGCTGACCTTGACGACGTTTCTCATCGGCATGGCGCTCGGCCAGGTCGTCGCAGGGCCGCTGAGCGACGTGCATGGCCGTCGACGCCCGCTGATCGCCGGAGTCGGCGCCTACGCTGTTGCGTCGGTCGCCTGCGCCCTCAGTCCGAACCTTTTCGTGCTCGTCCTCATGCGGCTGGTGCAGGGAGCGACGGCCGCGGCGGGGATGGCGATCGGCCGGGCGGTCGTTCGCGATCTCGGCTCTGGTGCCGAAATGTCGCGCTATCTCTCCCGACTCATGCTGATCGTCGGTATCGGCCCGATCCTGGCGCCAATTATCGGTGGTCAGATTCTCCGATTCACGTCATGGCGTGGGCTGTTCATCGCGCTCGCCGTACTCGGAGTCGCCCTGATGATCCTGACCGCCTGCGTGTTACCCGAGACGTTCCCGAGCGAGCGGCGCCAGCCCGCGCGCTTCGGCGCGCTGACGAGCACGTTCGGAAAGCTGCTCGTCGACCGCAGCTTCGTCGGCTACGTCCTCGTGAGCAGCTTCGGCTGCGCGGCCACCACGGTCTACATCGCCGGTTCGGCGTTCGTGTTCGAGGACGTCTACGGCGTCTCGCCACGCCTCTACGGCTTCCTCTATGGGGTCAGCGCCTTCGCGATGGTGGTCGGCGCGCAGGCCAATGCTCACCTGCTCCGGAGGGAATCGCCGCGTCGGCTGCTCGGCTGGGGAACCGCGATGATGGTGCTCGCCGGAGCGCTGATGCTGGTCGTCGCGACGTGGCCCAGCGTCGGCTTCGGGGCCTTGCTGGTTCCGGCGGCGCTGCTCATGTGCAGCTGGAGCTTCATGTTCACGAACGTGTTCGGGCTCGCGTTGACGAACTACCCGAACATCGCGGGGTCCGCATCTGCGCTGCTCGGGGTCAGCATGTTCGCTGCCGGAGGGCTGTTTGCGCCGCTCGCCGGCGTCGGCGGCAACGACACGGCGCTGCCGATGGCGCTCGTGATCGCCGGCTGTGCCGTCGGGGCGGCGTTCGCGCTGATCACGTTGGTGCCGCGCGTCTCGCGAGCGCAGCTCGAACCAGTCCCGGTCGAGGCCGAGCCCGCCGGGTCGCAGGCGCTCAGCGTGCCGTAGTGCCGCAGCATTAGCCGTCCCCGGGCAGTCGTGTTCGGGCCGGATCGCGCGGGGTTATACTCGGCAGCCTCGCGGCTGTAGCTCAGTTGGCTAGAGCGTCTGCTTGCCATGCAGAAGGTCGAGGGTTCGAGTCCCTTCAGCCGCTCCTCACGAAAGCCCCGTAAATCGCGGTGGGCACGTGCCGTCGTGAAATCGCGGCACCTCGGAGAACGGTCCACTCGGCGAAACCGATGTGCGCCGGCTGTCGCTCGGCCGGGCTATTCGGAGAGCCTTCGTAACCTCACTAGGCCGTTCTCATGCTCTCGCGTTTCGTCCACTCCGGAAGCCACGGTCGGCCCGAGCCCTGTGCCCGCGTTCTTGACGGAGCAGCAGCGTGGGCGTTAGCAAATCGACGCCGTTGCGGCTAGCACTACCTCCGGCCGGAGTTGCGGTCCGTCGCCTTTGCAATCGCCGGGCCTAGCCCGCCCCGAGAAACCAAAGCAGTCGTGAGGAGCCAGGGCGATGGACCGCAGGATCCGACAGCCATGCAAGCGCTGCCCGTCGTGCACGAGACAGCATCTAACCCTCCCTGCTGCCCTCCGGGCGGCAAGCCAGGCGACGGTAGCAGCGACCACCCCACCCCGTCCCACCGCTCGGCGAAGGGCACGAACACAGGCACGGTGTGCATGGCACTCGGGTCATACAACACGCTTTGGGGGTACTCCCCGACCGCCACACAGACCTTGCTCGACGTGCACGAGACTCCGGCCAGAGGGCTCTCGCCAGGGACCGGCTCTGGCGTGGCCTGCAGCCGCCAGCTCCAACCGTCCCAGCCCATCGCCTCGATTCCCCCCGCGGACCCGGCATCACCGACAGCGACGCACGCCTCCGCCGACGCGCACGACACCGACGAGACGAGGCCGGGGAACGGGGTTGGCTGGACTGACCAGACCAGACCGCGTGCGGAGATTTCTCCGTCCTGAGCTTGAAGAGGCTTGCCAAATCGTTTTGGCTAGCCTTGCGGCTTCTACGCTGCAAAAACGCTTTGCGACTGGCAAGGAAGAGGTGGTGGAGATGGGCGACACCGAGATCCAGGTTCCGACCAGCGACGGCGCGGTTGCATCTGGCGGCGACGCAACGATGTGGACGGGGCTGCTGCACAGCGGCCTCGTCGGTTCATTTCTGCGCCTGCCGCACGTGGCGCCGGACCGCGAGGCCTTGCGCCGGCACGGCGCGCGGGCCGCGATCTACGGGCTGCCGTTCGACGCGACCAACATCAGCCGCACGGGCGCCAACTACGGGCCCCGGGGGATCCGTGAGGTGTCCTGTCAGTTCACCACGTACAACGCGACACTCGACTTCGACCTGATCGAGGCGCTGCACCCCGTCGACTGCGGCGATTGCGCGATCGCTCTGGCCAATCCGGAGAAGACGTTCTCCCGCGCCCGGGCCGACATCGGGGCGATCCTGGCCGCCGGCGCGCTGCCCGTGACGCTCGGCGGCGATCATTCGATCACGATCCCCGCGGTGCGCGCCGTGCGCGAGCACGTGTCCGATCCCGGGCTGGTTCTGATCGACACCCACCTGGACACCGCGGTGGATGTCGGCGGTGAGGAGCTCAACCACTGCTGTCCGATCACGCGCGCGGTCGACGCCGGGTTTGACCCGCGCAAGATCGCGCTGGTGGCGATCTCGGGCTGGATGAACCCGCGGACCGAGCTTGCCTACTGCCGCGAGCACGGGATCACGGTGATCTGGCTGGAGGACATCTGGGAGCGCGGCACCGCCAAAGTGGTGCAGGAAGCGCTCGCCGTCGCGGGCGCTGGCGACGGCGTGTATCTGTCATTCGACATCGACTCGCTCGACGCCGCCCACGCACCGGGGACGTGCTGCCCCACGCCGGGCGGCCTGACCACCAGGGAGGCGATCGAGCTGGTCCGCGGCGTGGCCCGTCCGGGCCTGCTCGGCGTCGATGTGGTCGAGACCGCACCGAGCCTCGACGGGACCCCGACCACGTCGTTGATCGCGGGGCGAGTCGCGCTCGAGGCGATGGCGTTCCACGCGGGAGCCGGAGACTGAAGCGCAAGCGCCGCGTGATCGCTTTCACCTCCGACACGGCGCGGCACCCGCCATCGCAATGGCGGCGCCTCGCTCGCCAGACTGCCTCACAGCTCGCGAGCGCTTGGCGACCGAAGCGGTCGCGGCGCCCCCGCTACCCTCGTGGCTGTTGCACCGACGGCACGGGGCGTCTCGGCGCGGCTTGCGAGCCACGCGCCGGTCAGTATCTCGGCGCGAGGGCTGCGTACGTGGCGCTGAACTGGCCGAAGGCGAGCGCGAACGCCTGGTCGGTGCCGGTCAGGTCCGCCAGCCGCCTGATTCGCCCCGATGAGTTCTCACCCCAATCGTTCTGGAGCGCCGCGTTCGCGACATCGAGTTCCCGGGGGCCGACGATCCCGACTGGGTCGATCACCACGCTCGTGCCGCGGTGCTCAAGGATGTTCGCCGGCTGCAGGTCCCCGTGCAGGGCGACGACCGGACGGCCCTCTCCTTCTTTGAGCAGCGCCTGGCCGAGTGCTTGCAGGGAAGGTACGTGCGTGACGGCGGTGTCGATGCTCCTACGCCAGTCCCCGAGTCCACGCCGGCTGGCGCTCGTCGGTCGGTGAAGTGCGCCGAGCAGGAGCGCTAAGCGCGTGGGCGCGAGCCGCGACGGTCGTCCCGGACGGGCGCGTTCCAGGAGCAGCGCGCCCGGTCGATGGGCGAGGACGCGGACCGCCGGATGCCCGCCCCAGGCGAGCATCGCGTTCGTCTCGGCAGACAGGCGCTGCTCGTTGGCGCACAGCTTCAGCGCCGCCTCGAGGCCGCTCTCGGTATGACACCACGCCACGACTCCCAACGCGCCCGCAGCTATCCGCTCATCATCAAGTGACAGATGCCACTCCTCACACACAGCATCGATGAGGTCGGGCAGATGCAAGACCCAATCCTCGCCCGCGCCCGCCGGGCGGCGCACAAGCCGTACCGCGGCGCGAGACTTCGACCGTCGTGGCGGCGCGAGACGCAGCATCAGGCAGACCAGAACGCCGCCGCGAAGGTCGCGTCAAGCGGCCGTGAACCATCCGAGCGAGGCCGAACGGCTCCTGTTCTGCAGACAGTCAACGGCACCCGCCAATCCGACACGGCGCAGCCTAGGACCAGAGGCTGCAGCGAGTACAGCCCGGGCAGCAAAGCACTCAGCTGCATGAGAGCAATTCTGCATCCGCGCGCGGCGCGTGTCGTTGGCCACCGGGCCAAAGCCAAACTCATCAGAGCGAGGGGCTGGCGCCAGGCGAGAGCGATGGCTCCGCTTGCCCCCAACCCCGTCGCAGCGGGGCCAGTTCAGTCCGCCCCCTCGTACGCCGCGCCCCGCTCCGACGCAGGGTCGGCCTGGTAGGTTTTTTCGCCCGGCAGGTTCAGGAGGGACGTGATAGGTGTGCTCGGTCGGCAGGGCCAGCTCGATGTACTTGACCGGCTGGGCTAGCGGCGGCTCGGGACCGCCACGGCGGGGCGATCGTTGTGCTTGGAGAGCCGGGCATCGGCAAGACGGCCCTGATCGAACGGACGGTCATGTCGGCGCAGGACTTTCGGATTCTTAGGACTGCGGGGCGAGAGGGGGAAATGGAGCTGGCTTCCGCGGCCCTCCAGCAACTTTGCGCCCCCGCACTCGACCGTCTGGAGCGGCTCCCGGAGCTTCAACGCGACGCCTTGGGTGTGGTCTTCGGTCTGAACAGCGGCGCCCGCCGGCATCTTCAACACGAGCCAGCAGGTCGGCGGCGCCGTCGGCCTGGCCGTGCTCG
The DNA here is from genome assembly GCA_963763525.1 of uncultured Solirubrobacterales bacterium. Lineage (GTDB taxonomy): Bacteria > Actinomycetota > Thermoleophilia > Solirubrobacterales > Solirubrobacteraceae > Palsa-465. The sequence goes on from CAVXPA010000008.1 coordinate 945,986, forward strand.
CGGCCATCGCCTCCACCGTGACCGCGAACGCGCACGCGAGCAGCCACGCGCAGGCGCTCGTGAACGGTTACACGACCGCGTTCGCCGTCGCCGCAGCGATCACGCTCGTCGCCGTCGCAGTCGTGATCGCGCTGCTACCGGCGCGAACGATGCCCGCGCCCGCCGCCGCCGAAGGCACCGCCGGATGCCACGTCGGCACGCGATCCGCGCTGGCGCTCGAAGGGGGGTCATTCGATGGCTGATGACGGGATCCGCGACCCGAGACGCTGGTCGTCGGGCGGCGTCGAGGCGCTGACATTGCTTTGGCCGGAAAGCGACCCCCGGTCACTGGGAGTCGAGGACGAGCTGCTGCTCGTCCACCCGGTGACGCACACGCTCGTCCACGCCAGCGCCCGCGTGCTGGCGGCGATGGCGCTGCCCAGCAATCTCGCGCACGCCGAGCTCGACGCGGCGTGCGTGGAGTTAGCTTCCGCCGTCTGTGCCGACGTCTCGGACGCGATCGACTCGATCTCTGCGCTGCGGCCGGACTAACGGCAAGCGGCGCGGTCGGAGTCGGCATCCACCCGAACGCAGCGCCCGGCGACGCCGTGATGCTCGACGACCCGCGCTACCTCTATGTTGATGACCTACTTGAGTGGCAGTGTTGTCGGCAAGAACCACTCGTGAACGGAGGAACGCTATGACGCCCGATACATCCCGCTCGCAGACGCATCACCACGAGGTCGCTCGGCCTGACCCGAGCGACACGCGCGCCTACCTCGAGCAGTTGACCAAGGCGGTTTTTCGCGCCGGGCTGAACTGGAAGGTCGTCGAGAACAAGTGGCCCGGGTTCATGGAGGTGTTTCACGACTTCGACCCGGAGTACGTCGCGAACCTGAGTCCGAAGCAGGTCGAAGCGATCGAGGAGAACCCGGCCGTGATCCGCAACCGCAGCAAGATCGGGGCGACCGTCGAGAACGCCAACGTGATGCTGGAGCTCGTCGCGGAGAACGGCACCTTTCACGACTTCCTCGCCTCGCACGCCGATCCGGAAGCGACGGTCCAGGACCTGAAGCGGCGCTTTCACCACCTCGGTGAAAGCTCCGCCCGCGGGTTCCTCTGGAGCGTTGGCGAGCCGGCGCCCGAATGGCGGCACGAGTAGCAGCGCATCCGTATCGGACCGCTTCGTCGACGTAGACATCGCACGATTGCCCCCAGACCCTAATAAGGACGACTTGTGCTCACTTTTCGCGCCACGCTCAGGTGTGTCAACCATTACGAGCATGGCCGGGCAACCTGCCGCCCCGCAGGTCCCCACGACGAAGACCGCGAATCGATCCGCGAAGCCTCGACGACATCCTCCTACTCCCCGCGCCCGATCCCGATTGGCTCGAGAACGCCGTCAACGCTCACCTCCACAACGCCCGCCTTGCCCCCGCCAGCTAAAACTCAATCACAACCTCACGACTTCTGGCCCAAGTCGAACTAGGACGGTGAAAGACCTGCGTTTCTGCCGGCCGACGGATGGCGAGGCTGACTGCAGACTAAGTACAAGGCCACGATCACGACGTTGCGATCCATAAACACCCGGTCGCGTTGGACTTCGGTGCGCTCCTGCCTGCGGAGCCCACGATCGTCCTCTCGATCGGCTGTGGGTAGCCCGCGGGATGTGCGACGTTAGCGACGAGATCGTCACCAACCGGAAACGCTACGCGCTAATCGTCGGCGATCGCTTCACCTCCGCGGAAGCACTTACGGCTCTGGCCTTGGCTGGTGAGGACGCACGGCAGGAAAAGTCACGATGACCTTTGGCGCGTGACTCGCAGTCTAGACAGGCCCACACCTCGCAAGGGATCGCGAGCGGTGGCGATCAGGCGGTTTCGGCGGTCTCGGCGGGCAGGTCAGCCAAGCCGCGGGCAGCGCCCGTTCTGACATCGCCCTCGCCGCCCCGAGTGGATGGGCCTGCGGCTGATCGTAGATGCCACTCGGCTCGCTGCGACACGATCGAGCGGGCCTCAAGGTGGCGCTTAAACTCGAGCTTCTGGTCGAGGTCAGCTTTAAGGCTCGGTAGTCGGCGATACAGGACCTGCAACGCGATCCGTGCCTCTGGCATGACAACCGGCGAGCCGAGGCAGTAATGCCGCCCGCGCCCCAAACCGAGATGCTCCGCCGCGTTCACCCGGGCGACATCGAACCGCAGCGGGTCGACAAACTTCGTCGGGTCGCTATTCGCAGCGGCAAGGCTCACCGCGACCCTGGCTCGAGCCGGTATCCTCAGACCAAGGACCTCGGACTCCTGCTTGCTGATCCGGTACTTCTGGCAGGCGATCGCCGATCTGCGCAACCCCTCGCAGACGGAGTTATCCCACAGCTGCGGATTCTCCATGACTCGCTCGAGCTGATCTGGCGTCTCGGTGAAATAGCGAACCATATTCACGATCAGGTTGGCGGTGGTGTCCGTACCAGCGGCCGTCAGCGCGAGCATGTAGCCGAGGACGCGATCATTGGAGAGGACGCGCCTTCCGTCCACGTCCTTCAGAGCTAACATTGCCGAGGCTAAGTCATCGCCCGGATGTGCGACCCGCTCCTCCACGATCCCCGAATACGTCCGGTAGCCCTCGTAGAGACGCTCGTAAGCCGCAGCCAACTCGTCGTCGGGAACCGATACGTCCTCGGCATTCAACTCGATCGGCGCCTGGATTCTCATTACGTCATCGATCCATGCGCTGAAGCCAGGAACCATGGCAGCGGGCACATCCAACAACGTTGTCACGACGCGAACCGTCAGTCTCGCTGCAAAGTCCCCCATCAGGTCGCAGCTGCCCCGCTCAACGAAGCCGTCGATGACATCATTGGCGATCGCTTCTATCTTAGGCTGCAGCTCCCGGATTCTTCGGTGCGTGAAGGTGCGCTGCGCAGCACGCCGCTGCGGTGTGTGATCCGGGGGATCCAAGTTGGCGACCGAGCCTTGCACGAGCTGTCCCACACGCTGGTAACGCTCCGGAATGCGATGCCGCAGGTCGTTCCGGACCGGCATCGTCTTCGTCTTTACGTTCGAGTATACGTCCGAGTCCGCGAGCACGTCTCTCGCGTTAGCGTAGGGCAGTATGTAATAAGCGTTTGTTGGCTCGTGGTAGAACGCCGGAGCGTCGATGAGCAACTTCTGCAAGGCACCACCGGGCTCGACAAGAAAGGCGGCAGCGAATGGATCAAACTCTTCAACGGATGCCACAAGTGTAGTCACGAAAGCCCCTCGCTAGTGGTCTGCAGCGCGACGATAACGATGTTATTGACTGTAGCAGAAGAGTCTAGTGGAGGTTGCCCCGTTCGCCGTGGAACTTCGGTGACGGCGATCCGGGTGTGATGGTTACACAGTGACTCCTGGCTCGTGGCGGTGTTGGGCTGGTGAAGATGCAGTCGGCGCTCGATCGCGATCGCGCGCTGCGGCAACTGCGTGTAGCCGACCACCTTGCGGAACTGTTTTTCGGCTTTCAGCATCCCGGCGGCGGTCCATCGGAGCCCCATCTCGCCGCAGGACCAGTTCTTTACGTTGCGCTGCGTCGTGCGGACGCGGTCGATCATCGATTCGGCCGAGTCGGTGGAGCTCAGCCTACGCCGTAGCCTAGAACGCATCGTCCACAGTGCCATGCGCTTTGATCGGGTACGTTTCCGCGGTCCGATGGGTTTTGCCTGATGCAACCTCTCACAAGCAGCAGGCCTGAGTAGAGGAGCAGAATGCACCGAACGAATCGATCAGGCCTGCGGCCAGTATTGCTCGCGCTGGCGGTCGCCCTATGCGCGGCCGTCGTGAGCGCGTGCGGGAGCTCGAGCTCGTCCACGACGAGTTCGGCCGCGTCGAGCTCGTCGGCGTCGAGCGGGTCCAGCTCCGCGGCCACGACTACGGCCGTGAGTGGGAGCCCGGTGACGGTCGCGATGGTCGCCTTCAAGGTTCCGGGCGAGGATCAGTTGACGCCGATGACCCAGGGCGCGGATCTCGCGGCCAAGATGATCAACAGCGAGGGTGGCTTTGGCGGTCGGCCGGCGAAGGTGATTTCGTGCAATTCGATGCTCCAGCCTGCCGCGGCGGAGGACTGCGTCTTCATGAGCGTGGCCTGCCCGGATTCCGCGGCGCCTGCGCCCCAACGCTGAAGGAACTCAGCGACGACTCGCTCGGGCCCGGCGCACGTGCGAGCGCTCCGCTATGTTGCGAACGTAGCCTTCGTCCAGCCAGTGGACGTGACAGAGGAGGAAGTCGGGATGGCCACGACGGCGTCGGGTGTGCTGAGCGGCTCAGCGGTCGAGCGATTGACGGCGATGATGGGGTCAGACGAGCGGTTCGACTACTCACCGCAGGAGCTCGGCGAACTGCAGATCGCGGCGATCGACGAACGCTTCCAGGACCGTCGCGGGCGCATCCAGCTGCTCGCATACCTCGCCGAGCGGGCAGGGATCACGAAGATTCGCTCGCTTGCCGACGTTGTGCCGCTGCTGTTCCCGCATACGGCATATAAGAGCTATCCCGAGGAGTTCGTCCTCGACGAGCGTTGGGATGGGCTGACGAAGTGGCTCGCGGCGGTGTCCCCCCATCGGCACGGGGCCGTGGACACCGCGCGGATCCACGACCTCGATGGGTGGATCGCCGGCATGGCCGACGACGGGATCTTCATCGGGTGCTCGAGCGGGACGACGGGCAGGCCGGCGCTCGTGCCGAACTCCCAATCTGACCTGGATTGGATCAAGCTCGACTCCGTCACATCGTTCACGTGGTCCTCGGGCGTCGAGCCGGCGCAGGACCGCCGGCTGATGATGTTGGCGGCCGTCGCCTCGATCGCGAAGAACAACGCGATCCTCGGGGCGCAGACCCGTGCGTTCAGCGCACCCGAGAGACCGATGTTCCGCCTGCCGATGCCGCCGATCACGATCGGCTCGCTGACCAGAATGGCGGTGCTGCGGCGCAAGATGACAGAGGGTCGCGCGAGCCCCGGGGAGATCGCCGAGTTCGAGCACGCGTCGAAAGAGCGCGAGCAGCTCCTGGAGGCTGCGTTGGCCGTCGCGGCCGAGGCGATCGTCGAGCACCGGGCCGAGAAGCTGTTCTTCATGGGCTACTGGGGGTTTCAGTACCGGGTGGCGAAACTCGTGCGTGAGATGGGCTATGGCGCCGAGGATTTCAATCCGGACAACTGCAACCACGCTGCGGGTGGGCTCAAGCGGGCGAAGCTGCCCTCGGACTACCAGGAGTTCGTATGCGAGACCTGGAACATTCCCGCGGATCGCCACTCCCAGGCCTACGGGATGCAGGAGCTGGGCTCGACGTTGCCGCGCTGCCGCGCGGGCAAGCGTCACCACGTCCCGGCCTGGCTCATACCGCTCGTCCTCGACAGGGAGGGCAGCGTGCTGCTGCCGTGCGATGGCGGCACCGTCGAAGGAAGAGCGGCGTTCTTCGATGTCTCGCTCGACGGGCGTTGGGGTGGCCTGATCAGCGGCGACAAGATCTCGCTGGACTACGGGCCGTGCGCGTGCGGCAACCGGAGCCCGTCGATCCGTGACGACGTCGTCCGCTACGCCGATCTCGACGGCGAGGACCACATCGGCTGCGAGGACACGCTGGCGGCCTTCCTGCAGGGAGCCGCCCTGAACGCAACGGGAGACGCCGTCGGCGGCCCAAGCCGGCATGGCCGCGCTTGACCTTCGCCTCGCCCGCGGCACATCCTGTCAACGCCGGCGGGAAGAGAGCCTCGAGCAGCGCCCTAGATGTTGCTCACGTACTCCATGAACTCGCTGTAGGCCTCCTCAGTCCCGGCGCACGTGATCTTGTCATCCCCGCCCTCCAGCTCCGAGAAACGTGAGATGCTGCGGTCCAAGCGCGGGCCTTTCCATCCACATTCGCAGTCCTCGCCCCAATACATCGTTACGCGATCGCCGCTAGCGAATCCCCCCCAATAGCTTTCTGCTAGCAGGTCAAAGAACGCAAATCGGCCTGTCTGCACACCCTCTCGCCGCAGGACCTCGCCGTCGCGATCGAGCAGGACCGGAATCGTGTAAGGAAAAAAGTGATAATAGCCCGCGCCACACAAAGGCGCCATTCCCATGCACTCCGTCATTCCGTAGAGACCGGACAGGCGCTGTATGCCGAAGAAATCCGTGAGCAGTTGCTCCCAGTCCGCGGGTGGGTCCCGGAACCCCTTCAGCCCTCCGCTCGTCAGTAGCACGGATCCGGGCGCGAAGTTGCACTTGACGCCTCGTTCACGGCCGTTCAACGCCAAGCGGACGAGGTCGCTTGCCACGCAGGCGATGCGCACCCGTCGGCCGCGGTACTCTTCGGCGAGACTCGTGAACCACCGATCGAGGTCACGGTCTCGGTTGCGCCCTACCTCGATCAGCTTCGACCGCTCCTCGAGAAGGCGCGGGTCGATATCGAGCGTGTCTAGCTCGCCTCGCTCTTCGGCTGTGCGTAGCCGTGCGGCGAGCGACAGAAGATCGGAGGAGATCGCGTAGTCGTAGAGGACGTGTCTACCCTCTTCACCCGCGGCGGTCTCCTCACCGAAGATCCTCTCCATTTTCGTTCCGGTTGTATGGCCGAAGCGGTACCCCGGGTAGAAGCTCGGTATGGCCTCAGTTCGAAAGTCGACGCCGGTGGCAGCTCTTACCGCCTCAAAGAAGGCGGGTCTCCAACTTGTCCACTCCTCGCGAGAGCGTGGTAAAAAGCTCAGCTTGCCTGTCGTACCTGTGGAATGAAGCATGATCATCCCGTGCTCATCCAACCGATTCAGCCAAGCGTCGACCGACGTAACACCGTCGAGTGGCACGGCATCAAGATCCCGCGCCGTAAGGCGCGCGAGCCACGCGGTCAGACGATCGAACTGCCGTGTCTCCAAAAGACTCATCGGGTAACTCTTGTACACACGATGGTCGAACAACACTGGCGCCGCTTGCTCAAAACTGTCGATGCGGTCGATCCCCTGACGTGATGCAAGTCCATCGAGCGCCGCCACGTCAGCCCGCATGGTCTCGAAGCGCCGCCTCAACGCCTCAAGCTGTGGTCCTTCCACCTGCGCGAGTGGCATAGCTAACAGAGATTCATACGGCTCCTTCGCCCAGCCGCCCACGTTGGTGGGGTCCAGCTGACCCCCTTGCAGTGTAGAACTCAAAATGCCTCCGGTGCTTCCCATTCGGTGCTCGTCGACAGTGCCGCCTCTGCCGCTTGAAGCTTACCAAATGTCGCGATGTCGGCGCGAGGTAGCCTCGTGTCACCAAAGAAAGTCGCCAACGCGTGCAGCGCAGATGGGAGTAGCGTTACGTATCGCGGAGGTTCGCTCCCGACGCGCCGCGCCACCACGACCTGCCGCCCCTCCACGACGACACAACCGGCCTGCCGATGTCAAAACGGTTGGCCGCGCCGACATAAAACCAGGCGCGGCACTACCCCTCTCCTCTGACGCTGTGGCTGCCAACTCGTCCGTCGCAGACGCAGGGACGGAACCGAACAAGTCGGAAGCGGTTGTCGCAGAACACCTTCTCGTACCAGGACTCGACTGTAAGTAGGACCTTTAGAGTGGAACCTCTCAAATACGCCTTGCACATCTCAGGTGAGGTTGGTCGGGTAGGCGGGAGGCGCCTGGCGCCGCGCGGCTGTGCCGACCGGTGCCGGTTTCCTCCCGCTCCCCAACGAACCGTACGTGCGGTTCTTCCGCACACGAAATGAGCGAGCACTCCACGAACATATCGACGCCCTAAACGGACCGTCGTTGCCGATGGCGACTCAGACCATGGTCGCCATGTCGGGGAAGTCGATCGGGTCCATGTTGTCGAGGTCGATCTCGGGATTCCACTGCAGGTCGAAGAGCACCCCGGCCACGGCGAATACCCCGGTGGTCAGTATGTCGGTGTGGATGAAGGCCTGCGATTGCGGGCCGAGCGCGTGTCGCAGACCCGGCTCGCAGATCTTCACGTTGACGCGACCCTTGAGCAGCGGATGGCTGCGATTGGCCTCCTGCATGCGCTCCGCTCGCGCGAGCCAGTCCTCATGGGTCGGGACGGCCGCGCCGAAGTGCGCCACGTATTGCGGCCACTCCCACCGGATGTTCCGAAACGCCTCGCGCATGCCGTCGAGCTCTGCGTCGGAGGAGATAGCCGCCTCCAGGGCCGCTTCGAACTTCGCCTGCGCCGGCGTCGGCTCGTTCGCATAGATCACGTTGTCGACCGTCGGCCCGGCCTCCCCGTTAATGTAGATCGCGAGATGCTGGCCGTCGAACAGGTCCGTGACCAGACACCCCATAGTCTCGAAGAAGGCCCGAGCGTGCTCGGTCTCCCCGGCCCGGATGACCAACTCCTGATGATTTAGCAGCGGAAACTCAGTCACGATCTCTCCCTTGGCTGTCTGTGCTGACGCGCGAGGCGCCAGCAGATAGTGGTCCATCAGGTCATCTGGTGGTCCGGAGGTTGTCAAGTTCTCGTCGGTCGTGCAAGCGCAGCTGTTGTTGAAAGCCTGCGAGGCCGCGATGTCGCCTCAGACGACGCCCATCTTACGGATAGGTGCCGTCTGCGTCCTCAATGTAGGTGGGTGGGCTCCGCGCTGGCTGACCGCTCGGCGGCTGCTGCGCGAGCGGGATCATCTCCTCGACAGCCGACAGGGGTGAGTCGTTGGCTGTAGGACGTTGGCGTTCGCAGATACCACTCCGCTCACGTGGCTTCCATTTCGCTGAGCAGGCTAGGAATGATCGAGCGTAGATAGAGGCCGGTGCGACCTCGGTGCATTACGTGGTAGCCACACCTCGCGAACTGCCCGTGATGAAGCCAACCCGTGGCAATAACACTCTATAGCGCCGCGGCGCTGTGACAACGCGCGAAGGTCCCGATCCCCTCAGGCGCGCGCGGCACCCTCCCCCAACCGAGTGACACCGTCCTCGCAAAGCGCGATCACGCAGAAATCGCGGTGCACGTCCAGCCCGATCGCACGACGCACCCATCTGGGCAATCCCAGCACGCACCTCCAGAGCGCGCTTGACAGCGCAGGCGAACCAGCGGGACAACGACACAGACCGATACGAGCTCAAAGCTCAATCCAGGAAACTCGCAGGGCGGCCGACCGAAAAGCCCGGGCTCGAAGCCCAGTCCGACAACGGGGTATTCGTCTGCGTTCTCCCGACAAAGCCCCCCGTGCCGGATCGCTCGACGCTACGGCCGGCACCGGACAGAGCCTCCGCCGGGCATTTTCATGCCACGAGACCCAGAAGCGCCGCCCGGCTGATCCAGGGCTGCTGGATCGCCATGACGATGCGGAGCGCCGGTGGCCAGCCGCTCGGCCGGAGACCTCCCTTGCCGCTCCGTCAAGCACCGGACGCGGCCGAGCCCGAGTAGGGTTTGGCCATGAGCGAGTCGGGTCCCGGACCGAGCAGCCCTCGGCTGTACTACATGCCGCGAACACGCTCGAGCCGCGTGCTATGGCTGCTCGAGGAGATCGGCGCCCCGTATGAGCTGACCCAGATTCCCGCCGCCGAGCGCCAAACCGGTGAGCATCTCAGACGGCATCCTCTCGGGCGTGTTCCCGCACTGGAGCTTGGTGACGGCACGACGATGTTCGAGTCGGCGGCGATATGCCTGCAGCTCGCGGATCTCAATCCGGACGCCGGCTTGATCGCGCCGATCGGATCGGCCGAGCGAGCACTCGTCTATCAGTGGGTCCTGTTCGGGATGACAGAGCTCGAGGCGCCGCTGTTCCAATGGATCCGCGAGCTGCGCGAGGGCGCGAGCGAGTCGGTGGCGCGCGATCGGTTCGCCCAGGCCGCAAGCGCGCTCGAGTCAGCACTCGGCGAGCGCGAATGGTTACTCGATCGTTTCACCGTCGCCGATGTCATCTGCGCGAGTGTGCTCGCGGGAGCCCGCTCGCGTGAGCTGCTGACCAAGTGGCCGCGGCTGCGCATCTACGTCGAGCGGGGCGAGGCGCGCCCCGCCTACGCCAGGGCGGCCGCGATTTGGGATCGTCCGCGCACCTAGGCGTCACGAAACGAGCCCGGCCGAGGACCCAGTCGGACGCGCCGTGCGGCTTCATACGGCGCGTCCGCTGATCCGACCTTTACTGCGACGGAGCGATGGCGTTCTATCGTAAGAGGAGAACGCCGTTGCGTACCGAAGAGCTGATCGAGATAGAACGAGCCGGGAGGCGCTGCGGCGTCTGCCGCTCCGGTCGTGGCTGGCGTCGGTTTGAGCTCGCCCGCCCAGCAGGGCGGGAGCCGATCCTCTTGTGCGGCGGCTGCCGCGCCCGTTTCGGGGACGATCCGCCGGGCGCACGCAAGCCCGGGCCAGCCCTGGAGGCCGTTCCGGCGCCGGCTGACCCGCTCGCGCCGCCGCCGCAGCGCTCGGAGCAGCCCCGCATCGACCAGCACCCGGATCGCCTAAGAGCGGCGCTGCGTAACCTGCCTGGCTCATTCTCGACGGCGATGGCCGCCCGGGCGGCAGGGCTTAACCGCGCCAAGACGCTCGCGCGTCTCGAGGAGCTCGAGCGCCGCGGCGAGGTCCGGCGTGTCGGCAAGCGCTGGTCGACCGAGGCGCCGCCGAGCGACGTCGATGCGGCGATCGATCGGCTTGAGGCGCGGACGAGCAACATCCGCATCGTCCGCGAACGCGCGCGCGCCGGCTGACCGCCCGCCCAGGTCGAGGGGTCGCTGGCGGGACTCGGGCGGACGATCGCGCGCGCCAGCGATCGAGCTCGCTCGTTGGCGCCGGATCAGCGGTTGGCGATTGCTTCGCGGACGGCCGGCACGACTTCGTGTGCCCAGAGGTTCAGTGTCGTGTCGCTGATGCTTTCGCCGGGACGGACCATGTAGATGAAAGCAGCGGCGCCGTGTTCGAGCACGGCGAAAGTGAGCTCCTCTATCCACTGCGGTACTCCGCCCCCGACCCAGCGGCCCTCGCCGTTGCGGGTCTCTGGTAGCGGGTCCCGGGTAATGCTCCCTGTGACGAGGTAGATGTTGTCGATAACGGTGGGGTTTCTCCCTACCAAAGCAGCCGCCTCGTCGATGATTCGCCGTGACGCGGCAACCTGCGGTGCTTCGCCAGTCGGCAAGGTGTGGTGGTACCCATCCGTCCGCGTGCCGGCCGGTCACCGCAAGCCCTTTCGGGCCACCCGATCCGATCCAGATCGGTGGCGTTGGTACGGCCGCGGGAGTAAGTTCGGTGACGTTGTAGAACTCGCCGTCGAACGTGACCGGATCGCCGCCGCCGGAGAGCGCTCGCACGACAATGATCGCCTCTTCCAGGGCTCGTAATCGTGCCGCCGGCGACAGGCGAGGGACACCGAGGGCGACGATCTCCTTCTCCATCCCGCCTGCACCGATTCCGAGAACGACACGACCGCGAGAGAGCGTAGACAGTCCGGTGACGGTCCGGGCGAGTATGGGAGCGGGACGGCTTAGCAGGTTCGTCATGATCACCGCTCCGGTGATGTCGCTGGTTGCGCCCAGAACGAACCCCAGTGCGGCGTAGGCGTCGACCCGCTCGGCGAAGTAGGGATGGTCGCCGACGCTGACGATGTTGAGACCCGCCTCGTCGGCCAGGCGGGCGTGCGCGAGCATCTCGCTCACTTGGTGGACGCCGGTCTCCAGCCCGAGACCGAAGAGGACTTGGTCGTTCGGGATCATGCTACGTACAACGTACGTCACGTACGCCGTACTTGTCAAGTAGAGTTCGGTCCGCAATGTCTCTCAGCGACGGCCCACCAGCGATGACCCCCTCGGCCCGTCATCGCTCGACTCGTGACCGCCCCGCCAAGGCACCGCTCAGCGATGAGGCGGTCGTCGACGCGGCCCTCGCAATCCTTACGTCGGACGGTCTGCAGGCCGTCACGATGCGCCGGGTCGCGGCCGCCCTGGACACGGGAGCGATGTCGCTCTACGTCTACGTTCGCGGCCGCGAGGGCCTGCTCCAGGCGATGTTTGATCGCGTCACCGCCATGATCGAGCTCGAAGCCCCGGACCCGTCGCGGTGGAGGACTCAGCTGCACTCGCTGCTTGTGCGCATGCACCAAGCGCTGATCGCCCATCCCGGTATCGCGGCGGTAACTCTGGCTGCTTCACCCACGACCGAACCGGTTCTGCTGCTGACCGAGAACCTCCTGGGACTCCTGCTCGCCGGCGGGCTGGACCCCCAAGACGCCGCCTGGGCCTGCGACCTGTTCGTGGGGTTGGTGATCGCCACCGCCCGCGAGTACGACGCGCGGCACCCTCGCGGCCGCAGCGACGACGACCGCCGCCCAGAGCATGTCGACAAGCTCTACAGGACCTTGGCCGGCTTACCGCGCGACCGGTTCCCTCTGATCGCCGCGTACGCCGCGCAGATGGTCGCTGGCGATGCCGACGAGCGGTTGCGCTTCGCGATCGACGTTGCGATCGACGGCGTGTTCGCTAGAGCGGGCCGACAGTGACCCGCCGCTCCTGCGATGACTGGTCATCTTGATCGTCGACAGCTAACGGGGTTTCTCGCGGTCGCCGATGAGCTTCACTCTGGCCGGGCGGCAGAGCGGCTCGGGCTGCAGCAGTCGGCACTGAGCCAGCGGGTCCGGCGGTTGGAGGACGAGCTCGGTTTTCGACCGGGATTGACATCATTTGCCCGCCGCAACGCGAAGTTCGCGCGCTTCGGCCGCTTGACCTCCTCCCACTCCTCAGTTGCCGCGGACCGCGAGTTCCGGGAGTTGGCCGGCGGTCGTGCCGTGTTGCCGACTACGATGCTTGCCCATGGAGAACGTCCGGCGGGATGGTCTGGCTGAACAGCGCCTGGACCCGACCGACCTCGTGCTTAGTCGCGTGCAGAGGGCGAGCGACCAAGTCGCCGGCCAGTTGCGCGGGATGATTCTGTCGGGCTCCCTGGAGAATGGCACACGGCTCCCGACGGAAGCCGAGTTCGCCAGCAAGTTCGGGGTCAGCCGCACGACGATCCGGGAGGCTCTTCAGGTCTTAGCTGCGGAAGGACTGACGCACACGCGCAAGGGCGGTGTGAGAGGAGGTACTTTCGTCGCGGTTCCGTCTCGGGACAGGGTCATGACCGCCCTGCGTTCTGGGGTCACGATGCTCTCTCACAATGACGATCTGACCTTGGGCGATCTTTTGGAGATGCGCGAATTGCTCGAGGTTCCGGCGGCCGGCTTCGCAGCCGAGCGAGGTACTGCAGACGATTTCGCTCTGCTCCTGGAGGCGGCGCAGGAGCCGTTGGAAGCCGCGCCGCCCGCTGACAGGTTCCGGCACACCGCGAGCTTCCATGGGCTCGTTCTCATGGCGGCGCACAATCCGCTGCTCTTGATCGCCGCGCAACCAATCCAGGATGTCTTGCTTGCCGACCGCCTCACCCCTGAAGGCTTCGGCCCGAGACTCCGTGCGGAGATCCACCAGCATCACGGCGATATCGCGGCCGCCATCGCCAGCCGGGATGCTGATGCGGCCCGACGACTTATGCACGAGCATCTGGCGTGGCTGCGTCCGCGGCATGAGCAGCTCGTTCGGAGGAAACGCTCACGACGTCCGTGAGGAGGTCGCGGCGACGGCGAGGCACCGGGCCACACCCATGTCGGGACCAAGCTCAGGTCCGGGAATCGCCTCGATCGCCGCGTTAGCGGCGCTCAACTCCCGCTTGCTGGATACGAGTCGCACCGCCCTTGGCAAACGTCCACAAGCGATGGCTGCAGGCCTTGGCCACGGCCGTTGACGCGCGCTGCAGCATGGTTGGCCCTGTGCTGCGGCGCTGCTTGACACGCGCGCGATCTACTTCTAACATCTCTATGTCCGAATTAGGTCCTTTCGCTGCTCGATGCCCTCTGGCGGAGAGGGCGCGGCCCGTATCGGGGGCCGCTGACGTGAGCTGACGTCATGAGCCGGTATCGAACAACACCCGCTGGAGTCGAGGTCTCGTTTGAGCGTGCAGATCGCTTCACATCGCAACTGGGAGCGAGCGGAATACGCGGTCAACAACGCAATTGGCATGTCCATCAGATCAGAGAGGGAGGAATCCGGGAATGGAGATCGTTACTGCGACGTCCGCGGTCGAGGGGTTTGGGCCGCTGTCCAAGCGTGTGATGAGGTTCGGCGAGATGATGGAGAGCGCCGCCCAGGCAACGGGTGAGCCGATCGACTGGGAGGCCTACGAGGAGCTCGTCGCGACGGACAAGTTCAAGCGCGTGGGCGCGTACATGGAGGTCATGAACTGGGAGGAGTACACCCGGTTCATCTCCGAGTGGGCCGGGAAGACGCGCTTCGAGCACACCGTGCTGCGGGTCTGCGAGGTTGGGCAGTTAGTGTTCTTCGACATCGAGGAGCGGCATTACAAAGGCGAGGAGTTCATCCGTAAGAACGTCATGGCCGTGTACGAGTTCGATGAGGGCCAGCGAATCCGCCACCTCGACATCTACGAGCAGGCCAAGGACAGCGGCCAGTGGATCGTCGAGGCCGCCCACCGCGCGGAATCCGGCGCGGCGGGCTGACGGAGACAAATGTCCGAGCTGGACGGCAGAGCCGCATTCGTGACTGGGGCGGCGAGCGGGATCGGGGCGGCGAGTGCCCGCGCCCTGGCGGCCGCTGGGGCCGCGGTCGCGGTCGCGGACATCAACCGCGCCGGCGCGGACGAGGTGGCGGGCACCCTGCGAGAGACCGGCGCCCGCGCGATTGCCATCGAGCTCGACATGTCAGATGAGGTGCAGGTCGTCTCGGCTGTGCAGCGGTCCGTCGAGGAGTTCGGCGGACTGGACGTCCTCCACAACAATGCGGCGGCGGTCGCGCCTGGACACATGATGCGGGACCGAGCCGTGGATGAGCTTGAGCTCGAGGTCTGGCAACGGACGATGGCGGTCAACCTCACCGGTTACTTCCTTTGCACCAAGCATGTGCTGCCGCACATGCTCGAGCGCGGTGCCGGCGTGATCGTCAACACGGCCTCGGTCGGCGGGCTCGTCGCTGACAGCTCCAGAGCCGGCTACGGGACCTCCAAGGCCGGCATCATCGGCTTCACGCGGAATGTCGCGACGCAGTACGGCAAGCAAGGGATCCGGTGCGTCGCGGTCGCGCCCGGTCTGATCGTGACGCCTGCGGCGGCCAGCGTTCCGGCGCAGTACATCGACATGATGCTCCGTCATCACCTGACGCCAAGGCTCGGACAGCCGGAGGACATCGCGGACATGGTCGTGTTTCTCGCCTCCGATCGTGCCGGCTTCGTCACCGGCGTCACGATTCCGGTCGACGGAGGGTTGACCGTCCACGCTCCGCAATGGGCGGATGAGCCGGCGCTGCTTGCGAGTTTGGGGATATGAACCCGGATTCGCTCAAGGCGCCGCGATTGGACGTCGACTTCTCCGATCGGGCCGTGATGCAGGACCCGTTCTCGATGTTCGAGGAGGTCCGCGCGGCGGGGCGCGTCGTGTGGAACGAGCTGGCGCAGGCGTGGATGGTGCCCGGCTACGAGGACTGCGATGCGATCCGCCTCGACACCAGGGGCGAGCGCTTCGCCGTCCCCGGTGCGCTGCGACCGGACGTCTTCTTCTGGTTCGAGGCGCCCGCGATCAGCAACACCGAGGGAGCCACGCACCGTCGCCTGCGCGGCGGCCTCGCACGCTACTTCACGCCCACGGCGATGAAGGAGACCTGGGAGGCGCGCGTGCGCGCGGCGGTCGACGAGCTGGTCACGCCGCTGGCCGAGCGTGAGCGCTTCGAGCTCGAGGACCTCACCAAGATCCCCGTCGTGGTCGTCGGGGAGCTGCTCGGCATCCCGGAGGAGCGCCACGAGGACTTCCGTCACTGGAACAACGTGCTCGTGAGCAACATCGCGTTCGGCAACGAGCCGCCGGAGGCACGCCGCGCGATGGACGACGTGGTCGGCGCCGCCAAGGCCTACCTGACCGAAGAGGTGAAACGACACAGGCGCGAGCGACCGGACGACCTGCTGACCGTGATGATCGACTTGCCCGACTGGAGCGAGGGCGAGATTCGCTCGGTCGCGCTCAACCTCCTGCTGGCTGGCTACGACACGACCGCGAGGTTGATCGGGCTGATTCTGGTGGCGCTGCAGGATCACCCAGACCAGCGCCGGCTCGTCGCCGAGAATGCGGAGCTGATTCCGAGCGCGATCGAGGAGGTCATGCGGTGGCTCGGCCCGACGCAGGCGATCGTACGGGTCGTGGTTAAGGACACCGAGCTGGCCGGCCGGAAATTCACCACCGGCGAGGTCGTCTATCCGATGGTTGGTGCGGCGAACCGAGATCCCGCGCGTTGGCCGGACCCGCAGCGCTTCGACATACTGCGCGAGTACAAGCCCAACCTCGGCTTTGGCTCGGGCGTCCACGTCTGTATCGGCGCCGCGCTCGCGCGCCTGGAGACGACGATCGCGCTCGAAGCGCTTCTCCGCGTCGCGCCCGAGTACCACTTCCGCGACATCGACTACGGCCACGGCTTCTTCGCCCGTGGGCCGGAGCACGGGATCATCGAGATCCGCAAGACCTTGCCCCGCTCGAGTTGCTCAACCTTAGCGAAGCGCGGCGCCCCAATCTCTCCTACCCCGACTCAATCATCGGCCAAGTCGAGCCCCAAGGCACAGAGTGGCGCGGACGCCGGCACAGTCGAAAGCTAGGTGCGAGAGACATGGCAGGAGAAGGGAGAATGACGTGAATGGCAACGTGATTGGCCGGGTCGCCGGAAAGGTGGCGATCGTCACTGGAGGGTCGTCCGGTCTTGGTGCGGCAACTGCACGCCGCCTGGCCGCCGAGGGGGCGCGTGTGGTGATCGCAGATATCAACGAGCCAGGTGGACAGGAGATCGCGGCCGCGGGTAGAGCAGTCGGGGAGGATATCGTTGTCCAGGAAACGGATATAGCGGAGCTCGAGCAGGTCCGCGCGCTGGTGGACACGGTCGCAGATCGCTACGGACGAATCGACATCCTCGTGAATGTCGCTGCATTGCTCCCGCCCCCAGTTGAGAAGGTAGCCGATATTGACTTGGATGACTGGGAGCGAGAGCTGAAAGTGAGCCTGACCGGGTCGATGCTCACCTCCAAGTTCGTCATCCCGTATATGCTCAGAGGGGGCGGAGGCGCGATTGTTCACTTTGCCTCAGCGGCCGCCGTTCGCGCGATGGAGGAGTTTACGGGCTATGGTGTCGTAAAAGCCGGCGTGGTCGCGCTGTCACGCGCGATCGCCGCGCAATACGGCAAGCACGGGATCCGAAGCAACACCGTCGCCCCCGGCGTCATCATGTCTCGCTCTCGGCCACCCGAATTCGTCGAGCGCGCGATCCATTACGGAATGACCCCTCGGCTCGGGACGCCTGAGGACATCGCTGCCACAGTGCTCTTCCTCGCTTCCGACGAGTCAGCCTTCATAACCGGGCAGCTGCTTGCCGTTGACGGAGGCATAACGCTCAGGCTGCCAAGGATGGGCCGGCCCAGCTATCGCGATCCCGAAGGCGTCGGTGAGTGAGCGTGAAACGGGCCGCACCGTCTCATTCCGGGTCATGAGCGATAGCTAGGAGGTTGACGAATGAAGGTAAGCCGGGACAGCATCAAGACCACGGTGGGCGCGAGTTCCGGTTTCACTGGGTTGACCTTTTCCGACAGGATCGCCGAGCCCACGAACGGCTCGCGCGTCTTCGCAAGCAGTGTGCATTTCGCGCCCGGGGCGCGCACCGCATGGCACACACATCCACGCGGTCAAACGATCTGGATAACCGAAGGCGTGGGAGTCGTGCAACGGCGCGGCGGGCCGATCGAAATCGTTCATCCCGGCGACCGCGTCTTCTTCGAGCCGGACGAGGATCACTGGCACGGAGCCTCGCCCGACCGCTTCATGACACACATCTCAATAACCGAGACCGACGAGGGCGGGAATGCTGCCGCCGTCGGCGCTCACGTCACCGACGAAGAGTACGGGACCCCACCACGCCTCGGCTCAGAGGAACGACGCACAAGCTAGATCCCTCCATGTCAGGCGTCCCACTTTGACGACCGGCCCAGTGCGCGTGACCCATTACACCCGCACCTTTACCGTAGACGGGGGACCGATCGCGCCAGCGGTCGTCATCGCAACCACCGCGAGCTCTGTCGACGCCGCGCTCGGACCGGCGACAGCGGTCCTCTTCCCCTTGACACGCGGGCGCCGTCCCGGTACCATAGCTAAGTCTGACTTAGCTCTTTCAAGCGTGGGCGCCATGCCGATCTGCCGCTCGCGAGATCGCCAGTACACGAAGTGCCCGTCAGTTGTGAAGCAGGGAGAGGAGGACAGCCATGCTGGTCTTAGTTGCGCGACTCCGCGCGAGCACCGATCCCGAGCCGCTCCGCAAGGGTCGCGACCAGCATCACCACGGCATCTGAGACCGCTCGCCGGTCATCAAACGCAACCTCTCAGACCACGACTATGGCGAGCCAAGGTCGGTGTTGACAGCCCGTGATCCGATGACTACGGTTCCGACAGCCGAGCGGTCGTCCCATATTTGGGACACCGCGTAAATGTCGGGGAGTAGGAGATGGGTTCGGCGTGTGTGTAACTCTTAGCGTCGCAAAGCAGTTCGGGCAGCTGACGGGCAATGGGCCGGGAGACGGACAGGCCGCCCGTCGTGCGAGAGGGCAGAGCAGGTGAGCGCCGAAACCGCCGTGGCGGATTTTCAACGCGAGCTTGAGCGGTTGAAGGCGCAGGTTGGCGAGCTGCAGGTGGTCAAGGATCGTCTGGAGATCCTCGACTGCGTCATGAACCACGCCCGGTCGCACGACCGTCACGACACCGAGCTGAAGGTCAGCGTTTACCACGAGGACGGGGTGGACGAACACGGGGGCAAGATTGAGTCCGGGCCGGGCTCCGCCGCATGGGCCAACGCGGCCCACGCCGCAGCGTTCAGCCAGCACGCCCACCACATCACCACGCACACCTGTGAGATCGACGGCAACGTCGCGCACTGCGAGAGCTACGTGCTGGGCGCGTTCCTGTCCAAGGACCTGGCGAAGGCGTCGTTGGTCAGCGGCCGGTATGTCGACCGTCTCGAGCGGCGTCACGGTCGATGGGCGATCGTCGTGCGTCGTAACGTCATCGAGGTCATCATCGAGACCGAGCCGGCGAACCTTCTCGAATGGGGTTCGGCCGCGCAGTTCCTCAAGGGGGTGTTCGGCCACGACGATATCTCCTACCTGCGCCCGCTCGACGCGACCTCGGGAGAGCGCTGGTCCTGACGGCACCGCTCACGTCAATCCGTCGACGGCGGCCGCCGTTCGACCCCAATCCCACTTGAGGCATCACTCAGGCGCGGTGACGCCGCGTCCCCCGACGAGCAAGACGTCGGCGCGCCCATCGACGGTCAACTCGTCGTAGACGCCGCGCGGGATCATTCTGTGTCACGAGGACCGCGATGTCGGCGGGCACCTCGAGCGACGGAGCGTAGAGCCGGGTAGAAGATCCGGATCCAGATGTCGTTGCCGGTTTGCGGCCCGATAGCCTCAGCCCGTGCTCCTGACCCTCTCGACCACGCACCGCCCGGCAACGGATCTGGGGTTTCTGCTGCACAAGCACCCGGACCGGGTGCAGACCTTCTTCACCGGTTTCGGTGAGGCGCACGTGTTCTACCCCGAGGCGAGCGAGGAACGCTGCACCGCCGCCCTGCTTCTGGCGATCGATCCGGTCGGGCTCGTCAGACGAGGACGTGGCGTGAGCAACTTCGCGCTTGCCGAGTATGTAAACGACCGCCCATACGTGGCCTCGTCGTTCCTCTCAGTGGCCATGGTGAACGTCTTCAAGAGCGCCATGGCTGGAGTCTGCAAGGGATACGAGGAGCTCGCCGGCTCGGCGATTCCGTTGGAGGCGGTTCTGCCGGTCGTGCCAGCGCGCGGCGGCGAGGCGATGGTGCGACGTCTCTTCGAACCTCTCGGACACGAGGTCGAGGCTGAGCCGATCCCGCTCGATGAGAAGTTTCCGGAATGGGGCGACAGCCGATACGTCCGCCTCAAGTTGAGTGGCCGCTGCCGGCTCGCGGATCTCCTGAACCACCTCTACGTACTGCTGCCAGTCCTCGACGACGACAAGCACTACTGGGTAGATGAAGCGGAGATCGAGAAGTTGATGCGGCGCGGTGAAGGATGGCTCGCTGGTCATCCTGATCGCGATCTGATCGTCCGGCGTTACCTCAAGAAGCAAGCCCGGCTCTACTTCCCGGCTCTGACAACGCTTGACGAAACTCAGCCCGCGGCCGAGGATCTGGCTGGAGACGCGGCGGGCCGAGAGGAGCAGCTTGAAGAGAAGGTCTCGCTCCGAGATCAGCGCCTCGGGACGGTGCAGTCGGTCCTGAGCGCGTCGGGCGCGCGCCGCGTGCTCGATCTTGGCTGCGGCCCCGGCGTGCTGATGCAGCGCCTCCTTCGCGAGAACTACGACGAGGTCGTCGGCGTCGACGTGTCTGTTCGAGCACTGGAAATGGCCGCGAAGCGGCTAGGGCTCGACGTGATGCACGATGCCCAGCAACAGCGCGTCAAGCTCCTCCACAGTCCGCTGACGTATCGCGACAAACGCCTGATCGGTTTCGACGCCGCGGTGCTGGTCGAGGTGATCGAGCACTTCGATCCGCCACGTCTTGCCGCGGCTGAGCAGAACGTGTTTGGATCGGCGCGGCCGGGGACGGTTGTCGTCACAACGCCGAACGCGGAGTACAACGTAACGTGGGAATCGCTACCGGCGGGCGAGTTCCGCCACCCTGATCACCGGTTCGAATGGACCCGCGCGGAATTCGCTGGTTGGGCGGAGCGTGTCTGTGAGCGATACGGGTACTCGGTGCGGTTACTGGCAGTCGGACCTGAGGATGCGGATGTTGGGCCGCCGACACAGCTGGCGGTGTTCAGCCGGTGAGGATCGACCTTCCCGATCCGAGTCTGGTGGTCCTGATCGGAGCGTCGGGCTCGGGTAAGAGCTCGTTTGCCCAAGCACACTTCGCCCCGACCGAGGTGATCTCGTCGGACTTCTGTCGAGGCCTCGTCGCCGACGACGAGAACGACCAGGCGGCGACCTCCGACGCATTCGCTGTCCTACAGTTCATCGCCGGTCGCCGGCTCGCCCAGCCGCGGTTCACGGTGGTCGACGCCACGAACGTTCAGCGCGAGTCTCGTCGCCCGCTGATTGAGCTCGCCAAGCAGCACGACCTCTTCCCGGTCGCGATCGTCCTCGACATGCCTGAAGCGCTCTGCCAGGAGAGGAACAGGTCTCGTCCCGACCGCAGCTTCGGACCGCATGTGGTGAGGAATCAGCGCTCGCAGCTTCACAGGTCGCTGAAGGGGCTCCAGCGAGAGGGGTTCCGCCGGGTGTCGGTTTTGCGGTCGCCCGAGGAGGTCGCAGCCGCAGAGGTCAATCGGGCGCCGCTCTGGACCGATCGCCGCGCTGAGCACGGCCCGTTCGACGTGATCGGCGATGTCCACGGCTGCTACGCGGAACTGACCGAGCTGCTCCGCGAGCTCGGCTACGAGGTGGCCGCCAACGGCGTGGCTGTGACTCCACCCGAAGGGCGCCGAGCGGTGTTCGTCGGCGACTACGGCGATCGCGGGCCGGACACGCCGGCCGTGCTGAAGCTAGTCATGTCGATGGCCGAAGCCGGCAGCGCGATCTGCCTGCCAGGCAACCACGACATCAAGCTCGTCCGAAAGCTCAAGGGCCGCGACGTGCAAATCACCCACGGCCTAGCCGAGACTCTCGACCAGCTCGAGTCCGAGTCCGAGGACTTTCGCGCCGAGATCCGTGACTTCCTTGACGGCCTTGTGAGTCACGTCGTGCTCGACGAGGGCAGACTCGTGGTCGCGCACGCCGGGATGAAGCAGGCCTACCAGGGGCGCTCGTCGGGACGTGTTCGCGACTTTGCCCTGTTCGGCGAGACGACCGGGGAGACCGATGAGTTCGGCCTTCCGGTCCGGCTGCAGTGGGCAGCGGAGTACCGCGGCGATGCCGCCGTCGTCTACGGCCACACCCCAGTCGCGAAGCCAGATTGGATCAACAACACGATCAACATCGACACCGGGTGCGTATTTGGCGGACGCCTCACCGCCCTCCGCTGGCCCGAACGAGAATTCGTCTCGGTCGCGGCCAGTCGGACCTACTACGAATCGGCAAAGCGATTCCTCGCACCGGAGGACGCCGCTCCGGCGCTCGACGAGGACCGCCCGCCGTTCCTGCTCGACGTGGACGACATTGCCGGCAAGCGGATCATCCAAACCCGCTTGGCGCGCAGCGTTACGGTGCGCGAGGACAACGCGGCGGCCGCGATCGAGGTGATGAGTCGGTTCGCAATCGATCCGCGCTGGCTCGTCTATCTCCCGCCGACGATGGCGCCAACTGTGACCTCGAACCGCCCGGATGTTCTCGAGCATCCAGAGCAGGCCTTCTCGGAGTACCGGGCCGACGGCGTCCCCCACGTGACCTGCGAGGAGAAGCACATGGGCTCCCGCGCGATCGTGATCGTCTGCCGGGACTCCGGCGTTGCAAAATCGCGATTCGGCATCGACAGCGATGACGGAGGCGTGATCTACAGCCGGACCGGGCGGCCGTTCCTTTCAAGCCCGGCCGATGCTACGGAGGCGCTGGCCCGCGTCCGAGGTGCCTGCGATGCGGTCGGTCTGTGGGACTCGCTGGCGACGGATTGGGTGCTGCTCGACTGCGAGCTGATGCCGTGGTCAGCGAAGACGATCGAACTAATTCGCCGACAGTACGCCGCAGTTGGCGCGGCCGCTGAGGCTGGGCTCGGGGCAAGCATCGCCTCACTCGGGCAGGCTCAAGCTCGCGGTCTTGACGTCGCCGAGTTGCTCGCGTCGCAACGCCGCCGGACGGAGCATGTCGGCCAGTACATCGACGCCTACCGCCGTTACGTATGGCCTGTCGAGACGGTCGCCGACCTCCGCCTCGCCCCATTCCATGTGCTTGCTGCCGAAGGCAGCGTGTTCATCGATCGCGCTCACGACTGGCACCTCGGCCTCTGCGATCAACTCGTCGATGCCGACCCCTTGTGGTTCACCAGGACCGGCAGGTTAGTCGTGGACGTCGCCGACCCCGACAGCCAGGCCGCCGGCGTGGCCTGGTGGGAGCAGCTCACCGGGACCGGCGGTGAGGGAATGGTCGTCAAGCCTTCGACGTTCACCGCGCGCGGACGCAACGGCCTCGTCCAGCCCGGCATCAAATGTCGCGGTCGCAAGTACCTCCGGATCATCTACGGGCCTGAGTACGCCGACCCAACCCAGATCGAGCGCCTACGCAGCCGGAGCCTCGGCAGAAAGAGAGGTCTGGCGATTCGCGAATTTGCACTCGGAGCCGAAGGACTCGAGAGGTTCGTACGTCACGAGCCGCTCTACCGAGTACACGAATGTGTCTTCGGGGTTCTCGCGATGGAGAGCGAACCAGTGGATCCCCGACTCTGAGTGTGCTGGCCCTTAGGAGCTCACCGCGGGCTACGACTTGGGTGGCTGGGCCTTGGTGCGTTACGTGGCGGCCGGGGCGATACGTTCGATTTCGCTCGGCCGCCACGTCTTGTCGAACAATGACGGGAGCGGGTTGTAGAGCCGGAGGATCGTGAAGAACCCCTTGCCGGAGGCGGTCTGGATCCAGTTCTGGGTTTTGCCGGCGGGGGCAGCCGGTCCGAAGCAGACGTCGGTCGAGCCGTCGGGGTTGGTCTCGACGGTGCCGGACTGGCTGCCGATGTCTGGTTTGGGTTGGTCGGTTTGAAGAGCTCGCGACCGGATTATGGACAGGTCCCTTGTGAAGTCGTGACGCGAGCCGCGTGAGCCGGCGGTTGTTTGGCGTCACGATCCGTTCGGTGCGATGAGGATCTTCATTGTGCTCGCGTCGTGGAGGCGCTCAAAAGCGGCAGGGGCGCCGTCGATGCTTAGGATCTCCGAAGTCAGGTCGACGACTTGGAGCGCTCCGTCGGCTAGCAAGGCGATTACCTCGGCGAACTCGTCGGCGTAGGTGAAGAGCCCAGCACGCGCAAACTCCTTGAGCAGGATCGCGATCGGCTCGAGGCCTGCACGTCCACCGCCGACCACGATGACGGTGCCCTCGGGCCGCGCCGCAGCCACACTGGAGCGGATGCCGGGCTCGCTCCCGGAGCATTCCAGGACGATGTCGGCCTTCAGGCGCTCGATGTCAGCCGCCTCGACCGTCGGATCGAATGCGCGGTCGGCGTGTGAGGCCTCGGCGTAGCTGCGGCGTTCGGCGGACGGCTCGCTCAGCCAGACACGCGCCGCCCCGTAGTGCCGCGCGAGCCGGCAGCACAGCTGCCCGATCGGACCGCCACCGACGACGAGCACCGACCTCCCGCTGAGTTCCCCGGCGGCCAGGACGGCGCGCAACGCCGTCGCGGCCGGCTCCACCCAACCAGACTCGACACGACCCATCTCGTCCGGCAAGGCGTGCAGAGTTTTCGGTGAGACCGCCACGCGTGCCGCCAGCGCGCCGTCGGCCTGTAGCCCGACGGCCCGTTCCATCGTTGCCGGGATGCAATGGTTCCAGCGCCCAGAGCGGCACGCCTCGCAAACGCCGCACGTGTCGCCGTTCGGGTTGATAGCGACCCGCTGGCCGACGCGCCAGCCGCTGACGTCGCGCCCGACTCGGGCGATCCGCCCTGCCGGCTCGTGGCCCATGATGAATCCGCCGAGGTAGACCTCGCGGAGATCGGGCGCGTGCAGGTCACTCCCGCAGATGCCACAGAGGTCAATGTCCACGAGCACCTGATCGTCGCGCGGTGTCGGCACAGGGCGCCGCTCGACGCGAGTCTCGCGACCGTTAGTCAGCACCATCGCCAGCATCCCGCCAGAGCCCCCGCCCGGCTGACCCGCCGGATCGCCCGGGCCTGTCCGGCCCGACTCACCGAGAGAACCCGACCCGCGTCGGCGTGCTTTTTCAGTCATCAGTTCCTCTCCTAGCCGTTGAGGTTGCGGAATCGGCCCGGGCCGACGAGGTTCGGCGAACAGGTCGTTCGGGTCACGCTCAGCTACCTCGGCGATCTCCTCGGGTTGTGAGGCACGCTGCATCGGAGTGGTCTCACCGAGTGCAGTGATGAACTCAGGGCCTGAGCGCGTAGCGGTGTAGACGGGTCCTGGGGCGATCGCATTGACGCGCACCCCACTCGGGCTGTACTCCGCGGCCCAGGCGCGCGTCATCGCCTCGAGCGACGCCTTGGTCGCGCCGTAGGCCGCGCCCCCCACGAGCCTGACGCCGCCGGCCATGCTGCTGACGCTCACGATGCTGCCATGCCCCCTCGCCGCCATTCCGGGAGCGAGCGCCGCCACGAGGAAGAACGGCGCACGGACGTTGCTGGCGAGCATCTTGTCGAACTCAGCCGGGTCGAGCGCTGCTGTCGGGGCCCAGCGCGCGATCCCGGCGTTGTTGACGAGGATGTCGATGTCGCCGACTTCGCCTGCCAGGCGCTGCACCTGTGCTGGGTCGGCGAGATCCGCGCCGACGAAGCTGGCCTTGCCGCCGGCCGCGGTGATCTCCTGGACCGCCTGGGCACCACGAGCGGCGTCGCGGCCGTGAACGAGGACCTCTGCCCCGTCCCTCGCCAGCTGTAGCGCAACCGCGCGACCGATGCCAGAGGTCGAACCTGTCACCAGCGCGCGTTGTCCTTCAAGGTTGTCCTGCGTGATCGTTGGCATTTGAGTTCCTCCGTTCATCACGCGTTGCTGTTCCGCGTGAAGTTGATGTATGCGGAGGTTGGCTCGGTTAGCGAGCCGTTCGCCTCCGGGCTGATCGAGGGTCACACGACCCTGACAGAGAACTTCACCGTCGAGGCGGTGGCGGGCCTTGAACCGGCTCTCACCGAGGTGCACGGGTTCGCGCTGGCCAGGATCGGCGAGAACGTGCCGCTGCCCCACATCCTGGACTTTGGTTATCTGCCGGCCTCCCTGCGGGACCACCCTGCTGCGGTCGTGCCGTACCTGGTCACCCGTGACAACTTGATCGCGAGGTTGTATCACCAGCGCACCGGCTACTGGCAGCCAGACGGACAAGGGCTCGACCCGCGCAGCGAGGAAGAAAAAGCAGAAGCGCTTGACCTGTTAGCCGGGGGAAAGGCCAAACCATTCGTCACCGCCGCTGCCACCCTCGCCGGTCAAGGCGACCTGGCGCTCGCGCTGGAGATCCTCAATCCGGGCATGCTCCGGCACCCAGACAGCAATGAGCTTGCTGACCCCCGTCAAACCGCGCTAGTCCGGCTGATGGAGCAGCGCCAGCTGTTGGACCCGTTCGGCTTCGCCGTTTACACGCGGCAGACCGGCGCTGAGCTCTGCCCGATCGGATAGCCCGGATCGATCGCGGCGCCGGTCTGGACCGCGCTTCAAGGTGCCTGCGCGGATGGGTCATGGGTTGATCCCGCCAATCGTGGCGCGCGCGACTACGAGGTGCTCCGGTCGAGGACTACGCGTTGCGTGATTCGATAGCCGCTGGCGGCTGCGAGTGTGATGCTTCCCAACCGAAGGAGCGACATGACCCGCAAACGACCCGTCACCTTCCTCGCCACCGCAGCTCTGATACCGCTTGCGGCTCTGGCTGTCGCGGCCTGCGGCGGCGGCGGCGCCGCCACCGCCTCGCCACCGGCGGCGGCGTCAAACACCTCGAGCAGCGCCTCGGCAACCGTCCGGGTTGCGAATAGCTGCCTCGGATCGATCCTGGTCGACTCCTCCGGCCGCACCGTGTATCTGTTCAAAGCGGACGTCGGCAGCACGAGCGCGTGCTCAGGCGCGTGCGCTACCGCGTGGCCGCCGCTGCTGGTTACCGCCAAGCCGACCGCCGGCGGCCAGTTGACCGCCTCCAAGCTCGGAACGATCACCCGCTCGGACGGCACCCAGCAGGTGACCTACAACGGCCACCCGCTGTACACGTTCGTCAACGACACGAAGCCCGGCCAAACAACCGGCCAGGGCGTGACCGCGTTCGGCGCCGCCTGGTTCGCGCTCACTCCGTCAGGAAACCAGGCCTCCGCACCCGCAGCTAACTCCGGCAGCGGTGGTGGTTCGGGCAGCGCCGGCTACTAGATCACACCCGTCGGCCACAACGGTAACGACAACCACGGTCCAGCACCCGCCCCCAGGACCGGCCGCGGTTGGCGTCGAGCAGGTCGAGCTTGCTGTTCGGCAATCGGTCTCGCAGGTACTGCGCGTTGCTCGGCAGCACGCCAGTGTCGTGGTTTCCCTGGATGATCTGCACCGGTGTCGCTATCCGGGGCAGTAGGTCGGCGAGGGCGGGGAGCTCCGTTGGGTAGGACCGCACGAACCTCGCCGACTCGGCGAGACGCTCGCCGTCGTAAGCGTAAGGAAATCCTCCCGGACGTGGTCGGGCAACTCGTCGCGGTGGTAAACGAGGATGGAGTTGACGACGTCTCGCGGGTTCATCGCCCTCAGTTGCTCGAGGTCAGGTGCGTTGACGACGTCTGCGAGTGGGCCTCCGAGCTCGAGGGGCACGGCTGCGGTCCCCCCGCCGATCACGATGCTGCACAAGCGGCCTGGCTGCGACGCGGCGGCGAACAGCAAGGTCGAGGTGCCGATGTCCGGTCCGACTGTGTGTGGGTTCTCGAGGTGGAACGCGTCGAGGGCTTTCAGTACGAACTCGGCCATTGCGCGAGAGGAGAAGAGGTCCTTGCGGGCGGAGTGACCGAAACCCGGGAGGTCGATGGCGACCAGATGTACGTGCTCGGCGAGCTGCTCCCACATCGGCTCGAAGCGGTGACGTGGTGATGCTGCGGAATGCCGTGGCGGCACGAGAGACCGGGAGCGAGCCACCCAGGGCGTGAGCGTGGCTCGAGTCTCCTGGGCGGCGAGGGTGCTCAGATCGCGTAGACCTCGTCATAGTCGAGGGTCATCAGTCCCTCGATCACGAACGGGAGCGCGTTCATCCGCTCGCGGATGGTGTCGATGCTCTCGCCTTCGACGATGGTGACGATTCCGGGGCCGGCGGCTCGCCGGTAGAGGGCTTTCATCACGCCCTCGGCTTTGAGCTGTTCGACGACGCGCATCTCGTCATCGATGAACGGTCCGAGCTTCTGTGGCTCGGTAATCGAGCCTCTGGCAATAGCGATCATGTTCGACTCCTGTCGGTCATGTGGGTTCGAGATGGAGACCGCATCTGATTGCGGTCATCTGGTGCGAGCTCGGACGTTGACGGGGCCACGAGCGATCTCCTTGTGTTGGGCGGTCAGAATGCGATGACAGTCGTCATCGCACGCAGGTTATCAGATGCGATGACGCCTGTCATCGCATTCGCTATCATCGGGGTCATGACCAGCAACCAGACGCCAATCGATCGCGCGAGGACCGATCGGCGGCGACGCCCAACGCGCGCCTGCATCGTTCGTAGCGCCGCGACCCTCGTGCGCGAACGCGGCGTCCACGGCGTCGGGATGCGCGAGATCGTCGCCCACTCCGGCGCCTCCCGCGGCTCGCTCGGACGCTACTTCCCCGGCGGCAAGACGCAGCTCGTGAGCGAAGCGCTCGATCTCGCCGTCGCCGAACTCTCAGAGGCCACCGGCGAGGCGCTCGCCCACGCCCAAACCCTTCCGGACGCGATCGGCGTGATCGTGGCACCCTGGCGCGCCCTACTCGTGGATCACAACTACGCTCAAGGCTGCCCACTCGCCGCAACCGTCATCGACGCCTCCGACAACGAAGAGCTCCGCACCCACGTCAGCGAGCTCATCGCCCAATGGCAGGCATCGGTCACCGACGTCTACCTCAAGTTCGGAGCTCCGCAGTCAACCGCCGGCGACGAAGCGACGGCGCTCCTGGCCGCGATCGAGGGCGCGCTCGTCCTGGCTCGAGCGCGAGGCAGCACACAGCCACTCGACGCTGTCGAGCAACATTTCAAGAGAGTCCTCGTCCGAGAACAGGGCGAGTCGGCCGCGCCTCGATCGCCCCGAGGAGGGTGAGTCGGACCAGTGAGCCCCTGAAGACCCCGTCCTAGCCGCCTGCGTAGAAGTCGAGGTAGGCCTGGGCGAGGGCGGCCGGGTTCTCCAGCGCGATGTTGTGACCGGACGCAGGGATGACGGCGCCGCGGACATCGCGGACCACTTGCGCGAGCTGTTTGGATACTTGATCCCCGAGATAGGCCTGCGCGCCGACCGCCAGGACCGGGCAGGTGATCGGGTCGGCGTAATGCGGGCGGTTCTGCTCGGCGTCGGTCTGGCGGGCGCGGTACATCTCCAAGATGGCCCTGTTGCCGCCCGGCTGCTCGGCCGAGCGCACTATTTCGTCGATGTCCTCCTCCGCCAGCGCGCTGGGATCCCACATCTGGCGTCTGCTGTACCACGTCCAGAACGGCCGTTCCCGCCCGGCCAGGAGCAGCTCGGGCACGTTCGGCAGGCTGAAGAAGACGAAGTGCCAGCCGGTACGGATGTCGTCGGCTGGGAGCGACGGGTCCTGTTCGCCGGCCGGCAATCCTGGTAGGAGCGTTTCCTGGAACACCAGCTGCTGCACTCGGGGCCGGTGAAAGGCGGCGACGGCGTAGGCGATGGCCGCGCCCCAGTCCTCGCCGGCGACGCGGAACCGCTCGAAGCCCAGGTGGGTGGCCGGTTCGGCGACGTCACCGGCCGTCGTGGCGGTGTCGTAGCCGGTCAGGGGGCGCTGGGAGCCGCCGGCACCTCGGTTGTCAACCGCGATGACGGTGTAATGCGGCGTCAGCAGCGGCACGACGTGGCGCCAGTACGACATGGTCTTCGGCACGCCGTGCAGCAAGAACACCGGCTCGCCGGCGCCGCCGATCGCGTAGTGGATCTCCACGCCGTTGACCTTGGGCTTGCCGTGCGTGAGCGGAAGTACCCCTCGGCACCCGGCCGGCCGCGGACTCGGGCAACCGCTAGCCTTCGCGAGGGCGTCTCCCACCGATGATTTCTCGTCGATTCGGTGGTCTTGTTTCACATGACACCAACCACATGCCACATGTCCATCTCTCTCGATGGCTTCGTCGCCGGCCCCGATCAGAGCCGCGAGGACCCGCTCGGCGTCGGCGGCCTGGAACTCCACCACTGGCACCTGGACGAGCCCTTAGATGAAGCCGACGCTCGCGTGCGCGACGAGCTCATGACGCCCTGCGGAGCGTACGTGATGGGCCGCAACATGTTTGGCCCCGTTCGGGGCCCGTGGGACGTGAACTGGCGCGGGTGGTGGGGCGACGAGCCGCCCTATCACGCTCCCGTCTTCGTTCTCACCCACTACCCGCACGACCCGATCGCGATGGAGGGCGGGACGACGTTCCACTTCATCACCGAAGGCTTCGATGTCGCCTTTGAGCGCGCGCAGACGGCGGCCGGCGACCTCGGCGTCGACATCGCCGGTGGCGCCTCTACCGTGCGCCAGGCGTTCGCGGCGGGCGTGATCGACGAGCTCATGCTCGACGTCGCTCCCGTTCTGCTCGGCGCCGGCGAGCGCCTGTTCGACGGAGTGCAAGACCCCGGCCTACAACCGGTCGAGGTGATCCACTCCCCGCGTGCAACCCACGTTCGCTACCGCATCGGCCGCTGACTCGCTTGCCTCACGGCGAGCCGAGCTCCGGCGACGAAGCCCGTGTTCGACGGTCAGTTGCGTCGAGCCATCGGTTCGGCCCCCACGTCTGGTTGGAGCAGGTGTTCTCTGAGTTGGTGGCGGGACTTCACTCCGAGCTTGCGGAATGCTTTGCGTAGGTGGTAGTCGACGGTGCTGGCGCTGATGAACAGCCGGGCGGCGATCTCTTGGTTGGTGGCCCCCTCGGCGGCGAAGCGGCAGATTTGCGCTTCCTGGGGGGTCAGGTCGTCGCCTGTCTTGACGGCGCGTTTGCGGGCGTGCTCGCCGGTCGCCTCGAGCTCGACCCGGGCGCGTTCGGCGAACGCCTCCATGCCGAACTCGCTGAACAGCTTGTGGGCGTGTCGCAGGTGTTCGCGCGCGTCGCGCCGGCGGCGCTCGCGACGCAGCCATTCGCCATACACGAGGTGGGCGCGGGCGAGCTCCACGCGGACGCGGGTCCGCTCGAGACGCTCGATCGCTTGGCGGTAGAGCGGCTCGGCGGCTTCGCCTTCGGTCAGCAGCGCCCGTGACCGGGCCTCGATCCCCAGCGCCCAGTCGGTGCCACCTGCCGCCGTCGTCTGCGAAAGCCGCTCGAGCGCGTCGACCGCCAGCTCGGGCTTGCCACTGCGGGCCGCCGCCTCGACCAGCTCCACCAAGCCCCAGGTCCGAAACCAGGCCGCGCTCGAGTCTTCGCCGGCCTGCACGGCCGCCGCGACCGCGTCCTCGTAGCGACCAAGGCCGTTGTAAAGCACGGCGGATGCCCATAGAACGAAGGTCAGCCCTGCCCCCTCCCCCCGGCGCGTCACCTCGCCTCTCGTAGCCTCGATCAGCTCGGAGGCCTCCGCTTCGCGCCCCCGGAAGACAACGAGCGCCACGGCCGCGTAGGGCGCAATGCTGCTTCCCGTCGCCTCGTTGACCGCCGCCACCTCCTCGGCCAGGGAGCCGGCCAAGATCGGTTCGCCCTCCACCAGATGCAGCCCCCCGCGCGAGTTCAGGGCGAACGGCAGCGCACTGAGCGCCCCGGCATCGCGAGCCAGCCCCACGAGGCGCTCGGAGAGCACGTCCCTGGCGTCGAAGTCCCAAACGAGTCCGGCGGCGGTGCAGGCGACCCATAGCCAGCGGAGGCCTTCCGCCGCGGATACCTCATCGCCGCGGAACGCGCGCAGCGCTCGCTTCAGCACGGGCGTTCCTGCGCGAGGGCCATCCGTCACGAGAAGCGTGAACCCCTCGAGGAGAAGCTCCGGCGCCCGCCGCGACTGCAACGGGGACGGAGCCACCCGGACGGCTTGCGAAATCTCCCGCAACCCGCAGTCGTTGGACAGACGACCGGCAAAGATCGCGGCGGCGACTGCATCGAGATAGATCTCGCGCGCCAGCCTCTGGTCGAGTGGTTCGAGCCGCTTGGCGGCGTTCAGCAACAGCGGTGGGGCGTCGCTGCCGCGGCTTAACGCGAACGCGATCTGACCGCGCAGCAGGTCGACCTGGGCGCGCTGAAGCTCGCTTAGCGGTCCGGACTCGGCGATGGCCACCAGTCGGAGCGCCGCGTCGAACACGCCGGCCTGGTGCTTGGCCTGCGCCGCCGCGAGCGCGCGTTCCGCCCGGCGCGCCGGCTCGGACGTCAGCGCGCACGCCCGCTCGAGGAACGCGGCCGCTGCCGCCAACCCACCGCGCGCCTGAGCGCGGCCCGCCGAGCGCTCGAGCTCGGACGCGACGTCCTCGTCAAACCCCGCCGTCGCTTCGGCATATGCCACGCACGGCGATCGGGATCGACCCCGGGGTCGGTCGCCTCTGCCAGCGCCCGATGCGCGGCCCGCCTCTCCTCACGCGACGCCGCCCGATAGACCGCGGAACGGACCAGCGGACGACGAAACGACACATGCGCGCCGATCGTAAGCAATCCGTCGGTCTCCGATGCTGCCTGGAAACCCGATCCCGAGCCGTCCCACGGCCCGCCACAGCAGCACCGGGTCGCCGATCGGCTCCGCCGCTGCCACCAACAACAGCCGCTGAGTCTCGACCGGAAGGCCCTCCAACCGTCTACGAAAGCTGTCCTCGATCCGTCCCGACAGCCCCGGGGCGTCCGGCAAGCCGAACCCGCCAGCCACCTCACCCGGCGTCAACCCCCGCGGCAACTCCAACAACGCCAGCGGGTTGCCGCGCGTCTCGGCGACCAGCCGCTCCCGCACGCGCTCATCCAACGGCACACCCAACGCCGAGCCCAACAGAGCCAACGCATCACCATCACCTAGACCCTCGACAACCAGCCTCGCCGATCCCTCGAGCTCTTCGCTCGCCTCGCGCGTCACGAACACCAGCGCGACCGACTCCGCCAACAAGCGTCGCGCGACGAACACGAGCGCCTGCGCCGAGGCCAGATCGAGCCACTGCGCGTCGTCAACGACACACAGAAGCGGCTGCTCCTCGGCCATCTCCGCCAATAGGCTCAGCACCGCCAACCCGACCAGGAACCGATCCGGCGCGTCCCCTGCCCGCAGCCCGAGCGCCACCCCCAGCGCGTCCCGTTGCGGGGCGGGAAGCCGGTCCAGGCGATCCAGCATCGGCGCGGACAATTGCTGCAGAGCCGCGAACGCGAGCTCCATCTCGGACTCCACGCCCACCGCCCGCATGACCCGGAACCCCGACGCAGACCCGATCGTGGACTCCAACAGCGCCGTCTTCCCCACCCCCGGCTCCCCGCTCACCACCAGCACCCGGCTCTGCCCACCTCGCACGGCCTCGAGCAGCCGCTCCAGCGCCTCGCGCTCGTTGCGCCGGCCGTGCAATACGTGCGCCGGCCCGTCGGGTGACCATGCAGCAGCGACGATACCGCGCCCACGCTCCAGTCGACACCCCCGCCGACTACGAGCCCGCCTGGTCGCGGGCTACGCGTTCAGTGATGCGAACAAACCCGCAACGCGCCTACCCTCGGTCGACCAGTCCATCAAGCCCTTAGGAACATCCCATGGCAACGTCAACGAGCATCAACCGTAATCCCAGCCACGACCTAACCGTGATCGCCGCCCGCGTGCTCGACGACGCGCATATGACGTGGGTGGCGGCAGAGGTCGATTCCGACCACGCGCTGCGCGCGTGGTTTGACTCGGACACGCCGGAAGCCGCCGGCGCGTACCTGGCATACCGCGCAGCGGCCGACCGCGAGGATACGGCGGCCCGCGACCTACAGCGACTTTCTGAGTTGACACAGACCTGCCAGGAGCGACTCGAGCGGAGCCAATAGCCCTGCGAGCGCGCAAAGAGCGGGAACCGGCACAGGCTGGACCGCGTTCGGCGCGGTCAGTTCCCGCCAGCTGGGGGTTCAGCGTATGCGCCTGACTCGAGGAGACGTCGCTGTTTGAGTTGGTGGCGGGACTTCACTCCGAGCTTGCGGAATGCTTTGCGCAGGTGATAGTCGACGGTGCTCGGGCTGATGAACAGCTGCGCGGCGATTTCTTGGTTGGTGGCCCCGTCTGCCGCCAGGCGAGAAATCTGAGCTTCCTGGGCGGTCAGGTCGTCACGCGTCTCGACGGTCCGTTTTCGCGCGTGCTCACCGGTTGCGACGAGCTCGACCCGGGCGCGTTCGGCGAACGCTTCCATGCCGAACTGCGTGAATGAATGGTGGGCGTGGCGTAGCTGCTCGCGCGCGTCGAGCCGGCGGCGTTCGCGGCGTAGCCACTCGCCGTAGAGCAGATGAGCGCGGGCGAGTGCAAGCCGTACACCGGTCCGGCCGAGCCGCTCGATCGACTCTCGGTAGAGCCGTTCCGCGGCGTCGCCGTCACTCAGCAGCGCCCGCGAACATGCGTCGGTCCCGAGCCCCCAGTCGGT
This sequence comes from uncultured Solirubrobacterales bacterium, assembly GCA_963763525.1. Lineage (GTDB taxonomy): Bacteria > Actinomycetota > Thermoleophilia > Solirubrobacterales > Solirubrobacteraceae > Palsa-465. Next base: position 980,282 of record CAVXPA010000008.1, read on the forward strand.
GCCTGTGGCCTGGGTGGTACTCGAGAGTCGCTCGAGGGCGTCGGCAGCCTGCTCTCGCACGCCGCAACGGGTGGCCGCCTCGATTAGTTCGGGGAGCGCGCGGGGAGGATCATGGGGATCCTCGCTGGCCTGTCGAGCCGCGGCCAGCGCCTCCTCGTATTGCCCGAGGCCATTGTGGAGAATCGCGCTCGCCCACTGGATGACGATCAGCCCCATCCCCTCGCCCCGGCGGATCACCTCCTGGCTGCTCGACTCGATCACCGCGGTGGCGCGGTCCTCGCGGCCCTGACAGACGGCAAGCAAGACTGGGCCATACGCCGTCGGATGGCTCCCGGTCACCTCGGTGATCGCCTGTCCCTCCTCGACCAGAGAAGTCGCCCTCGCGAAATCTCCGGCGAACAGGACTGAGGACGAGAGCGCATCGAGGGCGATCGGGAGCGCGGCGAGAGCTCCGGCTTCCCGGGCGAGCTCAACCAGGCGCTCGGACAAGAAGCGCCACGTTTCGTCGTCCCACAGCTCATAAGCCGTGTGACAGGCGAGCCACAGCCAGCGGATCTCCTCGTCCCTGGGGACGGACTTGCTGCGAAACGCCCTCAGCGCCCGCTTTAGCATCGGCGTTCCGGCCTGGTAGCCCTCGGTGATCAGCGCCACCCAGCCATCGAGGAGGAGATCGGATGCGCGTGGCGGTCGCACCGGCGGGGCAGTACGGACGGCATCGGCGACCTGCAATAGTTAGCCCCACGCCCGTGGCCAGACGGTGGGCCAACACCGCCGCGGTCAACGCGTCGAGATAGGTGTCGCGCGCCAGCCTCGCGTCGAGCGACTCGATCCGCTTCGCGGCCTTCAGCAGCAGCGGCGGGGCGTCGCGGCCGCGGTTGACGGCAAACGCGATCTGCGCGCGCAGCAGGTCGACCTCGGCGCGCTGGTGCTCGTTCAGCGGCCCGGACTCTGCGATGGCGACCAGTCGGAGTGCCACGTCGAGCGAACCAGCTTGGTATTTGGCCTGAGCCGCGGCGAGTGCTCGTCCCGCCCGGCGCTGCGGGTCGGGCGTCAGCGTGGTCGCTCGTTCGAGGAACGCGGCGGCTGCCGATAGGCCTCCGCGCGCCTGGGCGCGGCCGGCGGAGCGTTCGAGCTCGGAGGCGACGTCCTCATCGAAGGCCGGGGTGGCTCCGGCGAGATGCCAGGCGCGGCGGTCGGGGTCGAGTTGTTTGTCGGTCGCGTCGGCGAGCGCGCGGTGGGCGGCTCGCCTGTCCTCGGGCGAGGCCGCTCGGTAGACGGTCGAGCGGACCAGCGGGTGGCGAAAGGTGACGCTCGTGCCGATCGTGAGCAGCTCGTCGGTGTCGGCCGCTGCTTGGATTCCAATCCCGAGTCGGTCGGCCACCCGCCAGACGAGTACCGGGTCGCCGGCAGGTTCCGCGGCCGCGATCAGCAAAAGTCGCTGGGTCTCCGCCGGGAGCGCCGCGAGTCTGCGGCGGAAGCTGTCTTGGATCCGTCCGGATAGGCCGGGTGTGTCCGGTATCCCGAATCCACCGGACAGCTCGGCGCGCGTCAAGCCACGTGGGAGCTCCAACAGCGCCAGCGGGTTGCCGCGCGCTTCCGCGACGATCCGCTCGCGTACCCGCTCGTCTAACGGAACGCGGACCGCTGAGCCCAGCAACGCGCGCGCGTCACGATCGCGCAGGCCCTCAACCGCCAGCTTCGGCAACGCGTTGAGCTCCTCGCCCGGATCGCGCGTCGCGAACAGCAGCGCGACCGACTCCGCCAAGAGTCGCCGCGCCACGAACAGGAGTGCCTGTTCCGAGGCTCGATCGAGCCACTGCGCGTCGTCGACCACGCATACGAGTGGTTGCTCCTCGGCCGCGTCCGCCAGCAGGCTCAGTACCGCCAACCCGACCAGGAAGCGGTCCGGGGCGGCCCCGGCGCGCACCGAACGCCACGCCGAGCGCGTCGCGTTGCGGAGCGGGAAGCCGGTCGAGCCGATCGAGCATCGGTGCGCACAACTGCTGCAAGGCCGCGAACGCGAGCTCCATTTCTGATTCCACGCCGACCGCGCGCACGACCCGGAACCCCGACGCGGACTCGATCACGGACTGGAGGAGGGCCGTTTTGCCGACCCCAGGCTCGCCGCTCACCACGAGGACGCGGCTCTGGCCGCCCCGCACCGCCGCGAGCAGCCGTTCCAGCACCGCGCGTTCGCTATGACGGTCGTGCAACACCTCCGCCGGCCGCTCGCTGACCATGCGACGCCGACGATATCGCGCCCGCGGCGCGATCGACACGCCCGTTACAACGGGGGTCTCCCCGTCCCGCACTAGTCGCGCGCCGGGGGAGATCGTTCTCGGGACCGGCCGTGTCCACCACCGTCATCACCTCGTGATCGTTTCGCGGGAGGCGCGCCGGGAGCCCGCAGCCGGCGCGGCTGAGCCGGAGAACCGCGATGTTGATGGTGTGTCGTTGCTGCGCAGACGGTCCCGGGTTTCGTGCATGAGTCGATGGGCTCGCTCGACGTGAGCTCCCACGAGCTGCCCGTCTCGCTTGACGACATCGCCGCCGACGATCACCGTCTCGACATCCGCCGGGCCTGCACCAAGCACCATCACCGCAACGGGGTCGCCGAACCCGTCGAGGTGCGGCGAGCGCATGTCCACGATCGCGATGTCGGCCTGCTTGCCCGGCGTCAGGCTCCCGATCTCGTCCTCGAGGCCCTACACCCGGGCGCCGTCGAGAGTCGCGAGCCGCAGCATGTCACGCTGATGGAGCCCCACCGTCTCGACCCTCTCCCCTCGCGCCAGTGCGGCAGCGTTGGCCCGGGAGCGTTCGGCGGCCAGGGCTAGTCGCATCTCGGAGAACAGGTCCGTCCCGGCGCTGCATATCGTGTCCACCCCAAACCCACACACGATCCCGCGCTCGAGCGCACGGCCCGTGCCAGGATAGGTGCCGAACTGCATCAGCATGTCCGTCGAGGGGGTGATAGATAGCGTGCCGTGACTGGCGGCGATCAGGTCGAACTCCTCGTCGGTCAGCATGTTGCCGTGGGCGTAGTTCACGTCCGCGCCGAGCAAACCGAACTGCTGGAGGGTCGTGACGGCGTCAGCGGTACCGGCCATGCCGACGTGCAGCGAGATCGGCAGACCCAGCTCGCGGGCGAACTCGAAGTCCTTCGCGTTGCGGTCCGGGCTCGTGAAGCACGGTCCCCGCAGCGCCAAACCCATGCGCAGACGACCGTTCATCCCGGTCGAAAACTGCTCGTCGCGCATGCGGCGGGCGTCTACGGGGTGCGGCGGGTTCGGATCGTCGCTCGCCGGCCCAGGGCCGCCATAGAGGAAGTAGCCCCGTATGCACGACTCCCGCAGGCCACGCAGGTTAGCGTCGGCGTGTGCGGCGGACTGGAGGTTGTGAGCCCAATCGCCGATCGTCGTGATTCCGGCATCGAGCGCCTGCAGCGCACCCCACAAGGTGCCGGCATAGATGTCCTCAGGGGTATGGCGAGGCGCAATCCCCCGCAGCACGGCCGGGTCGTAGCCGGCGCCGGTCATTTGCGGAGTGAACCCGCCGATAGCGCCCTGCCACACATGCCGGTGAGTGTCAACCAGGCCGGGAATCACGAGGCGACCCCGGGCGTCCATCACTTCAGCGTCAGGCGCCGACGCAGCAAGGTGAGGCCCTACCTGAGCGATGACGCCGTCACGAACGAGCACGTCGCCGTCGAGGAAGTCACCAAGGCGCGGATCGACAGTGACGACGTTGCCGCCCTCAATCAGGATCTCTTCAGGCATAATGGTTTGAACCTCCGATAGTCGACGGGCGCTGGGAATGAAAGTGGGCGTACCGTTATGGGACAAGCGTGAGCGAGAACACGGTTACCGTCAATCGCGGTTCGATTACGTGTGATGACGCACGCGCATCACCATGACAACCCGCGGGTAACACCTGGCCCTGACGTTCGCCGGCCAACGATTTCAGGCGGATCGTGCGGGCCGCGCTGCCGAGGTTAGTTATAGTTAGGCGATCGCGCCGACCGTGATGTCGGCGGCGCGCCGTGCGGCGGCCGCGGCGGCCGCGACGAAGTCCTCGAGCAGATCCGACTCGCGCTGGGCCACGAAGGCGAGGAACACCTGGTCGGGCTGGGCGTCGACGACCGGCACGTAGACAACCTCGGGCCGGGTGTAGTGGCGCGTGGCAGAGAGTGGCAGCACGATGATCCCATGCCCGGCGGCAACGTGCTCGAGCTTCTCCTCGACGCTGCGGATCGGCGTTCCACCCGGAGTTAGCGGCTGGAGATACCGCAGGTGGCGCTCATCGGCAATGTCGCTCTGCCAGAGCTCCTCCGCTTCGGCAAGGGGATGATCGCGACGGAGCGCGACGAGCCGAGGCTCGTGATAGAGCGGGATCAGACGCAAGCCCCGCTCCGTGATTGGTTCGCGGACATAAGCGATATCCACGTCCCCGCTGAGCAGGTTGAACTCCTGGTCGTCCCACTCCAGCCGCTTGACGTCGACGGCAAGATCGGGATGCAACTCGCAGAGCGCCGCGATCGCGGGCGTCGGGATCACACCGGCACGGAACCCAATCACAAGGCGGCGCGGACCTCGCGCGGCCCGCGCCACCCGCAGCCGGGTCGCGTTGACAGCCTCCAGCAGCGGCACCGCGTCCTCAAGCAGCTGCCGTCCAGCCTCGGTCAGGGCGACGTTGCGTCGGTCGCGCTCGAGCAGGCGCGCACCGAGTTGACGCTCGAGCGTCTGGATCTGTCGGCTCAACCCCGGCTGCGTGAGATGCAAAGCCTCGGCGGCCCGACCGAAATGCAGGTACTCCGCGAGCGTCACGAACGCTCGGAGCTTGGTCAGATCAAGCTCCCCGACCACGAGCACATTCTTTCACGCCGGAAGCTCGACTCCGGTCAGCGATGAGCAGCTCTCGAGCAGCAACTGATGAACCTCCGTGTCCTGAGCGAGCGGGGCCGGACGCCGCGGTCGGCGATGGTAGAAGTAGCCGCCAGTGATGTCGGCCGTCTCCGAGCCCACGGCCAGCCACACCTGGGTGAGCGGCGCTTGGGCTAGGTCGTCTGGCGCTCCGGCCCCGCCCATCTTCGTCGCCACCCAGCCGGGCTCCACGGCGTTGGCGGATACTTCCGGCCATCGTCCGGCGACGATGAACGCGAAGGCTGCGTCCAACAGCTTGGAGTCCGCGTAGGCCTGTGCGCCGTTCCAGCGCCGCTGCTCCCACTGCAAATCAGCGAAGTCGGGATCTCCGGACTGATGCATGCCTGAGCTCAGGTAGATCAGCCGGTCGGGGCGCTCGACTAACGCGGTGAGCAGGAAGGGCGCCAAAACATTGATCACAAACACGTGCTCGAGCCCGTCCTCGGTCTCAGTCCGTGGCTCTCTATAACCGACACCCGCGTTGTGGATCAGCGCGTCAAACCGACCCTCGGCGTTGACCGAGTCGGCGAGTTCCCGCGTTTGACGGATACTGGAAAGATCGCCCACCAGCACTCCCGCCGCGCCGGGCGCACCCAGCAACGCCTCCTCTCCACGTGGGCGGGAGCGTGCATGTAAGAAGACCTCGTGGCCATCAGCAATCAACAGCCGCGCTGCCATCAACCCAAGGCCATCGGCAGACCCGGTGATAAAAACCCGACTCATCGCCGCGAGTATCGCAAGGGCGCGCCCACCGTCAATCCCAAACCAGCCTCAACTGATGCGAACTCGGCATCGAAACTTCACCGCACCATTGTCCGCACGCCCACCCAAGACCCTCGATGAAGGCCCTCACGCTACCTATTCGCCGCAGGGCAGGGGTTACGCCGTACCGGAGTCCACGGCGGCGGCTGGTCGGGCTCGTGGCGTTGCTTAGCGTGGCCGCGCTCGCGGTGTCGGTGGTCGTTGGGACGAGTGCTGCTCCCTCGGCGGCTGCCACCGGTGGGGGCGGTGGGCCGATCAGGGTGCTCGCCCCGCGGCCGGGGGCGGTGATCGTGGCCGGGAGCGTGGACGGTGCCAGGAGGCTGCGGCTGGGCGCGACGTTGTCGATCAACCGCCCCGTGGGCAGCCTGTCAGTCCAGCTGAACGGGCACCCAATCCGCCACGCCGCGATCCGCTCGGGCCGGCTGGGAGTGCGGCTGGACGCGGCGGACGGGCTGGTCGTGGGAGAGAACCTGCTGTGGGTGAGCGCCGGTCCGCGCGACGGGCCGCCGCGCTGGGTGATCCCCGTCCGGTTCGTTGCCGGCTATCGCGACGCGCACGCGCTCGCCGTGCACCTCCGGCTCGGAGCGGGCGAGCTCCGGGCGGCGACGACGAGCTTCCGGATGCCGAGCGCCGGCGTCGAAGGCCTGATCGTGACGCTCAACGGGGTCCCCGGGCGGGTGCCCGCGGGGCCGCGAGCGCTCGACCTGGCGCAGTTGGGGGCGGTGCACTGGGGGTCTAACAGCCTGCGGGTGCGGCTGATCATGCTCGACGGTCGGATCGCTGACTGGGAACGCACGTTCCAGCTTGATCCGCGGCGCGACGTCGCGGCGGCGAGGCTCGACGGCCCGGCAGCGGTGGGCCGCGCGGTCACCCTGGACGCAGGGCGCTGGCCACCGATGTCATGCAACCGCCCGACAGCAACGGCGGCCCCGCGGCCGAGGTGACTAGCACCTCGGAGAACCTGGCCGCCCAGATGGCCCAACAGCAGGGCGCCTACGGCCAGTGGGTCGGTCAGATGGAGAAGATCCTGCTCTACGACTACGGCAAGCTGTCGGCGGTCGGCACCGCGATAGGTAACGATCCCACATGGACGTGGCAACCCACGACAACCGCTGACCCGGTCACCGCGCTGGTAGCCAATGCGACCGCCTCCGCCTATTCGGCCCTGATCCCTGTGGGCGTGGTCGGGCTACAACCTCACCGGAAGCCCCACCGTCAGCGGCCCCGTACAGCCATCAAATGACGTCAACAACTTCACCTGCGCGTCGCCTCCTCCCACCGCCACGTTCCACAGCGCCCTGTTTCCGCAGAATCAGTTCGAGGCGCTCACGACCATCTCGGGCAGTGGCGGGGCCGCGAAGGTCTTTCAGGTGTGGACCTTTGCCAACCTGAACCTCAACATCTGGAGCCCGTCTAACCTCAGTTCGAACCGCACCGCGTCGCTGCCGAACACATCACTCACAGACTACATTTATGGACCGTATGCCACCGGGCACTCGCAGAACGGCACCTGGTATTACGGCGCCTACCAGTACAGTCTCGGCGAGTCCCAATACTCGCCGGTGTGGTGGCGTGACACGTATAATCCACCCGGCTACGTACAGTGTGCCGCCCCAGGAGACTCAGTTCTAGCGGCCGACTATGCGGCGCAGCCCGCACAGCACGTTTCCCCGCCGCCGCCATAGTTTTGGCTGAGAAGTCACTCCGCGGCTACGTCAACTTGGTCCGCCAGTAGTCCGCTTCGCCGTCGGGGGAGCCATTCTCGTTGTCGCGACCGCCGTCGGCCCGCGAATGAGAGTAGATGTACGCAGCGACGTAGGGAAACACAAGAAAGCCCCAAATACCCACGAGAATCAACCCGACCGGGCTTGACAGCGAGATCAGCACGACCGTCCCGAGCAAGCCCGCCGGGAGCAACCAAGGCCGCATCCACGCGCACCTGGAGACTGCTGGCACGGACTTCGCGTGTCGCAACGCACGCCCACCCCGGAACTGGCCACTGGCCGACCCAGCAGGGCTCATAAACGAATCATATAACGGCGGATACCGTGGCCAGACTAGGCCGCCGTCGGCGTTCTGAAGGTCCAAGCCTCTCGCCCAATTCGAGGACCAACGTCGGGTCATCGCCCGGTCTCCGACAGCTCAACGAAGGCGACCGGCTACAGCACCGTTCACCGCGGGGACACGGCGGTACGCGAGAAGCTCCGAGCTTCGAGCGCGCGCATACCCCCCGGGGCGTCGAAGGTAGCGAACTCGGAATCCGCGGAGCCGGAGCTGCCGTCGCGAACGCCGTCTTCAACCCGACGAGTGTTCGCATACGCGAGCTCCCACGCTTGAGACAGGTTACATCTCCCCCACTCGCGAGGAGCCAGTGGAGCGGCCTGCTCGAGCGGCGATTAGGCGACCACGCCGGGGCGCTGGCGGCGGCGCAGCCGCCAGCTCCCCGGGCGTGGTGCGAGCGGTCGGGGCTCCGGGCCGCGGCGCGGGTACGGTAACCGCGACCATCCCGCCCCGTCCGATCCGCCGCCTCGCTACAGCGCGGCTCCGCGGCGACGGCTCCAGCCGCGGAATCCGCGGCGGAAGAACGTGAAGCGGGCGAGAAAGAAGAGCGGGATGAGGATCCACAGGCCGCCGACAACACCGAAGATCAGGTGAATGGCGACGATCGCCAGGATGATCGGAACGATCGGGATCATGCGCAGCCAGCCGAGCAGGCCGAAGCCGGTGCGGCCGCCCGCGCGGTGCCGGGCCGTATCGGCCGGCAGGTCGCGTGTGAGCTCGGCCAGTTCGCCCACGGTCTTCGCGGCGAAGCACCCGTCCAGGCGCTCCTGAAATTCGTCCTGGTCGAGCCGGCCGTCGGTGTGGTGCTGGCGCAGCCGGTCGGCGGTCGCGTCGCGGTCGGCGTCGCTCGCGCGTAGGTGCGGGTTCCTCATTATCTGGCTGATCGTGTCGTACCCGTACATCGTTGCTCCTTCGGTCTCTCTGGTTCGGTCGCGTGCTGCGCGGAGAAGCATGCTCTCCGGCGGGCGATTTGTCGTCGGGCGAGGGGCGGCTTGTGTGCTGCGCCTGGTGTGTGATCGTGGCAACACCGTGTACTCCCGCCGGCGTAGTCGCGGCTGCGCCCGGGAGCCGATGACGGCCCACGCGCGCGGGGTTATCGTGCGGCTGTGACCCGGTCGGGCTGGATCCGCCGCAGTGACGTCCGTCTTGCCCTGATGTGCGGGGTGATCCAGATCGCCGCCACGGCGGGGGCGGCGCATCACGCGTCGCGCACGCACAGCTGCTGGTGGGCATCTGCGTGTCGTCCTGCGACGCCGCTTGACGCCGGTGCCTATGCGCTGCTGGCGCTCGGCCCGCTTGCGCTCGTCCTGCGGCGGCGGTACGTGCGCGAGGTGCTCGCGTTCGTGTTCGCAGTCACGGTGGCGTACGCCGCGCGCGGCTACCCGTTTGGGCCGAACTTCCTGTGCCTCGGCTTCGCGATTGTCTCGGCGATGTTCGCCGGGGAACGGGTGCTCGCGTGGGCCGCGATCGGGGCCGGCTGGCTGGTCTTTCTTGGGTTGCCGTGGGCGCTCGGACACTCCGGCGGACCGAAGGTGCTGGCGGCGCTGGCGATCGCCGCCTGGCTGCTGGTGGCGATGGCCGGCGCCGAAGGAATACGCAACCGACGGGAGCGCTTCGCGGAGGCCAGACGGGCGCACGAGCTCCCAGACCCGCCGCAAGGCCGACAAGGAGCGGCTGCGCATCGCCCAGGAGCTCCACGACGTGCTGGCGCACAACATCTCGCTGATCAACGTCCAGTCAGGTGTCGCCCTGCACCTGATGGACGAGAAGCCAGAGCAGGCGCGGATCGCTCTGACGGCGATCAACGAGGCGAGCGCGGACGCGCTGCGCGAGGTCCGCTCGGTACTCGGCGTGCTGCGCGGGACCGGCGAGGAGGCCCCCCGGGCGCCGGCGGCGGGCCTGGACCGCCTCGATGACCTCGTGACCCGCACCAGCGCGGCTGGCGTCGGAGTCACGCTCGAGGTGCACGGCGAGCGCCGGCCGCTCCCGGCGAGCATCGATCTGGCAGCGTTCCGGATCGTGCAGGAGGCCCTGACCAACATCGTCCGCCATGCCGGGGCCGGCGCCGCGACCGTCGAGCTGACCTACGACCCCGACGAGCTGATCGTGCAGGTGGACGACGACGGACACGACGCGGGCGTCCTGGGCGATAGCCGCGAGGTGCCAGCGCCGGACGGCGAGGGCGGTGGCAACGGCATTCCGGGCATGCGCGAGCGCGCGGTCGCCCTTGGCGGCACGTTCGACGCCGGCCTCCGATCCGGCGGCGGCTTCCGCATTCGCGCGCGGATCCCCGTGCCGGCCAAGTGGCCGCCGTGATCCGCGTGCTGCTCGCCGACGACCAAGCGCTGGTGCGCGCCGGGTTCCGCGCGCTCCTGGACGCGCAGGACGGGATCGAGGTAGTCGGCGAGGCGACGGACGGGCGCGAGGCGGTCGACCTGACGCGCGCGCTCATCCCCGACGTCGTGCTGATGGATATCCGCATGCCGACGCTCGACGGAATCGCCGCCACACGCGAGATCGCCGCGGACCCTGCGCTCGCCGGCGTCCGGATCGTGATCCTGACGACGTTCGAACTCGACGAGTACGTGTTCGACGCGATTCGGGCCGGGGCAGCCGGCTTTCTGGTCAAGGACACCAAGCCGAGCGACCTGATCGAGGCGGTACGGGTCGTGGCCGCAGGCGAGGCGCTGCTATCGCCATCAGTCACCCGCCGGCTGATCGGCGAGTTCGCCGCGCGCGCCAAGGAGCCGCCCCACTCTGCTGCCCTCGAGGAGCTGACCGACCGCGAGCGCGAGGTGATGGCGCTCGCCGCCGCCGGTTTGTCGAACGAGCAGATCGCCGAGCGGCTTGTCGTCAGCTCCGCCACGGCGAAGACGCACGTCAGCCGGGCCATGATCAAGCTCGGCGCCCGGGACCGCGCCCAACTCGTCGTGATCGCCTACGAGTCCGGCCTCGTGCGACCCGGCTGGTCCGAGTGACCAACGCGCGCGCTGCTCGTCCACTTTTCTACGCGCGCCCGCTTGGGCCGCGCGATTGCGGCGCATCACCACACCTTGCCCGCGGCCGAGCCCCAGGCGACTCGTGGCGCGTCATCCAAGCCGCCGCTCGCATCTACGTGCACGAAGCCTGGGTGACACGATGCTCGCTGATGGACGTCCGTGAGAGCTCGCTGGGGACCTTTCCTTGCCTGGTGGCCGGGTCGGGGCCTCCGTTGATGCTGCTTTCCGGCCTTGCGCCGGAGGCTGGTGTGTCTGCGGGTTCGCTGCGCCGCATGCACGAAGCGGCGATCCGGCCGTGGGCACGCGAGAGGCAGGTGTTCTATGTCAACCGGCGTCCGGGGTTGCCGCACGGGATGACGATGGCCGCGCTGGCGGCCGAACATGCTCAGGCGCTGCGCCAGGCCTTTAACGCGCCGGTTGATCTTCTGGGGGCCTCGACGGGCGGCAGCATCGCTCAGCACCTGGCTGCCGAGCACCCCGATGTGGTGCGCCGGCTGGCTCTTGTCAGCACGGGGTGTCGGCTTGGTCGCAGCGCGAAACTGCTTCAGCGCCAGATCGCGGCGCGGGTGCGCGCAGGTGCGACCCGTCAAGCGGTGGCGGTCATGGCCGGCGCACTGGTTCCGCCCACGCTTCGGTTGCCCGCAGGATGCATCGGATGGCTACTCGCGCCGCACTTATTCTCAGAGAGCGGTTTGCAGGACATGGCCACGACGATCGAGGCCGAAGATGAGTTTGACCTCGCCCGTCTGGCGACCGTGCGAGCACCGACGTTACTGGTGGGAGGCGGTCGTGACCGCTTCTATGACGAGGAGCTGTTTGAGGAGACCGCCCGTCTAATCCCGGGATCGGCGCTCGAGATATATCCCAAGCGTGGCCACATCACGGTGCTCTCAGATCCACGCGCCGTCGCCCAGATTCGCGGCTTCCTCAACGACCACAAGAACTGACGGCGACAGGCCCGCCGCTCGCCCGCAGCGCGTCTCGAAGAACGCGCCATGCCTCACCCGCGGGCCGCTCCGGCAGCACGGCCTCATCGATGGTCGCCTCCGCGACCGGTACGGTCTGACTCACAGCGGTTCCTCCTTCGGTCTTGGCAGATCCACCCGCCACGCTTCCACCAGAAGCGGACGGGCCGGAGGGACCGCCGTCACCTCAGAGTTCTACGAGCGCCGGGACAACCTCTCTGCTCCCCAGTGGCGCGTCTCGCAGCAGTTGATCGAGGGCGTCGCTGTTGCTGGCTCAGGGCTGTCCCGTTCGGCTCCCGGTCAGCGCTTCGGCTCGTCGAGCAGCAGTTCGGTCCGATACTTCGGGGCGAGTGCGATCGCCTTGGCGATGAACGCACGAGTCGCGGCATCGTCGAGTGCCGGTGGAGCCTCGGTTCGGTGCGCGACCGGCACACCGACCTCCTTGAAGAACTCCTCCTGGCCTGCGGGAGAGCAGAGACACAGCAATCGCGCGGCGCGTTCGGAGACGTTTCGAAAGACGTGCGGGGCGTTGGCGGGCACGTTGATCGTCTCGCCGGCCCTCGCGACCGCGCTGACGCCGCGGAACGTCAGCTCGATCTCGCCGTCGAGAATGGTGAACATCTCCTCGAAGTCATGTCGGTGCGGTGGCGGCCCGCCGCCGGGCGGAACGTACATGTCGATCAGCGTGTAGCGCCCAGCGGTGTCGGCGCCGGACACCAGGATGGTGTAGGTGTCGCCGACCACCCCGAGATGAGGCAGCGACTGATCCGTGTCGGGGCTCACGTGCGTCAGAACCCGCCCGGGGTCGTCGGCGGGGATCGGTCCTCGTGGCTGTGACTCGGCGGGCGGAGTATCGCTCATCGGCGCTCCTCTGTCGTAGGCTAAGCGGTAGAAATCGTCCGTTTATGATCTGGAGCCTAGCGAACGCGAGCCCCGTCTCGCTGCTGACACGATGACCCCGCCGATGTCCGAAGCATCAACACATGCACGACGCGCCGCACGGCGACCGCGAAGCGACGCGGCGGCCAATCGCGAACGCATCCTCGTCGCCGCGACGATCGCAGTCAGGCGCGACGGCGAGCGAGTGCCGATGGCAACGATCGCCGACGAGGCGGGCGTCGGGATCGGAACCCTCTACCGCCACTACCCGACGCGCTCCGCCCTCCTAGCGGCTCTGACGCTGCGCTCCTTCCACCTCGTACTGCAACACGCGCACGCCGCCGCCCATAGCGACGAGCCGGCCCCCGCGGCACTTGAACAGTTCTTCGGCCAGACGATCGCGGCGCGCAACGAGTTCATCCTCCCGCTCCACGGCGGGCCTGTCATCCACGACAAGAACATCGTCGCCGTTCAAACCGAAATCCGGCAGCTCCTCGATCAAGTCCTCGCCCGCGGACATCGCGAGGGGACGATCCGACCAGACGCCACCCCCACCGACATCATCATTACCGGGGCGATGCTCGCCCAACCACTCCCGCACACAGCCGACTGGGACCAACTCGCCCGCCGGCAAGCCAGCATCTTCATCGCAGGCCTCGCGACCACCGATCCATCGCCCTCCGGGTCGCGACCCACCCGAACCTGACGTTGCATGAAGGCGCGCCTCCCGAGCTGAGTACGCATCAATCAGCCGGTCCACCGGTCGCTTCTTGCGTAGCTTGTTGATCGCGTACCCCTGTCTCGGGAGGCGGGAGACACCGGGGTGTACCCGGCGCTCACCGCAGCTGCGCGCTCGGCTTTGGCCAGCGCGTCACCGAGCAAGCCCGCGAGTTCCTGCGTGGCTTCGAGACAACGCTGCGAATGCGCCGTCATCTGGATGAACCCGTGCGGCAGGTCCGGGTAATGGACGTAGGTGATGTCGTTGCCGTCGGTCGCGAGCTTCTTCGCATACGCATGGGCGACGTCACGCAGCATGTCGAAACCGCACGTCACCAACAGCGCCTTGGGAAGGTCTGCGTGACTAGGCGCGTTCAGAGGCGTGATGTACGGCTGCGAGTAGTCCACGCCTTGCGGGACTAGGCACCAGACGAAGAGCAGCACTCCGGCCGTGTCGACATAACCTCCGGACACGTTCTCGACGCCCGCGCGAGTGTCGAATGGCATCTTGGCTTCGGGATATATCGGCATCTGCAGCGCCAGCTTGGGGCCGTCCTCGTCACGCAGCTTCAGCGTGATCGTGCAGGTCAGATTCCCGGCGGCGGAGTCGCCACCGAGCGCGATCCGGTCCGGGTCGACGCCGCGCTCGGCTGCGCGCTCGAACAGCCAGCGGACGACAAATTCGCCTTCCTGGATCTGGACCGGCCACTGGTATTCGGGGGCGAGCTTGTAATCCACGCAGTAGACCTGAGCGCCGCTGCCCTCCGCGAACAGCCGCATGGCTGTCTCGAACTGGTCCAAGGAGCCGACGATGAAACCGCCGCCGTGAAGGTAGATCAGCGCCCCTCCGTCGGCGCGCCCCGGCGTTGATGGGTGATAGACCCGAACCGGGATCGTCCCGTGCAGGCCCCGGAGCCCGAGATGCTCGATCTCCCCGATCGGGGGCATCACCTCGTCGATGAAGGCATCGTGCGCGCGCCGCTGGATGTGCACCGGCTCGTGAGCGCCAAGCACAGGCCCGGTCTTCACCCACTCGGCGATCTCGGGATCTTTCGTGCTGCTGTGCACTTCGTTTGGAATGGATCGCGCGTCAAAGATGTGCGGGTTGGCTGACATCAGTAATCCCTTTCTGGTCCGCGCGGGCGGGGCGCTAATAACGTCCACGCACCCGCAGTGGAAGGTCCACGCCCCGGAGGGAGAGCGGCCTTTATACGGGTTCAGAGACGAGCTATACCCTGTGTTCGGCTGACCGCCTGGGCCTATATGGCCAAGGCTGGTGCCGAGCTGGGAACAGCCACTACTGGGCGGGGGCGGCTCGCCCGAATGACCGGGCGCTGGCGAGCCGGGTCACCGCGCGTCGGCCGCCGCAAAGGGTGGCGGGCGCGGAGAACGACCACAGGAATAAGCATGGCGGCTGGCAAACAAGCCGCGACCTCGAGTCGTGCGGTACCTCCCCGGATCCGAATTCACCATCGAGCAGCACGCCGGCCAACACATCTCCCTCGCCATAGTGCGCCGGTCCAGGGTCATCTGGGGTGCGATCGTTGCAGCGACCAGCAGCGATCGAATCGGGACGGGAATCAGGGAAACCCTTAGATGCAAGGATACTTGTGCATGGATTTTCGTGCAAGTGTTTCTGGGCATCACTGGCTGCGGCACCTTCGCGCCGCCAACAGCCGCTGAGCACCGGCGAAGCGAGACTGCCTGAGAGCGTGTCGCCGGACTTGATGCGGGCGCACGCGTCCAGTCGACGCCCACGGGACTGGATACCGATCGTTGCGAGACCACGTCGACGTCAGTTTGGATTGACAAACGTCTGTTGTCAGTCTAAACTGACGGCCATGAACGAAGAAGACATCGCCTCCGCGATCGCGTCCAACGACCCGTCGCTGGGGCTCCGCGCCGCTCTGGCTCTGCACCGGCTCGCGGAACGGGTCGAGGCGCGCCACGTCGCCTTGGCCCGGGAACAGGGCTGGTCGTGGCAGCAGATCGGAGACGCGTTGGGCGTCACCCGCCAATCCGTGCACACCAAATACAACAAGGAGTCATCATGACGACCGAGTCCGTAGTGCCAGAGGTGCTTCACCCCTGGGCCATCTATTTGTGGGCCACTGAGGAGGCTCGTCGCCGAGGTGATCGCCGAACTGGCACCGATCACCTCTTGCTGGCCTTGTTGGAGGATCCCTCGACCGCAGCCGTGCTGGGCGTGAGCCTGCAGCAAGGTCGCGAGGCCCTCGAGTCGCTCGATCGCGAAGCCCTGGGCGCCCTGGGCCTGGGGTTCGGCGCCGACGCTCCCCCGCTGCCGATGCGCCCCGTGCCGAAGAAACCGACGATCAGAGCCGTCATGGAAAAGGATCGCCCTCGCCTGACGCCCGCGGCAAAGAAGGTGCTTCAGGATGCGGTCAAGCCCAATCGCCGCAAGAGCCAGGTCACGGCCCAGCAGGTGCTGGCCCAGATCCTCACTCTTCAGCCGCCAGATCCTGCGGCGGTGCTGTTGGGCGCGCTCGGTGTGAACACGCAGGACGCGCTGCACGAGCTCGCATCCGCGCTCGCTCAAACTGACCAGACGCGAGGCCGCAGGTGACGGCGGTGTCGGACCGCAATCCCGCGGTGTCGCATCGATCGGCGGACGGGAGGTTCGTCTCGGCCTGGATCCCCGTAATGCTCATGGCGAGCATCCCACGGTCGACGGCAAGCGCGCTCGCCTGCAACTAGCAGAGCAGACTTCCCGATGCCTGCTCGCCTCGTAGGACGAGAGCCCCGCCGCGCGAGGGCAAGCTGTCCAGCATGCCGGCGATCACGGCCGACTCCCAGACGCCTCCTGCCAGCGGAACCACCCTGACTAACGGCGCGGCTGGCTCAGTGATTGCACGTAAGCGGGCCTCCCGGGGGCTGCTTCACGTCAGTGGCCGTACGGGCGCGATTCTCAATTCCTGCACCTAGAACATGGCTTGCGGGCAAGCCCTTTGCCCCCGTCCCCCAAGCGCTAGGAGACACACATGAATCGTCCGTCCAACGAGCTCCTCGAAGGCGTGACCGACCTCGAGCGGCTGGTCGCGATCGACGCGATCCGGGACCTTATGGCCCGCTACGCCCGTTTCGCCGACAACAAGCAGTGGGAGGACCTCGCGGACACGTTCCTTCCCGATGGGACCTTTATTCCCTACGGCGTCGACCGCAGTCCGCGGGCCGAAATGCGTGGTCGAGCCGACATCGCTCACACGATGGACGCGGCCGTCGGCTCGGCAACCGCGATTCATCGTCTGTTCTCGTACGAGATCGAGATCACCTCGCCGACAACCGCAACCGGCGAGCTCGCGATGGAGGACGCGGCGATCCGCTCCGATGATGAGCCACTCGTTCCGGACGAGACAGGCGTGAAGCCGTTCCGCACGGCCCGCGACGCCGGGCGCTACCGCGCGCGCTACGAGCGCGTCGATGGCAAGTGGTTCATCGCGGAAATGACGCAATCAAGCTCGATGCTCGACTTCACCTATTGAGGAGATGACATCGACCTCACCATCCACGTCGAGCGCCGCCGACACTGGTGGGATGAAGGTCTCGTGAGTTGCGGTGGGTAGCCGGCGTCATCGGCGGGCGTTCTGGATGGTGTCGTTCGCGTTTCTGGCAGCGGTGGCGTTCTCCGCCGTGCCCAGCCCGCTGTACGGGCTGTACCGCGCCCGTGACGACTTCTCACTATTCATGGTCACGGTCATCTACGCGGTGTACGCGATCGGGCTCATCGGCGCGTTGCTGCTCGCGGGTCATCTGTCCGACTGGTACGGGCGCCGGCGCCTGCTGCTCCCGGCGCTTGGTACCGCGATCTGCAGCGCGATCGTCTTCTGGTATCGAAGAGCCTCGCGGGCCTCCTCGTCGCGCGGCTGCTCAACGGGATCGCACTCGGGATCGTCGTGTCGACAGCGACCGCGTATCTGACGGAGCCGCATGCCGTCGGTCGACCGGACGCGCCCGCGCGAAGGGCGCAGCTCGCCGTCGCGGCCGTCAACGTCGGCGGAATTGGAATCGGCGCCCTGGTCGCAGGGATCCTGGCGCAATGGGTCGCGCACCCACTCACGGTGCCGTACCTGGTGTTCCTCGCAGCGCTCCTGCTCGGCACGCTCGGCGTCGCCCTCTCACCTGAGACCCGCGAGGGCCCAAAACCACGCCCGAGCTACCGCCCGCAACGCGTCTCGGTGCCACCCGACGAGCGCAGCCGGTTCTTCGCCGCAGCACTCAGCGCCTTCATGGCCTTCGCCACGCTCGGTCTCTTCACCGGCCTGGCTGGGCTGTTCCTAGCCGTCACGCTGCATCACCCGTCTCACGCGCTCGCGGGAGCCGTCTTGTTCGCGATATACGCGTCGGCGGTGGCCGCGCAGATCCTGACCGTAACTTGGCCGATAACCCGCGAGTTCGAAGCCGGCATGGCCGCGATGGTCATCGGACTCGGGGTCGCGGTCCTGGCCGTCTGGCTGCGCCCCCCGTCCCTAGGTCTGTTCATCGCCGGAGGCGCCCTGATCGGCGCGGGAGGAGGCACGATCTTCAGGGGCGCGGTCGGGACAGTCATGAGCATCGCGCCGCCCGACCGAATCGCGGAGTCGCTCGCTGGAATGTTCCTGGCCGGTTTCGTGGGGCTGTCGTTGCCAGTGGTGGGCGTCGGGATAACGCTCTCCCGCCACGTCACCCCGAAGGTAACGATCCTCGGCTTCGCGATCGTGGTCAGCGCGGGCATCGCCGCGTCCGCGGTCAGGCTCGTGGGCCGGACGGCCACCCGGGCGGGCGGAGCAGCGACAGCGGCGAGACGGGGCGCCGATGCTCCCGACGGCACGGCCGGTCACCACCTAATTGACAACCCGACGAACGGCGGGCCGCGTGATCTCCGGCAAAACGAACCAGGGCCACCGCGTCGCGGTCGTGACCGGCGCCGGTGCCATCGGTGGTGCGACTGTCGCGCGGCTCGCACCCGACCACACCGTGGTCGTCCTCGACCACAACGGCGATGTCGTCGTCGACTGGGCGACCCGGACGACGTACGCCGGGCGGCAAAGCTCGTCCTCGGCTACGGCAGGCTCGTCGGCATGCCGGCCAGTCAAGCCATCGAACAAACGAAAGAGGCCTCATGACCCCAAGACCAGAAGACGGCCCTTGACGCACTGCTGCGTGACCTGCCACTTGACCTGGGCGGCGACCTCGACGTCCAGCGGCCACCAGTCGAGGAGCTGATGCGATAGGCGCCGCGTGCCGAGGACGTCACGCTGGCTGACCGCGCGCTCCGCGGAGTCGGAGTCATCGAAATCGGCTTCAACGGCACGACTCCGGCCTCCGTCATCTTGTACCTACACGGCGGCGCATTCGCAATGGGCTCTGGTCGAGCGCTCGAGCCGGTTCACGATGCTGCTGCATCTTCCGCCGATCGGAGGTCACAACAGCCCAAGAACGAAGACCGGCCCTCCGATCACGGGTGCCGGCGCCGGCGCCGTTCGGCACGCGATCGCTGAAACGATCGGGACCCTTCCCGAACAGCTTCGGCGGTCGCTGACCTGGGACCAGGGCATTGAGATGGCCTAGCACGTGCAACTCCGGCTCGACAGCGGTCTGCAGATCTACTTCTGCGATCCGCGCAGCCCGTGGCAGCGCGCCACGAACGAGAACACCAATGGGCTGCCGCGCCAATACTTCCCGAGAGGCACCAACCTCGCCCGTCATAGCGCCGAGGAGCTCGCTGCTGTCGCGGCGACGTTGAACGGTCGACCGCGAAAGACACTCGGGTGGAAGACACCCGCTGAGGTGCTGACCGAGTACCTGAGCGCCGCTGCCTGATCCCGCCTGCTGCATCCAACGCGAGTGACTGCGGCCATCCCTGGTTCTCGGGGGGTGTCCGGTTGGCCGCGCGCGGCTATCGCCGTTCCGGCCCGCGCTCCGGGCGAGCCTCCACGACGACAGCCGCATTACCCAGGCAAGCTCAGCCATCTCTTCCAGCCTTTCGAGTCACCGACCACACCGCCTTGCGACGACCGGCTGAGCTCAGGCCATCATCGACGGCTTGTACACCGCCCGACCGTGACCGTCCGCCCGGTGGGCGGCATAGAACGCCCGAAGGTCCATGTCCTTCACGGCGTCGATCACAAACCAGGCCAGATGATCCCCGGCAGCCAATCCCTCACGTCCGGCGGCAGCAAAAACCCCTGCTCGCAACGATTCTCGATGAAGTTCTCCGGCATACAGGAATTCTGTAAAGCTCGGGACGGAACCCTCAGTGCGACAGCCCCTCGTGGACGCAGGCGTCGAAGACGGTCGAGCGGGACTTCTGCAGTTGCCCGATGCGGAAGCCGAACCTGGCGCATACGAGATGACTAGCGAGGTCGCCAGCTCGCGGATCTGGCTGATCAAGCTAACGCGCATGCTTTGGTCCTAAGGCGCACGCGTTGGAGGCCTGCTCGAAGGCGGGGGAAGTGGCGTTGATCGCGCTCGGTACGAGCAGCCACACCTCGCCTCTGCTCTCGACGATGCTGTAGTCCTGCGGGTTGCTGGGCGGCATCGTGCTTATCACCGGGTCCGGGAACCCGCTGACGCCGTGGTGGCGCATGCACTTCGAGATCCCGAACATTTGTTGATCTTGCTGTTCGGACGTGTGCGCGGATGGCCCGCCGCCAGGCAGCGGCTTGTTGCAGGTGGCCTGCGCCGCCTGGAACGCCAGGGAGGCTGGGTTGATGTCCTTCCGGGGTTGATGATGTCCCCACCTCCGCCTCCTGGGCTGGGATCCGGGTATGCCGGGACACCGTGGCTGCGCATGCACTCCGAGAAGGCCAGCTCCGCGCCCGCGTGCGATGAACCACTCGGCTTGCGCGCAGACGAGCCACATGCGCCGATCGCGACCGCACAGATGGCCGCGGCAAGCGAAGCGAACGGCCGCTGGCAGCGTCGGCGCGGCGGTCGGGTGAGCGCAGTGGCGGACATCGTCGGCTCTACGGGACGAGCCGGCGAGACACCCCGTGTACAGGTTCAGCGTGGTGCTCGTAGTCGGACTGGCGCGTCATCGGTCGGCTCCTGGAGTCGATGAGGCTGTCCTCGCTGTTCTACGCCCGAGTCGGTGACACGGACCTAACTGAGCCCGTGATGCCGCTGTAACGGCCGCCAAGGCATCCTCGGCTCAGGTCCCTACATGGCCGCCGAGCAGCCGGGCTGCCGGTCAGCAATGAGAACCCGATATCGCTTCCGACCCCGCCTGCCGCGGCGCACGATCCGGGTGCGTCTCGCGCTCGCTGTTCTTTGCGGTCTTCCTCGCGTCGGGGGCCGTCCTGTTGGCCGTCACCGTCGTGGTGTGGCAGAGCAGAACCGGAGACGTGATCGTGACCGCGGTGCCCGCGCCAGCCGGGCAGCGACCCGGCGACCTGGCCTCGCCCAGCACAGCTCCGACCGCCATCAGCTGCTGATCGCCTCGGCGATCGCCCTGGCGATCATGGCCGTGGTCTCGCTCGCGGTCGGGTGGCTGGTGGCCGGGCGGATCCTGCGGCCGCTGCGCACGATCACGGCGACGACGAGGGAGATCTCCGCCACCAACCTGCACGAGCGGCTCAACCTCGACGGGCCCGACGACGAGCTGAAGGAGCTCGCAGACACCTTCGACCAGCTGCTCGATCGGCTGGAGCGCTCGTTCGCGTTCGAGCGCCAGTTCGTCGCCAACGCCTCGCACGAGCTGCGCACGCCGCTCGCCGGAATGCGGACCTCGCTCGACGTGGCGATGGCCAAACCCGGGCCGGTGCCCCCGCACATCGGCACGCTCGCCGACCGGCTCCGCCGCGAACTCGACCAGGTCGACCGGCTGCTGGAGAGCTTCCTGACCCTCGCCCAGAGCCAGCAGGGGCCGCTCGCCGACGAGTCGACCGTCTCGCTCGCCGAGCTCGCCCGCGCGGCGATCGAGCGCCGCGCCGAGGCGATCGCGGCAATGGGCTGGACGTCGAGCAGAACAGGGTCTCCGACGCCTGGGTCACCGGCAGCGAGACGCTGCTCTCCCGCATGGTCGAGAACGTGATCGACAACGTCGATCGGCCACAACCAGCCGGGCGGCTGGGTCCGCGTCACCACCGCGGTCGAGGACGAACGCGCCCGGCTGGTCGTCGAGAACGGCGGCCCGCTCCTCGACCCCGACCAGGTCGCACAGCTCACCCAGCCGTTCCGGCGCATCGGCGCCGAGCGAACCGGATCGGACAACGGCGCCGGGCTGGGGCTCGCGATCGTCGCCTCGATCGTCGAGGCCCACGGCGGCACGCTCGACCTCGAAGCCCTCGCCGGCGGCGGGCTGCGCGTCACGATCACCCTCCCGCTCGCCGACCGACCAGCAACCGGAGCGCCGGCGTGAAGGTGCTCGTCGTCGAAGACTCCCGCACGCTCGCCGACGCGCTCGTCGAAGGACTGCAGGACGAGGGGATGGCCGTCGACGTCGCCTACGACGGACTCCAGGCCGCAACCAAGCTCGACCTCAACCCCTACGACGTGGTCGTCCTCGACCGCGACCTGCCCGGCGTCCACGGCGACACGATCTGCCGCATGATCACCGAGCGCGAGAACCCGGCCATGGTGCTCATGCTCACCGCCTCCGCCACCCCGGCGGAGCGCGTCAGCGGGCTCAGCCTCGGCGCGGACGACTACCTCGCCAAGCCATTCCATTTCCCCGAGCTCGTGCTCCGCATCCGCGCCCTCGCCCGGCGTCGGCCAACCGCCCAAGCCGCGGATCTTCCGGGCGGCCGGCATCGAACTCGACCCCCTCCACCACACCGCCACCCGCGACGGACGGCGACTCGACCTCTCGGCCAAGGAGTTCGCCGTGCTCGAAGCGCTGATGCGCGCCGAGCACGCCGTCCTCAGCGCCGAAGACCTCTTCGCGCAGGTCTGGGACGAGAACATCGACCCCTTCACGAACACGGTCCACGTCACCATCAGCCGACTGCGACGCAAGCTCGGCGAACCGCCCGCGATCGAAACCATCCCCAACGTCGGATATCGGATCACCGAACCGTCGGAAACCGATGCCTGAACGCATCGCGGTCACACCAATTACGCGACACCCTCCCGAGAGACGAGGCGTCGACGTCGTGGCTGGCCTCGCTGCCGCCTAGGACGAGACACGAGCGCTGACTCGAACGTCAGCACTGGCGGGTTGCATATGCAGGGTCCGGTCCGGTCGCTGGTGAGCTCCCCCCGCGCTCGCTTCCGCAATCGCCGTGCGGCGCTCGTCGCGGGCCGGGAAAGCGTTGATTCCGCCCTAGTCCGGCAGGACATGCGGTCAGCGCTGTCACGTCGCTCGGTCTGGTTCGCGGGGCGAAACCGTTCTGAAACCGCTGATCGCGTAGAACGACATGCGGACCCCCGGAACGCACCGTAGGAGACTCATGCAAGGCAGCACCAGGCCAAATCCCACCGGCCGCTCGCGACTGTCGCGCCTAGCCATCGCCGCGACTGTCCTGATTGCGGTCCTCGTGGCAGGTTGCGGCGGAAGCTCCCCTGGCCCGACCAGAGAAACCGTTGGCGGTGCGAGCACCTCGGCGTCGAGGACGGCGGTCTCGCGGTCCGCGACGACCACTGCGCCGAGCACCTCAACCGGCGGCGGCGCAGCTAGCTCGGGCTCCACGAGGCCGAGCGCCGGCCCCGAGCGCCCTCGCATTCGCCGAGTGCATGCGCTCCAATAGCGTGCCTCGACTTCCCCGACCCGAACCCCGGCGGCGGCTTCGACTTCCACGCAAGCGCGGGAGTTGTCGCTTCGCCCGCGTTCAAAGCGGCGCAGGCGAAATGTGCGAGGTTCCTGCCCAGCGGCGGGCCCCTCAGCCCGGGACCGCCGCCGTCCGCCCAGACCATGGCGCAGCTACGAAGGATCGCCGTCTGTATGCGCCAGCACGGTGTCCCACAATTCCCCGACCCCCTGACCTCGGTCCCAAACGGGTTCAAGCCAAATCTGGGCGAGTACCGCGAGATCACCAACTACGAAGGCGCGATCGTCTTGTATCCGGCCACAATCGACCCGCAGTCACCAGCGTACGAGCAGGCAATCGCCGCTTGCGGCGCTGGCTTCCTTGCTGGCAACAACGCCCACTGATCGAAGCGCGTCGTCGCTGGCAAATCGTGTCGATCCAATGGGAGAGGTCGTCGATCTCGCGCTGGCGGGCAGTACCCTGGCCCCGCCCGCCGGCTCCCCCATCGAGTTGGACGCTCCGCTCCCTCCCCCCCTCTGGTCAGGCCGCGCCCTGGGACTGGTCAAGGTCGATCAGCGCGATCCCGATATCGGGTCGCAGCAGCTTGCGCAAATAGGCGGGGTTCTCGGTCACGACGGCCTCAAGCGTCGGGAACACCCGCCCCTCGAGGAGGTGACCACCGCGTGTCGTTCCGTCGGACAGGCCGAGCACCACGTGCACGTGCGGAGCGGGGCCATCCTCGCCCATGACGACATCGCCGACCAGCGACAGCAGCTCGCACTGCTGGTCGACCTGGATCCGGCGGTACTGCCTGGCCGCGGGGTCGAACCAGCCGACGGTGGCCTGCTCGAACGCACCGATCGCAGTGATCTGCGCGGCTTCTAGCTGCTCGGAGCGCGCGAACTCCTGCAGTGCCGCGACCGCCTCGTCCCCCGGGTCACACACCACGACGTAGGTGACGACATCCGCGTCCTCAACAACTTTGCTCTTCATAGTGCCTCCCTTTGTTCACAATTGACCGCGTGCTCGCATTGTCTTAGATCGACGGGGGGACCTGGGCAGAGGGTGGCGTCCCCAGCCGCTGTAAATCCGTAGCCGTCGAGGCGACGGCGTAGGTTCTCTCAAGTCATTGGCAAGACGATTGAAGGAGGTCCTACGCCGTGAGACGTACCGTACCGCCGTCGGCGGAGATTGAAGCGAGGATCGATGGGTTGCTGGCCGGTGGGCTGGCGGCTGAGGATCCGCAGGGCGCGTTGTCGGAGTTGGCGTCGTTGGGGGCGAAGCTGATCATCCAGCGCGCCGTGGAGGACGAGTTCGATGCGTGGCTGGGGAGGGCGCGCTATGAGCGCAGGCCGGAGGCGCCGCCGGGGAAGCGCAACGGGTTTCGCCCGCGGAGCGTGCAGAGCGCCGAGGGCGAGGTCGACGTGGAGATCCCGCAGGTCCGCGAGGCGGCCGAGCCGTTCGTGTCCAAGCTGTTCCCGCGCGGCAAGCGGTTCTTGCGGACCGAGCCGTTGAAGGCGATGGTGATCGGCGCGTTCGTCAGGGGTTTGTCGATGCGCGACGCGGAGTCGTTGTGCGATGAGGCCGGGCTGGGAAAGGTCTCTAAGCCTGGATCCACCGGGTGACTCGCTCGGTTCCGTCCGGGGCTGAGTCTTAAATGTCCTCCTGAGCAGGGCTTTAATAGCAGCCGTAGTGGGCGGCTGCGGCCCTGTCAGGAGGTCACCGATATGGTGCATGAGAGCTCGGACGTTCCCGAAGGCCCTGTCAACCTGGACTCGGTACGAGTCCAGTTCGATGAGCAGCGGCTGATCAGCGACGCCGGACTGCTGTTGACAGCCACGCTCGCGGATCGGTTGGGGATCGAAGAGCTGGTGAACGAGTCGGTGTGGCTTGACCCCAGGTTGCCGGGGGCGGCGCTGCCGGGCCGCAAGGTCATGTCGTTGGTGCACGGGATGCTCGCCGGCGCGGACAGCGTCGATGACATGAACGTGCTGCGGGCCGGGTCGACCGGGCTGATCCTGGGGCACCGGGTGATGGCGCCCTCGACGCTGGGAACGTTCCTGCGGGCGTTCACCTTCGGGCATGTCCGCCAGCTCGACCGCGTCCTTGATCACGCGCTCTGCCGGGCGTGGGAGGCGGGAGCGGGGCCGGGCGAGGGGCCGTTGGTGATCGACATCGACAGCTTCGTCGGCGAGGTGCACGGCTACCAGAAGCAGGGCGCCTGCTACGGGTACACCAAGAAGCGCGGCTATCACCCGATCGCGGCCGTACGCGCGGACACCGGGGAGGTGCTGCACATCCGCAACCGCAAGGGCAAGGCCAACACCCAGCGCGGGATCGTCCGGTTCCTTGACGAGCTGATCGCCCGCGTGTCTCGCGCCGGGCACACCGGCACGATCGTCATCCGCGCCGACTCCGGCTTTGAGAACCACAAGGCGTTTGCGGACCTCCACGCGCGCGGGATCTTGTTCTCAATCGGCGTCAAGCTGACCAAGACGATCCGCGCGCTGATCGAGCAGATCCCCGAGAGCGACTGGGTGACCGTCGCTGACTATCCCGAAGACGGCGAGGCGCAAATCGCCGAGACCGAGCTGAAGGGCTTCAGGCTGATCGTGCGCCGCACCCGCCTGATCGGCGCGCAGGCCGAGCTGTTCCCCGACTGGCGCCACCACTGCTTTGCGACCAACCGCACCGTCCCGACCCTGGTCGCCGATATCGATCACCGCGACCACGCCACCGTCGAGTTGGTGATCCGCGACCTCAAAGACCAGGCACTCGCGCACTTCCCCTCGGGCCGCATGAACGCCAACAGCGCCTGGACCGTGATCGCCGCGCTCGCGCACAACCTCGGACGCTGGGCAACCCAGATCGGCCTCCCCAACCAGCCCGTCCAGACCGCCCGCTCCCGCCGACGAGAGCTGCTGCAGATCCCCGCCCGGCTGACGCGCACAAGCCGCCAATGGACACTCCGGATGCCAGCCCGCTGGCCCTGGCAGCACCAGTTCACCACCGTTCTGGACGCGATCCGCGCGCTCCCTGCCCGCGCCTGACCGCCCGCGTCGCTCACCACCAACACCAGCCGACCCCGCGGCCGACACCGGCCCACTCACCCTGCCGGAAACCGGGTGTCAACCAGGATTTCAGGCGTCCGTGTTACCGCGCAAGCGCCTCGACCTAGACAACACCCCAGATCCCGACCCTCACTCCGGCAAAACCCACCAATGCCACCTCACCAACCCAACCGATCGGTGGATCGAGGCTAAGTCGACGGCGTCGCGGATCTGCAAGGAGCTGCGCGACCGGTTTGCCGCGTTCATGGCCAGAGACCTGTCCGGGATCCGGCTCGTCGCGCTGTTCCTTGATGCGATCTACCTGCCCGTCCGTCCGTCGGGCGCCAAGGAGGGCGTGCTGTGCGCCTGGGGGATCAGCGAGACGGGCGAGCGGGTGCTGCTGGCGGTGATGCTCGGGATGCGCGAGTCCGAGGACGACTGGACCGCGCTTGGACGCGATTTGACAGGCCGCGGGCTACCGTGTCCTCAGCTGGTCATCGCCGACGGGGCCCCCGGGCTCAACAACGCGATCGAGCAGTGCTGGCCAGAGGCGGACCGTCAGCGCTGCACGGTCCACCGCCTCAGGAACCTGTTGGCGAAGCTGCCCGAGCGCGAGCGAGAGCGCGTCCGCGCCGCGTACTGGCAGGCGCTCGACGAGGCCGACTCGATCAGCGATGGCGAGCGACGGATACGCGAGCTGATCGGCGAGCTGACCGACAGTGGCTACCACGCCGCGGCCGCGTGCCTGGCCGAGGACCTCGACGCGCTCATCGTCCATCTGAAGTATCCGCTGCGCCACCGGCGCAAGTGGCGATCGACGAACCTACTCGAGCGCTCGCTCGGGGAGGTCCGCCGGCGCACCAAGGTGATCGGTCGATTCCCCGGCGAGCACTCATGCCTATCGCTGTGCTGGGCGGTGCTGGACCTGATCATCACGCAGTCCACCCGTGTCGTGTTCACCGACCTGGAGCGCCATGCGCTGCACACCATCGGCGACACTCACTCTCTCCCCAGCCCGAAGGAGGTCGCTGCAGCGTAAGGTATAATGTAACTATTGATACGAACCTGCGCCGTCGAATTTAAAGCGGCACAGGGACGCCACCTGGGCAGAGATCGGGATCTCGAGGACCGTGGGGACGTTCTTGGTCCACGCTGCGGCCCCCGCCTGCCGGATCGCGTCGAGATCCTCGACGCGGGCCGCGTCGCAGCCGTATCCGTGGGCGATCGAGACGTATGCAAACCCTCTGGATCGCCCTACTGTTGAAGCGTACGCGCCACCCGTAATCGCTTGAATCGCGCGCAGCGCGCTTGCAGCACCCGCAAGCGATGCCCTGCTCGTGACGACGACCTGCCCCGGCTCAGTCAGCGCTCACGCGGCAACGATGCGCAGATCATCCGCGCCCACGCGCACAAGGTCACCGGGATGGAGCTGTCGGCCGCGCCTCAGCTCAGGCTCCCCGTTGACGCTCACCTGACCGCTGGCGATCAGAAGTTTGGCCTCTGCTCCACCCGAGACAGCACCGGCAAGCTTGAGTAGCTGGCCAAGGCGGATCATGTCGCCGGCGATTTCGATCAATTGCTCCACGCGGAAAGCGTTGCAGCTCCGCTCCGGCGCCATCCCCCAGGCTTCTTCTCGATCGAAGGAGCAACGTATCTCTGTTGCCGTGCGCGCTCGACCTCATGCGCTCGTCTGCCAGACTTGTGGATACCAACGCGTCTCGGGACGTTCGCCGAGTTGAGGAGGCATTGACATGCCATTTCCTGGTGTCCCACCCAACTTGCAGGACCTCGATGCCAGGACCGGCGGGAGGCTCAATCGCGCGGAGCAAGCACGCGAGCAGGAGGCGTTGCTAGATCGCAACGACGAAGGCATTTCGCAGGCGTCACGCCCGCCGGGCATCGGTGATCGCCTCCGTTCCCTTTTCCAACGGCGCTCGCAGGCGGGCTCAGCTGAGCCAGCCGACTCCGACAGCAATCCATGCGCGCAAGAGCGTCAGCATCGCCGCGAAACGGAAACAGACCGACTCGGTGGCGGCACGTTGCCGTAGCATCCGACAGCCGAGCGCCGAGTGCCGAAGCTGTCCCCAAGCAGCTGAAGGCGATCGAGGGCAACGATCTCGCTGCTCTGCACGGTAACGGCTCGCGCGAACGCCGCTGCCGTGGGCTTATGGCGGAACTTCCTCGAGATGGGTAAGCGGGCCCCGTCGGGCGCGGTCGGAATCAGTTCTGCCTTCGCGGCCCGAGCGGGAGCCAGCCGGGGTGGCGGCGGCGTGATCGCGAAGGACGAATCTGAGAAGCGGCCTCGACGGCGGCAACCAGACCTTCCGTTCGGCCACGAAGGCGACAGTCCCCACCAACGCTGGCGAGGTCTTCGCGGGTGGGGAGCTGCTCTGGACTGACCCTGGGGGCGTACCGCTATTGCGACAAAGCGGCCCTGCTGACGCTATGCTCACGCCAGCCCGGCCGGGGGCCCGCACGCCGGTGTGAGTCGGTCCGGTGTGCGGTCTATGTCGAGACTCGTATAGGGGGTGTTGTGATGCGTCTAGGAAAGACGACGGTTGGAGTCGTGGGGCTGCTTGCCTGCCTGACCGTCGGTGCGTCAGTCGCGCTGGGGGCGGCCTCGTCGGGAGCACCGGCAGGCGGTCGGATCCAGCTGTTCGTTCAGCCGGGGCAGAGCCAGGGCCACGGGAAGATTCTTTTTACCGGCGCGGTCGGCGACTACGGGTCAAGCTCGCCTGCCACCGGCAGCGGTGGCAAGAAGTTCGGGGTGGCGACGCTCAAGAAGGGCACGATAACGATCGACCTCACGGCGATCTCGGCGAAGGTCAATAAGGCCAACCCGACCGTCAACATCGCAACGTGCTCGGCCTCTCTCACGGAGACAGCTGCAGCCCCGGTTGTAAGCGGTACCGGGCTCTACGCTGGTATTCACGGGACCATCAGGCTCACGGAATCGTTTGGTTTCATCGGCTCGAGCTACAAGAGCGGCCCCAAGAAGGGGCAGTGCAACATGAGCAGCAGCGCTCGCACGCTCGCTCAGATGGGGATTGTGTACGGCAGCGGTACTGTCAGCTTCTAGATCGTGAACCGGCCTGGCGAACGATCGCCAGGCCGGTTTCATCTCTCGAGAAAACGCAGTCTCCTGCCGGATCAAGCAAGGCGGACGTTGCCTTTGACGGTCTCGATGACATCGTCGAGGTTGCCGTGCAGTGCTTGCTTGGCGAAGCTGAGCGAGAACCCCTCGGCCTCGCCGAAGGTGACGTGCGGCGGGAGGCTCAGAGCGTGGGGATCCACGACCGCGTCGAGCAGCGCAGGACCCGGGGTGGAGACCATCCGGGTGACGGCGTCTCGCACCTCGCGGGGGTCTTCGAGTCGGATACCCGTGATGCCGATCGCCTCGGCGAGCTTTGAGAAGTCGGGGTTCTTGAACTCGACGCCGAATGGGTCGATCCCGGCCTCCTCCATCTCGATGTGCACGAACTCGAGTCCTCCGTTGTTGAGCACCACGAGTTTGACCGGCAGCTCGCGTTCGGCAATCGTGAGCAAGTCGCCCATCAGCATCGAGAGGCCGCCGTCGCCGCAGATCGCGATCACCTGCCGCCCGGGATAGGCGAGTGAGATTCCTAGTGCGTTGGGCATCGCGGTGGCCATCGACATCCACGAGTACGAGCCGAAGATGTTCCGGTCCCGTTTCGCGGTGATGTAGCGCGCGACCCAGATCACGGGCGTGCCTGTGTCCCAGGTGATCGCGGCGTCGTCGCTTGCGAGCTCGTCCACGGTGGACATCAGGTATTCGGGTCGAATCGGGGTGAACTCGGGCCCTCGCTTGACGTAGTGGCCCATACCCTTGCGCCACTTCTCGGTCGTCTCGACCGCCCGCGAGAGATGACCCCTATCCGATTTCTGTGCGATCAGCGGCAGCAGCGCAGTGAGCGTGTCCTTCATGTCGCCGACGAGCCCCAGGTCGAGCTCCGTCCGTCGTCCGATGATCGAAGCGCGGCGGTCGACCTGGACCTTCTTCGGCTTGCTCGGAAGGAAGTCCGTGAACGGGAAGTCCGTCCCGAGCAGCAGACACAGATCGCAGTTGTGCATCGCGTCATAGGCCCCGCCCCATCCGGATAGTCCGGTCATCCCGACCGCGTTGGGATTGCCCCATTCAAGCCACTGCTTGCCGCGGAACGAGTAACCAACCGGCGCATTCACCCTTTCCGCCAACGCAACCACTTCCTCGTGAGCCTCACGACACCCGTCACCACCGAAGATCGTGACCGAGCCCGCGGCATCGATCAGCTCCGCCAACGCCCGCAGATCGCTATCGCTCGGCCGCAGCAGCGGCTGCCGGTACAGGGCCGCCCGGTAGGTCCCGTCGGGCGCCTTGCTGGCCGCCACATTGCCCGGCAGGGAGATCACCGTGGGCCCCCGCTCGCTGAGCGCGGTGCAGATCGCCGTCTGCACGACCGCCCGCGTCTGGGCTGGATCGACGATCCGCCCCGTGTACAGCGAGGCGACCTGGAACGTCGCGTAAGGGTTGATCTCCTCCGCGGTGCCCGAGTCGATCACGCCCGTCGCGGTGTCGCCCGCGATCGCGATCACCGGCGCACCCTCGCGCCGCGCGTCTATCAAGCCGCTGAGCAGATGCATCACCCCCGGGCCGGCCGTGCCACACACCGCGACCGGACTCTCGGTCAGGCTGGCCTCTGCCACGGCCGCGAATGTCCCCGCTTCCTCGTTGCGTACGTGGATGAACTCAATCTGCCCGTTGCGCCGCAGAGCGTCGATGACAGGGTTCAGAGCGTCGCCGATGATGCCGTAACAGCGCTTCACACCAGCCCCCGCCAGCATCGACCACAACACGTCCGCTACACGCTCAGCCATGATCCAACCTCCGCTTCTCTTGTGGATGAACTCGACAGGCGAATAGGCGCCCAATGCCCCAGAACCGTTGCATCCGATGCCACACAGGCCCGCTCGCATCCACCCGGACGCGAGCGTTGCGGGCCAGTACTACCCCGGCTGCCCGCCGCGGCCGAGCACAGCCGATCGGCTGGCGCGGTCGAACCCACGAGATCGCTCACCAGCACCCACACCATCTCATGACAGCGGAGCTCATCGTCGGATCATCCGCCTTTCAGCGGACTTGCGCACCCACCCCACCACCGCCACGCTCCGCTTCCGAAATGTAGATGGTGGAGCCGCGGAGAGCTGAACCTGCTTTGCGCAACGATGTGGCCCGAGCCCGCGCCAACGCGAAGCCAGCGCCGGCCACCGATCTTCGCCCACTCTGCAATCTTGGGCATTCAACCACCGGCGCCGGGTCGGCGTGGGCAGAGCGATTGCGCTCCGCGAGAGCCTCCGTGCTGGCCCAACGCCGGCAGCCGCCAGCGCCCGGACGGCAGCACCTCGACAGACGGCGGTACGTCGGCTGTCGAGTTCCGAGTCTTGTCGTTAAGGGAAGCGGCCCTCCGTTTGCAGAGCTGCGGCGAACGGAGCGATGAGCTGGCGCCGCGGTCGGCGAAGATCGACTTCCGCTGCGCCTCTCGAATTGGTAGCCGCGCGGGCACGACCCAGGACCACTTGTGGAAATCGTGCGATCCGCCGGCGACGGTCTTGATGATCGCCTGCGGCGAAGCGGCAGCTTGGATGCTGTAGCCCCGGCGCGGCCTCAGCAAACAAGGCGCCGTGGCGATCGGGGCGGTTGAGAACGGACGCCTGGAGCGCTTAAGCCGCGCGGGTTCCCGGTTAAGCCAATGATTGGCCGATTGCCCGATGTGCGCAGCCCACGCTTAGCTCGACCATCAGGAACCCAGCGCAACAGCAGCGCACCACAACGGCCGGCGCCCCCACCGCGGGGCGACGTCCACATCCCCAAAGGAGCCGAGTTGAAAAAGATCATGGTTCTCACGCTCGCGAGCCTCTCGCTAATGACCGGGCTCGCCGGCGCCGCCCAGGCAACCCCCGGGCGGACCACCAACGCTCCGCCCCACGTCCCGGCGCGGATCAGGAACGCCGAGGTGTCCGCGCTGACGGGCAAGCTCGCCAAGCTGCAGGCGAAGTATGGGACGCGGCTGAGCGCGCGCGAGCTCCAGGCGATCGGACTCGAGCCTGTCCCCAAGCAGCTGGCCGCCAGGTTCAACAAGCTCGCGAAGAGCGATCGTGCCAGCGCGGCCACCGTGGGAGAAACCTACTGGTTCACGTACGAGTACTACGGCCAGGTCTGGGCCGACGTTTATTACAGCGGGCCATTTGTCAACCCCAACGGAGACATCCAGTACTACCTTTACAGCAACTACAAGATTTGCGATCCGCAAGGCGACAACTGCATCGCCTCGAATGTGTTCACCCTCAACGACAACATCGACATAAACGGCACCTACTACTACTACTCAGACGCAGTCTCCGGCTCTAGCCCGGACTGGGCAGGGTTCCCGGTCTACGGCTACGGTCCGTACCCAGGATGATGGGTGATGCGCGCACGCTGCTAATCGGGAGCCGTGCACGCACACTAGAACCGAGCGCTGTCGGGCGTGAACCCCCGACAGCGCCGGTGGCTAAGACGCCACAATGACTACGCGTTACGGCAAACTCGTAACGCGTAGCTCATTTGCCGAGCATCGCGGCGCTAGCTCGCTAGTCGGTTCGTCGCACACCAGCTAACAGAGGCCCGCTCCCGAGTCCGACGAGGAGGAGCGCGGATCGCCCCGCTTCCGCACGGTGCCGGGGATGCGCGAGTGCCGGAGCGCGGGACGCCCCTGGTCTCGGAGGGCCGCGCCGATGAGAGCAAGTTCGGGCCAGTTCACGGCGCGACAAGCCAGAGGTGTCCCGCTCATCAGCGCACCGCGGCGGAGCAGTTGTTCTAGCCGTCGGTGTAGGAGATGAACTCGAGTAGGCTTCCGTCGGGATCGCGGAAGTAGACGCTCAGACCTGACCCCTTGGCGCCGTAGCGGGCTACTGGGCCCTCCTCAACCGTCACGCCACGATGATCGAGGTGCTGGGCGGCGGTTTCAATGGGGCTCGGCCACTCAAAGCAGAGATCGCTGTTGCCGGGAGCGACTGGGATCCGGGCCACCGGCTCTGGATTTACGCCGGGTCCATGAACGTTGAGTTGCTCGGTCCCAAAGCGGTAGGCCCAGGTGCCGTCTCCGCGGTCGATGAGCTCCGCTCCGAGTACGTCGTGGTAGAACGGGTTCGACCGCTCCCGGTCAGAGAGGTGGATGACGCAATGATCGAGTTTTGGGTGCACGCGGGATCCTCTCGTTGGAAAACACGAACGACGTGCTGGAGACTAGTGTCCCGGCACAGGGGTCCGCTGAGTGGGTAGCAGGCGGATTCGGGGGACAGGCGCCGGTGACTCCTCGCGCCCAAGAGCAGCTGCCTCGGTCCTTGCTGCGGGTGACCTCGTCCGGCACGGCGTCGGTCCCACTCGCGCCAGGCGCAACACCTCGGACGCGCGCTCGATCGCGAAGAACAGCGCGCCGGCGTACAGCTCGGCGACCGGGTAGAGCGTCATCTCCAGCGCCGTCACCACCCTGCGCTCCCGCCCTGATCGCCCGGCGCGAACAGAGCGCCGGCGACCATAGCCCTCAACATGTCCAGGGTGGACGGTGCAACCGTTTCAATGTTGGTCATTGCCCTTCTCCTAACTAACCGATGGCAGATGAAAGTCAGCTGTTGGATAGACGTACAGCTCAGTAGCCCGAGCCGCCCAGTAACGCGACGCCGGCTGCGGAGCCCGTCGGTGAAGCCGAGACTTGGTTGCCGGTCGGCGAGAGCGCGTAGAGCTTCCGGCAGCAGGCCTGGATCTATGCTTCGGTGATTTTCACGAATCCTTGCTGGACAAGCTGGATCATCCTGGCTCCGGCATTGGTGTTGACCTTGATTCCTGGGAGCAGATCCTCATTCCCCCAGTGGTGGATTCTCGCGGTCGCGCCGCACAGTTCGACGTCTATGCCCTGCTGGATGAGGCTGGCGATCAGCTCTTTGTAAGGATTCCCGGTCTTGATGTTGCGCTCCGTGTTATATGCGTTGTCGTGCAGGGTGACGTGGCCTGCGTTGGTATGGAAGACCGCGACGACCTCAGAGGTCGCGTTCCAGTTCGCGATATCGCTCGCGATGACCTGAAGGTGGATGATCGACGCCGGCAGGTCTCCTTGGAGCGCCAGGTTTTCGACGCTGAGTACCGCTTTCACGTCGTCCAGCTTCACGGGGATATCGACGTGCAGCCGCTTGTCCGGGGATGTCATGTCATGCTCCTTATTTGTGCAGGGGCCCGCGTCGAGCGCAGGGTCCAGGGCTGTCAGGGTTGGGTTATCTCGGGGTCGTTGGTGATTGTCATGCTGAGTAAGTCAGTTCGCACTGCCGGGCGCGGGCTCGGCGTCGCGGCTAGTGGTCTGGGTTGCCGGTTCTGAGCTTTCGTCGTGGCGGATAAGCGCGAAGATCGCGCGGAGGGCGAGCAGCGCGATCGCCCCGAGTACCCACAACGCGGATCGGAAGCCGCCAGTGAGCGCCACGGGTGTCGGGGTGCCAGCGTGGAGCAGCGCCTTGGTACGGCCGGCGGCGATGCTTGAGGCGATCGCGATCCCGATCGCGACGCCGAGCTGCTGCGAAGCGTTCAAAATCCCGGACGCGATGCCGGCCTGCTCGTCTTGGACGCCGGCGAGCGCGGCGATCGAGATCGACGTCAGCGACATCGCCAGCCACGCGAGCCCGGCGGAATTGTCTTCGCGCCGGTCGCTGAGAGCGCCTGGGCTCGCTTCTGGGATGATCTAATGCGTCGGTTTCTGGCGCTCCACTGCAAACAGCTGCCATTGCGCGGACAGCCCCTGTAGCTGGTGGGCGCGGCGACTGCTGAACTCGATTCCGGATCCGGAGCCAACCGGTCGCTGCTGCCAATGTTCGGCCGTGCGCACGACGGGCGCCTGGCTTCCTGCGGGTGCTTTGGCGTTAGGTTTCACAGATGGGGGCCGACCGAGCATTTGACATCACCGTCTTCGGGGCCACCGGCTTCGTCGGTAGGTTGGTTGCCGCGTACTTGGCCGAGCACGCGCCCGAGGGCGTACGCGTCGGACTGGCGGGCCGCTCGGAGAAGAAGCTTTCCAGGGTGCGCGGGGACCTGCCCGCCCGTGCGCGGGAGTGGCCGCTGGTGGTCGCGAACTCGGGTGACGCCGAGTCGCTCGCTGCGATGGCGCGCGCGACCCGCGTGGTGGCCACGTCGGTCGGTCCCTACTTCGGTAAAGGGCTTGCGCTCGTCGATGCTTGCGTCGACGCCGGCGCCGACTACGTCGACCTCACCGGTGAGGTGCTGTTCGTGCGCGAGAGCATCGAGCGCGACGGGAAGGCGGTTTCCACTGGCGCTCGCATCGTCCACTCCTGCGGGTTTGACTCGATTCCGTCTGACCTCGGGGTCTACCTCCTATACGACCGCGCCCGGTCGGATGGCGCTGGCGACCTCAAGGACACGACGCTTGTCGTTACCGCCATGCGGGGTTGGCTCAGCGGCGGCACGCTCGCGTCGATGGAGACGCAGATCGATAAGATCAAGTCAGACTCTGAGGCGCGGCGCGTTGCGGCTGATCCGTACGCACTGGTGCCTGACGGTGCGCCGGGCGCGGACGCCGAATCCGAACGCGACAGCTTCGGCGTCGGCCGAGACGAGCAGCTCGGGCAGTGGGTCGCCCCGTTCGTGATGGCCTCTTACAACACGCGCCTCGTCCGGCGCTCGAATGCGCTCCAGCACTATGCGTACGGCCGCGGCTTCCGATACCGAGAGGTGGTCGGCGTTGGCTCCGGGCTGCTCGCGCCCGTCAAGGGGGCGATCGTTGCCGGCGGCCTCGCGGCGCTGTCCGGCAGCCTCGCGTTCGGCCCCACCCGGAAGCTCCTCGATCGCGTCCTTCCAAGTCCGGGCGAGGGGCCGAGCGAGCAGGCTCGCCGGAAGGGCTACTTCCGCCTGGAGATCCATGCACGCACCTCGAGTGGCGCGAGTTACATAGCCCGGGTGGCGGCCAACGGCGATCCCGGCTACGCCGCGACGGCGTTGATGATGGGCGAGGCCGCACTGTGCCTGGCGCTCGACAGCGATCGGCTGCCGCAGCGTGGCGGGATCCTCACCCCGGCCGCCGCGATGAACGGCGCGATTGTAGAGCGACTGCAGGCGGCCGGCATGACGCTCGGGGTCGAGCGTGCGTAGTCACCCTCACACGCGGCGCCGGCGCCATCGGGAAGGCGCTGGCGACCGCACTTAGGCAGTCACACGACGTGCTTGAACGCGTGTGACACGACGAGCGCAACCCGATTGCGGAGAAGGCCTGGAGCTCGCGAGGATCGTGTCTAACGCCGGCGTCAGGCGCTTGCAAGAGTCCGCACGCCCTCGTTTCCGCGCGGCGGCGGTTTTTGCTCTTGCCGGGCCCGAGATGCTCGTGTCAAGCGAGAACAGGTTGCGCCCACGCGATTGCGATCGCGTCGCTCACGTCGCAACACGAAGAAAGCGATCGCGGAGAGATGTGTGGTGACCAAGCTCGAGCGGCGTCGCTCCTTTGTCCCGATGGGAGCAATCGGGTGACGGGCGGCGAGACTGTTGCTCGGTCGCGTACGGAGCTGGCCGCCAACCGGGGCTGCGGGTTGCCGCTAGAGGATCTCAGCTACGGAGACTCTCCACCGACTGACGCGTTCGCTCGAGTTGGATGCCCCAGTGCTCGAGCTTGTGTGCGGCTATCGACTCGCGCTGCGATCTCCCGGCGACCCCACTCTCCGAGAGCCGCTGCATCCTGATCGGCGACGCGGCCGGTCTCATTGATCCGCTCTCAGGCGAAGGAATCCACTCCGCATTCCTCAGTGCAAAACTCGGCTTTGAGCGGTCGCCGCGCTGCTGGACGCCAGACCTGACCTCGTACCCTAAGGCCACGTTGTTGGCCCTCGGCGGCGTGGCTGCCGAATCCTGGGGCGGCAAGGAGACCTTCGACCGCTTCCCAGAGGGGGCTACAATTTGCGCCGCACGCCGCAGTCGTGGCGCGCGATGACCGGATTCCTCCAGTGACACGCTGGACCCGAACCCAGGATGCGGGCCTGCTCGTGCAATTGCTCGAGCGTCTTGCCGCCCGTATCAACGCAACGATCCTTGCGGCAGCCTGCGTCGTCGGACTTGCAACCGTCACGCTCATCTACCGCCCCCACGGCTGGGGCGCCATGGATCGGAGTGGTGTTCTCGATCATCGTCGCCGCCGCAACGGCCGGCGCCGCAAGGGCCCTTTTGGCGTCTACGCAAATAGGAGGACCGAGTCATGACCGAGGCTGATCGCCACCTGTCGTCAGCGAACCACCGACTCGGCGACCGGCTCCAGAAACGCGTCCTAACCCGCGGACAAGCGGGCGTTCCAACTCGACCGAGTGACGCGAGCCCCAGGCCGAGCTGACTGATGAGCGAACCCGCGCGTGAGCACCGCGTCACTTGAAAGAGATGGTCCGAGATGAGAAGCCGCATCATCGAGCGACTGCAGAACTCCGTCATCAACCCGTTGGACAAGCTTGCGTTCGCGCTGCGGACTCCGCCCCCGGCGACGCGCTCCTCGAAACCACCGGGCGGAGCAGCGGGCAGCCCCGCGTCACGCCCGTCTGTGACTGCCTGGAGGGGGCACGTTCTGGATCGTCGCTCAGCGCGGCCACGATGCCGCCTACGTTAAGAACATCGAGGCCAACCCCCGCGTCCGCGTCAAGGGCAGCCTGTCGAGCTCCGCCTGGCGGGCCGGGACGGCAGAGATCCTTGACGACGACAACCCCAAGGAACGCGCCCGGATCCTCGGCCGGGGCAACCGGTGGCGCCGGTTCTGCTTGCAAGCCTCGGCCTCGGCCGCCACGAGCCCGTTGTCGATCCGCATCGACCTGGATCCCGAATGACCGACTTCGTTCACGTAAAGGACCTAATGAAACTGCTCGGCCAAGTGTCAGGTCCACACGCTCGTCGGTCGAGCTGAAAGCGAGGAACGCCATGGCGGCCACCGGTACAGACAGCACTACTGGGAAGACGGGACAGCGTCCGCGACGGGTGACGGACCCGAATGGACCCACGGGCCGGCTTGCAATCTGGGTTGCGGAGACGTCGCTCGGAGACGTTCCCGAGCGTGTCCGTGATCGCGCGAAGCACCTCGTGCTTGATGGCATCGGCTGCGCTCTCGTGGGCGCGCAGCTGCCCTGGTCTCGCTTGGGAGTTGAGGCGATTACCGCTCTGGACGGCGCCGGGACTGGTGAGCTGATCGGATGGGGTGATCGGCTCACAAGCCCGATGTCCGCGGCGATGCTCAACTCGAGCTTCATCCAGGGCTTCGAGCTCGACGATTACCACCCGCTCGCTCCGCTGCACAGCAATTCGCTGGTTCAGCCGGCAATGCTCGCTGCCGCGCCGCAGATCGGCCGGGTATCCGGGGAGCGGTTCCTGCTCGGCGCGATCCTCGGTTATGAGACCGGGCCGCGAGTGGGTCAGGCGCTTGGCGGGCTCGACATGCTCTCGCGGGGTTGGCACTCGGGTGTGGTGTTCGGGACGATCTCTTCTGCTGCCGCCGCGGGGTCGCTCTACGGACTGGACCCCGCGGGATTCGAGGATGCCTTCGGGATGGCGGCGACCCAGTCTTGTGGGCTCATGTCTGCGATGTACGAGTCGATGGTCAAGCGGATGCAGCACGGCTTCGCGTCGCGTGCCGGACTTACCGCGGCCGCGCTCGCCGCGGCGGGCTACGTCGGCATCAAGCGCGTGTTCGAGCGCCCGTACGGCGGCTGGCTGGCCGTTTTCGGTGAGGGCCATCGCACCTACCCGGAAGAGATTTACGCGGGCCTTGGGGTCCTGTGGGAGACCGAACGGATCGCCGTTAAGGCGTACGCGTGCATGGGATTGCTGCACGCCGCGATCGACGCCGCGTTTGAGCTGCGGCCGAAGGTCGACGTCAGCCAGATCGAGCGGATCGACATCGACATGGGCGAAGCCGCCTACTCGCATGGCGGGTGGAAGGCCGAGCGGCCGCTGGAGGTGATCGGCGCTCAGATGAACGTTGCCTACGCCGTCGCAGTTGCGCTCCTCGATGGCGATGTGCTCGTCGATCAGTTCTCTCCCAAGCGGATCAACAGCGACGATGTCTGGAAGCTGATCGATCGCACGCTGACTCACCACGAGAAGGCATACGACAACCTCCCCATCGATGAACAACTCACTACCCGAGTCCGACTGACACTCACGGACGGAAGCACTCAATCAGCCACGGTCACGCACCCGCGTGGCACCGGCGACCGGAGTCTCACCAACACGGAGATCCGCGACAAGTTCGCGAAGCTGACCAGCCATCCGATCTCTTCTGAGCGTCGCGCCTCGATCGAGCATGCCGTCCTCAACCTGGAGAAGCTCGATGACATCGCTCAGCTGACGAGACTGCTCACGCCGCCCGTGCAATCGCCGCTGGACTGACGACCAAGCCGAGCGCCGCAGTAGCCGAGAAGCGCCCCCGAACATGGAGGATCTATGCGTCCCGATCCCTACGCCGAATTGGCCGCCGTGCCCGCGTTTCAGGTCAGCAGCGATGTCGTCGCAGACGGGGTCACGATGCCGGTCGCGCAACGCGGCGGCATCTTCGACGCCGGCGGCCAGGACGTCTCGCCCGACCTGACGTGGTCGGGGTTCCCCGAGCCGACGCGGAGTTTCATCGTCACGATGTACGACCCAGATGCGCCCACCCCAAGCGGCTTCTGGCACTGGGCGATAGTCGACCTGCCGTCCGACACCACGTCACTACCCGGAGGCGCCGGCGAGAGCGATGACGCACTGCCCGCAGGGCGGCACATCACCGACGACGCTGGCATGCGCCGCTACATCGGCCCTGCGCCGCCGCCCGGTCCCGCGCATCGCTACTACATCGTCGTAACCGCACTCGACATCCAAACCGTGGACGTCCCCGACACCGCGAGCCCCGCACTCGCGCTGTTCAACACCTTCCGCAACGCAATCGCGCGCGCAACTCTCGTCCCGACCTACGGGACGTAACCTCCAACGCAGACCAAGCTGGCGTCGGGCGCGATCCCAGCGTTGTCGTCCGTTGTGGACCTAGCGGACGCGAAGTGGATGTGCTCCTCCGCCATCGGATTCTTCCTGATTACGCGAGTCGCGAGGTGTCGTCGTTGTCGGGCAGTGCCTGGTGGAGTTGGTTGCGCGAGGTGATGTCGAGCTTGGTGAACACCTTGCGCAGGTGGTAGGCGACGGTGTGCTGGCTGATGTACAGGCGCTCACCGATCTCGGCGTTGGAGAGGCCGTCGCGTGCGAGGCGCGCGACCTGCGCTTCCTGGGTGGTGAGCTCGTCCCGGGTCTCGATGCTTTGTTGTCGGACGCGCTCGCCGGTGGCTAGCAGTTCGCGTTCAGCTCGCCCGGCGAATGCATCGAGTCCCATCGCGTTGAACATCTCGAACGCGGTACGCAGCTGCGCGCGGGCGTCCCGGCGACGTCGTTCGCGCCGCATCCATTCCCCGTAGACAAGGTGGGTGCGGGCCAGGTCGACGCGGAGCCGCGTGCGGCCGAGCCGTTCGATCGCTTCGGCATAGAGATGCTCCGCTGATTCGCCGTGGCTGAGTAGCGCCCGTGAACGCGCCTCCACACCGAGGCCCCAATCGGTTGCGCCGGCGCGGGCGGTTCTCGACAGCCACCCCAGGGCGTCGGCGGCCCGCTCGACCTCTCCGGTGTGGCTGGCCGCCTCGATCAGTTCGGGCCGGCGATGTCTACTGCCACCAGGGCCGAGCGAAAGGACTCCGGCAGCCGGGCAATCGCGGGGAACACCTGCGCAGCGATCACCGCTTCCTCGGGGGATGCGGAGGTCCGGCGGTCGGCCGCGTCGAGGTCCTCGAGCGTCGTGACGACGACTGGGCGCCGAGCGGCCGTCCTCGCGTTCCTCAGAAAGGTGTTGCGGAGCGCCTGCGTGAGATACGCCAGCTCATTTCCATCATGCAGAAAGCGCGGTCGCGAGAGGATCCTGGCGACCGTGTCCTGGACGAGGTCCTCGGCGCGCTCCTGCGATCCGCACAGCGCCCGCGCGGTCCGCAACAGGCGGCCGAGGTGCACGACCAGAGTCTCGGGATCGAGCCGTTTCATGTCGGACCTGGAAGGGCCTCGGTCCGCGTTCATAGGCCGCTTCTGTGCGCCGAGCGGCCCCAACGACCAGGTCGCTTCACACCATCGGTCGCTCTTGGACACGAGGCTCCGCCGTGGGGTAAGGCAGGGTCGGCGGCTCGAATCCGGTCGCGGGCTCGTCATCGCGTGGCCTCCCGCTGCCGATACACGGCACAGCCCACGTCGACCAGTGCGCCGAGGATCTTTATCGTCGGTTCGCCGCTACCGATCCGGGCGCCGCAAACGAAATACGATGGTCGCTCGTCGTGGGCCCTGGGGTGCTGTAGCGCTTCGCCGGCGAGGTACGTCCTGGGTTCGGTGCGTGTCATGTCGCCTCCTTCGGTGGGGGAGGCAGTGACACTCGCAGCAACCACCGGTTATCGAATCACGCAACGCGTAGTCCTCCACCGGGGCCACGTAGTCGCGGCGGCGGACCGGCGGGCCTCCGAACCTACGGAGGAGGAATGCTTCATCGCCGGGACACGCGGCGGGCCTACGTGTTCGTCCTTTAGTCGTCCCGAGCGCGGGGTTCGGCGTGTGTGTTTAGCTGGCTCCAATCCTGTGTGAGTTGGTGGCGCGACTTGACGCCAAGCTTGCGGAACGCGTTGCGCAGGTGGTAGTCCACGGTGCTGGAGCTGACGAACAGCTGGGCGGCGATTTCTTGGTGGCCCCCTGGGCCGCGAGGCGGGAGATCTGCGCTTCCTGGGGGGTGAGGTCGTCGCGGGTCTCGACGGTCCGTTTGCGGGCGTGCTCGCCGGTCGCTTCGAGTTCGACCCGCGCGCGTTCGGCGAACGCTTCCATGCCGAACTCCGTGAATAGGTCGTGGGCGTGGCGTAGCTGCTCGCGCGCGTCGAGCCGACGGCGCTCGCGGCGCAGCCATTCGCCGTAGAGGAGGTGGTCGCGGGCGAGCTCCACGCGGACGCGGGTCCGCTCGAGCCGCTCGATCGCCTCGCGATAGAGCGCCTCGGCCGCTTCGCCTTCGCTCAGCAGCGCCCGGCAGCGGGCCTCGACCCCGAGCGCCCAATCGGTGCCACTCGCGCGTGTAAGCTCCGACAGCCGGCGCAGCCCGTCGGCGGCGAGCTCGGCCTGTCCGGTCCGGGCGGCCGCCTCGATCAGCTCGACCAGTCCCCACATGAAGAACGCCAGATCCTGCGGGTACCCGGTGGCCTGCCTCGCGGCGGCGAGCGCGTCGTCGTATCGGCCCAGGCCGTTGTAGAGCACCGCCGTCGCGTACCTGCCGACGCCGATCGTCCTACCCTCGCCGCGCGCGGTGGCGTCCCGGTCGCTGGCCGCGGTTAGCCGTGACGTCTCCGCCTCCTGGCCGCGCCAGGCGGCGAGGAACACGCGGGCATGCGGCACGTGCGGGTTTGCGATCGCGTCGCTCACTGCGTGTGCCTCTTCGCTCAGCGTTTCCGCCGCGGCGAACTCGCCGGCGAACAGATGGATGCCTGCTCGCAGATTGAGTGCCAGCGGCAGCACCGTCAGCGCGCCGGCATCGCGAGCGAGCTGGATCTGCCGGGCGGAGAGCACGAACCAGCTTTCGTCATCGCACAAATCCATGGCGGTGCGGCATGCGAGCCACTGCCAGCGGATCCCGTCCTCACTGGAAAGCTCCTCGCCGCGGAACGCCCGCAGTGCCTGCTTCACCCTGGGTGTTCCCGCGGCATAGCCCTCCGTGTGCAGCACAGCCAGCCCATCAAGGAGGAGATCGGGCGCTCGCCCGGGCTCGAGCGACGGAGGCGCCCGGCGTGCGGCCTCGGCCGTCCTCCGCACACCGTCGCGGGCGCCCAGGCGACCCGCGGAGATCGCCGCGGACAACGCCTCCAGGTAGGTCACACGCGCAAGTCCGACGTCGAGCGGCTGGAGCCGCTCGGCGGCGCTGAGCAGCAGCGGCGGAGCGTCCCTACCGCGATTGACGGCGAACTCGATCTCACCGCGCAGCAGGGCCACCTGGGCACGCTGGAGCTCGTTCAGCGGTCCGGACTCTGCGATGCCGAGCAGTCGGAGCGCAGCGTCGAATGCGCCGGCCCGGTGCTTGGCCTGTGCCGCGGCGAGCGCGCGTTCGGCCCGGCGCGAGGGCTCAGGCGTCAGGACGGCCGCTCTCTCCAGGAACGCGGCGGCTGCCGCCAATCCTCCACGCGCCTGAGCACGACCAGCGGAGCGCTCGAGCTCGGCGGCGACGTCCTCGTCGAGGCCCGGGGTCGCTTGGGCGAGATGCCACGCGCGGCGATCGGGATCGACCTCACGGTCGGTCGCGTCCGCCAATGCACGATGCACCGCCCGCCTTTCCTCCGCCGACGCGGCTCGATACACGGCTGAGCGGACCAATGGGTGACGAAAGGTCACGCTCGCGTCGATCGCGAGCAGCCCGTCGGTGTCCCCCGCCGCTTGGACCTCGATCCCGAGGCGACCCGCCGCCCGCCACAGCAACACGGGATCGCCGACCGGCTCCGCCGCCGCGACCAACAACAGGCGTTGAGTCTCGGCCGGAAGCCCGCGACCCGGCGGCGGAAGCTGTCTTCGATCCGCCCCGACAGTGGAAGCGCGTCCGGCAACCCGAACCCGCCGGCCAGCTCGGCCGGCGTCAACGCCCGCGGCAACTCCAATAGCGCCAGTGGGTTTCCGCGCGTCTCGGCGACCAGCCGCTCCCGCACCCGTTCGTCCAACGGAACGCGGACCGCCGACCCCAACAAAGCCCGCGCATCGCCGTCACGCAGACCCTCGACCACCAACTTCGGCAGTC
Organism: uncultured Solirubrobacterales bacterium; assembly: GCA_963763525.1. Taxonomy (GTDB): domain Bacteria; phylum Actinomycetota; class Thermoleophilia; order Solirubrobacterales; family Solirubrobacteraceae; genus Palsa-465. The sequence continues at coordinate 1,024,187 of CAVXPA010000008.1, forward strand.
CCTCGAGCTCATCACCCGCCTCACGCGTCACCAGCACCAGCGCGACCGACTCCGCCAACAGCCGCCGCGCCACGAATACAAGCGCCTGGCCCGAGGCTCGATCAAGCCACTGCGCGTCATCAACCACACACACAAGCGGCTGCTCCTCGGCCACCGCTGCGAACAGACTCAACACGGCCAACCCGACCCAAAACCGATCCGGCGCGTTCCCGGCACGCAGCCCGAACGCCACCCCGAGCGCGTCCTGCTGTGGGGCAGGAAGCCGGTCCAGGCGATCGAGCATCGGCGCGCACAACTGCTGCAGGGCCGCGAACGCGAGCTCCATCTCCGACTCCACGCCGACCGCGCGCATCACCCGGAACCGCGACGCCGACCCGATCGCGGACTCCAACAGCGCCGTCTTGCCAACCCCCGCTTGGCCGCATATCACCAACACCCGGCTCTGTCCGCCACGGACTGCCGCAAGCAGCCCATCCAGCGCCTCGCGCTCTCTGCGCCGGCCGTGCAACACCTTCGCCGGACCCTCGGTGACCATGCACCACCGACGATACCCGTGCCCGCGCCGCCGCGGGCGACGGCAATCACTTGGTGCGCGTCGCACGGTCCCTCGCATGCGTGATAGCGCATGCGTGGTCCCGGCGTCGAGGTTGGGGATTGGTCCCCCCGCGGCTGCCTATGCTTCCGCCTTGCGGCGCATCCGTCGCCGGTCGCGGTGCTCGAGGACGGCGGTGCTGAGGACGCTGAGCTCGTACAGGGCGAGCATTGGGATCAACTCGAGGAGGGTGGTGACGGGATCGCTGCCGGGGAGTAGGAGCGCGAGCGCGACGATCGTCACGATGGCGTAGCGGCGGTGCTTGCGGAGTTGGCGGGTGCTGAGGATCCCGGCTCGGTTGAGCCCGAGCACGGCTATCGGAATCTCGAAGAAGAGGCCGGTGGCGAGTAGCGTGAACAGGATGAACTGGTAGTAGCTGCGCGCTTGTACGAGGGTGTCAAACGAGGCCGCGTTGAAGTGCAGCAGGAAGGTGACGGCTCCCGGTAGCACGACGAAGTATCCGAACGCGAGCCCGATGGCGAACAGCAGCGGCGCCAGCGTGAGCAGGGGCGTCGCCACTCGCCGTTCGCGAGGCGTGAACGCAGGGGTGATGAACGCGTATAGCTGCCACAGGATCACCGGCAGGGCCAGCAGCAGGGCAAAGTACGCCGAGACGATCACTGTCTGTGAGAACGGTTCGCCAATTCCGAGGGTGACCGGACGGATGCCCGCGGGCGGGGCCGGGGTGGCGGCGAGATAGTCGGCATCGGCGTGGGCGGCGGAGGCGAGCGCTTGGCGCTGTGTCAAGGTGAGCGGGCCGGCGGAAGAGGCGAGGAGCCCAAACGCGACCCGCTGACTGTCGATCGCGGCGCGCAGCTTCTGCTGTGTGCCGGTGGTCGCAGACAGCGGGGCGCTTGAGTCGGTGAGCGACGGAGAGGCGACGTTGGCCAGCGGGCGGTTGAGCACCTGAAGGAGGGCGTGGTTCTGCCAGAACGCGAACGCGAATGCGATCGCGAGGACGGAGACGCTGACGATCAGCCGTCCGCGTAGTTCGCCCAGGTGGGCGAAGACGGAGAGCTCGTCGTGGTGGCCGATGGGTCTGACGGAGATCGCCATGGTCGCTGGGTCAGCCGCGGATGCCAGCGGTCAGTCGACCGGAGGTGTCTCGCTGTCGGGGGTGGCCGGGGGCAGGGGTGCCTGGTCTGGCGACTCCCCTCCGATCGAGGCCTTGAACTCCCTCAGACCCTGTCCGAGGGCGCGCCCGGCGCCGGGGAGGCGCTTGGGCCCCAGGACGATGAGCGCGATCGCGAGCAGGATGATGAGGTGGGTGGGCTGAAGCATTCCGGTGATCATCGGTCGTTGTGTCCTTTGATTGTTGGGTGGCGGACCGACCGCAACCCGGTGAGAGGTTGCGGCCGGCAGTGAGGTGCTCGCGGGCAAGGCGACGCTGCGTTACGCAGCGCGCGCCGCGCCTGGGAGCTCCACGGGCACGGGGGTCTGGGATCTGGCGGAGCGTGTCCCTTCAGACGCCGCGCACAGCCGCGTCAGCGGCCTGCGCGAGCGCCGTCGCCGCGGCGAAGAACGCGCTCGACTGGCCCTTGAAAAGCCCGGTTGAGGTCAGGAACTTGAGCGCTGCCATCGCGCCCCCGTTCGCTGGAAGTGTCGGGCGAATGATCGAGCAGTCGGGGAGGCTCGGGTCGATGAACTCGCACGGCTGCGGGAAGATGTTGTTCGCCCGAGTCGAGTTGAGGCCACTCGCGTCGAGATTCGGGAAGAACGTTCCTGTCTCTGGGTCCCTAACCCCCGCCAGCGGTGGCTCGACCACGTTGGCGGCGACGTCCTGCCAGACCCCGAAGTGATCGACCTCGGTTCCGCCGATGCTGACCACGATCCGCAGGACCTCGAGGCTGGTCACCTGTAGTGACAGCGTCGAATACAAGCTTGAGCCGCCCTGCTCAATCATCGCGAAGTGGAACGCGGCGCTGTTCGCGATCGCCTGCATCCGGGACTCATGCCGGGTAACCGGAGGTACGGGGGCCGGCGTGTTCGGTGGCGTGTCGGTGTCGTTCAACGGGATCACCGGCTGGTTCCTGATGGCCACGGCCTGTCCGAACATAGCGCCGAAGTCAGGGTTCGCCATCGACCGGTAGCGCAGATACCAGCTGGTGTCGACGTTGGTCCCTTCGAGAAGGTTAGTGAGCCGACGCCGGGATCGGTCAGCGCCCTTTGCCTGACTACCCTTGAGAGTGCGGAAAGGCTCGAGGCTTACCGGCTGTGCGCCTTTGGAGCGCAGGTAGGCATTGATGAAGTCGGCATGACTGCGCTCGTCACGCGTGTTGCCCGAGATGTAGGCCGGCGAGTCGGAATCGATGTTCGACAGCGCCGCCACGTACGCGGGGTTGCCACCGTCGCGGCCCCCGAGCTCGTTGTACTGCTCCCACAGGTCCGTCTCCAGAATCTCGGCCGCCGCGAGGAACCTCAGGATGGCGATGTCGCCCTCGGTCGGCCCCGTTGGTTGCGCGCTGGCGGACGAAGTCGCAAGCGCCGACAACGGCACAGCCGCGGCACCGGCGATAGCCGCCTGCTTCAAGAACGAGCGACGGCCGACCACTCGCTGCCAGAGCGCCTGCAGCTCGCGTTCCTGGGGAGATTCCTCCGATGACGCGTCAGGGCGCAAGTCATGCACTGTCATATGCTTCTTCCTTTGTGAAATGGTGGTTTGACGGCTACTAACGGGGCCCCAGGTCGGCGTCACGCCGCGATCCACCTCCCAGCGCACCGAGCGTTGGTGAACCGAATCGGTGGACGAGACCCGAGAAGGTGCAACTGATAAGGGCCGTTGCCGGATGCTCCGACCGTTACAAGCCCAAGACACCTCCCTCCGCGCATTCCTTCCCCAACGTTTTCCACAATCGCGACCGGCGCACTCGCGGCCTCACCCGTGAAGTGCACGTTGCCGTGACCGAGGGATCCGCGGCGTTCCCCGATCGTTCCCCCGCGCCCACCGGCTCAAGACCTCGACGGGCCGATATGCCTGAGGTGACTCAGTTGTGAACGTTCTACATCCGAGGGAAGGATCCTGGCTCGCCGGAGTCTTCAGTCCGAGCAGAGGCATATGACTGCATTACGACGCGATGGATCAACATTCTCGGCATGCTCCCTCCCACAACCTGGTCCATGGTGGGCTTACCGCGGAGGCGTGCGGTCAATCGAAAACGGGCCTTTCGGGCCCAGGTGGCTGAGTTCCCGGCCGTGATCGCGGGGACGGCAACCGGGCGGAATGGTCGTCGCGCTGGTCACGGCGAGCGCCCGTCCTCGCTTCCGGGAGGATCTAGTAGTCCGTCGACTTCGGGCGCTCCACGGCGAACAGCTGCCATTGCCCGGGCAGCCCCTTTAGCTCGTGGAAGCCCCGCGCGCTGAACTCGATTCCGGATCCGGCGACCAGGTCACGCACTGTGCTCGAGACGAGCACCTCGTTGGCATCGGCTTCTCCAACTACCCGTGCGGCGGTGTGCACCGCGATTCCAGCCAGGTTGTCACCTGAGACTACCTCGCACTCACCAGCATGCAGCCCCGCACGGACGGACAGACCGAGATCATGAACACTCTCGGTGATCGCCAAAGCGCATCGGATCGCCCTCGCAGGCCCGTCGAACGCCGCGAGAAATCCGTCACCGGTATGTACGACCTCGCGACCACGGTATCGCAGCAGCTCTCGCCGGACCAGCGCGTTGTGATCTTGCAATACCTCGCGCCAGCGGCGATCTCCGAGCTCGATCGCCCGGCTCGTTGACTCCACGATGTCCGTGAATAGGACGGTCGCGAGCATCCGGTCAGGCTCGACGCTCTCCCAAGCGCCGCTCGCGCGAACGTCCTCGAGAAAATGCTCGATCTCAGCGGAGACGCTTTCCGTCTGCGCATCCAGAGAAAGGTGCCCCACTCCGGGAAGGACGACGAGCCGGCCCCACCCGAGGTGCTCGGCAACGTATCTACCCACCTCCACGGGGACGATCTGATCGTCGGCCCCGTGCAGAACCAGGGCAGGCACCCGCACCAAGGGAAGGACCTCACGGATGTCGATCGCGGCGTTCATCTGGTAGAGCGCCTTGAGCATTCCGGGACTCACCGCCCAGCGGACCATCCTGATGTAGGACTCCACCGCGTCCTCGGTCCGGATGCCCAGTCTTCGCACGGCCGCGCGCGCGTCAGGGCGCGAGGCATAGATCCGCATCGCCTGTCTGACCTCCCGATCGTAGGCCGCATCGCTACGGCCCCAGGGAAAGTCTGGCGCCCACAGCGTCCGCGGCGAGCAGCTGCGGACAATCAAGGCGGCGACGCGCTCCGGGTAGGTCGCGGCGAACAGGATGCTCATCGCGGCTCCTTCCGAGAGCCCGAAGAAAGCCGCGCGCTCGGACCCAACGGCGTCCATCACCGCCCGAACGTCGTCCATGCGCGTCTCCAAGTTCGGGGCACCGCTGACCGGATCAGACATACCCGTCCCTCGCTTGTCGAAGCGAATCAGTCGCGAGAACCTGGCCAGTTTCATGAGGAAGTCCGGGAACCCCGGGAGCTCCCACTGAAGCTCCACGTGGGTCACAAATCCCGGGACGAAGATGAGATCGAATGGGCCCTCGCCCAGTACCTGATACGCGATATGGATGTCGCCGCTCAAGGCGTAGTGCGTTTCCGGGCTCACGGGCGCATTCTCACCGACCACCAGCTCAAGCGCTAAACCGACCACGCCCCGCGGCCACCTAAGGAAGCTTCGCCATGGTGCGAAACGCTCGTGTTGAAGCAAAAGCGAAAGCCGCCCAACGTCGCGGCGACTCGCCGACGCTTGGGTCGGCTACTCGCGCCGTTTGGGCATGGAACGGGGGAGCCCGAAGTGGGGGAGCACGCCGCTGTCGGCAAAAAACGTGATCTCGGCGATCTTGCTACCGGCGAGGGTGAGTACGAGCAGCCCGTAGGCGCGCGCGATCTCAGTTCCCGGGCAGGGGAAGTAGCAGCCGAAGGCGGGCTGACCGTTGGCCCGCGTCGGGACGAGCCGCAGCGGCGCGTCGTGGCGTGCACCGCGGATGCGGAGGAAGTTTTCGATCGCCGCGGCGCCCTGGTACTCGTAGGGATAGGGCGGCATCGTCAGCCACGCGTCGTCAGTGAGCAACGTGACGACCGCGCCGATGTCGCCGTCCTCGAGCGCATCCGCGAACCGACCAACTACTTGGCGCTCGTGCGGGGAGTGGGGCAGCGGCGCTCGGTCACGCCACGCGGCGGGCCGGCGGCCCTCGAGCGTGAGGCGGGCGCGTTGCAGCAGGCTGTTCACGGCAGCTTGGCTTGTGTCCAAGATCGCTGCCGCCTCCGCCGCGCGAAACCCGAGCACGTCGCGTAGGACCAGGACCGCCCGCTGCTGGGGCTCGAGGTGCTGAAGGCCGGTAACGAACGCGAGGGCAAGCGCTTCCCGCTGGTCGTAGCGGGCCTCGGGCCCAGGCGCATCGTCGGCAATGCCCTCGATCAGCGCGTCCGGGTACGGCTCGAGCCAAATCGGTTCGGTCAGGCGGCTGGGGGTCGGCGGATCGTTCAACGGTTCGAGGTGCTGCGGCCGACGCGCGTTAGCCCGCAGCGCGTCAAGTGATCGGTTGGTCGCAATGCGGTAGAGCCAGGTCCGGATCGACGCGCTCCCCTTGAACTGCTCGAGCCCGCGCCAGGCGGCCAGCAGGGTCTCCTGGACGAGGTCCTCTGCGTCCTGCGTCGAGCCGACGATTCGATAGCAGTGCAGCTGCAGCTCACGGCGGTAAGGCTCGGTTAGTTCGCGAAACGCATCCTCGTCCCCGGAGCGAGCCAGCGTAAGCGCGCGTTCGCTCACGTTCGCATCCTCGCACCCGGATCTCCGATCCAAGCCATCGCTCATATAGACGTCGCGGGCCACGCAAATTCATCGCTCAATTTCGCGATTTCCCGACGCCTGTACCTGTGATGACGACAAAGGAGGCCGCAATGACTACCACAGACAACCCAGCTCATCTGCTCGGGGCCAACACGGGCATCGCACAGGCGGCGGTCGAGCGCTGGCGCGCGTTCGCGGTGCTGGCGGTCGTGTTCTTCATGACGGTCGTCGATCTGACGATCGTCAACACGGCGTTGCCAACGATCGGCCACGATCTGCACTTCTCGGCTACGAACCTGCAGTGGGTCGCGACGGCGTACGCGCTCACGTTCGGTGGGTTCCTGCTGCTGGGTGGGCGGGCCGCCGATCTGCTCGGCCGCCGCCGGGTCCTGATGGCGGGGCTCGGCGTGTTCGCTGCCGCGTCGCTGGCCTGCGCGCTGGCGACGGCCGATGGGTTTTTGATCGGCGCCCGCGCGGTGCAGGGGCTCGGCGCCGCGGTGATGGTGCCGGCGTCGCTGTCGATCGTGATGAACATGTTCGAGGAGGGCGCCGAGCGCAACAAGGCGCTCGGGATCTGGGGCGCGCTCGCCGCCACCGGCGCGACGGTCGGGCTGGTCGCCGGCGGGGTGCTGACCCGCTACGCCGGCTGGCAGTACATCTTCTACCTCAACGTCCCGATCGCCATCGCCGCGCTCGTATTGGCGCCGCGGACCGTGCCCGAGAGCCGGCTCACCACCGAGCGGCCGCGGTTTGACGCGCTCGGCGCGGTCGTTGGCACCGGCGGGATTGTCGCGCTGGTTTATGCGATCTCACAGGCCCCACAGTACGGGTGGGGTGCAACCAGAACGGTCGCGGTGCTCGCGGCGGCCGCGGCACTATTGGTCGCCTTCCCGGTGATCGAGAGCCGGACGAAGGACCCGATCCTCCCGCTGTCGATCTTCCGCCTGCGGAGCCTTGCGGGCGCGAACGTGGCGGGCCTGCTGCTCGGCGGCAGCTTCTTTGCATTCTTCTTCGTCGGCACGCTCTACATGCAGCAGGTGCTGCACTACAGCGCGCTTCAGTCCGGCGTGGCCTGGCTGGCCACGTCGATCACGTCGGTCGCGCTCGCCGGCCTCTCGCAATACCTCGTCACTCGCATCGGCCCGAAGGTCGTAATGGCGATCGGGATGACGCTGATCGGCGCCGGCGTGCTCTGGGCCACCCAGGTTCCCGTCCACGGCCGCTACCTCGGCAACCTGTTCGGGCCGCTCTTGGTCGCGGGCGCCGGGACCGCGTTCGCGTTTATCGCGATCTCGATCGCCGGACTAGCGGGCGTCGAGGAACACCGGGCCGGGCTCGCGTCAGGGCTGTTGAACACGACCCAGCAGGTCGGCGGGGCGATCGGCATCGCGATCGCCTCGAGCGTCGCCGCCAGCCACACCAGGGCGCTCCTCCACACCGGCCATGCGGGGCCCACGGCGCTCACCGGAGGCTTCCAGCACGCGCTCTGGGCGCTCGGCGCGATCGCGCTGATCGCGCTCCCCGCGATCTTCGCGCTCGTACGCGCGAACGACAGCTCGGACGCCAGGCCCAAGACAACCACACGCGAGCCCGAGCCCGCGCTGGCCACCACGAACTGACACGCGAGATCTGTACGACCCGTCTTGGGTCACGTAGCCGCTTTCCGCGGTCCGAGCTCGCCGCGGCGCAGCCCGGCGGTGCGATCATGCACGGCATGACTGCCCAGACCGCCTTGGTCACCGGCGCGACTGGCGGTATCGGCGTGCACATTGCCCGGCAGTTGGCTGAGCAGGGGTGGATGGTTCTCGTTGGGGCGCGCGATGAGGCCCGGGCCGCGGAGGTGGCCGCCCCGTTTGGCGGTCGTCCTCTGTTGCTCGACGTCACCGACGCGGGCACGATTGCGAGCGCGGCCGCCACCGTAGGAGAACTCGACGTTCTAGTTAATAACGCGGGCATCTCCCTGGATACCGAGGTGTTCGGGACGGCTCTGTTCCCGGTGATCGCGCTGTGGAGGATCGTCACCACACCGACCCGAAGCTACGGCGGCTGATCCAGGCGACCGTCACCGGGCCTGCCGTCAACGAGACGACGGCGCTGACGGCATACGACAAGTACGCCGCGCAGCAACTGCCAGTGGTGTTCGGCCCCACGCAGATCGGCACGTACAGCATTGACGCCGGGACCCTGGTCGCGAAGAATCTTGGCGGCTACGCAGCAAACGCGTTTGGCCTCATGAATCCCGAGGACTGGTACTTCACCAAATAGCCCGCGGCGCCCGATCCGAGATCGGCGGCGGTCCGCGGCGGGCGTCCGCTCAGGTGGTCCGTGGGGCGGCGATCAAACACCCGTTCCCTGCCGCTCGCGATACACGGGCTGCAAACGAAGCAGGACCAACCGGTCACGCAGCGGTAGTCGCGCTCCTCGCCGTGGCTGTCGGGCAAAGGGGGGAGACATGCTTCAGGGATCTAGAGGCAATCGTGGTTAGAGTTGACGTCGTGGCTGGCTCCCACTCGTCTGTGCTCGCTGCTCGTTTGGAGCTGGCTACGACGTCTGTCGTGCGCGGGGAGTGGCTCACGTACTCGGTGGTCAACACCGGCACGCTTCCGATCATGCTGGGCGAGGCTTACGTGTTTGACCGGCTTGTGAGCGATGCGTGGGAGCTTGTTCCCGGCCCTCGCGCGGCCGCGTTGTGGGGGCGGCGTCTGGTGTCGGGGCGTCGGAGCGAACTGACCGCCCGGGTCCCAGACCTGGCGCATCCCGGACACTACCTGCTGCGCAAGGGCTTGCAAGTGGACCGTGATCCGTATCCCGGATATGAGTGGGTCGCGGCGGAGAAGGTCGAACCGATCGTGGTGACCGCCGAGTTCGAGGTGGTGGCTGACTGATTTCCCGGGCGAGGGTGTGGGGAACCACACCGAGGCGTGAACTAGCTTCTGCTCGTCTTGCTTTCTCAGGCGCGGCTATTTGTGTGGCCGCGGACTACCGTCACACCTGGCTCTGTGCGTTCGAATACGAGGCGATAGTGGTCGAGCAGCTCGCGCTCGAAGCAGACCTGGTTGGCGCTCACGCCGGAGGTGAACGCGAGGCGGAAATCGGCGCTGGTGAGCCAGCGTGGCAACAGCTGGAGCTTCAGCAACGTCTTTCTAAAACTCGGCGCCCCGATCCGCGCGTTCCAGCGATTGATCGTCTCGATGTAGTCGAGGCGGCCGCTGACGCTCGAGACCAACCGGAAGTGCGGCGCAGCGCAACGAACGACCTGCTCCTCGGCGAACGGCAACCACGAGCCGGGGAACTGGCGCCCCAGCAGGGCGATGTACCACTCGTCCGAGCCCCGCGGAGGGAGCGCTCGAAGCGCGTCCAAATCGATCCGCGAAGCCGGGATCATGTTGCGGCCAAAGACCATCGTCTGCAGGTAAAAGCGCCCACCGGGCAGCAGCACGCTCCCGACGCGGGCGAACAGGTCACGGTAGATCTCCTCCTGACGTCCGGCCTGATAGTCCTCCGGGGAGCAGAAATGCTCAAACGCCCCGAGACTCGCCACGGCATCGAACATGCCGAAGCGTTCCCGGTCGATCCCTCGCGCGTCCTCGAGGTAGACCTCGAGGCCATGCCGCCGGCAAGCAGCCAGTTGCGCCTGCGAGAGCGTCACCCCCACCCCGGCCCCGCCGCGCGCCCGCGTGTAGGCTAGCAAGGCACCCCAACCGCAACCGAGATCGAGCAGGCGCTGCCCCGGCCCGATCCCGACCTGTTCGGCAACGTAATCGTGCTTGCGTCGCTGCGCCTGCTCGAGACCGAGCGAGAAGTCACCGTCGAACTTCGCGCCGCTGAAATCAGCCAGCTCACCAAGGCTGAGCCGGATGATCCGATCGCTCAGCGAGTAGGTGAAGTCGATCTGCCGGCGGTCCGCCATCCCCTCCAACCCTACGGCCTTCGGTCCGAGCTCCCCGAACTCGCACGATCGCCCCGCCGGACCGGGCGGCATGCGGCAGACGATCGCTGCGGTCGGAGGGTGTTGCGTAAAGGCGATGCGCCGGAAATTGGTGGTGATCGGGTAACGATAATGATCGGCGATGGACGCCGCTTGCTCGAACGATGGCGATTCAGTGCCCCATCTGGTACCCGGTTCTCCAAAGTCGTCATGGTCTGCGGCCCGGCGGGTCGGATGAAATTGAGGCAGAACTCATTCGGCCCTCAGGTCGCCGTGCCGCAGGCCGTACGAGCGCGAAGCCGCGCAAAGGTCCTCGCAACCGTCGCACTCTGGCCTCTGGTGCAGGGAAGAATGTCTACCCAACCGCTCGCGGACACGATCGAACTCGCGCGGTCGCGAACAGCGACGACGCCGGACGACCGCGACCCGATGTTCACGGCGTTCTGCCACGGCCGCGTGGACGCTACCCCGACCAGCGGGGAGCCGGGGTTGGCGATCTCGCGCGCGATCGCCGAAGCGCACGGCGGGCGGATCTCGGCTGCCGGAAACCGCGGGCGCGACGCGGATCCGCTTCAGCCCGCCCGCCCGCGCCATCTCCTGAACGCGGCGGGTTGGCGACGGCGCCGTCCCCTCCCCAAACCTGGGCATCCAGTTCCACCCCCGGAACCAGATCTCCGAGGTTCGGCGCAAGCGCCACGAGTGAACGTTGCGGATCGAGTTCCACCCCTCGAAACCAGATCCGCAAAGTTCGCCACGAAGCTGCGCAAAGTCCCCGCAACCATCGCACTCTGACTCCTGCTGGAGGGGAGAATCTCCGCTCAGCGCTCGAGTTCACCTGGAGCGCCGCGGCGGTTATGACTCGGCACCAAGCCGAATCATTTACGCGACACCGTCGTCGGCGAGCATTCGCTCGACGTGCGGGGCCGACTTCGAGCGGACCCCAATGCCACCCCCCGCCATTCGATTCGGGGTGGCTCCTCGACCACCGGATGGCTCTCTCGAGCGCCCCGCTCAGCCTCAAGGCATTCACCCACCAGATGTCGGTCGATCATTCGTACTACCAGCTCGACGTCGTGTGACGTCGGCCGGTTCGCACCTAGCTGGCCGCCACTGCGAGTCCGGCAAGTGGCCTCACGTGCTGCTGCGCGACTAGCCGCGCTTACTGCGCTCGGGGCTGGCGCCGAGGGGGATGGCGGAGCTTGCTCCCAGTTGCTCGCGCCACCACTCGATAGGGACGATCCGCAGGGCGAGGTCGAGGGTTCCGCGGTCGAGCTGCTCGGCGAGTTGTGTGATCGCCGCCAACCTGTGTAGTAGCAGCTCGTCGTCGAGTGGGGCCTCGATGAGTGCGGCTGGGTGGCTGCGTCCGTCACGGGTTCGCCCGTCGTCTTCTGCGAACTCGAGCCCGAGCAGGCTGCTCGCCCAGGCCAGGTCGCCCGCTAGCTCCACGTGTCGGTCGACCACTTCGGCGTACACGTCGACGTTCAGCATCACGGCTGCCCAGCGGCCTAGTACCGAGTCGTTGTGCTCCAAGATTGTCGTGACCTTGTCGTGAAGCTCCTTCCGCTTGTCCCTGCGGGCGAGAAGCGCGCGCAGCGCGACGGTGAGGCGGTCTCTGTCGCGAACCGCGCTCGAGCCCGCGTCGATCGACGTCGCTGCGGCGAGGACGTCGCCGTGGGTCGCGTGCGGATCGGATGGCATCAGTCCGGCCAGTTCCGCGACCCCCGTCCACACGATTCGTGCGTCGCGGACGAGTTGCAGCATCACGTACTGCGCCAGCACGCTCCAGCGCTGTCGACTGCGCCGTTCGAGGGCCTCGTTTACCAGTCCTACGGTGAGCATTACTACGATCACGCTCGCAACGAGCCCGGCGAGCAGGGCGTGATGAGCCCAGAAGCTCCCCGCCAAGGCGTCCCATAGCACGGCACCCGCGAGCGTGAGTAGCGCGATCGCGGCGAGCGCTCGGGTGCCACGTAGGTACGTATCGACGGACTCCGAACGTCGCGGGCCTAATCCGGGGCGGAGCATCGTCGACGCAGCAGCGCTAGGGATCCGAAAGCTTTGGCCCGGTCGCCGTCAAGCGAGATAGACCAGCTTGTCGGGGGTGATCGGGAGCTCGCGGATCCGCCTTCCCGAGGCGTGGTAGACCGCGTCGGCGACGGCAGCGTCCACGCCGGTAGCGCCGAGTTCGCCGAGGCCCTTGCCGCCGATCGGGCTAGCGTGCTCGTCGACCTCATCGATGAACGCGACGTCGAGATCGGAGGGGATGTCGGCGTTGACGGGCAGCGCGACGCCCGCCAGGTTCTTTGACAACCAACGCCCCAGGTGCTCGTCTTGGCGGCTGGCTTCCATCTTCGCCTTGCCCCAGCCCCAGACGATTCCGCCGAGCATCTGCGAGCGGGCCGTGCGCGGATTGACGATCCGCCCGACGCTGTATCGGCCGACGGCCCGGCGCAGGCGCACGATCCCGAGCTCGGGGTCGAACCCGATCTCGACAAAGATCGCGCCGAACGTATTCATCGCGTATGGACTCTCTTGGGGCGTGAACGAGCCGACGCCGATGAGCTCCTCGAGGCCCGCCGATCTCATCGCAGTCGTCAACGCCCCGCCGCCGGGCGCCTCGCTCAGCTCCTGCTTGGAGCGCTCGCGGAGCTTCGCGAGCACGTTCTGGGCGGCGGCCATTACGGCGGCGCCGACGCCCATCGTTGAAGAGGACCCAAACGTCGGCCCGGCTTCGGGCAACTCGGTGTCGCCGATCTCGCAGCTCACGACGCCGGGCTCGAGCCCCAGCACGGCGCATGCGACCTGGGTGAGGATCGTCGCAATCCCCGTGCCGATGTCCTGGGTGCCTGACTGGATCACGGCCCGGCCGTCGGCGTGCAGCCGGACTTGCGCGGCGGACGGGAAACGGATCGTGCCCATCGCGCAGTCCGCCATCCCCTGGCCAATCAGCCAGGGACCGTCGCGCTCGGGCTCGTTGGGACGCTGGCGCCATGCGAAGGTCCGTGCGCCCTGCTCGTAGCACTCGCGCAGTTTCTTGGATGACCATGGCTGTCCGGTGAACGGGTGCACGTCGGCGTAGTTGGCAAGGCGGAGCTCGATCGGGTCAATCTGCAGCTGGGCTGCGAGCTCGTTGACCGCGCTTCCCAGCGCCCAGAGTCCGCACCCCTCAAGCGGAGCGCGCATCGCCGTGCCGAGATTGACGTTGGCTCGCTGCACGCGTTGGCGCACACGAATCGCCGGTGCCGCGTAGGTCGTCTGCGATGCCGTGGTTGCGTACTCGACGAAGTCGTCGCTGACCGAGGTGAGATTGATCGACTCGTGTTCGATTGCCTCCAGGCACCCGTCGCCTGAGGCGGCCAGGGTCACGGTTTGAATCATCTGCGGCTGGTAGGGAACGATGCTGTACATCTGCGCCCGCGTCAGGGCAATCCGCACGGGATGACCGGCGACCTGCGCGGCCGCGGCGGCGATGATCTGGTGTGGCCAGACGAGCCCTTTGCAGCCGAAGGCGCCGCCGGTGTGCGGCGAGCGCACACGCACGCGCTCGGGTGCGATGCCGAACACCGCGCTCATCACGATACGTACGCCGTAAGCCCACTGCGTCGCATCGACCATCGTCAATGTGCCGTCCCGCCACTCAGCCAGCGTCGCCGAGGGCTCCATCGGGTTGTGGTGGCGTGACGGCTGGACATATGTCGCTTCGTGGTGCACCGGCGCGGCGGCGAGCGCCTGAGCGACGTCGCCGTGCTCGGCGTCCGGTGGCGCGGACAGGTACCCACTCTCGCGCGGTACCTCGCCGTCGCCGTTGTCACCGCGTGGGTGCGGCCTAAACGGTGCGGACACGACGTCTGCCCTCACCAGCGACACGGCGTACTCGGCCGCTTCGAGAGTCTGCCCGAGCACGATCGCGACCGGCTCGCCCTCGTAGCGGATCTCGTCGTCCTGCAGTGGAACCCGTATCGAGGATGCTGGGGGCACCGGCGGGGCACCGAGTTTTGGCATCTCTGCGTGGGTCAGGACGTGCGTGATGCCGGGGATCTCGCGCGCAGCCGCGGCGTCAACCGCGCGGAGCAGGCCAGCCGGAGCCGGGGCGCCGACCACGACGCCGTAGAGCATCTCCTCGGCGAAATGGTCGGCGGCGTAACGTGCCTCGCCCGTCACCTTCGCGGGACCGTCCCGACGCGGGAGCGACGCGCCGAGCAGCGCGCTCATGGTTGAACCCCCGCTGCCGTCACGAGGGCGCGGCGTGCCGCCCCCCGGGCGATCGCGATCTTGTAGGCGCTGCCCGGAACGGGGCGCGCCTTAGCAAGGGCGGCCTCGAGCGCCGCGGTCACCGCGGGGTCGTCGGGAACGAGGCCCGCGATCCGGTGCTCGGCCTCGGTCAGCCGCCAGGGGCGCAGCGCAACCGACCCCAGCGCAATGCGCGCGCTTTCGATCCGTCCGCCGTCGTCCAACTCCACTGTCGCCGCCGCCGACGCGAGCGCATACTCGTACGACTCACGCTCGCGCACCTTGACGTACGCCGAGTGCGGCGCCGGCGGACCGAGCTCAATCGCCTCGATCAGCTCACCCTGCTCGAGCACAGTGTCGCGCTCGACGCCATCAGCCGGCAGCACGTGGAAGTCGGTTACCCGGATCCGCCGCCGGCCGCTGGCGCTCCGCGTTACCACCTGCGCGTCGAGCGCAGCAAGCGCGACGGCGGGATCGGACGGTTGTGTCGCTATGCAGTCCTCCGTCCAGCCGAACAGCGCATGACGCTCGTCGTGACCCTGCCGCGCCGCACAGCCCGATCCCGGCGTGCGCCGGTTGCATCGCGCCGGGTCCTCGGAGCGAAAATAAGGGCAGCGCGTCTTCTGCAACAGGTTGGCGCCGATCGTCGCGAGATTGCGAAGCTGGGCCGACGCCGACTTGTGGATCGCCTCGCGCAGCACCGGCCAATCACGCTGGACATCCTCGTCGGCGGCAACGTGGTTTAGACGCGCGAGCGCGCCGATCCGTAGACCGCCCCCGGACAGGCGCTCGATCCGATCCAGGTCGGCGACGCGCGAGATATCGACCACACGGTCGGGCGCGGCGATCCCCAGCCGCAACCAGTTGAGCAACTCGGTGCCGCCAGCGAGCACCGCGGTCCCCGGCTCGCGCACCGCCGCGAGCGCCTCGTCGAGCGTGGCCGCGCGGGCATAGGCGAACGGTTTCATCGGCCCGGCGGGGGGTTGTTCTCGGCCGCCGCCACGGCCTTGACGGCCTCGACGATCTGCAGGTAGGAGCTGCAGCGACATATGTTGCCGCTCATCCATTCGCGGATCTCGTGCTCGTCGGTGGTGTGTCCCTCGCTGACGCAGGCAACGGCGGAGATCACCTGACCCGGGGTGCAGAATCCGCACTGAAACGCATCGTGCTCGATGAACGCGCGCTGCATCGCGTGCAGCTGCCCGTCACTCGCAAGACCCTCGACGGTTACCACCTCGCGCCCCTCGGCGGCTGCGGCCAGCACCAGGCACCCGTTCACCCTATGGCCGTCGAGCAGAACGGTACAGGCCCCGCATTCGCCATGGTTGCAGCCCTTCTTGGCACCCGTGAGATCGAGGTGCTCGCGCAGCAGATCCAGCAGCGACACGCGTACGTCGACGCCGTCCAGGTCTCGGTTGACGCCGTTGACCTGGAGGCGAAGGTCGACGTGATCGGCGAACTGTGGTGCGCTCATCACGTTCAGCACGCTACGTCCCACAGGCGCGATTCGCACCGTCAGACGGATAGTCCTGTCTACGATGGCTTCTCGGATGGCTGCATCACTGAGCTTCGCTGCGGTGTTGCGTGGTCGAGGAGACCAATGTGCTCAGCTGGACGGCCTGCTCGACCGGGCGCGGGAAGGTCATAGCGGGGTGCTGATGCTGAGCGGCGAAGCCGGCGTGGGTAAGACGGCGCTGCTCGAGTACGCGATCGCGTCGGCGTCAGCTTCGGCGCTGACGGTCGTTCGCGTGGCCGGCATCGAGTCCGAGATGGAGCTGGCATTCGCGGCGCTGCAGCAGTTGTGCGGGCCGATGCTCGATCGGCTCGAGCGAGTTCCCGCTCGTCAGCGCGACGCGCTCGAGACTGCGTTTGGGCTCGGCCCGGGTGCAGTGCCAGACCGGTTCTTGGTTGGCTTGGCCGTGATGAGCCTGCTGTTTGAGGTGACTCAGGAGCGGCCGCTTTTGTGCGTCGTTGACGATGCGCAGTGGTTGGATCAGGCGTCTGCGCAGACATTGGCGTTCGTGGCGCGGAGGATGCTGGCGGAGCCGGTAGTGCTGTTGTTCGCCGCGCGTGAGCCGAGCGACCCGCTCGCCGGTTTGCCGGAGCTGGCCCTCGCGGGGCTCGCGGATGCCGACGCCCGTGAGCTCTTGTCCGCGGTCCTCCCTGGTCGTCTGGACGGGCGGATCGCCCGACAGATCATCGTTGAGACGCGGGGGAACCCCTTGGCGTTGTTGGAGCTCCCACGGGGGCTCAGCGCCGGGGAGTTGGCGGGCGGCTTCGGGCTGCCGGGCGCGCTGTCGCTGTCCGGAAGGATCGAGAGCAGCTTCTCGAGGCGCCTCGAGGCGCTGCCGGAGGACACTAGGCGGCTCTTGCTCGTGGCAGCGGCTGAGCCAACTGGCGATCCGGCGCTCCTGTGGCGGGCCGCAGAGCTACTCGAGATCGACGCCCGGGCACTCGAGCTCGCGGAGTCCGACCGGCTCATCGACGTGGACCGCAGGGTGCGGTTTCGTCATCCGCTGGTCCGCTCAGCCCTCTACCGCGGTGCAACGCCGCGCGAACGGCGCCATGCGCACCGCGCGTTGGCCGACGCCACCGATGCGAGGGTCGATCCCGATCGGCGGGCCTGGCACCTCGCCGTGGCGACCGCCGGCGCCGATGAAGCCGTCGCCAAGGAGCTCGAGCGCGCGGCCGCGCGCGCCCATGCGCGTGGAGGCTTGGCAGCCGCTGCCGCGTTCCAGGAGCGCGCGGTCAGGCTCACATCCGATCCATCGCTCCGCGCGCAGCGTGCTCTGGCCGCGGCGCACACGAAATACGAGGCAGGCGCCCTCGATGACGCCGTCTCACTTCTGGAGATCGCCGACGCCGCGACGCAGCCAGGGCCGCAACGCGCGAGAGTAGACCTCCAGCGTGCCCAGATCGCGTTCGCATCCAGACGCGGCAGCGACGCTCCGGCGCTCCTGCTCAAGGCCGCCGGCGAACTCGAACGATTTGACCCCAAGCTCGCGCGCGCCACCTACCTCGACGCATTGACCGCGGCGCGGTTCGCGGGTCCGCTCGCCGGCGCTGCGGACCTCGTGAAGGTGGGCGAGGCCGCGCTCGCGTCCCCTCCCAGCCACAGTCGCCCGGACCGTCCGATCTCTTACTCCAGGGGCTGTCGGTCCAGATTGTCAGCGGTTACGCGGCTGGCGCTCCACTGCTCAAAGATGCCCTGCGCGCGTTCGAGCGGGAGGCGGTTCTGCCACCTGAGGAGGGCCGTTGGCTCTCGCTCGCGCTGTGGGCAGCCGCGGACCTCTGGGACGACGAGACCTGGAGGCGGCTCACGAGTCGAGGAGTCGAGCGTGCTCGGGAAGTGGGAGCGCTGACGGCCATTCCGTTTGCCCTGAGCATGCTCAGCTACGTCCACGCCACGTCGGGAGAGCTGGCCGCCGCCGAGTCGCTGCTCGACGAGATTCGCGCGGCCGGCGAGGCGACCGGCACCCCCGCCCAGCCCTACCTTGCGCTGTGGATCGCCGCTGTGCGCGGCCGGGAGGGCGAGACCCGCCAGCTCATCCGGACCGCCGGCGATGACGCCGCGGCGCGAGGGGAGGGGTTCGCGACGTTCGTCATCGAACATGTAACAGCGGTCCTTTGCAACGGCCTCGGGCGCTACGACGCGGCGCTGGACGCGCTTCGTCGCCAGGCAATCGATCCTTCTTACAGGGATAGTTCCCCAAGGCCCATGGCGGAGCTCATTGAAGCGGCCGTCCGGTCTGGAGAGCGCGAGCTTGCTGGGCTAGCGCTCCAACGGCTCGCGGAGACGACGAGCGCTGCCGGCACTGACTGGGCGCTGGGGATAGAGGCGCGTTCGCGCGCGCTGCTCAGCGACGGCGACCCCGCCGACGCTCTATACCGCGAGGCGATCGAACGGCTGGGTCGCACAAGCATCCGGCTGCAACTTGCACGTGCACATCTGCTCTACGGCGAGTGGCTGCGACGCGAGCGCCGCCGCCGCGAGGCCCGGCAGCAGCTACGCACCGCGCTCGAGATGTTCACGAGCATGGGCACCGAGGGATTCGCCGACCGAAGCGAGCGCGAGCTGTCGGCCACGGGCGAACGCGCGCGCAAACGCAGCGCCGAGACCCGAGATCAACTAACTCCCCAAGAGGCGCAGGTCGCGCGACTGGCGCGTGATGGCCTCTCGAACGCGGAAATCGGCGCACGAATTTTCGTCAGTCAGACCACCGTCGCCTACCACCTGCGCAATGTGTTCGCCAAGCTCAACATCGCATCGCGTCACCAACTCGCCGCCGTATTGCCCGACGGCTCGAACGGCCCGCGGACCGCGTCACAGCCCCGTGACCGCGCGACATCGTGAGCCGCGAGCCTATGATGGGCCGGTAGCCGTGGATTCGAAGATCGACTGATGCGACAGGGTCCCTGGACAGGCCGTTATCCGGCGTCAGCGGCGATGGTGATCTTCGCCTTGGTCCCGTATCTGGCGCTCTCGGCGGCACTTCGGCCGATCAGCCCGATCATTGCCAGCGACCTGCATATGAGTCCTCAGGCGCTGAGTCTCGCCTCGGGCATGGCCAACGCCGGCTATGCCGTGGGGACGGTCCTGGCTGTGTTCTTGGCCCAGCATTTCCCCCAGCGTCGGTTGCTGGTCCTCTATGCCGCACTACTGGTGCTCGGCTCGGTCCTCGCCGCGGCCGCTCCGGACGCGGGCGTGTTCATCGCTGGGCACGTGCTGCAGGGCCTCTGCACCAGCCTGCTGCTGATCGCGGCCGTCCCCCCACTTGTCGTCGCGTTTTCCATCTCGAAGCTGCGCTGGACGGCGATGATCCTCAACGTTTGCATCTTCGGAGCGGTTGCGCTGGGACCGCTCGTGGGCGGCATCCAGGCGCAAGCCAACGGCTGGCGTCCATTGTTTTGGATCGTCGCAGGCATCGCCGCGGCGGCGCTGGTGCTGTCGCTGCTGACCTTCCAGGACGCCCCGCCGGCCGACCGCAGCGCTACACGCAACCCGCTCCCGGTTGGACTGGCCGCCGCGGGATGCGTGTCCCTGTTCTACGGAGCCTCGGAGCTGCTCACCCACTCGTTCCTCGACGCCGACACGCTCGTGCCGCTGGCAGTTGGGCTCGCGCTGATCGTCGCTCTGTTGGTGTATCAGTATCGCGCCAAGCGACCGCTGCTGTGCATACGCCCGCTTGGCAGCACGCTCCCGGTGAGCGGGATAGTGGTCGCGATGTGCGCGGCGGCGGGTTCTATATCCGCGGTCGCGCTGGCCGCCGCCCTGCTCACAGACCAGTTCACCCCCGTGCACCTCGGGCTGCTTCAGTTCCCCGAGTTCATTGCGGCGCTGATCACCGCGGTCGCGCTCGGGTTGGTCTTCCGAACTCGGGGTCTGCACTATCTCGTGCTCGGCGGCATGCTCTCGCTGATCGCGGGGATCCTGGTACTTCAGTCCCAGCTCCCGCCCCCGGCCGCGCTCATGGCGCTCGGCTCTGGACTGATCGGACTGGGCGTCGGCGGCTCGGTGGCGCCGGCGCTTTTCATCGCCGGCTTCTCGCTGCGCAACAACGCGCTACAGCGGGTGTTCGCGATCATCGAGCTGCTGCGCGGCGTCGCCGCATTCATGGTCGCGCCGATATTGGCGCACGTGGCCGCGACCGTCGGAGGCAGCGCGACAGCCGGCACCCACGCCGCGCTGTGGATCTGCTTCGGGATCGCGTCCGGCGGCACACTGTTCGCGGTCTCCCTTTATGCCCTGGGTGGCGTGCGCCCGCCGGCGCCGGTGCTGGAGGTATGGATGAGCGGTGAGGCCCCGGCGTGGTACTCCCCGCCGCTGCTGGATCGAATCCGTGACTCCTCCCGGGCGACCGTGCTCACCGAGCCGCTCGCCTGTGACGCGGGCGGACAGTACGGCGGTCCCCGCCACGGGGAGCCGGCTGCGCCCGTGGCCGACCGCACAGCCGGCGCAGTGACATGAGTGGCGGCGACCTCGGCCCTGTGCTGTTCGCCTACGACGGCTCGGATCTCGCCGGGCTCGCGATCGAGGAGGCCGCCCGCCAGCTCATGCCGGGACGGGACGCCGTCGTCCTGACCGTATGGCGGCCTTACGGGGTTGGGTTCATCCCGCCGCCCCAGGTCAAATTCGACGCGGCGGCGCCCGAGGAGGTCAGACAAGCTGCCGAGGAGACCGCCGCGCAGGGAGCTACGATGGCGCAAGCCGCCGGCTTCCGAGCGCAGAGTCTCGCGTTGGAGGAACCGGTAGCTTGGAAGGGGATCTCCAGCGTCGCCGACGACCGCGACGCGAGCCTGATCGTGCTTGGCTCGCACGGCAAGAGTGGTCTCGTCGGGGTTTTCCTTGGCAGCGTGGCGGGCGATGTCGCGGCGCACTCGGGACGTACCGTGCTGATCGTGCACAGACGCTCCTGAGCCCTCTTCGCGTTTCGCTTCTGCGACCTGTTTCCAGCGACGGATACTGAACCGCCTGCCTCGGGATGACGTTGGCCCGCCGACCGCCTCAGCCGTGGCGCGAATGCCTCCTCGGGCGTTCTAGCCGAGCTGGCTGGGCAGCGCGCGAACAAGGCCGAGGAGGTTGCCTTCTGAGTCCTTGAACCACGCTCCCTCCCCTCCATCCGGCGTCCGGGCGATGCCGTTCTCTGTCCGCGTCTCCGGGGTGTCGTACTCCTCGAACTCCACGCCGCGACCCCTCATCTCTTCGACGGCGGCGCGCACGTCGGTGACCTGAATGACGGCCTGTGTGAACTCCCCCGACGACCTCGCTCGAGCGGGATAGAGGAAGAGCTGGTTGACACCATCTCCAACTGTCAGGCCGACCCGCCCATCGCTGGCCTCGAGAAAGTGGGACTCGACTGCCGGCAGTCCCACTTTGTCGTTGTAGAACGTTTTTGCTCGACGCAGGTCCTGTGCCGGCAGCGCCGCTGCGATTCCAGACGTGTTCATCACTGATCTCCTATTCGGTTGCGCCTCCGCTGGTGGCGCCATCAGGTGCCTCGGGGTTTGGGGTTGTTGGGATCGCCTCGGCCGAGCCATCGGATGTATCTGCCGGAGGTCACGATCAGTGGACCGGGCACCGCGATAAGAATCTGCGGACCCTAAGGTCTCGTGAAGACCCGGAACTGGATTTCGGGCGACGAAGCGGTAGCACCATGGCGGCGGCTCCGGTGATCACCCACATCAGGCAGCTGGCCAGGCCTACGACCGTGTAGTCGCTGTTGGTCGGATAGATATGACCGGGCGAGGTGTGAGCCTGGAGCAGTACGGCGGACAGCGCGCTGCCTACGGAGTAGCCGACGTAGCGCAGAATCTGGTTGAAGCTCGTTATCAACCGCGCCCGCTACTACGCGCTCACCCAAGGCACGTTCACGGCCGCCCAGGCAGAACAATGGGGAGCTGTCGCCGAGGTTCTGCCACCGGACCAAGTCCTCGCCCGGGCACAGGAGCTAGCTGAGAGTTTGGCCGCAAGACCGCAGCTTCTCACGAGGTACGCAGCGATCACGCTGCGCCAGCGGATCAGCCGGCGGATGGCGGAAGGCACGGCGCTTGGCATGGCGCTTGAGGGCCTCACCGCAGCGAACCTGGCCTACCTACCGGAAGCCGAATAGGAGCCCGTGTCGCCTGTCCTCGGTGGCTCGACGGGGATTGGCCTTGCCACGGTGTCCCGACGCCGCGGCAAGGCTTCCCGCTGGTTTCGAGACGGTGCCTGCGGGCGCTTATGTCACTCACAGGTCGCCAGCCTCACGTGCAGTTCACACGGTGCATTCAGCTAGGGGCGGGATCGTCAGTACCCGTAGCCGGCCGCGGGAGCGGCCGGAGCAGTCGTTGAGCTGCTGGGTGCATGTGTGATCGCGTTGCCGCTGGGTCCGAGGACGTACCAGAGCCCGCCAAATTCGTTCAGGCCCTGCCCGCGGGTGTTGCCCGGCGTCGCGTCACCCACGTAGTAATAGAGAGGGTGCCCCTCGTAGGTAACCTGCTTGACGCCGGTCGGGCTCGTCGTGGTGCCGATGAGGGCCGCCTGGGCTCCGCTCTCGGCTTTTACGGGGCCGGCGGAGACGAAGCGTGGCCAGATCGCGGCGCCGGCGGCGGAGAGCGTGCTGACGCCCGGTCGGTCGCCTTCGAAGAGGTAGAGCGTGCGGCCGTTCGCGCCGACGAGTGTCTCGCCGAGTGCAGTACTCCGGATGCTGATGGCAGATCCGGTGGCGGCTTGGGATTGGGTGGCCTTGGCGTTTCCGCCATCGATCGCGACGACGGCCGCTGCGACCGTAGCGGCGACGATCGCGAGGCCGGCGAAGGCGACATTTTTGATGTTCATGAGCGTCTGCTCCTTGAGGTGAGGGTCCTACCCTGAGCGCCTGCGTTAGAGCTGGAGCGCTGGGTTGGTCCGTGGTCTACAAGAGAAGACGCCGGTGATTTTCGAATCCTTCGCGCACCTACGACTTTGTGTAGTTGTCGTCTACGACATCCTGTAGTTTGCCTCGGATAGTGTGCCGATCTCGGCGCCCGGCGCCTGATTCCGTCGCCGCCGCGAGCGGTAGACGCAACGAACGATGAGGCGTAGTAGATGCTTCTGATCCTACGACGCCGGAGATCGTGACCCGTTCTCTCGGTTTGGGTCGGCGTGCCGGCCGCTTTCGGCAGGCGCGGGCATCGCTCGTTGTGCCTGCGCTAGCGGTCGACGGTGATCACGAAGTATTCCGAGCGGATCTGAGCGCTGCCGTCGGACGCCGGGTTGAACCGGCGGATCAGATCGCCGAACGCGCCGAGAAACTCGTCCCAGCGCCCCTGCGGCTCGAGCATCGTGCGCGCCATAACGAACGGACCGAAGTCGGCGGCGTAGCGCTCGACGGCCTCTTCGACCGACGGAAACTCGAACGTGACGGCCTCGCGCGCGATCGCAGGCTTGACCCCGACCGCGGCGAACACCTCCTCGATGTGCTCAGGCACGCCCCACAGCGGCGGCGGTTCCACGCCCGGCGGCGGGGGCGGCATGAACGAGCCCGTTAGCTTGAACAGCTCGCCAGCGAAGCCGTCGTTGACCCAGGTCGTCATCACGATCCGACCCTTCGAGGCGCAAACCCGGACGAGCTCCGCTGCCGCGCGAGCGTGGTCGAGGGCGAACATCGCCCCGAACGTCGAGATCACGCGGTCGAAGCTCGCATCGGCGAACGGAAGCTCCTGCGCGTCGGCTTCGACCCACTCGACCTGGACGCCCGCCTCCTCGGCGCGCCGCCGTGCGTGCGCGAACATCTCCGGCGTCAGGTCCGCGCCGACGACGCGGGCGCCCGCGAGCGCCGCGGGGATCGCGACGTTGCCGCCGCTGCCGGTGCCGACGTCGAGCAGCCGCATCCCTGGCTCGATCGCGCTGCGCTCGAGCGCCAGCGCCCCCACGGGCGCCACCAACTTCGAGAACTCGTCCCAGTCTCCGGCGGCCCACGTCGCGCGTGTCCGTGCCCTCAACTCGTCGATCGTGCTCATCCCCGCCCTCTCCCGCGCGATTGCGCGACGTTTCCGAGGAGCCTACCGCCGACCACCCCGGGGCGGACCCACTCCCAGACGGGCCTCAGATCTCACGCCGCGCGCTTTCGCTCGGGCCGCCCAGCAGATCCGGCGGCGCGGCCGAACCTCGCGCATTCGACACCCGTCACGGCGCGCCACCCGCGTTCGCTCGCTCGAAGGCGTCGACGTCGTCGAACGCGGCCATCACGAGGTCGACGTAGGTCGATTGGAATGTCGCGCGATCCTCGGGGTCGGTGACGACCAGCGGGCGGTCGGCTCGTATGCCAATCAGCGCCATCTCAGCGACCTCCTCGGCGGGCCGGAACGCCATGTTCACGTTCGCGAGCAACGGTTGCACTTTGTCGGGGACCTGGAACGGACCCTCGCGCGGACCGCCGAACCGCTCGGGGCGATAGCGCGGATTGTTCTCGGCCATGCCGGTGAGCGTCCCACCCGGGCACAGCACCGTGCACCCGACATGAGAGTGCTCGAGCTCGTTGCGTAGGTTGAGCATCATGCCGATCACCCCTGCCTTCGCCGATGTGTACATCGTGTGGTAGGGCAGCCATGCGGGCAGCACGCCGGCCATCGACGCGGTCGCCAGAACATGGCCGTCACGGGCAGCGATCATGTCCGGAAGGAAGGCTCGCAAGCAATGGATCACGCCCATCAGGTCGACTTGCATGATCCAGTCGACGTCGTCATCCGTCATCTCGGTCAGCGCCTCGATTGCAGCCGCGCCCGCGTTGGCGACGAGCAGCGAAACGGGGCCGAGCGTCGCATTGGCGCTCGCCTTTGCCCGCTGCACCGAGCTTCGATCCGACACGTCGCACTCAAGTGCGACCGATGTCCCTCCGGCTGCCTCGATCTCCTCAGCGACGGCGCCGGCGTTGCGGAAGATGATGTCGGCCACCGCGACCGACGCGCCCGCCGCTGCCAACGCTCTCGCAATGGCACCGCCGATCCCGCTGCCCCCGCCAGTCACAAATGCAACCCTGCCGCTGATCTCAGTCATCGGTCCCCCTCAGGTATACCGGAGCGGCCAGCGTTTCATTTACCCGTATGATTTATACTACGCGTTGGAAATCCGCCGAGAGCGGGCAACGCGACGGTTCCAATGCCGGGTCTGTCATCTGCGTGAGCCTCACCTGGCCGGCCGAGAGGAGAGCCAATGTCGGTAGCGCCCCCGTCGATCGCGCGCTTCGATCCGCGGTCGCCAGAGTATCTTCGCGACCCGCAAGCTGCGGTCCAGGGTCTGTACGAGCACGCGCCGGTGTTCTATTGCGAGGCGATCAGCGCGTACATGATCCTCCGCTACGAGGACGTGCAGCGGGTACTCGACGATTACGAGGCGTACTCAGCACACACGTACAAGGCGATGCCAGTTCGAGCTGAACTTCGCGAGCGGATCCCCGAGGAGTGGCAGCGGGCGGGACGGGCCGTCCAGGGCGGCCAGTTGAACCACATGGACCCGCCGGTGCATACTCAGCACCGGCGCGAGATCCAACGCACGTTCACGATCCGACGGGTCGACACCGCGAAGCCCGGCATCGCCGCCGTCGCGAACGAAATCATCGACGGTTTCATCGACCAGGGCACCTGCGACGTGCTGCACGACTTCGCGACCAAGCTGGCCCTGCGGGTGGTCGGGAGGCTGCTCCACATCCCCGAGGACATGCTCCCCGGCTTCGTCGATTACATCGCCGACGTCGTCGGTCTCGTCGCTCCGATCGACCTCGAGCCGGAAGACGTCACGCGCTCGGACGACTGGCTCGCGAGCACGTACGAGCGGGTCTACGCCGCCTATCTCACGTATTCGAAGTTCCTGGAGCAGCGGCGCGCGAACCCTGGCAGCGACTTGACATCCGCCATGCTGTCGGTTAAGGGTGACGGCGGGCGTCCGGCGCTCACCACCGAGCAGGTCCTCGGACACATGCTCGGGCTGGTGGCGGCGGGCTCTGACACGACGGCGCTGCTGATCGCGAACATCGTGCGATTGTTCACCGAGCACGGCGATCAACTGGACCTCGTGCTGGAGGATCCCTCGCTGTGGGACGGCGCCGTCTGGGAGGGGCTCCGACGGTCGGCGGTCGCTACACAGATGTTTCGAATCAGCCGGCGTGACGTCGAGATCGCTGGTGTGCAGATCCCGGCCGGGAGCATGCTCGCTCCCTGCATCCCGGCGGCGAATGCCGATCCGGACAAGTTCCCCGACCCGCTTCGGTTCGACGTCCGCCGCCCAAACGCCTCCAAGGCGCTTGCGTTTGGCCACGGTCGCCACTACTGCGTCGGCGCGCCGCTGGCCGTGCCCGAAGCGCGGATCGGACTCGAGCTCCTCTACCAGCGGCTGCCGGGCCTCGAGGCCGACCTCAGCCAAGAGCTCGAGTTCAGCCCCTCGATGAACATGCGCGTGTACGCATCGCAACGGATCAGCTGGTCGCCGCCGGCGTCGTGAGCACGGCGCGCCGTGTGCCGGCCACCAAGGGTCTACGCCAC
Organism: uncultured Solirubrobacterales bacterium; assembly: GCA_963763525.1. Taxonomy (GTDB): domain Bacteria; phylum Actinomycetota; class Thermoleophilia; order Solirubrobacterales; family Solirubrobacteraceae; genus Palsa-465. The sequence continues at coordinate 1,050,755 of CAVXPA010000008.1, forward strand.
CCGTCGCGGTCGGCGCCGCGTCTCACCGCGGATTCCACAGGCTCAGGCATTCCGCCTCGTACTGCCAGAGCACATGGTGCGCTCGGGACTGAAAGCGCCATTGCCCGCGCTCTTGCACGTATTCGTCGTCGTAGCGCAGGCCGCGTACCAGCATCCGCGCCTCGCCGTCCGGCTGAATCGACTTCAAGTATGCGATTGCGCAAACAACGCCCCTCGTGCCTGGCAGATCCAGCGATGCATTCGCCAAGTCGTGAATCGACGGAGGGAGGGTGTTCACTGGCATACGCGTCGCTCGCGAAGAGCTCTACCATGGCATGGACGTCGCGCCGATCCATGGTCGAGAAATATCGCTCGACCAGGGCTCTGAGTTCCCGTTCGTCGCTGGAGCTGTCAGCCATGGGTGGGACGGAGTTGGAGAACGACATAGTCGTCCTCGACGGTGACTGGGATCGTTTCGGCGCTGTACGGCCCAGGAACGAGGTGACCGACCGAGACCGGATACCGACGCACGCGCGTGCGCTGGGGATCGCAGTACGACTGTCCCGTCGCGATGTCGAACTCCCAGTGATGCCATGGACACTGCAGGATGTGGCGAGATTCGTCGAATCTGACATCTCCCGGAGCCGCACTCTCGATCAACGGCGATACCAGGCCGAGGCACAGCTGTGCGCCTTGGTGGGGACATCGGTTGAGCAACGCGTAAAAAGTCCCCCCGACGTTGAAGATCCCGATCGATCGCCCGCGAACCTCGACGATCATCCGCGTGCCGTCGGGTATCTGGCCGGTTGACGCGACGACGTACCCCGTTGCTTTCTCACGGGTGTTGCTCACGGGGCTATAACCGGTAGTGCTTTCGCGCGTTCTCGGACATTATCTTCCGCTGCAATCGCGGAGGCAGGATGCTCGAGTGACTCGGGAACTCGTCGTCGTAACCGTGGGGGTAGTCCGAGGCGTACATGAGGACGTCTTCACCGATCCACTCCACGATCTGCGGAAGCTGACGGTCAGGGACGTCGTCGTAAGGTTGCACCGACACGCGAATGTGTTCGCGGACGATGTCGGCTGGTGGTTGTGAGATCCAGGGCACGTCGCGCCGCAGGCCCTTCCACTCGGCGGTCATACGCCACATTACGACCGGCAGCCAGCTGAAGCCGCTCTCGAGAAAGGATACGCGGAGATCCGGCACAGCCTGGAACAGTCCTTCACCGATCATGCTCACCAACTGGCTGAAGAAGATCTGCGGTGCGGCAGCATGCTGCTCGAGATGATATGAAGGCCACCCCGCCCCGGTCGGCGCGCCGTCCGGTGCTCCCCCGTAGTGAATCCCGGCCACCAGGTCGCGTGCGGCGATCGCCTCGAAGAGGGGACGCCACAATCGTTTCCCCCAGAGCAGCTGAGACCACACCGGCAAAGCGACTTGCACGATCTGGGGATGATCTCCGAGGCGGTCGATCTCGCGGACAGCCTCCGCAGGGTCATGGTGGACGACTGTCAGGGTGCCCCGCAAGCGCGTGTCCTGCATGAGCCACTCCGACACCATCCAGTCGTTGATCGCCCGCGCGAGCACGCTTGCCAGCTCAGGTTGGCGGACCGATTCGAGGGCCCAATATGGATGGACGATGGCATGCTGCGCTCCTGAGGGGTCAAGCAATTGGTCACGGAGGAGCGCGAGCTCCGACGCTGGCACGCGCCCATCGGGAGGCCGCCACTCCGGGCGCGTCGTCGTCGGTGCCGACGGTGGATACGTGGCCCGAAGCGTCGGCGGCTCACGGAAGTTCCCATCTTCGATCCACTTCACCCAACCGCTCGACAGATACGGATAGAGCGCCTCGATCGAGCGGATGGCGATGTGCAGGTCCGCATCGATCACCGGTGCACCCGAGCCGCCGCGTTCGATCGGTCGGGCCGCGACGGGGGTCCCCTGCGCGTTCATTCGGACAGACGCCTATAGCATCCGAGGGCATTCTCGACGAAGATCTGCCGGCGTGACTCGTCGGACAGCGTCCTCGGGATTGCGGCCGTGGGATCGTCGTAGTCCCAGTGGGGATAATCGCTCGAGAACATCAGCTTCTCGGCTAGTCCCGCCTCGGCGAACTGCTCATAGAGCGCGAGCAGCTGCTGTGGGTGTTCCGGTTGGTCGACGGGCTGGGTCGTGAACCAAAAGTGTTCACGGATGTACTCCGACGGCGAGCGCTCGAGATCGGGGACCTCCGCACGGAGCTGCCTCCAAGTTCGATCGAACCGCCACATGAGCGGTGGCATCCATGTCCACCCGCCCTCAATAATGACGATCCGAAGCCGCGGAAAGCGATCGAACGTTCCTTCACAGATCAGGCTTGCGACCTGGGAGAACAGCACGTTCGGCAGGCCCGTGTGATGCTCATAGTAAAACGAGGGCCAGCCGGCGCCCGTGTGCGTGTGCTGAACCGCTGGGTGCAGCCCCACCGGCAGATCATGTTCCACTGCCGCTTCATAGATTTTCCAGTAGCGCTCCTGGCCCATCGGCTGCCCCGTGCGAAATGGAAACACAAGTTGTACGAACCGACGATCGGCCGCGCACAGCTCGATCTCCCGCACGCTCGCCTCGGGGTCCTCGAACGGCACCACGATGGCCCCTCGGATCCGTGAGTCGAAGTCGAGCCACTTATCCCTCACGAGCTCATTCTGGGCACGGTGCACGTCCCTGATCACGTGGGCCGGAGTGCCCGGGCCGAAGCGCTCCTGCGTCTGTGCGTGCATCGGGTTCAGGATCGCAATCTGGCTCTCGCTGCCGCCGAACAGCTGCTCGCAGAAGAACGCCGGATCCGTGCCAGGCGCTTGCCCGTCGGGACCCCACGCGTCCATCCGCGAACCCATCTTGTGCATCCCTGCGAGCATGCCGTACGGCCCCTGCTGGCGAAGCCCGATCAACTCGAGATAGCGCCGCGAGCCCTCAGCGAGATAGGGGTACAACTCGCTCAGCGCCGAGCTGTCATGGACGTCGGCGTCGATCAGCGTCGGCTCCACGCGTTGAGACGCCGCCGTCACATCCTCGCCCTTGCAAAGCCGGTTAACATCACAGAACTGGCCATCGGTCACGGCGATGTCCGGAGCAGCTCAAGCATCGCGCGACGGTGGTCCTAGGTCGACGTGCAGGGACTCCAGTTGCTCGAGTCGGTAGTCGCGCTTCCACTCGAGCCGCTGATCTTCGGCGATCCGAGCGTCCGGAGCCAGTTCCATCAGCTTCTCCAGCGTGATCCGCATCTCGATTTTCGCTAACGGAGCGCCGAGGCAGAAATGCATCCCCCGCCCGAACGCGAGGTTGCGCGGAACCGCTGGCCTCCGGATGTCGAAGCGTTCCGGGTCGGGGAAGACGGACTCGTCGTGGTTTGCCGACGCGGCTAGATAGGCAACGAAAGCCCCCTCGGGGATCGTTACGCCACCAATTTCGACCTTGGTGTTGCTAACGCGGAAGTGCCGCTTGACTACTGTGCGATGGCGCGCGCATTCCTCGACGGCGCCCGCAAGCAGAGACTGATCCGCCTTCAGCAACTCCCATTGGTCGCGGTTGCTGAGCAGCGACCAGACGCCCAGCGTCATCAGCTGCGCGCTGGTCTCAAACCCGGCGCCCAGCATCGAGTTGATGTGAGCCGCGATGTCCTGCGAGGAGAAATTGGAGCCGTCCTCGGGGTTGGTCTGCGCGGCCAACACAGAGGAGAAATCGTCGGTCGGATTCCGGCGGCGCTCCTCGGCCAGCGCAACTAGGTAGTCCCAATAGCGCGCCTGCCCCTCGGCTAGCTCACGCATCTCCGAGGGCTCGACGGCGCCACTTCCGATGCGAAAAGCGCCGTAAATTGATTCCTCCAGCATCGGCCAGTCGGGCTCCGGCACGCCGACAAGGTCGCCGATCACTGTTAGGGCAAGAGGCGTGGCGTACTGCGACAGGAACTCGATCTGGCCTTCGGTCCTGTGAGCCAGCAGTTCCTCGGCGCGGGCGTAGATCTTCGCCTCACGCGCTTGCAAGCGCCGAGGCACGAATGGCTCCTGCACCATGATCCTGACAGGTCGGTGCTCGGGACTGTCGAGCGAGTTCAGGGCGGTGGCGAACGGGTAGACCGGCATGCGCTCGCGCAGATCCTCTGGCGGCAGCGGCAACGGAATCGCCATTCGGTTCGAGAACCGCACCGTGTCGGCGAGCACCGCCAAGACGTCTTCGTACCGCGTTACCGACCAGTAGCCGCGCTCCTCATCGTAAAAGACGGGCGCTTGCTTTCTAGCGCGCGTGAAACCGGGATAGGGGTCACGGAGCTCGGCGGGGTCCATCGGATCGTACCCGGGCAGGACCGGACAGCTTCCACTGTGCCGACTGCTTCTCCGGGCTGCTCCGAAGGCATTTTCCATTGGATGGCGCTGCCCTTAGTTGCGAGGGATGCTTTCGAGCGGCGGTTGCGCGAGGCCGCTCGCGGGCGGGAACATGGGATCGGGTAAGTGGTAGGCCTCGGTGAAGTTCCGAGGCGCGCCGGGTTCCCCGATCATGTGCGCGAACAGCGAGCCCTCATAGAACGCGGCGCCGTGGTCGCGGGAGCCGAGCGCGTCACCGATTGGGAATAGCTGGTGCACTTTGCCTTCGAGCGCGTCGGTCAGCGAGGTGCGCGGCACTCGTAGCGTGCACAGCACGATCGCGTCGATTTTCGCGGGGGGCTCGTCGAGGTCCGTGGCGACGTCGTAGAGCGTGACCTCTCGTGCGCCGATTGACCGCAGGTACCTCTGCGGGCGGAACGTCACCCCGAGGCCGCGGAGGGCGGGGAGAAGCGGCTGCAGCTCCAGGGTGTCGGCGAGGTTGTGCCCGACGTGCAGCCAGCGGGTCGCGATCTCGACCGATGCCCCGTCGGCGGCGAGCAGTTCGGCAATCCCGACGCCCGTGTTGAGTCCTTCGTCGTCGAGGATCAGGATCCGGCCGCTCGGCCGTGCGCCGTCTGCGAGGATCTGCTCCGGGGTGAACACGAAGGCTTGCTCGCTGCCGGGGATCGGTGCCGGCAGGAAGCCGCTTTCCCCCGAGCGCGCGTACTGCGAGCCGGTGGCGATGATCACCGTGTCGGGCTCCAGCGCGAGCACGTCGGGCGCGCTGGCTTCGTGACCGAGCCGGACCTCGACGCCGAGTCTCAGGAGCTGCACCTCGTACCAGTTGATCGTCGTGGCCATGACCGAGCGCCTCGGCAGCCTGGCCCAGAGCAGGTACTGCCCGCCAAGCTCCGTGGCTCGCTCCAAGAGCACGACGTCATGGCCCCGTTCTGCCGCGACGCGGGCCGCCTCGAGGCCGGCCGGGCCGCCGCCGACGACCACCACGCGTCGCCGCTGCGGGGCCGGCGGGGTAACCCGCGGGCTCCAGCGCTGCTCGCGCATAGTCGCTGGATTGATCGCGCACGCAAAGCCGCGGCCCTGCCAGAGCTGCTGTGCACAGTAGTTGCAGGCCGTGCACGTGCGGCTCAGGTGCTCCTCTCGATCGCGAGCGTGTCGCAGGAGATTCGGCTCCGCGACGAGTCCTCGCGTGACACCCACCAGGTCGCAGACCCCCTCCGCGAGGGCCCGCTCGGCCTCGGCCACTGCGGTCACACGGCCCAGAGCCGACAGGACCGGGACGTCCCCCGCGGCGCCACGGACGGCGCGCACCGAGCTCTCGTACACGAACTTCGGCAGATGCTGGGGCGGGATCACGCGTTCCATGCGCTCCGGCTCAACCGCAGCGTCAAGATCGACGAAGTCGACGAGGCCCTCGCCGCAGATCGCCTCGAGCAACTCGCGCGCACCGCGCTCACCGAACCCGTCGGGGAGCATCTCATCGCAGTTGAACCGCACGCCGACGGCCATCTCGGGTCCCACAGCGTCTCGCACGGCCTCGAGCAGCTCGCGCGCGAATCGCAGCCGCTTCTCGGCGCTCCCGCCGTACTCGTCGCTGCGATGGTTCCAATGGGCAGAGAGGAATGTCTCGACCAGCATCCCGTGCGTCAAGTGCAGCTCGATGCCGTCATAACCGGCGCGCCGTAGATTGGCGGCGCCGGAGGCGAACGCCCCGATCATCGAGCGAATGTCCTCGCGGGACATCGCGCGGCCACCCGATGAGTGCATGAAGTGCCCCATCGGAGACGGCGCGAGCCACGGGCGCATCGGACTGTTCCAGCCCCAGAAACCGGGGGCGTTCAGCCAATAGGAGAGCTGCGCGAAGATCCGGGCGCCGTGGCCGTGAACGGCGTCGGCCACACGCGCGAACGCGGGGATCGCGTCGTCCATATGCGGCAGACGCACGCCCGGACCAGGCGCCACTCCCTCCGCGGTGCTGTGGACGAGGAGGCCGACGCCACCCGCGGCGCGCTCTGCGAAGTACCAGAGGAACTCGTCGCTCACCAGCAGCGACTGCATGACCCCGTGAGGCGAGAAGTACAGCCGGTTCGCGATCTCGATCGGGCCCAGCCAGATCGGACTGAAGACACGCGGGTAGTGCTCCGACATCAAATCAAGACCCTCCTCCGAGGATCGGCACGCTAACGAATACGTCTCATATATGAGACATGCGTCCCCAACATGATATGCGCTCGATCGCAGGACCGTCAAGAACGCCAGGACGCCCGCCGCCTCCTGGGCAATCTAGAGTTGCTCCGGTGGCGAGAAGCCCTTCGGTCGAACGCACCGTTCAGATCCTCGACTTCCTGACGACCCACCCGGGCCGTGGGTTCACCGTCTCCGAGCTGTCCCGTCGTCTGCGGATGAGCAAGGCGACGACCCACCGAATCCTGGGTTCGCTGGCCGACCGCGCGCTGGTCATGCGCAACCCCGACACCCAGGAATACCGGCTCGGACTCGCGCTCGTACCGATGGGCGATGTCGCCGGCCGGAGCGTCCCCGCACTCGCCTACGCAAAGCGCGAGGCCCAACACCTCGCCAAGCAGTACGACGGCGAATGTGTGCTTGTGATGGCCACTGGAGAAGAGCTCCTGGTCATCGGCCGGGCGGGCGTCCCGGGCCCATTCAGCATCACGTTCGTCGAAGGCCAGCGCCAGCCGCTCGCCCCGCCGATCGGAACAATCGTGCTTGCCTGGACGACCTCCAACGCCGTCGAGGCGTGGCTTGATCGACTAGGCCCCGAGCTCTCAGACGCCGAGCGCGACCGTTACCGAGCAGCGGTCGAGACGGTCCGCCGGCGCGGCTACGCGATCGGGCTCCGCGTGCCGAGGCTCCGCGAGCTCCACGAGCTCTACTCACATGCGGACCTTTACACACCCGAGGGTCGGGAAAAGATCGGCGAGGTATTCGCCGCGCTCGCGCACGACGAATATCTCCCCGCAACCGACCGAATGCCTCCCGATGCCGAAATCGGTTCAATCTCGGCGCCGATCTTCGATCCCAACGGAGCGATGCTGTTCGCAATCGCGCTGATTCCCAGATCGGGTTACCACGTGCAGGACATCACACAGCTCGCGCACGCCGTCGTCGGATCAGCCGTACGCGTCACCGCCGCAATCGACGGGCGACCGCCCATTGGGAAGAGCCGTCTTGGTTCGACTTGACGCCCGAGCCGCAGCAGACCAGCCCCTTTTGAATGGGAGACCATTCTGCAGTTCTGGACGCACCTGCACGAGGTGGTCGATGCCGACCCGTGGTTCATCGTGCTCCGCTCCGCCGACGGATAGAGTCACGCGGTGCTTACCGGAACCCAACTGACCTGAGGGGAGCACATGAAGATCGCATCGGTAGGCCGAGGGATGATCGGCGCTGGACTCGGCAAACTGTGGGAAAGGGCGGGGCACGAGGTCGTTCTTCTCGGTCGAGGTGGCGGCGACGTTTCCGATGCTGACGTGGTGCTGATCGCGGTGCCCGGGACGGCAGTCTCACAAGCGCTCGACACGGTCCGAGGCATCGAGGCAAAGACCGTGATCGACGCTACCAACCTAGTCCGCGCAAGCCCACCGCCGGGATACGCGTCCAACGCCGAGTACATCAAATCCAGGACCGACGGACCCACGGCCAAGTCGTTCAACGTCAACTTCGCCTCGCTCTTCGAGAACATCGCGAACGCGAGCTCACGGCCCGGGAATCTGTGGTGCGGCGACGACGAGGCGCGGGACGTGGTCGAGCGGCTGAACCGGGACGCCGGCTACGAGCCGATCCACGCTGGCGGGCTCGAGAACGCCGGGCTGCAAGAGGGCGCCGTAGGCCTGTGGTTCGCTGTCACGCAAGCCGGGATGGGACCGTTCTTCTACCGGATGGCGCCACCCGACCGTATCTGATCCTGCGCCACGCCGGTCACGGCCCTGCCGGCGATGTAGGGCCCCCGCCCGCAAACGCGGCGAATCGGAGTACAGTCGTTGGTCAGCCGGCTCTGCGGCCCGGATACTCACCCCAAGCCCGACAGCCACCAACGACGCGTTCCGCGTCACGAGGCGCGAGGCTGGGGCTACTGGTTTTGACCGCGGGGCCGGTGTCGCGCAAAGGGCGTTACCCCACCGGCCCGGTGGCATCGTCCCGATCGTCGGAACAAGGGGTTTGTCCTCCGCCTTGCAAGGAACGGATTTTCAGGAGTTTGAAGAGGTCAGAGGTCTGATCGCCCGCGGGCAGCTGGTCGGGGTGCTCACATACGTCGAGATCGCGACCGCCACGGCCGAGCTCGAGCTCGACGAAGACGACATCGAGGAGCTGCACGGCTTTCTCGAGCGCGCCGAGATCGAGCTCGTCGAAGCAGTCGATCCCGCGCTCGCGCGCGTGGAGGTCCAACGCGCCCCGGTCAAACGTGGTCGGCGCCGGCGCAGCGTCGGGCCCGACTTCGAGGCGGAGGTGACCACCGATTCGTTGCAGTTGTTTTTGAAGGGGATCGGCAAGGTGCGGTTGCTGACCGCTCCCGAGGAGGTTGAGCTCGCCAAGCGGATCGAGCGGGGCGAACTGGACGCCAAGGAGAAGATGGTCGAGTCCAATCTGCGGCTGGTTGTCTCGATCGCGAAGAACTATCGCAATCAGGGGCTACCGTTTCTCGATTTGATTCAGGAGGGCACGATCGGGCTCGTGCGCGCGACCGAGAAATTTGACTACCGCAGGGGGTTCAAGTTCTCGACCTATGCGACCTGGTGGATCCGCCAGGCGATCGCCCGCTCACTCGCGGACAAGGCGCGCACGATCCGGATCCCGGTCCACATCGTCGAGAAGCTCAACCGGATCGGCCGTGCTGAGCGCGCCCTTGTGACCGGGCTTGGTCGTGAGCCAACGATCGATGAGATCGCGGAGGTGTCGGGGATCGAGCCCACGGAGGTCGAGTCGATCAAGCGCTCGGCGCGAGTGCCGATCTCGCTCGAGACGCCCGTCGGGGATGGGGAGGAAGCCGAGTTCGGCCAGCTGATCGCCGATCAGCACGCCGAGTCTCCCTACGAGCGCGCCGCCGAAATCCTGACCAATCAAGCCCTGCAAGACGTGCTTGAGAACCTCTCCTACCGCGAGCGCCGCGTGCTCGAGCTTCGCTACGGAGTCGGCGACCAGCACCCGCGCACACTCGAGGAGATCGCACGCACGTTCAACGTCACCCGCGAGCGGATCCGCCAAATCGAAAACCAAGCGCTCAAGAAACTCGAGCACCTCCCCGCAGCCCAGAAGCTACGAGACGGCAATCGCTCCGAGCTATGCGCCACGTACCCTCGGGCGCCGCATATAGACGCCGCTGGAGGCAATCCCAGACGTCGCGCTGAAAGTGCGTGAGCGAGTCGCTGAAATCTCCACCGTCCGCCCGCCTGCCCATCCGGACGAGAGCACAAAAAGATCGCTGGGCAGCGTGTCGACGACGGTGACGCTAGGTGATCAGCTGGCAAGCACTCAGTCACTGATGGCGGGCATCAGCCACATCTGACCACGCTCAAACGAAACAAATCTCGGTAGGAGGAAGTGGCTACTTGCCGGGAATGCCGAACTGGCCGTGAGATCAAGACGCCTGGACCGTGTTGCCGTTACACGATGCCGCTGGGCGTACCCGGCACCGACTACGATCCGTCGGCTCATGTCGTGATGGCCGCGTATGGGTAAGGAGGGATTCCCACGGACAGAGATACAGCGGACCAGCGGGACGATGAAACGCCTGCCGAGCGTCTCGATCGAAACACGATCGAACTGCTGAACGAGCTGCGCGTCGCCGCCACGGGCATCCAGGTGCTGTTCGCGTTCCTGTTGGTCGTGCCGTTTTACGCCGCTTTCAAGGACCTCTCGACGTTCGAGCGCGACGTCTACTTCGTGACGCTGGTGTGCATCGCGACGTCCGCGATGCTCCTGATCGCGCCGTCGATCCAACACCGGATCCTCTTCCATCAAGGTCAGAGGGCATACCTCGTGCGAACCGGAAACAAGCTCGCGATCGTCGCGGCGATATTCCTCAGCGTCGGCCTGACGGGCATCCTGGTGCTGATCTCGGACGTCGTGTTCGGTGGCGCCGTCACGCCCATCGTCGGGGTCCTCGCCGGTGGCTCGATCACAACCCTGTGGTTCGTCGTGCCGCTGAACCGTCGGCGGCGCGCGAGTTGATGCGCTGGGGCTCCTTCGGGGTAGGCTCTCTCTGTGGCCAGTGGCTTGGTTGAGCGCGTTGATGGGTGGGCGGGCAACGGCATCGAGGCCGCGATCGGTAGGCATCATCGTCGCCGGCTGCGAACGGCTTGGCCGGATCGATCAGTTGGATCCGCCGCGCGGCCCCTCGCTGTGGGCTGCTGGCGATCCGCCGCCGCGCCCGGGGGGCGCGCTCGAGGTGTTGGTTGATGGCGGGGAGGCGCTGCCACGAATCGCCGAGGCACTGGCTGGCGCTCGCTCGCATGTGCATATCGCCGGGTGGCACGTTACGCCTGAGTTCGGGCTGAGGCGCGACGATCGGGCGTCTCGGTTGCGCGATCTGCTCGGTGAACTGGCTGAGCGCGTCGAGGTTAGGGTGCTGTTGTGGGCGGGAGCGCCGGTGCGGGCTTTCACGCCGGCTCGTGCGGCCGTGCGCCGCGTGCGCGAGGAGCTGGTCCGCGGCACGCGCGTGCAGTGCGCGCTTGATTCGCACGAGCGGCCGATGCATTGTCACCACGAGAAGCTGGTGATCGTCGACGGTGAGGTCGCGTTCGTCGGGGGTATCGATCTGACTTCTCTCGGCGGCGATCGTTTCGACACCAGCGATCATCCGATGCGCGGCCGTCTGGGATGGCACGATGCCTCGAGCCTTGTACGCGGCCCGGCGGTGGCCGATGTGGCGGCGCACTTCGCCGCCCGCTGGCGCGAAGTGACCGGCGAGCAGATCGAGGAGACGCCGCCGCCAGGCCCCGCTGGCGAGATCGAGCTCCAGGTGGTGCGGACCGTCCCTGACAAGATCTATGACTTCTTGCCCCAGGGTGACTTTCGGATCGTCGAGGCCTACACGCGCGCGCTGCGCTCGGCTCGCAAGCTCGTCTATCTCGAGAGCCAGTTTCTGTGGTCGCGCACAGGTGGTCGAGATCCTCGCGAGCAAGCTTCGCGAGCCGCCGAGCGACGACTTTCGCGTCGTCGTGTTGTTGCCTGCAAAGCCGAACAACGGCGCGGACACGACCCGGGGCCAGCTGGGGGTGCTGGCTGACGCCGACAACGGGGCCGGGCGCTTTCTGGCTACGACGATCTCGGCCCGAAGCGGGGGACTCACCGGCCCGCTCTACGTTCACGCCAAGATCGGGATCGTCGACGACGCCTGGCTGACGGTTGGGTCGGCCAACCTCAACGAGCACTCATTCTTCAACGACACCGAGATGAACGTCGTGACCTGCGACCCCGCCGTCGCACGCGAGACACGGTTGCGACTCTGGGCCGAGCACCTGGAGCGCTCCGTCGAGGAGGTCTCCGGCGAGCCGGCCCGAGTCATCGACGCGTTGTGGCGCCCGATCGCCAGCGAGCAGCTCGCGCGCCGCCGCCGCGGCGAACCGCTGACCCATCGGCTGCTGGAGCTTCCGGGCGTGTCTCGCCGCTCGATGGCGCTCCTCGGACCCGTTGACAGTCTGCTTGTCGACGGCTGACGCCGGGCGGGGAGATTGCAAGCGACCGCGAATGCGGACGCGGCTGCCCCGACTAGGACGCGTAGCGCTCGGCCTCGCCGCGCTTGAGCGCGAGTCCCATCCCCGGCCGTTGCAGATCAGGCGTCAGATCTCCATGTATCGGCTCCACGACACCGTCGAACAGCATGTGCTCGATCCGGACGTGGTCGTGGAAGTACTCCAAATGGACGAAGTTATCGAGGGCCGTCGCCGGGTGGAGATGAATCGCGGGGCCGCAATGCAGCGAGAGCGGAACGCCGTGGGCGCGAGATAACCCTCCGATCCGCAACAGTTCGGTGATGCCGGCGCAGCGGGTGACGTCCGCCTGGAGCACATCGACCGCACCGACCTCGAGCATCCGCCTGAAGTAGGGCACGTCGTAGCCGTACTCGCCCGCGGCGATCTCCATGCCCGCGGGCGCGCGGTCGCGAATCAGCCGCAGGCCCTCGAGATCGTCGGAGGACACCGGTTCCTCGAACCAACTCACGTGCGCCTGCGCCCGGAAGCGCTCGGCGAGCTCGAGAGCCTGCTTGCGCGAGTAGGCCCCGTTGGCGTCGACGAACAGCTCGGCGGACTGTCCGATCGCCTCGCGCGCCAGCAGCACTCGCCGGGGGTCATCGTCTGGCGAGGACCCGACCTTCATCTTCACCCGCGGAATGCCCTGAGCGACCCATCCGCCCAGTTGATCGGCGAGTCGCTGCGGCGAGTACGCGGTGAATCCGCCCGAGCCGTAGACCGGTACGTGCTCTCGGACCATTCCGAGCAGCCGACAGAGCGGCACGCCGATCGCGCGCGCCTTCAGATCCCACAACGCGACGTCGACCGCAGCGATCGCCATCGATGTGATCCCGGGCCGTCCGAGGTTGCGGGTCTGCTTGACCATCGCCGCCCACGCCGCTTCCGGCGCCATCGCGTCGCTGCCCCGGACGATGCCGGCCAGCTTGGAGGCGATCAGCTTGGCGGTCGACACGTCGGCGTACGTGTAGCCGAGGCCGGACTCGCCAGCGCCGTGGACGTGCACGACCACGATCGTGGTCGCGTCCCACGCGAGCGTGCCGTCCGCCTCGGGAGCATCCGTCGGGACCGTATAAGCGGAGACCTCGAGTTCGTCGACCTGGACCTCGGCGCGGACCGCAGTTCGGATGCCCGTCATTGGCCGAGCAGGGGTTCTTGGGGCTGCTGGGAGAACCACGTAGTGCCCATTTCGTCTCAGTCCTTTCCTCGCTCGGGCTCTTCGATACCGCTACCCGCCTGGTCCGCCGCCGAGCCGAGCGTCGCGAGCGCCGGTCGCTCGCTGACCGCCACCTCGGCCGTCGCGCAGTCCTCCCAGGGCCGGAGGTAATGGCCGCCGATCGGACCGCGCTCAGCGCCGATCCGCCTTTCCACCGCTGAGAGCACCGCGTAGGCCATCTCACCGAGGGTCCGCAGCGGCTGATGGCGGTTCTGCCGGTCGCCCAGATGGCATTCGGCCAGCGCGTCGAGTCCATGCGCGCGCAACGCGTCGATCAGCACCGCGATCTCGACGCCGTACCCGACCGGGAAACGGATCGATCGAGCAGCTCGCGCCGCGGCCGGAGAACTCTCCGGCAAGCGGCTGCGCGAAGCCGGCGAGCTCGGCACGTGCAGGTTGAGCAGCGGTCGCGCCATCAGCTCGGTGACCCGTCCCCCCTCGTTGGGCTAAGGCGACGCCGCCGGCCAGCAGCGGTCGATCGAACGCTCCCTTGACGAGCTGGAGAGAAGGATCCGTGAGCAGCGGTCCGATCAGTCCCTGAAGGTGGCTCGGGTCCGGGTTCCCCGTGTCGCCGTCGAGAAAGCAGACGATGTCGCAGCTGCAGCACGTGCAGCGCTCGCCACATCGCGTCGCCCTTGCCGAGCGCCGGTCCGTACTCGGCCAGCACCTCGTCCTGGTCGATTACCCTGGCGCCGGCCGTCCGCCCAATCTCCGCGGTTCCGTCGGCCGAATGGGCGTCGACGACCACGCACGTCGTCGATGACCCCAGCCTGGCGCAGCGGACCCACTGTGTCGGTGAGGACGCCGGCCGAACGTGTCCGCGCACTCTTTCGTCGGGATCACAACCGACACCGTGGTCGTCCGCTTCCGAGCGCGCAGCCGCTCAGACGGGAACGCGTTTGCCACGTAGCGCCGCTCGGCGGCCCATGATGAGACGGCTAGGTCGACCGAAAGTCCCCTCGCCGCCCGGCCGGTGCGACGGGCGGAGGTGCGCACGCGGACATCGTCGGCCCGGAGGATCGGAATGCCAGCCTGCGCGAGCCGCTCGGCAAACGCGGCGTCCTCGAGCGCGATGAGCGGTTCGAGGCCGCCGACTGCGCGGTACACACCCGCGGTGACGCCGATCGACGCGCCGGCGAAGTGGTGGTGGGCCGCGGTCGGATCGAGCCTGCGGACCCGCTCGAGGCGATCCGCGGCGTCGCGCGCCCGTCGCTGCAGCACCTGCGACGGAAGCCGACGCGCGTCGACTGGCGCAAGCTCGATCAGTCCGGCGATCGCGCGGGCGCCGGAGCGGACGTGCGCGAGTTGTCGCGCGAGCCAATCCGAAGCCGGCCGCGAGTCGGCGTCCGTGCACGCGACCAAGCCGTCGTCGACCCCTGCGGCAAGCAGACGGTCCGCGGCGGCGTCCATGCCCGCCCGCCTCGCCGCGCCCGCGCCGCCTCCAGGCCCGTCGAGCAGGGAGAACCGGAGCGAGAGCTCGCGCGCGGCGCTCGCCGCGACGTACGCGGTTCGGTCAGAGCATGCATCGAGCACGACGATCACCTCGAACTCCTCGTGGGGCACCGTCTGCGCGCCGAGCGCCGCCATGCACCCGGCGATCTGCTCTTCCTCGTCGCGCGCGGGAACGACGACGATGCTCGCTAGCGCCACGGTGCCCCCTCGCCGATCAGCGAGCGACCGCGCCGATAGTCCTCGTCCGCTCCGTGGGCCAGGACCCCGACGACCTTCCGCTCGCGCTCGTACCACGCGGTGAAGGCGCCGCCGCCGTGCTGCTCGAGCCGGGAGTGCTCGAACCCGTCTCCCCAGGCCGCGTACTTCAGCGTATGGTTGCCGATCGTCGACCAGAACCCGGGGACGGCGTCCCACCGCGCGTCCTCCCCAGCGGCGCTCCGGCCGGCGATCTCGCCCTGTCCGAGCGCGTCGCCCCAATGCTCGACATGCAAGCGGCGCCCCGCGCGGGTGTTCTCGGCGAGCGCGACGTCGCCGGCCGCGTACAGCCCGGCTTGCGCGGTCCGCATCGCAGCGTCAACGGCCACCGCACCACCCGACAGCTCAAGCCCCGCCCCGGCGGCGAGCTCGCCGCGCGGAGCCACTCCAGTCGCCATCACGACGACCTCCCCCTTCGCGCACACAGGCCCGGCCCGCACCTCGAGCAATTCACGGCCGAGCGCGATCTCGTCGACCTCCGCCCCGAGCCTGACGCTGACGCCTTCTTCCTCGAGCCAGCGATGAATTTGCTCGGCGGCCTCGATTCCGAGGCGTTCCGCGTTTGGCTCGGGCTCGTTGGAGATCAGCGACACCTCGTGCCCGCGCCGTCTGAGCGAGGCCGCGATCTCGCAGCCGATGAAGCCGGAACCGATCACGACGACAGAGGCTCGATCTCCGAGCCGTCGGGTCAGCTCGCGCACGTGGTCGAGCGTGCGGATCACGCGGACCGCCGGGTGGTCGGCGCCCGGCACAGGCAGCCGGGTCGGCTCGGCGCCGGTCGCGAGCAGACAGCTTCGGTAGCGAAGCTCGCGCCCGCCCGACAGCGCCACCACGCGGCCGGCAGCGTCCAGCCTCACCGCGCGACCGCACACCAGGCTGACATCGTGCTCTTGTAGCCAGGCCTCGGCCTCGATCGGAAGCTCGTCCTCGCTCGCCTCGCCGCGGAGCAACTCCTTGGTGAGCGGCGGGCGGTTGTAGGGCATCCGGTGCTCGTCGCTGACAATCCCGACGCCACCCCTGCCCCCGGCGTCACGGTAGGCCCGCGCCCCCGACAGCCCAGCAGGGCCACCTCCCACAACCAGCAGCTCGAACTCGTCGCTCACGTGCGCTCCAGGACGTCCAGCCGGTAATCGGCGGTCCCGGCGGAAATCGCGAGCTGAAGCCACGGCCGCTCCAAGAGGATCGCGTGAACCTGCTCGGCGTCGAGTGGGCGCTCGGGGCCGGCGGGACGCCAATGCGCCGCGACCAGCCGCGCCCCCGCCACCATGACCGACTCCATTCGTGTCACGGTTCGCGCCAGCTCGCAGGCGGTCAGGTAGTAGAGGGTCTCCGACGCGACTACGAGATCGAAGCGACGGGTCGGCACCGCATCGGGAATCTCGCCGAGGATCACGTCGACGTGCGGGGCGCCGGCAAGTCGCCGGCGCGCCGCCGCCACCGCCGTCGGCGCTGCGTCGATTGTCGTGAGCCGCTGGCAGCGGGGCGCGAGCAGCTCTGTGAACACGCCGATCGAGGCGCCGAGCTCGAGCGCGTCGGCGAACGGGCCACGACCGCACGCCGCGAGCGTCGCCTCATACTTCCGGCGCTCGTAGTCGCTGGTGGTGTAGCCCCACGGATCGGGGTTTGCGCGATAGCGCGCCTCGAACTCGGCGGGCGACATCCGCGCCATCTCAGTACTCCTCGAGCGCGGCTTCACCGAGGCGCGCGAGCAGGGGGTCGAGGCGGTGCTGGAGGAGGAACACCTCGAGGTCGCGCCGGGCGCGATCGAGCCCGTCCGCGCGGGCGAACGGCCTGGATCCGCAAGCGCGTGCCGCCTCGTCGAGCAGCACCCGGCACGCGTCCGCGATCGCGACCCGGGCCTGCACGGCGATCGGCGCAAGTGCGTCGTCCGGCGCGTCCATCGCACGAGCTCCCCGCTCGATCCACAAATCGATGGTCCGCTGGGCTGTCAGAATGCGCCCGGCGGCGAGCGCCTCGAGCGGCCCGCGCTGGGGTCGCTGCGCCAGCTCGTCGAGCGCAGCCCCGACGGCCGTGTCCGCCATCCCCGCCCAGCTCGCCGCGGTGCGAAGCGCATCGCGGGAGAACCAGGGCTGCGCGGCCAGCGATCCCGGCGCGCCGAACCGCGCGATCACCGGCGCGTCGCGGAATACGACCCGGTGTGAGACCGACGCCCGGAGCCCGTGGGACCGATACCAGCCAGGGTCGACCTCGACCCGGCCGTCGGTCAGATCGACCCACACCGCAACCGGGGGTCCCAGAGCCGGCTGCCGCGCCAAGACCAGCGCGCGATCCAGGCCTCCGGCGCCAGAGCAAAACGTCTTCACACCCCGCAGCACCTCGGCTCCGTCGATTTCGAGCACGCTCGCGGGCGGTCCCTCTCCAGGGGCCGGGTCGGCGCCCCACACGCCCGCGCGCAGCCGACGGGCCGCGACCGCGGCGAGCTCACGGTCTCGCACGTCGCTGGGGGCTTGCACCGCGAGGCGCTCGACCGCGTTCAGGTGCCCGTCGAAGATTCGCCCGACCGACCCGTCGGCGCACGCCACCCGCCTGACGAGGTCGAGCTCGGCCGCTGCGGACGGCCGAGACCTTCCCGCGCGCGCGTTCCAGGCGAGCATCCCGGCGCGCTCGAGTAACCGGATCGGCCCGTCGGGAAACCTCGGCGTGGCCTCGCCGTCGCGCTGCGCGGCGCCGGACTCGATCTGGGCGAGGGCGTCCTCAAACCCGGAAAGCGGAGCATCTGGCGATGCGCTCACTCCGCCGTCCGCAGCTCGAGACCGGCCTCGATCGCGTGCTCGGCGACCAGCCGCGTGTACGCGACCGTCTCGCGCGCGTCCGCTCTCATCGCGCCCGGACCGATCCCGTCGTGCGCAAGCACGATTCCGCTATCGCGCAAGTTCTCCCGCGTGGCCCGAAACATCTCGCCCGCGGCGTCGCCCCGCCAATCGTAGGTGTCGACCGTCCAACCGATGATCCGCAGCCCGTTCTCCCGCGCGACACGATCCGACCAACTTGCGGTGTCACCCCACGGAGTTCGCCAGAGCGTCGGGCGCACCCCGAGCGACCCCAGCAGCGCGAGGGCGCGGGCCGTATCTCGGCGGCCCCACGTGCTCGAGCGCTGCGAGTGCCGAACATGCTCGCCGCAATGCAGCCCGATTCCGTGGCCGTCGGCGACGATCCGCGAGATCAGGCCGGGCTGGGCGGCCGCGCGCGCCGCGATCGGAAAGAACGTGGCGCGGGCGCCGGCGTCGCCGAGCACGTCGAGCAGGCGCGGGGTCCAGTCCGGATCGGGACCGTCGTCGAAGGTCAGCGCCAGCACCGGCATGAGCACTCCCTACCCGGCCGACGAGCTTTGCCAACAACGACATACCTGCCCCCCGCAGTGGCACTGCCGACACGCGCGTCGCCCTGAGCTCTACCCTTGGTGTTGGAGGAAGAAGCGGATCAGCTCGGACGAAGAATCAGGGCCGTCCGAGTCGGTATAGGAGCCAACCGGACTGCCGCCGTACCAGGCGTGACCGCCGCCGTGGACAATCACGGACTCCGCCGACGGCAATCCCGTCGCGATTGCGGTGCACAGTGCGGGTGTAGCCGCGCCCACCATGCGTCCGGGCCCTGATCGGCGCATCCCGAACTGTGACGTCTCCAGCCGCGAGCCGAGAGGCGATCAGCTTGTCTGCGTTGACCGGAGCCACGATCGTGTCTCGGTCACCGTGGATGACGATCAACGGCACCGCACTGGTCGGCGGCGGGCGTACCCCCATTTCGCATCGCCGCGAAGGCGGAACCGACGTCGTGCGCGGCGCCGTAAGCGATCCCCGAGTGCACCCCGACCGCCGCGTACAGAGATGGGTAGGTCGCGGCCATGATGGCGGCCATCGCGCCGCCGGCGGAAAGGCCGGCGACGTAGAGGCGTGTCGGATCGACGGCCAGATCGCTCATGATCTCGCGTGTGATGCCGGCGATGATCGCCGGCTCGCCCGCATTGGTCTGGTCAGAGGGGGAGAACCAGTTCCAATAGCCACCGTTGTTAGCCGCCTTCGATTGCTCTGGGTAGGCGACGAGGAACGCGTGTTGCTCTGCGAACTCGTTCATCCGCGTGCCGGCCGCAAAGTCCAATCCGCTCTGCTTGCCGCCGTGGAGCATGACCACGAGCGGAACGGGCTGGCTCTCGTAGCGGGTCGGAATGTAGAGGACGTAGCTGCGGGTACCGGCGCTGTTGGTGTGGGTGAGATGGCGGATCTCACCGCCGGGCGCGCCGGCAGCACTCGCCGCATCGCGATCACTGGACGATCGTGCGCCTCGGAGCAATCCGAGTGAACGACCGCTTGAGATCGGCAACCGAAGGCGGCTGAGATCGCCCGAGGGATGCGCTGCTGCCGACTCACCCGCCGTGGCGGTGCCGGCGCTCGCCAGACCACGCTGAAGAGCCGCAGTGGCCTCGGTCAACCGCCCGGCACGCGTGAGTCCCAACGCCTCGGTCATCATCATGTTCGTATCGGGGTTCATCGCACGTTCCTTTCAGGAGGCGTCGTTGGGTCGGGCCGAATGATTGGTCGTCGGGTGGACCTACCTCCACGGTGCGATCGGGGTCGCCCGGCTCGGGTAGGCGATCATGTGGTGCGCGAGGCGAGCGCCGCCTTCACCGCCCGGGGCGCCCGAAAGGCACCGAGGACCTCGACCCTCGCGATCGTCGCGACGGCGAGCTCAGGCGAAACGTCATCGTCGATCGTCCCTAGCCCAAGAACGCGCAGCTCCACCATGCGACCAGAGTCCCGGAGCTGCTGCAGCATGTCGCGGCTGTAGTGCTCGATGCCGAGAACGAGCTCGCGGCGGGCTACTGTTCTCTCCACTGCGTCTGAGCGGCTTTCGAGCTGCCGCCGAATGGCCGCACGAATGAAATCGGTGCGGTTCGCGAAAAAGCCCTCGCTGACGAGCAGGTCGATTTGCCCGAGGTCGACGAGCCCGATGTTGATCGTGATCTTTTCGCTCCGTTCGGCTTCAACCATCTTCGCGCCTCCACCTTGGCGCCATCTCGTGACCATCATACCACCATCTGCTCGGATGGTACGATCTCAAACGATGCGACGGTAGGCGCCACGACCGCGGCGCCAGAGTCCCGACTCTCCACGCGCGCGAGCGACGGTCGTGACGCTGACGCGTGCTCACCGGTATTGATTAGGGCGCGCGATAACGGGTATTTGCGAGGGTGAGTCGCTTATACGGAGAGCTCTGGTCGTCAGCCGCTACTCGGTAACTAACGCGACCGACCAACTAACTAACGAGGGAGCAAATGATTATCCTCGGGCTCATCCTGCTGATCGTCGGGCTCGTCGCCAACGTGGCGATCCTGTGGACGATCGGACTCATCCTGGTAGTCGTCGGACTCATTCTCGTAGCGCTAGGGGCAACCGGCCGCGCGGTCGGCGGCCGACGGCACTACTACTGACTGACACTTGGTGGATCTGGTGCAACGTTCTCAAAATCTCTTTGCGTTCTGACGGCGTCTGAACATCAAAGATCTTTTGGAACGCTGCCACTAGGCTTAGTGCTGCCGATCCCTGGGTAGCAAAAACCCGGCGAGGCCTACGGGATGTGCCCGGCCGGACACATCCCATGGGCGTCCCGGTGACAGACGCAAACGGCCCGCCGGATTCGACGGCGGCCAGCGAGAGGATCGTCATGGGTAGCACTGCGGCGGACAATTTGTGTGAACGGCTGGTCGAGTGGGACGTGGACACGATCTACGGGTTCCCGGGCGACGGGATCAACGGAATCCTCGGTGCCTTGCGCCGCCACCAGGATCAGTTGCGGTTCGTTCAGACTCGCCACGAGGAGATGGCAGCATTCATGGCCTGCGGGCATGCGAAGTTCACCGGCAAGGTCGGGGTGTGCCTGGCGACCTCCGGTCCCGGCGCGATTCATCTGCTCAATGGCCTTTATGACGCGAAGCTCGATCATCAGCCGGTGGTGGCGATCGTCGGGCAGACCTTCGTGCGTGCGATCGGGGGTGATTTTCAGCAAGAAGTGAAGCTGCTGCAGCTCTACAGCGATGTCGCGTCCGCGTTCTGCGAGCAGGTCAATGAGCCCTCGAGCGTGCGGCATCTGATCGACCGGGCCTTGCGCATCGCTCAGGCGGAGCGGACCGTGACGTGCGTCATCGTTCCCGCCGACGTGCAGGACATGGAGGCGGTGCCCGAGCAACCGCACGCCACTCACACCGTCCATTCGGGCGTCGGCTACTGGCGTCCACGGGTGATTCCGGGGCCGTCACAGATCCAGCAAGCCGCGGATATTCTCAACGCGGGCGAGAAAGTGGCGATGCTCGTCGGGCAGGGTGCGCTGGAAGCAACCGACGAGGTGATCGCGGTGGCCGACGCACTGGGCGCCGGGGTGGCCAAGGCGCTGCTGGGCAAGGCGGCGGTGCCAGACGATGTGCCGTTCTGCACCGGCAGCATCGGTCTGCTGGGGACCAAGCCGAGCTGGGACATGATGCAGGGCGCCGACACGTTGCTGATGGTCGGCTCGAGCTTCCCGTACTCCGAGTTTCTGCCTCAGACCGGCCAGGTAAAGGCCGTGCAGATCGATCTGCTGGGACGGATGCTGAGCATTCGTTATCCGATGGATCTCGCGCTCCAAGGGGACAGTCAGGCGACGCTGAAGGAGCTGCTGCCGCTGCTGGAGCACAAGGATGATCGTTCCTGGCAGGAAGAGATCATGAACAACGTTGTCGACTGGTGGCGGCTGATGGACGAGCAGGGCGAGCCCGTCGACCGTGATCAGCGTATCCGTCCCCAAGGGCTGTTCGCAGCGCTGTCGCGGCAGTTACCGGACAACGCGATCCTGTCGAGCGATTCGGGTTCGGCCGCCAACTGGTACGCGCGGCAGATCAGGATTCGCCGTGGGATGAAGGCGATGGTGTCGGGCAATCTGGCGACGATGGTGCCCGGGGGTGCCCTACGCGATCGCCGCCAAGTTCGCCTTCCCCAACCGCGTGGCGATCGCGATGGTGGGCGATGGGGCGATGCAGATGGGAGGGATGGCGGAGATGCTGACCGCGGCCAAGTATTACAAGACCTGGGCCGATCCTCGCCTGGTCGTCCTGGTGCTCAACAACGAGGACCTCAACCAAGTCACGTGGGAACAACGGGTTATGGAGGGCGACCCGGAGTTCGAGGCTTCCCAGGAGATCCCCTACCTCGACTACGCCGCGTACGCAGAGTTGATCGGCCTGAGGGGAATCAAGGTGACGGAAGCCGCGCGAGATCGAGGAGGCATGGCACCAGGCGCTGAGCGCGGATCGGCCCGGTGATCATCAGTGCTCTGACCGATCCCAACGAGGCGCCACTGCCTCCCCACATCACCTTCCAGCAGGCCCACGGATTCGCGAAGTCGGTCGCCGCCGATCCCCGAAGCGGCATGGCGGGCGCGGTCGAGTCGATCCGCGAGAAGGCCCACGAGTTCGTGCCGGGACGCTGAGATGCGGGTTCCCGGACGCGGTCGACGCAAACGCTCATCCGAGCATCGGATCGATCGTTGGGTGGCCAACGTCCAGCACGGTCGCTTCGAGCGATCGCTGTCGGGCCTGACCGCATTTGCCGCGGCGGTGACCACCGCCGAGATCTATCTCGAGCACTACCGAGCGAGTTTCGGGAACAAGATGATGTGGAGCCCGATCGTCGTCACCCCACCGGTGGTCGTGGCCGGAGTCGGCGGAGTGTTCAGCCGCAGGTGGGCGAAGACCTATCTTCCGATTACCGCCGCCATCTACACGGCCAACGGGTTGATCGGCGAGTATTACCACGCCCGTGGGGTCGCCCGGCGCCCGGGCGGATTCAGGCAGGCGAGCTACAACCTGGCGATGGGGCCGCCGATCATGGCCCCGGGGCTGATGACGATCGTCGGCTTCCTCGGATTGCTGGCCGCGGTGCTGCGACGCGAGGACTGATCGATGGCTGAGCAGCGCCGACCTGCACGGCCCCGATCACCTGCCGAACCTGCGCGAGGATCGGAAGCCGCCGCACCCATCGTGGCTGCCGCGTCAGCGGCGGGGCGTCACGCCCCAGATGATCGGCCGCTATCCGGACTACGACGTGATGGACAACGCGGAGAACTGGGATCGGGCCACGCGAGCGTTGATCGAAGAGCGCCTGCATGCCTGCGGCCCGCTGAGCTTTCTTCTCCTCCGAGGAGGAGCCAACCCTCCGGGCCTTGTGCGACGTCACCACCGCTCAGCGCGCGGAACCTCGGGTACCGGTGGCCGAGATGGTCGACGAGAAACTGGCCAGCTGGACGTCTGGACGGTTATCGCTACGCCAACATGCCGCGAAGACCCGGACACCTGGCGGCTGGTGTTGCGTGGCCTTGACGAAACCGCCCGGCGATCGTTATGGGCGCACGACGTTCGCCGACTGCGATCGAGGAGGCCCAGGAAGCGATCGTCGGTGCGCTGGCTGCGGGATCGCTGAGCGGCGGCGCATGGGATCAACTCGACGTCGCTCGGGCCTTCGCCGTCTGCATGCGGGCGATTCTGGCCGCCTTCTACTCCCATCCGTGGGCCTGGAACGAGATCGGTTACGGCGGACCGGCCTATCCCCAGGGATACATGCGCCTCGGTCCGCGTCGGCATGCTGCGAGCCGCACGAGCGCCCCGGCGCCACGCGCCGAGGATCCGGTCCGCGTCGCCGGGGAGCTCGGGCCGTGACCGACCGGCTGCGGGGATTCCTCAAAGGGGCGATCGGACCGAAAGCCAACGACTCGCGCTTCCTACTGGACGTCCACCGTCGCGACCTGCCTGGTCAGGACACGATGGCGCGCTACGCGGAGTCCGACGAGGTCGATCTTTGCGTCGTCGGCGCCGGCGCCGGCGGGTCGGTGCTGGCCCAGCGGCTGGCGCGACGCGGTTGGAGAGTCGTGATCATCGAGGCGGGTCCGTTCTGGCACCCCGACGAGGATTGGGTTTCTGATGAGGCCGGCTCCCACAAGCTCTACTGGACCCAGCAGCGTGTGATCGGCGGCGAGGATCCGATCGAGCTCGGCAAGAACAACTCGGGGCGTGGCGTGGGCGGCTCGATGGTCCACTACGCCGGTTACTGTCCCCGGTTTCACCCCTCGGATTTCGAGACCTTCACGCGCGACGGGGTGGGCGCCGACTGGCCGATTGCCTACTCGGAGCTAAAGCCTCACTACGAGGAGCTGGAGCGCGAACTGCCGGTCGCCGGGCAGGACTGGCCGTGGGGAGATCCACACCGCTATCCGTTCTCGCCGCATCCGATCAGCGCTTCCGCGCAGGTCCTATGGCAGGGAGCGATCGCGCAGGGCATCGAGATGCGGGTGGGTCCCGTGGGGATCGTCAACGGGACCTTCGGCAACCGACCGCACTGCATCTATCGTGGCTTCTGCCTGCAGGGGTGCAAGGTCAACGCCAAGGCCAGCCCCTACGTCACCCACCTCCCCGACGCCCTTGCGCACGGCGTCGAGATCCGAGCGGACAGCATGGCGGTCAGGGTCGAGATCGACGAGGCGGATGGCCGAGCGACAGGCGTCACATACGTTCGCGAGGGTGACCGACCGAGCGCCGCCAGCGCGCGAGCATGGTCGCGGTCGCCGGCTATTCGATCGAAACGCCGCGGCTGCTGCTCAATTCAGTGTCCAAGCGGTTTCCCAATGGCGTCGGTAACGACGACGATCAGGTTGGACGCTACGTCATGGTCCAGGGCGCTTCGCAGACGGCCGGTCGCTTTCCCGACGAGCTGCGCATGTACAAGGGGCCGCCGCCCGAGGTTTCCTCCGAACAGTTCTACGAGACCGACCTCGCGCGCGGGTTCGCCCGCGGATTTTCGATCCAAACCGTGTCTCCGCAGCCGATCGGGTGGGCCGAGCATGTGTTCGCCGACGGTCACTGGGGTCGGGCGATGCGTGAGTACATGCGCGACTACAACCACTGGACGACGATCGGCGTGCTCAACGAGCTGCTACCGCATGCTGAGAATCGCGTCACGTTGGACACGGAGACCGACCCCTACGGAATACCGGTGGCACGGTTTGACTACAGCCGATCGGAGAACGACAAGGCCAACATGGCCTACTCGACCGAGGTGATCAAGAGCATCCTGCACGCCGCCGGCGCGCAGGACGTCCTGACCATCCAGCGTTACGCACACCTGGTCGGCGGTGCCCGCATGGGTCACGAGTCCCAAGGACAGCGTTGTCAACGCCGAGCATCGTGTGTGGGCGGTCCCGAACCTGTTTATCGCCGACGGCAGCGTCTGCCCGACCCAGGGCTCGGCCAACCCGGCCCTGACGATCATGGCGCTCGCCTCGCGGCTGGCCGAACGGCTGGCCAGTGGGACGGCGAGCTGATCGTTTCGGGGCCGTGGTCAACAGCACTGATCAACCTGTGACACGAGGAGCAATGGATGAGCAATAAAGAAGCGGCAGGTCGTCGTCGTGACCGGGGCCTCTGGTGGGATCGGACGAGCTACCGCGCATGCCTTTGCCAGGCGCGGAGCCCACGTGGGGCTGCTGGCGCGGGGTCGGGAGGGACTGGAGGAGGCTGCTCGCGAAGTGCGGTCACTGGGCGGGCAGGGCTTCGTCATCCCGACCGACGTGGCCGACCACCAACAGGTCGAGGCGGCGGCCGTCGCGGTCGAGCAGCACTTCGGCGCGATCGACGTGTGGGTCAACGATGCGATGGCTACCGTATTCGCGGAGTTCAGCGAGACCGAGCCGGAGGAGTTCAAGCGCGCCACCGAGGTCACGTATCTCGGCGCCGTGTACGGGACGATGGCCGCACTCAAGCGAATGAAGCCGCGCAACCACGGCACGATCGTCCAGGTCGGTTCGGCGCTGTCCTACCGGGCGATTCCCCTCCAGGCCGCCTACTGCGGGGCGAAGTTCGCGATCCGCGGCTTCACCGACTCGATCCGCACCGAGTTGCTGCACGACAAGAGCAAGGTGCAGGATCACAATGGTCCAACTGCCCGGGGTAAACACGACGCAGTTCAACTGGTGTCGATCAAAGCTGCCCGAGCATCCGATGCCTGTCCCGCCGATCTACCAGCCCGAAATTCCCGCCGAAGCGATCTACTGGGCGGCGCAGCATCACCGCCGTGAGGTATGGCTCGGCTACAGCACCGTGGTGGCGATTCTCGGCACCAAGCTTTCTCCGAGCCTCGGCGACCGGTATCTGGCCAAGACCGGGTTTCGCGGCCAGCAGGTCAACGACATGCCGGTCAGCGCGGACCGCCCCGACAACCTATTCGCGCCCGTCCAGAGCGAGGCGGCTACGCACGGCATCTTCGATGATCAGGCCAAAGGCCGCAGCCCAGAGCTGTGGGCCGCCAAGCACCGCCCGGCGCTCGCCGGCGCCCTCGCGGCGGTCGCCGGGGCGACACTCGCCGGGGTCGCCAGGCTGACAAGATGATTTCAGCCGCGGTCCGGAAGTCGATCCTGGACGGCGAGCTGCCTCACATCCTGCGCGAATACGCGCTGCTGGCCGACGGTGAACGCGGCGTGGTCGTCGGGCCGCGCGGAACCTTCGCCTGGATGTGCTTCCCGCGTTGGGACTCAGGCGCGATCTTCTCCACGCTGATCGGCGGTTCTGGTGTCTATGCGATCACGCCGCGGGATCGCTATGTGTGGGGCGGGTCTTACGAACCTGGCAGCCTGATCTGGCAAAGCCGCTGGATAACCGCCGACGCTACGATCGAGTGCCGCGAGGCGCTGGCGCTGCCCAGCCGCCCGGACCGCGCGGTGGTCCTGCGGCGTGTGACCGCTCGCGAGGGCACCGCGCGGGTCGACGTCGTCCTGAACCCACGCGCCGCGTTTGGTCAGGCCGCGCTGAAGAGACTTCACCGAGGCGATGACGGACGCTGGACGGGCGAGGTCGGCGAGGTCCGAATGTCCTGGACGGGTGGCAACGATGCCATCCCGCAAGCGGATGGGCACAGGGGCAAAGCGCTCACCCTGACGCTCGAACTCGAGGAGGGTCGCCATCACGATTTCGTGCTCGTGCTCGATGCAGGAGAACCAGGCGATCCGCCAGACCCCGACTGGGCGTGGCAGGGCACGGCGAGCGAATGGGCTGACCGCGTGCCGGAGTTCGAGGGAACGGTGGCCCCGCGCGACGCCCGACACGCGTACACGGTCCTGTCGGGGCTGACCAGCGCGGGCGGTGGCATGGTCGCGGCGGCGACGACGTCGTTGCCCGAACGCGCTCGCCAGGGCCGCAACTACGACTATCGCTACGTGTGGATCAGAGACCAGTGCTACGCCGGCCAGGCGGTCGCCAGGGCCGCTCCCCATCCGTTGATGGACGACGCTGTGAGCTTCGTCGCCGACCGGCTGTTGGCCGACGGTCCTCAGCTCAAGCCCGCCTACACCACGACCGGAGGTCCGGTGCCCGACCAACGCCAGCTCGACCTGCCGGGCTACCCAGGCGGCTCGGATATCGTCGGCAACTGGGTCAACCGGCAGTTTCAACTCGATGCGCTCGGCGAGTCGCTACTGCTGTTCGCAGCCGCCGCGCGCCACGATCATCTCGACCCCGACGGGTGGCGTGCCGCCGAGGCGGCCGCCGCTGCGATCGAGCAGCGATGGCAGGAGCCCGACACCGACGCCGGCATCTGGGAGCTCGAGCCCGACGCGTGGACGCACAGCCGCTTGATCTGCGCCGCCGGCCTGCGCGACATCGCCCAGCACGCAGGCGGCAACGAGCAGGCAAGCCGCTGGGTCTCGCTCGCCGACCGAGTGGTCTCCCACACCTCCGAGCACTCGCTTCACCCGTCTGGCCGCTGGCAGCGCTCGCCGAAAGACGCACGCGTCGGATGCCGCGCTCCTGCTGCCCGCCGATCCGGGGAGCGATCCCCGCGTCTGATCCGCGCACCCTTTCCACCCTGCAGGCGATCGAGCTAGAGCTCACGCAGGACGGCTACTGCTACCGCTACTGCCCCGACGAGCGTCCGCTCGGCGCGTCCGAAGGCGCCTTCCTGCTCTGCGGGTTCTGGATGGCACTCGCCCACGCCCAGCAGGGCAACCACGTCGCCGCTGCCCGCTGGTTCGAGCGCAGCCGTGCCGCGTGCGGGCCCCCGGCCCTCTACGCGGAGGAGTTCGACGTCTCTCAGCGCCAGCTGCGAGGCAACCTCCCGCAGGCTTTCGTACACGCGCTGATGCTCGAATGCGCCGTCGAACAGTTCAAGCCGGCCCAAGCCGCCTAGGCCGAGCCGCGCTCACCCTGGACAGCTGGTCGGACATCAGGCGAATCCTCGATCGTCTCGACGATGTCGACGTGGCGTGCCACGCCGGCCAGCCTCAGCGCATCGTATGTCGGCGAGGTCGATGCCATCACCAGCCGCAGGGTTTGTGCGCGCGTTCGTAGCTCCTCGCGTAGCCGGTATATCAGCTGGATCCCGGCGCTGTCGAGGAAGTCCACCTTGCGTAGATCGAGGATGAGCATGAGCGCGTGGTTCGGGATCGCACGACCAATCGCGCGCCCGAGTCCCTCGGCGTTTGACAGGTCGACGTCGCCGGTCAGCCGGACCACCGCACTGCGCCCGCGGTCCCTCAGCTGCACCTCAGCGAGCATCACGCCCGCGCGCGCTTTCGCATCACGACCTCGGTCCCGGTGACCCCAGCGTTGATTTCGACCTCGTCCATCGCCGCGTCGATCATCGCCAGACCATGCCCTCGATTCGGTCCACGCGGAGCTCGCCACTGGCCGGCGTCGCTGACCACGATCGTCAGGTCTCCGTCACTCGCCGACGCGCGTAGCTCGAATTCGGCAGCCGGCGGCGAATACGCGTGCTCGATCGCGTTTGTGCACGCCTCGTTGACCGATAGCGTGATCCGCGCAGTGTCCTGGTCGCCCACCCCGTGGTTGCGTAGCCACCGACGCAAGACGTGCCGAATGTCGGCGAGCACCCGCGGATCGGCAGGCAGTCGCAGATGCAACTCTGCTGGAATTTCGTTGTGTTGCATCGCGACGATTGCGACGTCGTCGCGCAATCCGTCGGCGGGAACGAGCTCGTCGACGGCGAGCTGGCCGCCTCTTCCGGCGACGTCGCCACTCAAAAAGGCCGTAAGGAAACGCGCCGAGCGGTGGCCCCGGCGCGAGTTCGACCACTCGGGCCGTACCGTTGCCAATCACGATCGGCGGCAGATGGCCGGCGCTCGCGAGCTGCAGTGCGCCGCTTTCGGGATCGAGCACCGCATAGGCCGCGGTCGCGATCTCATATCCGGACATCGCGCTCAAGAAATGATCGACGAGCGCCAGCGTCCGACCGGGACTGTGGTCCTCGATCGCATACGCATGCAGCGCCGTGCGCAGCTGTCCCATCAGCGCCGCCGCCTTCACCCCGTGGCCGACGACGTCGCCGATAGCGATCCCGAGCCGCCCCCGTTGCAACTCAAATACGTCATACCAATCACCGCCAACCTCGTCGCTCGCGGGCAGATAACGCGCGGCGGTGGAGACACCGATCACATCGACTACTCGCCTCGGCAGCAGACTCCGCTGGAGAAGCATCACCACGTGATGCTCCTGCTCGAGCGCCGAGAACAAGCGGGCTCGTTCGATCCCCGGCGCCGCTCGCCCCGCCGCGATCTGCAACACCGCGACGTCAACTGGCCCGAACTCGCGCGGCTTCAGCGACCCGACATGGAGCACCCCGATCAGATCGCCCTCGACAATCAGCGGCACGCCAAGCAGCGAGCGGATCCCCTTTTCGTGCAGGATCGGGTTCAGGATGTCGGCGTGATCGACTTCCGCGATGAAGACCGCGACACGCTCGGCAGCGATCCGGCCGGCAAACCCCTGCCCGATCGGGATCCGGACGCCCTGCTCGACTTCTTCCTCGATCCCCTTGGCGGCCCGCGCGACCAGCTGCTGACACTCCACATCGAGCAGGAGGATCGCCACAGTGTCCACAGACAAGGCGCGGCGGACGCGGACCAGCAATTCGTCAAGGAACTCGTCCAGTCCGAGCTCCGACAGCCCGGGATCGCTCAACCGATAGAGCGCCCGCGCCCGATCGGAGGGGACCAGGTCTTCGGTAGCCGACGCCAGGACCACCTGCCCGGCCCGCGGCCCGACCCGTGGTACCTCCACGCTTGATAGATCGAGGCGGGGGTTCGCGAAGCTCATCGTACAACTGCATCCTGCCCGCTTTGAGCACAACCGAACATCCAAACACCGCCACCAAGGCGAAAGCGACTCGCTCGCTGCATCCCCAGCGATTCATACGCGGCTCTTGCGCGGGTTGCTACCGGGCTCGGATTACCACGAGATCGCAGCGCTGGTCGACGAGCCGCAGGCCAATCGCCCGGGGTTTGGGAAACTGTCCAATCCGTCCGACGAATGGCTTTCCGATGAGTGGCTTTCCGTGGTGTGACCGGCGTCGCGGGTCTCGCTGGTCAGTCGGACAGCATCGGTGTTGTTCGGAGCCCGCTCAGTTCCGCGGCTCGCGGTCGGCGTCTCCGTCTCTACCCGTATCCGTGTCCGGGACGGCCGAAGTGCCGGCAAAGCGCTTGCGTTCGCTGGGTTCGATGAGCTCGTCATCGGCCAAGCCCTGCTCGTGGGTCTCGGCGCGAGCCTGGTGCAACTGAGCGTCTGCTCGCTCGCGCTCCGCTTCATAACCGGCCATCCGCGCCCGCTGTTCGGCCGCGTCGGCGCGTTCCTGCCGGACGCTCGCCTCCTGGCGGTGACGCCCGGCGACTCGCTCACGTCGGTGCTGCAATTCGCGCTCACGTCGCCTGACCCGCATACGGGGCATGAGAAACAGCATTCCAATCACGATGACGACTGCCACCGCGACGATCGCAATGATGATGCCTGTGGACATGTATCCACCTCCTTCGGGTGGACTGCCCGCCTCGGCCGCGTGCTAACCCTCGTTACGGTCGAGCAGCGTTCGCCGTGCGCTGCGAGTGAGCAACCGGGCCGGTCCCGTCGGGGCAACCACGACCAGACGCGCGCGGCGAAAAGCCGTCCGGATCCACGGCGCAGGGGCAGCTCAAGCCCGTGTTGTGTGACAGGCGACCCACGCGCGGGTAGCCCCTCACGCAGACAATCGCGCACTGGGTTCTACGCGTTTCTGATCCCTCGAAGCGTGCGCTCTCGAGGAACGAGAAAAGAGGTACATATGCCGGTAATTGTGATCATCGCTATCGTCGTTGCCGCGGCGATCGTTTTGGCTGTCGGCGGGGTTTATGTCCGACGCCGTCGGGAGCAGAGGCAGGTTCTGCGTGAGCGCCTCGCTTCGCAAGCCAGCGGACACCGTCAAGAGGCGGAGGCCCATGCCTCCAGGGCTCAGGAACTGGCTCCGGAAGCTGCTGCACTGCGCCAGCAAGCCACCACGCAGGCCGCCGTCGCCGAGGTCGAGGTCGCCCGGGCGAAGGACCTTGACACCCGCGCCACGCAAGCCGAGCAACAGGTTGCCCGCGAGGGCCAAAGCGCCGGTCGCCACGACGAAAAGGCAGCTGAGCTCGAGGAAAAGCTTTAGTGGAATCGATCGCTGTCAGCGATTCGCGGAGCGAGCCGCCACGGCGTCCACAACCGTCGAAGGGTAATTGGCGTTGCGCGTCTCATCCGCCGACGGCTGGCGCGAGGACATCGCCGATGCTCTTGGGGCGATCCGGTTGGAGGTTGGCACATAAAGAAGTGCGTTGGTAGCGACGACAGCTCGGTGCCGGCCGGGCGGGCGCGGCCGCGTCGAATTGCACGAAGATCCTGAACCTGGCCGAGAAAGCATGCGCGGCTTTTCTCGACCGGGTGTCGATGAGGGGTGTGCGGTCGAGGTTGTCCGCGCCACACGCGGTTTATCTCGACCGGGAGCCGGTGACGGGGGTGTGGTCGAGGTTGTCCGCGCCATCTGTTCGTTTTCTCGGCCAGGTTCCGAGATGCTGCTGGGCACCTTCGGCCCGGCCGGACAAGATCTCGACCGTCCCGTGCTGCATCAACGCACCGCTCACTCGCGGTTGATGCGGACTGCCTTTCTCGAGCAGCGGAGTGCACCGAGGTGCGGGGGGAGCCCGCGTGAACCATGCGCGGAGGAACCCCTAAACTCAGATGAAGCCCCGCGTTAGAAAGAAGGCGAATCGTGCCTGGTGCCAAGGATGTTCGAACCTCAGATCGTCAAGCAGACGGGCCCGGTCCAGTCACCGACGGTCCAACCGACGCGATCCAACCCGTTCGCACACAGGCCGAGCGTCGCCGCCAACAGCGCCTGACCGCCGCCGCAGTGATCGGAGCAATCGTGGCGATCTTTGCGCTCATCAACCTCAACGACGTGAAGGTCCACTGGGTCGTCACCACAGTCCAGACACCTCTCATCGTGGTGATCGTGCTCGCATTCCTGCTCGGAATCGTCGCGGACCGGCTGCTGCTGCGCGCGCGCGCCAAGAGAAAGCAGGGCACGGAGTCATAAGCGAAAGCAGGGCACGGAGTCGTAAGCCCGTCGCTCGCGCGACGAGCCCGTGGACCGCCGGCCGCGAGCGCGACTTCGATCTTTTCGATGCGGTCAAGGCAGGCTGTCAGACGCGGCGTGGCGCGCCGGAACGCTCACAACCTCGGGGACGATGACCCGAAGGAACGCGCCGCGGCGTCACGCCGCTGTAACAAGCGATCCACGATCGTGTGTGCCGCTCCCCCCAACAAGCGGCAGAAGACCGGATGCGCCACCACGTCATTCATTCATTCCGGGCATTGGACCCGATCGCCGTTGTGATCGCGCTTGCGGCCGCGGCGACCATTTCCGCCTGCGGCTCTAGCTCGCCGGCCGAGTCGAGCTCCCCGACCAAGCACAGCTCCACGACCGCCAGGGCCTCGTACTCTTCCGATCCAACGCTCGCGTTCTCGCAGTGCATGCGTGCCAACGGTGTGCCGAACTTCCCGGATATCGGCGCCACAGGCATGCACATCGGGGCCACGCAGGGACCGGGCGGCCAGACGCTGTCCGTCGACGGCGTGTCGGTCAACGCGCCGGCCTTCGCAGCCGCTCGACAGACATGCCAGAAGTACTTGCCGCACGTGATCGCGAGTCCGACACAGGACGCGCAGGATCTCCAGACGGCGCTGAAGTTCTCCGAGTGCATGCGCAGCCACGGCGTGGCGAAGTACCCCGACCCAAAGATCACCGTCGGCCCTGGCGGTGGCCAGGGGGTCGACTTGCGCGGCACCGGGCTCAACTTCCAGTCTCCGGCGTTTCAGACCGCCGCGAAAGCCTGCGGTGGCGGCCCCAAGGGCCCCTGAGCGTCATGACCCGCATCCTCGTCACCAGCGCAAGCGGTGCGAATGGCGACGGCTACGGCGCGGTTCTCAGCTTCGACCGCGAGGGGCGATTGCTGGGGCCGTTCACCACCGATGCTCGGATCACCGATCCGCGGGGCCTGGTCCTCGACCCGACGAGCGGGCTCGTCTACGTGAACAGCGGCGATGACCGCGTATTGGCGATCGACGTCGACGGGGAGGTCGCGCGCGACTCGGGCCGCATACCGGGGCTCGACCCGGGCGGCGGCATCTTCGGACCCGACGGCCGCTACTACGTCGGCATGCGCCGTAGGCGGACGATCCTGGCGCTGTCCGCCGCGCTCAACGGGCCCGGAGAACCGCTCCTGCCCGACGACATCGTCCCGTTCCCGCGGGGGTTTGGCTTCGCGGCTGACGGCACGCTGTACCTCGCCTCGGGTGCGGGCCCATCCGGGGAAGGCGACAACACGATCCTCGTCTTCGAGCACGACCGAACGCTGCGGACACCACGCCTGGTTACCGACACCGAGCTCAGTCCGCTCGATCTGACGCTCGCCCCGAACGGGCATCTCGTGGTCTCCAGCGAGGTTCCCTTCGGCGCCCCGGACGCGGTGCCGAGCGTCCGCGAGTACGACCCAACTACCGGACAACTCGTACGTGTCCTGACGCCAGACCGCTCACTCGACTTCCGGAAACCACGCGGGCTCAGATTCGGAGCGGACGGGTAGGGTCGGCGGGAGGCGCCCACGCCGCGCGGCATGGCCGACTGGCGCTGGTTTCCTCCCGCCGCCACCTCGAACCGTGCATGCGGTTCTCTCGCACACGGCTCACCGACGTTCTTCACCGCCGGCATTCAGCTTCCCGTGGCGCCATGGCCGGTTGGGCCGGGGCGCGATGATGGTTCCGTTGAGGCTGATCAGTCCGAAGCGATCCGGCGTGTGAGCCAGAACCCAGTAGCCGTATCGCTTGCGTTGCTTGTGGCGCTTGGCGATGAACCCTGCCAAGTGCCGGTAGGCGTGGAGCATGATCTTGGTGAAGAACCGGGCGGAGTTCCCGTAACGGAAGTAGCCCGCCCAGCCGCGCAAGAACCGGTTGAGGTCTCGCACGATCACCTCGAGTGGGACCTTCAGCCGCGAGCGGTCGGTGATCTCCCGGATCCGCTGGCGGGCATGTCCCATCGCCTGCCGTGAGGGCCAGCGGACAAGGAAGGCGAGATGTTTTGACCGTGGCGTGTTGCCGCGCACGTAGCGATGATGGAAGCCGAGGAAATCCAGTCCCTCGCCTCCTTCTCGCAGATGCACGATCCGCGTCTTGGCCGGTTTGAGCTCGAGGCCCAACTCGGCCAGGATCGCGGTGAGCGCCTCGATAGCGCCCTCGGCGTCCCGCTTGGTCTTGCATACCGCCAGCAGATCGTCGGCGTAGCGCAACAGAACCCCGTGTCCGCGTGTCTGCCATTGCCGGTCAAGCCGGTGCAGGTAGACATTGCACAGGCAAGGTGAAATCACCCCGCCTTGAGGGGTTCCAGCCGTGCTCCGCTTGACCGCCGCGTCTTCCATGACCCCGGCGCGCAGCATCGCGCGCAGGAGCTTGAGCACGTGACGGTCTGAGATCCGCTCCTCGATCGCCGCCATCAACCCAGAATGCGGGATCGCCTCAAAACAGTTAGAGACGTCCGATTCCGCCACCCACCGAGCGCCCCGCCAGGACTCATCAAGGAGAACCTGAAGGGCGTCGTGCGCCGAGCGTCTCGGGCGAAACCCGAAGGAGCACTCCAGCATGTCGGCCTCGAAGATCGGCTCAATGACGATCTTCGTCGCCGCCTGCACAACACGGTCACGGACAACAGGGATCGAGAGTGGTCTTTGCTCAGTCGGCCTGCCGGGCTTCGGGATGAAGACCCTGCGAGCCGGGAGCGGACGCCACTGCCCATCCTTCAACTCCGCGGCCAGCTCATCGAGGAGCTTGGCGACGCCGTACTCCTCGATGTCGGCGATGGTCTGTCGGTCGATGCCGGCCGCGCCGTGATTGGCGCGCACCAGCTCCCACGCCCGCTCCAGGACGTCCCTGCGGTGGACCTTGTCATGGAGCGCATGGAATCGTCGTTCGGGATCGGCCTTGGCCGCCCGGTAAAGCGTTCGCTGCAGTTCTCGGACTTTGTCCTGCTTGGTGGTCCTAGCCATTTCTGGCACTCACCGGCCTTTCCCTGTGCGTGACGCGTGAACGAAGCAGCGGCCCTTCCCATCGCCGCCGGTTCTGTTGTCCGGTCAGCTCAAACGGTACGTATGGCCGCCTCCGACGCCCACCCGGCTCACGATCCATTTCCCGGCTCATCACCGGTTATAGGACGCGACTCACCGACGGACTCCGCAGACCATCGGGCCGGGGAGGGCCTCCCCAGTTCCCGCCGCCACCATCCGAACGTTCCACGCCCTCTACGCCGAGGAGTTCTTCAGGGCTGCCATTCCAGGATCTTCACCCCTTCCATGGCCTTCGCCGTGAACGACGCGGCTCGGCACTCCCTCTCTCCCACCCGCAGGCGGGCACACTAACGGCGCGGCAGGCTTCGCTTGACGCTGCGGACCGCTCAGTCGCTCCCCCTTGAAGGGCTCTTGACGCTGGGCTTCGACCCGGCCCGTTTCCAGACCGAGCCGCCAGCCTGCTACCGGGCCTCCTGGCAGCTACCCGGACGGGACTCACACCCGCAGGCGACGACGAGCTTATGTTGGATCAGCTACTCAACTCAGCACCTCCAACTCTGGGCGCACTCGCTTGTACTGCGTAAGCGAAAACCACGTCGTGGCGTTCGACTTCTCGACCGGCGCCTCTCTCGGGTCCGTCGTGCAGTTGTCCCGGCTCAACGGGCAAGCGCTGGTCCTGCTGCCGTAGTCGATCGCGAGGTTCGGGGTAGAGGAACCTCGGAACCTACACTTGGTCGATGCGTGTCTCGGCGTGTCGTTCCAGCTTGGGCCGGACCGCAATTGCCTTGTTCACGGTTGCCCTGGCAATCGCCGGCGCCCTTGCCCGGCTGCGGTGAGCAGACACGTCGGGCCTAGACCGTCGGGGCGGCTCCCGGCTCGGTTTCGACGCCCGGGTCCGCTGGCGCCGCGGCTGCTCGTTCAGACGTGCCCGCCGGCTTTTCCCGGGTGATGTTGCGGGTACCCGCGGTCAACAGCGCCTTCGGCAAGCCGCACCCCGTCATTGTGCGGCGTGGATGGTCGGCCGAGGTCTGGGCGCTGGTGCCCGGCGCCCGGCTCGAGGAATGGACGCCCGATGGCGACCTGCTCGTGAGCTCCCCCGCCAACGGGTCCGTCACCGAGCTGCTCCCGGAGCGCGTACGCAGCCGCCCGCCGCTCCGGCGGGTGCTGCTGTCAGGCCTCGACGATCCGCAGGGGATGGCGTTCACGACGCTCGCTGGCCACGTGTACCTGTTCGTCGCGGAGACAGATGAGATCGACCGCTACGTCTGGCACGACGGGACGCCGAGCGCCCGGACCGTGATCGTCCGCGACCTGCCCGACGGGGGCGCACATCCGCTCAAGAACGTGGTTGTGGCACCCGACCACACGTCTACTTCGACATCGGCAGCGCGACGAACCCGACAACATCGCGTACCCGTTCCACCGATCCTATGGCGCGTACGCCGACGCCTACCAACATTCATGCAGACATACGTCAACGACCACCCGCCCGACGAGTTGGCGCGGCTGACCCCTGGCCGCAACCTCGGCTGGCCGTACTGTAACCCCGATCCCGACGCGCGCCCTGGTCGAGCCGGGACCGCATATGACTACGCCGACATGCGCTTCGACAGTGACGCCCAGACGAACCCGGGTGGGCGCGCGCTCAACTGCGCGGCGCTCGCCCGCATCCAACGTGGGCTACCCGCCCACAGCGCGCCGCTCGGCTTTCACTTTCTCGAGGGCAGTCGGCTTCCCGTGCCATGGAGCGACGGCGCGGTCGTCGCGGTCCACGGTTCCTGGGACCGAGACCCTCCGCGCAGTCCCGCAGTTCTGTGGCTGCCGTGGGAGACCGGGGCCGAGACGCTCGGCGCGCCGATCACTCTCGTCGGCGGCTTCCAGGAGCCCGACGGCTCGCGTTGGGGGCGTCCGGTCGACGCGGTGCCTGGACCCGATGGAGCTCTTTACGTCAGCGACGACCTGGCCGGGGCCATCTACCGACTGGTGCCCCCAAGCTGACAAACTCGTCGTCATGATCGAACTATTGCCAGACATGCCGCCGGGCACGCTTGGATTCCGTGTGGCCGGCGAGATCGACCGCAAGGACTACGACGAGATCCTCACGCCCGAGCTCCAGCGTGCATTTGAGGCCGGGGGCGGCCTGCGGACGCTCTACGTGATCGAGGATCTCGACCACATGGATCCCGGCGCCCTATGGGCCGACGCGAAGCTCGGGTTCAATCTCGGGATCCGCCACCGTGAGGCTTGGGTGCGGTCCGCCATCGTCACCGACACCGAGTGGATGGCGCGCGCGACGAGGCTCTTTGCCTGGCTGATCCCCGGTGAGACGCGCGTCTTCCCGCTCGCCGAGTTGGACCAGGCAAAGACCTGGGTTGCGAGTAGCTGAGCCTTTCTGCGCGCCGTGCACCTGCCCGCGATCCGCGGCGGTGCCTGCGTTGACGCCCGGCCGCGGCCGAATTGGTTCAGTGATCCCACGACGCGCGTTTCGAGGCCATGGGAACGCGACGGCGGGGCGCCGGAGCGCCCCGCCTCAGCGCCGCCTGGAGGGCGTACGCGGCACCGTATCGCGGCTCGCGACGCTGGCGGTCGCCTCGAGGCGAGTCAACGATCCGCTCGGGCTCGGCTGAGCCAACGACTGCGAGTTCGTGCTCGCCAGCCAACTGGCGAGAAGGAACGATCGATTTCTAAGCAAAATCGTCGCGTCAGCCGGGGTGAGATGTCATCACCCGCATGGTGTGAATTCAGACCGCGAAACAGACCGAGGCCTCATGCGTCGGCACCGGCGCGCTCAAGCTGCTCGCGTGGGCCCCTCGGCCCGCGCTGCGTTTTGCCGATCTACCTCAGAAGCACGCGCCGCCGCCACGCTCCCCGAGCGGTCGGCTGACCCGCGCGGTCACCGGCGGCCGAGAGGGAACGCCTGAACCAGGTCACGGCCTCCGCCACCGCGTCCGCCGCGGGCCGGTACGAATAGCCAAGCTCGGCCTCGGCCTTGGCGCTGTTGAAGAACATCGGCAGCCGCGCCAAGCGCACCTCATCGAGGACGAGCAGCGTCGGCTCCCGTCCGACGAAACGGTTGGCCGCATCGACGATCCACGCCGCGCCGAGAACCATCCCGTACGGAAGGCCGATACGAGGCGGCGCGACGCCCGCGGTCTCCGCGATCAACTCGAACAGCGCGCGAAGTCCCCAGTTCTCGCCGCCGAGCAGGTAGCGCTCGCCCGCTCGGCCTCGCTCGAGCGCCAGGACATGCCCACGGGCGATGTCCTGGGCGGCAACGACGTTGAGTCCACTCGCGGTGAGGTAGCCACCCATCTTGCCAGCGACTACGTCCCGCACCATCTTGCCGCTTGGGGTCGGCCTGCGATCCTCGGGCCCGATAGCGGTCGTCGGGTTGACGATCACCACGTCCTGGCCGCGTGCGGCGCGCTGCAACGCGATGCGCTCCGCCGCAACCTTCGTCGCCTTG
Source organism: uncultured Solirubrobacterales bacterium (assembly GCA_963763525.1). GTDB lineage: Bacteria > Actinomycetota > Thermoleophilia > Solirubrobacterales > Solirubrobacteraceae > Palsa-465. The sequence goes on from CAVXPA010000008.1 coordinate 1,089,630, forward strand.
TACGGAACCTTCAGCTCCCAGTGTGGTGCCTCGTCGAGCTCGTCCGCCGGTCGTCCCGCGACCGGACCGCAGGTCGCCGCAGTGCTGGTCACGACCACCCGCCGCACCTTTGCCCGATCGGCCGCATCCAAGACGTTGCGAGTGCCCGCGACATTGGTCGCGGCCATCAGGGCAGCGTCGCTGCGCCGGTATGAATAGACGGCCGCAGCGTGCACGACCGCGTCGCAGCCGCGCATCGCCGAAAGCAACGATTCGAGATCGCGCACATCACCTTGCGCCTGGCGCTCGCCACCCAGCCCCGGCTCGTGCGTGTCGTGGAGCAGCGCGACGGGCTCATACCCGGTGACCTCGAGCTCCCGCACGATGTGTGAGCCAATCAAGCCGCTCGCACCAGTCACCAGCACCCGTGTGGGACGATCGCTAATCATCGTTCACCGAGTTGACTCCCAAATCATACGCAGGAGGTTCGTCCGGCCCGCCAACCGCGGTCCAGCGGCTGTTGGCGAGGTCCTCAGCTGCTGACTGCCGTGGGGCCCGTCTCCTCGTCGTGCTCAGCGGGGCTGTGCTGACGCATTCCGAGCGCCTGGCGCGCGGTGATCGTTCGCTCGGGCCGGCCGCGGATGACGAACGCGATCGTCCAGTTCACGAGCGTGAGCACGCGGTTCTTGAAGCCAGTCAGAAAGACCAGATGGACGACCAACCATCCCAGCCAGCCGACGAACCCCCAGATGAGTATGGGTCCGATCGACCCGACTGCCTTGAAGCGGGAGACGATCGCCATCGTCCCGAGGTCTCGATACTTGAACGGCTTGGGCTGGCCACGGCCGGCCAGCTGGCGCGCGATCGTTCGCCCGCGTAAGCCCCGACTGCATCGCCACCTCCGCCAGGCCGGGAAGATGATTGAGGCCGCGATCTGACCCGCCATCTCGACGCCGGTCGGGCCTCCGCCGACCACCACGAACGTCATCCACTCTGCCCGCGCCGTTGCGTCATCCGTCAGCTCGGCCATCTCGAACGCGCCGAACAGCCGGGACCTCACCTCGAGCTCGAGCACACGGCGCGTCTTTCACTCATAAGAGCTTCTCACCGGCGGCAGCGCAAGCGTCGCGTGCCCGTGGATTGCAATGTCAGAAACGACAGCGCAGTCGGATGCTTGCAAAACCGGCGCACGACCCATCTGACTATACGAACGAGGGCGGATTCCGCCGCACCGTGAAAGGCGACCGGGCGACTAGAGTTCCTCGCCATGAGCACCCCCCAACCAGGTGGCCGGCGCCGGGTGCACTCCGACGCTTTCGTCTTCTTCGGCGCGACCGGGGACCTCGCGTACAAGCAGATCTTCCCGGCGCTGGCGGCTCTGGTGGAGCGGGGTGAGCTCCGCGTGCCGATCATCGGCGTAGCCCGAGCTGGATGGACGCTCGAGCAGTTCGTGGAGCGGGCACATCAGAGCGTAGAAGCCAACGGGACGCTCGATCCGGCCAGCTTCGCTGAGTTTGCGTCGCTGTTGCGGTTCGTCAACGGCGACTACGGCGACCCGGCCACGTTCGCGCAGCTGCGCAAGGAGCTCGGCGACGCGAAGGCGCCGCTGCACTACCTCGCGATCCCACCCGAGCTGTTCGAGACGGTCGTCGAAGGGCTGCAGGCATCCGGCGCGGCGGACGGCGCGCGCGTCGTGGTCGAGAAGCCCTTTGGCCGCGACCTCGCCTCGGCGCAGGAGTTGGACCGCATTTTGCACCAGGTCTTTCCAGAAGAGTCGATCTTCCGGATCGACCACTACCTGGGGAAGGAGCCGGTCCAGAATCTCGAGTATCTGCGCTTTGCAAACGCGCTGTTCGAGCCATTGTGGAATCGCAACCACATCAAGTCGGTGCAGATCACGATGGCCGAGAGCTTCGGCGTCGAGGATCGCGGCTCGTTCTACGAGACCGTGGGCGCGATCCGCGACGTAGTGCAGAACCACATGCTGCAGCTGACCGCGCTGCTTGCGATGGAACCGCCAGCCGGTCACGGATACGAGGCGGTCCGCGACGCCAAGGCGGAGCTGCTGCGCACCATGCGTCCGCTCGACCCGCGCGATGTCGTCCGTGGCCAGTACGTCGGCTACCGCAACGAAAGCGGGGTCGCCCCCGACTCCACCGTGGAGACTTTTGCTGCTCTCAAGTTGCACATCGACACATGGCGATGGGCTGGTGTTCCGGTTCTCATCCGAGCGGGCAAGAAGCTGCCGATCACGGCCACTGAGGTGGTCGTGGAGCTAGATTCCCCACCCGTCGACCAGTTCGGCGAGCGGTTGCGCGGGGAGAACAACTACCTGCGGTTCCGGATCTCTCCGGACATCGTCATTGCCCTCGGGTTACTGGTCAAGCGACCCGGAGAACTGATGCGAGGGAGGCAGGTCGAGCTGGTGCTCGACTCCTACTCGAGCGGCGAGCTGATGCCTCCGTACGAGCGGCTGCTCGGGGATGCGATGCGAGGCGACCCCGAGCTGTTCGCCCGTCAGGACGCGATCGAGGCGGCGTGGCGGGTGGTCGACCCTGTGCTCGGCGACGTCGTCGAGGTCGAGGAGTACGAGCCGGGCGGCTGGGGACCGCCCAGCGCCGACCGGCTAGCCGCCGGTGTCGGCGGGTGGAGAGCACCGTCTCCCGGCGGCACAGCGCCCACGGGGCCCCGACCGATGGTGAGAGGCGCGTGAGCACGACCTCGAGCAAGGTGGCGATCATCACGGGAGCCTCGCAGGGAATCGGCGCCGGGCTCGCATCCGCGTTTCGGCAGGCCGGCTACGCCGTGGTCGCGACCGCGCGCTCGATGCCTCCTTCGGAGGATCCGGACCTCCTGACGGTGTCCGGCGACATCACGGATCCCCAGACGTCCGAGCTGATCGTCAGCCAGGCACTCGAGCGCTTCGGGCGCATCGACAGCCTGATCAACAACGCCGGGATCTACATTGGAAAGCCGTTCACCGATTACACGATCGAGGACTTCACGGCCATCACCGCGGTCAACCTCGCCGGCTTCTTTCACGTCACCCAGCGAGCGATCGCGCCCATGGTCAAGCAGGGCAGCGGACACATCGTCAACGTAAGCACGAGCCTCGTCGACCACGCCGACAGCACCCGGCCCTCGGCGCTTGCCTCTCTGACGAAAGGCGGGCTCGTGGCGGTGACGCGGTCGCTCGCGATCGAGTATGCCTCACGCGGCGTGCGGGTGAACGCAGTCTCGCTCGGCGTGATCAAGACCCCGATCAACGCGAGCGCCTCGTACGACGCTCTGGCCGCCGTTCACCCCCTCGGCCGCGTGGGCGAGATCAGCGACGTCGTCGGCGGCATCCTCTATCTCGAGCAGGCACCGTTCGTCACCGGTGAGACGCTGCACATCGACGGCGGCCAGGTCGCCGGCCACTGACGCCCGGGGGTTGACTAGGGTGCACCCGGTCGCGAGCAACGCGACTGAGGTGCAACCTTTCTCGGGTAATCCAAGCGGCGCCAGAAACCGACGTCAGAAAGGTCCGATCACCGTGTTCATCGAACTGGACACACGTTACAACGACGGTTTGACGGTTTCCCTCGAATGGGATCGCAGTACCGGACGGACCCAAATCGTCATCAACGATGCCCGGACGGCGAGCCAGACGGTGTTCGCGGTTCCTGGCTCCAAAGCGGCAGACGCTTTCCGGCATCCATTCAGGTACGCGCCATGAGCTGCACTGCGACGGGAAACCAGCTCGCTGCCTTGCGAGGTTGGGCGGCTAGTAGTCCGCCGGGATCACGCTCGCGTGTTCGTATCCCATACGGCGAGGCATTCCTCCCGCCATTCGACATAGGCGAGCACGGCGTCATCCACCGCCTCCCCCTCCATGCTCCAAGCCTCACCTGGGGTCGCGCTCATGCCGCGTCACGTCCCGGGGCTGATCTGCAACTGCGCCACTTCTCGCAGCAGGCTGATGTCTGCCAGGCGGCCGGCGCGTCGCAGCACGCGTGCATAGAGCTTTGCCGCCCCCTCCTCCCGGTCCAACGCCGCCTTGTAGCGAGGAACGCGAGGAGCTCATCGGCAGCGCTCGCGCACACCCACCGTCGGTAGGCATCGCGCACGACGGCACATTCGTTGCGCCATTCGACGTAGGCAGAGACCGCGGCCTCCGCCACCGCGCGCCGTCGCGCGAAGGGCGTGATCAGCTTCACGAGCTCCCCTCCGCTCCGACGGCCACGAAATACTTAAGGTGTCGAAGTTTCATTCGGCTTTCTCCGGTTGCAATCCGTCGTATACGAGGAACAAGCTTGCGCGAGGTGCCCGTCAATCGCATCCGGCAGCACACTGGTCTAACCCCCGGCCAGGGACCCGGGTACCTCAGGCGGCGCCGACTTGGCGGCAGCGCAGCCGGGATCTGCAGCCACGGCCTGAGAGGAGCGACCGATGGAATTCATGGTCGAGTTCGATGTCCACGTCCCCGAGGGGACTGCTACGTCCGAGGTCGACGATCGAGAGCGGGCCGAGGCGTCCGCCGCGGCGAGGCTGGCCGAGGCCGGCCGGCTCGTGCGGCTCTGGAAGCTGCCGGGAGATGGAGCCAGGGCCATCGGCGTGTATCGCGCCGACACCGAAGCGCAGCTGGACGGCTGGTTAGGCGCGCTACCGCTGAGCGAGTGGATGCACGTCCTCGTCACCCCGCTCGCGCCGCATCCCAATGACCCGTCTCAAGGCCGGGCGCCCGATCCGTCTGACGCCGGGACCGGGAGCACGGGCGGACAGCTGCCGAATCCGGCCCTGAGCCTCGTCTACCGCCTCGAGGCAACGCTCGGTCAGCCCCTCGAGCTCGGCGACACCGCACAGGGCCGTCGCCGTATCGTCCCACTGACCGGGGGAACCTTCACAGGACCCGAGCTGAACGGGACTCTGGTCCCGGGCGCCAGCGCCGACTGGCAGACGATCCTGCCCGACGGAACCGCGTTGGGAGACATCCGTTACGTGCTCCGGACCAACGGTGGCGATCTACTCGATGTACGCTCACGCAGCGTGCGCCACGGCAGCCCGGAGGTCCTCGGCCGCCTGGGGCGCGGCGAGGACGTCGCCCCGAGCGAATACACGTTTCGTACATCAACACAGATCCAGACCGGCGCACCGGAGCTCGACTGGCTGAACAAAGGCGTGTTCATCGCCGTCGCAGGCCGCCAGCCCAGCGGCGTGATCTACGAAACGTACGTCGTCGCCTGAGACTCGACATCCCGTGAGGTCGGACGCTCGTAGCACAGTCGCGGCAGCCCGACCCTATCTGCCTACTCGCCGAGGAGCCAGCGCCCGGGGGCGATGAGCTCACTCGCTTGTGCTGGGCCCCATGATCCAGGCGCATACGTGCTGACCTTGGGTGGCTTGGAAAGCAGCGGGTCTGCCACGTTCCAGACCGCTGCGAGCCCATCTGGACGAGTGAACAGCGACCGGTCGCCCTTGAGCACGTCATCGATCAGCCGCACGTATGGTGGCAGCGGATCGGCCCCGTGCAGGCTGGCAAGCGGGATCGCGGCATGTGCCGCATCGAGCTCGAGCCCCACGCCGGGTTTCTTGGCCAGTAGAGACAGGCTGATCTCGCCGTCACCGGCGAGGGAGAAGGACAGCACGTTGGAGGCTGGGGGCAGCTGACCGGACAGCGGCCCGAGCGGCTCACGGAGGATCAGGCTGACACGCTGCCGCGATTCGGCCATCCGCTTACCGGTACGCAGATAGAACGGCACGCCGCGCCAGCGCGCGCTGTCGATCCACAGCCGCGCGGCAACGAATGTGTCCCGCTGCGACTGGGGATCGATCCCTGGCACGTCCCGATATCCGTCGAACTGGCCCAGCACAACCTCAGCCGGGTCCAGCAGCCGGAAGCAGCTGATGACCTTTTCCCGTGCATCTTGCAGGTCGGCGGGGCCTAGGCTGGCAGGCGGCTCCATGGCGACCTCGGCGGCCACCTGGAACAGGTGCGTGACCAGCATGTCCAACACTGCGCCGGTTGCGTCGTAGAACTGCGCCCGGTCGGTGATGCCGAGCGTCTCTGGCACGTCGATCTGCACCGACCCAATATGGTCGCGGTCCCAATACGCCGCGGACGATCCGTTCGCAAAACGGAGCACGTGCAGATCCTGCGTTGCTTCTTTGCCCAGGAAATGGTCGATCCGGTACACCTGCTCCTCGTCGAGCACGGAATTGACGACCCGATCCAGCTCGCGGAAACTGGCCTGCGAGGTGCCGAACGGTTTCTCGTAGACCACGCGCGCCCCCGCGGCGAGCCCGTAGTGACCCAGCGCCTCGGTCAGGCCGGCGAACGCGACGGGCGGGACAGCCAGGTAGCAGACGAGCTGCGCGGCAGCGCCGAGCGCCTTCCGGGCCTCGTCGAGCACCCCCGGCAGGCTGCCGGGGTCATCGACGCTGAACCCCCCGCCGGCGAAGAACACCCGCTGGGCGAAAGCGTCCCACTGTTCCGGCTCAGGCTCGGGGCCGAATTCGGTGAGCGCATCGTGGACATGGGCACGGAAGCTGTCGTCAGTGACATCGCCGCGGCCGTTGCCCACGAGCCGCCACTGCGTGGGCAGCAGCCCCTCACACGCAAGCTCGTAGAACGCCGGTAGAACCATCCGCTTGGCCAAATCGCCGGTTGCTCCGAAAAGGACAAAGACCAGCGGTGCACGGTCGCCGGCGGACTCACCATGTTGCGTGCTGTCTGTCATTCGTCGCTCCTAGGTCATTTACCGGATCTATGGCCAGCAGGGAGATTTCACATGAGGATGTTCGCGGCGCCGCCGTCGATTGGCAGCACGGTCCCGGTCACGAAGCTCGATTCGTCAGACGCGAGGAACAGCGCGTAGTAGGCGATGTCCTCCGGCAGGCCGATGCGCCCGATCGGGACCTGGGAAGCGAGCTGCTCGCGCATCGCGTCATCGAGGTGCTCCTCGAGGACCGGCGTCTCGATCAGCCCTGGTGCAATGCTGTTCACGCGGATTTTGTGAGCTAGACCCTCGGCGGCCAGCGCGCGGGTGAAGCCGATCACGCCGGCCTTGGCGGTCGCGTGCGCGACCGTCGGATACGTCCGCCCCCCGCGCAGCGCGGCCCCGGACGCCGTGATTATGATCGACCCACCGCCACGCGCGATCAGATGCGGCCACGCGTACTGGGTCACCGCAAAGACGATCTCGAGGTCGTTGTTCATCGTGAAGCGCCAATCCTCGGGCGTGATCTCGGGGAATGGGCTGAACCGCTGGGCGGACGCGTTGTTGTACAGGATGTCGATCGCCCCGAATGCTTCCAGCGCCGCGTCGACGAACCGCCTTGCCTCCTCCGCCGAGGTGAGGTCGAGCGGCTCGAGGCCGATCATCGTCCCGCCCTCGCCGTCGACCAGCGTCCTCGTCTCACGATTGCCTTCGACCTTCAGGTCGCAGCCCACGATCCTCGCCCCCTCGCGCGCGAAGATCTGGGCGGCGGCGCGGCCCTGGCCTCCTCCGGTGCCGGTGATCAGTGCGACCTTGCCGTCAAGTCGTCCCATCTCGCGCGCTCCTGCTCGGGTTGGTCCGCGGGCGCGGCTCGCGCGCTCGCTCCGACGCGCAGACCCTAACGATCGGCAGCGTTTCGCTCCCGCCGGGTCGATCTCGCTGCGCGCCGCGCGCTTCTGTCGGCGGCGCGATGATCTGGGTCCGTGGACAACGCCGAGATCGCCGACCGACTAGAGGCCTTCGCGGCGGTGCTGGAGCTCGGCGACGCCAATCCGTACACGATCCGTGCCTACCGCCGCGCCGCCGAGACCGTCCGCCAGAGCGCGGCGCCGGTCGCCGAGCTTGTCGTCGCCGGTCGCGGCCGCGAGCTTCGCGGCATCGGCTCCGGGATCGAGGCCCGCCTGCGCGAGCTCTTGGTCACGGGACAGATCGCGGAGCTCGCCGAGCTCGAGCGCGACCTCGTGCCCGACCTCGTCGGCCTCGCGCGATACCTCGGGTTGAGCGCCCAGCGCGCCATCGACATCGCCCGCGCGCTCGACATCCGCACCGCGGCGAGCTCCGGGAGGCGGCGGCCGCAGGGGCGACTGCGCGATGTGCCCGGCATCGGCCCCAAGATCGAGGCGCAGATCGTCTCGGCGCTGGCCCGGGAGACGGAGGCCCGCTCGCCCCGGGGCATCTGGCTCAACCGCGCCAGGGAGCTCGTTGGCGGCATCGCGCGCGCGCTCGATGCCGAGCCCGCGGGCGACGTGCGGCGCTGGTGCGACTCCTGCCACCAGCTCGCGGTCGTCCGCGCGGCGTCGCGTCCCGAGCCGGTCCTGGCGCGATTCGCGGAGCTACCCCAGATCGTCGCCGTGATCGAGCAGGGCGAGCGCCGACGCCGTCGGGGTCACCGTGGATGGGGTCCCGGTCGAGCTGACGGTCCCGGAGCCCGACTGGTTCGGGACCGCGCTGATGCGCGCGACCGGGTCGCCGGACTACGTGGCGGCGCTCGAGCCGCTGCCCGTCGAGCCTAACGAGGACGCGGTCTACGCCGCGCTGGGCGTGCCCTGGTGCCCGCCCGAGCTGCGTGAGGCGCCTTTCCGCGGAGAGCCGCCGCCGCTCGTCGAGGTCGAGCAGATCCGCGGTGACCTGCACTGCCACACGACGTGGTCGGACGGGCGGGCGAGCGTCGCTGGAGATGGCTCGCGCCGCTCGCGCACGGGGCTATGAGTACCTGGCGATCTGCGACCACACCCCCGCGGTGGGAGCGGTGCGGGGGCTCACCCCCGACGACGTCCGCCGCCAGGGCGAGGAGATCGCGGCGGCCAACGCGGAGCTGGCTCCGTTCCGGGTGCTGCGCGGGATCGAGTGCGACATCCTCCCCGACGGGCGGCTCGACCTCCCCGACGACGTCCTCGCGGAGCTCGACTGGGTCCAGGCCAGCGTCCACGGCGGGCAGCGAATGCCCCGCGCGGAGATGACCAAGCGGGTGGAGGAGGCCCTGCGCCACCCCGCGGTCCGCTGTCTCAGCCACCCCACCGGCCGCCTGATCAACCGCCGCCCGGAGAACGCGCTGGACCTGGAGCGGATCTTCGACGTCGCGCGGACCCAGCGGCGTCGCCATGGAGGTCAACGGCCTGCCCGCCCGGCTCGACCTCAGCGGCGAGCACGTGCGCGACGCGCTGCGCGCCGGCGTCCAGATCGTCTGCTCCACCGACGCACACTCCCCCGCGGGCCTGGACAACATCACGCTCTCGGTCGCCACCGCGCGCCGCGGCTGGGCCACCGCCGCCGACGTCCTCAACACCCGGCCGTTGGAGAGCCTCAGAGCTCGCGACGCTCGAGGCTGGCCACTGCGGCGATCAGGACGATGAGGAACCAGCAGAGGACCCAGAGCAGATACGGCCATGACGGTGCTCCCTGGGCGTAGAACGGATTACTGTCGCGACCTCCGCCCAGCTCCTGAGCTACGAGCGAGGCTGGTTGCAGGTAGTAGATCGCGGCGTGCCACAGCCCGTCGGTCGGCAGCACGAATCGCCCCACCTGTCCCACGGTCCGAAGCGCGGCGATGTTGAACGTCGTGCCCAGCGAGCCGACGACTCCGGCGAGCCACCCGGCTCCGAACACCGCGACGCCGATGACACCCGGCAGCGATCGCCGAGAGCCGGGTGCTCAGCAACAGCGACAGAGTCAGCAGTAGCGCGCCCTCGGCGAACAGGTAGAAGCCGACGAGCGACCGGGTTGGGCGGGACGAAGCCGCTCACCCAGTCGACGACGCCGAACTCGAGCGGCGCACACGGCGACGGCGTAGCCGGCGAGCAGCGCGGCGAGTCCGAGCCACTTGCCGAGGACCATCTCAGCCCGCCGGATCGGGCGGGTCACGATCGTCATGCAGCACGCCCGACTCGGCCTCGCGATGAGATCGCCGGCGACGCGATCGCCGAGGCGCTCAGAGCGACGACGAAGCTGAACATGAACATGAACAGGATCAGCGCCTGCGGGATGCGCAGCCTGACCTCGCCCGAGGTGATGCTGCGGGTGTGGCCCAGCCGGTCGAAGCCCCAGGCGCTGAGGCCGACGAGCGCCACCGTGATCGCGACGAACAGCGAGCAGCATGCGCCGGCGCGCCGCCTCGCTGACGGTGAGCGCCGGCGATCGTCAGGGTCGGGCTCATCGGTTGCCCCAGCAGCTCGAGGAACCGGTCTTCGAGGCTCTGGTGCTCGGGGATGACGGCCTCGACGCGTCCGCCCATGGCGACGATCTCGGCGACGAGGTCCGGAATCCGACTCGGCTCGATGCCCTCGACCACGAGCCAGTCGCCGTCGCCGGCTGCCATCGACCGAAGCGGCCGAGGCCGACCGCCACCAACCCTCGCCGAGGCCCGCACCTTGAGGCGCACCCTCGATGTGACCCGCCGAGCAGCTCGGTCGAGCGCGCCCGGTGGCGATGCGCGCGGCCCTTGTCGATCACCGCGACGCGGTCGCACACGTGCTCGGCCTCCTCGAGCAGGTGGGTGTTCAGGAACACGGTCGTCCCGCGCTCGCGCAGCTCGCGGATGATCTGGCGCACGTCGTGGCGGCCGACCGGGTCGAGCGCGCTGGTCGGCTCGTCGAGGACGACGAGCGCGGGGTCGCCGAGCAGCGCCACGCCAAGCCCGAGCCGCTGCTGCATGCCCTTGGAGAACGTGCCGACCTTGTCGTCGCGCGCGATCGAGCAGACCCGACCGTCTGCAAGGCGCTGTCGCCCTTCCTGCTCCCACGCCGACTTGCGGCAGGCCGAGGAGCCGGCAGTGCAGCACGAGCACCTCGCCGGCCGTGAGCCAGCCTGGAATCGGAACAGCTCGGGGAGGTAGCCGATCCGCCGCCGCGTCTCGCGGTCCCCCAGCGGCGCGCCGAGCACCATCGCCTCGCCCCCGGTGGGGCGCGCGAGCCCGAGCAGGAGCTTCACGGCGGTCGTCTTCCCCGCGCCGTTCGGGCCGAGGAAGCCGAACACCTCGCCGCGCTCGACCGTCATCGAGAGCGAGTTCACGGCGACGGCGTTGCCGAAGCGCTTACTCAACCCCACCGTGTGAATCGCCGGAGATCGGGGTGAGCGGGATTGCGGACCGGGGTCGGCAGCCCGCGAGAGCCAGGCCCCACCGCGCGCCGCGGTCCGCTCGTCCTTGTCGCTCGCCGTTCGCTCAGCCGAGTTGGTCTGCGACATTCAGCACGTCCTTGGGATCGAGGATGCCCGCGACAACGTGGACCATGCCGTGGCCGTCCTCCCAGACCACCGCTGCGGCTGCGTTCGAGGAGTCAGCGAGGAGCACGCCCGGCGAGCCGGCGACCCGCACGGAGTGAACCGCGGCGCCTGGCGGGACCGGCACCGGGAGGATCGTTCGCAAGTCGCCGAGCAGCCGAACCTCCTCCGCCAGCTCAGGCGGGACGCCTGGCTGCCTCAGCAGGAAAGCTTCGATCTGACTCAGAGTTGCACCGTTCGAGAGCGCGGTCGGACGGGGCATCGCCACTACCGCAAGCGTGGGCACGTCGGTTGCGCCGACCGCCCCGTACTCCGCGAGTACCGCCGGCCGTGCGTCGAGCGTCAGCGAGCTGCCGGCGAGGCCGGCGGCGCTGGCGCCGAACGTCACGGTGGCGCTCACGCCGGGCTGAACCATGAGCTGCCGGACGGCCCCCACGCCGCGCGGAAGGCGGGCCGGCAGGGCGATCCGAAAACCGGCTTGCGCGGCGGCGTCGGACAGCGAGGACGCGGGACGAGCGCTACCCGCGGACGACCACCTGATCGTGCCGAATCGAAAAGCGGTTGATCCGTTCGGCCCCGGCAAGCCGCCCCCGAGACGGTTGTCGCCGAGCCCGACGAGTGCGGTGATCGCCCGCACGTCGCTCTGGCTCACGGAAACCGGTGCGACGTGGGTAGGTTGAAAGATGGTCGTGAGGCTGGCCGCCGCGGCCGTTCCTGCGACAACGATCCCGAGCGCGCCCATCAGGAGCCCGGCGCGCAGCGATACGGTCGGGAATGGGCGGCGACGCCGCAGAACCGGCGTTGACTCCCAGCGTCGATCGGCTCGCTCATCTGAGCCGCGGCGCAGCTCCCGCCGGAGTCGATCCCAGGCTGCGTCGGTGTCAGGTACGAGCCGCGGGGAAGACAGCAGCCGGGCCGCGCGCTCGCGGTCGCACGTGACGCGCGCGTGCCGGGCGCGGCATCGCCCGCAGGCGGACAAGTGCTCGCTGACTCTGTCGGGCACGGCCAAGGGCTCGTCGTCGAGCCGCCGCAGCATTCCGTCAGCAATGTGTCCCACGGTCCATCTCCTTTCGAAGCGCGGACTCTGCCCTTCTGAGCATCGTCCCCACGTGTCCAACCTTGACCCCGAGCGCGTCTGCGATCTCCGCATAGCTCATGCCGCTGTGGCGCATGACGAGCAGCGCGGCCGATCGGCGCGGGAGACGACGCATGATGTGGCGGAGCTCCGCGCCCGCTTCACGCTCGATCACCGTCTCTTCGGCGCTGGGAATGGAGCTGACCGGCTGCACCAGCGGCTGGCGGTTCTGCCGACGCCGCTCCCCCCGAACCACGTTGAGGGCTCCGTGCACGGCGGCAACTCTGACCCATCCCGCGGCACGCTCGTAGTCGCCGGAGAAGCGTCGGTAGACGGCGAGGAATACCTCCTGTGCGACGTCCTGCGCCCCCTGCGAGTCACCGAGCACATTCTGAGCGAGGCGCACCACGCTCCGGTGGTGCTCGCGAAAGAACGCCTCGAAGTCGGCCAGATCGGACGCGTCAGCTGGAAGCTCCCGCTGTTCGTCTCGTCGTGCCTGCAAACGCATCACACCCACTAAGCACCGCGGCGGGCCGAAATGTGACGCTTTCAGCTCGCGGGATCTGGCTGGTCCACTGCCGCCGGGTCCGTGACTGTCGCGTGCGGCTGCGCCGCCCACGAGGCGAGGATGCGGAGCGCGTCATCGTGCGGCGTTCCAGAGTCGGCCGTATAGACGATGATGTGCTGATCGGGGTCGGTGTCGGAGGTCAGCGTGTCCCAGTTGAGCGTGATCCGGCCGACGATCGCATGCCGGAACGTTCGGGTCCCGGGTCGCTTGGTCGCGACGTGGTGGCCTGCCCACCACTGCGCAAACAACGGATCTCGGACGGAGAGCTCGCCGACGAGCGCGGCGAGGCGCGGGTCGTCGGGGTTGCGGGCGGCCTCCATCCGCAGGTACGCGATGCCACTCTTGGCCACCCCCTCCCAGTCGGGGTAGAGCTGACGCATCGCCGGATGCGTGAAGAGCAGGCGGATGTAGTTGCGCTGGTTCTCGGGGATCTGCGCGAAGTCCATGATCAAGGCCGCCGCGAGCTGGTTCCAGGCGAGTACGTCGAAGATGCGGCTCGAGACCATTGCAGGCGCGCCGGTGATCTGGTCGAGGAGGCGCAACATGTGCGGTCGCGCTTTCGGGCGCGATTCCAGACGCGGCTGGGTCGGGTGCTTGCCCGCGAGCTCGTACAGGTAAGCGCGCTGGTCGGCGTTCAGCCGCAGAGTCCGTGAGAGCGCCGCGAGGACCGAGGCCGAGGCGTTGATCCGTCCCTGTTCCAGCCGCGTGTAATAGTCGGTGCTGATCGAGGCGAGGTGCGCGACCTCGTCTCGGCGCAGACCGGCGACACGGCGCCGCGTGCCGTCCTCGGCTAAGCCGATGTCGCGGGGAGTCAGCTCCGCACGACGCGCCCTGAGGAACGCGCCGAGCTCGTTGGCGTGGCCGCTTCTCAAGAGAGAACCATTGTCGCAGTCGACCACAGTTCCGGAGGCCGCACTCCTATCCTAGGAACGAACGCTCCCCGGAATGCAATGTCCCTGGCGCGGCGCGAGCGGGTTCGGCAGTCTACGTTGGCAGAAGTCGGCGGCGCCTGCCCGACGAGATTGAGTGGGACGACGTCCACCAACGAGGGGGGCGGCGCCCGCCCGATGAGGTTGAGTGCGGCGACGCCCGCCGAACGAAGTCGAGCGCGAGGAGCGGATGGGCTTGGTGGGTACGAACGACGAGGTTGCGGGGACAGGGCAGGCTCAGAGGGCCGGCGTGCCGGAATCCCCTGACGAGATACTCGCGCAGTTGCGCGAGACGTTTCAGGACTTCCGCGCGGCGGCGGTGGCGGCGGAGCAGGCGCGGGCACTTCCGCCTGAATCCGTCCAGAAGATGTTCGATGCCGGTCTCGCACGCGTCCTCGTGCCAAAGCGCTTCGGTGGCTACGAGCTCGGGCTGAGCACGTGGTTCGAGATCACGCGCGAGGTCTCAAAGGCCGACGCCTCGCATGGCTGGTGCGCGGGCCTGATGACGCACATGCCGCACTATGCGACGTACCTCTCCCAGGACGGGCAGGAGGAGATGTTTGGTGACGGGATCGACTTCTGCATCGCGGGCTCGTTGCCGCCCGTGTGCCGGGTTGACCCCACCGACGGGGGCTACGTGATCACTGGCCAGTCGGCATTCGCGAGCGGGGTGCTCCACAGCGCCTGGTCGTTCGTCGGTGGCTTTGTGCCCGATGAGTCGGGCACTCCCGAATGGTGCTGGTTCATGATGCCCGCCGCCGACTACGAGATTTTGGACACGTGGCACACGATCGGGATGCGCGGCACCGGCAGCAACTCGATCGTCACGAACGAGGTCTTTGTGCCATATAGGCGGGTCCTCCGCACGCGCCACATCATCGAGGGGAACGTACCTGGGCCGCGCCCCTCGGATAACCCGCTCTACAGGCTGCCACTCGCGGCCTATGGCCCGCTCGGTTTCTCGACCACGATGCTCGGAGCGGCCCAGGGCGCGTACGAGGAGTTCCGCGATTGGACGCAGACGCGGGTCGCGCCAGACGGCAGCCGGATCGCAGAGCGGCCGCGCGTTCACTTCAATCTCGCGGCGCTCGCGGCGAACATCGACGCGGCGGAGCTGCTCCTGCGGCGCACCGTCGAGGTGGCCGAGGGACCAACGACGCCAGATACCTTCCTGCGCGCGCGGACGCTGCGCGACTTCGCGCACGCGGGCCAGCTCTGCGTCGGAGCGATCGATGAGTTGATGGCGATGTCGGGTACGGCGGCGTTCGCGGAGACCAGCGTGATCGGCCGCGCCTGGCGCGATATCCACTTCATGGCTGCCAACCTCGGGATCAGCGCGGACATGAACTACAGCCACTGGGGACGCCTCGCGCTCGGCCTCGAGCGCGACCCCGGCATGGTCATCTGGTGACGTCGCTGAAGCATCAGCACCCTAGGTCGGCGTCGGTGAGGGTTCGCGCAAGAGAGGAGGATGGATGAGCGTCCAGGCGCAGCACGATTTCGCTTCGATCGATTGCCCGGTGTCGTGGCCACGGCCCGGAGAGGGGTATGGGCTCAGCAAGCCGCCCTTCCGGGACGAGCAGCTCGGCGCCTGGATCCTGTCCCGGTATGCCGACTGTGACCGCGTCGTGCGCGACCACAAGACGTTCTCGTCCAAGAACGTCCTCGGGCCGAGCCGGGGAGAGACGTTTGAGACGCTCCTCTCGCGGATCGCCGGCGATCCGCGAGCGGCCACGGTGATGACCTACTTTCACCAGTCCGGCATCGCGAGCGACGGGGATCTCCACGCTCGCGAGCGCAGCTTCTTCGCGAAAGCCTTCGTGGCCGGACGCGTCCAGGCATACGAGCCTACGATCACGGCAATCTGCGAGGAGCTGACCAGCGCGGTGCTCGGGCGAACCGGGGTGCCTTTCGTGCGCGAGTTTGCGATGCCGCTGCCGGTGCGGGTGATCGCTCATGCGCTTGGCTTGCCGGCGGATGACTTCCTCGACATCAAGCGCTGGTCCGACGGGTTCGAGGTCCTGACTGGGTCGCCCGATCCGAGCCCCGAGCAGCTCGATGAGTTCATGACGACGGCGGTCGAGTTCACGGCATACATCTCGCCGATCATCGAGCAGCGCCGCCGCGAGCCGGCCGGTGACATCGTCAGCGCGATCGTGGGCGCCAACGACGCGGGCGTGCGCCTGGAGACCGACGAGATCCTCGCGATGATCGCGGCGCTGATGCTCGCCGGCAACGAGACGTCTACCGCGGCGATCGCCGGAACGTTGCTGTATCTGGTGAGGATGCCGGAGCTGCAGGCTCAGACGCGGGCCAATCCCGGACTCGTCCCGGCTCTGGTCGAGGAGGGGCTTCGGCTCACGGCGCCGGCACAGGGGCTGTTCCGGACGGCGACGGTGGACACCACGGTCGGCGGTGTCGCGATCGCGAAGGGCGATCACGTGTTCCTGCGCTACAACGCGGCCAACCGCGACGGGGGCCGCTACGACGAGCCCCTCGCTCCGCGGCTGGACCGTCCCGACAAGCGTCATATCGCGTTTGGGCATGGCGTCCACACGTGCGCCGGCGCGCCGCTCGCGCGTACGGAATTGCGGATCGCGCTCGAAACGCTGCTCGCCAGGACCACCTCGATCACGCTGAGCGATCGTGAGGACGCCGTCGTACCTGTCGGCAATCAGATGACTGCACGCATCAGCGAGATCTACCTCGACCTGCATACCTGACACACGCACGCACTCGCACTAGGTTGACGGAAAGCCACCGCAGGAGGGTTTGACATGGACATCGGAATTGGTCTGCCGAACACTGTTTCCGGCACCGACGGGCGCGCACTGGTGGACTGGGCAGCGAAGGCCGAGGCCGCCGGCTTCAGCAGCCTCTGCACGGTTGGGCGGCTGGTCTACCCCAACTACGACGACCTGATCGCGCTCGCCGCCGCCGCGGCTGTCACCGAACGCGTCCGCCTCACGACCGGCGTGTTGATCGCGCCCTTGTTCGCAAACACCGCCCTGCTGGCGAAGCAGGCTGCCTCGCTCGACCGCCTGTCCGCGGGCCGGCTGGTTCTCGGCGTCGGCCTCGGCGGCCGCAACGACGACTTCACCGCGAGCGGCTTGCCTGTCGAACGGCGCGGCCGCACGCTCAATCATCAGCTGGAGGAGATGAAGCGGATCTGGGCGCAGGAAGAGCGCGGCTTCGCGGGCGCGATCGGACCGGCGCCGTGGCGCCCCGAAGGACCCGAACTGCTCATCGGCGGGTACAGCGAGGCGGCCTTCCGGAGAACCGCGCGGTTCGGCGACGGCTGGATGATGGGCGCCGGCGGAACGCCCGAGCTGTTCGCCCAGATGGTGGACTCGGTGGACGATGCATGGCGCAAGGCCGGCAGATCGGGTTCGCCGCGCAAAGTGAAGCCGACGTACTTCGCCCTCGGCCCGAACGCACATGACATGGCCGAGGCAGAGCTCACCCTCTACTACTCCGCGCTCGGCCCGGGCGTCGTGGACCGGATCATGGGAACCACGGCGATCGGCGAGGACATGATCCGCGAATACGCGGCGGGCTTCGAGCAGAACGGCTGCGACGAGCTGATCTTCATGCCCTGCTCCTCGGACCCCGAGCAGATGACGCTCCTACGCCAGATCGTCTAGTCGGGCCGAGGTCGTCCGGCCAGGCGCCTCAGCCTCATCTGCGCAGTCGGTCGGCTCGCGCATGAGCCGCGCCGCGCGGACATCGTCAGTTCGATCCAGGTCGACTACAAGTTCGTGCTGAACATCCTCGCGACCGCGATCTTCGCGACGGGATTCGGCGCTCGACGCCGCCTGAGAGGAACGTCGTCCCCACAGAAGCGGCTTAGTGCCGCGGCGTTCCTCGACCGCAGCGTCAGCGAGCCGTCGCGGTCGAGCTTGACCGCGGACAGCGCGGCGTTCCTCAACCGCAGCGTCAGCGAGCCCGTCGCGGTCGAGCTTGACCGCGGACAGCGCGGCGTTCCTCAACCGCAGCGTCAGCGAGTCGTCGCAGTCGAGCTTCACCGCGGAGAGCGCGGCGTCGCAGTCGAGCTTGACCGCGCATAGGATGTGCGAGACCACCCGGTGGCGCGGAAGGTTAGAGTGCGGGGCCTTGTCCGGCGAGCTCATGTCGAAGGACGTCACCGAACAGGCTGCACTCGTGCGCAGCGGGCAGGTGTCGGCGCTCGAACTCGTGGACGGACGCGATCGCATGCCTGGAGGGAGCCCGCGAGCTCAACGTGCTCGTGCAGGAGGAGTTTGACGCCGCTCGCGCCGCCGCGACCGCACCCGGTCTCAGAGGACCGTTGGCCGGCGTGCCGTTCCTGCTGAAGGATCTCGGCGAGCCCCAGGCCGGCGTTCCTGAACGGATGGGCTCGCGCGCCCTACGCGACCACGTCGCGACAGAGACCGCATGGAGCGTCGAGCGCTACACGGCAGCGGGAATGATCATCTGCGGGCGTACGAACACGGCCGAGTTCGGCAACCACTGCGCGACCGAACCGGCGCTGTTCGGCCGCACGCTGAACCCCTGGCGGCATGACCTTTCGCCTGGCGGATCGAGCGGCGGCTCGGCCGCCGCGGTCGCGGCGCGGCTTGTCGGTGCGGCCTCCGGCGGCGACGGCACCGGCTCGATTCGGATGCCAGCGGCCTGCTGCGGGCTGGTCGGGCTCAAACCGCGCCGCGGGCGCAGCTCGCTCGCGCCGGCGGGCCAGGGGCTCGACGGGCTCGTCAACAAGCATGCTTTGACCAGATCCGTGCGCGACACCGCGGTGCTGCTCGACGTGATCACGGGGAGCGCCCTCGGCGATCCGTACTCGGCGGCGCTGCCGGCACGGCCGTTCGCGGAGGAGATCGGTGCCGACCCTGGCCGCACGCGGGTGACGTTGCTGGAACGACCGCCGTTCCCAGGGGCCACCGACCCCCGCGTGCAAGCGGTCGCGGACCGTACGGCGCAGGCGTTCGAGACCCTGGGGCATGACGTCCAGCTGGGCCTGCTGTCGTTCGATCCCGAGGTCATGCGCCGATCGATCTCGGTCATCCACGCGGTCGACAATGCTGCGACGTTCAACTGGCTGCTCGTCGAGCTGGGGCGACGACCGGAGCCCGATGAGCTCGATCCGGTCACCTGGGACATGCTGAACGAGGGACTCGAGTTGACCGCGGTCGATCACCTATCGGCCGTCAGCGATCTGCACGCTCAGACGCGCCTGGCGGCACGTGTGTTCGAGCGCTGCGACGTGGTCCTGTGCGCGACCCTGAACGTGCTGCCGCCGTCACCCGGCGACCTGTCGGCGTCGCGCGGCAGCGTCGATGCGTTCTTCGACGTCGAGTTCGCAGCGACGGGGGCCACCGCGGTGGCCAACGCGACCGGTTGGGCGGCGATCTCGCTGCCCACCGGCGAGGTCGATGGGCTGCCCGTGGGCGTGCAGATGCTGGCGCCCGACGAGGCGATCCTCCTGCGCCTGGCGGCGCAACTCGAGCAGGCGCTGCCATGGGCCGATCGCCGCCCACAAGGCAACGGGCCGGCCTGAGCCGATGCTTACGCTGCTCGCTCAGCCAGGATAGGCGCGGCGGCGAGCGCGAGGACGGCATCCTGGCGCGTCGGCGCCGCGAGCACGCACGTGCGGCCGAACCGCACCAGCGTCACAACGGCGAGCCCTGAGGGCGTCGAATATGTCCGCAGTGGCACGCCCTCGAACGTGACGGTCTTGGCCCGCGCCGGGAAGCCGACGGGGCGGCCCGAGAACACCGTGTAGCTCATGCGCGCGCCGTCCGGGAGCCGATAGAACACGGTCAGCGTCGGGCGCCCGCCGATTCGGTCGCTACGCTGCCCCGTCGCCACCGTCCCGAGCCGGGCGTAGTTGGGGTAGGTGACGCCGGCGTAGGACACATCGAGAAGATGCGCCGTCGAGGCAGCCGGGGCCGGCTCGGTAGCGGGTGCATAGGCCAACCTCGCGGCGGCGCTGACGCTGGGCGCTCCCGCACCCGAACCGCTGACGACCAGGACGACGACCACAGCCACCGCCGCGATTGCAAGTGCTCCAACGGCACCGAGCGGTCGCCAGCCGAAGCTCCGGCGGCGACTCGTGGGCTTGGGAGCGCGGGCCGGCCCGCCGGTGCGGACCTTTTCCTCGATCGCATCGATCAGGCTTGCGGGCGCCTGCGGTCCGCTGTTCGCGATCTGCTCGACGACGTTGCGCTGCGCGGCGACCTCACGCAAGACGTCGGGCCGTTCGCTGGCCCACGCCTCCAGCTCGGCGCGCCCGGAATCGTCCGGGCCTGCATCGACCAGCCGCGTGATCGCGCGCGCCACGTCCTCGTCGGATCTCGGCGCGAAGGGCATGGTGAAGATCGATGATAACCGCCTCATGTGGGCCTCTTTTGATAGGACGCATTTGTGAGGCGAGTCATTCCATCCGCGGACGGACGTGGCGCTCCGGCCGTTCGCGACCGGCGTGGGGCGGGTCGCGGCGCTGAGTGGTGAGCGGCGACGACGAGCACGCGCCGAGCTCGAAAAGCTCCGAGCCACGCCGGCTCGACCCGGAGTCGCTGGCTCAGCACGTCGGCCGGCTGTATCGGGCGGCATACGCGCTGAGCGGCTCCGCGCAGGATGCCGAGGATCTCGTGCAGGACACCTTTGAGCGGGTGCTCAGGCGACCGCGGTTCCTCCGCCACGAGCACGATCTGGCGTATCTGCTGCGAGTCCTCCGCAACATCTGGATCAGCTCGCTGCGCAGTCGCCGCGCTGCCGTCGTACCGCTCGAGGTCGAGGAGGTCGAGACGCTCGGCACGCGGGAGGACCCCGTGGTGGCTCAGGTCGTCGAGGCGGGCGCCGTGTTCGAGGCCCTGCAGGGGCTCTCGGAGCCGTTGCGCGAAGCGCTCGTGGCAGTCGACGTGGTCGGGCTTTCGTACAAAGAGGCAGCACACGCGCTCGGAACCAAGGAGGGCACGATCATGAGCCGGCTGCACCGGGGCCGCGGTCAGATTGCGGCCGCGATCGCCACCGGCCCCTAGCCCACAGCACCGGAGCGCGGTCAGATTACGGCCCAGATCGCCGCTGGCCGAATCACCCACCACAACTTTTTTGCCGCCGATGGAATACGGTGCTCAGAAGCTGCGTCTTATGTGGCTGTCTGCCCTTGCGGACAAATGATGAGGACACCAGCAGCAGTGCAACGCCCAAATCAGAGGAGGAACAAAATGAGTCAAAGCAAGACAGAGCGCCGCGCTCACCGTCGCGCCCGGGCCCGCCGGCTCGCGATCGCGGCCACGACGTGTGCACTCGCGACCGGCGCGCTCGCCGGTCCGGCCATTGCGAGCGGCACCACGCCGCCGGACGCGAGTGGCAACTTCGCGTTCAGCACGATAGACAACGGCCATGACCTGACGTTCAACCAGCTCCTCGGAATCAACAACGAGGGACTGATCTCCGGGTACTTCGGCTCCGGCATGCCGATGCATCCCAACAAGGGATACCTGCTCTCACCGCCGTATCACCCCGGTAGCTATACGGACGAGAACTATCCCCACTCGGCGCAGACGCAGGTGACCGGTCTGAACAACAAGGGCATGACCGTCGGCTTCTGGGCTGACAAGAAGGGCGACAACTTCGGCTTCTACCACATCATTGGTAGCCGTCGCTACCACACGGTCGACTTCCCGACCACCGACAACGCCAGCCCCCAGCTCGACCAGCTGCTCGGCGTCAACGATCATGGGATCGCCGTCGGCTCCTATACCGATTCGAAGAACAACAGCCACGGCTACACCTACAACATCAACCAGCACACGTTCGCGCGGGTGCACGTCTCGGGTTCGAGCAACGTGAGCGCCACCGCGATCAACAACCTCGGCGACGTCGCGGGCTTTGACACCAACGCGGCCGGCACGACGGAAGCGTTCCTGCTGCCCTCCGGCGGCCGGGTGATCCACCTCAGCTACCCCGGCGCGACCTCGACGCAGGCGTTCGGGGTCAACGACGGCGACGAAGTCGTCGGCCAGTACACGGTGGGCACGGGCATGAACGCCGCCACGCACGGGTTCGTGTGGGCGCCCGGGCTCGGGTTCCAGAACGTCGATGACCCGAACGGCGTCGGCGCGACGACCGTCAACGGCGTCAACGACCGTGGCGATCTCGTCGGTTTCTACACGGATTCGGCCGGCAACACGGACGGCATGCTCGCCGTGCCGATGAGCTGACCTCCCCCAGCGCGGTCAGATCGGGGCTGGGCCGCGGGGTGCGGCCCAGCCCCGCACGCGCGTCCGGGCGCAACTCGTAGACGCGTCCGAGCGCAACGGCGGCACGGACGCGGCCCAGCCCCAGTCGCCTCTACGCGCGAGTTTGCGCGGCAAGCGAGAATGTGCGGCGAGATGACCCCATCCGAACCGCAAGCCATCCTGACGCCGCTGACTGAGGCGGCGATCTTTCTTGTCGTGACCGTCGAGCCCGGAGCCGAGGGCCAGGTGACCGATCTGCTGGCCGACGTCAGCGGGCTCAAGCGATCCGTCGGCTTCCGGATTCCCGAGGCC
Organism: uncultured Solirubrobacterales bacterium; assembly: GCA_963763525.1. Lineage (GTDB taxonomy): Bacteria > Actinomycetota > Thermoleophilia > Solirubrobacterales > Solirubrobacteraceae > Palsa-465. Next base: position 1,111,907 of record CAVXPA010000008.1, read on the forward strand.
GCCCTGACATGCGTCACCGGGATCGGCTCGCAGCTCTGGGACCGCGTGTTCGGGGAGCCTCGGCCGGCGGAGCTGCACTCGTTTCCGGGGTTCACGGGCGCCCATCACGTCGCGGTGTCGACGCCCGGCGACCTCTTGTTTCACATCCGCGCGCACCGGTTCGACCTGTGCTTCGAGCTGGCCCAGCGGCTGATGAACCGGCTCTATGGCTGGACGCGCGTGGTCGACGAGGTGCACGGATTCAGGTCCTTCGACGAGCGCGACCTCCTCGGATTCGTCGACGGCACCGAGAATCCGGAGGGAGAAGCCTTGTCGGACTCCGTGCTGATCGGCGGCGAGGATCCGCTGTTCGCGAATGGCAGCTACCTGGTCGTGCAGAAGTACGTGCACGACCTCGACGCCTGGGATGCCCTGCCGGTCGAGCAGCAGGAGGACGCGATCGGACGGAGCAAGCTCAGCGACATCGAGATGTCCGACGAGGAGAAGCCCTCGAACTCGCACGTCGCGCTGAACACGATCATCGATGATGACGGTGTCCAGCACCAGATCGTGCGCTTCAACATGCCGTTCGGGAACGTCGGGCGGCAGGAGTTCGGGACCTACTTCATCTCCTATGCGCGCACCCCGGACGTGATCGAGCAGATGCTCACGAACATGTTCATCGGCAAGCCGCCGGGCAACACCGACCGCATTCTCGACTTCTCCACCCCGCTCACCGGCACGATGTTCTTCGTCCCGAACGCCGACTTCATGGACGACCCATCGCCGCCTCTCTCGGCGGCCGCGGACGCCGAGACGACCGACTCGGATTCGATCCTCTCACCTGCGCCCGCGGAGCTCGACAAGACGACCGCGCCGGACTCGCTCGGGATCGGCAGTCTCAGAGACAAATCCTGAGCAGCTACTGCCAGTAGCGCTCGACCGTGTTCGGGTCGCGGACGTGGGCGTCGTCGGGATTGCCGCCGGCGTCGCGCAGCGCTCGGCGCTGACGCAGGAGGTCCCAGCAGCGGTCGAGCTCGATCTGCACAGCCTCCAGTCGCTGGCGATCCGAGTCGAGCACGTCCTCGTTGGCGTTGTCTGTCTGTTCGCGCGCGCGGAGCTCGTGCTCCTCGGCCACGAGCGTCTCAATTCGCGTCGCAATGCTCTCGTCGCTCATGCCTGGAATCCTAGCCACGCAGCTCGCTGTACGATCAGCGCGTGTCGCGCTGGAGTCCGCTCGTCGATGAGGTCGCCAACGAGCTCAATACATGGCCGGGCGTGCGGATCGAGCAGCGTGCCGACGGTTCGGCCCTGGTGTGGTACCGGAACGTCGAGCTCGGCGTGCTCGATCCCGAACAAGGCGTCGCCGAGGTGCACGTGCTCGAGGTCGAGCATGACGAGCTGATCGAGCACGGAGACGCCGAACCCGACGTGCTGGAGCCCTCAGCCACCGGTGTCAGCCATTCCGTCCATGGTCCGTCCGACGTGACCGAGGTCCTGGAGCTGTTCGATCGCCGCTACCGCGACGTGCGCGGCGAGGACGATCCATACACGTCAGAGGATCCGGCCTGAGCGATCCGACGCTCATTTTGGAGGTGCCGCGCGGGGGTCCGCTGGAGCGGCAGCTGAGCGCGGAGCCGCCGGCGGCCGTGACCAGGGGCGAGGCCGTTGTCCAGTTCGCCCTCACAGATGCGCTCGGGAACCTTTTGCCCCCGCTTGCGGGCGAAGTGGTGATGTCGGTCCCGTCGCCGGAGGCTTTTGCGCGGGAGCCAGAGGCGGTCAGGCGGGTGATCGAGCGGGCCGGCACCGGGGTCGAGCCGCTCGTGATCGTCATCGAGGACGCCGAGGAACTCCGCGAGGAAGAGCTGGCGGCGCTTCTCCACGCGGCCAACCACAGCCGCCGCGCCGTCATCGTGCGCGTGATTCGCGACACCTGAGCCGCGACGCGTGCGCGAGCGCAAGCGCGCGAGTCAGCTTCAGAGCAGCATTTTCGGTATCTCGAGGAACAGGCGCGGGATGTCCGAGCGCGAGTGGGCGAGCGCATCGGCGAGCGCGGCGGCCCCGTCGGTCTCGAGCGTCGGACCGTGTCCGACCAACAGGATCTCAGGCTGATAGCCGGCGAACTGGGCACGTGGCGGCGAGGCGCGCAGCATCGGATGAACGCCCGCCCGGCGCCCGAGTGCGAACAGCGGCGCCGTCCCGATCGCCTCGGCGACAACCAGCGCCCGCTCCGCGCCCCACCAGAGCGCTACCTCCTTCCACCGGCTGCGCCATAGCACCGGCACCACCGCGAACGGGCTGTCGGGAACGGAGGCCGGCAGGCGCAGCAGCGGCACGGCGAGCCGTGCGGCGATCGCCTCGCAGTCGCGGTTGTGTCGGTCCAGCAGCTGCAGCACGGCCGCGGGCTGGCCGAGCGAGGCGGCCGTTCCCAGCGCCTCCTCGTCCTCGAACGGGTCGATCAGCCAGACGCGACCCGCACTGCTCAGCGCGTGCGCCGTTCGAGCCATCTTGCTCGTCTCGATCCACGTGAGCCCGAGCGCATGGCGTTGCTGAGTCGCGCTCATCGTGAGGTCCGGCGGGCGTGGATGGGGTCCGGCACGGATGCTAAGCGTGACAGCTTGCGCCCTTCGGCGCCAACCCCGCAATCGCCTGCGCGAACCGAAGATTCGCGCGAGGGATGGACGCGCAGGGAAGGTTCGGGCACGGAACGGCGTTTGTCAGGACAGAGCCGAACCGGCACCGCGCCTGCCAAGGTGCGACTGTGGGCATAAGGAGCACGAGATGACGATGCTGTATGGAGCGGGATCAGAGGATCTCGCGCACGCCCTCGCGGACGTGGGCACGGACGCCGATCTGGACGGTCAGCCAGGCGTGTACCTGACCGACGAGGAGAACCTCTTCCGCTGCGTCGGCGCGATCGCGAATGGCGGCGGCCATCTGGTCGGGCTGGAGGACTGCCGCTCGCTGGAGATCATGTGGGTGCCGATGTGCGAGCTGCGCGCGCACCGGCTCAGGGACGTAAGCCCCGCGTAGCGGGGACCGTCGCGCTCTCCCGAACTCTGGCGCTTTCCGGACTCTCGCGGCCGCGGGCCGGCGGCGCCTACGCGTTGCCGAGCAGAACGCCCGCGCCCACGATCAACGCGCCGCCGAGCGCTACCTGAAGCAGGCTCGCCCGGAGGCCGACCTTCATGAACCGCTTGCGCACGAGCGAGATCGTGACCAGCTCGCACGCGACCACGCCGCCGGCGACGATCAGCGCTGTGTGCACGTCGTTGATCAGAAACGGAAGCGAGTGAAACGATCCGCCGAGCGCGGTCATCCCGCCGGTGACGAGGCCGCGGACGATCGCCGAACCACGACCGGTCTCCTCGCCGGTGTCCGACAGGCCCTCGGAGAACGCCATGCTGATCCCCGCCCCGATCGCGGTCGCCAGACCGACGAACAGCGCGGCGTGTGAGCCGGACAGCAGCGCGGCGGCGAAGATCGGCGCCAGCGTCGACAGTGTGCCGTCGATCAGCCCGACGAGTCCCGGCTGGACGTAACGCAGGACGAACGTGCGCTCGTCCATCTCCAGCAGCTCATCGATGATTTTTTCCACGTTGTGTTACTATAGCAACTGAGTTAAGATAAGTAGACGATTACGATGCTCCCTGGCTACCCCGCACACGACGAGCGCGACCTGATCGCGTTGCTCCGAGCACGCGGCCAGCGGGTCACCTCCCAGCGGATCGTGATCCTGCGCGAGCTGCGCCGGCGCGGCCGGCACGCGACGGCCGAGGAGATCCACCGGGCCGTGCTTCCCGAGCTACCCGGCACCTCCACGCCGACCGTGTACGCCACGCTCGAGCTGCTCGTCGAGCTAGGTCTCGCGCGCAAGATCGATGCGGGCCTCGGGGTCGCGCTGTACGACGCTCGCTCCGAGCCGCACCAGCACGCGGTCTGCCGGCGCTGCGGGCGGGTCGAGGACGTCGACGGCGAGCTGCACGCGGTGCCGCTGCTGCGGGCGGCGGCGGCCGCCGGATTCAAGCCCGATCGCGCCGAGCTGATCATCTCCGGGCTGTGCCGCGACTGCGCGGCGGCTCAGGCGCGGTAGAGGCGCTCGGAACGCTCAGGCGCTGCCGACCGCCTGAGGCGGCAGGGACGGCTCGAACGCGAGCGGCGAACCGAACGCGATCCGCAGCACCGCCCCGCCGTCGGGCGCGTTGGCGGCGTCGACGAAGCCCCCGTGCGCTTCCGCCGCCTGACGGACGATCGCCAGCCCGAGGCCGGAGCCCGGCTTGCCCCGCGCATCCTTGGAGCGATGAAAGCGGTCGAACAGAAACGGCAGATCCTCGTCGTGGAATCCGGGGCCGTGGTCGCGAACGGTCAGAACCCCTTGGTGCAGCTCGACCTCGATCACGCCACCGTCGGGGCTCCACTTGACCGCGTTGTCGAGCAGGTTCGACACCGCGCGCGCGATCCGATCCCCCTCGCCGCGGACGAGCGTCGGCTCGAGGCTTTCCCGCACCGACAGCGTCGGGGCCCGACGGCGCGTGCGCTCGACCGCGCCTTGCACGATCGCGTCGAAGCGGACATCGCCCGCTTCGGCACCTGGCTTCGTTCCGCGCGCGAGCTCGACCACATCGCCGACCAGCGCCGTGAGCTCGTCCAGCTCCTCGATCACGTCGGTACGCAGCGCCGCCCGGTCCTCGGGCGACAGCAGCTGCTCCTCGAGCAACAGCTGGATGTTGGCGCGGATCGACGCGATCGGCGTGCGCAGCTCGTGCGAGGCGTCGGCGACCAGGTTGCGCTGTGACTGGATGGACTCCTCGAGCGCGTCGAGCGTCTCGTTGAATGTCCGCGCGAGCCGGGCCAGCTCGTCCCCTCCGGTCTCCTCGAGACGATCGCGGTCGATCCGGTCGGGGTTGGCAGCGAGTGTCTCCGTCTGGCGCGTGAAGCGAGCGATCGGAGCGAGTGCAGTGCGCGCGACCAGAATGCCCAGCAGCGCCGCCAGTGCGACGCCGCCGGCCGCGATCAGCACGAGCAGCAGCAGCTCGCTGGACAGCGCACTGTTGACGTCGGTCAACGGCAGCGCGACGGCGATCGCACCGTCGGCGCCGATCCCGGTCACGAGAACGCGGATGTCGGTGCCGTCGACGTGCATGTCGGTCACGTACTGGCCGTGCCCGCTGGCCGCGATCTGTTTCATCTGCTCGTCGACCGGAATCGTGTACTTCTGTCCGTCGGGCTGATAGGTACCGCCGCCGCACGTCTCCGGATAGATCAGCGTCACGATGCCCGCCGCGCCCCCGAACGCGGGGCCAGGTCTCTCGTCGATCCCCGTGCCCTCGTCGCGGACGCACGGCGACTCGCCGCCACCGTACGGCTGGTGCCCGAAGGGCGCAAACTGACCCGGCGCGCCGCCCGGCTGGCCCGCGCCAACCGGCTGGCCGTTCGCCGACCCGACCCCGCCATGACCGCCGCCCTCGCCGGCGCCCTGTGGGAGCACCGTGTTCAGCAGACCGTGGAGCTGAGTGTCGAGCTGATCGAGGAGCTGCGAGCGGGTCCCGAGATACGCCGACACCGCGACGGCGACGACGGCGAGCGCGACGGCGGCCCCGGCTGCGAGCCCCATCCGAGCCCGCAGGCTCACTCGTCGGGCTCCCTGAGCGCGTAGCCGACGCCGCGAACCGTGTGGATCGTCGAGCGCGCGCCGGCATCCTCGAGCTTGCGGCGCAGATAGCCGACGTAGACACGCAGCGCGTTCGACGTCGGCCCGAAGTCGTAGCCCCACACGCGCTCGTAGATCACGCTGTGCGGCAGCACCCTGCGCGGGTTGATCATCAGCAGCTCCAGCAGCTGATACTCGGTTCGCGTCAGCTCGACGAACTTCCCGCTGACCACGACGCCGTGGCGGCCGGGGTCGAGTCGCAGTTCGCCGAACGTGAGGCCACCGTCGATGTCGCCCTCGGCGCCGGCGCGACGAAGCAGCGCTCGCAGCCGCGCCTTCAGCTCGTCGATGTCGAACGGCTTGACGAGATAGTCGTCCGCGCCCGCATCGAGGCCGTCGATCCGATCGGAGACCGCATCGCGCGCGGTCAGCATCAACACCGGGACGCGGTTGCCCTCGCGCCGCAGCAGCCGGCAGACCTCGAGTCCGTCGATGTCGGGGAGCCCGACGTCGAGCACGACCGCATCGGGAACGCTGCCGCTCACCTCCGCCAGCGCCCCGGCACCCGTGTCTGTCAGCACGATTTCGTACCCAGCCAGCGTCAGCGCGCGGCGCAGCACGTCTCGCAGCGCGCGATCGTCGTCGACAACCAGCAGCCTCATGCCCCCATTGTGGCCACTTGCAGGGGGCTTCGCCGTGATTCCTACGTATCGCTTACCCGCGCGTCGCGGGCGCGTGGGCCCCCGGTGTGGATCGCAACCCGCACGGGCGGGCGACTGCCTCAGCCGTCTTCGCCGCGATGCTCGCGCAGGATCGCCGCGAGGATCCCGTTCACGAACGCCGGCGCGTCGGCGCCGCAGAACCGCTTAGCGGTCTCGACCGCCTCGTCGATCGCCCCCTCGGCCGGGATCGGCTGCTCGCCCGGGACCGCGTCAGGGTAGAGCAGCTCGGCGATCCCGACGCGCAGGATCGAGCGCTCCAGTGGCGCGATCCGCTCGAGCGACCACCCTGTCGCATGCGTCCGAATCAGCTCGTCGAGCTCGGGCTGGCGGTCGTGCACGAGCTCGGCCAGCGAGCGCGTGAAGGAGTGGACGTCGCGCGGAAACGTCTGCTCCAGGGGCCGGTCGAGCAGGTCGCTCTGGTAGAGCGCCCACACGGCCGCTCGCCTCTGCTCGGTCCTACGCACGCTGTCGGCCGGGTCCGTCCGCCGCGCCGCCGTCACGCACGTGACACGTACTCGCCAGAGCGCGTGTCGACCCGCAAAACGTCGCCGATCTCGATGAACAGGGGCACCTGAATCCGCGCCCCCGTCTCGAGCACCGCGGGCTTCGTGCCGCCACCCGAGGCCGTGTCACCGCGAAGCCCGGGCTCGGTCTCGGTCACCTTCAGATCGACCGCGCTCGGGAGCTGCACGTCCGCCGGCTCATTGTCGATGTAGAGCAGTTCGACCTCGTCGGATTCCCTCATCCAGTTCAACGAATCGCCGAGCACGCGCTCGGGGATCGCGAGCTGCTCGTATGTGTCGGAGTCCATGAAATGGGCGTCTGAGCCATCGCGGTACAGAAACTGCATCTTGCGCGTCTCGGTGCGGACCGGCCGGAACTTCTCACCGGCGCGGAAGGTGCGATCGATCACGGCGCCGTCGCTGGCGCGGCGGAGCTTGGTGCGCACGAACGCACCGCCCTTGCCGGGCTTGACGTGCTGAAACTCGACGATCTTGAAGATCGTCCCGTCGACGTCGATGTGGGCGCCGTTGCGGAATTGGTTGGTGCTGATGGACATATCGAAACGACACGCGGACCGGGCTGTGCACGGCTCGCGCAGAAGATGGCCGGTGACATCAGGGTATCGCGGGAGCCCGACCTCGAGCCCGCTAGCATCGCGATTGTCCAGCCAAGCGGGAGGTAGGGAGCGTGACAGGCAAGCGGATCAGAGCCCTCGCAGGCAGGGCTTCGTTGATGGGCGCCTCGATGATCCCCGAGACGATCAAGAGCACCGTGACGAGCTGCCGATCGACCGCCGAGACGGTGATCCTGGCGCAGACGACGAGTTTCACATTCGCGTAATGGGCGGCCGCCACCGGTGACGAGGAGGAGTCACGCGTCGGACGTCGTCAGCCGGTCTCGGTCAGCTCCTTGCTCAGCGAGCTGAGCACGTCGTGCCCCTCGAGGCCGACCAGCAAGAGGTCCTCGATCCGCACGCCGAACCGCCCCGGCAGATAGATCCCGGGTTCGACCGTCACGACGTTCCCGGCGACGAGCACGTCCTCCGAGCGCCGTGACAGCCGCGGCGCCTCGTGTACTTCGAGTCCGACTCCGTGGCCGAGCCCGTGGCCGAACTGCTCCCCGTAGCCGGCCCCGTCGATCACGTCGCGGGCGACCGCGTCGACCTCGCGGCCGCCGGCGCCCGCGTGAACCGAGGCCACGCCGGCCAGTTGCGCCTCGAGCACGAGCCGGTAGATCTCGCGCGCATCGCCGCCGGGGTCGCCGGTCGCAACCGTCCGAGTGCAATCCGAGCAATATCCGTCGAGCTCCGCACCGCAGTCGATCACGACGAGCTCGTCGCGGCCGATCTCGACGTCGCGCGGACTCGCGTGCGGGTGCGCACCGTGCGGGCCGACCGCGACGATCGTCTCGAACGACGGCCGCTGGGCGCCGAGCGCGACCATCGCCTGATCGAGCGCAATCGCGACCGCCCGTTCCGTGCGCCCCACGAGGCCGCCGCTCAGCACCTGTTCGAGCGCCGCATCGGCGAGCGCCGCGGCGGCGCGCATCCGCTCCGCCTCGGCGGGATCCTTGACCGCCCGCAGCCGCTCGACCAGGGTGCCGGCCGCGAGCAGGTCCACGGCATCCGAGAGCAGCTCACGCAGCCGGGCGTGGCCACGCACGGTCAGGTGCTCGTCCTCGAATCCGAGCCGCACGGGCGCGGTGCCGATCGCGTCCGCGATCTCGTCTGGCATCTCCCTCCCGGTCGCGAGGATCCGCCGCTCGAACGATGGATCGACCTCCTCGCCGGCCTGCTCGACGTAGCGGAAGTCGGTGATGAAGGTGCGCCGCGAGGGGCCGACCAAGGCGACGCCATTCGTACCCGTGAAGCCGGTCAGATAGCGGACGTTGACGAGCGAGGTGACCAGCAGCTCCTCGACGCCCGCCTCGCCGAGCAGGTCGACCAGCCGTCCGGCACGGTCGCTCATCGAGCGAACTCCTCGCAGAGCCGATCGAGGGCGTCACGGTAGCCCGCCGCGCCCTTGCCCGCGACCCGCGCCACGCACAACTCGCGGATGACCGAAAGGCGCCGCCAGTCCTCGCGTGCGTCGACATCGGATAGGTGAACTTCGACTGCCGGAAGACCGGTTAGTTCGAGCGCATCGCGGATCGCGTAAGAGTAGTGCGTCCATGCCCCGGGGTTCAGGACGAGTCCGTCCGCGAGGCCGTCGACCCGGTGCAGGTGCTCGACGAAATCGCCCTCGTGATTGGTCTGGAAGAATCGCGCCGCGAGCCCGAGCTCGGCAGCCTGGTCGCTGATCCAGCGCTCGAGCTCCGCGAGATCCATGCTGCCGTAAATCGTCGGGTCGCGGCGCCCGAGTTGGTCGAGGTTGACGCCATGCATGATCTCGACGCGGTTTCGCATCACGGCGCGGCCGGGAGCAACTCGCGCACGGCTGCGATCAGCGCGCGGGTCGGCACCTCGCACCCGCGCTGCGGCTCGCCCGGCGCCTGCAGCAGCACGAACGGCACGGCGCCGCTGCCGACGCGCTTCTTGTCGCGCGCGGTCGCGAGCACGACCGCATCCGGATCGACGCCCTCCAGGCTCGTCGGCAGACCGCGTCCGGCGAGCAGCTCGCGCACCTCCTCGCGCAGGTCGGCCTGGCCCGAGAGGCGAAGCGCGGCGAGCAGCCCGAGTGCGACCGCCTCTCCGTGCCGGTAGCGGGCGTAGCCGGTGACGGCCTCGATCGCGTGGGCGACAGTGTGCCCCAGGTTCAGCACCTGTCGCGGTCCGGCGTCGCGCTCGTCGAGCGCGACGATCCGCAGCTTCGTGCGCACGCACTGCGCGATGATCTCCGGCGCCGATGGGTCGGCGCCCCCGCGCACCTGCTCCCACAGCCGCCCCCCGGCGATCAGCGCCGTCTTCACCACCTCGGCGAAGCCGGCCGCGAGCTCGGCCGGCGGCAGCGATTGCAATGCGTCCGTGTCGGCGAGGACGGCCGCCGGCTGGTGGAACGCGCCGACGTAGTTCTTCGCCTCGGTCAGGTCGACCCCGGTCTTGCCGCCGTACGCCGAGTCCACCTGCGCCACGAGCGTGGTCGGGACCTGGACGTAGCGGACTCCGCGCTGGTAGGTCGCGGCGCAGAAGCCGGCGAGGTCACCGATCACGCCACCACCCAACGCGGCCACGACGTCTTGACGCGTCATCCCGGCGCGGGCGAGCTCGGTCCACACGATCTCCGCGTGGGCGACCGTCTTGGACTGTTCGCCCGGCATGATCGCGACGCGCCCGGCGAGTGGCTCGAGCGCACCCGCGAACAGGCGCGCGACGTGGCCGTCGGTGACTAGGAACCGGCGGCCCTCGACCGTCGCCGGCCAGAAGTCGAGCACGCCGGGGCCAATGTAGGCCGGGTAGTCGCCCGATGCGCTCGCGGCCCACTGCAGCCGCGCTTCGGGGGGCATGCCGGCGAACGCGTCCAGGACGGGCGCCATCCGCACCGAGCGGACCGCGGGGACGGTGACGCGCGCGAGCTCCGCGTAGATCGGTTCGCGGTCGGCGTGCAGCCGCGCAAAGGATCCCTTGTCCCGCGCGAGCGGGCGGTCGCTGTCGCCGCACCTGGCCCACGCCGTGTCTGGGTCGACGTCGATCCAGATCACCGGCTCGCGCCGCAGCGCCTCGCGTACCCGCAGCGAGCCGACGGCGCCGCCGCCGAGCGAGAGGACACGGCCGTCGCGGCGTTCGAGCAGCTCCAGCACGAGCCGCTCCTCGGCGGCCCGGAACGCCGCCTCGCCATCCTCCGCGAACGCCCGTGAGATCGACTTGCCAAGCCGCTCCTCGAGCAGCTGATCGACGTCGAGCGCCTGCGCCGGCGGTCCGAGCGCACGCGCGGCGTCGCGGGCGGCGGTCGTCTTGCCGGCTCCCATGAAGCCGATGAAGACGGGCGCTCGCTGGGTCAGCTCCGACACGTCAGCCGCTCCTGGTACCCCTGTAGGGCGGCGCGGACGTCGTCGATGTGGTCGCCGCCGAACTTGCGCCGGTATGCGTCCGCGAGCACGAACGCGACCATCGCCTCGCCGACCACGCCGGCGGCCGGAACCGTGCACGAGTCGGTCCGCTCGCGCAGCGCCTCCGCGGGCTCGTGGGTCGCGATGTCGACCGACCGCAGCGGCTTGGTCAGCGTCGGCAACGGCTTCATCGCGGCGCGGACGACGAGCGGCGCGCCGGTCGTCATGCCGCCCTCCAGGCCGCCGGCACGATTTGTCTCGCGGTAGTAGCCGCTCGGCTCCTCGTAGAAGATCTCGTCGTGCGCCTGCGAGCCGGGGCGGCCGGCAACCTCGAGCCCGTCGCCGATCGCAACCGCCTTGATCGCCTGGATCGACATGATCGCCTGCGCGAGCCGTCCGTCGAGCCGCTCTTCCCAGCTGACGTGCGATCCGAGGCCGGGCACGAGGCCGAACGCACGCACCTCGAACATCCCGCCGAGCGATTCGTTTGCGCGCCGCAAGCGGTCGATCTCGGCCACCATGGCGGTGCTCGCGTCGGGATCGAGGCAGCGGACCGGCGAGTCGTCGACGTCCGCGAAGTCCTCCGGCTTGAGGTCATCGCGGCGCGGCGCGGCGACGCCGGTGATCTGGAGCACGTGCGAGAACACCTGGACGCCCAGCGTCGCCAGGAACGCCTTCGCGACGGCGCCGCCGGCGACTCGCGCCGCGGTCTCGCGCGCGCTCGCCCGCTCGAGGATGTCGCGCACGTCGCTCAAGCCGTACTTCTGGGTGCCGACGAGGTCGGCGTGGCCCGGGCGCGGCAGGTGCACCTCGCTGACTTCGCCGTTCACCGGCCACGGGCTCATCCGCTCCTCCCAATTGGCGTAGTCGCGGTTGACGACGTGCAGCGCGATCGGGCCACCGAGCGTCCGCCCGTGGCGGACGCCGCCGGTAACCTCGACGCGGTCGCGCTCGATCTTCATCCGGCCGCCGCGGCCGTGGCCGAGCTGGCGGCGGCCGAGGTCACGGTCGATCGCCGCGCGGTCGAGCACCAGGCCGGCGGGCAGGCCTTCCACGATGCAAGTCAGCCCGGGGCCGTGGGATTCGCCGGCGGTTGTGAGCCTCAAAGACATTCGTCATTGAGGGTACGGGGGCCGGCTCCCATGGAACCTGGTCGAGAAACGTTGCCGCTGGTTGCGTTTCTCGACCAGGTGCTCGCACGAGGCGCGCTCAAGATGGACTCTCCGCGGGCTCTTGCTGGGCGTCGTGGCCCGCGATGAACAAGCCAGTGCCCGCGCACCACGGGCAGCTGACCTCGTGCTCGGTCCCGCCGAGCGCCGAGATCACGTGCCCGACGCCCCGGCATGGACGGCACTTGACGCGCGCGGCGTCGTATTGCACCTGGTCGCCGTCTTGGGTCGCCATCGGGCAGGCGCTAAGGGAGGATCGTGACGGCGTCGCTGACGATCACCGGGCTCACGATAGCTGGCCGACCGCAATCACAGGCCGGCGGCGGTTCGCATCGCCGCGAGCGGCGCGGTCAGGCCGGTGAACCGCTCGAAGCTCAGAGCCCCTTGACCGACGAGCAGCTCGAGCCCGGTGACGACCGGGACGCCGCGCTCCCGGGCCGCTCGGACCAGTTCGGTCTCGATCGTCCCGTACACGAAGTCGACGACGCAGCGGAACCGGCCCAAATGCTCGATCACCACCGGCAGCTGCGCGAGCGAGCTGCTGCTGCCTTCGAGGCCGACGGCGGTGCAGTTGACGAGCAGGTCGGCGCCGACGTCCTCTGTGACGGCGCGGGCCGGCGAGCCGCCGAGCTCGGCGCACAACAGCTCGGCCCGCTCCGGCGTCCGGTTCCACACTCGGACCTCGGCTGCCCCCGCGTCGAGCAGCGCCCAGACCGCCGCCCGCGCGCTGCCGCCGGCGCCCAGCACGAGCGCGGTCAGTCCCGCCGGCGCGACGGGCAGGGCCGCGATCAGCGCCGGCGCGTCGGTGTTGTCCGCCGCGACCGCGCCGTGCTCGTCGAACACGAGGGTGTTGGCGGCGCCAATCGCGCGCGCGCTGGCGCTCGCGCTGGCGGCTAGCTCGAGCGCGGCTTGCTTGTGGGGAATCGTCACGTTCGCGCCGCGAAAGCCGGCGCCCGGGAGCGCCGCGACGGTCTCGGCGAGCAGCTCCGCGGGGACCGGAAGCAGCTGGTAGCGCCAGTGCCCGAGGCCGGCCGCGCGCAGCGCCGCATTCTGGATCGCGGGCGAGCGACTGTGGCCGACGGGCCAGCCGAGTACGCCCAGCCGCGGAGCGCGGACGGCCTCGCTGCCACTCAGCAATGTTCCGGCGAGTTGCCGCCGTGCTGCTGGCGGGCCACGTAGTACTCGTACTCGTAGTGCTCGAATTGCGAGTAGCTGCTCGTGAACACGCTCGACCCGTTGCCACACGGCTTTACGACGAAATACAGGTCGTTGGTCGGCGCCGGGTGGGCCGCCGCCTCGATCGACGAGAGCGATGGATTGTCGATCGGCGTCGGCGTGAGGCCGGTGTGGTTGCGCGTGTTGTACGGGGACGGGGAGTTGAGCTGCGATTCCGTCAGCGGCCTCGTGTAGTTGCCGGTCGCATAGCGCGTGGTGGAGTCGAGCTGGAGCGGCATCCCGAGCCGCAGCCGGTTGTAGATCACCGAGGAGACCAGCGGTCGATCGTGCGCTGTGCCGGCCTCCGCGTCGATCATCGAGGCGATGATCAGCACGTCGTACGGCGTCATATGCCGGGATCGCGCGAAGCGGAGGTTGACCGTCGCGAACTCCTGCCGGAATTGGCGCAACTGCGCCGCGACGAGCTCGTTGATCTGCAGCGGCGCGCGCACCTGGTAGGTGTCGGGGAACAGGAAGCCCTCGAGCGAATCGGTCCGTCGAGGCGCGCCATAGGCGGCCGGGTTGAGCAGCGGCGAGCGTCGCGTGGCGGCCAGGTAGCTGCCCTTCACGCCCTCGCCTTGGAGCAGGTCGGAGACCTGGCGGCGGGTGCGGCCCGGGATGATCGTGACATTGGTCGTCGGCACCGCCGGCGGCGCCGTCGTCAAGGCCTTCAGCGCATCGCCGTAGCTCATGCCGAGCGCGAGGTGATACGTGCCCGACCGCAGCTTGCCCTGATCGCCGGACAGCAGCGCGCGAAGCTCGAAGAACAAGCCCGATGAGACGACGCCGTCGCGCGCGAGCAGGTCACCGACCTGGCGCGAGCTCGTGTGCGGCGGGATCGTCACCTCGACGCTTCCATGCGGGGAGCCGTGGAACGGCTGGAAGAGCTCGACGAGGAACCAGATCGCAGCGGCCGCGAACACAATCGCGAGCACCGCCACGAGCCGGCCGGCGAGCTTGTGTGAGCGTTCCTGCGGGCGGCGCGCCGGCGTCGGCCGTCGCGGCCGTTGCAGGCGCGTGACGCGACGCGTGCCGGATGGCCGCTCGGCTTCGTCGTTCGGCTCGCCGAGCGGCCGGGCCATCGTTTCGTCGTCGTGCTCGGCGAGCGGCTCGTCCTCGGGATCGTCGTCATGCTCGGCGAGCCGCTCGTCCTCGGGATCGTCGTCGTCGTCGGCGAGCGACCGGCCCTCGGGATCGTCGTCGTCGAGCATCCGGCCCTCGGGATCGTCGTCCAGCTCGTCGGCGGCGGATGCGCGACCGTTGGGGCGACCGTCGCGGCGGCGCTCACGTTCGAGCCTTGCCGCCTCCCGTTCCTCCGCCGTTCGGTCGCTCCAGTCAGTCAACGCGGTCTCGCTCCGCGGCTCGGCCCGCTTCGTCGTCTCGCTTTGCCGACCGGTCGCGTTCGCCCGCATCACGCGCGGGCCGCGTCTGCAGCCAGCTGTCCAAGAGATGGGCGGCGGCGCGAGAGTCCTCGCTCGCACGGCCGCCCGTGCGTGCGGCCATCCGGGTCGTGAAACGCTCGTCGTAGAGCTCCACCGGCACCGGCAGCTTGCGCTCCAGCGCGGCGGCGAACTCGCGCGTCTCGCGCGTCTGGGATGAGTCGGCGCCGGACAGCGACAGCGGCAGCCCGACGATCACTCGCTCGACGCCCAGCTCGTCGACGAGCGTCCTCAGCCGCGCGAGCCCGCGGCGGTTCCCGGGACGCTCGACCGGCTCGATTGGGGTCGCGAGCACGCCCGTCGGGTCGCTCAGCGCAGCCCCGCAGCGCGCGCTCCCGTAATCCAACGCTAACACCCGCACTGGACCTTCGTCCCGTGACGGTGCGCGCACGAGGCACCGCGGCGACGAGCGCGCCCGGCACCGGCCGGGAAGCCCCGCGGCGCGGACACCGCTATGAGACCGGGAAGGCGGGACCGGCAGCCAGCGCGGCCCGAGCGCCAGCCGAGACGCCGCCGCAGGCGGCCGGACACCTCGCCCCGTCGAGCTGCCGCGGCCGCCGGCAGACGCCAGAGACCCCGAGCAGCAGACCCCGACAGCTCGCACGCGCAGGTGATCGCCCGACGCGGGCCCGCGGACGACACGCCACCGCCGCCGGTGCGCCGCCGAGATCGGCGACCCGACGGCCCGAAGCCGACGCGCTGCCGGGCCCGGGATCGTCCCGTCGAACGCCGCCAGCGTCGGCGGGGTCGACACCAAGGCCGGACCAGGCCACGCCCGCCGGCGCTCGTCAGCCGCCCACCACTACCGGTACAGCCACGCATCGGCGACGTGCTCGCCCGCCGCCAGGCAGGGCAGGACCCGCGGATCATCGAAATCGCCTGGCGGGGACAGCGCCGCCTGCACACCCGCTGGCAGCACCTCCGCAACACCCGGAAAAAGCCCGCCGGCGTCGTCGCGATCGCCGCCGCGCGAGCTCGCCGCGCCTCTGGGAGGCCGCCACCCTGACTGACCGCCAGACCCACGATCGCGCCGGGACGCTGCCGGGGCGCGCACGAGCACCAGGAAGGCCCACACCATCGCGCGAGGCTCGCGAGAGCACTATGGGCAGCCGGCCCGTCCGGCCGCGCCCGCTCTTAGACGGCGAGCCGCGACGAACACCGGGTCTTGAGGATGAGCCCTCGAATATCAGTCTGATCCCGCAATCGATCACACTGGACCTCCGCCCGCGCCCCGCCAGCGCCCCGCACGCGACGACCAACAACGGATCCACCGACGAAGTCGAATCGGTTAGTGGTTTTCGCCGAGAACCGATGCAATTGCTTCTCGGGCGGCGTCGATCGCCTGTGGCACGTTTGCCACCTCGCGGCCTCCTGCCCGCGCGAGCGTGTCGCGACCGCCGCCGCCCCCGCCGACGGCCGCCGCCGCCCGCTTGACGATCTCGTCGGCGCGCAGGCCGCGCGCGACCAGCGAGGGAGCGACGCTCGCGACCAGGTCGACGCGATCCTCACCCGCGCTCGCAAGCACGATCGCGGCGTCGCCGAGCTTTGCCTTGAGTCGGTCCGTCAGCGCGAGGAGGGCATTGCCATCGGCCACCTGGACCGCCGCGACGAGCACCCGCGCGCCGGCCGTCTCGACGCTCCCCGCGGCGAGCTGATCGATGTCGAGCGCGCCGTTGCCGCCACCGGCGGTCCGCGCACCCCGCTCGAGCTCGCGCACGCGCACGCGCAGCTCGGCGAGCGCCTGCGGCACGTCGTCGGGCGGCACCCGCAACGTCTGCGCAGCGCTGCTCAGCGCGCGGTCGTGCCGGCGCATCAGCGCTACGCCCTCGGGCCCCGTCAGGGCCTCGATCCGGCGCACGTTCGCTGCGCTCGAGGTCTCGCTCGTGACCTTGAACAGTCCTACCTCGGCGGTGTTGCGCACGTGGGTGCCGCCGCACAGCTCGCGCGAGAAGGATCCGTCCCCGACCTCCACCATCCGAACGACGTCGCCGTACTTCTCGCCGAACAGCGCCATTGCGCCGAGCCGGCGGGCCTCCTCGAGCGAGGTGCTGATCGCGCGCACCGGCTGGCTCCGCAGAATCCACTCGTTGACCGTGTCCTCGACGTCGCGAAGCTCCTCCTCGCTCAGCGCCCCGGAATGGGTGAAGTCGAATCGCAGCTTGTCCGGGCCGACGTACGAGCCGGCCTGGTGGACGTGGTCTCCGAGCCGGCGGCGCAGCGCGGCGTGCAGCAGATGGGTCGCGGTGTGGTTGCACTCGGTCGCGTGGCGGGCGGCGCGGTCAACGTGTGCGTGGACCCGTTCTCCTGGCACGATCGCCCCCCGCTCCGGGACCAGCGCGAGCACCTGATCGTCGCCGAGGCGCAGGACGTCATCCACGCGAGCGCGGCAGTCGCCGTCGAAGCACTCGATATAGCCGGAGTCGGCAACCTGGCCGCCACCGGTCGCGTAGAACGGCGACTCGACGAGCTTGACCAGCACGCGCGGGGGTTGTCCATCGCCCTCCGCCGCGTCGGGCTCCTCCTCCGCGACGGCGCCGATTGTCGTGTCCTGCTCGGTCGTCTGGTAGCCGACGAAGTCCGTCGCGAAGCCGGCCTGCGCCGTCAGCGCGAGCGCGCGCTCCCGCTCGTCTTCGCTGTCGTAGCCGCGCCACGCGCCGCGCGCGCGCGCGCGCTGCTGGTCCATCAGCGCCTCGAATCCAGCCTCGTCGACGCCGAGCCCGTGCTCGGTCACCAGCTCGAGCGTCAGATCGATCGGGAACCCGTAGGTGTCGTGCAGCAGAAACGCATCCTCGGCCGCGATGCCCTCGTCGCCCGCCTCGCGGGCCCGCTCGATCAGCTCCTGCACGCGCTTGAGGCCGAATTCGAGCGTGCGACCGAACGCCTCCTCCTCGGAGCCCAGCCACTTGTGCACCGACTCCCGCTCGGATACGAGCTCGGGATACTCGCGCCCCATCAGCTCTGTGACGCGATCGGCGATCGCGCCGAGGAAGCCGGGCTCGAGCCCCAGCGAACGACCCTGGAGGATCGCGCGGCGGATGAGCCGCCGCAGCACGTAGCCGCGATCCTCGTTCTGGGGCACGACGCCGTCGCTGATCAGGAACGTCATCGCGCGGCCATGGTCGGCGAGGATCCGCAGCGCCCGATCGGTTTCTCCGTCCTCGCCGTAGCGCCGGCCCGACAGCTCCACGCCGAGCTCGATCAGCGGCGCAAACTGGTCGGTCTCGAACACGCTCGGCTTGTTCTGGAGGATCGCCGCGAGCCGGTTGAGACCGAGGCCCGTGTCGATGTTGCGCGCCGGCAGCGGCGAGACCACGTTCGGAGGGTTCTGGTCGAGCTGCATGAACACGAGGTTCCAGTACTCGAGGAAGCGCTCGTTGTCGCCACCGGGAAGGTCGTCCGGCTTACCGAGCTCGACGCCGCGATCCAGATACAGCTCCGAGCTCGGTCCGCAGGGCCCCGTCGGCCCGGACTCCCAAAAGTTCTCCGCGCGCGGGCACTCGACGATCCGCTCGCGCGGAACCCCGACCTCGAGCCACGCCTCGATCGCCTCCTCGTCAGGGCCGAGCCCGAGCTCGTCGTCGCCGGCGAATACCGTGATCCAGATCTTGTCCATCGGGAAACCGAAGCCGTCGAGCGAGAGCTCGAGCGCGAACCGCACCGCTTCGCGCTTGAAGTAGTTGCCGAACGAGAAGTTCCCGAGCATCTCGAAGAACGTGAGATGCCGCGTGGTCGTTCCGATGATCTCGATGTCGGCCGTGCGAAACGACTTCTGGCACGTCGTCACACGCGGGTACGGCGGGGGCAGGGCGCCGGAGAAGTAGGGCTTCAGCGGATGCATTCCGGCGACCGTGAACAGGGCCGACGGGTCGTCCGGCGGCGGGATCAGCGACGCGGACGGCAGCCGCAGATGGTCGCGCTCGATGAAGAAATCGAGAAACGTCTGTCTGATTTCGTCGGAGGTCATCGTCACTCGCAGTTTAGGCGCGGGCCAGGCGGCCGGTGCCGTGAGCGGGCGTCAGAGGTAGCGCCAGGTCCAGGAGCTTGGGCTCGTGCGCTCGGCGACGCCCCACGCCGGGAAGAGCCCATGGGTGAAGACGAGCGTCGATGGCTTCACGGCCGCGTCCTCGAGTACGCGTATACGTGATTGTTCGAGTACGTCGACAGGGTCCGGACGCGGCGCAATCACCGCTCGGAGTTCCTGGAACTCCATCGGGAAGTGAGCCAGGTCACCCAAGTAATACAGTCGCTCCTCGCCAGTGTCGAGGCGAACGACCTGGTGGCCGGGGCTCTCGCCAGGGGTGGCCAGAAGCGACAGCCCGTCACCCAGGTCCAGGTCGCCGGTGACGAGGCGCAGTCGGCCGGCGTCTTGGACGGGTTTGAGGAGACGCTGCTTCACCCCCGTGTTGTAGCCCTCACCGCGGCTCAGCTCCTCCTGCAGCAGCTCCCAGTCAGCCCGCGGGAAGTAGTGCTCCGCGTTCGGGAAACGGACCCGCTCCCCGTCGAGCACCCCGTTGAAATGGTCATCGTGTCCGTGTGTCACGAGCACGAGCTCGACCTGGTTGACATCGACCCCCAGCTGGTCGAGTGCAGTGTCAAGTGACGGACCGGGCTCTATGATCGAGCCGCCGCCGAGCGTCGTGTCATCGGGCCCGAACGAGCTCGGGTCGACGATCACCGCGCCGGCGTCGGTCTCGATCACGAGGACGTTGATGTCGATCAAGGCCATGCCGCGCTCATCGACGACCGTGTCACTCGTGCGCCAGTCCTCGCCATTCGGGAAGCTTGGCTGGAAGCGACAGCGGGCCGTCTGGACCACGGAGACACGCGCCTGTCCGAACTGCCGCGTCGCGATGTTGGTGCTCATCTGCGCGAACGTAGAAGACGAGCGGGCGGAAGTCAAACCCGACGACCCGGACCCTGCTGAGCAGCTACGAGAGGGTGTACAACTGCCCACTCGCGCGGCCGCCGACGGCGAGTGGTGCGTTAACCCTCCACCAGCTGGTCTTCATCCCACTGGCCTCTCGCCGCCACTCGAGTGGGACGGTTGCCAGGTGGCGCGGACCTCCTGAGACCGCGACTGATCGTCCCCCAGCCGACGATCAGCTCGCCGTCCATCAGGCAGGCGAGCTGCCCCGGCGCGGCCCCGTCGATCGCTTGCGCGAGCTCGATCGTCAGCGCACGGTGCAGCCCCGCCGCGGGATCGCCGCGGAGTGCGGCCGGAACCGCGCGCGAGCGGTAGCGCAGCTTGACGCGATCGACCCGGGAGCCGGGACGGTGCAGGCGGACGTCACGGATCGCGACGTGGTCCCTGCGCAACGCGGCGCGCGGACCGACCGTCAACGTGTTCCGCGCCGCGTCCTTGTCCAGGACATACAGCGGTTCGCCGGCCGCGACGCCGATCCCCCGGCGCTGACCGACGGTGTACAGATGCTGTCCGCGGTGGTGGCCCAGCACGGCGCCGTCGGAGGCGAGGATCGCGCCGGGGCGCTCGCCGAGACGGCCATGACGTGCCAGGAAGCTCGTCCGGTCCGTCCCCGCCATGAAACAGAGGTCTTGGGAGTCGGCCTTGTCGGCGACCGGCAGGCCGGCGTCGGTGGCGATCCGCCGTACCTCGCGCTTCGTCAGCGAACCGAGCGGGAACCGCATTCGCGCCAGCGACGCCGGTGCGAGCGCGGCCAGCATGTACGTCTGGTCCTTGGCCGGATCGGCGGCAACTCGCAGTAGTGGACCGGCAGCGTCATCCACGTCGGCCACACGCGCGTAGTGACCGGTCGCGAGCGTCGCGCAGCCGAGGCGGTCGGCCAGCTCGAGCATCGCGTCGAGGCGCACGTGGCCGTTGCAACCGACGCAAGGATTCGGTGTCTCCCCCGCCGCGAAGCCCGCGATGAACGGCTCGACGACGCCGCCGCGGAACTCCGTCCGCAGATCGATCGTGAAATGCGGCAGATCGAGCGAGTGGGCGAGCGCGCGGGCCTGCGCGACCGCGTGGCCGAGCAGCAGCTGCGCTCGCCGTCGTTCTCGGGGTCGGCCCACAGCTCGAGCGTGACGGCCAGCGACGGCCCGGCAGCGCGCGCACAACAGCGCCGCGACGGCGCTGTCGACGCCGCCGCTCATCGCCACCAGAGTGGATCGGTGGCCCGAGCGGGACGCCCGCGCCCGCGCCCGCAGCGTCCGCGCCCGCCCCCACTTCCACGCCCGCCCCCATTTCCGCGCCCGAGCCATGCCGAGTGGGCCGGAGCGCGGCGCCGAGCGCGCGCGCGAGCGCGTCGGCGGCCAGCTCGGCGGCGTGCAGCTTGCCCGGGCTGAGCCCGCCGAGCTCGGCCGCGATCTCGCTCGGGCCGATCCGCGCGGCGTCGAGGATCCGGCGCCCCGCGACGAGCGTCACGGCCGCGCTGCGCGGCGGCGGTGGTCGGCGCCGCAGCCGTGCGCGTCGAAGCCGGCGTCGGCCACGGTGCCGTGCCGCGATCCCTCGCTAGCGCGACCGACGAAGCGTGACCTGAGTCGCCGCAGGCGCCGCCCGCGGCGAGGTCAGTGACGGTTGACCGCTCCGCCGGCTCAGCGGCCATCGCCCCTGGGGCGAGGTCAGGTGGTGCTCGAAGACATCGCGCCATAGGTGCTGTAAGCTCCAGTCACCCGTCAGCCGCGCAGCGCAGCCCCAGCTCGCGCAGCTGCAGGCTCGACCGGGGCGGGCGCGCCCGTCAGCGGGTCGCCGCCGCTGGTCGACTTGGGGAACGCGATCACCTCGCGGATGTTGTCGCGACCGGCGAGCAGCGCGACGATCCGGTCGATCCCCATCGCGATCCCGCCGATGCGGCGGCGCGCCGTAGCGCAGCGCGTCGAGCAGGAAGCCGAAGCGCGCCTGCGGCGTCCTCGGGGCCGATCCCGATCAGCTCGAGACACGCTTCTGCTGAACGTCGATCCGGTGGTTCCGGATCGAGCCGCCACCGATCTCGGCGCCGTCGAGCACGAGGTCGTAGGAGCGCGAAGCAGCGTGGGCGGGTCGCCGGGTCGCCGTGGCCGGATCGCCGCGTGTCGGGCGCCGTGAACGGGTGGTGCTCGGCGTCCCAGCGGCGCTCCTCGGGCCGCCAGTCGAACATCGGGAAGTCGGACGATCCAGCGGATGTCGTGGCGACCGGGCGGGGATCAGGTCAAAGCGGCGCGCGAGCTCGAGGCGCAGCGCGCCCGAGCGCCTGCGCGCACGGTCGCGCCTGGTCGGCGACGATCAGCAGCAGGTCGCCGGGGATCGCCTCCAGCGCGCGCGTCGATCGCGGCGATCTCACCGTCGGTGAGGAACTTGGCGACCGGCGAGCGCCAGGCGGGCTCCCGGCTCCGATCCTGGACGAACGCCCACACGAGCCCCTTGGCGCCGTGCTGCTTGGCCAGCTCGGTGAGCGCGTCGAGCTCGGAGCGGGGCAGCTCGCGCGGGCCGGCGTTGATCCCGCGGACGACGCCGCCGGTCGCCAGCGCGCCGGCGAAGACCTTGAACTCGCTGTCGGCCACGGCGTCGCCGAGGTCCTGCAGCTCGAGGCCGAAGCGCGTGTCGGGGCGGTCGGAGCCGAACCGGCCGACATCGCCTCGTGCGTACGTCATCCGCGGCCACGGCGGCGGCGGCGACGTCGAAGCCCCGCCCGCTCGAACACCGCGCCGATCACCGCCTCGCATGCAGTCTCGAGCACGTCGTCCTCGCTCGACGAACGCCATCTCGAGGTCGAGCTGGGTGAACTCGGGCAGGCGGTCGGCGCGCGCGTCCTCGTCGCGGAAGCAGCGGACGATCTGGTAGTAGCGCTCGAAGCCCGCCGATCATCAGCAGCTGCTTGAACAGCTGCGGCGACTGCGGCAGCGCGTAGAACGAGCCCGGCCGCGATCCGCGCGGGGACGAGGAAGTCGCGCGCGCCCTCGGGCGTCGAGCGGGTCAGGAACGGCGTCTCGATCTCGAGGAAGTCGCGCGCGTCGAGCACCTCGCGGATCGTGCGCACGACCTCGATGGCGCAGCGCCATCGCCTCGCTGCATCGGCGTGCGGCGCAGGTCCAGCGAGCGGTGGCGCAGCCGCAGGTTCTCGTCGACCGCCGACGTCGTCGTCGAGCGGGAACGGCGGCGTGTCGGCGTCGGCGAGGATCTCGAGCTCGTCGACCGCGAGCTCGATCTCGCCGGTCGCGAGGTTCGGGTTGACGTTCTCCGGGTCGCGCGCTGGCGACCGTGCCGGCCGCCGTGACCACGTCCTCGGAGCGCAGCCGTGCGCGGCCGCGCTGCGCCTCCGGCGCGCTCTCGGGATGGAACACGAGCTGGAGCGATCCCGGAGCGGTCGCGCAGGTCGATGAAGATCAGCCCGCCATGGTCGCGGCGGCGGTGGACCCAGCCCGCCACGCGCGCGCGCGTCGTCGGCCCGCGTCGGCGTCGAGCGCGCCGCCCAGGCGTCCCGGAAGCGGTTGGGCCGCGGCTGGCGCGCTGCATGCACATGCCGTCTTCCCGCGCAGGATCGTCGGGATCACGCGCCGCGTCGCTCGATGCTCCTGCTGCTCGCCGGACTCCATGTTCCTGCAGGCTGATCGGTCCGCGCGCGCCGTCCTGCACGATCGCAACGTAGCGCGCGCCGAGCCGGTCGGCCGTGCTTGAGCTGGCCCTTGAGCGAGCGGCCGGCCAGCTCGAGCTGCGCGCCAGGCCCGCGCGCCGCGCCTCGTGGCGAGCTCGAACGCGGTCGCTGCCGCCGGCGGCCGCGCGTCGCCGGCGAGCGCGACGAACAGGTCGACCAGGTCGGGCGGCGATCGGCAGCTCGCCGGCCGGCAACAGGATCCGCTCGACCCCGGCCGCCCACCCGACGCCGGGCGTCGGCGGGCCGCCGAGCTGCTCGATGAGCCCGTCATAGCGCCCGCCGCCGCCGACGCCCGACTGCGCGCCGAGCGCATCGGAGCGTGAACTCGAACACCGTGCGCGTGTAGTAGTCCAGGCCGCGTACCAGCGTCGGGTCGAGCTCGTAGCTGACCCCGGCGTCGTCGAGCAGCTCGCGCACGACGCGCGAAGTGCTCGGCGTCGTCGGCGCGCAGGCGGTCGAGCAGCATCGGCGCGCCGCGCATCGTCTCGCGCGTGCCGGTCGTCGGTTGCGTCGAACGCCCGCATCGGGTTGAGCTCGATCCGCTCCACCACATCCGCGGACAGCCCGTCCTCGTGCGCGCGCAGGAACGCGGTCAGCTCCTCGCGATACTCGGCCCGCGTCTCCGGGGTGCCGAGGCTCGACAGGCGCAGCCGCGTGCTCGCGCGACGCCGATCGCGTCGCAGCAGGTCGGACGAGCAGCAGGATCAGCTCGGCGTCGGTCTCGGGGCCCGCGGCGCCGATCGCCTCGGCGCCGACCTGCCAGAACTGGCGGTAGCGACCCCGCTGGGGCGCCTCGGCGCGGAAGAAGCTGCACAGGTACCAGAGCTTGACCGGCTGCGGCAGCTTGTGCATCCCGTGCTCGAGATAGGCGCGGCAGACCGGCGCGGTGCCCTCCGGGCGCAGCGTCAGCGAGCGGCCGCCGCCGTCGTCGAAGGTGTACATCTCCTTCCGCACGATGTCGGTCGCCTCGCCGACCCCGCGCGCGAACAGCTCGGTCGCCTCGAACGTCGGCGTCTCGATCCGCCGTAGCCGGCGCGCGCCGAGGATCCGCCGGGCGTGGGCTCGAGCAGCGGCGCGGCGCTCGGCATCGGCGGGCAGCACGTCGAACGTTCCCCTTGGGGCCTGAAGCGAGCTCATCGCGCTCGTGGGTCAGTCGTGGTGCGCGAGCTCGCGCAGGAACGGATTGGTGGCGCGCTCGCGCGCCGAGCGTCGTGACGCCCATGTGGCCCGGATAGACGGTCGTCTCGGGCGGGTAGGCGTTGACCAGCGACTCGATCGAGGCCAGCAGCGTCGGCCAGTCGCCGCCCGGCAGGTCGACGCGGCCGACCGACCCCTGGAACAGGACATCGCCGGAGAACAGCGCCTGGCTCGTCGGCGAGCGCGTAGCTGACGTGGCCGGGGCTGTGACCGGGCGTGAAGATCGACCTCGAAGTCAGGCCCGCGAGGTCAGCGTCTCGCCGCCCGCGACCGTGTGGTCGGCGTCGTAGCTCTCAAACGGGCCGAACCCGGGCCACGGCACGTAGGCCATGATGTCGGCCAGCACGTCGGTCTCGAGCTCGGGGCAGTAGACGGGTGCGCCGGTCGCTGCGGCGACCGGCGCGACCGCGCCGATGTGGTCGAAGTGCAGTGGGTCATCAGGATCGCCTCGACGGTCTCGATCTCCAGGCGCGTCGACGGCCTCGAGGATGCCGCTCGGCCTCGTCGCCGGGATCGACGATCAGCGCGGTCGACCGACGTCCGGCGCGCGCACGATGTAGCAGTTCTCCTGAACCGGCCCGACCGTGAACATCCGCGCGTCGATCAGTCGTCCGCCGCCGCCTTGTGCTTTCGCCGCGCCGCCGGCGGAACATCGCAGCTCCAGGTAGTAGCCGAGCGGAATGTAGAGGCCGCCGCGACCACGCGCGAACAGCGACCGACGCGAGCACGTTGCCGTGCGGTCGACGGTCAGCAGAGAACACGAGGATGAACATCGCCGCCAGCGCGGACGGCGCAACGCGGCCGCTGCCAGGTCGGCGGCGTGTTCAGCCGCTTCTCCCGGGCCTGATCTCGCTTCTGCTTCTTGACTGCGTCGGCGCTCGGCGGGCTTGCTCGTGCGCCCGCGCGTGGTGACGTCCCCGGCGGCGGTTCCGCGGTGCTTGGTCCGACGCTTTGCGCTTGGTCTGGGCCATCTGCGTACGTGAGCTTACGCGCTGGCGGACCGTCGGGCCAGCGCGTCCTCGATCGTGTCGCGGCCGCGCAGCGGGACGTCGTCCGGGAAGTCGTCGAACGCGGCCCGCGGCGCCAATCCGACGAGTTCGGCGCTCGGTCGCGTCGCGCCCGTGCCCGCGCGATCGCCTGCACGACCGCCCCCGGCGAGGGTCGCGCGTGGTCCTCGACGTTGGTCGAGACCTGCGCGTGGCCGCGCTGCTCGAGCCACAGACCGATCGCACGCACGGCCGGCAGGCCATCGGGACCGCCCTCGCGGATGCTGGCGGCGATCCGCTTCGCGGCCTCGCTCGTGGCCGGCGGCGACGAGCTCGACGTTGAACGCGACCAGCGGCGGGCGCGCGGCGACCAGCACCGCGCCGGCGCGTCGGGTGCGAGTCGACCGGGCCGAAGTCCGGCGCGCAGCTCGCCGGGCGCGATCCTGCCGGCGAGCGCTGCCGGGCCGCCGCGGCGGAACTCCGCTCGCGTGCGACCGCCCGCGAGCTGCCCGTAGAGGAACACCGGCAGCGCCAACTCGTCGCCGAGCAGGTCGGCGAGCACGAGCGCCTCGGCGCAGGCGGCGCCGCGGTCCGCTCGTGTCAAGTAGACGATCGGCGCGACATCGAGCGCGCCGACACGCGGATGCAGCCGTCGTGGGTCGCAGATCGACCCGTGCGACGCCTCGCGCGCGCCCGCCGCGACGCGCGGGCGAGCTGCCCGGCTCGCCGGCGAGCGTGAACACGCTGCGGTTGTGATCGGGGTCGGTGTGGACGTCGAGCAGGCGGCCGCCGAATGCGGCCGCGATCGCGTCGATCGCCGCCGGGTCCCGGCCCTCGGAGACGTTTGGGATCGCGAGCAGCGTCACCTCGATGACCGGGGCTAGGCTACTTCACCTCGGTGAGCGAGGCTAGCCTACCGCGGGGTGATGGCGGTCCCGTTCGCAGCGACGGTCTTCTCCAAGATCGGCGACGCGCTGGGGCTGTCGTTCGGGATGTTCTGGCAGATCCTCTGGGCGCTGATCCTCGGCTTCGCTCTCTCCGCGGTCGTGCAGGCCGTCGTCAGCAAACAGCAGATGCGCCGCCTGCTGCCGGACGACTCGCCGCGCACGCTGGCGATCGCGACGGGTCTGGGCGCGGCGTCGTCGTCGTGCTCGTACGCGGCGGTCGCGCTCGCGCGTTCGCTGTTCCGCAAAGGCGCGGACTTCACGGCCGCGATGGCGTTCCAGTTCGCCTCGACGAACCTCGTGATCGAGCTGGGGATCATCCTCGCCGTCCTGCTCGGCTGGCAGTTCACGGCCGGCGAGTTCGTGGGCGGGCCGATGATGATCGTCTGATGGCGCTGCTGTTCCGCCGCTTCCTGCGGCGCTCGACGGTCGAGCAGGCGCGCGAGCACGCGGAGCGAGGCGCGGTCGGGCGGATGGAGGGCCACGCCGGGATGGACATGAGCGTCGAGGAAGGCGGCTCCGTCCTGCAGCGCCTCCGTTCCCCCGCCGGCTTCACTGCCACCAGCGACTACTTCGTGATGGACTGGGCCGCGGTCTGGGTGGACATCTTCGGCGGGCTGCTGATCGCGGGCGCGCTCGCCGCTTGGGTCCCAAACTCCTTCTGGCAGGGGTTGTTCCTCGAGCACCACGCGACGCTGGCGATCGATCTGGGGGCCATTGATCGGACCGCTCGTGGCGATCATCTCGTTCGTCTGCTCGGTCGGCAACGTCCCGCTTGCCGCGGTTCTGTGGAACGGCGGGATCAGCTTCGGCGGCGTCCTCGCGTTCATCTTCGCCGACCTGATCATCCTGCCGATCCTCAACATCTACCGCAAGTACTACGGCCTGCGCGTGGCGGGGTTCCTGCTCGCCGGTGTTCTACGTGACGATGGCGCTTAGCGGGACTGATCGTCGAGTTGGTGTTCAAGCTGCTGGGCCTCGTACCGACCACGCGCGACGCAAAGGTGGCCGACGCCACGATCACGTTGGATTACACGACCGTGCTGAACATCGTGTTCCTGTTGCTCGCGCGGCGCTCTGACCGTGCGGTACTTCCGTAAGGGCGGAGGCATTCCGATGCTGAGGATGATGAACAAACCGATGAGTGACACCGCGATGAGCGACGCCGCCCCCGAAACCGGTTAGGCGCACCGCCGGCGGCTCCTCGAGTGGCTCAGCGGCCGCGTTGCACTCCGACGGCATCGACGCGGCGCTCGGCACCCATCACGACGGATCGATTCGGGCCCCGGCCGCGTGGTGCGGGCGGCTCGGCCTCAAGCCAACGCACGGGCCCATGCCGGACACCGGACGAGCGGGCGCCTTCTGCGCCAGCCCGGGTGTGATGCTGATCGCCCGCACTTCGAGGATGCCCGCCTGATCGAGCTCGCGGCCACATGTGAGCGGCAGTTCGGCTCGCGCCCGGGGAAACAACCGCACTGCCCCGCCTTTGCGCAGTGGTACCAGCGCGGCCCATGGCAGGGCCACGAGCAGCCGGGGTCCGATTAGACTGAGGTGCCCGCCGGAGTAGCTCAGTCGGTTAGAGCAGCGGAATCATAATCCGCGTGTCGGGGGTTCGAGTCCCTCCTCCGGCATTCCTGCAATTCAGGCTATTTCCCTGCTATTCAGCCGCTTTTGGAGCGCCGCTCAATCGGCGCAACGGTGCCCTACGAACCCCTACAAGCGGCTACCCCCCTGACAAATGTGTCCAAATTTGTGTCCAAATTTTTCGGCTACAGATCGCCGACCTCGAGTGCCAGGTAGGCCTCGAGCTTCTCGCGCTCGGTCGTCCCTCTGGGCACGGGCAGGTTCTTGATGTAGCGGCCGGTCGTGACGAGGTCGGCATGGCCGAGGTACTCCTGGATCTGCTTCAGGTTGTAACCCGCCGCCATGAGAAAGCTCGCATAGGTATGTCGCGCCTCGTGGAGCGTGATCCGCTTCAGCCCAGCCTTCTTCCACGCATCGTCTGCTCGCTCCTGCCACTTGCCTGAGCTGACCGAGCGCATGACGATCGCGCCGCTTTTCGGCCGCCCCTGGCGAAGCCCTGGCGAAGCCACTCCTCGCGCAGCGCCTTCTTCAGCGGGCCGACCATCGGGATCCGACGTCCTTCGCCAGCGTCGCTCTTCGACGCGGCAACCATGATCTCGTTGGCGTCCCAGAAGACGTGGCCCCATTGCGCGCGGCCAATCTCACCGCGGCGCATGCCGGTGTAGAAGGCCAGCGCCCAGCCACCACGGTCGCTCCCTTCGGGTGACCGACAGCTCTCTCGCGTCTTGTACAGCTCGCCGCGCCGGACCTTCCCGATCAGGCTGTCGCTTACTCCGAAGCGCCGCGCGAGCGTTACCGCATCCTCGCTTGAGCGGCGGATTGTCTGCACTGCGTTCCAGCGCAGCGCACTGGACGCGGGGAGGACCGGCAACGCCTCCACGAGCATCGCAGCCTCCTCCTTGGTCGCGACGCGCTCCCGTCGCTTGCCGTCGTTGGCTGGCAGCATGAGCTCACGCGTGGGATCGCTGGGAACGATCCTACGGTTCGCTCGCCGCGCGTACCCGTAGACGTGGCGGATCACTGCCAGATAGCTCGCGATCCGTGAGTACGACTTGCCGCGTCGCACCAGCTCATCAACCAGCGACTGCCAGTAGGCGTCATCGAGCGCGGCGATCGGCAGCCGACCGCAGCGGTCCATCAAAGCGATTGGCTCACTCTCGCTGCGGTTCTTGGGTCGGCTTGGGTCACCGAAGAGGATGCCGCGGTAGTCGGCGATTGTTGTGTCGGAGAGCCTCTTGGCGCGGCCGCGGCGTGCATACTTTCCCGCCTCGACGAGCGGCCACCACTCGTTGGCGACTTCCCCGAACGTCGGGCCCCGCCTGCGGATCGCTCTGACCGCCAGCTCAGCGTTGCCTTCATGCCCGTCCCAGCTAAGCGCAGACGCGCGGTCCTTAAACACCGGGCTCCAGAGCACTTTGCCGTAGATCCGGCGCCGCATGCGGTACGACGGCTTACAGCGACAGCGGCTGCTCTCCTGCTCGTGAGCCGGGCATGAACGGCTATGACGGACGTACAGACCGGGCGTGCGAGTCTTCGTGAAGTCGTCCGACATCGGCGTTCTGCGCTCTCGCGCAGCCATCTTCTCACGCCTGCGCGCGTGGATGCTCAGCGCGCCGCCCGCGCGATGCGAGCGTGCTCGCTGACCCACCGATCAAGGGAAGTCGGCTCGATCAAGATTAGTTGCCCGCAGGGCACCACGGCAAGAAACGGCTGTACGAAGCGCTCGAAATGAGCGATGCTCATTCCAAGCGAGGCAGCGGCTTCCGCACGCGTGAGGAGGCGCCGAGGAACTGGCTCGATCGGGCGCCTAGCCGAACGTCGAGGCACGCCGATGACTCCTTGTGCTGGTCCTGGCAGCGGCGCCGCGATGCAGCCAGCCATTCGTCCGGAGGCCGATTGATCCAACGGACGATCTTCGGCTCTCGAGGATGCGGTCGGTGAGGTCGTAGCCGTCATCTCGGCCTGGCGCGAGGTCGATCAGCTCGACCTCCACGGCGGATGCCCGGAAGGCCTCCCTGATTTCATGGGCCGCGCGGCGCCCGGCTGAGTCGCAGTCCATGACGATCGTGATCTGCCGGTCTGCCAGCAGTCGCGTCCAAGTGGGCTGCCAGGCGCTGGTTCCTGGGACGGCGATCGCGGGCAGTCCGCTGGACCGGGCGGCGATCATGTCGGGTGGGCCTTCGACGAGTACGACTTGGTTTGACGGCTCGTCGACCGGATGGGGTATGAGCCCGAGTCGTGTTCCTCGAACGGCGAGCATTTTGGGGTTGCGTCGTCCGAAGGCGTCGTAGCGGAGCACGCCGCGGAGGCGTCGGTTGGCGTTGTGGATCGGGATCGTAATCCGGGCGCCGTCGTACCCGATGCCGAGTTGTTGGATCGTCGGCCGTGTCCAGGCGCGTTCGCGGCTAAGCCGTCTGATCAAAGGCCGATTGGCCTCCAGCATCTCGGCCGAGCGCTCGACGTCGTTCTCGTCGGCCGCAAACGGCACCGGAGCGCTCGAGACTCTGTCGGTGGCCCCCGGTGGCCCGCTCGAGCTGCCCGTCCGCCTCGCGGGCCATTGGGTCGCGTTGGTTTTTCGAGGTTCGGCGAGGCCGTGGTTGATGAGCAGTGTCATCGCTGAGCGTGGTGTGTGGCCGGCCGCGAGCGCGGCGTCGTAGGGGCCGCCGTGCGCGCCGCAGCCGTGGCATTTCCAGACGCCGGAGGCGACGTTGATCGAGCACGACGGTGAGCGGTCGCCGTGGGTGTGCGAGTCCGGGGCGGCGAAGCATCGGGATGCTGCATCGCGAAGCGCCTGGTTGGGGAGCTCGATCCCGAGCGCGGCGTAGAAGCCGCGCACATCTCCGAGATGGTCGGCGGTCATTCGCAGGCCTCTGAGGTGAACGCGGCGATGAACTCGAACTCGCCGTTGAGCAGGGGCACCTGGGAGGGGTGGCGGGCGGCCCAGGCGCAGCATTGCTCCATCGTCAGCCGTCCGGCGCGCATCGCTTCGACGCGCTCGGCGGGGGTCAGCTGCCAGATCGGCTCAAGGCGCGCGTCGCGCTCGCTGCGGGCGCGGGCGAGCAGTTCGGTGAAATCGCCGGGACCGGTCCTCGGCGGCTTTGATCCTGGGCTGGACTGGCCGTTTGGGCTTGTGCGGGTGGGGCTCATGGCGCGATGTCTCTGGGGCTCGCGGTCCGGTCATCAGGCCCGTGGACGTGCGGCCAGCCTCGCCGGCCCCGGCCAGTGACCTCGCACTCGCGACGCCCCAGGCGTCGGGCGAGCTCACTCACGGGCAGACTGGACGCCCGGCGCGCTGAAAAGAGCTCGGCCTCGTACGGTCGCGGGGGTATTAGTCGGTCGTTGGTCATGTTCGTCGGGAGGGGCCGTTCCGGCGCGGCGGAGCGCCGTGGCTTGCACGGCGCTCCTGTGGTGGGCCGGTCAGGCGGGCTGCTCCTCCTCGCTGTCGTCGTCGCTGGGCTGTTGGTCTGGGCGTCCGCCGAATTGGACGCGGCCGATGACCTGGTGGCGGGAGTGGCGTGAGCCGTCCTCCGCTTCCCACTCGCGGTAGACGAGCCGGCCGGTGACGGCGATCGCACGACCTTTGCTGAGGTACTTGGCGCACGCGTCGGCTTGGCTGCCGAAGGTCACGACGTCGATGTACAGCGGCGGCTGGTCTTTCTGGTCGTTGACCGCGAGGCGCAGGGTGCACACCTTGCGCTCGTCATCGAGCGTCTTAGCGGTCGGGTCGGCGGTGAGGTGTCCGACGAGGGTGATTACTTGGAATTGGGACTGGGCGGGTCTCTCGGCGGCGATGGTGGTCATGACGGCTCGTTTTCGATCGGGTTTGGGCGCGGTGGAGTGGGTCGGCGCCGGCGACGGGGTGCCGCCGGCGCCGATGGGTGACTAGAAGTCGGCGGGCTCCTCGGTGGGCTCGGTCTGGTGAGCGTCCGGGGCGTCGCCGTTGGGCTTGCCGCCGAACTGGACGCGGCCGACGATGTGGTGGCGGCTGCGGCGGGTGCCGTTGTCGTCCCACTCGTGGTAGATGAGCCGGCCGGTAACGGCGACGGCGCGGCCCTTGGTGAGGTACTTCGCGCAGGCATCGGCCTGCGCGCCGAAGGTCGCGACGTCGATGAACATCGGCGGCTGGTCCTTCTGGTCGTTGACCGCGATCCGCAGGTTGCAGACGCGGCGCTCGTCGTCGAGCTGCTTGATGACCGGGTCGGCGGTCAAATTTCCGACGAGGGTCACGACGTTGACGGCGGGAGCTGAGGCGCTCATCTTTGGTTCCCTCCTTGTGGGATCCGGTGGTTGACGTAGCCCGACACGCCGACCTGACGGCCGAGCGGAACCGAGCGGGGCGAGGGGAAGGGAGCTGGCGACCTTGAAGCGAGATGGCCGGCAGGTCGGCGATACTGGGCGAAGGCAATCCACCGGTCTCGAACAAGGCGTCGGGAAGCGAATGAGCATTTCGTCCCGGTGGGTGAGTAGCTCTTGGCCAGGTGCTGCTCCGGCGCTTTGCGGACGTAGCAATCGGGTGCGATGCTTGCGATCTGTTCGAGCGGTTCACAGACGAGGCCAACGAGATCGTCGACCTGGCGGGGCAGGAGGCGAAAGCGCTCGGGCACAACTACGTCGGTGTGCAACACATCCTGCTCGGTCTGTTGCGCGAGCAGCACGGCATCGCCGCTGGAGCGTTGGAGTCGCTTGGCGTCACGCTCGAGTTCGTCCGCGCGCAGGTCGTCAACCGCGTTGCCCCGCGGAAGGAGGGCGACCCGCCGCGGGTGCCACCAGCATCGTCCGCTCCGTTCACACCGCGAGCGAAGAGGGTTCTTGAGCTCTCGTTCCGTGAAGCCTTGAGTCTCGGTAAGCAGCCCCCGTCCGTCGGCTCCGAGCACATTCTGCTCTCGCTCGCGCGCGAGAACCAGAGCCTGGAGACCGTCATCCTCCTCGACCTCGGTATCGACTCCCGGAAGCCGCGGGAGACGGTTCTTGACTTGGTTCCCGACTGGCGTCCGGTTCCCGGAGCGCCAGTACCACCCAGTGAACCCGATACGGGTTGACGAGCCGTCGTGCTCGTTGCGTGGGTGCCTCGCCGCTCGAGTCGGCCGCCATCCGCGATCGATGCTCCAGATTGACCGACTGACGGCCGCGCCGGGTGCTTTCGGCCGGCGTGTCACCGCCCAGCGTCCTTGCGTTCGAGCTCGCGTGGCGTGGTACCCGCGGGTGTGGGTGTCTCGGCGAGACTGTCCAGGAGTCTTTGGATCGCGTCCTCATCGCCCTCGACCGCCGCACGCTCGGGGTCGGTCAGCGGGATCTCGACGAGCATCCGCTGAAGGCCGTCCTTGGCTTCGAGCAGCTGCGCCTGCGAGGACTCCTTCGGGAGGTAGAAATCGCAGCGGGCGCACGCGAGCCGGTGCGGGCACTGCTCGAAGAACGTGTAGGTGCAGTAGCCGTGCCCGAGGTCGTAGAACTCGAATGGATCGCCGGCGGCAGCCGTGCCGTTGGTGATCGCGTCGCGGTCCAGCAGCACCTCGATGGTGCGGACGTTGCGGGCGAAGTAGCCGGCGTCGGTGTAGGCCTTGGTCAGGGTGGTCGGGGTGATCCGCGCGTAGTGCTGGGTCGAGCTCGGTGAGCTGTGCCCGAGCCAGGCCTGCAGCTCGAACAGCGACATCGGGTCCTTGGCGTCGTAGAGCTGGCTGGCGATCGTCGCCCTGGCGCGGTGGCCGGTGATCGCGCCGCGGACGTCCTCGCGAGGGACGCCGGCCTTGCTGCACAGCAGCGGCAACAGCGTCACGTTGATGTAGCGGGAGCCGAGCTGAGTGCCGCGGAAGCAGAACAGCATGTCGGCCAGCTCGCCGGTCTTGCGATCGATGAATTTCGGGTGCGGCGGCCGAACCCTCTGCCAGGCCTCAATCGCCTCGCCGAGGAGCCCGTCGACCGGTTTGGTGAAGGCGGTCGCGGTCTTGTTCGTCGGCACGTCGAGCAGACACACGCGGCCTGCCTGAGCGTCACCCTTTGCGTCCTGGTGCTGCCAGCGGATCGCGCCGACCCGCAGCCGGAGGATCTCGTCGGTCCGCAGCCCGGAGAACAGCCACACCATGGCGGTCGCGCGAACGAGCTCGAGCGGATACCAGGGTGTGCCGGTCCCGCCCTTGTTGGCGTGCAGCGGGAGATCCTCGCCGGTCAGGTTCAGCCCGGCCCACATCAGCTTCGCCCACACGTCGTCGGCGATCACCCTGGGCTCGGGCCCGATCAACGCCTTGATCGAGCGGGGCAGCGCGAACGCGCGCCGCGCGTCGAAGCGACGCTCGATCCACTCCCACTCCTGCAGGTCGTTGAAGAACCGCCGCGGCGCCCACATCAGATGCGCCTTCGTGCGCGGCAACAGCTCCCCGCCGGAGCGGCGGCGCATGTAGTCGGTGTTCGGGGCGTGCGAGTGCTCGCCGACCAGCATCCGGTCAACGCGTGCGATCCACGCCGCCGCGGTCTCCCGCGTCCACGAGCCGGGGTCCGCGTGCTCAGGCCGCTCGTGCTTGATCCAGCGGCCCATCTTGATCAGCGAGAAGTACGTCTGCGACCGGCTCTTGCGCGTCAACGTCGACGTCTGAAACCACCGCTTCGCGTATTCCAGCCACAGCTCCGGCACGTCCAGGTCGCCGGCGCGGCTGCGCGCAAGCCACTCATCCCGGGTCAACCGGGCAGGGAACGGCAGTGCGGTGATCACGCCCATCTCCAGCAAGGTGCGCGCGAGCTGCTCCACACCGGACCGGCCCGGGTTGTGGCGCATGCGATCCCGGATCTCCAACAGCAGCTCCCGCCGCTCGGCGAGATCCTCCAGCACCGGGCTGCGGGCCGCGAGCATCAGCTCATAGAGCGCGCGCTGCAGGTTCGGGCGCCGCAACTGGGCCGCGTATCCGAGCGTGTCCAGATGAGACTGCACCCGTCCCACCGTGTCCTCGACCGCCACCGGTCCGAACAGGCGCTGGCAGAACAGCCGGCACTTGAACCCGCGGATCCCCCAATGCAGATCGTCGATCGCGCACAGCTGGTAGGCGACCGCGATCACCAGCTGTCGCACATTCACATCCGTTGTCGCGACCGTCCGCTCCCACGTCGATCGATCCCACGCCCAGAACGCTGAGCGCTCCCGACGCATCGCAGCCAACAACTCAGCCCGGGTCGGCGCGCCCGCCCACGACCCCGGCTTCAGGCCGGCGACCGCGAGCACATCGTTCATCGGCACGATCAACCGCGACAGTGCCTCCGCCACCTGCGCCGGCCAACGGGACGGGCGCCCTTCGATCAGACCAAGCGCCGAGCGCTCCTGTGAGCTCAACGCGGCGCGGCGGTCATACGCGCTCGGGTCCAGCAACGCGATCCATCGCTGAGTCGGCGTCTTCGTATCCGCGATCGCGCTCACCGCCGACCTCCGCGGGAACCGGCCCTCAGAGCAGCCGGCCAATCTCGCCTGAGCGCACCGTCACACTGTGCGGCGTGGTGATCGAGACAGAGCGTCTGCTCCTGCGACGAGTGACAAACGACGACCTCGACGAGCTGGTTGCAATCCACGCCGATCCGGACATCACTCGGTTCATGGGCACCTTCGGGCAGGAGGAGGCGATCGCGTGGCTGCGCCGCGTCGATCAGACCTGGCACGAGCGCGGATACGGACGCATCGCGATCACCGACCGCGCAACCGGACGCCTGCTCGGCCGAACCGGGCTGGAGCACTTCGCGGACTTCTCCGAGACCGAGCTCGGCTGGACGCTGCGACGCGACGCGTGGGGGCACGGCTATGCGACCGAGGCGGCCACGGCCTGTCGAGACTGGGCGTTTCGAGACTTCGAGATCCCGTACCTGACCTCGCTGATCGAGATTGGGAACGATCGATCGATTCGTGTTGCCGATCGGCTCGGGATGACGCCACTTCGAAACGACGTGGCCTTCGACCGTCCGATGATCGTCCACGCCATCACTCGCGATAACTTGTTCGCGCTCCCGCCGACCAGCCTCTCTTAGGCCCACGGTCACGAGAGCGCCTCGCCGAGCTGAGCGATCCGGTCAGCGTGAATCTGCGACATGCCGCTGGCGACCCGCTCGACGAGGTCGCGTCCGGACAGGTGGATGTAACGCAACGTCGTCTGCGTGTTGCGATGGCCGGCGAACGACGCGATCTGATGCAGCTCCCAGCCGCACCGCGCCAGATCGGTCAGGCACAGATGACGCAGCGTGTGGGTGCTGAACGCCGGCACCTCGGCGCGCACCGCGATCGACCGCACCACCTTCGACCACGTCCACGGCGAGATCGCCGCCGCCCGGTTGCGCGGCGATTCCGAGACGAACAACGCGCCCCGCGAGCCGGTGATCCGCCTGCGGTGCGCGAGATACGCGGCCAGCAACCGACCAGCGACCGGCGAGTAGGGCACGACACGCCCGCGGGCGCTCTTGGTCGTCTCCGGCCGGATCCGGATCGTCCGATACGCCGGATCGAGATCATCGGTCCCCAGCAGACACAGCTCCTCACGCCGCAACGCCGCGTCATAGGCCAACGCCAGCATCAACCGGTTCCGCAACGACTCGCCCGTCGCGACCTCGAGCACCGCACGCCACTGGGCGTCGGTCGGGATCCACGGCAACGGCTCGAACCGCCGCAGCAGACCGCGCTGCCCTGAGCGGCCGTCCGCGGTCCGGTAGCCGCGCCCGACCGGGTTGCGATCTCGCAAGCGCTCCTCGACCAGGAAGTCGTAGAACAGGCGCACGACCGTGACCCGCAACTGCAGCGTCGCGTTCGCCAACCCAGCACCCGAGTCGATCGCGATCACGTTCGCTCCGCGCCGGCCGGGGCGCTCCCGCAGATCGCCGAGATACCCGGCGACGTCCACTCGCCCGGCGTCAACGACATCGACGCCTGACCGCTCGCAGTACCCCAGGTAGTCGACCAGCGACCGGGCGTACGCATCGACCGTCCCCGGCGACCGGCCCAGATCACGCTGCAGCTCCAACCACCGCACCGCCCACAAGCACGCCCCCAACGCCGGCCACCGCTCCGCCAACTCGCTGGGGGAGCCCTCGACGACGCGCCCGCGCCACCACGCGGCGCTCCTCGCCTCCGGCTCGTCGCTTCGCGCGGTGGCGCGGTCCTCAGAACCCAGGTCCATCCCGACCTCCTCGGTAGATGCCGTAATCAGCGCCGGCATCTATCCGCTCCCTCGGACAAGATCAGCAGCCCGCACCCGGCGACGTGCGCTACCTGGAGGGAATTCCAAGAAACACACACGACGTTGACTGCGGGTGCTGAGGCGCTCATCTGTGGTTCCCTCCTTGTGGGGATCCGGTGGTTGACGAGAGCCCGGCCGCCGGCCGGGCGGCGAGCGGAACCGAGCGCAGCGAGGGGAAGGGAGCGGATGCGACCTTGCAGCGACTGGCCGCCGGGCGGCGATCGTGGGTCGCTGGCAGACACCGCATCCCCGCAGATCGGAGGGCGCCGGTGAGCAACTTTGCACCGCAGAACCGTCGCCGTCCGTGTCGGTTGGCCAGCCCCGACGCGACGGGAAGCTCGACGCCACGACTGGTCCGTTTCGTCCGTCCGGACCAGCACGGCCGCGCCGCGTGCCGGGTGGCGATCGCTTCGCACGGGGATCGCGTCGCGGTCGTGTAGCTCGCTGTTGTGCTTTTCATCGGGCGTGTGGGGTGAGGAGGACTTCCACGCTCGCGGCGACGATGAGCAGTGCGATGGTCAATCCGGCGGCTGGCGCACTGGCGCGCGGCGGTTGCAGGAAGTGTGGGTTTTGGCGTGCGGCCAGCCAGCTGCCGGTGGCGATCGCCGCGGCGAGGTATTCGAGTGGTAGCTGCGGGATGTAGGGGAGTAGCCGGGTTTGCCAGCGGCCCAGCGCGAGCCCGACAGTGATTGCGCTGCGTGCGAGGAGCACCATGATCGCGGTGTCGCCGAGCAGTCGTGTAACCGCCCTAGTGGGGAACTGCAGCCACGTGAGTGCAAACGGAACCGCGAGCACGAACGTGTTGTTGAACAGTAGAGACAGAATTGCCAACAGTGTCGGGCGAAGTGTCGGATGAGGCGGCATGGATGCCACAAGCGACGGGTCGATCGCGGCGATCATTGCCGCGGCACCGGTAACCACTGTCAGCCCGCACATGACTGCACGGATCGGGTGACGACTGCCGACTGGCGCGCGATTCACCGTGTTCACTGTTCCCTCACTGTCCTGTGGCTCGACGGCCAGTGGCGGCGCGTGGGTGTTAGCTTGCGGGATACCAGCCACTGATGACATAGCCTGTCGGTTGGTGTTGGACGGTTGCCCACGTAACGTGGCTGGTCGCGGGGAGGCCAAGGTAGGCGCCGATGCCGCTGGTCAGCTCGTTGGTGATGACGCCCCAGCGGC
This sequence comes from uncultured Solirubrobacterales bacterium, assembly GCA_963763525.1. Taxonomy (GTDB): domain Bacteria; phylum Actinomycetota; class Thermoleophilia; order Solirubrobacterales; family Solirubrobacteraceae; genus Palsa-465. The sequence goes on from CAVXPA010000008.1 coordinate 1,150,250, forward strand.
CGCTTTCCTGGCCCTTCCCGGCGGCGATCGCGACGACGGTGCCGCTGTCGGTGACCTGATACTGCTCGAGCACAGCGACGGGGGCGGCGAGCGCGAGCGCCTGCGCGCGTGCTTGGCCGCTCGAGATCTCCGCGAGCTGCCGAGCGCGTTGTGGTAGCTGGTCGGCGGTCCAATTGACGTATAGCCAAGCGAAGCGGGCCAGCGCCGCGTACACGGTCGCTCCGGCTATCTCTTCGGGGTGATCACTGGGTGCGGGTGGTGGGGGTCCGTCGTCTTCGTCCGGCGCCGGTGATGGACTCTGTGAGACTGTGGGTGTGGCGCTGTGGGTGGCGGTGCTGGTCGGCTGGTAGGGGTTGTGGATCCCGCAGCCACTAAGGAGGAGCGCGAGGGCGGTGAGAGGAAGCGCTGCGCGGCCGGCTGGTGGCATTTAGCAGCCGGCTCCGTAGATTGGGCCTTGCGGAATGCCGGCGGGGGCGCCGAGGCTGTGCAGGAGTTGGCTGGCGTTCGCTCCACATGCGGTGCTGTGACAGCCGGGGTCGCCGGTGGTGCATTCCTGTTGGAGCGCCTGGGCCATCGTGCCATCGCCCGAGCCGCTTGCCCAGCCCGTCTCGATACAGCCGGTGAACGTCGCGATTGGCTGCCCGGCGGACAGTTGCTGGCCGGTGTGGACGGTTGGGATGATGCCTTCGGTGAGGTAGATGTAGCGGCCTTGGTCGGGGCCGTCGGTGAGGCGGTAGACGATCGCGCCGGCGTGTCCGCCGGTGCAGGAGAACGGTCCCCAGCCCGTCCCGCCTTGTTGTGAGTAGGTAACGGTCGCGTCGCCAAGTGCCTGGATGGTGCCGGTGCCGGCGTAGTCGACGCCCATGTCGATCCGCGCTGGCGTGATGCTCGTGGAGGCGCGGAACGGGTTCACGTACACACCCGGCGCGACCGGTCCCGCTGCGGGCGCGCATTGGGATTGCAAGGTGGTTGGTGTGCTGGCGGGCGCCTGTATTTCGTCGGTGCTGTTGGCGGCTCCCGGGTCTGCGGCGGGGGTGACGCTGACTCCGTGGCGGACGCCCCAGGCGTCTTGGCTTGCGCGGCCTTGCCAGTCGTAGGTGTCGATGTGGCGGCCTTTGATCGCGCCGCCGGTGTCGCCGGCGATGAACGCGCCGCGGGTGTTGAACGGGTTGGGCCACACGTGGTAGTAGGCGCGGGGCCTCAGCACGCTCGGGTCGATCGCGATCTCCAGCATCGGCTGCCCAGCGGTCAGATTGATCCCGTACGCGGTCACGCCCTCGCCCTGGATCCCACCCCACGGCGGCCCGTACGCGGTCTCCTCAAACCCGCCACCACCCCCACCGGGCGGCACCGGCCCAGTGGTTGTAGTGCATTCGTTCGCGACGCCGGTGAGCAGCACGACCGGCGCGACGCACATTAGGAACACGAATCCGGCGGCGAGCAGCCATAACCCGGCGTGCCGCCGGCGTCGGGGATCGAGTGCGATCGTGGTTGGTGCTTTGTTCATGGGTTGTTGGGGTGGGCGGTCAGGTATTGCTCGTGCCAGTCGGGGTTACAGAGCAGTCGTTGCGCTTGCCAGGCGTCGCCGTTAGCGTCTTTGAGTACTTGCGCGCGGCGCGGCTGGGCGTGCTCGGGGTCAGAGGAGCAGATCCAGTACTCCAGGTCAGAGAGCGCGACGCGGACCGCGCCGCGCCCGCGGCGCGAGACGACGTACACGGTGGAGTACGCGCCCTCGCGTTTCGGGAGCGTGGTGATCTGCTCGATGTCGGTCTCGCTCAGCGCGATCGTGTCGCGCCCGAGCTCGAGATCGTCACGGTCGTTCTGCAAACACAGGCGCAGCACGCTGTTGGCGAGCAGGGCGCGGCCTTGCTCGTTGGCCATGTCCTTGAAGTGCTGGGTGATGAACAGCAGCCACAGCGCGTAGTGGCGCGAGCGCCGCGCGTACTCGTTTAGCCACGCCCCGGCCGCGGGGCTCGCGGTCAGCGCCCACCCCTCCTCGATCACCAAGAACGGCTTCCCCGCCCACGCCCCCTCGCGGTCGAGCTCCCCCGCGACACGGGCGCGACGGGTCGCCTGGATGCTGCCCTCGATGTGGCTGACGAGCGCGAGCATCATCGCCGCGGTCAGGCGCTCTGGCAGCCCGGTCAGATCGAACAGCGTCAGCGGCGCATCGCCCGGGACGGTCGTTTCCTGGTCGGCGATATGCGCGAGCGTCCCGCCCTGACAGTAGGGCTCAAGGCGCAGGATCAACGACTCCAGCGCATCCGCGTTGGCGCCGCTCAGCTCCTCCCGCCGCGCGCGTGCTTGTAGTTCCGCGAGCAGGAGCGTCTCGCGCGCCCGCTCCCCCGTCTGCGCGCAGCGGGCATATACGCCTTCGATCGCGGTCGCGAGCAGGCCTTCCTCGACGGCGCTGAGCGTCCGGTGGCGTCCGTCCGCGGCGTGGGTGTGGCCGATCAGCAGCGCGTGCAGCGCGAGCAGAAACTCGCTCTTCTCCGCCGGCACCGCGCCCGGGTCGTGCACATCCCAGGGGCAGATCACATCCCCCGCCCGTGAGCCGACCTGCACGCGGCGAGCGCCCGGGATCAGAGACAGGAGCGTGTCATAGTGGCCCGAGCCGGCGGTCTGCCCATCGCGCGCCGGGGTCGCGGAGCGGTCAATAATCCACCCACGCATCCCCTGCGCGATCGCGCGCATCAACAGCACATTCATCAGCACCGTCTTGCCACCACCGGACGGACCGATCACCAGTGTCACCCGCCGGGGGTACAGCGGGTCGAACGGGTCGATCCGCTCCAACGTGCCACCCGGATCCGCGCACCCCAGCACCAGCCCCGACGGCGACCCGCAGCTGCTCGAGCTCAACGGCACACAATGCGCGATGTTCCGCTGCGCGTAGCTGCGGCGGGCGCGCAGACGATCGACTCCGAGCGGCAGCGTCGATGTCAGGCCGGGCAGCGCGAGCGCGTGGCCGCGGTGCACGCTCGCGTTCGTCAGCGCGTGAAACGCGCGGGCGGTTTCCCCGACGATTCGGTCAAACTCGCGCCGATCACCGCGCGGGTCGCGGACCGCGCAATAGATCCCGACCCGATACACCGTCGCGCCCAGCTCCCCGGCCAGCTCCGCGTCCACCTCCTGCGCTTCGCGCAGCGCTTCTTCCTCCTCTGAGCCGACTAGCTGGCTGCGCCGTTCCTTGTAAAGCGCGGCGGCACGCAGCCGCTTCCAGCGCCGCCGCTGGCGGCCCTGTTCGCGCGCCCGGCTGGCGACCGAGATGTGTACCGCCACTGTCACCGGCAGCGGGCACGCCGACAGGTACTGAAGCCACCACGCACTCGTCGCAAGCGGCGGCGTTCCCAGATAGAGCACCTCCTCCAGGCACCCATCCGCGTGGCGCACCCACCGCGAATCCTCCCCCGCATCCACCCCCGCCACGGCGCCCTCACAGACCGCGCGGAGCAGGCGGTGGCGCTGCTCGGCTGCCTGCCGACGAGCACCTGCGGACGCGATCGCGGTCGCCGCCGAGAAAGCCTCAAGGTCGGGGAGTTCGTCGGCGGCCGGGTGAATGCGCTCCCACAGCACCGCCAGCGCGCTGACACCATCGAGCACGTGCGTGTCGATCCCCGCGCCAGCCAGCGCGCCCTGCACCTCGCCCGCCAACTCAAGGCTCTTGACTGCGGCGACCTGATGGGCCTGCCAGCTGCTCCGCCCGCGCGCGGACGCGAGCAGCTGCCGGGCCTGCTCGCGAGGGTTCTCGCAAACCGGGAGGTATGGAACCGCGACCCACCAGCGGGCGGCGACGGCCGGCTGCTCGGCCCCCGCGGCCGCCAACACAGTCTCCTTCAGTCCGTACAGAAACCGCCGGCGCGTCGCCGCCAGCTGCGGCTCGCCGCTCTGAAGGTCGTGCTCGCAGGCCTGATGCACCCGTTCGCGATCGCCGCAGAGCGCCTCATCGATCCCGACCGGATCGGTCTGCGCGTAGATCGCCAGCGACTGACCGTCGCCGATCGCGCGACACAACTCCGCGAACGCCCGCTCGATGACCGCCAGCCGCCGCTCATCAGCGGTGATGGCGTTCGGCACCCGCGAGCACTCGAGCAATCGCACATAGCGTCCCCCGGTGGTGATGATCAGCCCGTCGGGCTCGAGTGCCGCGATCGGCAAGACCAGTCCCAGCGACCCCGATCGCCGAGCGCGCACCTACCCCTCCCCCTCGCCCGATCGCCCTTCCGTCACCTCTGGCGGCGCGGTGCTCGTGGCCGATGGAGGCAGCCCATCGAGTACCAGCCCGAGCCGGTCAGCACGCTGGGGCGCGGCGAGTTGCTTGACGGCCAGGCGGTAGCGGGCGAATGCGAGCAGATAGCGGCCCGGGCCGATCGCTTGCCCGCTCAGGCCGTGTAACAGAACCCCCGTGAACGCGAGCACGAGCACCACCACCGTGACGGTCGGGCGAAAGGCGAACGGGCTCACTCGCACCGCGCCATACACCACGCCGCAGGCGGCCCCGGCTCCCAACCATCCGCGCCACGAGAGGCCGTAGTAGCGCTCCGGGTCATTCAAGCGACGAAACGTCCGCACCAGCATCTCAGCGCCCTCGCTTCCCCGGCCAACGACCACGCTTCCCCTTGACCTCTGGCGGGCGCGAGGGCGAGCGCGAGGACACCGCCGGTGCGCCCGAGCGCGGGACGTCCCGCGGCCCGGTAGGCCGCGGCGGCCGCCGCGACGCGGGCACCGGCTTACCGCTCGCAGTCGTGCTCGGCGGGGGCTGCGGCGCCGGCGGCGAGCTGGCAGATACATGCGCCGGTTCCCGGGGAGTTCCGCGAGCACCCCTTGGCCGCGTCGACGAGCTCGCGCCGGGCTTCGCCGCCGTCGCGATCGCCGGCGGATCGGACGAACGCGTCGAACCGCTGCTGCTCGGAGCACCTGGCGCTGCGATGCGCGGCGGGGCGCTCGCGCTCGTGATGACCGTCCGCGACCCCATGCCGGCCTGCGAGGTGTCGCGGTTGTCCCGTTCGCCCACCGGCTCAGCGGCTCGGCGCGTCGACGCGCTCTTAGCCCCGGCCCGCTCGCCAGTACGCCGGCTAGCACCCGGCGCCGCCGGAGCGTCCTCGCCGGCGCCGCGTCCGGCGTCGCGCGTTCCGTCGCCCGCGATGCCAGCAGCTGCACTGGCCTGCGCGGGACGTCGCGCAGCGCTGATCTTCGCGCCAGCGCCTGCGCTCGCGTGCCAGCTGGCCGTCCCGGCCCGGGCCATCTGGACCGCGAGCGCACCCGCGCGCGTGCGCCCCACAAGCCGCCCCGCGCCGGGCGCGACTCGCCGTCCACCTGCGACCCCGCCCGCCGCCGCGGTTCCGATCACACCCCGCCGACCCACCCAGCCCGCCGCACGGCCCCCCGCCAGCACTCCGGCCGCGAGCCTGCTCTGCTCGCCCGCGACACCGGCAGCCGCGCCCGATGCGCCAGCGACGCGATGCGTGAACGCCCTGATCGAGCGAGCCGTACCACCCGCACCGACCGCCGCACCGCCACTCGTCGCGCTCGTCGTGGCCCGCGCACCGCGGTGCGTCACGGCCAGCAGCCCCCCGAGCTGCATGCGCAACAGGCCACCGGCTTCGCGGGCGAGGCGCAAACAAGCCCATAGGCTCGCCAACCCGGCCGCGGCCAGCAGCACCCCGCCCAGTAGCGAGCCGACATCGCTCGCGCCAGCGATCAACGGGCCGGCGGTGCCTGCGTCCCCGACGAGCAGCGCGCCGACCGCGAACGTCGCCGCCCACGCCAGCGGCAACATGACGAGCAGCGCGCACGCGCTCGCCCACCCCCGCGCGATCGCCGCACCCGCGTCCGTCGGCACCAACCCCAGCATCAACGGGCCCGTCGCGTACAACAACGCGCCCAACAACACGATCAGGACCTTCAAAAAGATCAACTCCAACAACAAGAAACCGATCGCCGCCATCAACGTCAGATCGATTAACTGCCAGCCCCCCAACGCCACCCCATCGACCGCGTAGAGCATCAACTGATGCAACCCGCTGACGACCGGCGGCAGCGACAAGACCACGTTGGTCAGCTGGTTATCCAACGCCGCCACCTGCCCCCACCAATACGGGTAGGACACCAACAGGGCCGCGAGCGCGAGCACCCGCACCAACGGCACCGCGACGTGATCACCATGCCCGACCATCGCCCGCCCCGTCGCATACACCAAACTCAGCGGCAACAAGCCAGCACCCAGCCAGGTGAACAAATCCCGCAGCGCGTTAATCCCCGCGAACCCGTACACCTGCCCGCCGCCCGGAGTGGTGATGGTGCCTGCATAGTCAGGGACCGCGACGAGCCAGCGCATGATCTGAACCCCCTCGCCAGCCCACGAGCGCGGGATCAGCAACCGCACGAGACCACCGACCGTGGTCAGGATGAAGCTGCCCGCCAGCGACACCGTCCACGAAAACGCGCCCAACACCACCCGCCCCAACGTCCCAAACACCCCGCCCAACAAATGGCCGATCCCCAACATGTCGCCCATCACGAACGCGTGAGCGAGCGGCGCGGCCAACGCCGGTGCCGGGAACACCAACGACAGCACTAGCGCGAGCACGAGCATCCTGCGCGACATCACCAACCCCCGTCTCGAGCCTCAGGCCAGGACCGCAGGGATCACGATCAGGATCAGCATGATCCCGGCGATCACCTTGAAGAGATAGTCGGGTGCGCGCTGGGAGCCGAAGATCATCAACCCCGCGATGATCATCAACACCATTCCCACTCCCGTCCCGATCAGCCACTCCCAATTACTCGTCAGTGTCGAGATCAACGTCGTGATCACCCCGCCACCCTGCGGCGCGACCCCCGTCAAACCAGCCGCCCGCAACGCCGCCAACTGCAACGTCACCACACACAGCGGCGCGACCGCCAACACAACGCAAACTGCAACACGACCTCCACGGGTGCCGAACACTCGAAAGCTCCTAGATCGAAAATCGGAACGAGCCGCACCTTAGCTTAATAGCGCTAGATTGTCTAGCGCTACTTTCGCTCGCGGTGGGAGCCGCCGTGCCCGCCCGCAATCCGACCGACCAGCCAGGTACCGCCAAGCGACAGCGGGATCACGGGGGGGACCCAGCAAAAGAAGCACGCCATGCACAGCGATCAACCCACCCGAGCCCCGCGACGCGCAGAGGCATGATCGAGAGCGGGAACGCCGCGACCGAGCCCGTCAGCCAGTGCTCTGCTGCAGGCGAGCACGACCGCGCAGGATCTGACGCTCGACCGTGCGGACGCTCGTGCCGCTAGCGCCAGCGATCTCGCCGTAGCTCAACCCCGCCGCCTGCAACGCGAGCATCCGCGCTTGGCGATCCGACAGCGCCGCCGCCCGCAGACGCGCGCACGCATCGATCACCTCCTCGCGAGCCACGATCGGATCGCGCACATCCACAAACTCGACCTCGCTCCCGTCCGCCATCGACAGCGACGCCGTCGTCCGCCGCTGACGGCGCTCCAGCCTCAGCGTCTCACGCACCGCGACCCGCACAAGCCACGCGTACGGCCGCTCCACCCCTTCACGGCACAGCAGCTGCGCCCACGCGAACGAGCAACCATCCTCCACATTCGCCCAGCTCGTGCGGACCGTCGCGGCAACCACTCGCTCAAGCGAACGTGCATGCGTGCGATACAAGGCACTCATCACGCTGCGGTGCTCGGTTGCGATCCCGTGCCTTGCTCTCTCGAGCTGACCTCGCGGGGGTGGCGGCGCGATCTCCGATGACCACGCGCCCAGCGCGCCATGCTCGGTGCAACTCCTGACCACGCGGGTACTCATGACCGCCGCCCCCACGTCGCGCTCGACCCGTAGTCCTGGAAATCCTGCGGCCCGGATCGGCACATCGCAGTTGGACTCGCGGGCTGCGGCCTCGGCGGCCCAGTCGTGCTCCTCCACGTAGCGCTCCGCGCGGGAGCTCGGCTGCGCTGAGCTGAGGCGACGGATCTCGCGGCTGGCCTGAGAGCGGGTCGCCGGCCAGGCGAACGTCTGGCCGGTGCGCTGCGCGAGCGCTCGCAGGTAGGCGCGCTGCCGGACGCTCGGACGCTGCTCGGCTGCCATTTGGCTGCCGGTCAGGTGACCGTTGTTGTCGTTGGCTGTGGGCATGACCCCGACCCGCCACGCCAGCGACGGTGGCGGTCAAGCGAGTCGCGTCAGCGGTCCCGAAGGGAGGGGCAAAGCCCCCGACCTTGACGGCCGCCGGCCCGCGTGGCAGACATCCGGGGCCTGGCTCGCGCCCAACACCAACAGTCACCTGGCTGATTCAGCGAACGCCCCCCCGGCTCGCGCCTCTACAGCCGACTGGTCGAGATCGAGACTAAGACGCGCACCCGGCCGAGCCACGACTCAATGGCTCAACGGTCTTTGCGCCCACGCCGACAAGCTCGAAGCACGGCGCATTCGGACGCGGAACGCCTTGATGCACGGCGGTCCGCTCTCGCCCGGGACCGTCGCCGCGGTAGCTCCTTTTGCCGAGGCGGGTTATCCATTTTAGTCAGGTAGACTGGCGCGGTGCCGGTGGCTGGACGCGACTATCCGGGGTCGTACGCGGAGCTGTTGTCGTGGTTCCCGGATGATGCAGCGTGCTTGGACTACCTCGAGTGGTTGCGCTGGCCTGACGGGATGCGATGCCCTCGGTGCGTGAGTCGGGAGGGGTGGCGTCTGGGGAGCGGGAGGTGGGAGTGCGTGGTCTGTGGGCGTCAGGCATCGGTGACGGCGGGGACGATCTTTCATCGCACCCGGACCCCGCTGCGGCTGTGGTTCGCGGCCGCGTGGCTGATGACCAGTCAGAAGCACGGGGTGTCGGCACTCTCCGTGCAGCGCTCGCTTGGGCTGGGGTCCTACCAGACCGCGTGGGCGATGCTGCACCGTTATCGCGTGGCGATGGTTCGTCCCGGTCGTGAGCGGCTGGCGGGTCACGTCGAGGTCGACGAGGCGTATGTCGGCGGGGTCGAGGGCAACGCTCAGGGACGCAGGACCGAGACCAAGGCGATCGTCGCGATCGCTGTGGAGATCGAGAATCCCAAGGGATTCGGGCGGATCCGGCTCAAGCACGTACCGGATGTCTCGGCCGAGAGCTTGCTTCCGTTCATCGATGAGGCGATCGAGTCGGGCGCGAGCGTTCACACCGACGGCTGGCAGGCGTACTGGACGCTGCCCGACCGCGGCTACGAGCACGAGCGAACTGTGATGCGTCAGCAGCGCGAGCCCGCGCATGTGGTGATGCCTGGTGTGCACCGCGTAGCGAGTCTGCTGCAGCGCTGGCTGCTGGGCACCCACCAGGGGCGTGTCAGCCGCGAGCACCTCGACGCGTACCTCAACGAATTCACCTTCCGATTCAATCGACGCCGCTCGCGACGTCGCGGCCTTCTCTTCTACCGGCTGCTGGAGCAGTCCATCGCGGCTGACCCGGTCACCTACCGCAGCCTCGTCGTCAACCCGACCCCGACCGGCCGGCGATCGGCGGTCCCGCCTCGGCCCGGGCGCGTCGCCACCGTTCGGGCCGTCCACCGTCCCTGGCGCGAAAACGCCGCAGCCATGGGCCTCCCTGACTCAAATGGATAACCCGTTTGCCGAGAAGCTAGCGAGGGACGCGCTCGCCGCCAGCCTTGAGGGCCGACTTCTGGAGCGGAGTCTGGTGCACCACTTCCTCGAGCGCCAAGGCCAAATAACTCTGATGCGAGACCGGCTGCACAACAGGATGCCCACGTCAGAGGCTCTGTTTACCGACAAGGTTTGAGACGACCGCTAGGCCTCCGGGGGGCGGGAGCGTTCGCTGACCGCCGATTGATGCCCACAGCGCTAGCCAGGCGTGCGCCGACGGACGTCCTCCCGAAGGCGGTGGATTGCAATTCGTGGATCGAGGAAGCCACAGTTGAGTGCCATGCGCTCAAGCGCGTCCACCGCGAGTTCGCCAGCGGCGAGCTCGTCGAGAGCTCCCTCCGCACGCATCGCCTGGCCGACCGAGCGAGGGATCGAATCCGGCAGCGAGCCGAAGATCCTCAGCCCAACGCGCTCCGACAAACCTTCCTTGCTCTCAACGCCCGCACCCATGTTGCCGCTGCCCGAGTTGCCAGGAGCAGCCATGTGGATCTCGACCTCGGTGACGTCTGCCTCGCGGGGAAGGATCCCACGCAGAGCGTCGGGGATCCGACCTGAGACGAGCATCAGCCCGCCTTGCCAGAGGCGGACGGCATCGTCCACTGAGAGCGCCGCGCGGATGGACACGCCGATATCAAGCGTTATCAATACGGATCCGGCCTGAGGTCTGGGAAGCCAAATCTCGAGCAAAGACGAGATGCCGATGCTTGCGTCGTCTCCCATTCGATAAGAGGCGGAGGCGAGCGACTGGTGTCCCCCAGGGGTCGGGATCCAACCTCGCGGCGCCTGATGCCGGTGAAGGATGTTCGGTGGATCTGGCTCGACGGCGGAGTCAAGGGGCAGGCTGTTACTGAGAGCCCAGATGACATCACTGACGGCCGCCGCGTTCAGCGCTGCGACGATGGCTTCGCGGTCACCCGGACCAATCGGGCTGCAATCATCACGGCGCACCGGAGCAAGCACAGAAGCGACGCGGAGCTGTAGGAGCGGAAGCACGGCCCAGCCGCCGGGAAGGCCCGCCTGGTCGGGGGCGTGATGGTGATCCCATAGTGCCGCAGGCTGGCGCCGGCGAGCGGCAATAGTGTCGAGGCGCTCGAGCCGCGAACTGAGGTCGTTGAAGAACTCGTCTGCGTCGTCGATGTCGATCACCGTTGCACGCCGCTGGTCGACGAGACGTCTCGCGGGCTCGGTGAGTACGCCGTGGTGGCTGAGCCAGTAGGCGGGGTAGCGGCGCGACGCGCTCATCTTGATCGACTCAACCAGTGCGGTGTCGTACTCGGCCGACCAGCCGACAACTATGAGCCCGTACCGGTCGATGATCTCGGCCAGCAACTCCTGCACATCGGCCGGATAGCTGCAGAGTTCTTCAGTCGTGTTGAGCATCGCTCCCCGATAGTCGCCGTGGAGCTTGATCACCGTCGCTGCAGCATGCTGTAACGGCTCCATCCCGCGCCGGTCTGCCGGCGTGATCAGCACCTGCGGGCTGGCTCCGGCTTCGTCGAGAGCCCGTTCGAGGAGGTGGTCGAAGTTCATCGTGAGAAGTACGCGAATCCGACCTTGCGCGCAGAGCTGTGCAAGTACGCGATGTGCATCCGTCGGCTCGATCGGGCCGCCGGCGCTCGGGGGTGGATCGAAGAACCTTCGTAGGAGATCGCGTCTCGCTGGATCCGTGGGTGCGAGCGCCGCGAGCAGCTCGTCATATCGAGGCTCGTGTCCGTACTGGTCGGCGAACCACTGCGTGGCGGTCCGGCCGAGTTCCTCGAGATCGACATCCTCCGCTCGTGCTACGCCGCCAGCGAGGTTCTGAACCACCTGCCAGCCAGTCGGGATCCCAGCCGCAGTCGAGATTCCGCTTCCCACCAGCACGGCATACACACCCGGCGACGCATGGATCGAGGTCGCGAGTGCAACTCGAGGATCGACTCCGTCAGTTGGGGTGAAAACGCCCATCTGCTTACGAACTGTAAGCGCCGCTGCGGACGACGGACTGAGCCGCGCGCCTCGCAGGTACCCCACGGACGCGGAGTCCATGTCGCGGTGATGCCTACGTGCGTGCGTTGTCGCGCGCGAATCCGCGCTGGTTTCAGCGAAGAGCGCGACCCCGACAAGGCTGATCCGCACGATCGCATCCGTCAGACGCGGACGTTGGCAGCTGACTTGAGCTTTGGCGACGGAGCGCTGTTTCGGCGCCGGCGTGCCGGACGAGCGGATCCATCTTCTGGCGCAGCTCGTCGCCGGCGATCGAGTCGGCGACCGTGCGAAACCCTCTGTGTGTGACAGGGGCCGTTGAAGCGACGCGCCCAAAACCGGGTTCGCATCGCGCGTCCAGCGTGGATCACCCAGGAGGGCGCTTCCGCGCCGTCCGCGCTGCGCTGAGCGCAGCCACCAAGCTCTCATGCTCAGCGCGAGTCAGCTGTGCGTACGGCCGACCGAACTGGATCTGCCCCTTGACCCTTGAGGCGTAGTCCCACGTGCGCGGCCCGCGGTCAACGATTGGCACCCAGGTGTCGACCCGACACGTGTAGATCCAGGGCCACCTCTTCGGATCCCATCTAGTCTCGCGGTTAGGGGCCCAGGCAGGTCCGGACTCGATTCGGCCCTCAGGCGAAGACACGTCCGTGACCGACAGCGTGCGGGACGAATCGGTCTCCGGGCCGCATGGTCGGCTGGCTGTCGCTGGGGCCGGTCATCAGCTCGAGAGGTTGGACGGGATCGCGAAGGAACTCGTTTGTCCAGTCACCTCGGATCGGTCGCTTGCTATCGCCGAACGATTTGAGCCAGGCGTGGGACACCCTGGAACCCCTATCCGGAGCCAATCGGCGCGCCCAAGCGGGGACGACGCCTCATCGCCCGGCGACCTCACGAGCGCTTTGTCCCGCAGCGCTGCGGGAACCTGATGATCGCTTCGGCGACGATTCGCCAGATGATGTCGTGCCAGAACTCTTCTCAGAGTGCGCGGTCTAGGCCGTAGAGGAAGTAGAACGGCCGGCTACGTATCTCGCTCTCAGATGCTCGTTGTTTGGTGAGCGCTTGCAGAATTGGTGCCGCAACTGAGATCACGCCGCCCGCAATTGTCGCCTGGCTAACGTGACCGAGCAGTCCGGCAGCGACTATCGACAGACCTGGGTAGCTTGCGTTGAGTGCGCCAGTCACTCCAGCCGCTCGCGTAGTTAAGGACCGGTTCTGTTGGACGGCCTGCTCGATGTCCAAGATCGCCGGCTGCACTGTTTCGACCCAAGCGTCGTGTAGCTGATCGTTAAAGTCGGATTCCCAGGACTCGGAAGTGAAGCTGTGTGCCATCGCCACCATGGCGCTGCGAAATCTTGTGACGGGAGCCCGCAACTCCTCCCGGATGTCAAGGAGCTCGTCGACCTTTGCTTCCGGAAACGTCGGGAGTCGCGCGATGAACGATGCAGCGGTCATTGCCTGTGCAGAGCGACCTTGAGGGCCAACGGCAGGTTGAAAGACACCTTCGCGCACGGCCGCTTCGACGAGCCCCGCGATTGCTTCATCAAAGATTAGATAGTCGATCCCTGATTCGAGGTGTCTGTAGAGCTTCTTGACGAAGCTCTGGATGATTTGTGTGGTCTGCGGGTTCTCCTGCTTGTTGCCGGACTCGCTGAGCTTCGCGGAGATCACGCACGATGCGAGAAACTCGACCGTATCGCCCGGGTCCGTGCGATCGATCTCGACTAGGTGCCTCTCTCTGGCGAGAGCTAGTTCGCTGACCCCAGCCTCTGTCAACACCCCGCTGATGGTCTCTGTGATCTGAGCGAACTGCGGCTTGAGCATGTCCGCTAGCTGCGAGCGAATTAGGCGAAAGCCAGGGGCTCGTCGGTTGCGTTTCAGGCCCTGCTCAAGCTGGTCGAGCGTGCTTTCCAATGTCCCGAGACTTGGGCCGTCGCTCAGGTAGGGAGCGACAATCTTGATCAAGCGGAGTTGCTCCTCGAGCGACCAGGCCGCGATCTCCTCGACAGTTGCGACCATTGTCGTAGCCGGGCTCAACAGAACAACCTTGTCACCGTAGAGCAGAGCTGCTTTCGCTAGCTCAACCTCACGGCGCACCGACAGTTCTCCTCCTGGACTCGCGGCGACCACGATTCGCAACAAGTCAGGCTGCGTCGAACCGGCGTCAGGTCCGCGACGACGACCTCTCTTGCCCATACCGGAAGCCTAAGCACTCGCCGGACGGAACGCCACGCTCTTCATGATCGCGGAACGACGACCGAATGCCCGAAAGCCCATGTCAGCCATCGCTTGGACCGTCGCGCCAATCTTTCCAACGGGTGCCACTCAAGGGCCGCTATCGCAATGACGACGGAGCGCACGCCGGCTCACCCGGGATCGGCGACGCGACTAACGATCGACATTGGGCCCCGTGGCGAGAGCGGCCGTGGGCGCCGTGGAAACCGCTAGCCCTGAGTTGGGATGGATGCTGCCTATACGCATCGGTGATTTTGCACGCAGTTCCGTCGGCCCTGGATTCGGCGACGCTCGCGCTCGGTCTTGGGCGCTTGCGATCATCAGCCGGAACGACCACTGGCCTGGAGCTGGACTTGTGGATCGTCGCCGAAGCGCTCGTATGCCGGGCGCGAGCAGCTCGACGAAAGGCATCGTCAGCGATCAGACCAGAAGTCAGGGATCGGTCCGACCGAATCGCAAAGATGGAACACCATGAGAGCAAGCTGCGCGACGCGACGTGATGGTTCGCGACGATGAGCTCGAGCATTCCCGAGAGGACGGTTGAGAGCTGGCTGGCTATGGAGCTCGAGGTTTGGTTTCCAGGCATCCGGCTGTGGGCCCCCACGCAGAGCGCAGCCGGCAACTGGGACTTATCCGCTCAAGGCGCTGGAAAGCTGCTGATCTTTGAGTGCAAGGGCTGCAGCCCTCTTCGGTTCGGTCATACCGTGCCGATCAACATGCCCCAGCTACAGCGCTACGCCACCGGGCCCGAATTTGCCCGAGTGCGACTGCACGTGTTCTATGTATTGCCAGCACCACCCTGGCCCGGCGAAGCTCCATCTCCCGCACCGCCTTTCACGTCGCTTGCAGCGCTGCCGGCTACCTACGCAGATCAAAGGCTCGCGGGCCCGGCCGGCGGGTGCTGGGAGTGGTTCCACGTGATATCGGCGACGGCGTTGTGGGGTTCGCTGATGGGCTCAGGGATCGCGTCCGTCAGCACACGACGCTTGCCCAATCCAGCAACCCTAGGGTTGCCGCCCCACCATCTGGGGCCACTACCAGGCGTTGCACGACTTGCCGACTTCCTCGAAGACGTTGCGCGCTGCCGCAGAGTGCCGCTGGCCGGCGCAAAGCACAGGGGCGGCGGCCGCCCCAGCGCGGGTGAGCCGTGGACCCGACCCCGCGGACGCGAGCCGGTCGACGGACTATCGCCGTCGAGATTCCAGGAGCCACCGCTGCCGCCCCATGCCAACCTCGACACCGTATTTGAAGGTAAGCCTCCAGAGGGCTCGGCACCGACTCCTTTGGCGGCGTTTATTCCGAACGCCGCTCTCGCTGTGGAGTAGGGCGCGGGAGGCAACTCAACGTCGCCGTAGCGCTGGCGCGCTCGCCGGCGAAGAAGTGGTGAAAGCGGTGGTGGGCGGCAGGCTCCCTGTAGCCGGCCGGCCCGTCGTCGAGCTGTGCGAGGCGCACAATCCCGCGACCGGCCCCGACGCCGTACGCTCGGCGCCGCAGGGCCTCGCATCCCCGCGCGGTGCAGGGCCGGCCGAGTCGCCGACGAGATGCCCGAATCGGAGGCCGTCAGCGCCTACGACGGCATACTGACCACGTGACTGACGCCCCGCAGAGTTCACAGCCACCGTGACCAGCGGGCGGTCCTGGATTTGCTCCGCCAGAGGTTCCACTGCTTGCACGATTTCAGCAAGCACTGAAACCCGGGCCCGGCCGGAGCTCGCTAGTTTGATCGCTGGCTCGCAGACTGCCCCATCTTTGACGGAGCGGGCACCTCGGTCTACGCCCCGTCGCTGTCGCTATCGGACGTGCGACGCGAGGTCGCACGTATTGAGTGGACTACTGGATTGGAGATCGACTGATATGAGTTGAGTGCGTAGTCCCAGGTCCGTGCTCGATGGCCTGTCCCCACCTCGACGTGCGTCGTCCGGCTCTTGGTCGGCGGGGTGCGGAGCTCGGGGGAAAGCCCAAGCGGCGGCCCGTTCCATCCGGGCGGCCGCAGGCGAGGGGAAGACCGGACGGGCGAATTGCTTGAACCCTCGTTGATGCCTCGTCAAGCGGAGCCCCGGTAGGTGGGATGTTGGAGCGGGGTTGAAGGACTAGCCGTGGCAGAGCGGCAGGCGCCGGCTGGGCAGTCCGCTCGGTCCGGGATGAGCACCGCCGTCCTCGGGGTATAGAGGGCGCCCACCCCGGTCGTTGCTCATGCGTGCGGAACGCGGTAACCCCGTCGGGGTCCGGCCGTTCGGCCGGTAAGCCGACCGTGAGGGGGGCCCAACTCCTCGGCGGGAACAGGATGACCGAGAAGCGAATGCCGGTGGCCGAAAGGCACCGGGAAACCGCGAGAGCAGGACCAGCCCTTCCAGTTGGTCGTCGCGGATAACCGGCCGGATACCGGGCCTGGTGCCCGGGCTCGAAAGGGCGCTGACGCGGTCAGGTGAGCCTGTGAGGAGAAAGATGACCGAAGCCCCGGAACCCGAGGACAAGTTGGACGCCAAGCCAACCACGGTCGGCGCGGTGAACGGACCAGAGGACGCTGTTCTCGCCTGGCGCCAGATCGACTGGCGCCACGTCGAGGACGACGTACGGCGGTTGCGGCAGCGGATCTTCACGGCGACCAAGGCGGGGGACCTGAAACGGGTTCGCAGCCTGCAGAAGTTGATGCTCCGCTCATACGCGAACACGCTGGTGAGCGTGCGGCGTGTGACGGAGCGCAATGCCGGTCGTCTGACGGCAGGCGTGGACGGCGAGGTGGTGCTGACCCCAGAAGCCAAGATGCAGTTGGCCGACAGGATCGGGCACCGGGCCGAGCCGTTCAAGGCGATGCCGGTCAGGCGGGTGTACATCCCCAAGCCAGGGAGCCGCAAGCGCCGACCATTAGGGATTCCTGTTGTCGTTGATCGCGTGCATCAAGCACGCGTCCTCAACGCGCTGGAACCGGAGTGGGAGGCGCGGTTCGAGCCGAGGTCCTACGGGTTCCGGCCGGGCCGCGGCTGCCATGACGCGATCCAGGCGATCTATGAGGTCGTCAAGGGCAAGAGCCCGAAACGACACTGGGTGCTGGACGCAGATTTGGCTGGGGCGTTCGACCGCATCGCCCACGATCACATTCTGGCCATGCTCGGCAGCTTCCCCGCAAGGGGAATGATCGAGCACTGGTTGAAGGCGGGCGTGGTCGAGCAGGGACGGCTTTACCGCACCGAGGAGGGAACTCCGCAAGGCGGTGTGGTCAGCCCTGTACTGTTGAACGTCGCCCTGCACGGGATGGAAAAGGCCGCCGGGGTCCGCTACTACACGACCGGCATCAGCGCCGGGAGGGTGGCAATGGGCTCCCCGACTGTGATCAGGTACGCCGACGATCTCGTCGCGCTCTGTCACACCCGGCAGGAAGCGCTCGAGGTCAAGGCGCGGCTGGCCGTGTGGCTGGCGCCGAGAGGTCTGGCTTTCAACGAGGACAAGACGCGCGTCGTCACCCTCGATGAGGGCTTCGATTTCCTCGGGTTCAACGTCCGCCGCTACGCCACCAAGCCGCTGATCAAGCCGAGCAAGGCCGCTCAGAGACGGATCCGGGAACGGCTGCGCACCGAGCTGCGGTCCCTGCGCGGGACCAACGCTCGGGTGGTGATCAAACGGCTCAACCCGATCATTCGGGGCTGGGCCGCCTACTACCGGACACAGGTATCGGCCGAGATCTTCGGCAAGCTGGACTACTACCTGTGGCGGCTCACCTACAAGTGGGCCACCTTCAGCCACGCGAACAAACCGACATCCTGGGTCGTTCACCGGTATTTCGGCAAGTTCAACAAGGCCCGGCAGGACCGGTGGGTGTTCGGCGACCGCACCAGCGGCGCGTTCATGCACAAGTTCGCCTGGACCAACATCGTCCGGCACCAGACCGTCAGGCAAGGGGCGTCCCCCGACGACCCTGCGCTCGTCGAATACTGGGCCCGGCGACGGCACAAGACGCCCCTGCCGATCAACCACACCGCCCAGCGACTCCACCGAGTCCAGGACGGTCGCTGCGCGATCTGCAAGAGCGCGCTAACTCCCGTCGAGGACCAGCCACAAACCCCGCGCGAGTGGGAACACTGGCTGGCGACCACCCGCAAGACGATCGACGTCGTGTGGGACCACGGCACGCCGGACAAGGCTGAACCCCGTCTCGTACACCTCAGCTGCCGCTACGGCCGCGACCCGGCACTTCTGCCCGTCCAACCGCCAACAGGGCTCGCTCGAGCCGGATGCCGGGAAACTGGCACGTCCGGTTCCTAGGGGGGCCCGGCGCCGCAAGGCGCCGGGCCTACCCGACACCTCGAGCCGCGAGAGCTCGGCGCGAGCCCGTGACCGCCTTCGCCGGCGAGCGTGCGATGAGTCGTCCAAACCATTCGTTCAGGCGAGGTCGGCCCGCTGATCAAAGCGCTCGTCCGACTTGCTTACGCACGGGCCGGAACGTGGCGCGGATGGCTGCGGTGCCGGATCGGCGACCGAGCAGCAGCACGGTGCCCATGCCGTGGACAGGGGGCGGCTCAGCCCAGCCATCGCCATCCGACAGGGGCCCTGCGCGCGTACAGCGCGATGCCTCAAAACTGGGATGACGCTGGACGCCGTCCCGGCCTGTCAGGCGCCGTCCTCGGCGAGCGCCGCAGCGGCGAGCTTGGCGGCGACCTCCTCCAGCGACGACTCCGCGGTGTTCAATCCGGAACGCGAGGCAAGCATGGGGCTGACGTCGCGGAGATCATCAAAGGTCGTCCCATGGGCGACGGGGATCACTCGGTCGGTCGCAAGTAGCACGGAGAGCTCCTTATCGGCGATTCCTTCGGCTGCGAGGCTGCTCAGCAGCGCCGGGGTCACCAGCACGAGGCCGATCCTGGACGTCGCCAGTCCCTTGTCGATTTCGCGGAGAAGTGGTTTGCCGAGTCGGACGTCCCTCTCGCTGAACCAGACCGTCGCGGCGTTGGACTTCAGGAGGTCGTATAGCTCGGTCGCGCAGCCGTTTCGGTCCTCCCAGGCATGACAGAGGAACAGATCGCGACGCTCCGGGTGTTGGCGCGCCTGCTCGTCGGCTTGACGAGCGAGAGGCTCAATCGAGCGCCACTCGACTGCCGTGTACGACACCAAGCTCCCGCTGCGCGTACGACGCGACCTCCCGCCGCCGGACGATCCGCCGCTGCGGAAGGATCCGCCCCCCGCCGACGATCCACCCTCGCTACCCCGGTACGGGGTGACCGGCGGGGAGTAGGAGTAGGACGGACGGTACGACGCTCGGGAGCCGCAGACCCGGCAGTTCGCGGCACCGCTCGCCGTGCGGTGGCCGTAGACAGGCGCTGTGCAACGGGACATATGCCAGTGCTACATCCGGCCCCCGACCGTTCCGATGAGCCGGTCGCGGAGTCTTCGATCGGGCTCGCCGGACCAGGTTCGGGCGGCGGTGCCGCTTTCACGAGCAAGCAGGTGCGCCGCGGACATTGCTCGTCGCCCTACCGCGATGGCCGATGTCTTTGCGCCAGAATCGCAAAAGCGACGGCGTAGGGTCTACGTCAGGTGCTGCCCACCGGAAACCAGGCCCTGGAATCGATGTAGGCGCTTGGTTTCAAGCAGTGCGACGAGACGGGCGATGTCGGCACGCATATCGTCCAGCGTGATCACCATATCCACGGCCGTAGCGCCCTTCTTCAGAGGGATTCTCGAGCCGTAGAAGCGACCATCCCCTTTGGATTGCCATTGGTTGTGCACCTAGTCGTTCCGCTTGGTCGTGATCGCCTTTGCATCAGCTAGGAACTCCTCCGCAAACTTACGCTCGGCTTGCGGGAGTCGGTGAAGCTCCTTCAAAGCCATCTCAATCAGTCGGCTGACGCTCAGCTCCGTATGGGCCTGCTGGTCACGCCCGACGAGATACTGGAGGAATCCAAGGATCTTGTTCTCGAGGGTCGCGCCCAGCCCGACGATGCGCCCCAAGGCCGCAAAGAACTCCTCCGAACGGTTGCCGATGATGTTCAACGGAACGCCATACGCGTCCGGGGTCGCGTAGCCAATCAGGTAATCCTCTTCGGCGAGTTCTCCCTCCCAGCCCTCAGCCACCTCGAAGAGGCTAGATGATGCCCGCGAGTCGCTCTCTTGCAACAGCCCACCCGATGCACGCCGGTGAGAGGATGTCCGGATCGTCGTGGAACTTTGGCGGCGGTCCTCGTGTGATTGACAGTTATACAGTTGGGCCAGAGTCACCTCAGTGGGCGTGACAGTGTCAGCGTCGCGGCGAGCGGTTACTGGTCGGCGTGACGCTCGATCGCGATCACGAGCTTGGCGAGGTCGCGGTAGCCGATGATCCGCCGGAACTGCTGCTCGGCGACGAGCATCCCGGCGGCGGTCCAGCGCTTGCGCATGTCGCCGTCCTGCCAGCGCTTGACGTTGCGCTGCGTGTAGCGGACGATCTCGATCATCGACTCGCACGGGTTCGTTGAGCACAGCGTCTTGGCGAGCTGGCCGCCGATCCCGAGGCGCATCAGCGTCAGCGTCTCGCTCATGCCCTTCGCGCAGCGAGCCGGCGGCGTCGGGCCAGGTGCGCTCGAGCTCGGACGCGAGCTGCTCGAGCCGCTGCTCGGCGAGGTCGGCGTCCTTCAGCGCCCACGCGCCGCGGATCTTTGCCAGGATCGCGGGGCGGTCGCGCTCGGGGAGCAGGTCGGTGACATTGCGCTCCTTGTGCCGGTGACAGCGGTGCACGAGCGCGTGCTCGCCGAACACGTCCTTGATCGCGCGGCGCAACGCCTTCCCGCCGTCAATCACGAACAGGATCGCCTGCTCGGGATCCAGGCCCCGGTCGACCAGGTCGGCCAGCAGCGTGCGGGCGAGCGTGGCGTTCTCGGTCGAGCCCTCCCACAGCCCGAGCGGGATCTTCACGCCCTCGGTGCTGATCCCGAGCGCGACGACGTGTGTGCGCTCGGCGATCTCCATGCCGTCGAGCATCATCACCGCCAGGCGCACGTCGTCCAGCCGGCGGCTCATCAGCTCACCCAGCGCGGTCCTGGTCCGCTCGATGAACATCTCCGACACCGTGCTCTTCCCGTCGAGCCGCACTCCCGCTCGACCTCCTCGCCGACCGGCTCGCCGACGACGGCGAACTTGCGGGTCGAGACGCCGGCGAGCATCCGGTCCATCACCGCCCGGGTGAGCGGGTCGCGGTCGGCGAAGTACTCATACGTCTGCGACCGGCAGCTCGCGCTCGTCATCGGCGCGTGCGGATCCGCGGGCGGCTCGACCTCCACGCGCCGACGCGCCGAGCGTCATCGACCCGCGCTCGTGACCGTGACGCTTCGCGGTCCGGTCCGGGTTCCACTTCCCCTTCGGGCCCACGACCTCGTCGACCTCAGCCTCCATCAGCTGATGAACGACGGTCAGCCCGAGACCCACGCTCAGCGCGAGCAGTCCCTCTCTCGCTGCCCCTACGAGCTCGCCGAGCGCCTCCTGAATCTCCGCAGGTAGCGGCATCTCCGCCGCCTCCGCGGCCGTGACGACCTGCGGGCCGGATACCTTCTTCATGGCGGTTTCCTCCTGTCCTCTCGGACTTGGTTTGGTCGCCCCGAACGCTCCCAACCGGAGCGGACAGGACGGGAGGACCGCCACTCAAAGTTCTACGAGATCTCGGACAACCTCACGCCGGTCGCCGGACTGACGTTCGCGACGGCGGCGAATTCGATCGTGCGCCGAAGACGAGAAACTCGTTCTCGCGGGATACTGGCGGAGTGGACGAGGGCGCGCCGGTCTTCTACTTGCCGGGCGAGAGACGCGCGTATACGCATTTCGTTCTAGTCCTGGGAGGTGACGATTTGACGACCGAGGAAGCGATCGAGCGCGTGGCGCTTCGCGAGGCGATGCTGGAGTCGCTGAAGCGTGAGGAACCCGACCAGTACCTCGGGTTCAAGCGGCACACGGCAACCGTTCTTCTGGAGCGCGGGCTTCCGGTCATAGGCGACGCCATACATGGTGCCGACCTGCGTCGGATTGACTATCAACGCTTCCGCGAGATCGTCTGGAAGCTGATCAACTCGGGCATCCTCGTCCCGGGGAAGGACTCAAGTAACGAGAACTGGCCCTTCCTGAGCATCACCGAGATTGGCCGGGACTACCTCGAGAAGGGGGGGCCCGACGTATACGACCCGGAGGGCTACGTAGGTCAGGTCGCGACCGGGTATCCAGTCGATGAGGTCGAGGCGCGATACCTCGGGCAGGCGATTGCTGCGTTCGATGCTGACCTGCCAGACGCCTCGGCCGTCATGCTTGGGGCAACGGCTGAGCACGTCATCCTCGTACTGGCGGAGGCCATCGCCAGTAATGACGAGGACGCGGCCAGGGACATTGAGCAATTGCGAGACCGGCCCGCGCTGAGGCTGCTCCGGCACGTCAACACCTACTTGGAGGAGCACGGCGACAAGCTCTCGAGGCGCCTACGCGAGCAGCGTGAGGCGAGCTTCGGCAGCGTCGCGTCGATCATCCGTGTAGCGCGCAACGACGGAGGGCACCCAGCGCTGGATGTGGTCGATCGTGACCAGGCGCTGCTCCTTCTGCGCATCTTCCCCAACTTCCGGAACTGGGCGTACGAAGTGATGTCGGAGCTACGTGCCGGAGCCCCTTAAGGGGCGATCCGCACGACTCGCCCGTGGTGATCGCGCGAGCGCTTTCGCGTCTCACGTTGTTCGACGGCTCACGATCGCCTCGGCGACCGAACGATCGTCCGCAACACTGGCTGCGGGACGTCGGACCGCCGTGTCCATTGGGGTCGGACGCTGAGGGATCGCAATGCATCTGCAACGCCTCCCGGAGTGGATGCCGAGCCGCTTCGCGCCTGCTGCTGGGAGCCGGGCTCGCGGTCTGCAGTGACGAGCAGGATGCCGAGTTCGCGCGGGTGAATGCCGGACGCGGGCGTGCGTACCTTGAATTGGGGCGGTGACGTCGCATAGATTTGCCTTGTGGCGCGGCGATCTTCAGTCGCTTCTCGGGCGGCGCAGCGGCAGAGAGAGCTCCATCGAGCAGCCCGCGACGAGGAGCGGGCCCGGCTCGCGAGATCGAAAGCTGCGGAGCAGGCGCGAAAGGCGTACGAGCGAGCGCAAGCACAGGACGAGAAGGAACGAAAGCGTTTGTACTTGGAGGCTCGGACCGCTGAGACGAACGCACTCAACGAGGCGTTGGCGGCCAGAAATGAGGCGCTCGAGGGGCTGCTGCTGGCCGCACTCGAGGTCGACGACGTGCTGGATATTCAGTCCTTGAAAGCGGCTCCCGAGATTCCCCCCTTTCAACCTGGCGCGCTGGCCATTCCGGAGGCTGCGCCGGATAAGGCCAGCTTTATGCCGATGCCAGCGGCCGGAATCGCGAAGTTCATGCCGGGAGCGGCCAAGAAGCAGGCGCGTGCGGTCGCTGCGGCAATGGAGCGGTACGAGACCGAGCTAGCGGCCTACCGAGATCGCGAGAATCGGCGCCAGGAAGCCTTTGAGGCGGCGAGGCTGGGCTACGAGAGCGTCGTCAGCAACGTCAATGCGATCGCCGAGGCCCAGAATCGCGAGGTCGATGATTTCAACACGGCATTTGAGGGCGGCGATCCGGACGCGGTCGTCCAGTTCTTCTCGATGGTCTTGGATCGCAGCGTATACCCCGAGGGCTTCCCCCGGACGCATCGGATGGCCTTTGTTCCCGAGTCCAAGCAGCTCGTCGTCGAGCTGGAGCTTCCATCCATCGAGGTGGTCCCGAAGATCAAGCAGTACCGGTACGTCAAGGCTCGTGACGCCATGGAGGAGAGCGCACGCCCCCAAACCCAGGTCAAGGGGCTATACGCCTCGGTGGTTGCCCAGGTGACGTTGCGCTCAGTCCATGAGTTATTGGAGTCTGACCGCACGGAAAGGCTTGAAACGCTTGTACTGAACGGATACGTCGACACGATCGACCCAGCCACCGGCAAGCCCATGTCGCCGCATCTCATCACCGTGCGGCTCTCGAGGGAGGCGTTCACGCAGCTCGACCTGCGAAATGTTGATCCAGCAGCCTGTCTCAAAGGCCTCAACGCCTCAGTCTCCAAGAGCCCGGCCGAACTGGTCCCGGTCCGACCCGTCCTTGAGTTCGACATGGTTGATCCGCGATTCGTTCAGGAGAGTGATGTTCTCGGGACTCTCGACACCCGGCCGAACCTCATGGAGCTGTCCCCGCGGGATTTTGAGTCGCTGATCACCAACCTATTCGAGAAGATGGGGCTGGACACTCGTCAGACCCAGCCGTCCAGAGACGGCGGGGTCGACTGCGTCGCCTTCGACCCACGCCCCATCTTCGGCGGCAAAGTCGTCATCCAGGCGAAGCGCTACAAGCACACCGTCGGCGTCAGCGCAGTACGGGATCTCTACGGCACCATGCAGAACGAAGGCGCTTCGAAGGGCATTCTCGTAACGACAAGCGGCTACGGGAAGTCTTCCTTCGAGTTCGCCGCCGGGAAGCCGCTCGAGCTCCTGAGCGGAACCCATCTGCTGTACCTGCTCGCCGAGAACGCCGGCATCGAAGCCCGGATCGAGCCTCCCGACGATTGGGTTGATCCAGCCGGCGATGTGTCCACCGATGAGGCTCAAGTGAGCTCACGACCCCTTGCTGCCGAAGACGAGCTCCCACCCACGCCCGCACTCCGAGTCGTCGGCGGAACGTCGGCGCAGGGCTGATCTAAGTCTCGGAGCCCTGACGCGCGCCCGCTTCGTCGCTGTTGGCATTCTCGAGCCGGCTGCCGCTCGCCGCTGAGACCAGAAGCACCGCTCTGGGCAGGGCAACGGACAGCGGCCGGCGCGCCGCGTCGCGCTTGCGTAGCCCGTACATGGTGGTTGCATATGCACCGACGACGAGCTGGCGGCGTTGGCGCGGGCACCGTATCGCGGTACTCCAGCTGCTTGCTCAGCTGCGCGGGTCCGCGGTCGATGAGCCTGCTTTCCCGGACTGGCTGGTAGCGACCGCGGGCGTGTGTGAGCCATTGAACCCTGTCCTACTCCGGGTTGACGATTGCCACCTCGCTGACCTGAGGGCGGCTAGAACGCGAGCTTGGCCTCGGCTGTCTCACCGGGGGTCATGATCTCGACCGAGAGGTTGGCTCTCGGCTAGTAGATGGTCTCGTTCGGGATCGTGTTGCCCGGCGGAGGTGATCCTGTAGTCCTCGGACCGCCGGGGTTGAACTGCGCCAGCCTATTCACCTCTGCGGCGCGGGCGGGGGGGAGCGAGTAGTTCGATCAGCCGCGCTGCACGTCAGCGTGGCGTCGGTGTGGCGCCGCGGCTCGTGTGCAGCGCCCCTCCCGGACTTCACCGTAGCGGTCCAGAGCGAGCGCTCGGCGAGGCACAAGTGCTTGGAACTCCGCGGGCGGCGGATCGCGACGCCGGGCCTGCATACGTCCGCCAGAGTTGCCGGCGCCGACAGGGCTTCACGGCCGTGGCGTCTCGGCTGGGTAACGGCGGGCCACCGCCGCGATTGGCTGAGGCGTGCTGTTGCGCACGCGCGCTCGTCGGCCACGATTCACTCGACCGCTTCTTTGAGCTTGGTTAGCGTGATCGTTCCGCCGTCGCGCCGTGCCCGCCGCAACGCGACCAATAGGACCCGCTTGGGTAGTGGCGTGAGGATCGTCACCCGGCGTTTGCTGGTCGCGATCGTGCGTCGGCGATTGTGCGCGAAGTACAGCGTGATCTGCAGCCTGTCGCCTTTGGGCAGCCCGGCGATCGTCAGCGTCAGGCGCCCGTGTGTCCACTTCGCGCCGGCGACCCTGAACACCGGGCAGCGCCGCAGCGGGTCGCACCGCGGCGGTGGTTTGGTTGGGACGGTCGAGGTCTTGCTCGTCGTTATGGTGGTCGTGGTCGTGGTCGTGGTCGTTGTTGTGGTGATCGGCGCTGCCGGCACGGTCACGCTCGCGGTCGCGGCGTTGGCGTCGCTGCCGCGGCCGGCGGTGTCGGTCAGCCAGAGGCGGACGGTGTAGCTGCCCGGCGCCGGAGCGGTGATCTGCCCGGCGCCGGTCGGGTTGAGCTGTACGGGTGGTTGGCAGCTTGCTTGGCAGAGCTGCGCGTAGGCGTATTGCGTCGGCTGGGGCGGGTTCGCGGGGTCAGACCAGGCGAGATCGATCACGTTGGAGCTTTGGCTTGCCGCAGCGGCGGTCAGGCTGCTTGGCGCCGGTGGGCCGTTGTTATCGACGATGAACGTGGGCCCTTGTACGACGGTCGTGTTGCCGGCGGCGTTGGTCAGCTTCAGCGCGACGTGTTCGGGTCCGTCGGGCAGCCCGAGCGTGTTCAGCTGCACCAGCCCGTCTGGTAGCTGCGGGCACGGCTGCGCTTGCGAGAAATCGCACGGCTCTTGGACGTCGGCGAGGTCGCGCCCGGCGGGCGGCTGGACCTCGACGGTCTCGATGCCCGAGGGGTCCGAGGCATTGAAGCTCAGCGGCACCGTTCCCCAGATCACGCCGGTACTCCACACCGCCCCACTCTCCCCCTGCACCAGCGGGCTCGCAGACTCCGACACGATCACCTGCGCCGAATACAGATCAGCCTCGACGGCGTGAGTTGTCATGACATTTGGCAGACATCTGACTCCTCCTTGAACCCGTTCGCATCCAGCGCCAAAAAAGAGACTGCTCGCGTCCAATCCGTTCTGAACTTGTGCTAATAGGTTGTTCAGCACCTGGCAAGGGCTGGTGTGGTCGAGGTTGGTCTGGCAGTCGCTCGCGACTGGGGTGCCGTCGATCATCAGCCCGGCGAGCCAACCGTCACCGTCGGTTTCATAGCTGGCGTAATAGCTGACGCTCGTGATCGTCGTCCCAGCGGGCGCGGTGAACTGCCAGCCGGCGAGATCGCCGGTGGGAACCGGGGTCGTTGACCCGATCTCGTCCTCGCCAGACAGCGCGCCGGTCTCCGTCAGCTGCTCGTTTGGCCCAATCGCGGGCGTGCTGGGGCCACACAGATTGCCGGCGGTCATAGACGACGGAGCGTTATTGATGGCTTGCCAGCCACCCGAGCTCGTGCTCGGGCTACAAGCCGTGACCGTGTAGGTGCCGTCGGACTGGGCGTCCGCCCCGGTCGCGCCGGCGGCGATCACTCCCACCAGCAGCGTGGCCGCGAGCGCGATTGCCGCCGCTAACGATCGCCACCGACTCATACGATCACGGTCTCGCGGGCGCTCAGTGACCTGTCGCCGCTGGTCACATGGATTGTGACGCTGTGTGGCCGTCGCGTACGGATCCTGGTCCTGTTTTTGTGCGAGGTGAGCGTTCGCACGCGATTGCGACTGTAGTGCAGCGTGATCCTGGCGCTGTCGCGGGGGCGCATTCCGGCGAGCAGGATCGTCAGGATGCCGTGATGCCAGCGCACCGCTCGGACGCTGACGGGGTAGCTCGCCTTGGGCGTTGATGTAGCGGGCGGTGTGTGGGTCGAGCCGGTGGATCCGGTCGGAGTCGCGGGCTGGGAGGGGGTTGTGGGCTGCGCCGGTATGTTTGCGTTGCCGTCGGCGACGATGCCGCCGAGCCCGTCGGCGTCAAAAGCGGCGGCGACGTTCAGATCGCCGTCGATAGCGGTGCTGATTAGCAGCTGCTCGGCCTTGTTGTAGGTGAGCGTGGGGTCGTAGCTCATCAGCGCGACCAGCACCGCCGCGGTGAACGCGGACGCCTGTGAGGTTCCATCCGCACAGCAGTACGGTGTGTCGGTAAACGGATTGGCGGCGTCCAGACCGCAGCCAGGCGCATAGAACGACACGCCCTCCGTCGCCGTGAACGAGCAGAAGGACCCGACCCCCGTGTCGCTCAACGTTCCCGGCTGCGCGGTCGCCGCCCCGACCGCGAACACACCCGGCTCCGCGCCCGGCTCCCCGACCGGCCCAGGATCATTGCCGGCCGCCGCGAGGACAGCCACGTTTTGCCGCTCAAGATTCGCGACGGACGTCGCGAAGGCCTGCGCCTGGTCTGGGCTGGGTGGGATCTGAGAGGACAGCGCTAGGTCAACGACCTTGACGTTGTCTGTCGCGGGCGCGTCGAAGCAGAAGTTCATTCCGTCGGTGTAGTCGTTGAATTCGAAGGTGGGTTCTTGGCCTGGGGTGGGGGCGTTGGTGGCGCGGACGCTGACGATCTTCAGTTGCGGCCAGGCGCCGATCATGCCGATGCCGGCGGCGCCGGCGATCATTGCCATGCTGGTGCCGTGTCCTTGGGGGTCGACGTCGCCGGCGGCTCCGTTGTCGATCGCGTAGGAGCCGATGAGCCCGGGCGTGGTGTCGGGGTTCGCGTTGACGCCGGTGTCGACGAGGCATAGCGCGCCGGCGCCGCCGGCGGGCGGTGGCGCGTAGGCGAGGAAGGCGGCGTTGGCCTGCTGGGCCTGCGCGGTCACCGCGGGGGTGGCGGCACCCGCGGGCGGCGTCGTGACCAGCGGCGCCGCGAGCGCGATTAGAAGCGCGAGGGTGCGTGCGTTTGCGAGCCTGCTCATCGGTGGACCCGGACTTTTCTGATCGCGGTGCGGGCCGATTGCCAGTCGGCCGTCGCTGGGGTGCTGGCGCGGAACGCGAACGTGTAGCCGATCGTCAGCGGCGAGCTGTAGAAGGTGTAGCGGTAGCGGCCGTGCGCGTCGACTGGGATGAACGCGAGGGGTTGCCAGCCTTCGGGGGTGCGGTCCTCGATCTGCACCATCGGCGGCGGGTTGTCGGCGCGGTCGATCGCCAACGGCCCCAGAACAGCAGCCGCGCTCGCGGCAGCGCGCGAGCATGCAGCGTCAGGTTCGGTGCCGGGTGCGGCTCTTCTGAAGTGACCGGGGGTTGGCCTGTCATGCGGCTGGAATGGTGTGGTTGTGGTAGCGGGTTTGGTGGACGTGGTGGTGTTCTTGGGTGAGGTGGTAGTGCCAGTACTCATCGAAGTCGCCGTTGGCGATGATGGCGCGTAGCTTCAGGATCGCTTCGGCGCCGGCGAGTCCCCAGCGGGCGCCGGTGATGTCCATCCGGTCTTTGACCAGGTGGCGGCAGGCGCCCTCGACGATCCCGGTCGCGATCGGCCAGCCTTGGGTGAGCGCGGTCGGGTAGTCGAGGTAGGGCGCCTTGTTGGTCAGGTAGACGGCGGCTTCGTCGGCGGGTTTGCGCTCGGAGGCGTCGAGGCGGGCGTTGGTCGCTTGGCGGCGGATTGCGCCGGCGACCTTGCGGGCGTGTCCTTCGAGCACTCTGGTGGCCTGGTGGTGCACCCATCGTGCGGCGGCCTGGTCGTCGTTGGGGTGAAGGCAGCCGGCCGCGTTCCACAGGTATTCCAGGACGTGCACGAAGTCGACGACGATCGTGACCTTGACTTGCGTTTGCGGGCCTCGAACTTGATCCGCTCGATCTGGTGGTTGGCGCCGTCGACCAGCGCGACCCAGGTGCGGCGGTGTTTGGGGTCGCGCCGCTCGGCTTCGTCGAAGACGCGCTTGATCACCGCCGCTGGCGCGTTGACGATGCTGGCGGTCAGCCACTTGTTGGCCGCGACCGGGCCCGGGGCCGGCTCGATAGCCCTCCGGCGCCGCGGAGGTGAGGATGTCGGCTGGGGTGCGCGGCGCCGGCTCAGCGTCGTAGACGGCGCCGATCTCCGCCATCCGCTTGCGGTTGTGCTGTTGCTCGCCTGAGAGCCGGGGCTTGGGCTGCGGGGCCCGCGCGGGGCCTGGCCGGGGCGCGGGTCCGCAGCGCGTCCGGTCGCATCACGATCCCCTTGCCGTCGGCCGAGAGCACCAACAGATCTCCCGCGCTTGCCTCGCGCCGGACGGCGGGACTCGTAGAAGTCCTCGAAGTCCATCGCCGCCAGCGCGGCGAGCTCCTCCACCTGGCGCTTTACCGAGCCGCTGCCCGGTCCGGCGCTCGATCGCATCGATCGCGTCCGTCGAAACTGCCGCGGGGGCTCTCCAGCGCGGCCAGCTTGCGCAGCCCGTGGGAGTGGCGCTCGACCGGCAAATTCAGGATCGCGTCGGCGGGATGCAGATTCCCCAGCCCGGGCGCCCGGTAAGCCAGCCGCTCCACCGACACGGTCCCGAACACCGTCTCGAACGCGCGCGTGTGCCCGGCCTCGACCCGGCCGCGCGCCGACCCCCTCATCGCCGAGGACCTGCTCAAGGCGCTGCTCGCGGACCGCCCGCAACGCCAGATGGTCATCCAGCAGCCGCCGCAACAACTCCCGCCCGTCGCGGTCAAGATGCTCCTCAAGCTCGGCGTGCGAGAGCCCCGCAGCGTCCGTCCCGTCCAAGAAGCCAGCAGCGACTCGAACTGCTCACGGCTCGCCGCGAACCCAGCCGGCACGGCCGAATCGCTGCGCGAGCAGCTGCCCACAAGCTCACCTCCGGCTGCACCATCGCTACCAGGCTGTGCGGCAGGCAGGAGTTCATCGCCCGAGGCGTAAAGTTCGCCACAACGGGTGTCGAGATCGGACGTCCTGTGTCAACCCCCGGGACGAGAATGGGTCGGCGGCGAGGGGGGTTGTCGTGGGGCGAGACAGAGACCGGGGGCACATCCCCCGGACCCCCTGGCGACCCCCTCACGCAGATGGCGCGCCGCGCAAACGGCAAGGATGAGAGCCCGCCCGGCGGCTCGACCGGCGCAAAACGGCACGCGCCGGCCGCCCCAGCGCCGCCGTGCGGCTGAGACAGTCAACGTCAACGACAGAGGAAGCTGATGGTCGGCGCGCTGCTTGCTGCAAGCGAGCGCCGAGCGGAAAAAGCTACTGTGCGGCGGTCACCTCGGTTGTTGTCAGGCCCAGGTTGTTGGCGTTGGTCGCGTCGGCGCCGGCGGCCATCCGCTCGGTGGCGGCGTGGTCGACCACAGGCCCCGACGAGGTGGGGATGGTGACGGTGATGTGCTGTTGCAGGGCGCGGTGGCGGGCAGGGTCATAAGGCACGCCGTCCTGCCAACAGCGCCACACGACCCGGCACCACGCGCGCCCGAGGGTGCGCAGCGCGCGCGGGTGGTCGTGGCCGCGGGCGCGGGCTGAGGCGTAGCGGTCCTGTGCCCAGGGATGCCACTGGCGGGTGCTCTCGGCCAGCGTGCAGAACGCGGAGCGCAGCCGCTTGTTGCAGGCCCAGCGGAAGCACGCGGTCTTGCGCTTACCGGACTCGATCGCAATCGCGGCCTGGCCGGCGTCGGCCGCGAGCGCGTCGCCGGTCAGATAGCGCGCGCGGCAGTCGCCGACCTCCGACAGCAGCTGCGCGGCGCAGATCACGCTGTCGGGGTCCTTGAACAGCGAGGTGAAGACGGCGCCGTCGGGATGCTCGCGCAGCGCGCTGGCGAGCTGGCGGTCGAGCTTGCTGATCTGGGCGACGAGCGGTCCGATCGCCGCGACCAGCGCGAGCACGAGCGCTCGCCGCGCGGTCAGTTCCGCCTCGCCGACGCGGCCCTCAGGCGCGCGCCGCAGCTTTGCGAGCAGCTGTGCGGGCTTCTGACGGCCGGAGTAGCGCTGGCGTGAAAGGAACGCCTGCAAGCGCTTTTCGCCGAGCGCACGCGCATCGACCGGGCTCGGATAGCGCTCAAGGAACGCCAGCGAGATCTGGCTGTCCAGAGCGCTGAACAGCCCAATCGGTCCCGGCCAGAAGCGCTCGAGCTCCGAGCGCAGCTGGTTGGTCAGCGCCACCTTGGCGCCGACGAGATCCTCGCGCGCCCGACTCAGCGCCCGCAACGCCTTGGTCTGGTCGCTATCGGGCTCAAGCACCCGGAAGCGATGATGATCGGTGCGCGCCAGCTCGCACAACACGAACGCGTCAAACCGGTCAGACTTGCCGCCCGCCGCGCGAAACCGCGCCCGGGTGGCCGCGACCTGATTGGGGTGCAACGGCAGCAGCCGCAGCCCCGCGTCCAACAGCCGCTCGACCAGCAGCCCGTCCGGGCGCTCGATCGCGACCAGCTCCACCTTCAGCCGCAGTAGCTGGCGGCACAGTGACCGCAGCCCCGCCTCATCGTGCGCGAACGAGGCCGCCAACAGCTCCTCGCCCGCCTCGTCGCACACCAGCACATCATGCTTCTCCGACGCCCAATCAACGCCGGCGTAATTGCTCATCAACTACTCCTCTAGGTCAGATCGCTACACAGAGCCCCGACCAGGAGGTACCGTTGCGGGTGCCCATAGACAGGCCCTCAACGGGGCTACGTCCTGTTGCCGCTTGCGGCACCTCACCGCCGCCGAGAGGGGCTGGTCCGATCTTGGCCCTCAACACATTGGGGCTGGCGGTCATAGCCCTCTCCCGGCGGCGGTCGAGGCATAACACCAGGATGACCTATGGGCGGTCACGTTGGCCACCTCCGTGGTCGACGATGGACATCAGCAACGCCGACTTCGACACCCGCTCTATGAGTCCTCGGCCCCCGCCCACAGGCTCCGCGGCACCCCTCCGCAGCCACCGAAGGCCCTCAAACACCAGGAATAGCGGCGGAAGCGGGGCCCAAACCGCTCAAATCGCCACCACTTGACCCTCCAACAGGCGCCCCCCGCGCCCCACGCGACAGCCGCGAAACCCAGTATCTACGGGGGATTCACCGTCAGTGCAGCCCGACCCGAGAGTCCCTTCAGAAGAGCCGCACCCTTCGGTGCCACGAGCTCTTGCAAGCCGACGGTGGCCGTGCCCGCGAGCAGTCGTAGGCTGCGCGAATCGCCGCGCGGGACGGCGAGTTGGAAACGCCCGGTGGCGTCGGTGAGCGTCCGCGCCACGGTCACGAAGCCCGTTCCCGCCACGGTGCCCGCCTGCACGCTGACCGTCGCGTCCGGCACCGGTGCGTCGGAGCTGTTCAGCACCGTCCCGGACAGCCGGAGCGCCGAGTTCAGGTAGCGCCTATCGACCACCTTCCCGATCAGTTGCTGCGAGCGGGCGTCCAGTCGTAGCGCGTATACGGGTGCGCTTGCGGGTCCGCCGCCGGGCGTGGTTGGGGGTGGGAGGGTGCCCTCGCCGCCGCTCGAGGCGACCGTGGTCAGGTTCGCGGTGTTGATCGTCTGATCGAGCACGGTCGATGAGTTCTGCGCGGCGTCCTGTACGACGACTTGGACGTCGTGTTCGCCGTCGCTGAGTACGGTGGTGTCGATCGGGACGTCGACGTCGACGCTCTCGGGGCAGGGTTGTTGGTAGTCGAAGATCCATGCTCCTGTCGTCGGATCGGTGCCGAGCGGCGCGCACTCACCGGCGTTGGTGTTCGGTGTCGCTTGATAGACGGTTTGGCCGTCGATCTTGACCGCGACCCGGTAGACACCCGGGCCGGCGGGGTCCGCCGCGGTGAACGTGAGCTGTGCGGTCCCGTGCACCGGGCCGGCGGCGAGGAGCGAGCCCGAGAAGCCGCTCCCGGTGGGTGTCGCGTCGTTTTGTAGCAGCAGGTCGGCCCACTGCAGGCTTGAGCCGAATCCGGCCCATCCGTCGTTGTACTGGTAGCAGGGATCGGTGCTCGCGGTCGAGCACGCGGCGGTCAGGAACAGCTGGCTGCCGCCCTGGTTGGTGATCGGGACGACCCCGTTCGCGTTCTGCGGTGTTTCTGAGTTCGCGACAGAACGGTCGCATTTTTCAACCCAACGCTGGGGGTTGTGGGGCTGCTGGTTGGGTGGGTAGCTTCGCTTCGCGTGGCGGTCAAGAGGCACCGCTTCGCGGCGCGCTGCGCGCGACCCTGTCGGGCTGCTCTTGACAGCCGCGCGGCGCTGCGCTTGTGGCTGGGGAAGGGTCCCTGCGGGACCCCGCTGGCGAGCGGGTGACGCGACCGGTGTCATGGTCTGCTCCGGCGATTGTGTTCGATCCGCTCAGCGCGGGCGCGGCGCATCCCGGCGGCGCGTGCTCGGCGGATGCCGGGCCCGCGGCCGTGATGCTCGTCCTCAGGGGTGACGTAGCCGATCGAGGCGTGCAAGCGGACAGTGTTGTACTCGGTGCGGATGCGCGCGAGCTCGGTGTCGAGCGCGGCTGGGTCACGGATCTCGAGCAGGTGCGGCCAGTCTCGCTTCAGGTGGCTGAAGAACGATTCGATGTGAGCCTGATCGGTGGGCGTTCCGGGCCGGCCGTGGTGCTGGGTGATCGCCATCAGCGCCATGAACTGGCGGGTGTCGATCGCGGTCATCTCTGACCCGTTGTCCGACCAAGCGACGAGGATCGGGAGGCCATCCTCGGCCGCGGGCGGCAGGCCGTCGGCATCGAGGAGATCCTGGTCCTCGAGCGCTGAGGCGAACAGCAGCTGCGCTTGTGTGCTTGTCTGCTCTGAGCTGAGCAGGTAGCCGATCCAGTATCTGGTGACGACGTCGACGATCGCGTAGACGACCCGCCTGCAGCGCGTGAAGTGGGACGCGTCCCAGATCCAGATCCGATTGCGCTCCCACGGAACCCGCGGCATTGCGGGCAAAACCGGGCGGGGACGGAACGGCTCGCCCGGCAACACAACACGGTGCTTGAGCGCCACCCGCAGCACCGTGGAAGGGGACACGAACACCACGCCGGTGTAGGAGCCGCGGTGCGCGAGCTTGCGATGCGACCGGTCGACCGGACCCCAGTTCTCGATCAGATCGAGGATCGCCTGCTCCTCCCACGACAGGATGCCGTGGACCGCGCCGCCACCGGGATCACGGTCCTCGAGCGTGCCCGTTTCCCGCAGCCGCGCCCGCCAGTGATGCGCGCGACTGTCTGCCAGATCCAGCACCCAGCACGCCCGCGTGTGCGCCCACCCCTCGGCTACGGCCCGGTCGATCAGCCCCAACAGCTCGAGCTTGGTCTCCGCGCTCACGCGCGCGGGGACCGGGCCGAATAGCCCGAGCGTTGCCTTCCCCGGTGCAACGTCAACTCGACCGCCATCTCCTTCAGCGCCTCGGAAAGCCGGTCGTTCTCCTCGCGCAACAGCTCGATCTCGACGTCCTGCACCGACGCCGGCCGACCCGGCTTCGCCGACGCGAACGCCGCCAGCGCCGCGTCCTTCGCCAACGCCCGCA
Organism: uncultured Solirubrobacterales bacterium; assembly: GCA_963763525.1. GTDB lineage: Bacteria > Actinomycetota > Thermoleophilia > Solirubrobacterales > Solirubrobacteraceae > Palsa-465. The sequence continues at coordinate 1,184,978 of CAVXPA010000008.1, forward strand.
GCCGAATGATCACGCTCACATCGACGCCGTACTTCCGCGCCGCGTCTGCCTGCGAGATCTCCTGCGAGGTGACCTCCAGAAGTCGCGGTAGGGACGGGCCTTCACCTTGCGGGCTCGGCCCGCCCCCCGCGCAGATCCCCGCATGCGGAACTACCGCACGGGGCTCCTGCCTTGGGTCCTGGCGTCAAAGCGCACGTCTGGCCAGGGATGCGTGATCCGGGCGGGTGGGAGCCACCGATCGGCGAGGCGGCCCATGCGCTCCCAGTCCAGGTTGGCGCGCTGGCTGCGGCGCCGGAGCGCTCGATACCAATGCCGCGTCACTTGATCCCGGAAGGCTTTCGCCGCCTCGATGTTGCCGGGCACGGCGTAGTAGTTGACGTGTCCTTGCACTACCGCGCCAAGCCACAGCCCCTGTTCGGGGATTGGCTGATGCATGCGCCGCCGCAGCTCGTCCCTGACCTTGTGCAGCTTCGCCTGCATCCGCTTCGCCTCCGTGATGCGCCTGAGCGCGAACCGTCCGTCCCTGGTCTTCCCGCAGATATGCGTGAAGCCCAGGAACTGAAAGGTCTCGGGCTTGCCGAGGCCACGCTTCGCTCGACGCTCGGCAGCGAACCTGCCGAACTCGACCAGCCGCGTCTTCTCGGCCGCCAGTTCCAAGTTGAACTTCGCGAGCCTGCCGCGAAGTCCGGTGAGGAACCGCTCAGCGTCATCCCGGTGCTGAAAGCCGACGATGTAGTCGTCGGCGAACCGCACGATGATCATCTCACCGCGCGCGTTCCGCCGCCGGTACTGGTCGGCCCAAAGGTCGAACACGTAATGGAGGTAGACGTTTGAGAGCAACGGTGAGACCGATGCCCCCTGCGCCGCTCCCTCCAACGTCTCCGACCACTCCCCGTCCTCGATCACTCCCGCCTTGAGCCACTTGCGAACCAGCCGCAACACGCGCTGATCCGCGATCCGATGCTCGAGGAACTTCAGCATCCATCCGTGGTCGATGGCGTCATAAAAACCACGGATGTCAGCATCGAGTATCCAGCTCACCTTCTTCGAACCGATCGCGACCGCGAGCGCATCCAACGCCTGATGTTGGCTGCGCCCCGGCCGAAACCCGTACGAGAAGCCCAGGAAGTCCGTCTCATAGATGGCGTTGAGCACCTCGACGACGGCCCGCTGGAGGAGCTTGTCCTCCAGGGCGGCGACGCCTAACGGCCGCTGCCGTCCGTCCGCCTTCGGGATGTACACCCTCCGCGACGGTCTTGCCCGGTACGCGCCCCTGTGGACCCGCGCGTGAAGATCCTGGAGGTTTCGCTCCAGGTCCTCCCCGTAGTCCCGCCACGTCACGCCATCCACCCCGGTCGCGGCCTTCGGGTTCAACGCCCAGAAGGCCGCCCGCAGACGGTCGACATCAACGTGGTGCAGGAGCGCGGTGAACCGCGCCTCCTTGTCCTTCTCTGCGACTCGGCGCACACGATCCAGCGCACTTGTCACGCCTTGCCCGGCACTGAGTCCGGGGCGCGTTTTGCTGGCCGCGTTCCCCTTGGCCAGGCCCCTTCCCTCCACCACCTCCGCCGCCGGCGCGCCGGCCTTGTTCGGCGGTTTCGCTGGTACTACGGGCCTGTCCGACTGCCCACGCTCGTGCATCTCAGGATTACGGCCTTGGCCTTCCCCGAGCGGCCCGCCCCGCCATCACGACGACGGGCGACCGTGGGCTCTCCCGGTTCTCGCGCATGGAAGCTCCGTGCATGCTCAGGTTCCTTGACCGCGCGGGGTCCGCCGGCCACTCGCGATCACGCGACCAGCGATGTTGCCTTCCGCTAGATCCACCACGTCGGCACCCCGACCTCGTTGATTTCGCGGCTCACTAGCCCGGCCTGCACGTACCCCTGTCAACGCTTCGCTGCGCCCTCGCGGGTCGCCTACGCATGACTCGGGGCCATCGTGTGTCGCTAGCACTTCGATGTAGGGCGTTCTCATCCCCTCTCCCATGCCGGTTTATCCCGGCGCTTTCAGATCTCCCACTTCTCCTCCGGCGACAGCTGCCGACGCGTCTTGCGCTGCCGGGTAGCCGGCGGGAATTTCACCCGCCGGCCCCCACAGATCCGCACGTGAGCCTCTCGACTCATACGGCTCGTGCCATCCGGCTTCACGGCGCGGCGCCGCAGTACCGCCAGTGCACGAACAGCTCAGGGCTCCGGAATCGAACGCCCTGAAGCCACGCTCGTGCACCCTTGGGGCTGCGTGCCAGTCGTTTGTACTTCCAGCGCGCCCAGCGCATCAGATGGTGGTCGATGCGCCAACAGAGTGGGATCACCGCGGTCGGGTAGAACGCGGTGAAGTACGCGAGCCAGCCCCGCACCACGAGGTTGACCCCATACGCGAGATCTTGAAGGTCAGGGTTGGCGCGCCGGTGAAGCCGCCATGACGCAACTCGGCGGCTCATCGCCGTCAGCTTCTCCGGAGCGACCGCCGGTAGAAAACCCGTGAAGGCCTCCCCCGTGCGCTGGTTGTACGCCCTCCGGGGCCGGAACGTGTAGCCGCAGAACGTGAACGAGATCTCCTCGTAGTCCGCACGGCGATTGCTGTCCTTGCAATACACGATCCTGGTCTTGTCCGGGTGGAGCTCCAACCCGACTTCTTCGAGCCGACGCGCGACCGCGTCCCGCACCAAGCGGGCCTGCGATTCGCTGACGCAATGGATCACCGCATCGTCCGCAAAGCGCTCGAACTGGACGGTCGGGAACTCCCTGGCCATCCAGGCATCGAGCCCATAGTGCAGAAACAAGTTGGCGAGGCATGGGGAGATCGGACTGCCTTGCGGCGTGCCCTTGACCCTCGGGACCAGCGCCCCATCGGGCCTCTGCATCGGGGCCTTCAGCCAGCGCTCCACGTACATCACGACCCATTTCTGGTCGATGTGGCGCGCGACCGCCTTCAGCATGAGGTCCCACGGAACGGAGTCAAAGAAGGCCCGGATGTCAAGATCGACAACCCAGTCCTTCTTGAAACACCGCTCCCGGCAGACCCCGACCGCGTCCACGGGCGAGCGCCCGGGACGATAGCCGTAGGAGTCCTCGTGGAAGATCGGTTCCACGCCGGGCTCCAACGCCATCGCCGCCGCCACCATCGCGACCCTGTCGACGACGTTCGGGATGCCGAGCACCCTGATCCCGCCCTGCTGGCCCTTCTTGGGTATCTCCACCGCCCGGACCGGCCCAGGGAAATACGACCCCGACGACATCCGATTCCACAGCCGGTAGAGGTTCCCCGAGAGGTCCTCCCCGAACTGCTCGATCGTCACGCCGTCGGCCCCGGCCGCTCCGCCATTCTCCTTGACCTTCAGCCACGCATCCCACACCAGACGCTTGGGGATGACGTACGACTTGCCCTTCAGCTTCGACTCACGCACGCGGCTCATCCCTCTCGGTTGACCACATCCGCTCGCCTGGACGACCCCGCCCCTTCGCTCCACCCCCGCTGCGATACGCGCAAGCTTCACAGCTACTACGAGCGGGTCCGCCGGCGCACCCAGCGACGGTACTCAACTCCTCGCGGATTCTGCCGCTTGGAGCTCTCCCTCTCGCTGCGGAAGGCACCACAGCGGTGTCCGGGCACGCCTTCACACGTTCCATAGAAGCGCCTCGGTCGGGATCATGCTGCCTATATGCCGGATGCCGCCTGAGCAGTAAACGGGTGACCCCCAGGCTGATCCCAGAACAACGGCACGGCCCTGGTTTCGACATCGACTTATGGCTTTCGACACGTCAACGGCAGAGGGCCTCTCGACCCATCGCTCATCTTCCCGACCCGCACCTGACGCGATCAAGCCGCGCCTTTCCCCACGACGTTCAGCACAACGGTCTTCAGCCAATGCACCTGTGGGCGGTTTGAAGCCTCCCCCCGTAGGGCGACTCCAGAGGGCCACACAACCTCCATCACTTCTACAGCACCGCGCTCAGCAGGACCACCATCGAGCACTTCGTCCTGGCTCCCGCGTTCGTGTTCACAATGCCGTTCTCCATCATCACATCCTCCTGGTTCAGAGCCCCGAAAGCCTCTCAGGATTGGCATGAAAAACGGCCCGACCTCTGTCGCGAAGTCAGACGCAAACCACGATCCGCAGCCAGTGCGCGAAGTAGTCGGCCATGTGGTACCCGCAGAACGGCAGCATCGCGAATGGGTCGTGGCGCAGCTTGCCGACCTCGCCCGCCGCCGCCGCTGTCGTCTCTGAGGACATGATCGCTCCGAGGAACACGCCGTGGGCCCAGTCGAACGCCTCGCGCACCAGCGGCACCACGCTCGAGCGCCGGCCGCCGAACAGGAATGCGTCGATCGGCACCCCCTCGGGGTCCTCCCACTCCGGTGCGATCGATGGGCACTGCGCCGCCGAAACGGTGAACCGCGCGTTGGGGTGCGCCGCCGGGGTGTCGGAGTCAGGCGTCCAGTCCTTGCCGAGCCAGTCGATCAGGTGCGCGGGCGGCTCCTTGGTCATTCCCTCCCACCACACGTCGTCCTCATCGGTCTTGGCGGTGTTGGTGAAGATCGCGTTCTCGCGCGCGGTCGCCATCGCGTTGGGGTTGGTGTGATGGCCGGTGCCAGGAGCGACGCCGAAGAAGCCGGCCTCGGGGTTGATCGCGTGCAGCCGCCCGTCGGGCGCGAACTTCATCCAGGCGATGTCATCGCCGATCGTCTGCACCTTCCAGCCTGGCAGTGTGGGGATCAGCATCGAGAGGTTGGTCTTGCCGCACGCGGACGGGAACGCGCCCCCCTCATCGCGGGCGATCACCGACGCGATCCGCAAAGCCAGGCACTTCTTGCCCAGCAGCGCGTTACCGCCATAGCCCGAGCCGTACGACCAGATCTCGCGCGTCTCGGGGAAGTGACTGATCCACTTGTTGCTCGCGTCGCAGGGCCAGGGGACATCCTCGCGGCCGGCCAGCCGCGGATAGCCCACCGAGTGCAGGCAGGGAACGAACTCGCCCTCAGCGCCGAGCGCCTGAAGCGCCGGCTGTCCCATCCTCGTCATGATCCGCATCGAGGCCGCGACGTAGGCGGAGTCGGTCAGCTGCACCCCGATGTAGGAGATCGGCGAGCGCAGCGGCCCCATCGAGAACGGCACCACGTACATCGTGCGCCCCAGCATCGACCCGTCGAACAGCGCGCGCAGCGTCTGGCGCATCTCCTCCGGCTCACGCCAGTTGTTCGTCGGCCCCGCGTCCTGCTCGCGCTCAGAGCAGATGAAGGTGCGGTCCTCCACGCGCGCCACGTCCCCGGGATCCGACCGTGCCAGGAACGAGCCGGGCCGCAAGGTCTCGGACAGCCGTTCGAACGTTCCGGCGTCGACCAGCTGCTGGCACAGCCGCTCATATTCCTCGACCGAGCCGTCGCACCAGTGCACCTGGTCGGGCTTCGTCAGCTGTGCGACGTCCTCAACCCAGCCGCGCAGACGAGCGTTGGTCGTGGGTGCCTCCGCGGTGGCTGCGTTGGCAATCGGGTTCTTGCTCATCGCTGTTCGCACTCTCGTTGTCCAGTTGGTCGCCCGGCTACCCGTGCCCAACGATCGGCGCGCATGCTCGCCAGAAGTCCCCCGTGCACGACCACCAGCCACCTAACAGCAGGACCCGGCGGTCCGCAGACCCGTCGTTACCCACGACGCACGCCTCCCCTTCCCGGAGCGCGTCGTTGGGTGCTTGGGCGCACGAGCCCAAGCACGACGGCGGTCAAGACAAGGTTGACGGCGATCACAGCGGGATGGGCGTCGCCGAGCGCGGGCGTCGGTGCCCAGATCGCGCCCAGCAACCCCAGGCCGAGAATCAGTCGAATCGCCGGCGAGCCGCGCTGACGCGACCGTGCGCGCGCCGACAGCAGCGGCCATCGGTTCAGTCCCATGGCATATCGCGCGTGTAGCGATGACGATCCCACGCGTCGGCGATCGCGTCGAAAGCCTGGCTCGAGGGGCGGCGGTCCGGGCAAACGAGGGCGACAGCCTCCTCGAGCGTCGCCGGGTTCCTGCGCTCGCTGAGCTCAAGCGCGGATCTCGCCGCACCCTCCGTTTCGACTCTGACGCCCCAAGCGAGTCGCTGCTCGCAGCCAGCAAGGAGGAGCCTCACACGCTCACCCCCCCGGTACGCACGGGTGTTGGACGACCCCGACCGCCTCTTGGCGCGAAACGCGACGCTCACCAGTTGAGTCGGGACGCAGACGCGCCTCGCGGTCACACAAGCATCGTCATCGCGCTGCGTGCGCGAAAGATGCGGTGAGGCTGGCGTAGGGCCCCCGCCGCCGGCGAAGGCGGGGCGAGGCTCACGCTGGGCGGCACGAGCGCTTCGAGCTTTGCGAAGCGGCGCGGCCATCAGCTGCTCACGACCAAAGACTCCCTCGCTGCCTCGCACAAGTAGAATCTTAGTGCCTTCTAAGAGTCTATGCGAGACCGAAGCTCGCCCCAAGATGTGCTGAGGGAAGACCCGCGACCCAGCATGCGACGTGACCGCTGGCGCACTCACCCAACTCACCGACCCGTGGCAGCTTTCTATCCGCGCAACGCCGCCCGACTCTGCTGGCGTGGACCTGCTGGGCTCCAACGGCAAGCTCGACGCCGCGACGGCGATCGACCCGAGCTGCATCTCCGCAAGATCCGGTGTACCGCACCCAGGTGATGCGGCATTTGCGGGTTTCGGGCCGTTGCCTGGCGGCGGGTTGCGAGCTACGCTGTTGCGCAGCGCGATCTTTCGTCCTGTGATGACCCAGCAGTACCTCGTCGGGCAGTTCTCGTTGTTGCTGGAGGATCTGCGCCCGCCTCCGGGCGAATGGCTGACCGCTGTTGGGAAGTTGCGCCGCGAGGTCGAGTGCGCTCCGGTATCGGTGCTCCCGCGGCTGGCTCACGAGGCGCTGGGACTCACCGACATGGTTTGCTGGGCCGCGCTTGAGCAGGGGGATGTGAGCGGGTTCTGCGGTTGCTCGAAGGCCGCGGCCGCGCTTCGCGAGTTCGCCGAGAGCGCCCACTTCCTGCCCGACTAGAGGTCGGCCAAGCCCACCGCAGTCGCACTCGGTGTGGAGCGCGAGCTATTCCGCGTGGCCGAACGCCGCGATCTCCTGCTTCTCCTTCTCTGAGAGCTCGCGCGGGGTTTCGCCGTGCGCGAGCTTCTCGCTCTGCACGTGGTGGCGGATCTCATCGACGATCTCGGGGTTCGCGAGCGTCGTCACGTCGCCGACGTCGGCGAAGTTCGAGACCGCGGCGATCACCCGGCGCATGATCTTGCCCGAGCGCGTCTTCGGCATGTCGGCGACGATCCACACGTTCTTCGGACGCGCGATCGCCCCGATCTCCTTGACGATCGTCTGCGACACCTTCTGCGCGACCTCGTCACTCGGCTGGACCCCGGGCTTGAGCGCCACGTACATCTCCACGATCTTGCCGCGCAGCTCGTCGATCACCGGTACCGCGGCGGCCTCGGCGACCTCCTCGACCATGATCGCCGCCGACTCGATCTCCTTGGTCCCGAGCCGGTGGCCGGCGACGTTGATCACGTCGTCGACGCGGCCGAGGATCCGGAAGTAGCCGTCGGCCGCCTGCACCGCGCCGTCGCCGGCGAAGTACGGCCAGTCGTGCCAGTCGTTGCTGTCCTTGTCCTTGTTGTACTTCGCGTAGTAGGTCTCGACGTAGCGCTCCGGCTGACCCCAGATCGTCTGGAAGGACCCGGGCCACGGGTTGCGGATGCAGATGTTGCCCGCCTTGCCCGAGCCCTTCGGGACCTCCGCGCCGTTCTCGTCGTAGATCACCGGGTAGATGCCGAGCACACCCGGCCCGCAGCTCCCGGGCTTCATCGGCTGCAGCCCCGGCAGCGTGCTGCCGAGGAAGCCGCCGTTCTCGGTCTGCCACCAGGTGTCGGTGATCGCCGCCTCGCCCTTGCCGACGAAGCTGTGGTACCAGCGCCACACGTCGGGCTCGATCGGCTCGCCGACCGTCGTCATCGTCTTGAAGTGGTAGTCGTACTTCTCCGGCTCGTCGGGCCCGAGCTTGCGCAGCATCCGGATCGTCGTCGGCGCGGTGTGGAAGATGTCGACGCCGAGCTTCTCGGCGATCCGCCACGGCCGCCCGGCGTCCGGGTAGGTCGGCACGCCCTCGTACATCACGCTCGTCGTCCCGAGCGACAGCGGCCCGTAGACGATGTAGGAGTGGCCCGGTGATCCAGCCGATGTCCGCGAAGCACCAGTACGTGTCGTCGGGGTGGATGTCCTGGTAGTACTTCGACGTGCCCGTCACGTAGGACAGATAGCCGCCGGTCGAGTGCTCGCAGCCCTTCGGCCGGCCGGTCGTGCCGCTCGTGTACATCAAGAACAGCGGCGCCTGCGGCCGGCATCGACACCGGCTCGACGTGCTGACCCGCGGTAGTTGTCGAGCAGCTCGTCGATGAAGAAGTCGCGTCCCTCGACCATCGGGCTCTGCGAGTGGTACTCGCCCGGGTGCCGCCGCCACACCAGCACCTTCTCGATCTCGACGCCCTCCTCGCGCGCGGCCGCGATCGCCTCGTCGGCCTTGACCTTGTGGTCGATCAGCTCGCCGTTGCGGTAGTAGGCGTCCATCGTCACCAGGATCTTGCTCTGCGAGTCGGCGATCCGGTGACCGCACGCCGCGCCCGCGAACCCGCCGAACACCTCGGAGTGGATCACCCCCATCCGAGCGCAGGCGAGCATCGAGACCGGCAGCTCGGGCACCATCGGCAGGTGGAACGTCACCCGGTCGCCGGTCTTGACGCCGGCGAAGTCGCGCAGCAGCGCCGCGAACTCGTTGACCCGCCGGTGGAGCTCCTCGTAGGTGATCTCCTGCGTCTCGCTCGTCCTCGGGCTCGGGCACCCAGATCAGCGCGTTCTTGCTGCCGCGCGACTCCAGGTGCCGGTCGACGCAGTTCACGCACGCGTTCAGGCGCCCGCCGACCCACCACTTCCAGAACGGCGGGTTGCTCGTGTCAAGGATCGTGTCCCACTTGCGATCCCACGTGAGCATCTCCGCGTACTCGATGAAGCAGTCCGGGTAGTGCTTCTCGCTGAAGCGCTCCAGGATCGCCGGATTGTTCGCGTTCGCCTGCGCGACGAACGCCTCCGGCGGCGGGTAGTACTCCTCCTCGCGCCAGTGAACCGCGATCTGCGCCTCAGACAGCGCCGATTCCGCGCTCTCCGCCGTGGACGGGACCTTATCCTCCACTCCCATTACGCAACCTCCGTCGATCGAGCCATCCGCTCCGGGTGAGCGCTCCGCGCCGAAGGACGCGGCCGCCGAGCGGCTCGCCGTTCGCGGTAAACGTTACATCGTGCGCAATCAAACAAGCTAAAACCTCCGGTAGCTGTCGGCAGGTGTAATAGGACCGCCAGGAGCTCGTCAAACGGGATTGGTGCGGGCGAGCGGTAGCGGGCGCTGCCGGGCGAGCCGAGCTCGATTGAGGGCCGGAGCATCGCCGGTTCGTCGGGCTCCGCGACGGTGCTGAGGGAAATCGAGCTCACGAGCGTGGCTTACCGGCCCGCCAAGCTGATCTGCAGTCGTGCGGCCTCCCGGGGAACGGGCGGATCCGCGCGGCGTTGCTCTTGACCGCGCGCCCGCCCGCGTGAGCGTCACGATCGTGCCCATGCGCGCGCTCAGGCCTTCTCCGAAGGGAAAGGACCCGAGCGCTGCGCGGCATCGGCACCTGCTTCGGCCCCTGTCCGCTGGCGCGCCCCCAGAAGCCTCAGGCGGGGAGGCGCTCCCGCGACGCGACGGACGTCTGCGAGCCATGCGTCGGTCACCAGTTGCAGGTGCCTTCGCTGGCGGTCATCCGCCGGCAGCAGCCGGGCGCGACCTCGCCGACGGCGGGATCTCAGCCTCTGGCTTGACATCGCGCTCCGTTCTGCGCCGCACCTTGGTCCCTGCAATCTTAGCAGCTTATAAGCAACGAAGGCTGTGGCTCGTTCACTGCTGCTGCCGCCGCGCCTTGGCCTCCAGGCGGGATAGCTCGTGGTTGTGTCGGCGTTGGCGGGGATGTGAGACCAGACGCAGTCAGCGGGCGGTCATCGGCGCTGACGATCTGGACGATCAGCCCGATGTGCCCAGGGGGTGCGGGCTCGACCGACCGGCGGGCCACGCGCGGGAGGCGGTGCCGGAGGGCGTTGAACTGGTAGGCGTCACACACGGCGCACACGACACGATCGGGCATCGTCATGCTCGGCGGGCTTGGAGAGTGGGTTCGATTCGACGATAGGTGCGCCGGGCGTGCGTGAGCGCTTCGATTGCTCGATTGGACGGGGCCCCGTTCGGCCTCACCAGCGCCGTGGCGTCCTGCCAGCACTTCCGGCGGCGGCGTAGCAGCAGCTCGACCCCCGGGTGCTCGCCCGGCAGTCCGCCTCCGAGCACCCGGCGGACGAGCTCCTCGTCGTTGGCGTCGCTCGCTTGCCCGGTTCCAGAAGCCGATCAGCCTCATCGAGAGCCGCGTCGATGCCCCGAGGCGAGCCCGCCGCGATCCCCCGCCCGTAGGCGGTCTCGAGCTCGCCGAGTTCCGCACGCGCCCGAACAACCGTCTCCCGGCCGCGCTGGTGAGCCCCAGGGGGCGCGTCGCCCGACGGTCCGAGACCCTCGGTCGCGGGCGCGTCCCTGACCCCGGTCGCGGTCGCCCCGGCGCTCGTGCTGAGCCCGGTATCCGCTCGCGAACATCGCGTCGTCACGCTCACCCGGCGCTTAGCTGCCCGCACGCGAGGTGCTCGTCGATGTAGGCGCCGGCGCGCTCGGGATCCACGTCCAGCGCGTAGCGTAGCTCCGAGACGAGGATCCGCCGCGACCGCTCATACAGGTCGCGTTCCGTCGTCGGAAGCCCGGACTCGGCGTCGCGCATCGCCAGGTCGCGCACCAGCGCCGCCAGCTCGAGCACGTCACCGTCCTTGAGCTTCTCGTGGTGATGCTTCTGGCGAGCCGGCCAGCTCGGCAAAACAGGATCCGGCTCGTCCTCCAACACCGCGGCGATCCGCGCAAGGCCACGACGATCGATCACCCGTCGAAGACCCACGGCCCCAGCCGACTCGCACGGCAGCATGATCCTCAGCGCGTGATGGTCAAGCTCGATCTCCAAATAGTCGCGCTCGCTTCCCAGCAGCAGACGGCGCTCACAGCTAACGACCACGCCCGCGCCGTGGCGCGGACGAACGACCCGGTCGCCGACCTCGAAGCTAACTGGCTCCATGATCCAGATCCAACGCTGTCACAGCGCCGTTTATAGTGTTCCTAAATCTTATCGTCTTATAAGGTCCGATTGATGATGAGTATAATCGGTGGTGACGACCGCAGCGACTACGCTCAACCTACGATGGCAGCCCGCCGCCAATCCGCCAAAGCATCCCCGCCTAGCACCGAGGCCGTGCACGTGCGCTCCGATCCGGTCTACGTCGTTAAGGCGCAGCTGTTTCGCGTCCTCGGCCACCCCGTGCGGATCCGCATGCTCGAACTGCTGATCGACGGCGAGCGGACCGTCGGACAGCTGCAAGCGGAGCTCGACCTCGACTCCAGCGGCACCTCGCAGCATCTCGCCGCGCTGCGCCAACAGGGTGTTCTGGACAGCCGCCGCGCGGGCACCAGCGTCTGCTACCGCGTCAGGGACCCCCGCGTCTCCCAGCTGCTCGCGGTCGCAAGGCAGATCCTCACCTCCGCGCTCACCGACTCACACGCGCTGCTCAGCGATCTCGCCGAGCCACCCCCCGGGGACACAGGCCCCGCCGTCGCGCCCCGGCGCCGGTAGCACGAGCCGCCAAACCCCCAACTCGGGGATCGGGCGGCCGCTCAAGGCGACGAACGGGAACGGTCCGCGCCGCGTTGCTCGTGCTCACCTCGCGCAGAGAAGCAGCGCTCGTGCAGCACGGCGGCGCCCGGCCGCTCGAGCTCGTCGCCCAGCGTCAACGGCGAGCCCTCGCGCACGCGCCCATCCTGCGCGATCACGCGTGCCGACTCGTAAGCGCCAATGATGTCGCCGCAGTCCACGCACCTCACAACACCCATTTCAACCAATGCTGCATCCGGGGCTACCCACTCAAAACCGGACACGCTACGGTCACCGATCCGTAGTTTCCCACGACGGCCATCGCCCCGACCCGTCGGCGCAGCCGTTCTGCTGAGCGAGCTGACGGTTCTTACATGCTTATGAGCTAGTAAGATATCGGCCTGTCCGTCTGGGGCCGCAACCCCCCGGCGGCAGCGCCGTCATGGCCACGCCCGCTGTCGCCACATCAAACGAAGCGCCATCTGACGATCGGCTGCTGGCGTGGGTAGAGGACATCGCGAACCTGACTTTCACCATTCCGCAAGCCCCTCCCCGGCGAACTGCACGACCAGCTCACGAGCCTTGAGCGCCGAGTCGGAGGGACCTGACCACGCGTCCAGAATCGCTCGCTGATCTAATCCGAAGTTCCCTCTGGTGAGGCGGCCGGATCCGGCTCATTCTGTGGTCTTTCGGGCTGTTTGGGGTGCTCGGGTCGTGTCTACCGGGTGGCCACGACGGGGGCGTGTCGGGCGAGGTCGAGCGCCTCGGCTTGTAGCGCGGTCGGTTGGGTGAGCTTCTCGAACGTGCTGTTGGCGCCGTGCAGGCGGGTGGTGTTTCGGGTCTGGGTGGAGAGCTCGGCGAGGAGGGTGCGGTAGCTGTGCGCGGGCTGATCGCTGCTGGTCCGTTTCGTCTGAGCTTTGTGTTGCGCGGCGGGGGAACGGACGGCTTTGGCGACGGGGTCGGGACTGACGGGCCGGTCCTCGTCGCTGAACAGCAGCGGTTTCCACGCGGCCTTCAAGTGCCAGGTGAGGTAGTAAGCGAGCATGCAGATCAGCACGTGCGCGCGGACGCGGTCCTCGAGGCGGTGATGGATCGGGCGGATCTGTAGCTCGGGGCCTTTCAGTGACCCGAACGCCCGCTCGGCCTGTTCGAGGTTCTTGTAGGCGCGCACGACATCGGTGGGTGGGAGGTCGGCTTCGGTGAGGCTGGTGCGCAGGATGTAGAACCCGTCCAGCGCCGCCTCTTCAGCGATCCTGGCTGTGTCGCGGGTGTAGGTGAAGGTGGTGTCGGTGATCTCGATCTGGAAGTGCTTGCGCATCCGATGGCGCTTCAGTGCCGGTCCGACTGCCAGTCCGATCTGACCGGCGCCCAGCAACGTCCCGCCCTCGACGCGGTGCGCGATCTGAGCGAGGTCGGCTTCGGTCGCGGCGAGCAGCTCCTCGCGTTTGCGAGCGCGCTGCGCGCCGACCAGCGGGTTGCGGCACACGATCAGCCGCTCGCCGGGGAACTCGTCGGCGTCGGTGATCTCCCCGAGGTTCTGCTCGTCAAACAGTGACGGTTGGAAAGCGCCGGATCGGGCGAGTTTCTTGATCGTCGGGGCTTTCAGCGCGGTGATCCAGTCGACCCCGCCGACCTGGCCCAGCAGCTCGATGTTCGCCTTGGTGACCATCCCGCGATCCGCGACCACGACGACCCGTGAGAGCCCGAAGCGGTCCTTCAGCTTCGTGACCTGCGCGGGCAGCGTCGCATCGTCGTGCAGCTCGCCACTGAACACCTCGACCGCGACCGGCCGCCCGGCCATGTCACACAACAGCCCATAGATGATCTGTGGGAGCCCGAGTTTTCCATCACGCGAGTACCCCAACTTCGCCAACGGACACGTCCGCCCCTCGAAGTAGCTCGAGGACACGTCATAGAGCACCATCTGCCCATCGGCGAGGTGACGGGCAGCGAGCCGGTCCTCGATCCGCTGCTGGCGCTCGAGCAGCCAGTCCATCGCCGCGTAGAGATCATCCTCATCCGCGCCCTCCACACCCAACTCGCTCGCGAGCGTGGACTGCCCCAAGGTGCGGACCATCCCGAGCTTCGACCCCGGGCAGATCACCCGCCCGAGGATCATCGCCATGCACAGATCCCGCTCCCGGCACGCTGAACGATCAAGCAGCTTAGCCTGGATCCACCGGGTGACTCGCTCGGTTCCGTCCGGGGCTGAGTCTTAAATGTCCTCCTGAGCAGGGCTTTAATAGCAGCCGTAGTGGGCGGCTGCGGCCCTGTCAGGAGGTCACCGATATGGTGCATGACAGCTCGGACGTTCCCGAAGGCCCTGTCAACCTGGACTCGGTACGAGTCCAGTTCGATGAGCAGCGGCTGATCAGCGACGCCGGACTGCTGTTGACAGCCACGCTCGCGGATCGGTTGGGGATCGAAGAGCTGGTGAACGAGTCGGTGTGGCTTGACCCCAGGTTGCCGGGGGCGGCGCTGCCGGGCCGCAAGGTCATGTCGTTGGTGCACGGGATGCTCGCCGGCGCGGACAGCGTCGATGACATGAACGTGCTGCGGGCCGGGTCGACCGGGCTGATCCTGGGGCACCGGGTGATGGCGCCCTCGACGCTGGGAACGTTCCTGCGGGCGTTCACCTTCGGGCATGTCCGCCAGCTCGACCGCGTCCTTGATCACGCGCTCTGTCGGGCGTGGGAGGCGGGAGCGGGGCCGGGCGAGGGGCCGTTGGTGATCGACATCGACAGCTTCGTCGGCGAGGTGCACGGCTACCAGAAGCAGGGCGCCTGCTACGGGTACACCAAGAAGCGCGGGTATCACCCGATCGCGGCCGTACGCGCGGACACCGGGGAGGTGCTGCACATCCGCAACCGCAAGGGCAAGGCCAACACCCAGCGCGGGATCGTCCGGTTCCTTGACGAGCTGATCGCCCGCGTGTCTCGCGCCGGGCACACCGGCACGATCGTCATCCGCGCCGACTCCGGCTTTGAGAACCACAAGGCGTTTGCGGACCTCCACGCGCGCGGGATCTTGTTCTCAATCGGCGTCAAGCTGACCAAGACGATCCGCGCGCTGATCGAGCAGATCCCCGAGAGCGACTGGGTGACCGTCGCTGACTATCCCGAAGACGGCGAGGCGCAAATCGCCGAGACCGAGCTGCAGGGCTTCAGGCTGATCGTGCGCCGCACCCGCCTGATCGGCGCGCAGGCCGAGCTGTTCCCCGACTGGCGCCACCACTGCTTTGCGACCAACCGCACCGTCCCGACCCTGGTCGCCGATATCGATCACCGCGACCACGCCACCGTCGAGTTGGTGATCCGCGACCTCAAAGACCAGGCACTCGCGCACTTCCCCTCGGGCCGCATGAACGCCAACAGCGCCTGGACCGTGATCGCCGCGCTCGCGCACAACCTCGGACGCTGGGCAACCCAGATCGGCCTCCCCAACCAGCCCGTCCAGACCGCCCGCTCCCGCCGACGAGAGCTGCTGCAGATCCCCGCCCGGCTGACGCGCACAAGCCGCCAATGGACACTCCGGATGCCAGCCCGCTGGCCCTGGCAGCACCAGTTCACCACCGTTCTGGACGCGATCCGCGCGCTCCCTGCCCGCGCCTGACCGCCCGCGTCGCTCACCACCAACACCAGCCGACCCCGCGGCCGACACCGGCCCACTCACCCTGCCGGAAACCGGGTGTCAACCAGGATTTCAGGCGTCCGTGTTACCGCGCAAGCGCCTCGACCTAGACAACACCCCAGATCCCGACCCTCACTCCGGCAAAACCCACCAATGCCACCTCACCAACCCAACCGATCGGTGGATCGAGGCTTAGAGAGCTCAAGCCGGCCGGCCATAGCGAGCGCCGCGTTCACGTGCCCGGCCGGGAGGGAGCGCTCGATCTCGAACGCGTCCCTGGCGTTCACCAGCGTCTCGCCCGCCAGGACGCGTCGGATCGCGTCGATCGCCTCAGCCGGGAGATGCGAGAGGTTCGCGAGCGTCTCCTTCTTGACCTTCCCGTCTTGGCGGTAGGAGCGCCGGAGCAACGTCGCCGTGTACTCACGATCCCCAGACCGTCGCGTAGTCGTGCTCACGTGCATCGCGCCACTTTGCCGAGCGGGACGGCCCATACCTGCACAATACCGCAATATGACGACGCCTAGTAGTGGGTACACATGATGACAACAAAAGGGCCGGAATCCCCACAACTACAAGGATCCCGGCCTCTACTCCGGCTGACTACCGGGGGAACTTCGGTCTAATTTTCATGACCCGCTCAATCGTCAAGCTCCCCCGCGACGTCGGCGAGGAGTTCGAGGTCTACGTCAATGGCGTCCTGCAGCAGCCCGACGTCGACTTCGACGTCGATCGCCACGCGCTGATCTTCGACCGTCCCCTACACAAGGATCGCATCTCCGGGTGGCGGTGGCTGCTCGGCGCCTGGGGCGTGGGCACCTACCGCAAGGACGACACGATCGACGTGCGATATGAACACGACGGGGACATGCGCGTCGCACACGCGTTGGCGATCACGGTCCAAGACGCAGAGCCAGATGGCAAGGACTAAGCAGCCGCATACGTGACGGGCAGCCAAGACAATCCGAGTTCCAGACGGGCCGCACGCGATCTGCGCCGCGCTCGCGCAAAGCCGTGGCCATGGAAGCCGCGAGCACCGTTGGCGTCCGCGATTAGTAGGAGTCGGCGGGCTTATCAAGGCCGGCGCCGGATGCGTGAGCGCTTCGCGGTGAGCCGATCGCGATCACCGGCTCCGAGCGCGTTACGCGAGAGCACCGAGGCCAAGCACGCCGAGCCGGCAGCGGTGGCACCGCTAGCCGTCGGCCGGTCAGCGTCACTGAGGGCCGCCCGCGCGAGATCCCAGCCCCACACGCTTTCACCCGCGGCGCCAAGGACGCCGGTCGCTCACTCCACCCCGGTCGCCATTTCACTCCCTACACCGTCCTCGCCATGCCATCGCGCGACGTTCTGATCATCGGCGCCGGCCTGGCCGGACAGCGAGCCGCGCTGGCGGCGGCGCAGCAGGGCGCGTCGGTGGCGATCATCTCGAAGGTCCACCCGGTCCGCTCGCACTCGGTCGCGGCCGCCGGCGGGATCAACGCGGCGCTGAATCCCGAGGATTCGTGGGAGTCGCACGCGTTCGACACTGTCAAGGGGTCGGACTACCTCGGGGACCAGGACGCGATCGAGGTCATGTGCCGCGAGGCTCCCGACGAGCTCCTGTGGCTCGAGCACGCGGGCGTCACCTTCCACCGCGACGACACCGGTCACCTCGGCACGCGGGCGTTCGGGGGCGCGTCGGCCGCTCGCACCTACTACGTGGCGGACATCACGGGCCACGCGATGCTGCACGTGCTCTACGAGCAGCTGATCAAGCACCACGAGACGGTCGATCGCTACGAGGAGTGGTTCACGACCGATCTGCTCCAGGACGACGACGGGCGCTGCGTCGGCGCGATCTGCCGCAACCTGCGCGACGGGCACCTCGACGTCTTTGACGCGAAGGCGACGATCCTCGCCTGCGGCGGCTGCGGCCAGGCGTATGAGCCGACCACCAAAGGCCTGATCGTCACCGGCGATGGGATGGCTCAGGCGTTCCGGATCGGAGCGAAGCTGATGGACATGGAGATGGTGCAGTATCACCCGACGACGCGCGCCGGCAACGGGATCCTGATCACCGAAGGCGCGCGCGGCGAGGGCGCCTGGCTGCTGAACGCAGACGGGGAGCGGTTCATGGAGCGCTCTGCGCCGAACAAGCTCGAGCTCGCCTCGCGGGACGTCGTCTCCCGCGCCGAGCAGACCGAGATCGACGAGGGTCGCGGCTTTCCCGACGGCACGGTCGCACTCGACGTGACGAAGGTCCCGCGGCGGCGGACGCTCGAGGCGCTGCGGGAGATCGTCAACATCGGTCGCGACTTCGCGGGGGTGGACATCACGCGCGAGCCGATCCGGATCCGCCCCGGGAACCATTACATGATGGGCGGGGCCAAGACCGATGTCGACGGTCAGACGACGATCCCGGGGCTGTACGCGGCAGGTGAGGTCGCGTGTGTATCGGTCCACGGCGGTAACCGCCTGGGAGCCAATTCGCTGCTCGACACCCTGATCTTCGGCCGTCGTTCCGGCGAGCACGCGGCGGGCCGCGCGAGGGAGATGCCGATGCCCTCGACGCCGCGGTCGCGCCTGATGGACGTCGAGCGGAACATTGCCGCGATCATCAATCGCGAACCGGGCGCCCAGCGCGTCGGCGCGATCAAGAGAGAGCTGGGCGCGACCATGAACCAGTACGTCGCCGTGTTCCGCGACGCCGACGGACTGGCAAAGGCGCATGAGGTCATCCGGCGACTCACGGAGCAGGCGCCGAGGGCGGCAATCGACGACCGGGGAAGCATCTTCAACCAGGACGTGATCGGCGCAATCGAGCTCGGTTACATGCTCGACTGTGCGCAAGCGATCGTCGTCTCCGCCCAGGAGCGCAAGGAGTCGCGCGGGGCCCAGTTCCGCACCGACTTCCCGGAGCGCAATGACAAGGAGTGGCTCAAGCACATCGACGTCACGGTCAACGGTGGCGACGTGCCGAAGGTCAGCTACTCGCCCGTCGGGATCACTCGCTGGCAGCCGGAGGAAAGGACGTACTGATGCCCGAGTACACGCTAAAGATCCAGCGCTATGACCCACAGTCGGGCGATGCGCCGCACTGGGACGAGCACACCGTCGAGATGCCCGAGACCCAATCGGTCCTGGACGCGATCCTCAAGGTCCGCGACGAGACCGACGGGTCGATCGGGATCCGCTGCTCCTGCCAGCAGGCGATCTGCGGATCCTGCGGCGTGCGGATGAACGGCAAGCCCGGACTGGCATGCAACACGCACCTCGAGGAGGCGGCGCAGCGCGGCCACGCGACCGGCTGGAACCCGCCGCGGGAGGGGCAGCGCGAGGCCGTGATCGAGGTTGAGCCGATGGGCAACATGCCCGTGATCCGCGACCTGATCGTGGACATGGACGAGGTGCACTGGAAGAAGATCCAGCGCGTCACACCGTGGCTGATCAACAAGGAGCCGATCCCCGAGCGCGAGTACGTCGTCCCCCACGAGGCGATGGTCGACGTCACCCAGACGATGGCCTGCATCCAGTGCGGGGCGTGCGTGTCGGACTGCCTGTCGATGGAGGTCGACCCGCAGTTCATCGGGCCGGCGGCGCTCGCGAAGGCCTACCGGTTCGTCGGCGACCCCCGCGACGCGCAGCACCACGAGCGGCTCCGCGATCTCAGCGAGGACCCGCATGGGATCTACGACTGCACGCACTGCTTCAACTGCATCGATGCCTGCCCCAAGGGCGTCGACCCGATGAGCCAGATCATGCGGCTGCGGCGCGTGGCCGGCTCCGACCACGAGATCGAGGACGGCAACAACGGCCATCGCCACGAGCACGCGTTCGTCAAGAACATCCGCCGCAACGGCATCCTCCACGAGGCGGACCTGCTCGCCGACTCCTACGGCGGCAAGCTCAACCCGAACGCGGGCCGGGAGCTTCTGAGCGGGATGCCGGTCGCGCTCAAGGCGCTGCGCCGCGGCAAGATGACCCCCAAGACGGCGCTGATGCACTCGCACAGGCGCCAGACGAGGTCAGGCGGATCTTCGATCGGATCGAGGGTAAGCCCCAGCGCACTGAGCTGAACCTGTACGTCACCGGTTACGAGGACGAGCCCGAGCTCGAGGAGCACGAGACGCGCGGCGCCGAGAGCCGCGAACCGCCGTCCCAGGGCTCCGCACCGACGACCGCGTCCGAGAGCGCGACGACCAAGGAGCATCAAGGATGAAGGTCGCCTACTGGCCCGGGTGCGTAAGCCGCGGGTTCACGCCGGAGCTGCATGGATCGATGGCCAAGGTCGCGCCCCTGCTCGACATCGAGCTGCTCGAGCTCGACCGGGCGGCGTGCTGCGGGGCCGGCGTGATCGCCGAGCACAACCAGGAGCTGGCGGACACGCTCAGCGCGCGCACGTTCGCGCTCGCGCAACTGACCGACGGGGAGCTGATGATGAACATCTGCTCGACCTGTCAGGGAGCGCAGTCCGAGTGCCAGGAACGTCTGGACGCCAACAGCGAGTACCGCGAACAGATCAACGTGGACCTGTCAGAGGAGGACCTTCGCTACGAGAAGGGGCTGACCAACAAGAACTTCCTGTGGCTGCTGGTCGAGGAGATCGGCCTGGACACGCTCAAGTCAAAGGTCAAGCGCCCGCTCACCAACCTACGCGTGGGGCCGTTCTACGGCTGCTACATCATCCGCCCCGTCAACCGGCTGAAGATCGACTCCGAGCACCCGCGCGACCGCTACCTGCACCAGGTGATCGAGGGGCTCGGCGGCAGCGTGATCGACTACGCGGGCGTCTACAAATGCTGCGGGTTCCCGATCGTGACGATGAACAAGCAGGCGTCGCTGACGATGGCCGGCCGTCACCTCGGCGACGCGATCGACGCCGAGGCCGACTGCCTCGTCGTTCCTTGTCCCCTCTGCCACCTCAACCTCGACCTGCAGCAGCCGGCCGCGGCCAAGGTCGTCAACCGCGAGCTCGGGATGCCGGTGCTGCACCTGCCGCAGCTCGTCGGGCTCGCGCTCGGCCTGTCGCCCAAGGAGCTCGGAATGAGCAAGCACGTCGTCCGCCCGACCTCGGTGATCGACTGGTCGACCTCGGTGGTGGCAGGTGCCATCGCCTGATCAGACGCCCGGGTTGGCCGTTCACCAGTCTGCATCAGGGTCGCTGCCGGAGCGCGTCGTGGAGCGCCGATCGGTCGACTCCGTCTACGCGGACCAGCTTGTCCCGCGAACGCTCGCCCTGAACGATCGTCACCCGGGACGTGGCAACACCCGCCCGGCGCGCGATCAGGCGACACAGAGCGCGATTCGCGCGCCCTTCGACCGGCGGGGCGCACACGCGCGCGAGCAGGACTCCGTCGCGAAAGCCCATGAGCTCGTCACTGCGCGCACGCGCCTGGAGACGGACCATGATCCGCGCGTCTGTCATTGCTCGAATGATGACGCCCGACCCACACTCGATCTGACCGCGACTCTGCGCGTGCGAAGCTCCCGTAAGCCTTCGAAGCTACCGCCCGGCGCGCGGCGACCGCATCCGGTGCGGACCCAGCACGGTCAGCCACGATCCTGCCAGCCCGGAGCACGCAGACCGCGCGTGTCTAGCTGCTCAACGCTGAGAGCCGACCGTTCTGCTCTGCCAGGCGGATGCCGACATCCGGCGATCCTCTCCTTCGCCGGTGCTGACCACCAGATCGCTGCAAGACGAGCGTCTCGGTCAGGCGGCTCGAGACCTGCAAGACTGAGGAAACCAGGCGCGACGCGGCCGCCGAACCTTCGTCGGCCGAACGCCGGCCGGACGGCAATCCAACAGCGTCACGTCCCAACTGTGTCGATCCGGACGAGATCCGGCACTGCACGTGAGGCTCGGGCTCGACCGTTCCGCTTTGCCAGGGTGAAGAGCAGTCGCAATCCCGCTTGCTCGGCCCACGACAGCCGCACGTAGGCAAGCGCCACCACCGGGAAGCATAAGTGTCGATCGCGTCGGAAATCTGTGTCGAAACGGACGAGGAGCGCTCGTCGACGCACGGGTCGCCCGCACTATCGCTCCCGCAGTCGAAGCGGCTGCCGAGCGGATGCTAGCTGCGTAGCGGGGATCCGCGGACCCGTTCGCTCAGCGTTGCGCTGTGAGTCGTGCTCGGGCCCGGCGCGTCGCGCCCGATCGGCGTTCAGTTGTCGATCGGCTACTGCGATGCTGTCGCGATGCGTGAGCAGGTCGCCAGTGCCGACGACGACGCGTTGCTCGTCGTCGCTCAGCCGGACGCTCAGGTGGGCGTCGACGAGTCCGGGCTTACCGCCACGATCACGTCGTTGTCCACCTTCGTGACCCTTTGCGCGAGCTCCGGGACCGGGGCAGCCGTTCCCTGTGCCCCGCCGGCTCCAGGTCCGATCCTCGGCCACAAGCGGTGCGGGTCGGTCACAAGCGGTGCGGGTTGTTCGTTTAGCTGAGTGAATGCCGATCGACCCGGCGCACATGCATCCCGCTACGAAGACTGATCGCCAGTTGCTCGAGGAGGCTCGGGGCGGCCGTGGCGAGTCGTTCGAGCTCGTCTACCGGCGCCATCACGCGGTCGTCTTGGCTTTCCTGGCAAGGCGTGCACCAGCCCGAACTCGCCGCCGATCTGATGGCCGAGACGTTCGCGTCGCTGCTGGTTCTGGTCAGAGATCCGCAGCGTGCCCTGCCGCCTATCCCGGTGGCCTGGCTGTTGGTCACGGCGCGGAACCTGCTGGTCGATTGCCATCGGCGAGGCACGGTCGACGATCACGCTCGGCGGCGGCTGGCGATGCAGCCGATGGTGCTTGATGATCGCGATCTTGAGCGGGTGGAGGAAATCTCTGCCGAGACCGACCTGCTGCGGGAGTTGGCCTCACAGCTAGAGGCCGACCAGCTCCAAGCCCTGCAGGCGCGAGTGCTGGATGAGCGTGAGTATGGGGAGATCGCTGCTCAGTTGAAGTGTTCGGAGTCGGTTGTCCGAAAGCGCGTGAGCCGCGCGCTCGGGGTCCTGCGACGCGCAATGGAGGCGAGCTAGTAATGCCTGATTTCATCGATCGCCTCGGAGCTGAGCTGGTTCGCGCGGCAAGCGCCGAGCCCCGTCCGCGGCGCGCCGGACGCGCTGGCTGGCGGCCGCGATGGCCGGGATCGATGCGGCTGCGGGGGCTGCTGATCGTGCCCGTATTCGCGGTCCTCGGTACAGGGGCAGCGCTCGCGGGCGGCATCCTTTTTACCGGCGCGCCGGCGGGCCCGAAGGCTCCGCCGGTCCCGACCGCCGGCTATGGCGCCGCGACCGCGGCGAGCGCGAAGCCGCTGCGCCTCGACGTGGCCGACCCCTCCGGCGGCCTGGGGTGGGGGCTTCGAACGATCGAGACCACTCGCGGTGACGTGTGCTTGCAGGTCGGCCGGCTAGCTGACGGCACGATCGGGGCGCTCGGAGAAGACGGGTCGTTTGGCGACGATCACCGCTTCCACCCCTTCTCGCCCAACTACCAGGATGGGGACGCCTGCGTGCCGCTGGACGCGCGCGGCCACGGCTTCACCGCCGACGTATTCACGGGGCTGCCGACCAGCGCGATGGCGGGCGGCGGGTGCCTCGCCGAGATGAGCAGGCGCAAGCCGATCCCATGCCCCACACAGGACACGCGCGACGTCTACTTCGGGCTGCTGGGCCCCGAGGCGACGAGCATCACCTACGCCTCCGCTGGCGGGCAAACGGTGACGGAACCGACCGTCGGGCCCGAGGGCGCCTACCTGATCGTCACCCCTGCGCGCCCCGGCGAGCAGCAGGGCGACCTCAGCAGCGGGTTCGGGGGCCCGACAACCGGCCTGCTCCGTGCCGTCACCTACCGAAACGGGCACACCTGCCACCCCACAGCCTTGAACCCGTGCGCGCCGGTCGGACTCGTGCCCGCCAACACCCCGGGTCTCACGCAGGCCGCGCTGGCGTCGCCTATCCACGTCCAAGAGATGCCGGCCAGCTCCGCCACGCCGCCGCAGCTGCGCTTCAAGATCACCTACACGGCACGAGTGGCCGTCACCAGCACCAACAGCTTCTACTACGTCTCCCTGTTCTTCCCCCACAACCCCGCCTGCCACGAAACCGCCACCGGCTCGGAAACGACCACCAACATCCGCATCGGGCAACAGCTGATCGACAACGAGCAAGTCCTTGCCAGCTGCCACGGCATCATCCACGGACTCGTCAGATATCACCCCGCCAGCGCCATCCACAGCCCCGCCCCCGAGCCCGACCCAATCGACCCAGGCGACATCACCGTCGGCCGCTTCAACCTCCGAATCCCCTAACGCGCCGATAGGCACGGTTTGCGTCGAGAACTTGACCGTATCCTCGGTGCTTCGCGAGATTCTGCAAGACCGTCACCGAACGAGCGCCGACAAGCCGTCACCTGCGCGCTCTGCGGTTCATTCCGGGTTCGATGATCGAAGCAGCAGTGCCTAGCCTGACGAGCCCGCCGCTGCTGGCACGCGGTAGTCGCGGTGAGATCCGCTCCTCACAGCTCAGTTCGGCGATCACCCCGCGGTGCCGGTGAGGGGTGTGGGCTCGGGGCGCCAGGCGATGCCGTCGGCGGATGTCCATACGACTGGCGCGTTGTCGAACGCAGACCGGATGCTACGGCGCAGGACGGCGACGACGGTCCCGTTGGAGAGGTACGTGGTGGCGAGCGTGGCGGTTGTCATCGCGGGCGGGAGCGCGATCGTCGCGTATCTCCGTCCGTTCGTCGAGCGCCATAGCCGGGTTCTATTGCCGGTGGTGAACAGCAGTAGCGCCGATCGGGTCGAGAGCAGGAACTCCGGCCCGCCCGCCGCCGGATTCTGATTGGCGAATACCGGCTGCCAGCGGCCCGGATGGGAGCTCCAGATCCAGACCATCGGCTCGCAGGAGGATGAGCAGCCCAGCGGCGCGGACACCGAGGAGCCATACGTCAACGGCGGCGACCCGTGGTAGGACCCGGCCGCGTACAGCCGTCCGTGCCACCTGGCGACGGCGGAGATCAAGCCGCCCTGCCCGAGCCCGCCGGTGGACACTGCCACCGCCGCCGGTGTCGGGGCGTTCGCGGGCGTGGTCCCGCCGCTCGTTCCGGCGGGATAGCTTTCGATGCCGGCAATGCAGCCTGGGCCGACCTCGGTTGCGCTGGCTGGTGGTAGCCCGCGGCGCTTGAACGTCCGCTTAGCAAGCTGGACCAGGCGGGGGCCGTGCCAGGCGTAGGTCACCGCGGTGTCCGTCCACCAGGCGTAGATGGTGGGGCCGTCGAGCTCAAAGTTGCGCTGCACGAGTCGTGGCGGATTGCCGGCGCGGCAGTCGAACCCCGCCTTGGTTGCGGAGTCCCCACCGTAGCCGAGGGTCACGCCGGCCGGAATCAGCCTGCCGTCGTGCAAGCCATAGGCGACCGCGGTCGAGCCGCTTGAGATTTCCTGGGTCTGGAGGAACAGCTCGTCACCGGGGTCGTCGTTGACGTGCGCGGCGGCGAGGATCGCCGCGACCGTCGCACCGGCGATTCGCGCGGTGGCGCCACCGCCCCGGGCGCGCAGGACCCGCAGGAACGCCCCGGTCGCGACATACCAGCTGCTGACCCTGCCGTTCAGTTCGGTCTGGGCGGCGCGCTGCTGGCTCAAGCGGGAGTAGAGCAGGATCAGGTCTCCGCCATCGCCGGCCATGTCAGCACGCAGGACGGTCACGCACCCCGACCGCTGCGGCAGATAGCGGTTCCGCGGGGCGAGCTGACACACGCCACCTGCGGCGTCTCCATCCCAGTTCTGCGTCTGCGGCGCGCCCGGAAACCCCCGCTCGTCCGCCTCGCCCTGTCGCCATTCGGCCGGACCGATGAGCCGCAGCCGGCGCAGGCGATAGTGACCGAGGCGAGGAGCAGGAGCGCGAGCGGGGTCCGTGCGATGATCGTCATCGGCCTTGCCCGCTGCCGGAGGGTGCAAGCACGGTGACACCGCGAAGCCCCGCGATCCCACAGGCGTGTCGCACAGCGGTCAGCACAACCCTCGCGATCCTGCTCGGCGCCCAATGAGCCGATCCGCCTCCATCACCTGCCTCATTGCCTTACCCCACCCCATTGTGACGATGCCTCCGCGGCGACCGACTCCCCCAAGTTCGGGACGCCGACCCACGCCGCGTGTCACCGCTTCCGGACACGATGGGTGACTCCCGGTCTCTCTCAGCCCCGCCTAGACGGATCACAACGGCGACGCGGCCGCTTCGACGATCGAGCAACTGCCCAGGGGTCGGCTGAGCCCACCGCTCCTGCCACGCGAACTGATTCGTAGGCTCGGTTAGCGTGTGATGCCGCGCCGTCGGGCCGTAGTCTTGGCGAGGCGATGGACAGCGCGCAGCGGGGACTCCGAGCGAGGCGCTCGATGAGAGGGTCGGGGAGGGTCGGCCGAGCGCTCGTGGGGTTCGGTGATCGCGCTCGCCAGGATGGTTTCGTGGCGCTGGCTGGATGCGCCATTCAGGCGACGACGCCCGATCCGGTAGCCGCGAGGAAGCCGCTTCCGGCGCGATGTGCGATGAAGGCTGCACCGAGCGTGCCGGCAACGCCAGGATGCGCGAGCTCATGGTCGATCGGTCTGATTGCCGTTCGACGACCAGGCGAAGGACAGCGGTCTGTTCCCGTTGCGTTGCGCCGCGGCGATCTGCAGCGTGGTATGTCCGCGGCGCTGAAGGTCTTGCCAATCGTCGAGGAGCTGTTCGAGGTCGGTGGCTGCCGCGTCCGTTCCGTAGGCGTCAAGGCGCCAGCGGGCGCGAGCGTCCGGCTCGTTATGGCCAGTCCGCCAGGGACTTCGCAGCGAGACCACGGCCAAGCTGTGGCTGCGTGGTTCGACGAGCCCGATGCCCATGCGGGCGTCGGTGCTGAAGGAGACTCGGCGTGTAGCGGGGATGGTGAGGAGCAGGTAGAGCAGCAGCATTGGCGGTTGGCGGCTGGAGAGGTCGGTGAGGCCACGCCGGCGCGGCGGTCCGGTGCGGCTGAGGATCGCCGCCAGTAGCTCGCGCGCGCTGGAGGCCGAGAGGTGCCGCAGCCCGGCGCCGCTGAGCGATGCCAGCGGCGTGTGCTTGCCGTTGCTTCTGTGGCTCGCGCTCAGAGCAGAGGGTGGCGGCCGCCAGCCGCCGTCGCCGTTGTGTAGGGGCATGAACCCACCCCAGGTCAGCCCCACCGAGCGCAACCGGCGGCCGTTCCGCTCGAAGGCGGGGATGATCTGGATCGCCGCCCCGTCGGGGTCCAGGCGGACCGGTAGCAAGAGCCGGCCGCCCTCGGCGAGCTGATCGTGCCATGCGGCGGCGAGCTGATCAGCACACGCGGTCACGATGATGCGGTCGTAGGGAGCTCGGTCAGCGTGTCCCTCGCGACCGTCGCCGAGCTTGACGGTCGCGCGATACCCCGCATCCCGCAACGCCCGGCGGGCCTGGCGGACAAGAGCACTGTCGATATCGATAGTGGTCACCCGTCCGCCCGCGCCGGCGAGGTGGCACAGCAAGGCGGCGTTGTAACCGGTGCCGGCGCCGATCTCGAGGACGTGATGGCCCGGCCTAACGTTGAGCAGCTCGAGCATCTCGGTCATCAGCGCCGGCTGGGAGGAGGAGGACAGCGGCATCCCGCGCTCGTCGCGTTTGGTGACGATCGCCTCGTCGCGATAGATGGCCGCAAGCCCATTCTCGGCGGCCGCCCTTGGCAGGAACTGCTCGCGCCGGACAGTCAGAAAGGCAGCGCGCACAGCCTCCGAGCGCATCACGCCCTTCTCACTCAGCTGTCTGACGAGCTGCTTGCGCAGACGCTCGCTGGATCGGCGCGGTGGCGGCATCGACAACTCGAGCGGGCCGCCGGGATCACTCACGCGACGGACGGCGCCCGGCGGGCCTGGCCGTTTGATTGTCGCACCCAGGCGGATGCGGATTGGACGGCACCCCCGCAGCGGGCGGGGCCTGACACCTGACACCGGGCGGCATCGTGGCCAGCACGCCCTCTCGAAAGCCCCGGTGTATGGACGCGCCCAGCGCCGTCCGCTCAGGCCCCCATGTGAGACTCGTGGACGATCGGGCTTGCCGTTGGGCGTCGAGCGGTCGACGGACTTTCGGGTGCCGATCCCTATCCGGTAGCGCGTGGCTGCGCTCGAGATCCGGCCTGGTTGTGAGCGGCGTTCAATTCCTCGGCGGTTGCGTAATGGTTCACGGGTTGCCGGACATATGAGGAGCGATGGGCGATCAGCAGCGGTGTGAGGAGCTTTATCGAGCGCACGCGGCTCGGGTGCATGCGTACGCGCGACGACGGTCCGATGATCAGACGGCGGACGAGGTCGTCGCTGAGGTCTTTCTCGTCGCCTGGCGGCGGCTGGGTGCCGTCCCTCGCGAGCCGCTTCCGTGGCTGCTCGGCGTCGCCCGCAAGACGCTTGCCAATCATCGCCGCGCCACGTCCCGCGCCGCGGCGCTGAACGCGCGCATCGAAGCGACCCTCCTCACATCGACCGGGCACACGGGAGGCGATCACGCCGTTCTGGAGGCATTGGCCGAGCTTGATCCGCGGGATCGTGAGGTTTTGCTGTTGATCGCCTGGGAGGGCCTGCGCCAAGAGGAGATCGGCACGGTGCTCGGCGTCAGCCGCCCAGCCGTCAGGACTCGGCTGCACCGAGCCCGCAAGCGGCTCGCCGAAGCGCTGGCTGCCCAGGAGGAACCGGTGCTTGGCCGGGGAGAGGTATCGAGATGACCGACGAACTGCTCGACCGTGTCCGCGCGGTCGATCCGCTGCCGGAAGGAAGCACCCCGCCTCCATTCGAGTTCGTGTTCGCGCGGCTCGAGGATATGCCCGGGCGTCGCGGACAGCACCGGAGAGGTCGCTTTCTCGCCCTGTTCTTACCGGCGGTGAGCGTCGCCGTGGTGATTGGCGTGATGGTCGCGGCTGCGACGCTGCTGCACGCCGGCCGCAACGGTGGCCGCCAGCATGGCGCCGGAACGGGGCACGGCAATACTCCTAACGCAGCAACCGGGGTGACCTCGGCGTCGACCCCGTCGATTCCTGCTGGCGGAATGCCCGGGTTCGTGACCGTCTGGAGCGCCGGATTCAGCTCCGACGGCGACGGGGTGATCTCGCTGCAGCAGTGCCTGCGCTGCGAGCCGAACGGAAACCAGACCAGCCGCTCGACCGATACCGAATGGCTCCTCACGACCAGCGACGGCGGGCGAAGCTGGAAGCGCACCGCGCGGGGCTACTACGTTCAGCGTCCGCTTCTGGTGGGTCAGGACGGCTGGGCCGGCGGGGAGCAGATGGTGAGCCGGAGCCAAGGCGGCGGAGCCGCCGAGTGGGAGCCAGGTTTAGGGATTGTTCGCTATTTCGTGACCCACGATGCCGGCCGGAGCTGGTCGGTAGCTCGCACTGCACCCGACGTGGGCGGACTTGCCTCGCTCGTGGGCAGCGAGGTGTGGGCGGTGGGCCACAGCTCCAACGTCGCGATTCTTCACGGCCCGGTATCAGGAGAGGAGTTGTCCGCAACCGCTTCCCAGCCGATTCAGGGCGGATACCCGAACGTCCGTGTCCAGGGCGCCGGAGCCGATAGCGCCTACGTCGTCAACGGCGACGTGCCCCAGCAGGCGTTCGCGACGCACGACGACGGCCGCACCTGGCAGCGTCTGACCCCGCCGCCGTGCACCGGCAAATACGCGTTCGCGAGCCTTGACGCGGCGTTCGAGCAAACGATTTGGCTCACCTGTTCAGGCGGCACCGACCGGACGCCGAGGCTCGACCGCTCCCTCGACGGCGGGCGCAGCTGGCAGCAACTACCCGTCGGCTTGGGCAACAACGGCCCGCAACAACTGGCGGCCGTGAACGCGCGCGTCGCATGGGTCCTTACCAGTAACTGGGAGCTCCTTCGGACGACTAACGCCGGAGCCACCTGGCAGCCGGTCTGGTCAGCCACTGACCCTCGAGTGTCCCCGCTCAGCCGCCCGACCACGAACCCGTCGCCAAGCCCGCTACCAATCCTGTCGGTCCAGTCAGCCGATTCCGCGAGCATCGTGACCCTGCTCAACCGCGGAACAACAGAACGAGCAGCGAAACTCACCAACCTCGTCGTCTACCACACCACCGACGGCGGCCAGAGCTGGCAGACATACCCCGTCGGGCTCTGACGGCACCGAGCCGCGTGCGCTGTGGCTGATGGCCCGGGTCTACTTCCTGGCCTTCTCCCTCGCGGGACCGGAGCCACCCATTACCGCCAGGTTGGCCACAGGACAAATTCAAGCGTCCGGGAGCGACATACGCCGGCGGGAAGTCATCTTGCCTTCCTCTCAGGCCCGTATTGGCTCGAGCTGCATCCCCTGAGGCATCGCAATCCGGACAGCGTGTCGCTCCGCGGATCAGCGCTTCCAACGAGCACGAGCGCAGCAAGACCGCCGCGATCGCGCGGCCCGATGCGATCCCGGGCTGGTACGGAGGCCGAGCCGCCTACCGGTGACGCGTCTGGGCGATCACCGCGCCTGTCCTTGACCGGAAGGTGAGCTGTGGCGGGTCCCATGCTCCCGCCAGATGGAAGACCACGAGGTTGCGGACGGGCCGCTTGGTGACGGAGAACGTCCTCGGCACCCGCCCCGGGTAGGACTGGGCGGGATATGTCGCCGTGACCGAGCCGACCTGATCGGTGACGAGCCGCGTGGTGACCGTGGAGCTGCTGGTGCCAGCTCCACCTCCACCCAAGGCCGGATTCGTCCTGAACTCGGCGAGCATCCAGGCCTGCATGTTGGTTCCGCCCTGGACTCCCCCACCTACGGTCACGACCGACACGCCGGCCTCCGCCCGCGGATTGAACCGCTGCTGCGCGTAGGCGATCGCCGCAGCGCGCTGGCCGGCGGGAAAGTGCCGCGCCTGCTCGCGGAAGGTGGCGAGCTCCTCGCGGTAGCAGCGCGCCGGGACCGTTTTGGTCGTCCCGACGACCTCCGCCGGCACCACGTAGTAGTGGATCCCATCGGTGTATCCCTGCCAGGCGTAGCGGACGTAGATGCCGTTGGCGTCCACGTGGAGGGCACGCAACTCTCTCACCGTGACCCTCAGCGCACCGGGCGCCGGTGACGCCAGCGAGGGAAAGATCGCGGTGATGCTCCGCGGCGGCGCCGTGGTTAGGAATCGCTGGTCGCGCACCCTGGCCTGCAGCGGCAGTCGGCAGGCAGGGTCGCGCCGACGCGTACTTTGGCCGGCGCTCGCCAGCGCGTTGACCCACGCCAGCGGCGGTGGCGCGACCGGTCCCGTCGCGGGCCTAGACGGTGGTGGCGTCGAGCGGTGCAGGCTCAGCACAGCGCCCGCCGCCACCGCCAGGCACACGGCGATCGACGCGGCGATCGCCAGACGGCCTGACCGCCGGCCGCGAGACGCACCCGCCGCCGGCTCCGCCTCGTCGAACGCGGCGTCCAGCAGCTGCGCGCGGATCTCCGGAAACAAGGTCACGATCCCTCCTTCACCTCCCGACGTAGATGCGCCAGCCCGCGACTGACGCGCTTACGGACGACGAGCGACGAGGTCTCAAGCTCGGCGGCGATCTCGTCATATGACCTGTCGTCCAGGACCCGCGCGCGGATGGCCTCCCGCTGATCGGGGTTTCAGTAGCAACCGCGCCGTTGGACGACCCTGGCCGCGACGCAGCACTCATAGGGGTCTGAGCCTCTGAAAGCTCGGGGCCGCCTGAAGATTGTGGGTGCCGTCCCAGGGTCTGGGGAAACGTAGGGCGGGCGTAGCGTCCGCTTTGACCGACAAGTCGAAGCTGATGGAGGTACGCCCGCATGAAGAAGGTAGTCCCCAGCGAGCGGTTGCGCCGCGAGCTTGATGATGTGTTGGCCGGGATTGGCGAGGTTGAAGATCCG
This sequence comes from uncultured Solirubrobacterales bacterium, assembly GCA_963763525.1. Lineage (GTDB taxonomy): Bacteria > Actinomycetota > Thermoleophilia > Solirubrobacterales > Solirubrobacteraceae > Palsa-465. The sequence goes on from CAVXPA010000008.1 coordinate 1,216,203, forward strand.
GTGGAGGCGGTCGCGCGACTCGGCGCGCGGCTGATCTTGCAGCAGGCGCTCGAGGACGAGGTCACGGATTTCGTCGGCCGGGCCCGCTATGAGCGCGTCGACGGTGGCGAGGAGGTGATCTATCGCAACGGGTTTCAGGAGCCGAGCACGGTCAGGACGACGAGCGGTCCGACGGTGATCGAGCGCCCGCGGGTTCGTGACGCGACTCGGGTCGGGTTCGAGTCCGAGGTGCTCGGCAAGGGCGTCGCGAGGACGCACGCGCTTGAGGCGCTGATCGTCTGCAGCTTCTTGCGGGGGCTGTCGGTCCGTGACGTCGAGGCCGCCCTGGAGGAGTGCTTCGGGGAGCAGGTGATCGGTAAGTCGACCGTCGCGCGAGTCTGCAAGGACACCGCGGTCAGGTACGCGGCGTGGTGCGAGCGTGACCTGTCCGAGCACGACCTGGTCTACCTGTATCTCGACGCGATCTATCTGAAGCTGCGGCCTGACGACGAGCCCGTCGAGGGCGTCCTGGTCGCGTGGGGGATCACCCTGGAGGGCCGCAAGGTGCTGCTCGGGCTGCAGGTCGGATCGCGCGAGAGCTACGACAGCTGGCTCGACTTCGGCCGCGACCTCAAAGCTCGCGGGATGCGATCCCCAGCGCTGATCGTCGCCGATGGAGCCCTCGGGATCTGGAAGGCCACACGTGAGCTGTGGGAGCTCGCGGACGAGCAGCGCTGCACCGTTCACGCCCTGAGGAACATCACCTCGAAGTTGCCCGAGCGGTTGCATCGCGAGGTCAAAGGCCGGTACTGGCAGATCCTCGACGATGCCGTCACGGTCGCCGAGGCGAAGACCGGGCTGCTCGCGCTTGCCGGCGACTACCGGACCGCGTATCCCTCGGCGATGAAAACGATCGACGACCACGTCGACCAGCTCGTCGCGCATCTGCGGTACCCGCTCACGCACCGCAAACGGACCCGCTCGACAAACCTGCTCGAGCGGACGTTTGTCGAGGTCCGCCGTCGCACCAAGATCATCGGCCGGTTCCCAGGCGAAACGTCTGCGCTGTCGCTGATCTGGGCCGTGCTGGAACTCTCAAGCCGCGGCTGGCGCGGCGTCACAATGACCCCCAAAGCCGTCGCGCAGATCGAACGCATCCGCCGCGGCCAAGCTCCCCGCACCGACCTCAGTGTCCCCGTCACCGATCAGGAGGTAGTTGCGGCCTAAAGTAAAATGTAGTCACACACCGCGGAAGCTACGCCCACCGAATTTCCCCGGCAACTGGGACGCCACCAGATTGTGATGGTGAGGTGCGATGGGCGTAGTTGTTTTGTAAGTGGTTTCGGTTCGCCAACGACACGATCTCTCCCGCCCCGCTTGGGCGGCCCTCGGACGAGCTTATGCTGTTTGCAACGAGTGGCCTCGCGGTCGTCTTTCTGTTGCCCTCATCTCGAGCGTAGACTCACTCGGAGTGCGCAGCGCAACACCTTTGGCAGTCGTAGCGGTGCTGGTTCTCGCGGCTTGCGGCGGCAGCAAATCTACTCAGGCACGGCAGGTCGTGAGTACATGCGGGTCTGCGTATTCGCTAGACGCGCCGGCGGCAAAGGTTTCGACGAACTGCGGCGGGACGGTTGGATTTCCCCCGCGGCGGGTGACGTTAGGGACTCGGGTGCAGTTCGTCATCCGGCAGACGCCGGAAAGCACTGGAAAGCTTGACTTCCCGACTTTGGTGCCGCGTGGCGGAGCTGTGAGGTTGATCGCTGCTTCAGGAGCTTCCGCGCGCTATGTCACAACCCGGGCTGGCAAAGCGGCGCTCATCGCTCATTCGCGCTATTGCGAGAGGCCAGTGCGCGGCAGTTGCGCGGCGTTTATCATCGCCGTCCGGTAGAGCGGTCTCTCGGTCTCTGTCAGCGGCGGATCCCCTTCCCGACCCTCATGACGAGTGATAAGGGAAAGATGGCTAGCTCCTGGGGCTAGCCCTCTCCCCGCTTCGGAGTTCCGGGATGGTCTTTCTATGACCCTGGCTTTCTGATGGGCTCGGTGGTCGGCGGCGGCAACGGCCGCTTCTCTGTGACAGCCGATGATGGCAGCGTTCAGCCGATCACCGTCGCGGATCCCTCACTCGTGTGGAAGAAAGGCATCCAGGGTGGTGCGTTAGCAGCCGGTGATCAGGTGAGCGTCCGAGGAGAGCGACAAGCGGACGGATCGCTACAAGTGTCCGACGCGTGGGTCGATATCCACACGTTCCAGGCCACCGTTCTCCAAAGGCAACCATCTCAGCTCGCTGTGGAGCTTGCGAAGTCTCCGGGAAGCTCGGTCCCGATCGGGGTTCTGCCCGTCACCGAGGTCGCCGCGCCGCCGGGGATGGAGTTTCGCCAGGGCGACGACTCGCGAGTGGGGGTCGGCGACATCATTCAGATTGTCGGGTTCGGGAACGCGAGCGCCGGGAACTTCATCGCAACGCGGGTCGTTGTCCTAGAGTCCGCCACCTATCCGGCCGCGCCGAACGGGCCCGATGATCAGGTGGTTCTCGGGCCGAACAACTCCTGCACCTACTTCGGGATCACATCCTACTTCGACTGTAACGGATACCAGGCCTGCGACAACGCGTGTATTGCAGCTCGAGCTATGACCAGATGGCGTGGCCGAAGCTTATCGAGTGCGGCGGTTACGTTTGCGACTCGGGTTGCAACGGAAACGACTGCGGGAGCACGTGTTGTCCCAATCTTCCCGACACAGTGTGCGGTCAGCAGGTCGGGATCTACGGCCGGTGCACCGGCAAGACGGTCTTCGTGCAGGTCGCCGACTGCGGGCCCTGTGTTCGATGCGTAAGCAGCTATGGCTGCCAGGGATATAAGACTGTCAAGTTTGATCTGACGCGGGCCGCGTTCAGCGCGATCGCGCCGCTGAGCTATGGGCTCACAGACATTCAGGCAACCGTTACTTGTTGACCAAGCGCCGACGACATCCATGAGGAGGCGCGCGCCGGCCCAGTTGGGTCGAGGACGATGTGCTCGCGAAAGCAGTGAAAGGCGTCAAGCACAGTCCGCTTTACCGCCTGCACCGGTCCACGCTCTCGTCTGCAGCGCCCGAGGATGTGTGGCGAGATCCCGCCACGGGACACTGCCTGGTTGCTTTTCGAGCGCGTTACCATGAACAACAGGAGGTTCTGCTCGTGTTCGCCGTGACTGCCATGACGGTGCTTGAAGCAAGCTTCGTCGCGCTCTCGGTCGACTCGTCGAACTACCTCGCGACGAATCTTGGCGAAAGGGCGCCAGCCGCCCCGCGAGCCCGGAGCTAGCTGGGAAAGAGATTGGATGTGGTGAATGTGATCAAGAGGTTCGATACGCAGACCTCAATATGGCTCGGGATCCTCGCCGTGGTGGTGTGCGTTGGCGCCTTCGCGGCGGCGGAGGTCGCCTCAGGAACGACAACGCGCCCACACAGATCGGCAGTAGCCTCGCGAACTTCAACGCACGCACACAAGTCAGCGGCAGTCCGCGACGTCCTGCATGGTGATGGGATCGATCGGGCCGCATTTGGCGAAGAGGCGAGCGTAGCCATCCATCGACTGCGACTTCTGCTGGGCTCCAAGCCTAGAAAGCGTTATTACCCGGTTCACGCTTGCCGCGTCGACCACGCGAGCAAGTGGCCCGGCCTGATCGCGTTCTTCCGGCACGGACGATTCGTTGGCTACACGTACTGGGCGGCTAAACGCAGGAGCGGCAAGCCAGCCCTCTCCACAAGCAAGGGTCTGGAAGTGGGAGACCGCCTATCGCGAGCCCAGCGGCTCTACGGCGTCGCATTCAGGATGAGCCCAGAGCAAGGAGGTTCGTGGTCAGCCAACACTAGCCAAGGTCGGCTCATCGGTTTCGCATCGGGACTTCCGATCGGACCACGCAGCACCGTCCTGACGATTGAGGCTGGAGATGTCGGCTGTGCCGCGATGACGCCGCAGACGTAGGGGCTTTCAGTAGTAAGAGGGTCCGGTAGTAACCGCGCGGCGCCGGCGTCAGAGCTCGCTGGAGTGGCGGCGGCCGCATCTCATATGTTTAGACGCGACCGGCTCGTAGACGGCCGGCCGCTAAGTGGTGGCCGCTCCACGTAACAAAACTTGGGGATACCTCATAGACCCAAGCGATCGTAGTTCCTAGGGTCACGGGCGCGGTCAGAACACGAGAAGAACTGCCCGTGCATCGGCAGCAGGACCGCGCGCAGGCGTCCAGCTTCCCTTCCGGGGGTCAGGTGGATCGGGCGATTCTGAACCTGCTTCTGCGCGAGCCCGGCTTGGCGCTGTGGGCGATCGACGAGATCGTGCGCGAGATCGGCAGTCGCGTAGCCGTGGACGACTGGCTGTGGCGCTTTGAACGCCGGCGCGGACGTTTGATTATGCCGTGAACTGTCTTGACCAGTCGGCTCGTGTGGAGTTATCCTGTCCGACCCGTCGAGTGGGGCTAACTCTAAAACGCAAGCAATGGAGGCAGGGGCATATGCGTCGCGAACACCTTCGCTCTGACGGTCGTCCACTTAGGGCATCGTGGGTCAAGCTCTGCTGTATCGCCGCGGTCTCCGTGGCGTGCCTCGCAGCCGCCCCCGGTGCGCTAGCTGCCACGACGGTAGTACCGCCACCCGTGCCTGCACAACCAAATCTCAACGTAAACGGTGCGGGCGCGACTGGGTCGACCACGCCGGTAGGTCCGCTGTCGCTGCAGGGCGTCAGCCCTGATGGCCAACTGCGGGATGGGGCTTGCACGCTTTACGGGGTAACTCCCCAGCAGCAGTCGGGGTATACCGGGGATGACGGGTGGCGCGCGTTTGCCAAGACCAGCTGTGGCTCCACTCTCACGACCTTTTCCATGGAGACCTGCATGGCGCAGCTTCTTGCGGACGGCTGGCACACGATTGACATCTACGCCGGCCAGGATGCCTGCGAATACACACCGCCCAACCCGTGGTACTATCTCCAGCAGTACTCGGCGCGCATAAGACTGACACCCAATCGCTGGTACTCAACGTGGACCTGGATGAATAACTACGTGACGGGTACCGCGGTGATTGTCCAACCCGAGGACACGCCAGGCGTTCAGGGCTAGGGCACCAGACGCCGAGCTTCTTGCTCGGCGTCACGGAGCGGAACCCATCGCCCCAACTTCGCGGAAGCACTTCGGCGCGGGCGGCGCTGCGGTGCCGCTGGCCAGAAGGATCTGGCCGTCAGAGAGCTGCTTTGCGGCTAAGAAACCGACCTCGCCAGCCGGGATCCACTGGTTGCTGACGGTCACGGTCTGGGTCATCGATGTCACGCCGCTGGAAAGGGGGCCCGACGAGGAGTCGGTGCACGCGGCCTGGACGGGGATGACCGTTTCGCGAATGCCCAGCGCCGCGAACTTTGCGTTGAGTGCGGGGATGCCGGTGGCGATATCGCTGAGGGACACGGTGATCGACCCGTCGGCGTTGCGGGTGAGCGCGTAGGCCGGCTGCGAGCCGGCCGTCACGCCGAGCACGAGCAGCAGGGCTGCGAGGACCGCCGCGACCACCAGGGTGCTGAAGGCTCCCACGAGCAGCCTCGGTCGTCGAGGCGTCTCCAGAGGGATGGCGATGCGGTCGGCGGCACGTTGATCGGCGAGGTGCCGCCATAGCGCGTCTTCGAAACTACTCACGATTCAATCCTTCCTTTCGTAGCCGGCTACGTCCGCGGAACAGGCGGACGCGGAGCGTGGTGGGCGTAATCTCCAGCGCTCTGGCGGCGCCCTTCCTACTCATGCCCATGAGGTCGACCAGCTCGACCGCGGTGCGCTCGGCCTCAGGCAGCGACGCCATGCTCCTGAGGAGGTCGCGGCTGGCGCGTTCGGCGTCGATCCGTTCGACTAGATCGTCATGCTCATCGCTCTGGAGAACGACCTGACCCGTGAGGCGGGCCACCGTCTGTCGATGCTGGGCGACGTCCACGCAGTGGCGGGCATAGACCACTCGAGCGATCGCGATCAACCATGCCCGGGCAGTCCCCCTGCCTTCGAACGTATGGATCGACTCGATCGCCTCGGCAAACGTCTCGGAGGTCAAATCAGCCACCGTCTGGGGATCCTCGGTGCGCCGCGCGAAGAAGGCGGCCACGGCTCGGACGTTCGTCCGGTATATCGTCTCGAACGGGAGCGTCCCCGACTTGTCGCCCTGCGGTCGAGGCCGGAGGGTGGAGGCCAGCGCCATACGCTCTTAAGTGTGCGATTCGCGCCAGGGCGTTACACGCAAACCAGGTCTGCGGACCGGCGGCTGCTTCGTCTCGAGGTCGAGGTGCGTGCGCGGTTTCGACTCAGCTGAGGACCCGTGCGCCCAATCAGGCCAAGGCTCGGCCGGCTCCGAGCGTGATCGTGATCTCATGTGCTGGGCGCGTCCACAGCGAGCCGGGGTCCTGTGACCAGCTCATGCGCACGCGTAGTTGTGAAGTGCTTGGGTCTGGGAAGGGCATGGTGAGCACGCCGATGCTGCAGTCCTGCAACTCCGTCAGACCGAGCGCGCCCCCAAGATCGGAGTATGTGTGGTTGCGATCGTCGCGCGCTTCGCCGTCCGGAGGTCGGGCGTCGAGCGCGAGGGCGGGGCGCACGGTGTAGCTGACCCGGACGCCGTGGCCGTCGCTCTGAACGCCGGTGATCGTGAGCGAGTGCCCGAGCGGCAACCCTGAGCTCTCCTCGACGGTCTCGGACCTCAGCGCTACAGCTGTCACGCGCTCCAACGCCTCGTAGCGCACGAGAGCCGCCAGGGCATCATCCACCGTGCCGTCCCGAGTTAGCGCGCTGAACGCATGCGCGATCGCGCGAGGCGCGTAGCCAAGTCCCTTGAGCCGCTTTTCGAACGCGGGCCAAAGCGCCTTGGCCGTTGCCGCTCGATCCGCGGCTTTCGCCGCCAGCCGCAGGTCATCCCATTCCCCGGGCGTCGGTTTCACGGATATGAGGATATCCGCGGCACGGTGCACCACACGGGGGTCTCCGGCAGCCCGCTTCTAAGACTGCTTAGACGCGGTATTCCGTCCGGTCGATCGCGTCTAATACGCGGATGGCCCGCTCGAAACGCCCCGATCCAACCGCGTCTAACAAGGACGACCCTGTCGGCGACGCCTGCGTGAACGCGCTGACTGCGTATCTGGAGTGGCTCGAGGGCCGTCCGTTGGCAGCCCGGAGCCGGCAGGCGTATGCGCATCAGATTCGCCGTTACATCGCGTGGCTGGGAGATCGCTCGCCAGTCGACGGTGATCCGCTCGCCGACGGCGATGCGCGGGATTGGGCGGTGCGGGACTACAAGCGGCACTTGAAGGCGGTGGAGCGGTGGAAGCCGGCCTCAGTGAACCTGGCGCTGGCGGCGTTGGACTCGTTCTACGTGCAGCTCGGGCTGGGGCGGCCGGTGGTGCGGCGGGAGGATCTGCCGGCGAAGGCGCCGCGGGCGTTGACCGAGGAGCAGGTCCGGCGGCTGTTGCGGATGGCGGAGCGGGCGCCGGCGCGGGATCGGGCGATCGTGGTGATGCTGCTGTTCACGGGGCTGCGGCTCGCCGAGCTTGTCGCGCTCGACCTCGACGACGTTCGGGTCTCGGCGCGGAAGGGGCTCGTGATCGTTCGCTCGGGGAAGGGCGACGCTTACCGGGAGGTGCCGCTCAACGCGCTCGTGCGCCAGGTGCTCGAGGAATGGCTCGCGCAACGACCGCAGCTCGCGGGCGATGGTGACCGGGCACTGTTCGTGGGTCGGTCCGGTGGGCGCCTGTCGAAGCGGTCAGTCGATGATGTCGTCCGCGGCCTGGGCAAGGATGCGGGCGTGAAGCTCTCGGCTCATCTGCTCAGGCACACGTTCCTGACGGTGCTGGTCCGCAAGGGCAACGACCTCGTGATGGTCGCCGAGCTCGCCGGCCACCGGCGCCTGGAGACCACGCGCCGCTACAGCCTGCCCACGGACATCGACCGGCTGCTCGCGGTTGAGAACCTGCAGATCGACTTCTGACCGCGCGCGATGCCGACCCGGTTCCTCTCCGACGCTGAGATCGAGCGGCTGGAGGGGTGGCCGGACGCGATTGATCAGCCGGATCTTGCCCGCTACTTCGATCTCGACGGAGACGATCTTGGGTTCGTGCGGCGGCAGCACAGTCCGGCCGCGCAGCTCGGCGTCGCGCTGCAGCTGTGCGCGCTACCGTGGCTGGGCTTCGTCCCGGACGACCTGACCGGTGCGCCACCGGACGCGGTCGCCGCGCTGGCCGAGGTGCTTGATGTGCCGCCGCGGGTGATCTTCGAGTACGCGGTGCGTCCGCAGACCCGCCGCGAGCACCGGCCAATGATCCGCGACCACGCCGGGTTCCGCGCCGGCGCTCTCGCAGAGCTCGACGCGCTCGCGGGATGGCTGACCGATCAGGCACTGGAGCACGACCGCCCGTCGCTTCTGTTCGGCGAGCTTGTCGCCGAGCTGCGCCGGCGTCGGATCGAGCGGCCGGCTGTGGACCGGCTGATGCGGGTCGTGGCGTCCGCTCGCGAGCGCGCCGCCATGCAGACGTTCCAGCGTCTCGCGTCGCAGCTCACGCCGGCTCTTCGCGAGGCTCTCGACCGGCTGCTGGTCCCCGATCCGGAGATCGCTGGGCGCACGCGGCATGCGTGGCTGCGGTCCCGCCCGGCGACGATCAGCGCCAAGGCGATGCACCGCGAGCTCGACAAGCGCGCCTTCCTGCTCGAGACGGTCGGCGCCGACCGATTCGACCTCTCGGCGCTGCCGCCGAACCGGCGGGCGTGGCTGGCGCAGACCGGGCGCCAGCAGACCAACCAGGCGCTCGCGCGGATGACACCCGAGCGGCGCTACCCGGTGCTGATGGCGTTCTGCGCCGAGGCGCTCGAGCGCGTCACCGATGACGCCCTGGAGGTGTTCGACCGCGCGCTCGGCGCCGCCGAGCGCGCAGCGCAGCGCAAACGCGAGGAGCTCGAGCGCCGCGGGCGCCGCGACGTCCAGACCACGGTCAGGCGGTTCATCGACCTCTCGCAAGTCGTACTCGAGGCTCACGACTCCGGAGCCGATGTCCTGCGCCTGGTCGAGCGACGGATCGGGATCGCTCGGCTGCGCGATGATCTCGACCGCGCCCGCGGCGTCGCGCGCCCCCAGGACACCGGGCACCTGGACATCCTGATCAGCGAGAGCGGTAGCGCCAGCCGCAAGCTCCTGGCCAGCGTGATCGCACGCCTCGAGCTGCGCGCCAGCGGCGCGGACGAGGACGAGCTGCTCGGCGGGCTACGGATGATTCGCTGGCTCGCGGGCGACAAGCGGCGCTGGCTGCCCGGCTTCTCACCGAGCGGCTTCATCGACAACGCGTGGCGCCCGCATGTCGTCGACAGCAGCCGCGGCCGGCTCGATCGTCGCGCGTACGAGCTGTGCGCGGCCTACGAGCTGCGCTCCGCACTGCGGTCCGGCCGAGTGTGGGTGCCGGACAGCCGCCGCCACGCCGACCCCTCGAGCCTGCTGCTGCCCGACGAGCAGTGGCAGCCCGCACGCGCGTCGGTCGCCGTGACGGTCGAGCGCCCGCTCGATGGACGCGAGCACCTCAACGCACTCGGCGAGGAGCAGTCTGAGCTCTTGCAGCGGCTCGCTGATGAGCGCGACGCGACCGCGGAGGCGTGCCTCGCAGATGACGGCCTCGTTGTCGCCGAGCTCGACACCGCCGACCAGGACGACGGGCGGCTGCGGAAGCTGATCGAATCTCGACTCCCGGAGCTCGACCTGCCCGAGCTGCTGATCGAGGTCGACGGCTGGACCGCTTTCACCGATCACCTCACGCCGCTCTCGGGCAACCGTCGCCGCTCAGCGGACATGCCAGCCCTGCTCTACGCGGCGATTCTGGCGCACGCGACGAACCTCGGCCTCACCGGGATGGCTCGAGCGAGCGAGTTCAGCTACCAACAGCTCGAATGGGCCTGGGAGCAACTCTGCCGCGAAGACACGCTCACCGCCGCGAGCGCGACCCTCGTCGACTACCACCACGGGCTACCGCTCGCCCGCGAGTGGGGCGACGGCAGGCTGTCCTCCTCTGACGGGCAGCGGTTCGCCGCCCGCGGCCGTGGGCCTGGGACCGCGGCGCTGCCGCGCTACTTCGGGCACCGCCGGCGCGGCCTGCAGATCTACTCCTGGACCTCGGATCAGTACAGCCAGTACGCCAGCAAGGTGATCACCGCGACGGTGCGCGATGCGACGCATACCTTGGATGGGATCCTCGACAACCAGACAGTGCTGCCGATCGAGGAGCACACGACGGACACGCACGGCTACACCGAGATGATCTTCGGCGCATACGACCTCCTCGGCCTCCGGTTCGCGCCACGGATCCGCGATCTCGACCGCCAGCGCCTCTACAGGCACGGCATCCCGCCCGAGGTCGAGACCGCTGAGCTGCTCAAGCAGAAGATCCGCCCTGAGCTCATCACCCCGTATTGGGACGAGCTGCTCCGGCTTGCCGCATCCCTGCGGCACGGGTGGGCGCCCGCCTCGCTGCTGCTCGCACGCCTGCAGGCAGGCTCGCGGCGCAACCCGCTCGCCCAGGCCCTGCAGGAGTACGGACGGCTGATCAAGACGAACTTCATCCTCGCATGGCTCGCCGACCAGGAACTCCGCGCTCGGGTTGGGCGGCAGCTGAACAAAGGCGAGCAGCTCCACGCCCTACGCCGCGCGATCTTCTATGCCAATGAGGGCCACATCCGGCAGCGAACCCCCGAGCAGCAGGCTGAGCAGGCGCTGTGCCTCGCGATCGTCGTGAAGATCGTCTGGAACACGGTCTACACCGGCCGCGTGCTCGACGAGCTCCGCGCCGGCGGCGAGCTGATCACGACCAGCGAGATCGAGCACATCTCGCCGCTGGCCCGCCAGCACATCCACCTCTACGGCCACTACCCGTTCGACCTCGCCCGCCGACCGGACGGACACCGACCGCTCAGGACTCCCGCCACCGCCGAGCACGCCGGCGCCGGAGACGCTGAACCGCGTCTAACGTAAACCGGACAAAATTGCGCCGTTACTACCGGAGGGCCGATCGGCCGGCAGGCGTCGCAGCAGGTCCGACACCCACGCCTCGCCGATGACCGCCTGCTCAAGCCGTGCGAGGCTCCGGCCGTCGAGCTCCACCGCCGCGTGGACGCCGAGCTGCCGTCGCGCCGCCTCTTCCACACGGCCCCGCCGCACGCTCGAGGCGAGCGTGTTCTGCGCGATCGCAAACAGCCACAGCGCCGCGGTTTTCGCGTCGGGGCGGTAGCGATCGGCGGCGGCGAAGGCCGCAGCAAACACCTCCGCCGTCAGGTCGGCCGTCAATTCCGGATCCCTCGTGCGGCGCATGAAGTAGCCCGCGATCACCCGCTCGTAGCGGTCATAGAACTCGGCGAACGCACGCCGGCTCGTCCTCGCACTCGACAGCAACTCCGCATCTGAGTCCCTCGCAAGCACCATCCGTAATCAGATCAACGCACGAATGCGCTCGCGTGTGACCGGTAGATGTCAACAGCATGCGGAATTGACGCTCGGCCGCCATCCCGTGAACCAGAGCGCAGAGCTTCTCCTCATCCCTCGCCAAAGCGGCACCACGAACTTTCGGCTCGGGTCATGAGGACACGCGTCACGACCGCGTCGCCGAACTGCCGCCGCTGAAGAATCCGTGAGCGGCATCCCGAGGCCAACCGCCGCGCCGACCTCTAGCGCGGTGGATTCAGGCCTCGCGCCGACAACATGCGCACCCGTGGTTTCGCCAGTATCGGGTCGAGCGTCCGTGAGCATTGGTCTGCGGACGTCCGTCCGGGCGGCCACTCAGCCCGGGTTGAGCGCGACGCCTTGGCCGGCGGCGTCCGAGTGCGGCTCAGGGGTTCGTGGGTGGGGCATAGAGCGACCGCCATTCGGGCAGCGCATTGCCCCCGGCGTTTCCCTCGTGGCCCTATCGCGGAACGATCTAAACCGAAGTTCCCCCGGTAGTCAGCCGGAGTAGAGGCCGGGATCCTTGTAGTTGTGGGGATTCCGGCCCTTTTGTTGTCATCATGTGTACCCACTACTAGGCGTCGTCATATTGCGGTATTGTGCAGGTATGGGCCGTCCCGCTCGGCAAAGTGGCGCGATGCACGTGAGCACGACTACGCGACGGTCTGGGGATCGTGAGTACACGGCGACGTTGCTCCGGCGCTCCTACCGCCAAGACGGGAAGGTCAAGAAGGAGACGCTCGCGAACCTCTCGCATCTCCCGGCTGAGGCGATCGACGCGATCCGACGTGTCCTGGCGGGCGAGACGCTGGTGAACGCCAGGGACGCGTTCGAGATCGAGCGCTCCCTCCCGGCCGGGCACGTGAACGCGGCGCTCGCTATGGCCGGCCGGCTTGAGCTCTCTAAGCTGCTTGATCGTTCAGCGTGCCGGGAGCGGGATCTGTGCATGGCGATGATCGTCGGGCGGGTGATCTGCCCGGGGTCGAAGCTCGGGATGGTCCGCACCTTGGGGCAGTCCACGCTCGCGAGCGAGTTGGGTGTGGAGGGCGCGGATGAGGATGATCTCTACGCGGCGATGGACTGGCTGCTCGAGCGCCAGCAGCGGATCGAGGACCGGCTCGCTGCCCGTCACCTCGCCGATGGGCAGATGGTGCTCTATGACGTGTCCTCGAGCTACTTCGAGGGGCGGACGTGTCCGTTGGCGAAGTTGGGGTACTCGCGTGATGGAAAACTCGGGCTCCCACAGATCATCTATGGGCTGTTGTGTGACATGGCCGGGCGGCCGGTCGCGGTCGAGGTGTTCAGTGGCGAGCTGCACGACGATGCGACGCTGCCCGCGCAGGTCACGAAGCTGAAGGACCGCTTCGGGCTCTCACGGGTCGTCGTGGTCGCGGATCGCGGGATGGTCACCAAGGCGAACATCGAGCTGCTGGGCCAGGTCGGCGGGGTCGACTGGATCACCGCGCTGAAAGCCCCGACGATCAAGAAACTCGCCCGATCCGGCGCTTTCCAACCGTCACTGTTTGACGAGCAGAACCTCGGGGAGATCACCGACGCCGACGAGTTCCCCGGCGAGCGGCTGATCGTGTGCCGCAACCCGCTGGTCGGCGCGCAGCGCGCTCGCAAACGCGAGGAGCTGCTCGCCGCGACCGAAGCCGACCTCGCTCAGATCGCGCACCGCGTCGAGGGCGGGACGTTGCTGGGCGCCGGTCAGATCGGACTGGCGGTCGGACCGGCACTGAAGCGCCATCGGATGCGCAAGCACTTCCAGATCGAGATCACCGACACCACCTTCACCTACACCCGCGACACAGCCAGGATCGCTGAAGAGGCGGCGCTGGACGGGTTCTACATCCTGCGCACCAGCCTCACCGAAGCCGACCTCCCACCCACCGATGTCGTGCGCGCCTACAAGAACCTCGAACAGGCCGAGCGGGCGTTCGGGTCACTGAAAGGCCCCGAGCTACAGATCCGCCCGATCCATCACCGCCTCGAGGACCGCGTCCGCGCGCACGTGCTGATCTGCATGCTCGCTTACTACCTCACCTGGCACTTGAAGGCCGCGTGGAAACCGCTGCTGTTCAGCGACGAGGACCGGCCCGTCAGTCCCGACCCCGTCGCCAAAGCCGTCCGTTCCCCCGCCGCGCAACACAAAGCTCAGACGAAACGGACCAGCAGCGATCAGCCCGCGCACAGCTACCGCACCCTCCTCGCCGAGCTCTCCACCCAGACCCGAAACACCACCCGCCTGCACGGCGCCAACAGCACGTTCGAGAAGCTCACCCAACCGACCGCGCTACAAGCCGAGGCGCTCGACCTCGCCCGACACGCCCCCGTCGTGGCCACCCGGTAGACACGACCCGAGCACCCCAAACAGCCCGAAAGACCACAGAATGAGCCGGATCCGGCCGCCTCACCAGAGGGAACTTCGGTCTAAAGCGTTCTTGAGCGGCCGATGACCCAGGCGCCGGGCCGCCCGAGCAGCCACTGGGAGAGGAGCTGGCGGGCGACTGGGGCGGCGGCGGCTGCGCCGAAGCCGCCTTGCTGCACGGTCACCACGACCACGATTGGCTTGGTGGTCGCCGACCAGGGCACGAAGCCTGCGTACCAGGCGTAGTCCTGCTGTCCGTTGTATTGCGCGGTGCCGGTCTCGCTGTAGACCTGTTCTGGAAAGCCGGCGAATACATCGGCGGCGTTTCCGCCACGCTGGGAAGACGCGTCGCGAAGGCCTCGGCGGATGCTGCCCAGGTATTGCGGCGAGATGTTCAAGTGACGCGCGGGCGGCGGCTCGATCAGCTCGAGCACGGTTCCACTGGGCCGCTGAATCTCCATTCCGGCGTGCGGGCGGACGATCGTGCCGCCGTTGGCGATCGCGGCGTAGGCGACCGCGAGCTGAAGCGGCGTGACTTGCACATCGCCCTGCCCGACGGCAAGATTCTCGTTGTCGCCGGCCGACCATGGACGATCGGTTCCGTCGGCGATCCCGCAGCCGCCGGGCGGATGCTTGGGCTTGCCGTGGAATGGACCGGTTGCGTTGTCGCACTCGGCCTCAAGCTGGTTGAGATGCGCCCGCCAGGCAGCGTCGGGCAGAGTCCCCGGATTCTCGTCGGGCAGGTCAATCCCAGTCTTTTGGCCGATCCCGTAGAGGCGCGCCCAGTGCTGGACCGGGCCGCCGTTTGAGGCTGGCAAGTTGGTCAGTACCCCGAGGTTGTAGAAGAAGTCGTTCGAGGAGACCTTGATCGCGCTCTCGAGGTTCAGAGAGCCGTCGACCGCCCCGCCCCCGTTGAGCCGGCATTGACCGTCGAAGCAGAACTGCCCGGTGTCGTCAAAGATGCTGTCGACGCTCCACGCGCGGCTCTCGAGTGCTGCGGTGGCGGTGATCGGCTTGAAGGTGGAGCCGGTAGGTCCGGCGCTCTGATAGGCCCGGTTGACCTGCGGATCGCCCGAGTTGGGGCCGAACAGCGCGTTGTAGGTCGAGGAGGGCACGGGCTTGTCGAATATGTTGGGGTCGTAGGTGGGCAGCGAGCCCATCGCGTAGACCTCGCCGTTCTGGGGGTTCATGGCCACGAATGCGCCGCCGTTGGCCGGAGGGTTGGAGTCGATCGAATGCTGAAGCGCTTGCTGGCCCACGATTTGGAGGGGCACGTCCAGCGACAGCTTCAGGGTCTCGCCACTGCGCAGGGCGGAGTCGTAATACGCCTCGAGGCCGGATTGGCCGACGGTGGCGCCGGGCGTCCCAGCAACCCCGATGTCGCGCAGCTCGGTGAGATTGGACGGACCGACCGTTCCGAGCAATTGAGCGGCGAGCTTGTTCAACGGATAGTTCCGCACCCAACCGCGCTCGACGGTCACCCCGGGGAACTGGCCGCGATGGATGCGGTTGAAGGTCGAGAGCCTCGACGCAACACGCATCGAGAACGGAGTTCCGGGCGCTAAATGGGCGGACGACATCGCAAGTGCCAGGCGGCGCAACTCGGCCGTGCGGACCAAGCGTCCGTGTGGCAGGCCGGACGGATCCACCTTGACCGATACCACGGCACGGCTGGCGACCAGGATTCGACCGGTGCGATCGACGATGGAGCCTCGTTGCTCCGCCTTGCCAGACGCGGCCGCCGGGAGATGACGGCGCGGATGCAACACCACCTGGACCAGTGCATCGCGAGCCCCAGAGTGCGTCCGTTCGGAGGCACTTGCCGCCAAGGCGACGACGCCCACGATCACCGCGACCACGATCGCACCCGCAAGTGCGACCGCCTCGCCTCCCGGCCGCAAAACTGGTCGGCCCTTTGATGTGCGTCCGATGGTCCGCCCGGCCGCCCGCTCGAGCTCTTCGCCGAGCTCGTCGAGGATTCGAAGATTCTGACTCATAGGCTCTCTCCCGGTGTCGTCAACTGCGGCTCCAGCGCAGCCATCAGCGTCCGCAAGCCGCGCGAGACGCGCGCCCGCGGTCTGTTCGCTGACGCCGAGCCTTCGTGCCACCTCCTCGTAGGAGCGCTCCTCGACGACGCGCAGCCGCAGCGCTTCTCGTTGACCCTCGCTGAGATGCTCCAGCTCGTCACGAAGCAAGGCTCGTAACCCCGGGAGGCCGGCGCGCTCTTCGACCGCCGCCAGGTCGTCCTGGTGCACCTGTGGTACCTGAATCCCGAGCCGGCGTATCGCGCGGCTCTCGACCCGGGCGGTGCGGAGGTAACGTGCGTACTGCCGACGGGCGACCGTAAACAGCCACGCGCGAGCCTGCTCGGGCGCGAGGCTGCGGAGTCGGCTCCAGGAGCCGAGCGCGAGCGCGAACGTCTCGGCCGTCAGGTCCATCGCGACCTCGACGTCCAAGGTGCGACGGACAAGGAACACAAGCACGGACTCGCTCTCGCGTTCATAGAGCGATGCGAACGCCTCGACATCATCCATTCGTCCAAGAGTGCCGCCAAGCGCCGTTCTTGTGACACCGCCCGTCATATCCGGGCGGAGCCGGGCCCGGGCCAGAGGCCCGCTAGAAATGTGAGCAGGTTGTCCCGGAGGTCAATAACGGCTGGTTGTCCCGACCGGTGACTTCGTTCGGGCAGTGCTCGCTCCTTGAGCGCCAAGGCGCCGTGCAGATTCGTCTGCCGGGTCTCGACGCTCTCCCATGAGGCGTTCGCTGAGGGTTGGCGTGTGAGACGCCGCCGCGGTCGTTCCAACGCCCGTCTCAGACCACCCGGGGCGTCCGCCGGTGGATCCTTCAGCGTGCGTCTATACGCGCTACGTTTGGACGATGGGATCGTTCCCAATAGCCGGCAGTTGCGGCTGCGGCGCTGTTCGTTTTGAGATCGCCGCACCGCTCGTCGATGCGGTGTACTGCCACTGCACTCGCTGCCAGAAGCGCACTGGGACCGCTGTGCAGGCCTCAGCGCGGGTCCAGCCAGGGTCGCTCGTGATCAACGCCGGCGAGAGCTGTCTCCGCGACTGGACCCCACCCGGAGGACTCTCCAAGACCTTTTGCGGAATCTGCGGATCGCACCTGTTTGCCCGCGATCGAAAGGATGGTCAGATCTTAGTAGTTCGCATGGCGGCGATCGACGGCGAGCCGCGGGTTCGACCATCGGCGCACCAGTTCGTCGCCTACGCGGCGCCGTGGGAGGACATCCGTGATGACGGTTTGCCGCGCTTCGATGAGCGAAGGCCGCCCCCGTAGCCCAAACCCTCGCGCGAAGACACGCTTGGAGGGAACATCCAGTGATCCTTGGGGTGTGAGACGGCGCCGCGGCTGTTCTGACCCTGCCTCGGACCATCCAAGCGTCCGCTGATCGATCCCCTGCGGACACAGCCACCGGCTGGAGTGACCCGCGCGCCGACAGGCCCGCGGAGGCGTCCGGTCATCGTTTCGTCACGCGGCGGACTCTGTCCGTTTCGCCAGCCGTCCTGCCATCGGTCGGTAGCCGCGGCCGCGTTCTGCGCTCGCGCCGTGGCGAGTCCCCGCGGGGTTGGGGTCGCCTCAATCCTTGCTCTCGAGTTGGGCCTTCATGGACCGTCCCGGGACGTTCCTATAGATGTCAAGTGCGGGTTCGGTTGATCCCGAAGCCGGGGTTGCCGCACATGATGGTGGTCGAGACCATCGGTCGTGGTTGCGCGGTTTCGGCGAGGTCGGCACGGAGGGAGGTGAAGACCTCACGCGCGATGTAGCGCTTGAGGCAGCGGATGATTTCGCGCTGAGTCTTGCCTTCTGCGGTTCGGCGCTTGGCGTATGCGCGGGTGCGCTCGCAGTAGCGCAGTCGGCAGACGGCGATGAGGTGGAGCGCCCGGTTGGCTTGGCGGTCGCCGCCGTAGTTGAGGCGGTGACGGGTCGTCTTGCCTGACGAGGCAGGGATCGGACTGGCGCCGCAGAGCATCGCGAACGAGCTCTCGCCGTGGAGTCGTTCGATGTTCTGTCCGGCCGTGACGAGCAGTTGACCGGCATGCCCGGTCGAGATCCCGAGCAGCTGGACGGTGCGCGGCGCGGCAGCCGCGACGAGCTGCTCGAGCTCGCGATCCAGCGCGCCGATCTCCTGATCGAGCGCTTGGACGCGCTGAGCGGTCGAGCGGAGCGCGAACTTCGCGGCTTGCGACGGGCAGCGGAGCTCCCCGCCTGACGGGCGCAGCCGCGCACAGACGGTGACCTTGCCGCGGAGCGTCTTGCGGCAGCAGAGCTGATCACGGATCTCCTGCGGGGCGGTGATGATGAGGTCACGGACCTGGACCAGTGCGGCGCTGCGGGACTTCACCGCGCTGTGGCGCGCGACGCGCAGCAGCCGGATCGACTCGACGATCCCGTCGGTCTGCTTCGGGACCGCTTTGGCCTTGCCGGCCTGGAACAGGCGGGCGGCCATCTCCGCGTCGATCGGGTCGCTCTTGCCGACACGCCGGCGAGTATGCGCATGCGACTGGTTGACCTCGACGACCCTGACGCCGTGCTGGCCTAGGTAGCGCACGAGCGCGGCGGCATACGAGCCGGTCGACTCGACCGCGACGACGTCGATCTCCCCGTGGCCGCTCAGCCAGTCGACCAACTCGCGGTAGCCCGACGTTGTCGTCGGGAAGCTGTTCGTCGAGAGCAGCGCTCCGCGCTGATCCAGCGCGGCCGCGTGATGGGTGTCGGCGTGCGCGTCGACCCCGCCAACGACCAGCGTGTCCTCCTGCGTCATGCTGTGCATGCGGTCCTCTCTGTCTGGGAGGGCGGCCTGGTCGGGAAGGGCGGACAGAACAGTGACGAGGCACTCTGAACAGGTTCCTATGAGGTCACGCCGCCCGACCCGACCGCCCATATCGGCGATCAGCGGCGGCGAGCCCGGGGCCGACAGGTCCCAGCAAGACACCCGAAGGGTCAGTTTGACGGTAAGTCAGACCCCGGGCCAGACGCCGGCTCCTATCTTCACTGTTTGACGGAGACCGGGGTTAGGTGGGTTCCTCGGTCGTTGACGTTGTCAGTTTTGATGTTCCTGTCAGTGAGTATGTCTCGTCGACTACCCGGTCGGAGAGGCCACCCGCGGCCGTTCGTCCCTTGACCGCCGGTCTCGCGGCCTGAGCGGATCCCGGTTGGGATGGCGAGGGCGTTCTCGGGAGAGATCGGGCCGTTGGCAACGAAATCGACGCCGATCGTCGACGCGCGGCTCGTTGTAAGCCCGTCTGCGGCCCTCGGCGAGGCCGCCGCGACCGATCGGTCGAGCGAAATCGAGCCGTTGTGCTCGTGCGCGGCGGCGTCGCGCTGCTCGTACTCGGCCGGCGGGATGTCGCCGAGCGAGGAGTGCAGGCGCTGGTGGTTGAACCAGCCGACCCATTCGACGATCGCGAGCTCGGCTTGGTCGTGGGTGCGCCACACGCGGTCTGAGATCAGCTCGGTCTTGAAGCTGTCGACGAACGATTCCGCGAGTGCGTTGTCGTAGCAATCGCCGGTCGAGCCGAGCGAGCGGGCCACGTCGTGATCATCGAGCGTCTGCGTGTAGTCGTCTGAGGTGTACTGCTTGGGCTCAATCGGTCCTCGCAACAGTGCCTGTCGACGTGACTGTACCTCTAGCGAGTGACGGACTCTGGTTGGCTGCGGTTGGGGACTCGACTGGGGTGACGCGGCTGTCGTCGCGGAGGCTCGCCCCGAGGGGCGGGCCGGAGCGGCGATAGCCGCGTGCGCGCCGTCGTCACCCCCGCCACGAGCGCGCTGTTCGCTGTCAACTGATAATTGGCGGCCTGGAGGCCGGGCCGGTTCAGGCCGCCGCGCTGAGGTACTCGTTCAACGCCTCGGCGGGCGTTCTCCAGTCGAGCGTCTTGCGGGGTCGGCTGTTCAGCGTGGCGGCGACCGCGGCGAGGTCATCGGCGCTGTGGCGGGACAGGTCGGTGCCCTTGGGGAAGTACTGGCGCAGCAGACCGTTGGTGTTCTCGTTGGTGCCGCGCTGCCACGGGCTGTGTGGATCGCAGAAGTAGACCGGCAGGCCGGTCTGGATCCGCAGCTGCGCGTGCTGGGCCATCTCGGTGCCCTGATCCCAGGTCAACGAGCGGCGTAGCTGCACGGGAAGCGTTGTGATCGCTTCCGCGATCGCGTCACGGACGGCCTCGGCGCCGTGCCCGGCCAGCGCAGGGCCGTTCTTCACCCTCGGACGCCTGGTCGCTCATCGGCGGGAGGTGAAGCAGCATCGTGAAGCGGCTTGAGCGCTCCACGAGCGTGCCGATCGCTGAGCTGTCGAGCCCGATGATGAGGTCCCCCTCCCAGTGCCCAGGCACCGCCCGATCTGCCGCGTCGGCCGGCCGCTCGCTGATCAGAACCTGATCGGTCACGAAGCTCTTCCCGCGACGAGCCCGCGCGCGCGGGACTCGCAGAGCCCGGCCGGTGCGCAGGCAAGCAGTCAGCTCCTGCCGCAGCGCGCCACGGCCCTGCACATACAGCGACTGATAGATCGCCTCATGAGAGATCCTCATCGACTCATCATCCGGGAAGTCCAGGCGCAACCGATTAGAGATCTGCTCCGGGCTCCAGGACTTCCCCCACCGCCGGTCCTTGCGCGGGCCGTGACGCCGGCCGA
Source organism: uncultured Solirubrobacterales bacterium (assembly GCA_963763525.1). Taxonomy (GTDB): domain Bacteria; phylum Actinomycetota; class Thermoleophilia; order Solirubrobacterales; family Solirubrobacteraceae; genus Palsa-465. Next base: position 1,236,665 of record CAVXPA010000008.1, read on the forward strand.
TCCACCGAACCTCCGGGCCCCGCGACAGCGCACCCGTCAGGCCGCTTGACAGCCCCCGACAGGCGATCCTGCACATAGCGGCGCAGCTCCGGGTTGCTCGCAAGCTTGGCGGGCTTCGGTCGCCGGCCGCGCCGGTCGGCGTGCCACTGCGCGGTCGATGCCCGATAGGTCAGCGAGCCGCTGCGAGTCCCGGCGTTGCGGCGCAACTCCCGCGAGATCGTCGACGGCGAGCGACCGATCCGCCGGGCGATCTCGCGCACCCCCAGCTTCTGGGCGCGCAGCAGAGCGATCTCCTCCCGCTCAGCGAACGACAAGTAACGCCCCGACAGCGGGGCAACAGTGACAGATGGCATCCCGCCACCCTCACGGAACCATCGGACGCCAACGGCCTCCGACACGCCAGCCTCAACAGCCGCCTCCACGGTCGAGACCCCACGCCTGATCGCGGTCCAGAACCGCACCCGATGCTCTCGCCGCCCCGCGGGCGGCCGCCCCGGCGAACGCTCCACCGGCCGCCCCGTCTGACTCGCGGCCCACCCCTTCGGCCTGCCCATCGCAACCTCCTCGATATCGAGTGTTGCGACGACCGCTTGAATCCGCCCTGCGAGCCTCGGTCGGAGTGATGCACGAGCTGCGACGTCCGCGCCGGGCTCGGCGGGAGCGCGAGCGCCATCCGCAGCGCGTCGAGGACCAGCGTCGGTGCGCATGTGCGTCGCGAACTGCCAGCCGACGATCATCCGGCGAGAACACGTCGATCACGAACGCGAAGAACACGACGCCCTCCCAGGCAGCGCAGGTAGGTGAAGTCGCACGACCCATAGCCGGTCGGGCGCGATCGGCGGTGAAGTCGCGTTCGACGCAGGTCCGGCGCGGCCCTGGCGCGTCGGGTCGGGCGTGGTCGTGCGCCACGGCTTGCCGCGCCGCTTGGCGCCCTGGATCCCGTTCGGGCGCATCAGCCGCTGCGACCTGGCAGCGACCGACCTCGCTCGCCCTCGCCGCAGCAGCTGCTTCCACATCCTCCGCGTAGCCGTAGCACTCGTAGTTCGCCTCGTGCACGCTGCGGATCATCGCCAATAACCGCTCGTCCTCGACCGCCCGCGCCGAGCGCTCGCCGGTCTGGCTCGCTGGTAGTACGCGGACGCCGACACGCCCAGGGTCTGGCAGATGGGCTCGACCCCGAAGTCAGCCTTGTGCTGATCGATGAACGCGCTCACTTCGATCGGGTCGGGTCGAGCTCGCCGGCGAAAAACACGTCGCCGCCTTCAGAATCTCGTTCGCCGGCGCAGCTCGCTTGACCTCACGGCGCAGGCCAGCGAGCTCCTCACGCTCGCTCACGAGCTCAACAGATCCGGCCGCGCCGCCGGCATCCGCCTCCGCCCGGCGCACGCGCTTACGCAGCGCCTCAGGGTGGACGCCCAGGTCAGCGGCGACGTGCGCGATCGGCCGGCCGGACTCGAACACCAGCCGCACGCCTCGTTCCATCAGCTCCTCGGGGTACTTCCTCGGTCGTGGCATGAACAGGAGTTCCTCTCTCGAGGACCGAAATCCTCGTTTCAAGGTCTCCGTCAAAGCCGGGATGGCTCATCACCTGGTCCCAGTTCCAAGGCAGCCGCGACCCGCTTTCCTCGACGAACTTGAAGACCGTCTGGTCCATCTTCGGTCGGAGGTTGCGGATGATCTGGGCATGAGGGTTAGCAGACGCGAAGGTGTCGAGGCTCTCGCGGTCCTCCCACACCGAGAACGTCCAGAACGTCTTGCGCGTCAGTTCCGCCCGAAGGGTGTAGCCGACCAGACCGGTCGAGTTCCGCAACTGCCGCCGGATCGCAAGCGTGTCGCGCAGGAAACCTGGAATCGACCAATGACGCGTCAGCGGCAGCAGCGACGCCATCACGACGTAGTCGCGGTGTTGCTCGATCTCTTTGCCCTGGGTCCATGGGAACTCAGGCATCGCATACCTCCATCGATCTGACCATTGGTAAGAAGCCGAGGCGACGATATCTGACCACCGGTCAGATAGTCAAGTACGATGCCCATGTGGAGCAGGCACGCCGTTACCACCATGGCGATCTTCGACCGGCGCTCCTCGCCGCGACGGTCGAGGCGATCGAGCTGTTTGGTCCCACGGCCTTCAGCCTGCGCGATGTCGCTCGCCGTGCCGGTGTCACCCACCCCGCGGCGGCCTACCACTTTGGGGACAAAGCCGGCCTGCTGACCGCCCTGGCGACCGAGGGCTTCCGAATGATCCGAGATGCTCTCGCCGAGGCGCAACGGACCACGGGAAGCTTCCTCGAGGTCGGGATCGCGTACGTGCGATTCGCTATCGAGCACCACGCACACTTCGAGGTCATGTACCGTCCAGAGCTCTACCGGGGTGAGGATCCCGAGCTCATCGCGGCCAAGAAGGCGGCGGCCACCCTGCTGTACGGCTCAGAACGTCCGGACGTAGACCAATTGAGCGCCGGCGTGGCCGCCTGGGCGTTTGTCCACGGAATGGCCACGCTCTGGCTCAACGGGAACCTGCCACCGGAGCTCGGAACCAACCCCCAAGACATCACCCGACTCGTCGCACCCCACCTGCCGGTGGCTCGCAACTGACAGCCGCCGGCACCGCACAAGATCACCCTTCCGGTCGCAGACCGTGCCCCCGAGTCAGCTGCGCCGCAAGGGGATCCGCATTCGGACGCGACCCGCCCAATCGGACGAGGCGCCCCTTTCCGCGCAACTGAGGGAAGTCGGCCTCACGTTTGAGATGCTCGTGCCGAAAGGGAAGCAGGGCTCGGGCGGCCGATACGCGCTCCTCAGCGCCAGCGGGGCGGGGCATGCGCTTCTCGCCGCGGATCGACGCTGGGACACTGTCGGTATGGATCGACTTGGTTGGCTGAGCGAGTACTCCGAGCCGGCGCTTCGGTCCGCGCTCCGCGTCGGCAGCGCCCGGCTGGACCAACTCCCGATCGAGCTCACGGGCACCAACGATCTGAGCCGTCCCACCTGGGCGTCGGGCAGCGCGACGGTCGACGGGCGCTTCCTGGCCAAGTTCGCGTTCTCTGAGCCGACTGCTGTCCGGGTGTGGCACGAGGCTCGCGTGCTCAAGCTGCTCGCAGACCTGCCAGCGTTCGACGTGCCCGACGTTGTCGCCGCCAGTCCGGACCCCGCCTGCTTGGCCACCCGGATCGTTGACGGTGGGGTGCCGCTCTCCTACGAGCTCGTCCGCGATCGATGCCCGAGCGGCTCAATACGCTCGGTGCCGAACTGGCCCAGTTCCTGGCGAATCTGCACGCTCCCCAGATCCTCGCGCTCGCCCGCGACCGGCTCGACGATCCACTGCGCATCCCGGAGCCCGGGCTACAGGCCACGACCGACGAGCTGCGCCTCCGTTTCACGCCGATGACGAGGCCGCGGAGCGCGCGCGTGTGCGCCGCTGGTGCGACTGGGTCGATAAGCAGTTGGCAGCCCCCGCGGAGGTCGTGTTCGTCCATGGCGACTTTCACCCCTACAACCAGCTCTGGGACGCGCACGAGCTCCGCCTACTCCTCGTCGCTGACTTCGAGACGAGCGGTGTCGCCGAAGCCGAGTACGACTTCCGCGCGATTCCCAGCTTTGGGCCCGGTGTCGATCTCCTCACCTCAACGGTCGACCAGTATGTGGCGCTGACGGGACGACGACTCAGCCTCGAGCGGATCATGGCCTTACACGTTCGCACGACACTCGGCGATGCCCTGTGGCGCTCCGAAGCGGGCTTGCCCCTGCTGCTCCCGCGTCCCGGCGGCGGCACGCCTGATGACTACGTCGACGAGCTGGCCGCGCGCTTTGGGCTTCTGGGCATCGAGGAATGAGTTGAGACCAGCGCTCGGTCCACATACGCGCACCGGCACGAAGGCAGGTTTCGGGAGCACAGACGACGTCCGTCTCGCTCCTCGCCAAAGGCGCGTCGTTACGACGATGCGGCGGATCATGCGTCGCGTTCGCTGGACGTTCGCTACTGAGACGCGCTCGCCGCGGGCGTCACGTCCTATACACACGTTCGGACCCTGGGAGCGACTCGGCCGCAGCTACGCGCGCTTGAGGCGAAGGTCGAACTCCATCGTCGCCTTGTTGGTGACCGACACGAAACCGCCGACGCTCGGCGCCGTCATGTTGAATTCGCTCCAGGGGAAGGTGAGCGAGCCAACGCCCTGGATCTCCGAGTTCGACAAGCGCATCTGCAGTGGCACGGTCTCGCGCCTGGACGTGCCATGGATGTCAAACACGCCGGTGACCGACGTGTGAACCACACGGCCGCTGAGCGCGCTCGCGGGGAGCGTCAGCGGGGCGGAGAGCACAAATGTCGCGGTGGGGTAGGTCGCGCTTTGTATCCCGATCGTGCGGATGTGCTGGTCGCGCATCGCCTCATCGCTCTTGAGATCGATCACGTCGACGGTGAACGACGCCGCCGTGACCGTCACCACGTGACCGGCCTCGGCCAACGTGGCCGTGCCGGTGATCGCAGACGTTCGTCCCACCGCGTCACTCTCGGCTGGGAGGAACCCGAGCTTCTCGCGGACGCGGTAGCCCGCCCCCGAGCCGGCGGCGATCGTCCATCGCCCGGCGAACTGCGTGTTCGAGGAGACCGGGACGACATCCGCCGACGAGGTCAGCGAGAAGGGCTTGGGAGCCGAGGTTGGGAACAGCACGAAATAGATGAACACAAAGCCAGCCACAGCGACGACGACGAGGCCCCCACCGACCGCAAAGAGCGCTCCGCGCTTCGTTCTCGGGAGTCTCAACCGCCGAGACATCCGCTCACATTCCTCTCGCACCGAAAAGCCCCGCATCCCGCGGCCACACCGACTTCAGCACCGGAGCGCTAACCAGAGCAACCGAACGGCCGCACCCCGAACTCAACTCACAAAAGACGAGCCGCAGCATGATTGCTTGTCCGCCAACGTAGGCATCGACACAAGATGCCGGATCGGCATAAGCCAAACGTAGGAGCACCCGCACGTTTGCGCTCGTCACCATCCCACCCGCCGGACGCGCGCACCGACGAGGCACGAGCAGGTCGGGTGACGGAGTCGGCTTTGCAGCGCCACGGCAGCAGCCACCGACGCTCGGGTATACACCTAGCCGGCCAATCACAGCCGGCGCGCCGCTTCTGTCCGCTGAACCTTCGACTATTGAGACCGAGTATCGCGCCAGACCGGCGGAGAGAAGCCGGCGCTCGACGTGTCCTCTGCCCGATCGCTATTGGGACAGCGTCTCGGTACGGTCGGGCGAGCCCCCTCGCGTGTAGGGGACCCTGATTGTCGGCGCCGGGCTGCTCGTGCCACGCGAGACGCGGAGCGCGGCGAGACTCGCAGTTCGCGGGAGGCCTGTCGTGGCGGCACGAATGTGGGAGCGCCTGTTCGCCCTGGCGGCGGTAGCTGAACTGAAGGGATCCCGACGAACGAGCAGTACCTACGCCCCGGGCACCTTATCCGGGAGCTTTGATAGTGATGCGGCGGCCAGCGGCGTCTTTCATGATTACGCTGACGGCTTGCGGGTGGAGAGTGATCGAGTAGACGTTGTCGATCACGCGAACGGTCCTGGTGGCGCCGCCGGCGAGCATGACGGTGACGGTCGGGTTGCCATCGGGGGCGAGCCCATGCACGGTCTCCCCGTTGGAACCGAAGCTGGTACCGATCATGCCGCCTGACAGCGCGGACCAGGCCCGCTGAGCGGGTTGGCGCCGCCGCCGTAGTTTCCGTTTGCGATCCCGACGCCGCGGCTTCCGGGGATCACCCAGAATCCGGTGGTGCCCGGGTAGGGGACGAACCGCGCTTGGGCGACGTTCAGCTGGTAGCCGTTGTCCTGGTCGTAGCCGTAGTTGCCGATGGCGGCGACCGCGATCCTCTTGGGTGGTTGCTTGATGGTCGCGGGCGGCGGGACTGGGCTGCGGAAGATCGCGAAGTGCTTGATCAGCGCCGCTGCGATCGGGTCGCGCTCGCTTGCCGCCAGGGCGCGGGCCTGCTCGCCGTCCTGCTGCGCGATCGGGCTCAGCGACGCGATCACCCGTCCGTCCGATCCATACCAGGTGGCGGTGGATAGGCCCGCGGAGCCGGTCTCTTTGGCCACGGCGACGTTGTTCTTGATCTCGGGGTAGACGGTCACGAGCGGGGTGCCGGCGAAGCGCTTGGTGCATCCGCACATCGCCCGCAAGGCACGGGTTGAGACTCCGCCGAAGACCCACTTGACGCGGGTCACACCGTCAGGCACGACGCTAACGTTCACGCCGGTTTGGCCCGTGGGCACGGTGACGGTGGACGTCTCGCGGGCTTCGACTTTGAACTCGCCGGCCGATCCGACGGCGGTGGGAGTCAGTCCGCCTGTCGCGATGGCGGTCTGGTCGTCGACCACCTCTGGGTAGCCGAGGAGATAGCGGTGAGCTGGCGGGCCCGCCACCGCCAACGTGGTCACGACCTCGGCGGGCACCCCTGGAGGGCCCCCCACGACGAGGTAGATGTCAACCGACGAGAGCGGGCCGGAGCCGGTGTGAATCGTCGCGGCGAGCCGAGTGAGGCGCGGGATGATCTGGAAACCGAGACCGATACTCGGAGGTCGCCGCGACCGAAACTGGGCGATCAGCGAGGCTGGGAGACGATCCGCCGCGGTCTGCGGGCGGCGGAGCACCGCCATCCGGGCGACCAGCGCCCGCGCCCCCGCGGGAGTGCCCGCCGGCACCGTCGACAGGCCACTCGAGCCTGACCGGCCGTGGCGGACTGAGGCGAACGCGACCACCACGACTGCCACCACCGCCGCGCTCAGGAGCAACGCCGCCACGCCGCCAGGATTCGACAACAGCCGACGACCGAGCACGGGCCGGGACGTGGGGGCTGCCTGGAGCCGCGGCAGCAGATCCGCGGCCGGATACAGCTCCGAAACCTCCTCGTTCAGCGACGCTCGGATGGTTTCGATCAGTTGTTCATCGCTCGTCATCTGCAACCTCGACAGCGGTCGGTTTGGCTGGTCCTGTGGGTGGTTCGGCGAGCAGGTGGCGCATCCGCGCAAGTGCCCGGCTGGTGCGCGACTTGACGGTGCCCGCCGACGCGCCCGTGACGGCCGCCGTCTCGGCCACGGACAGATCCGCGTAGAAGCGAAGCACGAGCACCTCGCGCTGCTCAGCGGGCAGGCGACCAAGCGCGAAGATCACCTCGCTGCGCCCTGCCACCGCATTGGCATGATCTGGCACCCCGACTACGCCCGCCTCATCGAATGGCCGCTCGGTCACCCTGCGCATCGCGCGACGCCGACGGTCGCGCAGGAGATTCACGAGCACCCGGCGTGCGTACAGCTCGGGCGCCTGCTGCGCCGCGCGCCAATGCCCTGCCGTACGGATCAGCGTCAGCTGCAGTAGATCCTCGGCACTCGCGCGATCACCGACCAACAGGTAGGCGCTCCGCAGCAAGCGCGTCGATGAGTCGACCACGAATCGTTCAAACGCTGGCTCGTGCCGCGGATCGCGCTGCCGACCAGTACGCGAGTTCAAGCCCACACACGCTTAAACGTCGGCGCAGCCATCCCGGTTCCCACCGCTCGCCCAGTCGACCATGACCTGCGGGCGGCCGCGACGACGTAATGGCTCAAGCACTTCGCTGACACGGAAGCTGCCGCGTTCGTTGCCTTCTATCGGCATCCGGGGCCGTCTTGGCGTCCTCTTGCTGCGCAGGCGAGATCCTGAACTGCTCGCGCCCGCAGTTCGCCAGACGAAGCTTGCGGGCAGCCGCTCCTGGGGCGCCCGGCTATGAGCTCGCCGAAAGCGCCTGCGATCCATCCGTCACGACATCTCCCAGTCCGAGCTCGGCGAAACGGCGCAGCGCATCGCCGAGGTCGCTGCCGACTTCCTGAAGGTCGGTCGGAGCTGGCTCGACCTCTCGAACGACGGCAGGGCCTCTGCTGAAGGCTGCAAGACGTCCGCCCTGGATTGGGCCGAGTTCCGCTGCGGCATAGCATGCGCGCTTGACCGCGTCGACGAGCATCGCCTCGCGGTCGTGGAAGCCCGGCACCTGGCTCAGGGTGAAGAGCTGTTGCTCAAGGTGCTGAGCGCGCTGAAACGCGGACTCGGAGTCGTGGATGGGCGCTTGGTCGGTTCCGGCTACGCCTGCTGACTCCAGCGTGCGGGCGGCCCATTCGACCCCGGTGCTCAGAAGCGCCCAGGCATCGTTCCGCTGCGCTGCCAGATCGTCCGACGCGTCCGCGAGTGGGCCGAGACGCTGGGCGGCGGTCTCATCATCGCGGGCGGCGGCTGCCACGAACCGGTCGCGAAGTGTTGCGCCAAGGAAGATCTCCTCAACGGTCATGCACTAAGGGTACCCTCGCGCGATGCTCGCATCGAGCCATCCGTACTGGACCGATTACGTGGCAGCCTTCGGCACAGTCGTTGGCATTCTCGTTGCAGGTGCCGCATTCGTGGTGGCGCGGAGGAGCGCTGCGGATTCCACCCGCAGCGCCAATTCCGCCGACCGGACGGCGAAGGCTGCGGAGGCGATCAGCGAGGCGAGCCGAGCCGCTTTGGAGGCAGCTACCGCCCAGCTGGAAGTGGCCAGGAGGGAGCACGGATGGCTAGAGGCGGAGCGTGCCCAACATCCAATCGTGGATCGGGTCGAGTTGTCGGAGATCCGGGCCAGGCCCGGCGAGGAGACGCCGCCAGGCGTATTCCGCGTCGGATTCATCAATACCGGCGACCGAGACCTCCAAGGCGCGATCCTCACGATCCTCGTCGACCCAGGCTGCGCGGCGGTGCTTACCGATCGATGGGGAAATCCAGACCTCGACCAGTCCAAGGATGAAACTCACGAACGCTGGCCAGGCCTTGCTGGCGTTCCGCGGGCATTCGATTTCTTCGCTCGCCGCGTGAACGCGGAGGTCGGCGTTGCGAGCCTTCAGTACGTTTGCGTGCCTCGCGCGGGTCGGTTTCCACTCCGAGTCAAACTCTTCCATGCCGGGCTTGCCGGGCGCGGACCGTGGGTGGACGCATGGATCGATCTCAACGAGCAGGGCGTGGCTGGTGTCGTCCGCCTATCCGACGCCGGCTTCGCTGGTGAGCAAGAGGGACGCTGCGACGATTTCGATCGTACGCCAGTCTGATGTGGCCGCCGTGGGGTGACCAGCACGCCGCGATTCACCACGGGTGTCGCCTCGCGGTGGCGCGCGAGGCCCGTGCAATCGTCGAAGCAGGCGCTTCGGCCGAGATCGGGTTGAGCTCCTGCTTCGGGCCAACGGCGGGGTCGCGCAGCCCAGCCCGTCCGCTCAGCGTTGGTGCTGTGCAACCTCCGGACGCCCGTGATTCGGCGGGCGACTAGCGGAAGGAGCGGTGTCTGACGAGGTCAATTCGTGGCTTCGAGGTCATGGTGTTGCGCGGTCGATGTGGAGGCCGCCGCGTCTGGCACGATTAGGAGCCGCTTTCGGTCGCCGTGTTCCGCCCGAGGGGCGTCGGTAGCAACCCTGCGCCTCTGCAAGTGAACTCTCGTGTGGAGCTGATCATCGCACCACGATCGAGAATCGCCCGACGAGGTATGTGCCCGGGGCGCCCGGCTCCGGCAGGGCCGCGCCTGCTTCGCCGGCCGGGCCGAGGCTCGGCTCGTAGGCGACCGTGCCCTGGTAGGTACCGGCGCAGCGGCTCGAGACCTCGACGTCGCGGGTGATCCAGGTGCCGGCGCGGATGAGGCTCTGTGTGCTGTTGCCTTGGCTGCCGCCGCAGCGGGGCGGGTGGTTGGTGAGCTGGATTGAGTAGGTGCTGTCGTTGACGTTCGTCACCGGCTCTCGCGCGATCCAGCTGATGTAGACCATCAGCTGGGGGCCTTGGTCGGTGAGCCGCTGGGGGCCTTGGTCGGTGAGCCGGAAGTAGCCCTTCGGGACCCGCCCGTCACACGGAATAGGCAGCCGGTTCGGCTTGATGCAGTAGTACCGCGCGGGCATCGGCTGGACGTGGACGGGCGAGGCCACGTCGGCCTCGGTCACCTTGGTATGAGACGGTGCGACGTAGCCGATGTCGCGGCAGTTGTTAAAGCGTCGCAGCGTCAGGAGGCTGCGTGTCAGCGGCGGGCCGTAACAGGGCGGGGCGTCGCGGTAGGTGATCTTTGCGATCAGGCCGATCGGTAGCCTCATCGCGGTGCCGGCGCCACCGCCGGAGTAATCGCATTCGGTGCCGCAGATGGCCGGGTCGACGGGCTCGACGATCAGGTACGCGCCGTCAGGACCGTGGGTCCGCGTTGTGGCGGTTCCGTGAGCGGTGCGGTAGGTAACCGAGGTAGCGTCGGGACCTAGCAGCCCGAAAGCGACCAGTCGCTCGTTGCGCGGCTCGCAGTCGGCGGCGTGGCTCTGGCCGGTCAGCCGTGCCCTGAGCCGCGTGGGTAGGTGCGGGGGAAGGCCGCTACGGAAGGTCGGGCACGGCTCGCCCGAGGCGCTGGCCGAGGCGTTGGCGTACGCGACGTTGACGAACGCGTGTTGGTGGGCGTCGTTGGGGACGCAGGTGCCGAAGCCGACATCCGAGAAGGTGAATGGATGAAAGCGACCGTCGTCGCCGAAGGAGCCGTAGGCGCCGACCGCCCCGATCTGACCGGACTGCTCGCGCCCGACCTGGAAGCAGGTCATCTCGCCCGTCACCCGGTAGGTCTTAATCCCCCACGCGGGACCGCTGCCCTCGGGGTCAGGGACGACGGCCGCAAGCTGGACACTTGAGGCGATCACGCCGGTCGGGCCCGACGGGTTCAGGGTGCTCCCGAACGGCAGCACGGTCGGCACCGCGGCGCTGCTGGAGGCGCGGTGCCCGCCGATGCGGAGCGCAACGGCGAGCACGACGAGCACCACGACAACGCTCAGGCCGATGACGAGCAGGCCCGACCAGCGGCCGTGCCGACCCGGGCGCCAGGATCCGCGGCGCTGGCGCTCAGCGGTGTTGGACGCCTCAACGTGGATCGCGTCCATCAGTCGCGCGCGGGCTTGATCGGCCGCGCGCGACGCGGCCGCGCCGAGGCCGTCGTCGAGCGCGTTGCCGAGGCGCCCGAGAAGTTCGTCGAGCTCGTTCATCGTTCCTCCATCTCTGTCGTGATCGACGAGCCCAGTCCGGCCGCGAGCCGGCTACGGGCCCGGCTCAGGCGGGTGCGCACGGCCGCGCTCGAGCAGCCGAGCGCCTCGGCGATCTCCTCGTGCGAGAGCTCGGCCCAGGCGTGCAGCACGAGCACCTCACGCAGCGCCGGGGAGAGCTCGGCGAGCGCCAACGCCAGCGCCGGCCCGAGCGCCTCGGTGTCGAGCCGATCCTCGACCGCGATCGCAGGCTCAAAGCCACTCAGGTCGGCCGCGGCGCGGACATACGCCCGCAACCGCCGCTCCTCGGCGCGGTAGTTCATCCGCACCAGGTTGGCGGCGATACCGAATAGCCACGCGCGCACCGACGCTTCGCCGCCCGCGAACCGCCGCCGCGAGCGGAACGCCTGCAGAAACGTCTCCGCCGCCAGCTCAGCCGCCAGCTCATCGCCCAAGCGGCGGCGCAAGTACCGGTGCACCTCGGCGAAATGGCCAGAACCTACCGACGCGTCACGTGCGGGACGAGGTTGCCAATGGGCGGGCGCAGTTCGTCGGGCGACTCCCGGCAACCCAGACCCTGCGCTTCGACATTGTTCTGCCGCTGCGCGATCGCGCAGGGGTGCAGAGTTTTCTGCAGGAAATTCACGACCCTGCCAGCTCCGCCTACCACAAGTTCCTTACGCCGCAGGAGTTTACCGCGAGGTTCGGGCCCAGCCAGGAAGATTGGGACGCCCTGGTTGCTTTCGCGAAAGCGAGCGGCTTTGAAATCATCAACGGAACCCGAGAAGAACGGGACCTGAGGCTCACCGGCACGGTGGCGAACATTGAGAAAGCCTTCCATGTGACTATGGGGACCTATCGGCGACCTGACTGAAGACCGCACATTCTTTGCTCGTGTGACCGCGAGCCCACGGTGGACCTTCCCTTCCAGATTTGGCACATCACCGGTTTGGACAACGATTCCAGGCCGCATCCTTTGTATGGTGAAAAAGAGCGACTACGCGAAGGCCCATGGGATTCGATCCGGATAAGGTTCTGCCGAATGCCACCACCGGCTCCGGCCCTTCGGCTTCTTTTTTGGGCAGCGAATGCGCGCGGCCTATTACGGCGGAACGGCGCTCACCGGCTCAGGCCAGAACCTCGCCTTGTTCGAATTCCTGGGGCACCGATCTGGGCCTATTTGACCACGTACTACAAAAACGCCGGTCAAACCAACAATGTGCCGATCACCCTGCATCTCCACGGACGGGACCAGCACCACTTGCGTGTATCGAGAGGCCAGCGGCTGCGACGACACCG
>CAVXPA010000009.1:0-437399 GCA_963763525.1 uncultured Solirubrobacterales bacterium
AGCAGACCACGCGGCGGCGGAGACTGGGCCACTGATTATGACTGGCGCAAGCTCGAGGCCAAGTTGCATGCGCTCCCCCAGTTCATCACGGAGATCGACGGGCTCGATATCCATTTCATCCACGTCCGCTCGCCGCACGCGAACGCGCTGCCGCTGATCATGACCCACGGCTGGCCGGGCTCGTTCCTCGAGTTCGTGAAGGTGATCGGGCCGCTGAGCGATCCCGAGTCCGATGGAGCTCGCGCGGAGGACGCGTTCGATCTCGTCGTGCCCTCAATGCCCGGTTTTGGCTTCTCAGCCAGGCCGCATGCGACAGGCTGGAATCCCGAACGCATCGCCGGCGCTTGGGTTGAGCTGATGAGGCGAGTGGGCTACGGGCGCTACGTCTCCCAGGGTGGCGACTGGGGTGCGGTCGTCACGGACGTGATGGGTCGCCAGGCGCCGGGGGGTCTCTTGGGTATCCACGTCACCACGTTGCTCGGCGCGATCGAGCGGCCACCAACGCCGAACATCCAACCGACCGTGCCTCCCGAGGTCGCGAACGCCCTCAAGAACAGTGAACCGGCGCCGGCGGGCCTCTCGGCCGAGGAAACGATCGCCTATGAAGGAGCTAGAAACCTTGCCACGGGCGGCTCGGGCTTTCGGGCGATGATGGGCACGCGCCCGCAAACGATCGGCTACTCGCTCGCGGACTCGCCGGTCGGCTTGGCCGCTTGGTTTTACGAGAAGTTCGCGGAATGGACCGACACGGACGGCGAACCCGAGCGCGCGCTTTCGAAAGATGAGATGCTCGACGACATCACGCTTTACTGGCTCACGAACACAGCGGCGTCCTCGGCCCGCCTGTACTGGGAGGACAGCGCCCACAAAACCAAGGCCGGCGGCGAAGTCTCGATCCCTGCGGCGGTGAGTAGGTTTCCAGTAGAGATAATTCCCGTGCCGCGCAGCTGGGCCGAGCGCGCCTACCCCAACCTCGTGTACTTCAACAAACTCGAGAAGGGCGGTCACTTCGCCGCCTGGGAACAACCGGAACTCTTTGCGGGCGAGATGCGAGCGGCGTTCAGGTCGCTGCGCTGATCGGTGCACATCGGCGTCAGTCAGGCCGCATCGAAGAGTCAACAACCACCGCAGTGAAAAGTCGACGAGAGGAGCGCGCGATGGGCGCGGTCGAGCTGCTAGGCCCGTCAGGGGATCATGTTCTCGACAGTTACAGGACCGAGGAGGTTCACATGAGCACCACCGCTCCACAGGCCCGAGGACTGAAGCGCACCGATATCCAGGAGCACGACCTCAGCGTTCCCGGACGCCAGGTCATTCAGAACCGCGTCGATATCAGCCCGGACGCGCCGCTCTTTCGGCATAAGCATCCGGGTGAAGAGGTCATCTACGTCCTGGAAGGATCGCTGCAGTACGACATCGACGGCCAGCCACCGACCAGGGTCAGCGCCGGCGAGGGCCTGATCATCCCGGCCGACACGATCCACGCTGTAAAGAACATCGGCACCGGCAACGCGGCGGAGCTCGCCACGTGCATCGTCGAGAAGGGGAAGCCATTGCTCGTGGCGGTCGACTGAGCTGAGAGGTTTGTCCGGCCTCCCGGGTTACGGGATACGAGCACCCGGGCCACCGCCTCGCTTTTGAGCGACACTCGTGCAGGAGAGACTGGCGATGCGCACGATCACCCTCGAAGAGCACTTCGTCTCCCGCCGGTTCATCGACCTCGCCGGCATCGACCTCGGCGCGGAACGCGGCCTGGACCTCTCCAGCAGCGAAGTCACCGACCTCGCCGAGCTGCGCCTGCGCCACATGGACGAAAGCGGGATCGACATGCAGGTCATCAGCCATGTGCTCCCGAGGGTCGCGCCGATCCCACCCAGCCAGGACCAGGACATCGCGTCCGCCGCCAACGACCAGGCAGCAGCCGCGATCGCCGCACACCCCGGCCGCTTCGCCGCGTTCGCCGCGCTACCAATGAGCGATCCCCAGGCTGCGGTCGCCGAACTTCGCCGCGCCGTCACCCAGACCGCGGTCGATCTCGACGTGCCGCTCTACCTGACCCCGGACCGCCAACCGCAAAATTGCGGCTCTCCGGGCATGATCGTAGGTGAAGTCAGGCGAGCGCTTGGTCGTGTGGGAGTGTGAGGGTGACTGGTCCGCAGGTGAGGTGAACGAGCGCGAGCGCGGCGTTGGCGGAGTGGAATCCGTAGGCGCGCCGGACGATCAGCTTGACGCGGTTGTTCATCGCTTCGGCTCGGGCGTTGTTCAAGTTCAGGCGTCGGGCGGCTTGGATGCCGTCGCGGTGCTTGCGGATCGTTCGGCCCAGGCGGACGAACGGCTGCAGTCGGCAGCGTGAGAGGCGGGCGAGGAGCCGGTCGAGCAGCTCGCCGACGGCGGCGGCGGTGAGGCCTGGGGCGAAGATCGCTCTGACCGTCTCCTTCATCGCCCAGGCGCGCGCGACCTTCCCGCCGCCGGCGCGGATCGCGGCGAGGGTGGTGGCTTGACGGTCGGTGAGGTCGTGGGGGTTCTTCAAGAGCGCCCAGCGGTCGTGCTTGAACTGGTTGGCGGTGTCGGCCTGGCCGGCGTGGCGCAGCTCGTTCCAGTGCTCGCGGCGGACCTCGTCCAGTGCCTTGGTCGCGAGTTGGACGACGTGGTAGTTGTCGATCGCGATCGTCGCTTGCGGCGCGTGCTCGCGGACGCTCTTGGCGTAGCCGCCGGTCATGTCCATCGAGACCGCCCTCAGCCGGGAGGCGCGCGCGAAGATTGCGAGCTCGATCTCCTCGCCAGCCTGGAGCCATGCGCCCTGGATGCCGTCGCCGGCGGGCACGGTCGGGCACGGGTCGAACGGGACCATGATCGCCGGCGCCGGCTCCCACGAGCGCTGCCCGGCGTGCGCGGGCGGATCCTCGGGCGGCGGGTCGAGCTCCGCGAAGAACCGATCGGCGGCGGCCTGGCCCTTGCCCTCGGCGCCCCACACCACGCAGCGGCGGCGATGATCGCCGACCAGCGTGAGGTAGCGATGGCCCTTTCGCCACGCGACCTCATCGATCGAGATCTCAAACAGATCGCTGAGCCGGTCGCCGTCGATCAACTCCTCGCCGACACGCTCGATCATCCGCCCGATCGTCTGCCAGTCAATCCGCGTCAGCCGGCAGGTCGCCGTCTTATCCGTCTTGGTCGCCAGCCACGCCACGAGGTCCTCGAAGTCGCGGGTGAACCGCGCGCCGTCGCGGGCGAACGGAACGCCCTCCACGTGCGCACCGTGCTCGGGGCAGACAAGCCGCCGCAAGCGAGCGTGAACCTCGAGCCGCCAGACCCCGAGGTCAAGATGCCGCCAGACCGAGTCGTGATGCTGCTTGTTCTCACGATGGCGCGTCGAGTAAGAGCACTTCGGGCAACGAAGGAGACGACGACGCAACGCCACCGTTACCACGACCCGCCCGGGCTCGAAGCAGACCGAGCGGACCCACACCCCGGGCAGGGCAAGCAGACGAGAGAATGCGCTCGTGACGCGCATGGGCGACGACCTCCTGGTTCGGACCATCTGACAGGCCGAACCTACGGTCTGAACCCGTGCGCGTCCCCCAACCCCCGCCCGGCACTCCGCAAGCAGCGAAGAAAGCCTGCTCAGACCACCAAACCCGCGCCAGTCACACGCCCACAGTCACCTACGATCATCCACGGAGCCTCAAAATTGCGCGAAGAGCACTACACCGGCTTCGGGCCGTCAGTCAGCTCCGCGCTCGCAACCACCGCCTGGGGCTGGCACGCCGAGACTGGCCTGCACGCCCTCAGACTGATCGCCGCCGGCATTTTCGACCAGCTCCCCAACCTGCAGATCATCCTCGGCCACATGGGCGAAATGATCCCGTTCATGCTCAACCGCGCCGACGAATGGCTCACCCCAGCCGCTCGCACCGAGAACAACCTCCAGCTCTCCGTCGCAGAAACCTTCGGACGCAACTTCTGGATCACAACCAGCGGCATGTTCTCCTCCCCCCAGTTCCTGCTCCTACACCAAGTCCTCGGACCGGACCGACTGCTCTTCTCAATCGACTACCCCTTCAGCCCCAACACCCAAGGACGCGCCTTCCTCGACGCCCTCGAGATCAACCCGACCGACAAAGAAAAACTCAGCCACCGCAACGCCGAACGTCTACTACGCCTGCCATCCATCGCGTCCGCATCGCCGAAACCCCGACCTGACCAATAGAAACCGGCTCCCAGAGCACCACCTCGCCGGCACACTCGCTTTCGTCTCGCGCGCTACTCATGCTGGGATCGGCAGAAAGACCCGGAATGCGCGGAACGGAGGGCGCTGCCAGGCACTCGGTTGGTCGCCCTTGCCCGATACACGGAGGGTAGGCTTACATCCGGTGCGCGGCGTGGTCGCCGCGAGCGAACCGATCCGGCCTGGTCCCGATGAAGGCAATCTGCGAGTACCTCAACTATTCAGGACGCGACGATGTGGTGGGCGGCGGGGTGCGCATGGTGCCCATCGACACGCCGGGCGGTGCTTTCAAGGTCTGGACCAAGCGGATCGGCAACAACCCGACGTTGCGGGTCCTTCTCCTCCACGGCGGCCCTGGGGCGACCCACGAGTACCTCGAAGCTTGCGACAGCTATCTCCCGGCGGCCGGCGTCGAGTACTACTACTACGACCAGCTCGGATCCGCATACAGCGACCAGCCCGATGACGACTCGTTGTGGGAGCTCGACCGCTTCGTCGACGAGGTCGAACAGGTCAGACGCGCCCTCGGCCTCGAGCCGGACAGTTTCGTGCTGTACGGGCACTCGTGGGGCGGGATTCTCGCGGTCGAGTACGCACTCGCGCATCCGGACAGGCTCAAGGGCCTCGTCATCTCCAACATGATGGCCGACGTCCCCGCGTACAACACGTATGCGCAAGACGTACTCAAACCCACCATGGACCAGACCGCGCTGAGGGAGATCGAGGCGCTCGAGTCGGCGGGCGAGATCGAGGACCCGCGCTACATGCAGCTCCTCAACGAGCACCACTACGTCCACCACATCCTGCGCATGCCGCTGGAGGACTGGCCGAACCCGGTTCAGCGAGCGTTCGCCGCGATCAACCCCGCGGTCTACGTCTCGATGCAAGGACCTAGCGAGCTTGGGATCAGCCAGGAAGCGAAACTCGCGCGGTGGAGCCGGTTCGACGACCTATCGTCGATTAACGTGCCCGCCTTGGTCATCGGAGCCGGCTACGACACCATGGACCCGACGCATATGGAGCAGATGGCCGACCGCCTCCCGCTCGGACAGTACCTCTACTGCCCCGAGGGAAGCCACCTCGCGATGTACGACGACCAGCGCACGTACTTCTCAGGTCTTCTCGAATTCCTCCTCGGTCTCTGAGAGGAACGCTGCCGCTACCCTGCCGGTGAGTATCTGCGCCTTGCACACTCACGGCTCCATGGGAGCAACAGCTCGCCAACGAGGCTCGCGTTTGCCGACGACATAAGGGCGCACGGTGGCTGATCCGTCCAGCGGCCATCACTGCACCTGCTTCGTTCGTGCCGCATGCATCCCGCTCATCGCTGTCGGAGTTGCGCTCCGCGCGGCGAGGAGGGCTTGGCGATCCGCAGGCGATTGCGCACGCAATTAGCTACTTCCACGCAATCCGGCAAGCACCAACCAACGCGTAAGCGACAGTCTTGGCCGCGCTGGCGAGACGATCGCAACGATCGAGTTCCAGCAGTCTCGACGATGCTGGTGCTCCTGAGCAGCAGCGGCCACGCTCGGCACGACGGGTCCGCTGCCGCTATCCGCCGATGCGGCCGTGTCGGCGTTCCGAGAGCCGCCGGCCGCGTCGAGGCGGCGGGCTCTGCCGTGAGCCGGTACAGCGGACGAGTCAACGATCTGCTCTCGAAGGGAGGGAGCGTTGTCCACCGAGTTGTTGCTCGACGCCGCCGGCCGGCGGCGCTCACCCGCGGCGATGCCCGGCCACAATGCTGGGAAGATCCCCAGGAGCCAGCCTAGCTGGAGCGCCAGCAGCCACGCCGATCGACACTGCCACTGCTGCCCCGTCCGCCCCGGCAATGCAGCACTGTGGCGGCGCCGACCACGGCCGTTGTGGGTGCAGCTCTTCTGGAGTGACTCAGGGGGCGACGGTCATGTGATCTTTGGGACGACGTGGTCGAGGTAGCGGGCTTCGTGGACGTGGTGTCGTTCTTGAACGAGGTGGTAGTCCCAGTATTGGTCGAAGTCGCCGTTGGCTTTGATGGCGCGTAGTTTGAGGATGGCTTCGGCGCCGGCGAGTCCCCAGCGGGCGCCGGTGATGTCGAGGCGGTCTTTGACGAGGTGGCGGCAGGCGCCTTCGATGATCCCGGTCGCGATCGGCCAGCCGTTTGCCAGGGCGGTCGGGTAGTCGAGGTACGGGGCCTTGCTGGTCAGGTAGTTGGCGGCGTCGTCGGCGAGTTTGCGGCTTGCTGGGTCCAGGCGGCGGTTTGTGGCGGTGCGGCGGATCGTGCCGGCGACCTTGCTGGCGTGTCCTTCGAGCACCCTGGTCGCTTGGAGGTGCACCCATTCGGCGGGGTTCAGGGTGGGGAACAGGCAGCTGGCAGCGGTCCACAGGTATTCCAGGACGTGGATGAAGTCGACGACGATCGTCACCTTCACGCCACGGGCTTTGGCCTCGGAGCGGATCCGTTGGATCTGGTGGTTGTTGCCGTCCACGAGCGCGACCCAAGTGCGGCGGCGTTTGGGGTCGCGGCGGTCGGCCTCTTGGAAGACGTGTTTGATGACGGTGCCGGCGTCCTTGACGATGCTGGCGCACAACCACTTGTTGGCAGCGACCGGCCCTGGCGCGGGCTCATGGCTGTCGTCGCGGGCGAGGATGTCGGCCGCCGTGCGGGGCGCCGGGGTCGCGTCATAGACCGCGCCGATCTCCGCCATTCGCTTGCAGTTGAGCTTCTCGAGCCCGCCAGCCTGGTCTTGGGCTTGGGGCCAGCGCGGACACGCCTGGTGGCGGTCTGGGTGCGTAGCGCGTCGGGGCGCATCACGATCCCCTTGCCGTCGGCCGAGAGCACCAACAACTGCTCGGGCTTGGATCGCTTCGGTCGCCTGGCCGCATAGAAGTCCTCGAAGTCGACCGCGGCGAGCTGGGCGAGCTCCTGGACCTGGCGATGGCCGAGCTGCTGCCCGGTAGAGCGTTCGATCGCCTCCACCGCGTCCTGGAAGCTGCCGCGCGCGGCCTGCACCGCCGCGAGCTTGCGCAGCCCGTGGGAGTGACGCTCGACCGGCAAATTCAGGATCGCGTCAGCGGGGTGCAGATTCCCCAGCCCCGGTGCCCGGTACGCCAGCCGCTCGACACTCACGGTCCCGAACACCGTCTCCAACGCGCGCGCGTGACCGGACTCAATCCGCGCACGCCTGACCCCCTCATCGCCGAGGACCTGCTCGAGCCGCTTCTCGCGGACTGCCCGCAACGCCAGATGATCAGCCAGCAACCTGCGCAACAGCTCCCGCCCGTCCCGGTCAAGACGCTCCTCAAGCTCCGCGTGCGAGAGCCCAGCCGCATCCGTCCCGTCCAGGAAACCGATCAGCGACTCGAACTGCTCCTGGCTGCGCGCGAACGCAGCTGCACGATCGCTGCCGAGCGACGCCTCGGGCAGGAGTTCATCGCCCGAGGCGTAGAGTTCGCCACAACGGGTGTCGAGATCGGCGGTCACGTTGGCCACCTCCGTGGTCGACGTTGGATATGAGCAACGCCGACTTCGACACCCGAAATACGAGTCCTGGGACCCGCCCCACAACCGCGAACCCGCGGAAAACGGTCGAAAACACCGACCATCGGTCGCTCGATCAGCTCAACCCCAGGAAATCGCCCAGCGGGACACGCCCAACACCACCACCCGCCACCACCGGCGACAGCCCAAAACCCCCGTATCTACGGGCGATTCACTGTCAGTTCAGCCCGCCCGCGGGTCCAAAGAGCTGACCCTCCACCGTTAGCCACGAACTCCTGAATAGTAAGCCCAAGAGCAGCAGCCTCGCCGGTATCGGTGGACTGCTGCATCACGCGGGCGTGGACCAGCGGTGCTAGCCCGAAGTTTTTGGGGTGAAGGCACGAAATCGCCCGGAGCGGCTGGGGTTTGGCCGTTCCGGGCGGGCGGTTTCCTGTCTACTTGCTGGCGGGCTTGATGCCGAGGTGCTCGAAGGCGGACGCTTGGAGCTCGGTGGGGGTGGTCAGGCGGGTGAAGGTGTAGCGGCTGTTGCCGATCCGAATGGTGTTGCGACACAGCGTGCCGAGGTCCTTGAGCAGGTCTTCGAGGCTGTGGGCGACTTGCCGATCCGCGGTGCGGGCGCTGGCGGCCTTGGCGGCCGCTTGGGGTGAGCGCCTGGCGGGAGCGACCGGGTCGGCCGCCGCGAGGGGTGTGTCGTCGCAGAACAGCATCGGCGCGAGCCGACGCGTGAGCTCGAACTGCGCGTAGCAGGCGAGCATGCACAGGAACGCGTGAGCGCGGACGCGGTCCTCGAGGCGGTGGTGGATGGGGCGGATCTCGAGCGGGGTCTTCATCTGGCGAAACACGCGCTCGTTGACCTTCAGCTGCTTGTAGGCGCGCACGACCGCGGCCGCGCCGATTCTCGCCTGGGGTTCTTGGGTGCGCAGCACGTAGATCCCGTCCAGCAGCGCCTCTTCGTCGATCTGCGCCTGGTTGCGCTGGTAGCCGAAACTCTGATCGGCGATCTGAAGCGTGAAGTGCTTGGCCATCTTGCGCTTGTTGACCACCCGGCCGGCGCGCTCGCCGATCCTCCCCGCGCTCGCGTGCTTGAGCTTGCCGCGCGGTCCGTCGACCATCTGCTTGACCTTCTCGAGATCTTTCTCGGTGAGCGTGAGCAGTTCTTCGCGCTTGCGCGCGCGCTCGGCCGCCACCGCCGGGTTGCGACACACCACCAACCGCTCGCCGGGGAACTCCGGCGATGACACCTCACACAGGCCCTGCTCGTCAAACAGTGACAGCTGGAAGTCCGCGGCGACGGTCAGCTTCTGGATCTGCGGCGCCCGCAGCGCGGTGATGAACCCGACCCCTTGCTCTTTGAGCACCTTGACCCTGGCGTCGGTGATCATCCCGCGGTCGCCGACGAACACGACGTGCTCGATCCCGAAGGACTCCTTCACGCGCTCCACCGCGGGCCCCAGCGTGGTCGGGTCGCCGGTGTTGCCCGCGTGCACCTCGATCGAGATCGGCTGGCCGTCGGGCGCGCAGCACAGCCCGTATGAGATCTGCGGCTTGCCGGGTTTGCCGTCGCGCGAGTAGCCGATCGCCGCCAGCTCACAGCTGCGGCCCTCCAGATAACTGGAGGAGAGGTCGTAGAGCACGAATCCCTCGCCCTGCAAATGCCGGCGCGCGAGCGCTTTCTCGATCCGCGGCTGGCGCTCATACAGCCAGTCCATCGCCGCCAGCAGCTCGGCCTCGGTCACCTCACCCAGTGACAGTTCCTCCGCCAGCGTGGTCTGGTGCACAAGCCGCGTGGTTGACAGCTTCGAACACGGTGAGAGCAACCGCTGACAGACCATCGCCACGCACAGGTCACGCTCGCGGCAGCGCTCCCGACAGATCAGCCGCTCCAGATCGAGCTCGCGCAGCACCCCGAGCACCGCGGCCACGTGCCCGTGCGGCAGCGAGCGCAGGATCTCGAACTCCTCGTCGAGGTCAACCAGCCGCCGGCCGGCGAGCATCGCCCGCAACCCGTCAATCATCCACCCCTCCAGGTGCGACAGGTTGCCGACCGTCTCGTTCTTGACCTTGCCGTCCTCCCGGTATGACCGGCGCAGCAGCGTGGTCCTGTACTCGGTCCCCTTGTAGTGACGACGTGTTTCCGCGATATGGACCTTGCCGCCGCGCTTCGCCATAAGTCGATTATCGCACACGCGCCCTCGATAGTCAAGCTATTTAGTGTCTACATTCGCCAGGCAAAAGAAGCCCGAGGCCTGCAAACACAGGCGATCGGGCCAACCCATCAAAACTTCCGCCTAGCCGTCGTCGAGATCTCCACGGCGTCCCCGCGTTCGGCGTCGCACAGGCTCTTTGACTCGCCGCGCACAGTCTCGATCGGCGGAAACCGCGCATCCGGCGTGATCTGTCGGGTGTGATTGATCCATAGGTCCCGACGTGCCGGAGCTGTGGTCGGTCAGGGACGCTCTCCCCCTGGACTGGGATGATGGTGGCGCGGGCGTCGGGTCTGTCAAGGTCGCGCTGCGCGCGACCTTTCCCTCGCTCCGCTCGGTGACATACCCACCGTCCGGCGCGATGCTCCGGCGACGTCCAGGGGGAGGGAGCTCCGGTTGGCGTCCGACTCCCAGGAATCGTCTTTCCGTACTGCATCCAGCCAGCGACGTGCATCACCGACACGCGCGTGCTCAACCCGTCGGTCGTAATGCAACCCGATGGAGTCGCGCACCTGCGCATATTTCGTCGAGCCCAGGCCTAGATGGGTGTCCCACGCGCTGGTCGGCTCGACTCCGACGCCGATCGCCTGCCGCGCGCCGCTCGGCTTCTCCCGGATCGGTCCCCCACTGATTGCGTGATGGTTTCACACTGTACGCACCGGAAGTGCTGAACACGTCCCCTCAGCGCCGATCAAAGGGCTGGCGACCGCGCGGACAGCACGAATTTGCAGGTATTCGTCCCAGGACGTCCTGGGACGTTCTGCCTAGCGGGCGGCTTGGACGACGGAGTGTTCGAGTGCCGCTTCGTAAAGCGGCTCGGGGGCCACGTCGAGGCCTTCGTCGGGCCAGGCGATCGTCCCGTGCTCGACGGCCACCTTGGCGAAGCGCGCCGGATCGCGCAGCGGTTCGAACACGCCGGTCCACTCCCGGTCCTCGAAGGAGAGGTCGCCGACGGTGCCGTCCTCGAACAGGAGGCGGAGCCTGTATTCGCCGATGACAGCGACTCCGGTGACGCGCGGGAGCAGGGGGACGTCGGCCATCGAGGTCATGTTAGGCGAGCGGGTCGATCGGGAGGAAGGGCTCGTTGTTGCGGCCGCGCTCCCAGTTGTCGGCGAGCTCGTCCTCGTGGAGCTCCGCCCACTCCCGCACAAGACGGTGACATCGGCTCGGGATCGAGCCCGCCAGGAGCGTTCCGTCGACCGCGACAGATGCCATGTCGCTTCCGTACTCGACGTGGAAGTGCGGCGTCATGTGCGCGCCCTCGTTCCAGTGCATCAGGATCAGGATCCCGTAGAAGAAGCTGATCCGCGGCATCAGGCCGGCGTCTGCGGACGAATTCCTTCAACGCTCGGAAGCTCGAAGGCCTCTGCGACGAGGGCCGCATCATCGGGTCGCGGCACGTAATGGAGGTAGCGCATCGTCGTCTGTACGTCGGCGTGCCCCATCCACTCCTGAACCCTTCGGATGTCGGCCTTGGCAATCATCCGCGTCCCAAAGGTATGTCTCAGATCGTGGAAGCGCAGCGGGCGAAGCCCAGCCCGCGCCAGCGCTGAGGCGTAGCGGCGCCGGAGCGCGGACCCGTCCAGGAACGCCCCCGCGCCACCGGGGAACACGAGGTCGTCCTCGCCGACCCAGTGCTCGCGCTGTCCGAGCGCCGCCAGCGCGGTGGCGACGGCGGGAGCCATCGGGACCGAGCGGACCTTGCCGGATTTCGGCGATGTCAGCCGGCTGAGTGCGTAGCTGGCGCGGACCCGGATCAGCGCTCCAGCGAGGTCGACATCGCGCCAGCGCAGTGCGAGCAGCTCACCGCGGCGAAGTCCCGTGAATGCGGCGGTCAGGAAGAGCGCGGCGTCCTGCTCGGATGAGGCAGCCCGCACGAGCGCCATCACCTCCTCGGGCGAGAACACCTCGAGGTCGCCGGTCGACCGCTGCGGCTGCTTCTCGACGCGCGCAACGGGGTTCGACGTCAGCCCCCAAACCGTGCCGGCACGGCGCATCACACCATGCATCACGACGAGGAGCTTGTTCTTCGTGCGGGGCGACAGGCTGCTGAGCGATCCGCGCCAGCGCTCGATGGACGCCGGTGTGATCTGCTCGAGTGCCATCTCGCCGAACGCCGGCACGAGGTGCGCCTCGAGGTTCGAGCGATAGTCCCGGAGGGTCGATGGTTTGCAGGCCCGGTCCTGCTCGCAGTAGCGCAGGAACTCTGCAGCGGCGTCGGTGAACGTCGCGCCGGTCGTGACCATCCCGGCCAGAGTCCCGCGGCGCGCCTGCTCGAGCGTCGAGCGCAGCCAGTCCTCGGCCAGGCGCTTGGTGAAGTAGCCCGCGGAAGGCCGCCCCCGGCCGGTCCAGGCGGGGCCAACCTTCTTCTGAACCTGCCGGCCGTCAGGGAGCCGGTACTTCGCGTACCAGACCGGCCCGCGCGCTCGTTCGACTCGGAAGACGTGTCCGCTCGGCGGCTTGAGGGGTTCGTGCACGTGCCGAAGCGTACGCTCGGCCGGGGACATATCGGGGACACGGTCGGATCCAGGGCCGCCCGGCTAAAAGTCAAAGCCCCGCAAGGGCGGGGCTTTCATAACGCGCCCGGAGAGATTCGAACTCCCGACCTTCGGTTCCGTAGACCGACGCTCTATCCAGCTGAGCTACGGGCGCACGCCGACCAGATGCTAATGGTCTGGGGCATTGGGCGGCTCGGCCGCGACGGAACCACGACCCGAAGGGGGAGGCGTTGCCAGAAGCACCGCGAGGGGGCAGCCGAAGACCGCGGCCGTGGACGGGGCGAGGGCGGCCGTGCTGATGGGCAGCCTGTAGTCGCGGGGCGGGGCTCTCGCGGGGTTGGAATGCAACGCGTCGCGCGATATCACGTCGCGGAGTTGGTCACGGCGACATACCCTTCGGCGATCGGGATGCCCAGAGACCGTGACCAGGACATCGGCTCGCGTGCGAGCACCAACGACTCGGCCGGTGCCGTGCGAACACGCCCGAGCGATGTGACGGAATCGGTCCTCGCGAGCTTCGAAGGGTGCTCGGACGAGCGTCTGCGGCAGATCATGCGGTCTCTCACATCGCATCTACACGAATTCGTCACCGAAGTGAGCCTGACTGAAGGGGAGTGGCGTCGTGCGATCGAGGTACTGACGGCAACGGGGCACATGACCGATGACACACGCCAGGAGTGGATCCTGTGGTCGGATGCGCTCGGCATCTCGATGCTCGTCGATGCGCTCGCCCATCCCGCGCCGGAGACAGCGACGGAGTCGACTGTGCTGGGGCCGTTTTACGTTGAGGGCTCGCCGCTGCGTGAGTACGGCGCGAGCATCGCGGAGATCCCAGCTGGCGAACCGGTGTGGATCCACGGGCATGTCCGCTCGACCGACGGCAGCCCGCTCGCCGGAGCGGAGCTCGACGTCTGGCAGAACGGAGAGAACGAGTTGTACGCGGTGCAGGAAGTGGATGCTCCCGAACAGCACCTGAGAGGAAGGTTCCTGGCGCGTGAGGACGGCTCGTACGGGTTCATCGGCGTTCGGCCCACGCCGTATCAAATTCCGAGCGATGGCCCGGTGGGCCGCATGTTGGCGCTGACAGGACGTCATCCGTGGCGGCCCGCCCACGTCCATGTCATCGTACGAGCGGCTGGGCACCGGTCCGTGATCACGCACATCTTCGACCGCGCGAGCGCGTATGTGGACTCAGACGCGGTCTTCGCCGTCAAGCCCTCGCTGCTCCAGGATCTGGTGGCGAGAGCGGCGGACGACCCGGATCGGCCCGACGGGGTCAAAGGGCGGTGGTGGGACTTGGAGAGCGACTTCGTCCTAGCGCCCAGCGCCGGGCCGGGGCACTCCGGCCGTTAGCATCGTCCGCGCTATGTCGATCAGCTCCGCGCGACCAATCGACTCACGGGTCGACATCGGGCATTTTCACCTTCGTGTTGCCGACGTCGATCGCAGCCTCGCCTTCTATGCCGACGTCCTCGGGTTCGACGTCGTTGCCGACATCAGGGGCGTCTTCAACTCCAACTGGGGCCGGTCGGGGGATGCCACCTTCTTCAGCGCCGGCGGCTATCACCACCACCTCGGCATCAACACGTGGAACTCGGCGGGTGGGCCTCGACAGGCGGATCCGAGCGCCGGTATCCAG
The DNA here is from genome assembly GCA_963763525.1 of uncultured Solirubrobacterales bacterium. Lineage (GTDB taxonomy): Bacteria > Actinomycetota > Thermoleophilia > Solirubrobacterales > Solirubrobacteraceae > Palsa-465. Next base: position 14,048 of record CAVXPA010000009.1, read on the forward strand.
CACGCCGGGTTCCTGCTGCCGAACCGCGCCGCGCTCGGCGCCGTCGTCGGGCGCCTGCTGCGCGCTGGGGTTCCGATCATCGGCTGCTCGACGGCCGGCTCGGCGGAGACGATCTGGGTCGAGGACCCAGATGGGATCGGCGTGGCGCTGGCGTGGGACCACGGAGCGAACGGCGGTCCGGACTGGGCGCCGGAGTCCGACGCCGCGATCGACCTGGAGGCCCTCGCCGCGGCCGCCGAGCGCGCGGAGCGTTCGACGGCCCAGGGCTTCATGCCCGCCTCCCGCACTGCTCCCGAGCCGATCGACCCGCACACACGGTGCGGGCATGCACATCTGCGCACGGCCGACCTCGACCAAGCACGCCGCTTCTACGTAGACGCCCTCGGCTGGCATGTCCTCGAAGACGGCCACGCCAGTGCCGACCCCATCACCGGTCCGAGCGGCGGCGTCCTGCGACTCAGCGCCGACGGGCGGCGCGAGTTGCTCGCGTTCGATGATCTGCATTCGGCGGGTCATCCGCGGACCGACGACGGGCGGACGGGCCTGCACCACATCGCGGTTCGCTACCCGACGCGAGCGACGCTCGGCGACGCGATCCGGCGCTTGCGCGCCGCTGGCTTCCCCGAGCCGCCGGGAGCGTGGGACGCGGACACGCATCTCGCCGCCTACTACGACGATCCCGACGGGAACACCGTCGAGCTCCACCACGACTACCCGCGCGAAGGCTGGCGCGACCCGTTCTCGGGACCGCCCAGATCCGCCAAAGTCGACCTCGACGAGCTCATCGCCTACGCGGACCGTGAGTTGCCCGTGCCGGCCGTCGGGCGCTGAGACGCTCGCCGCGAGGTGGCCTCGCACGACGGCGTCGACGCCGCTCACGTCACCGCGACGCTCTCGCCCGGGTCGGCTCGCTCGCGGCCGCGCGCGGCGGGCCGGCGGTCGCGGCGACCCACTTGACGAACGGGCGTGCGGCTTCCAACTCGGCCTGGATGCGCTGATCGCAAATGGTCTCGTGCAGCCACGGTTCGAGCTCGTGGTGATCGTGCAGCGTCAGCCGCTTGAGGCGCAGGCGGTCGAGGCGAGGATGGTCCGAGGCGTAGCCGCGCGGGGCGCGCTTGAGCTCGGGCTCCGCGAGCTGCAGCCCGGCGGCCTCGGCGTCGGCGACCGTACGCTCGAAGACCGCCGCGCGGCGGTCCTCCGCGACCGCCGCACGGAAGCGCTCGAGCTGAGGTGTGGTCGGCCGGTAGAGCCCGGCAGCGACGAACAGCCCGTCGAGCGAGAGCTCCACGTAGTACCCACCGGTGTCGCTGTAGCCGATCGCGACCGCGATGTTCTCCTTGATGGGCGGGCCTGGGTGAAAGCGGGTGTCACGGTACGGTCGGAAGAAGTGCGGATCGCCGAGATGGCTGAGCCGCTCGCCGAGCGCGCGGGTAGGCGCGAGGAGATACTCGTCGTAGCGCTTGCGGTTGGCCTTGAACCACTCGCGGTCGTTGTTCTGCTCCAGATCGCCCAGGAACTCGAGCGCCTCTGGTGGCCACATGTACGGGATCGTACGGCAGCCGCCACGACTAATTCGCTCGCGCTATTGAGCGTGAGTGGGCGGGCTGCCGGGCCTAGCCGGCGGCTGTTCCGAGCCGGCCGGGCGGCTCCAGCTGTTGCTCGTATCGTGCGACCGTGAAGCCGACGAGCGTCGGCACGTGGACCGCATAGATGACCAGCGAGAGCGTGAGCACGACGAGCGTCCCGCCGCGGACATCGTCGCGGATGAAGACGTACAAGATCATCCCGGCCGTCACCGCGTAAGCGAGCAGAGTCCACCAGAGCACCTGGAAGAACCGCCACCAGGCGAACTCCCGCACGCGCGAGAGCATGATCATGTTGATCAACAGCAGGATTGCGGACGCAGCGAGCAGAGCCACCGCAGGTGCGAGCGGCACGTGGTGGGGAATGTGGGAGGCGAGGTAGATGCCGCCGACCACGATCAGCGCCAGCGACGCCATCGCGAGCTGGGTCACGGGTGGGAGGCGCTGCTCGTTCATCCCGATGCCAGCTTGGTCATGATCACGAGGGTGGCGATCTGCATCGCGCCGAGGATCCCCGCGCAGTAGAGAAAGCGCTTCATCAGGCGCTGGATCACTTCGGGGCGAGGCTGGGGCTTCTTCAGCTCGAACAGCACGGCGATGTTCGCTGGCTCGAGCAGGCCTAGGGCGATCACGGCCATCACCCCGACGATGATGAAGCTGGCGACGACCCATCCGTGAAGGGCGTAGCTGGATTGGACCGTGCCGAGGTTGGAGGCGAGCTGCCAGCCGGCCGCGAGCGTGACCGTCACGACGGTCGGCATGAGCACAACCATCTTCGGCATCAGACGGGTGGTCAGCTCGATCCGCGCGGGCACGGACATCTTGCCGATGATCGGCCCCAGCAGGAGGCCGAGGAACAGGTCGATGATCGTCCAGGCGGCCCCGCCGGCGACGTGGAAGAACTCGAGCGGCCAGAGCTTGTTGACCGCGATCGCGACGATCAGCAGGACCCCGACGATCGCGGCGAGGATCAATCCCTTCCGCGGGACGATCTCGAAATCGGGACGAGGGAGCGCTGCCGGCGGCCCTGGGGCCGCCTCAGGTCGGACTGGAGCGAGTGTGTCGGCCATGCGCGTGAGACTACCTTCTGGAACGATCCGTGATGGGCGGATATCCGTCACACGGAGCGCGTGGACGCCGTATGGCGGGAGCGGAGCGGGAGGGATTCGAACCCCCGGGCCGCGTGAACGGCCGGCTGCTTTCAAGGCAGCTGCAATCAACCGGACTCTGCCACCGCTCCTTGTCCACCGATGGGCCGCGCCGCGGCCCGTCACCTGCTCGAAGCGCGAGGACCCGCCTGGAGCGCATTCTCGCATCCCAAATCCTGAGAGCCGGATCAGCCGCCGTCCGTGCATCCCCGATCGTCAGAAAAGAAGGAGGCGCCGTCCACGCATAATCGGCGAGGTCCAGGCTCTACACTGCCACGAGCCCCCGGAGAGGTGGCCGAGTGGCTGAAGGCACTCGCCTGCTAAGCGAGTAAGGGGGGAAACTTCCTTCGCGGGTTCGAATCCCGCCCTCTCCGCTCCCGGGAACGGCCCGCAAACAAGGATTTTTGTGACCTAGCGACCCGGCGCGGCACGTCGTCAGCTGAGCAGGTTCTCGACGAGGAGGACGACGGCGAGAACGATGAGCGCGAGTCCGGCGACGCGTTCGGCGCCTTCGCGTAGCTGCTCGCTCAGGCGATCTCCAGTCGCAGTCCGAGCTGCGGTGTTCGGCGTCCTCTTCGGGGCCGAGCATCGTGTATAGGCCGAACGCGAGGAGCACGCCAATCGCGACGTAGTCGGCGGCATCGCCGATCGCGCGCCCCAGCGGCGCACCGAGGGCAAGGCCGATGAGCGGCATGCCAGCTTCAAACGCCGAGAACAGCAGCGAGATCCTGAGTCGGTGCCGGCCGGCGACTCCCAGCGCGCCCAGAGCGGCGGCGACGGCGAACGTGTCGAGGCCGAGCGGAAGGATCAGGGCGATCAGCTTCGCGGCCCCGGTCGGAGCCTAAGCCGATCTATTCGCCGGCGGGGTTACACGTCGTAACACGCCGGCTTGTTTCACCGTCAGGTTTCCGCGGAAACGACGACTGGCTGCGGTGGCAGTCGAGTAACGTCGGCCTCGGCCGACGGGAGGGCCGCGAGGAACGCCTCGAGCGCGGCCGGGAAGGCGTGCTCCGCTGCAGCTGCATACCCGACGACGATCCCCGGGCGCCCGCTGTGCTCGTAGTAGCCGGCCGCGAGGAGGCCTTCCACGGCGACGCCGGCCGAACGCATCCGCTCCAGGACCCGTGCTTCCTCGGCTGGGTCGGCAAGGGCGATCAGCAGGTTCAGACCGGCGGCGGCGCCCATGACCGGGAGCTCTGGCCGTCGCTCTGCGAGCGCGCGCAGCAGAAGATCGCGCCGGCGGCGGTAGCGCAGGCGCATCCGGCGGATGTGGCGGTCATAGCCGCCGCTGCTAAGCAGCTCAGCGAACGCGAGTTGATCGACGACGCTCGTGTGTCAGTCCGACTGCTCCTTCGCGCGGATGAACTCGGCTCTGAGCGGCTCGGGGATGGCGAGCCAGCCGAGCCGGATCCCGGGCGCGAGCGTCTTCGACACCGTGCCCGCGTAGATCACGACGTCCGGGGCGAGCCCCTGCAGCGGACCGATTGGATGGCGGTCGTAGCGAAACTCGCCGTCGTAGTCGTCCTCGACCACGTACGCGCCGGCACTGCGCGCCCACTCGAGCAGCGCCGAGCGCCGGTCCGCGCTCAGCGTCGCTCCGGTCGGGTGCTGGCGGTTCGGCGTGAGCACCGCGGCCGCGACCGCGCGCTCGCTGAACAGCCGATGCACCTGCGCGCCCTCGTGATCGACCGGGAGCGCAACGAGCGTGTGGCCGGCGGCGCGGACGATTGCGCGATGGCGCGGCATGCTCGGCTCCTCGACGGCGAGCGTTCTTTCGCCGGCGGCGCCGAGCGCCCGCGCGACGAGTCCGAGTCCCTGCGTGAACCCAGTCGTGATCAGCAGGTCATGAGCGGTGACCCGCAGGCCGCGTGCGCGCGCCAGGTATGCGGCCAGCTCGGCGCGGAGACTCAGCTCTCCGCTCGGCGCCCCGTATCCGAACGCCTCGTCGGGGGCGCTCGCGAGCGCGCGGCGGAGCGCGCGCAGCCACTCCGCTCGCGGGAACGAGCTGGGGTCCGGCCGGCCCGGCCTGAGGTCGAATCGCCACCGTGTCGGGCGCGAGTCGCGGAGCGGGTCACGGCTCGCAGGCGACTCGGGAGCGAACGCGACGACGGTTCCGGACCCCTGCCGTCCAGAGATCCAGCCCTCGGCGGCGAGCTGCGCGTACGCCTCGACGACGGTTCGGCGAGCGACGCCGAGATCGCGCGCGAGCGCTCGCGCGGCGTTGCTGCTCACCGACGCGATCACCTTGTTGCCGGAATCACACGTGCCCAGCGACGTGTTCGAGGCGGCGAGGGAGCAGTTCGACGACGAGGAGCTGGCTCAGGTCATCTGGGCGATCATCGCGATCAACGCCTGGAACCGACTTGCGGTCAGCACCCGGATGCTTCCTGGCGAGTACACCCCGAGGACGAGCTGAAGCCCGACTCGCGTCGGCCTGCCGGCCAGGCTCGAGTGCTCTAACGAGTCTTGTTCGCGGTGCCGAACACGTAGTCCCAGAACGGTGCGCTGACGCCGTAGCCGTGCTCGTGGTCCTGGAAGTGATGGCGCATGTGCAGCTCGCGCAGCCGCTTGCCGAGGGCCGTGCGCGGACGGTGATGGTGCACGTGGTAGTGCAGCATGTCGTAGATGAGGTAGCCGGACAGGAAGCCGGCACCGAACGGCAGGAAGGCCGGGCTGCCGAGCACCAGGTAGAAGACCCAGATGAACAAGGCGGCGAGCGGCACGCTGACCGACGGCGGCATCACCAGGCGCATCGGGTCGTTCGGGTGGTCGTGGTGGACGCCGTGGATGATCCAGTGCAGCCGGGCGCCGATCCCACGCTGCGGCTCGAAGTGGAAGACGATCCGGTGCAACCAGTATTCGGTCAACGTCCAAAAGAGGTAGCCGCCCAGGAACCACGCGGGGGCAGCCCAGCCCACGCCGTGGACGAATCCTTCGACGATCCCGAACACGATCGCCGGGATGAAGAGGACCGGCGGGACCGCCGGATGCACGCGCGAGAGCTTGTCGAGCAGGTCTGACTCGAACATGCGCGGCGACGCGCGCAGCACGTCACTGCGACTGAGGCCGTCCAGCTCGTCTGCGGAAGGTGCCGCCACAGCTTTAGGATACCCCCAGCGTTCCCGAGGTTACGAGCGCGCGATCGTGGATCTTGCGGGCACTTGGCTGCGATCCTTGGATGCGATGCCAAAGCCGCCTCCCGCCCGGTGGTGGGCGGTCCGCCGGGCGCAGAACTTGAAGCCCGCGACGTACCGCTGCCCGCTCTGCGGCCGCCATCTGGCGGCGCTCAGCGAGCACATGCTGATCGTGCCCGAAGGCGATTCCTCGCGTCGGCGCCATGCGCATACCGAGTGCGTGCTCGCGGCGCGGCGTCAGGGGAGGCTGCCGACGAAGGACGAGTGGGAGCGCGGTCAGCCACGGCCGCCGAGCGTGTGGCGGCGGGCACTCGGGGCGGTTCGGGGGCGCGGACAGGCGTAGGGGCAGCGCGCTGTTGCTCATCGGCCGGGGGACGGGCGGTGCGCTCGCGGTCTGGTCTCGCGAATTGGGCTGAGCCTGGATAACGTCCCAGTCGAGCGGTTTCTCGACGCCAGTGGGTCGTTGTCCATCTCCACGAGGGTCAACATCCCATTGGGCAATGCAGATTGCTCGAGTGGGTCGTTAGCCAGGTTCGACGGGCGATTCGCGGCGTCTGCGGGGGGCTGGTGCTGGTCTCGCAAGGGGCTGCGCGCGGTCCCTGGCGTCGGGAGCGACGGCGGCCGCCGGGAGCGGCGGCCTCCGGTGGGGAGCGATGGCGTCCGCCGGGAGCGAGGGTGTCTGGCCGGACGCTCAGTGCCCGGTCGCGGCGCCGGCGATGTGCCGGTCGACGACGAATGGCGTGTCCGACGCCGACAGCTGGTCCTGGGCGTTGATCAGCGCGCCCCGCGGTGCCGGCACCGGGCCGTCGAGGAGTGGGTCGGCGGTCCGGACCATCCACTGCTCCAGCCGCGCGCGCAGATCCTCGAGGACTTCGGCGTAGTCCGGGTCCTCGAGGAGGTTGCGCCCCTCGCCGGGATTGAAGAAGAGGTCGTGGAGGGCCTCGCGGCTGACCTTGCGCGTGGCCCACCCGCGCGCGATGTAGGCGTCCTTGCTCGGACTGTCGTCACAGTTGGGGAGGACGGGGTACGGGTAGTCGTCGAACCGGCGGATGTACTTGTAGCGCTCGGTACGGATCGCGCGCTGTGGCTCGTACGCGGCGTGGTAGGTCAGCTCGGCGAAGATCTCCTTCCGGAGGCCCGGCTCCTCTTGGCCCTGGACGAGGCTGACCAACGAGCGACCTTCGAGCCAATCCGGCGGATCGATCCCGGCGAGCTCGCAGATCGTGGGGAACAGGTCGATGTGGGAGACGAGCTCGTCGCGGGCGTGACCGCCGACGAACCCGGGGCCACGGAGGATCAGCATGACGCTGATCCCACGGTCGAGCAGGCTCGCCTTGGCGGTCGGGAACGCGAGCCCGTGATCGGTGGTGCAGATCACGAGCGTGTTGCGATCGAGCTCGGTCTCGTTGAGCGTGTTGAGGACTGAGCCGATCCCATGGTCGAGCGCGCGGGCGCTCGCCTTGTAAGCGGCGACGTCCTGACGGATCTCCGGTGTGTCGGGGAGAAACGGCGGCGGCAGCGAATAGACGCGGTCGCGGACCGAGCTCGGCGAGAAGAAGCTGCGGTGGGTCTCGAAGAACCCGACCGACATGAAGAACGGCTGCCGTGGGCGGCGCGAGAGCGCGGAGATCGCCGCTGGAGCAACGAGGCTGGCGCTGTTGTCGGCGATCTCGTGGATCACGTCGTAGCCGAGCACGCCTGGATCCGCGGACACGTGCTGCTCGCCGATCAGCTCGCAGTGGTAGCCGGCATCGCGGAGCGTCTTGACGATGTGGTGGTCGTAGTCGTTCAGCGCCCAGCCGCGATGCGCAAGACCCATCATCCCGTTGGTGTGGCAGTACTCGCCCGTCAACAGAGCGGCGCGGCTGCCCGAGCACGACGGCGCGGCGCAGAACGCGTTGCGGAACATCACGCCCTGGTCGGCGAGCCACTGGATGTTCGGCGTCGGGATCGCGTGCCCGTAAGGCTGCACGTAGCGACCCGTGTCGTGCGAATGGAGGTAGAGGATGTTGATCATCGAGAACAGACTCGCGGGATCCGAGCCGAAAGCGCCAGGTTGCGCCATCCGTGGCGGCCACCTGCGCTCAGTGGAGTTTCGATGGTACGCCGTGATCCGCCGATCTGACGGCGAGCCGTGATCTGCCGATCTGACGCCGAGGGCTAGGCGTCGTGGTAGAGCGCGAACTCCCACGGATGCGGGCGCATCCGGATCGCGTCGACCTCCGCCAGGCGCTTGTAGCGCACGTAAGCTCCGATCAGGCCGGGAGTGAAGACGTCGCCGGCGAGCAGGAACTCGTGGTCGGCTTCGAGCGCGTCGAGGCTGGCCTCGAGCGAGGAGGGGACCGTGCCGATGTTGGCGAGCGTCTCCTCGGGCAGCTCGTAGATGTCGGCGTCGACCGGCTCGCCCGGGTCGAGCTTCCGGCGGATCCCATCGAGTCCGGCGAGCATCATCGCGCTGAACGCGAGGTATGGGTTGGCGGTGGGATCGGAGGAGCGGAACTCGACCCGCTTCGTCTTCGGGGCCTCGTGATACATCGGGATCCGCACACAGGCCGAACGGTTGCGCGCCGAATAGACGAGGTTGATCGGGGCCTCGTAGCCCGGCACGAGGCGGCGGTAGGAGTTGGTGGTCGGCGCGCAGAAGGCGAGCAGCGCGGGAACGTGGGTCAGGAGCCCGGCGATGTAATGCTTGGCCATGTCGCTCAGATGGGCGTAGCCCTCCGGGCTGTACATGAGTGGCTCGCCGTCCTTCCACAGCGACTGGTGCACGTGCATGCCGGAGCCGCTCTCCTCGAAGATCGGCTTCGGCATGAACGTGGCGGTCTTCCCCGCTCCCGCGGCAATGTTCTTGACGACGTACTTGTAGATCATCATCTGGTCCGCCATCTTCAAGAGGGGCTGGAAGCGCATGTCGATCTCGCCCTGGCCCCCCGAGGCGACCTCGTGGTGGTGGAACTCGCAGCGGATTCCGAGCGACTCCATCGTGGCGACCATGTCGCCGCGAAGGTTGGCGAGCGAGTCCGCGGGCGGCACCGGGAAGTAACCCTCGCGCTGGCGGAGCTTGTAGGCGAGGTTCGGGCCGGCGCCGGCGGCGTGGCCCGTGTTCCAGAATCCCTCCGCCGAGTCGATCTCGTAGAACGCCCGCTGCTCGACCTGCTCGTAGGCGATGTGGTCGAAGATGAAGAACTCGGCTTCGGGGCCGAAGTAGACGAGATCGGCGATGCCGGACTGCGCGAGATGGCGTTCGGCTTTCTGGGCCACGAAGCGGGCGTCGCGGGAATAGGGGACACCGAGCACCGGGTCGGCGATCGAGCAGATCAGCGAGACCGTCGGCCGTGTGTAGAAGGGGTCGATGAAGGCCGTCGTCGAGTCGGGGATCAGGAGCATGTCCGACTCGTGGATCTCCTGGAAGCCGCGGATCGAGGAACCGTCGAAGCCGAGGCCGTCCTGGAAGTCATCGACGTCGAGCGCCGACAGCGGCAACGTCATGTGCTGCCAGCTGCCGGGCAGATCGACGAACTTCAGGTCGACCATCTCGACCCCGCGCGACACGGCGAATTCGAGCACGTCGGCCGGGGTGTGAGCGCCGGCTACGGCCGGCGGCCGCCGGGCATCTGTCGTTGTCACTCGGCTCTCCTTTCTCGAACCATCCTGGGAAAAGCTCGCAGAGTTGCGACGGGGGCGTCGCGTGGCGGCGGAATGAGCATCGGTGAACGACTCGGGCCGGGGGCGTGTTGCCCCCGGCCCGAAGCCGCCCTGTCTTGACCCGGCAGGCGGGCTATGCGCCTGCCGGCGCCGGATGCTGCGGCGTGGTGCTGATCCCCGGCAGCCCGTCGGGGAATCCGAGCGACGGAACGTCGGACGGGTAGACCTCGTGCCCGTGCTCGGCCGTGTCGCCGATCTCCATGTTCTCGGTGGACATCCGCAAGGGTATGAACAGCCCCACCACTTTCAGCAGTAGGAACGTGATCCCGGCGGACCAGACGATCACGAACAGCCCGGCTAAGAACTGCCACTTGAGCAGGTTCCAGTTGCCGTGTATGACGCCCCTGGCGGCACCGAGTGGGCTCAGGTGACCGTGACTGCCCGTGTACCCGAGCGCCATCTGGGGGTCGGCGAAGACGCCGACGAGGAGCCCGCCGGCGAGACCTGCGAAGCCGTGCGTGTAGACGACTCCGAGCGTGTCATCGACGTTGCGGAACGGGCGCGCGCGGCTCAGGTAGTTCAGCGCGACGTAGACGATCACCGAGGCGATCGCGCCGATGGCGATCGCGCCCCAGCCGTTGACATAGCCGGCTGCGGGGGTGATCGCGACGAGGCCGACGATCATGCCGTTGACACCCGCAGATGAGGCCCGGCTTGCGCCCGGTCGCGTAGTCGCAGCCGACCCAGACGAGGAACGCGACAGCGGTCGCGAGGTTCGTGTTCAGGACCGCGGCGGCGGCGGACATGTTCGCGGCGTAGGGGTCGCCGCCGTTGAAGCCGTTCCAGCCGAGCCACAGCAGACCGGCGCCGACGGCGACCATGGCCAGGTTGTTCGGCGCGTCGATCTCGCGGTCCCGCTGCAGGCGCGGGCCGATCACGGCCGCCGCGACGAAGCCCGAGACGCCGGCCGAGAGGTGGATCACGTAACCACCGGAGAAGTCGACCGCGCCGTTCTGGGCGAACCAGCCGCCGCCCCAGAGCAGGAACGCGTCGACCGTGTAGACGCAGGTCACCACAGGGCGACGAACGGGATCCATGCCTTGAAGTTCACGCGCCCGAGCACCGAGCCGAGCATCAGGATCGGCGTGATCGCGGCGAACACGAACTGGAAGTAGACGAGCGACGACTGCGGGAATCGCCTGGCTTCCGACCAACGGTATGTCCGACCTGGTGCTGGCAGCGCGATATGGCTCAGCACGGCGCCTGGCTATGCCGATGAAGTTGCCGAAGAACCCGTGGCTCGAAAGCCCGTGCCACGGTTTGCCGAAGCCCATGTTGAAGGCCCACAGGACCCAGACCACGAGCACAGCTGCGAACGCGACGAACGTGAGCATCATGCTGTTCATCGACCAGCGCTTCTGCATCACCCCGCCGTACAGGACCACGAGGCCGGGAACGCTCATGAGGCCGACGAGCGTCGCCGCCGTGATCTGCCAGCTGGTGTCCCCCGAGTTCAACCAACCCGGGGCTTCAAGGACATGAGGCAATGGATCTCCTTCTTGTGATGTTCGGTTGCATCCGTGTCAGGCCCTAGAACAGGACCGGTTTCTCGTGCGGGACGATTAACACCGACCCGTGTGACGCGTCCAGGACGGATCGAATGGCGCCGGTCACCGCGATCCGGCCCGGCTGCGCGTACGGCCCTGAGCCCGCGACGATCAGGTCGACGGGCCCGTCGCCGAGCGCGACGATCGAGGCTCCGAGGCTCTTGGCCAGCGCGTCCGCGGTCTCCGCGGCGGCGGGGTCCTGATCGACCAGCGCGATCGAGCGCAGCTCGGTCTCGGAGGCGGCGCGCAGACCGGCGGACGCGACCGCGATCGCGGTGCTACCCCCCTCGAGCAGGTGCTGCGCGGTGGTGCCCGGCTCGGCGTGCCCCGGCGAAGTTCGGTAATCGGAGCCGAACACGATCACCGAAGCCCCCTCGGCCGCGGCGAGCTGCGCCAGGGCCTCGGAGGTGGACGCGCTCATCAGCACGTAGCGCGGTACATCAGGGTTCTCGAGCCACCTCGCGCCCTGCTCCAGCCGGCGTTCGGCGTCGTGCTGGGCGACCTCCTCCCGCCGCGGGTCGAACTCGCGCGAGTGGCGCACATAGGCGAGCGCGAGCGACGCGCCGCCCCGTGCCAGCAGGCTGCCGAGAGCGAGCGCGTCGTCGTCGGTCTCGGTGCCGTCATAGGAAACGATCAGATCGATGCTCATCCGGTCCGCAATGCTGCGTGAGGGCACCGCGACGGACATTGGCCATTGGGCCAAGGATCACTCGGGTAGCACTATCCAGATGTCGCGTCCCGACCCGGCGGGTAGGCCCGCCGCAAGCTGCCATGATCGATAGATGCTGCGCTTAGGCTCGGTTCCGAGGGCATTGCTGACCCTCGGGCTGGCGCTGCATCTGCACCACCATTTCCACGGCGCGGCCGTGGATTACCTTGGTCTGGCGATCGGCTGCTTCGCGAGCTGGGTCGGAGTGCCCGGACCCGGTGAGCCGCTGTTGATCGCGACCGCCGTGCTCGCGGCGCGCAACCATCTCGACATCACGCAGGTGATCGTCGTCGCGTGGCTCGCGGCGACGTTCGGGGGCATCATCGGCTGGCTGATCGGGCTGAAGGCCGGACGCGCTGTGTTGACCACCCGCGGGCCGCTGCACCGGATGCGACTACGCGCGCTGGAGCACGGGGAGAAGGTGTTCCAGCGCTACGCCGCGCTGGCGATCATCCTCACGCCGACCTGGGTGGCCGGCATCCACGGCGTTCCCCTGTCGGTCTACATGATCTGGAACGCGGTCGGCGCGGCGTTGTGGGCGGCCGGCATCGGCCTCGCGGCGTACTACATCGGGCCACCCGTGATCGACGCGGTGTCCGACCTGGGCTGGATCACGCCGACCGTCGCGGTCGGACTCGTCCTGATCCTCGTCGCGGCCGAGCTCTTCCGTCGCCGCCGCCGGCGGCAGCGGTCGCAAACACGGCCGGGCGAAGCCCGGCCGAAATAGATCACAAATCCGTACCCGCGAAAGAGATCGTGTGGAACGCGACGATCGGCTTGCCGACGTCGAGCTGGATGACCTGGTGGGGATCGAGCGAGATCGCGCGGGGGCTGGCCCGCCACAGGGCACCGTTGACGAACGCGGTCACCTTCCCCTGTGCGGGTCCGACCTGATCGGAGCCGAGCGGTTGGCGCCACTCGTCGAAGAAGTCGCCCAGCGTGTAGATCCGCTCGGTGGGCGACTCGATGTGGATGATGCCGTCGGTCGCGTGCGTGTGCAGCCAGTAGTAACACACCTCGGCGCCGTAGAACGGGCCATTTGGGGTCTGCTCGGAGACGGGGCCGATCATGCCGATCGCCGCCGGCAGCCGCCGCGGCTGACCGTCCACGTACACCTGCAGGTGCGCGTGGATGTGGTAGGCGAGCTGCTCGACTGGCGCGCAGTGGATTCCATCGACCGCGGTGCCGGGGGTCGTGGTCGAGGCGGATGCCAGAGGCGGTCCGTCCTCGAGCGGGATGCCCTCCGGCCCGATCCGCGTGGTCGCGGCGGCGGGCGCGGTTGTGCTCGCGCTCGCGGTCGTCGAGGCGACCGAGGTCGAGCCGGCGCTCGAGGAAGACGACGCGGCACTGCCGCACCCCACCAGCGCAAGCGCGGCGAGCACGATCACGACCGGTCCGCTGCGTCTCATCGGAGCGCGAACGCTACCGGGCGTCCGGTGATAAGTTCGTAGGAGTGTCCGTCAGCGCGGATCTGCCGATGACGACGGCGCTCGAGCTTCCGGGGATGAGGATCGCTGAGAGCATCGGCGTCTGCTTCGGGGTGGTGGTTCGGAGCATGGGGTTCGTGGGCGGCGTGAGCGCGTCGTTCCGCGGGCTGCGGCGCGGCGAGATCCCGGAATACACGCAGCTGCTCGAGGACTCGCGCCGGCACGCGATCGATCGAATGGTTGAGAACGGGCGGCTGATGGGCGCCGAGGCGATCGTCGCGATCCGGTTCGACTCCTCGGAGATCGGTCAGCAGTTCACCGAGATCGTCGCCTACGGCACCGCGGTGAAGATCCGTCCGCACGACTGACCGGCGGCGCTGTGCTGTTGAGCGACGGCGAGCGCGAGCAGCTGTTCGAGCAGCTGAAGCTGCACGCCGCGGCCGGGCGACTCGGGATCGAGGAGCTCGAGCGCCGGGTCGCCGCGATCGACGCCGCCACCACGCGCGAGCAGGCCGCCGCCGTGATGGCGGACCTGCCACCGTCGCCGCCACCGGTGAGCGCGCAGACCTCGCGGCGACCGCGACGCGGCCGCGGACACGGCGATGCGGAGGCCCCGCAGCCGGACTGGCAGCCGACCTCGGAGCGCTTTCGCGATCCTCGCAGCGGCCGGGTCATGCGGGTCTGGGTCGACGCCGGCGGCGGCCGCCACTACGTCCCAGAAAGCTGATCGCAACGTCAGATGTCGCGTGGAGGCCAGCCGTGCTTGCGGTTAGTATCCGCGCCGTTGGGGTAGCCGAAGCGCAAGGTTCCGTCAGTGTTGGTTGAGAGCTTGGAGTCACTACGCCCAGTGCCAGAGCCGCTGAGCGAGTCCTACCCGGCTGTGCCCGGGGCGGTTCAGCGCGCCAGAAATCAGCTCGCCGCTTTCGCGGTCCTTGCGGGCTGCGACAACGAGCTGACCGAGTCGGTCCGCCTCGCCGCGTCCGAGGCGGTGACGAACGCGGTCGTCCATGCGTACGGGCACGGCGGTGGCCGGATCCACGTGGCCGCGTGGCTGGCACAGGACGAACTCTGGGTTCTCGTCGCGGATGACGGCTGCGGGCTGCAGGCGCAGAGCGACACTCCGGGCCTCGGGCTCGGACTCGGGTTGATCGCGCAGCTGAGCGACAGCTTCGAGGTCGTCAGGCGGGCCAACGGCGGCACCGAGCTGCGGATGCGCTTCACCGCGCTTGCGGGCGGTCGGGCCGGCGAGTCTCCTCAGTCCCGCGGGTCCTCGGCCTCCGCCACCTCGCCCGCCTCGCCCACCTTCTCCACCACGACGTAGCCCGAGTGGGTCTCGAGCACCCGCTCGGCGCCTGGTAGCTGATGCCCGGGCGCGAGCAGGAAGCGTCTCGGATGTGCGCGGATCTGTTCGTAGTTCCTCGGGGTGAGCTGGACGAGGATGTTGCAGCCGAGGTTGGCGCATTCGCAGCGGAATGACGCGGGCGTGTGCTCGTCGCCCGGCCACTGGCCGCGTGCGATCGCCTCGTTGACCTCGCGAAACAGCGCCTCGTTACGCGCGATCCGCCGTTGCAGCTCTCCCTCCATCGCCCAGATCGTACGGAGCTTTCGATTGTGAGCGCGCAAGCTCGGCGCCAAGCGCACGGTGCAAGCAGCGAGGCTCGCGCACGCGATGGGCCTGCTGCCGGTCGCCTGAGAGGGATCGACCGGGCCGGTAGCATGCGCGGATGGTTTGCGCGCGCCGCCGGCCGGAGCGGAGACCGTGCCCGTGAGCGCGAACATCGCGGACGGCGACTGAGCGGATGGGATTGCATTCGGGACTCCGGTCGCAGTGAGGGAGCGGTGCTCGGCCTCCCAGACTCGGTGACCGCCTGCCTGTTCGACCTCGACGGCGTGCTGACGCAGACCGCGAAGGTGCACGCAGCGGCGTGGAAGCAGACGTTCGACGATTACCTGCGTCAGCGCGCGAACCAGACCGGCGAGACGTTCGTCCCGTTCGACGAGGTCCGCGACTACGACGAGTACGTCGACGGCAAGCCGCGAGCCGACGGAGTCCGCGCGTTCCTCGCCTCGCGCGGGATCGAGCTGCCGGAGGGGACGCCCGCGGACTCGCCCGGCGCCGAGACGATCGACGGTATCGGCAACGGCAAGGACGCGGTCTTTGTCGAGTTGATCCAGCGGGATCGGGTGCAGGCGTACGACGGGTCGGTCCGCTATGTGAAGAGCGCGCGCGAGGCCGGGCTGCGGCGCGCCGTCGTGTCCTCGAGCACGCACGCCCGCGACGTGCTGCACGCAGCCGGGATCTATGACCTGTTCGAGGAGATCGTCGATGGCGTCGTCGCCGAGCGCGAGCACCTGCGGGGCAAGCCCGCGCCGGACACGTTCCTCGCCGGCGCGCGCGCGCTCGGGGTCGCGCCGGCGCAGGCGGTGGTGTTCGAGGATGCGCTCGCGGGCGTGGAGGCGGGGCGCGCCGGCGCGTTCGGGTTCGTCGTCGGGGTCGACCGCGTCGGCCAGGCACAGGCGCTGCGCGAGCACGGCGCCGACGTCGTCGTTCGCGACCTGGCCGAGCTGCTTCAGTCGTGATCCAGCATCCCGCGTTCCCGGTCGAGCCGTGGACGGTGCGCGAAACCGCGTTTCACCTGCACATGCTCGCGCAGACGGAGTCGGTGTTCGCGCTCTCCAACGGGCACATCGGGCTGCGCGCGAACCTCGACGAGGGAGAGCCGTACGGGATCCCGGGAACGTACCTGGCCGGCTACTACGAGGTACGGCCGCTGCCCTACGCGGAGGGCGGCTATGGGTATCCCGAGGACAGCCAGACGATCGTGAACGTCACCAACGGCAAGCTGATTCGCCTGCTCGTCGACGACGAGCCGTTCGACGTCCGCTACGGCGAGCTGCGCCACCACGAGCGCGTGCTCGAACTCCGTGCCGGCGTGCTGCGTCGAACTGCCGAGTGGGTCTCGCCGGCGGGACGCGCGATCCGCGTCTCCTCGACCAGGCTTGTGTCCTTCACGCACCGGGCGGTCGCGGCGATCCGCTACGAGGTGGAGCCGCTCGACGGACCGCTCTCGGTGGTCGTCCAATCGGAGCTGGTCGCGAACGAGTCGGCGCCCGCGGTGTCGAACGATCCGCGGGCCGCGGCGGCGCTCGCGGAACCGCTGCAATTGGAACACGCGATGGCGCACGAGCGCCGCGCGGTCATGGTCCATCGCACGAAGGGAAGCGGGCTGGTCGTCGGCGCGGCGATGGACCACGAGATCCACGGTCCGGCGCGGACCGAGTGGGACGCCGAGACGCTCAACGACGTTGCGCGGGTCATCGTGACGGCCGATCTCGCTCCCGGCAAGCCGCTGCGGATTACCAAGTACCTCGGCTACGGCTGGTCGCGGCAGCGGTCGGTGTCGGCCGTGCGCGATCAGGTCGGAGCGGCCCTGGCGGGCGCAAAGCACAACGGTTGGGACCGGCTGCTCACAGATCAGCGTGAGTATCTGGAGCGCTTCTGGGAGCACGCGGACGTCGAGATCGAGGGCGACGCGGAGCTGCAGCAGGCCGTCCGCTTCGCCCTTTTCCATGTCCTGCAGGCGAGCGCCCGGAGCGAGCGGCGCGCGATCGCGGCAAAGGGGCTGACCGGCCCCGGTTACGACGGACACGCGTTCTGGGACACCGAGACGTTCGTCCTCCCGACGCTGACCTACACGATGCCGCGCGCGGCCCGAGACGCGCTGCGCTGGCGCTATCAGACACTCAGCATGGCGAGGGAGCGTGCAGCGTTGCTGGGTCTCGCGTGGCGCCACATTTCCGTGGCGCACGATCCACGGCGAGGAGTGCTCCGCGTACTGGCCGGCCGGCACCGCGGCGTTTCACATCAACGCGGACATCGCCACCGCGGTCGCCCGCTACCTGTATGCGACCAGTGACAACGAATTTGCGCGACAGGTCGGCATCGAACTCCTGACCGAGACCGCGCGGTTGTGGCGCTCGCTCGGCCACCACGACGCTCACGGCGCCTTTCGGATCGACGGGGTCACAGGCCCGGACGAGTACGGAGCGATCGCGGACAACAACGTCTACACGAACCTGATGGCGCAGAAGAACCTACAGGCGGCAGCAGATCTGGTCGAGCGGTTTCCCGACCTTGCCGCGGCGCTGAAGGTCGACGACGAGGAGACCGCGAGCTGGCGCGACGCCGCGGCCAAGATGCTGATTCCGTACGACGACGGGCTCGGGGTGCACCCCCAGTCCGAGAACTTCACCGAGCACCAGGTGTGGGACTTCGAGGCGACACCGCCCGAGAACTACCCGCTCCTGCTCCACTACCCGTACTTCGATCTGTATCGCAAGCAGGTCGTCAAGCAGGCCGACCTCGTGCTCGCGATGCAGATGCGCTCCGAGTCGTTCACCCCCGAGCAGAAGCTCCGCAACTTCGACTATTACGAGGGGATCACGGTCCGGGACTCGTCGCTGTCGGCGTCCACCCAAGCGGTGATGGCGGCCGAGGTCGGGCATCTGGATCTCGCGTACGACTACATGGGCGAGGCGGCGCTGATGGACCTCGAGGACCTCGAGCGCAACACGCGTGATGGCGTCCACATCGCTTCGCTCGCGGGCGCCTGGCTCGCCGCCGTCGGCGGCTTCGGCGGGATGCGCGAGATCGACAGCGCCCTTCGCTTCACTCCGCGGCTACCCGACGCGCTGACGCGGCTCGCGTTTCGCATCATGTTTCGCGGCCGCCGCCTGCACGTCGAGGTCCGACACACGGAGGCGAAGTACACGCTCCTCGAGGGCCACGAGCTCGAGTTCAACCACCACGGGCAGACGGCGACGGTCGCGCCCGACAAGCCGGTGACGCTCCCGATCCCGCCCGCCCCGGCTCTGGAGCGACCGCGCCAACCGGCTGGGCGCGAGCCGGCGCGCCGGCGGCCGCCGCCGCGGTGAGGCGGGTTTTGGGGGAGGGGGGGGTCGGCTCGGGTCGGCTTGGGCCCGCGCGGCGGTCGGCTCGGAGGGGCGTTGCGGTCTACTCGCTCGGCTGTCCCGACGGGGTCAGCCAGTCCTCGGTCAGCGTGAGCCAGAACGCGAGCCCGGCGAACTGCCGGTAGCGCCGGAAGGCGCGCTCGATTCCCTTGTCGGTCACGCGCGGGCGTCCACTCACGCGCCGGTACTTCGGCCGTGTCCAGGAATCGAGGATCAGCCGCCGGTAGCGGCCGAGCAACATCATCATGTGCGCCATCGCGTAGGGCCCGACGCCGGCGATCGCGAGCAGCCGCTCGGCGACGACATCGTCCGGCAGGACGGGATCGTTGAACGCCTCGACGTCGAGGCGCCCGCTCGCCACGTCGTCGGCCAGCGTTTGGATGTACGGGCCGCGGTAGCCGGCGCGCGCGACATCCCGATAGAACGCCTCGCCGGCGCTCGCTACCGCCGCGGGCGTCGGGAAGGCGTGCCGCTCGGGCGCCCCTTGCGCCGGCGTGCCGAGCTCGGTGACGAGCGCCCCGACCATCCGCTCGGTGGCCGACCAGGCGCAGTTGGTCGTGCAGATCGTCTTGACGAGATCCTCGAACACGGTCGGGCTGCGGAGCATCCGCCCCGCGCCCGCGGCCGCCCACGCGAGCGTCGGCTCCGCCGCGGCGGCGAGGTAGAACGCGCTCAGATCCTCGTCGAGGCGGAGCATGTGGCGAACCTGCCGCTCCAGCTCCGAAGGCACGCCTGCGGGCGGGGCTGACGCCGGCGCCGTGAGGCGGGCGCCGGTCGGGCCGTCCGGCGCCAGCGCCACGACCCATCCGCGCCCGTCGGCGAGCAGGATCGTCTCTAGGCGGGAGCCGTCGGGAGCGATCACGTTCGGCGGCAGATCGGCGACGCCGTGAGAGAGGACGGTGCGGGCGAACTGGACGGGTTCGCCGCCGGCGCCGACGAGCTCGATCGGGACCGACCACTTGCCAGTGTTCGCCATGGAGAGATCCTACGGTCGATGCTCCCGGATCTGGCTTGGCCTTGTCCCTCGTCTGAGACACTGACGGCGATGGCGGACTCGCGCGAGCAGATAACGATCCGGTCGCTCGACGGGGGCACCGAAGCGCGCTTCGCGCCCGACGCGAACATGGTCTGCAGCTCGTTCGCCTACCGCGGCGCCGAGCTGATCGACGAGCGACGAGGCTTGCAGGCATACGCCGAGCACGGCAGGACGATGGGCATCCCGCTGCTGTACCCGTGGGCGAACCGGCTCGGCCGGGCCGGCTATCGCGCGGCCGGAGCCGAGGTGACGCTGCCCGCCGGCGATCCCCGCCTCGTGTACGACGAGCACGGCTTGCCGATGCATGGCGTGATCCCGGGACTGCTGCGCTGGGAGGCGTCGCAGTCGCACCCGGACCGGGTCACCGCGCGGTTGGCGTGGGAGGCGCCGGAGCTGTTGGAGCTGTTTCCGTTCCGGCATTCGCTGCTGTACGAGGCGGCCGTGGAGGATCGGGCGCTGACGATCTCGACGACGGTGCAGGCGAGCGGCGAGGTCGAGGTCCCGGTGTCGTTCGGGTATCACCCGTACCTTTGCGTTCCGGGCTCTGGGCGCGCGGAGTGGCGCATCACGCTGGGCGTCTCGGCGCAGCTGGAGCTCGACCACCAGATGATCCCGACGGGCGCGTCGAAGCCGTACGAGCGCGGCTCGTTCGTGCTCGGGGATAGCGGCTTCGATGATGCGTTCGAGGCAGCTCACGGCGCGTGCTTCGAGGCCGCTGCCGGTGGCGCGGCTGTAGTCGTGGAGTTCCTGCAGGGATGCGCGTTTGCCCAGGTCTTCACGCCCCCTACGGGGAACTCGATCGCCTTCGAGCCGATGACCGCGCCGGCCAACGCGCTGAACAGCGGCACCGGGCTGAACGTCGTGGCGGCGGGCAGCGAGTTCCGGGCGGCCTTCAGGGTGCGGCTTTCCGGCGAGCCGCCCTTGGCTGGCTAGAAGACGCTCAGCTCTGCTGGACGGCGAGCAGCGAGTTCTTGTCGGGGTCGCGGAAGAAGAACATCGGCGGCACGGGATCGCCCATCCGCGACACCTCGCCGTCGACATCGACGCCGGCCGAGGTCAGGTACCCGTGCGTCGCGTCGATGTCGTCGGTCGTCAGGATGATGCCGGTCTGCACTCCTGGCAAGGATCCCGGTGCGGGTGGTACGAGGGCGATGCCCGTCGGGCCGGTCGGCGGATAGACCTCGACCCAGCGGAAGCCGTTGCCGAACGGGATGTCCGTCCGCTTCTCGAATCCGAGCTTCTCGACGTAGAACTCGATCGAGCGGTCCTGATCCTCGCACGGGACCGCCACCAGGCTGATCGTGTCGATCTTGCTTGCGCTCATCGTGACGCGCTCCTTCCTGTCGTGATGTTGCCGGCGCGCAAGCTGAATGACTGCGCGACCGCGCTGAAATGATCGCTCGGGAGGCGGCCTGCGCGCTTTCAGCAGCGGCGGGGGTTCGGCTCTACTACCCTTGTTGGACATGGTCAGCTTCGGTAAGACGACGCTCGCGGCGCTGGCGACCGCAGTGGTGGTGGCCGGATGTGGGGGGACGGCGAACCCCACGAATCCGCGCTTCTACCTGGTCAAGACGCAGGCCGGCTACGCCAATGTCTACTGGTTCCAGGTCGGGAACGTCCCGGGAACCCCGCACGCCGTCTACCTCGGGACGAGCAACGCAGACGTGCAGGCGAACCTCAGCAAGGCGGCCGCCGAGCTGGGTGTGCCGCTCGGAAACATCACGAACACGACTTCGCCCTAGGCAAGGGGGGTCTGCCGGGCGGACCGCATGGGCGCTCATGCGCTCGCGTGCGCGCGCGTGATCTCGAGGATCTCACCGCCGCTACCGACGTCCGCCGAGGAGACGCCCTCGTTGGAGACGTAGATCGTGCCGTCGCGGGCGACCGCGATCGCGGTCGGATAGATCAACCCGCGCGCGAGCAGCGTCGATTGCGCGCCGTCGGGGTCGATCTCGACGATCTCGCCGGACGCGGGGTCGCCGGCGTTGAAGCCAGGGTCCGCGAGCCCCTTGCGGTCGAGCTCCAAGACGAACAGCCGACCGTCAGGATCGAACGCCATGTCGGCGATTGCCGTGAGCCCTCGGGCGTAGACGCTCAGCTTGCCGCCCGGGCCGATCCGATACACGCTGGAGCTCGCGGCGTCGTATGGCATACCACCTAGCTCGCCCACGTACAGCGCGCCGTCCGGTCCGACGGCCAGCGTCGTGGGCACGGCCTGTGCCTCGGCTTCGATCGCCCGCTTCTGCGCCGACCCGAACGAACCCGCGACGGCGTGCTCGCGGATCGTCGGCAGGACGGCGAGCACGCTCACCCTGCCGGTGTCAGAGACGAACAGCACGTCGTTGGCGCCCGCGTCTGCGACTGCGTAACCGTCCCGGTAGCGGACGATCGCGTACGGATCGCTGTCGATCGCGCTCTGGCCGAGGGCGACCTCGGTGCCCGCTCCGTGGTCTGGGTTGTGCTGCGCCTCGTAGCGCCCGAAGTCGGCCTCGACCGAGCGGGCGCCGGCGGACGCGGAGTACCCAATCAGCTTCTCGAGGTCGGCGCCCGCGGTGCCGTACACCTGCGCGCCAGTGTGGGGATCGATTACGCTGCCCTGGAAGAGGAGCTGAAGCCGACCGGCACCGAGCAGCGCCTGCACCGGTCCGGTCGCCTGCGCGTCCTCGCCGCCTGAGGAGACGGACGAGAGGTCGCCCAGGAGCGTGATGATCCTGCCCGCGGCCGTGATCTCGATCACGGCTCCGGAGCGGTTC
This sequence comes from uncultured Solirubrobacterales bacterium, assembly GCA_963763525.1. Classification (GTDB taxonomy): domain Bacteria; phylum Actinomycetota; class Thermoleophilia; order Solirubrobacterales; family Solirubrobacteraceae; genus Palsa-465. The sequence goes on from CAVXPA010000009.1 coordinate 36,061, forward strand.
ACACACGAGCGCTGGTCCCCGTTCGTGCACGAGGCTGGAGCGTCGCCGTTGCCCGACAGCGCGACGACCAGGTCGCCGTCCGGCGCGAAGCTCAGCTTCTTCGGCTGGTTGAGATGCGATGCGATGACCTTGACCGCGAGTGTCGAGCCGGCAGCGGCCGACGTCGTGGCCTTCTTTGCTGACGCGCCGCCGCCGTCCGTGGCCGCGCAGCCACCACCGAAGAGCGCCGTGGCAAACGCCCCGAGCCCGAGGAGGGGGAGGAGAAGAGCCGCGCGAGCACGAGAGCGGTTCATCGGCGAGCTCACGAGGTTCATGGACGAGCGGCGTAGGAGGTCGGCTGGGTCATGTCGTGGACGGCTGCGTCAGGTCGTAGACCGTCTGGCCGCCGATCGTCTCCTTCTTGAAGTGGGCCTCGACCCAGCTCGTGATCTCGCTCGTGCCCGACCCGCGGCTGGGGAAAGCTCCGCCGCCAGGCGGGCCGCCGGGGATGGCGCCCCGCGTGCCCGAGCTGCTGCCGGCGGAGTCGGCGCCTCGGCCACCCGCGCCGAACCCGCCGCGCGCACCCGCGCCGCCGCCCGGGCCGCCGCCCGGGCCTCCGCCCGGGCCTCCGGCGGAGACGATGTAGTAGTGGATGTCACCTGCCTTCACGTAGCGCTCGAACTGCGCGAGCGTGAGGTTGCCGCCGTTGCCGCTGAAGCCCCCGATCGCCATGACGGGCTCGCCGCCGCCGGCGAGCTCGAGCGCGGCGGCGCTCTGCGAGCCGTCCGTCGCCGCGACCCAGCGGTAGTGCGAGGCGTTGCTCTCGAGCGCTTGCACGAGCGCTTTGCTCGTCGAGCCGCCACCGGCCGCGCCGCCCGCGAAGCCGCCACCGCCGCCGCCCTGGAAACCGCCGCCGGAGCCGCCGATGCTCGCCCCGCTCGGACCCGCGGAGGGAATCGACCCGGTGTGCGGCGTCGCGAGCGTCTGCGCGGTGTAGGCCAGCGGTCCGGCCAGGCACGCGACGAGCGCAAGACCGGCGGCGAGCCGGGCGGCACGCCGCGAGAGCGGCACCACCAGCCCGATCGCTGCCAGCACCGCAGCGACCCCGATCACGGGTCGCAGCCACGGCTCCCATGCGGCTGTGCGATCGAGGAGCACGATTGCCCACACCGCCGTGGTCAGTACCGAGAGCGCGAGTAGTGCGCGCGCGGCGAGGCGGGCTCGCTCGCGCCACACGCCGTGCGCCCCGATCGCGACGAGCGCCGCGAGCGCCGGGGCCAAGGCGACCGTGTAGTAGGTGTGGATGATCCCCGTGCTGAAGCTGAAGACGGCGCCGCTGACGACGAGCCAACCTCCCCACAGCAGCAGGGCGGCGCGCGTGCGATCGGTCCGCGGGGCTCGGCGCGTCCACCACAGGCCGGCGACCAACGCGATCAGCGCGGCCGGCAGCAGCCATGAGATCTGGCCGCCCATGAGATCGTTGAACAGGCGAAGGCTGCCGGTCGGTCCGCTGAAGCCGCCGCCGGAACCGCCTCCGCCACCGCCGCCGGGCCCGGAGCTGCCGAAGATCCGCCCGAGCCCGTTGTAGCCAAAGATCAGATTGAAGATGTTGTTGTCGGGCGAACCGTCGATCATCGGCCGTGAGCCGACGGGCCACAACGCCACCGCCGCGACCCACCAACCGGCGCTCACCGCGATCGCCAGGCCGCCGGCCAGCAGCTGCCAGATCCGCCGCCGCAGGCTCGTCGGCGCCGCGATCACGTACACGAGCGCGAACGCAGGCACCACGAGGAACGCCTGGAGCATCTTGGCCAGGAAGGCGAAGCCGATCAGGACTCCGACGGCGACGATCCAGCGAGTGGAGGCGCGCTCGAGCGCACGCACGAGGCAGTAAGCCGACGCGACGAGCAGGCAGACGAGCAGCGCGTCCGGGTTGTTGAAGCGAAACATCAGCGCCGCCACCGGGGTCAGCGCGAGCAAGCCGCCGGCCAGCAGGCCGGCGCCGGCGCCGAACCACCGCTTCACGGCCGCGCTGAGGATGCCAACCGCGAGCACGCCCGCCAGGACCTGGGGGATCAGCATGCTCGCGCTGCTGAAGCCGAAGATCCGGCCCGAGAGCGCCATCACCCACAGCGACGCCGGCGGCTTATCGACCGTGATGAAGTTGGACGAGTCGATCGACCCGAAGAACAAGGCCTTCCAGCTCTTCGTGCCCGCCTGGACTGCCGCCGCGTAGAAGCTGTTCGCGTCTCCCGAGGCGGTCAGGTTCCACAGGTACGCGAGCGCGGTCGCGACCAAGAGGGCGATCAGCGCGGGACGCGCCCATGCGGGCTCGTCCGCACGCGCGCGCACGAGGCGGCGAACGCCGTCGCGGCGCGCCCGCTCGGCCGGCGGCGCCGGTCGTGGGAGGGTCGTGGCACTCATGTCGTTCCTTTGCGTGAGGAGGCTTGCTGAAGCGGCGCGTCATGTCGCCCATACGGCGACACTGGAACTTCTACGGCCCGACTGTCGGACGGAAGTTCGAACCGTGTAAGAGGTTTGTGTGCGCCCCGAGTGCCGGCTCGGTCAGGCGCCGAGTCAGAGGAGCTCGGCGATCAACGCAGCCGCTCGGGCTGCACCGTCGGACTCGACCGGGCGGTAATCGACGTCGCGAGCGATCTCCGAAGCGATCGCACTCGCGATCGCCGTGGGGGTGGACTGCTCGAAGTCCATCCGGCGTCCGGCGCGGTAGCGCTGCAGACGATGGTGGACGTGGAAGTTCTGCTCGAAATGGTGCTCGAGTGGGAAATACAGAAACGGCCGCCGGTGCGCGGTCAGCTCCATCGCGGTCGCGAGGCCGCCCTGGACGACCGCGAGGTCGCAGGCGGCGAGGTGCAGGTGGAGGTCGTGCACGTACGGCCGGATCTCGGCGCCGCCGGCCGCGACAAGCGCCGAGGGGTCGATCCGCGGCCCGGCGACGATGATCATGCGCAGCTGCGGGACGAGCCGCCTGGCCTCGGGGACGCTGTCGAGCACCCTTTGCAGAAGCGGCGTGCCGACGCCTGAGCCACCCACGCTGACGATGCACACCTGTTCATCGGGGCCGTAGCCGAGCGCCGCGCGCAGGGCGCCTCGGTCCGGAATCGCGCTCGGGGCAAAGCCTGTGACGTAGCCAGAGAAGCTGTAGTGCCGCTCGGTCCATTCGCGGATGTCGGGCAATCCTGCTCCAAAATCCTCGGGCACGATGTCCTCCGGGTTGCCGATGAAGATCGCGCGGTCGCGCACGCGCGGGTAGCGCGCGATCTGCTCGAGCATCTCCGCGTTCTGATCGGTCGTGAGGAGCGCCTCGCGCTCGCCGCCATCGGGCATCGGCAGGAGGCCGACGAAATCGGTCAACCACGCGTATGGAGCGGACTTGAGCTCCGGGTTCTCGTGCAGGAAGTAATCGACCTCCCAGGCTTCGTCCCCGACCCAGAGGTCGTAGTGCTCGGCCTCGGCGACGTCGTGGAAGACCATGAAGTTCGACAGCAGAATCTCGTCCATCCGACGCAGGGCCTGGAAGCAGTGCAGCTCATGTCCGCGTGACTCGGCCTGGAAGTGAGCCGACTCGCTGGCGAGCTGCGAGCTGGCCGGATGGATGCGCTCGCCCCGCGCCTGCAGCGCGGCAGTGACGGGATGCTGGGCGAGCCAGTCGATCTCCAGGTCGGGGTGCAGCCGGCGCAACTCGTCGGCGATCGCCATGTCACGCCGCGCGTGGCCAAGTCCGATCGGAGACGAGATGTAGAGCGCCCGGCGCGGGCGCGACGGCGCACGCCTCCAGCGAGCCGGCGCACGCGGTGGGCAGAGGAAGTCACGCAGTAGGCGGTTGACCTGCACGGGATCTCGCGCATTGGGCAGGTGGCCGGCGCCCTCGAGCGTGACGAGCTGTCCCCGAGTAACCGTTGCGAGTGCCTCGCCCTGCGCGTGGGGCCGGATCTGGTCTCGGTCGCCATGGATCACGAGCGTCGGGCAGCTGAGGCGGCCGGCGCGCGCGCGCCAGCGCTCGCGACCGCCGAGTCCGATCCCCCGCACCGTGTCGGCCAACACCTCGGGTGAGGTCTCATTCGCCCAGCCGATGAAGTCTTCGATGAGCTTCGTCGAGTGTCGCTCGTTGAGGCACTGCCCGGCGAAGAATTCGAGAAAGGCGGCATACTCGCGCCGCCAGTAGTAAGAGTTGTACTTCGCCCAGCCCTCGTCGCTGTCGAGCGGCTCGTCGAACGCGTATTTCTCGCGCTCTGGAAAGTGGGGAGCAAGTGACACAGCGGGCCCGATGTAGGCGATCCGCTCGACCCGGTCCGGATGCTCGTCGGCGAGCACGGTCGCCCACAGCGCGCCGCATGAGAGCGCCGCCAGCGACGCGACCGGCGTGTTGGTCGCCTCCATCACGGCGAGCGCGTCGGCGGCGAACTCCTCGCTCGTGTACGCCTCGGCGCCCTGCGGACGGTCTGAGCGGCCGTTCCCCCGTCCGTCGAACGTCACCACCCGGCAGTGCCGCGCAAGGTAGGGAATCTGGAGTTTCCAGAAGCGTGAGTGAACGATCGACCAGGTCGGCAGGAGAAGCACGGTGCGCTCACCGTCGCCGTAGCGCTCCCAGAAGATGCGCACGCCGTCGCGCTCGACGTAACCCTCCTGGTCGGGGTAGCGGGCTCGTGACTGCTCCGGCGGCCCCCCGCCGGCGAGCCCCGGAGGGCTCGCCGACGGCGCGCGCTGGTCGGTCAGGCTCGTCACGGACGCGCTTCGAAGACCAGGTTGAACGGTGTCTCGGCGGCCCTGCGAAAACGGGTGAAGCCGCCCGCAAGCACCACGTCGCGGATCCGCGCCTCGCCGGCCTGGGCGCCGAGTGCCAGACCGACCTCCTGCGAGAGCGATGCCGGCGTGCACAGGAGCGTCGAGAACGCATAGAAAGCACGCCCGACAGGATTCAGGTTGTCCTCGACGCGGTCACCCGCGTTCGGTTCGACGATCATCCAGGTGCCTTCCGGCTTCAGCGTCGAGTGGACGTGGCGCGCGGCGCCGACCGGGTCGCCCATGTCGTGCAGGCAGTCGAACATCGTAACCAGGTCGTAGCTATCCCCGCCGTAGGCCGCGGCCGGCGCGACCTGGAAGTGGACCCGATCGGCAACGCCCGCCTCCTGTGCGCGTTTGCGCGCGGTCTCGATCGATCCGTCGTGGTAGTCCGAGCCCGTGAACGTCGCGTTCGGGAACGCCTGAGCCATCAGGATCGTCGAGGCGCCGTGACCGCAGCCCGCGTCGGCGACGAGCCCGCCGCGCTCGAGCTTCTCGACGACGCCGTCGAGCGCCGGCAGCCACTCCGCGATCAGGTGCGCGTTGTAGCCGGGCCTGAAGAACCGCTCGCAGCCCTCGTGCACATCGTGGACGTGTTCGTGCCAGCCGAGTCCCTCGCCGCTGCGCGCACGTTCGACGATCTTCGGCGAGTCGAGGACCGAACCGATCGCGATCTGGAAGAGCCCGGGCACGTACGCCGGGCTGCTCTGGTCGGTCAGTGCCACGGTCTGCTCGGGCGCCAGGCTGTAGCGCCCGCTGTCGGGGTCGTAGTTGAGAAATCCGCCGGCGGCTTGGGCGTTGCACCACTCACGGACGTAACGCTCGCTCGTTCCGGTGCGCGTCGCCAGCTCGGCGGTCGACAGCCCACCGGTTCCGGCGAGAGCCCGGTATAGCCCGAGCTTGTCGCCCATTACGACGAGCGCTGCATTCAGGGTGGCGCCAACCTCGTCCACTGCCCGGAACACGAACTGCATCAGCTTCTCTTCGTCGACCTCGACCGGCTCTTCGATGGTGCTCATGATGTCCTCCTGGATCGGTTACGCGCTCGACCGTACGGCCGGCCGCGCGACCGCGCATCCGGGGGGCACCTAGTCTTGAATCCGTTCCCCTGTTTATCGGATCCTTGCGATTGACATGATGCTGCTCGGGCGGGAGACGGAGTGTGAGCTGATCGAGCGCGCGCTCGCGCGGGCGCGATCGGGCACGAGCGCGACGCTCGCGCTGGTCGGCGAGCCCGGAATCGGCAAGACTGCGCTCCTCGATCACGCCGCCGAGCGTGCGGTCGGAATGCAGCTGCTGCAAGCGCGCGGGATCGAGTCCGAGGCGCAGATTCCGTTCGCCTCGCTGCTCGAGCTCGTGCGGCCGGCGCTCGGCGCACTCGAGCGGATCCCGGAACCGCAGGCGGTCGCGCTCGAGGCGTCGCTCGCGCTCCGCCCGGCACTGGCGCAGGAACGCTTCGCCGTCGGCGCGGCGACGCTGAGCCTGCTCGCGGCGTACGCGGAGCGCAGCCCCGTGGCCGTGCTGATCGACGACGCCCAGTGGCTCGACGCTCCGAGCGCGCAAGCGCTGCTGTTTGCGATCCGCCGGCTCGTCGCCGACCCGATTGCAGTCCTCGTCGCGGCGCGCGAGGGAGAGCCGTCCCTGCTCGACGGCGCCGGGCTGCCGAGCGTGCGGATCGGCGGCCTCAGCGGCGCGGACGCGGCGACGCTGCTCCCGGGGCTGGATGTGGCGGCAGTTGGACGCCTGCGCGAGGCGACCGGAGGCAACCCGCTGGCGCTCCTGGAGCTGGCGACCGGGCCGAGCGACGATCTGGTTCTGGCTCCCGAAGGAGCACCGGTGCTCGTCTCGGCCAACATCTCGCGTGCGTTCTTGCGTCGGTTCGGAACGCTCGAGCACGACGCGCGCCGCGCGCTCGTTCTGGCGGCGGCGAGCGACAGCGGCGACCTGACGCTGCTCGGCCGAGCCGCGGCGCGGGCGGAGGTGGAGCTGTCGGCGCTGGCCGTCGCCGAAGAGGCAGGACTCATCAGGCTCCACGGAGGGGCGGTCGTGTTTCGCCATCCGCTCGCGCGCTCGGCCGTCTACGCGGACGCGCCCCCGGCGGACCGGCGCGAGGCGCACCGCGCGCTCGCCGCGGCGCTGCCCGATCGAGACATCGATCGCCGCGCGTGGCACCTCGCCGCGGCGGCGGTCGGACCTGACGATTCTGCGTCGGCGGCGCTCGAGCAGGCCGGCGCCCGCAGCCGCGGGCGCAGTGCGTACGCGACGGCCGCGGCGGCGTTCGAACGCGCCGCGCGGCTGGCGAGCGGGGAAGGCCGGCGCGCCGAGCTGCTGCTCGAGGCCGCCGAGGCGGCCTGGCTCGCCGGGCTCGCCGAGCGCGCCGTGTCGCTCCTGGACGACGCCCGCGAGATCGCTGCGGACCCGGGCACGCTGCTCGCCGTCGATCAGCTCGCCGGGCACATCGCGACTCGCCGCGGGCCGGTCATGCAGGGTCACGCGGTCCTCACCGCCGCCGCCGAGCGAGCCGAGCCGGAGCTCGCGATTGCGATGCTCGCCGAGGCGGTCGAGGCCTGCTTCTACGCCGGCAACCCGATCGAAATGCTGGCGGTCGCCGAGCGGGCGAGCGCGGCGCTGCCGGAGAACGCCTCGCAGCGCACGCGGTTCCTGGCTGCGGCGGCGCTCGGAATGGCCCGCGTCGTCGGTGGCGATGCGGCGGCCGGCGCGCAGGCGATCAACGAGGCGGTCGCGCTCGCGGAGGCTTCCGCCGAGCTCCGTGACGACCTGGCGTTGCTGCCGTGGGTTGCCGTCGGGCCGATCTTCCTGCGCGAGGCCGACACGGGGCGCTGGCTGATCGATCACGCGCTGAAGGCCGCGCGTGCGCGCGCCGCGGTGGGCGCCCTCCCGACCGTGCTCAACCTGATCGCCCGCGACCATGCCACCACCGAGCGATGGACGTTGGCCGACGCGGCCTATGCCGAGGCGATCGAGCTGGCGCGCGAGAGCGATCAGCAGACGGCGCTCGCATTCGGACTTGCCGGCCTGGCCTGGCTGCAGGGGCGGCGCGGGCGCGAGGGGGACTGCCGCGCGTGCGCCGGCGAGGCGCTGGCGCTCTGCCGCGCGCTCGGCGCGCGCCTGCTCGAGGTCTGGGCGACGGCCGCGCTCGGCGAGCTCGAGCTCGGCCTCGGGAACACCGCCGGGGCGATCGAGCACTTCGAGCATCAGATGGAGCTGCTGGACGAGCTGTCGATCACCGACGCCGACCTCTCGCCCGCCCCGGAGCTCGTCGACGCGTACGGCCGGACCGGGCGTGAAGCCGATGCTTTGAGGGTTGCCGGGGAGTACGCCGCGGCGGCCGTCGCGAAGGGCCAGCCTTGGTCGCTCGCCCGGGCGTTGCGCTGCCAGGGGCTCCTCGCCGCCGACGGCGAGCTCGTCTCGCCGTTCGAGCAGGCGCTGCGGCGGCACGGGGAGACGCCCGACGTGTTCGAGACCGCGCGTACACGGCTCGCGTATGGCGAGCGCCTGCGCCGGGGGCGCAACCGGGTGCTCGCGCGCGAACAGTTGCGCGCCGCTGCCGAGACGTTCGAACAGCTCGACGCTCGACCGTGGCTGGAGCGGGCGCGCGCCGAGCTCGCGGCGACAGGAGAGATCCTGCGCCGGCGCGATCCGAGCACGATCGACGAGCTGACGCCGCAGGAGCTGCAGGTCGCGCTACTGCTCGCTCGCGGCAGGACGACGCGCGAGGCGGCCGCATCGCTGTTCCTCAGTCCGAAGACGATCGAGTACCACCTGCGCCACGCGTACCAGAAGCTCGGGATCCACTCTCGCGAGGAGCTCGCGCAGAGACTTCTGTCGCAGTCCGATTGACCGGGCCGGAGATGGGTGGTAAACCGCATTTGCGGCCGCTGATCTGCTGGTAGCGTCCGTCACTCAGTGATTTAGTGCGTTCGGGAGGGAGAGGGCGGGATGGAGCTATACGCGATTCTCAGGCGCAGCGGCTGGCTTTCGGCGGCCGAGCTGGAAGCCGCGGCCGCTCGTTCCACGACGGCCGGCGAGGAGATGCCCGACGACGTGCGCTGGATCCGCAGCTACGTACTCGATGAGGGCGGCGGGTCGGTCGGGACCGTCTGCATCTACGAGGCGAGCAGCCGGGAAGCGATCCTCAAGCACGCGTCGGTTGCCGATCTGCCTGTCGACGAGATCATCCCGGTCGCCGACACGGTCGTCGTTCGCCCCGATCCCTCGTAGTGCGCCTGGAAATCGTCCCACTCGCGCGTCCGGGCGTGGCCAGTGGGACGTAAACCAGCTGGTGGCGGGTTAACGCCCCGTTCGCCGCCGCCGGCGACTCGAGTGGGTAGTTGTCCAGGTTCCACGTGGCCCGTGAGCGCCCGCAGCGGGCCACCACTCCCCGTGAAGTAAGTTACGAAATTGTGAGCGACCAGCCGGGCGAGATGGTCCACGACCCAGGAAGCCTGGCCGCGCACGACGTCCAGCGCGCCCAACGGATCCTGGCCCTGGAGTTCGGCTCGCGCGCGGACTTCGAGGATCCGAGCTTCGAGTACCGCCGTCTGTTCTCCGAGCTGCTCGGCACCTTCATGCTCGTGCTCGCCGCAGCCGGGGGCGGTCTTCTGCACGGCAAGGGGGAGATCACGCTGGCGGCGGCCGTGGTCGCGCCCGGCCTCATGGTGCTGGCGATCATCCTCTTCATGGGGGCGGTGTCCGGCGCGCACCTGAACCCGTGCGTCTCGCTGGCGTTCGCCGTGCGCGGCGACTTCCCGTGGCGGCGAGTGCCGGGCTACATCGTCGCGCAGCTCCTTGGCGCGGCGGCGGCGTGCCTGTTCCTGCTGGCCGTGTTCGGCAACGTCGAGCATCTCGGCGCGACGCTGCCGGGGCCCGGCTACCACGACTGGCAGGCGCTGCTGATGGAGATCGCGCTCACCGGCGTGCTCGTCAGCGTGATCCTCGGCACGGCTTCCGCCGCGCAGAACGTCGGCACGATCGGCGCGCTTGGCGTCGGCGGGTACATCGCGCTCGCCGGCCTGTGGTCGGCACCGGTGAGCGGCACCTCAATGAACCCGGCGCGCTCGTTCGGGCCGGCACTCGTCAGCGGCGACTGGACCGCCTACTGGGTCTACGTGCTCGGGCCCCTTGCGGGCGCGGCGATCGCGGTCGCCTGCGCGTGGATCCTGCGCGGGCGCGGCGGGGACCCGATCTCCTACGCCGCCGGGAGCGGTGTGCTCACACCTGGAGAGGCGGCAGCGGCGGCGCGGTTGTCGGACGAGATTCGTAGCTCGAGGACGCCGCCACCTGGAGACACGGCGGCGGGATGAGGGCCGCGCGATGAACGGCGCGGTGCACCCGCGCGCGCAACCGGCGAGCCGCCGGCTTGCCGCAAGCCTCGCGCTAATCGTCGGCATCGCGTCGCTGGCGCTCGCCGTTTATGTGGTGGCGGTCGAGTTCCCGCGCGGCTTGATCCTGCTCGCCTGCTGGGCGCTCGCGTGCGCCGCGGCGTGGTTCGGCCTCGTACGTCGCGGCGCGCCTCGGGTCGCAGGCCTCACGCTCGCGGTGCTGTTCGTGGTCGGAGCGCTCGTGGCGCAGCTGTCCGATCGGTTGATCGAGACGGTGGTCGTGTTCGTCGGTCTCGCCGTGGCTGTCGCGCTGGCGCGGTTCTCGTTCCGCGTCCACGTGGCACTCGAGCGCGCGCCGAGGCCGCAGGCGCCGGTGCTGTTCATGAACCCACGTTCCGGGGGCGGCAAGGCCGTGCGGTTCCACCTCGCGGATGAGGCGCGCGCGCGGGGGATCGAGCCGATCGAGCTGGCGCCCGGAGATGACCTCGAGACGCTGGTCCGCCGCGCGGTAGAGAGTGGCGCGACCGCGCTCGCGATGGCGGGCGGCGACGGGTCGCAGGCGATCGTCGCGGCGATCGCGGCCGAGCTCGATCTGCCGTACGCGTGCGTGCCCGCTGGGACCCGCAATCACTTCGCGCTCGACTTGGGCGTCGATCGCGACGATGTCGTCGGCGCGCTCGACGCGTTCGTCGACGGCGGCGAGCGCCGCGTCGACCTGGCGGAAGTCAACGGTCGCGTGTTCGTCAACAACGTCTCTCTGGGGTTATATGCGAACGCGGTCGGGCACCCGGAATACCGCGACGCGAAGCTGCGCACGCTGCTCGAGACCGTGCCCGACGTCGCCGGGCCTGATGAGACCGGCCTCGACCTGCACTGGAAGGGGCCGGATGGGACGCCGAACGCCGCCGGTCTGGTCATCCTCGTCTCGAACAACCGCTACCGGCTGGGATGGAAGATCGGCGCGGGCACCCGCCCCCGGCTCGACGCCGCGGTGCTCGGGATCACTGTCGTCGAGCCGCCCGGCCGCCGGACGAGCCGGACGCCGCGGCTCATGCGCGAATGGACGGCGCCGACGTTCGAGGTCGCGTCGAGCGCGGCGGTGTCCGCCGGAATCGACGGCGAAGCCGTGGTGCTCGAAGCACCCGTCCGCTTCCACACCCGCCCGGCCGCGCTGAGGGTGCGAGTAGCCCCGAGTCACCCGGGTGCCTCGCCCTCCTCGGCGATTCCGGACGGCGCCTGGCACGCGATCGCGGCGCTGATCGGGATCGCCGCCGGGCGGCCTGTCTCAACCGGCTCGGACGATCAGTCGTCCCCGCGGCCCATCAGCGCATGAGTGGTCACCTGCGCCAGCACGCTGCCGAGCAGCGCCCCGCCGACCACGTCGCCGGGGTAGTGCACGCCGGTGTGGATGCGCGAGTAGCCGACCAGCGCCGCCAAGACTCGCAGCCCGCCGGCCTCCGTTGGCAGCACCTGGCCAACCCCCGTCGCGAACGCAAACGCCGCCGCCGTGTGTCCGGAGGGGAACGATCGCGTTCGCGGCAGCGGCGCCTGGCGCTCGGTTGGCACCTGGTAGGCGGCCGGATCCGGCCGCCTGCGGCGACCGAGCGGCTTGACCACCAGATTCGCAACCGTCGAGGTGACGGCCACTGACGCAAGCCCCATCTCGGCTGCCCGCCGCCCGCGCGCTCCGCGTGTCGTCGCGAGCACCAGCGACGCCGCGAGCGATAGGCGCGAGTAATTGGCCGCGTGCGTGAGCCGCGTCATCGCTTTGTCCAGGGTCGGCGTCGGCGTGCCTGCGATCGCGGCGTAGACGGCAGTATCGACCGCCTCCGCTTCGCGCCACCAGCGGGGTCGGGGTCTCGCCGTCACGATGATGCGCGCGGGCCTTCTCGCCGCCTCGGGATCCGTCACGATCGGACATGATTCCACGCCTCGGTCGTGCGAAATGTGACAGCGCCGATCGTGCCCCGGAGCGCACGGTTTCGCATCGGACACCCCTGTCCTGTCTTTTGTCGCGCGGGCCGCAGGCCCAGCACCGCCGGCGCGCGCGGCCTACGCCCCGCGGAGGGATCGCCCGAGCTGAGAGCGCGCCTCGATATCGAGCTTCTGGTAGATGCGGGTCAGATGCGACGTCACCGTCTTGCGGGTGATGAACAGCGCCTGGGCGATCTGCGGGTTGCTCATGCCGTCCGCCGCCATCCGCGCGACTCGCAACTCGCTCGCGGTGAGCGCGTCGGCGCCGCTGATGCGCTCACGACGCGGCCTCGCGCCGGCGGCGATCAGCTCATCACGTGCGCGCCGGACCAGTGTCAGCCCGCCGCAGCCCGCGGCGAGGTCCAACCCGCGGCGCAGCGGCGCGAACGAGTCACGCCGGTGACCGGCGCGACGGGTGGCGGCGCCCCAATCGATGAGTGCGCGGCCCAACTGAAGATCGAACCCGGAGCCGTCGAGCACCGTGACCGCGTCGGCGAGCAGGTCGAGGCCGCGGGGGCCTCCCTCGATCAGGCCGGCGGTACGCAGCGCGATGCCGATGGCGCTGGCAGCACCGAAGGCGCGGGCGAGCTCGAGGCTCTGCGCGGTCAACCGCCCGGCCGCGTCCACGTCGCCGAGCGCCGCGGCCAGGATGGCGGCGTCGGCGCGCCACGGAAAGTTCGCGGCTGGGTTCGGCGCCCTCGTCTCGACAATCCACCGCTCGCACGCCATCAGCGCCTCCAGGCCCTGGCGAGGGTCTCCCTGCACCGCTCGGAGCCGACCGACCGCATACGCATAGCTGCACGATGGAAACGTGGGCTGCTCGGCGTTGGTCTGCATCCCGAGCGCGTGGGCTGCGCCATCAGGGTCGTCACGCTCGAGCCGGCACACCGCGAGGAGCGCGCGGGTGTCGGCCAGCGGCTCCGCCCCCGCCTGCGTAGCAGCCTCGCAGGCGCTCTCGAGATCGGCGACGGCGTCGAGGAGGCGTCCTCGGGAGTGGAGAGCGATGCCGCCCATGTGGGAGAACCAGCCGAAGGCGACATTCGAGCCCTGGCGCTGGCTCAGCGCGATCGCTCGGGTGAGCTCGTCGACGGCCGCGTCCGGCTGACCAGCGGTGACCAGGGCGCGGCACACCGCCAGGACGGACCCATCTCTCGTCCGCTGTCCTTCAACAGCTCGCCGTCGGCGAGCGCACGGCGGGCCAGACGTGCGACGTCGTCTGATCGACGCTCGCCCGAGCGCGCCGACTGATACGCAAGATGAGCCAGCAGATGGCGCTCGGTCCGAGTGGCCCCGGCAGCATCGCCGACCAGCAACTCGTCCAGCCGAGCCGCCGCACCGGCAGGCAGCGGCAGATCTTGGTGTATATAGGTCGCGTACCACGCTAGGTCGCGTACCACGCGCGCAGCTCCAGAAGCAGGTCGTCGGCGTCATCCGGGAGATCCTGTAGACCGCGCGCGAACGAGTCCCGCGCCGTATCGAACTGGCCTCGCGTGAACTGCGCCCGACCCATGGCGAGGCAGATCTCGGCCCGCGCCCGCGGGTCGTCCTGCAGCCCGAGGGCCTCGCCCATTCGCTCGGTCGCCCCGCTCGCGCCGGCGTGCAGCTGGGCCTCGCCCAACTCGACGAGAAGCTCCGCGCGGACCGAACGCGGGACGGTCTCCCCAAGCGCCCGCTCGAGATACGCCACGGCCGAACCCAGCGCTCCGCCGGCGCTCGCTTCCTGTGCCGCGTCGCGCAGCGTTTGGACCGTCCACGCGTCGCTCCCGGGGCCGGCGGACAGGAGGTGACCGGCGACGCGCGGCAGCGGCGCGCCGTGGACAGCGGTCAGACGCGCGGCGCGGGCATGCGCCTCGGCCCGCGACGCAGGCGTGAGGTGGCCGCGCACCGCCGCTTCGATCAGTCCTCGTCGGCATCGCGTAGAGCGTCGTGCCGGATCACCCGCGCCCGTCGCGTTCGCTCAGCGGCTCCAGGCGGATCAGATCGAGGCCGGGGTGGCCGGCGACCTGGGCCAGCAGCTCACGACTGACGGGCGGCTCGGGGTCCGGACGCGTCGCCAGCACTACGAGGACGGCAGATCCTCCAACCGGCGAATGAGGTACAGCAGAAACCGCAGCGACATCGCGTCGACCCAGTGGGCATCGTCGACCATCACCATGAGGGGGCGGGCTTCGGCGAAGTTGGCGGTCAACCAGTACAGGCCGTGCATCGCGGCGGACGCCGGATCGCCCCAGCCTCCGGGCGACTCCGCCGATGGCGTCAACAGGCCGAGGGGCACTGCCGCGAGAGCCGCCGCGCCGTCGAACAGACCAGCACCGAGGCCCTGAGCGATCGCGGGGGCGAACAGCTCGCGCACCACGCCGAACGCATCCTCCTGCTCCAGCCAACCCCGAGTGCGCGCAGTACGAGCATGCCCGATGCCGCCGCCGTTCGCGCCGCAGCCGCCAGCAGCGCGGTCTTTCCGATCCCGGCGGGGCCTTCGACGATGACCGCCGTGCCAGCGCCCACATGGACCTGTCCGACCAAGGAATCGAGCCTCGCCAGCTCCCTATCGCGCCCGACGAGCATCGTCGGGCCGGCGGCGGTCGCGGCTGAGGTTGACGACGATTCCATCTGCCCGGCGGTTCGCTCAGCGCGCCACTTGACTCTCCAGGCCGACCGTGGCCTCGTCCGCGCCGCCGGCCTGCGGTCCTCCCTGCGCGGCGCGCTCTCCCTGGAGCGAGCGCCGCCAACCCGACAGGAGGCGATGGACCGCGGCGGCACCGACGATCGGCTCGAGTGGGATCGGAAGCTCGACCGGGTGCAGGATGAACGGGCGGGTCTGCGGGCCGCCCAAGCCCCCGTGGAAGGAGATCAGCTCTTCGAACGCGCATCCCTGCTCGAGGTCCGGGTCGTAGAAGCTGTTGATCGTGATATCCGCCGCGTGCGCGAACGTGTCGGCGCGCCTCAGGTGCGCCGCTGCGTTGGGCGAGAACGCCAGCAGTGGATCCTCGCCCACGACGCGATCGTCAGCCAGGTAGCGGGTCCCGCGGGCTCCGAGGACCGTGGGGCCGTGCTCGCTGGAGTGGACCAGCAGGAAGCCGATGTCGGCGTGCTCGCGCAGCGCATCGAGGAGCCGTGGGTAGCGCTCGCTGATCTCCTCGAGCGTCAGCCGGCGAGGCTCCTGCATCAGGTAGACGAGCCCGAGATTGCCCGACCCAAGCACCACGACCGGTTGTTCGCCGACGTCGTCGCTCTCGCGTCTGCGCTGGCGGCCGGTCGCCTCGGCGAACGCGTGCGCGACCGCGACGTCGTTCTCGTCGCCGCTGCCGACCCGCGTCACACCCGGTTGCTCGATCGACCGCTCGACGAGGTCGTGCAGGTCGTAGCCATTGCGCTGGCGGAACGTTGCGCCCTGAGTCTGGCCGTGGTCGGAGAGCACGACCAACTGGTACGGGCGGGGCGCGTATCGCCGCGCCCGCTCGATCCGCCGGAACTGCTGATCGAGCTTGCGCAGCGCCTCGAGGGTGTCGGCGCGTTCCAGCCCCGAATGGTGAGCGACCTCGTCGTAGCTCGAGAAGGTCGCGTACACGGCGGGGCGACCCCGCATCATGTCGGTCAGTACGCCGAACACGATCAGGTCTCTGACGCCCACGCACACCGCGGCGCGCAGCAGCGGATACTTCCCGCCCCGCTCGCCGCGAGGATGCACGTCGCGTCGCCGCTGCGCCACCGCCGCCGTCCGTTCGAGGATCACCTCCCAGCAGAACAGAACGAGGACCCGGGTGACGTTGAAGCCGTTGGCGAGAAACGCGCGATATCCCGGATTGGCGCGCTTCTCCGCGCTCATCCGGCTGACGGTCAGGATCACCGCGCCGGCCTCGCCCGAGAACAGGTTGCCGCGGCTGGCCCCATCGTCGATCAGAAGGCCGCTGCCCGTCGCGAGCCGGCGCTCGATCTCGGCGCAATCCGGCGGGGAGGAACACGCGATCAGCTTCCCCGTCTGCTTCTCGACCCAGCGGAACGCCGGCACGTCATCGTTGCAACCGAGCAGGATGCCGGCTTGGCTCGCGCCCGTCTGCGAGCTGAGGTCGGTCTCCCATTCGGCGAGTCGGTGAGTGCCGCTCTGCACCCACCAGGACAGCTCAGGCGCGTGTCCGTCGCGCATCGCCCGCTGCAGCACGGGCAGGGCGAGACCGTCGATCTCCAGGAACACGATCCCGGGCACGTCCGTTCGCTGCCGTCCACCCTGGCGTCGGGCGATCCGCCTGATCACGCGCAGCGAGTACGTGTCATCGTCGTTGACGCCGATGATCAGCTCGAACACCTGCGCAGCCGCCGCGATCACGAGCGCTGCGAGCAGCGCCCAGCCGAACGAATCGACGTGGATCGCGTTGTTGCTGATGTCCGACGCCAACAGCAGGATGACCGCGTCGAGCAGCAGAACAAGCACGAACCCGAGTAGCAGCGTGAACGGCACCGGCAGCGCCGCGACGATCGGCGGCAGCAATGCATTGAGGACGGCGATCACCGCCGCCGCTGCGACGGCGTCGCCGAAATTGCCGACGCTCACACCGGGCACGATCGCCGCCGCGACGATCACCGACAGTGTTGCCACAAGCCAGCCGAGCAACACGCGCCCGAGGCGGACGCGCGGCACCTGTGGCTTCCACGTGACGAGCTCTCCGTACGCTGGCGCGGCAGCGCCCCCTGGCGCAGCCGGGTCCGCCGGCGCTTCCCGCGGGCGATCAGTGTCCATCGGCGATCAGCGTCACGCCCCGCTGGCCATCGTAGCCCGGAAGTGTCTCATTTGCAGCGGAGCATGAACAAGACGGCGGCGGGGGCGTCGATCACTTGGGTCGGCCACGCCACCGCGCTGATCGAGCTCGACGGCGTGCGGCTGATCACCGACCCCGTGGTTCGTGACCGCGTTGGGCCCCTGGTCCGAATCGCTCCGAGCGTCGATGTGGATGGCCTTCGGCAAGTCGACTGCATCCTGCTGTCGCATCTGCATTACGACCACACGGATCTGCCGTCGCTGCGGGCGCTCGGAGCGTCGGTGCCAATTCTGGCGCCGGCCGGGGCAGCGAGCTGGCTTACGCGCAGAGGGCTGCGAGTGGCGCACGAGCTGCGGGCCGGCGAACGGGCGACGATCGGTGCATTGAGCGTGACCGCGACGCCCGCGAACCACGCTCGGCGACGGCGTCCGCTCGGGCCCGCCGCGGACCCGGTTGGGTACCTCGTGCGCGGCTCGAGGGCCGTCTACTTTGCGGGTGACACGGACATCTTCCCGGAGATGGCCTCGCTGGCGGGGTCGGTTGATGTCGCGCTGTTGCCGGTGTGGGGTTGGGGCTCGCGCCTCGGATCCGGTCACCTCGATCCTGAACGGGCGGCCGACGTCGCCGCGCTGATCTCTCCTGGCATCGCAATTCCGATCCATTGGGGAACGCTCGCGCTCGGCTGGCCGGCGAGACGACCGCTCGATCCGGCACTCCCCGCACGCACGATGGCCACGCTCACGAAGAACCGCGCACCTGGCGTCGATGTACGGGTGCTGATGCCAAGCGAGCGGACCGAGCTCGCCGGCGGTCGCACGGTCGTCAGCTAGCGGCGGCCAGCGACCAGACGGGCTGGATCGACGCGGCCGAACCAGACAGGCTGGATCGAGGCGGCCGAACCAGACAGGCTGGATCGGCGCCGCCGCGATGCTGTTAGTGATCCGTTCGCGAACTAAGTAACTTTTCTCCGCCAGGGGTCAGAGGCCGGCGGTTGCGTGAACTTTGCGGATCTGGTTCCGAGGGGTGGAACCGAGGCCGCAAAGTCAGTATGGACGCGGTGGTGGCTGGCCCTCGCGTGTTGTCGGGTTCGCGGGTTAGTCCTCACGCCTAAATTATTGCTGTGGTGGGAGGTGTGGGCGCGTACGCTGTCGAAGTGGCGGTTCATGATCGATGAGCGTGCGATTGCGGAGCGGTGGGAGTTGATGAAGGGCTGTCTGGATGAGCGGCAGCGGCGGTTGTGGGCGGCGTCTGAGGCGCGGTCGGTGGGGCGTGGGGGTTTGGCGGCGGTGTCTCGTGTGACGGGGATGGCGCAGACGACGGTCCGGAGGGGGATGCGGGATTTGGATGCTGGGGAGTCGTGGGAGGGTCGGCGGGTCAGGCGGTCGGGTGCGGGCCGGCCGTCGGTGATCGAGCGTGATCCGGGGGTCGAGGAGGCGTTGGATGGGTTGTTGGAGCCGGTCACGGTCGGCGATCCGGAGCGGGTGTCGGTGCGGTGGACGTCGAGGAGCAGTGCGAAGCTCGCTGAGGATCTGCGCGGGTTGGGGTATGAGATCGTGGATCGCACGGTGTTGCGGTTGTTGAAGCGGATGGGCTTCTCGATGCAGGGCAACTACAAGACGCGGGAGGGGTCTGATCATCCTGATCGCGACGCGCAGTTTCACTACATCAATGACACGGTCGCCGAGGCGCTCGATGCGGGGCAGCCGGTGATCAGCGTCGACTCCAAGAAGAAGGAGCTGGTCGGCGAGTTCGCTAACGGCGGGCGTGAGTGGGCGAAGAAGGGCTGTCCGGTCGAGGTCAACACGCACGACTTCCCCAGCCACGCGCAGGGTCAGGCGAGGCCGCACGGGGTCTACGACATTGCCCGCAACGAGGGATTCGTGAGCATCGGGATCAGCGCCGACACCGCCGCGTTCGCGGTCGCCTCGATCCTGGCGTGGTGGCAGCACCTGGGGACGGCCCGTTACCCGGACGCCGAGGTCCTGACGATCACCGCTGACGCGGGCGGGTCCAACAGCCCGCGCGGGCGGCTGTGGCGCCTGGAGCTCGGCAGGCTCGCCGACCAGATCGGGATCCCGATCCGGGTGCTGCACTATCCGCCGGGAACGAGCAAGTGGAACCGGATTGAGCACCGCCTGTTCAGCTACATCTCGATCAACTGGCGCGGCAAGCCGCTGACCAGCTATCAGACGATCATCAACCTGATTGCCGCGACGACGACCAGCACCGGGCTGAAGGTCTACGCGCGGCTGGACGAGAACGAGTACCCGACCAGGATCAAGGTCACCGACGCGGAGCTCGCCACGGTCAAGATCGAGCGGCACGCGTTCCATGGAGACTGGAACTACACCGTTCACCCAACACCGCCAACAAGAGCACTTATTACGTCGTGACTCCTTAGCGTCGGCGGTGATCAAGGACGGTCTCGGCCAGAGCCGCGTACAACCGGAGGGAATGTTCGCGGCGATCTCCCCAGATGGGCTTTGGCCCGTCAGCATTCGCCGAGGTCGTTCGAACAGGCGTCGGCCTAGGCGCCGAGCAACGAAAGGAGAGCCGATGAGCGGTCGAGTCGAGGGGAAGGTGTCGATCGTGACGGGCGGCGCGAACGGACTCGGTGCGGCGGTGGCGCGGCGGCTGGCCGCGGAGGGCGCGCACGTCGTCATCGCCGACATCGATCAGGACGGGGCCGAGCGGGTCGCTGCCACGGCTCGGGAGGCAGGCGGTGATGTCGCCGTCCAGCCCACGGATGTCGGCGATCCCGAGCGGGTCCGGGCGCTCACTGACGCGGTCGGCGAGCGCTACCAGCGGATCGATGTGCTGGTCAACGCCGCTGCGCTGTTGCCGCCGCCCGAGGAGAAGGTCGCCGACATCGAACTGGCGGGGTGGGAGCGCGAGCTGCGCGTCAGCCTGACCGGCTGCATGCTGACGTCGAAGTTCGCGATTCCGTACATGGTGGCTGCGGGCGGTGGCTCGATGGTCCACTTCGCCTCCGCGGCGGCGGTGCGCGCGATGGAGGAGTTCACCGGCTACGGCGTCGTCAAGTCGGGTGTGCTGGCGCTCTCGCGCGCGATCGCGGCGCAATACGGCAAGCAGGGCATTCGGAGCAACACGATCGCGCCCGGCAGCATCCTCTCGCACCCTCGGCCGCCCGAATTCCTCGAGAGTGCCCTCTACTACGCGATGACGCGGGAGCTCGGCACGCCCGAGGACATCGCGGCGGCCGTTCTGTTCCTCGCCTCCAACGAGTCGAAGTTCATCACGGCGCAGATGCTCGCGGTCGACGGTGGGCTGACGATGCGGCTGCCCAGGATGGGGCGGCCGAGAGCCTGAGGGGAGCGAGCCGCGAGAACCTGGAGAACGGCCCACTCGACCGTTCTGGGGCACGGCCCACGCGACGAGTCTGGATAACTGCCCACTCGACCGCTTGCCGACGGCCAGTGGGTAGTTGGCCAGCCCTGGAGTGGTTTTCGTCCCGCTCGCCTCTTGCGAGCGCTCGAGTGGGCAGTTGTCCAGGCCCCGCGGACCGCCGCCGGCGCGGTGGGGTTCAGTCGTGCGCCGCCAGGAAGGTCTCGACCAGCTCGAAGAACCGCTCGGGCTGCTCGAGGTGCGGCGTGTGGCTCGCGTCCGGCAGCAGCTCCCAGCGCACGTCGGGCAGAGCCTCGACGAGCGGCTGAACGACGGCAGGCGTGGCCTCGTCGTACTCGCCTGAGACGACGAGCACGGGTACGCGCACGTCACCGAGGCGCGGCGTGATGTCCCAGTCCATCAGCGCGCCGATCACATGGAACTCGCTCGGCCCGTTCATCGTGTGGTAGACGGTCGGGTCCTGCGCGAGTTGGGCGAACGTTCGCTGCAATCCGTCGGGGAACGGGATCCGGCACAGGTGGCGCTCGTAGAAGCGCATCACGGCCTGCTCGTACTCGGGGCTGTCGGTCGTGCCGGCCGCCTCGTGACTCGTGAGAGTCTCCTGCACATCCGGCGGCAACAGACTGCGCAGGCGGTTGGCCTCCTGGACCCAGAGGCGCATCGACGCCGGCGAGTCGGCGACGATCAGCGAGCGAAGCCCCGCGGGATGCTCGAGCGCGTGCTCCATCCCGAGCATGCCACCCCAGGACTGGCCCAGCACGTGGTAGCGGCTGGCCACCCCGAGGCGATCGAGCACGACGGTCAACTCGCGACGGAACAACTCAACCGTCCAGAAGTCCGTGGGCGCATCGGGCAGATGTTGCGAGCGCCCGCAACCGAGCTGGTCATACAGGATGCACGGGCGATCAGCGGACACGGCCAGCTCCGCGATCGACTCGACGTAGTCGTGCGCCGCGCCCGGTCCGCCGTGGAGGATTACGACCGGCGTCTTGCCGGCGCCGGTCAGCTCGCCGTCGACGCGGAACCAGGTCCGATGCCCATCCCACTGGATGACGCCGTCGCGCATCGCGCGACCCTAACGCATCGGCGGACCATGGCCGGTGCTGGTAGCGTCCCCGCGACCCCGGAGGAAGCAGCGTGCCGGAGCTCTATTCGAGAAGTGCGACAGCTGGGACGATCGTGCACAGCGCGGTCGAGCTCTCGGGCGCGCCGCACAAGGTCGTCGAGGTCAAACGCGTTCAGGGCAGAGTTGTTTCGCCGAGTGGCTATCTCGAGCTGAATCCGAGCGGCAACGTTCCGACGCTCGTCGACGGCGAGCTGCGGCTCTATGAGACCGTCGCGATCCTCGAGTACCTGGTCGAGAGCCTTCCCGGGGTGGGGCCGCGCCCGGGCGAGCCCGGCCGGCCGGAACTGCATTTCTGGCTGGCGTGGCTGACCAACAACGTGATGGATCCGTATTACCGCTGGTTCAAGGCCGACCAGATGCTCGCCGCGGATGCGGTGGACGCGCTCAAGGTTGGCGCGATCGCAACGCTGACGGCCCGCGGCGCGTGGGTGGATGAGCAGCTGCACGACCGCGAGTGGCTCGTCGGCGAATCGCCGACGGTCGCCGACGTGTTCCTGCAGGGTCTCGGGGGCTGGGCGGACGAGATCGACGGGCTCACGTTCGGCGGGGAAGCGGTCGCCGCACACAGCGCTCGAACGCTCGACTTGCCCGGCGTCGCGGCCGCGATCCGCCAGGAAGCCGAAGGCAGCTTCGACTGATAGGTTGTTAACGGTTTGCACTCGGCGATGACGACGGGTCGCGTGGGTGCCGGCCGTGCGAAACGACCGGCGCCGAGACGGTTCGGAAGAGGAGATCGGATGAGACAGCCATGAGCGCCGAACCTCGTCTAAGCGGGCTGCGTCCGGATGAGCTGACGGACGAGCAACGCCCGATGTACGACGCGATCGTCAACGGGCCACACAAGGGGAGGAGCGGCCTCGTCGATGACGAGGGCCGGCTCGGAGGGCCGATGAACGCATACCTGCGCGCCCCCGCTGCCGGCACCGCGCAGGCTGCGTTCGGCGCCGCGCTGGCCTACGAGCTCACCCTCCCGCGCCGGCTCGCCGAGCTGGTCATCCTGATGGTCGTCCACGACGCCGCCAACGGGTTCGCGATTGCTGCCCACGAGTGGGCCGGCTACCAGGCCGGCTTGACCCACGATCAGCTCGACGCGTTGCGCGAGCAGCGCCGGCCGGCGCTCGACGATCCCGCCGAGCAGACCGCGTGGCTGACCACCACTCGGTTGCTAGCACCAGGGGACCTCGACGATGCTGAGTACGAAGAGGCACTGAACGGTCTGGGCGAGCGTGGCCTCGTCGAGCTGACGATGTTGGTTGGTTACTACCAGTTGATCTCGCGCCAGCAGCGCGTCTTCCGGATCACAGACGATGCGTACACCGGGCAGCGTTTGCCGCCACGGAGTTGACGACATCGCTGCGCCAGGTGACGACGGTGAGGAGCACGATGACGGCGATTGAAGGCGGCCGGTGCCGCGTAGGCGGGAGGAGTGCTAAGTGACCCTGACAAAGGTGTTTGAACCCATCCGCATCCGGAACGTCGAGATCCAGAACCGGATCGTGCGCACCGCGCACGCCACCGGGCTCTCAACTCCTCCGGGTCAGTTTGGCGGTGAGGATCTGATCGCCTATCACGTCGCGCGCGCACGCGGCGGCGTGGGGTTGACGATCCTGGAGGCGATCGGTGCCCACCCGAGCGGAGGTGCCCAGACATATTCGAACGACGCCGTGGTCGAGCGCTATCAGGAGATGATGGAGCAGATCCGTCCGTACGGTATGCGTGTCTTCCAGCAGGTCAATCACATCGGTCACTCGGGTCCCGCTGCCGGTGGTGGCATTTCGTGGGGGGTATCCACCGTGCCGGCGATCAGTGGCAACGTCGGTACGCCGATGACAACGGAGCAGATCGCGGAGATCATCGACGCGTTTGCTGCGGCCGCGCGCCGCAGCCGCGAGGGCGGCTTGGACGGCGTTGAGCTGCACGCGGCGCACGGGTTTCTGTTCGCGCAGTTCCTCTCGCCCATATACAACGACCGCACCGACACCTACGGCGGCAGCCTCGAGAACCGGATGCGCCTGACACAAGAGGTTCTCCGTTCCATGCGGGAGGCGGTCGGCCCCGATTTCGTCGTCGGCATCCGCCTTGGCGCGAGCCAGATGCCCGGGGGGATTCAGGAGGACGAGCTCCGGCTCGTGATCGAGGCGCTCCAGCGCGAAGGGCTGATCGACTACGTCACGACCGCGAGCGGGGACCTGTTCCGCTCCGCGACGATCAATGCTGGGCCGGAGGCGCCCCCCGGCTACGAGCTGCCTTCATCCAGCCGGCTCGCGGCGGTGGCATCGGTGCCGACGATCGTCACGGGTCGCTTCCGGACGCTGGAAGAAGCCGAGCGGGTCCTGAGCGACGGCGTCGCCGACATGGTCTCGATGGTGCGGGCACTGATGGCCGATCCGGAGATCGTGCGCAAGACGCGTGACGGGATCGGGGATCAGATCCGTCCGTGCATCGCCTGCAACCAGGGGTGCTCAGGTGGCCTGATCCGCGCCCGGCGGGCAGTCTGCATCGTGAACGTCGCCACAGGCTTCGAGCGAACGCTGTCGGAGGATCTGATCACGCGTGTCGCCGAGCCACGGCGAGTGCTCGTCGTCGGCGGCGGGCCCGCGGGTCTTGAGGCGGCTCGCGTCGCCGCCCTGGCGGGTCACACGGTCACGCTCGCGGAAGCCGCCTCGACACCCGGCGGCGCGGTGAATGCCGCCCGCCGCTCACCGCGTCACGCCCTGATCGGCGAGACCGTCGACTGGCTCGTGGCAGAGTGTCGGCGCAACGGCGTCGAGTTCGTGCTCGACACACACATGACTGCCGAGGACGTTCTCGCGCACTCCGCCGATGCCGTGATCGTTGCGACGGGCTCCCGTCCGCGGCTCGATGGCTTTCAACCCGCGCGCCCGTTCGAGCCGGCGCTCGGCGTCGGCCAGGACCACGTTCTGTCATCACCGCAGCTGCTCTGGCAGGGCGTGCCGGAGGGCGCGAAGACCGCGCTGGTCCTCGATACCGTGGGTCACTTCGAGGCGATCGCCGTCGCCGAGTACCTTGTCGGCGAGGGCCTCGCGGTCACGTTCCTAACGAGTCTCCCCGGGTTCGGTGGCATCTACGTTACGACCACCTCGCGGGACGTCCCCGCGCTCGAGTTCCTCTACGGCGGTGATTTCACGCTGCTTGTGCGCCACCACCTCGCAGAGATCCGCGCGTCGAGCTGCATGGTGCACCCCGCGCAGGGTCAGCGGTCCCGCGAGGTCCCTGCCGACGTCGTGGTCCTGGTCACGCAAAACGCTCCCAACCGTGAACTGCACGACGAGCTCGTCGCGGCGGGCCGGCGCGAGGTGTTCCTCGTCGGCGATGCCGCTTCTCCTCGCGACCTCCAGGTGGCGATTGCCGAGGGGCACAGCGTGGCCCGCAGCATTCCATCTGGCGTGCCTGCCGGCGCAAGGTAACGGGCACGGTGGCCGCGCGGCAGCCGCTCAGGAGGGGAGGATCTGGATCACGCCCTTCTCGGGGCCGCGAGTGAAGAAGGCGCGTCCGTACTCGATGTCCCGCAGCTGGTATTCGGGTGCGACCCGAAGCAGCGTCTCGAGTGCGACCGCCGTCACGAGACGCGCGAGCGGCGCGGCGATGCAGACGTGCGGACCGACGCCGAAACCGAGATGGGGCTGGAACGGCCGGCGGACGTCGAAGCGGTCAGGATTGGGCCAGCGGGCGGGATCGCGGTTGGCGGCGATCCGCAGAACGTAGAGGACGTCCCCTTCCCTCAGTTGAGTGCCGGCCAGCGTGGTCTCTCGCGCCGTCAGCCGCACGGTCGCCTGTGCGGGACTGTGCCAACGAAGGACCTCCTCGATCGCGTTCGGGATCAACGCCGGCTCCTTCGCCACCACCCGACGCTGATCGGGGTGTCGCTCGAGCGCGACCAGGCACTCACCCAGCAGCTTGGCGGCCAGGTCGTAGCCAGCCAGTACGAGGTTCATGGCCGAGGACCGAATCTCGTCCTCGGTCCAGTCGGGCATGTTCACGATGACGGTCAGCAGATCATCGGGCTCATCCCGCCGATGGCGCTCGATCTCCTCGCCCATGTACTCGCTGCACTCCGCGATCGCCTCGTCCATTACCTGCCGCTCATCCGCCGTCTCGTGACCGAAGGAGAGATTGCCCACGACCGCACTGGACCAGCGGCGCAAGTCCTCGTGACGCTCCTCGGGCACACCAAGCATCTCCCCGACGATCACGGCGGGAATCTTCGTGAAATCGGCGACCAGATCGATGTTCGTGTGCCCCTCGGCAAGCGGAGCGAGCAGCTCCTCGACAACCTCGCGGACGCGTGGCTCCCAGCTTCGCTCGATCGCGGCCGTGGTGAAGTAACGGGCCAGCCCACGCCGCAGGCGGCGGTGGTCAGGGCCCTCGGCGACGATCATGTTCGACGCGTCGAACCAGAACGTCACCTCGGGAAGCCGGGAGCCGACGCTCACGAAACGCTCGCCGTCGTCGGAGAGCACCTCAAGACAATCGTCGAAGCCGGGAATCATCCAGCCCCGCAGCGCACCGTTCCATACAACACGTCCGGCCGCGCGAATCGCTTCGCAGACCGAGAAGGGGTCGTCCACGAGCAGGGGATCGGAGAAGTCCAGATCGAGCTGCGGAATCGACGTCACCACGCGCCGAAGCCAGCCTCGAACCACTCGAGGGCCGGGTACAACCGCTCGCCCGCATACTGGTAGTGCGCCTCGATGGCCAACCGTGCCGCCTCCAGATCGCCAACCAGAAGAGCGGCCAGAATGTCACGATGCGCTGACGGCCGGACTGTCGACTGCAACGTCGGGTTCGCGGCCACAGCGGTCCGCAACAGGTGAGCGGTCTGCATGAGCATCTGCTCGTTGATCGCGGTCATCCGCTCGTTGGCGCTGCCGGACACAAGGCCGCGGTGGAAAGCGAGGTCGTGCACGATGTTCTTGAGATACTCGTGGCCACGATCGAGTGCGTCGAGGTGCAGCTCGAGCTCCGCCAGGACCGCGTCGCTCGGATGTTGGATCAGGTGCCTCGCGGCGACGACCTCGAGCGCCTCGCGGACGCCATAGACCTCCGCGAGGTCGCGCGCGGTCAGTGTCGAGATGACGTTCCCGCGGCGCGGGTTCTCGACGATCAGCCCCTCGCGCGCGAGCTCGCGCACTGCCTCGCGAATCGGTCCGCGCGAGGTACCAAAGCGCGTCGCGAGGTCGGCCTCGACGAGCTTCTCGCCCGCCGGCAGCTCGCCGCTGATGATCGCGTCCCGCATCGCCTCGAGCACGGTCTCCCACAGTGCCGGCCTCTGCACACGCTGAATCACGGTTGGAGAGCATAACCGCCGCGCGGGCGGTACGGATGAGGCGCCGCGCGCCGCGAGGCAGCCTGACGTGGAGGAGAGCCCGATGACACGGAACCGTTTCCGTCCAACCCAGGGTCTCAATGGGCATGAAGACAGAGAGAAAGGATCGGATGATGACTTTCACGCACGGTGACCACGACGGTGCCAGCGCTGTCGTGCCGGCTGACCGGCACGAGCGCGCCACGTTTGCCGCAGGGTGCTTCTGGGGCGTGGACGCGTCGTTCCGCGAGATCGAGGGCGTCTTGGAGACGAAGGTGGGCTACACGGGCGGAACAACCGTTGACCCCACGTACGAGCAGGTCAGCTCGGACGCGACCGGGCACGCTGAGGCCGTGGAGGTGTGGTTTGACCCCGCGCTAGTCAGCTATGACCAGTTGTTGAGCGTCTTCTGGGCGATCCACGACCCCACCACGCCCAACCGGCAGGGTTGGGACTTCGGCAGTCAGTACCGTTCGGCGATCTTCTTCCACGACGCCGAGCAGGAGCAGCTGGCGATCGCTTCGCGCGACAGTCGCCAGGAACGCTCGAGCCGGCCGATAGTGACCGAGATCCTGGCTGCCTCGGAGTTCTACGAGGCCGAGGATTACCACCAGCACTTCTTCGAGAAGAACGGTGGCGCGGTCTGCGCGAGCACGATCCGGTAAGAGAACCCAACGCCGTCATCGGGAAACCGGTGACGGCGGCTGCGTCAGCGCTCCTCGGGCTGCAGATAAGGCTCGAGGAGGACGCGCAGCCGCATGCGCCCGCGATGCAGGCGACTCTTGAACGCAGCCTCGCCGATCCCGGCGATCTCGGCCGCCTCCTCGGTGGAGAGGCCTTCGATGTCACGCAGCACGACCGCCGCGCGCCAGTCGACCGGGAGCTGTTGCAGCGCCCGCTCGAGCGTCGTCGCGAACTCGCGATCGAGGGTCTGCGCCTCCGGGCCGAGATGCGGGGACTCCGGTAGCGAGGCGATCGTGTCATCGCGATCGGGGGCGCCCTCCGCGCGTGGAGGCGGCCGGCGCGCGAGCTTGCGTTGGGCCTCGTTGAATGCGATCCGATACAGCCAGGTCGAGAAGCGCGAGCGCCCCTCGAAGCGCGGCAGCCCGCGCCAGGCTCGCACGAACACCTCCTGCGCGACTTCGTCGGCCTCGCTCGCGTCGAGCCCAAACCGCCGCAACGCGCCGTAGACGCGGTCGGCATGAGTCATCACCAGCTCCGCGAAGGCCTCCTCATCGCCGTCGCGGGCACTCCGAATCAGCTCCTCCTCGGAGCTCGGCCCATGCGTCACGGCGCGGTTATAGCGCTTGTCCGGCGGGCGGCACGCGAACGTGCCGCCGCCGAACGCGCTCGGATCAGTGCTCCTCGAACGCGAGCGAGCAGGAGTTGATGCAGTAGCGCTCGCCCGTCTGGCCCGGACCATCTGGGAACACGTGACCCAGGTGCCCGCCGCACGCGGCGCAGGTCACCTCGATCCGGTGCATGCCGTAGCTGCGATCGTCGTGCAGCTCGACATTGGCTCGGTTCGCCGGCTCCGTGAAGCTGGGCCAGCCGGTGCCCGAGTCGAACTTCGTGTCGGAGGAGAACAGCTCCGCGCCGCAGCCTGCGCAGTGATACGCGCCGTCGCGCTTCTCGTGCACGTAACGGCCGGTGAACGGCCGCTCGGTGCCCTTATCGCGCAGCACGTCGTACTGATCCTGGGTCAGCTGCTCGCGCCACTCGCGCTCGGTCTTCTCGACGCGGGGGGCGCCGCTCTCGTCCTGGGTATAGGTGGGCTTGTTCATGTCAGGTTTGACCCGCAGAGTCGAAAAACGATTCACTCAGGCGCTCGGCGGCTGCTTCAATCGCAGCCGTACCGACGCGACGATCTGGGGCGCCTCCGCGCCATCGCTCGGCGCGACCAGGCCGTGCAGGCGACCCACGATCAGGCGCAGGTCGGCCAGCAGCCGACGGCAATCCTGGCACTCGCCGAGATGTCGCTGCATCCGCGGTCCGTCCCTCGGAGCGAGGGCCGCGTCGAGATAGTCGGACATGTGAGCCCGCGCCCAGCGATGATCGCGCCTGAAGCGGATTCGGTCAAAGAACTTGCTCATCTCGCGTCTGACCCGGTCGAGCCCAGGAAAGGTTCGCAGGCTCTCGAGCAGCCGAGTCGGGTAAGTTGCCGGCAAGGAACGTCAACGCAGCAAGGAGCCGACATGTCCGCGCTGGTCAGAC
Source organism: uncultured Solirubrobacterales bacterium (assembly GCA_963763525.1). Lineage (GTDB taxonomy): Bacteria > Actinomycetota > Thermoleophilia > Solirubrobacterales > Solirubrobacteraceae > Palsa-465. The sequence goes on from CAVXPA010000009.1 coordinate 64,945, forward strand.
CATGAAAGGTGATCGCGTCGAGATCGTCGTCGCGGCGGACGACGGATCGCGGACCTACGAGATCACGGCCACTCGAGCCGGGCGCCGCGTCGAGATCACGAGCGGTCGCGGCATCATCGAGGTCGCCGAAGTGACCCGCACAGGGGAGCCTGTCCGCCGCGCAAGGTTCATGTCCAGCCGCGTGCTGGCGCTCGTCGAGCATCCGGCGAGCGAGACCCGAGCCAAGCGAGCACCCACCGAGTAGCCAGCCGATCGCAGTGACCAGTGGGTAGTGGAGCGCACTGCCGAAAGTGCGAGCACGTGGTCGACGGCCAGTTTGGCGCGCTGGTAGCCTTCACGTGAATTTGCAGTACGTAAACCTCGACCAGGTGAGAGGTGGGTGCCTAGATGAACGATCAGGGGCGGTTGGTTGGGCGAACCGCGATAGTGACCGGAGCCGGGCAAGGAATCGGCAGAGCAATAGCCACCGCGCTCGCGAACGATGGCGCGAGCGTCATCCTCGTCGATCAGACATCCGAGACGTTGGCGGATACCGCCAATTCGCTCGAGTCCGCCGGCGCCCAGGTCCGCCAGGTGCTTGGGTCTGTCTCGGATCGCGCCACCGCTGATCGCGCGGTGGCGGAAGCCGTCGGCGCATTCGGCGGCGTGGACGTCGTGGTCAACTGCGCTCATACGTACACGCCACACGCAAGTGTCGAGGAGATTCCCGAGGAAGACTTCAGGACGGAGCTCAACACAGGGTTCTTCGGGACGGTCCACTTCATGCAGGCCGCGTTCCCGCAAATGCGCGACAAGGGCGGCTCGATCATCAACTTCGGATCGCAAGTGGCCCTCCACAGCGACCCCAAGCGAGCGACCTACTCGGCGACGAAGGAAGCGATCCGAGCCTTGTCGCGGACCGCGGCGCGGGACTGGGGAACGTACAAGATCCGTGTGAACGTGATCTGCCCGATGGCACTCACGCCCGCCGTCCAGGAACGGGTGGCCCCCGACGTCCTCGCGGATGTCGTGGCGACGACGTCACTCGGCTACATCGGCATGCCGGACGACATCGCGCCGGTCGCGGTGTTCCTCGCCGGCGACGAGGCCCACTACGTCACCGGGCAGACGATCAACGTCGACGGCGGGCGCTGGATGTTCTGAGCGCGGCGGGTCCGCGTCCGCGGGTCAGCTCCACTGCGGACTCGGGGTGCTGAGGTCGATCGGACGCTGGTACGAGGGGTCGGCGTGGGTCCAGAACTCCTCCGGGTCGACCGGCCTGCCCCGGTAGACGCCCAGATAGGAGGCTGTGCCGTCGGCGGCGATGTCGAGAAACGCCCGCCGCTTGGCGATCTTCCACTCGCCATCGCGTCGCTCGAGCTGATCCACGTAGCGGCCGGCGACGACCGAGGTCTTCTTCTCATCGGCAGACATGACGAAGGTGATGACGTAACTCTCGGCGTAGGCCACGTCGCCGTCGACCTCGACGTTCATGTTGGTGATGTTGTGGGAGTGCAGGGCGAAGCGCCCGTGGTGCGCGCCGTTGGACCACTCCCCGTAGTCGGCGCCGCGGACGAGCTCGGCGCGATTGCCGAACTTGATCTCGGCGTCGGCGTGATAGCAGCTCGTCATCAACTCGACGTCATGCCGATCCACGCCGCGGGACTGACGCATGATGCAGTCCTGGATCTGGAGCCGATCGCTGAGATACCGCACCTCACGCTGCAACTGCTCGATGGTGCTCTCCACACTCATAGCCCGTTGATCTCCTTGGACTCGACGTTCGTCAGTTCACGCAGCGACGCGCTGGCGCTCCCCGGTGATCGCCGCCTGCTCGATCGCGTCGAGCATGCGGTGGCGGCGGACCGCGTGATCGAAGTCGGGGACGACGTTCGTGCCTTCCTCGACGTCCTCAAGCAGCTGGGCATACGCGTGCGCGACGGCGTAGACGATGCTTTCCTGCTCGCCGGCGAGCGCCGGAATGAGGTGGTACTCCGCCGGCACTGGCAGCTCCGACAGGCCTTGGTCGTCGCCGCGACCGCCGAGAATCGTCCCGAACTGGACAAGGCCGCTTGGGCTGGCGATGACGAGGTCGCCGTCGGTGCCGTTGATCTCCCAGTGGAAGTTCAAGCCCCGGCTCCCGCCGCCGCGGACGTGGACGCCCGCGATGGCGCCGCCCTCGAGCACGCCGCCGATCACGATCTGATCGGGCGAGGTCATGGGGACCATCTCGCCGGTGTCCCTGTCGCGCACCAACGTTCGGCGCGTCGCCATCGTCGCGCTGAGCTCCGTGAACTCGCCGAGCACCATCGCGAATGCGTCGAGCTGGTGGCCGGCGCTGATCGTCAGCATCGTCGCGCCGTTGGCGGGATCGAGAACGTAGTGGGACAACGAGGCCACCTCGGGTCCCCACGAGCGCCCGGACTGGACCATCGTGGTCGACAACACCTCCCCGACGTAGCCGTCCGCGACGAGATCGCGCAGGTAGCGCACAATGGGCGCCGAGCGCGCCTGAAGCCCGACCGCGGTGCGCAACCCCTTCGCGCGCGCGGTGGCGGCGAGGTCCTCGGTCTCCGCGAGCCCGTTGCCCAGCGGCCATTCGGAGAGCACCATCTTGTCGGCGTTCATCGCGAGGTTGACGAGCTCGAGGTGATGGGGCACCTTCACTGCCACGACCACGAGGTCGACCTCGTCATGCTCGACCAGCTCCGCCGCGCTCGCGCATGCGATCGGCACGTCGTGGGCGCGGCCGGCTGCCGCGGCGCTCTCCGGGCTGCTTGCGCTGAGCGCGCGCAGCTCGTAGCCGTCGAGCACGCGCAGCGCCGGAACGTGGGCGCGCGAGGCCCAGCATCCGCCGGCGCTCACGCCGATGATGCCGACGCCGATGGGAGAAGTGGGGTCGGTGGATGCCATGGGGTCCTCCAGCGGTGCCGTCTGCTACCCGAGCCGCGAACCGTACACGAACCGGCCATCGAACCTCTCGCCGGCGCGCGCTCCCAGCGCGATGGGCATGGTCTCCGCGGGCGCGATGGGGTGCGTGACCCGCGAGCACGGCGCCACTGATCCGATGACGGACACCGCTTCGGCGCGATGGCGGTGGGGGAATGCGCGGGCGAGGCCGGGTAAGTGGCCACTCGAGGTTGGCCTGGCGCCCGGATGACTACCCAGTGGCGGTCGGTTCGGAGCCTGGATAACTGCTCAGTGGCGGTCGGTTCGGAGCCTGGATGACTGCTCAGTGGCGGTCGCTTCGGACCCTGGCTAAGTGCCCACTCGGGGTGGACTTGGACCCTGGATAACTGCCCACTCGAGCGCCGGAAAACTTCGACTGGGCAGTTGTCCATCCACCAGCTGTTCAACGTCCCACTCGCGTCCCCACGGCGCGCCAGTGGGACGTTTTCCAGGTTGTTCGGGACGCGCGACTGGGACGTTTTCCAGGTTCTCCAGGAAACGACCCGGCGCAGGACGACCACCTAGACTCCCCGCTCATGGTGAACATGAGTCTCGTCATCGACATCGTGACGCCCGACGCGGCCCACAAGCGGGCTGAGCGGGCTGCGGAGCTTCCGGCCATGCCCGCCCGTGGCGACTTCGTCGAGGTCTCGCCGATGCTCGTGCTGGAGGTGCGGGCGATCCGCTGGAGCGCGATGTACGGCACTGTCATGGTCGTTCTCGGCCGAGCTCCAGGAACGCCGTCCAGCGTGGTCGACCACGAGGGGGAGCTCGAGATGGACGGGCGCTGGCTGGACGAGCTCGGCGAGGCGGGCTGGACCCTCAACGACCTCTGAGCCGACCTCAGCCGATCGATCGGAGCGCGGACGCCGCGCGGGCCGAGCACCGCGGGCAGCCGCGTCGGGGATGGCCCGGCGGCCCACCCGGTGGGCGGGCCGCTGGGCGTGACCGCAGCAGGAGCCGCAGGGCTCAGCAGTTGGTCAGCGCGCCCCCCGGGATCTCCTGGCAGAAACCAGACGCGCCGTTGCCGCCGCCGCCGAGCACGGTGGCGTCGACTCCGGAGGCCGTGTTGCCGACCCCGCCGGCGACCGATGCCGTCTGGCCGGAGGCGACGTTCGAGCCCCCGCCGGCGACCGCGGCGTCGAAGCCGGAGGCGACGTTGAGGATGCCGCCGGCGACGGATGCGTCATAGTCCGTGGCCTGGTTGTCAAGCCCCCCGGCGATCGAGGAATAGGGCTCCTCGGCCTGGTTCTGGGAGCCACCGCTGACCGATGACTGATTGCCGTAGGCCGCGTTCGCTTCGCCGCCGAGGATCGCCTCGATCCCGCTGCTCGAGCAGTCGCCCGAGGGCTTTTCCTCGGAGTTTTGCCCCGTCTGGTTGTCGCAGCCGCCGGCGATCGAAGAGAACGGGTCGCTGGCGACATTGAACTCGCCGCCGCTGACCGAGCTCTGAGCGCCGTCGACGCTGTTGCTCTCGCCGCCGCCGGCCCAGCTGCCACGGCCGACGGTCGTGTTGAAGAAGCCGCCGGTGACGGTGCTCGTGTCCCCCAGCGCGACGTTCGTGTTGCCACCGACGACGGTCTGGTTCGCCGCGTTGGTGCTTGGTTCGGCGTTGTTGCCGTAGCCGCCGACGGCGGACGCCTGGTAGCCACTGGCGGTGTTGCCGTTTCCGCCAGCGGCGAAGCCGGCCTGGCCGCTCGCTACGTCGGCGTCGCCGCCCGCGACGGACGCATCGGCGCCGGACGCCGTGCCGTCCTCGCCGCCGGTGACCGAGCTCTCGGCGCCGCTGGCGTTGTTCACGTGGCCGGCGACCAGGCTCGCCTCTCCGCTGGCGCTGTTCGTGGCGCCCAAGGTCGCCGCGTAGTCGCCGCTCGCGCGGTTGTTGAAGCCGCCCACGATCTCGCCGAACCCTGACCAGCCATTGTCCGACCCGACGATCAGGTCGTTGGAGCCCGACCGCGGATAGCCGCCTGCGTCCTCCGCGTAGCCGACGACCAGGTTACCCTCACCGTTCACGGCTCCGGCTGTCGCACCGGAACCAGACACGACCTGAACGTTGACACCGGCGAATTGGACAGTTGGCTTGCCGCCGACACCGGTAGAGACATACGTCGGTGCCAGCACCGCGGTGGTCCCCGTGGCGCACGATGGCAATGAGGCGGTTCCGCCTGAGGTTACGGCCTGTCCCGCCTTCGCCGGCACACATTCCCATCCCGGCGCGGCGGCCAGCGCCTGAGCGCAGGCGCAGCCAAACGCGATCGCCACACCGGCGGAAAGCAGACTTGCACGGACATGCATCGAGCATCACTCCTTTTGTCAGGAGAACGAAAAGTCACTGTCGCCACCTCGGAGTGGCGATTCCGCGGCGCCGATTCTCAGCCGGTCAGGCCCCTGGGCGCATCGGCCGGGCCCTCCGATCTTTTCGCGTGGGGGGTCTGAGGAAAACGCCGACCCGCCCACGGTCCTCGCGGCGAGGTGATTCACGCGGCCGCAGCCGCGCTACGATCACCCCTCCGACAATCTTTGTGACTGGCGGTGCGGGAGATTATGGAAGCGCTTCTCGGACGAGAAGTCGAGCTGGGCTGCATCGATGAGGTGATGCGGCGCGCGGAGGCTGGCTGCGGTGGCGTGGCTGTGCTGGAAGGCGCTGCCGGCATCGGGAAGAGCGAGCTGCTGACGGAGGCGGCTCGCCGGGCCGCAAGCCGAGGCTTCGACGTTCTGCGCGCCGGCGGTGCGCAGCTGGAGCGGGAATACGGGTTCGGCGTCGTCAGGCAGCTGTTCGGCGCAGTGCTGCGCTCGCGCGACTCGGCGCAGCTGTTGGAAGGTGCGGCCGCGCTCGCGTCGGTGTCGCTAGGGCTCCACGCCGCTGCGGTCGATCCTGCCGACGGTTCGGGCGATGCGTCGGCGGCTATGCATGGGCTGTTCTGGCTGACCGCGAACCTCGCCGAACGGGCGCCGGTACTGCTGGCGGTGGACGATGCGCATTGGTGTGATGCGATGTCGGTGCGGTTCCTGCTGTATCTCGGCCGCCGGGTCGCGGACCTGCCCGCGGCGCTGCTGATCGGAACGCGACCGCTCCCCGAGCGCGGCGACCACGCGTTGCTGGCTCAGCTCGCGACACTCCCCGAGGCGCACTGGCTGCGTCCGGCGCCGTTGAACGAGTCCGAGGTTGGGCAGCTGATCGAGGCGAGCAGACTGCACGACGCTGACGGGCGGTTCGTCGCGGCGTGTCACGAGGCCAGCGGCGGCAACCCGTTCCTGCTGGGGGAGCTACTCGGCGCCCTCGTCGCCGAGGGGGCGAGCGGAAGCGCGAGCGACGCGTCACGGGTGGCGGGCTTTGCGCCAGAGGGCATCGTGCGCTGGGTGCTCGCCCGCCTCGCCGCTCTGGGCGCCGACGCGGACGGACTCGCCGGCGCGGTCGCGGTCCTGGGCGACGGCGTCGCTCTCTCCGAGGCGTCGTCGCTGGCTGATCTCGCGGCGTCGGCTGCGGCCGCCGCGGCCGACGCGCTCGTGGGCGCACACATCCTGGCCGCTGGTCGCGGGTACGAGTTCGTGCATCCGGTTCTCCGGGCCGCGGTCTATGACGGGCTGGCGCCGGCGCGGCGGGCTCACGCGCACGGGCTCGCGGCACGACTCGCCTCAGAGCGTGGGGCGCCACCGCAGCACGTGGCCGCGCACCTGCTGGTCGCAGGTCCCGGTCGCGATCCCTGGGTGGTCGACGTACTGCGTGCGGCAGCGCGCGAAGCGCGGGCCAGCGGCTCGCCGCTGTCGGCCAGCCGCTACCTGGAAAGAGCGGTGCTCGAGCCGCCGCCGCCCGAGGCTCGCGCCGACCTGCTGCTCGAGCTCGGCGAGGCACAGCTACAGGCGGGACTCCCTGGCGCGCCGGAGCGCATCCGCGAGGCACTCGAGTTGCAGGCCGATCCACCGCGGCGCGCCAGGATCATGCTGGCGCTCGGGAGGGCGTTGTTCTCTTCGGGCGATTACGAGCGCGCGGCGGAGGCTTTGCGGGGCGGCCTGGGTGGCCTGCCGGCCGCCCAGGACGATCCGTCGTTGGAGCTGATCGGCTGGTCGATCGCGCTGGCCCGCGAGCCTGACTCGGGCGCGGCCGGCGAGGATCGGCTCCAGGAGTTGCTGCAGGGTGAGAGGGCCGGCCAGACGCGGGCCGAGCGGCTGCTGTTGGTCCACTTGGCCTACGACGCGGTCCGCTCGGGTGCTCTGCGCCACGATCAAGTCGCCAGCCTCGCGCGGCGCGCGCTGGCAGGCGGGGCGCTACTGAACGACAGCGCAGCGGACCTCATGGGCCCGTACGGCGGGGCGTGTTTCGCGCTGCTGTTCGCCGGTGAGATCGACGCGGCGATCGCCGAGCTCGGGCGCGCAATCGAGCTGAGCCAGAGCCGGGGCGCGCGGATTGCGTTCGGGCGCCTGTCACGGCTGCGTGGCATCGCTCATTACCTTCGCGGCGCGTTGGTGCAGGCCCTCGCTGACCTCGAGAGCGCTCACGACACCCACCACGACGGATATGAGCACGGACTCCCCGAAACGGCGGCCTTCCTCGCGCTGTGCCTGCTCGAGCACGACGAGCACTCGGAGGCCGAGGCCGTGCTCGTGCTGCCAGGCGACGCTGCGCGCTGGCGGGCGCAGCCGTCGTTCGTCAGCTACCTGTTCGCGCTCGGCCGTCTGCGGTCCACGCAGGGACGCCTGGACGAGGCTCTCGAGCTCTTGCTCGAATGCGAGCGCCTCGTGGGCGTAACACGTTCGCCCAACCCGGCGGTGAACCTCCCGTGGCGCTCGGATGCCGCCCTGCTCGCTGCGACCGCCGGGGCGCAGGGCCAGGCCGAGCAGCTGATCGCCGAGGAGCTCGGCCTGGCGCGCGCATTCGGCGCACCGCACGCGCTCGGCGTCGGGCTGCGCGCGGCCGGTCTGATCAACGGCGGCACCGGGGGCCTCGAGCAGCTCGACGAGGCGGTTGCCGTGCTCGACGGCTCGGGCATCGACCTCGAGCTCGCGCGCTCGCTCACGGACCAAGGTGCGGCGCTGCGTCGCGCCGGCCGGCGCAGCGCCGCGCGCGACCCGCTGCGACGCGCGCTCGACCTGGCCACTCGCTGTGGCGCGGTCGTGCTCGCCCGGCGGGCGCGCGAGGAGCTGATCGCGGCCGGGGCCAAGCCACGGCGCGAGCGCATCAGTGGCGTCGAATCACTCACGGCCAGCGAGCGGCGCGTCGCCCAGATGGCGGCGGAGGGCTTCACCAACCGCCAGATAGCCCAGGCTCTGTTCATCACGATGAGGACCGTCTCGGCTCATCTCGGGCACGTGTATGCCAAGTTGGACGTCGGCGACCGAGCCCACCTGGCCGCCGCGCTGTCCGCGGATGCCACCGCGGCGGGCCAACCGGCACCCACCTTCGAAGGAGTCACCTGAGGGAAGGAAGGAGTGACATGAGGATCAAACTAGTTGGAACGCTCGTCGTGCTCGCCACCGTGCTGTTCGGCTCGGCAGCGTGGGCACACCAGCCGGCACCGTCATCGTTCACGTTGACCGCTCGAGGGAGCGTGAGCCAGGGAGTTACAGTCAAGCCGGTGCTGCGGAAGCGGCGCGAGATCGGCCTGGTGATCTTCAAGCGGCCAACGCACGCCGAAATCGGGACAGTGCTGCTGGGCACGTTTGCGGGCCGCCCCTCGATTCACTGGAACCTGAAGGTGCACGGCAAGCTGCTGGGCCCGGGCTCATATCGGATCGGGATGCGTGTGTTCGCCCACGGCAAGCCCACGCGCACTCCAGCTCCGCGGCCTCAGTACCTGACGATCTCGGGCGGGCACGTGCGCGTCTCCTAGCGCCACGCGATCGGCTCCCGGGATGCCGGCACAAGGAGCTCAGCTCGGTGCTGGCTCGGTGCTGGCCGGCTATCGGATCGACGAGCTGATCGGCCGGGGCGGCATGGGGCTCGTCTATCGAGCGACCGACTTGGCGCTCGATCGAGTGTGCGCGCTCAAGGTGCTCGCCCCCGAGCTGGCCGGCGACGAACGGTTCCGCCGGCGCCTGCAGCGCGAGATGCGGCTCGCCGCTTCCCTGCGTCACCCGAACGTGGTTGCGATTCACCACGCCGGCGTGCACGACGGTTTGCTGTTCCTGGTGATGGATTTCATCTCCGGCCCGGACCTGCGCGAGCTCGTCCGACAGTCCGGCCCGATCGAGCCTCGCGATGCGACCGGATTACTGGCTCAGCTCGCCTCGGCGCTCGACGCCGCTCACGCGCAGGGGCTCGTGCATCGCGACGTCAAGCCGGCCAACGTGCTGGTGGCGAACGAGCAGGGAGGCCGGCGCGCATACCTGACGGACTTCGGCCTCGCCAGGAAGTCCGAGAGCGACTCTGGCTCGACCGCGATCACGCAGAGCGGCATGATCGTCGGCACCGTTGACTACATGGCGCCTGAGCAGATCATCGGCGGCGAGGTGGACAGTCGTACCGACATCTATTCGCTCGGCTGCGTCTGCGTCGAGATGCTCACGGGCGCGGCGCCGTACGCGCGGGAGACAACGCTGATGGCAAAGCTGTTCGCGCACGTGCATGAGCCGCCGCCGAGGCTCGAGGGGCGGCTCCTGGAGCGCTATCCAGAGCTCGGCCCCGTGATCGAGCGCGCGATGGCGAAGGACCCCGATGCGCGCCACCAGTCGGCCGGAGAGTTCGCCTCCGACGCCGCGGCGGCCGTGGGTAACGACCTGTCGGCGGCGCTGACACCGGCGCCGGCGGACGAGGCGCCGGCGCGGCTTCGGCGCGTCGGGCCTGCCGTGACGGAGATCGCCCGCCGGTTCGACACGCTGTTCGTGAACCGTGAACGCGAGCTGCGTCTGCTGCATGACGCCTGGGGTCGCGCCGTCGTGGAGCGTTCGTGTCACCTGTTCACGGTCCTGGGCGAGGCCGGCGTGGGCAAGTCTCGCCTGGTCGCCGAGCTGTTGGACGGCATCGGCGAGGCGGGCCGCGTGCTCCGCGGCCGCTGCCTTCCATATGGCGAGGGCATCACGTTCTCGCCGCTGACGGAGGCGTTGACGCACTCGTCGACGACGTCGCACCGGTCATCGAGCGTCTGCGCGCCGGTCGCGTCGCTGCGCCCGAGGAGCTGTTCCTGGAGCTCCGGCGGCTGTTGGAGACGCTCGCCGCAGAGCGCCCCGTGATCCTCCCTGGATGACCTGCAGTGGGCCGAGGCGATGCTGCTCGACTTCCTGGACCACCTCGTCGATCTCGCGCGGGGGCCGATGCTGGTTCTGTGCGTCGCGCCGTCGGAGCTGCTCGAATCCGACAAGGATGGGGCGGCGGCAAGTTGAACGCGACGACGGCGCTGCTGAGCGCGCTGGCGGCCGCGGATCGCCAAGCTGCTGGAGCACTGGCCGGCGAACTGGACCCCGAGACGCGCGCGCGCGTCCTGGCCGCGAGCGAAGGCAACCCGCTGTTTCTCGAGGAGATGGCCGCGCTCGCGCGCGAGCGCGGCACGGTCGAGCGTCCCGGCCACGATCCAGGCGCTGCTGGCCGAGCGGCTGGCGGGGCTTCCGGCGAAGAGCGAGAGGTACTGGAGTGTGCCGCGGTGGAGGGAGAGGTCTTCCACCGCGACGCTCTCTCGCTCGTCCGCGAGCGCCCCCGCGCCAGGTCGACTCGAGCTCGCGAGCCTCGTGCGCAAGCAGCTGATCCGGCCGAACCCGTCGACGCTCACCGCGACGACGCGTTCCGCTTCCGTCATGTGCTGATCCGCGACGCCGCCTATGAGGCTGTCCCCACGGCGACTCGCGGGCAACTTGCATCGAACGCCTGGCCATTGGCTCGAGCGCTCCGCCGTCCAATCGCCGAGCGCGACGAGTCGCCGGCTGGCACCTCGAGCAGGCCGTGCGCGGCGCGCAAGAGCTCGGCCATCCGTCGACGCCGCGCTGGCGCGACGCGCCGCCGTTCGCCTCCACGCCGCGGGCCGGCGCGCCCGCGATCGCGGTGACGCGGCCGCCGCGACGAATCTGTTCGAGCGTGCCCTCCCGCTCGCGCCGCCCGGCGAGCGAGCCCGCGCCCAGATCGCCGCGGACCTCGCTGAGCGGTTCGTCGAGGCGGGCGAGCTGGCCCGAGCCGACGAGCTGCTCTGTCTGGCGGAGCTCGAGCGAGACGCCGGGCCGCTCGTAGCGCTCACTCGGTTCGAATGGATGATCCGCGCGCGTCCCCGCGAAGCGACGCAGACGATCGAATCCGAGCTGCCGGGGATCCTGCGGCGGCTTGCCGAGGCCGGCGATCACGGTGGGATGGCTCGCGCGCACCTCGTCGCCAGCATGCCGCATTGGCTCGCCAGCCACTGGACGCCGGCCCGCGAGCAGTCGCGTCTCGCCGCCGACCACGCTCATCAGGCCGGCGATGACGGCCTGCGCGCACGAGCGCTGGCGTTCTACGTTGGAGCGATCGTCTACGGTCAGGACGTGACCGAGGCGATCGCTCGAGAGCTCGACGCGATCGAGCGCGAGGAGCCCGGCGCCAGTCTCGCGGCGCGCGTCACCCTCGCGCGCGGCCAGCTCGCCCGACTCGAGGGCCGCTTCCCGGACGCGCGCCGGTTCATGCAGAGCGCGATGGCCGCGTTCGAGGCGCTCGGGATGCGCGAATTGGTGGCGGCCTGCGATCACGAGCTCGGCGTGACGGAGCTGTCCGCCGGCGACGCGGCCGCGGCGCTGCGCTGGCTGCGGCGAAGCGACGCGCTCCTCGTCGACCTGGGGCAGCATTCATTGCGGTCGACGACGCAGGCACTCGTAGCGCAGACGCAGCTGTCACTGCGCGACCACGCCGCGGCCCGCGCGGCGATCGATCTGGCCGAAGGGCTTTGCGCCCCCGAGGATGCGCTCACCTTCGCGATCACCCACCAGGTGCGAAGCGGTCTCGCGCTCGCCGCGAACGAGTCAGAAGCTGCCGAACGGTGGGCGCGAAGCGCGGTCGCCGAAGCGTTCCGGACGGACTCGCTCGTTCTCCACGCCGATGCCAGGCTCAACCTCGCCGGCGTCCTGAAATCTCTCGGCCGGCGAGACGAGGCCGTAGTCGAGGCGCGGTCAGCGCTCGAGCTGTCGGCCGCAAAAGGCGACCGCCCCGGCGCGGCACACGCGCACGTCCTACTCGATCGACTGTAGGTCTCAGTCGATCTCGACGCTGGGAAAGAGGTCGATCCCTGCGTCTGCCGCCTGGGCCACGAGCAGCCGGCTTATCAGGCGGGACAGCGTCCGGCGCTGGCCCTGCGGCAAGTGGGCCAGGAGCGCGGAGACGTCCGCCTCGAAGCCGGAAGAGGCGTGGGACACGTGTGATCGACCCTCGTCGGTGAGGCTGACGAGCACGGAGCGTCCGTCGGCGGGCGAAGGAGCGCGCGCGACGAGGCCGCGACGCTCCGCGCGCTCGACGAGCCCACTGACGCTGGATTTGTCGAGCGCGAGCATCCGCGCGAGCTCGTTGATCGTCGGTCTGCGATCGCGCAGGATGCCGAGCAGGCGCGTCTGGACGATCGAGAGATCGTGCTCGGCCGCTCGGCGCTCGAGCATGCGATGAACGACGAACGAGAGCTGAGCGAGGCCGTCGACAGGGGTCAGCTCGCGCGTCTTCGTAGGAGCGCGCTTATCAGCCGATCGAGGCGCCATGGCGAGACTCTACTTGATTTAGTTCGTGCCACCAACTACACTGGGGGTAATTAGTACGTGGCACAAACTAAATGATCGCGGGTGTCGAGCCCGCAGGAGGCACGAACGCATGGCGAAGATGAACGCGGCCGTGGTGACAACGTTCGGCGAGCCGCCCCACTACCAGCAATTCGAGGTTCCACAGCCGTCGACGAGCGAGCAGACGCTCGTCGACGTTCTCGCGGCCGGCTTGCATCCGCGCGTGCGCACCGGCGCGGCTGGGGCGCACTACACGAGCAGTGGCACGTTGCCGATGATCCCCGGCATCGACGCGGTCGGGCAGCGGCCGGACGGCCGGCCGATCTACTTCGTCGCCGATGACGACGTGCTCGGGACGATGGCGGATAAGGCGCTCGTCGATCGGCGGCGCGCGATCGAGCTGCCCGTCGACGTCGACGTCGCGACCGTCGCCGCCACGATGAACCCTGCGATGTCGGCTTGGGTGGCGCTCCGCCGCCGGGTCGCGCTCGAGCCCGGGCAGAGCGTCCTCGTGCTCGGAGCCACAGGGAACGCAGGAACGATGGCAGTCCAGCTGGCCAAGCGCCTGGGTGCGGGACGCGTGGTCGGCGCCGGGCGTGACCGCGACCGCCTGCGCGCGCTGACCTCGGTTGGCGCCGACGAAGTCGTCCAATTGACCGACGACGCCGACGCGACGAGCGGAGCCCTTGCCGCTGCAGCGGCCGAGGTGGACATCGTCATCGACTACCTCTGGGGCACGCCGGCGGAACAGGCGATCACGGCGCTCCTCACGGCGCGCGGCGACCGCAGCCGAGCGCTCGACCTCGTCCCGTGATCACCTCTGGTACTCGTCTCGCCGGCGCCACCACGGACCGGTCTCGTTGCGCCCCTTCGGCGCCCGGTCGAGCCACTGGTACATGCCCCACAGCCCGTCCAGGCCGCGCGCATATGCCGAGTAGGTGTGGTAGACGACTCCGTCCTCGAGCGCGAACGCGCTCATGCCGGGCTGCTCGCGGACGTATGTGGCCGACGTCGGTGCCGGTCATTGCGGCGTGCGCGGTGACAGCGCTCTCTTCGCCGACCTCCTCGAGCCACGTCGTGTCCGACGTGCGGTAGTTGTATTCGATCGATCCCGACCGCTGCTGGTCCTCGGTGAACGAGGTGTTGAAGTCGAAGTTGAAGTCGCTGTCAAGCGACGAGGCCCACGGGAAGGTCCAGCCCATGCGTCGCCTGTAGGCCTGCAGCGTTCGCGATCGGGGCGCGCGACACCGCGCATGAGGGCGACATCGTGGTGCTCGCAAGGTGGACGGCGAAGCCGTTGAAGCCATCGGCGATCGCCGAGCACGACGGGCAGCCGCCGGTGTACTCGGGGCCGAACATGAAGTGGTAGACGAGAAGCTGCGAGCGCCCGCCGAAGAGGTCGGCCAGCGACGCGGGGCCGGCTTCGGTCTCGAAGCGATAGTCCTTCTCGACGGGGACCCAGGGCAGCTGCTGGCGCTGGCGGGCGACGTCGTCGCTGCGGCGGGTCAGCTCCTTCTCGGCCTCGAAGCAGCTCGAGCCGGGCGGCGAGCCACTGCTCGCGAGTGCCGGTGGTGTGGGTGGTCATGTTGTGGTCTCCTTTGCGGTTCAGGTTGCGGCGATCGCGACGCCGAGGGCGACAATCGCGAGCGCCAGGGGCACGTCGAGCGCGCGATGAGGCGGGAACAGCTTCTGGGCGAGGACGACGACGGCGATCGCGACCATCAGCGCGATGCTCATTACGTCGACGGCGACGAGCACCACCATCAGGCCGATGCTCGAGCCGCAGCAGTAGACGCCGAACCGCAACCCCGAGCGGAGTCGCAGCGCGGCACCGGCGCCGGCACTCGCGCTTGAACGGCGTGAGCTCGTAGCAGCCCTGCGCCGACGATCAGGGCGCCGGCGACGACGGCCCCAGGCGGCCGATAAAGCAGGAACATCGCGACGGCGACCATCGCCCAGGTGCCGAGGTAGGAGCCTGCGAACAGCGGCGCCGCGAGCACGCCGTCGTGCTCCCGAGCGCGGCGCGCGATCGCGGGAACCGCGCTCGGGAGCATCATCGCTCGCCATCATCGCCGCCGACATGGGCAGGGTGGGGGTCATCTGCATATTGGTCATTGCGTCAGTCCGAGCCTCGCCGGCGAGTTCAGCTGTATGTCCGGGAGCGTCTCGCCGGTCTCGAGCAGCGTCTTGAGGTTGGCCACGACGCGCGGCCATCCCGCGCTGATCAGCGAGCCGGCCACGCCGCCCGGCTACGAGGTCGTCGTGGATCACCGTCAGCTTCACCTGCTCGCCGAGCGGCTCGATCTCGAACGTCACCTTCGAGCGCGGCTCGGCCGTCAGGCGGTTGCGGGCATCGTCGCTGAGGTCCAGCGACTCGGCCCATTCGGTGGTGAACGTGTGCCACGTGTAGGACAGCCGGCGGTACGGCTCGGACTCGATGACGACCTGGTCGGGGTGGTCGATCGTCAGCCCGCGCGTGTGCCAGGTCATGGTCGAGCCAGGCTCCCAGCCCGAGTCAAACGTGGTTCGCCCAGTAGCGCTCGGTGAACGCCGGCTCGGTCAACGCCTGCCATAGCCGTTCGGGCGTCGTCTGGATGTACGTCGTGTAGACGAACGAGGGCTTCTCCAAGGTGGTCTCCTCCAGTGCGCGTTTCAGATCGGCGAGCGCTCGCACGCGGTCCCGGTCGTACCGCGTGATCCAGCGCTCGGCGATCTCGTTGATGGGCGCCGCGTTGAGGTAGTGATGCTTCTCTCGGCCGCGGCGCACGGTGGTGATCAGATTCGCCGCCTCCAACACGTCGAGGTGCTTGCTCACCGACTGGCGAGCCATGTCGAGCTTCGAGCACAGCTCGCGCAGCGTCTGGCCGTTGCGCTCGTTGAGGCTGTCGAGCAGTCGCCGCCGGCTCGGATCGGCCAGCGCCCGGAACACCTCGTCAAGGTCTGAATCCTCGTCCAGTTCTGAATAGGCAGCCATCTGGCTGCTTATGATACGCAGCCGCACGGCTGCCTGTCAAATCACCTGCGCTTGTCGGCTCGCGTTTCGCCTGCAAAGCGGTACATTTGACAATCTGTGCCGGCTCAAGGGTTGACCGTCAAGGGACTCGAGGAGTGGGTGCGCGCCGGCGCGCATTGGCGCGTCGTACACCATTCGCCGAAGCGCGCCGTCGTCGAGATGCAGCAGTGCACCGGCGAGCCGGTCGAGCGACTCGAGTCCGATGATCCTGCGGTGATCGACTACCTGCGCGGCGCCGAGTCTGACCTGGACGTAATCTGAGACGCGCGGCAGCCGATGACGAAGCGCACTTCGACCAACCTCGGCGGATGATGGACGTGGCGCTCGACGTGCGCATCAAGCGCGTTTACGACGCGCCCGACCCCACCGATGGCTACCGCGTCCTGATCGATCGGCTGTGGCCGCGCGGGGTATCGCGCGAGCGAGCCCACATCGATGAGTGGGCGCGCGACCTCGCGCCGAGCGGTGACTTGCGCAAGTGGTTCGGTCATGACCCGGAGCGCTTTCAGAAGTTCCGCGAGTGCTACCGCCGTGAGCTGGGCGAACACGCCGGCGAGATCGACGGACTGCGCGAACGCGCCCGCCACGGACCGGTCACGCTGGTGTACGCCGCCCGCGACGAACAGCACAACGACGCGGTTGTGCTCGCAGAGGTGATCGAAGGAAGCTGAGAACCGGCTGTGCCGATCAGATAGGGGAGAGGGGCGCCTGCTGAGGCGCCCCTCTCATCGCTGTCCAGGAACAGCGAGAACTCGACTCAGTACGCCGTTTCGGTCTGCTGTTCGGCGAGCACCGGTGCGGGGTGCGCGATCTCGAGCTCGTGACGGATCCGCTCGCTCGACAGCTCGTGCACGGTGGCGGCGACGAGCGCCGTGCCTACCAAGGCGGCGCCGAGTCCGAACGCCCACCAGCGTGCGTCCGATCCATTCAGGACGACCATCAGCACGATCAGCGCGATGCTGACCGCGGCCATCGCGCCGGCGAGCACGGCGGAAAGCAACCGCACAGGGCTTGCACCTTCGCCGGCGATCGCGATGGCGCGGTCGAGCAGCGCGCTGAGCGCCGCCGCGGCGGCCGCGATCCCGATCCCGAACGCCAGCCACCGCACCGACACGGCTGCCGTCGGGGTCTGCCAGGCAAACGTCGCGAGCACGACGAACGCGCCCGCAAGCGCCACTCCGATGTACGCGAGCCAGCGCATCCACGAACGCATCACAGCGGTGATGCCGAAGCTGGTTCCGGGCGCCGAAGACACAGCCGCCGCGTGAGCGGGGGCTCGTCTGATCGCGAGCGTCCCGTCGCCCGAGCCGTCGAGCTCGAGCGCGTGCACGACCCGCTCGATGGTCGTCTCATGCAGCGCGAGCGCGCGTAGCGACAGCACCAGCAGCGCCAGGCCGCCGGCCAGGGCGACCCAGAGCGCGCTCGGGAGTGTGAAGGTCCGCGTCACGATGATCGTGAACGCGGCGATAAGCACGCTGAGTGCGCTGAGGCCGGAGAACGCGTGGTTCTGGCGCAGCAAAGCAACGGCCGCGGCGGCGATCGATAGGACAGCCGCCGCGATCGCGAGGCCAAAGACGATCCAGATCGCGTGCGTCGGGGCAAATGAAAACCGACTGATCGCGATGAACGCGCCGCTGATAGCGACTCCCAGGCTCATCGCCCAATAGCGCATGTGCGTCATGGCTTACCTCCTACGAAGCAGAATGTGGGTAAACGGACATGCGTGTCCGATCGTACCACTACCGGACAGTTGTCTCCGATTCAGCCCCGGGGGGTGGCGAAGGATGCACTCCGGGTAGCGCTGTCGCCGAGCCGGACCGGCGAAGCGAACTTTGCGGATGTAGTTCCGGGGGGTGGAACCGGATCCGCAAAGTTCGTCGTGGCCCACCTCTTCGGCAGGCGGAGGGTTCGTCGTGGCCCACCTCGTCGGCAGGCGCAGGAGTTCGTCGTGGCCCACCCCTTCGGCAGGCGCAGGGTTCGGTCGTAGTCCAGCTCTTCGGCGAGCGGGGGATCAGGCGCCGGCGCGTGCGGGCGTGAGCCCGTTCAGCACGAGCGTCAGCGCACGGCTTCCGGCCGCCGCACGAGCGGTAGGGCCGTCCGCCCCGGCCATCGCACCCTTGACCATCGCGACGACCAGGAATATGTCCTCGGTCGTCACGTCGCATCGCAACGTGCCCGCGGCCTTGGCGTCCCGCAGCGGTTCCCGCATGACTTCGGCGAACCTGCGGCGGCGCCGGTCCAGCGCGGACCCGACGCACGCGTCCTCGCGCGCCAGTTCGCCAAGGGAGTAGAACCGGGCCATGCTGTCGACCATTGCGCGCAGGAGGATGAAGAACGCGTCCGAATCGCCGGCGTGCTCGACGGCGAGCTGCTCGGAGCGCTCCATCTGCTCCACGAGCAGCGCCGCGGCGAGGGCGGAGCGGTCCGGGAAGTTGCGATAGAGCGTCGCCTGACCGACCCCGGCCAGTCGCGCGACCTCGCACATCGGGACGTCGGCGCACTCTGCGAACAGCTCACGGGCGGCAGCCAGGATCGCGTCCCGGTTGCGCTGAGCGTCCCTGCGTCTCGGTGTCTCGCTGATCGTGGTCACGGTGGGCCAGTCTAGTAGTAACGGATTGGGAAAGTCCGCAAGAGCGGTTCCCGAGAGGAAAGCTCCTCCAGGTCGTAAGCTTAACTGGAGATGACTATCCGTTTGGTGTATTCTTATTTGGGTCTTATCTAGCACCGAGTGATCGCCTGAGAGTTGATGTCCGCACTGTCTTCAACCGATCCGCCTCTCGCGCCAACCAAGGCTCCCTCGTGGCGCGAGCGGTCGCCGAAGCTTCGCGGGAGCCGTTCGCGTTCGGCTGCCGGGGGGCACGAGGGCTCAAGCAGTCGCGCCGCGGGCTTGATGCGGGCGAACCGGCGCCGGTTGATCCAGATAGGGACGACGGCTCTCGTCGCCGCGTTGGCGGCCGCGCTGATCGCGGCGGTGCCGGCGCTGCGGGGAGTACCGCGCGAGATCGGCCGGATCGGCCCCGGCTGGGCGGCCGCGGCGGTCGGGCTGGAGCTCGCTTCGGCGCTCAGCTTCGTCATCGTGTTCAGGCTGTTCTTCGACCGCCTCCCGGCCCGCGACGCACGCGCGCTCGCATGGACGGAGGAGGGCTCGGGGGCGCTGCTCCCGGGCGGCGGCGCCGGGGGACTGGCGATCGGCGCGTGGCTCATCCATCTGACCGGCGCCCCGGTCGGATGGATCGCGCGCCGATCCGCCGGCCTGTTCTTCCTCGGCGCCGCGGTCTCGAGTGCAGCGCTGATCGGCTCAGGCGTGTTCCTGATAGCCGGGGCCGCCGGTCCGCACGACTTCGCGCGGGTGGTGCTGCCGACGGTGCTCGCGGCCGCTGGCACGTTGGCGATCGCGGCGTTGCCGGCCTTCGTCCGCTCCCGATCGAGCGCACCGCGCTGGCTCGGCGCTCTCGCGAGCGGCGTGCACGAAGCCGAGAGCGTCACCTTCAGCCGTCGTCCCAGCTGGCGCTTGCTGGGCGCGCTCGGGTATCTGGGTTTCGACGTGGCGGTGCTGTGGGTGGCATTGAGGGGTCTCGGACACGCCCCTAGCGTTCCCGTCGTGGTCCTCGCTTATTCGATCGGCTACGTGGCCAACACGCTCCCCATCCCGGGTGGCGTTGGTGTCTTGGACGCGGGCCTGACCAGCGCGCTCGTCCTCTACGGCGTCTCGCCGGTGCACGCCGCCGCCGCCGTGATCCTCTACCACGCAATCGCCTTCTGGATCCCGGGCCTCGGCGGGATGCTCGCCTACGTGCGACTGCGCCCCCGTCTGCTCAAAGCCGTACAGCCAGACTCAAGCACCTCTTCGACCGACGGTCAAGCCATTGGCCTGGAAGGCGGCACGCGATGAACGCGCTCACAGTAATGCTCAGGCCGATGCGAAACGGGTGGGTAGTGATGCTAAGCAACGGTCGTGAGCTAGCCCGCTTCACCGGTATCGGTGCCAGACGGAGGGCGCTGCGATACCTCAAGCGGCAGTGGACCGGGAGGGAGGCCATCGATGTCCGTTGAGCAGCGACCCCAACGCCCGCCTGTGCGGGGCCGCGCGCCGCGCACCTACTTCGTGGGACGGCGCCTGTTCGAGGCGGCCGAGGTCTACGCCGTCACGCCCACCCAAGTCGAGCGGCTTGGATCCCGACGGCGCCAGGGGGAGCGAGCCTTGGACTGGCATGGCACGGATGACTCCAGGATCGAGCTGAGCCGACTGCTGATCGGCCGCGTCGCGCAGCAGCGACCCTCACGCGAACTGCAGAGGCGGTTTGCTCTCTACGTCCTCGCCCGGCTGCCGGACGGCGGCTTCGTGCTGGACGCCGACGAGATCCTCCGGTGGTTGCGGCTCGCCGCCGACGAGGAGGACTTCGTTCAGGCAAAACGCGTGCGACGCTCCTGGACCACCCGCATCCGCCGCGTCTTCCACAATACGAAGTCAGCCGCGGGTCACGACCGGGCATAGGCCGGTCGCGGGAGCGCGGGCCACCATGCCGTCTTGCGCAGGAGGTTGAAGTGGAGAACGGTGCAGTGGGATTTCAGAAGGACATACGGCCGCTGTTTCGCCAGAAGGACATCGAGTCGATGTCTCGCGCGTTCGATCTCTCGTCGTATGACGACGTGCGCGCCCACGCGGATCGCATCCTCGAGAAGCTCTCGGACGGGTCGATGCCCTGTGACGGCGCTTGGCCCGCCGACCGGGTTGCGCTGTTCCGCGAGTGGGCGGGCGCCGGCTGCCCGGCTTAGGCCCCGGCCTTCGCAGGCCGCCACCCGACACCCCGTAGTCTTGGCGGCGTCACCGACCGGAGGAGATCGACATGTCTCTCACGAGCGCGACGTCAGGCCCCGCGGCGATCCATCCCTTTCAGGTGGATGTTCCGGACGAGGCGCTGGAGGATTTGCGCCGGCGCGTCGCGGCGACCCGTTTGCCCACGAGGGAGCTCGTCTCAGATCGCTCGCAGGGCGTGCAGCTGACGACCGTCCAAGAGCTCGCCCGCTACTGGGCGACCGACTACGACTGGCGCACCTGTGAGGCGCAACTGAACGCGCTGCCGCAGTTCAAGACCACGATCGACGGGCTGGAGATCCACTTCATCGACGTCAAGTCGCGCCACCAAGACGCGCTGCCCCTGATCATGACGCACGGGTGGCCCGGCTCGATCATCGAGCTGCTCGAGGCCGTCGGCCCGCTCACGGACCCGACCTCGCACGGCGGCCGCGCCGAGGACGCGTTTCACGTCGTGCTGCCGTCCATCCCCGGATACGCCTTTTCGGCTCAACCGACCGAGCTCGGCTGGGACGCCGGCCGCACCGCGAAGGCTTGGCCAGAGCTGATGCGCCGGCTCGGCTATACCCGCTTCGTGGCGCAGGGCGGCGACCAGGGCGCCGCCGTCACCCACGCGATGGGTGGGCAGGCACCCGAGGGCCTGCGCGGCATCCACACGAACCTGCTCGTCCCCGCCCTCGGCAACCCCAGCGCGTTCCCGACAGAAACCGAACAGGAACGGGCGGCGGCCGCCGCACTTGCCACATTCCGCGCGACCGGCTTCGGCTACTTCCTGGAGCAGGCCACGCGGCCGCAGACGATCGGCTACGCGCTGCTGGATTCGCCCGTCTCGCTGGCGGCCTGGATCCTCGACCACGACACCGACAGCTATTACAAGATCTCTCGCGCGTTCGTCGACGGCCAGCCGTCGGGCAATCTCACCCGAGACCACATCCTCGACAACATCACGCTGTACTGGCTGACCGGCACCGGCGCCTCAGCGGCCCGCTCCTATTGGGAGGCAGCGCAAACTTCAGCGGCAGCTGCTGCGGCCGGCAAGACCCCGCCGACGGTCTCGCTCCCTGTCGGGTACACCACCTTCCCCGGCGAGATCTTCCGCGCCCCGCGTAGCTGGGTGGCGAAGGCCTACCCCGACCTCATCTACTTCAACGAGGTCGACAAGGGCGGTCACTTCGCCGCCTGGGAGGAACCGGAGCTGTTCGCGACCGAGCTGCGGGCCGCGTTCCGATCGCTGCGCTAGAGGGGCACTCGCGCGCTGGAGGGGGCACTCAGCGGGTGGCGAGCGGCAGCGTCGCCGACACGAGAGTGCCGCCGCCGGTTGGACTCTGGACTTCGAGCCGGCCCCCCAATGCGGTCACCCGGTCGGCCAGGCCGACCAGACCGTGTCCGTCTGGATCGGCGCCCCCTACGCCGTCGTCACGGACCTGGACCTGTAGGGTCCCCCCGTCGGCCGTGGCGCTGACCTGGGCGTGCTCGGCACGCGAATGCTTGACGACGTTCGTCAGAGCTTCGGCCACGACAAAGTACGCACTTGCCTCGATGTCCGGAGGGAGCCGCTTGGCTGGGATGTCGACCTCGACCGGTAGATCGAGCCGCGAGATGATCGTGTTCACACCACTGCGCAAGCCGCCCTGTGTGAGGACGGCGGGAAGGATTCCATGTGCAAGCTCGCGTAGCTCGGCATTGGCTTGTTGCGCCCGCTCGAGCGCCTCCGAGATGAGCGACGCGAGCTTCTCGTCATGCACCCTCAGCGCGCGCTGCGCGTGCTTCAAGCTCACGATCGCGTGCACCAGCCGCTGCTGTGCGCCGTCGTGGAGATCGAGCACGACACGTCGGCGCGCCTCGTCGGCCTCCGTGACCAGCCGTGCCCTTGACGCGGCGAGCTGGTCGCGGCTGTCCGCGTTCGCGATCGCCGTGTCGAGCAGCTCGGCGAACTTGGCCATCCGCTCCTCCGTGCTGGCCGGCGGCAGCGCATCAGCGCGCCAGTTCGCGACGATGCAGCCCCACACCCGGCGCTCCACCACGATCGGCGCTCCAACGGCGGTCTGCACACTCATCTTCTGCGCGAGGGCGGGGATCGCGCCGGGCGCGCCGCCGACGTGCACGAACCGTGCCGGCCGTTTGGTACGCCACACATTCGCCGTGACGCTCTCACCCTCGGCGTAGCTCACCCGCGTCCCGGGTGGAACGGTGTCTGAGTCGGGGCCGCGGTGGGCGAGCACGGTGACTTCGTCCCCGGGTTCATAACGGCTCAGCGTCACCCCGTGGGCCGACAGGAGTTGTGCCACCTCGGCGGCGACCGCGTCAAACAGCACCGCCGCGGCCACCCCTTCCGCGACCAGCGTCGCGACGCGGCGCAGCGCGGCTTGCTCATCGGCGAGCTGCAGGAGCGCTTCGCGTGACTCGGCGTTCGCGATCGCGGTCGCGACGAGCTCGGTGAATTTCTCCAAGCGTTCACCGGTGTCTGCCGGAAGCGGTCCAGTGCAGCTGATTGTTATCGCCCCCCACAACCGTCCCTCGACGATGATGGGGCTGCCGACTTGATATGCGTAGCCCTCGGGACGCAGGAGTGCCACAGCTTCGTCGCCGACTAGCTCGAGATCGTGCTCGTCCACGCGGGCGGACCGTCCGGTGCGGAAGACTCGTGTCGAGACGTGAAGATCCGTGAGCTTCCAGCGCGATCCGACCGGGAGATCCGGTATCGGGTCGGCGCCGCCGACGAGCACGAGCTCGGGCCCCGGATCGAACCTGATCACGGTGGGAATGATCGGGTTCTCCAGGTGCGCGAACAGCCGCGCAACTTCTTGGCCAACCGCCGAGAAGAGCTCGGCCGGGTGGACGCCTTGGGCCGCCAGGGTAGCCACACGGCGAAGCGCCGCCTGCTCCGCGGCGAGCCGCTCGAGCTCGGCGATTTCCGCTTCGCGGTGTGCGCGGGCGGATACACGCATCCCGACGTCACCCCATTGCAAGGTCGCCTCGACGAACTCCAGCAACACGTGATCTGGGATCCCCAGCCGGCCGGCGACGGTATGGGCCTCCTCGCGGACGGACTCCACCCCGATGCGCCACGCCTGGAGCAGGGCGTCAGCCGTGATCCCCTGACGGATGCGTGTCTCGCCGGACACCCGAAAGTAGTCTTCGGTCCGGCTCGGATCCGCGAGCGGATCGAGGACCGCCTCGAGCAGGTTTCGCGTATTGGTGAGCGTGACGGGAAGCAGCCCGTCTGCCGACAAGTCCGCGTAACCGGGCAACAGCTCCTGCATCTGCGCGACGCTCCGTCTTGCGATCCGCTCGGCGTCTTGCAGCAACGTCGCGGCGAGCAATTGGAGAGCGCGAACATCGTCGGGCGGCGACACGCCGAAACGTTACCCCCCGGACGGTCCTGAAGCTATCCGTCCAGCAGGGTCTGGCGGAGCGTGTCCGCGGTGAGTTCCTCCTTGGCGACGAACGCGAGCTCCTTTTGCTCGTCGCGCGGATCGATCGCGAGGAAGGCTTCGCTGTCGCCCGAGGTCAAGACGACGAGTGGTTGCCAGTCCAGCGCCGACAGTTCGTAAGCCAGGTCGACCCCGTCCCGATCAGGGAGCCCGATGTCCACCAGGACCGCGTCTGGTCGAGCGTCCTGCGCGACGAGCAACGCCTGTGAGGCGTCCGCCGCTGTCCTGACTGCCTCGATTCCGATGTCCGACAAGATCCTGGCCAACAGCCCCAGGAAGGCCGGATCATCGTCTACGACGAGCACGGTGTGGGTCACGCGATGATCATCGCATGGGTGGGCCGGCATCACGCGGGCCCTAGCCGGAGTCCAAGTCGGAGCTATCTCTACCACCGATGTCCAGCGCAGCGGATCAAGGTTTCGCGCCTGGGGGTATCGCGCGGGCGGTGAACGGAGCGGATAGTGGACGCAACGCCATCTTTGCGACGCAGGAGATCAGTACATGGGACAGCTGCTCAACACGATCGTGGGACAGCTGCTCAACACGATCGCGCCCCGGACGCGTTTCGACTCACCCCCACGCCTCACGGTGGCGGAGCGCAAACATGCCACTGTCGTCCCGCTGTTCATGGCCGTCGACGATCTGCTGGAGTGCGCACTCGAGCTCGGCGCGCGCGACCGCGTTCTGCTCCCATTCCTCGTCGAGCCGATTCCGCAGCTGCTCGAGCGTTGGGCGCGCGCACACGTCGTGAGGCGGTCGAGCGCGCCCGCGCTCTCAGACTGCTCGAGTAAGCGCTGCCGCTCCCAGCCTCCCTACTCCCGGCCTTCCCGGTCGTGCTGCACGCGACTCATGCTTCACCGGAGCAACGAGTGCAGAGGATTGTGAGGACCGGGCCTGCACCCGCGAACGCGACATGGCCGCCGCAGCGCTCGCATGTCCGGCGCGCCGTCTCCTCGTAGCTTCGGGCGAGTTCCAGGGCCGTGCTCCTCTGGTCGGGGGTCGTTTGCACCCGGAGTTCGAGGAGCCCAGTCGGAGCGATCGTGGCCTTGACGCGAGCGCCCGGGTCGCGCTCGCGGAGTCGGTCCTGGAGCTCGACCGAGAGTGCAAGCCACGCTTCGCCGATGCCGGACTGGGGGTGGGCGTTCATGCTCTCACCGAGGCGCGAGGCTGTGTGATCCGGTCGGGCCGTGGGATCAGGGTGGCGAGAGCGACGGCGGCGATCCCGGCAACGACGATGCTGAACGCAATCCCGGCGGTCTTCAGACCCAGGGCGTTGGCGGCGATTCCTTCGCCGATCACGGGCAGCGAGATCGCGACGTACATGACGATGAAGAATGTCGAGGCTACGCCCGCGCGGCGCTCGGGGGGCGCTTTGGTGTTCACGGCGTGAAGGCCCGAGCGGAAGCTGAGGCCTTGGCCGAATCCGGCGACGATCGCCGCGGCGATCAGGAGCGCTAATGATTCGGCGGCGAGGGCGACGGCGAGCAACGCCATTCCGACGATCAACACGACGCAGCCGGCGCTGAGCGCTCGCGCTCCAAGCCGGGCAGCGAGCCCGACCTGCGCCAGAGTCGAGGCGGCGAATACCGCGAATACCACGGCGCCGGCAAGAGCGTGGCTGGGCTTGTCCAGCAGGCTGCCGAGGAACGACGGAATCACGGCGGTGGTCAGGCCGAGCACGGCAAAGCCGGCAAACCCAGCGGTCGCGGCGGGGATGAAGGTGGCGCGCACTTCCACCGGCAGGTCGGGGCGGCTCACGCGCAGGCGCGGATGCTCGGAGACCTGCACGGTCTCCTCCACGAACCAGACGGCGAGCGCCGCGAACAGGACCAGTCCGAGGTCGACCCAGAACGGCAGGCGCAGTGGGAGAGGCGCGAACTGGGCGAGCAAGCCGGCGATCAGCGGCCCCAGCCCCAGCCCGCCCATGTTCGACGCCGTCGCGACGAGCGTGGCGCGAGAGGACTGACGTTCGCCGGCCAGATCAACCAGCGCAGCGGTCGCGGTGCCTGTGAAGATGCCCGACGAGAAGCCCGACAGCACCCGTCCCACGAACAGCAGCGGCAATCCCTGCGCGAGCAGGAACGCCACTCGAGCTTCCGGTTGAGGTCGATGTTCCGGGTGGGCGATATCCGGTGGAGATCGAAGCCAGTGCCTATTTCGTCGTGGCCGAGGCGCTGACCAATGTCGTGAAGCACTCGCAGGCCGAGCGCGCTTGGGTCACGGCCCGTTTGGAGGACGGGATGCTCCGGGTGGAGGTCCGCGACGACGGTGTCGGCGGTGCCGACCGGAGCGGCCGCGGGCTGGTGGGGCTCGGCGATCGAGTGAGCGCCATCGGCGGGCAGCTCGTGGTCGAGAGTCCCGAAAGCGGAGGTACGCTCGTGGCCGCGAGGCTACCGATCTCGCCTGTCCAGTCGAGTCAGAGATAGACGTCTTCGAGGTCGTAGTTGCCAAGTGGGCTGACGCGGAACCCGTGCACATCGGCAGCGACGCCGTACACAAACGGCGAGTAGTAGAGCGGGATCTGTGGCACGTCGGCGTCGGCGAGCCGCTGTATCTCCGAGTAGAGCCCGGCGCGCGTGGCCCGCAAGAACGTCCTCTGCGCGCGCGCCACGAGTGCGGTCATCTGGGCGTCTCTGAAGCCCGTGTAGAAGGCGTGCGCGCCGCCGCTCTGGGTGAGGCTATATGTGGCGTACTCGTCGGGGTCAGGGATGTCCATCGTCCAGTAGTCGATCGAGAGCTGGTAGTCGAACCGCTGCTGGAGCGCGAACAGGTCCGTGGGCGCGACGGTCCGGATCGTGACGTCGATCCCAAGCGGCGCGAGCTCCTGCTGGATACCGCGGGCGACCTCGGTGTAACTGGGGTCAGAGCTCGTGAGGAACTCGAGCTTGAAGCCGTGCGGGTAGGCGGAGCGCGCGAGCTCCTCACTGGCGACTGCCGGATCGAACGCCAAGCCGGGGTTCGCGGGGTTGTAGAACGGGACCCCCTCGGGAAAGGTCGAGTTCGCCGGACGCCCCTGCGCGTCGAGGACGGCGTTCACGATCGCGCTCCGGTCGACCGCATACGCGATGGCGCGCCGGACATGCACGTCGGCGAGCGGCTTGTAGCGCTCGTTGGGCAGCAGGACGTCGATGCGGGTCGACGGGAACACGGCGGCGGCCGAGCCGCCCGTATCCCCAAGCGTGGTGACGTCGGCAGGCTGCGCCTCGACGATCTGGGCTTCGCCCGAGGCGAGGCGAGCAAGGCGCGAGCTGTCGTCGGCGACGACGGTGAACTCGACTTGGTCGAGGTAGGGCTTGCCGCTCTGCCAGCAGTACGGATTGCGACGCAGCAGCAGGTATTGGCCGCGCTGCCACGCACCCACCGTGAAGGGACCGGTCGCGATCGGGTGCTGGAAGAAGGCAGCTGGGCTCCGGCCATCGAGGTCGCGAGGAACGACGCCGTTGACGAACAGGGACAGGTCGGCGAGCAGCGGCGCCCACGGGTACTTGGTGTGAACCACCACAGTGTGGTCATTGGGCGCCTGCACCGACGCGATCGCCGCGTCGATGTAGCCGAATCCCGTCGTCGATTCACGCGCGCGGTCGATCGAGTACACGACGTCGGTGGCACGCAGCAGCCGGCCGTTGGAGAAGCGTACCCCCGGCCGCAGCTCGAACGTCCACGTCCGCTGGTCGCGCGAGAGCGTGTAGCCGGTGGCCAGCCATGGGCGCACGCCCGTGCCGCCGGCGGTGACCGTGTAGAGGGTCTCGTAGATCTGCTCCTGAGCCCAGATGCTCGGGTCGTCGACGACGGCGGTCGGGTCGAGCGATTGGATGTCGGCCGCGCGGGCGAAGACCAGCGTTCCGCCCTGGACGGCGCGCGCAGCCCCGCCACTGGCACCGCACCCGCCCACCACAACCGCGGCCGCCACGAGAACGGCTCCGCACCTCTCCGCAGCCGCCGCCCAGCGCCAGGCTCAGCAGCGAGCAGAGCTCGTCGCGGTCCAGGTCGAGAGCAGCGCCGCGCGTGCCGTGGCGTACGTCGACGCAATCCGCAGCTACATCGTCGATCATCGGGGGGTCGGCGAAAGCGACTTCTCGAGCTTCGCCCTCGGGATTCTCGGGTTGGCGAACCTCGACGAGGCGGCCTGGGTCGAGCCGGTCACCGAGGCGCGCCGCGCCGCATACGAGGCGTCGATCGCGCGCCCGATCACGCAACCACAGTCGCAGGGACACCTCAACGCCTCCGCTCGAACGGTGTATTACCCGGCGTCGCTGATCACCGAGGTGCTCGCCGACGACGTCCCCGGTGTCGACCTGGGGGCTTACCCACAGCTGCGCCAGGTGCTCGAGTCGTCGGAACCCCTCTTCTCCGTCGTCGCCACGGCGCCCGTGAACGTCCCTGGGAACAGCGGGCTCTTCCTGGTCGAGGCTGCGCAGCGGCTCGAGCAGGCCGGAGCGGTACCCGGCTTCGTCGTCGTGTATGTGCCCGCAGAGTGGCTCGAAGGCTCACTCGCCGGCTCGTCCGGCGGGGTCGAGATGCGAGTGGGCGGCGGAAGCGTTGGCGCGTCGCTGGGGGGTCCCGGGGTGAGCACACAGAGCTTCGTGACGGCGGCGCGGCGCTGGACTGTGGTCGTCCCGCGCGGCACTCGAAGCGCGGCGGCGACCGCGCTCGCCTGGGGCCTCCTGGGCGCCGGGGTCGCGTTGGCCGCGCTCGTGCTCCTGTTCGGCGGCAAGCGCAGGCAAGCAGACGAGCAGCGCCGCGCGCAGCTGTGGCTGCTTCAAAGCTTGGACCGGATCGGCCGGGCGATCCAGACGACCAACGACTTCAAGGGGATGCTGGATTCCGTCCTCGACGAGGTGCTGGCCATCTTCAATTGCGACCGCGCCTGGATGATCCACCCCTGCGATCCGGAGGCGGCGTCACATCGTGTGGTGAGCGTGCAAAGCCGGGCCGGGTACGCCGGCGTGTTCGGCCTCGGCACGGAGATCCGAAATGATCCGGAGGTCGCGGACTCGATCCGGACCGTTTTGGC
Source organism: uncultured Solirubrobacterales bacterium (assembly GCA_963763525.1). Taxonomy (GTDB): domain Bacteria; phylum Actinomycetota; class Thermoleophilia; order Solirubrobacterales; family Solirubrobacteraceae; genus Palsa-465. The sequence continues at coordinate 93,804 of CAVXPA010000009.1, forward strand.
CTCCCGAGGCCCGGTGCGATTCGATCCGCAGTCACCGCATGCGCCGCCCTCGGGTCCGGCTGAACGCTTCGATATCCGCTCACAGCTTGCCATGGCCGTATATCCGAAGGTGGACGCGCCCTACATGTTCGGGCTGCATCAATGCTCCTACGCCCGAATCTGGACAGCACCGGAAGAGCGACTGTTCCAGGAGATCGGCTGGCGTCTTGCGGATGCCCTCGAGACGGGCTTGATGTTCACCCAGCTCGTCGAGTCCCGGGGAGAGCTGAGCACACTCGCCGATGAGCAGGCGGCGCTGCGGCGGGTGGCAACGCTCGTCGCGGAGGGCGCTCCGGCGACCGCGCTGTTCGATGCTGTCGCCGGTGAGATGGAGGCACTCGTCGGTGCAGACGCTCTGCTCGTCGGGCGCTACGAACAGGACGATGAGCTGACGATCGTCGCTCACCGCGGCTCGCACACCTCGACGCTTCCGCCCGGCACACGCGTGAGCCACGAGGGGGCCAACCTGACGACGATGGTGCGCCGCTCGGCGAGGCCGGTCCGCATGGACCCCTACGAGGGGACGGAAGGGCCGGTCGCCGAGTTCGCGTACACGATGGGCGTCCGCGCGAGCGTCGGCGCGCCGATTGTGGTCGACGGTCGACTGTGGGGCCTCGCGGTCGCAAACTGGAGCCATCAACCGGCTCCCCTCGACGCAGAGCGACGGCTAGGCGATTTCGCCGAGTTGCTCGAGACCGCGATTGCGAACGCCGACAGCCGCGACCAGCTCAATGCCTCGCGCGCGCGTCTGCTGACGGCGGCCGACGAGGCGCGTCGCCGCGTCGTCCGCGACCTTCACGATGGCGCGCAGCAACGACTCGTGCAGACGATCCTGACGCTGAAACTCGCACACGCGGCGAGCCAAGACGGAGATGGCAAAGCCGAGCCACTGATCGCCGAGGCGCTTGCACAAGCCCAGCAGGGCAATGCGGAGCTGCGCGAGCTCGCACACGGAATCCTCCCAGGGATCCGGACGAAAGCGGGCCTGCGTGCCGCCGTGGCAACGGTCGTGAAGCGGATCGACCTGCCGGTACAGGTGGACGTGCCGAACGAGCGGTACCCGCCGGAGGTCGAAGCGAACGCGTATTTCATCGTCGCCGAAGCGCTCACGAACGTCGTGAAGCACTCGGATGCCACACATGCGGAGGTCAGCGCGCTCGCGATGGGACGCTCCGTCTCGAGATTCGCGACGACGGCGTCGGAGGTGCCGATCCGGGCGGTAACGGGCTGGTCGGGACCCGAGATCGCGCGGCCGCGCTCGGAGGGCGGGTCGACATCGCGAGTCCGCCCGGCGGCGGCACGATCGTGACCGCGATCCTGCCGCTATCCGTCAATTAGAGGCGCGCGAGGTGTAAGGCGATCACGTAGTCGCAGCTGGCGGCAACGACGTCGATGTTGTGCTCCACGAGCATCACGGCCGCGCCGAACTGGCGCTCCGGGGTGTCCGTGTCAAGATCGGGCGCCGCGGCCCGGGGCTCGCCGTCGCCCTCTCGCCCTAGCATCAAGTGGACGCCGTGGCTCCGCCACAACCATTGGCGCTCCAACGTGTTCTGGGCCACGGGGGCCTGTCAGTCGATCCGATGCGAGGGTTATGAGACGCTATCTGCCAGTTCTGTTGTGCCTTTGCGCACTAGCCGTCCCTGCGACCGCAGGCGCGACGACGTTCGGCGCCACGGTCGGCAGCGAGTTCACGAACCAAGTGCGCGGCATCTGGTCGCAGGCCAGGGTCACGAGCAGCCTCAACGCGCTTTACAAGGCTGGGGGCCGGGTTGGTCGCGCTGATTCCAACTGGGCAATCACCGAACCGAATCCTCCGATCAGAGGGCGCCACACCTATAACTGGGGCTATGACGATCTGATCGTCTCGGAGATGGCATCGGCTCGTCTGCGTTGGGAGCCGACGCTCGCGTTCGCGCCGCGCTGGGCCGAGGAGCACATCTCGAACGTCCTCCATCTGTCGTCGGGAAAGCGAGCGCTCGCGTTCCTGCCGCCGGCGAGCAACGCAACGTTCGCCGCGTACGCAACGGCGTTCATGGAGCGCTACGGACCGCACGGCGCGTTCTGGAAGGCCAACCCCAAGCTGCCGTACATGCCGGTGACCAACGTCGAGGTGTGGAACGAGCCCGACAACCTCTATGACTGGGGCCAGAACATCAACTTGTCGAACTACATGCGCATGTACGAGACGGTCCGCACGGCCGTGCATCGCGTCTATAACGGCGCCCCGGTCGAGGCGGGCGGACTAGCCTGGACGGCGACCTCGCTGCCGCGCCTGCTCAAGGCGTTCCGCGGAGAGCCAATCGACGAAATCGCGATCCACCCCTACGCAGCGACCCCCAGCCAAACGGTCCAGGTGGCCCGGGACGCGCTCGCCGAGATCCGGCAATACGGTCGCGGCCGAACGCCGGTCTCAGCCAACGAATACGGCTGGACGTCGATCCGCCACACCTGGGGCTCGACGAACCCTAAGAACGTCGACGGCTACGCCTACCAGGCCCTGATCGGTCTTGGGAGGCTTGGGCTCTCGGAAATCGAGCCCTTCCTGTGGGGCGATCCGTCCTGGGGGCTGACCACCGGATCCTTCGCCAGAGCCGTCGCGAAGATTGGGCATCGCTGAAACCACACGGATCCGGGCGCCCTCGACGGACTCTTGACGGCCGGTTCGCGGAAGAATCCGCGCCGCATGTGCGACGTCCCGGGCGGGCTTGCTCATGCCAAGATCGGCGGCCCACAGCGAGACTGCGGGCGAATCTCCGCGTCGATCTCGTGCCGCCGGCGCGTATCGGCTCGATCCGTCAGGCCATCAGCGCGACGCCGCGCAGGACGCATAGGGTGCCCTTTGGCGCGTCGAACGTCGCTCGCACGGTCCACGGCTTCGTCTGCCCAGCCGCGACCTGGACGACGGTGTCGGCGTAGCCGATCACGGTCGCGTTCGACGTCGTGAAGAACACAGTGATCTTGTACGCGGCCGCCGACCCGCCGGCGTAGGTCACCGTACCGCCGGCCTGCCATCCGCCGGCAGCGGAACGGCAGGAGGCCAGCGTGGCGTTCCTGCGCGCCGCCACGCTGTTTGGCACATTCGCCGGCACCGAGCGCGCGATCTTGCTGGAGGCCGCCCGCTGCTCGGCGACGGTCAGAACGATCGGCCGGACCCGAGCCGGCCGATGCGATCCCGTCGGCTTGTGGTCTCCCTGGGTCCCAGTCGAGCCCGCCTGCGAGGTTGAGGGGGTGGTCGAGCCCGCCTGCGAGGTTGAGGGGGTGGTCGAGCCCGCCTGCGAGGTTGAGGGGGTGGTCGAGCCCGCGTTCGCGGTCGAGGGCGAACCGGCGGCGCCGGTCGTCGCCGAGTGCATGACCGCGGCCGTTTGGCTCTGTTGATGCGCGGACCCGCCGCAGCCCGCCAGCGCGACTGCTGCAGCCGCAAACATGGCTGCGCTTCTGCCGCCCGCCAGCCAGCGCCGCGGGGCCAGTTCAGCGAAGCGGAACATCAACTCACTCGCCTAGTGTTTAGCAGGCCGCATGCGCGCTCGGTGCCATCCGAGCGGCGTTCCCCACGTCGACGGCGGGGCACGGCTGGATCGGCGGGCGCGTGACCAAGACCGCTCGCCGGGCGCGCAGCGTGGGCAGACCCTCGACGTGGACCGTCGCGACGTTGACGACGCGCCCGCTGTTGCCGGGCGCCGCGTTCGCGACCAGCGCGAACGAGCGGGTCGCGTGACCAGGCAGGTGCTTGATCGTCCAGCAGCGGCCCTCCCCGACGAGCGCCGAGCGCGGATTAGAGCTGATGTACAACAGCCCGGCCGGGAGCATGTCGCAGACCCGCACGTTGTTGAGCGTCCTGGACGACAGGTTGGTGACGGCGATCGTGAAGGTCACGCTCTGGCCTGTCTGCACCCTCGTCGGGTTGGCCGTCTTGGTCAGCCGCAGCGGCGATACGACCTTCGCCGTCGCGTGCCCGGTCGCGCCGCTCGGGTTCGGGTTGTGGCTGGTGGTCGTCGCAGTGGCCGTGTCGACCTCGCTGCCGACCGCCAGCGCGTCTGCGCTGACCTTGATCGTCACCTGCTCGTTGTCAGCGAGGGTGCCGAGGTCACAGGTGATGTCGTCGCGGTGGGTCACGGAGCAGTGGCCAACCGTCGTTCGCACAGAGATCACGTTCATCGGGATGCTCGGCGTGTCGTGGACGACGACATCGTTAGCTGCGTCGGGTCCGTGGTTGACGACCAAGATCCTGTAATCGAGCAGGCCACCGACGACGACGTGATGCCTGTCGACGACCTTGGTCACCGTCAGAAGGGCGATGCTGGCAGTGGTGACGGTGGCGGTAGCCGGCGGCGATGTGGTCGGTGGGCCGGACGGCGGCGTCCCAGTCGCGGTCGCCGAATCGCTGATCGACCCGTGATCCAAATCCGCCTGCGTCACGGTGTAGGTCGCCGTGAACGTCGCGACCTGCCCGGGCGCGAGCGACGTCGAGGAACCCGAACACGTCCCCGCCGGGTTCGAGAGCGACTGACACGTCGGACCCGATGTCAGGCCGCCGGCGGGTGCGCCCTGCGAGTCGGCAACGGAGACGTCGCTGAGGTCGACATTGCCGGTGTTCGTCACGGTGAACGTATACGTCACCGTCTGCCCAATCGTCGTGACAGACGACGGGCTCGCCGACTTGACAATCGACAACCCGGGGGTCAGCGTGTCGGTCACAGTGTCCGAGGCCGGTGGCGATGTGGTCGGTGGGCCGGATGGCGGTGTCCCCCTCGCGGTCCCGGTATCACCGATCGAACCGTGGTCCAGGTCCGCCTGCGTCACGGTGTAGGTCGCGGTGAACGTCGCGACCTGCCCAGGCACGAGCGAGGTCGACGAACCGGAACACGTCCCGGCCGGGCTCGAAAGCGACTGGCACGTCGGCCCTGACGTCAACGGCCCAGCCGGCGCCTGCTGCGTATCGGTGACGGACACGTCGGTGAGGTCGACGTTGCCGGTGTTCGTAACGGTGAACGTATAGGTCACCGTCTGACCAACCGTGGACACCACCGTCGGATTCGCCGATTTAGTGATCGTCAGCGCGGGCGCCGCGGCCACCGGCACCGTCACCGAGGACGGCGGCGATGTCGTCGGTGGGCCGGTGGGCGGCGTCCCGGTCGCGATCGCCGAATCACTGATCGAACCGTGGTCCAGGTCCGCCAGCGTCACGGTGTAGGTCGCCGTGAACGTCGCGACCTGCCCAGGCGCAAGCGAGGTCGACGAACCGGAACACGTCCCGGCGGGGCTCGAGAGCGACTGGCACGTCGGCCCTGACGTCAACGGACCGGCCGGCGCCTGCTGCGTATCGGTGACGGACACGTCGGTGAGGTCGACGTTGCCGGTATTCGTAACGCTGAACGTATAGGTCACCGTCTGACCAACCGTGGACACAGACGACGGACTCGCCGATTTAGTGATCGTCAGCGCGGGCGCCGCGGCGGCCGGCACCGTCACCGAGGACGGCGGCGACGTGGTCGGTGGGCCGGACGGCGGTGTCCCGGTTGCGGTCGCCGAATCACTGATCGAACCGTGGTCCAGGTCCGCCAGCGTCACGGTGTAGGTCGCCGTGAACGTCGCGACCTGCCCCGGCACCAACGACGTCGAGGAACCCGAGCACGTCCCCGCCGGGCTGGAGAGCGACTGACACGTCGGCCCCGACGTCAACCCAGAAGCCGGCGCCTCCTGCGTATCCGTCACGTGCACGTTGGTGAGATCGACGTTACCGGAGTTCGTCACGGTGAACGTGTACGTCACCGTCTGCCCAACCGTCGCGACCGACGTCGGACTCGCCGACTTGGCGATCGTTAGCGCCGCGGCCTGCGTCGAGGTCACCGTCGCCGTCGACGGTGGCGACGTGGTCGCTGGGCCGGACGGCGGCGTTCCGGTCGCGGTCGCCGAATCATTGATCGACCCGTGAGCAAAATCAGCCGCCGTCGCCGTGTAGGTCGCGGTGAACGTCGCGACCTGACCTACCGCAAGCGAAGTGGACGAACCGGAGCACGTCCCCGTCGGTGTCGACAACGACACACACGTCGGCCCCGACGTCAACCCAGAAGCCGGCGCCTCCTGCGTATCCGTCACGTGCACGTCGGTGAGATCGACGTTACCGGAGTTCGTCACGGTGAACGTGTACGTCACCGTCTGCCCAACCGTCGTCACCGACGTCGGACTCGCCGACTTGGCGATCGTTAGCGCCGCGGCCTGCGTCGAGGTCACCGTCGCCGTCGACGGCGGCGACGTGGTCGCTGGGCCGGACGGCGGCGTTCCGGTCGCGGTCGCCGAATCATTGATCGACCCGTGAGCAAAATCAGCCGCCGTCGCCGTGTAGGTCGCGGTGAACGTCGCGACCTGACCTACCGCAAGCGAAGTGGACGAACCGGAGCACGTCCCCGTCGGTGTCGACAACGACACACACGTCGGCCCCGACGTCAACCCAGAAGCCGGCGCCTCCTGCGTATCCGTCACGTGCACGTCGGTGAGATCGACGTTACCGGAGTTCGTCACGGTGAACGTGTACGTCACCGTCTGCCCAACCGTCGTCACCGACGTCGGACTCGCCGACTTGGCGATCGTTAGCGCCGCGGCCTGCGTCGAGGTCACCGTCGCCGTCGACGGCGGCGACGTGGTCGCTGGGCCGGACGGCGGCGTTCCGGTCGCGGTCGCCGAATCATTGATCGACCCGTGAGCAAAATCAGCCGCCGTCGCCGTGTAGGTCGCGGTGAACGTCGCGACCTGACCTACCGCAAGCGAAGTGGACGAACCGGAGCACGTCCCCGTCGGTGTCGACAACGACACACACGTCGGCCCCGACGTCAACCCAGAAGCCGGCGCCTCCTGCGTATCCGTCACGTGCACGTCGGTGAGGTCGACGTTACCGGAGTTCGTCACGGTGAACGTGTACGTCACCGTCTGCCCAACCGTCGTCACCGACGTCGGACTCGCCGACTTGGCGATCGTTAGCGCCGCGGCCTGCGTCGAGGTCACCGTCGCCGTCGACGGCGGCGACGTGGTCGCTGGGCCGGACGGCGGCGTTCCGGTCGCGGTCGCCGAATCATTGATCGACCCGTGAGCAAAATCAGCCGCCGTCGCCGTGTAGGTCGCGGTGAACGTCGCGACCTGACCTACCGCAAGCGAAGTGGACGAACCGGAGCACGTCCCCGTCGGTGTCGACAACGACACACACGTCGGCCCCGACGTCAACCCAGAAGCCGGCGCGTCCTGCGTATCCGTCACGTGCACGTCGGTGAGGTCGACGTTACCGGAGTTCGTCACGGTGAACGTGTACGTCACCGTCTGCCCAACCGTCGTCACCGACGTCGGACTCGCCGACTTGGCGATCGTTAGCGCCGCGGCCTGCGTCGAGGTCACCGTCGCCGTCGACGGCGGCGACGTGGTCGCTGGGCCGGACGGCGGCGTTCCGGTCGCGGTCGCCGAATCATTGATCGACCCGTGAGCAAAATCAGCCGCCGTCGCCGTGTAGGTCGCGGTGAACGTCGCGACCTGACCTACCGCAAGCGAAGTGGACGAACCGGAGCACGTCCCCGTCGGTGTCGACAACGACACACACGTCGGCCCCGACGTCAACCCAGAAGCCGGCGCCTCCTGCGTATCCGTCACGTGCACGTCGGTGAGGTCGACGTTACCGGAGTTCGTCACGGTGAACGTGTACGTCACCGTCTGCCCAACCGTCGTCACCGACGTCGGACTCGCCGACTTGGCGATCGTTAGCGCCGCGGCCTGCGTCGAGGTCACCGTCGCCGTCGACGGCGGCGACGTGGTCGCTGGGCCGGACGGCGGCGTTCCGGTCGCGGTCGCCGAATCATTGATCGACCCGTGAGCAAAATCAGCCGCCGTCGCCGTGTAGGTCGCGGTGAACGTCGCGACCTGACCTACCGCAAGCGAAGTGGACGAACCGGAGCACGTCCCCGTCGGTGTCGACAACGACACACACGTCGGCCCCGACGTCAACCCAGAAGCCGGCGCGTCCTGCGTATCCGTCACGTGCACGTCGGTGAGATCGACGTTACCGGAGTTCGTCACGGTGAACGTGTACGTCACCGTCTGCCCAACCGTCGTCACCGACGTCGGACTCGCCGACTTGGCGATCGTTAGCGCCGCGGCCTGCGTCGAGGTCACCGTCGCCGTCGACGGCGGCGACGTGGTCGCTGGGCCGGACGGCGGCGTTCCGGTCGCGGTCGCCGAATCATTGATCGACCCGTGAGCAAAATCAGCCGCCGTCGCCGTGTAGGTCGCGGTGAACGTCGCGACCTGACCTACCGCAAGCGAAGTGGACGAACCGGAGCACGTCCCCGTCGGTGTCGACAACGACACACACGTCGGCCCCGACGTCAACCCAGAAGCCGGCGGCGTCCTGCGTATCCGTCACGTGCACGTCGGTGAGATCGACGTTACCGGAGTTCGTCACGGTGAACGTGTACGTCACCGTCTGCCCAACCGTCGTCACCGACGTCGGACTCGCCGACTTGGCGATCGTTAGCGCCGCGGCCTGCGTCGAGGTCACCGTCGCCGTCGACGGCGGCGACGTGGTCGCTGGGCCGGACGGCGGCGTTCCGGTCGCGGTCGCCGAATCGTTGATCGACCCGTGAGCAAAATCAGCCGCCGTCGCCGTGTAGGTCGCGGTGAACGTCGCGACCTGACCTACCGCAAGCGAAGTGGACGAACCGGAGCACGTCCCCGTCGGTGTCGACAACGACACACACGTCGGCCCCGACGTCAACCCAGAAGCCGGCGGCGTCTGCGTATCCGTCACGTGCACGTTGGTGAGCGGGGTCTGGCCGGTGTTCGTGACCGTGTAGTGGTAGGTCACCGTCTGCCCGACCGCGGTCACCGTCGTCGGACTCGCCGACTTGGCGATCGAGAGCGAGGAGGTGAGTGGTGTGTTCGTGAACTGGCAGACGACCGCAGGCCCGAGCTCGCCGCTGGCCGGAGTCGGGATCGTCACGTTGGCACTCGTTCCGGTCCCCGAGGTCACGGTGGTGCTGGTGGTCGTGTCCGTGCAGATATAGGTGCTCGTGTAGGAGCTGAGGTTGTTGTTCGTCGCCGTCTCGGTGATCGTGTACGTGTTTGCGGAGATCACCGGAAGCGGCCCGGCAACCTGAGCCTGGATGCCGGTGGCCGCGCCGGAAGTCGTCGCGGTGGCTCCGCTCGTCGAGCCCGAGATCCCCGGACCGGTGATCGACAGCGTGAACTGGTCGGTCGACTGGATACGCCCGACGACGTTCTTCTGCAGGACCAGGGTTGGGGGGGTCGCGCAGGTGCCGAGGTCGGTCCCGGCGATTGCCGGGCTCACGTCCGTCGGACCGGCCTCTATCGTCCCGGTAAGCGGTGCAACCTCCTCGAGCTTGGTCGTCGTGCCCGAGGCCTGGTTGAGATCCATGAGGTAGAGGTTCCCGCTGTCGTCGAAGGCGACGCCGTCGTACTGCACCGAGCCCGGATCGGAGTACGTGGTGATCGTCTTGCCGGTCAACGCGGTGGTCCCGGCGGTCGTGGGAATCGGACCGGGGATCACTCCGAGCGCCGCGGTGGTCCCGGACGACCCGACCCAGTAGAGGTTTCCGCCCGCGTCGAACGCGATGTCGCCGTTGCTGAAGTCCGGAGCCGTCGCGGTGGCGACCTCACCGACCAGCGTGTTGGTGGCCGTGTTGAACGCGTAGATCACCATGTTGCCGGCGCTCGGCGCGTAGGCGAAGTAGTAGTAGCCGTTCGCGATGTTGACGGCGCCGGCGTTCAGATTCCCCAACTCATTGCTCGGCACGGTCGTGGAGCCGCGATCCGTCACGGTGCCGGTGGAAGCGTTGTACTCGAGGATGTCGCCGTTGGTCTTATTGACCCAGTAGGCGGCGGTGCCGCCTGCGGTGATGCCGAGAGCGTTGACGTTGCCTGCCCCCGTCGCGACCAGCGTCGCCGGAACCGAGGTTCCGCCGAGGCTTGTGGTGGCCAGCGAATACAGCCCGGGGCTGCCTGTTCCGCCAAGCACGGTGCCGGAGCCGGTCCCGTAGATGGTGCCAGTCGTGCACGTGAGCGGATCGCTGCTCGCGGCGCGGGCGGAGCCGAGCGGATCGTTGGTGGCGGCTCTGAGCGCGTCCGTGCTGATCGCGGCACCGAAGCCGGCCGCGGGTGACGGGAGCCGGAACCCACTGAGAGCGGCGGTCGAGCTGACCCTCGCCTGGCTGGAGCCGGCCAGGCCCGCGCCCGGGCGGTGCGCCGTTCCGCGGGAGCTCTCACTCGTTTCACCCGCCGCATTACGGGAGCGCGAAGTCGCTTCACTCAGCGCCGCAGCCGCGCTCGCCGCGTGCCCCGTCCGCGCATTCGTCCGGGCCGAGCGGCGCAGGCCGCTGCCGGCGTGGGACGCGGTCGTCGAGCCGAGCCGGTCGGCGACGTTCACGAGCGAGACGGGCGCTCCGGTCGCAGCCGCGCGAACGCTCCGACCTGACAGGCGGCCAACGCCAGCCAACGTCGCCACCGCCGCGACGCAGGCCGCCGCGAACGCCGCCACAACCAACACCAGCGCTCCGCGACGCCGCATCCCCTGCCCTCCTTCGCCGAACCAGCTCACGGGCCCCTCCGAATCAAATTCTGTTGAGCCAGCTCGTGTCCCCCGGCACCGAAAGCTGGTCGGCCACTAGGACCGCCGGAAACCTTACACGATTCTTAGACGCGTGTTGCAGGCCATCGTGCATCTCGGGTTCATGGTTTTGCGGATGCGCCACGATGACATTCGGTGCAAATCGGCTTCGGCTTCGACGAGCGCGGGTCGGCTACATCCGTGCGTTCGCATCCCACGTGCGGTTGAAGACCGTCTCGCCGTCGACGATCACCTCGCCCTTCACCCACAGTGCTGCGCTCGTGAGGCGCAGGGTGACGATCGCCTCGAGCGTCTCGCCCGTCTTCAGCCGCGCGCGCTGCGCATCGCGGCTATGGATGACCGCGGCCTCGGGTGCGTCCGGGCGGACAATCGCGCGGCACTCGGCGCGTCGTTCGAGGATGTGCTCGCCGTTCGACGTTCTCGCGGTCCATTCCGCGCCGGAGACCACCTCGATGCTGTCGTCGAGCGGGTTCCGCGTGATCCGCCAGATCGGCTGGCCCTCGATGTTGGGAATCTGACCCCCGCGATCGGGGGCGGTCGGCACCTCCACCGGTTCCCCGAGGTTCGGGGGAACGATCGGGAGCTCGAGCTCGATCGAGGCGACGCGCAGGACCGGCGCATCGAGCAGCGGCCAGAGGCGCGGGAACTCGGCGTCGCAGACGACGACGCGCAGCCGGTGACCATTCGCGAAGCGGTAGGTGGTCGGGATAGAGGTCGAGCGGTTCTCCGCCGCATGAGACGCCACTCGTGACGAACGTGGAGCCACCGTCACGGTCGACATCGTTGAGCCGGACGACGAATCGCTCAGCGCGCGATCCCTCCTCGAGGTTCACCACGACACGCGGTCGGCCGGCGACGAGGAGGTCGTCCGCAAGCGGCTCGCCGGTTGCGCAGAGCGAGCGGCGATCGTCGTCGGTCTGGTCGAGGGGAAGGCCGAACGGGCTGCCGATGCCCCACAGCCCCTCGAGTGCGCCGATCGTCGGGTCTGGGCGGTACTCGCGTGAGCCGTCGATCGTCAGGACGCGCGTGCTATCGAGCCGTAGCCGGTCGGGGGCGGGCGGCCAGCTGTCGTATGTCCTCCATTTCTCGAGGCCTTGAACGAAGACAGTGACCGGGGGCTCGTCCATTACCCCGTTGTCGATGCCACGTAGCCAGAAATCCCAGAACCGCAGGACCATTGGCAGGAAGTCGATCGGCGCGACGGGCGACTGCTGCGGATGCACGTGCAACCAGGGGCCGACGAGCAGCTTCTTCGGACCTTGCATGAGCTCGTATGCGCGGACCTGCCCCTCGAGCTGCATGTCGCGCCAGCCACCCACGCAGAGGGCCGGCACGCGGATCTTGGCCGCGTCGATGACGCGTTCGCGCCACACGGGATCGTTCGGCCCGTGATGGAAGAGGTCGAGGACCCAGGACTCGGCATCCTCGAGCCGGTCGCGCCAACGCTGCTGCTGCTGCGGCGAGTGGTGTTTCTCGAGCGGAGGGAGGAGCTGGTCGACGAGCGTCAGGCGCCCGAACGTGGGAACCGGGCACTGTCCGCCGCGCGTCCCGTTCGGATGAATCGAGTCCCACTCGGGATCGATCGGCCCCTGGACGGCGACGATCGCTCTGAGGTGCTCGGGGTTGTGCGTGGCCGTGCCCATCGCGGTCATCGAGCCGTACGACTGCCCCCACATCCCGATCGACCCCGTACACCAAGGCTGGCTCGCCGCCCACGCGACCGCCGCGAGCCCGTCCTCGGCGTCGGCGAGGTCGACCGGGGCGCGCAACACACCGTCCGAGGAGCCGGTACCGAGCAGATCGACGAGCAGCGCCGCGTAGCCGCGCGCCGCGAACCAGCGAAGCTCGGGGTCGTACGGGATGCCGATAGAGGCGTCCTTGCGGTACGGCGAGACGGTGAGTAGAGCCGGAACCGGCCCATCAACGACCGGGAGATAGAGATCACCCGAGAGCGTGACCCCGGGCTCCTCCGTCGGGATGCGGACGTCGCGATGAATCCGGAACTCGTTCATCAGCCGGCTCCCCACTCAGTCTTCTTGGCCGCCGGCGGGCCGCTGACTTGAGAGTTCGTGTTCACCGCTGGAAGGATGCACAGGAGGATGCGGATACCGTCGGCGAAGCTCGGCGAACGCCGTACCGGGACCCTCCGCGAGACGCGCCTCGATCCGCTCGCAGACGTCGTCGGCGGAGAGTTGACTCGTGTCGAGATCGAGGTCGTAGCGGTCGTTTCGATAGGCCGCCTCGTAGAACCACGGCGTCAGCGCTCTGAGCCTCTCCGCCATCTCACGCTCGCCGTCTGGCCCGACGAGCTCGGCCATGGTCTCCGGAAGCTCCCGATGACGACTCATCAAGCGCTCCCCGATCCGCTCGTATGGAACCCTCAGGTTGACGAAAAGCACTGGCACGTCGCTCAGCCGCCAGACGCAATCCTGGAGCACCGGCGGGTCGACGAACATCATGTGATCGACGACCAGATTCTGACCTGAGCGTGACGCGGCGGCAATCATCTCGTGCATCGCCTGCACCGCTTTCCAGCCCGACTTGCCGAAGTGGAAGAGGTTCAGCCCGTCCTCCATTCTGGAGCCGAAGATCGTGTACTGGCCGGGGAAGAGCGTGCCGACAAGCAGATCGAGGCCGAACAGCAGGTACATCTCCTCGGCACGCCGGGCGAAGCTGCGGCAGGTCGTCGTCTTACCCGCGCCGGACGTTCCCGAGACGAGCACGACGGTACCGCTCATCAACTGACCCCGTTCGGATAGTTCTCGAACACGAGCGCATCGTGACCTGGCAGCGCGTGGGTTGCATCACGTCGAACCAGCTCGATCGCGCGGAGCGCGTCGGCCATGTCGACGACATAACCCGGCGGAAGCCCCTGATTGATCGTGGGCTCGGCGACGCATACGGCATCTCCAGTGATGATCGCCGTGCCCGATGGTACGTCCACATAAAGCATCTGGCCCGCTGGCGAGTGCCCGCCGACGACGACGCCTCGCACGCCTCGCACGATCTCGGTGTCACCGTCGAGCAGCTCGATCTGTCCCCAGTGTGATCCGACGAGTTTGGCGACATCGGTCCGGTCGTACATGAAATGAGGGAACAGCGGCGCGGCCGCGTATTGCAGCTCCGCGCGTTGCACGACCAGGCGCGCGTTGGGGAATCGATCCAGAAGGCCCGTGTGGTCGGCGTGGAGATGGGTGAACACGACGAGGCCGATGTCGGCCGGCTCGAGCCCGCGCTTCGCCAGCTGATCATCCAGCGAATGCTCCGGCCCCAACCGGCGTGGAGAGTCCGGCTCCGGGGGCTCGTCGAAGCGCAGCCCCGCATCCACGACAATGGGTGTCGAGCCTCCCGCGATCAGGTAGGACATGTAGGGGACGCGGAGCTTGGTCCCCGGCGTCCAGTTGAACGCAAGGTAGCTCGTATCAGCGGCCACCTCGCCGAAACTCATCGGATGAATCGTCAAAGGCATGGCACACCCTCCTATCGTCCTCTCACCATCCTCGCAGACCCGGACGTTGACAACCGAGATCAACGAAGCACCACGCCGACGACCCCCGTGCTTATCCCAACTGGGCTCGAGAACCGACGGCGCCTAAGCGGAGCTGTTTATCCGTTTACGATAACCGCCGAGGCGGTCGCGGTCAAGACATCCGCCCGCCACGGTCTGGACTCGGGCCGGCAACTGCTGTCGAATAGCCAGCTCGACCGCGCTCCGGCTGGGCGTCGGTCAAGCGATGATGGCCGAGCGATTGCCCGAATCGCTGCAGACATCGTCCTTGACATCAGTGTGTGCCGCTGTGAAAGTAAGAGGAGAAACTATCTCCTGATAAATGGCGAGCGATCGGGGGTTACCTCGTGCTGGGTTGGACTGGCCTTCGCTGCGTAGCGTATTTGGACAGACGTCGCTTTGATGTGCTCGAGCAAGGCAGTGCAGTGAATCCGGGACTGGCCACTGCGAGCCATCCTGGCGTCTTACGCGGGATTTCAGTTCAACCGTTCGGGCCAGGTGCTTACGGAGGGCCTCGGTAGCATGGCGATGACGCTGACGAAGGTCTATGAGCCTATCCAGGTCGGGCCGGTCGAGATCAAGAACCGCATCGTCCGAACGGCACACGGAACTGCGTTCTCCACTCCTCGCGAGCTGTTCGGCGGCGACGACATTGTTGCGTATCACGTCGCACGCGCAAAGGGTGGCGTGGCGCTGACGATCCTCGACGCGGACGCCGTCCACCACTCGTCGAGTGCGATGACCGTGTCGGACGATCGGACTGTCGCGCGCTACCAGGAGCTCGTCGCCGCGGTCAAACCGTACGGCATGCGCCTCTTCCAACAGCTGTTCCATGCCGGGAACCGGGGGACGGCGGCTGACGGGAAACCGCCGTGGGCGGCTTCAACCGTCCCGTCGTTTCACGGGATGGTCGGCACGCCGATGACCACGGGCCAGATCGACGAGATCGTCGGCGCCTTCGCCACCGCCGCCCGTCGTTGCCGCGACGGCGGTCTCGACGGCGTCGAGGTGCACGGCGCCCACGCCTACCTCCCGGCTCAGTTTCTTTCGCCGTTTTTGAACACGCGCACCGACGAGTACGGCGGCAGTCTCGAGAACCGCATGCGCTTCCTGCTGGAGATCCTGAGGGCGGTACGCGGCGAGGTCGGGGGCAGCATCGCGGTCGGGGTCCGGCTCGGCGCGAGCGAATTGCCGGGGAACCTGTCAGAGGACGCGGTCTGCGCGGTGCTCCGAGCGCTCCAGCGCGAGCGACTGATCGACTTCGTCAGCACCTCGCTCGGCGACGTGTACCGGCGTGTCACGGTCGTGGGGCCCATGGATGAGCCCGTCGGGTACGAGCTACCTTCCGCGCGGCAGATCACCGCAGCGGCGACCGTGCCGAGCATCGTCACGGGCCGTTTCCGGACGCTCGAGGAGGCCGAGCGGGTGATCGCCGACGGCGTTGCGGACATGGTCTCGATGGTTCGCGCGCTGATCGCCGACCCCGACGTCGTGCGCAAGACGCGCGAGGGACACGCCGACGAGGTCCGGCCCTGCATCGCCTGTAACCAGGCGTGCTACGGAGGTGTCTCGACGGGCGGCAGGATGGGGTGCGTCGTCAACCCGGCGGTCGGCTTCGAGCGCACGCTGGCGGAGGACCTGATCACGCCCGTCGGAACTCCGAGGATGGTGCTCGTCGTCGGCGGCGGGCCGGCGGGGATGGAAGCGGCACGCGTCGCGGCGCTCTGCGGGCACGACGTCACGCTCGTCGATGCATCGCCGGAACTCGGAGGCGCTGTGAACGCCGCGCGTCGGTCACCGCGCTTTGCGCTGCTTGGCGACATCGTCGACTGGCTGGGCACCAGCGTCAGGCGGGCTGGCGTAGACGTCGAGCTCGAGACGTTCCTCGCGGCAGCGGACATCCCAAAGTACGCGGCCGACACTGTGATCGTCGCCACCGGCTCGACGCCGCGCATGGATGGTCTGCAGCCAACGTACCCTGCTCAGCCGGCGCGCGGCGTCCACCAGGCCCACGTACTGGCATCCAGCGCTCTGCTTACGGGTGGGATCCCTGACGGCGCTGCTTCTGCGCTCGTCCTCGACACTGTCGGACACTTCGAGGCGATCACGGCTGCGGAGTTCCTCGTAGCGCATGGGATCGCCGTCACATACGCCACGAGCCTGCCGAGCTTTGGCGGGCTGCCGGTCCTCTCGAGCCAGCGGGATCTGCCGGCGCTGGAGTTTCTCTACGAAGGCGATTTCACGCTTCTCACCCGTCACTATCTGGTCGAGATCGGATCGTCGAGCTGTATCGTGCGGCCACTCGAGTCCTCGCGCGCCCGCGAGGTGCCGGCCGACCTGGTCATCCTCGTGACACAGAACGAGCCGAACCGCGGACTTCACGACGAGCTCGTCGCGGCGGGGCACGCGGACGTTCGGTTAATTGGCGACGCGGCGTCGCCGCGTGATCTCAAGTTCGCGATCGCGGAGGGCCACACAACGGCGCGGGGGATCGCTGTCCAGTAGTGATCCGTTGAGCTCTGGCACTGTCTTCGTCGCGCGCGGCCTGTTCAGGGAGGGCAACCTCTCCTTTTCCAGCCCTTCGAGGAGGGACCCGGCACCAATCCTGACGAGGTGATCGCCGCGGCCGACGCAGGCCTAGATAGCCCGCGGCACGGGAGAAGGACGTCGTCCCTTGCGCAGCGGCTACTTTATTGCGCTGAGACCAACAAGGAGTGATGAGATGGCCGACGCGATCCAGACCGAGATTCATCGCAAAGCGATGGAGAACATCGTCAATGAGATGGCGCTGACTCTAGTTCGGACATCGGGCTCGCCGGTGGTGACAGACGCCAAGGACTTCTCGACATGCTTGCTGGACGAGGCGGGCGAGCAGCTCGCGCTGTCGTCCTACATCCTGCTGCATTCCTCCACTGCGTGGCTGAACACGGACGCGGTCATCAAGCAGCTCGCGCGCGACCAGCTCGAAGCGCGGCCGGGCGACGGTTGGATCGTGAACGACCCCTATTGCGGCTCACAGCACCAGGGCGACGTCGGGATCGTCACGCCGATGTTCTATCGCAGCGATCTTATTGGCTGGGCGTTCTCGAACCTGCATGTGCTCGACATCGGCGGGATGGGCGTGTCGGGCTCCGCCCCAGCTGCTGTCAGCGTGTTTGACGAGGCGCTGCGGTTCGGGGCGATTCGAATCATCCGCGCGGGTCAGATCGACGATGAGTGGAAGCGATACATCGGTCAAAACGTTCGCACGCCGGGGCCTGTGTTGAACGACATTCGCAGCATGATCGCCGCGAACAACGTTGCGCAGGGGAAGCTAGTGGACGTGCTCGATCGCTTCGGCCTCGAGGCGCATCGAGCGCACAATGAGCGCAACAAGCTGCTCACCGAGGAGCTGCTGCGCCGGCGGATCGAAGCCATGGCAGATGGGCGCTACGAGGCAGTCGAATATATCGAGTTCGACGCGAACGGCCCTGACGAGCTGATCCAGGTTCGCTGCACGCTCACGGTGTCAGGGTCTGAGCTTCAACTGTCGTTCACCGGTGATCCCCAGATCGATGCGCCTGTGAACGGCACGAGCGGCTCGGTGCTCGGTGGTGTTATGACTCACATCGTGACTATGTTGGGCTATGGCGACCTTCCTTTCAACGGAGGGATGTGGAGACCGCTCGCGTTCGATCTCGGTCCGGAGGGAACGGTTGTGAATGCGCGTCCTCCCGCTCCCGTGAGCCTGGGCCACGGAGAAGCCGGCTATCGGTGCGGCAAGGCGGCCCGGAACGTGCTGAATCAAGCCGCATCGTTGAGTAACGATGCGACGCTGCGTAGCCGTGTCAGCGGCATCGCGAGTGACGCGCTGGCGGCGGCTTGCCTGTTTGGCAAGGATCGGGATGGCGCCCCGGCGGTGATGATCTACATGGATACGATCACTGGCGTGGGCGGCGGCGCCCAGACCGGCGCCGACGGGCAGGATATGTATGGCTCGTCCTGCATGGCCGGGAGTGGATTGCCGGATGTGGAGGTGCACGAGGCGACCGATCCGGTGCTGTTTCTGTGGCGGAGAATCTCGCAGAACAGCGGCGGCGCGGGGCAGCGGCGCGGCGGCCAGGGGCTCGATCAGGCCTATCTGCTGCATGGCGGCTCGTCGTTTGCGGGCTTTACGACGATCACATGCGCCGAGTTTCCGCCGCCCGGCTTTGGTGGCGGCTTTCCTCCGTCGACCGGGCAGCAATATCCGATTCGCAGCACGCGATATCAGGACGCTGACGCAGTTGACGTCGGGCAGTGTCCGGACGAGGAGAGCCTCCGGGGTACAAAGGAGGTCATCGGCACGAAGGTGGGCCACTTCGCACTCAACCCTGGGGACGTCCTGCGCGCGTTTGGCGGTGGTGGGGCGGGATTGGGCGATCCGTTGTTTCGTGACATCCGGGCGGTCGTGAAGGATTTCCGGGACGGTTACATCACGGCCGAGCATGCAGAAGCCGCCTACGGAGTCGTGCTGCGCGCCGACGGGAGCGAGGATCCGCAGGCGACGGATCGGCGCCGGCATCAGCTGCGATGCGCGCGGATCGGCGAGCAGCCGGTGCGCGAGGCGACAGCGCGCGCCGAGCTTGGCATCTCGGTGACGCTAAGCGAGAGCGACGATGAGCGGTGGTGGAGCTGCGCCTTTTGCGAGGCCGAGCTCGCGCCGGTCGATCAGGACTGGCGTCAGGCCGTGGTCAAGCACGAGCTACCGATGTCCGAGTTCGTCGCCGAGCTCGGGATGCGGGTCCGGATTCGCGATGCCGCGCCGGCGGTCAACGTGATCCGGTCTTACTGTCCTGCCTGCGCGGGCTGTCTGGCGACCGACGTGCTGACGGATGCCGCGGATGCACGCTCGCCCGTCCTCGCCGCACCAGCGAGAGGCACGGAGATGGCGAGACCGTGACCATTCCCTGCCGCCACCGCCTCGCCGCCCCGACCACCTCGAGCGCGTGCGCCTGCGGCGCGCTCAGCGGGTGGGCTGCGCCCGATTGACGGCCTCCCGCGAAGCCTTTGTTACGCGCCGTGCATGCTCAACCGCGGGGACGCCGTTCTCTTGCGCGATCCGCGATGGCGCCTCGATGTCGATCGGCGTCACGGCCGGCAGCGCGTCGAGGAACGCGGCGATCGGGAACACGCCATCGCCCGGTGCCATTCGCTCGAAGACATCCGGCAGGTAGTCGGATCGGATCGTCAGGTCAGGCCCATCGCAGATCTGCGCGTAGCCGAAGAGCTCCGCCGGCAGGGCGGCGAGATCCTCGGGCGTCGCGCCGATCCGCACCATGTGCAGGCAGTCGATGCCGAAGCCGACGTTGGGCTTGCCCGCCAGCCGAATCAGGTTGACGGCTGTCTGAAGGGACGCGCATCCCGGCGTGAGGCCCTCGACCGAGAGTCCAACCTGCATGTCGAGCTCGGCCGCCAGCTCACACAGCCGCGCGAGGTTCTCGGCCGCTCGCGTTTGCACCGTGTCGAAGACGATCGTGACGAGGCGCTGCGCCCCGAGCTCGGCGCCGAGGTCGAGGGCTGCGCGGAAAGAGTCGAGGTCCACGTCCTCACTCAGCGGGAACGTTTCGACGTTGGTCGGCGTGATGCCCGTCGCGGCCATGCGAGACCGCAGCTCGGGCACCATCTCCCGGGTGACC
Organism: uncultured Solirubrobacterales bacterium; assembly: GCA_963763525.1. Classification (GTDB taxonomy): domain Bacteria; phylum Actinomycetota; class Thermoleophilia; order Solirubrobacterales; family Solirubrobacteraceae; genus Palsa-465. The sequence continues at coordinate 113,629 of CAVXPA010000009.1, forward strand.
GCCTGGAATGGCAGGTTCGGGACTGGCAGGTAGACAAACATGCAAACGTGTTGACAGCCGACTGCGTCGGCGATCGACACCAACTCCACCGGCGAGACGTCCGGCACCGTGAGCTGGTGCAGCGCGAGCCGCCTCATCGTCGCCAGCGCTGCTTCAAAAGCTGTTCGATCGCAACCACGTCTGCGTCTCCGGCGCGGAGTCTAATTCTAATGAGAGGCGTAACGCTTGGGTTGTCCCAGCCGCGCGAGGCTCTGTCGTCGGCTGAGAGGCTCGTCGCGCTGTCCTGGCGATGCGTGAACATGTCTTCGCGTGATCGTCCTCCACGCCACCTGGTCGCGCACGGCGCGTCTGTGCGTGTGGGGCGAGGACGGCAGCCTGCCGTCATTTGCGCCGCCGCGGCGCGGCAGACCGCCGGCGAAGCCTCGCCCGCATCCGTTCGCGGCCGGGATCGAGGATCTTGCTCAGGCGCTCGGGCAGGCGTGCCCGCAGCTCGATCCCGCGGCGTCGGTCGCAGGGGAGCTGTACGTGCTGCTGCCCTCCGACGCGCATCGGCCGCAGGCATCGCCGCACCTCCTGCGCGCCGTTGACGAGGGCGCCACCTTCGGACGGCCGGATCGCTTGCATCCGTGGGTCGTTCCCATCGCCACGTTCGGCGCCGCTGACGCAGTCGAGCTCCTGCTCGGCCTCCCCGGTCACGGTCAACCCGGCCTGGCGATCGGCGATTCGCTCCGCTTCCTGGCCGAGATCTCAAAGCTCGCGCTCGAGCTGCTCGCGCGCGGACGCGTCATGCCGATGCTCGCGCGGAGCGAGGATCGGTGGCTGGCGCGATGGCAGCCGGTCGCGACCGATCCCGGCGACGCCGAGCGTCTGCAGCTGCTGGCGGGATCAATCCCGCCGCTGCTGCGCGCGGAAGTCGGCATATCGGAGCACTCCAGGACGGCCGAGCAGATCGTCGACGGCGCGCTCGGCGCCATTCTCGATGCGTGTGCGCGGCGCTTCGTGGCCGAGTCGCTGTTCCCGCACGCCGCTCGGGGGCGGGTGCCCGTGAGCGTCGAGGCGTGGATCGCCGCGCTGTCAGCAGCTGATCCTGTCGTTGCTGCGGAGGGGCTCGAGCTCGCGGCGCTCAGCGAGCAACTCGACGCGTGGCGGGGCGCGATGGAGCACTACGCGGCGCACCGGACGTTCCGGACGTGCTTTCGCCTGTCCGCGCCCGAGGAGCCCGCCTCACCCGTGATCAACGAGCCGTGGCGCGTCGAAATCCTGCTTCAGGCGAAGGACGACCCGAGCGTGCTCGTCCCGGCACAGGACGTGTGGAGCTCGAACGGCGATGGCCTGCGCGTTCTCGGCCGTCTGATCGAGGACCCACAGGAGCGGCTGCTAGGCGGGCTCGGCCACGCACTGCACCTGTGGCCCGACCTCGAGCCGGCCCTGCACGAGGTCGCGCCGACCGGGGTCGCACTCGACACAGACGGCGCCTTCCGGTTCCTGCGCGACGCGGTTCCTGCGCTCGAGCAGGCCGGCTTCGGCGTGCTGTCGCCGGCGTGGTGGGACAAGCGGCTGCGGCTCAAGCTGACAGCCGAGCCATCCAAGGAGTGGGAAGAGGCCAGCGGGCTGTTCAGCCTTGACGGCCTCTGTGCCTACGAGTGGCGGATCGCGGTCGGCGACGCAACGTTGTCGCTGTCGGAGCTGCGGGAGCTGGCGGCGATGAAGCTGCCGCTCGTGATGTCGCGCGGGCAGTGGATCGTGCTGCGCTCCGAGGACGTCGAGGCCGCGCTGAAGTTCTTCGAAGGGCGCAAGGAGCGCGGCGAGGCACCTGCCGCAGAGCTCCTCCGTGAGAGCCTCGCACTCGATGCTGGCCGCGACGGACTGCCGGCGACCGAGATCGAGGGCAGCGGCTGGCTGAGCGAGCTGCTCGGCCAGGGCGACGAGCTCAAGCTCCGGCAGATCCCGACGCCGGCGACGTTCGGCGGCGAGCTGCGCCCGTACCAGCAGCGCGGACTGGCGTGGCTGGCGTTCCTGTCGAACCTCGGCCTCGGGGCATGTCTGGCGGACGACATGGGGCTCGGAAAGACGCCACAGACGTTGGCGCTGCTGCTCGCCGAGCGCGAGGGCCGCAAGTCGCGAAAGCATCTGAGCCCGACCCTTCTGATCTGTCCGGTCTCGGTCATCGGCAACTGGCAACGCGAGGCTGAGCGGTTCGCGCCGAGCCTGCGCGTGCTAGTCCACCACGGCCCGGGGCGGTCGAAGGGTCGAGCGTTGACGACCGCCGCCCGACGGGCGGACCTCGTCATCACGACCTACGCGCTGGCGGTGCGCGACCGCGAGACACTGGCCGCCGCCGAGTGGGAGCGCGTCGTGCTCGACGAGGCGCAGAACATCAAGACGAGCGACGCCAAGCAGACGCGGGCGATCCGCTCGCTCGTTGCCCGCCATCGAATCGCGCTGACCGGCACGCCGGTCGAGAACCGCCTCACCGACTTCCACTCGATCATGGACTTCCTCAATCCGGGGCTGCTCGGCCACGCCGCCACGTTCAAGCGCTGCTACGCCACGCCGATCGAGCGCTACCGCGATCCGCACGCGACCGAGCGCTTGCGCCAGGCGACCGGCCCGTTCCTCCTCCGCCGGCTCAAGACCGACAAGAGCATCATCACCGACCTGCCCGAGAAGATCGAGATCCGCATCGACTGCCACCTCACCAAGGAGCAGGCGACGCTTTATCAGGCGGTGGTCGACGAGATGCTCGAGAAGGCCGAGCACACCACCGGGATCGAGCGCTCGGGAATCATCCTCGCGGCGCTGATGAAGCTCAAGCAGGCGTGCAACCATCCGGCGCACCTGCTCAAGGATCGCTCCGTGCTCGACGGACGCTCCGGTAAGCTCGCTCGGCTCGAAGAGATCTTGGCCGAGGCGCTGGCCGAGGGGGACAAGGCGCTGTGCTTCACCCAGTTCGCCGAGTTCGGGCATCCGCTCCGCCGTCACCTGCAGGAGCGACTCGGTCGCGAGGTGCTGTTCCTGCACGGCGGGACCGCGCGGGCCGCGCGCGACGACATGGTCACGCGGTTCCAGGCCAACGGCGGGCCGCCGCTGATGATCCTGTCGTTGAAAGCGGGCGGCACGGGTCTCAATCTGACCGCGGCCAACCACGTCGTCCACTTCGACCGCTGGTGGAACCCGGCGGTTGAAGACCAGGCGACCGACCGCGCGTTCCGGATCGGTCAGCGTAAGAACGTGCAGGTACGAAAGCTCACTTGCGTCGGCACGATCGAGGAGCGGATCGACACCCTGATCGCGCAGAAGAAGGATCTCGCTGAGCGGATCGTCGGGACCGGCGAGCAGTGGATCACGGAGCTCGACACCGCCCAGCTGCGCGAGCTCGTGACCCTCTCCCAGGAGGCGATGGCGGCGTGAGCGGAGGGGCCGTATGAGCGAGTGGTTTGATTGGCACGATTGGGAGCCATCGCGGCCGCTGCCGGTCGACGGTGGGATTGCCGCGCGCAGCAAGCGCGGCCCGATCGGCGAGACGTGGTGGTCGCAACGGTTCATTGCGCTGCTCGAGTCATTCGGAGTCGGGTCACGGCTGCAGCGTGGCCGCAACTACGCTCGTCGAGGCCAGGTGGTCGAGCTCGACGTCGAGCCGGGCATCGTGATCGCGAAGGTGCAGGGGTCGCGCTACACCCCATACCGCGTCCGGATCCGGTGCAAAGCGCTGAGCGAGCAGCAGTGGCGGCGGCTGGAGAGAGCGATGGCATCGCAGGCGCTGCCACTCGCGAAGCTGCTCGCCGGCGAGATGCCCCGAGACATCGAGGACGTGTTCGCGCCGTGCAAGCTGACGCTGTTCCCGCGCTCGCACCCGGAGTTGAAGGCGAGCTGCACATGCCCGGATTGGGAGAACCCGTGCAAGCACATCGCGGCCGCCTACTACATTCTCGCCGAGCGCTTCGACCGGGACCCGTTCCAGATCTTTGCGTGGCGGGGCCGCGAGAAGGACGAGCTGCTCGAGCACCTGCGCGCGGTGCGAGCCGGCAGGAGCGTCGCGCGCGCTGCCGGTGCCGGGCGACGCACGGGCGGCGCCGGCACTGCTGCGGCCACGCCCGTCGCGCCGCCGGTGCGCTCGGAGTCGCCGGGTCCGGCGCTCATCGACGAAATCGATTCGTTCTGGCACAGCGGTCCGGCGCTCTGCGACCTGCACGTCAATCCATTCGCCGTCGAGGCGACGGATGCACTGTTGCGCCAGCTCGGGCCCGCGCCGGTCGATGTCGGCGGCGAGAACCTCGTTGAGCTCCTCGCGCCGGCATACCGCGCGCTGGCGGAGCAGGCCGAGCGGCGCGCGCTCGAATGACCAAGTGACCCTGGAACCAGCGACCTCTCGCGTGTGAAGCGCGCGTGAGGGTCGATCGGCAGGGGGCGAATTCTTGTGATTTGCAGGGATTCGCCGCCTGGCCCGGCCGTCGTGGCCGTCACGCGCGCGTCCGGCCACGGTGACCTTCAGTTGCCTCCCTGTCCAGCTCAACCGGCGACCCGTTGCACGCGCAAATCGATGAGGCCAGCGCCCGCGGGCTACCGAGCAGAGTCCGCCGAGACGGTCGCCCGAGGGGGCCTCGCGCGCCCGACGGACGAGGAGTTGGGGATCATCAAGACCGACGACACGGTCGGCAGGATCGCCGCCGACGCCGGCCAGGAGGTCCGGAGCTCGGCGAGGTCGGCTCGCGCTTGTCGATTACCCGTCGAGCGGCGCGGCTGGGGTCATTCCGAGTTCGCGCATGATGAACGCGGTCAACTCCGGGGCGATCTCCGCCGAGTCGGGTCCGTTCTCCCCGGATATGGCGCCGACGTCACCGTGCCAGCGGGCAGCGAAGTTGCGGTACAGGATCGGGGCGGTGTGCGACGTGGCTTCCTGGGTTCTTGCGATGAGTTTGCGTGAGTGGCCCGGCCAGCCGATGTCACCGTCGACGCAGGCGAACAGCGTCGACGGATACGGCACTTCGTCCGTGATGTTTTGATACGGCGAGAACGTCGCGATTGCCGCTGCCTGCTCGGGATCGGTCGGGTCGCCGTACTCGTCGGAGAAGATCCGCGCGACGTCGAGGTAGGTGAACAGGTCATAGAAGCCGCCGATGCCGACAACGGCCCTGAAGAGATCGGGGCGGACTTGGCGTCCCAAGCGGGACAGGACGCCGGCGATGACGATCGAGCCGCAGCTGAGGCCCATGCACGCGATCTTGCCCCTGTCGGCAACGCCCAACTCGATCAGATGCTCGGCCGCGCCGCAGAAATCGAGCGAGCACTGCCCCTTCAGCTTCCCGCTCCCCTGATGCCACCACTCCTTGCCGAACTCGCCACCGCCGCGGACAGTGACCCACGCGTACACGCCTCCCGCATCGAGAAACGGCGTGTACCACGCCGGCGGCTCATAAAAGCAGAGATCGAGGTTGCCGTAACCGTGCAACAGCAGCGGTCGTGGCTGCGAGAGATCGAGATCCGGGCGGTGAACGAGCCTGATCGGGATCTTTGTGCCGTCTTCGCTTGTGCACGTGTCGATCACCGTGACGACCAGCTGGCCGAGCTCCGCCACCGGAGCTGCTGTCTTCTCAAGGCTCCGCGTGCTGAAATCGAAGCGGTAGAACGCCGGCAGCGCGATGAACGCTTCGTTGTGCATGAAATAGCAGCCGCCGGGACATGCCCGGATCGTCTCATGGGTCTGGGCGGAAAGGAAAGCGGTCGGGATCTGGCCCGGTGCTAGCGGGACCGTCCCGTCCGGAGTGCCGTCTAGGCCGAACAGAGCCAGCTCGATACCTGAGTCATCAGCCAGACCAGCGACGAGGTGGTCGTGCACGCGGCAGAGAAAGCGAATCACGCGGTCGCCCTCGGGAATGACCTCGGACCAGGTCGATCGGTCTCGAGCAGTCGCGATCGGGATCGATACGACCCGGCCCTTGGGGGCGCCGTCGGTGATGACCGCCACGTACGTATCAGCGACGAACACGCCTTGGCAACGACCGCGCACAGCCGGGTCAAAGGGCTGCCATCCCGCTTGGTCCCGGATGAACGTTGCCCGCGCACCCGCTGTGCCGCTGATGTTGTCCCCGGCGCTCGGGTCGAGCAACGCGGCGTACCGGCCGTCCTGAGAGACCTGCACTACTCCGGCGACCCCGGCCAGCTCCGGTTCCGTCGGAGTTGGCTCACCTATCAGCTGACGGAACACTCCCGCGGATGTCAGATAGTAGAACCCTGACGAATCCGGCAGCCACGCAAGGAAGCTTCCTTGTAGACAAGTGAATCGCTTGCTCTCCACGTCAATCAACTGCGATGTCATCGGAAGCGGCTGTGACACAGTCTCATCGCCGAGGTCGGACTCAGGCAGGCTTGCCTCGAGGTGGACTGCGACGGTCCGGCCATCTGGCGAAGGCTGAAACCCCTTGAGATTCAGTGGCGTGTCTGGGTCAAGCGCGTCAGGGTCGAAGATGATCCGAGGCGGACCGAACGGAGCATCTGCGAGTCCCAACTGCGGGTAGGCGTTTCGCCGTGTCACCACGTAGGCCCATCGGTTGCCGCACAGCATCGGCCCGGTGTAGCTCTGCGACCAAAACAGGTAACCGGTGTTGGCGAGCCGCTCGCGAACTAAATCAAAATGCTCCCAGGAACGAATGTAGTCACGCGCCAGCGCGTTCTGAGCATCACCCCACTCCGCAGACTCGGCGCTATCGGCCTCGAGCCACCGGTAGGGATCCTCCAGGACGATCCCGCCAACCGTCTCGCGGACCACCTCACGACGGGCCTTTGGATACGTCAGAACTGCCTGTGCCATTCTGTTTATCTCCTATCGGCTCGGCGGGACGGTTTCCCGACTGCGTGATGCGCTTTACCGCAGCCTAGGCCGGGCCGGAGGCCGCGTCAAGGTCGCCTGAGGAGTGCCCCCGTATATCCCATCAGTTGTCGCAGCTGGTCGGCCGCACGGGGGATCGGCGCACGCTGCGCGCTCGTTGCTGCGAGCGAGCGCGGCGAGGCGATGTGTCCCGCCCGCCATCGCAATGTGCTCGCAGGGCGAAGGATCCAACGTTTCGCGGGTCAGCTCGCAGTGGTTCCGCGACAGTCGGTGCGGTCGTCGCACGCCGGGGTGTCGTGTACGCCCGCGCGCTTGTGCCGTGATCGCGCCGGTTGAAATCAGGGCGCCGGCGATTCGGGGTGACGTTGGATCAGCGCGTCGACCTGACGCACGGGACGGAGCTGATCCTGTTTCACGCGCGTGGGCGACCAGACGAAGCCGAAGGCGACGAAGCGCTGGGAGGGGCACGTCGGGGGAGCTCGGTCACCGGGTTACGTGAAACGGGCGGCGCTCTTGACGGTCCCTGTAGGCGCGGTCGTGTTAGTTACCTTTATGATGTTCCCTCCCCGGGCGCCTGTGGGCACGGTGACTTCCAGCTCGGTGGGGGACACGAATGCCACGCTCGAGGCTGCGATCGCCTGGAACTTGACCGTCGAGCTGGCGTTGAACCCGACCCCGTCGATCGTCAACAAAGTACCGGCAGGACCACCGGTGGGGTTAAAGCCGGTGATCGACAGGGTCGGCGTGTACTGGGTGGTGCTCGTCGCGCTTCCTTGCGTGTCGCTGACCGAGATCGTTGCCGGCACCGCTCCGTTCGGGACGTCCGCCTTGAGCTGTGTGCCCGACAGGATCCTCACGCCGGGCGACGTGAGCGTGCCGAAGCTCACCTTGACGCCCGGCACGAAGCCTGTGCCGTTGATCGCGACCGCGTTGCCGGTGATCCCGGAGGTAGGCGTGAGCGAGCCGATCGACGGCGGACCGTACGCGTACAGATCGTTGGCCGAGGTCGCGCTCCTGACGCCACCATACGTGCTCACCGTGACGTGCACCGTATCCGCGCTCTCGGCCGGCGCGATCGCCTGCAACTGCGTCGTCGACACAACGTTGACGTTGCTGGCCGGGACGGCGCCGAAGCTGACCGTCGCGCCCGACGCGAAATTCGTACCCGTGATGGTCGCCGATGTCCCGCCAGCCGTCGGCCCCGCGTTCGGGCTCACGCCCGTGATCGTGGCCGGCACGAGCGTGTCGACCGCCACCCCGGCCGCGCCTGCCTCGTGGGCGCTTCTGATGAAGCTCTGATTGACGCCGGTTCCGTCGAGGTTCGCCCGCCCAATGGTGCCGCCGAGCAGGTTCGACCAGTAGACAAAGGCGCTGGCTGGCGTGGCCGCGACCGCCACGCACAGCAAGGCGACCATCGCGCCGATCGCAGAGCGGAAGCGACCCGCCCCGACAGGACCTCGGGCCGCCAGCACCGAGCGGACCGCACCCGCGAGCAAGCCACCAACGGACCGCACGACAACGATCATAACCACCAACGGGACGTAAGCACTGGGTGGCACATCGGAACCCTCTCCCCGGACCGAGCGCGCGAAGACGCAGCATTCCTATTCACGTCACAGCCACGCAAGGTGCCGGGCGATGTGAATATTTCTGCGCGAGCGTAGATCCAGCCAGCGGCCGGCACATCGGAGCGCTGCCGCACGTATGGCACGGGGAAGTACCGACTCGGGCTGGGCAAAAGTTGCGGAACAAGAACGCGCCGCGGTCGCTCCCGACCACACGCGGATAAGGCACTCGAGCTTCACCAACCCCTTCTTGGCCACCTCAGTCCGATCACGTTACTTGCCGGTGCACGCGCTTTTTGCGTTCGTGAACCACGCGGGCGGATTACCGCTCGCGATGTCGTGCGCGGCAGCCGCGGCCGTGGACAATGATACCGTGCTCTCGATTGTCCTCAGTGCGCACGAGCACTGACCGTCATTGCCGCCCGCTGATTTGCAGGTCGAAATGAATTGCTGCTGAACCGACGCAGGGTAGGTCGAAGCGGAGGAGGCCGAGCTGGATCCTCCGGATGCCGACACTGTGCTCGTGACCGTCTCCGTCGTCGTCGTGAGGGCCGACGCCGCCTTCTCCACCACCGTGGCCGTCGTCGTCTGAGTCGAGTTGACAGTTTGCGTGGCGGGCGTCGTCTGCGTGACCGTCTGTGTTGCCCCGCATCCCGCGACCAAGAATGCTGCGAGCGTCCCCGCCAACAGCCTGCCCCCCGCGCGTTGCAGCTTCATACGTGCCTTCCTCGATGTAGAACCCCGGCACCGCCCTGTCAGCGCGAAACTTACCTCCTCCCGGGGCGGGCGTCAAGGCGACAGCCCGTCTGCCAAGTGCGTTACCAGCCGGAGAGTGGGGATGACGACGACCATCGAAGCGCTCTCGTGTACGCAAATTCACCCTCCATGCTCATGGCGGCTCTTGCTACTGTTGTCCTCCGCCAGGCCGTCCGCGTCTGGCTGCCGCATCCGGCGAGTACAGGCAGCCCAGCGCGGTCGAGCGCGAAGTTGGACGGCTCAGACCTAACCATCCTTACCAAACTCGCGTGCCGACTCGCGAGCGACCGGAAGTTTTCGCCAGCAGAACGCTCCGAGATCGCTGGCAAGGCAGCTCGTCTCGCAGTCCTCAGTCGTTGCGAGCCGGGGCGATGGAGCAGCTTCCCGACCTGGGAGAACAAGCCCCGCGACTTCGCCGCAGCCGCGCGCGGAAATAAACCCAAACGCGATCGCGGACCCCTCTGGGGAGTACGGGACGACGCTGTCACGCTGATTGAGTGTTCTCAGCCCTACCTTGGACCGCACGACCCAGAGTGCCACGCGCTGTACTCGCTTGCCTCGCTCTCCAGCGAAGACCAAGCAACGAGCCGTCCTTGCGCGCGGTATCGGCATACCGGACGAGCACCTCCCTGAGGCGTCGATTCGGAGGGTCACTGACCTTGAAGTTGCCGACCAGTGCTGGACGCACATCGGGAAGCCGCTCGAACACGGCACAGAACTCATGGGTGCCATCCTGAACCTCACGGGACCGAATCCACAAATCGAGGTGGACTTCAATCCCACCTTCGATGTAGCGTTTGGCGACGAGTTCGTCACCGTGCGTGGCATTGCGCAGATTCGCGAAGCGGTCGGCAACCTGATCAAAGCCATGGCGAAACTCCCGACTGGCTCGTCTGGCTGAATCGGCCACTCGGGCCTCGATGGCTCAAACTGACCCACTACCGGCTGGGCCGCACGGGGAAGTCGGGGTTGGGGCGAGCTGGTCAGCGGCGCGCGGAGGCGCGTGGGGCTGTCAGGCGCGGGCTGGCGAGGACTGGAACGGGAGGAGCAGGTGCTGCGAAGCCCGGGCTCATCGCGCGGTCGGAAAGCGCGGAGGACTTCGGCCATCCGCTCGCTGACAAGTTCAAGCGAACTGCTGCACTCCACTTCGGGATCGCGGCGGATATAGCGCCGTCGCGGCTTCGTCGCAGTCGCGCTCACGTCAGTCCCCCTTCACCCGGCCGGCGCGCCGAAAGGTAACCACGCGGGCCGGGCTCGGGGCTGTCCGCGGGCCAATCCACGCGGTGCGCACCCCGGAAGTTCGTCAGTGTCAGGCTCCTGCGGCGGCCAGCTCGGGCACGCGAGCTTCGCGATCCGGCACCACGCTGCCGCTAAAGGCCCGATCGGGAACACGAAGCCTGTCCACTCGCTTTCCACCGGGCGCACGTGGGAGAGGGCTCTCCATCGAACGGAACCAAGCGGCCCTCTCACCTTCGGGGACGCTGACGACGGGCGTGGCCAGCTCGCCCAATGACCTGATGAACACTGAACTTGTCGATGGCAGTGGCCATCGGGTCCGGCGGCCCTTGTCTCTTGCGGCTCACGCGGCCCGCCCATACGCCATCTGCTCCAGCAGGTATCTGTGCCCCCTGAGCAGGTCGGCGTTGACCGCGTCGACATCGCTGATTAGCGGCCTGGCCGTCGTCTCACCTTCGTAGACCGCGGCCCGGATGTGATTCCACGGCCCGCTCGTCAGACGGAAATGCGCATCCTCCGACGCTGATGACGCAAGAACAGACTAGCCCGCAGCCCCCCTAGGGGGCTTTCCTTATGGGCACGGCTGGGCTTGAACCAGCGACCTCTCGCGTGTGAAGCAAGAGAAGAGCGCAAAACAGATTTATCCTGCAAAACCGCATGATTGGACACCTGCGTCTGTCTGTGCATACCCCTTGTTGGACCGCTGATTAGTGAATGATTCACTAATCGATCGTGGGTGAGCTGTCGGTCCTACGCGGCCGTGGCGACGGTTTCATTGCTGGACTGAAGATGCGGGGCTGCGGTCGACGGGGCTCCTCGCGGCATCAGATGACGGTCCCGCGTGCTGGAGCCGGCGTCGCTCCTCTTTGCGCGGCTGATTTGGCATTTGCTAGCTTTGCCCGCGATCGAGATACGAGGATCCACACGCAATGGCGAGCAACTTGCAGAGCGCCGGTGTACCTGCGGCGGGTGGTAGCTGCCCGCTGCTGGCCGGATATGACCCACTGGATCCCGCCGAGCTGCGCGATCCCTATCCCAGCTTTGCGCGGGCTCAGCGCGACGCTCCTGTGTTCTACGACGAGAAGTACAGCTTCTGGTCGGTGACTCGCCACGAAGATGTCCTCGCTGTCACGCGAGACACCGAGCGATTCTCGAGCAGGATGGCGGTGCCGATGCCGCTGCCGCCGGAGGAAGTCCGTGGCCGGATGCCGGTGTATCCGGGCGCCAGGTCAGTGCTGCTCATGGACAACCCCGAACACCATCCGGCGAGGAAGATGCTGCAGGCGCCGTTCACGCCGAGCCGTCTGCGTGAGATGGAGTCGGTCATCCGCGCGCATGCCGAGCGGCTGTTGCGAAGCGCAGGCCCCGACCGCCACCTCGAGTTCGTGCATGAGTTCGCGATGCCGCTTGCCCTGGCGGTGATCGGCGGCATCATGGGCGTGCCCGAGAAGGACTTCCCGTTGCTCGAGGACGCCGTCGCGAGTGCGTTCAGGGTCGCCAGTCGCTCGTACGGCGAGGACGAGGAACTGCCGCTGGCACGGGCTCAGCTCAAGTACTGGGAGTACCTTCAGGCGCTTGTAGAGGAGCGGCGAGCCGCTCCCCGCCGCGATTTCGCATCGGTGCTCGCGAGCTACGTCAACGACGATGGCTCAACGCCGAGCCGCGAGGAGGTCGCCAGCCAGCTGAGCGCGATCCTCTCAGCCGGGTTCGAGACGAGCGCGCAGATGATGTCGTTTGGTGTCAGGTCGATGATCGAGAACCGCGACCAGTGGGACTTGCTGCGATCCGATCGGTCGCTTCTGCCGCAGGCGGTCGAAGAGTGCGTGCGCCATCGCACGCTGATCAAGCGGATCTTCCGCCTCGCCGTGGCCGACGTCGAGATCGGCGGCGTGCTGATCCCCGAAGGCTCATTGGTCGGGGTGACACTTGGCGCCGCCAACCATGACGCGTCTGTGTTTGCCGAGCCGGAGCGGTTCGACATCACCCGCTCCCGGGGGAACCTGGCGTTCGGCAACGGGACGCATTTCTGCCTCGGCGCGCCGCTCGCAAAGCTGGAGATGCGGATCACGCTCGAGACGCTGCTGGACCTCGCCCCCGGAATAGAGCTCGTCGCAAGCGAGGAAATCGATTACGTCCCCCACATGATCGTCTACGGGATGGTCGCGATGCCCGTCGATCTTGGCCCCGATCCGATCGGCGACCTACCGCCCGGGGGATCCCCGGTCTGAGCTCGTCGGGCCGCGGCTGCCTCGGCGCGGAGATCGCGGAGTTTGGATGCCGATCATGCCAACTGCCTTCAGCAGGAGGCTGACGACACCTGAGACGATGACGCCAACGGCGTCGACGCCCCGGGGTCCGGGGGTGGTGGCCGACGTAGTAGTAGAACGGGGGTCGGTACTAGCTGCGGGAAGGAGGTGACGGGATCGATTTCCTCGGCTGTCAGCAGAGCTGGGCTCGCGGCCGGACCGTCGGGACACGGCACAGCGAGTTCCTGGCCCACTGGCCGTCACGGCGGGCGATGCAGCACGTTTGGGGATCACGGTCCGTCCTTACTCAGGGCAGCGCCCGTTACAGGATTTTCCGCGATAGGCGATCGTAGATGGAGATCTTCACGGCTGGCAAGAGAGCGGACTTCCAACGGGCACCAATGTTGTCGTAGGGGAGTGGCAGGCGAGTTAGATGGATCATGCGCCGGGGACTGGAGTGGTCGTGTCCTCTTCGAAGAAGTGCGCGCCGCGCTCACCGATCATCACTGCCGTTGCGGCGGGGCCGCGCCGGATCACGTTCGGGATGATCGAGATGTCCACGATCCGTAGGCCCTCGACGCCATGAACCCGGCAGCGCTGGTCGACGACGGCTGTGGGGTCGGATTCGGGTCCCATTCTTGCGCTGCACTGTGTGTGCAGCGAGGTGCCAAGGTTGCCGCGGATCCATGCGTGCAGCGACTCGTCGGATGCGAGGTCGGTCTCGTTGGGGGAAACCACCTTCGCTCCCAGTCGCTTGAACTCGGGCGATCTCAGCAGGCTGATGCCGGTCCTGGCGTTGAACGCCAGCCTCGGCAAGTCGTCGGGGTGCGAGAGGTAGTTCAGCCGAATGATCGGCTGCTCACGCGGGTCGGCTGAGGCCAGAGAGATCTCTCCGGTGCTCTTCTCGGCGTCCATGCTGCACAGGAAGATGAGATTGTCCTGCATCCTCCTCTGCGCGAGCATGAGGCCGATCGGTAGATGTCGGAGAGCCTTGACCGTTGCCCACGGCCGCTTGACATACGAGGGGATGCTGCTCTGCCGTTCGCCCTTTCGCCCGACTGCTTTCATCGACTCGCTGAACGTCGTCGCCGAGCACCCGATCTGGAGTTCGCCCGCCTCAACGCCTGAACCCGGTGCCGGGTAGTTGAGGCAGGTCTGCATGAGTCGCGCCAGCTCGTCTGGCAGCGGCGGCGCGGCATCATCGTGGACGCTGAAGTTCAAGAACACCGACGGGTGGTCCTTCACGTTGCGACCGACGCCCGGACTGTCGTGGACGACCTCGATCCCGTGCTTGCGTAGCTCGGCGGCGGGTCCGACGCCCGACAGCAGAAGCAGGTGCGGGGACTTGATGCCGCTGGCACACAGCACCACCTCGTCACTGCGGTACTCGACGCGCTGACCGTCTCGCTCGGCCTCGACGCCAACCGCGCGGGTCCCCTCGAACAGCACGCGTCGCACGAGCGTCTGGCCGCGAATGGTCAAGTTCGGTCGGTCGCGGGCCAGCGCCAGATACGTGAGGGCTGTGTTCATCCGAATCCCGTTCGGGGCGTTGGTCGGGACGGGCCCCACCCCTTCGACGCCGGGAGCGTTCTTGTCCGGATCTTCCGGGAAGCCGGCCCGCAGGCACGCCTCGATGAACGTCTGCGAGACGGGGCCGAGTTGGTCGGGTCGAGGGCGCGTGATGGGCATCGGACCGTCCTGCCCGTGAAACTCGCCCGAGAAGTCAAGATCGGCCTCGCTCTTCTTGAAGAACGGGAGGACTTGGTCGTAGGACCACAGGTCGTTGCCGCTTGCGACCCACTCGTCGAAATCGGCCGGCCGGGCACGGATGAAATAGGTCCCGTTGACCGAGCTCGAGCCGCCGATGATCTTGCCCCGAGCCAGCGGGTACGGCCGTCCGGGCAACAGGTCGCCCACGAACGACCAATTGTTCGGATGACCGGGAAAGGCGACCGCCAACGACCGCCCCAAGCGCGCCTCGGCGGGGAACTCCCCAACCGTACGGTAGTCAGCGCCGGCCTCTAGCAGCAACACGCTCCTGGCCTCGTTCTCCGACAGTCGCGAGGCCATCACGCACCCGGCTGACCCCGCCCCGACGATGATGACGTCGTAGTGCTCGAAATCACTCATCGACAGCTTCTCCGCCTGTGGCACATGCGGCTGGGGCGATGACCCGCGCGCTTCAAATTAGACGTCGGGCACCGCTGCTCACACATCCACATTACTCACCGGACCACCGTTTGTCAACCGTTGACAACAGCTACGGCCGCAAATCGTATAACTAATTCTCAGCACCTTTTCGCTCGGGGCGAAGGAAAGAAAAGCACTACCCCCGGATGGATGCAAACGTCGTCGGCTCGCAAACCTGCCACCTTAGTCGCTCGGTTGGGTTTGACTTTCTTCTGTCCGAGACGACGGCCGGCGGATCTGGACCGAATGGGGGATCCTGGCCTACAACCTCGACACGATCGCCGTCCGGGAGCGGTGAAACACTCCCAACCGCTCCATCGACAAGAGCAAACCCATTACGAGAAACGGCCGCGCGAGAACCCCTCCGCGTCCGTTTCGCTGCTCAAGAGTTTTTCCGAGGGAAGTAGCTTAGAATTAAAGGAGCGACAGGTTGCAGATCACGCTGTTCTTCGCCCACAATCGCCGACGCACGATCACGACCAGCAAACGCCGGGTGACGATCCTCACGCCACTGCCCGAGCGGGTCCTGCTGGTCGCCTTGCGGCGGGCGCGGCGGGATGGCGGCTCGATCACCCTCACTAAGCTCAAAGAAACCGTCGGGTGAATCGTGGTCGACGAGCGCGTGGGCGCACCAGCACGCCTCAGCCAAGCACCGCGGTGGCTCGCCGTCACCCAGCTGAAACGCCCCGGCGGCGAAGCCCTGGCGGCGCCGTTACTACGGTATATTGCGATCCGTGGCGGATTGTCCGCCGGCGCAGCAGACAAGCGATTTGCGACGACGGTCTTGGCTTCCGAGGAGTCAACGTGAATATGGATGCAAACGCAGAGCTAGACGGCCGGGTGGCGGTGGTCACCGGTGGAGGCCAATCATATAAGAGCTCTGACATCACTCAGCTTGGGAGGATTCGCTTGCACCGTAACGTGCTGCGATCGGGTCGTCCGCGATGAGTCCTCGGCGCTCGTTTGAGTCGGTTGCGGAGGCGCAGCGGCGCGCGCAGAAGCAGGTTCCGGCGTCGGTGTATGCGCACGTGCTGGCCGGCATGGAGCAGGGTCTCACGCTCGAGGCTAACGTGGCCGCGTTCGGCGAGCTTGCTTTCGTGCCGCGTGTTGGCGTCGTTACTGGTGTTCCGGGTGGGCGTGAGCAAGCGACCTCCGTCGTGGGCGAGGAAATCTCGTTGCCGGTGATCATCGCGCCGACCGGGGCTCACGGCGTTCATCCACAAGCGGAGCTTGCGGTCGCAAATGCCGCTGCGCGCGCGGGCACAGCGATGTGCTTGAGTTCGTGGGCGAGCAGGGCGGTCGAGGATGTGGTGGCAGCGAATCCGAGGACGTTCTTTCAGCTTTCTTGGGTTGGCGGTCGTGACCGCGTGGTTGGGATTGTCGAGCGCGTCTCTCGTGCCGGGGCGAAGGCGCTCGTCGTCACGCTCGATAAGATCTTTGCTCATCGCCGGGATTGGGGCACCCCGCCGAGCCCGGTGAGTCTTGCCAACGCAACGTTGCCGGTGATGGCGAGGCATTTTGGGCTGCAAGCGATCAGGCGTCCTGGTTGGCTGTTCGGGCATCTGCGCGCCGGCGTCCCGAGGTTCACGGTGCCCAATCTTGCGTTGCCTGGTCAGCCGGCGCCGGGTTTCTTTGGCGTCTATCAGGAGTGGTGGCGTTCGCCGTTGCCGACCTGGTCGGATATGGCGTGGTTGCGTGATCAGTGGCATGGTCCGTTGGTGATCAAAGGGATCGCGCATCCCGAGGATGCGCGGCGGGCGGTCGCGATCGGGGCCGACGCTGTCTCGGTTTCCAACCACGGAGGCAACAACCTCGATGGCACCGTGGCAGCGATTAGGCTGCTGCCGGCGGTAGTCGACGCGGTCGGCGACGAGATCGAGGTGCTTTTCGACGGGGGGGTCAGGCGTGGCGGGGACGTCGTTAAGGCGCTTGCGTTTGGGGCGCGTGCGGTTCTTATCGGGCGCGCCTACCTGTTCGGGTTGGCGGCTAATGGCGAGGCTGGCGTCGGGAATGTCCTCGACATCATGCGCGCCGGGATCGATGAGACGCTGCTTGGGCTCGGGCGAGCCTCGATTCACGAGCTCGTGGGCAGCGACGTGGTCGTCCCCGCTGGATTCGCCGTCGACGTTTCGAATGATTCCACTGTCAGATCTCACATAACCCAGGAAGTGCGATAGCAGGTTACGGAAACGCGAAGGGTCGGTTGCCGTTGTCGAGAGGAGGAGGGGATTGAGGATGAGAATGGTTCTTGGAAGTGCGAAGCGCCGAGTGGGCGTACCCGCGATGCTGGCGCTGGTACTCGCTGCTTCCGTTGCGCTGTCGGCGTGCGGAAGTTCTTCGAACACCAAGGCGTCGTCGAGCTCTAGCGCGACTTCGTCGTCCGTGGCCTCTGCCGCGAGCTCGTCGGCCGCCGCTAGCGGCGCCCATGGGACGCCGATCAAGATCGGAATTATCGCTAGCGGCACCGGGGTCGTGTCGGTGCCATGGGTCTATCAGGCCGCGCAGGTGGGCGCCAACGCGGTCAACGCGTCCGGCGGAATCATGGGGCACCCGATCCAGATCGACTATTGCGACGCCCAAAGCAACCCGCAAACGGCCGCCGTCTGTGGGGAGAAGTTGCTCGTTCAGGACAAGGACCTGATGCTCGTGGGCAACGACGGCGACTTCGATACGGGCATCCCGGCATTGCTGCAGAAGGCGCACACTATTCTCTTCTCAGGGCAGAGCGCGAGTCTGCAGGAATGGAGCAGTCCCAACGTCTTTCTGCTCGAGCCGCAGATCTCGTCAAACAACGCGTTTGCGTCGTTGCTGCCGCCGGGGAAGCACAACGTCGCGATTTTGGTGGCTGATATCGCCGTTGCGATCAAAGACGCCCAGAACAGCGTCGGATTCTTCACGGCAAAGGGAGACACCGCCCACATCATCAGCATCCCACTTGCGGCGACCGACCTCTCGACCACCTGCCTTCAGGTCAAGACGCTCGGGGCGGACGTCGGCATTGTTGAATTCAACGGACCGACCCAGTTCGTGCCCATGGCGCAGGCCTGCAAGCAGCTTGGCGTCAACCTGATCTGGGCAATCCCAGGCACGGAAATTACGCCAGGCATCCTCCAGGCCATTGCATCGCTGCACCTGAAGAACGTCGTTGACCTGCCGGCCAGCCAGCACGCGTATTCCGACCTGCTTTCAGATATGGCCAAGTACGGTCCGACGGTTTCGAACCCCTACAGCGACTCTGCGATCGACGCGTACATCGGCTTCAAGCTGCTGCCCGAGATCGTCGCCGGCGCGGGCTCCCTGAACGCCTCAACGATCAAGGCATGGCTCGACACCCAGACCGCGTTCAACACGCAGGGGTTCACGCCGCCGATCAATTTCACGGCAGCTAATGATCCCTACGGCTCGCTTTCCGCGATCAAGGACACCTGCATGTACAACGATAGTGTTAAAGGCACAGAGGTCGTCCAGACCAGCCCAACCCCAACCTGCCTGCACCCGTCCGGCACACCGTAGTGAAGCAGCTCTACACCCCAGCTAACCTGCATCCACCAATAAGCGTCTGAGCCGCGCCGCACGATCGCGGCGATAACGGCGCCTCGAGGCTAGCGTACAGTTGTTGTGTGGCGCGGACCGCGGCGACGACCGAGCTTTCCGAGAATGAGGAATCAGAGCTGCGCGGGGTGCTGAGGAGACCGTCGGCGTCCCAGCGGCAGGTGGTGCGTACTCGGATCGTGGTGCGCGGCGGAGGGCGCGTCTAATACGCAGATCGCTGCCGAGGTTGGTGTCTAGTTGCCGACCGTCGGGTTGTGGCGGCGCTTCAGTGAGAGGGGCTTGGCCGGTCTGGAGACGGCGCCGCGCTCGGGCCGTGCCGCGGGAGACCGATGATGCGCAGGTTCCACGGGGTGTTGGCGATGACGCTGCAACCCCCGCCCGACAGCACGACGCAGTGGAGCGCGCGGCGGCTGGCGGCGGCGGGGATGTCGGCGGCGACGATGTCGCGGATCTGGCATGAACACAAGCTCAAACCGCCACCAGCTCCGCTCGTTCAAATTCTCCCCGTACCCGCAACTGGTGGAGAAGGTGATCGACGTCGTCGGGCTCTACTTGGCGCCTCCCGGGGTGCGCTGGTGCTCTGCGTGGATAGAGAAGACCCAGATCATCCAACCGCTCGACCGCACCCAGCTGACGCTGCCGATCAACCGCGGCAAGGCCGCTCGGATGACTCATGACTACAAGCGCAAGGGGACGACCAGCCTCTATGCCGCCCTGGAGATCGCCACTGGCGAGGTCACCGGCGACTGCTGCCCCCAGCACATCCACCAGGAGTTCCCGGCGTTTCTCAACCGCCTCGTGAAGGCCTACCGGCGCCGGCCGTCGCACGTGGTGCTCGACAACTCCTCAACGCACTGCACGGCCGAGGTCAAACGCTGGCCGGAGCGCCGCCCGCGCGTGCATTTCCACTTCACTCCGACCAGCGCGTCGTGGATGAACACGGTCGAGGTCTGGTCTCGATCCTCGCCAAACAGCAGGTCCGCCGCGGCGTCTACCACGGCGTCGCCGAGCTGATCGCCGCGCTCGAGCACTAGATCGACAGCTACGACGACCGCGCCCAGCCATTCGTATGAACCAAGACCGCCGAGCAGGTCCTCGACAAGGCCGTCAAACGACAAGAGACTTCAGACACGATGAAGTAGTCAGCGAGGCATCGCCAATCCGCTCGTGTGGACCCGTCGGCCGGGCGGCTGAAAGCGTTCGTCGCAGGCGGGGCGCGACGCCGTGGTCCAGACGCGGCCAGGAGCCTGCGCGCTTCCCGCGCTCGTCTCTCCGACGTCGTGTCCCGGGACAGCATCCTGACCCGAGGCTACTGGGACAACCTTGTCGGGGATCAAGCACCGCGAGACGAACAGCACCGGCCGCCGTCAGCGAGCATCACTGCCAAGTCGCAGAACATCTTCCCCGGCCTACGCCCACCCGGGCGCTCACGAGTGCCCGCCACCGCATCCCACACGTCGGCCGTCAAGCCGACGCATGTACGACCGGCGCCAGCAACGCCGCCCCCGCTCCGCAAGCCAACCCCATGCTGTCCGCGCTCATATCCACCGTTATCGCCGACCAACGTCTCATTACCGTCACTGTAAGCCTACCGAGCGAGGACATCAGAGACTGACGACCCAGGTCCTCCTTGCTAAGGCCAACATTCCAGACCACCGCCGCCGGCAGTTACGGACGAATCGAGGTTAGCCTGTGAGCCGGAATCGAGCGCTCAATCTCCGGCGGCGTCGGCCCTCTCGAGAGAGGAAAACGCAGGCGTGCGTCGCTCGTGTGTCCAGATTCGCTCGTACATCTCGCGGAGGTAAGCCAGGTGATCGTGCATCGCGTGCGCCGCGGCGTCGGAATCGCCGCTCTCGAGCGCAACGAGGATCCCGCGATGGTCTCGGTTCACGCATTCCAGGAAGTCGTCGTCCGGCTTTGAGCGCTCAAGATGGGTCAGGAGAACAGTGAAGACCGGCTTCGCGGCGAGGGACAGCAGCCGGTTACCCGCCGCCTGTACCACTAGTGTGTGGAAACCACGATTCGATGAAAACAGCTCGGTCGGCCCTAGCGCCGCTGGATCCCGGGGGATGGTCGCGCGCAGCTGCGCGAGCATTTGCTCATCGCGTCGTACGGCTGCGAGTCGGGCAGCCGGAACCTCGAGCATCTCTCGCATCTCGAGAAACTCCTCGAGCGTGAGATCCGAAGCCGCCGTCAGCATGTTGATATTCGCATCGAGCGAGGACGTGATGTGCTCAAGCGTAGGAACGGTCACGAAGCTTCCACCCTGTGAGCCCTTGGCGGTGCGAATCAGGTTTTCTGTGCTGAGAACCCGCAGCGCCTCACGGATGGTCGGGCGGCTCACACCGAAGTCTGCGGCCAGCGCGGCCTCGCTAGGTAGGCGCTCGTCGGTTGCGATGTCGCCAGCCCGGATCATGTCGCGGATCTGGTCGGCGACCTGCTCGTAAGCCTTCCTCACGCGCTGGACCGGCATAACAGGCCGTCGCTCATCTGACGGATCCGCAGAGCTCAAGAGCGTTCCCGCGTTGACATTAGCTTTCCGCCGCGCTAGCCGCTGGCTGTCTTGTAAAGCTCATCGCTAAACCCCCGTCGAGGTTATCAGGGCAAATGCCTGGCTCCGGGGTGAGGAGCCGGGGCCAACGCCTCGGTCCAGCACGGGCCGCGAAACCAGCCTCGTGTGAAGACGGCATCGCCAGCTTGACATGCTCAGGCACCAGCACCTATAGTAGATGTCGGACGGATGAATTGTCAAACATTCAACCGACCCCGAGGTCACGACGAACGCTGATTCTTTCTCCTGCGCGTCCGAATGCCCAAGTAGCCGCCGAGACGCGGACAAGGTTGCTCTCCGCGCAGGTGAAGGTCTGCGCACGGGACGGCGCCAAGAGGAAGAGCTCGACCTTGCCACGACTCGCGTCGTGTAGAGCGCAGAAGCGCAAGAACAGCTCTGTTTGTGCGAGGGACCGACGTTGAAGCTACTTCCCGAGGATTACATCGCGATTCAGCAGCTATATGCGAGATACGCTTTCCTCGTCGATATGAGGGACCGAGACGCTCTGGTTGAGACGTGCTGGACTGAAGATGGCGAATACATCGGATTCCGACCTGGCGGCCAGCCACATAGGAAGGACCGCGAAGCAATCCGGACACAAGCAAATAGATTGGCTTCGCGAGATGAGCTTTTCTATCACTGGACGTCCCCTCCGTTGATAGCGCCAACAGAATACGGGGCGAGTGGGCGCTGTTATCTGCTTTCCGTACTTGCGAACGAGGATGGCTCATCTGGCGGCATTCGCTACGCGTTGTATTACCGGGATGAGCTAGTGAAGAAGGACGGCCAATGGCTTTTTAGGCGGCGGAACACGACCGCGCTTCCGGAGGGCGACTACATGGCGCATCACACTGATTCCAAACACGACCTCATGGAAGACTGACCCGTGAGACTTCCTCGCCTCGATGTCGACCTGTCTGCTCCGATCCTCGTCCAAGACCCATTTACGGTGTATCAGGAGATTCGTCGAGCAGGTCGCGTGGTTTGGAATGCCGCCGTGAACGCTTGGATGGTGGTGGGCTATCAAGAATGCGTGGAGGTGCTAGACGATCCGAACGGGGATCGTTACGTCTCATACGGGTCACGCCACCCAGAAGTAACGTTCTGGTTCGAGGCACCGAATATGATCATCGCAAACGGTCCCGAGCATCGCCGCTTGAGGCAGGGGGTGTCCCGGTACTTCACGCCGAGTGCCGTGGCGCGTCGGTGGGAGGCCCGCGTACACGAGGTCGTGGAGGATCTATTAGCTCCGCTGGTTGAGTGCGGGGAAAGTGTCGACCTAATCTCGGACTTCACCAAGATTCCTGTGGTGATTGTCGCGGAAATGCTTGGGGTGCCAGCGGAACGTCACGAGGATTTTCGGCGCTGGTCCACCACCATCGTCAGCAATAACGCCTTAGGTCACGAAGTCCCCGAGGCGCGCCGCATGATGGACGAAGCGGTCGCCGAGCTCAACGAATATCTCGTCGAAGAGATGGCTCGGCATAGGCGGGAGGGGCTTGAGGATCTTTTCACGGTGATGATGAACATCCCGAATTGGAGTGAAGCTGAGATCCGCTCATCAACACTGAACCTGCTGGTCGCAGGTTATGAGACGACTGCGAAGCTTATGGGTGAATGCCTTGTAGCCCTGGAGCGACATCCCGATCAACGGCGCATCTTGGTGCAGAGCCCCGATCTGATCCCCAACGCCATCGAGGAAGTTCTCCGTTGCTACGGTACCGCACAACGGGTCCCGCGGGAAGCCGTTCGCGATGGCGTGCTCGGCAGTGCCAAGGTTAAGGTCGGCGACATGCTCTATGTTCTTTTGGCTGCGGCAAATCGCGATCCCTTGCGGTGGCCTGAGCCTCAACGCTTCGACGTCCGGCGCGAGTTCAAACTGCACCTCGGCCAACCGCATCTGGGGTTCGGTCTCGGGCCACACGTTTGCATCGGTGCGCCGCTGGCGCGCTTAGAGACAAAGGTCGCGCTGGAGACGCTGCTGCGTCTGGCGCCGGAGTACCGCTTACGGGAGATCGACTACGGCAAAGCCTGGGGAGCGCGCGGCCCCGAGAGCGGTGTGATCGAGGTCGGGTTGCCGTCGGCGGTCTAGCTATTACCACTAGGACAGGGGACACTATGTCGGCCGAAAACGTCGAAGTTGTAAGACGATTCGAATCAATGATGGTTCCGGCTCTTCAAGAGGCGGACGAGCTCCTAGCTCGGGCCGCTTTCAGGAGGGTCACGGAGCTGCTCGATCCGAACGTGGCCTTTCGGCCCTTCTCAAACATGCCGGGCCACGGTGGCGAATGGAACGGGCACGAGGGCTTCCTGAAGCTATGCGAAGCGTACCGGAGGGCTTGGGAGCTTCCCGAGGGTGTGGAGCTCGAGTATTACGACGCGGGTGGTGATAAGGTCATCACGCGCTCGTGGCTTCGGGTCGTGTCACGGGGCACCGGCCGGTCGGTCGGCATCGAGATGGTTGAGATTGTCACTCTCCGCGACAGCAAGATTGTGGATCTTGTCCCGTACTATTACGACAGCATGGCAATCATCGAGGCTGGCGGCGACTGGGACGCCGACAAGCAAACGTCGCGGGTGACAGGAAAGCTTGGTGACGGCGAATGACAAGCGTGCTGAGGACTGAGAAGCTGACGGCGACAGTAGGGGCGAAGATGCTAGGGGTCGATGCAGACCGCCTCGTCAAAGACGACTCCTTGCCACGGGCCGTGAGCGAGGCACTGGAGGCGAACGGAGTATTGGTGTTTCCGGGCCTGCACATCGACGACGAAACGCAGGTGGCCTTTTGTCGGAAGCTCGGCAAGGTTGTGACATTCGCAGGTAATCCAATTCCGGAAATTTTCGAGGTCAGCCAGAATCCCGAAAACCCGCATGCACACTACCTGAAGGCCACCGTGGCGTGGCACATAGACGGCGTTGTGGACGCGATTCCGGCGAAAGCGACAATGTTGAGCGCGAAGGTCCTCTCGGCCGTGGGAGGCGAAACCGAGTTCGCGAGCACCTACGCCGCGTACGACGCTCTGCCCGGCAGCGAGAGGGAACGGCTGGGAAGGCTTCGGGTGTTGCACACGCGGGAGGCTTCGCATCGCGATGACAAGGACACAATGACCCTTGAGCAGCTCGCAGAGATGAGGCGGCAACCGTCGCGTGAGCACCCGTTAGTGTGGACGCACCAGAGCGGTAGGCAGTCGCTCGTGGTCGGACAATCGGCCGACTACGTGATCGGGATGGACATGGAAGAGGGGCGGGACCTGTTACAAACATTGCTCGCGCGAGCCACGGCGCCGGACCGCGTCTACCGCCACGCCTGGTGCGAAGGCGACACGGTGATCTGGGACAACCGCGGCGTCGTTCATCGCGTTACCCCATACGACCCGTCGTCGCGGCGCGAGTTACACCGCACAACTCTTGCTGGAGACGAGCCAATTCAGTGACAGCTCGCCGGAGCGTTCGGCGTTGCGACGGGGTGCGGCGTTGAGCAGGTCGGTCGGGCTCATGCGGGACTCAGTGCCGATGCGCGAACCGAACGCGACCCAGCGGGCGGGAACGTAAGCAGAGGCGCTGCGATGGGTTTGGGCGCCAACATCAGCAACGGGAGACAGATCGAGACGTCAGCTCGAGCACGCCTTGCCGGCCTGTACGACCGACGATCAGACGGGCGAGGCAGCTTCAGCTGGGTGATCGCGGTCTCGTCCCACGCGCACAAGAGCGGCGGGCTGAAATGTGGCCGGGCTTGCCATCGCTGACGAACGCAGGATCAGAATGCGACGCGGCCGGCGTCCACAGGAATGATTGCGCCGTTTACCCAGGCCGCTTGGTCCTGGGCCAGGAAGACCGCAAGCGAAGCTACGAACTCCGGGTCGGCGCGAGAGGGCTGCTCGCGATCGCGGGCGACGAGCTCGAGCATCCGCGGGTGAAGCTGCTGCGGACCAGACGTTGGACGTGGGGAGCCTCCGGCGCGTGTTCCGGTCGGCCCCGGACAGATCGCATTACAGCGAATCCCGTCCCGCCCATACGCCGCGGCGATGTTTTGCGTGAGACCGATGACACCAAACTTAGCGGCCGTGTATACAACGCCCGCCCGTCCGCCGCGCAGGCTGCAAATGGAGCCCGTGTTCGTGATCACGCCGCGGCCACGTTCGATCATCTGCGGCAGAACCCGCCGGCAAAGTAAGAACATCGATGTCAGGTTCAGCGAGATGCCCGCGGTCCATTCCTCGTCCGTGAGCTCGTGGGCGAGCTTCATTCCTCCGCCCACGGTCCCGCCAACGTGATTACACAAGATGTCGACAACTCCCGCAGCATTGAGGAGTCGGTCGCAGTCCTTGGGATCGGTGACGTCGGCGACGAGGACCTCCAGTCCTGGGAACTCGCCGCGTAGTCGCGTGACGGGATTCAGCCTCGTTCCGCACGTTACGACGCGCGCTCCCTCGGCGTGGAAGAGACGAACCATTGCACCACCAATGCCTGGCCCGGTACCGCCGGTGATCACCACCGTCTTGCCGTCAACAGTCATACGGCGCGTTCAGCCCCGAATTGTTCCGACCGCGGGCACATCGCACGCGACGCAGCCGAGCCATAGCAAGCTCTTGTGCTGGTACGGCACCACGAGGCGTGCGGCTGACGACGGCGGCTGCGCTGAAGCTGCCGGACCACAGATCGTGCGGCGTCCTCTCGACCCACCGGTCGTCCTCGTCAGCGCGCGTTCCCAGGCACGAGCTTACCGTCTGAGTACCGTCTTCCGTCCCGGCGAATGCCTTGACAGGCGTAGCACGTCTTGCCTATGCTGATGTATGACGCTTCAATTGTCAAACATTATGAGGTGGCTCGGGTGCGCGCGAGCCGGCGGAACGTTGGGCCGTCCCGGTCTGGGCCGCGGCGGCCCCAGTACCGGGGACCCCCCGGATCGGTCCGGAGATCGTTGGGCGTGTCGGCCTGGGAGTGCCGTTAGGAACCTCGCGCCTGAGAGGGCGCTGTGCATGCTCGCTGGCGGACTCGCGGCGCACGTGTTCCAAGCCGAATATAACAGTGGTCGAGAGGCCGTGACCCAGCACAACGTGCTCTGAATGGATCTTACTTTCACGGGGAGCGCGTATTGAGCCTGCACGAGCTTGGCGAAGGGACAGGAACGCACGGACACCGGTTGTCTTGATTGCTGCCCGTGAGTGGTTTGCGTGATCGTTTATGAGGAGGTTAGTGAGAGATGTCCGAGGCCGTGGAGTCGCGTGAGGAACCCAGAGGGTTTCGGCGTTTAGAGAACAAAGTGGCGTTGATCACGGGCGCTGCGCGTGGGCAAGGCCGAAGCCATTGCGTGCGCGTGGCGGAGGAGGGAGCCGACGTGATCGCGATCGATGTCTGCGACGCGATCCCAGGCGTTCCCTATTCAGCATCAACGCAAGACGACCTAGAGGAGACTGCGCGGCAAGTCGAAGCGCTGGATCGACAAATCATCGCTGCGAAGCTCGACGTACGCGACCGCTCGGAGCTCAAGAGGGTCGTCGACGACGCTGTCGCCGAACTGGGGAGGCTCGACGTCGTGTGCGCGCAGGCCGGCGTCAGCGGCCTGCCCATGCTGACGCACGAGATCCCAGACGAGCTTTGGGACACGATGATCGACATCACCCTGACCGGCAGTTGGAACTCCGTGAAGGTCGCCGTGCCGCACATGATCGCGGGGGGGCGGGGCGGCGCGATCGTCGTCACGAGTTCGGTGGCGTCCCTTCGCGGGCTCGGCAACAACGCTCACTACGTCGCCGCCAAGCACGG
This sequence comes from uncultured Solirubrobacterales bacterium, assembly GCA_963763525.1. GTDB lineage: Bacteria > Actinomycetota > Thermoleophilia > Solirubrobacterales > Solirubrobacteraceae > Palsa-465. The sequence goes on from CAVXPA010000009.1 coordinate 140,317, forward strand.
TCTCGTTGGCCTCGTCCGGTCTCTCGCGGGCGAACTTGGCCGGCACAACATCCGGGTGAACAACATCGCACCAACGAACTGCGCAACCGACATGCTGCTGAACCAAGACTGTTACAACCTGTTCAGGCCGGACAAGGCACCCCACGCCACCTATGAAGATTTCGTCGAAGCGGCGAAGGCGAGGCACACGCTTCCGATCGCGCACATCGAGCCGGTCGACGTTTCCAATGCCTTGGTGTTCCTCGCCTCAGACGAGGGGCGGTTCATCACTGGAATCACGCTTCCAATTGATGCGGGATTGACTCAGCATTGATGTTCGTGATGATACGGGAACGTCTCCGTCCTGAGACGGGCAGGTAACGGTCAAGCGCTATGGTCGTGCTGGGAAGATGTCGACCGCTAATCGGGCCAGCGATCGTCGATGGACGCAGCGTCTACCAGCAGGACGGGCGCGACCGCTCACTGTACCAACGGTCCGCAGAGCGTTTGCATCGCAGACACGCTCCGTGCCCGTCCGAGTCGTTCTGCCAAGGCTGGAAGACCGATGGCGTCCCCCCGACAGGGAGACAAACCCGCTCGCCGTGGCCGAATGACCTCGACGTCCGATTCCGAGGGGTCGATCCTCTTGACAATCAGCAATCTCTTGCTTACGATGCTGATGTCTGACGATTCGTTCGTCAAACATTATCACGACGGAAGGAGGGGCCAAGTGCACATGAAGCCGATCGTTGGTTTCGCCATCGCCCGAATCTGCACGTCTCGTTGGGTAGCACGTCGTGCCAGCAAGTACTACCAGTTCGGCCTCCAACAACCACGCCGGCTGAGTCGATCCGCGATGTGCTTTAGGAAAGCAGCGTTTGGATCGTTAGCTGTTCTATGCGTTGCTGCGCTAAACGCGTGTGGCAGCAGCGCCGCGTCCCAGAGCGCGGCGAGCACGTCCAAAAGCGCGTCAAGCGGCGCGACAAGTTCGGCGACGAAAGCGCCGATCACCGTCGCGATGATCAGCTTCAAGGTTCCCGGTGAGGACCAGCTGACCCCAATGGTTCAGGGTGCCGATACGGCACTCAAAGTGATCGACGCCAAAGGCGGCTTTGGTGGCCGGTCGGTGAAGCTCGTGACATGTAACTCTATGCTTCAGCCCGCGTCGGCCGAGGACTGCGCGCATACGACGCTGGCCGACCATCCCGTTACGATGATCGGCTGCGAAAACGTGTGGGCTATGACTGGGCTACCAATTTACGCGGCTGCAAAGGTACCTAGCCTGAACTGCCTCAATACCGCCCAGGACTATCACAGTCCATGGGAGTTTGGCGTGACCCCCGGTGCGACCGGAGACGATGCCGCCTACGCAGCTTACCTGTGCACCCTACCGGCGGTCAAGACCGCCGGCGTGCTGGTGATTCAGCTCCCTGCGATCGTGTCGGATATCACGACGGCGTTCACGCCTATCCTCAAGACGTGCGGTAAGACGGTGAGCACAGTTCAGGTACCTCCAACGGCGACCGATGTGACCCCATACGTCGCGAAACTCTTGTCGTACAAGCCACAATATGCGCTCGTGAATCTGGAGACTGCTGAGGTCCCAGAGTCCTACGCTGCACTAGAACAGGGCGGGGTTCCCGCCTCGCACATTGCCGGCTCCTCCGTCTACTTCATCGACACAGTCCTGGCGCATGCTCCCGCAATGAAAGGCGGGATCTCGATAGCGGAGTGGGCCCCCTGGAGCGACACCAGCGACCCCAATGTCGTCACCTATGACAATGCCGTAAAGGCAGCAGGTCTCGATTACAAGGACCCGAACATCGAGTGGGGCTACGGCTTGATGATGTGGCTCTACACCGCGGCCCAGCGAGTGGGATTCGCAAACCTCGATAGCACGACGCTGGAGCACTACCTGAGCACAGCCACAAACGTGCCTATCCCGCTGGCATACAATTGGCTGAATCCGGGTCCGACGCAGTATCCGTCGATCAAGCAGCCATTCGACCTGCTCGCGCATTGGACCGGCACCACCTTTGAGCCGATTCCCGTAGGCCCGACGAAAGACGGCTGGATATCGGGCATATACCCCGGTTAGGCGCCTCAAGCAGCGTGTCGGTGCAGCCCGACACGCTGCTCCCGCTCGTGGCAGCAGGCCCTGACGACAGCGCTGCCGCCGCCGGCAGAGGCCCGTCCCTCCGCTCCCGAGTGTCCTTTGTTTACCAATGACCGTTTCAATGTCCAATGAGGGTAGATTGCGCAATGACTGATCCCGCTATTCACCAGTTGCTGCACGAACAGGCGATCCGCAGGGTGCTTGCGAACTACTGCCGCGCCATCGACCGAATGGACCACGACCTGCTGCGTACCGTGTACCACCCAGACGCGCTCGACACCGGCAGACCAACGGGCCGCGGCCACACCGCTGGGCCGGTGGAGCGCTTCTTCGCGACGGTAGCCGAAAGCAACGCGGTCGGCCTCGAGGCCGCGCCGATTCTTCTGGGTCAGACGATCTTCGAGTTCGACGGCGACGTCGCGCTTACCGAGACGTCTTTCGCGGCCTTCTTCCGGTTCCGGACGGACGACGGCGTTGTACATGAAGGTCATGCGGGGCGCTACCTCGATCGCTTCGAACGGCGAGAAGGCGAATGGCGCATCGCTCACCGGCACCTCGTGATTGACTGGGCGAACACGTACCCCCACGTCGAGGGTGCACGGACGCACCGGGAGACCACCGGTCTCCGTTCGGGGGACGACCAGCTGTACGCGTTCCTGGCCGGCAAACGTCCAGGCTGATACTTCGATATAGAGACGAGGGCCGGTGGCTCGCAGCAGCCCTGCTCGACCAGTTCTGGCAATCGAGTGAGTTGCTCCGCAGCATCGGGAGGACTCCCGCCCGCCGCGGCGGGTAAGTTGACGCACGAGGATTGCCGGAGACGACACTTCATTCACAGCTCGCGCGATGGGCTGGAATCGTTGCCGGTCGACAATCGGTCAGTAGTCGTAGTCGATTTGAATGAGTGGGAGCGACGGCGGGAAGCCAGCTCGTTGGTGAGGTTTGTGTCGCCGAGTCTTAGGCGCCGCCACGGCATGATCCGCGAGCTCGCCCCCGGCATGGGCGGGTGATGGTCTGAGATGAGAGCGAACGCGTAGCTTATTGAACCGCTTCCGTCCCAAGAATCGTACAGCGGTGTGCGCGACGTCCGGATGTCTTAGCGTATGGCACGGCGTGGTGGATGACGCCGGTATTGTCCCAGATAACCATGTCACCCACCGACCATGTATGCCTGTATACGAGGTCCGGCGTCGTCGCTCGGCGGATAAGGTCCTTCAGCAGCGCTCGGCTTTCATCTGGGTCCATTCCGACAATGTAGTCAGCGGACGCACCGACCAGCAGTGACTTGCGGCCAGACCTGTGTGTCCATACGAGAGCGCGCTCCCTCGAGCCTTTCGCTTTCCATTCTGCGACCTGTTCAGGTCTTGGGTTTACGACGTAGCTCCGGGCCGCGCGCTGGCTGTGGACTACTCGGAGGCTAGCGAACCGCTTCTTTTCCTCGTCGGTCAGAAGGTCGTACGCCGCGTAGGCGCTGGCGAATTCCGTCTCTCCGCCGGTTGGGGCCGTAACTTTCATGCTAAGGATGGTGGCTTTGGTTGGGATGTCTTGGTCGATCATGCCGTCGATATGCCAGTTCACGGCTCCGTCCGCGTATCCCGCATGTGGGTTTCCCGGTCGATAGCTGATTTCGAAGATTTCCGGCACCGGGCTCGCGGGGAACAGGCGAACCTCGCCTAGCTTGTGGCAGAAAGCAGCTTGCGTTTCGTCATCGAGATCGAGCTGGCGGAACAGGAGTACGCCATTGGCCTCGAGTGCTTTCAGCACCGACGATGGCAGCTCGGCGTCGTTGAGAAGTCGGTGGGCGTCCACGTCGAGAACCGCCGCGCCGACGGTGGGAGAGAGCTTTTCAAGCTTCAGCGCCTCAGTTGTCGTCATTGTTTTTATCTCCTCGGCTCAAGTGGAGGTTTCCGCTCTCGCGGCAGACGCGCGTTACCAGGTCTGGTGATGATCCCTCGCCGCCGTCGATTCCCGGAGCAAGTGACCCAACTGCTGGCCGTATCAGCGGCAGGATGTCGATGGCTCCGGCTGGCTGATTCGGCGTCAACTACACAGCTTGCAGCGGCCTGGGACATATCGGGCGTCTCCGATCTAGTGTGCGCGTGGATTTAGCGGCTTAACCCATTCAAGGGGTTCGCTCGCGTAGATATTGCGTTGTCGCAGGGTTGCCCGCTGCGATCGCTCGGGCGGTGCGGTGTCCCTCGGCTATTGCGTTGTCGAGCGTGCGGGGGGAGGCTGCGTCGCCTATGATGTGGACGTCGGTGTGACCGGCCGCGACGAGAGCGTCGTAGATCTGACGGTTAGGCTGGTTCTGCGTCACGAGCACCACCACGTCAGCCGGCACCTCACGCAGGCGCCCCTCATTGTGTATCGGATGCACCAGACACATCGAGGAGCGAATCTCGCTCAGGTGATGGCGGGTGAGCAGGGTGAAGCTGCCCTCGTAGAGAAACTGAAGAGCCGGCGCGTCACGGAACGTCGCGTGGACAGGAGCGGCGCCGAAACTGGGGAGGCTAGTGACGAATGTGACTGCGAGACCATTCGCGACGAGAGACTCCGCGCAGGAGATGGCTTCGAAATGACCGACGGTGTCGAGCACGAGTGCGCTTTGCGCCGTGCTCGGCGGCCCGCTCGTCAAAAGCTGGAGCGATGACAGAACGTGCGGCAGATCAACCCCACGCGCAGGCTCGAACGGACGCGCGGGCTGGAAACCATCAAGCCGCGGCGTCGACCCAGTCGCGACGATCACTACGTCGGGGGCCGCACGCTCAACGTCCGCGACGGACATGTATCGATCGAGCAAGACGTCGACACCGCCATGCTCGACCGCGGCCCCGAGCCAATCGACGATGTCTCCGATCAAGGCCGAGCGCGGCGCACGGCGAGCGGCGTTCACCGCGCCCCCGAGCGCCGAGGCGGCTTCTGCGAGCGTCACCTCGTGACCGCACAGCGCGGCGACTCGTGCGGCCTCGAGGCCGGCCGGACCTCCACCGATCACGAGCACCTCGCGCGGCCGGTCTACCGGTACGATCAAATCCTCAGACAACGTCCGCTCAAAACCGACCACCGGGTTCACAGTGCAGCTCATCCGGCCACCCGTGAGGCGGGCGTTGCCTTGGCACCCTTGGTTGCAGGCGATGCACGGTCGGATCTCGTGCGCACGCCCTTCGCGCGTCTTGCGCACGACGTCCGGATCGGCGATGTGGGCCCGGACCATCGAAACCATGTCGGCGACGCCGTCGGCGATGACCCGCTCCGCCTCCTCAAGTGTCCGGAAGCGACCAGCCACGATGCTCGGCACCGAAGCGACCGCAGTCAACTGGCTCGTTGATGGAAGCTGATAGCCCGTCGGCGCTTCCATTCCTGCAGTAATCATGACGGGGCGGTAGAAGTCGCCGAACGTCGTCATCAGGTAGTCGATGAGTCCTTCGCGCTGCAAGGCCTCGATGACGACCTGCAGCTCCGCTTCCTGAATACTTCCAGGCATCTCGCTCGCTCCGGTGCGAATCCCCACGACGAAATCAATCCCTGCACTCGCGCGGATCGCGCGGAGAACCTCTTGGATGAATCGCATCCTGTTCTCGAGGCTCCCTCCGTACTCATCCTCCCGAGTGTTGTAAATCGGAGACAGGAAGGACAGCGGCAGTGTTCCGTGCCCCGCGTGAAGCTCAACGCCGTCGAGACCGCCGTCCCGGCAACGGCGGGCGGCCGCTCCGAAGGCGCTTACGACCTCTCCGATCCGCTCCGTCGTGAGAGGATCGCCAATGACGCCCGCAAGTGAGGTTACCGTCGACACGCTCCAAGGAATGCCGCCGCCCGCAGTTACCGCTTGGAGACTTCCAATGTGAAAAAGCTGCTGGAAGACGCGCGTGCCATAGGGTCGGAGCGCCCGCATGATTTCCCGATAGCGCTCGATCGCCGCATCCTGCGAAAGCGTCATAGCCTGTGCACTGCTGTGTACGCCCATCGCTTCCAAGATAGACAGGCCCAAACCACCCTTTGCACGCCGCACGTGATAGGCAACAAAGTCCTCGCCACCTACAATTCTCGGCGGCGAGGACAGGTTCGTTCCATGCGCCGCCGCGACGATCCGATTTGGAATCACCAAGCCGCGTATTACGATTGGTTCAAAGACCTTCTCGAGTCCCATACATCTCCTTCCGGCCGCGATTCGTCAAACCAAACCGCGCTCGCTCGTCGCCCCCGCCTCGGTGGCAGGACGCTAAGGCCTCAAGATGCTTTCGCCCTGTCACTTCCAGCGTGATGCCATACGCCCGGGGATCCACACTCCGCGCGTCGGGTCGCAGAACGCCGCCGGTCGGAGGCGACAACAGCAAAGCATCCTTCGTCCCGAACTCCGGCGCTCGCTCGCAGCTTTCGTCGTGGAGCCTACCTCCCTCGGTTGCTGGCCTCGCAGGGAACTCGCGGCGACCCCGCGGCAACTTCGAGGTTGGCGCCGGCGGTCGACGGAATCCAAGTCGTTCAAATGGTTCACCACATCCGGCAGCTGCGAACCGATTTGAAGCGTCAGGTGTTCCGTCCGCCATTCACGCCAATGAGCTGGCCGGTGATGTAGCTGGCCTCGTCGCTGACGAGAAAGCCGCAAGCCGCTGCGATGTCCGCAGGCTGGCCACGCCTGCCTACGGGAGTTGCCGCTAGCGCTTGCTCGTCGCTGACGCCGCGCTTGGCGGCCGACGCTCGAGACATCGGAGTATCGATGAAGCCCGGAGCGATCGTGTTCACCGTGATGCCATTACGAGCGAACTCCAGCGCAAGCGACTTTGTAAGCCCGACAACACCCGATTTAGCCGCGACGTAGTGGCTCATGCGAGCGACGCCGCTATGGACGCTTGATGACGAAATGTTGACGATCCGCCCCCAACCCTCCTCGACCATGAAGGGGATGACCGCCTGGCACGAATGAAAAGTGCCTGTCAAATTGACCGCCAACAGCCGGTCCCAGCTCTCCGCGGAGACCGCGAGAAACGGCTCGAAGGTAGCAACTCCGGCGCTGTTCACAAGGATCGTAGGGCGGCCAAGTCGGGACCGCACCTGATCCACAACGTTGTCGACCGCCGTGCGGTCGGTGACGTCGACCGTCAGGCCGATAGCGGCTCCGCCAGCCGACGCGATCGAGGCCGCGACTGCCTGCCCGGCGTCGCCATTCAGGTCGACGATCGCGAGCGCGGCCCCGTCTCTGGCCAAGCGGCGACTGATTGCCTCGCCAATCCCAGAGCCGCCGCCCGTGATGATCGCAGTTCGCTGGATCATGGATCAGCGGGCGCCGACGATGCTCAATCGGAGGCGCAACTGGCGCGGGATGGCTACATTCATTTGTTTGACAATTCCAAGCGTCCGACATTCGATATCTTATGGTCTTCGCAAATCGCTGTCAAGACAAATTGTGGGCCGGCGCCCTGCATGCGGGCGTGCGCTCGCGATGCCAGCGCGAGACGGTCCCCGACTTAGGGAGGTTACTTAGCTATGCCCGAGCCTGACCTCAGGACAGTGGCGGCCCGCCAAGAGATTCACCAAGTTCTAATGCGGTACTGCCGAGGCGTCGACCGTGGCGATCGCGACCTGATCACAAGCGTGTACCACCACGGCGCAGTCGATCGACATGGTCCGGCGGAGTTCAAAGATGCCCACGGAGAGTTTGCCGAGTGGGCGGTTTCCCGGCTTGACGCGCTCGACGGCGTGACCCAGCACCACATCACGAATTATCTGATCGAACTCAATGGGGACGCCGCTGTCGCTGAGAGTTATTTCCTCGCCTTCCGACCTAACAAGCTTGTCGACGGCACCGAGGTCCTCGGGGTGGTCGGCGGCCGTTACCTCGACCGCTTCGAGCGCCGAGGCGGCCACTGGGCGATTGTCGAACGATCGGTGGTTTGCGACTGGTCTCGCCAATCGCTCGCCGGAGACGAGTATCCTTTGACCAGCGCACACGTCCGTGGCGGCCGGCGCGAGGCGGACCCGTCCCATGCGCTGTTTGCGGAAATCGCAGCGTAGGCTCGTGCGGTGCTGTTCAGCCAGGCGGCCGTTTGACTCGTGGCTGGAAGCGCGTTAGCGGGCGCACGCCGTAACCGATCCTTTAGTCGCACACAGGACACTAGAGCGTGGACAGAGTGGCCCCGCCCAAGACGGTGGCCCGAGCGGCCCGATGGCCTTCGGCGATCGCGACTTGTAGGTCGCGAGGGGAGGCTGCGTCGCCTACGATGTGGACGTCGGTGTGACCGGCTGCCACCAAAGCGTCGTAGATCTGACGGTTAGGCTGGTTCTGCGTCACGAGCACCACCACGTCAGCCGGCACCTCACGCAGCCGTCTCTCATTGTGTACTGGATGCACCAGACACATTGATGAGCGAATCTCGGCCAGGTGATGGCGGGTGAGCAACGTGAAGTCTCCCTCGTGCAGAAACTCAAGCGCCGGCGGATCGCTATGAGTCGCGAGAACAGAAAAACCGCCGAGGCTGGGGAGGCTAGTGACGAATGTGACTGCGAGACCATTCGCGACGAGAGACTCCGCGCAGGAGATGGCTTCGAAATGACCGACGGTGTCGAGCACGAGTGCACTTTCCGCGGTGCTCGGCGGCCCGCTCGTCAAAAGCTGGAGCGATGACAGAACGTGCGGCAGATCAACCCCACGCGCAGGCTCGAACGGACGCGCGGGCTGGAAACCATCAAGCCGCGGCGTCGACCCAGTCGCGACGATCACGACATCCGGGGCCGCACGCTCAACATCCGCGACGGACATGTATCGATCGAGCAAGACGTCGACACCGCCACGCTCGACCGCGGGCCGCAGCCAATCGACGATGTCTCCGATCAAGGCCGAGCGCGGCGCACGGCGAGCGGCGTTCACCGCGCCCCCGAGCGCCGAGGCGGCTTCCGTCAGCGTCACCTTATGACCGCACAACGCGGCGACTCGTGCGGCCTCGAGGCCGGCCGGACCTCCACCGATCACGAGCACCTCGCGCGGCCGGTCTACCGGGACGATCAAATCCTCAGACAACGTCCGCTCAAAACCGACCACCGGATTCACAGTGCAACTGAGCCGCGGCGGCGAGCGGCGCGTGCCGCCTATGCACCCTTGGTTGCAGGCGATGCACGGTCGGATCTCGTGCGCACGCCCTTCGCGCGTCTTGCGCACGACGTCCGGATCGGCGATGTGGGCCCGCACCATCGAAACCATGTCGGCGACGCCGTCGGCGATGACCCGCTCCGCCTCCTCAAGTGTCCGGAAGCGACCAGCCACGATGCTCGGCACTGAGGCCACCGCAGTCAACTGACTAGACGACGGAAGTTCGTAACCAGCGGGGAGATCCCCACCTGCGCAGATCGAGTAATTCCGATAGTAGTCGCCGAACGTCGTCATCAGGTAGTCGATGAGTCCTTCGCCCTGCAACGTCTCGATGACCACCTGCAGTTCCGCTTCCTGAATACTTCCAGGCATCTCACTCGCGCCTATACGTACCCCGACCACGAACTCGTCGCCCACCGCTCCCCGAATGCCCCGGAGTATGTCGCGGAGAACGCGCATACGGTTCTCCAGCGGACCACCATACCTGTCCGTGCGCGTGTTATACAGAGGCGATAGAAATTGCCCTATCAGGTAGCCATGAGCGGCATGCACCTCGACTCCGTCCAGGTGACCTGCCTCACAGCGCCGAGCGGCAGCGATAAACGCAGCCACGACCTCGTTGATTTGGGCGTGCGTCATAGGCTCACTTACAATCCCCGTCAAAGCTGGGACCGTAGATACACCCCATGACACGCCACCGCCCACCGCGGCGTTGATGTGGCCTTGGTGAGAAAGCTGCTGGAACACGCGCATCCCGAACGGTCGGATTGCCCGCATAGTCTCTTGGTAGCGCTCGACGACACGGTCATCTGACATCGATCGAGCGCTCGAGCTGGGATGCACCGATGTTGCCTCGAGCATCGTCAAACCGACGCCTCCGCGGGCACGAGCCACGTGGTGCGAAATGAAATCCTCTCCGCCGATGAGCTCAACCGGGCTGGATAAAGCGGTTGTGTGCGCTGAGCGAACGATGCGGTTCGGCACATCGAGGTGGCGAATCCGGATCGGCTCAAAGACGCGGTGCAGTCTCATTGTCTAGCGCTCCAGTCCGCGCATCGGCGCGAACGATCGTGGGCAGGGGCGGGGGGAGAGGTCTTCGTCACAGCGGCGCCGTGTCGATCGTGGGGCGGATTAGGATTTCAGACACGCTCGCACGGGATGGCAGGGTGACGACAAAGAGAATCGCGGCGGCGACATCCTCGGGCTTCATCGCCCCGGCCTGATTGGAGTGGGCGCGCCGAGCATCCCGCAAAGCTGGGTCGCTTACCGATTCCGCGATCTCGGTCGTGGTCGCGCCGGGCTCAACGATACACACGCGGATGCCGAACCCACCGACTTCTTGACGAAGTCCCTCAGTCAGGCCCGTCAGGCCAAATTTGCTGGTTGAGTAGGGCCCGAATGGACCGCGAGCTTTGCGGCCCGCAGTGGACGAGATGTTAACGATGTCGCCGCCGGAGTGCTTCATTACGGGGATCACAGCCTTACACGTGTAGAGGATCGCAAGGAGGTTCACGTCCAGAATCCGGCGCCAGTCGGCAGTGTTGGCGTTCTCGACCACTCCCGGGCCGGCGACGCCCGCGGAGTTGACCAAGATGTCGAGCCGCCCAAAGCGCTCGACCGATTTGGTTACGATGCGGGTAGCGAAGGACTCGTCGGTGACGTCGCCGGGGAATGCGACTGCATCGCATCCGAGGTGGTCGATCTCGCCTACGAGATCTTGCAGCCGGGCCGCACGTCGCGCCACGAGAGCGACAGCGGCATCCGCGCGAGCGAGCGCGAGCGCTGTGGCCGCTCCAATGCCTGAGGATGCGCCGGTGACCAACGCTACCTTCCCAGCAAGGGCTCCGGGCATGACTCCGTTGTGCTCGTGGGCTGGTGCACCTCGCCGATCCCGCGGACCAGAGTAAAACCGGGCGCCTCCCTAGCTGCCGCAGAAAGGGATCGCGCGATTGAACGCATTCGCGACGGGCTCAAGACAGAAACTAATGTCATACAATGCAATCGTCGGACACTGCAATCCTATGGCGCCACCAGCTTGCCTGTCAAGAGCCGCGTCGGTACGAGCAAGCCCGAATTGATCAGATTCCAAAACAGCTCATGGTCGTCAATCCTCCGCAGCGGGGCGCCGTCTTGATGCTTGGGGTCGCCAGCACTCGGAACGCCTCGCTCCAGAACCACACGGGCTGTCTTGATCTTGAGCTGCTGACTGCTCTTCAGTCCCAGACGACATGCTCTCGATGCAGTCGTGCCTTCTCACGGCGCCCGTCGTCGGTCCTGATGGCAGCTTGCTTGTGCTCATCATCCCTCGTGCCTCGCGACGAGCGCCCGTCGCAGGATCGCTGGACGGTCGCCCGCGCCGTCCTTCGCGCAGCCGAACGTCTCCTCACAAGCCACGCCGTCCTCACGCCGCTTCCTGATGAGACGACCACGGCCGCGCTACCCGCGACCACGTTCATCCCACCCACGGGACATGCAGGGAGCCGAACAGCCGACACCAGAACCCACGTTCGACCTCCACCATCAACGTCATCGCCCGCGACGGGATGGGCTGTGCCGGCTCTATGCACCCGAGGTACTCGCCACAGCCCGGGCCAGCACCACCGGCGCACGCGGCTCGCTGCGGTCTGTCGCCATGTCTGCGGTCAGGCATCCTGCACACGCGGCACAGTAGTACCTGATCACCTTCACCTGAGGTGGAAGTCTGCGCGCCTGGACCTGCATTTCCAACTCGCCTAAGAACGTCGCCAACGGGAGCTCGTGCCTAATCGCCGCGTGACGCCAGTCCTCGTCGGCCGGGGCAAGCTCGGAGTCACAGTATCCACACGTCCAGCAACGCTCCGCGTCGCCCTCGCTCAACACGACCGCGAGGCCCGGAAGCACGGGGGCTACGCACTCGCGCTCAGGCTGCCCATCGATGCGCTCGTGTCGCCGCTCCGCACGGCACCGCTCGGTCGCATCGATGTCAACGCTTCCATCAGGGGTGAGGATCACGCCGTAGGCAGCCTTCGCGTGGTGGAGGGTGATGTAGCGATCTCGCACGTCTTGCGCGACCAACTCGGCCGGCCGCAGGAGCGGATCGCCCAGGCCCCCGCCCCCGCCACACATGAACGACATAACGTCCCCTGGGTTGAGCGCGAACGGGAAGACCTTCTTCGCGATCAGCTCCCTCGTGCCGCCAAGAGCCGCTTCGTCAGATGCCCGACCTTCGAACTGCGTCGCACGAATCGGGTACTGCAGCGCCGACCGAGGCGGAAAGCCGCCCCCGAAACCAGGCGGTGGATAATCGACGACGTGGCGGTTCGCGAAGCCTTCGAACCGCGAGCTGCCCAGGAGAACGAAAGCCTGATCGAGCCCCTGACCACCACGTCGCTGGCCAGGACCACCGCTGTTCTTCGCGATTCGCCGCCACAAGAACCGAACGGGATCCGCGGCCTCGTGCAGCTCGACATCGGGCATCTTCCCTCCCGAGGTCGAGTACGTGCCGTACATGTCTTGTCCGTCCGTGCGCGTCTGGGCGCCCCCTCCGGTGCCCTGCGTCGTGTCGAGGTACGCCAGCAGCGAGGGCTCGCCGCGTTCATCTTTGCCGTACACGAACGTGTTGGCGGTGGCCTCGCTGGCGAGGCCGGCAATGCGGCTACGGAGCACCGGATCGCTACTCAGCGACGCAGCCTGGTTCAACGCCTCGCGAACCGCCTTGCCGACCCGATTGCCCGTCTCCCCGTGGCCGGTGCTCACCGGCGCCGGACGTCGAGCGTTCACGACCGTGCCCTCCTCGCCCAGGTCGATCGTGAGAGGCCGCCACATCCCCGCGTTGTACGGCAGATCCCCGTAGCCGAGCATGGTCAGTATCTGCGTCATGACGCCTCCGTAGACTGCGCCCTTCGTCCCGTTGCCGGGGCCTACGTACTGAGGATCCCCAGTTAGGAAGATGTTCAGGTCCGAACCGGCCACCTCGAGCGTGCACCGGATCTCGATGAGATCGTCACGCCCCCGAGCGTCGTACTCCAGATACTGCACGGCCTCGTACTTGCCATCGGGAAGCGCCTCGATCCGTCGGCGAAGTACCATCTCGGTCAGGTCCTTGTTGCGCTCGCAGTACTCCTGATGACGCTCGAGCCCAAAGCGGTCGATCACGGCCTCAAGCTTCATCTCGGCCACTTTGTTCGCCGCCATCATGGCGCGAATGTCGTTGAGTACCGGACCCGGCGTACGGACGTTTTCCTCGATGTACACCCTCCACTCGTCGTCGATCTTCCCATTACAGATGATCTTGATCGCCGGAAAGCGCAGGGCCTCGTCGTACACCGTCAGCGCCGTTGGGGCGATACCCGAGACGCCCATGCCGCCGATGTCGAGAACGTGCAGGTTCGCGAACGCCCAGCCGACGTGCTTGTCGTGATAGAAGGACGGCATCGCGATGCCGACGTCGCCCTGATGGGCTGACCCGGCGGTGTATGGATCGTTGACGATCCATCCGTCTCCGGGGTGCACTTCCTTGCCCTCGCGCTCGAGCCGGTTCATGACCGCCAATGTGTTTAGCCACCCGGTCGACGCGTGGAGCAGCACATAGGCCGACAGCGCCAAATGTTCTCCCTTGGCGTCGAGGATGCAGGTGCTGAAGTCCTTCGAGTCGGTCACGATCGGCGAGCCCGAGGTACGTACCAAGGTGACCGCCATCTCGTTCACGATGTTTTCCAGCGCCTTGCGATGAATCTCGGTCTGCAGCGGGTCAAAGCCAAGCACGGCTTACTCCTCGGTCGCGTAGAGTCGATAGTTCAGGAAAGCGTCTCGCGCGGGGGTGACGCCAGGCGGCACGAACACGGTTGTGTCGTTCGCATCGATGATCCCGGGACCGGTGATGCGGGTTCCGGATGTGGACCGCGAGGTGTCATAGATCGACACCTCGTAGCGCTGCCGCTCCATCGGGAGGCAGACCTCACGGCGTGCCTTGACAAACTCGTTCTCGTCGGCGGGCTCCGTAGCGACCGACAACTACCGCAACGGGCCCGGTCACCGCGCCTGCACGTCCTCAGTGTAGTTGATCATGATGGGCGCCGTTTCCTCCCAGGCGGTGCCCGGCCCGTAGGTCTCAGCGTACAGCGCGATGAACTCCCGCGTCAGCCGCGGGATGTCCTCCTCGACCAAGGTCTCCGGGACGCGCATGGCGAGCTGGAAGATCTGCCGGGGGAACTGGAAGTCCGCCCGTCGCGCTGACGCTGACGTCAGCCGGCTCAAATCCCTCGGCACATATGTCTGCGATCGCTCGGCTGGCCATCTACTCTGACAGCCCATTGACGCGTGGGACCTCCTCCGAAAGCTCGAGGTGCCAGTTGACCGACTGGTCGTAGCGCAGGACGAGGTCGCCAGTCAGCAGGCCCCGTGCGCAGAAGACCGAGCTGCCGTCGGGATCACGACCTCGGCGATCCCGACAGTCGACGCGATCGCCCACGCGAAGAGCGGCAGCGTCCCGCCATAGGCGGACAAAAGGAAGTCCCGCGCGTCATATGGTCGCCCGAGGAAGCAAGCGAGGCGGTCCACGAGCTCGTCGTCGCGAACATGGCGACCGCCATCCGCGCGGTCAGCGTCAAGGCCTAAGACCGACGTTCTTCTCGATGCGCAGCTCGTTCTGCCGGATGATGCCCGTATCGAAGCTCGTGCCCCATGTCGGCCAGGAGCACGTCCCCGTACCCCATGCTCTTGGCCAAGGTCATGGCGCCGATCGCGCCGGCGGCCGGTCCGGACCTGAGTAGCGACAGCGGGTAGTGCTCGGCACGACTGCGGCTGATCGCGACGCGGAGCCCTTGGAAGAACGAGAGCGATGCGTTGAATCCCGCCGTCCTCAGGTTGTCGTCGATCGTCTGGAGATAGCGACGCGTGTCGGCGTGGACGAACGCGTTGAGCACCGCGGTCATCCAACGGCGGGTCTCGCGCATCACCGGGAGCAGCCGATGTGACAGGCTGACGTAGACGTCCGGGAACCTCTCGAGGATCCGCGCCTCGGCCATGAGCTCGTGGCGAGGGTCGAGATAGCTCGACGAAAGCACACCGCGAGGGCATCGATCTCGAGCTCCTCGACCAGGAACGCGGCCGCACGGCCGACGCCCTCCAGGTCCAAGAGGACGGCCACATAACCGCTGCATCGATGCGTTCGTCGATCTCGACGATCGCGCGCCGGTCGACGATGTCGGGCACATTCACCTGGCGGTGGTCATCCGGAGTGGTCAGCCGGGGGCCGCCGCCGATGCGGAAGGCGTCGCCGAACCCGCCGTCACCTGGACACCGACACGGGAGCGACCACTCACCGGCGTTCGTCGAGTTTGCCTCCACCGCTTAAGCTGCACCAGCCGTGCCGAGCCTCAATGTACGGTGAGCCGTCACGCGCCGTTGGGAACCGGCTCGTCTCCATTCACCTCGTAGACCGAGACCCATTCGTGCGTGCTCGCGGTCGCAAGCTCGGGTCCGCACGTACGCCCGACGTGATCGTGCCCGCTTGGACTGTGCGTTCCATGCCGAAGGCCCAGCGCAGTCAGATGTTACTCGCGCGAGAGGCCGCGACTCCAACTCCGATCATCCCGCGCTCAGGGCCGCGGACGAACCATGAGTGGCCGTAATCGACGTCGCGCAGGTGGTATTCCGGCGCGAGCCGGAGCAGGGTCTCCAGGGCCACCTGGGTCTCGAGCCGCGCGAGTGCCGCGCCAAGGCAGATGTGTGGCCCGAGTCCGAAGCCCATGTGCGGCTGGCCGAGGTAGGGCTTGAACTCGCGCTGGACGTCGAAGCTATCGGCGTTCGGCCATCGGGCCGGATCGCGGTTGGCCGCGATCAGCAGCGTAAACACGATCTCGCCCGCCTGGAGCTCGACCCCGCCGAGCGTGCAGTCGCTCACGACCTCGCGCGCGACGGCCTGTGAGGAGCCGTAGCAGCGCAGAACCTCCTCGATCACGTTTGCGACCAGTGCCGGCTGCTCGGCGACGAGGCGCCGCTGGTCGGGATGTTGCTCGAGCGCGACGAGGCACTGACCCATCAGCTTCGCGGTCGTGTCGTACCCCGCCAGCAGGATGTTGATCGCCGAGGAGCGGATCTCGGCCTCGCTCCAATCGGGCATGTCGATCATCACGGTGAGCAGATCGTCGGGTCGCTCGGACCGGTGCTGCTCGATCGCTTCGGACAGGTATTCGTTCACCTCGGCGATCGCCTCGTCCATCAGCCTCCGCTTATCAGGCGTCTCATGGCCGTAGGAGAGGTTCGTGATGATCACGTTCGACCATCTGCGGAAATCCTCATGATGCTCCTCGGGGACGCCAAGCATCTCGGCCACGATGATCACTGGGATCTTCGTGAAGTCGGCAATCAGATCGACGTCAGCGCCGCCCGTCACGAGCGGCGCCAGCAGCTGCTCGACGACCTCGCGCACACGCGCATCCCACCGCTTTGCGATTGCGCCCGGGGTGAAGTATGGCGAGACGCCCTGCCGCAGGCGGCGATGTTCCGGACCATCCGCGATGATCATGTTAGGCGCGTCAAACCAGAACGTCACCTCCGGGTGGCGCGCCCCCACGACCCCGAAGTGCTCGCCGCGCGGATCGCCGAGGACCTCCGCGCACTCGGCGAAGTTGGGCAGCATCCAGCCGTAGGCCTTCTCGTTCCACACCACTGGGCCGCGCGCGCGGACCCTCTCGTAGATCGGATACGGGTACTCGATCAGTGCGGGGTCATACAGGTCGATGTCGAATCGCGGTGACTTCATCACGTCGTCCTTTCACCTCTGTTCGTGCGCGTCCGCGGCAATCGGCCTCGAAAAACCTCGATTGGCTGGCCCGCCGACCCGGTTGTCGAAAAAATCGTACGCAAGTCCGATAGCCTCGGCAACCGCAGCCGACCGAACGTTCGCGGGATGTATCCACGCCACGACGCTCGGCGGCGCAAGAACGTCGAAGGCTTCATCACGCAGGCGACGGCTCCTTCTCTCTGCCAAGCCTTGGCCTTGAAACCGTGGGTTGAGCCACCAGCCGAGTTCGTGCTCGTCGGGAGTCAGCCCGACCGTCCAATCGGCAGCGAAGTTCAAGCACATGATCCCCACGAGATCGCCCGTGATCGTGAACCGGGCTGCTCGCCAGCCGGAGCCGTGCCGTTCCCAGTGCCCGACGATCGTGCCGGCGACGTGCTCGGCTTCGCTGCGTGTCCAGGTCGCCCTCGATCCGATGAACCGCACCACGGCCGGGATGGATGCCAGATCGCCAACAGCCCTGAGTGTCTGTCGTCAAAGCGCTCGGGCGACATGCGAGGCGTACAGAGGGCATCTGCCATCCCAACACGGTACCCGCGCCACCTGCGAGACTGCCGCTTCACGGGGCAGGCGGCCGGTGTCAGCGCCGTCTCATCATGGCAACCGGAACACCGCCGTCGAACTCGAACTCCGGCAAGTCGGCGCTATGCGGTGGCCGCCAGCATCCCGACGCGGCTTGCTCATCCCACGCGTACGGGCGTTCTACGTGACGATCCTTGTCGCCGAACCCGGCCCTGGGCGTGTCGTTGCGTGGCGGCTCGAACATGCATCGAAGACGATCCTGCCGCGAGCCCGACAACAATGGGGGCGTCCGAGCTGCTGTCATGCTGGGCGGCGATCGCAGTCCCGGCCGGCATTAAGCTAAGCCGACACCGGCGAGATGTGCCTTCGCTGACCGCCGCCGGGATGCTCGAAGCCGAGCAGCAGTTCCGCCGCGTAGTCGGCTACCAGGACCTCGCGAAGCTCGCTACCGCCGTCGAGCGCGAACTCACCCTTCCCCGGCCAAACAGCGCTTGGACCGAGGAGGCCGCTATCGTCGCCGCAACGTAGGCACCAACCCCGGACCGCCACCGAACTTCCACACCGTCTGGGACATCCTCTTGCCAAGGAGCGACACGCTGCAGATCACGCTGTTCTTCGCCCACAATCGCCGACGCACGATGACGACCAGCAAACGCCGGGTGACGATCCTCACGCCGCTGCCCGAGCGGGTCCTATTGGTCCCGTTGCGGCGGGCACGGCGCGACGGCGGCACGATCACCCTCATTAAGCTCAGAGAAACGGTCGGGTGAATCGTGGTCGACGAGCGCGTGGGCGCACCAGCACGCCTCAGCAAAGCGCCGCGGTGGCTCGCCGTCACCTAGCCGAAACGCCCCGGCGGTGAAGCCCTGGCGACGCCGGTACTCCGGTATATTGCGATCTTCGGCGGACTGCCCACCGCCGTCGCAGGCAAGCAATCTGCGACGACCGTCCTGGCTTGCGAGGAGTCAACGTGAATGTGGATGCAAACGTAGAGCTAAGCGGCCGGGTCGCGGTGGTCACCGGTGGAGGTCAGGGCATCGGGGCAGGTATCGTCGGAGCGCTGGCTGCGCATGGCGCATCGATCGTGGTCAACGATATCCTCGAGGAGCGGGCTTTCGCGACGGCTGCCGCGGTTAATAGCTCGGGCGGTGAAGCTATTGGTATCGCTGGCGACGTGTCGCGAGCGGACGATGTCGACCGTTTGGTGGCATCCACCCGTGAGCAATTTGGGAGGGTCGACATCCTTGTCAACAACGCTGCGATTTCCCGGCTTCACAAGCGTTTCATCGACCACACGGTCGAAGAGTGGGATCGCGTATTCGCGATCAACGTTCGCGGCGTCTTTCTCTGCTGCAAGGCTGTCTTGCCCGAGATGATCGAGCGCGGGCACGGCAACATCGTCAACATCGCCTCGATTAGCGCGTTTCGCACGACCGTAGATCACGTCGCGTATGCCGCGTCCAAGGGGGCCATCGTGACTATGACGCGTGACATCGCTGCCGAGGTAGCAGGGTCAGGTGTCCGGGTCAATGCGGTCGCTCCTGGCCCGATCGGCCCGTTCGATTCGCGGACGGGGCGAGAAGTCGCTGGACCAGCGGCCGCTGGCGTACTGGTCCCCCGACCAGGCCACGCCGCCGACATCGCCAACGCGGTAGCGTTCCTGGTCTCCGATGCGGCGAGCTTCATAGTCGGCGAGACCATGCCGGTGGCCGGTGGAGCGGATCTGAAGTTCGGGTACCGCACTTGACTGCGCTCACGGCCGCTACCTGAAGAGGTGGAGCCGGATAGAAGTCCTGATCATCGGCCCACCCGCCCCCGGGCGGTACCGGGCTGAAGCTCTTCAACGCAGCGAATCGCGACGCGCGAGAACTCCCAGCCTTGGTCGTAGCGGGTGCGGTGATGGCCCTTGGCGGCGCGGGCTGGCTGATCGTGTCGCGCGACTGACGCCCGAGGGGTGAACTGCGTGCCTGAAACAGGCCAAGGAGGCAAGCTGCCCACGCTCGTGCAAATCGCCGGCGACGGCGCACACCTTCTCACGCTCTTGGACCTCCAAAACGCGGGGGCCAATGGGGTTCGGACTACCGGTGGGCCGGGGACGACTATGCGCTCGGATGCGTCGGACCACGTGACGACGCTCGTGGCCGAGGGCAGGGCCGCTGCAGGAAAGTTTGGAGAGTTTCGGGCGGGATCGGTTTGGCGCGCGCTACGGTTTCTCCTGGGTGACGACTTCCGCAGCGATCGCTCGCGCGCAGGCTGCGGCAGGAAAGCCTGCATACCCAGCTGCGTGATACACGACCTCTTCGAGCTCTTCGCGTGTGAGCCCGTTACGCATCGCAGCCGCGAAATGTGAGCGCATCTCATGCTCCGCGCGTGACGCGATCAAGATGCCAAGGGTCACCAGGCTTCGATCCCGCAGGCTTAGGCCTGGGCGGCTCCACAGTGTCTGGTAGACGTTTTCGAGCGCCAGGTTCGGGAACTCCCACCCGAATCCGTCGCCCGAGTTGGCGTTCTCCATACGCGACACGGATTCGGTTGGAAGCATCTGCCTTATGACCTCTCCCGCGCTCATCTGATCGCCTGACATTTCGACCTCCTCTGCTCGTACCTACCGCCCTGTCGTTGTCGCTAAATTCTAAGGCGGAGCCGCATCAGCCGATCATGGACCAAACGTAGGCCGGACCAAGACGGACCGATGTACCTGGGCAGGTTCTCAAGGGTCCTTGCGCCCTCCGGGGTCGCACTGTACTGGACGCGGAGACGCGAGAGGCGCGACGCCTTTCGAGGTCAGGCGACGGGCTCCTCGCCGACCAAGGTCGTACGATGCATCATCCGTTGACTGTCAAGCGGGTAGGGAACGACGCGATGCATCGCGCCGCTGTTGTCCCAGATCAAGAGGTCGCCCATCTTCCATTCATGGCTGTAGACGTATTGCGGCTGGGTCGCCCACTCACACAGTCGGCACAGCAAGGCACGACCTTCTTGGATGTCCATACCTTCGATGTGAGAGGCGCTGTGGCCCAAAAGCAGCGACTTATGCCCCGACGTATGGGTCCACACGAGCCGCTGGGTTTTGGTTCCGTGCTGCTGCCACTCCCGCAGTTGTGCGTAGGTCGGCCACGGCTCGATCGTCCGCATTGTCGTCTCGAAGTTGTGGACGACTCGTAGCGGCTCGATCTCTCTCTTCTCATCCGCGGGCAGATCCTCATACGCGGCATAGCAATTCGCCACCTCCGTCTGCCCGCCGGTCTCCGATAGCCTCCGCGGATTCAGCATCGTAGCCAGGTAGGGAGCGTCGCGGCCGTAGCCGTCGAAGTGCCAGGTGAACGAGGCTCGCTGGATGTTCGCGAGCTTGGGATTCGGATTAAGGCGTGGATTTGCCGAGACCCTGAAGATGCCGTCGGCGGCTTCATCGCTGATCGTTCCGATGGACCGCGCGAACGTCAGTTGCTCTTCGTCAGTGAGATGGACGTCGCGGAAGCAGATCACGCTGCGCTCTTGCAGGATCCAGCGGATTTCCTCGGCGAGCGCGCCGCGCAAGAGCGTCCCGCGGTCAACGCGAATCTCGGTACCGACCCTCGGCTGCAGCGGGATCACATCAAATTCCACCGCTTCCCCGTGTGGCACCGCCGAGTGCATCTCCATCGTCTGGGCCTCCTTAGTTGAGCCCCGAACAGACCGCTGTCCCATATCCGAAATGAACGTCTCTGTTATCACAATCCTAGGCGCGATGGTCGGCGCCTGTCAAGTAGGGAAGATCTGGAGGCGGCCGCAGTGAGAAGGGCGCGCAACCGCGGACCCACGAAAGACGCGAGTGACAGGTCTAGCAGCTTGCCGCGCCAGCACTTCCTGGTCACCCGTGCGTCGACGATCATCGGAGCTGTTCCGATCACAAGAGTTCCCGCCTCGGGCGTGCCGATCCTGAGGCTCTGGTGCCGAGGCAGCCGGTTGCCGTTTAGCGGGAGTAGACGGCTAGGATGAGGCGCTCGCAAACACCGTATTGTTCGGCCTGTGTCAAGCGCAAGTGTTCGAGAGCTGCTGGATTGAACGTGGGTGACGTGTCACGCACGCATGCCGAGGCGAGGCGGCTGGGAACGACGTGTGTGGCGGCCTCGAGCAGTTCCAGGATGAGGGGCAGCGTGCGGGTGCCGACCAGCGGACTAACGAGGCACGAAAGAACGATCGGTCGTCGCGGTCGGCCATGCGTCGTTTAGACGCCTGGCGGTATCGGCAGGCCGGAGATGGTGAGCGCCCGTGCCATTGCCGGCAGCGGCGAAATGCCCTGGGGGGCAGCGCCGCCGCTGCCCGGTTGGCCAAGCAGCCGGCGCGTAAGTGCCTCGCGCTCATCGAGGAGCTGCTCAAGCGTGGCGCGGATATCCGCTGAGGTGGCACTGGCGTCCCGGCCAGCTGCGCCGAGCACAGCTTGTCGCATGAGTTCCTTGATGAACGCGCCGGTGACCCCGGCGCTGCGTTCGACGAGTTCGTTCTCGGCTTCGGGCTCGAGTTGGATGTCGCGAGCGTAAAGGCGCAGCAGTCGGCGTCGCCCGTCCTCGTCGGGCAGGCTCGTCTCGAGCGCGAGGTCGACGCGGCCGGGTCGGGCGGCGAGCGCGGGTTCGACGACGTCGGGACGGTTGGTCGTCAGTATGGCGAGCAGGTCTGCGTCCTCCGCGATGCCTTCGAGCTCGTTGAGCAGTTCGAACAGCACGCCTTGACCGCCGCCGGGGAGGGTTCGTTCGTGGGCGACGAGGTCGACGTCTTCGAGCACGACCGTCGCGGGCGCGAGTGCGCGTGCGATCGCGAACGCCGGGCCGATCATCCCGAGCCCGGTTCCGGTGAGCAGGACGGTGGTGCGTCCCGGCGTTGCGGAGAGGAGGTAGTTGACGGTCAGGGTCTTGCCGGTTCCGGGCGGGCCGTGCAGGAGGATGCCTCGCTTCAAATGCCGGCCTGCTCGTTGCAGCTCGCTCGCGCGCTCGGTGATTCCGATCGCGTGCTGCTCGAAGCGCTCGAGGGTTCCCTCGGGCAGCACGATCCCAGCGCGGGGGACTTCCGCAACGGTATGGAAGGTCGCGGTGCCGGACGGGTCCAGGGAGATGATCTTGCCGCGGAACACGTTGTGCTCGACCATCGCCGCGCGAATCGCGGCGATCAGAGCAGAGACCGTTCCGTCAGTCGCGGCGATCCCCTCAACTACGACCGTCGGCAGATGCTGCATCGGCATGAACCTTGCGTGGCGCGGCCCACCGCCACCGGTGCCGATCACGAGCGCGACAGGCGTGTCGGCAAAGCGGGCGAGCAGCACGGCAGAGGCGAGGCAGCGAATGACCCGACCGTCGCCGACCTCGACATCCGCGTATGCGACGGGCGTTGCGGCCGGGCCGATGCCTCCGTGCCGGCGTGCCAACAGTTCAGCGAATCCTCCGCCCATCTCCATCGCTTGCGGCGGTAGGCCGAGCAGTTCCCGCTCGGGAAGGACCGCATCGAGCGCGAGTTGGAGGTTCGGCCGATCGGCGAGCACGAACTCCGCTGAGGTGACCGTCAGATCGTTCGGTTCGCCGCCGAGATGATCTCGTAAGCGCTCGATGATCGGCGACTCGGGAAACTCCGCCGCCTCCTGCATCCAGCGCATAAATTCCATGAACGCGGCGCCGAACTCGCCGGGCGCCAAGGAGTCCTGGCTCATGAACGCGACGCTAGCACCCTGACTGCCTCTCACAGGACAGCTGATCGCCTGACCTCCTCGCGAGGCCCCGCCGGGCCTTGCCGTCTGAGTTTCGCACCCTCGCGGGTGCGGGTTGGACGCCACAGGCCCGCAGCGGGCGGGCATAGAGCGCTAGGAGGCGATCATGGCCACCAAGTCACGACAGCAGTCGACGGAGCAGGAACGCGCGGAGTGCCGCCGTCAGGATCGCGAGCGGGTACAGCACGCCGCGCGGGTACTGCTCAGCTCTGACGGTTGGGCTCGCTGCGTCAAGACCCGGGCGATGGTTCCACTCGTACTCGAGCGGCAACTGCATGCTTTTGGCAGCACAAGCCCACGAGCGCGGGATCGCTCTGACCCACATCGCGGGGTTCCGGACGTGGCCGAAGCCGGGGCGCAGCGTCCGCAAGGGCGAGAGCGCGCTGCGGATCCTCGCGTCGGTCACGATCAAACACCGCGACAAGCCGACCGGGGAGCAGAGCGACGAGCGGCGCGTGCTCTTCAAGACCGCGTTCGTGTTCGACGTCTCCCAGACCGACCCGCTCCCCGGCGCGGAGGCCGTCGCGCTCGAAGCGCCGCACCAGCCGCTGAGCGGCGACTCGCACGCCCACCTTCTCACGCCGCTGTGTCGCTTCGCCGACTCGCTCGGATACTCCGTCTCGTTCGAGGTGATCGAGGGGTCGGCGGGCGGGTGGTGTGACCCGAACGCCAAGCGGATCGTCGTCGACGTCGGCGCGCCCGGGCAACGCCCAGCTGCGCACCTTGATCCACGAGTGCGCGCAGCTGGTTTCGCGCCTGGGTTGCCCGGCGATCAGACCGGCGAGCCGGTGGAGCGTGCTGTGATCGGCGCTGGGCAACCCCCGGCGCGGGGCGTCTGCCGCGGACCCCCGGGGGCCTGCCGGCCAGCGGGGTCGACGAGAGCGAGCCGCTGACCGCCGCCGGTTGCCCCAAGCTCTCGGGATGCCGTCTGACCGCCGGATCCGGAACGAGTTGATCGACGAGCTGCTCGGCGGCGCCTCGACCGAGGAGGAGATCGCCAGGCCCGCCGGGATCTTGACGCAGCTGACCAAGCGGCTCGTGGAGCGGGCGATGGAGGTCGAGTTGTCCGAGCATGTTGGTTATGAGCCCCGCTGCGAGCCGCCCGGCGGCGCCGTCAACACCAGGACTGGGACCTCGCCGAAGATGCTGATCGCCGCGCACGGCAACGTGGCGATCGACGCGCCCCGCGACCGTGACTCGAGCTTCGAGCCGCAGATCGTCCGGAAGGGAAAGCCCCGGTTTGTCGGGTTCGACCAGGAGATCCTTGCGCTCTACCGCCGCCGGATCTCCACGTGGGACATCGAGGCGCACCTGTTGGAGATCTACGGCGTGAAGGTCGGCCGCGATCTGATCTCGAGGATCACCGGCGCGGTCATGAACGACGTCCGCGAGTGGAGGAAGCGGCTGCTGCAGGACATCTACTCGATCGTGTTCCTGGACTGCCTGGTGCTGAAGATCCGGGACGGCGCGAGCGTTCAGCGAGCCGCGCGCCCTGCGTTGCCCTGGGCGTCACGCTCTAGGGCGATCGCGTCGTCTTCGCTCTCAGCGACCGATTCTGAGAGCCGGCGCCTGCTCGTGCATGTCAATGTTTCGATCGGGCCGCCGATCGCGATCGGGTTTGCCGTCACCCTAGGCGAGCGTGAGCTGCTGAGAAGAGACGACCCGGCGCCTGTTAGTACGCCGCGTCAGCGTCAGCGTGTAGCCCCCGGCGCGCAATAGCCGGCGAACGCGCACCACGAGCCGTCCGTCTGTCGCAATGCCGGTCGCGTACACGACACCGTCGCGAGTGAGCCTCGCGTCGAGGGCCATGGCAGTGATCTTGATCGTCCCTGCGGTCCCTGAGGTCCGGTCACGCCCGGAGTCGTGGGAATCCGCCCGATCTTGTCGGCGGCCTGCTCGGTGAACCACATCGCCTCGTCGGGACCGGCGGAGATTGACGTCGGCTCGCTGTTCGGCGTCGGGACCGGGTACTCGGTGATCACACCCGCCGGCGTGATCATCCCGATCTTGCGGCGGTCTGCTCGGTGAACCAGAGCGCGCCGTCTGGCCCGCTCGTGATCGACGAGAGCCCGCTGCCTGGACTCAGCGGAATCGTCGCGCCAGCGGCAAAGAACGGCGCGAGGTCGTTGTGGCCGGCGTCGAACCAGTACATGGCACCATCGAAGCTCGGTGCGATCGCGCCCGGGATCGTGCCGGAAATCGTTTGCGCAGCGACGAGCGCCCCCGCAGTGTTGAACACGGCAAATCCTCCATCAGCGGGGTCAGTGCCGGTGCCTGTGACGGCCAGGAAGCCACTGAACACGCAGGTAGGTAACGAGCACGTGCCGATGCCGGCCGGCGTGCCGATACCGGATGTCGATAGACCGAAGTCCTGCACTGCTCCCGCCGGGGTAATCTGCCCGAGTTTGTCCGTGGCGCTCTCGAGGAACCAGAGGCTCCTGTCCGGCCCCTGGATGATCTCCGTCGGCTCACTCGCGGCGGTGGTGATCCTGAACTCGCTGACCTGGTCCCCAGGCGTGATCCGGCCGATCTGATCAGCACTCTTCTCGGTAAACCACAGCGCGCCGTCGGGACCGAGCGCGATCCCGTCCGGGCCACTGTCTCCAGTCGGCAGCGCGAACTCGCTAATCGGCGACGTCGGAAGCGGCGGCGGCCCAGAGCAGCGATGCCGCCGCGCACATCACGAGCGCTCCGACTGCCCTCAGCCGATTCCTCCTGCCCACCAGTTCACGAACACTACACCGGGCCGCAAGCCGCCCGGTACACCTCCGCACGACGATCCCGCCGTTGCTCGGAGCGCTCACTGAAGCTCGGGACACCGCCAGCCCCAGAGCGATCACGACGATGCCAGGTCGAGCTCAGGCCACACCATCGACGGCTCGTACGCCGCGCCCCCTGGCCGTTGTCGCGGTACGCGCCGAAGAACGCGCTCAGGTCCATCTGGTCGACCGCGCCAAGGATCGACCGCACCACGTGATCGTCCGGCACCCAATCCGTCAGATCCGACGGCAACAACATCGTCTGCCACCGCTCTCGACAAACAAGTCGCGCGTGCGGCGGCGCTCCAAACAAGCGACCCCCCACATGCCAACGCCATCTGGGCTCGACTCGACCGCGAGCTCACCAACCTCGCGATCTGGCTCCCCACCGTCACCCCCAACGAGGTCGACCTCATATCCAGCCGCGCGGGCAACTACCAATACAACCCGAGCTGGGGCGTTCTGCTCGACCACCTATGGGTCCACAAGTAACCGGCGCGCCAGTGCGTCCCGCACCGGTACGCACCGCCCGTTCACAGCAGAGCAACGAAGCAGAAAAATTGCTCCCCCGGTGAGCGGCGCGAACGCGCGTGCCGACACCAAGCGCGTCTCGAGCGTCCGGCGGCGGCGCACCTCGTATTCGCCGGTTGCGCGCGCCGGAACGGACCGGGTGCTTGCAAGGCCGCGGAGCTGTCGTTGGGATGCTGCTTCACTTCGGCAGGCAACGAGGGGCTTGGGTCGGGGAGGGTTGCTCTGGGGCCGGCGGGTCGCGGTGGGGTGAATTCGTGCGCGTCACGCGGTCTGCGGAGGCTGTGCGTGCCGTCTTTTGCTGGCCCGTCTGGCGGCGGCGAGAGAATCGCCGGGGGGTCTGCCCGGGGCGGCGGGGAGCCGTAAGATCCGTGTTCGTATGGCGCCTAGATCGCTCTCGGTGTTTACGGGGCCCGGGCGTAGGCGTCATCGGCAGCCCCCGACGTTTTACGGCATGGCCTGGTTTATCTTGGTCGTCCTTGCGCTCGTCGGCTTGGTGGCCGTGGTGCTGCTTGTCCTGGGCCTCTTGAACGTGCATTGGGTGACCCAGCACTTCAGCGTCCACTAGCTGAGAGGAGCGCGGTTGCGAGTGCGTGTCTGGGGGGTGAATGGAGAAGCGGGTCTGGTGATCGGGTTGCAGCGATCCGTGGGAGGAAATGGGCATCCTGACGGCGTGTGGCGGTCGGACCGAAATTCTCGGTGGACGGTTGTTCGACGGGCGTCGGGGCTGCAATCGGGGCGCTTGTCGGGCTCGCCAGGGCGGGCTATTGATCGCGATCGAGCGACTCGAGCGGATCGGCTGCATCGGCCGCTAGCCGCATCTCGACGATCGTCGCAGCGTGCTCGTCGAGGCCACCGAGGCGATCGCGCCGCTGGTCGCCGAGGTCTTCGGCGCCCTCATCGAACGGGTCAAGTTGTGGTTTGGCGGGTACGGCCGGGGTGCGTGTCGCGGCGTCAGTGCAGGCCCCGCGCGCGACTCTGACCACGGGGTTCTTAGAGCAACGCCCGCGTTGGGGCCTGACGCCTCCACGTGCCATCGTGGCGGGGCCGCCGGTTCGGTGCGCGACGGGGAGAAGGCAGCCGTTTGGCGAGGGGTCTCTCGGTGCTTGCGGCGGCCGGCGTTTTGGCTGGCGCTGAGATCGACGGCCGCGCGCTGGGCATCAAGACGCAGCGCGCGGCCAACGAACCCTCCTTGATGGTCGCGCGATCTCCTCGTGGGTGCCCCCAGACCCGATCAGGAGATCCCGTTCGGTGGCTGCCCCTTGCCACGCGCGCAGCAGCGCGATCTCGGAGTTGATGAAGCGAGCAAAGTCTGTGATCAGCAGGCCGAGCTTCCAGCCGCCGACAGCGTTCAGGGGCGAGCGCGATCGACCTGGATCGATCCCGGCCGTAGCGCGATAAGGGCGGTGCGTGCCGGCGACGCGAGCCCGTCCGTGTGGGCGCTGAGTGGCGGAGCGCCAAATCACGGCCCATCGCTATGGTCGCTGGTCGCGACCCGTGCGCACCGATCGCCGCTCGAAGCGAGACGCTTCTGCGAGGGGGACTGCACAGGGCTTCGTTGTAATCCGGCTTTGCGGCGCGTCGCATTCGGCTCCTGCAGGGGGTGGATGTTGTTTCTGTAACCACCCCCGCATGCCGCCATTCGGCCGCCGCGAGCGCGCTTGTCGCGTTGCGCTGATGTCTGGCTGCCCCGCCCCGCGGGCCGCGCAGCCAAACCTCAACGGCTGCGACCCTACTCCGATCCCAACCGAATACAAGGGGTCCAAGAGACCGCGTTCGGGTACGCTGAGGATGGATTGGCGTTTCAGCGGTGCGTCCGCTTCAGGCGCACAAGCGCAAACGGCCGGAGAACTCGCGACGGTGAGCATCACACACAGAAGAGGACGACGAGGTCGGCGATGAGCGACCCCGGGCCTGAGGATCGCGCCGTGCGGCTGCTCGTGGGCGGCAGGCTGCTGGCCGAGATCACCAACCGGATCGTCGCGTTCATGCGCGAGCACTACGGGCGTGGACCGATCAAAGCCAAGACTTACGTGCTCGACAACCTGATCGTGTGCGTGCTTTCAGACGGGTTCACCGCGATCGAGCGCACGATGATGGAGGGCGGCGAACCCGACCGCGTGCTCGAGATGCGCCGCGACTTCCAACGGATGATGAAGCAGCGCTACAGCGAAATGATCGAGGCGCTCACGGGCCGCAAAGTGCTCGCGTTCCTCAGCCAAGCGCACGTCGAACCCGACCTCACGATCGAGATTTTCCTGATGGACGGGCCGCTAGCCGGATTCGGCGCACTAGAGCTCGTCGACCCCCCACCGACCAACCCCGGCACCGGCGAGGACTAACCGCCGCCGCGGGTGCGCAGACGGGACGACGGCCTCCCGACGCCCCCTCCGCGGGACGCGTTGCCCTCCCCGTAGGAGGGGATGGACGGCTGTCGTGGTGCGCTTCGGTGAGAGCGACACCGCGCGTTGGGTGAGACGTCTGGCCGTAGCCCGCTGAGAGGCATCGACCTCGGCCCCAAGCGCTCGCGTGACCTCAGGGAGACTTGAGCAGGTCATCGGTATTGCCGTCGTGCGCGCGGGTCTGCGAGCGGCGCTCTGGTCGCGCAGCGACGGACCAGGGAGGACGTATACCTTCCCGCTGCTGTGACCGCCAGGACAACTGACGCGGTCCTCAAGGCAAGGGCGTGCGGTCACGCGGTCTGACCGGATCAGGCCGTGCACGCCTGGGTGTTTTGCGGGCGGTACCGGCCGTTGCGCTATAGTCAACGGTGGTTGGCACTCTCAGGCCGAGAGTGCCAAAACCTCCTCAATCGAGCCCCCACTGGAGGCCGCGTCTCATGAAACTTAAGCCGCTCGGCGATCGCGTGATTGTGCGCGCGATCGAGGAGGAAGAAACGACCGTGGGCGGGATCGTTCTGCCCGACACCGCGAAGGAAAAGCCCCAGAAGGGCAAGGTTCTCGCGGTCGGCGACGGCAAGATCAGCGAGGACACCGGCAAGCGCATCGCGCTGGACGTCACCGAGGGCGACGAGGTCCTCTACAGCAAGTACGGCGGCACCGAGATCAAGGTCGACGGTGAGGAACTGCTGGTCCTGCGCGAGTCCGATGTACTCGCCAAGGTCCAGTCCTAAGGAAATCAGGGACACATGCCCCACAAGGAACTCAAATACGCCGAGGACGCCCGCAAGGCGCTCGAGGGCGGCGTCGACGCGGTCGCGAACGCCGTCAAGGTCACGCTCGGCCCCAAGGGCCGCTACGTCGTGCTCGACAAGAAGTACGGTGCGCCCACGATCACCAACGACGGTGTGACGATCGCGCGCGAGATCGAGGTCGAGGACGTCTTCCAGAATCAAGGCGCACAACTCGTGCGCGAGGTCGCGACGGCGACCAACGACGTCGCCGGCGACGGCACGACGACAGCGACCGTGCTCGCGCAGGCGATCGTCCACGCGGGCATGAAGAACGTCGCGGCCGGCGCGAACCCGCTCGGACTCAAGCGCGGGATCGAGAAGGCCGTCGACGACGTCGTCAAGGACATCGAGAAGCAGTCGACCGAGATCTCCGGCAAGGACCAGATCGCCCGCGTGGCGACGATCTCCGCCGGCGATGAGGAGATCGGCGACGTGATCGCCGACGCGATCGAGAAGGTCGGCAAGGACGGCGTCGTCAACGTCGAGGAGGGCCAGACGTTCGGCATGGACCTCGAGTTCACCGAGGGCATGCAGTTCGACAAGGGCTACATCTCGCCCTACATGGTGACCGACCAAGAGCGGATGGAGGCGGTCCTCGAGGACCCCTACATCCTGATCGCCAATCAGAAGATCGGCTCGGTCCGCGACCTACTCCCGGTGCTCGAGCAGACGATCCAGTCCGGCCGGCCGTTTCTGATCCTCGCCGAGGATGTCGAGGGCGAGTCGCTCGCGACGCTGGTCGTGAACAAGCTGCGCGGCACCTTCACCGGGGTCGCGGTCAAGGCTCCGGGCTTCGGCGATCGCCGTAAGCGAATGCTCGAGGACATCGCGATCCTCACGGGCGGCGAGGTGATCACCGAGGAGCTGGGCCTCAAGCTCGAGAACACCCAGATCTCGCAGCTCGGCCGCGCTCGTCGCGTGGTCATCGCCAAGGACACCACGACGATCGTCGACGGCGCCGGCGAGAGCGACGCGATCAAGGGCCGGATCAACCAGATCAAGACCGAGATCGAGAACACCGACTCCGACTTCGACAAAGAGAAGCTCCAGGAACGCCTCGCGAAGCTCTCCGGCGGCGTCGCGGTGGTCAAGGTCGGCGCGGCGACCGAGACCGAGATGAAGGAGAAGAAGCACCGCGTCGAGGACGCGCTGCAGGCGACACGCGCCGCGCTCGAGGAGGGCATCGTCCCCGGTGGCGGCGTCGCGCTACTGACGGCGCAGAAGGCCATCAACCTCGACCTGTTCGACGACGAGGACGAGAAGACCGGCGCGCGCATCGTGCTGCGCGCGCTCGAAGAGCCACTTCGCCAGATCGCCAACAACGGCGGCCTCGAGGGCTCGGTCATCATCAGCGACGTCCGCCGCGGGAAGAAGGGCCACGGCCTCAACGCAGCCACGGGCGAGATCGTCGACCTCGTCAAGGAGGGCATCATCGACCCGGCGATGGTCACCCGCTCTGCTCTGCAGAACGCCGCGTCGATCGCCAAGAACATCCTCACCACCGAAGCGATCGTCGCCGAGATCGCGGACACGAACGGCGGCGGCGGCCAAATGCCAGACATGAGCGGAATGATGTAGCCAAAGCGCGTTGATTAGTTCCACCCAGCCCGGGTGACACAGCACTCACCCAGCGCCCACAGACGCAATCCGCAGAAGGGCAAGAGAACTCGCTCACGACATACCCCAGGCGTCTACAAAGGCACCGCCATCCGCCCACACGCCGACAGACGTTCAGATCGCGGCAAGACCCGTGTGTCCGACCGCCAGCAGGCCCGAAAGCAGGAACGGACCCGACGCGCGACTAACCAACTCTAAGGAGACAGTAATGGCAGCCAAGCACAAAATGACCGTATCCACACAATCTACGAGCCGCCGCCCTACCAGCGCAGAGCGACACGCGGCGGAGGTCGCGCGGCTCTCCACCGAGCAAGCCCAGCTCAAGCGAGAAGCAGCGGACCGCCGCGCCGAACACGCCAACAAAAGCAACACGGCCGCAGCCACCACCCAACGCGCCTAACGCATCGGGGTCAACGCGCCACGTGATCATCGTCCCGATCGCGGCAGCTCCTCGCGCGGCCGATCCTCGCTGACACTCGTTACGACGCGCTTGTCCCGGCGAGATAGGCGTCGCACACACGGATTGACAACCGCACACCCGTTGAGCTGTCCGCTCGATCGGAGCGACAAGCCCACCGACGCGGATCCAAGCTCTCGCCACGGACGCTGGAACGGGTGTATCGTGATCGGCGAGGTCATGCCCTGGCTCGCGGACTCCGACGTTGGCGCGGTGCACGGGTTCGCCCTGGCGCTCTTCGAAGCCCGCACGGTGGCTGAGCTGCCGCGCCGGGCGCTGTCGGGGCTGGCGGAGCTCGTGCCCGCAGATGTGCTGATGTGGGATCGCGTCGAGCTCGCCACCGGCGTTGTGCGACACGAGGCGATCCCTGCCGATGCCGAGCCGACCGGTGCGTTTGCGGCAAGCGTGGCCGATGCGGCGGGTCATCCGCTGCTGTCGGCGCATGCCGCCCGAAGGCGTCCTGCGGTGCGCCTGTCCGAGGCCGTCCCGCCCGGGCGCCTGTCCCGCAGCCAGCTTTACGGCGATCTGCTCCACCCGTCGGGCGTCGAGTACGCCGTCGCGATCGGCGTCCGCGCGGATCCTCGAGAGATGGTGGTCGCCGGGCTCGGTCGGAGCGAGCGCCAGTTCTCAGAGCGCGATCGCGACGTGCTCGATCTCGTGCAGCCTGCCCTCGAGGCCGCGCTGCAGCAGACAGGGTCCCGCGAGCGGCTCGTCCGCGCGCGCGCCGCCGACCCGCCGCCGGGCACCGCCGTGGTGCTGCTCGATGGTTACGGCGAGATCGAGCAGTCGAGCCTCGACGCCGAGCGCTGGCTGGCCGAGCATTTCGAGCCGGCCGAGCACCCGGGGTGGCTGCCCGCAGCGGTGGCCGAGTGGCTCGCTCTGCCGCCGCGTCCGCCGCTCGTCAGCGTCCGGGACGGGCGACGTCTCACCGTGCAGTTGCTCCCCGGCGATCCGCACGCGCTGCTGCTCGAGGAGGAGGTCGCGAGCTTCCGTCCTGACGCACTGGATCGCCTCGGTCTGACCCCGCGCGAGACGGAGGTGCTTTGTGCCGCGCTCGCCATCGAGGAAGAGGTGGACATTGCTTGGGAGCTGTGCCTCAGCCTGCACGCGGTCCGAGACCGGCTCGCGCACCTGGAAGCCAAACTAGGCGTCCACACCGCCGCCGATGCCGTCTCGCGGGCGCTCCGCGAGAGCAGCTAGACAGCCGGCCTCCGCCAGACGCTCCCAGCCCGGGGCGCGGCGAGCCGGCTCTAAGATTGATAGTGGTCAGACGTGTGGGAACACGAGGAGGTTCGACGATGACCAAGGGCCAACAGGACGCCAGTTGCAACGTCCGGAGTGGCACGGCAAGATGCTGGTCGATCGTTGAGGGCGGGAGGATCGGCAAGTTGCAGGACGTCTACGTCGACGTCGAGAACAACAGCCGCAGTTCGCCACGGTGAAAGAAGGTTTGATCAGCCGCCACTTGACCTTTGTGCCGCTGAGCGGGATCGCGGTTCGTCCCGATGACGTGCAGGTAACGGTCACCAAGGAGCAGGTCAAATCCGCGCCAAACATCGAACTTCACGGCGAGAAGCTGTCGCAGGCCGACGAATCGTCGCCCTACCACCATTACGAGCTCAACTACATCCCGCTTAACACGGAGAGCGGCCGCCGACTCGCCCGCCGCTGACCCCAGGCGCCACGGCAGACTGGCGACCGCCGCGCCCTTCAGCACGGAAGCTATGTCCCCCCGGCGTCTGGACGATCTGCGAGTACAGGCTCAGCACGCCCGTCAGCGCTACCAGGTCTACGCCAGTCTCGCTGCCCCGCGGAGAACACGGCGGGACGCATGCTTCCCCTGCGCGAGCGCTCCCCAGCGCGGACGCTGATCTCGCTCTCCCTCACGAACGAACTCAGGCGTCTCGGCAGGCGCCGGGCTGAGTACCACACCTGGCATCCATGCAGGTCTCCGGCTCGATCAGCGCCGGCACCTCCTATTCGCCAGGGTCACGACTGCGTCCGCCGAGGCATGCATATATATGCAGATCGCTGATTCTGCATGCCGTCGCGTCCGCCCTGCTCTCGGCGACGAGGGGCTTGCGAGCGGGAGTCGGATGCGGCCGGCGCCGGTGCCGCGGGCATGGGTCGCCGGCTGCGCGAGGCAGCGCGCTGCGCTGGGGCCGGGATCACGAGCGGGGCGCCGCGCGTGAACGGTTTCAATGATCTCCCTGCGTCGATGTCCTGGAGGCAGATCGAGGTGACCTGAGATGGGCATGCCCGAGCTCCCGATGGATGACGACGAGCGGCAACCCTTCGTGAGCGATCTCGATCGCGTGCGCGTGCCGAAGTTGATAGGGCGCGACGGTGCTCCGTCGTCGAGACCGCCCTTTGAGGAATCATGATCACCGCCACCGTGTGCCTCTCACCCGGCGCGAGAGCGTAACCTGATCGCGCGGCGATGAGCGTCGAGACAGAGGCGATCGGGTTCGGCGGCCGGACCGCGTGGGCGCGGAATCTTGCCGCGCCTGTCAGGAGCTTTCTGAGCACCGAGACGGGCGGGGCGATCGTGATGCTGGGGGCAGCGGTCGCGGCGTTGTTGTGGGCGAACTCTCCGTGGTGGCATTCGTATGAGTCTGTCTGGATGACGCGGCTTGTGGTCCGGATCGGGGGCGCCGGGATCGCGCTCGACCTTCGCGAATTTGTCAACGAGGGGTTGATGACGTTGTTCTTTCTCGTCGTCGGCCTCGAGGCCAAGCGTCAACTCGACCTCGGCGAGCTGCGCGAGCGGCGGCGGCTCGCTATTCCCGTGGTCGGGGCGATCGGCGGTGTCACCGTGCCGATCTTGATCTATCTGGCGTTCAACGCCGGCCGTCCGAGCGCACATGGGTGGGGCGCGGCGATGTCCACCGATACCGCCTTCGCGCTCGGAGCTGTGGCCCTGGTCACACCCCGGTCCGCGACCCGCATCCGTGTCTTTCTGCTGACGCTCGCGGTAGTCGACGATCTCGCCGCGCTGCTCGTGATCGCGACGGTGTACACCGCTCACGTCTCGCTCGTAGCGCTGGGGGTGGCGATCGCGCTGTTCGGGGCACTGGTCGCCTTGCGCTACGCACCATTCGGGCGGCGCGCGCTCTCGGTCGGCCTCGCGATCGCGATCTGGATCGCGATGTTCAAGTCGGGCATCGACCCGGTTATTTCCGGATTGGCGATCGGGCTGGCGACGAGCGCGTACCCGCCGTCTCGCGAGGACCTGGAGCGGGCGACGGCGCTGACCCGATCGTTCCGCGAGCAACCCACGCCCGAGCTCGCGCGCT
The DNA here is from genome assembly GCA_963763525.1 of uncultured Solirubrobacterales bacterium. GTDB lineage: Bacteria > Actinomycetota > Thermoleophilia > Solirubrobacterales > Solirubrobacteraceae > Palsa-465. Next base: position 175,382 of record CAVXPA010000009.1, read on the forward strand.
CCGCGGAGCAGAGCCTGCAGTCCGCGATCTCGCCGAACGAACGCCTCCAGCACGAGCTTCACCCGTGGACGAGCTATGTGATCGTGCCGTTGTTCGCGCTGGCCAACGCCGGGATCCACCTAACCGAAAAGCTGATCGGTAACGCGGTTAGCTCCCCGATCACGCTCGGGATCTTGATCGGATACCTGGTCGGTAAACCGATCGGCGTGTTCAGCGGCTCGTGGATCGCGTCCCGACCCGCTCTACACGGACCCCGCTCCCCGATCAGCGAACCGGTGCTCCTCGCCGCTGGCACGTGCGCAGGAATCGGCTTTACCGTCTCATTGCTGGTCTCGAGCCTCGCGTTCAAGGGCGAGCAGCTCGACGAGGCGAAGCTCGGTGCGCTCAGCACGGTGGTGTTGGCGCCCGCGCTCGCGTGGGTGGTCACCCGGGTCGTCAGGCGCTTGCCGGAACCGCTTCGCGCGCGCCAGATCGGCCGCACCGCCGAGGACATCCTCGACCTCACCGAAGAGGTCAACCCCGAGCACGACCACATCCGCGGACCCGACAACGCGGCAGTGACGCTGGTCGAGTATGGCGACTTCGAATGTACTTACTGCGGGCAGGCGGAGGGCGTGATCCGCGAGCTGCTCTCGTCGCACGGCGGCGATGTCCGATACGTGTGGCGGCACCTACCACTCAACGACGTCCACCCCAACGCGCAACTCGCCGCCGAGGCATCCGAGGCCGCGGCCGCACAGGGCAAGTTCTGGGAGATGTATGACACGCTGCTCGCCCACCAGCACGAGCTCACGCCGCGCGACCTCACCCGCCACGCGAACGATCTCGGGCTAGACCTCGAACGCTTCAGCGACGAGTTGCGCCGCCGCGAGTACGCCCCACGAATCAGCGAGGACGTCGCGAGCGCCGACGAGAGCGGAGTCTCCGGCACACCGACCTTCTTCATCAACGGCCGCCGCCACTACGGCGTCTACGACATCGGCACCCTCACCGAGGCGGTGCGAGCCGCCAAGACCAGGGCCCGCCAACTCGCCATCGCCGCACCCGCCTACTAGGAGCCGACCACCGCCCGTCTGCGCCGCGTCCACACAAAGACATCCGTTCGCGATACAGAATGCGTCCCAGGGTGCCGAGCGTCAGGCCCGCCTTGCGCGCGGCAAGGCAGTGTCCCCCTGCAACTCCGGCATCGCAACCGAGGCTCAGACAGGGCTGGTGGCCACCGCGCCACGGGGCCCGCGGATCGCCGTACGCAGGGCTGAGTCGCGGGGGCACAGAAACGCGCGTTTGCCTAGCTCGGAGCGTGCGGTAACGACCGCGCCCCCGGTGGGCGGGGGCGCGGAAACGTCCGGATGAGCAGGGATCCTGGGGCTTGTCGAAGGTCCTTTGATCCCGAGCTTGGAGGTTCACCATGAAGGTGATGCGTGTTGGACGCTGGACCCGAGCGTGGGACGCGCGGGTGGGCGTCGACGCCGGGTCAGCCCACGGCGACGGCCATCCCCGCCGCCTGCTCGGCGCGGGCTGCCTGTGCGTGCTCGCGACTGTCGCGGGTTGAGATCAGTACCGCGGCCAAGAGCGCCCCGACGACGGCAAAGCCGGCGCCGGCGAGGAATGCACGGTCGAACCCCTTGGTCAAGGCGACCGAGGGGTGGACGCCAGAGTGGAGCAGGGTTTGGGTGTGGCTGTTCGCGACGGTCGCGAGGATCGCCAGCCCGAGTGCCCCTCCGACTTGTTGTGCGGTGTTGATAAGACCCGAGGCGAGGCCGGCTTCGTGTGGCTTGGTTCCGGTTACCGCGGCGATGGTCACCGACACGAATGCCAACCCGAGTCCCACCGCGGCGAGGAGGGATGGGCCGAGTACGTCCGCAACGAACGACCCCCCGGTTCCCGGCACCTTTGAGAACCAGATCAGTCCGCCGGCGATCAGCAGCAGGCCGGAGATCAGGGTTGGTTTGAACCCGAACCGGGTCACGAGCTGGGAGGCGGCCCCAGCTGACAGGATGATCCCGACCGCGAGGGGGAGATAGGAGATGCCGGTCTTGATCGGCGAGAAGTGCAGCACGTTCTGGAGGTACAGGGAAATGAAGAAGAACATCGAGAACAACGACATGCCGATTAGCAGGCCGACGATGTCCGCACCGCGCAGGGTTCGCAGCCGGAAGATCGAGAATGGCATCAGCGGGTATCGCTGACGCGTCTCGATAATCAGGAACGCGATCAGAAGCAGCACGGCACCCGCGAGTCGCACGAGCGTGGTCGTCGATCCCCAGCCCACGTTGACGGTGTCCACAATCGCATAGACGAGCAGTGACAGACCCGCGGTGACGGTCACCGCGCCTGGCAAGTCGAACGTGCTTGCCCCGTCCTCGGCGCGGCTCTCGTGCAACGTGCGCGGCGCGAGCGCTGCGGCCGCGAGTCCAATGGGCACGTTGACGAACAGCACCCAGCGCCAGCTCAGGCCGCTGGTCAGGATCCCGCCGAGGAGCACGCCCGCGGCTCCGCCGGCGCCCGCCACCGCACCCCAGATGCCCAGCGCCCGGTTGCGCTCGGCGCCTTCGGCGAACGTCGTGGTGATGATCGACAGTGCCGCCGGCGAGACAATGGCGGCGCCGAGGCCCTGCACGGCGCGGGCGACGAGCAACCACCCCTCCGACTGCGCGAGACCGCCGGCCAGCGATGCAAGCGAGAACACCACCAGACCGAGCATGAACATCCGCCTGCGTCCAAGCAGGTCGGCGAGGCGGCCCCCGAGCAGCAGGAAGCCGCCGAACGTGAGCGTGTAGGCGTTCACGACCCACGAGAGGTCAGTGCGTGAGAAGTCGAGCGCTCGCCCGATCGACGGCAGCGCGACGTTGACGATCGACGCGTCGATCACGACCACGAACTGGGTCATCGCCAGGAGGAGCAGAGCGAGGTTCTTCGCGCGCGGCGTGTAGGGCGGCGAGGCCTGCGATTGTGCGCTGAGGGCTGTCATGGAAGCTGACCTCCGGTTCCGGTTTGCAGGTGGGACTATAGTGAACTAAGATTCCGTTTGTCAAGCGAGCCGAGTTAGCGAGTACCCGTGGCCGAGACCCTCACCGATCCCGAGCGCCCTCTTCGGGCCGATGCACGCCGGAACCGCGCGCGGATCCTCGAGAGTGCTCGGGCTGTATTCGCCCAGTGCGGTGCAGAGGCGCAGATGGACGACGTGGCCCGCGAGGCGCGCGTCGGCGTGGGCACCGTGTACCGCCACTTCCCCACCAAGGAGGCGCTCCTGGTGGAGTTGGTCCGCGAGAAGTTCCGGCTCTTCAGCGCGCGGACCCAGGAGGCGCTCGAACAGGACGGCGAGCCGTTTGAGGCGCTGGAGAATCTTCTCCGGGCCAACGCGGAGACGATGGCAACCGACGCCGCCGTCCAACAGGCCCTGTCCGGCGCGGGCGAGCACGTCTGGAACCAGACCGAGGCCGAGCAGGGCGAGCTGCTGCGCCTCACCGGGGAACTGATCGCCCGGGCTCGGGTCGCCGGGGCGATCCGTCAGGACATCCAAGCCGCGGACATCGCCATGATGATGTGCGGCCTGTGCTCCACAATGGGTCGCGACGCTTCGGGCTTCGATTGGCGCCGGCACCTCGATCTGATCATCGGCGCGCTGCGCCCACGCTGACGCCACCAAGTCGCGTCAAGGCGACTTCGGGGCGCCGCCACCGTGGTTCATCAGCCGCTGAGCGCTCGACAGAGGGTCGGCGGTGTGGCCCGCTGGGCGGACTGCTGTCCGGCGCTGGCCGGTACTCAGTCCCACCTGTCACGAGCCAGGGCCACTGCCCGCCGATCACGCGCTGCATGCGAACGGTCAGCTCGAGCTCGAATCGCGCATTGGGATCCTCGAGTTGGGGGGAGGCAGATCGCGCTGCAGAGCGTGCTTGAGCACGCGGCCAACCGCGGTCTCACAGTTCGCACGTTGATCGGCTATGAGTCCGAGGCGCAATGCAAAGCCCGCCAGAAACTCCGCATCACTGGCCGCCGCTAGAACGCCTCCAAGCGGCTAGTCACACTGTGCTCGTTCGGCCAGATCCATCCGGATATCACGGATCGGATCGCGATCTTCCAAGCGCCCCCGCCGCGACTACCCGATGAGTCATGGTCGCCCGGCCAGCATCAAACCACCCCACGCAGAGAGGCTAACCGTCCGGTGGGCGCGAAACCGAGCCCGCTGATGGTGCGAACAACGTCACTTGCGTAGCGCCCACCGGTAGCAACCCACAGGCGGCGTGAACCAATCCCATCGGCATGATCCCATGCCACCCGCTTGACCGCCACGGGGTCGCGATCCGGTCGGGACGGCGACGGCGAGGGAGCTCGCGGCAGCGCCACCTCAACGATCGCGCACGCGAGTGACACAGCCACGATCCCGCGCACACGCGTGCGACGAGTGTGTGCCCCCCCGGCGTGTGGGGCAGGGTAGCGGGCGCGCTATGTCGGCGCTGCGAGTGCGAGCGGGACCACGCGCTGGGCGCCGGCGCGGCGAAGTTGACCCCCGACCATCGCCAGCGTCCAGCCCGAGCTGCGGCGATCGTCGAGCAGGACGCCCGTACCGACTGGCGGCACGCCGATCACCTTGAAGGCGCCGCGGACGTTAGCGGCCTGCTGCACGGCGTTGGCCATCTCGCGCTGCGGCGGGCGGCGCCCGGTGCGCTTCACCAGCTCGAGGTGCGGTACGCCCAGCTCGGCCGCCAGGCGCTCGCCCAGCCGGGCAATCAGGTCACCAAGGCGCTCGGACGGGACGGTGGTTACCCACGACACCGATCCGCCGACGGTATCGGCGTGGCGCATGAGGTCCGCAAGCGCGACGACGACCTCGTGCTCGAAGGACCCCTCATGCAAGGCGCGTTCGACCGCCGGCCACCACCCCCCATCGCCGAACCGCGCGAGCGCCCACCCGGGCTCGATGCGCGCATCGTCGGGGATCTTGCGCATCGTCCCGGCGGCGTCGGGCGCCATCTTCTTGGCCTCGAGCTCGACAGGCCGCGAGCGCAGGTGGCGGCCGGCGAGCTCGACCAGCGCCGAATCGGGCGGCTGAGCGAACCGGGGCTCGGTGCAGATCGAGCAGCGCCCGCAGTCGCGCGCGTCAGGGTCGTCGAGCTGCTCCTGGAGCACGCGCATCAGGCAGCGGCCGTCAGCCCCGAAGGCTGCCATCGCGTCCTGCTCGGCGCGCCGGACAGCCGTGACCTGCGCGTAGCGCTTCGCGTCGTACGCCCATTCGGCGCTGGCGACCAATTGCCAACGGGTGCCGTCCCGGCGCACCGCGCCCTCGACGTCGAGGATCTTCAGCATCGACTCGATCCGGCCCATGCCGAGGTTCACGGCGGCCATCAGCTCGCGCGTGGTGCGGCCTTGCTCGCCGGCGGCTTGCAGCTCTCCGAGCACCGCCGCGACCCGCTCGCGCGCGGGGAACGCCTGCTCGATGAAGAAGTCCTGGATCCGGCGATCCTCGCCGCCGCGTAAAAGGACGATGTCGGCATGCTCGACGCCGCGCCCCGCGCGGCCGACCTGCTGGTAGTAGGACACGACCGACCCCGGCGCCTGGTAGTGCACGACGAATCGCAGGTCGGCCTTGTCGTAGCCCATCCCGAGCGCGCTGGTCGCGACCACGGCCTTGAGCTCGTTGCGCAGCAGACGCTCCTCGGTCAGCACCCGATCCTCAGTCTCCTGCTCGCCGCTGTACGCCGCCGCCGAGATCCCGTTAGCGGTCAGGAACGCCGCGACCTGCTCCGCGTCGCGCTTGGTCAACGTGTACACGATCCCCGACCCTCCCAGCGCCGGCAGATGCTCGACCAGCCACGCGAGCCGCTGCGCCGGGCGCGACAGCTCCACCACCTCCAGCCGCAGGCTCGTCCGCGCGAGCGATCCGCGATAGGAGCGCAGCGGCGCGCCGTCCGGGCGCGGCGAGCTGCTCCAGCACATCGCCGACGACGCGGTCGTTGGCGGTCGCGGTCGTGCCGAGCACCGCGACCCCGGGTGCGAGCGCATCGAGCACGTCCTTCACACGCCGGTAGTCGGGACGGAAGTCGTGACCCCAATCCGAGATGCAGTGCGCCTCGTCGATCACCAGCAGACCCACCGACGCGGCGAACAGCGGCAGCATCCGCTCGCGAAAGCGCGGGTTGTTCAGCCGCTCAGGGCTGATCAGCAACAGATCGATCGTGCCCGCGGCAAGCAGGTCGCGGACCTCGTCCCACTCCTCGCGGTTGGTGCTGTTGACCGTGTGCGCGCGCAACCCAAGCCGCTCCGCGGCCACGATCTGATTGCGCATCAGCGCCAGCAGCGGACTGACGATCACCGTCGGTCCCGCGCCCGCCTCGCGCAGCAGCGCGGTCGCGACGAAGTACACCGCCGACTTCCCCCAACCCGTGCGCTGCACGCACAGCACCCGCGCGCGATCGATGACCAGATCCCCGATCGCCTCAAGCTGCCCGGCGCGGAAGCACGCGCGACCCTCGCCCGTGAGCGAGCGCAGCCGATCCAGCGCGGTCGCGGTGAACGTCTCGGAGGTCGCGCTCACGACGTCCATGCTCGCACGCGAACCGGCAGGTCTCTGATCGGTGGCGGGGCGCTTTCTTAGGGCTCGGCCGACGCGGAACGCCGAGATCGCGTCGCCGCGCGTCGCGACGACCGTTGCCCGCGCGCATGCCGCTACCGGTGGACGCCTGGAGGGGTCGTGCCGGCGCCGTCGCGCTTCGCACTGACAGCGAGCGCGCCAATGTCCGGCTCGTGGTGGCTCTTATCACGTCGGAGCGCGACCACGCAGCTCGCTCGTGTCGGTTCCGCAACGGTCCAGTGAGCGCATTGCCGATAGTCTCGCGGGCGTGTGGAGCCCGTCGTGAGCCGTGTGGCCCGTCTCGCGCCGCGCGGAGCGAGAGCCCCGAGCGAACGTGATTGGGAGCGCTCGGCCGTGCTCGAGCCGCGCTTGGTGGCGCGCGATCCCGAGCTGGTCAGCGATGGCGGCGGGTTGCCGTTCCCGCCGGCCACGCTCGCCGGATCCCCCGGCTTGCTCGACCCGGAGGACCCCGCCGTCGGCGCGCTGATTGCACAGATCAACGCAAGCGGGGCTGCGAATGGTTTTCGTGCACCGTGGAAGCGAGACGCGACGGCGCAAGCGGTGCCTGGCAGTCTGGCGAGTTGGCGGCTGCTCGTTCGCACCGATGGTGAGGCTCTGTTCGCGCGTGGCCAGCCGCCGCAGCTGCTCACCGCGGCCGTTCGGCGAGATGCACGGCGCGGCACATGGAAATGTGTCGCAGTGAGCAGGGCGCGGCCACTGCGGACTACGCGCGACGGGATTCGCGCATCGGGTTGGCGCCTGGATCCGACCCGCGAGCTCGATCCCACCGAGACGATGCTCCGCATACTCGTAACCGAGCAGACGTTCGGCGGCGCACAGCGGGCGCATGGCCGGGTGCTTACGCCGGACCTCCACATCAGCGCCGAGGAGCTGGTCTTGACGATGTTCGTCACCCCGAAGCCCGGGGCTCAGGTCCGGGCGGCGAACCCCGAGACGCCAGTCCGGGTCGCGCTTCCCCAGCCCGTTGGCCGAAGGCGGCTGACCGACGGCGCGCTCTACGACTCAACGCCGGGACGCGCGAGCCTCACCGACGACGTCGAAGCCGACACCGTGTGACGCGGACGACCCATAGCTCCACGGCGATCCCGAAAGCAGATCGCATTTGCATCGCGACAGACACCCAGGCGAGCGCTCCGGCGACGGCCGATCCCCCCGGCACCGCTGTGAGCCGGCCGGTGCCGCTCGGGATGCGCCTAGGAAGATGAGCGTCGCGCCGCGGCAGGGCGGATCGGAAGCGTCCGGATCTCGAAGGATTGCGTAGGCAAACCAGCGCCAGACGAGCTCGATCGCCGGCCCCGCATTCGGCGACCGATGAAAGTCAAGGGGCCGGGCAAGAAGATTTCGGCGGTCCGGTGGGTCTCGGGCTGGATCGCGCGGAGCTTAGATCGCCTGCCGTGAGCTCGGTTCGGGTGGTCGGGACCGATCGGCTGCGGTTTTTGCCCGAGTTTGGGCAGTGATGAGCGTCGCCGCTGTGGTCGGCGCCGGTGTGAACGGGTAGGTTGTTGGTGGGCGCGGGTGACTGACGTAGCGAAGCGCAGACGTCAGGAGCTTTGAGTCTGCCGCGCAGCTTTGCCCTTCGAGGGTCTAATTTATGCGCGCTCCGGTGTCGCGCTCGCGCCCACTTGTCTCGCTGGTCGACTGGCTTGTTGGTCTGTGACCATTCGCCGGTAGGACACCTCCGCCTGGAGGGCGAGTGCGCGTTCGGCGTGAAGGATCGTGCGGTTCGTTGACCAGATCCCGGCGGCCGCCTTCGTCCGGCCGGGGGCGCCGGCGGTCAGCTCGAGCTGACGGAGCTTCTTCTTGGTCAGCGCGGGACGCTGGTGGGCGTAGTCCTCGCAGCGGCGGAGCATGCACCAGAACACGACTGCGAACTTAAGAGCGCACGACGGCGTAATGGCCGCATTCCTCACGATGCAGAAGCAGACGACCTCGGCCGCACTGGACCGACTGCCACCTGCACTCCCGGCAAGCGGCAGGTGTGCTGCCAGTTGTCCGGCGCTTAGTGGATCGAGGCTAAGGCTAAGTCGTGTCTGGTTTGGCGAAACTGGCCAGCAGCGGGATGAGCTCCTGCGCGTTGGGGGTTCCCCAGCCCGTCACCGGGTCCCAGCCTGGAGTGGCCGGGTAGCCGTTGGTACCGACTGTGTCGGTTGTGATGTCGTGAAATGCTCTGTGATAGCTGGAGCTGCGCGCGATGCTGTAGATCGCGGGGTTGATGAAGCCGAGGTCGCGATGGGCGTACTGGTCGGCCAGCGCCACAAGCCCTCCCCACAGTGGCGCGGAGTCGCTCGTCCCCGGCGGCGAACGGAGCGATGCTCTGCCATTCTCCGTGAAAACGAGCGCCATGCCGCCGGCCTGGGCGGCGTCGCCGGCGACGTCGGGTACGCCCCTCGCTTGTGAAATCCCAGCGACGCCATCCTGGTAGGCGGGGCGTACATACAGGTGGCTGAAGCCGCCACCCGAATCTGGCCAGGCGGTCTCGCTGATGTAGGCGCCGGTCTTCGGATTCGCGGTGAGAATGGTGCCGCCAACGCTCAGAACCAGCGGGTCGGAGGCCGGAAGGCTGACCTCCTTGACCTGACCACCCCATCCCCGAGGGGTAGGGAACGAGCCAGCATCGCCGGAGCTGCCGATAACCGTGACGTGATGAGCGGCCGCCCCGAGCAGGATCGCGTGCAACTCGGCCACCTGAGTCTTCGTGAAGTAGTGTTCCCCGAGGCTCCAGCTGATCGAAGCTACGTCGGTGTGGGTGACGGCGAGCCGCAACGTGGCGAGCATGTCCGCCGTCCCGTTCGCGGCGCTCTGGCCCCAGGAGGAGGGAATCAGGACCACCCGCAGGGTCGCGGCAGGGGCGACCGCGTGCACGTGCTCACAGTCCCCGACCTCCTCTCCCGTCGCCTGCCACGGCGAGGCTGAACCGGCGAGGCCGGTCACAATGTCGATTCGTGCGGCGGGCAGCCGGAAAGTTCTGTCGAAGCTCTCCAGATCCTGACGGATATCGGTGGCACCTTGGCCTGGCGGCGCGACCGGGGCAACCACCGTCACCGTCTCGCCACGACCGTCGATTCCTCTGTCCAACAATGACTGGATGCCATACGCGGCTCGGTATTGCTCCGGGGTGTAGCAGGGGTCACCTTGGCAGTAGAGGGGCGCGCGCGACCTCGCGACGGTTGGCGCGCTCGGCGAGCCCGACGAGGATCCGCAAGCGCTGATCAGCAAGGACGCGATCGACACGAGAACCAGAGGCCGGATGAGGCCCCTGTCGCAGCGAGTTGATCGTTGCACGGTGACGAGCCACATCGGACGTGGATGCCGTTCAGATCGCTCTGCGACGGATCACGCGTGCGCGGGCGGCGGTCGCCGCGAGCACCGCTGGAGCCGTCGCGACCAGGAGCTTCGATGGCGCAGGCGGTGTGCCGCCGAAAGCGATCAGTTCGATCCCGATCGCCGTCCAGATCATCGCGACCGCGATCGCGAGCCGCGGCTGCACGGCAACTACCGCCAGCCCGGCGATCGAGGCGCTGCCCAGGACGATGAACTGGCCGAACCCGCCGGTATTCGCGTCGACGATCACACTCACAACAACCAGTGCGGCGAGCGCGGCGAGCGCGACTGTGCTCGGACGCTCGCGTGCCGGAGCGATCGCCATGATCAGAAACCCGCATGCCGGCAGAATCGGTAGGCACGCGTACAGGACCGACGCGAGCTTTGCCGCTTCCGCGATCGTCCGGCCGGGGCTCACCCGGGCGCTGGCCCGGGCGCGCTCACCCAAACCCGCGGTCACGAGCGACACGACGTTCCACACGAACACGCCGTGCCGATCACCCGAGGCCTCAAGCAGCGTGTCGAGCATCTCCGCTCCGCGCGCCGTACGCATGGCCGGCGGATAGCACCTTAGCGCCGCCTGCGCGAGCGCGTGGCGCATCATGTCGGCGCCGTCCGCGCACTCGCGCGCAACCTCGCCGACACGACGCCAGCCGCGCTCGCCATCCGCTCGGTCTCGAGCTCGAGCGCCAGGCGCCCAGCCGCTGTGAGCGCATAATCGCGGCGCTGACGGCCACCCTGCACGTACACCGCGCCGGCTGTCACGAGCTGCTCGCCGATCGCCCGGTCGAGGAGTGCGTACAGCGTGCCGGTCGAGAGTCGCACGCGGCCGTCCGATAGCTCGTGGGCGCGGCGCATGATCGCGTACCCGTGCAAAGGCCCGTCGATCAGCGAGGCGAGCGCGAAATAACTCGGCGGTCGAAGTTCCATAGGTCGACTATATATCGTCTAGCGACCGGTTGGCAAGCGACATGTCGACGCTCACCGAGGCTGGAGTCGCTGCGGGCGTAGCCCCAATCGGACAACGGCGAGCACCTGTTGCGAATGCGACCAGGCTGGTTGCCCTGGCGACAGCTATGCGACGGGGCGGGCGATGCTCGGCCATGGCGATCACGTGGCGGTGCCTTTGGTGCGGGTGATGGCGCTCGCCGGGCTGTTGGTTTCCTATCCGTACTGGTGGGGGCAGCTGGCGGCGTTGGATAACCAGCTGACCAACGTGGTGCTGTCGCTGCCGCCCGTCGTCAGTGGGCTGCACGAGTTGATGCTTTACGCGGTCGATGGGGTCGCGTTGGGGGGCTGGCAGCTGATCGATCTGACGTTGATGGCGGCGATCGGGTTTCTGCTGTTGGAGTTGATCTTTTTGAAGGTGTTGATCGTGTTGTTCGGGGCACTGTTGTATGCGACAGGGCCGTTGCTGTTGGGGTTGGTGCCAACGGACGCGGGTGCCGCGATCGCGCGGGGGTGGGCGAGCGCGTGGGCGTTGTTGGTCGCGCTGCCGCTCTGCTGGGCGGCGACGTTCGCGGTCGGAGCGCTGCTGATCGGGGATGCGGGCACGGCCGGGCCGTTGATCGCCGGCGCGGGCGATGTCGGCTCGTTGTTGGGTGGGGTGCTTTTGGCGGCGGCGGGGCTAGCGAGCTTGTGGGTGTGTTTGCGGCTCGCGCGCGAAGCCGGCGGCCTGTTGCGTACCCAGCTCGGCGGGCTGCTCGCCCTGACGCGCAGCGGCTCGCGGACTACGAACAGCACCGTCGCGAGCGGTGGGGGTGTGGTCAGTGCTAGCGGCGCGGCGCGCTCGATCCGGACCTTCACGCAGCGCGTCGCGGGCGCGTCAGGCGCAGCGGCCGGGGTCGCGGGCGAGCAGAGCAGGCTCGCGGCCGGGGTGCTCGCGGGCGGCCGCGCGGCCGGTTGGGTCGGCCGGCGGGGCGTGATCGGCAGCGCCGCCGCCGGCGGACTCGCCAGCGGTCGACTCGTCGCGCCCGGCGCGGCGCGGGTGGTGGGGCGCACGCGCGCGGGCGCGCTCGCGGTCCAGATGGCCCGCGCCGGCACCGCCAGCTGGCACGCGAGCGCCGACGCCGGCGCGAAGATCAGCGCTCGCGACGTCCCGCCCGGCACCTGCTCTCCGCCAACAAAAAACTGTAACCGTTCAGCTCTCGGGGCCTGTGGGAGGAATTCCTGCTTGGTGCAGCGAATTTTGCAGGCGTGGAGCGTTCGGAGGCGGAGGCGATCTATGACTCGGGTCGCGAGGCGTGTGTTGAGTTCATCCTCGAGTTAGCCGGGCGGGTTGAGCAGCACGAGGAGCGGCTCGCGCGGTTGGAGGCCCAAGCGCGGCAGGATTCGCGCACGAGTTCCAGGCCGCCGTCCTCGGATCCGCCGAGGTCACGGGCTGAGCGGCGGGCGCTGGCGCGGGCGAAGGCGAAGGAGTTGATGCGTTCAGAGCGGGAACGGCGCAAGCCTGGTGGGCAGACGGGTCACCAGGGTGTTGGTCGCGAACTGCGCCCGGAGGATCAGATCGATGAGATCGTCGATCACTATCCCGTTGCGTGCGGTGGGTGCGGGCAGCGTTTTGATGATGATCAGCGCCGGCGTGAGGCGCGGTTCGGTCGCCATCAGGTTGCGGAGTTGCCGGCGATCAGCGTGATCTGGAGCGAGCATCGCACCCACCAGCTGCGCTGTCGGCACTGCCGCGCCCGGACGATCGCGCCGTTGCCGGCCGGGATCGCCGCTTCGGCGTTCGGGCCGCGGTTGCAGGCAGCGATCGTGTCGTTGACCGCTGCGTATCGGGTCTCGCGCCGCGGGATCGCAGAGCTCGCCCACAATCTGTTTGGCGTCAGGCTCTCGGCAGGCGCCGTGGACGCGATCTGCCAGCGCGCTTCGCAGGCGCTCGCCGGCCCGCACCTGCAGTTACACGATGCCGTGCTCGATCAGCCCGCGGTGTATGTCGATGAGACCGGCTGGCGCACCCGTGGTGATGCGCGCGCGCTGTGGACCGCGACTACCGCCGATGCCGTGTTCCTGCAGATCGCCGAGCACTGCAACCGCGAGCAGTTCAACGCGCTCCTCGGCACCGCGTATCCCGGGATCGTCGTCTCCGATCGCTGGAACGGCTACAGCCATCTCGATCCTGAGCGCCGCCAGGTGTGCTGGTCGCATCTGCAGCGCGACTTCCGCCGCCACGCCGACGGGCTGGGCGAGCAGAAGCCCTTCGGCGAACAGGGCCTCGAGCTCACCCGCCAGGTGTTTGCCGCCTGGCGCTCCTACCGGCACGAGCACCACGACCGCGTCCGACTCCAGGCCGAGATCGCCCCGATCCAGGCCCAGCTCCGACAGCTACTCCAAGACGCCTCGCCCAAACGACAGCGCAACCGCTGGCACCGACAGTTCGCGAACAATCTGCTCAAGGTCTGGTCGGCGCTCTGGACGTTCGCCAGCGTCGACGGCGTCGAGCTAACGAACAACCCGGCCGAGCGCGCGCTCCGCGGGCCAGTCATCCACCGAAAACTCTCACACGGCACCCGCTCCCACGGCGGCGAGCGATTCGCCGAGCGCGCGCTCTCCGCCGCCGCCACCTGCCGCATGCAACACCGCTCACTATTCACCTACCTCAGCGAACTGATCACCGCCCACAACCGCGGCGATCCATTCCCCGAGCTCGCCTGACTGGCCCCGAGGGCTGAACGATTACAAAAAACTCCACATTAGCGGGGCTTTCTTGATGGGCACGGCTGGGCTTGAACCAGCGACCTCTCGCCTGTGAAGCGAGAGCGCGAAACATATTTGTCCTGCAAAGTCCTCTGATTTGACAACTGCGTCTGTCTGTGCGTACCCCTTGTTAGACCCCTGATTAGTGAATGATTCACTAATCGATCGTCGGTGCCTGTCGGTCCTACGGGGCCGTGGCGGAGCCCCAGGGACTGAACGGTTACCAAAACAACCGCTCCCCGCCCCGGCACCGCAGCACCCGCTCGCGGGCATGCCCCCACGGCCCCAACACCCCCCGACACGACGGACACGCCAACAGCCCGCCGACCAGCTCAGCCTCCACCAACGCCACCTCGGCGCATACGATCAACATCGGGGTGCCACCTCCGGCATCCAAGAGAGCCCTCCCTGCACCGCCAAGCTCGACGGAGGGCTCTCGCGCATTCAAGAACGCGCGAAGCCTGCCAAGTCCGTGCGTGCCATACCGGCGATGAGCGGCACTACCACCACCGCCCGTGCCGGATTCAAACGGCGCTCAACAATCTCCCTGATCGCCGGGCACGGGGCGGTGCACGCGGTCGCGACGGTTGGGATCCTTGCCGGCGCGTTCCTGTCCGGTCTCGCGTTGTGCGGCCTGGCGAGCGTACCCGGTCCGCTCGCGCGTCTCATAGAGGAGCCAGCTGATCAGGGCCAGGACGTCACCGCAGCACCGGTTGAGGATCAGGAGCCGGACTGGGCTCCGGCGCCGCCGCCTGTCCCGGTCAGCCCTGCGGTCGAGGGGTCGACGGCGGTCGCGACGCGGATCGAGGTCGCGCATGCCCGGCTGTGCGCCAGTCAACGGCGCCTGCGGATCTCAAGTCAACATCGGCTCGCGCGATGGTGCCGGCCGCGCGGCGGCCACTGACGGCTGCGAGCAAATTGTGGGTGCTGGGCGTGCGGAAGCGCCGTCTACGTCGCTTGAGCACACAGCCTGTTGCCCACGATGCGTCGCACGACGACATGCACACACCAGCCAGCCCGTCATCACATCTCTCGCCTAACCGCCGCGGTCGGCGGCGCAGCTCATCCTGTGGCGGCGCGCGGAGGATCGCGTATGTTGAGCGGATGGTCTCGGCTGCGGTCTTGCTTCGCGATGCGCGGGTCGCGGCCGGGCTGACTGGGGGGCAGCTAGCGATCCGTGCCGGGACCGAGCCACCGTGATCGACGACATCGAGAGTGGACGTGTCGAGCCGACGGACGAGCGGCTGCGGGCGTTCTTGTTCTTGACCGGGCACGAGCTCGATCGGGATGGAAAGCAGCGCCGGCGCGCGCTGGGCGTCGACGAGGCGCTGTATGAGCGCAACCTGCGGTTGCTGCCCGAGGAGCGGATGGAGTTGACGATCGAGCTCAGCCGCGAGCTGTTGCGGGTGCGCGCGGCGGGCGCACGTGCGCAGCGCGAACGGTTCGAGGAACTGACGCGGGAGCTGCGAGGGCTGGCGGGACAGTGATCGACGACGACGAGGAGGTCTTGCACGATCCGCCGGTAATCTTCGACGCGCTGCAGCGTCATCGCGTTGAACACGTCACGGTCGGCGGGCTCGCGGTCGGCTTCTGGGGCCACGTCCGAGCGACGGTCGACAGCGACATCGTCATTCCCGCGAACGACCCGGGGAACGACGAGCGGCTGCGGGCGGCACTGCAAGCCCTCGACGCGCGTCCGCTGCCGCTGCAAACGCACCAGGGTGTAACAGCTCGCTGGGAGCCGGGTGATGACGTGCAGCGGTGGCTGAGCCCCAATCGATGCCGCCGTCCCGGACGCCACGATCATCGCTGCTCAGGACCAGCCCATGTCAGGTGCCACGTGAGCACTGTGACGGTTCACTGGATCGCCTCCTCGCCGACGAGCGTCGTGCGGTGCATCTCACGCCGCGACGCCGGATCGTAGGGCGTGGCCCGGTGAACGACGCCGCAGTTATCCCAGATCACCGCGTCCCCCTCCGACCAAACATGCCGGTACACCCGTTCCGGTCTCGTCGCCCGCGCGTTCAGCTCGTCGAGCAGCGCTCGCCCCTCCGCAAAGTCCATCCCGACCACGTAGTCGGCCGAATGCCCAATCACCAGCGACTTGCGCCCTGACTCGTGGTTCCACACCAGCGGATGCTCCCGGCACCTCGCTCGCCACTGCGCGAGCTGTTCCGGCGTGGGGTTCTCGTGTCCGCCGTCGCGCTGTGATGCCTCCAGACTGTGATGAACCCGCAGCCCGGCGAACCGCCTCTGTTCCTCGTCGGAGAGCTCGTCATAGGCCGAGTAGGTGCTGGCGAACTCGGTATCGCCACCCTCATCGGAGAGCACTTTTGCGCTCAGCATCGACGCCTTCGCGGGAACCGGATCGGTCGTCCCATCCATGTGCCAGCCGACATTCGCTCGCAGCAACTCGGCATAGCCGGTCTTCGCCGGGTCCAGGCTGACGACGAAGATCTCGGGATTCTGCTGGTTCGGGAATTTCACGACTTCCCCGAGCTTCCTGGAGAACGCCACCTGCGTCTCGTCATCAATACCCAATCCACGGAACACAAGGATCCCGTTCTCCTCCAGCGCCCCCATCACCAACCCGGGTAGATCCTCATCGTTGCGAACCCGATCGAGATCGACATCCAGGACCTCCACTCCGACCGTCTCCGTCAACCTCGTTGTCCTCAATGTTCTCGTTGACGCCATCCCTCGCTCCTTTCTCACACGCCAGTGCCCGATGGGGCCCCGGCCACGCATCGTCCACGACGCCATCGAGGTCGTCGCGGACTTTTGCCTTTTGCCTCACGTCTGGGCGGTTACGCTCGTCTCAACTCATCCTCGCAGCAGGCAGTATCTGCTCCACACTGGCGTTCCTAACAGGGAACATACGAACCCTATTGGGAAGGCTAACGTATCACCTTCATCTGCGCATTAAGAGCACCAGATACTGGTCCTCGATGGTGACCTGGATGACCTCAGCTACGTAAGGACCCTGGACCAGCCCCGCCGCTGCGTAGGTCCCGCGCGCCGAGCGGGCGAGACCATCATCGAGGTCGCGGCGCACCTCCTCGCCGCTTTCCACCTCGGTCTGGAAGGTGCGGGTGCGGATGCGCTTGGGATCAAAATACGACTGGCCGGTGTTGAGGTCGAACTCCCATCCGTGCCAGGGGCAGGCGATCAACCTACGGCCCTCGACAAGGCGGTGATCACCGGGGCCATCAGACTCCACGTGAGAGCGCACATCGCCCCGGCAGAGATCGCCGCCTTGGTGCGGGCAGCGGTTCAGCAGCGCATGGAAGCGGCCGTTATCGTTGAAGATTCCGATCTGGCGGCCGTTGACCTCGACGAGGATTCGGCTGCCTGGCGGGACGTCCTCGACACGCGCAACGACGGCGCGCGCCGTGGGACGTACGCCGTCCGCCGTCATGGTGCTTGGCTGTTCCTGCTCGGTGCTCATCGGACACCTGGTTCGATCACAGCGATCGCGGCGCGGGGGCAGTCGGCTACGGCTTGCTGGATCAGCTCGATCTCCTCGTGCTCGAAATTCTCATCCTCGCCGAGGAAGGCATACCCCCACTCATCGAGCTTGAAGATGTCCGGCGCGATCTGGGCGCAGACGCCATACCCATCGCACCTAGTGGCATCGATATTAAGCTTCACGGCAGCACTCCTTCTGTCCGGTACTCCAGAAGCACGGCGTATCGGTTCCCGGGCGCCCAGCGCGAGCGACGAGATCCTCGCACCGATCGCATACCTGCGCCTGATGCGCCCGCACCTGCTCGGGGAATTCGCGCACCGCGACTGCCATTGGTCGGTCAGATCCGATACCACTCACGCGCTGCGTCCGCCATCAGCTTCGGGCGCATCGTCTCGGGCGTCGCAGCGATGAACGCGGCCACATCATCGTCGTGCATGTGGGGATAATCGGTCGCGAACATCAGCAGGTCCTCGGACCCCAGCCACTCAAAAAGCAGCGGCAGATCCTCAGACGAACCGATGTCCAGGGGCGCGATCGAGAACCGCATGTGCTCGCGGATCACCGAGGAAGGCGGCACATCCAGCCATGGAATCTCCCGCCGCAGGCCCTTCAAATCCTTATCCATCCGCCACCACCACGTCGGCAGGTACGTGAAGCCACCCTCCAGCACGGAGACTCGCAGGTCTGGGAACGCCTGGAAGGTTCCCTCAGCAACGAGGCTCGTGATCTGTGCCGTATACACCTGCCACTCTGCTGCGTACTCCTCGATATAGTGCTCCGGCCAACCCGTCGGCCCGGGCGGCCCCTCGGTCGTGCCGCCCCAGTGGATGCCCATCACAAGACGGTGGCTGACGATTGCCTCATACACCGAATTCCAGATTCGATTTCCATACAGGCGATCGCTGCGCACTGGCATCATCACCTGCACGAACCCGGGATGATCGCCGACACGGTCGATCTCGCGCACGATTGCCTCTGGGCTGCGTGCCGGCACCACGATCGACGCGCGCAGACGCGGATCTCGCTCCAGCCACTCGGCGATCACCCAGTCGTTCACCGCCGAGGCTAGCGCTGCAGCGAAGTCCGGGTGGCGGATCGAGTCGACCGCGTAGTAACAGTTCAACACGGCAGCGGATACCCCCCACGGGTCCAGCACGTGCTCCTGCAGTAGCCCCAACTCGGAGGCTGGCGGGCGCCCGTCCTGTGGGCGCCACTCCGGCCGCGCGCTGATTGGCAGCCCCGGCGCGTATACAGTCTTCAGCCCGTGCGGCGCGACCCAGCCGCGCTCGCGGATGAACTCCTTCCAGACCGCTGGCAGATGCGGCATCAGCGCATCGAGTGATGGCACGGTCGCGTGCACGTCGACATCGATTACATCCCCGGCCCAGAGCTGATCGCGGGTGCGGTCCTCCAGCAGAACACTGGTCATCCGACTGCCTCCGCGGCGCCATCATTCAAGAGCGGGATGCCATACAGCACGCTCGCGTTCTTCCCGAGGATCTTGCGCTTCACGTCCAACGAGACACTTGCCGGCAAGACCTCCTCCGGAGAGTCGAAATCCCAATGCGGGTAGTCCGAGGAATACATCAACCGGTCAAGCAGCCCGAGACGCCCCACGTGCTCCAGGATATTGTCGAACCAGCGCGGATCCTCAGGCTCCTCGATCGGCTGCGTCGAGAACCACAAGTGCTCGCGCACATACTCGGACGGAGACCGCTGCAGACTCGGAACCTCCGCGCGCATGACCCGATAGGCAGCGTCCAGACGCCACGCAAAAGCCGGCACCCACGCCCACCCCAACTCCAACAACACGATCTTCAGCTTCGGGAAGCGATCGAGCAGCCCCCCGAAGATCATGCTCGGCAGGAGGCTGAAATTCTGCTGGGCAAACCCGACGTGCTCCTCGTAGTAGAAGCTCGGCCACCCGCACGCGGTGATCTGGCTGCTGCGGTTGGCGCCGACGTGGAAGGCGACCGGCAGCCCGTAGTGCTCAGCAGCCTCGAAGAGAGGCCAGTAGCGCGGGTTGCCGATTGGGCGGTCGGTCCGCGTGGGGAGAAGAACGTGGGCCCACTGGCCGCCTTCCTCCATGCACCGCGCGATCTCCGCCGCGGCAGTCTCCGGCTGCTCGGTCGGCACGCTGATGGATCCGTACCAGCGCGGGTCCGAGGTCAGCCAGTGGTCGCGCATCTGCTCGTTGACTGCCCGGTAATACAGGCGCGCGAACTCCGCGGGCTCCCATCCGCCGGCGTCGCCGGTCAGCGGGTTGAGCATTGCCGCGGTGATGTTGTAGCCGTCCAGATGCTGCTCGCGCGCGAACCCCGGATCGCTGCCCGGCTCGCCACCGCCGGGAAGGACCGTATCCAGGCGAGCCGCGAACGGCCGGTGACGCGGAAGCTGAGCGGCCGATGAGACCCCTGCACGCATTCCGACTTGCCCTAGCCACTCCCGCCACCGATCCGGCAAATACTCCACGATATGGACCGATCTGCCGGCATGCGTATCAACATCGATGACTGCCAACCCGGCTCGCGTCCCTGCCCCCGGGGACATGGGGATCGTCGCCCTCATGCTCATGATTCTTCTCCAATCGCGGACTTCAGCCAACTGAATTGAGTTGAGACCTGCTCCTCATCTCGTCTCTGCCGTTGATGTGGGCCATGCTTACTTCGGGCGCTGACGAGGTCAGGCAGACTGGTCAAGCTCACCGATGCGAGAGCGCGCCTCCTTGGATGTCATCTTCAGACCAATCTGCCGCGCTGCGTGACGTAGACATGATCGCCGTAGAGCTTGCGGACGTGTGCTGCTCGACGAGAAGACGGCGGCGCCACGCTCGGTGGCAGCGCCGCCCTAGGTGCGGCGGGGCGCACCGCCTCGAGCAGCTCTTCGACGACGTTCGGCCCGAGACCCACCGAGAGCTCGTCAGCCAGGAAACTGCGCTCCGCCGGCGGAACCCGAGGCCGGCACGCATCGCCGCCTGAGCAACGCGCACGTGACGTCCGCACCGTCGACCGCCGTCACAACCGATCAGCCTTGATGTCTCGCTGGCGGGAGGGCACGTGGCTCGGCGTTGGCGCAACGTCACACAGCGATGCGTGCGGGCGCTGTGTGCAAAGGCGCGCGTTTCAAACGTCGTCCATGGCCGCTCAGCTTCTGACCGATCCGTTGCATTGTGGGCCTGCTGGCCTACCGTGACGTCCCGGTTCTGGGGAAACACAGATACGATACTAGCGCCGGCGATAGGTGTAGATACAGGTCAAACGAGCAAAGTTGGGTTCCAATCGCGGAGCCGGTGTGACGGGCTGAGTCGGCTTGTCCGGTCCGGACTTCGATTGAATGCGTCGAAGCAGGCGCGTGGGTGGCGAGCGGGAGAGAATATCCAAGGGCATGTACGAGTCAACGACCATTGGCGGCTCGTACGCCCCCCTCGTCGAGCTGCCCCGTAGGACATCGCCAATTGACGACCAGGCGCCAAGCGCGGCGTCCGGAAGGAATACATGAGGGCGATCCCCACGCGAGCAGCCGGCTAGAAGGTCGATAAGCCGGTCATCGCCATGAACGGCAAGAGCGATCACTCTTCGCGGTGAGTAGCACGCCTATCGCCGGGAATAGAACGCGAGGGAGGAGCAACGACCCATGAGGCTTGACAACACGCCCCAACTAAAACAGTATCTCAGTCGATGCACCGCGATCCTTCGAGCAAGGAGCCCAGGGCGGCATGACGGTCGACGGCAAGACCGTGGTCGTGACGGGGGGTACCGCCGAAGGGATGGGCGGTGCAATGGTCCGAGCCTTTCATGCTGAAGGGGCGCATGTGATCACCTGCGGCAGGACTCCGGAGCGGGTCGAAAGACTTCGTGCGGAGATGCCGGAGGTGACGGTCGTGCTCGCGGACGTCACCAAGCCGGAGGACTGCGATCGTCTGCTCGCCGCCGCAGGCGCCGTTGACGTCCTGTGTAATCACGCGGGAGGGATCTACGGAGCGGGTGTAAAGCTTGCTCACGAGATGACCGACGAAGAGTGGCAGGCGAATGTCGCGCTGAATCTGACGTCCGTCTTCATGATGTGCAGGCGGGTGCTGCCGGGGATGATCGAACGCGGCACCGGCGTGATCACGAACACCGGCTCGATCTCCGGATTGCGAGCTGGGCGGGCAGGTGCTTCCTATACGGCGGCCAAGTTCGGCGTCGTAGGGTTGACGCAGAACATCGCGGCAACCTATTGGAAGGACGGGATTCGCTGCAACGCGATCTGTCCGGGGCCGGTAGGCATGCGCGAGCTCGACCGACCGGGAGCGACCGTGACCGAGCTCGACCTGCATCCGCGGATGCTCGAGCTCGCGCGGCGCGATCCCGAGCGCCCGCCCCCAATCTCCCCGGAGCTGATTGCGGCGATGGCCGTCTATCTCGCGCGCGATGAGGCATCGGCGATAAACGGCGCGATCATTCCGATCGACTCCGGCTACATCGCCTTCTGAGCGCATAAGAGCCGTGGTGCGCGGACGGCGAGCGCCCGATCAAGCGAGGCAAAGACGCAGACCAGAAGGAATAGCAGCGCTATTTCGAGGGTCCGAGGACGAAGCATCGCGCAGATTCATCGCCGGACCGCATGCACGGATTCTGAGACAGGCTCTACTCAGCTACCTAAAACGTGATCAACTGGGATTCGCGTCGTAACGAGTCTCGCGCAATCTATGGAAACCACGTGCAGGTGCCGGCGGATTTGGTAGCAGAGCACGAGACTGACCGGCCCCAGCTGGCGCCCACGAGACCGTTCAAGGACGGCGCGGTCGACACGCCCCAGGGGACCGGACCGCCCTGGGGAAAGAGGCTCCCCGTGTGGAACACGTGGTGAAGATCCGGGTCGGAGGGTCTCGACGATCTCCCGATAACGTGCGATCATGCGATCGGCCGACATGGTCATTGTTTTGCGAGCTGGATGGAAATGCGGTGCCTCAAGGACCGTGGAACGTACGCCGCCCGTCGCGAACGCGAGGCGATGCGCAATGGAATCCTCGCCTCCGAGGAGGTCGCGAGGAGACGAGAACCGTTCTTGTCGCGACCCGGTTCGGATTGTCGACGTTACGGCTCCTGATCGGTTCGAAGACTCTTCTGGGGGTCACTCCGAGGCGTAACGTGATATATCAGGCGGGAAGGGACGCCGCAACTTGGGTCTCGTGGGAGACCACCGTTGCTGACCCAGTGAGACGGGGTCCACAACCGGCTGCTGCCAGCGAGCAGGCTGTCGTAGATGACGATCGAGGAACTGCTGGTGACTCGACGGCAACCGCCTCCTCCGGCCGGGGGGAGGGGGGACTCACGAGCCTCATGCTCGACAACAAGCGCAGAGCGTGAACGACGCGCGGCACGCACACCCTGCCTGTCGGCAGGCGAGCGTCCATGAGCTGCGGGCAGTCGTTCCTCCACCCACCACCCAGCTCGGACTTCGGTCCTGCCGGCGGCGGTCTGGCTTGTCTCTTAGTGCCTTGACGGCGCGCCGAGCCGAACTGTATTCTCGCCGGAAAGGCTGCGCTGCATTACAGATCACACTGGGAGGCGGAATGTCGTCACATGACTTCAGGGCAGCGGCGTCTTCCCCGCCAGCGTCCCTCGGGCGACCGCGATCGGCTAGCGACGTCACCCAGGGATGGAGCTGTCATTGGCTGCCTTTCACACCAAGTGCACGTCAAGCCCCCGAACGTTCCATCCCAGGCGAGGATGCAGCTGCCACAGGCGCGCAGGCGTGACGAAGGCGTTTCGTTTGTCAAGGTGAGAGGTCGGGTTTTCGTATGATCAATCGCAGGGTTATTGCTGACGGGCTCGCGTTTCCCGAGGGCCCAGTTTGCCTGGACGACGGGACCGTTGTGGTCGTCGAAATACGAGAGGGCACAGTCGCGCGCATCGATCCCCCATCAGGCCGCGTGGACCGGATCGCGAGACCCGGCGGAGGTCCGAACGGCGCAGCACTCGGGATGGATGGCCGGCTCTACCTTTGCAACAACGGGGGGTTTGAGTGGCGCGACGTCGGCGGCTTGGCGATGCCCGGACTTCAGCCTTCCGACTACAGCGGCGGACGAATTCAGAGAGTGAACCTTGACAGTGGGGAGGTCGAGGACCTGTACACGCAGTGCGACGGCAACCCCCTCAGGGGCCCAAATGACATCGTGCTCGATCGCCACGGCGGGTTTTATTTCAGTGACCTCGGCAAGAATCGCGGGAGAGAGAGCGACGCGGGCGTGCTGTACTACGCGCGTTGTGACGGCACCCTGGTCGAGGAGGTGGCGTTTCCGATGACCACGCCCAATGGCGTTGGTCTGTCTCCTGGGGATGATGTCGTCTACGTTGCCGAGTCGGTCACGTCTCGGATCTGGGCCTTTCGGATCACGGCCCCAGGGCGGGTCGCCCGGGAGGGAATGTCGCCAACTGATCTCCTCTATACGCTGACTCACCTTCAGGGCGTTGACTCGCTAGCAGTCGAGGAGAGCGGCAACGTTTGTGTAGCGACAACCCGGCGTCCTGGAATTACGGTCATCAGCCCGCAAGGTGAGCTGGTCGAGTTCGTTGAGTTCCCCGACACAGATCCGATCATCACAAACATCTGCTTTGGCGGACCTGACATGCGTACAGCGTATGTCACTTCCTCGGGTCGAGGTCTTCTATATGAGGTCGAGTGGCCGAGGCCAGGACTCCGCCTAGTGGGCGACCCGCCGGCAAACGTAAGCTGACAAGACCGTGGTTAACGCTTAGCCGGTAGCTTCTACAATTCACTGGTTCGTACTGGCGCCTGCAGGATAGTGCATCGCACGTTTGTGGCTCCTCTAAGACTGGTGTTAAGGACACGTGGCTTGGCGGGGCTGGGGCCTGGGGAGCGGGCCGCTGGCAGCGGTCGTGATGGTGGGGGAGTGATGACCGGCGGAGGCGGGTTGGGGCGACCGGGGGTGGTTTCTGTCCCTGGGCAGGTCTGGAGGGGTCTCTGCGGGCTCGTTTGTGGCCGGTCAGGCGGTGTTGGCTGTCCACCCATCGCGCTGACTGGCGAGTCGGAGCGTTGGAGTTCGCCGGCTTTCGTGGACACCTGATCTGAGGTGCTGTCTGTGCCTCGGGCCGGTTGGGGTTCGTGCTGAGGCCGTATGCGAAGGAGTTCCGGGAGGATGCGCTGTAGCTGGTGAGCGAGGGCGAGCGTTCAGGCAGGCGCTCAGCTCGCACACCTTGCGGATCGCTGAGTCGTGTTCGTTGCGGTGGATCGAGCAGGCTGAGGTGGATCCGGGCAAGTGCGATACGGCTGGAGGGCGGGCGAGCGGGAGGAGTTGCGAAGACTCCGGCGGGAGAACGCTCGGCTCAAGCAGGAGGGAGACATGTGAAAGCGCTTCTTCGCCCGGGAGGAGATCCGGTGAGTGCCTTTGTGTTCATCGAGGCGGAGAAAGGCCAATGATCTGATGTTTGATGTGCCGGATGCTCGGAGTGTCCCGGTCGGGGTTTCACACCGGCGGCACCGAGCCCCGTGTCAGTGCCGGCTGTCCTACGGATGGCTGCTCGAGCGCATCAGGCGGTCCACTCCGAGAACCGCGGTGCGCATGGCGCTCAGCGCGTGCCCGCCGAGGTGCGCATGACTCACGGGCAAGTGTCACGCAAGCGGGTGGATGAACCACTACGGCCGGTACTGCGGTCGGCGCTTCGTCCCCTACTGCGCGCGTCAACGCCTACATGAGGCGCCGGGCAGGGAAGAAGTACAAGTGGATGCGTACTGCAAGCGGTCAAAGTGGTGGGTCAGGCGTCTCATAAGAGGGCTCGGTCTGCACGCCCATTGGCAATGGGTCCCCACACCGTGAGCGGCTGGTAAGAAGAGACCGCCGACGCGGACCGTCACGCGGATCCGAGGGAGCCGGGAGCTGCGATGCTCCCGACGACCCGACCTACTAGGAGCCGTCCGGTTGTGATCCGCACGTCAGATGCTGGTAAAGTGGCAAACGCATCGCGTTCGACGCGAAAGGAGCACCAAGGTGACTGATCAGACACTGAACGCCGCGCTCGCTAGCGGGAGCCATGTCTTCGGAGCGTGGGTTACCATGAACGCGGAAAGGGTCGTCGAGGTGTTCGACGATGCGGGGTACGACTTCGTCGGATTGGACTGTCAGCACGGTGCGCTGACTGAGGGTGATGCCGTGACGCTCCTTAGGCGGATGACCAGTGCGCGCACTCCTACAGTCGTACGGGTCTCGGCGAATGCGGCGCCACTTATCGGCAAGGTGTTGGATGCAGGCGCTGACGGTGTGATCGTACCGATGGTAAGTACGGCCGAGGAAGCCGGGACGGCGGTCGCCGCCTGTCGGTATCCTCCCGGTGGAGTTCGTAGCTTTGGCCCGATGCGGCCAGGGCTGCCGAGAAGTCCGGACGAGCTCGCCGGCCGTGTCTCGTGTTTTGTGATGATCGAGACGGGTGAGGGCGTGGACAACGCGGCCGCGATCTGCGCCGTGCCAGGGTTGGCCGGGATTGTCGTGGGTCCGGCCGACCTGTCGATTGGTCTTGGGCTTGATCCGATGAAGGGGGCCACAACGGATCAGCTGCTGCCGACGCTCAGCGGGATCCGCGCCGCCTGTGAGCAGCATGGAGTCACCTTCGGCATCTTCGCGGGGAGCGCGGCGAGCGTTGGAAAATGGACAGCGCAGGGCTTCCGTCTGCTGGTCATCAGCAGCGATGTCGGCTTGCTTGGCACTGGCGCAGCGGATGCCCTCGAGATGGCGAGGACCTCGGTTCGCGGAGCGGTTTGAGGCTGGCGTCCCCCCGATGGCCGCCGTCTAGACGTAAGAATGCTCCTGTTCGCTGTCCGCTTGAGGCTGCTCGCGCGGCTAGACCATTGAGGTGAGAGCGTGGCATTGACGAAGCTCCAGCGAGCCCGGCTTGAAAAGATTCTCAACTACCAGGACGCACGTCGTTTGGCCAGGAGGGCGCTCCCGCGCGGCGTCTTCGAGTATGTGGACGGCGGCGCCGAGGACGAGAGCACCATGCGGCGTAACACCGATGCATTTCATGATCTGTGCTTCCGTCCCCGGATGGGCATCTGGATCGAGGAGCCCGAGTTGTCGACCACACTGCTCGGGCAGACGATCTCCTTTCCGGTTCTCACGGCCCCGTGCGGCGGCATGAGGCTGATCCACCCTGAGGCCGATCTCGGCGTGGCACGCGCGGCCGCGGCAGCGGGCACGATCCATGTCGCGAGTGCGGCGTCCGGCTTCTCGCTCGAAGAGATCGCCGAGAGCGGACCGGAGCCCCATTGGTTCCAGCTGTTCCGGTTGATGGGGCGCCCGGGAATGGAGAACCTCCTCAAACGCGCAAAGGCGGCTGGTTACAGGACGATCGTGGCGACCGTCGATACCCAGGTCAGATCCAAGCGCGAGCGGGATTGGCGCAACGGATTCAGCTACTCGATGCGGGTTAACGTCGCCACCGCTCTTAGGCGTGGCCCTCAGCTTGCGGCGAGGCCGTTCTGGGTCGGCCGCTACGTTCGTGATGGGATGCCGTTCGGGCTCGCCAACACCGCTGTCATGAGCCGTGATGGCGTGCCGATGCTGCTCTCGGAGATGGCCTCCGCGGAGTCGATCTCGCTGACCTGGGAGGACGTTGGGTGGGTACGCGAGAATTTCGAGGGCTCCCTCATCGTCAAGGGCGTGCTCACCGCCGAGGACTGCCGCAAGGCGATCGATCTTGGTTGTGACGGTGTCATCGTTTCCAACCACGGCGGGCGTCAGCTGGACGGTGCCCCGGCCACGATCGACGTGCTGCCCGAGATTGCCGCCGCCGTCGGCGACCGTTTGGAAATCCTCCTCGACGGTGGCGTACGTCGGGGCACCGACGTGCTCAAGGCGCTCGCCGTCGGTGCGAAGGCTGTCCTGATCGGACGTCCCTACGTGTGGGGACTCGCGGTTGGCGGCGAGGATGGCGTCTCACATATGCTCGAGCTCCTGCGTGCAGAAACGAAGCGCTCCATGCAGCTGATGGGTTGCCGCTCAATCCATGATTTGGACCAGAGCTGGCTGATGCACGTAGGAAGCACGCTAAAGGCGGCTCACAACTAATTCACCTCCCGCGGACAAGTTCGTGACAAAACGGTTGCGGGTGAAGGGCCGAATGAGCCGGGAGGTTACGGGAGGCTTGTGCGAACGCCGGGAGGTGGATCCTTCCGCTCCATTGGATGTCAGTTGCCGCTAGGACCCGAGCCCGTCGAACCAGCCGTCGCTGCGGCCGGTGACTGGCACGAACGTGGTTCCGGTCCACCGGAGGATGCGGGCGTGGAAGCCGCGGCTTGGGCGGCCTTCGGGGCGGCCCAGGCGGTGGCGAGCCTGAGCTCGGAAAGAGGCCCGGAGAGCTCGCGTTCGTCGGTGTCCTGCGAAAGCTGGCGGACGCGACCACGGAGCTCGCGGACGCTCTTGCCGCCCAGGAGTCCGTAGTCCGGCGGCAGGTTTCTCTGCAGTCACCAACTACCCACCAGCTCTCACTGCAGGCGGACCGGTGAACGGGTCCGGTCAGTCCGTTCCGCGCTCACGCCGTTCGGATGGACGTGGATCGATCATCTGCGTCGGCGGTCGTGGTGTTGGCAGTTGCTTCTACGTGGCGTTCGTCGAGCGGTAGCCGTGAAGCCGGTTGCGGAAGCGGAGTCTCGTCCCCGGATTGCACGATTGTGGTACTCCGGAGATTTGGCGTCCTGGACAACCACCTGAGTTAGAATTACGCCGGAGTGCCGAGCGCAGCGCCGAAAGGTGCGCGCAACGAGAAGCGAGGGTGACGATGACGAATGTAATCAAGACTGCAACGCTGAAGACCGAGAGGTTGACTGCGACGGTGGGGGCAGAGGTGCTGGAGGTGGATCGCGACCGGCTCGTGAGCGACGAGGATTTGCCCGGCGCGGTGTTGGGGGCGCTCGCGGAGCACGGCGTATTGGTGTTTCGCGGGCTGCACCTCGATGACGAGACGCAGGTCGCGTTTTGCGGGAAGCTGGGCGAGGTTCGCGTGTTTCCCGAGAACCCGATCCCGGGCATCTTCGTGATCAGTCGGGACCCGGCTAAAACCCAGTACGACCAGAGGTCAAACACCCGCTGGCACATCGATGGCGTGGTCGACCAGGAGTTTCCGACGAAGGCGTCGATGCTGAGCGCGAAGGCGATTTCAGCTGAGGGGGGCGAGACCGAGTTCGCGAGCGCCTATGCAGCCTATGAGGGTCTTTCCGATGTGGAGAAGGAGCGAGTAGCGACACTTCGGGTCTGGCACAGTCTGGAGGCGTCGTATCGGGACCGCTTGCACGAGAAGACACCGGAGCAGCTGGTGGAGATACGGAGGCGGTCGCGGGAGCATCCGTTGGCGTGGATCCATCACAACGGCCGGAAATCGCTCCTGCTCGGGCATACGGCGGACTACGTCATTGGGATGGACGTCGAGGAGGGCCGGGCCTTGCTCAGTGACCTGCTGGCGCGAGCCACGACGCCGGATCGGGTCTACCGGCACAGCTGGGCTGTGGGCGACACGGTGATGTGGGACAACCGGGGCGTTTTCCATCGGGCTACGCCCTACGATCCGGGATCGGGGCGCGAGCTGCACCGCACGACGCTACTCGGCGACGAGGAGATCTCAGGACACCAGCATTCCCAAACGATGGACCGAGACGACGGCGTGATCCCGTAGGCGCGCGCACTGCCCTCGTCACAGGTAGCGCCTCGGCCTCGCAAGGCGGCGATCCTGGCGAGAGACGCGCCGCGGTGGTGACAACCGAACTGACGGGGAGGCCGCCGCCTCACTCGATCCTGAGCGTGGCGTGCGATGCTCGCTGGCGAGGGGGTGGTCGCGGCGGTAGACCGGTTCGCTACGCCTCGACCGGCGAGATGCGGAAGACCCTGAGTGGGAGGGCAATCATCCTGTAGAAGCCGATGTAGGTCATCAGCTCGATCAGCCCACGCTCGCCGAGTGCGCCGATCGCCTCGTCGTACGCGGCGTCGTCAAGGTCACCCGTCTCCAGCAGTCGAACCGTCGTCCGCCATACGGTCCGCTCGACCGGGTCCTCCAGCTCTGGGTCCCGGCGCTCGCGGAGCGCGGCCAGTTGGTCGTGTGTCAGGCCGGCGTCGTGGCCCATCGGCTCGTGTGTGGCCACCTCGTACTCGCTGCTGGCGTCGTGCCCGACGGTCAGGATGACCAGCTCGATCATGCGTCGCGACAGCGACGACTGGCGTAGCGCGCGGCTAACGGCCTGAAGCGTCTGGCCGAGGTTCGGGACGTAGACCAGCGCGCTGAGCGGGCCCCCGAGACGGCCTTGGTCGTCGATCAGGCCGCTCGTACCGCGCCAGTGGCCGTCCAAGGCGGAGTCGTAGAACCGACGCTGCTCCTCGTTCAGCTCCTCGGGAAGGAGCAGACGCAAACGAGAGTCTCCATTCACGATATCGGCCTCCAGTCGGTCCGCACTTAGCCGGAGGAGTCTATGCGTTGCCGACGTAGGAGGTTCGATGGGCATTAAGGCGAACCGTCGAGCGCGGGTCGGGCCGGGAATTTACAGACCGACCGGCGCACATGGCCCGCGATCGTTCGACATCGATTCCGGGAACCCCACGGGACCAGCGCGGGCGTCGGGTCGAGGGCGGATCACGGGTGCGCGCAGAGCGGTGTCAGCGATCACTGGAATTCCCAGGTTCGATCATGGGAATTCCCCACCCTGGGATGACCGAGATCCGGTTCTGGATCGGGACCCGGGATGGAAGTTGGGTTGGCCCGCGTCGAAGCTCAGGTGGTGTTTGGGGGGTGCTCGCGTTCCGAGGGGTGATGATCCGTCTGATCCGGGAGTAGACCGACTCGCTCCTGGGTTCCGCCGCGGCTGGGGTCATCGTTCGCGTGCGGGCACGGTGAGGAACTGATGCGGCTGACCAAACATCATGTCTGCGACGAGGAGCGGCCGGGACGCTATCTGGGGTACTTCGAGAACAAGTTCGGCAGCAGCTGGTGTTCGTCCACGACGACGGCAAGGCTGACGCCACGGTGTTGCTCGGCGATGTCGGCTGGCTGCCGTGTCGCGTCAGCGACGCGGGCGGTCTGCCGGATGTGGGGAGATCTGATCCTTAGCGATGAACAGCGTGCGTTCGTCAACGCTTGCTGGATCGCGACAGCCTGGCGACACGAAGACGCTCGGCCGCCGCTCGGTGGTGTGGTCGCCACGGTCTGCCGGAAACGCCCGCGAGCTGAGGCGCTTGTGCGCCCGGGGTTGGGGGCTCAGTCGGTGGCTGGGTCGCCGCGGGCCGGGAAGGCGCCGAGGATCATGGCGAGCCGCGCGAGTGTGTCCGTTGCGGGCGGGTGTTCAAGGCGTAAGGGGAGCTGGTGCACGTTGCCTGTCGAGCTCGCTCCGCGCTCCAGCCGGCGGCGCAGGGCGACTGGATGAGTTGCTGGGAGTACTCGCCGACCTCGACGGCAGGCTGGCGGCGCTGTTCGGAGGCGTGTTGTAGGCGCAGAACGCGCGATGGATCTGCCAATGGACGTGTTGCCGCGCGTCGAGGATCCGGTCCTTGGCACCGGACCCGTCGTCACAGATGAGCGCGGCGATCGGGCTTGTGCCGATCGCCGCGGGTGCGGCGCTGACGTTGATCAGGCCGAAGTGTCGGCGCAAGTCCTGAGGAGAGCTGCTCGTTGGCGGGCGCGAGGCGATCGTGGGGGTCGTTGAGCTGTTTGATCATTCCGACGTCGCCTGGAACAGCGCGGCGAGCTCGCGCGCGGGCACGGCGCGGTCGTTGGCGCCATTCGGCGCGAGCCGCGGCGGTTAAGCGCTTGCCGAGGTCGGGGTGGCGGCGCTCACGGCGTGGTCTGCGGGTCGGGCGCGACCGGGCTGCGTAGCTGCTGCAGGCGGGCGGGATGGCCGCGCACGACGTAGCTCTCGCTGTCGATCGGTACGAAGGGAAAGCCCTCGATCCGTCTCGAACAAACGGCCCCGTGGGCAGCTGCCTGCCAGGCCGACCCAATCGTCGCTGTGGCGGGGACTGCCGATGGACTCGGATCTAAGTCGGTGGTTGACAGCTTCATGCGAATATGGGAGTGTCCGGAGTTCTGCCCTATCTCGCTTGGAGACCGTCACGAACGGCGTCCTTTGATGGCCGGCAAGTATTTGTGTCCGCGGCTAGCCGTAGCTCCGGAGCTGGGCGCTTCTACTACATGGAGTCGTCAGTTCAGCTGGCGCCCGTGCGGCAGCCGCGTCGCGAATTGGGCAACCTTATCCCGGCAGCGAGGAGATAAACATACCTTCAGTTAGGACGGGCGATTTCGACTGTTGGTACGCGGATGATTGTGTGCCGAGAACGTTGAAGGAGGATCGATGTAGAACGAGCCGACGGATGCGGTGCTGTATGAGAGATGAAGGAGCCGGACCGATGGTCGGTCTGGTGGCCCTTCGCGGTCGCCCTGCAGGGGGAGGCTGCAAACCACCGCGAGGTGCGCCGGTCAAGAGCCGGGGTGCTGAGCGTCGCGGAAAAGGCGCGCTGTCAGCGCGTCAGGTGTGGATCACGAAGGCGAGCGAAAGCGAACCACCGATGAAGTGTCGAAAGCGTATAGGTGACATCCAAAACCGGGGTCGAGTCATTGCCCCGGGACGAGTCTGGCGGGAGCCTGCTGACTGGCCAGGTGGGTGTCCGGCATGGATGGTGGCGCGAGCGTGGTCCGGGCTCTCGTGCGGAACTCGGGAACCTGTCGCCCCGATGGGACGGCTGGCCAGTGGCGCGGTTTGGGCCTGCGGCTGGTCGTCTGGAGCGAGAACCCCAAGCAGCAGATCTGCGAGGGGGAGAGTAGCGATGCGGGGCACAGGGGCGGACCTGCCCGTATTAGCTGTGAAGGCCCTGTAATGGGGCTGGAGCGAAGGGGCAGGGTCGTCCTGGCTGGCTTGGCGGTCAACCGTCTTCGGGTGGGAGGAGCCGGGTGAGCGAGCCGAAGCCGAAGTCGTTTGAGATCTCCAAGTGGGCTGTTTGGGAGGCCTATCGGAGGGTCAAGGCAAACAAGGGCGGCGCCGGCGTGGACGGGCAGTCGATTGCGGAGTTTGAGGTTGACCTTAAGGACAACCTGTACAAGCTCTGGAACCGGCTGTCGTCGGGAAGGTATTTCCCGCCGCCGGTGCGTGCGGTGCGAGATACCGAAGAAGGACGGCGGCTCGAGAACGTTCGGGGTGCCGACCGTCGCGGATCGGATCGCCCAGACGGTCGTGCGCTGGATACCTGGAGCCCGAGCGTGGAGCCGGTGTTCCACGAGGACTCCTATGGGTATCGGCCGGGCCGGTCGGCCCATCGACGCGTTGCGGGTGTGCCGGGAGCGGTGCTGGAGTCAGCGACTGGGTTTTGGATCTGGACATCTGAAGTCTTCTTCGACAGCGTTCGTGGGATCTCGTTCTCAAGGCGGTAGCTCACCACACCGACCAGCGCTGGATCCTGCTCTACGTGGAGCGGTGGCTCAAAGCGCCGCTGCAACGCGAGGACGGCACGCCTGGTCGAGCGGGATCGCGGAACCCCTCAGGGGTCTGCGATTTCGCCCCTGCTCGCCAACATGTTCCTGCACTATGCGTTCGATGCGTGGATGGCCCGGGAGTTCCCGGGCGTCCCGTTCGAGCGCTACTGCGATGACATCATCGTCCACGCTCGAAGCGAGCGGCAGGCCCAGCACGTGCGGGCCATGGTCGCTGCGCGGCTGGCGGGATGCGGGCTTGAGCTCAACGAGCAAAAGACCCGCATCGTGTATTGCAAGGATGCCGATCGGCGCGGCTCGCACGAGCACACGTCGTTTGACTTCCTCGGCTACACGTTTCGTCCGCGGCTGTCGAGGAACAGGTTCGGGAAGCACTTCCTGAACTTCTCTCCGGCAGTCTCGAACGAGGCGAAGACGCGCGATGCGGCGCGAGATGCGCCGCTGGCGGCGTGAATCTTCGCTCGGACAAGACCCTCACGGACCTGGCGCTGATGTTCAACCGTCAGCTCCAGGGCTGGTTGGGTCGACGGCGAGGCGCCGTGTCAGCCTTGCGGCTGATGGTCTCCTCGCCGCCGCCCGCCGAACCGGACATGCCCATTCCTGAGCATCCGGCTCTCCACAGGACTGTCCGCTGGTCGATCTTTGACGCTGTTAGGCAACGGCGGTCTCCGGCCGGGTGGTGGCCTGGCCTGTTCCGGGGGCCGCCCACGGCGAGGGGTTGCGGCGTCCGCGGTAGCGGGTCACCGGGACCTCGGCGGGCCAGTGAAGCCGTCTGCCTTCGGGGCTGGTCCAGTCGCGTCCCCAGTACCGTCGCTTGATCTGTTTCCAGGTCAGGTGCGGGTACTTCCTGCGAAGCCAGCGGATGACTCGCCACCACAGGTAGTAGCTGAGGTATCCGAAGCAGCGCTTCGCCGCACTGTGGCGGTGGTAGTTGGTCCAACCCCTGAGTTTGGGGTTGAGCGCGCGGATCAGCTCGTCGAGCGAGAGGTTCACCATGTTGCTCTTGGTCAGTGTCTTGATGCGGTGTTTGATGTCCCCGAGCGCGCGGTCGCTGGGGAACGTGATCGCGACGGGCGCTCGTCCGGGTCTGGGCACGCGTTTGACGCGCCAGCCGAGGAAGTCGAACCCGTCATCGACGTGGGTGATCGCTGTCTTCTCGGGCGAGAGCGTCAACCGCATTTGCTCTGCCATGAACTCGGTCGTCTGCTTCTTGAGCGCCTCGGTCTGAGCGCGAGTGCCTGCCACCATCACCAGAAAGTCATCCGCATAGCGGATGAGCCGGTAGGTGGCACGCCCCTTTGCCCGGTGCCATGAGCGCTGCGACGGTACGCCGAGCGCTCGCCAGGCCGCCTCGAAGTGACGGTCGAGTACCGAGAGGGCAACGTTCGCAAGGACGGGCGAGAGAATCGCCCCTTGCGGCGTGCCCGATGGTGTGGCGGTCACGGTGCCGAGTTCCGACATGACACCGGCGGCCAAGAACTTCCGGATCAGCGCCAGGACGCGCTTGTCGGTCACCCGACGGCGCACCTGTTCCATCAAGAGTCCGTGATGGAGCGCCCCGAAACAGTTCTCGACGTCGCCTTCTATCACCCACTCATAGCAGCCGGGTGGGTTGATGAACCGCCGCCCTTCCTCGATCGCGTCCTGGGCTCTGCGTCCGGGCCGAAATCCAAACGAGGTCGGACAGAAGTCCGCCTCGAAGATCGGCTCGAGCACGAGCTTGGCCGCCATCTGGACGATCCGGTCGCGCAGGGCGGGAATGCCCAGGCTTCTGACCTTCCCGGATCCGCGCTTGGGGATCTTGCGCTCGCGTACCGGCAGCGGGGCATAGGAGCCGTCGCGGAGCGCCTGTCTGAGCTCGCCCAGCACGTTCTCTACGCCTGTCTGCTCGATTCGCTTGCGCGTCTCACCATCGACACCGGCGGTCTTGGACCCCCGGTTGTGTTTCACCCGCTCCCACGCGACCACGAGGGTCGCGGGGTCGCAGAGGAGGTTGAACAGATCGCCGAAGCACTTGTTCTCGTCCTCTGCTGCCCAGCGGTGCAGCTTGGTCTGCCAT
Organism: uncultured Solirubrobacterales bacterium; assembly: GCA_963763525.1. GTDB lineage: Bacteria > Actinomycetota > Thermoleophilia > Solirubrobacterales > Solirubrobacteraceae > Palsa-465. The sequence goes on from CAVXPA010000009.1 coordinate 209,977, forward strand.
CCCAGTACCCGCTCCTGCGCCAGCTCGACAGCAGGCAGCGGCGCGGGCGTATTCACGCCCGACCTCCCGAACGGCGTCTCAGGCTGCGGTCCTGCTGTCCGCCTTCGCCATGTGGACGGCTTTCCCGCCCTCGGACTACGAATGCGCGGACTCCGCCACGCCCCACGCCCATCAGCGGACATCGCGCCTTGCCGGGCCGCCACCAGCAGCCCGGCGCGCGCGGGGCGCTTCCCGCGTTCACCATGATCCGTTTGACCGGGTCGGCAACCGGCTCTACCGCTACAGCGCATCCGCCGGGCACTCGCAGCATCCCGTCGGCCACCACGCCCAGGTTCATTAGCCAGGCGTGGAGCGCGCCGCCGTCAATTAGGGCGGCGTCGTTGCTGTGGACGGCCCATGTCCGCCAGGTTTCGGGCCGTTTGTAGTGTCGAGCGGCTTCTACCACCGGATCGCTTTCGCTTTACCTTTCGGTCTTGCTTGCACGCACGCGGGCGTCTGGCAGTGCCGCCCGGCCGTCACGTTGTCGGGACGCTTGACCTCCGGCGCGCGATCCCGCGCCTCGGCCGTCCCCAGCTTCTCCGAGCCGCTGCATCAGCCCGGGGCCGGCACTCCCGCCGGCACGGATGAGATGTTTGATGTCCTTCATCCCCTCTCGCATGGCGCCTCGCGGCGCACGATCAACTACTTTGGGCGCTTCTACAAGTCCATGTTGTATCCGGTCTTCCGCCACTTCAACGAGATCCTCGTGAGGTGGGCCATGCGGAAATACAAGCGACTGCGTCGCCGTCCCCAGCGAGCGCGCCGGTTCCTGGCTGACGTCGCAGGACGACAGCCGGGCCTGTTCGCGCACTGGCGGTTCGGCGTGCGCCCTGACGGCTGGACGATGGGAGCCCGGTGAGCTGAGAGGTTCACGCCGGGTTCTACGAGCACCGGGGGGTGAGACTCCCCCCGGTGACTCTCCGGTTCGGTTCTGCTTGGACCGAACCAGCGGCTGTGCTGATCCAACACGGATTCGGTCGCAACGGCGAGTACTGGCGCCATTGGGTGCCCGGGCTTGCGGACGACTTCAGAGTGTTGCGGCGCGACATGCGCGCCCATGGCGGTTCCACGGCCGGTGATGACCCGTCGTACGAATGGTTGCCGGAAGCGCTCGCTGATGAGGTCGTGGCATTCCTGGACGCACTCGGGCTCAAGCGGGTCCAGAGAGGTTTCTCGGGCGGTACAGGGTCACGATCTTTCGTAGGGCCTACGATCTTGTCGTAGAGCCACTATGCGGCTAACCCTAGGGCCGGTCTGTGCAGGCGCCGCCAGAGTTCGTGGTAGCCTCGCGGGATAATAGGCGTGTACGTGAGGAAAGGAGGGTCGTCCGATGGCCACGATCGACACTTTGAAGGTGGAGAGGCTGACTCCGACCGTCGGCGCGGAGGTTCTCGATGTCGATGCTGATCGCGTTGTCAATGATGAGGCCCTTCCGGAGGCGGTGATGGACGCGCTCGAAGAGCACGTCGCGTTGGTGTTCCGCGACCTGCGTCTCGATGCAGAGGCGCAGGCGGCGTTCTGTCGCAAGCTCGGCGAGGTCCGCTTGTGGCCTGGCAACCCGGTTCCTGAGATCTTCGAAGTCAGTTGGAATCCGGGCAACCCCTATGGCGATTACCTGCGCGCGAATGTCGTGTGGCATATCGACGGCACGATCGACCAAGAGACCCCGGTGAAGGCGACGGTGCTGAACGCGAAGATCGTCGCGTCGGAAGGTGGCGATACCGAGTTCGCCAATGCGTATGCAGCCTATGACGCGCTGTCCGAGGACGAGAAGGAGCGGTACGGGAAGCTACGGGTGTTCCACTCGCTCACGGCAGCGCAGCGGAGGGTTTATGCCAATCCGACTCCGGAGCAGGTGGCGGACTGGGACGCCCGAGGCGGGAGAGAACACCCCTTGGTATGGAAGCATCGCTCGGGTCGCCGTTCGCTCGTGCTCGGGTCGGGCGCCGATTACGTGGTCGGGATGGATCTCGAGGAGGGCCGCGCGTTGCTGGCTGAGCTGCTGCAGCGAGCCACGACATCGGATCGGGTCTACCGACACCAGTGGTCGGTCGGTGACATGGTGATCTGGGATAACCGTGGTGCGTTCCACCGCGTTACGCCGTTTGACCCGAGCTCGCGGCGCGAGCTTCATCGTTGCACACTGCTGGGCGACGAACCGATCCAGTAAATCGGCGCGCCGCCGTCGTCACGCTGCCGGCGGAGTTGCTGGCTAGCGTAGCCGCGACACGTCGGGCGCTCAATGGCCATCATCATCTGGTGGCCGCGGCGATTGATCGCCGGCGCCCGTACGGGATGGGCACCGCGTGCCGTGCTCCGGGATGGCCAAGAGCCGGGACGGATCGCCGCCTCCCTTGCCCCGAGCCAGCGCACGCGCCTGTCCCGCTGTCGGTCGAGATCGACGGACGCCGCGTCCCAATCCCAGCCGTGCTCGAGGGGCCTGCGCGGAATCCAGCTCGACGATCGGCTAGCCATCCCGCGGCCGTCGGCCGCGCCCCCAACGCCCCGGCGCCGAGGCCTCCGTGGCAGCGTCGCGGAAGCCGACCGTACTACGCATACCAGGACCTTGCCGGTTAGGGCCGCTGAGTTGCTCGAGACCCGCACCGGCGTCGCGGTCCTCGCAGCCGTCATGCGCAGCAGAGTCACGGCGTCGGCCTCTGAGAACGCGCCATGCTGGCAGTCGAGCCCGACGAAGTCGTAGCCCGCGTTCGTCGAACATCTCTGCCACGCGCTCAGAGTTGATGGTTATCCACCCGCTGTAGGCCAGGCCTCCATCGCTAAGCGCTGATGTCAATCCGGAGTGAGGCACTTCAGCCTGTTCCTTCCTGTGACTCATCGCCGGACGGGCTCACTTGACAGCGATCGGACTCGTCGGAGACCCGACCGCCTTCGGAACACGCAGCGGCGGAGCGGAGAAGAAGAAGTCCCACCTCCCGTCCTGAACGCAGTCGCTTGCCAGGGCTTCCAGATCGAAGATCTCTCCGATCGGCATCCCCATGTCGCGGATGAGCATCGCGTGCAGCGGGAGGGCCGGACCCGCGACGGGCGTGACCTCGAGCGCGTGGTTGTCAGACGCGACAGCCGCGACCTCGCGCTCGTGCAACCACGCCGCGCAATCCGCGGTGAGACCGGGCTCCGTCGCCAACCAGCCGTCCCAGCCCTGGTTCAGCGCCTTTTTGCGCCACCCTGTCCGGAGCAGCAGCGCGTCGCCGGTTCCCACATGAACGCCCTGGGCCCGCTCGGCCTGCTCGATCTCCTCCGGACCGATCCCGTAGCCGCCCTCTAACCAGTCCACGCCGTGCAGTCGAGGGAAGTCCAGGAGAACGCCTCGGCCCACCATGCCCGGCATCGTCTTGTCGATCCCATTGCGCTGCGCACCGTCCCAGGTCACATCAGATACGGGCATCCCGTTGTAGAAGTGATCGTCGTAGCCGACGTGGGCGAAGCCGTCCCACTGCGTTGCCTGCTGCAGCGGCATCGTGATGAAGTCGTCGGCCCCGAACATGGCGTTCGCGGTCTGCCCCATCGTCGGTAGGTAGCTCATCAGGTGGAGTGGGTCAACGCGGTTGATCATTCCGCGCCAGGGCGGCCCGTTGCGGTCAAGCGGGATGCTCAACTCGAAGACCTTGCCCTTGAGCACGCGCTGTGCGGCCAGCGCGACGAGCTGGTCGGTAATGAAGTTCAGCGTCCCCTTCTCGTCGCCGGACCCCCATCGTCCCCAATTCGACAGTCGCTTGCCCTCCGTACGAAAGTCGTATTCTTGCTCAGCCACCGCTGATTGGCTGTCGGTCATCACTCGTCTCCGTGTGTACGAATGCATAACTTGGCCACCGCCTAGATCTCAAGAGTCACCTTCAGTTGCCCTCGCGCAGGGGTGTTGGCGGTGGTGAATGCCTCCTGGGCTTCGGCAAACTTGAATGTCCGAGAGATGTACGACGTGGTGATCTCCGGGTGCTGTCGGACGTATGCGTCGGCACGAACCAGGCAGTCGCGCCGGGCCACGACCGGGGTGTAGCCAGAGTAGAGCCGGCCGCGCACACGCAAGAAGCGAGACATGGGAAACGGATAGATCGGATCGTCGGGAACGCCGAAGTAGTAGATCTGGCCGCCGTCGGCGAGCACCGTCGTCGCGTCGACCAGCGTAGAAACCTGGTGACCCACAGCCTCGATCACGATGTCCGGTCGCTCGCGTTCGTCGTGCACCGTGGCGGCCCACCGGTCGCTGGCCCCCCACACGACCTCGTCGACTCCGAAGGTATCCGCGACGTCGGTCCGGTCGACGCGGTCGATTCCGGTGACATGGGCGGCCCCTCGACTCTTGAGCACGTGGCTGAACAGGACGCCGATCGAACCCTGACCGATCACCGCCGCTCGACTTCCCTCGATGTTCTGCAGCGCATCGACGGCGTAGATGACGCAGGCGAGTGGCTGGAGCATGATCGCCAGCGACGGCGAGAGCTCCGCGGAGAAGGCGACGACGTCGGTGCCGTTGACCACGATGTACTCCGACATCGCGTTCATACCAGTCGCCCACCCCACGACGAGCGACCCGATCGCCACCGTGTCATCGCGCGAGGCGATCACCTCACCGACCACCTCATGGAGCGGTGCCCCGGGCGGTGCGATAGGGGGCCCACCGTCTTCGGTCGGGACGCCGAAGGGCATCACCTTCCCCCTGAAGTACGGCAGGTCGCTGCCGCAGATACCGCCCACCATCACCCGCAGCAAGATCTGCCCGGGAGCGAGCTCGGCCTCGGTTGGGGCCGCCACCGTGAGCTCGCTGATCGCGTTGGGGCTCGTCGCGGTGTAGGTCCACATCGATCCTGCGCTCATTTCAGCCGTACCTTTCGATCTTTCATGATGGGTCAACACGGGAGCTCGGGCAGACTGACGACAGCGTCATGGAGCTCAGAGTCGGTGTGCTGAGCCTGCAGCTGACAGCTGAACCCATCGGACACTGCTCGGCGGCGCCTGCCGCATTTAAGACGTGAAATCCACCGATCGCGGACGGTGGGTGCGGCCCCTCCGTGTGCTCCGGCTTATAGCGAACGAGCCCGCAAGAAGCAGCACCCCGAGTCGAGGACGCATCGGTCAGCAGCAGCGGCCGATCGGCAGCAGCTGCCGATCGGCGCGGAGCAACCCGATCGCGCGCCCGCGGCAGTAGGGGCGCAGCGCCACGAGTCCGATGCTGGCACGCACCGCCGCGTCCGCCGGCCGCTCTGTGAGGCCAAGCTGGGCACGCACCAACAGCAGCTGCTCCGAGGCTGCGGGCGTTTTGGGCGACCGTCCGCGTCGGCAACACGGTCTTGCCGTTCAGTGTCAGCGCAGCCCTGAGCTCCTGGCACGGAGCGTCGCCGGTGTCACCGGTCTCGCCGAGCATAGCTGAGACTATCTTTGAGCTGGGGAGGGTTGTCAAGGCGCCTCGTTAGCCCCGGACGACACCGGGGACCAAGGACGCGTCAATGCTGCGACGGGGCATGGTCCTCGCCGCCTCGGCGAAATCCTCGTTGGTGGCATGGGCGCCTTGTCGGGACAAAACAGGTTGTAGTCCTACTGGCGCAGGAGCACCATGTTGGTCGGGGCGAGGTTCGTCACCCGGATGCTGTGCTCGATCGCCAGCGTCCGACGCGCGTGATGCTCTTCGACGACAGCCGGTTGGTGTCAAAGAAGGGGCAACGACGAAGCAAAAACCCGCGGCCACCGGTACTTGACGAGCATGTGACGACGGACGATCTGATCGCCATCGACGGGGATCGCGCGACGCGCGTCTGCACGCTGATGGTGCTCCAGCCGTTGCCGGACGGAGGTACGGTCGTGACGAATCGTGGGCGATACGAAGACGAGCTCGTTCGCACGAGCGAGGGCTGGCGGTTCGCCAGCCGTGTCGGGCAGCTGGGGTGGCCCGCACCGGGGTCGTAGAACATGGCATGACGCAGCCGCCGAGGCGCTCGCTCCGGACCACGCCACGAACCCCACGGATGGGAGGCGGCCGGGAGGGCGGTCTGACCCGCTCCCGCTCAGTGATAGGCTCCACAAGATGGCGCCAACCGGGATCGTGGTCGGCCGCAGTGGCGACATCGAGGACGGGGGACGGGCCGTCATCTCGGTTGACGGCGAAGAGATCGGCGTCTTCCGTGTTCGCGGCCGCCTTTACGCCTGGAGTAACTATTGCGCCCATTTGGGCGGCCCTGTGTGCCAGGGCTTGATCGTCAACCGGGTCGTCGAAGTAATCGACGAAGGCAAGCGTAGTCTCGGAGACCATTTCACAGACGAGCTCCACCTCGTCTGCCCGTGGCACGGATACGAGTACGACGTGACGACAGGCCAGCATCCCGGCGATCCACGAATCCGGTTGCGTCAGTACAACGTGCTCGAGCGCGATGGCGACATCCTTGTCGAGCTCTGACCTACATCGCCTGACGGTGGAGGTCGCGGCGATCGCCGAGACGCTCTCGGCTGCCGGGAGGGAAGCCGATGCCGAGCAGGCCGACCTCTCGACGCTTCTCGCCGCCGCGAGCCGGGTCTACGCCGCATGCTCGTCGGATCCCTACGGTCAGGAGTCGCTGACCGCCCTGGCTATGACGCCAACGGAGGCGTGCACGGTTGCGGCCGCGCTCCTACGCTCCCAATCACTCACCCCGTTCGAGTTCTCGATCTGGTTCTCCGATGGCCGGATCGGAGGAGGTAGATAGTGCCCGTCGACCCCCGAGTCAAGGTCATGCCGGGCCAGTACGACCGGTTCACCGACACACGCGACGTGCTTGACCACGCGCGCCAGCACGCGGACACCCTCGGGCTCGACGACTATTTCATCGTCGACGTCGATTCGCATCGTGAACCGAACGCGCACTGGGCCGAGGTTTTGGAGTACGTCGAGAATCCGGTGATGCGGCACAACTCCGAGCACGACCTCACGGTGTACGGCGGCCGCATGAACTACGTCCCGTTCCCTTTCCCGAACGGCAGCGGCTTCGCGTTCCAGGGGATGCAAGGCCGCATTCCGCACCAGGAGCCACAGAGCGAGCCCGTGCCTGCCACGGACGTGCACAGGGAAGTCGAGTTGTGCCGCCGCGCGATGGACGCGATGAGCATCGACGTCCAGGTCGTCTTTCCCACCTCGCTACTGGCGATGGGAATGGCACCGGTCATCGAGGCTGAGGCGCAGATGTCCTATGCCTACAACCGCTGGATGGTCGAACGGTTCGTCGCAGAGGAGCCGCGTATAAAGTTTCTCCCGTACCTACCTCTCCGCGATCCGAAGATGTCGTTGCGGATCGTCCGCGAGTTCGCCGACAACCCTGGTGTAGTGGGCTTCCTTGTGACGAGCATCCGCTACGACCCAGTTCACGACAACAAGTTCATGCCGATCTACGCCGCAATCGAAGAGACGGGTCTTCCGCTCGCCTTTCACGCCGGCGTCACGTGGGATGACGAGTGGATGAAAACGATGAACCGCTTCATATCTGTACATGCGATCTCGTTCGTGCACTGCAATATCGTTCATATGACCAACTGGGTGATCAACGGAATGCCCGAGCGTTTCCCGCGGCTCAAGACGATGTGGGTGGAGAGCGGCCTGGCTTGGGTGCCATTCCTGATGCAGCGACTCGACCACGAGTATCTGAAGCGGACCTCAGAAGCTCCCCTCCTGACCCGGCTCCCCAGCGAGTACATGCGCGAGATGTACTACACAGCCCAGCCAATGGAGATGGATGATCTCGAGCTGCTGGCATCGACGATGAAGGCGATAGCTGCCAAGAGTCAGCTCCTGTACGCCTCCGACTGGCCGCACTGGGACTTCGACCTGCCGAGCTCGATTCTGGGGTTCGACTTCCTCGATGAGCAGGCCAAACGCAACATCCTCGGCTTGAGCGCGGCCCACCTTTTCGGCCTCGACCCGACACCTCGCGTCGGGCGTCCGGAGCGTGTGCACGCCTGACTCGCTCCTCGATCACTCGCGCTCGGCTCGACAGATCGGTCGCGGAGCCTAATGCTCGTAGAAGCCGTTGCGCGTGTGCATGTTTCGTGATCGCTACGGCAGCGATCGGCGCCTGCGTGCCTCTAGTGAGCGCGTTGATCAGCCCGGAAACGAGTGACAGCATAGACGCTAGTCATCGTCCATGTGGTGCCTGACGCGAGTGCGGTGATTCGATCGCAGCGATGCGCCGGCTGATTAGCGGTTTCGATAGCCCGTGATCCATTAGCATTGCGCTGGCCCGTGGCGGCCAGTGGTCCGACATCGGAGATTGGGGAGCTTGTGGCGAGAGATACAGTGAAGGGGCGGGAGCCGGTGTCGGCGTAGCCTCTGCTGCGCCCGCGCTCGATCGCGATCGTTGGCGCGTCGCCAAAGCCAGGAGCGACCGGCGGCAACGTGCTCGGCAGTCTGAAGGCGTTCGGGTATTTCGGCGAAATTCACCTCGTCAGCCGGGGGCGCATCGAGGTGCTCGGGGAGCCGTGTGTGGATTCGGTGCGGGAGCTTTCCCGCGATATCGATCTGGCAGTGCTTGCTATTCCTGGGTCGGCGGTGGTGGATGCCTTGCGCGCGTGTGCCGAGCGGGGGGCGAAGGCGGCCGTCATCTATGCGTCGGGCTTTGCCGAGCATGACGAGCACGCCGAGATGGAGGATGGGTGCGGAGGACGTGGTCTAACTCGGCCGTTGATGGCGGCCGCGTACTCCTCCGCGTCCGCGAGGCGGCCCATTGGCGTCGCCGCGGTCACAGACGCCGCTAGGTTTGCGTCCACGGCCAGTGCGGTCGAGGCGGCGCGCTCGATCGCGTTGACGCGTATTCCGTACCTCGCGAGGTCGCCGGCCAGGGCGTGCACGAGGGCGTGGACGCCCCCCTTGGCCGCCGAGTAGCTCAGGATGTTCGGATTGCCGAGGCGGCCGTCGACAGATCCGACGTGGACGACCGCCGGGTCGCGCCCACGTTGCAAGAGCGGCAGGAATGCCTGCGTCGCCACGAACACGGTGAGGTTCACACGAAGCGTCTGCTCCCACTGCTCGAGAGTGATGTCCTCTATGCCGCCGGCGCATGTCGGCAGCTGGCGGGTCACAAGTACGTCGACGGCCGGCCACTCCCGGCCGATCTCATCGGCTAGAGCCGCCACCGTCGTGGGGTCGCGCGGGTCGTACGCGAACGGATTTGCCCTCGCGTGCGTGGCGTGGATCTCGGCCACCCGGCCTCGGCCAGCGCCCGCCTCGGCCAGCCCCCGCGTTGGCTGTGCCAGAGCGATGTCCGCGCCCTCGCGAGCGAACGCGAGCGCGGCGCAGGGGCTGATGTCGTCGTAGCCCTCGACCCCGACGCCGCTCCGATTACGACCACGCGTCGGTCGTCAAACCGCCTGGCATCCATCGCAGTCACCCATCGCGCTCCGAACGCATCGAGGCTGCTGGGCAGCTCGCGCGCGGGCCGCTGAACACGGCGGCGTGGCGCTGTCCGATGGCGTGTCCGCGGTTGCTCGGGGCTCCTGAGATATCACCGTCGAGCCGGCGACGGCCGTGGGTGCTCGTGTTAGGGGCGGACATCGAGGTAGAGCTCGTCGATTGTGGCTGTGTGGAAGGTGCCGACTGGTATTACGGCGTCGTCGCGTTGGCTGATGGTGATCGAGCTGGTTCGGGCGAGTAGTGTTTCGAATGCGATTCGTAGTTCGGCGCGGGCGAGGGGAGCGCCGGGGCAGACGTGGATACCTCGTCCGAACGCGAGGTGTCGTCGGTCGGGGCGATCGATCCGTGGGCGCAGTGGTTCCTGGTAGCGGACGGCGTCGCGGTTTGCTGCGTTGAGGCGTACCAGGAGGTGCTCGCCGGCCTTGATCTTCACGCCGGCGAGTTCTGTATCGACGGTCGCGGTGCGGAAGGCGACATTGACCGGTGTTGAGAGCCGCAGCCCTTCCTCGACCATTGCTGGGATCAGCGTTGGGTTGGCGCGTAGCTGCGTTTGCACTTCCGGGCTCCGCGCCAGGAACAGCATGGTGCCGACGAGTCCGGCGCTGGTGGTCTTGTTCCCGCCCAGCAGAAGCGCTTTGGTGTGAGCGAGGACGGCGTCGGTGCTTTGGCGCTCACCCTCGTCGTTGGGTGCCGCCAGCACACTGATCAGATCATCTCCCGGGTTTCGGCGGCGCTCCTCGATCAGCGGCAAGATGTAATCGGTGAACTGGACCGCCGCCGTTGTGAAGCGCTCGAGCACTTCGGGGCTTGGATCGTCCTGCCCGATGATCCCCTGAAACCAGTCCGACCAGTCCCTGAGCATGCGGTAGTCCGCCACCGGCAACCCCAGCAGGTGAGCGATCACTTTGACCGGGAGCGGCACCGTGAACTCCTTTACGAACGGCACCTCGCTGCGGCCGACCATGGCGTCGGTCAGTTCCTCGCATAGTGAGGTGATCATTGGCTCGAGCGAGCGCACGTGCCGGGGCGTGAATGCCTTGCCGATGAAGCTGCGCTCCCGCCGGTGGACTTCACCGTCGTCGCTGACGATCGGAAAACGCGAATACTTGATCGCTGCCGCCGCGCGCGGATCCTCCTGTGCTTTCGCGCGCATTGGGACAAAGATCGCGTCGCGATTGGGGCCGATCGTGAACTTCGATGAGAATGTCTCGGGCTCCATCAGGATGCCCTCCACGTCGCCGTAGGTAGAGACGATCCGCACGCCAAGCTCCTCATCCCAGAACGGCGACTGACCCAGCCCATGGCCCTCGCCCGGTCGCGGAAAAGCCACCGAACGATCAAGAACCACATTCCCCTCCGACATTTCCGTGCTCATTCTGTCGCCTCCAGATATAGGGAGTTCATCGTTCGTTCGTGTGCCTCGGCAGCCGCCGCGTCTAGAACATCCACGTGCCGCCGTCGGCGTTCAGGGTCTGGCCGGTGAGGTAATGGGAATCGTCGCTGGCGAGGAACACCGCGACTGGACCGACGGCCGCCTCGGGCGTGCCGTAATAGCCGAGCGCCATCTTCTCCAGGGTGTTCGGGAGGTTGTCGGGATGTTTGGCGAAGTACGTCACCGACGCCGGGGACTCTGCGGCTGGATTGAGTACGTTGACGCGGATTCCGTATTTGCCCCAGTCCCGTGCTGCGCAGCGCGACAGTCCGCGGATCGCCTCCTTCACGGCCGAGTAGGCAGCCGCCATCGCGCGTCCTTCCAGCGCTGACAGCGAGCCGAAGTTGATGATCGACCCGCCGCCCGCGTCACGCATGTGCGGCCGCCTGCATGAAGTAAAACGTGCCGAAGAAACCTGTGTCGAGGGCCAATCGAACGCCCGCCTCGCTGATCTCGTCAAGCGGCGCTTTTGGCGAGAACGAGTGCGCGTTGTTCACCAGAACATCAGGCCGCCCAAACGCCGCCAAAGCCTCCGACACCGCGCGATCGGCAATCGCGCGGTCGGCGACGCTCCCCTGCACCTCAACGACCGATCCGCCGATGTTCTCGATCGCAACGGCAACCGAGTGCAGCTTCTCCGGGGTGCGGCCAACGAGGACGAGATTCGCCCCTTCCTTCGCGAACGCCTTGGCGATGCCCTCGCCAATCCCCTGACTAGCCCCGGTCACGATCGCGGCCCGCCCCACAAGCCGGCCATGCCCATCCGTTCCGGCCGTCGACTCAACGTTCATCCGTAATCCCTCCATGGCCCGTACCGCCGATCAGGTGCCGCGTGTCGACTAAGCCCCACGTGCTTCGCAAACACAAACGGGTCATCGTCGTTCACCGAATCCGGAAGCTCGTCCGAGAAGCGACACATGCCGCTATCGGGCTGCGCGTACGAGTCGAACGGGGCGCTCGTGACGTACAGGTCGCGGCCGTCGTCACCGCCGAAGCGTAGGTTGGTGACCGCGCCGCCTGCACCTGGGATGACGCCGGCGATCTCGCCCTCCGGTGTTAGGCGCAGGATCTCTGCGGAGGCATAGCCGACGATCCAGAAGTTGCCCTCGACATCGAGAACGATCCCGTCGCAATCCTGTTTCTCGAGCAGCATCCTTCGCTCGCCAAGGCCCCGCCAGGGAGGATCGGATACGCGAAGGTTCCAACGAACGTCTCGTTGTGAAAGAGCGTTGATCTGTCGGCACTGATCGCAATCCCGTTTGTGAACACGAGCCCGTCGCACAGCTGGCGGGCAGTTCCGTCAGCGGCGAGGTGGAAGAGGCCGGAAGGGCGTGGACGCTCGCCCCGCTCGATCGCTGCGCCGTCTTTCGATCCGAAGTACAGCCCGCCTTCACCGTCGGGGCACAGCTCGTTGACCCCGGGAAGAGGCGTTTCTTCCACCGTCGTCAAGAGCATTCCGGTCTTCCCGGTTGTCGGGTTCAGCCAGGAAATGCCGTCGGAGCCGGAACACAGGACTGAGCCGTCGTCGTTGAGAGCCATACCCGCGACCACCGCTTGTCGGGAAGCCACCGCGACAGGTTCCCGTCAGGCTCAAGCCGGTGCACCCCGCCCCCGATGACGTCGCCGAACCAGACCGTCCGGCCATCAATTGCCAGAGCTTCGAGGTACAGACCCTGCGCGAGCGCAGAAAAGTCTAGATGAGTATCCGGCACGCGTTCTACCTCGTAAACGCCAGAGCGTGGTCGAACCCTTGGAGCAGGCGCATATGACGGTCGGTGACGGCTTCCCGGAACTCCGGGTTGGTGATGACGTAAAGCTCGTTAGCGGCAACCGCGTCGAGCACGCGCCGGCCGACCTCGTCGGGATCGATGACGGCCTCCAAGCCGTCGCCCAGCGGGGCCGGGACATCGGCTTCTGGAAGGCCACACACCGCACGGGATGTGCTGCGGAGTCGAGATCGGACACGGCCTGGGCACAGAACGCTGATGCCGATGCCTGACTGCGCAAGCTCGGCGTGCAGACCTTCTGAGAGGCCGACGATCGCGAACTTGGACGCACAGTACGGCGCCAGCGTCGGATAGCCAATCAGACCGGCCATCGATGCCGTGTTGACGATGTGCCCGCTACCGACATCCCGCATCCCCGGAAGGAAATAATGCATGCCGTTGTAAACCCCAGAAAGGTTGATGGCGATCACCTTGTCCCACAGCTCGGGGCTGATCTCGTCGAACGCAATCCCGAAAGTGCTGACCCCGGCGTTGTTCACGAGCAGCTGCACCGGCCCCATCCTTTCGGGCACCTCGCGGGCGGCCTGAGCCCAGCCCTCCCGGTCGGTCACGTCGAGCACAACCGTCATCACGTCTGCGCCGCGGGCCCGAAGGTCCAGGGCGGACTCCTGGAGCGTGGGGGCATCGACGTCCGCCAGGACGATCTTCATGCCAGCCTCAGCGCATGCCGAGGCGATCCCCAAGCCGATTCCACCGGCAGATCCCGTAACGAACGCCACCTTCCCCGACAAGTCGTGCACTATTCCTCCCGGCTAGGAATCGGTCAGGATGTTGACCCCGATGACGCCCCGTTCGGGGCCGCGGAGAACGGAGGATTCACCGTACTCGAGGTCACGCAGCTGGTACTCCGGCGCGCGGCGCAGTAGTACCTCAAGCGCGGACTTGACCTCAAGCCGTGCGAGCGGCGCACCGATGCAGAAATGCGCGCCGGCACCAAACCCGATGTGGGTCCTGGGTTCTCGAAGCACGTCGAAGAGGTGCGGCTCGGGCCAGCGCGACGGGTCGCGGTTCGCCGCTGACCGCAACGTCCACAGGATGTCCCCGTCCCGTAACCGGGTTCCGGCCAGAACCGGGTCATTCTTCGCCACCTTCGGGCCGGCCGGAGCCACGCCGGCCCAGCGCACAACCTCCTCGATTGCGTTCGGAATCAGGGCCGGTTCCTCGGCGAGCAAGCGACGCTGATCCGGATGTTGCTCCAGCGTAACCAGACACTGCGTCATCAGCTTCGCTGTGGTGTCGTAGCCCGCGAGAAGAAGGTTCAAGACCGACGACCGAATCTCGGCCTCACTCCAGTCCGGCATATTCACCATCGCCGTAAACACATCGTCGGGCTGTTCGCGCCGATGTCGCGCGATCTCTTCGTCGAGGTAGACGTTGAGTTCTGCGATCGCTTGGTCGATCACCCGGCGCAGCTCAGGTTCCTCACGGCCAAACGAGTGCTTGCCGGTGATTTCGTTTGACCAGCGGCGAAAGTCGTCGTGGTGCTCCTCGGGAACACCGAGCATCTCCGCCACGATGATCACCGGAACCTTGGTGAAATCCTCAAGCTCGAACGTCGCATCGGGCCCCAGCGGCGCAAGGAGCTCCTCGACGACCTCCCGGATGCGTCCAGCCCACCTCGCCACATACGGCCGCCCGAAGAACCGGGAGAGGCCGCTGCGAAGGCGCTGGTGTTCTTTACCGTCGACAGTGATCATGTTGGGCGCCTCGAACCACGAGTTAGCTTCGGGATAGCGTGCACCGATCTGACCAAACCGCGCAGCCCTGGTGTCGGTCAGCACCTCGAAGCAGTCATCGAAACCGGGGACCATCCACGCCTGCATCGCCCCGTTCCATACCACCCGCCCCGCGGCCCTGACCTCCTCGTAGAACGGAAACGGGTTCTCCCTGACCGCGAGATCGGACAGAAAATCGACGTCAACCTGCGGTATCGCCACCGCCCACTCCCTTTCCCGCGAGCACCCGACAGTTCGTCAGTGTCGTGCCGCTGAATTTGCTGAAACCGCGTTCTCGGCCCAGCGGGAAGCTTCGCCGACCCTTTGGCTCGCGAGGCCAATGTTGTCGCACTGTTGCTACCTATCCCAAGGCCGTTCGGGCTGCTTCAAACAGACGGGATGTGCTCGGGCAAGGCGGAACCATTGACGCCAATCGCTCGCCCAGCGCGCGGCGCCTTCCGGGAGGCAGCTTCGTGAGGAAGTTCCTGTACAAACCCTGGGCTTTCGGTCGAAGCCATGCGATGCGGACTGTACCCTATTTGGAACATGGCGACTAGATGGGGTAAGCTAGCGTACCTGCTCCGACCCGGTCCGCGTAATCTTGCCAGCGGGGGTGGCGCGACGATGAGTTATGTTGCGGTCGGACGGCCCGGACAATCCCAGGACATCGCGGCCGCCCGTGCGTTCGTGATCAGCGAGGATGCCAGCTACATACCCGGCCAGATCATCGCCGTCAACGGCGGCCGGCACGTGAGCGTCGATCCGACCAGCGGATGCCCGTCGAGAACGTCCTATGAAACGAGGAAGTGAGATGACCGCAGCTGTTGAGAGCGCAGTCGACTGGCCCAGGTGGGAGGACCCAGCCTTCTACATGCAGGACACTGACACGATCGCCGCGCAGATGGCGGCCGAGCGTAGTGTCGCGCCGGTTCATTGGTATGAGTCGCCGGCGCTTGCGACGGGCGTCTGGATCCTCTCGAAGTGGGAGCACTCGCGGTTCGTGGAGAGCCGGCCCGATCTCTTCTCGATCGAGTTCGGGTTTCAGATCGGCGACGCCACTCGCCCCGAGGCGGTCATGCCGCACCTGCCGGAGTGGACACGCGAAGAGCTGAGCAAGCCGGGTCTCAGTCACGCCCAGGTCCGCGGCCTGATCGCGAAGGGCAAGCTCACGCTGGGCGACCCGGACTTCATCAACATGATCCTGCTCGACCCGCCCCGCCACGCTCAGGTCCGCGACATCTTCATGAAGGCGCTTAGACCGAGCCTCGTGCGCAGCTTGAAGCCGAAGATCGCGCGGATCACCGACGAGTTCCTTGACCGGATCGAGCCGGGCGAGGAGGTCGATTTCGTGACCACGATCGGGCGGATCCCGGCGGCGCTGATGACCGACCTGATCGGGGTGCCGCGGGAGATGCGCGAGGAGTTCATCAGGATGGCGAAGAACCACTTCGCGGCGATCACGGTCATGCCCGACCGCGATGCGGAGGAGGTCGAGCGGCTCCGTCAGGAGGAGGCGAACTTCCAGGCCTGCTGCGACGAGCTGCTGGCGCAGCGACGTGCCAGCGGCGGCGAGGGCGAGGACCTGCTCGGCGTGATCGCGCAATCCGAGCTTGACGGCAAGCCGATTCCGCGTGGGCTGGCGGTCGTGTACATCACGCACTTCATCGCCTCCGGCGAAACGACCCGCGACATGCTGTCGTTCTTCGCGCGCGAGATGGCGTGGCGACCCGAGCAGCGGCGGTTGCTCCTCGAGCGCCCGGAGCTGATCGCAAACGCGATCGAGGAGACGCTGCGCTGCTATCCCGACACCTGGACGCACTGCCGCACCGCCAAGCAGGACCTCGAGATCGACGGGCACAAGATCGCCAAGGACGACTACGCGATGGCGGCTTTCGTGAGCGCGAACCGCGACCCGGACGCCTACGAGCGCCCCGACGAGTACGACATCACGCGCAGCTTCGCAAACGACCACCTCGCCTTCGGCCACGGCGAGCACTCATGCCCGGGCGCGCTGCTCACGCGGGTCGACGCGCGCGTCATCATCGAACGGCTGATGGCGCGCTTCCCCGAGTGGGAGATCACCGGCGAGGCCAAGTACTGGGCGACGCCCTTCCTGCAGGGCATGGCGACGCTCCCCCTGACATTCTCACGTTGAGGTTCCGTACCTGAAACAACAGCGGGCCGAATGGCCCACTCGAAGAGAGAGGGTGAGCAGTGTCAGCAGGCGGTTGAGGTAGTGAGGAAGTTCGGGTCTGCTGGCGCGAGACTTGTCGGACGACGGCGCGACGCCGCAGCAGCGGCTGGCCGAGATCATCGAGCTCGTCCACGAAGAGATCCGTCTGCCCATCGCGCGCTCGCTTCGTACCGGGGGCATGCGCATCGGACACGTGGGTTTCCTCGAGCTGGGGCGGAGTTCGCGAAGACCTGGGTGATAATCGAGAACAACGCCGAGATCACGGGCCGGACGGCCGCGTCGCTACGTTCTACCGCGCGATCTTCGAGTCGCTGGAAATGGGCCGCGACGCCTGGAGAAGCACTCGCCGTGAGCGGCTAACTCAGGGCGAGCGCCGCTACGGCTTCGGGGTGCTTGTAGTAGACGTCCATCTCGGTGATGAGCCCCGCCCGGACGAACGCGAGCTCCTCGATCCCGTGGTGGACGTGTAGTGGCATACCATCAGCCCCGGGTCCCGCGATATAACTCGCGCTGCGACCGGCGGACAGGCGAGGATTGGGCATGAGACTCGAGAACAAGGTTGGGATTGTGGTTGGCGCGGGGCAGACGCCCACCGAGAGCAGCGAGAGCATCGGTACAGGGCGGGCGGCCGCGATCGTGTTCGCACGCGAGGGGGCGAAGGTACTGCTGGTCGACCGCGACATCGATTCTGCCCGCGAGACAGCCGCGCTGATTGCCGACCAGGGCGGGGTCGCGGAGTGCTTCGAGGGTGACTGGACGCGCGCGGATGACTGCCGCGGGTTCGCGCAGGCGTGCACGGAGAAATGGGGCCGGATCGACTTCCTCCAGAACAATGTCGGCATCTCGGCCGGGGATGGAACGCCGCTGACAGTGACGGAGGAGGTCTTCGACCGGATCATCGACGTCGACCTAAAGGGCTGCCTGCTGTCCTGTCAGGCGGTCATTCCGATCATGCGCGAGCAGCGGGCCGGGTCGATCGTCAACATCTCCTCGATCGCGGTGTTCGCGTCTGCCTTCGTGACCGCCTACAAGATGGCCAAGGCCGGCATGAACGCCCTCACTCAGGCGTTGGCGATCGACAACGCGGAGTTCGGCGTGCGAGCCAACGTGATCATGCCGGGAATCATCGACACCCCGATGGCGGTCGATCTGCGGGCTGCCGAGCGAGGCGTTCCCCGGGCGCAGGTCAAGGCTGAGCGCGACGCGACCGTACCGCTGCGCGGCAAGATGGGCACCGGCTGGGACATCGCTCACGCCAGCTTGTTTCTGCACTCCGACGAGGCTAACTACATCACTGGCGTGGTACTCCCGGTCGACGGCGGCGCGCTGACACAAACCGGCGGCTGATCCTCGTGCGTCGCATCTTTCGCGGTTTGACAATGCGGAGTGTTGAGGGCCCGCAGGGCCAGAGCCGCATACGACCGTGGAGGATCAGCCATGCCTGACGTCACCCCTTCTCTGCACCCAGTCCAAGTGCGCCGGTGGGTCGCGAGCGATCAGCACAAGTTCTCGATCGTCGCTGCGGTGCTGCCGCCGGATGGCCGCAAGCCGGAGGTGTGTCGGATCGAGACGACCGAGCGGGCGATCCGCCGGTTCATCGACAAGCAGGGCGGCCAGCATCCGCGCTCGCTCAGCCTGCGCTCCGTGTCCATGGCGTTTGGATGGCCGCGTCGTACTGCCAGAGCGCGCGGTGCTCGCGGCGCTGGATACGCCAGGCGCCGTCTTGCTGGACGTAGCGGTCGTCGTAGCGGATCCCGCGCACGAGCATGTGCTGCTCGCCATCGTCGCCCGTCGTCTGCACGAACGCGACCGCGAACACGACGCCCGTGCCTCGCTCCTCGTCCACGGATGCGCTCGCCAGGGCGTGAATCGTCGACGGCCACGTCTTGATGAATTCCATGTCGCCGACGATCGCATCACGACCCTCAAGCGTGATTTCCCCACCGTTGAAGCTCGCGTAGGCGTCGGTCGCGAAACACGTCCTGATCGCCTCCATATCGCGCTGGTCTAGCGCGTTGAAATACCGTTCGACGAGTGCGCGTAGCGCGAACTCGTCGCTAGTGCTCTCACCCATTGTGGGCTCCTTTCGTGGTTATCGGAACTGCAGCACGATGTTGTTGTCCTCGACCGTGCAAAGGGGCAGGCGAGCGCAGCTGGTTCCAACTCGACTGTGGGGCCCGCTGTTGTGAGCTTCCGGGCGCCTCCTGCGTCGCCACATGCGCGATCTTGATCACAGTGCAGCCCTGACTGTCGTCAGGGTACCGAGACGGTTACTTCCTCGCGAAGGTGCTGCAGACGCGGGAGGCACTTCTGTGCGAACAGCCGCATGGATTTCTCCGCTTGGGCGGTCGTCATGCTTCCGAGCCCGAGAAAGCCGACGAACTCGGAGGGGTGTAGTAGATCGCACGCGGCCTGGATCTTCTCGGCGCACTGCCCGGGGGTTCCCCAGATGGCGTCCCTGAGCAGCTTAGTCGTGAGCATCTCGCGGGCGTTCTCGGCAGTGCCGTCGCCCAGTTGGGAGCCCTTGGTGCGATACTCCTCATACCCCTTGCTAGGCGCAAATCGCTCGGTGCCGATCTCGTCCAGCCGCACAACCGAGTCGACGAATTCGGGAAAAAACTGTTCGACGCCTTCGCGTGCCTCCGCTTCTGACTCGCAGCAGTAGATCGGGGCCTCGAAGATCGGGCGCTGGCCGGGGCCGTAGCCGCAAGCTGCGCGGATTGCGTAGAACTGGTCGACCTCGCGCACCCAGTCCTCCATCGTCTTGTTCAGCGTCGTCAACGGGTGCAGGCCGCGCTCGGCCATGTTCCGCAGACTGGTCTCACTCGTCCACGCCCCCCAGGCGTCGGTCACGACGCTCGGATCGAGCGGACGGGGGCGCAGGGACACGTTGTTGAACGTGAAGAACTGCCCCTCGTAGGAGAAGACCTCCTCGGTGAACGCAAGCTGGAGAATGTCGAGAATCTCATTGAACTTCTCGCGCGAGCTGTCCATATCAGCCGTCATCGCGTCGAAGTTGCGCCGCGCGAGCCCGCGCCCAACGCCAAGAAAGTACTTACGGTCAGGCCCGAGGACGTGCTGGAGCACCGCGATCTGCTCGGCCAGACGGAACGGATGGTGCCACGGCAGCACCGTGATCATCGACCCAACGTGCATCCGCTTGGTACGCGCAGCGCAATAGGTCAAAAACTGCGTCGGGTCAGGACACATGTGATATGGCGCCGCGTGCTGCTCGAGGCTCCAGATCGAGTCAAACCCAAGCGGCTCGGCCAGATCGACCATCGCAAGCGTCTCCGCCCAGATTCGACGATCCGAGAGCGACATCTCCCCAACCTTCTCGCCACGCTCGAGCGCCTCGAACCGGTCCCAGTCGGTGTAGTTCGAGAACGTCCAGGCAATTCCGAATCTCATGAGACCTCTCCTCTGCTACCTACGATCCAGAACCTGATGCCCTGGGATGGGCTGTTTGATGCCCTGGGATGGGGTGTTTGATGCCCTGGGATGGGGTGTTTAGTCTTAGTCTAAGCCCTGGACCGAGAGATGTTGATGCTCGCCGGCCCGAAGTCCTTGCTGATAGAGCGCCCCTGTCGAGCCCGCAGGAGTTGTCGATCGCGATCGGCCGCGGGGGGGTGTCCCTGCTCTTGCCGAAGACGATCGACGTCAGCTCGCCTGCGTTCAAGCAGGCCGCGATCACGTGTCAGTTAGGCCGCGACCACGTGTCAGTTCGGGAGCGTCGCTCGGCAACCCCTTGCGGACAGGATCCAGAGACGGGAGAGCGGCAAATACGAGGCGTGGACTTGACTGATCTAATGAATACGCATTAGAGTTTCGCTATGCGCGTGGCTAGCCCGACACGTACGGAGAACGCGAGCGGTCGCCGTACCCGCGAGCTACTTGCTCGCACCGCGGAGCGCTTGTTCGCGGAGTACGGGGTGGACGCGGTGTCGCTGCGCCAAGTCGAGGCCGAGGCGGGGACGCGGAACGCGAGTGCCGTCGCCTACCACTTTGGTGATAAGGACGGGTTGATCCGCGCGATCATCGAGCGGCGGCTCGATCGCATCGATGAACGTCGGCGCGCGATGTTGGTTGAACTCGAGGAGCAGGGTCGTCTGGATGATCTTCGGGCGTTGGTCGAGGTGGCGATTCGACCGACGATGGAGGAAGCCGGAAAGTCCGGTTACTACTTCCGCTTCCTGGCGCAGCTCGACCGGCGGGGCTCACTTGGTGCAGCCCAGGCCAACGGCGTGTTCCGCTCAGCGCAGCGGGTCATCGAGCTCCAGGACAAGCTGGCAGGTGAGCATCTGCCAGCCCCGGTTCTCGCGCACGGCAGCCGCCTGGCCCGGCACCTGGTGAGCGCAGCGCTTGCCGAGCTCGAAACCGACGGGGTCAGCGGCCCCGACGACGCCTGGGTTGCTGACCTGATCGAGTGCGTCGTCGGTCTGCTCACGATGCCGCCACCGAAGCGAACGCTTGTTGCGCTCGCCGGCTGCGCCGGGGCCCGGGGTGGGAGCACCGCTGCTGAGAAGAACGACAACCAGTGAGAATGGAGCACGTGATGGCGACTGTAGAGACGTTACGCCTGGAGAAGTTGACCCCGACGGTTGGCGCTGAGGTGCTGGACGTCGACCTCGAGCGGGTGGTTGCGGACGAGTCGCTTCCCGGGGCGGTGATGAGCGCGCTCGAGGACCACGGCGTGCTGGTGTTCAGGGAGCTGAACCTTGACGACATGACGCAGGCGGCGTTCTGCAGCAAGCTCGGTGAGATCCGCCTCTGGCCCGACAACCCGATTCCGGAGATCTTCGAGATCAGCCTGAACCCGGAGAACCCGTACGCAAAGCAGCTCGACCCGCGCGGGACCATCAACTGGCACATCGATGGCACGATCGACCAGCGGATGCCGACGAAGGCGACGATCCTCACCGCGAAGGTCGTTGCCCCTAAGGGGGGTGAGACGGAGTTCGCCAGCACCTACGCTGCCTTTGACGACCTCTCGGCGGAGGACAAGCAGCGTTGCCTGAAGCTTCATGTCGTCCACAGCCTGAGGGCAGCGCGCAAGCCCGCCTTCCCGAACCCGACGCGCGAGCAGCTGGCGGAATGGGACGCGAAGGGCACTCCTGAGCTCCCGCTCGTGTGGACGCACGCAACGGGTCGCCGCTCGCTCGTGCTCGGCGAGTCGTGCGATTACGTCGTTGGCATGGACGTCGACGAGGGCCGCGCTCTGCTGCGTGACCTGATTAACCGGGCAACGCGCGAGAATCGCGTGTATCGTCACCACTGGTCGGTCGGGGACATGCTGATCTGGGACAACACGGGCGTCATGCACCGTGCCACGCCCTACGACCCGGCATCGCGGCGGACGATGCACCGCTGCACGATCTTCGGCACCGAACCGGTCCAGTGACAAGGAGAACAGAGCGATGAGTGCCACCAAAACGCTGAAGACGCAGAAGCTGACCCGGTACGTCGGCGCCGAGGTGCTCGACGTCGACCTCGACCGCGTGCGTGAGGACGAGGACCTGCCGCAAGCCGTGATGGATACGCTCGACGCCAGCGGCGTCCTGCTGTTCCGCGGCCTGAACATCGACGACCAGACGCAAGCAGAGTTCTGCCGCAAGCTGGGCGACGTCCGGCTGTGGCCAGGCAATCCGATTCCGGAGATCTTCGAGATCAGCATGAACCCCGAGAACCCGTACGCGGAGTACCTCGGCGGCACCGTGTTGTGGCACATCGACGGGACGATCGATCAGGACCTCCCGACGCAAGCGACGATCCTGAGCGCCAAGGTCACCTCCGCGCAGGGCGGCGAGACACAGTTCGCGAGCACGTACGGGGCGTACGCGAATCTCTCCGCAGAGGAGCAGGAGCGCTACCTGAAGCTGCGCGTGCAGCACAGCTTCGTGGCCGCTCAGGGTGACGTTGTGCGAGGCCTGACGCCTGAGAAGCTGGCGGAATGGGAGGCCCGCGGCGGTCGCGAGCAACCGCTCGTGTGGACGCACCAGTCGGGTCGGCGCTCGCTCGTGATCGGTGCATCGGCCGACTACGTTCTCGGGATGGACGTCGACGAGAGCCGGGCGCTGCTCGACGAGCTGCTGGAGCGCGCGACCGTATCCGACCGCGTCTACAGCCATACGTGGTCAGTCGGGGACACGCTGATTTGGGACAACACCGGCGTGCTGCATCGCGTGACCCCGTTCGAGGCCAGCACGCGCCGCGAGCTCCACCGCACGACGCTGCTCGGCGTCGAGCCGATTCAGTGAGCCGGCTGCACCGGCTCCGGCCAGACGAGCTGAGCAAGGAGCAGCGTGAGCTGTACGACATCCTCGTTGGTGGCCCGCGCCGCTCGATGGGCAAGCTGACCGACGACGAGGGGCGCCTCGGCGGGCCGCTGAACACGATCCTCCACGCGCCAGGAATCGGGATGGCGCAGCAGACCTTCGGCGCGGGCCTGGTCACGGAGCTCTCGCTCTCGCCGCGAGTCAAGGAGCTCGCGGTCCTGTCAATCGCCAATCACGAGCGCAGTGACTTTCAGCGCGTCTCGCATGAGCGCATCGGCCGCGAGGCGGGGCTCAGCGACGAGCAGATGATCGCGCTCCGGGAGCGGCGCGAACCGCCGCTCGAGGATCCTGTCGAGAGCATCGCCTGGCGGACCACGGCGGCGCTGCTCGCCGACGGCGACCTCGACGACGAGGCATACGACGAGGCCGTGCGGGTCCTGGGCGAGCGCGGCCTGATCGAGCTGACGGCGCTGATCGGCTACTACCACATGCTCGCGCTCCAGATACGCGTGTTCCGGATCGCGATCGAGGGCGCCGGGCCGCAGGTCAGCCTCGCGAGCAGCGCGAACGGCTCCGAAGGGAGCAGAACGTGACCGACACCCTCGATTCGCGAGCCAGCGAGTCGCATGCGATCCTGCAACGGCTCGCCGACGAGCCGGAGATCAGAGCAGCGCTGGCGCGCTACGCGCGCTCGATCGACCGCCGCGAGATCCTGCACCGCAAGGTCGTGCACCATCCCGGCCGGCTCGATCCGGTCGAGATCGATCCGCCACTCGCAGAACAGGCATTCCGCGCCGCGCCTAATCGCGACGACCCGTCGTATGACCGCCGGCCGGAGTCCTTCCTGCCATGAGCGACGGCGACGGAAGGTATTCCTGATCACCGGCGCCTCGACCGGCATCGGTGAGGCGACCGCGCGCGGGGCGCCGGGCGCCGGGTACAAGGTCGTGGTCGCCGCGCGCTCGACCGACAAGCTTGAGGCGCTGGCGAGCGAGATCGGCGGGCTAGCGGTCACGTGTGACGTCAGCAAGTGGCCCGACCAGGAGGCGCTGGTCAACCGTACCCTCGACGAGTACGGACGTCTGGACGTCGCGCTCGCCAACGCCGGCTACATGGTCCGCGAGCGTGGGTTCAAGGGCGAGACGCCCGAAAGCTGGAAGGACATGATCCTGACGAACTTCTACGGCGTGGCGCTCACGATCCGTGCTTGCTTCGACCCGCTCGTCGAGGCGAAGGGCCACCTGCTCGTCTCGGGTTCGCTCGTTGGGCGTCTGGTGACGCCCGGTTCGGTCTACTCGGCGACCAAGTTCGCCATCCACGCGCTCGCCGAGTCCGCCCGCCAGGAGCTCCACGGGACCGGCGTGCGCGTCACGCTGATCGAGCCGGGAATAGTCTCGACGCCCTTCTACGACCAGCCGTGGGAGGGCATGCTCGAGGCCGATGACATCGCCCGCGCCGTGATGTATGCGGTGTCGCAGCCGCCGCACGTGGATGTGAACGACGTCCTCGTGCGCTTGACGGCGCAGCAGGTCCAGCTTTCGGGGGCAAGTGTCCAACTCGACCCGGGGTCTGCACGTCGGACTCGGATCGTTCGAGGTGTGATGGCTCCGGCGCCGATGGGTCCTTATAACGAGCAAAAGACCCCCGGGTCGCTTCTCCCACGCGCCTGTGGGCGCGGCGGAGAACCATCGGCGGCAGCCTACCCGCTGATGTGGGCGTCGTCGAGGTCGAGGTCGCCGAGATCTAATGGCGCGCGGTGAGCCGTGATGTCGACTGTGCTGTGAAGGCCGTCGTCGTGTACGAAGGCGTCGCGGTTGAGGTCGACGAGCGTCGGAGACAGCATCGGGCGCAGGAACTCCCAGACGGCGTTGCGCAGTGGGCGGTCTCCACCGGCCAGCGCGTCGCGGAGCTTACGTCCCATCCGCTCGCTCCCGAGCGCTTTGGTGCGCGTGACGCCGTCGGGGTGAAGGACGAACGCGGCGGCCCAGCGCGACACCAGTTTTGCGATCCCGTGAAGCGGGTCGCGGTCGCCCACAGCGTGCTCGAGCTCGGCTAGACGCGCGGCGGTGTGCTGGACGTGCTGCGCGAGCCTGACGGCGCGCGGCCGTTTGCAGAGCTGCGGGCGGCGGCGGTGCCGACGAGCGTGTTCGGCGCCCGGACGCTGGTGGTCGCGCGCGAGGACCTGATCGCGATGAAGCTCGCGGCCGCGCGCGTGCAGGACCTCCAAGATCTTGATGCGTTACTTGATCCGAGCCAGCGCGAGACGGACCGGGCGGCCAGGCGCGAGCGTGACCGCGACATGCTCCGCGGACTGGGTGAGCCGGCTGAGCTCGGCGAGCCGAGTGATCCGGCCGAGCGCGAGGTCGACCTAGTCCGGCGGCGGCTCGCGCCGATCGGCGCCGACGATGAGCTCGATCGGCTGGCCGCACGCGCCGCGGGACGGCTGCGCCTCGTGAACGACGAGCAGCTCGCGCAGCTGACCGCGGTGATGCCGGCGCTGCCTGCGGCAGGAGTGAGCGCTGGGGTCGCGTCGCTCGGAGAGACCCCCGCGAGATTGAGCTCGGCGAGCAATCGGAGTTCGCGCTGCTGCGCGAGCGCAGCGAGATCCCGATCTGGCGCCGGCGCGAGCGCAAGGGGACGACAGCTCGAATGGAGCAGCTCACAGAACGCGTCGAGCGGCTGCGAACCGAGGCCGAGGAGGGCGTGGAGCAGCTGCGCCGCGAGGTCGAGAGCACCCGCGGCTGGTGGACCCAATATGCGCAGGACGTCGCCGAGGCGATCGCGACACGCAGGGAGCGCTACCGCCGAGAGCGGGAGCGGATCGCCGAGCGGTCCGCCAAGCAACCACACGACCGCCCGCCTACATCACCGAGCTGATCGGTCGGCGGCCGGTTGGGGAGCGCGCCGAGGCGTGGGAGCGCGCGGCACGCTCGATCGAGGCGTACATGGCGCAATACGCGCCCGGCGAACGCGTCAGCGCTCCCCAAACTCCCGACCGTGGTCAACGCGGGGCGTGGAAACGGGTGACCCGTTCGCTGCGCGAGCTCGACGTCGACCCGCCCGGCGCGGCCCCCGGGCGCGAGCTCGGCGACCACGGGCCAGACCTCGGCCTCGAGTAGCCCACCGCGCGGCTGCTCGGCCGCCGCCGCTGTTGGTCGCGGGTTGCGTGCGAAAACGCCGGCTATCTCGCTTAACCGGCCATGCCACAGACACAACCCTTCCCACGCCGGGCGCTCGGGCTGCTCGCGGTCCTCGCGTTCCTCGCCGTCCTCTCGACCCTCGTGTGGCTCGGTCCCACGGTTGCCGCATGGGTGAACACAGGCCGCTGGATCAGCCTGCCGTTCTGGACCGCGCAAGGAGCCGCGATCCATGTCGCGGTCTCCTCGGGCCCGTCGCGCTACCCCGCCGCGCTGCGCGCCGCGCGACCAGCGCCGCTTGAGTTCTGGACGATCCAAGCCCTGCTCGTGATCACCGTCCTCGCCACGGCCGGCGCGCTCATCAGAGAGCTCGACGTGCGCGCGAGCCGACCGGCGGCTGACCGGCGGTGGTGGCAGCTGCGCGGCGTACGCCCGCGCGCGTTCGCCAGGCCACGGACGGTCAGCGAGCTGCTGTGCGAGCGACCGCACCCGGACCGTGTCGTGATCGGCTACTACGGCTGTCCGGCAAGGCTGTTGCCGATCGAGCCCAACGTGCAAACCCTCGTCGTCGCGGCGCCGCGATCGGGCAAGACCTCAGGAACCGTGATCCCGGCGCTGCTCGAGCACCAGGGCGCAGCCGTGAACACGACTGTGCGGAGCGACGTGCTGCGCGCCACGGAGGCGCGCCGGCGCGGGTGCGGGCGGGTGTGGGTGTGGAACCCGTTCGGCGAGCACACCGATAGCTGGGACCCGCTCGCCGGGTGCCAAGACTGGAAACACGCGCTACTGGTCGCCAGATGGCTAAGCCAAGCAGTCCGTCTGGGCACCGGCCAGACCCAGGAATACTTCGACCAGGAAGCCCAGGGGCTCACCGCTCCGCTCGTACACGCGGCGGCGATCGCTCACGAGTACACGATCGTCGACGTGTACCGGTGGATCCTACGACGCGAGCGCGAGATCCCCGAAAGACTGCTCAAGGAAGCTCACGCTGAGGACGCGCTCGAGCGGCTCAAGAACGTCTACTCCTACACCGAGCGCCAGCGCGACGGAATCATCGGCACCGCTGGCGTCCAGCTGCAGGCGTACGGCAACCCGGCCGCCGCGCGTACCGCCGACCGCGGCCGCGGTGGCGTCAAAGAATCCGTCTCCTCGATCGCACCAGGACTCCGGGAGGCACCCGACCTCCCTGCGATGCGGAACCGGGCGAGTCGCTCACAGTCGCATTTGCTCTCACCGTGGCCATCGCCGACGACTGGACCGACGACGCAAGACGCAGTGGACGGTGTCGGCGCCGGACGATCGCTTGGCCAGGACGGTGGCGATCGTCCCGGCTCGGCCGCCCGCACGATCGCTGTGCGCGCCATGCAGCCACGTCGGCCAGCCCGGAGAAGCGTCTGCTCTCGGCGCAAACCACCCACGCGGTCGCGCCTGGAAGAGCGGTTTTTCGCGTCCGGGAGCCTCCGCGCCGATCGCTCGGGAGACCCCGACGCGCGGAACTCGAGTACATCTCGGCTCGGATGCCAGCCAAGAGTCTCCACACGCCGCCGGTCGCTGAGTCGGGGCAGGACTGGTTACTTCAGCAGGCTGCGGGCGGCGGACGTGTAGCCGTCGGCAAGTTCGCGGGTGAGGTCGGCTTGGGCCTCGATCAGGTCTTTGAGCCATTTCTCCTGGCTCAGCCCGGCGTACTTCCGCTCGCCGTCGATGACGCGGTCGATGGTCTGCTCATACATGTCGAGGTACAGGTTGCCGACCTTGCGGGCGCCGGCCAGGAATTGATCGTTGAGGTTCCTGACCAGCTCAAACGCGGCGTCGATGCTCGGCGTGCCGTTCTTGGTCTCGGTGCCGGTGAACGTGTTCTTGGTCTGGGTGGCGGTGGCCATGTTCTACTCCTTGAGTAACGACCGTGCTCGCAAATGGATTGCGAATTCGCACGTGGGATTCTGTTTGGCGGGGAAGCTTTACTGCGGGTGCCGGCGGGGCGGCCCGCGAACCCAGACACGGCGTGAGGAGCGGAGAGATTCCACGCCGCTCATTCTGGAAATGTTGAGCGCATCGTCGATTGCCGCTGCCTCGTCTGTGGTCTTGCGTATGGCTCGCCTACTTCGGGTGGGCGATCCTGGTCGCCGTGGGCTCGAATCGAGGCTTGGCATCGACGAACGCGCGACATATGCCTGCGCGGGCCGGTCGATTAAGCATTCGCGGTGCCATTGCACGCCGAGCAACAAGCAGCCGTCCGCTTCGAGGCTATCGACGATGCCGTCGCTCGCGCTCCCCGTCTCCGTCAGTCCCGCCCCGAGCCTCGCGACGGCTTGATGAGATGAGTTGCCCCTGGTCGGGTGTCCCAACAGGATGCGACCGAGCCGACTCGGCCACTCGAGCGTGATCCCTTGCGTGATGCCGTTGCCTGTTTGCCGCTGGAGATGGCACACTCGCTCACCGACCAAGTCCGGTAGTTGCTGTTGAACCTCTCGGCCGCTTGCCACGTTTACGACCCGCATCCCCCGCCAGGCCTCGAGGATCGGCAGCCGTCGATCCCCGCCAGCGCTGGCAAGCGCCGGTTCGAAGCTGTCGCGCCGGCGCTCAGTTGGACCGGTCCGGGAATGGCGCCGCTCACCCTGGCCTCTGCCACTCGAGATCCGGGCCTCCCGAGAGGCACATCCCTGCCAGCCGGTCGAGCAGTGGACCGACGCAGCCGCCGCTCAGCGATGGGACGGCAACAGGCACCCCGCCGGCGACCTCGGCCGAATTCAGGTACTTCGATCCCGCGGCCATCTCGTCCTGAGCAGGGTCGGCGTGCGGCGTCAGCTTCACCGCATCGCTCCGGCGGCTGTATGACATGCTCACGGCGACCCGCGAACGTCCGTCGGCTAGCTGGGCGCTCCGGGTCGGAGTTATCATCTCGCACGGTTTACCAACGCCGATCAGCGTCGGCTTGGGCCCGATGGACAACATCCCACGGTCTGTCCTGGCCCGAGCGCGGTCAGCAAAGCGCCCAGGTCAATGATCGCCCCTCGGTTCGCCGAGAGCATCGCCAACGCTGCTGTACGACGGCCAACGCCACCACCGTCGGGCGCTCCTCCCTCTACAGCAGCCATGACAAACACCGCCTGGCATTCCCGCCATCGGCAACGACCCACGAGCGAGCGTCACGCCGCCGCACCATTCGGCGGGCGGGGCGCCGCGTCTGGTGAGGGCCGCCATGTCAGAGGCGCTTGCTTTGCGGGTGCCCGAGCCCGTGGGCGTCGTCGCGGCCCTCGATCGTGCCGGCGGGCCTAGCGCAAGACCGGGCGGAGATGACCGCCGCACAACCGCGGGTTGGGTGATCGTTGTTGAGTGAGACGCCGCCTGACGCCGGAGGCTAGCGTCCGACGGAGCGCTCACGCCGTCCCGTCGTCGATGGCTGCTGGACGCTCGGGACGGGCAGGTCTCGGCGTCGTCACGACCTCGCGGGCGACCGCTGGGGCAGCGCGATCGCCGGACTGATGCCCTCGCCCCGTTTCCGTCGGGCCTCCCTGACCGAGGCCGCGCGAACCGACCGGCGTCCCCAACGCGCGACCAACCGCCAGAAACCGCCGAGCAGACGCCCGGACGACGCCGGGCGGCGGGCACGCTGGCTGTGCGCGAGCCATGAGGCTCGGGCTGCGCTGTCGTGGTCAGAACTCGGCGTCGAGTTCTTCGATGTGCTCGGACTCGGCGTGTGCCTGCTCGATCCAGTCGATCATCGCGGGGTGCGTGAGCATGGTGTCGCGGTAGCGCGCGCAATCGGCGTCCAGGGATACGTCGTAGGTCTGGAAACGGGTGCAGATGGGCGCGTATATCGCGTCGGCGGTGGTCGGGGTCGAGCCGAATAGGTAGGGACCGCCGTAGCGCTCGAGGCAGTCGCGCCAGATCGTCGTGATGCGGTCGATGTCAGTCTGTGCACCTGCCCAGGCAGTAAAGCCGGTGTGGCGCGCGCGAATGTTCATCGGTAGTGCGGTGCGGAGGTTGGCGAAGCCGGACATGACCTCGCCGCAGACCGATCGGCAGTGGGCGCGGTGTGTGAGCTCGGCCGGGAAGATCGGGTGTGGGGGGTTGATCTCGTGCAGATGTTCTGCGATCGCCCAGGCGCCCCACGCGGTGATGTCGCCGTCGTCGAGTCGGGGAACAAGGTAGGAGGGGGAGAGGAGCAGTAGTTCGGCTCGCGCCGCTTCGTCGTCGACTGCGGCGGTCAAGACGTCGACTTCGAAGCCCGCGAGCTCGCACAGCAGCCAGCCGCGGAGCGACCATGACCCGTAGTTGCGACTGATGATCGTCAGAGTGGCGGTGGGCATGGCTCCACGTCACATGTTGCCATGGCGGGCGCCTGCGATACTACCGACGTGCCGGGGCGCCGATGACGATGCTCTACGAGTCCTATGAAGCGCGGGAGGATCTCCTAGCGCCATGGCGATCGCTGGCGGTCGCCGGCGGCGAGGTCCTGCGGATGCTCCCGGATTGGCTGCTCGAGTGGCCGGTCACGCGGGTGGCGCTGGCGGGCGCGGAGATCGCGCCGCTGACGGCGCTTCGCCACACGCGCCGGCCGTTCGCGATCGAGTCTGTCCAGGTCGCCGGCCGCCGGGTCGCGGTCCACGAGGAAGCGGTCACCGGTTCTTCGTTCGGCACGCTGCTGCGCTTTGCCAAGACGCCGCACATCGACCAGCCGCGCGTGCTGCTGCTCGCCCCCCTGTCGGGTCACTTCGCCACGCTGCTCCGCGACACCGTTCGCACGATGCTGCCCGACCACGATGTGTTCATCTCAGACTGGCACAACTGTCGTGACGTTCCGCTGGCCGAGGGCGCGTTCGGCATCGACGAGTACGTTCAGCATGTGATCGACTTTCTTCGCGCCATGGGCCCTGGCGGGCATCTCGTCGCTGTGTGCCAGCCGGTCGTCCAGGCGCTCGCGGCGACCGCGGTGATGGCGGCGGCCGAGGATCCATGCCAGCCGAGCAGTCTGACGCTGATGGCAGGCCCGATTGACGCTCGCGTGAACCCCACCGCCGTCAACGACCTCGCGAACAAACACCCGATCGAATGGTTCGAGCGCAACCTGATCGCGCAAGTCCCCACGCGATACCTGGGAGCCGGGCGACGGGTCTACCCCGGATTCCTCCAGCTCGCGGCATTCATGACGATGAACGGCAGCCGCCACGCCGCGGCGTTCGCCAACCTGTTCACCGACCTGATCGCGCAGAAGCACGCGGAGGCGGCTAAGACCGAGGAGTTCTACCGCGAGTACTTCGCCGTGCTCGATCTGGCCGCCGAGTTCTACCTCGAAACCGTGCAGCAGGTCTTCCAGGAGCACCGGCTCGCTCGCGGCGAGCTGCATTGGCAAGGACAACTCGTCGACCCCGGAGCGATCCGGCGCACGGTCCTGCTCACCGTCGAGGGGGAGCGCGACGACATCTGCGGCATCGGTCAGACCGCGGCCGCGCAAGACCTCTGCAACAGGATCCCTCTCGCTCGGCGAAGCCATCACCTCCAAGCGGGCGTCGGCCACTACGGCGTGTTTAGCGGACGCCGCTGGGAGCGCGACGTCTATCCCGTCGTGCGCAACGCCATCCTCACCGGCGAACGTCGCCCGCGCGCGGAGAAGCAGCCCGCGCGGACAGACGCCCACGCGCGTGGTGCGCCACCTCGTGGCAACCTTGTCGGCTAACCGCGCCGGAACTCGTCCACAGTCCGGTAACCGACGCCGGGTAACAACACCACCGAGCGAGTCCGTAGGGCCCGTCATTCGGGATCCCCGGTCCCGCCACCACGCGTGGTCGTCGGCAACCGCGATCAGGTGCTTCACCCACCTGATCACAACCACAGAGGACGACCTCGACGGTCCAGACGAATAGCGACGCGTTCGCTTGACCTTCGGCTGCGCGACGCCGTCGCGGCTGGGTTCGGACGCCCTTATCAGGCGATCCGAAGCGTTCGATGGTCGATCAGCACCGATCACCGTCGACGACTCGCGGCCGCACTCGACGACCCCTTCAACCCGGCAGCACCCCTGCGACGTAGCCGACAGTGACCGGTCACGGTAGCGGCCGGACGGGGCCGCGCGCTCGTGTCGTCTATCGGCGGGGCGTTGTCTGCGAGGGCGCTTTCGCGTTCTGCGTGATGGCGGAGCCGCCGACGCCGATCACGCCGAGGGCGTCTGGGCCAACGCGGCTGACTGGCTTTGTACGACGAGCCAGCCCGGACCGACGCGCTTGGCGACGATCTCTGCCGAGGAGTCACTGAACACGCCCGGCTGCCCGGTCGGCGCCAATCCGGGCGGCGGGGGTGCGGGCCGTTGCGGGTCTTGGGCATTGAGCAGAACCGCCGCCGAGGGCGCCTCCGACTGGCCCTTGATCGAGAACCAGCTGCGTGCGCAACTGAAAAGGCTGGCGGGCATCACCGCTGAGCCGAGCGCCGGGGTGCTCGTGGCGATCACCTCCCACTCACCGCTAACCCCCGTCAGCCGTACCCTGCCGATCGAGCACAGCGCACGACCGGCCGATCCCGGCAGGTAGCTGCGGACCGCCGACACGCCATCTGACCCCGGGATGACGCGGCTCGAGCTCGCTCCCTCGACGGAGATCGCGTGCCCGTAATGGTCCAGCGGCACCAGCTGGATCCGGTCGAGCGGGATGGCCGTGAAAGCGACGACTGCCAGCCAACCGCGCGGGAGGCGCGCGTCACTCGTTGCCGATCGGCTCTCCCCCTGCGAGGATCACGGGCGCGCCCGGTGGCACGGCCGGCGAGCAGGTCCCGCCGCCAGCGCTGTCGATGCTGCCGGTGATCGCGAAGATGGGATCACCGCACCAGCCCGCGTTGCCGGGCTCGAGGTCCGGGGTCAGAGGAATGTCATAGCGGAGCCTTCCCGCCAAACCTGGCACCGCGCCCGTCAGCGGCGCCGAGTTTCTGCTGAGTACAGCGATCGCGGCTCCCGTCGACCCGCCGGCCAGGACCAACGCCAACACCACCAGCGGCGATCTCCACCACGACCCAGACCGAACCCGCCACCAAACGGGCGCGCCCCGACGGTGCGCGAGCTTGCCCGACAACGTCCCAGGCGTTCTGCTTGCGGGTACCAATTGCGCGTCTCTCAAGCCAGTCCGCAAGGGATTCGTCGGTCGACTCCCTTTGGGCTGGACGCGCCATGACCGTGACTATGCCACGATCCGGTGTGCGCCTATGATTCGCGGGGCTTCATGGATGCGCTCGTAGCAAGCGGTCGCGGGGGGAGATCGGCAACATGCGAGGCAGAACTCTCAAATATGCAGCCGCAGTAGGCTTAGCGACGCTCCCGGGCGCTATGGCAGTGAGCATGGCAAGCGGCAGGCCGCGTACGAACGAGGGCGTCGGAGGTATCACACTAGATTCATCCCCCGAAGGAGGTCATTCGGGCTATCGGGGCTAAACCGGCCGACGTATACCGTAACCCTAATGGTACGACCAGTGGCCTGGTTTTCGCAGGACCCAAGGTTGGCCGTGCTACAACAGTGATCTTAACTCGAGGGAACGCGCGGCTGAAATTGTCACGTACAATCCGGCACTAAGAACCGACCTTGGCAACGTCGGCGTTGGACCGACCAAGAGAGCGGTGCAGAGGGCCTTTAGCGGAGGAAGGTGGCTAGGCAGGCCCTACCTATCTACTCACTGTCAGTGACGGCAGGGAACGGCGATACGATCGCGAATCTGTTCGACTTCACCACGAAAGGCAAGGTCAAGCTGTTAGCGATTGTCGACAAAACAACGTTGCCGCAGCGACCGCACGGGTGAGCCCAGCGGGTTTCGACGCTTCATGACCTTGGCAACTAGGCAGACGAACGTCCGCTCCGGAGACCTTCACACTCGCGCGAGACAGGCGATGTACCCGGAGATTCCACGACTGCCACGCTGTCGCATCAGCCGAAAGCGCGGCAGCGCGGTCAGATCGATCTACTACGGCGCCGCTCGGTGGTCGCAGTGAGCGTTGGCACGGTGAGATCCGGCGCCGGCGGGAGACGGCCCACCCTCGGCCTGTGGCGCTCAGGTACGGTGACACGATGTATCGAGTTCGTCCCGCCGGCGTTGAGGATCGTGCCTTCGTGGTTGAGATGGCCCGCATCGCCTGCACGCTCGAGGACCGCCCGCTGCCCGAGGCCGACGCCCCAGTGGTCCTCGCGTGCCTGCCCCCGCGCCAGCAGCCGCTGCGATCGCAATCGATGAAACTGGCCGGCCGCTCGCGGACGCATGGTGGCATCTGCACGAACCTTCGATGCTCCTGATGCCGGACGGCGAGCCGATCCCCGAGCTGACGATGGCGGTAGCCGACGGCGCTCGCGGCCAAGGCATCGGCACCGCTCTCATCGAGGCGCTTGTCAGTCTTGCCAGACCACACTTCTCGCTGCTCGCCCTCAACGCACATCTCCGCAACCCGGCGGCGCGGCTGTACACCCGCGCCGGCTTTCGCCTCGCCGGGAAGGGACGAGGATGGTTTGGCGTGGCAATGACCCGCGAGCTGCGCTCCTGATCTCCGCCCCGGATTTCGCGTGGCAGGCGGCAGGCCGGTGTTCGCTTGTCGCTGCTCGGTGAAACGCCCGACGGCCCGCGTGGCGGTAGATCGTCTTGGAGGTCGCCACGCACTCGCGCTGGCGTTCGGTCCGGCGTGTGCGCGATCATCGGCGCCCAGTGAGCACCGGATTCCGCGAACGCGAGCAGCTCTTCATCGAAGCTGGCGACGCTGGCCAACGCCCGGCATCCGGCGCTCCGGAGCCGGAGCGGTCCCTGCTGGACGCGATTGCCGCAGGCGAGCTCGATAGCCATCTGACCGCGATCGCCGACGCCGTCAACGCGCGCCAGCACCTCCTGCACACGGTGCGCTCAGCCGCGGCGCTCGCCGAGCTCTGCGTCGGGGATGTCGTGCGCATCAACCACACCGTCAGTCCGCAATACCTGCACGGTGCCTACGCGACGATCGTCGCGGTCGACGCTCGGACGGCCACCGTGCAGCTCCAGCGCCCGATCGGACGCTTCCGCAGCGGCCAGATCCGCTGCCCGGCACTCGCGCTGGATCGGGTCCGACGAGCTGGCTGAATCCGCCGTCCAACGGCCCAGTGTTGCGCCTGTTCGCTGGTCCTTCGGCCTCTGAGACGCCGGAGCGGCGAGATCCGGACGCCCTCAAGCGAACGTCACGGCGGGTGCGCTGACCGCGCCAGCGACGAGACCGATGGCGATCACGCCCGCATACGGCCTAACCCACGAGCGTGGCCCGAATGAGTGGGATCGCGGCGAGCCGCTCTTCCGCGGTGATCAGAGCGAAGTCGTGAGCGAGCGCAGTCGCCGCGATCCAGAGGTCATTGGTCGGCTGTCTGCCGGTGGCGGCGCGTAGCTCGCCGTAGCGAGCGGCGACCACCCGGTCAACCGGGATGATTGGCGCCTCGGCGAGCACGGCAGTAAGTCGGCGAAGCCGTTGCGCACGTACAGAGTTGTCACTGGCCAGAAGCACGCCTGCCTCCAATTCGCCCACGCTGACGACGCTCACGACCCACGGCTCCTCCAAAGCCACGGACGGAGTAGCGACGAGCACGCTCGTATCGATGAGCGCCGTCAAACGCCCCAGGGATCGCGCGCGGCGACCGCGTCAGCGTCTCTGAGCTCTCCGAGCTCGGCCGCCCAACGAGGATCAGTCAGCGTCTCGGCGAGCAGGGCGGCGAGACGGTCCGGCGCAGCCGGCGGGCGGGTGTTGGGCAGCGGTCCGAGCTCGGCCACGGGTCGACCGCCAACCGTGATGATAAACCGCTCGCCCTGCTCAGCCCGTCGTAGCACGGCGCTTACGTCGTTCCGTAGCTCACGTTGTGCGATCTGGACCACGCTCGTAGCGTAGCAATGTTGCTACGCAGCCCATCGCCTATGAGATCGGCAAGCGCCGTGAGAATCCTGATCGCACAGCCTCGGGCGCTTTACGAGCCAATCCGGCTGTAAAGAATGACTCAAAAACACCGGACTCAGCGTCTGCGCTCTTGTTCGGTTGCCCTTCCCAAGCGGATTGTCGCACGACCGTTTTCGCTGGGAGCGGTCCTTGCGCGCTGCCTGTCGTGGGCGCCAGGGTGGACGGACGGCTTGGCATCGCCGGGGCTGATCAGGGCCGGCTTTGCGCCCGCTCGCGGCGCCGAGAGCGCGATCCTTTACCCGTGCGAGTTCTCGTCACTGGGCATCGGGGCAAGATCGGTGTTCCCGTCGCCGAGCATCTTGACCGGTGCGGTCACGCGGTCGCCGGGTTTGATCTCGCCGACGGTGCGGATCTGCTCGACCTGGCTGCCGTCAAGCGCGCGGCGGCGGGATCCGGCGCGATCGTGCATCTTGGGGCGCTCGCTCACGACACGGCCGGCAGCCCCGAGCAGATCATGGCCGTGAACGTGCTCGGCACCTGGCACGTGTTGCTTGCTGCCGAAGCCGCGGGGGTGGGACGCGTGGTCCACTTCTCGAGCGCGCAGGCGCTCGGAATCGCCGAGGGCGAGCGACTCCCCGACTACTTCCCGGTCGACGACGATCATCCCCGCCGGGCGATGCGGCCGTACGGCCTCTCCAAGCGCCTAGCCGAGGATCTCTGCGAGGCTTTCTCCGCGCGAACCGCGATCGCGACCGCGTCACTGCGCCCGGTGGCCGTATGGGGTCGGGAGACCTACGCGCGGGTCGAGCACCAGCGAGGCGTGGAGCCCCGATCCGAGTGGGAGCCGTTCTGGGAGTACGGCGCCTTCGTCGACGTGCGTGACGTCGCCGCGGCGGTCGCCCGCGCGCTCGTGGTCCCGCTGACCGGGCATCTTCGGGCGCTCTTGTGCGCTGCCGACATCTCCGCAAGCGCCCCCAGCCTCGAGCTCGCCGGCCGGCTCGCCCCAACCGTGCCCGTCCGCGACCCCAACCGGTACACCGCGGATCCGTGGCGGCGCTGTTCGACTGTTCACCCGCCGAGACGATCCTCGGCTGGCGGCCCCGTTACCGCTGGTCCGAGTGCGGACTGTCCGATTAACACGGCTGTCCGCTCATCCTTAGGAACTGAGACGCGGCGCCAGTCCCTGCGCCCGCCTCCAGCGAGACCACGTAACCTGCCGTGCGGACGTCTGCTTGGCGATAGTGCCCGAAGCGAAGCGCAGTGGGTTTCGTTGCCAAGTGTCGTGGTGGACCCACCCGAGCGAGGTCCCGTATCCTTCACTCTATGCGGATCGACACCTTTCCTTGCACGTGACCCATCTCTTTTGCGCCGATCAGCTCCCGGCCTTCGCTGAGCGTCGCGCAGCGACCTACGGTGGGGCGCAGCGAACCCTCGTCAACCATCGTCGCGATCTTGGTCAGGTCCTCCCGGTCGGGCTCGACCACGAAGAAGGTTCCCTGACGCCCCATCGGTCCCACAAGGTGGTCGTCCACAATGGACACCATTCGTGCGCTGGGCCCCAGTCGGGTGCGAATGGTCGTTGCGGCCTCTCCTCCGACGGTGTCGAACGCGAGTGACGTGCGATCGAGGTTCGGCAACGTTTCCTCGTCGAGGTCGATGAATGTCGACGCGCCTGCCGCGACGGCGACGGAACGCTCGGCAGCGCGTCCGATTCCGATGACCTCGGCACCCGCGTGATGCGCAAGTTGCACCGCGAGGTTCCCGACTCCACCGCCCGCACCGACGACTAGCGCTTGACCGGACTCGAGCCGTCCGTCCCGGAAAAGCGCCTGCCAGGCCGCGAGGCCGGCGACCGGGAGCGTCGAGGACGCTACGTGATCGACGCTGCGGGGCCTGAGCGCGAGGTTGCGTGCCTCGACGGCAACGAGCTCTGCGGCGGCACCGTCGCGGTACCAATCGGTCAGTCCGTAGACCTCATCGCCGACCTGCAGTCCGGTCGTGCCGAGGATCACGCTGGCGACGATCCCCGAAACCTCGTGGCAGGGGATTGTCGGAGTCCGTTCATCGTGTCTGCCATTACGGCGGTCCTCTGTTCGCTGGTTTGCTTGCAAAGGTCACGTCAATAACGCCTTGGCTTTCAGGAGCGCCTGGCTCAGGCTGCGAGCGTTGACCTGCAACGGCTCGTCGCCTGGACCGACCGCGAATTCCAGCACGAGCTCTCCGGCCTGCAGCCGCGTGAAGCCGATCAGTCGTCCGTGACAGCGAAACTCAGCGACGCCATCCTGCGCCGCTTCCGGGCTTGTGACGAACACCTCGACGTCATGCATTGTGATCCGGCAGTATGGCCCTCCACGGCTCGTCTCGCGCCCGTCGAGTCCCTGGTGTGTCCCTGGCCGACCGCCGATCGAGCACGAGCCGATGGCTATCGCGTCGATCGATTTCGACAACCGTCGGTCGGGGGCGACGTTCGCTGAGCGTTCGGCTGTGCGACGGCGCCGCGGCCGTTCCGGACTCGCCTCGCACCATCCGGGGCGTCCGCTGGTCGATCCACCTCTGAGACGCGGGCTTCGTCGGGGTGACCGCTTTCGGCGGGAAGCAGCTATCTGGTCGAGACTGCCCAAACGTCGCCTAAGCAGCAGTGCCGTTCTGGACCTTCGGGCCGCTCCTCACGACATCGGTTGGAGCTGAGGCGGCGCTGCCCCTACTAGACCCCCTGTGTCAACCTCCCGGGGTGTAAGTAGCGTCGGTCGGCTTGCCGTCAAGCGCTGCGCGCTCTGCCCTGCGGGCAGCCTGCGGTGACGGCGGCGCCGAGCCGTCGCTGGGTGGCGGTGAGGTCGGTCCGGGGGGACCGACGACGGTCAGGCCGCCGCGGCGATGAGGCGTTGTCGCGCGGTGTGGCGGTTGGGGTCGTAGGTGTCGTGGTCGTGCCAGAGGCGCCAGATGATCTGACACCACGCGCGGCCGAGGATGCGGGCGGCGTGAGCGTGACCGGCGCCGCGGGCGCGGGCGCGGTCATAGATGTCAGCCGCCCAGGGGTTGTGGCGGCGGCTTGAGTCGGCGAGCGTGTCGAACGCGTCGCGGAGTCGGTGGTCGCATGCCCATCGGAACTGGGCGTGTTTGGACTTGCCTGACTCGACCGCGACGGGGGCTTGGCCGGCGTCGGCGGCGAGCGTGCGGTAGGTGGGGTAGCGCTCGCGGCAGTCGCCGATCTCGGCGAGCATCGTCGCGGCGCAGCCACGAGTCCGGGGCGATGAACAGCGAGCGGAACGTCCGCCCGTCCGGGTGCGTCTCCAGCGCGTGGCGGATCTCGATCGTGAGCTCGCTGATCCGGGCGACGATCGGCTCCAGCGCGGAGACGAGCGCCAGCACGATCTGTCGGCGAGCGACCATCTCGAGCTCGCCGGCGCGTCCCTCCGCCCCGCCTCGCAGACGGGCGAGCAGTTCGCGGGCGGGCTTGCGGCCGGTGTAGCCGTGGCGCTCCAGGAACGCCGCGAGCCGCTGCTCACCCAGTCCGCGCGCATCGAGCGGGGTGGGGTAGCGGCGCAGGAACGCCAGCGCGATCTGCGAGTCGACCGCGAAGAACACCTTGTTGGCGCCGGGCCAGAAACACGCGAGCTGATCGCGCAACTGGTTAGCCAGCCCGACTCGGGTGCGGACCAGACTCTCGCGCGCCCGGGTCATCGACCGCAGCGCCTTGGTCTGATCGCTGTCGGGGACCAGCACCCGAAAGCGATGGCTGTCGGTGCGAGCGAGCTCGGCCAGCACGAAGCTGTCAAAGCCATCGCTCTTGCCACCGGCGATGCTGTACCGCGGCCGGCTCGCCTTGACCTGGTTGGGATGCACCGCGACCACCGCCAACCCCGCGTCGAGCAGCCGCTCGATCAGCAGCCCGTCCGGACGCTCTAGGGCGACGAGCGCGACCCCGAGCCGCACCAGACGTGCGCACAACGCCCGGATCCCGTCCTCGTTGTGCCGATACCGGCGCCCTTCGTGGATCCGGCCTCGCTCATCAACCACGCACACCGCGTGCTCCTCGCTGGCCCAATCGACCCCAGCGAACCGACCATCAGACATGACCACCACTCCCTCCACAACCGATTGACGAACAGTCGGCGCGAGGTACCCTGGCGGTTGCTTACTGATGGCGCTCTACGCGCGCGACCTCCTGTTGCCGCTCAACGAGCACCTCGACGGAACGTCGGGAGGCGCTGGTCTAAAAGCGGCCCCTCCGCACGGGCAAGCCCAAAAGCGGCGCTCTCCCGACATCCGCCGACCACCGAAGCATGACCAGTAAGCCCGGAGGGGCAGTC
This sequence comes from uncultured Solirubrobacterales bacterium, assembly GCA_963763525.1. Taxonomy (GTDB): domain Bacteria; phylum Actinomycetota; class Thermoleophilia; order Solirubrobacterales; family Solirubrobacteraceae; genus Palsa-465. The sequence continues at coordinate 250,119 of CAVXPA010000009.1, forward strand.
CTGGTAGCAGTGCTCGTTTGGGCGACGGAGCAGAAGCCTCTCGGCACAGCTCGCGCTGGACAGGGGTCCTCGAGCTCGGCCGCGGGCCGCTGCGCCCCGGCGGTTCCGCGTGCATAGCGAGATCGACGCGCCGGTCCGGACCCGCCGTCTCGCTAGTCCTCAGGGGTTCGTCCGGGGCCGATCAGATCGAGCGGATCGGGTGGTCTGATCGGTTCCCCCTCCGGCGGGCTCACGCTTCGGTCGCAGTTCTGACAGCGTTTGATAGGTCGAGTATTGACCGCCGAGCACTCTGGGCATTGCCATCGCCGCTGGTCGATCCAGCGGCCGGTCGGGTCAGGCCTCGGCGAATTGAGACCTATGGTCCGAGCCAATTGCTCGGTCGTGATGGCGTTTGACCGCCTCGCTGCTCACAGACGCGCTCGAGTAGGAGTGGCCAACCCGATTCGCCTTGCCACGGGATCGCATGATGAGCGTCTTATAGCGCACGGGCGAGATGTTGCGATTGATGGTCACGGTCCTTGAAGAGTTCTGCGCCGCGGAAGCGACGCGTCGGTGAACTCGGTGCGCTCCGCGGTTACGAGAAACGCGGCCTGCTCCGCGATATCGACCGCGTTGTCCGCGATCCGTTCGACGCTCCTTGCGATCAACACGTGTCGTAGCGCCAACTCGCGTTGTTCTGGAGCGCCATCGAGCGCGGCCGCTGCCTCGAACACCTCGCGGTTGAGCCGGTCGATCTCGTCATCCTCGACGTCGATCCGTAGCGCTCGCGCGAGGTCTCGTGACCGGAACGCGCTGACAGCATGCAACAACAGCGACCCCGCGAGATGCGTCATCGCTGACAGCTTCGCCGCAATGCGATCGATCGCGGTCGCGCCGATGTTGCTCAACTGCTCGCCGATCAGGTCAAACTGGTTCGCGATCAGGGTGCTCTGGTGGGCGAGCTCAATCAGTGCAAGCACGAGCCGCAGGTCACTTGCGACCGGTGTCTGGCGTGCCGTCACGATCACCAGCTCGGTGTCGACGAGCCGACCAACGTGGCGCAGACGCGTCGATTCGTCCGCGATTTCCTGAGCCTTCTCGCTACCGGGGTTCTGGATCGCATCGGCGATCTCCGGGACGATCACCGCCGCCCGCTCGAGCTCGTCCTCGATGCCACGCTCAAGGCCGGCAAGCTGGGCGGCAAACGCTTCTCGCACGCAACGAGACTACCCGAGGCTCGTGCAGAAACCGCGGTGACCAAGGACGGAGCCGACGCGGAAACACTGCCCCTCCGATCGAGGAGCAGTCGCTCCCTCGATCCGCTGGAAATGAAGGTTCAGATGCGAGACCGGTGACGAGTCACCGCTGTCGGCGCTAGGCCCGCTCGCGGTGAGTCCTGTCGATGTACTTCCGACGTCGCCCGCGTGTGCCGGCGGACACGGGTTCACCGCATCCGCACGCGCATAACTGGGGTTCCGGGTCGGGCGCGCTCTGCCGGTCGAGGTAGGTGGCAAGCAGCGCTTCGCGGTCTGGCGGGCGCGGGATGCCGGCGGCTTGGAGCTGGCCGCGCGCGTGTGTGACGGCGTTGTCGGTGAGCTTCGCGCAAGCGGTCTTGCCGTGGACGAGGATCTCGGGACGAGTCGACTGCTCTCTTTAGCCAAACTTGGGAAGCGCGCGAATACGCGACTTTGCCCCGCCCTCGACAGCCCAGTCCGTGTGCCAACCTGCATGCGTGGAGATCATCGAAGCTAGCCCCGCCGACGCCGCCGCGCTTCAGCGCCTGCATATCACGACCTGGACGGCCACCTACAGAGGTTTGGTTCCTGAGGCGTTCTACCGCGAGCGCTCGACCGCTCATCGCGGCCGCGACTGGGCTGATCTTGTCCGACGGCAAAGGGCCGAAGGCGGTGGAGTCCTCATTGCGAGGAGCTACGGCCGCATCGACGGGCTCTGTCAGTACGGACCGACGGAAGACAACGACGATGACCCCCTAGCGGTGGCACAGGTCCACCGTCTCTATGTCCATCCGGTTCGCCAACGCCAGGGAATCGGCCGCTCACTGCTCTCCCGAGCCGCAGGCTGCCTTCAAGGACAGGGGATGGTCGAAGTCACATTGTGGGTTCTTGAGAGCGACTCAGGGGCGCGGGCGTTCTACGAACATCTGGGTTGGCAGGGCGATGGCAGCCGCCGGTTCGACGGGGCCACTGATGTTCGGTACCGACTGCCCGTCCGTGAAGGCTCGCTGCCGGTTTGATTGATTTGCAGCAGTGTCGCTGGCGCCGCCGGCGGCGTGCGACTCTCGATCGGCGGCACGGTCTATGACCCGACCGACCCGATGGGCAAGATGTTCTTCAACATCCTGGCCACCTTCGCCGAGTTCGAGGTCGACCTGTTGCGGCTGCGCACCCGGGAAGGGATGGCGATCGCCCGCGCCAACGGCAAGCTCAAGGGTAAGCAACCCAAGCTCAGCGCTCGCCAGCGCGCGCACGTACTCGAACTCGTCCAAGCCGGAGACCACACGATCGCTGAACTCGCCGAGTTGTTCGCGGTCAGCCGCGCCACGATCTACCGCGAGATCGCCCGAGCACGCCCGAAGAACGTCCGCTGACCGAGCGGCTCATGCGACGAGGCCGTCTGTCCACACCAACCAGACGCGTCGGCGCGGACTCATGGATACATGCCCGAGGACGTGTTGCGGGTCAGCCGGCTGGGCCGCCCGACGGATGCCAGGGGTTGAGCGCCGGCACGCCGCAGCCTTCGAAGTCGCTTGTGTTCCGCGTCACGACAACGAGGCCGTGGACGCGGGCGGTGGCGGCAATGAGGCTGTCGACGGTGTTGCGGGTCGCTGCGGCATTGAGTCGTCCCCATTCCTCGGCGATCCTGACGTCGATGGCCAAGATGCGCTCAGCGAAGTGTGCGTGCAGATCGTTGAGCCATCGGGCAAACACCTTTGCCTGTGTCGGATCGCGGCCGCGCAGCAGTTCAATCCCCTTGCGGATCTCTCCGACTGTCAGCACGCTGAGGCGAAGCTCGACGTCCTCCACCGCTTCGGCCCACGCGCGAACGTTCGGATCGCGGCGGCGCCGGATCTCCGAGACGACATTGGTGTCGAGCAGAAAGCTCAAAGATCGACGTCGCGGCCACGGTCCGCGGCGCGGCCCAGGTCGAGCGCGTCGAAATCGGGGGCCGAGCGGATGAACTCGACGAGATTGGGACCGCCGCCCCGCAGCCGTCGGTATTCCTCCACGGACACGACGACGACAGCCTCCTTGCCGTGCTTGGTCACCACCTGAGGGCCGTCGCTTCGAGCGCGTTCGACGAGTTCGCTGAAGTGCTGTTTGGCTGCTTGCAGTTGCCACGCCATGATCTCCTCCACACCTTCTGGACAGACTAGACAGATCTTAGCGTGAAAGGCGGTGCCGGCCCGTCCGCCGGACGATCCAATCTGCGACGAAACCTGCCCTCCGCGCGAGGGAGGTGGATCGACGGATAGGTCTGGCCCGCCTCGCGCGAAGGGAGGTCTCGGAGCCGCCGGACCTCGCTTGCCGTGTCGTCTCGTTGCATGGGTCCACGCTGTCCGAGTTCGTCACGGGAGGTGGATCCTTGCCGAACACGTTCGCTACGCCTACGTCAGCAGCAGCTTCGCGGACACGGTCACGGACCGCTGGTTGTCGTCCAACCGGGAAGAGCGCCGTGCGCTCGAGCTGGCGCCTGCTGATCACGAGAGCGGAAGTGCCGGACCGGTTGCTGCGGGGCGAGCCTGACCACGGCCTTGAATAGAGCGGCGTCGTCTAGCGCGTGAGAGTGGTGGGGGTTAGCGCGCGTGCACTGATTGGAGCTCATCGTCGCGCCGTTGCTTGCCTCCGCGGGGCTGGTGGGATTTGCGCGTGCGATCAACGTTCATGACGCGATCGTTCTCATGGTCGGGGGTCCGGTGGCCGGGCTGGTGTCGGGAACCTCCGCGCCTGGGATGGATCCGCAGATCGTGCTGTTCGTGTTCTTGCCGCCGTTGATCCACGCGGCCGTCTGGTTCCTCGACCCAGGATTTACGGGCTCATGCTCGCGCGATCGGGCTGCTGGTCGTGGGATCGTTCACGCCGCGCTGAGAAGCGGCCGGCGCGTATACAGAAACTGTGAAGATCGGCCTTCGGGCGCCCAGCCGGGGTATGCTCGACTGTGGTGAGCCGGGAAGTCTGGTCGGCGTGGGAGTGCCATGCGACCGACCGACCTGATCCGATCATCAACGAGCTCGCGACGCCGCGTCGGGATCGTTCGTCATGGCCGGCTCTCGGCGAGGCCGTTGGGCGAACGGACGGCGCTATCCGCCGGCATCGTCCTTGGACGGAGCCATCCGCTCACTCGGGGCATCGACGGCGTGGGGTGCGTCGGCAAGCAGTGGTTGACCTGCGCTGCGCTGATGGCCGGAGCCCTCATTGCCAGAATCGAGGGCGACGCGTGGGCCGTTGCGGTGGCGGTCAGCGCCGGGCTCGTCCTGCTGACACTCACCGTCGTTGTCCTTGCGCTACGGCGACGCGTGCGCGACGAGGCGATAGACCTGATCGCCGAAGGCCACGAGGCGCTCCCGATCGCGGTCGTGCAGCGCCAGCGCCAACGCCTGATGAGTCTGAGAACGAGAGACACCCTTGCCCGGACGCTCGAGATGATGCTCCGCCGGGCACTACGCCCGCCCAGGATCATGACGAGGGGCGCACGTCCGCTGTTCAGCGTGCTAGTCATTGCCAGCGTCGCGCCTGACCTACGTGCGCTGATCAGCGTGCTCCGGACGAAGAACGCCAGCGCCAGGGGTGTGGGTCTCCTCGAGCGGCTAATTACTCATGGCGACTCACCACTTTACGGTCGCGAAGCGGCTGTCCTTCGCGACGAGCTGCGCCGCGTGCGGAGCGCGTTCGGGGAGTAACAGCGTGCAAGGAGGGGATGTGAGATGACGGTGATCCTGATCGTGCTGGTTATATTGCTGGCGGTCGCGGTGGCGGTGATGGCGGTCGCATTGGTCCGCCGCCGGCTCGCCCGTCCAGCGGCGCCACCATCGACGAGCGACCCGCGGATCCTGTTTCCTTTCGTTGCCCAGGGACTCTCGCCGCAGGCGCTGGATGCCGCGCTGCGGCTCGCGGCCGCGGAGAGAGCCACGCTCGTTCCGGTGTTCCTGGCCCGAGTAGCGCTCGACCTTCCTCTCGACACCGCCCTGCCTCGCCAGTGCTCGATGGCTACGTCACTCCTCGAGGCGATCGAGCAGCGAGCCAGCGAGGCGGGCATCCCGGTCGACTCGCGTATCGATCGCGGTCGCAACCGTCGACACGCCCTCCGTCAAACGATCGCCCAGGAGCGCTTCGACCGCATCGTGATCGCGGCTGCCTCGAACGGAAGCCCCGGCTTTGACGCCGCCGACATCGCCTGGCTGCTCGACAACGCCTACGGCGAGATCATCGTGCTGCGGCCGAGCACCGACGAACCGGCCCTGCCGCTTCCCGCCGCCGCCCTGCGCCCGCGGACGCCGGCGCTTCACCGCAGCCGCGACGGTCGCAAGGGCACGGTGAGTCGTGCACGTGAAACGGCGAGATCGCGATAAGCACAGCGGTCTTGGCCTTGAGCATCGCGAACGACTGGCCGAGTGCGCTGCTCGTGGAGGACCTCGCGCCGAGCTCGCGGGCGCCCGAGCCGGCCTCTGCGCACACCAGCAAGCGCGAGTCGATGTCGGCGATCGACAAAGTAACCTCGCCCCCGCGCACCTGGGTCGCGTGCGACTGACCGACCTGGGCGATCAGTCCCCGACCGGCTGCACGAGCGTCATCTGGTAAGTCAGGACTGGTCTCAGCCAAGACCAGATCGGTAGCTGCATCGAGGCGCCTGAACGGCGCGAGCCCCGTCCAGGCCCCAGGCTCGGACGCTCGCCATCGGTTGGAACGCTCAGCGATTAGCCGCTCCCGCAACCCGGCTGTCCTTACCTATGACGTGATGCACTGGGAGCCCAAACGCTTGCGCTTTCGAAACGAGGTCGTTCTTCAACCACCGAGAGACGCCGAGCGGGAGCGTCGAGACGATGATCTCGTCGTAGTGGCCCCGGCCGAGGGTATCCTCGATCGCCTTCAGCGGGTCCGTTTCGCCGATGTCGCCGGCGACCTCGGTGCCGGCAGCCTTGCTCAGCTGCGGCAAGGTGTCGTGCAGCACCTCGCGCGCCTCGTTTGCGCCGATCTCTTGCGGGTCGGCCGTCCTGTCCCCGCTGCGCCGGCGGCGCGGGACGAGGAGATGGAATTTTGAGGGACCGCGGTGGGCGCGCTCGCGCACAGTGTCCAGCAGCGCGGGCGTCGCGGCGGTTTGATGCGCGACGATCAGAATAGATGTCGGCTCCTGATTCATGAGCTCACCTCCGAATAGTTTGTGTGTGATCCCGTATTGACAACGACGGGGAGGACGCACCGGCGAGCCGATGCGCCCTCGACGCCGCCGGGACGGCCTACCGGACCGTGCGACGTGCTCTGCCGCCCGAGCCTGTGGCAAAGCTGCTGCCTCAGGCGATCGACGTCCGCCAGGCACCTCTTTGCACCGCCGCGCTCCCCATCCCCGTCTTTCAAAGGCGAGAACGCCAGCGGCGCTCCCGCCCATGCCCGCGACGGGCCTGGCGGACAGCAAGCCACGCGAACAAGACAGGGGCCCGAACCGACTTGACGCGGTGCCCGGGAAGCATGCCGACCCATCAAGGGCCTCCAAGATCGACTACGAAATTGCCGACCAGACTTCCCGGCGCACCTGAGAGCGACTATACGCCCGTGTTCACTCGACGACAAGCACGAGCGACCGGCGACTTCCACCGCGCGCTGGTCTACCGGATCGCCCGCCGCCGCTCACCGGATGAGATTCGCCTCGCTCGAGGTGCTAGTGATCAGCCGACAATGGGAAGCGACGATCCCGAGGCGGCCAGCCGCGTCGTCATCCGATATCCGAACGAGCAACCCGCTCGGTGTCGGCCCGGGCCAGAGACACGGCCGGTATCGGGACAAAGGCAGCCACGCGACGCCTGCGGCTATGCCCGCGCGGCGACGTATGCGAGCCTGGACTGGGAGGGCTCGCCTGTCTCGCAAATCGCCAATCTCGGGACGCTCCGAGTCGTCGGCTCCCAGCCACGGACCTCGATCCTCTCGCGGCTGCGCTCTGGATGAACTCGGGTGCGACGCCGGCGCCCGGCTGTGCGGGCGCGAACGTGCTTGCCGTCCACCTGACTTGTGCCGGCCAGCAATCGCTCCGGCGCTGTCGCTCTTGTAATCGAGCAGGCGAGGATCCTCGCCGTGGTCGTGTCGGCAACAAATCTCAACGGGGTGTCCGCTGATCGTTGGGGTTGCGGACACCCGGGCGAGTCCGCACGTCGCGGATGGCTACGCAGTGGGAGTTGAACCGCATCGCGGTCGCGCTCTCCCGGATTCGACGCGCAGTCAGAATCCCTCGCGAGCACCCGTGCGTCCGCGCCTGCTCCGAGGCCGTCATCATCTCGGCGTGCTTGACATCAGGCGCTACGAGGACCGAGCTGCAGGAGCCGTATGGCAGCTTCACAACATCGCGCTGCAAAGCACCGGAGTGCACCTCGGAAACGGCCCCTGGGACGACGACTTGCGCTCAATCACGTACACCTACCTCGCCGCGGGCGGCGAGTTCCTTGTGTCCGCGTCCGGCGGCGAGCTCGTCGCGATGGGGGCGCTGCGCCGAGTCTCTGACGCGGTCGCCGAGATCAAACGAATGCGCGCCGCGCCGGAGCTTCAGCGCCGGGGCATCGGGCGATCGCTGCTCGGCGAGCTCGAGCGAGGCGCGCGTGAGCTCGGATACCGCACGATCCGGCTGGATACAACCGTCCACACAGCTCGCCGCTCGACGCCTTTACGAGCGCGCCGGCTACCACGAACTCAGCCGTCTTCCTGGTCCGGGCGATCACGAGACGATTTTCCTGGAGAAACACATCTCGTAGCGGTTCGTTTGTGAGACGTAGCGAGCGACGGCCTCGCGCGATCCTCAGGGAGTGTCAGCGGCCTTCGAGGTCACGCGCAGCTCCCGCTCGCCGACCCCGACCACGTCACCCGCGTAGAGCTGCCGCCCGCGGCGCGTCTCTCGGTCTCCGTTTCACCCACACCGGCACGGTCGAGAGGAATTCCTTGACCGCGGCGCCGCTGTCGATCACCGCCGCGAGCTTCAACAGCTGGCCGAGCCTGATCATCTGGCCGCGAATCGGCACGTCTTGCACCACCGACCAAAGCTATCGGCCCGACTGGGAACATGACGCCGGCCAGATCGAGCCGGCGGTCAGGCCTGAACCGGTCGGCGAACTGCAGGCTCGAAACCGACGCATCTGCGGCCGCGGGTGAACCACTCGCCGGTCGCAGAGCGCAAGCGCGGTCCGCCCGCCCCGTCGGCCGTGCTGTTACGGTGAAGGTTGCTTGGTTGAGTCGCAGCGAACAGACATCGGCCGAGCACCGAAGGAAGTGATCGTCGAGGCTTCGTCACGATCCTGTCCTCACCCCCGCGCCGCGACGGCGACCTCGCCAGCGAGAACCACCGGAGCACGCACGACAAGCTCCGCGAGGTTGTCCGCGACCCACTCCGCTGCGCGTCGTGTGGACTCTTCGGCACCGGCCTTGTCCTCGAAGATACTGATCGAGGCGAGCTTGCCGCCGCCGCCGTCCACGATGTAGTACGCGACGAAACCCGGCGTTCCGCGAAGGATCGGAACGAACCCATGATTCGCGCGACGCGTGACCTCGTTGGCATCGATTGTCTCGTACGAGCGGATCGCTGCATACATCGTTTGGTCGCCTCCTATCGTTGGTGCGCTGACCCTAGCTGCCTAGCATGGTGGCTCCCAGAGCTCCGTGGCAAAACCTCGTCGTGGGCGGCGACCGCCGAAGCGGGGCTAGCCGCGGCTACGCCCCTTGCTCACCCTCCCATTCTGCGCGGGACCAAGACGGACACCGCCGCAGGATGCCCTCTCGGACGCCCATATTCCTCGCTGGTCTGGCCGAGCGGACGCGTTCGGGACCCTCGAGTTCATCGACGCCGCGGACGGGGCCGGGGCCGGCGTATCCGCGGCCCTACCGCCGTTGCGGGCGCAGCGGACTGAAGCTGCCCACGATCTCGCTCGGTCTGTGGCAGAACTTCGGCGACGACCGGCTGCTGGCCGCGAACCGCGCGATCCTGCGGCGCGCGTTCGACCTCGGATCACCCACTTCGATCTGGCCAACAACTACGGGCCGCCGTACGGGAGCGCGGAGATCAACTTCGGCCGGGTACTGGCAGAGGATTTCGCAGTGTATGGCGACGAGCTCTTGATCTCGACCAAGGCAGGCTACGACACGGCCCGGGCCATACGGCGAGTGGGGCTCGCGCAAGTACCTGCTGGGGAGCCTCGATCAGTCGCTTCGGCGGATGGGGCTCGAGTACGTCGACCTCTTCTACTCGCACCGGTTCGATCCGGACAGGCCGCTCGAGGAGACGACGGGGTTTTGGATGCCGCCGTGCGCGCCGGCAAGGGTGGCTACGTCAGGATCTCCTCGTATGGCCGCAGCGCACCGACGAGGCGATCACGATCCTGGCCTCGCTCGGGACGCCGCTGCTGATCCATCAGCCCTCCTATTCGCTACTGAACCGCTGGATCGAACCCGAATTGCTGGACGTCCTCGGCCGCGCCGGCATAGGCTGCACCGTGTTCTCACCGGCTGGGCCAGGGGATGCTCGCCGACACGTATCTGCACGCCGTCCCCGAGGACTCCCGCGTGCGCCGCGGCAACTACTTGTCAGAGGACATGATCACCGAGGACCGGCTCGCGCGGATCCGCGCTCTCAACGAGATCGCCACCCTGCGCACGCAGTCGCTCGCGCAGATGGCGATCGCGTGGGTCCTGCGCGACGAGCGCGTGACCTCGGTGCTGCTCGGGGCCTCCTCGGTGGCGCAGCTCGAGCAGAACGTGGCTGCGCTGGACCGGCTGGGGTTCAACGAGGCGGAGCTTCGGGAGATCGATCGCTACGCCGCCGAGGGCCGCATCAACATCTGGTCTGCCTCGAGCTCCGCGTGAACGCGGGCACAGCGCCGAACTTCGGAGAATCACTCCCACCCCTCGGGACTGATTCGCCAACTATCAGCGTCAGCCGGGTTCATGAACCGGTCTGGCGCAGCGGGTTACAGCTGGTGCTCGGCTTTGCCGGCATCCACATCTCCGCCTGGTACGGAATGATGAAGCCGCCTCTGAACGTTATGAGTCCAGCGGAATCTTGAGCCTGAAGCTCGACGTACACGAACGGGTGGATGCCGGGTGTCGTCAGCGTTCCCGCCGCTCCGGGTATGAGTGGAGGTTGCGTGGCGTACCCAGGCCCGCATGCCTTCTTTACGTCACACAGCGACACCTCGAAAGCCCGCAGAGTCAGCATCTGCGGCTTACTGCGCTGCCTCCCGTTGTCGTTGTCGAGGGTGCGTCCCATCCGCGCGAACAATCCAAAGCCGGCGTATCCGTCTTGCTCGCTCGGAAGCGCGACGAGAGCGTCGTCGAAGTTGCTAAACGCACCCGTGAATAAGCCTTGTAGTGCGTTAACCCAGTTCTTGGGGTCTGTGAGTGTCCAGGTGCTTCCACCCAGACCCCACGTTACGAGAGCGGGCTTGAAGTCTTGGTGCGTGATGACGCAGACGGCGTAGTCCTCGCCCGCCGCTTGAGCGCCTCCGGGAACCTTGCTTAAGATCTTGCTCCAGGCCGTCTTCACATCTATTCTGCCGCTAGCGAGGTCCGCCCACACCTGCGTGAACGACACGGGCGCTTGCCAGCGGCCGGTGTACAGCAGGTTTTGATAGTCCCTGAAGTGATCAGCGCGCTGTCCCTGCTTCTTGCCTGCTGTTGCCCGTATGCGATAGCCGATGTAGGCCCCGGTCGGCAGTCCGGTGGCTTCATCGAAAATGAGCCCGGGCGCCCAATAGCGGAGGTTTAGTTTGGCCGTGTGATCGGACTGTGTGGTCACCGTTGTAATCACACGGCTGATGCCCGATGAATCACCACAAACTGCCGGCGACCTCGGAATGCAGAGGTAGCCCGTACCTGGATCCACCCCGTCCGGATACGGCGCGACTATCGTCCCAGAATAAGGGCGCAACGGGTCAACCAGCGAGCTGATGGTGACCCGTGTGCCCGGAGCGAGTGGCTGCTGGGGTTTCTTTGAGGTAACGGTCACGAGCAGGTCAACACATCCAGCAAGGCACTTACCGGCAGGATCTGTGCTGGTCGCGGGCGTGAAAAAGGCGGGCTGACCGTTAGGCGCCTGTCCCAAGCCCGCGTGCACGGTCAGCGGTTCAAGGCTTGGGGCCGTTGAGCGAGGCGTGCTCGGGGAGACCTTGACGACCACCTTCAGGCCGCATCCTCCCGTCGAGGCCGACGCTGCCTGTGCGACGTCGGCGGCCGATGACGGTACGGCACCGCAGGGAACGGTGAAGTCGACGTTGGCGATGTCGTGGTTGGTGACGTGGACGATCCGCTGCTTCGGCGTCGGGACATAAGGCGAGCTGAGATGTGGGGCAATCGTGCACGGTCCGCGATCGAGGAGGAACTGGTAGTAGCCGTCGTCATTGGTCGTGGTCGAGCCGCCGCTGGGACAGCTCGCCACGACCGGGATCTTCGCTGCCGTGCTGCACCCGCAGGGCTCCTGCGTGACCGTGCCGGAGACCCGGTACTTCGTTGTGACTCCAAAGCCGAGGACGCCTTCGCTACCGGGCGGGCCGGGGCAGTCCCCGGCCGCGCTGGCGCCGCCTCCTGCCGACCAGGCCGCGTAGCCCTTCGGCACGGGGTACGTCGCGCCCTCGCCGATGACATTGCCGGGCCCCACGGTGCCGAGACCGGACATCCACCTGCTCCCGTAACTGTCGAGCCACACCGCCTCCCATCCGACGAGTCCCTTCGCCAGCTGGACAAAGATGTAGTCGTTCCCGACGCAACCGCCGCCGGGCTCCTGCGTGATAATGACCTTCAGCTCGGCCGGGATCGGGAAACACCGCTGACCGGGTTCGATCACCAGTGGGCCGGCGTCAGGGCAGCCGGTGCTGCTATTGATCGCACACGTCCCAGGTGGGTCATCGCACCCGCTCGACACGGCCGCCACATGCGCGTGAGCCCGTTCCCCGGCTGGCGAAGCAGTCGCCCCACCCGAGACCGCAATCACAACCAGCACCGCGACCAGCGACCACAACCCTAATCTCGCTGAATTCCGACGCACCAGACCCCCTAATCGTCCATCTGGCCGAGATCAACCGACCTGACGTGCGGCTCGAATCCGACACCCACCGTTCGCGGCCGCCTCAACTGAGCCGTAACCGGCTTCTCGCCACTCCGATCCTCATGCCCTGGTCCATTCCAAATCGGTCTGCACATTACACCCGGCGGGCCGCGCAAACAAGGGTAGGATTACGCAAGTTTGAAGGGGCTCCCGCGGGCTCGAAAGCGATCCGGCGAGGAGTGCCAAGAGTTCCTCATTTGAAGTCCTGAATCACGTCCTTCAGGTGCGCCTGCGTCTCGCCCCATGCGATCACGTCGTAGGAGACGTGAAAACGCCGGCAGATCGACGGCGAAGCCATCGTGTAGGAGTGCCAGCTCGAACGCGAGCTCGGGCTCAGGCTCGATGCCGGGCGGCAGCACGTGCGACGTGCCGGGGTCGTTGCCGTAGCCCCGAGGGCGCGGTCGCGTTGGTGCGCGTACGTGCCGGGGGAGCCTGCAACGATCTGGTGGTGTGCGCGGTGCGGCGGTATCGACGCGCCGCAACCGTGCCTGGGGATCTGCGTCTGGCGATCGATCGAGCCCCGGCTCCTGGGAGCGCGAACGCACCACCAGAACGGCGGCCAAGCGCCACGATGACGCCCGCAAGCAGGCTCGCCGAGCGGCGCAGGCGGCACGCCGCGCCAATCGACGTCCGCGCTGATCAAACCGCCCGGACGATCCGAGCCGCGTGTCACGGACCTGTCCGCTGGTCGTTCGGAACTGAGACAACCGCCGGCACTCCCGAACGGACGCCCCAGCCGCAGTTCGAGGCGTTCGATGCTCGATCCTCCCGTGAGGAGGAGGTCTAGGGCAGCAACGTGGTGCTGCGCGTGCAGGCCAGGGCGAGCGCCGCGCGGCGGATGCGCGGCTGGCGGACGAGGTCCCCGCCGAAGCTTGGAACCGTGGCCCGCGAGCCCCCAACGCTGTCGAGCTGGGTTCTTCGCCTGAGCGCACCGCGGCGGCGGCAGACGGCCGTGAGTCCTCGCTTTAGAATCTGCGGTGGCCAGCCGATCACAGGACAAGCGGGAGGTTCCGGCGATGCCGAGCACCAGAACGAGCAACAGGTTCCAGAGCAGCCGGGCGAGGTTCAGCACCAGGAGAATGCTCATTGGAATGCCGCTGATTGGCACGGCAAGATGCTCGTCGATCGCGACGGCGAGCGGATCGGAAACCTCCAGGATGTCTACGTCGACGTCGAGAACGACGAGCCGCAGTTCGGGACCGTCAAGGAGGGCTTCATCGGCCGCCACCTGACCTTTGTCCCGCTGGGCGGGATCACGGTCGGTCCCGATGAGCTACAGGTGACGGTAACCAAGGATCTGGTCAAGTCCGCGCCGAATATCGAACTGCACGGCGATGAGCTCTCCCTAGCCGACGAGTCGACGCTCTATCACCACTATGAACTCAACTACACCCCGCCTGATACCGAGAGCGGGCGGCGACTCGCCCGCCGCTGACCCGACTGACGTTCACGTCTTCGCGGCCCGCTTCTCGGCCCAGGCGGTCGGCTCCGCCCTCTCTGTCAACGTCCGGCGAGACGCTCACCATCGAGGTATCTATCAACCTTGAGGGCGAGAACGGAGAACGCCAGGATGTTGGAGATGACCGCGAATGGAGCTGGCCAGGCGGATGAGGATGCCGCCGCCGTGAAGACCCGCGAGGCGTAGCCGAGCTGGGATTCGGGCTGGCGGGCGCGTCCCCCGGGCGGGGGTGCCCGACCCGGACTGTACTAGAAGTTCCTGTCTAATTACAAGAGACTAATGGGACGCTGCACTAGCTCGCCGGCCACGCCGGCGTCCGCACGGCACGGCGACACCACCGGCAGCCCGACACGCCTGCAGCTCGCGATCACTAGCGTTGCCCGCGAGCGGCGCAACGGCGCGTGCTGGTCCCTCGTGCACCGCTCCCGCAATACGCAGACATCGAGGACGTAGTCGTGGACTACCCCTCACAGGAAACCCCCTTACAGGAAACGCGCGAGATCGACGGCCTCCCGGACCTCTGAATCCTGGGGGATGCGCCAGATCAGCACCACGGACCACGTGAGCAACAGATGTAGTTACGTGAGCAGCACTGGTCGCTGATACTCATAGCCGTCGGGAGGACCACAACAGGGCTGCCAGGACTACTGTCACAGTCGATACAACAAGCCCGATGAGCCACCCGTTGGAATGCTCGGACGTCATGATCGCGGAGATCACGACGCCGATACCGATGATGCCGCCCGTGGCCACGACTCGCATCAATGCCGTCTCCAGCGGCAGGCGCCGGCGCCGCTCGGGGATCATCACGCCCGGAGACTCCGCCGTCCCGCCGGCGCCGGGCGCCGGGGCCTCGCTGCGGACTTCCACCGGCTCCGTCCCCTGCTCGGGGTAGGGTAGAGGCTCGTTGTCGCGCGTGCTCATAGCCACGATCAAGCTACCCGCGCGAACTCTGGAATAGTCGCGGCGGCCGTAGACGCACGCCCGTCTGATCGAGGCGCGACCGTGATCACGTGTTGGGCCCGAAACGTGAGCGTATACGGGCCGGGAGGTGTGCTCGTTGGACGCACGAGGGTCGACTTTCCCTGCAAATCCGGCAAAGCCCCAAGCCCTCTTGGGGACTCGAACCCCAGACCCCTTCCTTACCATTTGGCAGCGGGTGCGGGCGGGCGGGGATCGGGCCTCGATTTGCGCAGCATGAGTGGGCTCGACCGGATGTTTGCGGGCCGTCGTGGGCCAGATCCGGGGGGCTGAGGCTTCCATCTGTTGACGGACACGCTGGATGGTGATGACGACGTCGTCGTTGATGGTGATCGGGTAGACGAACGACCGAACGACCAAAGGGTTCGGGAGGGGGTAACGGCTGGCGATGAAAGCGGCCCGTCGGGCGAGCGCAGCAGGGCGGTGTGGATGTGCTCGGCGAGTGGGTCGCCGGTGGCGTGGCCGAGCGCCCAGGCAGCGGATCGGTGGGCGTAGTCCCAGAGCGCGAGCGCTGGGTGGAGGTGCTCGGGGTGGATCGTCTTCTGTCCGTCGAGCAGGGCCTAGAGAAGCGCGAGCCGGATGACGTGCGCTTCGGCGCGGGCGGTGAGCGGTCCGAGGAGACCGTCGGCGGCTGGGTGAGCTGCGGGTAGAGCAGCGCGAGGTGCGCGAGCGTCTCGACGTTCTGAACGAGCGTCGGCCGTCGGCGGACGCCGCTCTCGAACGGTCTGGGGGGCGTGAGTGTGGGCAAGCCGGGGCCGCCGTTGAGCGCGTTGACCAGCGCGCTTTCCTGTCCGGCCAGGTAGCGCTGGTCGATGGCGAACACCTCAAACCGCGGGTCCTCGCGCACGCGTGTGTGGCGGCGGTCGCGGAGGGCCGCGTGCAAGCTGCGTGCGCTTCGGTCATCGCTGCCCGGCAGGACGATGATCGCCTTGCGTGCGCCGACTGCGCGGGCTGCGACGGCCGCGCCGTCGAGCACGAGGTGCGGCAGCTCGCGCATCAGAGCGCGGTCCTTCTTGCTCGCCGGCTCTCCCTCGGAGCCGTTGGCGACCACGACCGCCGGCCCGCGCCGCGAGGCGACCGCCTGCATCTTTCGCGCGTCGGGAACGACGCCCCGCCGTGCCCGCGCAGCCCCGCCTGCTCGACCAGCCCGATCAGCTCTTGAGGAGTCCACTTGCGCACGTCGGGCAGCGGGCCGTGGATGAGCACGATCGAACAGCAGCTCATCAAGCAGCTGTATGGAAACCAGGGCGGACTCGCGGGAACGCTCCGGGAGATCGGCCTCGGCGTCAAGCTCTCGATCTCCTACTCCAAGCCAGAGATCCTCGACATGTACCTGAACCCCGTGTGCACTGATCGCGACGGCGGTGGGGCTGGCCGGGTGCGGATGCAGGATGCTGTCGTTGGTCGGGGCGTGGCTGGGCGAGCGATGCGACCCACTCGCGCGTGGCGGCGGCGGTTCAGGCGCCGGGTGCTGGCGCGGCGGTCCAGAGCTCGGCAGGGCGGCCGGCGGTGAGGGTCCGTCCGTGGTGGGCGCGGCCGGCGGCGGCGAGGCTCGCGAGTGCTTGCTCGATGCGCTCTGCGGGGAGGTTGCGCTGGCGGAGGCCGCCCGCGCCCCGTCGATATTGACACGCGCTACTGTTTCGTCGCCGAAACGGGTCTGGTCGGGGCGCTTCCGCTCTCGCTGTCCGCCAGCCCGAAGCGGAAGTCAGATCGCCGGCGCCGTCGAGATCAGCTGTACCTAGTCGTTCGTGATTGGGGGGTGAGGGCAGATGGCTCGATCTCTCGCAGTCGTCGACCGGGGCAGGTCGTCGAGAGGATTGGTACTCGATCAAGGGAGGAGGCGGCGATCGGCGCCGCCGATAGCTGATTCGCGCCGGGTTTGCCAGGCGATCGCGCCGACTGCGGCGAGTGCGTAGATGGCCACGGCGAGAGCTTCGCCGGCGAGGACGTCGGAGGCGTAGTGGGCGCGCAGGTAAATCCGGCTCAGGCCGACGAACACAGCGAGGAGAGCGCCAGCGGTGATCGCGGCGATCCGGCCGGCTCGGGTCGGGATCACGACCGTAAGTGCGATCGCCAGCGCGAGCCAGCCGACGGAGTTGGCAGCGTGAGCCGACGGATAGCTCTGGCCGGAAGTGTGGACGAGCGGGTCCGGCGGCCGGGGGCGGTCGACCACCGATTTGACGATCCATACGCTGATCCATACGAGTGCCGCCCCGACGACGAGAGCGCCCGCGCGGGCGCGGTCGTGATGCTTGATCGCGACCGCGGCGCCAACGACCACCGCCGGGCCCACGATCGCGATCAGGCCCAGCGTCGTGACGACCCGGGCGGCGGCGTCAAGCCATGGCGCGCGCGCGTCGTCGGCGATCGCAAACGCGCGCGAGTCAAACGCGAGCGAGGAACTGCCAGTCACAGCGATCGTCAGCGCGACGAACACGGCGATCGCAGCGACCGCGACCACGACGAGCAGCCATGAAACGGATGCGCGGCGCACCGACACAGCTTCGAGGATTACCCGTCATTAGGACGACGCGGTCCGTTCCCGACGAGAAGCCGCCTTCCGGCCAAGCAATATCCCGATCGCGCACCGCTGCGAGGCCCCGGCTTGCGGCGCAGCTCGCAGGAGCGATTCGCATCCTCTCGATAGCTCCGATCGAGTCGCCCGACACTGCCGGAGCGCAACGATCTCACGCGTCTCCTCGCCGCGGACCGCTGCCCCTTCGTCGCCGAGGCGGGTCTCGCGACGCGACTTCCGCTTCGGGTGCTGGCCACGCGTTAGCAGCAGCGCGGCCATGCGCGCCGTCGGCCTGCCTAACGCCCGGTAGTTCGTGGAACCGGGAGTGAGCGGTCCGTGTTGCAGCGGTCGCTGGCGGGCCCGGATCCCGGCATAGCGAGCGCTGGATGCGAGGGCGTCGCGGTTGTCGCTGGGCACGGCCCTGGCTAGGTACCGGGGGGCACTTGCGAGTCGCTCAGCGCTGCTGACATTCGTCCGTTCCGCAACTGTTAGGCGCCGGAATTGGGCTATCCCTTGGCGGTCGCCTTTTTGGGCAACGAGCGGGGGGCCCGCTGCCGCCGGGGGCGATTTCAGCAAGCGTGCCACGGCTCGCGGAGTGTCGTTCGGTCTAGCGTTTCAGGAGTCCGGCGCTGCGCGAGGAGGAGGATGGCGCCTCGCACGTCGGCGCAGCCGATGCTGTAGGACGTGTAGGTGTTGAGCCGCGCCCTGATCGGTGGGGCTGTGGCCGAGGCGGTCTTAGGGTCCGATGCTCGCATGCTGATCGCTTCGCGCGTGTTGCTGTCGACGATCGATTCTGACAGCGCTGGCGCCGCCCGGTGGACATCAATGTCCCGGGGGGTCGAGGCGCGTGATCGCGCCTCGGGCGGCAGGTCCGTCACTCGCCCGGGGCGCCCGCCTGACCGCGGGCCCGAGCCCTTGACTGTGGTAGGCATTGCCGCTGGATCACGTGGCAAGAGGCTCCAGGAGGGCGGAAAAGCGAATCGGAAAAGTGAATGAAGGCTATCTGAGAGTCTCGGCCCCTGCTCTCGGGCAACAAAAAACCACCGCATTAGCGGGGCTTTCTTGATGGGCACGGCTGGGCTTGAACCAGCGACCTCTCGCGTGTGAAGCGAGCGCTCTCCCACTGAGCTACGCGCCCGGGAGTCCGGGGATTCTACGGCCTTGCGTAGGGTCAGAGACGAACGAGGTTCTCGGCCCGCTCGCCGCGGGTGATCCCGCGCAGGTCGATGAACAGCGTCGCCTCGCGCGCGATTGCCGCGTGATCGATGTTCGGATGGGCCGTGACCAGCACGACGGCGTCGGCGTCGGCCGTGGCCTCCTCGAGCGGTGTGCTCTGGAGTCCGAACGCGGGCAGCGAGGGTACGAACGGATCGTGATAGCGGATCTCGGCGCCTCGCTCCAAGAGGACCTCCATGATCCGCAGCGCGGGCGATTCGCGGATGTCTCCGACGCCGCCCTTGTAGCTGGCGCCGAGGACCGCGATGCGCGAGCCCTTGACCGCCTTGGCGGCGTCGTTGAGCGCGCGCTCGATCCGCTCGACGCAGTGGTAGGGCATCTGCTGATTGATCTTGCCGGCGAGCTCGATGAACTCGGTCGACATGTGGAACTCGCGTGCGCGCCAGGTCAGGTAGAACGGATCGACGGGGAGGCAGTGGCCGCCCATCCCGGGCCCCGGCTCGAAGCGCATGAAGCCGTAGGGCTTGGTCGAGGCCGCGTCGACGACCTCCCAGATGTCGATGCCCATGCGGTCGGACAGGATCGCCAGCTCGTTCACCAGGGCGATGTTGACCGAGCGGAAGATGTTCTCGAGCAGCTTCGTCATCTCGGCCACCTCGGGCGTCGAGACGCGCACGATGTTGTCGCAGATGCGACCGTAGAGCTGCTCGGCGCGATCGCCGCAGACCGCGGTCATCCCGCCGATCACCTTCGGCGTGTTGCGCAGCGCGAAGTCGGTGCGGCCCGGGTCGACGCGCTCGGGTGAGAACGCGACGTTCACGTCCTCGCCGACGCGCAGCTCCGACTCCTGCTCGAGGAGCGGGACGAGCCGCTCGCGCGTGGTCCCCGGATAGGTGGTCGACTCGAGGACGACGAGCTGACCGCGCTGGAGGACCTGGCCGAGGCCACGGCCGGCGGACTCGAGCGCCTCGAGGTCCGGCTCACGGTTCGGCGTCAGCGGCGTCGGCACGCAGATCAGGACGGCGTCGGTCCGGGCGAGCGGCTGGAAGTGAGACGTGGCCGAGATCCGGTCGAGGACCTGCTGCAGTCGCTCGGAGGGGATGTCCTCGACGTAGGACTCGCCGTTCTTGATCGCCGCCACCTTGCGTGGGTCGATATCGACCGCGACGACGTCGTCGCCCGCCTCGGCAAAAGCCACCGCAAGCGGCAGCCCCACGTATCCCAGTCCGATTACCCCGACCGTCATAGCTCTGACGATCATAACGGCAGGGCCAGGCTCGAACTTTTGCCGCGCGCGGTGGCCTCCGATGCGAACTTGCCGGCGAGGGCCGCCAGCGACTACCATCCGTGGTGGATCGTGCTAGGCGGGGTGCTAGCGGTGCCCTGTACCCGCAAACCGCTCTAGCGGGGCTGAATTCCCTCCCCAGGGGCCGACGCTCTCGGTCAGCGCCCCGTTCGTGGCGGTGATGGCCCGGTCCCGCGGCGATGGAGACCCGTGAACCAGGTCAGGTCCGGAAGGAAGCAGCCTTAAGCGGTCACCCCCAGGCGTCGTGGGAGCGCCGGACCGGAGTCACAAACGGTGGCAGCGCCGCGGGTAGTCGCTTCAAAGGAGGGTGCACGATCCGCTTCCCGACCTCGGTCGCCGGTGGGTGCCGGAGGGTTGTCCCGAGAGCGCAGGGCGACGTCCGAGCAGCCCGACGGTCTCGGCCGCTTGCCCCACTAGACTCGATTGTCGAGTCCCCTGCCCCTCGCTCCGATGTCCTCCGGCCCCTCGCTTTATCGCCGCCATCGCCCGCGCACGTTCGACGACGTCGTCGGGCAAGAGCACGTTGTTCGCACGCTGCGCAACGCGGTCGAGCGCGGTCAGGTGCACCACGCGTACCTGTTCGTCGGCACGCGCGGGACGGGCAAGACGAGCATGGCGAAGATCCTCGCCGCGTGCCTGAACTGCGTGAACGGACCGACGACCACGCCGTGCGGGGTCTGTGAATCATGCGTGTCGATCGCGAACGCGACCTCGCTCGACGTGATCGAGATGGACGCTGCGTCGAACAACTCGGTCGACGACATCCGGGACCTGCGTGAGAAGGTCGCCTATGCGCCGGTGTCGGGGCGCCACAAGATCTACATCCTCGACGAGGCCCACATGCTCTCGTCGCAAGCCTGGAACGCCTTTCTGAAGACGCTCGAGGAGCCGCCGCCGCGGACGATCTTCGTGCTCGCGACGACCGAGGCGCAGAAGGTGCTGCCGACCGTCGTCGATCGCTGCCACCGGTTCGACTTCGGGCGGCCGGCGGTCGAGCAGGTCGCAACCGTGCTCGCGCGCGTGGCCGAGCAGGAGCAGATCGACATCGACCAGAGCGCGCTCGCGTTGATCGCGCGCCATGCGACCGGGAGCTTCCGGGACGCCCTCGGCACGCTCGAACAGCTGGCCACCTACGCCCCCGAGCGCACGATCGAGCCGGCCGACGTGGTCGCGGTGCTCGGCGTCGCCGACGCGGAGGAGCTGTTCGAGGCGATCGAGGCCGCGATTGCGCGCGATCCGGCGCAGGCGTTGCGCGCCGCGGCCGCACTGGCCGAGTCGGGACGCGATCCCGGTCAGGTCCTGCGCGACCTCGAGGTTCACGTACGCGAGCTGCTCGTCGTGCAGATCCTCGGCGAGGTGCCACCCGAGTTGCGGGTCACGCCGGAGCGCGATCAGCGCCTCGCCGAGCAGGCGGGGGCGCTGCCGGGCGCGGACGCGGTCAGGTTGCTCGACCTCGTCGCGGCGGCGCTCGAAGCGACGACCAACGGCGCTCAGGCGCGGATCCAGCTCGAGCTCGTGCTGATCAAGGCCGCCGCCCCCGAGATCGACCCATCGACAGCCGCGTTGCTGTCGCGGCTCGACCGGCTCGAGGCGCAGCTGCGATCGGACGGGTCGCCGCCGTCCGCGTCGGCACCCGTGCCCGCCGCGCGGCCCTTGGTTGCGCAAGCGGATGCCCCGCCCGAGGAGCTAACGGCCGAGCGCGTCGCACCCGCGCGCACCGCCAAGGCCGCCGCCGCGCCGGCCGCTGCCGCCGCGCCCCCCGCGGGCGCCGCCGGCTCGGCGATGCCCGCGGTCGCCGCCGCCGCAACCGCCCCAGCGCCCGTCGCTGAGGCCACCGCGGATGCGACCCCGCTCGCGCTCGAGTCGGCGATCGACGCGTGGCCAGCGGTCGTCGATCTGGTCAAGGCCGAGAACGCGATGCTGGCCCACTCACTCGCCGCCGCCCGTCCGGTCGCGGTCGGCGAGCGCGAGGTCACGATCGCGTTTCCCGTCGGCGCGGACTTCCTCAAGCGCAAGGCCGAGCAGGACGACTACCGGCGCGTCGCGGGGGAAGCGTTCCGCAGCGTGACGGGCCATAAGCTCGCGCTTCGCTACGAGCTACGCGAAGACGACCACAACGGCGAGCCGGCGCTCTCCGGCGAGGAGCTCGTGAGACGCTTCCTCGAGGAGTTCGACGCCGAAGAGATCCTCGATGACCACGACGGAGACGAGTGAGCGATGCCCCAGCAGCCGAACATGCAGCAGATGATGAAGCAGGTCCAGAAGATGCAGGAGCAGATGATGGCCGCGCAGGAGTCGCTGAAGGACGAGGTCGTCGAAGCCTCAGCGGGCGGGGGGATGGTCACGGTCAAGATCACGGGCGATCTGAACTTCAGGGAGATCACGATCGATCCTCAGGCGGTCGACCCCGAGGACGTCGAGCTCCTTCAGGACATGGTCCTCGCGGCGGTCAACGAGGCGCTTCGCGCGGCCCAGGAGCTCGCCAGCTCGAAGCTGGGCGGGATCGCCGGCGGCCTCGGCGGCCTCGGCGGCCTCGGTCTGCCCGGGTTCTGATCCGGGCGCGGAGACAGGCGTGTACGCACCGCCGGTCCAGCGGCTGATCACCGAGCTGTCGAAGCTTCCCGGCGTGGGCGGGCGAACGGCCCAGCGGCTCGCGTTCCACATCCTGCGGGCGAGCGACGAGGAGGCGCGGGCGCTCGCTCAGGCGATCGTCGACGTCAAGGAGCGAATCGGACTGTGCGAGGTGTGCTTCAACCTCGCCGACGGACCGCTGTGCCGGATCTGCAGCGATGCAAGGCGCGAGCTCGACGTGATCTGCGTGGTCGAGGAACCCTCCGATGTGATCTCGATCGAACGTACGCAAGAGTTCCGCGGCCGCTATCACGTGCTCGGCGGCGCGCTGTCGCCGATCGACGGGATCGATCCCGAGGATCTCAAGATCGCCGAGCTGTACGAGCGGGTGCAGGAGGGCGAGGTGCGCGAGGTCGTGATCGCGACCAACCCGACCACGACCGGCGAGGCGACCGCGCTTCATCTCGCGACGGGTCTGCGCGAACGCGTCGCAGGCATTGCCGTGACACGGCTCGCCAGCGGACTGCCGGTCGGCGCCGACCTCGAGTATGCGGACGAGCTGACGCTCGGCCGCGCGCTCGTGGGACGCCGCGCGCTGTAGACCGCGTAGCCTTCGCCCCGTGGCAGGCGCAATCGTGATGAAGTTCGGCGGCACCTCGGTCGCCGACGCCGAGCGGATCAAACGCGCGGCGCGGCGGATCGTCGCCAAACGGGAAGGCGGCCACCAGGTCGTCGCTGTGCTGTCGGCGCGCGGCAAGACGACCGACGAGCTGATCGCGATGGCGGAAGAGGTCTCGCCGGCGCCCGACCCGCGCGAGATGGACATGCTGCTCTCGACCGGCGAGCGGATCTCGTGCGCGCTGTGCGCGATGGCGATCCACGACCTCGGCCACAGCGCGATCTCGCTGACCGGATCGCAGGCTGGGATCGTCACCGACACCTCCCACACGAAGGCGCGGATCCTCGACGTCCGTGGGGACCGGATCCGAGAAGGGTTGCGCGACGGCAAGATCGTGCTCGTCGCGGGCTTTCAGGGCGTCTCGACGAGCCGCGACGTGACAACGCTGGGGCGCGGCGGGTCCGACACGACGGCGGTCGCGGTGGCGGCCGCGATCGGGGCCGAGGTGTGCGAGATCTACACGGACGTCTCGGGTGTGTTCACGGCCGACCCGCGTCTCGTCCCCGACGCCCGAAAGTTGCCCTACGTCAGCTTCGAGGAGATGCTCGAGATGGCGGCTTCGGGGGCCAAGGTGCTGCAGCTGCGCTCGGTCGAGTACGCGCAGAACCACGGCGTCAGGATCCACTGCCGGTCGAGCTTCGAGGAACGACCCGGAACCTATGTCCTAGGGGAAGAAGAGACGATGGAACACCCGCTCATCACCGCGGTCACGCACTCGACCGAGGAAGCCAGGATCACGTTGCTCGGAGTGCCGGACCGCCCCGGCGCCGCCGCGTCGATCTTCCGCGCGCTGGCGGACGCCAACTGCAACGTCGACACGATCATCCAGAACGAGCCACGGGGTGAAGATCGCGACGCAGAGGTGTCCTTCACGATCGCGAGCGAGGACCTCCGCGCGGCCGAGCAGGCGCTCGAGCCCGTGACCCGGGCGCTGGGCATCGTGAACGTCGACACCGACCCGGAGATCGGCAAGGTATCGATCGTCGGCGCCGGCATGCGCTCGCATCCGGGCGTCGCGGCGCAGGTGTTCGAGACGCTTGCCGAGGAGGAGATCAACATCGAGATGATCTCCACGTCCCCGATCAAGATCTCGTGCGTGAT
The DNA here is from genome assembly GCA_963763525.1 of uncultured Solirubrobacterales bacterium. Taxonomy (GTDB): domain Bacteria; phylum Actinomycetota; class Thermoleophilia; order Solirubrobacterales; family Solirubrobacteraceae; genus Palsa-465. Next base: position 274,192 of record CAVXPA010000009.1, read on the forward strand.
CCGCGCCGACGCGGTCCCGCGCGCCGTACGAGCGCTGCATACGACGTTCGAGTTGAGCGCGGCGGAGGTACGCCGCGAGGAGCCGTTCGGTCAGGAGGCCCGGTGACCCGCGTTGCCGTCGTCGGCGCGACCGGGCTCGTCGGCGGCGTGATGCTAGAGGTCCTGCGCGAGCGAGAGTTTCCCGCGAGCGAAATCGTGCCATTCGCTTCGCATCGATCGGCTGGGCGTGAGGTCGACGGCGTGATCGTACGCGCGCTGACCGAAGACGCGATCAAGGGCTTCGACCTCGCGCTGTTCTCGGCCGGGGCAGGCGTCTCACGCGAGTGGGGGCCGCGGTTCGTCGACGCCGGAGCGACCGTGATCGACAACTCGTCGGCGTTCCGGCGCGATCCGGACATCCCGCTGGTCGTCTCGGAGGTCAATCCACACGCGCTGGCTGGGCATCACGGACTGATCGCGAACCCGAACTGCTCGACGATGCAGATGCTCGTCGCGCTCGCGCCGATCCATCGGGAGGTCGGGATCGAGCGCCTAGTCGTCGCGACCTACCAGTCGGTCTCCGGAACCGGGAAGAAGGCCGTCGACGAGCTCGATGCCCAAGCGCACGCGTCGCTGCACGAGATGGAGGGGCCGGCGCCCGAGGTGTATCCCGAGCCGATCGGCTTCAACGTGATCGGGGCGGCCGGGAAGTTCGCCGACGGCGACGACCACACCGACGAAGAGCGCAAGATGATGTTCGAGACCCGCAAGATCCTCGAGGACGACGAGATCGGGATCTCCGTCACGTGCGTCCGCGTGCCGGTCCGCATCGGCCACTCCGAGGCGGTCAACGTGCAGACGCGCGCGCCGCTGTCCGCCGAGCAGGCGCGGGCGCTGCTCGCGCAGTCTCCTGGCTTGATCGTCGAGGACGTGCCGACGCCGCTGCGGGCGGCCGGGCGCGACGAGGTGTTCGTCGGGCGGATCCGCCAGGACACGTCGCATCCGCGGGCGCTCAGCATGTGGATCGTCGGGGACAACCTGCGCAAGGGCGCCGCGACGAACGCCGTGCAGATCGCCGAGCTGCTGCTCACCGCCGCCCGCCCCGAGCTCGCACGAAGCGCCTGAGCAGCGACCCCTCGTCGAACGCTGCGGATCTGGTTCCGACAGGTGGAACTGGATCCGCAAAGATCGCGGCGACGGGCCGCGCCGGCGGCTACTCGGGCGGTGGCGGGGGGATCGCCGACCGCAGGCGGTCGCGGGCCGCGTCGAGGCCGGCGGCCAGCTCGGGGAAGGGGGTGGAGGGCTCGGAGGAAGGGGAGGGCTGGGAGGCAGTTGCGCCCGAGCCCTCCGAGTCCGCAGATCCCGGCCGGAGCGACCCCAGCCGCGCTCCGAGACGGCCGATCAGGCCGCCGCGCCGGCGACGACTGACGTCGACCAATCGATCACCGATGTCGGCCGTACGACGTGCTTGTTCATCCCGAGCTCCTTCGGTGAGAGGCCGAGCGCGAGCCCGACGAGCTGCGGGAGGTGCAGCACAGGGAGGTCCAGCGGGCGACCCACGACCTTGGCCGCCAGCGGCTGCTGGAGATCGAGGTTCAGGTGGCACAGGGGGCACGGAACCACGAGGCAGTCGGCCTCGGCGTCCATCGCGTCGCCGATGTGGCGCCCCGCCTGCAACAGCGACGCCTCCTTGTTCATCGTGATGATCGGGAAGCCGCAGCACTTGTAGACGCCGGCGTAGTCGACGACGGTGCCGCCGAGCGCGTCGATCACCCAGTGCAGGTAGCGGTCGCGGGGATGCTCGGAATCGATGTGCAGGCGGTCGACCGGACGGACGATGTAACAGCCGTAGAACGGTCCCACCCGGAGGTTCGACAGCGGGCGCTTGACCTTCGCGCGGAGCGCGTCGAGGCCGATCTCCTCGACCAGGAGCCAGAGGAAGTTCTTGTTCGTCAGCCCCTTGCGGTAGCTGAGACCCTCCTCGGCGAGGTTCGCGTTGATCTGCGCGCGGTACTCGCCGCTGGCGTCGAGCCGCTCCTGGCACTCGGACTGGGCGCCCTGGCAAGTGGAGCAGATGTTCATCATCAGCTCGCCGTCGGTCCCCTGCGCGAGCGCGAACGTGCGCGCGTTGAGCGTGTCGGCGAGCTCCTGGTTGTGCTCGGCGATCACGCCGGCGCCGCAGCACGCGGCACGATCGAGCTCGATCAGCTCGATGTCGAGCAGCGGCGCGACCTTCGCCATCGAGCCGTGCAGTTCGGGTGTAAAGCCCCGGCTCACGCAGCCGGGCCAGTAGGCGACCTTCATGTCCGGTCCTCCGCTGATGTCTGGGCCGCCGGCTCGCGGCCGTCGGCGCCCGGCGGCGAGGCGGCGTCCGGCTCGTCGTCTTCGTTCCCCGACACGTACAGGTTCAGCTCGTTGCGCTGGGGACGGCTCTCGACGGTCTTGAAGATCCGCTTGACCGCGTTCAGGTCGTTGGGGCGGAGCTTGTGGCCAAACATCGCCGTCTTGAGCGAGACCTTGCCGCGCAGCACCCCCTTGAGGACGACCGGCAGCGAGGACAAGAGCTCCTTGCCGGCGCGCGGATGGAACTTGCCGAACCACGAGTCGCCGCCATAGCTCCGAGGCAGCAGCTCCGCCTCGTACAGGAGGCCGTAGTCGCGCACCAGCGTCACGAACGCCTCCTCGTGACGCTGGCCGTTGTTGCGGTCGTCGATGTCGCGGTCGGTGCCCGCGATCCGGCGCAGGCGCATGATCTGGCTCATCGGCGCGACGTCCTTGGGGCACGCGTCGATGCAGTTGAAGCAGTGCGTGCAGTCGTAGATCCCGTGCGGGTCCTGCGAGAGGTCGTAGAGGCGCTCGAGCTGCTGCGAATCGCGCGGGTCGCCGACGAACCGGTAGGCCTTCGCGAGCGCCGCGGGGCCGACGAACAGCGGGTCGACCTCCATCGCCAGGCAATCCGACACGCAGGCCCCGCACTGGATGCAGGCCATCGTCTGGGTCACGTCGACCATGTTGGCGTGGGGCACGATGTACTCGCGCTCGGGGATCGGCTCCTTGTTCACCAGCCACGGCGTGACGCGCTGGATCTTGCGCCAGTGGACCGCGTCCATGTCGACGATCAGGTCGCGGATGACGGGCATGTTGCCCATCGGCTCGACCTCGATGACGCCCTCGCGCCCACCGTCTGACCCAGCGTCGCCATTTGGCTCGCCATCGCCGTCCGACGCGGCATTAACATCAGAGCCGCCATCGGCGTGACGGCGCTCGGCGGCCTCCCGCAGGTGCGTGTTGCACGCGAGCCCCGGCTTGCCGTTCATGCGCACGCCGCACGAGCCGCAGATTGCCTGCTGGCAGGAGCAGCGGATGCCGATCGAGCCGTCCCTCTCGTCCCTGATCTGCAGGATCGCGTCGAGCACGGACTGCGTGTCGGGCATGTCGACTGTGTGCTCGTCCCAATAGGCCGCCCTGCCCGAGGTGGGGTCGAACCGGCGGATCTTCAGCGTGTACTCGGGCATCGGCCCTCCTCGTAGCTTCGTCTACGTTCGCGGCCCGGCCGGGGGAGCACTTAGTACGTCCTTGCCTCGGGCTGCCAGCGGGTGATCGTGACCTCGGAATAGCTGATCGCCGGCTCATCGTCCTCGTCGAGCGAGATGTCGATGTGCTTGAGCCATTCCTCGTCGTTGCGCTCGGGAAAGTCGAGTCGGAACTGAGCGCCGCGCGATTCCTTGCGTTCCTCTGCCCCGACGACGATCGTCTCGGCGATGTCCAGCATGTAGCCGAGCTCGATCGCGGCGATCACGTCCTGGTTGAAGATCGAGCCATGATCGTCGATCGACGCCGTCGCCGCCTCCTGCTTGAGCCGCAGGATGATCTCGTGCGCCTTGGCGAGCCCCTCGGCGTCGCGGAACACCGCGAGGTACTCGTTCATCGCGTCGCCGAGCTCGTTCTTGATCGCGGCGACTCGCCGCCCGCCGGCCCGTCGATTCATGATCGCCGCGATCTTCCGCTCGGTATCGGCGACCTTGGCGGCGGGGGTCGAGGGCATCGTCATGTTGCGCCCCACGCCGGCGGCGTGCACGCCCGAGCGACGCCCGAACACGAGCGTGTCGAGCAGGGAGTTGGCGCCCAGCCGGTTCGCCCCGTGGACCGACACGCAGGCGACCTCGCCGGCCGCGTAGAGCCCGAGGATCGTCGTCTGGCCGTCGACGTCGGTCTTGACGCCGCCCATGATGTAGTGCTGCCCTGGGCGGATGTGAATCGGTTCCTGGGTGATGTCGACGCCCGCGAAGTCGCGGCCGATGTTGACGATCTCCCGCAGCGCCTCGAGCGTGCGGCGGCGCGGGACCTTGGTGATGTCGAGCGCGACCGTTCCGTCGGGGAACCCGCGGCCTTCGTTGATCTCGGTCTGCTCGGCGCGCGAGACGACGTCGCGGGAGGCCAGCTCCAGCTTGTTCGGGGCGTAGCGCTCCATGAAGCGCTCGCCCTTGGCGTTGAGCAGCCACGCGCCCTCGCCGCGCGCTCCCTCGGTGATCAGCAGCCCGTTGCCGGCCAGCGTGGTCGGGTGGTACTGGATCATCTCCATGTCCATCAGCTTGGCGCCGATCCGGTACGCCTGGGCGATGCAGTCGCCGGTCACGATCAGCCCGTTCGTCGTCGGCTTGTAGATCTGGCCGGCGCCGCCGGAGGCGAGGATCGTCGTCTTGGCGTTGAAGACCTCCAGATGACCGTCGCGCAGGTTGCGGCAGATCGCGCCGACGCAGCGGCCCTCTTCGTCCTGGAGCAGATCGGTCGTGAACCACTCCTCGAAGCGGTCGACCGTGTCGCCGTGCTTCATCAGCTGCTCGTAGAGCACGTGGAGGATCGCGTGTCCGGTGATGTCCGCGACGTAGTACGTGCGGGCGGCCGAGGCGCCGCCGAACGCGCGCGTGCCCAAGTGGCCCGTCGCGTTGCGGTGGAACGTGACGCCCGCGTGCTCCAGCCAGAGGATCTCGTCCGGCGCCTCGCGGCACATGATCTCGATCGCGTCCTGATCGCCGAGGTAATCCGACCCCTTGACCGTGTCGAACGCGTGCGATTCCCACGTGTCCTCTGGGTTCAGAGCCGCGTTGATGCCGCCGGCGGCAGCGACCGAGTGCGAACGGACGGGATGGACCTTGGAGACGATCCCCACCGTCGCGCCGGCCTGCGCGGCGGCGAGCGCGGCGCGCTGACCCGCGAGGCCGGCGCCGATGATCAAGACGTCGTGTGAAGGCATTGCGATTCGATTCTAATTAGGAGCCGCGCCCGCCGGCCCTGCCGGCTGCGCGCTCGACCACCAGTCCCCGAGCATATTCAGCGTCATGTCGACGATGCGATCGCGGAACTGGACGCTGTCGTTCAGATGGGGCAGCGGCGACGCCGGCACGGGGACGTCGAGAAAGTCGCACAATGGCTCCCAGCCCTCGCCGAGGTCCCACACGAGCAGCTGGTCGGCGGGCACCGTGCGCTTGACCTGATCGACGTGACGGTCGAGCGTGGCATGCAGCCGGCCGTGCGTATCGTCAGCGTACGTACCCGCCAGCTCCCACATGTCGGACATCAGGTCGATGTAGTCACGCCATTGCGAGTTGATCCGGCAGGCGGCGGAGGAGAGGTCGCGGATCAGCGAGTCGCCCGTGAGGGTGTTCCAGATCGTCTCGCGCATGCTCTTCTCCCAGCGTCTGGGATCGCGCACGCTGAGCACGACCTTGGCGTCGGGGTATGCCTCGAGCAGTTCCCGGTAGAAGAAGCTCAGCGGCCAATCGACGCCCGACGGGTAGCCGGCGAGCACGCTGTCCCAGTCACGCCCGCCCTCGAGCACCTCGCGCCACGGCGGCACGCGGCTCAGGTCGGTCAGCACGTTGACCATGTGGTAACACGGACCGAACCCGAGCATCTCGAGCGCAACCTTCTGCGTCAGGGTCCCGGTTCGCGGCAACCCCGCTCCAATCACTTTCATTCGTTCGTCTCCTTCTACGCTGGCGAGCTGAACGCCGACTGCAGCGCCCGCCGGACCTGGTCGACTGTCACAACGCCCCTGAGCACGCCTTCCCGGTCGACTGCCATCAGCGCTCCGAGCCGCCCCAGCGACTCAGACGCCATCAACTCCGTCAGCGGACGATCCTCCTCGACGCGCCACTTGCGTGCTTCCTCGCTCTCCACCACGGCGCCAACCGTGAGCCACCCCTCGCCGCTGTCTTGCACCTCCTGGACGCGTTGCAGGCGGGCGATGCCAAGAAAGTGGCCGCCGTCGTCGATCACCGGGAACCACGACCAGCGGTAGCGCAGGAAGAACTCATCCAGTGCCTGCCCGACGGGCGTCGAGGCGGGAATCGCGACGGGTTGGCGGTCCATGATGTCGGCCACGCGGACTCCCTCGATTCGCTCCGCGACCGCGGTCTGAACAATCGCGCCACGGGCGGACTGCCCGAGGAGGAACGCCATTGCCACCAGGAACACGCCGCTGAAGCTGTGCCACTCGATCAACCACCAGATGCCGACGCCCGCGAGAATGACCGCGAAGATCTGCCCCATCGTCGCCGCCACGCGCGTGCCCCGGGCCTTGTCGCCCGTGACGCGCCAGATGATCGCGCGCGCGATGCGCCCGCCGTCCAGCGGGAACGCGGGCACGAGGTTGAACACGAGCAGCAGGACGTTCCAAAACAACAGCCAGCTGAGCGCCAGCAGCACCGGCGTGATCCGGACCGACACGAGCCGCGCCGCGTCCCCAAGGCGATGCGGGCCGACGATCGCGAGGTCGACCGCGAGGCAGACCAATACGAAGCCGAACGTTGCGAGCGGGCCGGCAGCGGCGACCTTGAACTCCTCCGCCGGTGTGGACGCATCTCGGCTCATCTGCGTGAGACCACCGAACAGGAACAGCTGGATCTCCCGCACGTCGATCCCCTGTCTGCGCGCGGCGAACGCGTGTCCGAGCTCGTGTACCACGAGCGACGCGTACAGGATCAGGACCGTGACCACGGTCGTGAGGTAGGCAACGGCGTCAGAGCTCTGCAACTCGGAGCGAAACGATCCGGCGAGCGTGAACATCAACAGAAACAGGATCACGAACCAACCGGCATCGACTCCGATCCTGATGCCGAAGATGTCGAAGAGCTTGATCGAGCTCCGGCGCCGCAACATGCTGCAATAGTCGCACAGCCGCTGGAATCGCTACGCCGGGAGCGATCCGCGGCAGCGCGAGTGTGCAAAACGAACCAGACCGGAGAACAGAGATATGTCCGATGAGTTGACCGCGCTCCGTGAGCGACTGGGGAGGATCTCCGACCTGCGCAACACCTCCGGCCTGCTGGGGTGGGACCAGCAGACTGTGATGCCGCCCCGCGGCGTCGGCGCTCGAGCCGAGGCGCTCGCGACGCTCAACGCGGTGAGCCACGAGATGTTCGTCTCGTCCGACATGGGGCGCATGCTCGAGGAGGCGTCCGAGGCGCTCGACGGGACGTCGGCGGACTCCGACGAGGCGCGCCTCGTGGCGGTCACGGCACGCCACTGGAAGAAGGCGCGGCGGGTCCCCAGCGAGCTCGAGGCCGAACGCGCCCGGGCGGCGGCCGTCGGCAACAACGCATGGATCGAGGCTCGCAGGAGCTCGAATTTCGATGCGTTTGCGCCCTACCTCGAGCGGAACCTCGAGCTTGCGCGCCGCTACGTCGAGTGCTTCGACGACTTCGATTGCGCGTACGACGTGCTACTCGACGATTACGAGCCGCAGATGCGAACTGCAGAGGTGGCCCGGTTGTTCGGCGAGCTCAAGGCGGCGCTGGTTCCGATGATCGCAACGGTTGCTCAGCACCGCGAGGCAATCGACGCCTCGCTGTTGCACGGCCACTTTCCGATCGAACGCCAACGTGAGCTCGTGCTCGGGGTGGTGACGATGATGGGCTTCGATCGACAGGCATGGCGAATGGACGACGCAGTGCATCCGTTCGCATCCGGGTTCGGTTCCTCTGACGTGCGGATCACGAACCGCTGGGACGAGACGTACTTCGCATCGAGCCTCTACGGTGGCATGCACGAATGCGGACACGGACTGTACGAGGCGGGGATCGCGGATTCGCTGCAGCGCACGCCGTTGGGTCACGGGGAGTCGCACGGGATTCACGAGTCACAGAGCCGGATGTGGGAGAACATGGTCGGTCGCGGACGACCGTTCGCCGACGTGCTCGCGCCACGGCTGGCGGGGCTGTTCGGAGAGTCGCTGGCGGGCCTCGAGCCCGACGCGCTGTACCGGGCGGTGAACGTCGTCCAACCTTCCTACATTCGCGTGGAGGCAGACGAGGCCACGTACGGACTCCACATCGTGCTGCGCTTCGAGCTCGAGCAGGAGCTGATCGACGGCAAGCTCACGGTCGCGGAACTGCCCGAGGCGTGGAACAGCCGCTTCAAGGAGTACATCGGAATGGACGTTCCGGACGACGCACATGGCGTGCTACAGGACGTGCACTGGTCTGAAGGTCTGTTCGGCTACTTCCCCACGTACGCGCTCGGAAACCTGATCGCCGGTCAGCTGTGGGCACAGGCCTATCGCGATCTGCCCGATCTGGACGCGTCGATCGCCGCCGGCGAGCTGATGCCGTTGCGCGAATGGCTGCGCGAGCACGTCCACCGGCACGGCGCCAAGTTCACGCCGCCCGAGCTGCTGGAGCGTGTCGCGGGCAGCTCGATCGGAGTCGAGCCGTTCGTGTCCTACCTGCGGACCAAGCTGGGCGAGGTCTACGGGCTCGATCTGACAGCCTGACGGCGCCCGATATAGCATCAGAGCCCCGACCTCGCACGTGGACGTGCAGACCCAGAAGAGGAGCAAGCAGTGACTGATTCCCCCGTACGAGTGGCCGTCACCGGTGCCGCAGGACAGATCGGCTACTCGATCCTGTTCCGGATCGCCAGCGGCCAGCTGCTCGGCCCGCAGACGCCCGTACATCTGTCCCTGCTGGAGATCCCCGCACGCTGTCAGGGCCGCCGAGGGAACGGCTATGGAACTCGAGGACTGCGCGTTTCCGCTGCTCGCCGGCGTGGACATCCACGACGATCCGAACAAGGCGTTCGAAGGGGTCAACATCGCGCTGCTGGTCGGTGCGCGACCGCGCACGAAGGGGATGGAGCGAAGCGACCTGCTCGTCCGCCAACGGCGGGATCTTCAAGCCCCAGGGCCGAGCGCTGAACGATCACGCGGCTCGCGACGTGAAGGTGCTGGTCGTCGGCAACCCCGCCAACACCAACTGTGCTGATCGCCCAGCGCAACGCGCCTGACATCCCACCGGAGCGCTTCACCGCGATGACCCGCCTGGACCACAACCGAGCGATCGGCCAGCTGGCGGCGAAGACCGGGGCAGCGGTGAGCGAGATCACGAACATGACGATCTGGGGCAACCACTCGGCCACCCAGTATCCGGACATCTTCCACGCGAAGGTGAACGGCCGCAACGCCGCCGAGGTGGTCGATGACCAGCAATGGCTCGAGGACGAGTTCATCCCGAGCGTGCAGAAGCGAGGCGCTGAGATCATCGAGGTCCGCGGCGCGTCGAGCGCGGCCTCGGCCGCAAACGCGGCGGTCGACCACGTGTATGACTGGGTGTCCGGCACGGCGTCCGGCGATTGGGTGTCGATGTCGATCCCGTCCGACGGGTCCTACGGAGTGCCCGACGGGCTGATCTGCAGTTTTCCTGTGCACGACCAGCGCTGGCACGTACACGGTCGTGCGGGGACTGGAGCTCAACGAGTTCTCGCGCGAGCGCATTGGGGCCACCGTCAAGGAGCTCGAGGACGAGCTCGCGGCGGTCAAGGAACTCGATCTGATCCAGTAGCCGGCGCGACCAAAGGGGCATGGGACGAGAGCCGCCATCCGGGCGGCTCTTCTCCTATGCAGTGACCCAGTGCTCCCGCCCGCGGCGATCCGCCAGCCGTGTAACAGCCGCCCGGTAAGGAGCCGTCCGCCCACCCCTTCGTCGGGGTGGGCGGACGGTCACGATCAACCTCCAGCGCCGTTCGACGTGGGGTGCCAGCCCTGTCCCTCGCGCCTGACCTGCCCGTCTGAAACGAGCTTGGGCATCACGCGATACAGGTAATTCGGCTCGATCTTCAACTCTTCCGCGATTTGCGGAATGGTGATTCCGGGGCGACTGCGCACCAGCTCCAGTGCCTGGTTGGCACGCGTGTTACCGCCCCGGCGACCCCGCGGTCGGCCGGGTCGACGTGAGGCGGAGCGACGGGTGGTTGGGTTGCTCGCAGCCGCGCGCGGCCGGCCAGGGCCGCGCCGGGCGGCACCGCCGCCCACCAGCGCCGCCTTCGCCGCCTCGAGCCTCTTGACCTCTTCCTGCAACGCGTGCAGGCGAGTATCGATCTCCTTCACGGTGTCGTCAACGAAGTCTGCCAATGCGATTCCTCCGAGGTTGAATGACGTGCGACTGGTGAAAGATACAACCAGTGACAGTCGGAAAGTCAAGTCCGTTCGATCAAAGCCTTCAACCGCGCGAGTGAAGCCCACGCCTCGCGCTCGGATTGGCCCCCCACGATCACCTTGCTCGCGACCATTCCGAGCGCCCCGCCGGGGACGGTGAACTCATTCGTGTACTCGAACCTCGTAGGCCCCTCGCCGTCCCCCGTCAGCTTGTACAGGATCCGTGCGCGCGTGTGTGCCGGGCCCCTACCGTCCCAGTCGGCTCGTCGGGGCGGCTCGAGGTCGACGACCGTCCAGTGAACGTGGAACGAGACCCCACGGATCTGGAGCACCTGATCCATCGTCGAACCTCGCCGCAGCGGATCGTCCGACACATCCCGCACAGAGCGGTGGATCGTGACCCAGTCTTTGAGGTGTCCGGGGTCCATGACGGTCTCCCAGACCCTCTCCACGGGGGCATCGATCTCGATCGCGACGTTGACGGTGCTCATGCGCAGCGCACACTAACGTGAGCAGTCAGCGGGCGGCCAGCGATTCGTCGGCCTCCCACTCACGCAGGGCGTGCTCGATCGCGGCGTCGAGCGAGTGGAGCCTGACACCCAACAGCTTGGCGGCGCCGTCGGGGCGCGGCAGCAGGTCGTTCTCGAGGCTCTCCATCAGCGGTCCGACGAGTGCATGATCCTCGCCGGCGATGACCGCTGACAGACGACTTGCAATCGGCGTCACCATCAGGTTTCGAAACCGAACCGTCGGCCGGCGGATGAGCATGTGCTCCCGGATCCGGTCGATCAGCTCACCGTAGGAGACGATCTCGCGGCCGCCGATGTCCAGTGACAAGCCGCAGACGCGCTCGTCAGTGGCCGCGCGCGAGAGCAGTTCGATCAGGTCACGCTCGTCGACCGGACTCGTTCGCCGCGTATGCCAGCCGGGGAGCGCCAAGGCGGGCAAGCGCTCGATCAGCCGCACCAGGAGACGAAACGAGCGCGATCGCGCTCCGATCACGATCGACGCGCGCAGAGCGACCGAGCACGGCGCCGCGGTGCTCAGGGTTTGCTCGACGGCGAGCCGGCTCGCGAGATGCGCAGAGATCGGTCCGCGATCGGGAATCAGCCCACCCAGGTAGACGACCCTCGCGACACCGGCGTCACGCGCCGCACGGGCGAAGTTAGTCGCGGCAAGCCCCTCGCGGCTCTCGAACGAGCCGTCCGGCGAGGCCTCCATCGAGTGGATCAGGAAATACGCGACGTCGATTCCTTGCAAAGCCCGCGCGAGCCCCACCCCGGAGACGGCGTCGCCAACCATGACCGGCACGTCGAGCGGCACCTCGCTCACCTCGCGGCTGAGTCCGGTGACCGCGTGGCCGTCGCGCGCCAGTCGCGGCGCGAGCAGCGAACCGACGTAACCGGTGACACCGGTCACGAGTATGTTCATCGCCAGGTGGCGTCAGGAGCGAGGAAGCTGCGATCGAGATCGGCGCAGCGGGGCGCGCCCGCGAGCGCCAGCGCCGTGCGCAGCTCTGCAAGCAGCAGCTCGATGACGTTGGCGGCACCGTTCGCGCCGTCGACCGCGAGACCCCACAGGACCGGCCGGCCAAGCATGACGGCCCGGGCACCGAGCGCGAGCGCCTTGACCACGTCCGTGCCACGGCGGATGCCACCGTCGACCAACACGTCAACCCGCTCGCCGACGGCGTCGATCACGACCGGGAGCACATCGGCACTCGCTCGGGTGGTGTCGAGCTGTCGACCACCGTGATTGGAGACGACGATCCCGCGAGCGCCACTTTGCGCGGCGAGATCCGCGTCGCCGGCGGTGAGGATTCCCTTAACGCAGTAGTGGCAGTCGCGTCGAGGCGGCGAGTTCCTCGACGTCAGACCACGTGACCGTCGGATCGAACTGCGTCGTGAAATCGCTCGGTGTACTGACCCGACGGCGGACCGCCGCGACCGCTTCGGTGAGGCGCTCCAGGGTGGCCGGCTCGAGCCGGGCGCGCAGCTCGCGCTCGCGCACCCCGATAACCGGAACGTCGACGGTTAATACAAGTGCCTCGTAACCGTGCTCCTCCGCGGTCCTCACGAGCTCGCGGCTTACCCCCCGGTCGCGGAAGATGTACAGCTGAAACCAGCGCCTCGCGTCGGGCACCGCCTGGGCCAGAGCCGCGACACTGGTGGTGGCGAGCGTCGAAAGACACATCGTCGTGGCGGTCCGCGACGCTGCCCGCGCGGTGGCGATCTCAGCTTCCGGGTGGGCGAGGAGCTGGAACGCCGTCGGACCGACGATCAGCGGATGGGGCAGATCGCGACCGAGGACCGTGACGCCGGTGTTCACATCGCCGACGCCGACCAGCATGCGCGGCGCAAGTGCGAACCGCTGCCAGGCAGCGACGTTCTCACGCAGCGTGATCTCATCGCCCGCGCCGCCGGCGATGTAGTGATAGGCGCCGGGTTCGAGCACGAGCTCCGCGGCGCGCTCGTAGTCGGCCGTGGAGATCAGCTGCTGGTGTCGGTCCTCGGCCTCCATGGTTGCGTTTCACAAAGCTACGAAAATGCGGGCGGTTTCGAGTGCAGCTCGCAAAAGTCGCGCTGTTTGCAGGGATTTACTTAATTATGAAGTTGGCCGCGTTTTCCGGAATTCGAGGTTGCGCGAGTCGAGCCGGCTCGCTTTGATGGCCGACGTCGTTGGCGTGAGAGTCAAGCGAAGGGATCAGTGACGGATGGCGGACGGACGTAGTCAGGCGAAGGCGAGTTGTGAGGGCTGCTTCTTCGAAGCGAACCTGTTGTGTGCGCTGCCCAAGTCGAGTCCCTGCGCCGCCTTCCGACCGAACCGCCCGGAAGGACTTCGTCCGCCGAGTCAGCTGCGGTTCGTCTTCCGGCAGGAACGGCGGATGCAGGTCGCGTGGGCGTTCCCGTCACCCAATGAGCAGGTCGCGCTGCACCGTTGAGCGCGGTCATCGCATCGTCACGGGCGCTATGTTTCCCGCATGTGGTGGCCATTGATTGGCGGGTTTATCGCGTTCGTCCTCGTCGCCGTGCTGATCGGATGGATCATCGACAGCTCACAGCGGCGCGCGGGCGGCGAGACGGACCGCGGGCACTGACGGGCAGCGACGCCCGCTAGGCGCCTGTGGTCGTTGCGGCGGCAGCCCGCTCGCCGCGCCGCGCGATCCAGTCCGCTCCCGGCGTGTCGGTCGCGCCGTGGGCCAGGATCGAGAAGACGACGACGACTGCGGCGAGGTTGAAGATTCGTTGGCCGGACGCGATCGGCTGGCTGAGCACGAGCAGCGAGAACGCCATCGTCCCGACGCCCCGCGGGCCGAACCAGGCCATGAAGCCCCGCGTCGTCAGATCGGTCGCGGTTCCGATCAGCGCGATCATCACGGCCACGGGACGGGCGACGAACAGCGCGATCACGGCGATCCCGACCGCCGCCCAGCCGTCGGCGAACAGACCGCCCACCGTCAGCAGCGCGCCGAACACGACGAAGATGCCGAGCTCGAGGATCTCGCTCAAGACGGCGGCGTGGTCCTCGTACGCCTGCTTGATGTCGGGGCGTCGGATCCCGAGCACGATCGCGCCGACGTAGACCGCGATCAGCCCGTTGCCCTCGGGCGGCAGATGGGCGGCGCCGTAGATCGCAAATGCGACACCGAGGCCGTACAGCGCTTTCTGGTGGGGCGGGATTCCGGCGTCGCGCCCGCCCGGGCGCGGCAGCAGCCAACTCGCGACTAGGCCGAGGAGCAGACCTGTCCCGAGGCCGATGGCGACGTCCTCGAGCACGAACTCCCACCACACGAAGTGGCTGTTCTCGAGCGACAGCGCGGCGCTGAACGCGAGCACAGCCGGTAGCGCCAGGCCGTCGTTGAGGCCCGACTCGAGGTTCAGCGAGTGGCGGATGATGCCCGGGACACGCGGGTTCGTGATCACGCCCGAGGAGAGGACCGGGTCGGTCGGCGCGAGCAGCGAGCCGAGCAGGAAGCTCTCGGTCCAGGAGAGGTCCGTCAGCGTGTGGGCGGTCACAGCGACGATGCAGGCCGTCAGCGGCATCGCGAGCACGAGCTTGCGCAGCGGTATGTGCCAGTGCGCCTGCAGCATCTCCGCGTCGACCTCGAGGCCGTCGTGGAACAGGATCACGATCAGCGTGACGGTCGCGAGGCCGCCAATCGCGGGACCGCGCGAATCGAAGTCGAGCACGTCCAGCCCGGCGTGCCCGAGCACGAACCCGACGACGACGAACACCGCTGTCAGCGAGAGGATGCTTCGGTGCGCGATGCCCGACAGCAGCGCGCCGAGGACGAGCACGCACCCGAGCACGAGCAGAGCGGTGTCGAAATGAGTCGTCGTGACGGCCAGCGGCATCGGCGGGAGCGGGTGCACGCCCGGCACGCGCGAAAGCCTGACAGATCCGTAACCTCTGGGGCCATGTCGGAGCGCGATCTGTTCGCGAACTTCGAGCGCATGCGCCGCGAGATGGACGAGCTGTTCGGCGATGTCCTCGATCGCACCCGGATATCCGGCCGTCGGAGCGGCTTCGCGCCCGCCGTCGACGTCGCCTACAGCTCGGACCCGCCGCGGGCGATCGTCACCGCGGAGCTCGCCGGCGTCGAGCTGAGCGAGCTCGAGCTCGCGGTCGAGGGACGCACCCTGATCCTGGCGGGGGTGCGGCGCTCGGCCGTGGTCGAAGGCGACCTGTACGAGCGGATCGAGATCGAGCGGGGGCCCTTCCGCCGCGTGATCGATCTGGCTGCGGACGTTCGCGCCGAGGAGGCAAGCGCGCGCTACGAGGACGGGATGCTGCGCGTGGAGCTCCCGCTGCAGCGCCGCGAGCCGAGCCTCCGGTCGGTCCCGGTCGAGGGGGCCCAGCCGATCGAGGGCGCGCCCGGAGTCGGAAAGCTGCCCGAGCCCGGCCCGCGCCCGCGCCGCGGTCCGATCTCGTGATCGAGGTTGGGACACCCGGCGTCGCGCGCGAGGTCGAGCCCGTCGAGCTGCCGACGCCGAGCCGACTCCCCGTGCTCCCGCTGCGCGAGCTGGTGGCGTTCCCGGACATGCTCGTGCCGCTCAACGTCGGCCAGCCGCGCACCATCGAGCTGATCAACGATGTGCTCCGAGGCGATCGCTCGATCCTGATGGTGGCCTCGCGCGTCCAGGACAAGGAAGCGCCGGAGGCGGACGACCTCTACTCGGTCGGCGTCGCCGGCCTCGTAGCGCGGATGATCCGCGTCCCCGACGGCACGCTCCGCGTCCTGATCCAGGGTGGCAGCCGCGTCCGGATCGAGCGCTGGATCTCGAGCGACCCGTATCTGGTCGCCGAGGTCGAGCCCGCGCCGGACGTCATCCACCCGAGCACGGAGCTGACCGCGCTCGCGCGCAACGTCCAGGACACGTTCACGAACATCGTCAAGGAGCTGCCCTACCTGCCTGAGGAGCTCCAGGTGATGGTCGCGAACGTCGAGGATCCGATCGTCCTGACGAACGTGGTCGCGGGCGCGCTGCGGCTGAAGACCGAGGAGAAGCAGGCGCTGCTGGAGGAGCTCGACGTCGGCAAGCGCCTGCGGCAACTGTCCGAGATCCTCGCCCGCGAGCTGGAGCTCGTCGCGATCGGCTCGAGGATCCGCTCGCAGGTGCAGTCAGAGCTCGACAAGGGCCAGCGCGAGTACTTCCTGCGCCAGCAGCTGAAGGCGATCCGCGAGGAGCTCGGCGAGCTCGACGAGGTCCAGGGCGAGGTCAGCGAGCTACGCGAGCAGCTGGCCGCGATCCAGTTGCCGGAAGAGGCGCGCAGGCAGGCGGACCGCGAGCTCGGGCGGCTCGAGCGCCTGCAACCCGCGATGGCCGAATACGGCGTCGTGCGCAGCTATCTGGAGTGGATCGCCGCGCTGCCCTGGGACAAGTCGACCGAGGACAACCTCGACCTCGCGCACGCGCGCGTGGTGCTCGACGAGGATCACTACGACATCGAGCAGGTCAAGGACCGGATCCTCGAGTTCCTCGCGGTCCGCTCGCTGACGCGGGGGCGCGAGGGCGCGGCCACCGGTTCGGTGCTCTGCCTCGTCGGACCGCCCGGCGTCGGCAAGACGTCGCTCGGGCGGTCGATCGCGCGAGCGCTCGGGCGCAACTTCGAGCGTCTCAGCGTCGGCGGCGTGCGCGACGAGGCGGAGATCCGCGGCCACCGCCGCACGTACATCGGGGCGCTGCCCGGGACGATCCTGCGCGCGATCCGCGACGCCGGGTCCAACAACCCGCTCGTGATGATCGACGAGATCGACAAGATGGGGGCGGACTTTCGCGGGGATCCGTCGAGCGCGATGCTCGAGGTGCTCGATCCCGAGCAGAACCACGCATTCCGAGACCACTACCTCGACCTGCCGTTCGACCTCTCCCACGTGTTGTTCGTGACAACGGCGAACACGCTCGACACGATTCCGGGTCCGCTGCGCGACAGGATGGAAGTGATCCCGCTGGCGGGCTACACGGAGGCGGAGAAGCTCGAGATCGCGCGGCGGTACCTGGTGCCGAGACAGATCGAGCGCAACGGTCTGACGCCGTCGCGGATCGTGTTCACGGATCCCGCGCTGCGCGTGATCATCTCCGATTACACGCGCGAGGCCGGGGTGCGCGAGCTCGAGCGCGAGATCGGCAGCGTCTGCCGCAAGATCGCACTCCAGCTCGCGGAAGGGTCGCTCAAGCGCAAGGTGACGATCAGCGAGCCGCGTGCACGCGAGCTGCTCGGCAAGCGTCGATTCTTCTCCGAGACCCGCCGGCGCACGTCGCGTCCGGGCGTCGCGACCGGCCTCGCGTGGACCCCGGCAGGCGGCGACGTGCTGTTCATCGAAGCGACCGCGATGCCGGGGCATGGCGCACTCGTGATCACCGGCCAGCTGGGCGAGGTGATGCGCGAGTCGGCGCAGGCCGCCCTGTCGTACGTTCGCAGCAACGCCGTGGAGCTGTTCCCGGGGCTGCCCGAGGACTGGTTCGCCAAGCACGACATCCACATCCACGTCCCGGCCGGCGCGATCCCTAAAGACGGTCCGAGCGCCGGGGTCACGATGGTGACCGCCCTGGCCTCGCTGCTGTCGGGCCGGCCGGTTCGCTCCGATGTGGCGATGACCGGCGAGGTGACGCTGACCGGTCAGGTCCTGCCGATCGGGGGCCTCAAGGAGAAGGCGCTGGCGGCGCAGCGCAGCGGGATCCACTGCGTGATCGCTCCCGCGCGCAACGAGCAGGACATCGACGACATCCCGGAACCGCTGCGCAAGGACCTCCAGTTCAAGTTCGTCTCGGAAGTGGGAGAGGTGCTCGAGGCGGCGCTGCAACGGCGGCGATCGCCCCGCGGGGCGGCGGCGGTCGCGGCGGTTTGAGGAGTCCGGCGGCAGCGACGTAATCCCGGCAGTCGATTTGGGATCGCGTATCCTGCGACTCCAAGCCACCACGCACCGAGGAGAGCAATGCCCTCATCACGAAAGAGATCCAAGGCGGCGCCTTTCAATCCTCTCGACCTGGCGCTGAGCCATCCCACGATGGCCAAGGCGGGCCCGTACGTCCGGCGCCTGATCGAGGACGACCAGCTTCGCCACCACCTCACGCAGGCGATCGAGTCCTCGCGCCACGTGTACGGGCGCGTGTCCGACGGTCGCGCGCCGCGGCAGCTGCTCGAGGATCGCAAGATGCAGCGCGAGCTCATGTTCGCGCTCGCGGGCCTGCGCGATGCGACGCTCAAGTTGACCGAGCCGGTCAAGCGTAAGCGCAAGCGCCGCGGCTTCGGTCGCTTGGTCATGGTGGCGATCGTCGGTGGTGTGGTCGCGCTCGTCGTGTCCGAGACGCTCCGTTCGAAGCTGCTCGACCTGCTGTTCGGCAAGGAGGAGACGTTCGATTACACGCCGCCCGCGAGCCCGACCCCGGCCCCAGGGCCTGATCCTGCCGAGCCGGTCAGCGCTGCATAACGTCCTCGGTCGCTGAACCGATGCAGGCGCCAGCGGCCGTCGAGGTCGCCGAGCAGCGGGAGCTGTTAGGCGACAAAGCCGCTCGCATCGTCGAGGCGATGCGCGTCAGCGTCGCAGCGCGCGGGACGGCCGGCGCCA
This sequence comes from uncultured Solirubrobacterales bacterium, assembly GCA_963763525.1. Taxonomy (GTDB): domain Bacteria; phylum Actinomycetota; class Thermoleophilia; order Solirubrobacterales; family Solirubrobacteraceae; genus Palsa-465. Next base: position 292,674 of record CAVXPA010000009.1, read on the forward strand.
CGTTCGACCTCGTCGCGCGCGAGGCCGGGGTCTCGCGGGGCCTGCTGCACTACTACTTCGCGACCAAGGAGCGGCTCCTGGTCGAGGTCGTCCGGCGGGAATGCGAGGTCCGCATCGAGCGCCTCGAGCGAGCGATCGCGGGCGCCGACGACGCGGAGGCTGTGCTGGCCGCGCTGGTCCAGAGCCTCGAGGACTATCTCGGGGAAGGGCCCACGCCGGCGGTCATGATCTTCGAGCTGACGACGCTCGCGCAGCGCCACGAGGAGATCGCCGCCGAGCTCGCCGAGCTGGCTCGGCGCACGCGACTACATCTCGGCGCGGCGCTCCGCGCCAAGGGCAAGGCGGGCGTTGTGGCACTGCGCTCGGACGCGGACACGGTCGCTGCACTGCTGTTCGCGCTCGCCGACGGGGTGACGGTCCGGCGGTTGGCCGAGCCCGAGTACGACATCGCGCCCGTGATGCGCGAGGCCGCCTCGCTCGCACGGACGCTGCTCGGCTGACCGCCGACGCTCAACGAACGTAGACCGCGAAGAAGTCCCGGTCGTCGGGCGTGAGGTAACGGTCCGGCGAGCGATCCATGTCGGCGAGCAGGTTGGATGGGTCTCCGGCGCCCGGACGCCGATAGGTGATGAAGCTCGGCCAGTACGTGTTGATGTCCAGCTCCATCGCCCTGACCGCGCCGGCGTGGATCATCACGGCCGCGAGCGAGCCGACGGTCTGAATTGGCGCGGCGGCGTAGATCAGGTTCCCTCGGCGGTCGACGCCGACCGCCGAGCGCCACACGCGAACTGCGTTGCCGAGCGTAGCTCCCCACTCTGGACCAGCTGACAGGTTCGGGTTCGGCCGCCCGTTCACGACGATCAGCGGCAGGTTCTGGCGCGCGTACACGACATCTCCGGGCGCCATCGGCCCGCCGTTCCACGAGATGACGTCGACGCGGCCGTTCGCGTAGCGGACGATCGTCGCCATCCCATTGCGCGAGCGGCGTATACGTGTGGCCGTCATATGCGAACCCGCCGCCCGAATCCGACAGCTTGAAGGCGCTGTTGAACGTCGCCACAAGTCGTGAGCGGAGTGCCTGTGGCACCTCTTCCGGTCCCCGGTTCGCCATCGAGACGGCCGGCTCAGCGATGCCCGGGTAGAGCTGCACCGACGTGCGTGTGTGATCGATCCAGGCGACGCCCGCGACGAGCCGCGGATAGTTGGGGTCGGGGCGGAAGCTCGCGATCAGCACCGGCGGCCGCGCGCCGCCAGTCGAGAACGTCGCGCGCCACACCCCCTCGCCCGGCAGCGCGGGGTGCAGGATCGGCGTGATCGCCGGCGGGCGGTAGTAATGGATCGGATGGTGGCGGACCGGCGCCAGCGCGGCGAGTGCACCGGACTGGGCGGGCAGTGAGTGCAACTGCGGGCCGCCGGTGGAAGGGGCGGTGAGCGAGTAATACACCGACTCCACCTTGTCGACCAGCCCCCGCAGGCCGTTGTCGCGCATCCACTCAACCGTTCTGATCCCCACGCTCGAATCGGATCGCTGGGTGAGCATCGCGGCGTAGGAGATAACTGCCGGCACCAGGCACGCGATCGCTGCGATCAGCGCGAGCCGCCGGACGCGTCGCCAGCCTCGTGGATCGTCTCTCGAGGACCCGCGCGCCACCCGACCGTACCTCGGTGGCGGCGGTGACGCTCTGGTCCGCGCAAGCATTGGACTACCTTTTCGCTCCTCCAACAGCAGAGGCTAAATGCCTGCTGAGAAGGTACTCATCCGTATGACCGGGATCCTGAGAAGGTACTCATGGTGGGATCCGAATTTCGGGTTACGCTCGGCCGATGGCTCGGAGCGCACAGCGCACGCCACGCCGCGACGACGTCGCCGCTGCGCCCGCTCGTCACAGCCGGCGCGGTGCGGCGGCTGCCACGCTCGCGCTGCTGCGCCCCCGGCAGTGGACCAAGAACGTCCTCGTGGTCGCCGCGGCCGGCGCCGCCGGAGCGCTCGGGCACCCCGGCGTGCCGTTGCGCGTCGGGGTCGCGTTCGTCGCCTTCTGTCTCCTCGCCTCCGGGATCTACGCGATCAACGATGTGCACGATGCCGCCGAGGATCGCCGGCACCCGCGCAAGCGCTATCGCCCGGTGGCTTCCGGCGAGCTCACGCCGTGCTTCGCGATCGCGCTCGGAGTCGTGCTGATCCTCGCCGGGCTGGCGCTGTGCGCGCTCGTGCGTCCGCTGCTGGTGCTCGTCGGCGCGGGCTACGTCGCGCTCACGCTCAGCTACACGCTCGTGTGGCGACACGTGGCGCTGCTCGACGTGTTCGCGATCGCGGGTGGATTCGTCCTGCGGGCGATCGCCGGCGGCGTCGCCGCTCCCGTCCGGCTGTCGCACTGGTTCATCCTGGTCGTGACGTTCGCGGCCGTATTCGCGGCAGCGGGCAAGCGCTATGCGGAGCTGCGTCGCGCCGAGCGGGCCGGGGTGGGCGGCCGCCGGTCGCTGAAGCGCTACAGCATCGGCAGGCTGCACGTGCTCCTCGTCATAGCCGCAGTGGGGGCGTTCGTGGCGTACTGCGGTTGGGCGCTCGAGTTGCCGTCGGCCGACGAGATTCCGTGGCGCCCGCTGACGATTGCGCCTTTTACCGCCTGCCTCGCGCGCTACCTCATGTTGCTGCGCGCCGGCGGCGGTGAGGCGCCCGAAGACCTCTTGCTGTTCGACCGCTGGTTGCGGCTCGCGGCCGGCGCATGGCTCGCGCTGTTCGCGCTGGGCGTCCATGCCGCCGACTGACATAGGCCTTCGAACGGGCCGGTCGTTGCCCCATCCCGAGCGCGTCTCCGTCTGTGGCTGGGGCGCGGGGTCCGGCGTCTGGGTGCGGCGGGTCAGCCCGGAGAGCGAAGAGCAGTTGCGCGAAGCGCTCGCGCGATGGCGGTCGGCGCCCGTGCGTTCGAGAGGCGCGATCGCTCGCGGTATGGGCCGCAGCTATGGCGATGCCGCCCAGCTCGCCGGCGGCCTGGTGCTCGACACGACCAGGCTGCGGTCATTCGAGCTCGACGAGGAGCAGGGCCTGGTGACCGCGCAGGCAGGGGTCACGATCGGGGAGCTGCTGCGCGCGCTCGTGCCCGCGGGCTGGATGGTGCCGGTCGTGCCGGGCACCCAGCACGTCTCGGTCGGCGGCGCGATCGCGAGCGACATCCATGGCAAGAACCACGGCGAGGCGGGCACGTTTGGCAGCCACGTGCGGGCGCTCGCGCTGCTCTGCTCGAACGGGGAGGTGGTCGAGCTCGAGCCTGGCTCCGAGGGGGGGTTGTTCGAGGCGACGGTCGGAGGGATGGGGCTCACCGGCGTGATCCTGTGGGCGCGGATCGCGCTGCTGCCGGTGAGCGGCCCGCTGCTGTCGGTCGACACCGATCGCATCGACGGGATCGACGGCGCGCTCGAGATGCTGTCTGCCCCCGGCGGCGCGTACCGCGTCGCGTGGCTCGATCTGCTCGGCGCGGGTCGCGGCGCTCGGCTCGCTCGCGGGATCGTCACGCGAGCTGATCATCTCGGGCTGGCCGCGGATGCCCGGGGGGCGAGCATGCTCGCCGGCGGGCGGGCCGCGAGCGTGGCCCCCGATGCCCAGCGGGCGACGGTCGCGGCGCGCGCCGGCATCCCCGCCCGCTGGCCCGGGGGCGTCCTGCGTCCGAGCACGGTGCGCGCCTTCAACGCCTTTCGCTTCCGGACGGCGCCGCGGCGCAGGCGTGAGCACGTCGAGGAGCTCGGGGCGCACATGTTCCCGCTGGACGCGCTCGACGCCTGGCCTCGTCTATACGGGCGCGCGGGCCTCCTGCAGTATCAGCTCGCAGTCCCGGCGGATCAGGACCGCGTGCTGCACGCCGTGATCGAGCGGCTCGCCAAGGCCCACATACCGTGCTACCTCGCCGTCCTGAAGGACTTCGGCGAGGCGAACACCGCACCGCTGTCGTTTCCGATCGCGGGCTGGACGCTCGCGCTCGACATGCCGCGACGCGCCGGCGGGCTGCTCGCGGTGCTGGATCGATGCGACGAGCTCGTGATCGACGCCGGCGGCCGCGTCTATCTGTCCAAGGACGCTCGCGTGGCTCCGGGCGCCCTCGCGGCGATGTACCCGAGGATGGCCGAGTGGCAGGCGATTCGCGAACGGGTCGATCCCGACGGGATGTGGCGCTCGGATCTGGCGCTGCGCGTCGGCCTGGTGGCGGATGATCGAGCGGGCTGAGCAGCGCGTCGGCCTGGTGGCGGATGATCGAGCCGGTTGAGCGGCGCGTCCTGCTGGTCGGCGGCAGCTCGGAGATCGCGATTGCGATCGCGCGGCGGCTCGCGGCCGACGGACCGGTACGGCCATACCTGCTCGGTCGCGACCGCGATCGGCTGGAGCGGGCGCTTGCGTCGCTGCGCGCGGACGGGTGCGCCGAAGGCGAGCTCGACCTGCTCGACGCCTCGGATCTCACCACGCACGAGGCCGTCGTGGCACGTGCGTTCGAGCGCAGCGGCGGCTTCGAGCTGGTCGTGCTGGCGATCGGCGTGCTCGGCGCGCAGGATGGTCTCGACGCCGACCCAGCCGTCGCAGCTCAGGTCATGCGGGTCGATTTCCTGGGCTGCGGCTCGCTGCTGCTGCACTGCCTGCGGCACCTCAGAGATCAAAGGCGCGGCACGCTCGTCGTGCTCTCGACGGTCGCCGCGGAGCGCGGTCGCGCCAGTCTCGCGATCTACGGCGCCGCCAAGGCGGGCCTCGACGCGCTCGCGCAGGGTCTCGCGGACGCGACCGCGACCAGCGGCGCCCGAGTGCTCGTCGTGCGACCGGGGTTCGTCAAGACGCAGATGACCGCAGGTCTGCCGCCGGCGCCGTTCGCGACGACGCCCGAGGCGGTTGCCGATGCGACCGTCCGCGCCCTGACCGGAAGCGCGCACACGATCTGGGTGCCGGCGGGGCTGCGATATATATTCGCCGTGCTCCGCCATCTCCCGCGGCCGCTGTATCGGAGGCTGCCGTTGTGAGGCGGCGCCTGCTCGTGATCGACGGTCTGATCGCCGTGCTGGTCGCGCTCCTGCTGCTGCTCATCCTGCCCGGCGTCGCGGCGGTGGCGCTGGTCGCGCTGATCGTCCTCGTCTCCTGTGCCGTCAGCTTCGCTGTCGACGGCGGCGGTAAGCGTCGACGCAGGCGTTAGCCCGGCGAGGTCGGACCCACCGCGTTAGACCGGCCAGGTTGAGGGCCGCCAGCGAACGATGGCAATCTAGATGTGAGCCTCGATGACGGCGTAGTTCGCGCGGCAAACCTCGACCGCGTCCGACTTTCCGAGGCGAGGTCGAGGAATGCCGCGCTATCCGCGGTTAAGCTCGACCGGACCGACCTACTGAGGCCGAGGTCGAGGAATGCCGCGCTATCCGCGGTTAAGCTCGACCGCGACGGTCTTGGGCGCGGCGCGAGCGACGAAATCCGCTGTATACCTCCACCGCTCGCTCACTTCGCACTGGCTCGGGTCCGCTCGGGCTCAGCGAGCGACGATCGTGAAGAAGTCCCGGATCCAGGGCGCGAGGAACTCGCCGGGTATGCCCTGCTGACCGGGAGCGACCGGCACCGGCGCGAGCGGACCGTGGCCGCCGCGATGGCCGTACAGGTAGCCGGCTACCCATTCGGGATTGATGTCGAGCTCGACCGCGCGCACGACGCGCGCCGCGAGCAGCGCCGACGCCAGGTCGGCCGGCGTCAGATGCTCGCCCGCGGCCCAGATCAGCCGCCCGTCCGCCGTCACTCCGAGTGCCGAGCGGGCCGGGTCGCTGACGCCACCGAGCGTCGCGCCCCAGCAGGTGATGCAGTCGACGTTCGCGGCCGCGACGCCGTGGTCGATCAGCAGCGCGAGATTCTGGCGCACCGACGCGATCGCTCGGCCGGGCACGGGCATGCCCGCGTGCCACGCGCCGATATCGGTGTAGCCGTCGGTGTAGGTGACGATTGAGCCCACACCGTCCGAAAGTGGCGCGGCGATGCGCCCATACGAGAGAAAGCCGCCTGAACCGGTCGAGAACCGGAAGCCGCCGTTGAACGCCGCGATCAGCGTCCCGCGCTCCGAGTCCGAGACCGCGGGACCGAAGCGCCACCCCGACGAGCCCGCGTCCTGGGTGCCGGAGTGCAGGTGGAGCTCGACCAGACGCTGGTTGAACGACAGGAGCGCGACGGTGCCAGATCGCGCGACCCACGCCGCCGGCTCGCCCTGCCAAAGGACTGCGGGGACGAACGGGATCGGCCGCGAGCCGAGTGCGGGCGCCAGCAGCTGCGGGTAGGCCGCCGGCCGCGGGGATGCGGGCCGCCGCGGCGGCGCCGCCGCGTGGTGCGTCGTGGCAGTGCCGCCTGCCACAGTGCTCTGCATGCTCGAGGTGTCCTTAGCCGTCGCGCTCGGCGTGGCCGCGCCTGTCGCGGCCACGCCGGTCGACGAGCCGCCAGCACCGCCGCAGCCGGCAAGCGTGCCGCTCAACAGCCCCGCCAAGATCAGGATCAGGACTTTCGAGCCGCGGCTCATCAGGGCTCCCCGGGCACTCACGCGTGGCCATCCGGACGGATGCTCATCGTGCCGCTGGCCGAGGCCGACGATGCGTTGATCTGCAGCTCGGCGAGCACCTCGAGTCGATCGCCGTGCTCGTTGCGGACGACGGCAGTGATCGTCGTGCCCCTGAGCGCGAGGATCCGGCCGTCGTATATGACCTGGTCAGACGGCGTCCCGAGCGTCACGCGGCTACCGGACATCTCCACGCCGCCGCCCGCCAGCGGCTCCCCGTCGATCCGGATCCGCAGAGCGCTCAGCTGCTGCCCGGCCGCGACCAGCGCCAGCTCGATCCGGGTGACTCCAGGCTGCAGCGGATATTCCCGAACGGTTCCGCTGACCTCGGCGGCGAAGGTCGTGGTGGCCGTGGCCGTGGCTGCGGCCGTGGCCCCGGCCGCGGCGGGCTGCGCGCGACCGACGCTGGCGGTGAGCAGCGCCGCCGGGGTGCCGGCCTTCCTTGCCCAGCCTGCCGAGAGCGGCCCGCTCGGGAGCCAGACGACCAGCCCGAGCGGCAGGAGGACCGACGCGAGGACGGCCGTCGCGCGGGCTCCAACGTGATCGGAGCGCTCTGAGGCCGCGCGCGCGAGCACGGCTGCGCTCACGACGATCATGCAGGCGCCGCTCAGCACGAGCATCCACCCGGCCTTGGCGTCGCTCCCCGCGCCGAGCCCATGCAGCAGCGCCAGCGGCCAGCACGCGTACGCGACCCAGTGGGTGGCGCGCCAAGCGCGATGGCCCAGCCGCCGGCGCAGAACGCTCGTCAGCACGAGCGCGAGCAGGAGGTCGAACGCGAGTGCGCCGAAGCCGAGCCACAGCGGGCGATACGCGGCGCCGAACGGCACGATCGCATCGATCGGGCGAATCGGCGCGTACCCGTCGAGCAGCGTCGTCACGACGTGGATGAAGACGAACACGACCGCGAGCAACGACGCGCTCCGGTGCACTGCCTGGAAGGCGAAGCGCGGAACGCTCGCGGTCTGCGCTCCCCGCACGTTCGCTACTCCGAGCGCCACGCTGAACGTCAGCAGGATCAGCGCGACCGCCCCCGTCCCGCGGGTCAGATACCAGTATGCGCTCGGCCCCGCGCCCCCTGCGGCCGCGAGGGCTGCCATCACGAACCCCCGGAGACGACAGGTGCGGGCGCGGGGGCCGCCGCCTGCGCCGGCGGCGCGGACGGCTGCTGCAGCGCGCCGCCACTACCGCTCGCGGACGGCTGCTGCACCGCGCCACCACTACCGCTCGCGGGAGGCGTCGCTTGCGAGGTGTTATGCGTGCCGGTGGACGCTCGGGCCGCCGTGTGCCCGTGGAACGAGTGCGCGGCCGCGATCGCGATCAGGCCTGAGAGGCCGACCGCGCCGCCGATCAACCACCGGTTGATCCGGGAGACCAGCGCCAAGCCCCGATCGCGCTTCGTCGTTGCTTGACTGGACATGTGTCCGAGTCTCCGGCTGGCGCGAAGCGGACGCTAAATGCGCGGTGAGACTGCGCTTACGGTGATGCGAAACGCGGTGAGAGTGCGCTTACCGTCACGCGAACAAGCGCCGCGCGCGCAGAACCATGCGCAAGCGACCGCGCGGCCGGAGCCGGCCGGTCAGCAGCGACCGGCGTGGATCGGCGCGGCCGGCCGCGATGTCGAGCCAGTCCTCGAACCGGCAGTGGAGCGTCAGGTCGGCGTCCTCGACGCGGCCCGGTGCGACCTCGCCGGCGCCGTCGGCGACGCGCAGGTGCCAGGGCTCGGCGTCGACAAAATCCCACTGGATCGTCGCGCCGGGAGCCGCGGCGGTGTCGAACTGCCGCCGCAGGCCGTCGAACAGGAGCGCCGTCGCCTCCTGATCGGGGACCACGTGCCCGTTCGGAGCCCCGAGGTAGCCGCTGCGCAGCAGCTTCAGGACGCGCCGGGCGCGCTCCTCGGGCGGCAGGTCGAACGGCAGGCCGACGCGTAGCCGGGTCGGCTCGAGTCCGGCCGCGCGAAGGCGGCCTTCGAGCGCTTCGGCTCCGTGGGTGTAGAGATCCTCGAGCGTGAAGCCGAAGCTCGTGATGTAGCGCTCGTCCCATCCCGGCGGCACGAACACGCAGCTCGTGAACGGAAGCGTCTCGCGCAGGAGCTCCTCGATCGCGGGTTCGCACTCGGGGTCCTCGCGGACGAGGTCGGCGATCATCTTGACGCCGAACGCGATGTGGCGCTGCTCGTCCCGCGAGACGTGGCGGATTCCCTGACACAGGCCGGGGAGCAGCTCGCGGCGCGACAGCGACTCGTCGATGAAGTGCTGGCCGGGCTGCGCCAGGGTCGCCTCGATCAGCAGGTGGTACAGCGTGATCGCCTGTGCGAGCTTCGGTCGCGAGCGGTCGCGGCGCAGCTCGTCGGCGATTCGATCGAGGCGTCCGAAGACCTTGCGGAAGCCCCAGGTGAGCCGCGGCCGCGTCGCGGCGAGCGCCGACGCGGTGTCACCGCCGGCCTGCGCGACCTCCCGCATGAAGCGCGCGAACAGCACCGCGTGGCGGGCCTCGTCGACCTGCTGGGTCGTGAGGAAGTACTTCTGTTCCTCGCGCGGGGCGGCGTCGATGAACGGCGAGAGATTGTCGGCGACCGAGTCCTCCCCGTGGAAGAACATCGAGTAGGTCCAGAGCGCGCCGCGGCGCTCGAGGTCGTCGAACGCGTTCTGCCAGTGCTCGCGGTCGGTCGCGAAGTCGATCTCGCTGGCGCGCCAGTTCCCCTGCTCCCAGCGCGCATAGAGATCCTCGTAGGAGACCTGATCGGCGGCCAGCGTGCCCATCTTGCTAGGGCGTAGTCTGGCGCGCGGAACCGAACGTGAGCAGCGCCGCCGTCGCGGGCGGGAGCCGCACGACGTAGAGGCCGGAGCGCGGGGCCAGCGTCTGCAGCCGCTGCTTGCCGGCGAGCAGCCCGGTCGACGTCGCGGAGCCGAAGCTCTGGCCCCCGAGCGTGACTCCGCTCTGCGCGACGATCGACGGCGCGCGCAGCAGCGAGACGGAGGCATCGCCCGCGCCCGCAGGCATGCGCACACTGACCAGCGCGGGACGGCTGAGCGCCTCGTTGATCAGCAGGACCCTGATCTGCCCATCCGGCGCCTTCGTCGCCCACTGCTGCAGCGAGCTGTCCGCCGATGCGCCGATGTGCAGGAGCTGGGAGCCGGCGGGCGCCGCCTGCGCGAACATCAGCATGCCGTAGTACTCGGGCTCGACCTGGCCGCGCCAGTGACCGTCCTTCTCGGTGAACGAGAACAGCTCGGATCCCGATCCGGGGAACGTGTGGATGTTCACCCCGTCGACGCCGACCCGCGCCATCGCGAACAGCGAATCGAGGACCCAGAGGCCGGACGCGAACGACTTGCCGACGACGTGCTCCAGGCCGCAGCTGATCGTGTTCATCTCGTCGACCCGCAGCGGGACGCCGCGAGCATCGGCGAGCTCGAGGGCGGGGACGACGGTGGCCGCGAGCCCGGTCGACGACGCGCTCGCCAGCAGGTTCCCGATCGTCGGGTAGATCGACTCGTTCGGCGGGACGAAACAGAGCTGCAGCGGATATCGGTGGACGGTCACGAGCCCGAGCCTCGGCGCCAAATCGATGAACGGCGCGAGGTCCGGGAGCCACGCTTTGCCGCCGGTCGCAGGGCCCGCGAGTGGCACGCCCGCGGGCAGCGCGCGGGAGAACCTCGCGAAGTCGTTCGTGTAGTCGGTCTCGGTGTAGCCGGCCGGCCGGCCGGGCACCTTCGTTCCGTTCCGCGCCACATACCACGTGAAAGACGAGTACAGCTCGGGCTCGTTGCCGAGCTCGAACGCCTCGACCGTTTGCCGCCCGAGTCCCGACAGGATCGCGTTCGCCTCAGCGTTGGCGAGCGCCGTATTGTCGGCCTCGAGATCGATGCCCGCGATCACGCGCGCGTCGAGCTCCTTGGTCAGCGCGCCGGTGACCGCGAGCCACTGGGGCGTGAGCGCGTACCTGACTCCGCCCGGTTTGGCGATATCGGAGACGGGCCACCAAGTCCAGTCGGTGCTGTCGCCGCCGAGTCGCAGCACCGGCCGCTGCCCGGGGGCGAGGTTGCGGATCAGCTGCACCAGCACGGGGTTGATCGCGCGAGGATCGGAGCCGGTGTACGGGAGGATCCCCGACTCCTCGAGCGAGAGGCCGACGAAGCCCGGCTTGACGACCGCGCCGGACCCGATCGGCGTGCCGACCGTGACGAGGAGGCCGGGCTTGGAGCTCCCGGCCGCCGCATGCGCCGGCGACGTGCGAGACGCGCCCGCGTGGGCGGCGTGCGTCGCCTGCTCGGGCGTGCTGTGCGCTCCCGCGAGCGAGATCGAGAGCGCCACGGCGACCGCGCAGAGCGCGAGCGCCCCAGCGGCGCTGCCCAAGAAAATTCGCTTTCGGCGCATCGACTTCCTATTCCCCGTCGAGCTTCGGCGAGATCCACGGAGCTCGGAGCCGGCGCTCGAACTCCGCCGCGAGCGCGTCGATCGCGACCCGTTCCTGGACAAGGCTGTCCCGGTCGCGCACCGTGACGGTGCGGTCCTCGAGCGATTGGTGGTCGATCGTGACCGCCCACGGCGTCCCGATCTCGTCCTGCCGGCGGTAGCGGCGGCCGATCGCGCCGCCCTCGTCGTACTCCGCCTGGACGCGCTCGCGCAGCGCGCGATAGACCTCCTGCGCGAGCTCCGGCTGGCCGTCCTTGCGGACCAGCGGCAGGACCGCGACCTTGACGGGCGCGAGCAGCGGGTGCAGGCGCAGGACGGTGCGCCGCTCGCCCTCGATCTCGTCCTCGTCGTAGGCGTCGATCAGGAACGCGAGCAGCGCCCGGTCGACGCCCGCGGCGGGCTCGATCACGTACGGCACGTAGCGCTCGCCGGTCGCCGAGTCGACGTACTCGAGCTTCTGCCCGGAGTGGGTCGCGTGCTGGGTGAGGTCGAAGTCGCCGCGGTTGGCGATTCCCTCGAGCTCGGACCAGCGGGCTCCGCCGACGGAGTCGGTGGACGGAAAGAGGTACTCGATGTCGCTGGTCGCGCGCGAGTAGTGCGAGAGCTCCTCGGCGCCGTGCGGGCGCAGCCGAAGGTGGTCGGGTCGGACGCCGAGCTCCTCGTACCAGCGCATCCGCTGCTCGAGCCAGTGCGCGAACCAGTGGTCGGCCTCCGGCGGCGGGACGAAGTACTCCATCTCCATCTGTTCGAATTCGCGCATGCGGAAGATGAAGTTCCCCGGCGTGATCTCGTTGCGGAAGCTCTTGCCGATCTGGGCGATCCCGAATGGGGGCTTCTTGCGGGCGAATTGGAGGTAGTGGCGGAAGTTCAGGAAGATCCCCTGGGCGGTCTCCGGCCTCAGGTACACGATCGAGCCCTCGTCCTTGACGGGTCCGACGGTCGTCTCGAACATCAGGTTGAACTCGCGAGCCTCGGTGAGGTCGCACTCGGGCGTCTCGCCCGGATGCTTGGAGGGCTTGCGCCCGCACTGGGCCTGGTCGATGTGGTCGGCGCGGAAGCGCAGCTTGCACGTCCGGCAGTCGACCAGCGGGTCGGTGAAGCCGGCGACGTGGCCGCTCGCCCGCCACGTCTCGGGATGCTGGATGATCGCCGAGTCGAGCGCGACGATGTCGTCGCGCTCCTGCAGCATCGACCGCCACCACTGGTCCTTGACGTTGTTCTTGAGCAGCACGCCGTAGTGGCCATAGTCGTAGCTCGAGCCGAGGCCGCCGTAGATCTCGCTGCTCGAGAACACGAACCCGCGCCGCTTCGAGAGCGACACGATCTTGTCCATCGTGACGACGTCGGTTGCCATCCGAACGCCGGATGCTCATCCCGGCCGCATGCCCGTTGGCACTCTACCGTTGAGAGTGCCAAGCGAGCATCTATACTTGGTGATGCAATGCCGATCTACGAATATCGTTGCGAGCAGGGGCACACGTTCGAGGTCATGCAGCGGATGAGCGACGACCCGGTCAACAGCTGCGAGACGTGCGCGGCCCCGGTCGCGCGCGTGTTTCACCCGGTCGCGGTCCATTTCAAGGGCAAGGGCTTCTACAACACCGATTACGGGACCAGGAAGCGCTCGCGCGAGATGAAGGAAGGCGGCGAGGGCAAGACGCAGGAAGGCGGCGAGGGCAAGACCGGCTCCTCTTCGGACGGCGAATCATCGTCGGGCTCGAAGTCGGAGAAGTCCTCCCCCGAGAAGCCCAAGGCTGCGTCGGCCTCCTCTTCTTCCTCGTCTTCGTCGGACTGACCGGGCGGCTCGGCGCGGGCAGCTCGGCCACGCGGACCGCTCGAGCGCTCAACGGCCGCTGGGCTCAGCCGACGAGCTTGGCGACCTCGCTGCGGAGTACCCCTTGCGGGACGCTGAGCGCGTCGCCGCCGTTCGGCAGGATGTAGGACTCGGGTGTCCGGCAAGGTTTGAACCGCAGCCGAGCCGCCGATCTCGGAGGCGGCGAACAGCGGTCATCAGGGTGAAGGCCGCCCATGTCCGTGCGCAGTGCCTGCGGCGCCGCCCACGCCGCCCACGGCAGACGGAAGAACGTCGCGGGCGTCAGGAGCTTCGACTTGATCGAGTTGAGGATCTGCTGCTGGAAGCCCTCCCGCGTGAGGTCCGTGTCGGCCGGGTTGCAGAGGTTCTCGCGCGTGCGCGCCAGCACGAGCGCCTGGATCGCCGTAGGTGGTGCGTGCCCGGCTCGAGAGGTACAGCGATGAAGCCGCCGTTCGCCGCGCCGCCGCTGATCACCGAGCAGACCTTCGGCGGTCTTGACGTCGATCCCGCCGATCGCGTCGATGAACTTCGGGAAGTTGGCGAGATTCACGATGATCAGGTGGTTGATCTTGATCCCGGTGAACTGCTTGATCATCTTGAGCGCCAGCGCCGGCCCGCCGGCCGCGTAGGCCGCGTTGATCTTCGCCAGCCCCACGCCAGGGATCTCGATCGCGAGGTCGCGCGGGATCGAGAGCCGCCGCGAGACGCCCCCGCCGACCCGCCAGAGCATGATCGTGTCCGAGTTGCGAGCCGGCTCGTGCGTGTCGGCGCCCGGCTCCTTGGATCCCGGCGGGCGCTCGTCGGTCCCGAGGATCAGGACGTGTTGGCCGACGTCAGCATGTTGCCGCCGGGCGTCAGCTCGGCGAGTGCGGCCTTCGGGATGCTGCCGGACTGATCGCCGGCGCTGACGAGGAACAGCACGAACGAGAGCAGCAGCCACGCGAGCGATCGCCGACGACGAGCCCGATCAGCGACCCGCTTCGACCGTGACGCGCGTGCGGCTGCGCCCGCGGCCATAGCGGCCGGCACTCGTCCCCGCCCCGGGCCTCGCTCAGATCCGGGAGCGCCAGATCCTCCTCGCCGCGCAGCCGCGAGCGCAGGCCGCGAGGGCCGGTGCGGTAGAGCTTGTACGGGCGTTCCTCGAGCTCGTTCGGCATCAGTTAGTCCATATAGTGACGGCCATGCCTGCCCGGCGGACCATCGGCGTCGACATGGGCGGGACCAAGCTGCTCGCCGGCGCGGTCGACGCGCGGCTGGCAGTCCATCACCGCGTGCAGCGGAGCGTCGCCGGCCTCGACCAGGCCGGGCTGCTCGACGCGGCGGTCGATGCCGTCGTCGAGGCGCGCGAGGCCGGCGGCGGCTGAGATCGCCGCGGTCGGGTTCGGGATCCCGTGCCTGATGGACCAGCGTACCGGCACCGGCGTGATGGCCGTGCAACCTGCCGCTGCTCGACGTGCCGTTCGCCGACGTGATGGCCGAGCGGCTCGGGCTGCCGGTGTTCGTCGACAACGACGCCAACGTGGCCGCGCTCGCCGAGCACCGCGCCGGCGCCGCGCGCGGTGCCAGCGAGGCCGTGGTGCTGACGATCGGCACCGGGATCGGCGGCGGCCTGATCCTGCGCGGCGAGCTGTACCGCGGCGCGGTCGGCGCGGCGGGCGAGCTCGGCCACATGGTGATCGACATCGACGGGCCGCCGTGCCAGGGCAACTGCCCCGGCCGCGGCTGCTTCGAGTCGCTCGCGTCGGGCACCGCGCTCGCCCGCGAGGCGGTCCGGATCGCGCGCGAGCGCCCGGAGTCGCGGCTCGGGCGCGCGCTCGCCGAGGGGCGTCGAGATCGCCGGGCCGCTCGTCACCGAGCTCGCGCACGATGGCGACGAGGCCGCGATCGACGCGATCGACGCTGATCGGCGACGCGGCTGGGCGTCGCGATCACGAGCGTCGTCAACATCTTCAACCCCGAGGTCGTCGTGATCGGCGGCGGCGTGATCGCCGCCGGGCGAGCTGCTGCTCGGGCCGGCCCGCGCGGTCGTCGCGCGCAGGCGCTGCCGCCCTCGCGCGATCTCGTGCGAGATCGTCGCCGCCCGGTTCGGCGTCGAGGCCGGGATGGTCGGCGCGGCCGCGCTCGCCTTCGACGGCTCGAGCATCGAACCGGAGAGCCAGCATGAGCTTCGGCCCGCGTGAGCGGTCGGCGCTGATCGTCTGCCCGACGCCGATCGGCAACCTCGAGGACGTCACGCTGCGCGTGCTCGCGGCGCTGCGCGAGGCCGACGTGGTCGCCTGCGAGGACACCCGCCGCACGCGCGTGCTGCTCGACCGCTACGGCGTCAACGCCCAGCTCGTCAGCTACCACGAGCACAACGAGCGCGAGCGCGCCGGCGGAGCTGGTCGCGCGGATGCGCGCCGGCGCCGTCGTCGCGCTCGTGTCCGACGCCGGCATGCCGCTGGTGTCCGACCCCGGCTTCGTGCTCGTCCGGGCCTGCGTCGCCGCCGGGCTGGCGGTCGAGGTGCTGCCCGGGCCCTCGGCGGCGCTCTCGGCGCTGGTCGCGAGCGCGCTGCCCGCCGACCGCTGGCGCTTCGCCGGGCTTCCTGCCGCGCAAGCGCGCCGAGCTCCTCGAGGTGCTCGGCGCGCCGGAGACGCTCGTCGCGTTCGAGTCGCCGCGGCGGGTCGCCGCGTCGCTCGCGGTGCTCGCCTCGATCGATCCCGAGCGCCCGGTCGCCGTCTGCCGCGAGCTGACGAAGCTGCACGAGGAGGTCGTGCGCGGCACCGCCGCCGAGCTCGCCGCGCGCTACGCCGACGCGCCGCCGCGCGGCGAGGTCGTGCTCGTGGTCGGTCCGGCGCCGGAGCGCACCGCGGAAGATGAGATCGCGCCCGCCGTGGACGCCGTGCGCGCGGCTGGTCGAGGCGGGCGCCAAGCCGCGCGCCGCGGCGGCGGTCGTCGCGGAGCTGACCGGCGTGCCGGCGAACACGCTGTACCGGGCGCTGACGGCGACCGTCGACTCTTGAGCGGCCGTCCGGCGAGCACAGCGCCACCCGCGCGGGCCCGCGAGGCAGAGCCCCCCTGCCCGACGGCGCGCGCGTGCGGTCCGCAGGTAGCCTAGATAAGACCGACGATGCCGATGTCCTTCTACATCACCACCCCGATCTACTACGTCAACGCGCAGCCGCACCTGGGCCACGCGTACGAGGTGATCGCGACCGACGTGCTCGCGCGGCACATGCGCCAGCGCGGCGAGGACGTGTTCTTCCTGACCGGCACCGACGAGCACGGCGAGCCGGTCGCCGACGCGGCCGCCGCGGCAAGGGCTCGAGCCGAAGGAGCTGGCCGACCGCAACGCCGAGCGCTTCAAGGCGCTGATGCCGCGGCTGTCGATCTCCAACGACTTCTTCATCCGCACCACCGACCCGCAGCACAAGCGAAGGTGCAGGAGGTGCTCCAGCGGGTCCACGACAACGGTCCACGTACAAGGGCATGTACGAGGGGTGGTACTGCCCCCGCTGCGCGGACTTCAAGGTCGAGAACGAGATCCTCGAGGGCAACCGCTGCCCGATCCACGAGATCCCGCTGACGCGCGATCAGGAGGAGAACTGGTTCTTCCGGCTCTCGAGCTTCCAGGAGCCGCTCGAGCGGCTGTATCGCGAGCGGCCGGACTTCGTGATGCCGCCGAGCCACTTCAACGAGGCGCGGGCGTTCATCGCGCAGGGTCTCCAGGACGTGTCGCTGTCGCGCGCAGCGGCTGAAGTGGGGCGTGCCCGTCCCGTGGGATCCGGGCCACGTGTTCTACGTCTGGTTCGACGCGCTGCTGAACTACTACACGGCGCTCTCGTACGCGCGCCCGGGCGAGGATCTGACCGACCGCTTCTGGCCGGCCACGTACCACATCATCGGCAAGGACATCCTCAAGTTCCACACGGTCTTCTGGCCGGCGATGCTGATGGCGGCCGACCTGGCCGTCCCCGAGCACGTGTTCGTCCACGGATTCCTGCTCGGCGCCGACGGGCGCAAGATGAGCAAGTCGCTCGGCAACGTGCTCGACCCGTTCGAGGTGATCGAGGAGTACGGGACCGACGCGCTGCGCTTCTACCTGATGCGCGACGTCGCGTTCGGCAGCGACGGCGCGGTCGGGATGGACGCGGTCAAGGTCCGCTACGAGGCCGAGCTCGCGAACGAGTACGGCAACCTCGCCAGCCGCACGATCGCGATGATCCACCGCTACCGCGACGGGCGTGATCCCGCGACGCGCCGACGGACGCCGGCGCTCGCGGGCGAGTTCGACGGGCTGCCCGAACCGGGTCGCGGCGCTGATGGACCGCGCCGAGCCAACGCAGGCGCTCGAGCTGATCTGGCAGCGCGTGCGGCGGCTGAACCGCTACGTCGAGGAGCGCGCGCCATGGCAGCTCGCGCGCGAGCCCGCGCAGGCCGCCGAGCTCGACCAGACGCTCGCGTCGCTGGCCGAGGGAGTGCGCGCGCTCAGCGTGCTGCTGTCCCCGTACATGCCGGAAGCCACGGGGAAGCTCCAGCTCGCCCTGATGGCGGCGCGCACGGCGGGTGCGACGACCAGGTTTGCGTTCGAGAGCGCTGAGTTTGCGGGTCGCTCGGGCGGCTGGGCGGTGGCCGAGCTCGAGCCGCTGTTCCCGAAGCGGTGATCGACAGCCACACGCACCTGGACTCGTGCGAGCCGCCGGACGCGGAGCTGGTCGCGGCGGCCGAAGCGGCCGGGGTGACGCGGATGCTGACGGTCGGCACGACGGCGCGTCGTGCCGGGCGGCGCTGGCCGCGGCCGAGGACTTCCCGCAGGTCTACGCGGCGATCGGCCGCCACCCGAACGAGGCGACGCGGGTTCGACGACGCCGACCTCGCCGAGCTGGAGGCGCTGGCCGCCCACCCGAAGTGCGTCGCGATCGGCGAGACCGGGCTCGACTACTACCGCGACTACGCCCCCCGCGAGGACCAGGAGCGCGCGTTCCCGGCGCAGATCGAGCTGGCGCGAGCGACCGCGCAAGCCGCTCGTGATCCACACCCGCGCCGCCGACGACGACACGCTCGCGATGCTGCTCGACGCGCCGCCGACGGCGTGCGCGTGATCCTCCACTGCTTCTCGATGGCCGACGCGGATCGAGGAGTGCCTGGCGCACCCGCGACTGGTGGATCTCGTTCGCCGGCAACGTCACCTACCCGAAGTCCGAGGCGCTGCGCGACGGCGGCGCTGCGGGTCCCCGCCGAGCCGGCTGCTGGTCGAGACCGACGCGCCGTACCTGTCGCCGCAGGCCGTCCGCGGCAAGCCCAACCAGCCCGCGAACGTCGTGCACACGGCGCACGGCGCTGGCGTCGAGCGGCGCGTGCCGTACGCGGAGCTCGAGGCGGCGGTCGAGCACGCGGCGGCGGCGGTGTTCGGATGGTGAGCACCCGGCGCTCGCCGCGGCAGCGTCAACTCGGCCAGAACTTCCTCGTCGACCGCAACATCCTCGACGTGATCGAGCGCCTGGCCGGGCTCGCGCCGGACGACGTCGTGCTCGAGATCGGCGGCGGCCTCGGGCGTGCTGTCCGAGCGGCTCGCCGCCGCGGGCGCGGCACCTCCACGTGGTCGAGATCGACCGCCGGCTCGAGCAGCCGCTGCGCGAGGCGCTGGCGCCGTTCGACAACGTGACGCTGCACATCGCGGACGCGCTCGAGCTCGACCTGGCGGGGCTGCGGCCGGCGCCGACCAAGGTCGTCGCGAACCTGCCCTACGCGATCGCCGCGACAGTGATCCTGCGCACGATCGAGGAGCTGCCGAGCGTCGCAGAGCTGGGTCGTGATGGTCCAGCGCGAGGTCGGCGAGCGGCTCGCCGCCGCGCCCGGAAGCTCCGCCTACGGGGTGCCGTCGGTGCTGGCGCAGCTCGCGTGCGAGGTGCGGGTGCTGCGCCCGGTGGCGCGGACGTGTTCCGCCCGGTGCCGAACGTCGACTCGGTGCTGGTCGGCCTGCGCCGCCGCGGGCCGGGCGCGGACCGAGCACGTGCGCTGGGCTGGTCCAGCAGGCGCTTCGCCCACCGGCGCAAGGCGCTCGCCGGATCGCTGGCGCTTGCGCCCGGCGCGCCGCGCGATTCGCGCTCGCGCGCGCGGCGGCGCTGGTGGCGCTCGGGCATGCCGCCGACGAGCGCGCCGAGCGGCTGTCGCCCGAGCAGTTTCGGCGAGCTCGCGACGAGATGGCTCGAATGAGAGCTGCGCGCGCTCGCGCCCGCGAAGGTCAACCTCGTGCCTGTTCCTCGGCGGCGATCGCGGGACGACGGCCGCCACGAGCTCGTGACGGTGTTCGAGTCGGTCTCGCTGGCCGACGAGCGTCGCTGTGGACGCTTGAGGCCGCCGGAGCGGCGGGTCGAGTCGGCGCGGTCGACGAGGTGATCTGTCCGGGGGTGCGGGGCCGAAACCTCGTCGCCGCGGCGCTCGCTGGTCTGCGGGCCCGCGGCTGGTGCGGCGCCGCCGGTGCGCGATCGAGATCGACAAGCGGATCCCGGTCGCCGCGGGGATGGGCGGCGGCTCCGCCGACGCCGCGGCGGCGCTGCGGCTCGCGCAGCGCGCTCGCGCCCGGTCGCGCCGGCGGCGTTGCACGAGCTCGCGGGCGAGCTCGGCGCCGACGTACCGAGCCAGCTCGAGCCGGGACTGGCGCTCGGGACCGGCGCGGGCGAGATCGTCGAGCCGGTCGCGCCGCTCGCGCCGCACGCGTTCGTGATCGTGCCGGCGCCCGCGCGCTCTCGACCGCCGAGGTCTACCGCGAGGCCGACCGGCTCGGCGGCCTGCGCTCCGGCGCCGGAGCTGGCCGAGGCCGAGCAGCGCCTTCGTGCGGCGCTGCGCGGCGGCGGCGCGGCTGCCCGCGGAGCTGCTCGTCAACGACCTGCAGCGGGCGGCGGTCTCGCTCGTCCGGCGATCGAGCCGGCGCTGGCAGCGCTGCGCGAATGCAGGCGCCGAGCAGGCGCTCGTGTGCGGCTCCGGGCCGACCGTCGCGGGGCTTCTCTGGGGGCAGGACGCGCGCCTGCGCGCCGACGCGATCGCCGCTGCAGTCCGCGAGCGGTTTCCCGCGGCGCCTCAGCGCGGTGCCGGTCGACGCGGGCTTCGGTACGCCGGCGCTTGCGTGATTCGCGGCGCGATGCGTTGCGGCGTCTCGCGCGTCCGGCACAATTCACGGACCGTTGAGCAACGCGCACATCACGTATCTCGTCGGCGCCGCGCTCGGCGCGTTCGCGCTGGCGCGTTCTGCGTGCTCGTCCTCGTGCCGGCCGTCACGGCGTACCGCGGGTCCACGAGCGTGTCGCCGTCGTGGTCCTGTCGCTGTACGTGCTGCGGCGCTCGTCGGGCTCGGCGTGCTGCTCGGCGCGCTGATCGTGTTCGAGTGGCCGCGGCTGTTCTGAGCGGTCGGTGCCCTCCACATGCCCCGCGACGACGAGGTTGACTGAACGTGGCTGGCGCTCCTCGCGTGAGCTCGGGGGCCCCGACCTCGACGCGCTCGCGGCGATCACCGACGCGGTCGAGGCGGGCGCGGGCCTGCCCGAGATCCTGCGCGCCGCGGCGCGGGCGCTGGACGCGAGCCTGATCCTGATCGACCGCTCGGCCGCCGTGCTCGCGGTCGCCGCTCGCTCGCCGGCCGACGAGCGCTCGCTCGATGCGCGACGCCGAGGACGTCACCACGATCGAGCTGAAGGTCGCGGAAGTCCCGTCGGGCAGCTGCGGATGCGAACGCGCGAGCACGCGCCCGACGGAGCGCTGCTGCGGCTGGTCACGACCCTGATCGCGTCCGAGGTCGAGCGCGTGCGAGCGCCGGAGCGGGCCTCCGAGGAGGCGGCGGCGAGCTTCCAGCGGGCCGTTCTGGGCGGCCAGATCGACGACCGTGCGGACCTGATCGCGCGCGGGAAGGAGCTCGGCACGGATCTCGCGGCGGGCGCCAGCGTGCTGATCGTGCGAGCGCACGCCCGCAGCCCGACCGAGGACGACTGGCGCCGCCGGCTGCTCGCCGTGACCGGCCGCGGCGCGCGGTCGACCGCGCCGGGCTCGATCGCCGCGCCCGCCGCCGAGGATTCCGCGGAGATCGTCGGTGCTCGTCCCCGATGCCGACGGCGACACCGGGCGGCGTGGGTCCGCCGGCGATCCTGCGCGAGCTCGAGTCAGGGCTGCCCGGGTTCGCGTTCGCGATCGGGCGCAGCCGGCACGCGAGCGATCCGCTCGATCTGCGGCGCGCGCGCAACGAAGCGCTGCTGGCGGCGAACGTCGTCGAGGGCGATCCCGAGCAATCCGAGCTCGCGTACTCGGAGACCGGGCACCTACCAGCTGCTGCTGCCCTACATGAGCGACCCGGCCGAGCTGAGGCGCTTCTACGACGAGACCGTCCGCCCGCTCGTCGCCTACGACGAGCAGTACGAGACCGACCTGCTCGGCACGCTGGCGACGTTCCTCGAGTGCGACGCGAACGTCAACGCGACCGCGGCGCGGCTGATCACCCACCGGCACACGATCCGCTACCGCTTCGAGCGCGTGCGCGAGCTGACCGGGCTCGACGTCCAATCGACCGACGGGCGCGAGAAGCTCTCGCTCGGGCTCAAGGCGATGCGCGTGCTGGGCATCGCGCGACCGCGCGGACCGGCGACCGAGCCGGGAGCCGAGGGCGGCCGGGTTCCCCGGTGAGAGTTCGCCTGCGGCCGGGGTTCCTCGAGGGGGCGGGGCTTCAGGGGCGGGTTCGGCGCTCGATCCGAGCGTCCGCCTGCCGCTTCGCGCTCGCCGGGATCGCACGGCTGAGCTTCGATCGGTTCGCGGCGACCCACCAATACGCGCGGTCCGTGAGCTTCGGCGCGCGCTGCGCCAGCCGGGCCGGGAGTTGGCCGCCGGGGAGGAGCGTCAGCAGCGGCGAGAGGGCCGCACCGGCGCTGTAGCGCCGGCCGTCAGGCGCGATCAGATGCCACGAGGCCGCGCGCTGCTCTGGGCTGAGGTCGGCGAGCAGCGCGTCGGCGCGAGCGCTGCCGAGCGGGACCGGGGCGAGCAGGCCGTGACGATCGAGGGTCAGGAGCTGCGCGAGCGACCAGCGGCAGAAGCCGCAGCCGGGATCGAACAGGATCAACCAGGGCTCGCTCAACGGGCGCGTCGTGCCGAAGCCAGTAGCATCGCGCGGTGTGCTGGTGGGCATCATCACAGGGTCCGGGACGCATTCTCTACCCGGATTCGAGGGGGTTGAGGACGTGGCACACTCGACGCCGTTCGGAGTCGTCTCAATCGCTCGCGGCAACTACCACGGCGCGGACGTTCTACACGTCTCCCGCCACGGCGCGGGACACGTCCGGCTCTCCAACCATGTCACTCATCGCGCCAACATCTGGGCGCTGAAGGAGCTCGGGGCGGGCGCCGTGATCGGGTGCACCTCGTGCGGCGCCGTGGATCCGTCGCTGCCGCTCGGGTCGCTCGTGGTGTTCGGCGATCTGCACTTCATCTCCAACCGCCTGCCGGATGGGTCGCTGTGCACGTACTTCACCGAGGCCGGGGATCCGGTGCGCGCCCACTGGATCCTCCACGGCAGCCCGTATTCCGACTTCGTGCGGAAAGCCTTGCTCGCGGCCGCGGCCGACGCCGGGCTCGAGGCCCGCGACGGCGGCGCCTACGGCCACGTCGACGGTCCCCGGTTCAACACGCCCACCGAGATCGCCCAGCTCGCGGCGTGCGGAGTCGCGGCGGTGAGCCAGACCGGCGGGCCGGAGACCGTGCTGTGCGGCGAGCTCGAGCTGCCGTACGCGCTGATTGGCTACGTGACCGACTTCGCGAACGAAGTCAAGCCAGGTGAGCCGACCTCGGTCGCCGAGTTGATCGAGCTGATGGGACGCAGCCCCGCGGCATTTGGGGCTGTGCTCAGCGGTACGCTGCCACGGTTGGCGAGCGAGCCACCGTCGCCGGCCGGCACCGTGTATCGATTCGCGCGGGGATGAGTCGGCCGGAGGTCCTCGTGATGGCGCGCGCTCCGCGTCGCGGCGAGGTCAGGCGGGCGCTCGAGCCGGTGCTCGGGCTCGACGGCGCCGTCGCGATGCAGGTGGCGCTGCTCAGCGAGGTCTCGATCTGGGCCCAGCGCGTCGCTCCCGGCGCGGTCAACGTCGCCCACGACCCGCCCGACGCGGCCCAGGAGCTGCGCGCGCTGTTCGGGCCGCGCGCGGCCCTGTTCCCGCAGAACGGCGACGGCATCTCGGGCCGCCTGGCCGACGCCGCCGCGCGCGTGTTCGGGCGGGCCAGCGGGCCGCTCCTGATCGTCTGGCCCGATCTGCCGGTGATGCGGCCCGGGCACGCGACCGCGGCGCTCGAGGACCTAGACGCCGGCTGCGACGTCGTGTTCGGCCCCGTGATCGACGGGGGCTTCTATCTGATCGGCATCTCGCACCCGCTCCCGACGCTGTTCTCGCTGCCTGAGCAAACGTGGCGCAGCCGCGACGCGATGACGATCGCGCTCGCAGCCGCGCGCGAGGCCGGGCTCGAGGTCGGGCTGCTGCGCGCCGAGCGCGCCATGCACCGCCCCGCCGACGTCCGCGCCGCGCTCGCGGATCCGCTGCTGCCGCCCGCGATCGGTCGCGTCCTGCGGGGTCGCTGGTGGGGGTCCTCGAGCGACGTCTGAGGCCGGACCATCTTTCCGGGATTCGTCGGCTAAGGTCAACGGCTCCTTGGTCGCTCTTGGGGAGTGGTCTAATGGCAAGACGCCGGCCTTTGGAGCCGTGCGATCCTGGTTCGAGTCCAGGCTCCCCAGTCGGGCTCGTTCCGTTCCGGCTGCGTGCGAACATATGTTCGACCATGGCACGCAGGCCCCCGTTCTCCGAGGACGACGCTCGAGCGGCGATAGCACAGGCGGGTTGCTGTGCACGAGCGTGAGCGCGAGCGAGGTGAGATCGGGGCCTCGGGCGAGGCACCAGCGTGACGAATACAGGCCAGCCGCAGTGCGGCACGGTCGAGGTGCGTCTGGGATACCGGGACCCGTTTGACGTGGAGGGACTGATCGAGTTCCTCGGGCGCCGGGCGGTCGCCGGCATCGAGGCGCTCACGGACGGCGCGTACCGCCGCAGCCTCCGTCTGGCACACGGGATCGCGACCGTCGAGCTGCGGGCGCAGGCCGGGTACGTGCAGGCGCGCTTCTGGCTCCAGGACGTACGCGATCTGGACGCGGGGGTGAAGCGGTGCCGGGCGCTGCTGGATCTCGATTGCGAGCCGGGGCCGATTGTGGACGCGCTCGGTCGGGATCCGCTGCTCGGCCCGTTCGTGTACGCCACGCCCGGCCGGCGCGTGGCCGGTCACGTCGACCCGCACGAGCTCGCGGTGCGCGCCGTGCTCGGCCAACAGATCTCGCTCGCCGCGGCGGCAACCCTTGCGGCCCGCCTGACGCTCCGCTACGGCGAGCCGCTCCGCCGGCCGGCGGGCGAGCTCACGCACACGTTCCCGACGGCCGCGGCGCTCGCGCGGGCGCGGGCCGAGGAGCTCGGGATGCCGGCGTCGCGCGCACGGGCGCTGCTCGCGCTCACGAGCGCGCTGGCGAGCGGCACGCTCGTGCTCGACTCCGGTGTCGATCGCGAGCAGGCTCGGGCGGCGCTACTCGAGCTGCCGGGGATCGGCCCCTGGACCGCCGAGTACATCGCGATGCGAGCACTGCGCGACCCCGACGCCTTCCTCGCCACGGACCTCGGCATCCGGCGTGCGCTGGAGCTGCTCGGGCACGACGGCCGCCCGGCCGCGGCAGCGCAGCTCGCCGAGCGCTGGCGCCCGTATCGAGCGTATGCGGCGCAGCACCTGTGGGCGATCGCGGCGGGGGCCGCGCCGCGGTCGCATGGCCGGGTCCCGTCGCCGCTGGATGATCCCCTAGGATCTCGGGTGTCTTGACCGCGCCTGTCGTCGCCATCCTCGCCGCTGGGCAAGGCACGCGGATGCGCTCTGCTACGCCGAAGCTGCTGCATCTGCTGTGTGGGAGGCCGCTGATCGCATGGCCGGTGGCCGCGGCCGAGCAAGCGGGCGCGGGCAAGATCGTCGTGGTCGACGGCCCGGATCGCGCGTTGGAGTCGGCGTTGAGCGCGGACGTCGTCTTCGCGATCCAGGAGCAGGCGCACGGGACTGGCGACGCGCTCGAGGCCGCCGCGGCCCACATCGACCCCGACCGGGCGGTGATCGTCCTGAATGGCGACGGCCCGCTGCTCACGCCGGAGGCGATCCGCCGCCTGCTTGCAGCGCATGAGGAGCAGGGCGCGGCCGCGACGATCGCAACCGCGACGCTCGAGGACCCTTCTGGCTACGGGCGTGTGGTCCGGGCTAGAGACGGGACGGTCGAGCGGGTCGTCGAGACGAAGGTCCCGGGCGACGCGACGGAGCTCGAGCTGCGGATTCGCGAGGTCAACACGGGTCTGTTCGCGTTCGACGGCGGGGCGGTGCTGCGCGCGCTGAGCGAACTCTCGGCCCACAACGCCCAGGGCGAGCGCTATCTTCCCGACGTGCTGCCGGCGCTGCGCCGGCATGGGCGGCTTGTGGCCGCGTGCGAGCTGCCCGATGCCAGCGAGACGCTCGGCGTCAACGACCGCGCCGGCCTGGCCGCCGTCAGGGCCGTGATGCAGGCGCGGATCCATCGGCGCCACATGCTGGCAGGCGTGACGATCGTCGACCCCGCGAGCACGGTGGTTGACGCCGACGTGGAGATTGGAGCCGACACCGTGGTCGCGCCCTTCACGAGCATTCACGGCGGTTCCGTGATCGGCGAGGGCGCGACGATCGGACCGCTCTCGACTCTGATCGACGCCCGCGTGGGCGATCGCTCGCGAGTGGTGCAGTCCTATCTCGACGGCGCGGACGTCGGGGAGCGGGTCAGCGTCGGTCCGTTCGCGTATCTGCGGCCGGGCGCGATCTTGCGCGTTGGATCGAAGGCCGGGACGTTCGTCGAGATCAAGAACTCGGACATCGGCGCCGGGACCAAGGTGCCCCACCTGTCCTACATCGGCGACGCGGACATCGGCGAGGAGACGAACGTGGGCGCCGGCACGATCACCGCCAATTACGACGGCTACCGCAAGCACCGCACGAGCATCGGCTCGCGGGTGAAGGTCAGCGTCGACACGATGTTCGTCGCGCCTGTCAGCGTGGGGGACGACGCGTACACGGCGGCGGGCTCGGTCATCACCGGGGACGTGCCGCCGGGTGCGCTCGGCGTCGCCCGCGCCCGCCAGAGCAACGTCGACGGGTATGCGGAGCGTCGTAGGGAGCGTGAGGAGCGGGGCAGTCGGGACGCCGGCAAGGAGCGTGAGGAGCGAGGCAGTCAAGACGCCGGCAGGGAGAATGAGCGAGGCCCTCAAGACGCCGGCAGAGAGCATGAGGAGCCGGGCAGCCAGGGCGCGCGCGGGGTCGAATCGGGTGCACCAGGAGATCGCAAATAGGGCGGTCGGCGATGAGTGCTCGTCCCCGACTCGTCCTACACTCCCCGCTCGCGGCGATGAGCGTCGCGGCAGACGAGCGTGCCGAAGATGAGCGTGCGGCGAGTATGAGAGCGCTGCCAATATGAGCGTGCTGCAAACAAGTCCGGTGACAAACGACCTGCGACTCGAAGCCGACAAGCGTTTGATGCTCGTTTCCGGGCGGGCCAATCCAGGGCTCGCGCGCAACATCGCCTACAAGCTCGGAGTCCAGCTCGGCGGCGTCGAGCTCAAGACGTTCGCGAACGGCGAGGTCTACTGTCGCTACGAGGAATCGGTCCGCGGCGCCGATGTGTTCATCGTGCAGCCGACGTGCGGCAACCCCCACACGGGTCTGAGTGCCAACGACGCGCTCGTCGAGCTGCTGCTGCTGATCGATGCGGCGGTGGGCGGCTCGGCGCACAGGGTGATCGCGGTGACGCCATGGTACGGGTACTCGCGCCAGGACAAGAAGTCCGCCCCGCGCGAGCCGATCAGCGCGCGCCTGGTGGCGCACATGCTCGAGGCCGCCGGGATCGACCGGATCCTGACAATGGACCTGCACTCGGGTCAGATACAGGGTTTCTTCGAGAAGCCCTGCGATCACATGACGGCGCTGTTCATGCTGACTCAGTACTTCGCGGACCTCGGCCTCGAGGATCTCGTCGTGGTCGCGCCGGACGCCGGCCGCGTGAAGTTGAACAAGCGCTTCGCTTTCCGCCTCGGCGCCGACCTCGCGATCCTCAACAAGGAGCGCCCGGCCCAGCAGGTCGCCGAAATCGGCTACGTGATCGGCGAGGTCGCCGGCCGCACTGCGCTGATCGTCGACGACATGATCGGTACCGCCGGCACCCTGAAGGCCGCCGCGCTCGCGGTCCACGACGCGGGCGCCAAGCGCGTGTATGCCGCCGCGACGCACGGCAACTTCTCGGGCAACGCGTGGGAGAACCTGGCCGCCGCCGGGCTCGAACGGGTCGTCGTGACCGACACGATCCCGCTCCCGCCGGGCGCCCCGCCGTTCGTCGAAGTGCTCTCGTGCGCGGACCTGCTCACGAACTCGATCCGTCAGATCTTCACCGACGGATCCGTGAGCGAGGTGTTCGGCGGCGAGAACCAGCTGTTCTAGGCTCGGCCGTTCCACGGGGGAGGTCGCGAGTGACTCGAGGTCGCCGCTTACTTCACCGGAGCCCGTCCTGGCACCGATTAACGCTGAGCGCCGGGAGGGTTGTCCCCCGGCGCTCGCGATGCGGTGGTTGGAGGTGGACTGGCGGCTACTTGAGTCCGGTGAACCAGCCTTGATCGCCGCCACTGACCGGCGTGAAGGTGCTGCCGTTCCAGATCAGCATGCGGGCGTACGGTTGCTTCACCTGGGGCGCATTGGTGGGTCCTGGATTGACCCATTCCCGCGACAGCGGGATCGGTTGGTTCGCCGCTGTGCGCAGGTAGGCCGCGAGCGTCGCGCCGTTCAGGTTGCTGAAGCCGACGGCCTTGGACGCGTCGTAGACCCACGTGATCAGCGCCCATCCCCATTCGACGCTTGGATCCTTGTAGTCGACCCCGGTTCCCTGCATCCCCTTGACATATGCCGCGACGTCCGGGAGGTTGGTCATGGTCCACGGGTTGAACTCGGCGATCGAAATCCCGCCCTTCATCTGGGGGGACTTCGCCAGGATCGAGGCCGTGAACGCGACGTCCGACGCCGTGATGTCTCCGGCGGCAATGCCGTTCTGCTCGAACAGGCTGAACATCTGCGGGACCTGAGCGGTCTGGATGTCCCCCAGGATGAACTGAGGGTGGTACCCCATTGCCTTCTGGACGTATGGCGTGATGTCCACGACCGTTGGGGAGACGAAGATCGGGTACGCGGTCTTGCCGCACGCCTTCACGATTGGGGCGGTCTCCTGGTTGAAGACCTCCTGCGCGGCTGGGACATTCGTGATCATCGAAACGATCGTCTTGACCTTTGGCAGCGAGCAGGCATAGGCCAGCGTCGCCGCGTTGTCACCCGCCTCGCCCGGGTTCATCCCGAAGCTCCACGGGCTGTGGAAGTCGACTGTCGTGTTCGGGCAGTTCAAGCTCGGGGTTTTGGCTGCGGCGTAGATCGGCAGCCCGCTGATGCTCCACGACAGCTCGCAACCGACCATCGCGAGCGGATGCAGCCCAATCGTGTTCCGAGCACACGTCGTCGCAGGCGCCGGTGCCAGCATGGAGTTGCACGTCACGAGCTTGAGCGGATGCCCACCGAAGCCGCCTTCGGAGTTGATCAGGTTGGCTGCGGCCTGGCCGCCTGCGTCGATCGGGGTCAGCTCGTCGATCCCGGGGATCTTGAACGAGATCACGGCCACGGTGATCGGCGATCCCGTCGCGGCGTGAGTGGTGGTTGAAGTCGACGCGGCGGCACCGCTCGTTGTAGTGCCAGTGGCGCTGCTGGCGCTGCTTGTGGTGCTGCTACTGCTACTGCCGCATGCTGCGAGCGCTGCCGCAGACCCGATGGCGCCGAACGCCAACATCACCTTCTTGAAGCGCGCCGAAGCGGCTCTCGATCCCAACATTGGTCTCCTCTCTTCTCTCTCCGCAGCCCTCGTCCCAGGGCCAACAGTAAACAAATGGTAGTTCGAGAAACCGGCAAAAGTCAACGTTTCACGATCGCGACAACACGCTCGGTATCGCGATCTGTCCGCCCCCTTGAATGGCTCCGCCGCGCATGCGGATCACCGCGCGCCGGCAGCTAGTGCTGCACTAGCCTTGCCTCCGTGAAGTCGACGAACCGACCACTTACGCGGCTTGTCCCGGAAGCGAAGCAGGTGATCTGAGCTGGGCGTGCAGAGCGAGCGGGCCGCCCGTCTCCAGGATCTGCTGGGGCTCTCGGAGGACGAGCTGTGTCAGGTGCTCGACGTCGATCCGCTGTCGCTGCTATCGGGTCAACTTGACCACCGCGGCGAGCTTCCCATCCTGCTCGCGCTGCTCGACGACGCTGCGGAGCGGGCGGGCACGGGAGTGCTGCGGCGATGGGTGCGCGTCGGCGGCACTGCCGGGCCCCCGATCGATGCTCTGCTGCGGCGCGACTTCGGCGCGTTCGAAGATGCGCTCGCCGAGCTCGCCGAGCGCGGGTTCGTGTTGCGCTCCGGACGGCCCTCAGGGTGACTAGCGGCGCGCGGGCGACTTGCCGCTCTGAGCGTGCGCGCCCCGGCCGTTGGCCAGCCCCGACGCCTCGTCCTGCGGCGGCTCGCCGGGCCACACGCCCGTCACGAACTTGAACCAGCGGGCGCTCAACCGGTTGACGATCGCGGCGGAAGTGGTCATCGTCGCCCCCTGCAGCGCCGAGGCGAACAGAACCTTGCCGAAGCTCGCGCCTTCGGTGCTCGCAGTCGGGGGATCGCCGTCGTCAATGCGCGACCAGACGCCCTTGAACACCGTCTTGCCGAGCCACACGCCACCGAACCGGGCGATCAACGCGAACGGCTTGTAGACGATCTTCATGTCGCGTGCAGCCTACCCTGAACGCCGCCGACTCGACCGCTCCACCGGGCGATGTGCCGGCCACTTTTGGCTAGCGTTGCTGCCGAGGTGCGCCGCCGCCGCTATTTCGGCCTGATCGTCATCGGGATCGTGATCTTCATCGCGATCAGCGCGCTGCTGGCACGCATCTTCAGCGTCGACGGCGCCGAGCAGGGGGCGATCACCGACCTCGTGCAGGCCGAGGCCGCGGGCAACACGACGTCCATGCTCGACGAGATCCAGGGGTGCCGGACAAGTCCGGCGTGCCGCGCGCGCGTCGCGCACAATGTCGCCGCGCTCGCCCACTCCGGCAAGGTCTCGATCCTCCAGCTCAACACCTCGGCCGGGTTCTCGCTGACGAGCACGCTTGGAACCGCTCGCGTAGCGTGGGAGGCGGGTTCCTCGCTGCCGATCGTCCAGTGCGTTCGGGTCCGTCACGCCGGGAACGCGATTACCGGGATGCACGTCGAGCTGCTCGAGCTCAGCGAGAGGATCAACAGCGGCTCGGACTGTCCGACGCACTTCTGAGGGGTCGAGCCGGGCGCCCGACGCCGGGACGTCAGGGCGTCGGCACGGGGGACGTCAGGGCGTCGGCACCGGTTCGCGCTCAGGCACGTGCGACGGTCGTCGCTCGCGCGGCGCTCGCCGGTCGGCAAGCCGTTCGTGCCCGCGCAGCCTGACCCGCGCCGGCGCAGCGTCCGGCAGCGGCAAGCCCCCACCCGAAGGCGCGTCAGGCGCGAGTGGCGGCCGCTTCGGTCCGCGGCCGCCGCCGTCGTCCGAACCCTCGTCCGGTGGCGGCGGAGCAGGGGCGTCGCGGAGTGCTGGAAGGAGAAGCACGGCCATGCAAGCCAAGCCGAGCAAGTGCACGCCGCCAATCATCAGCACCAACTCCGTTGCTGCAGACATCCCACCAAAAGAGTACCGCGCCGAGGCTGTGACAA
Source organism: uncultured Solirubrobacterales bacterium (assembly GCA_963763525.1). Taxonomy (GTDB): domain Bacteria; phylum Actinomycetota; class Thermoleophilia; order Solirubrobacterales; family Solirubrobacteraceae; genus Palsa-465. The sequence goes on from CAVXPA010000009.1 coordinate 323,303, forward strand.
ATCACATTTTTCGAACTCGCGGGGCGTAGACGAGATCGCGCTGGGGGTGGGGTTGTGCTCGGGGGCGGGACGCGGCGGCGCTCGCGCATCTCGCCTGGGTCGCTACCATCGTCTGCCGGTCATGGCCAGCACAGATACGACAGCACTTGCCGTGGCGCTTCGCGAGCCGTCGGGCTCGCGCTCAGCGCGACGCCTTCGGCGCGACGGGAAGGTTCCCGGAGTCGTCTACGGCGGCGGGGATGAGCCTGTTGCCTTCGAGGTCGACGCGCGCGTGCTCCGGAACACGCTGTCGCATTCGCGCGCGGTGCTCGATCTGAGCATCGACGGCGGCGCTGCGACGCCGGTCGTGGTGAAGGACCACGCGCGCCACCCCGTCAGCGGCGAAACCGTTCACATCGATTTGCTGCGCGTCTCACTCGACAAGCCGATTCAGGCGACGGTCGTGCTCGAGCTGGTCGGCGCCGAGGACGCGCCCGGCGTCCGTGAAGGCGGCATCCTCGAGCAGATCACGCGCGAGGTGACCGTTGAGGCACTGCCCACCTCCATTCCCGATACGGTTCAGCACGACGTGTCCGGGGTTCAGATCGGCGACACGCTGACGCTCGGCGCGGTCACCGCTCCACCCGGCGTCACGCTCGTCGACGACCCCGAGACCGTGATCGCGATCGTCAGTGCGCCGCGGCTGCAGGCAGAGACCGAGGTCGAGATCGAGGAAGAGGTCGAGCGGGTGGCCGAAGGCGCCGCCGCCGAGGGCGGCGAGGACGCCGGTCAAGCGGCCGAGGACGAAGGCGGCGAGTGACGCGGCATGCCACTCCCCGGCCGTCGCGGCGCGCCGGTTGACTGGCTCATAGTCGGGCTCGGCAACCCTGGCACGGAATACGCCGGGACGCGCCACAACATCGGATTCGAGATCGCGAACGTGCTCGCAGAGCGGTGGCAGCTGCCCCGCGCGAAGTCGAAGTACCGCGGACTGCTCGCTGAAGGCCGGACCGGGCCTGGCGGCCCCCGCGTGGCGATCCTGCTGCCCCAGACGTTCATGAACGATGCCGGCGCCTCGGTCGGCCCGGCGCGCGGCGCGCTGCACGTGCCCCTCGACCACGTGCTGGTGCTGCACGATGAGATCGACCTGCCGTTCGGCGAGATCAGGACGCGAACGGGCGGCGGCCTCGCTGGCCACAACGGACTGAAGTCGCTCAAGCAGGGTCTCGGGTCAGCCGAGTTCGGGCGGGTGCGGGTGGGCGTCGGACGCCCACCGACAACCGACCCGGATCGTGTCGCCGCGTACGTGCTGGGCCGCTTCAGAGAGCCGCGCGAGGAGGTTCGCGCGGTCGTGGAGCGAGCGGCCGACGCTGCAGAGGCGATCGTGCTCGGCGAGCCGGCGACGAGCGGCGCCGGCGAGGGCGCGGGGTAGCGGCCGAAGCGGGGCGCCCGGTTGTGATCAAGCCCTCGGCACCCAAATCGTCCTGGACAACGTCCCACTCGAGCCCTTCCCGGGAGGCCAGTGGGCAGTTGTCCCTCCTCCAGATGGTCTTCGTCCCACTCGGCTCGGGCGGGCGCTCGAGTGGGTTGTTGTCCAGGCCGCGAGTCGCTCGGGTGGGTTGTTGTTCAGGCTGCGGGCGCTCGAGTGGGTTGTTGTCCAGGCCGCGACTCGCTCGGGTGGGTTGTGGTCCAGGTTCCCGGTCTCCTGTGAGCGTTGGGCAGGTCTCCCCCGGGCCCCTGACGCGAAGATGCGTTCACAAAATGAACGCATCGGTCGTCGTCATCACGGCGACGCGGGCAAACAAGGTCGCCGTGGTCGACGGCTCCATCTTCTGGACGAACACGGACGGGACGACCGGCCGGGCGAATCTCAATGGAACCGGTGTGAACGAGCGCTTCAGCAGCAGGGCGGGACCGCCGATCTTCGGGATCGCGCTCGCGAACCCCGAGTCGCGAGGACGCCCCTGAATCGAGGAACGCGCGCCCTAGACTCAGATGAAGACGGTGTTGGTTGCGCTGCGGGGCGCTGCCAGCGCCACTGAACGATGCTTCGCACACTCCTCGTCCACGCCGACGACGATCCGCAGACCGCCGCGCTCGCTCGCGACGGCGGCTCGGCGTTCGTCTCTGCTTCGCTTCGCCCGTACCTGCTCGCGGCGCTGCTGGACCGTGCGCCGGACGTGCCGGCGATCGTCGTCGCGGGCGATGATCGCGCCGCGCGGGATCTCGCCGCGGGCCTGCGGAGCTGGCTCGAGCCCCGCCCGGTCCGCTACTACCCGAGCCGCGGCGTCACGTACGAGTCGCATCTCGCGCCGCCGGCGCACCTCGTCGGGCTGCGGATCGCGGCCCTCGACGCGCTGCTCGACGCCGATGCGGACGCGGATGCCGAGGCGGCGCCGGTCGTCGTCGTCAGCGCGGTCGCGCTGTCGGAGAAGGTTCCCGATCCGTCGCTGCGCCCGCGCGGGTTCAAGCTGATCAAGGGCGACCTGCTCGACCTGGACGAGACGGCGCACGATCTCGTCGCGGCCGGCTACGAGCGGGTCGACCAGGTCGAGGACCGCGGTCAGTTCGCGATCCGCGGCGGCCTGCTGGATGTGTTCCCGGCGACCGAGGACCGGGCCGTGCGCGTCGATCTGTTCGGCGATGAGATCGAGTCGCTGCGGTGGTTCTCGACGTTCACGCAGCGCTCGCTCGAGGATGCGGAGGTCGTCGAGGTCGCGCCCGCCGCCGAGCTCGACGAGGAGCATCGCGAGCTGGCGGAGATCGCCGCGCTGGAGGACGCCGCCGACCGCCCGGACATCGCCGAGCTGCTGCCAGTCGAGGACTTCCATCCGTTTCTCTCGCTCGCGCCCGAGAACGCGGCTGTGTTGATCGCCGCCGACGAGGAGCTGGCGCCGGCGCTCGCCGACCACTGGCAGGACGTCACCGCGGCATTCCACGACGAGGACGCCCATCACCTGTACGTCGCGCCCGACGCGATCGCGGCGTCGCTGCGGGAGCGCGCACGGATCCGGCTGTCGAGCTTGGACCAGGACCAGCGCTTCGAGTTCCGGGCGCAGGCGGCCGACCTCGCCGCACGCGGTCTGAAGGAGGCCGAGCCGGAGCTCGAGAAGCTCGCGCGCTCGGGCTACCGGACCGTGGTCGCGTTCGCGAGGCGCGGCGAGGGCGAGCGGGCCGCGTACAACCTCGGGCGGCTGAAGGTCGACTGGCTCGAGCAAGGGCGCGACGGCGCCCGCGCTGCGGCCGAGATCACGTTCGCGCATGCGCGGCTGGCGGTCGGGTTCATCGCGCCGCAGTTCCATCTCGCGGTGATTCCTGAGCACCGGCTGTTCCGCCGCCGCCGCGCGCCGGAGCGAGCGGAGCGCGGACGCCGGCGCGGCGTGCTGCGGAGCTTCGCGGAGCTGCGCACCGGCGACATCGTCGTTCACGAGGACCACGGGATCGCGCGTTTCGCCGGGTTCGACACGAAGACGGTCGCCGACGTGACGCGCGACTATCTGTACCTCGAGTACGCGGGCTCGGACCGCGTGTTCGTGCCCGTCGACCAGCTGGCGAAGATCAGCCGCTATGTCGGCGCGGGGGGTACCCATCCGCCGCTGTCGAAGCTCGGCGGCACGCGCTGGGACACGCTCAAGGCGCGCGCGCGGCGGGCCGCGCAGGAGCTGGCAGGGGAGCTGCTGAACCTGTACGCCGAGCGCAAGCGCCGCCAGGGACACACGTTCCCGCCCGACACCGATTGGCAGCGCGAGTTCGAGGACGCGTTCCCGTTCACCGAGACGCCCGACCAGCGCGACGCGATCGAGTTCGTCAAGGCCGACATGGAGGCGCCCCGGCCGATGGACCGGTTGATCTGCGGCGACGTCGGCTACGGCAAGACCGAAGTGGCCCTGCGGGCGGCGTTCAAGGCGGTGCAAGACGACCGGCAGGTGATGCTGCTCGTGCCGACGACGATCCTCGCGCAGCAGCACTACGGCACGTTCACCGAGCGCCTCAAGGACTACCCGGTGAGGATCGAGCACGTGTCGCGTTTTCGCTCGGCGGCCGAACAGCGCGAGGCGATCGCGCGCTTTGCGAAGGGCGGGGTCGACATCCTGATCGGGACCCACCGGCTGCTCTCGCGCGACGTGCGCGCGAAGGAGCTCGGCCTGCTGATCGTCGACGAGGAGCAGCGCTTCGGCGTCAAGCAGAAGGAGCTGCTGCGCCAGCTCAAGCTGAAGGTCGACGTGATCTCGATGAGCGCGACGCCGATCCCGCGGACGCTGCAGATGTCGCTCGCGGGCGTGCGCGACATCAGCGTGATCGAGACGCCGCCAGAGGGGCGCCGTCCGGTCAAGACGTACGTCGGCGAGTACGACGAAGAGCTCGTCCGGCGCGCGCTGATCCGCGAGCACGAGCGCGGCGGGCAGGCGTTCTTCCTGCACAACCGGGTCGAGACGATCGACGAGACGGCGGAGCGACTGCGCGGACTGTGCCCGGGGCTCAGGTTCGAGGTCGCGCACGGCCAGATGGAGGAGCGCGAGCTCGAGCAGCGGATGCTCTCCTTCCTGCGCGGCGACGCGGACGTGCTCGTGTGCACGAGCATCATCGAGTCGGGCATCGACATCCCGCAGGCGAACACGCTGATCGTCGAGCGCGCCGACACGTTCGGGCTCGCCCAGCTGTATCAGATCCGCGGCCGGGTCGGACGCTCCCGCGAGCGCGCATACGCGTACCTGCTGTACCCGAGCGCGGCCGCGCTGACGCCCGACGCCGCCCAACGCCTGTCCGCGCTGTCGGACTACACCGAGCTCGGCGCCGGCTTCAAGATCGCGATGCGCGACCTGGAGATCCGCGGCGCGGGCAACCTGCTCGGCGACGAGCAGTCCGGGCACGTCGCGGCGCTCGGGTTCGAGCTCTATATGCAGATGCTCGACGAGGCCGTCGCGGCCGCCGAGGACGGCAGCTCGCCCGAGGACGAGTGGGAGCCCGTGCGCCTGGACGTGAACGTCGACGCGTACGTCCCTGCCGGCTACATCCCCTACGAGCAGGCGAAGGTCGACGTGCACCGCCGGATCGCCGGTGCGCGCGAGGTCGCCGACCTGGCGTTGTTGCGCGAGGAGCTCGAGGACCGCTTCGGCGAGCTGCCCGAGCCGCTGCGCAACCTGATCGCGCTTCAGCAGGCTCGGATCAAGCTCGGTCAGGCCGGCGCGCGCGCGGTCACGTTCCGCGCCGGGCGCCTGGCGGTGACGCCGATCGAGCTCGACTCCGTCCGCGCCAAACGGATCCGCCAGGAGATCCCAGAGGCGTTGTACGAATCGGGCAAGTCGCAGCTTTCGGTCCGGGTTCCGGACGATCCGGCGCAGCGGTTCCCGGCCGTCGTGAAGGCCGCCGACGTGCTGCTTGCGGTCACACGCGAGGCCGCCTGAGGGCTAACGAATTTCTCCTAGGCCGTTTACGCGAGTCTTCAGGACGGCCGGTAGCATCGCCACGCGATATGAACAGAACACGATCGATCGCGGCGCTTGGCGCCGTTTTTGCGACAGCACTCACCGTCTCCGCGTGCGGCGGCAGCGGAATCCCCGGCAACTCGGTCGCCGACGTGGCCGGCAATCCCATCACTCAGCAAGCCTTCGACCATTGGATGTACGTCGCGGCAAAAGGGAGCTCCCAGAGCGCCAGCGAGCCCGTGATCGTGCCCAACGACCCGCCCAACTTCAACGGCTGCGTCAAGCAGGTGCGCGAGCAGATCCCGAGTCTCGCGAAGACCTCGGACGCGACCATCCGCAAGGACTGCGGCCAGCTGTTCACCTCGCTCTCCGGCCAGGTGATGGACTTCCTGATCCGCTCCTACTGGTATCAGGCGGACGCCGCGGCGGCCAAAATCAACGTCTCCAACGCCGCCGTGACGAAGCAGTTCGACACCGACAAGAAGCAGGAGTTCAAGACCCCGGCGGCGTTCAGCAGCTTCCTGACCCAGACGGGCCAGACGCTGCAGGACATTCTCTACCGCGTCCGCGTGAACCTGCTCTACACGAAGCTTCTGGACCAGCACACGCAGAAGGTCACGCCGGCGGAGGTGCAGGCGTACTACGGCCTCCACAAGTCGCAGTTCGGCTCGGCCGAGACGCGCAACGTCCGAATCGTCCTCGCCAAGACCTACGCCGGCGCAGTGGCGGCGAAGGCGGCGCTGGCGGCCGGCCACGAGTCGAGCGCGACCTGGACCGCGGTCGCGAAGAAGTACTCGACCGACCCGACCACGAAGAACAGCGGCGGCCTGCTCGTCGACGTGACGCAGGGCGAGGAGGACACCGCGCTCAACACCGCCGCGTTCTCGGCGCCGCTCAACGTCGTAATCGGCCCCGTCAAGGCGGTCGCGCCAGCGTCCGGCTACTACGTGTTGCAGGTCGTGCACATCAAGCCGTCGACGCAGCAGTCGCTCGCGCAGGCCACGCCGGCCATCGAGCAGACGCTGAACACGCAGGCGCAGACGAACGCGCAGAATGCGGTCGACAATGCAGCGAAGGGCAAGTGGCAGAGCCAGACCACCTGCCGCGATCTGTATTCGATGGCGGACTGCAAGGGCTACAAGGCATCGAGCACATCGACGAGCACGAGCACGAGCACCGCGACGACCGGCTAGCGGCGGAGGCCACGCGTAGTGGAGCCTGAGTCGCTGGAGGCGCTCGCGCGTCTGGAGCAGATCACGCGCAGGCTCCGGCGCGAGTGCCCTTGGGATCGGGAGCAGGACGAGCGCTCGATCGTGCCCCACACGGTCGAGGAGGCGTACGAGCTGGCCGACGCGGCCCGCCGCCGCGACGACGCGAAGATGCTCGACGAGCTCGGCGACGTCCTGTTCCAGGTCCACTTCCTCGCGCTCCTGTTGGAGGAGCGCGGGGCCGGCGATCTGGCCCAGGTGGCGAACGGCGTGACCGAGAAGCTGATCCGGCGTCACCCGCACGTGTTCGGCGAGGTGCAGGCGGAGACGGCGGGCGAGGTTCTCCGCAACTGGGACGAGATCAAGCGCGGTGAGCCCGGCCGCGAGCAGGGCGTGTTCGGCGAGGTTCCCGACAACCTCCCGTCGCCGCTGTACGCGCGCAAGCTGCAGCGGCGGGTGGCGTCGAGCGGGTTCGACGTGCCCGGGGTCGAGGCGCCGGCGGAGTCGATCCGCGATCAGCTGGGGGCTCTGCTGGGCGCCGGCGACGAGGAGGAGCGCTTCGAAGCGCTCGGAGACCTCCTGTTCGCGGCCGTCAACCTCGCGCGCAAGCTGAGAGTCGATCCGGAGCTCGCGCTGCGGGCTTCGGCCGACCGCTTCCGCGCGCGGGTGCAGGTTGCGATCGAGCTCGCCGCATCCGAGGAGCGAAGCTGGAACGATCTCGGCCCTGAGGACCAGCTGGCGTACTACGCGCGCGTGCGAATGACCGAAGCGGGACACTGACCGCAGCGGGACACGCGGCGCGGACCGAAGGAGGGAATCGATGAGCGAGATCGACCAGGTGCACGCCCGCCAGATCCTGGACAGCCGGGGCAATCCGACGGTCGAGGTGGAGCTGAGCTTGCGCTCCGGTGCGTGGGGCCGGGCGGCCGTCCCGTCGGGTGCCTCGACCGGCGAGTTCGAGGCCTACGAGCTCCGCGACGGCGGCTCAGCCTGGATGGGCAAGGGCGTGACGCGGGCGGTGGAGAGCGTGAACGGCGAGATCGCGACCGCGATCCGCGGCCACGATGCGGCGGCCCAGGCGGCGCTGGATCGGCTGTTGATCACGCTCGACGGCACGCCGAACAAGTCGCGCCTCGGCGCGAACGCGATCCTCGCCGTCTCGCTCGCGGCCGCGCACGCGTCCGCCGCCGACGAGCGGTTGCCGCTGTGGCGCTATCTCGGCGGCGAGACCGCGCACATCCTGCCGGTGCCGCTGATGAACGTCCTCAACGGCGGCATGCACGCCGACAACCGAGTCGATTTCCAGGAGTTCATGATCGTGCCCGTCGGGGCGCCGAGTTATCGCGAGGCCCTGCAGATGGCGGTCGAGGTGTACCACAGCCTGAAGCGGACTTTGCACGAACAGGGGCTCTCGACCGCGGTCGGCGACGAGGGCGGCTTCGCGCCGGACCTGACCTCCAACGAGGACGCGCTGAAGGCGCTCGTCGAGGGAATCCGCGCGGCCGGCTACATGCCGGGCGACCAGGTCGCGATCGCGCTCGATCCCGCCGTCTCGAGTCTGTATCGAGACGGCGCCTACGTGCTCGAGCACGAAGGCAGGGTGCTGAGCGCGGATGAGCTGGCGAGCTATTGGCAGGACCTCGCCGCGCGCTACCCGATCATCTCGCTCGAGGACGGGATGGCCGAGGACGATTGGGCCGGCTGGAAGTCGCTGACCGAGCGTCTCGGCGCCAATCTCCAGCTGGTCGGGGACGACCTGTTCGTGACCAACACCGATCGGCTCCAGCGCGGGATCGAGGAGGGCGTGGCGAACTCGATCCTGATCAAGCCCAACCAGATCGGAACGCTGACCGAGACGCTCGCGGCGATCCGCCTCGCCCGCGAGAACGGCTACACGTCGGTCATCTCGCACCGGTCCGGAGAGACGGAGGACGTGACGATCGCGGACCTCGCGGTCGCGACCGGCTGCGGTCAGATCAAGACGGGCGCGCCGTCGCGCTCGGACCGCACGGCGAAGCACAACCAGCTGCTGCGAATCGAGGAAGCGCTGGGGCCCGAGGCGCAGTACCCGGGACGCGGTGCGTTCCGCTCGTGACTGGCCACACGCAGTGACGCGTGTCAACGCTCGCCAGGCAGGAGCTTGGCGGCCGGTGGCGAAGGGCTCATCCGATGCCCCGCACGCTCGCTCGCTTTCGCTGGGACCGGTTTGGCCGGATCAGCCTGCTCGCCGTGCTCCTCGTCGTCGGCGCGGTGTACGTCCAGGACGCGCTCTCCTACTTCTCGACGCACGCGCAGGTCGATCAGCAGGCGGCAGTCGTCCAGCATCTGAGGCGCGAGAACGCCGCGCTCGAGGCAGAGCGCCGCGCGCTGCAGAACCCGGCCACAGTCGTCGGGATCGCCCGCTCGCTCGGGATGGTGCAGATGGGCGAGCGACCCTACGTGATCACCGGGCTCGGCTCGGGCGGTTAGCCGCCGGCTTTTGCGAACCTTGCGGATCTGGTTCCGAGTGGTGGACCCGGATCCGCAAAGTTCGATGCGGGGCTTGGCAATGGTGACTCCGCAGCCCGCGTCCTTCGATGAGCTGATCGGCCTGTGGGAGGAGGGTCAGAGGCGGCTGGCCGCGGCCGAGCCTGCCGACCGGCCGGCGCTCGACCGCGTCGTGGAGGCGATCGTCACCGAACTGCGCCGGCGGCTCGGTGGGGCGTTCACGGCGCAGGAGCTCGCGGACCTGTACCAGGAGCAGGGGACCGACTGGTGCTTTGCGATCGCGACCCGGGTCGCCCCGCGCACCCCGGCGGCGTGGGATATGCCGACGGTCGCGGGCGCGGCGTTCGCGCGCTATGCGCGTGAGGCGGGCGACTACGCGCGCGGGCGGCGCGTGGTCGAGCCCTGAACGGCGAGCACAGCGCCACCCGCGCCCGGCCCGCTAGGCAGAGCCCCCCTCACTCGGAGTCGTCGGAGTCGGACTCCTCGCCGCCGGCGCGGCGGATCACGATCTGGTCCTCCTCGATCGCGACCTCGACGGGCCGGTGGCCGGCCCAGTACTCGGCATAGATCGGGTCGTCCTGGACGGCGGGGTCGAGCCACAGGCCATAGCCCTCCTCGCCGTGGTCGAACGTGGCCTCGAGCGGGGTGGCGCGGCGGCGCGGTCGGGCGCGACCGCCACGCTTGCCTCGCCGCCGCCGAGCCGGGGGTCCATCGTCCTCTTCCTCTTCCGGCTCCTCGTCCTCGTCCTCCGAGCGCTCCGCTTCTGCGGCCGCGAGCTCGGCGGCGATCAAGGCATCGTCCTCAGCTCGAAGATCGATCTCGTCGTCGTAATCGGCGGCGGCGCTGTCGGGCTCGGCCCCGGGCTCGAGTCCCTGTTCGCGCTTGAACGCCTGGATCTGCTGCACGGTGACCTCGAGCTGGTGCGCGATCCAGGCGTCTGTGCGGCCCTGGCGGACCCACGCGCGGATCCGGTTGAGCTCAGGGCGCAGCGATCGACGAGTCATGCGCGGCGGAGACTAATACAGCTCGGCAAGTATGTGCTTCACGACACTGCTCCGGAGCGGGAAGGTGCGGTGCGAAATGCGTGTTCAGCGCATATGCGAACTGGTAGGCTGAATGAGGGCGAACGTGGCCGACCATGGGCACGTGCCGTGTTCGTCCGCACCCCCACTAAGGCAAGCAGGGAGGCACTTCCCGCAATGTTGGTACTGACGCGCAAGTCCAACCAGAGCATCATGATCGGCGACGATATAGAGGTTTCGGTATTGGCGATCATGGGTGAGAAGGTACGCATAGGTATCCAGGCGCCGCGGGACATCCCCGTGTTTCGCAAAGAGGTCTACCTGGAGATCCAGCAGGAGCGCCAGGACGGTGGCAAGGATGCGCGCGAGGAGGTCGATGCCGCGCTGCGAGGCCTCGACGAGGCGGCTCGCTGACGGTCCGCAAGGCCGCGCCGGTCGCGCGATCGCGACCCAGCCCGGCGATCAGCTGAGCAGGCGGTAGAGCGTCTCGAACATCGCGACGGTCACGATCACGGCCGTCGCGATCAGTGAGAGGACGAGCAACCAGAAGCGCAGCGTGCTGTGCCGCCGCTCGCGCTGCTGCGTGCGCGTGCGAGTACGCCGCACCGCCTGGCGCCGGAGGTTCTCCCGTCGCCAGGACTCCAGCTCCATCTCGTGGCGGAACGACTGCTCGAGCTCCGCGAGGCTCTGGCGCATCTTCATCGCCATCGGTCGGCGAGCCTAGCACCCCCGTGGGGAGCGCGAGCCGCCGGCGGCTCGCACCGCGCGACGGGCGCTCAGTGGACGAGCTGCTGCTCGTAGACCTCGACGAAGCGCAGGTAGTTCGACGCGACCTGGGCGGATGCCGCTTCGCGCGTGAGCTGATTGTCGAGGTAGGCCTTGAGCGCGTCCCACCAGATCGAGCGGCCGATCGCGAAGCCGATGAAGCCCTCGACGGTCGCCGCCTCGCGCAGCCAGTGGTCGACCTTCTCGCTCGAGGCGCCGCGCCCGAGCACGACGCACTTGACGCCCTCGCGGCCCGGGCCCGTGCGGGCCTGCTCGGCCAGCATCTCGGCATCCTCGCGCGCGTCGAGGCCCTCGATCTTCCACACGTCGACCTCGATGCCGGCGTCTTGAATCGCCACGATCGCCCGTCGCATCAGCTCGGGGCGAAGCTCGGCGTCGTAGCGGTCCGCGTTGCCGCCGACGCTCGCGAGCTGGGCGTCGGTGGCGGGCACGAGCAGCTCGAACAGGAACCTGCGGCCATTCGCGTGCAGCCAATCCGCGAGCCGCTTCAGACGCTCGAGTTGGATCGCGTTCACGGCGGCGTCGCCGTCCGGGTTGTAGCGCACGAGCACCTTGGAGAAGTCGGGATTGAAGGCCTCGATGTGCGCGGGGAAATCGTCGCCGTACTCGAAGTCGAACTCCTCCTGGCCGGACTTCTCGACCGGCATCGCGAGGATCAGACCGTGCTCGCGCGCTTGCTCGGGGATGTTTGAGCCGAACTGCTCGTCGACGAGCACGCCGGTCGCGCCCGCCTCGGCGCCGCGCTGGACGGCCTCGAGCATGCCCTCGAAGATCAGGTGCTTGGCATCGGCGATCCGCTCGGTCTCCGCGGCCGTCGGCTGGCCCTGGATCCCGAACATCTTCGTCTGGAAGGAACCCCGATGGTCAAACGCCAGGATGTACAGCTTGCCGGTATAGCCGAGGGCCATCCTCGTCTCCTTTGCTCGCGTGGTCGGGCCCAGTCTAGAACCGATCATCGGAGCCCATCGGCGTTAGGCTGCGCCGGATGGAGCACAACTTCAAAGCGCCCGCGTACACGATCGGGATCGAGGAGGAGTTGATGATCCTCGACGGGACCTCGCTCGACCTCGCCAACGCGATCGAGCGGATGCTCGCGCCGTCGGCGGTCGGCGAGGTCAAGCCAGAGCTGATGGAATCCGTGCTCGAGATCTCGACCGACCCGTGCGCGAACACCGCCGAGGCGGGCGCGCAGCTGCGGGAGCTTCGCCGCCAGGTGAGCGAGCTGGCCGAGGCCCAGGGGCTCGCGATCGGCTCCGCGGGCACGCACCCGTACGCGATGTGGGAGAACCAGCGGATCGTCGCGCGGCCCCGCTACCGCGACCTGATCTCGGCGCTGCGCTTCGTCGCCCGCCAGGAGCTCTGCTTCGGGATGCACGTGCACGTCAGGATCGACGATCCCGACAAGGCGATCCACGTCGTCAACGGGATGCGCGTGCACCTGCCGGTGCTGCTCGGGCTGTCGGCCAATTCGCCGTTCTGGCGCGCCGACTCGACCGGGCTGGCGTCGACGCGCACGCCGATCTTCCGCGCCTTCCCGCGCGTCGGTATCCCGCCGACGTACGAGGACTGGGAGGACTTCGTGCGCCGGATCGAGTTCATGGAAGAGGCGCGCGTGATCGAGGACTACACCTACCTCTGGCACGACCTGCGCCCGCACCCGAACTTCGGCACGATCGAGGTCCGGGTGATGGACTCGCAGACGCGGGTCGAGCACACGCTCGGCCTGGCCGCGCTCGTCCACGGGCTCGCGCGCGAGCTCGCGATCCACTTCGAGGAGGGCAAGCAGCTCTCGAGCTACCCGTACGAGATGCTGGACGAGAACAAATGGCTGGCGGCGCGTCACGGCCTCGACGGCGAGCTCGTCGACCTACCCGACTCCAATCGCGTGCCGACGCGCGAGCTCGCGCGGCGGCTGGTCGACCGGATGCGCGAGCATTGCCAGGATCTCGGGTCGGCGGCGGAGCTCGAGGCGGTCGAGGATCTGCTCCAGCGTGGTAACGGCGCAGCCCGTCAGGTGGTCGTCTACGAGGCCAACCACGACCTTCACGAGGTGATGGCGGAGATCGTCGCGGCGACCGCGGTCTGACCGAAGCGCCCCGCCACGACGAAGCAGCGAAACGGTCTTTCAAGCCGCTCTACAATCGCTATGTGAGCACGGGTGGCCCGGACCTGTTCGTAGTGTGCAAGAGCTGCGGGTCAGAGGTGAGCCCGTACATCACGGAGTGCCCGTATTGCGGCAACCGCCTGCGCAAGCGGGCGCCGAAGATCGACCGCGACGGCAAAGTCAGCGAGAAGCGGCGCCGGCGCCGGACTCCCGCGCCCGTCCTGCCGCGGCTCAAGCCAGGGGAGATCCCCGGGATCCGGGCCGATGCGCGGCCGTACACGACGATCGCACTGGTGCTCGCGTCGGTCGCCGGCTACCTGCTGTTGCACACATCGGTCGGCGCGCACATGGTCGTGTCCGGGAAGCCGGGCACGCAGTGGTGGCGGGTGATCACGGCGACGTTCACGTACGACAACGCGGGCGCCGCGTTTGCGGTGCTCGGAACCGTCGCGCTGTATGGATGGCTGATCGAGCGCCGGCACGGGCCGCTCGCCGTCCTGACGCTGTTCCTCGTCGGCGGTGTCGGCGGCACGGCAGCGACCACGGCCGCTTACGCGGACCCGTTCGTGCTCGGCGCCCAGGGCGCCGCGCTGGCGTTGCTGATCGCGTGGGCGATCCCGGACGTGCTCTCGCTCCGCAGCCACGAGGACATCGAGGGGGACCTGATCGGGACCGCGGTGATCGGGGTCGTCGTCGCGCTGCTGCCGCTCGTCGTCACCTCGGCCAGCTGGGTCTCCGACGGCGTCGGGGTAGCGGTCGGCCTCGTGCTCGGGGTCCCGCTCGCGCGCCGGCAGCTCGCTCGTCCGTAGCGGCTCCTGCAAGCCCGCCGTGGGGATCACGGCAGGCTGGGGATCACGGGCTGGGGATCACGGCAGGCTGGGGATCACCGCACGCGGATCAGTCCGGCCGGTCCATCCGTCAACCGTCCGATCACCGCGCCGGGCATCGATCGCACGCGATCGTCAGGTAGCGCCGCCAACAGGCCGCCGGAGGTCATCGCGTCGCTGAGGAGCCACCGGCGCGACTCGGGGACGGCGTTGGCGAAGCTCGTGAACTGCTCGGCGTGGGCGCGGTTGCGACGCGTGCCGCCGGCGATCGCGCCCTGGTCTTCGTCGCCGAGCAGCTCGAGCACGCCGTCGATCGCGGGTACGGCCGCCGCGTCCACCTCGGCCGAGCACCCGCTCGCGGACGCGAGCTCGTGCAGGTGGCCGAGGAGGCCGAAGCCGGTCACGTCCGTGAGCGCGTGCGCACCGGCGGCGCGGGCGGCCGTGGACGCATCGCGGTTGAGCGTCGTCATCACTTCCACCGCTTCGTCGAGCGGTGCCGGCAGCCCGCGCTTGAGCGCGGTCGAGACGGTCCCGGCGCCGAGCGGCTTGGTCAGCACGAGCGCGTCGCCCGGCCGACCGCCGGCGTTGGTCAGCACTTCGTCGGGGTGCACGATGCCGGTCACCGCCATCCCGTACTTGGGCTCCGGATCGTCGATCGAGTGGCCGCCGAGGATCGCGACGCCCGCGGCGGCGGCGACCTGGGCGCCGCCGCGGAGGATCTCGATCAGCAGCTCGGCGCCGAGGCTCTCGAGCGGGAACGCGACCAGGTTGAGCGCGCTGATCGGCGTCGCTCCCATCGCGTAGATGTCCGACAGCGCGTTGGTCGCGGCGATCCGCCCGAAGTCGAACGGGTCGTCGACGATCGGCGTGAAGAAGTCGACCGTCTGGACGAGCGCGAGGTCCTCGCGCACGCGGTAGACGCCGGCGTCGTCGGCGAGGTCGAAGCCGACCAGCACGTTTGGATCGTTGCCGGCGGCGAGGCCCGCCGAGCAGCGGGCCGATCGCCGCGGCGGGGAGCTTGCAGCCGCAGCCGGCGCCGTGCGACAGCGAGGTCAGCGGAACGGCCACGGACGTATGATCTCATCGAGTGCCGGTCCGCCCCTACACCGACGCCGACCTCGACGCCGCGATCAAGCGCGATCACCGACCCGGAGCGGTTGCGCGAGGCGCAGGAGCTCGTCGCGCGGGTCGCGCCGTCGTTGCAGCGGGTGCTCGACGAGGCGCTGGCGGAAGGCGGCTGGTTCGACCTCGGGCACGAGCAGGCGGTGCGCGAAGCGCGACGGGGGAGGACGCGGACGAGCGGCTCCGCGCGGTCCGCACGCTGCTCGCCGAGGAGACGCGGCTCGGGATGCTCGTCGGCGTCGCGGTCGGCTTCGAGCTGGCGCGCGAGCTGGGTCGGGCGGATGAGGGGCGGGCGGACGACCTTGCAAACAACGAGGAGGACTGATCGACGATGGAAGTGCGCTTTCTCGGCCACGCCTGCTTCGCGCTCATCCGACGGCGACGCGACGGTGCTGATCGACCCGTTCCTGAGCGGCAACCCGAAGGCCGCGATCGCCGCCGAGGATGTCGCCGCGACGACGATCCTGCTGACCCACGGTCACGCCGACCACCTCGGCGACACCGTCGACGATCGCCAAGCGGACCGGGCGCGCCGGTGGTCGCGATCGTCGAGCTCGCGGGCGAGCTCGCCGAGGAGGGCGTCGACGTCCGCGACCCGAACCTCGGCGGCACCGTCAAGTTCGACTGGGGCTGGGTCAAGCTCGTTCCGGCCTGGCACACCTCGACGACGCCGAAGGGCACGGTCAACACGCCGGCCGGGCTGCTGATCAACTTCAAGGACACGATCGTCTACCACCTCGGCGACACGTGCCTGTTCTCCGACCTGCAGCTGGTCGGCAAGCGCGACGCCGATCGACGTCGCGCTGATGTGCATCGGCGGCCACTACACGATGGACCGCATCGACGCGATCGACGCCGCCGCAGCTGGTCGGCGCCAAGACCGTGATCCCGTGCCACTACAACACGTTCCCGCCGATCGAGACCGACGCGCAGGCGTTCAAGTCCGACGTCGAGTCGGCGACCAGCTCGCAGGTGGTCGTCCTCGAGCCGGGCGAGGCGCACGCGGCGTGACCCACGCGATCGTCCTGATTCAAGCCGAGCGCATCGGCGCTGGCGACGCTCGGCGGCGAGCTCGCGGGCATCGAGGGCGTCGCCGAGGCGTACTCGGTGACGGGCGAGTGGGATTTCGTCGCGGTGCTGCGCCTGCGCGAGCACGAACAGCTCGCGCAGGTCGTGACCGAGCAGATCTCGCAGCTCGCGGGCGTGCGTGCGGACGCAGACGATGGTCGCGTTCGAGGTCTACTCGCGCCACGACCTGGAGGCGCTGTTCTCCGTCGGGCAGTGACCGGGGACTGCTCGTCGGTCGGGCGGTCGGCGGTCGGCCGGCGTTGTGGTTGGGCGGCCTTGTGGTCGGGCGGTGGAGAGGTTGGGCGGTCGGGCGGGCGGCTGTGGTCGGGCCGTGGGGAGGTCTGGCGGTCGGGCGGGCGGTGAGCGCTGCCGGCCGGCCCGGACCTGGTCGACGCCCCAGTCGAGCTCTTCCAGATCGCGACACGGGACGTTGACCAGCTGGTGGAGGGTTTCGTCCCACTGGGCGTCGGCCGGCGCTCGAGTGGGACGTTGACCAGGTTCGCGTTCTGCGCGAGTGGCACGTTGACCAGGTTCGCGTTTGCGCGAGTGGGACGTTGACCAGGTTCGCGTTCGCGCGAGTGGGGACGTTCTGCCAGGTCCGCGTTGAGCTGGTCTAACGCGCTCGCCGACGCGCGCGTGGGTCAGCGCCCGATCGAACGCCGCAGCCATCGCGTCGTAGGTGTACGGCGCCACCGCCTCGCGCGCGGCCGCGCCCGAGCCGGGCCCGCAGCGCCGCATCGTCGAGCAGCCGCTCGATCGCCGCGCGCGAGCGCCGACCGGATCGCCGGGCGGGGACGACCAGGCCGGTCTCACCGTCGCGGACCAGCCCGCCGCGCGACCGCGCCGACGGCGTGCTCGTGGCGACCACGGGCCGCGCCCTGGTGCATCGCCTCGTTGCAGACGAGCCCCACGGCTCGACGAACCGCGGCGTCGGGATCGACGGCAGCACCGCGAACTCGGCCGCCGCGTAGGCGACCGGCAGCTCGGCGCGCGCGAGCGGCGCCGAGGAAGCGCGCGCGCGGCGTCGCCTTGACCGCGCGCGGCGAGCGGGCCGTCGCCGATCGACGACGCAGCGTCGCGTCGCGCGTGCGAGGCGCCGCCACGCGTCCAGCAGCACGTCGATGCCCTTCGCTCGGACCAGCCGGCCCGACGTACAGCGACCAGCGGGCTCGTCGCCGAGCGCGTGGCGCTCGCGGAAGGCGGCGATCTCGTCGGCGCTCGACCGTCCGCGCGAACAGCTCCGGCTCGACCGCCTGCGGCGCGACGAACACGTCGTCGTCGCGGCCGCGGATCGCGGCGACGAACCGCCGCACGTGCTCGCCGTACGCGACGACCGCGTCGGCGTGGCGGTAGATGTGGTCGAGTCAGCGGGCAGCGCGAGCGCGTGCGCCGCCGAGCGCGGCTGCCGCCCAGACCGAGGCCCACAGCACGAACGGCCGGCCGATCGCTTGGCGCCGGCGTACGCGGCCGGCAGCATCGCGCCGCCGGCGAACGGCGGCGATCACGGCGTCGTAGCGGCGGCCGAGCCGCGAGCGCCTCGCGGCGCCGCCCGTCAGCCGCCGGGCGGGGAACGGGGCCGTCGCGAGCTGCTCGTCGAGGTCGGTGAACCAGGCGGCACGTAGCGCTCGCCGCCGCCGTAGCAGAGCACCTCGACGCCGTGGCGCTCGCGCGAGCCGCTCGTACAGCGGCACGCGGTAGGGCGACAGGTACGTCGTCAGCAGCGCGATCGCCATCGGTCGCGGGCGCGCGGCGCCCGGCGGCGAGCAACGTTGGCAGAATCGCGGCGCATTGCGCGTCCTGCTGCTCCACAACCGCTACCGGCGCCGAAGGCGGGGAGGAGCGGGCGGTCGTCGAACATCTAGGCCTGCTCGCACGGCGCGGACACGCGGTGCGGCTGCTCGAGCGATCGAGCGCGACGCTCGGGCCGCCGGCGCGGCGCGCGGGCTGATCGACCGGCGGCGTCGATCCCGCCGACGTCGCCGACGCGGTCAGGGAGTTCGACGCCGACGTCGTCCACGCGCACAACCTGCACCCGCTGTTCGGCTGGCGGGCGCTCGCGGCGGCCCGCGATGCCGGCGCGCGGACCGTCCTGCACCTGCACAACTTCCGCCTGTTCTGCGCGATCGCGATCGGCTACCGCGACGGGGCGCCGTGCTTTCGCTGCCGCGGCGCCGACACGCGTCCCGGGCCTGCGCCTGCGCTGCCGCGGCATCGGTCGGCGAGGCGGCCGTGTACGCGGCCGGGCTGCACCGCCAGCAGCCGCGCGCTGCTCGAGCACGCCGACGCATCGTGGTCCGTCAGCGAAGCGACCGGCGCGCGCATGCACGAGCTGGGGCTGCCGCGCGAGCGGACACCGTGCTCGCCGAACTTCGTCGCCGCGCGAGCTTCGCGCCGAGTCTCGAGCGCCGATCAGGGCGACGTACGCGCTCGCCGTCGGGCGGCTGGTGGAGGAGAAGGGGTTCGACACGGCGATCCCGCCGCGCGCGACGCGGGCGTGCCGCTCTGATCGCCGGCGAGGGCCCCGACGAGGCGCGGCTGCGGCGCGCTGGCCGCCGGCGGCGGATGTGCGGTTCACCGGCCGGCTCGACGCGGACAGGCTGGCCGAGGCTGCGCGCCGGGGCCGCGGTCGATGCTCGTGCCCTCGCGCTGGGAGGAGCCGTGTCCGTACGTCGCGCTCGACGCGCTAGCGGCCGGCGTGCCGGTGCTCGTCAGCGACCGCGGCGGGATGCCCGAGCTGGTCCCGCGGCGGCGGTGCAGCCGGCCGACGACCCGGCGGCATGGACGCGCGCGCTGGCGCGAGCTGTGGGCCGTTCCGGAGCTGCGGCGCCAGCGTGGGCAGCAGGGCTGCAACGCGCACGCGAGCTGTTCGGCGAGGAGCGCTACTACGACCGCTGATGCGCGTCTACCGGACGGCTGAGGCGCCGCGACGCGGCTCGAACCAGATCGGGCGTCCTTCCCGGCGTGAGCCATCAGCCGCGCGCCGGTCACCGCGAGCGCGACCGGGAGCGTTGAGCCCGAACTGCTGGAGCCGGTGCGCCGGCCGCGCCGTGATCGGCGACGCTGTCCGACGATCGAGGCCGCGGCGAGCGCGCTCGATGCGCCGATGCGCTCGGGCATTCGCTGGCCGCGGATCGCGGTCCGGTCGCCCTCGTCATACGGGCCGCTGTGCGAGATCGCGAGTCGCCGGGTCAGACGAACACGCTGTCCATTCCTGCCGTCGAGGATCTCGTCGAGGTGCCGGAGCTCTCGATCGTCTCGACGATCACGAGAGCACGGCCTGCTCGATCGCGAGAGCCGTGCGAGGGCGGTCGCGCGAGCGTCGAGCCGAGACGGCCCCCAGCTGCGATTCCAGCGGGGGATAGCGGCGTCGCGGCGGCGGCCTGGCGCGCCTGCGCGACGGTGTTGACCATCGGCGCTGACGCCGTCGGCGCCCGCATCGAGCGCGCGCATGATCGCGCTCGGCTCGTTCCACGGCACGCGCGTCACCGGGCGTGCCGCGGATCGCGGCAGCCGTGCACCATCGAGCGCATCTGCTCGCTCGCCGATCAGCCCGTGCTGGAGATCGATGCAGAGCCGATCGACGCCGGATGCGCTGAGGATCTCGGTCGCGAACGGGCTCGCGATCGTGCACCAGCCCCACATGCGCGGTCCGGCGCTCGCTGACGATCTCCCGAAGTGCCGTGGGTGGATCGCGGAACGGTGACGCTGGCGCGCGTCCGACATCGTCGCGGCGCTCAGCCTATCCGCGATCCGAGCGCCGTCGTCCGCGTCCGGTCGCAGCAGCACGACGCCAAGCGCGTCGTCGAGCGCGCCGAGCACGAGCACCTCGGACATGAACGGTCCGATCTGGCGGGGCGGGAAGTTGACGACGGCGACGACGAGCGTGCCCTCGAGCTGCTCGCGCGCTGTAGTGCGCTGATCTGCGCGGAGGAGCGCTTGACGCCGATCTCCGGACCGAAGTCGATCGTCAGCTTCCAGGCCGGCTTGCGGGCTTCGGGGAACTCCTCGACCGATTCGACCCGCCCGACGCGCATGTCGACCGCGTCGAAGTGAGCGATGTCGATCACTTCAACGCTGGTCTAGTGACCCACTACCAGGACAATCCCGGGCGTCTGGTCCAGTGGAACTCGCCGTCGCCGGAATGATCGGGGTGGCGGCGGTGCGAGCCCGCCGTCGTGGCGGTCGACCGCGTCTGAGGGGTGCTCGTCGACGTGGTCGTCGGCGGCGGGGTCGGGTCGTCGTCGTCGTGGTCGGCGGCGGCGTCGTAGTAGTGGTTGTCGGCGGCGTCGTGGTGGTCGTCGTCGGCGCGTGGTGGTGGTCGTCGGTGGTCGTCGGCGGCGGGGTCGTGGTCGTCGTCGTCGTCGTGGTGGTCGGCGTCGTCGTCGCAGTGGTTGTTGGGACCTGGTGGCGGTGGTCGTCGTCGGCGGCGTGGTGGTGGTGGTCGTCGTCGTCGTGTCCGGTGGCGGCTGCACCGGGGCGATGATCGGCGTCGTCGCGGTCGTCGTCGGTGAGGCATCGATCGTCGCCGTCGAGCCGCTCGTCGTCCCGGGGTCGGCGAGCACGGTCGACACGGTCTCCGTCTGGGTCCTGCCGGGAGCCGGTGTAGTCGTGGTCGTCTTGCTCGTCGCCTGGTCCGCAGCGGCCTTGGGGTCGGTCGTTGCGGCCGTCGGCTTCAACGGCACGTCCGCGACGAGCTCACGCTTGGTCGCAGTCGTGGCGGCGCGATGCTTGCGCGCCGAGCGGTGCAACGCGACGGCTACCGTCGCGCTCGGCGGCTGGGCACTCGCCGCGGTGGGAACGGGTGCGGCGCCGCCCGTCGGCGGCGATGGTGCTGCGGCGGCACGTACGCCTGGGTCGGTCCATGCGAGACATGCGGCGTCGTGTGGTTGTGGGCGAGATCGACCGCGCGCGCGGTCACGAGCGCCGTCGACGGCGAGGCCGGCGGCGGCCTTGGTCGCGATCGCGCCCACGCCCGCGGAGATGAACCCGCTAGCGGACGAAACCGAGCCGATCGCCGCGCTCGAGCCGACTGCCGCGCTCGAACCGACCGCGCCCGCGGTGGTGCCCGCCGCGCCCGCCGTCGAACCGGCGGCGCCAACGGTCGACCCGGCCGCTCCGGTGGCGGCGCCGGAACCAGCGGAATGGCCGAGGTGCCCGATCAGGAGGCGCTTGAGCAGCATGGCCGGGCCGATCGGCAGCAGAACCGCCGTCAACGCCTTGTTCGTCTCCTTGAGCTGAACACGGAAGCCGTCGCAGCGCTGGCAGCCCTTGAGGTGGCGGCGGACGAGCGGGCTCGGGCCGCCGGCGCAGGCCCTCGGCGACCTCGCCGAGCTCGATCCGGACCTCGTCGCAGGACAGCAAGCGCGCCTCGGCCGCCTCGGCAAGCGAGACTCGGGCGCGCACCAGCAGCGACTTGACGCTCGGAACCGTCGTCTCCATCGCCTCGGCGATCTGCTCGTAGGAGAGCGCCTCCATCTCGCGCAGCACGAGCGCGGTCCGCTGCGTCTCGGGCAGGCTCGTGGATGTCGCCGACGAGCAGCATGAACTCCTCGCGGTCGTGGACCTTGTCGGCGGTGCTCGCGCCGTGATCGGAGAAGTGGATGTCCATCGAGTCGACGCCGACCGCCTGGATCCGTCGCAGGTGGTTGAGGCTGCGGTTGCGCGCGATCCGATACAGCCACGGCCGGACGTTGATCGGTCGCTCGTCGGCGAGGATCGCGTTGAACGCGGCGGCGAGAACCTCCTGGAGCACGTCCTCGGCGTCCTCGCGCGAGCCGAGCAGATGCCGGCAGAAGGCGAGCAGCCGCGTCTCGTAGCGATCCACGAGCAGCTCGAACGCGTGCTGGTTGCCGCGGCGGATCAGCGCGACGAGCCGCTCATCGGACTGCAGACGGAGCAGCGGAGAGCGGCCGTGCAGCCCAATCCCACCGGAATATTTGAGCGCAGAGACTTCCACCGGCCTTGCGAAGCGTCGCCGTCCCTAGTCAACGAGGACACCGTAGCAGCGCAATAGTTGCGCGAATGGAGGGGGCGTTGCATCCGTGTGAAGCCTGGTGGCGCGGGCTGGGGCGCTTGGCGCGGGCACGTGCAATCCATGTCTTACCCGTTTCGGGCGCGACTAAGATGCGCGGGCACGCCCGGGTAGACAAATGGCAAAGTCCGCGCCCTTAAAAGGCGCTGCTCGCAAGAGCTTGCGGGTTCGAGTCCCGCCCCGGGTATCAGAGTCGACCACTAAGCGGCGGCACTCGAGGCGCCGCCGGGCTGTGCCGCCACGGCCGAGAGTCCGTCGAGCACGAGGTCCGCGAGCGCCTGGTCGCCGTCGACCGCGAGCCCGTCCCGCGCACGGCTCGGCGAGAAGGCCTGCACCCACGCGGCGCGGTCGCCGACGACCCGGGCGTCGCCCCGTTCGGGCGCCTGCTCGCGGATCGAGGCCTGCCCCGCGGCGATCGTGATCGCGTACGCGGACGGCCCACCGTCGGTCTGTCCGTCGCTGACGGTCAGCTCGACCACGCCGGTCAGCCCGGCGGCGCGGATCAGGCCTTCCGCGAGTCTGAAGATCGCTCCGAGGTCGACCAGTTCGGCGCCGCGCGGCGTGCCCCAGGCCCATTCGTACCCCCACCGCGCGAGCTCGCCCAGCACGGGCATCAGGTCGCGTGCGCGTTCGGTCAGTTCGTAATCCACCCGCGGCGGCACCTCGCGGTAGCGCTTGCGGGTCAACATCCCATCGGCCACCATGCGATTCAGGCGCGAGCGCAGCTGCTCGGTCGAGATTCCGGGCAGGACCCGCTGGAGCTCGACGAAGCGGCGGGGACCAGCCGCAAGATCGCGCACGATCAGCAGCGTCCACTTGTCCCCAACCAGATCGAGCGCGCGAGCGTCCGGGGACCACTGGTCGTATGGATGACGTTTGGGCGGCGGTACATGCGCCATGAGCAGCCTCCCGTTGGACGGTTCCTCCTACCAAGTTCGAGTCTATCGGACGTTTCGGAGTGCGTTCGCGCGGATTGCTTGGACGATCTGAAGCTCTCGTGCAGTTTGAGTTGTTTTGACCGTTGTTCGTGCAGATGGGAGTTGTGATCGACCTTGCATCACGAAGCGCGCGCACGGGCCGGCGGGGCCGCCTCGCCCGGCCTGCCGTGCTTTTCGATCTCGCCTCCCCGCGCTGTTACCTCGCGGCGGAGCGGGTCGAGCGACTGCTCGGCGAGGTCGATTGGATCCCGGTTGACGCCGGCGCGCTGAGCGATCCGCGCGAGCGCTCGGAGGCCGAGGCGTCGGCGCTGCGGCGCCAGGTCGAGCGCAGCGCCGCGGCGCTGCGGCTCCCATTGGTTTGGCCCGATCGATTCCCGGGCGCCGTGCCTGCCGCCATGCGAGCCGCGGCTTACGCCGTCGAGGTGGACGCCGCCGGGCCGTTCGTGCTCGCGGCCTTCCGCCTCGCGTTCTGCGGCGGATTCGACCTCGATCACCTCGAGGTGCTCGCCGTGGCCGCCGGCGCGGCCGGCATACCGATCGGCGACTGCGTCGAAGCGACCCTGGACCCACGCTGGGATGTGCCGCCGCGGGCGGCCGCGGACGCGCTCAGAACCGCCGGCGCGGCCCAGCTTCCGGCGATCCGGATCGGCGCACGGCTGTTCAGCGGCGAGGGAGCGCTGCCGCAGGCCGCGGCGCTGCTCAGCACGCGCGGGGCGGCGTGTTAGCGTCTGCCGCTGCGTGGAGAGCGAGGAATCCAACGGGCTGCACGGCGGCCGCCTGATCGCGCGGTGCCTCAAGTGGCACGGGGTCCAGAAGCTGTTCACGCTGAGCGGCGGCCACCTGTTCTCGATCTACGACGGATGCCGCGCCGAGGGGATCGAGCTGATCGACGTCCGCCACGAGCAGTCGGCGGCGTTCGCGGCCGAGGGATGGTCGAAGGTGACGCGCTCGCTCGGCGTGTGCGCGCTGACCGCCGGCCCGGGCGTGACCAACGGGATGAGCGCGATGGCGTCGGCGATGATGAACAACTCGCCGATGCTCGTGCTCGGCGGTCGCGCCCCGCAGTTCCGCTGGGGTCAGGGCTCGCTGCAGGAGATCGACCACGTCCCGTTCGTGCGGCCCCTGACCAAGCTCGCCGCGACGGCCGAGGCCCCGGCGGAGATCTCAGCACTCGTGCAGGAGGCGATGCGGATCGCGCTGCTGCCGCGATCCGGCCCGGCGTTCGTCGACTTCCCGCTCGACTACGTGTTCTCGGAGGCGGAGCCGCCGGCCGAACATCAGCCGCTGCCGCGTCCGTGGGAGGGACCGGCGGCCGAGACGGCGTCGATCGAGCGCGCGCAGGAGCTTCTGCGGGAGGCCGAGCGACCGGTCGTGATGGCTGGAACGGGCCTCTACTGGGGTCGGGGCGAGACGGCGCTGCGGCGATCTCGTCGAACAGCTGCGGATCCCCGTCTTCCTCAACGGCCTGGGACGCGGTTGCCTGCCGGCCGACCACGAGCTGTCCTTCTCGCGCGCGCGGCAGTGCCGGCCTGAGCGGCGCCGATGTCGCCGTCGTGATCGGTGCATCGCTTGACTTCAGGCTCGGCTTCGGGGCCGCGTTCGCGGCTGACGCCCAGCTCGTGCTGGTCGACGTCGCCGAGCCCGAGAAGGATCACCCTCGCCCCGTTGCCGCCGAGTGCTATGGAGCGCTGCCGGCGACGCTGACCGCGCTCGGGGGGCTTGGCGGCCCAGGCGAGATGGGGTCGCGACGCGAGGCGTGGATTGCGTCGCTGCGCGAGACCGAGCGCGAGCAGCGCGCCGCCGAGGCGGCCGAGCTCGCCGACGACCGCGTGCCGCTGCACCCGATGCGCGTCTACGGGGAGCTGATGCAGCTGCTCGACCGCGACGCGATCGTAGTCGGCGACGGCGGCGACTTCGTCTCGTTCGCCGGGCGGCTGATCGACTCGTTCGAGCCGGGCTGCTGGCTGGATCCGGGGCCGTACGGCTGCCTGGGCTCGGGACCCGGCTACGCGCTCGCGGCGAAGCTGGCTCACCCGCGACGGCAGGTCGTGCTGCTGCTCGGGGATGGTGCGTTCGGATTCTCCGGAATGGAATTCGACACGCTCGCGCGACATGGCGTCGCGGTCGTCGCGGTGATGGGCAACAACGGCATCTGGGGGCTCGAGAAGCACCCGATGGAATATCTCTACGGCTACTCGGTCGTCGCGGACCTGCGCCCCGGCACGCGCTACGACCAGGTCGTGCAAGCGCTCGGGTGCCGCGGCGAGCTGGTGCGCGAGCCGGCGGAGCTTCGCGGCGCGCTGGAGCGCGCGTTCGCGGCCGGCGCGCCGGTGCTGGTCAACGTGTTGACGGACCCGTCCGTCGCCTATCCGCGCCGCTCAAGCCTCGCCTGAGGCATCCGCTTTCTGGGAGGGCACCTCGGTGCTCGCCGCCGCCGCCGCTTTCGCTTTCCGGCGCCGCCACACACGCCTGGCGATGTAGGCGACCACGAACACGCCGACCGCGATCGCGAGGTACTTGTCGTAGCGGGTCGCGGCGTTGTAGATCGCATCGATGTTGTCGCCCGAGAAGTAGCCGATCGACGTCCACACGCCGACCCAGAGCGCCGCGCCGAGCGCGTTGAACGCCAGGAAGCGCCTCCAGTGCAGCCCGCTCATGCCGGCGATGATCCCGTTCGCCTGCCGCAGGCCCTCGACGAAACGGGCGATCACGATGATCTTGCCCCCGTGCCGCTCGAAGAAACGAGTCGCCTTGTCCAGCCGCTCGGGAGTGAGAAAGATGTACTTGCCGAAGCGCTCGACGACCGGCCTGCCGCCGAAATGCCCGATGGCGAACCCGATGTTGTCTCCGGCCACGCAGGCGAGGAAGGCGAGCAGGATGACGACGAAGATGTTCAGCCTCCCCGCTCCCGCGTAGACGGCCGCGAGGATCAGGACGGTCTCGCCCGGCACCGGCACGCCGAAGTCCTCGAGCAGGAGCAGGCCGAAGACCGCCAGGTACCCGTAGTTGTTGAGCGTCGGCTCGAGGGCGTGGAGAACGCCCGGCAGCTGCTGTTGCGTCATGCGCGCACTCTTCGTCTCGATTGTGCCCGTTTGCGCCGCCGCCGCCCACGCCCTGGAACGAAAACCGCCCGCATGAGAGCGGGCGGCTTCCGATCCAGGTTTGGCCCAATCGGGACGGGCAGGGGTACGTGCCAGACCGGGCCAGATTGTGTGGTCCGAGCGGCGGGAGGCGCCGACGTCTGCGGCTTCGCCCGGACCTATGTTGAGGTAAGAACCTTGTTAGGATTCTTACCGCGCCGGGAATACTCTTCGTTGCTCTGGGCCGGGGCAATCGAACATTCGTCCAGACGTTTCCCGCCCTCAGCCTGCTTCCCCGAGCCCGATCGCGGCGCCCCGCAGGATGTCGTCCTCGGAGACCTCGACAGCGTCGAGCCCGAACAGCCGCAGGACCTCGACGAGGATCGCGGCGCCGGCGACGATCGTCGGCGCGCGATCGGGGTGCAGGCCAGGGATCCGCCGGCGCTCATCGAGCGGCAGCGCCGCGAGCTCGGCGAGCATGCGCGAGCACTGCGCGGCGGAGAGCACGTATCCGTGAACCTTGGCGGGGTCATATGGCTCCAGCCGCTGCGCGATCGCCGCCATCGACGTCGCCGTCCCCGCCACGGCGATCGCCCGGCGCACCTCCGCGCGCCGCTCGGGCGGCACAGCGTCGAGCAGGATTGCTCGCACGCCGCGCGAGAGCTCGTCGAGCTCCTCGGCCGTTGGAGGATCGTGGTGCAAGTGGCGCTCGGTCTGGCGCACGACGCCCGCCTGGGTGGAGACGTGAAACGTCGCCGTCCGACCGATGCCGATCACGAGCTCCGTCGAGCCGCCGCCGATGTCGCACACGAGTGTCGGGGTTGGGTCGTCCGGATCGCGCCGGCTGATGACTCCGAGGAACGTGAGCTCGGCCTCCTGGTCACCGCTGAGGATGTGCGCGTGCAGGCCGTAGCGCCGCTGCACGTCGGCGGCGAAGTCCGCACCGTTGGCGGCATCGCGGACGGCGCTCGTGAGGATCGCGAGCGCGTGATCGACGTGCTCGCGATCGATTTCGGCTCGGTAGCCGTCGAGCGTCGCATACACGCGCTCGATCGCGTCCGCTCGCAGGCGGCCGTCGGCGTCGACGCCCGCGCCCAGTCGCGTCACGGTCGTGCGTCGGACGAGCTCGCGCTCGACCGTGCCCGCCGCGAGCTCGGCGATGTAGAGGCGCGTCGTGTTGGTGCCGATGTCGACGACCGCGACTCGCGTGCTCACCCCGGCGCGACCTCCAGGACGTTCGCCTGGTGAGGCATCGGCTCACCGGCGAGCCCGGCGATCAGGTTCTCGACCGACAGCTCGGTCATCCGCTCGCGCGCGGTCCGGGTCGCCGAGCCGATGTGCGGCGCGACGATCAGGTTCGGAGATTCCAGTAGCGGGTCGCCGGGCGCAAGCGGCTCGGGATCGGTGACGTCGAGCGCGGCGCCGGCGATCGTGCCCTCGAGCAACGCGCGCCGGAGGGCGACCGGGTCGACGATCGGACCGCGAGCGGTGTTGATCAGGATCGCGCTCGGGCGCATCCGTGCGAGCGCGGTGTCGTCGATCAGATGGTGCGTGGCGGCCGTCAACGGGCAGTGCAGCGAGACGAAGTCCGAACGCCCGAGCAGCTCCTCGAACGGGACGCCGCGCTCGCTTGTGTGCAGGACGGTCATCTCGAAACCGCTCGCTCGTCTTGCCACGGCGCGCCCGATCCGGCCCATCCCGACGATCCCGAGGGTCGCCCCGTGGACGTCGAAGCCCAATCCGCGTGCGGGCTCCCAGGTGACCCAGTCACCGTCACGGACCATCTCGAGCGCCGACGGGAGCCGCCGGGCTGCCGCGAGCAGCAGCGCGAACGTGAGGTCCGCGGTCGCCTCGGTCAACACGTCCGGGGTGTGACCAACGGGGATCCCGCGCCGCGACGCCGCCGCGAGATCGACGTTGTCGACCCCGACGGCGTAATTCGAGATCGCGCGCAGCAGAGGGCATCGATCGATCAGCGCGGCGTCGATGCGGTCGGTCAGCAGCGTCAGCAAGCCCTCGGCCTTCGCGGCGCGTGCGGCCAGCTCGCTCGCGCTCGGAGGCAGTCGCTCGGGCCACACCTCGACCTCGTGGATCTCCATCAGACGTTCGAGCGCCGGCCCGGGAAGCCAGCGGGTCACAAAGCAGCGTGCCATCGCTCGCCGGTCAGGCCGGCGTGACCGCGTCGCGCTCGACTGCACCTGCTTCGACCTCGCCGGCGGGCTCGTCCTCGCCCGGCGGTGCCAGGACGCGCGCCGGCGCGTTGGGCAGGGCGAAGAACGCGATCAGGCCGGCGACGACGGCGAAGCAGGCGGTGATCGTGAATGCGAGCTGAAAGCCGCTGGCGAGCGCGACGTGGAGCGCGTGCGTGGTCTGCGCGTGGTCGCGCAGCTCGCGATTCGTGCGCTCGGTCGCCAGCGCCGCGAGGATCGCCAGCCCGAGCGCGCCCCCGAACAGTCGTGAGGTGTTGACCAGACCGGAGGCCAGCCCGGCCTCGCCGCGCGCGACGCCGGCGGTCGCGAGGAGCGTGATGGGAACGAACGCCGAGGCGATTCCGATCGCGACCAGCAGTTCGGCGGGCAGTACGTCCGCGAGGTAGGTGCCGTCGGCCGGCATCCTGCTGAACAGCAGCATCCCGGCTGCGAGCGCGACTGTCGCCGCGACGAGGATCGGCTTCGCGCCGGTCCGTGTCACGAGCCGCCCGACGAACACCGCCCAGAAGGCGATCAGGGCGCTCATCGGAAAGAACGCGACGCCGGCCCTGAGCGCCGAGTAGCCGAGCACCTGCTGCAGGTACAGGGAGAGGAAGAACCACATCGCGAACGACGACGCTCCGACGAGCAGCATCACGCCGTTGGCCCCGGCGAGCGCGCGCGACGCCCAGATGCGCAGGGGCATCAGCGGCGCCTTCGCGAACCGGCCCTCGATCAGGATGAACACCCCCAGCACGACGAGGCCAGCGGCGATCAGGCCGAGCGGCTGGACGGAGGCCCAGCCCGTCACATCGGTGCGCACGATTCCGAGGACGAGCAGCGAAAGGCCCACGGTCGCGGTCAGCGCGCCGGCGAGGTCGAAGCCGCGGTTTTCGGTCTCGGCGCGGCCCTCGAGCAGGAGCCGGTGGGCGAGCAGCGCCGTGACCAGCCCGATCGGCACGTTGATGAAGAGAATCCAGCGCCACCCGAGCAGACCGGTCACGAGGCCGCCGACGACCGACCCGGCGGCGCCGCCGACGCCGCCGGTCGCCCCCCAGATCCCGACGGCCCGGTTGCGCGCGCGCCCTTCGCTGAAGGTCGTGGTCAGGACCGAGAGGGATGCCGGCACGATCACCGCTCCGCCGAGCCCCTGGGCGGCGCGCGCCGCGATCAGGACGATCTGACTGTTCGCGAGGCCGCCGGCGAACGAGGCGAGCGAGAACAGCAACAGCCCGCCGACGAACACGCGGCGGCGGCCGAGGAGGTCGGCGGCGCGCCCCGCGAGCAGCAGAAAGCCGGCGAACGTGACCGTATACGCGTTGACGACCCACTGAAGATCCTGCTCGGAGAAGTGCAGCGAATGGCGGATCGACGGCAGCGCGACGTTGACGACCGCGACGTCCAGGATCGCCATGAACTGCGCCACGCACGAAAGGACGAGCGTCGCCGTGAGATGACGACGCGACGGTGCGGAGCTAGCTGGTCTCATCTCTCCGTCGTACTACGATTGCCCCGAAACAGCGTATCAAATGTTCGATTTCCGTCGTACAATGATGTCTTGAGATGGGAACCGTAAGCATTGATCCGATGGAGTCTGGGGCGCCGGAGCAGGCGGCCGCACCCGAGCAGCTGGCGCACCCGGACCGGGATGCGATCGAGCTTGCCGCGGTCCTGCACGCGCTGAGCGACCCGATGCGCCTGCGGATCGTGGCGGCGCTCGCCGGCGGCGAGGAGCGCAACTGCAATAGCTTCGGGCTGCCGGTGGTCAAGTCGACCTGCACGCATCACTTTCGGGTCCTGCGCGAGGCCGGCGTGATTCGCCAGCGCCAGGAAGGCACGGCGCGACTGAACTCGCTGCGCCGCGGCGATCTCGAGGATCGCTTCCCCGGGCTGCTGCGTGCGATCCTCGGCGCAGCCCGCTCCTAGACGCCCGGGTGATCCGGCGCAGCCTCGGCTGCGTACATCCTCCGACGGGCACGCTCGCTAAGGATGGCGAGTGCAACAAAACCTGATCGAATGCGCCAAGTGTTTCGCCCAGCTCGCCGCCGCCCGTCCGACCTGCGCGCACTTGGCGACGAGGATCTCATGCAGCTTGTCCACAACGGCGACGTGCGCGCCTTCGAGGTGATCTTCGATCGCCACTCGCGCGTCGCCTACTCGCTCGCGTATCGGATGTGCGGGCGACAGACAATGGCCGAGGACATCGTCCAGGAAGCGTTCCTGTCGCTGTGGCGGACGGGCGCGCGCTACGACCGGCTGCGCGGCAGCGTGCGCTCGTGGATCCTGACGGTCGTCCACAACCGCGCGATCGACGCGTTCCGCCGCGACGTTCCGAACGAGACGCGCGAGGTCCACGACGAAGGCGTCGCCGAGCGAATTCCGTCGCCGGAGCTGACCGAGATCGAGGCCGAGCGCCGCGACGACGTCCGGCAGGTGCGCCAGGCACTCGACGGGCTGCCCGAGGATCAGCGCCAGGTGATCGAGCTCGCCTACTTCGGCGGCTTCAGCCATAGTCAGATCGCGGCCATGCTGAAGCTGCCGTCGGGGACGGTGAAGGGCAGGATGCGGCTCGGTCTCGCGAAGCTGCGAATTGCGCTGGCTGATCAGAGCGAGGCGGTGGCGTGAGCGCCGCGGAGCACGAGCGGTTCGCCGAAAACGCGGCCGCGTATGCGCTCGGCGCGCTGTCGGAAGCCGAGGCGCAGGCGTTCGAGGAGCATCTCGCGAGCTGCGCGATCTGCCGCGACGAGCTGGTCGCGTTCCAACAGGTCGCCGATCAGCTGCCGATGTCGGCCACTCAGCAGGACGTGCCCCGCGTGCTGCGACGGCGCGTGCTCGCGGCCGTGCGCGACGACCAGGCGCAGGCGCCGGATGGTCGGCGTCCCAGGCGCCGCGGCAGGTGGTCCACGCTCGGGTTCTTGAGCCAACCACTGCTGGCGGCCGGCGTTGCGGTCGCGCTCGGAGTCGGCGTGGTGATCGGGCTAGTCGTGAGTCCGGGCACGACCTTCCCCATGCACGAGTACCCCGCTCAGGTCGGCTACGCGACCGTGAGGATCAGCGACGGCAAGGCCGAGCTGATCTCCAACAACCTCAAGCCGCCGCCGCCTGGCGAGGTCTACGAGGTGTGGCTCGAGCACGGCAGCCAAGCGCCGCTGCCGACCAGCACGCTGTTCAACGTGACGACGAAGAACACGTGCGACGTCGGCCTGTCGGGCGACCTGAAGGGGGTGACCGAGGTGCTGGTCACCGCGGAGCCCGACGGCGGCACCCAGACGCCGACGACGCAGCCGGTGATCACAGCCCACGTCTGAGCGTCGGGCGGGCCGCGGGTCGTCGGGCGCGGCGTGGCGGCCGCGTGGCGCCGGAACGGGTTGCCACGACCACACCAAATTTGATCAACTACCAAACGTGACCGCGACGCTCGAGATCGAGCGCCGCCGCCTGGGCGGCACGCAACTCGCCGTGCCACGCATCTCGCTCGGTTGCGGAAACTTCGGCGGCATCGGCTCGGCGCCGGAGCTGTTCGGCCAGGGATTGAGCGAGGCGGAGGCGTTTGCGCTGATGGACGCCGCGTGGGAAGCGGGGATCAAGCATTTCGACACCGCCGACGCTTACGGGGGCGGGCGCAGCGAGCGGATGATCGGCGGCTGGATCGCCGCGCGCGGGGTGCGCCCGACACTCACCACGAAGACCTTCAACCCGATGGACGCGGGGGCCGACAGCGGCCTTGCGCCGGAGCGGATCGTGCGCCAGCTCGAGTCGAGCCTCGATCGCCTCGGCGTGCCCGCGGTCGACCTGTACCTCGCGCACGACTTCGATCCGGATGTCCCGCTCGCCGACACGTTCGCGGCGTTCGAGGAGCTGCTCGCGGCGGGGAGGATCGCCGCCTATGGCGTCAGCAACTTCACCGCGGCGCAGCTGAGCGCCGCGCTCGCGGTCGGCCGGCCGGCCGCGATCCAGAACCAGCACTCCCTGCTGGTGCGAATCGACGAGGCCGAACTGCTGCCGCTGTGCGCCGAGCGCGACGTCGCGTACCTGGCATTCAGCCCGCTGTGCGGCGGCTGGCTGACCGGCAAGTACACGCGCGGAGCGCCATATCCGGACGGCTCGCGGATGACGCAGCGCCCCGGCCCGTACGAGGCGCTCGTGAGCGAGGAGACGTTCGATCTGCTCGATTCCCTCCAGGACCTCGCCCGCGCGCGCGGCAGCTCTCTCCCCGGGCTCGCGCTCGCGTGGCTGCTCGCCGACGAGCGCGTGACCCAAATCGTCAGTGGCCCCGGACGGCCCGAGCATCTGGCGCCGATCGAGGAGGCGCTCGCGCGACCGCTCGACGACGGCGAGCGCGCGCAGATCCACGCGTTGCTCGGCACCTGGCCATGAGCGTGTTGATCCTCAGCCACGACGAGGTGCTCGAGGCGCTGTCGCCGGCCGATTGCGAGCGCGCGATGGCCGCCGCGCTCGAGGCGCATGCGCGCGGTCAGGCATACCTGCCGCTGCGCTCGGTGATGGCGCCACCCGATGCGGCTGGATTCCTCGGCTTGATGCCCGCGTGGCGCGCGGGGGGCGGGAGCGGGGCGGCGGTGTTCGGGCTCAAGGCGGTGTGCATCATTCCGGCCAATCCGGCGCGTGGCCTCGACGCCCACCAGGGAATCGTCGTGCTGTTCGACGGCGACACCGGCGTTCCGCGAGCGATCCTCGACGGCTCCGCCGTGACCGAGGTGCGCACCGCGGCGGTGAGCTCGGTCGCAACCCGCGTGCTCGCGCGCGAGGATGCGAGCGTGCTCGCGATCATCGGTGCCGGCGTGCAGGCGCGCGCGCACCTCGCCGCGCTCGGTGCCGTGCGCGCGTTCGACAGCGTGCGCATATACGCCCCGACCGAGGGCCACGCGCGGCGACTCGCCGAGGACGCCATGCGTTCGGGCGGGCCGCAGCCGCTCGTCGCAGCCAGCGCGGAGGAGGCGATCCGCGGCGCCGACGTCGTCGTGCTCGCGACGAGCTCGCGGACGCCCGTGCTGGAGCGCGACTGGCTCGCTCCCGGCGTGCACGTCAACGCTGTCGGCGCGAGCACGCCGGCGGCGCGCGAGCTGGACGTCGCGACGGTCGCGGACAGCGCGCTGTTCTGCGACAGCCGCGAGTCGCTTCGCAACGAGGCGCGCGAGTTCATGCTCGCGCTCGAAGACGGGGCGATCGCGGGGGAGGAGCACATCCGCGCCGAGCTGGGCGAGGTGCTGGCCGGCGTGCGGCCCGGGCGCACCGATGAGCGCGAGCTGACGCTGTTCAGATCGCTCGGCTTGGCGGTCGAGGACCTCGCGGCCGCCGAGCAGGCGGTCAGCACCGCGCGGGCACTCGGGATCGGGACCGAGGTGGAGTTGTGATCGAGCTCGCGGAGCTGCTGAGGCCGTGATCGACGTCGCGGAGATCCAAGCCGCGCGCGAGCGGATCGCGGACGTGGCGATCCGAACGCCGCTCGTGCGGCTGTACGCGGAGGATGCGCCCGCCGATACTGAGATCTATCTGAAGCTCGAGTCGTTGCAGCCGATCGGCTCGTGCAAGATTCGCGGCGCCGCGAACGCGATCAGAACCGCGTCGCCGGCCGCCCGCGCGCAGGGTCTCGTGACCGCGAGCGCCGGCAACATGGCGCAGGGGGTGGCGTGGGTCGCGCGCGAGCTCGGCGTGCCGGCGACGATCGCGGTGCCCGAGCACGCCCCCGAGGCGAAGCTGCAGGCGATCGAGCGACTCGGTGGGCGGATCGTCAAGCTGCCATACGACGACTGGTGGCAGGCGATCGTGACCGCCTCGGTCCCGGGCGTGCCTGGGCTGTTCATCCATCCGGTTCAGGACCCGGCGGTGATGGCCGGCAACGGCACGATCGGGCTCGAGCTGCTGGAGGACCTCGCCGATCCCGACGCGGTCGTGATCCCGTTCGGCGGCGGCGGTCTGACGGTCGGGATCGCGAGCGCGGTCAAGGCGCTGTCGCCGAGGACGAGGATCTACACGGCCGAGCCGGCGACCGGCGCCGCGCTCGCGGCCGCGCTCGCCGCCGGCGCGCCGACGGACGTCGACTACGAGGCGTCGTTCGTCGACGGCTCCGGCAGCCGGCGCGTGCTCGACGTGATGTGGCCGCAGGTCCGACCGCTGGTCGATGGCGCGTTCGCCGTCCCGATCGAGGACGCCGCGGCGGCTGTGCGCACGCTCGCCGTGCGCGCGCGGATCATCGCCGAGGGCGCCGGCGCGCTCGCGACTGCCGCCGCGCTCGCGGGGCGAGCCGGGCCGGGCAAGGTCGTCTGCATCGTCTCGGGTGCCAACATCAATCCGAGCAAGCTGGCCGAGATCATCACCGGAGGTGGTGGATGACCGATTACAAAGCTCCTGTCCTACCTGGGCGCGGCGCCAGCGACTACGAGCGCTACCTGCGGACCGACGAGCTGCTCTCGCTTCAGAAGGAGCCCGAGGAGCGGGTCCACCACGACGAGCTGCTGTTCCAGACCGTGCATCAGACATCGGAGCTCTGGCTCAAGCTCGCGACGACCGAGGTCGAGCAGGCCGCGGACGCGCTCGATCACGATCAGCTCGGGCAGGCGCAGCGGATGCTGCGCCGTGCTGTGCTGTGCATGCAGTACGTGACCACGCAGCTCGACATGCTCGGCCAGATGGACCCGTGGGAGTACCAGCAGATCCGCGTCGTGCTCGGGCACGGCAGCGGCTTCGACTCGCCCGGCTTTCGCCGCGTCTCGCACGTCACTCCGCGGGTTGCCCGCGCATTCGACGGCGCGCTCGAGCGAGCCGGCCTGACGCTGATCGACGTCTACCAGCACGGGCGCGAGCACGAGGACCTGTTCGCGCTCGCGGAGCTGCTGACCGAGTGGGACGAGCGGATCTGGGTGTGGCGCTTCCGCCACTACAGCATCGTCGTCAGGGCGCTCGGCGAGGACACGATCGGGACGCAGGGGACGCCCGTGCAGGTGCTCGGCAAGCTGATCGCCCAGCGCCAGATCCCGAAGCTCTGGGATGCGCGCA
Organism: uncultured Solirubrobacterales bacterium; assembly: GCA_963763525.1. Lineage (GTDB taxonomy): Bacteria > Actinomycetota > Thermoleophilia > Solirubrobacterales > Solirubrobacteraceae > Palsa-465. The sequence continues at coordinate 358,584 of CAVXPA010000009.1, forward strand.
GCCGGCTGGTCGAGCTGTTCGACGCCGAGCGGGACGCCGCTCGGGCGGGCGCGGGGACCGCGCGGGGAGGCCGCTCGGGCGGGCGCGGGGGAGGCCGCTCGGTCCGATGACGGGAACGGGCAGGCCGGCGTCTAGTCCTGCACTTAGGCCGCCCGCGCCGACACGAGCGCCGCGACCAGCCGGTCGACCTCCGCGGCCGTGTTGTAGTGGATGAAGCCGATCCGCACAGCGTCGTGGTCGTAGCCGAGGCGGCGGTAGAGGTCGAGCGAGTACCAGGAGTCGTGTGCCCAGACGCCGATGTTGAGGTCGGCGAGGTACTGGGCGACCTGCGCCGCGGGCACGCCGTCGACGTTGACGAGGAACGTCGGTACGCGGCCCTCGAGTCCGGGCAGCCCGTACACGGTCACCTCCGGGGGGAGCGCGTTCAGGAAGCGTTGGGCGAGGCCGCGCTCGTACGGCACGATCGCGGGAAAGCCGCCGATCGAGTCGAGGTAGTCGATCGTCGTGTTGAAACCGGCGAGCAGCTCGTACGGGAGCGTGCCGGTCTCAAAGCGCCGGCCGAGTGGGCTCGTGGGCGCGGGGCGCGCCTTGTACGGGCGCCAGGACTCGAGCACCGAGGCGCGGCCGTACGCGATCCCGAGGTGGGGGCCGCAGAACTTGTAGGCGGAGCAGATCAGTACGTCGGCGTCGATCGCGCGCACGTCGATCGGCTCGTGCGCCGCGTAGTGAACCGCGTCGATCCACGCGAGCGCGCCGGCCTCGTGCGCGAGCCGGCACACGCGCTGCGCGTCGACGATCGTGCCGATCGCGTTTGACGCCCACGCGAACGCGACCACCCGCGTCCGGGGGCTGAGCTTGCGTTGCAGATCGTCGTAGTCGAGCGTCGTGTCTGCGCGCAACTCGATGTGCTGGACGCGCAGGTCCCGATCGTGCGCGAGCTCCAGCCAGGGCGAGACGCCGCCGTCGTGGTCGAGTGAGGAGACGAGGATCTCATCGCGCGCCGCGAACCCTCGCCCGGCCGTGCGCGAGAGCATGAAGTCCAACGAGGTCATGTTGGGGCCGAACATGATCTCGTGCGGCTCGCAGCCGAGCAGCCCAGCGGCGCCCAGCTCCGCCCGCTCGAGGATCGCCTTGACGCGCTGGGAGGTCCCGTAGACGGCGCCGAGGTTCGCGCTCGCGTCCCGCATCGCGCGCGCGACCGCGGCTCCGACCTCGTCCGGGACCTGAGAGCCGCCGGGGGCGTCGAAGAAGGCGAACCCGTCCCGCAGTGACGAGAAGCGCCGGCGCACGGCATCGACGTCGAGCGCTTCGGTCGCGTTGCTCAGCAGGTCCGACATTGGCAGCTCCTTCGACGTGCTGGAGCGGACGGTTCTCGCAAGTTGGCGCTAACGGAAACAAAAGCTTGCGCGCCTTGCACTCGCCCCGCTGGAATGGTTTGATCAACTGTAGAGAATCAAACCTGCGGCCGGCGGGCGTGCGGAAACGGGTCTGTTCGGTCACATGACCGTGCGCGAGAACCTCGAGCTGGGCGCCGTGTTACAGGACGGCAGCACGTTCAACGAGGACCTCGAGCGCGTACAGACGTTGTTCCCCCGGCTGTACGAGCGCCGCGGCCAGCTCGCCGGCACGCTGTCCGGCGGCGAGCAGCAGATGGTCGCGATGGGGCGCGCGCTCATGTCCCGGCCGCGCATGCTGCTGATGGACGAGCCCTCGATGGGCCTGTCGCCGGCGCTCGTGCAGCAAAATTTCCGCATCATCAAGGAAGTGCACGAATCCGGCGTGTCGATCCTGATGGTCGAGCAGAACGCGACGATGGCGCTGTCGATCGCCGATCGCGGCTACGTGCTCTCGACGGGGGAGATCGTGCTCTCCGGGCCGGCGTCCGAGCTGCTCAAAAGCGAGGACCTCAAACGGGCCTACCTGGGGCGATGAGCGGTGCGGTGAGCGTCTCGCTTGATCGGGGCGCCGCGCTGGCGCTCGACGCGGGGGATCCGCTGCGCAGCTTCCGCGAGCGATTCATGATCGAGGACTCGCTCGTGTACCTCGACGGCAACTCGCTCGGGCGCCCGCCGCGGGTGACGCTCGAGCGGCTGCGCGCAGGTCGCTCGTCTCAAGTGGGGTGGGCGTCTCGTACGCGCCTGGGACGAGGGTTGGCTCGAGCTCCCGGTCCAGATCGGCGACGCGCTCGGTCTGGCGGTCCTCGGGGCCGCGCCGGGACAGACCGTGGTCGGCGACTCGACCAGCGTCTGTCTCTACAAGCTTTGCGCGGCCGCTTTAGATGCGCGCCCGGAGCGCCGTCGCGTGGTGACCGACCGCAACAACTTCCCGACCGATCGCTACGTGCTCGAGGGCCTGGCCGCCGCGCGCTCGCTGGAGGTCGTGTGGCTGGAGGGCGATCCGGCTGGGGGACCGACGCCCGAGGCGGTCGCGGCGGTCGTGGACTCGGACACGGCGCTCGTGACGTTCTCGCACGTCTCTTACCTGTCGGCCGCCGTCGCGGACATGGGCGCGATCAACCGCCTCGTGCATGACGTCGGCGCGTTGGTGCTGTGGGACCTCAGCCACAGCGCCGGGTCCGTGCCGCTGGCTTTGGATGCCGATGGTGCGGACCTTGCGGTCGGGTGCACGTACAAGTATCTGAATGCCGGGCCGGGGGCGCCCGCGTACATGTACGTCCGGGCTGGTCTGCTCAGTGCGTTGCGCCAGCCGATCTGGGGCTGGCTCGGGCGGCGCGACCCGTTCGCGATGGAGCAGGGTTACGAGCCGGCCGCGGGGGTGCAATCGCTGCTGTCCGGTACCCCGCCCGTGCTGTCGCTCGTCGCGGTGCAGGAGGGCGTGCGGCTCGTCGCGGAGGCGGGCATGCAGCGGATCCGCGCGAAGGGGATCGCGCTGACCGAGCTGGCGATCGCGCTGGCGGATGCGTGGCTGGCGCCGCTCGGGGTGTCGGTTCGCTCACCGCGCGATGCCGCGCGCCGCGGCGCCCACGTTGCGCTCGCGCATCCCGACGCGCGGTCGTTGTGCAAGTCACTGATCGAGCGGGGTGTAATCGTGGATTTTCGGGAGCCGGACGTGATCCGCCTGGGGCTCTCGCCGTTGACGACGCGGTTCGTCGACGTGTGGGACGCCGTGGATGCGCTGCGGCGGCTTGCGCGGGCGCCTGGTTGATCGGCTGTTTCGGCGGTTTCGGCGGTTTCGGCGCTTGATCCCGGGCGGGTGGCGAGATTGATTCGCCTGGGTAGGCGGCGAGATTCGCCTGGATAACGTCCCAGTGGCGCCCGCTCAGGCGGCGAGTGGGTTGTTAACCGCCGTGGGCATGGTGAACGTCCCACTGGCGGTTTGCGAGCGCTCGAGTGGGGCGTTGTACAGAACGCCGGGGTGGGGCTCGTCGCGCTCATCCGAGCCTGCCTGCAACCGCCTCATCGCTCTGGTCAGCCCGTGGACGTTGTGGTGGTCGCGGACGTTGCCGACGTAGCTGACGTTGTGGTGGTCGCGGACGTTGCCGACGTAGCTGACGTCGTGGTGGTTGCCGACGTCGTGGCGGTTGTGGCAGTGGAGGTGGTTGTGGGGGTGGAGGTTGTTGGGGTCGTGTCGGTTTTGGGGGTCGCCGGGCTCCGGGCGCCCGCCTCCGTGACCGTCAGCAGCGCCGCGCTGGCGGGCGGCACGGTGACCACGTACGCGCCGCCGACCGCGGGCGGGACGCTCCGCAGCCGGCTCGTCCCGTCGAGCAGCCCCGTCGTCGTGCTCGTCCCGAAGCTCTGCCCGGCGAGCTCGACGCCCGAGCGTGCCAGCACCTTCGGCGCCCGCAGCAGCGCGAGCTTCGCGTCACCGGTCACCCCCCGGACCCGGATCGCCTCGACACGCGAATGGAACAGGTCGTCGTTGATCAGCACGACGCGGATGTGCCGATCGGAGGCCCGCGTCGCCCACGCCCTCACCGTCGAGTGCTGCACCCCGACGGGTAGCAGCCGAGCCCCGGCCGGCGCGGCCTCCGAGAACAGGAGCAGCCCGTAGTACAGAGGCGAGACGGTGGCACGCCACCCGGTCGCGGTCTGGGTGAACTCGAACGGGGCGTACGCGGCGCCGGGGAAGGTGTGGAAGTTGACGCCGTCGACGCCGACGCGCGCCATGCTGAAGAGCGCGTCGACCGCCCACAGCGCCGAGGCGAACGAGTTGCTGAGCCCGGGCCGTCCCCCGCACGCGACCGAGTTCATCTCGTCGATCCGGACCGACGCTCCAGAGGCGTGCGCGATCGCCGTGTACCGCGCCACGCTCTGCGCCAGCCCCTCCGACGCGCGCAGCGAGAGCAGATGCGCGAGCGTCGGATACTGGGGCGTGCCCCGCGGCGCGAAGCAGTTCAGCAGCGGGTAGCGGTGCATCGTCACGATCCGCACGCGCGGCTGCGCTTTGAGCAGCGCGCCGAGGTTCGTCATCCAATGCAGGACGCCGACGGCCGGGCCGGCGAGGCGCGCGCCCTGGACCCCGGAGGCGATGTTGGCGAGGTCCGGCAGGTAGCGCTCAAAGTCCCAGTCGCGTGGACGGCCCGGGAAGCCGAGACCGTCGGGAGCCAGGTAATAGTTGAAGCTCCCGTACAGCTCCGGCTCGTTGCCGATCTCGAGCGCTTCGATTCGCTGCGCGCCGATCCCGTGCTCGATCGCCTGCGCCTCGGTCGCCGCGAGCGCGGCATTGTCGGCCTCGAGGTTGATACCCACGATCAGGCGTCCGCCGGTCTCCTGCGCCAGTCCGCGGGCGAGCGCGAGCCACTGGTCGGTCAGCTCGTACTTGATTCCCGCCGGGCGCGAGATTTGCGGGTCCGGCCACCACGTCCAGTCGGTGCTGTCCCCGCCGATCCGGAGAATTGGCGCTGTCGTCGGCGACACCTCGCGGATCAACCGCACGAGCAGGGGGTTGATCGCCGTCGGGTCCGCGCCCGTGTATGCGGGCAGCGCCGTGAACTCGAACGAGAAGCCGACGAAGCCAGGCGCGATCGGCGGCCCGACCGGCTTGCTGCCGACGGTCACGAAGCTCGCGTCGCGGGGCACCGGCAGCGGCGCCGCCGGTGCCGGGTCGCGGCGGGGGCGGTCTTGTCGCCGGCGTCGGCGAACACCAGGCCGGCAGCGCCGGCCGCGACGAAGACGGCGAGCAGCGCGACGGCGAGCAGCAGCGGGCGTCTCACGCGCTGAAGTTTGGCCAGTTTCGCTCCGGAAGGACGCCGGGCCTGTCGATCGGCCGGGGTCGGCTACCGTTCCACGACCGTGTCGACGCTCGAGCTCGAGACTCCGTCGGGCCTGGCACGAGTGCATCTGACGGCGCCCGACGCGCCGGTGGCCGCGCTCGTGCTCGGCCATGGCGCCGGCGGCGGCGTGCAGGCGCCGGACCTGCTGATCGCGCGCGACGCCGCGCTGTCCGCCGGTGTCGCGGTGGCGCTCGTCGAGCAGCCCTACCGCGTTGCCGACCGGCGCTCGCAGCCTCCCGCGCGGCAGCTCGACGCGGCCTGGATCTCGGTCGTACAGCAGCTGAGCGACGGCCAACCGGAGCTCGAATCCGGCCCGGACGATCTCCGCGGGCTGCCGGTCATCGCCGGCGGCCGCTCAGCGGGCGCACGCGTCGCGTGCCGGACGGCCGCGGAGTGCGACGCCGTCGCCGTGCTGTGCCTCGCCTTCCCGATGCTGGCGCCGGCGCGCAAAGCCGCTTCCGCGAGCGCCGGCGCGGCGGCAGCGGAGCGATCGAGCCGTCTGCCCGAGCTCGACGCGGTCGCGGTACCGGTGCTCGTCGTCCAGGGAGCGAGCGATCCGTTCGGGATCCCGCCGGAGCGCCCCCACCGGCGGGTCGTGGTCGTGCCGGGCAACCACTCGCTGCGCAGCGCCGGCGAACAGATCCGCGAGGCGATCCGCAGCTGGTTGCCCGGCGTCATCGCCGGAATCTCCGGCGGCGACGCCGGGCGGGCAGTTCAGAGCGAGCGCTGATACGCCGCGAACGCGCGGGCCGCGGCGAACGCGCACAGCAGCATCAGCGCGAGCAGCAGGCCGAAGCGGCTCGCCGACCAGCCCCCAGTCGATCTTCTGCATCGCGGCCGAGCGGCCGGCCTCGACCGCCCAGTTGACCGGGTTGAACTTCGCGACCGTCCGGATCCAGCGCGGGAACGAGGCTCTGCCTGCATCAGCGCGATCGAGAGGAACGTCAGCGGCAGCAGCACGAACGTGACGGCGCCGATCAGCGTCTCGCGCTGGCGCGCGAGCACGCCGACGCCGTTCGAGAGCGACGCGAACGACGCCGCCGAGCAGCGCCGCCAACGACGATCAGCAGCAGCACGCCGCCGACGCCGCCTCTGTAGTCGGCGCCGAGCGCCAGCGCGAGCAGCACGATCAGCACCGTCTGGATGACGACCGTGAGCGCCGCGTAGGTGACCGTGCCGGCGTTGAGCGCGCCGCGCCACACGGGCGAGGCGAGCATCCGGTCCATCACGCCGCTGTTGATGTCCTCGATGAAGCCCATCCCGGTCCAGCCCGCCGAGGACACCGCCAGCATCACGACGATGCCCGGGGTGAGGAAGTTGATGTAGGAGCCGCCGTGGAACCCGGGGATCCGCGTGACCGCCTTGAACAGCGCGCCGAACAGCAGCAGCCAGATGATCGGCTGGATCAGCGTGATCCGAGGTAGGCGGGCTGGCGCATGAGCACGCGCATGCCGCGCAGGGTCACCTGCCAGGTCTGCCGCAGCGCCGTCATGCCGCCACCTCCTCGTGCGTCGTCGCTCGGCCTGCTGGAAGCGCGCGGCCGGCGTGGCGCAGGTAGACGTCGTCGAGCGACGGCCGCGCGAGGGTCACCGACGCGGCCCTGCACGCCGTGGCCTCGAGCGCGGCGAGCACGGCGGGGATCGCCGCGCGCGCCGTCGCGCGCGCGCGCGCGCAGCGTGCGGCCGTCGAGCGTCGACCTCGCGGACGCCGTCGACGCGCTCGAGCGCGCCGCGGCGCGCCGCCGTCTCGCCGACTCGGCAGCTCGATCTGGATCGTGTCGCCGTCGAGCTCGCTCTTGAGCTCGTCGGGCGTGCCCTCGGCGACGATGCGGCCGCGATCGACGATCGCGAGCTGCGAGGCGAGCTTGTCGGCCTCCTCCAGGTAGTGGGTCGTGAGCAGGATCGTCATCTGCTCCTCGGCGGCCAGGCGCTCGATCTCGCGCCACATCTCGGCGCGCGCCTCGGGATCGAGGCCGGTCGTCGGCTCGTCGAGGAACAGCACCTGCGGCCGGTGCAGCAGCCCCATCGCGATGTCCAGGCGGCGCTGCATGCCGCCCGAGTAGGTCTTGACCTGGCGGTCGGCGGCGTCGCGCGAGCCCGAAGCGCTCGAGCGATGCGGCGACCCGCCGCCTGCAGCTCGCGCCCGGTGATGCCGTAGAACTCGCCCTGCAGGATCAGGTTCTCGCGGCCGGTGGCTTCGGGGTCGGCGCCGTGCTTCTGCCCGACGACGCCGATCGCGTGGCGCACGCCGACTGGGGTCGGCGAGCACGTCGATCCCCGCGACGCGCGCGCTGCCGCTGTCGGGACGCGATGAGCGTCGCTCAGCACCCGCACGGTCGTCGACTTGCCGGCGCCGTTGGGTCCGAGCAGCCCGAAGATCGTGCCCGCCTCGACGGACAGGCTGAGCCCGTCGAGCGCCCGCACGTCGGGCGGATAGGTCTTACTCAGCTCAGACGCCTCGATCGCAGCAGCCATCGTGATCTCCCAGTCGATATAATATTTCTAGATCTAAGATAACTTAAAATCAAGAGATCAAAATGTCAAGGCATAAGCGGCGGTGTTCGACGAGCTGATCGGCGAGGTGCGCCGCTCGCAGGCCGCGACCGAGCGGTTCGACCAGGCCGTCGCCGACGCGCTCGGCCTGAACCGGACCGACATGCGCTGCCTGGACCTGATCGACCGCGAGGGGCCGGTGCCCGCCGGGCGGCTCGCGCGAGCGCGACCGGCCTGACGACGCGGCGCGATCACGACCGCGCTCGATCGCCTCGAGCGCGCCGGCTACGCGCGCCGGACCGCGACCGCGGCGACCGCCGGCGCGTGCTCGTGGAGGTCACGCCGCTCAGCGCACGAGCACGCCGACGCGTTCTACGCGAGCACGCCGCGCTGTCCGAGCGCCTCTACCGCGCGCTACACGCGCGAGGAGCTCGAGCTGCTGCTCGAGTTCGTCCGCGCCGGGACGCGAGTTCAACGAGCAGCACGCCGCCGAGATCGAGCGCGATACGCGCGCCCAGCGGGCAGCCAGTCGCTGAAGCGAGCGCGGGATATCGACCCTCACATGAGAGGGTCGATATCCCACGCTCAGGTTCTGGCCGGAACGTGCCCTAGTCGCCGAACCGCGCGCGCAGGCGCGGCAACACGTCACGGCTGAACAGGTCCAAGAAGCGCGCCTGGTCAGGCCCGGGGGCATGGAAGACGAGCTCGGTGAAGCCGAGGTCGACGTACGGCGCGATCCGCTCGACGACGTCGTCCGGATCCGCCGAGACGATGAAGCGAGAAGCCGGGTCGACGTCGCCTGACTCAACCAGTCGCTCGAGCTCGATCGGGTCGTCGACGCCCTGCTTCAGCTCGGCGCTGAGCGCCAGCGCGGCCCACCAGTTGCACTCCCTCTCGGCCGTCGCAACGTCGTCGTCGTAAGAGACCTTGATCTCGATCATCTTGGCGATCTTCGTCGCATCGCGGCCGGCCGCCTCGGCGCCCAGCTCGATGTTGTCGAGCCACTCCCTGTACAGCTCCGGCGCCTTGCCCGAGGTGCAGATGAAGCCGTCGCCCTGCTCGCCGACGAGCTTGGCGGCGAGCGGGCCTGCGGCCGCGATGTAGATCGGGATCGGTTCGTTCGGCCCCTCGTACACCGTGGCGCGGATCGTCTTGTAGTACCGGCCGTCGAAGTCGACGCGCTCCTCCGTCCACAGGCGGCGAATCAGAACGATCGCCTCCCTGAGGCGCTCGCGGCGTTCCTTCGCCCCCGGCCAGTCCGCGCCCGTCGCCGGCAGCTCGTTCATCGCCTCGCCGGTGCCGACGCCGAGGAACACGCGGCCGGGCGCGAGCTGCGCGAGCGTCGCAAACGACTGCGCCACGATCGCCGGCTCGTAGCGCATCGTCGGCGTCAGCACGCTCGTCCCGATCCTCGCGTGATGGGCTGCCTGCGCGAGCGCGCCGAGCCACGTCATCGCGGCCGGCGCTCGTCCGGTGCTGTGGCGCCACGGCTGGAAGTGGTCCGAGACGGCGACGCAATCGAACCCCAGCGATTCCGCGAGCAGCGAGAACTCGAGCAGCTCCCGTGTCCCGAACTGCTCCGCCGACGCCTTGTAGCCGTAGCGCATGATCACCTTCTCGGTTCGTAGGTGTGCGCGGGACCATGACACAGGCCCGGGATCGCCGCGGCGAGGAGTCAGCGCAAGATGCCCGCGAGCACCTCGAGCGCGCGGTCGCGGTGCGCGTCGAGCTCGGCGACGAGCCGCTCGGCGTCGCGCGCGCGCGAGCGCCTCGAGGATCCGGTCGTGCGCCTCGATCGAGCGCGCGGCGCTCGTCGGGCGAGTTGTAGTAGATCGCCCGGTAGGCCTCGGTCGAGTCCCACAGCAGCCGGATCATCCGCATCGTGTGCGGCTGGTCGGGCGAGTCGAGGATCGCGAAGTGAAAGCGGCGGTTGGCCTCGAGCTCGGCGGCCACGTCGCCGGTCTCGGCGGCGGCCACGCACAGTCGGCCGCCGCGGCGCGCGATCCGCTCGAGCGCGTGCTTCGTCGAGCGTTCGGCAGCGCGTGGCGCGCCGCCCGCTCCTCGAGCACGCGGCGCAGCTCGTAGATCTCCTCGAGATCTTCGATCCGCAGCTCGGTCACGAAGTAGCCGCGGCGCGGGCGGTAGGTGACCTGGCCCTCCTGCTCGAGCACGCGCAGCGCCTCGCGCACGGGCGCGACGCTGAGCCCGAGCGCGCTCGGCGACCTCCTCCTGGCTGACGCGCTGGCCCGGGCGCAGCTCGCCGGCGACGATCGCGCGGCGCAGCCCCTCGAGCGCGTGCTGCGGCGGTCGTGCTGCGGGCCGCGGCCGCTCGCGACGGCTCGCCGCTCATCGGAACGCCTGGATGCCCGTCAGCGCGCCGCCGATCACGAGCGCGTGGACGTCGGCGGTGCCCTCGTAGGTGACGACCGACTCGAGGTTGTTCATGTGGCGGATCACCGGGTACTCGAGCGTGATGCCGTTGGCGCCGAGCACCTGCCGCGCGGTGCGCGCGACCTCGAGCGCGGCGTTGACGTTGCCGAGCTTGCCCATGCTGACGTGCTCGGGGCGCAGGCGGCCCTCGTCCTTCATGCCGGCCCGAGGTGCAGCGCCAGCAGCGTCGCGCGGTTGACCTCGAGCGCCATCATGCGCGAGCTTCTGCTGCTGGATCTGGGTGGCGGCGATCGGCTTGCCGAACTGCGATCCGCTCGCTCGCTGTAGTCGAGCGCCGCCTCGAAGCACGCGCGAGCGGCGCCGACCGCGCCCCAGACGATCCCGTAGCGCGCCTCGTTCAGGCACGACAGCGGCCCGCGCAGCGAGGTCGCCTCGGGCAGCATCGCGTCGGCGGGGAGACGCACGTCGTCGAGCAGCAGCTCGGAGGTGACCGAGGCGCGCAGCGAGAGCTTGCGGTGGATGTCCTGGGTCGTGAAGCCCTTCGTGCCCTTCGGCACGAGGAAGCCGCGGACGCCGTCGTCGGTTCGCGCCCAGACGACCGCGACGTCGGCGACCGAGCCGTTCGTGATCCACATCTTCTGACCGTGCAGGATCCAGTCGTCGCCGTCGCGGCGGGCGCGGGTGCGCATCGAGCCGGGGTCCGAGCCGGCGTCGGGCTCGGTCAGGCCGAAGCAGCCGATCGCCTCGCCGGCCGCCATCCGCGGCAGCCACTGCTGCTTCTGCTCCTCCGAGCCCCAGCGGTAGATCGCGTACATCGCGAGCGATCCCTGCACCGAGACGAGGCTGCGCACGCCGCTGTCGCCGGCCTCGAGCTCCATGCACGCGAGCCCGTACGCGGTCGCGCTCGCGCCGGCGCAGCCGTAGCCCTCGCAGGTGCATGCCGAGCACGCCCGAGCTTGCCGAGCTCGCGCGCGAGCTCGCGTCGGGATCCGCGCCTCCTCGAACCAGTCGCCGACGTTCGGCAGGACGCGATCGCGCGACGAACGCGCGCACGGTGTCGCGGATGTCGCGCTCCTCGTCGGAGAGCAGCGCGTCGATGCCGAGGTAGTCCTGACGGCTTGATCGCGTCGGGGTGCGGACGGCTGGTGTCGGTGGCGCCATGTCGTCGTGCGCTCCTGAGCGTCGGCTTCGAGTCTCGCTTAGATTATTCGAAGATCTAAGGTTATCCGATCGATGGCGACGCGCTTGACAACCTACGCATCCTCGATTTCTCGCGCGTCCTGGCGGGTCCGTTCGCGACGATGATGCTCGGCGACCTCGGCGCCGAGGTCATCAAGGTCGAGCGTCCCGGAGGCGGCGACGAGACGCGCGTCGTGGGGCCCGCCGTACGACGAGCGCGGCGAGGCCACGTACTTCCAGGCGGTCAACCGCAACAAGCGACGCGTCGCGCTCGACCTGACCGATCCGGACGACCTCGCGCGCGCGCGCGCTCGCTCGCGACGCGGGCCGACGTCTCGTCGAGAACTTCCGTCCCGGCGTGATGGAGCGGCTCGGGCTCGGCTACGACGCGGCTGCGCCCGTCGAACCCTCGGCCTCGATCTACTGCTCGATCACCGGCTTCGGCGCCGGACGCCGGCGCGGAGCTGCCGGGCTACGACCTGCTCGTGCAGGCGCTCGGCGGGCTGATGAGCATCACCGGAGAGCCTGACGGCGACCCGCAGAAGGTCGGCGTCGCGCTCGTCGACGTGATCGCCGGGCTGTTCGCGACGGTCGGGATCCTCGCCGCGCTGCGCCACCGCGAGCGGGACCGGCGAGGGTCAGCGGATCGAGGTCAACCTGCTCTCGTCGCCTGCTCGTCGGCGCTCGTCAACCAGGGCTCGGCATACACGCTCGCGGGCGAGGTGCCGCATCGGATGGGCAACGCGCACCCGAGCATCGCGCCGTATGAGCTGTATCGCACGGCGGCGACGGCGAGCTCGTGCTCGCGGTCGGCACCGACCGGCAGTTCGCCGCGCTGTGCGAGGTGATCGGCGCGCCCGAGCTGGCAGCGGACCCACGTTTCACGACGAACGAGCGGCGCGTGGAGAGCCGCGGCGTGCTGCGGATCGAGCTCGAGCAGCGGCTGCGCGCACGTCCGGCGTCCTACTGGACCGATGAGCTGACCGAGGCCCGAGTCCCCGCCGGCGTCGTCAACGACGTGGCCGGAGCGTTCGCGCTGGCCGAGGCGCTAGGCCTGGACCCGATCGTCTCGATCCCGCGCGACGACGGGTCGGTGGCGCGCCTCACCCGCAACCCAATCGGCCTCTCCGACACTCCGCCGACGTATCGCCGTGCGCCGCCGCGGCTGCCGGGTTAGCGCTGACGGTTGGCTTCGATAGCGTTGCGGCACCGATGGTTCCGGTTGACAGTCTCACCCCGCTTGTAGCCGTGCCGCGGCCATGACTGCCGCCCAAGGCACCGAGGGCGTGCAGCCACAGGACCTCGTACTGACGATCTTCGGCGCGCACGTGCGCCGGCCGGGAGAGAGCGTCTGGGCAGGCGGCATGGTCCAGATCCTGGAGACCATGGGCTTCACCACCGGCTCGGCCCGAGCCGCGCTCGCGCGCCTGGTGAACCGCGATCTGCTGGCCAGGACGCGCGAGGGCCGACAGGCGTTCTACTCGGTGACTCAACGCGCGGACGCCCTGCTGGCCGAGGGTGACCGAAGGATTTTCGGCTTTGGGCGCACCGAGCCCGCGGTCGAGCAGTGGACGGTGCTGTGGCACGCGATCCCGGAGGACCAGCGCGTCAGCCGCTCGCGCTTCGCCTCCAGGCTGCGGTTCCTGGGCTTCGGCACTGTGCAGGACGCCACCTGGGTCGCCGCTCGCGATCGCGAGCAGGAGGTCCGGCTCCTGCTCGATCAACTCGCGATCAAGCCCTACGTCTCCGTGATGGTCGGTCAAATGTCAGCGGAAGTGCCGCCAGTGGCACTCGTCGCACAAGCGTGGCGGCTCGACGACGCGCGAGATCGCTACGAGACGTTCCTCGCGGAGTTCGGCGATCTCCGCACCGTCGCTGGACGCGCGCGGCTGACGCCCGCCGAGGCGTTTCGGAGCCGGACGCTGCTGCTTCACCGATTTCGCGGCTTCCCGTTCGTCGATCCCGAGTTGCCCGAGCCGATCGACACGTTGCGCGAGCTGCGTGAGCAGGCGGTCGCGTGCTTTGACGATGCCTACGCGGCGCTCGAGCCACCGGCCACCGAGCATTTCTGGCAGACGGTCCAGCCCGCCAAGCGAGTCCCGGTCGCGACCAGATAGACGCGGCAAATCACCGACACGCCACCGTGCTCAGGTGTAGAATGTCGGCTGCATGAGTCGGCGTGTCGTCGTGACCGGCGCAAGCCGCGGCATCGGTCGCGCGATCGTGCAGCGGTTTGCGGCCCTCGGCGACGAGGTGGTTGCGGTCGCCCGTGACTCGGTGGCGCTCGAGCAGGTAGCTGCCGCTCACCCCAACCAGGTCCGCTCGCGGGTCTGCGACGTCACCGACGAGATCGCCGTGATCGCGCTGATGGGCGAGGTCGGGCGCGTCGACGTCCTCGTCAACAACGCCGGCGCCTCCGCCAGCGCGCCGCTGCACAGAACCACGCTCGAGTCCTGGAACGCGCAGCTCGCGGTCAATGCCACTGCCGTGTTCCTCTGCACCCGCGCCGTGATCGGCGACATGCGCCGTCGCGGCGAGGGACGAATCGTGACGGTCGCCTCGACGGGTGGGCGTGCCGGCGTCGCCTACGCCGCCGCGTATTCAGCTTCCAAGCACGCCGCGATCGGGCTGACGCGCTCGGCCGCCGCGGAGCTGGCCGGGACCAAAGCGACCGCCAACGCCGTCTGCCCGGCGTTCGTCGACTCCGAGATGACACAGGCTTCCGCGGCCCGCATCGCGGAGCAGACCGGGCGGACGCTGGAGGAGAGCGTCGACGCACTCGCGCGAACTTGCGCCACTCGGACGATTGATCGACCCGGGCGAGGTCGCCGACGCCGTCGTCTGGCTCGCCTCGGCCGCCGCCGAGGCGATCAACGGGCAGGCAATCGTCCTCGACGGAGGAGGCATCCAGACATGACCCCATTCCGCGCGTCGCCACGGCTCACGGAGCAGTGGCACCACTTCGATTTCGCCGTCGGGGACGGCGTCGCCGTGATCACCCTCAACCGACCGGACAGGCTGAATCCCCTGACGTTCGAGTCCTACGCCGACCTCCGTGATCTGTTCGGCGAGTTGCCACTCCGCGGCGATGTGCGCGCCGTGATCGTGACCGGTCAGGGCCGTGGATTCTGCTCGGGCGGCGACGTGGAGGAGATCATCGGAGAGCTTCAGCGGATGGGGGCTGCCGAGCTGCTCGAGTTCACTCGGATGACCGGGCTGATGATCAAGGCGATACGCGACTGCCCGATCCCCGTGATCGCGGCGGTCAACGGGATCGCGGCCGGCGCCGGGGCGGTCGTGGCCCTCGCATCGGACTTCCGGTTGCTCGCCGAGACCGCGTCGTTCGCCTTTCTGTTCACCAGAGTCGGGCTGTCCGGCGCTGACATGGGCGCCGCCTATCTGCTTCCACGGGTAGTCGGGATGGGGCGTGCGACGGAGCTGCTCATGCTCGGCGACAAGGTGTCCGCGCAGCGAGCGTTCGAGATCGGCCTCGCCACCGAGGTCGTGCCCGGCGAAGACCTGATCGATCGCGCGCAGGCGCTTGCAGAGCGCCTCGCGAGCGGTCCCGCGCTCGCGTACGCGACGACCAAGACACTGATCTCGCGTGAGCTCGACATGGACCTCGCCAGCGCGATCGAGCTCGAGGCCTCCACCCAAGCTTTGCTGATGGTCGCCGATGATCACCGTGAGTTCTACGCGGCGTGGTCGCAGCAGCGACCTCCGCGATGGACGGGTAAGTAGCGATGTCGCACGAGATCATCGCCGCCACGGAGCTCGGCGAGCCCGTCGGTTACGCGCATGCCGTCGTGGCCGCGCCCGGTCGGATCGTGTTCCTCGGCGGCCAGACGGCGTTGCGGCCGGATGGGACGATCGAGGGTGAGACGCTGCCCGAGCAGTTCTCCGTCGCGGCGTCGAACGTCGTGACGGCGCTGCGCGCGGCGGGCGGCGAGCCGGAGGACATCTGCTCGATGCAGATCTTCGTCACCGACCCGGCCGAGTACAAGCGTCACCTACCGGAGCTCGGACGGCGGTGGCGGGAGGAGTTCGGTCGTCGCTATCCCGCGAGCGGGCTGTTCGGCGTCACACGGCTGTTCGACGAGGACGCGCTGATCGAGCTGATGGCGATCGCGGTCGTGCCGCAGGATCGGCCATGAGCGAGGTGGGTGGATGACCACGTCGGTCGCGGGCGAGCTCGACGCGCGCGACGCGCATCTGAGCCCCGCGCACCGTGGGCTGCTCGCCGACACGCAGCGGCGCGCGCACGAGGTCTTCGCGCCGCTCGCCCAGGCGGGCCCCACGGGAATCGTCGACCGTGCGATCGTCTCGGCGCTCGCGCAGGAGGGCCTGCTCGGGCGGCTGTTCACGCGGGGTGACGACGGCTGGCGCGCGGACGTCTCGGCGCTCGAGCTGTGCCTGATCCGTGAAGGGCTGGCGCATGGTTGCACCGCGGCCGAGACGGCGTTTGCGATGCAGGGCTTGGGCAGCTTCCCGCTGTTGCACTTCGGCGCTCGCGAGCTCATCGACGAGTGGATTCCGCGCGTCGCCGCGGGTGAGGTGGTGACTGGCTTCGCCCTCTCGGAACCGGACGCCGGCACCGACGTCGCGGCTGTGGCCCTGATGGCGACGCGTGACGGTGAGGGGTGGCGTCTGACGGGTGAGAAGACGTGGATATCGAACGCTCCGGACGCCGACCTGTATGCGGTGTTCGCGCGATCGAGCGAGGGATTGGGCGCACGTGGGCTGACCGCATTCCTGGTTCCCGGCGACGCGCCGGGACTCACAGGGGAGCGGATCGAGCTCGTCGCCCCGCACCCGATCGGCCGCCTGATCTTCGAGCAGGTGTACGTCGGTTCCCAGCACGTGCTCGGTGAGGTCGATCGCGGGTTCGCCGTCGCGATGCAGACGCTCGACATGTTCCGCCCCAGCGTCGGCGCGTTCGCAATCGGAATGGCACGAGCCGCGCTCGATGCCGCCGTCGCTTACACCGCCACGCGGCTTGCGTTCGGCCGTCCACTCAAAGATCAGCAGGCGATCAGGCACCGACTCGCCGACATCGCAACGAGAGTGCAGGCGGCGCGGCTGCTCGTCCACGCTGCGGCGTCGGCCTACGACGCCGGCATCAGGCCGACGACCCAGGCTGCCGCCATGGCCAAGCTGATGGCGACCGAGGTCGCCCAAGAAGCGGTCGACGCCGCCGTGCAGTTTCACGGCGCGCGCGGTCTCGAGCATGGGCACCTGCTCGAGCACCTCTACCGCGAGGTGCGCGCGCCGCGCATCTACGAAGGCGCGTCGGAGATACAGAGAGAAATCATCGCCCGCGGGCTGTACGCCCACGCGTAGAAGGGAGCGCCATGAACATCGCTATTCGCGGAGGCGGGCCCGGCGGGCTTTACTCGGCGATCCTGTTCGGTCGGCTCGGGCATCAGGTAACGCTGTGGGAGCGCAACGCAGCCGACGACACATTCGGCTTCGGCGTCGTCTTCTCTGACGAGACGCTGGCGACATTCGAGGCTGCCGACCCGCCGACGTACGACGAGATCACGCGCAGCTTCGCACGGTGGGGCGAGATCGACATCTTCTACCGGGGCGAGCGACGGACATCGGGCGGCCACGGCTTCTCGGCGCTCAGCCGCAAACGACTCCTGAACATCCTCCAGGAGCGCGCCGCCGGCCTTGGCGCGGAGCTGCACTTCCTGTCCGAGGCGCCATCGCTTCGACAGCTGTCCGTCGAGTGCGACCTCGTGGTGTGCGCGGACGGTGTCAACAGCCAATCGCGCAGCGAGCGCGCGGCCGCCTTCAAGCCCTCGATCGAATCGCGCAAGTCGAAGTTCATGTGGCTCGGGACCGACCGCGTGTTCGAGGCGTTCACGTTCTACATCGTCGAGACCGAGTGGGGCGTATTCCAGTTGCACTGCTATCCATACGACGAGACGATGTCCACGTTCGTCGTCGAGACCGACGAAATGACGTGGCGGCGCGCGGGGCTCGATGCGAGCGAGCGATTGGACCTCGCGCCCGGGGAGAGTGACGAGTGGTCGATCGCGTTCTGTCGCACCGCGTTCGCCGACGCGCTCGACGGGCATGCGCTGATTGGCAACAACTCCAAGTGGCTGAACTTCAACACCGTTCGGAACGCGCACTGGCACGACGGCAACGCCGTGTTGCTCGGCGACGCCGCCCACACCGCCCACTTCTCGATCGGCTCGGGAACGAAGCTGGCGATGGAGGACGCGATCTCGCTGGCGTGGGCGTTCAAGACCGCAGCGACCTCGGACCCCGTCGCGGAGGTGCTCCAGGGCTATGAGGACGAGCGCCGCGCCGCCGTCGCCTCGACGCAACGCGCCGCGCAGGCGAGCCTCGAGTGGTTCGAGGACATCTCCCGTTACGTCGGCCAGGACGTCGACGAGTTCGCGTTCAACTTGCTGACTCGGAGCCGGCGGATCACCTACCAGAACCTCCAGATGCGCGACCCCGAGTTCATGGATGCGGTCGACCGCGCCTTCGCGGATCGGTTGGGGCACGACCGTCCGGGGAGGCCGCGACCGCCGATGTTCTACCCGTTTCGGCTACGTGACCTCGAGCTCGCGAATCGGGTCGTCGTCTCGCCGATGGACATGTACGCGGCCCAGGATGGAGCGGTCACCGACTTTCACCTGGTCCACCTTGGCAGTCGCGGCATCGGCGGCGCCGGGCTGGTGATGACCGAGATGCTCTGCGTCTCGGCAGAAGGGAGGATCACGCCGGGCTGCGGCGGCCTGTACCGCGAGGATCACATCGCCGGCTGGCGGCGGATCGTCGATTTCGTGCACACGTACAGCGGCGCGCGAATCGGTTGCCAGATCGGGCACAGCGGTCGCAAGGGTGCGACCAAGCTGTTGTGGGAGGGCGACCACGTACCGCTGGAGGAGCCGTGGGGCTTGGTGGCGCCGTCGCCGCTGCCCTACTTCGACGAGAGCCCGATGCCGCGGGAGATGGACCGCGCCGCGATGGACGAGGTGCGCGACCAGTTCGTCGCCGCCGCGCGGCGCGCCGACGCGGCCGGATTCGACTTGCTCGAGGTGCACATGGCGCACGGTTACCTGCTGTCCTCGTTCCTGTCTCCGCTCACCAACCGTCGCGTCGACCAGTACGGCGGCGAGCTGGCCGCGCGGGCGCGCTTCCCGCTCGAGGTGTTCGATGCGTGCCGCGGGGTCTGGCCCGCTTCGAAGCCGATGTCCGTTCGCATCTCTGCCACTGACTGGTATGACGGCGGCTTCACCGGCGACGACTCGGTCGAGCTCGCGCGGATGCTGGCAGCGCACCGCTGCGACCTCGTCGACGTCTCGACCGGCCAGGTTTGGCCTGAGCAGAAGCCGGCGTACGGACGCAGCTATCAGACGCCGTTCGCGGACCGCATTCGGCACGAGGTCGAGATCGCGACGATGGCGGTCGGCGCGATCTCGAGCTACGAGGACGTCAACACGATCATCCTGTCGGGACGTGCCGACCTGTGTGCACTGGGGCGGCCGCACCTCTACGACCCATACTGGACCCTGCACGCTGCCGGGGACCAGGGTTACGAGTTGCCGTGGATCGTGAACTACCTGTCGGGCTCGAGGCGGCCCAACGACGGGAGATCGGACGCCGTGCGGCTGCCGCTGCGCTCGTTCGACCCCGAAGGCGACAGGGCGCCGCAGCGGTGGCGCCCGGTTCGACGCGGTGCTCGCACCGGGGTCATGGCCGCGTGAGGGCGAACGATCTGCATAGCGCCGCGGTGCCCTGAGTAGGATCTGGCCGGCCCTCGCTCAGAGAGACATCGACAGGAGGCCCTCGCATGCCCAGCCCCATCGTGAACGATCTGACAGCAGCTCTCGCGGACGGCTCGGTAGAAGTCGTCGACCTCACTCAGCCCCTGTCCGAGAGCACTCCCGTCCTGGTGCTGCCGGAGCCTTTCGCCAACACGCCGCACCTCTCGCGCAGGCCGCTGAGCCACTTCGACGACGCCGGACCGGCTTGGGCCTGGGACGTGCTCGAGCTCGGTGAGCACACGGGCACCCACCTCGACGCGCCGATCCACTGGATCACCGGCAGGGACGGGGAGGACGTGGCCTCGATCTCGCCCTCGCGGCTCACCGGTCCCGTCGCGGTGATCGACAGGACCGCCGAGGTCGCCGTCGATCCCGGCTACCTGCTGAGCGCCGCCGATCTCGACGCGTACGAGGCGGACCACGGCCGCCTGGAGCCGGGGACGTGGGTCTTCTTCCGCACCGGATGGGGTGCCCGTGCCACCGACGAGGTCGCGTTCCTCAACGCCGGCGAACAGGGGCCTGTCACGCCGGGGCCCGACGTCAGCGGCGCCAGGTGGCTGTCCGAGCATCCGAACATCGTCGGCTTCGGCGTTGAGACCGTCGGGATCGACGCGGGCGCGGCCGGTGGCTTCGACCCTGGCTTTCCGGTGCACAACTTCCTCCTTGGCGCGGGCCGCTATGGCCTCACCCAGTTAGCCAACCTCGAGGCGCTGCCGGTCACCGGCGCGCTCGTGGTCGTCGCGCCGCTCAAGCTCGTGCGCGGAACGGGCAGCCCGTCACGCGTGCTCGCGTTCGTGCCGAGGTAAACGCGAGCCGTTCATCGCCGGCTCGCCCGGTTGGCTCGCGCGCCCCGGGTCACCTCGCCGTGGCGGAAGCGAGCTCGGCATCGAGTGCTTCGCCCGTCTCGTCGGCGAGCGCCGCCGAGCGGAGATCGGCCAGCCGGGCGGCCGCGTCACTGGCTCCGATCAGCGAACGAGCGGCCGTCATGAGCTTCTGGAAGCTGTCGCTGCCGTGGGCCCAGGTCGCCCCGTAGCCCTTCAAG
Organism: uncultured Solirubrobacterales bacterium; assembly: GCA_963763525.1. GTDB lineage: Bacteria > Actinomycetota > Thermoleophilia > Solirubrobacterales > Solirubrobacteraceae > Palsa-465. The sequence continues at coordinate 378,708 of CAVXPA010000009.1, forward strand.
ACGCTCTGGCAGACGACGATCTCGCGCGCGAGGTCGGGATCGTCCGCCGCGGCGAGCGCCTGGGCAATCCACTTATCGATTGCCTTCTGTTCACGCCCGAACCGCAACGACCGAGGACGCAGAGGCCGCACGCGCGCCATCGTCGTCAGCAACATGTAGCCGGGGACCGAGGTGGTGTTGAGGATCATGCCCTTGTGGGTCAGCCTGTCAACCAGCCGCTGGAATGACTTCGAGTGCCGCAGAGTCACTCCCAGCACGGTCGGAAGTGTGTCGGTGATCTCGTCGATCCGCGGATGCAGGAACTCCCGCACCTCCAGCAGCTGGTTGGGCTTGGCCTTGGCTTCGGCGCGGACTCGGTCCATCCGCGCCCGGCGCGTCTTCTGCGCGGCGACCTGGATCGTGTCCTGGTAACACATCCACAAGGCGATGTGGCGGGCTGCCTCGAGTGTCAACAGCGCGGCGCCGTCGTGATCGCGCTCGATCGCGGCGAACCGCGCGACCCGCGCGAGGTAGCGCTCGGCGTAGCTCGCGTCCTGGTAGACGGCAGTGCGGACGAGGCCATGGAGGATCATCGAGCGGGCAGCCGGCGGCATGTCGCGCGTGCGTTCGGCTTGCGCGCTCAGCGCGGGACCGACGAGCGCGGCCGGGTCGCTGGCCGCGATCTCGTTGCGCCGTGCCTCCTCGGAGGCCTTCTCACACTCGAGCGACCTCGAGGTCCCCTTCCAGCTCGTCATCGCGAGCGGCGGCGCGCCATCCCCCGCCCCGTTGGTCCGTCGTGCGATCGGCTCGGGCGGCGCGGTGGCGGCATCGAAGCCGGCCGCGAAGGCAGCCAGTGACGGCTCGGCGTCCTTGCCGAACGCGCGGATCGGCGCTTCGAGCTGCTCGCGAGAGAGCGGCAGGGCGCCGGACCCGGCGAGCGCGCCGAACAGCGACGCGCTGATGACCGAGCTCGCGTCCTCCGCGAGGGCGGCGAAATCCGCCGCGATCAGGCGCTTGGACGATCGTTGCGCCGCCGCGAGCAGCTCGCGGTCATCGACGCGGCCGTCGCCGAGCGCCATCTTCTCGTCGATCGAGTAGACGCGGTTGGTCGAGGTGATGAGGGTCGTACGGTCAGGCGTCGCGAACCCGCGTTGGATCGCGCGTCCACACTCCATCAGCTCTGAGGTGATCACGACGTCGACCTCGCCGGGCGTCGGGAAGATGCTCATGATCGGTTCGCTGCGGACCCGCGCGGCGCCGTCGCCGTTCGCGCCGGCCGCTGGAGGCGGGAACAGCTCGACGTAGTAGACGGTGGCGCCCGTCCGCTGCGCGACACCCGCGACGGATGTGTTCTGGGCGTGGTAGCCGGCACGCTCGGCAGCGGCCACGATCCAGTCCGCGAGGACGCCGCCGCCCTCGCCTCCAAGCGCGAGGATCGCCAGCGTCAGTGGACGCCGGCCCTCGGACCAGCTCGACATCAGGGTCCCTCGAACCGCGCCGCGCGCGACTCGAGGCCCGCCGAGAGCCGCTTCATCCACCAGCGGCGGACCCTGGCGCGCGCCTTCTCCTGCACGGTCGGGTTGTGCACGAGATCGGAGCGATAGAAGGAAGGGCACAGGACGGCGGCGTGCGCATTCGCTCCGCAGACGCCACAGCCGACGCAGCTGTCGAGCACCGTCGCGACGGGATCGGTTCGCATCGGGTCGGGATTCGACGTGATCGTCAAGGAGGGGCACCCCGAGATCCGGATGCAGGCGTGGTCACCCGTGCACGTCTCAGGGTCAACGCCGAACCGCTCACGCGTCACGCGCTTGCCCTCCTTGAGTGCCTTGCGCATCGCCGGCTTGACACGACGCTGGCGGTTGAGCTGGCACTCGCTTTGCATGACGAGCACCTTCGGCCCTTCCTCCTCCGTCGTGAGCGCGTCGACGAACGCCTCGCGGACGGTGTTGACATCGAATGTGTCATCGATCGTCCTGGCCCACTCGACCCCGACACCGCGAGCTGCCTTCTCGATCGGATGCTGGGTCGAACGGTTCGGGAGCGTTGCCTGCGACGAGAGCAGGTCCTGGCCACCGGTCGCCGCGGCGTATGCGTTGTCGACGACCACGAGCACCTGGTCCGACTTGTTGAACACGGCATTGCCGACGCCGCTCGTCAGGCCGTTGTGCCAGAAGCCGCCGTCGCCCATGAACGCGACGGTGCGGCGGTCTGAGCCGGGGGCGCTCAGCGCGGCACCGCCGGCCGATCCGAGCCCGTATCCCATCGTCGTCGCGCCGAGCTCGAACGGCGCGTTGATCGCGAACAGGTGACAGCCGATGTCGGCGCTGACGTGATGCTCGCCGGTCTCGCGCTCCGCGAGCTTCATCCCGCTGAAGATCGGCCGCTCCGGGCACCCTGTGCACAGTCCCGGCGCCCGAGGTTGCACGACCTGCGCGGCGACTCGCTCCGCAAACGGGCTCCCCGGATCGTCGCGACCAAGGAGGAGGCTCGGCTCGTGCTGGATCGCCTCGGGCAGCGTGGCTCGCAGGAACTCGGCGACGCCGCGCGTGACCGCGGCGGAGGAGTACTCGCCTGCGACCGGGAGCATGTCCTTGCCGTGCAGTGCCGTATCCACGCCGTTGCGCCGGAGGATCGTGTTCAGGTTCTGTTCGATGTAGTCGGGCTGACCCTCCTCGACGAGCAGCACCGCACGCTTGTCGCGACAGAAGTCGAGGATCTCGTCGTCCACCAGCGGGTACGTGACGTTCATGACGTACAGCGGGATCGAGGTGTTCCCAAACGCATCAGAGCAGCCGAGCAACTCGAGCGAGCGGTTGACCGTGTTGTACAGCCCACCCTGCGTGATGATTCCCACGTCAACGGTGTCATTGTTGATGACCTCGTTGAGGCCTCGCTCCTTGATGAAGCGGACCGCCGCGGGCCAGCGTTCTCTGATCTTCTCCTGCTCGTGGACGAAGCTCGCCGGCGGTAGAACGATCCTGCCCACGTCGCGTTTGGGGTGTGCGGTCGCTTCTTTGACGGTCATCGCGGGCGGGCGGTTGTCCTTGGCGACGAAGCCACCGTGAAGGTGACAGGAACGAAGCCGCAAGTCGAGCATCACGGGTGTGTTGCTGACCTCGGAGAGCTCGAACCCCGCCTCTACCGCATCGACGATGGCGCTCACGTTCGGACGCGGATCCAGGAGCCACATCTGGGACTTCATCGCGAACGCGTGCGCTCGCTCCTGCATGATGCTCGACCCCTCGCCGTAGTCCTCGCCGAGGATGATCAATGCACCACCGTTGACGCCGCCGCTCGAGAGGTTCGCGAGCGCATCCGAGGCGACGTTGAGGCCGACGGTCGACTTGAACGTAACCGCGCCGCGAAGTGGATAGTGGACCGACGCGGCGAGCATCGCTGCGGCCGTGGCCTCCGAGGCGCTGTTCTCAAAGTACACGCCGAGCTCGTCGAGGATCGGCCGGGCGTCGCCCAGGACGTCCATCAGGTGGGAGATCGGCGCGCCCTGATAGCCGCCGACGTAGGCGACGCCGGACTGCAGCAGCGCCTTGGTGACCGCAAGGATCCCCTCGACATGGAGTGTCTCGCCGGCGCCTCTGCGCAGCTGCTCGACCTCAGTGGCAAAGGACCGTTCGGCCATCTCCTGACTCCTTCCCTAGCGACCAGAGCAACTCGACTCGAAGTGTAGGGGTGGGCCTACGCGGGGCGGTGGGCCTCCGCGGGGCGCGGCGGATAGTCTACATCTGAGCCGGATTCCCTGTCGGATGTCTGGTTTTTGGTTCTGCGCTGTGTCAGCAATCGACAGTTCACCGCGCTGGTTCGTAGACTGGACCCGGTGCGTGGCGCGTGGATCGTCGATGCCGTCCGTACTCCGATCGGCCGCCACCGGGGCGCGCTGGCGGACGTGCGCCCAGACGACCTGGCGGCGCGCGCGCTCAGTGTGCTCGTGGAGCGCAATGACGTCGACGGCGCGAGCGTCGACGACGTGTATCTCGGATGCACGAACGGGGTGGGGGAGGACAACCGCAACGTCGCGCGGATGGCGGCGCTGCTGGCGGGTCTTCCTGACACCGTGCCCGGAGCGACGATCAATCGATTGTGCGCATCCGGCATGGAGGCGGTGATCGCCGCCTGGCGCGCGATCGCGGTCGGTGAGGGCGACATCCTGATCGCGGGCGGCGTCGAGTCGATGAGCCGCGCGCCGTGGGCAATGCTCAAGCCCAGCCAGGGGCGGCCATCCGGGGACGTCACGATGGCCGACACCGCCCTCGGCTGGCGGTTCACGAACCCCCGCATGCCGGCTTCGTACACCGTGTCGATGGGGGAGACCGCCGAGAACGTCGCCGGGCGGTTTCGGGTTTCTCGATCCGATCAGGACGAGTTCGCGCTCACGTCGCACCGGCGCGCCGTTGCCGCTTTTGACGCGGGGCGACTCGAGGGCGAGCTGATTTCCGTGTTCGTCCCCGTTCGCCGCGGCGACCCGGTGGTCGTGCGCGCCGACGAGGGTCCTCGACCCGACACCTCTTTAGAGCAGCTCGCGCGCCTTCCCCCGGTGTTCCGCGAGGGGGGTTCGGTGACCGCCGGCAACTCGTCCTCGATCAACGACGGCGCGGCCGCGTTGTTGGTCGTCTCCGAGGAGGGTCTTCGGCGGCTCGATCTCGATCGAGAGCCGCTGGCGCGGATCGTCGCGTCGGCCACGGTCGGCGTCGACCCGGCGCTGATGGGCATCGGCCCGGTGCCAGCCACGAGGTTGGCGCTCGCGCGCGCCCAGCTCACCATCGAGGACATAGGCCTCGTCGAGCTCAACGAGGCGTTCGCGTCGCAGTCGCTCGCCTGCATCCGCGAGCTCAGCCTGGACGTTGGGGTGGTGAACGTCAACGGCGGCGCAATCGCGCTCGGCCATCCGCTCGGGTGCTCGGGTGCACGGATCATCGGGACGTTGGCGTGGGAGATGAGGCGGCGTGGGGTCCGATACGGCCTCGCGACGATGTGCGTCGGGGTTGGTCAGGGCGTCGCTGTCGTGCTTCAGAACGCTGCTGTGTGAACGCGGGCGCGGGCGGCCCTCCGCACGCCACCCTGCCACTCGGCCAGCGCATCGCACCCTGCCCTTGGCCAGCCTAGCCGGCGAGGGCGTCGGACTGCCCCCCTCGGCCCACCGCTCCACGATCTTTGCGGATCTGGTTCCGATAGGTGGAACTGGATCCGCAAAGTTCGCAGCGTTGTCACGCGCGCGGGGGAGCCACCGCTTTGGTGGCTCCCCCGTGCTTTCGCTCACGACATCGGGTAGGCCTGCGTTAGCAGGTCCCGGTCCAGCCGCTTCCGCCCTTCCAGAAGCTGCACGCGTTGGTGTCGTAATAGGGTCCTTGGATCTCGGTGCCGTACTCGTTTCCGCCTCCGGGACCGCCGGAGGTGAAGTAGTAGCTGTTGTCGCTGTTGATCCAGTCTCCGTGGTGGATCGGATCGTGGGACGAGGCCCCGAAGCTCAGAACCCACGGGCCGCCGCTGAAGCCCGGCGTCTGGGCCGAACCAATCGAGTTGTCGGCCGCTCCCGGATCGCCGCCCGGGTTGCTGACGTCGTAGCGGTGCTCCGCCGCGGTCACGACGAGGTAGTTGCCGTTGTACGGGCTCGCCGACGGGTAGCCGAAGTCCATCCAGTGCTGGTCCCGGCCCCAGTTCCAGGCGAAGCCGAGGCCGCCCGTGACACTCACGACGGAGCTGTTCACCTTGTCACTGAACGGCTGCATGTACAGGTACGCGTAGTCGTCGCTGTAATAGCCGTTGTAGTACCACCCGCCGGTCTGTTGCGCGAGCGCCCATGACCAGCATCCGATGCTCGTGTTCTCTCCCGCGCTGTAGGACGGGCAGAACAGCCAGTTGGTGTAGTAGGACTTGCCGCCACCCGGGCCGACGCAGTGGCCGGCGGTCCAGACCATGTTCTTCGTGCCACCGCCATAGGTGGCCGTCGCCGAGCAGACATAGTTGCCACTCGGCTCGGTGAAGAACAGCTTGCCGACCGCGGAGACGGGATAGGTGCGATAGCCGCCGATCCAGTTGAACGTGTCGTTCGGCCCGGGATAGCCGCCGTCGGCCGGCAGCACGCTCGAGCTGACGCCGTTCGCGCTCGGGCTCGTGCCCGTAGGTCCCGGGATACCCGGCAGGTTCGCCGGCTGGTAGCCGCCGGCAGTGCCCGGCTTGCCGGTGGCCGACGAGCCCGCGTTGGTTGCCTGGACGCCGGCCTTTGCCGCAACACCCGGGACTGGCTTGGCGGCCGCCATGCGCGCCGCAGTCCAGTAGGTGAACACGGCATCGGACCTCGCGTCGTTGACCGCGGGTCGCCGCAGGGTGGGCGCCGTGGGCGTGGTGGCGCTCGCCACGTGAGCCGTGGCACGCGCGCCGGCCCCACCGACGAGGAGGATCGACGCTACGCCGGCGGTTGCCACGCCGGCGATCGCCAGAGCCGCGATGCGGTAGGAGCGGCGCCAGAAGCCGCCGCTGAGAAACCTCTGCATGGTGCTCCATTCAGTTGTGCGGCCCGATGGGTCGCTGATGGCTGGGACGCAACGGAGCCGGTGACGGGCGTCCTGGCCCTCTTTCTGGTCTACGTCCGCGACCGGCGACCGCGGCCGAAGAGTGGGGCCCCGGACGATTCCGTTCGTCTCATCTGCCGCAGCAGGCTAGGCGCGACAGATCGAAGGAACCACCCAGTTCCGGACGTGCCGGTGTCCAGTTCTAGACGCAGCGCGCGGACCGGCGCTCTCGACGCAGCGCGCGGACCGTCGCACAGCCATCGCAACCGGCACGAATCGTCCATGATGGCGTTGGAAATGGCAGATAATCTGATCAACGATATGGCGACTGCGGAGCGATTGGCTGCTCTACGGCCGATTGGAGGCCACCGCACGCTTGCCGAGCGGGCCTTCGGGACGCTCCACGAGGCGATCGTCACGGGTGTGCTCGCCCCTGGTGAGCGTTTGCCGATCGAGGAGCTCGCGGAAGTGCTCGACATGAGCCCCATGCCGATCCGCGAGGCGCTGCGCCAGCTCGACTCCGCCGGCCTGGTGGAGAACATCCCGCACCGCGGTGCACGCGTCACGGAGCTCTCGCTCGATGATCTACGCGAGGTCTACGAGGCCCGGCTCGCGCTCGAGGGGCTCGCTATTCGCCATGCGGCTGAGCGATTCAGCGAGGAAGACGCCGCACGCGCTCGCGAGCGGCTCGAGGCGCACGTCAAGACCTACCAGGACGAGGACCAGCGCGCGCTGCGCTCCACGCACACCGCGTTTCACTTCGCGCTCTACAACGCCGCTCGGTCGCGCTGGATGATCCGGTTGATCAAGCCGCTGTGGGAGTCCGGCGACCGCTACCGGTTTGCGCTGCTGCCGCTGCGGCTGAACCTAGAGCGCAGGCGGCTCGAGCACGAGCGGATCCTCGAGGCGTGCGCCGCGCACGACGTCGAGGCGGCCGCGCGGGAGTTGCACAACCACCTCGCACGGACCGCGAACCAGATCGCGGGTCAGATGGCCGCGGGCCCGCTGTTCGAGCTGCTTCCGGAACCCGGCGCTACAGGGCCAAGCGTCGGCCGTTAGCTCCCTGCCGGGCGCTGGGTGGTCGGCTCGACGATCGTCTCCCTGCCGGGCGGCGATCGGTACCTTCTTGACGATTTTGATCAAACCTACGAAACTTGAGCTGCGCGCGGGGCGTAGGGCCCTCGCGTCGGATGACTGAGGTTTTCACGGATGATGCTGCTTCGTTCGGTTCGTTATGAGCGCCGCGAGACGATCGCGAGATCAAGCGCGCGCTCAAGGGCAACATCTGCCGCTGCAATGCGTACGAGAGCGCTGTTCGCGCGATCCAGGCGGCCGCGCGGGCTTAGGCGGGCCAGGACGCGTCCGGCTGACGCGCTCATTTCGTGTCAGAAGTGCAAAATCGTCGCTTCGAGTCTAATCGAGGGCAATCGAGTCTGCTAGTCTGACGCATCGTCATTCAAGGACGGAGGACGCTATGGGCGCGAGACTCAAACACGCCGGGATCTGGTGTGCGTGCGGCGATCCGCACGCCGCCGCTTTCCCGAAGCCATCGGCGCCAGGCCTGCGAAACCCGCAGCCGGGCGAGATGGCGGTGCGCCGGCACGGAAGCCGCGCGTTGCGAACCCGTGCGCCCCAGCATGGCCGGCCGCCTGCGGGCGGCCGGCCGTGCGCCTCGGGTCCGGAGCTGCCAAAAGCCCGTGGCGGTTGCCGCGTTGTTCAACACAGTTCGGCCACGAGGCCTGTTACCACCGCTTTCACAATCAGTTCTCAACAGTCAGGCATCGGACGCGATCGGGCCGGGACCGGGCGATCCGAGAAGGCAAGAAACGAAAGGATTCGATGAGATCTCTTCCGCGTATCGCTCAGCTCGCGGCCGCCACGCTGGCCGGCGCGCTTCTCGCCGGAGGCGGCTACGCGCTCGCCTCGGGCAACAACAAAACGATCCGAGCATGCGCCGATGGACAGGGCGTGCTCCACTACGCCGGGAACAAGCGATGCCGGCCCGGCCAGCGCGCGATCACCTGGAGTCGGCAGGGGCCGCCGGGGCCGCAGGGGCCGCCGGGGCAGCAAGGGGCGCCGGGTAGCCGAGGTGCGCAAGGGCTGCAAGGGCCACCCGCTGCAAGTGCGTGGGCGATGATCACGGAGACGCCCGGGGTTGGCGCGCAGGTGCGTGGGCAGAACATCATCGCGACCTATCTCGGGAATGCGGCGTACAGCATTAGCGTGACTGGGCCGACCCAGGAGTGTGCCAACCTCGAGGCGCCGATCAACGTGACGCCAGAGGACAACGCTGGCCCATATCCGGCCGGGCACGTCCCTGTGGTTTCAGTATCACGGGCGAGTGGGCCCCGGCCATATGCCAACACGTGGACCGTCCAACTCTATGACGAGTCGGGAAGCACGTTGACGCCGATGACCGAGCTGCTGACCTCGCTCGTCGACCTGGACGTGACGGTCACTTGCCCGGCAGCGGGCTAGCCGCGCACACGCACTACATCAGGTAACCAATATGTTCATCAGAAGCCCACGGTGGGCGCGATCGATCGCGCTCGCCGCGACTACGGCTGTCGCCACGACGGTCGTCATCGCTGCGTTCGCTACATCTGCTTTCGCTGGCACTTATACCGTCGCGATCTGCGACGCCGGATGGGGGAACGTCAACGATGCCCTCACCTGGACGCCCGGATGGGGCACGATCGTGGACGCGCAGAACTGCACCAACGGCGTGTGGGGCGCCGGTAAAGGACTGCAAACATGGACGGACGGGTTGACGCCGAACGGCAGCAGCGCTGGTTACTGGTATCACGCGCCCGCCGGCACGAGCATCGTGGGACTCTACGCAGCCGGCCAGTACTCGGGATGGGATGGCTGGACCGCGCACTGGGCGACCGACCCAACGGGCGTGAACGGCGATCCGAACGTTGAAACGATTGGCTGTTGGTATGAGTCAGATTCGTATACGGCTTGCAACACGGGTAGTGACTCGTCAACGGCAGTCGCGAACACGAGCGAAATCGGGTTCGGCTTGTGGTGTCATAACCCGGCCGGATGTCCCGCCAACGATTCCAACTCGACCTACGGCCCAGCTGCGAGCATAAACGTATACAAGGCATACATCACCGTCTCGGAGGACAACCCGCCCTCTGTGGTCGCGACCGGCCCGATCTGGAGCGGTGGCTGGGTCAGCACGGCGAATGGGCGCGACTCGATTAGCTACTACGCGAGCGACCCGACTGGCATATGCGGATTCCGGGCCGTGGTCACGGACTTGGCCGGCACCTGGACGTCGCAGGTCAACGATCAGAGCGACGGGGTGGACTCGAGTCAGGGCCTTTATGGCAACGGGAAACCATGCCCGGACCGTAACTGGACCACCTGGACACCGAACCTGGGTGCGTTACCTGACGGCTACTATCTGATGTGGCCGCAGGCGAGTAACGCTGCCGGCGTGTGGGCGAACGCCGCAGGCGGACCCGTGGAGTTCGGAGTCGATGACACTCCTCCGGTCGCATCGATCTCGAGTGCACCACCTGCGCAGTGGTTCAATACCGCACAGGACGTCAGCTGGACGGCTTCCGACAACCTTTCAGGCGTCAATCATCTTCACTGCAGCGATCGGACGTCTCAGCCAGGCAGCGCATATACAATGACAGTCGGCCAAGAGGGCGCCGATGTCGTAAGCTGTTACGCCGTCGACAACGCCGGCAACGTGCAATCAACGCCAGCGACCACGGTTGTCTACATCGACTACCAACAGCCGACCGTGTCCTTCTCCGGCCCGTCGCAGACTGGGTGGCTGAGCGGCCCGCAGACCGTCTCTGTATCTGGATCAGAGCCTCAGCCGCTGAGCGGCATCAACGAAATCGCCTGCTCGGTCGACGGCGGGGCGGCCACGGACTCCCCAGGGGCGTCGGGTTCGGTGACGGTGAGCACAAACGGCGTGCACACGATCTCCTGCCAAGTGCTTACGAACGCCGGCACGTGGGGACCTTCTGTGACCTACACGCTGCATATCGACTCAGTGCCGCCGACGACGGCGATCAGCTCGGACAACTCCCGGGCGAGCTCGCAATGGGTTCCCGGCCCGGTCCACCTCACGCTCACCTGCACCGACCAGGTGGGACTGTCGGGGTGTGGGGAGATCGACTATCAGATCGACGACGGCAACGTCGAGACGGCGCCCGGCGGCAGCACGACGGTCACGATCGCCGACGCCGGCGCGCACACAGTGAAGGCATGGAGCGTCGACAACGCCGGGAACGTCGGGCAGCCCGTAACGGCCGAAGCGATGGTCGACCCGAACCCGCCGGGCGCGCCGGCGTTCGGCCCCGCCCGGGGATGGATCGACGCAACCCAGATCAAGGATCCTGAGACGATCAGCGCCCAGTCAGGCGGCCCGTCTGGGATCTCGGGCTACGAGGTCGCCGTCGACTCGCAGCCGACCGGCAACCCCGCGAACATCAACTCCGCCGGTAGCTTCAACATCTCAGCGCTCGCGGACGGGACCCACCAGCTGTGCGCGATCGCCTACTCCGGCGCCTACGTCGCCGGCCCGAGCGCCTGCACGACGATCAAGATCAACCGGAATCCGCCGACGACGACGGTCACATCGGACGCGCCGCAGGCTCAGACCGGATGGGTCGGCCACTCGGTGACGTGGACGATCACGTGCACCGACCCGCCGACCGCCTCCGGCTGCGCCTCGATCAGCTACAACGTCGACGGCGGTGCGACCCAGACAGTGGCCGGGTCAACCGCGACGATCGTCCTCGGGACATCGGGCGCGCGCACGCTGACGGCTTGGAGCACGGACAACGCGGGTAACGGTGGCCCGTCGGCCGCAGCGCAAGCCCTCGTCGACGTCACGCCGCCACAGGGATTCTTCGAGCCACCGTCGCTGAGCAATCCGCAGCAGCTCGTGGTGGCCGCCGCCGATGGCCAATCAGGTGTTGCCGGCGGTCAAATCCAAATCGGCGTCAACGGTGCCTGGCAGAGCCTCCCGACGGCCTTCGATGCCTCGGCGGGCACGCTGAGCGCGGTTGCTCGGGACAATCAGCTGCCGCGTGGCAGCTGGCCCGTCCGGGCGCTGGTCTGGGACGCGGTCGGCAACCAGGCGACAGTCACCTCCTATGCAAACGGGATCGCGGTCACGCATTCCGTGCCGGCCCGTGTCCAAACCGAGATCCTCGCCGGTATCGCCAGCGTCCCGCTGCGCACGTGTGCCGTCGCGAGGGCCGCGTCGGCCTCCCCGCAACAGCGCGAAGGTGCGGACATGCGCGCTCGCATCCGAGCGAGGTGCAAGGTCAGCGAGGTGCCCCACAACGGCGGGCCGCTGAGGCTCGCGTATGGCCAGGCCGCCACGATCTCCGGCATCGCCCTCACGATGACCGGTCAGGCGCTTGCGGACATCCCGATTCTCGTCGAGGCGCAGCCGCCCGGCTGGCCGTCGCAGGAGGTCGCGCGACTCACGACGAGCCCCGCCGGCCGATTCTCCTACCGTCTCCCAGCGGGACCGTCGCGGGCGCTGACGTTCACGTTCTCAGGCAACAACACGCTCGGCGGCGCCGCAGCCACGATCAGCGTGCGTGTCCAGGGGCGCGCGACGATCACGGCCGGCGAGGCGAGGGCCGGGCAGCCGCTCGCGCTGTCGGGCCGAGTGTTCGGTGGCTACATCCCGCCCGCGGGCACGCTGATCCAGCTGCAGTATCGAGTCGTTGGCTTCCCGGCCGGATGGTCGCCGTTTGACGTGCTCGTACGAACGCACGCGAATGGCTCGTGGGCAAAGACGGTCGTGCTTCCGCGCACAGCGGCCGGCTTCACGTACCTGCTTCGCGGCGCGATCGCGTCGCAGAGCGGCTGGCCTTGGACCGGCGCGACGACGAACGTAATCGCCCGGGCGGTGTCCGGCTAAGGCCTGCCGAGGACGAACGCGGCGGAATCCGGCGAGGAGCGGGCCTCGCCGGTGCCCGCTGTGCGAGTCCCGTACTGTCCGAGGCGTGGCATCTGTCGGCAGCAGAGCGCGCACGAGTCAGGATGGCCGCGGGGCGGAGCCCTCGCGTGGCGACGTGGCGATCACGATCCGCGGAATCGCCAAGTCGTTCGGCGATGTCAAGGCGCTCGCGGGCGTCGACCTGGACGTGACCCGCGGCACCGTGCTGGGGTTGCTTGGACCGAACGGCGCCGGCAAGACGACGCTCGTGCGGATCCTCGCGACGCTGCTGACGCCCGATGCCGGCGAGGCGAGGGTGATCGGGTTCGACGTCGTCGCGGACGCGGCGGAGCTGCGCAAGGAGATCGGACTGGCCGGCCAGTACGCGGCGGTCGACGAGAACCTGACCGGGCTCGAGAACCTCACGATGGTAGGGCGTCTCTACGGCATGGATCGGAGGGTGGCGAAGGCCCGCGGTGCTGAGCTGCTGGCTCGATTCGATCTCTCTGACGCCGCCAAGCGGATCGTGAAGACCTACTCGGGCGGCATGCGCCGGCGCCTGGATCTAGCGGCGGCGCTCGTCGCGAAGCCGCCGGTCCTGTTCCTCGACGAGCCGACGACGGGCCTCGATCCGCGCAGTCGCATCGGCCTGTGGGAGGTGATCGAGGGGCTCGTGGAGGACGGTACGACCGTGCTTCTGACCACGCAGTATCTCGACGAGGCCGACCGACTCGCGAATCGGATCGCGGTGATCGATCACGGGATCCTGATCGCGGAGGGGACCTCCGATGAGCTCAAGGATCGAGTCGGGGGAGAGCGGCTCGAGGTGCGCCTCGAGGATCCCGCTCAAGCGGAGCCGGCGGTGATCGCGCTAGAGCCGATGTCCGATGAGCGGCCCCGAGTCGATGACTGTCTGGTGACGCTGAACGTGCGCCAGCGGCGCGGAACGATCGTCGAGGCGGTGCGGCGGCTGAGCGACGCCGGCCTGGACGTCGACGACCTCGCACTCCGCCGGCCGACGCTCGATGACGTGTTCCTCGCGCTGACCGGCCACGCGGCCGAGGACGAGGCGGCATCGGAGAACGGCAGCAAATGAGACGGCTCGTCTCGGACACCGTCGTGATCGCGGAGCGCAACCTCATCCGGCTGCCTCGGGCGCCCGAGCTCCTGCTTGCGTTCACGGTGCAGCCGATCATGTTCGTGCTGCTGTTCCGCTACGTCTTCGGCGGGGCTATTTCCATCCCCGGCTTCAGTTACGTCGAGTTCCTGATTCCGGGCATGGTCGTCCAGAACATCGCATTCGGGGGCTTCGTGACCGCCCTTGGGCTCAACGAGGACATGCACAAGGGGCTGATCGACCGCTTCCGCTCACTACCCATGGCACGGCCGGCCGTCCTGGCAGGGCGGACCCTCGCCGACGTGGTCACGAACACGCTGTCGATCGCGATCCTCCTCGTGACCGGGCTGATCATCGGATTCTCCTTCCACACGACCGTCTTTCACTTCTTCGCCGGTCTGGTCCTTCTGCTCCTGTTCGGCTACGCGTTCTCGTGGGTATTCGCCTTTCTCGGCCTGCTCGTCTCGACTCCTGAGGCGGCCAACTCGGTCGGGTTCATCGCAGTCTTCCCGCTGACGTTCATCTCCTCGGCGTTTGTCCCGGTGGCGACGATGCCTGAGGTCCTGCGGGCGATCGCGAACGTCAATCCGTTCACGTTCGTGGTCGACGCGATGCGCTACTTCTGGATCGGGGCGCCCTTCCAGGACAAGGTCCTCGGCGCGTTCCTGTGGTCGATCGGGATCCTGGTCGCGTTCGCGCCCCTTGCCGTGGCGCGGTACCGGCGGGCGATCGCGTCCTAGCCGGCCAAGGCTGCCCAACGAGGCTCGCGCGCCGGCCATCCGGACGGCTCGTCGGCGCTGATAGCGCAAGAGCGGGCTTGCCCCCGGGTTCCCGCTTCGTTACGCTTATATTAAGCAGAGGGACGCGACGGGCATGGACGGCTGTGTGTGGCAGTGGGCGTGGCGCGACTGGCAAACCACCCAGCTGACAATGCGGGCATCGGCCCGGTGGCGACGCTGAGCCTGCGACTCCTGCAGGGCTTCTCGCTCCGGCGCGACGGGCGCCCGCTCGAGATTCCGCCCGCGGCGCAGCGGGTCGTCGCCTTCCTCGCTCTCGAACAGCGGCGGGTCGACCGCCTCGTGGTGTCCGGGAAGCTGTGGATCGACTCGAGCACGGAACACGCCGCGGCCTCGTTGCGGACTGCGCTGTGGCGACTGGGGCAGGTCAGTGACGACGTCGTCCGGGCCGACGGCGCGATGCTCGAGCTGGCCCGCGAGGTGTCGGTCGACCTCAGCCATGCCAGCGCCCGGGCCAACCTGCTCGTCCGCCAGCCCGAGGAGCACTGTGAGCGCGACCTGGAGATGCTCGGCCTCGCCGGCGACCTGCTTCCCGACTGGTATGACGACTGGGTGCTGATCGAGCGCGAGCGCTTCCGCCAGCTGCGCCTGCACGCGCTGGAGAACGTGTGCCGGGCGCTGACGGCCGCGGGTGCCCATGCCGAGGCGATCCTCGCGGGCCTGACTGCAATCTCGGTCGAGCCGCTGCGCGAGAGCTCGAACCGTGCGCTGATCGCCGCGTACGGCGCGGAGGGCAACACGGCCGAGGCCATGCGGCACTACTCGCTGTTCCGCAAGCGCCTCGATGACGAGCTCGGGCTGCTGCCGTCGCCCAGGATGGAGATGCTGATGGCCCGCCTGCGCTCGGGCTGAGCCTCACCCCGTCGTGACGGCCGCGCTGATGGCCCGCCTGCGCTCGGCCTGAGCCTCACCCCGCCGTGACGGCTGCGTGACGCTGGCCGAGGATGCTTGCGTCATGGCTTCCGCGCCCGATCGCGTCGGCCTGCTGATCGTCCGGGCCTGGATCGAAGACGGCGCGGATCCTCCGGCGCTGCGCGCCCGCATCACGATCACGCACGACCTGACCGCGCGGGAGATCGCGCCGCGGACCTTTGCCGCCGCCGAGATCGACGCCGTCTGCGACGCGGTGCGCACATGGCTGGAAGCGTTCGTCGCCGGCGCGGCCAGCGGCGATCAGCCGCCGGTATGAGCGGCGGAGCCGTGACGGACACGGTGACGGTGGCGTGCGGGCGGTCGTGTTGGATCGTGACATGCAACCCGCCGACCCGGATCGCCGGTGAGCGACTACACCGTTCTGCGAGCTGCGTCGGACACGCTACGTGTCCTGCTGAAGGCGAACATCACCGACTCCACGGAGCCGGATCTCGCCGGGGTGCTGATCGATCAACGCTCGCCCGAGCAACTCGAGATGGACAACGTCACCAAGGCGGTGTCGTTGTGGCTGTACCGGATTGCGCTCCAGGCCGACATGCTCAACATGCCCCCGCGGCGGCTCAGCGATGACACGTACGAGGCTCGGCCGCTGCCGCTCGAGCTGCTGTTCCTGATCACGGCCATCCATCCCGATCCGCCGACGCTGCTCGCGCTGACCGGGCGGTCGCTGCAGGTGATCGACGACTATCCGAGACTGCGCGGCGCGCAGCTCACGGACACGCTCGCGGGCAGCGAGGTGGAGCTGCGGCTCAGTCTCGACACGACGAGCCTCAGCGAGTCGGCCGAGCTGTGGTACTCGCTGCGCGCACCGTTCCACCTCTCGGTCCCGGCGCGGATGCAGGTGGTCACGATCGACAGTCTGCTGCCGGCGAGCGTGGGGCCACCCGTCCTCAGCCGGCGCTCGCGGATGGCCGAACTCGTCGGGGGCACGCCGTGAGCGTCGTCGCGTTCGACACCGATCAACTGTTCACCGAGGCGCTCGTCGTGGCCCAGGTGATCGACGCCGCGTCGGGGCTGCCGCGGGTGGTGAGCGCAGCCGTTACCGCCACCCCGCACGCGTTCGCGCGCATCGCGACCGGCAGCTACCTCGTCGTCGGCGGCCGTCCGGAGCTCGTGCTGCCGCAGCTCGCCAGCACGAGCTACACGCTGACGGTGACGCTGAGCTTCCCGGACACCGGCGCCGACACGGTCGTGCTGACGATCCCGGCCGGGTCGGTGCTCCCGTACCGGCCCGCCGACATCGCGGTCGAGATGCCGCCGGTGTCGCTCCAGGGCACGGTCTTCCAGGCGGCGTTTCCTCACGCCGGGATCGCGGGTGCGCAGGTGGTGATCGCGGCCGCGGCGCCGCCGGCGCTGCTGGCCCTGCGGACGCCGCTGTCGCTCGATCATCCAGCCGGCGCGACGCTCAGCACCGCCATCGTGACCACGGCCGCCCCCGCCACCACGCTGGCGCAGGCAGCCGACCAGGCCGCCACCACCGTCGCGCTGGTCAGCGTCGGGGGCTGCGCCTCCGGGGGTGTTCTCGTGTTGGGCGACCCGCCAAACCTCGAGCACGCGCTGATAGGCGGTGTCGACACGGCAGCCCAGACAGTGACCGTCACGGCCCCGCTGCGGCGCAGCCGCGCGCTCGGTGCGCAAGCCCAGGCCGCGACGGTGGCCGCCGGCGGGCCGAGTACCACGCTCGCGCGTGCGGCGACGGCCGGCGACGGCATTCTGGAATGCACGGCCGCGCTCGCCGCCGGCACGGTCCAGGTGGGCGGGCCGGTGGTCGAGCTGCGCGCTGCCGGGCTGGTCTGCGACGCCGATGGGCGCTGGCAGCTCGACGGCGTGCGGGCCATCGGCTCACTGACCGTCGCCGCCGCCGCGACCGGCTACACCGCCTCGGCGCCGCTGACCTATGACGTCGACTATCGCCGACCCAACGTGATCGATCTCAGCCTCGTCTGAAGGAGAGCGCATGCCTCAGTACCTCGCCCCGGGTGTCTATATCGAAGAGGTTCAGACCGGACCGCCCCCGATCGCCGGCGTGGGGACGAGCACGGCCGGGTTCGTCGGCGTCACCCGGCGAGGGCCTGTCGCCGGCCCCGCGACGCTGATCACCAGCTACGCCGACTTCGTGCGCGCGTTCGGCGGCGCATTCGACTTCGGGCCGTCGTTCGCGGGTCTCCAGGATCTCCCGCCCGCGATCCGCGGCTTCTTCGACAACGGCGGCCAGACCGCGTTCGTGGCGCGCGTCGCTGCCGCCACCGGGAATACCACCGCGAGCGCGCCGCTGCCGGCCGGGCTGACCACGCGGCTGATCTCCGACGCTGCCTCGGGTCAGGATCAGCTACGTCTGCGCGACCTGCGCGGCGTGAGCGCGGCCACGGCCGCGCCGACGCCGGGCACGCAGGTCTCGCTGCAGATGGTCAAGGCTGGGATCACGACGAGCGAGGGCCCGTTCCACGTGACCCAGATCGATCGTGACACCGGGACGGTGACGCTCAGCGCCAACCTCGCCAACCAGTACCAGGCCGCCTACACGACGGTCTTCACGGATCTGACCGCGACGCCCGCGCTCAACGCCGACGGCGTGCCGCAGCCGCTGGCGGCGCCGACCGACGCCAAGCCCGACACGTTCACGCTTCAGGCCTCGAGCCCCGGCTCGTGGGGCAGCGCCGTCCAGATCGTCCCCGCGATCCGCTCCTCGGCGCAGGCCACCGTCCAGGGGCTCGTCGGCGCCTCGCCGAGCAACCAGATCCAGCTGAACTCATCCGCCGGCTTCTACGTCGACGCGTGGGTGGAGATCGACACCGGTGCCACTAAGCGCTACCACAAGGTGACCGCGATCGCGGGTCCGGTGCTCACGCTGGACGGCAACCCGCTCCCCGACACCGAGGTGACCGCCGACGCCGGCTACACGGGAGGCGTCCGCGCCAGCACGTGCGAGTTCGACCTGACCGTCTCGTATGTCGACCCCATCGAGCTGGTGACACTCCAGGAGAACTACACGGGCCTGACACTGGAGAATGTATCCGGCCGCTACTACATCGACCAGCTCGCCGCGTCCTCGCTCGTGGAGGTGACGGGTGCGGCGCCGGCCGACACCCATCCGTTCCTGTTCCCCTCCGCTCCCGATGGATTAACGATCGCGCTGTCCGGCGGCAGCGAAGCCGCGCCCGGTGATCTCGACGTGCTCGGCTACGACAACGGTCCCAACCAGCGCTCGGGCCTCCTCGCGATCCAGGACGTCGACGAAGTGGCGATCATCGCGGCTCCCGGCCTCACCTCCCAGACCGTGCAGCAGGGGCTGATCGACATGTGCGAGCTGCTGCTCGACCGCTTCGCCGTGCTCGACCCGGTGTTCGACTCGAGCGGCAACCCGGCGACGCTGGTAGAGATCGAGGCGCAGCGCAACCTGTACGACAGCGAGTACGCCGCGCTCTACTACCCCCGCCTGGTCATCACCAACCCGCTGGCGACGACGCCGCCGACGCGGACGATCGCGCCGAGCGGTCACGTCCTCGGCGTGTACGCGCGCGTCGACCAGACCCGCGGCGTCTACAAGGCGCCGGCCAACGAGCTGATCCAGGGAATCCTTCAGCTGGAGACGGTCGTCACCAAGGGCACCCAGGAGATCCTCAACCCGCTCAACATCAACGTCAACCGTGACTTCACCTCGATGCAGCGGGGACTGCGCATCTACGGGGCTCGCTGTGTCACCAGTGACAGCGACTGGAACTACGTCAACGTCCGCCGGTTGTTCATCTTCATCGAGACCTCACTCGATATCGGCACGCAGTGGGCGGTGTTCGAGCCCAACGACGAGAAGCTGTGGGCGCAGCTCAAAGACAGCGTGTCAATCTTCCTGACCGGCGTGTGGAAGGACGGCGCGCTGATGGGCAGCAAGCCCGAGGAGGCGTTCTTCGTCACCGTCGATCGAACGACGATGACCGACGACGACATCCTCAACGGGCGCCTGATCATGGAGATCGGCATCGCCCCGGTCCGGCCGGCGGAGTTCGTGGTCATCCGCATCGGCCAGTGGCTCGGTGGCTCATCCGTGCAGGAACTCTAAGAGGAGGACGAGTAGATGGCCACAGGTGATCGCGTAGACCCGTTCCGCGGATTCAACTTCCGCGTCGAGCTCGGCGGCACGTCGGTCGCGGCCTTCCGCGAGGCGACCGGGCTCAGCTTCACCATCGATCCGGTCGAGTACCGCGAGGGCACCGACCAGGACCTCCACGTCCGCAAGCTGTTCGGCCTGCGCAAGTACGCCAACATCGGCCTCAAGCGCGGCATGACCGCGAACCGGGACCTGTGGACCTGGTACAGCAACATCGTCGGCGGCCAGGCCGACCGGCGCTCGGGAGCGGTCGTCCTCCAGGACGAGGAGCACAACGACGTCGCCCGTTGGACCTTCCAGGAGGGATGGATCTGCAAGTGGGAGGGCCCCGCCATGAACGCGACCGCCAACGAGGTCGCGATCGAGTCGATCGAGATCTGCGTCGAGCGGGTCGACCTGACGGCGTGAGCGAGCGCAGCTCGTGAGCGCGATCGCCACACCGGGCGTCTACGTCCAGTTCGTGCCGCCGCCGGCCGAGCTGGATCCGGTCGCCGTCGACGTCCTCGCGCTGCTCGGCGTGTTCGAGCGCGGGCCGCTCGATACGCCGACCCGCGTCGCGTCCTGGCCTCAGGTCCAGGCGACGTTCGGCGACTTCATCACCAACGGGATCGGTGCCTACGCGCTGAAGGGCTGGGCGGACAACGGCGGCCGGGTGGTCTACGTCGTCCGGGTAGCCGCAACGCCCCGGACCGCCCACGCCACCGGCGCGCAACCCGCCGAGCGCACGACCTCGGCGCTCGACGCGCTCGACGGATTCGTCCCCGGCGCGGGCGCCGCCGTGATCCAGGGCCCCGGCACGTGGCTATACCTCGTCACCGCGGTCGACCCCATCGCCGGCACGGTCACCTGGGACCGGCCGCTGGACCCGGCGATCGACACGACGCTCCCGTTCACCGTCTTGACCGGCTGCTGGCCGGCGCAGACCGTGCTCGCCGACGCGCTCGGCACGCCCGTGCTGGCGCTCGCGGCCAGCAGTCCGGGAGCGTGGGGCAATGACCTCAGCATCCTCGCCGAGACGAGGTTCACCGCGGCGACACCGAGCCGTCCGATCGCCTCTGCGGCAGCGACCGCGACCGCGGTGCAGAGCGTCGACGGCTTCGCCGCCGGGACGCTCGTCCGCGTCACCGAGGTCTCCGGCGCCAGCGTCCTCAGCGAGCAGCGGATCGTCGCCGCGGTCGACCCGTCGGCGCTCGTGCTCATTTGGGACGCGCCGCTGACCGTCGTGAACCCCGCCGCCGCGCTGCGGATCGAGGCGCTCGCGTTCGTGCTGTCCGTGCGCCGCGGCGGCGAGCTGCAGGAGGTCCACGACGCGCTCAGCATGGTGCCGGGCAACGCGCGCTACGCCCTCGACGTGCTCGCCAGCGACTCGAGCCTTCTCACCGCCACCGTGCCGGCGTCGGCTCCCGCGCCGCCCGCGAGCGGCAATCCGGCACCCGCGGGCTGGGTCGGCCTCGGCGGCGGCCTCGACGGCACCGCCGCACTGGCGGTCGCGGACGTGCTCGGGGACCCGCCGCGGGTGTCAACCGCGGGCTGGCGTCGCTGGCCCCGTGCGACGAACCGGCGATCGTCTGCGCACCGGATCTCGTCGCCCAGCCGGTGGCGCCGCGGATCGTGGTGCCGGCGCCGTCCGAGAGCGATCCCTGCCCGCCCTGCCAGCCGCCACCGCCGCCGCCCGCGCTCGTCGTGGCGCAGATCGAGGAGGCGTCGGCCGCGTTCAGCGACGATGACATCGCCACCGTCCAGCAGGCGATCCTCTCCGACTGCGAGATGCGGGGCGATCGCCTCGCCCTGCTCGACCCGCCGTGCGGCGCCGGTGCGCTGTCCGTGCCCGCGCTCGTCAGCTGGCGGACCCGCTTCGACTCCACCTACGGCGCCATGTACGCACCGTGGGTGCTGGTGCTGGACCCGCTGGCGACGACTCCGGGCGAGCCGCCGCTGCCGTGGGGCGCGCTGCGGCGGCTGCCGGCGTCGGGTCACCTCGCCGGCCTGCTCGCGCAGGTCGATGCCGACACCGGGCCGTGGCAAGCCCCGGCCAACCGTTCCCTGCAGTGGGTGCACCAGACCGACTTCGCGCTCGACGATCCCGCGCACGGCGTCCTGAACACCGCCGGTGTCAACGCGCTGCGGGCGCTGCGCAGCCGCGGCGTCGCTGTGCTCGGCGCCCGGACCGTCTCGAGCGACCCGGCGTGGCTGTTCGTCAACGTCCGGCGGCTGTTCCTGATGCTCGAACGAACCATGCGGGTCGGACTGGCGTGGACCGTGTTCGAGCCCGCCGGCCCAGCGCTCGAGAGCACGATGGCGAGCGCCATCACGGGCCTGCTCGAGAACCTGTTCGACCGCGGGGCTTTCGGCGGCGCCACCCCGCAGAGCTCGTTCTTCGTCCAGACCGGGGGCGGCGATCCCCTGAACGGCGAGGTGATCGTGCTGATCGGCGTCGTGCCCGCGCCCCCCGCCGAGGTGATCCTGCTCCAGGTCATGCGCACGGGCAACCAGCTCGAATTGCGCGAGCAGCCCAAGCAGGGGGGTGCCTCGTGAGCGCTCCGATCGCCGCCTACAACTTCAGCGTCCAGCTGATCGACGCCGCGCTGCCCGGCACGGCCGTGCTCGCCACCGTCGCGCCGCCGCCCGGCGGCGGGTTCAGCGAGTGCACCGGCCTGGAGTCCACGATGCAGGTCGAGGAGTACCGCGAGGGGGGCCGCAACGACGGCGTGCTCAAGTTCCCGGGGCGGATCGGCGGCGCCAACATCAGGCTCAAGCGCGGCGCCGGCATCAGCCCGGACCTGTGGAACTGGCACCAGCTCTATCTCCAGGGTCAGGGCAAGCGCCGCGACGGGATCATCTCGCTGCTCGACGACACCGGCTCGACCGTGGTCACCTGGCGGTTCCGGCGCGGCATCCCGATCCGCTGGGCGGGGCCGAGCCTGATCGCCGGTCAGAGCCACCTCGCCGTCGAGGAGCTCGAGATCGCGCACGAGGGCCTGACCGCCCCGTCGCTCGGGGTCGTCGGCCAGCTCGCCGCCACCGTCGGCTCGATCGCCCAGGCGTTCGGGGGGCAGTGATCGTGCAGCTGCACATCGGCACCATCGACTCCGAGGTCCGAGCCGTCGACGATCGCAGCCTGCTGAGCCCCGACGTGCTCGACCGCGTCGTCGGCGAGGTCGTGCGCGCGCTCGACGCCCGCCGGCTCGGCGAGGCGCGGCGCGACGACGACGCGCAGCTGCGTAGCTCCGCGCGAGCGGGGACGGGCCGATGAGCACGGTCATTCCCGCCCGCTTCGAGGTGCTGCCCAACCCCGGGGCGACGGCCGGCCCGGGGCTCGACGTCCAGTTCAACCCCACCGAGTACACGCTGACCAAGGGCGCCCAGCTCGCCGAGATCCCGATCCCGGGTCTCGATCAGCCGATCATCCAGTTCGTCCGGGGTCAGACCGAGACGATGTCGATCGAGCTGTTCTTCGACTCCACGGAGAACGGCACGGGCGCGCAGGCGACCCCCGTGACGAAGCTCACCGATCAGTTCTACGAGCTGATCAAGATCGACCCGGCGTCGCACGCCCCGCCGGTGCTCCAGTTCAAGTGGGGGGCGGCGTTCCCCGGCGCGCGCGAGCGCAACGTGTTCAAGTGCGTGGTGGCGAGCGTGCGCCAGCAGTTCATGTTCTTCAGCCCGACCGGCGTCCCGCTCCGGGCCAAGCTCACGGTGGAGTTGCGCGAGTACAAGACACTCGCCGATCAGATCCGCCAGCTCAACCTCCAGTCGGCCGACCAGACCAAGGCCCACGTGGTGCTCGAGGGGGAGACCATTTCGTCGATCGCCTACCAGGAGTACGGCGACCCGACCGTATGGCGGCTGATCGCCGACGCCAATCAGATCGTCGACCCGCTGGCGCTCTCGCCGGGGACGATCCTCAGCGTGCCGAGGGGGCAGGGATGAGTGTCATCCCCCTCTACGACCAGTCCGAGCCGTTCTACGTCCCCGCGTTCGAGGTGCGCTTCGTCGGCACCGGCTCCAGCGGCGGGCAGCCGCTCCCCGGGGATGTCATTCGCGACGCCATCGAGGTCACCTTCCAGGACTCGATCGAAAAGGTCGACACGTTCACGCTCACGCTCAACAACTGGGACGCTGGCCGCCGCCAGCCACAGTTCCTCGGCTCCCCCGACGCGTCGTGGCTGCGCTTCATCCAGCCTGGCAACAACGTCCAGCTGATGATGGGCTACCAGGGCCGCAGTCCCGACCTGCGGGTGATGGCGACCGGGCCGATCACGAGCCTCGAGGCCGACTTCCCCGAATCGTCGGCGCCGCGCATGACGGTCGTCGGCGCGAGCGCGCTCGAGAACTTCCGCAAGAAGCAGTTCACCTGGCACTGGCCCGACAGCGGCACCGGGATCACCGAGAGCCAGGTCGCCCAGGACCTGGGCCAGCACCAGCCGGACGCCCCCCAAGGCCGCCCCGGGCTCGGCTTCCCGGTGCGGGTCAACCCCCAGGCGGCGGCGCTCGAAACGCCGGTCGACACGCTGATGATGAACAACGAGTACCCGATCGTGTTCCTGATGCAGCTGGCCCGCCGGCGCGGCTATGACCTCTTCCTGAGCCGCGACGAGGGCGCTCCCGCGAGCGACCCCGGCTACCTCTACTTCGGCCCCTCGCGGTTCGTGTCGGACTCGAGCTACCTGCTGGAGTGGGGCAAGACACTCGTCAGCTTCAAGCCGACGATCGCCCTCTCGCGCCAGGTGAGGCAGCTCACCGTCAGCGGCTGGGACCGCAAGCGCCAGCAGGCGATCACTGGCGTTGCCACCACCGATCAGATGACGATCAACCGCGATCTGCAGCCGTTCGTCGATCTCGTCGGCCACGAGGAGATCATCACCGACGCTCCCGTACAGACTCAGGCCGAGGCCGATCGCCGGGCCGGCGATCTCCTCAACGCCCAGCTTCAGGACCTGGCCACCGCCACCGGCGTCACCGTCGGGCTGCCCGATCTGCGCGCCGGTCGCGCGGTGCAGATCGCGGGCGTCGATCCGCTGCTCGACGGTCGCTGGTTCCTCAAGGAGACCACCCACACAATCAACGACGCCGGCTACCGAACGACGTTCACCGCCCGCCGGGAGGAGCTCGGATGAGCGCCGCCACACCGAGCGCCGTCGGCACCGCGCCGACCGGCCTGGCGATCGGCACGGTCGTCGACACCGCCGATCCCGAGGGTTGGGGGCGGGTGCGCGTGTCGTTCCCGTGGCTGCCCGGCAACGGTCTGTCGAACTGGGCGCCGATCACCAGCGTGCTGGCCGGGAACGACTACGGCGTGTGGTTCATTCCCGAGGTCGGCGACGAGGCGGTCGTCGGCTTTGACCGCGGCGACGTCAACTACCCGTTCATCCTCGGCTTCCTGTGGAACGGCCAGGCGTCAGCGCCGTCCACCTCGGTGCACGAACGGATGATCCGCTCGGTCAACAAGCACACGATCCGCTTCCTCGACTCGAGCCCCACCGCCGGGGGCAATCAAGGCGGGATCGCGATCGAGGACGCAAGCGGCAACTCGATCGTGCTCACCAACGCGAAGGTGACGATCAAGTCGGCCGGGGTGCTCGAGCTCGACGGGGCGACGGTCGTCATCAACTCGGGCGGTGTGTCACGCATCGTCTCTCCGACCCCCAACGCGATATGACACAAGTGAACATCGACATCCCAGTGTCCGACGAGCTCCAGCAGATGCTCAACCTGCCGGACTGTCCGGAGATATCGATCCCGGTCGGCACGCCGTTGAAGATCACGCTGCCCTCCGGCGACTCGCTGCAGGCGTTCACCGACCTCTCCAAGGGGATCCCGAACGACTGCTCGATGACGTTCAGCCTGATGCTCCAGCTGGCGCCGTTCCTCGCCTCGATCACCTGCCTGCTGCGCGTGCTGAAGCTGCTCAAGCCGCTGGTCGACATCGTCAAGGGCCTGCCGGTGCCGCCCGTCTCCGCGGTCGAGGAGTTCGCGGCGGCGGCCGTCGACCTCGCGCCGTGCCTGCTCATGCCGGCGGCCGTGCTCGAGTTCGCCAAGGACATCATCTGCTTCATCCGCGCCCTGCTGCACTGCCTGGTGACGCAGCTGCAGTCGGTCTACAACGTGATGTCGGGCATCCAGCTGCAGATCGGCGCGGCGGCCGGCAACGACGATCTCCTGAGCTCGCTCCAGTGCGCCCAGGCGAACGCCCAGTCATCGGTCGACAACCTCACCCAGGCGATCGAGCCCGTGTCGGCACTGCTGCAGCTCGCCGGCCCGGTCATGTCGATGGCGGGGCTCCCGAGCATCTCGCTCCCCAGCCCCGGCGCCTCGCCGCAGGACCTCGCGGGGCTGCAGACCCTCATCTCCACGCTCCAAGGCGTGGTCTCGGCGATCGACGCGATGGGGCTCTGTGCTAACTGACGGACGGGAATTCCTGGGAACCGGCTGGTCGTTCCCGATCACCGTCGGCCCCGGCGGCGGCCTGGGGTGGTCGGCGGGCGAGCAGAAGGTGGCCGAATCGATCTGGCTCATCCTGTCGACCGCCCTGGGCGAGCGGGTCATGCGGCCCCTGGTCGGCTGCGGCGTCCACGACCTTCTGTTCGCCGGCGACAGCGCCACCACCCGTGCGGCGATCGCGGAGGACGTGCGCGACGCGCTCACCAGCTGGGAGCCGCGGATCGACGTTCTCGACGTCCAGGTCCAGGCCGCCGACGACCTCGGCGCACAGCTCGTGGTGTTCGTCGATTACCAGATCCGCGCGAACAACGCGAAGGCGAACCTGGTCTACCCGCTGTACGCGGTCGAAGGCTTGTCAGCCACCGGGAGCGCGCAGCCATGACGATCCCGGTGCCGACGCTCGACGACCGCACGTTCGAGGACCTGTTCGAACAGGCGCGCTCGCTGATCCCGCGCTACGCGCCCGAGTGGACCGACAACAACGAGAGCGATCCCGGGATCGCGCTGCTGCAGCTGCAGGCGTTCTTCGCCGACCAGCTGATCTATCGCCTCAACCAGGTCCCCGACCTGAACTACCTGAAGTTCCTGGCGCTGCTCGGCATCGACGTCGAGCCCGCGAGCCCGGCGCGCGTCGACGTCACGTTCACGACCTCGGGGCCGGCCGACGCGATCGTCCCGGCCGGCACTCAGCTCGCCACCGCCGGCGGCGGCAGCGGCGGCCCCCCGGTCGTGTTCGAGCTGCCCCAGGCGCTGACGGTGGTCGCGGCGACGTTGAGCGCGGTGCAGGTGTTCGACTCCTTCAGCTATCGCGATGTCAGCACCGCCAACGCCGCCACCGGCCAGGGAATCGATCCGTTCGGGCCCAACGCACACGTCGGCAGCGCGCTGATGTTCGGGTTCGCGGCGGCCGGCGCGTTCACCGACCAGCCGCTGACGCTGATGGTGTACCCCGAGCAGCCCCTGGCGGTGCCGGTGCTCCAGGCGCAGCTCGAGAGCGCGCCGGTGCCGCCTCCGGCGACCTTCGCCTACGAATACTGGGACGGGACTGCCTGGCAGGCGCTGCAGCGGCTCGCCGACGACACGTGGGCGCTGATGCGCACTGGGGCGATCGTGCTGGCGGCGCCCGCCGGCAGTCCCGCCAAGGCCAAGCTGGGCGCGGTGACGACGGCCCTGTACTGGCTGCGCTTGCGGCTCGTGAGCGCAGCGTTCGATCAGACGCCGCGGCTCGCGCAGGTCGTCCTCAACACCGCCACCGCCATGCAGGCCGTGACGATCACCGACGAGGTCCTCGGTGGCAGCAACGGAATGCCGAGCCAGGGACCGTTCACGCTCTCCACGACGCCGGTCGTCACCCTCGATTCCCCATACACCCTGCAGCGCAGCGACGGCACGGTCATCACCGTCACGAGCCTCGAGCTCAGGGTCGACGAGGGCTCCGGCCTCGACCCGTGGCAGGAGGTCTCCGACTTCCTCGCCTCCGGGCCCGACGACCCTCACTACACGCTCGATCACGCCGCTGGACAGATCGCCTTCGGCGACGGCCGGCGGGGCAAGATCCCGACCGCCAATCCGGCGCTGCCGACCGCCAACATCGTCGCGGCACGCTACCTCGCGGGTGGCGGGGCGCAGGGCAACGTTGGCGCCGGAACGGTGACCGTGCTCCAGACCCTCGCCCCCGGGATCGGTTCGGTGAGCAATCCGTTCCCGGCCTCCGGGGGCGCCGACCAGGAGACGCTCGACGATGCCAAGCTGCGGGCGCCGTCGGCGCTGAAGTCCCAGGGACGAGCGGTGACCGCGGAGGACTTCGAGGCGATCACGCTCGCCACGCCGGCGCCGATCGCGCGCGCCAACGCCGAGCCGCTCACCAACCCCAACTTCCCCGGCGTGTCGGTCCCGGGTGCCGTGACCGTCGTCGTCGTCCCCCAGGTGCCCGGGCCGGCGCCGATGCCGAGCGAGACGACGCTCGCGCTGGTCTGCCAGCAGCTCAACTCCGCCCGGCTGATCACCACGGAGGTGTTCGCGATCGGGCCGACGTATCGCGCGGTGCAGATCACCGGCCAGATCGTCGCCGCGGCGACCGCCGACCTCGCCGCGGTCGACCAGGCGGTGTCGGCCGCGCTCACCATCTGGCTGCATCCACTCACCGGCGGCGACGATGGGACCGGGTGGCCGTTCGGGGGCACGATCTACGTCTCGGACCTGTACCGCGTGGTGCTCCAGGTGCCGGGCGTCGCGCGGATCAAGGACAACCAGATGCTCGTGATCCTCGACGGCGCGACGCAGACGTTCTGCCGCGACGTCGAGATCGACCCCGGCGAGCTGATCGAGCCGCTGACCCCCGACCTCGTGGTGAGCTACTCGTGAGCCCCGCACTCGCCACCCACTTCCTGCTCGACCACCGCGCGGGCTGGCGGCCGGAGCCGTCGCTCGCGGACGCGGTGGAGTGGAGCTACGGTCCTCTGCGCCTGCAGCCGCTGCCCGGCGCCCCGCAGCCGGTCACCGACGCCTCGGGAACCTTCGGCGGCCTCGCTGACCCGATTGGGGTCGCCGGCGCGCCGGACGGAACGCTCGTGATCCTCGACCGCGGCGGCGATCGCGTGCTCCGCTACGACCCCTGCGATCAGCGGTTTGCGCCGCTGCCCTGCCTGGGCGCCGGCGCAGGACGCGGGCACGCGCTCGATGGCGCCCGCGATCTCGCGGTCACGTGCGGCGGCGACGTGGCGATCGCGGACACCGGCCATCGCCGTGTGCTCGTGCTCGTCGGCGCGGGGCTCGCCGTGCGCGCGCTCGCTGGTCCCTGGCGGTGGACAGGCGAAGGGGTGGGCGCCGTCCGCGCCGGCGTCGAGGTGCCGCCGTCCGGCGGGTGCGCGGTGAGCGTCACGTGGCCGGGCGGCACGTGGGAGCCGTGGGGGATCGCCGCCTCCGCCCCCGGCCTCGTGGTCACCGATCACGCGAACGGGCTCGTGCACTTCCTCGACGGCTGCGGGCACTGGCGCCACGCCTCCGACGGGTCCGGGCCGGGCGTCGCGGCGCTCGTGCAGCCCACCGCAGTCGCCGTCGACCGTCTCGGCTTCGTCTACGTCCTTCAAGAGGCCGCCACAACCGTCCGCGTGCTCGACCGCCACGGCGCCTTCGTCGCCGAGCTGACAACGCTCGACCCGCGACGCCACGACTTCTGCCCGGTCGCGGTGGCGGTCTCGCCGGCCGGCGATCTCTGCCTCGCGGGCGCCGGTGGCGAGCTGTGCGCGCTCACCCCGGTCGACGAGACGTGCTGGTGCCCGGCGGGGACGATCGGATTGGACGCGCCCGTGGCCGGGCTGTCGTTCGACGCCGATGGCCAGCCGGTGCTCGTCGACGGCAGCCAGTGCTGCGTGGTCCGCCTGCGCAACGGCGCCGGCTATCCGAAATCCGGGCGGTTCGTGACCACCGCCCTCGACAGCAGCCTGGCCGGTTGCCGCTGGCACCGAATCGCGCTGACGGCGTGCGTGCCCGAGGGCACCGACGTCCGCGTCGACACGCTCACCGCGGAGAGCCCGATGACGCCCGCCGAGGTGCTCGCGCAACCCGCCGCGCGGTGGGCCACCGGGCAGCAGGTCGGCGGCCTCGACGGCGGCCGGTGGGACTGCCTCGTGCGCAGCGACCCCGGGCGCTATTTGTGGCTCTCGCTCAGGCTGAGCTCCGACGGCGCCTGCACGCCGTCGCTCGACGACGCCGAGGTGTGGTTCCCGCGCCGGACCTCGGCCTCGCTGCTGCCGGCGGCGTTCATGTCCGAGCCCGGCGGGGGCGACTTCCTGGAACGGTTCATGGCGATCTCCGATCGAGAGCGCGCCACCGTGACGGGCGAGATCGATGGCATCGCCGCGCTGCTCGATCCGATGGCCGCGCCGGCAGGAGCCGGCGGCGGCCCCGACTTCCTCGACTGGCTCGCGGGCTGGGTGGGCATGGCATTCGACAGCGGCCTGCCGCTGGCCCGCCGCCGCGAGCTCGTGCGCGACGCGGCCGCGCTGTATCGCCTGCGCGGCAAGCCCGAGGGCGTGCGCCGCTTCGTGTCGCTGTTCTGCGGCGTGCCGGTCCAGGTGCTCGAGCACTACCGGCTGCGCCGTTGGGCCATCACCGGGCGGGCGCGGCTGGGCGATACCTCGCAGCTGTTCGGCGCCCCGATCGTCAAGCGTCTGCAGCTGGGCGAGTACAGCGAGATCGGCTCGTTTGAGCTGATCGACACCGATGACCCGCGCCACGATCCGTTCCTGGTCTACGCCTCACGCTTCACCGTCTTCCTGCTCGCGCGGGCCGACCAGCAGCTGCTTGCGCGCGCGCAAGCCGTGGCGGAGCTCGCCAAGCCGGCTCACACCCAGGTCGACGTCGAGCTGATCGAGCCACGCCAGCGCGTCGGCATCCAGAGCACGGTCGGGCTCGACACGGTGATCGCCGAGGTGCCCGCCCCCGGCGTGACCGGCACGGCCACGCTGGGACAGGGGGTGGTGGTCGGGCCGGATCCGCGGCTCGGCGGCCGCCGGCTCTCGCTCCTCGGGAGCAGTTCGCGAATCGGCGTCAACACAGGGCTCGAGTGAAAGGGGATCCGCTGGTGTCAACCACCGTCAGCCGCCACCAATGCGCGGAGTGCGACACGCCGCAGCTGGCCCGCAACCATTACTTCACGGGCAAGCTTCTGCTCGAGCGCGACTTCACCGACGAGCAGCTGTACACGCTCGGCAAGGAGCGCCGCCACAACCAGGTCCTGCACGGGAGCGGCATCGCCTGCGGGCTCGTCGTGGAGCCCCACCCGAACCCGGCCTGCCGCGCCGACTACGTGGTGGTCGAGCCCGGCACGGCGATCGACTGCTGTGGCCACGAGATCCTGCTCACGGTCCCCGAGGTCGTCCCGATCCACCAGCTCATCCTGGATGCGTGGACCGCGGCCAACGGGACGGCTGCATTCAGCGGCAGCCACCGTGTCCAGCTGTGCCTGCGCTACCGCGAGTGCCTGGGGGAGCAGGTACCGGCGCTGTTCGATGACTGCGGCTGCGACGACGCCGCCTGCCAGCCCGGACGGATCCTCGACTCCTATGAGTTCGCGGTGATCCTGGATCCGCCGCTCAGCGACCAGACCCTGCACCCGCAGCTCACCTGGGAGTCGACTCAGAACGTCGCCTCGGCGCTGCGTGTGGCCGTCGACTCGGTCAACAAGCGGCTGTACCTGATCGTCGGCGGGGCGAGCCCCGCGCTGCTGGTCTACGACACGAGCAGCGACGCGCTCGTCTCCGTCCACGGCCTCGGCTCCGCCCCGCTCGACGTGGCGGTCTCGACCGACGGCAGCCGGGTGTACCTCGCGCTGGACCAGGCCGGCCCCGTGCAGATCTTCGACTCCTCCGACCTCGGCACGCCACTGACCACGCTGCCGCTGGCGGCGCCGGCCGGCGCCGTCCGCCTCGGCGCTCGGGATGGCGGCGGTGTCGTCGTGCTCGACGCCGGCGCCGGCGAGGTACATGCCTGGTCGGCTGGCGTCGACGCCACCGGCGCGGATCCGAACGCGACCAAGCTCGGGGAGGCCACGACCGGCGCGGGCGCCGCCGATCTCGCCGTGCTCGCCGGCGGCGATGCGTGGGTGGTCGCCTGCACCTCGGCCGGTGAGCTGACCGTCGTCGAGGCCGCGAGCGCCTCGACGGCGAACACGGTTGCCGTCGGGGGCGCTCCCTCCGCGCTGGCCGCCGTACCCGGCGGCTATCTGGCCGTGCTCGACGCAACCGCGAAGACCCTCGCCCTGCATGCCGTCGATGCGACCGGGACCCCCGCGGCGGCGGTCACCGGACAGCCGGTCACGTTCGCGGAGACCCCGGCCGCGGCGATCTCGTCGCCCGGCGGGACCTGGCTGGCCGTCGCGCTCTCGGACGCCGCCGGGCACGGTCTCCTGGCCGCTCTCGACGTCGGCGCAATCGTCGCCGGAACGGCCACCGAGGGACCGCTCACCCCCGTTGGCGACGGCGTGGAGATGCTCGCCCTCGACGCCTCCGGGACGACGCTGTATGCGACGTTCGCGGGTCCGAGCGGGCAGAGCGAGCTGGCCGGCGTGGCGATCGTCGCGGTCCACGACACCGACTGCGGGAGCTTCCTCGAGGACCCCGACTGTCCCTCCTGCGACGCGGGTAACTGCATCGTGCTCACGACCGTCGACGCCTACACCGACGGCGAAACGCTCGAGGCCACGGTCCTCGATCCGAGCGACCGCGTCATCCTGCCGAGCGTCTCGGCCGTCGCGCGCGCCGTCGAGTGCCTGCTGGAGCGCCCGGCCGGAGCCGGCACCGTCGGGCCGGCTGGTCCGCAGGGTCCGC
Organism: uncultured Solirubrobacterales bacterium; assembly: GCA_963763525.1. GTDB lineage: Bacteria > Actinomycetota > Thermoleophilia > Solirubrobacterales > Solirubrobacteraceae > Palsa-465. The sequence continues at coordinate 410,865 of CAVXPA010000009.1, forward strand.
CGGGACCGAAGGGGGATCCCGGCCCCCAGGGACCCCAGGGACCCCAGGGCAACGTCGGGCCGCAGGGCAACCCCGGCCCGGCGGGAACCTTCCCGCTCGTCACGCTGCCGAGGATCACGGCGATCAGCTGGCCCCACGCGGGGACGGTGGCATCCAAGAGCGAGCAGTGGGCCTACATGGAGGAGAACGGCCTCCTGCTCGCTTTCTCCGAACCGATCCAGCCCGCGACGCTGAACAGGTTCACCGTGGTGTTGTGCGGGCGGGTCACGACCCAGGAAGCGCCGTTCACAGGCCCGGTCTCGTTCTGGGTCGAGCTCCCAGTCGAGATCACCCCGATCGACTGGACCATGCCGTGCGGGCAGCCGGTGGCGCTGCCAAGTCCGATCCAGGTTGACCCCAACAATCCGACGGGCGTCCACATCAGGCCGCGGGTGGAGATGGTGAACGCCGACTACCGCGTCGTGATCCGGGGAGACGCGATCCTCGCGATCGACGAGACGGTTCCGCGCCTGGATGGGACGACCGGCCCGCGAGCGCTGGACGGCAACCACCTCGGTCCAGGACTTCCCACCCGTTGCCCGACCGGGGACTACATCGAGGGCGGGGCGTTTGAGAGCTGGTTCACGATCACGAGCGAGGGCTAACCATGAGCGTCACCACACCATCATCGAGCGTGCCCTATGCGATGTCCTCGACCCAGGCGAGCAGCGCCGCGGCCGTGAGCACCGGCTCGGGCTGCTGCGGGCCGAGTGCGGGATGCACGTGCCCGGCGTGCCAGGGGCTGACCTCGCCCGTCCGTCCACTGTTCTTCGCCGGCCAGGTGCTCACCGAGGTCGACCTGATGGCGCTCGAGAACTACGCAATGGGCGCCCACCGGATGCACAACCGCTACCTCCACGGCCCCGGCGTGGTATGCGGGCTGGACCTGGCCTGCGAGGACTGCGGTGACGGAATCGTCGTCTGTCCCGGCTACGCGCTCGACCCGTGCGGCCGGGACCTCGTCGTTCCTTCCTCGCAGGCCGTCGACGTCGGCGCGCTGATCACAGCGTGTCTGGCGGCCCAGCGGACGGCCGGGCCGACCTGCAACCCGCCGCTGCCCTCGCCGCCGGCCGGGTGCGACACGGCGCAGGAGTGGTGCCTGACCATGAGTTACAAGGAGATCCCGATGCGTCCGGTCACGCCGCTGGCCGGCGGCGCGAGCACCTCCACGAGCACCTGCGCGTGCGGGTGCGGCTGCGGCTCCTCGGCGACGCCCACGGCCGGATGGTCGTGCACGTGCGGATCGAGCGGCTCGCGCTCCACGCAGACCTGCGGCTGCACGAGCTATGTGTCGGCTCCGGACCTCCCGCCCGGCTGCGAGCCCACCCGCATCCTCGAGTCCTTCCAGTTCGGGGTGTGCCAGTGCGACGGCGCCTGCTGCAGTGCCAAGTCGGTGCTCGCTGGCACGTTCTGGACGCGGGCCGTCGCGTGCGTGACCGCGCTCAAGCCCCTGCTGTCCTCGGGCCTGAACAAGAAGCAGCAGACCTCGATGATGACGGCCGCGCTCGGGACGATCGGCGACGCCGAGACGACGCGCGGGGGCCTCTGCCAGCTCCTGCAGGCCGTGATCGACCTGTACGAGACCAACCCGTGCCGGACGATCTGCCAGCTCCCGGCCGAGCTCCAGCAGATCGACTGCACCACGCAGGGGGCCAGCGAGACGGCCGAGGCGTACTCCGCCCGCCTCGTGAACGGAACCCAGCTGCTCGTCGGCCTCGTCGTCGCGTACCTGCGCGACTGCCTCTGCCACGCGCTCAACCCGCCGTGCCCGGACGGCTGCGATGACCGGATCATCCTCGGCTGCTTCACCTACGACAGCGGCAAGGTGACGCGGATCTGCAACCTCGAGTGCCGCCAGTACGCGGGCTCGTTCGTCTCCCAGCGCTACTGGCTGCCGATCGCGCCGCTGGCGCTGTGGGCGCTCGGGGCGCTGTGCTGCTTCCCGCTCACCGGCGTCAAGGCCCGCCGCGGCGCCACGAGCGTCGTCGCGCGGGCGCTGGCGGCTGCCGATCCGACGGGGGAGGTGCGCAAGGTCGTCATGCAGGACGAGTTCGCAATCGCCAAACGCTGGCCGACGCAGGCCCGAGCGGTCCTCGCCAAGCTCTCGCCCGAGGCGCTGCGCGACCGGGTCACACCGAGTTCGCGGGCGGTCAACCTGGCGCCGCTCCAGGGCGCGTACGCCGGGGACGCCGAGGAGAGTCTCAAGGCCGCCGGAGTGCAGGTCGAGACGGTCGACGTCGCGAGCCCGGACGCCGTGCCGGTCAGCCGGATCGGCGCGGTGGGGATCGTCGAACCCGGCACGGTGTTACGCCTGTACCTGTATCAGGGCCGGGTCGTCGACTTCGGCCCGGGGCAGGCCCGGACGTCCCCGGCCCAGGGCGAGGGCGAGGGTCAGGGCCAGGGGGCCTGAGATGGCCGCCAACGACCAGATCATCCGCGTCAAGTACTTCGACGGGCAGTTTCTGCGCGCCGTCGACTTCGACGCCGAGCAGACGTATGACCGGGACGCGCGCCGCCGTCACCTGCTCGCGCATCACACCTGGGGGATCGTGGCCGGCTTCGAGCTGACCGAGGTTGCGATCACGGGCCAGACCGGCGCGGTCGACGTGATCCTCAGCCCCGGCGCGGCGATCGACGGCTTCGGACGCGAGCTCGTCTCCTATCACGCGCTCCGGCTCGACCCGGCGGCGTTCGCGCAGTTCAACACCAAGCAGACGCATCCGATCTTCCTCAGCTACCAGGAGGACGACGCCGGCGCGATGAGCAGCGACTGGGCAGACTGCCAGTCGAGCGAGGCGACCCGGACCACTGAGGGATGGACGATCGTCGTCGGGCCGCCGACGCCGAGCAACGACCCGATCATGGTCGACGGCGTCGCGGCGATCACCGAGGCGCAGGCGTACGCGGCCTCGACGAGTGGGTCGGGCTCCGGGTCCGGGTCGGGTTCCGGCTCCGGATCGGCCGCCTCGGCGCCCGTCATCCCGGACGACGAATCGGTCTCCTACCAGGAACTGCCGGAGAGCTCGCCGGGTGACCTGTGGGTCGTCCCACTCGGCGTCGTCGGCTACGACGGGACGACGAGCCAGCCAGGCTTCTACAGCGCCGGCGATCAGCTGATGAGCGGGCGCGTCTACATCGGCGCCGTGGCCAGTGCCGTCTACGCGCCGCAGGACACCCTCGCCATCCGCCCGCGGATGCTCGTCGAGAACCCGCAGCCGGCGGACTACGACGCCGCCGACTTCGCCACCGTCGACGGCAGGCTGCGGGTGATGGGCCGCCTCAACGCCGAGCAGGACGCGTGGTTGGACGGCGGCAAGCTCCACTTCGCGTTCGCGGGCAGCGAGGAGGACGGAGCGCCGATGACGCTCGGCCGCGAGGTCGGGGCCGGCGGCAGCGGCAGCCTGCTGCGCCTGCGCCTGGGGACGACCGCCGATCCCACCGTGTCGATGTCGATCGGGCTCGGCGACGCCACCGACACGTCCTCAACCCCGAGCGACATCGTCGAGATCTCGACCGAGGACACCGTCACGATCCCCCAGGGCACGCTCAGCTTCGGCGAGGCCACCCGTCAGATGGTCGACCTGTACACGGGCAGCGGGCACGACTACGGGATCGGCGTACAGAGCGACTCGACGAGCCCGCCCGGGCCCCCGGCGGCCCTCTACATGCGCAGCGGCTCTGCCTTCCGCTGGTTGCGGGGCGGCGTCCACGACGACAACGGCGCCAACGACGGAAACGGTCCGGCCGGCGCAGGCGGTCAGCTCCAGCTGGAGCTCGACACCAGCGGCAACCTCAACTTCGGCCAGCGGGAGGACCAGCTCCTGAACCTGTGGAGCAACCACTACGGCATCGGGATCCAGGACTGGACCATGTACTTCCGCACCGACGCCGACTTCTGCTGGTTCCGCGGCGGCTCACACTCGTCCGTGCGTGACGATCCCGGCAGCGGCGGCGCGCTGGCGATGCGGCTCGACCAAACGAGCACGCTGTACCTCACCGGCGGCCTGCAGGTCGGCGGCGACAGCCTACTCAACGGTGCACTGACCGTCGCCGGCGCCAGCAACCTCCTCGGCCTCACGAACCTGGCTTCGGTCGCGATCTCCGGCACGCTGACGGCGCACGGCGACGTGTCGTCGGTCGTCCGTGTCAAGCACTACGAGTTCCTGAAGACGAACAACGGCGAGGGTCCGGTGAGCTGGCCGTGGGATGTCTCGGCCGACTTCACCGAAATCGACGACGCCTACGCCGTCCTGGGCGGGTTCAGCATCTTCGCCCAGACCGACGTCACGAACATCCAGCAGAGCCAAGCTCCCAACGTCGACGCGATCCCCCAGGTCGTATACGCCAGGGTCACGAGCGTCAGCGGTCTGACTGTCTTCCTTGAGGCGTTCTGCAGCGAGTCGCTGGCCAGCAACGAGACCGACAACGCGATCATCGTGCAGCTCGTCGTCACGGGGCGGTGGATTCCGTGAGCGGGCCGATCGCGGTCGACTCGCTGGGCGGGCGCGTGGGCATCGACCCCGCCACCGTCGTGCACCGGATCGACGAGCTGCGGGGCGAGATCGCCGCCGGCGAGCGTGCGCTGCGCGAGCTCGACCTCCGTCGCCAGGAGCTTGTCGCGGGATTGCTCAGGCTCAGCGGCGCGGTCCAGGCGCTCGAGGAGGTGGTTTCCGCGCCGGTCCGGGCTGAGGTCGGGAGCGGGCGGTGATCGCTCGCCCCGACGTTGGGAGCGCGACGATCGGCCGCCTCGCCTGCCGTCTATCGCTGCCCCGCGCGGGCGTCGATCACCCCGCGCTCGAGGGTCGCCTGCGGCAGATCCTCGAGCACAGGCTCGCGCCGGCGGTCGGTGAGGCGCTCGCTCCGCTCGACGACGCCGACGGCGATGCCGTTTGGGTCGTGCGCGCGATGCGGGCGGACGCGGTCGTGTCGGCGTCGCTGCTCGATCTCGACCGGCTCTCGGCCCAGTGGGGCAACCAGCTGGCGCAGTCGATCATGGGGGTCATCCGGGCAGGCCCCGGCGGCAACGTCGTCCGCTTCGCCTCGCCTGCCGAGTATCTGGCGGCGTTCGCGGCCGCGCTCGCGGCCGGGCATGCGGACACGTGGATGTTCGAGCCGCTCGCCGGGCTGAGGCTGCTGGCGCCGGGGGCGGCGATCCGAACCGGCTCAGCCGGGGCGGGAGTTTCTGTCACCAGCGTCGTGGAGGCGCTCGTGCGCTCGCGACGGCTCGAGATCGTGCTCGCGGCCATCAACCCGGCCCAGGCCGATGCGCTGTGGGCGGCGTGCGCCGACGAGGCCAGGCCGGCCGGCGTACTGAGACGTACGCTCCACGACCGCGTGCACGCGCTGGCCGCGCGCACGCTGCCCGATGAGCTCGTGGCTGGCGCGGGCGGGATGCTGGCGCTGCGGCTGTTCGCCGTCGCGGTGGCCGAGCTCGGCGCCGGCCCGGACCTCGTGCTGGCGATCGATGCCGTGGCCGGCGGGCGTTCGGCGACGTTTGCCGGTGAGGGGCGCGCCGGCGGCAGGCTCGGTTTGGTCCCGGCAGCGGGGTTGGCTGCGGGCGGGGGGTCCCGGGACGCCGCCGGCGCCGGCGCTTTGGATCGGCCAGGGGGCGCGAGGGCTTCTGGCCCTGTGCCCGAGGATCGGGTGTTCGCCGCCGCGGGTGCGCCCGCCTTCCTCCTCCTCCCGGCACTCGAGCACATCGGCCTCGCCGATCAGGGCGCACTCGCTCGTTCCGCCACGCTCGCCGGCGTCCTCGGTTGCGACCCCGACGATGCTGTCCGCCTCGCGGCCGGCGATCCGGGGGAGGGGGAGTCGGCCGCGGGCGAGCTGGTCGCCGACTCGTTCGCGGGCGCCGTGCGTTCCGCGCTCACCGCCGACGACCGGATCGACGGACGCTGGCTTCTGACCGAGGTCGTCGGCCATCCGGACGGGCGCCGCTCGGTGGCCGCCGTCCGCGATGTCGCCTCGGATGTATGGCTGGCGGGAGCGCTGCTGTCGCCTGGCGAGTCGGCGCCGTGGGCGCAGCTCGTCGAGGCGGTCCTCCGCGACACCGGGATCGCGCCACGGGCCGTCCTCGGCGTCGGGGAGACGAGTCCTCCGCGCGATGCGGCGCAGGACGATGCGGCCCTCGCCAACGCGCTCGCGGGGTTGCGTCCGCTCACCGCCGACGTGGCCTGGCTAGCTCCCGAGCGCCAAGGGGACCTCGCGGTCGCGATCGCGGCCCGTGCGGCGAGCCGCGACCTCGCGCGGCGCCTGATCGGCTTCGGGCGCAGCTCGATGGGATACCTCGCCGAGCGCTTCCTCCCGCTCGGCGGGATCGTCACCGCCACCGATGAGCGGATCCACGCGGAGCTGCCCGCGGCGCCGCTGGCGGTCATCCTCGTCATGGCCGGCCTCGACCGCGTCACCTTCCAGGTACCGTGGCTCACGCCCGAGGTGCTCGTCACGCACCGGAGAGGGTGAGATGGCGACGGCGCTCCTGGGAACGGCCATCGGGGAGCTGGAGCGCGAGCTGGAACGGCTCGATGTCCTGCTGAGCGCGGCGGTCGCCCGCCAGCGCGCGCAGGGGCGCTGGCGCGGAGAGGACGATCTGCGCGGCGTCTATGTCTCACCCGAGCACGCCGCCGCGGTGCTCGCGGGGCGGGCGGTGGACTCCGGCGGCCACGCGGCGGAGGGCGTCGGCGCTGACGGCGAGTCGACGCTGGCGCTCATCGCCGAGCGCTTCGGGCTCGAGGAGTTCGAGCGCTTTGCACTGCTGCTCGCGCTCGCGCCGGAGCTCGACGCCCGCTATCGCACGGTGTTCGGCTTGCTCAACGATGAGCTCGCCCAGGGCCTGCCGACGGTCGCGCTCGCGCTCGATGTGTTCGCCGGCCCGGGACCGCACTCGGCTCCGCTCCGGCGGGCGTTCAGGCCCGAGTCTGCGCTCGTCCGCTTCCGACTCGTGCGGCTGCGCCCGCCGGTGGCGGACTGCTCGTTGCTGCAGTGCGGCCTCGCGGTCGACGAGTGGCTGATCGCGCGCGTGCTCGGCGACGGCGACGGCGCGCCGCCTGACCGGCACATTCGCGCCGATGCCGGGCTCCCGTCGCCCGGCGAGCACGCCCCGCTGCGCTCGGTGCCCGTGGTCCTGGTGTCCGCGGATCAGCGGGCGGCGCTCGACGAGGCCGTGGCCGTGCTCGGCCGTCCTCTGCTCCGCGTCGATCTGGCCGGCTCCGGCGACCCCGAGGCCACGCTGCGCGTGGCCGCGTGCCAGGGTGTGCTCGACGGTCTCGCGATCGCGCTCCCCGGCCGCGCGCTCGACGATGCCCTCGGCGGGCTGGCCGGAGAGCTGGCCGCATCCGGGCTCCCGGTCGCCGTGACCGTCTCGCCGGAACGGGCCGACGCCCTCCCCGAGGCTTGGCCGCGACGGCACCTGGCGCCGGTTACGGTGAGCGGGCGCCGGGTTCGCTGGCAGCAGCGCCTCGCCGCCGCCGGCGTGGCCGTGAGGGCCGGCGCGGTCGAGTCGGTGAGCGCCTCGCATCCGATCGCCCTCGAGCGGATCGACGCCGCCGTCACCCGGCTCGCTGCCGACGGCGCGGTGAGCGCGGGCTCGGACGGCCACCCGCTGGCGAGCGCCGATCTGCAGGCGGCGGCGCGGGCGGTCGCCCGTCACCAGTTGGCCGCGCTGGCGCGGGCGCTGCCGGGCGGGCGCTCGTGGGACGAGCTCGTCCTGCCCGCGGCTGCGCTCGCCCAGCTGCGCGAGCTCGCGGCCGCCGTCCGCGATCGCCCGCGCGTGCTCGGGGACTGGGGCTTCGGTGGGCGACCGGGAGGGCGCGGGATGCACGTCCTGTTCAGCGGCCCGAGCGGCACCGGCAAGACCCTGGCCGCGAGCGTCATCGCGTCCGAGGCGGGCTACGCGTTGTATGCGGTCGATCTCGCGCAGGTCGTCGACAAGTACCTCGGCGAGACGGAGAAGCAGCTCGACCGAGTGTTCGACGAGGCCGCCGCCGCCGGGGCGATGCTGCTGTTCGACGAAGCCGATGCGCTCTTCGGCCGCCGCGCCGAGGTCCACGACGCGCGCGACCGCTACGCCAACGTCGAGATCGCATACCTGCTCCAGCGCCTCGAGGCCCACGACGGGGTGACGATCCTCGCCACCAACCTCCCTCACCATCTCGACCAGGCGTTCTCCCGGCGACTGCATCACCGGATCGAGTTCGCGCTGCCCGACGCCCCGCTGCGCCGGATGCTCTGGCGCGCCGTGCTGCCGGCGGCGGCGCCGCTCGCCGGCGACCTCGACCTCGACCTCGTCGCCGAGCGCTTCGAGCTGTCCGGTGGAGCGATCCGCAACGCCGCGCTGACGGCGGGCTACCTCGCGGCGGGCAATGGCGGTGCAATCGGCCTGGTCCAGATCGCGCGTGCGGTTGCCCGCGAGCTGGAGAAGGCTGGGCGACCCGCCACCCGCGCCGAGTTCCGCGAGCTCTACCCGCTGCTGGCCGGCCGCTGGGCCGACGATGGCTGAGCCGCCGGTCGCGGCGCCGGCTCCCGACCTCGGCGACCCGGTGCTCGACGTCGGCCGGCGGGACCACGGGCGGCGCGCCGCTGGGCGGCGCGAGGACGGGCGCAGCGAGCCGAGCCCTTCACCCTACCTTCGCGGCTTTCTCCTGCCGCCACCGAGGCAGCTGCCGCTGCCCGGGATCCCGGCGGCCGCGCGCCGGGGCACGCCCTCGGCGGCCCGCGCCGCAGTGGCCGGGCAGGTCGCTGCGCTCCGGGGCAATGCGGCCGCTGGACGATTCCTCGATGGCGAGACAGGGCGCGCTGGGGTCGCCCCCGCGGCCGCGGGCGAGACCGCAGGCGGTCCCGCCACTCGGCCCCCGGGCGGTGCCCCGGTGGCGCCTCCAGGCCGCCCTGCCGCGGGGGCTCTCGGCGCCCCGTCCGCGGCCGCGGATCGCGCGAGCCCCCGTGGCGCAGGCGAGGCGCCCCTGCACGTGGTGACTCCGGACGCAATCCGGGCGCGCACCGCGGCGGCGCTGGCAACGCTGCCGCATCCCACCCGGCCCTCGCCGTTCGGCGCCCGGCCCGCGATCGAGAACATGCGCGACGGCATCGAGGCCCGCGGGCTGTCCCGAGCCCAGCGCGCCGCGATCGCGGCGGCGGGGCTCGCCGGCCACGGGCCCGTCCCCGCCCACGGACCGCCGCACGAGGACCCGGGGCCGATCCCTGCGGCGATGCGTCAGATCCGCACGACGGCCGCGCACGAGCTCCCGCCCGCGGCGTTGCCGGCGATCCCCCCGAGCCCACTCGGCACAGTTCCCGACCTCACTGGGCCGATCGTGCCCGACATCGAGTTGCGAGCAATCCGTGGCGGGCAGGCCGGCATCGAGGCGCTCACCACTGACCCGGCCGAGCGCCAGCGACTCCTGGACCTCCGCGAGCGGCTGCTTCACGGTGCCGTCACCACCACCCCGGCGCCCGCGCCCGACGCGGCCGGCGGCGGGCCGAGCGCCCCGCCCGCGCCTGCCCAGCTCCAGATCACGGACGAGCCGGTCCCGCCGGTCACGCTCGACGCCGCGCAGAGAACGCTGTTCACGCGCGTCGCCGGCGAGCTGAACCGCGACGCGCACGCACTGGCTGTGCGGATTCTCACCGACATCCGGAGCAGCCACCCGATGTATCCAGGCCGGATCCTCGAGCTCCAGCAGCCCGACCTCGGCACCGAGCGGCTCGTTCCGAACCTGGAGGGCTCGGTCCAGGCCAAGGCGCTGGAGCTGGGGGCGGCGATCGGCCTCGTACCCGACCAGGTGCAGGCCGCCACCGCCGCTCGCCGCGAGGAGCTGGCCCGGCGCGCCCAGCAGGCCAGCCAGGCGACGTCATCGGCCGCAGCCAACGCCCAGACCACGGCCGTGACGGCACAGGCACGCACGACGGCCGCCGCCGCCGGCAGCGCCGAGGCAACCCGCGCGGCGGTCGAACGCGATCGTGCCGCCGCCCATGCCCGCCACCCTCCGACCGCCCAGGAGCGCGCCGAGCGCGCCAGTGCGGAGATTCGGGAGACCGTCGCCACCGAGCGCGCGCATTACGAGGCCAAGTTCCGCAACCGCCAGCGCGCGATCGCCGCTGCCGTCCAACGCCAGATCGCGGCCATCCGAGTGGCGGAGATGCGCGATCAGGTCTCGGTCGCCCCCGCGGAGGGCCAGCCCGCGCCTGCGATCATCGCCCAGATCGGCCGCTGGGCCGACGCCCAGGTCGACCTGCTGGCGGAGGGCCCGGGCAAGCCGGTCACCGGCCTGATCGACGGCGCTCGAGCCGCCACCACCGGCTTCGAGAACGAGCTCGACGCGGATGGCGCGGCCGCCTTCGCTGCGCTGCGCGATTGGGCGGCAAGGCAGACGAGCGCGCACGAGGCGTGGTCGGTCGAGCTGCAAGCCCAGCTCGACCGGTGGGCAACGGACGCCGGCGAGCGCGCCAAGCAGTGGCAGCTCCAGCACGGCGAGGAGGCGCGGGTCGCGCTGCTCCAGGATGTCGCGGCGATCAACCGGCTGATCGCCCTTCAGGGCGCCGAGAACGACGCCGCCCGGCGCGACTTCATCGCCTCGCTCAGCGGCGAGAGCCGCGCCGTGATCACCGCGCTCGCCGACAGCGCCCAGGCCGGATCGCCGGATCAGGTCGCGGCCCTGACGGCGGGTCTCCGCGAGCAGGTCCGTGACGCCGAGCACGCCATCGTCGAGAGCGAGCTCCAGGAAGAGCTGCTCGGCCTCACGATCACCGACGGGAACGTCGAGGCGCTGCGGACGATCGTCCACGCAACACAGCCGGGGCCGGAGCTGTCGAAGCGGATCGAGGCGATCCACACCTCGGTGACGCGCTGGCGCGGGTTCGACGAGCAGGCGATCTTCACCGCGCTCCGCGGACTCACGCCGCTGGGCGCGAAGGTGCTCCGGCACGACTACGAGGAGAGTTACGAGAACCTCGACCACGCCCTGCACGGGTATGGGCACGTCGGGCATCTCAGCGACGACGAGTTCGTCACCGCCACGGACATGCTCAGGGGCGATCCCGATGTCGCCGTCAACGGGGCGATCGGCGCGTTGCACAGCGCGATCGCCGGACTCGGCACGCGGAAGGCCGCGATCAAGGACATCCTCCGCGGCCTTACCCCGGAGCAGCGCCAGCGCGTTCTGACCGGCTACCAGGAGCGCTATCACGTCAGCTTCGAGGCGGACATCCGCGACGAGTGGATCTCCGACTCGCAGAAGGACGAGATCGTCGCGCTTTCGGAGAGCCACATCGGCGACGCCACCGCGATCGCGCTCGGCCGTCAGGTCGAGACCCAGTACACCCCGGGCGACGAAGGCGGCGGCGGCGGCGAGCGCTACGCGGTGATCGACCGCTCCGCCGTCCAGGAGGTCTACGCCCAGACCCGCAAGGACGTCGGCGCCGAGGGTGAGCGGCGTAACTGGACGACGGTCCAGATCGAGGCCGAGATCACGCTCCGCAATCAGGAGACCGAGCGCGCGTTCAACCACCACTTCGCCGGCGAGTGGTGGGCCCAGGAGACGCCGCAGGGCGGATCGGCGCTGCGCACCGCATTCAACCTGGCGAGCGGCGCCGGCCGGGATCTCCTCAACGCCGCTGCCGACAACGACCTCAAGGCGCTCGACGTCGCGCGCATCCGGCTCGAGGACCAGGGCCTCTACGCCGAGGACGCGGCGATCAACGCCGTCTTCCGGGATCAGAACAGTCGCAGCTTCGCCGAGGTCAATCGCGACTTCGGACCGTTGCTGCGCGAGCGCGCCCACCGGCAGCTCGCCGAGGAGGAGCGCGACCCCACCAGGTTCCCGACGCCGGCGGAACGCGAGAACCGCCGGATGGAGCTCGAGCGCGGGACCGCCCAGGAGCTGAACCGGATGGCCGACGCGCGCACGAGCGCGCGGATGACCTCGCTGGGCCAGGCCTACGAGGCGGCGTCGGGTCGCAGCCTGAACGCGATGGTCGAGGCCAACATGTCCGGGGCCTCGCGGGACGAGGCCCGGACGCGGGTCGCCAAGCACGGCGTCGTCAGCAATTACGACCGGGTGCGGTTCGCGATCGATGGCGTCGGAACCGACATGGACATGCTCCGGTCCGCGCTCGAGGCGATGGAACCGAAAGAGCGTGAGGACGCCGACCGCCAGTGGCGGCTCGACCACGGCGGCGAGTCCCTCGCCGCTGGGATCAGCGGCGACACGAGCGGCCGCGACGAGGGCGACATGCTCGACCTCCTGGAGTACGGGTCGCCGCGGACGGTGGAGGAGGCCGTGGACGCCGTCCGGCGGCGGAACACCCGGGACCGCGAGGGAGCCACCTTGGCGGGCGAGGCGGTGACCTCGAGTGAGCTCGCCGCCTCGCAGCGGGCCATCAGCGAGCTGGAAGCCGACCTCGTCCAGATGCACCGCCGCGACCTCTCGCCCGACGAGCGCGAGCGGATCTCGGCCCGCTTCGACACCTCGCTCGATCGGGCCAATCTGGCGATCGAGATCCAGCGCAACGCCGTCGACGCCTGGGCGAACCTGCTCTCCAACGCTGTGGCCCTCGTCGTGGCGGTGGCGGTCGGCGCCGCGATCGAGTTCTTCTCCGGCGGGGCGGCGACGCCGCTGGTGGTGGCGGTCATCTCGTCGCTGGCGGCAACGGCGGCCTCGATGGCCACCAAGCAGCTGATCAAGGGGGCCGCCTACGGCCGCGAGGAGATCGAGGCGGACCTGGCGATCGGCGCCGCCGACGCACTCGTGTCCGCGCTCACCGCCGGCCTGGGCAAGGCGCTGATGGGCGAGACGCTCCGCGGCGCCACTGCCGCCAGCCGCACGGGCATGAACCAGACGCTGGCCCGCATGGGGCGGCTGTCGGGAGCGGCCGCCCGCGCCCAGTCCCGGTTCGCGGGGCTGGTCTCCAGAGGCCCGGCGGCCGGCCTGCTCGCCCGCGGCGTCGAGCGGACCGGGCTGTTCACTGGGCTCGAGCTGGCCAGCCGGCCGTGGTGGGCCCGCGCAGCCCTGACCGGCGCCTCGCACGTCGTGGAGCAGGGCGTCCAGGCGCTCCCGTCGAGCTTCGTCGCGTCGTTGGTCGACGAGCGGGTGTGGCGCACCCCGGGCGGCGCCAAGCAGGTGTTCGACAACACGCTCTCGGGGGCGGCGCACAGCACGGTGATGGGCCTCGGTTTCGCGGCCGCTCATGCGAGTCTCGGCCACGCGTACACGGCAGTCCGCGAGCAGGTGCCCCGGCTGCGCGGGATCTTCGACGCGGGCGGTCGGCTGACCGTTCCCCGGGAGCCTGCGGTCGAGGCGGGACTGCCGCCAAGCCCGGCCGAACGCCAGATCCACGAGGCGCGAGTCGAGCTGCTCGGGCAGCTGCCCGAGCACGAGCGCGGGCGCTTCGCCGACGTGCCGATTCTCAGCGCCACCGACGCGGAGCTTGAGCGCCTGGGCCGGCCGGCCGGCGACGCCCATCTCGTCGTGGCCGACGGGCAGGCGATCGTGATCGTCCGCGAGGGCGCGCCGCCGAGCGCGGTGCGGCCGCTCCTGGGCGAGATCGAGCAACGGGTGTTCCCGGAGTCCGGCGGCCTCACGCTCGAGGGCGCGCTCCCGCCGCATCTCCGCGAGGCCGTGCCGATCCGCCGCGACCCCTCACTGCCGCAGGACGAAGTGCGGATCAACCTCGATCCGCCGGGCGACGGGCCGATCCGCTCGATCGAGGTCGCGGTCGGGCCGAACGCCCGCCCGGTCGACGTCGCTCTGCACGCCGACGCGCTCGACCGCATCCGGCGCTGGACGGGCCGAGTCGGCGAGGCGCGCGTGGCCTTGGCGAGCCTCGGCGAGCACCTCGGCTTCGAGGTGGAGTCCCCGCGCGACCGGGCGCGCTTCGAGGCCGCGGCCGAGGTCCGCAAGCTCGGGCCGATCATCGACGAGCGGATCCGCCGTGTGGCCGAGATCCGCGATGACCCCAACGCGCTTGCCCAGCTCGACGTCGAGGTCCGCCACCTGCTGGCCCAGCAGGAGCATGCGCGCCGCATCCTGGCCGGCGCGGTCCCGGCCGAGCCCGTCGGCTACATCGCCGCGCGGGCTGCGCCGCGGGTGCCCGCCGAGCCGGCGGCGGGCGCGCCGCGAGCGCGGCGGGCGACCGCCGAGCCGAGCGTGGCCGAGGCGGCGCGGGCGGTTGAGACGACGGAGGCCGCCGAGCCGGCGTCGCACGGTCCGCCGGCGGGCGATGCCGACACTCGGGCACTGCAGCGCGCGGGGGAGCTGTCGATGGAGATCACGCGGCTGGACCGCTTCGTCACCAAGCACCAACAGGATCTGCGCCAGTCGGAGTTCTCGATCCGCGACGTCGCCGAACGTCTGCACGACCGGCTCCGCGGCACCGTATCGCCGGCCGAGCTCGGGCGTCGCGATCGGTTCGCCGATCGGTTCACGGGCTCGGCCGACGCCTGCGACCGGGCGCTTGCGGACCTGTCCCGCACCGCCGGCGCCGACCCGGGGGTGCGGGCGGCGCTCGACCGCCTCGCTGAGCTGCGGGGCAAGTTCAACGTCTCCGAGCGCTACCGCTCGATGCTGAGCGATCGCGTCGCCGGGCTGAACGCCGAGCTCGCGTCGATCGGGGACCTCGCCGTGCGAGGCCGCCGTCTAAACGAGCAGCTGTCGTACGAGAGGCTCGGCCTCGGGCCCGATGGCGTGTGCGTGCCGCCCGGGACGCCGGTGCTGACGCCGACCGGCTGCCGGCCGATCGAGACGCTGGAGCCGGGCGACTTCGTGCTCGCCGCGGACCCGGCGGGCGACGACGAGCCGGCACCGGCGCTCGTACTGGGGGCGACGTCGGGATGGACCGACTGGCTGGTGGAGATCATCACCGATCGTGGTCGACTGGCTGCCACCCGGAGCCACAGGATCTGGACGCGCGAGCGCGGCTGGATCCCGGCACGGCTCATCGTCCCGGGCATGCACCTGCGGACGGTTGAGGAGGATGCTGTGGCCGTGCGCGCGGCAACGCTCATCGTGGGGGAGAGCGCCACGTGCAACCTCGAAGTCGAACGCGACCACACCTACTTCGCGGGGTTCGCGAGCGTGCTCGTCCACAACGAGGTCAGGGAGCCGACCAGGCGCTACGACAGCACCACGAAGTGGACGTCGGAGATCTATTACGTGTCCCGGCTCATCGACGGCAAATGGGAGGTGATCTACGTCGGCAGCACGAACGCGGAGGGGTTGACGTTCGCCCGCTTCAAGGAACATCTGGCGGAGGGCCGGCCCGAGAGTCGTGGCTTCAAGCCCTGGAAGCGGGACTGGCCCGAGCTGTGGAAGCGCGGCACGCAGATCGACCCCAATCCGGCCGGTGGCCGCTGGGGCCTCGGCGAGTGGACGCGCGGCGAGCTCAAGGTGGAGGTCCGTGAGCGGCGCCCGCTGACCGACCTCGAGCTGGCGATCCGCGAGCAGGCTCACATGAATTTCAACGACGCCATCCGGCCGCTCGTCAATCGCATCCCCGCAATCGGCGAGGATGGCTTTGCGAAGTACTGGGACGCGGCCAAGTTCGCGCCCTGCCCCTGAGCAGCCATGGGATGGTGGGAGACAAGCGACGGGACGGGGGTGATCGGCGATCGCCCCGCCGATCTGCTCGGCGGGCTGCTGCGCGACGCGCTCGGCGATACGTTCGACGTCGAGCTGTTCGGGGGGTTCCTGTCTGCGTTCGGGGCCGCGCTGCTCTTCAATCCTTCGGAGCTCGTGTCAGACACTTTGGAGGGGGGCGAGTGGTTCTCGGCCGAGTTCAGCGACGGACCGCCGCTCCTCGTGCCGCTCCGCGACTCGGTGGAGCCGGGGATGCTCGAGCGCGACTGCTACGAGGCGCTCGAGGCGTGTGCCTTTCACTACCGTCTCGGGCCCGAGCGCTTGCCGACGCTCGCCGAGCTGTTCGAGACGCTCGTGTTCGTCTCGGTTGGGCGGGTTCGCTCCGTGGACGGCCAGGCGCTCGAGTTGTTGAGTGTTCGGCTCGTGCCCTCCAGCCCGGGGGAGGTCGCGCCGGGCGATCCGGACGAGTTGGCGGTTGCCGCGCTCACCTGGGCTGCGATGCGTGCGTTGGCCGCCGCCAGGCCGCCGGCTGTCGCGGGCGAGGAGCGCATCATCTTGGCCGGGCTGGAAAGCCCGGATTGGCGTACGCGAATGACCGCTGTGCTCGCCGCCGGCCGCCTGCGCCTGCGGGGACTGAGCCGCGCGGTCGCCGCAGTCGCCGTCCCGGATCTCTCCGCCGGGCTGCGCGACGAGGACCGGGCGGCCCTCTTGGCCCTCCGCGACACCGCCGCCGCCCGGGTGGCCGGCGTGCCGTTCTCACGGCCGGTCCATCCGGATCCGGCGATCGCCACGCGGCGCGCTGCGCTCCTCGCGGCCGTCGCACGTGCCCTCGACGGGGGCGGGTGGCCAGCGCCCAGCGAACCTGGGTTCGTCATCCATGCGCTCGTCGAGCCCGACGTCGTTCGTGCAAGCGGCGACGTTCCGCCGCAATGGCTGGGCTGGCTCGGCTGACCGTCCCAGGGACTGCAGTTGATCGCCGGTTCGCGCTCGCCAGGCCGCGAACCGTTGCTAACATTATGCGTCCGCCGCGGGGTGGAGCAGTCTGGTAGCTCGTCGGGCTCATAACCCGAAGGTCGCGGGTTCGAATCCCGCCCCCGCTATTGAAAAAGGCCCGCAAAGCGGGCTTTTTCTGTTGGCCGGATTTTGGTTGACGCGCACAATGATGTAACAACCGTGTAACGAGAAGTCGCGGTAGGATCTTGGCGTCATGCAGCGGGTCTCGGGCAGCGTCGCGAGGGTCGAGCGAAAGCGCGGTCCGGTCTGGTACGCGCGCTACCGGCTGCCCGTCCGGGCACGCAGCGCCAGAGGCAGCTCGGGCCGGCCTGGACGGGCCGCGGGCGGCCGCCGGCGGGGCTACTTCACGAAGCGCACGGCCGAGGACTGGCTGCGCGATCAGCTGGACGAGGTCGCGGCGCGGACGCGCGCGCGCCGGCGTTCGGTCGCGACCGGCGTGACGTTCGCCGAGGCGGCGGAGGAGTATCTGCGCTTCGCCGAGCAGGACCGCGGCTGCAAGCCCTCGACGATCCGCGGCTACCGCTCGCGCTCAACGCCCATCTGCTGCCGGTGTTCGGCGCGATGCGCGATCGAGGACATCACCGAGCACGAGATCGAGCGCTGGCGCGCCGGCATGATCGGGCGTCCGCGCCGGCAGCGCGTGCTCTCGAACAAGACGAAGAACCACCAGCTCGTGCTGCTGCACGCGATCTTCCGCCGCGCCGTCAAGCTGTACGGGCTGCCGGCGCAACCCGGTCGCGAACGTCGACCGCTTCCGCGTGCGCTCGCAGCGGCGACATCGAGGTGTTCTCGCCCGAGGAGATCTGGGCCTCGTCCGAGCCGCCGCCTCGGAGGTCGACGGCACCGATCTTCCTGACGGCCGCGTTCACCGGGCCTGCGCCGCGGCGAGCTGCTCGGCGCTGCGCTGGCGAGACATCGACTTCGACGGCCTCGACGATCCGGGTCCGTGCGAGCTACGCCGCCGGCAAGCTGACGACGCCGAAGTCCGGCAAGGTCCGAGCGGTCCCGATGGCGCCCGACGTCGCGGCGCGCTTGGCGCGGATCGGCCAGCGCGAGCGATTCACCGGCGAAGACGACTTCGTGTTCGCCGGCGAGGCCGGGCTGCCGCTCAACGGCGACGCGCTCAGCTCGCCGGTACGAGCGAGCGCTTGAGCGCGGCCGGGCTGCGCCGGCTGCGGTTCCACGATCTCCGCCACACGTTCGGTACGCGCATGATCCGCGAGGCCGACATCCGCCGGGTGCAGGAGTGGATGGGCCACGCCGACATCCAGACGACGATGAAGTACCTGCACTACGAGTCGCGCAAGGAGGACGCCGAGCTAGTGGCGCGGGCGTTCCGCACCGAACGCGTCGACAAGTCGACGAGAGCTGCGGACGCCGCCTAACCGCGGTCAGAGTGAGATGGATCGAGGATTTCCGGGTCCTACGATCTAAAGTCAGCAGCCCTCGCTGCTTATGACTCGCACCGACTTTCGCCTGCTTGCTGGTCGAATGCGAGCGTGCCAGCTGTATGGCTCGGAGTTGTCCCTCCCGTTTGAGCGCGGGCGTCCCGATCGGCGCCATCGATGCGACAAAGCGCGAGTCCGCGGATTCAACTCCGGCGGGATCGCGAACGTGCGCTTTGTAGTGGCGAGGCGCGTGACCGACAAGGCCGCCCCTCTGGGCCCCGCAGAGCAGCCGGTCACGCGAGAGCAAGCTCCGTCGCAAGCGCACCGCTGAGCAAGCGCAGCCCTAGCCGCATCGAGCGCACTGGTCTGCTCCCGGTTTCGAGGACACCTGAGGGCTTCTGTCGAAAGACGGTGGCCAGGAGGTGAGAAGTGCCTCGGACCAGACCGCCGTATCCAGAGGGATTTCGTCGGGAGGCGATCGAGCTGGCGCGGATCTCGAGCAAGAGCCAGCGGCAGATCGCGGAGGATCTCGGGATCTCCGACGTCACGTTGCGTAATTGGGTCAAGCAGGCCGAGCGTGACGAAGGCAAGCGCCCGGACGGGCTGAGCTCCGACGAGCGTGAGGAGCTGAGCCGCCTGCGGCGTGAGAACCAGACGCTGCGGATGGAGCGTGAGATCCTCAAGAAGGCAGCCGCTTTTTTCGCCCGGGAGACCGGCGAGCCGTAGGCGAGATCTTCTCGCTGATAGAGGCGGAAAAGGCGAACTATCCGGTCTCCCTGATGTGCCGGGCGCTGGGCGTGAACCGCACCAGCTTTCACGACTGGGAGCGGCGCGCGCCGTCTGACCGGGCGCTGTCTGACGCGTGGCTGACCGAGCGGATCAAGCAGATCCACGCCGCCTCGGACGGCACCTACGGCGCCCGGCGCGTGCACGCCGAGCTGCGCTTGGAGCACGGGATCAGCGTCGGGCGTAAGCGGGTGGAGCGGCTGATGCGCGCCGGCATCTCCGGGGTTCTGCCGCGAAAGCGCCGGCGCACCACGGTCCGGCTGCCCGGACTGCGCGTCACGCCCGACCTGGTCGAGCGCGACTTCCGCCCCGACGGGCCGAACCTGACGCGGTCGGCCGACATCACCTACATCTCGACCTGGAGGGGTTCCTGTACCTCGCGCACGTCCAGGACCTGTTCTCCAGGCTGATCGTGGGCTGGTCGATGGCCGACCATCTGCGCGCCGAGCTCGTGGTCGATGCGCTCGAGATGGCGCTATACCGGCGACGCCCAGCACCCGGGCTGATACATCACGCGGACCACGGCTGTCAGTACACCGCGGTGCTGTTCACCAAGCGCTGCGACCGGCCGGGATCGAGATCTCGATGGGCTCCGTCGGCGACTGCTACGACAACGCCGCGAGCGAGGCGTTCCACGCCAGCATCAAGAAAGAGCGGATTTACCGGCAATCGTGGCCAACCCGCGCCGAGGCCCGCGCCGCCGTGTTCGAGTACATCGAGGGCTGGTACAACCCTCGGCGCCGGCATTCCACCCTCGGCTACCTCTCGCCAGCCCAGTACGAGCAACAGCACGCCGAGCAGCTCCAAGCGGCGCTCGGGAGCACCGCTTCGAGCAACGGCTCTCTCGTCACCATCACACCAACCACACGGCGTCGTACACCGTCGGTCGGGCTCGCCCCGATGGCCAACGGTCAACCTCAACCCGAGACCACCGGCTCGGCTAAGGCCGCCACCGCGTGGTCCAGGTCCGAACGGCTTGCCGCCGGCCTCTCCGCTGGGTAGTCAAGGAGCAGGCTCGCTGATACAAACATCAACTACGAAAGACAAGATGTGTCGTCCGAACCGGGGGCGGTCCACGTTATTTGCCGTGCAGCCGCTCATGGCGAGCGACCTCCTGCTCACGGTGCATGATCCTGATCTCGCTCGCCCCGATCGCTGCCGCCACGCGCAGGCCTGCCAACGCGACCGGGACCGAGTAGCGGTTCTGACGAACGGTCACGAGCGCCTTGCTGTTGACGCGGACCGTCGTCGTCTCCGTCGAGTTGAACGGCGCCGGGAGCTCTCTGAGCAACGGCTGCTCGGCGGCGAGCTGCTCGGCGACCGTCACCGGCCGCCCCGCGATCCGCCTGGCCAGGTCCTGTTCGCACGCATCGACGAGCAGCCGATTCAGCTGACCGATCGACCCCACGGCCGGCACAGGCACGAGGTGATTCCGTCGCAGGCGGCCAACTTCGCCCTCCACGCCGCCCTTCTCGTGCGCTCCCGCAATGCCTGGGGTCGTAAAGATCGAATCGAGCAGATAATGCGAGCGCATCGAGATGAACCTGTCAGTCTCGACCCGCCGGCGGCCGCGCAGCACCTTCTTCACCGCCGACCCCAAGTTGTCATAGCGAACCTCGGCGAACACGCCGCCGAACCAATCGAACGCAGCGCGTGCCCCTCCAGGAACGCCTACTGGGTCTCGACCGGCGACGCCATGCTGAACGCCGCTCCCGAGAAGCACCAGCGCATGAAGAACAAGTGCACCCGCGTCAGAGCGCCCGCGAGATCAACGTCGGCTTCGCCCCAGTCGACCTCAGCGGTCTGGGCCGGCGCGTGCACCTGCGGCACGAACACCTCGCCGACCGTCAGCCCGAGCTCGCGACGGCGCTTGCGGACGTGATCGCGGACCGTCGTCTCCGCGACCTGCACGCCGTGCTCATCGATCAGCCGCCGCCAGATCCGCTTCGCCGTGTGCCGCTGCGTGCGCGGCGCGAGCTGGTCAGCGACCAGCCACTCATCGATCAGCTCTCGATACTCGCCCAGTTTCGGCGCCGGCCGTGACTCCGGCCCGCGCATCGCTGGCGGCACCGCGGACTCCAGCGCCTGCTGGATCCCACCCTCGCCGGCGACCACAGCCACCGGCTGGCCCCGCCGAGCAACGACAGAATCAGGCTGAGGACATCACCTCACCGCAGCCGGCCGCCAGCACCGGCAGCGCCCACCGACCGTCCATCTCAGGACGACCTTTGTGCGTGGATCCTCGAGCCCCTGGACTACGATTCCAGGCGTCCTCTGTTGCGACGTTGGCTGGAATTCCCACAGTCCTATGCACGTGGCAAGTGCTACAGGGCGCCCGCGCCGCCGCATCGACGCGTACGTCTCCCCGCCGGTAGACGCGCTCGCGGCCTTGGTCGGGCTGGCGGATATCCTTGGGCAACGCGGTTGCGCCCGCGTGTGACGCGCGACGAAATGCGTTCGCAGAGAGCGGTCACGGCGGTGGCGATTCCGCGCGATTGCTGCCCGTCGAATCCAATCGCTTCGCGCTGCCGGACCAGACGATCGCTCCTGGGAAGCGATCGCTCGCGACGGCTCGCGAATCGCCCGATCGGGACGACTGCGATGTCGCCGAAGCGCACGCGGCAGGCAAGGAAGCGCGATGGCCAAAGCAATCGTCTCAGGGTATGTGCCGGAGGGGAGCGTGGCTATCGCGAGCACCTCGCTTGTGGTCGCCGGGAGTTGCAAGCTTAGGGTTCCCGAGTCGGCTACCGCCCACTTCGTCTTTGGTGAGCCCTGACCAGATCCGCACGATCGCAACACATCGCCCTCGATCTGGTCCGCTTTAGCCTTGCGCTGGCCACCGACGCAGTTTCTGCGGTGCGCGCAGTCCGATAGGGCCATTCGGACGCACCCGCACAGCGGGCGAACGTCACGCGCGATGTGGCGGCGAGATGACGACCACAGCGTGGCCTCGAGCATTCGAGCGTGCCCCAGCGACGTCACGAGCGCTGCCGCCAGCCCGCGCCCTCCGAGTCAACGCAGAGGCCGCGGGGGCCCGTCAGATCGTGTCGACCATGATCTGCTTTGCCAGAAACACAACGTGCGAAAGGTAGGCGTCGATTTGCTGCGCGACCTCGGTGATCGCCAGCATCATTGCCGAGCGGGTCGGGCCGTAATGCCCGAGGACGACAACCTCGAATTTGACCTCTGGAGGATCGCTCGCACATTGAGGACCGCCAGTCGGCATGACGTGGTGGGGTGAGCACGGTCCTTTGCCCGTCACGGTCGCAGTGGCGAAGAAGCCCTTGCTCCAAGGGTAGCCGCGCGTCACCAGTTCGCTCTCATACCCCTTCCAGGTACGGCTCGACGCTTGCTGCGCTGCTTGGTAGACGGACGAGATGCCCACACTCGGCGTGATCGCGACGACATCGTCATTGCGATGCGTGTGTCCGCCGACGTAATCGCACTCGCCGGCGATCCTGTACTCCAGCCTGAGCGGGAACGAGCCGAGCGCCGACGCGATCGAGCTCGTCGACAGGCTCGTGCAGACCGGGACGCCGTGGCTCACGGTCGGCGTGTGACGAGCCGCTGCGCCCACCGCACCGAACGCCACGACGGCGCCGACGAGCGCGACGACCGAGCAGGACTGAGCACCGACATGTCGAGCGGACGTTACTGTATCCAGGCCTGACCGATGAAGATCACGATCAAGCTCGATGGTCGGCAGCTGCTCGAGCACGCAAAACGGCTGACGCTGACCGCGCGTGGGACGTTCACCGCGACCGACCAGCACGGCATCATCGCGACCCAGACATTCACGCTCACGCGATAGCCAACACCCACAACCGTTAGGCCAGCAAGGACCGCAACGGGCGGAGGGGCCACGACTTCGGCGCCCGGGGCGCGGGGCACGGCTGCCGTGAGTCGGACAAACTCGAGTCCTTTACGTCGGTCTTGCGACCGGGACGTTGCGCAATTGATGCGGGCGCTGACGGCTCCAATTTCGCGCACCGGATGGGCGCCGCGGCCGCGCGACCTGCTTGTAAGGGTCTGGAATCCCATCAGTCCTGCTAACCCATCAGTCCTGCTAACCCAGAACGTGCGGTAACGACCGCGCCTCCGCCCGCCGGGGGCGCGGTCCTTACTGCACGCTCCGGGCTCAGTGGGACGAGGCGGCCCGGCGGACGCTTGCGGTATGAGGCGCTACGCGCCTAGCTCAGACTCACGACTCACGACGACTCATGGACGTTGCCGTAAACAGAGCAGGTTCCGGCGTTGTCGTATGAGATCAACGTTCCCGAGACGACCTCCGTGGATGATGGCTGGTAGGCGAAACTTTCCGCCGCGGGTGCGGCCGTCGTATCCGTGACCGTCTGTCCGATCATGAAATCACCCTCCTTGCCCGTCAAGTTGGTCGCGTTCGCGTTGGCCACGGCGCTCATGGCGTAGCCGGCGTTGTTCGTCGCTGTGCTGGCGTCGATGTCTACGTCGCCGCCTGTGCACCTCAACGATAGCGTGAGGCCTCCGAGATCGTTCAGGATCGTTACATCGGTCGCCGACGCGCTCGTGGTGTTGACCTGCTTGAAGGTCTGCCCCGCGAGGTTGGTCGCGGTGGTCGCGGTGGTGGCGGTGGTCGCGTTGGTGGCGTTGGTCGCGTTGGTCGCGTTGGTGGCGTTGGTCGCGTTGGTGGCGTTGGTGGCGGTGGTCGCGTTGGTGGCGTTGGTGGCGTTGGTGGCGTTGGTGGCGTTGGTGGCGTTGGTGGCGTTGGTCGCGTTGGCAACTGCGCTCGAGACCTGCCCGCCCGTAATCGTGCCCGTGATCGTTCCCGCCGTGGTCGCCGTGGTTGCGTTTGTCGCGTTTGTAGCGTTGGTCGCGTTATCGGCGTTGTGCGCAGACGGTACCTTCGGGAATCCAGAGACGTTCACCTGAGTTCCCGTCACCGTGTGATTCTCCAGCTTCTTGCCGGCGACGGAGCGGTTCTTCAGTTGCGAGCCGCTGATCGTGTTGCCGACGGCGTACGAGGTTCCGCCGAGCGCGACGAACAGCGCGAGCGTCGCGATGACTGTCGACGGGTGGAGCCTGAGCTTGGACCTCATGGATGCTGACCTCCGATTAGGGGTGTAGACGTGCTACGCGATGAGAACGGCGTCGAGCACGATCCTGTCGCGCTCCTCCGGGCATGCTGCGGCCGACGTGCTTGGTTGTTGGTGATCTTGAACATGTGGAGGTGCCTCTTTCTAGGGGGTGTCGGTTTGCGCGACCATGATCCTCCCGTGGGGCCCCCGCTGAATAGCCACCCCAGGGGTGATCCTAATGCCACCCTGGATGGGAGTCCGCGCGGCGTCGGCCCTAGGTCCGCACGCGTCTGGATCGGGCTACAAGCGGAAGCTCCTCGTCGGCGCCGACGTGCCCCCTTTGCCGCTGACGAGGGCGACGTAGGACGCGGCCGGCAGGCGGCTGCTTGTCCGTGGATGGAGCGACGAGATCCGCCCAGGCCGCGTGACTCCCTCTGGTTCGAGCCGGCCAGCACGCTGGCGTGGACCCAGATAGGCGTGAAGCAGGCGCGCCGGCTGACGGAGACCGGGCGGCTGGCCGGCTGGAGCTTGGCCCGCCGAGCTGCCTATGTACCGCGGTGACGCTGCTCGCGGCTTCCCCAGCCCTGGATTCGGCGACCACCGCAGCTGAGCCGCCGGGCCCGAGGCGCCGTGCTGGTCGGCAGCAGAGGCCAGCGAACTGTTAGCTACGGGCCGTTCTAGGTTGCAAGCATGAGGCGGAAAGCGGCCGCTTCCGCCGGTGGTGCGAGGTCGCCGCTCCGCCGCTGATTCGGCCGCCAGCCGGCCGCTCGTGAGACGCTGCTTTGCGCGCGGAGCAGCGATCGTCCGGCGGCGGCGCGCGCCTACCTCCTGCTTCTGGGCCGTTGCGAGTGTCAGGTGACGGCCTCGCCGGCTCATGGCTGCCGTTGAATGCAAGAGTGTGATGGGGATCCGGAAGCAGTCCGACGTGGGCCCTTAGGTCAGGTCACGGCGAACGGGGTCGCGCTCTTGACTGTGCCCGTGGGAGCCGTCGTGTTCGTGACGCTGATCGACACTCCGGTGGGTGGCGCCGGGGGGCACGGTCGCCTGCAGCTCTGTATTCGACACGAACGTCACACTCGACGCCGCGATGCCGTTGAAGCTCACGGTCGAGCCGCTGTTGAAGCCGATCCTTGTTGACCGTCACCTACGGTCTCCTGCCGGTCCGCTCGCCGGGCCGTAGCTCGTGACCGACAGTGTCGGCTTCGAACATCGCGCTGCTGGTCGCGGCTGCCCTGGGCGTCGCTGACGGAGACGCCGTCGGGCACGGCCCCGTTAGGGAGCGACCGCGAGCGAGCTTGGTGCCCTGATGAGATCGTGACCTTCGGCGAGGCAAGCGTGCCGAAGCTCACCTTGACGGCCTGCCGCGTAGCCCGCGCCGCTGATCGTGACCTTGCTGCCGGTGACCCGGACGGCGGCGTGAACGAGCTGATCGTGGGCGGGCCGTAGGCGTACAGATCCTTGGTCGAGGATGGCGCTCGTCCCACCGCCGGGCGTGGTCACCGTCACGTTCACGCTTCCTGCGGCGCCCGCGGGCGCGATCGCCGTCAGCTTCTGGGTGGGCGGGGACACAAGCTTGACCGAGGTCCCAGCGGCCGTCCCGAACTGGACGCTCGCGGCCGCGACGAAGTTCGTGCCGGTGACCGTGACCTGGTTGGCGCCGGCCAACGGACCATCGCTCGGGCTCGCTGCCGGTGACGGCGGGGGGGGCAGGGGCTTGGACGGTCGCGACTACGCTCGGTGGGTTGTGTACGAGACTTTCGTACTGGCGATCGCCGAGCTTGGGTGCCGTTGACCGTCGCGAACTTGCCGCTGACGCTTCGCGGCATTCAGGATGGTGTATTGAGTGCCGACGGGCGGCATCGAAGCCGCTCGCCGTCGAGAACGTGAGCGTCCCGCCGAGCGTCGCAGCGTCGGGCCCACGGCCAGCTGGCCATAGTCGACGCCCGTCGGTGCTTGTTCGGCTCACCGGCATCGTTGTTAAATACTGCCGGTCGAGACGTTGTAGGTGCCGGTCACGGTCATCGGCCCGGCCGCCGGTGCCGGCGGGCGTCACGTTGCCCGCGCCGAGCAGGTTGCCTTGGATCTGTCCGGTTCCAGTTAGGGTGCCGCCGCTGCCCATAGTAACGTTGCCAGCGCCCGAGTTCGCATCGAGGGTCGCGCCGCCGACCACGGTCGTCCGTGCCGGCCGTCTGGGTGAATGCCGGTGGCCTGGAAGGTGCCGTCCTCGACGGTCACCGTCCCGGAATTCGACTAGCGCACCTCCCGACTCGTCAGCGATTGCTTGAGATCAAGGCTCCCAGTGTTGGGTCTGCAGCCCGGTCGAGGGCGTTTGCGCTCCCTGAGGTGAACGCGGACGGACTGTGCGCCAAGCGTGAGCGCCGCGCTCGTTGGTGCTAACCAAGTGCGGTAGCGAGATCACGCCGCCGGCCGTGACGTAGGTGCCGCCGGCGAGGCTCCCCGGCACTGGCTTAGATTCGTCAGCGAGCCGACGGTTCAGCGTGCCGGCGCCGGTCGTTGATCGTGCCGTGGTTGGTCAGCGTCGGCGACGATCGCCCGCGGGTGTCGGTGCTGGCGCTGGCGGTGTAGGTGATCGTCGCGCCGCCGTCGTTGAGCAGCGCACCGCTGGTGCTAGTGAGGTAGGTGATCCGCGAGCCGTCGGCGAGCGTCAGCACCGCGCCGGCGGTGTTC
>CAVXPA010000010.1:0-219125 GCA_963763525.1 uncultured Solirubrobacterales bacterium
TTTAGAACGGCGCGGTGGCGTACTACTGGTGTCTTGGGCGCGCGTAACGCCGTCTGCGGCGCTCGGGCGGGCAACCGGCTTGGTGGCCGCCTAGGCGGCACACAGGGCGCCCAGCGCCATGACGTGCGGTCACACGGGACGTGGGCGGGATGTTTCGCTTGATGGCCGTCTTAGTCGAGGGCCGGTCAGCCGGCGAGGCGCCCGTGCCTTGTGCGGCCTTCTAAGTCTCGGAAGTCGGGAGGCCGGGCAATCCGTTGCCGAAACCCGCACAAGGCCACTCTAGTTTCTGGAAGTCCCGGAACCGCGCGACGCACCGGGATCCGGGAATACCACAGCGGCGGGGGCTGGCGAACTTGCCGAGATCTGGGGGCCCGGTCCTCGGCCGTTCTCGGCGGTCAGCCGGCTTGCCGGCGTGCGAGCTCGAGGCCTTCCGGCGAGCCGGGGCCCGGCCGGCCGATCGCGATCGCCGGCGCGAACGCCTCGACCTCGGCCGACTGCTCAGGCTCGGCCGGCCGCTCGGGCTCGGGAGCGGCGAGCTCCTCGAGCGTCGCGACCAGGGTTGCCACCATCGCCTCGTCGCTGACGTACCCGCCAGGGATGATCGGCGGGGCGGCTACGACGATCGGCCCGGCGCCCGC
This sequence comes from uncultured Solirubrobacterales bacterium, assembly GCA_963763525.1. GTDB lineage: Bacteria > Actinomycetota > Thermoleophilia > Solirubrobacterales > Solirubrobacteraceae > Palsa-465. Next base: position 639 of record CAVXPA010000010.1, read on the forward strand.
GCCAGAGAAGACGAACTCGCGGCTGGTGCCCGTGGCGCGCGTCTGCTCGATCCAGTCGAGCACGGCCTGCCAGCGGTGCAGCTCGCCGAACACTCCGGTGACCTGGTCGAGCGCCTCCAGCGCGGCCTTGGCGACCTCGCGCCGGTGCTCGCGGGCGGCGGCCTCGATCTTGCGGCGGCGCTTGCGCAGCAGCCCGAGCATGTCGTCGTAGAGGGTGTTGGCGGCCAGGGCGAGGCCCTCGCGCTCGTCGGTGACGCGGACGAGCTCGTCCAGGCTCGCCTCGGTCCGGGCGCGCCCCGCGGGCGCCTTGCGGCCGGCCAGCACCGCCTCCGCGAACGATCGATCGTCGGCGAGGTGGTCGGCGTTCAGCCCGCGGGTCAGCTGGAAGGCGCGACCGGCCGCCGCCGTGTAGCGGGCGTGCAGCTGCCGGTAGTCCTCGACGGCACGGTCAAGGGCGGCGTCGCCGGTCGGCGGGCAGCTGACGTCAGGCGGCCGCGGGTGCCTTGGTCGCTGTGACTGCTCGAGCAATGTCGGCATGGCGGTCCTCTTTTCGGGGGTCGACGCCGGCGCGGTCCAGCAGCGCCCGCAGCCGTGAGCGGGCGCTCTCGTCCGGCTGGGCGCCCAGCAGGTCGCCGACGTAGACGTCCAGGCGGGCGCGGCGATGGGCATGCACCGCGGCCTGTTCGAGCAGCTCCTGGAGCGCCTCGACGCGATCGACGGCGCGGGCCGCCTCGGTCCGTGCGACGGGTAGCGCCTGCCCGATCCGCTCGAGCAGCCCGGGCGGCGGGCCGCGGTGGGCGAAGTCGCTGAATGTCACCGCGGGCTCTCCGGGTTGCGATGCTCGGGCAGAGGCACGCTCCAGCGGCGCCGCTGGTACGCGACCTGCAGCCAGTCACCGCGCTCGACCGGGCCGCTGACCGGCTCGAACACGCCGGCCGTCGCCGACGGGCTCGGCGACGTCGACGCGGGCGCGGGGCGCTGGGCGCCGAAGCCGCCGTAGATCAGGAGGTTCATCCGCTCGTCCGCCTCGGCCGCCTCGGCGGATTTCGGCACGAACCGTCCGGTGCGGATGTCTCTCGGCTGCTCGGTCACGATGGGGATTGTCGCGCCTGTCCGAGACGTCGCAGCCTGACCGCGCCGACAATCAGGTCGATCTCGTAGCAGGGCGCGCCTTCGTGAACGTCGTCCAGAATGGCGAGCACCTGGTCGCGATCGACGCCACGGTCGTGCGCCGCCTCGAGCTCGGCCAGGAAGGCCTGCTCGAGCTCCTCGGCGGTCGCCTGGTCGTCGTCGTCGTACTCGACCGGGTCCCACTCGTCCAGGTTGACGTCGTCGTCGCTCATGGCTGCTGCCAGAGCTTCTCGACCAGCCCGGCCAGCCGGCTCGGCGGCGGCTCGGGGCGGGTCTCTTTGAGCAGGATCTCGATCGCCCTGACGGCCGACCCGCCGCCGCGACCGTTGATCGCCTCGCGAACCAATAGGCCGAGCAGCTGGTCTCTGCTGGGCAGCTGCACGGGCGGCCGCTCGCCGGCGACTGGTGGCGGTGCTGGCGCCGACTGGTCGCGGGCCTGGTCGAGCCGCTGGCGGAAGTCCGGGTCCCTGAACCGCCACGCGTCCACCGTGCCTCTCGGGATGCCAGCGGCCGCGCACGAGTCGGCGACCGAGTGGCCGGCGGCGACCAGCCGAACCACCCGCTCACGATCGCTCGGCGGACGCGGATGCATGACGCAAGATTTTCGCGCCGCGGTGTTTCCCGCCGCAATCACGTGACCGCGGTGCCGGGGCGAGGGTTAGCCCTCAGCTCCCCGGGGTCGCTCAGCGACGCTCGGCGGCGAGCGCGGCGTCGAGTCGACGTTGATTGTCGGCGTGTTGCTGAGCGAGGACTCGATCGACATTGCTCGTCGTGGGCGCAGCGATCCGGCCGTTGTGAAGCTTCTGATGGCACGAGTTGCAGACGGCGATCAGTCCGGAACGACCAGGGAACGGGTTTGAGCGCGCGTCGAGGTCGACGTGGTGAACGAGCGCGCTCGGGTTCGGGCAGCCCGGGATCTGGCAGACCGGGTGCCGGCGTCGGATGGCCTGGGAGACCTGGGTCCATCTGCTGCTGTTCCAGGGCCGCCCCGCCGCGCTGCCGGGGGTGGGCTTGGCGGGCCGGGCCCGGGTCGTCTCGCTGTGTCGCTCGCAGTAGCCGCTGCCTGAGACGAGCGTGCCGCAGCCGGGTCTCAGGCATGCCCGCAGCTGCGTCACTGCCGCAGCGGCGCCGGGCCTGGGAGCGGGAGGCGCGATCGCGATGCCGACGCGGTTGCGGAGGTCACCGGAGAACGCGGCGTCGACCACGCGCAGCTGTTGACGTGCGCGGGCTCGGCGCATGATCGCGGCGCGGCGCGCGTCGATCCGTCGTTCCTGCTGGCGCCGGCGTGTGCTGCTCACCAGGTGCTCGGGTCGTCGGCTCGCATGCGGCCGCTGCCGCTCGTCTGCCTCGGGAATGGGCGGCCGGTGCGGTTGCTGGGCGGGTTGCCGATCGGGCCGATGTCGCCGATGTTCGAGCGGTGCGGGCCGAGGATCATCTCGACCTCGACCTGGCCGGGGCCGAGAGCGCGGTCGATCGAGTCGAGGACGGGCGCCTTGAGGGCCGCGGCTTGGCGCACGTCCTGGTTGGTCCGCGGGTCGATCCTGCCGCCCGGGGGAGGGCCGAGCGCGCCGGGGTAGTCGTGCGACCAGCGGTTGGGCTCGCTGGACTTCACGTAGGGGCGGCGGTTGGCTGCGACCCTCGCGGCGTGTCGCTGGGCCCTGGCCGATGCTCGCGGGGCGGGCATGCCGCTGAAGGCTACGCCCGGGCTCGGGTGAGTCGCTGTCGCACGTCGCAGACGAGCTGCTCGAGCTCGGCCTGACGTTCGCGGCGACCGTCGGCCAGTGCCTCTTCTAGCTCGGCTTGTAGCCGCCGTTGGCGCTCTGATGCCCAGCGGCCGGCGTTGTAGAACGTTTGACGGGGAAAGCCGAGTGTTGAGGCGATCGCGGCGGCGGGGACGCCGGCGCGGGCGAGGTCGCCGGCGGCGTGGATCACGGTTCGGCTCAGCGGCTGTGACACAGCGGGCAGCGGGCTGTCAGCCGGGGCATGGCGCGCAGCCTACCCCGGAACCAGGACCGTCCTCCAGCGGTGGTGGAGGGCGGCCCGGGAAGGCTATAGCCTTCGTGCGGTGTTTAGTCGCGGTGCGCAGTGTAGGCGCGGCGTCCGGTGACGCTGCGTCGCGAGTTCGTCGACCAGTTCGAGGCGCTGTGCGCTCGCATGGCCGGCGGTGGCCCGGGCCCGAGTGACGAGGAGGCGCGCGAGCTGCACGCCGTGCACGAGGCCGCGCGGCAGACGCGGGCCGTCGGGGCGTCCGGGAATGTCGAGGCCTTCGGTCAGCCGCTGCGGTCCTGGAGGTTAGTTGCGCGCAGGCTCGGGGCTCGGCGAGCTCGCCCTGGACGACCCGCCGGCTGTGTCACCAGCCGGGCCGCCGCGTGTGTCCAAGCCGGGGCCGGCACGCAAGCCGATTGACGGGCGGCTCGACGAGTTGCTCGACCTGCATGAGGGCGAGTGGTCCTATGCGCAGATCGCACGCGAGGCCAAGGTCAGTTCCCGCCAGGTGGACAACGCCAGGGAAGCCAGGAAACGCCGGAACAGCCGGCCGGACGCCCGCCAGTAGCTAACCCGGCTAACCCGGTTTACCCGTTTAGCGCGCAGGCCGAGCGTCACGAAAACCCGGTAGTCACTGGGGTTGCGGACTGCGGCCGGTTCGCGGCTGATCGGGTTATCCGGGTTCGTTGACAGGTAACCCGGAGAGGGAAAGTTTCCGCGCCAACCCGGCGCCAATGGCCGGGGAAGCCTGCGAGCCGGCCCCCGCTACGAGGTCCGACTCCGCCCTACCAAGAAGGGTGGTCTCTCATGAAGACCAACACCGTCAGCGCGCGGCCCATTTTGACACGCCGCGACGTCAGCATCGCGTGGGCTCGCCACGCGGCAGCCCAGACGGCCGGCCGGCGACTCGCCTGGTGCAGGCAGGCGGCCGGCGTCACTCAGCGGGAGCTGGGCGGCTACCTCGGCGTGTCGGCCGCCACGGTCCGCGCGTCGAACACGGCGAGCGTGCTCTCCGCGGCTCTGAGCGTGTCGCGGCCGCGCGGGCGCTCGGCACCTCGATTCGCGGCGCTGACCGCGCCGGCGATCGCGCTGCCGGCGGCGTCGACCAACGGCAACGGGAGGCGGGCCTGATGGCCGGCCTCCACGCCCAGCTCGAGCAGGCACGGACGCTGCTCGACGACGAAGCCAGCGACGAGAAGGGGGCCGGCGATGCCGCTTGACATGGACGCCCTCAAGAACGCCACGGGCGGCACCGACCCGCCCGACGGCACACACGACGCGCTGCTTAGGAAGGCGGCGATCCTCGACACCAAGAACGGGATGCGACTAAAAACGGAGTGGTCGGCCGGTGACATGGAGTTCTGGTGGCAGTCGTGGCTGGTGCTCGACGGCGACCCGCGCTGACGCCGTCGCCGCCCGCGATGTCGTTATTGGCCTGCTCCACCGCGACCGGGAAGGACCTCGATTCGATCGCCAGCGAGGACGACCTCGCCCAGGAGCTCGCGAGCCGGCGAGGGCCGGGAGCCGAGGCGCCTCACGGAGTCGCGGAAGGGCCGCGACAGGGTGTTCACGTCCACGGTCGTGATCGGGCCGGCGGCCGAGGTTCCGATCGACACGGCCGGGCTCCCCGGGGTGAGCACGCCGTCGCGGCCGGCGGGCCCGGACCCGGCCGGGCTGTTCGACGACGACGTCCCGTTTTGATGACGCCGATCGTCCTGGCCTGCCCGTCGGCGCTTGAGGAGGAGGAGGGCACGGCCGCTCTCCTCCGCGTCGGGGCCCGCATGCCGCCGTGCTCCGGGAAGGTGCCGCTCTCCGCGCACGGCGTGCGTGACGCCAGCTCCCTCCGGATCAGGTCCGCGCGTGGGCGCGGCGGTGGCCGGACTGCAATTGGGCGATCGCGACCGGCGCCCTCTCCGGCCCGACGGTGCTCGACATCGACAGCCCCGAGCAATTCCGCACGACCCGGCATTGACGTGAGCGACTGCCCGACCGTCGCGACCGCCCGCGGCTGGCACGTCTACTTCCGCGGCTTGGACCGCGGCACGATCAAGCTCCCGTTTGGCGAGCTCCGCAGCCACGGCAGCTACGTCATCTGCCCGCCGAGCTACGCACGAACCGGCCGCATTTACACATGGCTGCTCTCAGCCGCGGGGGCCGCCCCCCGTCCGTTCCGGCGGCGCTGCTCGAGTCGCGTCGACGGCGGCAACGGCCGCGGGTCTGCATCAGCAGCCGCGGACGCTGATTCCCGCCGGCGAGGGCCGTCACAACTACCTTGCTGATGTCGCGATCCGGATGGCGCGCGGCGGCATCACCGACGAGCGGCTGATCACCGTGATGCTCGAGGCGGCGTTCCGGACGGCGTGCGACCCGCTACCACCGCCGCGGCCGTGGCGAGTTCGCGGACCTCGCACGCTGGGCGGCCAGCTCCCGAATCGCCGGCGGCGAACGAAACGCCGTTGAGCTCGGACGCGAGCTCCGACAGCTTGGGCGATCGCTGGTGGGTCAAGGCGTGAGCGTCGAGCTGCCCTAGCGGTTGGCCCCATACCCGGCGACTCTCGCGAGATGCACGCCGCCTGGGTGTCGAAGGCGACCAAGCACGACGTCGTCGCTGCGGTGCGGATGGGCCGCCGTGAACGTGGGCCGCTGCTCGTGCGCCTGGCTGACGGCGACGAACTGTTCTTCGAGACGGTCGCGGAGGCGTGCCGGCCGGAGCGGTTCATCACCGCGTTCATGTCGATTGACGGCGTTGTGATGCCCTCCTACTGAGGGCCGCAGGTCCGCGAGGCTCGTCGCCGCGTTAGTCCGGATGGCACAGTTCGACGCCGCCGAAGACGAGCTCGACCCCTACCGCGACGCCGGGAATCGGTTCCTCTTCGGTTGCCTGATGCATGGCGGGCGCAGTTGACGCCAAGCCCACCGAGCCCGACGCCGACGGTGACGCTGGGAAGCTCGCCGTCTACTACGCCGCGTGCCGTTACCAGGAGCGATCGGGAAGCTGCGCGGAGAACAGGGCGAACGGTGGCCGGAAGTGCTCTGGCTACCCGACGACAACGTGTTGTGTGTCACTCGCGGACTGTTCGCGGCATTCGCAAGGCGGACGATTAACGGTGTCTCCCGCGAGACGTTCAACGCGAACATGCGCCGGATCGGATGGCGGGACGTTCGCCTGCCAGCCGCGTAAGCCGGGCAACCCGGATGTGTCCGGCCGAACCTTCGTGCTGTGGGAAGTCGACGAAGGGTGGGACGGCGTCACCGCCGACCTTGGAGCCATGGAGCCGCATGGAGCCGGCTCTAGCCCGCGCGCTACGCGCGGGCGCGCGGTCCGAAGACACTCCATGTGACTCCATGGCTCCAAAGCTGTGGTGGCGGGAGCGGGGGGCGAGTGATGCTCCGCGTGCCCTGCGAGGTGATCGTGGTCGACCTCGAGAACGACGATGGTCGTGAGCTCGAGGGCGTGACGGCGACCTGCTCGCGGTGCGGCCATGAGACCGAGAGTTGGGGCACGGACACGCCGAGTGTCCGCCGCTGCCTGGCGCTGCTGCGTGAGGAGTGCCCGCGGGGCGAGCAGAACTTCTACGTCGACGGGGACGAGGAATGAGCGCGAGAAGGACGCCGTGCCCGCCCGACTTCGAGGGCTGGGAGCCGGCGTGACCGAGGGTGCGGGACCTGCCGCCGGCGGCCCGGGCCGAGCTCGCCGAGCGGATCCTCGAGGCGTGGACCGAGGATCTACGCCGCGAGCAGCCGGGCCACGTGTTTACGGTCGAGGCCGCGCCAGACGAGGTCGACGCGGTCCTCGACGGTCCCGCGGCCGCGGTGGACGGTGACGCGGTCGACGGCGACCTGTAGCGCGCGGGTGAACCGCTCGGGCCGGTGTAGCTCGTCGGGGGCGGGCAGCAGCTCCGAGCGGGCGGACTGCCCGGCAAGCCGCTCGTAGGCGGCCTTCGCGTCACGCACCTGCCGCTCGCGGGTCTCGGCGCCGCGCTGGAACCCCTCGCTGAGCGCCGACGTCTTGACCTGGTAGGCGTCCAGCTCGGCGCGGGCCTGCTCGAGCGCCTCGAGCGCGGCCTTGACGCCGTCGGGGGTGAAGTGGTCGCGGATCGCCTTGTGGGCGAGCAGGACGGCGAGCTCGTCGTGGACGAACGCCTCGAGGGTGTCGGCGTTGATCGAGGACCCGCCTCTTGCACGCCGCCGCGCGGAGCAGCGGTAGCGGCGGTAGCTGAACGGGGTCGCGGATGGGTCTGCTGTAGCTGGCCGTGCAGCGGGGCGCCGCACTGGCAGCTGGGCGACCCGGTCAGCGGGTACTCGCCGTTGGGGCGGCGGCCGCTGCGGCGCGGTCTGCGCGGCGGTGGGTGGTCCTCGAGCGTCGTGAGTGGCTTGTGAGCGCCTCTCGCGGACCTTGCGTTTCGGCCGTCCTCGACCTCCACATCCACACCTCGCCGAGGTAGGACGCGGCTGGCGAGCACTTGACGGACCGAGTCGGTCGTCCAGGCGCGCTCGGGGACCCGCTCTTGCAGGTAGTCGATCGCGGCGTGGGATCCCGTCGCGGGCGGCGCGGCGGTAGGGCGGTGCGGATCACCCGGCCGAGCGTCGGGTGCGGGCGCAGGCGGCCGTCGACGTGCTCGTAGCCGAGTGGGGTGGGGCCGATGAACTTGCCGGCGTCGGTCGCGTTGCGCTGCGAGTAGCGTATACCGCTGCTTGGCCTTGTTCCACTGGCTGCGGTTCATCTGGCAGCGGAACACGAGCATGTCCTCGACGTTGGGGTCGGTGAGGTCGATCGGTCTGGGCCCCAGTCGGCGGCGACGAGCACGCCGCCGTCGCTGGTCAAGGCGCGGATGAAGGTCATCGTCTCTTCGATCGGGGCGCGGCCGAGCCGGTCGAGGTAGCCGACGATGATCCCGTCGGTCTCCCTGGCCCGTTTGTTGACGAGGGCGGACCTGCTCGCGGTCCATCGTCTTGCCTACTCGCTGCGGCCGGAGTCGTGGATGGCGGCACGGTGGGCCGCCGGCGGCGCGGGCCTGCTCGGCCTGCTGGCGCTGTTGGGTGGGGCTCTGGCCTTTGTCGCGGGCGCTGGCTGGTGCGGATGATGAGGTCGAGTCGGAGTGGGCGTTTCTTGCGGCTGGGCATCGGTGGTCCTGTCGTTCGGCGGGGCGATCGACGCCGATTATATACGGTTCCGCGCCTTTCTATTCGGTCTCTCGATGGACTACCAGGTGTTTCTCGTCAGCCAGATCGAGGAGCACGTCCACGCCGGCGAGGACAACACGAGCTCGGTCGTGTCAGGACTGGTCACAAGCGCCCGCGTGATCACTGCCGCTGCTTCGATCATGGTGTTCGTGTTCGGCAGCTTCGTGCTGAACGGAAACCCGACGATCAAGCAGTTCGGGGTCGGGCTGGCCGTCGCGGTCATTCTCGATGCGACGGTCGTCCGCTGCCTGTTCGTGCCGGCCGTGATGGTCTTGACGGGCAAACCGAACTGGTACATCCCGAACTGGCTCGACCGCATCCTTCCGCACGTCAGCGTCGAGGGGGCGGAGTTCTTCGAAGTCCCGGGCGCGGCCCTTGGCGCGCCCGAGCCCGTGTCGGTCGGGGCGTCCCCCGCCGCCGAGGACTGAGGGTTCGCCAAGACGCACCGGACGGATCGGCGCGTCAGCCGTTCACGGCGGGCGGCGCGGGCGACGCGTCGAGCACACGCCCGTCCTGGGCCGCCTGCACGCGCCAGTCCTCGGCCAGGATCGCCCAGCGCTCGTGGTCGCGCCAGCGGCCGCCGATCTTCAGATAGCGGGGAGAGAAGCCCTCGCGCCGGAAGCCGGCGCCGCGCGGCGAGCGCGATCGAGGCTGGTTGCCGGGCTGGATGTTGGCCTCGATCCGGTGCAGGTCGAGGTGCACGAACGCGTGGCGGAGCACGAGCTCGAGTCCCTCGCGCATGTAGCCCTGCCGGGCGTACGGCCTGCCGACCGCATATCCGAGGTATGCGCTCTGCAGCGACGCCGCGCGCGATCTGCGAGAGGTTGAAGAAGCCGACGATCGCATCGTCCTCGCGGCGGCACACGAGCATCGCCTCGAAGTCCGGGCGGCGCGGCATCGGCGAGGTAGGCGTCGAACCGCTCTTCGTCGGTCGGCGCGCTCGCCCACGGCCGGTGGAACGAGCGGCTCGCTCGCATCAGCGAGATGAACTCGTCGCGCGTCCGGGCGCGACACCGGCGCACGGAGGTGACGACGCGCGTGCACCTCGGCGGGTCTGCACGACGTCGAGCACGCGCCCTCCAAACCGGTACGCGAGCGCCTCGCACGCGAGATCCTCCGAGACGTTTAGTTGAAACCGCTGACGGGTGTCCTCGACGAGCTCGACCGCCGCTCTCAGCCGCTCGGCTCGACGCCCGCATGTGCCTCCAGCTCCGCGAGGCGATCCGAGTGGCGAACAGATCCGGCGCATCCCAGGCCAGGCCGCGAGATCGGAGAACCACAGCGAGACGAGCTGCAGCGCCGAGGTCGAGCGCGCGCGTCTCGACCCGGCGGCGCGCGCGCCGGGTCCGCTCGCCCATTCGGTCTCGATGCGCTTGCGCTCCTTGCGCGGGATAGAGCTCGAGTCGGCTGGCGACGCGGCGCTGTCGAGCTCCGCTCGGACCTGCTCGCCTCGGGTCGCGGACCGCGCTCAAGCAGACCCGCCCAGGCCGGGCCTCGGCCGACCTGCCCGCGCAATCGGCGCGCGCGCGAAGCCGCTCGGCCCCGGCGCGCAGCGCTCGGTCCGGCCTCGCCGTGCCAGCTCCCGCGCCTGTTCGGCATCCCCCAGCGCGAGCCGCGCGCAGGCGAGGGCGGTCTGGCCGGTCGTCCCAATCCGCCTCGAGCTCGAGCCGCGAGCTGCTGCTCGCCGAGGGCGCGTCGAAGCGCACCAGCTGACAGCGCGAGCGGATCGTCGGCAGCACTTCCGCCAGCCGGTCGGTGAGCAGGATCAGGTGCACGTAACGAGCGGCGGTTCTTCGAGCGTCTTCAGCATCCTGTTGGCGGCCTCGTCGCCGAGCTCGTCGACGTGCTCGATCACGAACACCCGACGCGCCGACTTCGAACGGCGTCTTGCTCGCGGCCGAGATCACGGGGCCGTCGATGTCGCCGACGAGGATCTCGTGTGCGCCGCTCGGCGTGACCCAGGTGAGGTCGGGGTGTGTGCCCGCGGCGCCCGCGCTCGCGCGCTCCCGGGATCGTCGGTCGCGCCCGCGGCCAGCAGCTCGCCGGCGACCGCGCGAGCGGCCGCCCGCTTGCCGGCTCCCCCGGGGCCATGGAACAGATACGCGTGCGAGGGTTGCCCGCCGGGCGCGAGCAGCCGGAGCCAGCACCGCGCGGGCGTGGGGATGGCGATCGAGTCGGCGAGCACATCCCGATGCTAGTGCCACCGCCCGCGTCGCGCCAGATACCTGCCATGTGGCCGAGGGCGCGCTGATCACGATCGAAGGGCTCGACGGCGCCGGCAAGACCACGCTGGCTGTCTGGCGCTCGCATGCCGCGCTGCTTGACCGCGGGCTCGACGTGCGGCTTCTGCGCGAGCCCGGCGGGGTAAGGCGCGCCGAGCGGATTCGCGAGTCGTCAAGGATCCCGAGCCTCGAGATCGGTGCGCGAGCCGAGGCCCTGCTGTATGCCGCCGCACGGGCGCAGCTCGTGGAGGAGGCGATCGCGCCGCTCCTGACGCCGGGACTTGGGTCTTGCTCGATCGGTTCGTCGACTCGTCGCTCGCCTACCAGGGCGCGGGCCGCGAGCTCGGGATCGCAGCGGTCGCGACAGATCAACGAGTTTGCGACGCGGCGGTCTACGGCCCCGACCGGACGCTGCTGCTGGCGGTCGGCCGGGTCGCTCGGGCGCGCACGCTCGCGCGAGCGGTCCGAGCCGCTGGACCGGCTCGAACGCGAGGAGGAGCAGTTCTTCGTGCGGATCGCCGGCGGCCTACCTCGAGCTGTGGGCCGCCGACCCGGAGCGGATCCGCAGGATCGACGCACACGAGCGCTGCCAGAGGCTGTGCTCAAGGCGGCCCTGGCAAGCGCTCGCGGACCTCGTTTGAACGCGCGGGCCGCGGCATAATATAATTGGGGACGAACAGAGGCGCCCGCGCATGCGTCGGGCGCAGCATCTCCGCTCGGCTTTCCGTCCGACCCATCCGGCAACATTCAGTGTCACCGCCTCGGTCGACCAGAAGCGGCGCCGGAGCAGCGCGAACGAGCGGAAAACGATAGGAGCACCCGCCATGGAGCAGACCCCGCAACACAACTCACCCCGAGCAGCACGCGGGCGACGGCCTCTCGATCCGCCGCTTTTTCACGACGCCCGCAATGCATCCGTTCGACACCGTCGAGTGGGAGTTGCGTGACGCGAGAATCGGCCACGGTGACAAGGTCTCCTTCGAGCAGCGCGCCGTCGAGTTCCCCAAGACGTGGTCGCAGAATGCGACGAACATCGTCGCGCAGAAGTATTTCCGCGGCCAGCCGGACTCGCGGGAGCGAGAGCGCTCGGTCAAGCAGATGATCGAGCGGGTCGCCGGCACGATCGCCTCGTGGGGAAGGGAATACGGCTACTTCGCAAGCGAGGAGGACGGTGACACTTTCGAAGCGGAGCTGACCTACATCCTGCTGCACCAGATGGCGGCGTTCAATTCACCGGTTTGGTTCAACGTCGGTTGGCATCCGGTCGGCGATCCCAAGATGCAGGCGAGCGCCTGCTTCATCCTGTCGGTCGAGGACAACATGGAGTCGATCCTCGAGTGGAACACCAAGGAGGGCATCATCTTCCGCGGAGGCTCGGGATCAGGCATCAACCTGTCGAAGATCCGCGGCTCGATGGAGCCACTCAGCAGGGGCGGGACCGCGTCCGGGCCGGTGTCGTTCATGCGCGGCGCGGACGCCTGGGCTGGGTCGATCAAGTCGGGTGGCGGGACGAGACGGGCCGCAAAGATGGTCGTGTTGAACGTCGATCATCCTGACATCCGAGATTTCATCTGGTGCAAAGCCAAGGAGGAGGACAAGGCCGCTGCACTGCGTGATGCGGGCTTCGACATGTCGATCGACGGAGACGGCTTCTTCTCGATCCAGTACCAGAACGCGAACAACTCGGTGCGGGTCACCGACGAGTTCATGCGCGCGGTCGAGAACGACGAGGACTGGCATCTGATCGCACGCACGACCGGACAACCGATCGGTGAGCCGATCCCGGCGCGTCGGCTGATGCGCGAAATCGCGGAGGCGACTTGGCGCTGCGCCGATCCCGGCGTGCAGTACGACACGACGATCAACCAGTGGCACACGTGCCCGAATTCGGGGCGGATCGACGCATCCAACCCCTGTTCGGAATACATGCATGTCAACGACTCGGCGTGCAATCTCGCGTCGCTGAACCTGATGAAGTTCCGTCGCGAGGACGGCACGCTCGATCGTCGGCGTCATTCGAGCATGTCGTGGACATCATGCTGCTGGCGCAGGAGATAATCGTCACACCGTCGAGCTACCCGACCGAGAAGATCGGTGCCAACGCGCGGGCGTTCCGCCAGCTGGGTCTGGGGTACACGAACCTCGGCGCCTACCTGATGGCCAACGGCATGCCGTACGACTCCGACGACGGTCGTGGAACCGCTGCGTCGATCACGGCGCTGATGACCGGTCGGGCCTACCTGGGTTCGGCCCGGACAGCGGCCGCGATCGGTCCCTATGAGCGCTACGCGGAGAACCGCGACGCGCACAACGCGGTCATGCGCATGCACCGTGACTCCGCCTACGCGATTCCCGACCCGGTTTGCCGTGACACCCGGCTCCTGAGTGCGGCGCGAATGACCTGGGATGAGGCCGTGGCGGCCGGAGAACAGTACGGCTATCGGAACGCACAGGCCAGTGTCCTTGCACCCACGGGAACGATCAGCTTCCTGCTGGACTCTGACACGACCGGCGTGGAGCCGGATTTCTCGCTCGTGAAATTCAAGGAGCTGGTTGGCGGCGGTCAGATGACGATCGTCAACCGCACGGTTCCGATTGCGCTCGAGACGCTCGGCTACGGCGATCAGCAGATCGAGCAGATCGTCGCGTATGTCAACGAGCACGGCACGATCATCGAAGCGCCAGATCTCGCCGAGGAGCACTTGGCCGTATTCGACGTGGCGGTCGGTGAGCGAGCGATCTCACACATGGGCCACATCAAGATGCTCGGCGCAGTCCAGCCGTTCATCAGTGGCGCTGTCAGCAAGACGGTCAACATGCCCGAGTCGGCGACCGTCGAGGACATCGCGGATGCCTACACGCAGGCGTGGCACCTCGGCGTCAAGGCGCTGGCGATCTACCGGGATGGCTCCAAGACCGCCCAGGCGCTGCGCACCGACGCGCAGAAGCAGCAGCCGGCGCCGGCCACTCAGGCCGACATCGACCGAGCGGTCGCGGAAGCGCTCGAGCAGGCGCCGCCGAGGCGCAAGCGGATGCCGCGCGAGCGTCAGTCGATCACGCACAAGTTCTCGATCGGCGGCCACGAGGGCTACATCACCGCGGGCATGTACGAGGACGGGACGGTCGGCGAGATCTTCCTCACTGACATCGGCAAGGAAGGCTCGACGCTGCGCGGGATGATGAACTCGTTCGCGACCGCCATCTCGATCGCCCTCCAGTACGGCGTGCCGTTGGAGACGCTGGTGCGCAAGTTCAGCTATATGCGCTTCGAGCCCGAGGGCATGACGTCGAATCCGGAGATTCCGTTCGCGAAGTCGATGCCGGACTACATCATGCGCTGGCTCGCCTCGCGTTTCCTCGACGTCGACCTCCAGGAGGAGCTCGGGATCCTCACGCCGGCGGTGCGCGCGCGCAAGGCGGCACAGGACGCCGCCAGCTCGGCGTTCAGCGACACCTCGCGGCCGTTGGTCTCAGATCCGGCCGAGGAGACGTCGGACACCGAGGAAGCGACGCATAACGGGCTCGGCAACGGCGCCACCCACGGCGTAGCGGGCGGCGCCCCCCCGGCCCAGCCGGCGACGTCGGCGCTGACCGACTCGCCCCCGGTCCTGCCGGCGGTTTCCAGAGGACTCGATCTCGGACCCGCGTGCCAGCAATGCGGCGGCATGATGCAGCGAACCGGCAGCTGCTACACGTGCTCGAGCTGCGGCTTCAACACCGGCTGCGGGTGAGTGAGTGTAGAGAGTCGTCCGGTATCCGCCGTTTGGTCACGCGATGTCCTTTTCGGTCAGCCGAATGTCCCCGGAGCCAAAACTGGCGGAGCTTCACGTTCCGACTGCGCGGACGCGACAAGCTACGCGTGCGAGAGACGAGTTTGCGTTGCGGCACGAGCGAGCTCTGCGCCAGCACGGCTGAGGTCTGAGTATCGGGCGCCCGGAACGCAACATCGCGTTTCAGCGTGTCAGGGACGACGAGTTTCCGACGTTCTCGATTAGGCTGAGATCTGGCGGCTCTGACCAAGACGTCCGGAGAATGCCTGCAGGCCTTGCACTTGCTGAAGATGCGGGCGCATGACGGTCAGATCTATTCGGCCGCCCGGTACGCCAGGTGCACGACGCCATTGTCGTAGACATCGGTCGCAGCGACTGCGAGCTTGATCGTCACGCCCTCGGCGAACAGCCGCTTGCCGGCGCCGAGCGCGATCGGGAAGAGGAAGAGATGCAGCTCGTCGACGAGTCCGTCCGCGAGCAGCCCGCGCACGAGTGTTCCGCTGCCGCTGACGTAGATGTCGCCGTCGACTCGCTCCTTGAGTCCGCCTACCGCGTCCGCGTCGTAAGGCCCCAGGATCGTCGAGTTCTTCCAGTCGGCGCTCTGCAACGTTCCCGACACAACGTATTTCTGCGTCTCATTGAAGAACGGCGCGCCCGGATCCTGCTCGACACTACGCGGCGACCAGGCTGGGTAGAACTCCTCGTATGTCTGGCGCCCCAGCAGGATCGCCTTGCTCGACGCCATCACCCTGGCGATCGTTTCGCCCATCTTCGGGTCGAACCCATACTCGAGCGTCCACTTTGGATTCTCGACCACGCCGTCCAGGCTGATGAACTCGTGTACAACGATTTTCCCCAACTTGCTCTCCCTCCGTCAGTGTGGGCGGGAAGTGACCTACCCGCTTACGTAGGCATCCACGGCAAAATCATCGGTGAGCTGCAAGCATCGCACGGAATTGGCTGCCGCAGCAGGCCGCATGCAAGCCGCCCAGACAGGCAAAGGGTGGTGCCCACCCATTGACGCGACAACCTCGAGCAGCTGCGGCAGTCTCCCGAGCCCGCCCGCGAGATGGCTTGCTCCCACAACCCGCTTACAGGCGCCGCAGCGATTTTTCGGCGGAGTCTCCACCGATGCTGCGAGCGGTGATCGCTGCGCTCGCACACGAACTCCTGCACCTCAACGCGCCCTAGGCTGGGTCGAAATGGGGAGTGCCCGACGCCGGTAGGCGGGCAGGCCAGCGAGCGCGTCGCCGGCGCGCTGGCGCACGCACACCCGGCGGTCATTGTTCCCGTCGGTCTCGCCACGATCGATAGCCGCACCCGTGTGCCAGTGTGAGAGCTAGCGGATGATGACGCTCGGTGCGCCGGCGACCTACAGCGTCGTCTGGCACCTCGCCGCGCCGACGTCCACGGTGACCGTCTCCCCGGCCGACGAGGCCGGAGCCTTGAAATACACGTCCGCGTAGCCCGAGGCGTCCGTGTGATAGCTCGCCGTGCTCCCCGAGTTGTCCGAGACGGTCACGGTCTGCGCCGGCTGGTTCGAGTGGACGTACACGTCAAAGTCGTGATAGCGGCTTGAGTACGAGGCCGATGCCGAGCACCGCGCACTAGAGGGAGAGGGCCTGCCCGTCGGCCCCTGGGTGGACGCGGCGCCCGTGGTGCCCTGACCCGCGAGCTTCGTCCAGTCGCTGACAATCGCGCGCTGCGCGGCCGCCAGTCTCATCCTCCCCGCGCACACCTCTGAGCGCAGGTCGCTCTCGACCGAGTCCTTTGGGTTGGGTGATGCCCCCGGCTCAGGCCACAGGTTGCGCGGGTCGTTGACCGCCCCGCCCAGCTGTAAGGGCACGAAATGGTCGTACTCGTACGTGCTCGGCGGGCCGGTGTCGCCGTAGGCGGCCATGCTCGCCCGCTTTTCGGGCTCGGTCACCGACCCGGGCGGCCGCACCGTGGAGGTCCAGCCCGTCACGCAAATGGTCTCCTGAATAGTCGCCTGGGTGACGGTGGGGTTCAGCGCGCCTGGCGTACACCGTGGATCGGGGCGGGAGTACAGTCCCGAGCCGAGCGCGTGGCAGAAGCCCGGCGGGGGCTGGGACTGCACCACCTGGGCCGACGCGGTCGAATAAACAAGACCGGACGGGCTTCGGCCGCCGCCTCCAGCCACCTGCCTGGGCTTGCTGGGCGGGCGCGTCGGAGCCACCGCCGTTGGGCGCGTCGCGCTACCGCTCCCGGCAGGACTGCTCGTGGCAATGCTGCTCGTCGGGGCGGGAGCGTTGGGCGTCGCGGTGCTGGTTTCGCTGATCGCTCCTCCGCAGCCCGCCAGCGCCAACGCGCACGCGACCGAGGCCAGCGGCCGGCGCTGCCTTGGCCAAGATGCGTGGAGAACAGCCATCAGGGTGAAGATAGGGCGGCTGCGTCCGCCGGACCGCTCCCGGGGACCCCTCCTGATGACCGCGCTTGCGCTGCTTGTTTCAGACGGGCGTACGACCAGCACGACGCGGCGGACGATCTCTTGGCGCTGCTCGATCGTGAGCTTCTCGGCGTTGGTCGAGACGCAGGCGCGGAACGCGTCGGTCGTTTCGGTCAGCTTGAGGTGGCTCTCGGCGTCGTGGAGCTCGGTATCGAGCGCGTCGGGCTCGGCGCGGAGGGCGCTTCACGGTTGCGGAGCTCGCGGCTGGACGCTGGGTGCCGGCCGAGATCGTTCAGCACGCTCCTTGACGCCCCGGCGGCAGCCCCCGGACAATGAGATGACCGACAATGGACAATCCGATGACCGTCTACAGGCGAGCATGACGGCGCGTGGAGTATGAGCCGGCGCGCACTGCTTCTGCTGCTGGCATGTGCGGCGCCTTTCGTGGGAGCTGCGTGTGGGTCATCCTCCACGTCCCCGTCGGCCTCGACGCTGTCCTCCTCTGGGTCGGCCAGCCTCGCGACCAGCACCTCGAGCACATCGAGCGTGTCGAGCACATCCAGCGCGTCGAGCACGTCGAGCGCGTCGCCGGCATCCTTCATTGCCAGCGCGGATGCGATCTGCAAGAACGCAAACGCTGCGATCGCGCCGGTGAAGACGATCAAAGGCTCGACGTCGGTCGCTACCGCACAGCAGATCTTGGAAGAGGCCGCCACGACGTTCTCGATCGCCGCCGACCAACTGTCCGCCCTCACGCCTCCGCCGTCGTTTGCCGCGGCGTGGAGCACGTACGTATCCGATGTCAAGCGGGAGGAGACTGACATCGCAGGCATGGCCAAGGCAATCGGAACAGGCGACACGGCAGCGTTGACGCGCGATGTCAACGGAGCCAGCGAACTGACCCTAGACGCCCGGCGAGCGCTGGCGGGCAAAGGCTTTGCCCATTGCGGGAAGGGCCGCTGAGCCTGTCAGGCCGCTGACGGATCTTTCCCAGCGCTGGTCGCGGGTGGGGCCAACCCGGTACAGTGCTCGCTTCTGTTCGGTCCGTTCCAACGATGAGGTCGCGGGACTTGCTTACGCGCCGGTATCGGGCCGGTCTTGCGGTGATGCTTCTGGTGCTCGCCGGAGCCGCCGCTGCGATTCTCGTCGGCGTGCTGCAACATGGGAACCCACCGCGTTCGCGCGGTGCGGCCGTCACTCCCTCTCCGATCGCCGCCGCCACCAGCGCCGCCGCGACCGGGCCGATCAGCGTGCCTGGCACCACCGCGGCCGAGTCGCGACAGACACCGCTGTTTGCCGTCAGCACGCAGCACTACTGTCTCGCGAACTACAACATCGTTCCGTTCCTGAAAGCGAGCCACGCCAATGTCCTGCGCTTGATCCTGTCTCCTGAGCAGGCGCAGTCTGAAGAGGGCCTTGGCTGCGCCAAGATTGCGCATGCCGCCGGCTTCAAGGTCTACCTCTCGCTTCAGTTCGTCAACAGCTGGACACCGGAAGCTGTCGCCGCTTACTTCAAGCAGGTGCTTCAGAGCTATGGACCGTATCTGTGGGCGGTCGCGGTCGGCAACGAGCAGGATCTGACGTCGATGACCCCCAATGCGCAGGGAGTGAAGGCCCTTGGTCGCCAGCGGCAAACCGCGGGAGCGAGCTATCGGGCCGATTGGGACGCGGTCGAACCGGTTCTGACCAAGCTCGTGCCGCACGCCATCCGCGTCTACGGCGAGTTCAGCCCTTGGGGCTTCAATGTCAACAAGGACGGGTTCGCCGTCAGCCGCCCGCCCGGAGTGCAGGCGATCGCAGCACACTGCTACTACACCAAACGCCCGGGAGGTCTGCTTCAGATCCCGCGGGACGCGGCGTGGGCGGCTTCCGAGGGCCTGCCGCTGTGGTGCACGGAGATGGGGCCGGCACTGCCCATGTCCACAACCCCCAACTGGGTCGTGCCGGAAACCTGGGCATCCTGGAATGCGACCCTCACCCGGGTCAAGAGCGAAAGTCCGGACCTGCAGATGATCAGCTACTACTACTGGCCGACCTTGTAGCAGTGCTGATTTGGCGTCACGCGTCTTCCGCTGCTCGCGCGATGCCGAGGATGTATGGGATCGGAGGGATGGGCGGCCCTGGGGTGAAGACGAACCGCTCGCAGCGCTGCACGTCAAATCCGGCTGACTCGACCGCGCTGCGAGTGTCGCGGCTCAAGTGACACCCGCCCAGGGCGCGTGGCCAGAACGTCGCGTCGGCCAGACGCTGTAGCGCCGCGGCCGCCGGCTGACGCGAGATCACGTGCTCGTAGAACCGCAGCTCGCCTCCCGGGCGGAGCACCCGGCGAAGCTCCCCGAGCGCGCGCTCCTGATCGGGCACGGAGCACAACACAAGTGATGCAACGGCCGCATCGAGGGTTCCATCCTCCGCCGGCAAGTGGCCCGACACACCATCGACGACGGTGACCGGAACGGGCGCCTCAGCGGCGCTCTTGATCGCTTCGGCGCGAAGCAGAGGCTCGGGCTCGACTGCGAGGACGTGTTCGACTGACGCCGGATAGAACTGGAAGTTGACACCCGAGCCCGCGCCGAGTTCGAGCACCTCGCCCGCGAGGCCGGCGAGCAGCTTGCTTCGGTACTCCTCCTCGGCGGTCGTCAGCCTGTGCTTCATCCCTCGCAGGTAAAACCGTGCGAACAGCGGGTGATCGACTTTCTCCTCGGTCTCACCGCGAGTCATGGACGACGCACATTACACCTGCCGGGACGCGGGCAGCCGCGCCGGAGGCGTTGCCTCTCCTGGCCGACTCGCCTGGCAATCCTCTCCTGCCCGACTCGCCTGGCAATCCTCTCCCGGCCGACTCGCCTGGCAATCCTCCCCCGGCCGGCTCGCCTGGCGGTCGACTGTTAGCGTCACAAAGACCGTGCCGAAGCGCGAGAGCCAATTTCTCGACGGACCGCTGATCTCAGTCGAGGGGCTCGCCTCGCTGCTCGCCTCTGCGGCTCCGCCGCCGACGCTGCTCGACGTCCGCTGGCGGCTCGGGCCCGGTGCCGAGCGGGACGCCTACGTGCGGGGTCATCTGCCCGGCGCTGTGTTCGTCGATCTCGACACGGACTTGGCGGCGCCGCCGGGACCGCGTGGCCGCCATCCGCTGCCCGATCCCGAGGTGTTCGCGGCGGCGATGCGTGCAGCCGGTGTCTCGATCGACCGCGGGGTCGTCGTCTACGACGAGGCGAGTTCGCTGGCGGCGGCGCGAGCGTGGTGGCTGCTGCGCTACTTCGGCCACGATCGGGTCGCGGTGCTGGATGGCGGGCTGAGCGCTTGGGTGGCGGCTGGTCAGCAAATCGAGACCGGGGTTCCACTCCCGCCGACACCCGGTAACTTCGTCGCAGTGCCGGGGAGGATGGCCGTGATCGATGCCGGCCAGGCGGCCGAGCTCGCGGCCGGCAGCGGGATCCTGCTCGACGCTCGCGCGCCCGAGCGCTTCAGCGGCCTCACCGAGCCGGTCGACCCCGTCGCCGGGCACATCCCAGGTGCGAAGAACCGCCCGACAACCGACAACGTTCATGAGAGCGGGGGCTTTCTCGAGCCGACCGTTCTGCGCGGCGCGTTCGAGCAACTGGGCGCGCGACCAGGCGTTGAGGTGGGCGTCTACTGCGGCTCGGGCGTGACCGCGGCACACGAGGTCCTGGCGCTTGCGCTCGCCGGACAGGCCGCCGCGCTCTATCCAGGCTCGTGGAGCGAATGGATCACCGATCCCGATCGCCCGGTTGCGCGGTCGCACGAAGCCGGCTGATCCCCGAAGCGCCGAAGCCCGGATGGCTCATTCCTCAGGCCGGAACAACGTGATCAGCAACCAGGACTAGCGAAGCAGCCCATCGACCGAGACGGTGATCCGCCGTGGCCCGCCTTCGACGCTCCCTGGTGAGCGCAGGTCGTCCTGCACGCGGGTAACCTCGCACGTCTCCTGTACCTCCGGTGTCAGGAACCGAGACACCTTGCCGTAACCATGCGCGTCGTCGATCCCCCTGGGGCGGTGGTAGTAGCGGACCGGGACGTAGAGATGCAGGTGGCGACGCGGCCGCGTGAGGGCCACGTACAGAAGGCGCCTTTCCTCCTCGACGCTCTCACTCGTGCCGGCCGACATGCAGGCGGGGAAGTTCCCGTCGTACAGCGCGAGCACGTGCACGGCCTGCCACTCGAGTCCCTTCGCAGAGTGGATCGTCGAGATCACGAGGTAATCGTCATCGAGGTGCGGCGGGCCGGCGAGGTCGGCGCTCGACTGCGGCGGATCGAGCGCGAGCTCGGAGACGAAGTGCGAGAGCCGCGTCGATTCGCGAGCGGCGGCGACGAGCTGATCGAGATCCGCCATGCGGATGGCGCCGTCGGGGTAGCGAGCGCGAATCAGCGGCCCGATCGCATCCCTTAGACATTCGGCCTGCGTGGCCGCCATTCGCTGCCCGCGCGCCGTGACGAGCGCCGCCACAAGAGGCTCGGCCAGCTCGCGGGCGGCGTCGGGCAGCCGCTCGCGCGCGAGCGGCCATGCCGCCAGCGGATCTCCGTCGGATCCGGTCAGAAGCGCGTCCAGCACCCGCCGGGCCGTGACGGGGCCGACGCCCTCGATCAGCTGCAGCAGCCGGAACCACGAGAGCTCGTTGGCCGGATGGTCGACCAACCGGAACAGCGCTACGAGATCCTTGACGTGCGCCGCCTCGAGGTAGCGCAGCCCCCCGTACTTGACGAACGGAATCCGGCGTCGAGTGAGCTCCAACTCGAGCAGGTCGCTGTCGTGCGACGCGCGGATCAGCACCGCCTGCGCGCGGAGCTCCATCCCCTGTTCGCGCGCGGACAGTACGCGCTCGCACACCTCCACCGCCTGGGCTGATTCGTCGCGGCAGAACACGAGCTCGGGTCGGCGGCCACCGCGCAGCTCGCTTCGCAGCCGCTTTGGGTACGCGCGCGCCGCCTGGGCGGCGACCTCATTGGCGGTGTCGAGGATCGGCTGCGAGGAGCGGTAGTTGTGCTCGAGCGTCACAACCGAGGCGTCCCGGAACACCGAGGTGAACTCCAGGATGTGGCGCGCCGACGCCGCGCGCCAGCCGTAGATCGCCTGAAGGTCGTCGCCGACGACGGTGACGTCGCGGCATTCCCGGCGCAAGCCGCGGACGATGTCGACCTGGAGGCCGTTGACGTCCTGGTACTCGTCGATCAGGAGATGATCGATCGTCGCTTCGAGCGCCCGCCCGATCACCTCGTCGTTTGCGAGCGCGTGCCAGTACAGCAGGAGGTCGTCGAGGTCGAGTACGCCGAGCGCGCGTTTGCGCGCGGTGTACGCCTTCAACAGGCCGGCGATCGCGTCGATGTGGTCCTCCACCCACGGAAAGCTCTCGGCCACGACCTCGGACAGCGTCCGCTGGGCGTTCACGGTGCGGGAGTAGATGTCCAGCAACGTCTGCTTTTTGGGGAACCGGCGCTGACTCTGCGCGTGGCCGTGCTCCTCACGGATCAGGTCGAGCAGGTCCGCAGCGTCGCCGGCGTCGAGCACGCCGAAGGCCGGCTCGAGCCCAAGCGCCGCCGCATGCATGCGCACGAACCGATGCGCGACCGAGTGAAACGTGCCGCCGACCACGCTCCCACGGCCACCGGCCGCGGTCATGAGCGATCTGGTGCGCTGCAGCATCTCGCGTGCGGCCCGGCGCGTGAACGTGAGCAACATGACCCGCTCTGGCGCTATGCCCTCGCCGATCAGCCAGGCGACGCGGGCGCACAGCGTCGTCGTCTTGCCGGTGCCCGCGCCAGCCAGGATGAGCAGCGGGCCGCCCGGATGGGTGGCGGCGGCGCGCTGCTCGTCGTTGAGCTCGCTCAGCCAGTCGCCGGCAGCCGGCGGCGAGCGGGCCGTGGTAGAGCGTCGATCGAGGTCCAGGTCGAACACCAGTTCGCGACCATACGGCGCGGCTCGGACGGACGGCCTGCCAGGATGAGAGAGCGATGCTCGCGCAGGACGACATCTCGGCGATCCGCGCTGACTGCGAGGCAGTCCTCCGCGACAACTGGCGCGAGGGCGTCCGCCGCAGCGATGGCGTGCCCTTCGCCTACACGTGCCCGAGCTACCCGCACTACCGCTGGCAGTGGTACTGGGACTCGTGCTTCACCGCGACCACCTGGCGCCGCTTCGACCCGGCCCGCTCGCGCCGGGAGCTCGAGACGCTGCTCGCCGCACAGCGCGAGGATGGCTTCATCGGGCACACGATCTTCTGGAACAACCGGCTCGACGGGCCGCGCCGGCTGACCTACAACGTCACCTCGGCGGACGCGCCGATGACAGCGAGCATCCAGCCACCGGTGCTCGCGTGGGCCTGGCGGACGGCGGTCGGCGACCCGGCGGTGGTGCCCGGCATCGCGCGGCACCACGACTGGCTCGAGGCCAATCGGGACCTTGACGGCGACGGCTTGCTGTGGATCGTGCAGCCGGACGAGTCGGGCCTGGACTCATCGCCTCAGTTCGACGCGATCTGGGGTTCGCGCGCGCACGGTCTGCCCGGTTTCGCGTTGCTGGTACGAAGAAATCGCCGCCTCGGCTACGACCTGCGACGGATCGCCGCGGACGAAGGGCCGGTCTGCTGCGATGTGCTGACCAACGTGCTGTACAACCTCTCGCGGCTCGCGCTCGGCCGTCCCTCGTTGACGCCGACGATCGTCGAGCGGCTCTACGATCGCGACCGCGGCCTGTTCGTGCCGCTGGCCCGCCCGGACCCGGGACAGCCGGTGCCGATCACGTGGGCCGCGCTCGCTCCGCTGGCGCTGCCCGACCTACCCGAGCCGATCGGACGCCGGCTGGTCGAGGAGCACCTGCTCGACACCCGCCGTTTCTGGCTCCCGGTGCCGCCGCCGTCGGTCGCTGCGAGCGAGCCGAGCTTCGCCCGCCGCGACCGCAAGGGGTTGTGGCTGCGCCGCTACTGGCGCGGGCCGACCTGGATCAACGCCGCGTGGCTGATCTGGCTCGGCCTGGTGCGCCTGGGCTACACCGAGCACGCGACCGAGCTCGCGACCAGGCTCGGCGCCGCCGTGACGCGCTCGGGCCTGCGCGAGTACTACGACCCTTACACCGGGCGCGGCATGGGCGCGGGCGCGTTCGGGTGGTCGACGCTGGTGATCGAGCTGCTCGAGCCTGACCCGCTGGCAGCTACGAGTCACCTGGGCGCGGAGATGTCCGAGCCTGTGGTCGCAATCGGGCGGTGAAGCAGGGCGCAGGTGGGTCGACGAGGCGGCGCGTGGGGTGGGCGCGGGTGCGCGGCAAAGCTCGACCGCGCGAACTCGGCGACACGGCCGTCGACGAAAACCGCGCCAGCCGCGGTCAAGCTCGACGACGACGATCGAGACGGAGCGAAAGCGAGGAAAGCCGCGGTATCCCCGGCAAACCTCGACCGCGCGCTCCGACCCGCCGCCCGCGTCGACAAAAGCCGCGGCGCCGTGATCGAGCTGGGTGATCGATTGCTTCACGGAGGACGCCCAAGCACCCACCGAATTCAAGCTTCGTTCATCACGAGTCGGTACCGTGAGCACCATGGATACCGACACCAATCGAGAAGTCGACCTGACCGACGCGGAGTGGCGCGATCGCCTCTCACGCGAGCAGTACGACGTGCTGCGCCGGCAAGGCACTGAGCGCCCCTTCACCGGCAAGTACGTGCATGTGAAGGACGACGGGACGTATCGCTGCGCAGGATGCGGTGCCGAGCTGTTCAAATCCGACACGAAGTTCGACTCCGGGACCGGTTGGCCGAGCTTCTTCGAGCCCGCCGTCGCGGAGAACGTCGAGCTGCACTCGGACCGCAGCCTCGGGATGGTGCGCACCGAGGTGCTCTGCAAGCGCTGCGGCGGCCATCTCGGCCACGTGTTCGACGACGGTCCGAGGCCGACCGGGCTGCGCTACTGCATCAACTCGTGCGCGCTCGACCTCGAGCCAAGCGGGTCGGAGAACACCTGAGCGTCAATCCGTCGGCTCGGGCTCGGGCTCGCCGACATCCGACAGCTCGGCCTTGCGTTTGGCCCTTCGCTCGCGCAGCTTGAGGGCGATTAACCCGCCGATCAGGAGCACGCCGAGCAGGATCGCGCCGAAGATCCCGGCCTGTTCAAGCACGTGAGCCGCGGCTTCGCCGCCGTAGTAGCCGACCAGCCCGTAGGCGATCCCCCAGGTGATGCCGCCGAGCGCGTTCCAGAAGAAGAACTGCAGGAACGGCATCCGGTTGATCCCCGCCATCCACGCGGCCGCGAAGCGCACGAGCGCGATCCAGCGCGCGATGAACACCGCCTTCGGGCCGTGCTTGCGAAAGAAGCGATCACCGGTGCTGATCACGGCGACGCGCCGTTTGTGAAACGGCCCCGGCCGCTCGAGGAAGTCGCGGCCGAGCTTGCGCCCGAGCAGGTAGCCGATGTTGTCGCCGATGATCGCCGACGCGATGCCGATCGCGATCACGAGCTCGATCTGCAGCTTCCCCTGGCTCGCGAGGATCGCCGCGAGCACGAGCGCCGTCTCGCCCGGCGACGGTATGCCCATCGACTCCAGACCGATGATCGCGGGCAGCAGGTAGCCGAGACTGCCGGAGATCGGGATGATCAGGGCCGGCAGGAGCAGCATCGGCTCAGCCGTTCTGGAGCACCGCCAGGAGCGAGAGGCCGGCGGGCAGCGAGCGCCCGCGCGCGAGCCATCCGGCCTCGAGCCGAAGCGGCCACTCGAGCGCGGTGTTGATCCACGGCGGCCCGAGCGTCAGCTCGGTCGCGTGGCCGTTGCTCGATTGACGCCGCCGCTGGGCCAGCCGCACGGCGATCGCGGGCGGGAGCAGCAGGCTGTTGAAGGACGTCACCCGCCGCTGCCGCCACCCCGCATCGTCGGCGGCGGCGCCCAGCCTGGCGCGGTCATAACGACGGAAGTGGTGATTGAGCTCGTCGTGGGAGGACCACAGCCACTGATACGCGGGGACGGTCACGAGGAGCCAGCCCCCCGGACGGCAGACGCGGCGCAGCTCGCGCAGCGTCAGGCGGTCGTCGGGCGTGTGCTCGATCACGTCCAGGCACGTGATCAGGTCGAACGTATCGTCCTCCCAGGGCAGCTGCTCGAGCCGGCCGACGCACACCTCGCCCCGTCCGCGGGCGCGCGCCGCCTGCGCGGCGTCGGGGTCGAGCTCGATCCCGGACACCTCGCCGTAGGCGGTCAGCTCGTCGAGCGTCCGGCCCGAACCGCAGCCGGCGTCGAGCACGCGGGCACCGGCCGGCAGCGGCAGCCGATCGAGCTCGGCGCGAATGATCTGCCGGCGGCCGCGATACCACCAATGGTGCTCGTCGACCTCCAGCATGACCTTCATCAGCCTCTGGTCCATCCGGCTGATGCTGCCACGTCGTGGTTCGAGCGCACCGCCCGGTCGAGCGCAGAGACGTCGGAAGGCTTGGGTCGCCCGCCGCGAAGACCGTCGCCTCGAGCCAGACCCGCTAAGCGACGATCAGCGGCTCGGTGCGGGGCGCCTGCGCCGCGGGGAGCTGCAGCGTGAACTTCGCCCCCGGCCGATCGCGCGGCTCGAGCTCGAGCGCGCCGCCCATCCGCTCGGCCAGCTCGCGACCGATCGCCAGACCGAGCCCGAAGCCGGCCCGCCCGGCCGTGTCGCGGCCGCGCTTGAAGCGCTCGAAGATCAGCTCGCGCTCGTCGGGCGCGACGCCGGGTCCCTGATCGCAGACGCTGAGCGATGCGTGCGTGCCGTTCGTCAGCACCACGCGGATCTCGCCGCCGTCCGGGCTCATCCGAACCGCGTTGTCGAGCAGGATGCGGAGGATCCGCGCGACGCTGCCGGGATCGCCGAGCGCCCACACGGAACCGACCGAGTCGTCCAGGTCAGCGACGATCGCTCGCTCGTCGAGGCCGAGCTGGAACTCGGCCAGCACGGCGCGGCTGAGCTCGCTGAGCTCGACCGGTTCCGAGCGGAGCGTGACCTGCGCGTCGATCCGGCTGAGGTCGAGCAGGTCGGCGGCGAGGCGGCCGAGGCGCTTGGACTGCGCGCGGGCCCGCTCCAGCAACGAGAGCGAGTCGTCGAGGTCGGGATCGCCGGCACGCAGCTCGTCGTCGAGCAGCTCGAGCATCCCGTCGAGCGAGGCGAGCGGGGTCCGCAGCTCGTGCGAGGCGGTCGCGACGAACGCACGGCGCGCCTCCTCCTGCTGGCGCAGCCGGTCCTGCATCGTCGTGAACGTTCGTGCCAGGTCCCCGATCTCATCCCTGGAGCGATCGACGCGGATCTCGACCGCCGGCCCCTCGTCGGCCATCGCGACCGCCGCCTGCCGCAGCCGGCGCAGGCGGCGGACCAATGTGCTGGCGAGCGGAATCGCGAGGATCAGCGTCAGCGCCAGTCCCGCGAGTGCGGCGAACAGGAACGCCTTGCGAACCGACGCGACCGCCGCGCTGACCTCGTCGAGCGGCTTGCGCACGACGAGGACCCACCGCTCTCGCTCCTTGATCTTCGAGCCCGGCAATGTCGTCGTGAACGGGATCGCCGCGCGGGCGTAGTCGGTGCCTCCGATCGAGGCCAACGAGTAGTACGGCTTGTGCGCTCGGTACGCCTGAACGACATCGCCATACGTGTCCGAGCGAGCGACCTCGGGATCGGTCGGCCCGATCACCGGCCGAAAGCGGTCGCCGCTCGGCTCGAAATATCCGAGCAGCACCACATCGGAGGCGCCGATGCGCTGCTCGAGCGATTTCGCGGCGGCGCCGAGCGCGTGAAGCGCGTGAGTGGCCTGCAGCTGGATCTGCTTCGCTTCGCGCTCGGCTTGGGTCTCGGAGCGGCTGGTGGTCTTGGAAGCCGGAGACGCGGGGAGGACCTCTTTACTGGAGGACGCCAGCCACGGTTGGGCGAGGATGAAGTTCGAGGTCGTGCTCGGCGAGCTCAACTCGGCCTTGAGCGTGCTCTTTGCCGCGCCGCGCAGGCGCGACTCGAGCGGCCCCAGAAGCGCCAGTGCCGCGACACCCAGCGTCGCAACGGTCGTCACGAGCACCGCGCCGACGATCCGACCGCGCAGACCGAGGATGGGACGCCGCGGTCGCGCGCGCATCGCTAGGGCGCTCGCAGCCGGTAGCCGGCTCCGCGCACCGTCAGGATGTGGCGCGGCTTGTCCGGCTCGGGCTCGAGCTTCTCGCGAAGATGACGGATGTGAACGTCGATCGCTCTCGGGTCGCGGTAGGCGCTGTCGCCCCAGATCGCGCGCAGGAGCTCCTGGCGGTTCAGCAGCCGCCCTGGATCGGCCATCAGGGCGTCGAGCAGCTCGAACTCGGAGAACGTGAGGCGCACGTGGTTGCCGTCGATCGTGACCTCGCGCTGGGCGCGATCGAGCATGATCGGGCCGACGCTCAGAACCTCGTCGCCCATCGCGCGCGTGCCGGTGCGCCTGAGCACGGCCCGGATCCGGCTGCGCAGCTCGGCGAGCCCGAACGGCTTGGTGACGTAGTCGTCGGCACCGGCCTCGAGGCCGAGCACCGCATCGGCCTCGGAATCGAGCGCGGTCAGCATGATGATCGGGACGACGTTGCGGCGGCTGCGCAGGGTTCGGCAAACCTCATAGCCGTCGGGGCCTGGGCCGAGCGCCACGTCGAGCAGGAGGATGTCGAAGTGCTCGGTGCTCGCGCGGTCGACGGCTGAGCGGCCGTCCGCGACCGACATCACCCGGTGCCCCTCGCGTGAGAACGACCGCGTCAGCATTTCGCGCAGGTCGGACTCGTCATCGACGACGAGGATGCTGAGCGACACATCCCCGTTGCGTGCAGGGGGCCTCACTGCCGTCGGAGAAAACTCTTGCGCCACTGGCCGTCGATCGTAGCGATCGCTACCACCCTAATACGTAAGAAAGCGGTTAGACATTACGGCATGCGGGCGCTGGGGTCGAGCGCTCGGATCACGACGCGCGGCCGGCGGGTTCGAGCGCCCGCGCTCCGGAGGTCTTCTCGCTCACCGGCACCGCGGCCATCCGGGGCACGAGTTGCCCCTCGGCGGCGACAGCCCAAAGCACCGCCAGCCAGGTGAATGTCGCGAGCGCGACGTGAACCCAGACCATGTCGGCCGGCAGTGCCAGCTCGTACTGAACGCTGCCGACGAGGCCTTGAGCGGCGAGCAGCACGCCGAGCACCGTCAGCGGCTCGAGCGCCTCGCTCGACGCGCCCCGGCGGCGGCGAAGGAACCAAACGCCGATCACCGCGACCCCGAAAATCGCCGCAATCGTGGCGTGCTGATGCACGACCCACGTCAGCGTGTCGGTCCCTTTGAAGTGCAGCCGATGCACGTGCTGGCCCTCGACGCCGCCGGAATGTGGTCCCGCCGCGGTGGCCGCCGTCCCGGCGAAGATCGTGAGCGCGGCCAGCACAGTCAGGCTACGCACCGACCAGACCGACACCCGGTCCGTCGAGCGCGGTCGTGACCCCGGCTCGTACGTGCTGCGCCACGCGAGCGCGAGCGCGGCGATCAGAATCACCATCGAGAGGCTGAAATGGGCCATCACGAACCCCGGCGCGAGGTGCTCGCGGACCGTGAAGCCGCCGAGCACCGCCTGTGCCACGACGCCGAGCGGAAGCAGAACAGCGAGCCACGCCAGGTCGCGCCGGAACGGCCGTCGCGTGAACGCGAGCACCGCGGCGACGCCCGTCACCACGCCGACGATCGCGGACACGACCCGGTTGCCGAACTCGATCAGCGCGTGCGAGCTGAGCGGCGGCAGCGGCGTGCCGCCACACTTCGGCCAATTGGCGCAACCGAGGCCGGAGTCGGTGAGTCGGACCCCGGCGCCGGTCAGGACGATCAGCGTCAACGCAGCGAGCGTGACGTAGGCGACGCGTCGGTACTGATCGGGGGTGACGGCGAGACGGGAACGCACTGCCGGCCTTGATCCTAGAGATCTGCCGGCGCAAAGGTGCCGCGGCCGCTCAGCCGGCGTATTCGGACGGCAGCGAAGCCGCGATCTCGGACAGCCGCGGCGCGGCCGCGTCCCGTGCCGACGGCGTCAGCTCGAGCCCGGCCGGCCACTGGATCCCCACCTCGGGGTCGTCGTAGCGAAATCCGGCCTCGCTCGACGGGTCGTAGTAGGTCGTGCACCCATAGACCACGTCGGCCTCCTCGCTGACCACGCAGAACCCGTGGGCAAAGCCGTCGGGCGCATAGAGCTCATGGTGGGTTCTGTCATCGAGCTCGAACCCCTCCCAGCGGCCGAAACTCGGCGAGCCCGTGCGGATGTCCACGAGCACGTCGAAGATCGCGCCCCGGACGCACCGCAAGAGCTTTCCCATTCCGGGCTGGAAGTGCATCCCCCGCACGATCCCGCGGCGCGAGCGCGAGTGGTTGTGCTGGACGAATTCGGCCTCGATGCCGAGCTCGGCGAACAGCGAACGGCGGTAGGACTCGAGGAAGAAGCCGCGCTCGTCGCCGTGGACCACCGGCTCGAGCAGGACCGGGCCAACCAACTGTGTCTCGAGACGGCGCACGTGAGAGCCTCAAGCGCCGCGCGCGCGCCTGTCGGCCAGGTCGTCGTGGAGTCTGAGGCAGCCGCCCTTAGGATCGACCTTGTCCATGTGCCCGGTGCGCTGCACCAGATCGCGCGCCGGCATCGGGAGTCGTTGCGAACCGGTCGTCGTCATCTCACTAGGAACGTCAGGATCACCACTCGCGATGCCCGCCGAAGGGGTCGCCATGATAGCGACCACACACTCATGCGGCGGCGGCGAGCACGCGTGGCGCCTCGACGTGGCGCGCCGCATCGTCACTCCGCAGCGCGACCGCGCCGAACCCGGCGAGGCTTGCCAGCGCGATGATCACGGCGGCCGCGGAGTAGCTCGTTCCGGGCGGCGGCGTGAGCGCGGGCACGTACAGCGCGAGCATCAGTGCGGCGTTGAGCAGAACGAGAAAGATGCCGAACCGGGGCAGCACGGACCGCACCCCGGCGACGCCGGCGCAGAAGCCAAGCAACGGAAGCGCATAGCTGCCTTCGTGAATCACTGCCAGGTCGGTGACGTTCCCGAACAGCAGCAGCCCGAACAGGATTTCTCCGATCGCGAGCGTGAGGTAGCAGGACAGCGCGAAGCGCCACTCGGCGTCGTTGCGCGCGTGGTGGCGCAGGCGGGCCAGCATGATGAACGGGACTATGAGCAGCAGCCCGAACGACGGCACCAGGTAGAAGAACAGCGTCGAGCGCAGATCCAGCGCGGCGGTCGACGCGGAGGGGGCGTGCACCGCAGCCTTGAGGAGGGCGATCGCGGGAGCACCACCGAAGATAGTGGCGAAGTTCTCGGCCTTGTCGTGCAGTGTGCCGCCCACCCCGGCGCTCTTGTATGCATCGACCACAGCCTGCAGCGTCGACTTGTTGTCCGGGCCGATGTCCCCGGCGAAGGCCCACTTGGCGAGCCGGTTGCCCGGTGGGTCGCCGTATCGCTGGTACGCCGACCACGGTGCCAGCAACACGATTGCCGCGAGCGCGCCGATGAGCAGCCAGCGAAGCCGTGGGAGGCCGCGGAACGCTGCCACGAGCAGCAGCGGGATGATCCCGAACAGACTCGATCCGTGTCCGAGTAGGGCGAGCGCCATCAGCACGGCCACCAACGCGGCTCCCCAGAGCGACCGGCGCACGTCCGACCACAGCGGCGTGATCAGCAATGCGGCCGCCGCCAGCAGCATCGCCGCCGGGAGCATCTTTGGCCAGACAAAGAACCCGTTGACGATGGCGAGGTCACTAACGAGGATCGCCAGCACGGTCAGCGCCCTCGTCACCCGCCCCACCCGCGCGGCCAGCAGCAACGCCCACGCCCCGAAGACCCACAGCTGCTGGAGAACGACGGCGAGCAGCTGGTAATTGAGCCCGACGTTGTCCCATGCGATCGCCCGCTGTGTCAGCACATACCCGATCTGAAGCGGCGGTCGATCGCTTGCCAACCAGACACCCGGGAAGACGGGCGGCGGTCCGTGGTGTCCGTGTGCATAGAACCATTCAGCGAAGAACATCGGGATTTGGCTGTCTGAAGGGAGCGGATAGGAGAAACGTGTCGATCCCACCAAGATCGGCGTGCTCGAGCCACCGTGCACGAACCCGAGGAAGACCAAGAAGCATGAGCTGAGGATCCACAGAACCATCGGCGTCAGGAGCTGGCGACGTAGCGACGGCGGCACGTAGTCGCCGCGCAGTGACGACGTGACCGCGACGATCGACCCTGCGACCGCACCGAACGCGACGACGTCGCCCACCAGCTGGCTCGCGTAGTACGACCAGAACGTGAGCATCGCCAGGCTGCCGCTGGTCGCGAGTCCCACGGCGATCAGCACGCTTGCGTTTCTCACTCCCCTGCGCGCGGCGAGCAGCGCGCCCGCCGCTCCGGGCAGCCCGGTCATGACAAGATGCGCCGCCAGCAACGCCAGCAGCTTCAGCGTCACCATCGGCCCAACCGGAGTTCTATCCTCGCGGCGGCCGAGGCGCTTGCCTCATCCGGTTGGCTACGGCGCAATTCCATCCACGACAAGCCGCCATGATTCCAGACAGGAACCCGGACCGCTCACTGAGCGGCGCCTCGCGCCGGGCCTGTCGTGACGGGCCGCACAATGAACTGATGGCAGGAGGAGCGAGATGCGCCTACTCGTGACCGGTGGCGCCGGGTTCATCGGCGCGAACCTGGCGGTGAATCTCGCCTCGAGGCATCCGCAGTGGCAGGTGACGGCGCTCGATAATCTGCGCCGCCGAGGGGCGGAGCTGAACCTGCCGCGGCTGCGCGAAGCGGGCGTCGCGTTCGTCCACGGGGACGTGCGCGAGCTCGAGGACCTCCAGCAGGTGGGCGAGATCGATGCCCTGGTGGAGTGCTCGGCGGAGCCGTCCGTGCTCGCCGGATTCGACGGTGGCACCGATTACCTCGTCAAATCGAATCTCGTCGGGGCCTACAACTGCCTGGAGTGCGCGCGTCGCGGCGGTGCCCAGATCGTCTTCCTGTCGACTAGCCGCGTGTATCCCGTGGAAGGCCTGCGCCGGCTCGTGCTCCATGAAACCGCGACGCGGTTCGAGCTCGCGCGCGAGCAGCCGCTCCCTGGCGCGTCGCCCGCCGGGATCGCCGAGGATTTCCCGCTCGCCGGCCCGCGCACCCTGTACGGGGCGACGAAGCTCGCCGCGGAGCTGCTGATCGAGGAGTACCGCGCCGCCTACGGCCTGCGTGCTGTGATCGATCGCTGCGGCGTCGTCGCCGGGCCCTGGCAGATGGGCAAGGTGGATCAAGGGGTGTTCACCTATTGGGTCCTCGCCCACCACTTCCGGCGCCCACTCGCGTACATCGGCTTCGGCAACACCGGCAAGCAGGTGCGGGACCTGCTGCACATCGAAGACCTCTCGCGGCTCGTCGAGGCGCAGTTGCTCGCGCCCGATCGGTGGGACGGCGTCGTCGCGAACGTCGGCGGTGGCCGGGCCTGTAGCCTGTCGCTGCTCGAGACGACGGCGCTGTGTCGCGAGATCACCGGCAACGAGACTGAGATCACCGCCGGTGGGGAGCGGCCTGGCGACGTGCCGATCTATCTGTCCGACTGCGCGCGCCTCAACGCGCTGTCGGAGTGGGGCCCGGAGCGCGGCCCGCGAGAGATACTCGCCGATATCCACGCCTGGGTGTGCGCCCACGAGGACGCTGTCAGGTCAGCACTGTGACCTGCTACTCCCGCTTTCCGATCACGAGGAACTGCTTGCCCAGCACCCGCCAGGCGAGCGGGGTGCGCAGGTATCTCCGTGTCAGCGCAGAGGAGGGTGGAAGCCGGCCGGTGAACGAGTACGGCAGGAAACGCGGCTCGATCCGCTCGACCGTGAACCCCGCCGCGTACAGATGCTCCGCGATCGCCAGATGCGTGAGGCTGAGCGTGTGATCGGCCATGTCGAAGTACTCCCGCGAGCAATAACGGAAGTTCGGTCCCATGACCGCAACGCGACCGCCGTGCGCGGTCGCTTCGCGCATCTGCTCGAGAAACGCGGCGACGGCCTCCTGCGAGAGCAGATGCTCGAGGAAGTTCGAGACGAAGATACCGTCGAAGTGCTCTGGGGGAAGCTCGACGGAGAACACGTCCGAGACGATCGTGTGCACACCGCGGTCATACGTTCCCTCCGCGTAGGCCACTTGATCGATTGCCCAGCGCTCGCGGGCCGGCACGGCGTTGATGAACTCCCCGCGCCCGGCGGCTGGATCGAGCACCCGCTCGGGCCGCCCGAGCGCCTCGTGGACGAACGGCGCGATCTCGTTCCAGACCCCCGACCGAGCCATCTGATCGACGTTGCGGAAGCGATACTCGTACAGGCGTTGGTAGTTCATCGCGGAACCTCGCACGGGCGGGGGCGCCCCGGGGCGCTGCGCACGATAGCGGCCCCAGGACCCGGCTTCGCCGCAGCCCGCGGCCGGAACGGCGCGTACAGCGGCGCGGGCCAGGGTAGAGCGCCACATTCGCCCCGTCGGCGCGTCTTATATCCTGCCATGGGTTGTCCGACGGCCTCGCGATGCAGTTCCGCCAGCTGGCGGCTGGTTCACGGGCGAAGGTGAGCTAGGGAGTCATGCCTGCACAAATCTGGGATGCCGATCACGGCGCTGGTCCCCCGCGAGGATCATGAAGCTCTCGGTCGTGATCCCCGCGCACAACGAGGCTGAGTCGATCGGCGAGACCGTCCGCAGCGTCGTCGACGAGCTCAACCGCGAAGAGATCGAGCACGAGGTGGTGGTGATCGACGACGCCAGCACCGACGGGACCGCCGGTGCCGTCCGTGAGGTCGCGCGCACCCGGCCCACGGTGCGCTGTGAGGCGTCGCACTACCCGCCGGGCTTCGGTCATGCCGTCCGTGCCGGCCTTGACCTCTACACGGGCGATGCGGTCGCGATCATGATGGCCGACCTGTCAGACTCGCCCCGCGATCTCGTGCGCTATTACCGCACGCTCGAGCGCGGTTACGACTGCGCGTTCGGCACGCGCTTCGGCCACGGCGGCACGACGACCGATTATCCGCACGCGAAGCTCGTCCTGAACCGGATCGCGAACCTGTGCATCAGCATGCTGTTCCAACACAGATACAACGACACGACCAACGCGTTCAAGGCCTACCGGCGGCACGTGGTCGACCAGGTGCAGCCGCTGGTGTCAAACCATTTCAATCTCACCGTCGAGTTGCCGCTCAAGGCGGTCGTCCGAGGCTACAACTACAAGGTGCTGCCGATCTCGTGGACCAATCGGCGCTACGGCGTGTCGAAGCTGAAGTTGCAGGAAATGGGTAGCCGCTATCTATTCATCGTGCTGTATGTGTGGCTCGAGGCGCATCTGAGTCGCGGTGATTACCGCCGCCAGGACACGCCCGCGCCGATCGTCGATGAGCGGTCCGAAGTCCTCGTCTCTCAACTGCCGCGGACCTGAGGCGGCGTCGATGAACTGCCCCCAGCGCGGTCGCGAGGCCGCCCTTCACCAGTCATGACGACGGCGATAGTCACAGGTTCCGGAGGCTTGATTGGCTCCGAATCGGTCGCACATTTCGTGCGGGCCGGGTACGACGTGATCGGCCTGGAGAACGACATGCGAGCGGTGTTCTTCGGACCCTCCGCTTCGACCGCGCACACGACGGATCGGCTGACACGGGCGTTCGGCGACTCGTTTCGCTCGCTGAAGATCGATATTCGCGATGCCGACGCGGTGGACAGCGTGTTCTCAGGCTCCTCACGTTCGCTCGCGCTCGTCATCCACACGGCCGCGCAGCCATCGCACGACTGGGCGGCGCGCGAACCGCAGACGGATTTCGGCGTGAACGCAAACGGCACGCTGAACCTGCTCGAAGCGACCCGGAAGCACGCGCCAGCGGCAACCTTCATCTTCTGCTCGACCAACAAGGTCTACGGCGATCTGCCGAACGCTCTGCCGTTGATCGAGGAGGGCGACCGCCTGGAGCTGCCAGCCGACCATCGGTATTTCAAGGGGATCGACACGACCATGTCGATCGATGCCTCGACCCACTCGCTGTTCGGAGTCTCGAAGGCGGCGGCCGACCTGCTCGTGCAAGAGTACGGTCGTTATTTCGACATGCCGACGGTGTGCTTTCGCGGCGGCTGCCTGACCGGCCCGAACCACGCCGGTGCGATGCTGCACGGCTTCCTGTCATACCTGATGCGCTGCACGATGACCGGTCAGCCGTACACGGTGTTCGGCTACGGCGGACTGCAGGTCCGCGACAACATCCACTCGGCAGACCTCGTCGCTGCGTTCGACGCGTTCCATCGCGCGCCGCGTGCTGCCGCCGTCTACAACATCGGCGGCGGGCGAGCGAGCAACTGCTCGATGCTGGAGGCGATCGCGCTGTGTGAAACGATCGCCGGGCGCGAGCTCGAGTGGACGCTGTCGGACGAGAACCGAGTCGGCGACCACCGCTGGTGGATCTCCGACCTCGAGCCGTTTCGCCGCGATCATCCGGGCTGGGAGATCACGTTCGACGTCGAGGCGGTTCTGCGCCAGATCCACGAGCAGAACGCCGAGCTCTGGCTGTCTGCCCAGCGGTGAAGGCGCCCGCCGGGCGTCGCCTATGATCGTCGGCTTGTCGGCGATAACCAGCAGCCCAGCGGAGCAGCCGCGGGCTCAGTCGCGCGTGGCGACGCGTTGGGGCGCGCCAGAGGCGGCGTTCGCGGGGCTGCTCGCGCTCGGTGCACTGCTGGTCCTGGTCGAGACTCGCGGTCTGAGCTTCTTCGCTGACGAGTGGGACTTCGTCGTCGATCGGCGCGGCTTCAGCGCGCATGTCCTGCTGAGC
The DNA here is from genome assembly GCA_963763525.1 of uncultured Solirubrobacterales bacterium. Lineage (GTDB taxonomy): Bacteria > Actinomycetota > Thermoleophilia > Solirubrobacterales > Solirubrobacteraceae > Palsa-465. The sequence continues at coordinate 37,118 of CAVXPA010000010.1, forward strand.
CCTCACGGGCCGCACCTGGTGTTCGTCCCGATCCTGATCTACAAGGTCCTGCTGGGAGTCTTCGGGGCGAGCTCTTACCTCGCGTTCCGGGTCCTGGCGGCGTTCGACATCGTCCTTCTGGGCTTCGTCCTGGGACTGATCTCGCGCCATTACTGGGGCAAGTGGTGGGGTCTCGCACCGGTGCTCCTGCTGGTCACGCTGGGGCCCGGAGGAATCTCGCTCCTATGGCCGTTTCAGACCGGCTATGCAATCTCTGTCGCCGCCGGCCTGATCACACTCGTTGCGCTCACGCGCACCGGGCGGGCGGCCGACGCGATCGCGTGCGGAGCGCTGATCGTGTCCCTGGCGAGTGGAAGCCAGGGAATCGGGTTCATCATCGGCGCGGCGCTGATGCTCGTCCTGCGCGGCGACTGGCGCCGGCGCTGGTGGGTTGTCGGCATTCCCGCGGCTCTGTACGCGCTCTGGTATCTCAAGTACGGGCGCCAAGCGAGCGAGAGCGAGCTGTCGCTCTGGACCACCTCCTTGGTGTATTGCATGCAGGCACTGAGTGTGACGATCGCGGGCGTGCTCGGGCTGTCGTCCGTGTCCTCTGTAACCGGGCTGCTTGACCCTACGTTCGGCGTGCCGCTAGCGCTGGCGGCGTTGGCGCGATCATCTTCGGGCTTTCGCGCGGCTGGCGGCCTCCACCGCTGTTCTGGTCGGTGGCAGCGACACCGTCGCGCTGTGGTTCGCCGCTTCGCTGTCGAACACGCCTGCGATCGGGCGCCCGCCACATGATCCGCGCTACCTCTCCAGCGACGCCGTCCTGTTGCTGATCTGCGTCTGCGTGGCGTTCAGGCCACCCGCGCTCGTGCTCGGCGGCGCGCTCGCCGCGGCCGTCGTGCTGGTGATCATCGGGGCGACGAACGCGGCTCAGTACCGGCAGGTCGGGGCTAGCTGCTGCGCCGAGACCATCGCGAGCCACGCCGAGCTCGGCGCGCTCCTGATTATGCGAGGCGTCGTCGCACCGCAGTTCACGCCCGCGCAACCCGGTTTCCCCGGAGTGCTTGTCAACGTCACAGCCGGCCCGTATTTCAGCTCCGTCGACGCGTTCGGCACGATGGCCGATTCGCCGCAAGCTCTGCTGCGCAGCGATGAGGCCACGCGTGAGCTCGCCGATCGCGAGCTGCAGGATCGGCGAGAGGCTCGGACTCGTCGCGACGACGATCCCGATGCCCGCGACGGTTCCGCCGACGCTCATCAGCGGCAGCGCGCGAGCGAGCAGGGGCTGCCTTGTTCTCGGCAGCGAGCCAGCCACGATCCGGGCGCCGGCCGGGACGATGTGGCTCTCGGCGTCGCCCACCGCGCCCCTGACCGTCGCCATGGGCCGGTTCGGCACGGCCTACGTGGCCGCGCTCGGAACCGTCGCGCCGGGTCGGCGGGCGCTGGTCCAGATCCCGCAGGATCGCGCGCCTCAGGTGCCCTGGCGGATGCTGCTCAGCGGTCCGGGGGGCCGTGCATGCGCGACTGACGGGCTAGCTGAATCGAGGCCGAGCAGCCGGCGCCCGCGGACCCCCGCGGGATCGGCCGATGACTCACCGCCGATCCTAACCCTTAGGATGGAAGAATGAAGAGTTCGCGCTTTGATTTCCGCTCCCGGTACATCGCGCACGTGACGAAATTGACGGGCGCGGATGAGGCGGACACAACGGTGGCCATGCAGGAGGCCATCGGCGGCAAATGGGAGGCCATCGGCCAGATGGAGCTCGACCTCCTGGTCCAGCTCGGTCTCAAGAAAGACGAGTTCCTCATTGACGTCGATGCGGAACTGGCGTCTCGCCTCACCCTTGTCCGGTTACCTAACCGATGGCCGGTACTTGGGGACAGATGTCGTTCCGGGTTTGCTCGACCATCCCCGCCGGGTGGTCGAGCGCCCCTACTGGCGGTTTGAGCTTTGCTCCGAGATCGTCATACCAGAGGCCGACGGGGCGGCAGACATGGTCTGCTTCTTCTCAGTGTTCACTCATCTTCGCCACGAGGAGTCCTACACCTACCTTCGAGAGGCGCATCGTGTGCTGCGTGTCGGCGGAAAGGCCGTCTTCTCGTTCCTGGAGTTCGCCGTCGACTCGCATTGGGCCGTCTTCGAGCAGGAAGTGGAGGATCTCAACTCCGACCGCCCGCTGAACCAGTTCGTGAGTTGCGACGCAGTCGCAGCGTGGGCGAAGCACCTGGGGTTCGAGGTCTACTCGGTGTTCCCCGGTGACATTCCCTACATCAAGCTTTCCCGCCCCGTGACGATGCACGGCCAGAGCTTCGCCGAGATCGGCACCTTTGGACAATCGACAGCAGTCCTCGTTCGTTGAGGCTGGACCGCGACGCCATGCAGTGCGACGCAGCGCGAGGCGATAACTTCGGGGCGGAAAGGGTCCCAGGTCGGTTGCTCGGCCGTGCTCGAAATCTGGCATCCGCTTAAATGTCGTCCGACCATCCGGGAAAGGACCGGCAGATGAGTGTGCCCAACGGACAATCCTCATTGATGGGGACCGAAGCCGACGACTACGGCGAGACCTACTTCCGCAGCCACTGCGGCGCCGACGAGCCGTACGAATGGGATAGTCCTCATTGGCGCACGTTCTTCACAATGGTCGCGGACCATATCCGAGCGGTTACCAATCCAAGCTCGGTGCTCGACGTCGGTTGCGCCCGCGGGCTGCTCGTTCAGGCGTTTTGGGAGCAAGGCGTTGACGCATATGGCATCGACGTGTCGGAACACGCAATCGAAACGGCCCATCCGGATGTCGCGTCCCGCTTATCCGTCGGGTCTGCCGACAAGGTTGCGGGCCCCTGGGATCTGATCACGTGTATCGAAGTGCTGGAGCACATGGCACCCGCCGAAGTCGAACTTGCGATTGACGCGATGTGCGCCGCCAGTGATCGGGTCCTCATCTCTTCCACTCCATCCGATTTCACCGAGCCGACGCACGTCAACGTCCGGGAGCCCGCCGCGTGGGCGGCTTCGTTCGCGGAGCGCGGATTCTTCCGTCGTATAGATGTCGATCTCTCGTTTTTGACTCCGTGGGCGGTGTTGTTCGAGCGAGCCGACGTGACCCGGCGCGATCTCGTGTCTCGGTACGAGCTTTACGCCTACCCGATGCGTGTCGAAGTCCTTAAGAAGCGTGCGGCACTGCTGGATGCTCACCGAAAGATCAGCGAGCTCGAGGCTGCTGCCTCCGAATCTGCCGCGCCCGAGACCGCCCCAGAGGGCGATCTCCAGAGCCTCCTGGCTGAGGCCATGGACCTCCGCCACAAGCTTCTAACCAGCCGCGATCACGCGATCGGCGCCGAGGCCGAGGCAGCCCAATGGCGACTGGCCTACGAGGAGGCCGTGGCCGAGCGAGATGAGACGCGCCGCGAGCTGGATGAGGGGCGCCACCAGCTCGATGCGACGCGCGACCAGCTAGATGGGACGCGCGACCAGCTAGATGAGACGCGCGAGCATTTGTATACAGCTTACAGTTCGATAACGTGGCGGGTAGGTAAGGCTATTGTTTCCCCGTTCTCTCGGCTCCGCCACAGGCACCGATGAGCCCGCTGTTTTCGGTCGTTACGCCTGTTTATGAGCCGCCGCTGAATGTGTTGCGGGAGACCATCGAGTCAGTTCTTGACCAGACTTTCACTGACTGGGAGCTGATCCTCGTAGACGACCACTCGCCGTCAGACGATGTGCGTGAGGTGCTTCGAAAAGCAGCGGCGAGCGATAGGCGCATCCGAGTAGTCGAGCGACCAGTCAACGGCGGAATCGTGGCGGCCTCTAACGACGCGATCGCCGCCAGCAGTGGCGCTTTCCTTGCGCTTCTGGATCACGACGACCTACTGACGCCGAACGCGCTGGAGGTCATGGCGTGCGCAATCGCCTCGCGGGACGACGTCGATTATCTGTATTCGGACGAGGACAAGGTCGACTCTAATTGCACTTACCATTCCTTGTTTCGGAAGCCCGATTGGTCACCCGAGCGCCTGCGTCATCAGATGTACACATGTCATTTGTCAGTTTTCCGCACTTCGGTGGTACGCGAAGTCGGCGGCTTTCACGAAGGGTTCGACGGGTCGCAGGACCATGACCTCGTTCTACGCGTGTCGGAGCGGGCGCGCCACGTCGCCCACATTCCCGAGGTGCTGTACCACTGGCGCATACTTCCCGGCTCGGCCGCGTTGGCCGTCGCAGAGAAGCCATACGCATGGGAAGCGGGTCGAAGAGCGGTACAAGCGCACCTCGACCGGCTAGGGATCACGGCGGCCGCCGAACTGGGAACGTCTCGCGGGATGTACCGGATACGGCGGTCGGTCGATCCGACGACTCCGATCAGTTTGATCGTGCCGACGCGGGGGAGCTCGGGGAACGTGTGGGGAGAGCCGCGGTGCTTCGTAGTCGAGGCTGTCCGGTCGGCGCTGGGCAAAACATGCATGACCAATGTAGAGGTAGTCGTGGTGTACGACGAAGAGGCGACGCCTGATCGCCACACGCGAAGAGCTGGCCGCAATGTGCGATGGCCGGCATGTGGCCGTCCCTTCTCGGCGAGTTCAACTTCAGCCAAAAGTGTAACCTGGGCTTCCTTGCTAGCACGGGAGACGTCATCGTTCTGTTGAACGATGATATAGAGGTCACTTCCGACGAATGGCTGGAAGAGCTGATCGCTCCGGTCGTCCAAGAAGCAGATGTCGGCATGACGGGTGGGCGACTACATTTCAGCGATGGCACGCTTCAGCACGGGGGTCACCGCTATGGCGAGGGATCGTGGAGTCACGCCTTCCTCGGGAGCATTCATGGATGAAGCGGGTGACTTCGGGGCGCTGGCAGTGAACCGTGAGGTCTCGGCGCGACAGCAGCTTGCGCGGCTCTTCGCCGCGACGTCTTCGAGGAGGTTGGCGGGCTCAGCGAAGAGTTGCCCGCAAACTTCAACGATATCGACCTGTCGATGAAGATTAGAAAGCGGGCTACCGGATCCTCTGGATGGCGCACGCGGTGCTTTTTCACTTTGAGTCGCGCTCGCGAGAGCGAGCCGTGCACCAATGGGAAATCGACAGAATCGTTCGGCGCTGGGGGATGCCTGACCGCGACCGATATGTACCGACCCCCTGACGCCGAGCGGACAATGCCTACCGGAGTAGAGCTTCCAGGAAGTTCACAGCACGGCGCTGGGAGATGACGGATCTGTCACACCTGGCCCGGCTCCAGGTTGGTGCGGCGACGGCGCCGCCCGTGGTGGGGGATACGCGCCACGGGCTCGCGACGGAGTTGTTGCGCGGCAGTGGGATCGAGGTCGGCGCTCTGCATCTGCCCATGGTGTTGCCGGAGAGCGTGCGTGTCCGGTATGTCGACCGAATGACCCTGCCCGAGCTGCGGGCTCACTACCCGGAGCTAGACGGCCTGGACCTGGCGCCGGTGGACATCGTGGACGATGGTGAGCTGCTGACGACGGTCGACCCGGAATCCGTGGACTTCATCGCCGCCAACCACTTCCTCGAGCATTGCCAGGATCCGATCGGGACGATCGAGAACCCACCTCGGTAAGGTGCGCCCGGGCGGCGTGCTGTTCTACGCGGTGCCGGACAAACGCTATACGTTCGACTTCCGCCGGCCACGGACGCCGCTCAGCCATGTGATCGCCGACCACGAGGACGGCGGTCACGCGTCTCGTCGGGAGCACTATCTGGAGTGGGTGCGGCTCGTTTACCCCGAGGACGACGGCCCGACCGAGCCCGTGGGCGAGCACGCCGCCGCGCTCGAGGCGGCTAGCTACTCGATCCACTTTCACGTCTGGACCCAGGCAGACCTGCTGGAGCTGACGCTCCATTGCCAGGAACGACTGGGATCGTTCGAAATCGAAGCTGTCCGGCGGAACGGCCTGGAGAACATCGTCGTGTTGCGTAAGCACGGCGAGCAGGTCGTCGAGGACAGCCCGGCGGGCGGGATAGCTGCGCTTGAGACCCGGATCAGCGAGCTGGAACGCCAGCTGACAGAAGCGAGCAGAGACGCCGAGAGCGCGCGCGCCCAGGCGCGTGGGCTCGAGCAGCGCGTCAAGAGCGGAGAGCAGACGCTCGCGGACGTCCTCGGCTCGCCAAGCTGGCGGTTGACCCAGCCGCTTCGAACCGCGAAGCACGCCGTTACGCGCCTGCGTGGCTCAGCGACGGTCGACCGGTGAGCGGGATTTAGGATTCCTGGGTATTCGTGGCATCTCACACAGATCCGAGCCCGTGTATGACTAACGGGAGCGTGGCATCGATCGCCCCCGACGCGCCGGCGAGCGCACCCGACGCGCTCAGCGACGTCCGGACACAGTTGGCGACCGAGTTGCTGGCCGGCAGCGGGATCGAGATCGGCGCGCTGCACCTCCCCTTGTCGGTTCCCGCTGGAGTGAGCGTTCGCTACGTGGATCGGATGTCGGTGGAGGAGCTGCGCAGGCACTATCCCGAGCTTGCCGCCATACAGCTCACACCGGTTGACGTGATCGACGACGGGGAGCAGCTTCACTCCTTCGGACCGGAGTCGCTCGATTTCATCGTCGCAAACCACTTCCTCGAGCACTGTGAGGACCCAATCGGCACGATCGGGACGCACCTCGAGAAGCTTCGCTCCGGTGGCGTGCTGTTCTACGCGGTCCCAGACAAGCGCTACACATTTGATTTCCGCCGGCCGCGGACCCCGTTGAGCCACGTGGTGGCCGACCACGAGGACGGTGGGCGGGCCTCACGCAGCGAGCACTACCTCGAATGGGCGAGCCTCGTGTACCCGGAGGGAGGTCAAGCGCCTGACGAGCAGGCCGCAGTGCAGTACGCCGCCGAGCTGGAGAAGACAGGCTACTCGATTCACTTTCACGTCTGGGCTCAGGCAGACCTGCTCGAAATGATGGCGTATTGCGCCGAACGGCTTGGGTCGTTCGACATCGAAGCGGTTCGGCGGATGCAACTGGAGAACATCGTCGTGTTGCGCAAGCACGGCGCACTGGCGGCCAAGGAGGCGAGGGGTACGGCCGCGCTGCCTGAGTCGATCCCTGAGACCGGGGTGTCACCGGCGATGGCGAGGATCCCACTGTCTGCGTTGCGGGTCAAACTCGACGACGGCTCGGCAAACGTGGACTGGTTGGTGAGCCCGGATGGACTGGTGGGACGGGCACTCCTGCAGCCGGCCGGATCGCTGGTGACGATTCCCCTACGGCTCGGCGGCGCCGCGAGGTTCACCGCGCGCGTTAGGTTGCTGCCACATGACTGGCGCGACGGAGTCAGCGCGGTGAGAGCCTGGGTCGCCTCCAGTGAAGCTGACGGCAGCGAGCGTACCTTGTGGTCTGGCTGCCTCCCGGCGGCCCGCGCCCAGGGCAACCCGAAGGGCCTCCTGGTCGCTTGTGAGTTGCCCCGATCCACTGCCGCGTTGAAGCTGGGGCTCGAGCGAGCGGGCTCAGGCACAGGTCCGCTGGTCGGCCGAGCGGCTTGGATGGAGCCATGCATCTTCGATCACAGCAACGCGCTCGCACCGAGCGCGAAGCCCCCCACGCCTTCTCCACTGCGGCGGGAGACGCGCTCCGGTGGCCCGTTTATCTCCGTGCTGATGCCGGTGCACGACCCGCCACTGCACATGCTCGAGGAAGCGATCGCCTCCGTCCATCGGCAGACCTTCGCCGACTGGGAGCTGTGCCTGGTCGACGACGGTTCTGCCAACCCCGACGTGATCGCGGCGTTGGAGCGCCACGCCGCCTCCGACCCCCGGATCCACCTCCGCCGGCGCCCATCCGCCGGCGGGATCGCGGTCGCCACAAATCTCGCCCTGGAGCTCGCCACGAGCGAGTACGTAGCGCTGCTGGACCACGACGACACGCTCGCCGCGAACGCGCTCGAGCATGTCGCCGAGCGAATCGGCGCCGATCCGAACCTCGACATGATCTACAGCGACGAGGACATCGTCATGGATGGCCGGCGGATCTGGCTGCATCTGAAGCCCGGGTGGTCGCTGGACACGCTGCGCACCAATGGCTACACCTGCCACCTGGGGGTCTACCGCCGCGATCTCGTCCGCGACATAGGCGGCTTTCGCAGCGAGTTCAACGGTTCCCAAGACGTCGACATGATCCTCAGGCTGGTGGAGCGCACCGACCGGATCGACCACATCCCGCGAGTCCTGTACCACTGGCGCGCACACGTCAGCTCGACCGCCGGCGGCGACGCCAAGCCCTACGCCTACGTTGCCGCACGCAACGCGATCCAGGCACATCTCGAACGCACCGGCGTCGATGCCCGCGTGGACTTCGGTCCGCCGGGTCTCTACCGGGTGGTCCACGAGGTCGACCCATCCCGTAGCGTGGCGCTAGTACTGGCCGTCCAGGACGAGCGCGGCCTGGCCGACGCGGCCGAGTCCTGGCTCGCGCAGCCCCATCCCACCTGGACCGTAGTGGTCGCGGCGCCCGAGCACAGCATCACCGCCTGCGCCGACGCGCTCGACGCCGCCGGGGTGGAGCGCTCCAGGGTCAGCATGGTCGCGACCGTGCCCGGAGGCGACGCGGCCGCGTCAGGACTGGCCGCCGCCGCCACAACGGCCGAGGCCGAGCACCTGCTGCTGATGCAGAGCCCCGCCGCGGGGCTGACGCACGATTGGCTCACACGCCTGATCGGTTACAGCGATCAGGACGGCGTCGCCGCCGCCGGACCGATCGTCCTTGCGCCGGACGGGCGCATCCAACACGGCGGTATCGCTGTCCCCGAAGGCATCCCGCTTCACCTCTTGCACGGTAGTCGCTCCTCGATGGACAACTTTTTCGGATACGGAACATCGGTCTTCAATGTCAGCGCGGTCAGCGGGATGCTCGCCACGCGCCGCGACATCTATCAGCGGCTCGGGGGACTGGACCCGCAGCTCGGAGAATTCGCCCTGATCGACTACTGCTTGCGCGCCACCGACACGTGCCAACGCATCGTGATAGTTCCGGATGCCCGGCTGCGCACCACCGGCGCGGACACGACCACCAACGACCTGCCGATGATCTGGCGGCTGCGCAACACCTGGGCGCAAGACCACACACACGACCCCTACTACAACTCGAACTACCGAACCGACCGCGGCGACTTCGAGCCGATTCGGGCCTGAGCCGGATGAACCCGACCGCGCTTCGTTCGGCGGCCGCTCGCCTACGCAGGACTTCGGACGGGTCCATCGCCACCGCTGCTCGGCTGCCGTTGTCGGCGCTGCGAGCAAAGCTGGACGAGGAGTCGGACGGCGCGGGGTGGCTCCTGCATCCCGACGGTGTGCTCGGTCGCGCCCTGCTCGTGCCCGCCGGGGCGACGTTCACGGTCCCATTACGGCTTCGGGGTGAGGCGTCGTTCTGCGCGCGGGCGATGCTCCTGCCGCACGATTGGCGCGACGGCCGCGGCGCCGTTCGCGCCTCGGTGGCGGTCACCGAACCGGACGGCAGTGAGCGCGAGATCTGGTCGGGCATTCTCCGGCCGGCAAACCGGGGCCGGCCCCGAGGCGTGCCCGTCGACTGCGTCCTGCCGGCATCGAGCACGAGCCTGCGTTTGCGTATCGCCGGGTTGCGGGATCCACCGCTGCTGGCTGTGGCACGAGCGATCTGGCTGGAACCAGCGATCGTCGATCCCAACGGGCCAGAGGCAGCACGCCTCACACCGCAGCTCGCGCGCACCACACGCACCACAGAATCGCGCCCGCGCGTGGATGCCCCGCTGATCTCGGTGCTGACACCCGTACATGATCCACCGATGCACATGCTCGAAGAGGCCATCGCCTCCGTCCGCGGACAGACGTTCACCGACTGGGAGCTGTGCCTGGTCGACGACGGCTCTGCCAACCCCGACGTGATCGCGGTGCTGGAGCGCCACGCCGCCTCTGACCCCCGGATCCACGTCCGCCGCCAGCCGAGCGCTGGCGGAATCTCCGCCGCTACCAACGCTGCGCTGGAGCTCGCCACAGGCGACTACGTGGCCCTGCTGGACCACGACGACAGCCTCGCAGCAGACGCGCTGCAAGAAGTCGCAGACCTGATCGCGGCTCAACCCGACCTCGACATGATCTACACCGACGAGGATGTGGTGGGTGACGCCGGCCTGATCGAGCGGCACCTGAAGCCGGGGTGGTCGCCCGAGCACATGTCGGCGCTGATGTACACGTGTCACCTTGGCGTCTACCGGCGAACGCTCGCGCTCGAGCTAGGCGGCTTTCAATCTCAGTTCGACGGCTGCCAGGACTATGACTTCGTCCTGAGGCTCGCGGAGCGGACCGACCGGATCGCGCACATCCCCCGGATCGCGTACCACTGGCGGGCCCACAACATGTCCACGGCGGGCGGAGACGCAAAGCCCCATGCCTATCTGATCCAGCCGGCCGCCATCGCCGGCCACCTGGCGCGCAGCGGCGTCGAGGCCGAGGTCCAGTTCTCTCACCTTCCGGGTATCCATCGGATCGTCCACCGCGTTGCACCCTCCGCCACCGTCGACCTCGTCCTGGCCGTCGACGATCACCGCGGACTGACAGAAGCGGCTTCCACCTGGATGGCTCAGGCCCATCCCGCATGGAACGTCGTGCTCGCCGTCAGCGCGCACGTTCACGATGCCGCCATCGCCGCGCTCGCGGCAGCCGGCGTCGCACTCTCTCGCGTGACGCCGGTAGTGAGACGCGCAGACGAGGAGCCTGCCCGCGCCCTTGCCGCGGCCGCCGAGAGCGCCAGCGGCGAATATCTCGTTCTCATGCCGTCGCCGGTCGCCGGGCTGACGCACGACTGGGTCACACGCCTAATCGGCTATGCCAGCCAGCCCGAGATCGCCGCCGCCGGGCCCGTCGTGCTCGCGCCCGACGGGCGTATCCAGCACGCTGGAATCGCGGTGCCGGAGGGCATCGCCTTGTACCTCCAATACGGTCAACATCCGGGCGCCGCTCCTCCCGTCGTGTACAACCTCAGCGCGGTGAGCGGGGTGCTTGCCACCCGCCGCGAGACGTTCCGGCGCCTCGGAGGGTTGGATCCACAGTTTCGAGACCTCGCCCTGATCGAGTACTGCCTGCGCGCCACCGACTTGGGCCAACGCGTCGTCATCGTCCCCGACGCTCGGGTCCGGACGACCGGCCCCGACACCACCACGAACGACCTTCCCACGATCTGGCGCCTGCGCCAGAGGTGGGCAGAGAACCACTCCCACGATCGGTATTACAACCGGAACTACCGGACCGATCGCGGCGACTTCGTTTTAGCCGACTACAACTGACACCGCGGACTGCCCCATGTGACGAGGCGCTGGGACTTGTGAGCGACGATCACGACTCCGGCGCCACCCAACGGCACAGTACCTGAGGAATCAGCTCGCCACGCCAGCCACGATCAGCCGTGCGGCGCGAGAGGTCATGATCAGCCCCTCGGAAGCTGCCATCCACGGCGAAGCCGCCGACCTCCCGCAACCGACTCGTCCGAACCAGTGTCGGCGGCTGGTGGATCTGATTGTTGTGCCCTACCTGTGCCGGCGCTCCGGCGCCGAAGCTCAGCAGGTAATCGCCACCAGCAACGACAAACGCCTCGACGGCGCCTGTCACTTCCTCAATTGGATACACAAACGCGCTGTCCGCCGTCGCGTCGAGCGAGGCGGAGAGAACCTCGAGGCAGCGCGGATAAATCTCGTGCTCCACGTCGAGGACGAGGCACGCCGGCGCGCGCGCAAAGTCCAGTCCAACGTTCCGCGCTGCGCCCACTCCCGAGCTCTCGCTACTCACCAACCGGGCCGCGATCCGTGGGTGGCTCAGCATCCACTCGCAGACTGCGTCCTCGACCTCCCCGCTCACGTCCGATCCGATGGCGACCAGCTCGAAATCCCGCAGCCGGCTCCGCGCCAACGAGTCGAGAGCCCGGAGGACCTGCTCGGGCTCGCCGCGAAGGGCGACGATCGCGGTGACCAGTGACCTTCGGCGTGCTCGCCACGCCGGGCTCTCGTGTACCACCCTGATGCGCTTCGGGCCGAGCCGCGCCGGCTCCGCCTCCTCATCGCCGAGCCCCGTCCCCTGAAGCACCGCCCGGGCGCCGTCGGCCGGCTGCGGCCGGGGCGTCCCCAGCGATGCGCCCGGCCGCAGCGGCTCGCCAACGAGCTCGACGACGGCCGCACGCAACACAGAGACCGGCAACGCATATGGGATCCACATGCTGAGACGCTCGTAGGCCGCGGCCCGCAGGCTGGCGAGGCGCTCGTCGTCTCGCAGCAGGGCCTCCGCGGCGTAGGGCAACGAGTCGGGACTCGCGACCACGAGATGCTCGCCTGCCACCAGCGGCGCGATCCCACTCGAGTGCTCAGTGACGACCACCGCGCCCGCGTGAACCGCGTCCAGCACGTGCCGCCATTCCAGCCGAGCCTCGTCGGTGCGATGGAGGTTGATCAGGACCTTGGTCTCAGCCAGCAGCTGCCCGGGGCTGGTGGTGCTCGAGAACGCGCCGGCATCGGCGGGAGCGCCGTCCTCGCAGATGTGCAATCGGCAGTTATAACGTGAGAGCAGACGGGCCGCGCGGCTCAGGTACCACGTGCGGCGCAGGCTGTGCGTACCCAGGAACGTGACGTCGACGGGCCGGGACGCATGCGGGTCGAAGTGATCTCTCGACGTCGAGTATCCGGCTCTCAGCAATCGGGCCGGGATCCGGACGCGGTGCATCGCGATGACCGCCCTCTGATCGGGGACGAACACCGCGCCGGCCCGGCGCAGGAGTTCCAGCTGCTCATCGTCCGGGCCGTCCGGCGGGCACGACGTCCAGAGGAAGACCGTGCGCTTGAGTATTGCGTCGCCTGGGAGCGCCTGCTCGCCCTCCGTGGACGCGTAGCCGCTGGGGTCGAGCAGGACGTAAACGCGGTCGGGGCGAGCCTCGGGAAAGCCCCCGATGTGAAACGAGGACGGAACGGACTGTCGCTCGAGCTCGTACCCAATCGTCTCAGCCAGCTCGCGCAACCCGTGCGGCCGGTCCGATGACATGACAAACGCCACCTGCGGCATCGGTCGATCGTACCGGTCACCGGCCGCGTCGGCCCTTGGGCAGATAGCCTGTGGCTTGTGGAAAATGAGCTCACCAAGACAGATGACGGACTGTTGGCGCCGGATCGAGACCAGAGTCGGCTGATCGAGGCCGAGCGCGTGGTCCGCTATGGATGGGCCGCGCAGGTCGCAGCCGGGCGCAGAGTTCTCGACGCCGGCTGCGGCACCGCCTACGGCAGCCGGCTGCTGGCCCAGGCGGGCGCTGTGGAGGTCATCGGCATCGACCTTGCACGATCAGTGCTCGAGACAGTGACCGAGGCGATGCCGGCGTCCGTCCGGCTGCAGGAGGGGGACTTGCGCCGGCTCGAGTTCGAGGACAACGCTTTTGGGCTCGTCGTCTGCTTCGAGGTGATCGAGTACCTCGAAGATGCATCCACAGTCCTGGACGAGTTGACCCGCGTCCTGGCCCCGGAAGGGCTGCTACTTGTCTCTTCGCCGAACCGCTCGGTTGATCCCCATCACGTTGACGTGCACCCTCGAGATGAGCTGGCCGCGGAGCTGGCCACCCGGCTGAGCCACGTGCGGCTGACCCGCCAGCATGACTACGCGGTCTCGGCGCTGCTGTCTGACTCCAGTCTCGCGCAGGGCGACGGAGTGGCGATCGAGGACGTCCGACTGCACAAGCTGATAGCCGACAGCCCGGGTGATGAGATCTACACGGTTGCCATGGCCAGCAATGCCGAGCTACCCGTTATGCGCGAGCTCGCCGCGGTGACCGGCAGCCTCGAGCTTCGCGAGTGGTTTTCGGTGTTCGAGGCGCAGGCCAGCGCGGCTGATGACAAGGACGCCTACATCGACGAGCTCGAGGCGCGCGTGCTCGAGCAGGATCGGATGGCGCAGTTGCTGATCGAGGCTGAGGCGCGGCTGGCCGCCGTCCCCGAGCTCGACCTGCGGATCGCCGACCTCGAATACGAGCTCTCGGCCACGCGTCAGGCCGCCGATGCGGCGCGTCAGGAGGCGATGGAGCTCGACCAGATGCTCATCTACGGACGGCGGATGCTGAGGTACGTCAGGCCGGCGATCAAGCCGCTGCGCAAGGTCCGCAGGCGACTTCGCAGCTAGGGTGCTCACAGATCGTGCCCGACTCGACCGTCGACGGCAGGCGACAGGGGCGGTTTGCGAACCTACCCCGCCGCATCTACCTAACGTACAAGTACCGAGGGTTCACGTCGGTTCTGTATCAGACGTTCGTCTTCCCGCTGCGCCTGACTCCACTCGATCGGCTCGTGCGCTTTGGCTCTTCGCCGACGGGCGATGCAATCGCCGCGCGCCGGTGGTACCGGCAGCACGGGCGCCCGGTCACCGTCGTCGTCCCCAGTTACCGCGACGCGGAGCTGGTGACTCGGCTGGTCGCCAAGATTCGCCAAACGACTGACCGCGACCGGGTCAGGATCGTCGTCAGCGACGACGCGAGCGGCCCGGACCACGTCGCGGCACTGCACCGCATCGGTGGTATCGACGTCGTCGCGGGGAAGCACAACGGCGGATTCTCGGTCAACGTCAACCGTGGTCTGCGGGCCGCCGACCCCAGGCACGACGTGGTGCTGCTCAACTCCGACGTCGTCCCGTTGCATGGCTGGCTGGCGTGCCTACAGTACGCCGTGATGCGCGACCGCAGCGTCGGCATCGTGGGGGCCAAGCTGTTGTACCCGGACAACCGGATCCAGTACGCCGGGACTGTGCGAAACATTCTCGCGCCGGAGTGGTTTGACCATCGCTACCGGTTCAGGCCCTCCGACTGGGGCCCGGCCAACGTCGGCGGCCCGACGCTGGCTGCCACTGGCGCCTGCATGTACGTCCGCCGCGAGGCTCTCGATCGAGTCGGACTGTTCGACGAGGCCTATCCGATCGGCTACGAGGACGTCGACTATTGCCTGCGCGCATGGCAGGCCGGCTTTCAGGTGGCGTATGCCCCTTCCGCCCGGCTGCATCACCACGAGTCTCTCACGCGCGGCACCGAAGTCGGCGAGCGCGAGCGGCGCTCGCAACATGTGTTCTGGAAGCGCTGGGCGAGCTTCTTCGACGAGCGCAACGTGCTCACCGACGACGGGCGCCTGCGGGTCGTCTACGTCACCGAGAACACGGCCGTCGGCGGCGGCCACCGCGTTGTCTTCGAGCACCTCAACGGACTGGCCGACCGCGGGCACCAGGTCGAGCTGTGGACACTTGGAAACGAGCCCGGCTGGTTCGACCTGCGCTGTCCGGTACGGCGGTTCGCCGACTTCGGAGAGCTGCAACGCGCACTGCTTCCAGTGCACGCCCTCAAGATCGCAACCTGGTGGAAGACCGCCCTCCCCGTCTGGATGGCGAGCGTGCTGAACGGCGTCCCGGTCTACCTCGTCCAGGACATCGAGACCACGTATTACCGAGACGACCCGCGTCGCCGGGACGAGGTGCTGGACTCATACCGCCCGGAGTTCCGCTTCCTGACGACGTCAACATGGAATCAGGCCCGCCTCGGCGAGCTGGGCTTGGAAGCCACAGCGATCGCGCCGGGCGTCGATCGCCGGACTTTCACCACTCTGCGCGGGACGCAGCGACGGGCTGACATGGTCCTCGGCCTGGGTCGTTCGGACCCGCTGAAGAACGTTCGGCTCACGCTCGATGCCTGGCGCCGCCTGCCCCAGCCGCGACCCGAGTTGTGCCTGTTTGGCAGCGAGCCCGAGCTCGCCGGCGAGGCTGGCATCCGCTATGTGAACCGACCGACTGACGAGCAGGTCAATGGTCTGCTCAACCAGGCGACGGTGTTCGTGCAGACCTCTGCGCACGAGGGCTTCTGCTTGCCGATCCTGGAGTCGATGGCGACAGGCGGAGCCGTGGTGTGCACCGACGCCCACGGCAACCGCGATTTCTGCGTGGACGGCGAGAATTGCCTGATGCCAGAGCCTCGGCCGGGAGCGGTCGCCGCATCCTTGCGCCGGTTGCTGGGCGATCCGGAGCTGCGGGCGCGTTTGGGCGCCGCCGGGCTCGCCACCGCCGCCACCTACGAATGGCCCGCGCAGATCGAGGCGCTTGAACGGTTCATGTACGACCAGGCGCGGTACCGCCCGATGACCTCACGGCCCGACGCGGTGCCCGGGCTGCGCTAGAGGTCCTCGGCGACGCGCGGAGCGAGGCGGTTGAAAACGTAGAAACCCAGGGCGAAGATCGCAAGGACAATCGCAACGGGAATTGCGATTGCCTTTTGCGAGCCTAACAGGGCACCGACGCTGGGCGTGGCGTGCGTGATGTAGGCATGCTTGAACTGCTGGAAGATGACGGCTAGCGGGTTCAGCATGTAAAGGCGGAGAAGGGCTGGGCTCAGATGCGCCTGGATCGTCTCGATCGGAATGATGATCGGCGACGCATAGAAGATGACCTGGCTCGTCACCTCCCAGATCGGCGAAATGTCTCTGAAGTACACGAACAGCGCCGAAACAAGCATCGCGATTCCGGTGCACAGAACAATCAGCAGACCGACGATCAGCGGCAGCTCGAGCCATGTCAGCATCGGCCGAACTCCCGCCGCAAGAGCAAAGATCGTCACCACGATGAGGTTCAGGGAAAGGTTGAAGGACGACAACATGACGACCGACAGCGGGATCACCATGCGCGGGAACTGGATCTTGCGAACGAGAGTCTCGTTGTCGACCACCGATCGCACTGCTCCCATCGTCGACTCTCCGAAGAAGGTGAAGAGCACGATCGAACCCAGGAGCTGAGCCCCGTAGAACTGATACCCGGCCCCGTGGCCAGAACCGACGTGAGCGATCTTCGTGAAGAAGATATACAGAACGAGGAACAGCAGCAGGGGGCGGACGAGTTGCCACACGTAACCGAGCGCGGAGCCGTAGAAGCGCAGCTTCCACTGCATCACCGCGATGTTGAAGGTCAGGTGCCAGAATCGGCGCCAGTCGCCGGTCAGCGCCCGTGGTCCCGCGATCGGACGACCGAGCCGTTCGTACGGCGGGGCGGTGAGGTTGACACCAGTCTTCTGGAGAGGTGCTTCCACGCTCATACGCGCGCGCGCTCCACGGGTTGCTCGGAGACGCGGCTGACGGTGGACCGAAACGGGACGTCCACAAGTCCACCGAGTGCCCCTGCCCCAGTCGCGACAAACGAGAAGCTGCCCTCGAAGCGATCGATCACGTCCATGCGGGAGCCACGGTGAGCTACCTCGATCACCGGCGAGTAGCGACCCGGTGAGAGCACGTTCTCGAAAGCGAACGAGAAGACGGCTTGTTCGCCCGCCCTGAAACCGCCGGTTCGCTCGTTGTCCATCCACGTCGTCGCGACTATCACGGCCCGGTGTTCCTCGTTGTATACGAACACGCTGGCCGACGGATCAACGACGTCCACCATGAACGCGACGCGGGCGCTGAGCACGAGGCGCTGATGCTGCGGCGCAGTGGTCAGCCGCTCTCCCTCTTCGTTCTCCAGCCAGACCTCGACCACTCGCGCCTCGCCGTCGCCACCACGGCTGTCGCCCTCGGTTCCCGGCTCGGGCGTTCGTCCGAAATTCAGCTCCAGATAGCGGTCAGACACCTCGTGCGGCTCACCGATGTAGACGGGATCGCCGCGTTCCAGGAGGAGAGCGCGGTGGCAGAAGCGCTGCAGCGAGGCCATGTCGTGGGTGACGAAGATGATCGTCCTGCCCCGGTCGCGCAGGTCGTTGAAGACGTCGAAGCACTTCTGCTGGAACGACGCATCGCCGACGGCGAGCACCTCGTCGATCATCAGAATGTCAGCATCGACCTGGATTGCGACCGAGAACGCGAGACGCACGTGCATCCCCGATGAGTAGTTCTTGAGCTTGAGATCCTTGAACTCTTCCAATCCGGCGAACTCGATCACGCTGTCGACGCGCTTGCGGGCCTGACGTGGCGAGAGACCGAGCATGATTCCGTTCATGACGACGTTGTCACGCGCGGCCATATCCGGGTTGAAGCCGACGCCGAGCTCGATCATCGTCGACAGCCGGCCTCGACACCACACCTGCCCATCGGTCCGGTAGATGCCGGCCAGACACTTGAGCAGCGTGCTCTTGCCGCTGCCGTTGCGACCGGCAATCCCGAAGAACTCGCCTTGCCCGACAGCGAACGATACGTCGTTCAACGCCCTAAACGTGTGGCTGCGAATCTGACGCCTGGGATGGAGCGCCCGCTCCTTGAGGGTCTGGACTTTCTCCTCGGGCACGCTGAAGGACTTACTGACGTTCCGCGCCACGACAGCTGGAAGCGCCTGCTCGCTCGCTCCGGTCGAAGGCATGCGGCTAGGGTATCGACCGGCTGAGATCGACGGCGACGGCAACCAAGCTCGGGCTGCGATTTGCGGTGATCGCACGCTGTGCAAAACGCATGGCGCGACCTTCAAGTTGCGGTTTGCCTCCGTGACCCGGGAGCAGCACCGAGTCGGTTCGGTGCGTCAGCTGTCCGCGGCGCTCGAGCCAGAGACGCCGGGCGACGAAGCCCCCGCAGCTGCTCAGGCCGGGAAGCCGAGCTGATCGTTACTCTGGCGGCGGTGCGAAGTCCGTGGGGAAGCACGCGCGTCGCGGTGCTGTCGTTGAGCTTCGTGCTTCTGGTCGGCGCATGGATCGCGGCGACAGTCCCGTTTGCGGCTCCGGACGAGGCATCCCATTACCTGCGCGCGATGGAGATCACGCACGGCGAGATCCTCGGCCCGCGCGTCAACTATCCGCCTCCTCCGGGTATAACGCGCGCCCAGCTGGCGTTCGTCGATCACGACACGCGCGCCGTGGTCGTGCCGGCGCAGCTATCGCCTCCCGACGTCACCTGCATGAATGGGGTGCCGGACATCATCGGGCGATGCCTGGAGGCAACTCCAGATGGCAACTTCCCGCCACTCGGATATCTCCTCCCCGCGGCGGCGCTGAGCGCGGCACACGACACGGGCACCGGCCTGTGGCTGACGCGGGCCGCATCGGCTGTCCAGTCGCTCGCGTTTCTGCTGCTGGCGATCGCGCTGCTCTGGGACGGATCGGGCTGGTCGGTTCTCGGTCTGCTGGTCGCGACGACTCCAATGGTGTTGTTCGTCTTTTCGGTGATGAACTCCAGCGGCGTCGAGATCGCCTCTTCGCTGGCGTTTGCGAGCGCCGCGGTCCGGATCTCACGCGACCCTCCGCACGCGCCTCGGTGGGTGTGGATCGCGTTTGCGCTGGCTGGGTCGGTGGCCATGCTGACCGGACCGATCGGACTCGCGTTTGTGGTCTTGGATCTGCTCCTGTTTGCCGCATTGCTCGGCCGCCGGGGCGCCCGCGAGCTGATCCGACGCAGTCCTCGCGCGCTCGCGGTGGCGGGGTTGACGCTGCTCGCGGCGGCCATCGTCTCGATCGTCTACACGCGTCTGGCCGGCTTCGACACGAGACTTGGCATCTCCCCGATTCGGAGCAGTCTCGTGGGAGGCTTGCACCAGCTACCGCCCGTGCTGCGCGACGCCGTCGGGACGTTCGGATCGTTGACGGTGCCGCTTCCAACCGCGGCGCGTTGGATCTGGTGGCTGCTCGCGCTCGGCCTGGTGGTCGTCGCGGTCGTGGTGGGCGACCGCCGCGAGCGCCTCCTCGTCGGGGTAGTCGTGATCGTGTGCCTCGTGTTCCCTGTGCTGTTCGGGGCGTGGTCTGATCGCTACAGCGGCTACGACGTCCAGGGGCGGGAGGTTCTGCCGGTGCTCATGCTGATCCCGCTTGTCGGCGGCGAGATCGTCGGGCGCAAGAGTGCCGCCTTCCGCGATCGCCGCTGGCCTGCGGTCGCGATGTCGCTCGCGATCGCTCTGATCGCCGGCTTCCAGGCCTATGCCTGGTGGGTCAGCGCGCGCGTCGCGGCCGGGGCGCCAAACACGATCCGCTTCTATGCACATGCCAGCTGGAGCCCGCCGCTCGGATGGGCTCCGTGGATCGCCGCAGCGGGCCTTGGCGCGGTCGCGATGCTCGCGTTCGGAGCCTGCGACGCGATCGCTCGTCGCTCGCGCGTGCCTGAACAGGCTCCGTCAATCGCCGTCGGGGCGTAGTCCGCGGTCGCGGCGGTCCTCGCGGTTCGGCGTGTGTCCGCGCCGCTCGAGCGAGAGCCGCCGGACCGCGCTGTCCGGCAACCGGTCGGCCCGGCCGCCGAGCAGCGCGCCCGCGGTTCGGAGCGAGTGGTGCCAGAGCGAGCGCGGGAGCAGCGTCAGGGGAGCGCGGCCGCGAGCCTCGGTTCGCGTCCAGCGCCAGTCGGCGCCGACGAGCCCCCAGACGTTGAGGCCGTTGCGCCTCGGCCCCAGCGGCACCGCGAACCCGTACACGTCATGCAGCCCCCGGAACTCGTCGAAGCTGCGCCGTAGCCAGTCGATTCCGGCGTAGTCGTGCGAGTGGATCACGGCCGCATCGGGCATGAACACCTTCGCGTAGCCGGCTCGCATCACGTCGTGGGCCAGCAGATGGTCTTCTGCGTACGGCACTGTTCTGAACGGCACCGTTTGCCACGCGTCGCGCGCGAGCGCTCCGTTCGCGTCGGTGAAGAATCCTCGCGGGCCGAGCAGCGCGCGCGAGGGCAGATTGCGCTCGGACGGCTCGAGCCGGTCGATCCGCGGTGCGCCGCCGGCCGAGAACGAGGCGAACCATGCTGTCAACTCGCGCGTGACCATCGGACTCGCGTCCACTCGGGGAAGGTACGGACCGAACACGAGCGCGACGTCGGGGGCGACCGTGAAGCCGCGGAGCAGCCGGGCCAGCCATTCGGTGTCGGCGGGCACGGAGTCCTGGGTCAGGAAAGCGACGTGGTCACCCCGCGCGCGCTCCATCAGCAGGTTGCGGGTGGCGCCGTGCGAGAAGCTGCCCGGCTCGATCTCCAGCACCGTCGCGTCGTACCGGCGAACCAGCTCGAGCGTGCCATCGTGCGAGCCCGAATCACAGACGAGCAACTCGATCTCGGCCGTGGGTAGGCGTTGCGACCGTACGCCGGCGAGTACGGGCTCGAGCGTTGTGACGCCATTGAGCGTCGGGATCGCGACCGTGACCGTCATCGGGGGGGCCAGGGGATCGCCGCGATCATCGTCATCTGTGAGGCGAGGGCCAGGGGCGTGGCACCGGTCCGCAGGCTCCCGCCGCGACCGTCGACGGAACCATCGTATCCGCCGCCCAGAACGGCTCGCCGCCTTCTCGCGAACGCACCGCGTTGGCCGCCGCGCCGGCGAGAGCCTGGATAACAGCCCACTCGAGCAGCGCGCGGAGGCCAGTGGGTAGTTGTCCCTCCACCAGCTGGTCAACAGCCCATTGGCGGCCCGCCGGCGCGCCAGTGGGCTGTTATCCAGGCTCTGGAGCGACCGCGACCGCTTTCCGAGGCTCAGGAGCGACCGAGACGGCTTTCCAAGGCGATCAAGCGACCGCGACCGCTTTCCAAGGCTCTCGAGCGACCGCGAGCGCGACCGTGGCAGCGAAGAGGGCATGTGGCGGGCCCGTACCGCGCGAGGCGCGGCACGGGCCCTGCCAAGGACGACCCTGGTAGGGCTGGGGGCCGTCCGAGACCCGCGAGAAAGGGGGCGATGCTCGCGGGCCCGATCGACATCCGTGTCCTATAGCAGGATAGCGCCGCGCTGATCAAAAGAAGCTAACCAATCGCGGAAATAGGCATAAGCACGGGGTTCGGGGTCGGCCACGGTGTCCCGTCAGGGGCGGCCCGGAAGGACGCCACGTCGCAAATCCCGTAACTTCACCGGCGCTCGGACGTTGGAGAACTAACGCCGGATCCGCCGGATCCCGACCCCCTCGGATGAACCAACAGAATCCCAACACAGCGATCCGCTCGGCCGAAAAAGGCGAGCAAGCGCCCCGGCCGGAACCGACTCCGGTCCCGGCGACCGTCGAGGTGGTCGGGGTGCCGCTCGCGCTCACGAACTACGACAGCTCGCTGGATTGGATCGACGCGATGGTGGCGGCGCGCGAGCGTGGCTACATGTGCGTCTGCAACGTCCACACGGTGATGGCATCGGCCGAGGATCCGGAGCTGCGCGAGGCGCTGCTGCGCTCGTCGATCAACGTCCCCGACGGCCAGCCGCTGGTTTGGGCGATCAACGCGCTCGGATACCCGCTCAGGGGACGCGTGTACGGTCCAGAGCTGATGTCGCGGGCGTGTGCGCGGGCAGCCCGCACCGGGACGCGCTTCTACCTGTACGGCGGGCGCAACCAGGGCGCACTCGTGCAGCTGACGCTCAACCTCCGCCAGCGCTACCCCGGCGTTCAGATCGTCGGCGGCTACTCGCCGCCGCATCGTCTCCTGACAGCGCAGGAGCGCGAGCTCGTCGTCCAGGAGATCAACCGCTCGCGAGCGGACGTGGTGTGGGCCGGCATCGGCGTTCCCAAGCAGGAGAAGTGGATGGCCTCGCTGCGCTCGCAACTGCATGCGCCCGTGCTGGTCGGCGTCGGCGCGGCGTTCGACTTCCACGCCGGCCTCGTCCCCCAGGCGCCGAACTGGCTCCAGGATGCCGGCCTCGAGTGGGCCTACCGGCTGGCCCAGGAACCGCGGCGGTTGTGGCGCCGCTACGCGCGCTACAACCCACGCTTCATGGCTGCCTTCGCGCGCCAGTTCGTGGCCCACCGCCGGGCGGCGCGCGAGCGCTGAGCTGAGCGCCTGAGCGGACTGGAGAGCCTGGCGTGCCGCAAACGCCCGCCGCGTCGATCGTGATCCCAACCCGAGCAAGGCCGGCGTACCTCGACGTCGCGCTCGCCTCCGTGATGCCGCAGGCGGCGGCGGCCGGCGCCGAGGTCCTCGTCGTCAGCGACGGGGCCGACACGCCGACCGCCGAGGTCGTTCAGCGCCACGCGGCGCGTCTGCTCACGCGCCCGGACGCGGCCGGCGCGAACGCCGCGCGCAACGAGGGCGTTCGCGGCAGCGCAGGAGACCCGATCGTCTTCATCGACGACGACGTGCTGGCCCCGCCGGGATGGCTCGACGCGTTGCTCGGCGGCATCCGCGCAACGCCCGCCTACGACGTCTTCGGCGGCCCGATTCGAGCCCGGCTGGAGGGTGGCGGGCCCCGCGCGTGCGGCCGCGAGTCAGCCCCGATCACCACGCTCGAGCTGGGTCCCGAGGATCGCGACGCCGAGTTCGTCTGGAGCGCCAACATGGCCGTCAGGCGGCGGGCGTTCGAGCAGATTGGCCCGTTCGACGACGCCCTCGTCGGCCGCGGCGAGGAGGAGGATTGGCAGCGCCGGTACGCCGCGCAGGGCGGCCGTATTCGCTACCTCGCGCGCGCCGGGCTCGAGCATCGGCGTGCGCCCGAGGACGCGACCGTCGCGGTGCTCGCGCGGGCGGCCTACCAGCACGGGCGAGCCGGGCGCCGTTATGACGTTCGCAAGGGGACGGCGCCGCCGCTGCGCGGTGAGCTCCGGACGCTGGTCGGCTGCGGGTACCACATCGTTCGGCGACGGTGCGCGATCGGGGTCGTGCTGACGGCGCAGGCCGCCGGCCGCCTGCGCGAGACGCTCGTGCCCGGTCGCCGATCGTGACCGTGCGCGAGACGGAGGACGACTGGGTTTCGGGCACGAGCGGCGAGGTGTCCGGGATCCGCGCGACGACGAAGGCGATCGTGGCCGACGCGATCGAGGACGTCCAGCGGCATACGCGAATGGAGCCCGCACGCCTCAGGCGCGCCGCCGCCGGTATCCCGCGCCGGCGGGTGCTCGTGCTGGCGGTCGAGCGCGTCGATGCCCCCAACATCCTCGCCGCCGCTCGCGCTGAGCTGCTGCGCTCGCGCCACTCCGTCGAGGTCGCGACGACGCCGATCCGCGATCTTGGCAAGTTCGAGAACCTCAACGAGCTGCTGCTCGCCCACCCGGCGGCCGGTCACGACTGGCTGCTGGTCGTCGACGACGACGTCGCGCTCCCGCGCGACTTCCTCGACACGTTCATCTTCCTCGCCGAGCGGTTCGGGCTCCACGTCGCCCAGCCCGCCCACCGCCACCGCTCGCACGCCGCCTGGGCGGTCACGCGGCAGCGCCGCGGGAGCATCGCGCGCGAGACCGCGTTCGTCGAGATCGGGCCCGTGTTCGCGTTCCAGGCGACGACGTTCGACGTCGCTGCTGCCGTTCCCGGCGCTGCGCATCGGCTGGGGGCTCGACGCCCACTGGTCGGCGGTCGTGCTCGCCCGCGGGTGGAGGCTCGGCGTGATCGACGCGACGCCGGTGCGCCACGGGATCCGCCGTGTCGCGACGGCGTACGACCGGACCGCGGCCGTCGAGGAGGCGCGGCGGTTCCTCGCGGGGCGTCCTTACGTGAGGGCGACCGAGGCACAGCGCACGCTCGTCACGCACCGGTCGTGGAAATGAGGGTTCTCGTGCTCGCCGAGTACTACCCCCGCAGCGCCGACCCCGTGATCGGCGTCTGGGCCCACCGCCAGGCGCTGGCGGCGCGCGACGCGGGCGCGGACATCCGCGTGGTCGTCCTGCACCGCCCGATCCCGCCGATGTCGGCGATCCGCGCCGGGAGGCTGCCGGCGATCGCCGCGCCGCTGCGACAGCCGGCACGCACGCGCCTCGACGGGCTCGAGATCGACTACGTGCGCTATCTCTCCCCACCCCGCCCGTGGAGCTACGAGTCGTGGGGCGCGTGGGCGGCGCCGGCGCTGCGGCGGGCGCTGCGCGCGGTCCGCGCGGTGTTCCCATTCGACCTCGTGCACGCGCACTACGCGGTGCCCGCGGGCGACGCGATCAGACGCGCGGCGCCGGGCGTGCCGCTCGTCGTCTCGGTGCATGGCGGCGACGTGCACGGCGGGCACGCCGGTAGCGCCGCGGTGCGGCGGACGCTCCGGCACGCGCGGCTCGTGCTCGCCAACAGCGCCGGCACGGCACGGCGCTGTGTCGCCGCCGGCGCGCGGGCGACGCGAGTCGTGCACCTCGGCGCGGACGTCCCGCCGCTCGGCGCGCAACCGGCGAGTGTGCGGCCGCCCGCCCTGGTGACTGTCGCGCACCTGATCGCGCGCAAGCGCCACGCCGACGTGATCCAGGCGCTGGCGCTGCTGCGCGAGCGCCGCGCGGACCTGCGCTACGTGATCGTCGGCGAAGGCCCGGAGGCCGAGCGCCTGCGGGCGCTGACGGCGTCGTTGCGCCTGCTCGACCGCGTCGCCTTCCTCGGGCAGCTGCCAAACGCCGAGGCGACGGCGGTCGCCCGGCGTGCGTCGATCTTCGTCCTGCCGAGCATCCAGGAAGCGTTCGGCGTCGCGTACATCGAGGCGATGGCGGCCGGAATCCCCGCGGTCGGCTGCCGGGGCGAGGATGGTCCGGAGGAGATCGCGGCAGCCGGACCGGGCATCGCCCTCGTGCCCGCGTGCGATTCGGCTGCACTGGCCGCGCAGATCGATCAGCTGCTCGACGATTCCACAGGACTGGACGCGATCGGCGCCGCCGCCAGGAGCACGGTGCAGCGCAGCTTCACGTGGGAGCGCTGCGGAGCCGAGACGGTGCAGGCCTACGCCGACGTGCTCGGGAGCTGACCCGGGTGCCGCCGACCCGATCAGGCGCTGGTAGCCTGGCCGCGGTGAGCTCCGCGACCTCGGTGTCCGCGACCGAGCAGGTCGGGGCGCCCGAGGCGTCGCGGCGCGCGCTGTCGAACGGAGCGCTCGCGATCGGGCTCGCAGCCGCGCTCGTCGCGTTCGTGTTCGTCGTCGGCGGCGGCCTCGGTCCGGCGCCGACCGCGGCCGGCACGTGGACGGAGATCCTGCTGATCGTGATCGCCGCCGCGCTCGCGATGGTCGTGATCGTGTTCGGCGCGCCGGGCCGGCCCTGGGGCGTCTGGGCGCTGGCGCTGTTCGCCGCGGTCACTGCATTGACGGCCGTCTCGATGGCCTGGTCGGTGGCGCCGGATCAATCGTGGCTGTCGGCCAACCAGACGCTTTCCTACCTGGCGGCGTTCGGCGCGGCGATGGCGCTCGCGCGGCTGTTTCCGGAACGGTGGCCCGCGCTGCTCGGCGCGATCGCGATCGCCACCACGGCGGTCAGCGCGTACGCGCTGCTCACGAAGGTCTTTCCGGGGACGCTCGATCCCGACGACGCGTACGGGCGGCTGTCCGTCGGCTTCACCTACTGGAACGCGACCGGGCTGTTCGCGGCGATGGGGCTGCCCGCGTGCGTGTGGGCAGGCGCCCGCCAACGGTCGGCCATGATCGTGCGCGCGGCGAGCGTTCCGGCCACCGCGATCCTGCTCGCCGTCGTCGTCCTGTCGATCTCCCGCGGCGCCGTGGCCGCTGCTGCGATCGGGCTCGCCTGCTGGTTCGCACTCGTGCCACTGCGCCTGCGAGGCCTCGTCGTGCTCGCGCCCAGCGCGGTCGGCGGCGCCGCGATCTCGCTGTGGGCGCTCGCGCATCACCCACTCAGCCGGGACAACCAGACGCTGGCCGCGCGAACGGGCGCAGGGCACACGTTCGGGGTGGTGCTCGTCGTCGTGCTGGTGCTGATGGTGGCCGCTGGGTGGGCGGTGGCGCTCGCGCTCGAGCGCGTCCGCGTGTCCGATCGCCTGCGCCGGCGGATCGGGACGGCGCTGATCGTGCTGGTCGCGCTCGTGCCCGTCGCGGCGATCGGCGCGGTGGCCGCATCCTCGCGCGGGCTGACGGGCGAGATCTCGCATGTCTGGCACTCGCTGACGAACCCGAATGCGATCGTGCGCAACACCCCCGACAGGCTGGTCAACGCCGGGAGCAGCCGCGCCCGCTACTGGCGCGACGCGATCACCGTCGGCAAGCACGCGCTCGCGGCCGGGGTCGGCGCGGACGCGTTCGGCGTCGCGCGGCAGCGCTACTCGACCGACCAGGTGATGAACGCGCACGGGTACGTCGTGCAGACGTTCGCCGACTTCGGTCTGATCGGGCTGGCGCTGAACCTCGCGCTGCTGATCGCCTGGGCGCTCGCGGCCTGGCGCACGCTCGCCGGCCGAGCGCCGCCGGCGACGCGCCAGGGCGCGCTGGGCGAGGAGGCGGCGGGCGAGGAGGCGGCGAACGAGCGCGGCGAGGCCGCGCGAGCCGGCGAGCGCGAGCGGATCACGGCCGAGCGGGCCGGGATGCTGACGCTGCTCGCGACCGTGGTCGTGTTCGGCGTCCACTCGACGATCGACTGGACGTGGTTCTTCCCGGGCGTGGCGGTCCCGGCGCTCGCGTGCGCTGGATGGCTCGCCGGCCGCGGGCCGCTCGATCAGCGAGTCGGGCTCGCGCCGCGGCGCCGCCGTCTGCGCACTAGCCCGGGCACGTGTGCGGCCGCGGTCGGGATCGTCGCCGCGACGCTGCTCGTGGCATGGGTGGTGTGGCTGCCGCTGCGCTCCAACGACGCCAACAATGCGGCTTTCGAGGCGTATGCCCACGGGAACGTGACGGCCGCGCTCGGCGACGCCCGCACGGCCGCGGCAGCCGACCCCGTGTCGGTCGACCCGCTGCTGACCGAGGCGACGCTGTACGGCGCCCTCGGACAACTCGGCACGGCGCGCCGCGAGCTCCTGCACGCGGTCGAGCTGCAACCGGAGAACCCGAACTCGTGGCTCGCCCTCGGCGAGTTCGACCTCTACACGCTGCACGAGGCGCAGACGGCGCTGCCGGAGCTCCGCAAAGCGCTGAGCCTCGACATCAGCTCCGCTCAGGCGACGGCAGACATCGCGACCGCCTCCGCCGGCTGAGGAGCGTGGGATGAAGGTGACGCCGGAGCGTCGCTTTCATCCCACGCTCACCGCCGGCCGTGCGTAAGGAGCAGGCGCCGCAGCAGCGGCGGCCCGGCGACGGCTCGGACCGTCACCTCGCCGAACCCGAACTCGCCCAGGACGGTGCGCAGCGACCGCGCCGTGTAGAGGTGTAGATGATCGCCGAGCGGCTCGGAGAACCGCTCGACCCCGCCGAGCAGCACCCGGAGCCGACCGTGCGCGGGCGTCGTCACGAGCAGCCGACCGCCGGGCACGAGCACGCGCCTGATCTCCGACAGCCAGCGCGCGGTGTCCGCGATGTGCTCGATCACCTCGCTCGCCCAGACGAGCTCGAACGCGCCGTCCGGCCACGGCAGCGGCCCGTCGATCGGGATCAGGCGGAAGTCGAGCTCGGGGTGCGCCTCGCGCGCCCGCTCGACCGCGGCCGCGGCAACCTCGGCCCCTATCGCGCGCGCGCCGGCCGTCGCGAGCGCGGCCGTGAACGCGCCCTCGCCACTGCCGAGGTCGAGCACCCGGTCGCCGGCGCGCACGTAGGCAACGAGGAAGCGGAGCCGGCGATCGTAGTCGGGCGGTGCCAGGGCAGGAGGCAATCGCTCCCACAGATCCTCGTAGTAGTCCCGCATCGACACGACGGCGACCGTAGCGCCGGCGCCGACCGCACGACGCGAAAACACGCGCGGGAGGCACTCGACAACGCCAGGTCCCCGGCAATAGAGTGCCGCGACCGGGACCTCTAGGGCAGCGAGCTGCCAGATAGGAGCACATGCCTCCCCTGATCGGACCGACCGCAGCGGGCCGCAGGGCGCGCGAGCAAGCGTATCCTGCCCGCAGCCGCACGAAAGTCGCCTTCGACAGCCGGCCTGCTCGCTACACCCGCGGTGTGGGTCGGTATGTGCGCTGCCTCTTGAGAGCCCTGCAGGCGAGCGATCGCGGCGAGGTGATCGAGTCCCACGATCCGAAGCGCTGCGACGTCTTTCACGCGCCGTGGGTGGACGGGGCGCTGCTGCGCTCGCCGGTGCCGATGGTCGTGACGCTGCGCGACCTCGTGCCGCTGAAGCTCCGCGGCGAGTATCTGCGGACCGGCGTGCGCTTCAAGCTCCGCTATCTGGCCGCCCAGCGCGCCTCGCGAGTGATCGTCCCGACCAACGCGGTCGCCGACGACGTCCTCGACCGGCTCGGCATTCCGGCCGAGCGGGTGGTCGTGATCCGCGAGGCCGCCGCGCCCGCGTTCACGCCCCGGCCCGAGCCGGAGGTGCTCGCGGTCCGCGCTCGCTACCACCTGCCCGAGCACTACCTCTTGTGGGTCGGTGGCCTGCAGGCCCCCGACCCGCACAAGCGGGTTGGCGCGCTGACGCGCGTCAAGCACACGCTGCCACTCGTGCTCGCGGGCCCGACCGGGCGGTGGGCGCGCGAGCTGCCCGACGTCATCCTCACCGGAGCGGTCAGCGACGATGAGCTGGCGGCGATCTACACGGGCGCGCACGCGTTCGTGTTTCCGAGCGACGAGGAGGGCTTCGGGCTGCCGCCGGTCGAGGCGCTCGCGTGCGGCACGCCGGTCGTCGCTTGCGACGTCCCGGCACTGCGCGAGGTCCTTCAGGGGCGCGGTCAGCTGGTCGCGCTCGACGACTTGGACGGCTTGATGCGCGCGGCCGAGGCGGCGCGGCGGCCCGCGGGGCCGCCGCTGCCGTTCACCTGGGAGGACGCCGCGGCCGCGACCTGGGACGTGTACGAGGCGGCGGCGAACAACAACTGAACTGTGCGGCTCCAGTTCCGGGGGGTGGAACCGGATCCGCAATGTTCGCGGACGGGCGGGGTACGTGCGGCGGGTACGTGCGGCGGGTACGTGCGGAACGTTCAAGCAGGGGCCGAAGCAAACGGTGACTCCACGAGCAGGGTGACGGGGCCGTCGTTGACCAACTCGACCGCCATCAACGCGCCGAACACCCCGCGCACGGCACCCGTCCGCTGGCAGAAGCGCTCGTACAGACTCTCTGCCAGCTCGGGCGGCGCGGCAGTTGTGTAGCTCGGACGGTTCCCGCGGCGGGTGTCGCCGTACAGCGTGAACTGGCTCACGCACAGCAGCTCGCGCTCGCCGAGCGGCTCGTTCATGCGCCCGTCGGCATCCGGGAACACGCGCAGCGCGCGCACCTTGTTCGCGAGCCAGTCGGCGTCGCGCTCGCTGTCGCCGACGCCGACGCCCAGCAGCACGAGCAGACCCGGGCCGATCACAGCGACGAGCGAGCCTTCGACCGTCACCGAAGCGCGGCTCACGCGTTGCACGAGGGCGCGCAAAGGCGAGCTCCTCAGGACTCGCGAAGCTCGGCCGCGACCTGCTCCGGCGCGACGATATTCAGGTTCACGCCGGCCCCGAGCTCGAGCCCGGCGAGATAGATGAGTCGCGGCAGGATGTCGATCCGCCAGCAGAAGTGCTCGGCGCCGCTCGGTGCCGTCCGCACCCAGAGGTTCAGCGGGGGACTCGCGCCAAGCCGGCGCGCGAGTCGCGAGAGCGCGTCGTGCAACATCGCGGCGCCCGTCGGCCCGTCGTCCTCGAATCGCCTGCGCGGCCGCCGGGGGGCGATCAGCAATTGGTAGGGGCCGCGAGCTCCGAACGGCGCCATCAGCACGGTGTCGTCGTCGATCGCGACGATCCGCACGCGCGCCCGCACCTCCTCCTGGACGAGGTCCCCGAGCAGGTTGCCACCCATCGTCCGCGTCGCGTAGGCGCCGAAGCGCTCGCGCTCGCGCGCGATCGCCGCCGGCACGAAGTCGAGCGCGTACAGCTGCGCGTGGCTATGGGGAATCGACGCGCCCGCCTCGCGACGCTCGTTGACGATCAGGTGCAGGCAGGCCGCGTCGTCGTGCGCCCGCATGCGCTCGCGCCAGACGTCCATCGCCCCCGCCACCTCCGTGACTTGCAGCTCGGACAGCGAGCTGACCGACCGCGGGGTGTTGATGATCACCTCATGCGCCCCGCGCGCGGGCGCCGACCAGAACAGATCGCGGCTGCTGTTGACGCCGGCCGAGCGAGCCGGGTTCTCGGGCCGCGCCGGCGCGGGGCCGTCCTCGCTCAGCCCCGGACTCAGCGCCGGATACAGGTTCGGCACGACCCGCACGGTCCAGCCCGGCCCGTTCGCCGGGCCGCCGTCGGGACGCACGGCGAACAGCTCCGGGGGCGTTCGATCCTCGTTGCCCTCGGCAAACGGGTCTCCGGCCGGGTCGATCGGCGGCGCCGGCGAGGCGAGCAGCTCGCCGCCCGGCCGCCCGGCGCGCTCGCCCGCGACGATCGCGCGGAACCCCGTCAGCGGGTCGATCCGGATCTCCGGCGCCGAGCTCACCGCGCGCGACGTCGTCTCACTAGTGGACCCCGCCGTAACGTTACGGCCGAGCCCACTAGAGCCGCTTCTCCATCGCGATGTGTTCGATGCCGGCCTCGGTGAACACACGACCACGGGGCTTGTAGCCGGCCAGCTCGTACAGCGGACGCGCGTACGTTTGCGCGTGCAGCACGAGCCGGCGCCCGCCGGCCGCCCGCGCCTCCGCGTCGGCCGCCTTCAGCAGCGTGCTCGCGATCCCGCGCCGTCGCTCCGACGCGCGCACCGCCAACCGGCTGAACTGGGCGGTGTTGCCGACCATCAGAACGCGGCAGGCGGCGAGCAGCTGCCCATCCGCGATCGCGATCAGGTGGATGCCCTCGCCGTCCCGTCCGTCGAGCTCCTCGCGCTCGGGGACGCCCTGCTCGATGCAGAACACATCGTGGCGCAGCGCGAGCACTTCGGCCATCTCCTGCTCGCCCTGCGCGCGCCGCACCTCCCACGCGTACTCGTCGCTCATCTGGGCCCAAGCACCACGGCATATTTGGAACGAGCAGTCACGGCGCTGACAGCTTGCCACAAGGCTCCCCGCATCCTCGTCTATTCGATCTGCTTCAATATGGACATCTCCTTAGCCGGAGTCGGCGCGGGGGAACGCTTCTGAGGGCCTTTCCCCGCCGGACACGGCGTTCGTAGTTACTGCTTGAGCCGCCTCGAGGTTCGCCGCGGCTCGCTCATTCAGACGCAACTTTCTAGATCACCATGGGTGTAGTCACCCCTTTTCCGAGTCCCGCCGCGATCGC
This sequence comes from uncultured Solirubrobacterales bacterium, assembly GCA_963763525.1. Lineage (GTDB taxonomy): Bacteria > Actinomycetota > Thermoleophilia > Solirubrobacterales > Solirubrobacteraceae > Palsa-465. Next base: position 68,910 of record CAVXPA010000010.1, read on the forward strand.
GCGTGCCGAGCTGTTCACGCGCGAGCGGTTCGTATATGACGGCGAGTCGCTGGAGGACGCTCTCTCACCTGGTTCCGCTCGGCGCCGGGCGCTCGACGCTGCTCTGAACGAGATCGAGGGCGGCACCCAGCACCCCTCGATCGAATGGCGTCGCCAGTTCTCGCTCCTGCTCGGGCTCGAACGTCTGCTGTCCGAGGAGGAGCCGCATCTGGCCGACGGGACCGTGCTGTCGGCGCACCAGGTCGACGCGCTGTCCGGCACGCTGACCGCCCTGCTTGCTGAGGCTCAGCGCAACGGCAACGGAAACAACAACAGCCAGCGCACGGGCGACGGCAGGGCACTCCTGCGTGCTCAGGAGACGGGCAACGGCGCGATCCCGAGGGCGGACCTCGATGAGATCGCCAAGGACGAAGCCGAGCTCGACGAGATCGACGAGATCGTCGAGGACGAAGCCGAGCTCGAGGAGGACGGCGACGGCGACAGCGACAGCGACGAGGAGCCGGAGGACTGGCAGGAGGCCGATAGCGGCGTCGACGCCGACGTCGTCGAGGACGCGCCCGAGGACCCCGGCGCGGCGCGGAGGTTCTGGTTCGAGCACGCCACCGGCGCCGGCAAGACGGTCGCCGCGCTCGGCTTCGTCGAGGCGTCGCGGACCGGCGGGATCCTGATCCTCACGCACCGGCGCAACCTCGTCGACCAGTTCAACGGCGAGCTTCGCGACCGCGGCTACCGGGACAGGATCTGCGCGCCGCTCCTGAGCGGCCAGGACCGCGCCAACGGCCCGGTCACGGTCGAGACCTACCAGTGGTACGTGCGCAACGCCGGGCGCATCTCGGACTGCTACACGATCGTCATCTGCGACGAGGCGCACACCGCGCTCGGCGAGAAGACCTCCGCCTCGATCCGCCGCTGGTCGGGGCCGGTGTTCATCGGCATGACGGCGACCGGTGCGCTGATCGCGCGCCACGTCACCGACCTGTTCCCGACGCAGACGAGCCGCTTCGACCTCGCTCAAGCGGCCCGGCGTGGGGTGATCGCGCCACTGCGCTGCATCCGTATCCCACCCGGACCGGGCGTCAGGACAATCGCCAAAGTGCCGCTCCGGCGGGGCGAGGTGGACACCGAATTCGACCAGGAGATGCTGGCCGAGCTGCTCGACCAGACGCCGTTCAACATGGCGATCGCGGACCTCTACAAGACGCGATTCAACGGCGTGCCAGGTGTCGTGTATGCGGCCGGCGTGCGCCACGCCTACAACGTCGCGCAGGCGTTCCGCGACGTCGGCATCAAGGCGCAGGGAGTGTCCGGCGAGACCCCGAAGCGCCAGCTCGCGCGGATCCTGGCGGACTACGAGTCCGGCAAGATCGACGTGCTCATCAACGCCCAGCTGCTCGCGGAGGGCTGGAACAGCCCCCGGGCGACGATCTGCATGCACCTGGCGCCGACCGCGTCCAAGCGCATCTACCAGCAGCGAGTCGGGCGTGTCACGCGCCGCCATCCCGGCAAGGAGGCGGGGATCGTCATCGACTTCGTGCACCCGGCGACCAAGCACGACGATCCGGTCGTCACGCTGCACTCCCTGCTCGACCGTGACGTGTACCGCGGCGGCGCGATCGTCGTCGGGCCGGTCCGGCGCGGCCGGGGTCGGCGCGTGCGGGTCGAGCGGCGGGTGCTGCCGGTCACGCCAGATCCCGAGCGGCGCGCGGAGGTGTTCGAGCGCGAGCTGTGGCGCATCGCGGTCGAGCACCTGGACTACGGCGAGCAGCACGTGTGGGCGGCCCTCGCGGGCGCCCGCGTCGCGCCGAACGGCTGGCGGCGCGCGAAGGCGATGCTCCACTTCGACCGCGGCGGCGAGCTGCAAGCGGCGCTTCCTGCTGACGGCGGTGCAGCGCAACCGCAACCCGCAGCTGCGCCTGCGAGCGCTACAGGAGATCGCCGCCAGTCGCGACGCCGAGGCGTTCGACACCGCGATCGACATCATGGCGGGCTGGCCGCGCGACGAGCGCCGCGAAGGCGTCAAGATCATGCTCCAGGCACTCGCCGAGCGCCGGATCGGGCGCCGTGACCAGGCGAACGCGTGGATCTGGCGGATGGCCGAGTACACCCGCGAGGTCCACGAGGAGTACGCCGTCCAGCGCTGGCCCGAGACCAAGCGCCTGCTCGGGCTGCTGGTCAACTCGAGCGGTGCGGCGCACGCGCGCAACGCACGGCGGCTCGTGCACGCATCGCGCAAGGAGGATCGCCGCCTGTCGGCCGCGCTGCTCGCGGCCGCGCTCGCGCACACGCCCGAGGCCGAGGAGGCGCTCCGCGGCGCGCGGACGCGGATGGCGCGAAAGCCTGCCGCGCTCGCGCGCGAGCTGCTGCGCAACTTCCCCAAGGGGCGGCGGAGCAAGACCAGGCGTCGCCGGCGGGCCGGCGCGCCGGCCGGCGAGGGGCTCGAGGGCGCCGTCACCCCGACGGCGGTTGCGAGCGACGACGGCGCCGAGGTCGACGATGGCTTCGAGCCCGAGGAGGGCTACGAGGTCGACGACGACGATCTCGACGACGATGACGACGGCGAGCTCGAGCGCGATGAGGAGCTCGACGCGCTCGCCGACCCAACGGACGCCGACGGCGGCGACGAGCCCGAGCCGGACCGCGCGGCGTCGCCGCGCGACGAGGCACCGGCCGGCGAGCCGTCCGAGCCCGAGGCCACCGACGCCGACCCCGAGCAGCGGGCCACGCCCGTCGAGCCCGAGCCGAAGGCGGCGACTGAAGCTCCGAAGCCCGACGCGCCGGCCAAACCAGTTCGGGCGTCGACCCCGCGCCGCCGCCGGACACCGGCGAAGGTGGCCGCACCCAAGACCCCGGCTCAGACCCCCGAGACCGACGCGCAGGACGCCGAGCCCGCGGCCGACGCGCCGGCGGACGAACAGGCGGCCCCGACCCCGCCCCGGCGCCGCAGCACGACCAGGCTCCCCGCGTCGGAGACGCCTCCGGTCGAGGACACCGAGGCAGCAGCCTAGTGCACCGGTCGCGGTGAGCGACGTCCGCGGGTTCAGAGCCCGCGGCCGCTCGTGCTCAGCTTCGCTGCTGGTCGAACATCCAGCTGATCGTCCGCGCCTGCGAGTCGGTTCCCACGACGAACGGCGGCAGGAACGCCTGGGCGGCCTTGGGAAGCGAGTTGGAGAGGATCGACAGTTGGGTCTCGATCAGTCCGTGAAATCCCTCGACACCGGGGCCGCCCTGGAGGATCCGCTCGGCCCCGGTCTGCTGAACGGCGTCGTTGATCACGTTCGGCAGTGACCCGTAGTCGCCGCCGTAGTTCGTCTGCGTCGTGTGGATCACCTGTGAGCCGAACCACGGGACCTCACCCTGCGGCCGCGAGACGACCAGGGCGAAGCTCGGGAACCCGTCCGTCGACGTATTCACCGTCAGCTTGGTCGACCCGGCCACATGCGCGTCCGGGAGACCCGGATTCGTGGTGAACGTCCCGATGATCCGCACCTCCGCCGCGCCATAGGAGACCTTCTTGAGAATCTCGACGGCCTTCTTCCCGATCTTGATCGGGGGCGGCGTGATGTCCGTCAGGTACTGGCCGCCCTCCTTGATGGCGTCTTTTACGAGCTTGATCGCCGCTTTCGCGCCGAGGTGCTCGGCGGCCCAGACGGCGAACTTCTTGGCGCCGGTCTTCTGCGATTCGGAGAGGCCGCTGTAGCCCGGGATTGTGTTGAGCTCCGCCTCGAGCTCAGCCTTCGCCTTCTCGGTGAGCGGGACGAGGAGCGCCTCGTTGAAGTCCTTGACATCCTCGAGGTTCTCGAACGGTTGGAACGGGATCACCCACGAGGCGTCGATCTCGAACGTGTTCTCCGACAGCAGCGTCACGCGGAACTGCGGTTCGATCGGCCGCGTCACCGGCTTCGGGCACGAGTACTCGTGCTTGCCGATCTTGTAGTCGTACTGGCGCGACATCGTCCCGGGAGTGGCACTCGCACCGCGAATCTCCGCGACGCTGTCTTTGCCGTTCCACGAGATCTGAGCGGTCACGTAGCCCCAACCTGGCCACGCCGGCGTGCGCCGGTTGCTGCCGGGCCAGGCCGCGCGCCACTCGATCTCGGGCCGGCTGGAGGCGAAGCTCTTCGCCAGGTCTTCGGGCACGCACGGCGGGTAGAAGTCGTTGAAGAAGCCCTTCGCCTCTTCCGGGTAGCCCTTCCCGTCGAACGTGTCCGAGCCGACGATCGGATCGGCGATCGAGCCATACGGGTTCCATGCGACGACCCGGATCGTGTAGAGACGTTGGCAGGGGTTGGTCGCCTGGGTCGTGGCGATCCTCCCAAAGGGGGTCGGGACGAGGTCGGACGCCTCCTCGTCGTCGGCGGGCGCGCACACGTTGAAGTTGATGTTCGGCGCATCGGGACCGACGGTGACCGATTGTGTCTCGGGGTCCCATCCGTCGCCCTCCGGCACCACCGTGTAGTCGCCGGCGGGGACGCTGACCGACCAATCTCCATCCCCATCGCTGACATCGGATGTCGAGGTCGAGCCGTCAGTGCTCGTGACCGTGACGGTCGTGTCCGAGACCGGTTGGGGCGGGGTGCAGGTCGTGTTCGAGCAGTCGTTGCTGCTGAGCGTTCCGGAGACGTCGTACATCTGGCGAGTCGCGGTGTCAGAGCCGCTCGTGCCGTTGCTGTCGGTCACGTTCCCTGACCATGAGCCGCCGTCGCTCGAGATCGTCACGTCGAAGTTGGCCGTGTAGCCGCCCCCGGACTCGCTGAACGTCAGCTGATCGCCGGACAGCGTGCCGGTGATCGTCTCGCCGATGTTCTCCGTTCCCGTGACGGTCGTCGAGCCCGCTGCCTGTCTGAGGACGATAGTGTCGGGGAACGTCTCGCCCGCGCACCATCCGGACGAGCAGAAATACGTCGAGCTCCAGCTGCCGGTCACGTTGATCGTGTCGGCGAGCGCGCTCGGCGCCGCGGTCAGCGCAAGCCCACACGCGAGGAGCCCAGCGAGCAGCCAAGCCCGACGAGCACGCACGACTAAACGTGTTCGGACCATCCAACGCGCCCCATTCATCTGTCCACCTTCCTGTGACGGTCGGCCATGCACCCCGCAAGGCCGCGCGGGCACTCTAACCGGAAGCTCGGGGCGACGCAACCGCGTGGTGAAGGTGAACTTCGCCGGCGTCCAGCGCGAGCAGCCCGTAGTCGCCGGCCACGAGCAGCCTGCCGAAGCCGTCGATCCCGGCCGCCGTGCCGGTCCCGCCGGCCGCCGTGCCGGTCCCGCCGTCCCAGCGGACGACCTTGCCGGCGAGCGCATCGCGGGCCCGCAGCGCCTCGAGCACAGCCTCCGCGGGGCGCGCCAGCCACACCTCGAGGCGCTCGAGCAGACGCGTGAGCAGTCCCTCGATCGCCGACGGCTCGAGCCCCAGGCCGCCCGCCGTCGCGCGCAGCTCGGGCGGGAAATCCTCGGCTCGCACCGCCACGTTGACGCCGATCCCGAGCACAGCCCAGCCTTCCTGCGGCCGCGCTTCGACGAGGATGCCAGCCACCTTGCGCCCGTCGATCAGCACGTCGTTCGGCCATTTGACGAGCGCCTCTCGCCCCGCGGCATCGGAGACCGCGACGCCCGCGAGCAGCGGCAGCAGCCGCGGTGGCTCGCGGACCACGAGCGAGCACAGGAGCGCGCGCCCGGCCGGCGCGGTCCACGCTCGCCCCTGTCGCCCGCGGCCGGCGGTCTGCGAGCCGGCGGTGACCAGCGTGCCGTGGGGCACTCCGCGCCCCGCCAGCTCGCGCGCGCGCAGGTTCGTCGAATCCACGCTACGGAGGTGCAGGCGCGGCCAGCCGAGCGTCACGCCGGGCGGATGCGTAGCTCGTGGTCCAGCTCGAGACCCAACGTGGTCGCGGCGCTGCCGCGGCTGACGGCGATCGCAAGCATCCGGTAGGCGTCCTCGTAGACGAGCAACTCTCCGGGCGGCACGTCCGCGAACGTCAGCACGTACTGGGCCTGGCGGCGCCCGCCCGTGCTGTGCGAGAGCTCGACGCGCTGGCCGAGGCGAAAGCCCGAGTCGGCGAGGTCGTCGTGGCCGACGTTCAGCTGCACGTTGCCGAAGCGGTCGATGTAGATCGCGTGCGCGACGAGCGCGCCGTGCTCGCGCCGCGCGGCCGGCAGCGCGAGCGGCACGAGCGCGTCCGGATCGAGCGGATCGCCAGCGTCCGACACCTCCGCGCCGGCGGCCAGGTGCGCCGCGACCGGCGCGAAGATGTCCCGCCCGTGGAACGTGGCGGAAATCGGTTCGAGGCGAAACGGGGAAAAGGCGATATCGACCGCCTCGATCACGCCGCCGCCGCTCGCCGCCGCGAGCGCCAGCAGCCCGTTGTCAGGCCCGACCAGCGCCCGCCCGTCCGCGAGCGTCACCGCGACCGCTCGCCGGTGCCCGCCGACGTCCGGGTCGACGATCGCGAGATGTACGCCGACGGGCGCGTATGGCAGCGCGCCACGGAGCACCAGGGCGCCGCTGCGCACGTCGTGTCGCGGGATCCCGTGAGTCAGGTCGATCACGCGCGCGTCCGGGCAGATGCCCGCGATGACCGCGTGGCAGACGCCGACGAAGTCGTCCTCGAGCCCGTAGTCGGACAGGAACGTGATCACCGGCCCGCTCATCGGCGCCCCGATGTTGACAGACCCTCGACGATCACCCGCGCCGATGCGCATCGACCAGCAGCGCCTGGACCAGCCCGTCGATGTCGTGGCGCCGCGCCTCGAGATGAGGCTCGTGGCCGTACTCGCGCAGGGCGGCGCTCGTGACCGGGCCGATGCTGATCAGCCGGGCATCCTCGGGCAGGCTGTCGCCCGCGCCAGCGAAGAAGAAGTGGACGGTCGACGACGACGTGAACGTGACGTAGTCGGCGCTCGCCAGGTCGCGAAGCTGCAGGTCATCGAACGGCTCGGCGACGGTCTCATAGAGCACGATCACGTCGACTTGCGCGCCGCGCGCGCGCAGCGCATCCGGAAGCACGTCGCGCGCCTGCGCCGCGCGCGCGATCAGCGCTCGCGAGACGGGCACGTCCGCGAGCGCCTCGACGAGCCCTTCGGCCACGAAGCGCTCGGGGACGATGTCGGCGATCAGCCCGTGGGCGCGCAGCGCCGCGGCGGTGCCCGGACCGATCGCGGCGACGCGAGCGCCGGCGAACGCGCGCGCGTCGCGTCCGGCGGCGGCGAGTCGCTCGAACAACAGGCGAACCCCGTTCGGGCTCGTCAGGCAGACCAGGTCGTAGCCCTCGATCTCCGGCGCTGGCCCGTCGACCGGCGCGATCCTGATCGCCGGCGCCTGCATCACCGCCGCACCGAGCTGCTCGAGTCGCGCCGCCAGGTCGCTCGACTGGGCTCGCGCGCGGGTGACCGCGACCGTCCTGCCGGCGAGTGGGCGCGTCTCGAACCACTTCAGTTGCTCGCGCAACGCGGTGACCGGCCCGAGCACGGCAATCGCGGGCGCACGCACGCCGGCGGCCTTTGCGGCGGACGCAATCGTGCCGAGGGAGCCGGTCACGACGCGCTGGCCCGGGAGCGTTCCCTGCTCGATCACCGCCGCCGCCTCGTCCGAATCGCGACCGGCGGCGATCAGGCGCTCGCAAATCGCCGGCAACTGCCGCACGCCCATGTAGACCACGAGCGTGCCGGGGAAGGCGGCGAACGCTGCCCAGTCGAGCGAGGAGTGCTCCTTCGACGGATCCTCGTGCCCGGTCAGCAGCGCGACGGCGCTCGCCAGCCCGCGGTGAGTGACCGGAATCCCCGCGTATGCCGCCGCCGCGACCCCCGCGGTGACCCCGGGAACGACCTCGATCTCGATCCCGGCGGCTCGCAGCGCTTCGGCTTCCTCGCCGCCGCGTCCGAACACGAACGGATCGCCGCCCTTGAGACGCACGACGGTCCTGCCGGCGGTGCCGTGCTCGACGAGCATCCGCTCGATCTCCGCCTGCGCGATCGACGGACCCCCGCCCTCCTTGCCCGCGTACACCAGCTGTGCGTCCGGCCGCGCGCCGTCGAGAGCCGAGCGGGGGATCAAGCGGTCGTAGACGATCACGTCGGCGCCCGCGATCAGCTCGAGCGCCCGAGCCGTCAGCAGCCCAGGGTCGCCCGGGCCGGCGCCGACGAGGTAGACGGTCACGCCTGGCCGCTCCCCAACGCCGCGCCGGCGCGCATCGCAGCGCGCAGCAGCTCATCGCCGCCGGCCGCGCGGATCCGCTCCGCGACCGCTTCCCCAAGACCTTCGGCGGGTCCCACGAGGCGATCGCTGACCCAGGCCGAGCCATCGGGCAGGCCGACCCACGCGCTCAACTCGAGGCGCTCGCCGTCGGGCAGGCTGCGAGCGTAGGCGCCGACCGGGGTGTTGCACGAGGCCCCAAGCGCGTACACCAACTCGCGCTCCGCGCTCACGCACGCCGTGGCCTCCCGGTCGATCAGCGGCGCCAAAACGGCGGCCGGCACCGTGCCGCGGCGCCCCTCGACGGCGAGCGCTCCCTGGCCGGCCGCCGGCACGAGCTCGTCCAGCAGTCCATCGGCGTCGGCTTCCCGCTGCAGGCGCTGCAGCCCGGCGAGCGCGAGCACGAGCGCGTCGACCTGGCCATCGGCGAGCTTGCGCAGTCGCGTGTCGACGTTACCGCGCACGGCGACGAGCTCGAGGTCCTCGCGCAACGCCCGGATCTGCGCCGCGCGGCGGAGGCTGCTCGTCCCCAGCCGCGCGCCTGCAGCGAGCGCGCCGAGCGACGGAGCGCCGCAGATCGCATCGCGCGGGTCGGCTCGCGGCGGGATCGCGACGAGCTCCAAGCCGCCCGCGAGCTCGGCGGGCACGTCCTTGGCGGAATGGACGGCCAGGTCGATCTCCTCGCGCAGGAGCGCCCGCTCGAGCTCCGAGACCCAGCGCGACTTGTCGCCAATCTCGCCGCGATCGCCCTGGGTGGAGATCGTCATGATCTCGGTCTGCGCGTCGAGTCGCTCGGCGACCCAGCGAGCCTGCGCCAGCGCGAGCGCGCTTCCGCGCGTGCCGATCCGGATCAATTGCGCCGCAGCTTGTGGACCTCGGCCAGCGGCTCGCCGGCGTCCAACGGATCGGCCGCCGCGACCCCGGCGCCGGCGTCCGGCAGATCGGCCGCGGCGTCCTCTTCGCCGGCGAGGCCGAACAGATCGCGAACGAGCGCCATCCGCGCGTGGACCCGGTCGTCGCGCAGCTCCTTCATCCGCACGGTCGGCTGGTGCAGCACACGATTGACGATCGCGCGCGCGAGCGCGTCAACGCGTTCGAGGTCCCGCGGCGAGGCGGACTCCCACTTGCCGGAGTTCTCGCGCACGACCTGCTCGGCGATCTCGTTCGCGTGCGAGCGCAGGGCGGCGAGCGTCGGCAGGACCTCGAGCGAGCCCAACCAGCCGGCGAACTTCTGGATCTCCTCTTCGATGATCCCGTCGGCCTTGCGAGCCTCGGCCTGGCGGACCTTCCGGTTGCGCGCGATCACGGCCTGGAGATCGTCGATGTCGGACAGCGAGACGCCGGCGATCTGTGCGCACGCGGGATCGACATCGCGCGGAACCGCGAGATCGATCAGGAGCATCGGCCGCCCTTCGCGCTCGTCCATCACCTCCTGCAGCTCGCGCGCCTCGAGCAGCATGTGCGGCGAGGCCGTCGCGGTGACGAGGATGTCCGCTCGCGCGAGCGCCTGGGGCAGCTCGTCGAAGCTGAGCGTGCTGCCGCCGTAGCGGCGCGCGAGCGCGAGCGCGCGGTCGCGCCGGCGGCTCGCGACGAACACCGTGCGCACCCCGCTGTCGGCCAGCGCCTGCGCGGTCAGCTCGCCGGTCTCACCGGTGCCTACGATCACGACCTCGCGGCCGCCGAGTGGGCCGAGGCGCCCGCGCGCGAGCGCGACGGCGACGGACGGCAGGCTCAGCTGGCGCTCGGAGATGCCGGTCTCGGTTCGGACCCGCTTGCCGGTCGCGAGCGCGGCCTTGAACAGCCGGTTCGTCAGCGGCCCGACCGTCTCCTTCGCCAGCGCGACCTCGTAGGCGCGCTTGACCTGGCCCTGGATCTCCGCCTCGCCGACGATCATCGAATCCAGCCCGCTGGTCACGCGGTAGAGGTGGCGGGCGGCGTCGCAGTTTCGGTGCGAGTAAAGCGCCGGCGCGAGCTCCGTCAGGCGGATCCCGGTGTGGCTGGCGAGCATCGCGAGGACCGTGCTCTCCGCCTCGACTGGCTCCCCCACGACGAGGTAGAGCTCCATCCGGTTGCAGGTCGAGATCGCCACCGCCTCGTGGACCTCGGTGGCGCCCCGGAGGTCGCGCAGGAAGTCGGCTGCACCCGCGTCGGTCAGCGCGAGCCGCTCACGCGTGCGGATGGGAGCGGTCTTGTGCGAGCACCCGATCGTCAGCAGTTCGCTCACGCCGCCGTCTCGTAATCCGGGTCCTCCGTCTCCTCCCGCGCCTTCGCGAGATCCCGCCGGAGCTCCACGAGCTCGCGCTCGGTTCGCTGCGCCCTGACCGCCATGATGCCGAGGTACAGGAGGAGGAGCACGACGAACACGATGTAGGCGGCGGCGACGTACGGACCGGCGGTGTGGAGGGGCAGCGCCGGGGCGGCGATCACGAGGTGGCTCATGACGGCGCCGCGGTCCGCCGCAGCGGCGCGACCGCGTCCTCGCCGAGGAGCATCCGGCGCAGCGCCCGGACCTGACTGCGCGCGTTCTTCGCGGCCATCTCGTAAATGCACAGCGTCGTGTACAGAAGCGCGATCCCGGCCAGCGCCACCACGAACGTGAGCCGCATCGAGCCGGGCAGGTTGCCCCCGGTGAGCGTCAGCACGCGCGGATGCACGAACGGCTGGGAGAGGCGCACGGCGATGAAGTTCATCGGCACGAAGGCGCCGGCGACGACCGCGAACACGCTCGCGTAGCGCGCCTGGCGCTCGGGGTCTTCGATCGAGAAGCGCAGGGGCTGATAGGTCGCGAACAGCAGCATCACGATCAGGAATGAGGTCAGCGTCGGGTCGGACCAGACCCACCAGTGTCCCCACGACGCCTTCGCCCAGATCGAGCCGGTGATCAGCGTTCCGACGCCGAAGATGAGCGACATGTGGATCGCGACGTATGAGCGCATGTCCCACTTGCGCGCGCCGGTCCGCAGATAGGCGCCGCCGAACACGGCCGCGACGACGAACCCGCACAGCGTCGTGATCGCGAGCGGCACGTGGATGTAGAAGATCTTCTGAATGAAGCCCTGATCGGCGTCCAGCGGCGCGTAGAAGAAGACCAGGATCAGCGCCGCGGCGATCGTCAGGACCGTTGCGAGGGCGAGGGCGCGAAGGCCCTTCCCATATGTCATCAAGATGCTCAGTCCTCCAGCAGGAAGTCGAATACGGCGAAGGCCAGGAGGGCGAAGACCAGATCATAGAGCGCCAGAATCGCCACCCATCTACCTGGCGGCGAGCCGCTCGTGTGCGGGGCGAACAGCGGGCCGATCCCTCGCGCGGTCGCGATCAGCGCCGGGAGCAGCAGCGGCAGCCCGATGATCGGTCCGATCAGGTCACGGGCCCGGGTCTGAACGGCGATCGCGGACACGAGCGTGCCGACGACGGCGAGCGCCACGTCGCCGAGCGCGAGGACCGCGATCAGCCCTGGCAGCGTCGGCCCGAGCGGGGTGCCGAGCAGGAGCAGTCCGAACGCCGGCACGGCGATCAGCTCGAGCACCGCGAGGAACACGATCAGCGCCGCCGACTTCGCGAGCAGCAGGCTGCTGCGGTCGACGGGGGCGAGCAGGAACGCGTCGAACCCGCCTTGCTCGCGCTCGGCGACGAACAGCCGGTTGACCGCGAGCATCGAAGCGAACAGGAGCGTCGCCGTGAACACGCCCGCGGCGAGCTGGCCGTCGATCGTCGCCTGGTTCAGGCCGAAGTGGAAGATCACGAAGGTGACGAGCGAGAACAGGATCATCGCCGGCACGGTCTCGAGCGTCCGCAACTCCAGCAGCAGGTCCTTGCGCAGCACCGTGATCGCCGTCCTCACGCGTACAGCTCCTTCAGCTGTTCGGGCCCCAGCGCCGCCGCTTCGCCGGCGAACAGCGCTCGGCCGTCCTTCAGCCCGAGAACGAGGTCGGCCTCGGCCAGCGCGGCCACTGGATCGTGGCTCGTGAGCACGCGCGTGACGCCGGCCGGCCGGCCGATCAGCGGTTCGAGCAGCTCGCTCGCCGCCGGATCGAGGTTGGCGCGTGGCTCGTCCAGCAGCAGCAGTCGCGGCCGGTGCAGGACCGTGCGGCAGATCGCGAGCCGCTGCAGCATGCCGCGGCTGAGCAGCCGGACCGGATCCTCTGCGCGGCGCCCCAGCTCGACCGCCTCCAGCAAGTCCTCGACGCGGGCGGGCTCGACGCCGAACAGGCGCGCCTGGTAGCGGAGGTTCTCACGGCCGGAGAGATCGCGGTACAGCAGCGGCTCGTGGCCGAGGAACCCGAGCCGCCCGCGGACTGCGAAGGCACGCTGAGGCAGTGGTTCCCCGAACACGGCGACCTCGCCGGCGTGCGGGCGCAGCAGGGTCGCCAGGATCCGCAGCAGCGTCGACTTGCCCGCACCGTTGCGGCCGAGGACCGCGAGCGTCTGACCGGCGGCGACCTGCACCGAGACACCCCGCAACGCGGTCCGTTCCCCGAAGCGACGGGTCAGGGCGCGTAGCTCAATCGCCGGCGGGTCCGCCACCGGCCTCGTGCCCGGCGTGCTCGGCGTGCGACGAGCCGGCGCCACGCGATCGATGCGACGTGTGCCCCGCGTGGCCGGCGCCCGCTTCGCGTCGGAGCGTGGCGACCGCGTGCCCCAGCACGGGCGCGATCACCGGGAACAGCTGCCCGATCGCCTTCGGGTTGCCCGGGAAGTTGATGATCAACGTGCCGCCGGCGACGCCGGACACGCCCCGGCTCAACATACCCATCGACGTGTACTTGAGCGATTCCGCGCGCATCGCTTCCGCCAGTCCGGGGGCGTCGCGATCGATCACCGCCCGCGTCGCCTCCGGGGTGACGTCGTCCGGCGTCAGCCCCGTGCCGCCGGTCGTCAGGATCAGCGCCGCGCCCGCGCTGATCAGCCGACGGAGTGCATGCTCGATCGCCTCGCGGTCGTCGGTGACGATCTCCGCGGCGACGATCTCCGCGCCCGCCGTTCGCGCCAGTTCGGCGAGCGCGTGGCCAGATGTGTCCTCGTTGCGTCCCGCGGCGACCGAGGTGGAGATCGTGAGCACAGCCGTCTTCATCGTGCGAGGCAGTCTGCCACCGTCCCGCTCACGGTCGACGAGTCACTCGGCCGCGCTGTCGCTCTCGCTGACGGCGCTGACGGGGGTGACGGCGCTGCGCTTGCGCCACGGCAGGACTCCCTCGATCTCGACGTCGAGGGCGAAGCTCAGGATCACACGGACGATCACGATCAGCCCGAGCACGCCGACGTTCTCGAACGTCGGCTCGACCGCAACCGTGTGGATCAGGTCCGCCGCGACGAGGATCTGTAGGCTCACGAGGACCCCGCGCCCGAAGATGTTGCGCCCGTCGCGGTAGATCGTCATCAGCGGGGCGCGCCGATACAGATCGCGCGCAGCGCTCACGGCGGAGAGCACGAACGCGAGCACGATGATCCCGACCGCGATCCACTCGAACGCGGCTGTGAAGTGCTCGAAAACGTCGGCGCGCACGCGCGCAGTGTGACGCGCCCGCTCGCATCATGCGGGCGCGCCCGGCGCGGGGCTGCGGCCGTCAGGCTCGCCGCCAGAAGCCCGAGCGTCCGCCGGACTTCTCGAGCAGCACGACCGAAGCGATCTCCGCTCCCCGCTCGAGTCCCTTGACCATGTCGTAGACCGTCAGCGCCGCCACCGAAGCCGCGGTCATCGCTTCCATCTCGACCCCGGTCGGCCCCGTCGTGCTCGCGCGCGCCTCGAGCACGATCTCGCCCGAGGCAGCGTCGATCGACCCCTCCACGCCCACGAACGTGAGCCCGAGCGGATGGCACAGCGGGATCAGCTCCGCCGTCCGCTTCGCAGCCTGGATGCCCGCGATCCGCGCGACCCCGAGCACGTCGCCCTTCGGCGCGTCGCCCGCGATCACCGCCTGGGCCGTCGCCGGGCTCACGCGCACGACCGCGCGCGCGAGCGCGCTGCGCTCGGTCGCAGGCTTGGCTGCGACGTCGACCATGCGCGCCCGCCCGCCGGCGTCGAGGTGCGTCAGCTCGCTCACGCGGGCGAATGCGTACGCTGCGCCGCCGCGATCAGATCGCGGACCGCCTGCTCGTCGCCGTCGCGAAGCAGCTCGATCGGATCGGGCTCGCCGTTGACGATCGACTCGAAGAACTCCTTGCGGTCCTGGTAGGTGGGCAGCGTGGCCTTCGCCCACCCGCGAGCGTCGTTCAGCATCACCGCCAGCTGCGCGTAGGGCTCGCCGAACAGATCGCCGATCTCGCGCTTCATCCGCTTGGCCAGCGCCGGCGAGGACCCGGCGGTGGAGATCGCGACGGCGAGTGGACCGGTGCGCACGATCGCGGGCATGATGAAGTTGCACAGCGGCGGCACGTCGACCACGTTGACGAGCATCGCCCGCGCCTCGGCATCCTCGAACACGCGGATGTTGACCTCGCTGTCGTCGGTCGCAGCGATCGCGATCAGCGCTCCGTCGAGATCCTCCGCGCGATATTCGCGCCGCTCCCAGCGGATCGATCCCTCGAGCGCGAGCTCGACGAGCTCCGAGCGCGCCCGCGGGGCCACGAGCGTCACCTCGCCATCGCACGCGAGCAGGCCCTCGACCTTCTCGAGCGCGACGCTGCCGCCGCCGACCACGACGCAACGGCGGCCGGTGAGCCGCAGGCAGGCGATGTAGAACTGCGTCTGCAGCATGTCTCGCACGCAGGACTGGTCGCACGCGTCCAGTCGCAGCTGGCACACACATTCCTTGCCGTTGTAGGCCTGGGCCGGCATCCCTCAGAAGGGTAGCTACCGAGCCCGCCTCGGCGGCGCGCGTGCGCGACGGGCATCCTCCAAAACGGCGCTACTGACCCTTGCTTGCGGGCGAGTTCGCGCCGGGTGAGGCGGGCTTGACGGCGTCGCGCGCCAGACGCGCGCCGACCCTCAGCAACGGCCGGGCACCGGCGCGCAGCGCACCCGCCCTGATCGAGGGGCGCCCGTAGAGCACCGCCGCGGCTTGCCGCAGGGCCCGGCCGAGGGTCTCGTCGTACGGATGCCACCAGGGGTCGCGGAGGATCGACGGCTCCCAGACGCGCAGCTTGATGTTCACGCACTCGTACAACCCGAACTTCGAATGCGTGCGGCCGACGCCGGACTCCTTCACGCCGCCCCACGGGCACTGGCAGGCGCCGTGGCTGAACATGTGGTCGTTGATCCACACCATGCCGGACTCGAGCTCGCCGGCGATCCGCTCGCCCCGACCCCGATCCGCCGTCCACACCGACGCCCCGAGACCGAACGCGCTGTCGTTCGCGAGCGCGACCGCCTCGTCCTCGGAATCGACGACCACGATCGGCAGCACCGGGCCGAAGATCTCCTCGCGCATGATCCGCATCTCGTGCGTGACGCCGGTCAGCACGGCCGGCGCATAGAAGCTGCCCGATTGCAGTCCGGCGGGCGGGGACGCGGGGCCGCCGCAGTGCAGCGTCGCCCCCGTCGCGACCGCGTCCTCGACGAGCTCGCGCACGTGGGCGAACTGCTCGCGCGAGACCATCGGGCCGATCTCGGTGTCCCACCGCAGCGGGTCTCCGATCCGGAGCTGCTGAGCGGCCTCGACGACGCCGTCGATGAAGCGCTCCGAGACCTCGCGCATCACGTACACCCGCTCGATCCCCGAGCACGTCTGACCGGCGTTCGCGTATCCACCCCAGACGGCACCGGCGACCGCGTGATCGAGGTTCGCGTCGGCCAGCACGATCATCGGATCCTTGCCGCCCAGCTCGAGCACCGAGCCGATCAACCGCCGCGCACACGCCTCGCCGACGCCGCGGCCGACCTCGACGGAACCCGTGAAGAAGACCTTCGCGACGGGCGCGTCGACCAGCGCCGCCCCTGTCCCAGGGCCGTGGACCACCCGGATCAGGCCCTCGGGAACGCCCGCACGCTCGAACGCGGCACGGATTCGCTCGCCGATCAGTGGCGTCAGCGAAGCCGGCTTCAAGACGACCCCGTTGCCCGCCATCAGGGCAAGGGCGATCTCGCCGAACGGGATGCTCCATGGGTAGTTCCACGGCGCAATCACCGCGATCACCCCGAGCGGCTCGTACACGAACGCCGACCGCTTGCTCTTGAGGAACAATTGCGGCATCGGGATCCGCTCGTCGGCGAGGAGCTCGACGCCGCTGCGCGCGATCCAGCGGAGCGCATCGATCGTCGGCAGCAGCTCCATCGAGAACGCCTCGTTGCGCGGCTTGCCCTGCTCGCGCACGATCAGGTCGCGGATCTCGTCGCCGTCGTCGATCAGGACCTGGGAAGCGCGCTCGAGGTACCTCGCGCGATCGGCGAGCGTCAGCTGCGCCCAGAAGCGCTGCACGCGCGCGACCTCCTCGACGATCGCCGGGACCCCCTCGGGCGCGGTGATCGGGACGGACCCGAGCCGAGCGCCGGTAGCGGGGCTGTGCGAATCCAGCTCGCCCGTCGCCGCCGGCACGAGGATGTCAGGTGGTGGAGACCGTTGGCAGCGTCACGCTGATCTTCGAGAACGTTACCGAGCCGCCGGCCGGGAACGTGTTGTACTGGCTGCTCTGCGCGACCAGCTGCACAGTGAAGCGAGACCCGCGCGGAGCGTAGGCGATCACGATTTCCAGCGGCGTCCTGACAGTGTGCTGCCTGCCGTCGAGCACAACCTTGATCGGCGTGATCTGATTGCCGAGCACCTTGCCGGTCTTGTCGTCCACGACCTGCGCGAGGATCCGCGAGTTCGGTCGCGGCGAGCTCCCCCTGTAGGTGAGCGTCAGCTGCGGCGCGCCGAGGATCATCGTCGTCGCTCGCGCGCCCACCGGCACGTTGACCGCGTTGCTCGCTTTGGCCGCCACTACGGACTTGATCAACGCGGCGAGCTGGCCGAAGCCGGGCACCGGGCCGGGTACGGCCCCGACCCGTCCGCCTGCTTCAGCTGCAGCGTCCCGCGCCCGCTCGCGCTCAGCGCCCTTGCCGCCTTCGGCGGATACGACGCCACGCTGTACTCGCGACCGCGCTGATCGAGCCACATGAAGCCGGGACCGGTGTTCACGTTCGGGTTGCGCTTCAGGTAGCGCTCCAGCCAGTTGAGCACGGTGCTCTGGATCAGGCTCGCGTTGCCGGGATTGGTCAAGCAGACGCCGTGACCCCCGCAGAACCACACCATCTTCAGCGGGATGCGGTTCCTGCGCAGCCCGTTGTAGTTGTTGACCGCCTCCTGCAAGGTGAACAGCGTGTCCACAGTCCCCTCCAGCAACAGCGTCGGGATGTGGATCCGGCTCAACAGGTTCGCCGGACCGCGGGTGGCGAAGAAACTGGCGACTCCAGGGGTCAGCGTGAAGCCGGTCAGCGACTCCTGGTAGCCCTGGGTCACGAGCGGGTTGTTGCGCTGATGCGACGCTATGGAGGAGAGAATCAGCAGCTGCGACCAGGCCGTCTTGATCGTGTCCGCCTTGTCGAGGCTGGTGGTCAGCGAGTTCCAGGCGATATCCGGCGTGATCACGTCGATGCGGCGGTCGACCTCGGCCGCCGCGAGCTGGATCCCGCCGCCATAGGAGCCGCCGACCATGCCGACGCGCGGATCGTTGCGTCCGTCGAGCAGCGCCTGCGGCTGGCCCGCGAGCCAGTTGATGATCGCCGTGACGTCGCGCCCCTCGTATTGCGGGCTGTCGATCTGGGCCGCGCCGCCGGAGTCGCCGAACCCGCGCGGGTCCCACGTCACGACGTTGTAGCCGGCGCGCCGCAGCGGACCGACGCCGACGATCCCGACGGAGGGGATCGTCGGGGCGTTCGGATTCGTCGTCGCGGTGCCTCCAAACCCGGGGCCCTCGAGCACGGTCGGGGCGCGCTGACCGCGCCTGAGCCCCGCGGCGGTGAAGAACCAGACGTGAATCCTGGTGCCGTCGAAGGACGTGACGAACGTGTTGGTATCGCCCGCCAGCGCCGGCGCGGCGCCAAGGATCGCCGTCGTGGCCGAAATCAGGGCGAGGGCGAGCAACCCCTGCAGCAGACGGCTCGCACCCTTCTTTACCTCAGCGACTCTCTCCATGGTCACCCTCGGCGCGCCCGCGCCCGCGGCGGATTTCATCGAAGCGAGCGCGCAGCGCCGCCTCCGCCTCGTCCGGTTCGTAGAACCGCCGGCCGATCGCCGCGTCCGGCATCAGCTCCTGGGGTGAGAGGTGACCGGGTCGCAGATGCGGGTTGTCGTAATTGCCGTCGCTGCGCGTCGAGGAACGCAGGTACGCAGGCGGGACGTCGGCGCCGTGCTCGCGGATCTGCTCGCGCGCTGCGAACACGGCGCGCTTGGCCGCGTCCGACTTGGGCGCGAGCGACAGGTAGATGGCCGCCTGCGCCAGCGCGAACTGGCACTCCGGCAAGCCGACGTGCTCGACCGCGGCCGCCGCGGCGGTCGCGACGACGAGCGCCTGTGGGTCCGCGTTGCCAATGTCCTCGGACGCCAGCACGACCATCCGGCGCACGATGAAGCGAGGATCCTCGCCACCCTCGAGCATCACAGCGAGGTAATACAGCGAGGCATCGGGATCCGACCCCCGGGTCGCCTTGATCCAGGCCGAAATCGTGTCGTAGTGCCGGTCGGCCTGGCGGTCGTAGAGCAGCGCTCGCCGCTGCAGGGCGTCCTCGGCGTGAGCGAGCGTCACCGGCTCGCCTTCGCCGGCCGCCTCGCACGCGAGCTCCAGGCCGTTGAGCGCCGTGCGCGCGTCACCGCCGGCGCGCTCCGCCAGGAACTCGAGCGCCTCGGGCGCGACCCGCGCCGGCGGACCGCACTCGCCTCGCTCGATCGCTCGGTCCAGGAGCGTGCGGATGTCAGCTGCGCTGAGGGGCTCGAGCTCGTACACGTGCGTGCGCGAGATCAGGGCTGAGTTGACCTCGAAGTAGGGGTTCTCGGTGGTCGCGCCGATCAGCGTGACCAGGCCGTCCTCGACCGCGGGTAGCAGCGCGTCCTGCTGCGCCTTGTTGAAGCGGTGGATCTCGTCCAGGAAGAAGATGGTTGGCGTTCCCGTGCCCGCGAGTCGCTGCCGTGCCCGCTCGATCACCGCGCGCACCTCCGCCCGGCCCGCCTGAACGGCGCTCTCCTCCTCGAACGCGGCGTTCGAGGCCTCCGCGATGATTCGCGCCAGCGTCGTCTTGCCGCTGCCCGGCGGGCCGTGCAGGATCATCGAATGAGGCCGGCCCTCCTCGATCGCGCGCCGTAGCGCGGAGCCGGGCGCGAGCAGCCGCTCCTGGCCGGCGAACTCCTCGAGCGTCCGCGGGCGCATCCTCGTTGCCAGCGGGGCATGCGCCGCCGCCGTCTGCCGTCGCGGCCCGGTGCCGACATTCTCACCGAACAAGCGCTCCATCTCGCGAAGAAGTATGAGCGGGGGCCGTCGTCCTCCGCTCAGCGGCGGCCGACGATCGCCAGCGCCGCCTCGTGGACGAGGCCGTTGGTCGCGATCGCGTCGCCGCCGTCGATCCGCGCCTCGCCGGCGAAGTCGGTGAAGCGGCCGCCGGCCTCCTCGACGATCAGCTTGAGCGGCGCGAGGTCCCACACCGAAACCTGCGGGTCGAGCGCGATCTCCGATACCCCCTCGGCGACGAACATGTACTGCCAGGCATCGCCGATCCCGCGCGAGCGGTAGCACTGACGGGCGAGCTCGATGATCGCGTCGGGCCGGCCGATCTCATCCCAGTCCTCGATGCCGCTCCAGGTCAGCACTGAGTCGGCCAGCTGGGTCACGCGCGAAACGCGCATCGGCTGGCCGTCGGCGAACGCGCCGTCGCCCCGCCGCGCCCACCAGCGCCGCGGAATCGCGGGCGCCGAGACGACCCCGACGGAGATCTCGCCGCGCTCGGCGAGCGCGATCAGCGTCGACCACGTCGGCATTCCCCGTACGTAGCTCTTGGTCCCGTCGATCGGGTCGATGAACCAGCATCTCGCGCCGGCGGCAGCCTCGGGCGAGCCGCCGTACTCCTCGCCGACGACCGCGTCGGCGGGTCGGACGGCCGCGAGCCGCTCGCGGATCGCCTGCTCGACCGCTCGGTCGGCCTCGGTCACCGGCGTCAGATCCGGTTTGGTCTCGACCATGAGGTCCTCGGCCCGAAAGCGGCTGAGCGTGATCGAGTCCGCGACGTCGGCGAGCGCCAGCGCCAGCGCGAGGTCGTCGTCGGCAGGCGTCGGCACCGGAGCATCGTAACCGGAGCGCTTGGGTAGGCTGACGTCCGATGGATCTGCAAGCCGAGACGACCGAGGTGCTGCAGCGGCTGGTCCGCTTCAACACGGTCAACCCGCCGGGCAACGAGCGGCCGGCGATCGAGTACCTCGCGGGCTACCTCCGCGATGCGGGCTTCGAGGTCGAGCTGCTCGCATGCGAGGAGGGGCGGCCGAACCTGATCGCGGATCTCGCGGGCGCCGCGGACGGCCCGACCCTGACGTATCTGGGCCACGTCGACACGGTGCTCGCGGATCCGGCCGAGTGGAGCCACGATCCGTGGTCGGGCGATCTCGCGGACGGCTTCCTGTGGGGCCGCGGGTCGCTCGACATGAAGTCCCAGGTCGCGGCCGAGGCAGTCGCGGCGGCGGCGCTCGCCCGGCGCGGATGGCGACCCGCGCGGGGCGCGCTGAAGCTTGTGTTCGTCTCGGACGAGGAGACCGGCGGCGACGTCGGCGCGCAGTGGCTCGCCCGCGAGCATCCGGACCGCGTTCGCTGCGAGATGCTGATCAACGAGGGTGGCGGGGACGTGTTCGAGTACGCGGGACGCCGGCGCTACGGCGTCTGCTGCGGCGAGAAGGGGATCTTCCGCTTCAAGTTGACCGCCCACGGGGCGGCCGGCCATGCGTCGCTGCCGAGAACGGGCGAGAACGCACTGCTGAAGCTGGCGCCGGTCCTGCAGGCGCTCGCGCGGGCAGGCGCCGACTACGAGCTGACCCAGGTTCCGGACGCGTTGCTGCGCGCGCTCGGCGAGGACCCGGCGGAGCCGGCCGCCGCGATCGCGCGCATCGGCGCCTACGAGCCGCGGCTCGTGACGATGATCGAGCCGATGCTCGGCGTGACGATGACCCCGACGATGGCCCAGGCCTCCGAGAAGATGAACGTGATCCCTTCCCGCGCCTACTTCAAGGTCGACTGCCGCGTACCGCCGGGACTCGGCGAGGATGCCGCGCGGGCGCGTCTGGATGCCGTCCTCGGAGAGGTCGGTTCAAGCGTCGAGTTCGAGTTCACTGAGACCGTCCCCGGCAACGCGTCGCCGATCGCGACGCCGCTGATGGACGCGATCGACCGCTGGGTCGCCGCCAGCGACCCAGGCGCGACCACGGTGCCGGTGATCCTCCCTGGCTTCTCGGACTCCAAGTGGTTCCGGGACGCGTTTCCCGACTGCGTCGCGTACGGGTTCTTCCCGCAGCGCCACATGACGCTGCTCGAGTCGGGGCCGCTCGTACACGCCGCCGACGAGCGCATCGACGTGCGCGACCTCGGTTTTGCGGCGGGCTTCTACGCGGATCTCGCGCGCGAGCTGCTGGGCTGACGGGGGCCGGGGCGCGAGCGAGCCGGATCGACGGCAGCGCCTCAAAAACCCGCGGCGCCGACGTATGCGCCATCATCTAGCGCCTCGCCGGTCGCTGTGGTGGGCTGTGTGCGAGCGGTGGTAACGGACTAAACCGAAGGGAGCGCTATTTCAATGAAGGGTTCAGCGCGCCGGGTTCTGCTCGGCTGCATTTGCGCCGGTGGAGTGGGATTGCTGGCGATTGCCGTCGTCCCGCGCGGGGGCGCGGTCAGGGCCGGCACCCGCGTGCGGGCGCTCAGCTCGCTGCGAAGCGAGCTGGCACGGATTTCCGCGCCGAACATGCCGGGACCCGGCAAGATCGGACCATCCGTCGCCGGCACGGTCACGAAGACGAGTTCGTACAACTGGGGGGGTTACGCCGACACGAGCTCGACCGTGGGGACGTTCACGGCCGTCTCGGGAAGCTGGACGGTTCAGGCGCTGACCTGCACCTCCGAGGACCGGATCTATTCTGACTGGGTCGGGCTCGACGGCTTCTCGAACTCGACCGTCGAGCAGGCGGGCGTCACCGGGCAGTGCTTCCAGGGCAAGGCGTACTACTACTCGTGGTACGAGATGTACCCGTCCGGAACGGTCGTCGTCGGCAACAAGGTGAAGGCCGGCGACAAGATCAGCGCGTCCGTCACCCGGAGTGTCTCCTCGTACACGCTGAAGGTGACCGACTCCACGACGAGCGGCAACAACGTCAGCACGACCCAGACGTGCGGTACGTCGACCTGCACCGACGAGAGCGCCGAGTGGATCGTCGAGCGTCCCTACTATGCGACGACCGGCGTCGTGCCGCTGGCACAGTTCAAGCCGGCGTTCAGCGTGACCGCCGGCAGCGAGACCGCGCACGGCACGAAGGGCACGATCGCGACGGTCGCGCCGTACCAGATGGCGATGATCGATTCGACGGACACGTACAACGTGTCGAACGCGTCGGCCTTGAACTCTGGCGGCAACGCGTTCACCGACACCTGGCTCAACAGCTACTGAGTCATCTGCCCGGGTCCGCCCCGCCGGGGGCGGACCCGGGTGAGTCCGCGCCTGGCGGGGCGGACTGTGGCACCGAGAAGCGAAACGGCCGCGCCAACCCTCGCGCGGCCGTTCACTTCTCGGTGCCGGCTGACGATCAGCCGTCGGTGTCGTCGCCCTCGGCGATCACCCACGCGGGAATCTGGTTCGGTCCGTAGATCTTCGGGTCGTTCGGATACGCGACTTGCCAGTTGTGCGATTCGTACCAATCCAGCCGGTTCAGCAAGGCCGGCTTCGCATAGTCCTCCATGGCATGCGCGCCGGTGAAGTGCTGCTGCTTCATCCAGGCCATCCACGATTCGTACGTGGCCCGTTCGCCTGTCGGCACGGCAGCCTCGTCGGCCGCCGGGTCGACGCCCTCCGTGAGTGGGATCTGGTTCGGCAGGACGTCGTAGGGAGCGAGGTTCGCCGTGCTGGTGAACGCGTTGTACATCGGCTCCGCCGCGCGGTCCTCCTGGTTCATCGGCGGGATTCCGAGGATCTGTTCGATCGTCCGCACCATGTCCAGCTGCGTGTAGTAGCTGTCGTCGACGCCGGCCTTCGAGTACGGGCTGATCACGAGCGCCGGGCCGCGGTGGCCGTCGATGTGGTCGGCGCCGTTCTGCGTGTCGTCCTCGTCGACGAAGATCGCCGTGCTCGGCCAGAACTTGCTGTGCGAGATCGTGTCGACGATCCGCCCGAGCGCGAGGTCGTTGTCGGCGGCCTGAGCAACGGGGTATGGCGGGCCGCCGGTGTGGTCGTCCGGCAGCCAGATCAGCTCCAGGTTCGGCAGGCGCCCGAGCGACTCGAAGTGCTTGAACTCCTGCAGCCACATGTCAACCCGGTACTGGTCGGGGATGTCGAGATCGAACTTCGGGTAATACGGGTCGAGGATCGCGTTCAGCGACGGGATGTCCGAGTAGGTCTTGTACTCGGTCGTCGGAATCGGCAGGTTCCCGCTCGCCTTCCCCTCGAGGATCAGCGAGTCCTCATACCACTTCGTCCAGGGCTGGTCCTCGTTGAGGAAGTTGGCGTACTCGCCGTAGACCCGTACGCTCAAACCGGCGTCTTGCGCCGCGTTCCAAAGGAAGCCATCACGCTGGTAGGCGAGCGCGTCGCCGCCCTGCGCCGGGTAGGAGCGATAGAAGGCGCCGAACTCCTTCTCGATGTAGTCGGGCGCATCGGCCTGGACGATCCAGTTGTGACCGTCAGCCGACAGGGTGCCCTCGTCGTAGAAGTTGTCGAGGTCACCGAATCGCATCGCCAGCGCGTGCGCATTCGGCGTCACCTTCTGACCGAACTGCGCCAGTCCCGGGTCGCCGTTGCCTTCGCCGAGGTCACCGAGCACCTGATCGTAGGTGCGGTTCTCCCGAATGATCACGACGATGTGCTTGATCGGCGAGCTGCCGCCATCGATGCGTTTGGGGACCACCGCCGGGACGGTGTCGTAGGCGCCATCGTTGACCTGGGGGATCAGGTTCCACGCGTTGTCGGTGAACACTTCCCTGGTGTAGGTTGGAACCTGCCCGTCGGCCGGCAAGGTGAACGTCGTCACGCTGCCCGTGTCGTCGTAGGTGTTGTGGCCTGTCACCGTACTCGGTGCCGGGCTCGTGCCCGGCCCCTCGCCGATCGGCGACTTGGGCCCGAAGTCACCGACGCCCTTGTCGTTGGTGACGACGATCTCGCCGGCGCCGAGCGACGGATCCGGCTCGACCTGCACCGGATACCAAGCCGTCGGCAGCAAACCGATGAGTTGCATCTTCGTGGTCAGACCGCTGTAGCTGTAGTCGGCGATCGCGTTGTCGCGGCCGATCGCGATCAGCACGTGAGTGGGATCGGGCATCGAGATCGCATCGGCGTAGCTCCCGACCGAGGCGCCGGGCACCGGATTGATGTGGTCCGTCTGGGTCAGCGCGTTGGTCGCCGTGTCGATCACCGAGACGCTGTCGCTGTCGGAGTTGGCCACGAACAGAGCCGACCCGTTCTGGTAGAGCGCCGTCGGCTCGAGGCCGACCTCGATCGACTTGACCTGGGTGTCGGTGCTCACGTCGACGACCGAGACGGTGCCCGTCGTCGGGCCGCCGGTGATGTCGCTGGAGACGATCGGCGTGCCGTCGGACAGGTTGGTGAAGTCACCGGGCTGGGCGGGCCGGCCGCCCTCGTTGGAGACGTACGCCGTGCTCCCGTCGAGCACCACCTGGCGCGGCGCATTGCCGACCGGGATCTGGTCGATCAGCTTCGCCGGCGTCTGGGTGAGGTCGAGGACGCCGAGCGTGTTGGCGCCGTTGAGCGCTACGTACGCCCTGGTGCCGTCGGACGAGAACGCCATTCCCGAGGGGAGCGCCTCGCCGTCGGGCACGTTGGTGGGGAGGGCGATCACGGTCGGCGTGGTCGCAACCGTGCCGTTGGCGTTGACCGAGTACTCGAGGATGTCCGAGGTTTGTGGCACCCACAGGGTCTTGCCGTCCGGCGAGTAGTACGGACCGTCAGCTGCGACCGTGCCGTCGCCGATGCCGACGGCGGGAGAGCCGACCTGCTGCAGGACGGTGTTGGTCTTGACGTTGATCAGCGTCAGGAAGCCGGTGAAGTCGTTCCAGCTCAGCGCCGCCACGGTGTTTCCGTCAGGGCTGAGATTGCTGGACACGAGCCGGCCGTTGTTGACGAGCGTTTGGGTACCGAGCGGCGTGATCCACTGGTTGGTCGGCAGCAGCACTGAGCCATTCGCCTGCTGGCCGACCTCGCTCGAGCCGAACGGGTCGTTACCTGTGAGTGCCGCCGTCGCCGCGCCGGCGCCGACAAGGCACGCCACCGCGGCCAACGCGACGGTCAGGCGGCCGCGCCCGAAGAGCAGTTTCCTCACTATTCCCACCTCCTGGATCGAAAGGTGCAGGCGGGCAGCAACCTTGCACCCGTCGCGCGCACACACCTACACGCCAGAGATCCACTCTGGAGCCCTGAGCCGGCTTCGCCAATCCGTTCCGAGACTGTCTTTTCTTATGTGACTCTTCGCTGCACGAAGCCTACGCCGCACCACCGCCACGGCGTGTTATCGACGAGTGACCGGCTGGCGACTATCGCGTGAACGACCGGCGGGCGATCATCACGTGAACGACGCACGGGCGAGGAGCCCAAACCCCACGTTCACCGACGGTTGGTATTTGGCTGCGTCAGCGGGCGATCCGTATAGTGACTCGCCGTGGCGGCGGTAGGCGTGCACGGCGTGGTCAAGCACTTCGAGACGACGTGCGCCCTGGATCACGTCGACCTCGACGTCCGCGAGGGCGAGGTACGCGGGCTGCTCGGCCCCAACGGCGCCGGCAAGACGACTCTCCTGCGCATGCTGTTCGGCCTGATTCGTCCCGAGGCGGGCACGATCGAGCTGTTCGACCAGCCGCTGGAAGCGCACGGCCCCCTCCCGCTCGAGGGCGTCGCCGGGTTCGTGGAGGATCCCGCCTTCTATCCGTATCTTTCCGGCCGCGCGAACCTCGAGCTGCTCGCCGAGCTCGATGGCGGTGCCGACGGCTCGCTGATCGACGACGTGCTCGCCCGGGTCGACCTCGCGTCCCGCGCCGGCGATCGCGTCAGCGGATACTCAACCGGGATGCGCCAGCGCCTCGGGATCGCATCCGCGCTGCTGCGCTCGCCGCGTCTGCTGCTGCTCGACGAGCCGACGAGCGGCCTGGACCCCGCCGGAGCGCGCGATGTCGGCGCTCTCCTGCACGAGTTCGCCGCCGAGGGAGCGGCGGTCCTGATCAGCAGCCACCTGATCGGCGAGATCGAAAAGGTCTGTCACGGCTACACGATCCTGCGCCAGGGCCGCGTCGTCTGGAACGGCACCGCCGCCGAGCTGCAGGCGCAGGCGCCGGCCTCGGCGTACGCGCTCACGACGAGCGACGACCAGCGGGCGCTGGAGATCGCCGAGGCGTGCGGCGTGCACGTGGTGCGCTCGCCGACGCGCGGCCTCGCGCTCACCGCGCGGGAGGGGCAGCTCGACCCGTACACGCTCGCGCTGGGCCAGGCGGGCGTCGCGATCCGCCGCCTCGAGCTGCTCGTCAGCCCGCTCGAGAGCATGTTTTTCGCGCTCACGAGCGACGATCCCGCGACCGTCGAGCTCGAGCCCTACGAGCTGGCCGAGAGGGTGCTGGCGAGCACATGAGCTCGGCTGGCACGCTGGCTGCCCCCGTCCCTGGCCCGGCAGCGCCCCTGCCGGCGTCAGAGGCCACAGTCGGGAACGTCTTCCGCGTCGAGCGGCGCAAGCTGACGGCGCAGTTCTCGACCCGGGTCGTCGCGCTCATCTGCGTCGTCGGCCCGTTCGCGTTCGCGGCGGTGCTGGACGCCCAGAGCGGCAGTCCGAACGACGCCCTGTTCGGCGTCTGGACCCACCAGACCGGCTACGCGCTCTCGCTCGTGATCCTCGGCTTCGCCGGCGCGTGGGGGTTTCCGATCATCGCCGGCGTGTTGGCGGGGGACATGTTCTCCTCCGAGGATCGCTACCAGACCTGGAAGACCGTGCTGACGCGGTCCGCCACGCGAAATCAGCTGTTCGCCGGCAAGGTGCTGGCCGCGATGCTCTTCTCGGCTGGCGCGGTCGTGCTGGCAGCCGTCGCGACGATCGTCGCGGGAGTCCTGCTGGTCGGCAACGTCGGGCTCGTCAGCCTCGACGGCGTGTTGTTCTCGCCGGGCCGCAGCCTCGTGCTCGTGCTCGCCGCCTGGGTTTACAGCATCCTCCCGATGCTCGGCTTCACCAGCCTCGCGCTGCTGTTCTCGGTCGCGAGCCGCAGCGGCATCGTCGGCGTCATCGGACCGGCTCTGGTCGCGCTCGTCTCGCAGCTGATCGACCTGATCGGCAAGGGCGTATGGGCCCACACGCTGCTGATCGGCTCCGCCTTCGACGGCTGGCACGGCCTGTTCCTGACCAAGCCGTTCTACGGCCAACTCGCCGTCTGCGCCCTGGTCAGCGTCGTGTGGATCGTCGCCAGCCTCGCCGTCACGTGGCTCATCCTGGCGCGACGCGACTTCGCGGGCGTCCCGGTCGGCCGCCGGACCAGCTGGGTCGTGCCGGTCCGAGCCGTCGCGATCACGGCGGCCCTGATCGCTCTGCTCGCGTTCGCCAGCAACTGGGGGCCGACGAAGATCACGGCCGCCCGCCTGCGCGCGAGCCTGACCCCGACGTTCAACAGCCTGACGCTCTATCAGCAGGAGCTGCTCGGCCGCCAGGTGCCGGCCGGCGCGAGACTCAACATCCTCCCCTACTGCTCGCGACGCGGCGCCGCGCCGGTGGGGCCCGGCGACTGGACGTGTACGCTCGACGTGTTCATTCCACAGCCAGGCGCCGTGCCGTTCACGCAGACGCCGGTGACATACGAGATCAGCATGCAGTCGAACGGCTGCTATAAGGCCGAATCGCCGCCGAGCTTCGTCGGCAACCAGACGATGCGCGACGCCAAGGGCGCCACCGTCGTCAACCCGCTGTTCGTGATCTACGGCTGCTTCAACCCGCTGTAGGCGCGCCAATAGACTCCTGCCATGGCGACGCAGGTAACGGCTCGCCTCGACCCGGCGATCTTTCGCCTGCCGGTGGAGCGCATCCGCTCCGGGTATTACTCGGACGCTTACTTCGTCTACACCAAGCGGCTGCTCGAGGCCGAGGACCATCACCCGGTCGTGACCATGCAGGTCTTCCAGAAGCACACGTCGGTGCTCGGCGGCATCGACGAGGCGATCGCGATCCTGAAGCTCTGCTCCGGCCACGAGGACGCATCCGGCACCTGGATCCCGGGCTGGGACGAGCTCGAGGTGTTCGCACTGCGGGAGGGCGACCGGATCACGCCGCGTGAGACGGTTCTGACGATCGAGGGCGACTACGGCCTGTTCGCCCACCTCGAGACCGTCTATCTGGGCACGCTCGCCAGGCGCTCGCTGATCATGCGCAACGTAACCGAGGTCGTCGAAGCAGCGCGCGGCAAGCAGATCTTCTACTTCCCCGCCAGGCACGATCACTGGCTCGTGCAAACGGGCGACGGGTGGAGCGCTCACGTCGCGGGCGCGATCGGCGTCTCGACGGACGCGCAGGCGTCCTGGTGGGGTGGCCGCGGGATGGGAACCGTCCCGCACGGCCTGATCGCGGCGTACGGCGGCGACACGGTCAAGGCCGCGACCGCGTTCGCCGAGCGTTACCACCACGAGATGAACATCACCGTCCTGGTCGACTTCGAGAACGATTCGGTCAGGACGGCGCTCGCCGTCGCGCGCGCGCTGGGACCGCGGCTGTGGGGCGTGCGGCTCGACACGAGCGAGGACCTCGTCGACAACTCCCTGCTCGATGGGATGGGCGGCTTCAAGCCGACCGGGGTGAATCCGCGGCTGGTCGAGAACGTCCGTACGGCGCTCGATCGAGCGGGGTTCAGCGATGTTCGGATCGTCGCCAGCGGCGGCTTCGACGTGCAGCGGATTCGCGAGTTCGAAGCCGCGGGAGTCCCCGTCGACGCGTACGGAGTCGGCTCGTCGCTGATCCGCGGCGAGAACGATTTCACGGCCGACGTCGTCCTGCTCGAAGGCCGGCCGTGCGCCAAGGTCGGCCGCGCGTACGCGCCGAATCCACGGCTTGAGCACGTGCGCTGAGGACGGCGCGGCGGCAATCGCGTGGGCGCGCGATTGCCGCAATCCCGCGGGCGCGCGATGACGAGTCGCTAGCCTCCGCCGTTCATGCTGTCGAGCATCGATCACGTCGGCGTCGCCGTCGAGGACCTGGACGCCGCCCTGTCCGTCTACCGCGACGCACTCGGGATGCCGCTCGTTCACCGCGAGACGCTCGGCGACCAGGGCGTCGAGGCGGCGCTCGTGGACGTCGGTGACGGCCACATCGAGCTGCTCCAGCCGCTCGGCCCCGAGACGCCGGTCGGGCGGTTCCTCGCGCGCCGCGGACCCGGCCTGCACCACGTGGCCTACCGTGTGGAGTCGGTCGACTCGGCGCTCGGCGCGCTCGCGGCCGCCGGCATGCGACTGATCGACGAGCGACCGCGGATCGGCATCCGTGGCTCGCGGGTCGCTTTCGTGCACCCGTCCGCGACGGGCGGCGTGCTCACCGAGATCGTTCAACCTGCGGAGGCGCACTGATGGCAGACAACGGGCCCCAGAAAATCAGCATCGGATTCCACGGCGGCCAGGTGCTGGCCGCGCGGGTCGCGCCCGGCGAGCTGACCAAGCTGCGCGACGCGCTCGGCTCGACGGGCTGGCACGACCTGATGGCCGAGGACGGCACGATCGCGCTCGACCTGACGCGGATCGACTACGTCCTGGTCGACCACGAGGAGCACCGGGTCGGTTTCGGCCGCTGAGGCCGGAAGCGGACGGGACCGAGGCCGGCGAGCGGACGAGAGCGAGCCGCTCCCCTCCTCCTCCCCGCTCGCCCCACCCCAGGCCCTCCCGTCGCCCCTCCCCGGGCCTTCCCCTCGCCCCTGCCCAGGCCCTCCCCTCGCCCCTCCCTGGCGCCCCCTCGACGCCTGGTCAACGTCCCAGTCGAGGCGGCGCGATCGGCCAGTGGGACGAAGACCCGCGTGTGCATGGTCAACGACCCACTCGAGCTCGCGCGATGCGCGACTGGGACGTTGACAAGGCGTCGAGGGGGTGCGGGGCGCGTCGCAGCCCCTCCCCCGACCCCCGGCGCCCCGGGCGCGGCGCAGCCCCCCGGCGAGCATCCGTACAGTCCGCGAGCGTGTCATCCGGCTCACTGGACACTCGGCTGCTGCTCCTCGCCCGCACCCGCGCGCACGCGCCGTGGGCCGAGCGCGCGCTGGGCGCCTACTCCCGGACGGGTGAGCATGCGGCCTGCTGGATCGCGCTGGGAACGGCCGGCGCTCTGCTCGACCGCGACGCCGAGCGTCGCCGCCATTGGCTGCGGGGGGTGAGGATCGTCGGCGCCGCCTACGGGCTCAACTACGCGGTCAAGCTGGCGGTACGCCGCCACCGGCCCGACCTGCCGGAGCTGCCGCCGCTGACGCCGATCGTGTCACGGTTCTCGTTTCCGAGTGCCCACGCGACGACCTCGTTCGCCGCCGCCGGCGCGTTCGGCGCGGTCGCGCCCGCGCTCGCGCTGTACGGCGCGGCCGGGCTGTTCGCGGTCAGCCGGCCCTACCTCGGCGTCCATTATCCGAGCGACGTGCTCGCCGGCGCGCTGCTCGGCGGCGCGATCGCGAGGCTCTGGCCAGCGCGCGAGGCGAACTCGTGAAGGTCGGCATCGTCGGCATGCCGAACGCCGGCAAGTCGTCCCTGTTCACGGCGTTGACGGGCGTCCAGGCCGAGGCGGCCAACTACCCGTTCACGACGATCGAGCCGAACGTCGCGGTCGTACCGGTCGCCGACGAGCGCCTCGATGCGGTCGCGCGCACGGTCAAGGCATCGAGGGTCGTGCCGGACACGATCGAGTTCCACGACATCGCCGGCCTGGTCGCCGGTGCCCATACCGGCGAGGGGCTCGGAAACAGGTTCCTCGCCAACATCCGCGAGACCGACGCGATCGTGCACGTCGTCCGCGCGCACGAGGATCCGAACGTGGTCCATCCGGAAGGGCGCGTCGATCCGCTCGCGGACATCGAGACGATCGAGACCGAGCTGATCTTCGCCGATCTCGAGCAGGCCGAGCGCCGGCGCGAGCGCGTCGGGCGGGCCGCCAAGAGCGGCGATCGCCGCGCGGTCGCGGAGGCGCGTTGGCTCGATCAGGTGATCGAGGCGCTGCAGGAGGGCCGGCCGGCGCGCACCGTCGCGCCCCCGGCCGATGCCCCCGACGCGCTGACGCTGCTTGGGCCGCTGACCGCCAAGCCGGTGCTCTTCGTCGTCAACGTGGAGGAGGGATCCGATGAGGTGCCGGCCGCGATCCAGGCGTACGCGGCCGAACAGGGTGCAGCGGCGGTCGCGATCTCGGCGCGACTCGAGGCCGAGCTCTCGGAGCTCGACGCCGACGAGGCCGCCGCGATGCGGGCCGACCTGGGGCTCAGCGAGTCGGGGCTGCAGCGGGTGATCCGGGACGCGTTCGCGCTGCTCGACCTGGTCGCGTTCTTCACCGCCGGCGAGGACAAGCCCGCGCAGTCGTGGCATCTACGACGCGGATTGAGCGTCTGGCACGCCGCCGGCATGATCCACTCCGACATCCAGCGCGGCTTCGTGCGCGCCGAGGTCGTGTCGTGGGCCGAGCTCGTGGACGCCGGCGGCTATGCGGGCGCGCGCGACCGCGGCACGCTCCGGCTCGAGGGACGCGACTACGCCGTGGCGGACGGAGACGTGATCACAGTCCGCTTCACACCCTGAGCGGGCTACGGATTGATAACACGCGCCGCGCGCCGCGGTGTAGCCTGCGGTGCGCACACGAATTGCCCTGTCGCTGTCGCAGAGCTGGTTGGACCGATTGTGTGGCGATGGTGTGGCCGAGACAAGCAGTTGCCGCCTTCTCCGGGCGACCGGAGGCAAGCCTCCGCTGGACTTAGGGGAAGGGAATGGTAGGGCCGGGTGCACGACTGCCCCCGCCGCTGACGGATCACGCGGCGGGGGCATGACGGGTGCGCGCGGGCCGACATCTCACGGCGACCCGCTGACGTAGGCGGGCGGGTCGGCGAACAGCAGCTGGGCGACCGCGAACGCGGGCTTCTCGGTTCCGTCGTAGGCGATCAACCCTTTGTGACTGAGCCCGTCCGCGACCACGCCGGCGGGCAGCACCGCGCCGCCGGTCCAGCCCGGCACGACCGCGTACTCGCGCAGGGTCCAGTAGATCGCCCCGTTGAGGAACGGAAGCTGATCGATCTCGGCGAACGTCTGCTGCAAGTAGTCGCTCTGGAACTCGTACGTTCCCTTCACGGTCGCGGGGCCGTCGTACAGAGCCTCGGCGCCGAACTCGGAGATCGCGATCGCCTGGGTCGGG
The DNA here is from genome assembly GCA_963763525.1 of uncultured Solirubrobacterales bacterium. GTDB lineage: Bacteria > Actinomycetota > Thermoleophilia > Solirubrobacterales > Solirubrobacteraceae > Palsa-465. The sequence continues at coordinate 101,559 of CAVXPA010000010.1, forward strand.
TACCAGCCGTGGAGCTGCTCGAGGTACGGCGCGAGCCCCGATATGTCCGCGATCGAGTGAGCCGGCGGGCCGGGGTACCAGCCGAAGTAGTCCGAGACCCCGATCACGTCGAGCTCGGAGTAGACCGGCTGGCGCGGGAAGCCCGGGTAGCCGTAGATGTCGAGTCCGACGACGGCGGCCGGATCGAGCTCGCGGACGAGCGGGATTCCCTGCGTCAGGTACGTCTCCGTTCCCAGCGTCTGGCTCGGCACCGGCGAGAGCTCGTTGCCGAGCGAGGCGACGATCACGGATGGGTGGTTGCGATCGCCGAGCAGCGTCGAGCGGAGCAGCGCGAGCGCGGTCGTCCGTCCGCCCGCGCTCTGCAGGGCACCGTCGGCGTGGTCGACTGGCGCCTGCGACCAGACCATGATCCCGGCCGCATCGAGCGCATCGAGCAGCTGCTGGCTCAGCAGGTAGTGCGCGCGCGTGACGTTCGCGCCGACCGCATGCAGCTCGGACACGATCGTCTCGATCGACAGCGGCGTCAGCGCAGCCCCCGCCCCCGGCATGTCCTCCTGGATCGCCGCGCCATGCAGCCACAGGCGCTGACCGTTCAGGTACAGGGCGCCGCCGCGCACCTGGACGCTGCGCATCCCGATTCGGAGCGAGTCGACCTGTTCGACGCGCGGCCCGGCAATCGTCCGCACGGTCACCTGATAGAGGGCCGGATCCGACGGCGACCACAGGTTGATCGGTCCCGGGACCGAAACCCGGAAACTGACCTGCGCGCTCGCGCCCGGCCGCAACCGGCGCGTCAGCTGGCCCGTGAAGGACGAGCCGCCGGGCGAGCTCCGTGGACGACGATCCGCGGGCTCAGCGTGATCGTCGAGAGGTTGCGGAGCGTCCCCTCGACGAGCACATCACCGCAGCTGTACGAGCAACCCAGTTGCGGCATGACGCCGAGGTCCAGCAGCTGGATCCGCCCGACCGGTACGAGTGTCACCGGGCCGACGATCCCGCCCCAGTTCCACCAGTCCTCGGGCATCGCGCCGCGGAAGTTGTCGACCCGGACGACGAGCAGGTTCGAGCGTCCCGGCAGCAAGCTCGTGGCGGGCAGCGCGAACGGAGCGTATGGATCGGACGAGGAGCCGATCCTGGTCCCGTTCAACCACACGCGCGCGTGCCGGCGGACGCTGTCGAAGCGAATCTCCCAAGACCGCCCCGCCGACGCCGGCGGGCCGCGGAACCAGACCTTGTACCAGCCGACCATGCCGGCGTCGGTCGTGTTCGACACGACCGGGTTGAAGTCGTTCGGGATCGAGACGGGCATCCATCGCAGCCTCGGCGCACCGTCCCTCCAGCGCGCGCGCACACCGACGCTGCCGGGGTCGGCGCGATAGCTCCAACCCTGCGTGAGCGGGATCGCCGCCGGGGGCTGGAGGCTGACCGGCGGGGTCGGCGGGCTGGGCGCTCTGCGGCCGCCGGCTGATGCCGCCGCCGCGCCGGCGCTCGTGCCCGGCGCGTGCGCTTGGCGCTCTGAAGAGCGCGCCCGCGCGGTCCTGCCGCCGCTCGCGTCTCGGCGCGTCCCGGCGCGCACGCTCATCGCAAAGCCACCCGCACCGGCGACCACGACGACGCAGAACGCCGCCGCGGTCAGGACCGTCCATCGCACCCGCGACATCGCGACCGTCCGCTACAGCTCGCTCAGGGACTTCGCCTGCTCGAGCCTCCCGGCCAGCTGCCCCATCCCGAAGCGCGCCGCCGCCGCGGCGCCGGCACTCAGGTCGGTCGCTCGATCAGCCGGCCGGTCGACCTCGACGATCTGCAGCGTCGCGATGTCCCGAAACGCGCGCAGCTCGTCGGCATGATCGAGCAGTGCGGCGGCGATCCGCGGGCGCTCGCGGGAGGCGGCGGCGAGCACGCCCTCGAGCGATCCATGCTTGGTCAGCAGCTCGGCGGCCGTCTTGGGGCCGATCCCCGGCGCTCCGGGCAGGCTGTCGGAGGGATCGCCCCGCAAGGCGATGAAGTCTGGCACCAGCGTCGGCGGGATTCCGTAGCGGGTCTGGACGCCCGCGACGTCGATCTCCTCGAAGCCGGTCGTTCGGGCTTTCAGCATCAGCACGCTGACGTGGTCGTCAACGCACTGGTACATGTCGCGATCGCCGGTCAGGATCAACGCGCGACCGCCGGCGCGCCGCTCGACGGCCGCCAGCGAGCCGAGCAGGTCGTCGGCCTCGAGCGAGTCAGTGCTCTGGACCCTCCAACCGAACGCGTCGAACAACTCGGCCGCGCGGTCGAACTGCCATGCAAGCCCGTCGGGCACGGGCGGGCGGTCGGCGTGGTAGGGGGGAAAGAGCGCAACGCGGTAGTCCGCTGCCTCGGCACCGAAGCAGACGACGATCGCACGCGGCCCGCGGTCGGCCGCCACCCGCAGCAGCACGTTGAGCGCGCCGAGCAGCGCGTTGACCGGCTGGCCCTCCGTCCCGAGGATCGAGTCCGGGAGCGCGAAGAACGAGCGGTAGAGCAGGAACGGGCCGTCGACGGAAATCAGCGGAGCCGGCATAGGTGCCTCAGCTTACGGAGACGGCCGGCCCGCTCAGGCCCGCGTAGAGGACTCGGTAGGTGCCGGGGCTTGGAACGACGAGCGCGTAGCGACCGCCGGTGAGCGGCGCGCTCCCGACCGTGCGCCAGCCGCCGCCTCGCTGCACAGCCTCGACGGTCACGCGCGCGCCCCGGCCGGGCGCCGGGAAAACGCGGCCCCTGACGCCAAGCGTGGGCAGCCCTACCGGAACGCGAACGAGCCGGACGATCGCCGCGACGATCCGCGAGGGCACGCCGGGGAGCTCCCGTGCGCTATGGGCCGGCATGGTCACGGTCGTGCTGATGGCGCCGGTCGTGATCGTGGTGAACGCGGCGTACGTGCTCTGCAACCCGAACAGCTGCTCGAGCTGCTCGCCGCTGACGGTGACGCGGCCGCGGGTGCCGACGATCTGTGCCGTGATGATCCGCGGCGAGACTCCGTGCTGGATGACCCGCACGCCGACCAGCGCGCCCTTGACGAGGGCGCCGAGCTTGGCGGTCGCCGACCCCAGCGCGAGCTCGAACTGCCAGTGGTGGTATGGGTCGCCGCCCGCGTCGTCATACGGATCGGGCACTCCTTGCAGCCACGGCTCGGGGGTCGAGCCGGGCCACACGTTCTGGTTGTCCTCCGTGTAGCCGCCCGAGCTGGAGAAGAAGTACGTGATCACGGGCACGCCGCGGTAGGTCACGACCTGTCCCGTGGTCGCGGCGACGGCCTCGTCGCTTGACGGGGTCTCGGCCGCGACGCCGCCGTACTCCTGCGAGCGGGTGTCGGCGTACAGCGTGTACCCGTCGCCGCCGACGTCGGCCGTGATCGCATACGTCCGGGCGGCGACCGCCTGCGCCTCGAGCGCTGCCAGCGACCAGCTGGCGGGCATCTCGGCGGCGACGACGCCGCAGACGTAGTCCTCGAGCTGGACCGCGTCGATCGTCTCGACGCCGCCGCCGCCGTCGCCTTGGAGCTCGAGCGCGCCGCGATACGCGCCCAGGCCCGCAACGTCGATCGGTACCGCGCTGGAGATCGTCACCGGGGACCCGAAGCGGGCCACGACGCGGCCGGATTGATCCGACAGGACGAGCGCGCCGCCCGCAGCGATCCTGGCTGAGTACGTGACGCCGGCGTTCAGGCTCACCGATCCCTCGTGCGGGGCCGGCGTGGGGCTCGCGTGCCGGGCCGCTTTGGCCCGCTTCTGCGGGAGCGCCAGCTCGATCCCGCTCGCCTGCGTCGCGTCGCTGAACGAAGACGACTGGCTGTCCTCGAGCAGCACCCGGACGATCTGGTTCGGGTCGACCGACCCGAGCGATGTGCCTTGGTAGTAATGCGCGAGGATCGACCGGTAGTCCGCGCCGTGGAGCGCGTAGCCGTAGGCCCCGTACTGGCTCATCCCGACACCGTGGCCGTTGCCTGCGCCGACGATGTAGAAGACGCTCGCAGCATTCGCGCCGGCTGCGCCGGCGCCCGCGAGCAGCGCCACGGCCGCGATGCCCGCGGTCGCGCCGCGCCTGAGCAGCCGCCCGACAGGCGACGCGGTTCGAATCAAATCGGCTCTGAGTTGCGACATACGATGCTCTGAAAGGAACTTTGGCATTTGAGGTCCACCCCTCGGACCCCAAATGCCAACGTTGGGGAGACGCGCAGTCTTCCGCCCGGCCCGCTCGGGAGACGCGCTGTCTTGTGCCCGCCCGCAGAGACGCCGCGTCTTGCGGCCCGCGGCGCGCCGGCCGCTAGGTGTTGCCCCTGGCCATCTTGCGCAGGTCCATCGCCTCGTTGTAGGTCTCCTCATCGACCCCGTGCTCATAGGCGACCTCGCGCAGCATCCGGCCCGAGGCCGAGGCCTCCTTGACGATCTCGGTCGCCTTGTCGTAGCCGATGTAGGGGTTCAGCGCCGTCGCCGCGGCCAGCGTCGCCTCCGCCGAGCGCTCGCAGCCGGCCCGGTTCGCCTCGATGCCCTCGACGCACTTCTCCGCGAACACCCGCGCGGTTGCGGCGAGCAGGCCGATCGACTCGAGCAAGTTGCGGGCGATCAGGGGCACGCGCACGTTGAGCTCGAAGTTCCCCTGGGAGCCGCCGATCGTAATCGCGGTGTCGTTGCCGATCACCTGCGCTGAGACCTGCAGGACGACCTCCGGGATCACCGGGTTGACCTTGCCGGGCATGATCGAGGAGCCCTTCTGCAGCTCCGGCAGGAAGATCTCCCCGATGCCCGCTCGCGGTCCTGACCCGAGCCATGCCAGATCGTTGGCGATCTTCGTCAGCGACACCGCCACGACCTTGAGCGCGCCGCTCAGCTCGACGAGCGCGTCGCGGTTGGCCTGCGCCTCGAACGGATCCTCGGGCGGGCGGATCTCGATTCCCGTCGCCTCGGTCAGCCGCGCGCGGACGCGGGCCGCGAACTCGGGATGCGTGTTGAGCCCGGTGCCGGTCGCGGTGCCGCCCAGCGGGACCTGCGCGACCTGCGGCAGCGCGCCGCGAAGCCGCCGGGCGCCGAGCCGCACCTGGGCCGCATAGCCGCCGAACTCCTGTCCGAGGGTCACCGGAACCGCGTCCATCAGGTGCGTTCTTCCGGCCTTGACGATGTCCGTGAACTCGGCCGCCTTGGCCGTGAACGCGGCCTCGAGGCGTTCGAGCGCCGGCAGCAACTCGTCGATCGTCTCCGATATGGCAGCCAGATGGACCGCGGACGGGAACACGTCGTTCGAGCACTGGCCCATGTTGACCTGGTCGTTCGGATGCACGCCGTCGCCGGCGAGCGTCGCGATCACCTCGTTCGCGTTCATGTTCGTGGACGTCCCCGACCCGGTCTGGAACACGTCGATCGGGAACTGGTCGTCGAACTCACCTGCGGCGACGCGGTCGCCGGCCGCGGCAATCCGCTCGGCGACTTCCGCGTCGAGCAGTCCGAGCTCGGAATTCACGCGGGCCGCGGCGGCCTTGATGCGACCAAGCCAGTGGATCACGGGCGCTGGGACGTGCTCGCCCGAGATCGGGAAGTTCGCGACCGCCTTGGTCGTCTCACCGCCCCACAACTGCTGCTGCTCTTCGACGCTCATGCCCTTCCTTTCGCAGTCATCTAGTGGCCTGAACGCTACTCTGCTCGATCGCCACGCAGCTACGATCGGGTCGTGGCTCAGACCGAACTAGCCGCGCCGCGGGCGGCCAGCGCGCTGGCGCGCGCGCCCTCGCCGGCGCTCGTCCTGGGCGCCGTCGCATCGGTCCAGTTCGGATCGGCGATCGCGACGAAGCTGTTCGACACGATCGGCCCGGCCGGCACGGTGCTGCTGCGGCTCCTGTTCGGAACCGCCGTGCTGCTCGCGCTGTGGCGGCCGCGGGCGGGCGCGCACACGCGCCGCGAGCTGGCGCTCGCCGGCGTGTTCGGCCTGATCCTCGCCGGGATGAACCTGAGCTTCTACGAGTCGATCGACCGGATCCCGCTCGGCGTCGCCGTCACGCTCGAGTTCATCGGGCCGCTGACGATCGCGGTCGCGGGCTCGCGGCGGGCTCGCGACCTCGTCTGGGTCGCGCTCGCCGCTGCCGGGATCCTCGCGCTGACCCGCGGCACGGGGCATGCACTGGACCCGCTCGGCGTCGCGCTGGCGCTCATCGCCGGCTGCATGTGGGGCGCGTACATCCTCGTCGGCGCCCGCGTCGGCCGCGCGTTTCCGGGCGGCAGTGGACTGGCGCTCGCGATGTGCGTCGGCGCGGTGGCGATGCTGCCGTTCGGCCTCGCACAGGGTGGCGCGCACCTGCTCGAGCCGCGCGCGCTGGTGCTCGGCGGCGCCGTCGGGATGCTGTCGACGGCGATTCCCTACTCGCTCGAGATCGAGGCGCTCCGTCGGATCCGCGCGTCCGTGTTCGGCGTGCTGATGAGCCTCGAGCCGGCGGCGGCCACGCTCGCCGGGTTCATCGTGCTCGGCCAGAGCCTGGGGCCGCGCGCGCTGCTCGGGATCGCGCTGGTCATCGCCGCGTCCGCCGGCGCCGCGCTGACCAGCTCGCAGGCGCCCGTGGCGAGCTAGCGCAGGCGCCCGTGGCGAGCTAGCTGCGGCCAAGTGACGAGGCGCTAAAGTCGCCCGCTGATGCCCTCGCCGCTCACCCCGGAGGCACTCGCGTGAGCGCCGGGACGGGGCTGCGCTGCCGCGGCTGGCAGCAGGAGGCGGCGCTGCGGATGCTCGAGAACAACCTGCATCCGGACGTCGCCGAGAACCCCTCCGAGCTGGTCGTGTACGGCGGCACGGGCAAGGCGGCGCGCGACTGGCCGAGCTATCACGCGATCGTACGTGAGCTTCAGCGCCTGGGCGGCCACGAGACCCTGCTGGTGCAGTCCGGCAAGCCCGTCGGCGTGTTCGAGACGCACGCGGACGCGCCGCGGGTGTTGATCGCGAACTCGAACCTCGTCCCCGACTGGGCGACCTGGGAGATCTTCCGCGAGCTCGAGGCGGCCGGGCTGATCATGTACGGCCAGATGACGGCCGGTTCGTGGATCTACATCGGCAGTCAGGGAATCCTCCAGGGCACGTACGAGACGTTCGCCGCCGCGGCCCGCAAGCGCTTCGACGGTACGCTGGCCGGCAGGCTCGTCGTCACCGCCGGGCTCGGCGGAATGGGTGGGGCGCAGCCGCTCGCGATCACGATGCTGGGCGGCACCGCGCTGTGCGTCGAGGTCGACCTGCAGCGAATCGAGCGCCGCATCCAGACGCGCTACCTGGACGAGCGCGCGGTCGATCTCGACGACGCGCTCCGGCGCCTGGACTCCGCGCGCGCGGAACGGCGCGCGCTGTCGATCGGCCTCGCGGGCAACGCCGCCGAGGTGCTGCCCGAGCTCGTCGCGCGCGGCGTCGCGGTCGACGTCGTGACCGACCAGACGTCGGCTCACGATCCTCTCAACGGCTACGTCCCGGCGGGCGTGACGCTCGAACAGGCACAGGCGCTGCGCCGGGCGGACCCGCAGGAGTACCTGCGGCGCGTGGGCGACAGCGCACTGCGGCACGTCGGCGCGATCCGCGCACTCCAGCGCGCCGGCGCTGAGGCATTCGACTACGGCAACGCGCTGCGGGGGCTGGCGGCCGATCACGGCGACACCGAGGCGTTCAGCTACCCCGGGTTCGTGCCGGCCTACATCCGCCCGCTGTTCTGCGAGGGCAAGGGCCCGTTCCGCTGGGTCGCGCTGTCGGGCGACCCAGCTGACATCCACGCGACCGATCGCGCGATCCTCGAGCTGTTCGGCGACCAGGAGCACATCGCGCGCTGGATCGAGCTCGCCGCCGCGCGCGTCGCGTTCCAGGGGCTGCCCGCGCGGATCTGCTGGCTCGGTTACGGCGAGCGGCACCTCGCCGGCCTGCGGTTCAACGAGATGGTCGCCCGCGGCGAGGTGAAGGCGCCGATCGTGATCGGCCGCGACCACCTCGACACCGGTTCGGTCGCCTCGCCGCAGCGCGAGACCGAGGCGATGGCCGACGGCTCGGACGCGATCGCCGACTGGCCGCTGCTGAACGCGCTGCTCAACACCGCCTGCGGCGCGAGCTGGGTCTCGATTCATCACGGCGGCGGCGTCGGGATCGGGAAGTCGATTCACGCCGGCCAGGTCTTGGTCGCGGACGGAACGCCCGACGCGGCGCGGCGGATCGAGCGCACGTTGAAGGCCGATCCCGGGATCGGCGTGATCCGTCACGCGGACGCCGGCTACGAGCTGGCGCTCGGCACCGCGCGCGAGCACGGGCTGCGGCTGCCAATGCGCGATCAGGCGGAATGATCTCCTTCGAGGGGGCGGCGCAGGTGCTGCTGCCACCCGCGGCCGGGCTCCCATACCTGCGCACCGACCGGGCCGCCGAGCTGACGCTCGAGCCCGGCGGCGTCACCGTCGACGGGGCCGAGATCGCGGCGCTCGAGCCGAGCGCCGGCGCCGACACCCGCGTCGACGCGAGCGGTTGCGCCCTGCTTCCCGGATTCGTCGACTGCCACACGCATCTTCCGTTCGCGGGCTGGCGCGCGCGGGAATACGAGCTCAAGGTGACCGGCGTCCCGTACGCCGAGATCGCACGCGCCGGCGGCGGCATCGCGGCGTCCGCCGCGGCGCTGCGCGAGACCCCCGACGCAGCCGTGCTGAGCCAGTCGCGCGGGTTGGCGGCGGAGATGCTCGCGTCGGGCACGACGACGTTCGAGTGCAAGTCGGGCTACGGCCTGTCCGCCGCGGGCGAGCTGCGCGCGCTCGCGCTCGCTGCCGAGCTCGACGCGGCCGTCGAGCAGACGACGACCCGCACCGCGCTGCTCGCGCATGCCATCCCGGATGGCTACACCGCGGACAGCTGGCTCGACGAGGTGGAGGAGTTCGCGCCGCGCGCGCTGGAGCTCGCGAGCGCGCTCGACATCTTCGTCGAGTCGATCGCGTTCGGGCTCGCGCACCTGGAACGTATGGGCGCGCTCGCCGCCGCCGCGGGCGTGGCGTTGCGCGTCCACGCCGAGCAGCTCGCGACGATGCGCTCGGTGCCGGTGGCGCTGCGCTGCGGCGCGCGCTCGCTCGACCACCTGTCGGTGATCCACCCCGACGACATCGCGCCGCTCGGCCGCGCCGAGTGCGCGGCGGTGCTGCTTCCGGGCGCCGAGCTGATGAACGCCGAGGCGCGCGCGCCGGGACGCGAGCTGATCGATGCGGGCGCGATCTTCGTGCTCGCGACCGACGGCAACCCCGGGACCTCGCCGATCTTCTCGCTGCCGACGATCGTCGCGCTGGGCGTTCGGGGCTACGGCTTGTCCACGCGCGAAGCGCTGCTGGCGATCACGCTGAACGCCGCCTGGGTGCTGAATTGCTCGGACACGCTCGGCTCGATCGAGGTCGGGAAGCGCGCCGATCTCGTGCTGCTCGACGCTCCCGCCGAGCACATCGCCTACCGCCTCGGGCACAACCCGGTCGCGGCGACGTTCGTCGCCGGCCGGCCGGCGTACGTGCGGCCCGACGCCGCGTGGAGGATCAGCTCCCGATGAAGGCAGCCGCGATGGTCAACGCCCATAGTCACGCGTTCCAGATCGAGCTGCGCGGGATCGCCGAGCGAGCGGCCGGGCCGCACGACGATTTCTGGTCCTGGCGGACCGAGATGTACCGGCTCGCGCTGCGCCACGACCCGCAGTCGATGCGGGCGGTCGGAGAGCGGGCCTACGGCGAGATGGTGCGCGCCGGCTACGGCGCGGTCGGCGAGTTTCACTACGTCCACCACCGGCCGGACGGAGCGCGGTACGAGCCGAGCGGGGCGATGGCGATCGCGCTCGCGCAGGCGGCGCAGGCGCGGGGACTCGAGATTGTGCTGCTCCCGGCGGCCTACAACCGCGCCGGGCCGGGATTAGCGGCGACCGACGAGCAGCGCCGCTTCTGCGATCCGGATCTGGGCACGTTCCTCGCGCGCGTGGATGAGTTGCGCGTGTGGGCGGACGGACGAACCGGGGTCAGCGTCGGCGTCGCGGTCCACAGCGTCCGCGCGGTGCCGGCGGACTGGATCGAGGCGGTTGGGCGGTATGCCGCGAGCAACAACCTGGTCGCGCACGTACACGCCAGCGAGCAGCGGCGCGAGGTCGAGGAGTGCCTCCGGGAGCACGGCTGCACTCCGATCGAGCTGCTCTCGCGCTGCGGCTTCCTCGGTCCGCGCACGTCCCTGATCCACGCGATCCACGTCACCGACCGCGACATCGAGTTGATCGCCGCCAGCGACGCGATCGTCGTCGCCTGCCCGACGACCGAAGGGAGCCTCGGGGACGGCTACCAGCCGGCGCTGCGCTACGCCGCGGCCGGCGTGCGCTACGCGATCGGGTCGGACTCGCAGGTGCGGATCGATCCGTTCGAGGAGGCACGCGAGCTCGAGACCGGAGCGCGTCGCGAGGGCCAGACGCGCTCCGCGCTGCTCGCGGCGGACGGCGACCTCTGGCAGACGCTGGCCGGCAACGGGCGCGCCAGCCTGGGGCTCGAAGGCCCTCTGCGCGAGCTCGAGCTCGACCTCGACAGCCCTGAGCTCGCGGGCATCCCGGCGCAGGACATCCCGCGCGCGCTCGTCACGTGCGCCTCCGCCGCCGTCGTCAGCTCCAGCTCGTCCGACGTCTGACCGGACGCCTGGCGAAGGGCGCTCCCCGGCGATAGCATCGCGTTTCGGTCGCAGGGCTCGCGGGGGGGCGGGCCTAAATCATCAAGTGAGGGAGTCGTCGCCGTGAGGAAAGCCACCCGTCTCACTCTGTTGGCCGTACTTGGCTGTGCGCTGTCAGGAGGTACAGCGACCGCCGTCGCGAGCTCTGGTGCGAACGGCGCGGCGAGCTCGCACGCGACCGTGTACGCGCATGCTGTGGCGGGCAAGATGTCAAAGGTGCAGGCCGCAGCGGGTCCGGCGAGCCAGCCGGTCACGGCGGTTGTCCCCAGTCGCGGCGCGCGCAGCATTCCCCGCAGCCTGTCCGTGCCCGCGTTGCCGGTCGCTGCGCCGCGCGCAGCCGCTACTCCGCTCAGTTCGAGCGCGGGCCCGAGCGGCCTGATGCAGAACTTCAACGGCACCAGCAGTCGCGACAGCGAGGTGACGAACTTCGGTCAGGAATTCGAGCCGCCCGATCAGGGCCTGTGCGCCGGGAACGGCTTCGTCGTCGACATGGTCAACTCCGCCTATACCGTTTACAAGCCGAACGGGACCGTCGTCACCGGCCCGTTCAACATCAACGGCCCGTTCGACGAGGGACTGCTCCAGTTCACGAGCGATCCGCGCTGCTACTACGACGCGTCGACGAACACCTGGTTCGCGACGATCCTGTTCATCAGCGATTTCGGCTTCGGCGACCAGTCGCACCTCGACATCTCGGTCAATCCCTCGGGGGATCCAACGAAGATCTGGACGACCTACCAGATCGACACGACCGACCTCGGCGGCAACGGCTGCCCGTGCCTCGGCGACCAGCCCACGCTGGGGATCGACGCCCAGAACCTCTACGTGACGACGAACGAGTTCTCGCTCTTCGGCCCCCAGTACAACGGAGCCCAGGTGTACGCGATCTCCAAGAGCCAGCTCGTGTCGCTGAGCCCGACCGTCAACTTCGTGCACTTCAGCCACCTGAGCATCGGCGGCGCAATCGCGAGCTCGGTGCAGCCCGCGATCACGACCGGAAAGCCCGGCGCCGAGTACTTCCTGAACTCGCTCGACCCGACCGCCACGTTCGACCAGCGGATCGGCGTCTGGGCGATGACCAACATCGGCGCGGTCACCAGCGGCGGGATCCCGACGTTCACGAGCACGGTGCTGAACTCGGAGGCCTACGGCGTGCCGCCGTTCGCCGAGCAGAAGGGCACATTCAGCTTGCTGAACCCGGACGATGACCGGATGCAGCAGACGCAGTTCATCGATGGCCATCTGTACGGCGAGCTGACGACGGCGCTCACGATCCCCGGCGACCCCACCCAGCGGGCCGGCGCCGCGTGGTTCGATGTGAGCCCGCGGGTCGTCGCCGGGGTGATCAGCAACCCCAAGATCGCGCGGCAGGGCTACGTCGCCGTGAGCGGGAACTATTTCCTGTACCCGGCGATGCAGGTCGCAGGCAACGGAGAGGCGGCGATGGTCGGCACGCTGTCGAGCTCGGGCCGCTTCCCGAGCGCAGCCTTCGCCCGTTTGGCGCCGGGGGCGAGCGCGTTCGGGCCGGTTACCGTCGCGGCTCGCGGAACGACCCATTACGACCCGAACGCGACGCGCTGGGGCGACTACTCGTGGGCGGTGCTCGACCCCAGCGGCAACTCGTTCTGGCTCGCGACCGAGTACATCCCGCCGCTTTCAAGCCAGACGACCGACCGCGCGGCCAACTGGGGTACGCGCGTGCTGGAGGTCTCGGCGACGAGCTGACTTAACTGCCCACGAGGTTCAGCACGAGCTGCTCTCTGCTGATGCCCTCCGAGCACGCGAGCCGATTTAGCCCGTCGTAGGTGAGGTTCTGCAGCAGGCCTGACAGGCCGCCCGCTGTAGGCGTCGGGGGAGCGCGGCAGGGCGAGCTCAATGCCGGCGTCGCGGAGGGCGTCTCCTGCTGGGCGATCGCATACGCAAGCGGCAGCAGGAGGCTGGCCGTGGCGAGCGAGCCCGCGAATCGCAGCCGGCGGCGCGGCGGGATCAAGAGAAGTGCCGCGAGCAGCCCGAGCGCGCCGGCGACCACGAACGCGGCGCGCAGGCTGTCGGACGCGACCTCGACGATGATCGCGTCGCCCTGGTGGACGAGCTTGTCGACCGCGGCACGATCGGAGCTGCTGAGGCTCGGTCGCTGGGCCGCTGCCGTGCCAGCCAGAGCAGCTCGCGGATCGGCGCTGTCGACGTCCTTCGCAACGACCGGCGCGAGCGAGAGCTTCTTCGCCGGACTGAGGGACGAATCGAGCAGCGCTGCGACGCCCTGCAGCTTGCCGCGGTTCGTGGCGACGTTCAGCTGCCATGCGATCAACGGCGCCAGCGCCAGCAGCGTCAGCGCGATCCCGGCGTGTCGAAGCGAGAGCAACCTGCCCGCCTGCCTGGGAGTTCGCTCCTCGAGCAGCTCACCGCCCAGCGCGGGGAGCGCGAGCCCCATTCCGCATCCGCCCATCAGCAGCGGCGCGACCAGCCACCATCCGGACGGCGTCGGGATGAACGCGAGCGTCAGCACGCCCGCCCCGAGCAGCGCACACCCGGTCGCGGCGCGCACGACCGCCGGCCCGCGCACGCGCCCGACCGCCGCCGCGCCCGCGGGGACGAGCAGCAGTACGAGCGCCGCGTGCAGCGGTGAGAACCCCCACCCGGTGACGAGCAGCAGGACGAGCAGGAAGAGCAGCGCGCTGAGCGCGCCCGAGGTCAACGCGAGGGCGACGGTGGCGACGCGCTCGTCGCGGCCGGTGGCACCCGGATCGACCTCGACAGGCGGGGGCGCCGCCGTCCGAGGCGCGGGCACGGGTCGCTCGCGCAGGAACACGAACGCTGCCGCGAGCGCCACGGGCACCTGCGCGATGAAGATCGCTCGCCAGCTGAACGCCTGCGTCAGCAGGCCCCCGAGCGCGGGACCGGCAGCCGTTCCGATCACCGCCGCCGCGGTCCACAGCCACCGGCGCGAGTGATGCCGGCTGCCATCGCCTGCCAGCCGGTCGAACGCGAGCAGCAGCAACGCCGCGGCGCCGAGCCCCTGTGCCGCCCGCGTCACGAGCAGCGCCGCCAGCGATCCGGACGCGGCGGACCCCGCCGAGGCAAGGGCGAACAGCAGCAGGCCGGCGATGCCGACCCGACGCACGCCCCACCGTTCGCGAACGCGAACGAGCACCGGCAGCGCAATCGCCACGACGGCGCAGTAGACCCCGAGCACGGCCGCGACCCCCTCGACAGAGGTGTGGAGCTCGTTCAGCAGTTCAGGCAGCGCCAGCGTGACGATCGAGCCATCCGCCAGCGCTATCCCCGCGGCGACTGCGATCAGCCAAACCACGAGCACGAGGATATGCCGCTGCCCGTAAGGAAACGCGAAGTCCTGAGCATAACCTAAGGGTTCCGGCGCTCGTGGACGTGGGCGCCGGCGCCGGCGCGGGATCGCCATCCGTCATTATCTCCGTTCAGTGACCCCCTCCACCAAGCGCGTGACGATCCGCGAGGTGGCCGATGCGGCCGGGCTGTCCCCGGCCGCCGTGTCATATGCGCTGCGCGGCATTCAGGTTTCCGAGGAGACGCAGGAGCGCGTCCGGAAGGTCGCCAACCAGCTCGGGTACGAGGCGCATCCGATCGCCCGGGCGCTGGCCAGCGGCCGGACCGGCATGGTCGGGATCCTCGGTCCGTCGCTCGAGGATCTCTGGCAGCAGCGGCTCGTCGCGGAGGCGGGGCGTGTGCTGCTGGCACACGACCGCTTCGCGTTGATCCTCGACGCCGGCGGCGATCCGGCGCGCCAGCGCGTCCTCGCCGCGCAGCTGCGCGACCAGCAGGTCGACGGACTGATCGTCTCGCCGGTCGACCCGTCCGACCCGTTCTGGGCCGAGCTCGCACGGTCGCTCGCCGTCGTCTCGATCGGCGACGAGCTCGCCGGCGCGGCCGCGGCCGGCGAGGTCCTGTTCGACAATCGTGCGGGCCTCAGCTGGGCGCTCGAGCATCTGCACGGGCTGGGGCACGACCGGATCGCCGTGCTCCGTCCGCCCGGCTCGGCGACCGCCGACCGGCCGGCGGAGGTCTATGTGCTCGACGAGGCCGAGCGGCTCGGGCTCGACGTCCACGTCGTCAGCGCCCCGTACGAGCTGCAGGCGGCGACCGGGGTCGCGCGGTCGCTGCTCGCGGGCGATCGACGGCCGACGGCCGTGTTCTGCTTCTCGGACTCGATCGCGTACGGCGTCTACGCGGCCGCGCGCGAGCTGCACGTCGCGATCCCGCGCGACGTCTCGGTGATCGGCTACGACGACAACCCGATCTCCGCTCTGCTCGCGCCGCCGCTGACGACGTTCGCGTGGGACTCCGATCGCCTCGCCGAGATCGCGGTCGGCATGGTCCTCGCGGCGATCGACGGCCGCGAGCCACCGCTGCGCCGAGTGCTGATCGAGCCCAACCTGCGCGACCGCGATTCGACCGCGCGCAGCGCGCGCTGACCGCCGCTCAGTGGACCACTTAGCCGCAGAACGCGATCAGCTCACGTGCGACGCCGACGGGATCGTCGTACGCCATCAGGAAGCTGGTTCCCGGCAGCGTGCGCAACTGCGCGTTGGGCAGGAGGTCGAGCGCCTCCTGCGCGCCGACGGGGGGATGGGCAGGGTCGTCGTCGGCCCACAGCAGCAGGACCGGAATGTCGATGAGCCCATAGCAGTCGAGCAGGTAGCGCTGGGCGCCCGTTGGCCAGCGGCGGGCGAACTTGGCCCACGAACGCGCCCGGTTGCCGTTTCCGCCGACATCCGCGAACGCGTGGCGCAGTAGATCGCGAGCGCCGGGATTGCGCTGAGCCGACAGCCGCTCGCCGAACGACGGCCGGAACACGAGCGTCGCGCTGCGGGCGAGCACCCGGTCCAGTCCGGGCAGCGCAGCGGTCCGGCAGGCCGCACGCCACACTGCCCGCTGGCCCCTGAACTCCTCGCCTCGATGCAGCCGATTCGGCAGCAGGACGACGCGCTGGGGTCGCACGCGGCCCTCGGTCACGGCGCGCAGGATCAGCTCCGCTCCAAGGTCGTGACCAGCCAGCAGCGGCCGCGCGCCGACGACCTCGCGGCAGAAGCCGGCCATCACATCGGTCATCCACTCGGCCGTGTACGGGTGGCGCGGCCGGTCCTCGGAATCGCCGTGCAACGGCAGATCGGGCAAGATAACGCGAAACCGGGCCGACAGCGGCGCCACGACAGGCTCCCATTCGCGGTGCGAGAGCCCAAGCGAGTGCAGCAGGGCCAGGGCCGGACCGGCGCCGGTCTCGCGGTAGGCGACGCGAGCGCCGTCGTGGTGGTGGTAGAGCCTCAGCCGCATGCCGTTGATCGTCGCATTACTTCATCCCGCGATGACGTTCGCGGGGGTAGGTTGTGCAAATGCTGCATGAGCCTCGCGAACCCTCACAAACCTGTCTGGAATGATGCAATGGACGAAATGACGTCGCGGCCTTTGGGTCTGTCGACTTCGCAGGCCGCGCACGCGCTCGGCGTGTCGCTCGGCACGATTCGTCGCTGGTCGGATATGGGCCACTTGCAGTCCTACAGGACGCCGGGTGGTCAACGCCGCTTCAGCGCCGAGCAGATCGAGCGGTTCCTCGAGTCGCTTCAGAGCGGCGGCTTCCGCGCAGAACCTGAAGAACACAGGCGCGCGTCGGCGTAAGCGCGCCGGGCGCAGTAGGTCGGGTCAGCCGGTTCCGGCTTCCTTGATTCTGCGCTCCATGTCGAGTTCGCTGTCGAAGTCGGCGCTGTCCGCGTGGCGGTACTCGACGCCTTCGCCGCTGAGTAGCTGCGCGAGCACCTCGACGTAGCGCTCGTCGAGCTGCGTCCCGGCAACGCGGCGCAACTCCCGCAGCGCCTCGAACGAGCTCATGCGGGTGCGATAGGTGTCGCTCGCCGTGAGCGTGTCGTACACCTCGGCGACCGCGATGATCTTCGCGATCTCCGGGATCTCCTCCGCGCCGAGGCAGTGCGGGTACCCGCGCCCGTCGATCCGCTCGTGGTGCGCCAGGACGATTTCGGCGACCGGCCCGTACATGCCGAGATCGCGGAGCAGATCGGCCCCGAGCTCGGGGTGCTCCTGGATCGCGACCCAGTCCTCGTCGGTGAGCGCTCGATCGCGCTCGGCGACTCGATCCGAGAGCGCGAACCGGCCGATGTCGTGCAGCAGCCCGGCGGTGTGGGCCAGCTCGCATTCGTGCTCGCTCATACCGACCGCCTGCGCGATGTCGCGCGCGAACCGGGCGACCGCGGCGGCGTGGCGCGCCGCCCGCTGGTCACGGACGTCGAGCGCCCGCAATAAGCCGGCGAGCACCCCCCAGGAGAGCGATACGTATTGCTGCGCACGCTCGCGCGCGCGGACCAGCAGATGCGCCATGTACGAGAACGTGAACACGGCCGTGAGGGCGAACGCGATGCCGGCGGTCCCGAGCTGCGTCGCGATCGCGGCACCGCCGGCGACGAGCAGGACGTTGAGCAGCGTGCTCGGCAGGTGCTCCCAGAAGGTGCTCAGCCCGAACTGGTCGAGCGCCGGGAAGAACCATCGGCGGAGCGTCGCGAAGATCGCGAAGCTCAGCGTGATCGCGACCGACGCCGCGACCACGACAGCGATGTAGAAGCGCAAGCCATGCCCTTCCCCCGCGATCGCCCGCGCGATCAGCGCGGCCGCGATCGCGGGCAGGACGCTCGCGGGGAGGTTGTTCAGCGTGACCGCGCGCAACCGGGTCCGCAGCCGTGAGGCCGCGACGAGCTCACAAACGATCGCTGCCACGATCGCCGACCGTGGACCGAGGAACACGCCCGCGAGGGCGTAGACGAGGAACGAAGCGGATACCGATGCGCCGTCGCGGACGCCGGCGACCATGAGTCCGGCCACGATCGCCGCGACGGCGAGCACCGCGCTCAGCGAGTCGACGCGGTCCGCGCTCGGCACGATCGACGCTGCCGCAACGCAGACGAGCATGGTGACTACGACGAAGACGGCCGCCCAGCGCTGGAACGCGCGACTGTTCGGCCGAAACCGGACCCCGGGGCCGACCATCGTCAGCACGTTAGCGCGAATGCCCCGCTCAGCAGATGTTTTGATTCAATGCTTTTTAACGACCAGTTCGCCACGACATGGGGGCTCCAATCAGGTTGTGGGGTTTGACTCTGCTAACTGGAAGGTGCAAGAACCGTGCACCGGACGGTGATTTCGCCGCAGTGCGGCAAAATTTGCAGCGGTTTCGTGCGCGTAACTCTGCAATTTGTGCATGAGCGGCGCCGATGGCCGGCCTTTGGCTCGACCTTTCTCGCGGATGCGATATCTGAAGACCAGTGAAGCGGCTGCGCTGCTGAATGTGAGCCCGAACACGTTGCGGGCGTGGGAGCGGCGTTTCGGCTTTCCCAAGCCGCAGCGCTCCCCGGCAAGCACCGGCTGTTCACGCATGGCGAGGTCGCAGCCCTGCGGGACGCCCTGCAGGAAGGGCTGTCGATCTCCTCCGCCGTGTCGCGCGCACGCGAGGGCTTGGCGGCAGACTCGCACTCGCTGCTGGGCGCGCTGGTCTCATTCGAGGCCGAGCGCGCCGACACTGCGATCGAGGCCGCGCTGGCACTGCGCTCAGTGGAGCGTTCGGTGGAGGAGGTCCTGCTGCCGACGCTCGACGAGATCGCGCGGCGCCACACGATCGAGTCGGCGCAATGGGCGTTTGCCTCGCACTGGGGCACTGGCTGGCTGCGCCGGGCGCTGCGGCTCGCGCCGCCACCGGTGCGGCCGATCTCGATCGTCGTCGGCGATGCTTCGCGAGACGAGCTCGATCCCGACTCGCCGCACATCCGCGCACTGGAGCTGTTCTGTGCCCGCACCGGCGTGAAGGTTCTGAGCCTGTCGGCGCGCGGCGTGGCGGGGATAAGCGACGCAGTCGCGGTAGTCCGGCCGAACCTGGTCGTCGTCGCCGGGGCGTATCTGTCCGACGACGCCGTCGCGCGGTGGGCGTACGGAATTCGCTCCGTCGGCGGCGTCCCGCCGGTCGCGGTCTATCGCCGCGGGGACCAGCGAGTCCGCAGCCGCGTGTCCGGCACGAGCATGCTGCCGGCCGGCGCAGGGGAGGCTCAGCGACGGATCGTCGAGCTGGTCGAGGCCGAGCAGTCGGGCAGCCCCTTGACGGGGCCCACGACGTCAGCGCCGCCGCAAATCGGCGGAGCGCGGATGGCCAGCGCGTGAGCGCCGAGTCTCGGTTTGAGAGGAGTCGCAACGGGGCACCACAGGGATAGGCCGGCAATCGCCCTTGCGGCGCAGATTGTTGCGGAGAACGGAGCGATTGTCACGCTCCTTACAGGCAGCACGCACCGGAGCCGGACGCCCTCGGCTGAACGAATTCGTCCATGGATTTCCCCTGGCCGGGACGTCCACTCGCACCCGGCCCGGCGCCGCCGATCAGGCGGCGTGCGATGGCGTCGGCTCGTGCGCGGCCGGGTCGGCCGGCGCTGCCTGCGCGACCAAACCCGGCGCGGCCTGCGCGACCGAGGTCGGCGCCGGCAGCCCCGCCGCGGCGGGGGCGGCGGGCAGCTGGCCGGTGCTCGCCGCGTCGGCCTCACCGTTGATCGAGTCCTTGAAGCCGCGTAGGCCGAGTCCGAGCGAGCGGCCGAGCTCCGGCAGTCGCTTGGCGCCGAACAGCAGCAGGAGCACGATCAGGACGAGAAGTATGTGCACCGGGTTGTTCAATCCGATCATGGTGGCTCCGATCGAGTCGTTGGTTGAAAAGGGTCCGCGGCCTCAGGACCGCGCGCCGGCGGTCACCCGCCAGTCGAGCTTGGCGATTTCACCGCCCCGGATCTCGACGCCGCGCGCGCGCGGCTCGTCGGCGACCCAGAGCGTGTAGGCGCCCTCCCGCAGGCCGTCGTATACGGCCGTGAACGCGGGGCGGCCGGCGATGCTCCGCTCGAGCACCTGCTTGTGGGAGCGGCTGCGATCGTCGCCGTCGGGGCTGATCTCGATCTCGACTCCGTGGAGGTCGGAATCGGTATGGAGGATCAGCGCGCCGATCTCGCCCCCGATGTCGAGCACGACGAACTCGGGATGGCGACGGTCCGCGTAGCGCTCGCCGCGGCCGTGAGCATGGGGGTGCTCGTGACCGGCGTGGTCGTGGTCGTGGTCCTCGCGGGCGTGGTCGTCGTGGTGGTGGTCCTCGGGGGCGTGGTCGCCGTGGGCGTGGTCGTGACTATGTGTCATTCACTTGGCTCCTACCGTCACCTGGTGAATGCTGGGCGCCGCGCCGTCGCGCGGCGCCCAGCAACACCGTTGTGGGGGTGCGGTGAGTGGAACAGTTGTTGCTCCGCGCGGCTCACATCGACGGATAATCGAAACCGTCGAGCGCCGGCGCCAGGTACGGGAACGAGCTCTGGTAGAGATCCGCGGGCGGCGTCAGGCCCTCCGTCAGGAGGCTCGCGGCGCCGTCGGGCTTGTAACTCGGGTCCACCAACGGGTAGGTGAGACCGGCAAACGCGCGCAGGTCGATGCTGACGACATCGTCGAACACCCTGCGGCCGTTGGGGTAACCCGCGAGGTCGCCGCCGAGTATTCCGTATATGCTCGGGTTCGACGTCGTCGGCGGGACCGCGACGTTCAGCCGAAGCTGATCTGCGAGCACGCTGCCGGTGTAGTTCTGGAACCCCGGGATGATTCCCGACGGGATACCGGTCAGCAGGATCGCGATCAGGTCCGCTCGCGGCGCCTTGAGGCCCGCGAGATTCGGGAACACGTTCGGGTACAGCACCGGCAACAGCTTCGACACCTCAGGGTGAGCCACATAGCGACGGAAGTTCGAGTCGTCGACGGGGTAGACGGTGTTCCAGACGTCCTTCAGCCCGAGCGGAACGACCACCTCGTTGAACAGCGGGTTACCCAGACGCGACACCTGCACCCACGGGCCGGACTCGTTGGGGAGGCGCGTGTCGTACTCGATGATGCGCGCCCGGCGTCGGCTGGCTGACGCCCACACGCCGATCACCGCGTCGCCGTTCATCACGTCCTTCGGGGCCGTGCCATCCGAGGTCAGCTCCGTGATCGGGACCTGGATCGCGATCGTGTGGACGTTCAGGGCGGCGGTGGCGTTGACGCCCGGCGCGTTGCTGCGCCCGTTCGCGAACACGAACAGAGACTGGAACGGTCGCAGGTCAGCCAGGTCGAAGATCGCCCCGAGGTCGACGTAGAACCCTTCGCGGCGCTGGCCCGCGTACACCTCGATGCCGTTCGGCAGGCTCTGCACCGCCGAGGCGGCCAGCGCGGCATAGTTGGGCGTCGAGGCCGGCCCGATGTTGCACGGCGGGCACGGCAGGTTGGAGGCGATCGTCTTCACGGTCAACCCGGTCCCGCCGGAGCCGTACGTCGTGACATCGTCACCCCGGACCCGCGTGACGGAGTAGAACTGGCGCCTGTTGAACGTCGGGCTGTCCAGCGCCGCGATCGGGCCAGTGTTGTACAAGAACGTGTCCGGGTCCTGCAGCGTGGTGTTGAACTCGAACACGTACGCGATCTCCGGCACGCCGTCCGCGTCGTTGTCGATGTAGATCGAGTACAGGACGTCGTCCCCGAACTCGTAGAAGTTCGGGCCGCCGGCGGGATTCTGCAGCGGCACGTAGTTGCTGATCAGCGTGACCGTCTTCGGCTGGTCGGGGCTGACGAACGCGTAGACGTCGGTGCTGTCAGCGACCGGGTCCTTGCTGATCTCGGGTGCTTCACGGTGCGATGACATTGATGCCTCCGTCCACATTCGCGCTCTGCGGGGCGGCGGCCAGCAGCCGGCGCACGAGTGCAGGGTCGCGGTAGGTCACCTCGCCTTTGCCGCGGGTGATGCTCACCTCGCCACGCTTGGCGTCGCGGATGTACGCCACTACGGGCTCGGGAGGAGTCGGTACGGAGGGCTTCGTCGGTTGCGCCCCTGATGAGCCTTTCTCGCCGGCGATCAGAGCGGCGCCCGGCACCCCGATCGCCGCCACCCCGGCGGCTACGCCGGCGGAGCCCTTGATGAAGGACAGACGGGTCACGGCGCCGGTCTCGGCCTGCTCGTCAGACATTCCTGCTCCTTTCTGCCGCCGTGCTCCACGGCGGCTGGATGAAACGCGACTAGCACCCGGACTTACGCACAAAGCTCACGATCGGATCACGCGATGCGCACGAATTCGCAACCTGCGGACACGTCCCGTTAACACGGGCCTGGGGCGACCGCGGACGCCGATCGGTCGCGGACTCCTAATATCAGACGCCGATGCCCAGCCCGCACCGTCCCGTCGATCCGAAGGAGTCGTTCCCCGCACTCGAGGAACGCGTGCTCGCGCGCTGGCGTGAGCGTGACGTGTTCGCCGAGTCCGTCCGCCGTCGCCAGGGCGCTGCGTCGTGGGGCTTCTACGAAGGCCCCCCGACCGCCAACGGTCCACCGGGGTTCCACCACGTGCTCGCGCGCGTGTTCAAGGACATCTTCCCCCGCTACCGCACGATGTGCGGCTACTACGTCGAGCGCAAAGGGGGCTGGGACTGCCATGGCCTGCCCGTCGAGCTGGCGCTCGAGGCCGAGCTCGGCTTCACCTCGAAGGCCGACATCGAGCGCTTCGGGATCGCCGAGTTCAATGCCCGGTGCCGCGAGAAGGTCCTCAGTCACGTCGCGGATTGGAATGCGCTGACCGAGCGGATCGGCCTCTGGCTAGACCTCGAGGACGCGTACCGCACGCTCGATCCCGGCTACATCGACTCGGTCTGGTGGGCGCTCAAGACGATCTACGACCGCGGCCTGCTGTCTGAGCGCCTCAAGGTCGTTCCCTATTGCACCCGGGATGGAACCACGCTGTCGAGCCACGAGCTCGGGCAGCCCGATGTCTACCGCGACGTCGTTGACCCGTCGGTCTACGTTCGCCTGCCGGTGACAGAGGGACGCGGAGCAGTGCAGCAGGGCGACGAGCTGCTCGTGTGGACGACGACGCCTTGGACGCTCGTCTCCAACGCCGCGGTCGCCGTCGCTCCCGAGCTCACCTACGTGCGTGCGCTCCTCGAGGGCGATCGCCCGATGGTGCTGGCCGAGGCGCTGCTCGAGCGGGTGCTCGGGACCTCGGCGCGCGTACTGGATCGCTTTCCGGGTGCCGAGTTGGTCGGGATCCGCTACGACCCTCCGTTCGCGTTCATCCCCGGCAGCGAATACGGCCCGCTCGGCCACAGCGTTCTGGCCGCCGACTTCGTCTCCGACCAGGACGGCACCGGCCTCGTGCACACGGCGATCGCGTTCGGCGAGGATGACTTCCGCCTCGGCGAGGAGTACGGCCTGCGCGTCGTCAACCCGGTCCGGCTGGACGGCACCTACGACGAGCGGATCGGGCAGTACGCGGGTCGGTGGGTCAAGGACGCCGACCCCGACCTGATCGAGGATCTGCGGGCGCGCGGCCGGCTCCTGCGCGCCGAGAGCCACGAGCACGCCTATCCGCACTGCTGGCGGTGCGGAACGCCGCTGCTGTATTACGCGAAGCCGTCGTGGTTCATCGCGACGAGTGAGATCAAGGATCGTCTGCTGGCCGCGAACGAAACGGTCACCTGGTACCCGGAGCACGTCAAGCACGGGCGCTTCGGCCACTGGCTCGAAGGAAACGTCGACTGGGCGCTCTCGCGCGAGCGCTACTGGGGCACGCCGCTGCCGGTGTGGCGCTGCCGGGCCGGACACACGCACGCGATCGGCTCGCGCGCGGAGCTGGAGCGGGTCTCGGGCGTCGCGCTGAGCGATCCACACCGCCCGTACGTCGACGAAGTGTCATTCCCGTGCGCGGAGTGCGGCGAGCCGATGCAGCGCGTTCCGGAGGTGATCGACGTTTGGTTCGACTCCGGCTCGATGCCGTTCGCCCAGTTCCACGCGCCGCGTGAGAACGAGGAGCATTTCGAGGAGCGGTTCCCGGCCGACTTCATCTGCGAGGCGCTCGACCAGACACGCGGCTGGTTCTACTCGCTGCTCGCCGTCTCGACGCTCCTGTTCGACCGCTCGTCCTATCGCAACGTCGTCTGCCTCGGGCTGATCGTCGACGAGGAAGGCCGCAAGATGTCCAAGTCGCTGGGCAACGCGGTCGACCCGTGGGATGTCATGAACAGTTACGGAGCCGACGCGACGCGCTGGTACTTCTTCACCTCGAAGTATCCCTGGGACGGATACCGCTTCTCACTCGGCGCGATCGAGGAGTCGGTCAGGCAATTCCTGCTGCCCCTATGGAACACATACTCGTTCTATGTCCTGTACGCGAATGCGAATGGGATCGACCCGGCCACGCTCCCGCCCGCCGAACAGGCACAGGGAGATCTGGACCGGTGGATTTCCTCGAGGGTGCAGGCGACCGTCGCGGCGGTGCGCACGCAGATGGATGCGTTCGACGCGACGGGCGCCGGACGTTCAATCCAGGAGCTGCTCGAGGATCTCTCGAACTGGTACGTGCGCCGGTCAAGACCGCGCTTCTGGGACGGTGACCTCGCCGCCTTTGCGACGCTGCGCGAATGCCTGCTGACGATCGCGAAGTTGCTCGCGCCGTTCTGCCCGTTCGTCGCCGACGAGATCTACGACAACCTCGACGGGTCCGAGCCGAGCGTGCACCTGTGTGACTTTCCGACGGCCGGCCGCGTCGAAGAGTCACTCGAGCAGGAAATGACGATCGCGCGGCAGACCGTCCAACTCGGGCTCGCCGCTCGCGCCAAGGCGAAGATCAAGGTCCGCCAACCGCTCCGTGCCGCCGTCGTCGTCGCGACTGGCGAGGAGCGCGCCGCGATCGAGCGGCTGGCCGAGATCATCCGCGAGGAGCTCAACGTCCACGAGCTGCGCTTCGTCGCGGGCGCCGACGAGCTCAGCGAGGTCGAGGTCAAACCGAACTACGACACGCTCGGGCCGCGCTTCCGCAAGCAGATGCCGCTCGTCGCTGTCGCGCTGGCGGCGCTCGATCCGGGGCACGTGGCGGTAGGACTGCGCGAGGGACGCCCGGTCGAGATCTCGATCGATGGCCACGACCACGAGCTGACCGCGGAGGACGTGATCGTGGCGATGAGGCCGCTGTCGGGCTACGAGGTCGAGCGCGAAGGGTCGCACGCGGTCGCACTCGAGCTCGAAATCGACGACGAGCTGAGGATCGAGGGGTGGGCGCGCGAGATCGTCCGCGGGGTTCAGAGCGCGCGCCGCGCGAGCGGCCTCGAGGTATCCGACCGGATCGTGCTGCGGCTCAGCGGCGATCCGGTTCTGCTCGCGGCCGCGCAGAAGCACGAGCGGTACGTGGCCGGCGAGACGCTCGCCGTCGAGGTCATCTACGAGGCCGGCCTCGACGGCGGCGAGCCATTGCGGATCGATGGGCGCGAGCTGCGCGTCTCGCTCGCGCGCGCCTAGGCCAGCTAACCGGCGGCGACGTCCGCGGGCACCTCCAGGCTCTCCAGCAGCGATCGCACCCGCAGCTCGATATCGGCGCGCACGCGGCGAACCTCGTCAATCGGAGCCCCGACCGGATCGCCGACGCGCCAATCCTCGTGCCGGACCCCTGGCGGGATCTGGATCAAGCCGACGCTGTGTCCCATCGTCACGACGACGTCCGCGCCGCGCAGGATCTCGTCCGTCACCGGCCGCGCGAACGCCTCGCTCGTGTCCACCCCGAGCTCGGAGATGACGGCGCTTACGGCGGGATCGATCTGCCCGTGGGTCGCCGTGCCGGCCGAGTGGACCGAGACCTGTCGGCGCGAGAGCATGCTCGTGAGCGCCGCCGCGATCTGACCGCGGCCGCCGCCGCTGAGACTGACGAACACGATGTCCCGCATGCCGGCGTCGCCGTGCGGCTGCCCGGCTCGGGCGAGCGATCCGAGCCGCTCACGCGCGAAGCGGTAGGCCATCAGGGGCACAAAGTCCTGGACCTTGGCCGTGCGCGAGATTCGCCTAGCCGAGTCCTCGATCACGGTCTCGATCTCCCGGCGACCGAACTGTCCCGCGAACTCGGCGCACAGGTCGTCGACCATGCGGTCCAGCTGCTGTGTCCTGTTCGACTGGGTCATGGAATGAACCTCCTTGCGAGGGACTGTGTTGGATGTGGTGGATGGGGGCGCGACGGCGATCAGCGAGGCCGTCCCGGCTGCGCCGGCGCGCCGGCGAGCGAGGGCCAGCGCGAGGCCGGTGCCGAGCGCGAGCGCGCCGAGCGCGGCTAGCGAGACCGTCAGGCCGCGCGAGGCGCCGGCGGCGGCGCTCGCGCCGCCCGCGGCCGCCGCGGCGAGGTAGAGGGCGCTTGCGATTGCGACGCCCAACGCGGTGCCCATGCCCCGGGTCATGTTGAGCACGCCGCTGAGCACGCCGGCGTGCCCCGGCGGCGCCGCGGCCATGATCGTGGCGTTGTTCGGCGGCGTGAACAGGCCGAGCCCGATGCCGGCCAGCGCCAGACCGAGCAGCAACCCGCGGGTGTCGTGCCGCGCCGCGATCTCCAGCAGGCCGGCGGCGCTCAGCAGCATCCCGCCACTGGTCAGCGGACGCTCCCCGACATGACTCAAGGCGCGGCCTGCGATCGGCGCCGCGAGCGCGATCGCGAGTGGTAGCACCGCGAGCCGTAGCCCGGCAGTGGCCCAGCCCACGTGCATCGCGGCGAGGTAGTACGGGACGACGAACAGCACCCCGAACAGCACCAGATAGGAGACCAGGCCACTGCTCAGGCCGATCGAGATCGCGGGCCGGCGAACGACCGGCAGCTCGATCAGCGGCTCCTCGACGCTCCGCTCGTGTGCCACGAACGCGATCGCGGCGAGGATCCCCAGCACGAGCGACGCGAGTAACAGCGGATCGCCCCAGCCCGCGCGGTTGGCCAGCGAGAAGTAGACGAGCGGTCCCGCGGCGCCGAGCGCGAGCAGCGCCGCGCCGAGCTGGTCGGCCTTGACCGCGACGCGGCGCGAGCGGCTGCGCGGCAGCAGAAACCACCCGAGGACGAGCCCGAGCGCCCCCGCCGGCACGTTCACGAGGAAGACCGACCGCCAGCCGCCGAGGGCGAGCAGGACGCCGCCGACCGCGGGCCCGAGCGCGAGGCCGAGCGCCTGCGCCGTGCCCTGGATGCCGATCCCGCGGCCCAGCAGCGGCCCCGGCATCGCCTCCGCGATCAGCGCCACGCTGTTGGCCTGCAACATCGCCGCGCCGAGCGCCTGCACCACGCGAGCGCCGATCAGCACGGCCAGCGTCGGCGCGAGGCCGCACGCGACCGACCCCGCGGTGAAGACGGCGAACCCGTACACGTACAGGAGCTTGCGCCCGACGGCATCGGCGATCCGGCCGATCGTCGCGACGCTCGCGACGAGCACGAGCAGGTATGACAGCGAGACCCACTCGACCACCCCCACGCTCGCGTGGAGGTCGTGGCCGAGCCGGGGCAGCGCGAGCGTCACGATGCTCGCGTCCAGCTGGCCCATGAACGCGCCGATCGAGACGGCGCCGACGACGTACCAATGCGCACGCGGGCTCGTGCGGATGCTGTGCGGGCGGCGCGGCTCGATCAGCAGCAGGCGCCACATCGAGGAGGAGGCAGGCTCAGCTTGTGAGAGATCGGTCACACGTCGTCGATTTTCATTGCAGCGCTCGAACTCACATAGGTCAAACAGGTCTTTCAAATACGATAGATTCGTATCCCCTATGGATGAGCGCAAGCTTCGCTACTTCCTCGCGGTCGTCGACCAGGGCAGCGTCACGCGCGCTGCCGAACGGCTCGTGCTGGCGCAGCCGTCGCTGTCGCAGGCGCTGCACGCGCTCGAGCTCGAGCTCGGCGTGAAGCTGTTCGATCGCGCCGGCCGCGGCGTGAGGCTGTCGGCGGCGGGCGAGGCGCTCGTCGGCCCGGCGCGGACGGTGCTGCGGGCGATGGACGACGCCCGCAACGCGATCAGCGGCGTCGTCGAGTTGCGCGAGGGCACGCTCGAGCTCGCCGCGCTCCCGACGCTCGCCGTCGACCCGATGGCCGCGCTCGTCGGCCGCTACCGCGAGCGTTACCCGGGCGTGCAGGTCCGCGTGCTCGAGCGCGAGAGCGCCTCCCTTCTCGGCACGCTCGTGCGCGGCGGCGAGTGCGAGGTCGCGGCCGCCCACCTACCGCTCCCGCACGGCGAGCTCGTCGCCCACTCGCTCGGCGAGCAGCAGCTGCTGTTCGTCCTGCCGCCCGACGCCCTTCCGCGCGACGACCGCCCGCTGCGCGCCGGCGAGCTCGCGAGCACGCCGCTCGTCGTCGGTCCGCCCGGCACCTCGACCCGGTTGCTGCTCGAACAGGCGCTGAGCGCGGTCGGGGTGACGCCCGAGATCGCGGTCGAGACCGCAGCCCGAGAAGCCATCATCCCGCTCGTCCTAGCCGGCGCGGGCGCGGCTCTGCTACCGGCGCCGCTCGCGCGCGACGCGCAGCGCCGCGGCGCGGTCGTCCGTCCGGCGCGTCCCGCGATCACGCGCGAGGTCGGGCTCGTTCATCGCCGTGGTCCGCTGTCCGCCGCCGCGCGGGCGTTCGTGGAGCTCGCGACCGGTTCCCCCGACGGGCCGTCCGAGTGATCTCATGCTCGCGGCGTCATCCCGGGGGCGCGAGCCCGGATCCCGGGGGTGCGAGCCTGGTTTTCGTCCCACTCGACGCGCCGCGAACGCCGAATGGGTCGTTGTCCATGCACACGCGGGTCTACGTCCCACTCGCCGTTTTCAGCGCATCGAGTGGGACGTTCTCCAGTCGCTGCGCGTGACCGCGGCCTAAGCGAGTGCGGGCTCGAGCTCGGCCTCGAGCCGCTTCTTGGGATAGGCTCCGATGACGGTCTTCGCGGGCTCGCCGTTGCGGAACAGGATCAGTGTCGGGATCGACATGACGTTGAACTTGATCGTCGTGTCCTGGTTGTCGTCGATGTTGAGCTTGACGACCTTGAGCACCTCGGCGCGCTCCTGCGCGATCTCCTCGACCACCGGCGCGACCATCCGGCACGGCCCGCACCACGGCGCCCAGAAATCAACCAGGACGGGAACCTCGGACTCGATTACTTCGGCCTGGAAGTTGTCGTCTGTCACTTCGGTGACGGTGCCTGCCATTTGCTCACTGGCTCCTTCGGGAGAAAGATCGTTGCTTCAGAAAGTATAGCGTGGCGTAGACGCTGCCCACGGTCTAGGTTAAGGATGCATGCCCGATCCGACGAACAGCGAGATCGCGACCGCGCTCGACGAGCTCGGCGACCTGTACGAGCTCGACGGCGCCGTGGTCCACCGCGTCGTCGCGTATCGCAACGCCGCGAAGGCGGTGCGTGAGGCACCCGTATCGGTCGCGGCGCTCGCGCGCGAGGGCCGCGCGAAGGAGCTACCCGGGATCGGCGCGATCATCCAGGAGAAGGTGATCGCACTCGCCGACGACGGCGTTATCCCGGCGGCGGCGAAGCTACGCGCGAAGTTCCCTCCCGGACTGCTCGAGATCACCCGGCTGCCGGGGATCGGACCGAAGCGCGCCCGCCGGCTGTTCGAGGAGCTTCAGATCGACTCGCTGGACGCCCTCCGCGCGGCCGCCCAGGCACAGCGGATCCGCACGCTCAAGGGATTCGGCCCGAAGGCCGAGGCGAGCATCCTCGAGGCGCTCGACGCCGCGGGGGCCGGTGAGCCGCGCAAGCGGTTCGTGCTCGACCGTGCGCTCGCGGTCGCCGACGGGTTGATCGCGGCGCTGAGGGAGCATCCGGCCGCGGATCGCGTCGAGCTCGCCGGCTCGGCGCGGCGGATGGTCGACAGCGTCAAGGACCTCGACCTGATCGCGACCGCCGCCGACGCCGGCGCGCTCGCTCGCGCCGCGACCGAGCTGGAGCTCGTCCAGTCCGCCGCCACGCCGAGCGCCGCCGGGGTAAAGCTGGAGACCCACAGCGGCCTGCCGGTGGACCTGCGGATCGTCGCGCCGGACCAGTTCGGGAACCTGCTGCAGCACCTGACCGGCTCCAAGCAGCACAACATGGCGCTGCGCGAGCTCGCGGTTCGCAAAGGGCTGCACGTGTCCGAGTACGGCGTGCTCGACGACGCGACCGGCGAGACGCACCGTTGCGCGAGCGAGGCCGAGGTTTACGAGCTGCTCGGCCTCGCCTACATCGAGCCGGAGCTGCGCGAGGACCGCGGCGAGCTCGAGGCGGCCGCGAACGGGACGCTGCCCGAGCTGATCGAGCTCGGCGACTTGCGCGGCGACCTGCACTGCCACACGACCGCTTCGGACGGAACCGCATCGATCGAGGAGATGGGGCTCGCGGCGAGCGCGGCGGGGTATGAGTACCTGGCGATCACCGATCATTCGGCCAGCTTCGGGTTCGGCGCCGAGGTCGGACCGACGCGCTTGCGCTCCCAGATCGAGCAGATCCGCGCCGTCGAGATCGACGGTCTGCAGCTGCTCGCCGGCTCTGAGGTCAACATCCTGCCCGACGGCACGCTGGACTACGACGACGAGCTGCTGGCCGAGCTCGACTGGGTGATCGCCTCGGTCCATTCATCCTTCCGGATGCCGGCGCCGGCGATGACCGATCGGATCGTGCGCGCCATCGAACACCCGCTGGTCGACGCGATCGGTCATCCGACGGGCCGCAAGATCGAGCGCCGGCGGCCGTATGCCCTCGATTTCGAGCGCATCATCGACGCAGCCGTCGGGACCGGGACGATGCTCGAGATCAACTCGAGTCCCGACCGCCGCGACCTCGACGACGTGCACGCGCGCGCCGCCGCGGCGGCCGGCGTCCCGATCCTGATCAACTGCGACGCGCACCGCGTGGGCGGATTCGAGGTCGCCCGCTACGGCATCGCGACCGCGCGACGCGCGTGGCTCAGCGCGGCCGACGTCGCGAACTGCCGGCCCTGGCCGGCGCTCGACGCGATGCGCTCGCGGCACCGCCTCGCGGCATAACCGCGTGGGCGCCGCCCGACGCGATCAACCACAACCCCGCCTAGCCCGCCGCAGCCCCAGCCGCAGCCGCAGCCGCTGGGGCTAGGATCCTCGACCCTTCGACCTCGGCCTCGACGGCGAGCCGCTCCCCCGAGCCGACTTCGACCCCCTCGCTTGCTTCGCGGAGCCCGACCCCCCGGCTTGCTTTGAGGAGCCGCCAACGGCCGCCGGAACGGGGGCCGCAACGGCGGTTCGCCGGTCGGGCTCGCGGGCCCCGGTCGGCGGTCTGCGGCGGAACCGCCAGCCGCGCTGAATCGCGACGAACCAGACCACGCCCGCGACACACACGAGCGTCGCTATCCAGAAGTTCAGCCGCATCCCGAGGATGTAGTTCGAGTAGTCGATCCGCAGCGTCTCCTCGAAGATCCGGAAGCCCCCGTAGCCGGCGACGTAGAGCGCGAACAGCCCGGGCGGCTTGATCCGGCGGTGGTGGCCGAGCCAGACGAGGAAGCCTGCCAAGCCCAGGTCCCAGATGATCTCGTACAGGAACGTCGGCTGGAACGTCGCGTACTGCAGGTAGTGCGGAGGCCGGTGCGCGACGTCGATCTTCAATGCCCACGGCAACGTGGACGGCTTCCCGAACAGCTCCTGGTTGAAGTAGTTGCCGACCCGGCCGATCGCTTGTGCGACGGGCAGGCCGGGGGCGGCGGCGTCGACGAACCGGGGCAGGTCCTCCTTCGACAGGCGCTTGCGCGCGATGTAGAGGCCGGCCAGCACGCCGCACGCGATCCCGCCCCAGATCCCCAGGCCGCCATCCCAGATCGCGAACGGACCCCACCAGTGGTCCGGTATCTGGCTCGGCGTGGTGATCAGGAAGTAGATCCGCCCGCCGATCAGTCCGGCGGGGAAGCCCCACAGGGCCACTTCGTAGCAGAGGTCCGGATCGCCGCCGGCCTTCGCCCACCGGCGACGGCCGATCATGATCGCCGCCGTGACCGCCAGCACGTAGCAGATGCCGTACGCGTGCAGAAACAGCGGCCCGATGTGAAAACCGTTCGCGGAGGGGCTGGGGATGAAGGCGAGCATCAGAGTCCACCGAGCAGTCTAGGCAGCACATCGCGCGCGACGGTCCGGTCAACCGCTGGCCGAGTGAACGGGCGCACCAGTTCGTGGGCCCTCCGCGCGTACTCCGAGCGAGGATCGTCGAGCGCGATCCGCAGCGTCCGGTCGAGGTCATCGGCGACCAGCCTGGGGTCGAGCCGGCGGGCGAGATCGAGCGCGGGGTAGCCGCCGGGTGCCGGCGTCGTGACCAGCACGCAGCCGGCGGCGAGCGCCTCGAGCGGCGCGATCCCATAGTCCTCGCGCGTCGGCGCCGCGACGAATACGCGCGCCCGGCGCAGCAGTGCGCGATAGCGATCGGGTGGCAGTCGGCCGGCGAGCTCGACACCGGCCGGCACGTCGAGGCGCTCGATCCCGGCGACCACGAGCGTCTCATCCGCGCGCCGCGCCCGGCCCCAGGACTCGAGCACGAAATCGATCCGCTTCTTCGCCGGGTTGCCGGCGTACGCGAGCGCGGCGATGTCTCGCTCCTGCGGCTCCGCCTCGTCCGCCGCGTCGATCGGCGACGGCACGAGCACGGGCGCGGAAGTGACAGCGCCGATCGCCTGCTCGCCGATTGCCCGCTCGCTCATCGCCAGCACGAGCGTCGCCTGCGCCAGGCGCCTGCGTTCCACGCGTCGCTGCCACACGCCGTGACGCCCAGGCCGGTTCTCCTGCGCGAGCGCGTCGAGCCAGATCGCCCCGGGTCGCGGCCACAACAGCGCGGCTGTGATCGAGCAGTAGACGATCGCGGCCGGATCGTGCACGGCGATCGCTCGCAGGCACGCGCGGCGCGCGACGCTCGCCTCGAGGAAGTCCGTCAGCGCGAACGTCCTGGCGCGTGGCAACGGCGGCGCGTGCACGAGCACGACGCGGGCGCCGCCCCGCGCGAGCGAGCCGGCGAGCTCCTCGGCGGACTGCCGCCAACCGGTCGTGCTCGCAACCGAGACGACGAGGACGTCGGTTCCCGCCACGCGGCTACGCTCGCGGCTGCGCCCCGCGCGAGCGGCCCGACGCGCCGTTGAGCTCGAACAGATTCGAGCGGAACCCGGGCGTGCGGACCAGCCTGATCGGCCGTAGCGGCGACGTGCGCTCAACGTAGAACCGCGCCCCGTCGCGCTCCTCGATCGCCGTCACGGCCGACGCCTGGCGCCTCCAGGCGAGCGCCCAGATGATCGCGAAGCCGGTCGCGACGGCGGGGACCTGCGGCAGCACGAAGGCGAGCGCGCCGGCGCCGATTGTCGAGAGCAGCAGTGGCCACAGGCGGTTGGTGAGCGTCCGGCCCGGATGCAGCTCGGGCAGCGTCGACCGCGTACGCGCGCTCGCCAGCAGCGAGGCGATCGGAGGGGAGGCGGCCGCGCGGCGCCCGAGCCAGAGGCCGATCACGGCGGCCGCGATCCACCACCCGGCGGCGATCGGGACGACCAGGTCATCGCCGTTGCCGGCGGCGCCGGCGACCGTAACGGCCGCGAGCGCAGTCGCGGCAGCGGCGCTGATCAGGACCGTCGTGCGCAGGAAGTCCGTAAATCGCACGGCTAGGCGATCAGCGTGCTCAACAGCTCGCGGACGCCGGCGGTGCCGTCGACGAGCATGTCGACCGAGTCGACCAGCGAGGCCGGCCGTTCGTCGGAAGCGACCCCAACGCGGACCGCGTGGGCCAACTTCCCTTCCTCGACCAGCCGCGTGAGGGCGCGAAACGCGTCCAGGTCGGTCGTGTCGTCGCCGACATAGAGCGCGGTGTCGACCTGGGTCCCGGCCAGGAACGACTCGATTCCAGCGCCCTTGTCGATCTGGACGGGCGGACGCACCTCGAGCACCTTGCGACCCCACTGCGTGCGCAGCCCAGCCGCCTCGGCGCGCGCGGCCAGGGCGTCAATCGCCGCGCGGGCCGCGTCCTCGTCGGGCGCCCCGCGCCAGTGAAACGCGACGATCGCGCCCTTGTCCTCGATGCGTACACGGAGTCGCCGGAGATCTGACGTGTCGGCCTCGCGGCCAAACTCCTGAATCCGGCGCACCCACGGCTCTACCTGCGGGTCCAGCACCGCCTCCGTCCAACCGGCGCGCAGAATCTCCGCGCCGTGGGAGCCCAGGTAGGAGATTGCGCCGATCGCGACCATCGCCCGCGCCTCGGACGCGCGGCGGCCGCTGACGCACCCGACCACGGCGTATCGCTTGGCGACCTCGATCAGCAGCTGCCGCGTGCTCTCGGGCACCTGTGCGTCGGCAGCGTGGGTGACGATCGGCGCCAGCGTGCCATCGATGTCGAGCAGGACGGCAGACCGTGATGGGTTCGCGCGTAGCGGCGCTAGCGCTTCTGATAAGAGCGCTGAGCTCACACTCCTAGTATGCCCTCTCGTGAACAAGTGGTTTCGCGGCAAGCGCGGAGCGAGATGACGGCGCGCTGAGCTGCCCGATGAGGTCGTGATCGCACGGGAGATGAACATGAACGACACGTTGCTGGTCCTACAGCACATCGCGTGCGAGCCGCCCGGCGCCTACGAGGACGAGCTCCGCGCGTGGGGCGCCGAGCTGGTGCGCGTCGAGATCGACGAAGGCGATCCGCTGCCCGACTGGCGCGCGTTCGCCGGAGTCATCGTGATGGGCGGGCCGATGGGCGCCTACGAGGTCGACGAGTTACCGTGGCTCGCCGGTGAGCGGCGGCTGATCGCCGAAGCGGTGCGCGCCGGCACGCCCGTGTGGGGCGTCTGCCTCGGGGCGCAGCTGCTCGCGGCGAGCCTCGGCGCCGGCGTGCAGCCGGGGCCGGAGCCGGAGGTCGGGATCCTGTCGGTCAAGCGCACCCCGCAGGCCGCCGCGGATCCGGTGTTCTGCCTGCTGCCCGACGAGTTCCCGGCGCTGCAGTGGCACAGCGACACGTACGAGCTGCCTGCCGGCGCGATTCAGCTGGCGCGCTCCGACGCATACGAGCAGCAGGCGTTCGTCGTGCAGCGAGCGTATGGACTTCAATTCCATCTCGAGGTGACGCCGGCGCTGGCGGCCGCGTGGGCCGGCGTGCCCGCTTATGCGCAGGCGCTCGAGCGGCTGCGCGGCGAGGGCGCATTGGCGAGCCTGCTCGAGCAGGTGCGCGACCGCGAAGAGGAGATGACGGGCCTCGCGCGGCGACTGTTCGCGGCC
This sequence comes from uncultured Solirubrobacterales bacterium, assembly GCA_963763525.1. Taxonomy (GTDB): domain Bacteria; phylum Actinomycetota; class Thermoleophilia; order Solirubrobacterales; family Solirubrobacteraceae; genus Palsa-465. Next base: position 136,304 of record CAVXPA010000010.1, read on the forward strand.
TGGCTGGGGCGCGTGGTCGGTCTCGAGAGTCGCTCTTCGCTGCTCGCGCCCTGACTCCGTCGGTTTTGTGTGCGCTGGTGTCGCGGCTGCCCGCCCCGACCACCTCAGGCGGCGACGAGCTCGCGGCGCTTGTCCGCCACGCCGTCGAGGAGCTCCCTGAACGCGCTGGCGAACTTCTCCACCCCCTCGTGCTCGAGCACCAGGACCACGTCGTCGTAGTCGATGCCGGCCGCGGCGAACTGATCGAGGACGCGATTGGCGCCGTCGAGATCCTGCTCGAGCGTGTCCGCCACGCGACCGTGGTCCATGAACGCCTCGATTGTCTCGCGCGGCATCGTGTTGACCGTCTGCGGTCCGATCAGCTCCTCGACGTAGATGACATCGGGATAGGCGGGGTTCTTGGTCGAGGTCGACGCCCACAGGCACCGCTGCGGAGATGCCCCCGCCCGCTCGAGCTCCTCCCACTCGGTCCCGCTGAAAACCTCCTTGTAGGTCTGGTAGGCGAGCTTCGCGTTCGCGATCGCGAGCTTGCCCTTCAGCTCGTCGTGGCCGCCGATCTGCTCGAGCCGCCGGTCCGCTTCCGTGTCCACGCGCGAGACGAAGAACGACGCGACCGACGCGACCGAGCTGAGGTCCCCGCCGCGCTCGCGCAAGCGGTGCAAACCGCGCACATACGCCTCGGCCGCGGCGCGGTGGCGCGCCAGCGAGAACAGCAGGGTCACGTTGATCGCGATCCCGGCCGCGACCGCATCCTCGATCGCCTGCAGGCCGGGCTCGGTGCCGGGAATCTTGACGAACAGGTTCGGCCGGTCGACCAGCGTGCGCAGTCGCATCGCCTCGGTGAGCGTGCCGGCCGCGTCGTAGGCAAGCGTCGGATCGACCTCGAGCGAGACCCAACCGTCAGGGGTGCGTTCGTCGCCACGATCGAACACGACGCTGAGCTTGTCGCACGCGTCCTGGACATCGCGCTGGGCGATCGCAAGGAAGATCTCCTTCGGATCGGTCTCGGTCGAGGCCAACTCCCGTAGCTGATCGTCGTACGCAGTTCCGTCCGCGATCGCCGCCCGGAATATCGTCGGGTTCGACGTCAGCCCGACGATCCCCTGATCGATCAGCCTCTCAAGCTCGCCGTCGTGGACGAACGGACGCGAGAGGTAGTCGATCCACGGACTCTGTCCGTGCTCAGAAAGGCGCTGTATCGGGTTCACCATCACATCCTCCTGTCGAGATCAACCAGCAGCTGCCCGGCCGCGGGCCGGCGCAATCGCTCAGCCCGCGCCGGCAAGCCCGCGGACCGTTTCGATGATCGCATCGGCGTCGATCCCGGCCGCGTGCATCAACTCCTCCTTGGTCCCGGACATGGGCATGTCGCGAACAGCCAGGCGCGTGACAGGAGGTCGGTCGCCTGCTTCGGCGATCGCCTCGAGAACCGCGTCCCCGAGCCCTCCTTGCGGCCAGTGATCCTCGACCGTCACGATCGCACGCGTCTCGCGGGCCGCGCTCATCAGCGTCTCGGCGTCGATCGGCTTGATCGAATAGCAGTCGATCACGCGCGCGATTCGACCCTCGGCCGCGAGCGCGTCCGCTGCGCGCTCGGCCTCGTCCACCGTCACGCCGCAAGCGACGATCGTCACCTCGTCGCTGTCCGAGGATCGAACGACGCGGCTGCCGCCGATGTGGATCGGTTCGTCGGGACTGGTGCGGACGGTCGTCGACGGGCGCAAGGTGCGCAGGTATGTGATGCCGGGCCGGTCGGCCATCTCGGCGACCAGACGCGCCGTCTGATTGGCGTCCGACGGATGGAGGACCGCGCTGCCGTGCACGGCGCGCAGTGAAGCGATGTCCTCGAGCGCCATCTGCGACGGACCGTCCGCGCCGATCGAGACGCCGGCGTGCGAGCCCACGAGACGCAGGTTGGCGCGCGAGATCGCGGCCATCCGCACGAAGTCGTAGGCCCTGGACAGAAACGCCGCGAACGTCGATGCGAAAGGCGTCCAACCGCGGACCTGGATGCCGACCGCCGCCGCGACCATCTGCTGCTCGGCGATGAACATCTCGAAATAGCGGTCGCGATGCGACTCGGTGAAGATGTCCGAGAAGGTCGAGTTCGACACTTCCCCGTCGAGGGCGACGATGTCCCCGCGGGTGCTCCCGAGCGCTCGCAGCGCCTCGCCGTAGGCGTGCCGCGTGGCCACCTCGTCCCCCAGCTCCCAGCGCGGGAGCTGGACCCTGGCATCGGTCGGGAAGCGGTACGGCTCACCGGTCCGGTCCGGCTTCGCGGTCTCGACGATGATGTTCCGCTCCCCGCCGAGCTCGGCGATCGCCTCCTTGGGGTGGTCGAGCGGCTTCCCGTGCCACCCGGGCAGATCCTCGACCTCACGCGCACCGCGTCCCTTCAGCGTCCGCGCCAGAATCACGGTCGGCTGCCCCTCGGTCGCGATCGCCTCGGTGTACGCGGCGTCGATTGCGTCGACGTCGTGGCCGTCGATCTCGATCGCGTGCCAGCCGTACGCGCGCACCCGCCGCCCATAACCGTCCATGTCCCAACCCAGCATGGTCTCGCGCGTCTGGCCGAGCCGGTTGACGTCGACGATCACCGTCAGGTTGTCCAGCCCCGACCAGCCTGCGTGCTGGAAGGCCTCCCAGATCGATCCCTCGGCCATCTCGGAGTCGCCGCAGAGCACCCAGATGCGGTACGGCAGGCGGTCCAGGTGCTTGCCGGCGACGGCCAATCCCACGCCGATCGGAAACCCCTGTCCGAGCGAGCCGGTCGCCACGTCGGTCGGTGGGATCAGGGGCGTCGGATGTCCCTCGAGCCGGCTGCCGAACTTCCGAAAGGTCAGCAGCTCCTCATCGGAGATCTCGCCTACCGCCTTGAGCATGGAGTAGTACAACGGCGAGGCGTGCCCCTTCGAGAAGATCAAGTGATCGCGATAGGGGTCCGCCGGCGCGCTGTAGTCCAGCTTCAGGAATCCGTCGAGCAGCACCGCCATCAGATCGGCGGCCGACATGGACGAGGTGGGGTGTCCCGAACCCGCCGCCGCGCTGCAACGGATCGAGTCCACCCGAAGCTGCTGGCCCAGCTCTGTGCGAAAAGCTGCATCACCCATTGCTCGCCTACCGATTTGTCGGCTCGCGCGAGCCACCGGTCCGCGCGGCATTTAGCTACCCGAAACGAACGTGCTCTAGTGTGAGCGTACAGTCGCCGGTTCGCCGACGTGTCTTCGATTGAGATTGGCTCGGCCTCGATTGAGATCGACGTCGCCTCGATCGAGAGCAACTAGGTGAGTCCGGTAGTGTTTGATCGTTCCGATAGGTGGGTAGGCGTTCCGTTCAATGCTCTCTTCCACGGACATCAGAAGCCATCGCCCCGCAACCCAGGCCCCGGCGGGCGCCGCCGAAGCCGACGTGCTGTTCGCACGCTGGCAGAAGCACGGCGACCGGGCCGCTCGCGAGGAGTTGGTGCGGCGATTCCTTCCGCTCGCACGCAAGCTCGCGCGGCGCTACAGCGGCTCGCGCGAGCCATTCGACGACCTGCTCCAGGTCGCGAGCCTCGGGCTTGTCAAGGCAGTCGACCGCTTCGATCCGTCGCGAGGGCACGCGTTCTCGTCGTTCGCCGTACCGACGATTCTCGGCGAGCTGAAGCGCTACTTCCGCGATTCCGGCTGGTCGGCCCACGTCCCGCGCGGCGCCCAGGAGCTGGCGCTCAAGGTTCAGGACGCGCAGGAGAAGCTGACGGTGAGGACCGGGCGTTCACCGAGCGTGACCGAGCTCGCCGAGTACCTCGAGCTGGACATCGAGCAGGTCGTCGAGGCGCTCGAGACAGCGGGCGCCCACCATGCGACCTCGCTCGACGCTCCGATCGACGACGATGAAGGGGACGCGAGCACGCTGGGGGACGCGCTGGGCGCCACCGACGGCGGCTTCAAGCTCGTCGAGGCGACGGCGACGATCGGCGCCGCGGCGCGCGAGTTGACCGAACGCGAGCGCACGGTTCTAGCGCTCCGGTTCCTGGAGGATTACACGCAAACCGAGATCGCCGAGCAGGTGGGCGTGTCCCAGATGCAGGTGTCGCGGATCCTCCGCCGCGCTCTCAGTCGTCTAAACGAGCTCACCCGCGAGGAAGTCGCCGCGGAGAAGCCCGTCCACGAGAACGAGACCACGGCGCGCAAGCGCGTTTCCGGCAAGCGCGCATAGCTGCGGCGCGCAAGCGCGTTTCGGGCAAGCGCGCGTGTAGCCGGCCGGCGTGGTCTGGCCGGCGAGGTCGCGCTCAGGCGAGTGCCTTTTCCTTCGCTCGCTGGTACTCCTCGTCGGTGAGCACGCCCTTGGCGTGCAGCTCCTCGAGCTTGACCAGCTCGTCCGTCGGAGTCGTGGCGGCGCTGCGCACGTATTCGCGGAACGCCACGTCCTGCTGACGAGCCTGGCTGGCGGCGCGCTCGTGCATCTTCTGCCCGCGAGCGATCAGGTAGATCAGCACGCCGATCAACGGCAGGATCACGATCAACAGCAGCCAGCCGGCCTTGCCCCAGCCCGACAGATCCTCGCTGCGGAAGATGTCGAAGATGACACCGATCGCGATCCAGATCCAGATGAACAGAAGGGCCAGCTCGAGGCCCGTGAGCAGAGCATCTACAAAAGTGAAATCCGCGAAGACTGTCATCTCATGACCCCTTGTTAGGCGTGCGCGCGGTGCGATGCTACTGGCGCCTTCGGACAGTGGATTGGCGCCGACACGCCGAATCCGCACGCGCACCTGCGGCTGCCGGCAGCCGTAGACTGCTCGGCCATGAGCGTGAGTGGATATGCGGGGCGCGCGACGGCGGCGCCGACCGCCGGCCTGTTCGGCCGTGTGATGGGACTGGTGGCGGTGACCGTTGGCTTCGCCACCCTCGGCGTCTTTGTCGCGAGGAGCTGGGGCGGCGGCGGCTGGTTCATCGCGTGGCTGCTGGCGATCGGCTGCCTGATCGGGCTGAACGTCGCCAACGCGCGCGGCAATACGTCGCTGGCGCTCGTGCTTCTGTTCGGATTCGGCCTGCTGGTTGGCGCGAGCATCGCGACCACGATCAACTACTACTCCGCCACCGATCCGACGGCGGTCCGGCAGGCGTTCGGCGCGACGGCGCTGTTCGTCGGCGGCCTCGGCGCCACCGGCTATGCGATCCGCCGCGACCTGTCGTTTCTGTACCGCCTCGCGTTCTGGCTGCTGCTGGCGCTGATCGTGGCAGGGATCGTCCTGATCTTCGTCCGCATGTCGTCCCTGTACACCGCTTGGGCGATCATCGGCCTGGCCGTGTTCGGGCTGTACACCGTGCTCGACTTCAACCGCCTGCGCCGGGCGGGAAGCGACCAGGCGATCCCGATTGCGGCGAGCATCTTCCTGGACGTCGTGAACATCTTCCTGCTGTTCCTGCGCCTGTTCGGGCAGTCGAACTGAGGCGATGGGCCCGGTCGGCATGATCGAGCTTCCGGGCGGCCCGTTCCGAATGGGCGCCGAGGCGTTCTACCCCGAAGAAGGACCGGCGCGCGAGGTAGAGGTGAGTGCGTTCGCGATCGATCGCGACCCGGTCACGGTCGCGCAGTTCGCGACCTTCGCCGAGCAGACCGGCTACGTCACGCTCGCCGAGCGCCCGCCCGACCCGGCGCAGTACCCCGACGCCGATCCCACGCTCCTGGTCGCTGGGTCGATCGTCTTCCACCCGACTCCGGGACCAGTCCCGCTGGACGACCCGGGCCGCTGGTGGGCCTACGTTCCCGGCGCGAACTGGCGCCATCCGTGGGGACCCGCGAGCGACAACGCGCAGCGCCAGGATCACCCCGCTACGCATATCGCCTATGAGGACGCCGAAGCGTTCGCACAGTGGGCCGGAAAGCAGCTCCCGACGGAGGCCGAATGGGAGTACGCAGCGCGCGGCGGCCTCGATGGCGCCCCGTTCGCCTGGGGCGATCGCGAACGGCCGAACGGCGGCCTGATGGCGAACCACTGGCAGGGCGACTTTCCCTGGCGCAACACCGGCGCGAAGGGCTGGCGCGGCACCTCACCCGTCGGGCTGTTCCCGGCCAACGGCTACGGCTTATCCGATACGACGGGCAATGTCTGGGAATGGACCGCGGACTTCTATTCGCCCCGCGGGGCCGGCACCGAGCCTGCCGAACACCCGTGCTGCGGACCGCCGCGCGATCCCCGGATCGCGACGCCTGACGCGAGCTATGACTTCGGCCGTCCAGGCGCCCACATTCCGCGCCGCGTGATCAAAGGCGGCTCGCATCTGTGCGCGCCGAGCTACTGCCTGCGCTACCGGCCGGCAGCTCGGCAGCCCGAGGCGATCGACACGTCGACGAGCCACATCGGCTTTCGCTGCATCATCCGCTCGAGCTAGTCCTCCCGGCTCCGAACGCTTGTCGGTTCGCTGAGAGGACGCCTCGCCGACGCGGCCGGACGGGCACCGATCACGCGTCCAAGCAAGGCAAAGCCGGCGAGCGCGGCGAGCGCTTCGAACGTCCCGCTGGATGCCCTCGATCAGCGAGTGCTCGGCGTGCGCCTCGAACAAGGCGACCAGCAGGCCGGCGAGCAGCGCCGCGATGACGCCGAGCCGCGCCGGCTTGCGCGCCGGCCAGCCGCGGCGCAACAGCGGCAGGTCGTCGTAGATGTCGCCCGCGACGCCGCCACGGCTGCAGAGCGCCGCGCCGGCGCGGGCGACGTGGCGCGAGGGCGAGTTGCGAGACCGCCAATGCGACGGCCGTCAGGGCAAGCGCCGAGAACGTCTCGAAGGCCGAGCTCCGCGTGCCGGCGGTCGCGAGCTCATCCCCAAAGCGAACCGCGAGCGACCGGGGGGCGCCGAGGCGCGCTTCACAGCCCGGCTCGCACTGGATGTGGTCGCTCAGCTCGGTCAGGATCCGCCTCCGAGAGCGGCCGCGCACGCCACGCGCTTCGAGCTCCGCGCTCAGTTCGTCGAGCCACGTCATCCAAGCACCGCCTCGACGGCGTGCACAAACGTCCTCCACTCGCTGCGTCGCACCTGAAGCGCGGCGCGACCCGCCCGCGTCACCTCATACACGCGTCGCCGCCGGCCGCTTTCGCTCGACCACGTACTGCTCAGCAGGCCGTCGCGCTCGAGGCGGTGCAACGCCGGATAGATCGTCCCTTCCGCGAGGTCGAACGCCCCGCTGCTGCGCTGCTTGAGGCGCTGCAGGATCACGTAGCCGTGCGCCGGCTCGTCGAGCACCGTTGCGAGAATCAGCGAATCCAGCTGCCCGTTCAACGCGTCGGCCTTCATACCTAGAACTATAAGGCATTGTCAACCTAGGTGTTCGACACGCTCCTATCGCCGATCCGGTTGGGCCCGGCCGAGCTTCGCAACCGCGTCGCCTCCACCTCGCATCAGACGGGTCTCGTGCACGAGCACCTCCCGACGGAGGACCTGGTCGCGTATCAGCAGGCTCGCGCCGCCGGCGGCGTCGGGGCGATCTTCCTCGAGGCGACCGCCGTTCACCCGAGCGGCCTCCTGAACGCGCACATGATCGCCGGGTTCCGCGAGCAGATCGTGCCCGCCTACCGGCGGCTCGCCGAGGCCGTGCGCGGATCCGGCGCGAGGCTGTTCGTGCAGCTGTTCCACGGCGGACGCGAGCAGATCTCGACCTCGCCGCGCGCGCCGACGCTGGCGCCCTCGGCGGTACCCAGCCTGCGCTTCAAAGCCGAGCCGCGCGCGCTGACGCTCAACGAGATCGACGATTTGATCGCCGGCTACGCGACGGCGGCTCGCTATGCCAAGGCCGGCGGCCTCGACGGCCTCGAGATCTCGCTCTCGCACGGCTACCTTCCGGCTCAGTTCCTCTCGCCGCTGAGCAACCGCCGCGGCGACGGCTACGGGGGCACGCCAGGCGCGCGGCTGCGCTTCGTGCGGGAGGTGCTCGGCGCGGCGCGCGACGCCGCCGGACCGGGGCTCGCCGTCGGCGCGCGCCTGTCGGCTGACGAGCTCGTCCCGGGCGGTCTCGACGGGGACCTCTGCGCCGAGATCGCGGGCGAATTGCACCGTGAGGGGCTGATCGATTTCGCCTCACTCGTGCTCGGACACTCGGCCTATCCGGCCGCTTCGACCTGGATCGCGCCGCCGCCGCCCGCGCCGGCGAACGCGATCGCGGAGCCGGCGGCCAGGATCCGCGCCGCCGTGCCGGCACTGACGCTGATCGCGACCACGCGGGTCGTCGACCTGGCCGACGCCGAGCGGCTGATCGTGAGCGGCACCGCGGACCTGGTCGGGATGACGCGCGCGCTGATCGCGGATCCCGATCTGATCGCCAAGGCGACGAGCGGACGGAAGGACGAGGTGATCGAGTGCGTCGGCTGCAACCAGGCGTGCATCGGCCACTACCACGCGGGCGTCCCGATCGGCTGTGCGGTCAATCCGCGAACCGGCCGCGAGCGAACGTTCCCTGCCGGGGGTCGCCGCCGCGGGCACCGGACGGTCGTGATCGGAGCAGGACCGGCGGGCCTGGCCGCCGCGCTGGCGGCCGCGAGCGCGGGCGACCGGGTGACGATCCTCGAGCGAGCGGCTGAGATCGGCGGGCAGCTGCGCCTGGCCGGCATGGCGCGAGGCCACCGCGAGCTGTGGGAGCGCTACCGACGCTCGACGCTCGCCCGCTTGCGAGCGCAGGGGCTGGCGGTCGAACACGGCGTCGCGGCCGGCGCGGAGCTCGCGGGCGAGTTCGATCTGGTCGTGCTCGCGACGGGCGCGCGTCCCTTCGAGCCCACGCTGCCCGGCGGGTTGCGCTTTGCGGTCGTCCAGGCTTGGGATGCGATTCAGGCGCCGGAGCAGCTTCGGCCGCCGGTGCTCGTCGCCGATTGGGGCGGCGGGTGGGAGGGGCTCGACGCGGCCGAGCAGATCGCGCGGGCATCGCTGCCCGTCACGCTCGCGTGCGCGGCGCCGGTCCCGGGCGACACGATTCACCAGTACCAGCGCAACCTGTATCTCGCGCGCCTCGACGAGCTCGGGATTCCGATCCTGCACCACACCGAGCTGGCGATCGACGCCGCCGGGGTCGGCCTCCGCCACGTCTTCTCCGGCCGCGCTCGGCCGCTCCCTGAGCTCGGTACGCTCGTGCTCGCGCAGGGGCGGGTACCGCAGGACGAGCTCTGGGGCGCGCTCGAGGACCATCCGGGCGCGATCCGCGCGGGCGACGTGCTCGGCCCGCGGACTCTCGAGGAGGCGGTGTTGGAAGGGTCCCTGGCGGTCGCGTTGCCGGCGCTGGTAGCGTGAACGGCGACGCGACCAGACCGGAGGGAGTCTCGATCACCATGAGGCTGGAGGGAATCCACCACATCACCGCGATCACAGCGGACGCGCGCGGCAACGTCGATTTCTACGGCCGCGTGCTCGGGCTGAGGATGGTCAAGAAGACCGTCAACTTCGACGATCCAACCGCCTACCACCTCTACTACGGCGACGAGCAGGGCAGTCCGGGGTCGATCATCACGTTCTTCGAGTACCCGGGTGCGATTCCAGGCCTGGCCGGCGCCGGCATGGTGCATCGGATCGTCTGGCGGGTCGACTCGACCGCGAGCCTCGATTTCTGGCAGCAGCGGATCGGCGCCGAGCAACTGCCGCTGCATCGGGAAGAGCTGCTCCTGCGCTTCCGCGACCCGGAGGGACTCGAGCACGAGCTCCTCGTCGAGCCGCCCGAGGGCCGGACGTTGAAGGCGAGCTTCCCCGGGATCCCACCCGAGCATGCGATCAACGGCTTCCACGGTGCCCGCGCGTATGCGTGGACGCCCGACGACAGCCGGTCTCTGCTCGACTCGCTCGGCTTTCGGACGCTCGCGGAGCGCCATGACACGTTCCGTATGCTCGGCTCCGAACCGGAGGCGATCTGGAGCTACGACGAACCGCGCGAGCAGCGCGGCGTTTCGGGTGCCGGCACCGTGCACCACATCGCATGGAGGTGTCCCGCCGACGAGCACGCCGCCTGGCGCGCGGAGGCGCTGCGGCAGGGCGCGCATGTCACCCCGATCATCGATCGCGACTACTTCAAATCGATCTACTTCCGCGAGCCGTCGGGCGTTCTGTTCGAGATCGCGACCGATGAGCCGGGCTTCGCGGTGGACGAAGATCCCCGGCGGCTCGGCGAGGCGCTGAAGCTCCCCTCGCAGCACGAGCATCTGCGCGACGTGCTCGAGCGCTCGCTGACCCCGCTGGTCAACCCGCGCGAGCGACGGGAAGAGTCGCTGGCGTGAGGGGAGGCGGTCTCATCCAGTGAGCAATAGGGGTCTGATCCGGTGAGCGAGGACGCGGGTCTGATCCGGTGAGCGAGAACGCCGCTGAGCTGATCTACCACCGGCGCGCGAGCGCCGAGGTTTCGCCCGCTGGCGCGCTCCTGCTGCTGCACGGGCGCGGCGCGGACGAGCTCGACCTCGTCTCGCTGGGCGACGAGCTCGACCCGCACCGCCGGATGGTGGTGATAACTCCCCGCGCTCCGCTCCAGATCCCACCCGGCGGCTTTCACTGGTATTACGTCGGGCAGGTTGGCTTCCCGGAACCGACCACGTTCTGGCAGAGCTTCGGGCTGCTGCAGGATTTCGCCGAGCGGCTCCCGGCGCTGACCGGCGTGCCATGGGAGCGCACCGTCGTCGGCGGCTTCTCGCAGGGGGCGGTGATGTCCTACGCGCTGACGCTCGCGCCGCGCCGCCCACCGCCGGCTGCCCTCGTCGCGTTCAGCGGGTTTATCCCGACGGTCGAGGGATTCACGCCGACCGCCGACGGGCACACCTTGATGTCCGTCGCCGCGGGCCACGGGACGGTCGATCCGGTGATCAACGTCAAGTTCGGGCGCGCCGCGCAGGCGTGGCTGACCGAGCACGGCTTCGAGCTCCGCTACCGAGAATCCCCGATCGGCCACGCGATCGACCGGGAGTTCGCACTCGAGATCGCTGATTGGCTCGGCGAGCTGATCGGCGGCGAGTCGCAGTAGTCGCCAGCCGGAGACCTGGCGGCAGCCGCCGACCCGAACCTGGACAACTGCCCACTCGAGCTTCCGAAATCGGCGACCGGGCTGTTGACCATCTGGAGGAAGGACAACTACCCACTGGCGCTCGCCCGCGGCTCGAGTGGGCAGTTATCCAGGCTCCGGGGCAGGCCGAGCGCGCCCGCGCTCGCTCCGGGGCAGGCCGAGCGCGCCCGCGCTCGCTGCGGCGCCGCATGAGAGACTTCGGCGCGGTCAGAACGCCATGGTCGTGTGTGAGCGATGCGGTACCGCGAATCCCGATGGGTTTCGGTTCTGCGGGGGGTGCGGGGCGCCGTTGCCAGAGGCAGTGGCGACGCGTCAGACGCTGAAAGTCGTGACCGCGCTGTTCTGCGATCTCGTCGGATCCACGGCGCTCGGCGAGGAACTGGATCCGGAGGTGTTCCGCGCCGTGATCAACCGCTACGTGGCACAGGCGCGCGCGATCGTCGAGCGCCACGGAGGCACGGTCGATCGCGTCGCCGGGGATGGGGTGATGGCGGTGTTCGGGGTCCCGCGGGTTACGGAGGACGACGCGCTGCGGGCGGTCCGCGCAGGCTCCGAGATCCGCGAGGTGATGCCTGGCCTGGCGCGCGAGCTGGGGGTCGCCATTCGCTGTCGCCTGGGGATCAACACCGGCCTCGTGTTGATCGGCGAAGGGGAGAACCTGGCGATCGGGGACGCGGTCAACGTCGCCTCGCGGCTCCAGGCCGCGGCGTCGCCGGACGAGGTCCTGCTCGGGTCCGCGACGCTCCGCCTCGTGCGCGATGCGGTGTCGGTCGACGGCGCCGGGGTGCTCCAGCTGAAGGGCCGCTCCGAGCCGGTGCAGGCGTACCGCCTGCTCGCCGTCGATCGTCTCGCACCCGGCGTCGCGCGCCACCTCGACGCGCCGCTGGTCGGACGTCAGCGCGAGCTCGGCCTGGTTGGCGAGGCGTGGAATCTGGTCGTGCGCGAGCACAGCTGCCGGCTGTTCACGCTGCTCGGGATGGCGGGCGTGGGGAAGTCGCGCTTGCTCGCCGAGTTCCTCGCCACCATCGAGCAGGACGCAACCGTGCTGCGGGGCCACTGCCTGCCGTACGGGGAGGCGATCACGTTCTGGCCGCTCGCCGAAGCTCTGATGGCGCTCGGTCAGCCGGCCGATGTGGTGATGGAACGGCTCAACCGCGGCGGAGCGGCGACCGCGGAGGAGCTGTTCTGGGAGGTTCGGCGGCTGCTCGAGGCGCTCGCCCGGCAACGGCCGCTGGTCCTCTACATCGACGACGTGCAGTGGGCGCGGCCGATGCTGCTCGATCTGCTCGATCACGTCGCGGCGCTCTCCACGGAGGCTCCGATCCTGCTCCTGTGCGCCGCGCGCCCAGAGCTGATCGAGGAGCGCCAGGCCTGGGCAGAGGGAGACGGGAACGTCACCGCGGTGCTGCTCGACCCGCTCGACAGCGCCGACAGCGAGCGGCTGCTCGACCAGCTCGGCGACGGTCTCGCACCGGACGCCCGGGCGCGGGTGATCGCGGCAAGCGAGGGCAATCCGCTGTTCCTCGAGGAGATGGCGGCGCTCGCGCGTGAGCTCGGCACCGTCGCGGTGCCATCGACGATCCAGGCGCTGCTCGCCGCGCGGCTCGAGCGATTGGCCCTGGACGAGCGCGAGTTGCTGGAACGCGGCGCGGTGGAAGGTGCGGTGTTCCATCGCCTGGCCGTGCGCGCGCTGGCCGACGGGCGTCTGGCGGCCGAGGTCGAGCCGCTGCTGGACGGCCTCGTGCGCAAGGAGCTGCTTCGCCCGCACCCGGCGACCTTCCCGGACGATCAGGCGTTTCGCTTCCGCCACCTGCTGATTCGCGACTGCGCCTACGAGGCGCTCCCGAAAACGGCCCGGGCCGAGCTGCACGCGCGCTTCGCGCGCTGGCTCGAGGTCGTCGGCCGAGACCTGGTCGAGCTCGACGAGATCGCCGGCTGGCACCTCGAGCAGGCGGTGCGCTATCAGATCGAGCTGGGCCGAGAACCGAACCCGGCCACCGCGACGAGCGCGGCTCGACGGCTTCACACGGCGGGGCGCCGAGCCGGCGCGCGAATGGACACCTCCGCCGCCCGCAACCTGCTCGAGCGCGCGCTCGCGCTCGCGCCCGCCGAGCCCGAGGAGGTCGGCGCGCAGATCGCTGTCGACCTCGCCGAGCAGCTGCTCGACTCCTACGAGTTCGAGCGCGTCGACGAGCTCTTGACGCGCGCCGAGGACGTTCCGGCGGTTGCCGGCACCTCGGCGCTGATCCGGCTCGCTTGGGTGATCCACGCGCGCCCGCACGAGGCGATGGAGCGGATCTCGTCCGGGCTGCCGGCGATGCTCGAGCGGCTGACTCGGGACGGCGATGAGCAGGGACTCGCCAAAGCTCACATGTCGGGCCAGTGGGTGCACTGGCTCGCCGGGCAGGCGACAGCCGCCGGCGAGGAGGCACGGATCGCCGCCGGTCACGCGCACGCCGCCGGCGACGAGCGCCTGCGCGCCCGCGCGGTCAGCTACCAGCTCGAGGGACTCATCCTCGGCCGCCAGGCCGCCTCCGAGATCGAGCGCGAGCTGGGTGAGATCGAGCGCGCCGAGCCAGGCCCCTACCTGTCGGCCACGATCAAGCGTGGACGCGCGGCGGTCTGCCGTCTGGAAGGTCGCTTCGAGGAGGCGCGCGCGCTGCTGCAACGCGCCGGCGACGATCTGGCCGCGCTCGGGATGCGAACGGTGACGCCCTACGACTACATGCGCGTCGCGGAGCTCGAGCTGGCGGCCGGAGATCTGCCGGCGGCGCTGCAGGCGCTCGAACAGGGCGACGCGGCGCTGGCCGCGCAGGGCGAGCGCGCGTACCGCTCGACGATCCAGGCGTATCTGGCCCTCGTGCACGAGCGGATCGGCGAGCCCGACGCGGCCCGGTCGGCGGTCGACCTCGCGCTGCAGTTGAGCGTCCCCGACGACGTCATGAACTTCGCGATCATCAACGCGGTCAGCGCGCGCCTGGCGCTCGCGGACGGGGACGGCGAGGCGGCGGTGCGCTCGGCCCGCGCGGCCGTGGCGTACACGGTCCAGACCGATTTCCTGCTGGAGCAGGCGCGCGCGCGGATGACGCTGGCGGATGTCCTCGCGGCGCTCGGACGCCCTGAGGAGATGATCGCCGAGGCGAGGCTGGCGCTCGAGTGCTACGAGACGAAGGGCGATCTGCCTGGAGCGGCACGAGCGCGGGCGCTGCTCAGCCCGTCACCCGGATAGCCCTCGCGTCCGCGTGCGAATCGGCGGCGTAGGCATCGCCCGCATAGAGGACGTCGGGACCGGGTAGCAGTCAACGTGACTCACATGAGCGGCGCCTGCGCCGCCTTGCCGCGCTGGCCGCCGCGTGTTTGGGTGGTGGCCTGGCCGCTGGCTGCGGGAGCTCCACGCCCGCGCCGATCGCGACCGCTGATGCCGCCCGCCTCGACCACGACGTGGCGGCCATTCGGGCCGCGGCCGCGCGCAATGACCCACAGGCTGCGCACGCGGCCGTGCGCATGCTCGAAAGCGATATCGCCGGCTTGGAGGCCACGGGACGGCTCGCAACGGCCGACGCAGCCGTGCTTCGCGAGGACGCGAACGAACTCAACGACCGCGTGACGGTCGCCGTGCATTCCCCGCCGGCAACATCAACGACGCAGCCGGCCACCGCGCCGGCCTCTCCGAGTCCCCCGACTGGCCAGGCGGCCCCGGCGACCCCGGCCGCCACGGCCACACAGGGGCCGCCAGCCGGTCCGGGCAAGCACGGCCGGCGCCACGGTCATGGCCGACATGGTGGCAACGGTGACAATGGCGGTGATTGAGCTCCAGCGGGGCAAGTCGCTCGGCGAGGCCGACCGCTACCGGCTCGAGCGGATCCTTGGATCCGGCGGCATGGCGTCGGTGTGGCTCGCCCAGGACCGCCGGCTCGAACGCAAGGTCGCGATCAAGGTGCTCGCCGACGTGCTCGCGCTCGATGACACTTACGTCTCACGCTTCCGCCGCGAGGCGCGCCTCGCCGCAAACCTGTCTCACCCTCACCTGGTCGACGTCTTCGACTTCAACGCCCGAGAGTCGCGGCCGTACCTCGTGATGGAGCACATCCCCGGGGGGAACCTGGCGGACCGCATGCGCGCCGCCGTCGCGCCCACGCTGGACGTCGAGGAGCTCGCGCGTCAGCTGCTCGATGCGCTGGGCTATATCCACGAGGCCGGGATCATCCACCGTGACATAAAGCCCGCCAACGTGCTGATCGCTGCCAACGGTGTCAGGCTGACCGATTTCGGCATCGCGCAGCCACTCGACGCGACCCGGCTGACCACCGCCGGACTGGTGATCGGCAGCCGACCTTTTATCGCTCCGGAGGTGATGCGCGGCGCCCCGGCGAGTCGCGTTTCCGATCTCTACTCGCTCGGCGTGCTGATCCAGTCCTGCCTGCCAGGCACCGCACCGGCGCCACTTCGCGAGCTGGCCGAGCACCTGACCGCGACGGAGCCCGACCGCCGGCCCGCGTCAGCCGCTGAGGCGATCGCCATCCTCGATCGAGCTCAGACGACGGCGACCCGCGTGATGCACGGCCCGCGTGGTATGCCCGCGGTGCACGTCATCCGCTCGCGCCGCTTTACCAGAACCGCTCTCACCAGGCGCACGCTCGCGATCCTCGCGCTGCTGGTGGCGGTGATCAGCGTGTTCGCGGTGTCCGGCGGCGGCGGTCACACGCGGACCGTGAGCGCGCCCGTCCGCGCGGCGCCGAACGCGCCGCTCAACCAACTGCTGAATCAGCTCGATCGGGCAATCAGTCAGTCGAGCCGATAGGAGTGGCGTTTCATGCCATGCCTCGAGCCAGGCGCGCCAGCGCCTCGGGGTCGTGGACGACGACTCGGCGGCGAGCGGTGTCGATGCTGTCGAGGCCGCGCAGCGTCCGCAGGGCTTTGACGGTCGCCTCGCGCGAGGCGCCGCACCAGCTCGCGAGCTGCTCCTGCGAGAGCGGCAGCGCGACGACGACGCCGTCGTCGGTCGGCTCGCCGAAGCGCTCGCTCAACTCGAGCAGGCGCCAGGCAACGCGGCCGAGCGTGTTCAGCGTCGCGAACTCGATCCGCTTGCGGTCGCCGTCGCGCAGCCGTCGCGCGAGCACTCGGATCAGCTCGTGCGCCGCATCGAGGTCCGCGAGCGCGCGGAGCAGGGCCGATCCGGGCGCGACCACGGCCTCGACGTCGTCGACGGCCAGTGCGGTCGCCGAGCGAGGCTCGCCGTCCAGCACAGACATCTCACCGATGACGTCGCCCGGGCCGGTGACCGCGAGCACGATCTCCCGCCCCCCGGACACGCAGCTCAGCAGCACCCAGCCATGTTCGATCAGGAACACGCGCTCGGCGAGGTCGCCCTCCGCGAACATCGCCTGGCCGCGGCGATAGCGGACGACGCGACCGTCCTGCCGCAGCGCGCTCGCGAGCACGTCTCGCTGTTGCGCTGGCACCGACACGCTGACAGTGTCCCGGATCGCTCAGACACCGGGACGTTCGAACGGCAGCCAGACGTGGAACGCCGTACGGCCGGGCTCGCTGTCCACGGTGATCGAGCCTCGATGCCGGTCGACGACGATTCGCCGTACCGTGTCGAGTCCGAGGCCGGTCCCGTGCCCGACCTCCTTGGTCGTGAAGAACGGGTCGAAGATGTGCGCCTGGACCTCCGGCGGGATTCCGGGGCCGTCGTCACTGATGTCGACCTGCGCGCACGGCCCGTCGCTGCGGGTGGCGATCGTGATCGTGCCGCTGCCGCCGACCGCGTCGATCGCGTTGTCGAGCAGGTTCGTCCAGACCTGATTGAGCTCCGAGCCGTACACGGTCAACCGCGGCAGGGTCTTGTCATAGTCGCGCTTGATCTTGATATCCGAGTGCTTGAGCTTGTGGCCGAGCACCGTCAGGGTCGTCTCCAGGCCCTCGTGCAGATCGACCTCGACGACCTCGCCTCGGTCCATGTAGGCGTAGGACTTGACGGCCTTGACCAGGCTGCTCATGCGCTTGGTCGATTCGGCGAGCTCGACCGCGAGGCTGCGCGCCGTCAACGACGCCGCGACCCAACGCAGCGCGGCGTCGGTCACCGGTCCGGCGAGCTCGTGCACCCGCTCCAACCAGTCGCCATCGAGCCCGGCGGCGGCCAGCGGCTCGGCCAAGCGCCACGGTTCGCTGACGTCGAGTTGCTCGAGCCGCTCGAGCATCGCGTCCTCGGCATCGGCCGCGTCGAGCGCGTCGACGGTGTCACGGCCCTCGGCGCGAGTCAGCGCATCCCGCTGCAAGGCGAGGAGCTGCTCTGCCTCGGCCCGCTCGATGCCCGATTCGACGAAGTGCCCGATCGTCGACCCGAGCACGTCGAGCGCCTCGGCCAGATCGGCCGCGGCGCGCTGCGCGGCGGCGGCCGGGTTGTTGAGCTCGTGCGCGAGGCCGGCCGCCATCGTGCCGAGCGACGCGAGCCGCTCACGGTCCTGCTCGAGCGCCGTGATCCGCCGCACGACCGGCCGGACCTGCCGCATGATCCGGTCGAACACGGCGCGCTGCCGGAGCACGAGCTCGACGAACGGCTCGCGCTGGATCGTTCCCACGAGCGCCGGGCCACGGGCCTGCATGCGGACCGCGGGAAGACCGCTCGTGAGCGCCGCGATCGCGCCCACCCACGTCGGCGCGCGGTGCTCGCTGACGAGCTCCTGGCGTCCGTCGCGCTCGATCGTCGCGGCGTCGAGCGATCCCTGGAGGACCAGATTCACCGCAGCTCCGTCCGCTCCCTGCTCGGAGACGATCGTGCCCGGGGCCACGCTCGAGACCTCCGTGATGTCCGCCCACTGCTCGAGCTCCTCCTCGCTGAGGCCCTCGAACAGATCGATCGCTCGAAGCTGGGCGGTGGAGGCTCGCGTCATGCGCTCGTCAGGTACTCGTGGATCAGCGACACCGCCATCGATCCTTCGCCCACGGCGCTCGCGACCCGCTTGATCGAGCGGGCGCGGACGTCGCCGGCGACGAACACGCCGGGCACGCTGGTCTCGAGCACGTAGGGATCGCGCTTGAGCGGCCAGTGGACGTCCTTGACGTCGGGGCCGGCGAGGATGAAGCCGCGGTCGTCCCGCGCGAGCACGCCGTCGAGCCAGTCCGTGCGCGGGGCGGCGCCGATGAACACGAAGCAGGCGTCGACGGGCTCGGTCGTCTCGCCCCCGTCGGGGTTGCGGATCCGCAGCGCGCGCAGGTGGCCGCCTTCGCCGAACGCCTCGACCGCCTGGCTCTCGGTCCGCACGTCGACGTTCGGCAGCCTCGCAATCTGCTCGATCAGGTAGTGCGACATCGACTTGGCGAGCGAGTCCGCGCGGACGAGAATCGAGACGGCAGCGGCATATTCGGCGAAGTACACCGCCGCCTGACCGGCCGAGTTCGCGCCTCCGATCACGACGACGTGCTGGTCCTGACACGATCGCGCCTCGGTCAAAGCGGCCCCGTAGTAGATCCCCGCGCCGGTCAGCTCGGCGAAGCCCGGCGCCTGGAGCTGCTTGTAAGAGACGCCGGAGGAGATCAGCACACAGCTTGCGCTGAGGCCGGCGCCGCCGGTCAGCTCGACGACCCGCCCGGCGCCCTCGACGCGCAGCGCTACCGCGTCCTGGACGGTCAGCAGCTCAGCCCCAAGGCGGCGCGCCTGGTCGGTCGCGCGCCGCGCGAGATCGGACCCCGACAGGCCGTTCGGGAAGCCGAGGTAATTCTCGATCCGGCTCGATTGGCCGGCCTGGCCGCCGGTCGCCTCTCGTTCCACGATTACGGTCCGTAGTCCCTCCGAAGCCCCGTACACGGCCGCGGCGAGCCCTGCCGGGCCGCCGCCGACGATCACGAGGTCGTAGTGATCCGCCGCGGGCGCCGCGACCACGCCGAGCCGCTCGGCCAACTCGAGCACGGTGGGCTGCTCGAGCACCGTCCCGTCCTCGAGCAGAGCGACCGGGAGCCGCTCGGGATCGACGCCGGCGATCGTCAGCAGCTCGCGCGCCTCGGCGTCGCGCTCGACGTCCAGCCACCTCGCGGGCACGCGGTTGCGAGCGAGGAAATCGCGCAGATCGTGCGTCTCCTTGGAGAACCGGTGGCCGATCACGCGCACCCCTCCGGCCTCCAGCGCCGCGCCCGCCTCCCACGTCGTCAGGAGGTCATTGACGACCGGGAACAGCTGCTCCTCGGGCGGGTCCCACGGCTTCAGCAGGTAGTAGTCGAGCGAGACCTCGTTGATCGCCGAGATCGCCGCCTCCGTGTCCGCGTAGGCCGTCAGCAGCAGCCGCTTGGCGTCCGGCACGAGCATCCGCGCCTGGACGAGGTACTCGGTGCCCGACATGCCGGGCATGCGCTGGTCGGCGATCAGCATCGCCACCTGCTCGCCGCGGGTACGGATCTGGCGCAACAGGTCGAGCGCCTCTGCGCCCGAGTTGGCTCGCATGATCCGGTAGCGCTCGCCGAAGCCGCGGCGCAGATCGCGCGCAACCGCGGCCAGCACCGCCGGCTCATCGTCGACGACCACGATCGCCGGACGTCGCTCGCTGGTCTCGTTCATCGCTTGCCCACAGGCTAGTGCAGCGTTCCCTATGGCGACCCGAGGATCAGCGCATCGATCTTCCCCGCGCGCAGCGTCACTTCGACCTGGCCGCGCGCCCGCGCTCCGGACGCGTCCGGGAGCGTTCGCAACGTCCACACGATCCGCTCGCGCGCCAACTGCTTGCGGGTCACGTCCAGCTCGAGGCCGCCGAGATGCTGCTCCAGGAACGCCGCGACCTGCTTCGGGTCATGGGTCGGCCCCCAATCCGGGAACGGCGCGGAGGAACGGAACGCGATCGGGTCGGCGAGGAAGCTCAGGACCGCCGGCGCGTCACGGGCTCGCCAGCCCCGTTCGAAAGCGAGCGCGGTCAAGAACTCGTCCGCCTGGCGCTCGCCGTGCGCCATCAGGTCGCGAATGAACGCGGGATCGCGATTGAGCTTCGAGCTCGCGCCGAGCGAGTGCGGCACCCGAGCGCGCGTGAGCTCGATGATCCGGATCATGATCGTCCGGTAACCGGCGCCGGGCGACAGCACCCCTTCCTCGAGCAACTGGTCGATCTTCTCGACGAAGTGCAGCTCCTGGTAAAGGGACAGGTTGCCGGCGAGCTCGTTGCGCCGGTCGGATATCTCGAGCACCGTCGTCGGCTCGGTCTCGCGCGCGGTCGGGTTGATCTGGATCACCCAGATCTCATCCGGGCGCGTGTCGATCAGCTGGCTGATCGGCGGGTTCTGCGAGAACAGGCCGTCCCAGTACGTTCCTCCGTCCAGGCGCACGGAGCGGAACAGCGTCGGGATCGCCGCTGAGGCGAGGATCGTCGCGGGCGAGATTCGATCGGATCGGCTGTCGAACACGCGGAACTCGCCGGAGAGCACGTCGACCGCGCCGACGAACAGCACCGGTTTCGACTCACCGGAGCACGGATCCGGCGCGTCGAAGTTCACCTGCCGGCGCAGCATCTCCTTGAACTCCTCGGCGGCGGTGTCCGCCAGCGCGTTGCCATACGGGCTGATCGCGGGCATGACCATGAACCGCTGCAGCTCGCCGGCCATCAACACCGACGCGTTGACGAGCGCCGCAAACGGCGTGCTCGCGGAGTTATCCGCCCAGAAGCCGTCCAGCAGTCGACCGGCGCCCGGCGGGTCCCCCTGGCACAGGGCGTACCACGCGAGCAACGCGCACACGGCGCCTCCGGACGTGCCGCTGATGCCGACGATCTCGTGCGTTGGCGCGGTCGCCGGCAGCAGACGCTTGAGCACGCCGGCCGTGAACGCGGTGTGGCTTCCTCCCCCCTGACACGCGATCGCCACGCGCGGTTTATCGGCCGCGCCGTCTACGATCATTCCCAGCCCTCGACGCGCGCACGGTAAGGCGGTCTGCCTACAGGCATCCGCGCGATTATCTCAGCCGTCCCGCGCGCGGCGTTCAGCTGTCGGACGATTGCGCCTTCCGCGACTCCTACCCGATCTATCGCCGCTGCGCGAGAGCCGCGACCTGCGCCTGGTCGTGTTCGGAGGGTTCGTCTCCGGCATGGGATCGCAGGCCACGCTCGTCGCGCTGCCCTACCAGCTGTACATCGAGACGCACTCCGCGCTGCTCGTCGGGCTGCTGGGCTCAGTCGAGCTGATCCCGCTGATCGCGACGTCCCTGCTCGGAGGCGCGCTCGCGGACCGCTTCGATCGGCGCAAGCTGCTGCTGCTCGACCAGATCGGCCTCGTGCTCTCGGCGGCGGGCCTCGCGACCGTGACGCTGCTCGGCGACCCGCCCGTCCTCGTCCTCTACGCCCTCGCGGCGACGCTGGCATCGTTCACGGCACTGGAGAACGTGACGACCTCGGCGATCGTGCCGCGGCTGACCACGCCTGAGCACCTGCGGGCCGCTCTCGCGCTGAACTACGGACTCTCGACGCTGGCGATGGTCATCGGACCGGCGATCGGCGGTCTCGTGATCGGCGCTCTGGGGCTCGCCTGGGCGTACGCGATCGACGCCGCGAGCTGCGCCGCCGTGGCGCTGGCCGTGCTCGCGATCGCGCCCCAGCCGCCCGACCCGATCGCGCCGCACGAGAAGCTGCGCGTCTCGATCGCACAGGGGCTCCACTACGTCCGCGGCAACCAGGCGCTGATGGGGTCCTTCGCAATCGACCTCGTGGCGATGACGTTCGGGATGCCGCGGGCGCTGTTCGCGGTGCTGTCGGTCAGCGTCTACCACGCCGGCGCCGCCGGAACGGGCGTGCTGTATTCCGCGCTTGCCGCCGGCGCAACAGTGGCGGCGTTGAGCACCGGCTGGCTCACCCATGCACGGCGACTCGGGCGGATCGTGATCGGCGCCGTGATCGTCTGGGGTGCGACGATCGCGGTCGCGGGACTGGCGCAGTCGTTGTGGGTCGCGGCGATCCTGTTCGCGCTCGCGGGCGCGGCCGACTCGGTCAGCGCCGTATGCCGCCAGACGATCAACCAGACGGTCACGCCCGAGCACATGCGGGGCCGGATGTCGGCCGTTTACTCGCTCGTCGTGACCGGCGGCCCCCGCGTGGGCGACATCGAGTCAGGGGCCGTCGCCGCCGCCACGAGCCCACGCTTCTCGGTCTTCTCCGGTGGCGTGCTGTGCCTGCTCGGCGTCGCCGCCGTCACCGTGGCGTTCCCGGCGCTGGCCCGCTACGACGCCCAGGACGCGCTCGCCCTGACCGCCACCGCCGCCGGGCCGCTACCGTTGGCGTGATGGGCGACGAGAGCAAGCCGGCTCTGCTGCTCAGCGACGGTGAGCGCGACCGCGGGGTGACGCTGCTGCGCGACGCGGTCGTCGACGGGCGCCTGACGCTCGAGGAGTTCAGCGAGCGCGTGTCGCGCGCCCAGCTCGCGCGCACCGAGCCGGAGCTCTCAGCGCTGCTCGCCGACCTTCCCGTGCCCACTCCGGCCGAGAAAGCACTCGCGACCACGCCGCTCAAGCATCGGGCGGTGTGCTCCCGGCTCGTGCGCAGCGGACCCTGGGAGCTCGCGCAACGATCGTCGTTTCGCTGCTGGTTCGGCACGATCTACCTGGATCTGCGCCAGGCCACCCTCCACGGTGATCTCGTCGAGGTCGACGTGTTCAACGTGTTCGGCACGGTCACGTTGATCGTGCCCGACGGCATTCAGGTGACGGTCACCGGCGGCGGGGCATTCGCGAGCGAGGTGATCGACCCGCCGGCCTCGCCGCCGGTCCCGGGCGCTCCACGCCTGCAGGTACGTTCCTCGGGGCCGGGTGGCACGCTGTACGTCCGCGGCGCCAAGGACGCGCCGCCGGCTGACTGAAGCGCGCTCGGCGAACCGAGTTCCTTATCTCCGTCGTACTGCCAGCCGGACGACGCGGGCATTGTCAGCGAGCGTTACCTCGGTGTTATCGACTGCCGCGTATAACAAACCCACGGCCCACTCGAAGCGGTGCCGTCAAACCGACACATGCGCAAAGCCACCGGGACGAAGACATCTCATGCTCCTACGCGTCGTAGCGCGGCGAGTGCACTCGCCGCGCTGGGCTGCGTCGTGACACTCGCCGCGTGCGGCTCCTCCTCGGCCACGACCACGAGCACGACGGCCAAGGCCGCCAACGGCGAGTCGATGTTTCTCAGGTACTCCGAGTGCATGCGCTCCAACGGCGTGCCCAACTTCCCGGACCCGTCCACCAGCGGTGGCGGGATCCACATCACGCTCTCCTCGGGGATGAACCCGTTCTCGCCGGCGTTCAAGGCAGCTCAAGCGACTTGCCGGAAGCTCCTGCCGGGAGGCGGACCCGGAGGTGCGCCCTCGGAGCAGGCCAAGCAGCAGCTGTTGACGATCTCGCAGTGCATGCGCGCGCACGGCGTGCCGGATTTTCCCGACCCGACGACGACGGCACCCTCAAGCAAGGACGCCGCCAGTGAAGTGATCGGTCGCGGCGGCTATTTCCTCGCGGTTCCGAGCACGATCGACACCTCCTCGCCGGCGTATCAACACGCGGCGGCGGCGTGCGGCTTTGGCGTTCAGTGAGAGCTGGGCGCGAACTTGTTCGCGGTCGCGCCGGTCGGCCGGCGCCCGAGCTCGTAGGCGAAATCGATCGTCTGGCGCAGCTTGCCGTCGCGCGCATGGACAGCGAGCTCGCGGTGCAGGTCGCGCTCGAACGCGCTCGCGCTTTCCCCGAATCTGACACGCCGGCCTAGCGGTCCGCCGCGGCCACGCCTGCGAGCACTTCGTCGAGCGCCTCCAGCAGGAGGTCGGCGTGGGTCTCGGAGAAGACCAACGGCGGCCGGATCTTCAGCACGTTGGCACGCGCACCGGTGAAGTTGATCAGCACGCGCCGCTCGCGCAAGGCGTTGACGACCTGGGCCGTCCGCTCTGCAGCGGGCTCCTTGGTCGCCCGATCGCGGACGAGCTCGACACCCACGTAGAGCCCGGCGCCGCGGACGTCGCCGATCACCTCGTGGCGAGTGGCGAGCTCGCGCAGTCCGTCCATGAGCCGCTCGCCGACGGACCGGGCGTTGGCGATCAGCTCCTCGGTTTCGATCACGTCCAGTACGGCCATGCCGACGGCGCACGACACGGGGTTGCCGGCGAACGTGTTGAAGTAGCGCGATCGCCCGGCGAACGTCTCGATCAGCTCAGGTCGGGCGACGATCCCGGCGAGCGGGTGCCCGTTCCCCATCGGCTTGCCCAGCGTGACGATGTCCGGCACGACGCCGTGACGCTCGAATCCCCACATAGCGCCGGTCCGGCCGAACCCGGCCTGGACCTCATCGGCGATGAACAGCCCGGCCGCCCGACGGATCTCGGCCACCGCGGGAGCGAGGAACCCAGCCGGCTCGGGGTAGATGCCGTCGCTCGAGAACAGCGTGTCGAGCAGCAGTGCCGCGGGTCGCTGCCCTCGGGCGGCGAGCTCGTCGATCGCCGCACGGACATCGGCAGCGAGCGCCTCGGCGACGTCGTCAGGGCCTCGGCGATAGCCATCCGGAGCCGCGATCGTGCGCGTCGTCGGCGGCAGCGTGACGCCGGCGCCGAGTGACGGAGAAAGCTGCGAGACGGCCACCGTCACGCCGTGGTAGGCGAACCGCGTGACGATGAAGCCCTCCGCCGCCGTGTTCGCGCAGGCGATTCGCACGGCGAGATCGTTCGCCTCGCTGCCCGAGCACGTGAGCATGACGTTCGCCAGCTCGGCGGGGAACGTCCCTATCAGGCGCTGTACGTAGTCGAGGATGCGCTCGTGCAGATAGCGCGTGTGCACGTTCAGCGTCGCCGCCTGATCCGCCAGCGCGCGAACGACGCGCGGATGACAGTGGCCCACGCAGGCGACGTTGTTGTAGGCGTCGAGATAAGCCTCGCCGGCGGCGTCGTACAGCCATACGCCCTCGCCGCGGACGACGTGCACCGGCCGCGCGTAGAACAGGCGATATGCGGGGCCGAGCAAGTGCTGCCGGCGGTCGATCAGCGTGCGGTCGCGCTCGACTGCTTCGATCTTGTTCATCGCCGGATCACGCTCGCAGCCAGCACTTTACGGCTGGAGGAGAGCGTTCAGAACACGGTCGAGGCTGTCCGCGCCGGCCGAGGACTCGGTCGATGAGCGGCGATAGACCTCGGCCGCGGCGCGATGGAACCCGTCCGGGAGGCCGGCGGCGGCGAAGGTGTCGGCGATCTCGTTCATCTCGCCGACCCAGCGCCACCCCTTGCCGAGCGCCGAGCGCGACGCCGCGGCCGACCGGTCGGGGAGCTCGGGCGAAGCCCACCGCCACGTCTCGAGCAGCTCCTTTTCGACTCCCTCGGCGCGGGCGAGCGCCCGCGCACCGAGCAGGAGCGCCGCGCTGCCCTTGGTCCACGCCGCAAATGCCATCTTGACCGCCGACGCCGCGCCGATCTCGCCCGAGACGACGATCGACCGCACGATCGTTCCGCTGAACAGCTCGGCGACCTCAGGCGCGTGCGCGCCTGAGAGGAATAGACGCGTCTCGCCGGGCTCTCGCGGCGGAGCTCCGATGATGCCGCCGTCGACGCACCGGCCCACCGTCCGAGCGATCGCGCGCGCGCTCGCCGGCGCCACCGCGTTGGCATCGACGAAGACGCCGCTGAACCCCGCGACCGATTGCGCCACCGCGAGCGCCGCGTGTGGCGGGCACACCGACAGGATCATCTCCGAGCGCCGAGAGAGCTCGGCGACGGTTCCGGCATCCTCGAGCCCGGCCTCCTCGGCGCGCCTCGCCGTCTGGGCGCTGCGCGCCTGCGAGGCCCACAGGACCGTCTCGCCACGTGCACGCAGCACGGCCCCGACTGCCGCTCCCATCTCGCCCGGGTGCAACAGTCCGATCCTCACGGCGACATTCTCGCGAATGTCACGGCCCGTCGTATTTGATGGATCGGCCCCCAAGAGTGAGCCCTCCGCTTGACGGCGAGCATGAAACCTAGTAATCTCATTGTCTTAGTAGGGATTTATGAGACGACTACTTCTCATCGGGATACCCGCCTCGCCCGGCCGCATGTGGCGTGTCGGCGCGGGACCACGATGTAGCCGCACCTGAGGAACCGCTGCACCGGCACGTCCGAGTCGCAGCCGAGCAACTGCTGCACCACTCCTCCCCGGTCACAACCCGGGCGGGCACACCCGCGTGCAGCGCAGTTCATTGATGTCCGTTTGCCGCACGGCACGACGAACCATGTCTCACACGAAAGGAATGATGCAATGGCCAAGCTTCGCCACATTCGCACGGCGCCGCCGCGATCGCGGTGGTGGCGTCGTTCAGTGCTCGCCCTCGCCGCAGCCGCCGCCTTCCCGGCTGTATTGATTGCGCCGACCTCGGCCTTCGCGGCCAACCCGACGGCACCTCCTCCGGTGACAATCCTGACGTCGAACGGCCACCTTGGCTACGGCGACATCTTCATCGCTCCGACCGGCGACACGAGCCAGTACGCAAACGGGCCCGAGATCCTGGACCAACATGGAAATGTCGTCTGGTTCCATCCAGTCCCCGAGGGCCAGAGCGCGGCGGACTTTCGCACACAGACCTATCGGGGTCAGCCCGTGCTGACCTGGTGGCAGGGAACGGGCTTGGGCGGACTCTCGTCCGGGACCGATTACATCTACAACGACCACTACCAGCAGATCGCGACCGTGAACGCGGGTGACGGGCTCTCGGCGGATGGTCACGAGTTCCTGATCACGCCGTGGAACACGGCGCTGATCCTCTCGTACACGACGGCGACCGCCAACCTCACCTCGATCGGCGGACCCGCCGACCAGACTGTGATCAACGGCGTCGTCCAGGAGATCGACATCGCCACCGGTCGCGTCCTGTTCCAGTGGAACAGTGCCGACCACGTTCCCTACAGTCAGAGCGAGCAGCCGCTGCCGGCGTCCACGAGCACTCCGTGGGACTGGTTCCACATCAACGCCGTGAAAGCGGGGCCGGACGGGACCCTGCTGATCGACGCCCGCGACACCTGGACAACATACGACGTGAATCGGTTCACGGGCGACATCAACTGGCAGCTTGGCGGCAAGGACAGCAGCTTCGCGGTTCAGGCAGCTCCCGGCCAGACGCTTGACAGCGCCGGCGAGATCTTTGCCTGGCAGCACGATCCCGAGTACCACGGCCATGGGATCTTCACGTTCTTCGACAACGAATCGTCGGGGACGCCGCTGCTGCCCTACAGCCGCGCCGTGACAGTGCGACTCAACTGGCACACGCACGTGGCGACGCTACTGTCGTCCGACGATCAGCCCGAGGGACTCTCGGCCGCCGCGGAGGGCAACGCCCAGCTGACCCCGGACGGCGACCTCTTCGTCGGCTGGGGAGTGTTGCCGTACTTCTCGGAGTTCGACCCGTCGGGGCAGCTCGCGTTCAACGCCGAGTTCCCGGCTGGGGTGAACACCTACCGCGCCTACCTTCTGCCCTGGCACCCAGGCAGCCAGTGGTGGCAGCACTGACGCAGCGGTCCGCCGCCGCTTAGGGCCAGAGGCCCGTTGCGGTCCAGGTGATCCTGGCTGCGGTCCGGTCACACTGCAACGTTCGTGACCGGACCGCAGGACGAACCCCGTCGGGACTCCGGACCGAGGGCCGGCCCTGTCGGACTCCAGAGCACCCCGACCGGTCAGCGTTCGGACCCCGCCACTTGGAAACTAGCCTTCTAACTTGATAGGTTAACTCGGGCATCGTGCCGGTTGCGAAGCCAATGCTCTCGTACCTCGTCTGCGCGACACCGCGCAGTGGCAGCACGCTTCTCTGCCATCTGCTCGGCCAGACCGGGATCGCGGGACATCCGGAGGAGTACTTCGAGGCGTTGCGCCATTCCGGGCTCCCACGCCGCCCACACGAATATTTCGATCCGGAACGCCACGCGAACATCATCGAGCGCCTCGCTTTCCGCGAGATGCCCGACTCCGAGCCGCGTCCCAACCGGCTCTGGCAACCGGACACGTACGACCGGTATGTGGACTGGGTGCTCGAGCAAGGGACGACTCCGAACGGGGTGTTCGGAGCCAAGCTGATGTGGGGCTACCTGGGTGACTTCGCCCAACTGCTACGCGGCATCGAAGGGCTCGCCGGCCTCCCCGTGCCCGAGTTGCTCAACCGCGTCTTCCCGGGCCTGCGCTACATCCAGATCACGCGCAAGGACAAGTTCCGGCAGGCGATCTCGCTGTGGAAGGCGGTGCAGACGCAGGCGTGGCGCCAGGACGCCGATCGCGACGCGTTCCCGACCGGCGAGCCACAGTTCTCGTTTCGCGCGATCAACTATCTCGTCCGGCAGCTCACCGCCCATGACGCGTCGTGGGACGCGTACTTCCTCGGACTGGGTGTCGAGCCGCTGAAGATCACCTACGAGGACCTCGCCGATGACCCCGAGCCCGTCCTGCGCGACATTCTCGGCCAGTTCGGCATCCCGGCCCCGCCCAGCCTCGAGATCTCGGCCCCGCGGCTGCAGATCCAGTCCGATGATCTGTCCGAGCAATGGTTGACGCGGGTCCAGCAGCACCTCTCCGCGCTCGAGTCGCCCGCGTCGGTCTCGATCGCGCTCATGCGCGCGTAATCGACCCTAATCGCCGAGGTTCTCGACGATCTCGTTCGCGTCCGACCACTGCTCGGGCGGCACGACGAGGTAGATGTCACCCCGACCGAAGCGATCCAACGGCCGGTCCGCGACGCAACTGGCATCGATGCCCAGCTCACGGAGCCGATCGCGCCATGCCACGGCGCTTGCCTGATCTTCGAACGTGCTCACGGTCTCCCAACCGTCCAACCGCGGATCACCGACGGACACCGCAGGCTCCTTCGCGCTCGCGGACTTGCGGAAACGAGGCCAGGGCACGACCCAAGCGTACGCGCAGGCCCGATCGCGCGGTCTCCCATAGCCTTAGAGGGATGAGGTGGACCGTCGACGTCGCCGCGACCCCGACCACCGCGCCGCCGCCGCTCCCGAGCTGGTTGGCGGTGGCGGTCAGCGAGGCGCTGGCACAGCCGGCAGCACAGCAGCCCGCCTGGCCCGATCCCGCTGAAGTCGCGCTCGTGCGCCGGATACTCGAGAGCGTGCCGCCGATCGCGGTGCCGGCGGAGGTCGACAGGCTTCAGGATCGGCTCGGGATGGTCGCGCGCGGGGAGGCGTTCATACTGCAGGGCGGCGACTGCGCGGAGACGTTCGCCGACAACACCGAGATCCACCTGCGCGGGACGATCCGGACGCTCTTGCAGATGGCCGTCGTGTTGACCTATGGGACCTCGATGCCGGTCGTCAAGGTCGGGCGCATCGCCGGCCAGTACGCGAAGCCGCGCACCTCCGACACCGACTCCGCCGGCCTGCCGTCCTACCGCGGCGACATGGTCAACGCGCTCGAGCCGACGCCGGAGGCGCGGCGGGCGGACCCTGGCCGGCTCGTGCGCGCGTACGCCAACGCCGCGGCGGCGATGAACCTCGCACGCGCGTTCACCGCGGCCGGTCTGGCGGATCTGCACCGTCTGCACGAGTGGAACATGGACTTCGTGCGCCGCTCGGGCGCCGGCGAGCGCTATGAGCGCGTCGCCGGCGAGATCGACCGCAGCCTGCGCTTCATGTCTGCGTGTGGCGTCGAGGACAGCTCGCTGCGGACGGTCGAGCTGTATGCCAGTCACGAGATGCTCGTGCTCGACTACGAGCGCGCGCTGCTTCGGCCCGAGGGCGATCGCATGTACCTCCTGTCGGCGCATCAGCTGTGGATCGGCGACCGCACGCGTCAGCCCGACGGCGCCCACGTCGCGCTGGGCGCGCTGATCGCTAACCCGATCGAGGTCAAGCTCGGCCCGACGGCCACCGCCGCGGACGCGGTCGAGCTCGTGCAGCGGCTCGATCCGGAGCGCGTCGACGGCCGCGTCACGCTCGTCTCACGGATGGGCAACGAAGCGGTCCGTAGGCTGCTGCCCCCGATCGTCGAGGCCGTCACCTGCTCGGGACATCGCGTCGTGTGGCAGTGCGACCCAATGCACGGCAACACCGAGGAGTCCCCCAGCGGTCACAAGACGCGGCACTTCGACCGCATCATGGACGAGGTCGAGGGTTTCTTCGAGGTTCACCAGCGGCTCGGCACGCATCCCGGCGGCATCCACGTCGAGCACACCGGCGAGGACGTCACGGAGTGTCTGGGTGGCGCGCAGATGATCTCCCACAACGAGCTCTCTTCACGCTACGAGACGGCGTGCGACCCGCGGCTCAACACGCAGCAGGCACTGGAGCTCGCGTTCCTCGTCGTCGAGATGCTGCGGCGGACAGCGTGATGATGCCTGGTCCCGCGCACCGTCACGCCTCCGCTCGACACGACCCACCGCGCCGACCCAGACAACCAATTATAAGGATCAGCTCATATGATCCGTCCGGGACCGGGCGGTGCCGATGATGGCGCGGAGTCGCAGCCGATCGCGACAGGAAGGGATCTGATGGCCAAGCCTTTCAAGGGGATAGTCAACATCGACGTGACCGAGTCGGTTCCGGACTGGGAGCCCTACACCCAGCCGATCGCGCCGGGGGACACCCCGAACGTGCTCTACATCGTCCTCGACGACGTCGGCTTCTCCGCGATGGAGCCGTTCGGAGGCCTGATCGAGACCCCGAACATCAACCGGATCGCCGAACGCGGACTGGTGTACACGAACTTCCACACCACGGCGCTCTGCTCCCCGACGCGCTCGTGCCTGATGACCGGCCGTAACCACACCACCAACGGGATGGCAACCATCACCGAGGCCGCATCGGGGTTCCCGAGCTCGAACGGCCACATCCCGTTCGAGTGCGGGACGATCGCCGAGGTGTTGGGCGAGCGGGGCTGGAACACCTACATGACGGGCAAGTGGCACCTGACGCCCGAGGACGAGATGAACCTCGCGTCGATCAAGACACAGTGGCCGATCGGGCGCGGATTCGAGCGCTTCTACGGCTTCCTCGGCGCCGAGACGAATCAGTGGTATCCCGATCTCGTGTACGACAACCATCCGGTCGAGCAACCCTTGCTGCCCGAGGACGGCTATCACCTGACAATCGATCTGACCGATCGTGCGCTGTCGTTCATCCGGGACGCCAAGGCGATCGCGCCGGACAAGCCGTTCTTGCTCTACTACTGCCCCGGCGCGTGCCATGCGCCGCACCACGCGCCGAAGGAGTGGGCGGACAAGTACAAGGGCAAGTTCGACATGGGCTACGAGGAATACCGCAAGCTCGTGTTCGCGCGCCAGCAGGACCTGGGAATCGTGCCGGACGGCGCCGAGCTCTCACCGCTCAACCCATACATCGACGAGACGAGCGCGGACGGCAAGGCGTGGCCTGAGCTCGATACGGTTCGCCCCTGGGACTCGCTGTCAGATGACGAGAAGCGCCTGTTCGCACGCATGGCCGAGGTGTATGCCGGTTTTCTCAGCCACGCTGACCATGAGATCGGCCGGGTGCTCGACTACCTGGAGGAGAGCGGTCAACGCGACAACACGCTGATCGTGCTCGTGTCGGATAACGGAGCGTCCGGGGAGGGCGGTCCCAACGGGTCGGTCAACGAGAACAAGCTTTTCAACGGACTGCCCGACAAGATCGAGGAGGCCCTTCCGTTCATCGACGATCTCGGCAGCCCCCGGACGTATAACCACTACACGACCGGCTGGGCGTGCGCGTTCAACACTCCGTTCAAGCTGTGGAAGCGCTATTCCAACTGGGAGGGCGGCACCGCGGACCCAATGATCGTCTCGTGGCCCGCGAGGATCAAGCACACGGGAGTGCGGCGACAGTTCACACACGCGGTCGACATCGTCCCCACGATCTACGAGTCCCTACGAGTCGAGCCACCCGAGGTCGTCAAGGGCCACACCCAGCATCCGATCGAAGGCGTCAGCTTCGCCGCAACGTTTGACGACGCGTCCGCGAAGACGGACAAGCAGACACAGTTCTACTCGATGGGCGGCACCCGGGCGATCTGGCATCAGGGCTGGAAGGCCGCTGCGATCTCGAACGCCGCGCCGGACAACTGGGCAGTTTATGACCAGCAGCGCTGGGAGCTCTTCGACACCCTGAAGGATCCGAGCGAGTGCCACGACCTCGCCGAGCAGCACCCGGAGAAGCTGCAGCAGCTGATCGGGCTCTGGTGGCATGAAGCCGGCCGCTACCAGGCGTTGCCGCTCGAGAACCGGGGTGTCGTCGAGATCCTCACGACCGAGCGGCCCCAGTTGTCAAAGCCACGGTCTCGCTACGCCTACTATCCGGGAGGCGCGGAGGTGCCGGAGTCCGTCGCGCCGAACATCCGCAACCGCTCCTACACGATCGCGGTCGAGGTGACGATCGACACCGAGGAGGCGGCCGGGGTTCTGCTCGCCCAGGGCTCTCGGTTCGGAGGCCACGCGCTTTACATCAAGGACGGCAAGCTCAAGTACGCCTACAACTGGGTCGGGCTCGAGGTGCAGACCGTCGAGTCGACCGAGCCCGTGCCGACCGGTCACGTCGTGCTGTCGGCTTCGTTCGACAGGGAAGGTGACACGATGCCGACGGAAGGCACGCTGACCCTGCACATCCGAGAGGCAGCGGTCGGCGCGGGCAGGATCAAGACCCAGCCGGGCAAATTCTCACTCGGCGGCGAGGGGCTGAACATCGGCAAGGAAGGCGGCGAGCCGGTGACCGACGACTACCCCGGCGAGCACCCGTGGCCGTTCGTCGGTGGCACGATCCACAAGGTGCTGATCGACGTCAGCGGCCAGCAATTCGTCGACCTCGCACAAGAAGCGCGAATGGCGTTCGCGCGGGACTGACCGTCGATGGCCGCCAGTGAGCGCGCGACGATCGCGTCCTGGAACGACACACCCGCGACGCAGGCGATCGTCGAGTTCGTCGAACGTGTCACCCGCGATGGCGACGCCGCCTACATCCCGCCGGCGGAGCGGATCGCGGTTTTCGACAACGACGGCACGCTGTGGTGCGAGAAGCCGATGCCCATCGAGCTCGGGTTCATCCTGAACCGCTTTGCGGACATGGCCGAGGCCGACCCGTCGCTGCGCGACCGCCAGCCGTGGAAGGCCGCCCGCGAGCGAGACCATGCCTGGCTCGGCGGCGCGATCACGAAGCATTACCACGGCGACGACGCCGATGTGAAGCTGCTGATGGGCGGCATCCTCCGCGCGTTCGGCGGCATGACGGTCGAGGACTACGCGACCGCGGCCGACCGCTTCCTCCGTGGCCGCCACCCCACGATGGATCGCAGCTTGCGTGCGTGCGGGTACCTCCCGATGATCGACCTGCTCCGCTACCTGGAAGCGAACGGCTTCAGCACGTTCATCGCCTCGGGCGGCGACCGGGACTTCATGCGACCTGTCACCGAGGAGATCTACGGCATCCCGGCCGAGCGCGTGATCGGGAGCTCCAACGCGCTCAGCTACCAGGAGGACGAGCACGGCGGAACGCTCGTGTACCTCGCCGAACCCGATGTATTCGACGACGGTCCGACAAAGCCGGTGCGAATCTGGAGCCGCATCGGCCGGCGCCCGATCGTCGCCGGAGGCAACTCGAACGGAGACATCCCGATGCTCCGGTACGCGGGCGGCCCGTCCCGCCCCGCTCTGCGGCTGCTCGTTCTGCACGACGATCCTGAGCGCGAGTTCGACTACACCGCCGGCGCCGAGACGTCGCTGGAGCGGGCCGGCGAAGAAGGGTGGACCGTGGTCAGCATCAAGCGCGACTGGGCGACCGTGTTCGCCGACTCGTAGGGGCCGGATATGACCTCGACCGCCGCCGCCGGCCAGCAACAGCTCCAGCACTTCGCCATGATCATCGACGGAGAGTCCGTTGGGGCCGCCTCCGGGCGGACCTACGAAAGTGAGAATCCGTACCTGGGCCGGTCGTGGGCGGTGGTCCCGGATGGCGGTGTCGAGGACGTCGACCGAGCGGTCGCCGCCGCGCGGTCCGCGTTCGATGGTCGATGGGGCAAGATGACCGGATTCGAGCGCGCGGCGCTGATGCGCCGCCTCGCGAACGTGGTCGGCGAGAACGCCGAGCGCCTCGCCGAGCTCGAGGTCAACGACTCGGGCAAGCTCTACCGCGAGATGGTCGGTCAGACGCGCGGGCTCGGCACGTGGTACACGTACTTCGCGGGTCTGGCGGACAAGATCGAGGGTCGGCAGATACCGACTCCGAACCCAAACTATCTCGTGTACACCCGGCGCGAGCCCGTCGGCGTGGTAGCGGCGATCACCCCGTGGAACTCTCCGCTGCTGCTGCTCACGTGGAAGCTCGCCCCGGCGCTGGCGGCCGGCTGCACCGTCGTCGTCAAGCCCTCCGAGCACTCGCCGGCGGCGACGCTCGAGCTCGTGCGGCTCGTCGGCGAGGCCGGCTTCCCGCCGGGCGTGGTCAACGTCGTGAGCTCGCAGCAGCGCGAGGTCGGCGCCGCCCTGGCCGGTCACGCGGGTGTCGAGAAGGTCGCGTTCACCGGTTCGACGGCCACTGGTCGCGCGGTGGCACACGCCGCAGCCGAGAACCTCAACAAGGTGACACTGGAGCTGGGCGGCAAGTCACCCCAGGTCGTGTTCGAAGACGCCGATCTCACGGCCGCCGCCAACGGCGTGATCGCGGGCGTGTTCGCCGCCGGCGGTCAAACGTGCATGGCCGGATCACGCCTGATCGTGCACGAGAACGTTCACGACGAGCTCGTCCGGCTCGTCGCCGACCGCGCGCAGGCGATCCGGCTGGGGGATCCGACAGATCCCGCCACCGAGATGGGGCCGGTCGCCAACCGCCCGCAGTACGAGAAGGTGCTCGGCTACCTGCGCACTGCCCAGGAGGAAGGCGCGACGGCGCTCACGGGCGGCGAGGCCGATACTGAGCTCGGAGGCCTGTTCGTCAAGCCGACCGTGCTCACCGGCGTGAGCACCGACTCGACCATCGTCCGCGAAGAGGTGTTCGGCCCGGTGCTCGCCGCGCTCACGTTCAGCGACGAGGACGAGGCCGTTCGGATCGCCAACGACACGCCGTACGGACTCGCCGGCGCGGTGTGGACGAAGGATGTCCACCGCGCCCATCGCGTCGCGGCCCGCATCCGGGCCGGAACGATCTGGATCAACGCGTATCGCGCGGCGGCGCCGAGCGTGCCGTTTGGCGGCTACGGGCTGTCCGGCCTCGGGCGCGAGAACGGTCTCGAGGCCGTCAACGAGTACCTGGAGACCAAGTCGGTGTGGGTCGAGTTGACGGGTGGGACGCGGGATCCGTTCACGCTCGGCTGATCCGCTTCAACCGTAAACGGACGACCCGAGAGCAGGTCAAGGCCTGGCGTTGGCGTCGCGCGCCGCGCCGTGTGCCGCCTCAGCGAGCCGCTTTATCCGCGCCAGCCGCTCGTCCCATCGAGACGCGACCCCCGCCATCTGTCGCTGGGCCTGCGCGAGGCGTTCGTCGCTAACGCTGAAGCGTGTCTCGCGGCCGGCGCGGCGTGCGCGGACGAGATCGGCACGCTGAAGGACGAGGAGGTGCTTGGCGACGCCTTGTCGTGTGATCGGGAGCTCGGTGGCAAGTGAGCTTGCAGTCGCCTCGCCGCGCTCGAGCAACAGGTCGAGCACCCGGAGCCGCATCGGATCGCCGAGCGCCGCCCACAGGCGATCGGCGTCCTCGCCGTCCTGCGTCATCGCATGTCGCGTGAGCCCGTCACTCGAGTCGCGTAGGCCCGCAGTTCGTCGAGTTCCTTGATCCATCCGCCGGCGTTCTGCCCTGCGTACTCGGCTCGCTCGTGCTCGGGCCAGGACAGCTCCGAGAAACCGCTCTCGACGACACGCAGCCGAGTCCCGGTGTCCGTCGGGGTGAGCGTCATGACGACCAGGGTGGAGCCGCCTTGCACCGGTTCCTCACCGTGGCGCAGCACCCACCGGAAGGCGAACGTCACAGGCGGCTCGACCGTTTCGACGCGCGCTCGGTACGCGCCGTGGCCATGCCACGTGAGCAGCATCGCCCCACCCGGGCGAAGATCGATTTCGGCCTCGTCACTGAACCAGCCGGCCAGATGCCGCGCCTCGGTGACGATCGCCCAGACGACGTCCGGGGGCGCGTCGATGTCGATCTCTCGGGTGATCGCGTCGGGCACCACGGCCGTGACGATATCACGGATGCGCAACTTAAGGTTGCGCTTCTTGGGAAGTTGTGCAACCATTGGTTGCGCTTCCTTGCTCACTCCGATCCGACAGGAGATCGACATGACGACAGCAGCATCACGACCTTTCATCGCGGCGATGCAGGTCACGCTCGACGGCTACAGCCTCGGCCCGGACGGGGAGACCGACTGGGTGGACTCCTGGGCCGACGCCCTCGAGCTGCTCCCGGGGGTCGACGCGTTCGTCCTCGGCGGCGGCATGTTCCCCGACTACGAGGTGTTCTGGGCGGCGGTGCTGGAAAGCCCGGCCACCATCGTTGAGTGGCTCGGACGAGACCCGTACCCGCGCGAGATCGAGTACGCGCGCATCGCGCGCGAGACTCCGCACCTGGTGCTCTCGAGCACCCTTCAGAATGCCACCTGGCCCACGGCGCGGATCGTTCGCGACCTCGACGAGCTGCGGGCGTTCAAAGCCCAGCCCGGCGGACCCGTCTACGTCGTCGGTGGTGCCGGCCTGGTCAGGAGCCTGCTCGACGAAGCGCTGCTCGACGAGCTTCGCCTGATCGTGCACCCAATCGCCGTCGGGTCCGGCACTTCGCTGCTCGACGGGATCGCCCGGCGACAGGAGCTGGAGCTCATCGACAACCGGCGCACCACCAGCGGTCGCGTCAACCTGAGCTACCGCGTCACCGCCTCCGTCCGTCGCTGATGCTGCTTATCGCGAATTGAGATTGCCGGTGCAACAGCGCGAGGCCCGGTCCAAAACCATCGGACCGGGCCTCGGGTGTCTCGACGCGACTGCGGAATTACGTAGTAGTGAAGGTACGATCCGCTTCGACGAACGTCCCGAAATCGCTCGTCGCGACGGCGCGGTAGTGGATCGTCGTACCTGACGGCAGACCGGTCAGCGTCGCGTTGAAGGTGTCTATCGCGTCGTTCGGCACGGTTTTCTGCGGCACAGTGGTGCTTCCGTACGCCGTGGTGGTCCCGAACTGGAACTGGACCTCAACGCCCGCGCCACGGGGGTTTACTGATCCGCTCACGCTCGCCGACGACGAGGTGATCGCGGAAGCCGAACCGGTGACCACGCTGCTGGGTTGATAGGCACCCGCGAACAGGCTCCTCGGGCTCGTGCCGTTCGTGAACAGAAAGAACGGCGTTCCGATGCCTCCGCCCTGGCAAGCCGCTCCGTCGGCGTTGAACGGATTGGCGGTGCAGGAGGAGGAGATCGGCTCCCGTACGTCGGCTTGCGCCGTGGGCGTCAGCGGGATGTCCGCCTCATCGATCACGAACGTCGGGCTGGCGGGATTGACGAAGTGCCCGACGAACGCCTTGGTGACGCCGGCGACCGTCTCGCGCCAGGTCACGTACGGAGTGTTGCCTGAGAACGTGATGTCGGCCCGAGTGGCACTGCCGGAATTGGTCGAGATCGGCTTGCCCCCGTTCACGATCTGGAACTGAGCACTGGTGGCCGAGACCACGAGCCGTGCGACGAACACCTGCTGGACGCCGTTGACGGTCTCATCCCAGGTCACCCACGGGACCGTCGGGTTGGCGGGGTTCATCGTCCCGGCCGCGACCTGCGGATCCTCGGCGTCGGCGCCCGGACTGTGGTTGAGCGAGCACTGCGCTTCGTTGCTCGCCGATGCGGCGCAGGTACCGAAGTGGTTCGCGCCGGTGGTGTCGAGCGTGCCGCTCAGCTGGGTTCCGACCACCTCCCAGTGAAACCCGCCGTTGGCGGTGACGCCGTCGCTCACGCCTTTTGCCGCGAACACCATCTCGTTTGTGTGCAGCCCGCTCAGCTTCGTGTTGCCGGTCTCATACCACACGACCCACGGAACGCTGTCATTCGCGCCTGTGAACGTGATGTCAGGCTCGATCCCGTTTCGCGTCGGGTCGACGTTCAGGCTCGGATCGGCGCCGCCGGCACCGACGCGCGGAATCCCCGTCTGCTGGAAGCAGAACCCGCCGATCGCCGGCACATGACCATCGACTGCCTTGCCGGCAGGCTTCACACCATCACAGTTCAGCGCGCCCGGTCCGATCGGCCGCTCGACGAAGATCTGATCCTTGCCGCTGACCGGAAGGGTGTCGGTCTCCTGCCAGGCGATCCACGGACCAGGGGTCGTCGGGTCGACGGCCGAGCCGCCCGCCACCGATGGATTCTCTGCCGACTGGTTCGTGTGGATGTTCAACGACGGCACCGGGACGCTGCCGCCCCCGGTCCCCCTGCCCTGGCCGGAGAAAATCCATTTCCCCTGGTTCGAGTCTCCCGTGTTGTCAAACCGGCTGGCGAAAATGTTGTTCTTCCCGAACCCGCTTCCACTTGTGTCCTCATACCACGTCGCCCAGGGGACCGTCCGACCGCCGCCTGCGAAGTCGATCGACGGAATCTCCCCATCCTGTCCCTGGTCGAAGTTCAACGAGCCGGCGAACGTCGGACTCGCGCTGGAGCGACCGCCGACGGTGCCGTCGCCGCGGGTCGTCCACGCTCCATTCGCAAACGACCGCACAAAGATCTGGTTGTGCGGCGGCGGTGAGCCATTCGTCTCCTGCTGCTCAAAGACGGCCCACGGCACGTTCTTCGCTCCCGCCAGCAATGCGCCGCCGACCACGTCGGCGTTCGTCGGGTCTTCGCCGCTCACGCTGATCGCAGGGTTGATCCCGGCGGCCGGATCGTCGTTCACCTGACCGCCGGGCGGCAACTGCTCAAACGCGATCGCCGTGCCGGCACTGGCCAGCAGCGCCGCGGCCGTTAGGAAACTCACCCGCCGGCGAAGCTTCCGCCCTCGGATCGGTCCATCTCGAAACATTGAAACCCCCTCTGAGTGGTCGGTCAGAGGACGATACGGCTCGCCTGCGCTTTCGGTTCGCGATTCGTTTGGGTCGCGGCGAGGAGATCGTCAGGAGTCCATTCTCCCTGGCTCGACGAGACGGTTCTCGTAGGCAAGCACGACGGCTTGGACGCGGTCCCGAAGGTCGAGCTTGGTGAGTATCCGGCTGACGTGCGTCTTGACTGTCGCCTCGCTGAGACACATCTCCGCGGCGATCTCGGCGTTGTTGCGGCCGCGAGCGACCTGGATGAGGACTTCCAGCTCGCGCGGTGTGAGCTCGGCGAGCTTGCTGCTCACGGACGGATCGTCATGCGGCCGCGCGTAGCGTTCGATCAGTCGGCGCGTGATCGTCGGATCGAGCAGGGCGTCGTCCTCGCCAGCCGAGCGGATGAAAGCGAGCAGCCGCTCCGTGGGCGCGTCCTTCAGCAGGAAGCCGGTGGCGCCCGCCTTGATCGCTTCGTAGACGTACTCGTCGAGGCCGAACGTCGTCAGCATGATCACGCGGGCGCGATTGGACGCCGACGCGAGGATCTGGCGAGCGGCCTCGAGCCCATCGAGGTTGGGCATCCGGATGTCGAGCAGGGCGACGTCGGGATGTAGTCGCAGCGCGAGCTCGACGGCTTGCCGGCCATCCTGCGCCTCGGCGACGAGCTCGATGTCCTCGTGGGCATCGAAGATCGCGCGCAGCGCGGCCCTCGCGAGGGCGTCGTCGTCGGCGATCAGCAAGCGCCGGCTCACGCTCGCGACGAATCGAGCGGGATACTGGCGCGAACGCTGTAGCCGTTCCCCGGTCCGGGCCGGGCTTCGAACGTCCCGCCGTACATCGCCGCCCGCTCGCGCATCCCGGCCAATCCGCGGCCGGCGCTGAGCTCGGGACGAGTGTTCGGTGGGACCGCACCACGATCGACCACCTCGAGCTCGAATGCCGCTTCCCCCCAACGGAGCACGACGCGGGTGCTGGACGCGCGACCGGCGTGCTTGAGCACGTTGGTCAGCGCCTCCTGAATGATCCGGTAGACCGCGACGGCCAGGCCTGGAGAGACGACGCGGGACTCCCCTTCGACGCACAGCTCGACCGGCAGCCCCGTCTGCTTGATCTGCTCGACCAGTCCTGGGATCTCGTCGATCCCCGGTTGCGGCGTGAGCGGGGCGCCAAGCTCGTCGTCGCTGAGCAAACCGAGCAGCCGCCGCAGTTCGTCCAGCGCGGAGCGGCCGCTCGTCTCCACACTCTCCAGCAACGCCTCGGCGCGTTGCTCGTCGCGGCCGAGGATCTGCCGAGCGGCACCGGTCTGGAGCACCATCACGCTGACCGAGTGTGTGACGATGTCGTGCAACTCACGCGCGATCCGAGCGCGCTCCGCGTGCAGCGCCGCCTCGCGTTCGAGCTCGAGACGGTCCGCGCGTGCGGCGGACGCCTGGGCCGACTGCTCGCGTTGGCGCATCGCCACGCCGGCCAGCCATGCGGGCGCAAGCAGCAGGAGCGGGACCAGGGCCCCGGGGATCTGCACATCGCCGCCGATTGCCAGGAGCCACGCGCCCGCGCCGGTCAAGAGCGCCAACACGAGGATGCGCCGATTGCTGTAAAGAGCCGCAGAGTACACGGCTGCCAGTACCGCGACTCCCTGCGGCAGTTGGAGGCGGCTGGGCAGCAGCAGAACGCCGAGGACCTCGGCGATCAGGACGGCGTCGGGCTCACGCCGGCGCCAAGCGATCGCGACCGTCATGGCGAGGAGCACGAGCGACGGGCCGGGGTCCACCAGAATCGAGGCATCGGAGAGCGCCCAGATCGTGAGCGCGAGCGCTAAGCCCCGATCGAGCCAACGTGGATCGAGCGTGCGGGTGCGAGCCAACAGCTGCGGGGTGGTGAATTGCGAGGTCACTGACACGCGCTCACTGTACGCCGCCCCCGACCCCCCGTCATCCGCCCCGCGATGGACGCCCGTACATCGGCAGAGGTACGGGCTGCGGCTCCCGGCGCATGTCTCCGACGGCCGTCGGAGCGGAATCGTCTCGGGCGCCGATGACGAGCTCGCCTAGCCCCCGTAGCTTCGCCGTGACCCCGAGTGAAAGGAAGCAGATGGCACGGCAACTCAGTTCGATCTTGATATGTCTACTCGGCGCCGTCGCAATTGCGGCGTGCGGTTCCACGAGCTCCGGGGCGGCGCGCGCCAGCCTGTCCGGAGCGAGCGATTCCCAGCCCGACGCCGGGTCGCCCTCAGCCAGCCTCGCTGAGTGGCGCGGGGCCGTCGCGTGCGCCCGCCGGCACGGGATGCCCCGACTGCCCGACCCGGTGCTCGGTGCGAAAGGGCAGGTCATGCTTCCGGGATACGCTCGGGTGCCGACGCCGACGCCGGCGGTTCAGTCGGCGTGCGCCGCGCAGATCCGCGCGATCCAATCGACCGGGGGCGTCGACGCGGCCGAGAGCGGCTCCGACATCGCGGCGCTCGTCCGGGTCGCGGTCTGCATCCGAGCGCACGGCTTTCCGCAGTGGCCTGACCCGAACGGGCGCGGCGAGTTCCACGTCGGCAGCGCTGTCGCCGGGACGCCGGCGAAGCTGGGTGCGGCGGTGAGCGCGTGCGACCCGCTCTTCCCAGCGAGTGGTTGGCATCTGATCGTGACACCCACCGGCCGGTGACCCGGCGGCGGTGGTGTTGAGGCTAGTGCAGCACTAGTCGTCGATGATCTCGACCAGATGCTCGCGGCCGATCCTGGCCGGCATCTCGTCCGCGTGGTCGAACGCGTCCCGTATGTCGCCGATCGCCCGGCGAATGCTCCTGGTGAAGCACCGGCTCGCGAGCAGATCTACACCCTCAGGTGTGAACAGCGCGTTGCACCATCCACCATCCGGCGACGGGGCCTGCTCGAGCGTGATCTCCACCCTGCGGTCGATGACGGCCCTCATCAGCCTGCGGGCCTGGTTCTTCGAGGCCGGCAGTGGCACAGCCAGTACTGCGCCTGCCCGCTCGGCGAGCTCTCCGTACTCTCGTCTGGCGGCTCGGGTCTGCGCTCCCACGTTTCTGCCGGTCTGGGTCCAATGCGTTTGGACGGCGACGAGAATGCTGACCTCTGGGCACTCGAGCAGCACTCGTAGCGCGGAGAAGAAGCTGCGCGCGCGGGCCGCCATGTTCTCGTCGCCGGTGCTCCATAGGTCGGTGTCATCGAAGATGACCACGAGCCTGGCCTTGTGC
Organism: uncultured Solirubrobacterales bacterium; assembly: GCA_963763525.1. Taxonomy (GTDB): domain Bacteria; phylum Actinomycetota; class Thermoleophilia; order Solirubrobacterales; family Solirubrobacteraceae; genus Palsa-465. Next base: position 178,414 of record CAVXPA010000010.1, read on the forward strand.
GCTGCCGCCATGTCGCGAAGTGCGAGGAGCGAGGGGATCGGGCCGCCGCCCTGCCACTCCGCGTTCGTCGTCAAGGCGACGAGATCTTTGCCCATCGACGCCGACATGGTCGTCTTGATGATCGGCAGCCCCGCTGAGAAGTGTCCGGACACCTCGCCCGACTGGCGCCCCGTTGCGATCGATGTCGCCAGCGCTCGTTCGAGCCTTCTGCGGTCGGCAGCCTTGAGCTGCCCACGTAACGCATGGGCAAAGCTTTGCGCCACCGCCTTCACGAGCAGATCAGGCGTGAGCTCCGCCGTGTGATGAGCGACGGGGACCTTGAGCGGTAACGGGTGAGGCGGTGCCTCCGCGCTCGTGACGGCAACTGCGGTCGCGCTCAGAAGACTGCTCTTGCCTGAGCCGGGAGGCCCGGTCACGATCACGAACGCTTCGTCGTCGGTCGTCATCGCGTTTGCCACGCGATCGTCGATCGCATGCGAGATGCCCAGATCGGCGACGTGGACATGCGCGATCGCCAGCTCGTAATCCGGCGGCTTGGGCTTGAACGCGGCCCGGCGCCTGAGCTCTTCCAGGATCTCGCGGCTCATACGTTGCGATTCAGGTCGTACAACGTGCGCGGCCGTCCGATCGTCCCCGCCCCTGGCTGGCTGGACGCGACGAGCGTCCCCGCGCGCTCCAGCTCCTTCAGGAGCTGCGTGAGGCGAGTCCGCGTCACGCCCAAGCTGCGCTGCAAACCGGCGTCGCTCGCGCTGACCGCTCCGCGATTCCAAATCTCCTGCAGAAGCGCCGCCCCGGAGCGTCCCGCGGCCTGTTCGGCGACCGTCAGCAGCTTGCCTTGCAGCTCACCGTCGTGTCTGGCACTGGACGGTCCTGCCTCGGCGTCGAGCAGGACGGCCCGAGGCTGCATCGCGGACGAGGGGGGACGGTTGACCTCCTCGAGCTCGCCACGGTGCTCACGGCGCCTGAGCATGTCGACGGCCGCCTTGGGGTCCAGCGGCTCGAGCCTCACCACGGTGTCGAAGAACGCGTTGGCGGGTGGCTGCTTCAGCGCGCCGTAGATACCGACGTTCACCGCGACCACGAACCACACGCCCAGCTGCCACAGCTCGTCGCGCAGTCGCCCAAACAAGGTCGCCGCCTGTTCGGTGTCCGGGTCGTCGATCAAGATCATCGACCCTTCCGGCGCATCGCGGAGCCGCCGGATCTGGGAAACGAGTCCGAACGGATCGTCTCGGTCGGGCCGCGCAACTTCCTCCAGCCAACCCGCGTCCGCGCACTCCCGCGCGAGCAGGTCGACGAGCTCGTAGGCATCGCCCGCCAGCCGCGCGTCGACCAACACCGCGCGAGGCAACTCGGAGGTACGGTTCGCGTTGCCACGGATCTGGTACAGCAGACTGGTCTTGCCGGACCCGGGCTCCCCCACCACCAGCGTGTTCCGATGTTTGAACGCCGCCTCGATCGCCCGCTGACGCGACTCATCAGCGACGAACAGCTCCTGATCGGCGGCAGTGTCCAGCAGAGGGCGTTTCGTTAGCATCCTCACGTATCTTACAGTAAGTTTCGTGAGCCACCTAACGAAACCTGGCCGTGCCAGCGCACAATCGAAGCGGCGATGATGGAGGCCAGGCTCGAGCTCGACCGCAGGCTGCTCGAGTCGGAAGCTCTCAACGTCGCGGCGCCTACTCCTGCGGCGCGACGCGATCAGCGGCGCCCGCTCTGAGGCTGCTCTACCACTTCACAGGGCTCCCGCACCAATGCCCGTAGTCGCGGCACATCGCCGCGACGACAGTAGCCGCGAGCTGCTTGTGACCAGCCGCGTTGGGGTGCACCCAGGTGTCGTTCTTGAAGAACCAGGAGTTGTTGCCGGTCCAAGCCTGATGCTGGGCCCAGTCCGCGCCGGGGAGCACGAAGCGGATCTGCCCCGGCAGTTTGGCTCCGTCCCGGCGCGCCTTCTCCACGTCCTCCTGGAGCCGGCCGTTCAAGGCGTCTCCCAGCGCGAGCGCCTGCTGCCACTGATACACGCGCTCACTGGTGTGGTTGACGTTGTAATACCACTCCTCCATACAGGAGTAGCCCTCGGCCGGGCCGTCGGCGATGTTCCCCTCGGGCTGGAAGTTACCGAAGCTCCAAGGACACTCCTTGGGATAGCCCAAGACGAGGACGTGGTTGCCGTGCTGCAGCAGGGTCGTGTACACGTCGAGAAGGTGACGGTTCTGCTCAACCTTTTCCCATTGCTTGTCAAAGCAAGTCAACAGGGATCCTGGCTTGCCCACCGGCCCGAATGGGTCAGCCGCGTAGTAGCGTGGAAGCTCGTAGAACACGGTGGAATCGGCGCAAACGCCGACCGTGGCCGGGTAGACCCCCCCGAGCGTGATCTTCAGGTAATCCGACAGCAGCGGATTGGCTCCCAGCGTCATCACGACGTAGCTGTTCTTGATCTTCGCGAGCTGAGGCCCGAACGGGCCGCCCTTCGGATCCCAGTCCGCCGGCGTTGAGCCAGTTATCGCCCAGTCCTGGATGGGCGCAGGGTTGACGGTGCTCTGCTCGCGGGCGATGACGTAGGGATACGCGACGGTAGGAGCGGTGTGGCCGGCCTTCCAGGGACCGGCTTCCCACGGCGCGCCCTTGTCGTTGTCGTTCGAGCACCGGTCGTTGACGGGAGTCGGCGGATTGCAGTCGTTCAGGCTGTTGTCCCCGAAATACCAGGAATTCGCGAACGGCTGGTTCGGCTTACAGGAGATGTGGGAAGAGTTGCTTCCACCTTCCGTCCCGCAGTAGCCGAACCCTGCCGTGACGGAATCGCCGATGAAGTACACGGTGGGCGCTGCCGAGCTCTGCGCTGCGGCCGCTGCGGGCCCCACCACACTGGCGACCGCGGCGAGCACCAACACGGCGCGCTTCAAGCGCGCGAACTGTCTCGCTGACATCTCATCCGATCCCTTTGCCGATGGTCCAGGCGCGCAGCGCCAAGTGCGCACCCCCGAGGGCTGAACCTACCACCTTTTACTGTTGTGTGCGAGGGGGCACCATACAGCACCTGGCGCTAGGATTCGGAGAATGCCGATGAGCTCACCCTTGCGACGTCGGGAACGGCCCTTTGGCGATCTACCACCGACAGGTGACCCACGGAAGCAAATGTCGAGCTTGTGAAGGCGAGCAACGTGCACATTGAAGCTGGACGAGCAACAGGACAGAAGGAGGGAGCTGGCATGACGGAGTTGACGGTCGAGAAGTTGACGCCAACCGTTGGCGCGCAAGTGATGGATGTCGATGTCGACCGTCTCCTCAACGACGAGGATCTGCCACGGGCGGTCTTGGCAGCGGCCGAGGAGCACGGTGTCCTGTTGTTCCGCGAGGTGCACCTGGACGATCACGCGTTGGCGACGTTCTCCAAGCGACTTGGTGAGGTGATCGAGTTCCCCGGCTACGACATCCCGGAAGTGATCGTGGTCAGCATGGATCCGGACAACCCGAACGCCGATTACTACAAGGGCAATATGCAATGGCACATCGATGACACACATCACCCGGTCATCGCGAAAGCCACGCTGCTGACTGCCCACAAGCTTTCACCCGAGGGCGGCGAGACCGAGTTCATCAGCACCTACGCTGCGTATGACGACCTCTCGGAGGACGAGAAGGTGCGGTACGCGAACCTCCGCGTGCATCACAGCCTGGAGCCGATCGAGGTTCTGGCGTATGAGAACCCGACGCCGGAGCAGCTCGCGAAATGGAGGCAGAAGACGCACGAGCAGCCCCTGGTGTGGACGCACGACTCCGGGCGCAAGTCACTCGTTATCGGCCTCACAGCCGATTACGTCGTCGAGATGGACGTGGACGAGGGGCGGGCCCTGCTGGCCGATCTGAACGCCCGCTCGACGGCACCCGATCGGGTATTCCGGCATACCTGGTCGGTCGGCGACCTGCTCTTGTGGGACAACCTCGGGACGCTGCACCGGGCGCTGCCCTACGATCTAACGTGCGGACGCGAAATGCACCGCACGTCGGTCCTGCGTGCCCATTCGATGAACTGACTGGCGCCTCTCAGTGAGGCCGACAGAAACCTACCAGTCGTTGCGCAGATCTACGTGCAGTTTGACAAGCCTGGTAGGTTCGACCGGTAGCTAGGCGTCTACCTAGCGAGACAATTGAAGAGGGGGCTCGGATGGGGCTGTTTGGACGCAGCGTCGCGAGGCGCGCGATGCTGGTTGCGCTGGCAGTGGCGGTGGCCGTCTCGGTCAGCGCCGGGCTCGGGACGGCGGTCAGCGCTGCCAGCGTGGCCTGCACGATCTAATGGACGGGCGCGACGAGCACCGATTGGGCGACGGCGACGAACTGGTCGCTGACGGACGGCGGCGGCTCGGCCGGACGCGTCCCCGGCGCCTCGGATTTCGTCTGCATGTCGACCTCGCCCGCGCGCTCCTCGGCCGTGGTCTCCTCCGGCACGGTGACGATCGGAGGTATCGACTGGCCCCAGGCGGGCGCGGTCGCACGGAGCCTGCAGGTGAACGGGACCCTCATCCTCGGCGACAGTACGGTGGTCGATCCCTCTACGCTCGACCAGCTGACCGTCGACGGGACGCTCACCAGCTTCAGTGGCGAGGTGGTCACCGCGGGGAATCTGACGCTCGCGTCGGGTTCTGATCTGGAGGGTCCGGGGAGTCTGACGGTGACGGGCGCCGCGACGCTGCCCGAGGCGAGCCTCGGCGTCAGCGGCGACCTCGGCGACGCGATCCGGCTGGTGCTCAAGGGCGCCAGCACGGTGACCAGCGAGTTCATAATCCGGGACGGGTCGGTGCTCGAGAACGAGGGCACGCTCACGCTCCTGGACAGCACCGAGATCGTCGCCGGAGACAGCGGCAGCGACCAGCTCATCAACGACCCCGGCGCGACCGTCACCTACACCGGCAGCACCGCCACCAGGAGCGCCACCGTATCCGCCCCGACGACCAACAACGGGACGGTGGTGTGCGGCGAAGGGACGCTGGTGCTGGGCTCGCTGACGAACCTGAGCGCCGGCGGCACGCTGACCGGGGGTGCGTATACGACCGCCGGCGGCGTGATCTCGCTGTCTCACGCCGTCATCGCCAACGCCGCTGCGATCACCCTCGGGGCGGCGCCGTCCGAGTTCACGTCGGCGGGCGCGAACTTCCTGCCCTCACTGCAGACCAACAGCGGCAGCCTGGATCTCAAGCAGTCGCTGACGCTGAGCGGGGCGCTGGCGAACTCGGGCACCGTGACCGTCGAGGCCGGAACGCTCGAGCTGACGAGCTTCACGCAGACCGCCGGGACGACGACCGTCGGCGGCGGCACGGCTCTGCAGGCAAGCTCGGGCAGCGGGACCGTGACGGTCAACGCCGGCACGCTGACCGGAACCGGCGAGATCCAGGGCAACCTGACCGGTGCGGGCAACGTCACGCCGCACGGCACGGTCGCCGGACCGATGACCGTCACCGGCAGCTACGACGGCGCCGGCGGTACGCTGACGATTCCGGTCAGCGGTACCTCGACCGCGGGGATCGACTACGGACAGCTGTCCGCGATCGGACCGGCCACGCTGGGAGGAACGCTCACGTTCTCTACCGCCAGCGGCTTCCTTCCGCCGGTTGGCACTCAGTACACCATCGTCAGCGCGGCGAGTGTGAGCGGCAAGTACACGACGATCAATGGCGCGCTGCTCGGTGACCGCCGGTACGCGCTGTCCTACACGCCGACCACCGTCGTTGCCACCGTCGTGCCCCTGCCGCCGACCGTCACCGGTGTGACTCCGACCGGGGGTCCGCCGGCCGGCGGCACCAAGGTGACGATCACCGGGACGCACTTCGTCGCTTCCGCGACGGTCCATTTCGGAGCGTCGGCCGGCACTTCGGTCACGTTGGTGTCCGCCACCAAGTTGACCGCGATCGCTCCCTCGGGCTCCCCCGGCAGCGTCGATGTGACAGTCACCACGCCCGGCGGAGGCACCAGCAAGACCTCGGCCAAGGATCTGTACGCGTACGGCCCACCTTCGCTCGCCTCGTTCGCGCCGTCCTCGGCCACCACGGGCAGCAAGGTCACGATTTTGGGGACCGGCTTCGCTGCAGGCGTCAAAGTGGTGTTCGGGACCCTCGCCTCGCCGTCAGTGGCGATCTCGTCCGGGACGAAGATCATCGCCGTCGTGCCCAACGGCGCCGTCGCGGGGGCGATCACGGTCACCAACGCAAGCGCTCCGAGCGGGACCGTGACGAGTCCAACCGCGTTCACCGTGACCTAGACTTAGGCCAGCCGCGCCCCCGCCAAGACAGCGGCTCCGTCGATGACCACATTCACCTCGAGACCGTGGGGTTACCGTCGGTGGGTGCGGCGCCGGCGGTCGAGGCCGTCGAGGATGAGGTCGAGTCCCCAGGCGAACTCGATGGCGTTGTCGTATCCGGACTCGGGGAGCTTCGTTGCGATCTCGGCGAGATATGGGTAGTCGTTGAGCGCGCCGATCGCCTGCGCTCTTCTCTGCGCGGCTTCTCCGGCGTCGGCGGGTGTCTGGAACCCGAGTGTCTTCTCCTGCAGCGCGAAGCCGTATATGTAGGCGTCTTGGACCGAGTAGGCGTGGATCGCGGTCTCGAACGAGAAGCCCGCCTCGCGTAGGCAGCCCATTACCGCGTTGTGGTTTCGCAGGTTGGCCGGCCCAGGGTTCCGCGTCTCCATCAGCCCGATCGCCCAGCTGTGGCGCTTGAGCGCGTCGCGCGCCGAGATCGCCCGGCGTCGCATTGCCGAGCGCCAGTCGTCGTCGATCGCGGGAGACTCGATCTCGCCGAAGACGATGTCGACCATGCCATCGAGGAGCTCATCCTTGTTCGCTACGTGCTTGTAGAGCGCCATCGGCACCACGCCGAGCTCTTGCGCGAGCCGGCGCATGCTGAAGCCTTCAAGCCCGTCCTCGTCTGCGAGCGCGACGGCAGCCTCGAGCACCAGCGGTCTGCTCAGGCGTGTCCGGCCGGTGTTCGTCTTTCTCGATTCATCGCTTGACAAGTGTACGCCGTACACCTATAGTCTACAGCAGAGTGTACGCCGTACACCTGACAGAGAGAGGACGACCATGGAAAGTTCAGGACAGACGCCCGCAGCTCGCCGGGCGACGGGGTGCCGCCGGGCGGCTGGCCACGACTATCCGCTCACCTTCTCGGTCGACTATCCCGACCGCAGCCTCAACCGCCTCACTACGGCCTTTCGCATCTTCACGATCATCCCGATCGCGATCCTCGCCGCAGCACTCGAGGGCGGCAGCTTCGGCGCCAGCGCGGGAGGCAGCGGCGCCCGCTACGCCGGCGGCGGCATCGGGATCCTCGTCATCCCCGTGCTGCTGATGCTGTTGTTTCGCAAGAAGTACCCGCGCTGGTGGTACGACTGGAATCTGCAGCTGACCCGCTTCACCAACCGGATCGCCGTCTACTTCGCGCTGATGGACGACCGCTACCCCTCCACCGACGAGGAGCAGGCCGTCCACCTGAACTTCCCCTATCCAGACGCCGAACACGACCTCAGCCGCGGCCTGCCGCTCGTCAAGTGGCTGCTCGCGATCCCCCACTACATCGTGTTGTTCTTCCTCACGATCGGCGCGTTGTTCGCCGCCATCTTCGCCTGGTTCGCGATCCTCTTCACCGGCCGCTACCCGCGGTCGCTGTTCGACTTCATCGAGGGCGTGATCCGCTGGCATAACCGCGTCGCGGCCTACGCCTTCCTACTGATCACCGACCGCTACCCACCGTTCAGCCTGCACTTCTAACGGTCCGAGCCTGGGGTCGGAGTCACCACCGCTCGGTGCGGAAAGGAGCAGCCTGGGCGAGACTGCCCCGTGGGCGACGATGCAGAAGTCCCGGAGGCACTCATCATGGGCCCAGTCGGCTAAGGGCGAGAACTCGAGATAGTGAGGTGCCGGATGAAAGCGATTGTGGTGACGGACGAGGCTGCGGGAACGGCCGGAATGACGCTGGTGGAGCAGCCCGAGCCGCTGGCAGCGATAAGCGACGTCATCGTTCAGATTCATGCGTCGGGGTTCGTCCCGACTGAGCTGGCGTGGCCCTCGACCTGGACCGATCGCGTCAACCGTGACCGAACACCGTCGATCCCTGGGCACGAGCTGGCCGGAGTGGTCACCGCTCTCGGCTATGGCACGACGGGGCTGTCGGTGGGACAGCGGGTGTTCGGCCTCGCGGACTGGTATCGCAACGGCACCCTGGCGGAGTATGTGGCGATCGAGGCGCGTAACCTGGCGCCCCTGCCGGGCGACGTCGACTTCACGGTGGGCGCGAGCCTGCCGATCTCGGGTCTGACCGCGTGGCAGGGACTGTTCGAGCACGGCCGCCTTCAGGCGGGGCAGAGCGTCCTCGCGCACGGCGCGGCCGGCGCAGTCGGGACGATGGTGACGCAGCTCGCACGTGAGGCCGGCGCCTATGTCATCGGCACCGGACGCGCCGCCGACCGCCAGGCGGCGCTCGACTTCGGCGCGCAGGAGTTTGTCGACCTCGACAACGACGCCCTGGAAGACATCGGCGGCGTTGACCTGGTGTTCGACGTCATCGGCGGAGATATCCAGAAGCGGTCCGCGGGGCTGGTTCGGGCCGGGGGAACTCTGGTGACGGTCGTAGGGCCGGCCGAGGCGCGGCCCGCCGACGGTCTGGCGATCGACTTCGTCGTCGAGTCCGATCGTGCCCAACTCGGTGAGATCGTCCAGCGGGTGCGCGACGGACGACTGCAGACCAACATCGGCAACGTCGCGACCCTCGACGATGCCGTCGCCGCGCTCAACCCGACCGAGCGACGCAACGGGAAGACGATCATCCGAACTCGTCCATAAGGACTCCGAGACAGCAGAGGCCCCCGTCCGTCGATGGCCTAGAGCACGGTCGGCCCGGTAGCGTCGGGGTAGTCGGTGCTGAATGCCATCTCTGTGCCGGCCTCGTACTCGGCGCGCTGCATGTCGAGTTTCACGCCGATTCGCCGGTGGGCGTCGCTGCCGAGAATCACCCAGTGACGGGCTTCGTCTGAGTTGACGACGTGGTAGATCGCGGCGGCGGCACGGGTGGGGTCGCCGGGCCACATCTCGGGGGTGATTGTCTTGAGCATCTCTCGGAACGCTCCTGAGGTTGCCGCGTAATCGTCGATCGTCGCGCCGGAGAACTTGGTGCGCGTCTCGAGGCCGGTGCGGAAGGAGCCTGGTTCGACCAGGAACGCGCGTAGGCCGATCGGCTCGAGTTCTTGCCACAAGGCCTCGGTGAGGCCTTCGAGCGCGAACTTGCTTGACGCGTACCAGCCGTTGACTGGGAGGCTGGCGATCCCGTCCATTGAGGAGATATTGATAATCGTGCCGCGGCCGCGGGCGCGCATGCCGGGAAGCACCGCTCGCAGGAGCGCGGCGGCGGCGAAGAAGTTCACCTCGAACTGGGCGCGGTAGTCCTTTTCCTCTTGCTCTTCGATCGCGCCGATGAAGTCGATACCGGCGTTGTTGACCAGAATGTCGATCGCGCCGAAGCGTGCCTCGGCCTGACTGATGGCGTCGGCTCGTTGCCGCGGATCGGTGACGTCGAGCGTGAGCGCGAGGCCCGCGTCCGGGTAGCGCTCCGTCAGAGCTGCCATTGGCTCCAGCGTCCGTGCTGCGGCCACGACCTGATCTCCCCGTTCAAGGACGTACTCCGCGAGCGCGTATCCGAGCCCGCTCGATGCGCCGGTGATGAGCCATGTCGATCTCTCCATGTGACGTTCCTTTGATTCAGTCAGTGTTGACGGTGGGAGCCGGCCTGTCGGTCGGCGCCTATGCCGCTGACGCGCTCTGCTGCGGAAAGTCCGCCGTCGCGCTGAGGTCCGCCCACTGCTCGAGCTCGGCCGCGCGCTGCGTTGCGGCGTCCCGTGCTTGAGCGACGGCGCCGGCTCCGAGCAATAGCCGGCGCGGCGGGTCGTCAGATCCGACGACCTCGACGATGATCCGCGCCGCCCGCGCCGGATCCCCGGGCTGCGTTCCGTTGGTCCGCTCCCGCATGCGGTTGATCTCCCCAACGCTCGGCTCGTAGTCCGCGCCGACCTCGTGCAGCCGCATCGAGGATCCCTGCCAGTCGGTGCGGAACGCGCCGGGCTCGACGATCATGACCTTCACGCCGAACGGCTTGACCTCGTTGGCCAACACCTCGGAAAACCCCTCCACCGCAAACTTGGCCGCCTGGTAGGCACCCATCCCCGGGGTGCCGCCGACGCGCCCGCCAACGGACGAGAATTGGACGAAGGTGCCGGAGCGTTGCCCGCGGAGCACCGGTAGCGCCGCACGCGTGACATTCACCACCCCGAAAAAGTTCGCCTCGATTTGGGCGCGGAAGTCGTCCTCATCCATCTCCTCGATCGAGGCGCTGTTGGCGTAGCCGGCGTTATTGACGACCACGTCGAGTGCCCCGAACGCGTCGAGCGCCGCTTGTACCGCGGCCCGCGCGGCGACGGGATCGGTGACATCGAGCGCGGCCGCCCGACCACGATCGCCGAACCGGGCGAGCAGATCGGTCAGCTGCTCAGGGCGCCGGGCGGTCGCCAGCACCCGGTCGCCGCTCTCCAGAACCGCTCGCGTGAGCTCGAGCCCGAACCCCCGCGAGCTGCCCGTGATCAACCATGTTCTGTTCATCAGACATCTCCGATCTGATTAAACAACCGGTTATATATGGAGTCTTTCAGATCCGATGCACCATGTCAATAACCGGTTAGATAGATAAGATCAGCCCGGTGGCGAGCGATAGCCGACCCGAACGGACCCGCGACGCAGCACGCACCAAGCAGCGGCTCCTCGACGCGGCGCGCGACGAGTTCGCCGAGTACGGCATCGCCGGCGGCAGGGTCGAGCGGATCGCGGCCGCCGCCCGATGCAACAAAGCGCTGATCTACGCCTACTTCGACGGCAAGAACGCACTGTTCGACGCGGCCTTCGCCGCGCACGTCCAGGCCCACCTGGACCGCGTCAACTTCGACGGCACCGACCTCCCCGCCTACGCCGGACGCCTATTCGACATCTTCGAAGACGACCCAGCCGTCATCCGACTGGCCTCCTGGTACCGCCTCGAGCGCTCCAACGGCCCGGGACTCCCTTCCGTGATCTCCGCGAACCAGACCCGGCTGGAAAAGCTGCGCCAAGCTCAAAGCGAAGGCAAATTGACGGATCGATGGGACGCAACGGCGATCCTCGTCCTCGTCCAATCGATCGCCAGCGCCTGGGCAACACTGAACCCAGAGTTCAGCGCGACCACGGCCCCCGACCGCACGACGAGAAGACTCGCCGTCATCGACGCCGTATCACGACTAATCGCACCCGACTGACCGAGCATCGACGAATTGCGTATGCAGATCCGGTCCGGACCCTGCGGCGCCGCGAGCGCGCGCTGACGGGCGTCGAACGGGCCGCTGACGTATCGCTGACCTGCCGCGCCAGCGAGAGGTCAGCGGGATGTGCTCTCCTTGCCCCGCAATGTGCACCGAGTCTGCTTGACGGGTCACCCCGCCCTTGGGCATTGTTCGTCGCGACGCGTTTGGCCTGTGGACGCCGAGGGGTCGCTGCCAGAGATATTCGTGTGTGGCATGTGGTGCAGTGCGGATCGGAGTTGACGGGCGAGGGCGTCGGCTTGGTGGACCGGATTCCAACTTTTCGGGAGGGATGATGAGCGACGAGCAGGGATGGCTCGACCGAGCGAGCGAATCACCTCGGTTGGGGGCGGCGAGCACGGAGCCTGTGATCGTGCGATGACGCCACTCGCCCGTCATCGCGATCGCACCGAGTATCACGATGATGTAGGTGATCGCGCTGTTGGTGAACAGCGCGTGCGCTTTGGTTTCCTTCCCTAGGGCCGCGCCGAGGACGACGAGGGTCAGCGACAGCGCCGCGGCGCAGCCGACGACCGCGGCGAAGGTGCGGGTGGTGCGCAGCTTGAGCAGCTCGGCTCGCAGGAGCGCGGTCATGACTGCACGCCAGTGAAAGCGATGAACGCTTCTTCGAGGGAGCGCGTTCGGGGGGCCAAGCCGAGCACGGCCAGCTGCTCGTCGCCGGCGATTTCGCCGACCTCTTCCGGGGTGGCGCCGAGGACGTTCAGCACGTCACCGTCGCGGTCGACGCGGTGACCGCGACGCTCGAGCGCGCCGGTCAAACCGGACCGGGTCCTGCGCGCGGACCGTGGTCGCGGGGCCGAAGTGCTTGGAGAGATCGCGGACCTCGACGGGGAACTTCTTCAAGTACGGCGTGTGGTGCGCTCATCACTGCTCCTCAGGTCGGTGCAAGTTGCCTGGGGATCAGTGTGGGACCGCCGCCTGCGCCTGTCATCGCCCGCAGGGCGCTTCTGCGCTCCTCCTCAGCGCAGATCTTTGCCGCTCGCGCCTCTGTCGAAGGACAGAGACGCGTCTACGCGCCGGGCGTGACCAGCCCGCTCTCGTACGCCAGGACGACGGCCTGAACGCGGTCACGTAGCCCGAGCTTTGCGAGCAGGCTGGAGACGTGAGTCTTGATCGTGCCCTCGCTGACGAACAGCTCGGCGGCCAGCTCGGCGTTGCTCTTACCGCACGCCAGCATCATCAGCACCTCGCGCTCGCGCTGGGTCAAGGCGTCCAGCCGCGTGCCGAGCTCCGGCCTGGCCGGCCGGCGTGCGAACTGCTCGATGATGCGCCGCGTGACCGACGGAGCGAGCAGCGCCTCGCCGGCACACACGACGTGCACCGCGTGCAGGAGCTCCTCGGGTGGGGCGTTCTTGAGCAGGAAGCCGCTGGCGCCCGACCGCAGGGCCTCCAACATGTACTCGTCACGCTCGAACGTGGTCAGGATCACCACACGACTGTGCAGCTCGCCGTCTTCGGTAATCCGCCGCGTGGCCTCGAGTCCGTCACCGTCGGGCATCTGGATGTCCATCAACACGATGTCGGGCCGCAGGCGCCGGGTGCCGGCCATGGCCTGCTCGCCGTTCGCCGCCTCCCCGACCACCTCAATCTCGGGATCGGACTCAAGAATCATCCGAAAGCCGGCGCGAACCATCGCCTGATCATCGGCCAGCAGCACACGGATGCTCACAGCCCACCGTCCGAGGTGGCAGCGGCGTAGGCGAAGGGGTGATAGAAGGCCTCTAGCGCGCGGTCGCGCGCGACGGCAAGGTCGAAGCGGTGGCCGCCCCGCGTGTCGTCGACCGAGACGGTCACTGCGTCCTGGCGGGGGTGCCAGAGCAGCAGGACGTGGATGCCGTCGTTCTCGCGGGCGGCGAGCTCGCGCGTCTGAAGCGTCACTGGAGTCATGGCTCCTGTCCCCGGTTCAAAGGTGGTGAGTGGTCGGGTGGTTGCGGCTTGCATGAGCGGTCCTTTCCAAGTCGCAGACCACCGAGCACGCACGTACGTCAGCAGAGCATGTGGCGGCAACCAGCACACCGCCACATGCTCTGCGCGAACGGACGCCGGGGGTCAGTGTTCGACCGCTGGAATGGCGATGGGCGGAACGGTCTCCGGCCGCTCGCCCGGAACGGTCTCCGGCCGCTCGCCCGGGGAACGGGTCTCCGGCCGCTCGCCGATTCGTGCGACGTCGAGGGCGATCAGGCCGAGGTTCGCACCGGCAGCTGCTCCGACGATCGTGGTGATGACCGCCATGATCCCGGATGTTGCGTTGAACCCCAGCAGCGCGCCGACGAGGGCGCCCGTCAGCGCGACGCAGATGCCGATCCTCGTGGCCCTGGCCGGCCGGTCGCGGTTGACCCAGGCCCAGTAGCTGCCGAGGCCGATCGGCGTGCCGATGGAGAGAACAGCCATGAGTTCGCTGTTGAGGGGCACTGTCGGCAAAGCCACCAGCACGATGATCAGGCCGATGAACCATCCGCCGAGGCCGAGCACCAGCAGGTAGACGGAGCGCAGCATCGCGCTCGCCTTGCGCCCGAAGCCGCCGCGCTTGCGCGCCCGGCGCCACATCAGTAGCAGTGACAGGATCGTGAGGAGTCCGAAGCCGATCATCGTGTAGCCGATGGCTTTGGCGATTCCGGTGTGTGTGGAGCCGGGCGTGAAGCTAACCGCTTGAGGTTTGTACAGCGAGTCGTCGACCTTGCCTGTGTCGAAGAAGGTGTTAATCAGGTGATTGCTCGCCTTGGTCTGCTCGGTCCAGAAGGAGGTTGTGTGTCCGAAGCCGGCGAGGATGACCTGGTGGCCGTTGGGCAGGTAGGGGAGGAGCTCCTTGGTCGCAACCTCGGGCGGGGTGGCGAAGTCGAGACTGCCGCCGATCAGGAGCGTCTGCACCTTCGATGTCTGGACATGGGTGTACTCGTTGTCGGCCGGGTTGGCCGGCCATGCGTGCAGGAGGCCTCCGCCGCCGAAGAGGAACTCCGTTCCGGGGTTGCCGATAATCGAGCCGCGGTCGGGTTCGCTTGACGAGAAGTAACGCTCGCCAGCTTGGTTGTCAGCCCCTGCGACAGCTGCGAGGTCGCCCCAGACAAACGCCGTCGGGAAAGCGATCTGGGCGAGGAGCGATTCGAACCAGAGCCCGCTCGAGTCACCGTGGGCGGCCGAGAGCCAGGCGTCCAGGGTCATCGGTGCGTCGAGCGGCGAGGCATTCGCCGTCGTCTCCATGAGTCCGAAGAAGCTGGCGATCCGTGCGTCGCCCTTCTTGATCGGAAAGAACAACCAGCTGTTCGGCATGTGCGCGACGGTCCGCTTCAGCGACGCGGCGAGATCCGGCGTCCGGCTACGACAGCTCGCCGCCTGGGCGCAGAGCGCGGCATAGCGGCGGATCTGCTCGTCCGTCGTCTTCGGGTACCAGATGAAGTTGCCGGGTGGGTTGACGCCGATCATCACCGAACGGTGGATGGCGGTCGGGTAGCGCCAGGAGTAGATCATCGCGGTGCGGGTGCCAGCGCTCTCGCTCAACAGGTCGATCTGGTGGTAGCCGAGGGCTTTCCGTGCCGCCTCGAGGTCGTCGACCCGTTCGGGGAGTGTGTAGCCGGCGAGATCGACGCCGTTTGCCTCGAGCCGCTTCGCGCACGAGCGGAACGCGTTCGAGTAGGCCTCGAGGGACTTCTGGCCGAGGAAGTCGGCGGAGTTCTCGAGCGCCGCCGTCACCTCGGGACAGTTCAGCACCGAAGAGCCGTCGACGCCGCGGTAGCCGACGAGGACGACGTCGTGGTTGGCGGTGAACCGACTGGCGTCCGCGAACGACATGTTCGTGACGCCGGGGCCGCCTTGCAGGCGGAAGATCGGGTCGCCCGGGTGTGCCGAATGCGCACGGATCACGATGACTGGCAGCGCGATCAGCCGCGAGTGCGGGTCGGCGCGGTTCTCGGGCACCACGAGCGTTCCGCAGTCGGCGGCGTAGGCGCCCTTTTCGGTGTTGTAGGTACAGTTCTTGAGCGTCAGCTGGCCTGCATGCGCGCCGGCAGGCACGGAGACGGCCGTAGAACTGCCGGCGAAGTGCAGGTAGCCGAGCCCGAGCGTGAGGACGGCGATCAGGGCCAGGCCGGCGATCCGGCCGCGACTGAAGCGTCTGGTCGAGGGATGCACGGTTCGTTCTTTCCCGTTGGTCGTCATCACTGCTCCTCAGGTTGGTGCAAGTTGCCTGGGGATCAGTGTGGGACCGCCGCCTGCGCCTGTCATCGCCCGCAGGGCGCTTCTGCGCTCCTCCTCAGCGCAGATCTTTGCCGCTCGCGCCTCTGTCGAAGGACAGAGACGCGTCTACGCGCCGGGCGTGACCAGCCCGCTCTCGTACGCCAGGACGACGGCCTGAACGCGGTCACGTAGCCCGAGCTTTGCGAGCAGGCTGGAGACGTGAGTCTTGATCGTGCCCTCGCTGACGAACAGCTCGGCGGCCAGCTCGGCGTTGCTCTTACCGCACGCCAGCATCATCAGCACCTCGCGCTCGCGCTGGGTCAAGGCGTCCAGCCGCGTGCCGAGCTCCGGCCTGGCCGGCCGGCGTGCGAACTGCTCGATGATGCGCCGCGTGACCGACGGAGCGAGCAGCGCCTCGCCGGCACACACGACGTGCACCGCGTGCAGGAGCTCCTCGGGTGGGGCGTTCTTGAGCAGGAAGCCGCTGGCGCCCGACCGCAGGGCCTCGAACACGTACTCGTCACGCTCGAACGTGGTCAGGATCACCACACGACCGTGCAGCTCGCCGTCTTCGGTAATCCGCCGCGTGGCCTCGAGTCCGTCACCGTCGGGCATCTGGATGTCCATCAACACGATGTCGGGCCGCAGGCGCCGGGTGCCGGCCATGGCCTGCTCGCCGTTCGCCGCCTCCCCGACCACCTCAATCTCGGGATCGGACTCAAGAATCATCCGAAAGCCGGCGCGAACCATCGCCTGATCATCGGCCAGCAGCACACGGATGCTCACAGCCCACCGTCCGAGGTGGGCAGCTTGACGCGCACGGCGAACCCGCCGCCGGATACCGACCCCGCCGTCAGTTGGCCGCCGTGCAGGGCGGCACGCTCGCGCATGCCGATCAACCCCAGGCCGCCCGGGCTCGTCCCTGATAGCGCCGTCGCGCCGCAACCGTCGTCGATGATCTCGACGTCGAGCTCGTCGGGCCAGTACCGCACGCGCACGTCGGCGCGCGACGCCGCCGCGTGCTTGAGGGTGTTAGTCAGCGCTTCCTGCACGATGCGGTACGCCGACACGCCGATCATCGGCGGCAACGAGCGTTCCTCCCCTTCGATGCTGACCGCGACAGCGAGCCCGGACTCACTCATGCTCGCCGCCAGCCGCGGAAGCTGGCTCAGCCCAGGGCGCGGAGCCAGATCGTCCTCGTCGCCGACCTGCCGCAGGAATCCGAGCAGGCGGTGCAACTCCCCCACCGCCTGACGGCTCGAGACCTCGATCGCAGTCAACGACTCCTTCGCCTTGACACGGTCACGGTCGATCACGACGCGGGCAGCGCCGGCCTGGACGCCCATCATGCTCACATGGTGGGCGACGACGTCATGCAGCTCCCGCGCGATCCGCACCCGCTCCTCGAACACGGCGTGCTCGGCCTGTGTCGCACGTGACTCCGCCACCTCGGCCCGCTCGGCCCGCGCGCGGACGGCAAAGCCTGCAACCCAGGCGACGGCGAAGTCGACGGGAATGAAGACGAGCTGGTAGACCGAGTGCCCGGGGATCTTGTAGACGACGGTCACCACAGCGCCGACCACGATCGCCAGTCCGAGGCCAGCCCGCCGGACGTCCCGAAGGTTCCCGAGCAGGAATGCGACCGCCAGCTGCATCGGGAAGAGGGACTCGGGGTACGGGATCAGCAGCGGGTCGACGAACGAGATTCCCGCGGCCAAAAGAAAGTACGCCGCCGGTCCGGCAAACGGAAACCATCGCCGCGCGAACACGGGTAGCACCAGAATCGCGAGCGCGGGAAGGCAGAACCACAGCGTCGTTGTCGGAGCTCCGGACGAGCCGCGTCCGAGCACCACGTTAAGCATCGCCACGATCGCCAGCAGCGCGATCAGCAGGTCGAACCAGTACGTGCGGGCGAGATGATCGATCCGGCTCACGTATCGAACGTACTCCACGAGCTCGCGGACCGCCTCCCACCAAGATCAGACCCGGGATCCCTCTCAAGTACTACCAACCTCGGAACCGGCAGCCTGGCGACAACGCCGCGCCGGCGACGCCTCGCCCTAACGGCGCCCACACGCTCACGGACGACGCCCACACTGCGCACCACTGGCGCGCGCACGGCGCTGCCGCCACTCCGCGGCCGGCTCGCTCGGTCGCGGCGGTAAGAGTGGACGTGCGCGTCGAGGAGGAACTCGCCGCTCGCCGTCCTGCTCATACGTGTGCGCTCCTCTCACCAGCTGGCTAACGGGTCTAGGGCAACGGTCAGGGTTCGAGCCGGCGCCGCGCCCTTCCTCGGGCTGCCGCCACCGGTACCGCCACGGCGCCACCGGCAACGGGCGCGAGCGGCTTCCGGCTACTCTCCCGCCGGGATGAAGGTTGCCTACGTGTTCTCCACATCTGGCCACACGGCCAGCTACAAGCTCGGGAAGATGATCCTTCCGCAGCTGGAGCAGGGCACGCACGGCGTTGAGGTCGTCGGAATGTTTTTCTTTGACGACAACACCTACCTGCTGCGAGCGGGCGATCCCGTCGGCGAGCGCCTCGGGCGAGTGGCCGCCGAGCGCGGAATGCTGCTAATGCTCTGTGACCAGTGCGCGCTGGAGCGCGGCCTGGCCGAAGGGGAGATCGGCGCGGCGCTGCCGACGGGAACGGTCGTAGGCGTCCGGATTGGCTGCTTCCCCGACCTCTACGCGGCGCTGGCGGACGACCCGCCGGACCACGTGATCACGCTGTGAGAGGACCGAACTGGTCCTCGGTGGGCTCCGCTCAACAGAACCACGGCTCGGTGAGCCGTGGCCTCCCCTCGCTCGATCCCATGGGGATGGCCTCGGGCTCGAGGCCGTCCGCCTCGCCGGTCGCCTCGCGCACCGCCGCGCGGATACGCGCGAACGTCAGGCCAATTGCTTCCCGCGCGGCGGCGCTCTGCTGGACTTGCGCACTGAGGCGGCCCTGCAGCCGGTCTGCCGCCGGGTCCGCTGAGCGCCACGGGTAGCTTAGCCGCTCGGCTTCGTAGGGGCCGAGGTGCTCGCGCAGGTCCTCGCTCGCCAGCAGCAGCGAGTCCTCGGGCACGAGCAGCCGGATCGTGTACTGCACCGGGTCGACGTTCGCCACCAGATCGTGCGCGGCGACGAAGTCGACGATGTCTAGCACGTCACGCGGGGTCGTCCACGGCGTGAATGGCATAAACGAGGGCCGGGTCTCGATTCCGTGCTCGCGCAGCAGCTCGAGGGCGAGCACCGCCTGCGCGGTCGTGTGGCCCTTGTCGAGGCGGGCGAGGATCTCGTCGTTGACGCTCTCGAGCGCGCAGACGACGAACAGGCAGCCCGAGGCGGCCATCTCCTGCCACACCCCTGCGTGCTCGAGCACGTGCTCGACCTTCGTCGTGCAGTCGAAGGTCAGCTCCGGTCGGCGCTCGTGCAGCGCGCGCACGATCGCTACAGAGTGGCGCCAGCCGTTGAGGAAGTCGGGGTCGCCGAACGTGATATGGCGCGCGCCCATGGCCGCCAGGCGCTCGACATCGCGCAGGACGGTCTCGGCCTGCACGACGCGGATGCGCCCGTCGTAGACGGCGGGGACAGGGCAATGCCGGCAGCGATGCACGCACCCATGGCTGGCCTCCACGTATCCGACCAGCCGCTCCTCCCCGCCCACCGCCAGGCGGGCGTAGCGCTCGAGTCCGGGCAACAGCTCGCGGGCCGGCGGGTCGAAGCTGCCGCGCTGCAGGTGGATGATCGGCCGTTCGGCGGCCAGGGCGGTCGCGCACGGGGCCGCCAGCTGGTCCACCCAGGCCGTGAGCGCCGGCTCGTACTCGCCAGCGATCACGCGCGCGGCGAGCTCACGCTCTACCAGCTCGCGGCTGACCGTGGCATGGAGCCCGTAGAAGCAGATCGGCAGCCCGGGGTGCTCGCGGCGCACGCGGCGGCCGGCGCTGAGCGCCAGGCGCATAGCGGTGTGCATCGGCACCGAAAAGCCGACCGCCTGCGCCCACTCCAGGGCGCCGGGGTCCCACGGCTGCACGCTGAGATCCAGGCAGCGGACCTCGTGCCCGGCGCGGCGCAGCGCGGCCGCCGGCGACGCGACGTGCAACGGCTGGTGACCCAGCTCGTAGGTTGAGATCAAAAGGACGCGCACGGGTGACCCACGCTAGCGCGCGCCGACCGGCTCGGGCGCGTGCGGCTCGATCCAGATCCGCAGGCAGCCGTGCGCGGCGCGCAGCGAACGCTCGACCGCGTCGGCACTCGCCGCGCGCGCGAACACGAAGCCCAGGTAGCGGTCACCGTCGGGCAGCGGCACCACGGGGCGGCCGCGGGCGATCGTGATCTCCAGCCCGCCGATGCCCTCCACCGCCAGCGCCTCCTCCCGCCCCTGGACCGCGCGCAGCACGCCAGCCCCAGGGATCGGGATCATCATCACCCCAGACGCCGCCGACTCCCGCGCCAGGTCCTCCAACCCGACGCCCAGCGCGTGGCGCACGATCACCTGCTCCAGGCTGACGCCGGCACCGAAGCGCAGCGCGCGCGAGCACAGCCCGCCGATCGACCGGGCCGCTAACTCCAGGACGCTCACCCGCTCGCCATCCACGCGCAGCTCGGCGTGGATCGGTCCCTCCCGCAGCCCCAGCGCACGCGCCGCCCGCGCAGTAACCGCCTCGACCTCGGCCAGGACGCCGGTCGCCAGCCGCGACGGCGTCACGTACAACGTCTCCTCGAAATACGGCCCCTCGAGCGGGTCGGGCTTATCGAACACCGCCAGCACCTCCAGATAACCCCCGCGCAACAGCCCCTCGACCGCAACCTCCGCGCCGGGCAGGTAGCTCTCCAGCAACAGCGGCGACCCGGGCGGCTCCCGAGCGACGGCCAGAATGCCCCGGACGCGCTCGGCGGCCGAGCGCGCCTGTTCGGCGTCATCCGCCCGGATCACCCCCCGGCTGCCCGACAATCCCAACGGCTTGACGACGCAGGGAAAGCCCACGTCACGCGCCACCGTCGCGACGTCGGCTCCAAAGGGCAGCAAAGCGAAGCGCGGTTGCGGGACGCCGGCCTCCGCGAGCGCCCCGCGCATCGCCGCCTTGTCGCGCGTGCGGGCGACGGCGGCCGGCGGGTTGTGCGGCAGCCCGAGGCGCTCGGCGCCCAGCGCGGCGGCCATCACACCCTGGTCATCGACGCCCACGACCGCGGCGAACGGGGTCTCCCGCGCCCGCTGGGCGATCTGCTCGGCCGCCACTGCCGGGTCCGACAGCCGCAGGGTGAGCGCACGTTCGCCCATCGCCGCCGACATCGCCGCCCGGCGCTCGGACGCGACCGTGACCGCGACGCCGAGCTCCCGCGCCGCCGCCAGGAAGTCCGGCGCCCGGTAGGTGGCCGACGGCAGGATCAAGAGAAGACGGTCCACGGCGCTATCGTAGATCGGTGGCCGACCCAGCCCCCGCACTCCTCGCCATCACGGCATCAGCCCTCGAGCGCGTGCGCGGCTTCTGCGCCGCCGCGCCCGAACCCAGCGATCGCGTCCTGTCCGTGCGGGTCACCGGCGCGGCCGACGGCGAATACGTCTGCGCGCTGTCGCTCGAGCCGCAGGCCAAGGTCCGCGCCAGCGACACCGTGCAGCACGAGGGCGATCTCACAATCGTGGTGGCCAACGACAGCGCCGACAAGCTGCGCGGAGCCACCGTCGACTGGAGCGAAGACCCGCTGCACAGCGGCTTCGTAGTCCTCAACCCGAACAAGCCGCCTCCCCCGCCCCTCGCCCTTCCGACCCTCCCGATGAGCCCGGGAGCCGGTCCCGCCGTCCGCCCTCAGACTCCACCCACAATGCCCGGCTCTGGCCTGGACACCGACATCGCCCGTCGCGTCACGGCCGTGCTCGACCGCGACGTCAACCCGAGCATCGCCAGCCACGGCGGACACGCCGAGCTCGCGGGCATCGAAGGCACCACCGCCTATCTGCGCCTAGGCGGGGGGTGTCAGGGCTGCGGCATGGCCACAGTCACCCTCAGCCAGGGCATCGAAGTAGCCATCACCCAGGCTGTCTCCGAGATCGACCGCGTCGTCGACGTCACCGACCACGCCTCCGGCACCAACCCGTACTTCGAGCAGGCCAAGAAGTAGCCCGTCGCGCACCTCCGCTGACAAACCATCGCGCGGTCGTGCCTTCTGATCATCTCCGCGACCGTGACCACGGCCGCCGGCGCCCACGACCAGCAGCTCGTTCTGTCGCCCACCGGGCAGGGCCGGTCCTCGTTCGAGGCTCGCCGGCCCGAGCGCTCGGTTCCTACGATGCCCCGGTCGGAGCGCCACAGCCATATAGGTGCTCGCGCAGTTGATCACAGCTCTCTACTGACCACCGCTGACTGCTCTGCAAGGCCTCGATCAGAACCTCGGCTGACCGAACCGTCAGCTCGCTGTCAGGCTCGCCGAACAGCAAGACATCCGCAGCTTCCAGAAGTTGCTCCCGCTCTCCGGCGTGCAGTTTGGTGGCTCCCCGCTGATCGACCATGTCGAGCAGCGCCGTGTAGTGAGCGCCCCTAGCAATCATCGGCTCTGCGGTCATCATCGTGGTAACCACGTTAGCGACCCCCTTCCCGTGCGGCGGCGGTCGATCTCGTGGATCAACGGCCTCGCGTCAACGATGCCGCACCACGGATCAGATTCCAGCTGCGCAACCCCTAGCCCGAATCTTGCAGCAAGGTGAGCGCCCCGACCGGAGTCGGGGCGCCTGAAGGGCCGATGTGTGCGCTGACAACCCAACGGTGGCGCAGCTTGTTCCGAGTCACGTTCGGCTGGGTCGGACTGAGGATCAACCTTCAGCAGTCGAGCTGCACTCCTGAGGGGAAAATTCGCCGTTCGCGTACTTCTCGCAGCGTAGTATCCGCATCGGATGGCTACTACCAAACCGCTCCGGGCGTACGCGAGGCCCGGGCGGCTGCCACGTCGCGCGCAACACATTGTCCCCTACCAAATCGCGCGCTTCATCCTGATTGTGCTCGCACTCATCGGCACGGTCGCGATTGCGTTGCTAGTCCTTGGACCGTTAAACGTGGACGCCGTCACCAACCGCTTCCGCATCCACTAGGCGCCTGCCGTGCGAGACATCGGATGGTGGCTGAGCTACATTCCGCGCTTCATCGGCCATTTCAGGAATCGGCGTCAACTCGGCCAGTCGGTCGGGCCTGCCCTGCGAAGCGCCCGAGAACGAATGCGGCAGTCCCGATAACCCGGTATGGATCGCGGGTCAGAGACCCCCGCTGGCCTTGTCCCGCCCTACGCGAAAACGCTGACACCCTATACGCAGGGCACGCCGTGCACTGCGGACAGCTGCTCGACGAGATCGGCCACGACACTGGGATGAGCAACGACTCGGGCGTTGCCGATGGCACGATCGGCTCGTGGGTCGCGCTGGATGAATTCGAGGTAGACCATAACTGGCGCAAGAGCGTTATTCGAACCGTGCGCTATTCGGCGGCGGGGTGATTTCGATCCCGCTCGGGAACAAGGCGGAAGCGAACAGCGAGCAACTTTCGCGAGCTACGCGCCCGAACTGTCAAGCGACGCCGAGCCCGTAGGGCGAGGGGCGATGAGCAGTTTGGGCGCGGCGCCGCAGCGGGTTAGAGGTCCCAGTCGCGCTCGCGCTTGCTCTCCTCGCCTTCGTTCTCACCTGTTCGTATTTTTTTCTCGCTTCGACTTTTTGATCGTTGATATCGAACGTATCGTTCTGATCGCGTTTTTATGTGTTCTTGATCGAAATTTCGTATTTGTTGTTTCATTTTCGCGTGTTTTTTTTATTTTTGTGTTATTTTTTTTGTTTTTTGATGATCTCGTATTTTTCGAGTTTTTTGTGTTTGTGTTGTTAGGAGCGATCGCGGCTCGCCTCTCTCGTCGCCGAGAAGCCGGGCGTTACGGGCTTGGCGGTCTGTCTGGCGCTGGCCGATGGCCACGCCGGCGGGAAGGTTGAGCTGGAAGCGCCAGCTGGTGGAGGTCTCCCAGGTCGCGATGATCTGCTGCTCGCCGGGGCGCTCGATGTCGTCGAGGATGACTGCTGCGTCGTGGACGAGCTTGTCGTCGAGTCGGACAAGCGCCGGCGCGCGCGCCGCGCCGTGGCCGGACTCGAACGCTGGGGGGCCCATCGACGATCAGCAAGTCGATCTCGTCTGGCATCTCGTCCAGTCGGTACCACGGCGGGTCCCCTTGCAAGGGGGCGTGGACGACGCGAGCGATCTGGTCGAGGTGCTCTCGTTGCAGGTGGTCTTGTATGAGGGTCGCCCAGTGGCGGTCATGGTCAAGCGAGGTGAGTACGCCGCGCTCGCGTTCGTGTAGAAGCCGCGCGAGCAGCACTGTGCTGACGCCGGAGCCGCACTCCAGGATGCGTGTCCGGTCGCCGTGAACGATCTCGTTGCACACCTTGACCAGACCCGCCGGGCGCATCGAGCCCGTTGGCCATGGGAGGTATCCCCCGTGAACGAGCAGTGGGCTGAGGATCTGCCAGGCGTCCGCGTCATGCTCGGTCAACGGTCCGGTCGGCGGGCTAGTCACGCGGCTAGCTCGGGGGCTCCGGGCTTGATCAGTTCGAAGTACGCCTGCTCGTACACGTTCGTGACGCGCTCGGTTTCGAATTGCTGGGCCCAGGTCCGCGCTGAGGTCGTGTCGGGTCGTAACTGTTCCGACAGGATCTGCTCAAGCGCAGTCGCGAGGGCCTGGGGATTCTCTGAAGCGACGATCATTCCACGACCCTCGGCGAGCGTTTCTGGAAAACCGTCAACGTTGGTGCCGACGACCGGCACGCCAAGGCCCATCGCGAGGACCGCCGTCTGCGAGAACGCCTCGTCTCGTGACGGGCATGCTTGGACTGAAGCGCTCGCTACCCAGGCTCCCGGATCGTCTACCCAGCCGTGGAACGTAACCGAGCGCTGCAGCCCCAGCCGCACGACCTGCGCGCGTAGCTGATCGTGCATCGCGCCCGTTCCAAGGACCATCACTGGTGGCGGCGAGGCCATTCGCGCGACCGCATCGATCAACACATCGGGCGCCTTATCAGGACTCAATCGTCCCGTGAACATGATCCTGGGCGATGGCAGCCCGGGTCGCGGCGATGCGTCCATGCCGACCACCGGTGAGACACCGCGACGGATTCGATCGCCTGGAATCCCGACGCGCAGCGCGCCCGCGCGCGCATCCGGCCCATGTGCGTAGAAAAGATCGATACGCTCAGCGACGTCAGCCATCACCGCCCACGGCGGCTCCCGATTCCATTCATAGCCGTTGTGCTCGCTGGCGATCAAGGGGACACTCCCGACCGCGACGCTCGCCGTCGCCCACCACGCTCCGAGCATGTGCGCGTGGATCAGGTCAACGCCGAGCAGTCTTGGCGCGAGCCACTCCGCGAAGGCCGGTTCGCATGCCCATTGCAGATCGCGCCCTGAACCCATGACCTGCACGTGAAATCCGTGAGCATGGGCGAGCGCCACGCCCTCGGGCGTCGCGTTCCCAGCCAACAACCGCGTTTGATGCCCCCGCGCCGCCAAAGCACGCGCGACCCGCAACAGCGAGAGCTGCGCACCCCCCAGTTCCAGCTTCGCCACCACCCGCGCGACAAGCACCCTCTCACCGTACGCCCCCGACCAAATCGCCGGTGGGCAACCGTTCCTACTTGGCCGCGACGGTGCCCGGACGCTGGCTCACCCCAATCCGGCCGCCCGGAGCCAAAGCCCGACGAACGTCAACCACCAACTAGGGCATCGCTGCGGAAACGACGCTGGCGAAGATGTGGGTCGTGAGCGAGATGTGGATGCCGGCCTTCCTGGCCTGTTCGGCCAGGTCCTCCATCTCGTCCTGGATCTGGACCGAGCCCGACACGTAGTCGAGATTGAACGAGATCCCTTCCCCGGCGTTGATCCCGGCGCCGCACTCGCCTGCGCCGGTCCCCGGCTTCACGCACGTCGTCGTCCCCCCGGCTCGACCTTCCAGCCGTTGGCGCCCAGCAGTCGCCGGGCCGCCGAGACCGAAAACATGCATGGCTTTGCAGAGACCGTTGCCGCGCTGACGAACGGGCTCGGCGGCGCCAGCGGTATAGGCCCGCACGCCGGGGTCGCGGTGTCGTGATAGAAGGCGTTGATCCATCCCTGCTGATCGACCAAGTGCTGGAGCGCCTGACGAAAGTACGCCTGCCTGAAGATGTACCTCACCGGCTCGCCGCCGGGCGACGTGGGGGAGCTGGAGTTGAAGTTCAGCGGGAAGTAGTCGAACGAGTAGCTCGCCGCCCGGTTGACCTCGTAACCCTCGGCGGCGAGCGTCGGGATCGCCCCCGCGTACTGCGGCTGGATGTTCGCGACCGTGACCGCGCCGGGGCCACCTGACCGCAGCGCGATGTAGCTCGCGGCGTCGCTCGCGAACGACAGCTCGATGAGCTTCGAGATCGTCGGTTTGGGCGAGCCCGAGTAGCCCGGGTTCGGGACGAGCATCACCTCACCCGTGTTCGTGAAGCCCTGGAGCTCGAACGGGCCATCGACCACCCTCCACAGCGGCGATGACGTCCAGTCGCCTACCTTCTTGCCCTGGCCGTCGAGGAACTTGTAGACCGCCGCGGCGCCGGGCTTGGTACTGTCCGGCAGACGCCCGTTGTCCGAGGTGGGCGCGGGCTGGGACAGCGACGTCCGGTCCCACGCCAGCGGCATCGGGGTGAGCTGCGAGAGCTCGTTGTACAGGAACCACTGCGGGTTATAGGCCTTGTTGAGTTGCATCACGAACGTCTGGGGGTCGGGCGCCGAATAGCTGGTCACGTTGTCGGGGAAGTACCCCGGGACGTAACCGCACCACTCCGTCGCCGGACTGGCTTTGAGCACGTTCATCCAGAACACGAGGTCGCGCGAGGTCACGGCCTCCCCGTCAGCCACCTCCACGGGTTGAGTTTGATCGTGACCGTCTTGTCGCCGTCGGAGAACACCGGCGGTTGGCCGATCGAGTAGCCGTAGTCGACCGTGGGGCGGTAGTCGTTTCCGTACCAGTACAGCGGCCGGTACATCATGTCCATGAACTGATTGACGTTGGGCGTGGAGCAGACGTCGAAGGTGTACATCGGGAAGATGTAGTTCGGGGGCGCGTTTGGGCCCTCGGTGAAGTACACGACTCCACCCGGTATCCTCGTGCCGCTCGGGCTCGTCGGCTGCGTGAGCCCGGGTCCGCCGGTGAGTAGGCCCGACGGCGCGGCCGGTGAGCCCGACGAGCCGCATGCGGCAACGACAACCGCGACGAGGACCGCTCCGGTCGCCGCCAGAGAGCAGTGCCTGATCGTTCGCATCTCCATCATTCCCACCGGTCACGCACGCTGCGCGGTCCGCTGGCGCTCCTCGCGGACGGCTTGCTCGACGGTCATCCCTCGTCCCTCGTCGAGGAGCGCGTGAAAGGTGCCGTCGTCCAGCTGCGCTCCGAGGGCGTCGCGGATCGCCTGCTCGCTCTCCGCTTCGTCGGACTGCATAAAGGTGCCGGCGTCCCGGTAGAACTCGAGCGCTGCGCCGAGGATCCGGGCGGCTCGTTCGGGCTGGTGGAGCTCGGCGAGGGACCAAGCGAACTCGAGCGCCGCAACCGCTGCGACAGCGCTTCGTCCGATCGCGAAGGCCCGTTCGAGAACCTCCTGGGCGAGCTCGGCCGCGTCCGTGTGTCGACGCTCGACATTGGCGATGTAGGCGAGGTTTACCTGCACGAGCACGCGTGCCCCCGACCCCACTTCGGTCGCTAGCAGGGCTTCCTCGAGGACCGCCCGCGCTCGATCGAGACTGCCCACGCTCACGTAGTAGCCGGCGAGATGGACCAGTGTGTGTGCGTGCGCGTGCGTGAGGTCGTGCTCGCGCTCGAGCGCCAGCGCCTCTTCCAGGAGGGCGTGCGACTGAGGCAGATCGCCCAGCGCTCCCGCCGCGGCGGCTCGCTTGGTCGTTTCCAGCAGGATCCCTGCTGCATCGCCGAGCTCGCGATAGACCGCGAGCGCCCGGTCGCAGAGATCGGCGGACTCCTGGTGGGCGCCGCGCGCGCACGCCAGCTCGCGCGCCGCTGTCAGCACCAGGCCCTGAAGCGGCAGGGGATAGTCGGTGGATCGTTCGCGTGCGACACCGAGCCACCGGTCGGCCTCGCTCGACCTTCCCTGCCAGATCCACAGCGGGGTCAGCGCCGCCGCGAGGCGAGCGACGGTCTCGATCTCCCCGGCCTGCTCGGCCCACTCGAGCGCGGCGCGGAAGTTCTCACGCTCCTCCTGTTCGACCAACACCCGCGCCGTTCGCGGGTCGACATCGGGGAGACACTCGTCGAGGCGGTGCGCATGGAGCAGCTCGATGAAGCAGTGCGCATGCCGGCGCCGGACGTGGTCCTCCTCCGCTGATCGCGCGAGCTTCTCGAGTGCGTATTCCCGCAGCGTCTGAAGCATCCGGTAGCGTCCGCGATCGGCGCGCAGGAGGCTGCGATCAACCAGTGCTCCGAGCGCGTCGAGTTCGGCGTCGCATACCGCCTCCGCGGCCCGCAGCGTGCAGCCGCCCGCGAATACCGACAGCCGGGCGAGCAGTCCTTGCTCCTCCTCGGTGAGCAGTCCGTAGCTCCAATCGATCGTCGCCTGCAGCGTGTGCTGGCGCCGCGGCGCGTCTCGCGGACCGCTGGCCAGCACCGGCAGGTGGCGCTCGAGCCGGGAGAGAATCTCCGCCGGCGAGAGGACCTTGGTCCTGGCGGCGGCGAGCTCGATCGCGAGCGGCAGCCAGTCCAGCCGCTCGCACACGGCCTCCGCGATCTCGCGCTCGATGGTCAGGCTCGGTGCGACCGTCTCGGCCCGGGCAATGAACAGCTCGATCGCGTCCTCAGGGTCGAGCACGGGGACCTCGTACTGCTGCTCCCCCGCGAGGTGAAGCGGCTCACGACTGGTCGCGAGGATCCTCAGGCCCGGACAGACGCCGAGCATCTCGCCCAACACCCCCACCCCGGGCGTGAGCTGCTCGAGGTTGTCGAGCACCAACAGCAGCTCGCGATCGCGCAGATACTCCTCCAGCCGCTGCGCTGGGGTCAGATCCGGCTGCTCGATGATTCCGAGTGCCTGACAGATCACTGGCGCGATCAGCCCCGGATCGGTCAGATCCGCAAACCCGACAAACCACGCCCCCCCGCGGTAGTCCTCGGCGCACGCCTGCCCCGCCCGCAGCGCCGGCCGCGTCTTGCCGCTGCCGCCGCGCCGGTCAACGTCACCAGCCGCCCGCCGGCGCGCCAAACGAGCGCTGTGACCTCACTAAGCTCCCGAGCCCGCCCGAGGAACGGCGTGGCCGGGACGGGGAGGCGGCCCGCCGCGTGTGTGGGCACCCCGGCCGGCAGCGCCAACAGCGACGGATCGTGGCGCAGGATCGCCCGCTCGAGCTCGCGCAGAGACTCGCTCGGCTGGAGGCCCAGCTCCTCGCGCAACACCCCGCACAGCTCGCGATAGCTCGCCAGCGCATCGGTTTGCCGGCCAGCTCGGTACAGAGCAAGCATCAACGCGGCCAGGGGTCGCTCGCGCAGGGGGTTTTCCCGGTACAGCTGCTCGAGCTCTGGGACAAGCTCCGGCCCGGCCCCCAGCGACAGTCTGCCCTCGAGCCGCGCTTCGGTTGCGCTGATCCTGAGCTCATCTAAACGGAGTGCGTCGCCGATCGCAGAAAGGTCGCCATCCAGCTCCGCCCAGGCTGTCCCGCGGCACAGACCGAGCGCCTGCTCGAAGGCTGCGATCGCGGCGCGGTGCTCGCCGGCCTCCGCCGCCCCGCTCGCTCGAGCCACCAGCTGCTCGAAGTCGTCGGCGTCAAGCTCACCCGGCCCGACCCGCAGCAGGTAGCCGCCATCCCGGCGCGCGATCCGATCAGGGCCCAACAGCCGCCGCAGCCGGTACACGTAGGCGTCCAAGGACTCCTGCGCGCTCGGCGGCGGCCCATCCCCCCAGGCGGATTCGATCAGCTGGTCGCGGTCGACGACGTGATTGGCGTGCAGCAGCAGCATCGCGAGGAGCCGCCGTTGCTTGCGCCCTCCGAGCGGGATCGAGGCCCCGTCGCCCGAGACGACCTCGAGCGGCCCCAGCACCAAGAAGCGCATCGTGGTGCGGATGAAACCACCTGTACCAGGCGGATGCCAGGTTTTTGCCAGGCGCCACGAGATGATCGAGCCGTCAAATCGACCCGAAGGGGCTCGCCGTGTCAAAACCGATCCGATTCTCACTCGCCCTCCTAACCAGCCTCGCCACGCTCGCCTCGGCGTCGGCCACAGAGGCAACGCAGCTCCGGCCCCGAACCGATTCTGCACGGGCGCCGTTCCTGCGCGCAGGTGCGCCCGGACTCCGGCGCGAGCGAGTGGCTCGCGCGGCGTTCGCCGGGCCGTTTGGGTCGCGGTCCGCGCTGGTCGGGTCGGCGCCGGTCGGCAATGGCCCTGGGGCGGACGCGCAGGACGAGGCGACGCACACGCTGTACGTCGCGAACGGCGAGAACGACAATGGCCCGAACGCGACTGGGAACACGGTCTCGGTGATCGACACCCGCCGCTGTGACGCGCAGGACGTCTCGCACTGCAGGGGGCCCTGGCCGACGATCACGGTCGGGAACCTTCCGAGCGGGATCGCGATCGACGAGCGGACCGACACGGTGTACGTGGCCAACCTGGGCGATAACACGGTGTCAGTGTTCAACGGCGCCATTTGCAACGGCCAGAACGCGTCTGGTTGCGAGCAGACGCCCGTGACCGTCCCCGTCGGCTCGACGCCGATCGGGATCTTCGCCGACCCGGCCAACCACACGGTGTACATCCCCAACGCCGGCCAGACGGATGTCTCAATGATCGACAGCGCGACCTGCAACGCGAGCGACCTGGCCGCCTGCCCAACGACACCACCCCCCACCGTCGACGTCGGAGCATCGCCCAATGACGTCGACGTCGACCAGGGCACCCACACCGTGTATGTGACCACCTTCGGCGCGCTCAACGGTTGGTCGGTGTTTGACGCGAACACCTGCAACGCGACCGTGCAATCGGGGTGTGGCTCGATCGGCTTCCTGACCGGCGATCCTGCCGGGCCGAACGCCGCGCAGGTCGATACCGCGAACGACACGCTGTACACGGCCAACTTCGACAACACGGTGTCGGCGTTTGACCTGCACAACTGCAAGGCGGGCGATCTGTCCGGCTGCGCCAGCGACGTACCCGGCACTGTGACCGTCCTCGGAGCCTCCTTCTCGCTCTGGCTTGCCGTCGATGCCCCGCTGCACAGCGTCTACGTCGTCTTCCAGAAGGATGACGTGTTGGCGGTGATCGACACGGACGTGTGCAGCGGGAGCGATCCAGCCGGGTGCGCGACTCTGACCCCGCCCGAGATCCACACCGGGACCGACCCGCAGATGGTCCGTCTCGACCAGCCCACCCAGACGCTGTACACCGCCAACGAACTCGACAGCGACGTTTCGGTTATCGACGCTACGCGCTGCGACGCGCTGACCACGAGTGGCTGCCGGGCGCGCGCGCCGGAGGTCCCGATCGGCACCACGGGTGCGCTGATCGCCGCCGACCCGGCTGTCGACACCGTCTACGACCCGAGCGGGGGAAGCAGCGTCTCGATGATCGACACCAACCAGTGCAACGCGTTACGCAGCGCTGGCTGCGCGCAGACGCCGTCGACGATGACAGCCGGCGCCCAACCAGCTGCGGTCGCCGTGGACCCGGCCACCCACACGGTGTATGTCGCCAACTTTGGCGTCTTCCCATCCCCCACCGGGACCGTGTCGGTGTTCGACGACCGCACTTGCAACGCGACAGATCAGGGCGGCTGTGCCTCCGTGTCAACCCTCCAGGTCCCTGGAGGACTGCCGAACGACATCGCGGTCAACGCCGCCACCGACACGGTGTACGTGGCGACGATCGCGGGCAGCGGCCCGAACCTGATCTCAGTGTTCAACGGTGCGACGTGTAACGCGAGCGACGCGCTCGGTTGCGGCCAGACGCCCGCAACCGTCACGTTGCCTGCCGGCTCAGGCCCCGTATTCTCGAACGACTTTGTGGCTGTCGACTCCCGGACGAACACCGTCTACGCCACGAACGTGGTGTTCCCGCCTTCCGACGCGCCGTTCGTGGGCGACAGCGTCTATGTGATCAACGGCGCCCACTGCGATGCCTCCGACATGAGCGGCTGCGGCCACACGCCGGCGACGGTGACACTCAACCCGGCGCCGTCCAATCCGTTCGGGATCCCTGGCCAGCAGCCCAACCCGTGGGGCATCGCGGTCGACGAGGCGACCGACACGATCTACACGGCGAACCTCGCCGACGGCGAGGGACGGGGCACCGTCTCGATGATCAACGGTGCCACCTGCAACGGACAAGACATGAGCGGCTGCGGACAAACGCCCGCCACCGCCCCGGCCGGCTTCGGCAGCATCTACATCGCGGTCGATCAGCTGACCAACCGGGTCTACGCAACCAACCTCCAGGACAGCAGCGTCACCACGATCAACGGCAACAGCTGCAACGGCAGCAACGCCGGCGGGTGCAGCCACACGCGAACAGAGGCCATCGTCGGCCACGGCGCAGGCGCGATTGCCGTCGACCCACCTCTCGACACGGCGTACGTGGCGGACGGCGGAGGCGTCTCGGTCATCCCGCTAAGCAACCACTGAACCGCCAAAACGCACTCTCAATACGAGGTTGTCCCGGGGCTCGTAGAAGTTTGAGGTGACGGCGGTTCCCCCGCCGCGTCCGCTCCTGCTGGGAGCGTTCGCGGTGATCCCGCAAAGATCTAAGGAGGAACCGCCGTGAGTAGCAACGTACCGGTCGCGCAGGCGACCAGCGATGAGGCCGTGCTCCCCGAGCGCGTGCAGGAAGCGCTCGGCCAGCTGGTCGGGGCAGCGAGGGAGGGGTTGCTTTCCCTCAGCGTCGCCGTCGGGCTCGGGGTGTTGAGCTCGATGATGGAGGAAGAGGTCGACGATGTCGTGGGCCCGAAGGGCAAGTGGAACCGCGAGCGGACCGCTGTGCGCCACGGTCACGAGGACGCGGAGGTCACGCTTGGAGGTCGCCGCGTCGAGGTCCGCCGGCCGCGGATGCGGACGGCTGACGGCGAGCACGAGGTGCCGCTTGAGACCTACGAGCATTTCGCTGATCGCGACCCGATGTCGAGGGTGGTGCTCGAGCGAATGCTCGCGGGCGTGTCGACCCGCCGGTATCGGCGCACGCAGGAACCGGTCGGCGAGCAGGTCGAGGTTCGCGCGCGGTCGACGTCGAAGTCGGCGGTGTCACGGACATTCGTGGAGCGCACCCGGACCGCGCTGGCCGAGTTGATGGGCCGCCAGCTCGGCGATCTGCGTCTCGCGGTGATGATGCTCGATGGGATCGAGCTGAAGGGCCGGATGATGATCGTCGCGCTGGGGATCACGACCGACGGGGTGAAGATCCCGCTCGGGCTGTGGGAGGGGTCGAGTGAGAACGCGACGGTCGCGACCGCGCTGCTCTCAGACCTGGTCGAGCGCGGCCTGGATCCCGAGCAGGGGATGCTGTTCGTGCTCGACGGATCGAAGGCGCTCAGGAAAGCCGTCCGGTCGGTGTTCGGCGAGGTGCCCGTCCAAAGATGCGTATGGCACAAGGAATGTCATGAAGACGGTGACGTCCGGCATCGGGGTCAGCCTCGACGACGTTCCCGTCCGAGAGGAGTTCCTTCATGTCCGAGCAGTTCGTTGGGATCGACTGGGCGACTCGTCGCGCCCGTTGGCATGCGGTCAAGCCGACCGGTGCGGTCATCGATGAGGGCTGGACGCCGGCCGATGAGGACGGCCTGGCGATGCTCGTCGGCCATCTCGGGCCGGATGCTGTCGCCTGCCTGGAGATGATGAGCGGCGCTGCCTGGGTCCGCGACCAGCTGACGGCCGCCGGCTGGACCGTCCAGATCGCCGATGCGCGCAAGGCGAAGGCCGTCGGGTCGCTGGCAGCGAAGACCGACAAGCTCGACGCGCGGGTACTCGCCGAGCTGGCCCGCCGCGATCTCGTCCCACAGGTGCACGTGCCGACGTTCGCTGACCGCGAGCTCAAGGAACGTCTCGGCCGGCGAATGCACATGGTCCGGCTGCGAACTGCGGCAATGAACCGCGCTCACGGTCTGCTCAGCCAGTTCGGGGTCACGCTCGCGTTCAAGCGGCTGCGGGAGCCCGACCGCGACGAACTGCTGATCGAGCGCGGCATTCCGGAGGTGTGGCGACGGTCGATCGCCGAGGCCGTCGCGGTCGTGGCGATGCTTGACCAGCGGCTGATACCGCTCGAGCAGGAGCTGCGTCCGCTCGCGCGTGCTGACCCGCGCGTGCAGTTGCTGGTCACGATCCCTGGCGTCGGTGACCTGCTCGGGCTGACGATCGCCAGCGAGATCGGCGAGATCTCCCGGTTCCCGTCCGCCCGGAAGCTGATTGGCTACTCCGGCCTGACGCCGCGCGTCTACCAGTCCGGCCAGAAGGCCAGGACCGGGAAGCTCTCCAAGTCCGGCTCGACGATGCTCCGGTGGGCGGCAATCGAGGCCGCCCAGCAGGCCTGGCGGCCGAACAACCCGTGGCACCAGCTCTACCTCGACATCAAACAGCGCTGCGGCGGGAAGGGCAACCCGGCGAAGGCCGCGGTCGCCCGCAAGGTCCTGATCGCGACCTGGCACGTCCTCGCGCTGCAACAGCCCTTCAACCCCTCGCGCCCGCGCGGCGCGGACGCTCCTGTCCCGGCCAGCTCCAGTTGCGTTCTGGCCGACTGACGGCCCACAAGGAATTGAGAAGCCGGGACAGCTCCGACCGACACGGTGTGCGCAGCCGAGCGCCGAAAGAGAACTGAGCCACTACCGAACGCGTCCACAGGAAGGAGGGACTGCCTCACCACGGACTCGCACTTGACATCCAGCCATCTATCAAAGAGAGCGCAACGTGATGCGCCACCTCCCCGAGCGCGACCGCTCACAGGTCAAGGCCCGGCTGCGCAAGGCTTGGCGGGAGACCGACTACCACCGGGCGCTCGAGCAACTGACACGGCTCGCGGACGAGCTCGAGCACACGCACCCCGGCGCCGCCGGCTCGCTGCGCGAGGGGATGGAGGAGACGCTGACCGTGATCCGGCTCGGGATCCGCGGGAAGCTCAAGCGCACGCTCGAGTCGACCAACCCGGCCGAGTCGATGATCGACACCGTCCGCACGACGCAGCGCAACGTCAAGAACTGGTCCTCCGGCGAGATGGGCATCCGGTGGACCGCCGCCGGGATGCTCGAAGCCGAGAAGCAGTTCCGCAAGGTGATCGGCTACACCCAGCTCCCGCAGCTCGCGGTCGCGATCGAACGCCGACTCCACCTTCCCCAGCCCAACACCGCCACGAACCAGGAGGCAGCGATCGCAGTCACTATGTAACGATCACACCCGGACCGCCGTCACCGAAGTTCCACGGCGAACGGGGCAACCTCCGGACACGCTCGCAGTGCGCTCTGCGCGGCCGGTTTTGTCCGGTTGGGACAGCGCTCGTCGCCTGGATCGGCGTCGGCATCGTGGCTCCTCTCGCTCAAGAGCAGCAGCGTCGTCGAGACTGCTGGAACTCGATCAAAGCGGTTGCCTGTCCGCCGCGTCCGCGGCCCCCCCTGTTGGGGCTCTCGCGTCCGAGATCCGGGTACTCGTGTTGCCGTGAAGGCAGGAGCGGTGGACTCGGGCCCTAGGCCCGTCCTCGAGCAGCCCAAGCCCACGCAGAGATCACGAATGGTTCTCCGGGCAGTTTTGCTCTGCAGAGATCGCGCAGTCGAGCTCGCCGCCCGGAGTCAAGCCGCGCAACGTAGCTGCCGGCAGGGCCCACGCCGAGCAAGAACGGCTCCCACCATTCCTCGAAGCTCGGATGCTCGACGTCAACTACGACGGCGCTTTCCTCTACCTCACACAAACTTGCGGCTCGGAACAGTTCACCAAGGTGTCCCCTCCGGGCACCGGCCAACCGCGACTCGTCCTCGACGTCTGGATCGAGCTCGTGCGCTGCCTCCCAAAAGAGACCGAGTGGCCCCCGTCCGCCAGCATGGTCCCAAACGCAGGCTGCCACGATTCCCTGCGGGCGCGTCACACGCGCCATCTCGCGGAGCCCAGCGACGGGATCGGCCATGAAGTGGACGACAAGCTGCGCCAATGCAGCATCGAACAGACCCTCGAACGGCAGTTCCTCTGCTGCAGCGCGTTGCACCCGCACCGCGGGATAGCGAACGCGAACCGCCTCAACAAAGCGCTCCGAGGGATCGACGGCCCAAACAGCGTCCGGCCGCAAGCGTCTGAGCAGCTCGGCCACCAGCGCCCCGGGACCGCAGCCCACGTCGATCACGCGCTGTCCAGGCGCGACGCCGGCGAACTCAGCAAACCGGGGCGCCAACGGTAGGGAGTAACGACCCATGAAACGGTCGTAGTCCTCAGCCCCAACGCTGAAGCTCACCGAGCGAGTGTACCGCCGCAGCTCGCGGCGAGACGCTCGTCGCGCGGGCTCACCGCTGGCAGGAAGCGCTCGGCTGCCGCTTCGGGCTTACTGGTCAAGCTTCCGCGTGTCGGCGGATGTCGGGAGAGCGCCGCTTTTGGGCTTGCCCGTGCGGAGGGCCGCTTTTAGACCAGCGCCTCCCGACGTTCCGTCGAGGTGCTCGTTGAGCGGCAACAGGAGGTCGCGCGCGTAGAGCGCCATCAGTAAGCAACCGCCAGGGTACCTCGCGCCGACTGTTCGTCAATCGGTTGTGGAGGGAGTGGTGGTCATGTCTGATGGTCGGTTCGCTGGGGTCGATTGGGCCAGCGAGGAGCACGCGGTGTGCGTGGTTGATGAGCGAGGCCGGATCCACGAAGGGCGCCGGTATCGGCACAACGAGGACGGGATCCGGGCGTTGTGCGCACGTCTGGTGCGGCTCGGGGTCGCGCTCGTCGCCCTAGAGCGTCCGGACGGGCTGCTGATCGAGCGGCTGCTCGACGCGGGGTTGGCGGTGGTCGCGGTGCATCCCAACCAGGTCAAGGCGAGCCGGCCGCGGTACAGCATCGCCGGTGGCAAGAGCGATGGCTTTGACAGCTTCGTGCTGGCCGAGCTCGCTCGCACCGACAGCCATCGCTTTCGGGTGCTGGTCCCCGACAGCGATCAGACCAAGGCGCTGCGGTCGATGACCCGGGCGCGCGAGAGTCTGGTCCGCACCCGAGTCGGGCTGGCTAACCAGTTGCGCGATCAGCTCGCGTGTTTCTGGCCCGGCGCCAACAAGGTGTTCTTCGCGGTCGACTCGCAGATCGCGCTGGCGTTCCTGCGCCGCTACCCCACCCCCGCTCGATGCGCGCGGACTGGGTGAGCAGCGGCTCGCGGCGTTCCTGGAGCGCCACGGCTACACCGGCCGCAAGCCCGCCCTGCGAACTGCTCGCCCGTCTGCGAGGCGGGGCGGAGGGACGCGCCGGCGAGCTCGAGATGGTCGCTCGCCGACAGATCGTGCTGGCGCTCGTCTCTGCGCTGGAGCCGATCGTCGCCCGGATCAGCGAGCTCACGATCGAGATCCGCCACGCGCTGGAGACGCACCCGGACGGGCGGACGTTCCGCTCGCTGTTCATCGCCCCGGACTCGTGGCTGCGCCGCGACGATGCTCGCCGAGATCGGCGACTGCCGCGAGCGCTACCCCACCTACCGCACGCTCGCCGCCGACGCCGGCCAAGCCCCCGTCGCGGTCGAGTCAGGCAAGTCCAAACACGCCCAGTTCCGATGGGCATGCGACCACCGACTCCGCGACGCGTTCGACACGCTCGCCGACTCAAGCCGCCGCCACAACCCCTGGGCGGCTGACATCTATGACCGCGCCCGCGCCCGCGGCGCCGGTCACGCTCACGCCGCCCGCATCCTCGGCCGCGCGTGGTGTCAGATCATCTGGCGCCTCTGGCACGACCACGACACCTACGACCCCAACCGCCACACCGCGCGACAACGCCTCATCGCCGCGGCTGCCTGACCGTCGTCGGTCCCCCCGGACCGACCTCACCGCCACCCAGCGACGGCTCGGCGCCGCCGTCACCGCAGGCTGCCCGCAGGGCAGAGCGCGCAGCGCTTGACGGCAAGCCGACCGACGCTACTTACACCCCGGGAGGTTGACACAGGGGGTCTAGAGTCAGCAGCGTTGACTGGCCAGATTTGAGTCGGCGAGACTGCTCGTTTGGAACGGAGGCGGTCACGACTTCGAGGTGGCTGCTTGAGGTGTCAAGCGGCAGTGCCCGTCGCGCACCATGCGGCCGCTCGGGCACTCGGCGGGTCCGTGCCGCGCCAGCCGAGACGCTACCTATGCTGTGGCCCGGGCTGTGCGAGCCCCGCTTACGGCGACTGGCGCGATTTCGGCCCGGAGAGACAGGCTCGGCGTGACTGCGTTTGTCCGATTGCAGAAGCCTCCGGCCATCGCGTCGGGTGGCTGGATCGCTAGCGAAGCAGCCGTCAACAGCAGGCGCGGGTAAGAGCACGGAGTTGTTCGTGCGCACAAACGATAGACGGCACGCAACGGCAGGCTGCAACGATCACAGCGGCGACGCGGGCCGCGCCCTCGGCGGCTGCCTCTCATCTTCGATGGTCGCCTAGCTTGCTGCTTGAACGTCCGCGCGGTCGAGGAACTCGGCTGACTCTGTCACCAGGCGCCGTCCGAATAGCCCGGGATCGTGCGACAAATCACCGCACACCTTATGTGCGACGATCGGCGTAGCCCGGCTGCAGCTCGTCGAACGCATCCATCGGTGTCGGCGAGCACGTGCGCTGGTGGATCGGCATATGCGACCGAACCCGCAATCCGCGCAACCCAGGGAAGTCAGCGTCGCGCCCGAGATGCTCCTCGCGGAATCAGAGCAGGGCTCGTACTGGTCGCCGGGTTGGGTACCCGTCGGTGCCGCCGGATTAGGATTAGGCCTGCAGCGGGAGTCTGAGACCGTTGCTGCCTGACGACTCGGTTATCTTGCCGAAGCCGAGGGCCGGCGAGGCGGCGCCGGGCCTTGTTACTTAGGCTTCTGGCACTCGTTCGATGCGCGCTGGAACGCCGGCGAGTTCGGGTTGATCGACCCGGGGTAGTCGTATCCGCCGCCTGGGAGTGGGTCGGGGAAGTTCGGTACTCCGTGCGTGCGAATGCACTCGGCCTCGCGGAGCTGTTGGGTGTGGCTGGTCTTGGGTTTCAGGTCGGCCATCGCCGTCATCTGCGGGTGACAGGCCTGCACCGCGGTCTGGAAGGCCGGGGAGCGCTTGTTGACGTGATCGCTGGTCGGGGACTGCCCGTTGGCTGTGGGGTCGGGGAAGTTGGTCACCCCGTGGGCGCGCATGCACTGTGAGAACCTCAGCGCCGCGCGCTGCGCGGTGGCGGCGGACGGGTTCAAGCTGGCCGCGGTCGTTGCCGGCTTGGTCGAGCCGCAGGCCGCCAACGCGATCGCGCAGGACGTGACCACAAGCGCGATCACGCTGGCCTGCAAGACTGGGCGTGATCTGGTCCTGCTGGTCACGATTGCGCTCGTGGTTTCTGCTTCTGTCCGCTCGGGGTCCCCATGCCGCACGCGGCGGAGTCCCTGTTGAACGCGGGTGACTGAATCAGCGATTGCGGGATGTCGAGCGTCACCGAGCCGCCGGGGCCGCTGTAGCTCATATCCGCGCCGCTGGGCTGCGGCGCCTGCGAGGCCCGCGTTGCCGACGACGACGTCGGATCAGGGAAGGTCTTCAGGCCGTGCGCACGCATGCACCGCGCGAAGGCGACCATCATCGCCTTGCTCTGACCGAAGGTCGGACCGACGGCCGCTTTGGCGGCCGGCGCCAGAGCCTTGCAGGCGTTCATTGCGGACTGGAAGGCCGGCGCGTTCAGGTTTACCCCAGAGCGGGCGAGCTGCTGCCCCATCGGCTCCCCACCAGCGCTGGGGTCGGGGAAGTCCGACACACCATGCGAGCGCATGCAATTTGAGAACCCGATCGCGGCCGAGATCTCGGTCGAGGCGCTCTTGACGAGGGTCGTCGGTTTCGCTGAGGAGCCGCACCCGGCGAGGGCGATCGTGCAGGAGCCAGCGAGGGTCACCAGTTTCACGATCTTGGTCGCGCGCATGCTCAGCACAGTCTGCCGCTGAGCCAGTAACGCTACGGTTACGGCCACGATGACTACGGGGTGATCACCGAAGGTAGTCCACGCCCTGGGCGGCCACGCCGATGCTCGCTCCCGAACCCGGGGCCTGGCGCTAGGGCAGCCACCCGGTGTCCGCGCAGAGCGCAACCCTCGGCCAGTGCCGCGAATGCCGCGTCCTGGCGTGAAAGCGGTCCGACCGCAGGCGAGTGGCTCAGCCGGACGTGGCGACGCCACGCAATGGCAGCGGCGAGCCGACGTGCGCGCACTTCGCGTTGGCCAGCTGGAGCGCCGCCGCGGTGGGAAGGGGCGCACCGGGCGCGAACTGAAGGCCAACCCCGTGACCGCCCGGGCCGAACGTCGGATCCGGGAAATCGGGGATGCCGTGCTTGCGCATGCACTTGGCGTTGGCGGTAAAGCTCTTCTGTTGCGCCAGCGTGATCGGTGGCGGCGGGGCGCCTTGCGGCCGCAGACTGGCGCACGTTCCCTCAGCGGACTGGAACGCGGGCGACTGCGTATTGATGCTCGACGGGAGGCTGACGCTGCCGTTCGCGTTGAGGTCTGGGAAATCCGGGACGCCGTGGGAGCGCATGCAGTCTGAGTACTTGACCCCCTGCGGCGAGGTGGCAAGGTCGACCGTACTTTTCGGCTTCGAGGAAGATCCGCACGCGGCCAGGGCGATGGCGCAGCCGAGCGACGCGAGGACCAGCCCGACGATATGCGGCACGTGCATGTTCGCCTCATCGGTATCAGACAGCGGGTAACACGGACGTAACGGCTTCGTGCTAGCCGGAACACGAGTGCGGGTGCTGACCCGCGCGTCGCGGCGGACCGGCTCGGCCGCAAGCTCGCGCCCCAGGCGCGCTGAGGTCACGTCCGTAAGCGGCAAGAGTTCTTCCGTCGGCACAGTTCGAGAGTGTGGACGCTGGCGCCAAGATCCCCATCGCGGCACGGAAGCGGAAGCGGCGCGGCGCGGCGGAGCGAGCGGCACGAACCCGTGCTGCCGGCCGCTAACCCTACGACCAGCACTGCCAGGTCGTAGGGTTAGTCGACAGCTGGAATCCGCCCGGTACGCCGTTCTCAGT
>CAVXPA010000011.1:0-753182 GCA_963763525.1 uncultured Solirubrobacterales bacterium
GCGATAAACCCGGCGCGCCAGGTTGCGATCGGCGCTGGGATCCCAAAGGAGGTGCCGGCGACGACGATCAACATGGTCTGTGGATCGGGTCTCAAGGCGGTTGCGATCGCGTCGCAGATGATCCGCGCCGGCGACGTCGAGATCGTTGTGGCGGGCGGCATGGAGAACATGACCCGCGCGCCGTATCTGCTGCCGTCCGGGCGATTCGGAGCGCGAATGGGCAACGCCGAGCTGATCGATTCGATGATCCACGACGGCCTCTGGGATGCCTTCAACGACATCCACATGGGCGTCACCGCGGAAAACGTCGCCGAGCAGTACGGGATCAGCCGCGAGGAACAGGACACGTTCGCCGCCAGCAGCCAGCAAAAGGCTGAGCGGGCGATCGCTGACGGAGCTTCAGCGAGGAGATCGTTCCGATCGAGGTGCCCGCCAAGGGGGGCCTGCGGCTGGTCGATAGCGACGAGGATCCCCGCGCCGGGACGACCGCCGAGACGCTCGCGAAGCTGCGCACGGCGTTTCCGCGAAGGCGGCACCGTCACCGCCGGCAACGCTTCGGGCATCAACGACGGCGCGCCGCGATCGTCGTGACGTCGGCGAGAAGGCCAGCGAGCTCGGCCTGCGGACGTTTGGGACGGTCGAGAGCTACGCCTCGGTCGGGGTCGACCCGAAGATCATGGGCATCGGCCCTGTCCCGGCGGTACGTAAGGCGCTGGGGAGAGCCGGGCTTCGAGCTCGGCGACATCGATCTGTTCGAGCTCAACGAGGCATTCGCAGCGCAGTCGCTGGCCGTCCTCAGAGAGCTCGACATCGACCCCGAGCGGATCAACCCCCACGGCGGAGCGATCGCACTCGGGCACCCGATCGGAGCCAGCGGCGGCCGCATCCTCGTCACTCTCCTGCACGAGATGCGACGCCGCGACTCAGGTCGCGGTGTCGCCGCGCTGTGCGTCGGCGGCGGCCAGGGCCAGGCCGCGATCATCCGCAACGGCGCCACACGTTAGGGGGTCCCAGCCCGACGAGTCGGTGCTCCATCACCACTACGAGCTCAACTACATACTCGCCTGACACCGAGAGCGGACGTCGACAGCCGGCGAATCGAACCTGGGAGAAGGCGAGCCTCGACACTTCCGGCGAGCGACTTGCTACAGGGTGTATGGTGAAGGTTCGGTCCGCTTCAGACCTCGGCGGGCAATGACTCTCCGGCTCGAACTCTCGGCCGACGTGGCGCGTGATCTCACATCGGTCAGCGCCGAAATGTCAGCGTCAGGAGCCGAGCATGTCCATCTCAACGCCGGATCGCGCGAGCAACGGGCCGCCGGGAGCATCTGTGGGACCGTCGGCCGATCGTCGGCGGCAGAGCGGGCGATCGCTGGGACCGCGCATCGGCCGCCCGCGGGCACGGTGTGGATCAACTGTTACAGCGTGTTTGATGTCGCGATGCCGTTCGGTGGCTACAAAGGAGTCCGGCTGGGGCCGGGAGATGGGTCACAACGCGCTCGAGAACTATCTCGACACCAACTCCGTGGTCACCAGCTGGCAGAGCGGCGCGGCAGCACCAATCAGCCCGAGCCGAGCGACGGCAAGCTGCTCGCGCCGGGGTGAGGATCCTCACCGTCTTGCCACCAGCCAGCCACGAAACCACCCAAACGAGGTGTCGATATGAGTTCGTCGCACGATCAGCACACACGCAGGCGGCCAGCTGTCGTCGTCGGCGCTGCTCTCAGGCGAGAAGCTAGAGCGTCGGATCGCGGAGCTCCTGCACCAGGATCGCTTCGCTCCGCCCCGGCACTTCGTCGCCGCCGAAAGCATGAACGATGCGTCCGTGCGCGCCCGGGCCGAGCTTGACCCCGATCGGGTTCTGGGCCGACCAGGCGCGCGAGCTGCATTGGGACGAGCCGTTCACGACTGTGCTCGACGACTCCAACGCCCCGTTCTATAAGTGGTTCACCGACGGCAAGCTGAACGTGTCCTACAACTGCCTCGACAGGCACGTGGACGCCGGGCGGGGTAACCGGGTCGCGTTTCACTGGGCTGGCGAGGAGGGCGAGCAGCGCGCGATCACCTACGCCGAGCTGCATCGCGACGTGCAGCGACTCGCGAACGGGTTGAAAAACCTCGGCATCGGCAAGGGCGACATCGTCGGGATCTATCTGCCGATGATCCCCGAGGTGGTCGTCTCGATGCTCGCGTGCGCGCGGATCGGCGCCCCGCACAACGTCGTCTTCGGCGGGTTCGCGCCGAGGCAGTCAGGGAGCGGATGGAGGTCTCGCACGCGAAGGCGCTGATCACCGTCGACGGAGCCCGGCGCAAGGGCAGCACCGCCCCGGTGAAGGCCCAGGTCGACGAGGTGATGGGCGAGCTCGAGTCGCTCGCGCACATCGTCGTCGTGCGCCACACGCGCATTGACGTGGCGATGCGAGCGGCCGCGACGTGTTCTACGACGAGATCCTCGCGGCGGCGCACCCGGTGTGCCCGGCAGAGCCGATGGAAGCCGAGCACCCGTTGTTCATTCTCTACTCCTCGGGCTCGACCGCCAAGCCGAAGGGGATCGTCCACACCACCGGCGGCTACCTGACCGGCGTGAGCTCCACGCACAGGTACGTGTTCGACCTCGATCCCGAGCGTGACGTGTTCTTCTGCTCGGCCGACGTTGGTTGGGTCACCGGGCACTCCTACATCGTGTATGGCCCGCTCGCGAACGGCGCCACCAGCGTGATGTACGAGGGCGCTCCGGACTACCCGCACAAGGGCATCTGGTGGGAGCTCGTCGAGCGGCACGGTGTGACGATCTTCTACACCGCGCCGACGGCGATCCGGGCATGCATGAAATGGGGCCCAGAGCACCCGAACGCCCATCGACCTGTCGTCGTTGCGGCTGCTGGGGACGGTCGGTGAGCCGATCAACCCGAAGGCGTGGCTGTGGTATCACGTCGTGATCGGCCGGGAGCGATGCCCGATCGTGGACACCTGGTGGCAGACCGAGACGGGCCAGATCATGATCTCACCACTGCCCGGACGTTCCTATAGATGTCAAGTGCGGGTTCGGTTGATCCCGAAGCCGGGGTTGCCGCACATGATGGTGGTCGAGACCATCGGTCGTGGTTGCGCGGTTTCGGCGAGGTCGGCACGGAGGGAGGTGAAGACCTCACGCGCGATGTAGCGCTTGAGGCAGCGCATGATTTCGCGCTGAGTCTTGCCTTCTGCGGTTCGGCGCTTGGCGTATGCGCGGGTGCGCTCGCAGTAGCGCAGTCGGCAGACGGCGATGAGGTGGAGCGCCCGGTTGGCTTGGCGGTCGCCGCCGTAGTTGAGGCGGTGACGGGTCGTCTTGCCTGACGAGGCAGGGATCGGACTGGCGCCGCAGAGCATCGCGAACGAGCTCTCGCCGTGGAGTCGTTCCATGTTCTGTCCGGCCGTGATGAGCAGTTGACCGGCATGCCCGGTCGAGATCCCGAGCAGCTGGACGGTGCGCGGCGCGGCAGCCGCGACGAGCTGCTCGAGCTCGCGATCCAGCGCGCCGATCTCCTGATCGAGCGCTTGGACGCGCTGAGCGGTCGAGCGGAGCGCGAACTTCGCG
Organism: uncultured Solirubrobacterales bacterium; assembly: GCA_963763525.1. Lineage (GTDB taxonomy): Bacteria > Actinomycetota > Thermoleophilia > Solirubrobacterales > Solirubrobacteraceae > Palsa-465. The sequence goes on from CAVXPA010000011.1 coordinate 3,578, forward strand.
GCTTGCGACGGGCAGCGGAGCTCCCCGCCTGACGGGCGGAGCCGCGCACAGACGGTGACCTTGCCGCGGAGCGTCTTGCGGCAGCAGAGCTGATCACGGATCTCCTGCGGGGCGGTGATGATGAGGTCACGGACCTGGACCAGTGCGGCGCTGCGGGACTTCACCGCGCTGTGGCGCGCGACGCGCAGCAGCCGGATCGACTCGACGATCCCGTCGGTCTGCTTCGGGACCGCTTTGGCCTTGCCGGCCTGGAACAGGCGGGCGGCCATCTCCGCGTCGATCGGGTCGCTCTTGCCGACACGCCGGCGAGTATGCGCATGCGACTGGTTGACCTCGACGACCCTGACGCCGTGCTGGCCTAGGTAGCGCACGAGCGCGGCGGCATACGAGCCGGTCGACTCGACCGCGACGACGTCGATCTCCCCGTGGCCGCTCAGCCAGTCGACCAACTCGCGGTAGCCCGACGTTGTCGTCGGGAAGCTGTTCGTCGAGAGCAGCGCTCCGCGCTGATCCAGCGCGGCCGCGTGATGGGTGTCGGCGTGCGCGTCGACCCCGCCAACGACCAGCGTGTCCTCCTGCGTCATGCTATGCATGCGGTCCTCTCTGTCTGGGAGGGCGGCCTGGTCGGGAAGGGCGGACAGAACAGTGACGAGGCACTCTGAACAGGTTCCTATGAGGTCACGCCGCCCGACCCGACCGCCCATATCGGCGATCAGCGGCGGCGAGCCCGGGGCCGACAGGTCCCAGCAAGACACCCGAAGGGTCAGTTTGACGGTAAGTCAGACCCCGGGCCAGACGCCGGCTCCTATCTTCACTGTTTGACGGACACCAAGCCGGGGTCGGCGACGTTCCCGCTTCCGGGGGTGATCGCCGACGTCGTCGACGAGACGACCGGTGAGTCGGTCAAGCAGGGTCAGGGGTTGCTGGTGCTGAAGCGCCCGTGGCCAGGGATGCTGCGCACGCTCTACGGCGATGACGAGCGCTACGTTGAGACATACTTCTCGCGCTTCGGCAATGACACCTACCTCGTCGGCGATGCGGCGATTCGGGACAAGGACGGATACCTCTGGATTGTCGGGCGGATCGACGATGTCATAAACGTCTCCGGGCACCGTCTCTCGACGGCCGAGGTCGAGTCGGCGATCGTCGCGCACCACAAGGTCGCCGAAGCGGCCGTGGTCGCCCAGTCAGACGAGCTCACCGGGCAGGCAATTGTCGCCTATGTGACCCTCCAGGGCGACCTGGAGGGGACCCCGGAGATCGAGGCTCAGATCCGCGAGCACGTCGCCAGGCAGATCGGCAAGCTGGCGCGGCCCAAGCGGATCCTGTGGAGCGAGGACCTGCCCAAGACCCGCTCGGGGAAGATCATGCGCCGGCTGCTGCGAGACATCGCCGAGGGCCGGACGCTCGGCGACGTGACGACGCTTCGGGACCCGACGGTGATGGCCGAGCTCGAACAAAAGGTCGCGGCTACGCAGGCGCAGGAGGAGTAGGCGTTATGCCCGACGCGAGCACCCCAATGCGCAGGTTCGTGCACTGTACGAGCGGGCGGAGTCTGACTCGGAACCGGCATTCGAAGAGCTCGTGTCAAAGCCGAGCTTCGGCGTGTTGCTGGCCCGCAGCGGCGAGAACATCGCAGCGATCACAAGGATCGGCTCGGATTGCGCCGATCTCGTGCTCCGGAATCTGCGCCTCGCGGGCCGGGCCGATGTGACGCGGCTGGAGCTGCCGCTTTATCGAACCGAGGACAAGCTCGAGCGCCTGACGCGAATCGAGCAGAACCGACTCGCGGTGACCTCGCGCGCCGACCAGATCGCGTCCCAAGGGCACCGCCCCGATTCTCGACCTCGTCTCCAGCGAGGACGTCACCCACCTCGAGCGGCCGGGCGGCCGCATCGGCCTGATGGCCGGGTCGAAGGCCAACATGAGATCTGGCCCCGGCTCGCGGACTGGTTGCGCGAACGCGCGGACCGCTGAGAGAAGGAGACAGCATGTCAAGCACCGTCACCATGAGCTCGGACACGCTCGCGCGCGGTCCGCGTCTGCACGGCCGCGTCGCATTCGTCACCGGGGGCACCCGAGGGATCGGAGCGGCAATCTGCAACAGCCTCGCAGAGCAAGGGGCGGACGTCGCGGCCGGCTACAGCCGTGACCGCGAGACGGCCGAGGCATTCATCGGCAAGCTCGAACAGGAAGGCCTGAAGGGCAGCATCCACCAGGGCAACATCGGGGTCGGCGGACGACTGCCGGCGAACCGTGCGCGAGGTGATAGAGCAGCACGGGCGCCTAGACATCCTGGTGAAGAATGCCGGCATCACGATCGACAAGACCGTTCTGAAGCTGACGGACGAGGACTGGCACAAGGTGATCGCGGTCAACTTGTCGGGCGCGTTCTTTATGAGCCAGGCGGTGCTGCCGCACATGATCGAGCGGGGCTCCGGACGAATTGTGAACATCTCCTCGATCATCGGCGAGATGGGCAACATCGGTCAGGCGAACTACGCCGCTTCGAAGTCGGGGGTGTTCGGACTGACCAAAACGTTCGCCTGCGAAGCTGCGTTCCAGCTCAAGCGGGCAGGGAAGCTCGAGGAGGACGGTATCGGCATCACCCTCAACACCGTGGCTCCCGGGTTCATCGCGACCGAGATGCTCGAGCACATACCAGAGAAGGTGCTCGAGGGATCAAGGACAAGATCCCAGTGGGACGGCTCGGGAGGCCCGACGAAATTGCGCGCGTCGTGCATTTCTTGGTCGGGGATCAGTCGTCGTTCATCACGGGCGCGATCTGGGGCGTCAACGGCGGGATCGACGTGTGAGCAATGGGCAGGTGCTTGCAGATTTGCGCTGGCACTGGCGCCGAGGGATTTTCTTCACGCAGTCTCAGGTACATGCCTGCCTTCGCTGCCGCCTGGCCGGACGGCCCGTTCGTCCAAGCCAGCCTTGAACGAAGCAGCTGCTGCCGCCACCTCGCGCTGCTGGACAAGCTTGAACTGCGTTTCTAGTGCAGTTGCTGATCCGACCCACCCAATATGCAGCCCCGGTCGGGGGCGTGCGCCGGCAGCGTGTTCCCTGGCGTCACGGGACGTCTCAGGCACGCGCGCACGCCTGCCGGCGCCCAGCCCGACGGCCCGTTTCGCGAGGCGGCCTTGCGCAGATCGGCGTGTCTGCCATCTCGCGCCGCGGAACACGCGCGACGAGCGACGACCTCGAGCTGCAGGCGCTAGGGGATCTGAGGGCGACCAAAACACGACGACCCAGCCCAACCTCTTCCTACTTGCAGCGCATGACGGTGACGAAGGTATCCATGAGCCTCGACGCTGAGGTGCTCGCGCAGACCAGGGAACGTGTCGGGGGCCGCGGCGTGTCGGCGTACGTCAACGAGCTGTTCGCCGGCAGCTGCGGCGCGATGCGCTCGCCGATCTCCTCGCCGAGATGCAAGCAGCCAACGGCCCCGTTGACGATCAGCTGATCGAGGAGGTCCGACGCCTGTGGCCCGAGCGCGACGACGCGAACGCGCCCTCGGCCGAGTAAGCGATCTGCTCGTCCTCGGCGCCGACGGCGTGTCGAAGGCAGCGAGCAACGACCGGGCGGTGCAGGCGTGGCTCCAGCGAGCGCGCGAACTCGATGCGGACCTCGTCGTATCGGCGGTGACACTCGTCAAGCTCGTTCGCGGGCGACCTGCTGATGCCGCCATCAACCGGGTCGTCAAAGCCGCCGAGGTGATGCCGACCGACGAGCAGCTCGCTCGCACGGCCGCCCGGCTGCTCGGGAACGCCGGTTCGGATGCCACGATCGACGCCCTGGTCGGCGCCACCGCACTCGCCGCCCAGGCCCGACACGGCGCTGCGCGATGCGTGCTGCTCAGAAGCGATCCTGTAGATCTCCGCGCCCTCCTCGCCAGCCACCCCGAGGTGCACATCCTCGCAGGCTGACGGCCCAGGACGCCTGGACGAGGGCCGCCGTCTGCAGCCCGGTTGACGGCCGCCTCCAGTGGCCCTCTGCTTTCACAGCAAACGCAAACGGAATCCCCGGCAACGCCGGGCATTAGCGAACCGGCGCCGCCCAGCGAGCACCGAATGCGCGCTTCTGACGACAAGGGGTCTCCTGCGGCTTCGTCCCACGGCCCTGCTTACGCGTTAGCCCCGGTGTTTTTGACGCCACACGGCGGGTGAGGCGTCAGCTCGAACCTGGCTGCTTACCGTCCGTGCTGCGAGCGCTCCGCTCCTGAGCCTCAGCGGCGCGAAGACGCGCCTCTGCCCCCAGGCAGGCTCGTTCGAGCTCGCGCATACGTGCCTCGCTCGTGGGCCGTTGCCCGTAGGCCTTGGCCTTGTACAAGTCGTAACGCTGACGCGCGTACTGAGCCTCTGCTCGCAGGGTCGTCCAGATACCTGGTGGACATAACGATTAGGAGCCTGGGGCGGTGGCCGGTGCGTCGTGGCGAGGACGATCAACGCCGGGCGAGTCGGCGTCCGCTCTCGGTGTCAGGCGGGGTGTAGTTGAGCTCGAAGTGGTGGTAGAGCGCCGACTCGTCGGCCTGGGAGAGCTCCTCGCCGTGCTGCTCGATGTTCGGCGCGGACTCGACCTGTGCCTTGGTAACCGCTACCTGCAGGTCATCGGGACCCACGGTGATTCCTCTCAGCGGCACAAAAGTCAGGTGGCGGCTGATGAAGCCCTCCTTGACGGTGGCGAACTGCGGTTGATCGTTCTCGACATCTACGTACACGTCCTGCAGCTTGCCGATCTTCTCGCCGTCACGATCGATCAGCATCTTGCCGTGCCACTCGGCGACGTTGTAATGGTCAGCCTGCTCGTCCTCGGTCATCGTCGAAGCCTCCTAGTCCTTCCTCACTGTCTGGTAGCCATCCATTCTAGAAGCAAGCCCTCCGAGGCCATCCGGCGAAGGCAGCACGAGCAAGCCGGCCAAGAACCGATCCTCGCGGCTACCCGGCAAGTCGCTCACGATGCAATCACAAGGACACGCACAGCACGCGCGGACGGAGGCCGCAGACCTCCTTTCACAACGCGCGAGACTCGGCGAGGGCGTCCTGATAACGAAGGCGGGAGTCGAGTAGCGCTCGGCCGATGACCTTGTCCATCGAGTTGTGACGACCGACGTCTTCGCGAACGATCAGCAGTTCGCCGGTGGCGGTGAACAGTCCGGTGGCGTGCAGTCCGCCGGTCCGCGCGAAGGTGGGTTGGCGCAGGCGATCGGGCGGGTCGCGAGCAACGAGCGGTCGACTCGTGGACCGGGCCTGGTGGGTGGAGCGTGCGCCGCCACTTCTTCGAGCGCTCCTTTGCCGCATACGCCGCATGACGAGGTGGTGTAGAAGCGCCGCTCGCCGGGGTCGCGCGTGAGCGGACCACGGACGTCGATCGTGTTCGCGGCGAGGTCGTCGGTGAGTCCCGCGCGCCGAGGCTCATGGATCAGGCCTTCGCCGTAGAGAAAGCCGAGCGCGAGTTCCTCGTCGTGAAGACGACGCCGAAGCGCTCAGCCTTGGGATCGTCCAGCACCTCGACACAGTCATCGAAGCCAGTCACCATCCAGACCTCGAGCGCGCCGTTCCAGACCACCCGCCCCGCAGCGCGAATCTCCTCATACAGCGCCCACGGGTCATCTGCCACGCCCGGAGCGTTGAAATCGACGTCAAACCGCGGCGTCTTCATCGATCTAGATCGCGGCCGTTCGCCGCAGATCTTCAATTCGTTCCTTGGTGTAGCCGAGGTCGCCGAGGACCTCGTCGGTGTGTTCGCCAAGGACCATCGGCGGGGCGACAATCCTCGGGGGCGAGGCTGCCATCTTGATCGGGGCGCCGACAATCGTGACCCGCCCGTGCGTCTCGTGCTCGAGCTCGACGACCATTCCGCGCGAGCGAAGGTGCGGATCCGCGATCACCTCCTCGCCTGTCAGCACCGCTCCGGCCGGGACCCCAGCGTGCGCAAGGAGCCGCATCGCTTCGAACTTGTCGTGACGCCTCGTCCACGCGCAGATGCTCTCGTAGAGCTCGCTCTCAAACGCGTCATCGAGGTCGTCGTGCGTGTGTCGTGAGGGGTGGTCGAGCTCCGGTCGGCCGATCGTCTGCAGCAGGGCCTGCCACATCGGTCGCGTGCGCATACAGAGGATGTAGATGTAGTCGAACTGGCCGCCGCCAGCACACGGATACAGGTCGCCTGAGCCGGGCTGGCGATTTCCCGTCCGCAGGTACGGATTGCCGGCAAAGTGATGCGAGAACCACATCCGCCCCATGCTCATCGTCGTGTCCTGCATCGAGGCCTCGACCTGCTGACCCTCACCCGTGCGCTCGCGCTGCCACAAAGCCGCCACAATCCCGAGCGCCAGGTGCACGCCGGTCGCGTGATCGGCGATTGGGAAGCGCTCCATCATCGGCGGCCCGCTGGCTTCGCCGGTTGCGGCCATCGCGCCGCCCGTTGCCTGCGCGATCATCTCGAACGACTTGTAGGAGGCGTACTCGCCATAGGTGCCGAACCCCTTGCCGCGGGCAAACACCAGCCGCGGGTTGACAGCACGCAACGTGTCGTAATCGAGTCCGAGCGACTCGAACTTCCCGGGCGACATGTTCTCGAGCACGACGTCGGCGGTCGCGACCAGGTCCAGAAACGCCTGACGGCCGGCGTCGGCCTTGAGGTTCAACGTGACGCTGCGCTTGGAGGAGTTCAAGGTCGCGAAAAAGATCGGGTACACCCGAGCAGGATCGCCCCTGCCGGGCTGCTCGACCTTGATCACGTCCGCGCCGAGCCACGCGAGCGTCTGTCCACACGCTGTGCCGACCTCGAACTGCGAGCACTCCACCACCTTGATCCCACCCAGAGCGCACTCCATCACGTCCGCCTCCCTCTCTCTAGTCACGACAACCTCAGTCGTCTATCCATCTGTACGTTCACGCAGGTTCAACCGGTAATGACGCCAGGTCGTTAATAACGCCAGGCCATTCCATATGTATGGAAGAATGGTCGAAGTGTTGGTCGTGTCCATAATTCTGCGCCGCGGCATCGGGGCTGGAGGTGACCAGGTTCACCCCGAATCGCCCATTCGTCAGATGGTCGAGGATAGTGGATAAGTCGCGCGGCTAAAAACGGCGGATAGAAGCTCGTGGATGCCGTCGCGATGATGCCCAACCGAGAGGTCGCGGCGCCGATCAGTGGCACAAGGGGCATCGGGTCATGCCGGACGACGCCGTTCCTCACTGCATGCTCAAACCCACCTCCGTGAACGTCCGGAAGAACGGAAGAATCCTCCCCCATGAGGTAGTCAAAACCAGCGCGTTCCAAAGACGTGGCCATGTCGATGAACAGCCGCGGTTTCGCGATGTCGCGGCTCGCGTTCCCCGACCATGGCTCATTCCCAGCCGTAAACGCCAAAGCCGTACCTCACGAACCACGCCATATGAAACACAGTGCACTTCTCCTCCGAGTCTCAACCACCGACCGCGACGATCTTGCGCGGCCCGCGACGCGACTACGCGGCGATTCGTCCCCAGTGCGAGCCATGGCTTTGCGGTGCTGGACGAGAAGCACCGCTCGCGCGGAGGCAGTCGTTACCCGTCGACATGCTCGACCACATCGAGGTTACGGAACACTGGCTCGCCGTCCACAAGCGCCATCCACCGCGCGAACGCAGCCCTCGTCTCAGGCAGCTCATTCGCGCTCGCCGCCGCCTCCTCCGACGGATACTCGAGCAGCTCCCAGAAGTGATTCGGTTGCCCGTGCTCCACCGCGACGATTGCCGTCTGGAGCGTGCGCTTGCCGCTGGTGGCGTGCAGCCAATCATCCAACGCGCGCCTCACGTCTTCGACGGGATGACCACTGCAGAATTCCACCAACTGGATGTAGCGCATGCGCAAAGACTATCCCCGCAGCCCCCGCAACAGCCGGACATCGCGGTCTCGATCGAGGACTCCATCGCATCGGACGGCGCACGCGCCGTCGTCTCGGTCCGCGATTGGCTTTGCGGGACGGCGCGCGGAGTGCGGCGCTTAGCGTACGTTCCTGCTCCGTTACTACCGGGAGGCCACCTCGGAACGAGGAGGCCTATCGATCCGCTCAGCGACGGTCGAGACGAGCTCGAGCACATTGCGTGTCGTGTGCGGGCTGCGGCGAGGACTTCGGCGTCGGCCAGCCGGTATGGACCGCCCGACGTGCAAGCAGTCCGCGCCCGCTGCCGCAACGGGACATCGACGGGGACGAGACGGGGACGAGACGGGGACGAATATCCTGGTCATGGGCCGGTGTGGCACGCCGCCTGTCTGCTCGGCGCATGCGAGTAATCGCCGATCGCGGCAGAATGTTGCCGGACCGGACGAGAAGCGATGAAGCCGTTCGTGACCATCTCGGCGTCCTACGGGGCTGGTGGCAGCGAGGTCGCGCCGGTGCTCGCCGCGCGCCTCGGGGTGCCGTTCTTTGACCGGGCGCTCGCCGCGCAGGTCGCCGAGCGGCTCGGCACCACGCCTGATGACCCGCTGCTCCAAGAGGAGCGGCCGGCGGGCCTGCTGGCACGGTTATTGCCGCGCTTTTCGACCGGCGCGTTGTACACGGCGGCCGCGTTCCCGCCCGAGCTGCCCAGCGTGCCGACCGAGGAGGAGTATCGAGCCGAGCTCGACCGTGTGATCCGGGGCGCCGGCGCCAGTGCGGCGGGCGGCGTGCTGCTCGGACGCGCGGGCGCGGTCGTGCTCGCCGAGCATCCGACCGCGCTGCACGTCCGCCTTGACGGTCCGCCGGAACGCCGGATCGAGCGCGTCCACCAGGAGGCCGGGCTCGACCACAAGCGCGCTGCTGCGCGGCTGCGAGAGAACGACCGAGCGCGCGAGGCGTACGTCAAGCAGCTCTACCAGCTCGACGCCACCAACCCACGCCTTTACCACCTGATCATCGACTCGACCGCGATACCACTGGCCACCTGCGTCGAGCTGATCGCCCGTGCGGCGCAGGCCCGCCGCGACCCGTCAACCGCACCCGCCGTCAGCGCCTGATCCCCTCGGGATCACGCGTCATGGCCTCGCAACCGGCGATCGCGGCCTGAGGAACTCAACACACGCGCGTCCGGGGCCACCGACCAGGAGCGTCCGCACGACGATCGCTTCTCCGACTCTCGCCACGTCGCCGCGACGGCTTGCCGCCGAGACTCGGGCGGTCGGCATACCGCTTGCTTGTCCCTTAGCATCGATCGAGGCCGATCCGCAGGATCGAGACATCGCGCGCGAGACACTGCGGTTTGCCTGTCAAACACAGCAGTTGTCTCTCAAACGTGCGAAAGGAGAGCAAGACGGGGTATCGCGTGCCCAGCACCGAGGACATGTTCTCGCGACCTTCGAACCAGATGGGCGTCCAGAAACACCGATCTGGGCAAGGAGGCGGGGTCGCGCACGTTGGGTGCACGCCTCTGGCGGCTAGCGCCAGCCCAGGCATCGACGCGGCATCGTCACCGTCAGAGCACCGAACTGTATGTGCTGCTCGAGGGCATCGGGCGGATCCGGGCCGACGGCGAGCCGCTCACGCTCTCACCGCTGAGCGTGGTGCTGGTCGACCCCGACACCGTCCGGCAGGTATTCAACGACACACCGATCACGAGCAGCTGTGCCTGATCGTCAGCGCACCACCCGAAGGCGCCAACACCCTCGAGATGACCGCTGAGACGCTTCCCTTCCGTATCCCGACGGGCCTAAGGCACTCCCGCCGGAGCTCGAAAACCGGCGGCTCGAGCGGCCCCTCGACCGTCGCGTGAAGGGCAAGCCCTCGCCTGGCAGGGCGTTCCCCATCTGAGACTGCCTTGAGCGCACCGCTTGTAGCAAGTGCTACAGTCTATTGGTGGCAATCGTTACAAGCTTGATGAAGTCGCGACATGGTTGAGACCCGAGCCACCGGCGCTTACACGCTCGGCCGTCAGCGGCTGGTGGCCGGCGCCCGGGCGATCTTGAACGGGGACCAGTGGTTGCAGCCCCGAGGCCATTGTCGATTCAGCGACACAGCGCCGGAGCTTCGTGCGATCGCGCTGCGCAACGAGCAGAGGATGTGGCCGATGCGATCACGCAGAGGCTGCTGCGCGACGATGGCGCTGGCTGGCGCCTGCCGGCGGTCACGCTACTCATCCATGTCGCAGCCGAGCCACGCCGGCGCGGCACGCCAATTCGACACCAATCCCCGAGACACAGGAGAACTCCCATGCTGGTGCGCGATGGCATGAACCCGATCGTCGTTACCGTCGGCCCGTCGCACACGCTCCGCGTGGCCGCCCGCCGGATGACCCAGGGGGGCGTTGGCGCGGCCGTCGTGTTTGACCCTGACCTACCCGCGCCGGGCATCATCACCGAGCGCGACATCCTGATCGCGGCTGCCGAGAACGGCGAACTGGACGCTGAGGTCGTGCGCGACCATATGACCTCCAACCTCGTCTACGCAGCGGCGGAGTGGTCGCTTGAACGCGCTGCCGAGGCAATGACCGACGGCAGATTCCGCCACGTGATCGTGATCGACGGCGCCGATGTCATCGGCATCCTCTCAATGCGAGACATCGTGCGCTGCTGGGTGAAGAACGGCTCGATGCCGTCGATCTCGGCGGCCGGGCACCACAACACATGACCGCGGTCCAACCTGCAAGCAACTCGCGGGCAACGCCGCGATACCCCAGCCTCCTGAACCCGGATCGCGCGTCTGCTCATCATCCGCTTGAACACGCCGTCGTACTCACGAGCGAGCTGCCAGACGGTCGTTAATCTCCTGCGCTGCTGCGCCCGGGCATCGTCTAGTGTCCTGGATCTTAAGTTCGTTATAGAAGTGTGGCGTGACGACTACCGGACCGGCGGCCCCAGGGGGTGTCTGACGGTCGCGCGCGGCTATCGCCGTTCCGGGCCGCCCTCCGGGCGAGCCTCCACGACGACAGCCGTATCCCCCCAGCCGAACCCAGTTGTCACCTACTCCTTCTAGAGTCACAGGCCAACCTGTGTTGCGACGACCGGTTGAGCTCAGGTGGTGGCGATGCTGATGTACGCGTATTCGACGAAGGTGCATTCCTCGCGCGACATCGAGCGTCACTGCCGTCAGGACATCGCCTACCGGGTGATTACTGCTAACCGGGTGCCTGATCACGCGACCGTCGCTCGTTTCGTGCGCCGCCACCAGCGGCCGCTGGCCGGATTGTTCGGTTCGGTGTTGCGGCTGTGCGCCAAGGCGGGTCTGATGAGCTCCGGGGTAGTCGCGGTCGATGGCACGAAGCTGACAGCGAGCGCGAGCAGTGACTCGAACGTCGATTACGACCGGATCGCGCGCGAGATCATCGTTGAGGCGATCGCGACCGATGAGGCCGAGGACGAGGAGCACGGCCATGCGCGCGGTGACGAGCTGGCGCCGGAGCTTCAGAGTGAGGCTGGCCGGCGCGAGTGGCCTTGAGCGCGAGCTCGCGCGCGACGAGGAGCAGGACGAGGATGGTGAGGACGGATCGGAGGAGTCCGGCGGCGACCCGAGCGACAGCTTCGACGTCGAGCTGATCGGCCCCAACGGGCGACGAGGATGGCTGCGCGAAGCGCATCGCCAGCTCGAGCAGGCGCGGTGGATGGCCGCCGGGCCGATCCCCCGCTCACGGGCTGAGCGGCTGCGGCTGGGCGCTCGCTTCTTGGAGGACGAGCTGGCCGCGGAATGCCGTGGCACATGCCAAGTGCGCCGAAGCGCGCAGCCGAGACGAGCACGAGCCCGACACCAGGGCGCTCACGCGGCCCGCTCGCGGGAGGATCGTTTCGTGTGAGCATGAGCTCGTTCCTAGGCAGGGCGCGCCGGCACTCACCGCTGGACGCCGAGCTCCGGCCGGAGGCTGGCAAGCGCGCGGGCAACCGCGGCGCGTAGGTCGTCGGTCCCTCCGCGGCGGTAGAGCGGACCGGCGCCGTCGATGAGCAGCAGCCGAGCCTGCGCGACCCCCTGTGTCGCCACCGGATCAGGCGCCTGCAGGCGATCGGCGAGCGCGTCGAGCTCGTATGCCGCGCCAAGCACATCCGGGCGGCTCGGGCGGATCCGGACTCCCGAGGACGCGTGACCGAGTGTGGCGTCCTCGACGACGCGGCGGAGCTGGCGGCCGAGCGCGCTGCGGACCGCTGGGTCGGCCAGCATTCGCGCTCTCAATGCAAGCCCGGCGCGCGCGGGCGGGACGGGATCGCCCGCGAGCGCGCGGTCGAGCCGGTGGCGGCACAACCGCGCTGCGAGGCGATCACGGGCGCGGGGTCGCTCCGCGGTGTGACGGGCCATGGCGGCCTCGCGAATGAGGTTGGCGCGGCGGCATTCGGCGATGAGGTCGGCGCGGCGGCTGTCGGCGATGAGGTTGGTGGGAATGTGCATCGGAATGACTCCTTGTTTCTGAGATCAGGCTGGGATGGCGGCTGGCTGGAGGCGCGGGCCGGATGGTGTGGTCGCAGGCGCCGGCGTCGACCGGATCCCCGGAGACCGGCGCGGCGCCGGCGCGAGCGCGTCGACGTCGAGCACGTACTCGAGCGCGCCGTGGTCGACGTCGACGGTGACCACGGCTCGTTTCAACGCGTGCTGCATGGGCCGGTTGTCGGCGGCGACGAGGGCGGTGAATCGCGTGAGCCCGTTCGCGTGGGCGTGCGCACTGATCGCCTCGAGCAGGGCGCGTCCAAGGCCTCGGCCCTGCCAGTCGTCGATCACCTCGATCGCGAGCTCGGCGTGGCGCTCGGCGATGCGTACGTAGCGAACGCTCCCGAGGATCTCGCCCGACTCGGGCTCGACTGCGACCAGCGCCACGTGCTGGTCGTGATCGACGGCGGTCAGGTACGTGAGCGCCCGCGCCGACAGCCGGGGGGTGGCGCTGAGGAACCGCCGCCGGCGGGACTCGTCGCTGAGGCGGGTGAAGGCGTGCGCGAATCCTTCGGCGTCCTCTTCGCCGATCGGGCGCACGATCACGCGCGCGCCGTCGGCCAGGCGGACTGCTTGCCGGCCGGCGGCAACTCGCCGCCGCCAGCCATTGATCGGACTGTGCATCGAGGTTTCCTCCGTGTCGACGGTTGTCGCTCAGGCGGTCTCGGGAGACGGCTCGACGATGGGCGCGAGGCGGGGCCGCGGCTCCCGGGACCGGCGGGTCCCGAGCAGCGCGACCGTCGTCGCGGCCCCGGCTGCGGCAACCGCGGCGCCGAGGATTAGCGCGTGGTGCAGGCCGTTGACGTACGCACCGGCCGATCCGCGGCCGAGCGCGGCGGCGGCCGGGACGAGCGCCCCGAAGACGGCCGTCCCAACGGCGATCCCGCCCTGGCGTGCGACGTCGTTGACCCCGGCGAGCAAGCCGCTGCTCTCCGGAGGACCGGCGCCGAGCGCGAGCGTTGCGACCGTGGGATTGAAGATTCCGGTGCCGAGGGAGGCGACCAGCACGCCCGGCAACGTCACCGCCCACGACGAGTGCGGGCCGATCATCGTCAGCAGGGCAAGGCCCGCGGCGACCAGCACCAGCCCGGCTCCGAGGAGCGCGGCGGGGCTGACTCGCTCGACCAGCTTGGCGCTTGCCCCGGAGACGATGAACACGAGCGTCGTCCCCGGCAGGTATGTCAGCCCTGCGTCGAGCGGCGAGAGCTTCAGCACCTCCTGCAGGTAGAGCGTGATGTAGAGATAGATCGCGAAGAACGTCGATGAGATCGCGAACGCAGCAATCTGCGCGGCCGCGAAGTCGCGTCGCTTGAACATCCCGAGCGGGAGCATCGGGGAGGTGACGCGCCGCTCGACGGCGACGAACGCGGTCAGCATCGCGGCCGCCCCGGCGAGCTCCGCCAGCGTCCGTGCACTGCCCCAGCCGTCCGTGTTGCCACGCAACAGCGCCAACACCAGCAAAAACATCCCGGCGGCGACCGTGACCTGTCCGGGCCAATCGAGCCTCCGGCCGACCGGGTCGCGGGACTCCCGGACCCAAACGTAAGTCCCGATCAGGGCGATCAGCCCGAGTGGGACGTTGATGAAGAAGACCGAGCGCCACCCCAGCCAGCTCGTGAGGCCGCCGCCGACGATGCAGCCGATCGCGACCGACGCTCCGATCGTCGCTCCGAATGCCGCCATCGCGCCGGCCCGCTCCCGCGGCTGCGGGAAGGCGTCGGCGAGGATGGCGAGGGCGGTGGCGAACATCATCGCCCCACCCAGCCCTTGGATCGCGCGGGCGCCGTCGAGCAGCACGATGCTGTCGGCCAGTGCGCAGGCCAGGGACGCGGTCGTGAACACGACGATGCCGGCGGTGAACACCAGCCTGCGGCCGCGGCGGTCGGCGACCGACCCCGCGCTCAGTACGAGCGCCGCCAGCGCGAGCGTGTACGCGTCGACGACCCACTGGACACCACTCAGGCCGGCGTGCAGGTGGCGCGAGATCGACGGGAGCGCGGCGTTGACCACCGCGATGTCGAGCAGCAGCATCAGTGTCGCGAGGCACACGGTGGCTAGCGTGCCTCGCTTGAATCGGGGTGCCAGCGATGTGGCAGAGGCGAAGTGCATTGCTTTCTCCTTTCAGTGGCACCCGGACTCACCACATGCGTCCGTGAGTCTGGGTGTCATCGGATGTCAGGCGGCGCGGCGGAGCCGGGCGAGCTTCTCGAGGGTGAGCGTGCGGAGGAGGCGAGGGGACAAGTGCGTGGCTTCCTTTCGGTCTTCAGTCATGGTTGGTGTCGGTACTTGCTGTGTCAGAGGCGGTTGTGCACCGTGCGAGCATCATGAGCTGTGCTGAGTTCCCACACAGCGGTAGAACTACGTGACTTCGGCGACCTCATGCGAGCTCATGTACGTAACGGCGACTGGAGGAGTCAGGTGACCTCAGGAACGCAGAGGAGCCACTGCGTCGGCAACGCAGTGGCTCCTAGCGCGGGGCTGGCGGGTGGGGGCGCTGGGCGCGGAAGATACGACAGTTACATCGAAGCGCGGCTACGCAGCGGCGGAGTCGCGGAGCCTCAGCGTGTGGAGGTCGTTGCGCTCGATCTGTTCGATTCGGCCGAGCATCGCGTCGAGGTCGTCCGCGACGCGAATGTGCGCCCGGACAGCCGATCGGCGCGACCGGCGGCAAGCGCCTGGATCAGGCGCGCGGCCTGGACCGGGTCGGCCCCGTGGCCGGACGCCAGGCGGTGGCGAAGCCATTCGAACACGCGCCCTTCGTCTGAGCAGCGCGCGTCCGACGCCGCGGCCCTGTCAGTCGTGAGCAGAACGTGTCGGCCGCTGCCGCCTGTTCCAGTTCGGCCCACCACTCTGCTTCCTCGGCGGGGCTGATGTGACCATCGTTCACCGCGCGTGCGATCGTGCCCTGGTTGAGTTGCCGGTACAGTGCGAATCCGCTCGCGCCCATGAGCGCGATCGCGTGCGAGACGACGCGAACGTCGATCCGGCCGGTCCTGCGGAACAGGGCGAATAGCTGCCGGCCGATCCAGGGATTCGGCACGGCCGCATCGAGAACCTCGGCGGCGCGACGCGCCAGCGACTGATCCGAAGCGTCGACCACGGTCTGGTCTGAATCGAAGTCCTGTGCCATCACGTAGCCCCCGCGCCGGACCACGCGGGCCATCTCGCGCAAGGCGGCTTCAATCGACACGGTCCAGCGACCGCATGATCGCTTCGACGTCGACCGACGGATCGTTGGTCTGGAACGTCTGATGCAGGCTTTCCATCGTTGGCGTCATGCCGTTCACGCCTCCGATCGGCCGCGGTGTGGGCTTGCGTGAGCAGCGGTCATGGCGCTGACCGGGGGCATGGCTCTCGAGGCAAATGCGAGCGTCGGGACTCGGTGCGGGAACAGCGGCGCCGGCCTGGGACCTGGGAATGCAGGGTGCCGCTGTCCGACGTCGCGACAGCCGCCGAGGCGGGCGCGCCATAGCTCCTCGGCGCGCTCCGATCGGCGGCGGCGCCGGGTCTCGGGGTCCCCGAAGAGCCGGGACCCGAGGCGCCCGATCGAGGTTAGGGGGTTCATCGTTCGTTGCTTCTTTGTGTTTCGATGTGGGTTTGGTGTCGTCGAAGCCGCAGTCGGATTCGTGTGGTGTGCGTTAGGCGGCGAGGGAGAGGTCGTCGCCGAGGTCGATCGCGTCGATCGCGCGCCACGCGTCGGCGGCGCTCGCGTACGAGCCGAGTCGCCTTGACTGGCCGCCCACGAGCTCGTGGAGCACCAGGCGGCCATGCATGTCGTGGCTCAGTCCAAGTCCGTCACCGACGACACTGGGGCGCCGGATCGTGCCTAGAGGGTCCATCTCATTGTTCCTTTGGCTTCGTTGGGTGTTGTGGTGGGGTCGGGAAGAATTCGCTGATCGAGGCGGGTCGACGCGCCGTCGATGAACTCGCGCAGCAGCTGGTTGAACTTGGTCGGGTTCTCGAGCGCAAGCAGGTGCGAGCCGCCCTCGTCCGGCTCGAAGATCTCGAGCCGTGCGCCGGGGATCTTGTGCGCGATCCACTCGGCCGCGGTCCACGGGACCACGCTCGCGCGGCCCGCGATGATCTGCGCCGGCAGCCTGATCAGCCCGATCTGCCGACGCCAGTCCTGCTGGGCGTGGTTGCGAAGCAGCGCGGCGCCGTAGGAGCCGTCGACGCGCAGGCCCCGTGCCACAGCTCGCTCGGTCAGCTCGGGCGCGGCGGTCGGGGTGACCATGCCGGCGACGATCGCGCGTATCGTGTCTGCTCGCGACTCCGGATCGGCGAGGCTGTGACGCAGCGCCTGGAGCTGAGCGTCGCTGAATGTCGCGCCGGCGCGGGCGATCGTGCGCTCATTCCAGACGGGATCGATGATCATCGCGGGTGACTGATCGACGAACACGAGCGCGTCAAGCCGCGTGGGGCCGAATAGCTCCAGGTACGCCCAGATCACCGAGCAGCCCATCGATTGCCCGACGAGCACCCCGTCCGTGATCGCGAGCTGCTCGAGCACCTGCGCGAGGTCGTTGGCGAGGCGGTGAACCGTCCAACCGGAGGGCGCGTCGTGTGAGCGACCGTGGCCCCGCTGGTCGTAGATCACCGCGCGGCAGTCACCAGCGACGGCCTGCGCGGCGGAGCGCCACTGCTCGGCGGCGCCCTGCCAACCGTGCACGAAGACGACAGGCCGGCCGACGCCGTGCTCGGTGTAGCGCAGCCGTACGTGATCGTGGGTGTGGATGAAGCCTTCCATCGTGTCTCAGAGTCAAAGTCCAAAGAGGTCTGCAAGCGACCCGGTTGATCATGAGCCGGCCGGCTGCCGAGCACAGCGGTAGAAGTACGTCTCCTCAGCACCGCTCGCATCGCTCACGTACGTACTGGGGATCTGGCCTGACACGTACATGCGCCTCGTAACCAAAGAGAGAGCCGCTGCGCGGGCAACGGCTCTGATAGCCGGGGACGAACGCGAGAGACAGGCCGGCGGGTCGAGTGCCGGCGCTAGCAGCGCGACCTCCTCCATCCGTCCGCCACGGTGATTCCTTAGGCTGCCGCGGCCGTGCGCAGCCGCAGGGTGTGCAGATCCTCGGTCTCGATCTGCTCGATGCGCTCAAGCAACGAGTCGAGGTCGTCGTTTACGGTGAGATGGCGGCCGGAGAGGCGGTCGCCGCGCCCGGCGGCGAGCTGGAGGATCAGGCGTGCCGCCCGCTCGGGTTCGGCTCCGTGACCGGACTCGAGCCGGTCTCGCACCCACTCGTGCACGCGCCCGGCAGGGCTCTGAGGGTCGGTGCCGTGGCCGCGGGCTGGGTCGCCGAGACCGATTGGCAGCAGGCCGGGGTCGACGCTGAGCACCGTCACGCCGTGCGGTCGCGTCTCGACCGCGAGCGTTTCGGTCAGCTTGACCAACGCTGCCTTGGACGCCGCATAGGCGGACATCAGCGGCCAGCGGTACACGCCCGCGTGGCTTGTGATGTTCAGGATCCGACCCCGTCCGGAGGCGATCATCTCGGGCAGAACGATGCCGGCGAGCGCCGCGGCGCCGCCGAGATTGACCTCGAACGTGCTCCACCACTCCTGTGGGTCGACGTCCCACATCGGGCCCGCGGGTCCCTGGACGCCGGCGTTGTTGACGAGCACGTCCGTCGGTCCGAGCGCGTCGCGCAGGCGGCCCACGGCCGCCGCGATCGCTGTCCGGTGGCTGACGTCGACGGCGGCTGTGGCCGCCACGCCGCCAGCCTGCTCGATTTCGGCCAGCGCGGCTGCGAGCTCGTCGTGCGATCGGGCCAGCAGTCCGACGGACGCCCCCGCGCCCGCAAGCGTTCGGGCGAGCAGCTTGCCCAGGCCGCGCCCGGCGCCGCTCACGAGCACGACCTTGCCGGTCAGGTCGAGCGCGCGGACGGCGCGCTCTCGGTCGGCCAGCTGCCGGCGCAGGATCTTGCCCGACGGGGACTTCGGGATCTGATCGACGAACTCGACCCGGCGAATGCGCTTGTAGTGAGCCACCCGTTCGCCGACCCACGACGTCAGCTCCTCGGCCGTGACGGGCTCGCGCGCCACTACGAACGCCTTCGGAACTTCGCCTGCCTGCTCGTCCGGGCTGCGTACGACGGCCGCGTCATCGACGGCTGGGTGGGCGAGGAGGACGTTCTCGAGCTCGGCGGGCGCGACCTGGAAGCCCTTGTACTTGATCAGCTCCTTGATCCGGTCGGCGACCCTGAACCATCCGTTCTCGTCGACGGTGACGATGTCCCCGGTGTGGATCCATCCGTCGGCATCGATCGTCGCCGCCGTCGCCTGGGGATTGTCGAGGTAGCCGCGCATCGTGCTGGGCGAGCGCATCCACAGCTCTCCCGGCTCGTTCGGGCCAAGGTCGAGCCCTGATTCGGGGTCTACGACTCGGCACTCGACGCCGGGGAGCGCCGGTCCGATCGAGTCGGGCTGGTCGGGGCCGTCGTCGGGGGCGATGTGGGTGCCGCCGCCGAGCTCGGTCATCCCGTAGCCCTGCTTGACGCGGCAGCCGATCCGCTCTGCGCACGCGCGCGCGAGATCGGCTCCCAGCGGGGCCGCCCCCGCGGTCACCGTGCGCAGGCTCGTGAGGTCGTAGCGGTCGACCAGGCCGCTGGTCGCGAGCGCGAGCACGATCGGGGGCACGACCTCAGCGCGAGTCACCCCGTAGGTCTGGATTGCGCTCATGAACGCCTCGGGCTCGAATCGCGGCAGGATGACCACGGTCGCGCCGGCCCGTAACGCGAGGTTCAGGGAGACCTGGAAGCCGAAGATGTGAAACATGGGCAGGACCGCGATCACCACGTCGTCCGGTGTCAGACGATGCGCGGAGCGCATCTGGCAGACGTTGGCGACCAGGGCGCGGTGCGTCAGCACGACAGTCTTCGGCAGCCCGGTGGTGCCGCTCGAGAACGGCAGAAACGCGACGTCGCGCGGACGGGGGCCGGTCGCGGGGAGCCAGATCTCGCCGCAAGCCGGGAGCGCGTCGAACGCAACCGCGCGCTCGCCGGTCTCGCCTGCCCCTCCCACCAGGTAGCTCTCGGCGATGCCCGACGCCTCGGCCGCTGTTCGCAGCTTCTGCTCGTACAGCCCGCCGGTCGTCACCAGCCAGCGGGCACGGGCCTGCTTCAGCTGGTGGGTGAGCTCCTCGCCCGTCGAGGCTGGGTTCAGGGTCGTGACGATCGCGCCGATCGACGACGCCGCGTACCAGCCGATCACGAACTCGATGCTGTTCGGCGCGCACAGGGCGAGCACGCCGCCCTCGTGCACACCGCGGGCGAACAGGCCCGCGGCGACCGCGCGCACGGCGTCGGCAAGCTCACCGTAGCTCAGCCCGCATCCGGTGGCGGCGTCGACCAGCGCTTTCTGAGGCCCGCGCTCGTCGGCTTCGCCGAGCACGAACTCCGGGAGCGTCAGCTCGGGAATGGAGAGCAGAGTGGTCATCGCAGGCACCTCTCACCCGGCCCGGGCGGCGTCGCGAACGAGTGCGGCGGCCGGATGTCCCGCCCGCCTTTCGCGCTCGATCTGGAGCACGCTGATCAGCCCATGCCCGAGCGGATGCTCGGGCTCGATCTCGAGCGTCGTCGTCAGTCGGCACGCGGTCCAGTACCAGCCGATCACGAGCAGCAGTTCGACGATCTCGCGCGGGGTGAGCACGCTCCGGATCCGCTCGAACACGGCGTTCGAGATCCGGGGGCCGGCGATCACTTCGTCCGCGAACGCCACGACGAGCTTCTGGACGTGCGAGTAGCAGGCGCTGTCGGACCAGTAGCCGGTGCTGTCGAGGTCTGGAGGGCGGGCGGCGGAAATCTGCTGGTCGGTCAGTCCGGCGAGCTTGGCGAGCGCCCGGTGCTGGACCAGCACGTACTCCGCCGACGCGCGCTCGGCGATGCGCAGGATCGCGAGCTGGCGAAGCTGCGGGTCGAGCTCCAGCGGCTGCAGCGCCGCCGCGTAGGTGTTGTAGTAGGG
The DNA here is from genome assembly GCA_963763525.1 of uncultured Solirubrobacterales bacterium. Classification (GTDB taxonomy): domain Bacteria; phylum Actinomycetota; class Thermoleophilia; order Solirubrobacterales; family Solirubrobacteraceae; genus Palsa-465. Next base: position 23,912 of record CAVXPA010000011.1, read on the forward strand.
CGCGATCAGCGTGGGGGCGTGAGACACCATCCGGCCAATGTTCATGTGCCGCAGCGGCGGCGGGAACCGCCGCATCAGTTCGGCGACATCGGACGGATCGGGATAGGCGAGGCGGGCCATGATCGTTGCTCCTTTGTGTTGGGCGAGTTTGCGTGACGGGGTTGCGGTCGCGCTGTCTAACGCGTCCACGTGCAGACGAATTGCGGCTTGCCGGCGCTGTTGCGGGCGCGGGTCCAGACCATCTGCAGGGCGGGCTCGCTCGCGGGGCGCGACGACGCGCGCACGTGGGTCGGGGCGGTGGGAGGCAGCTGCGACGTGGACAGGTCGAGCATCAGAGGATCCTTTTCGTTTGGGTGAGGTCGGAGCTCCGGAGCCGGAGCGACGCGCAGCATCTTGCGCTGACGGGGGCCTCCGCACAGCGGTAGACTTACGTCACTTCAGCCTCCGTGCCGCGGGGCTCCTACGTAGCCCGAAGACGCGCTACGTAGTCGACGCGAGCGGCGACTGCTCGGTGGCGTACGCCGCGAGCGCGGTGCGGTTCGGCTGGTTGGTCTTCGCCAGGATCCGCTCGACGTGCTTCTCGACGGTGCGAGGAGACAGGTACAGGCGGCCGGCGATCTCCTTGTTGGTGAGGCCGGCGGCGAGCAGCGCGAGGACGTCCGCCTCGCGTGTCGTGAGCTCCAGACCCGGGTAGCGCGTCTCGGCGGGTCCGGTCCGCTGCCGTCGGGGTGAGGTGCCGGCGAGACGCAGCAGCGACCGGCAGGCACGCGCGAGCGGCTCGTTCCCCCGGTTCTCCAGATAGACCTCCGCCTCGGCGAGCCACCTGGCCGGATCGCCCCAGCCGTCCGCGAGAGCGGCCTCGCCCACATATCGGCGGTACAGCGCGCGGACCCAAGGAACGGAAACCAGGCCGCCGTCGCCCTCCGCGAACAGCGCCGCCGCGCGCTCTGCGTTGCCAGCGCGCCCGGCGAGGATCGCCTGCGCGACGCAGAAGCTCGAGTGCTGGTAGACGTCATCGACTCGCACCCAGTCGCGCCCCTCGACGAGCTCCCGCGCTCCCGCGGCGGCCGCCACGACGGACGCCACCCCGTAGAAGCTGCCAAGAAACGGCGGCCAGAAGACGAGTTGCTCGGGCATCAGCGCCCTGATTTCGGTGAGGCGCCGGGCGGCCTCGCTCAGGTCGTCGTCGGCGAGCGCGGCGACGACGAGCGGGGTGCCGCTGACCGCCGGGCGCATGAACGGCAGCCCCTCGGACACCGCGACGGCCTCGGCCGCCTGGCGCTCGGCCACCTCTCTATGTCCCTTGATGGCCGAGATCAGGGCCCTCAGTCCCAGTAAGAGCACCGTCAGCTCGCGCAATCCGTAGCGGCGCGCTTCCGCGAGTGCGCGCTCGGTGTGATTCGCGGCGGCCTCGAGTTCGTCGGCGATCACGTAGTGGGTCGCCAACACGTGGTCGAACTCGACGACCGACGCGAGCGCCCCGAGCTCGATCGCCAGTGCGCGTCCTTGCTCCATCCGGGCGCTGCCGCGGTTACGGTTGAGGTCGTAGAACGCTAGGCGTCCAAGGACCCGCAGACGCGCCAGCGGCAGGTTCGCAGCATCGGCGCGTCGGAGCGCCTCGAGCAGGTACGGGTGGGCCTCCTCCAGCTTGCACGCGATGAACATCCGGTGACGGCCGATCAACTCGAGCGCGTCGCACGCCAGATCGGCGAGGCCGGCGGCGTCCGCTTCGGCGAGGGCCGCCTCGGCCCCAGCCACCGACGCGGCGTGCTGGTGCTCGGAGAACGCGATCTCGGCGAGCATCAGATCGAGCTCGATTCCCAGCCGCTGATCGGCGGGGTCGAGCGCCAGCGCCTCCTCGCACAGCTGGCGCGCGCGGTCGAGACCGAGCGCGGCATGGGAAGCCCTTGCGAGCTGCAGCCGGACCGCGGCTTGGCGATCCGCCGAGGCGCCGTGCCGCTGGAGCGCCATCAGCAGCTCGGAACCGACCTCGTCGACCGCGGCGCTGTTCCCGGCCAGGCTGAGCGCGGACACGAGCACCTCGCTCGCGGCCAGCGAATCAGGCGTCTCGGCTCCAAGGCCTCGGCGAGCCCGCCGCGCGGTCGCGATCGCCGTCGCCAAGGCGCCGCTCGCAAGCGCCCTGCGCGCTTCCTCGGTCAGATACCGCGCCGCGTCGGCCCTACGACCGGCTTGCGTGGCCAGGTGAGCGGCAACCTCGAGCAGCTCGGGCGGAACCCGCTGGGGGCTCGGCACGGGGTTGTCCAGGGCGCGTGCGGCCGCCCGCATGCGCCCCGGGCCTAGCATGTCGGCCAGGATCGCCTCGACGGTCAGCGCGTGACGGAAGCGGAACCGATCGCCGCCGGCCTCCTCGACCATCTGCAGATCCACCGCACGCGACAGCGCGCCGAGTACCCCGACCTCGCCCGCGGGGACGATCGCGGGCAGGTGCGACCAGTCAAAGTCACGCCCCAGCAGCGCAGCGGACTGCACCACCCGGCCGTCCTCGTCCTCCAGCTCCGCCATCCGTTCGCACACGGTCTGCGAGAACGACAGTGGCACATCCACCAGATCCAGGTCGCTCTGCAGCTCCCATCCGAGCGCTGATTCGACCAGGCCTCCCCGGCTGATCAACCCGGCGAGGAGCTCCTCGACCAGGAACGGCAGACCCTCGGCCCGAGCGTCGATGAGCTCTGACCAGGCCTCCGGCACCGGCCGCTGCCTCTCGGCCAGGCACGCGGCCACCATCTCGCCCGTCTCCGCGTGGCTCAAGGGCTCGAAGCGTCAGGAATGTCGCGCTGCCACGCCGGTCGAGCGCGTCGACCAAATCCAGCGCCGCACCTTCCGGGCGCAGGGTCCCGAGGATCAGGAGGCGCTCGGTCGCCGCGTTGTCGGCCAGGTACTCGGTGACCGCGAGCGTGTCACCGCACGCCCAGTGCAGATCCTCCAGTACCACGAGCGCTCCCTCTTGGTCCGCGACGGCCGACACCAGCCTCAGCACAGTTTCGCCTAACAGCACCGGTGATGGGTCGACGGCGGGGCCCTCGAAGAAGCCCGGCAGCAGCGTCGCCAAGCCGGCCCGCACTCCCGGCGTCTTCGCGACGTCCAGCCGCGGCCGTGACCGCAGCCCGCTGAGCAACGCGCCGCTCAGCGATTGGTAGGGCACCGCGCGGCCCGTCGCGCTCGCTCGACCCGACAGCACCCAGACGTCTCGTCTTCCGGCTTCGCGCGATCGCTTCCTCGGCGAGCCTGGATTTGCCGATCCCCGGCTCGCCGACCAGAAACATGCATCCTCCCCGGCCGTCGCGCAAAGCATCGAACCCGGCCGAGAGCCAGGACAGCTCCTTGGCTCTACCGACGACGGTGGGGCAGAGCATGCGCGGCACGTGCGCACAGAGTCCCACCGCTATGCGGCCACCGCAACCCCTGCCTGCACCCGTTGCGCGAGGCCGGCGATCACGACCTCGGGCGGGTCCATGGCCGCGATCTCGGCGGCTATCCGCTCGCTTCCGGTGCGAAGCACGGGGTCGGTCATCGCCCGCTTGACGGCGGCGCCGATCGCCGGCGGCGTGGCTTCGGATGGGGTCAGCGTGATGCCGGCTTGCACCTCGGCGACCCGCTGCGCGTTGTGGAACTGATCGGCTCCCTGCGGCAGGAGCACGAGCGGGAGTCCGCGCGAGAGGGCGGCCAGGATGGTGCCGCCGCCTCCGTGGCTGACCACGGCCGAGATCCCGGTCAGGAGGCGATCGAGGGGGACGAACCGCTCGACACGCACGCGACTCGTGTCGAGCTCGAGCGCCGCCGGGTCACCAAGCGGCCCGACGGTGACGATCGCGTTCACATCCAGGTCACGAAGAGCGCTCAGCACGCCTACCAGCACCTGCGTGGCGCTGAACACCGTGCCGAACGTGACCAGGACGACGGGGCGGTCCGAGCGGCCCATGAAGTCCGGCGCGGCCCAGTCGATGCCGAGTTGGCGGTGCGGCTCGGGGCGCAGGTAGCGATGCCGGGGCGGCCGCTTCCACCCTTCCGCCTGCAGCGATGGCGGGCAGGTGTCGAGAAACGCGAGCGGCTCGAGGGGTTCCAGCCCGTGCCGGCGATAGCGGGTGGCGACGGACGAGGTCATCGCGGCGGTGTACGCGGGCTCGTAGGCGCGCCCGTAGGCCAGGAACGCGGACGCGCATCCCAGCGCGGCGGCGACCAGCGGCCCGATGAAGTCGCACTGTTCGAACACGACGAGCTCGGGCCGCCAGCGCTCCGCGACCGCCAGAGCCTGTTCGAGGCCGAGATCGACGCGGGTGCCGGCGAACAGCTCGGCGACGATCTCCGGTGCGTTGTCGCGGGTGGGATCGGTCCCCGTCCGGCGCGCCACCTCGGCGAGCAGCGCACCGGGCATCGGACCGGCGCCAAGCACCTCGGTGCCGGGGTCGAGGGCGGGGGCGAGCGGCTCGCTGGTGAGCACGGCGATGTCGTGCTCGCCGGCGTGCGCCGCGCGGGCCAGCGGGAGCAACGGAAACAGATGACCCGCGAACGGGCTGGATGAGAACACGATGCGCATCGGATAGCCTTTCAATTCGATTACTAACAATCTAACGAATATGGCTATGGTAACCTCGCGGCATGTCCGATGTCAATACCCTTCGCCGGCGGTACCGCTCGACGCTGCGTGAGCAGCAGGCGGCCGCGACCCGCGCCGCGGTGCTGGCGGCGGCGCGCGAGCTGTTCCTCGCCCAGGGGTACGGGGCGACGACGATCGAGCAGATCGCTGAGCGCGCCGGGGTGAGCAAGCCGACGGTGTTCAGCGCGGTCGGCAACAAGCAGGCCGTGATGGCGGCGCTCCGGACGGTCGCGCTGCGGGGCGACGACGAGGCCGCGACCGTGGCCGAACGCGAGCCGTGGCGGCGGGTGCTCGCCGAGCCAGATCCGTACCTCGCCGTTCAGCTCGAGGTCGGGCACCTGAGCGACCTCTGGAGCCGCTGGGCCGAGCTCAAGGAAGTACTGCGGGGCGCGGCGAGCAGCGGCGAGCCGGCGCTGCGGGAGCTGTGGGCGACCGGGGAGAAGCAGCGCCTGGTCGCGGCGCAGCGGTTCGTCTCGGCGCTCGCCGCCAAGGGGCCACTCCGCGACGGGCTGGGCAAGCAGGCGGCGATCGACATCACCTGGGCGCTCACATCGCCCGAGCACTACCAGGCGCTGGTGGCCGAACGCGGCTGGTCGCGGGCGCGCTACGCGCACTGGCTGACCGACACCCTGACCCACGCACTGTTACCGCCGAAGCAATCTACGAAGCGGCGCGCAACGCGCAGATCGCCGACACGAACACGTCGTCAGGGTCGTAGCGCCGCTTGAGCTCCCGGAGCCGATCGGCGTTCGCGCCATAGGCGAGCACGAGCCGCTCGTGGTCACCCGGCCCGAGGAGGTTCGGATAGCCACCGGGAAGGGCAGCCGAGCCGAGCGCATCACAGACCGTGTCCGCCCAGCTCTCATGGCGTGCGGATTCGCCGACCGCGGCCGGGTCCCAGGCGGCGATGATCTCCACCAGCAGATGCTCGCGGCGCAGGGCAAATGCGGTCGCCGCGGGGTGAACGCGCGCGGCGGCGCCGTGGAAGTGATGCAGCGCGATCACCGAGGAAGGTGAGGTGACGACGCGGGCGGCCTCGATGAGGGTCGCGATGGTTTCGTCGGTCAGCTCGGTTAGCCAGCGGGTACGGATCGTGTGATGCCGCCCGTTCACGACTTGCGCGTCAAACATCCCGAGCGCGTCCTCGTAGGCCATTGGCGCGATCTGGGTCATCACGGGGCTGCCGAGCCGCTTGCAGCGGGTGATCTCGCGCTCACCCTGGGTCGGCTCGCCGCTCCAGGTCGGGCACAGGAACAGCAGCGGTTTTTCGTCCGGGCTGGACAGGAACCCGCTCATCACCGTGAGCTCGTCGGGCGCCTCGGCGATCAGCTGCTGATAGCCGTGCAGCACGGCGTCGGCTTGTTCGAGCCCGAACAGCAGCAGACCGGCGGTCACAGACTCGAGCGGGTGCAGGCGGTAGCGGGCGCTCGTGACCACGCCGAAGCTGCCGCCGCCGCCGCGCAGCGCCCAGAGCAAGTCCGGATCGTGCGCTTGATCTGCCATGACGACCCGACCGTCGGCCAACACGACGCGCGCGCCGATCAGATTGTCGGCTGCCAGGCCGCGCTTTCCGCACAGCGGACCGTACCCGCCGCCGAGCGTCAGACCGGCCATCCCGACGGCCTTCACCGTACCGGTGACAGGAGCAAGCCCGAGCGCTCCGGCAGGCCCCACCACGTCCCCGACGGTCGCGCCACCCTGCGCGGTCGCGATTCCGGCGTCGGATTCGACCGTGACAGCGCGCATCGATGTGAGATCGATAACCACTCCGCCGTCGCTGAACGCCCGGCCCGCCCAGTCGTGTCCTCCGCCGCGGACGGACAGCGGCAGGTCGTGCTCACGCGCGACCGCTACTGCCGTGGCGACGTCGAGCTCGTCCGCGCAGCGGGCGATCACCGCCGGACGTTTGTCCACCGCGCCGTTCCACAGCTGTCTCGCCTCCCCGTACATCGCGTCACCGTCCACCAGCACCGTGCCGCGGATCGACGCCCGCAGCCGACGGGCCGCGTCACGCTCGGATGAGGCCGTTGTGGTCGACATCTCGGTCTCCTTTCAGAGTCTTACTCTCGTGATCAGAGCAAGACTCTAGTGGACATAGTGTCTATCTGTCAAGTGCTATGGTTGCGCGATGACCGACGTCGCCCGGAAGCTCACCCGCCGCGAGGAGTACGCCCAGGCGACCCGGCAGGCGATCCGGGCCGCCGCCCGCAGGCTGTTCGCCGAACGGGGCTACTTCGCGGCCAAGGTCGACGACATCGCGGCCGAAGCCCGGGTCGCACCGGCCACCGTATATGCGGTCGGCGGCGGCAAGCGCGGGCTGCTCGACGAGCTGATCCGGGTCTGGACCACCGACCCGCTCGTCGAGGCCACCATCACCCACATCGGCGCGTCGAGCGATCCGGTCGAGATCATCCGGGAGCTTTCCTGCGCCGCCCGCCGGATGCGCGAGGAGTTCGCCGACGTGATGCGGCTGCTGCTGACGACCGCATCACACGACCCGAAGGTCGCCGAGCAGCTGCGCAGCGCTACCCACGTCTACCGAGGCGCGCTCGTACCGATCGCGCAGCGGCTCTCGGACCTCGGCGCGCTACGCCCCGACGTGGACGTCGAGCGGGCGGTCGACCTGCTGTGGTTCTACTTCGGCTATGGGTCGCTGTTCACGCTGCACGACGACAACGGCTGGTCCTACGAGCGCGCCGAGCGATGGCTTGCTGAGCAGGCGTGCCGGGAACTGCTCTTGGCCGATACCCGGTAGCGGTACGTATATCCGCGCACGTCGCGCAGATGAAGTGGCGTAGATCTACCGCTGTGCGGACGGTCCGCGCGATCCAAGATCGCTCCGACACCGACCTGCGATGTGGAGACCGAGATGTATGACGCGATTGTGATCGGCGCCCGCTGCGCGGGCGCGCCGACCGCCATGCTGCTCGCCCGCCAAGGGCACCGCGTGCTGCTGTTGGACCGGGCGACGTTCCCAAGCGACACGATGTCCACCCACCTGATCCACCCGACCGGGCTGGCCGCACTGCGCCGTTGGGGCCTGCTCGATGAGCTGATCGCGACCAGTGTTCCGGCCCTGCCGAGGTTGCGTTTCGACTTCGGCCCCGTGGTGCTCGAGGGCACGCCGCCGGCGGTCGACGGGATCTCCGAGCACTACGCGCCGCGCCGGCGGGTGCTCGACAAGCTGCTCGTGGACGCGGCCGTCGCGGCCGGCGTCGAGGTGCGCGAGCAGACCGCGGTCAAGAGGCTCCTGTGGGACGGCAAGCGCGTGACCGGCGTGCGGCTGAATCGGGATGGCGTGCGCGAAGTTGAGCCCCGCGCTCGGATCGTGATCGGCGCCGACGGCGTGCGCTCCATGCTCGCCGAGCAGGTCGAGGCCCGCACATACCACGAGAAGGGAAACCTGACCTGCGCGTACTACTCCTATTGGAGCGGGATCGATCAGCCGCGACTGACGCTCTACCCGCGGCCTGGTTGCGCGATCGGGGAGATTCCAACCCAGGACGGGCTCACCTGCATCTACGGCACCTGGCCGGCGAGCGAGTTCCACGCCGTGCGCCGCGATATCGCCGGACGGATGGCCGACACGATCGAGGAGCACGAACCCGACCTCGCCGCCCGGATGCAACGCGCCACCCAGGAGGAGCGGTTCGTCGGGACCGGGCGGATACCCAACCACTTCCGCCAGTCACACGGCCCCGGCTGGGCGCTCGTCGGCGACGCCGCCTACCACAAGGATCCGATCGGGGCACACGGCATCACCGACGCGTTCCTCGACGCCGAGCGAGTTGCCGGCGCCGTGCACGCCGGCCTGACCGGCGAGGAGAGCATGGGCGCCGGCCTTCGAGGCTGCCAGGCCGAGCGCGAGGAGACCTCGCTGGCGCTGTTTGAGCTCAACGCTCAGTTCGCCGCGCTCGAGCCGCCCACGCCCGAGCTGCAAGCGCTCATCGCCGCGCTTGCTCGCAACCAGCCCGAGGCCGACAGGTTCGTCGGCGCGGTCAGCGGCACCGTGCCGGTGGCCGAGTTCTTCGCTGCGGAGAGCCTCGCGAGCATCATCGGGGGTGCGTCGGGTTCCCGGGCTGTCCCGACCGAAGTCGGGGTGGCGTGATGGCTCCGCTCGTGCTGGTCAGCCCCGTCGCGGGCACTGCTGATGTCGTGGTGGCGCGGCGCGCGAGCTGGCGAGACCGGCTCACGGCGCGCCTGCGCCGGGCGCGGCTCGACGCCCAGCTCGCCCAGGGCGTGGCGCCAACCGCCAGCGCTTCGCTCGCGCTCCGCGCCGAAGCGCTCGGCCACAGCCGCTTCCGGACGATGCTCGGGGAGTCAATCCGCCACGTCCTCGACGAGGCGCGCGACCCACGGCGGACCCTGTTGGCGCGGGTCCCCACTGCACCGCAAAGCGGTGCTCGCCACGGCCCCTGAGCTGGATGAGCTGGCGCGGCGCCTGCTCTCGCCAGGACCGCTCGCCGCCGCGGCGTGGCCCAGGTTCGCCTGCTGTTGGTAGACGGAAGCAGCCCGCTTTATTTCAGTCGACCTGCGCGCTGCCGTCACGCGCGCACTCGAAGATCTGAACCCCTCGTTCGGGTGGTGACGCAAGTCCTCTGAGATCCAAACGAGCGCTACCACAATGCGCCCGCCCCGGCAAGCCGCCCGCGACGCCGGCGCAAAGAAATTCTGCCGCAACGCGCGGGATCGATCTACACTCCGGCGCCCGTGCTTGCCACGCGCCGCTTGCCGGAGTACGCGCACGGGCTTCCGAGAACGCGCAGCGCGATCGCCTACGCGCGCCGGACGCACGACGGGCAGCGCCGTGAGGTTGACGGGGCACCCTTCATCGAGCACCCGCTCGAGGTCGCCTCGCTGCTCTACTACGCCGGCGCTCCCGACCGCGTGATCGCCGCCGGCGTGCTGCACGACACGCTCGAGAAGACCGACGCGACCGAGCACGCCCTGACCGCGCGGTTCGGATCCGAGATCGCCGCGATCGTCCGCGCGGTCAGCGAGGACCAGCGGATCACCGCCTATGGGGAGCGCAAGGAAGCGCTCCGCAACCAGGTCGAAAACGCCGGGCAGGACGCGCTCATGGTGTTCGCCGCAGACAAGCTCTCGAAGATCCGCGAGCTTCGCCACGCGACCGGGCACAAAACCAAGGTCCGCCGGGAGCTGCGGCACTACAGCGAGTGCGTGGCGCTGCTGGAGCGTCGGCTTCCGGAGTTTTCGCTCGTGAGAGCCGCGCAGCGCGAGCTCGACGCCCTTCCGGCACACGTCCGCCGCTCCCGTCAGCTGTCTCGGGTCAGCTGACACGCCCTTTCGGCGTCACGTACGACGCGACTCGCTTTTGCTCGCGGGTTACGTAGATCCACCGCTGTGCGATGACCGCCACTGGTTCACGCTCCTATCCGCAAAGAATCTTCGAAAGGATGGGAGTGAACATGGCTAGAACATTTCTTGTGATCGGGGCGACCGGCACGGTCGGCGGGGCGACGCTGAACGCGCTCCGCGCGTCCGGCGCGGAACCCGTGGCATTCGTCCGCGACAAGCAGCGGGCTGCCGGGTTGCTCGGCGACCGGACGCCGGCGCGGATCGGCGATCTCGCCGATGAGGGCTCGGTGCGTGCGGCGCTGGACGACATGGATGCCGTGCTGTTGTGTTCAGCGCACGGTCCCGCTATGCGTGAGCACCAGCTGGCTGCCCTGCGCGCGATCGCGGCGAGCGGCGTCAACCGGGTCGTGAAGATCTCAGGCAGCCCGGTATCCGTACGAGCGGATTCGCCGGCGAGCACGGGGCGCGACCACTTGGAGGTCGAGCGGGCGCTGCGCGCGATCGGCCGGGACACCGTTGCGATCCGCCCCAACCCGTTCATGCAGAACTTCCTCGAGCAGACGCCGGTTGCGGCCCATGGCGCCCTCCCCGGCCCGGATGGGTCGCCGCGCGTGTCGTTCGTCGATGCCCGGGACGTCGGGCGCGTCGCCGCGGCCGCGCTCCTGGCCGCGCAGCCGCCGAAGCCGGTGCTCGACGTGACCGGACCAGAAGCGCTCACATGGTTCGACGTCGCCGGCACGATGAGCGAGGTCCTGGGTCCCCCGATCACGCACTACCCAACGCCGCCAGACGTCATTCGTCAGGCGATGCTCGCGATCGCGATGGGGCGCCCAGCATGGCTTGTGGAGCACATGCTCGAGCTCGCGGCATTGCTGCGCGAGCCCAAGGCGGCCGAGGTGACCGACACCGTGGAGCGGATCACCGGCCAGCCGGCGATCACCCTGCGCGAGTTTCTCGCCGACCACGCGTCCGCTTTTCCGGCAGCCGCGTGACCGCGTTCGGCGCCCCGCACAACGGCCACGCCGCGGTGGCTAACCAGTTGGTCGCTCGCTTGGGAGGGCGCACGATGACCGTGCGCTACGGTGCGATGCGCGAGAGCGTGCTCGGACTGACCCTCATCGACGGTCGAGGCGAGGTCGTGCGGACCCACTCCCAGGCCAGGAAGCCTTCAGCCGGCTATCACCTCACGCGCCTGGTGATCGGCTCCGAAGAAACCCTGGGTCCCATCTGCGAGGCCATCCTGCGGATCCATCCGGTCCCGCCGGCCATGGCGGCGGCGGCCTGCACCTTCCCGACCGTGACGGCCGCCGTCCAGTGCGTCGTGCGCGTCGGGCAGCACGGAATCCCGGTGGCCCGGATCGAGCTCGCCGACGAGCTCCAGATCGAGACCATCAACCGCCACGACCAGACTTCGCTCGCAGTTGCCCTCACCCTTGTTTCTCGAGTTTCACCGCTCCTCCGAGGACGACGTCGTCGCGCAGGCGCAGGAGACCGGCGCGATCGCCGCCGAGCACGCGTCGCGGCTGCGCAAGCCGACATCGCCGAGCACGGGATCGGCTACGGCAAGTCACGCTTCCTCGTCGACGAGCACGGGGCCGCCGCGGTCGAGATGATGCGCTCGATCAAACGGGCGCTCGATCCTGACGGCATCTTCAATCCAGGGAAAGTCGCGGCTTGAATTCGAGGTCGACGATCCGGACACCGAGACTGGTTTCAAGCCATCGTGTAGGCGAGTCCGGCGGGCGGTCCTGGTTGCTGATGATCGGATCAGGTTCGTAGGTGGTCCCGCGGCAGGCCGAATAGCGTGGCGACCGCCGTAGTCAGCTCGATTTCCACGCGGGCCCCCATCGTGGTGCCTTCCACTAGCAAGCTAAGCTGGCTGAGCGGTGGCAGCGGGTCGCCCGTGAGTCTGTGCTCGTGTTGCGAGGCGGCGGGTCGATCCTCGCGCGTTGGCTGGCCTCCAGGCGGCATCAGGCGGCGGTCTGGAGCAGTTGGTGAGCACCGGTGGCGAGCTCGCGCAAGATGGAGGCGGCGGGTCGAAGTTGGGTGACGCTGCCTACCCCTTGTCCGGCGAATAGCGCCATCGCGTCGATGTGTCCTGTGGCGTGTGCTACTGGAGCTGCTCCTGCGGCGCGCGGGACCTCGACCCGATGGCCGCCAAGCTCCATTGCGCCGACGGTGGGAATGTCGAGCGATTGGACAGCGTCGATCGCGGTGCGCAGAACACGATGCGGCGCGTTCGGCCAGAACGCGTCGAAAACGTTGCTGTAGACGGCGTCGGCACTCGACGCTGCGATGATCGCTTGTTTGTAATCGGGATGGAAGTCCGCTTCCTCGGAGGCGACGAGGGCGGTCCCGATGCGGGCGCCGGCGGCACCCGCCGCCAGCACCGCGGCTAGGGCGCGTGGTGTGGTGATGCCTCCGGCGGCGAGTACTGGGATCTCCACAAGATCGAGCACCTCGCAGAGCATGGGGAGCAGCGCATGCGTGCCGGCGAGGTGTCCACCGGCTTCGTGACCCTGCACGACTACCAGGTCGCATCCGGATCGTGCAGCCGCGACCGCGTCCTTGACCGAGCCGACCTGCCACGCGGCGAGACACCCGCCTGTGTGGATTCGGTCGACGAGATCCACGTCGGGGTCGCCGTAGAAGAACTCGACGAGGGCGGCGCGCTCGATCGCGACGTTCAGGGCTTCGACGTCTCGGTTGCAGTCGAAGAACGGCGCCACGAAGTTGACCCCGAACGGCGCATTGGTTTTGGTCTGGACGCGATCGCAGGCGGTAGTCAGCGCCTCGGCGCTCGCTGTTGGCGCGCCGATCATTCCAAGCCCGCCGGCACCGCTGACTGCAGCAACTAGCTCAGTGCTGAGGCTGCCGAATGCGGCCTGCTGGATCGGTAGCTCACAGCCAACGAGGTCGGTGAACGCGGTGCGCATGTCACCGGCTGGACGCGATATCGAGGAGGCGGTCTCGGTCTTCATGTGTGGCTCCTGCTCAGAGTGGTTGCGGATCGGGTCCAGGGGTTACGCCGGGGAAGCCGTCTCGGGTCTCTCGCCGGCGGTGCTGGTGGCGAAAGATCCTGGGCCATGCAAACGATGCGCGCAACGGTAGATGTACGTCAGTTCACCAGCCAGCTTTGACAGTCGTCTACGTACCTGGCTCGCGAGCTACGTACGTGCGTCGAGGTGGCGCTCGGTAACGAAGGTCGCGAGGGCGGTGCGATTGACCTGACCCGTCTTGGCGAGGATCCGCTCGACGTGCTTCTCAACCGTGCGGGGCGAGAGGTACAGCCGACTGGCGATCTCCCGATTCGTCAGGCCGTCGGCGAGCAGCGCGAGTACATCAGCCTCGCGCGTGGTGAGCTCGACGCCGGATAGTTGAGGTCGGGCCGCGTCGAGATGGCGCCTTTGCGGTGAAGTGCCGGCGAGCCGCAGCAACGAGCGACAGGCGCGCGCCAGCGGCTCGTGGCCGCAGTCCTGGAAGAATCGCTCGGCCTGCAGCAGCCAGATCGCGGGCTCGCCCCAGCCGTCGGTGAGCGCTGCTTCAGCCGCGTGACGGCGACACAGCGCTCGAAACCAGGGAACGTTGACGAAGCCGTCATCGCCGGCGGTAAACAACGCTGCCGCCCGCTCGCTATCGCCGGCGCGGCCAGCGACGATCGCACGGGCGACGGCGAAGCTACAGCGCATATACACATCATCGACGCGGGCCCAGTCGCGGCCCTCGACCAGCTCCTGTGCGCCGGCCGCGGCGTGCACGACCGCGGCGATGCCGTAGAAGCTGCCAAAGAAAGGAGGCTGGAAGAGAATTTCGTCAACGGGCAGCAGTGCCCGCGTGTCGCGGACACGTTGCGCGGCCGTGGGCACATCGTCGTCGACCAGCGCGGCCAACACAAGCGCGGTGCCGCTGAGCGCTGCCCGCATGAGTGGCCCGAGCTCATCGGCGGCGGCGATGGCTCCGGCGACCTCTCGCTCGGCCTCCTCTCGGTGCCCGCGCATTGCCTCGATCGTCGCGCGCAGCCCGATCACGAGCGTCGTGAGCTCGGCAAGCCCATAACGGCGCGCGTTGGTGAGCGCCCTTTCGGCGCAGTCGGAGGCGGCGTCGAGTTCGTGCGCGATCGCGTGGTAGGTCGCGAGGGTGTGGTCGAACTCGGCCGTCAACGCCAGAGCGCCCAGCTCCTCGGCTAGCATCCTGCCCAGTTCGATTCTCGCGCGCCCCGAGCCCCGGAGGAGGTCGTGAAACGCAAGCTGGTGAAGGATCTGCAACCGGGTCAGTGGCAGCCCGGCAGCCTCGGTCCGTTGCAGCGCGCCGAGCAGGTACGGCTCCGCTTCGGCCAGCTCGAGCGTAACGAACATCCGGTGTCGCGCGAGCAGATCCAACGCGTGACACGCGAGATCGTCGAACCCGGCGGCATCGGCGCCGGCGAGGACCGCCTCGGCGCCCGCCACCGCTGCGGCGTGCTGACGCTCACTGAACGCGATCTCCGCAAGCTCCAGATCCAGCTCGAGTCGCAATCGCCGATCATGCGGGTCGAGCGCGAGCGCCTCCTCGCACAACAGCTGCGCCCGATCGAGGTGGAAGGCGGCATGCGCGGCTCTGGCCAACCGCAGCCGCACCGCCGCTCGGCGGGCGACGGAAGCGCCGAGACGTTCCAGACGCTCCACCAGCTCGAGGCCGACCTCATCGACCGCAGCAGTGTCGCCGGCCAGGCTCAGCGCGGTAAGGAGCACCTCACTCGCGGCCAGCGCCTCGGGCGTCTCGGCTCCGAGGCCTCGGCGAGCCCGCCGCGCGGTCGCGATCGCGGTTTTGAGCGCGCCACTGGCGAGCAAGCGGCGCGCCTCCTCGGTCAGATACCGCGACGCGTCTGCCCCGCGGCCCGCCTGGGCAGCGAGATGGGCAGCAACCTCGAGCAGCTCGGGCGGAACCCGCTGGGGGTCCGGCACCAGGTTGTCGAGCGCGCGTGCGGCCGCCCGCGTGCGCTCCGGGTCCAGCATCACGGCCAGGATCGCCTCGACGGTCAGCGCGTGACGGAAGCGGAACCGATCGCCGCCGGCCTCCTCGACCAGCTGCAGATCAAGCGCACGCGACAGCGCGCCGAGCACCTCGATCTCGCCGGCCGGGACGATCGCTGGCAGGTGCGACCAGTCAAAGTCACGCCCCAGCAGCGCGGCGGACTCGATCACGCGGCGGTCCTCGTCCGCCAGCTCCGCCGTCCGTTCGCGCACCGTGTGTGAGAACGACAGCGGCACATCCACCAGATCGAGGTCGCTCTGCAGCT
This sequence comes from uncultured Solirubrobacterales bacterium, assembly GCA_963763525.1. GTDB lineage: Bacteria > Actinomycetota > Thermoleophilia > Solirubrobacterales > Solirubrobacteraceae > Palsa-465. The sequence goes on from CAVXPA010000011.1 coordinate 39,124, forward strand.
CCCACCGAGGCCCCGATTCGACCAGGCTTCCCCGGTTGATCAACCCCGCGAGCAACTCCTCGACGAGGAACGGGAGACCCTCGGCCCGAGTATCCAAGAGCCGGACCAGGGAATCCGGCAGCTGCCCTGCATCCTCGGCGAGGCACGCGGCGACCATCTCGCTCGTCTCCGCGGAGCTCAACGGCCGAAGCGCCGTTAGTATCGCGCTGCCACGCCGTTCCAGCGCGTCGACCAACTCCAGTGCCGCGCCCTCCGGGCGCAGGGTACCCACGACCAGAAGCCGCGCGCTGGCCGCGTTGTCCGCCAGATACTCGGTCACCGCGAGCGTCTCGCCGCACGCCCAGTGCAGGTCCTCGAGCACGACGAGCGCCCCGTCCTCGGCAGCCAGATACGAGACGAGTCTGATCAGCGTCTCACCCAGTAGCACCGGCGAGGGGTCGATCGCCGGGCCGTCGAAGAACGCCGGCAGCAGTGTCGCCAAGCCGGCGCGCACCCCCTCGGCCTTCGAGACATCGACCAGGGGCCGTGACCGCAGCCCGTGCAGCACCGCGCCACTCAGAGACTGATACGGGACCGCGCGGCCGGTCGGGCTGGCGCGCCCGCTCAGCACCCAGGCGCCTCGCCGCCCAGCCTCGGCGACGGCCTCGTCGGCCAGACGCGACTTGCCGATCCCTGGCTCGCCAATCAGGAACACGCACCCGCCGCGGCCCTCCTCCAAGCCGTCGAGCACCGCGGACAGCCAAGACAGCTCCGCTGCTCTCCCGACGACGCTGGGGCAGAGCATCCGCCGCACGTGCACACAGGCTGCCACCAACCCAGGCTCGCCGCAACCGCTTCGCTTACGCAACGGCGTCTCGACTGGCAAGCCTTCAATTACGTATCGCTTCCGCTGGTACCGACCCGCATCGCCGCCGATGATCCACGCCAACGCCCCGAGGCTGCTCCCCTGCGTCTGACTTCGCGATAGAGGTTGGGCTGTTTGTCATGCCAATCCTGGAAGGCTGTTCGGGCCACACATCAGGAGAACGTGATGATGGAGAACGGCAGGCCGCGCAAGCATCGGCAGCTCTCGCCGGAGGAGAAGTGGGAGATCTTCTTGGAGGTCACCTCGCAGGAGCTCACGCAGGCCGACGCCGCTCGCAAGTGGGGTGTCGATGTCAGTACCGTGATCCGGATCAGGCAGCTCGCGCGCGATGCCGCCCTGGCGGCGTTCGCGGCCGCCAAGCCTGGAGGACGGCCGCCGTCGCCGGAGCAGGTGGAGCTGCAGGCGGCGTTGGCCGAGAACGATCGCGTGTCGGAAGCGCTGAAGGAGCTAGCGGTCGAGCTCACGTTGCACCGGGGAAAGCAGCGCTCGGGCTTTTCGGCCCGGTCCCCGCGCGCGTGAGCGCCGAGACCAAGCTTGAGCTGCTGGGGCTGATCGACCAGGCGGTCGGTGCCGGATGGGCGCACGCGCGAGAGGTCGCGGCCTCGAGAAGCCGGCGTATCAGGGGCCGACCGCAACCTGCTCGGCCCTTGGGTCTCTTCCACGGTTGGTCTGCCCCCGCCGTCGCAGATGGCTCGTACAGCGCTCCCCCCCAAGCAAGGCTCGTGCAGCGCTCGGCCGCGACTCTGGAGCGTCGCAATCCCTGACGCCCACGAGCCTGCTCGCGGTCGCGTGCCCGACGGACCCCTACGGACCTCAGGGGTGCTTTCGCGCCCAGGCGCGTGCACAAGGGCTGACAAATGTGTCCAAACTTGTGTCCAAATCGCGCTCTGAGGCTCCGAATCGCCCGTGTTTATCGGTGATAGTCGGTGGGACATCCGGAATCATAATCCGCGTGTCCGGGGTCCGAGCCGAGTCGCCCGCATGTGCCATTTTGCAGGCGCCCGTCGGCGCCGAGCAGCCGCTGGTCCTGCAGCGCCCTGGCGAACAGCAGCTGCGCCTGCGTGCTCGTCTGCTCGGAGCTGAGCAGGTAGCCAATCGGTGCAAGGTCAACTCCACCGCCATCTCCTTCAAAGCCTCCGACAGCCGATCGTTCTCCGCGCGCAAGAGCTCCCACTCGACCTCCTCGACGGACGCCGGCCGCCCCGGCTTCGCCGACGCGAACGCAGCCAACGCCGCGTCCTGCGCGAGCGCTCGCAGCCGGATGATCACGCTCACATCCACGCCATACTTCCTCGCGGCGTCGGCCTGTGAGATCTCCTGCGAGCTCACCCCAGGAATATCTCCCACTTCTCCTCCAGCGTCAGCTGCCGGCGCTTGCGCGGCTTGCTGTTCTCCATCATCTCGTCCTCCTGGTTCAAGGCCTCGACAGCCTCCCAGGATTAGGTTGAAAACAGGCCCGACCTCTATCACGAAGTCAGACGCAGACCAGATCCCCCCGCTCAGGAGGTTCACCGTGAAGGTGATGGGACGTTGGAGTGCCAGGACCGTAGATGTCAGGGCGGACGGAACCGGGTTGTCGTCTCGGGCTGGGACGGTGTTGTTGGCGCTGGTGGCCGATCGGGTTGGGCTGACGGCGGGGCTGCGCGACGCGCTTGAGGGCACGCGTGAGCGGCGCTCGGGGCATCGGCCGGGACGGGTCGCGTGCGATCTGGCGGTGATGCTCGCGGACGGCGGCCGGTGCGTGTCTGACCTCGCGGCGCTTGCCGGTCACGCTTCGCTATTCGGCGAGGTGGCGTCGGTGTCGACGGCGCGGCGGGTCGTGCTGTCGGTCGGTGAGGATGAGCTTGGCGGGATCCGCGCCGCCAGAGCGGCAGCGCGTTCGCGCGCGTGGGCGGTTGGTGCCGCGCCTGAGCGGGTGATCCTCGACTTCGACGCCACCCCGATCGATGTGCACTGCGAGAAGGAGCAGGCGGCTTGACATTACAAGGGCGGCTACGGGTTCGACCCGCTAATCGTCTCTTGCGGGCGTGAGGTGCTGGCCGGGATGCTGCGGCCCGGTAACGCCGGCGCGAACACCGCCTCAGATCACCTGAAACTGCTCGACCTCGCGCTGGCGCAGCTGCCGCGGCAAGCGCTCGAGCGCGCGCGCTCGGATTCGGCGGGCGCAAGCCACGAGCTCGCTGGCGCGTGCCGTGAGTGCGAGATCCGCTTCTCGTTCGGCTACGCGCTGAGCGAGCCGACCCGCCAAGCGCTGCTCGAGCTGCCCGAGCAGGCCTGGGCGCAAGCCATCGATGCCGCCGGCGAGGCGCGTGAGGGAGCGTGGGTCGCGGAACTGACCGACCGCGTGAACCTGCCGGGCTGGCCCCAGGGCACCAGGTTGATCTGCCGCCGCGAGCGTCCGCACCCGGGCGCGCAACTGTCCTTCAGCGACCTAGTGTGCCGTTTGGTTGATTCGTTGGCAGTATCTGGCGATCGATTCCAGGATCCGTTCCGCGGGCTTGGTCCACACGTACGGTCGGGGGTTTTTGTTCCAGGTTTCGATCCACGCGCGGATGTCGGCGTTGAGCGCGCGGACGGAGCGGTGTGCGGCGCGCTTGAGCTGCTTGTTGGTCAGCTCGGCGAACCAGCGCTCGACGAGGTTGATCCAGCTGCTGCTGGTGGGGGTGAAGTGCAGGTGAAAGCGCGGGTGGGCGGCCAGCCACCGTTGGATCTTGGGCGTCTTGTGGGTCGAGCTGTTATCGAGCACGAGGTGCACGTCGAGGTGCTTGGGGACTTGCTGGTCGATCGTCTGCAGGAACTTGTGAAACTCGATCGCGCGGTGACGGTTGTGCACCTGGCCGATCACCTTCCCGGTCGTCAGATCCAGCGCCGCGTACAGGCTGGAGGTGCCGTGCCGCTTGTAGTCGTGGGTCGCGCGCTGCGGCGTGCCGGGGAGCATCGGCAGGATCGGCTGGGTGCGATCCAGCGCTTGGATCTGACTCTTCTCATCCACGCACAGGACCACGGCGCGTTCGGGCGGGTTCAGGTACAGGCCACAAATGTCGTAGACCTTCTCGACGAACTGCGGGTCGGTGGAGAGCTTGAACTTCTCTTGGCGGTGTGGCTGGAGCCCGAACGCCTGCCAGGTGCGCCACACCGAGTCCTGGCTGACCCCCAGATGCGCGGCCAGCGACCGCGTCGACCAGTGCGTCGCGTCCTTGGGCTTGCTCTCGAGCGTGGTGATCACGATCGTCTCGACCTGCTCATCGGTGACTGTCCGCGGCCGGCCCGGCCGCGGCTCGTCCAACAGCCCTTCAAGGCGCGACTCGCCGAACCGATTGCGCCACTTCGTGACCGTCGGGCGCGAGATTCCCAACTGCTCGGCGATCTCCGAGTTCGACAGACCATCGGCGGCCGCGAGCACGATCCTCGACCGCAACGCCAGCGCCTGCGCGGTGGTTCGCCGGCGCGACCAACTCTCCAAACGGGCGCGCTCATCATCCGACAACTCGATTGCAACAGCGGTAGGAGTAGGCATGCCCACCCCGTACCCTAGCTGCAAACAAATTAAACCAACAGGACACTAGATGGCCATCGCTTCCACTGCTTCATCACCGACCAGACCGACGCGGACATCACCGCGCTCGAGATCACCCACCGCGAGCACGCTCAAGTCGAGGACCGCGTCAAGACGCTCAAGGCCACCGGCGCCGACTACCTGCCGTCTCACTCCTTCGCCGCCAACGCAGCATGGTTCGAGCTCGCGCTCTGCGGCCATGACGTAATCGTCTGGACGCAGCGACTGACGCTCGACGCAGAGCACCGCATCTGCGAACCCAAACGACTGCGCTACCGGATCCTGCACGTCGCCGGGCACATCAGCCGCCACGCCCGCCGCCACACCATGCACCTCCCCGCCGACTGGCCCTGGGCCGACGCGATCCTCAACGGGTTCGAACGCCTCCAAGCACTCCCCGCACCCGGCTGGGTCAGTAGCACCGCCCGCCACGAACACGATCGGCGACCAGTCCGATCACCGCTGCCCAAACACCCCACGCGAGCCACCAGCAATCCGATCCCAGACCACCATCACCCTCCACCGCGCCACCCGACACTCAACCGCCAAACGCGTCTCATCATTCTTCACCCCCAACCCACGGGGAATTTTCAAATGTTGTGGATTGGTGGTGAAGAGATGAGTCAGGCGGCGACCTTCTCGTCCGTCATTCCGTCGTCGTGGTTGTCGTCGTCCGTGACCCGGATGCCGTCGTTGAACTTCACGCCGTCGAGGACGTCAGCGACGAGGTGGTGGCCGTTGAACCGTCGCCAGCGCTCGTGGGCGGTGGCGAGCAGTTTGTAGGCCATCGTCAGCGCGGCGGTCTTCGATCCGGCGCTCGTGACGCGGGTGCGGAGCCGGACGGTGGCGAACGCGCTCTCGATCGGGTTCGTGGTCCGCAGGTGGCGCCAGTGCTCGGCGGGGTAGTCGTAGAACGCCGTCAACTGGGTCCAGTCGCGCTCGAGCTTGGCCAGCGCCTTGGGGTACTTGGCGCGGTACTCCTCGCGGAAGGTCTCGAGCGCCGCCCTGGCGTCCTTGCGGGTCGGGGCCTCGATGATCTCCGAGAGCAGCCCTTTCGCGCCGGACTGCAGCCGCTTGGGCAGGCAGTCGATGATGGTCCCCGAGGCGTGGAACCAGCAGCGCTGCTCGCCCGCGCCGGGGTAGACGTCCCTGAGCGCGGCCCACGCGCCGAGCGCGCCGTCGCCGACGACAAGCTTGGGCTCGTTGAGCCCGCGGCGCTTTCATGTCGCGGAACACGCCCGCCCAGCTCTCGGTGCTCTCGCGGTAGCCGTCCTCGACCGCCAACAGCTCCTTCTCGCCGTCCTCGCGCACGCCGATCACGATCAGCAGGCACACCTTCGGGTCCTCGCCCAGGCGGACCGAGACGTGGATGCCATCCATGAACAGATAGGCGTAGCGGGTGAACCCGAGATGCCGCTTTGAGAACCGCTCATGGTGCTCCTCCCAGTCCTTGCACATCCGGCTGATCGCCCTCGGCGATAGCCCCGCGGCGTCCTCGCCGAGCAGGCTCTCCAAGGCGGGACGGAACTCGCCCGTGGAGAGACCCCGGAGGTAGAGGATCGGGATCACCTCCCCGACCTTCGGCGAGCGCCTGGCGTACGCCGGCAGAACCCGCGCGCCGAACCGCTTGCGCTCACCGGTCTGCTCATCGACGCGCTTGTCGTTCACGCGCGGCGCCCGGACCGCGATCGTGCCCGACCCGACCGTCACCTCGCGCTCCCGAGCACGCCCATCGCGGACCACGAGCTGGTGACCGTCCTCGTCGACCTCGTCGCTGAACCGCTCGACGTACGCCTCCGCCTCAGCCCGCAACGCCGCAGCGATCATCCGCCGGGCGCCCTCACGCGCGAGCGCGTCGAGCGAGTCCAGCATCTCCTCGTTACCCCCGACGTCCGGGAGCGTGACAACATTCGTCATCGGCGTGCCTTCCTGCCGGCTACCAACCGGCCTCGGTCTCTACTCAACCGGGAAGGTACGCCGCCTTCTCCTCGCCGACGTCATCATCGCGGTAGGGACAGCCCTTCGTCTTTGCGGGCTCGGGCTGCCCCCCGCACAGATCCCAGCGGGCGCTGCTAACGCACTGGGCTCCTGCCTTGGGTGATGACGTCAAAGCGGGTCGTTGGCCAGGGGTGAAGGATTCGGGGTGGTGGTAGCCATCGGTCTGCGAGGCGACCGATCCGCTCCCAGGTCATGCGGTGTCGCTGGCTGCGACGCCGCAGCGCTCGTAGCCAGAGCCCGATGATCCGGAAATGGAAGGCGCTGATCGCCTCGCCGTTATCGGGCACTGCGTAGTAGCTGAAGTGCCCGCGCAGGACGCTGGCCAGCCAGCGTCCCTGGTCGGGGATGGGCAGATCGCGCCGTCTGATCAGCTCGGCCTTGACCTTGCTGAGCTTGGCGCGCATCCGTTTCTTGTCGGTGATCCGCTTGAGCTTGAAACGCCCGTTCCTCGTCGTCGCGCAAATGTGCGTGAACCCGAGGAATTGGAACGTCTCAGGCTTGCCAAGACCACGCTCTGCCCGGTTCTGGGCGGCGAACCGCCCGAACTGGATCAGCCGCGTCTTCTCGGCATTGAGCTCCAGCGAGAACTCCGCGAGCCTGTCGCGAAGCTCAGACCAGAACCGCTCGGCGTCCTCCCGATGCTCGAACCCCACCACGGCATCGTCGGCGAAGCGCACGATGATCACGTCACCGCGCGCGTGCCGGCGCCGCCACTGGTGAGCCCATAGGTCAAAGACGTAGTCGAGTAGCCGGGGGGAATCTCACCCCCCGGCGCTCACAGAACCGTACGTGACAGTCTCCCGTCATACGGCTCTTGCAGGTCGACCCGTCGGTGGCGGCTTGCTCTGCCAGTGCACGAATAGTCCCGGCTCGCGCCGTTTGACGGCGGCCAGCCAGGCCCAGGCACGGACGGGGGTGTACCTGAGTCGTTTGAACTTGTGCCTGGCCCATCGAACGAGATGCTGGTCGATGCGCCAGCCGAGGAAGTGCAGCTCGGAGCGATAGAAGGCTCCGTAGTAGCCGAGCCAGCCACGCACCTGCGGATTGATCTCCGCTGCGATGCTGGCCAGGTCCGATGTGCTGCGGCGCCGAAGATGCCATGCCCTGATCGTCTGGCTGAGCGCTCTTCGAGCCGTGGGCGCGATGGCTGGCGCAAAGCTAATGAAGTAGCCTCGCGGTCCCCGCGCCTCACGTCCCCGGAAGGTATAGCCGAGAAAGTCGAAGCTCGTGTGCTTCGCCTCTCCGCGCCGGTTCGTGTCTTTGCAGTACACGACCTTCGTCTTTTCGGGGTGTAACTCCAGACCAACGGTCTTGAGCCGCTTGGCGATCTCAATCCACAAACGACGGGCTTGCTTCTCGGTAGCGCAATGCACGACACTGTCATCCGCGTAGCGCTCAAACGGACAGCCCGGATGCTCCCGGGTCATCCACCGATCAAACGCGTACGTCAGAAACAGATTGGCCAGCAGAGGCGAGATCGGGGACCCTTGCGGGGTACCCTTCTCCCGAGCGACAAGAGTTCCGTCGGGCATCCGCATCGGGGCTTTTAGCCACCGCTCGATGTACAACAGAACCCAACGCTCGCGGGTGTGGTGAGCTACCGCTTGGAGCAGCAGATCATGGGGCACGCTGTCGAAAAAGGACCGAATGTCAAGATCCAACACCCAGTCCTTCTCCCAGCAGCGACGACGCGTCACAGCCAGCGCGTCATGGGCACCACGCCCCGGACGATAACCGTAACTGTCGGGGTGAAAGATCGGCTCGAGCTTCTCTTCCAGCAGTATCGCGACTGCGGTCTGGGCTACTCGGTCGGCCGTGGTCGGCACTCCGAGCACTCGGACCCCGGTCCCGTGATCCTTCGGTATCTCCACCGCGCGCACCGGCGAAGGCATGTAACTGCCCGCGCTCATCCGATTCCAGAGTTTGTAGAGGCTATCCCCCTCGCGGCTCTCGAACTCAGCGATGCTCACGCGATCCACGCCCGGCGCTCCGTCATTGGCCCGGACCTTCTTCCACGCCTCGAACACAAGGCGCTTGGGGATCTCAAACGACTTCACCTTCGGGTTTGCTCCGCCCATCAGCTCCTCCCCCACCAGCGGGTTGGCATCCGGGTGAGCTGACCTGCCCGGCCCCTTCGCTCCAGCCCCATTACAGGACCTTCGACACTAATACGAGCCGGTCCGCCCCTGCGCCTCGCGGTACTCTGCCCCAGACGGTTTCTGCCGCCCAAGGTTCTCCCTCTCGCGACCAGCACACAGCCTGCCTGGTCGACGGTTTCGAGACACAGGTTCTCCTGTTCCATGCCAGCGCCTGCGACGAGCTCACGCCACCTTAACACCGAGCACCGCCAGAGCGACACGCAGGCCGTCCCCTGGCGACACCACGCCAAAGAGCATGGTGCTCTCCCGGAGATATGCACCAACCCCGGTTGCGATGCTGTCATTGTTTTACGATGCGTCAGCAGTGGTTCAACCATGTTCGTCTTCTCGTCACATACCTGACCCGCTAATAGCGAGCCGTTCCGTAGTCGCTTCCCACCCCGGCTTTTGACCGGCATGACACTACGGCGGTTTGGGCTCCCCGCCTGCACGGCGAGCCCGGAGGACCTCCCTCCATCACCGGCACAGCACGGATCACAAAACGACCTTCTACATCGTTTCACTTTCCTTTCAGGACACACGTGCAGGTAGACGTTGGCGAGCAGCGGCGATGCCGATGCTCCCTGAGGAACGCCTTCCTCGCTTGCCGTCCATGCCCCGTCCTCGATGACCCCCGCGGCCATCCATTTCTGGATCAGCCGCAGGACCCTCTTGTCCGCGATCCGGTGCTCAAGAAACTTCTCCAGCCACTGATGGTCAAGGCTGGTGAAGAACTCCCGGAAATCCAGGTCGAGCACCCAGTTCACCTTCTTACGCACGATCGCGACCGACAGCGCGTCCAACGCGTGATGCGGTGAGCGTCCCGGCCGAAACCCGTACGAGAAACCGAGGAAGTCCGCCTCATAGATCGCGTTCAGCACCTCGACGACCGCCCGCTGCAGGATCTTGTCCTCCAGCGTGGCGACCCCGAGCGGCCGCAGCCGCCCGTCTGCCTTGGGGATGAACACCCTCCGCGACGGCCTCGCCCGATAACGCCCTGTATGGACCCGGGCATGCAGATCGCGAAGATTCGCTTCGAGGTCTGCCCCGTAGTCCACCCACGTCACGCCGTCCACCCCAGGAGCGGCTTTCGGGCGGATCGCCCAATACGCCGCCGTGAGGCGATCTACGTCGACGTGGTGCAGGAGCGCGGTGAACTGCGCATCCTTGTCCATTCTTGCCGCTCGGCGCACGCGAGCCAGATCACTGAGCGCACTGGGTCCGGCTCTGAGTCCGGAGCGCGTTTCGCTGGCCGCGTTCCCCTCGGCCGATCCCCTTCCCTCCACCAGCTCCGCCGCCCCGCCTTGGGCGTTGTTCACCGGCTTCGCAGGTACTACAGGATCGTCTGACTTCCCACGATCGTCCATCACGGGATTACGGCACTTGGCCTTGCCCGCACGACCCGCCCTACCATCACCACAAGCGGGTGATCGTGGGATCTCCCGGTTCTCGCGCATGGAGATTCCGCGCATGCACAGGTTCTCGGACCCCGCGAGGCCCCCCGACGACTCGCGAAAGCGCCGCCGGCGGTATTGCCTTCCGCAGGTTGTGAGAGCGTCGGCACCTCAACCGCACCAATTTCGGGGCTCCATAGCCCAGCCTGCGCGTACCCCTACCGACGCTTCGACGACATCCTCGCGGACACCACCGCACGGCTCGGGGCCACCGTGGATCGCTACTCCTTCGATGTAGAGCTCTCTCATCTCTTTCTCCATGCCGGTTTATCCCGGCGCCGCCACAACATTCGGTTATAGCCCCCAACCCACACCGCGCGACCGCGCGTCGCGCCGTCTCTGCGCATCGTCACGATTGATGACTGCAATGCAGCTCAACAAGATGGGATGCACCAGGATCCGCCTCGCCGGCATGGTCCTGCGACTTGCGGACTTGCACGGCTGACGACCGCGCCGCGATGGAGCGGCGGGATGACTCGCCGTGGGAGCGAGCTCAGAGAGCCCGCGTTAGATTTGCCTACCGCCCGGCCGGGCCATTCGACCACGTTGAAAGGAGAGCCACAATGGCCGCAATCTCAGTCGAGGAGCGCGTCCAGATCCGCGACCTCTACGACCGCATGTACTGAGCATTCAACCGGGGGGACGGCGAGGGCTTCAAAGCCTGCCTCACGGACGACGGCATCATGGAGCGCTACGACGGGAGCCGGACGACGCGGGACGAGAGCGCCGTGGGGGTCGTCAAGGGCATGGAGGACCCGGTCCGCAGGACATGGCAGCACCACATCACGAACTTCTTCGTGGACCCCGACCCGGACGGCGACCCGAACAAGCGCAAGGTCAGCATGTATATCCTGATCACCGCCGTCACCGAGCCTGCGAGGATCGCGGTTCGCTGGAGCACCTACAGCCATGACATCGTCGAGAAGGTCGACGGCGAGTGGAAGATCAAGTCCCGCAGGATGGAGCTGAACGACAAGACGACAGGGTAGGCCGCTCCTTGGCCATCGAGCATGTGCTTGGCCGAACTGAGGGGCGAGCCTGCGGCTCAGCCCCTCAGTTCCCGGCTCGAAGGTGGCTTAGGCGGCGGCTTTGAATGCCGAGACGTCGATTGGCCTGCCGTCGGCGTTTGCGAGGTGGCCGTAGGTCTCGAACCAGTAGTCGGAGACCTCCTGATAGGTCGGCGTCCAGACGTCGTCGAACTGCTTGACATGCGTGAGGAAGCCCTTCAGCACCTTGGCGTTGTCGGGTCGGCCGATCACGTGCGCGTGGGTGCCGAAGTTGAACAGGAGGGGGTGCGTCTCGGCGGCCTCGTAATAGGCGTCGAACGCCTCGATCAGGTGCCGCGTCGTCTCCTCGACCGACTTGATCGCGCCGTAGATCGTGGTCAGGGGCACGTCGTTCAGGTTGCCGGCCATGCGGTACGGGATCTCGAGCATCGTTGTCCCGTTGACGTGGATGAAGTAAGGGAGCTCGTCGTCCTGGAGATCGCAGTTGGCCGTGTATCCGTACTCGGCGATGAGCTCGAGCGTGTTCCGGTCGGCTGACGCGCCCTGACTGAGCCATGTCCGGGGCTGCTCGCCTGTTATTGAGGCGATCAACTCGTTCGACTGCTTGACCCCCTCCTCCTGGGCGGCGCGCTCGAGTGAGGTCATCGGCTGGCCCTCGGCGTACCCGTGCCCGCAGAGGTGGTGGCCTTCGGCGTGGAGCATCTCGACCACGCTGCGATGGAGTTCGACGGCGCGCGCGTTGGTGATGATTGTCGACTTCATCCCGAGATCGGCGAGGATCTCGGCGATCCGATACATGCCGATGTTGAACCCGTACGAGATCGCCGTCTTGGTTGACAGAGACAGGTACTCCTCGCCAAAGCGGGCGAGCGGGAACGGGTCGAGTGCCTGGGTCGGCTGATCCCAGACCCACTCCTCGGCAGCGGTGTAGAACATCATCGCGACGCGCGCTCCGTTGGGCCAAACCCGAAGCCCGGGACGCTCGCGGTATGGCACATGATTGGTCGGGAAGCCGCTGGGTTCTGGATCCATGGTCACTCCACTCCTCTCATTCGACGCGTTTTGGCGACCGAGTGGCCGAGTCTATACCAATCGTTCGGTACGCTCCGCGGCTGTGAGAAGTAACGGGGTCGGCTGGCAGTGCGACAGCATGGTGCTGTTCGCCGTGCTCGGGGGGATCACTGTCGTCTGCGCCCTGGCGCCGAGCCTCACGGCGCTCCTCGGGATGCGGCTGCTGCAGGGGATCGCGGTCGACGTCGTGCCTGTCGGGCTGGCCCCGCTGATCATCCTGCTGGTCGCGCCGCGTCCTGCGGCCCCGGCGGTCGACCCTGTGGTGGCGCAGGCGTAGGGTCCGCTATGGCGGCCGCCCCCGGCAGAAGGCAGCTGAATCACCTCGGCCTGTACCTCGTACTGGCCAGCGTCACCGCCGTCGGGCCGTCGTCAATGTACTTCTACCTGCCCGGGCTGCCCGCCCTCGCCCGCGATCTCGGGGTCAGTCAGTCGGCGGCGCAGTCGACCGTGACCCTGTTCCTGATCGGGATGGCGGCGGGGCAGCTGCTGGCCGGCTCGCAGAACGACATGTACGGCCGCCGCCGGCCGCTGCTCCTCGCGCTCGTGGTCTTCACGCTCACGTCGATTGGGTGTGTATTCGTCCCGGACATCTACACGTTCAACGCCCTGAGGCTCGTGCAGGAGCTCACGGGAGGCGCGGGCGTGGCGATCGGGCGCGCCGTCGTCCGGGACCTCTCCCGGCTGATTCTGGTCACCGGCCTGTCGCCGATCCTCGCGCCAGTCATCGGCGGGCAGCTCCTCCACGTCTCCTCGTGGAGAGCGCTTTTCGTGGCGATCGCCGCGCTGGCGTTCGTCGTCACCCTCGCCAGCGCTCGGCGGCTGTCGGAGACGCTCCCGGCGGAGCGCCGCCGTCCGGCCGGCCTGTCCGACGCGGGCGGGATTTACGTACGGCTTCTCCGCGACCGCGTCTTCCTGGGTTACATCGTCGCCGGCGGCCTCAACGTCGTAAGTGTTCAGTCCCCGGGCTCAGGTGAGTGTGGGGAGTGGGTCGCCGCGTGCGTGCGCGCCGAGTAGTTCGTGTAGGTAAGCGAACAGGGAGCGACCCTGGAGCCGGCAGGTGACCGACGCGGAGAGCGCGCGTTCGATGAACCGCTCGCCGTTCTCCGATTGGGTGCCATGGGAGAGCTTTCTGTAGATGACCGGTCCGCGAAGGGCTCGCTCGGCGGCGTCGTTGATTGGCTCGACACCGTTGACGGTGGCGAAGGTCCACAGCGCGGGCCAGATCTTGAGTAGGTTCTTGGCGAACCGGCGGTGGTGGCGGGTGCGGGGACTCTTTCTGGCGGCGTGCTCGACGAGCGCGCGCAGCTCGAGGGCGATCGGGAGCATCTCGGTGATCAGGCGTGCGCGGTTCTGGCGCGCTTGGAAGCGCTAGCACCCGACGCGCCTCGTGGACGCGACGGCCGATCCGCTCGGTGTGACGGATCGAGAATCGCTCATAGGCCAGGTGTACGCCCCAATTCGGCGCGCTCTGACACACGACCCGGACCGGCGCCGTCGCCGCGACTGCCGCCGTCGAACCCTCGTGCAGTCAACGTTCGTGCTACTCATGTTGTTGTGCGAGTCGCTGGTTCCTCCGTCCTAACCGATCGGCTCGGTGGTCTCGGAAGGTCGTAGGACTCTCGTAGCGTTGTCCCCGGGTACTCGGTGCGAAACAGGCCTCTTCTCTGAAGCTCAGGCACGAGCTTGCCGCTGATCGCATCGAGCCCGGCGAAGTAATGCGACGCCTGGAGCTGGAATCCGTCACACGCCTCTTCAAGGAACCACTGCTCGATCACATCAGCAACCTGTTGGGCGGTGCCGATGACCACCGGGTGCCCACGACCGACGGACAGCACCCTGAGCACCTCCTCGAGAGTGTGGCCAGAGGCGGCGAGCGCGTGGAAGATCTCGTACCGGCTGCGATTGCCAGGAACCGCCGACGGGTCCACGAGCCGATCCAGCGGGATCGGCTCGTCGTAATCCAGGTCCTCGATGTTGAAGTTGGTGACGCCGGAATCCACGATCAGCGACTGGAGGTCGTGTCGCACGACATCGAAGTCGGCCAGCTCGGCAAGCTCGTGAGCGATTCGCCGGGCGTCGGCTTCGGTCTCGCCGATGATCGGGAGCAATCCCGGCAGAATCTTGACGCCAGCCGGGTCGCGGCCGTTGGCACGCGCGAGCTGCTTGACCTCGCGATACCAGCGACGCGCGCCCTCGAGCGTCGACTGCACCGTAAACACGACCTCGGCGTGCGCCGCGGCGAACGCCTTGCCATCCGCTGAGGCACCAGCCTGAACGAGCACTGGCCAGCCTTGCGGCGGCCTGGCGATGTTCAGCGGACCCTTGACCGTGAAGTACTCACCCTGGAAGTCGATCGCGTGCAACCGCTCTGGCAGTGCCCACGAGCCGCCACTGCGATCATTCACCACCGCCGAGTCCTCCCAAGAATCCCACAGCGCGGTGACAACTCGCACGTACTCCGTGGCACGCTTATATCGCTCCTCATGCGATGGCAGCCGCTGTGAGTGCGCAAAGTTCTCCTCACCCGCATACGAGGTGACGATGTTCCATGCGGCGCGGCCATTGCTGAGGTGATCCAGGGCGGCGAACTGCCGCGCGACGTTGTACGGCTCGGAAAAGCTCGTCGATGCGCTCGCGATCAGCCCGATGCGGCTCGTGACGCCAGCGAGCGCGGCCATCGACATGAGCGGCTCGTGCACCCCGGTGCGGGGCGCCCGCGCCCATTCGGCGTTCGTCCCGATCGTGACGAAGTCAGCGATGAAGACGGCATCCAGCTTGGCGCGCTCCATCTGCTGTGTGATCCGGGCGAGATACTCAAGCGTAAAGATCTCCTCGACTCCGCTGTCGGACAGCCGCCACGAGCCACCGTGGTAGCCCGACGGCGTCATGAACAGATTGAGGTGCAGCTGCCGGCGGCGCGTCACCGGCCAGGTTTCTTGCCCTCCATTACGCATCGCCCACCGCCCAGCGCACCGCTTCGATCTCCATCGCCGACCGGCAGCAACCAGTCACCCAGCTCGAAGGACGAAAAGACTGCGGCGATTGCGAACGCACTTCCCGTCCAGATCCCCGAGGACGAGCGATCCGCAACAGCGACGTGGCGAAACGCTGGGATGTTCTCTGATCTCCCACTCTATGACTTCTACATTCCTTCTGAGGTACTCATCGTTGTCGCTGAGCCACACGCCGGACTGCCGCCTAGCGCCGCATGTCGCGGCCTCCTGAGGCCGGCTGACGCTCAGGCTTCGCCGAGCCCCGCCGGGCCACCGAGCACGCTGTCCGGAAGTGGTTCCCGCGGGAGCGGATCGATGCGGCGCGGTCGCAGCCGCAGGGTGGCGATCTTCCACGTCCCGTCCACCTTGCAATAGGTCTCCTCGTACCGCCAGTATCCCTTCATCCCACGCCGTGCCCCGGTGCCGGGATCGGCGGACCATTCCAGATAATCAGCGAGCATCCACAGGCCGTGCGCCTTGGTCGGGCTGTCAATCGTGAGCTCAGGCATGTGGCCGTGATGGAGCGTCTGCGCGCTGCTGCTCGACGGCGTCGAGCTCTTCCAGGAGCACAGGTACACCCAGCGTGCACGCGTGGATGCCAAGCACACTGACGAGTTCGAGGACCTCCATGATTTCCTCTTTCGACGCACCGTGTTTGAGCGCGTTGCGGATGTGCTGGCGCAACCCCGGCTCGTATAGATGAGTTGTCGCCGCATCAACGGCGATGTAGATGAGCTCCTTGAACTTGGGTTCCAGCGGTCCCGACTTCCACGGTACCGCCGAGAAGGCGAGGTAGGCCTGAAAGAACTCCGGATCCAGCGTCAGAAGCCCATTCCAGAAAGGATTCCAATAGCCCCGTGCTTCGATGAAGTCGTCTCGGATTTGCTGCTGCTGCGTCGTCAATCGCTCGGTCAAGGGCTCATCAGTCCGTCGGCGATAATCAACGATCCGAGCGAGCTAAGTCTCGTCCTCGCGGCCGCACAGAAGTGTTGCGGGTTGGGGAATGGCGACACAAAAAGCCCCGTATGCAGGACTGATCGGATGCTTTCCTGCGACTCCCGCTTGTGCATGATTCAGCACTATCGCGCGGCATCGTGTGCAGATTATTGGTTGGCGTAACCGATGTCAAGGTCATGAGCTGGCCGTCCCCTGGTGGGCGAGGGTGACTCGTTTGATGATGTGGCGCTGCACCGCCGCGACGGACATTTGTTTCAGCACGTTCGGCAGCGCGACGCTGACGAGCTACCTGCACACGGCGACCAAGATGCCTATCCCGCCGTCCCATGACTGGCTCAATCCAGGCCCAAAGAATGAGCCCTGATCGAGCACCCGGACGACATCTTCCTGCACCGGATCTGTGCGACCTTCGCTACCCGTCGGTCCCAACGAGGCATGTTGGATCGGTGGGCTCTAAATGGGCAAGCGTCTCGCGAGCGATCGGCGATTGAACGAGTCATGTCAGGAGCGGTAGGGGGTGCAGACGGGTGGCCGGGTGTGTTCGGCCGCCGACTGGTGGGCAATCGAGTGACACGAGGGCCGGTGGGGGCGACGTACGCGGGTATCCGCCGAACGACCGCCGGAGGGTGCATCTGCCCCTCACCGGGTGGCTCTATAGAAACAACGCCTACGGCCCGGTTAGAATGGTGGCTGCGCGTTTTCATCGGACCGGGCCGCGACCGTTCGGCCCAGTTCGCTCTGCCATTTCGGTCCGCACGGTGAATGGACACGAGCCAGTCCAGTCCTTTAGGCGCGAAACAGAGGAGGCAATGTGAGTCTGCAGCGAGTGTTTGAACCAATCCGGATTCGTGGTGTGGAGGTGCCGAATCGGATCGTCCGCACGGCGCATGGTACGTCTTTGTCCTCACCTCCGTGGATCCTGGGCGGCGATGACTGGATGGAATACCACGTGGCGCGCGCGCGCGGCGGTGTTGGACTGACGGTCTTAGAGGCAGCCGTTGTGCATCCGAGTGCCGGCGGCCCGACCGTGTCTGATGAGGTGATTGACCGTTACCGCGCGCTGATCACCGCCGTTCGCCCTCATGGCATGCGGGTGTTTCAACAGCTAGCTCACAGTGGCAATCTTTTCCCACCTCTGTCGGGCGGCGTGGCATGGGGCGTCTCCTTGGTGCCGTCACCGGTCGGCATGGTAGGCGCGCCGATGAGCGAAAAGCAGGTCGGCGAGGTCGTGGCTGCGTTCGGTGCCGCGGCCCAGCGGTGTCGTGAGGGCGGCTTGGATGGTGTCGAGCTGCACGCGGGCCACGGCTTGCTTGCGCATCAGTTCCTCTCCCCGATTTACAACACGCGCACCGACAAGTACGGGGGGTCTCTGGAGAACCGGATGCGGTTTGTGCAGGAGATCCTGCGGTCCATGCGTCAGGCGGTTGGGGATGAGCTGGCGGTGGGGGTTCGTCTGAGCGCGAGCGACAGCCCGGGGGGCGTCACTGAGAACGACCTGCGTGTGATGATCGAGGCGTTACAGGCGGAAGGTCTGATCGACTTCCTCGATGCCTCACGCGGCGACTTTGTCCGACTTGCGACGATGAACGAGGGCATGGATGCGCCCCCTGGATACGAACTGCCGTCGTCTGGACAGCTGACCGCCGTCGCGACCGTTCCGAGGATCGTCACGGGCCGCTTCCGAACGCTTGAGGAAGCTGAGAAGGTCATCAGCGACGGTGTTGCCGACCTGGTGTCGATGGTCCGAGCTCATATCGCCGACCCGGACATCGTGCGCAAGACGCGCGAGGGGCGAGCGAGCGAGGTTCGGCCGTGCATCGCTTGTAACCAGGGGTGTGTGGGTGGCCTGCGACGAGTGCCCTCACGCCTAGGGTGCGCTGTCAACGTTGCCGTCGGATTCGAAGCCACACTGTCGGAGATGCTGATCACGCCGGTTGCTGATCCCAAGCAAGTGGTGGTCATCGGCGGAGGGCCGGCCGGCTTGGAGGCCGCGCGAGTAGCCGCACTCGCGGGGCACCATGTGAGGCTGATCGAGGCCCAGCCGGCCCTTGGCGGCGCCGTGAGTCTCTCGTCGCGCAGCCCCCGCTTGCGCCTGCTCGCCGATATCGTGGTATGGCTCGAAGCAGAGGTACGCCGTCTCGGCGTCGAGTTGACCCTCAATTCGCGAGCGTCAGCCGAGGAAGTGGCAGCGCTTGGCGCCGACGTCGTGATCGTGGCGACTGGCTCGAGGCCGCGGCTCGACGGCTTTCAGCCGGCACGGCCGTTCGAGCCCGCGCTCGGGGTCGATCTTCCCCACGTCGTCTCCTCCACCCAGCTCCTGACTGGTGACGCGCCTCAGGACGTCACGGCCGCCCTCGTACTGGACACGGTTGGAAGCTTCGAGGCGATCGCGGCCGCCGAGCACCTCGTGGAGCGCGGCGCGGCGGTCACCTTTGTTACAAGTCTCGACAGCTTCGGCGGTCCGGAAGTCGCTAGGACCTGCCGGGACACGCCGGAGCTGGAGTTTCTGTATGAGGGCGATTTCAGCCTGTTCGTCCGCCACCACCTCGTCGAGATCAGCCCAACAACATGCACGGTACGACCGCTCCAGGGTCGCCGTCAGCACGAGGTCCCGGCTGAGGTTGTGGTTCTCGTCACCCAGAATGAGCCGTGCCGTGGCATCTACGATGAGTTGCTCGCGGCGCAACATTCGGGCAGCGTACTGCTCGTTGGGGATGCGGCGTCCCCACGCGATCTCCAGGTCGCGATCGCCGAGGGCCATCATGCCGCTCGAGCAATTACTCCGCAAGCCCCCACGATCAGCGGTGGTTGACTAGGCTGCATTGCAGAACATGACAGCGTCACGCGGAGAGATGGAGCCGAGACCGTTGAACAGGCGGACGCCGAATGCAGAGGCCAGCGGGCCTGGGAGCGGTAACGTCGCGGAGCGCCGGAGTCCGACCAAAAGGTATGACGAGCACTTCGAGCAACGTCGCATATCGGGATCGCCAATCAACAGAGCGTTGAGCACGTCCAGATCCGCAGGGACAGTCGGTCGACACCGATGACAGTCAGGGTGGAAGGGGCGGCTAGCGTCATTAGGAGGGTTAGATGGACTTGAGTGGAAGTGACGCGCTGCGGCGTGTCCGGTAGGTTGGCTATGTCGTGCGAGACCTGAATACGGCGATCAGGCAGTGGACGACGCTACTGGGGGTGGGGCCATTCTTCTGCATCGAGCGGGTGACGCTCCCTGAATGCATCTACGCGGGCGGGCTGACCAATCCTGATCTGAGTGTGGCGCTTGCATACAGCGGCGAGCTACAGATTGAGCTTATGTCACAGCGCAACGACGCGCCGTCGATGTGGCGCTCGTTCATTGAAGCCGGCCACGAAGGCTATCACCACGTCGCCTACTGGACCGAGGATTATGAGACTGACCTCGCCGCTCTCATCGCCCGTGGACTGCAGATCGACCAGTCAGTGCGAGGGGCAAGCGGTAGCTTTGCCTACATGTCGCCGGGAGCCGGTGCACCGCCGATCGTGGAACTATCAGAGCTCGATGCGAGCAAGAAAGCGGTGTTCGAGCTCGTGGCGGCGGCGTCGCGCACCTGGGACGGATCCGATCCCGTCCGCGAGCTGAACGTGTCGGCCACAACGTGCTCACCATCGTCGATGCCGTGATCGTCGGTGAAGAGCGCTGCGCTCCTGTGCGGATTGAGTGGTCCCCAGCCCGCGCCAGCAGCGTGTTCCCGGTCGGTTTCGTCCGCCGCGGCAGCCGAGCGCGGGCGTAGGCCCACTACGTGGCGAGCCCCGCCGCCGCTGCTCGGGCCAGGACGACGCGCAGCGTGCCTCGGCCCCACAACTTCGGCGTAGACGTTTTTCCCGTCGTGAAGTTTGAAGTTCGCCGGCGATTGGCCGATCGATTTGAGCGTCGGTGAAGAAGGGCGAAGCAGCGCGGCGGAACCGCTCCACGTCGTCCCGGCTCGGAAGGACTCGCTCCACCTTGGCTCGTCTGCGAGCTTCATCCATTAGATGGAGTGCAAGGAGATGTCATGTGCCGGTTGGCGCGGGAGGAGGCGAAGGTGGCAGGTCCTGCACGCCAAACTGAGCTGTCGTGCCGGGCGGATGGCGGTGCGCGTAGGCATGGAATAATGTCGCTCGGTGCGCACCGAAATATGTAGGTCGGCTGGGGTTGGTGGAGGTGGATACGCGCGCGTCGGGTGCCTACCGCCGACACCTACAGCGACCAGAGACGAGACGACGCTTGGACCTGCTTTCGGCTTTGGCACGTGTCGGCGGAGCTGTCGCCGGTGGGCGCGATCAACGTGTTGGTATCGCCCCCGATCGTGCGAATAGCTTGCGTGCAAGGTATCTGAGACAGGCTGGGCGTCGACGCGGTCAGGGGTCACAGGGCGCATCTAGCCGCCTGTCATGCCGGTTACGAACCTCCTCGAACGCTCGCTCGGTGAGGTCCGCCGGCGCACCAAGATGATGGGCCGCTTCCCCGGCGAGAGCAGCGGCCTCTCCCTCGTCTGGGCGGTGCTCGACCTGTTCTTCAGCCACGCGAGCAACGGCGCAACGTTCACCGACGTCGACCGCCAGCACCTCTACCGCCTCAAATACCACCAAGCCGACGCCGACACTCTCGACGAGGAGGTGACCGCCGCCTAGACTCACCCCGGGAACCTGAACCGCGCGCGAATTTACAGCGGAAACTGGACGCGACCTCCGCGACATGGGGATACTCGTCCTGCCGCCAAAGCGGGAGTCTTAGAACTCCACGCCACGCTTGGCTATCGGCTCTTGCGCGTCTCGGCAGCCTGCCATGCCGAGCTCTTCCGATCGGCGGCCGTGCGGCCGGTCGTCGGACTGCGACCCAGCTCCTCCCACTCCGATTCGGACATCTCCACGCCGTAGTGCTGGGCGGCGGACCTGATGTTCTCGAAGGCCTGCGCGCGCTCCGCATTGGAGACATCGATCACCTGATCGAAGCGCGCGATCGCATCACGCACGTGCTGCGCATCGGTGAGCGGCTCCTTGCGCTCTCTCCGGAACGCGAAGACGGTGTCCGGCTGATCGCTGGTTTCGGTCAGCTCGCCGTGCTTCTGATGAGGTTTCCAGGAGACTCCCACGCATCACTCTGCTATTACGCGGTGTTGTGAGCGCTGTCGCCCCCAGTGATCTCAAAGGTCGAGCCCGAGGCCATGCGCCCGGCCTCCGAAGCGAGGAAGACGACCAAGGGTGCGACATCCTCGGGCTCGATCCAGGGCACGCCGAGCGGTGTCTTGGTGGCGAGAATCTCGCGCGCCTCTTGCTCGTCCTTGGCTGTTCCGCTCGGCTGCTTACCGGCGTCTTCGAGCACCTGCGCGTAGCGCTCTTCATGGCGGGTCAAGGCGGTGTCGATGAGGCCTGGAATGAGGGCGTTGACGGTGACCTTGTGAGGTCCGAGCTCCAGCGCTGCCGACTTCATGAGGCCGACGATCCCCCACTTCGATGCCGAATACGCTGCCCCGTATTTCGTTCCGTGCTGGCCCTGGGTGGAGGAGGTGAGGACGATGCGTCCACCACCACGCTTGACGATGTATGGCGCGAAGGCCCGGACGACGTTCGCGGTCCCCGTCAGGTTGACGTCGATGGTGATGTGCCAGTCCGCGTCCTCCATCTGCAGCAGCGGATGGAAGCTCTGGATCCCGGCGTTGGCGAACAGGATGTCGATGCCGCCGAGCTCCTGTTCGCAGTGGGCGGCAGTCGATCGCAGCGCAGGCAGGTCGCGTTGGTCAAGCTCGATGCGGAGCCATCGGCGACCAGCCTCCCGGATCAGTCGGCCGGTCTCCTCCAGGCCCTCGGGAGTCGACGGCTTTACACCGGAGCGCGGGTCGACCGCAGCACAGATATCGATGCCGGCAATGTCCGCTCCCTCGCGAGCGAGCGCGATCGCCGCGGCGCGGGCGATCCCGCGAGCGGCGCCGGTGACGACTGCCACTTTGCCTTCCAGCGATCCCGCCCTAGGTGCACCTTGACTCATGATTGATCCTCCGGGTTCGCCTCAGGGTCCCACCACCGGCGTCTTCTCCGTCGATACCTTCGACAGGACTGATTGTCGATACCGGAGGTGAGCCTTGACGAGCTCGTACGCTGTGAACGCCTGCCACTGGGCCTTCGGTCTTGCCCGTCGATGTAGTAGTGCAACTCGTCCGAATTGGGGTGCCAGTGCAGTTCGCGCATCCCGCCCGGCTCGACCTCGACCAGCCCGGCGGCAATCATCTGGGCGGCGGGGAAGTTGGAGGCGTCGACGACCCGAACGGTACCGGCCTTCGTGCGGACCGGCGCCTGAGCCATGAGGCGGTGGCTGAACGTCGAGGGCGGCGGCCCCGCACCCTCGAGTCGATCCTCGGCGAGCGGGCCGGGTACTTCCGCCTGGAAGATGTCGGCGCGAGCCTGTCCCGGTTCTCGGTGGCCTCATGCATGAGTACTACCAGGCCGCGGCGTGACGAGACAGAGTTTTGGCACCCTTCAGCCAGCTCGCCCGCCCCGTCCTGGCGTGGTCAGGCCGCGCCCTGGGACTCGTCGAGATCGATCAGCGCGATTCCGATGTCGGGTTGCAGCACCTTGCGCAGATAGGCGGGGTTCTCGGTCACCACGGCCTCCAGGGTCGGGAACACCCGCCCCTCGAGGAGGTGACCGCCGCGTGTCGTCCCGTCCGACAGGCCGAGCACCACGTGCATGTGCGGAACGGGGCCATCCTCGCCCACCGCGACATCGCCGACCAGCGACAGCAGCTCGCACTGCTGGTCAACCGGGATGCGGCGGTACTGCCTGGTCGCGCGATCGAACCAGCCGACGGTGGCGCGCTCGAACGCGCCGATCGCAGTGATCTGCGCAGCTTCCAGCTGCTCCGACCGGGCGAACTGCTGCAGCGCCGCGACCGCCTCGTCACCCGGGTCACACACCACGACGTAGGTGACGACATCCGCGTCCTCGACAACTTTGCTCTTCATGGTTTTCTCCTTTGCTCTTCCTAGCCACCCTCGCAACGAGCGTCTGCGACGCGATCCCTGCCGCTCGCCGAACGCCTCCTTCACCAACATATGGACGCCCCCGGCCTTCGACCAGGGGCTTCCAGCTCGTCCGCGACGAACGCGATCGGGATCATGAGGCGCAGGAGCGCCAACGCGAACTTGAAGATCAATCCTCCACCCGTACTCGGCGATCGTGGGAAGCTCGCGCAGGCTGATCGCGCCGCCACGTCGGTCGTGGCGAGGCTGAGCATGCGCTTCCTTCGCGGCAGCGCACACTCGCGGGGTGCGGCCAACGAGCAGCGTTGGGAGCGCTGCCGGCACCTGATCAGCGTGAGTGACGAGGCCCTGTCTGTCGGCCGAACCGCGGCTGCCGTGGCTCTCATGACGCGAGCACTCGCAGCCTTCGTAGGGCTCCACCGTCTGGGGGTGCCGATCGGATGGCGTTCGCGCGCTCGCTGAGGAGCGTCTCGAGGCGCGAGAGGTTCTCGAGATGCTCGCTCGCCAACAGGAGGGCGACTGCGGCGTTGACCGTCGCCTTGCCGCGGTCGCGCGCGGCGTCGCGCACGCAGGAGAGAAGCTGGCGGGCGCCATCGGCGTCGTGGATCGTCGGTGGCGGCAGCGCGCCGCCGTTCATCAGCGCGAATCCGAATGCGCTGTACCAGGTCTGGAGGGCTCCTAGCTCGCGGTCGAGGTTGTGGCCGCAGCGATCGAGCCGGGCGTCACCGTCGGCCATGCGCGCGAGCGCGGTGAGCGACTCAGCTGCGCGCCGGACGCGCGAGGCGCCGCTGACCAGTGCTGCGATGTCCTCTGGGTTGACTCGTGTGGCCGAGCGTTCGCCGAGGTATTGACGAAACGCTTCATCGAGGCGGCGGACGGCGACGGCGGCGGCGCGCGCTGCAGGTGCTGTGTCCTCCTCGGTCCGTCCTTCGATCAGTTGCCGCGTGGTGGCGCCGAGGTAGTCCGCGGCACGCGCGTATGCGGTGGCGAGGTCTTGGCGGACAAGCGCTGCCGCCCCGCGGGGCCAGAACAGCAGCCCAACCACGAGACTGACCGCAAGGCCGATCGCGACGTCCTCGGCGCGAACCAGCCCCACCCTCCAGCCGACGGGCGCCAGGAGGTTGAACAGCACGAGGACGAACACGGTGAAGCCGGCTTGGCCTACGGCGAAGGAGATCGCCCGCGGGGCGTACGCGGCGAGCAGCACCGCAACCGGCAGCACCGCCCATAGCGCTCCGTCGTGGGTGCCGATCGCGATCACGAGCCCGGCGCCGACGACGAGCCCCACCGCGGTGCCGGCGACTGCGCTGAGGATCGACGTGCCGGTCCCGAGCGCGTTTGATCGAAGCACCGAGAGCGTCCCGACTACGACCCAGAAGCCGTGCTGGACACCCGTTCGCTGGGCGATGTAGACACCGATCGCGAGCCCGACCGCGCCACGCAGACTGTTCTGGAACCAGACCGAGGCAACACTTCCGTGCTCGCGCACGCGTTGCTCGGTCGCTCGTAGCACCGCGCGCTGCGGCCGCGATGCGGGCTCGGGCCAATCGAGCTCGGGCGCGTCCGTTCCGGCCGCACGCAGTGCGTAGCCGGCGACCTGGCGCGCAGAGTAAGTCGCCGCCCGGATCTGGAACGGCGGCTCCAAGGCCGCGGCCACCGAGCTGGCGGGCGCGTCGGACGCCAGGTCCGGCAGACGCATGACGAGCGCGGGCGCGACCGCATCAAGCGCCGCGTCCAGGCGCGGGAAATCTGGACGCACCTCACGACCTTCGAGTCGCTCGGCCGCCGCACGGAGCACGGACGCCGCTGCCGCCATCGCTTCTTCGCTCTCCGCCGCCCAAGCGCGCTTGGGCGCCCCGGGCTCGGCCGGCAGCAAGAGCAGGGACAGAAGCCAGTCGAGCTCGCCGGGAAGCGACGCCAGCGCAGCCAACGGGGCAGTTGGACCTGTCGGGCGCT
The DNA here is from genome assembly GCA_963763525.1 of uncultured Solirubrobacterales bacterium. GTDB lineage: Bacteria > Actinomycetota > Thermoleophilia > Solirubrobacterales > Solirubrobacteraceae > Palsa-465. Next base: position 64,114 of record CAVXPA010000011.1, read on the forward strand.
GCTGGGTGCCGCGCAAGCGCCGCTCGAGACCCTCGACCGCGCCGCGGGCGACGCGTCCGCGTTCGGTCAGCTGGTCTGCGTCCGCGTCCAATGCGTCGGCAACGCTGCGCACGGCACCCGCGGCCTCGTGCTGAAGGTCGGCGCCTCGACGAGGCGGCCACAGGAGCATGACCGCGAGGATCGTCGCGCCGGTCGCCAGTCCCCAGCCCGCGAGGCGCTCCGGAATCTCGGAGGCCGCCGCCGGAACCGTCGCCGGCAGGACGAAAATGAGCAGGGCCGCCGGCGAGCCCGCCGACACGTATCCGCTGAACACGCCCGAGAAGAGCACGCCGAAGCCGACCACCAGCATCGCGAAAGCGGCGAGCCACGGGCTCCGGGAGCACAGTGTTCCGAGCGTGATGAACACGACGCCCGTGCACCCGAGCGCGAGGTAGGCGAGTACGCGAGTTCGCCACGGTCCCGAAAACTGGGCCAGGACGAGCAGCGCGAAGGATCCGAACGCCGCGAACAATGCCGTCGTCGGATTCCCGATCACCTTGTCCGCAAACGCGAACACCGCGGGTAGCACGATCGCGGCGCGCGCGGCTCTCCTCAGAGCCGTGCGGTCCAGGACGACTAGCGATGACACGTGGTTCTCGTGGTCATGGTTGCGTGGTAGCCCGTGGCTCGCTCGCGCGCGGCCATTGGAACGAAGAGCAGGTTCTCACCCGCCCCCGTGTGCGTACATATGGACTTGCTAGAGAAGGCGCCTTCGGTTTTCGGACGGCCTAGTAGGGTGATTCCCTACCCGGCCGAACGAGAGACGGCGGCCGAACAGGAGCCGGTGAGCCAGCGCTCCGGCGATCCCCGATGTGCAACCCCACGGGCAGTCGGTTCCCGCTCACCAATGCTGCCCGCTCTCGGCCGCGCCAGCAGTAGGCGAAGAAGGTTTCGAAGTGCACGCACGGTATGCGGGACACGAACAGCGCGGCGAGGTGTCCTTCGAAGCCCGACACCACGCCGAAAATCGAGTGGTGCGCCCCGAGCGGCTCGCGCGGCTGGAGGCAGGTTGACGCCGATGCGCCGGCTCGCCGTTCACGGTCTTCCTCGACACGCCGCACACGGGCCTGGAACGCGCCGATGGCGACCACGCGGAGAGGGTTCACAGAGTGATGAGGCAGAGGTAGGCTGGCCAGTCGATGCGCACGAATCGAGAGCGCCGTTGACTCGTGCGGGGTTGCGTGGGCTGGCCGAGGAGCAGGCGGCGTTGCGGCGCGTCGCGACGCTGGTGCACGAGGCGTACCGCCGGAGGAGGTGTTCGCGGCGGTCACCGAAGAGGTCGGACGGCTGCTGCCGTCGATATCGCGACCTGGTCCGCTACGAGCCCGACGATACGGTCACCGTGCGTCGCTGCCTTGGGCGACCGACGGCGCATCTTCCCGGCCGGCAGCCGGTCGAAGCTTGGAGGGAAGAACCTCGTGCACGCTCGTGTTCGAGACCGGTCGTTCGGCCCGGATCGACGACTATGCTGATGCCTCCGGCCCGATCGCCGTCGTCGCCCGCGAGCGCGGGAGCGGTTCGCTCATCGGTCGGGACGCCGATCATCGTCGAGGGCCGCCTGTGGGGCGTGATGGTCGCCGGCTCGAACCGAGGAGCAGCCGCTGCCGGCGGATACCGAGGCGCGCCTCGAGTCTTTCACGGAGCTCGTGGCAACGGCGATCGCGAATGCGGAGAGCCGCGCCGGGCTCGCCCGGCTGGCCGAGGAGCAGGCGGCGTTGCGGCGGGTCGCGACGCTGGTGGCGCGCGGGGCGCCGCCGGAGGAGGTGTTCGCGGCGGTCATCGAGGAGGTCGGGCGGCTGCTTCCGGTCGATTGCGCGGGCATGGGCCGTTACGAGCCCGACGGCGCGGTCACCGTTCGTCGCCAGCCTGGGGCAGCGGCCGACTTCGTTCCCGTTGGGCACGCCGGTTGACCCTTGGGGGGACGAACCTCGGCACGATCGTGTTCGAGACCGGTCGTCCGGCTCGGATCGACGACTATGCCGATGCCTCGGGCCCGATCGGTGTCGCCGTCCGCGAGGTGGGCGTCCGCTCGGCGGTCGGGACGCCGATCATCGTCGAGGGCCGCCTGTGGGGCGTGATGCCGCCGGCTCGACGCTGGGGCAACCGCTGCCGGCGGACACCGAGGCGCGCCTGGCGTCGTTCACGGAGCTTGTTGGCGACGGCGATCGCGAATGCCGAGAGCCGCGCCGGGCTCGCCCGGCTGGCGGAGGAGCAGGCGGCGCTGCGGCGCGTCGCGACGCTGGTCGCGCGGGGCGCGCCGCCGGAGCGAGGTGTTCGCGGCGGTTACTGAGGAGGTCGGGCGGCTGCTTCTTGTGCGAGTCGGCGAATCTTGGGCCGTTACGAACCCGACGGCACGTTCACTGTCGTCGACCTAGGGCGCACGGGCGAGCACTTTCCTGTTGGCAGCCGATGGCCTATGGGGGGAAAGAACGTCGCCACGATCGTGTTCGAGACCGGGCGTCCGTGCCGGCTCGACGACTATGTCGATGCCCACGGGTCCGCTCGGTGATCGCGTCTCGCGAGGCGGGCATGCAGCTCATCGGTCGGGACGCCGATCATCGTCGAGGGCCATCTGTGGGGCGTGGTCTGTCCGCCGGCTCGACCCGCGAAGGCCGCTGCCGGCGGACACCGAGGAGCGCCTCGCGTCGTTCACGGAGCTGGTGGCGACGGCCATGGCGAACGCCGAGAGCCGCGCGGCGCTGGCCGCGTCGCGCGCGCGGATCGTCGCGGCCGCTGATGAGAGCTCGGCGGCGGATCGAGCGCGATCTGCACGACGGGGCGCAGCAGCGGCTCGTGCACGCGGTGATCGTGCAGAAGCTCGCGCTGCGGGCGCTGTCGAACGGCGAGCCGAAGCGGGCGAGCTGGTGGCCGAGGCGCTGCGGCACGCCGAGCAGGCGAACTCCGAGCTGCGGGAGCTGGCGCATGGGATTCTGCCGGCGGCGCTGACTCGGGAGGGGCTGCGGGCGGGGGTCGAGGCGCTGGTGTCTCGCATGTCGCTGCCCGTGAGCGTGGACGTGGCTGTCGAGCGGCTGCCTGCCGGTGTCGAGGCGACGGCGTATTTCGTGGTCAGCGAGGCACTGACGAACGTGGTCAAGCACGCGCGCGCTGCTCGCGCCGCGGTCACGGCGCGGGTTGAGCGCGGGGAGCTGCGGGTGGAGGTTCGCGACGACGGTGTCGGGCGGCGCGCACGTGCGGGACGGCACCGGCTTGGGCGGACTCGAAGATCGCGTGTCGGCGCTGGACGGGCGACTTGTGGTGGAGAGCCCTCCCGGGCAGGGCACGCGTGTGTCTGCAGAGCTGCCGCTTGCTGGCCGGGGCTAACCGCTGGGTGAGTCTCGGAGGTAGGCCAGGACCGCGAGCACCCGACGGTGCTCGGTCGGCACCGGATCCAGCTCGAGCTTGTGGAAGATGCTGGTGAGGTGCTTCTCGACCGTTGCTGGGCTGACGACGAGGGCTTGGGCGATGCCACGGTTGGACTTGCCTTCGGCCATCGCGGCGAGCACGTCGCGTTCGCGTGGGCTGAGCCGGTCGAGCGGCCGGTCGTGCTGGCGGCGGCCGAGCATCCGCGCGACGATCTCCGGATCCAGCGCGGTGCCGCCTCCGGCGACGCGGGTGACCGCGTCGACGAAGCTCTCGACGTCGCCCACGCGCTGTTTGAGGAGATAGCCGACTCCTTCGGCACGGTCGCCGATCAGCTCGAGCGCGTAGCGCTCGTCGTAGATACTGGGAGAGTACGAGCACGCCGGTCTCGGGCCGCCGGCGGCGGACCTCGATCGCCGCGCGCAGGCCATCGTCTCCGCGGCCCGGAGGCATGTTGACATCAGCGATCACGACCGCCGGACGGTGAGCGAGGCCCTTGCGCAGAAGGTCCTCGGCGTCGCCTGCCTGAGCGACGACGTCGAGTCCGGCCTCGGTGAGCAGTCGGGCGATCCCCTCGCGCAGCAGAAGGTCGTCTTCGCCGATCACGACGCGCAGCGGCTCTGACATGGGGCAACCGTACCGCGGGACGGAGGGTGCTGGCTATGCGTCGCCGAGCAATTGTGCAAGCGGGGCGTTGGCCAGTTGGACCTTGTTCAAGAACGCGTCGGCGCCGGCGCGTCGCGCGTTGTCGCCGGTCGCGATGTCCGGGTCGATGGAGGTGAGAACGATCCGCGGGCGCCACGGCAGCGCGGCGAGTTCGCGGGCGAGTGTGATTCCGTCCCCGTTCGGGAGCTCAGCGTCGACCAACACGCCTGAGGGCTTGAGGCGATCGGCGGCGGATAACGCCGCCGAGATGCTGTCCGCCTCACCGACGACCGTCAGGCCGCTGGCCGCCAACAAGCGTGCGGCGAGCGCGCGGAACTCCGGGTCGCCGTCGACGACCAGAACGGATCGGTTCACGCAATCAATCATCCCGACCTCCCATTGCTGGTGGGTAAGGAAAACCCGCCAATGTCGGGCGAAAAGATGCGCGCGCCCATGGCGCCGATCTGGGTAGGTCTGGGTACGAATTTCGATACCTGCCGGTCTGGAACTCGCCCGGATGTATCCGCTAGATCGGTATGTACGGCCCCACGCGCCTGTGCGAGCCTGACCCCGATGCGAATGCACGTACAGGACCAGGAGCTTCTCCCCCGAGACCGGCCCTACGACGTCTCGCATCTCGACTACTGCCGCGCTGATCGATGTCGGCAACCACGAACCCGAAGGAGAACCATGTCGACAACAACTTCAATTTCGCAGGGCCGAGAGCTGTTGAGCGATCCTCGTTTGAACCGTGGGACGGCGTTCACGGTCGCAGAGCGCTCGGCGCTCGGGCTGGAGGGTCTGCTCCCTGCGGCGGTGCTGTCGCTGGAGGATCAGGCGAAGCGCTCGTATGAGCAGTATCTCGCGCGCCCAACCGATTTGGCGAAGAACGAGTTTCTGGCGGCGCTGCACGATCGCAACGAGGTTCTCTATTACAAGCTGCTCGCGGACCATCTGAAGGAGATGCTCCCGGTCGTTTATGACCCGGTGGTGGCGCAGGCGATCGAGCGTTACAGCCACGAGTTCCAGCGGCCCGATGGTGTCTACCTCTCGATCGACGACATCGACGGCGTCGAGACCGCGCTTCGCAACTACGGCCTCGGCGGCGACGATGTCGATCTGCTGGTGGCGACGGACGCCGAGGAAATTCTCGGGATCGGCGATTGGGGCGCGAATGGGATGGACATCTCAATCGGCAAGCTGGCGGTCTACAGCGCGGCTGCTGGGATCGACCCCGCTCGGGTGATCCCGGTGATGCTCGACGTCGGCACAGATCGCGAGTCGCTGCTGAATGACCCGCTGTACGTCGGCAACCGGCACAGCCGCGTGCGCGGCGAGCGCTATGACCGGCTGATCAAGGCGTACATCACGACCGCAAGCCGGCTGTTCCCGAACGCGCTGTTGCACTTCGAGGACTTCGGCCCCTCGAATGCGAGGCGGATCCTGAACGAGTACCGCGATAAGGCGCCGGCGTTCAACGACGACGTGCAGGGCACGGGTGCGATCACCCTCGCGGGCGTGCTGGTCGGGATGCGCGCCGCCGGGACCCGACCGCGCGAGCAGCGGGTGGTGATCTTCGGCGCCGGTACGGCCGGCGTCGGGATTGCTGACCAGATCCGTGCCGTGATCGTCGCCGACGGCGTGAGCGAGGGGGACGCGACACGGCGGTTCTGGTGCGTCGATAAGGAGGGTTTGCTAGTCGACGACATGAGCGACCTGCGCGACTTCCAAGAGCCGTACGCCAGGCCCCGTTCAGAGGTCGCAGGGTGGGGCGCCGACGGGGCGATCGGCCTGGCCGAGGTGGTCGCCAAGGTCCATCCGACGATCATCGTCGGGACCTCGACCGTCGGCGGGGCGTTCACCGAGCAGGTCGTCCGGGAGATGGCCAAGGGCGTCGAGCGGCCGATGATCTTCCCGCTGTCGAACCCGACCGAGCTGATCGAGGCGGTTCCGGCTGACGTGATCAGGTGGACCGACGGGCGGGGCCTGGTCGGGACCGGTACGCCGTGGCCGCCGGTGTCGTATAAGGGCGTCGACTACGCGATCGGCCAGGCGAATAACGCGCTGGTCTATCCCGGAATCGGGCTGGGGACGATCGTGGCGCGGGCGAGCCGCGTGACCGATGGGATGCTGTTGACCGCGGCGGAGGCGGTCGCCGGCCTCATCGACGTGAACCGGCCGGGCGCAGGATTGTTGCCCGACGTGGAGAACATGCGCGCCACCTCCGCGACCGTCGCGGTGGCGGTGGCTAGAAAGGCGATCGAGGACGGGGTCGCCCGGGCGGACCTTGCCGATCCGGTGCAGGCGGTACAGGATGCGATGTGGCAGGCCGAGTACCGGCCATTGGCGGTGAGCTGATGCTCACCCATCCCGCTTCGAGGCAAGGCCGCAACGGCATACCCGTAAACCCCCGACGACCCTCGGATGAGGATAGGAGGAAGCCCACATGACTGCTACCAGCGACGCAGAGCCAAAGATCCTCGACCTCCCTATTGGCCTCGATGCCACCGGGCTGCGGCGCGAGTTCGACAGCCTCGGCGACGTCGAGGTCCCGGCCGACCGTTACTGGGGCGCGCAGACCCAGCGCAGTCTCGAGCACTTCGACATCGGCAACGACCGGATGCCTAAGGAGGTCTATCACGCCTACGGCTATGTGAAGAAGGCGGCGGCGATCGTCAACACACGTGCCGGTCGAATGCCCGAGTGGAAGGGCGATCTGATCCAGCGGGTGTGCGACGAAGTGATCACCGGAAAGCTGGACGAGGACTTCCCGCTGTACGTGTGGCAGACCGGGTCAGGAACCCAGTCCAACATGAACGTCAACGAGGTCATCTCCAACCGTTGCATTCAGCTGGTGGGGGGGACGCTCGGCTCGCAGGAGCCCGTACACCCGAATGACCACGTGAACATGGGGCAGTCAAGCAACGACACGTTCCCGACCGCGATGCACATCGCCGCCCACAAGATGGCGAGCGAGAAGACGATCCCGGCGCTGCGGCGGCTCCGCGACTCGATCGAGCGCAAGTCCAAGAAGTGGGTTGACGTGGTCAAGATCGGCCGTACCCACCTCGAGGACGCCACCCCGCTGACGGTCGGTCAGGAATGGTCGGGCTACGTCGGAGCGCTCGATGACGCGATCGCCGAGGTCGAGCACGCCACCCGTGGCCTACTCAAGGTGGCGATGGGAGGAACGGCCGTCGGCACCGGGCTGAACGCCCCGATCGGGTTCGGCACGGAGTGCGCCGTGGAGATCGCGAGGATGACGGGCGCGCCGTTCCAGACCGCGCCCAACAAGTTCACCGCCCAGGGAACGCTCGACCGGATGGTGCGCGCGCACGCGGGACTGAAGGCCGCGGCCGTGACCCTGTACAAGATCGCCGACGATCTGCGATGGCTCGGCTCGGGTCCCCGGACGGGGATTCATGAGCTGATCCTGCCGGCCAACGAGCCAGGCTCGTCGATCATGCCCGGGAAGGTCAACCCGACCCAGGCCGAGGCGATGCTGATGGTCTCGATCCAGATCATCGCCTCCGACGTGGCGGTGACGATGGGCGGCGCCGAGGGCAACTTCGAGCTCAACGCGTTCCGGCCGATCCTGATCAACAACTACCTGCACTCGGCGCTGATCCAGGCCGACATGTGCGACCACCTGCGCAAGTTCATGATCGAGGGCGCCGAGCTCAACGAGCCCAAGCTCAAGGAGAACATCGAGCGGTCGGTGATGATGGTGACCGCGCTCTCGCCGGTGATCGGCTACGACAAGGCCTCGGTCATCTCCCACTACGCCATCGACCACGGCCTGACCCTGAAGAAGGCGGCCCTGGACAACGGTGTCAGCGAGGAGCTCTACGACCGAGTGGTGGATCCGCTCGCGCTGACCAAGGGCGGCTCCGCTGATCTGACCTCCGCGCCGAAGTAGGGCTGAGATGAGCTCGCGAGCCGAACAAATCGGCCGCTCGTCGGCCTCATCCCCACCCAAGGAAAGCGGCGGGCTGTCGGCCTCATCGCAACTCCGGGGCTCAACCGAAGAGCCAATTGGCAAGGCCGCGCTGATCGCCTCGATTGGCGGACAGCGCGGCTACGCCGACTGGACCAACCCTAACCATCGGGTCCGAAGGCTGCTGGCCGAATTCATCGGCATGGCCGGGCTGACGTTCGTCCTGTCCGGCGGCGCAGCCGTCCTCGCTCGCTACGGAGGCGGTCATCTCGAGCCGTGGCAGACGGTATTCGTGCTCTCGGCGATCTCGGCGCTCTGGCTCGTCGTGGCCGTGTACTTCCTGGGAGATATCTCGGCTCATTTCAATCCCGCGACCACCCTGGCCTTCGCGCTGCGCAAGGACATGAACTGGGTGATGGCGTCGGCCTACTGGGTGGTCCAGCTCGGTGCCGCCGTCTGCGGGTCGCTATTGGCCCGGGCATTCTTCGGAGTGCAGGGGCATCTGGCGGCGACCATCCCGCCCCACGGAATGTCCTGGCAAGCCGCGGGGTTCGAGGCGGTCATCACCTTCGGCCTCGTGTTGATGATTCTCAACCTCGCCAACGGGCCGAAGCTCAACGGCCCGTTCGTGCCGCTCGCGGTCGGTGCCTACATCATGGCCTGGGGCACGATGGGCGGACCGTTCGAGGGCGCCTCGATGAACCCGGCCCGCAGCTTCGGCCCCGACGTCGCGATCGGCAACCTGTCGACCTGGTGGGTCTACCTGATCGGGCCCGCGGCCGGTGCCGTCATCGCCGTAGGCGTGGCGTACGTGCTGCGCGGTCCGGCGAAGGCGCAGGAGGCCGCCGCCGCGCAGGGGACGCCGCTCGACCGAGAAACCTGAGCGAACGCTGCTTGAAGCTCTCCTGGCTCTCGTGGCGTTCGTGCTCACAGGTGCATGCTCGTGACCGCCCGCGGCGACGTACCCAATTGACCACGAACGGAGCGGGCAGCATGATCTTGGCGACACCCGATCGTCGCCAGAATGCGCGTGCTGTCGTGGGCGTGCGCGTAGTCGGGTGGTGCCGTCGCGGCGGTCGGGCCGCGGCGAAGTAGCGCGAGCCCGATCAGGAGGGCGAGGAGGCAGGCGATGGCGCCGAGGACTAGCGACCAGCGTGGCCCGGCTTCGTCGGCGATCGCGCCAACGATCGGCGCGCCGATGGGTGTGCTGCCCACGAATGCGGTTGATCACAGCGCCGTGACGCGTCCACGGAACGCCGGCGCGGCGGCGAGCTGCGCCGTACTGTTGCCCCTCGTCAAGAAGGTCACGCTGGTGGCGCCGACCAGCGTGAGCAGCACGACTTCGATCCAGAAGGCCGGGACGAGCGCCGCCGCCAGGGTCGCGAGACCAAAGCCTGCGGCGGCAGCCACCAGGGCGGGGATGCCGGTGGAGGCGCGTTTCGGCGGCTCTGAGGCCGCCGAGTACTGCACCGACCCCGAACGCGCCGAGCAGCCAGCCCTATGCGGTCGGGCCGCCGTGGAAGGTGTCACGTGCGACGAGTGGGAGCGTGACTTCGAACTCATAGGTGAACGTGCCGATCAGCGTCATCATCAGGAGCGGTGCGAGGATCTCCGGCCGCAGCCGCGCATAACGAAGGCCGTCGCGCAGCCGCCCACGCGCGGGCGCCCCTGGGGGCGGCTGGGTGCAGCTGGCTGGCGTCGAGCGACGCGAGGGCCAGGAGGACCGCTACGAAGCTCGCGGCGTTGAACAAAAAGCATGCGCCGATTCCAATCGTCACGACGAGCACGCCGGCGACCACTGGGCCAACCGCCCGAGTGACGTTGACGACCGTGGTGTTAGGCGTGACCGCATTGCGCAGCCCGCTCGCGGTCGACCATCTCCCCGACGAATGACAGCCGCGCTGGGCTGTCGACCGCCGCGAGCACGCCGAACAATGTTGGGAGGACCGCCAGCTCCCACAGCCTCACGGCGTTGGTGACCACCAGCAGCCCGAGGGCCAGCGATACGAGCGCGAGGCCCACCTGCGTGAGGGTCAGGATGCGGCGCTTCGGGTACCGATCCGCCAGCACCCCGCCGTACGGGGAAAGCACGAGCGTCGGCGCGAACCGTGCCGCGGTGATCAGGCCGAGCACCGCGCCCGAGTGGCTGAGCTGCAGCACGAGCAGCGCCTGGGCGACGGTCTCGGTCCAGGTGCCGATCAGGCTCACCGTCTGTCCGGCCAGATAGCGGCGGAAGTTCGGCATCGCAAGCGCCGCAAAGGTCCCACCTCCCGACGGAGGCACGGAGCCAGTGGTCATACTGCCGATCTGTGTTCCGCGAGCGTGGATGCCCGAAGCAACGCTGCCGCCGCCGCCACTCCGATCAGGACCCCAACGACGGTGTCGGCGAGGCGGAGGATTGGCTGCTGCCAGTCGTCGTGCGGGCTGAGCGCGGCGAGGACCATCACGACCGTGGTGGTGATCCCGGTTGTAACCACGTCCTCGGGACGCCCGGTCGAGGTAACGAGGACCGCGCCGACGCCGATCAGCAGCACCGTGCCCAAGGGGTGAGACGGCAGAAACGCCAGGTACAGAAGACACAGGGCAAAGCTCACGACCGTTGCCCTGCTCCGCGATAACGCGGCAGAGACGCTCTGCTGATAAGCGCTGCGAAAGACGAACAGGGTGGCGATCGTGGCCCACATTCCACCGAGCTCGTCGTCGGCCTCCGAGACGGAGTGAACACGCGTGAGTAGGTGAGTCGTGATCTCGAAGCTGACCAGGCACGCCGCGGCCACCGCCGTCGCGTAGGTCAGCGTCTGTGGCAATCCGCGAACGCGGATCGTTCGGCGTGTTGAGCTCTCGATCACGTCGTGGACACCGGACGAGAGCGGAGTGCGGGTCGCTTCACCGAGGACCGGCCCCCGAACGCAACCGCGGCGGCCGCGATTACCAGACCAGTCACGACCAGCGGGAAGACCGGGGTCCAGGTCCGTGCGTTCACGAAGAGGAACCCTCCGATCACGGCGCCGACGATGAGGCCGATGATCGTGCCCGCGAGCCGGCGTCGCTCTCCCCGTGTCTGCGACCAGCCGGCCAGATCGCCCATCAGGACCGCGAGTGTGGCGGTGGCAGCGGTGGTGAAATCGGCTCGCACACCGAGTGAGAAGATGCTGGCAGTCTGTATGCCCATCGCCATCCCCGACAGCGCGATGAGCACGTCGCCGGACCCGGCCGACGGATGCCCGCTGACGGCCACCCACATGACGAGGAACACGGCCTCGAACGCCAGCGCGACAGCCAGTGCGACGATGGCGGGACGGGGCCATACGCTGTCGGAGCCGCGCGTTCGCCTGAGGATCCGCGCCGCGAGAAACGCTCCGAGTGCGAACGCCGCCGTCGCTGAAAGCACGCGGGGGACCGATGGCCCCGGAGCCCCGCCGAGGCGGAAGCCGAGGAAGGCGAGGTTGCCGGTCATGAACGCGGAAAAGACCTTCCCAAGCCCGAGGAAGCTGAGCGCGTCGACAGCGCCGCAGGAGGTCGCCAGCGCGACAAGCAGCAGATCGCGAAGGGGAGAGTTGTCGAGCTTGCTTTCCACGGTTTTGGCCCCGTTCAAGTGGGCGAGATGCTTCGTTGCGGGTCGATCGATTGGGCCATGCGCGACGGCGCTGGGAACTGGCCGGCCAGGCGTACGCGTCGATCTTCTCGACGCCTACGCCTTGGATCGCCGGTGATGCGGCCGTTGTCAGCGGGGGATGAGCGGCTTGGTCCTGGGCAGCTTGGCAATCACCTTGTCGTCCAGGTTCAGGTGGGCCTTGACGAGCTCAGGCGGCAGTACGCCCATCCACTGGCTGAGCGAAATGTCGGCGTAGTGGTCAGAGCGGAACAGCCCTAGGAACGCGAGTGTCTCGTCGCCGGTGTTCTCGACATAGTGGCCCATGGCGCGGGGCGCGTAGCCGACGTCGCCGGCCTGGTAGTCGAACGTCCGGGACTTGCCGCCGGAGGCGAACACCGTCATCCGGCCCTGGCCCTTCAGCCAGTACTGCCACTCGTCGGCGTTGGGGTGCCAATGCATCTCACGCATCGCGCCTGGCTCGACCTCGATCAGCGCCGCGGCGATCCTCTTAGAGACGGTGAAGCTGCGCGAGTCGGTGATCCGCATCTGCCCGCCGGGAGCTTTGATCGGCTCCTGCGCGTGCATGTGCCACGTGTAGGAGAGCGGCGGCTGGGTGCCCGGGTAAGGCGGCGCGTCGTCGACCATCTTTGCCGGCGGCACCTGGGCGGCGAACATGTAACGGGTGTGTTCAATGTCGGTCGGCAGCGCGTCGAAGGCCGACTCGGCGACCCCGAAGTTTTTCGCCAGCACCTCGCGCGGGGTGTGGTTGAACCAGTCGGTGATCAGGAACGTCTCGTTCTCGGAGAAGTCGCCGCTGTCGAAGGCGAGCAGGAACTCGGCGCCGTCCTCGAGCGCCTGGATCGAGTGCGGGAGGCCGGACGGGAAGTACCACAGGCCGCCGGGGCCGACGTCGTCGACGAACAGGCGGCCCTCCTCGTCGATGATGCTGATGCGGCAGCTGCCGGCGATCATGTACGCCCACTCGGCCTCCTTGTGCCAGTGCAGCTCACGGATGGCGCCGGGCTTCAGGCGCATGTCCACGCCCGCGATCTCCGTGCTAATCGGGAGCTCGCGGTTCGTCGTCTCGCGGGCATAGCCGCCGCTGAGCACGCGGTTGCGCGACAGCGCGAACGGCCACTTGAGGTTGGGGATCGTGCCCGCATCAGTCACCGGCGAGACCAGGACATCCGGATTCTCCCTCTCGATCGGGACGTTCCTCGGGCCGAGAATCGTCGCTCCGCGGTCGCCGACGATCGGCTCCGGCGCATCGCCGTCGCCGTTGCTGCGAGTGGCATCTGTCGTTGCCATGGACTCCTCCTACGGATGGTGGGATCGGCTCCCGACCGCCAGCGCCCCAGCGCTTCATCGCTGCCGACTCGCCGACGCATCGGTGTGCAGGTCACGTTCTCATAGGCTCTTGCGCGCGTACATACGGATCGGCCCGAAAAGGCGCTCCGAGTTCCAGACCAGCAGGTATCGGAATTCGTACCCAGACCTACCCAGATCGGCGGCATCGGCAGGCGCACGGTTTTCGCCCGGCAATGGTGGGTTTTCACTACCCACGAGCAGATGGGAGGCCGAGACGTTTCTGAAGGACTTCCCTTCTGACTTTCGCTACGTGTTGGGGCTCCAGGAGGCCTCGGTCGTCGCGATGGCGGACGGGTTCGCGCAGGCCACGCGCCATCCGGCGCTCGTGAACCTCCATACCGCAGCCGGTCTGGGAAACGGGATGGGGAGCGTGCTGACGGCGTTCCAGAACAAGACGCCGCTGATCATCACGACGGGTCAGCAGACACGGGAGATGGTTCTGCTCGAGCCGTGGCTGACCAACGTGGACGCCACCATGTTGCCCCGCCCCTGGGTCAAATGGGCCTACGAGCCGGCGCGTGCCCAGGATGTGCCGGCCGCGTTCATGCGGGCGATCGCGACCGCGCTGCAGCCGCCCTCGGGGCCCGTGTACCTCTCGCTCCCACTCGACGATTGGGATCAGCCGTGCCAGGGCCCGGCCGTGGTGCGGACGGTCGCCACCCGCGTCGCGCCCGAGCCCGCGCGACTGACCGAGTTCGCCGACGCCATCCGGCACGCGTCCTCCCCGGTCCTGATCTACGGCGCGGCGATCGCTCGGGGCGACGGCTGGAAACAGGCGATCGCCCTCGCCGAGGCGCTGGGCGCCCCGGTCTGGGCCGCACCGTCCTCCGAACGCACCCCGTTCCCCGAGGACCACCCGCTCTACTGCGGCGGGTTGCCGTTCGCGATGGGCCCCCTGAGCAAGCTGCTCGACGGGCACGACATAGCGCTCGTCGTGGGCGCCCCAGTGTTCCGCTACTACCCCTACATTCCTGGCCCCTACCTGCCGCCGGGGCTGAGCCTGCTGCACATCTCCGACGATCCTGCCGAGACCGCCCGCGCACCGGTCGGCGACAGCCTCCTCGGCGACGCCGTCCTAGCCCTCGCGGCGCTCACCGACCTCCTCGCCGGGCACACGCGCTCGGACGGGAAGGCCCACAAGCGGCTCGAGCACCGCATGGCACCGCACCCGCCGGCAACCGCGAACGGGTCCGTAGACGGCCGTCTGTCCGCCGCGCAGGTGTTCACCGCCCTGAACGAGATCCGGCCCGCCCACGCCGTCCTGGTCGAGGAGAGCCCGTCCAACCTCAGCGACCTGCACAAGGCGTGGCCGATCACCGAGCCCGACACGTTCTACACCTTCGCCAGCGGCGGGCTCGGATGGGACCTGCCCGCCTCGGTCGGTATCGCGCTCGCCGAGCGCGACACCGGCCGCAACCGTCCGGTCATCGCGATCATCGGCGACGGATCGTTCCAATACTCGCTCCAATCGATCTGGAACGCCGCGCAACCGCACCTCCCGATGCTGATCGTGGTTTTGCGCAACGACGAGTACGCGATCCTCAAATCCTTTGCCGTCGTCGAGCAGACACCCGGCGTTCCCGGCTAGGGCGATCTCGGGCGTGCTGTGGCCTTGGGCTGCCAAGTCCACGATCCGGGCCTCGGTAGGGGTGAGCGCGTCACGCCCACGGAGCGCGCGCCGCCGTGGACGCGCTCCGCTTGCCAGCAGTTCCTGGTGTGCGGTCTTGGCGAGCACGGTGGCGTTCAGCGCGCCGCCGGGCACCAACGGCCGGTGGCCCCGTCGACCACGCAGGAGAACCCGACGGTGGCTGTCGCGCTTTTGGCGCGTGGTGATCAGCGGCGCCGTCGGCTCACCACGGAGATGCGGAACACCGCTTTGACCTTGCCCGAAACGCCAACCGAAGCGGTGACGGCGATAGGCCCCGACTCGGGACCCGCGGTCAGCGCCGGCGCAATCGCGACCCCCTGAGCGTTGGTCGACTCGGTCACAGCGTCACGCGGCGGGTTGCCGAGGTGCAGGAGTATCTGGGCGCCGCCGATCACGGCAGCCGCGGCGAGTTTGAGGTCCACCTGTGCGAAGGTGGCCTTTCCGGAGGTGACCTTGAAGATCACCGGAGCTCCAGCGATCGGGTGGCCTCGGGCGTCAGTGACCTTGACGGACAGGGCACGCGCGAACCGTTTGCGCGCGGTGGTTTGCTGACTGGCGCCGCTGATCGGCGCGACCTTGGCCGGCGGGCCAGACGTCACAGTCAGGTCCCAGCCGCCGATCCCCGCAGGTACTACTCTCAGTGCGCCGTTAGGGGCAGGAACGGTGTTGCTGGCGGTCAGGTCCGGTGCGGTGACGGTGCCGTCGGCCCCGGGCCTGATGGTGGCGCTGCTCGTGCCGTTTGGCCACGTTCCGCCGGACGCCGGGCGCAAAGTGAGCTCACCGCAGCACGGCCGGGGGAATCCCACGTTGCCGTACTGGTCGAGCCAGTGGCCTTTCAACGCGATCGGGAACTTCGTGTTGATCGGGGTGGACTGCCCATTGCCCTGCGTGGACAAAAAGGAGACCGCAGGGGCCGAGTAGAGGGTGACGGGCAGGGACAGGGTGTTATCAGCACCGGGAGCGCTGATCGAGACGGAGAACGTTCCGGCCTGGGTTGCCGCCGTGAACGGGGGTGTAACCGCCACCGGAAACCCTGGGACGTCGGCGCCGCTCGTAGGCACCGTTACGGTGTTGCTCCCGTTCGGGAACGTCCCGGCCGAGCCGAGGTTAACCGTTACCTCCACGTCGGCCACCAGGTTGCCGTGGACGTCTTTCGCGTGTACCGCGAATGCTCCCTCCTCGTTAAAGCTGGGCCACATTACGTCAAAGCGTTTGCCCACTTGGACAGTGTCGTCGGCGACCAGGGCCTCAAGATGAACGCCGCCGTCCGGCACGACGTTCAACGTCCAGGTCGCGTGGGTGCCACCCGCCGCCGTGGCCGTAACCGTCCACGTACCCGTTAGGCCCTCGAGCTGGTCGATGCTGAGCACCTCGCCAGGGTTGACGTCACCCTGCGCGTCGGACTTCACGGTGGCGGTCTTGGCGCGCTTGAAGCCAAAGCCAAGGTAGGCCGCCGGCCCGGAGATCTGGTAGGTCACCCGCGCTCCGGGCAGCGCCGCCCCCGTGTAGCCCGTCACGCGCGCGGCGAAGGCATCGGCCGCTACCCCCCCGGCGCTCAACGGTACCGTCACCTGATCGGTCCCCACCGGAGTGATCGCGCGAGGCGCCTCCGGATAGGTCTCGTCCATGGCGATGGCATCTGTCGCGAGGTCGCTGTCGTGGACGAAGTCACCGGCGATGATGTTGACGTTGGCGTGAACTTGGGGATCGTTCTGCCACCAATCCTGGTAGAGGGCGGTGAGCACTTGTTTCTGTGCGGCCTTGTCGAAGTCAGCCAGCGAACGCGTGCACGCCCACGTCGGCGTGGCCTGAAGGAACAAGGTCCAGAGCCCCCCGTTCATAGGCGGACCTGGCTCCTCGGCGTCCCCCGGGTACCAATCATCTCCACCTCCTTGGTATGCCCGGGTCTCGGCGGCGCCCTTCACCTGGTTCTTGATGCCAGGCATGCCGATTTTCTCGGTGACGGTGTACACCCACTCATCGTAGGGGTCGGCGTAGCACTGGTTGGCGTAGAAGCTCTGGCCCGGGCCGCTCCCAAACGGCGGATCGGGGTTCCACGTCCCGGCGCCCGGCTCGGCGTCCTGCATGCATGTGTCGTTGTTCACGATCACGCGCGGGTGACCCGGCATCGCCCACAGCTGCCCCAGCGTGACCTGACCCGGGTCGGCGCTGTAGCCGGCAGCCTCAAGGTTGCTGGGCGTCAACAGCGCGCTACCAAGTGTGTCGCGGAGCGCCTCGCAGTCCTGGGACTCCTTCTGGTCGGCTGTGAATCCGCCGTCGTTCGTGTCGATCGACAGGCCCACCAAGATGATCTCTTGCTCGTGGCCAGGCAAGTTCGCCCACGTACTGATCTGATTGAAGATGTCCGACAAGGTCAGCTGGCAGGCAATGAGAATCCCGTGGACGGCGAAGTAGTCTCCGGAGCGGCAGATCTCTCCGCGCCGAGAATTTCACGCGGATGTCGAAGTCTCGGATGCCGTCGTTCAACTGGTCGGTGATGTCCTCGGTCTGGGCCTTGCCGATCAGGCTTATCGGGTCATCGGGTAGCGCGTAGGTGCCGGTGTCGTGCGACCCAGGGATCACGATGTCGCTCAGCTTGCGAGACCACAACTGGCCGCCGAGATCGTGCATCCACGTTTCCGGCGAGACGCCACCACCGCCGTAGACCCGGTCGTTACCACGCCCGCCGTAGATGACATCGTTGCCGGGGCCACCACGGAGCACATCCCGACCGCCCCTCACGGCCGCCTGCTTCTGCTGCCTGGCCGCGGCGCTCACGCTCGATAACAGCAACCCCGCCCCCGGACCCACCAGCAGCACTACGACCACAACACCGAGAGCCCGCCTACTCGAAGCGATACATCTCCACAAACCGCCAAAACGCACGCTTCATCAGCTCCCTCCCACACGTCCATCCCACACGCCGAGCCTCCGGCCGGTAATCGAGCCACGCTCGATCCACCGATTCTGCACCCAGGCCGATCGCCTGTCAAGCAAGCTGCCAGGAAGCACTCGGCGTGCGGTCTGGGCCGTCCTCGACCCGCAATCACCCCCCCGACCAACGGCATCCACCTCAACGATCTCGACTGCCGGTACCCCGCGCGCGCAACTTCTACATAGGCAGCGCCGCCCGCGTGGGGGTCTGTCTCCCAGGCTCCGAGCTTCACTGCTGCTCCCGCCCAGAAGGAGGCGCCAGCCGCCGGACGGGAGTCAAGGTAGGGTCGGCGGGAGGCGCCCACGCCGCGCGGCATGGCCGACTGGCGCTGGTTTCCTCCCGCCGCCACCTCGAACCGTGCATGCGGTTCTCTCGCACACGGCTCACCGACGTTCTTCACCGCCGGCATTCAGCTTCCCGTGGCGCCATGGCCGGTTGGGCCGGGGCGCGATGATGGTTCCGTTGAGGCTGATCAGTCCGAAGCGATCCGGCGTGTGAGCCAGAACCCAGTAGCCGTATCGCTTGCGTTGCTTGTGGCGCTTGGCGATGAACCCTGCCAAGTGCCGGTAGGCGTGGAGCATGATCTTGGTGAAGAACCGGGCGGAGTTCCCGTAACGGAAGTAGCCCGCCCAGCCGCGCAAGAACCGGTTGAGGTCTCGCACGATCACCTCGAGTGGGACCTTCAGCCGCGAGCGGTCGGTGATCTCCCGGATCCGCTGGCGGGCATGTCCCATCGCCTGCCGTGAGGGCCAGCGGACAAGGAAGGCGAGATGTTTTGACCGTGGCGTGTTGCCGCGCACGTAGCGATGATGGAAGCCGAGGAAATCCAGTCCCTCGCCTCCTTCTCGCAGATGCACGATCCGCGTCTTGGCCGGTTTGAGCTCGAGGCCCAACTCGGCCAGGATCGCGGTGAGCGCCTCGATAGCGCCCTCGGCGTCCCGCTTGGTCTTGCATACCGCCAGCAGATCGTCGGCGTAGCGCAACAGAACCCCGTGTCCGCGTGTCTGCCATTGCCGGTCAAGCCGGTGCAGGTAGACATTGCACAGGCAAGGTGAAATCACCCCGCCTTGAGGGGTTCCAGCCGTGCTCCGCTTGACCGCCGCGTCTCCATGACCCCGGCACGCAGCATCGCGCGCAGGAGCTTGAGCACGTGACGGTCTGAGATCCGCTCCTCGATCGCCGCCATCAACCCAGAATGCGGGATCGCCTCAAAACAGTTAGAGACGTCCGATTCCGCCACCCACCGAGCGCCCCGCCAGGACTCATCAAGGAGAACCTGAAGGGCGTCGTGCGCCGAGCGTCTCGGGCGAAACCCGAAGGAGCACTCCAGCATGTCGGCCTCGAAGATCGGCTCAATGACGATCTTCGTCGCCGCCTGCACAACACGGTCACGGACAACAGGGATCGAGAGTGGTCTTTGCTCAGTCGGCCTGCCGGGCTTCGGGATGAAGACCCTGCGAGCCGGGAGCGGACGCCACTGCCCATCCTTCAACTCCGCGGCCAGCTCATCGAGGAGCTTGGCGACGCCGTACTCCTCGATGTCGGCGATGGTCTGTCGGTCGATGCCGGCCGCGCCGTGATTGGCGCGCACCAGCTCCCACGCCCGCTCCAGGACGTCCCTGCGGTGGACCTTGTCATGGAGCGCATGGAATCGTCGTTCGGGATCGGCCTTGGCCGCCCGGTAAAGCGTTCGCTGCAGTTCTCGGACTTTGTCCTGCTTGGTGGTCCTAGCCATTTCTGGCACTCACCGGCCTTTCCCTGTGCGTGACGCGTGAACGAAGCAGCGGCCCTTCCCATCGCCGCCGGTTCTGTTGTCCGGTCAGCTCAAACGGTACGTATGGCCGCCTCCGACGCCCACCCGGCTCACGATCCATTTCCCGGCTCATCACCGGTTATAGGACGCGACTCACCGACGGACTCCGCAGACCATCGGGCCGGGGAGGGCCTCCCCAGTTCCCGCCGCCACCATCCGAACGTTCCACGCCCTCTACGCCGAGGAGTTCTTCAGGGCTGCCATTCCAGGATCTTCACCCCTTCCATGGCCTTCGCCGTGAACGACGCGGCTCGGCACTCCCTCTCTCCCACCCGCAGGCGGGCACACTAACGGCGCGGCAGGCTTCGCTTGACGCTGCGGACCGCTCAGTCGCTCCCCCTTGAAGGGCTCTTGACGCTGGGCTTCGACCCGGCCCGTTTCCAGACCGAGCCGCCAGCCTGCTACCGGGCCTCCTGGCAGCTACCCGGACGGGACTCACACCCGCAGGCGACGACGAGCTTATGTTGGATCAGCTACTCAACTCAGCACCTCCAACTCTGGGCGCACTCGAATTTAGTGGTGTAAGTGCTCGTCGGTAGTAGTAGCCGTTGTTGTTGTTCTAGCTGTTCATAACCCTTGGGTTATGAACAGCTTTGTAGTTTTTCGCGCGGGCGCGCAGGCGCGAGCGGCTCACGCGGCTTGGAGTTCTGCGAGCACCTCCCCGCCCCGCGTCGGCTCGGCGTCGGCACTCTCGGCGAGGATCAGCGCGATCGACTCGAACGAGAGGTAGCGGCGCTGGACCAGCCATTCATCGTTCTGCTCTGAGAGCAACGCGCCGACCAGCCGGATCGCCGCCTGGTCGTTGGGGAAGATCCCGACGACGTCGGTGCGGCGCCCGATCTCCTTGTTCACGCGCTCCAGCGGATTCGTGGAGCGGATCTTGGTCCAGTGCTCGCCCGGCAGCTGGTAGAACGCGAGCAGGTCCTCTTCTGCTGCTTCGAGCAGACCACACACCTTCGCTGCGAGCTCTGAGAGCCGCTCGAGCACGTGTGTGACGCGCTCGCGGGCCTGCTCGTGGTCCTCGGCGTTGAAGATCTCTCTGAGCGCGGCGCCGACGAGCCCTCGCTGATCGCGGCGGCAGTGCATCAGCATCTCCCGCGTGAAGTGCACCGTGCACCGCTGCCAGGAACATGCGAGCACGCGCGCGATCGCGCTCTTCAGCCCCTCATGCTGATCGCTGATCGCCAAACGGACCCCATCCAACCCGCGCTTCTTCAACGACCGCAAAAACTCGGTCCAGAACGCGCCGGACTCGACCTCGCCGACGTCCACGCCGATCACCTCCCGCACGCCAGTCTCGTGCACCGCGTACGCGACGACCACAGCCTTGGACACCACCCGGCCGTGATCTCTGACCTTGACCTGATTGGGTAGGCCAGAGGCGCGGTGGCGGTCTTTCGCTCCGCTCCGTTTCCTCTGGCCCCCCACCGAGCCGGACGTGCGCGTTCCCACGCATCCGGTTCTCCGTGAGCATGCCGGTGGCTCATCGGGCGATCAGCGCTTCCAGGTGTTCGAGGTCAAACGACAACTGCTGGTAGTCCGGCTGCTCCCATGGGGTTGGGATCTTGCTGCCGCGGTAGCGGTAGCGGATGATCTTCACCGCGCCGGGGTTGTAGAGGCCGACCGTTTCTGCGGTTGGCCACCAGCCGGGCAAGTAGCGATGTCTGAGCCAGCGCCAGTTCCGGCCGTGGTGCTTGGCTCGCAGCCAGATCGTCACCCGCCGCCATGTGTAGGCGCGCAGGTAATTGAATGTCCGCGAGCTGACCCCGTGTCGGAAGTAGGCGCACCAGCCGCGTAACACCGGGTTGAGTCGGTGAAGCAGCTGGTCGAGCGTCTGGTTCTGGCCGGTCCGGGTGATCTGCTTGACCTTGCCCATCACGGCCTGAAGCGACCGTTTAGAGGGGTAGGTGTAGATCTGCGGGCGGCCGTCGCGCCCCGGCTGGCGTTTGATCTTCCAGCCGAGGAACTCGATCCCCTCGTCGATGTGAGCGATGCTGGTCTTCTCTGCTGACAGCGTCAGGCCGAGCGGCGCGATCACCTGCTCGGTTTCGGCGATCAGCGCTTCGGCGTGCCGCCGCTCGCCGGCCACGACGATGACGAAATCATCGCAGTAGCGGACGAGTCGGTAGGTCGACTCGCCTCGGAGCCGCCGTCGTTGTCGCTGCCCCGGGTTGGCGCCCATCGCGGTCCACGCCCGAGCGAAATGCTCGTCGAGCGCGTTCAGTGCGACGTTAGCCATTAGCGGCGAGAGAATTCCGCCCTGGGGCGTGCCGGTGACCGTCCCTTGAAGCCTCCCCTGCTCGCTCATGATCCCGGCTTTCAGGAACGCCTTGATCAGCGCCAGCACGCGTTTGTCCGCGATTCGCTGCCGCACCCGATCCTGAATGGCCGAGTGCGAGAGCTCATCGAAGCACGCCTTGATGTCTGCCTCAACAATCCACTCGTAAGAGCGGGAGGTGAGGTAGTGAATCTCGGCGATCGCGTCCTGGCATCGGCGCCCGGGCCGAAACCCGTAGGAGCAGGGCTGGAAGTCGGCCTCGAAGATCGGCTCCAGCACCAGCTTGAGGGCGGCCTGAACCACGCGGTCGCGGAGAGCAGGCACCCCGAGGCGACGGAACTTCTTGCTGTCGCGCTTGGGGATCAACCGTTCCTTGACCGGCAGCGGCCGAAAGCTCCCGGATCGAAGCTCCTCGCGAAGCCCGTCCAAGAACCTCTCAACGCCCAGCACCTGCTCGATGTGGTAGGCAGTCTTCCCGTCCACACCAGCCGAGCGTGACCCTCGGTTCGCCCTGACCCGCAGCCACGCCACCATCAGCGTGGCCGGGTCACAGACGAGGTTGTGGAGGTCATAGAACCTCCGGTCCTGACCGTCGGTGGACCACTTGTGCAGCTTGCGCTGAATCCCGAGTACCCGCTCCTGCGCCGACTTCGGCGAAGGCCACGACGCGCCGCTATTCAACGACGACCTCCTCGCATTCCAGACGGGCCACAAGCCCACTGCTCCCCTTCGCCCTGCGGGCGGCTTTCCCGCCCTCCACGGCCGGTCGTTGCTCCGGCGACTACTACGAGAGCTATGCCCCCACCCGGCGCCATCAGCAGACGCTGCGCCTTGCCTGCCACCCAGAAGGGGCGAGGCGACCCCGGGCGGGTTCCCACGTTCACTGCCGTTCGTTTGGCGGGGTCGGTGTCCAGCTCTTCCCCTGCGGGCCTGGTGTGGCGATCACGCGGCCGCTCGCCACACGCCCCCAGACGACGATCATCGCCGCCGAGAGCCGGGTTCCCCGCAAAGAAGGGTTCCCGCGCACCGCTTGCCCGGCCCGTATCTATCGGGTTTGAGCCGAGGGTGCTCGCTTGAGGGGGTTCAATCACTGGTTCACTCGCATCACACACTGTCCGCCTTGCTAGCCGCGCCCGCACGGTCCGACAGTCCCCGCACGCCGCGTCGTTGTCAGGGCTGCTTGCCGCCCTCCCCCGCAGCTCCGGGGTCAGGCTGCCCTCAGCTTCACCGGGCTGCCGCGACAACCCGGCGGTGGGGCCTCGCACCCCACACGAACCAACAGCGCCTCGTGGCGCACCTTGGCGTCCAGCCACAAGTACGGGTAGGCGCCCTCAAGCGGCCGGCAGCGGAACAGCTCGACCTGCTCATCCAACGCCCGGCACAATCCGCTGACCCGGTCCTTCGTCATCCCGTCAATCCCCAGCTGCTCCACCAAACGGTCGACCTTCCGCGTCGAGACACCGTTCACATACGCCTCCAACACGACCGCGATGATCGCCTGCTCCGAGCGCCGACGCGGCTCCAAGAAGCTCGGGAAATACGACGGCCCTGAGCGCTTACGCGGGATCAACAGCTCAAGCTCACCCGCCCTCGTCTCCCACGCCCGCGCTCGATACCCATTGCGATGCGTCAGCCTGCTCTCCGGCGCGATCTGTCCCAACTCAGCGCCGATCTCGGCTGAGACCTCGGCCTCCATCAACTCCGCGGCGACCACCGCCACCGCCTCCTTCAAAAAATCGCCGTGCTCCTCCAACAGCGTCCGCACAACCAGCTCCGTTCTCGTCATGCTCTGCCCGTCGGCCATCGCGATGCTCCCTTCGTCAGTCGATTGCGTCGTCAACCGACGAGTCTCGGAGCCCGCGATGGCCGGCGCCCTTTCACGACCCCGGACTTTGCGAAAGCCCCGTCACACCACTTCTACCGACATGACCGTCGCAGCCGGGCTGAGGACTCCGGAATCGTGACCGAATCGTGACCGCTTCACGTGGGCGCGAGCGCTTCCCTGGAGGTGCCGCGCGCTGCTTGCAGCTTCTTGGCATTCGTGTTCGCTGGGACTCGCTTCCGCGGCGATAGCAGCGGACAGTGCACGTTGGGCAAGGCCGATCGCGCGGCGCTCGGCCTCGGCATCACGTTCGACGGCGTTCGCCGTCTGGCGCAAGAGTTCGTCGATCTGTGTCATTGCTTGGACAGTGCTCCCACTATGGTTGCGCTCGGAAGGGTCTCGTCTTCTTCATTGCCGTTGAGGCCCAGGCGTTCCGCCATGAACCTGCGCGCCCGGTGCAGGCGCTTGCGCACCGAACCCGTGGAGATGCCGAGCGCCTCGGCGATCTCGTCGGGTGCCAGCTCTGCGTAGGTGTGCAGCAGCAGCACGTCGCTCTGCGCCACCGGCAGTGCCGCGAGCGCGGCGGCGATCGCCGGTTTGACGCGATGCCATACAGCCACGGCAGCGCAGACGCCCGTCGCGAGTCAAACCGCCGACGGGCATCGAACGCGCGGACGAACGTCTCCGCCATCAGCTCCTCGGCGAGGCTATGCCCGACTCGGAGCTGGAGATATCGCAATACCGTCGCCGCGTGTCGCTCGAACAGCACCTCGAACTCTTCGGGCTGGCGAAGCGAGCACCGGATCAGCACCGCGTCGCCGGGGGTAGCGGTTCTCGATTAACCCTGTGTTTGCCGCAGACGCCGACGCGTTCCAGTTTTCTTTCAAACGGAGCGACAGGAGTCCGACAACGGTAGAAGCCCCGGCTCGGAAGTGACGAGACGGGGGCGCTGCACCGTCCGCGAGACTGGAGGCGTGCTCGAAGATCAGCAGACGCGCTGGCGTGTGCACGGCGAGCGTCAGATTTACGGCAGCCGATCGGTGGAGGTCTCGCTGATCGACGTCGAGCTGCCCGATGGGGAGCGGTTTGAGCATCACGTAGTGCGGCTACCTTCGGCGGTGGCTGTGGTGGCGCTCGACGACGCCGAGCGGGTGAGGATGACCTGGCGTCATCGATTCATCTCTGACCGCTGGGGATGAGAGCTGCCTACGGGTCTTGTCGACCCAGGTGAGGATGCGGCGGAGACTGCGACACGGAGGTCGACGAGGAGACCGGTTGCCGGCCGCGGGAGACGGTGCAGGCGGTGAGGTTCCAGCCGATGGTGGGAACGGTCGACAGCCCTCATGCGGTGTTCATCTCACACGGCGCGGATCACGTCGGCGGCGACGTTGATCCGGCCGAGGCGGCCAAGATCGATTGGCTCCCGCTTCGTCGCCGAAACGGGCACCAGGCCGGGGTTGCTGCTTCGGGTCGGCTGAGTCACGAAGCGGCCGCCCGGTCGCGGTCCGATCCGCCCGCCGCGGTGGCTGGTGGTTCGTGAAAGCACCGGGCCGCGTTGCGCTGTGGCTGCAGGCGTTCCTGCAGCCTGGCAAGGCCGTGTCCAACGGAGTCGCCGCGATCCGCTTGGGGTTCGGAGTGGTTGCCAAGGGTCGCCGGTAGATCAAAGGCGAGGCAATCTGGCTCCGCTGACGCGGACGGGTGGCGTCACTCGCGGGCCATCATCGCGACGGCCTCGCGCTCGAGGTCGACGTATGGCTCGCCGCTGACGTCGACCGCGACGCGGTTGATCGTGCCGCCGGTGAACTCGTGAGGGTGCGGTCCCGGGTAGTCGTCGGTGACCGGTTCGCCGCTGTCGCGCCCGACGCACAGCCCTTCTCCAGCGACGGCGAACTTGCCGGGCTGGGTCTTGATCTGGCCCTCGCCGACTTTCTCGTCGCCGTGGTAGAGCGACAGGATCCCGGTCGCGACCCCGGGTGGGTCCTCGCCCGCCTTCTCGAACGCGGCCGAGAGGATCAGTCTCTCGCCGACCGGCACGTCCGCGGTGGCGACGATCTTCTCTTCGGCCATGCCGACGAAGTTGTAGACGTAGTGCAGCCGGTTGTCCTTGATATAGAGCGCGTGGCCGCCGAACCGCGAGCCGTGCGCAAACAGGACACCTTCGGCCCCGGGTTGGGGGATGTCGACGAGCGCGCCGATGGCGTAGGAGCGGTTTCGGACGTTGACCGCCTGGGACTCGGGCACCTCCGCGACGCCGGGGTAGTACACGTATCGGTTGCGCGCCGGGCTGAGCACCGGGCGCGGCGTCACGAAGATCTCCAGAGCCGATCGGTCATCCAGCGGGAACGCGCCGTTGGCGCCGGCCTCCGCATACCACAGGTTGATCAGCTCCCGCAGCCGCTCGGGTTCCTCGCCCGCGAGGTCGTGCAGCTCGGAGCGGTCGACGTCGGAGTGGTAGAGCTCCCAGGTGTCCTTGCCGAAGTTTCCCCACCCGCTGATCGTCGGATGGGTCGTGACCGCCTTCCAGCCGTCGTGCCAGATCGCGCGCGAGCCGAGCATCGTGTAGAACTGCGTCCGCCGCGCGGTCGGAAGCGATCCCTCGCTGAAGCTGTAGCGCATGCTGACGCCGTCGAAGTCGCTCTGGACGTGACCGCCGATCGTCTCCGGCGGCTCGACGCCTAGCGCGTCGAGGATCGTCGGCACGAGATCGATCGCGTGGTGGTATTGGTCGCGGATCTCGCCGCCCGCCTTGATCCCCTTCGGCCACGAGATGATGCACGGGTCGCACGTGCCGCCGTTGAACTCGTAGCGCTTCCACATCTTGAACGGTGTGTTGAACGCCATCGCCCAGCCGTTGGGGTAATGGTTGTAGGTCTTCGTGCCGCCGAGCTCATCGATCAGCGCGAGGTTCTCCTCGATCGAGTCGGGGATCCCGTTCATGAACTTGGTCTCGTTGACCGACCCGTTCGGGCCGCCCTCGCCGCTCGCGCCGTTGTCCGAGATCACGAGCACGAGCGTGTTCTCACGCTGCCCGGTCTCCTCCAGATAGTCCAGCAAACGGCCGATCTGATCGTCGGTGTGCGCCATGAACCCGGCAAACACCTCCGCCATCCGGCAAAACAGCCGCTGCTCCTCGCCCGACAGCGAGTCCCACCGCCGGGTCATGTCCAGCGGCGGGAACGGCTGCCCGTCCGGTCCGGTCTGGTCGGCGATCGGGTTGATCGATGGCAGCTCGGTATCCGGCGGGACGATCCCCAGCTCCTTCTGGCGGGCGAGGGTCTGCTCACGGATCGCCTCATAACCCATGTCGAACCGACCCTTGAACTTCTCGATCCACTCCTTCGGAGCGTGATGCGGGGCGTGGCAGGCGCCCGGCGCGTAATACAGGAAGAACGGCTTCTCGGGCGCGATCACCTTCGCGTCCTTGATGAACTCGAGCGCCTTGTCGGTGATGTCCTCGGTGAAGTGATAGCCCTCCTCCGGGGTGCGCGGCGGATCGACGGGATGGCTGTCATAGACGAGATCGGGATACCACTGATTGGTCTCGGCCCCGAGGAAGCCGTAGAAGCGCTCAAAGCCACGACCGGTCGGCCAGTTGCGCCGCGTCGACGCGAGGTTCATCTCGGCGTCCGGGCACAGGTGCCACTTGCCAACCATGTACGTGTTCCAGCCCGCCTCCCCGAGGATCTCCTGGATCTGCCCGTTCTCCGGCGGGATCACGCCGCTCGCGTTCGGAAACCCAATCGCCGCCTCGGTGATACACGCCATGCTGTTGCGCGTGTGATTGCGCCCGGTCAACAAGCACGAGCGCGTCGGCGAGCACAAGGCCGTGGTGTGCATCTGCGTGTACCGCAGCCCCTCTCCGACGATCCGATCGAGGTTCGGCGTCTCGACCGGCCCGCCATAGCTGCTCATCACCGAGAACCCCACGTCATCGAGCACGATGTACAGAACGTTCGGCGCTCCATCGGGAGCCTTCGGCGCCTCGAACGGAGCCCAATCCGGCACCGAATCACGAATGTCGACGTTGATTACGCCTTTGAACGGTTTGCTCATCACGGCCTCAGTTCAGTGAAGGTGCAGCGGACTCGCCCGAAACGATCGGAACGCTCGGGACAACCGTCCCTGACCCCGAGCCTATTGCATCATCCGCAAGATGAGATCGGGGCCGCAACCGCGACTGAATCGATCTGAACGCTCAACAGTCGCCAGGCGCCTCTGCTCCAGAGCAGCAGCGAGTGACTACCGCGCACTCGCCCGACTCCCAGACCGCCCCGAACTTCTGAGGCGCATGGCCGATTTGATGGTATTCGCGACTGCTGGTCAACAACAGCTCTGGGACGCGACCCTAGGCCCGGCTACAGTGCTCCTTCGTCGCCAACGCGGCCACCTGGCCGTCGCTGCCGCTTCGGTCGGCCACAGCCCCGGAGCAGCAGTCGACGAACGCCCGGGCCTGCCGCTGACCTGGTTGCCTGTTCGTGGATGCAGAAGCGTCGCCTTGAGCTCCTGCTCGTGCCGTTGCGATCCCTTGGTGAGCGGATCCGCAACGGCCCCTGATCGCTGAGCACCGTCTTCGTCGGGCGCCCGTTGCGCGCATTGCCAACCCCGCCCAGCGGCGCCTGCCCGGCCTCATAGCCCAGATGCGCGCTCAGCTCCAGCTCAAGCGCCCTGTTCAGCAGCCGGCGAGTGAGATGCGCCAGCACCCCGTCGGGCCCCGCGATCTCCTCCGCACTGCTGGCGCCCTGAAGCAGCGCATCGAGCACCTCATCAGAGATCTCAAGCTCGGGCTCATCCACTGCCCGGCCGCCCGGCAACCCAGGCAACGGCCCTCGCCGCTCGACCTCCTCGGATCGCTGCGCTGGCCCAGAGGGCCTGCTGCGCTCCTCGCAAGAACAAGCACAGCGACCCACCTCACGACCCTCAGCAACGAGATCCGATGCAGAGTTATGCGAACTGCGAACAGAAGATGTAGGCATAGCCATTCCTTTCGGCCACGCTTACACGGTTCCTCCGACACCCCCATCAGTCTCGGGTCGCCGTAGGGGGTCTCGGCGATCTGCGCTTCACCCTCCTTGGGGTAGTCGGTGATCGTCTGCCAGGCGTCCTGGTCGATCGCGTCGACCGCCTCGCGAATCCCTTTCTGCATACGCACCCCGATCGAGTACTGCCACCCGGCGTTCTCCAGTCGCTTGAACACCTTGGTGTTCCAGAACCCCGAGTCGGCGCGCAGCAGCTTCACGCCGCTGGCGCCGGCACGGTCCACACGAGCGATCAGCTCCTCTGTGAAGCGCAGCGTCCCCTTCTGCGTGTTCGCCGACCCCTTGCGTAGGCGGATGTGCAACACCTCGCGCGTGTCAGCTCTGGTAGCGAGGATCGGGTGATACCCCAACAGCTTGGTCTACCCGTAGCCCGCGCCCTGCTTCAACCTGCCGCACACCTCGCCGACGAAACTGTCCACATCAATCACCAGGCGCCCGTCGCCGGGACCCGCGCCCGCCCGGCACGCGCGCACGAGCGCCTCCCCGAGCAGCGCATCGAGCTGGCGCACGTGCCCGAAGGTGAACGCGCGCAGGAACGTCCCCAGCGTCGAGGGCGCCGGCATCCAACCGCCCAACAACCTACACGTGCGCCCAGCCCGCAGCACCTCGGTGTCATCGATGCTGTCCGCCCCCAGCACCATCGCGAACAGCAGCGCCATCACCTTGCGCCCCGCGTTCGCAGCCCCCGGCCGATCACGCCGCAGCCGCACCAGCCGCCCCGCCAGCCGCTCGATCCCCAGCCGCTTGGCGAGCACCGCGACGAGCATCACCCCGGCGTCCGAGACAGCGCGCTCGTCATCGAACTCGACCTGCAGACCGTCCAGTCCGACCGGCTCGTCATCATGCACCACGAAGGTGACCTCCTGACCGCAGGCCCCGGCTGCCACGAACAGCCGTTAAAGCCCCGCACAGGAGGTCAGGCGGCGGGGAGCGCGCGGATCCGCGCGAGCGCCGCGATCTAGTCGCCTTGCCAGGGCCAGCGGGCGCGGAGGTGAAGCGTCCAGGAGCGGCGGTGCCGGGTGAGGCGGCCGGCGATCGTGAGCAGCCGCCGGCGGCTCGCTCCGCTTCCCTATGTTGTCGCGGTCGGTAAGGGGAGGGGATGCCGAGCGCCACGCGGTGCTGGGCACCAGGTACACGTACGGTTGTTCCGCGTCTGCCAACAGTACGATCGCCGCCAGCCGATTGTTTGCCGGCTCGAACCGCCGCTTTGGTCCAGAAGACCTAGCCGCCCAGTCGCTGAGTGGAGACGAACACCTCGAGCGAGCGGCCGGAGGGACTGTGTGCTCATGACTCTCACTTTCAATCTGGTCCTCGTCGCTTGGTCGCGTTTTGCGACACAGGTGCATGCGATCGAGACGTGGTTGCATGACACCCCACCGCCGCGCCGGCGGGCGCTTGTCCATCCCGGGAAGCTGACGCGACGGTGCGGACCTGGCGCCAATAGTTCGCGGAGGAGCTGTCGGTCCGGTCACGCCGTCGTGAGAACGATCTTGCCGGGACCGTGCCTGCCAGACTCTGCGGCGCCTCCCTCCTCCAGGGGGAAGTAGCCGCCGGCCGCTGCCAGGTCGGCCGTGGCCGAAGCGGCGGCCGCTTCCTCGAGGGGGAACGTCGCGGCAACGGTCGGAACGAGCTTGCCGGCGGCGGCGAGGTCAGCCAAGGCCGACATGCCAACCTGGTCTGCTTCGACGATGATGCCGGCCAGGCGGATACCGCGGTCGGTAGCTGTTTCTGCGAGGGACGCGAGGGTGGGCGGCTGCGTGGAGACCAGGATCCCGCCCGGCCGTAGAACGTCAAGGGAGCGAGCGGGGTAGTCGCCGCCGACGACGTCTAGGACGACGTCCTGGTCGCGCACAGCGTCCGTGAAGTCTGTGGCCTTGTAGTCGATCGTTTCGTCGGCGCCCAGCGAACGCACGAACTCGAGGTCCGCGGCGGAGGCGAGCGAGGTCACGTGCGCGCCCCGTGCCTTGGCGATCTGCACTGCAAGATGGCCAATTCCGCCGGCCGCACCGTCGACCAGAACGCGGCTGCCCTCACCGACGCGGGCGGTGTCCACCAGCGCCTGCCACGCCGTTAGCCCGACCATCGGGATGGCCGCGGCGTGGACGTGGTCGAGGCGATCTGGCTTGCGGACGAAGACACGAGTTGGGCCGACGGCGTACTCGGCGTAAGCGCCATGGCCCTGCGGGAACGGCAGCAGACCGAACACGTCGTCACCCGGCTTGTAGAGAGTGACACCCGGGCCGAGCGCCTCCACCATGCCAGAGACGTCCCAGCCGAGGACGAACGGCGGCTGGCCGACGAACGCGCCCGTCTCGCGGTTCGCCCCGTCGATCGGATTCACGCCCGCCGCGCGCACACGGATCAGGATCTCGCTCACCCCCGGCTCTGGGATTGGGAGGCTCACGAGCTTGAGGACATCGGGTCCGCCGAGTTCATCCTGGCTGACCGCCTTCATCGTGGCGTTCACCGCGTCGCCACTCATAGCGTCGCCGATCGTCGTCGCCTCCATCGTCTCGCCCGTCTGGGCGCCGTCCATCGTCTCGCCCATCTGTCCCGCGTCCATCATGTCGCTCATGTCGTCCTTCCGCTCGGTAGAGGGCACGTTTGCGCTCACTCCAGGCCCCGTGACAGACACGCCCGGGCCGGAGGGCTCGCGTACATGCCGCATTTACGTTCGAGAGATTGAGTGAGCGACGTCGCCCGGGTTCTTACCGCGCGACCCCGACCGGTAATTACCGCCGGACCGTCAGGTTCGAGGTCAGCGAAGCGGTGACAGGAGAACCCAGCCCTGGCCGGCCCTGAAGCCCGGGAATCCTGAGCGGAGTTCGTCAGCCGTGGATGGGTTTGACCGGCAGCTTGACCTCTACGGCCGTCCCGCGGTCTGGACGGCTCTGGAAGTCGATCGAGCCGCCGATCGCCTCGACTCGGTCGACAAGCCCGGTGAGCCCGGAGCCGCTCGAGGCATCTGCCCCTCCCCTTCCGTCGTCGCTGACAACCAGCTCGAGCCAGCCGTCACGCCGCTTGGCGGTGACCTGCGCCCGCGATGCCTGGGCGTGCTTCGCGGTGTTGGTCAACGCCTCCGCAGCAACGTAGTAGGCGGCCACCTCGACGGGCTCCTCGAAGCGTTCGTCGCCGAGGTCGAGGCGTAGGTCGACCGGAACCGCTGACCGCAGCGCGAGCGAGCTGAGCGCCGGGGTTAGACCGCCCTCCGATAGCACCGCGGGATGAAGCCCCCGCGACAACTTGCGCAGGTCGTCCAGCACATCATTCAACCCGGTTCCGAGGCGGGAGAGCCGGCCGCAGAGGGCGCCCAGCTCGGGCGGCACGGTCGCCTCCGCCGCGCGGAGCTCCAGCCCCAACGACACCAGCCGCTGTTGGGCACCGTCGTGCAGATCGCGTTCGAAGCGCCGGCGCGCCTCGTCTCCGGCCCGGACGATCCGTGCTCGCGAATCGGCGAGATCCGAGCGGCTCTTCGCATTCGCCACAGCGAGACCGGCCTGGCGTGTGAACTCTTCGATCCGTTCCTCGGTATCCGGCGGGAGCGGCTCCAGCTGGCACGACAGAACCGCGATCATGCCCCACGTTGCTCCCCCGACTACGATCGGGCTGGCCACGGCAGAACGGATTCCAAGGTCGCGGACCGTCGCCGCGATCGGCCCGGGAGCAGCCTCGTAGTCTTCCTTGCGGCGGGCCTTTCCGGTGCCCTGCACCTCGCCGGCAAGGTTCTGCCCTTCGAGCGGAAACTTCGCGCCGACGGGGAGCGTGATCGCTCCGTCGCTCCAGCCGGCAACCACCGTCGCGCTCGAATCCGTCTCGTACCGGAGGATGGCGGTCGCGTCGACCTCCAACAGCACCCCAAGCTCCTCCACGAGGCTCGCGAACAGCTCATCCGGAGAGTGCTCCCGCGCTACCAAAGTCGCTACACGCCGCAGTGCGGACTGCTCCGCGGCGAGTCGCTCGACCTCCGCTCGCGACTCGATGTTCGAGATCGCCGTGGACACAAGCTCTGCGAACTGCGCAACGCGGTCTTCGATTCCGGCCGGCAGCGTTCTTTGGGACCCCATGGCCATTGCGCCCCAGGTCCGACCGCCCACGACAATCGGCCCTGCGACCGCCGAGCAGATGCCATGGTCGCGCACGGCCGCGGCAACCGGCCCGGTCACCCGCGTATAGTCGTCGACGCGACCCGGGCGGCCAGTCCGGAACACCTGGTCGAGGATGCCTCCTTCCGGGCGAGGCGTGTTGGTACCAGCCGGTAGCAGGTCCTCGGGGACCCCCCTGGCGGATAGGATCGTGGCCGTGCCGTCTGGTTCAAACCGCACGGTTCGAACCATGTCCACCTCCAGGAGGCGGCTGAGTTCGTCCGTGACGAGGGCGAATACCTGTTCGGACGGTGCCTGTCGGGCGACCAGCTCAGCCACCCCACGCAGCGCGGACTGCTCTGCGGCAAGGTGCTCCACCTTGGATCGCGACTCGATGTTCGAGATCGCCGTGGAGACGAGCTCGGCGAACTGCGCGACTCGATGTTCGGTCCCATCAGGATATGTCCCAGCCGAACCGGAGTTAACGGTCATGGCGCCCCACAGCCGTCCGTCAACCACTATGGGCCCTGCCGCGGCCCACCCTGCACCCAACTTGCGCATGACACTACCGAGCTGACCGCCGACGCTGTCGTAGTTCTTGATGTGGGCGGGGCGGCCGGTGCGAAACACCTGCTCGATTGCGCTTCCCCCTTCGAGCGCGACGCTTGTGCCGGGGGGGAACGCGTCCTGTGCCGTGCCCCGCACTGCCATGATCGTGACGGTCCCGTCTGGCTCGAACCGGCCCGTCCCGACAGTGGCGACGTCAAGCAACCGATTGAGCTCCTCTGTAACGAGGGCGAATACCTCCTCCGGTGGTGCTTGCTGAGCGACGAGTTCGGCCACGCGACGGAGCGCCGCCTGCTCGGCGGCGAGTCGCTCCACCTCCGCCCGCGACTCGACGTTCGAGATGGCGGTGGAAATGAGTTCGGCAAACTGCGCCACACGGTGTTCACTTCCGGGTGGCAACGCCTTGGCGTTCCGCGCGCCGACCGCCATGGCGCCCCAGAGGCGCCCGCCGACGATGATCGGACCCCCGACCCCAGCCCCCGTGCCGTGCTCGCGCAGTGCGGCGCCGATCGGACCCTTGACCTCAGCGAAGTCGTCCACGCGTTCGGGGCGGCCAGTCCGGAGCACCTTTCCGATGGCGCTTCCGTCCGGAATCTCAAAGTTGGTGCCTTGGGTTAGTCGGTCATCGGCGATGCCGCGTGCAGCCAGGATTGTGGCGGTGCCGTCTGGTTCAAACCGAACCGTGCGAACCATGTTGACCTCCAGGAGGCGGCTCAACTCATCCGTAACCTGGCCGAATACCTCTTCCGGCGGTGCCTGCCGAGCGACGAGCTCGGCCACCCGACGCAGCGCGGACTGCTCCGTCGCAAGCTGCTCCACCTTGGCTCGCGATTCGATGTTCGAGATCGCCGTGGAGACAAGCTCTGCGAACTGCGCGACACGTTCTTCGGTATCCGACGCGCTCTCGGGCAGCGACGACCCGACGACCATCGCCCCCCAGAGGCGCCCGTCGACGACGATTGGGCCGCCGACCGCCCAGCGAATGCCCTCCTGGCGCAAGAGATCGCCAATCGGGCCCTCCACTTGGGAATAGTCCTCTACCCCGGCCGGCTTGCCGGTTTGGAGTATCCGCTCGATCACGCTTCCCTTCGGAACGGGCGCGTTCGTGCCCAGGGGTAGCCGTTCCTGGTCGGTGTTACGTGCGGCAAGAAGCGTCGCGGTGCCGTCCGGCTCAAACCGAACCATCCGCACCATCGGGACGTCCAGCAATGCGCTCAGCTCTTCCGCGACTTTCGCGAAGACCTCCTTCGGAGAGCACTCCCGCGCGACCATGGTCGCCACCCCCCGCAGCGCGGCCTGCTCCGCGGCGAGGCGTTCGAGCTCGCGGAATTCTGCCTCGCGATGCGCTACCGCCGACGTGCGCATCTCGCCGTCGCGCCATCGCAACGTCGCCTCGACAAACTCGAGCAGCACCGCGTCGCTTACCTCTAGCCGCTTCGCGACCGAGTGCGCCTCCTCCCGCACTACCTCCTGACCGATTCGCCACGCCTGAAGCATCTCGTCGGCCGCTATCCCCTGACTAAGGCGGGTTTCGCCAGACAGCCGGAAATGGTCGTCGGCACCGCCGTGATCCGCCCCCGGATCACGTACCGCCTCGAGGAGGTTGCGCGTGTTGGCCATCAAGACCCGCGCGAGCGCATCCGTCGGCACGTTCGCATACGACGGCAGCCGTTCCTGCATGCGTGCCACGCTGAGCCCGGCGATCCGCTCTACGTCATCGAGCAGCGCCCCGGCGAGCCGCCGCACGGCGCTGCGGACGTCGTAGGTGTTTGCAGCCATGACTTCTCTTGCGATTCGCCAGCCTAGCGTCGTCGGGGTTGAGGCATCGTTCTAAGGATCGCCGACGATTATCTGCCTGGCGCTAAGCGGTGAGGCCGCCTGCTGCCTCGAGGCGCCCGCTCCTTGAACGCGGCCGGGCGCCAGGTTCTTCGAGTCACTCCGCGGCAGTGGCGCTCGTAGCCGCGCCCGATGGCGGTGAGACAATGACGCCGCCGGCCGTGGGAAAGCTCCGTGTAGCGATCGCAGACGATGACGTCCTCTTGCGTGAGGGCATCGCCAGCCTGCTCGAACGTTCGCACTACGAAGTCGTGGGCTTGGCGGGCGATGTGACCGAGCTGATGGGGCTGGTGCATGAGCACCTTCCAGACCTCGTCGTGCTGGACATTCGCATGCCCCCGTCCCATACGACCGAAGGTCTCGATGCCGCGCAGGCGATCCGCAGAGAATTCCCCGAGATCGGCATCCTCGTGCTCTCCGCGCACGTCGAGGTCCATCGCGCGGTGGACCTGCTTTCCGACGGGCACAGGGTGGGATACCTGCTGAAGAGCCGGGTCACCGAGGTGAGCGACTTTCTCGAGACGCTCGAGCGGATCGCCGGCGGCGGGTCGGTCATCGACCCTTCGTTGGTGAAAGAGTTGGTCGCCGCGCGGCGAGTCCACGATCCCCTCAGGGATCTCACGCCGCGTGAGCGCGAGGTTCTCCAGCTGATGGCCGAGGGCCGGTCCAACGCGGGTATCGCGCGCCAGCTGTGGGTGACCGAGGGAACTGTTCATAAGCATGTCCGGAGCATCCTGAGCAAGCTGCCGCTGTCGGAGACCGCGGACGATCATCGCCGCGTGCTCGCCGTGATCACTTTCCTCGGGGCTCAATCCCTTCCCTCGTCGTGACCTCCGGCCAAAAGCCGGCGGATCGCCGTCGCGGACAGATGCGATTTGGGCAAGAAGCCGATCGCGGGACTGGCCTCGATCAGCTTCGCGTAGTCAGCCCAGTCGTGCGTTGAGATCAGGATGGTCCGCGCCCCCGCGCCGTCTCTGCGGTGCGCGAGACGGCGGGCAAGCTCGAGGCCGCTCTCAGGGCCCAGATCGATGTCGACGAGAATCACGTCCGGCTTCAGCTCCTCCATGAGGCGCACGGTCTCCTCGCCGGTCGCGGCGACGCCCACGACCGCGATGCCTTCGCCCTCGAGGAGCTCGCTCGCGGCACGCAGCACGGCTGGGCTGTCGTCCACGATCACGCATCGCAGCGTCATCGCGACCACCCTGCGGCGGAACGGCCAAGCCTCTCATTGCTGCTAGCGGCAATCGCGCGTGTGCTCCCGTCGCTCACGGGATGCCCGGCGGCGGCCATCCTTGCCCGCAGGCCACGCCTGGCGTCGAACAGGTTCTTGTAGACCGCGTTGCGGTTGGTTCCGAGCTTCACCGCCACCACGTCGATCGGGACGTCGTTGAGAGCGACCGCGACGAACACGTCGCGCTGGCGGCTGCTCAGATCGCCGATCGCCCGCGACAGCGCGTCGAGTCGCGCTCGCTGCTCGAGCCACTCCTCGGGCGGGAGCGCCATCGGATCGGGGAGCTGGTCCCACGCGCGCTCCTCGAGGTCGGGGGGCTGTTGCCGCCACGCGTGCCGGGCGAGCTTGGCGGAGACCTCGAAGATGACGAACTTGTACGCCCAGGTGGTGAAGCGGCTGAGTCCGCGGAAGTCTTCGAGCCTGCCCAGAACGTTGACGAGTGCGTCGTCGGCTGCCTGCTGTGCGAGATCGTCAAACTCCGGGCCGCTGATCGCCCGCAGCTGGCGCCGCCGGCGCGACAACTCATACGACGCCACCCGCTGCAGCACATCGTGAAGGCTGGCGACCGTCTCGTGGTAGCGCGGGTGCCCGAGCCGGAGCCGCTCGACCCACCGTTTCGAATCTGCATCGAGTCGCGTTTCCGTCGGCGGGTACGACCCGCTGCTCCGCGGGCTTCCTTTGTTAATCGCGGCCACAGGCGCTCGAGGTCGTCGTCGAGGTCGCGGGCACGAAGACATGGTCCCTCGGCGAAGCTGTTTCGTCTGCACCCCCAGGGCCCATTTTGGTATTCCCCCTAGCTGGCATGCGACCAGCAGGCCCGTGTCGCCCACACCGCCTGACCTTCTGCAGCTCTGCTGCCCCGTTACTCGGGCCTGACCTCAGCGAACCGGCGCGCCGCTTCGAGCAGCCCGGCGTGCTCGGCCCGGCAGCCCGGGCAGCTCTCGAGGTGAATCGCCGTGCCCGGGTATACGCGGGCTGGGTCCTCGCCGGCCAGCTCCGACTCGACGTAAGCGTCGAGGATCTCGGCGCCGGCGTCGCAGCCGGCATCTCCAACCGTGGCGCGCAGAAGCTCATCCAGGTTACGAAAATCGGTCATCAGGCTGCATCTTCCGAGAGCAATCGATGTTCTCCAACCGCCAGCTTCGTCCGCAGCTTACGCCTGGCGACGAACAGCTCCTTGAGGAGCGCGTTGCAGATTGCCGTCGGCCGCATCTCTTACAACGTGTTCGCGGCCGCGCTTTGCCCGCCGAACCGGACAGATCGATCAGGGTCTCGACGACGCCTTGGACGGCGCGGATCGCCGGCGCGAGGGTTCCATCAGCGTCGCACTCGTTCGACGCTGCCGGTCATTGCGCGCCTGTCTGGGGTTGCCTGCGGGCCGCTCACGCCGCGGCTGGCACGACGATGTGGCTCTCAAGGAACGCGGTGACTAGCTCGGCGATCTCGGCGCTGTGCGTCGCGGTCGCAAAGTGGCCCGTGTCAAGAAGATGCAGCTCGGCGTCGGGCAGATCCTCGAGGTACGCTCGGGCGCCCTCGGGCGGGAAGAACGAGTCGTTGCACCCCCAGGCGAGGAGCGCCGGCGGCGCGTAGTTCCGCAGGTATTCTTGCCACGTTGGATACAACCTGACGTTGCTCTGGTAGTCGTAGAGCAGGTCGAGCATCACCTGGTCGCGGCCGGGTAGCTTCAGGTACCGCTGGTCTAGCTCCCACAGGTCGGGGTTGACGCTCGTCGGGTCCGCGACTCCATCGACGTACTGGGCGCGCGTGGCGTCGAGGGTGAGAAAGCCGCGGATCGCCGCCTCGTTTGCCGACCTGTCGTTCCAGTAGGGCTCGAGCGCCCGCATCCCAGGTCCCAGCCCGGCCTCGTAGGCATTGCCGTTCTGCAGCACCAGCCCCTGGACTC
Organism: uncultured Solirubrobacterales bacterium; assembly: GCA_963763525.1. Lineage (GTDB taxonomy): Bacteria > Actinomycetota > Thermoleophilia > Solirubrobacterales > Solirubrobacteraceae > Palsa-465. Next base: position 102,209 of record CAVXPA010000011.1, read on the forward strand.
GGTCGGGATGACGGGTGGCGACCCGGAATCCCACCGGCGCGCCGAAGTCGAACATGTATAGGCTGAAGCGGTCCAGGCCCTTGGCGTGAATGAAAACGTCAACTGCGTCCGCGAGCCGCTCGAAGGTCGTTGTGCCGGTGAGTGGCGGGCTCTGACCGAACCCGGGATAGTCGGGCGCAATCACATGGAAGCTGCCGGCGAGCCGTTGCGTGAGCTCCTCGTATTGAGCGGAGGAGCTCGGGAAGCCGTGCAGCAGCAGCAAGGTCTTTCGTGAGGTATCGCCGCCCTCGCGGTAGAAGACCTCACTGCCCTTCACCTTGATCGTCCGATAGGAGGTCATGTCCTCTCCTTTGTGGTCACGGCCGTTCGTCTCCAGCCTGTCGAGGAAGTGAGCGGAACGTTCGCGGCTGTTTCTTACCGGGCGGCGGTAAGAAAGAGCACGCGCCGAGGCACTGACGTGCCGTTGGCACGCGGGCCGGTGCTGGCAGCACCGGCCGTCGCTGGTTGTTCCAGCCACGAACGAAAGGCCTCCGATGCCCGACCGATCATCGTCTTTGACGTCAACGAGACCCTGCTCGACTTGGAGGCCCTGCGTCCCACCTTCGACCAGATCTTCAATGACCAGGCAGCGATGCGGCCGCGGTTCGCGAACCTGATCACGTACGCGGAGGCGCTCACGCTAGCCGGCGTCTATGCGCCGTTCACGGACATCGGCGCGCCGCGCTGCGGATGCTCGCGGCCACACGTGGAATCTCGATCAGTGACGCCGATGGCGCCGAGCTCACCGACCGCTTCGCATCCATGCCGCCACATCCCGAGGTTCCGGCCGCATTGGAGCGTTTGCGTGACCACGGCTTCCGCTTGTTCACGCTGACCGATAACACGCTCGAGATCTCCGGGCGGCAGCTCGAGCAGGCAGGTGTCATCGACATGTTCGAACGCCGCTTCAGCGTCGATGAGACCGTGCACCGCCGCGCCACCAAAGCAGGAGCGCGAGCGGGTAGGCCGCCGCCCATTTCGGTGCTCTATCTCGGCAGCTGGCGGGCGCCCGAGCCTCTCTGCTCTTAGTTGAACCGAGCCGCGGTCGAACGAACGAACGCGGCGGCGACCCTGCCAACCGCGCAAAGGGAGGGCGCGGCCGGCGGTGCAAACCGCCGGTGTCGAAACCCCGAGCCGCACGCCGTACGTATGGCATGAACGTGCGATGCGGTCCGAGTGGCGAAGCGTCGGCGTTCAGGTGTGCGAACCGTCAGCTGGGCCGGCGCTGCCCCGCTCGCGTCCCTTTGGGGCCGTGAACGCGAAAAGTCCGCCCCGAACCAGATGCTCCGGGACGTCCTGTCGGGCCGAAGCCGCGTGTTGGTCGTCCGCGATGAGCCGGGGATCGGTGAGACCGCACTGCTTGAGGATTTCTGTTGGCGAGCCGGCGACGTCGTCGTGATCCGTGGGATCGGGATCGAGTCAGAGTCCGAGCTGGCGTTCGCTGGGCTGCAGCAGATCTGTTCGCACATCCCGCGAGAGACACTCGAGCTCCTGTCCGATCCACAGCGCGATGCGATTCGGGTTGCTCTCCGATCGAGCGCTGGCGTTGTCCCGAGCCCGTTATTGCTGGGCGCGGCGATGCTGGAGCACCTGGCGGATATGGCCGAACAGCGGCCGGTGCTCGTGGTGATCGATGACGCCCAGTGGCTGGACAGGCCCACGGCACAGTTGTTGGCGTTCGTGGCGCGAAGGCTCGACAACGAAGCGCTCGGGATCGTGTTTGCTGTCCGGGAGCAGAGCCAGCGACTCCGCGGCCTTCCCGAGCTGATTGTGGAGGGTCTTGCGACGGTCGATGCGCACAAGCTGCTCGCGTCGGCTCTCGTGGCGCCGGTCGATGAACTGGTCCGAGAGCGGTTCATCGCGGAGACGATGGGAACCGCGCTGGCAGGCACCACGGTCGCGAGCTCGGACCGAAACGGAGGCTCCCGGTCGTCTGCGCTATCCGTGGTGTCCCTCGGAACAGCGCGTACGAGGCACGGTTCGGAGCGGTGACCGGCGGTCTGGAGTGGCCTTACGTTTGCGAGTCGACACAGCGATCAAGGGATCGTGTGCAAAAGCAGCCCTTGTGACACGAGAGGTGCCGCTGGCCCGCAAACGGGTTTCCAGATCTCCCGGAGTGGCCAGAGTTGGTGTGACGGTCGCCAGATTTACCAGACCACGTTCATTCACGCTCTGAGGACGATCAAGCTTCATTGGGGGGCAAACTTGGCCGGCGCCGGATCGGTGCGAGAACCGGCAACTATCGTCGCTGAGATGCCGGGTAGTCCGCTCGAACGCTGTGCCGTCAGAATCCGATAGCGGTTGGCCGCTCCCTCTTCACAGTCGAGCGCCGCGACGTAGGCCGCCTCAGCGAAGCGGAGCAGCCTTCCAGGAGATGGTCGGCGGGGTACGCGAGCACCAAAGCACCCGAACAAGCGAATCTATGCGACGCGTGCGACGCTCCCCTGGCTGGGGCTACGATAGCGACGCGGCGTTTCTGTTCCGAAGTCGTCGGCGAAAGGGAGTTATCTCTACGATCGATCAGACCGAGCCAGGACGGCGGGCCCAAAGGCCGCTCGTCAGCGCCAAGGTGCACGTTCCCGACTTGCTGGTAGACCGGGTCTCGCGTCCTGCGCTGGTGGCAGCGCTACGCGAGCGGTCCGACGCTCGAATGGTATTGGTATCCGCGCCGGCGGGTGCCGGCAAAACGACCTTGCTGGCCAGTTGGTGCGCCGATCCGCAGGAGCGCCGCCCGTTTGCTTGGGTGTCGCTGGATGAGCGAGACAACGATCCGGTTCGTTTTTGGGGGTACGTGCTTGCGGCGCTCCGGACGGTGGCTCCGGATCTCGGCGTCGGTGTGGACGGTGCGGTGCGGTTGGCGGGGGGCGATCTCACCGAGCTGGCGCTACCGCTTCTGGTCAACGAGCTTGCGGAGCTGTCCGGTGCGATCGTGCTCGTACTCGACGACTATCACGTGATCGACAACGCCGATGTCCATCAGTCCCTGGGCTTTCTTATCGACCACGCTCCCCGAGGCATGCAGGTCGCAGTGGCTGGGCGGAGTGATCCGCCGTTGGCGTTGGCGCGTCGGCGTGCTGGCGCTGAGCTATTTGAGGTGCGCGACGCGGATCTGCGGCTGAGCGCCGAAGAAGCGACCGCGTTGCTGAACGGTGCGTTGGGGTTGGGCCTGGCGCCCGACGAGGTGTCGATCCTGCGGGAACGAACCGAGGGATGGGCGGCAGGGCTGCAGCTCGTCGGGCTGTCACTGCAGGGCCGCCAGGATCGCTCTGCGTACATCGCGTCCTTTGCAGGCGACGACCGCCAGATCGTCGATTACCTCGTGGCCGAGGTCCTGGACCGTCAGACCCCGGAGACCCGCGAGTTCCTGTTACGCACCTCGATCTTACGGCGCCTAAGCGGCCCGTTGTGTGACGCGCTGATGGATCGTGCGGACTCGGCGCGGCGGCTTGTGGAGCTCGAGCGCGCCAACCTGTTCTTGGTGCCGCTCGACGGACGCCGCCGGTGGTATCGCTACCACCACCTATTCGGCGAGCTGCTCGCGCAGGAACTCGCGCTCGCTCACCCCCACGACATCGGGGCGCTGCATCGCCGGGCATATGAGTGGTATCTGGAACAAGGGATGGTGCCCGACGCAATCTCACATGCGATCGCGGCTGGCGATCACGTGGACGCGGCCGAGCTCATTGCCGCCAACTGGCTTGACTTCGTCAACCTCGGACAATTCGCAACGATTGAGGCCTGGACCCGGACGCTGCCTGCAGATGTGGCTGAGCGCGACCCTCGGCTGTGTCTGGCGCGCGCCTGGATGTTGCTCGTTCTAGGTCAGCCCGCCGCAGTTGAGCCCGAGGTGCGCGCAGCGGAAGGTGGGACATTGCCCGGACCGCTGCGGGACGGCTCGCGCTCGGTCGAGTCCAGCGCCGCGATGGTCAGAACTTCGGCGCGAATCCTGCTCGGTGACGTCGGCGCGGCGGCGCGCACGGCTACCATCGCCGCGGAGCTGGAACCTGACCCGAGCGCTCCGTGGCGGCCGATGGTGACCAACGCGCTCGGCATGACGGCGTTCTGGTCTGGCGCCGCGGACGACGCTGCACGCGCGTTCACGGAGACCACGTCGCTCGGTGAGATGGTTGGCTACTACGCCGCCGTCATCTACGCGCTGGGCTACCTGGCGGCGATCGCGGCGGAGCATGGTGATGCCGCCGAGGCCGAACGCCAAGTGGCGTCGGCGCGGACGTTTGCCGAGCGCCAGGCGCTCAGCGAGCACTGGGTCACGGTGATGGTCGACTACGCCGCCGGCGAGCTTGCTCGCGCCCGCGGGGAGCTCGCAGCTGCCCGCGCCGAGATCGAGCATGGGCTCAACACTGCTCGGCGGGGCGGGCTGCGCCTGGACACGGTCTACGGGCTGCTGTCGCTGGCGCGCATCGCTGTCCAGGCCGGCGCGAGGGACGAGGCCCGGGAGCTGCGTGACAGAGCGCGGCGCCAGCTTGCCGCCTGCCCCGACCCGGGCTTCCTCCGGACCCTGATCGTTGTCGACGGTATCGCTGGTTCAGCGGCGCAACCTAGCGCGGCCGACGGTGTCGACGACTTGTCTGAGCGCGAGCTGGCTGTGCTGCGGCTGCTGGCCACAGATCTTTCGTTGCGTGAGGTCGGCAATGAGCTCTACGTGTCTTTGAACACCGTGAAGACCCACACCCGGAACATCTACGCGAAGCTCCGCGTCAGTAGCCGCGGGCGCGCGGTGCTCAGGGCTCGCGAACTCGGCTTGCTTCAGCGCGTGGCGCGCGGTCAGCCGTGAGCTTGCGCGGCCGAGGGTGACGCGGCCCAACGCGAGCACTTGGTCGTCAGCGGAACACGCGGCTTACGGGCTTGTCGAGCTGTTGGCCTGCAGCGACGGATCACCCGGGTGAAGTAGTCGAGGAGGTGATGACAGCTCACCTGGGCGTCTCGCAGACTCGACGGGTGATTGCCTACGAGATTGTCGTCCGCGGACGGCTCAGTCAGCGTTACCAGAGCGCCTTCGACGGCGCAACGCTCACGCCTCGTCCCGGCTTCACGGTGCTGAACTGCCAGGTCCGCGACAAGTCGCAGCTCTACGGGCTGCTGGACCGACTGCGTGACTTCGGAATCGAGCTGGTCAGCGTCAACGAACTTCCGACAGGCGGGCGTGGCCGCTGAAGGCGTAACTCACGAACGGCGTCGCGGGTTCAGGGACTTCGGCGACGGCCGGTATCACAGCTCGATGAGCACGTCTGCACCACACGTCAAGCCCGTGTGAAGGCGGTCCTCACGTGCGCCGGCCTGCGGATCGGTCCGACGCCTCGGCGCCGCGTGCACGTGGCTGCTCAAGATCGCGCCAACCGTCATCCGACACCATTCTTCTCGGTCACGGGATGTCCGGCGGCGGCCATGCTGGCGCGAAGGTTGCGCCTCGCGTCGAACAGGTTCTTGTAAATTGCGTTGCGATTCGAACCAAGTCGGATTGCCAGCACGTCACTCGGGACGTCCTGGAGCACAATCGCGACGAACACCTCTCGCTGGCGATCGGTTAGCTTCCGGATCGCCGCCGAAAGTGCTTGAAGCCGCTCGCGCTGCTCAACCCGGTCGCCTGGTTCTGGCGCGAGCAAATCTGGCAGTCTTTGCCAGGCCAGCTCTTTGAGCATTGGCCGCTCACGCCGCCAAGCGTGCTGCGCAACCTTTGTCGAGACCTCGAAGATCACGAACTTGCAGGCCCACGTTGTGAACCGGCTCAGGCCCAAAAATTCGTTGCGCTTGGCCAGAATGTTCAGCAGCGCGTCGTCAGCGGCCTGGTGGGCGAGGTCGTCGAGCTCAGGCCCCGTGATCAGCCCCAGCGAGCGGCGTCGCCGCAGGAGCTCACTGATCGCCACGCGGAGCAGCACATCGTGGAGCTTGGCGACGGCCCGGTCGTGATGGCGGTGCCCCGGCGCAAGCTGCTCCACCCACCGCCGGGAGTCGGCGTCGGCTACCGCGGGAGCAGCCGAAGCGGAGCCCGTGGATACCAAAGTCTGCGGCCCGGGGTTCGGGTTTCCGTCTCGCGGGTCCATATTTAGTTCACGCCTGGACGGCGGCTCCCGGGCGTATCGGAGTAGTCGGGCGTGATCTGCTCGGCGCCGTCACCGTTTCCCAGACGTGACGAGGCCGGGAAGTCGACCTTCGCCAACTGGAGCGTTTTGCGTGCACAAGGTGAAATAGCCGGCGGAGCGCCGGGCGGCTGTTCTGCCCCGCTGGAGTGACCCCGCGCATCCCGACTCGTCGCTGGTCTCCGTAGCCAGAACTGTGAACACTCGGCCGCGCTCTGTAACGCGCCCCAGAACACGGAGAGCAGCGGCCGGGAAAGCCGCGGACGACGATCTCCTGCGCGATCACGGATCAATCCTGTGAGCCAGCGAGGTGAGCCGTCATCACCCGGTCATGCGAATCACCCGGGTGAGCTGCTCACCCGCACGCCCGACCCGTCCCTCGGAACCCAAGTTGCTGTTCAGCGCGGCAAATCCCCAAGACCACCAAAGCGACCGCGACAGTCAGCACCTTTCCAGGGTCGAGCGCCTTGGGCTTCAATTGGCCGTGGAGCGCGTCCTGTTTGCCGGGCCTGTCCGGTAGCGGATGCGGGCCAGCCTGGCGGACAGACTCCGGTGCGAAGCGATGAGGCCGTGCTGCTGTTCGCGCCGGCCGTTACACCGCCGCGTATTTCCAATCAACGACGCACCGGAGGAAACCTCCAGCTTGGTCGATCATTGAAGCACGCACCCGGGTTCGTCGAGGAGGCGTAGCTCCGAGATCATTTCCAGCACCGCAGCGCCCCGCCGGGCCTCTGGCAAGACGTCGCCCTCCTGGGACCACGCCGCAACCCTAAACCGCGTGGCCGCACACGGCCGGGCGAGCGATGGACGGCTTCTGCGAGGAGGACGACCGGATCATCGGTCTCGCCACCCACCGGTATCCCGGATCGACATCTACCAATCCACGCGGCGCCTCACTGTGCGGCCGGCGAGCGCGCCGGCGCCGCTGGCGCCAATCCCTTCCTCCTCTGCGAGTCGGTCTCCCCGCGCTCGTATGTGCCCCACGACGATGTCCTCGCCGCACGCCGGCTGCCCGCCTCGACCTGCAGAGCTGGGCGGGGTGGTCGGCACGAGCGACCAGGCCATGACATAACGCAGCTGCGCGGTAAGACGTGAGCTCGGCGCCTCACTATCTGCGCAACAGGGCGCGTTTGGAGATCGCAGGCAGGACGGCGAACCGCAGACGACGCTCGAACGTGGAGCCAGCTAAAGAGGAGAAGCGATGTCGCGGGTCACGCGGGGCTTTGTCGGCGGCCATAGGTCGGAGGGCCAAGGACGCCTGCCCCCCGGACAGCACACTGTCGACGACTGGCCTGTGCTGTCTCGGCCCGACACCTAGGATGCCGCTCGACGAATGGGCGTTCACGATCAATGGGGCGGTTAGAGCGCCCGTGACGTGGACGTGGGAGCAGCTGACGAGCCTTGACGCAGAGACACCGCGGGTCGACATCCACTGCGTGACTAAGTGGTCGAAGCTTGACACGACGTGGAAGGGCGTGTCGGTCGACACGCTGCTCGAGCACGTCCAAACTGACGCGCGATTCATCAGCGCATGGAGTGACGACGGCTACACGACGAACCTCCCGATCGAGGACGCGACCGGCGGTCGAGCGTGGATCGCCTACGAGTTCGGTGGAGCGCCGCTGCCACCTGAGCACGGCGGCCCGGCGCGCCTGCTCGTGCCGCACCTGTACTTCTGGAAGAGCGCGAAGTGGGTACGGGGCCTCAAGCTGCTAAAAAACGACGAGCCGGGCTTTTGGGAGACCCGCGGGTACCACAACTACGGTGACCCGTGGAGGGAACAGCGCTACCACGGGGATGCATGAGCGGGGAGCCTTCCGTTGTCTGGCGGCTGGCGACCGTCACCGCGCTCGTGGACGAGACGTTTCGCGCGAAGACGCTTGTGCTGAATGTCCCGGATTGGCCTGGACACGTGGCCGGCCAGCACGTCGACATCCGGCTCACCGCCGAGGATGGCTATCAGGCTGAGCGCTCCTATTCGATCGCTTCGGCGCCTGAAGCGGAATTGGTGGCGATCACCGTGGAGCGGATCGACGACGGCGAGGTCTCACCGTACCTGACGGGCGAGCTTCGCACCGGAGACACCTTCGAGCTACGAGGCCCATTCGGCGGATACTTTGACTGGCGCGTCGCCGACGGGGGCCCCCTGTTGCTGATCGGCGGGGGCTCCGGGCTGGTGCCACTTATGGCAATGCTGCGGCATCGGGCTGCCAGCGCGAGCCACGTCGAATCGCGCCTGCTCGTTTCCGCTCGTTCCCTTGACGACGTCCTGTATCACGAAGAGCTAGGCAGGCTGGCGGCGAGTGACGGCCTCGAGGTCCACTACACGTTCACGCGCAAGCCACCCCCCGGGTGGACCGGCTTCGCACGCCGGATCGACCTCGAGATGCTCAACGTGGTCGGGCCTCCACCAATCGACGCTCCGCTCGTCTTCATCTGCGGCCCGACCGCGTACGTCGAGGCGGCGGCAAACCTGCTTGTCGAACTCGGGCACAGGCCGGAGGCGATCCGCACCGAGCGGTTCGGCCCGAGTGGCTGAAGCTCGATCAGCCGAACCGAAACGAAATGCAGAACCTAGCGCACCACCTGACCGATCACGCGATCAGAGATCGGAACGGTAAGACTTCGCGGCCGGTGGCCACTTAAGCCGCGTACACAATCGGCACGAAGGCGCGCTTGCGGCATGTAAACGCCGCGTTTCGGCGGCTGACGAGCCTTACTGATCGGAGCGTCACGATGAGCGAAGGTATGGACGACCCCAAGATGAGCGACGGCATCGAGGACAGCATGGGCCAGGGGATGCAGCCCAAGATGGGCGATCAGACAGAGCCAAAGATGGGTGAGGCGATGAAGCCCGACGAGAGCGAGGAAATGGAGCCTACGATGGGCGAGACGATGCCGCCCAAGATGGGCGAGGGCACGGAACCCCAGATGGGCTGAGTCGCATCCAGCGGCCACGCGCAGTAGCGCGTCGGCGGCGATGGGCAATGAACGCTGACACGACAATGCAGATTGGCTTCATCGGACTCGGGAAGATGGGCGGGAACATGGTCCGTCGGATCCTGCGCGACTCCGACCACGAAGTGGTCGCCTGGGCACGGTCTCGCCCGCCCGTCGCCGAGGCCGAAAGCCACGGCGCGGTGGGCGCGTGGTCGCTTGAGGACATGGTGGCGAAGCTCGAAGCCCCGAGGCGCGTCTGGCTGATGATCCCGGCAGGCGAGGCGACCCAGAAGAGCGTCGAAAAGCTGCTCTCACTGCTGTCGCCCGGGGATGTGATCGTCGACGGTGGGAACTCTCAGTGGACGGACTCGCTCGTCCGCCACGCCGATAGCGCCAAGAGAGAGATCTCGTTCGTAGACGTCGGCACGTCCGGCGGCGTGTGGGGGCTCCAGGTCGGCTACTGCATGATGGTCGGCGGCGAGCAGTCAGCCGTCGACCAGATCGCCCCGATCCTCGATGTGCTCGCGCCTCCACCGAACCAAGCCCGTCATCACCGTGGGTGGGCACGCTTGGGCGGACCGGGTTCGGGCCACTACGTGAAGATGGTCCACAACGGAATCGAGTACGGGCTGATGCAAGCGTACGCCGAGGGGTTCGAGCTGCTTCACAAGTCAGAGTTCGAGTTGGACAACGAGGAGATCGCCAAGCTTTGGGGTCAGGGCTCCGTGGTGCGTTCGTGGCTGCTCGAACTCGCCGCCCGTGCGTTTGCTGCCGACGGTAACGACCTCGGCGAGTTGCAGGGCTACGTAGACGACTCTGGCGAGGGGCGTTGGACGCTCGCGGCCGGGATCGACCACGATGTCCCGATGCCGGCGCTGGCAGCATCTGTGTACGCCCGCTTTTACTCCCGCCAGAATGGCGACTACGCGGCCCGAATACTGGCCGCGCTGCGCAACCAGTTCGGCGGCCACGCGGTCCATACCGGTGACTGACGGCTGGCGCTGAGGCCCCGGCTGAACTGAGATTACAGACCGGTGGGCTGTCATCGTCATGGGCGCCGGCCGGCAAGCAAGTGCTGGTGGCCGGGGTAAACGCGGGTCGGGTCCGTCCCGGCCAATTCCAAGCTCGATGTAGCCCTCGAGGATCTCGGCGCCGGCGGCGCAGCCGGCGTCTCCATCCGCCGCGCGCAAAAGGCTATCGAGATCACGAAGGTCCGTCATCGGCGCGGGTCCCGCGCTTTTCACGAGCGCGCTTTACCGGTCGAGCCGAAGAGATCGATCCGGGCCTCGACGACGCCCTGAACAGCACGTATCACACGGCCGATCAGCTCCACGATCGCATACTCGTCTGGGTGCTCGCGTAGCTGGCGCTCGAGGTTGGTGCGGTAGGCGTAGCGTAGGTCGGAGTTGACGTTGCCCTTGCTGACACCGATCCGGGCTGCTGCTTCGAAGTAACGTCCAGGGGTGCCGCTGCGGCCGTCGAGACTGATGTTGACCTCGATGGCGTCGCGGATGCGCCGTAGCAGTTCGAGGTCAAGCTGCTTTGGCACCGGGTAGCGGCCGTGAAGGTTGCCCAGCGCCGCGAAGGTGTCGATTCCGGTCGCGTCGATGAACGTGCGCGCTCCATCGGGGGTTGAGAACCGCTTGCGCGCTTCGTCGTAGTCGATCCCCCATTGTGCACGTTCGAGCTGCCGCCGAAGCGGTGCAGCTCGCTCTCCACCAACGCGCCCGGATGCGCGCGGCATAGGCGACTACGGCGCGGGTCGCGGCGATGATTTCCTCGCCGGTCGCATCGTCGTGGGCCGAACTGTAGTCGATATGAATGAACTCAAGGGCCAGCGTCGATGCCCGCCTTGGCCGCCTCGACGCTGGGACTGTGGTCGAGGTTGACATACACCTCCACGCCATATTCAGCGCAATAGTTGTCAACCAGCGAGCGCATGTTTGCGAGGCCGATGACCTCCGCCTCGGCGTGACTGAGTTCGGCCAGCGCCGGGGCGCGCTTCGCGTGCGCCGCTCGAGGGATCGCCAGGAGCGTCTCCTGGTTGTCGATCGGTAAAGGCCACGTTGCGCACACCGAGCCGTTGGGCTTGGTTTCACAGCCCAAGGCTCAGGGCAAGCGTCCATGCCGCTTTGACGTGCTCGGGTTAAGTGAGCGGCGGGCGCGGCTTCTTACCGCGCGACCCCGGCCCGTGGTGACTGCAGGTTCGCCGGGGCGCGAGCTCTGCGAGGCACTCGTCGGATTCCAGCGCCGGCGGTGAGTGAGTAGTAAGACCCATACGGCAAACCACTACTAACTCACCTGGACCGGAAGACACAATTTTCACAGAGGGGAGTTACATCGTGTTGCATAGCTTGACCAGGTACCTGCGCTGGCGGGTGCTCATCGTGGGGATGGCCGCTGTGGCCGTCGCGACCGCGCTGGTGGCGCAGGCATCGGCGGCGAATCACAGCCGCCGGCCCGGGACCAATCATCGCCACCGCGGCGCTGCTCACGTCCGCTCGATAATGTCGCGGGCAACACCGGCTCTGCGACTGGGCTGGGCCAGCTGAGCGGCTCTTGCCGCGCGACAAGCTCACGTTGGGGAGCGCGATCGACGTCAACCTCAGCAACGAGACGGTACGGCTACCGATTTACCCAGGCACCGCGCCCGTGCCCGGTGACCCAAGTCAGACCGAGCGGGTGTGGTACATCCTCGAGGACGCATCCACTCCGGTCGCGGCGGACGACCTCGGCGTGAATTTCGCGCCCAAGCTCGCGAACATCGGGATCGGCTGCCCAGCCTGTGTGCAGACGGTGACGGAGGACAACCCGCCACCTCAGGACAATCCGTTCGGGCCGGCCGTGATCAACTTCCAAGGCGCTCCGGACTTCAGCCCGACGCGGATCGCCGTGCCCGGACCGACCGGATTCCCGCTAGCCAGAGTTCCAGCCCGGGCGCGGTGGCTGGGGCCTGGATACAGCCCATTCATCCGGATCGCCGGATCGGACACCGTCTACAACGCGCCGATCGTGGCAACCGGCAACGGCCCCTACGACGTCGTCCACCACACCAACACCGGCGACCGGGTCGTCGGGATCCACATCGGTGCTCAGCCCTCCCCGCCAGGACGGTTCAACGAGTCGTGGGTCGACATGCTGTTCGTTAAGGGATTCGACTCGGGACAGCCGATCGTCTACCTGAGCACGGACGCCGGGCAGCCGCTGTCGGCCGTGTTGGAGCGCTCGACGTACGTGCCGGCGCTCAACGACGCGTCGTTCAACGGCGGCGATGATTTCCTCGGCTCGGCTCGGGAGCGGCTGTTTGGGTTCATCAACGGGCAGACCGGCGCTGATAACCCCAACGCACAGGGCTTCCAACACCTCGCCCTCGACGGATACGTGGGGGACGACGCCTCGCTGGGCAACAGCGCGATGATCAACGCGCTGCGCTACGGCGGGGACATCCTCAACGTGTTCGGGGACTTCCCGACGCTCGCCGACCCACGCCACGCCGATGCCTACAGTCCACTGTGGGACGCGCAACTCGGCCTCTGGACCCCGAAGGCAATTGCCGACGGGCGCGACACACGGCAAGTCGATGAGAACACCGTCCTGAACCTGGCGGACAATCGACCTGATCTGCTGACGGGCGTTGACCCCGCCACCGGCCAACCACAGCCATACGGATCGGTCGGCGTCGACATCGACTGCGCGGTCATCGGATACACCGCGAAAGCACCAACCGCAGCCCTCGAGCCGAACGCTCCCGGCTCACAGTTCCCACCGCGCTGATTCAGCAAACTGGCGGGGCGGCCGCGCGTCGCCCCGCCAACCCTGAAGCCCGCATGGCCCGAGCAGCGTTTCGCGATCGTCATGAGCATGCCGCATCCCTACCCGCCACGCCCGGCACGGAGCGAAATCTGGCTCTCGGCTCCTCGAGCAGGCAGCGGTGTGAGATGGCGGCGAAACACGAGCGTCAGGCGTCGGTGGCCCTCACGGGTAACTTGACGTGAATGACGGTGCCGAGCTGAGGGCGGCTGTCGATTTGAAACGCGCCGCCGATTGCCTCGACGTGGTCTGCCAGGCCTGTGACTCCGGAGCCCACGGACGCGTCCGCGCCGCCCTTTGCGTCGTCGCTCACGCTCAGCTCGAGCCAGCCGTCGCATTTCTTGGCTGTGACCTTGGCCCGCGCCGCCTGGGCGTGCTTGGCCGCGTTGGTCAGCGCCTCCGAGGCCGCGTAGTACGCAGCCACCTCGACGGGCTCCTCGAAGCGCTCGCCGCCTAGGTCGACGTGGAGCTCGACCGGAACTGCAGACCGTAGGGCCAGCGAGCTCAACGCGATTGCGCCGGCCACGGCGGAACGAATGCCGAGCTCACGCACCGTAGCGGCGATCACTCCCCGTGCGCCGCCGTAGTCGCCCTTACGCTGGGGCAACTCGGGTGCAGAGCGAGAAGCTGGCCCAAGGCGAGGTTTCGCGCGAGCTCTCCGAGCAGGAGAAGCAGGAGATCGCAGCGTTGGGGCAGGCCGAGTAGACGTGTCGAGCTGTGCGATCGAGGAGTCGGTAGAGCGCGCTAGGCAGCGAGAGCCGGTCTATTCGAGCAACAGGCGGGCGTTGTCGGTGAACTCGCCGTCGACCTCTCTTCGCAGCTCCCGGGTGGCAGCCAGCTGTCTGCAGCCGGTCAGTTGCAGGTCCGACCAATGAGCAGAGTTCGCCGACGGTGTACTGCTGAGTCACCGCTGTCATCGAACCGGGCAGCGTGTAGCGTAACGTGGTGCGGGGGGTGGGTAACAGGCCCGCGGAGATTGTTGGCGCTGTCAGGTTCCGGGACGCGGGAGTCGGTTCGGCGGCAGGTTATTCGTCGTTGACGAGGACGATCGGGAGTCCGTGTCTGAGGCGTGTTTCGCCGTCGGCTTCGTAGACCACGTCGACGGTGTCGTCCTGGCGGTAGGTGCCAACGCCCCATGCGCCGAGGAACCATCGCCATCCGGAGATGCTGTCCTTGCGCAGGGGCCGGTCGAAGATCAGTGCCTGCCGATCGACGTAGAAGTCGACGTCTGGCTCTTGGAGCACGCCGTTGACGTAGACCTCGAAGTCATCGCCGACGTCGCGCGGGAGCTTGACGATCGAGCGGCTCATTGCGGGGGGGTGCTTGGTGTGGTCGCTGCCGCGGCCAACGCGCGCAGAGGTCGGTCGGGTGGCTCAGTGGCCCTGGAAGTGCAGCTCGAGCGTCTCGAGTTGCCCAGCTCGGCGGGAAGCTTCTCTGCGAACTCCGCGTATTGCTTGTGCATCTGGGGAAGCTGCTGCCTCGAGCCCTTGATGTCTATCTCCACCGGCTTGGGCGTCGACTCGGTGATCACCCCAAGCCCGTCGGTGTCGATGCTCCCCTCTCGGGACGGCGGCAGATGCCCGATCGCCGTCTCCTGCGCGTCAGCGTCGCCGTCGCCGCGCGGGAAGATCCCCGCGAGCACGCGCGAGTTCTCCCCGTGCCCGGGCGCCAGGAACTTGCCATCCGGGTCCGTGCGGAACGAGTTGAGGTAGAGGATCCGTGGCAGCTTCCCGCCGTCACGCCGTTCGATCTCGAGCCAGTGGCGGGAGTAGTCGGCCATGTGATAGCCGCAGAACGGGAGCATGGCCATCGGATCGAAGCGCAGCCAGCCGACCGCGCCCGCGGCCGCCGCGGTTGTCTGCGAGGACATCGTCGCGCCGAGGAACATGCCGTGCTCCCAGTCGCGCGCCTCACACACCGGCGACCCAAGCGTCGAGCGGCGGCCGCGGAACAGGATCGCGTCGCTCGGCACGTCCGCCTGGTCCTCCCACTCGGGCGCGATCAACGGACATTGGTCGGCCCGACCGTGGTCGCGGGCGTGCTCATGGCTCTCCTCGACCTCCCGGCATTGACGCTTCAGACATTATCTTACGAGATCATAAGCGACTAAGACTCTCTGCGCCGGAAAGTACTGACGCGCGTCCGTAGTTTGTGCCGATGCGCTCGTCCGAGCGGCTGAGGGTGGTGCGATGGACCGGCTGTTCTGTGCGTATTGTCGCGAGGTGATTGGTGTCTACGAGCCGACGCGGGTCATCCTCGAGGATGGAAGCGAGCTTCGAGATTCGCGGCTGACGCTGCGCTCTGAGCTTGACAGGCCCGGAAGCGTCGCGGTCCATGAGCGGTGCTTGGGCGCGTTCGACGTCGAGCGCCAGAAAGGTTGAAGCGGCGTCACGGCCGCTCGCCTTCGGCTTGAGGTCTACCAGTCGCCGCGCGTACGCGTCGCCTGTCGGCGACCGGCATGGCCGCGACCGCTGGGGGCACGGCGGTCTATCGGCGACGCGTGCGGGGGGTTGGCTCTTCGGCGAGGTCGAGGAGGAGTGTGTGCGAGTCCGTCAGGGCCGAGGTCAGGATCTGTTTTGCGACCGCGAGCAGCTGAGATACGCGTGGATCCCGGATGCCGTAATAGACGCTGGTGCCCACCCGCCTGCTCTCCAGAACACCCCGCTGGCGCAGGGCGGCGAGGTGCTGCGAAGTGCCGCTGGAGTCGAGGCTCAGCTCGGTTTGCAGGTCTCCGACGGTGCGTTCCCCGTCGGAGAGGAGCTCGAGTATCCGGATCCGCACGGGATGGCCAAGGACGCGGAAGAGCTGCGCCTTCACGACGTAGACGGGATCTGAGCGCACGTGCGTCGCGCTGCCATCGATCGGCGTCCGGGGCGCTTCGGATTGCTGGCGACGAGGTGCCATCGGTAGAGGGTAGGCGTCCTTGCAAGGTCCCTGCAACAGAACCCTACTTAGGTTAAGACTTATAAGACGATAGATTAGGGAACCGACCCGACAGGCCCGATCGCAAATGCTGGACGATCATCTAGCGCCGTGATGAAACGCTTGTCCTGCCATTTAGCGAGGAGCGGGTTTGACTGAATGTTGGTGAAGCGAAGCGGCACCGGTAAGCGTTCAGTTCCCGAGGCCGCTCAGGTGAGCGCCGGGAACGGGTCGCCGCGGTTGTGGGCGGTGATGAGGTCGCTGAGGTAGGTGAACAGCGAGCGGCGCTGGAGGCGGCAGCGGATAGCGCGCGTTCGGTGAAGCGTTCGCCGGTGTCGCTTTGGGTGCCGAGCGAGAGTTTTCGGTGGATGACCGCTGCGCGCAGCGCGCGCTCAGCGGGGTTGTTGGTCGGCTCGACGTCGGGGTGGGTGGTGAAGGTCCAGAGCTCGGGCCAGACCTTGAGCAGGTTGTTGGCGAACTGTCGGTGCCAGCGGGTACGCCGGCTCTTTGGGCTGGCTGCTTCGAGCAGCGCTCGGAGCTCGCACTGGGCGTTGCCGATCTCGGCCTGCAGTCGCGTGCGGTCGTGGTGGCCATTCCAGCGTTCTACCGGGTGAATGTGGGGGGTGTGACCGCGTTCTTCGCTCGTCGCTGTTCGGAGCCGCAGCTGGTGGCTGATCTCACTTCGGAGGTGTTCTTGCAGGCGCTGGCGTCGCTGGAGCGCTTCGACCCTGAGCGGGGATGCGCGCGGGGGTGGCTGTTCGGCATCGTGCGGCAGGTCTGGGCGCAGCACTGCGAGCGAGCGGCCAGGGGTCGTGAGGCGATCACTGCGCTGGCGGCCCACCGTCAGCTCGGTGACGATGAGACCGAGGACATTGCGATGAGGATCGACGCGCAACGGACGGCCCGGGAGCTGCTCGCCGGATGGGAGCGGCTGTCAGACCTGGAGCGGGCTGCGGTGGAGCTGGTCGATCTGACGGGACTTGAGCCACGGGAGGCGGCGAGCGTGCTGGGTATCTCAGCGGGCGCGCTGCGCGTCCGGCTCTTCCGTGCACGAAAGCGACTTGGCAAACCACAGGAGAACCGATGAGCAACTTTGAAGATCAACTCTGGTCACAGCTGGTCCGCGAGCGCGGGGAGCAGATGCGCGCCGCCCCGCGAGCCACGGCAGCACTCGCGTCATCTCTGACGGCCACCGGGCCCGCTACTGGACGCGCTCCCCGCTTGCGCCGTCCGGCGCTGTTGACCGGGTCCGCGCTTGGGATCGCCGGACTGGCGACAGCCGGCGTGCTCGCAATCACCAGCGCTTCGCCAGCGTTCGCGGTCACAAAGAACCCCGACGGGACGGTCGCGATCACCCTGAGCGACCTTTCCGACCTTCCCGCGCTCAACCTGAAGCTCGCCCAAGACGGGGTTCCGGTCACGGCCGTCCCCATCAGCGCGAGCTGCTCGGCTGCGGGAGCGATCGACAATCCCTCCGGCGAGAGCGGCCCCAGCACCCAAGCCGGTCTACAGGCGACCAACGTGGTCACGATCGATCCCCGCCAGATCCCGAGCGGAGACATCGGAGTGCTCGGAGCTAGCCAGACCGCGTCAGGTCAAATTACGCTGCTGTTCGGCGAGACGACCCCGCCAGCCCCATCCTGCCTGAACAGCGCGGCCTTCAACCGGTCCCAGGCAGCCGATACTTCAACACGACGCACCCCGTGACTGATCGATCCGGCGATCACCGCCAGCGCGTCACGCCCACACAAGACCCGCCACGCGAACGTCAAAGGGCGCCAAGGGCTCATCCAGCCGCCGCCCGCTGACGTGACGCCAGGAGCGCTGGCTCACCGACAACCGCCTCCGCACCGTCTCGATTACGCCCGACCCCGGCTTGCCGCGGTCGGGCGCGACGGTGGGAGAGCGGTAGGACTGGCGCTGACTGTCAGCCAGCCGAGCACTAACGCCGATTTTCGCGGAGCGAGATCGACCCTACTTTTCGGCGAATTCGTAGCGGAGCTGGCGGCGGCCCCACCAGGGCACGGTGGTGTCGGGGAGGTCGGCTGAGCGCAGCACGGGTGAGTAGGCGCGGCGGTCGAGTCGGACGGTGATCGTGTCGTCGCTGGTGTGGATGACGCCGCCGGTTTGCAGGAAGCGGCGTTGGAGGGTGTCGGGGGTGGCGGCGTGGTAGCCGGGGAGGCGCCGGCGCAGGGCGGCGCAGACAGTGCTCGCGAGGACGGACAGCACGACGTCGAGGTCGACGTTGAGCGGCACGGAGGAGGCGAGTGAGTCGAGGTGGAAGGCCCGGATCGCTTCGGCGAGGCGTTGCTCGATCGTCATCCGTCGGGCGTAGCGTTCGATCAGGAACTTCGGGGTCGCGGTGGTGTGATTGGTGATCAGCACCGTCGGGCTCTCGCGGCCGAGGCCGCGCACGACGAGTTGCCGGATCGGGTGGGGGTAGTCGGACAGGCGCACGGTCTCGTCCACCACCTGGGGTTTTCGATAGTTACTGTCGCGATCGAGCCGGACCGTCTTCCATGCTTTGGGGTCGAGCTGGTCGATGTGGCGGATCAGGGCGGGTGAGCGCATTCGCAGGGTCATGAACGTGACACCGCGCTCGTCGAGCTCGGCGAGCACGGCCTGGGTGGTGAGTTTCTGATCGAACACCAGCAGGCCGGGATCGGTGCCGGTCAGTGAGCGCCAGTGCTCGCAGAAGGCGATCACCTCGCGCGCTTGGGTGGCCTTGGAGATATCGGCGTTGGCGAACACAAGGTTGCGTGTGGCGGCGTCCTGGGCGAAGAACGTCAGCACCGAGCGGGTCCGTTGCGAGCGGCTGGGAACGTAGTGTTTCTCCAGCGCGGCGTCTTCTCCCGAGTGCATGATCGCGTGGAAATCGAGGTCGAAGTCCGTGCCGTCGATCAGCCCCGCACGCAGCATCGCGTGATTGAGCGCGACCAGGAACGCGTGCTGGCGCTCGTGCGAGAGCTTGTAGGAGTAACTCGTCAGCGCGGTCGTCTTCGGCAGCGAGGACAGCCCCGCGAACAGCGCCGCGCCGTGATCGGTCGCGAGATCCTCGACATGCGAGGTACGACGGATACTGGCGAGCTTGAGCGCCAGCAGCGACAGCACAGATGACACCGCCGGGATCACGCTCGTGCCCGGGTACCCCGCCGCCTTGACGATCGCCGGGACATCGAGCGCGACCAGGTCGGGCAGGCACAAGAACAAGCCGGCGTGCTTGGTCTCCACGCGCTCGGGCCACTGCGCGAAGTTGATCACGCCGGTCCGCGGCAGCTGCTCGCGGCGCGGGGCGCCGCGCAGCACCTCGGGGCGGCGCCACAGCCGCTCGAATCCTTCCTCGGCGATCACCTCCGCGATCCCGGTGCGATTCAGTGGCATGCCCTCCCGCGCGAGCACCAGCGCGATCTCGTCGATCGAGTGAGCGGCGGCTCGTAGTTCAACGATCCGGTCGTGCGCGCGCTCCTTCGCAGGCGCGCGCTTGGGCCCGGGGCGTGAGGAGATGAAGAACTCGCGGCGGCCTGAGCGGAAGTCGCGCACGATCGAGTTGAGCGTCTCGGTCGTGTACCCGAACGCGTTCGCGACCTCCGCGGCCGGGCGTCCCTCGAGCAGGTACGCGCGTAGCGCCTCGTAGCGCCGCTGCGTCGGGTCGGCGGGCTCGGCGAAGAACTCTCCACCCGGACGAGGTTGGGGCGATCTCGCTGACTGGACGATCCCGATAGTACACCTGATCGGTCGGACAGAATCGCCCGCCAACCCGCTGCCGAAGGCCACGGGCCCCTGGAATCGGCGCATTTCGCTGAGATATCGGGTCGCCGCGGACGCGCCTCGCCGAGCGTAAGCTGCCGAGCACGTCTCGGACGACTAGTAACCAGTCCCCGAGTTCGACCCCATCGCCATCACCGAGCAACGCCACCGCGGACTCGCAAACCCACCAAACACAGGGTTTGCGCCCCTCAACCGCACTCAACCGCGAACGCTGCCGCCCCTCAAGCCACGACGCGAAAGTCGGCGCTAACCCCACACACTCAAACGCCGCACCCGCCTTCCCCCTCCGCCGAACTGAGCAACCAAGCTGGATAACGGGCCGCCTTCCGCAAAGGGCTACAGCATCCACCATCGTCAACCGCCCCGACACGCCCTGCTTCCTCACGAACCTGCGGCCACCTTGGCCGGAGCCGGCAGTGCCGACCGGACCGCCGCTCCGGCTCGGCGGGCGACCGAAGCGGAAGCCACGGCTTCGTGGCTCCCTCGGCGACGAAGCAGCAGTGTCGCTCTGAACGTTGGGGCCGCTCCTCACGGCATCGCTCGAGGCGGAGGCGACACTGCCCCTATTAGACCGATCCGACAGTCTCACGGTTGGCGGCGAAGGACGGGTCCGTATCGAGGTCGGCACCTCGCCCTGCGGTCGGTTGGGCGCGGGTTCGTCGGCGAACTGTCCGTGTGGCCGCGGTGTCTGTTCGTTGCGACACCCGGTCGTTGGCGGTCTGAGACGCGCGGTCTCGTGGTTCGTGTGCGTGGGCACGTTTCGTGTGCGTGGACATCGTTCACAGGCCGCCGAGCAGTTCGCGGAGCGTTTCGGTGTAGGCGTCGAGTGCGGTGCGGCCCTGGCGGGTGAGCGTGATCGTGGTATGTGAGCCTCTCCCGTTGCCGGTCGTCTCGCTGATGAGGTAGCCGGCGTCTTGGAGCTTTCGTAGGTGGGTGATCAAGTTGCCGGGGGTCAGGTCGAGGATGTCCTGAAGGCGGGTGAAGGAGAGGCTGTCTCCGTCGGGTAGGGCGGCGAGCGTCGCTACGATCCGCAGCCTGGCGGGGGCGTGGATTACCGCGTCAAGCGTGTCGGGGCTCATCGGTGCCTCGTTGCGGGTGGATGAAGCGCCCGTGGGTCATCGCGGCGTAGGCGACCACGGCGATGAACAAGGTAATCCCGGCTGCCAGCCATGCTCCGCTGGGTCCCACGAAGAGGGCCACGATGCCGCCGGTGACGACCACCAGAGCGGTGATGAACTGCGGCCGGTTGCCATTGCTGGCCGCGACGCCAAGCACCGTCGTGCCGACGATGATCAGCGGCCCAGCGGCCGGGATCACGCCGTAGACGATCGCGTGGCTGGCGCCGTAGTGCTTCATCGCACCCTGGATCACGGGGCTACCGATGTAGGAGATCAGGATCGCTATCCCCTCGACCTTCTGCTTTCTCAGGGCGGGTCCACTAACGCCGGCGGTCGCGCGCTGGTAGACCTTGACGGACACGGCGATCGAGACGACCACCGCGACGTACACCAGCACGATCGCGCCCGCGCTCGGACCGCTGTATGGATGCTGGCCGCGCGTTGAGAGCCACAGCGCGGCGTAGCCGAGGAGGATCACTGCGGCCATGACTGTCGAGATCCAGGGCGGGCTGAGGCTGAACTGGCGCTGCGCGTCGCGCTTGGTCTCAGCCAACAGCCGCGCCGCCTCACGGGGATCGAGCCCGCTGTCGTCGTTGGCTGTCGTGGTCTGATCGATGTCATGTGTTCCTTGCATGGCGCCGCTCCGTCACTTCGGTTTGTGTTGCAAAGCTAACATACTTTGTTATCCAAAGTCAAGGGCTCGCCAAGCAACCACCGATTCCGTGCGCCGCCGCCGCCGGGTCGTGCGTCAAACGGCGTGCGACACGCGCTCTGCACCGATGCGAGAGCGCGGAACGCGTCCGCCGCTGAGAGCCACTCGGGAGGCTCCCGGCGGATGAAAAGCGGGTCTGGGGCCCCCGGAGCAGAGTGTCGGAAAGATCGAATCTCGACAGAGCCCGAGCCGCCCAATCAGGGTGCGTGCTCAGCGGCTAACAGTCGCGCCAGCCGAGCTTGCGAGCTCGTTCAAGAACGCCGTCTCGGGCACCAGCGTTGAACGGACAGCTGGAATCTGCGTGCCATCGACCGTGCTCACGCACACACTGGACCTCGCAATCCTGGAAAGGCGGTCTGTCGTTGGTCAGTAGCCACCGTGGCCGTGTCGCCGTCGATCTGAGCCCCAACGACTGTGGCGAATCGCGCAGGGATGTCCGCGCACGACGCCTCCTCCGGTGTTGCGAAGCCATCCTCCTCGACGCTCGCCATCGACGCAAGCTACATCAGGACAGTCGTTTTCTCGTCGCTTTCACGAGACCCGCTGCACGCAGCCTCAGCCGTCCCCCCGCGGCTCGGTTGCGCTCCTGAGTTCTCCATTGGCGTCAGCAATCAGCCGAAGCAGCAGTTCGCGCCCGAGCGCTCCGGCGGCGACGAAGCAGAAGCCTCAGAACTCGTTCCTGAGCTTGTCGGCTTCGCATCTCAGTTCACGGAGCCGGTGGTACGGTGGCCGCTCGCGGATGCGGTCCAGGGCCCACCGGATGGCCTCCGCGCGCGTGGCCGCGATTCCCGCCACGATCAGCGTGTCCAGCGTTTCCAGGCCAGCCGGTCCTAGCCGGGCCAGCACCGGGGTAGCTTCGCCGTGCTCCCGCTCCTGGATGTCCGGCGGCCCTTCCCCGACAGGATTGCTCGCGCGCGGTCCGTGGCCGTCGCGGGTGACGGGGTTGTTGCTGAACGTGTACTCGACCAGCCTGATCTCCCGGAGCTTTGCTGCCAGGTAGCCCGTGAACTGCTCGATCGCCGTCTTGTTGGCTTGCTCGAATGCCGTGAGGGTCGCCTCGTAGTCCTCTGGCCTGTCCGCGTCGAGCAGCACCCGGACCCACAGGTCCCCCGGCCCGATTTCCGGGTCGTCGCGGTACTGCAGCAGCACGGCCTGCCATACCGCGCTCCCCGGGAACCGTGCCCGCACCTCCTCGTTAATCTCGCGCTCGATCGTGTCCAGTACATCGCGGTCCATGACCTCGGCGTCGCGTCTCAGTTCACGGAGACGCTGGTACTCCGGCCGCTCGCGGATGCGATCCAAAGCCCACCGCATGGCCTCCGCGCGCGTGGCCGCGATTCCCGCCACGATCAGCGTGTCCACCGTCTCCAGGCCAGCCGGTCCCAGCCGGGCCAGCACGAAGGTAGCTTCACCGTGCTCCCACTCCTGGATGTCCGACAGGCACTGCGCGATGTGCATGCCGCCGCGGGGTCCCTTGTCGTCGTAGGTGACGGGGTTGTTGCTGAACGTGTACTCGACCTGCGCGATCTCCCGGAGCTTCGTTGCCAGGTAGCTCGTGAACTGCTCGATCGCCGTCTTGCTGGCTTGCTCGAATGCCGTCAGGGTCGCCTCGTAGTCCTCCGGCCTGCCCGCGTCGTCGAGCAGCACCCGGACCCACAGGTCCCCCGGCTCGATTTCGGGGTCGTCGCCGTATTGCAGCAGCACAGCCTGCCGCACCGCGCTGCCGCGGAACCGTGCCCGCACCTCCTGGTCAATCTCGCGCTCGATCGTGTCCAGCACATCGCGGTCCATCTCCGCCTCCCTAATCGCCTGGATCTGAGGGTAATTCCGCAGCCTGCTCTCTGGCGAGGCAATATTCGCGCTGCCCCGGCAGCGCGAGGACGCCGCCGGGCGCGGCCATCCCACGCCGGGAATACACCACGCAGACTGCCGCTCTCACGATCGAGCGCGAGGAGTTCGCTTCGACCCGGGAGTGCTAGCAGGGAATCCGCTTGCACCTCGACGGCCGCATGCCCGGTTTCCGCGCAAGGCGAGGCAGTCGGCGCGACGGGACTGAAGACGCGTCGCGAGAGGAAAGCGGGGCGGGCAAGGAGCCGGGGATGGCTGCGCAGGCACTCAACGCGACCGCGGTTCCCACGGCTGCGTAGCCTGCAAAACGCATGAAAAGGATCCTGCTGACCGGCATGTCGGGAACCGGAAAGTCCAGTGCCGTCGCCGAGTTGCAACTGCTCGCTTTCCAGGTTGTGGACACCGACGAGCCGGGATGGACTGAGTGGTCCGATCTCGAAGACGGATATGTATGGCGGGAGGATCGGATCCGGAACCTTCTAAAGAGCGCAGGCGGACCGCCGCTCTACGTGTCAGGCACGGTCTCGAACCGGGGCCGTTTCTATGACCGCTTCGATGCGGTCGTGCTCTTGAGCGCTCCCGCTGAAGTGCTCCTCAGCCGGATCGATCGGCGAACGACGAACTCGTATGGCAAGACTCCAGAACAGCGCGAGCTGGTTCTCCGGCACCTCGGCGAGGTGGAACCGATCCTGCGGCGAACATGCACCCACGAGATCGACGCCGCGCAGCCTCTCGCCAACGTCGTGAGATGGCTGGTGGAGCTTGGCCGAGGGCCGGCCCCTTGAGTCGTCGATTCTCCAGCTCCGCCGAACCGTCCGCCGCCCCTGGAGCCCGCGCTGAGCAGGCCCGTGAAGTCGCCGACGAGTTGCCCGTGCGACAACAAACGCAGGTCTGTGACAGCACCCGCAGGCGTGGCTCCTCTACACCTTTACCTGTCACGCCGGCACAGCCGTTACTCGCGTGTTACCGATGGTCAGCCAAAATGAGGCGATGGCCACCCCGGACGGCGACAAAGCGCGTCGGCAGCGGAGGGTACCCTTTCGCAGGCCTCGCCGACGCCCGCTGATCGCGCCCGTCGCCATCATGTGCGCGATGGCGATCGGTGCTTGCGGATCCTCGAGCAAGTCCGCGAGTACAGCCAGCCTGAGCGCCTCCCCACAGGCAGTCAACTACTCAGACTGCATGCGTTCGCACGGCGTACCGAACTTCCCTGGCGTGAACGCGAACGGGAGCGTCAACCTGCCATCGGACATCAACCCTGACGCACCCGCGTTCCAGTCCGCTCAGCAGGGATGCGCCAGTCTGCGACCGGGCGCCGGCAGCCCGCCGCCACCGATCTCGCTAGCGCAACAGAAGAGCTTCGTCGCGAACGCGAAGTGCATGCGCAAGCACGGCGTACCGAACTTCCCCGACCCCGTGTTCGGCCCCGGCGGCGAGGGAATCGGCTACAACGTTCCGCCCGGAGCATTCGCGAACGACGCGGCGGGCATCCTGCTCGCGAGCAGAGCATGCGCGCAGGTCGGTTCCCCGCTCCCCTTGAGAGACCTCACCCAATGATTCGGCCGCCCGTGTTGATCACGTTCGCGGCCGTGAGCGTTGCCGTGGCAGTCGCCGGGTGCGGTTCCTCGGCGAAGCCGAGCAGCTCAGGTCGTTCGAGCGGCTACTCGCAGCGACTCGAGTACGTGGTCTGCATGCGCTTGCACGGCGTGCCGAACTTGCCGGACCCGAGCGCGAGCGGCACCGCGCCGAGCGGCACCTACAACTCGTTCGAGGGGATCGTCATACCGACGACCATCAACATGCAGTCACCCGCGTTCCTCCGCCGAGCGCGCGTGCGCATCCCTGCTACCGGGCGCCGCCGGACCGAAACCGACGATCCCGCAGAGCGTGAAGCTCGCGGCGCTCGCCAACGCGCAGTGCATGCGCAAGCACGGCGTACCGCACTTCCCCGACCCAGTCTTCCCGAGCAGCGGCGGGATCGCAATCCAAGTCGGAGGACCCGGGGACGATCCCCAATCGCCGGCATTCCAGGCCGCCGAGAAGGTCTGCGGCCGGGCGCGCTGATCACAACCGAAACGAACCCGCCACCACGCTTCGAAACCGGCGCGCTCGATCGCGTCGCGCCACGAGCCCGCCCTCCTCGCCGCGCATACGGAGGCAGTGGCTCGTGGGCGGGATATGCGCGCCGTGCGACGAATGCAGGAGCCGCGCACGTTGCGAGGCAGGCTGCTGGAGCGACTCAGGAGTATGAGCGCCGCAGCGCCGCGCCGAGACTCCGCGCAGCATGCCCGAGCAGTGCAGCAGCGTCGGGGCCACGACCCGAATCCGCCCGTGGGACACTTGGGGGGCGCCCTGGACAATAGGGGGTAGTGGCGAATGATCGGTATCCGCGGGATGGTCGGCCAACCGACGCTGAAATCGTCGCGGCGTCGTGGCCGGATCCCGAGCGCTTCGCCGAGATCTTCGAGCGCCACTTCGCGGCGATCCATCGCTACTTGGCGCGTCGCGTGGGTGAGCCGCTCGCCGGCGACCTCGCCGCCGAGGTGTTCACCGTGGCGTTTGCGCGCAGACGAACGTTCCGTCTCGAGATGGTCGACACCCGGCCGTGGCTGTATGGGATCGCCACCAACCTGATTCGAAACAACCGCCGATCCGAGCGACGTTTGTTAGTCGCCGTCGCGCGACTGCGCGACGAGACAGACACAGCCACCGGCGGGATCGACAACAACGAGGATTCAAGTGATCGCCCGGAGCTCGCCCGGGCGCTCGCGTCGCTCGGGCGAGACCAGCGCGACGTGCTCTTGCTGCACGCTTGGGCTGAGCTTTCTCACGCGGAGATCGCTGACGCGCTGAAGATCTCGCCGGGCACGGTCGCGTCTCGCCTCGCTCGAGCGCGACGGCATCTCCGCGCCATGCTCGCCGAACGCCCCGGAGACGAACACTCGATCCCGGCTGCCAACGTCTCTGCGAAGGAGCAACAATGACAAATGAACTCGAGGAGCTGAAAGCCTTCCGGGCCCAGGTGCC
The DNA here is from genome assembly GCA_963763525.1 of uncultured Solirubrobacterales bacterium. GTDB lineage: Bacteria > Actinomycetota > Thermoleophilia > Solirubrobacterales > Solirubrobacteraceae > Palsa-465. The sequence continues at coordinate 128,491 of CAVXPA010000011.1, forward strand.
GGCTGCCAGCGATGCTACTTGGGCGAACGCTCGCTCGGCGCTCGCCCGCGCCGTCCTTACCGAACTTCACCTCGACACGACGATCGAAGATCCAGAACGTGTGGTCGGGGTCCCTCTTGGCGCCGCGGGTGAACCGCCTGGGTTGCCAACGAGGCCGTCGCTCAAGCGCAACGCCCGCGCCGCTTCCGTGGCTGCAGGGGCACTTGTGGCGATCGTGATCGCCGGCGCGGCGCTGCTCGCCGGACAGAGCGGCAACTCGCACAGCGTTCCTCGAACGCGGGCGTCCGGGTCCACCCTGCCCAGGCCAGCGGCGACCCTGCGGCTTGCCAACTACCGATTCAGGCTTCCCGTCGGCTTCAAGGAGGTTGACAGCCCCTGCACCCCGACGTCCAGCCCCACGCCGGGTACCCCGGTCACCGTCCTTCAACACTTCGCCGTCGCAGCCTCAGCTGTCGGCGGCTGCGTCGAGGCCGAACTCGCCGCGGGATCCGCCACCGTCCCAGACGGAGCCAAGCCGATTCAGGTGGGCGGCTACCAAGGCTTCATCGCCTCCAGCGCCCCCACAAGCGAGACACTCTACGTCGCGATCGCGACGACAGACGGCAACCACTACCTCGTACTGAGTGGTTCCGGACTCTCACCAGCCAAACTCATCACGATCGCCACGAGCGGACTCCCCGGCACCACCGGACAGACTCAACCCTGTACCTCGAACTGCGGCTGACAATCAGACCCGGCAGGGTGCCCGTAGCAGCGAGGAAGCAGGACGCGACCTTCGAATGGTGCGTGACCTCCTGTTCGCCAGCGACGGGGCCTGTTGTTCAGTCGCGAATTCCGCGCTGAGCAGGGCCCGTGAAGTCGCCGACGAGATGCCGGTACGACAACGAACGCAGGTCTGCACCGGCCCGTCGCGGAGCGTGGCTCGTCCGCGCCAATTGCAGCTGTGCGAGGGTGGGCCGCGCCTGGCCATTCAGCGGCGAAGGAGGCGCGCCGAGTGGCCCGTGCTCGATTGAAGAGCGTCACGACTTGTGTGACGATTCACGCCATGAACGTAGTCCAGACATGAAGAACCGCTTCCTTCCCGTCCTCGTGCTTCTCGTCCTCGCAACGGGCTGCGTCGCGAGCGGCGCGCAAGGTCACCAGCACAACGGTCGAACATCGGCTCGCAGTTTGAGCCTCGCTGGCTCGCCGCCACCGCCCGTGCCGGCAGACACACTCGTTCCGAACGCGCGGGTCCTCAGCTTCAGGCTTGGTTCACGCGTGCCAGCGAGCGAACCCATCAGCAAGATCGGCACAGGGATGGACCGGTCTGTAGACCGCGGCGTTACCTTGCTTGTGTGGAGAAATCGCAACGGCATCGTTGACCACGTCGAGGCGCAACAGGCTGACCGCCTCCGGCTTGACGGGCGTCCGCTGAGCGCTGGCTACCGCGCCTTCCGCACCATTCTGACGCGCGCAGGCTGGAAGTCGTTTGGTTGCGGCGGAGGCGTTCGCGGCCTGACGCTCGCGGGCCGCTTCAATTCGCTTACCTTCGTGCGGTGGAGCCGACGGGGTGCCTGGGCCAGCACCTCCCTGGCGTCCCAGCCGCCGGTCTTCGGGGTTTGTGAGGGGCTGAGTGGACCGCCCCCGCCTGTGAAGTGACTGTACCGGCTTCGCCGCTGCACCAGCCATTACACCGCTCTGCTCTCAGACTGCTTGTGTCGGACAGAAGCAGCCGCGTGCGTCTCAGCGACAATGCCTGGCGCGACAGGAAAGCAGGCCCCAACCGGCATAGAGCCGCTGGACCCGCTCGTCCCCAGATGCGCGTCTCTCGATCGTGTGCGCAAGGGGTTCGGCGATTGAGATTGGGGCTCTGCCACCGGGGCGGTCGGAACGGGCGCCGCGGGCCCGGCTGTCGTAGCCTCGATCGGGAAGGCGAGCGGCGATACTTGATCGCTAATGAGTGCTCGGTGGTGGCTACGGCAGGCACGCGTGCTCACGGACCCGGCGGGGCCGGTCGCCGGGCGCATCATGTTCGAGCGCGAGGGCGAGCAGCGCGTCCGCCGGCTCCGTGCGGCGCTCGCGGACGCGGTCCGACAGCGTACGCGTCCCTCACGCCCGCAGATGCGAGCTCTCACGCTGATGCCCGGCGGCCGACTTCGGTGGCGCAGCGTCCCGACGCCGCGCCAGCCGGGCCCGCTCGGCGCTGTCGTCCGGCCGCTTGCCGTCGCAACGTGCGACGTCGACCGTCCCATGGGCCTCGGCGCCACCCCGTTCCTCACCCCGCTGCAGTTCGGGCACGAGTGCGTCGCGGAGGTCCTCACCATTGGGAGCGATGTCAGGGAGTTTCGGCCCGGCCAGCGAGTTGTCCTGCCATTCCAAATCTCGTGCGGCACGTGCACGGCGTGCAGGGCCGGTCGCACCGGCAACTGCGAGACGGTTCCACCCATCGCGATGTACGGCTTCGGCGTCGCCGGCGGCCACTGGGGCGGCGCAATAGCCGACGAACTTGCTGTCCCGTACGCCGACGGCATGCTCGTCCCACTGCCGCACGGGATCGAGCCAGCCACGGCAGCGAGCGTTGCGGACAACATCCCGGACGGCTACCGCCACGTCGCACCCCACCTTCCCGGCCTCCTCGCCACCGGTCACCCGCCTCGAATGATCGTCGTGGGCGCGCAGTCCAAGCGCCACCTGTTCACCGCCAGCGTCGGACTGTACGCCGGCCTGGTGGCCCGGGCGCTTGGCGCCGACGAGGTCACGGTCATCGACGCCCGCCGCGAGGTCCGCGCACACGCAGAGCGCCTCGGACTCGCGGCTTTCGCCCCGAAACAGGCACGCGGGTTCGCGCCCGCGCCACTGGTCGTGGACATCTCGGCAAATCCTGCCGGGCTACGCCTCGCCCTCGAGCTGACCGCGCCCGACGGCATCTGCTCCTCGGCTGGCTCCCTACACGCCTTTTCGCGCATCCCGACCGCATCGATGTTCGGACGCAACGCCACGCTGATCATCGCGCGCTCCCATGCCCGCGCGCTCATCCCCGACGTGCTCGCCCTCATCGCCAACGGGAAGCTCGCGCCGGAACGAGTCACCACCGTTCTCGCCCCGATGGACGACGCAGCCGCCGCACTGAACGACCACCTCCGGGGCGGCAGCACCAAGACCATAGTTGCCGTCTGACCACGGGTGTAGCACCTCGGCGGCCGGCCCGGAGGCGGCCACGGCATGAGCTCGGGTGACGACGATGCGCAAGAACAGGTCTGCAATGCGACAGCGGAGTCGTCGTCGTTGCGATCAGCGGGTCGAACGCGTGTCCACTGAAGGTTGGCACGTGCGACGGACCGGCGAGCTCGCCGGCCATCCTGAGCGCGATGTCGGCGCCGCCCCCCACCGCGTGCGCTGGTGGATGAATAAGTGAGAACGGCCGGGAACTGGCGGTTGTGAGGCCGGAACTCGGGACGCGATCGAGCGAGGAGAGGTACTGCGCCGCATATCATCAGTTTCGCTTGCAGAGGTCAAAGACCGTTCGCTCATCGAGCTGTACCCAGATCTCTCGAGCCGTCGCGATCAGGGCCTGCCCCTGGCTAGTCGTGAACGCCGAGCGCTCGCGCCGCTTGCCCGCCCTGGCTGCACACGGTAGATCCGGCCGTAGACGATCATGCGTCATCGGCGAGCAGAGTGTGGTTAGCTCAGGGGATCGGCGTAGCCATCTGGCCGAGAGCGCTGTTGAAGCAGCGCGGTAGCGGGGGTTTCATCCCTCCTTGGGCGAGCAGCAGCTGACCACTGTCGCTGCGGCCGAGGCCGATGTAACCCCAGTAACCTTCCCGTAGGCTCCTTTGGTTCTCGCGCCGCGTGAACGTCCACCGCAGTTGAGGGAATTGAGACCGTTTCACGGTGTACACGAATGCGTCGTTAGAGCGCGGACAAGCGTCGGTGATGGGGATCATTCGCTCTTTGATGCCCAGAGCGGTCAGACGCGCGTTGAGGGGTGCTAGTGCGGTCCGCAGGTTATGCACCGTGACGGTGACTGAGCCGTCAGGGTGCTCGACCAGCGCATAGGCAGGCTGAGTCGTGGCCGTGGCTCCAAGCGAGAGCACGGCTGTCACGGCAGCGACGGCGGCGAGTAAGGAGATCCCGATGAATGCAGCGCGTCGGTGCCGAGGCAAAAGGCGACCGGCACCGCCGGGGTGCGCACGCCATCGGCCCGGAGCCCTTGCCGCAGAGTATTCACGGGCGGCGGCGTCGCGGAGAGCGTTTCGCAAATCATCGATGTAGTCGGTCATTGGGCCTCCTTCAGGCCGTTTCTCAGTCGTCGCAAGCCACGGCTGACGTTTTGGCGGACGAGCTGCTCAGAACAGGTGAGCTGCTGTGCGAGCTCCCTGTATTCCCGTTCGTCGATCACTCGGCCGCGTATCGCGTCACGTTGCGCCGGCGGTAGCTGATCGAGGAGCACGAGCGCGTCAGAGGCTTCGTCAGCAAGCTGTTCGATGCGCTCGAGATCCTCGTCGCAGAATTCAAGCGGCGGCATGCCTAGCCGCTCGCGCGCGGTCGTCTCGACGCGGTGGCGGCGAGCGCTCTCACGCAGTTTGTTTTGAGCAATGCCGAGTAGCCACGATGTCGCAGGCGGGCCACCAGGCCGAAATCGTCGACAGCTCAACAGCGCAGCAGCAAAAGTCTCACCCGCCAAGTCGCCGGCGAGCTCCGCAGAGCCGGTCCTCTGCCGAAACAGAGCGAGCACCAAGGCGATATGCCGTTCGTAGAACATCCCGAACGCGTCCGGAGACCCTTCCGCGGTGGCAACCAGCAGATCTTCATCGCTGAGCCGGTCAAGGCGCTCCACAACAATAGGCTTGCACTTCGCCTCTTCCCTGTGACAGGCGTCATGCACAGCACGCGCGCACGACGACGCGACCACGCTCGATTGCCCATCCCATTCGGACAATCTGTTGACGCCTCGGGCGAGGGAGCATGCCGCGCGAAGCGAGACGCTCGGTGGCTCCGGGCACCGGCCCGGACATGGAAGTGTGGAGGACAAAGCGATGGCGAGCGAGAGGCGTATCCGCGCGGCCTACAGGGCGCAATCAGAACAGAAAGCCCGTAGGCTTACTGCGGCCTGTGGCGTGCTGGCGCGGCGATGAGGGATGATCTGTCCGTGGAGGCCGGGGTCGCGTACTTGGAGATCGCGCTGCGGCTGCGTAAGCTCGCGCCCTGGCTGGTCGAGGACTACCTCGGCCCGAGCGACCTCGTCGCGGCCGTTGACGCCGCGCCGTCTGAAGGGCCAGTCGAGCTCGCGGAGCATGTTCGCGCTATCCGGCAGACGCTCGACAGCGCTGGCTTGGACGAGAACCGCCAGGCGTGGCTTGATGCTCAGCTTGCGGCGCTCGACACGGTCCTGGCTGTCCTGGCGGGCGAGCGATTCGGCTACTGGGAGCTCGTGGAGCGCTGCCATGGCGTCCTGCCGACGTTCGTGCCGGAGTCGGTCTTTGCTGCTGCCCATGCGCAGCTCGCGGAGGTTCTCCCCGGCCGCGGCGATGTCCGCGCGCGCTATCAGCGTTGGGCGGTTGGCCAACAGGTGCAGCCAGAGCGACTACTAGCTGGCCTGCACGCGCTGAGCGAGGAGCTTCGGCGCCGAACCGATGAGCTGGTCGGGCTGCCCGAAGGGGACCAGGTCACCTTCGAGCTCGTACGCGATCAGCCGTGGGCCGCTTACGCCGAGTACCTTGGCGACCTGCGCACCCACGTCCGTATCAACACCGACCTTCCGATCACCTCACCGTTTCTGCTCGAGCTGGCAAGCCACGAGACGTACCCGGGGCATCACGCGGAGTCGGTCTGCAAGGACGACCCGCTAGTCCGGAGAGGACACGTCGAGCTGGGTGTGTATCTGTACCCGACTCCTCAAGCGCTCCTGAGCGAAGGAATTGCCGAGGTCGCGCTGGAAGCGCTACTGGATGAGCACGCTGACGAGATGGCGGTTGAATGCCTGCGGCCCCTTGGAATCCCCTACGACGCCGACGTCGCGGCCGTCGTCCGCCAGGCTGAGAAGACACTTATGCCGATTACTGCCAACATCGCGATGCTGCTCGACGACGGCCGCACGTTCGATGAGGTCTCGGCCTACGCGCGCCGCTGGATGATCCACAGCGACACGTACGTCAGCCAGACCCTTTCCGAGCTGGTCAGCCGCCGCTGGCCGCCCTTGGAGTCCTGCTATCCCGAAGGACTGGCACTCTGCCGGACCTATATCGCCGGCGACCCGGCGCGCTTTTCCCGACCGCTGCACGAACAGCTGACCACGAGCGACCTCCTCATCCCACCCGCGGGTGACGCTTCAAAAGTCGACGCCTGCACATTCGCGCCCAAGCTGTAACCGATAACCTGACAAGTCTTGGCTGCAGGTCCGATCTCAAGCACACCAGCGTTGACGAAAGGCGGGGCTACGGAACCCCAAGGGGCTCGCGTTGGCGGCAAAGCGGGCCTCAGCCTTCGCCGGCTGAAGTCACCCGCAGCTTGCCAGAACGGCGGTCCAGGCGGTCCGCGATCTCGTTCGCTGAGGGTTGGGTTTTGAGACGCCGCCGACTGCGGCTCCGCTTCCAGCCGCAGACGCTAGGTTGGTCGCTCGGCCTACGAACGTCGCGAGTCGTGGTCGGAGCGACAACATCCGCAGGGTCCGTCGCGCGCGGGCGCGGTCCGTGTCTGAGCGACGGCGCTGGCAGCGCGTTGGCGTGGCACCCGGTTTACGGATCGGGTTCAGCTGGCGCCGAGTGCAGCCAGCGCGTCTTGGCGGGTCTCGTACATCGGCAGTTGGCGATCGAGGGCGGTCAGCTCGAATGCGCGGCGCTGCGACCCCTTCGGACAGGCAATCGCGAGCTGGCGCCCCCTGTAGTCCAGGCGGCGGAAGGCGTTTAGCAGCAGCGCGATTCCCGAGGAGTCCACCAACGAGACGGCCTCGAGGTCGATGACGATCGCTCGCGCCGCGGAGCGCAGCGCGGCGTTGAGCTCGGGGGCGAGCTTGACGCAGAGTGCCAAATCGAGTTCGCCGCGCACCGTGACGATCGCGACGTCGCCGAGCATGCTTGTTGTCGGGTCACCTGCCGCCTCGCGCACGGTCAGAAGCTACCCCGGACACCAACGGGCTAGCGGTGCGCGCCGCACGATCGGTCGTGACCGATTGGGTCCTCACTCGTGGGGAGCGATAGCCAGCAGCGTGGCGTCATCGCGCAGCGGGTCAGGCGAGGCGTTGATCACGGCGTCTTGGAGGCCGCGCACCGTCGTCGCTGCCGATCGAGGACCGAGCTCGGTGAGGATCGCGCACAGGCCATCCTCACCGATGCGTCCGCCGTCGGCGGTGCGGCGCTCGCTGACCCCATCGGAGTACAGCAACAGCCGGTCCCCAGGGCCTACCACAGCGCTCAGGACCGGGAACACCCGCTCTGAAAACCGCATGCCGAGCGGATAGGTGCGCTCGCCGTCGAGTTCGTCGACGCGCCCATCGGCGCGAACGATCAGCGGTGTCGGGTGGCCGCAGTTGATCCAGCGCAGCCGATAACCGTTTGGATCCCAGGACCCCAGCACGGCGGTCAGGTACAGCTCCATGTGGAGCGACGAGATCGCTTCGTCGGCCAGCGACGCGGCTTCTTGCAGCCCGGCGCCGGCGCGGCGGGCGGCACGCAGAGCGCCGATCGCCAGCGAGGACACCGCCGCCGCCGAGTTGCCCTTGCCGGTCGCGTCAGCGACGACCAGCCACAAGCCGTCCGCGTTGCCGGCGTAGTCAAAGAAATCGCCGCCGACGTCATAACCGGGCAGCACGCCCCCGGCGACGTCGGCGCCGCTCACGCGCGCAAGCCGCGGCGGCAACAGATTCTGCTGAATCTCGGCGGCCGGCTGGGTGTCCTTGCGCCGACGCACAGCATGCACCGCGTCGGTGTAACCGGACGCCAGCTCCAGCGCCAAGCCGGCCTGACCCCCGAACGCCTCGAGATCAACCCGAGACCGGTCGCGAGCGAGCAGAAAACCCATGACGCGGTCGCGGACGACCATCGGCCAAAGCGTGCACGGTCCAACGCTGTCGATCGCCAGGTCCCGCAACCGCGGCAGAGCCTCCGGAATGATCTCCGGGCCGACGCCAACCGGGGCACGAATCCGCTCGGGAAACCGGGCCACATCGCCAGCCAAGAGCAGCGCGAACGACCCCTCCACATCCAACACATACGCTGCAACCGGACAGCCCGCCTGCGCCGAGGCGACCTCGACGATTCGTTCGGGCACCAGATGCGGCAACGACGCCCGGAGCAGCTCCGCCGCATCGGGCCCTCCACTCACGATCATCCCCTAGCAACATACGCCCTCGCGCACTCAACTCGACATCTCACCACAGTCGCCGTCAACGGCTGAGCCGCCATCGCTAGCCGCCGGCGCGCTGCGCGGCGGCGGCCCGCCACGGCACCGGGCTCGGCATGCGCACACTGCCCTCCAGCGGCGCATCGTCGCCCGTCACTGACCGGAAGCGAGCACGTGCTCACACCGCTCAAACTCGTGCGACCCGCTGGCCAGGACGTCGACGTGCTTCTGGTTCGTCGCCCAGGTGGGGCGCCGACCCGCGACTACTGCTTCACCTCCTCGCGCCCGGGAAGCAGCAGCACGATGTCGATTCAAGCTACCGGCCCTCCGCCATGTAGCGTGAAGCAGCACTGATCGCACCAAGCGTTCGGTCCGACTAGCTGCCCCCACCTGGCTCTTCGTCCAATAGCGGCGTGGACTGCTCGGCCACCCACGCGTTGTCCTCTACGTCGGCATGGCGCACGAGTTCAGCGTGGCACTGCGGGCACGTGGCGCGGTGTTGCTGCCCCACGGCGCGCTCCCCCGTATCGAGAACCCGCTCCCCGCATTGAGGACACACGAGGTCCCCTTCCGTTCCCATGCACGGCAGGGTACCCGCCGCGACCCCCTCGCGACTAGCCGCAATGGCTCACCATGATCCTCTTACGACCGAATCGGCGGAGGATCGCCGCGGCCGTTTGCAGTGGCCCCATCGCGGACGTGGGAAAGCGAGCCAACGTCGCAACAGGTGATTCGGTCATCGTAGTCGCAGCCGGTGTCGGCAGAGAGCAACTGGCCGACTGCATCGCGAGCAGGCGCAGGAGCCCCGATCGCGGTTTCTCCGCGGGGTTGCTCATGACGATTGCTGGGCGTCGGCGTGTAGCTGACGCGTGTGGGGTGCGACGGAGGCGAGGCCCGAGGGCCGAGCCGGAGTCGATCCCCACGCGCGTGCGCGCCTCTGAGGGTCCGGTCAGACGGCCGTGCTCGCGGCGGCGAAGAGCTCTGCGGGGCGCTGCCAGGCGAGGGTCTTGCGTGGCCGGTCGTTGACCTCTGCGACGATCCGCACGACGTCCTCCACGGTGTGGACGCTCAGGTCGGTGCCCTTCGGAAAGTAGTCGCGCAGCAGCCCGTTCATGTTTCGTTGCTGCCCCGCTGCCATGATGAGTGCGGGTCGCAGAAGAACACGTCGGTGCCGGTCGCTGCGGTGATCTGCTGGTGCTGGGCGAGCTCCTTGCCCTGATCCCAGGTCAGCGTCCGCCGCAGCCCCACCGGAACACGCTCAAGCGCGTCTGTGATCGCCTGGCGGACCCGATCGGTGGTCGCGATGCCGTCAGAGAACGCCAGCAGGACCAGATACCGGGGTCGTGCGTTCGACCAGCGTGCCGATCGCCGACCGGTTCCCGGCGCCCATGATGAGATCACCCTCCCAGTGACCGGCCTCAACGCGATCCTGCGCCTCGACGGGGCGCTCGTCGATCATTCGCATCGCCGTCAGCCGTCCCCGGCGCTGCAACCCCTGGAGCCGCCGGCGGCGTCGCCGCCGCCGCGCTGGCCGCGTCAAGCTCACTGCTGTGTCGTATATCGCCTGGTAGATCGTCTCCTTGCACAGCCAGCGAGACGGCTGAGCGGCGAACACCACCCGGAGCTCGTGCGCGACCTGCTCCGGGCTCCAGCGCTTCGACAGAAGCCGCTGGACGACCTCGGCCAGCACCTCATCGCCGGCGATCCGTCGCGCGCGCCGCTTGCACGCGCGGCGCCGCGCCGCATGCTCAGCGTGATGGGGCCGGTAGCGGCCGTCGGGGTCGCGGTTGCGCCGAATCTCGCGACTGATCGTCGACGGCGCCCGTTTCAGCTCCGCGGCGATCCCGCGCACGCTCGGCTTCGCCGCCAGCAGATCGGCGATCTGGATCCGTTCCTGCTCTGAGAGGTACCGCGGGCTTCGCGGTCGTGATTCGATGATCTTCACCGGCGGATAGATGACAACCGTTCCGGCGGAATTCCGGACCTTCCGCCCGTACCGCCAGCGGTTCCCCGTCTTGCGGTCGACCCCCACCACTCGACACGCCTCGCTGTTGCCGAGCCCCTTGGCGATCAGCTGCACATATCGCCGCTGCTTCTCCGCCTGCACACCGCCCCCGGGTGTCCGTCGCCTGCTTCGCATCGCAACCTCCAGGAACCGATCGGTGTTGCGACGTCAGCTGGCTCCCGCCCCGTTTGAAGTGGCCCCACTTCACGATGGTTGATGTGTTGACTGGATAGTGCCTGATGATTGGTTGGAGGGTCGCCGCGCGGCTGTCGTCGCGATGGCCGAGCCCGTAGGGCGAGTGCCCGATGCGGCAATATCCGCACGGGCCGATCCGCTGGGTGGGGGTCGCCTTTGCGTAGGCGTCCCATGGTGCAAAGCGAGGCCGTCGCACTCACCGGGACCGTGGACACCCACTCGGCCTGCGTTTGAGCGACGGTGAACAGCGGTCAGCGCCGATTCAACAGCGTGCTCGGAACCACTAGGAGCGGCCTTGGCCACCAGTCGAATGCGACCAATATGCGACGGCGATTTCCAGCGGTTTCCAGCACCCCCGGCAGGATTCGAACCTGCGACCATCGGATTAGAAGTCCGGCGCTCTGTCCACTGAGCTACGGGGGCTCGACAACGACTGTAATGCGGTCCTCCGACGCGCGCGAGGCCCGGCGCGACTTTGGCTCGGCCAATCCAATCGGGGCGCCCGGATTTGAACCGGGGACCTCCTGCTCCCAAAGCAGGCGCGCTACCAGGCTGCGCCACGCCCCGCTGGTGGCACCCGAGTCTAGACGCCAGCCTCGCGGACCGGGGAGGATGAGCCGGCGCTGGCATGCCGGTCGAGTAGCCTCAGGGACCGATGGCCACGATCGAGCCGCTGCGGGCCCTCCACTACGACCTCAGGAAGACGGGCGGGCTCGAAGAGGTGATCGCACCTCCTTACGACGTGATCGACGAGCAGCAGCGGGCGGCCCTCGAGGCCCGCTCGCCGTACAACGTCGTTCGGATCGACCTCCCCAGGGGCGAGGACCCGTACGCGCACGCCGCGCTGCAGCTGGCGGAGTGGCGCGCGGCAGGCGTGATCGTCCGCGACCCAAGGCCGGCGCTGTGGCTGCTTGCGCAGGACTACACCGGCCCCGACGGCGAGTCGCGGACCCGGACCGGCTTTCTGGCGCGGGTACGCGTCGAGGATTACGGCCCCGGCCGGATCCGTCCGCACGAGCGCACGCACCCGGGACCGAAGGAGGATCGCCTCAGGCTCACGCGGGCGACGAAGGCGAACCTGTCGCCGATCTTCGCGCTGTTTTCGGACCCGGCCGGGGCGACGACCGGCGCGTTCGCGGCGGCGGCGCGCGAGCCGACATGGGGTCGGGCGAGCGACGCCGACGGCACGGTGAATCGGTTGTGGCGGGTCGACGACCCCTCGGTGATCGCGGCCGTCGAGCAGGCGCTCGCGGACGCCGAGCTGCTGATCGCCGACGGCCATCACCGTTACGAGACCGCGCGCGCGTACGCGGAGGAGATCGGCGGCGAAGGACCGCACCGATATGTGCTGATGTGCCTGGTCGCGCTGCAGGACCCGGGACTGACGGTGTTCCCGACTCACCGGCTCGTCCGCGGGCTGGGGCCCGATCAGCACGAGGCGCTCGCCGAGGCGCTGCGGCGCGATTTCGAGATCGAGCAGCTGCCCGACACTTCGGGGCTCGTCCCGGTCGCGGGCGAGCGGGTCCAGCTCGGCTTCATCGACGCGCGCGCTCGCGAGCCGCGGATGTTGACGCTCAAGGACCAGGCGATCGCAGACGCGGCGCTGCCCGGCCGATCGGCGGCCTACCGGCACCTCGACACGGCCGTCCTGGAGGCGCTGATCCTAAAGGGCACGCTCGCGATGACGGACGCGGATATCGACCACCTCGACGGGGCTGGGCTACGCCCGCGACGCCAGGCAGGCGCTGGCGTCGGTCGCGAGCGGCGAATACGACGCCGCGTTCTTCATGGCTGCGACGCCGGTATCGCTGGTCCAGGAGGTGGCCGCGGCGGGCGAGAGCATGCCGCCGAAGTCGACGTACTTCTTCCCGAAGGTGCCGACGGGCCTGGTCTTCAACCCGCTCGCAGACGACCAGTAGCAGCGGCGCTCGGCCTTCACCCGAGGACTTCGACTCCGGCCGCGCGCAGCGCGGCGACGGCCCGCGCGCCATCGCCGGGGCCGATCTCGACCGCGCGCGTCGCTCCGCGGTGCACGACCACCTCGAAGCCCGCACCGCGAGCGTCCAGGGCCGTCGCGCGGACGCAGTAGTCGAGCGCGAGTCCGCAGATGTGGACAGTGTGCATCCCGCGTCCGCGAAGTAGGTGCTCGAGCCCCGTGTCCTCGAACGCCGAATATCCCTCGCTCTCGGCGGCGACGCCCTTGTCCACGATCGCGCCAAAACGAGTGGCATCGATCCCGCGGGTGCAGTTGTGCGCCCGCCGTCTGGCGCACGCAGTGGATCGGCCACGGGCCGCCCTGATGGGCGAACGAGCGATGGTCCGGGGGATGCCAGTCACGGGTCGCGACGACGAAGGTCGCCTCGCGGGCGAGGCGGTTGATCGGCACGACGACCGCGTCGCCGTCGGGCACCGCGAGCGCCCCGCCCGGACAGAAGTCGAGCTGGACGTCGACGATGACAAGGGCGTGCATTCGGCCGCCAATATAGTCCGGCGATGGAGCCGCTCGAGCCACCCGCCAAGGACGATCTGAAGCGCGTTCTGCTGCGTCCCGAGGCCGCCGTCCAGATCGAGGTGCGCGGGTCGGTTGACGCCGCGGTGCTCGTGCCGCTCTACGTCGAGGACGGGCAGCTGCACGCGGTCTTCACGAAGCGCCGGGAGGACATGCGCCGCCACCCCGGCGAGATCTCGTTCCCGGGCGGCCGACCCGATGAAGGGGATCGCGATCTGCAGCTCACCGCGCTGCGTGAGGCGCACGAGGAGATCGGGTTGGCGCCGGCGGAGGTCGAGATCCTCGGCGCGCTTCAGCCTACGCCGACGATCGCGACGGGCTACGCGGTGTATCCGTTCGTCGGCATGATCGAGCCCGGGCACACCTGGACGCTGAGCGCGAACGAGGTCGCGCAGGTGATCGAGCTCCCGCTGCTCGCGCTGATCGAGGGATACGGCCGCCGGCGTGTGATCCGCCGGGGGGTCCCGATTCGGACCGACACCTATCTGGTCGGCGATCATCTGATCTGGGGCGCGACCGCCCGGATGCTCTCGGACCTCCTGGACCGCATCGGGCCACTGCTGCGGGAAGGCGACGGCTAGCCGCGCACGGCGTCTCAGCCAGGCAGCGCGCCGCCCGTCAGCAGGCCTTCGACAGCCACGGCTGCGGCGGCAAGCCAGCCGGCGGGTTCCGCCGGGTCGGCGCGCAGCAATGCGTATGGAATCCGCGAGTCCTCGCACGCGGCGGCGACCGTCCGCGCGCCCCGATCCAGCGTGTCCTCGTCGACGCTGCCCGAGGCTTCGTAGAGCACGCCCCGCACGGTCGTATCGAGCATTCGCTGCATCAGCATCTCGAGCCGGCTCCCGTGGAGGCTCGCGATGCGTTCCGCCGGGCCGACCGCAGACCCGAGCAGCACGCACGCAATCGACACCTGCTCGAGCGCCGGGGCGAGGGTGGCGACGCGATCCGGATCGCCGAGCCACGGCTCGGCTCCGGCGGCTTCGATCGAGGCCAGCTTGACCGCGTCGCGCGTCGTCCCGCGCACGGCGTGCCCGCGCGCGCGGAGCTCGCGCGCGAGCGCGCTTCCGCGGCAGCCGCAACCGATGATCAGGCATCGCGCCATGCGTTCCGTCCGCGCGCCGACGAGGCCCGCTCGCGCTCAGGTCTCCGGGGACGGGTCCGCGCCGAACTCCCGCCGGACGTCGGCGAGCGTACGCTCCGGCAGCCCTCGGGCGCGGCGGCGGGCGTTCGTCGCCTCGAGCAGCTGTTCGAGCTCGCGTTCGGCCATGTACGCCTCGCTGCGCGACCGCTGCTCCTCCCGATCCTCGATCACGCGGCGCTCCAGCTCTGGAACCGTCAATTCCGGCTCGCCGCGGGCCCGGCGGCGCGCGTTGTGCGCCCCGAGCAGTTGATCGAGGTCCTCGGCCTCGAGCTGTTCACGCGTCTCGGAGATCTCGCGCGCAGAACGAACGCCGAACTGCTCGAGTCCCGAGCGCGAAGCGTGGTGCCCGATCAACCAGAGCGCGGCGAGCAGCACGCACAGAGCGCACACCAACGCCAACGCAAACGGGTCCACACGTCGAGTCTACGACCGGCGCCGCACCCCTGCCACCTGACACGACTGTCGCGGCGCTGACTCAGACGCAACTTTCGCAAGCCACCTCGTGTTGAGGGCAATGTCCAACTAGCCACCGTCCGGTTTGGGAGCCGGCTCCGGGCGCACGGCATCAATACCCCCCAAGCTGGAAGGAGCAAGCATGCGCCTACGCTTCGCCATGCTCGCGTCCGTGCTGGCGGCGTTCGCCGCCCTTGCGGCGCCGAGCCTCGCCGGTGCGACGCAGAGCAACAGGCTCACGATCACCACCACGCCGAACACGATCATCGCCGGCCAGTCGGTGCTGATCTACGGGCGCCTCACCGGACCGCACGCGGGCGGTCAGACGATCGACCTGTACCGCAAGCTGGCGACATCTGACACGTGGCAATTCGCGGGCGTCGGCGCGACCGACTCGTCGGGTTACTACGAGTTCACGCGCGCCGAGCACGTCGTCTTCACGAACCGCAGCTGGTACGTCGCCGTCCCGAAGCTCAACGTCCAGTCGCCACAGGTGAACGAGTGGGTGTCAGCGACGATGACCTTCGCCACGAACCCACCGGCCGTGATAGCGGGCCAGGCCGTGACCGCGACAACGGGCCAGCTTGTGACGTTCACCGGCCACGTGTCTCCGAGTGGATATCACGTCGGTGAGCAGGTCCTCCTGCAGGATGAGACCGGCCTGGCCGGCGACCAGTGGACCACGCTCAAGACCGGCACGCTGAACGCGAGCTCCAACTTCAACATCTCGTACCGCTTCAGGGTCGCCGGCGCGCGGGACCTGCGCGTTCTGCTGCCCGGTGATGTCGCCAACACCGCGAGTACGACGAACCCGATCACGGTGGCGGTGCAGCAGTCCCAGAACCGCGCGTTCACGATCGACAGCACCGCTCCGGTCATCACCGACGGTCAGGCGGCGACGATCATGGGCTCGCTGTATGGCGCCACCCCGTCGCCGGCGGTGGCCGAGCTCAACGTACCGGTGACCCTGTGGGCACGCCAGGTCGGAGCCAATCGGTTCCAGCCGGTCGCGCACGGCACGACCGGCACGACCGGCGTCTACAGCTTCGCGGTGACGCCCCAGCACTCGACTGTGTACTTCGTCAGCACGACGTTCTCGCCGCCGGCGCTGCGTCGCAGCGCTGTCCTGTTCGAGGTGGTTCGCCCGCTCGTCGGGCTCACGCCGAGCACGTTGACCGCAACGGTCGGCCACCCGGTCGTGTTGGGCGGCACCGTCGGCCCAGACGATGCGGGACACCTCATCCAACTCGAGATACTCGGCAAGGACGGCGCGTTCCACGTCATCTCGGTCGCGTTCGTCACGCCGGCGTCCGCGTACCAGTTCCAGTGGACGCCCGGCTACCCCGGCAGCTACACGCTCCGGACGACCGTTCCGGGCGATCGCATCAACGCCACAGGCAGCTCGACTCCGGTGACGATCACGGCGTCCCTGCCCCCCGTCGCGGCCCTTCCGTCCTCGTAGCGTCCGCGTAACTGCCCCCGCCGCTCACCCGTGCGGCGGGGGTTCAGTTGCACTCGCGTCAGCCATGCGGGCGCTCGTTGGCGCGAGTGCCCGCCGAGTAGGCTGAGTGCCCATGGCGCAGCCACCGCGGACGATCGGCATCGCCGGCGCGGGGACGATGGGCGCCGGCATCGCTCAGCTAGCGTGCCTGTCGGGCGCGCAGACGCTCTTGCACGATCCCGTACCCGACGCGCTCGAGCGCGGGCTCAGCGCGATCGCGGAGCAATTGCAGGCCGGCGTGCGGCGCGGCGGCTGGAGCGCCGATGACGCCCGCCGCGCGGGCGAGCGGCTCCGGGGCGCCGCGGCACTGGCCGACCTCGCGCCGTGTGAGCTCGTGATCGAGGTCGCGCCGGAGCGCCTCGAGCTCAAGCAGGATCTGTTCGCCCGCTTGTCGGGCGGCATCGTCGCGGAGGATTGCGTGCTCGCGACGAACACCTCGTCGCTGCTCGTGACCGCGATCGCCGCGGTCGCGGCGCACCCAGAGCGCGTCGTCGGCATGCACTTCTTCAATCCGGCGCCCCGGATGAGGCTGGTCGAGCTCATCGCCGGGGCGCAGTCCGGCGAGCGCGCGCTGTCGGTCGCCCGGGCCGCGGCGGTCGCGATGGGCAAGCACGTGATCGAGGCGGTCGACGGTCCCGGGTTCTTGGTCAATCGCTGTGCTCGCCCGTTCAGCCTGGAGGCGCTGAAGCTGCTGGCTGAGCGGGTGGCGACGCATGCGGAGATCGACACGTGCTGCCGCCTCGGCGGTGGGTTCCGACTGGGCCCATTCGAGCTGATGGACCTGGTCGGCGTCGATGTCGGGCTCGACGTCGCGCGCTCGTTCTTCGAGCAGAGCTTCGCCGAGCCGCGCTGGAGGCCTTCGCCGATCGCGGTCCGGACGGTCGCCGCCGGGCGGTTGGGCCGCAAGGCGGGGCGGGGCTACTACGACTACAGCGGCGGCATCGAGCGCTACCGGCCACCCGACCCCGAGCCGCCCCCGCGCGGAGGTGGCGACGGCCTGATCGTGATCGCGGGCGATTGCGCGCTCGCGGGCGAGCTCCAGGCGGCCTCTGAGGACGCGGGATGGGAGGTCGCGAGCCCCGGCGAGGCCGACGAGCGCGGCGTCGTCCCGACGCTGATCCTCGATCTGACGATCGGCGCCGAGCCCGAGGCGCCCCTCCAGGGCGGGCCGCAGGCGATCCTCTGCGCGGCCGGCTCGCTCAGCGCGCTCGACCCTGGTGGCAACGCCGTCGGCTTCCACGCGCTGCCGCCGTTCGCCGGGACGACGCTCGTCGAGCTGACCCGCGGTGCGGACAGCTCGCAGCTGGCCGCGGCCGCGGCCGAGCAGTTCTTCGCAACGCTCGGCAAGCACACGGTGTGGGTCGGCGACTGCCCGGGCCTGGTGCTCGGGCGGATCGTCTGCCAGCTCATCAACGAAGCCGCGTTCGCGCTCGCCGAGGGTGTCGCGAGCGCCGTCGACATCGACACCGGAATGGTCCTCGGGCTGAACCACCCGCGCGGCCCGCTCGCGTGGGCGGACGAGATCGGGCTCGACCACGTACTCGCCGTGCTCGACGCGCTGTTCGACGAGCACCACGACGAGCGTTACCGAACCGCGCCGTTGCTGCGCCGCCTGGCCTGGTCTGGGCGGCTCGGACAGCCGACGGGCGAGGGCTTCTTCTCGTATGAGGGATGATGCGCGCGCGATGCGTGCCGTGACGTTCCAGGCTCCCGGGGTGGTTCGCGTGGACGAGCGCCCCACGCCCACGTTGGTCGCGCGCGACGACGCGATCGTCGAGGTGCGCGCGAGCGGGATCTGCGGCTCGGACCTGCACATCTACCACGGCCGTGTCGCGATCGAGCCCGGGTTCACGATCGGTCACGAGCTCGTCGGCACGGTGCTCGCCGCGGGCGAGGACGTGACCCGGGTGGCGGTCGGCGATCGAGTTCTCGCCTGCTTTCACTCGGCCTGCGGCGGTTGCTTTCACTGCATGCGCAGCGAGTACCACAAGTGCGACGCGATGCGGGTCTTCGGCCACGGTCAGGCGCTCGGCTCGTTGCAGGGCACGCAGGCGGAGCAGGTGCTGGTGCCGATGGCAAACATGACCCTGCGGCGTGTGCCAGACCACGTGCCGGACGACGTCGCGCTGTTCGCCGGCGACGTGATGGGGACCGGCTATCACGCAGTCTCGAAAGCCGCCGTGCAACCGGGCGACAGCCTTGCGGTGATCGGCCTCGGTCCGGTCGGGCTGTGCGCGGTTCAGGTGGCTCGGACGGCCGGCCTGGCGCCGGTGTTCGCGATCGACACCGTCGCCGCCCGGCTCGAGCTCGCGCGTTCGTTCGGGGCCGTGCCGGTGCACGCATCCGAGCAGAGCCCGCGCGAGGAGATCAGAGGGGCGACCGACGGGCGCGGCGTCGACGCCGCCGTCGACGCCGTCGGCCACCCGGACGCGCTCGACCTCGCGATCCGCGTGACGCGCAAGGCAGGTACGGTCGTCGCGATCGGCGTGTACGCCGAGCGCTGCGAGGTGCACATGGGCCTCGTGTGGATCAAAGCGCTGCGGCTCGAGAGCGGGCAGGCGAACGTGATCGGCCACGTCGACCGCGTGCTCGCGATGCTCGCCGACGGCACGCTGGACCCCTCGCCGCTCGTCACGCACCACAGAACGCTCGAGGATGCCCCCGAGTGCTACGCGCTGTACGACCGTCGCGAGGCGTTGAAGATCGTTCTCGTTCCCTGACACGATTCCGGGATGAGCGAAGACTTTGCGCGGCCGCTGCGGGTGGAGGACCTCGACCCCGACCCGCTGCGCCAGTTCGCCAGCTGGTTCGAGCAGGCCGCGGGGGCCGGCGTGCGCGAGCCGAACGCAATGGCGGTGGCGACAGCCACGCCCGCCGGCGCGCCATCGGTTCGGATGGTCCTGCTCAAGCAGTTCGACGACCGCGGATTCGTCTTCTTCACCAACTACGAGAGCCGCAAGGGCATGGAACTGGCCGCCAACCCGCGCGCGGCGCTGCTGTTCCACTGGGACGTGCTGGGTCGTCAGGTGAGGATCGAAGGCCCGGTGTCGCGAACCGACGAGCTCGAGAACGCCGCCTACGTGCGCAGCCGACCGCACGCGAGCCAGCTCAGCGCGCTCGCCTCACCGCAGAGCCAGCCGATTGCCAGCCGAGCCGCCCTGGAGGAGCGGGTGCGGGAGCTGGCGCAGCGCTATGACGGGGTCGAGCCGCCGCTGCCCGAGACGTGGGGCGGCTTTCGCATCGCGCCTGCGAGCTATGAGTTCTGGCAGCACCGGGAGGATCGGCTGCACGACCGGCTCTGCTACCTGCCGGTTGGCGATGATCGCTGGCGGGTCGAGCGGTTGGCCCCTTAGCTCCAACCACGAACTTTGCGGATCCAGGTCCGCCCCTCGGAACCAGATCCGCAAAGATCGGGGAGGGGTGGGTTGCGCGGACTCCGGGAGGGGTGGGCTGCGCGGACTCTGGGAGGGTGGGCTGCGCGGACGCTCTAAGCGCTCGCAGCAGCGGCGGAAGCCGCTGCCGGGGAGGCCTCAAAAGGCGTGTCCCTGAGGTACCACTCGGCGTCGAGCGCAGCCTGGCAACCGGTCCCGGCAGCCGTGATCGCCTGGCGGTACGCGTGATCGACGAGGTCGCCGGCCGCGAACACCCCCGGGACATCCGTCACCGTCGAGCGTCCACTGGTAACGACGTAGCCATTCTCGTCCGTCTGCACCTGCCCCAGCACGAGCTGAGACTGCGGCACGTGGCCGATCGCGATGAACGCGCCGGAGATCTCGACCAGGCGGATCGAGTCGTCGCTCGTGTTGCGCAGCCGGGCGACCGCCAGCGAACCCTTCTCACCCGGCTCGAACCCAGCCACCTCGTACGGCGTCACAAACTCGATGTTCGGGATCGCGCGGGCGCGGTCGAGCATGATCCGGGACGCACGGAACTCGTCGCGGCGATGGACGATCATCACCCGCGAGGAGAACTTCGAGAGGAACATCGCCTCCTCCATCGCGGAGTCGCCGCCGCCGACGATGATCGTCGGCAGCTCGCGAAAGAAGGCGGCGTCGCAGGTCGCGCAGTAGCTCACGCCACGGCCGGACAGCTCGGCCTCGCCGGGCACGTTCAACTTGCGGTGCTGCGCGCCCATCGCCAGGATCACGCTCCGCGCCAGGTGCAGCTCGTCGCCGCTCCAGACCTTGTGCGGCCCGCCGTCGCGCGAGAGCTCGACCCTGGTCGCCTCGTCGGTCTCGAGCCGCGCGCCGAAGCGCTCCGCTTGATCGCGGAAGTGCTGCATCAGCGCGGGGCCCATGATGCCCTCGGGGAAGCCGGGGTAGTTCTCGACGTCGGTCGTCTGCTGCAGCAGCCCACCCCACGCGAAGCCCTCGATCACGAGCGGCTCGAGGTTGGCGCGCGCCGTGTACAGCGCAGCGGTATAGCCGGCCGGACCGCTGCCGATGATGATCACATTTTCGATCTGCTGCTCGCCCACTTCACAAAGTATAGGAGGTGAGACCTCAAGACGGAGCCTCAGACAGCACGTGCAGCAGGTCGACCGCGCGGTTCAACGAGCGGGCGGCGGGGACGAACCGGTGCGCCTGCGTGCGGACGGTCTCGGTGAGCACGGCCCCGGCGAGCAGGTCGACGGCGTAGTGCTCGCCGAGATAGACGAGCGCGAGACCGAGCGCGGCCGTGTACGCCCATCCGATCGCGCCCGCGACCGGTCCCGTCTCGGACAGGAGGTGGGCCGCCATCAGCGAGGTGGCGAAGTGCAGCGACGGCATCGCCGCGAGTGGATTGCCGCCGAGCACGCCGTACAGGCCGGGCCAGCGCTCGCCCCAGAAACGCTCGCCGTATTCGATCATCATCCGGCGCACGTGGACGCGATCGCCGGGAAGGCGGCCGTGGGCCGCGGCCCACCACGGCGGCGCCGTCGGGATCACCCAGTAGAACACGGCGCCGAGATCGAACACCGCATACATGCGCGCGGCTGCGGAGGCCGAGCGCTCGGGCGCGCGGAGCATGATGTAGCCGACGGTCCCATGTGGCACGAAGAACCACATCCAGTGGCACCACACGAGCACGCGCTCGAGGCCCTTGACCCGCCCGGGCGTCGCGAACGCCCGCTGTAGACGCAGCGTGGGCAATTCGCCCAGGCCGAGCACGCGGTCGATCGCGATCGGGTAGTCGACGTGAACGCGTGCCTCGAGCCGCTGCGGGTCGTCGTGGGGCATCTCGTAGGCCGCCAGGTACGCCCACATCTGCAGCACGCAGATCGCCACGTCACGGCGGCGGGTGCGGGGCAGCACGACGCTCAGGGACACCGGCGCCAGCGCCGCACTCGCGAGGACCACTCCGCGCGGCAACCGGAGCCGGCGCCGGAGCACGGGCGCCGCGACACCCGCCGCGACGAGGGTCCAGGCCGTGGCTCTGATGCCCCTGGACAAGCGCAAGTCGCGGGAGTATAAGAGCGCCGCGGACGCGGCGGCGGCAGGTGCTCCGCGGCTCTCTCTCCGGCGCGTGCTCGGGCCGGCATGGATAGAATCGCGTCGCCTTGCGACCCGACCGTTCCAGTGCCACGTCTCGCCGCAGGCGGATTTTCACGCTGGCGTTGGCCCTCTCGACGGTCGGTCCGCTGGCACTCGCACCGGCGGCGCTCGCGCACTTCATCACGCCGAAGTCGGGCGGGTCGCCGAACGCCGATCAGATCGCGTCGCTGTACCGAATCGTCCTCTACCTCGCGGGGTTCGTGTTCGTCATCGTCGAGGGCGCGCTCGCGTATTCGGTGTACAAGTTCCGCGCGAAGAAGAGCCCCGTCGCGGCACAGATTCACGGCAACACGCGGCTCGAGATCGGCTGGACGGTCGCGGCGGCGCTGATCCTCGTGGTGCTGACGGTCGTGACGTTCGTGAAGCTGCCGAGCATCATCAATCCGCCGAACTCAGGCCCGAACGGCTTGGTGCTGGACGCCTCGCTCAACGAGCCCGTGCCTCCGAACGGACAGAAGCTCACGATCTGCGTCCAGGGACGCCAGTACATCTGGCGCTATACGTACGGGAACAACTGCCTGAACCACTCGTGGGAGTCGCGCCTGCCATACAGCTTCCAGGAGATGGTCGTCCCGGCGAACACGACGATCGTGCTCGCGATCCAATCGAATGACGTGATCCACTCCTGGTGGGTTCCCTCGCTCGGCGGCAAGGTCGACGCCGTGCCCGGTTATACGACGTACACCTGGTTCAAGGCCCCGCACGCCGGCGCGCTGTTCCACGGTCAGTGTGCGCAGCTGTGTGGCCGCAGCCACGCGGCGATGACAGCGCTCGTATCGGTGGTTACACCGGCCCAGTACATCGCCTGGCTGCAGCAGCAGTCGCAGTTGATCTCCGCCGCGAACTCGCAGGTCGGTCAGCTTCGACAGATCCTGACGAACGACGGAAACATCTAGAAAGCGAACGATGTCCGCCATCACGACCATCGAACCCCAGCTCCGACCGGTTCCCGAGGTCATCACGCACGAGGTGACCGTTCCGCGTCAGAGCAAGCGGTGGGTCGAGTGGATACTGACCACCGACCACAAGAAGATCGGGATCATGTACCTGATCCTCACCTTCGTGTTCTTCATGCTGGGTGGGGTCGAGGCTCTGATGATGCGCCTGCAGCTGTCGGAGCCGAACAACACGCTGCTGTCGGGTCAGACGTATAACCAGCTCCTGACGCTGCACGGGACGACGATGATCTTCCTGTTCGTGGTGCCGGTGATGGCCGGCTTCGGGAACTACTTCGTGCCGTTGATGATCGGCGCCCGCGACATGGCGTTCCCGCGATTGAACGCGCTCTCGTTCTGGCTCCTGCTGGCCGGCGGACTCGTGTTCTACGCGACCCTGTTCTGGCAGCCGCCCGAGGCCGGCTGGTGGAGCTACCCACCGCTGTCGGAGCTCGCCTTCTCCCCGAGCGGCGGCCAGGACGCCTGGATCTTCCTGATCCACCTGACCGGCCTCTCCTCGCTCCTCGGCGCGATCAACTTCTACGCGACGATCGTGAACATGCGCGCTCCGGGCATGACGTGGGGCCGTCTCCCATTGTTCATCTGGTCGATCCTGGTCTACGCGATCCTCCTGATCATCGCGCTGCCGGTGGTCGCCGCGGCTGTCACGATGCTGTTGACCGACCGCCACTTCGGCACTCACTTCTTCGACCCGACCGATCACGGCTCGCCGGTGCTTTGGGAGCACCTGTTCTGGTTCTTCGGTCACCCCGAGGTCTACATCATGATCCTGCCCGGGTTCGGGATCATCTCCGAGGTCATCCCCGTGTTCTCGCGCAAGCCGATCTTCGGCTACAAAGCGATCGCGGCGGCGACCGCGGTGATCGCGTTCCTGGCGACGCTCGTGTGGGCGCACCACATGTTCGCCTCGCCGGTGCCGATCGTCGTGCTCGGGTTTTTCATGCTGAGCTCGTTCCTGATCGGGATCCCGACCGGAGTGAAGATCTTCAACTGGATCGCGACGATGTGGCGCGGGTCACTCGTGATGACGACCTCGCTGTACTACGCGATCGGGTTCATCGCGATCTTCGTGATCGGCGGGATCACGGGCATCTTCCTCGCCGTCTTTCCGGTCGACTGGCAGCTCAACGACACATACTTCGTCGTCGCGCACTTCCACTACGTGTTGATGGGTGGCGCCGTGTTCACCGTGTTCTCCGGGCTCTATTACTGGTTCCCGAAGATCACCGGCCGGCTGCTGAACGAGACGTGGGGCAAGACCTCGTTCTGGCTGATGTTCATCGGCTTCAACATGACCTTCTTCGTCCAGCACGCGCTCGGCCTGTCGGGAATGCCACGGCGGATCTACATCTACGCGCCCAGTACGGGTTGGGGCACCTACAACATGATTTCCACGATCGGAGCGTTCATCCTCGGCGCGGGCATTCTCGTGACGATCCTGAACGTCTTGCGTAACTACCGCCACGGCCAGCTGGCAGGCCCCGACCCGTGGAAGGGCAACACGCTCGAGTGGTTCACTCCCTCGCCGCCGCCGGTCAACAACTTCGACGTGATCCCACGGGTCCGGTCCGTCGAGCCGATGCGCGACATCCGCCGCCAGGTCGAGCGGCAGACCGAGACGTTCCAGAAGACGGGCGGAAGCGAGCAGTTCACGAGAGCGCGGGTGTAGGCTCATGCCCGTGAGCGCCGCGACGAGCACCGGTGCGCTGCGCAACGCATTGGCGCAGTCGAGCGCGCGTCAGACGCTGGCTGACTACTTCGAGCTGACCAAGCCGAAGGTCCAGACGCTCCTGCTGTTCACGACGATCACCACGATGGAGATCGCCGGCAGCCCATCGGCGCAGAGGATCGCGCTCACATGCATCGGTGGCTATCTGTCCGCCGGCGGCGCAGGCGCGGTGAACCACTACTTCGACCGCGACATCGACGCCCGGATGCCGCGCACCGCGTCGCGCCCGATCCCCGCCGGGCGGGTGTCGCCGCGCGCCGCGCTGATCTACGGGTTCGCGCTCGCGGCGCTGTCGTTCGCGCTGATGTCGCTGACGATCAACGTGCTCTCGGCCTCGCTCGCGTTCGCGGGCTTCGCCGGCTATGTCGGCGTGTATACGATCTGGCTCAAGCGCCGCACGCCGCTCAACATCGTGATCGGCGGGGCGGCCGGAGCGATGCCCCCGCTCGTCGCATGGGCTGCGACACGGGGGTCGCTGTCGTGGACCGCCGTCTACCTGTTCGCGATCGTCTTCTACTGGACCCCGCCCCACTTCTGGGCCCTCAGCCTGCTGATGAAGGACGAGTACGAGAAAGTCGGGATCCCGATGCTGCCGGTCGTGCGCGGCGAGCACGAGACTCGTCGCCAGATCGTGCTCTACAGCGTTCTGCTGTACGCCGTCTCGCAGCTGCCGTTCTGCACCGGCGTGTTCGGTGGCATCTACCTGGCCTGCTCGATCGCGCTCGGCAGCTTGTTCGTCGGCGCAGCGGTGCTGCTCTACCGCCTTGCCGACCGCGCCAGCGCGCTGCGGCTGTATCTGTTCTCGCTGCTCTACCTCGCGCTGCTGTTCAGCGCGATGGTGATCGACGTGAAGTTGTAGGATTCCGCGCCGATGGATCGGAAGCTCGCACGCAAGAACATCCGCTCGGGCTTGATCGCCGGCGCGGTTTGCGTCTTCATGTTCGGGATGACGTTCCTGGCCGCCGCGATCTACGTGCACCCGTGAGCACGGGGCCGGGGGAAGTCGAGCAGCAGGCACCGCCGGCCGGCGAGGAGATCCATATCCCGGGCCCTACGGTGCTGCCGTTCGTGACCGCGATCGGGATCACGCTGATCGTCATCGGCACGACGATCGACTGGATTTTCTCGGCCCTCGGCGGGATCATCACGATCGTCGCGGTGATCCGCTGGATCGGGGACACGCGCCGCGACGTCGCCGAGTTGCCCGAGGAGCACACGCACTGACGCTCGGGGCTTTCCGGCGTCGAGTCGGGTAGTTTTTGCACGTGCTCGAGCGCGAGCAAGCAGCACCTCCAAGCGGCCCGGGAGCGCGGCGAGAGCCGACTGGAGCCGCTGCCGTGCTCGCGCCGCTCGCGTCCAGGATCGGCGGTGGCAGAATCGCGGCGCTGCCGATTGCGGTCCGATTCTGGGACGGCAGCGAGCTCGCGCTGTCGGGACAGGCACCCGTCGCGACCGTGCTGATACGCGGGCCGGAGGTCGTGGCACGGCTGATCCGGGAGCCGACGACCCTCGGGCTCGCGCGCGCGTGGATCACAGGAGGCCTGGACGTCGAGGGCGAGCTGGACACGTTGCTGGGCCTGCGCGCGCGACTCGCGGGGGTGCGGCTATCCGCGCGCGAGCACGCATGGCTGGCTCTGGTGGCGCTGAGGCTCGCCGGTCGAGCGGCGATCGCCCGCCCGCCGCTGCCCGCGCACGAAGTGCGACCGCGCGGGCGCCGGCACTCGCGGACCCGTGATCGCGCCGCGATCAGCCACCACTACGACATCTCGAATCGCTTTTACGAGCTCCTGCTCGGTCCCAGCATGTCGTATTCGTGCGCTTCCTTCGGCTCCCCCGACGATTCACTCGAGGCCGCCCAGGAGCGCAAGCACGAGCTGATCTGCGAGCAGCTGCAGCTGGCGAGCGGCGAGCGCCTGCTCGACATCGGCTGCGGCTGGGGTTCGCTGCTCCTGCACGCGGTTCGCCACCACGGCGTGCGCGGCGTCGGCGTGACGCTGTCGGTGCAGCAGGCCGAGCTCGCTCGCCGGCGCGTGCGTGAGGCGGGCCTCTCGGACCAGATCGAAATCCGGATCGCGGACTACCGGGAGCTGCGCGACGGACCTTACGACAAGATCGCCAGCATCGGGATGTACGAGCACGTCGGGGCCGCGAGGTACGGTCTCTACCTGCGGCAGGCGCACGCGCTGCTCGCACCGGGCGGGCGCTTCCTCAACGACGGCATCGCGCGGCTCTATTCGTCGCAGGCGGGACGGGACACGTTCATCACCCGATATGTGTTCCCCGATGGCGAGCTGCACCCGATCGCCGCGTTCCTGACGGAGATGCAGAACGCTGGGCTCGAGATCCGCGGCGTTCGATCCCTACGGGAGGACTACGCGCGCACGCTGCGATGCTGGTATGCGAACCTCGAGCGCGATCGGGCGCAGGCGCGCGCCGAGGTGGGTGAGGAGCGGGTGCGCGTCTGGGAGACATACATCCTCGGGTCCGCGCACGCGTTCATCGACGGCGAGATCACTAACTATCACGTGGTCGCGGAGCGCAGCTGAGCTGTCTGGGTGTACGGGAAGCACTCCCTGAGTTTGCAACGATTGCCTCGATCAGATTCAAGTCATAGGATGCCGGGTGGACTGATGCTCGAGGGCCATCGGAGCGACCAAAGTGCCTAGGCGCGTGCTCGTGCAGATGCTGGTGGCGGGGCTGATCGCCACCGCAGCACTGATCGCGATCGCGCTCAATATCCCGTGGTTCCCGACGGAGGCCTCGACCCAGGCCCACAACATCCACACGCTCTACTACGTCCTGCTGATCGCGACGATCCCGATCTTCGTGCTCGTCGAGACCGTGATCCTGTTCTCGGTCTTCAAGTTCCGCATGAAGCGCGGCGAAGAGCTCAAGGACGGACCGCCGATCCACGGCAACACGCGCCTCGAGGTCGTCTGGACGGCTGCGCCGGCGATCTTGATCCTCAGCATGTGCGGGTACTCCTACGCGGTCCTGCGCGAGAACGAGGCGGTCAAGAAGAACTCGATCACGGTCAACGTGACGGCCCGCCAGTTCGCGTTCGAGTTCTCCTATCCGAACCTCGACGGCAAGACCGTCGTCTCGTCGGACCTGTACCTGCCGAACGGTGAGCCGATCGTGTTCCAGCTTCGCTCGCTCGACGTGATCCACAGCTTCTTCGTCCCCAACTTCTCCGAGAAGCTCGACGCCGTTCCCGGCATCACGACCACGCTGCGCGTGACCCCTACGAGAATTGGCACATACCCAGTCGAGTGCACCGAGCTGTGCGGAGCCGGTCATGCGTTCATGCGCTCAGCCGTGCACGTGATGACGCCGGCGGCCTTCCATGCGTGGCTCGTGGCGCAGCCGGCGAACGCACCGCCGCCCGTGGGCGTGCCGACACTGCAATCAGCCCAGCCGGGGGTCCCGGGCAGCCCGCCGGGCGTCGACTACTCGTCGAACAAGTGAGCGCTCGAGGCACCGTGATGAGCCGCCGTACCGAGACAGAGGAGAGATCCTGATGGCAACCGCAGTTCAGGAGCACGTCGCGCAGCCTCACCGAACGCGCGTACCGCTCCCCGCCAAGGTCAGGGCTCCCGGGTGGTATCGCGCGGCCCTGTTCGACGTGCTCGGGTTCGGCTTCTCGTTCGGGCTTGTCGTGTTGCTGCGGTGGGCCAACCACGAGCACCCGGTGATCGACGGCCAGGCGATCACGATCGTGGCGCTGATCTCGGTGCCGCTGTTCTTCTTCGTCGGGCTGGGCGCATTCGACTACTGGTTCTACTGGGTCTCGGGACGGCCGACGCGGCCGGAGGATCACTCCGGTCACGGGGCGTACAGCTGGCGGGATTACTTCCGCGTCAACACCGACCACAAGGTGATCGGGATCCAGTACGTGGTCACCTCGTTCTTCTTCCTGTTCGTCGGCGGCCTGCTCGCGATGCTGATTCGAGCGCAGCTCGCCAAGCCGGGCATGCAGTTCCTGACCCCGGAGGAGTACAACGGCGTCTTCTCGGTCCACGCGACCATCCTGATCTTCCTGTTCGTGATCCCGGTGTTCGCGGGCCTCGCGAACTACGTGCTGCCGCTGATGATCGGCGCGCCGGACATGGCGTTCCCGCGCCTGAACGCGCTCTCCTATTGGATGCTGCCAGTGGCCGGCGCGATGATGCTGATGAGCTTCCTGGCCCCGGGCGGGTCGTTCGCGGCCGGGTGGACGGCGTACGCCCCGCTGTCGACGACGATGCCACCGGGACAGCTCTTCTTCACGCTGGCGGTCCAGTTCGCGGGTGCCTCGTCGATCGCGACCGCGCTGAACTTCCTCGTCACGATCATCACGATGCGCGCGCCGGGGATGACGTTCTTCCGCCTGCCGCTGCTCGTCTGGGCAAACTTCTCGACCTCGTTGCTGGTCGTGATCGCGACGCCGTTCATCGCCGCCTCACAGTTCTTCGTGCTGCTCGACGTGGCACTGCACTTCCACTTCTTCGACGCATTCGTCGGACCGGGCAAGAACGGCAACGTGATCATGTACCAGCACGTCTTCTGGTTCTACTCGCACCCGGCCGTCTACATCATGATGCTGCCCGGGTTCGGGATCATCTCGGAGATCATCGCGGTCAAGAGCCGCAAGCCGATCTTCGGATACCGGATGATGGCGTTCTCGCTGCTGGCGATCGTGGTGCTCGGCTTCACGGTCTGGGCGCATCACATGTTCGTGTCCGGGATGGCACCGTGGATCCGGATCCCGATGATGATCACGACCGCGATCATCGCGATCCCGACCGGGATCAAGATCTTCTCCTGGCTCGCGACGCTGTGGCGGGGCGTGCTGCACCTCGACACGCCGATGCTGTTCGCACTCGGGTTCCTGACGATGTTCACGCTCGGTGGGATCAGCGGCGTGATGCTGGCGATGATCCCGTTCGACATCCACGTCAGCCAGACGTACTTCATCGTCGCCCACATCCACTACGTCCTGTTCGGCGGCTCGTTGATGACGATCTTCGCCGGCGTCTATTACTGGTTCCCGAAGATGACGGGTCGGATGTATGACGAGCGGCTGGGCAAGTGGCACTTCTGGGCGACGTTCATCTTCGCGAACCTGACGTTCGCGCCGATGCACCTGATCGGCCTCCAGGGCATGCCGCGGCGCGTCGCGGAGTACGCGGAGAAATTTGCCGCCTGGAACCTGTTCATCTCGATCAGCTCGTTCATCCTTGGACTGAGCACGCTGATCTTCCTCTACAACATGATCGCCAGCTGGCGCTACGGGCCGCGCGCACCGGCCAACCCGTGGCGCGCGCTGACGCTCGAGTGGCAGGTATCCTCGCCGCCGCCGGTGTTCAACTTCGACACGATCCCGACGGTCGTCGGCGGCCCCTACGAATACGGGGTACCGGGCGCCGTGCACGGGATCTTCAAGCCACCGGTCGAGGCGCAGGTGGTCGCCGCCGGGCACGCCCCCGCGACGCAGGAGACGCACCATTGAGGACCGTACTCGTCGTCGCGAACGAGACGCTCGGCGGACGGCCGCTGATCGAGGCGGTGCGCAAGCGCGTCGCGGAGGGCGACGTGAGGCTCGTGCTGTGCGTCCCGCAGAACCAGCCGCGGGCCGGACTGGTCATCTACAACGACTCGGTGTTCGACGCGGCCCAGACGCGCGTCGACCTCGCGCTCGAGTTCGTCCACGCCGAGGGGATCGACGCGATCGGCGAGGTCGGCGATCCCGACCCCTACACGGCGACGATGGACGCCGTGCGTGAGTACAACCCAAGCGAGATCATCATCTCCACTTACCCGGCGACGCGATCCGGTTGGCTCCGGCGCGACCTGGTCGAACGGGTCGAGCAAGCCTCGGGGCTCCCGGTCGAGCACGTGGTCACCGACCCCGATACAGAAGGTCTGCCATTCCGCGTCACGCTCGCCGTCGCGAACCGGACCGCGAGCGGGGACGAGCTGCTCGAGGCGCTCAAGAGCAAGGCGACCGCCGAGACGCCGAAGGAGGGGCATCTGTTCATCCTGCTCGTGCCGCAGGAGGGTGGCGCGGGCCAGGCGACGCGGCGAGCACGCACGCGCCTGAAGCTCGTGATCGATCGCCTGCGGGCGGCCGGGCTGTTCGCCGCCGGCATGATCGGCGATCCCGATCCGTTCACCGCGATCACCAACGCGCTGCAGTACTTCCGCGTCGACGACATCGTGATCTCGACATTCGCGGAGACGAAGTCCGGCTGGCTGCGCGCCGATCTGATCGATCGGGTGCGGGCAGCCACCGGCAAGCCGGTCGAGCATGTCGTCCACCAAGACGTGGCGCGCGCCACGGTATAGGAGAGCCGATGGAAGCCGCCTCAATCGCGCACGGCGAGCACCACGGACCGCCACCGGCGCACCAGTCCTCTCGGGTCCACGCGCCGACGCTCGGAATGCTGCTTTTCATCATGTCCGAGATCATGATCTTCGGCGCGTTCTTCACCGCCTACTTCTTCATCCGGATCGCCAACCACAACCCGTGGCCGGCGCACGGCACCAAGCTCCCGGAGGCCGTCGCCGGCATCAACACGGCGATCCTGATCTCCTCCTCGCTGACGATCCACTGGGCCCTGGTCTCGATCAAGCGAGGCAATCGGTTCGGGCTGCTCGCCGGAATGGTGACGACGTTCCTGCTCGGAACCACGTTCCTGTTCTCGCAGCTGAACGAGTACATCCACGTCGGCTTCGCGCCGAGCGACTCGGCGCAGGCGAGCGTGTTCTACGCGCTCACCGGCCTACACGGATGCCACGTGTTCATCGGCCTGTGCCTGCTGCTATTTGTGACGATCCGCTCGTTCCGCGGCCACTACTCGCCGGAGCACCACGAGGGGATGGAGGTGCCGGGGATCTACTGGCACTTCGTGGACGCGATGTGGATCGTCGTGTACACGACCATCTACGTTCTCTAGGTGAGCCCGGCGAGCTCAGCTGAGCCATGCTGAACCCGCTCCGCAACGAGGGCGACGCGTTTCGCGTGCTGATCTACTTCATCGCGGTCCTGGCCGTGATCGTGGTGATAGTGCTCGTGGCCCGAGCACTGTAGATTGAGAGTCCTGCCTCCGCTCGCTGCCGTCGCTCCTCTGAACGGCATCCTGCCGTCGGTGTTGGTGCTGCTGTGCTGGCTGCCGTATCGAGCCCGCGTGCATGCGCTCTCCTCGGAGACGCGACGCAGGGTCCCCGTCTGGAAGCAGTGGTGCTACGGGTCGGGGCTCGTCGTCCTGGCGGCCGCGCTCAGCTGGCCGGTCGACAACCTCGCCGACCAGCTCCTGGTCGCCCACATGGCCGAGCACCTCCTGATCGGCGACGTCGCGGCGCTTCTGATCGTGCTCGGGCTCACCGGACCGCTGCTTGCGCCACTGCTCCGCCATCCCGTCATCGCCCGTCTGCGCGTGTTCACGCATCCGGTCGTGGCCGTCGTCTGCTGGGCGGTCAACTTCTACGTCTGGCATCTGCCGGTCCTCTACCAGGCCGCGCTCCGCCACGACTGGCTCCACGCCCTCCAGCACGCCAGCTTCCTCGCCTTCGGGATCGCGATGTGGATGCCCCTGTTCGGGCCGCTCCCGACGCCCGCGTGGTTCACGAACGCCTGGCGGCTCGTGTACATCATCGTCGTGCGGCTGGTCGGCACCGTGCTCGCGAACATCCTCGTGTTCGGCGGCACGGCCTTCTATCCCTACTACCGCCTCAGCGACCTGCACTGGCACATCACGCCGCTGGCCGACCAGGTGGCGGCGGGCGGTCTGATGATGGTCGAGGAGAGCCTGCTCACGATCGGCCTGTTCTGCTGGTTGTTCCTGCGGGTCGCGCGGGAGGCGGAGGAGCGCCAGCTGCTGCTCGAGTACGCGAGCTCGCACGGCATCGAGCTCGATGAACGGCGCGCCGCGCGGGCCGTCGCGGCGGGGCGCGGCGATGAGCTCTGGCAGCGGCTGCGCGAGCGCGCGGGCGAGACCGGGCTGGCTCCAGGACGCCCGACGACGCAGGTCCGCGCGACGTAAGGCGCCTGCGGGCGCCTGGCGCGCGGCGGGCTACGTCGTCGCGGCCGGCGTGCTGCTTGACTTGCGGCGCCGGGCTACTTGGCCGCGGTCGATAAGAAGTTCACGAGCGCCTCGACCCCGTTCTTGCCGAGTCGCTGCTCGAAGTTCGCGGGCATCACGCCGGCGGTGTAGCCCGACGGGATGTACTTGTACGGATCCGTGATCGCCGTCCGGATGCAGTCCTCGAGCGTCGCACCGCGCACCTGGATCGACTCGGCCGTCATGCAATCGGAGCGCAGACGCGTATCGAGGTTCGGTCCGACGGTTCCCGTCGCGCCGGCGGCAGCGAGCGTGTGGCAGCCGCTGCAGCCACCGACCCCCGTGAAGATCTGCTTGCCATCGGCGGCGGTCGTGCCGGTGACGGCGCCGACCTGCGCGAGCTGGCCCGTGTCCTGCCCAGGCACTCCGGCGACCGCGGCGACGTAGGCGGCGACGTCCTGGGCATCCTGGCCCTTGACCAGCATCCCGGGCATCCGGCCCTGCGTGTCCGGGTACTGGATCCAGAAATCGACCAGGCCCTGGATCGATGTGCTCTTGACCCCGTCGGCGCGGTCCTGTCGGAACGCGTCGTCGAGGTTGGGGCCGATCGTGCCCGTCGTCCCCGCGTGCGCCAGCGTGTGGCAGCCGCCGCAGTTCTGCTCGAACAGGAGCTTGCCGTTGGCCACATCGGCGGTCGGGTGCTTCACCGCGCATCCACCGAGGACCGCAGCGGTCAGCACCGCGACCAACACAACGGAAAGGCGTGCAAAGGGCATCGTCATGCGCTGCGGGCAGCACTCTATCCGAGCGCCGCCGGTCGTGGCGCTGCCACCTGCCGAGGGCGTTGGTAGCATGGCCGACGATGAGGTTGCGTCAGAAATATCGATATCGCGCGCCCTCGACGGGTCGCGAGGTGATCATCGAGGCCGAGCCCGGGAACGTCTACGTCGACCGTGAGACGGGCGAGGAGCTCGAGGTGGTGGCGCAGCTCCTGCCGCTCGCGCCGACCGCTTCGGAGCTGCCCTGGGCGGTCGACAACCTGCGGTTTTGCAACTGGTGCGACCAGCTATGTCAGAAAGATCTCAACGACTGTCCGCACTGCGGCAGGCGGATGGAGCCGCTCGCGTCCTGACGCCGTATCGCGATGACGTTCGATAGACGGATGCTCGCAGGGCTAGTGGCTGGATTCGCCGTCGCGGCGGGCCTGGCGGGATGCGGCAACGGGACTTCCTCCTCCACGACCTCCGCCGCGGCACCGGCGCTGACCGTTCCGACGACCGGCGCGAGCGCCACCCAGACCACCGTCGCGAGCGGGTCCTCGAGCTCGTCGTCAACCAGCAGCAGCTCGGGCAACGACGGCGCGTCGGGCTCGAGCGTCGCCGCCTCCGGCGGCGCTTCGCCGTCCGGCGCCTCGGGCGGCTCTGACAGCGCGGTGGGGGGCACCGGCAGCGGCGCGACGGGTGCCGGCACCGGCGGGGCCACGGCGGGCTCCGGTACCGGCGGGACGGGAGCCACGGGCGCGACCGGCACCGGCGGCACCGGCGGCACCGGCGGCACCGGCGGCACCGGCGGCACCGGGGGCACCGGCGGCACGACGGGCTCCGGCTCCGGTGGAACCGGGGCGAGCGGCACGAGCGGCAGCGGCACGAGCGGCTCAGGCACCGGCGGCTCCGGCTCGGGCGGGGTCAGCCTGAGCGGCGGATCGGGAACCGGGTCGACCGGGTCACCGGGTACGGGCAGCGGTTCGAGCGGCAGCGGTGGCACCGGGACCTCGGGCTCGGGCGGCGCCGGGGTCGGCAGCAGCACGTTCTGCAAGCAGAACCCGGCCTCCTGTTAGCCGCGCTCGCCCGGACGCCAGAGCAGCACTAGCGACCGGGCGGTCAATAGTGCAGCACTAGCGGATGTCCGGCGCGTGCAGCTGGTTGGCCGGCTCGGCCGGCGTCGTGATCTCGGTCGCGCTGTACTCGACCCGCGTCCCGGTGTAATCACAGAGGTACCGGGCGCTGTTCCCGACCGCCTGGGCCACGGACGCCGCCGCCGGAGTGGCGCAGGTGGTCGAGCGCGACTGACGGTAGGCGAACTTGCTCGGGGTCAGGTCGAACGAGAGCACCGGCGCCCATGTGGGAACGGTCAGCGCGATCACGTCGCCCGGCGCGACGGGCAGCGGGGTCGCGAGCGGGAACTGGACCACGTATCCGAGCCACGGCTGGACGTGGATCGCCGGACTCTCGCCGACGACCTCCCAGTCGCGCAGGCTCGCGGCGCCGACCGGCTTGAGGACCGTGATCGCGACCTCCGTGTTGCCCTTGAACTCCTGGTCGAGGAAGTGGATCGCGTTGTGCGCGCTCTTGTTGTTGGTCGACAGCCGCGAGAGGCCGACGGTGAAGGCGACTACCAGCCCCGCCTGATGCACCGTGGTCGGGTAGGCCACGCCGTCCCTGACGGTCTCGAGCGCGGTCGAGCGGGTGAGCACGATCGTGCAGTTCACGGGTGTGACCGACGCCGGGCACACGGGCGCCGCGAGCGGCGTCTTCGTCACTCCGAGCTGGAGCATCGAGCCGATCGTCGTGGTCGTCGTGGTCGTCGTCGTCGTGCTGGCCCCGCTCGCCTGCGCCACGGCCGATGCGCCCACCGCCGCGAGCAGACAGGCGCCAAGCACCCCCGCCAAGATGAAGCGTTTCATTGGGCTATTGAACACGAGACGGCGGTGGCAAGTTGCGGGAAACCGCATCGCCAAGGCGCACGACCGCCCGGCACCAATCGCGCCGACCGCGCTCCAATCTTCCGTTTTCGAAGCTCGGGTGCCGCTAAATCTTGGTGACGTTCACTGCTTTCGGCCCTTTGGGGCCGGACTCCTCCTCGTAGGACACCTTGATCCCCTCAGCCAGCGAGCGGTATCCATCCCCGTTGATCCCGCTGAAATGGACGAACAGATCGCGCCCGCCGTCATCGGGCGTGATGAAGCCGAAGCCCTTGTCGTCGCTGAACCACTTGACGGTACCCGTTGCCATTTACTCCCCTTCGATGCGATCGCTCGCCTATGTACGCCGAGTCCAAGGCGGAACCCGGCCCGAACGCGGGAAACGTAGCAAGGAACCGCCGCGGGCAGGGGCGCGCTCTACCCCTTGAGCGCCGCGGCGGCGGCGGCGATTTCGTCCACGTCGCCCGCGCTCGGGATCCACGGCAGGCGCAGCGGATCTCCGACGTAGCGCGGGATCACGTGAATGTGGAAGTGGAACACGGTCTGCCATGCCGCCGGCCGGCAGCTGTTGAGCAGGTTGACGCCGTCGGCGCCGAGGCGCTCGATCGCCCTCCGCGCGACCCGCTGGGCCGCGATCGAACACGCAGCCAGATCGACGCTGCTGACGTCGAGCAGATCGGTCGCGTGCTTGCGCGGAACCACGAGCGCGTGGCCCCTCGTGGCGGGGCGGATGTCCATGAACGAGACGGTCAGCTCGTCCTCGTCGACGATCAGCGACGGCAGCTCACCCGCGAGGAGCTTGCAGAACAGGCAGTCGGGCGCGGTCGCCTCCGCAGTCATGCCCGGAGCCTATCGAGCGTCAGCCGGGCGCGCTCGATCGCCTCCTCGGGGCCCGAGATCTCGCGCGCGAAGCTCGCCTCGGTCAGATCCTCCAGCAGAGAACCGATCTCGGGACCGGGTGCCAGCGCCAACGCGCGTGCCAGCTCATCGCCGCGCAGCGGCGGCCGCGGCGGATCCGCCCGCCACGCGAGCGCCTCCTGCACGAGCTCGCGCGCGAGGCGTACGTGCTTGGCGATCGCCTCGCCCGAGCCGGCCCCGCGCGTCGCGAGACGATCCGCGACGCTGAGCACCGTGACGTCGACCTCGACCGGCTCACACGTCTTCAGGTAGCGGTAGACCTCGTGCCGGTCGAGCGGCATCTGGTGCACGAGGAAGCCGAGCCGAAGGTGATGGCGCGCCAACGCCGCAACGTACTCGGCGAGGCGCTCGCTCGTATGCAAGCGCAGCAGCACGTCGCGCGCGACGGCGGCGCCGGCCTCGTCGTGGCCCAGGAACGTGACGCGGCCATCCGCATTGACGCCCCGCGTGCGTGGCTTCGCGATGTCGTGCAACAGCGCCCCGAAGCGCAGCGCCTGGGCACGCGTGAGCTCGTTCGCGAGCGGCTCGGCCAAGACCGTGGCGACGGCGTCGGCTTGCTCGCCGAACGCGGCCTCGGGGTCTCGCTCGAGCTCGATCGACTCGGCCAGGACCGCCATCGTGTGCTCGTAGACGTCGAGGTGGTGATAGCGGCTCTGCACGACGCCGTGCAGCTCGTACAGCTCGGGCAGAAACGCCGCGGTCGCTCCGAGCGTGTCCATCCAGGCGAGCCCGGTGAGCGCGCGGTTGGCGATCACGATCCGCTTGAACTCCGCAAACACACGCTCGGGCGCGACGCGGCCGAGCCCCGGGGTGCTCGCGCTCGCGGACGCGCGCGTGCGCGGCTCGACGTCGAAGTCGAGCTCGCAGGCCAGCCGTGCCAGCCGCAGCGTGCGCAATGGGTCCGCCGCGAACGAACGCTCGGAGACCATCCGCAGCCGTCGCGCCCGCAGGTCGCCGACGCCGCCGAACGGGTCGACGTATGCACCGCCGTCGAGCGGCTCGGCGATCGCGTTGATCGTCAGGTCCCGCTGGGCGAGATCGGCTTCGATCCCACCGCCGGCGAGCGGCAGCAGGTCCACCTGCCAGGTGCGCTCGCGCGCGATCACGCGCCAACCGCCGAACCCCTCCGACAGCCTGAACACGTGCGCATCGGTGGCACTCGCGAGCGCGCGGGCGGCGCGGCGCGGGTCCCCCGGCAGCACCACGTCGAAGTCGGTCGTCTCGCGCTCGAGCAGACGGTCGCGCACCGCGCCACCGACGAGCCAGCCATCCGGCGCGGCTGCGGCGATCGCGCGGACGAGCTCGGCGGTCATGCCGCTCGTCCGTCGCGGTGGTAGGCGCGCGTGACCCGGTTGGAGAGACCGCATACGATCTCGTAGTTGATCGTCTCGATCCGCCGGGCGAGCTGCTCGGCGCTCTGACGCTCGCTGCCGTCGACCCCGATGATCGTCGCGGAGTCACCCGGCTCGACACTCGTGCGTGAGCCGAGGTCGACGGTCACGTTGTCCATGCTGACAGCGCCGACGAGCGGATATCGTCGCCCGCCGATCAGCACATCGCAGTTGTTCGTGAACGCGCGGCGCAGGCCGTCTCCGTAGCCGATCGGGAGCGTCGCGAGCCATGTCTCGCTGGGCGCGATGAACTGGCGGCCGTACCCAGCGCTGTCACCCTGGCGCGCGAGCTTGACCGCCGCCACGTACGTGCGCAGGGCGAGCGCCGGCTCAAGCCCGCGAGCCACGGCGTCCTCGTTCATCGGATCGCATCCGTAGATCGCGATCCCACAGCGGACGAGGTCGAAGTGGCTCTCGGGGACCCGGAGCGTCGCCGCGCTGTTGGCCGCGTGGGCGACGACACGCGGCGCGCGCACGCGGACCTCGGCGAGGAACGAACGGAAGCGCTCGAGCTGTACGGCGACGAACTCGAGGTCGTCATCGGCCGTCGCGAAATGCGTCATCGCGCCGGCGAGCCGCACCTGCGGAGCCGCCGCCAGTGCCTCCTCGGCGAGCGCGAGCGCGACCCCCTCCTCGCGCGTGCCCAGACGGCCCAGGCCGCTGTCGAGCTTGACGTGTACGGCGACCGGCGTTCCCGACGCCACGAGAGCCTGGAGGAAGCGCCGGTCCCAGACCGCGACCTCGGCTCGGGCGGCGAGGAGGTCAGGGAGCTCCTCGCAGCTGACCGCCCCCAGCACCAGGAGCGGCGCGCTCACGCCGGCCTCGCGCAGAGCGCTCGCCTCGCCGGCCGTGGCGACCGCGAGCGAGCGCGCGCCGCCTGCCAGCGCGGCGCGCGCGGACGGCGCGGCGCCATGGCCATAGCCATCTGCCTTGACGACCGCGCACAGCGACGCCCCCGGTGCCAGGTCGCCGCAGAGCCGGGCGACGTTGCGCTCGATCGCGGCGAGATTCACCTGCGCCAGCGCGCGGACCGGCACAGCGCGCTAGCTCCCGGAAGCGAGCGCGTGCGGCAGCGCCTCGATCACGTCGCTCGCGATCACGCCCTCGGCCCCGCGCCGGCGCGCCGCCACGCGCCCCGCGCGGGCGTGCACGAACACACCGGCGCAGGCCGCGTGAAACGGGTCCATTCGCTTGGCCAGGTACGCCCCGATGACACCCGAGAGAACATCGCCGGTGCCGGCAGTCGCGAGCGCGGGCGCGTCGCCGCGGTTGACGGCCGCCAGGCCTCCCGGCTCGGCCACGATCGTGTCATCGCCTTTGAGCACGACCACGGCCCGCGCGAGAGCGGCCGCCAGCCGGACGCTGTAGAGCCGGCGCGCGTCGATGGCCTCGCTACCGGTCTGAAGCAGGCGCCCGAGCTCCCCCGCATGGGGTGTCAAGACGGTCGCCGCCGGGCGTGTCGCGAGCGACTCGAGTGCCCCGGCATGGGCGTTCAGGCCGTCGGCGTCGAGCAGCAGCGGTCGAGCCAGGGCGGCCGCGAGGCTGCGCGCGAGCGCGGCCGTCTCATCGCGGCGCCCGAGCCCCGGACCGAGCACGACCGAGTCCGTCCGCTCGGCGCGCGCCAGCACCTGCTCGCCCGCCGCGCGGACCAGCGCGCCGCCCGCGTCGGGCAGCGGGACCGTCATCACCTCCAGCAGGCGGCTCTCGAAAATCACGTTCAGAGACGCCGGCACCATCGCGGTGACGTAGCCGGCGCCCGCGCGCATCGCCGCCTCTGACGCCATGCACGGGGCGCCGGTCAAGCCGATCGAGCCGCCGCACACGAGCACGCTGCCGGCCGCGAACTTCGTCGAGTCGCGGCCGCGGCGAGGAATCGCGTCGGTCACGGAGTCCGCGATCAGCCCGATCGTGGGCTCCGCGGGGCCACCGGCGGGAATCCCGATGTCGACCACCCGGACCTCTCCGGCGTGCGCCTTGCCGGGCGCGATCCACAGACCTGGCTTCCCCGCGTGGAACGTCGCGGTCGCGCGCGCACGCACCGCCGCGCCGGCGACCTCGCCGGTCGAGGCGTCGACGCCGCTGGGAACGTCGCACGCGACCACGATCGCATCGCTTGAAACCGCGTTGATCGCGTCGATCGCCAGTGCCGCATCGCCGTGCGGCGTCCCGCTGAAGCCGGTCCCGAGGATCGCGTCGACGATCGCATGGGCGTGGCCCAGCAGCTCGGCGGCAAACGGGACGGGCGGACGCCCTGGCAGCCGCTGCGCGTTCGCGCGCGCGTCGCCGCTGAGCTCCTCGACCGGAGCCAGCGCGATCACCTCGACCGTTCGGCCCGCTTCCCGCAGCAGCCGCGCGGCGACGAAGCCGTCGCCGCCGTTGTTGCCCTTGCCGCAGACGACCGCGACGGGGCCGTCGGGCGCGAGCTCGACGACGAGGCCGGCGAGACCGAGCCCGGCGCGTTCCATCAACTCCACGCCGGGGATGCCGAGCTGCTCGATCGCCCAGCCATCGAGCCCCCGCTGCTGCGCAGCGTCGGGCAGCGGCTCGAGCCAGTCCGGGAGCGTCATGCCCCTCGCGCGAGCGCGACTGCCGCCGCGTCCTGCCGCGAATGGGTCAACGAAACGCTCACCTCGACGCCGAGCTCCCGCGCGCGCTCTGCCACCAGACCGTGAAGCCGGACCTCGGGCGGACCGCCGCCGCCCAGCACCTCGACGTCGCGAAAGCTCCACGCTTGCAGTCCGAGTGCTTTGGCGACCGCCTCCTTGGCGCAGAAACGGGCGGCGAGATGCTGACCGGGGCGTGCGCGCCCGGCCGCGTACGCGCGTTCGGCGTCGGTGAACAGGCGCTGGGCCAGGTTCGGGCGCCGCGCGAGCGCGCGCTCGAGCCGCTCGATTTCGAGCAGGTCGATGCCGACGCCCGGCGGTCCGCTCACTCGACCGTCACCGTCTTGGCCAGGTTGCGCGGCTGGTCGACGTTCAGCCCGCGCCGGCGGGCGATGTGGTACGCGAGCAGCTGCATCGGGATCACCGCCAACAGCGGCGCGAGCATCCAATCGGTACGGGGAACGCGGATCGTCTCGTCGACATGGTGTGCGATCTGCTCATCGCCCTCGCTCGCGATCGCGAGCACCCGCGCGCCACGAGCGCGGACCTCCTGGATGTTCGAGACGAGCTTCTCGAGCACGGGCGATTCGGTCGCGACCGCGACCACCGGCGTGCTCTCGTCGAGCAACGCGATCGGTCCGTGCTTCATCTCGCCCGCGGCGTACGCATCGGTCGCGATGTAGGAGATCTCCTTGAGCTTGAGCGCGCCCTCGAGCACGGCCGGCAGGCCGGCGTGGCGCCCGATGTACATGAAGAAGTTGGCGCCGTGGTTCTCCTCCGCGATCCGCAGCAGCTCGCCGGTGCCGTGCTCGAGCACGGCGTCGATCAGATGAGGCAGGCGCTTGATGTCGGCGATCCGAGCGCCGAGCGTGCCGCCGTCCAGCGACCCGCGGAGCTCGGCGAGGCGCAGCGCGAGCAGATACATGACCACGACCTGGCTGACGAACGTCTTCGTCGCCGCCACGCCGATCTCGAGCCCAGCCCGCGTATACAGGACGCCGTCGGCGTCGCGCGTCGCCTGCGAGCCCATGATGTTCGTGATCGCCAGCACACGGGCGCCGCGTTCGCGCGCGATCCGCATCGCCGCGAGCGTGTCGGCCGTCTCGCCCGACTGGGAGATCCCGATCACCAGATCGTCCTCGCCGACGACCGGGTTGCGATAGCGGTACTCGGAGGCGATCTCGACCTCGACCGGCACGCGAGCCCACTCTTCGATCGCGTAGCGGCCCATCAGGCCGGCGTGATAGGAGGTGCCGCACGCGACGATCACCACGCGGCGGACGCGACGCAGCAGCTCGTCGTCGATCTCGCCCAGATCCCCGAGATCGATCCCGTCCTCGCGCGCGGCTCGCTCGCCGATCGTCTCGGCGACGGCGTCGGGCTG
The DNA here is from genome assembly GCA_963763525.1 of uncultured Solirubrobacterales bacterium. Taxonomy (GTDB): domain Bacteria; phylum Actinomycetota; class Thermoleophilia; order Solirubrobacterales; family Solirubrobacteraceae; genus Palsa-465. Next base: position 169,872 of record CAVXPA010000011.1, read on the forward strand.
CTCGTGGATCTCCTTGAGCATGAACGTTTCATAGCCCTGCTTCTCGGCCGTGTCGGCGTCCCAATCGATCGTCACGAGGTCGCGTTCGAGCGGCTCTCCGTCCGCGGTGAAGAACTCGACCTCATCCGGGGTCAGCACGACGATCTCGTCGTTGTCGATGTACTGCACCTGGCGAGTCTCGCGCAGGAACGCCGGAATCGCGGAGGCGACGAACTGCTCGTCGTCGCCGCGGCCGACGATCAGCGGACACTCCTTGCGCGCCCCGACGAGCACGCCGGGCTCGGCGGCGCTCATCGCGACGAACGCATAATGGCCGCGCAACTCGGCGTAGGCGGCGCGCACTGCCTCGGCGAGCGTCTCGCAGCTCGCGCAGTGATGCGCGATCAGGTGCGCGATCACCTCGGCGTCGGTCTCGGAGGTGAAGTGAGCGCCGTCCGCCGCCAGCCGCTGCTTGAGCTCGACGTAGTTCTCGACGATCCCGTTCACGACCACGTGCACGCGGTCGGCCGTGTCGTAGTGTGGATGGGCGTTCTCCTCGGTCACGCGCCCGTGCGTGGCCCAGCGCGTGTGCCCGATGCCCGTGCTCGGCTGCGGCAGCTCGGCCAGCGCGACGCCACCATCGACGGAGCCCGTCGCATCGATCACGCGCCGCAGCGCGCTGAGGTTTCCGACCGCCCGGACCGCATCGATCCGGTCTCCCTCCAGGACGGAGATACCGGCGCTGTCATAACCGCGGTACTCGAGCTTCTCGAGCCCCGCGAACAGGAGCGGACGCGCCGCCCTTGGCCCTACGTAACCTACGATGCCGCACATTCCGCCTTGACTCCTTCGGGTCGCGGGGTCGAGCCGCACCGGCGGCTCGCGCTCGCCACCGGCTCACCGGCGAGCGAGCGCCCCATGTTAACCACGAGGCTGCGAGTCGACTAGCCGACGACGGCTTGCACGACCAGCACCAGCCGCGTGCAGACCTCCTCGGTCTCCTCGTGGCTGGGCGCCTCGACCATCACCCGAATCAACGGCTCAGTACCCGACGCGCGTACGAGCACCCTCCCGCGACCTTCGAGCGCCAATCGCTCGCGCGCGATCGCGCTGTCGAGCTGCTCGTGCGCCATCGCGGCCTCCAGTGTCGCGCGGTCGGGGGCGCGCACGTTCACCAGCCGCTGCGGCAGCTTCTCCATCGCGTCGCGATCGCGCAGGTCGCGAGTGCCGAGCGCCTCGAGCGTCAACAGCGCGCTCGCGATGCCGTCGCCGCAGGGGCCGAAGCCGAGGTCGATGATGTGGCCCGACTGCTCGCCGCCGAGCGCCCACCCTCGGCGGCGCAGCTCGTCCAATACATAACGGTCGCCGACCGCGGTGCTCGCGACCTCGATCCCGGCCGTGGCCATCGCCGTGTGGAAGCCGTAGTTCGTCATCACCGTGACCGCGACGCCTTGTCCGTGCAGACGCCCTCGCGTGCGCAGGTGCAGCGCTGCCAGCGCGATCAGCTCGTCGCCGTCGACGACCTCGGCCGCGCCGTCGATCGCGAGCACGCGATCGCCATCGCCGTCGAATGCGAACGCCACCCGGTACTCGCCGCCGCGCATCCGCGCGACGACCGCATCGAGGTGCGTCGAGCCGCAGGCGTCGTTGATGTTGCGCCCGTCGGGCTCGTCGAAGATGGCGTCCACGTCGGCGCCCAACCGCCGGAAGATCTCCGGCGCCGCGCGATACGTGGCCCCGTTGGCGCAGTCGAGCAGCACCCTCATGCCGCTCAGGTCGAGCTCCGCGAAGCGGACGTGCAGCTCGCGCAGATAATCCTCGAGCGCGCCATGCAACCGGCGCACGCGCCCGATCCGCGAGACGGATCCGAGCGGCTTGTCGAGCTCGGCCTCGATCTCGTGCTCGGTGTCGTCGTGGAGCTTGAAGCCGTCCGCGGCGAACAGCTTGATCCCGTTGTCCTGGTAGGGATTGTGGGAGGCCGAGATGACCGCCGCCAGCTGCAGGCCGTGGCGGCGCAAGAGCAGCGGCGCTGCAGGCGTCGGCAGCACGCCGGCCAGGAGCGCGTCGCCGCCGGCGGAGGTCACGCCGGCCGCGATCGCGGACTCGAGCATCTCCCCTGATTCGCGCGTGTCGCGCACGACCAGGACCTGCGGGTGCGCCTCGGGCGCGTGCACGACGGCCGCCCGCGCGAGCTTGAGCGCGAGCTCGGCCGTGAGAAAGTGTCCCGCGCGGCCACGGACACCGTCCGTGCCAAAGAGCTGGCGCGCCATCTGCGGGCGTTACGCTAGCGCTTCGAGAACTGAGGCCGCTTGCGGGCCTTCTTGAGGCCTGCCTTCTTGCGCTCCTTGACGCGCGGGTCGCGCGTCAGGAAGCCGCGGCGCTTGAGCTCTCCGCGTAGGTTCGGATCGGCGTCGAGCAGCGCTCGCGAGATGCCGTGGCGCAGCGCGCCCGCCTGGGCGGCGACGCCGCCGCCGTGCATCCGGGCGACGACGTCCATGCGCGATTCGTAGCCGACCGCCTCGAGCGGTTGGCGGATCACGCGCCGCAGGGTCTCGCGCGGGAAGTAATCGTCCAGCGCCTTGCCGTTGATCGCGTACGTGCCGCTGCCCGGCTTGAGGATCACGCGCGCGACCGCGGTCTTGCGCTTGCCGGTGGCCGCGTAGCGCGCGCCGGCGGCGAGATCGATCGCGGCGTCCGCGATCGGCCGCGGCTCTTCGTCGTGCTCCTCCTGGGCCAGCAGCGCCGCCGCCTCGGCCTCGGCCTCGGCCGCCGCGCGAGCCTCCGCGTCGAGGAACTCCTCGCCTTCGGCGACGATGTCGGGGATCAGGTCGGCGCCTGGGATCTCGGGTCGCAACCGCGGCGCCAGCTCGATCTCCTCCTCGTCTTGCTCGTCCGCGACCGGCTCAGACGACGGTTCGGGCTCGCTCGCAGCTGGGACCGCGCGTTCGGGTTCGATCTCGGCCTCGGGCTCGGGCTCGGGCTCGGCCTCGGCTGGGCTCGGGCTCGGGCTCGGGCGGCTCGGCTCGGTCTTCGCCGCCGTCCCCGGCGGTCGGCTCGGCTTCTGGCGCCTCGGACGCCTCGGGCGCCTCGCTCTCGCGCTCGCCGGCGTCGCGCGCCTGCTCGCCCGCGTCGCGCTCGTCGATGTCGTGGTCGTCCTGGGGCGGCTCGGCGTCGGTGCTCACTGCTCGATCTCCATCGGTTGCGGCTGCTGAGCTGCGTGTGGATGCTCGGGCCCGGCATAGATCTTGAGCTTGGTCAGCTGCTTGCGGGCGAGGCGGTTGCGCGGAAGCATCCCCTTGACGGAGAGCCGGATGACCTCCTCAGGCCGACGCTCGAGCATCTCCGCGAGGGTGCGCGACTTCAGGCCTCCCGGATAGCCCGAGTGGCGGTAGTAGAGCTTGTCCGACCGCTTGTTGCCGGTGACCGCCACCTTCTCGGCGTTGATCACGATCACGAAGTCGCCCGTGTCCACGTGGGGGGTGTAGACGGGCTTGCGCTTGCCGCGCAGCGCGTCGGCGATCTGCGTCGAGAGCCGGCCGAGCGTCTGCCCGGTGGCGTCGACGAGGAGCCAGTTGCGCTCTCGATCTGCTGGGGTGGCAACGTAGGTCTTCATGGCACGCACAAGCCGCGCGTCGTCCGCGCGGCTCTCGCTCAATAATAGCCAGCCGCGGCGTACGCTGGATTCATGAAGCTTCCGGTCGCGATCCGCCGGCCGGCCTTCCGGATCGCCTACCGGGTGCTGGCGGTGTACTGGTTCGTGTTCGCGCCGCGCGTGCGGGGCGTCAAGTTCCTCGTCACGGACGGGGACGACGTGCTGCTCGTACGCCACACGTATGGACCGCGTGAGTGGGAGGTCCCGGGGGGCGGGATCAGGCGCGGCGAGCAGCCCTCTCAGGCCGCATTGCGCGAGCTGCGCGAGGAGCTCGGGATCGAGGCGCAGGAGCTCGCGCCGCTCGGCCAGGTGCAGGTCCAGCTGGGCCGCCGGCGCGGCGCTCTGGACTGCTTTCAGACGTCCGTCGCGGCCCCGCGGATCGAGCTCGATCGCGGCGAGATCGCGGACGCCCGATGGTTCACCCGGGCCGCCCTGCCAGGTGATCTCGGGCAATACGTGACCCCGATCCTCGCGCTCGCCTGAAGGCGGCCAGCGTCGGCCTGAACGAGCTAGAGGTTCTTCAGCTCGCGCACGCTCGCGCCGGTGATCGCGCGGGCGTTGCGAATCTTGGAGGTCACCGTGAAGCTGAGCGACACCCGCTGCCGGTTGCCCGCCGCCGCTTGCAATTCCCTCGACGCCCTGGGCGTCGCCACGATCGTGAAGCTGGTCGCGCGCGCGCCGGGGACGAACCGGTTCAAGTGACCGAATGTGAACTTGAAAGCTCGCCGCGAGCCGTGTCGGGAGGCGAGCGCGGTCACGACGATCTGTGCGTCCGCGCTCGAGTCACATCTCACGACCACGCGCAGGCGCATCGGGCGGTGGCCGAGCCGAGCCGACGGGACCGCGACGAAGCACGCCTGGGGACGAACCTTGAACCGCGCCCGCCCGGAGCTGCCGGAATGGGCGCCGTCGCCGCCGTACACGGCCTGAACATTGGCCTTGGCGGGGGGGTAAACGATCGGGATGTAGCTGAGAGAGCAGGAGGACGCCAGAGCGCTGACGCGCTGCAGCGTGCAGCCTGAGCCGCTGCTGAAGCTCGCGCCGGTCGTCCCAGAGGAGAACGCCACGGTGCCGGTCGGGACGATCGCCGTTCCGGGACTCGTGTCTGTCACCTCTGCGGTGCACGGGATCGGGTGGGTGACCGCCACCGGCGAGGGCGCGCACGAGACGTTCAGTGCCGTGCTGCGGGGGCCGATCACGATCGTCGCCCTGCCTGACTGGGTCGAGCCGCCGAGATCGCTGACCTGGGTCTGCACGCCGAACACGCCGGCACGCATATACGTGTGAACGCCGGTGACACTGAAACTCGCCGGCGTTCCCGTGACGTGACCGGGGGATTGGGTGCCGTCACCCCAGTTGATCGAGGTGTTGAAGTCGCTTGTGATTCCGCCCGGGTCGGTGTCTGCGAACGTGTCGACGGTCGCCGTGACCGGCTCACCCGCCGTCCCGTCGATCGTCGGCTGCGTGGTCCCCGGCTCGGCCAGCACGAGGTCTGCCGCGCCGACGATGTTGTTCTGACCGCTGACGCGGTCCTTAGGTCCCGGCACCGGACTCGACGAGCCGTCCCAGCTGAAGATGCGCGCCGTGCCGAGTTGCACCTGAATCGAGGTGACGACCGGCGTGGTGAACAACTCGCCGGCAAACGAGACGGGGCCCGCTGGGGCGCATACCTGACCGAGCTGGAAAGTTCCGTTGAAGTAGGTGATGCAGGTCGTGTCGAGATTGCGCACGTTCAGGAACAAGATGCCGAGACCGCGCGTCGCCGACGCCGCCGGAGCGCTGCTCTGGCCCGTCGGCGTGACGATCGACATGTTGATCAGCTTGGTGTTGAACAGGCCCCAGACGTTGGGTCCGGTCGGCGACACGAAGTCGACGGTGGGGTTGACGGATGCGAAGCCGTCGCCCGCGACGGCGACGCTGCGGCCGAGCTCGATCCCCTGGTCCTGGAGTCGTGTCGTCGCGATCGAGACATCCACGCCCGGCACGATCGTCCGCGAACCCGGATCAGTTCCGTTCAGCGCGATTGACCCCCACGCGATGTCGCGATAGCCGGCCACCTGTGGCGGACCAGTGCCATTGTTGGGACCCCCGATCGCCTGCTCGAACTGATCGAGTCCCACGACCGCGGCGGGCGCCGACCCACCGTCTGTGTACTGACCTTGAACCGCGTACGGGGAGGTGAGGGGGGCGTCGGCGACGTTCGCGCCGATGTAGCCGGTCGCGCTGACCCCGGTCGCTGTGTCGGTCACCGTGACGACGATCACATAGTCGCCCTCGTCGGCATACGTGTGCGTGGCGCTGGCGGTCCAGACGCCACCCGGGCCGGCGGTGATGGTGGCCGCAGTAGCCGGGGTGCCGTCACCCCAGTCGATCGTCGTCGTGAACGTCGTGGCGCCCGACGAGTCGATGAACTTCACGACCGGGCCGCTCCACGGCTGTCCCGAGACGGCATTGACGTTCTGCGTGTTGAGGGTCAGGGTCTCCTGCGCCAGCGCGGGCGCAGCTGACACGGCGACGAGCACCAACGCCGCCAGGACCGACACGACGCATCCTTGCCAACGCACGCCAATAGACCCCACGCGCCGCGATGCTAGCGAAGCTCAATGGGGTGTGCGCTGATTGGCCGCTCGCGTGCTCGGCCTCATTCCCATTCGATCGTGCCCGGGGGCTTGCTCGTGATGTCGAGCACGACGCGTCCCACCGCTTGGATCTCGCTGATCATGCGCGACGCGATCTGCTCGAGCAGGTCGTACGGGAGGCGGGCCCAATCTGCGGTCATCGCGTCGTCGCTGGTGACCGCCCGGATCACGATCACGCTGCCGTACGTGCGGACGTCCCCCTGAACGCCGACCGCGCGAATGTCCGGCAGAACGCAGAACGACTGCCACAGATCGCGGTACAGGCCGGCCTTCCGGATCTCGTCCTGCAGGATCGCGTCGGCTTCACGGAGGATTTCGAGCCGCTCTCGGGTCGCCTCGCCCCCCACCACCCGGATCGCGAGACCCGGCCCCGGGAACGGCTGGCGCCACACGAGCCGCTCCGGCAGTCCGAGCTCGGCGCCGACCGCTCGCACCTCGTCCTTGAACAAGCGCCCGCAACGGCTCGACGAGCTCAAACTGGAGATCGTCAGGGAGGCCGCCGACGTTGTGATGGGACTTGATCGTCGCCGTGCCGGTTCCGCCGCCGGACTCGATCACGTCCGAGTACAAGCGTGCCCTGCACGAGGAACCCCACGTCCTCGAGCTTCGCCGCCTCCTCCTCGAACACGCGAATGAACTCGGCGCCGATCCGCTTGCGCTTCTCCTCTGGATCGGTGACCCCGGCCAGCCGAGCGAGGAACCGCTCGGACGGCGTCGACCGCGACCAGCGGCACCTGGAAATGATCGCGGAACGCCGCGATCACCTGCGCGCCCTCGTTCTTGCGCATCAGCCCGTGATCGACGAACACGCACGTGAGCCGGTCGCCGATCGCGCGGTGCACGAGCAGTGCGGCGACGCTCGAGTCGACGCCGCCCGACAGGCCGCAGATCGCCCGTCCGTCGCCGACCTGCGCCCGGATGCGCTCGATCTGCTCCTCGATCACCGAGCTCGCGCTCCACGATCGCGCGCAGCCGCAGACGTCCTCGAGGAAGTTGGTCAGCACGTGCTGGCCGTACGGCGTGTGCACGACCTCGGGGTGGAACTGGATCCCGTAGATCCCGCGCTCGATGGACTCGAACGCCGCCACCGGCGACGCGGTCGACGACGCCAGCGCCGTGAATCCGCGGCGGCGCCGCGAACACCGTGTCGCGGTGCGACATCCAGCACGTCTGCTCGGGCGGCGTCCCGGCGAGCAACCGGCCGGGCTGTGCACTCGCAGCTGCGCGCGGCCGAACTCGCCGACCGCGGCGGCCTCCACCTCGCCCCCGAGCGTCGTGCGCGAGCAGCTGCATCCCGTAGCAGATCCCCAGCACGGGAACGCCGAGCTCGAGCAGCTCCGGGTCGAGCGGGGGCGCGTCGTCGGCGTACACCGACGCCGGACCGCCGGAAAGGATCACGCCGCTGCGGGCGCCGGCGCGCCACCTCGGCAGCGCCGACGTGATGCGGGAGCAGCTCCGAGAACACGCCGCATTCGCGCACGCGGCGAGCGATCAGCTGCGAGTACTGACCGCCGTAGTCGAGCACGACGACCTCGTCACCCTGCTGGGCTGCCGGCATGTCCTCCATCGCCGCGCCGCCCGCGCGCTCTCGAGATCTCGGCCTAGCGAGCCGCTGGCGCGGACGCAGCGCTAATCGGCGACACCGACCGCCGCAGCCACGCCGCCGGCACCCATCCCAACGCCCTGCTCGCGCTGCAGCTGCTTGCCTTCGGTCTGCAGCGCCGGCGCGACCATCAGCTCGGCGCGGTTGAACTCCGCGATGTCGCGATAGCCGCATGTAGCCATCGAAGTCCGCAGCCCGCCCATCAGGTTGAACGTTCCGTCGTTCTCGCGCGCGGGTCCGCGGATGATCTCCTCGAGCGTGCCGTTGCGGTTCGTCGCCACCCGCGTGCCGCGCGGCAGCGTCGGGTGGAACGTCGCCATCCCCCAGTTGAAGCCGCGGTCCGGGCGCCTCGTACGCACGCGCGAGCGCCGAGCCGAGCATCACCGCGTCGGCGCCGCACGCGATCGCCTTCGCGACATCGCCGCCGGTGCGCATCCCACCGTCGGCGATCACCTTCACGTAGTCGCCGGTCTCGAGCATGTGCTGCGAGCGCGCCGCGGCCACGTCCGCGATCGCCGTCGCCTGCGGGACGCCGATTCCGAGCACGCCGCGAGTCGTGCAGATCGCGCCCGGCCCGACGCCGACGAGCACGCCGGCGGCACCCGTGCGCATGAGGTGCAGACCCGTGTGATACGACGCGCATCCGCCGACGATCACCGGCGTCGGCTGCAGCTCGCGGATGAACTCCTTGAGGTTGAGCGGTGGCCGGCTCTCGTCGCGCGACACGTGCTCGGCCGAGACGACCGTCCCCTGGATCACGAGGATGTCCAGCCCGGCGTCGAGCGCGATCTCGTAGTAGGCGCGCACCTTCTGCGGCGTCAGCGACGCCGCGGTCACCACTCCCTGCTCCTTGATCTCGGCGATCCGGCGGGCGATCAGCTCCGGCTTGATCGGCTCCCGGTAGATGTCCTGCATCTCACGCGTCGCGATATCGCGCGAGAAGGTCGCGATCCGCTCGAGCTGGGACTCGGCGATCCTCGTAGCGGCAGAAGATGCCCTCGAGGTTCAGGACCGCCAGGCCGCCGAGCTTGCCGATGATGCCGGCGGTCTCGGGCGAGACGACGCCATCGAGCGCGGCCGCCAGCAGCGGCAAATCAAACCGGTACGGGCCGAGCGTCCACGAGACGTCGACATCGTCCGGGTCCCGCGTGCGCCGCGACGGGACGATCGCGATGTCATCGAACCCGTATGCCCGGCGGGCCTTTTTTCCGCGGCCGATCTCTACTTCCATCAGGGGAGCGTAGGGATCGTGGCGGACGGATGCTGGACGGCGAGGGCGGCGACCATCGGGAGATCGATCCTAGCAGTGGCCTCGCGCTGCGCGGGGCGTTTTGGGGGGGTTCCGGGTCGCTCTTTGATGCCTCGTTCGGGCGGTTCGGGGACCCCCCGCGAGCATGCGGTTCGGGGACCCCCCGCGCGAACTTCGCGGATCCGGTTCCACCCCCCGGAACCAGTTCCGCAGAGTTCGTCGCCAGGGTCGGGTAAACCTCGACCGCCCGACCCCACCGACGCCGCGGTCGAGGAAAACCGCGCCACCCGCGGCAAACCTCGACCGCACCACCCCGCCGACGCCCCGGTCGAGGAAAGCCGCGCCACCCGCGGTCAACGTCGACGGCACCACCCCGCCGACGTCGCGGTCGAGGAAAACCGCGCCACCCGCGGTCAACCTCGACCGCACCACCCCACCGAGGCCGCGGTCGAGGAAAACCGCGCCACCCGCGGCAAACCTCGACGGCACCGACCCCGCCGACGTCGCGGTCGAGGAAAACCGCGCCACGCGCGGCAAACCTCGACGGCGCCACCCCCGCCGACACCGCGTCGACAAACACCGCGCCACCCGCGGTCAACCTCGACCGCGCCAACCCGCCGACCGCCCCGGTCGAGGAAAGCCGCGGCTACTGCCGGGGAACCACGGGCGAGCGCACCGGTCGCCGGTGGGGGCCGCGGGCAGGCCGTCGTGCCCGCGCCGGCAGCCGGCTCGCGAGCCGGCCGTGATCGCGAAGGCGGATCCGAGCCGGCTGAGCGTCTGGTAGCGGGATTCCGCCCCGCGGCGGACGCGGCGGCGTCGGCGGCCGCGGCGGGCGTCTGCCCCAGCCGTCGTCGGAGCCGGAGTCTGGCGGCCCCGGCGGCGAGCCCCGGCCTCCGAAGAACGCCGGCAGGAACAGCACCGCAAACACACAGACGAGGTACAGCAGCCCGAGGACGTTGACACCCGAGGCTTGGGACCTTCCTGGCACTCCATAACGGTACCGCGCGACCGCCGAACATGGCAGTCACGGACGTCAAAAAGTGTCAGGTGGGTGACCGAGCCGGTGGCTCAGCCGATCTCGGCCGTGGTCTCGAGCCGCTCCGCTTCGACCTCCGAGTAGAGCCGGTCGACCCGCGTCGGGTCGAGGATCCCGGCGCCGAAGTGCTGCGTGGACTCGGCGCCGCAGGCGACGCCGAAGCGCAGGCACTCGACGGCGGGCGGCCCGAGTAGCGCGCCGCGACGTAGCCGGCGAGGAACGCGTCGCCGGAGCCGATCGGTCGAATGCGCCTCCTGCTCCTCGACTCGGACGCGGTAGAGCGTCGCTGCCCCGGTCCTCGAGCAGCAGGCGTAGCAGCCGTCGGCGACGGTCATGATCGCCTCGCCCGCGCCGAGCCGGCGTGATCTCGGCGACGGCCTGCGCGCGGTCGTCGATGTCGTTGAACTCGTGGCCGACGAGCTCCTCGGCCTCGAGCTCGTTCGGCGAGACGACGTCGCGGCTCGGCGCGGACCGCGAGCCGCAGCGGCTCGCCGTCGGTGTCGACGATCGTCATCACGCCGAGCTTGCTTGACCTCGCGGATCAGCCGGCGTAGATGTCGGGCTCGACGCCCGCGCGGGAGGCTGCCGGCGAACACGCAGATGCTCGCGCCCTGGGCCAGGTACAGGAGCTTCTCGCGGAACAGCTCGAGCTCCTGCTCGGAGACCGACGGGCCGCGCTCGTTGATCTCGGTGTGCATGCCGGTGGTCGGGTCGAGCACCGCCATGTTCGTGCGCGACTCCTCGCGGATGCGCACGAAGGCGTTGAGGATCGACTCGTCGTTCAGCGCCTCGATGATCCGCGTGCCCGGTGGCGCCGCCGGTCGAGGCCGGTGGCGATCACGGGCTGGCCGAGGCGCTTGATCGCGCGCGCGATGTTGACGCCCTTGCCGCCGGGCATCGTCGTCTGGTCGACGGTCCGGTGCCGGCGCCCGGGCGTGAAGTTCGGGCACCTCGAGCGTCTTGTCGAGCGCGGCGTTGAGCGTGACGGTGATGATCATCGCTCGGCTCCGGACCGGCCGTCGTGCCAGCCCTCGCGGTGCGACGGCGCCGTCGCGACGACGGCACGACCGCGACACCGAGCAGCAGCGCGAGCATCACAAGCGTAAACGGTCGCGTGATGAGACGCGCGGCAATCGTCAGCGGCTGCACCGCCGGCAGCCGCGCGCGCGAGCAGCAGCGGGATCCGTGCGCGATCGTCCGTCCAGCCGACGAGCACGGCGCACGTGCCCGACGACCGTGCCCTTCGGCAGCGGCCCGACCAGCTGGCGCGGCGCCGGACGCAGCGACGCGGACGCGGCGCCGCAGCGCGCGACCAGTGCGCTAACGCCGTGCTGATGCGATCGCGACGCACCCAGAGCGTGTCGCTGGTGCGACCGGTGAGGCGGGCGAGCACCTCGCCCGCGCACCGGCGGCTGCACGAGGTGGAAGCTCGCGAAGCCCCAGTTGAGCAGCGCCAGCGCGTTGGCGTCGCGCGCGGACTCGCTGCGTCGTGCCGAGCACCGGCGCCGATCAGCGTCATGCCGTCGCGCCGTGCCCGACGGCGACGAGCACGTAGCCGGCGTCCGAGCGTGTGCCCGGTCTTGACGCCGTTGATCCACGGAACGCGTCCGACGAGGTCGTTGGTGTTGACCACGTACCGGACGTAGTGCCCGGTGTTCAGCACCGCGCGGCGAGCGCGACCGCGTGCGCGAAGAACGGCTCGTGCGCATCAGATAGCGCGCGAGCTCGACGAGGTCCGCGGCGCTCGAGTAGTTGCCCGGCGTGTCGAGCCCGATCGGCGTCGAGTAGTGCGTGTGCGTGCAGCCCGAGCTGCGCGCGCGCGCGTTCATCATCGCCGACGAAGCGCGCGACCGAGCCGCCGCCGACGTTGTACGCGAGATCCTCGGCCGCGTCGTCGGCGCTCGGCAGCAGCAGCGCGAGCAGCAGGTCGTGGACGCTCATCCGCTCGCCCGGGCACCAGCCCGATCTGCGAGTCGGCCGGCGCCGCGTGCTAGTCGGTCTGCGTGAAGATCGTCGTTCAGGTCGGTGGACGTGCTCGAGCGTCACCAGCGCCGTCATCATCTTCGTCGTGCTGGCGATCGGCAGCTCGGCGCTCGGCGTTGTGGCCGTACAGCTCCTGGCCGGTCGAGGCGTCGATCAACGCGCCGCGCGGGCGCGGTCAGACTCGGGTCCGGCGGCGGCGAGCGCCGCGCCGGGCGCCGCCGCGAGCGCGATGACCGCAAGGACAGCGGCCAGCGGCGCCCGCGTCGGGCGCTTCATCGTCGGATCCTCAGCTCTGCCCCGGTCTGCAGGACTGCTCGGATCGGCCTTCGGGTTCAGCGCCTCGAGCTGAGCGACGGACACACCCGTGAGCCTGCGAGATCTTGGTCAGCGTGTCGCTCGGGTGCACGACGTAGAACTTCGCCGTCGCGAGCGCTCCGTGCGGGTGGTCGGTCGGAACGGTGAGCGGCGGCTGAGTGACCGTCGCGACCTGGTCGCTCTTCAGCCCCGCGTGCACGACGATATACGCCCCCGCGATCACCGCCGCGAGTGCGACCGGCGCTAGAAAACGCGACAGGACTCCGACGCGCCATCGCGGGGCGATCATACAAGCGGCCTCGGGGCCGCCGAGCGGTCGTGCGCGAGTTTCCCATGTCAGCTCGCGCAGGCGCGCTGCCTCGCCGGCCGCAGCCGCGACCGGATCGCCGCCGAGCCGGGCGTACGCATCCACGATCCCGCGCGAGGCGCGACACCGAGCCGCTCGCCTCGCCGGGCGCGAACGCCGGTCCGCGAGCTCCTCGACCTGCCCGCCCTGGGCGCCGACGCCCGGCAGCAGGAAGACCGCGCGCGGCATCAGCTCGCGCAGGCGCGTCGAGCCGTTCGGGAGCGGTCGCGCCGACGACGGCGCCGACGTCTGAGAGCCCGCTCGCGCCCACGGCCTCGGCCCCCAGGTCGGCGACGATCCGCGCGACGCGCTCGCTCACGAGGCCGCCGCCCCGGAGCTCGCGCTCCTGCACGTCGGCGGCGCCCGGGTTCGAGGTCCGCACGAGCACGAACAGCCCGGCACCCGCTTGCGCGCGCGGTTGTCCACGAACGGCGCCAGCGAGTCGCTGCCGAGCAGCGGGTTGACGGTCAGCGCGTCGGCGCCGAGCCCGGTCACCGGCCCGAACGGGGTCGGCGTCTCGCCGAGGAACGCCTGCGCGTAGGCGATCGCGGTGACGTCGATGTCGCCGCGCTTGGCGTCGGCGATCACGAGCAGCCGTGCGTCACGAGCACGATCGCGACGACCTCCGTGAGCGCCTCCAGCCGGGGGCCCCGAGCCGCTCGAAGCACGCGAGCTGGGGCTTGACCGCGACGCAGTGCTCGCCGGCGGCCTCGATCACCAGCGCGCAATGCGCGCGCACCGCACGCCGGCCACTGCGGCGGCCGAGGCGGACGAGTGCCCACCCCGCCCGCAAGCTCGATTGCGCGCGGCCACAGCCGCGCGGGGTCCGGATCGAGCCCGAGGACGAGCTGCGACCGGCGCGCACAGCTACGCCGGTCCAGCGAGGCGATCTCCGAAGCGCCGCCGTCGGCCCCGGCTCACGAGCGCGACGCCACTGCGCGGGGCGGCGCTACTTGACCGCCTTCTTGAGGCGGCGCCGGCGGTGAACTTCGGCACCCGCGAGGCCTCGATCTAGATCTTCTCGCCGGTGGCGGGGTTGCGGCCCTCGCGCGCGCTGCGCTGCGAGACGCTGAACTTGCCGAATCCGGAGAAGACGACGTCGCTGCCGCGCTTCAGCGTGTCCTCGATCGTCTCCAGCACCGCATCGACTGCTTCTGCGGCGTCCTTCTTGCTCAGTCCGGCGCGGTCTGCGACCTGGTCGACGAACTCGGCCTTCGTCACTTGCTCCTCCTTCGAGGTGGTAGGAATGGTCGAAGCTAACACGGTTCGCGGACGGCGGTGATCGCGCCGGCCGCGGGCAACGCGGCATTCTCCCCACGCGATCGGCGCGTTCCCACCTCGGACGCGTCAAATTTCCGCAATTTGCGGAAATCCGTGACACAATCGCAATGCTCGAGCCGGCGACGGCTGCGCAAGCCATCGGCCCCGCAGTCCAGAATGCATTCGTGGACATCGCCCGTGCCGCTTGGGCCGCGACTTCTCTCGCGTGCTTGCTCGCCGCCCTGATCCTGTTCCTCGAGGGCTACTTCGGGTAGCCGGTCGTGACGGTCGCGGTCGCCGTCTCGGCCGCGATCAACCTCCTCGACTGAGTGCCCCGTCTGAGTACCGCGGCGCCGCCCGCCGGCGGGCCTCGCGGATCTCTTCCCCCGGACGGACGCGGTCCTCGGGCTCGAGGTGGATGAGCACGTCGGCGCGCTGAGCCGGATGCGATCAGGTCCTGAAGCTCGTGCGCGGTTCGGTGCGCGTCCTCGAGCGAGGTCCCGGCGCGGAACTGCAGTGCAGGTCGACGTAGCGCCGCGAGCCGGCCCGCCGGGTGCGCAGCTCGTGGTAGCCGACGACGCCGCGCGCCGCGAACGCCTCGACCGCTTCGCGAATCGACCTCCACCTCGTCAGCGGGCAGCGACTCGTCGACGAGCACGCGCGACGACCGGGTCAGCAACCTGAGCCCGGTGACGACGATCGCCGCGGCCACGCGAGCGCGACCGCGGGATCGATCCACTGTGCGCCGGTCAGCTTCACGAGCACGAGCGACAGCAACACGGCCGCCGAGGTCAGGGCGTCGGTGCGCAGGTGCGCCGCATCGCCCTCGAGCGCGGGCGAGTCGGTCCTGCGCGCGTTGCGCGCGAGGACGATCGAGACGACGATGTTGACCGCGACCGACAGCGCCACGACGACGATCCCGATGCCGACCGCGTGGACGCTGCCGTCGCCGAGCAGCCGCCGGACCGCCTCAAACGCGATCGCCGCCGACCCGACCAGGATCAGGATCGCCCTCGATCGCCGCCGCGAGGTTCTCGATCTTCTCGTGGCCGTAGCGGTGGCTCTCGTCGGCCGGCTCGTCGGCCTTGCGGACCGAGACGAACGCGACCATCGACGCGACCAGATCGATGCTCGAGTGGACCGCTTCGGTCAGGATCGCGACCGAGCCGGTCAGCGTCCCCGCGATCACCTTGAGCAGGATCAGCGCCGAGTTCGAGACGACCGACAGCAGCGCCGAGCGCTGCTTGAGCGCGGGCGCGCCGTCGCGCCGGGTCCCCGATCGCGCTGGCGATCCGTCCACCATCGTCACTCGTCCGATCGAAGCCAGGCAAGAGCGCGCGGACGGCGTTGCCGCGGTGGCTGATCGCGTCCTTCTCGGCGTCCGTCAGCTCGGCCATCGTTCGCTGGCCGGCTCCACGTCCGGGATGAACACCGGGTCGTAGCCGAAGCCGCGCGATCCCGCGCGGCTGCGCCGCCATCCGCCCGCGGCAATCGCCCATGAAGAGCGCGCTCCTCGCCACCGCGGGATCGACGTACGCGAGCGCGCACACGTAGCGCAGCCCGCTTCCGGCGGCGCCTCGCGATGCAGCTTGGGAGGTTCTGCTCGTCGGTCGCGTGCTCGCCGGCGAATCGCGCGGAGCGGACGCCGGGCGCGCCGCCGAGCGCCTCGGCCTCGATCCCCGAGTCGTCGGCGATCGCCGGCCCGCCCGGTCGCGGCCGCCGCGGCGCGGGCCTTCGGCAGCGCGTTCTCGTGCGAACGTGTCGCCCGTCCTCGGGGGGCAGCTCGACTCCGTCCGGCAGCGGCTCGACGGCGATCCCCGCTGGCGGCGAGCAGGCGGCGGACTTCCGCCAGCTTGTGCGCGTTGCGGGTCGCGAGCAGCAACGATCGCGGGCCGGTCCATGGCGGCTCTAGCCAGTCGCCGCGGCCACGGCTTCGTCCTGCGCGGCGCGCAGCGCGTCGATGCCCCCCGCGGCCAGCGCCAGCAGCTCGTCGAGATGGGCGCGCGACAGCGGCGTGCGCTCGGCGGTCGCCTGCACCTCGACGAGCCCGCCGTCGCCGGTCATCACGACGTTCGCGTCGACCTCGGCGGCCGAGTCCTCGGAGTAGTCGAGGTCGAGCAGCGGGACGCCGTCGACGATCCCGCAAGAGACCGCGGCGACCGTGCCGGTCAGCGGCGAGCGCTCGAGCTGCCCTCCTGGATCAGCCGCTCGCACGCGAGCTGCAGCGCGACCATGCCGCCGGTGATCGACGCGCAGCGCGTGCCGCCGTCGGCCTGGAGCACGTCGCAGTCGATGTAGATCGTGCGCTCGCCGAGCGCGTCGAAGTCGACGACGCCGCGCAGCGAGCGGCCGATCAGCCGCTGGATCTCGACCGAGCGGCCGTCGGCCCGGCCCTTGGTGATGTCGCGCTGCTTGCGCTCGCCGGTCGAGGCGGGCAGCATCCCGTACTCGGCCGTGACCCAGCCGCGGCCGGAGCCGAGCAGCCAGCGCGGCACGCTCTCCTGGACCGACGCGGTGCAGATCACGCGCGTCTCGCCGACCGAGATCAGCGCCGAGCCGGTCGCGGTGCGGACGAACCCCGGCTCGATCGCGACCGGGCGCAGCTCATCGGGCCCGCGGCCGTAGCTGCGCTGCGCCGTCACGCGAGCACCGCCATCCCCGAGCGCGACCTGCGCGACCTCGCCGAGCGGCATCTGCAGGAAGCGGCGTGCCGAGCGCCTTGAAGGAGCCGACGTCGACGTGCACTCGAACCGGTAGTTGCCCTCGCCCGGGCGCGGGTTGAGCAGGCCGCGCGAGGCGAGCGCGCGCTCGACGCTGCGGGCGACGCCGGCGCCGGAGGTGACGAGCGTCACGCCGCGGCCGAGCGTCCGCTGGAGCATCGGCGCGAGCAGCGGATAGTGGGTGCAGCCGAGGATCACGGTGTCGACCTGCGCCTCGCGCAACGGCTCGCAGTGGCGCCGCACGGTCTCGACCAGCCGCTCGTCGAACGGGAGGCCACCCTGGATCATCGCCGCGAGATCCGGGCAGGCGACGCGTTTCCAGGTGAACATGCGGGTCGGCCGCCAGCACGGCGCGCTCGTAGGCGCCGCTGGCGACGGTGGCGGGCGTCGCGAGCAGCCCGATCCGGCCGGTTCGGCTGCCCGCGACCGCGAGCTGGGTGGCCGGAGCGACGACGCCGATCACGTCGAGCGCGCGGCCGCTTCGCTCCACGTGCTCCTCGAGCGCCCCGAGCGCAGCCGAGCTGGCGGCGTTGCACGCGACGACCAGCAGCTTCGCGCCGGCAGCGAGGAGATGCTCGGCGATCTCGATCGAGAAGCCACGCAGCTCCTCGAGCGTCCGATCGCCGTAGGGAAAGCGCGCCGTGTCGCCGAGATAGACGTAGTCCTCGGCCGGGCAGCGAGACGAGCAGCTCGTGCAGAACGGTGAGGCCGCCGACGCCGGAGTCGAACACGGCGATCGGCTGCTCGGGGGTGGCACCCATTCGCTGCATGGTGCCAGAGCGCTCGCACGGACGGGCGATCTCGACGACGCGAAACGAGCGACCGCGATGAGTTCCGCCGCCGTCGGCGGTCCTAACGGAGATGGCCGGCGTGCAGGCGCGGGCGGTCGCGCTCACGATCCAGGGTCAGATCACGCGATCCGACGTGGAGCCTCTGTGCGAGGAGGCATGCGCTCTGCTCGAGCGCGCCGGCGCGCGGGCCGCGATCGTCGAGCTCGCCTGCGCGCGCGCCGATTTGGTCACGGTCGAGGTGCTCGCGCGGCTGAGGCTCGCCGCGCGCCGGCTCGGCTGCGAGATCAAGCTCCGGAACGCGCCTGAGGAGTTGCGGGCGCTGCTGGCGTGGATGGGGCTAGCGGACGCCCTTGAGGATCGAGCGCCGGCGGCAGCCCGAACAGCGGGAACAGACGCTCCGCATCGAGGAAGAACGTGAGCTCCGCGACCCCTTCGCCGGAGAGCCCGACCACATGCAGTGCCCAAGGCTCGTAGCCCGACGCGCTCGGCTTGTACTGCCCGTAGGCGGGCATCCCGTTCGCTCCGCTCGTCGCCAGCAGCCGCGAGCCGCGGCAGCCGATCCCCGGGCCGAACATCCAGCGCAATACGTCCTCGCGCCCCTGCAGCCAGAGGTCGTATGGCGGCATCGACTGGATCGCGTCGTCCTTGATCACGGCCGCGAGCGCGTCGATGTCGTATGCCTCGAAGGCGGCCACGTAGCGCGCCAGCAAGGCTCGTTGCGCGTCGTCGAGGGCCGGCGCCACGTCGGCCGGGCTGGCGGGGCCGTCCTGCAGCGTCGCGCGGGCGCGCTGGAGCGCGCTGTTGACCGACGCGACGCTGCACTCGAGCAGCTCGGCCACCTCGCTCGCGCGCCAGCGCAGCACCTCGCACAGGATCAGGACCGCGCGCTGCCGCGGTGGCAGCTGCTGGAGCGCGGCGATGAACGCAAGCCGCACGGTCTCGCGCTCGAGCGCGAGCTCCGCGGGATCGGCAGTGCCGGCGAGCATCGAGCCGGGAATCGGCTCGATCCACGTCGCCTCGGGTTGCAAGTGAAGGCTCGCCTCGATCGGCTCGCTGGCAGGGCCGAGGTCGATTGGGCGCGCCCGCCGGGCGCGACCGCTGAGCATGTCCATGCAGACGTTCGTGGCGATCCGGTACATCCACGAGCGCAGCGCGGCGCGTCCCTCGAAGCGGTCGAGCCCACGCCATGCCCGCAGCAGCGTCTCCTGGACCGCGTCCTCGGCCTCGAACGGGGAGCCGAGCATCCGGTAGCAGTAGCGCACCAACTCGGCGCGGTGCTCGTGCAACTGCCGCTCGCGCGTGCCGCGCGCGTCCTTCACGGCGGACTCTGGCACGAGCGACATGCTAATGCACTAGTAGGCACCCTCCGCGAGTGCCGGCCACCACTGGGCCAGGCGCCGGCGGGCCTCGGCGGCAGCGGGCGCGAGCGCGACCTCGTCGACCTCCTCGAGCATGCCCACGTCCGGCGACGGCGCGCTCAACGCCGCCAGCGTCGCCGCGACTGAGCGCGCGAGCGCCGCGAGCGCGTAGCCGCCCTCGAGCACGCATCCGACCGGCGCCTGAAGCTCCGCACCGACCCGCCGCACCGAGCGCGCCATCGCGGCGTACCCGTCCTCGGTCACGGTGCACCCGGCCAGCGGGTCCGCGCGCGTGAGCGTCATAGCCGGCCGAGACGAGGATCAGCTGCGGCTCGTAGGCGCGCGCGAGCGGAATGGCGACGTGATCGACGAGCGATCCGAAGACGTCGTCGCCCGAGCCCGGCGGGACTGGCAGGTTGACCGTGAAGCCGCGCGCCGGCGTCCGCTGCCCCAGTCACCGGCGCGTCCCGGTGCCGGGGTACAGCGGCCATTGGTGGATCGAGACGAACAGCACCTGGTCGCTGGTCGTGGAAGATGTCGTTGGTGCCGTTGCCGTGGTGGACGTCCCAGTCGAGGACCATCACGCGCTCCAGGCCGTGAGCGTCGAGCGCGTGCTGCGCCGCCACCGCGATGTTGTTGAACAGGCAGAACCCCATCGCCGCGCTGGCGTTCGGCGTGGTGTCCCGGGGGCCGATGCGCGCTGAATCCCGACGGCGCTTCGCCCGCGAGCAGCAGGTCGACGAGCTCGACCGCACCTCCCGCCGCGTGGAGCGCCGCGTCGAATGACCCTTCGCTCATGACCGTGTCGGGGTCGAGGTGACCACCGCCGCGGCGCGCCAGCGCCGCGATCGAGGACACGTATGACTCGGGGTGGATCGCCTGCAGGACCGCGCGGTCGACCGGCTGCGAGAGGACGCGCCGGAAGCCGAGCCAGTCCGACTGCTCGAGCTCGGCTTCGATCGCGACGATCCGCTCCGGCCGCTCCGGGTGGCCCCCGGTGTCGTGCTCGCAGTGAGGAGGGGTGCGAGAGGAACACGGGCGCCGTCGCCATCGCCCGAGTACCGTACCTGCCTTGGAGCGCAGTCGAAACTCAGATCGCGGTCATCGGCGCCGGCGCGGCGGGGCTGTACACGGCCCTCCGCGCGGCGCGCGACGGCGCGCACGTGCTGCTCATCTCGGCGACTCCGCTCGCCGGCTCCTCGAGCTACTGGGCGCAGGGCGGGCTCGCAGCCGCGCTCTCGGTCGAGGACAGCGCCGGAGCGCCATCTCGGCGACACCCTCGCGGCCGGTCGCGGAGCTTCCCGCGAGTCGGCGGCGCGCGTTCTCTGCGAGGAGGCTCCGCTCGCGGTCGAGGACTTGACGAGGCTCGGGGTTCGGTTCGACGCCGATCGCGAGGGACGGCTCGCGCTGGGACTCGAGGGCGGTCATTCGAGCCGGCGCATCGTGCACGCCGGCGGCGCGGCGACCGGCCGGCGGATCATCCGGCAGCTCTCCGCACTGGTGGCGGAGGACGCAGCGATCGAGGTGCTCGAGGGCACGCGCGCGATCGGGCTGCTGACCGACGACGACCGACGCTGCGTCGGGCTCGCGCTCGACGACGGTCGCTTCGTCGCAGCAGCCGCGGTCGTGGTCGCGACCGGCGGCGCGGCCGCGATGTGGTCGCGGACGACCAATCCTCCGGGGGCTACCGGCGCGGGGCTGCTGCTCGCGTTCGACGCGGGCGCGGCGCTCGCGGACGTAGAGCTGGTGCAGTTTCATCCGACCGCGGTCGCGGCGGCCAACGGCGCCGACGGCTTCCTCGTGACCGAGGCCGTGCGGGGCGAGGGCGCGCTGCTGCTCGACGCCGGCGGGCGGCGGTTCGTCGACGAGCTCGCGCCGCGTGACGAGGTCGCCCGGGCGGTCCATCGGCAGATGCTCGCCTCAGGCGCCAGCTCGGTCGGCCTGGACATGCGCCACGTCGATCCGGCGCTGTTCCCGAACGTCGTCACGGCGCTGCGCCGCGCCGGGATCGATCCCGAGCACGAGCTCGTCCCGGTCGCACCCGCGGCGCATTACATGATGGGCGGGATCGCGACGAACCTCGACGCGCGGGCGACGGTGGCCGGCCTGTATGCGGTCGGCGAGTGTTCGTGCACCGGCTTGCACGGGGCCAATCGGCTCGCGTCCAACTCGCTCACCGAATGCTTCGTCTTCGGCGCGCGTGCCGCGAGCGCGGCGCTGCGCGAGAGTCCTCCCGACGCCGCCGCGATTGCCGGCGCGATCGCCCGCCGGCGCGGCGCGACGGCGCCTGCGGCACTGCCCGCGGCGAGCCGCGAGGCGCTCTGGCAGCACGCGGGGCTCGAGCGCGACCGCGCCGGATTGCTCGAGCTGACCGAGGACCCGCACCCGCTCGTACGGCTGATCGCGGGCTCCGCGCTCGCGCGCGAGGAGAGCCGCGGCGCGCACCAGCGCCGCGACTTCCCCGATCTGGACCCCGCGCTGGACGACATGCACGTCGTCAGCGTTCGCGACCGCGCCGAGCCATCGCTCGAGCGCTGGTCGTGAAGCGTTAGCGCGACGAACCTCTTAACGAGTCGGTTAATACGAGTCGCGCGATTGCTTCACATACGAGCGGGATACTCGCGGGAATGGTCGGCGCTCCGGAAGGGAGCCAAGGGACAGGGATGGCTCTGGCCGGGAGCCGAAAGGAGACACAACGCGGCATGTATCACTTCAGTCGGGCCATCTACCGCGAGCTGGCGGCCGATATACGTGAGGATGCACGCTCGACTTGTCCATACGCCAACCGCGAGCGAGTCCTGCGCGCGTGCGAGGCGACGATCGAGCGGCTCGCGACCGATCGACACTACTTCGCGCATCCAGCGCGCACGCTGTTCTCGGACATCCGCGCGTACCTGCCGATGAGCGCGCAGGCACGGGCGCTGCGCGTGATTCAGTACTACGTCGACTTCGCGGACGAGTTCCTGCGCAGCCTGCCGCAGAACGGCTTCGACATCAACGGCAATCCGCTCCAGTGCCGCGCGAGCACGCGCAAAGGCACTCCGTGTCAGCGGATGCCGCTGCCGCACAACGGGTACTGCCCATCGCATCAGCACCTCGCCGACACGGAGAACCTCGTCTCGATGGCGGCGTAGGCAGACGGGGCCTCTGGCCCGGATATAGGGTTCGTGCCGATGTTGCTGGGCGTCGACGTCGGTGGGACCTTCACGGACGCCGTGCTGGCGGTCGATGGCCGCGTCGTGAGCGCGAAGGCGCCGACGACGCCGCGCGATCAGTCGGAGGGGGTCATGGCGGCGATCGGCGCGGTGCTTTCCCGCGCGGCGCGCCCGGCGGACGAGGTCGAGGCCTTCTCGCACGGGATGACCGTGGTGACGAACGCGCTGCTCGAGGGGCGGGCCGCGCGGACCGCGCTGATCGCGACGGACGGGTTCACGGACCTGGTCGCATTGGGGCGCCAGAACCGCCCCGACCTCTACCGGCTGTGCGCCGCGCGCCCGGCCCCGCTCGTGCCCGACGAGCTGCGGTTCGGCGCGTCCGAGCGGATGACGCCGGCCGGCGCGCTGGAGCCGCTCACGCCTGCAGCGGCACGGGTGCTCGCGCGACGGGTGGCCGCCGCCGAGCCCGAGGCGATCGCCGTCGTGCTGCTGCATTCCTACCGCCACCCGCAGCACGAGCTGGCGATTAGCCGAGCGCTCGCGGCCGCGCTGCCAGACGTCCACGTATCGCTCTCGCACGAGGTCGTCGGCACGTTCCGCGAGTACGAGCGAGCCGCGACGACGGAGATCGACGCGGCGCTCTCGCCGCTGTTGGGGCATTACCTGCGAGGGCTGCTCGGGCGGGCGGAGCAAGCCGGCCTGCCGGCGCCGGCGATCATGCAGTCCAATGGAGGCCTCATCGACGCGAGCGCGGCGGCCCGCCACGCCGCCTGGACGGTGCTCTCAGGCCCGGCCGCCGGCGCGGCCGGAGCAGCGTTCGCGGCTCGCGCCGCCGGAGTGCCGGACGCGGTCTGCTTCGACATGGGCGGCACCTCGTGCGACGTCTGCGTCGTCGACGGCGGCGCCGTCCAGGAGCACGCCGAGGGCGAGATCGCCGGGCGCCCGCTCGCGCTCCCGATGCTCGCCGTCCACACGGTCGGCGCCGGGGGCGGCTCGATCGCGTGGCGCGATCCGGGCGGGGCGCTGCGCGTCGGCCCGCGCTCGGCCGGCGCGGATCCGGGCCCCGCCTGCTACGGCCGCGGCGGGACGGAGCCGACGGTGACCGACGCGAACCTGTTGCTCGGCTACCTCGCCGCCGACGCGCCGCTCGCCGGCGGCGTGCGGCTGCGCGCGGCCGCCGCCGCCCGGGCGATCGGCGCGCTCGCGTCGGAGCTCGGACTCACGCTCCTGGCCTGCGCGCAGGGAATCGTCCGCGTGGCCAACAGCGAGATGGTCCGCGCGCTGCGCGTCGTGACGGTGCAGCGAGGAATCGACCCGCGCCGGTACGCGCTGCTCGCATTCGGGGGCGCCGGGCCGCTGCACGCCACGCAGATCGCCGACGAGCTCGGAATCGACACGATCCTGTGTCCGCGGGCGTCGGGTGTCCTGGCTGCCCTCGGCCTCGTCGTCTCGCCGCGCCGGCGCGACGCGCAGCGCAGCGTCTTGCTCACGGGCGCGGGCTTGCGGCGCGAGCAGATCGCGGGCGCCGTGGCGGAGCTTGGCGAGCGCGCTCGCGCCGCGCTCGGCGAGCCCGCGGCTGAGCTGCGGGCGGTCTACGAGCTTCGCTATGAGGGACAGGCGTTCGAGCTTCCGATCCACGCCGGGCTCGCGCCCGATCCACGCGACCTGCGCGGCGCGTTCGAGGCCCGGCATGAGGAGCGCTACGGCTACAGCGACCCGGAGCAGGCGTTGCAGCTGGTCACGCTCCGCGTCAGCGCCACGGCGGCCCGGCCCGAGCTCGAGCTCGGCGCAGCACCGCCGCCGCGATCGGGTGCACACACGCCGAGCGCGGCCCGGCGCCCGGCGATGTTCGCCGGCGCCGAGCTGGACTTCCACGTGATCCGAGGCGCGCCGCCGAGCGGCACGAGGATCGAGGGTCCCGCGATCGTCGAGCTGCCCGAGGCGACCCTGCTCGTGGCGCCGGGTTGGTCCGGTGCGCCCGACCTGACCGGCACGATCCACCTGACGCGCTCGCCGCGCCGATGATCGACCCGGTGGAGCTCCAATTGTTGACGGGCGCCCTGCGCTCGATCTGCGAGGAGATGGGCGCGGTGCTGATCCGCGCCGCGCATTCGGCCAACATCAAGGAGCGCCGGGACGCGTCGACCGCGCTGTTCGACGCCGCGGGCCAGATGATCATGCAGGCCGAGCACATCCCGGTCCACCTCGGGGCGATGCCGGCGGCAGTGGCGGCCGTGCTCGACGAGCACCACGCGCCCGGACGCTCCTGGATCCTGAACGATCCCTACCGGGGCGGAACGCACCTCCCCGACATCACGGTCATCACGCCGGTGTTCGCGGGCGGCGTGTTGATCGCCTACGCGGCCAGCCGGGCGCACCACGCGGATGTCGGCGGCCCGACGCCGGGGTCGATGCCGGCCGACAGCCACACGCTGGCCGACGAGGGTGTCGTGATCGAGCCGCAGCCACTCGATCCGCCTACCCTCGAGGCGCTCAGCGCCCGTATGCGCCAGCCGGCTCAGCGACGGGCCGATCTGCGCGCCCAGCTCGCCTCGGGCAG
Organism: uncultured Solirubrobacterales bacterium; assembly: GCA_963763525.1. Taxonomy (GTDB): domain Bacteria; phylum Actinomycetota; class Thermoleophilia; order Solirubrobacterales; family Solirubrobacteraceae; genus Palsa-465. The sequence continues at coordinate 194,518 of CAVXPA010000011.1, forward strand.
GGTGGGCGTTGCGCGCCTGCTGGAGCTGCGCGAGCGATTCGGAGCGAAGACCCTCCACGCAGGGTTGACCGAGGTGCTCGACTACGCCGAGCGGCGCACGCGCGCATGCCTGCTGGAGATGGGAGACGGGACGCGCACCGCAGTCGACGTGCTGGAGGCCCGGGACGGCGAGCTCGAGCTCACCCTCCGCGCGACGGTCGCCGGCGACCGGTTGACGCTCGACTTCACGGGCAGTGCGCCGCAGCACGACGGGAACCTCAACTGCCCGCTCGCGGTCACGCGCTCGGCCTGCTATTTCGCGGTTCGCGTGCTCACAGACCCGGACATCCCGCCGAGCGCGGGCGCCTATCGGCCGATCGAAGTGCTCGCTCCGCGCGGCTCCCTGCTGAACGCCATCGCTCCCGCCGCCGTGGCCGCGGGCAACGTCGAGACCTCCTCCCGCGTCGCCGACCTCGTGCTCCAGGCATTCGGCCGCGCCTGCGGGCAGGGCACGATGAACAACCTCACGCTCGGGAACGACGAGGTCGTCTATTACGAGACGACCGGTGGCGGGCAGGGGGCCTGTCCCGACGCCGACGGTCCGAGCGGCGTCCACGTGGCGATGAGCAACACGCTCAACACGCCCGTCGAGGCGCTCGAGCTCGAGTTTCCCTCCGGGTAACGCGTTACGAACTACGCCGCGGCTCGGGCGGCCGCGGCGCGTATGCCGGTGGCGACGGCGTCACGCGCGAGCTGGAGGCGCTCGCGCCGCTGCGCTACTCGCTGATCACCGAGCGCCGCCGGCGGGCGCCGCCGGGGGCTGCCGGGGGCGGGCCAGGACAGCCTGGCCGCAACCTCCTCGACGGCCTCGAGCTGGAACCGAAAACGGGTGGTGCGCTCGCTCCCGGACAGCGTCTGCGCGTCGAGACGCCGGGCGGCGGCGGGCACGGGCAGCGCACCCCAGATTTCCGCCAAACGCGCTCCTAGCGGCTTGGCGCCCGACCGAAAACCATCCGCTTTGCAGGAAATTTGGCAATTCTCTGAGTCTCGCATAAAATCCCGACTTCCTGTTGCTCGTCAGCCAATCGCTGCACGCGGCGGGACTTGTCGTCAACCTCTCTCTCGTCTTCAACTGATACATGCCGATTGCCTTCAAAGAATGGGCAGTGACCGTACGGGCGCTCGCTGAGGGCGAGCAGCTCCTGACCCTCCGCAAGGGGGGAATTCGCGAGCCCGAAAAGCATTTCAAGCTCGAGTACGAGCGCTTCTTCCTGTACCCGACCTTCGACCACCAGCGAGCCGATTTGGTGCGCGCCTCGCACCAACCCGAGCTTGCGCGAGCGCTCGAGGAAGGCGTCTGGAGCGACGGGGAGCCCCATCCTCACGCGCTTCTGCGTGGGGAGGAGGTCACGCAGCCCGATCGCGTCCGGATCCGAGCCTGGGCCGAGGTCGCGGCGCATTACACCGTCACCGACCGGCGAGCCGTCGACGCGCTGTCCCCGTTCTACGTCTGGACCACGGATTACGCCGAGAAGCGGCTCGCGTGGAAGCGCCGGCACCCGCTCCATGTGATCCTGCTGCGCACGTATCGGATCCCGCGGCCGGTCACGGTGAAGGTACGAGACGAGTACGGCGGCTGCCGCTCGTGGCTCGAGCTCACGCGCGAGCTTCCGTTCGAGGGGACGCCCGTCCTCTCGGACGAGGAGTTCGAGCGCGCATCCGAGGAGATCGCGGCGATCGCCACCGACCGTCAGGCCGTTCTGGTCTGACGGTCAGCGCACCAGTTCTGCGACCACCCAGACGAGCGCCGCGCCGATCCCCAACGCGAGCAGGAGTCCGGCGAACAGCCGGGCCGGTCGTGGCGCGGAGCTGGTGGGCTCCGCGTCGATCACCTCGGCTTGGAGCAGCACCTCGCGCGCCGTGCTCGCGCCCGACCGGGGCACGAGGATGTCGCGCGGGCCGGCGGCCAGGAAGTCCGGGACGTCGAAGCCGGCGCTGCGCCTGAGCAGGCTCGGCACCCCCTCCTCCAGCAGCATCCCCTGGATGAACTCCGCCTCGGCCTGATTGCGGGCCCCGGCGACGCGCACGAGCGGGCCTTCGGCGAGCTGCGGCTTGATCTTGCGCGCTCGGGCGTGACGATCGGTTACGGCCCCGCCGCTCCCTTCCGCCTGGGGGTGGACGAGCGGGACGCCGCATCGGTCGCAGAATCGCTCGCTGGGCGCGAACGGGCGTCCACAGCTCGGGCATTCAATCGTCTGGAGCCCGGACTGTTCGCGGGCCATCAGACGACGACCAGGTCGGCCCCGGCGACGTGCCCGTCCCGGATCGTGTACGCGCGGACGTCGGGCTCGTCGCCCGCGACACCGACGATCACATACAGCGAATCGGGATAGAACGCGAGGTTGATGTCGGTTTGCGACGGATAGGGGTCGCTACGCGTGTGCGAGTGATAGATCGCGCCGAGATCGAGACCGTCGTCTTCGATCTCCATCTGGATGCGGAGCTGCTCGGCGCCGTCGATCTCGTAGCGCAGCGGACTTCCGGCGGCGTTCGTGGCGCGATACAGCCGGACCGCCTCCCCATCCGCGCTTGCGACCATGCCGCAGCACTCGTTCGGGGCCTCCGTGAGCGCGTGGGCGACCATGTCGTCGTAGAGCGCTGCTGCGATTCGCATCTCGCTGCGAGCCTACCAGCCGCCCAAATGGGCTCTGCCGCCGCTCACGAGCCGCTCCCGTGGGCCTGCGGCAGCGAATCTCCGTAGCCGAACACGAACGCGTACGGGACGGCGCGCTGGACCTTCGCCGTGTCACTCTGGACCTTCGCCGAATGGTGCATGAAGCCGAGCACTGCCCAGTGCTGCGCCTCGCACGCCATGATCTCGCCGCCCAGTCGCACCAGGCCGCTGTCGCGCACGTACTGCGCCACGACGTAATACGCGCCTTCCACGAGCGACTCGAGATCGATCAAGAGCTTCAGGCAGTCGTCTTGGGTGTGAAGGTCGTTCAGGCGATCAGACATCTCGCGCGCGATCAGCAACCTGTCGACGGCTGCCGCACTCGTGGGCGCGGGGGGCGCCTCGCCGCCGAGTGCGGCCAGCGCCGGCGAGAGCGCCGCGATGTGCTCGCGCTCGTCCGCCAGGAGAGCGCGCATCGTCTCCGCCTGGGGCGCTGGCACCAGTGACAGGGCGAGCACGTGCTCGTAGGCGAACACGATCAGCTGCTCCACCTCGAGCGCGTTGCGGATCGCCTCGAAGTCGCTCACCGGACGCTTTGACGCCGGCGCCGCCGAGGCGACGGTGGGGCCTATCGCCGCACCAGCCGCGCACGCGCCCGCGGCGAGCGTCAGCGAACGCCCGATCAATTGCCTGCGCGTCTGCTGAGCGCTCATTTGGGGCCTGCTATTCAGTGCCCGTGACGAACGCGGACGGCACAGGATCCTCGCCTTGCGCGACCCGAAGGACCGCCACGTGCTGGCCCTCGTTGGCGAGGATCGAGGCGAGCGTCGCGCGCACGAGACCGGGCGGCAGTCGTGGGATGGCGTCGAGGTAGAAGGCGATCATCGTGCGCTCGATCGAGTGCAGCAACGCGAGCGCCTGCGCCGTGTTTCGCGGGCTCCCCAGGTCGTAGCTCGACGCCGGGAGCGCCGGCATCGCCTTCGCCTCTCGTACGAGACCCGCGAGCTCGCCGGCGTGCGAGACCTCCTGACCCAGGAACTGCTGCGCGGCGCTCATGGCGAATCCGCTCAGCATCGGGATCACGGCCGTGTACGCGGCGATCAGCCTGTTCTCGATCGCCAGCCCCGCGTTGAGGGTCTCGACCTCGCCGGCGCGAGCGGCAGGCGGCAGCTGTCTGAGCTCGGTCTTGGTCGGATCAACCGACGACGCCCCGCAGCCTGCCGCGAGCAGCCCTAGGCCCGCGACGACGAGCACGTCCCTGCGAGACGCGCGACGCGACTGAGACCTCACCACCAGACGGTGGAGTCCAGATTCTTGATCTCGTCGATCGGCCGCGTGTAAATCCCGGAGGAAAGGTACTTCCAGCCGTCGTCGGCAACGATGAAGACGACGTTGCCCTCGTCCAACTCGTTCGCGATCCGCAGCGCCACGCGCGCGATCGCCCCGCTCGAGACGCCGACGAACAGGCGCTCCTCCTCGAGCAGCCGTCGCGTGAACACGATCGCGTCGGTGTTCGTCACGAAGATCTTGCGGTCCAGCAGCGAGAGATCGATGATCGGCGGAATGAAGCCGTCCTCGAGCGAGCGCAGTCCCTGGACCGGCTCGCCCTGCATCGGCTCCGCTGCGACGATCTTGACCTGATCGCCGAGCTCCTCCCGCAGGCGCCGGGCGTTGCCCATCAGCGTCCCCCCGGTGCCGAGTCCGGCGACGAACGCGGCCACTTCGTCGAGCTCCTCGAGGATCTCGAGCGCGGTGCCGTTGTAATGGGCGAGCGGGTTCGCCTCGTTCCCGTACTGATATGGCATGTAGTAGGAGGTGTCGCGCTGCGCCATGTCGAGCGCGAGCTCGACCGCCCCGTTGGAGCCCTTGTGGCCTTCGGAGTAGACGATCTCCGCCCCGTACATCCGCAGTAACTCGGTCCGCTCGGGCGTCACGTTCTCCGGCATGACGACCTTCACGGGATAGCCCTTGTAGCCGCAGATCATCGCGAGCGAGATGCCGGTGTTGCCCGACGTCGGCTCGAGGATCGTCTGGCCCGGTCCGATCAGCCCCTTCTCCTCGGCGTCCTCGATCAACGCTCGCGCGACGCGGTCCTTGACCGACCCGGTCGGATTGCGCGACTCGAGCTTCGCCCACAGCCTGACGCCCGGCTTCGGGCTCAACCGCTTCAGCTCGACCAGCGGCGTGTGACCGATCGCCTGGACGATGTCGCCGTAGCGGCCGCCGCACGGCTTGTTATCCAAGCGCTCCAGTGGCATTGCTTCAGGAAGTATAGGGAGGCAATCCGGCCCGCGGGCAAGTGCCGCGGACGCCCGCCCGCGGGCCGTTCGGGGGTGCTACCAGCTGCTCGAGTACGGCGTGTTCGGAGTGGTGCCCATCATGGCCGGCGTGCTCGGCATCGGCGCCGCCGTGGTCGGCGTCCCAGCCGGCATGTTCGGCGTCTGGGTGGCTGAGGCCGCGCGCACGACGTGCCAGGTCCCGCCGAAGCCCTTGATGCCATTGCCCTTGGCGACGCCCTTGCTCTTGTCCTCCACGAACGTGTACAACGGGTGCCCGCCGAGCGTCACCTGGAAGAACCCGTCGCGGTGCCAGACCCCCAGCTTGCCCTTGATCCCCGGCTCGACACTCGGCTTGCTCGCGGCCGAGGCGACGGTGACCGGCGGCCAGAACGACAGGCACTGGTTGCTCTTCTTGCAGAGGACGTGGTGCGTGGTCTCCGGCGAGAGCTCGTAGACCGCGAAACCCTTGGCGTCCACCGCGATCGACTCGTGCGCGACGCCCACCGCGGCGGCCCTGTCGATACGAAGCGTGAACGGCCTCGCCGCGGCGAGGCCGGCGATCGCGACCGCGCCGACTCCGCCCAGCAGAGCCAGCCCTGCGGCCGCGCGGGCCATGCGAACGGAGAGGACCGCCTGCTTGATTGATCGAAGCATCCGACTCCCTTGACGTGGTTGGTTGTCCTGCCACGTAGGACGCCCGAGAGACCCAACCCTTCCCGGCGGGTGAGCAGATCAGCTCGAAAGCGCGCCGCCCGCCATCGCGGGCAGGATGACGAGGGTGTCGGCGTCTGCGACCGACGTGTCGAGCCCGTCGAGCACGCGCACGTCCTCGTCGTTCAGATAGACGTTGACGTACCGGTTCAGGGCACCGTCGGCCGAGAACAGCTGCGTCCTCGTATCGGGGTGCTCGGTCGCGATCGTCTGCAGGATGTCCCCGACCGAGGAGCCCTGGGTGCTCAGCTCCTTCTCACCGCCGACCGCGGGACGGAGGATCGGCGGTATGCGAACCGTTGCCACGCCTACACACTAATGCGCGCCGGCGCAGAACGCTTCGTAGTCGGGGAACAGGCCCATCTCCTCGTCGCTGATCTCGTCGGGCTCGCGCGAGCAGATCGGGCACTCGGGATCGCGCCTGACCTTGACCTGGGTGACGTGCGCGGCGAGCGCGTCGTAGATCAGCAGCCGGCCGATCAGCGGATCGCCTTCGCCGAGGATCAGCTTGATCACCTCGGTCGCCTGGAGCAGGCCCATCGTCCCGGGGAGCACGCCGAGGACGCCGTTGGCGCCGCACGAAGGCGCGAGCTCAGCCGGCGGTGGAACCGGGAAGAGGCAGCGGTAGCACGGACCCTCGTAGGGCTTGAACACCGACAGCTGGCCCTCGAAGCCGAGGATCGCGGCCGACACGACCGGGATCTGGAGCCGCACCGACGCGTCGTTCAGGAGGTAGCGCGTCGGGAAGTTGTCGAGGCCGTCGACGATCACGTCGTAGCCGCTGATGATCTCGACGATGTTCTCCGGACCGAGCCGGACCGGGTACTTCTCGACCTTGACGTCCGGGTTCAGGGCCGCGATCGTCTGCTCGGCGGAGTCAACCTTGGGCACGCCGATGCGCTCGCTGGAGTGGATCACCTGGCGCTGGAGGTTCGACAGGTCCACGACATCGTTGTCGACGATCCCGAGCGTGCCGACGCCGGCGGCCGCCAGGTAAAGCGCCGCCGGCGAGCCGAGCCCGCCCGCCCCGAGCAGCAGCACCTTCGCATCGAGCAGCTTCTGCTGCCCATCGGCGCCGACCTCGGGCAGCAGCAGATGGCGCGAGTAGCGCTCCCGCTGCTCGGCGCTCAGCGTCCGCGGAACCTCGACCTCGTAGCCGCGATCCTTCCAGAGCGTGTACCCGCCGGTCATCGACTCGACGTTCTCGTAGCCGAGATCCTCGGTCAGCGTCCTGGCCGCCCACGCCGAGCGGTTGCCCGAGGCGCAGTAGAGGATCACGTGCTGGGCGCGGTCGGGCACCGTTCCCTCGACCCGCGACTCGAAGTAGCTCTTGGGCACGTGTCGAGCGCCGGGGATGTGACCGGCCGCCCATTCATCGGCCTCGCGCACGTCGATCACGACCGCGCCGTTGGACACCTGCTCCCGCACGACAGCCGGATCGACCTCGTCGATTCTGTTCTTGATCTGACGGAGTACCTCGGCTCCCGACGGACTCATCGCTCGAAACTCCTCAAAGGCAGTAGGGTTTTCAATACTTCACAGAGTATAGCGTCGCCATGAGGCTCTGTCGCGAGCTTCTACCGTATGTCGCATGCGCCCGCCCGTCGACCACATCGAGGCGCCCGAGTTCCCGCTCGGGCTGCGGTGGCTGGGCGGCGCGCCGCTCCGGATGCAACAGCTGCTCGGCCGTCCGGTGCTGCTCGAGTTCTGGGACTTCTGCCGTGCCAACTCGCTCCGCACGCTGCCGTACGTCAAGGCCTGGCACGAGCGCTACCACGCCGAGGGTCTGGCCGTGATCGGCGTCCACGCGTCGGGCTTCGAGCCCTCCCGCGACCACGACGCGATCGCGCTTGCGGTCGCGGAGCTGGACCTCCGCTACCCGGTCGTCGTCGACGCCGAGTACGAGATCTGGCAGCTCTACGGGAACCTCGGCTGGCCCGCTCGCTACCTGTTCGACGAGCGCGGCATGCTCGCCTATTACCACTATGGCGAGGGCGCCTATGAGGAGACGGAGCTGGCGATCCAGGAGCTGCTGGGGGTTCGGCGCGCGACGCTCGCGCCGGTGCGGCCCGAGGACGCCCCCGGGGCGCGGCTGGCGCCCCAGAGCGAGGACATCGAAGGTCCTTACAGCGGCCCGTACGAGGCCGGCGGCGTCTGGGCCGTGCTCGACGGCGCGGGCTCGGTCACGGCCAACGGCCGGACATTCGCGCTCGCGCGGCCGGGCTGCTACGAGCTCGTCTCGCACTCACGGAGCGCCGCTGGAACGCTCGAGCTGGCGCTCGGCCCGGGAGTGCGCTGCCACGCGGTCTGCTTCACGCCCGGCCTCGCGTAGGCGGTCGACGATCGACCCGGGGGGTGGGCGGGCGTGCCGATGCGCAACGGTGCAGCCGCTGGCCGCGCGCTCACGCGCCGCCCGCTTCGGATAGTCGATCGGAGTGGCTGAGCAGCAGCGGCGGGCGATCATCGTCGATCACGACGCCGAATCCGGCGCGGTACGGGCTCTCGTGCGGCCGTTCGCCGAGAAACGCGGGCTCGTGCACCCAGCTCCCCGCGTTCACGAGCGCAGGCCCCGTCGGCGCGCGCCACTCGTCTCGATCGTCCGCTGGCAGCGGTCCGGCGCGATGGGTGTGACCGAACACGACGTGCTCGCACTGCACGCCGAGACGGTCGATCACCTCGCCGAATGCGTGCAGCGCGGCGCGGCGCAGCTCACCGCCGGAGAGGTCGGAGTGAAGCGGGCCGAGGCCGGCGCGGTTCAGACCCCAGACGACCGCTGGCAACGCGGCCACGGCGCCGCGCCGACGCCACTGCGCGAGCGGTCCGCGGTGGCCCTCCGAGCCTGACAGAAAGTGCCAGGCGCTCGAGGACGGCGATCGCGCGCTGCGCGTGCGGCCGGCCACGTGGCCCTCCGCGAGCGCGTTCAACCAGGCGTAGATTGGGGCCAGCGACGCCTCGTAATCCTCCGCCGCGTGCGGCCCTCCGGGGGGCTCGCGAGTGATTCGGGCCATCGCGCCCGCCCCCAGACGCTCGAACATCGGCACGGTCGTGTGGCGGTCCAGGTAGTGGCCGTGGGTCGCGTACACGTCGGCGCGGAGCCAAACTCCGGGATAGGCGACGCGGACGGTCGCCGGCGCGAGGGCGCGCACGACCGTGGCGAGCAGCTCACTCGCCCGCCAGTCGACCTCGGACTCGAGCCCGAGCGGCGGTGGGTCGGCGAAGCGCGCGCGCCGCTCCAGCCAGGCAGTGAGCAGACGGTGGTCGTGGTTTCCGGGCACGAGCACGACGTCACGGTCGCGGCCGGCAGCCGAGCCGATCGCCGCGAGCACCTCGCCGCCGGCGATCAGCGCCTCGCGCGCCGGAACGCCGCGCAGCTCGATCACGTCGCCGAGCAGGACGAGGCGGTCGCTCGCACGGATCGAGCGCTGGAGCGCCTCGCGCCAACGCTCCGCTCGCAGGACGTCTCGGCGACCGGGCGCGCCGAGATGCAGGTCGGAGACGACCAGCGTGCGCAGCGGGAGCTGCCCTAGGCGGAAGCGCCCGCCAGCGCCTGGCGGATCGTCTTCGGCAGCATGAAGCGGACGTCCTCCCGGACGACCTCGAGCTCGCGGACGTCGGTCGTGCCGCGGGCGCGGAAGAACTGGACGAGCCGCTGCACGAGCTCCTCGGGGGCGCTGGCGCCGGAGGTGATACCGATCACCCCGGCCCCCTCGAGCCATTCCTCGCGGACCTGCAGCTCGTTGTCGATCAGGTGGGAGCGCGCGCCGTATTCGCGGGCGACCTCGACCAGGCGGTTCGAGTTCGATGAGTTGCGCGATCCGATCACGAGTACGAGGTCGCACTCGCGGGCGAGCTGCTTGACCGCCGCCTGCCGGTTGGTCGTGGCGTAACAGATGTCGTCGGTCCGCGGCCCGACGATCGTCGGAAAGCGCTCGCGCAGGCGGTCGATGACCACACGCGTCTCGTCGACCGACAGCGTCGTCTGGGAGATGTACGCGAGGCGCTCGGGATCGTCGACCACGAGCTTGTCGACGTCCTCCTCGCTCTCGATCAGGACGATGCTCTCGGGCGCCTCGCCCATCGTCCCCTCGACCTCCTCGTGGCCGGCGTGGCCGATCAACACGACCGTGAAGCCCGCCGCCGCGAACCGCTTGGCCTCGACGTGCACCTTGGTCACGAGCGGGCACGTCGCGTCGATCGTCCGCAGTCTCCGCGCGGCCGCGTTCACGTGCACGCCCGGGGCCACGCCGTGAGCGGAGAACACGACCGTGGCCCCTTCGGGCACCTCGGTCTCGGACTCGACGAAGATCGCCCCGCGCCGGCGCAACTGCTCGACGACGTGCTTGTTGTGGACGATCTCCTTGCGCACGTAGACCGGCGCGCCGTAGCGCTCCAGCGCGCGCTCGACCGTCTCCACCGCCCGGTCCACGCCGGCGCAGTATCCGCGCGGCGCGGCCAGCAGCAGCGTCTTGGGTCCGTCGCTCATCGCCGGACAGTGTATGCCGTCGGCCACCTTCGATTCGCCGCTCCCGCCGGTCGCTAAGAGATGTCAAACCAATGTCAGGTCCGCGTAAGCGTTCGGCGGGCGTACTCTTAGCCACTGTCCCCGACCGCCCTCTGCGCGGAGACGTCGCGATCGCCCAGCAGCACCTGGACCGCCTGAGTTCGACCGATGCCTCGTTCCTGCACCAGGAGGGGGCCAACTCGCACATGCACATCGGCGCCGTGCTCGTGTTCGACGGCCCACCCCCGACGCTCGAGGCGTTTCTCGAGCACGTTCGCGGCCGCCTGCACCTCGTGCCCCGCTACCGGCAGAAGCTCGCGACGCCACCCCTGCAGGCCGGCCGCCCGTTGTGGGTCGACGATCCGAACTTCAACCTCGAGTACCACGTCCGCCATGCCGCCCTGCCCTGGCCGGGGAACGAGGAACAACTGTTGTTGCTGGTGGCCCGGCTCGCCTCGCAGCCGCTGGATCGCAACAAGCCGTTGTGGGAGAGCTGGCTCGTGGAGAGGCTGGAAGGCGATCGCTTCGCGCTGATCTTCAAGACCCACCACTCGCTCGTCGACGGAGTGTCCGGGGTCGACCTGGCGACCGTCCTGCTCGACCTGGCCCCGGCGCCGGCTTCGGACGAAGGCGGCCTGGAGACGTGGCGGCCTCGGCGCGAGCCGACCGGCGCCGAGCTGGTGCTGGGCGGCGTGCGGGGGATGCTCGACACGGGTGCCGAGCTGGCGCTGCGGACGCTGCGCGCCGCACGCAGCCCCGGAGCCTCCTTCGAGCTGGTCCGGGACGCAGTCGAGGGTCTGGGGGAGATCGTCTGGGCCGGACTGAATCCCGCGCCGGCGACCCCGCTGAACGTCGAGATCGGACCACATCGGCGCTACGCGATCGTGCGCCACCAGCTCGACGACTACAAAGAGGTCAAGAGCGCGTTCGGCGCGACCGTCAACGACGTCCTGCTGACGGTCGTCTCCGGGGCTCTGGGGCGGTGGCTGCACGCGCGCGCGGTCAACACCGAGGGCCTCGAGCTGCGTGCCCTGGTTCCCGTGTCGGTGCGTCGCAGCGACGAGCGCGGCACGCTCGGCAACCGTCTGACCGCCATGCGCGGCCCGCTGCCGGTTTACATCCGCGATCCGGCCGCCCGGCTGCGCTTCGTCAAGCGCGCGATGGACAGCTTGAAGAGGTCCAAGCAAGCCGTTGGCGCGGCGACGCTCGTGAGCGTCAACAACCTCGCGCCGCCCACGATCCTGGCCCAGGCGTCACGGCTGAACTTCTCGACGCGCCTGTTCAACCTGCTCGTGACGAACGTCCCGGGTCCACAGATCCCCCTGTACCTCCTCGGCCGCGAGCTCGAGGAGCTGTTCCCGATCGCCTTCCTGCCCGAACGACACGCGCTTGCGGTCGCGATCATGTCCTATAACGGACGCGTCGACTACGGGCTGCTCGGCGACTACGACGCCATGCCGGACATCGGCACGGTCGCCGACGCGATCGACGCCGAGCTCGCCGAGCTGCTGCGTGCGGCCCGGAGCGAGGCGGAGCGCCGGGCGAACGGCCACGCGACCGTGCTGCCGGCGCTCGGATCGCGGCGCAGGAGCGGTCCGGCGTCGGACATGCGCGCCAAGCGGGGGCAGCGCGGCTCGGGTGGGTCGGGTGGGTCGGGTGGGTCGGGTGGGTCGGCGACGCCCGAGAACGGGGGAGCGGCCCCCCCGAACTAGCCAGCGGGTACTGTTCACCCTCGCATGGCGGAAGGGCTGATTCAACCCGGCGAGATCGCCTACCGGCTCGATCTGACCGCGGCGCAGCTCAAGATCGTCCACACGGCCCTCAAATCCCTGTTCGACGACCTCGGCCGCGACCAGCACGACGTGAAGCAAATCGTGCAGGCCGTGCTCGACAAGCTGCCTGGCGAGCACGACATCCGGGCGATCGACTTGAATCAGGAGCTTCGAAGCTCACGGGCCTGATTCGGGACCGCGTGCGCTCCACGACGCGGCTCGCGAGCAAATTTTCGCAACTGGCCAACCTTGGTGGTGGCGACGGCGTTCTCTCTTGTGGCGGAGGACCTCGGCGTCACCCGGTCCCCACCAAACCCGCCCACGTCTCGGTCGGCGGCGTCGTCCCCCCTGAGCGGCGCCCCGGCGGGCGGTATTTAGTCGGGCGGGCCTGAGGGATCGGGCCCGCCCGATTTGCTTAAGGATCGCCGAGCGCCCGCGGACCCGCCGAAGGGCGCGCTGCTCATGAGCGCAGCACGCACTCGACGCGGGCGTGCGCGGCGGTCGCGCGCTGCTGCAAGCGCAGCACGCACGCGACGCGGGCGCTGCTCAGACGCCGGCGGCGCAGCTCAGAAGCCGAGCGCGAACTTGGCGTCCTCGCTCATGCGCTCGGGCGTCCAAGGGGGCGCGAACGTCATCGTCGCCAGCACCTCTTGGACCCCATCGAGCTCTCCCACGAACTCCTCGATCTGCTCGGTGACCTGGGGTCCGATCGGGCAGCCGGGGCTCGTGAGCGTGTAGGTGATCCTGACGGTGCCGCCGTCGACCTCGACGTCGTATATCAAGCCGAGCTCGACGAAATCCAGGCCGAGCTCCGGGTCGATCACATCGCGCAGGGCATCTGTGACGTCATCCACTGTGACCATAGTTCGACAAGTGTATGAGAGTTAGTTGCGGAGCCAGGCCAATTTTCGGTAGGTTTGATGGATCGTCCACTTTGAGGAAAAACCGCCGACGCTTCGGTGCTGCGGGGACGAGGACCGAGCGACGCAGGGTTCTCGACGGGCCGCGCTGACCCGCGCGCTTCGATCCGAGGCGGATGTGATCGTCGACCTCAGCGAGCTCGTGTTCGCGGATCCATCGCTGATGGTCGACCTCGCGATGCTCGCGCGGCGCCTGCGGCGGTGCGGCCGCAAGATCTTCTTGTACGGAGCGCAGCCCCAGATCGCGACGCTGATCCAGATGGTCGGCCTGCACCGGCTCGACGGCGTCCGCATCGACGGCCCGCTGCCCGCGCTCGCATAGCGAGGGCTCGCCCCACTCCGAACCTCGCCCTCGGTTCCGGAGCTTCCTGTCGGCCGGACGTCGCCATCGTCGGCGAGCGTCGCGCGATCCGCGGCAAACCTCGACCGCGCCAACCGACGGACGCCGACGTCGAGAAAGGCCGCGCTATCCGCGGCAAACCTCGACCGCGCCAACCGACGGACGCCGACGTCGAGAAAGGCCGCGCTATCCGCGGCAAACCTCGACCGCGTCAGCCGAACACCGCGATTCCGCCTTTTCCACCGCGGGGGAGGGCTGACGTCGGACCCGCGCGTCGATCGCGAGCGAGAGGAACGTTCCCCCCCGCGACCCTGAGTACCCTAGTGATATGGGCCTGATCCTCATTCTTCTCGCCATCTGCTGGCCGATCGCGGAGATCTTCGTCGCGATCAAGGTCGCCGAGTCGATCGGCATCTGGATCACCCTGCTGCTGCTCTTCGCCGGTTGGCCGCTGGGCCGATGGGCGTTGCGATCGCAGGGCCGTGCCGCGTGGCGCCGCCTGAACGCAGCCGTGCAGGCTGGACGCCCCCCGGGACGGGAAGCGCTCGACGGCGCGCTCGTGCTCGCCGGCGGCGTGCTGCTGATGATTCCGGGGTTCATCTCCGATGCGTTGGGCATCCTCGCGCTGCTGCCGCCGTGCCGAGCGCTGACCCGGAGGCTGCTGATGCGCGTGATCCAGACCCGCTGGGTCGTGCGCGCGAGCTCTTTCACGCGGGTCCCGTATGACGTGGACTCGACCGCCCGCGACCTCGACCAGCCGCAGCTGCCCTCATGAGCCCCGCCGCCGCGGTGCTGACGGTCGCGTTCGGCGACCTCGAGGCCGGCGTGTGGGGAGCGGTGTGGGGTAGCGATCGGCCATTCGCCACAGTCGGCGTGGTCGGCGAGAATGCACAGCCCCTGGCGGCGGAACTCGATGGCGGCGAGGAGGCACGCGAGTGGAAGGTCGCCGGCGATGGTTGTGAGCTGATCGTGGCGCCCGACGGCGAGGCGGCGCCGACGGGGTTGGTTGACCCTGCGCTCGCCGGGTTCGATCAGTTCTGCCGGGTGCGCGGCCGGTTTCGCGCGGCCGACGGCACCGACCGCGAGGTCGACTGCGCCGGACGGCGAGGCTCACGGGCCGGCCCGTTCGAGCCGAAGCGGTTCGAGTCGGTGCGCGACGTGTCGGCCTGGTTCGGGGAACGCGATGGCCTCGCGCTCGTCGCAGCCCGCCCCCGCAAGGCGGCTGGTCACGGCGGCGATCTCGTGACGGCGGCGATCTTCGCGCCGGCGGGCAACACGCAGGTGGCCGATCCGCGCCTGTCGACGACCTATTCGGCCGGCGGGCGTCCCGCGCGGGTCGGGCTCGAGCTGTGGATCGACGATGACGAGGGCGCAGACGCGCCCACCGGAGAGCAGTTCCCTCGGAGGGCAGCGGGCGAGGTGATCGGCAGTGGGGCGCGCAGCCACGCGGGCGCCGCGGCCTCGGCCGCAGACAGGCACAAGCCACAACTGCTCGTCGACGCAGAGCTGCTGCGTTGCCACAGCCGCGGACGCGAGGGCGCCGGCGTCTACCTGCTCGCACGGATCGCATGAGCGCCATCGAGGCGGTGATCAGCGACTTCGGGGGCGTGTTGACCTCGCCGCTGCTCGGCACGTTCATGGCCTTCCAGGAGTCTTCGGGAATCTCGCTAGAGGACCTCGGCGTCGCGATGGGGGCGCTGACCGAGCAGGATGGAATCAGCCCGCTGTTCGAGCTCGAGACCGGCCGGATGACCGAGGAGACCTTTCTCGCCAGGCTCGCCGAACAGCTCAGCTCTCAGGTCGGCCGTGAAGTCCACCTCCACGGCTTCCGAGAGAGCTACTTCGAGCATCTGCACCCGAACGACGAGATGATCGCGTTCATGCGCGAGTTGCGCGAGCGCGGCTACCGCCTCGCGATCTGCACCAACAACGTTCGCGAATGGGAGACGCTGTGGCGGGCGAAGCTGCCCGTCGATGAGATCTTCGACGTCGTCGTCGACTCGGCGTACGTGGGCACGCGCAAGCCAGATCGGCGGATCTACGACATCACGCTCGAGCGGCTCGGTGTCCAGGCAACCGCCGCCGTGTTCATCGACGACCAGGAGGGCAACTGCGACGCGGCGCGAGCACTGGGTATGAAGGCCGTGTGGTTCCGCTCCAACGAGCAGGCGATCGCGGCGGTCGAGACCGCCCTCGCGGAGGCTAGTCGGAAGTTTTTGATGGGTTGAGGCCCGATCGCCTGTGTTTGCAGGCCTCGGGCTTCTTTTTGCCTGGCGAATGTAGACACTAAATAGCTTGACTATCGAGGGCGCGTGTGCGATAATCGACTTATGGCGAAGCGCGGCGGCAAGGTCCATATCGCGGAAACACGTCGTCACTACAAGGGGACCGAGTACAGGACCACGCTGCTGCGCCGGTCATACCGGGAGGACGGCAAGGTCAAGAACGAGACGGTCGGC
This sequence comes from uncultured Solirubrobacterales bacterium, assembly GCA_963763525.1. GTDB lineage: Bacteria > Actinomycetota > Thermoleophilia > Solirubrobacterales > Solirubrobacteraceae > Palsa-465. Next base: position 210,153 of record CAVXPA010000011.1, read on the forward strand.
AACCTGTCGCACCTGGAGGGGTGGATGATTGACGGGTTGCGGGCGATGCTCGCCGGCCGGCGGCTGGTTGACCTCGACGAGGAGTTCGAGATCCTGCGCTCGCTGCCGCACGGGCACGTGGCCGCGGTGCTCGGGGTGCTGCGCGAGCTCGATCTGGAGCGGCTGATCTGTCGGGAGCGCTGCCGCGAGCGTGACCTGTGCGTGGCGATGGTCTGTCAGCGGTTGCTCTCACCGTGTTCGAAGCTGTCAACCACGCGGCTTGTGCACCAGACCACGCTGGCGGAGGAACTGTCACTGGGTGAGGTGACCGAGGCCGAGCTGCTGGCGGCGATGGACTGGCTGTATGAGCGCCAGCCGCGGATCGAGAAAGCGCTCGCGCGCCGGCATTTGCAGGGCGAGGGATTCGTGCTCTACGACCTCTCCTCCAGTTATCTGGAGGGCCGCAGCTGTGAGCTGGCGGCGATCGGCTACTCGCGCGACGGCAAACCCGGCAAGCCGCAGATCTCATACGGGCTGTGCTGCGCGCCCGACGGCCAGCCGATCTCGATCGAGGTGCACGCGGGCAACACCGGCGACCCGACCACGCTGGGGCCCGCGGTGGAGCGCGTGAAGGAGTCCTTCGGGATCGAGCACGTCGTGTTCGTCGGCGACCGCGGGATGATCACCGACGCCAGGGTCAAGGTGCTCAAAGAGCAAGGGGTCGGGTTCATCACCGCGCTGCGGGCGCCGCAGATCCAGAAGCTGACCGTCGCCGCGGACTTCCAGCTGTCACTGTTTGACGAGCAGGGCCTGTGTGAGGTGTCATCGCCGGAGTTCCCCGGCGAGCGGTTGGTGGTGTGTCGCAACCCGGCGGTGGCGGCCGAGCGCGCGCGCAAGCGCGAAGAACTGCTCACGCTCACCGAGAAAGATCTCGAGAAGGTCAAGCAGATGGTCGACGGACCGCGCGGCAAGCTCAAGCACGCGAGCGCGGGGAGGATCGGCGAGCGCGCCGGCCGGGTGGTCAACAAGCGCAAGATGGCCAAGCACTTCACGCTTCAGATCGCCGATCAGAGTTTCGGCTACCAGCGCAACCAGGCGCAGATCGACGAAGAGGCGCTGCTGGACGGGATCTACGTGCTGCGCACCCAAGAACCCCAGGCGAGAATCGGCGCGGCCGCGGTCGTGCGCGCCTACAAGCAGCTGAAGGTCAACGAGCGCGTGTTTCGCCAGATGAAGACCCCGCTCGAGATCCGCCCCATCCACCACCGCCTCGAGGACCGCGTCCGCGCTCACGCGTTCCTGTGCATGCTCGCCTGCTACGCGCAGTTCGAGCTCACGCGTCGGCTCGCGCCGATGCTGTTCTGCGACGACACACCCCTCGCGGCGGCCGACCCGGTCGCTCCCGCCAGGCGCTCACCCCAAGCGGCCGCCAAGGCCGCCAGCGCCCGCACCGCGGATGGGCAAGTCGCCCACAGCCTCGAAGACCTGCTCAAGGACCTCGGCACGCTGTGTCGCAACACCATTCGGATCGGCAACAGCCGCTACACCTTCACCCGCCTGACCACCCCCACCGAGCTCCAAGCGTCCGCCTTCGAGCACCTCGGCATCAAGCCCGCCAGCAAGTAGACAGGAAACCGCCCGCCCGGAACGGCCAAACCCCAGCCGCTCCGGGCGATTTCGTGCCTTCACCCCAAAAACTTCGGGCTAGTTAGCGACTCCGAGACGGTCCCAGCAGTAGAGCTCGAGGCACTCCTGGGCGAGCTCGACGCAGCGCTTCTCCGACAGCCACGGCAGGACCGTGTCCAGCGCCTGCTCCTCGCCGACGCCCGCCTCGAACGCCTCCTCGCCCCTGAAGCCGGCGGCAATCCTCAGCGCCTCGCGGCGGTTCTCGCCCAGGGATGGAAAGACGTTGACGAGGAACTCCTTGTTCGGCACCGGGTGCCCGACCTCGAGCGAGGCGTGCCAGGCGGCCAGCAGCGAAAGGTCGTGCTCATCGAGGTCGGCGACCGCCTTCGCGTAGTGCGACTCGAGCTCGGACTCGGGAATCTCGTCGACCCACGCGCGGACGACCTCTCCGAGGATCTGGCGGCGCGCTTCGCGGCCGACCGAATCGGCGATTACGCGAATCGCGTTCTGCGGTTCGATGAAGCACAGTGTCATTGCGGCTCCCGCCGGTTGATGCGGATGCCGCAGAAGGTAGGCCCTTGCTCGGACGGACGGACGCGCCCGAAGTCAGTTGCCCGGCGTCGATGCGGGTCCCGGCGGCGGGTACTGAGGGAGGATGAGCGGCGGCGTCGGGGCCTGGTTGAAGTCGAAGTCGGCCGTCAAATCGCCGAGGATCGGTTCGGCCTCGCGCACGTCGGGCCGAGGGTCGGGACGCCCGTCCGTCGCCGGGTTGAGCTGCTGGCCGTTGACGAAGTCGTCCTCGATGAACTTGTTGTACGCGTCCTGGCTGAGGATCTGATGATCGACGTAGCCCTGCTTGGCGTATGGGCTGATCACGAGTCCCGGAACGCGTATGCCGTAGCCGTTGTCATCGACGACGGGAGGCACGACGTGGTCGTAGAAGCCGCCCCAGTCATCCCAGGTGAGGAAGACCGCGGTGCTGTCCCAGTCGGGGCTCTCCATGATCGCGTTGATCAGGCTCGTCACGTACGCCTGGCCGGCGCTGATCGACGCCGGCGGGTGCTCTGAGACCGTCCCGTTCGGGATCAGCCACGAGACCGCAGGCAGCGTCCCGGCCTTGGCGGCGGCGATGAAGTCGCTGGTCGGCTGGATGTTGCCGAGCTGCCCGTCCTGCCAGACGTCGGTGAAGTGCGGCAGCGGATTCCAGATCCCCGGCGTCGTCGCGTTCTGGGGCACCGGCGCGCAGCTCACCGCGGCTGGGTCCTCGCAGTCGGGCTCGGACCCTGGGTCGACGTAATAGGCCCAGGTGACGCCATATTTGTGCAGCAGGTAGGTGATGTCGGTCCAGGCATACAGCGGCCGCACGCTGCGCGCGCTGCCGGGCGGGTTCGGGCTCTGGATCGCGTTCGTGCACGAGTACGGGTTCGTCGGGTCGGTGCAGCTGGCCGACCATTCGGAAACCTGATAGAGGTGCTGCGGCAGGCTCCACGACGCGACCGACTCGAACATGTGGTCCTGCAGCACGTAATTCTCGGCGTACGTCCAGTAGTTCGGGATCTGGCGGGCGTCGTGGTAGCCCATGACGTCGATGCACTCGCTTTGATCGAGCGAGGTGCAGGGGCTGCAGTTGGGATCCGTCGAGGTGCAGTCGGCGCCCCGCTCGACCTGCCCGACGAAGCCGTCCATCGCGCCGCCGTCGATGTCGGCCGTCGCGTTCGGCGCGCCATGGGGGCCGCCGTAGTTGACGTCGAATGCATCGTAGAACGGCTGCACGCAGCCCCCGTTGAGCGGATCCGGCACGCATGGCACCGTGCCCGGATTCCCGGCCAGGCCGGGGATCCCGTCCGCCCCCGGATAGGTCCCGAAGTAACTGTCGAACGAGCGGTTCTCCTGCATGATGATCACGACGTGCTGGATCTTGTGGATCCCGACCTCGCCGACGGCGATCGGGATCGCCGGCGACTCCGAGGTGGCGTTGCGCGCGTCGCTCGGCAGCACCGCCCGCACGTTCACGACGCCGCCCTGGGCGAACGTCGCGCTCGTCGTGTAGTTCGACGCGCCGTCCAGTCGCGCCAGCCCGATCGGGCTCCACGATCCTCCGGCCTGCTGCTCGAGCAGCACCTGGCCGCCGCCATGCCACGGCGTCACGTGGCCGCTGAACGTGACCGTGGCCCCCTGCGCGGGTCCGGTGTCCGAAGGCGTCAGCGTCACCCCGGCCGCGACGCGCTCCTGGACGACTCGGCTCGGGGTGCCGGCAACCGTGACGTACCACGCCCGGTCCGTCGTGACCGCGCCTTTCGGCTCGACCAGCTCATACTCGCCGATCGCGCCCGGCGCCGTGACGGTCGTGCTCGCGACGACGTGAAAGCGCCGCTCGCGCGGCAGACGCTGCCACAGAAGCACGGGGGCGCCGCGCAGCTCGCTGCTCACGTGCCCGAAAACGACGACCGAACTGGCGGCGGGATCGGGGCTCGGCCAGGCTGTGATCGTCGGCCGCTGCAGCGGCAACGGCCCCGCTGACGAGGTGCCGAGCTCCTCGATGCCGAAAGCCGCGACGACCAGCGTCGCAGCTGCGAGCACGATCAGCAAGCGCAAACCCAGCCTCCAAAGTCCTCGTCGAGGTAAGCGGTCGGACATCCAAACCCGCCTGGATCAGCGGAGTTGCGTCGCCGCGAGGCTGCTCGCGCGCGGGCTGCGCCGACCCGGCGCGCGGCGGCAGCCGCAGACACCTCGCGCGGCGGCTACGATTCCCGCCTGTAGACACGGTTCTTTACACGGTAGGGGCACGTCCCAACTTCGTGAAGATGGCGCCGGTGCTCGCTGCCATGCGGCGAAGGCTCCCGGCCGCGCGCCATGTTCTCGTCGACACCGGTCAGCACTACGACCGGATGATGTCGGCGATCTTCATGGACGAGCTCGGGATGCCCGAGCCGGACCACGTGCTCGGCGTCGGCTCGGCCAGCCATGCCGTCCAGACGGCGCGCGTGATGGAGCGCATCGAACCGGTCCTCGAGGCGACGCGTCCGGATCTCGTGATCGTCCCGGGCGACGTCAACTCGACCCTCGCGGTCGCGCTCGTGACCGTCAAGCTGGGCATCTCGCTGGCGCATCTCGAGGCGGGGCTGCGGAGCTTCGATCGGACGATGCCCGAGGAGATCAACCGGATCGTCGCCGACGAGTTCAGCGACCACCTGTTCATCCACAGCGACGAGGCCGTCGAGAACCTGCGGGCAGAGGGAATCGCGCAGGAGCGAATCAAGTTCGTCGGCAACACGATGATCGACAGCCTCGTCGCGATGGAGCGGCTCTTCCGAGGCATGCGCGCGGCGGCGGAACTGGGCTTGCAGGCACACGACTACCTGCTCGTGACGTTGCACCGTCCCGCGCTCGTCGACGGCCCGCTGCTCGGCGCGGTGCTCGGGCAGCTGAGCGCCATCGGCCGGGAGCTCCCGGTCGTGTTCCCCGCCCACCCGCGAACGCGCAAGATGATCGAGCGCTTCGGTCTGGCCGTCGGCAGCGGGGTGCGGTTGCTCGATCCGGTCGGCTATCTCGAGTTCCTCTCGCTGCAGGCGGACGCCGCCGCGGTGCTGACGGACTCCGGCGGCGTCCAGGAGGAGACGACCTACCTCGGCATCCCATGCTTCACGTTGCGCGAGAATACGGAGCGGCCAGTGACGATCCGCGCGGGCACTAACACGCTGCTGGGGCTCGATCCCGCCGGGATCGCGCGGATCCTGCCGGCGCTGCGCAACCGCACCGGCGAGCCAACCGCTCCGCCACGTGGCTGGGACGGCCGCGCCGCCGAGCGCGTCGCGGCGTTTCTCGCCGGCGACCCCGTCGAGCTCGAGCTCGCGCCGCCGGCACACTTCCTGCAGGCACGGGCAGCGTCCGGGTGAGCAAATGATCCTGCATACCGACATCCCGACTCGGGCCCAGATCGACCGGCTGCTGATCAATCGCAACCCGGCGAGCGTCTCGATCTACATCCCGACCGATCCTGCGTCGGCGAACACCGGCGAGCGGATCGAGTTGAAGAACCTGGGGGCCGACGCGGTCCGGCAGCTCGCAGCAGCCGGCATCCCGAGCGACGCGATCGCGGTGATCGACGAGCAGCTGGCTGATCTGCTCGACGACGAGGGGTTCTGGCGCTACCAGGCGCGCAGCCTCGCGACGTTCATGACGCCGGAGCTTTTAACGACGTTCCGGCTGCCGAACCGGCTGATGAGCGCCGTCGAGGTGTCCGACCGCTTCTACGTGAAGCCTTTGCTGCGGACCCTGACCTTCCCGCAGGTCGCGTTCGTGCTCGCGCTCGCGCAGGGGTCGGTCAGCGTGATCGAGGTCTCGCCCGACGTCGACCCGGTCGAGCTCGCGGTGCCGAATCTGCCGAAGGACGCCGCGAGCGCGGTTCGGCGATCATCGCTCGCCGACCGGGCGCCGACTCGGCGTATCCAGGGCTCGGAGGGGCAGAAGCTGCGTCTGCGCCAGTACGCGCGAGCGATCGACCACGCGCTCCGACCGCTGTTGAGTGGTCTGGACGCGCCGCTGATCCTCGCATGCACCGAGCCGCTGGACAGCATCTACAGGTCGGTCAATTCCTACCCGCACCTGGCGCCGACGGCGATCTCCGGCAATCCCGAGGGCGTGCCGCGGGCCGAGCTCGCGGCATCGGCGCGGCTGATCCTCGACCAGCTGTACGCCGAGCAGCTGCGCGAGACGAGGGCGCTGTTCGAGCGCCGCGGCACGGATGGCCGCGCGCTGATCGACGTTGCCGACGTCGCGCGCGCCGCGACGTGGGGGGCCGTCGACACCGTGCTCGTCGACATCGACGAGGTGGTCTCGGGTTCGATCGACGAGCAGACCGGAGCCGTCGAGTTCGCAGCCGATGCGGGGCCGGAGAGCTACGGCGTGCTCGACGAGATCGCGCGCCGCGTGTGGCTGGTGGGGGGCACCGTGCTCGCCGTGCGCCGGCAGGACATCCCGAGCCAGAGCTCGGTCGCGGCGATCCTGCGCTATCCGATCTGAATCCGCCGCCCGATCAGCACTTCGGCGGCGGCGTCAGGTCGGTCTGCGGGCAGACCGGTAGGGTGAGCGGCGGGAGCGGCGTCTGGTTGAAATCGAAGTCCTCGCTCAGATCGCCGAGAATCGGCAGCGCCTCGCGCACGTCCGGGCGGGAATCGGGGCGCCCGTCAGTCGCGGGGTTCAGCCGCTGACCGTCGAGGAAGTCGTCCTCGATGAACTTGTTGTACGCGTCGTGGCTGAGGACCTGGTCGTCGATGTACCCCTTCTTCGCGTACGGGCTGATCACGAGCCCGGGCACCCGAATGCCGTAGCCGCCGGCGTCCACCGCTGGCGGGACAACGCTGTCATAGAAGCCACCCCAGTCGTCCCAGGAGAGGAAGATCGCCGTGCTCCCCCAGTCCGAGCTCTGCATGATCGCGTTGATCAGCCCGGTCACGTACGTCTGACCCGCGCTCACCGGCTCGCCGGGGTGCTCGGACACGTTGAGGTTCGGGATCACCCACGACACGGCCGGCAGCGTGCCGGCCTTGGCCGCCGCGTAGAAGTTGCTGATCGACTGGATGTTGCCGAGCTGCCCGTCCTGGGCCACGTCGGTGAACGAGATCAGCGGGTTCCAGATCCCTTGCGTGGTCGGGCCCTGCTGGACCGGCGCGCAGCTCATAGCCGCGTTGTCGTCGCAGTCCGGCTCGGTGCCGTTGAAGATGTAGTAGCCCCAGCTCACGTTGTGCCTGTAGAGCAGGTAGGTGAGGTCGGTCCATGCGTACTCCGGCTGGCCGTTGGGAATCGCCGGGTCGTTCGAGCTCACGCACGACTCCGGGGCGTAGGCGTTGGTGCACTTGGCGGACCATCCCGAGACCTCGTACAGGTGCGCGGGCAGGCTGTACCCCGTCGTCGGCGCGAACATGTGGTCCTGGAGCACGAAGTTCTGTGCGTAGGTCCAGTAGTTCGGGATGTCCTGCCCGTCGTGGTAGCCCATCACGTCGACGCACTTGGCGAGATTGGTCGAGTTGCAGGGCACGCAGTTCGGGTTCACTCCCCCGCACCTCATCCCCGTCTCGGCCTGGCCGATGAAGCCCCCCATACTCCCGCCATCGATGTCGGCGACCGCATTGTCGGACTGGTGCGGACCCCCGACGTTGACGTCCGCGGTGTCGTGGAACGGCATCTGGCAGCCGCCGTTCATCGGGTCGGATAAGCACGGCAACGGGCCGGGGTTGCCGGCCAGTCCCGGGATCCCGTCAGCCCCCGGATATGTGCCGAAGTAGCTGTCGAACGAGCGGTTCTCCTGCATGATGATCACGACGTGCTGGATCTTCTGGATGCCAGAAGCGGCGTTGACGTCGAGGACCTGCGAGGTCGAGAGCGTGTTGTGCCCATTGCCGGGCAGCGTCACCCGGAGCGTGCTCTGCTCGCTCGCGAGCTCGTAGGTCGCTAGGAGCCGTGAGCGGCGGTTCAGGCGCGCGGCCGCCAACGTGCTCCACTTCGTGCCGCTGAGCATCTGCACGTCGACGCGCGCACGCGGGTTGGACGGGCTCACGTGGACGCTCAGCGTCACCGTCTCTCCTGATCCCGTGAGCGCAGCCGTGGCGCTCGCGTCGACGACGGCCTCGACCCGCTCGGTGATGGTCGCGCTGCGAAAGCCGGCTGCCGTGACATACCAGCGGGCGTTGCGCATGACGGCGCCGCCCCGGCGCACGATCCGGTAGCGCCCCCCGCGGCCGATGCTGGTCTGCACCGCGGCGCGGAACTGCCGCTGCCCGGGCAGCCGCTCCCACAGCACGAGCGTGTCGCCGCGCGCGCCGGGGACGCCCGAGAGCTCACCCGAGATCGTCACGCGGTGGCCCGCGATCGCGGGGTTCGACGTGGCGACGATCGTCAGTCCGGGACCGTGATGCGGGGGCAGGTTGACCGCCGCGGCTGCCGGTGGCTGGCTCGAGCCCGCGACGACCGCAACCGCGAGGCCGGCGATCGGCGCAATCACGAGCGCGAGCGCGAGCAGGAGCCAGCGACGGTCCGAGAGCCTCGAGCGCACGCGAGCCCTAACCGCCGGCCGACGGCGGAGTTGCGCGACCGGCTACGCTGCGCGGCCTTGCCTGTCGCCCTTCCGACATTCGACCTTCAGAGCCACTCGCTGCACTCCGACGGTGCCCTGCCCGCGGCCGAGGTGGTGCAGGCGGCGGCGCTCGCGGGCGTGGAGCTCCTCGCGCTCAGCGACCACGACACCGTCGACGGCGTGGCCGACGCCGCGGAGGCCGCGGCCGAGCAGGGCCTGCGGCTCGTGCCCGCGGTCGAGATCTCCTCGATCGACCAGGACAAGCAGGACCTGCACGTGCTCGGCTACGTGATCGACGCGGACGACCGTGCCCTGCGGGCGCACCTGAAGGAGTGGCGCGACGATCGCGAACGACGCGCCGACGCGATGGGGCACGCGCTTCGCGAGCTCGGCTACGAGCTCGACGAGACCGCGCTCGCGGAGCGCAAAGCGCAGGGCAAGCCGATCGGCCGGCCGCACATCGCGGAGGCGGTGGTCAACAACCCGGCCAACGCGCAGCGGTTGGGCGAGGAGGGGCTCGCGGAGCGCTCCGCGTTCCTGGTCGCCTACCTGATCGAGGGACGGCCCGCTTTCCAGCCGCGCACGCGCCCGACCGTGGCCGAGTCGATCGAAGTGATCCACGCCGCCGGCGGGGTCGCCGTGTGGGCGCATCCCTTCTGGGACATCCCCGAACCGGCGGACGTGCTCGACGCGATCGACCGTTTCCGCGGCTGTGGGCTCGACGGCGTCGAATGCTTCTACCCGACCCACAGCCGGGAGCAGACCGAGCTGCTCGCCGACCGCTCCGCCGAGCTCGCGCTGCTCAGCACCGGGTCATCGGACTTCCACGGGCCGCGTCATCGCGACTTTCCGCGCTTCCGCGCTTTCAGCACCTACGATCGCAAACCCGTGCTCGGCCCGATCGGCTGAGCGGCGTCAGCACTTCGGTGGCGGGAGCAGGTCGGTCGCCGGGCACACCGGCAGGATCATCGGCGGCCGCGGCGACTGGTTGAAGTCGAAGTCCTCGGCCAGGTTTCCGAGGATCGGGTTCGTCTCGCGCACGTCCGGACGCGGGTCGGGACGCCCATCGGTCGCCGGGTCGAGGGCCTGGCCGCCGAGGAAGTCCTCCTCGATGAACTTGTTGTACGCGTCCTGGCTCAGGGTCTGATGATCGATGTAAGCCTGCTTCGCGTACGGGCTGATCACGAGCCCCGGAACGCGTATGCCGTAGCCGTTCTGGTCGACAGCGGGCGGCACGACGTGGTCGTAGAAGCCGCCCCAGTCGTCCCAGGAGAGGAGGATCGCGGTGCTGTCCCAGTCGGGGCCGCGCATGATCGCGTTGATCACCCCGGTCACGTACGTCTGACCCGCGCTGACCGCCCACCCGGGGTGCTCGGACACCTGCGCGCTCGGAATCACCCACGACACGCTCGGAAGCGTGCCGGCCTTGGCGGCGGCGAACAGGTCGCTCACCGACTGGATGTTGCCGAGTTGGCCGTCCTGGGCGACGTCGGTGAACGAGATCAGCGGGTTCCAGATGCCCTGCGTCTTGGGCCCCTGCGGGACCGGCGCGCACGCCATCGCCGCGTTGTCATCGCAGTCCGGCTCGGTCCCCTTGAAGATGTAATAAGCCCAGCTGACGTGGTACTTGTGCAAGAGGTATGTGATGTCGGTCCACGCGTACAGTGGCCGGCCGTTCCTCGGCAACGCGGGATTGACATCGTTGTTAGTGCACGAGTACGCGTTGTACGGGTTCGTGCAACTGGCTGACCACTCCGACATTTCGTACAGGTGAGCGGGGAGGCTGTAGGACGTGTCGGGCTGGAACATGTGGTCCTGAAGCACGTAGTTGCGCGCGTAGGCCCAGTAGTTCGGGATGTCCTGCCCGTCGTGATAACCCATCACATCGACGCAGCGGCCGTGCTGGCTGGGCGCGCACGGAGCGCAGATCGGGTTGACGGAGTTACACACCGCGGCCGTCTGCACCTGGCCGATGAACCCGTCCATCTTGCCGCCGTTGATGTCGGCGATCGCGTTGCTCGACTGATGCGGGCCGCCGCTGTTCAAATTGTCCCTGTCGTGGAACGGCTTCACGCATCCGCCTGACATCGGATCCGGCAGGCACGGCAGCGTCCCCGCATTGCCCGCCAGGCCAGGGATCCCGTCAGCCCCGGGATACGTGCCGAAGTAGCTGTCGAACGAGCGGTTCTCCTGCATGATGATCACCACGTGCTGGATCTTGTGAATCCCGGCCGGGATTGTCGGGGTAGTGGACGTAGTGGTGCTCGAAGTAGTTGTCGTGGTGGGGCTTGTGGCGGTGGTCGGCGTCGTCGTCGACGGCGAGGAGATCGACGTGCTCGCTGACGTCGCGACACTCGCGGTCGTTGACCCACCCCCATCAACTGACACGGCCACGACCACGACGATGGCAGCCACGACGGCGAGGCCGAGCACGATCGCGGGGACGACCCAGCGGTCCGATCGCATCGCTTAGACCCTATGGAGGGTGACATCCGGCGCGTCTGGTAGAAGCTGGCCGGTCCCCTCCCGTTGCGGTTGGGGGCGTTGTAGAGCCGCGCGACTTGCACTCGCGCGGCGGCCCACAACTACATACGAGAGGAGCCGACCATGGCTGTGAAGGCTATGCGTCTTGTCGGTCTTGACGTGCATGCGCGCCAGACGCATGCGGCGGTCTTGCACCTCGACAGCGGCGAGCTGGGAGTCAGCCGGCTGCAGATGCCGCCGCGGGAGGTCGTCGGCGTGCTGGAACGGCTGGGGCCTGGGGTCGTGGCGGTGTATGAGGCCGGGCCGACCGGGTTCGAGCTCGCGCGGGCGGGACGGGAGCATGGGATCGATGTGCGGGTGGTCGCGCCGGGGTCGATCCCGAAGGGGTCGGGCGATCGGGTGAAGACCGACCGCCGGGACGCGATCCGGCTGGTCAGGCTGCTGGCCGCTGGCGAGCTGGCATTCGCGTTCGTGCCCACGGTCGAGAACGAGTACTTCCGTGATCTGGTGCGCTGCATCGAGGACATCCGCGGCGATCTGATGCGCGCCCGGCACCGGCTCGGGAAGTTCCTCCTGCGGCGCGGACACCGCTATGAGACCGGGAAGGCGTGGACCGGCATGCACATGCGCTGGCTCCGAGCGCTCAGCTTCGATGACGCCTGCTCGCAGGCGTGCTTCGTTGACTACCTCGCCTCCGTCGAGCTGCTCGCGGGCCGCCGGCAGACGCTGATTGAGACCCTCGAGCAGCAGATCCCCGACAGCTCGCACGCGCAGGTGATCGCCCGACTGCGGTGCTTCCGCGGGATCGACACGCTCACCGCCGCCGGTGTCGCCGCCGAGATCGGCGACTTCCGACGGTTCCCGAAGCCGACGCTGCTGTCCGGGTTCCTCGGGATCGTCCCGTCTGAACGCACGTCTGACACCAAGCGTCGGCTGGGGTCGATCACCAAGGCCGGACCAGGCCACGCCCGCCGGCTGCTGGTCGAGGCCGCCCACCACTACCGGTATCAGCCACGCATCGGCGACGTGCTCGCCCGCCGCCAGGCAGGGCAGGACCCGCGGATCATCGAAATCGCCTGGCGGGGACAGCGCCGCCTGCACACCCGCTGGCAGCACCTCCGCAACACCCGGAAAAAGCCCGCCGGCGTCGTCGCGATCGCCGTCTCGCGCGAGCTCGCCGCGTTCCTCTGGGAGGCCGCCACCCTTGACTGACCGCCAGACCCACGATCGCGCCCGGGACGCTGCCGGGGCGCGCACGAGCAACCAGGAAGGCCCATCACCATCGCGCGAGGCTCGCGAGAGCACTATGGGCAGCCGGCCCGTCCGGCCGCGCCCGCTCTTAGACGGCGAGCCGCGACGAACACCGGGTCTTGAGGATGAGCCCTCGAATATCAGTCTGATCCCGCAATCGATCACACTGGACCTTCCGCCCGTGCCGCCCCGCCAGCGCCCCGCACGCGACGACCAACAACGGATCCACCGACGAAGTCGCTTGACATCGGTCCCTCCATATCAGTGGTCCACCTACCGGCGCTCTCGGGAGGAGAGGCACGTGCGCGGTCGGGATACGCTCACAGCGACCAGGTGGCGAAGGCCTGTCCGGTGAGCTCCCGCAGCCGATCGACCTCAGGCCGGAGATGGTCCTGCAATCGCGTCCTCATGGCCGGCTCGAGCGTCGGCGTCTCCATCACCGGCGCGTTCAGCAACCGCTCGGCGGGAGCCTTGAGACGGCGTCTGACCGGCGCCGGCACCACCCGGCTGGCGGGGTGAATCAGTGGGTCCCACAACCGCATCGTGATCCGCCGCGGCCCGTGCTTCTCAGCGCGAGTGTTCTGTTCGGCGGCGAACGCCGGGGTGTCGAATCCGTCATCCACGCCGATGAATCGAAACACAGCGCGCAGCGTCTCGCGCCGGTTCACGAGCAGGTCACGCTGATCGACGACGAGTAGCTGCTCGATCGGGAAGTACTCCAGATACCTGTCGATCTGGGTCCTGTAGCGGCTCGGGCAGACGATCCGGTTCTCGGGCCGGTCATACTCGCTCATGTATTGCGCGAACGACTTGGGGTCACCATCGGCGCGGACCTGAACCCAATGCGAGAGCACGCGTTCGACTGGGTCACGCACGAGGTAGATCAGCCGCGCGTCGGGTACCAGCTCGTGGATCCGCCGGGGCACATCGGGATGAAACGCAAACGCCGTGTAGGCGGGGCTCGCTTCGCCACGGACTCGCTCGGGGAGGTCGAAATGCGATTCATACCAACCCTTGCGCTTCAGCCAGTCATCGCGCCAGAAGTATGACATCTCCTTAACCTTCACCCCGGGCTGGCGCGCCATCGCCACGTCGGGATGCTGATCGAGGTAATAGTGAAGGCTGGTTGTGCCTGCCTTCGCGGCACCGATGATGATCAGGTTCGGCAGCATTCGTGACCACGGGCGACGAACCGCGGCCGGCTCGGCGCAACCAACGCGGAACGGCACACCGCAGAATCTGCCGGCCCCCAACACTGCAAGCGGATCCTCTGCGCGACCTCGCCTATCCTAGCGGACGTGCTCGACTCGACACGACTCAGCCGAGCCGCGCTCGAGCTCACTGAGCGTGCCGCTGCGGCTCAGTGGAGCGGCGCCGACGCCTACGACGGACTCTGGTGGCACTGGCCGGCGCCGCTCGTCGGCGGCCGCCGGCGCCGGCAGGCGATCATGCAGCTGCACGTTCGCACTCCGGTCGACTTCAGGCCCCTGTATCGGCGCACGGATCCGATCGTTCCCAAGGCGCTCGCGCTGTTCGCGAGCACCGGCCTGCGGCTCGACGCGCTGAACGGCGACGACCGAGCGCGTCCGCTCGCGATCGACGCGCTCGCCGCGCTCGACGCCGATCGTCAGGCGGGTCCGATCGCCTGGGGCTACCACTGGGACATGCAGACGCGGTGGAGCTTCTATCCCGCGGGGAGCCCGTCGATCGTGCACACCGCATTCGCCGTCAGCGCGCTGCTCGAGGCCGAGCGCGACCTCGGCCGCAGCGACCTCGGCGAGCGCGCCCGCGCCGCCGCGCGATGGGTACTGGACACGCTGTGGCTGGAACGCGAGGGGTTCTTCGCCTACCACTCCCACAGCACCGCGAACATCCACAACGCGAACCTGCTCGGGGCCTGGATGGTGTGGGCCGCGCTGGGCGATCAGGCCCGCCCCCAGGTACTCCGCGCCGTCGAGCGGACGCTCGCCGACCAGCGCGCCGACGGCTCCTGGCCGTACGGCGAGGGCGGCGGGAACGTCTCGTGGGCCGACTCGTTCCACAGCGGCTACGTCCTCACGTGCCTGGAGCGCCTGCGAGAGCTCGATCCGGCGATCGATCCCGCCGTGGTGCGCGGAGCCGACTTCTACACCCGCTTCTTCGGCCCGGCCGGCGAGAGCCGGCTGTGGGCGCACCGCCCGTATCCGGAGGACGCGCACTCCGCCGGCACCGGGTTGACGACGCTCGCGGTGCTGATGCGCCGCGGGCTGGTGGAGCGCGAGTTGTTGCAGCGCGTAGCCGAGCGGCTGCTCGACGCGGGGATCCGGGGCGGGCACGCGGTGTTCCGCCGCTACCGCTGGGGGCTGCGAACGTATGTTCATTACCTGCGATGGTGCGACGCGCACGTCGCGCTCGGGTTGGCCGACGCCGCGGTCGTCCTCGCGGGCGCCCCGGACCCGGCGCCGGCCCCGGGGGTTGTGGCGGCCGCCCCAGAGCCGGGGCGAAATTGACCCCGCCGCGCGCGTATCATCAGGATCGCACCTCGAGAAAGGCTGCTTGACGTGCCGGGCGAAATGCGGAACGAGACGACGGCGGAGGATCCGACTGACGTCCACGGAGACGTGGACGACATCACGAGCGCCTTCAACCATGGCGTCGAGCTCGAGGCGCAGGGCGACCGGGCGGGTGCCGAGGCTGCCTACCGTCGGGCGTACGGGAGCGGCGACGCGGCCGCGGCGTGCAACCTGGGCGTGCTGCTCGAGGAGCGCGGCTACACCGCCAGTGCGCTCGCCGCTTATCGGCATGCGGACGGCCGCGGGGACGCGAACGGCGCGTTCAACCTCGGCGCACTGCTCGAGGAGGAGCGCGACCTTCCCGGCGCCGAGGCCGCATACCGTCGCGCGGACGGACGCGGGCACGCGGCCGCGGCCTGCAACCTCGGCGTGCTGCTCGAGGATCGCGGCGAGCTGGCGGGCGCCGAGGCCGCATACCAGCGCGCCGACGAGCGAGGCGACGCCGGCGGCGCGTTCAACCACGGCGTGCTGCTCGAGCAGCGCGGCGACACGAAGGCGGCGCTGGCCGCCTACGGGCGCGCCGCCGATCGCGGCGACGAGGAGATTCGCAAGCTCGCGCAGACCGCGTTGCTCGAGCTCGGCGGCGTGGCGGCCCCCGCGGCGGCGGCCGCCACGGCCGCGCCGCCCGCTGACGCTCGTCCAGCTACCACTGCTGAGGACCGGTCAGCCGCCGCTGTGGTACCCGCGGCAGGGGCTGCCGCTGCGGTGCCCGCGGCGGGCGCCGCTGCTGCGGTGCCCGCGGCAGGGGCCGTCGCTACGGTACCCGCGGCGGGGGCCGCTGCCGCGGTCGGGGCAACGGCTACCGCGGCCGAGGCTGCACCGAGGGGCGCGGCCGGGACGCGCCCCCCGCGGGCACGCCGGCGCTGGCGGTGGGCGCTGGTCGCCGTGCTGCCGATCATCGCGTTCGGCGTCGCGTTCGCGATCGGCCACTCGCGGCACTCGAGCAACACGCCGACGGCAGCGGCCGCGACGACGGCCGGCTACAAGCCGCCGGCAGCCGCGAGCATCGCCGCGGTGGCCACGCCACTCGTGCCTGCGCTGAAGCTTCAGGCCAAGCATCACGTCAAGCGCAAGCCGCCGGCACCGGCCGTCAGCGCCGCCCCAGCGTCTTCCGGTGGCGGGTCATCGGGCGGAGGCGGCGGCGGCGGCTCGTCCGCCAACACGTTCGTGAGCGCCCCCACGGGTGGGGGCGGCGGTGGGGGCGGGACCTCGGGCGCTGGTGGCGGCTCGGGCGGCTCGGGCGGCTCGGGCGGGGGCGGTGGCTCTGGCAGCACGGGCGGGGGCTCCGGCAGCACCGGCGGGGGTTCAGGCAGCACCGGCGGCGGCTCTGGGGCGGGCTCGGGCGGCGGTTCTGGGACGAGCTCGGGCGGCGGCTCCGGGACGAGCTCCGGCGGGGGCGGCTCTGGGACGAGCTCGGGCGGCGGGTCTGGCACGAGCTCAGGCGGAGGCGGCTCCGGTACCGGAACCGTTCACGGCGGCGGCTGAGCGCGCCGGGCACCCTCGAGAACCTGTAAATCGTCCCACTCGAGTGCCTCGGCAGAGGCCAGAGGGACGAAAACCATCTGGAGGGGGGTCAACAACCCACTCGGCGTCGGCGGCGTCTCGACTGGGTCGTTAACCAGGTTGAGGGCTCGCGTGGAGCGCCCGGAGACAGCTTGCGGCCCGCCCGGGAGCGAATCAGCAGCTCAGCAGGCGCCGCCGGGCAGCTGGGCGCCGGGCGCCAGACATCCGATCTGAACGTGCGGCCCGTGCCCGGCCCTGATCTTGAACTCGTAGTACTTCCCGATCCACTCCGCCCGCGTGATCGAGATGGTGATCTTCGCGCCGGGATGCAGCGAGTGGCCGCGGAAGCCGATCAACGCGAGCGTCCCGTTGAAGCGGCACGTTTTCTTCCCTTTCGCGCCGCAGCGCCTCGTCTCGGTGATCCTAGGCGCGCGACGCGCGAACGGGCAGCCTCGGCCATGGCAGCGGATGACCACCGACTCGTGCACCGACGCGCCATTGATGACAAGCGACAGCACGCGGGTGTAGGTCGGCGTGTAGTAGAAGGTCCAGTCCATCGTCGCGGCGATCGTGCCGAGCACCACCGCGGGCGGTTTCGCGACCGACACAGTCGCGGCCGGCGAGCTCGAAGCGTTGAAGTTTCCGTCGCCCCCGTACGCGGCGCTGATCGAATGGGAGCCAGCGGCGTGGTAGCTGATCGTGCATGTCGCCTGGCCGTTCACGAGCGGCTGGCCTGCGCATGAGCCGATCGTGGCGCCGCCGTCGCGGAACGCGACGTTCCCCGACGGCTGGAACGGGCCGCTCGCGCCGGTCACCGTCGCGACGTACGTCGCGCTCGCTCCCGTCTGCAGCGACGAGGGCGCCTTCAGCGCCGTCGCCGTGCTCGCCGGCGCGACCGCGATGCTGGCTCGGCCGATCGACGCGGCGATACCGCTGCCGGCGGCGGGAGCGAACGCGGCTGTCAGCTGCTCGGGCGAGCTCGCAGCTCCGAACGCCGTCTGACACGTCGCGACCGGGCTGGACCCGGACACCGGCACGTTGCCGCAGCCGCCGATCGGAACGCCGCCCTGCGCGAACGTGACAGTCCCTGTCGCGACGCCGGTCGACGAGCTCACGGTCGCGACGAGCGTGACCGGCTGATCGGTCACCGCGCTGGCGGGCGAGAGCACGAGCGAGGTCGTGCTCGTGCCCGTCTGCGTCAGCACGGCGCTGCCCGCCACCGCGCCCACGCTCGCCGTGATCGTCGCGTTGCCGATCGTCGTCGAGCCGCGGATCTGGGAGGTGTACGTCCCGTTCCCGCTATCGGTGACCTGACCGATGAACTGGCCCGGATCGCTGGTCCGGAAGCTGATCGGCTGGCCCGCGAGTCCGTGTCCCCAGGCGTCGGTCACGGTCGCGGTCGCGGTCGTCTGGGAAAGGCCGTCGGCGATGATCGAGCTCGGCGAGAGGGCAACGGTGACGGTTGCGACCGGACCCGCCGTCTGAGTCAGCGCGGCGCTACCCGACACCGCACCGTCGGTAGCCGTGATCGTCGCCGTCCCGACCGTGGTCGAGCTCGTCACGGTCGCCGTGTATGTCCCGTTCCCGTTGTCCTTGACCTGACCGATCGTCTCGCCCGAATCGCTGCTCGAGACCGTCACAGTCTGACCCGGGGTGGGATCGCCCTCCGCGTCTTCACGGTCGCCGTGGCAGTGCTCGTCGAGGCGCCATCGGCCACGATCGAGGTTGGCGACAGCGCCACGCTCACCGACGCGGGCGGCCCGGTCTGGGTCAGCGTCGCGGTGCCCGAGACGGCCCCATCGGTGGCCGTGATCGTCGGCGTTCCGCGCGTTGTAGAGCTCGTGATCGTCGCCGTGTACGTCCCGGTTCCGTTGTCCGTCACCGGACCGATCGTCTCGCCCGAATCGGTGCTGGAGAACGTCACCGTCTGGTCTGGGACAGGATTGTCATCGGCGTCTTCGACGGTCGCCGTGGCGGTGCTCGTCGAAACGCCGTCCGCGACGATCGAGCTGGGCGAAAGCGTCACGCTCACCGACGCGGGCGGTCCGGTCTGGGCCAGTGGGGCGGTCCCGGAGGGCGGATTCGGCGTCACGGACTCGTCTGTCGCCGTGATCGTGGGCGTTCCGACGGTCGTCGAGCTCGTGATCGTCGCCGTGTACGTCCCGTTCCCGTTATCGGTCACCGGACCGATCGACTGGCCCGGATCGGTGCTGGAGAACGTCACGTTCTGGCCGGAGACGCCATGACCCTCGGCATCGGTCACCGTCGCCGTGGCGGTGCTCGTCGAGACACCGTTGTCCACGATCCAGGTCGGCGATAGAGCCAGCGAGACACTCGTCACCGGACCCACCGTCTGGGTCAGCGTGGCGCTCCCAGATGGCGGGTTGACCGACACGGACTCGTCGGTCGCCGTGATCGTCGCCGGTCCGACGGTCGTCGAGCTCGTGATCGTCGCCGTGTACGTCCCGTTCCCGTTGTCCATAACCGGACCGATCGTCTCGCCCGAATCGCTGCTCGAGAGCGTCACGCTCTGGCCCGGGACGAGATCGCCCTCGGCGTCTTGCACGATCGCGGTGGCGGTGCTCGTCGAGACGCCGTCGGCGATGATCGAGCTCGGCCAGGGCTGCACGCTCACCGATGCGGGTGGTCCGGTCTGGGTCAGCAGGGCGCTACCAGACGGTGGGCTGACCGACACCGAGTCGTCGGTCGCCGTGACCGTGACCTGACCGGGAGTCATCGAGCTCGTGATCGTCGCCGAGTACGTGCCGTTCTCGTTATCAATGGGCTGGCTGATCGTCTCGCCGGGGTCGGAGGACGTGAACGCGATGTCGTCGCCGATGACCGGGGTCCCGCTGGCGTCGGTCACGGTCGCTGTCGCGCCGATCCTCGAGGACCCGTCGGCGGGGATCGAGCTCGACGTCAGCTGCACGCTCACGTTCGCCGCCGGCCCGGCCGCGAGTGAGCGGCCCGGCGCCAGCGACCAGCTGATCGCGAGCCACGCGATCGTCGCGCACAGCCCAAGGCCGACCACCGTCCGGTACCGCCGGCGCGGTGCGCTCGTCCGTGCTTTCCGCCAGCTACCCATGCAATGCCACAGCCTGTCGATTCCTCGCCAACTCAGCCCGGAGCCGGTCCCGCGACCGGTGGCACCGTCCACGTCCGACCCACGCGCGCGCCGACGCTCAGGCTACCGGGTTTGGCGTGGCAGCGCGGCGGCTGCGCGGCCGGTCCGGGCGGCTTTCCGGTTCCGATGTGTTCACGAGTGCGGGCGCCGACGCGTTGGCAGCTACGGCTACGCGCGCTTGCGGGCGTCGACCCAGAGGTGCCAGCCCCAGCGATCGCCGAGACGCCCTGCAAGATCCGTCCCAGCGAGCTTCGACCCCGCGGGGTAGGAGCGCAGATGCAGGAAGCGCACGGTCGTGTGGATCTCGTCAAACGCGGAAAGCAGCTCGCGCGCGCCCTCGCGGCTGTAGACCTTCGAGAGCGGATTCCCGGGACCATCGGTGTTGTTGCTGAGAAACATCTCAGGGTCCCGCAGGTAGCGCACGCCGTGCTCGCGCAGCAGCGACCGGTGCCCCTCGAGCACATCGGGCGACTCTCCCGATGCGCGCGCGACGACGGTGGCACCCCCCGGCACCAGTAGCGCCGCCGCGAGCGCTCGTCGCAGCGCCATGATCGTGACGTAGTAGTTGAACGAGTTGCGGTGGTACACCATCACGATCGCCCTGCCGCCGGGGCGCAGGACGCGGTGAAACTCGGACACGACGGCCTCGGTGTCCGGGATGTGGTGGATCACCCCCATCGAGTAGACGAGATCGAATGAAGCGCCGGGGAATGGCAGCGCGGTGATCGACCCCTCGACGAAGTTGCCGGTCACGCCCTGGAGCTCGAACCGCTCGCGCGCGAGCCCCAGCGCGGTCGAGCTGAAGTCGATCCCCGTGTAGCGAGCGCCGGCGCGCGCGAACTGAAGGCCGTCCGTGGCGATGCCGCAGCCCGCCTCGAGCACGTCCCGATCGCGCCACGACGCGAACGACGCCATCTCTGGGATGTCGGGCTCGAGCGCGTAGCGCTCGCGCTCCACCTCGTCGAAGAACTCGCGGCTTCCGACCTGTTCGTCGGAAACGCGGAAGCCGGGCTGGTATCCGACCCAGAAGCGCCGCCGATCATCTCCGGCGACGTCGGGCGCGCCCTGCGGCGTCACGGGCGCCGCCCTCGCTCGATCATCGGCGCGATGTTACGTGAGCGGCCACTGGCGAGTCCCGCACAAGACGCCGCGTATGATCAGCCGCAGGCGAGAAAGGCAGTTTGGCGTTGCCCAGCGAAGCGCACAACGAGCCGACGCTGGCGAGCGAGTCGAGCGTCCGAATGGCGGCCGAGCAGGCCGGCATCGCATTCGACCTCGGCGTGCAGCTCGAGGAGCGAGGCGACGTGGCGGGGGCCGAGGCGGCGTACCGCGCGTCGGTCGAGCACGGCGGCGCGGCGGCCGCGTGCAACCTCGGCGCGCTGCTCCAGGAACGGGACGACCGCACTGGTGCCCTCGCCATGTACGCGCTCGCCGACGAGCGCGGCGACGCTAACGGCGCGTTCAACCTCGGGGCGCTGCTGGAGGAGCGGGGCGAGCTCGGGAGCGCCGAGACGGCATATCAGCGCGCCGACCATCGTGGCCACGCGACCGCGGCGAGCAACCTCGGCGTGCTGCTCGAGGAACGGGGCGAGCTCGGCGGCGCCGAGGCCGCGTATCGCCGCGGCGATGAGCGCGGCGATGCCGGCGGCGCGTTCAACCTCGGCGTGCTGCTCGAGCATCGGGGCGAGCGGGCGGCCGCGATTGCGGCGTACCGACGTGCGGCGGAGCGCGACAACGCGCAGATCGGCGAGTTCGCCCGGCTGGCGCTGCTCGAGCTTGGCGATCCGTCCCCGCCCGCCCCCGCCACGCCCGCCCCTCCCCCGGCCCCCGCAGCCATGCCCGCCCCTCTCCCGGCCCCCGCAGCCACGCCCGCCCCTCTCCCGGCCCCCGCAGCCACGCCCGCCCGTCCCCCAGCCCCCGCAGCCACGCCCGCGCCTCCCTCGGCCCCCGCAGCTCCGCCCGCCTCAGCCACGCCCGACCCCGCGACCCCGCTGCCGCCCCTTCCAGCCGCTCCAGCCGCGCCGATGCCGCCCGCACGGACCCGCCGCCGGCGGCGCTGGTTGTTCCTTCTGCTCGCGGCGGTGCCGGTCGTGTGGTTCCTCGTGGCCCGCTCGCGCGCGGGGAGCAATCGCTGATAGCGGTTGACGAAAGCTACACATCCCGCGCCGGCGCGGCTAGGATCGCGGCCGGGTGCTGTTCATCGTTACGGATTCGCGGGGCACGTACAGCGGCGTGGTGTGGCGGCTCGAGGCGGACGCGGGCGCCGCCCTGATCGAGCTCGATCCCGAGACGGGCTCAGGGCTCGTCGGAAAGCGCGCGATCGCGCGCCGGATCCTGTCGCCGAAGCTGCTGCGGCTGCGCGGGCGCTGGCAACGTGACGATGTCGTGTTGTCGGTCGGGTGGTACCTGCTCCCTCTCCTCGTGCTGATGCGCTTGCGCGTACTCGAACCGCCGCGGCGGCTGATCAGCATGGCGACGTTCGTCCACTCGCCCGTGATCCGGCGCGGCGTCAACCTCTTCCTGCGCGAGCTGAAGACGCCCGAGCTCGAATTCATCGTGTTCTCCGACGAGCAAGCGCGCGGGCTGCTCGAGCAGGTGCGCATGCCGGCCGATCGGCTGCACCGCGTGATGTTCCGCGCGCGCCTCGAGCCGGAGGTCGTGGTCCAGCCCAACGGCTCGCCGTACATCTTCACGGGCGGCTACTCGAACCGTGACTACGCCACGCTGTTCTCAGCCGTCGAGCCCCTGGAATATCGGGTGATCGCGTCCCCGTCGGGGCTCAACAAGAAGCACCAGCTGCCCCCGAACGTCGAGCTGCGCGCCGACGTGCCATGGGATGAATTCGAGCGGTTGCTCGCGGGCTGCGAGCTGCTCGTGCTGCCGCTGCTGGCCGCCGGGGAGGCGTCCGGTCAGAGCGTGTTGAATCGCGCGATGCGATATCTCCGACCCGTCGTGGCAACCCGGCACGACGCACTCATCGGGCAGCTCGGCGCCGACTATCCGGGCTTCGTTCCCGCCGGCGACCCGGAGGCGCTCAGGGCGGCGATCGAGCATGCAATGTCCGATGACGGTGTTCGCCGGGACCTGGTCGAACGGATCACGGCCAGGCGCGAGAGCCTTCTAAAGCGGGGAGCGATGTCAACCGAGATCCTCGCGATCCTCTCCCGGCCACGCCGTGAGCCCGGTCACGAAACGCAAACATAGACAACGTTGCTCGACCAGGGTCAGCGCGCGGCGCGCGACGCGAGTCCGCTCTTGACGCGCTTGCGCATCCGCGTGACCGCCGGCGAGCGATACCAGGAGCGATCGGCGAGCAGCCCCCAAAACCAGCTCGTGACGGCCTCGCGCGCGCGGCGCCGTAGCGGCACGCTCTGGATCCTGGCGTACGGCTCACCCGTCAGCTCGGCTCGACGGCGGTTGACCCGATCCAGAAACGGGTCTACGGCTGGAGTCCGCGATCGGTAGAGAAAGCCCCGCTCGTCATGGTCGCGGTGGTAATGCAGGACGATCGGCTCCGACGGCACCGAGGCGGCGATCACCCGAATGTGCGTAGGGAAGTTCATCGCCGGCGGGAGGGCGTGCCACGGCAGGTCCTCGAGTAGGATCCCGCAGCCGAGCGACGCCTGCTCGATCGCCCAGCGCAATTGCTCGCGGAGGATCGAAGGGTCGCGCCTGACGGCCTCGCCGAGCCGGAAATACGAGTCGGTCCAGCCCCGCTGCAAGGCCGCACACATCGCGTGAGGGACGCACACGACGCCGCTGTTGAAATAGGGCGGCAGCGCCGCGCCGTGTGGCAGTCGCGCGGAGCGTCCAGTCGGGTTCCGCCAACCCCAGCGCGGCGAAGATTCGCCGCCATTCCTCCGGGCTCAGCTGGCCTGTGTCGGCTGCTTTCACGCCGACGTGCTCCGCGTCGATCCACGGGTCGGGGTCCGACACGACTACGGTGTCGCAATCGAGCGCCAGCAGAACGCCGAACTCACGGTCGTCGGCGAGCTCGAGCATGCGGAGCTTGTTCGCCAGCGGATTGCCGCCGGCGACCCGCGGGACGACCTCGACCTCAATCGCGAGCCGCTCGAGCCGGGCGCGGAACGCCGGCTCGATCCCGTCGACGAAGAGCGCGACGAACGGGGCCTCGCGATGCTGTCCCGCGAACGTCCGCACGGACATCGCGAGGTTCTCGACCAGCGTCGCAAATCGCGGCTGGTTCTCGGCGACACACGAGAAGAGCGGTGAGTTCGTCACGGCGGCTGAGGTATATCGAAGCGGGTCGCCAGGCGGCAGGACGACCCGGCCTCAGCCCACGTGATATCCGAGCGCCGAGAGGTCGGCGAAAGCGGCGGAGAGATCGCGCGCGGCCGCTGCCAGCGCGCTGCTGGCGGCGCTGTACGCGTGTGGATCGTCGCGCGCGGCCGCGATCGCGAGGGCGTCATACGCGGCCGCCCGGTCTCGCAGAGCGGTGGCCAAGGCGGCGTTTGCCCCAGCGGCCGCCGGATCGCTGTGGAGCTCGGACGCCGACTGACTCGATCCCGCCGCCAGTTGCGCCACGGACGCAGCCGCCTGCCGGTCGGCCGCCGCCAGCTGGCGCGCGGCGAGCGACTGATCGTGCGCGCGGCTGTCGCTCTGCAACTGTTCGGCGATCGGCGCGGCGGTCCCGTTCAACTGCTTGATCACCTGGTCGAGCGCCTGGGCGTAGTCATTGCCGAGCGCTAGCGGAAGCTCCCTCGCCGAGGTGAGTTGAAGCGTCGCCAGCGCCTGTTCGCAGCCGGCGGCGAAGGAGCTGCTGGCGGTCGGGCTCGAGCAGGCGGCGATGACGGTGCCGGCGCTCGTCGGGAGCGCGTAGATCGACTCGACTGCGTCCCCGCCGCGCGGCGTCAGATCTGGGTAGCGATAGGCAACCAGCGATCCGAGGTTGACGATCTGGGCGCGGAGCGTGCCCGGCAGCGTGGCGAGCAGCGTCGCCGGCAGCAGCGTCGTGCTGCTGGTGGACGTGAGTCCGATCACGAGTCCGGCTGTGGGCTGCTTGACCGGTCCGGCAGCGAGCGCGCCCGTGAGCCCGAGCGCGGGCACGTCCTGCGAAGCGCGCTGCCGCCAGCCGTCGGGGAGCGTCAGGTTCAGCATCGCGCCCGAGAGGTGGCGCGCTGGCGCGGCGGCACGCGTGCCCGTCGCGTGACCGGCGAGAAAGCCACCGGCCGCCGCGGCAAGGGTGACGAGCGCGACGAGCCCCAGGATCCAGAGCCGCCGGCCCGGGCGGCGCGCCGCGCCGGGAGCGCCGCCCGTTCGCGTCACAGAGCCACCAGCGCCCACGCTCACGCGTTCAAGAGCCGAGCGGGCCTCGGCGCGACCGACCCGGTGCCCGCCTGCTCGGTCCCCGCCAGGCAGTCCTCGTACAGCATCAGCGCGTCAGCCAGGAACTTCGTCGCCCAGTTCGGGTATTGCAGCGGCGCGTAGCGGCCCCAGATCGGGAACGAGCCGGCCAGGGCCCCGTTGACGTCGGCCGCCCGCGAGATCTCCTGCCGGCCCGCGCCCTGCTCGATCGCCTTCAGCCCCGCGTGCAGCCAGCGGTCCTCGCCCGTCTCCTGGTAGAGCCGGAGCCACACGCCACCGAGTTGAACGGTGCCGGTCAGGCAAGAATGGGAGGCCGCGGGACGCCAGTCCGGGCCGAAGTTGGCGGCGAGGGGACGGCGCTCGTCGATCGCCGGCAGCAGCGCGGTCGCGGTTCTCTGGACCGCCTGCAGCCACCGCTCGTCGCCGATGAGGCAGTGGCTTTCGAGTAGGCCGCGCAGGGTGTAGGCGATCGCGTGCGTGCTCGGCGTCATCCCGGGCCGGAAGACGCAGTTCAAGAACCAGCCGTTGGCGAGCTGGCAGGAGCAGGCCCAGTCGAGCTGCCGCCGCGCTGCCTGCTCCGCTTCTCCGTCCGCGCACAGCAGCGCCCAACGAGCCATCGCCCAGGCAACCCGCGTGTTATAGGTGTGCGGGATCCCGCCGAATTCGAATCGCGGATCCCAGGTCCCGGCGGCTGACATGTTCTCGGTCAGGAATCGAACCGCGGCGGCTGCCGCGTCCTGAAACCCGTCGTGACCGGCCTCGAACAGGTCGATCCAGCCGTGCAGCACCATCCCGGTGTTGAACACGACCGAGCGCCGCGGGCGCGTTTCGAGATGGCCCTCCATGGTGCCCCCGTCGTCTTCCTGGATCTCCATCTCCCAGTGACCCATCTCGGTTGCGCGCTGGACGAGATCGTCTCTGCCGCCGGCGCGCCGGGCGTACTCGAGCAGCGTGCCGAGCACATAGCCGGTGGTCTCCGGGTACGCCGGCATCCAGCCGTGCACAAGCGTGAAAGCCTTCGCCGAGCCGCGGCGCCCCGTGACGTCGTGACTGCGGCACAGCCACGCGATGGCGGCGCCGAGACCGTCGTCGCGGACGCCGACCCTGGGCGGCAGCAGCGGCGCGCTCGCCAGCCGCCCGGTGTCACGGGCCACCGTTGCGGGCAGCAGCGTCGCACGCACTCGTGATCGGGTCACGGGCGCAACCATAGCCGCGCCACCGAACCCGCGCGGCAGCCAGGCGGACGCCCCCGCCGCACAGCCGTCCCGATCGCGGCCGCCCCGACCAAGCGGTGACTACGATATCGATCGGGGGTATTGAACCGAACCCGCCGGTCATGACCCGACGTCGCTCACCTCTGCTCCTGATCGCGCTCGTCGCCGCCGCGGCGGCGGCCGTCGTCGGCGTCGCCTTCCTCAGCAACCGCGGGTCCGGTGACCATGAGGCGACGCTCCCCCCGACCCAGACAGCAACCACGACGACGCCTCAACCTACGACCACGGCGCGCTTCTTCGGACCGCAGTCGATCTGGAACCAGCCCGTACCGGCAGGCGCCCCGTTGGATCCGAACTCGGCCGCGATCGTCGCGAACCTGGTGCAGCAAGCGGATACCGAGACGCAGTCGATCAGCATCCGCGGCGTTCCGATCTACACCGTCGGCTCCAACCAGCCGACCGTCCACGTCACGCTGCTGGAGAACAACCCCGTCTTGCAGCAGGCGTTCGACGCGGTGCCGATTCCGCCGGGCGCGCACCCCGGGATCGGGACCGATCACGTGATGGCCGTGTACCAGCCCAGCACGGACACGATGTGGGAGTTCTGGAAGATGGCCCAAGAAGGTGGCGGCTGGTACGCGCGCTGGGGCGGGCGCATGTACCACGTCTCGAGCAACCCGGGTTACTACCGCAACGTCGTCGATCCCCAGGGCAACGTGCTGGAGCAGGCGTCGTGGGGCACCACGGCGGCGTCGTTTCCGCTGCTCGGCGGCGTCATGCTGATCTCGGAGCTGCAGGCGGGACGCATCAATCACGCGTTGCAGCTGGCGATTCAGAACACCCGCGCAGGCGTGTGGGCCTCGCCCGCCCAGCGCACCGACGGCAACTCGACGGACCCGGACACGCCGCCGGAGGGAGCCCACTTCCGTCTCGACCCGAACCTCAACCTGGCCTCGCTGCACCTCCCGCACTTCATCCTGATGATGGCCCAGGCCGCCCAGAAGTACGGCATCTTTGTCGACAACCGCTCGATCGGCTTCACGATCCGGGCCGAGGCCCCGAACCAGTTCATCGCCGAACACGGCTTCGATCCGTACCTCGGTCCCGACGGTCGCTTCGGCACGCCCGGGCGCGCTGCTCAGCGGTTACCCGGCGCAGCTGCTGCGGCTGTTCCCGTGGAGCCACCTGCAGCTGCTGAAGATGGATCTCCGGACGACGCCGGATCTGACGCCGGTCGTCGAGCCCGCTCCGAACTAGAGACGGCTCCGCGCGTAGCGCCGGCCCCATCGCCGGCGATCCATCGGTCGTGCCAGACGCTGACCGTGTACAGGTTCCACAGGTGCTTGCTCCAGTCGCCCTGGCGGGCACGATGGCTCGAGAACAGCTGATCGACGAGCTCGTAGTCGAGCAGCTCCCGCTCGCGCAGGCTCGAGCGCCGGACCGCGGCGTGCGCACTGGCCCCGAACGGCCCGCGCAGCCACTCCTCCATCGGCGTCCCGAAGCCCTGCTTGGGCCGGTCGATGATCTCGTCGGGCAAGATCCCGCGCATCGCCGCCCGCAGCGCCCACTTGCCGACGCCGTCGCGGTGCTTGAGCCGGGGTGGAAGGGCGAGCGCGAACTCGACCAGGCGATGGTCCAGAAACGGCTCCCGGCCCTCGACGGAGTTCGCCATCGCGAGCTTGTCGAGGCGCATCAGGAGCAGCTCGGGCAAGCGTTGCTGGAGCTCCAGGTAGGTCATCCTCTGGAACAGATCGACCGCGGGCAGCTGCTCGCCGGCTGACTGCCAGCGGCGCTCGACCTCGGCATACGAGTTGTGCTCGGCCGCGCCGCGCAGGATCCGCTGCTTGACCTCGCCGCGGAAGCAGATCTCGCCCCCCCAGTACGGGATGCCACTTCGGCCCGCGTCGTAGAGCGCCTCACCGTGGCGGACGCCGCGACCGACGCTGCGCGTCGTCCGCGCAACCGCCGCGCCGAGCGGCTGACGGACGGGTCGCGGCAGCCGCTGGAACGGAACCGAGTAGCGGCGATGGGCGGTGTAGCCGTTGTAGCCATGGAGGATCTCGTCGGCGCCCTCCCCGCACTGGATGACGATCGTGCCGGTGTCGCGCGCGAGCCGGCTGACGAAATGCTGAGGGACCGCCGTCCAGTCCGCCGCCGGCTCGTCCTGGTGGTAGGCGAGCTCGGGCAGGAAGCGCTCGAGGTCGCTCTCGTCCACGAGCACCTCGTGATGCTCGGCGCCGAATCGCTTGGCAACGAGCCGGGCGGCTTCGCGCTCGTCGTAGCGGGCATACCCGCGCGGGGCGGTCGAGAAGGTCCGCACCGGGCCTTCCTTGAGCTCCGCCATCAGCGCGACGTTCGTGGAGGAGTCCAGACCGCCGGACAGGAACACGCCGAACGGGACGTCGGACATCATCCGCTTGGCGATCGAGTCGCGCAGGAGGTCGCGTAGTTGGTCGATCAGCACCGCGTCGGGCGTCTGGGCGACCTCGCCGAACACGTCGGCCGACAGCGGAGACCACCAGCGCTCACGCCTGATGGCACCGTCCGCGGCGACCGTCATCCGCTCCGCCGGCGCGAGCTTGTAGACGCCCTGGAACAGGGTCCTCGGCGGCGGCACGAAGCCGAACGTCAGATAATCGGAGAAGGCCTGCTCGTCGAGCTCGCGCCGCACCGCCGGATGCTGGACGATCGCCTTGACCTCCGAGCCGAACAGGAGTCCGCCGGGAAGGAGCGCGTAGTACAGCGGCTTGACGCCAACCCGGTCGCGAGCGAGGAACAACTCGCGCGCCCGCGCGTCCCAGATCGCAAGCGCGAACATGCCCTCGAGGCGCTCGACGCACCGGGGTCCCTCCTCCTCGTAGAGGTGCAGGATCGCCTCGGTGTCGGTGCGCGAGCGAAACGCGTGGCCCTTTCCGCGCAGCTCCTCGCGCAGCGCGTCGTGGTTGTAGACCTCGCCGTTGTAGACGATCCAGACGGTCCCGTCCTCGTTTGACATCGGCTGGTGGCCGGCCGGAGAGAGGTCGATGATCGACAGTCGCCGATGGCCGAGCGCGACGCGGCGGTCGTCCGAGACGTAGCTGCCCGCGTCGTCGGGGCCGCGGTGCACGAGCGTCTCGCGCATCCGCGTGACGATCTCCTCGTCGCAGCGCAGGGCCGTGTCCCAGGCCAAGATGCCGCAGATGCCGCACATCGGCTAGCCGTGCCTTTGTGCCGAGATCGCGTACTCGGCCGCGGCGACGAACGCGCTCGCCATCCGGTCGTAGTTGAACTCGGCGACGTCCTCGTGGCCCGCATCGCCCATGCGCGCCGCCAGCTGTGGATCCTCGATCAGCTTGCGCAGCGCGTTCGCAAGCGCGGTCGGGTCCTGCTCCGGCACGATGAAGCCGTTGCGCCCGTCGCGCACCAGACCGCCGGCGGCCGCACCGACCGCGTCGCTCGCGATCACGGGAACGCGCACGTGCAGCGCCTCGTTGACGACGAGCCCCCACGGCTCGCGGTCCTCCCTGGTCGTGATCGACGGCAGCACGAGACAGCGAGCGCGCGCGAGGTCGCCCGGGAGCTCCTCCTGCGACCGGTAGCCGACGAGCTCGATGTCTTCTCGATGCTCCACGCGGTCCCGCATCCAGTCCTCGTGGACTCCGCCGCCGATCAGACGCAACCGCGCGCCCGTGCCGGACAGCTGATCGAAAGCGTCGAACAGGTATGGGAGGCCCTTGAGCTCCTTGAACTGCCCGACATAGAGGATCTCTGGCGGCCCCCCGTCACGCACGGGCTCGACCGCCTCGAATCCGGCGGGGTCGACCGCCAGGCTGCAGGTGAAGATCTTCCGCGGGTCGACGCCGGGCGTCTCGAGGACGAAGCTGCGCACGTGGTTGGCGGGCACGACGATCGCCCCGGCACCGCGGTATGCCCCTTCGATCAGCGGCTTGCTGGCGCGATGAAACGCAGTCCTCGGGTGAAACCACATCTCGGTCCACAGCACGAAGCCGGTGCCGCTGGCCTTCGCGGCACGGTAGGTGAGCGGGAACATCAACTTGCCGTTCGGGCTCTTGATCACCGCGTCGTAGCGCCCGGCGAGGAGCCGCCTCAGCACTCCGGGCATGACCGACTCGCCGGCGATCCTGACCCGGGGCAGATCGATGCGTCGATAGTCCCCGTCCGAGACGGTGGGCACGTTAGGGTCAGACCAGCGTTCACCGCGCGGATCCGAGAAGAAGTAGAAATCCACGTCCGCGCGGCGGGCTATCTCCTCATAGAGACGCCGCCGGTAGTGAGGCGGAAAGTAGTCGATGAATGCGATCCTCGGCACGCAGCCCTGCCCGCAGAGGTAGTGGTTTCCCGCGCCGGCGTCAGCCCTATCGCCGGCAAGCAAAGCTGACCATAGCAGACGATCTCAGCGGTCTCTGAACGCCGCCGGGCGCTCGCACAAGCTACCATTGCCGCTCGATCCCGGGGGCGGGATCGCGTAGGAAACGATCACGTAAGGAAACGGCCATGATCATCTCACGCACGCCGCTTCGAATGAGCTTCGTCGGTGGGGGCACCGACTTGCCGGCGTTCTGCGACGCGCACGGCGGCGCGGTCGTCTCGACGGCGATCGACAAGTGGATCCGCGTGATCGTCAGCCGTCGCTTCGAGGGCGACGTGCGCGTCGGCTACTCCGAGACCGAGATCGTCCCCGACGCCAACCATGTCAAGCACGAACTCGTCCGCGAAGCGATGCGCAGGACCGGCATCCCGCGCGGGATCGACGTGCTGACGCTCGCTGACGTGCCCTCCCGCGGAACCGGGCTCGGGTCCTCGAGCGCGGTGACGGTCGGGCTACTGAACGCCCTGTACGCATTCCAGGGCATCGCCAAGCCGACGACCACGCTGGCAGAGGAGGCATCGGAGATCGAGATCGACGTGCTCGGCAAGCCGATCGGGCGCCAGGACCAGTACGCGGCGGCGGTCGGCGGGTTCAACCTGATCGAGTTCCTCCCTGCCGGCCGCGGCGTCCGCGTCTCGCCGCTGATCATGCCGCCCGGAACACTCGAGCGGCTCCACGTCCACCTGCTGCTGTTCTACACCGGGACGGCGCGCGGCAGCGACGAGATCCTGCGAACGCAGAGCAACGCCGCGTCCAGAGGTCAGCATCTGGAGACAATGTCCAGGATGCGCGACCTCGCCTACGAGCTGCGCGACCGCCTCGGGTCCGGCGATGTCGACTGCGTCGGCGAGATCCTCGAGCGAGGTTGGGAGCTCAAGCGGACGGCCTCCCCGGGCACCGGAACTCCGCTGATCGAAGACACCTTGACGCGCGCGCGCGACGCCGGCGCGCTCGGCGCCAAGCTGCTCGGCGCCGGGGGAGGCGGGTTCTTTCTGTTGTTCGCCCCGCAAGCGTCTCACCCGCGCATCCGTCAGGCGCTCGAGGGCATGCGCGAGATCCCGTTTCGATTCGCTGCCCACGGCACCGAGATCCTGCTTCTGGAGGACACGTGAAAGACCGCATTCGCGGTTACCTGGAACGCCTCGACACCGCACTCACGACGATCTCGCCCGAGCTCGTAGACGAGCTTTCCAGTCGTCTGTACCGCGCCTACCGCAACGGCAAGCAGGTGTTCGTTCTGGGCAACGGCGGCTCGGCGTCGACCGCCAGTCACATGGCAGCGGACCTGGGGAAGAACACGATCGGCCCAAACATGCGGCGCTTCCGGATCATGAGCCTCAACGACAACATCCCGCTGCTGACGGCGTTGTCGAACGACCTCGGCTACGAGCAGGTGTTCGCCGAGCAGCTGATGAACCTGATCCGCGCCGGCGATGTGCTCGTCGTCATCTCCGGATCGGGCAACTCTCCGAACGTGCTGCGGGCGATCGAGTATGCGCGGAGCGAGTCCGCCCAGGTCGTCGGCCTGCTCGGGTCCTCCGGCGGCCGCGCAGCGCCGATGTGCGACACGGCAGTCGTCGTGGACTCCGACGATTACGGCGTGATCGAAGACGCGCACCTGATCCTCAACCACATCCTCGTCGAGTACTTCCGCGACCGGCTCTTCCGCGAGCGCCCGACGCGCGCCTGATGGACCGCCGGCCCGGCGTCTTCCTCGATCGCGACGGCACTATCAACGTGCGCGCGGCCGAGCACGACTACATCCACGACGTTGACCAGTTCCAATGGCTGCCGGGAGCGCTCGAGGGGATGGTCGAGCTCGCGCGCGCGGGGTTGCCGCTGATCGTCGTCTCCAACCAGCGCGGCGTCAGCCGCGGTATCGTCTCAGACGCCACGTTGCGTGCGATCGAGGACCGAATCCAGGTTGCGCTGGCCGAGTACGACTGCGGCGTCGAGGCATTCCGCTACTGCACGCACGCGCTCGAGGAGCACTGCGAGTGCCGCAAGCCGCGGCCGGGGATGCTGCGCGACGCAGCGCGAGACCTGGACATCGACCTTCACCGATCGTGGATGATCGGCGACAGCGACGCGGATATCGAGGCGGGCCGGGCGGCCGGGTGCCGGACCGTCCGCGTTGCAGCTTCTCCGGACGGCGACGGAGCGCGGACGCTGCTCGATGCGGCCTCGATCGTGCTCGCCGATCGCGTGCCCGGGTAGCATGCGATCAGTGGACACAGTCCTCGTGACCGGCGGCGCCGGGTTCATCGGGTCACACGTCGTCGACGCCGTGCTGGCGGAAGGACGGCGGGTCGTGGTCGTGGACGATCTCTCGACCGGGAGCGCCGACAACGTCGCGCCAGAGGCCGACCTCGAGGTCATCGACATCGTCGACGCGGCCACCCTCGATGCGGTCGCCGACGCGGCCGCTCCAGTGGCGATCTTCCACCTCGGGGCGCAGTCGATGGTGACTGTGTCGGTCGCAGACCCGATCCGGGACGGAACGATCAACGTGCTCGGCACGCTCAACGTCCTGCAGGCAGCCAAGCGTCACGGCGCGCCCGTGGTGTTCACCTCCACCGGCGGCGCGCTGTATGGCAACGCTGCGCCCCGCCCGACGCCGGAGACTCATTCGCCCGAGCCGGTTTCGCCGTATGGCACCTCGAAATGGGCAGGCGAAGCGTACGTGCGGGCATGGCCCAACGCGACCGGAATCCCCAACGTGGTCTGCCGGCTGGCTAACGTGTATGGGCCCCGTCAGAGCCCGCACGGCGAGGCGGGCGTCGTCTCGATTCTCTCCTACGAGCTGTCACAGGGACGCGCGCCGACCCTGTACGGCCACGGGACCCCGACACGCGACTACATTCACGTCAGTGACGTGGCCGAAGCGATGCTCCGCGTGGTCGGCGCCAACGATGTGTTCAACGTGTCAACGGGACGTGAGACACCCGTGATTGAAATCTTCAATCTCCTGAGCGAAGCCGCTGGGGTGAAGATCGAGCCGCGGCTCGAACGACTGCGCGAGGGCGAGCTCGAGCGCTCGTGCATGGACCCCACACTGATCCAGGGCGCGCTCGGCTGGCGCGCGACGATCGCGCTCGAGCAGGGGATCCCGGACACGTATCGCGAGCTCGTCGCAGGGTTTCAAGCCGGGTGAGCACGCCCCCCGTGCTGATCCTCGCGGCCGGAAAGGGCACGCGACTGGGGGAGCTCGGCACGCAAACCGCCAAGGTGCTCGTCCCGATCGGCGAGCGTCCACTGCTCGACCTGCACCTGGAGCACCTCGAGCGTCAGGGTGTGCGGCGCGTCGTCATCAACGCCCACCACCTGGCCGAGCAGATCACCGACCACATCGCCGCGTATGACGGACCGCTTCAGATCGACGTGCTGGTCGAAGCGGAGCTGCTCGGCACCGCGGGCGCAGCGATCAATGCGCTGGAGGCGCTGGGGAACCGAGCTTTCATCGTCATCTACGGCGACGTGATGCTGTTCGAAGTGCTCGCGCCGGTGCTGCGCGCCCACGCCGAGCACGCCCCGCTCGCGACCCTGTGCGTCTACCAGCGCCAGGACACGAGCGGCAAGGGGGTCGTCGACGTCGACGAGCGCGGGCGGGTGACCGGCTTCGCCGAGAAGGACCCGGCGCGCACGGGTCCCGGGATAGTCAACGCCGGGCTGTATGTGATCGAGCCGGCACTGCTGGCCGGCTGGCCGGCGGGCCAGTTTCTCGACTTCGGGCACGACATCTTCCCCGCTGCGCTCGAAGCGGGGCACCACCTGCATGTCCACGAGATCGCGGAGGTGCTCGACATCGGCACCCCGTCGGACCTTGCCCGCGCGCGGGCAATTGGCGTCGTCGGCGACCGGATCGGCGTGGCGCCGCCCCAACAGCCGTCGGGGTCACGCCCGACGACAGCGCAGCGATAGTGACGAACGCCGAGGGGGCGGTGAACGTGACCGATTGTGACACCAACCGGAAACGTCACATTCATGATCGTGCACCGGTTCCACAATCACTGCCAGACGAGAACTGGTATCGTCCATGGCGGGACCGCGTAACGCTGCGGCAGGGGTAGGGAACGAATGTCATCGAGCGCTTCGTCGGCAATGCGAGCGATCGTGCCTGACTCGGTCAAGCGGGCGGTGCGCGAGCGCCAGTTCGACCGACGGTTGATCAGGGACATCTTTCACAGCGGCGCGAGGCTCTACAGATATCGGCGTGAGCTGAACGACCTGCACGGCATGGTGGACGCGGCGCGGATGCGGTTCTTCGCGGAGGTCGGCGGGAAGACGGCACGGGGTCACGCTGTCAGCTTCGGCCACCTGGGATGGGGGCCGAGCGGGCGTCTGTACGCGCTGGTCCGCGAGCTGCGGCCCTCGATCCTGGTGGAGACCGGTGTCTGCAACGGCGTCTCGAGCTCTGTGATCCTCAGCGCGCTGGCGCGCAACGGCGAGGGCCGGCTGTTCTCGATCGACTACCCCGAGTACAGCGACGGTTCAGTCCAGGACTTCGACGAGTCGAAGCGAGGCGCCGTCGTGCCCGTCGGCAAGCAGCCCGGCTGGCTGATTCCCGACGATCTGCGAGAACGCTGGGAGCTGACGATCGGCAAGAGCCAGGAGGAGCTGCCGCCGCTGCTCGCCCGGCTTGGAACGATCGACTTCTTCATGCATGACAGCGAGCACTCCTACGACTGCATGACGTTCGAGATGACCGCGGCGATCGACCACCTGCGACCCGGCGGCCTGCTGGTCGTCGACGATGCGCGCTGGAACGGCGCTTTCGAGGACTTCATCGCGCGGCGCGGCCTGTCGCGGTACGACCTCGGAAGCGGCACCGAAGCCGCGATCGTCGCGCCTTAGCTCCCGGTCACGGGACGGACGGGCCGGTCACGGGACGGACGGGCGTTCGCGCGCGATGATTGGGCCGGTATCGAACCCGCGGCCGCGACGGCCGGCGGTCGCGATACAGCGAACCCGAGGTCTCGCCGCCGGCGACGACGGCTGCCCAAATCCAGATGACCAGGCTCTGGAAGTTGCTCGCGAGCGGTGTCGAGATCGCCGCGATGAGCCACAGCAGCAGCAACGAGCCGAGCGCGATTTTCCACGGGCGCAGATCCGGCGGTCCGCGGCGGCTGAACGCCGCGCCGCCCACGCACACGAGCAGAATCGTCAGCCACAGCGCCAGCCCGACGAGCCCGAGCTCGGCCGCGATCGACGCGTAGACGTCGTGAACCGGGTTGTTGGCGACGGCGTCGATCGAATAGGCATCCGAGGTCTTGAAGTAGTTCGGCGCGACGACCAGGAACTGCTCCCAGCCGAAGCCGAACAGCGGCCGTGCCTCCACCATCGCGATCGCGGCGTCGTCCAGGGCCTGGCGGTTCTGCAACGTGCCGATGCTCTGGCTGCTGGTGCGCACCAGGAGCTTGTTGCGCACGGTGCCGATCGAGAACGCGACGCCGACCAGCAACGCCACGCCGGCGAGCACGGGCAGGATGTAGCGGCGGAGCTCCCGGACGACGATCAAGGTGAACGGCACCGTGATTGCGACCGCAACCCAGATCGTGCGCTCGAGCGTAAGAAGAAGCGAGATGCAGCAGACGACGAAGGCGACCTTCGCGGCGACTCGGGGCCATTTCGAGCTCCACTCGCGATGCGCGACGACCGACGCCAGCAGACACGCGTAAAGGGCCAGGCCCATCACGTCGGCCTCGGTGAACGGACCGCGGGCGCGCCCATAGTGGATCCCGACCGCGGGGTTGTTGATGTAACGCGGGAAGACGAACGCGTGCGGACCGACGATCTCGAAGATCCCCGTGAAGCCCAGGTACACCCCCATGCCGACGAACGTCGCGAGGATCACGCGGCGGTCCTCGCGGGTCGAGAACGCGGCCGGCACGATGATGAACACGAGCCATTGGAAGATCTGCATCCGATCGAGGAGGTCGAAGATCGCCGCGTGCTGGCTGATCGTGTGGTCCGCGATCGCCGACCCGATCGCGTAGGCGCCGGCGATGTACATGACCGCATAGATAGGCCGGAAGCGGATCGGCGGGCGGTTCCGCGAGCCGGGCGCCCGGACGGCGATCGCGATTATCGCGAGGGTCAGCACCGCGCGATCCGGAGCGATGTTGCTCGGCAGCCCGAGCGCCGCCCAGTTGCTGCCGAACATCGACAGCACGACACCCGCTGAGACGCTCCAGGCCGGCGGCACGATCCAGATGACGTATACGGTCACCGCCGCCACCAGCGCGCCCGCAACGTAGATACGAGGATCGTGGTGGGAGCCGGTTGCCTTCGCGACGAGGACGGCCACGATCGCCAGCGGTGCGCCGATAGCGACCGGCCTCCACTGCGCCGACAGCCGCCGCGTCTGGACCATCCGGTCTAGCCGACGGGGGCGAACCGCGGGCGCCGAGGTCCGCGCAGCGCGGCCAGCCCGACCCCGACCAGGATCCCGATCGCGAGGCCGGCGAAGCCATACAGCGCGAGCCGCGATTCACGATCGCTAGTGGCAGCGAAGGCCGATTGGATCGGCTGCAGGAACTGCGTCTCGGACGTGCCCAGATAGCTCTGCGTGTACGCCGCCCGCAGCGTGTTCACCCGGTCCGTCGAGATGTTGACCGCCTGGTCGGCCTTGGCGAGCTGGGCCTGCTGCGCCGCAGTCGGCGCTGCCCTGTGGGCGGCCTGCGTCGAGGCGCCGGTGATCTGCTGCAGGCTCTGCCGGGCCACCTGAGCGGCTGTCAGCTGCCCCTCGGCCTTGACCAGCTGGCCGTAAAGCGGTCCGACGTTCGCGTTGCTGCCGTTGACCGCCTGCTCGAAGATGACTAGTTGATTCATCGCCGCATTGACCAGGCCGACGGCCACCTTCGCGCTGTTCGCCTGGGCGCTGACCGTGAACATCGGGCTCTCCGGGATCGCCGCCGAACTCAGATCGTTGCGGACCGTTCCCCGCTTCAGATGGAATTTGAGGGCCAGCGGCGTCACGATGTCGTCGGCCTTGATCGACCGGGAATACGTGTCCGCGAGCGCGACCGCCAACGTTGAGAAGCCACTGGCTGCGCCGGCAGCGCCGAGGTTGATGTGCTGTACGGTCAGCCTCGCCGTCGCCGAGTACTTCGGCTTGCGAATCACGCCGATCGCGAGACCTGCGGCCGTGCAGATCACGATCGACGCGATCACCAGCGGCAGGTTGGCGCGGATCGCGCCCCACAGGCCCGGCGGCGGCCCGGTGTTGTTCCTAGATGCGCTGTATGACTCGACGGCCCTATCGTCGAGCGTCCTCTCGGCGTCCGTTATGGACTCGGTGTCCACGTCGCTTTCCTCCAATGTCTCCCGCGGCTTTGCTCGTTCGCTGAGGCCCGCGCTCTCGAATCAACGGCCGAATCACGGCCCCCTTTGCACGTGCCAGGCGGGCGTACCCACCATCCCGCCCGATTTCGGAACCCAGGCTCTCAGCCGGCCCAGTCCCGCGACTATATTAGCGTCCGAGCGCTGCCATATCGCAACCGCGACCTTTACGGGTTGACTAAGGTTGGACTGCGACCGAGTAGGGGCCGTTCGTGGCCGTCGGCAGGAGCCGCGCGGGGAGGCGCTCGTCGAATTTTCCCGACCTCGGCCGCGGTTAGCGTCGAAGCAACCGCAAACTGGCGGTGCCATAGCTCCAAAACCAAGAGCATCAGACCCGTCAAAGATGGGCGGCGCCGGCGATGTGGTCGTCCAACGGCTGCATCATGGCTCGGCTCAGGCGCACCCGAACATCGTCCGGCGGCCACTCGCCCGAGCGCGCGCCCCAAAATCGACCTTCCTGCGCCGACCGGGAGTTCCCGTGTTTCAGGCACACTTGCCGAACTCCATCAGTTCGTGATCCAGAAATGGCGAGGAGTCTCGCGCGGAAAAGGCCACCGTCGCGATGTCGACTTCGCAGGTCAAGCAGATCGTCGGGTAAGTAACCCATCGTGTCGACTCGAGGACGCCGATCGCCAACCTCGGTGCCTGTGCCTATGGCACTGCCTGAGCGCGCGGACTATTTCTCACACGTTGTTGGTCCGCGACCCCGTCCACGCGTTCGTGCGATGTGTGCCTGGCGCGCATCGCTTCGCTCGACCGGATACTCTCCTCACCGCTCATGCGGATCGGCTACATCTTGACTCACTATCCGGCGGTCTCCCACACGTTTGTGTTGCGCGAAGTTCGGGCGCTGCGCCGTCGTGGAGTCGAAGTCGAGACGTTCTCGATCCACCGGGCACCGCCGGCGCAGCAGCTCGCGGCCGCCGACCGTGAGGAAGCACACCGCACCTACACGGTACTGCCGGTGCGTCCCTTCTCGCTCGCGCTTGCCCATCTCACCGCGTTTTCTCGCGCACCGTCAAGGTACTTCGCGACGTTGGCGTTTGCGATCCGACGCGCGAACCCCGGGTTGAGGGGCCGGCTCTGGGGCCTCTTCTACTTTGGCGAGGCGATGGCGGTCTGGCGCCAGGCGAGCCGTCGCGGGATCCGCCACCTGCACGCGGTGTTTGCGGACGGTGCCAGCGATGCTGCGCTTCTGGTTGCGCATTATGCTGGCGAAGGCTGGAGCTTCAGCCTTGCCGTGCACGGGCCTGTCGAGTTCTACGACGTCGAACGCACTCATTTGTCAGAGAAACTGTCGGCGGCTCGGTTCGCGGTCGCGATCAGCGACTTCGGACGCAGCCAGTTGATGGCGCTCGGGGCTGAGGAGCGGTGGCCGGACATCCATGTCGTCCGTTGCGGGATCGACCCAGACGCGGTCGTGCTCGACGGCGAGCGACCGCACGCACGCGAGCTCCACATCCTTTGCGTTGGCAGGCTGATCCAGTTGAAAGGCCAGTCGATGCTGCTGGACGCGCTCGCCGAACTGCACGCGCGGGGTCTCGATCCGCGGCTGACGCTGGTCGGGGATGGGCCTAAGCGGGCGGAGCTCGAGCGTCGTGCTGCCCGCCTTGGCATCTCCGATCGAGTGACGTTCACAGGTAGCGTAGGGCAAGACACGATCTTCAGGATCTATCGCTCAGCCGACATCTTCTGCCTGCCGTCGATGGCCGAGGGCGTGCCAGTGGTCTTGATGGAGGCGATGGCGCTCGAGCTGGCGGTGCTGACGACGCAGATCATGGGCATCCCAGAGCTGGTCGACGACGGGCGGACCGGTCTGCTTGTTGCGCCTGGCCGGGTCGACCTGTTGGTCGATGCACTGGAGCGGTTGCTGCGCGACCCCGAGCTGCGCGCGCGCTTGGGCCGGGAAGGACGGCGCAAGGTGTTTGCAGAGTTCAACGTGAACGCATCGGCCGAAGTCATGCGCGAGGTTCTCGTGGATGCCTTGGAGCCGCCTCGATGAGCATCACGCCAATTTTCATCTTCTCGGCCCCACGGTCCGGGTCGACCCTGCTGCAGCGGGTGCTGGCGGCCCACTCGCGTGTCGCGACCGCTTCAGAGCCCTGGGTTCTGCTTCCCCTTCTTGGCCCGCTGTACGACAGGCTGCCTGCCCCCGGCGCCCGCGATCCGCGGGTACACGAAGCGCTCGCCGACTTCGTCGGGCAGCTGCCCCATGCCGCGGAGGACTATCGCGCCGCCGTGCGCGGCCTCGCAACCGGTTTATACGAACAGATTGCCGACGGCCGCGCGGACTACTTCGTCGACAAGACGCCCCTGTATCACCTGATACTTGACGAGATTGTCGCTGCGTTCCCCGACGGCAGGTTCGTGTTCCTCTTCCGCAACCCGCTCAGCGTGGTGGCGTCATCAGTCGAGCTTTTCGATGGCGGCTCGTGGGAAGCCCCCCGCTACCACATGGCACTCTTTCAGAGCTTCGCCGACCTCGCGCCGGCAGCCGACCGCTATGCCGACCGGTCGCTGAAGCTGCGCTTCGAGGATCTCGTCACGGAAGGCGAAGCTGTGTGCCGGCGACTCGTCGACTATCTCGAGTTGGATTGGGAGCCGGAGATGCTGGAGCAGTTCACTCGCGTCGACTTGCGCGGCCGGATGGGTGACCATACCGGGGTGGCTCAGTACGCGGGACTGAGCCGCGAGCCGCTGGAGAAGTGGCGGGCAACAATTTGCAACCCGCTTCGGCGCGCGTGGTGCGACCGCTACCTCATGTGGCTTGGGCGCGATCGGCTCGCGACGATGGGCTATGACCTCGATGCACTCAGGTCGGAGCTTTCCAGAACCGGCGCCGGAACGGCTCGCTCCGGCGCCGATGCCCGACGATTGGCGATGTCGTTCGTACGCGAGGGGCTGAAGGCACATGTGCCGAGCTACACGAGCCGAGCGAGCACATGGCGAGCCCTGCTAGGCGCCTCGGCTTGACGTCGGATGCACGTCGATGGCCCAGCGGCGACGTTTGCCTGTCAAGCGCGCCGCACAAAACGTGCGCATTCGGCCACCGAACCCCCAAAAAAACGCTGCTAGACGCTCGCTACACGTTGACGGAAGCGGGGCTTGAGAGTACCGTCCGCGACGGCCGGTAACGAGATGGCTGGCCAGTCGCTCGAAAGTTTCATGCGTTCGTGCCTGCTTTGCGGGGTTGGCTGGGCAGGTCAGCACCACTCTTTACCGTCCGCGCTGAGAACTGCTTTCCGGAGTCATGTCTGTGCCCCGAATCGCGTTCATCGACTATTTCCCTCCTCACTACAGGCTTGGCCTCTACGAGGAGATCGCCCGCCGGGCGGACGCGGACTTCTACTTCTTCTCCGACCAGCAGGAGCGGTGGTCCGATCCAAACATCCCAGCGCGTTGGTCTGGCGGTTACCGGCGAGTCGACTTGCCGCGCTATCGCGTCGCGGGTGAGTCGGTGATGCCTGGAGTCCTCCAACGGTTGCTTGCTGGGCGCTACGACGCCGTGATAAAGAGCCCGAACGGCAAGCTGATGATGCCGTTGACATATGCTGCAGCGAAGGCGAGCGGCACGGCGTTCGTCCTCTGGCTCGGGATGTGGATGCACCCGAGAAGTCGCGTTCACCGCATGAGCAGACCGATGATGGAAGCGATCTACCGCGGAGCGGACGCGATCGTCGCGTACGGGGACCATGTGCGCCGGTTCGCACTCGAGACTCCGGGTGTGGTGCCGGAGAAGGTGTTCGTGGCCGGTCAGGCTGTCGAGTCTGGCCGCTTCGAAGCGGTGCAACCGGAGCGGAATCCCGCGGTCCCCGAGATCCTCTTCGTCGGTCAGCTGAAGGAGTACAAAGGCGTGCCCTATCTACTGGACGCCTTCGACCAGCTCGACGGAACCGACGCGCGCGTGCGGCTCGTCGGCGGCGGGCCAATGATCGACTTGATCAAAGCGCGCATCGACGGTCGTACCTCGGTTGAGCTGGTCGGCTACCGCTCCCAGGATGAGTTGACCACCGATCTGGCGCGTGCCCGCTGCCTCGTCCTTCCGTCTGTCACGACCAAGATGGACAGGGAGCCCTGGGGACTCGTCGTCAACGAAGCTTTTCACGCGGCCGTTCCGGTCGTGGTCACCGATGCGGTCGGCGCCGCCGCCGGTGGGCTCGTGCGCGATGGCCGCAATGGATTTGTCGTGCCCGAGCGCGACGCCGGCGCGCTCGCGCTCGCGCTGCGCAAACTGATTGATGACCCTGCGCTGGCCGCCCGGATGGGAGACGCCGCTCGAGAGGACGTCTCGGCGTTCAACTACGAGCGAATGGCCAGCGCGTTCATCGCCGCCGTCGACTACGCGCTCGGCGCGGAGCGGTGGCGGTAAGAAGTGGATCACGCGGCGGGGCCTACCCGTATGGACCAGGCTGAGCCGAACGCGATCGGGGCGCGCGTCGTCTTCGTCGGAGGGCTTCATCGGAGCGGAACGACGCCTCTTGCTCGCTGGCTCGCAGACCATCCGGACATCAGCGGATTGTCCGACACGGGTGTGTATGAGGATGAGGGACAGCACCTCCAGTCGGTGTACCCAATCGCGGGCGCCCACGGCGGCCCCGGCCGTTTCACGCTCGATCCGGCCGCGCGCTTGACCGAGGGCTCACCGCTGGTCACGGCAGACGCGGCGCAACGTCTGATCGATGCCTGGCTGCCGTTCTGGGACACATCGAAGGCGGTGCTCCTCGAGAAGTCTCCTCCGAACCTCATCCGGATGCGCTTCCTGCGGGCGCTCTTCCCGAAAGCGCGCTTCATCGTCGTCATGCGCCACCCGATCGCGGTCGCGATCGCGACCCGCAAATGGCGCCGCGTGACGCTCGATGCACTGCTGCGCTACTGGCTCGCCGGCCACGCCAATCTGGTCGAGGATGCGCGGCGCGTGGGTGACGTCGCGCTCGTCCGCTACGAGGACCTGGTGGCGGCGCCCGAGGACGAGCTGGACCGTCTGTTCGCGTTCCTCTCGCTCGCGCCCCACCCCGCGCACTCGCCGGTCCGCGCAGGCATCAACGACGCTTACTTCGCACAATTCGCCAGCTCGCGCCGGCCGCTGCGCAGATGGCAGGGGCTGCGCGCCGCCCGCAACTACGAGCAGGCAGTGAACCCGTATGGCTACAGCCTGCTCGAGCCCCGACGCCTTGATTCCCCGGCTGCGGCGATCGCGGCCCTGCGAGCACCGTTACGAGAGCCGATCAGCTCGTAAAGCGGATCAGGTCCCGACGGAGACCGTGATCGAGGCGCTCGACTCGTTCCCATCCCAATCCCAAGCTTCGACAGTCAGGACGTGGGACCCGAACGGCTCCGTACTCGCGTCCCAGAAACCGTTCACACCGCCGAACGCATACTGCTCCGTGTTCATCTTGCAGTCGGGGTAGGTGCTCACGTAGCGCAGCTCACCATCGACCAGGAAATCGACCTGCTTGACGCCCGCGGTCGCGTCCGTGACGTGGGCGTAGAACGGGATGTGCACCAAACCGATGTTCGTCCACGTCGGGTCGGTGATCTGAATCGCCGGCCCCGTCGTGGCAGGTTGCGGATTGACTGCCAGCGGGGCAGTGCATTTCTTCGGCTCGTTCGGATCCGGGGTGATCGCCGCAGGAGGAGTTGGGCATGACGTTTGATACAGGCCAGAGCCGGGCTGGATGTTGTCGCACATGTTCGTCTGCAGGAACTGTATGTGCTCCCACGGCAGATCGGGCAGGAACTGATAGGGCTTCATCCCGCCATAAAGGCCGTTGGGCCCGTCGAAGATGTCATCACCGCTCGGCGTGTCATTCTCGGTGAAGAACGATATTGACGCCGAGGTGTTGTTGACGACCGCGCCGTACGTTTGCAGCGCTTTGGCCATCATGTACTCCATCGGGGCGATCGGCCGCGGCGTGCCGTTCGGGTTCTGAAGGCTCGAGAACCAGGCGTCGATGTCGAGGCTCGAGTCGATTCTGAAACGTGCCCCCTGAGGAATGACGGAATTGCCCTGCCCATCGGTCCCCTGTGCGGGGTAGGACCAGACTCCGTTCATGTCGTTTGGTAGGGCCACGACGAGGGCATGGTCGATCTGGCCGCTCTCGAGTTGAGCCAACGTCATGATCCCGGGGAGGTTCGGGATCCGCCCCGACGGCCCGCCCCATAGGCCTTCGCACAGCGTCACAGCGGGATTCGTGCTGCAGCTGTCCTTGGTGTTCGGTATCACGCGGTAGAAGCCAGGATCAGTAGAGACGTGCTCGATCCGCCCCCCGCTGCTTGCATGCCACTGCCCGCTGCTGTCCTGGTAGGTCCTCCAGGTTTCCCACATCGTGTCGGTCGACGGCTGCCAGATGATCATCGGCGCGTCCCCGCCGGCCGAAGGCTGCGCACCCGGTGGGATCGGCACTGCCTGGAACGCCGCCTGCAGGCTCGGGGTGGAAAGTCCCGTCACGCTGACGGTGGGCTGATTC
The DNA here is from genome assembly GCA_963763525.1 of uncultured Solirubrobacterales bacterium. Lineage (GTDB taxonomy): Bacteria > Actinomycetota > Thermoleophilia > Solirubrobacterales > Solirubrobacteraceae > Palsa-465. The sequence continues at coordinate 254,460 of CAVXPA010000011.1, forward strand.
GCCCCGACGGTGTACAGCGTCGGCGTGTCGCTGTTGGTGTCGATGCCCGCGCGGAACCCGACCTGGTGGCAGTACTCTGCCTCGGAACTGTTCCAGTCCGTGGGGTCGTACTGGCCCGGCGGGAACATGAGATACGTCGAGTCTCGGCAGTTGTAGCTGACCCACGGAGCCACGCCGAACGCGTCGTCGGTCAGTTCCTGGGTCATCTGCCCGGTGTTCTGATCGAGCGGAGCGTTCGCGGGGATCGGTGCGACGAAGAAGCTCGACGGGAAATACGTCGCCGCGGGTGGCTCGCCACTCGACGGGACGGGGCCGACCGGGAGCGCCGCCGCGCTCGCCGACCCGCCGGCGTTGCTGGCGCTCACCTGCACCTGGATGTCCTCTCCGACCTCCCAGTTGGGCACGACGTAGGTCGAGCTCGTCGCCCCGGCGATCTCCCAGCAGTTGACGCCCGTGCTCTCGCAGTCGAACCACTGGTAGGAAAACGTGAACGGGCTCGTTCCGTTCCACGATCCTGTCTGTGCGCTCAGCGTCTGCCCCGGCGCGATCGTGCCCGACATCGACGGCACCGACCAGTTCGACGGCGGCTCGACGATCACCGGGCTCGGCGGCGAGGTCGCGTTGGTCGGCCCGGCCGCGTTCGTTGCAGTGACGATCACGACAAGCGTCGTGCCGACGTCATTCGGTCCCAGCGTGTAGGTGGAGTTCGTCTGCCCCGGATCATTGGTGCAGTTCTGGCCGTTCTGATCGCAGCTCTGCCACTGATACGTGAAGGTCAATGGCGGCGTCCCGGTCCACGACCCCTCGCTCGCCGTCAACGTCTGGCCGTCGCCTGGAATGCCGGTGATCGCGGGCGCTGTCGTGCTCGCCGGAGGCGCCGGCTGGACGACGCTGGTGGGCGACGACGTCGCCGTCACGGAACCAACGACGTTGGTGGCGGTCACGGCCACCTCGAGCGTCGTACCCACGTCAGTCGGGCTCAGCTGATACGTCACGCTCGTCTGCCCCGAATCGTCAGTGCAGTTCTGGCCGGTCTGACCACAGCTCAACCACTGATAGGAGTAGCTCACCGGCGGCGTCCCCAACCACGAACCCGTGCTCGCCGTCAGCGTCTGCTCGTCCTGCGCCATGCCCGAGATCGACGGCGCCGCCGTATTCGACGGCGGCGCCGGCTGGACGACGCTGGTGGGCGACGACGTCGCCGTCACGGAACCAACGACGTTGGTGGCGGTCACGGCCACCTCGAGCGTCGTACCCACGTCAGTCGGGCTCAGCTGATACGTCACGCTCGTCTGCCCCGAATCGTCAGTGCAGTTCTGGCCGGTCTGACCACAGCTCAACCACTGATAGGAGTAGCTCACCGGCGGCGTCCCCAACCACGAACCCGTGCTCGCCGTCAGCGTCTGCTCGTCCTGCGCCATGCCCGAGATCGACGGCGCCGCCATATTCGAGAGCGGCAGCGGAATGACGACGGCACTCGCCGGCGAACTCGCGCTGGTGGAGCCACCCGCGTTCGTCGCGGTGACGATGACCGACAAGGTGCTGCCCACGTCCGGCGGACCGAGCTGGTAGGTCGAGGACGTCGCGCCGGCGACGGGCGCGCAGTTGGCACCGTTCTGATCGCAGCGCTGCCACTGGTAGGAGTAGGAGATCGTCGGCGTGCCAACCCATGAGCCGACGCTTGCGCTCAGCTGCTGACCATCCTGAGCGGTGCCCGACACCGACGGCGCGCTCGTGTTCGTCGGCGGAATCGCGCCGACCACGCCGCTTGGAGTGGCGCTGACGCTGGTGCTCCCGGCGGCGTTCGAAGCGGTCACCACGACGGCGACCGTTCCGTCCACGTTCGGCGGGCTGAGTTGATACGTCGTTCCGGTCGCTCCCGGGACGTTGACGCAGCTGCCGCCGGACTGATTGCACGTCTGCCACTGGTAGCTGAAGGAGATCGGTGGCGTGCCCGACCACGAGCCGGAGCTGGCGCTCAACGTCTGGCCAACTTGCAGATTGCCTGCAACGGCCGGCGGCGCCGTGTTGAGCGGTGGCGCCGGCGCGACGAGCGGGCTGGCCGCCGAGGTGGCGTTACCGTTGCCCGCGCTGTTGGCGGCGCTCACCGCGACGCGCAGCGTCGAGGAGACGTCGGCGGGGCTGAGCTGGTATGTCGACGCCGTCGCACCGCCGACGGCGAGGCAGTTGGTGCCACTCTGGTTGCAGCGCTGCCACTGATAGCTGTACGTCAGCGGGGCCGCTCCCGACCACGTCCCGGGGCTCGCGCTCAGCACCTGTCCGTCGCGGGCGGTGCCGGAGATCGCGGGCGGGGCCGAGTTCACGGGGAACTCGCCGGCGTCGTAATGCGAGAGGATCTGAGTCGCGGACAGTGCCTTGGTGTAAAACGCTACGTTGCTCAGCTTGCCGGCGAACGGAGACGACGGCGCCTGCAGCGAGCGGCCGAGCCAGTCGCCGGTCGCGGGGGCCAGCGACGCAGGGCTCGCGCCCGCCTTCGCCTGGCCGACCTGCTGCCCGTTCAGATACAGCGTCAGGTGTCCCGTCGAGTCCTCGATCACAGCCACGTACTCCCACGTGCTTGCGGGCAGCGTCGGCCCGGTAACCGTGTAGTCACCAGTCGCCGTGCGCAGCTCGAACATCATCGGGTGCCCCGCGGTGTTCGACGCCGGCGTCAGGTACATGTAGTTGGACGCGCTGGAGCCGAAGTTGAACACAGCTTCGCGATACGAGGCGTTGCCGTTCCAATCGATCCACGCCTCGGCTGTGAACGAGGTCGCGGTCGCGAACGGGTCCGACGGCAGCGTGGCGTAAGCGCCAGACCCGAAGCCGCCCGAGTGGCTGCCGGCGAACGGTCCGAACAGTCCGAGCGTGATCCGGCTATTCGTCGCGGGGCTCGTGCCGGCAGAGTCAGCCAGCGTCTTGGACCCGGCCGCGTCGTCGAACCGGTACTGGACGACGGGTCCATCCGCCGCGATCGTGCTCTCGTACGTCGCATACGGCTGCACCGTGCTCACCGTCGCTCCGTGCGTGGTGACCGCATACCTGATGCGCAGAATCGCCTGCGCGCTCGGGGTCATCCGGTTGTTCGAATCCCCGCGCGATCGGTGAATCCGCGAGTGCGGCTTTCGGGCGCCACGGCGCACCGTTTTGTTGTGCGGCGCGGCGCTTCGCCCGTCACCTCTGCCGCTGGCCACGTTCACCGCGAGCGCCCCGTACACGGCAATGAGCGCACCGGCTACGCCCAGTGCCCAGCCCCGGCCGCGGCCCATGCGACGCGCCCGGCCCAGCGCTCCACGAAGGCTGTCGAGCGCGCGCTGAAGGCTACGTCGCGGTATCTCCACTACGCCCCCTGATCACATACACGCCCTGCCCGTCATCGCGCCCGGTCGACATCAAGTCACCGGGGAATCCCAGAATGCCCCCACGTCGTCACGCTCGCACTCGAGTGGCGTCTGGACGTACACCAAAACGCATTTTACCAATTCTGAACGATCGTGAGCAATTCAACACGCTTGTGCGAAAGCAGGAGCTCCGGCGAGGTTGGCGGAAACGTCGCGCGATGCTTACAATCCCACAAACGGGACGACTTGCTGCCGGCCCGAGCGGCGGGCTCGGTTGTGACCCGCCCAGCGACTAGGGCGACCGCTCACGCGGAGTTCGCTGCTTCGAACGCGAAAGCGGGTCAAGCGCTACGCGTTGGTTGAGTCAGATCTCAGGGCGATGAGGGACGAACAAGGATCCAACAGCGGAGACCGGATCGCGCAGGCGCAGGCGCCGGCGCCGAGTCTCGACAATCACGACGGCGCAGCGATCGAGGGCCAACCTGGGCGGCCGCGGGCTCGCGTAAGCGCGCGCAGCAGGCATTCGATCCGAGCGATGAGCGGCAACGGCGCCGCGCCGGCGGCCGCCGAGCTCGCGGCGGGCAACGGCGCCGCCCCGGCGACCGCCGAGCCCGCGGCTCCGGTCATGAGCGAGAAGGAGCGGCGCCTGCTCGGCCGTCGCGCGTCCTACCGCGAGGGCGCGGTCTACAGCGGCCTGACGTTCGGGAGTGTGGCGGTGTGGGCGTTCATCGGCTCGATCGCCAACTCTCGCCAGTACGGCGTCGCCCTGATCGGCGAGTACGCGCTCGCGATGTCGACGCTCGCAATCGTCCGCTTGCTCTCCACCGCGAAGGAACGGCCCGCGCTCGTCCGGCAGCTCGCCTCGATCGACCCGCGCGATCCGCTCGTCACCGGCTTGTTCGTCGCCACCCTCGCATTCTCGACCGTGCTGACGATCATCGTGGCCGCATTGGTGCTGCTCATCACGCATGTCCTCCTGAACGGCCCAATCAACCGACCGGGCGTGTTCTTGCCGGCCGTCGTGATCGTGATCGGGTACTGCACGCTCGGGAACGTCGGCGAGAACATCGACGTCATCTTCAACGGGTACCGCGCGGCGCAGCAGACGTTCTACGCGCGCCTACATACGGCGATCGCCTTCGTCGTGATCTCGGTCGTGTTCGGCGTGATCGATCCAACGATCTGGGGCCTGGTCCTCGCGGTCGTCGGCTCGATGCTCACCTCGCTGATCCACCGCGTGTATCTCATCCGTCGCTTTATGCGGTTCAGTCTCTCGCGGAAGTCGCTCGACGAGGCAATGCACACGCTCCCGGCGATGATCCGCTTCGGCCTGCAGATCACACCGGGCGCGTTCGCGGACGGCGGCTCGAACACGGCCGGGACCTGGATCGTCGCGTCGTTCAACTCGATCGACATCGTCGGGGCGTACGGCCGAGCGTGGGGGCTGGTGGCTCAGCTCTCGATGCTCAACACCCGCACGAACGAGATGCTCTTTCCGACGCTCGTGGAGCGCCGCATGCGAGGAGACGGCCCCGGCTTCTCGAGAGCCCTGCTCGATTCGCTGCGGTACACCTCGCTGCTGCTCCTGCTGCCGGCGGTCGCTTGCGCGGGTGTGACCGACCAGATCATGCGGATCTTCGGACCAGGCTTCGAAAAGGGCGCGGGTGCGCTCGCGGTGCTGCTGTTCGTTCCGCCGCTGCTTGCGCTGACGCAGATGCAGCGCCAGGCGCTTTACTCACTCGAGCGCCCGGTCCTCGGGTCGTTCAGCGGCCTGCTGCGCTTCGGGAGCACAGTCGTCGCCGCGCTCCTGCTGACGTGGCAGCTGGGCGCCACGGGCGCGGCGCTCGGGATGGTCATCGGCCTGCTCGTCGACATGGCCTTCTCGAGTCACTTCGTCGGTCGCAAGCTCGAGACACCCGCCCGCGAGCTGTGGCCGATCAGGCAACGCCTGGGCATGCTCGCGGCATGCATCGCTGGATACCTCGTCTCACGGTATGTCGGGCTCGCGGTGCCGTTCCCGTTCAGCATCGTCGGGGGCGTCGTCGGAGGCGCCGCGACCTTCATCGCGATCCTCCTGTTGACCGGTGGACTGAACGAGCGGGACATCGCGCGCTACCGGGACGCGCGGCGTAAGCTCGCCAAGCGCCGGCGGCTCCGGGTCGCGGCCAGCAGCTGACGGCTGCAGGCGCAGACGCTAGTAAGCGCTCGGGGCTTGGCCCTAGTCGCCGGTTCGCTGGGCAGGTCCGCTTTCCGCGGTCCGCCCGGGTTGCCCGTCTCCGAGCACGCCACGGTCTCTCAACACACCGACGATCCGCTCGACGAGCTCGTTCAGCTCCTGCTCGCACGGCCGCAACTCGAGATCAGGCCGCGACGGGGCCTCATAGGTGCCGTCGACGCCGGTGAGCCCCTCGATCTCTCCCCGCCTGGCGAGCGCATACAACCCCTTCGGGTCGCGGCGCTCGCATTCCTGAAGCGGCGTGTTGACGAACACCTCGAGAAACTCCACTTCGCCTTCGTGATGGATCGTCTTCGCGGTCTCTCTGTCTGAGGCGAAGGGGCTGATCAGGCTCACGATCGCGATCGTCCCGGCATCCGCGAACAGGCGCGCGACGTGCGCAACGCGGCGCACGTTCTCTGCTCGGTCCTCGGGCCGGAAGCCGAGATCGCTGTTGAGTCCATGCCGGAGGTTGTCACCGTCGAGTAGGTACGCCGACTGACCGGCCTTGGCGATCCGCTCCTCCAACGCGACCGCGATCGTCGACTTGCCCGAAGCCGGCAGACCGGTCAGCCACACCGTCGCGCCGCGCTGTCCGAGCAGCTCCCAGCGCGCCGGCCGTGTCAGCTTGCTGCTGTGCCACGTCACGTTAGCCTGGCGCGCGGCGGAACGGCTCAGATGCGTCTCCATGATCATCCCGGCGCCGACCGTGTGGTTAGTGCCCTCGTCGACCAGGATGAAACTGCCGGTGGTGCGATTGCGGCGATACTCGTCGAAGATCAGCGGCACGGTCGTGCGGAGCTTCACGCGCCCGATCTCGTTCAGCGTCAGCTCCTCCGCGCTCTCGTCACGATGCAACGTGTTCACGTCGATCCGGTAGCGAACGTCTTCGACCACCGCGCCGACCCACTTCGTCGTGTGCTTGAGCGCGTAGCGCGCGCCGGGAACGATCGGCGCGTCGGTCATCCAGCAGATGATCGCCTCGATGTTGCGATCGATCGTCGGCCGGTTGTGCGGCCGGCAGATCACGTCGCCGCGTGAGACGTCGAGTTCGGCGGCGAGCCGAACGCGCACTGACATCGGGGGGAATGCCTCCGCCACCGGGCCTTCGTGCGTGTCGATCCCGGCGATCGTCGTCTGCTCACCGCTCGGCAGCACGACGACCGGATCGCCCGGCCGGAAGATGCCCGCAGCGATCTGACCGGCATAGCCACGGTAGTCCGGGTCGGTCGACTCCGCACCGGGTCTCACCACCCACTGCACGGGGAGCCGGCAATCGATCAGGTTTCGGTCGGACGCAATGTGCACGTGCTCGAGGTGGTAGAGCAGCGCCGAGCCCTCATACCAGGGCATGTGCTCCGAGCGGTCAACCACGTTCTCACCGTGGATTGCCGAGATCGGAATGAACGTGACATCTGTCACCTCGAGGCGAGCGCAGAATTCTCGGAAGTCGCGCTCGATTCCATCGAACACACCCTGGTCGTAATCGACCAGGTCCATCTTGTTCACGCACACGACGAGATGCCTGATCCCGAGCAGAGAGGCGAGGAACGAGTGCCGCCGCGTTTGCTCGACCACGCCCTTGCGAGCGTCGACGAGCAACAGTGCCAGGTCCGAGGTCGAGGCGCCCGTCACCATGTTGCGCGTGTATCGCTCGTGGCCGGGAGTGTCAGCGATGATGAATTTCCGGCGGGGGGTCTGGAAGTACCGGTAGGCGACGTCGATCGTAATTCCCTGCTCGCGCTCGGCGCGCAGGCCGTCGGTCAGGAGCGAGAGATCGAGCACCCCGTCGCCGCTGCGGCGCTCCGAAGCCAGCGCGATCGCCTCGAGCTGGTCGCTCAGGATCTGCTTGGAGTCGTACAGCAGCCGCCCGATCAGCGTGCTCTTGCCATCATCGACCGATCCCGTCGTCACCAGGCGCAGCAACGCGCCGTCGGCGCCGGCGCGCCCGCCGCCGCCCTCACGGGGGTCGACCGCCGCCCCGACCGCCATCAGAAGTAGCCCTCGCGCTTGCGGTCCTCCATCGCCGCCTCGGTGACGCGATCGTCCGCGCGCGTCTGGCCGCGCTCGGTGATCCTCGTCGCCGCGATCTCCGCCACGACCGCCTCGAGCGTGGTCGCCGTCGATGCCACCGCGCCGGTGCAGGTCATGTCTCCGACCGTCCTGTAGCGGACCGACTCCATGAACGGCGCCTCGCCGGGAAGCAGCTCCACCCACGGGCTGACCGCGTAGAGCATCCCGTCACGCCGGAACACGTCGCGCTGGTGGGCGAAGTACAGGGAAGGAACCTCGAGCCCCTCGGACGCGATGTAGTCCCACACGTCGAGCTCGGTCCAGTTCGAGAGCGGGAAGACGCGCACGTGCTCCCCTTGGCGGATCCGTCCGTTGTAGAGGTTCCACAGCTCAGGTCGCTGGCCCTTCGGATCCCACTGCCCGAACTCGTCGCGGAACGAGAACACCCGTTCCTTCGCCCGCGCGCGTTCCTCGTCTCGCCGGGCGCCTCCGAACGCTGCGTCGAACCCGTGCTCCGCGATCGCGTCGAGCAGCGTGACCGTCTGCAGCCGGTTCCTCGATGCGCGCGGGCCGGTCTCCTCGACCACGCGCCCGCGGTCGATCGACTCCTGCACGGAGGCAACGATCAGCCGTTCGCCCAGCTCCGCGATCCGCCGGTCCCGGTACTCGATCGCCTCGGGGAAATTGTGGCCGGTATCGACGTGCATGATCGGGAACGGCAGCCGTGCGGGCCGGAACGCCTTCTCCGCCAGCCGCAGCAGCACGATCGAATCCTTGCCGCCGCTGAACAGGAGCACGGGCTTGCGAAACTCCGCCGCGACCTCGCGCATCACGTGGATCGCCTCTGCCTCGAGCGCCTCGAGGTGCGCGAGCTCGTGCGTCGGCGAGCCGAACCGCATCGGCGCGGCGTCGCCGGCCGCGCGCGCGGCGGTCGCATCGGGCGTGTGCTGCGGCCGTGGGCTCATCGACACAGCCGCGAGAGTACCGTTCCCGCCGTCTATGGGCAGGGCGACCACCGCTGCCGGCGGCTGCGGGTGCAGGCGAGCCGCGATCAGCTCGCGCGAGACAAGCGCCGCGAAGCGCGTGTTGCTGCGCATGTAGCGGCCGCTCAGCCGTCGCGGCTCCTGGGCCAGGCGTACGACCCATTCGAGCCCGAGGCGCTGCAGCGGGCGCGGCGCCCGCCGGCGAATCCCGGCGTACACGTCGATCGACCCGCCGACCCCCATCACGAACGGCACCGCCATCCGTTCGCGCTGGCGCGCGAGGAAGTACTCCTTCCGCGGAGTGCTCATGGCGACGAACAGGATGTCCGGACGCGCGCCTGCAATCGCCTGAGCGACGCTCGTCTCGTCCTCGTCGCTGTAGTAGCCGTCGCGGTAGCCGACGAGTTGCAGCTTCGGGTGCTCGGCGCGCATCCGCGAGATCGCCCGGTCGAGGATCTCCTGGCGCGCGCCCAGCACATACACGCGGTAGCCGCGCTGCGCCGCACGCGCGAGCAGCGCCTGCATCAGGTCGATGCCCGCGACGCGCTCGGGCAGCGGCTGGCCCAACAGACGCGAGACCCACACGACCGGCTGTCCGTCGGCGGTCACGAGCTCACACCTGGCGATGCTCTCGCGCAGAAAGCTGTCGTCGCGCATCGCGACGAGCTTGGCGACGTTGATCGCCATGTGCTGCGTCGAGCGCCGCGCGGCGATCGCCGCCTCGCACACGGCCACGGCCTGCTCGAGATCGACCCGGTCGATCTGGCAGCCCAGCACGTCCACGCGCGGCGGCACCGCGTCCAGCGGCCCGACCGCGCGCTTGGGCTTACGCCCGCTGGGGCCTGAGAACCGGCGCGCTCGTCCGCTCCGCTCGGCGGCGCCCGCGCGCTCGCCGAGCTGCGCTTCGCCTTCGGACAGCTCCTCGATCGCGCTCATGCTCACATGCCCCTGCGCCCGACGACATACGGAATGGTCCGCAGCAGGATCTTGATGTCCTGCCACAGCGACCAGTTGGTCACGTAGAGGTAGTCGATCTTGACCATCTCATCGAGCGGTATCCGCGCCGAGCCGAGGATCTGCCAGTGCCCGGTCATCCCCGGGGTGAGCTGCAGGCGCCGGCGGTGCCAGCCCTCGATCCGCCGATCCTCCTCGACCACGAGCGGGCGGGGACCGACGAGGCTCATATCGCCGCGGACGACGTTCCAGAGCTGTGGCAGCTCGTCGAGCGAGGTCCGACGCAGCAACGAGCCGACGCGCGTGATCCGGGGATCGTCCGCGATCTTGAACAGCCCGACCGTCTCGTTGAGGTGATGCAACCCCTCGCGCTGCGCGTGGGCGCCGTCGATCATCGTGCGGAACTTGAGCATCTCGAACGTCCGCCCGTCGCGCCCGACGCGCAGCTGGCGGAACAGAACCGGTCCTTTGGAGTCGAGCTTGATCGCGACCGCGATCACGGCCATCAGCGGCAGGAAGATCAGCGTGGCGGCGCCGGACACGATCAGGTCGAGCGTCCGCTTGACGATCTGCGAGGACCAGCTCAGACGCGCGTGGCGAATCGACAGGAGGGGGACGCCCTCCACATCGTCGAACTCGACCGACGAACCGACCACTTCGAGGATGCGCGGAACCACGCTCACCTTCAGGCCCATCGAAGTGCCGGCCCGGATCAGATCGAGCACGTCCTCGCCGTCCGCGCGCTCGGGCGTCAGCAGGATCCGGTCGACCCGGTACTGCGACGCCAGCGCCTTGAGATCGCCGCTGTGCGACAGCGCCGCCAGCGCCGGCCCGTCGCCGCCGGCGCCGCCGCCGAGTGACACGTGCGCGACGACCCGCGCGTGCAGCGAGTGCTTGCCGGCGAGCTTACGCCGGACCTGCTCACAGGTACGCCCATCGCCGATCACCAGACAACGCTCGGGTGGGGTCACCAGACGCGACAGCATCCGCGCGGCCGAGCGCATGATCAGCAGCAGTAGGAACAACCCGAGCCACAGGACGACGAGCTCTCGGCGGCCGCTCGGAGCGACGATCACGAAGGCGTTCGTCAGCCACACGATCAACGCCCACAACGTCGCGAGCTGGAACAGCTTCGGCGCCTCGTCGAGTGTCGACTTGCGCACGATCAGCTCCTCGCGATCGTACAAACCGATGATCTTGCTCATCAGCACGATCAGCGGGACGAGCGCGAGCGTGACGATGTCCGATCGCCCGTGGTGACTGAAGAGAGACATCGTCACCAGCAGTGCCGTCCCCGCTGCGATCGCGTCCGCCGCCGCCAGCATCCGGCGGTTGATCGCGTCGCGCGTGCTCTCCGAAAGGATCGGCGGCGATTCGAGCCGCGAACTCTTCAGCAGCGCATCGACGACCGCGGTTCCTTGCGTGTGCGGCGCGCCGGCGAGCGCTCCGTCGAGCTCGTGCACTGGCGCCGGCTCCGGCTCCGCGAGCGAGTGCACATCGCCCGAATGACGGCTCATGGTTGGCGCTGTCTGCTGAATATTGCCCTGCGAAAGTGCGGTCCCACCCGTGACCGAACGTTGGGAATTCAAGTTACCCCCTGGCCCTGGTTGCCCAGTATGTGTTGTGCTCCAGCAGCACGGCCCCGCCGGACGTCCGCCCTGACCACCGCGAAACCGCGTTCCAACGCCGAGTAAGCTAACTACACCTACCTCGTAGACTTACTTTGTGACTGCCCGGTGCCCTACTGCCCTACTGCCGTCGATAGTCTCGATCGCGACAGCTCTCTTACCCGGCTCCAAGACTCAGTTTATGCCTGCCTCAGGTGCCCACAATAGAACATCCGTCGAAGGGCCGCAACCTCCGCGAAAGTCCACTGTGTCACTTTCAATGGTGGGCTTAATGGCGCTCGAAACCGCCATCGGCGCGAGCGCGCTCATTGCGGCAGCGACAGGGCCGACCGCACGATGACCAGGACCTCTGCGTCGCCTTCGGCCGCGGGCTCCAGGCCGCCGCGCGTCCGCTCTCCACGGCCCCAGTTGTAGAGCCCCAGATCGAGCGCTTCGAGCGGCAGCTCGCACGCAGTGGCGAGCTCCACGGCCCGGCGCTCGAGCAGCAGCGAATCCCCGATTCCCAGCGCTCGCTTGGCCGCGACCGTCGTCTCGTTGTCCCCGCCGAGCGCGAGCGTCCCAGCCTTCAGCTCGTACACGCCCAGCAGCCCCAGCGTCGCGAGCAGGTCGAAGCGCGCGTCGCGGTGGAAGCCTGGTAGCGCGAGTCGCTCGAACGCCCGCTCGAACCGTCGCTCGGGCGTCCAGGCCAACTCACCCGTGAACGCCGCCGCCTGCGATCCGCTGCGCCCCGCCCACGCGCGGTACGCGTCGATCGTCGCAAGGCCGCGGCTCGGGTCATACGCCGTCCGCGCACCCGTCTGTACGCCGTCGAGATCCGGCGGTTCGCCCGATGCCCATGATCGCCGCGCCCGCGCGATCGCCGCAAACGGCTCCTCGTCGTCCAGCGGCCACAGGTACGCGATCAGAAACGCCAGCCAGGAGCGCTCCTCGACGTCGCCCGCGACGTCCGCCACCTCCGCATAGAGACCCGGCGGATCGGCGCTCAAGCGCTCGCAGCGAAGGGCTGCGAACGCCAGCTCTTCCGCCAGGCGTTCGGCGTCCTCGCTCGATTTCAGCCCGGGAACGAGCGCGCTTTGATAGCCGTCGTCGGCCCCGCGCGCGAGCTTGCGTACGCGTAGCCCCGTGTTCGAGCGCGCGCCCATGCCGCCGCGGGCGCTCACGTTACGCCGCCCCTGGCCGCTCGTGTCGCTCTGGGCCGTTCGGCTCCCGCTCCCGCCACCGGAGCCGCCAAGGCTCGAGCGTGGAGCGCTGGAGGACAGAATCGGACGCAGCTCGATCGCCTGCTCGCGCGAGCAGATCGGACAGTTCTGAATCAAGCGGTTGTGGCGGCAGAATGTCGGCACCCTTCCATCCTCGCACGGATCGGCAAGGATCCTGGCCGTAGGTCGCGAGCGGACGTCTGCGGAAAGGATCGCGGGCCGACGGGCCGCGGGTGTTGATGAGACGTTACTTTCGCGAGCGATCGGGCGCCGGGTCCGGCGTCATGCGAGCACGTCGGCGTGTGCCTCGGCCGCCGGCTCTGGCCACGACTCGGACGGGGCCGCCTCGGCCGACTCGCCGCGCCGGTGCTCGCGGCCCCGGCGCATGACCTCCCTGAAGCTGCGGAAGCGGAAGATCCCGACGAGCGCGGCGAATCCGAGCGCTGTCGTGAGCACCGCGGTCGCGATCTGTTGGCCGACCGAGAACGCCGCGACGTACGGGTCGCCCGCGAAGATCGTCAGCAGCAGCGCCTGCTGCACGCCGGCGCCGCCCGGCGTGAACGGGAACACCGACGCGACGACCTGGACGGCCAGCACCAGCAGCGCGTTGCGGACCGAGCCCCCGATGTGGAACGCCTCGAGCAGGGCCCAGTACGACGCGAACCGCGCGACCCAGCTGGCGAACTGCCAGCTCGCCATCTCGCGCTGGTAGCGCTCGCGCGGACGGAAGATCGCAAAGCCCTGCTTGACGCGCACCCAGAACGCTCGCACGCGCGCTGACAGGAGCGCGAACGCGACCAGGAAGCCGATCCCGAGGACAGTCAGGAAGAACAGCGTGAAGCGCACGTGGGATGCGAAGAAGCTGATGTCGAACGCCGGCAGCTTCGAGAAGTCCGGCGGCTTCGGAAAGACGCCCTGCGTGAACGCGAAGCACATCACCAGCAGGCCCATGAACCAGTCGAACACGACCCCCGTCGACAGCGCTGCGGCGACCGTCGGATAGCTGCTGGTGGCGACCGAGGTCCTCGTCAGGAACAGCTGCGCAATGCTGCCGCCGCCGAGCGGGAACACGTTGTTGATCGCGTAGCCGACCATGTACGCGCCCCAGATGTCGCGCCAGCGCACGGGCTCGCCCGGATATGCCGCGCGGACGGCGTTGAACAGCGCCCGTGAGCGCAGCAGCAGGTAGACCGCATACAGCGCCAGCCCGATCAGGAGCGGCAGCCACGCGAGGTTGGCGAGCTGCGAGAAGAACGTCTCCGCCGAGCTCACCAGGTGGTCGATCGTCTGCAGGACCGACGTATGGGAATGATGGGCGCCGGCCATCGCGAGAACGGGCATCTACACACGGTGGCACACTACCTGCCCAGCCGAGCGGGATGGGTGGGCGCGGGATGCGCAGGGCGGGCGCGGGAGGCGCGGGATGGCGCGGAGCGCGGGGCGGGCGGGATGCGCGGGGCGGGCGGGACGCGCAGGGCGGGCGGGACGCGGAGCGACCCATCCCGACCTGGAAATCGTCCCAGTCGAGCACTCCCGCGCCGCGACTGGGACGTTAAGCGTCTGGTAGCTGGACGACTACCCACTGGCCGTCGCCCACGCTTCGAGTGGGTAGTTGGCCAGATCACAGGTGAAACACGCGGGCAGCGACGCGTCGAGACCCGCCGTGTTTCCCACGGACGCCCTCACCCCACTGCTCCCCCGCTGAAAGCGCGCCCGGCGTCCCTCACCCTTCCGAGAGGAACGTTCTCCCCGCCACGCCGTCGATCAGCTCGGCCAGCGCCGTGTTACGGCGGGATCAGCGCCGCAAGCGCGCCACGCCGGCCCGGCCAGCCGTCGCGCAACGCGCCGTTAAATAGGCCCGGGGGGCCCAGATCCATCTGGGCCCCCCGGAGAGTCAGGGAAGTGGGGGCGCAGTTCCCTGACCGACAGGGGCGAGTCTCCCCGCCCAAGCCTTTCAGTAAACAAGAAAACGTCCTCTAATCGCGCCACCGGCGTAAAGAGGGGTTAGGCACCCGGCCCATCAAGCGTAGCATCCCCGATATCGGCCTGCCGAAAACCTTCCCGGGGCGAAAATCGACGCAAGCAGCGACTTCGCGCAAAACTGGCCGCTCAGCCAGTGCAACCGCGCGGTCGATCAACGGCCGCGATCGCCCGGGCCGGTGAAGAACTCATCTCCCGGCCGGACCGTGCCCGCGGCCTCGGCCTCGTGCCGCAGAGTGCCGTCGGATTCGCCACTCCAGGCGCCGATCGACGAGCATCTCGCGGTCCTCGTCGGTCGGGCTCCCGCCCAGGTCGCGGTTGACGATCCTCGCGCACTTACGCCCTTCGGCGATCGCGGTGACGACCAGCGACTGGCCGATCCGCGCGTCGCCGCACGCATAGACGCCGGGAACGGTGGTGCGGTAGGTCTGCTCGGTACGCATGTTCCCGCGGCGGTCGAGCCGAGTGCCGAGCGCGGCGACCAGGCCGTCGTGCTCGGGATGCTCGAAGCCGATCGCGATCAGCGCCAAGTCGGCCTCGAGCACGAACTCGCTGCCGGGGACGGGCGTCAGATCGCGCGAGGAGGTGCCCGTCACGTGGCGCGCGTAGACGTGGCTGACGGTGCCCGTCCTTGCCGCCGAAGCCGGTGACCTCGGTCCCCCAGCGCCGTTTGCCGCCCTCCTCGAGCGCGTAGGTCGTCACCGTGCGCTTCGGCGGCAGTGGCCAGGGATGGCGCGGGTCGTGGCCGTCCGGCGGCAGCTGCCGCGTAGACGTCGAGCATCGCGACGCTGCGGGCGCCCTCGCGATGGGAGTTGGAGATGCAGTCCATCCCGGTGTCGCCGCCGCCGATCACGATCACGTGCTTGCCGGCGGCGGTGATCTCGCGCTCCCGGCTCGGGCGCCCGGAGGCCTGCCCTGCTCGCGCGCGACCCAGCGGTTGCGCTGGTAGAGGTAGTCCATCGCGAAGTGGATGCCGCGCAGCTCGCGCCCGGGCACGTCCAGGTCGCGGGAGACGCGCGATCCGATCGCGACCACGAGCGCGTCGTGGCGCTCGGCAGCTCGCCCGCTGTCCAGGTCGCGGCCCGACGTCGGTGCCGTAGACGAACTCGATCCCCTCCTGTTCGAGGATCCCGACGCGCCGGTCGATGATCCACTTCTCGAGCTTCGCGTCCGGGACGCCGAAGCGCAGCAGACCGCCCGGGCCCTCGTCGCGCTCGTACACGGTGACCGAGTGGCCGCAGCGGTTGAGCTCGGCCGCGACCGTCAGCCCGGCGGGCCCCGAGCCGACGACCGCCACCGTCTCGGCCGGTGCGCCGACTCGGGCGGCTCCGGCACCACCCAGCCCTCGGCGAATGCCCGCTCGATGATCGCGAGCTCGATCTGCTCGATCGCGACCGGGTCGTCGTTGATCGCGAGCACGCACGCGGATTCGCACGGCGCCGGGCAGATCAGACCGGTGAACTCGGGGAAGTTGTTCGTCGCATGCAGCTGGTCGATCGCCTCGCGCCACTTGTCCCGGTAGACGAGATCGTTCCAGTCGGGGATCAGGTTGCCGAGCGGGCAGCCCTCGTGGCAGAACGGCATCCCGCAGTCCATGCAGCGCGCGCCCTGGCGCTGAGCTCCTCGCTCGGGCTGCAGCGCGAAGTACTGCCGGTAGTCGCCAACGCGCTCGCGCGGGTCGCGCTTGTCGAAGCCGACTCGGTGGATCCTCAGAAAGGCGCCGAGCTCACCCATGTGGTGCGCCGAGGCTAGCAGCGCCCGGATCGCGCAGCGGCCGGGACACCGAGACAGCAAGGCGCAGCGGCCGATACGGTGTAGGCGTGGACGCGCAGATCCTGCCGGACGGGCCGTTCTCGCTCCGGGCGGCGGCGGAGTTTGGATTCGGCCCGCAGGAGGGCCAGCAACTCGAGTTCGACGGTGCGATGCGACTGGCGTTCGCGATCGACGGCGGCCGCGGCTACGCCGGCGCTCTGCTGCGCCAGCACGAGGCCGACGGACCGATCGCCGTCGAGCTGCTCCTCAGCGAGGACGGGGACGCGCATAGGGCCCTGGCGCAGGTCAAGCGGATCCTCTCGCTCGACCACGACGGCGAGGCATTCCTGGAGGTCGGTGAGCGCGACCCCGTAATCGGCGAGCTGCAGGACGAGCATCCGGGCCAGCGGCCAGTGCTGTTCCACTCACCCTACGAGGCGGCCGCCTGGGCGATCATCTGCGACGAGGCGCAGCGCGGCGCAGGCTGCTCGGACGCGCCAGGCGATCGCCGAGCGAGATGGGCGAGCACTTCCGCGCTCGCCGACAAGCGACTGGCACTGCTTTCCGCAGCCCGGAGCGGCTGCTCGAGCTGCCCGAACCGACCGGACGGGATTGAGCTCGGCGCAGATCGCGCGGCTGCGCGCGCTGGCCGAGTCGGCGCCTGGAAGGCGCGGTCGAGGTCGAGCGACTGCACGCGTTGCGGCCGCTCGAGCGAGGCGTATGTCGAGCGTGCAGCGGCTCGCCGGGCTTGGGCCGTTCTACGCCGGGCTCGATCGTCCTGCGAGCGTGCGGGTTCACCGACGCGATGCTTCAGGCGCCCGAGCCGAAGCTGCTCGACGAGGTGGCCCGCCTCTACCGCCGGTCCCGCAGCCGCCGTCAGCATCGAGGCAGCTCGACCGGCGACTCGCCGAGCCGTGGCGGCCCTTCCGCACCTGGGCGATGGTGCTGATCCGGCTCGCGCGGCGGCCGCAGCGAGGCTGGATAAGCCAACCGTCTTGAGCCGCGCTACGCGCACCGCGGCCTGCTCTTGCTCCGCCTGCTCCGCGAGCACCCGCTTGTAGTCGCGCGGCATCACCTTGACGAACCGCTCGCTGGTGCCCGATCCCACGAGGCGAGCAGGTTGCGGCCGACCACCGAGCCGGTGCGCATGACGTGCTCGGAGATCAGCGGCTGGACACTCGCGGCGTCGGCCTCGTCGAGCGGCTTCGAGGTCGACGAGTCGAGGTTGCAGCGCCCCTCGAAGCGGCGGTCCTTGTCGTAGACGTATGCGATCCCGCCGCTCATGCCGGCCGCGAAGTTGCGCCCGGTCGGGCCGAGCACGACGACGCGCCCGCCGGTCATGTACTCGCAGCCGTGATCACCGACGCCCTCGACGACGGCTTGCGCGCCGGAGTTGCGCACCGCGAAGCGCTCTCCGGCCAGGCCGCGGAAGAACGCCCGCCCGGCGGTCGCGCCGTACAGGACGGTGTTGCCGACGATCATGTTCTCGTGCGCGCGGAACAGGCGCCGATCGGGCGGCCGGACCGACGACGACGCCGCCCGATAGGCCCTTGCCCGGCGTAGTCGTTGGTCTCGCCGCGCAGCGAGAACGTCACGCCGGGCGCGAGCCAGGCGGCGAAGCTCTGGCCCGCCGACCCGTGAGAACGCGATATCGATCGTGCCCTCAGGCAGGCCGTCGAGGCCATGGCGGCGCGCGATCTCGCCGGACAGGATGCCGCCGACCGTGCGGTTGACGTTGCGGACCGGGAACGGACCCCAGCCTGACCGCCTCGCCGCGCTCGAGCGCGGGCGCGCAGCGGCGCACGAGCTCCCAGTCGAGCGCGTCTTCGAGCACCGGGACCTGGGGACGGGTGTGGCGAGCGCGGCGTCTCGGGCGGCAGCTCGGGCGTCGTGAGCACCATCGAGAGGTCCACCCCGCGACGCCTTCCAATGATCGATCGCGGCGTCCATCTCGAGCAACTCGGTGTGACCGATCAGCTCCTCGAAGCGGCGGACGCCGAGCGAGGCCATGATCTCCCGGACCTCCTCGGCGACGAGCATCAGGTAGCCGGTCACGTGCTCGGGCGTGCCGCGGAAGCGCCGGCGCAGCTCGGGATCCTGGGTGGCGATCCCGACCGGGCAGGTGTTCAGGTGGCAGACGCGCATCATGACGCAGCCCATCGCGATCAGCGGTGCGGTCGAGAAGCCGAACTCGTCGGCGCCGAGCAGCGCGCCGACGATGACGTCGCGGCCGGTCTTGCATGCCGCCCGTCGACCTCGACCGTGATCCGCGAGCGCAGATCGTTGAGCAGCAGCGTCTGCTGGGTCTCGGCCAAGCCGATCTCCCACGGCACACCGGCCGCCTGGATCGAGGATTGCGGCGAGGCGCCGGTGCCGCCGTCGTGGCCCGCGATCGTGACGTGGTCCGCGTTGGCCTTGGCCACGCCGGCCGCGACCGTGCCGACGCCGACCTCGGATACGAGCTTGACCGACACCGACGCGGTCGGGTTCGCGCAGCGCAGGTCGTAGATCAGCTGCTTGAGGTCCTCGATCGAGTAGATGTCGTGGTGCGGCGGCGGTGAGATCAGGCCGACGCCCGGGGTCGAGTTGCGGATCATCGCGATGTACGGTCGACCTTGTGGCCCGGCAGCTGGCCGCCCTCGCCGGGCTTCGCGCCCTGGGCCATCTTGATCTGCAGCTGATCGGCGTTGACCAGGTAGTGGAGCGTTGACCCCGAAGCGGCCCGAGGCGACCTGCTTGATCGCCGAGCGGCGCCAGTCGCCATTGGCGTCTCGCACGTAGCGAGCGGGGTCCTCGCCGCCCTCGCCGGTGTTGGAGCTTGCCGCCGATCCGGTTCATCGCGATCGCCAGCGTCTCGTGCGCCTCGCGGCCGAGCGCGCCGAGGCTCATCGCGCCGGTGCGTGAAACGCTTGACGATCTCGGTCGCCGGCTCGACCTCGTCGAGCGGGATCGGCTCGGCCCGGAGCGCAGCTTCATCAGCCCGCGCAGGAGCGCCGCGGCGCGCGGCCTCCTCGTTGACCAGGCGCGCGAACTCCGCGTAGCGTCGCGCGCAGGATCCGTCGCGGTCGCGCCGCTGGACGACCGCGTGCTGGAGCCTGGCGATCGTGTCGGGGCTCCAGATGTGCAGCTCGCCGTCGCGGCGCCACTGCAGCACGCCGCCGACCGGCAGCAGGTCGCGTGCGGTGCGCGGATAGGCGCGGAAGTGGCGCTCCATCGCCTCGGTGCACAGCACGTCGATCCCGACGCCGCCGATCCGCGACGCCGTGCCGGTGAAGTACTTGTCGATCAGCTCGCGGTCGAGTCCGACCGCCTCGAAGATCTGCGCGCCGCAGTAGGACTGGATCGTCGAGATCCCCATCTTCGAGATCGTCTTGAGCAGCCCCTTGCCGATCGCCTTGACGATCTGCTTCTCGGCCTCCTCGCGCGAGAGCTCCCGCGGCAGCAGCGAGCGGTCGGCAAGCTCGTCGAGCGACTCGAACATCAAATACGGGTTGATCGCCGCCGCGCCGTAGCCGATCAGCGTCGCCATGTGATGGATCTCGCGCGGCTCGCCCGACTCGATCACGAGGCCCGTGCGCAGGCGCGTTCCCCGGCGCACGAGGTGACTGGTGGACGGCCGCGACCGCGAGCAGCGAAGGCATCGCGACCCGCTCGGGGCCGAGGTTGCGGTCGGACAGGATCAGGATGTTGGCGCCGTTCTCGACATAGCGGGCCGCCTCGTCGCAGAGCGCCTCCAAGCGGAACTCCATCCCCTCCGGCCCGCGCTCGATCGGCCACGTGATGTCGAGCGTCGCCGCGTTGAACACGTTGTGGGCCACCTGGCGCAGTTTCTCGAGCTCGTGGTTGCGCAGGATCGGCTGGTCCATCACGAGCTGGTGCGCCTGACTCGGGCGATTCCGCCAGCAGGTTGACCTCGGCGCCGACGCCGGCCTGCAAGCTCATCACGACCGACTCCCGGAGCGGGTCGATCGGCGGGTTGGTGACCTGCGCGAACAGCTGCTTGAAATACGAGAACAAAGGCGGCTGACGATCGGAGAGGACTGCCAGCGCGGCATCGTTGCCCATGCTCGCGACGGGCTCCTCGCCCGCCACCGCCATCGGCGCGATGATCATCCGCAGGTCCTCCTGCGAGTATCCGAACGCCAGCTGCTTGGAGCGCAACGGCTCGATCCGCGGCGCCCTCGGTCCGCGCTCCGGGAGATCGTCGATGTGGACGACCGAGCGCTCGTACCACTCGCCGTACGGCTGCCCGCGGGCCACCCGCCGCTTGACCGCCTCGTCCTCGACGATCTTGCCGTCTTCCAGATCGATCAGGAACAGCTTTCCGGGGGCGAGGCGGCCCTTGCGCTGGATGTGCTCGGGCGCAACCGTCGTCACGCCGGCCTCCGACGCGAGCACGACATAGCCCTCGGTGTCCTGGATCCAGCGCCCGGGTCGCAGGCCGTTGCGGTCGAGCACGGCGCCGGCCACGCGGCCGTCGGTGAACACGACCGCCGCCGGGCCGTCCCACGGCTCCATCAGGCATGAGTGGAAGTCGTAGAAGCCCTTGACGTCGGGGTCGAGATCCTTGCGCGTCCGGTAAGCCTCGGGGATCATCATCATCACCGCGTGGGGGATCGAGCGCCCCGCGAGCACGAGCAGCTCGAGCACGTTGTCGAAGATCGCCGAGTCCGAGCCCCCTTCCTGGACGACCGGGATCACCTTGTGGAGGTCCTCGCCGAACAGCTCGCTGGCGAGCTGGGACTCGCGTGCGCGCATCCAGTTGACGTTGCCGCGCAGCGTGTTGACCTCGCCGTTGTGGGCGATCATCCGGTAGGGGTGGGCGAGCTCCCAGCTCGGGAACGTGTTCGTCGAGAAACGCGAGTGCACGAGCGCGAGTCGCGAGGCCACGCGCGGATCGCGCAGGTCGGTGAAGTACCGCGACAGCTGTGGCGCCGTCAGCATCCCCTTGTAGACCATCGTCCGGCTCGAGAAGCTCGGCATCGCGAGCTCGCGGCCGGCGGCTCGCTCGAGCACCCGGCGGATCACGTACAGCTTGCGCTCGAACGCGTCCTGATCGGGAATGTCATCCGCGGCGGCGACGATCACCTGGCGGATCACCGGCGCCGACAGCCGGGCGGTCTCGCCCACGTGCACGTCATCGACCTGGACGTCGCGCCACCACAGCACACGCTGGCCCTCGCCCGCGATCGCGCTCCTCGATCAGCTGCTCGAGCAGGGCCCGCCGCTCAGGATCGGTCGGCAGGTAGCAGACCCCGACGCCGTAGCGCCCGGGCGCGGGCAGCTCGACGCCGGCGACCGCGCGCATGAAGCTGTCGGGCACCTGCAACAGGATCCCCGCGCCGTCGCCGGTGTTCGGGTCGGCCCCCTCGGCGCCGCGATGCTCGAGGTTCTCGAGCGCGTGGAGCGCCTTTTCGACGACGGCATGCGTTGGGTCGCCCCACAGCTTCGCGACCAGCGCGATCCCGCACGAGTCGTGTTCGTTTGCGGGGTCGTAGAGGCCGTTGGCCCCAGGCAGGGTTACTCGCATCGAGGTCCAAAGGGGGGGGTGGAAAGCGTGCCCCGCGGGCGAGGGCACCGGGAACGGCAGCGGCGGGGCCGCACAATCGTACCAGCGGGTGTTCGTCGCTCCGTGCGGTTCGGGGCTAGTCCTGCGCCGCCCGTCTCACCGCTTGGCTTTGGCCCGCTCGCGCGGCGCCGGAGCTTCCGCGTCCTTTGCTTTGGACGTGCGCCGCGGCTTGGCCGCTGGCTCGCTCTCCTCTTCGCCGCGGACGGCCGCGAGGCTCGCCTCGAGCGCGGCCATCAGGTCCGGCGCGGCGGCCGGCTCCTCGGGCTCCGGCGGCGCGGTCAGCTCCTCGCCCGCCGCTTTGCGCTCGATCAGGTCGAGCACGCGGTCGCGGTACTCATCCCGGTATCTGGCGGGATCGAAGTCGGCGGACAGCGATTGGATCAGCTGCTGCGCCATTGCGAGCTCGCGCTCGGTCGCCGGCGCATCGCTGACCGCGTCGAGCTCGTCTATCCGGTCCGGCGCGAGCACCTCGTCGCCGAACAGCATCGTGGTAAGCGCGAGCACGTCATCGCTCGGCCGCAGGGCGCAGAGCTGCTGCTTGGAGCGGATCACGACCCGTCCGAGGCCGACCTTGCCGGACTCCCTCATCGCATCGAGCAGCAGCCGGTAGGCCTTGGCGCCGCCCGCCGCGGGAGCGAGATAGTAGCTGTGGTCGTAATAGATCGGGTCGATCTCGTCGAGATCGACGAACTCCTCGATGTCGATCGTGTGGGTCGCCTTCGGGTCGAGCGCCTCGAGCTCCTCGGGCTCGACCATCACGTAGCGGTCGGGCGTGATCTCGTAGCCCTTGACGATCTCGTCGAAGGGCACCTCGTCGCCGGTCGTCGCATCGACCCGCTTCTGGCGGATGCGGGCGCCCGTCTTGCCGGACAGCTGATGGAAGCGCACGCTCTTGGGCGACGTCGCGCTGTACATCTTCACGGGGACGTTGACGAGCCCGAAACTGATCGCGCCACTCCAGATCGCGCGTGCCATAAGACGCTGTATACCCGAATCGGCGGTCAGATCAAGGGATGAGCGCCCGCTTGCCCGCCGAGGCTCAGCGGTTGACGATCGACATGTCGGCGTAGCGTTCGCCGGCCGCGCTCCCGACCGGGAGCGCCTCGTCGATCCGCTGCAGGTCCTCTGCGCTCAGCTCGATCTCGACCGCCGCGGCGTTCTCCTCCACGTAGCGGGGGCGCTTCGTCCCTGGGATCGGGACGACGTCCTTGCCCTGGTGCAGGACCCACGCGAGCGCGAGCTGGGCGGGCGTGCAGCTGTGCTCGGCGGCCAGCTCGCGGACGCGCGCGAGGAGCTCGAGATTGTGGTCGAGGTTCGCGCCCGTGAAACGCGGCTGGCGGCGGCGGATGTCGTCGGGAGCCAGCGCGTCGACCCCTTCGACCGCGCCCGTGAGGAAGCCGCGCCCGAGCGGGCTGTAGGCGACCAGGCCGATCCCCAGCTCCCGGATCACCGGGAGCGATCTCGTCCTCGATATCCCTGCACCAGAGCGAGTACTCCGTCTGCAGCGCGCTGATCGGATGCACGTCGTGGGCGCGCGCGATCGTCTCGGCCGACGCCTCCGAGAGTCCGAGAAAGCGGACCTTGCCGGCGTCGACCAGCATCGCCATCGCGCCGACCGTCTCCTCGATCGGGACGTCGGTGTCGACCCGATGCTGGTAGTAGAGGTCGATGTGATCGACGCCGAGACGCCGCAGCGAAGCGTCGCACGCGGCGAGCACGTATTCCGGGCGCCCGTTGATCCCGCTCTTGGTGGGATCCTCGCGGTCGCGCACGATCCCGAACTTGGTCGCCAGCACGACCTCGTCGCGCCGGCCCGCGATCGCGCCGCCGACGAGCAGCTCGTTGTCGCCGATCGCGTACATGTCCGCCGTGTCGAGCATCGTCACGCCAAGGTCGAGCGCGCGATGGATCGTCGCGATCGCCTCGCCCTCGTCGGCCGTCCCGTAGAACTCGGACATCCCCATGCAGCCCAGCCCTTCGGCAGCGACGAGCAATCCCTCGATCTCCGAGCGCGCGTTGCTCCATTGCGCTGAACAGCCTACTCGTGAGCCGCGATCTCACGCGATCGCGCCCGGGAGCGTTTGATCGACGGTGACGCTCACGCTTGCACCGTTCCAGCAGCTGCTCGACGCGCACGGGCGCGACGTGCACCGCTTTCTGATCGCGCTCGTCGGGCCCGACGACGCCGACGACTGCTATCAGGAGACGTGGCTGGCGGCGCTGCGCGCGTACCCGCGGCTGCGCGCCGGCTCGAACGTCCGCAGCTGGATCCTGACGATCGCGCACCACAAGGCGATCGACCAGCTACGCGCGCGCCGCCGGCGCGCGGTCGCCGTCGGCGCGATCGCCGAGGACGCGCTCGGGACCGTAGACGAGCCCTCGCCGGCCGCCCGCGCGGAGGCGGACGTGTGGGCGTGCGTGCGCAAGCTGCCGGGCAAGCAGCGCACGGCCATCGCCCTGCGGTTCGTCGCCGACGCGGCGTATCAGCGAGATCGCCGCCGTGATGGAGATCAGCGAAGAGGCCGCTCGCCGGAACGTCCACGAGGGCCTGAAACGACTGCGCGAGGAGTATCGACACGATGATTGACAGCGACCCTCTCGAAAGCGCACTGCGACGTGGCGTGGCCGGCGAGCACGGCGAGCCGCTGCCCGACCTGACCGCCGCGGCCGCGGCGGCGGGCCTGCTCGATGTTGCCTACGCGACGCACGACTCGCCGCTCGGGCGGCTGCTGCTCGCCCGGACTCCGCGCGGATTGGTCCAGCTCTCCTACCTCGACGACGATGCGATGGAGGATGCCGTGGTGGCCGCGCTGGCCGAGCGGATCTCACCGCGCGTGCTCGCGGCGCCGCGCGAGCTCGAGCAGCCTCGGCGCGAGCTCGAGCAGTACTTCGCCGGCGCGCGCGTCCGCTTCGAGGTGCCGCTCGACTGGAGCCTGAGCCGTGGCTTCGCGCAGCGCGTGCTGCGGGCGACCGCGCGGATTCCATACGGCTCGGTGTCGAGCTACAAGCAGGTCGCGGCCGCCGCCGGTAGCGAGCGAGCGTTCCGCGCCGCGGGCAACGCGCTCGGGGCGCAACCCGCTGGCGATCGTCGTCCCGTGCCACCGGGTCCTGCACACCGGCGGGGGCCTCGGCGGCTACGCGGGCGGGAGCGAGCGCAAGCGGACGCTGCTGGCGCTCGAGGGGGCTCTGGCATAGCCCTTCCTGGCCCGCCGCATGGCCCCTCCCCTGGAGCGGCCATGCGGCGCTTGAAACGCACTCCCCGGATCGACCGTCTTCGCTGGTATTAGGCTGTCGCCATGGACCTGTTGGCGCCGCTGCAACGCTTCGATCACGCACAGCAGCGGCACGCGACGCTGGCGGTCCCGATCGCGGTGCTGAAGAAGTTCAGCGACGACCAGGCGGGCGGCCTCGCGGCGCTGATGGCCTACTACGCGTTCTTCGCGCTGATCCCGCTGCTGCTCGTGTTCGTGACGATCCTCGGGTTCGTGTTCCACGGCAACGCGAGCATCCAGAAGACAATCGCGGACTCGACCGTCAGCCACTTCCCGATTATCGGCAAGGACCTCAGGACCAAGAGCCTGACCGGCAGCGCGACGTCACTTGTGATTGGCGTCGCGGTGCTGCTGTGGGCGGGGCTCGGCGTCACCAACGCGGCGCGCAACGCGTTCGACAAGGCGTGGGCGGTTCCGTTCAAGAATCGCCCGAACTTCTTCACCGGCCGGCTGCGCGGGCTCGGGCTCGTCGCCACGCTCGGCGTGCTGCTGGTGATCTCATCGGTCGCTTCGGGGATCGTCACGAGCGGCCTCGGCGGCACCGCGGTCAAGGTCGGCGCGATGATCTCCTCGTTCGTGCTCAACCTCGCGGTTCTCGCCGCCGCGTTTCGCTGGCTGACCTCGGCGGCGGTCCCGACCCGCCAGATGTGGATCGGCGTGCTCGTCGGCGCGCTCCTGTGGACGGGGCTGGAGTCCCTCGGCGGCGTCTACGTGACCCACGTGCTCAACAAGGCCAGCAACACGTACGGCTTCTTCGCGCTCTCGATCGGCCTGCTCGCGTACCTCCACCTCGCCGCACGGCTGACCATGTACGCCGCCGAGCTGAACGTCGTGCTCGTGCGGAAGCTGTGGCCACGGAGTCTGTTCGCGCCGACGCTCCCGACCGACGAGAAGGCGCTCGCGGCACTCGCGAGGATCGAGGAACGTGTCCAGCAGGAGACGATCGAAGTCCACTTCGACGAGGAGCCGGTCAAAACAAGCGGTCCGGAGCCTCCCGCCTAGTCAGCTCGCGCGGCCAGGAACACAGCCCGCCCTCGGCGGGGCAGCCCGCGCACAGCCGGCGATGCGGCGTCTCGCTGACCGCGAACTCGCCGCGGCGGATGCCCGCTGTCCGGCCGACCAGCTCCAGCTCGAGCTCAACGAGGTCGGCAAGCTCATAGCGCAGCATCACGGGCGCGTCCGGGCGCTCCAGGAACACGTACGCGATCTCGACCTCGCGCGCGCCGGCGCGCAGCGCCGCGATCGCGTAGATCAGGCGCTGCGCCCCGTACTGACGCGCGACCACGTCCGCCGGCTCGAGCTGCTCGAGCCGGTCGCTCTTGTAGTCGATCACCAGCGTGCCGCCGTCGCGCTCGCGCGCCAGCACGTCGAGCACGCCGGAGAAAACCTGGTCCGCGGCATGGAGCACGAACGAGAACGGCTGCTCGCGCCGCAGCTCGCCCGCGCGGGCCAGGCGGCCACAAAGCTCGCTCGCGCCGAATCGCTCGATCGTCGCTGCCACCTCGGCGGCCGGCGGCGGCGGTCCGGCGATCCCGGCGCCGCGGACGGCCTGCGCGATCGCCTCCGCGCTCGGCCGCTGCGGGCGGCGGAAGTCGAAACGCTCGAGCAGCGCGTGAAGCACGATCCCGCGTTCGATCGCCCCCGCGCCACGGAGCTCGTCGGCGATCGCCACCGCCGGGATCCTCAGCACCCGTTCGACGTAGAAGCGGTAGCCGCAGTGCTCGTACTCGGCCAGCGCGGAGTAGCTCAGGCTGAGCGTCACCGGGGGCAGCAGCGCTGCCGCGGCTTGCCCGTCGGCGCCGACCTGCGGCCGCGCCGGCGATCTCGTGGCGCGCAGCTCGCCCGGGCGACGCGCGGGACGTCGAGCGCGTCCGGACCGGGCCGGACGATCTCGAAGGCGACGTTGCGCTCGCTCACCCCGGCGTCCTCGTCGAGGCCGGCGGCGATCTCGGGCAGGAACGCCGGCGCGATCCAGCCGATCGGGCAGCCGCTCGTCGTCCATGCGGTCAAGCCGCGCCGCACCGCTCAGGATCAGCCGCTCGCGCGCCCGCGTCATCGCGACGTAGAAGAGCCGGCGTTCCTCCGCCGCCTCCCGCGCGAGCAGCTCCTCCCCGAGCGCCTCGTAGTCGAGTGCCGGCGTCCGCCGACCGGTCCCGGCTCGTGCGAGGCGCAGCCCGAACCGTCCTGCGCGACCGATCCGCAGCAGCTCCGCCGAGCGCCTTGGCGCACGCCCGAGGTCGGCGACGCACACGACCGCGAACTCGAGTCCCTTGGCGCGGTGGATCGTCATCAGGCGCACGGCGTCGAGCGCCTCGCTCTCGACCGGCGCCTCGCTTTCGCGCGCATCCCGGCTGCCGAGCCCGCTCGTCGCGCGGGCGGCGACCAGATCGACGAAGCCGCGCAGGTCGCGGCCGTTCGCCGCCTCCTACTCGCGCGCCAGCCGCATCAGCTTGCGCACGTTGGCGAGCCGGCGCACGCCGTCCGGCAGCGCGAGCATCGCGAGGTCATAGCCGGTTCGCTCGAGCGCGCGCGTCGATCAGCTCCTCGACGCCGGCGCGGGCGGCGCCGCGCGCTCGGCCTCGAACCAGTCCGCGAACCACGCCAGCCGCTCCGATCCTCCCGCGGGCAGCGGCCAGCTCGTCGAGCCGGCCGTCCGGATCGCGCAGAACCCACCACGGGTCCCGGCCGGCACCGCGCGCCGCTGCCGCCAGCACGACGAGCGCATCGAAAGAGACGCCCACGAGCGGTGAGGCGAGCACGGTGTACAGCGCCTCTTCGTCGCGCGGATTGGCGAGCGCGCGCAGGTAGGCGACGCAGGTCGAGCACCTGCGGGTGCGCCCAGTAGCCGCGCCCGCCGATCACGTAGGTCGGGACCCCGCGGTCCTCGAGCGCCTGCTCGTAGTGCGCAGATCGGTCGTCGCGCGGGTCAGCACGACCACGTCGCGGGGCGCGGATCCGCCGTCGATCAGCTCGCCGCACGCGGGCCGCCAGCGCGCGCGCCTCGGCCACCCGCCACGGCGCCGCGAGCCCCTCGAGCTCCCAGTCCGCCCCCTTGTCGGCGATGAGCAGCTCGACCAGCGGCTCGGGCGCGGGCGGCTCGTCGCGGCCGGCGCGCAGCGGCCGGAAGCGCTCGCCCATGCGCGCTCGCGAAGCGGCGTTGAGCGCCGCGAGGATCTCCGGACGCGAGCGGAAGTTCGTCTGCAGCGACAGGCGCGCGCCGACCCGCGCGAGCCGCGCTGCGCGCTGCTCGAACAGCTCGACGTCGGCGTGGCGGAACCCGTAGATCGACTGCTGCGCGTCGCCGACCATGAACAGGTTGGCGCGCGCGAGCGAGCTCGATCAGCTCGAGCTGCACCGCGTTCGTGTCCTGCATCTCGTCGACCATGATCCGCGCGAAGCGTTCGCGGTAGCGCTCGCGGAGCTCGCCGTCGGAGGCGAGCAGCCCGCGCGCGAGCAGCTCGAGGTCCGCGAAGTCGAGGCCGAGCGGTCGCGCTTGCGCTCGGCGTAGCGGCGCCCGAACTCCCGCAGCAGCGCGTCGAGCAGACGCGCGCGCTCGCGGCCCAGCGATGCGCGCTCGCCGCTCTGAACGCGGTCAGCGCCTCGCCGTAGCGCTGGCAGGTCGGCTCATCAGAGCGGCGCCGTTGCCCCCCGGCAGCGCGAGCGCGTCGAGCTCGCCCGGCCAGGGATCGCGCCTGCTCGAGCAGCGACCCCGACGCGCTCGAGCCGCGCGAGCGCCTGCACCACGCGCACCGATGGCTCCGCGATCGCGCCGAGCTCGGCCAGCGCGCACTCGGCCGCGCGCGTCGAGCTCGGCCCGCGCCGCTTCGAGGTCGCCGCTCCGCCGCCAGCGCCGGCAGCGGCGGGTTCGCGCGCGCCCCGCGAGCGCAGCTCGGCGTACGTCGCGACGATCGCGCCGCGCAGCGCGCCGGCGCCGTAGGCCGCGATCAGCTCGACGCCACCCGGCTCGTCCCGCGCGAGCGCGTCGAGCGCCTCATCGAACGCGGCCTCGACCAGCGGCTGCGCCTCGCTGTCGTCGAGCACGGTGAACGCGGGGTCGAGGCCGGCGGCGAGCGCGTGGGTGCGCAGCAGCCGCGCGCAGAACCCGTGGATCGTCGAGATCCAGGCGCCTTCGGTCGCCCGCGCGGCCTCGTCGGCGCCGAGCTCGCGCAGGCGCCCGCGGATCCGCTCGCGCAGCTCGGCCGCCGCCTTCTCGGTGAACGTGATCGCGAGGATCTGGGTGACCGCGAACCCGTCCTCGTGCACGGCCCGCGCGAAGCGCTCGACGAGCACCGAGGTCTTGCCGCTGCCGGCGCCGGCATCGAGCAGCAGCTCGCCGTCGCGGCGCTCGATCGCGGCAAGCTGCTCGGTCGTGAACGCGCGCGCGGCGGCGGGCTCGCCGGCCACCGGGCTCACCCCTGACCCGGCAGATCCCGGGAACAGGCAACCGTCGCGCGAGCAGGTCCGCGGCGCGGGCGTCAGCTCGCCGGCGCGCAGCCGTGCCGCCAGCGCGAGCGCGACGGCTACCGCCTCCTCGAGCTCGTCGTCGAGCTGCTCGCGTGAGCGCGCGTCGGTCGCCGACCACCCGGGCGCCGACCGGACGTCCCCTCGAGATAGACGCCGCGCGGCGCGCAGATCGCCGCCGCCCAGCGGCTGGTAGAAGCCCGCGACGGGCTCGAGCCCGAGCAGCTCGCGCACGGCGAGCATGTAGAGCGCGACCTGGAGCTGACGGTCCGCCGCGCCAGCGCGGCCCCGGTGCGCTGGGCGCGCGCTGCCGCTCTTGTAGTCGCGCACGATCGCTCGCCGGCTGCCGCCCGGCTCGACGTCGACACGGTCGATCACCCCCCGCAGCGTGACCCGCTCCGGCCCGTCGCCGAGCGTCAAGCCGGGCAGGCTCCCGTCCTGCTCCTCAAAGCCGAACCGCAGCTCGATTCCCTCCGGGTTCCAGCCGCAGCCGTCGGCCGCCTCGTGCGCGAGATAGCGCCGCAGGTCGGCCTCGACCGTCCGCAGCGCCGCCGCCCTGACGCCCTCGGAGCGTCCCGGCGCGAGCTGCGAGGGCTGCTCGGCCAGCGACCTCGTCGAGGATGCGCGTCGCCTGCGCGAGCGTCGCTGCGGTGATCGAGCCGTCGAGCCGGCGGAGCGTTCCTCGAGCACCTCGTGCATGAAGTTGCCGCGCGCGAGCGCGTCGGCGTCGGGCTCGAGCGACTTCGGCTCGAGCTGGCGCTCGACGAGCCATTTGACCGGGCAGTCCGCGAACTGCTCGAGCGCGCCGCGCCGACACGATCCGCCGGTGGCGAACGTGTTGCAGCGCGACCTCGCCGAGCGCGTACTGCACCGGGTCCCCGACCTCGGACGCTCGGTCGCGGCGGCCGCGCGCGCGCGCGCTCGCGGGCCGTCGGCGCCTGCCCGAGCGGCCAGACGACGTCGGCGAGCAGCCGCCGGCGGCGGCGCTCGCGCCAGTCCGCCGGCAGCAGCTCGGCGACGTCGTCCAGGAACGGCGAGCGCAGCACGAGGTTCCCGTCCTCGTCGGAGCTGCGATAGGAAGCACGACCGCGCTCGGTCGCGCGCGAGACGCACGCGTAGAACAGGTAGCGCTCGCGCGCGAGCGGATCCTCGGCGGCCGCCAGCCCGAGCCCGGTCGCGAGCGCCGAGCTCCCGGCGCCGCTCGTCGGCCAGGAACGGATCCGGCGATCCCGGACGCGGGAACTCGCCCTCCTGCAGCCCGCACACGAACACCGCGCGGAAGCGGCGGGCGCGGATCGCGAGCGGCTCGGCCAACAGCACCGCGTCCGGCCGCGCCGCGAGGACCGGTGCCAGCTCGAGACCTTCGAGCAACTCGAGCAGCTCCAGCGCCACTCGGCGATTCGTCGAGCTCCTCGAGCTCGTCCAGCGCGCGCAGGAGAGCCGACAGCGCGCGGGCGTCCAGTTGCTCGCGGTCCCCGAGCACTCGTCGCCTGGGCTCGATGCGGGAGCGCGAACAGCCGCCGCGCCTGGCCGGCCAACTCCACGGCGGGCTGCGCGGCGTCGCGGAGCGCGTCGATCTCCTCGAGCGTCCAGCCCAGCCGCTCGCGCGCCTGCACCGCGCTGCGCAGGCGCTCGCGCCGGACCTGCAGCTCCAGCGCATCCGCGAGCTCGCGCCGCTCCAGCACGCCCGGGCAGCGCAGATAGGCGAGCAGATCCTCCGCGGTGGCGCCGGGAGCGGCCAGCCACGCGCAGCGCGCGAGCGCCAGCACGCCGCGTCCGAGCGGCGTGTGCGCGAACGGCAGCTGGCGCTCAGAGGCGAGGTCGATCCCGTATTCGGCGAACGTTCGCTCGAACACGGGCGCCGCCCGGGCGAGCGAGCGGCAGACGATCACGATCTCCTCCGCCGCGACGCCGCGAGCGCGCAGCGCGAGCACCTCGGCGGCGATCAGCTCCGCCTCGGCTCGCTCGCCGCCGGCCTCGAGCAGGCGGACCGCGGAGCCGGGGTCGATCCGCTCGGCGCCGGGCTCGAACAGCCGTCGCTCGAGGTGGTGGAGAGCCGCGCGCGAGCGCGGCTCGTAGTGCTCGTCGAGCTCCGGCAGCTCGAGCACGCGGTCGGCCAGAGCCCGGAGCTCCTCGGCCGCGCCGGCGCGCGCGAGCAACGCCTCGCGGCCGGCCTCGTAGGTGACCGACACCGTCACCTGAACGCCGGCGAGGCGCGCGAGCACCTCGAGTGCGTCGCGCTGCAGCGCGGTCAGCTCGTCGAAGCCATAGAAGAACACGGGCTCGTCGCCCCAGCGCGCCGGCGCGGCGCGGAGCGCGTCGAGCGCGCGCCAGGCGTACAGCTCCGCATCGACGCGTCCGGCGCGGTCGAGCTCCGCCGCATAGCCGGCGTACAGCGAGCTGACATCACGCGCGTAGGACGCCCGCCTGCGGTCGCCCACGGCCCACGTCGCCAAGGCCTGCGCGAAGCGAGCCGGCGAGATCAACGAACGCTGCAGCTCCGCGATCAGGGCGCCGGTCGCGGCGGCGAATCCTGACGCTCGCGCCGGCCCGGCGAGCAGCTCCAGCGGCGCCGAGCGGACGGCGCGTGTGAGCAGCCGCTCGCGCTGGAGCGGCGAGAGCCGGCGCCCGTCGTACCCGGTGCGCTTGGCGATCTCGCCGGCGAGTCCCGCGAACGTCCGCACGGAGCCGAGCACCGCCCCGTCGCCGGCGAGCTCGCGGGCGTAGTGGGTGGCGTCGAGCGCGGTCGGGACGACGAGCACGGCGCCGCGCGGCGCGGCATCCGCATAGGCGCCGAGGACGGCGCCGGCCTTGGCGGAGTTGGCGGGTCCGAGAACGAGCGTGAGCGGCATCGCCCACCTATGGTCGCGCGCGGCGCCGACGGCTTCGCGTCAGCCGGTGAAGGGAGGCTGGGGCGGCGCCACGGGATTGATCGCCAGCGAAGCGCGGCGGGCGGGCGTCGTCTCAGGCCGCTTCCGGGCGTCGCTCCGGAGCCAGGCCCGCCTCGGCGCCGTCCTGCGCCTCCTCGGCCTCGGGCGGCTTTGCGCCCTCCTTCGCCCACGGCTCGTCGAACTCCACCCGCCACTTGCCCTCGTCGTTCTGCTCGAGCGCAAGCCGCGCCCGGAAGCTCCGCCCCGAGCGCCCCTTGAAGCCGCTGACCGGCTTCTCGGTGCGGCCGGTCTTGATCAGCTCCCGCGCGACCGCGACCGGGAGCTGCTTGCCGGCCTTGGCCTTCCAGATCACGAAGCCACAACCCGGATCCTCACGCGACCAGCACGAGTAGCCCTTGCGGTTCTCGGTGATCTCGCGGCCGCACACGGGACAAGGACCGAGTTGCGCGCGCGGGATGCGGACGTCCTTCAGCTTGCTGTCGAGCTCGGAGACCGTGTCGGTGGCGAACCGGACGATGTCGCCCATGAACGCCTCGCGCGAGTCCTCGCCGGTCTCGATCCGCGCCAGCCGGTGCTCCCACTCACCGGTCAGCCCGGGCGAGGTGAGCGCGTGCTCGCCGAGCAGCCGGATCACGTTCAGCCCCTTCTCGGTCACGACCAGCGCGCGCCCGTCCCGCTCGATGTAGCCGACCTGGATCAGCCGCTCGATGATCGCCGCCCGCGTCGCCGGCGTGCCGATGCCCGACTCCTTCATCGCCTCGCGCAGCTCCTCGTCGTCGACGAGCTTGCCGGCAGTCACCATCGCATTCAGCAGCCTCGCCTCGCTGTAGCGCTGCGGCGGCTTGGTCACCTTCTCCTCCGCGGCGATCTCCTGCACCGCGACGGCCTCGCCGTGCGTGAGCCGGGGCAGCTGCTGCTCGCGGCCCTCGTCCTCCTCGCCGGGGCGGGCCTCGTCCTCGTCCGCGCTCTCGCCGTACACCGCGCGCCATCCGGCCACCAGCATCAGCTTGCCGCGGGTGCGGAAGACGTTGGATGCGACGGTCGTCTCGACCCGCGTGTTCTCGAACACCGCGTCCGGATGGAACACCGCGAGGAAGCGCCGCACGACGAGGTCGTACACGCGCAGGTCGTCGGATTCCATCTTCTCGACCGGGTGGCGGTCCGCGCGTGTCGGAATGATCGCGTGGTGATCGGTCACCTTTGCGTCGTTGACGACCCGTCCGAGCGGCAGCACGTCGAGTCCGAGGACGTACTTCGACGCCTCGCCATATTCACGCTGCCCGCCGACGAGGCGCGCGATCGGCTTGATGTCGCCGATCATGTCGCGCGTGATGTAGCGCGAGTTCGTGCGCGGGTAGGTCAGCGCCTTGTGCTCCTCGTACAGGCGCTGCGCGGCCGCGAGCGTACGTCGCGCGGTGAAGCCGAAGCGCGTGTTCGCGTCACTCTGCAGCGAGGTCAGGTCGTACAGCAGCGGCGCGCGCTCCTTGCGCTCGGTCTTCTCGAGCTTCGTGATCTCGCCCGTCTGGCCCTCGCACGCCGCGACGATCGCCGCCGCCTCGGCCGCGGTCTTCAGCCGGGGGTTGGCGCCCGCGTGGAAGCGACCCTCGTACAGTCGCCGCGGCTCGCCCGAGATCGGGTCGAACGTCGCGTCGACGATCCAGTAGGGCTCGGGCTTGAAGGCCCGGATCTCCTCTTCGCGCCGCGCCAGGATCGCCAGCGTCGGCGTCTGCACGCGGCCGAGCGAGACCGCTCCATCGAATGACGAGCGCAGGCGGATCGTCGCCGCCCGGGTCGCGTTCATGCCGACGATCCAGTCTGCCTCCGAACGGGAGCGCGCGGCCGCCTCGAGCGGCGCGAGCTCGGCGCCGGGGCGCAGCCGCCCGAACGCGTCCTCGATCGCCGCGTTCGTCATCGAGTTCAACCACAGCCGCTCGACCGGCTTGCGCGAGCCCGCCTTCTCATACAGATAGGCGAAGATCAGCTCGCCCTCGCGCCCCGCGTCGCACGCGTTCACGACCGTGTCGGTGTCGTCACGACCGAGCAGCCGGGTCACGACGGTCATCTGCTTGCGCGAGCGCTCGTCGCGGATCACGAGCTTGAAGTGCTCCGGCACGATCGGAAGGTCCGCCATCCGCCACTTCTTGAAGCGGTCGTCGTACTCGTCCGGGTCGGCGAGCTGGACGAGATGGCCGACCGCCCAGGTGACGATGTGCTGGGGACCCTCGAGGTACCCGTCGTGCTTAGCGAACGCTCCGGGGAGGACGCGCACGAGGTCGCGTCCGACGGAGGGCTTCTCGGCGATCACCAATGTCTTGGACATGAGTCCGGGGAGGGTAGCGCCCGGCGCAACCCTTCATCCCGCGCACGGTCCCGTGTGCACCGATGATTGCGCTCGTTCCGCCCTCGCCAACTGCTGGGCGACGATCGCGTTGGGGACGGCGAAACCGCCCTTCGTGCGCGTCCCGGTGACCGCCGCGAACACAGTCGCGACGACCTGCCCGCGCGCGTCGATCATCGGACCGCCGGAGTTGCCGGGACGGACCAGACCGCGCAGCGGCGTGATCTCGCGCACGAAGTCGCCCATCCCGTACGCGTCCTGCGTGCGGACAGGCTGCGTCCTGCCGATCCGCCCCGGCTGCTCGTTGAACGGTCCGTCGAGCGGGAAGCCGAGAATCGCCGCGGCGGTGCCGCTCGCCGGCGCCCGCGCCAGCGACAGGCTCCGCAGGTCGAGCCCCGGCACGCGCAGGATCGCGACGTCGTCGTGGGCGTCGAACACGACCGCGGTCGCCGGCAGGCTCTGGCCGACGCCGCCGATCTGCACGATCGTGTCGCTCTCACCGGCGACAACGTGCGCGTTGGTCACGACCAGGTCGGGCGCGCCCACCCAGCCGCTGCCCTCGATCCCCAGACCGCACGCGGTGCCGGTCACCCGCACGACGCTGGCCGACGCGGCGCGGACGCCGGTCGCAGCGAGGATCCCTCGGGTAGGCGCGGGCACGGTGGCGGCCGGCCCGTGGATCGGCGGCAGGGGGTCGAAGCGGGCGAGCGCGTCGAGGATCGGCCCAGACGGCGGCAGCAGATGATTGAGCTCGCCGAGAATCGCCGAGCGCTGGATGTCGAGTCGCAGCGTGCGCGAGCTCGTCGCCTGCAGCGCGACCGCGCCGACGATCCACGCGATCCCGAGGCCGATGCACGCCGTCAGTGCCGCCCCGAGGACGCCGTCGGCAGCGCGCAGCCCGGGGATCCTCAGTGTCCGGCGGGCGCGCACGCCGACGCCCTCGAGCCCGCTCGCGAGGACGCCGCCGACGAGCAGCGCTCCGAGCAACCCGAACAGCGGCGCGTACTGCGAGCGCGAGCCTCCCGGCAGCAGCAGCGGGCCGACCCGCGCGCCGAGGATGGCGCCGAGCGCGAAGCCGGCCAGCGACAACGCGCCGACGATGAACCCCTGCATATACCCGTAGGCGGCGAGGAGGGCGGTGAAGGCGACGATCACCCAATCGACGGTGCTCACCGATCGCAGGTTAACCAGCCGCCCGATAACGAAACGCACATGCTTTGCGGCGCCTAAACCCTGGACGAATGTATGGGCCATCTTCTACCGTTTCAGTCGAGGTGGCCCAAACAGGGGTATTGCGGGTCGCAGAACGGCCCCGCTATCAACGCCGGCGAGAACGTCGCCGCCGAATCGTCAAACGCACGCTGCCGCTCCTGCTGCTGGCGGGGGTCGCGTTCGCGGTCGGCTTCGTCCTCGTCACCAAGCCCAACCACGACGAGCGCAAGCTCGTCACCAACTACCTGAACGCGTGGGACCACGGCGACTACGCCGGGATGTACGCGCTGCTCGCCCCCGCCTCACGCGCGCAGCTGTCCGAGGCTCGGTTCCGCGCCGACTACCTCGCGGCCGAGCACACGGCGACGCTGCTGTCGGTCTCGCACGGGCGGGTGCGCGACCCGCAGCACAACGTGATCGCCGTCCCGATGGTCATTCACACGAGGCTGTTCGGGACGCTGCACGAAAACGTCGAGGTGTCATTGCTCGGCAGCGGCTCGAGCGCCGGCGTCGAGTTTGGCGGGACGCTGCTGTTCCCCGGCCTGCGGACGGGCGAGCGGCTGCACCGGGTCGTCGCGCTGCCGCCGCGGGCGCCGCTGATCGCGAGCGACGGGACGCCGCTGGCGGAGGGACCCCAGCGGACCTCGCCGCTGCCCAACGTCGCCGGTCAGATCGTCGGCACGCTCGGCCGGGTCCCCGCGGCCGAGCGCGCCACCTACGCCGCGCACGGCTACCCGCCGAACGCTCAGGTCGGGCAGGACGGCCTCGAGCTCGTGTTCCAGAGCCGTCTCGCCGGCAAGCCCGGCGGCGTGCTGCTGGCCGGGCACCGCGTGCTCGCGCGCGTCGCCGCGGTTCCGGGCAAGCCCGTCAGGACGACGATCAACCCCACGATCGAAGAGGCCGCGATCGCCGCGATGGGCAGCAGCTACGCGGGCATCATCGCGATGGACCCCCGGACGGGCGGCCTGCTCGGGGCCGCGGGGATCGCGTACTCGGACCTCCAGCCACCCGGCTCGACGATGAAGATCATCACGGTCTCGGCGGCGCTCACGGCCGGGGTCGCCAAGCCGACCACCGTGTTCCCGTACGCGACCCAGTCCGACGTCGGCGGCTACATCCTCCAGAACGCGGGGGGCGAGGATTGCGGCGGGACGCTCGTGAACGCTTTCGCGGTCTCGTGCAACTCGGTGTTCGCGCCGCTCGGCGTCACGCTCGGCGGCGCCCGGCTCGTCGCCATGGCGGAGCGGTTCGGCTTCAACCACCCCACCGGCATCCCCGGCGCTGTGGAGAGCACGATCCCGTCCGCCGCCACGATCGGCAGCGCGACGGCCGTCGGGTCCTCCGCGATCGGTCAGGGCAAGGTGCAGGCTTCGCCTCTGGAGATGGCCGAGGCGGGCGCGACGATCGCGATGGGCGGC
Source organism: uncultured Solirubrobacterales bacterium (assembly GCA_963763525.1). Lineage (GTDB taxonomy): Bacteria > Actinomycetota > Thermoleophilia > Solirubrobacterales > Solirubrobacteraceae > Palsa-465. The sequence goes on from CAVXPA010000011.1 coordinate 291,686, forward strand.
CGCCGCCCGCTGCCGACGTTGCTCGACCATCAGGCGCCGCGGTTCGTGCCGGTGATCAGCTCGCAGGTCGCGAGCGAGGTGCAGCAGATGATGATCGCGGTCGTCCAGTACGGCACCGGGACGGCGGCCCAGATCCCGGGCGTGACGGTCGCCGGCAAGACCGGCACGGCCGAGCTCGTCGACACCGCCGCTCCGGGCGCCAGCACGCCGCAGAACACGGACGCCTGGTTCGTCGGCTACGCGCCCGTGGGCAATCCGCGGATCGTCGTGGCCGCGCTGTTCCCGAACCAGGGCGCGGGCGGCGCGACCGCTGCCCCGGCCGTTCGCCAGGTCCTCCTCGCCGCGCTCCAGTCGACCCACTAAAGGCGGCTCACTCCGGTCGACCCACTGAGGGGGCTCACTCCGGTCGACCCACTGAGGGGGCTCACTCCGGTCGACCCACTAGGGGCTCACTCCAGTCGACCCGCTGAGGGGGGGTCACTCCAGTCGACGTGCCGGCGCGGCATGGTCCTCCCCGCGGGCGCGCCACGAGTCCTTGTTGCGATCGCCACAAGCAGCCGCGAGTCCTTGTTGCGATCGCCACAAGCAGCCGCGAGTCCTTGTTGCGATCGCCACAAGCGCCCGCGCGAGAGGCTACCCGGACAAAAATGCACCCACGGCGGCCACCGTGGGGGAGCGTGGAGGATTGTGTCCGGATTACGGACAGGATTCGGCACACGCCCCCGGGATGCGCGGCCCGAGTGCATTTTTGTCCATTCGCGGGACGTGCGAGCAGCGGCCGCACCGACGCCCGCGCTAGCCGGCGGCCCTCCCCAGCCCAGCCCGGGCGAGCCACCACCGCACCTCTGCGCGCCCAGCCGAGCCGCCACCGACCCCGAGCTAGCCGCCGGCGCGCCTCGCCGCGTGCGGCGAGCCGGTTACCGGCCCGCGCCGGACCCTAGAGATCCAGCGAGATCGTCGAGACCCTGTTCGAGTGGGGGAGGTGGATCACCAGCGCCAGCGGCCGGTTGGCGTAAACGTCTGACTGGTTCATCTTGAACAGGATCTCCATCCCCTGCGTCGGCCCGAAGAACGCCGTTGTCCCAGGGACCGGCAGCACGCCGAGCGGTTCCAACGTTGTCGGCTGGTACGCGTACGGGTTCTCCAGCGCATTGATCGGGGTCGGGTAATAGATGTTGCCCTGCGTGTCGACGATGTCGAAGTCGCTGGCCGTCGTCGCGCTCGCGTGCGTCTGGTTCTTGGCCCAGATGAAGACGCCGAACCACATGTCCTGCGGGCCAAGCGTCAGGTCCGTGGGGTTGACGCCCAACAGATACGTGCGGTCCTCTTCGCTGTAGGGGTTCAGCTGGCGGGAGATCTGCAGCTGGTAGGTGACGCGCCCGGCCTGCACGTAGCCGCCCGTGTTGTTGGCGTCGGCGTTGTCCGGGTATGCCGGCTTGCCGCAAGCGGCGACTCCCAGCGCCAGCGGCACGGCGCACGCGACGGCAAGTGCGGTACGGGGAAGCTTCACGGCCAGCGCAGTCTAATTCAGAGCCCTGCGATCGACGCCCGTCGACCGCGCCCGCGATTCTCCTCGAGGATCGTCCGCAGCCGCCGCATCGCCTTGGACGCCTGGCGCCGGTTCCACGCGCGCCCCGCGACCACCTCGAGCAGGCGGTCCGAGAGCAGGGCCGGCTCCGTCTCGACCGTGTACTGGACCTTGGTCGTGCCGCCCGGACCGGGCGAGAGCGTGTACGTCCCGAGCATCCGGATCCGGTTGTACTTGCCGCCGCGTCCGCGTTCGACGATCTTGTACGGCGGCTGTACCTCGGTCAGCGTCATGTCCGCCCACGCGAAGCGGTTCAGCGGCGCCTTGACGCGGAACCGGGCGCCCGCTCCGGTGCCCTGCGACTCGACCCGCGTGAGATGCCAGTCGACGCGGTAGTGATCGCTGAACTCGGGATGGTTGGCGATGTCCGCGAGGTAGTCGAAGACCTCCTCGCGCGGGCGCGCGATCGTGGTCGAGACGGTTAACGGGTCCACGGCGAGCACAGTCTATTTGCGGTCGTCGCGGTCCGCCCCGGTCGCCGCCGCGCGTCGGGCTGCGGCGGGCGACCCACCGCCGCGGTGGCCGCCGCGCTTCAGGCCGCGGTGGGCGGTCGGCCCCGCGCGCTCAGGCCGCGGCGCGCTGGTCGGTGATGCGCATGGTGTGCCCGAACTCCGGGCCGTGCATGATGCGGGACGCGACCGGGTCCTCGCGCGCGTAGGGACGGCACAGCGCGCAGGCGATCGCACCCGAGGCGTAGACGTAGACGCGCTCGCCGATCAGCGGTGTGCGCTCGCACCGAGCACAGCACTCGCGCCCAGCCACAAGCTCCTCGACCCCACGCTTCAACAGGGCCAGCTCGAGGTCGCGCGCCTCCGTCGCGGGTGTACCCATACGGTGTGGTTCTATGCCCGCTGAGGCGTTCCTTCACGCCATCGGGCTTTATTCGCGCTTTGACGCCCGGGATATCATCGGTTTGCCCGCTTAGCCGGCGCGGCCAGCCTGCAGCCTTACGAAGGAGATGTGCCCCGGATGAAAGCTTGGATGTCGGGCAACGTAGCGGGGACCGGAACTTTCCGTTGCACGGACTGCGCATACCCCGTCTCGCTCGACGCAGCCGACGAGCTGCCGACCTGCCCGCATTGCGGCGGGACGGAGTTTGTGAGGGCTTCCCTGTTCACGACCACGCAAGCCGCCATCGTTGAGGCTCCAACCGACGTCGACAGCCGCGCGTGGATCGAGGAGGTGCGCGGCGAGCTCGACGAGCCAGGACAGTATTTGACTTATCGCATGACGGAGAACGACGTCCGCGTCTTCGGCGTGCAGCGGGAATGGACGCGGATCGGCCGCAGCCTCGCGGCCGACATTCGCTTCGACGACCCGACCGTGTCCCGCCGCCATGCGCTGATCGTCCGCCAGCCCGACGGGTTGCGCGTGCTCGACGACCGCAGCCTCAACGGCGTGTTCGTCAACGGCGAGCGGGTCGAGTGGAGCACGCTCGCGGACGGCGACGAGATCGTGATCGGGCGCCATCGCCTCCACTTCATCGACGTGCCGGTGGTCTCCGGCATGCGCTACGAGCCGCCCCGCGGGCGCGGCACTGCCGCCCAGGCGGGCTGAGCTCCGGATCGACGCCGGCGGGCCGCGTCGCGGCCCCCGGCGGTGAGCCTGAGCGTCCGCGGGCAGGTTCTATAGTGGCGCCCCCATGCCGACGATCGCGGTCCTCTCCCAGAAAGGCGGCACCGGCAAGACGACCGCGGTGAGGACGCTGACCGACGTCTTTCGCAGCGTCTCGTTGCGGGTGCTGGCGATCGATCTCGACCCGCAGGGCAATCTGTCCGACTACCTCGACGTCGACCCCGAGGCGTCGCCGACGATCGGCGACGTGCTCGCCGGGCGCGCCAAGCCGCGCGACGCCATCCACAACGGGATCATCCCGGCGAACCTAGGGCTGGCCGAGGCGGAGCTCGTGCTCGGCGGCAAGATGGGCCGCGAGCTGACGCTCAAGCGCGCGCTGCGCGAGATCGCGGATGCCTACGAGCTGGTCCTGATCGACTGCCCCCCGTCGCTCGGCCTGCTGACCGTCAACGCGCTCGTCGCGGCCGACTATGCGCTGCTCTCGACCGAGGCGCAGTACTTCGCGCTCCAGGGCGTGGAGCAGGCGCTCGAGGTGATCGAGCTCGCGCGCGACAGCCTCAACCCGAACCTCGAGTGGCTCGGCGTCGTGCTGAACATCGCCGACATGCGCACCCGCCACTCGCGCGAGGCGTTCGCCTCGCTGCGCAAGCATTTCCCGGAGAAGCTGTTCGAGACCACAGTCCGTTCGTCGATCGCGTACGCCGAGTCAGCCGAGCGCGCCGTTTCGATCCTCGACTACCGGCCGGACCTCGGCATCGACTATCAGCGGGTCGGCGAAGAGGTGCTGCGGCGGATCGGCATGGACGAGCCGCGACGGCGGCTCGCGGCGGCGATCCCCGAGCCCCAGCCCGCCCGCGCCTGAGCTCACAGCTCGCGCACGTCCGCGCCGTGAGACTCGAACGCCGCGCGCACGACGCTGGCCCACCCGGCCGTCTCGCGGCGCAGTCGCTCGAGCACCGCTCCGGTCTGCTCGTAGTGGCACCAGACGAGCACGGTCGGGCCGGCCCCTGAGATCGTCGCGCCGAGCGCGCCGAGCGCCTGGGCGCGCTGGACGAGCGAGGCCGACCGCGGATAGAGGTGGGCCCGGTACGGCTGGTGCAGCCGGTCCTCGAGCCCGGCCGCGATCAACTCCCAGTCGGCCTGGAGCAGCCCGAGCATCAGTGTGCTCGCGCGTGCGACGTTGAACACCGCGTCCGCGATCGGCACGCAATCGGGCAGCGCCGCGCGCGCCGCCGCGGTCGGCACCGGCTCCGCGGGGACGACGAGCACGGCTTCGAGGCCGAGGGGGGCCTCGAACCGGTGGACCCGCTCGCCCTCGCAGATCACGAAACCGCCCGACAGCGCCGCCGCGACGTTGTCGGGGTGACCCTCGAGCTCGCGCGCGAGCGCCGCCACGTCGGCGTCGAGCTCGAACATGTGGTCGGCGGCGAGCAGGCCGGCGACGATCGCCGCGGCGCTCGAGCCGAGCCCCCCCACGGGCGGAATCTGCGAGGCGATCCGGAACGTCAGCCCATCCGCCGGATGCAGCTGCTCGAACGCGCGCACGAGGAGGTTGCCGCGGTCCCGTGGCAGGTCGAGCTCGGTCTCGACGGCGAACTGCCCGGTCTCGGTCACCTCGAGCTCGAGGTGAAGCCCGAGCGCGGCGGCGAGCACGTCGAATCCGGGGCCGAGGTTCGCGGAGGACGCCGGCACGCGGACGAGGCGCCGCCGCGCCAGCGTCACCCGAGCACCGCCCGCTCGATCGCCGGCAGCTTCGCCTCGCACGAGATCACCGCGCCGGCGTTCTCGAGCGCTGTCTCGGGGTCCTTCAGCCCGTGCCCGGTCAGCACGCACGCGACCGTCTGGGCGCTCCCGGCGCCGTGCGTCAGCAGCCCCGCGACGCTCGCCGCCGACGCCGGCTCGCAGAAGACGCCTTCGTTCGCGGCCAGGAACCGGTACGCATTGATGATCTGGGCGTCCGTGACGGCGTTCACGGCGCCTCCGGAGGAGCTCATCGCGTCCATCGCCTCCTCCCAGCGCGCGGGGTTGCCGATCCGGATCGCGCTTGCGACCGTCTCGGGATGCTCGACCGGCGCCCCGAGCACGAGCGGCGCCGCGCCGGCGGCCTGAAAGCCGAACATCCGCGGCCGGCAGCCGGCTTCCTTGAAACCCTTCCAGTAGGCGGTGATGTTGCCCGCGTTGCCGACCGGGATGCAGAGCGCGTCGAGCTCGCCGTCGAGCGCCTCAACCACCTCGAACGCCGCCGTCTTCTGCCCCTCGATGCGGAAGTCGTTGACCGAGTTCACGAGCGCGACCGGGTGCCGGCGTGCCAGCTCGCGGACGAGCGCGAGCGCCTCGTCGAAGTTGCCCCTCAGGGCGATCACGCGGGCGCCGTGCATCAGCGCCTGCGCCAGCTTCCCGGTCGCGATCTTGCCCTCGGGAACGATCACGGCGCCGCGCAGGCCGGCGCGCGCCGCGTAGGCGGCCGCCGACGCGGCGGTGTTGCCGGTGGATGCGCAGATGACGACCTGCGCACCTTCGCGGACGGCCGCCGACACCGCGCACGTCATGCCCCGATCCTTGAACGAGCCGGTTGGGTTCGCTCCTTCCAGCTTCAGCCACACGTTGGCGCCGACGCGCTCGGACAGCCGGGGGGCAGGGACCAGCGGCGTCGATCCCTCGCCGAGCGATATGACCGGATCGCCCGCGTCGAAAGGCAGCCGGTCGCGATAGCGGTCGATCAGGCCCGTCATCAGGGCGCAGGATGGCAGAGGTCGCTCCGTCCGGCGGTATCGTGGCCCAGACGCCGTGAGCACTCCGCCCGTCAACCTCTACAGCGACACCCAGACGCGCCCCACCGCCGGCATGCGCGCCGCGATCGCCGCCGCCGAGGTCGGCGACGAGCAGCGCGGGCAGGACCCGACGACGACCCTCCTGCAGGAACGCGTCGCGGAGCTCCTCGGCCACGAGGCGGCGGTGTTCCTGCCGAGCGGCACGATGTGCAACCAGATCGCGATCCGGCTCCACATCCGGCCGGGCGGCGACGAGCTGGTGCTCGATCGCACGGCCCACCCGGTCAACTCGGAGGCCGGCGGCCCCGCCGTGCACGCCGGCGCGATGATCCGCACGCTCGACGGCGACGGCGGCATCTTCACCGCGGGGCAGCTTGAAAGCGCGCTGCGAACGGTTGGCAACCGCTACATGCCACGCTCGCGCCTGGTCTCGGTCGAGCAGACGACGAACCTCGGCGGCGGCCGGGTGTGGCCGCTGCCTGCGATCGAGAGCGTGCTCGCGGTCGCCCGCGCCAACGGCCTGCGCGCCCACCTGGACGGAGCCAGGTTGATGAACGCCGTCGTCGCTTCGGGCGTTTCCGCGCGCGAGTACGCGAGCGGGTTCGACACCGCCTGGATCGACTTCACGAAAGGGCTCGGCGCCCCCGTCGGCGCGGTTCTCGCCGGATCGACCGAGCTGATCGCCGAGGCGTGGCGCTTCAAGCAGATGATGGGCGGCGCCTTCCGCCAGTCGGGCATCGTCGCCGCCGGCTGCGCGTACGCGCTCGAGCACCACGTCGAGCGGCTCGCCGAGGACCACGAGCATGCGCGCCTGCTCGCCACCGGCCTGGCGGAGCTGCCGGGCGTCAGCCTCGATCCCGACCGGATCGAGACGAACATCGTGATCTTCGCGGTCGACGACGCGCGCGACCTCGTCCAGCGGATCGCCGATCGAGTCGAGCTCCAGGTCGTCGACCCCACCCACGTCCGGGCGGTGACGCACCTCGACGTCGGCCGGGCCGAGATCGACCGCGCCCTGAGCGCATTCGCAGACGAGCTCGGCTGACGCGCTGCCGGCCAAGCGGGCGACCTGGACAACATCCCAGTCGAGCCGCGCAAAACCGCGAGTGGGTAGTTGACCAATTGGAGCCAGGACAACGCCCGACTGGCCGGCGTGGAAGCGCCGACTGGGCCGTTATACAGGCTCGAGCACGATCTTCCCGACCGCCTCACGGCGATCGAGCAACATCACCGCCTGCGAGGCCTGCTCGAGCGGGAAACGGGCGCCGACGATCGGCCGCACGTACCCACTCTCGATCAGGCCGCCCACCGCGGCGCCGAGCGCGCCCGCGAGCTCGGGATTGGAGCGCACCGCCGCACCCCAGCCCGCGCCGACGACCTCGAGATTGCCGAGCAGCAGGCGGTTGACGCGGACCTCGGGGATCGAGCCGCCCGCGAATCCGACGACGAGCACCCGTCCGCCCTCTCGCAGCGCGCGCAGGCTGTCAGTGAAGCGATCGCCGCCGACCGGGTCGAACACGATGTCGACGCCCCCGTCCGACAGCGACCGCGCCTCGTCCTTCCACGGTCCGTAGGAGCGCAGCACCTCGTGTGCTCCGGCCTGTCGTGCGACGCGCTCCTTCTCGTCGCTCGAGACGACCGCGATCGTACGCGCGCCCAGCCCTCGTGCGACCTGGAGCACCGCCGTGCCGACGCCCCCGGCGGCGCCGTGGACGAGCACGGTCTCGCCCGATCGCAGCCGACCGCGCATGTGGAGCGCGAAATAGGCGGTCTGGTAGTTGAGGACGAGCGCGGCGCCCTGGGCGAAGTCGAGCGATTCGGGCAACGGGAAGCAGAACTGCTCGGGCGCGACGACGACCTCGGCGAACCCTCCGAGCACGCAGAACGCCGCGACCCGATCGCCGGGCCGGACGGCGGCCATCTCGCCGGCGGAGCGAACCACGCCGCCCACCTCGCTCCCCGGGACGAACGGCAGCGGCGGCTTGAGCTGGTACTCGCCGCGGGTTTGCAGGAGCTCGGGGAACGACACCCCCGCCGCGTGCACGTCGACGAGCACGCCGCGGCCGGGCGTCATCGGATGCGAGAGCTCGGGCTCGGGCAGCTCGGCCAGCGCCAGCGCCGTCTCGGGGCCTGTGAGCTCGGTGATCTGGATCGCCCTCATCGGCTAACCGAACTGCTCCTCGAGCACGCGGATCGCCCGCGGCGGCGCGCGCAGGACCTCGAGCCGGCCGATCTCCTCCCGCGCCGTGGCGAACCGCGACTCGAGCACGGGGTGCAGAACCATCACGAGCCGCGCCTGCTCTCCCAGCCCCTTCTGCACGACCGACTTGACCGACACTCCGTGGCGCCCGAGCACGTGCGCGACCTGCGCCAGCACGCCGGGCTCGTCGGCGACATCCAGGTGCAGGTAGAACGCCGAGACCACGTCCTGCACGAGCTCGAGCACGCCGGCCGTCGGCGGCGTCGACGCGGGCGGGATCATCGCGCTGATCACGTCCCCGAGCACCGCCGTCGCGGTCTGGGGGCCGCCGGCGCCGGGCCCGGACATCGTGATCTCGGTGATCGCCTCGGCTTCGACCGTGACCGCATTGAACGGGCCGCTGACCGACGCGAGCGGGTGGCCGGGGTAGAGAAAGGCGGGGTGCACGCGGACCGACAGACCCTCGCCGATCCGCTCGGCGGTGCCGATCAGCTTCAGGCCGAGCCCGAGGTCGCGCGCATACTCGAGATCGTCGGGCTGGATCTGCTCGATCCCCTCGTAGCGCACCTGGTCGAGATGGACCGGCGTGTCGAACGCGAGCCGGGCGAGGATCGCCATCTTCGCTGCCGCGTCGCGGCCGTCGACGTCCTCCGCCGGATCCGCCTCGGCGTAGCCGAGCCGCTGCGCCTCGGCCAGCGCCTGCGCGAACGTCATCCCGGTCCGCGCCATCTCGGTCAGGATGAAGTTCGTGGTGCCGTTGACGATCCCGTGCACGCGGTCGATCCTGGCGCCGGCGAGCGACTCCTGCAACACGCGGATCACCGGCACGACGCCGGCGACGGCCCCCTCGAAGCGAAGCTGGACGCCCTCGGCGCGCGCGACCTGCCACAGCTCCTCGCCGTGCTGGGACAGCAGCTGCTTGTTCGCGGTGACGACGTGGCGGCCCGCGCGCATCGAGCGCAGGACGTAGTCGCGCGCGGGCTCGATCCCGCCGATCAGCTCGACGATCAGATCCGAGCGCTCGAGGATCTCCTCGAACACGCCCTGACTCCGCGTGAGGATGCCCGAGATCGACGGGCGCAGCCCGGTCAGGAGCTCGATTCGATCCGCCTGCTCGGGCAATAACGCGGCAAACGCGCCACCGACGGTGCCGTGCCCAAGCAGGCCGACGCGGAAGCTGCGCTCGCTAGAAGACGTCACGAGCGGCCAGGTCCTCGTAGGTCTCCCGTCGCACGAGCACCCGGGCGTCCCCGTCGCGGCAGAAGACCACCGGCGGTCGTGGCACACCGTTGTAGTTGTTCGCCATCGAGTACCCGTACGCGCCGGTCGCGGGGACAGCGAGGACGTCGCCGCGCGCCGGTGCGGCCAGCCACGCGTCGCGGATCAGGACGTCCCCGGACTCGCAGTGCTTGCCCGCCACGTGGTAGCGCTCGCTCGCCGCCGCGCCGGCGCGGTCCGCGATCAGCGCTTCGTAGCGGGCGCCGTAGAGCATCGGCCGGAGGTTGTCGGACATTCCGCCGTCGACCGCCACCCACGTGGAGACGTTGCGCTTGACGGTCTGGACGGTGTAGAGAGTTACGGTCGAATTGGCGACGAGCGCGCGGCCCGGCTCGAGCAGCAGCCGCTTGCCCGGACCGAGCAGGTCGTCCACGGCGGCGACGATCGCCTCGACGTAGTCGGCGACGGCGGGGGGCTGATCGGCGGCCGTGTACGCGACGCCGAGACCGCCGCCGACGTTGTAGACCGGGAACTCGCCGAGCCCGGCGAGCGCCGCGACCGCGGCGCGGAACGGCTCGAGCTCGAGCAGCTGCGAGCCGATGTGGAAATGGAGGCCGACCAGATCCAGCTCGGGGACGCTCGCAAGCCGGTCGATCGCCGCGCGCGCCTGTGCAATCGAGAATCCGAACTTCGAATCGGCCTGTCCGGTCGAGATCGCGCGATGCGTGTCGCCCGCGACCCCGGGCGTCACCCGGATCAGGACGCGCTGGCGATGGCCGCCCTCGCGCGCCGCGCGCGTCAGCGCGTCGATGTCATCAGGGCCGTCGAGCACCACGTGCCCGACGCCGGCGGCGAGCGCCTCGCGAAGCTCGGCGTTCGACCTCGCGTTGCCGTGCAGGTAGATCCGCGCGGGATCGAAGCCGCCGCGGAGCGCGAGGAACAGCTCGCCGCCGCTCGCCACGTCGCATGCGAGCCCCTCCTGAGCGAGCACCTGGTAGACGGCCGTGCACGGGAACGCCTTGGACGCGAACAGGACGTCGAAGTCGTCATGGCGCGCCGCGAGCGTTTCGAGGAACGCGCGGGCGCGCCAGCGCAGATCGTCCTCGACGACGACGTATGCGGGCGTCCCGAACTCACGCGCGAGCGCGACAGCGTCGCAACCGCCGAGCTCGAGCCGGCCCGCCTCGTTGACCCGCGTGCCGAGCGGGTACGCGTGCGAAAGCCCCTGTGTCACGGTCGCCATCGTGATCGATCATGACACGCGCCTGCGATCATCGACCGGATGGCGTCACCGCGCAACGCGACGGTCGCGCTGCCCAGCGAGGTCGGGATGTCCGACGGCCTGTCCTACTCCGTCTGGCTGCCCGCGGGCGGCGCGCGCCCACGCGCCGGCGTCGTGATCCTCCACGGCGCCGGCTCGTGCAAGGAGAACCATCACGACTTCGCCCGCGCCGCGCTCGCCGCAGGGCTCGCCGCGATCGCGTTCGACCAGCGGGGTCACGGCGCCAGCGAGGGCGCGCTGGACGGCCGGGCGATCGCCGACGTCGTGACGATCGCCGGCACGCTTCGCGAGCGTGCGGGCGACCCGGAGCTGCCAGTCGCGCTGCGCGGGTCGAGCATGGGGGGATACCTCGCGATCGCCGCGGCCGCGCCGGCGAGCGCGCGCGCCGTCGTCGCGATCTGCCCGGCCAGCGCGAGCGGCCTGCTGACGGCGCTGCGCCGCCCGGAGGGGGTCGGATTCGACGCGGACGCGCCGGCGCTCGAGCGGCTGCTTGCCGAGCACGACCTGCACGACGCCGTCCCGGCGCTCGCGATCCCGCTGCTGCTCCTGCACGCCGAAGGCGACGAACAGGTCCCGATCGCTCACTCGCGCGAGCTCGCCGCGCTCTCAAACGTCGCGGACAGCCGCCTGATCGCCGTACCCGGCGGCCACCACCGTTCGGTCCAGCACGACGAGGAGCTGCAGGCCGCGAGCCTCCGTTTCATCGCGCGCACCCTGTCGCAAGATTGAGGCGCGATCGGGAGTTCGTTACAGAACTCTTCGCCGCATCTGCCAACATAATCGACACGATGGCACCCTCTAGAAACTTCGGGCGCGACTCCGGCCTGCAGGCTCGGATGATCTTCACGCTGTTCCTGCTCGGACTCGTGTACGCGGTGCTGATCGGCGTGCTGATCGCCGCCGGCCTCGGCGCCGTGACGGTCCTGGTGATCGCCGCCCTCCTGTTCGGGATCCAGCTGTTCACCTCGGACAAGATCGCGCTCGCCTCGATGGGCGCGCGCGAGGTCACGCCGCAGCAGGCTCCCGAGCTGCACGCGATGATCGACCGGCTGTGCGTGACGGCGAACATCCCCAAGCCTCGGGTGGCGATTGCGCAGACCCCGATGCCGAACGCGTTCGCGGTCGGGCGAACGCCCAAGAAGTCGACCGTCTGCGTGACGACCGGGCTGCTGAACCTGCTCAACGCGAGCGAGCTCGAGGGCGTCCTCGGCCACGAGCTCTCCCACATCGTCAACCGCGACGTGATGGTGATGACGCTGGCGAGCTTCTTCGCGTCGATCGCGGCATTCATCGTCCAGTTCGGCTTCTTCTTCGGCGGCGCGTTCGACGACCGCGACAACAACAACGCCGGCTTCCTCGTCGTGATCCTGGTCTCGGCCGTCGTCTACATCGTCTCGTGGCTGCTGCTACAGGCGCTCTCGCGCTACCGCGAGTTCGCTGCTGACCGCGGCTCGGCGATCCTGACCGGCAACCCGTCGGAGCTGATCATGGCGCTGCGCAAGATCAGCGGCAACATGCAGCTGATCCCGAACAAGGATCTGCGCGCCGCCTCGGGCGAGCTCGCCGCGTTCTACATCTTCCCGCCCAAGACCAAGCAGACATTCGCCAGCCTGTTCTCGACGCACCCACCGCTCGACGCCCGGATCGCACGGCTGGAGCGGCTCGAGGAGCAGCTCCAGGGAACCCGGTAGCCCCCCGTGGGCTTTCTCGAGATCCTCACCGGCAGGCGAAAGCTGCCCGGGCCGGCGCCCGACCGGCTGTTCGCGATGAGCACCGCGTACGTCGCGCTCGAGGCCTCGCTGTCGATCACGAGCCGCGGCACCGCCGCGATCGTGTTCCAGCCGCTCCCGACCGCCGATTTCGAGTCGATCGTCCGCGAGATGGAGCAGGTCGTCCGCGCGACCGGCGCCGACAGCGGGACGACCGTCGAGCGCTCGGACGACAGCTACGGGTTCCGCTGGCTGGTCCTCCGCGGTAAGGACTTCGACGACCTCGTCGTCGGTATCAACGCTGTCAGCAGCGCGCTCGAGTCCGGTGGCTACGGCGACCGTGTCCTGTGCGCGGTGTTCGCGTTCCAGGACGAGCACACCCAGCCGCTCTACTGGATCTACAACTACAAGCGCGGCTTCTTCTACCCGTTCGTCCCGGCGGGCGGCCCGCAGGAGCGCGACAACGAGCGCGAGCTTCGTCTGAAGGCGCAGATGAGCAAGGAGCTCCCGATCGAACCCGAGCTCGAGCGCTGGTTCCCGCTCTGGGGAATCCCGATCTAGAGACCGATGGCCCGCAAGCTGCGTTCTCGCCTGACGTACGCAAACGTCATGTCGAGCATCGCCGTGTTCATTGCGCTGGGGACGGGCGCGTACGCCGCGAGCGGCTCGTTGTTCGTGGCGGGCAACGGGGCGATCAACGGCTGCGTGCCCCGCCGTGGCGGGACGCTCGTGGTGCTGCGCCGTGGCGAGCGCTGCCCCAAGGCAGATGAGTCGCTGACGTTCAACCAGCAGGGACCCCAGGGCCCGATGGGCTTCCCCGGCACGAACGGGCAGAACGGATCCAACGGCGTCAACGGGCGCAACGGCGCGAACGGCAGGGCGGGCACGAACGGCGCCAACGGCGCGCCCGGCCCGCCGGGACCGGCGCCGTCGACTTCAGTCTCGCTGAGCGGCGCCGAGGTCGCGATCTCGACCGCCGGCCCCGCGATCGTGCTGAGCACGCAGAAGCTGACGACGAACCTCACCTCGCGGATCGTCGCGAACGCGGCGCTCGATATCCAGATGCCGGTCGCGAGCGGCGCCGTCACGTGCCAGCTCGGGATCGTGAGCCAGCAGACGTTCACCGCGATCGGCGCACCCGACACCGTCTCGCCGGACGTAAGCGGTCCGTTCGAGACGACGCTCCCGCTCTTGGGAGCGATCGACGACCAGAGCCCTGGCGGCTACGAGATCGCCGCAGAGTGCTCGACGACCGCGCCGAGCGCGGTCCTGGCCGGTGGTGATCTGACCGCGCTCGCCGCCGCCGACCCCGGCAGCACGTCCGCCGCGGGGTCCGCGCTCAGCCCGGGATCAGACCTTCGCCGCTGAACTCGGCCTGCGCCTCGGCGAGCGACACGTCCGGGGGCGGCAGGATCAGATCTGATCCGGCCAGCGTGTCCGGCGGCATCAGCGATCCGGTGCCGCGGACGTAGTCGAGGAGCTTCGCATAGGCCGCTCGGAAGCTCTTCTCGTCGCCGGCGTTGCAGACCGCGACGGCGTCGTTGTCGAGCTCGTTCAGCATCGGGACGTCCTTGTCGGCGAGCTCGTACTGACCCTCCGTGGCGATCCGCACGATCACGACGCCTGCCCTTCGGCCGGCCCGGCCGCCGTCTCGCCGCCGGGCTGGCTCGCGCCCGTCCCCGCCGGCGCGCCCGTCCCCGCCGGCGCGCCCGTCCCGAGCTCGCCTGCCGGCGCCGCGGACCCGACGCCGAGCTCGGCCTTCATCTTCGCCAGCTCGGTGTCGACCTCACTGGAGCTCGAGAGCTCGCGCAGCTGCCGGTCGATGTCGTCCTCGCCGGGCGTCAGCGTCGTCAGATCCTCGAACGCGCCGGAGGCCTCGAGCTCGCCGACGGCGTCGGCGCGCGCCTTCATCTGCTCGGTCTTGTCGAGCGCGCGCTGCATTGCCAGTCCGACATCGGCCATCTCCTCGCCGACGCCGGTCGCCGCCTCGGAGATCCGGACCTGGGCCTCCGCGGCCGAGTACTGGGCCTTGATGACTTCCTTCTTGGAGCGGAACTGCTCGATCTTGGCGCGCAGCTTCTGCTCGGAGGCCGTCATCTGCTCCTGCTGCTGCTCGAGCTGGCTGATCTGGCTGTCGAGCGACTGCATCTCCGTCTGGACGACGTTCTTGCGCTCGAGCGCGGTCCGCGCGAGGTCCTCCTGCCCAGCCGCGAGCGCTTGGCGAGCCTGGGTGTCCAGCTTGACGACCTGCTCGCTGAGCTTCTTCTCCTGGATCTGGAGCCGCTTCTTGGAAGTGACGACGTCAGCGATGCCCTTCTTGACATTCTGCAGGAGCTCGAGCTGCTTCTGGTAGCTGTAGTCGAGCGTCTCGGAAGGGTCTTCGGCGCGGTCTAGAAGTTTTGAGATCTTTGCTTTGACGACGGTGGACATGCGCCCGGAAAGGCCCGGCATCGCATCCTCCTTGGCGGGTGGCTGGACTTGCCTTATCTAGGGTATCGAGGCGTAAAGGCGATCGGCGCTCGCTAACGTCCTTTGCATCATGCGACGCACCGTTCTTGCGATTGTCGCGGCGGCGATGATCGCCGGTTGCGGAGCCACCGCCACCAAAGTGGTAACGGTCGCGGTGCCCGGGGACGGCGTCGCGACCAACTCCGATGGCGTCGTGACCAAGACGCAGGGCGCTGCCGGTGCGATCGTAACACCCACGGTCGCGACGAAGAACACCACCCGCGTCGCCGGCAGCGACCCGATCGCTGACGCCGCCGGCGTCGCGCTGGCGGTGTATCCGTCCTCGTTCGCCGGGACGCACCCGAGCGCCGTGACGATCGCGCCGACGGACGACTGGGAGGCGGCGATCGCCTCGGCCGTGCTGATGGCGTCACCGATCAAGGCTCCAATCCTGCTCTCCGGCTCTGGGCAGCTGCCGGCCGCGACGTCGAGCGCGCTGGGCACGCTCGCGCCGACCGGCTCGGGCGCCGCCGACGGCGCCCAGGTCGTGCTGATCGGCGACGTCCCGGCTCCACGCGGGCTTCGCGCGACCACGATCACAGGCTCCAGCCCCTACGCGCTGGCTGCCGCGATCGACCGCTTCGCGAGCGCGGCCGCGGGGAGCGCGAGCCCGGACGTGGTGATCGCCTCGGCGGACGACCCGGCCTACGCGATGCCGGCCGCGGGCTGGGCGGCCGAGAGTGGCGACCCGGTCCTGTTCGTCAACCACAGCGGAGTGCCCCAGGCGACCCAGCAGGCCCTGCTCTCCCACGGCCGGCCGCACATATACGTTCTCGGGCCGACCAGCGTGATCCCCGACAGCGTGCTCGCGCAGTTGCGCAAGTTCGGCACCGTCAAACGCGTCGGAGCGCAGGATCCGTCGAGCAACTCGGTCGCGTTCGCCGGGTACCGCGATCCCCCGTGTGCCTACGGCCAGCCGTGCGCCCACATCCCCGGCAGCTTCGGCTGGGCGCTCCTGAGCCCGGGCCACGGGTACGTGCTGATCAATGCCAACCGCCCGCTCGACGCCGCCGCGGCCGCGCCACTGTCGGCCAGCGGCGACTATGGCGCCCAGCTGCTCCTCGACGACGGGACCAAGCTGCCGTCTTCGGTGGTCAACTACTTCCTCGACTACGCTACGCCCGGGTATAACGAGGAAGGCCCGACCGCGGCCGTGTACAACCACGGCTGGATCATCGGGGATGAGTCCGCGATCTCCGCTTCGGTTCAGGGCGAGGTCGACAGCCTGCTCGAAGCGGTGCCGCAGAAATGAGCCAAGCAGAGGATCCAGAACGACTGCGCGAGGGCCGTGAGGTCACGGTCGAGGACGTGCGCCAGCTGATGGGCGCCTCGACGCCGCATTTCGCGCTCCAGCTGCGCGAGCGGATCAGGGCGCTGATCCGCGGCCTGCCCCTCGACGATCCCGCCCGAATCGAAGGCGAGCTCGAGATCGCGCGCCTGAACAAGATCGCGGTCGCGGGCGAGATCCGCGGCCATCCGGCCGAGCCCGGGCTCGAGCCGCTTCGCAGCGTCATCCCCGACGCCCGCTGAGCACGGCGCCGGACCGCCACATCTACTACCCCGAGTACGTTAAAGCGCGCATGGACAGTGACAGGCTCGTCTCGGTGATCGGCCTCGGACGCGTCGGGCTTCCGCTTGCGTTGTGCTTCGCGGAGCGCGGCTTCAGGGTGCTCGGCGTCGACCACGACGCGGCCGTGCTCGCGTCGCTGCGCGCCGGGCGGATGCCGTTCGCCGAGGCCGGAACCCAGGCGCTGCTCGACCGCGCCGTCGCGGCGGGACGGCTCGAGCTCTCGGAACGCGCCGCCGACGCGGCCCAGGCCGATGACATCGTGGTCACGATCGGGACGCCCTCGTTCTCGCACCTGGAGTCCGACTTGCGGCAGGTGCGCGCGGCGCTCGACGATCTGCTGCCGCTGCTGCGTCCGGGACATGCGGTCATCCTGCGCTCCACCGTCGCGCCCGGGACGACCGAGTTCGTCGCCGGCTACCTCGCCAAGCGCCGGGGACTGCGCGCCGGCGAGGACGTGTTCGTCGCGCACGCGCCCGAGCGGATCGCCGCCGGTCGCTTCCTACAGGAGATCTCGACGCTCCCCTGCATCATCGGCGGCGTCGGCGAGCAGTCGACCGAGCGCGCCGCGGCGTTGTTCTCGGCCTTCGGCGCGCCGATCGTCCGAACAACGCCGGTCCAGGCGGAGCTCGCGAAGATCTGGACGAACATCCTGCGCTACGCGACGTTCGCGCTGCCGAACCTGCTGATGATGGATTGCGAGAGCTACGGCGCGAACGTGTTCGAGGTGATCGAGCTGATCAACCGCGACTATCCGCGCGGCGGGATCGCGATGCCCGGATTGACGGCCGGGACGTGCTTGCGCAAGGACTTCGTGTTCTCCGAGGAGCGCTCGAACGCGCCCGGGATGCTGCTGGCCGTCTCGCGCGTCAACGAGGCGGTGCCGCTGTTCCTGGTCGAGGGGATCAAGCGCAGGATCGGCACGCTCGCCTCGCGCAAGGTCGCGGTCCTCGGCCTGACCTTCAAGCGAGACACCGACGACGAGCGCGACTCGCTCTCGCCGAAGCTGATCCGGCTGCTCGAGCGCGAGCTGGCGGACGTCGCTGTCTGCGACCCGCGTGCTCCCTCGCCGACGCAGCCACTGGAGGAGGCCGTGCACGACGCCGACGTGGTGATCATCGCGACCAATCACTCCGAGTTCGAAGCGCCGCAGGCGTTCGCCGAGATCGTCGCGAGAGCCGCCGAGGACTCGCTGATCGTCGACCCCTGGAACTCGCTCGGTACCGCCCAGGTGTTCGTGTACACGGTCGAGGCGGCGACGCTGCGCCGAGCCGCCGCGCCGCTGCACGTGCCGGACAGCTGATGGCCCGCGTGCTGGTGACCGGCGGCGCCGGAATGATCGGCTCCGCGGTCGTGCGCCGTCTGCTGCACGACCCGACGCGGGAGGTCCGCGTGGCCGACCACCGCGCAGCGCCGCCGTGGATGCGCGAGCGATGCGAGATCACCACGCTCGACCTGCGCGACGCCGACAACGCCCGAGCGGCGACGGCCGGCTGCTCGCACGTCATCCACCTCGCCGCGATCGTCGGTGGGATCGCCAACTTCCACAAGCTCCCGTTCACGCTGACCGAGGTCAACAACGCGCTCACGGGCGCCCTCGCGCACGCGGCGCTCGACGAGGGCGTCGAGCGCTTCCTGTACGTCTCCTCCTCGATGGTGTTCGAGCGGGCGACGGAGTTCCCGACGACCGAATCGCACCTCCTCGAGTGCGCGCCGCCGCGATCCGCCTACGGCTTCTCGAAGCTGGCCGGCGAGGTCTACACCCGGGCCGCCCACGAGCAGCACGGGCTCTGCTACACGATCTGCCGCCCCTTCAATGCCTACGGCCCCGGTGAGCTGCCCGATCGCGACGAGCCGGGGATCGCGCACGCCGTTCCGGATCTGATCGCCAAGGCGCTGAGTGGGCAGCGACCGCTGGAGATCTTCGGCTCGGGCCGCCAGACCCGGACGCTGACGCACGTCGAGGACATCGCCGATGGCCTCGTCACGGCGCTCGCCTCGCCCGCCGCGGCGAACGAGGACTTCAACATCTCCGCCGAACGCGAGCTGACCGTGGCCGAGATCGCGGCGCTGGTCTGGAAGAGCTGCGGGCTCGATCCCGAGCGGTTCGAGCTCGCACACGTCGAGAGCTTCCCCGTCGACGTGCCCCGCCGCTGGCCCTCGGTCGAGAAGGCGAGGCGGGTGCTCGGCTGGGAGGCCCGCGTCGAGCTGGGCGAGGGGCTCGCGCAGACCGCCACGTGGCTGCGTGACCAGATGCCCGCGATTACGGCGGCGCCGGCAAGCCCGCCAGCTGGATGACCGAGAACACGAGCAGCGCGATACCGACTGTCACCAGCGCGTAGCGCCCTTGACGGAAGCCGAAGTGACTGCTGATCCCGACGAGGAACAGGACAGTCGCGAGAAAGACCGTGTCGCGCACGTACTTGTCCCCGGTGCCGCCGGCATCGGTGCCCGTGGTGAACTCCGCGTCCGCCTGGGCGTCGTAGTCGTTCGCCTGGGTCTGCTGTGGGATCACGTATTGCGGCATGTAGGACGGACCCGGCGGAGCGTTCGGGTTGTGCGCGGGATCGGTCGCGATCCACGCGTTGAAGGCAGTCCGGTAGCCGGGGCGAAACCGCCTCACGGCCAGCTCCTCGGCGCGGGCGTTGCCCGCGACGAACGCCGTGAACCACGCGTTGAACGAGACCGAGTCCTGCGTCCGGATCACGAGCGCCTCGAGATCGGCGCGGCTCGCCTTCGTCCGCAGCGCTGAAGCCTTCGCGAGCGACACCGACGACTCCGTCCCCCACTTGGCGGCGGCGTAACCCGAATACGCCGCGAGCACGGCAACCAGCGAGAGGATCAGCGCCTCGGCGATCGAGATCAGCCGGTCGCGGCGGTCGACCCGCTCGCCCGCCTCCGCCTGCTCAGCGGCTTCCTTGCGGTGCTCTTCGATCTCCTTGCCGACCTCGGCCGCCGACAACCCCTCCGGCACCGTCTAGCTCCCCGTCACGCCCCAGTGGATGATCACGCCGCAAGACTACGATAAGAACGCCGAGAGTCCGTCCGTGGCGTGCGCGAGCGGCGGCTGGACGCGGATCCGAGTTGGCCGGCCGCTAGCCTCGCAATGACGATGAACGCACTCGGCTCAGCACCGCCGGCCGCCGTTGCGGACAGCCAGCTGCCCGGCCCGTTCCCGGTCGGCGCCTACGCCGCCGGCCTGAAACGCAGGCTGCAGCAGCTCGCGCGCGTGCAGCTGACCGGCGAGGTGTGGGGCTTCCGCGCGGGCCGCGCTCGGGTCTACTTCGAGCTGCGCGACGGTCGCGGCGCGCTGCCCTGCTCGATGTGGCGCGAGGACTTCGACGCCCTCGGAGTCGCGCTGGCCGACGGCCTCCGCGTCGTGGCCGGCGGCGGCTGTGACTACTACGCCGGCAGCGCCGCGTCCTCCCCGGCGTTCACGTTCGCCGTCTCGGAGCTCCGCGTTGCCGGCGAGGGCGATCTCCTGATCCAGCTCGAGCGGCTGCGACGGCAACTCGCGGCGGAAGGGCTGTTCGAGCCGCAGAAGCGCCTGCACCGGCCGCAACTCCCTAAAACGATCGGCGTCGTCACGGGCGAACTCGGCAAGGCACGCGACGACGTGCTCGCCGGGCTGCGCCGACGCGGCTGGGCCGGACGCGTGGTGTGGGCGTTCGCCCCGGTTCAGGACCGTCACGCCGCGCCTCGGATTGCCTGGGCGCTGCGCGAGCTCGCCGCGATCGAGGCGGTCGAGGTCGTGATCGTCGCGCGCGGCGGCGGCTCGCTCGCGGACCTGTTCGCGTTCTGCGACGAGGGGCTGTGCCGAACCGTCGCGCTCTTGCGCGTGCCCGTGATCGCCTCGGTCGGGCACCACACCGACCGCACGCTGATCGACGACGTCGCCGCGGTCAGCTGCTCGACGCCGACGCACGCGGCCGAGGCGGCCGTCCCGATCGACTGCCACGCGGCCCGCGCGGAGCTCTGCGCCCGCACAAGGCGGCTGCAGAGCCACGGCGCTCGCGCGATCCTGGAACGCGCCCGGACGCTCGTGCATCTGTCCCGCGCCCCCGCTGAGCACGTCGCGCGCCACCGCCACCATCTGCGCCAGCTGTTGCGAGAGCTCCGGGCGAGCGCCCGCCGTGCGGCCGAGCGGGAGCGCGCGCTGGAGCAGGGCCGGCTGCTCGCGCTCGAGCGCACGCGCGAGCGCGTGATCGGCTCCGAGCGCGATCGCCGCCGGCGCGAGCTGGAGCGGTTGTCGCTCGCGCTCGCGGCGCACGATCCACAGCGGACGCTCGCGCGCGGCTACGCGCTCGTCGAGGACCGCGCCGGCGAGCCGCTTGCGAGCGCGGCCGCCGCGCGCGCCGCCGCCGACCTGCGCCTGCGCTTCCACGACGGCGAGCTCGCGGCCCGGGTTGCCGGAGTGCAAACGTGACCAGCGAGCCGCCGACATACGAGAGCGCGGTCGCCCGGGTCGAACAGATCATCAAGCGGCTCGACTCCGGCGAGGCGGGCCTGCGCGAGACGCTCGCGCTCGTTCGCGAGGGACGTGAGCTGATCGAGTACTGCGCGGCCGAGCTCGACGAGGTCAGTCAGGGTCTGGAGGAGCTGCGGCTCGACGAGCTGCTCGCGCGGCTCGAGGCCCCGGGACAACGACAGTGAGCACCTACGACGCGCTGTCCGGACTGCCGTTGGAGGTCGAGGGGTACGCGCTCGAAGGCCTGCGCGCGGACGTCTCGAGCGGCTTCGAACGGCTCACGACGGTCGTCCATCTCGACGGAGGAGGCCTCGAGGGCCTTGGCGAGGACGTCGTCTACGACGCGGAGGACCAACTCGCGCTACAGCGCGCCGGCGCGGCCCACGAGCTCGCCGGTCGCTACGCGCTGGGCGAGTTCTGCGAGCTGATCGATTCGCTCGACCTGTTCCCGGTCGAGCCCAAAACCGGAGAGGTGGCGCGTCTCTATCGCCGGTGGACCTTTCACAGCGCGGCGCTCGACCTCGCGCTGCGTCAGGCCGGGAGGCCGTTGCACGAGGTCCTCGACCGTCCGTGCGAGCCGCTGACGTTCGTGGTCTCGCTGCGCCTCGGCGAGCCGGTGACGCTCGACCCGATCACGCGCCGCCTGCGGCTCTACCCCACGCTCCGCTTCAAGCTCGACCCGACGAGCTCGTGGACCAAGGAGCTGATCGGCGACCTCGTCGTCACCGGCGCGGTCGACTCGCTCGATTTCAAGAGCTTCTATCGCGGGACGATCGTCGATCAGCCTTCCGACCCCGTGCTCTACCGCCGCGTGATCGAGGCGTTCCCCGACGCCTGGCTCGAGGATCCCGACGTGATCACCCCGGAGACGGCGGCGCTGCTCGCGGGCGAACACGATCGGATCACGTGGGACGCCCCGATCCATTCGATCGCGGACATCGAGTCGTTGCCGTTCGCGCCCAGGATGGTCAACATCAAGCCCTCCCGGATCGGCGGGCTGGCGCGGCTGTGCGCGACCTACGACTACTGCGCAGAGAATGGGATCGGCGCCTACGGCGGCGGCCAGTTCGAGCTCGGCCCTGGGCGCGGGCAGGCTCAGTACCTCGCTTCGGTGTTTCACCCGGACACGCCGAACGACCTGGCGCCGTCGGCCTACAACCAGGACGATCCACCGCCCGGCCTGCCGGCCAGCCCGCTCACGCCGGCGCCGAGTGAGATCGGCTTCCGGTGGGTAGCGGATCTCACATGGCAGGCCAGCTGAGCGGCGCCGTCGCGCTGGTCACGGGCGCTTCGAGCGGGATTGGCGAGGCCACGGCGGTCGCGCTCAGCGACCACGGGGCTGCCGTCGCGCTCGCGGCACGCCGCATGGACCGCCTCGAGGCGCTCGCGGGCCGGATCGAGCGTGCGCGTTTCGCTGGTCGAGCCGGGCGCGACCGACACCGAGCTGCGCTCGCACAACCGCCCCGAGATCCAGGAGCGGATCGGCAGCAGGTTCGCCGGCATCGAGCGCCTGCGCGCGCAGGACATCGCGGACGCGATCGCCTACATCGTCACGCGGCCGCGGCACGTGTCGATCAACGAGGTGCTGATCCGCCCGACCGAACAGACGGAGTAGACGTTCGGGGGCGCGCATGCGCGCCCCCGCCGCCGGCGCATGCGCCGGCGGGGCCGGGCCGCATGCGGCCCGGCCTATGAAACCCGCTGGATCAGAGTCCCGGTTCCCAACCCGCCGCCGCAGCACATCGTCACGAGGCCGACCTCCTTGTCGGAGCGCTCGAGCTCGTGCAGCAGCGTCGTGATCAGCCGCGCCCCGGTCGAGCCGAGCGGATGCCCGAGCGCCATCGCGCCGCCATTGACGTTGACGCGGTCCATGTCGGGCTCGAGCTCACGGCGCCACGCGCCGATCACGGGTGCGAACGCCTCGTTGACCTCGAACAGGTCGATGTCGCCGATCTTCATCCCGTTGCGCTCCAGCAGCTTCCTGGTCGCCGGGATCGGCCCCGTCAGCATGATCACCGGGTCGACGCCCACGGTCGTCTGATCGAGAATCCGCGCGCGCGGCTCCAGACCTAGCGCGTCGGCCGTCTCGCGCGCCATCAGCAGCACCGCCGCGGCGCCGTCGGAGATCTGCGAGCTGTTGCCGGCGGTCACCTTGCCGTCCGGCTTGAACGCCGGCTTGAGCGCCGCGAGCGCCTCGAGCGTCGTGTCCGCACGGATCCCCTGGTCGGTGACGAACGTCGAGCCGTTCACCCGCATCGGCACGATCTCGCGCTCGAAGCGGCCGTCCTCCGTCGCCCGCTGCGCGAGCCGATGCGAGCGCAGCGCCAGCTCGTCGAGCTCCGAGCGCGGGATCTCCCACTGCTCGGCGATCATCTCGGCAGACAATCCCTGCGGGACGAGGTTGTAGCGCTCCATCAGCTCAGGCGGCCAGGGGGTGCCGAGCTCGTCGACCCACTTGAAGCCGATGCCCATCGGGAGGTGCCCCATGTGCTCGACGCCTGAGCCGATCACCACGTCGTGCACGCCCGCGGCGATCAGCGCGGCGCCGAAGTTGACCGCCTGCTGCGCCGAGCCGCACTGACGGTCGACGGTCGTGGCCGGCGTATCGACCGGCAGCCCGGCCTGCAGCCAGGCGTTGCGGGCGACGTTGAAGCTCTGCTCTCCATACTGCTGGACGCAGCCCGCGATCACGTCCTCGACGGCGTCGGGAGCGATCCCCGCCCGCTCGATCACCTCGGTGTAGCAGCGGCCGAGGAGCTCGTTGGGATGCGTGTCCTTGTAGTAGCCCTTCTCGCTGTGACCGCGCCCGATCGGCGTGCGGACCGCTTCCACGATCACTACCTCACGGCCGAGATTTGCTGGCATTTTCTTGCTCCTGAACGCTTGCGGAAAATTTGACCGGGCGCCTGTTTGGGCACCCTTACAAGCCATTTCTATCTACTGTAGTTGGATGCACGAACGACTGGGAATCGCCGGCACGGGCGCGATCGGGTGTGGGCTTGCCGCGATCGCAGCGCGGGCCGGCGACGTGCTCCTGTGGGCGCGCTCGCCGCAGTCCGCGGAGCGTGCCCGGGCAGCGGTGGCGAGGCTCTGCGGGCGCTTCGAGGACGAGCTCGTGGATCCCGATCGCGTGTCCGTCGTGCCCGACCTCGAGGCGCTCAGCGAGGCGACGTTCCTGGTCGAGGCGGTGATCGAAGATCACGGCAGCAAGGCTTCGCTGCTCGCCGAGCTCGGTCGCCTGGCAGCCCCGGACGCGATCCTCGCGACGACGACCTCCTCGCTCTCGATCCACGAGCTCGCGGAGGCGTCCGGGCGGCCGGAGCGCTTCGCCGGCCTGCACGTGTTCAACCCGGTTCCGCGGATGCGGCTCGTCGAGCTCGTGTTCCCCCACGACGCCGGGGAGGACGCGCGCACACGCGCGCGGGCACTCTGCGAACAGCTCGGCAAGACGCCGGTCGAGGTGCCCGACGTCCCGGGCTTCGTCGTCAACCGGCTCCTGTTCCCGTATCTGTTCAGCGCCGTCGAGCTGATGTCGGAAACGGGGACCTCCGCGGAGGACATCGATCGCTGCATGACGCTCGGTGCCGGCCTCCCGATGGGACCGATCGCGCTGCTCGACCTCGTCGGCCTGGACGTCGCGCAGGCGATCGGCGAGGCGATCGATGCTCAGGTGCCACGCAAGCTCGCGGACCTGGTGCAGGAGGGAGCGCTCGGGCGCAAGTCAGGCCGCGGTTTCTACGACTACTCGCAAACTCTTTAAGGCTCGTTCAGGTGGCCGCAACACACTTCGTATCGCGACGTACCTCATAGCAGCACCTCCTCCCCAGAAGCACGAAGCCGGCCCGTCCCCAGCGGGCCGGCTTCATTTTCGGCTAAGGCGCCGCGAACGTGGCGAAGCCGGCCCCTCCGGGCCGGCTTCATCTCTCCTCTCAACCACCGGGCGGGCTTACGCTTGTGATCGCGAGCCTCCGGCTGTTGCCTGCGTGGAAATGTAACCAATGTTGCGAGGGCGTGCGCCGTGCCCGGCGCCGCGCGCACGGTGGCCGGGGATCGGTCGATTGCGGGCTCCTCGTGCAGCGTTCCAAAATCTCTTTGAGAACGTTGCATTAGGCGACGGGGTCACGTTGCCTGATCCGCACCGCGTCGATCCGGTTGTCGCGCACGGACTCGACGCGGATCGAGTAGCCGTCAGCGGCAACGGTGTCCCCGCGTCGCGGCAGGCGCCCGAGCTGGTCGAACACGAACCCGCCGACGGAGTTGTAGGCGTCGCGGTCGACCGGCAGCATCAGCCCGTAGTCCTCGAGGTCGCTCACCGCCACGCTCCCGCGGACGAGCCAGTCGCCGTTGGGCAGGCGCCGCACCGAGCCGCCGGCGGGGTCGGTCTCGTCGGAGATCTCGCCAACGATCTCCTCGATGATGTCCTCGATCGTGACGATCCCGGCTGTCCGGCCGTACTCGTCGATCACGATCGCCATCTCGGTGCGCTCGCGCTGGAGGTCGGCGAGCAGATCGTCCAGCGGCTTCGTCTCGGGGACCAGCGGCGCCTGGCGCACGAGCGACTCGAAGCTTGCGTCGTCGTCGTCGACGGCCAGCATCAGGCGCACGAGCTGGTTCACGTGCACGATCCCCTTGACGTGGTCCGGGTTCTCGTCCTCGGTCACGACGAGCCGCGAGTGGCCCGAGGAGACGCACCGGCGCAGCGCCGCCCCGACGGTCTCGCTGAGATCGACCGTGACGACCTCCGGGATCGGCGTCATCACGTTGCGCGCCTCCTGTTCGTGCAGGTGAAAGACGCCGGTCAGCATGCTCGCCTCGCCGACGTCGAGCTGCCCGCCCGTCTGCGAGGCGACGATCATCCGTTTGAGCTCGTCGGGCGTCCCCCCCTCGAGCTCGGCGTTCGGGTCCGTTCCGAGCATCCGCAGGATCGAGTTCGACGAGGCGTTCAGGACGATGATGAAGGGGTGGAACAGAATGCGGAAGAAGCGCAGCGGTCCCGCGATCGCGCGCGCCAGCCCCTCGGCGTGCTGGATCGTGTAGAGCTTGGGGACGATCTCGCCGATCACGCTCTGCGTGGTCGTGATCAGCAGGTACGCGATCACGACTGAAATCACCACCGCGGCCGCGTGGCCGACCGCAGAGCCGAACGCGCGCTCGAGCAGGTGCGCGATCGCCGGCTCTCCGAGCGCGCCGATGCCGATCGACGCCATCGTGATCCCGACCTGGCACGCGGCGATGTAATCCCCGATCTGGTCGATCTCCGTGAGCGCGAGCCGGGCGCCCCGCGCACCCTCCTCGGCCAGCGCTTCGAGCCGCGCTGGGCGCGAACGGACGAGCGCGTACTCCGCGATCACGAAGAACGCGTTCACGAGCACCAGGACAAGCGTGAGGATGATGAACAGCGCCGTCACTGAGGCGCCAGCACCGCCCTAGTGCAGCTGCTACTTCGCGCTGGGTCGTCGTCGGTCATTCAGCGACCCCGCGAAAGGTAGCAGCCACCGTTGCGGATCCAGGCGGGTCGATCCGCGGCCGCAGCCCCTCGCGCGGCTAGTGAGTCCCGCCCGAACGGCGGGGCCTACTACTGCAGCGGGGTCCCGCCGGAACGGCGGGGCCCACTACTGGAGCGGGGTCCCGCCGGAACGGCCGGGCCCACTACTGGAGCGCGTCGATCTTGGCGGCGAGCCGGAAGTCCGCGTCGGTCAGCCCGCCGGCGTCGTGAGTCGTTACCGACAGCCTGACCTTGTTCCATCCGTGGACGAGGATGTCCGGATGATGGTTGGCCGCCTCAGCGACCTCCGCGACGCTGTTCACGAATGCGATCGCCTGCTTGAAATCGGTCAGCTGCCAGTCGCGGACGATGTGCAGACCCTCGCGCTTCCACTCGCTTCCGGCCAGCCTGGAGGAGATCTCCTCGTCGCTCAACAGCTCGGCCATGACGCTCCTCTCCTGGTTGGGTAAAACATGTGGTGTGCGAATCGTCAGCCTGATCCCGTCCGCGACCGAGATGCTGTTCGCGCTGGGGCTCGGCGAAGACCTTATCGCCGTCACGCACGAGTGCGACTACCCCCCGTCGGCGCTCGAGCTGCCGCGGGTCACGCGCGACGTACTGCCCAGCGGCCTGACGCCGGCGCAGATCGACGCGGCCGTGAAGGAACGGACCCTGGCGGGCGAGTCGATCTACGAGCTCGACGTCGATGCGCTGCAGGACCTGCAGCCTGAGCTGATCGTCACCCAGGCTCTCTGTTCGGTGTGCGCGGTGTCGTACGACGATGTGCGCGCGATCGCCGGGGACATCGAGTCCGAGCCGGTCGTGATATCGCTCGATCCCCACACCGTCGGCGAGATCCTGGGCGACATCCGGACGCTCGCCCAGGCGACCGACAGCCGCGACGCCGCGGCCGCGTTGATCCGCGACGCGGCCGGCCGGATCGACCGAATCAGGCTGGCGGTCCGCGGCGCCCGCCGCCCCCGCGTGGTCGCGCTCGAGTGGCTCGATCCACCGTTCGCCGCCGGGCATTGGACGCCCCAGCTGATCGAGTGGGCCGGCGGTGAGGACGTGCTCGGGTTCGCCGGTGAGCCGTCCGCCGAGCGCACGTGGGACGAGGTCATCGCGGTCGCGCCCGACATCGTGTTCGTGATGCCGTGCGGCTACGACGCCGAGATCGCGCATCGCGAGGCCGAGATGCACCGCGACGAGTTCGCGCAGGTGGGAGCCGGCGAGGTCGTCGCGGTCGACGCGGCGTCGTACTTCTCGCGGCCCGGTCCGCGCATCGTCGATGGGCTCGAGCTGCTCGCGCACGTGATTCATCCGGAGTTCGTGGGGCCGGGTGTGGGCGAGGCGTTGATCGTCGCGTTGTGAAGGCGCTCGCGGGGCGGTTCAGCTGAGCGTCGGGCGCGGGCGCGGCGGGCGCGTCCCGTTTCGCGTGGCGGTGTGGGCGGGCGCGGCGGGCACGCTCAGCCGATCCCGACCGCGGACGAGGGCGCCGCGGAAACCTGGAAAACGCCCCACTCGAGCAGCTGCGCGAGGCCAGTGGGACGAAAACCATCTGGTGGCTGGTCAACGTCCCGCTCGCCATCTCCGACGGATCGACTGGGACGTTGTCCAGGCCGTATGGGACCGTGATTGCAGATTGCCCGTGGATACGCCATGCCGACGGAGGGCGAGAACGTCGCGGATCCCGCCAGGACTCAGCCGATCCCGTTCGGCGTCAGCCCCGTGCTCCCGGCCACCGCGACGGCCAACACGGCGCTGATCGCCCCCACCGCGACGCACCCGAGCAGCGCGAGCTTCGGCATTCGTCGCTTCTCGCCGACCTGGACGATCAGCGCGCCGGTGATGAGTCCGCCGACCAAGCCGCCGAGATGGCCGCCGATCGAGATGTTGGTGACGAGCAGCGAGTACACGACGTTGATCAGGAGGATCGGCCCGAGCCCGCTCTGCCAGATCGGGATGTGGCGGTCGTGCGCGACGACGATGAGCGCTCCGAGCACGCCGAAGCAAGCGCCCGAGGCCCCCACGGTCGGGATGTCAGGTTGGAACAGCAGCGCTCCGAACGAGCCGGCGAGCAGCGAAGCGAAGTAGACGAACGCGAGATTGACGCTGCCGATCATCGGCTCGAGCATCGAGCCCATGATGTAGAGGAAGATCATGTTGAACGCGATGTGCAGCAGGCCGTCGTGCAGGAACCCCGAGGTGACCAGCCGCCAGTACTGATCGCTCTGGGAGATCAGCGGCCCATACAGCGCGCCCTTGTCGAACACGGTCCCGCCCGAGCCCCCGCCGATCGACTCGCCCGTCGCGAGCTCGCTGATGAACACGATCACGTTGATCGCGATCAGCGCCAGCGTCACCGTTGGCGCCGTCGGTCGCGTCTGGAGCGTCTTGACCTTCGTGCGCTCGCGCGAGCACTCCGGGCAGCGCATCCCAACCGGCGTCGGCGTCATGCAGTCCGGGCAGATCGGGCGTCCGCACGAGGAGCACGAGACGCCGGTCTCGCGCGAGGGATGCCGGTAGCAGACTGCCATATCTAGTGACGCTATCAGCGGCCCGGAAGGACCCGGCGCGCTTCTTCGGCGAGGTCGTGGACCGTGCGCTGCACGAGCTCCGCGCGGCCCGCGCCTTGCTGCTTGGCAGCGCGGTGGCGCGCCCGGACCCGCAGCACCACGAGCGCCGAGCCGGCCATCGCGCCGAGCATCGCGGCCGCCGCGGGCCGCACCCAGTTGCGTGGGTTGCGCATCGCCCGCAGCTCCCACGACTCGAGCTCCTCGTGGGCGAGCTCGGTCAGGTTGACGAGCGTCGACTCGACCCTGTGGGCGAGATCCGCCGGCGGGTCGATCGGCGATAGCGCCTCCCGCAGCAGGTCCTCGAACTCGGGCGCCCGAGTGCTCACCGGGGCGCTCCTTCGGGCCCGGCCCCGTCGGCGATGCTCTCGCTGACGATCCCCTCGAGCTGGCGGATCGCCCGGTGCAGCAGCACCTTGGTGGCGCCGTCGGTCCGCCCGAGCGCGCGCGCGATCTCGCGGTTGTCCATCCCTAGGGCAAAGCGCATGATCAGGGCCTCCCGCCTGTCGTCCGGAAGATGCAACACCCCCGCCAGGATCGCCTGCAATTCCGCTCGGCCCTCGACGAGCGATTCAGTCGTATGCGGCGCAGAGATCATACCGGCGTCCTCGATCGCCGACTCCGGTTTGCGCGAGCGGTCGCGGTAGAAGTTCGCGGCCAGGTTGTGGGCGATCCGGATGAGCCAGGGGCGCAGCGGCCGCCCGTTCGACTCCCGCAGCGCTCGCTCGAAGTGCCGGTAGGCCTGCAGGAACGTCTGCTCGGTGAGGTCCTCGGCATCGTGATGGTTGCCGACGCGGTAGTAGCTGTATGAGTACACGTCCCGCAGGTGGGTTCGGTACAGCTCGGTGAATCGCGCGTCGAGATCCGCCTTGCTCGGTTGCGAGCCGTTGTCCACTGCAACGGAGCCTACCCCCGCTCAGGCCGCACGCGCACGCCGCGAGCGCCCACTGCGCACTGGCGCGGTGACAGTCGCGGTCCAGCTCTCCGGCGCGATCCGGCCCTCGACCAGCGCCGAGAGCCCGTCGAGCGCGGGCGTCTCGACCCGCGCCTCGCGCGCGACCGTCGCCAGCAGCGGCACGGAGTCGACCGCCTCGGCGACGTGGCCGATCAGCGCGCCGATCTCCGTCGCCGGGACGCCGCGGCCGAGCAGCTCGCCCGCGCGCCGGTTGCGCGAGCTCTCGGCCACGACGGAGGCGACCAGATCGCCCGCGCCGGCGAGGCCCGCGAACGTCTCGGGGCGCCCGCCGCGGCGGCGCGCCAGCGCATCGAGCTCGGCAAACACCTTGCCGGCCGCGGCGCCGGCCACATTCGGCCCGGCCACCGAGGCCGCCGCGGCCGCGAGCACGGCCGCGTTCTTGGCGCAGCCCGCGAGCTCGACGCCGGTGATGTCGTCGGTGATCGACACGTCGAACCCGGCGCCGCCGAGCGCGTCGGCGAGCTGGCGCGCGAACCCCAGGTCGACCGACGCGAGCACGACCGAGGCGCCGTGGTCGAGCGTCTCGGCGGCGTGGGAGGGCCCGCCGAGCGCCGCCACCCCGCGCGCGGCGCAGCGCTCCGAGGCAAACGCGGACGGGAGCGTGCCGAGTGGGGGTACCAACCCCTTCGAGACGACCAGGACACCGCACCGGCGCGGAATCCGCTCGCCGTGCGCCGCGAGCACGCTCGGCAACGCTCGCGCCGGTACCGCCAGGCAGACGAGGTCGGCCGTCGTCAGGCTGAGCTCGGCCGCTCTGGTCACGAGCACCGAATCGGGGATCTCGACCCCCGGGAGATATCGCTCGTTGACCCTGGTCGAGGCCAGCGCGAGCGCCTGCTCGTGGGTTCGGCAGCCGAGCTCCACCTCGAAGCCGGCGCGCGCCAGCGAGACCGCCAGGCTCGTACCCCACGTGCCGGCGCCGATGATCGCCGCTCGGCGGATCGGGGGCAAGCCCCCGAGCCACTCCCACTGCAGCATCACGCAGGGCCAGATGCGATCCGTGACCGCGCCGGCGAGCGCGGGCGAGGCGCTTCTCGACCTTCGGGAAGCGCAGCGGCCGGCCCGCGCGGATGCGGACCTTGTGCGGACGGATCCGCCAGCCCCGCCGGATCGCCTCGGTCCCGATCACCGCGACGGGGACGACGGGAACGCCGGTCTCGAGCGCCAGGCGCCCGACGCCACGCTTCGGCTGGCCGAGCGAACCGGGGCGCGTGCGCGTCCCCTCGGGGAAGATCAGCACGATGTCACCGCGCGCGAGGATCGCGTTCGCGGTCTCGATCATCTCCGCGTCCGCCGCGCCCCGGTCGACCGGGAACGCGCCCAGCGCATTCAGCAGCCACGCGGTGAGCGGCTTTCGGAACAGCTCCTTCTTGGCCACGTAGTACATCGGCCGCTTCGCCATCGTCGCGATCACGAACGGATCGAGGAAGCTGCGGTGGTTCGATGCGATGATCACCGGTCCGTGCGCGGGTATGTGCTCGCGCCCGATACGCCCGAGACGGAAGTAGACGAGGAAGAACGGCTGGAACAGCGCCCGCACGATCCAGTACACGACCGGGCTGGCCCCTCTCTCCCGCGCGCGTTTGTGGAGGCGCTCCTGATCCATTTCAGGCTGCGTACCCGTCCCGCGGCCGCCCGTTACAGTTGCGGGTCTTGCTCGCCCCGATCGATCGGACCCGAACCCTTCGAGGCGCCGTCTGCGGCGCAGTCGCGGCGGCCCTCTGGGCGCTCCAGCAGCCGCTCGACAAGGTCGTCTTCGCGTCCGGCTACGACGACATCGAGCTGCTCGGCAAGGCGATCACGCGCGACGAGGGCTGGTACCCCGTCGGCCTCGCGCTCCACATGCAGAACGGGGCGATGTTCGGCGCCGTCTACGCCAACCTCGCGCCCGCGCTTCCGCTCCCGCCCATCCTCCGCGGTCCGTTCCTGGCGCTGACCGAGCACGTCACGCTGTGGCCGCTCGTCGCGCTCACGGATCGCTATCACCCCGCGCGCGAAGAGCTGCCGAAGCTCGGCGGCAACCGGCGTGCGTTCGCGCAAGCCGCCTGGCGCCACGCGCTGTTCGGCTTCATCGTCGGCGAGCTCGAGCGGCGCGTCAACGCCGAGCCCGAGCCCACACCCCCGCCCCTGTCCGC
Organism: uncultured Solirubrobacterales bacterium; assembly: GCA_963763525.1. Taxonomy (GTDB): domain Bacteria; phylum Actinomycetota; class Thermoleophilia; order Solirubrobacterales; family Solirubrobacteraceae; genus Palsa-465. The sequence continues at coordinate 323,741 of CAVXPA010000011.1, forward strand.
CGATTACTCCAGCAACGGTCACGGCACGCTCGAGCACGCCGTGTCCGTCGGGCCGCTCTCCTAGTCCTGGCAACCCGCTCGGGGGCTGCCTGAGCCCTCTCTCAGCGCGAACTTTGCCACCTCGCAGATCTACCCCGGCGCGAACCTTGCCACCCCACTTTGCGAACTTTTGCCCCCCGCGAACGCCGCCCCTCGCGCGAACGAACGCCGCCCCCGAGCGCGAACGATCGCCGCCCCGAGCGCGAACGATCGCCGCCCCCGAGCGCGAACGTTGCGGATCTGGTTCCGAGGGGTGGAACCAGATCCGCAAGGTTCGGCCGCCAACCTCGCCGGACGCCCCCGCGAGCCGGTCCCCTCACCGGACTCCCCACTCCGCGAGGCCGTCGCTCGTCGTGGTGCCGTGCGACACTGAGCCGCAGCCGCCCGCCTAGCTCAACCCGGTAGAGCACTTCACTTGTAATGAAGGGGTTGGGGGTTCGAGTCCCCCGGCGGGCTTGCTGAGGTCTTCACGTTTGAAGGCCTTTGATGTTCACGTTTGGGTCGGACGGATCCGCGCGTGGGTTGTCGGGATCGTGATGGCTGTTTGGTAGTGGCCCGGGGGCGTGGTTTCGTGGTTGACTGGCCGGGTGGCGGGGCGCTGGGGCAGCACTGGGTTGGCGCGTCCGGCAGGGGTGTTGGGTGGTTGTCGTGGCGGGGTTGCGCGGCGGGTTAGGGCGCGTGCGCGGTCGCGGCGAGGTCGTGGATCGTCTGCCGTCGGCGTTTGCGTCGTTTGGGCGGCAGCCCGCAGGCTTCGCGTCGCTGATTTTCGGCTTGGCGGGCGGCGTGGGCGTCGGCCACGCGGAGGTTGCGGGCGATCAGCGCGGTGGCGGTGAATAGGGCGTTTGCGGTGAGGCCCATCAGTCGGCACCAGCCGCGGGAGATGTCGGTACTGGCGGGGTCTTTGATCGTTGAGAAGGTGCGCTCGGCGGCGGTGCGTCGGTTGTAGCTGGTGCGGTGCTGCGGGGAGGGGTAGTCGTGCTTCTGGGCGGTCTTCGCGTTCACGGTGGGTGGCACGGTGAACGTTTGCTGGGTGCAGCAGACGGGCGGATGCTCGGGTGGGTCGAGGATCGTCGGGCGGTCGTGTGGGAGCGTCAGCGATTGCGGCTGGTGGGGGCAGCGGAGCTTGCCTTGGGCGGCGGGGCAGATCACGCGGTGGTAGCCGTCGGGGTCGGGTCGGCTGATCGGCGAGAGCTTGTAGCGGGTCGAGTTCTGAGCACTGCTGGTCGTGGACGGCGGTTTGCTCGCTGGTGGCGGCGCGGTGTAGTGGTCCGAGTTCGAGCAGTGCGTGTGGGGTGGCGGGGCAGTAGAGGTTGCCGTTGTGGCAGGTCGCGCCGTGGTGGGTGCCGTGCGGGCCGCGGTCGTTGGGGTGCAGATCCTGGATCAGCTGGATCCCGAGCGCGCGGATCGGGAGCGCCCATGTCTCTGGTACGCGGTAGCTGTAGCCGGAGTCGGCGAGCAGGTCGGTGATCGGGATGCCGTCGGTGTGCATCCGTTGAAGGACGGGCACGAGCGCGGCGGGCGGGTCGTGATCGCAGGAGCTCAGGTGCATGCGGCGCGCGAGTTCGGGGACCTGTGGGCCGTGCTCGTCGTTGACGGTGGTGATGGCTTGGAGGTAGTAGCCGTAGAACGCTCGTCTTTCTGGCCGGGGGGGTTGCCGCGGCGGTGCCCCCAGGAGGCCTCGGGGTCCGCGCACCGCCGATCATCCTCGCTGTCGCTCTCGCTGTGGCTGTGGCTGTGGCTGTGGCTGTGGCTGTGGCTGTGGCTGTGGCTGTGGCTGTGGCTGTGGCTGTGGCTGTGGCTGTCGCTGTCGCTCTCGCTGTCGCTCTCGCTGTGGCTGTGGCTGTGGCTGTCGGCGGGCTTTTTGGGTGGTGGCAGCGACCAGGTTTCGTGGTCGGTCCAGTCGACCGCGTAGCTGCTCGACGAAGGGCTCGCCGAGCACGGTGACGTCGCTTCGAGCAGCCGGTCGAGCACGTCGTGAGACTGCTCGGACGGGGTGCCGTCCGGCGTGTCCTTGGTGAGCGCTGCGATCAGGCGATCGAAGGTGTATTCGACCTGGCGGTAGGTGAGCCGGTGCTCGCCGTGCGGCCAGGGGGCGATCACGCCGAGCCGCCGCTGGTCCTTGGTGGGTAGGATTGTGAGCGTTGTGTGCACGTCGGTCATGAACGCTGGGCGGCCGGCGCGCAGCGCGAGTGTCATCGCGATCAGCAGCGTGCGGACGTGAAGTTGGCGGGGGCGGACACCGACAGGGAGTCGCCGCTCGATGACCCCGGCCACCCCGGAGGTGTCGATGATCTCCTCGATCCGCTCAAGCTCTGCGCTCACGCGCTCTGCCCTCCGAGCAGCGCGATCAACTCTGTCTCGGAGGCGGCGGGGAGTTGCGCGGCGAGGTCCCCGAGCCGCTGGCTGCAGATGATCCCGGCGGCCTGCATGAACGCCGGAAGCCCGATCTGGCGGGCGCACTCCACAAGCCAAGTCGATCGCAACCGGCCGGCCTGTAAGCGGGGCAGCGCACGTCGGTCGAGAGCGCGCGCGCTGAGCGTGTCGGTGACGTTCCGCCGGTCCGGATTCCGCCCGCCGATGACGTACCGCTCGCCGGCGAACGCGGCCGCGTCCAACAGTCGCTTGCTGGTAGCGGCAGAGGACCGGCACCGTGCGTGAGCGTGCGCCGCCGACCGTGACGACCACCCCGCCCGAACGCGCGACGATGTCGCTGCCGCGGACGTGCCGCAACTCGCCCGTGATCATCCCCGCGCCCGCGCCGAGGCACATCATCGCGCTCGCACGCAACCGACGCGCCCGCGTGGTCTGCGCGGCGGCGAGCCGCAGGATAGGCGTCGATCTCGGCTCGGCGAGTACGGCCGTTTCGCACGCTCGCGCGCCAGCGGCACCGCTGCCGGTTCGGGGTAGCGCTCGATCGCACGCGCGAGTGCCCGCAGGTTGGTCCGCAGCGTCCGCCGGGTCGCCGGCGAGACCGTCTGGCAGCCGACCAGGATGAACCGCTCGACCGTCGCCCCTGAGAGCACCACGCCCGCCTCGAGCTCAAGCCCCACCGACTCTGCGAACGCGGCCAGCCTGCCGGCCGCGAACAACAGTGCCTTCGCTCGCCCGGGCGTGCTCGGAGCCGCGCGCGTGACCACCTCACGCGCGAACGCGGCCGCCGCCCGCGTCAGCGACCGCGGAGCCCAGCCGGCGATCACCGCCGACGCCTCCCCGCGCGTGACGGCCCGCCCGCTCGCTGTCCGGTCTGTGGTCAACACAAGAACGATCCGAGAGTAGAACTACTCTCGGATGGACGGACGTAGCATCCCGAACACCCGCCCAGATGCCATCCAACCCCTCAGCGCCCGAACCCCGCCTCGCAGAGCTGCACGCACAACTCGCCGCGATCGGCCCCGTCCTCCCGGGCACGATCAACATCGCGACCAACCGCTGCGGCAAACCCAACTGCGCCTGCCACGCCGACCCGCCACGCCTCCACGGCCCCTATATCACCTGGACACGGAAGATCGCCGGCAAGACCGTCACCCGCCGCCTCACCCCCGAACAACTCGAGCGCTACCAGCCCTGGTTCGAGAACAACCGCCGCCTCCGCCGACTGATCTCAGAGCTCGAAGCGCTCTCCCTCCGCACCGCCGAGCACGCCGAGGGCTGGCAACCCCATCCGCCCGCCGACACAGACCGGGGCGGGCGCTGAGCACCGCCGGCCCGCTCACCAGACACCACATCGCCCCACACTCACGCTCAGACAGCCTCGACACCGACACCGCCACACCAAAAACCAGCGCAAAGCGTGGCCAGCGAGCGACTAACCCGTGGCAACGACGAACACGACCACCAAAAACCCCCGCAAACACACAAACGTGAAGACCTCTTGCTGAGGTCTTCACGTTTGAAGGCCTTTGATGTTCACGTTTGGGTCGGACGGATCCGCGCGTGGGTTGTCGGGATCGTGATGGCTGTTTGGTAGTGGCCCGGGGGCGTGGTTTCGTGGTTGACTGGCCGGGTGGCGGGGCGCTGGGGCAGCACTGGGTTGGCGCGTCCGGCAGGGGTGTTGGGTGGTTGTCGTGGCGGGGTTGCGCGGCGGGTTAGGGCGCGTGCGCGGTCGCGGCGAGGTCGTGGATCGTCTGCCGTCGGCGTTTGCGTCGTTTGGGCGGCAGCCCGCAGGCTTCGCGTCGCTGATTTTCGGCTTGGCGGGCGGCGTGGGCGTCGGCCACGCGGAGGTTGCGGGCGATCAGCGCGGTGGCGGTGAATAGGGCGTTTGCGGTGAGGCCCATCAGTCGGCACCAGCCGCGGGAGATGTCGGTGCTGGCGGGGTCCTTGATCGTTGAGAAGGTGCGCTCGGCGGCGGTGCGTCGGTTGTAGCTGGTGCGGTGCTGCGGGGAGGGGTAGTCGTGCTTCTGGGCGGTCTTCGCGTTCACGGTGGGTGGCACGGTGAACGTTTGCTGGGTGCAGCAGACCGGCGGATGCTCGGGTGGGTCGAGGATCGTCGGGCGGTCGTGTGGGAGCGTCAGCGATTGCGGCTGGTGGGGGCAGCGGAGCTTGCCTTGGGCGGCGGGGCAGATCACACGGTGGTAGCCGTCGGGGTCGGGTCGGCTGATCGGCGAGAGCTTGTAGCGGGTCAGTTCTGAGCACTGCTGGTCATGGACGGCGGTTTGCTCGCTGGTGGCGGCGCGGTGTAGTGGTCCGAGTTGGAGCAGTGCGTGTGGGGTGGCGGGGCAGTAGAGGTTGCCGTTGTGGCAGGTCGCGCCGTGGTGGGTGCCGTGCGGGCCGCGGTCGTTGGGGTGCAGATCCTGGATCAGCTGGATCCCGAGCGCGCGGATCGGGAGCGCCCATGTCTCTGGTACGCGGTAGCTGTAGCCGGAGTCGGCGAGCAGGTCGGTGATCGGGATGCCGTCGGTGTGCATCCGTTGAAGGACGGGCACGAGCGCGGCGGGCGGGTCGTGATCGCAGGAGCTCAGGTGCATGCGGCGCGCGAGTTCGGGGACCTGTGGGCCGTGCTCGTCTTTGACGGTGGTGATGGCTTGGAGGTAGTAGCCGTAGAACGCTTCGTCTTTCTGGCCGGGGTGGTTGCCGCGGCGGTGCCCCCAGGAGGCCTCGGGGTCCGCGCACCGCCGATCATCCTCGCTGTCGCTCTCGCTGTGGCTGTGGCTGTGGCTGTGGCTGTGGCTGTGGCTGTGGCTGTGGCTGTGGCTGTGGCTGTGGCTGTGGCTGTGGCTGTCGCTGTCGCTCTCGCTGTCGCTCTCGCTGTGGCTGTGGCTGTGGCTGTCGGCGGGCTTTTTGGGTGGTGGCAGCGACCAGGTTTCGTGGTCGGTCCAGTCGACCGCGTAGCTGCTCGACGAAGGGTCGCCGAGCACGGTGACGCTCGCTTCGAGCAGCCGGTCCAGCACGTCGTGCAACTGCTCGGATGGGGTGCCGTCCGGCGTGTCCTTGGTGAGCGCTGCGATCACGCGATCGAACGTGTATTCGACCTGGCGGTAGGTGAGCCGGTGCTCGCCGTGCGGCCAGCGGGCGATCACGCCGAGCCGCCGCTGGTCCTTGGTGGGTAGTGTTGTGAGCGTTGTGTGCACGTCGGTCAAGAACGCTTGGCGGCCGGCGCGCAGCGCGAGCGTCATCGCGATCAGCAGCGTGCGGACGTGAAGTTGGCGGGGGCGGACACCGACAGGGAGTCGCCGCTCGATGACCCCGGCCACCCCGGAGGTGTCGATGATCTGCTCGATCCGCTCAAGCTCTGCGCTCACGCGCTCTGCCCTCCGAGCAGCGCGATCAGCTCTGTCTCGGAGGCGGCGGGGAGTTGCGCGGCGAGGTCCCCGAGCCGCTGGCTGCAGATGATCCCGGCGGCCTGCATGAACGCCGGTAGCCCGATCTGTCGGGAGCACTCCACAAGCCACGTCGATCGCAGCCGCCCGGCCTGCAGCCTCGGTAGCGCGCTGTCGGTCGACAGCAGCGCGCACAAGCTGTCGGTCACGTTGCGCCGATCCGGGTCCCGCCCACCGATGATGAACCGATCGCCGGCGAAGGAGGCGGCCTCCAACAGTCGCTCGTGGTAGCGGCAGAAGACCGCCACCGAGCGCGAGCGCGCGCCGCCGACCGTGACCAGCATCCCACCCGAGCGCGCAACGACGTCGCGGCCGCGGACGTGCCGCAACTCCCCGGCGATCACCCCGGCGCCCGCACCGAGGCAGATCAGCGCGCTCGCACGCAACCGGCGCGCCCGGGTGCTCTGCGCATCGGCGAGCCGCAGGAACCCGTCGATCTCGGCGGGCGAGTACGGCGCCTTCGCGCGCTCGCGCACCAGCGGCACCGCTGCCGGCTCGGGGTAGCGCTCGATCGCGCGCGCGAGCGCCCGCAGGTTGGTCCGCAGCGTCCGCCGTGTCGCCGGCGACACCGTCGGGCAGCCGACCAGCACGAACCGCTCGATCCTCGCCCCTGAGAGCACCACCCGCGGCTCGAGCTCAAGCCCGACCGACTCGGCGAACGCGGCCAGCCTGCCGGCCGCGAACAACAGTGCCTTCGCCCGCCCGGGCGTGACCGGAGCCGCGCGCGTGACCACCTCACGCGCGAACGCGGCCGCCGCCCCAGACAGCGACCGGGGGGCCCAGCCGGCGATCACCGCTGCCGCCCGCACGCCCGTGACGGCTCGCTCGCTCGCTGTCCGATCGCTGCTCAACACGAGAACGATCCGAGAGTAGAACTACTATCGGACGGACGGACGTAGCATCCCGAACACCCGCCCAGATGCCAGCCAACCCCTCAACGCCCGAGCGCCGCCTCGCCGAGCTGCACGCACAACTCGCCGCGATCGACCACATCCTCCCAGGCACGATCAACATCGCGACCAACCGCTGCGGCAAACCCAACTGCGCCTGCCACGCCGACCCGCCACGCCTCCACGGCCCCTACATCACCTGGACACGCAAGGTCAACGGCAAGACCCTCACCCGCCGCCTCACCCCCGAACAGCTCGAGCGCTACCAGCCCTGGTTCGAGAACAACCGCCGCCTCCGCCGGCTGATCTCAGAGCTCGAAGCGCTCTCCCTCCGCACCGCCGAGCACGCCGAGGGCTGGCAACCCCAGCCGCCCACCGACACACACCGGGCCGGCCGCTGAGCACCACCGGCCCGCTCACCAGACACCACATCGCCCCACGCTCACGCCAGGCCCCGACGCCGACACAGCCACACCAAAAACCAGCGCAAAGCGTGGCCAGCGAGCGCCTAACCCGTGGCAACTACGAACACGACCACCAAAAACCCCCGCAAACACACAAACGTGAAGACCTCTTGCTCGGGTTTCCAGGGATTTTGCGCCATCCAGAACCACCCATCAGCGCTCGCTTTCGGCCCTGAGGGAACCCTGAGGGAACCTCAGCTCAGCTCGAGCCCACGAGCTATGCAACAGCCCGTTCGGCGGTTACGGTGCTGAGGGCCTCGCTCGGCACTCGGGGGCTTGGGCCTTGGCGATTGGAATGTCGCCATAGGAGTCGCCCGCTTCGGAGTGCGCGGATAAAGCAGTCGGCAGCGACATGCGGTCTTGGGCGCGGAGGGGTCCTGCCCGCGGCGTCGAACATGCGCCTGCCAGCGTGAAAGCAGAAGTCCGAGAAGACGTCGATCGCCGTGCCCGAGCTCTCGCTCTCAGTGGCGCCACGGGCGGTCGGCGCGCAACTGCTGACCGACGGCGGTCACGGCAGATTGCCGGTCCTCGTCCGCACTAACAGAGATTCGCCGCGCGCTCGGAACTGTTCCATCGCCTACGAAGGCGGCAGTCAGGCTCGCCGTCGGCGCCCACGCTGCTGGATCCGCAGGGAGCGGAAACATTGCACGAGACGCATGCTCGTAGGCCATTCCAGCTGTCTTGGGCACGGGCGCGTCGGTGCCCGTTTTGCGCACGAGCGACCGTCTGAGCTTCAGTCGCTCGTGCTTCTCCACGAAGTGCGTCGCACTTCGCCCCGACTGCCCACGCGTGACCGTCGGGCACTACGCTTGAGGTGAGCAGCATCGTAGGAGGAACCTCGGTTGATCCTCGCACACCACCACAACACCAGGTAATCGCTCTTCGGTCCGGCCGGCCTCGCCGGGCGGACGATGCGCGCTGTTCGAGGATCACCGCGCGGGGTCGTTGCGCGCCGGGCGCTCGCGACGACCCGCGGTTGGGATGTCGTCGGCATCGGCGCCGGCCTCCGACGTTCGTACTCGCTCAACTCATTCTGAAGCGCGGTCAGGAGTTGCCCGCAGAGCGCACGTTCAGGGCGCGGGGGCGATTGTCCACTGCTGCGTTGTTGCGCCCGTATTGGGAGCGACTTGCAGCAGCTCCCCGTTGGCGGTGAGGTCCGTGCTCGGATGGGGTGCGACCGTCATCGCTCCTGCGGACCAGCCATGATTGAGGAGCGCGAACGCTCCCTCCTGGCCGCCGGCGGCCGGCTGGAATTGCCATTGCTGACTAGGCGTCCGGCTCCACGGCTGCTGGATCAGCTGTGGACCCGACGCCTGCTGCTGGACATCGAGCACGTAGGCGGTGTTCAGCGAGATTAGCGCAAAGTACTGATCCTCATCGCTAGCCAGTAGTGGGACGCGCAGCCACTGCTGGTTGCGGGCGCCGTTATACGCTTGCCATTGCTGCACCGGTGCCCCGGCGCTACTCGAATGGTCTTTAACATCGGCGACCAACCCGCTATTTACGTTCGTCAGCGTGACAAGCTGGAACGGCGTCACGCTCCATTCCTGACCGGGCTTGGGCACGGCGTCCTGGGTTAGCCCGGATCCTCGCTGTGTAACATTCGCGACAGTTAGGTATAGCGGTGGGGTGTCGCGTTCAGCGTTCGTCTTGCATTGGATGTTGAATGTTCCGTTGGCGGTCGGCAGAAGCTTCCACTTCTGGTTGTCGTGCTCGTTGGGCGTGTATGCGCTGACGGGCGAGCCAGCGAAGGTGGCATTGTTGGACACGTCGAGCGCGAGTCGGCCGGAGAGTAGGTCGGTTGTCGTGATCGTGTAGTAGCCCTCGTCGCCTCCCGTGAGCGGAGTCAGCGTCCACTGCTGATTGATCCCGCCATTGAGGGGGAACTGCTGCAGGACAGCCAAGTCGGGCAGTTGGCCCTTCGGCCAGTCGAGCACCTGGCCGCTCGCGGTGCAGAGGATCACTCCCGGCTGAGTGAACAGTGCATTCGCCGCGATCCGCATCCAGGCTACGATGAGCTTCGCGGTCAGGGTGACCGCGTTGGCCAGCAGCGCGGGAATCCATGAGCGGACAAACGCGCGCGGTCGCGGGTCAGTGCGCCGGTACGTAGGACTCCAGTAATCCGAGGTTTCCATGAATGACGGCACCACGACTGCGCGAAGCTTCTTCGACGCGACCGCAGCGGCGTGGTAGAGGGTCGCGAAGTCGGTTGTCTCGGGCGCGACATACTGCGGGGTCGCGTTCAGCGCTTGTTGCTCCATCACGAAGGTCTCGAAGTCTGAGTGCCAGCCCGGCTCCCAGGAAGACAGCCACGTGTAATTCGACGCGTGCATCGGCTGCGTCAGGTCGGTGTAGTAGTGCAGCGCCAGCCCTAGCCGGTAACCGGCGCCGGCGAAATCGCCGGCGATGTATCGCTCGAGCGCTGCCGCCGCCAGCGCGCTGCCGCGGGACTGTGCGGTGAATGTACCGCCGAGCCAGTTCTTGCCAGTGTCGGGATCGTAGAAGTGGGTCGCATATGTCGCCTGCTTAGCGGTCCATATGAACGGGATGATGATGACCTCAACCGTGTCGTTGTATTCGTCGACGAAATCTGCGTCGTACAGCCCTTGACAGAGGTTGTTGTGAAACGCATCTTCGTCAGGGTGAGGTGAGTTGGGATCGGTCAGCTTGCCCGCGAACGGCTGCACGAGCGCGAGCGCGCGGGCGCCGACCTGCTTGTCGGTGCCGGCGAGTTGGGCGGCTCGGTTGACGATCCACAGGTGCGTGCTGTTGGTCTCATCGAACGGATTCTCGGTTTCCCATCGCGGCGCGAGGCCGCCCTGGGGTTGGCGCACGATGCTGCCCTCCTCGAGAATCGGTCTGCCGCCGGTCAGCTCGACGGGTTCGCCGTTCAAGTCGATCGTCCAGATATCGCTTTCGCCCGCGGCCGAGATCGCCAGGGCGCGCCCGTCGAGCGTCGGCCAGCCGGCCGAGCCGAGATATATGTAGAACTGCTGCGAGTCGTCGATTACCAGGACCGTGCCGTCGGCGCTCGCTGTGATCGCCGTAAGCTTGCCGGGCGGCGCCGGCTCGAGCGCCGGCCAGGTGGCCGTGCCGTTGTACAGCAGCGGCACGCCGTCGCCGTCGAGCGCAAGCACGGCGCCGCTGGCGGCGCACGTGATCGCGCTGAGTGTCGACTGACACGCGATTGGCGTCCACGTGTCTGCTGTCGGATCGTGTCGCTGCGGCTTGCCCTGCGGGTCGAGGCCCCAAACGCTGCCGTCGGCCGCCGCGGTGACCTTCGCGAGTGTCACACCCGGACGCGGCTGAGGGTCCCAGGCCTGGCCCTCGCTGCGGTAAAGGTTGTGCTGGCCGTCTATCGTCCAAGCGTCCTCGCCGCTGGCGGCCGCGACGTCCGACAGCGGCGGCTCCTGTTGGATTTGCTGCCACGCGAGTGCGGCAGGACCGTACGCGTACGCGATCCCGTCATTGTCGGCGGCGTAGATGGCGCTCATCGCCGCGGCCGAGACGTCGGCGGCTGCCCCGGTGGGAAGGGCCGCCATCAAGGTCCAGCCGGGCGGCTCCAGTGTGTAGTCGTACAGGGCCCCGCGGCCAGTCCGGGCGACGAGCGTGCCGTCCTGTCCACAGCTCAGGTTCGCGAGCGAAGCGGGTGTTGGCGCTGCGCCCGCCCACTGCTCCGCGGGCCCATCCCAGTGGTGGACCTGCCCCGATTTGCCGAGGATCCACAGCCAACCAGCGGCCGCGCTTGCGATTGCCGACGCGAGCTCGGGCGTATCGATCGGCGACCACGACTGGGGCGGGCCGGCGAGCAGTTGGTAGACGTTGCCCGAAGCGCCAAGCGCAAAGCAAGAGCCGTCCTCGCCGACGTCGACGCTGGTGGCGGGATCGGCGTTCGGCAGCGGCTGCTGAGGCGTCCAAGTCTTGCCGTTATAGGCGTGCAGCACTCCCTCTCCGTCGACTCCCCAGACGTCGCTCGCGCCGCCGGCCGACAGCGCGCTCAGTGTCTTCACCGGCTGTGCGGCCGGCTGCCAAGAGCCGTTGGAGTAGACCTCGAAGGCGTAATTGCCATCAAGCCCGAAGACGCTGCCGTCAGGGGCAGCCGCGATCACGCGCGCGTCGCCGCCGAGCGAGGTCCACGGCGAGGACCCTGGCACCCGTCGGTACAGCGCGCCCTGTGAATCGATCCGGTAGACGGAGCCGTCGCTGCAGGCGCTGATCACGCCAGTCGTGGTGGTCGCGGCCGTCGTTGCCGACGGTGCGGCATCCAAGGCGGGCACCGACTTCCCGGCTTCATTCGCTTTGGTTGTAACCGCCGGCTCCGGCGCGACGTGCATACGCATGTCAGCCGCGGCCGCCGGCGTGCCGTTCGGCGGATCCTTCCCTGCGTCGTCGGCCATCAGGTTCTCGTTGATGCACCGAGTGCGGCTCGTGTCGACCGCGCCGTTGGCATCTGAGACGATGATCAGCACCCAGCCATAGACGTCTGGAGTCCCCGCCGGCGGCGGGCCGCCAGGCCAGCGCTCAGGCCAGTTAGCGGTGGGTGGGAGTAGGGAGGGATCGACGCCCAGCTCGGCGGTGAGATCAAGCGCCTCCTCGTGGTGCCAACAGATCAGCAGCGTCGAGTCGTCGTACTGCGAGCCGTTGCGGATCTGCTTGGCGAGCTGCTGGACATTGTCATCGGGGGTCGCGTCGTCGATTGGCAGGCCGAGCGAAGCGGCCGTCGGCAAAATCGTCAGCTGCGGACGACAGCTATCGCTCGAATTAGCCGCCGCGAAGAGGTAGTCGATCTTTAGCGGTTCGCCGCCATCCGGCGAAAAGCTCTGAAAGTAGCCTGCGTATGCGAGCGCGCGCTCCCGTCCGGCTGGCGTCAGCCCTGCGCCACTGTCCGGCTTCTGCGCATGGCGGATAATCAGGATAGTCGAATTCTTCGGCAGCGTCGGAGTGGTGGAATCTGACACGGCGCTCCTTTCTTAGCCCAGGGTTTTCACGACGGCGAACGGATGCTTGTTCGGCGAGCTGAGCCTGCGGTCGTGACCCGTGTGAGCTGCCGGCGCCGGGTAGCAGGAGACATCCGGCAGCAAGACGTGCACCCGTCCCCGGTCAAGCCCCGAGGGCGCCGCCACGTTGCTTCCCCTTCCGGATCGATGCTATCGCCGCCAAAGCTCCGGCCGTCCGCGTGCCCCGATGGTTCCACCCGAGCGCCGTCGACATCCTATGCGACATCGATACGTAGAGCTAGACCCGCTCCCCCCCGGTATGGCAGGCAGGCGTTGCGAGCTCCGGGTCGCCAGCCTGCGTCGCCGACCACCAGCGACCCCGGATCGTGTGGGCTACAGAGGGCCTACGCAGCAGTACTGTGGGCCGCGACCGCGCTCCCGCTGGCCACGGCTCCGCTCAACGACGGCCGGTCCACTCCCGGGCCGACGGCGGCGCGATTGCTTTCGTTCTTCGGGCCGGCTCGCGTCGCGCGATTGCCTTGGCGACGATCCGGTCGTGCGGCGTCGCGGCGATCCGGACGGGGCTCCGGACGAGCGCATCGTCGCCTTTGCACTCGTCCCGGCCAGGCGGCGGCGGACGATTGCCTTCGTGGCGAAGCACAAGCCGGCCTCGACCTTCTCAGGCGAGCAGAGCGATCGTCAGCTGTCGGGGTGTGGCTCTTCTGAAGTGACCGGGATTGACCTGTCACGCGGCTGGGATTGCGTGGTTGTGGTAGCGGGCTTCGTGGACGTGGTGTCGTTCTTGGGCGAGGTGGAATCGCCAGTACTCCTCGAAGTCGCCGTTGGCGATGATGGCGCGTAGCTTGAGGATGGCCTCGGCGCCGGCGAGTCCCCAGCGGGCGCCGGTGATGTCCATCCGGTCTTTGATCAGATGGCGGCAGGCGCCTTCGTGCCATCGTCATACTGCCTTTCCGTTGATCGTGGTTGTGTCAAAGAGGGTGTGTTCGGGCTGTGGGACCAGTATTCGTAGGCCTTTTCGGCGTCCGCTGCGGACGTGGAGGGCTTGCAGCTCGCCGCGCTTGACACGCTGCAACACGGTCTGGCGGGAGACGGCGAGGGTTCGCATCGCGTCGACGATCGGGACGTAGCCGGCGGGGGCGTCCTCGACGAACAGGGAGCGGAGCTGGTCGTTGACGCGGATCCGCCATGGGGCGCCGGGGGTGTCCTGCTCGCCGGCGATGAACCCGGCCTGCAGCCAGCGGAACAGGGTGGACGGGGCGACGCCGAGCTGCTCGGCGGCCTTGTGGACGGAGAGCAGTTCGCCGTCGGGCGGCTGTTCGGGCGGCTGATGCGTGGGGATGTTGCGGTAGCGGCGCAGGCAGCCGATGGTGTGCCGGGTGAACCGCTCGCCCTTGGCGGAGCGGCGGCCTTGGCGGTTGAGGATCGCGGCGATCGTCGCGTCGTCGTAGTGGGCGGCGAGCCGTTCGAGCAGGACAATCGTGTCCTCGGCGGTCCGAACCGATGGTCGTCGTTCGGGGAGCGAGACCGCCAGCTCGGTGAGCGCGCCGCCGCGCCAGCGGATCGTGATCGTCGCGCGCCGGTCGGGGCGGTTGATGTCGAGGATCACTTCCTCGACAACGGATCGCAGCAGCTGCTTGCGGTCGCGGTCTGTGGTGCTCGGCGCCGACCACACCCGGCCGAGGTCTGAGCCGAGCGCCAGCAGCCGCGCGCGGTCGGTGTCGGTGAGCGCGCGCGGCCGGCGGCGCTCGCGCAGGCTGAGCTCGGCCTCGGCCTCGGCGAGCGCGCCGAGCGTCTTCTCCCAGTCGCGCTCGAGGCCGCGAGCGACGAGCCGGTGCTCGGGCTCGACCTGGCGGTAGCGACGCTCAGCCCGCTCGGCGTCATAGCGGGCGCGCTCGACCTGCAGCCGCCACTGGGTAAGCGCAGCGTCGTGGTCTTGCTCGAGCGCGTCGGCGGCGGCAAGCGCGGCCTTGACCCCGGCCGGGGTGAGCGCCTCGAGCAGCGCGGCCGCGACCGCCTCGTCGATCCGCCTGCCCCCGACGCGGGAGCACCACGTCTCGCCCGTGCCGCGACAGTCATAAACGGGGCTCTGGTGACCGGGCCGGCCCTCATAGTGGACGCTGAGCTTGCGCGAGCAGCGGCCGCAGACGGCGATCCCCTGCAGCAGCGCCGGGCCCTCGCGGACCGCGCCGCCCGGCTCGTGCGCGCGCGGGCGGCTGTTGGCCTCAATCCGCGCCTGGTTCGCCTCGAACGTGGCCCGGTCGATGTAGCTGGGGTGGTGATCCCAGATCAGCACCTCCCACTCTTCTCGGGGCACCCTGCGGGTACGTTTGCGCGGCCGGCCGTGCTGATCGATGTAGCGCTCCAGGCGCGTCTTGCCGAACGCATACGCACCCGCGTAGGCAGGATTGGTCAGCACCTTGAGCACCTGGTCATAGCTGGGAGCGACCCACTGGATCTCCGAGCTGGTGAAGCGCCTCAGTGGATGCTCGATCTGCTGCTGGCGCAGCCACAGCCACACCTGGTGCGCCGAGCCGAGCTCAGCGAACCGATCTAGGATCGTCTGGATCGCGCCACGCACAGCCTCGTCGGGATCGAGCAGGATCTCCCCGTCTCCCTCGCCCCAGACCAGCCCGACCGGCAGCGCCTTGCGCAACTCGCCGCGCGCTGCCTTGTTACGAATCCCGCCATCCAGCCGCTGGCGGATCATATACAACTCCGCCTCACTGATAGTGCCCTTCATACCCAACAGCAGCCTGTCATTGAACGAGCCCGGGTGATACAACCCGTCAAAGTCACCAATCACAGTGTCAGTAACCCCGCACAAATCAAGCAGGCGGTACCAGTCACTGTTGTTGCGAGCCACCCGCGAGACCTCCAAGCCGAGCACCAAGCCGGCATGGCCGAGGGCGACCTCCGCAGTCAGCCGCTGAAACCCCGAGCGCTCAGCAGTGCCATCGGCAGAAATCCCCAGATCGTCGTCGATCACCACCACCAACTCGCGCGCGAATCCCAGCTCGACCGCGCGCTCCACCAGCGCGTACTGACGCGCGGTCGACTCCGTGTTGCTCTCAAGCTGCCCCTGCGAGGACTGGCGCGGGTACACGAATGCGCGACGGCGCAGATGCGCACCAGTGAGCTTCTCACGCCCTTGCATCGTCGGCCTCCCCTCGCCGCTCGGGCAGCTCCAGCAGGCAGAACGCCAGCTCGCGCGCCTCGCTCGGACGCAGGTGGGTGAGCACTGGCGGTTCGGGCACGAGGGGCCTGCCCTGCGCGTCGCTGGTCTCACCCTCCCCCTCGTCGGTCAAGGAGACCGTCACCATCTGCCGGCCGCTGCCGTCGACCCGTCGCTCAGTCATCCCGTCCTCCAGCCGCGCCTGCGCCCGCCAGCGATACAAGCTCATCGCCGATCGCCTCCCCGCCGACGGCGCGCGCGATCAGTGCCGCCAGCAGCGTCAGCACCCGCTGGCGCTGCTCTCCGCCGACCAGCTCCCAGAGCGCCGCCGCCGGCGCCGGAGACTCCGCCAGATCCAGACGCAACTGCATCACCATGCCGTTCGCCGGCCGGATCATCGCGCCCGACCAGGACAACACCGCTCCCGACGGCCGACTCGCCCGCCCCACCAGGGCGCAGCACGCCGTCCAGCACGCGCCGCATTGCCAGCAGATCCTCGAGCGAGCCCAGCGTCCCCGCCGCCGACGGCCCAGCGCCCACCAGATCAGTCCACGCCGCCGGAACGAACACGCGGCTGCCCTCCGCCAGCACCAACAGCAGCTCGAGCCGGCCATGCCGGCGCATCCAACCAATCAGCTCAAGCGAGCGGCCCTCCAGCGCGTGCCGCGCGCGCGTGACCCGGACCGTCGCCGGGAAGCCATCGAGATGGGTAGTGTGTCGTGTCTTCCCTCGATGATCCCGGTCGCGATCGGCCAGCCGTTTGCCAGGGCGGTCGGGTAGTCGAGGTACGGGGCCTTGCTGGTCAGGTAGTTGGCGGCGTCGTCGGCGAGTTTGCGGCTTGCTGGGTCCAGGCGGCGGTTTGTGGCGGTGCGGCGGATCGTGCCGGCGACCTTGCTGGCGTGTCCTTCGAGCACCCTGGTCGCTTGGAGGTGCACCCATTCGGCGGGGTTCAGGGTGGGGAACAGGCAGCTGGCAGCGGTCCACAGGTATTCCAGGACGTGGATGAAGTCGACGACGATCGTCACCTTCACGCCACGGGCTTTGGCCTCGGAGCGGATCCGTTGGATCTGGTGGTTGTTGCCGTCCACGAGCGCGACCCAAGTGCGGCGGCGTTTGGGGTCGCGGCGGTCGGCCTCTTGGAAGACGTGTTTGATGACGGTGCCGGCGTCCTTGACGATGCTGGCGCACAACCACTTGTTGGCAGCGACCGGCCCTGGCGCGGGCTCATGGCTGTCGTCGCGGGCGAGGATGTCGGCCGCCGTGCGGGGCGCCGGGGTCGCGTCATAGACCGCGCCGATCTCCGCCATTCGCTTGCAGTTGAGCTTCTCTGAGCCCGGCCAGCCTGGTCTTGGGCTTGGGGCCAGCGCGGACACGCCTGGTGGCGGTCTGGGTGCGTAGCGCGTCGGGGCGCATCACGATCCCCTTGCCATCGGCCGAGAGCACCAACAACTGCTCGGGCTTGGATCGCTTCGGTCGCCTGGCCGCATAGAAGTCCTCGAAGTCGACCGCGGCGAGCTGGGCGAGCTCCTGGACCTGGCGATGGCCGAGCTGCTGCCCGGTAGAGCGTTCGATCGCCTCCACCGCGTCCTGGAAGCTGCCGCGCGCGGCCTGCACCGCCGCGAGCTTGCGCAGCCCGTGGGAGTGACGCTCGACCGGCAAATTCAGGATCGCGTCAGCGGGGTGCAGATTCCCCAGCCCCGGTGCCCGGTACGCCAGCCGCTCGACACTCACGGTCCCGAACACCGTCTCCAACGCGCGCGCGTGACCGGACTCAATCCGCGCACGCCTGACCCCCTCATCGCCGAGGACCTGCTCGAGCCGCTTCTCGCGGACTGCCCGCAACGCCAGATGATCAGCCAGCAACCTGCGCAACAGCTCCCGCCCGTCCCGGTCAAGACGCTCCTCAAGCTCCGCGTGCGAGAGCCCAGCCGCATCCGTCCCGTCCAGGAAACCGATCAGCGACTCGAACTGCTCCTGGCTGCGCGCGAACGCAGCTGCACGATCGCTGCCGAGCGACGCCTCGGGCAGGAGTTCATCGCCCGAGGCGTAAAGTTCGCCACAACGGGTGTCGAGATCGGCGGTCACGTTGGCCACCTCCGTGGTCGACGTTGGATATGAGCAACGCCGACTTCGACACCCGAAATACGAGTCCTGGGACCCGCCCCACAACCGCGAACCCGCGGAAAACGGTCGAAAACACCGACCATCGGTCGCTCGATCAGCTCAACCCCAGGAAATCGCCCAGCGGGACACGCCCAACACCACCACCCGCCACCACCGGCGACAGCCCAAAACCCCCGTATCTACGGGCGATTCACTGTCAGTTCAGCCCGCCCCGCGGGTCCCTTCAAAAGAGCTGCACCCGAGCGCGCTCGCTCTGAACGGTGCGGGCTTGCGCTTTACGACAGAAGTCTCGAAGGCGTGCGCGGCCTGTCGCCAGGCTGTCGCATCGGGCCACTTGCGGCAGTCTCGGCGAGCCGTTTCGGCATGGCCGAGACTGCTGGTTCGGAACGCCTGCGGCCACGCCGGCCACCGCGACCACGACTGCCCGTCCGCCCCGGCGATGCAGCAGTCTGGTGGCGCCGGCCTGGCGGCGCCGGGGTGCGGCTCTTCTGAAGGGACTATGACCTGTCATGTCGTGAACGGGAGTTGGTGGTTGTGGTAGCGGGCGTGGTGGACGTGGTGGTGTTCTTTGGTGAGGTGAAATTGCCAGTAGTCGTCGAAGTCGCCGTTGGCCTTGATCGCGCGTAGCTTCAGGATGGCCTCGGCGCCGGCGAGTCCCCAGCGGGCGCCGGTGATGTCCATCCGGTCTTTGATCAGATGGCGGCAGGCGCCTTCGATGATCCCGGTCGCGATCGGCCAGCCGCTTTGCAGGGCGGTCGGGTAGTCGAGGTAGGGGGCGAGGGTCGTCAGGTAGCCGGCGGCGTCGTCGGCGGGCTTGCGCTGTGTGGGGTCGAGCCTGGCGTTGGTCGCTTGGCGGCGGATGCTGCCGGCGACTTTGGTGGCGTGGCCTTCGAGCACGCGGTTCGCGTGCTGCTGCACCCATCGTTCGGTGGCTTGAGGGTTGTCTGGGTGTAGGCAGTTGGCGGCGCCCCAGAGGTATTGAAGGACGTGCACGAAGTCGCAGATGATCGTGACCTCGACGCCGCGCTTGTTGGCTTCGTAGTTGATCCGCTGGATCTGGTGGCTGTTGCCGTCGACCAGCACGACCCAGGTGCGCCGGTGTTTGGGGTCGCGCCGTTGGGCCTCGTCGAAGACGCGGGCGATCACGACCGCGGCATCGGTGAGGACGCTGGCGCACAACCACTTGTTGGCAGCGACCGGCCCGGGGTTGGGCTGGTAGCCCTGCGGCGCGGCGGAGGCGAGGATGTCGGCGACGGTGCGCGGCGCTGGCTTGGCGTCGTAGACCGCGCCGATCTCCGCCATCCGCTTGCGGTTTCGCAGCTCCTCCCGGGACAGGCGAGCGGTGGGCTTGGGTGACGCCCGCGCGGCGCGGGTGGCGGTCGCGGTCCTGAGCGCGTCGGGGCGCATCACGATCCCCTTCCCGTCGCACGAGAGCACCAACAGATCGTCGCGCTTGGAGCGGGCAGGACGCCGGGTCTCGTAGAAGTCCTCGAAGTCGACAGCGGCGAGCGTGGCGAGCTCCTCGACCTGGCGTTTACCCAGCCGCACGCCCGTCGAGCGCTCGATCGCATCGGTTGCGTCTTGGAAGCTGCCGCGGGCGGCCTCCAGGCCGGCGAGCTTGCGCAGTCCGTGCGAGTGACGCTCGACCGGCAGGTTCAACGCCGCGTCAGCAGGATGCAGGTTCCCGACCTTGGGCGCGCGGTAGGCCAGCCGCTCGACGCTCACCGTTCCAAACACCGTCTCCAGCGCGCGCTCGTGACCGGACTCGACTCGAGTACGGCTCACGCCCTCATCGCCGGTGACCTGCTCCAAGCGCTGCTCGCGCAGCGCGCGTAGCGCCAGGTGATCATCCAGCAGCCGGCGCAACAGCTCCCGCCCGTCACGGTCAAGCCGCTCCTCGAGTTCAGCGTGCGAGAGCCCGGCCGCGTCCGTCCCCTCCAGGAAGCTGATCAGCGATTCGAACTGCTCCCGGCTGCAGGCAAAGGCAGCTGCACGATCACCGCCAGCCCGCTCGGCGGGCAGGAGTTCATCGCCCGAGGCGTAAAGTTCGCCACAACGGGTGTCGAGATCGGCGATCACGTTGGCCACCTCCGTGGTCGACGTTGGATATGAGCAACGCCGACTTCGACACCCGACCTACGAGTCCTGGGACCCGCCCGCCGGCCGCGAAACCCGCCGAAAACGGCGGAAAACACCGGCCATGGGGCGCCCGAACAGCTCAACCCCAGGCAATCGCTAAGCGGGAAACGGCCAAGACACCCACCCGCGCCCGCGGCGAGAGCCCAAAACCCCCGTATCTACAGGCGATTCACTGTCAATGCGCCCGCCCCGCGGGTCCCTTCAAAAGAGCCGCACCCGCGGCGCCGTCACCGTTAGCCCGAAGTTCCCCCGGTAGTCAGCCGGAGTAGAGGCCGGGATCCCTGTAGTTGTGGGAATTCCGGACCTTTTGTTGTCATCATGTGTACCCACTACTAGTCGCCTTGATATGCGGTATTGTCCAGGTATGGGCCGTCCCGCTCGGCAAAGTGGCGCGATGCACGTGAGCACGACTACGCGACGGTCTGGGGATCGTGAGTACACGGCGACGTTGCTCCGGCGCTCCTACCGCCAAGACGGGAAGGTCAAGAAGGAGACGCTCGCGAACCTCTCGCATCTCCCGGCTGAGGCGATCGACGCGATCCGACGTGTCCTGGCGGGCGAGACGCTGGTGAACGCCAGGGACGCGTTCGAGATCGAGCGCTCCCTCCCGGCCGGGCACGTGAACGCGGCGCTCGCTATGGCCGGCCGGCTTGAGCTCTCTAAGCTGGTTGATCGTTCAGCGTGCCGGGAGCGGGATCTGTGCATGGCGATGATCGTCGGGCGGGTGATCTGCCCGGGGTCGAAGCTCGGGATGGTCCGCACCTTGGGGCAGTCCACGCTCGCGAGCGAGTTGGGTGTGGAGGGCGCGGATGAGGATGATCTCTACGCGGCGATGGACTGGCTGCTCGAGCGCCAGCAGCGGATCGAGGACCGGCTCGCTGCCCGTCACCTCGCCGATGGGCAGATGGTGCTCTATGACGTGTCCTCGAGCTACTTCGAGGGGCGGACGTGTCCGTTGGCGAAGTTGGGGTACTCGCGTGATGGAAAACTCGGGCTCCCACAGATCATCTATGGGCTGTTGTGTGACATGGCCGGGCGGCCGGTCGCGGTCGAGGTGTTCAGTGGCGAGCTGCACGACGATGCGACGCTGCCCGCGCAGGTCACGAAGCTGAAGGACCGCTTCGGGCTCTCACGGGTCGTCGTGGTCGCGGATCGCGGGATGGTCACCAAGGCGAACATCGAGCTGCTGGGCCAGGTCGGCGGGGTCGACTGGATCACCGCGCTGAAAGCCCCGACGATCAAGAAACTCGCGCGATCCGGCGCTTTCCAACCGTCACTGTTTGACGAGCAGAACCTCGGGGAGATCACCGACGCCGACGAGTTCCCCGGCGAGCGGCTGATCGTGTGCCGCAACCCGCTGGTCGGCGCGCAGCGCGCTCGCAAACGCGAGGAGCTGCTCGCCGCGACCGAAGCCGACCTCGCTCAGATCGCGCACCGCGTCGAGGGCGGGACGTTGCTGGGCGCCGGTCAGATCGGGCTGGCGGTCGGACCGGCACTGAAGCGCCATCGGATGCGCAAGCACTTCCAGATCGAGATCACCGACACCACCTTCACCTACACCCGCGACACAGCCGGGATCGCTGAAGAGGCGGCGCTGGACGGGTTCTACATCCTGCGCACCAGCCTCACCGAAGCCGACCTCCCGCCCATCGATGTCGTGCGCGCCTACAAGAACCTTGAACAGGCCGAGCGGGCGTTCGGGTCACTGAAAGGCCCCGAGCTACAGATCCGCCCGATCCATCACCGCCTCGAGGACCGCGTCCGCGCGCACGTGCTGATCTGCATGCTCGCTTACTACCTCACCTGGCACTTGAAGGCCGCGTGGAAACCGCTGCTGTTCAGCGACGAGGACCGGCCCGTCAGTCCCGACCCCGTCGCCAAAGCCGTCCGTTCCCCCGCCGCGCAACACAAAGCTCAGACGAAACGGACCAGCAGCGATCAGCCCGCGCACAGCTACCGCACCCTCCTCGCCGAGCTCTCCACCCAGACCCGGAACACCACCCGCCTGCGCGGCGCCAACAGCACGTTCGAGAAGCTCACCCAGCCGACCGCGCTACAAGCCGAGGCGCTCGACCTCGCCCAACACGCCCCCGTCGTGGCCACCCGGTAGACACGACCCGAGCACCCCAAACAGCCCGAAAGCCTACGGAATGAGCCGAATCCGGGCCGCCTCACCAGAGGGAACTTCGGGTTAGCCACGAACGCCTGAAGAGCAAGCACTGGAGCGGCAGCCTCCCGGCACCGCCCTGACTGCTGCATCAGGCGTGGATGGGTAGTGCGCATTGACCGGCGGAATGCTCCTGGACCTCCGCCGGCCCATCGTCCGTTCCGGCCGTGACCGATCGTGTCCGTAAGCACCAGTGCGTGGCGCGGCCGTCGGCCTGGCGATCGCATCCCCTCCGCATGGAAAGCGCAACGCTTCGTGTCGGCCTCGGCCGACGATTTCGCCGGCGCCGCCTTGGCCTTGGTCGCCAATCGGGGCGGCGGACCGGCCGAGCTGCAACTCGGCCGTGACCGGGTGTCGTGCCGCGCGGCTACACGAACCGCTTGACGAACGCGAGCGCCTTGTCGCAGACCTCGCGCCAGCCGCTGTCGATCGTCAACGAGTGACCGCGGCCCTCGATCTCGACGATTTCGGTCACGCCGTCGTTGCGGCGCTCTCGCTTGAACGACGCGTTGGCGATCGCGTGCGGAACCGTGTGGTCCTTCTCGCCCGCGAGGATCAACATCGGGCCACGCTCGGGGTTCTCGGTGTCGACCTTGTCCTCGGTCCACGGGTTCAGGTTCGCACTCGCGGCCTGAAACAGGACCTTGCCGGACCCCGCAACCGAGTACTTCTCGTAGAGCTCCTTTGCCTCGTCGTCGTCGAGCATGTTCGCGAATCCGTATTTGAACTGGTCATAGGTGAGCGGCACCGCGCGACCGCGGTTGGCCGGGTTGCGCAGCACCGGCGAGCCGGACTTCAATGCCGAGAACGGCAGCGGGAGGACGCCCCGGAACGGCGCCGGGCTGATCGGCACCGAGACGGCCGCGAGCCCGCGCCCGGCGAGAATCTCGGTCAGCAGGCCGCCGAACGAGTGCCCGATGATCGCCGGCTTCTTGTCGAGAGCCTCGATCACCTCCTGGTAGTGATCGGCGATCTGGCCGATCGACTTGTCCGCGAACACCTCCGGATCCGCGTGCGCCTCTTCGGTGGTGTCCGGGTCGTCGGGCCACCCCGGGGCGGCGGTCGCGTATCCAGCCTCCTCGAAGACTTCCCGCCACGGATCCCAGCTGTTTGGCAAGAGCCAGAGGCCGTGAACGAAGACGACCGGCTGCTTGCCTGTGCCGTTGACCTTCTCGACCTCCTGGACCTCGTACTCGGTGCAGGTCCGGTCGTCGCTACCCGGCGTATCAGTCATTGCGTTCCTTTCTATCCGGGGTGACTCACGGAACTTGTGCACGATCTGATCGAATCCCATCCCGCGCGGCCAGCGGTGGCCAGCACTTGGTGGCCGCGGCGCTCGAAGCGCTGCTTCCAGCCCTCCCAGCTACGCGGGTGCAGCCAGAGGCCGTGTGTACGAGCACGATCGGCGGGGCGCAACCCCGGGAAATCATTAGGGGTCTCCTCTGTAGGGGCCGGCCGGCGCGGCCAAGCCCACGCTAGCAGCAAGCCGGAGCCAGTCGCTAACCCTCCCCGGCCTGCGTTCTGCGAGCGACGGATCACGATCGGACCCAGGCCGCACCCGCCGACAGAAATGATCCGTCACGCCCGAAGACGCCGGGACCACGAAGGCCGGGATGTGGCTAACGCCGCAGTCGGCCGGGATCCACGGCCGGCGGCGCACGTTCGTGACGACGGAGCACTTCACTCTCCAGGGCGCCCGGTCGGCGACGATCGCCGAGTCGACTGGGCGAGCGACGATGTTCCTTTCTTCCGTCTCCGGCGGCCTGATCGCCTTGGGCCTGATCGCGACCGCAAGTCGCGTCCGCAACGCCTTCTACGCCTTCGGGCTCATTCTCCTACCCACACCCTCGCCGCCGGCATGGTAGGTGCTGCTCAGGAGCGGCGAGCCTCGATCCCGTTGCTTCGTCTCTCGATCAGAGGGGGAGCTCACCGCCTTCCGCGCGACGGAGGTTGGCGCCGGCTGCTGCTTCCTTAGTGGCCGGTGGGAAGGCCACTCAGAAACCTGGGGCATCAATTGGTCGGTGGGACAACAGTTGCTCGCATGACCGATATCGAGGTCCGATTTGGGACGGGGAGTCCACCCTTGGCGATCTTCGGACGTCTCCGACCACCGTCACTACTGCAGGGACGATTCGATCCGTTTACCCGACGGCCATCTAACCTAAGGCCGCGCCCAGGCGGTCACGGACCGTGCTGTTCGGTCGTCGTTAGTGGGAGCGTCCCGCTGTGCCCGGCGGGACGCTTGCTTGGGTGGGTACTTGGAGCCGCGACGTTTGGGCGCGAGAGGGGTCAGTCGTCGCTGAGTGGCGGCCCGAGCAGCGACATGTCGTGCTTTTCGAAGATGGCTGCGACGACGGCTCGGTCGGGTGTGCCGTTGCGGGTTACGGGTCCCAGCTCTTCGTAGAAGTGGTGCCCGCCGCCGGGCGTGTACACCACGATGATCTCGGCGGGCGCGTCGGTCAGGTTCAGGAAGGCGTGTGGAACCTTGGACGGCAGGTACGCGAAGCCGCCTTGATCGAGTTCGAAGGTCTCCTCGCCGATCCTGACCTTGAAGCGCCCGTTCAGGACGTGGATCGTCTCCTCCCGCGTGTGGTGGACGTGTAGCGGGGGCCCGCCGTGTGGGGCGACTTCGACCGTGAAGTAGTCGAAGGCGCCACCGGTGTCCTCTCCGGTGACCTTGAAGACGAGGTCTCGCCCCGGGCCAGACCGAAGCCGCAGGCCGTCGTTTGCGGCCAGGACCGTGTACTGAGCAGTCGTGGTTGTCATTGCCAACTCTCCCATCGCGTGGTGCCGCATCATTTGCCGTGCTGTCGTGAGCCAGGTCTGAGGCGACCCTTGCCCGCCGGCGCGCTGCATCGCCTCAGGGCGAGGGCGAGGACGCGAACGACTGCGCCCTGGAGGCTCACGCTAAGCGACGACGCCGTGCGGGACGGGCTGGCTATCGCGCCCGTCGCCGACCCTCAGGCGTCCTGGTAGATCTCGACGCTCGGTGCGCCCGCGACGCCGGCGCGCTGCATCGTTTCGCGCAGCTCGGCGCTGTTGAGGAAGGTCTCGGCTTCGGTGAGCGTGCCGAAGCCGTGGATGATGAGGACGTCGTTGGGATCGTCGCTGGCCCGGTGCACGCTCTCCTGGGTGACGCCGCCAGCTCGCTGGCTGGGAGCGAACCCGTCGTAGACCTCGCGCCACGCGTCGTAGTCGTCGACGCGGTGCTTGATAAGTGCGGTTACCGACATCGTGTCCTCCTTCGGAAGACCAGACTGGGTTGTGATACGCTCTACAAAAGTTGTCAAGAGCGCTAATGCAAAGCGAATAGTTGCCGAACGAACGAATGATGTCAAGTCTTACCCAAAAAGAACTCGCCAGCTGGCGCGTCTTCATCGAAACCTCACTTGCGATGATCGACATCATCGATGCCGAGCTGCAGACCGGTTGTGGGCTCTCATTGCGGTGGTACGACGTGCTCGTCCACCTCGAGGACGCAACCGAAGGCCTCCGCATGAACGACCTCGCCGGCCGCATCCTCGCGAGCAAGAGCGGCCTCACCCGCGTCATCGACAACATGGACAAAGCCGGTCTTGTCCGTCGGGAACGTCCCGAAGACGACAGGCGCACCGTCCTGGTATTCATCACCCCAGACGGCCTGGCGACATTGCGCTCCGCGCGCGAATGCCACCACGCGACCATTCAAAAGCACTTCGCCGAACAACTCGACAACGACCAACTCGCCGAGCTGAAGAACGCGCTCGAGCACATACGCGAACACGTCCGAGCGCTACGCCCCGGAAGGATCAGCAGCTGACAGCTCCGCCACCGGCTTGGCGACCCGTGCTCAGCACACACCAGGACTCGACCCGCCACCCAGCCGGCGCCTGCTCCTCGTCACAAGCGCGCACGCTCCGCGTCCCAGACGGATCGGTCCGATCGTAGCTAGCAGCGCTAACCGAACGTCGAGAAACTGCAAGCACCAAAGCGGTCACGACGGCGTCGACACCAGGACTGCCGCTCCAGGCGTGAAGCAGGCGCGCCGGCTGACGGAGACCGGGCGGCAGCGGCTGGCCGGCTGGAGCTTGGCCCGCTGAGTTGCCTATGTACCGCGGTGACGCTGCTCGCGGCTTCGCCGGCCCTGGATTCGGCGACCGGCAGGTAGCGCCGAACCGGCACTTCGTCGCCAATCCGATCCGCGCCGAGCCAATCGGCCGGGCTGAAGAAGGGGGTCGTCAGCGGTGGCCCCAAAGTGGCGGCCGCTGCCGACGGTAGGCTGAACAAACGAGGCCCGCCGCACACACAGACATACACGTTGGGAATAGAGTCGATAAGCACCGCGCCGAGCGGCGCGCGAAACGCAGGCGCTGACACGTCCGGGTACGAGGGGTTTCACATGGAGGACCACGTCGCGTGGAGCGGATCGGACGTCACCTGTGTCATGTCAATGGATCCGGCGTTTCCGAACCTGGAGGAACATCGTCAGGCGCGGATCGTTGCTGCAGCGTCGCTGCCGGCGGACATCGACGCTCTCCGCGAGGCGCTGCGGCGAAGCTTTCGCCCGTTCGATGCGTTTGACGTGGTGGCGAACATCTGGCTCTTGAGCGTGCCGAAGTCCCCTGAGACCTACCGGGAGTGGGCTGACGAAGGGTGCTGGCGGTCGCAGAGATCGTCGGCGCTCTCGTGGTCGAACGCGACTCGCGCGACGGAAAGGCGCCGGCGACTGTCTGTCGAGGCAGGTCATTCGGGAGGCTCAGGAGGAAGCGAAAGCTCTGCTGGCCATGCAGGCATTCGCGGCGATGATCAGCACATCCACCCCTGGAAAGCTCCCGGAGCTGCGGCTGTCAACGTCGGATCGCGCTCTGCGCTACTCAGGGCGGGTGTCTAGGTGAAGCTCCACTCCACCCAGTTCTGTGAATCGTGATCGGTGCAGAGATAGATTCCCGCACCAGAGCCATAGGTGTACTGGCCGATCTGCCAACAGTTGTAGTGGATGGTGTCGTTGCCCTCGGTCTCCGTATCGGTCCACGACGTGCCATCGTTGCCGTTGGTGTAGTCCTGGGCGAGGTGCTGAGCCACGTAGCAGTCAGCGTGCGGCCCAATCTCATCGCCAGGACACTGCGATGCGCTGGCATCGTTCGGGTTCTCGTCCTGCGGCGTGAATGAGCCAGTGCCCCAATAGCATTCCTGAGAATCACCACGATAGGTCTCGGTCCCACCGTTGCCCGCTGTCCCACAGACCTGGCCCGCGCTGTACTGGGATGACGTCGCGGGCGGAGCGCTCGTGCTGGTGGGGATAGGGCCCGTGCCCGTCGATGACGCCTGGGGAGCGCTCGCGCTCGTCGAGGCCGTTGCGGATCCTTGTATGGTGGTCGACGGCGAGGATTGATTAGCGGGTGGAGCGATCGATGACCTTGCAAGCGTCGCGGCTTGATGCAGCTCGGAGCGCTCGACTTGGACTCCCGCCACAATTGCTCCTGCACCCACAATCACGGCTAGGAGCGCCGTGGGAACGCGGAGGTCGGCGTAGGCAACGACGTTCCCTTGCTGATCTCGTCTCTGACAACAACGGCGTCCATCGCGAGAGCGAGACAGCCGACCGCTCCTCCAATGGCCACGGCGTAGATCCCCCAGCCCGCCCAGCGACGTGAACCCCGAAGATCGTGAGCTTCGAAGTGGCCTTGACGACCCGGGCACCGTCGTATCCGGCAATACCCAGAGCACCCGCAAACGCCAAGATGGACGCCCATCGTCGACCCGCCCTGCCTACGACGAGCAAGACGGCTATGGCACCGCAGCCAAGGGTTATCCAGCCATCGTCCTTGCCATGCACGCCGGATATGGATCCGAACGGCGTGGTGAGCCACGGGCCTAGCGAGCCGCCGATGACTGCCACGGCACCCAGCGTTGCCGCGGCCGTGCTAACGCGCACTTGCCGAACAGCTCAGCAAGAGTAGGCGTTTCGTGCATGCTTGCCCCCGATACCCTTGGCCGCCCGCGCTGCGAAGTGTAACTCTGCCCTGCGCGTTGTGCAAGCCCACCGTGCGGGGCCATGCGCCGTGCGCGGTGCGATTTGATCGCTACCGGGGGCACTGCCGGTTCACACCGCCGTTGTCAACCGCCGGCTCGCGCTTGCCTATTGCCGTTCCGGACCGCGGGGCCCCGTGAAGGCGTTTACTTAGGGCGCCGAAGTACAAGCCTGAGCAAGCGCTCGGTCGGCTCGTCAGCCGCTGCAGCTCGACCTCTCAAAGCTAGGCTCTCGCTCGACGGCGGGACGCGAGTCCGCATCGGCCCGCTTAATCGTGCACCCCGAGGTAGATTGAGCCACCTGACGCGCGCGACGAGAACGCGCTCCTGATAGCCCGATTCGCAAATCTGCCGTCGGGTGGGCTTGCAAGGTCGCCCGCTGATCGCCGAGCAGGCGGTGCCACCAGTGTGCAGTCATCCCAATGGTAGCTGCTATACGCAGCCGGGCGGTTGGCCCACAACCCATGTGACTCGCTCAGCGTCTTCCCCTGCCGCGCCGTTCCCGAGATTTGACGGCGGCGAGGTGCTGGGCGGCGGGGCAGTGGCGTTACCACCGCGGGTGTGTGTCGATGTCGCTAGCGCGCTCGTGCCGCCGACGTTCAGCGCGCTTTCGTGTAGCGGGGAGCGCGGTGATCTGTCGCTGGAGCGCCTGCTCTTGATCCGCGGCGATATCTCGGACTTGACGCCGGATCGTCCCGCGGCCCCAGAAACCGCGCGGCTCGCGGGACGAGCGCTTTCGCAGCCGCAAGACGTGAGACACGTCGATTCCTTTGGCGACCAACGAGTTGTTGGGCGCCGCAGCCGCCGGTGCTGCCACGCGAACTCAGCACTGGGACATTGCGCTCGCTTACTGTCGCTTCCCAGCCGCCCGCCCCGCGCGTGGCGGTCTGCTGGCGGCTCCGCGATCATGTCTCTCAGCAAGCGCCGGCCTCGCGACGGCGACCGTCGCTGGCCTGGCGGAGCGACACCGTCCCTCAACGCCCGGTCGCGCGCGATCGGGCTGCCGGCTCCCGTCGACTTCTGAAAAGCCGGGCGGATTCAGCGGTGTCACGCTCGTGCTGAGACCGGTGGTGGTGTCAGGTAGGCCGGGCGCAGCATTGCGTGCGGCCTACCCGCCACCGGCAGCGCCGACGCCTGACCGCTGCTTGTGCGCCGGACGACGCTGAGCTCGATAGGTCGTGCGAGGTCCGGCCTCTGACTCGTGCCGACTTCTGCAGGCCGGGCGGATTCAGCAGCCTGCCGGCCGCGACGAGACTGCTGGTGCTCGTCCAGAGCGCCGACGAGATCCACGACGACGTTGGCCACATGTTCATGCAGGAAAGCGGTGGCGCTCATGTGACGGGCGAGGAGCAGGACGGGCGATGTCTCTGGACCGCGTCCGGCGTTCGCTCCCTCGGAATCCGCCCTGCTGCATTTGCCCGAGGGGGAGCGTGGTCCTAGGCTGGGCGAGCTCTGCTCGCTATCGCGACCCGGGTTTCTAATCGTTGACGGATAGTGCGTCGAGGAGCGTTTGGGCTTGCTCAGCGCCGGGGAGGTCGCCCTTCGCAGTGAACAGCTCGAGGGCGGCCCGCGCTTCCACCGCTGCATCGGAAGGGCGGCCCAGGCTTTCCAGAACGCGGGCGAGATCCAGCTTCGCGCGTCCCCGCGTTTGGGGGAAATCGCTGATGAACGCATAGTGGACGGCGCTGCGCGCCCATCGCTCGGCGGCTTCGGCGTCCCCTTCAGCCAGCGCCAGTCGCGCCCGCACTGGATGCGTGATCGCGTAATTGATCACGTCCTCGGGGGCGCTGAGCTCGTCGGAGAGCTCGATCGCGGCCCGTGCGGCCTCATGGTTGCCCAGCGCGTCCTCGGTTACCGCGAGGAGGGCCTGGACCGTGGATCGGTATCCACGCTCCCCCACCGAGGCATCAAACGCGTCCACCTCGCGCATCAGGGCACGCGCGGTGGCCGGATCGCCGGAGTCGAGCTCGATCTCGGCAAGCACCTGCCTGGAGGCGAACTCCATCAACGGCATCCCGAGCGTCCGGTAGGCGTCGATCGCCTGCCGAGCGAACGCGCGTGCATCCGTGAAGCGTCCTTCCAGCAGCGCCAGCCACGCCCGGCCGAGGGTTACGCGGCTCAGCAGATACGGGCCAAGGTCGGCCTGCTCCAGCTCGTCGAGGCGCTTTGCCAGTTCCCGGGTGTGACGAAAGTCCCTGACGAGCGGTGGCAGCTCGAGGCTCAGCGCACGCGCCTGGAGCCCCTGATCACCGGCCTTGCGGGCATGCTCGGCGGCGAGCTTGGCCTCCGCCGCGGCGGGGATGGCCTGGCTTGCCAGCCAGTGCATTCCCCACGCGAGCAGGTGCGCTTTGGCAAGGCCGCGGTCGTCCCCCGCGGCGGTAAAGCGTTCTATAAGGCCCGGAAGTTCCGACTTGAGGGCGCGAACTGCCTCCGCCGGGCGGCTGAGGCTCAGCCATTCCAGGCGGGGAAGCGTGGCGAGCGGGGCGACTTCCGGATTGCTCTCGGCGATCGACAGCAGCTCGTCAGCGCGGGTGAGCTCGCCGATGTCGACCAGCTGCTCGCCGAGCTCGACGCAGATCATCGCGTGGAGCGGGTCAGGCTCGGCAACGAGCGCGAGTGCGCGACCGAAAAGGTTCACAGCCGCCTGCTGGTCGCTGCGCCGGTAGGCCCGGGCACCCGCACGGTGCAGATGCTCGGCGGCGCGCGGCGCGAGCGCCGGTTCGAGTGACTGGCCCAGCTCGAGGGCGTAGTGGATCGCCTGCTCCAGGTGCCAGCCGACGATCTCGTCGAGCTCGACCAGCTCGTGGGCGTGTTGCTCGAGCCATCCGGCGAAGCGCTTGTGTAAGTCGGCCCGTGCAGCCTTCGGTAGGCCGTCGTAGGCGGCGTCGCGGATCAGGAGGTGTCGAAACCGGAACGCGACGTCGTCTCGCAGTGTCGCCGGATGCGGTCGGATTAGCTCCTTGCGCACGAGCCCCTCCAGCCGCGGGTCGACCTCCACCGCCAAGCGCGCGCTTGCCAGCGCGCGGACGGCCAGACGATGAAACACCTCGCCCTCGATGGCGCCTCGTTCGAGCAGCTCGCGCTCCTCGACCGCTAGCCGCTCGAGCCTGGCGGCAAGCAGCGCCTGGATCGTTGACGGGACCTCCACCGACCCCCGCTCACGCGCGAGCGCGGCCATCTCCTCGAGGAACAGCGGATTTCCCTCGCTGGCGAGGATCACACGGCTGCGCGCCTCGGGTTCTAGCCCGTCCCCGAGCTGGTTCAACAGCGCCTCTGACTCAGTGGCACCGAGTGGTTCGAGCAAAACGGTGGTGGCGTTCAGCTTCCCGGCGCCCCACTTAGGCCGGTCCTCGAGAAGCTCGGGACGCGCCGTGCAGAGCACCAGGATCGGGGCACCCCGGGAAAGATCGACCACGTGGCCCAGCAGGTCGACCAGCATCGGCTCGGCCCACTGCAGATCGTCGACGTGCAAGATCACCGGCCGCTCCGCGGCAACCGACTCGAGCAGCTCTCGCACGGACCAGAAGAGCTCCTCCGGGACAGCCGCGCCGCCGGAGCTCAGGCGCTCCAGCACCGGCTGAGCCGGCGCCCCGAGCGGTACCAAGGCCTCGACCAGCGGCCAGAAGGTGATGCCCTCGCCGTAGTGCAGGCACCGGCCAGTGAGGACAGTCGCCCGACCGGCGACCTCGGCGAACAGCTCTCCGACCAGCCTCGACTTTCCAACCCCAGCAGCCCCCAGCAAGGTGAACAGGTGACAGCCCGACTCCTCCACGGTGCGCTCCCACGCCTGATGCAGGAGGCGCAGCTCGCGCCCGCGACCGACCAGCGGAGCACCGAGACGGCGGGCGATGCCAGGGGCGGCGGGATCAACGCTCACCAGGCGGAACGCGGGCACAGGCTCGGACTTGCCCTTGACCGACAGCGCTCCCAGCGGCTCGACCTCGACCGCATCGCGCACCAGCCTCAAGGTCTCTGCGCCCAGCACGATCTCGCCCGGCGCCGCGGCCTGCTCTAGGCGCGCGGCGACGTTCACCGCATCCCCGATCGCGAGGTTCTCACCTTCGCCAACCAGCACCCGACCGGTGTTGATCCCGGTCCGGAAGCGCAGCGCGATCCCGGCCTCACGCGCCACCCCGGGCAGCCGCTCGCGGATCTCAGCCGCCGCCCGGACCGCCCGCAGCGCGTCGTCCTCCTCGACGCGGGGGATCCCGAACACGGCCATCACCGCGTCACCAATGAACTTGTCGACCGTCCCCCCGTGCCGCTCGATCGTCGCCCGGATCTCGGCGAAGTAACGGTTCATCACGCCGCGTAGCACCTCCGGATCGAGCTCCTCGCCCAACGCCGTCGAGCCGGTCACGTCGCAGAACAGAGCCGTTACGACCTTGCGCGCCTGGCGCGGCGCCACGTCCTGGGGCAACTCCGCGCCGCACTTGGGGCAGAACTGGAAGTCATCCGGACTCGCTGTGCCGCAGTTTGTGCAGATAGCCATAGTGACGCCGGGCCGCGTGGGCGCACAAGCAAGCTGTTAGCTGAGTGCCGCCTCCGCTAGCAGCTCGACTTGGTCGATGCTTGCTGATGCGGGAAAGCAGATCACCTCGTCAGCTCCGGCTGACTGAAATGCCGTGAGGTACTGCTTGACCGTGTCGGCGGATTTAGAGGCACCGGCCACGATCTGCTGGGCATAGTCGCCAAGGAATGCGTAGTAGTCGCCGAGCGACTCGCTGGCCACCCGCTCGGCGTCATCCCCGATCACGAAGTAAAAGAGCGCCATTGTCCGCGGCTTCCCATGTCGGCCCGCCGCGCTCCAAGCCGAGTTCAGCTTCGCGAGCGACAGCGTGAACACCTCGGGCGTGCCGCCGCCCATCGTCCAGCCGTCGGCGTACTCAGCTGCTCGCCTGAAGGCGACGTCGGATGGGCCCCCGATCAGCAAACCTGGCCGCTCGCCTCGCGCGGGGGGTGGCCCGACGGCGCTCTCGCCACGCCAGATCGCCGTCATCTCGCCAAGTTGCTCCTCGAAGATGTGTCCACGCCGGTGAAAGTCAACCCCACTGACCTCGAAATCGTCCGGTCGTCCCCCGACCGCGAGGCCGAGCGTGAGCCGTCCACCGGATAGCGAGTCGATCGTGGCCGCCTGCTTGGCCAGCAATGCGGTATTCGACCGCAGCGGAGCGATCAGGATGTCGGTAAGCAGGCCTATCCGGTCGGTCACTGCAGCTGCGGCGGCCAGAGCGATCAGCGACTCGTAGTTTGGGTACGCCACTCGGTCGAGCGTTCCCAAACTCGAGAACCCAGCCCGCTCGGCGCGGCGCGCCCAGTCCACGATTCCCGACCGATCGACCCCCCGTAGCGCGTTCGGCAGTCCGATTCCCACATCCATCGAGCCTCCTCTCGACTACACGGTTGATCGCGTGCCCTCCGGGACTCTAGAGCAGGGGTCCGGTGGCCCTCAGCCGTCCAGGAAGCTGAGTCGGCAACCTCTTCGGTCGACGCGGTCGGTCATCCACGTACCCGCCCTTCCGCTTCATCGCTCACCGAAGGACGTGGCCGGCTTGCGCAAACGCAGGAACGCAACCACGGGCCAGTTGGAGTCAGAGTTCTCCCTTGACCGTCGTATCCGGCCCCTCACCGCACGAAGGCTCCTTATCTGTGCAGGGTCCCGCTGTCAAGCGCGGGTCTGGGTTGGGGGTGATCTTCGGGGCGGTCGGTGGGGCGTGTGCGCGGTTTGCGTTGTTGGTCGTGTGCGCGCGGGCGCCCAGCCTTATCTCGGTCCACGATCCGGGTTGGTTCCGGGTCGGCGACATGATGGTCGATGGGGTGATCCCGCTGGGGGAAGCGTTGCGGCCGCTCTGTCTATGAAGGCCGTCCACGTGGTCGTGGCGGCAGGAGCCTGCAGGGAGCCGGCCGCTGTGCATCGGTGTGAGTGAGGGCAGCGCGCACAAGCTGGTGGTCATGCGGGCTGAAGAGCCTCCTCGCCGAGCTCCCGCAGCGTGTGGTAGCTGCGTTTGAGGAGCTTGCGCGCGACCGACAGGCACGCGCGGTTCCCGCCGAGCCGCTCCGCGGCTTCGAGGTAGTAGGCGTGGTCGGGTGAGCTGCGCCGGCGGGCGCATTGCGCTGCTTCGAACAGCGCCCACCGCAAGGCGGGTGGCCCTTGGCGGGAGAGGCGTCCGGGTGCGCGGCGAAGGTCGGATTGGTGCACAGTGATGTCTAGTCCGGCGTAGCGGACCGCTTCTCGGGAGGACGAGAACCGGTTGGGGTCGCCGAGCTCGGCGAGGATCGTGACCGACGTGATCGGCCCGATCCCGTAGTGCCCGAGCAGCGCCTTGCATCCTGGCTGACGGCGCGCATACGCGCGCAACTCCTTATCCAACGGAGCGATCTGCGTGTCGAGCGCGTCGATCATCGCGAGCGCGATCCTCACCTGCTCGCGAGCGCACGCTTTCAGCGGCTGAGCGGCGAGCCACGCGAGCCCGTCGCGGTTGATCAGATCGCCGCGCTGCGGGCATCCGTGGTGATAGAGCACTGATTGGATCCGCTGCTGCCACTCGCCGCGCTGCTCAGAGAGGGTGTGGCGCAGGCGCACGCGGGCGCGGAGATCGAGGATGTGATCGGGCGGGATCCACGACTCCGGCAGCCGGCCGGCCATCAGCAGCTGTCGCAGATGCCTGGCGTCCGCGCGGTCGCTCTTCGCGCGCTTCTTGTTTCCCCGCAAGGCCGAGGTCTCCGCTGGCTCCCCCAAGTGCACCCGCGCCCCGACCGCGTGGAGCTCCTCGACCACGAACCGCCAGCCCGTCGTCGCTTCCAGCGCCACCTCGAGCTCCTGGCCACGGAAGCGCTGAAGGAACCGGCGCACGCCACCGCGATCCGCCGGCATCACCCGCGCCCGCGAGACCTCGCCGGTCGACGTGTCGACCCACTCCGTCGTGATCTGCGCTCGATGCTGATCGCATCCCATTAGGATCGTCATTGGGGCCTCCTCAAGCTCCATGGTTTGCAAGCCTGCGCGGCCCAGCGCCGCGCTTGAGCTGAGGAGGTCCCTACACGTCGGCCAGGACGGATCGCGATGGCGCATTGCACATGCCATCTATGTCAAGTCCGACCTCCTCGCGGGAGGATGGCGCTTGCCACCGTGCCGTCAAGGGCGCCGCTGTCGCGGGCTCGCTGCGCTCGGCCCTGGCGGGCCTGCCCTTGACTGCGCGGTGGGCGCGCGCGGTTATGCAGCGAGGAGGTCAGGCTCGCGGTGGTCGGCCGGTCGGGCGGCGAGGTCGCGGATCATGCGCCGGTAGATGACGTCGGACAGGTGGCGCTTGAGAATCCGGCGGGCTTCCTTCTTGGTGTGCCCGCCGGCGCGCGCGTTCGTGTAGATGCGCTGGGCGCGTGGCTCGCAGCGCAGCTGAGTGACCGCCATCCGGTGCAGGATCGCGTTGATGCGCCGGTTGCCACCGGGGTTGTAGCGGTGGCGGATCGGCTCGCCGGGCCCCTCCGCGCTCGACGCGGGAAGCGGAGCGGTGCCGTTGAAGCGCGCGAACCCGCCCTCAGTGAACCGCCTTGGATCTCCGACCTCGACCAGCAGCTCGGCGACCGAGCGGGTACTCAGGCCGCAGAGCTCCCCAAGCGTCGAGCCGCTCTCATCGACGAGCGACTCGAGCTCGACGACGACCCGGCGCTCCTCGCGATCCAGCGCACCGATCTGCGCGCGATAGTCGTCGAGCAGCCCTAACCGTAGCCGGGTCGGCGCGTCGTAGCGGCGCCGACGGTTGCGGCGCGCGAGCGCCGCCAGGCGCGGTCGGACCGCCTTGGTGTCGGGCAGCTGCTCGCGCAGCTCAAGCGGCAGCTCGCAGAGCAGGTACTCGGCCTCGCCCACGAGGTGCTGGCGGCTCGTGAGGATCGAGCGGCGTCGGTTGTTCCACAAGGCAAGCAGCTGCTGCCGCTCGTCCAGGCCTTGCTCCTGGCCTGAGCGCTTGAACGCCTTGGGCAGAAGCGGGTGCGCGAGCACCTCGCGCGCGATCCGCTCACTGTCGAGCGTGTCTGACTTGCCGCGCTGGCGCGCCCGGTCTATCCGCGGCGTGCGGTTCGCGCACACATCGCGCACGTCATGGCCGCGGCCGGTCAAGAACATCGCCGTATGCCGGCCCCAGCCCGCCGCGCCCTCGATCCCCCAGCGGGCGATCTGCCCGAACTGCCGCGCCCACGCCTCCAGCTCCCGATGGCCCTCACCCGAGACGCGGAAGTGAGCCGAACTCAGGATCCCGCCGCGCGCATCGGCAACCGTCGCGCTCAGCGTCCGCTTATGCGGATCGACCCCGACCACATTGCCCGCATGACCGGGCGTCATCAACAAATGCGACGGTCCCGGACCACGCCTCTTGGCTCTCCTCATCGACCTGACCTCCAGCGGTATGGTGTTAGCGGACCGGCCGACAACATCCCGGTGGACGCCCCTCACGAGGCGAACGCTCCTATCAGGTCAGGCCGATCCTCGAAGGCAAGAACCGAGGCCGACACTTCGTCAGCAAGACATCCTCGCCGGAGTCAATCGCTTTCTGAGTCAGACCTCGGTTCAGCCTTCACGCTACGCGAACCGTCGCCCACGCAGGCACCCAAGATTCAACACCGGGATCGCTTTCGTTGTACGGGTGCCCGGTGTCGCGCGATCGCTTCGGCGACCGAGCACTCGCGAAGATCGACCTGGGTCCAGCGTGGCGGCGGATCTCGGACGCCCTCCCCCTGGACACGAATGATGGTGGCGCCGGCGTCGGGCCTGTCAAGGCCGCTTCGCGCGACCTTCCCCTCGCTGCGCTCGGTGACAGCCCCGCCGTCCGGCGCGGTTTTGCACCGATGTCCAGGGGGAGGGAGCTCCGGTCGGCGATCCTCTCCCGAGGATCGCCACCGCATCGCCTGCGCCGCCCCGTCACGCCACGCATCACAGAGATCTTTGCTACCGCAGACCTCGCCGCCTGATCTCCCCGGGTCCCGCACCGCCGCCGCGTGGGCGTCCATCGCCCGCCGGTGTTGCTCGTCGAGCCGCCTGTGAGCGAGCCGAGCCGACTGATCGACAGCGCCTCCAAGCCGACTCGCCCTGGCCACCGATCCAAGCGGTTCACACTGTACGCACCGGTCGTGCTGAAAACGTCCCGCTCGCCCGCACTCCGGGAGGTCGCGTCACCGGCGCTCGCTAGGACCACAAGAACTCCTCGATCCGCGGACGCAAGAACCGCCAGCCCCGCCCGAGGCGCTTCGCCGGCAAATCGCCCCGGGCAGCGAGGTAGTAGATGGTCGACACCGGCATCTGGAGCAGTTCGGCGACCTCGGCGGCGGTCATGACCTGGTCCCTGGTCAGGCCGGTCGCCGGCGCTGGCCGCCGCCGCGCCGTCCCCGCGTCGGGGACGATTTCTGCTGAGGTGTCCATGCCCTGAGAGTCCGGCCGCGGTCGGGATGTCTCAATGCAGCGCGAGGAGTTCGCCCATCCGGAGTCCGGTGAACGCCGCCCTCAGGAACAGCGCGGCATCCTGACCCGAGCGGGCCGCCCGAACCAGCGCCCAGACTTCCTCGGGCGAGAACGCCCCGAGGTCGTCGGAGGTCCTCGTCCGCGGACGCTCGACATCGGCCACGGGGTTGCGCGGGAGACCCCAGACCTTTATCGCGCGCCTGAAGATCCCGTGCAGATTAATCAGGTACTTCGCCGTCGTGCGGTTGGAGCACGTCAGCGTTCCCTTCCAGCGCTCCAGCAGCTCCGGCGTCACGTCCTCGATGGGCATGTCGCTGAGAGACCGAACAATCCGGTCGGCGCTGTGGCGATACTCGGCCAACGTCGACTTCTTGACCGCCCGATCGTGCTCGCAGTAGCGCAGCCACTCGGCCGCCGCCTCCGACATCTTTACGCCGGTGCTGGCGTGCCTGGCAGCGTCCCCCGCCGCGCCTCGTCCAGCGTCGCCCGCAGCCAGTCCTCCGCGGTTCGCTTGGTGAAGTAACCCGCCGGCGGACGACCCCGCTCCGACCACGCCGGCCCGATGAGCTTCTGCACCTGTCTGCCGGACGGCAATCGGTACTTCGCGTACCACACCGGACCGCGCTTGCGCTCGACCCGGAAGACATGCCCCGTCACTCGCTGCACGAGGAAGGATCCTGCGCCAATCTCGGGACATATCGGGGACGCGCTCCCAAAATGACCACCCCGCCGGCAACCGCCCCCACCAGCAAAAACCCTACATCTCCAGCTACGACGCGGCGAAGGAATCGAACCTTCCAAGCCGGGGGCTGCCCGGCCCTGCCAGTTTTGAAGACCGGATGGGCCACCAGGCCCGTGCCGCGCCGCGGCGGAGATTACGACTCTCAGCTGATATGACGCTGCGTTTGTCAAGGGGGCGGGGTGAAGTTTCGCCGTGAGCGTGGTCGCGGTGATGGGTCCGGTTGGGTTGTCTCAGGAGGGCGGGACGTCGGGCTCGGTGACGGCGTTGCCAGTCTGAAATGCGGGGATTTGCCTACCCCATGGCCCTGTTTCTGCTGCCGGCGGTGCGCGGGTCTAGGAACGAGCGTGGCATCCGGGGTGCTGCTCATAGCTGAATCGTGCGTGCCGGCCGCTGTGTCGGCCCGGCGTCCCGGCCTCCTGAGCCGGGGTGCTGCTGTTGTTTGGGATTAGGGTGCGGTCGCGGCGGCCCAGAGGAAGCAGGACAGCTCCCGGGCGACCGCGACGCTCGTGACGTTGTGGTGCTTGCCACGCGCCTTCATCGATGTATAGAGGTGGTGCAGGCGCTGCTGGCAGCGGTTGGAGATCTGCAGGATGTGGTCGGGCTGCCCTTCCTGGCGGTTAGCGAGCGTCACGCCGACACGCGGTTCGCGGCTGTAGTGCCAGGCAGCCTCGACCAGCAGCCGGCGCGCGAGCTGGGACCCGGTCTTCGTGATCGATCCGTGGTGGTCATGCTCACCGGACTGCTGGCGCGACGGGGTCAACCCCAGCCATGACCCGACGCGGGTCGCCTTCTCGAACCGGTGCCAGTCGCCGCCGAGCTCGAGATGGACCGCGAGCGCAGTGAGCGTGTCCACGGCCCGGAACGAGCGCAAGCGGGCGATCGTCGCCCACCACGCCGGGTCCGTCGCGAGCTCGCCGATCCGCTCAGCGAGTGTTTTCTTGCGCGCAGTCAGCCCGTCCACGCACGCGATCAGGTCCGCCCAGGTCAGCTCTGACATGGGCTCGCGGAACTGCTGGGCGGCGAGCCAGCGTCGGTGCTTCTGCGTCCACGTTGACGGCTCGGGATAGACCCGGCCGTGGCGGAGCAGCATCTTCGAGACGCGGTGGCGCGCGTTCATGAGATCGCGCCGGCAAGCGTCATGTGCACGCGTTAGCTCCCGCGCCGCCTCGACGTGCATCGAGGGCACCACGACCGGATGCAGCGATCCTGCGATCAGACACCGGGCGAGCAGCTCGGCGTCTTTGCGATCGGTCTTCACCCGATCGCTCTTCCCCCTCGGAGTCAACCCGGGTGCGATCACCTCCATCCCGACACCTGCCGCGACCGCGGCGCGATAGAGCCCATACCCCGTCGGGCCAGCCTCATAGCACGCCCGGACCGGTCCCGAGAGCGTCTTGAGCCACTCGACCGCCGCCTCGATCCCCGGACCGAACCGCATCCGCATCAACTCGCCGGTCATCACATCGATCGCCGCGGCATCCGTCGATCGAGCGTGGACATCGAACCCGACAAAGTCATCGTTCCGGGCATGGCCGGACCTCCTCACTCAGTCTTGGGGTCAGCCGGAGCCGCTCTCCGGCCAGACAAACCCCCGCGAGGAGCGTCCGGCCTACAACCCCAGCAGGTCAACCCTGCAACGATCGACCCGAGCCATATGGTCTAGGCGCCACCGGCCCCGGCCGCATCGGTCTGCAACCCGTGCTCGAGCACGCCCTTGACGCCCGCCTCGAGCGCGTTGAGACGGTACAGCGCCACGGCCTCGGCCGAGCCGAAGCGTCCGCCCGGCACGCCGGCGAGGCCGTGATGGGACAGGACGCAGTGCAGCAGCGCAAGCCGCCGCTCCTCGTCGAGCGCGTGGGCGCGCTCGGACAAGAGGCGCTCGCCGATCACGAGGTGACCGAGCAGGCGCCCCTCTTCGGTCAGCCCGAACTCCGCTCCGTAGGTAAACTCGCGCGTGCGACCGAGGTCGTGGACGAGCGCGGCCGTGAGCAGCAAGTCGGGGTTCAGGCGCGGGTGCAGCTGGCAGAGCTCGTGCGCGAGCGTCGCGACCGCGACGGTGTGCTCGAGCAGGCCGCCGAGGTACGCGTGGTGGCCCGTGCGCGTGCACGGCGCCCGGCGCCAGGCGGCCCGCAGGGATTGATCGCCGAGCAACTCGTCCAGCAACTCGTGGTAGCGGCGGTCATAGACCTCGCCCGCGAGGTGCTCGAGGAAGCCGTCGAGCTCGTCGAGGTCGCGGTACGCGGCGGGCAGGAACTGCGCCGGGTCGGCCTCGGCCTCCCCTACGCGCTCGATTGACACGAGCTCCAGCACGAGCTCGTCCCGGAAGCGCTCGACGCGGCCGCGAGCGCGCACGAGATCGCCGCGTTCGAAGCGGCCCGCGAGCGCGTCGGCGTTGTTGAACGCGCGTGCCGTCACCGTCCCGGTCCGATCGCGCAACTCGAGCGAGAGGTAGGGAGAGCCAGACCTGGTCGTGAGGCGGTGCTTTCGCGTGCACGCGAACACGCCGTCGAGCGGCTCTCCGGCCCGTAGCGTGGCGATCGATCCGGCCCCGTTATTTGGCTGCGGCATTACGGCCATGATGTACGGTGGATCGGATGCAGCCGCTTCAATGGGAATATCGGCCCGACGGCCTTCGTGCGCCGGCCCTGGTGTGTGCGTTCAAAGGCTGGAACGACGCCGCCGACGCCGCATCGAGCGCGCTCACGTTCGTCGGCGCGTCGCTGGGCGCAAGGCGGTTCGCGACGATCGATCCCGAGGAGTTCTACGACTTCCAGGCCACGCGGCCGCGCATCCGGCTGGTCGAAGGCCAGACACGCGAGATCGTCTGGCCCGCGGTCGAGCTGTATGAGGCGCGCGTGCCGCGTGCGCCGCGCGACCTGATCCTGCTCTCCGGCACCGAGCCGTCGTTTCGCTGGCGCACGTTCAGCGAATCTGTCGTCGAGCTGACCGAGGCGCTCGGGACGCAGCTCGTGGTCACCCTCGGAGCGCTGCTCGCGGACGTTCCTCACACCAGGCCGGTCTCGATCACCGGGCTCGCGTCCGATCCGTCGCTGATCAACCAGCTGGGGCTGAACTCGTCCTCGTACGAAGGCCCGACCGGCATCATCGGGGTTCTCCACGGCGCCTTTCAGCGCGTCGGCATGCCGTCCGCGAGTCTCTGGGCGGCCGTCCCGCACTACATCGCCGCGAGCCCGAACCCGAAGGCGGCGCTGGCGCTCGTGCGTAAGCTCGAGGGCCTCGTCGGGGTCGCCGTCGATGCCTCCGACCTGGAGTCGGCCGTCGCCGACTACGAGCGCCAGGTCAATCTCGCGGTCCAGAGCGATCCCGACGTGCAGGCGTTCGTCGAGCGCCTGGAGAGCAGCGTCTCGGAGGAGCCGAACATCGACGCCGGCCTGCTGCCCTCCGGCGAGACGATCGCGCGCGATCTCCAGCGGTTCCTGCGCCAGCGCGGCGGTGACTGGCCGAGCCCGCCGCCGGACCTCGCCGGCGACTGACACGCGCGGAGCCGGGCGGACCGGCGCGAGCGCCGAAGCGCGGTCAGTGCTCGGCCGCCGGGCATACGAGCCGGTAGTCGCAGATCGAGCACGCCCCGATCGACGGCGTCGGCTCGAACCCCTGCGACAGGATGCCATCGGCCACTTCGAGGGCGACGTCGCGGACCCACGCGGCGCGGTCGCCCTGGTCGGCCGGGGGCACCGCGACCTTCTGGTCGTCAAGGACGTAGTAGTAGGCCTGCTGCGAGGCATCTAAGCGCCATGCTTCCTGCGCCCCGACGGCGTAAAGGGATAGCTGCACGTCGTCGACGAGCTGCGCCGGGCTCTTGGGCCGGCCCGTCTTGTAATCGATCAGCTCATACTCGCCGCCCGGTAGGCGGTCGACCCGATCGACGCGCCCGCGCAGCAGATGCGGCCCGAGCTTGAACGTGAACTGGCGCTCGAACCAGAGCGGCTCGGACTCGTCTGACTGGTAGCGCTCGTGGTAGCGAGACAGGGCCGCGGCCGCCTTGCCCCGCAGCTGGCGCTCCTCGTCGGAGTCGCCGAAGCCGCCCCGCCGCCAGCGCTCGTCGAGTAGGCCGAGCAGCTCGCCCAGCGAGCCGGGCGGCCCGTCGTCCTGCGCGTGAAAGCGCTCGAGCACCTGGTGCACGACGATCCCGAACCGCTGGTGGACCGTCGGCTCCTGCGGGATCCGGAAGACCCGCGCGAACTTGTACTTGAGCGGACACGTCCGGTAGGTGTCGATGTCGGACGCCGACAGCATCACGCCATCGCCCCGCTTGGGCAAGAACGGCTCCAGCGACGGCTCGTCGCGGGCGGCGATCACCTGAGCGCGGCGACGGGCGTCGCGCTCGGCGTCGAGCAGGTAGTCGTCGAGCATCGAGGAGGTGAAGATCTCTCGCTGCTCGGCCGTAACAGCTTGGAGGATCCGCGAATTGACGTCGCCGAGCGCCTCCGCCACGCTCTGCCCCTCGGGGCGCGCGACG
The DNA here is from genome assembly GCA_963763525.1 of uncultured Solirubrobacterales bacterium. Classification (GTDB taxonomy): domain Bacteria; phylum Actinomycetota; class Thermoleophilia; order Solirubrobacterales; family Solirubrobacteraceae; genus Palsa-465. Next base: position 366,189 of record CAVXPA010000011.1, read on the forward strand.
AGCGCCGCCACCTTGAGCAGCTCGAGGTAGCGCACGACCGCGTGCGTGACGTCCAGATCCGTGTCGAAGCGCAACTCGCCGAGGCGCGCGCCCGCGCGCGTGGTGCCCTCGAGCAGCTCGTCGCGGAGCAGCCGGTAGGTCGCGTGAAGGGTCTCCGCGGGGCCGAACAGCTCTTCCTCGCGGTCCTCCCACTCGGCGGCGAGCGCGATCCGCAGCGCCTCGATCTCCGGGAGCGCCGCGAGCACCGCACCGCGCTCGCCGGCGTTCGGATAAGCGAGCACTACGCGCTCACGGGCGCGGCCGACGCCGGCGTACAGCTGCTGGCGCAGCATCGCGCGACGCTGGGCGTCGTCGTCGGGGGGCAGCTGCTCGTGCAGCAGCGGATCCGGGATCCACTCGGGCGCGGGCGCGCTCAACCCGGCGTGCAGTCCGGTGATGTAGACGTGCTCGGCCTCGAGACCGCCGGCCGCCTCGAGCGCGAGCAACTGCACGGACGTGCTGTCGCACAGCGACGGTTCCTCCTGCTCGCGCATCCCGATCTGGGCGACCGCCGCGATCAAGCGCGCGAACTCGCGCGGCGTCGCCTGCGGCGCGCGGCTCGCGTGCGAGGAAGCGAGCTCGCCGAAACGCGCGAGCGCGCGCAGCCGCTCGACGACGTCAGCCTGTGCGGCGAACAGCTGCTGGCGGCGCAGGCCGACGCGCTCGATCAGGCGGTGGACGTAGAGATCGGGACGAATCGTGTCGATCCCCTCGATCCCTTCGCGGTACAGCTTCAGGAACACGCGGATGCGCTCGCGTGCTTCGGGTGGAACCTGGGGCGACTCGATCGCCGCCGCGAGCGCCGTGACCATGTCGACCTTGCGGCGCCGGGCGATCTGGGTACAGCGCGCGATGTCGACCGACCGCAGCTCGACCGGCGGGCGCGCGAGGGCCCGCACGACCGCGCCGGCGTCGGACGGATCCGCCAACAGCCGCAGCCACGCGAGCACGTCGCGGATCTCGGCGCGCTGGAAGAACGCGGCCTCGCCGATCACCCGGTGCGCGATCGCCCGTTCCTCGAGCGCCACCGCGAGCGCCTGGCCCTCGTGCGGGATGCTCGCGACGAGCACGGCGATCCGGCCCGGAGCGACGCCCTCGCGCGCGACCAAGCGCTCGATGTCGGCCGCCACCGCCTGCGCCTGCGCCCGCTCGCTGGCGCAGCGCCAGAACTCGACGACGCCGTCGATCCCGTCGGCGCCGAGCGGATCGCCGCCGAGCACGGCCGCCGCGTGGGCAACGCGCGGTGGGCAGCGCAGCGAGGTGTCGAGCCTGATCAGCTCAGCCCCGTCGCCGGCGAACGTCCGCAGGCGCGTCGCGCCGGCGCCGCGAAAGCCCCTCAGCGATTGGGCCGGATCTCCGGCCGCGGTCAAGCTCGGACCGGCGACCGCCGCGACCAGGCTCGCGGGACCGAGGTCGAGCTCCTGCGCATCGTCGAGCAGCACGTGCGCCAGGCCGGGAACCGCGTCCGGCCGTTCGCGGGCGATCCGCAGCGCGCTCTGCACGAGATCGCCGCGATCGCACGCGCCGGCGTCGGCCAGCATTCGCTCGTGCGCGCGGTACACCTCGGCGAACTCGCGCTCACGCGCATCGCCCGCGCCGTCGCCCTCGCCGTCGCCGTCGCTCAGCGTCGCCGCCCACGCGGCGTACTCCTCGGCGCCGATCAGCGCCGCCTTGCAGCGATCGATCCGCCGCACGAACTGGGTCAGGAGCGCGTTGACGCTGCCGCCGAAGTCGTGACTCTGCAGCGAGAGCTCGTCGATTCGCTCGAGCAGCATTGCGAGCCGGTCGCCCGCTCCGAGCATCGTGGCGCGGGCGTCCGAGCCGCGGCGTTCGAGGATCAGCGCGGCGAGCTCGAGCGGGGTGAGCACGAACAGCTGCTCGTAGCCATGCTCGAGCGTTCCCTCCAAGCGCCCGCGGAGCATGTCCGCGCGGGCCGCCGACGGCGTCACGACGAGGATCCGCTCGGGTTCGCCGCCACCTTGCACGAGCCACAGAAAGCGCGCCTCGATTACGCGCGTCTTGCCGGTGCCGGCGCCGCCGAGGACGAGCAGCCGGCCTGCGCTGTGGGTGACGGCCGCGCGCTGGGCAGGAAGCAGACCGTCGAGCGAAGCCAGCACTCTGACAGCATAGGTACCACGATGACCTCGACCCGCGACGTACTCGACGTCGACTGGCTTGGCGCCTGCCGCCGCGCGGCGTCAGGCCTCGAGCGGATGCTGGCCGCTGCACCGACCACGTCCGAGCGTGCCGTGGAGACCGGCACGCGCGGCGAAGGAGGCGACCGCACGCTCGTGATCGATCGCGCGGCCGAGTCGCTCGTGCTGGCAGAGCTCGAGGGGATCCATAGAGAGGGATTCGACTTCGTCGCGGTGTCCGAGGAGCGCGGCGAGATCGACTTCGGCGATCCGGGCGTCCGCGTGATCATCGACCCGATCGACGGTTCGCTCAACGCCAAACGGGGAATCTCGCACTATGCGCTGTCGATCGCAGTCGCGGACGGAGACACGATGAACGATGTCGCGTTCGCGTTCGTGTACGACTTCGGGCCTTCCGAGGAGTGGCGCGCGACCCGCGGTGGGGGGGCGTGGCTCAACGGACGTGCGCTGGACCCGTCTCTCGGCGAGCGCCGGGCCTTCGACGGCCGCCTCGAGGTGCTCGGGATCGAATCCGCCGATCCGCGGTGGGTCGCGGCGGCGATCGAACAGCTCGCCGCGACCGCCTACCGGCTGCGAGCGCTCGGCACGATCGCCACGACCTTGTGCCAGGTGGCGGCGGCGCGGTTCGACGGAATGCTGTCGCTGCAGCGCAGCCGGGGCGTCGACGCAGCGGCGGGGCAGTTGATCGTGCGCGAGGCCGGCGGTCACGTCAGCTTCCCGAGCTGTGAGGATCCCCTCGGGGCGCCGCTCGGAGCGCTGCCGACCTCGCCGGTCGTGGCCGCCCGCACGGCGCGCACGCTCCACGAGTTGGAGGAGATAGCGACGTGATCGACTGGATCCTCGCCGAGCGGATCGCGCGCTACGTGGCCGGACCAGGCGACGGGAAGGTGCTGAGCACAGCTGATCTCAGCGTGCTCAGCGAACAGGCACAGGTCCGTGTCGTGGCCTACACCGGGCTCGAGCCGACGAAACCGCTGCCCCCCGCCGAGGGCATCGGCCGGCCGGAATGGATCGCGACCAACATCGAGGCGATGCGGATGCTGCTCGATCCGGTCCTCGAGCGTGCGAACCAGGGTCTCGGACCGCTCCGGCCGGCGATGCAGATCGGGATGGGATTCGTGCTCAGCGGCGAGGTCGGCGTCGTGCTCGGCTACCTGGCACAGCGGGTGCTCGGCCAGTACGAGCTCGTGCTGCTCGACGAGGCGGTCGACGATCGCCCGCCGCGGTTGCTGTTCGTGCTGCCGAACCTGGCGAACGCGGTCCACGCGTTCGAGGCGGAGGAACGCGAGTTCCTGACGTGGGTCGCGCTGCACGAGGTCACGCACGCGGTCCAGTTCGCGGGCGTGCCGTGGCTTCACTCGCATCTGTCAGGCCTTGTGCGCGAGCTGCTGCGCACCGCGGAGGTGCGAATCGAGGCGCCTCGCAAGTTTCGGCTGCCGAGCCCCGAGGAGATGCGGCGCGTCGGCCGGGCGCTGCGCCGCGGCGATCTGATCTCGGTCGTGGCGAACGAGAACGAGCGTGAAACGCTCGATCGGGTGCAGGCGGTGATGGCCGTGATCGAGGGGCATGCCGAGCATGTGATGGACGCGGTCGCGCCCGATCTGATCCCCTCCCTCCCGCACCTGCGGGCCGCACTCGACCGCAGGCGGCGCTCGCAGTCGGGACTTTCGCGCATGCTGGCACGCGTGCTCGGGCTCGAGCTCAAGCTGCGCCAGTACGAGCAGGGCAAGCGGTTCTGCGATGCGATCGTCGACCAGCGAGGGCCCGAGGCGCTCAAGCTCCTGTTCCGCGCTCCCGAGGCGCTGCCGACGCTGACCGAGCTGCAGGAGCCGCGGCTGTGGCTGGATCGCATGGCCGCGTTGCCCGCTGAGACGTGATCGCGCCAGAGCGGGAGCGGGTCGACGAGAGCGCACACGGGTCGACGAGAGCGCACACGAGCGCGTAGCCGAGAGGACAGCCGGGGCAGTGCTGGAGCTTCCCGGCCTGGATATCTGCCCACTCGACGCTGCGCGATCGCCGAGCGGGACGATCTCCATGCCTAGCTACGTCAACTACCCACTCGAGCCCGCGGGCGGCGCGAGTGGGACGATATCCAGGCGTAATTGCCCGGTAGATCGCTTAATGCACGGTTTCATGTGACAGATTTGTGACAACCTGGAGACCGGTATTTACAAACATGTGTTCGGGCGCTACCCTCGCCGAAGAAGAGGGAACGCTAACCTCTTGCAAAAGAGGTCGAAAGCAAATGGCAACAAAAGCTACGAGTAGCAATCAGACCCGAGAGGGTGAGCGCAAGCGCTACGAGCGGCTCGGCGCGACGGCGCGCGACCAACTCGAGCGCCGAGTGCGCCAGACGCGGGCGCGCTTGGAGCGTGATCTGCGCACGCGGCGCACAAGCTCCGAGGGAACGGTGATCCAGGATGGGCGCCGATCCGAGCCCCAGGTAAGCTCAGTACGCAAGGACTTTGAGAAGCCGTCTGAACGGGTCGGTTCGCGGGTAGAGCGGCTGGTGAGCGCTTCTCAGATCGAAAAGCTTGTAAACGCGGCGCGCGCCAGAGCGAGCGCCGCGTCGTAGGGACCGACTTCCCCCGCCCGGCGACCGGAGAGCGCCGAGAGCGGGAGAGGTTCGCCGGCCTCATATCCTCGCCGGCGGACGTAGCACCCTCTCCTCCCTCAACCGCCGGGGCGTCACGAAAGTGGCGCCCCGTCGGTCTTTCTAGGCCCCGTGTGGGCGCCGGGTGTGGAAGGTGTGGAAGGTGTGGAAGGTGTGGAGCGAATCACCCCAGGGTGGCTATCGCGCGGGCCTCGGCCGAGGCATGATTCTCGTGCCGGTGAAATCCGGCCCACCGGGTGACGGAATCAGGGTCGAAGTGGGGGTGGCAGCCACGATCGGCTCCGGCATGCGCGCGTGAGGGGCGTCGCGGCGCAGCCGGAGCGATCGGGGCATCTCGCCAGCGGCCCACGCGTATAGGGGCGCGTGGGCCGCCGCAGCGTGCCCGGGCTCAGGAGCCGTCGTGGGCGAACTCGCGCGGCGACAGCACCCCGGAGAGCAGCGCCGTCGTGACGAGCTGCGCGCGCTTCTCGTTCTGCGGCAGGTCGCTCAGCCCGAAGCGCTCGAACATCACCCGCAGGTGTGCCTTGACCGCGTCGACGCTGAGGAACACCTCGGCCGCGATCTGGCGGTTGGTCGCCGGCGTCGACGAGTTCGAGTCGTGCACGGGGCGGCAGAGCGCGATCAGGACCCGCCGCTGCGTCGGCGTGAGGTCGGGCGGCGCCGTGGAGGATCGGATGCCGGGCACGGTCTGCGTCCGCGCCTCCCCAGCGGCGGCGTGGTAGATGAGCTCGGTGTCGCCGAACCGCAGCCTGTCTTGATCCGTCAGCCGCTGCCTCGAGATGACGCGCTGGCCGTTGACGAAGGAGCCGTTGCGCGACAGGCCATCGTCGACCAGCATCCACTCCGACCCGACGCGCTCGACCAGCGCGTGCGTGCGCGAGACGCCGACGTCCCAGGCGAGCACTACGCCCGAGTCGGCACCGCGCCCGACCGTGACGCGCTGCCGGTCCTCGTCGAGGATCATGATCTTCAGCTCCTGATCGTTGTGCCGCCAGACGAGGAACGGGTCGCCACCCCGCTCGGCCGCGATGATCTGCGTCAGCTCGGTCGGTGAGCGAGCGAAGGGCCCGGTGCGATCGGTGGACCTTGCGGCGGCGATGCTTTGGCTTCTATCAGACGTCGTGGACGCGTGTCGTCGTCTCTGGACGCGCGGCGGATCGCGGCGAAGTCTCACCAGGGCTCGCGGTCCCTGCCTGTGCCGGATGCGGGAAGCGCACGCCGCCATCGATCCGGATCGTCACCGTCTCCCCGACGCGCGGAGAGGGAAGCGCGGCGACGGCATAGACGCGTCCGTGTTCGAGCTCCAGCTCGAGCCGCGTACCGTCCTCCAACGGAACCGCCCGCGTGACGCGCGCCGCGAGCGCCCCTCGTGGATCCAATATGACGTGGACGTGCCGCGTCAGCAGTGTGCCGCGCTCGTCCGTCAGCGATCCGTCGAACCCGAGGAACCGAGCGACGGCCTCACTCGGCGGCTCGGACAGCAGCCCGCGGGGCGATCCGGACGCCGCCAGCCGTCCGTCGATCATGATCAGCAGGCGGTCCGCGAGCGCCCACGCCTCGGCGCGATCGTGGACGACGACGAGAGTCCCTTTGCTGCTCGAGCGCAGCACCGAGAGGGAATCCTGGAGCAGGTTCGCGCGCACTTCGGCGTCGAGGCCCGCGAACGGCTCGTCGAGCATCAGGATTTCGGGGCGCACCGCGATCGCGCGGGCGATGTGCACGCGGCGGCGCTCGCCACCCGAGAGCGTCGCAGCGGGCCGCCGCGCGAGGTGCTCGACTCCCATCGCCCGCAGCGCGTCGTGCGCCCGCTCGGCGCGCAGCTCGCGGGGCACGCCCCACCACGCCAGCGCCAGGATCACGTTGGCGAGGACGGTGCGGCGCGCCAGATCGGGCGCTTGGAGCGCGATCGCGATCCGGCCCTGGCTGTGGATCTCCCCTTGGACCGGCTCGAGCGCGCCCGCGAGCGTGTCGAGCAGCGTGCTCTTGCCCGCGCCGTTCGGGCCGAGCAGCGCCAGCACCTCGCCCGCGCGCAGCTCGAAGCTGACGTCGTGGAGCACCTCCGTCTCGCCGCGGCGAACGCTCACGCGCTCGCAGCGCAACAGCGCGTCCGCGGCAGCGTCGGCGTCGCTCACGCGCTCGCGCGAAAGCGCATGTGCAGGCCACCGGCCCGGAGTTGAAGCGCGCTGAGCCCGCCGATCAGGATCAGGATCAGCGCCGTCAACACGAACCCGATCGCGATCGCGTCGTCGTAGTGGGCGGCGTTCGCTTCGAACAGCGCCGCGCTCGCGAGCGTCTGGTCGTAGCCGTAGACGTTCCCGCCGACGATCACGATCGCGCCGACCTCCGACAGCGTGGTCGCGAGCGCCGCGATGATCGCGGCGAGAACGCCGATCCGGGCCTCTCGGAGCGCCAGCGCCGAGAGCTGCGCGCGCCCCGCGCCGAGCAGACGCGCCTGCGCCAGGAGCCCTTGGGGAAGCCCCTGGAAAGCGGCGGCGCTGAGCGCCACGATGTAGGGCAGGGCGAGCACCGTCTGGGCGATGAACACGGCCCGCCGCGTCACCGTCAGATGCAGTCCGCCGAACGGTCCCTGCGGCACGAACAGGATGAACAGGATCAGGCCGGCGAGCACGGGCGGGAGCCCCAGGCTCGCGTTCGCGAGCAGGTGCAGCGTGGCGCGGCCGCGGAAGCGGCCGAGTCCGATCAGCAGGCCGATCGGGAGCCCGATCACGGCGGCGCACGCCGTCGCGACCAGCGCGACCTGGACGGTGAACCAGAGCACGCTCAACAGATACGGGTTGCCGTCGAAGATCAACGGCACGGCCCGGCTCACCGAATCCCACAGGAGCCGCATCTCAGCCGGCGCTGAAGCGAAGGCGGATGCCGCTGCTCTGCTGCTGGAGCACGGTCAGCAAGCTGATCAGGATCAACACGAGCGCGAGCAGGACGATCCCGATCGCGATCGCGTACGGATAGTTGGCGTAGTCATTGACCTGCTGGAGGATCGCGCTCGCGAGCGTCTGGTCGTAGCCCTGCACGTTGCCGCCGACGATCACGACCGCGCCGACCTCGGCGAGGCTCGCGGCGAACGCCGCGATCACGGCCGCCAGGACGCCGATCTTGGCCTCGCGGACCGCCAGCCTCGAAAGCTGGAGCCGGCCGGCTCCGAGCGCGCGCGCCTGTGCGAACAGTCCCGGCGGCTGACCCTGGATCGCGGCCGGCGTGAGCGCGACGATGTAGGGCAGCGCGAGGATCGTCTGGGCGACGTAGACGGCGCGCAGCGTGAACGCGTAGTCCAGCGAGCCGAACAGGCCCTGCGGCAGCAACAACACGAGCACCCAGACGCCGACGATCACGGGCGGCAGTGCGAGGCTCGCGTTGGCGAGGCTGTGCAGGACGCGGCGGCCGCGAAAGCGCCCGAGGCCGATCGCGAGACCGATCGGCAGGCCGATCACCACCGCGATGCCGGTGGATACGAGCGCGACGCGGAGCGTGACCCAGATCAGGCCGAGGATGTAAGGGTTCCCGTCCACGATCAGCGGAACCGCGGTGCGGATCTGAGACCACAGATACGCCACGTCAGCTCCTGCGCACGGTCAGTGACCCGGAGCCTGCTGTACGTACACCAGCTCTCCGTTGGACAGCCGGTAGACGGTTCCGACCTGGGTGCCGCGGCCGATCGTGCGCGCGCCCGGCTTCGGCAGCGGCGCGACGGTTTGCCCGGGCTCGATCTGGATCACCTTGGCGCTGGTGGCACGCAGGCCGTTGCGCGTGATCGCGCCGCCGAGGTGCAGCGAGGACAGCGCGGCCAGCAGGAACGCGATCGACAGCACGATGCCGAGATCGAACAGGTTCACGAGACCGTCGAGCGGATCGCCGGCTCGGTCCTCGCGGTTGCGCGAGCGGGGAGTGACGGTGATCATGCGGGCTCTGGCGTGGGTCGGGGGTCGCTGAGAATGGCGGCGACGTATTCGAGGTCGGAGAGGTCCTGACCGTACATGCGATCGCGCGAGAGCGAGAGACCGAACGCGATCGCCCCGATCAGCAGGCCGACGACGGTCACGCTGAAGGCGATGCGGAGGTTCTCAGTGAGTGCGGCTGTGTTGCCGTTCGCGAGACCGGTCAGCGCTGGAGACAAAGGGATCAGCGTGCCCATCAACCCGAGCGCGGGACCGGCCCGGACGAGCAGCCGGGTGCGCCCGAGCCGCCGCTGCGAGGCGAAGTCGAAATCAGCGAGCGCCTTGTTGAGCTGATGATCGCTCCCCTCCTTGCCGGCCTCCTGCACGATGAACTCGAGCGTCGCCGCCATCGCGGGACTCCACGCGATCCCGCTGACGGCCGCCTCGGCACCTGCGCGATCACCCGCCTCAATCGCCGCGCGCGCACGTTGCGCGCCGAGCGACAACGCGGCGAAGCTGCGCCGGCGGCGTCCGAGCAGCTCGACGACGTAGCTGCCGAGCTCGAACACGATCACCGCGAGCGCCAGCAGCGCGAGGATCAGCACCGGCACCTCGAGCACGTTGGCGACGTGGTAGATCGCCTGGTCGATGCCGTGGGAGGTGAGAGCGAAGACTGGGTACACGTCGGCCCTGAGATATCACCACTCAGGGCGCCGGCGCCGCCGGCCGCGCAGCTCACGCTGGGCGCCGAGGGCGAAGATCGCGATCGCGACGAGCACCCCGGCTAGAGGCGGCAGGCTGGACGCAGCGACCGCTCGGCGGACCGCCGGCGCGCTGGGCTGCGCCGCCGTCACCGGCTGAACGAGTGGACTCTCGTCCGGCGGGAGCAGCGCGACGTCACTGATCAACCGGCCTGAGATGAGCGGCACGGCCGAACCGCTGACGCGCGCGGTCGTTCGCGTGCGGGCGGGATGCGGGCGGCGCGCCCGAGTCGGCGCGTGGCGCGGCGGCGGTGGCGAGCTGCTGGTGGTGCTGACGCTGGGCGCCGTTGTGGTTGTGGCGGCCGGCGTCGACGCAGTGGTCGACGTCGACGCGGTCGTCTGCTCGGTCGTGGTCGGTGGCGGGTTAGAGGTGGTGTGGGAAGTCGTCGAGTTGTGACTCGCGGGCTGTTGCGTGCTGCCCGACTGACGGGGCGCTGCGCCGCTTGGTGATGAGTGATGCGCCGCGGAGCTGCCCGGTCGGGCGCCCGGCTGCTTGCCCCGGCTGCGATCCGGCCCTGTCGGCGATCCCGTCTTGCGAGGCCCGCCGCCACCGCTCTGAGCATGTGACCCCGGCGCGGGCGACGCCTGCACCGCGACGTCGATCGTGGCTGTGCCGCCGGAGCCGGCGGCCGAATCTGTCACCTGTACGGTCACGGGGTAGCCGCCCGGAGCGAATGCGTGCAGCGGAGCGGCGACGGTCGAGGTGGTGCCGTCGTCGAAGCTCCAGTTCCACGTGAGCGCAGTCGCGGGGATCGGTTGGCCGCCGGCATTCTGCACCGTCGCGCTCAACTGCACATTTGCCCCGGAGGTCGTTTGTGACACGGTGCTCGCGGCGATGTTGACGGTCAGCGGCACGCCGTTTTCGTAAACGAGAATGCTGATCGGTGCTCCCTGCGCGATGACGAAGTCACTCGCGTTGTCATCCGCGCCACCGAGCCATGGGCGAAAGTAGGAGTTCTGATCGCCATCGGCGAACACGACCGGCAGCTCGTCCTGTGCCTCCTGGTACTGGCTCGAGTCGAACACTTCAGCGGTCGTCAGCGTCTCGGCGCCGAGATACGCCGGAGACTTGAGCACCTGTACCGTGCTGACGTTGACTGAATTCAAGTCCAGGCGGCACCCGAGAACCTCTCCGAGCGACCAGGTCGCGTCGGGCGGGAAGGCCTCCGGGAGGCCGCTCGGGTGAAAGTACATCGGGTTCGGACCGTCATAGGGTTCGCACCCCTGCAGCTCGCCGAGCGTGATCTGGGAGTTCGAGATCGCACCGCCCGCACCGGGGAACACGGTCGCGTTGAGGACCACCTGGTCGGCGCTCGCGGGCGCCGGCGCGAGGCCGAGCGCGATCGCGAGCACCCCGACCGTCAACGCGAACCGCCGCCCCGGGATCGCCCCGGAGCGGCGGTTGGCCAGAAGGCAGCGTTCGACTGTGTGAGCTCGCGAGCGCCTCACGGTCCTACCGGACGTTGACCGTCATCAGCCTCGAGTAGCCGGCGGCTTGGCCGGACGGGGTGTACACGACCTGCAACTCCCACGTCGTGCCCGCCTTGACCTTGCCCTTGAGCGTGAACTTCACGTGGTTCTTGTTGACGCTCTGGCCCGCCAGCGTCGCGAAGCGTGCGGGCGCCCCGGCGACCTCGTCGAGGCCGAGCAGGTGGACTCGTCCCGGTCCAGCCGGGCTGACCGTTCCGCTCACCTTGACCACGCCCGTCTTCTCCCGCACGAAGCTGAGGCTAACCCGCGCGGCGGGGCTGGCGCCGACGGTCACCGTCGTCACGTGGCTGATGCTCGCGAGGAGCGCCTTGGGATCCTGGAACCTCACCTCGATCTGCCAGCGGCCGGCTGCCAACGGCACCAGGATGGCGAAGTTCCCGTCACCCGCGCCGAGGCGAGCGCCCGCGAGCGCCTTGAAGTGGTGCCTGGAGCCAGCTGGGCGGCCGAGCACTTGCACCGTCGCCTTGACGTGCCCGGTGCCGGGCGAGACGGAGCCGAAGATCAGCGCCCGGCCCCCTTCCGCGCGGACGGTGACCATCGTGATCACGCTCTGCACCGTCATCGAAACGGGCGCCGTCGCGGACGGCGACAGGACGTCCCCGAACGGCGGGTTCAGCTTCGTGTTCTCGATCTGCGAGATCTGCGGGGTCGAGACCTCGTAGGACCCGCTCGACGTCGGCACGAACTTGATCGAGAACGTCCCCGTCGCGGTCGTCGTCCCGCTCGCGACCGTCACCGGCACGCCGGCGACGACCTCGTCGACGTCAACCGGCTTGCCGGCGATCGCCGGATAGCCCGGCTCGGCGTTCGTCACCGTGCCGGTGATCGTCAGCGGCTTGTTCGCCTTGTACACCTTCGGGAAGCCGCTCGCCGTGATCAGCGGCGAGGCGTCCGCCACGAACGGCGGGCCGCCCGCGCTCGTCGCGAGGTAGTTCTTCAGCTGTGCCTGGAACGAGGGCGACGTGAGCATGTTCAGAAGAGCTTGCGCCGCGGGCAGGTTGACGCTTTCAAACGGCTTGGTCGGATTGATGATGTAGGCGTGGAAGTAATTGACGAGAGCGTCGGCGCCACCGGGCGCGCTGGCGCTGTTGTCACTCGTCATGATCGCCAGGTTGGGGATCGTGCCGAGCGCGTCGGTCCCCGAGGCGAGGTAGTCGTACGTCCCGCGATCGCTCAGCACGTAGCAGGTGTTCGGCCCGCTCGGATAGCCGTTGCACGCGTTGGCGGTGACGACGTTCGGACCCTGCTCCTCGCCGGTGACCACGTACCAGGAAGGCAGCTGTGAGCTGGTCGGCAGCGCGCCGCCGTTCGGGCACGGCTGACCGTTCGCGGTGACGCCGTTATTCGCGGCAATCGGGGTATCCCCGCCGCCCTCGGCAGCCCCAACGGCGCACAGCAGGAGGCCCGCCGGCGCGTTCGGCGACGCCGCGACGAGTGCCCAGATCGAGTGCTCCTCGACGGTCGTCCCCGGTGTCCCACCGCGCGAGACGAACGTCACCTTCGGCGTTCCGCCGCCGTTGATGCCGGCCGTCGCGATGTCGGCGAACGCCTGCTCGATGTTGTGCGACGCGTTCGCCCCCACCCCGGCCGGGTCGCTCGAGGGACCCCCGAGGACAAAGTCGTTGATGAAGATTGCTCGCCCGTACTGCTCATAGGAGTAGCCGTTCGCAACGAACTGGTTCTCCAGCGATGCCGCGTGGACGATCAGGACGCTTGCCTGCGCCGCGCCGCTCTCGGCCTGCGCGATCGCGGTCCCAGAAGCCGTGCCGATGTACTTGAACGCGTACTGCGGATCGGCCTTCGCGAAGTCAGGCTCGATGACATTCTGGACAAGGCCGGAGTCGCTTACGTCGCTCGTGCCGATCACCGTCAGCGTGGACGACGAATCAGCGCGCGCGAATGCCGGGCCTAGCAGGAGAAATGCGGCGCTGAGCAGGCCTGCGAACGACACGCCCGCAAGCCGGCGCCAAACGCCGAGACGTCGACTGCGCTCGCCCGGCCGAGCGAGATGGCAGACGGTTGGGTAGGTTTGGTTCATCCGCGCAATATATGCGCTGCATAGGCAATTCGTCGAACTACAGACAGCGGTGTTCAGTGACTGACCGACCGCGATGTCCAATCTGGCGTGGCTGGCGTGGCACGATCGCCGCTTCGGTGATGGCTGCGGCGGTGCTCGCGGGATGCGGCTCCACCTACACCAAGCAGGACTTCGTCGCCCAGGCCGACGGGATCTGCGCGAGCGCGCTGCGAGAGCTGCGGTCGGTCGCGGCACAGAGCCAGCCCACGGCCGGGTCCGCGCAACAGGCGGCCTATTTCGCGTCCGTCGCGCGGGTGGTGAAGTCCGAGGCCGCCGAGCTACACGCGCTGCCGCGGCCGCATGACGATGCGGGCGACGGCGCGACGCGACGCAGCTACGTGGACAGCGTCGCGCAGGTCGCTGCCGAGTTCAGCGCGCTCGCCGCCGCCGCGCGCACGGGCGACGCAGGCGGACTCGCCGCCGCCGAGGCGGCGCTGCGCGCGAGCCCGGTCGATTCGCTCGCGGCGCGATACGGGCTGCACGATTGCGCCACCGCGGGCACAACGGCCGTGTGAGGCGTTATCGCTCCTCGCCGCGTTCGACCATGACCGAGGTAGCCTTGACCGTGGCGATCGCGCGCACCCCCGGCGCGAGGTCGAGCTCCTCGACCGAGTCCCTCGTGACCGCGGCCGTGATCAGGAACGGCCCGGCCTCGATCTCGACGAGCGCCATCACCCCGTCGACCTCGACCGACCGCACGACGCCAGGCATCCGGTTGCGCGGCGACCACTGCACGCCCGTCTTGTGCCGGACGGGGCGGTTCGTGAGGCGCCGGATCTCCGACGCTGGGACCCGGCGCCGGTTGCGGGCGTCCCGGTGCGTGCGGAGCTTCCCTTCACGGTCCCAACGGCGTAGGGTATCGACGCTCACTCCGACGGCCTTCGCTGCTTCCCCGAGCGTGAGGCTGTCCTCCATTTACCTCAGTATCACATACGTAGAAGGAGGGACCGGAATGCAGATCAGCGCGCGCAACAAGCTATCCGGCAAGGTCGTCTCGATCACCAAGGGCGAGGCGATCGCGAACGTGCACGTCGACGTCGGGGGCAATCACCTCGTCGCCTCGATCACCGTCGAAGCGGTGGATGAGCTCGGCATCACCGAGGGGCGCGAGGTCACGGCCGTGATCAAGGCCTCCGATGTGATGCTGGCCGTGGACTAGACCCGCTGAAAACAGGCGCAGGGCGTCTGCCAGAATGGACGTATGCCCACCAGAGACCAGGTTCTAGACGCCCTTCGCTCCGTCATCGATCCCGAGCTGCGACGCGACATCGTCGAGCTCGAGATGGTCCGCTCGATCGACGTGCACGAGAACGGGGTCGTCGACGTGACCGTGTCGCTGACGACGCCCGGGTGCCCGATCCGCAGCCACTTCCAGACCGGCGTCGGCGAGGCGCTGCGCGAGCTCGACGGCGTCAGCGGCGTCAACATCAGCTTCGACGTCCTCTCGGATGACGAGAAGGCGGCGCTCGGCCGCAAGCTCGGCCGCGGCTCGCTGCCGGAGGGCGCGCTCGCGCAGGTGCGCAACGTGATCTGCGTCGGCTCAGGCAAGGGCGGCGTCGGCAAGTCCAGTGTGACGGCCAACCTCGCGGCCGCGCTCGTAGCCGGCGGCAAGCAGGTCGGCGTGCTCGACGCGGACGTCTGGGGCTACTCGCAGCCGCGGATGTTCGGGCTCGGCGCCGAGCGCCCGCGCGTCAACGCCGAACGCAAGATCGTCCCGCTGCGCACGCACGACGGGATCGCGGTGATGTCGATCGGCTTCTTCGTCGAGCAGGACTCGGCCGTCGTGTGGCGCGGGCCGATGCTGCACAAGGCGCTGCAGCAGTTCCTCGAGGACGTCGAATGGGGCGAGCTCGACTACCTCCTGATCGACCTGCCGCCGGGCACCGGCGACGTCTCGATGACGCTCGCGCAGCTGCTGCCGCAGGCGAAGTTCCTGATCGTCACGACGCCGCAGCGCCTCGCGCAGAAGGTCGCCCACCGCTCCGCGGAGATGGCGGCGAAGCTGAAGCTCGAGATCGCCGGCGTGATCGAGAACATGTCCGCCTTCGTGACCCCATCGGGCGAGCGCTACCTGCTGTTCGGCGAGGGCGGTGGCGAGCTGCTGGCCGACGAGCTCGACGTCCCGCTGCTCGCGCAGGTGCCGCTGACGATGGCGCTGCGAGAGCAGGCCGACGCCGGCCTGCCGGTCGTATTCAGCGATCCTGACGACCCGGCCGCCCAGGCGCTCGCGCACGCCGCGCGCGGCCTGATCGCGCTGTCGCCGATCGAGCTGCCGGTGATGCAGACCCCGGCGCCGGCGGCGGCACCGAAGCCGGTCGGGATGTCGCTCCCGATGGCCTGAGCGCGGGCGCGCCGGTGCTGCTGCTGACCGGCGCAACCGGCACGGTCGGACTTCCGCTGCTCAGGCGCCTGACCGCCGGCGGCACCCCGGTGCGCTGCCTCGTGCGCGACCCGCGGCGGCTCGGCCCCGAGCGGGTCCGGGTGCAGATCGCCCTCGGCGACCTATCCGACCACCTGTCGTTCCGGCACGCCTTGCGCGACGTCGACACGGTCGTGCACCTCGCCTCGGTGATCCGCGATCAGCCGGCGGGCTCGATCGAGGAGCTCGCCGGGGTCGCGACCTGGCGGCTGGTCCTCGCGGCCGAGCGCGCCGGCGCGCAGCGGTTCGTCTTCTTCTCCGCGCTCGGCGCCTCGACTCGGGCCGCGCCGCGGCTGCTGCGGGCCAAGGCGCTGGCCGAGCGCGCCGTGATCGAGTCCTCGCTCGCGCACACGGTGTTCGCGCCATCGATCGTCTACTCGCCGAGCGACCCGTATCTGAGGCTGCTCGCGCGCATGTCGCTGCTGCCGGCGATGCTGATACCCGGCGCCGGGCGCGCCTGCTTTCAGCCGATCTGGGCCGAGGACGTCGCCGACTGCGTGATCGCGGCGCTGCCGGGCGGGGCGATGGCGGGCGCGGCCGACGGGGCGCGGTTCGAGCTCGCCGGCCCAGAGCTGCTGACCCAGCGCGAGATCGTCGAGCTCGCGCTGCGCTCGTTTCACCGCCGGCGGCCGGTGCTCGGAGTGCCGGCTCCGATCGCCCGCCGCTCGCTGCGGCTCGTCGAGCTGCTGACGGGCCCGGCGGCGTTCGCGACGTGGGACGAGGCGGAGCTGCTCCTGACGCCGATGGTGTCCGGTCGCGGGACCGGCGATGCCGAGCGCCTCGGGGTCAGGCCGAAACCGCTCGGGGCGGTGCTGGGGGTCGCTTCTTAGGAGCCTTGGAGCGGCGGCCGGCGTCCCGACCACGGCAGCGCCGCCTCGAGCTGCGTCGCGAGGCTCAGCAGCAGCTCCTCGCGCGCCGGCGGCCCGATCAGCTGCACGGCGATCGGGAGCCCGTCGACGTTGTACAGCGGCAGCGAGATCGCGGGCAGCCCGGTGACGTTGACGATCGCCGTGTACGGCGTGAAATAGCCCGAGCGGCGGTAGTGGTCCCACGGATCCGGCCCGAGGCCGGTGACCTCGCCCGTCGGCAGCGGCGGCCGCGCGAGTGCCGGCGTCAGCAGCGCGTCATAACCCTCGAGGAGGTAGGCGACGACCGAGCGAGCGACCTGCTCGAGGCGGCCCTGGGCCTCGAGCAGGCTCAGGGTGTCGTGGCTGCGCGCGTTGGACCACATCGCCCAGGTGAGCGGCTCGACGTCGTCCTGCACCGGCTCGCGCTCGGCGAGCTGGCCGCCGGCGAGGACCGTCATCGCGATGAGCGGCCCGAACGCGCGAGTGAAGTCCGACAGCAGGTGCCGGCCGGACCAGGGCGGGCTCGCCTCGCGCACCTCGTGCCCGAGCGACTCGAGCAGCGCCGCGGCGTCGTGGGCGGCGCGCTCGCAGATCGGATCGAGCGTCGCGCCCTCCAACGGCGTGTTCAGCGCCAGGCCGATCCGCAGACGTCCCGGATCCCGCGCCGCCAGCTCGGCGTACGCGCCCGGCGGCGGCGGCGCCCAGTACGCGTCGCCCGGCTCATAGCCGGCGAGGACGTCGAGCGCGGCCGCCGTGTCGGCGACATCGCGCGTCAGCACGCCGTCGACGACCAGGAAGCTGCCGCCGGCGACGGGGCCGACCGAGACGCGCCCGCGCGCGGGCTTGCAGCCGACGAGGCCGCAGCACGAGGCCGGGATCCGGATCGAGCCGCCGCCGTCGTTGCCGTGCGCGATCGGCACCATCCCCGCCGCCACCGCGGCAGCCGAGCCGCCGCTGGATCCCCCGGGCGTGCGGTCGAGCGCCCATGGATTGCGCGTCGGCCCGAAGCGCCGCGACTCCGTCGTGGGCAGGATCCCCATCTCCGGCAGCGTCGTCTTGCCGACGATCACGAAGCCGGCCTGACGGATCCGCCGGACGAGGAACGCGTCGAACGGGGGGACGACGTCCTGCCACAGATCGCTGCACATCGTCACCGGCATCCCCGCCACCTGCCGGTTGTCCTTGATCGCGATCGGGACGCCCGCGAATGGGCGCTGATCGCCCGGTTCGATCGCGGCTGCCGCCACCAGCGCGCGTTCGTGCGAGACGTGCGTGAACGCGTTGATCGTCGGCTCGAGCTCGTCGATCGCCCGCAGCGAGGTCTCGACCAGCTCGCTCGCGCTCAGCTCGCCGGCGCGCACGAGGCCCGCGAGCTCGACCGCTGAGCGCAGCAGCAGCTCGGACACGACGCCTGAGCCTAGTGCACTGGCACGCGCGGTAGCGCGGGCAGGAAGGATGGCTAGCCTTTCGGTGTCCCTAATAGGAGGTCTGGAGAACGCATGAGCGCGACAGCCGAAATCCAGTCGGGCCTCGAAGGCGTCGTCGCCTTCGCGACCGAGATCGCCGAGCCCGACCGGGAAGGCGGGGCGCTGCGCTACCGGGGCATCGACATCGAAGAGCTCGTCGGGCGGGTCCCGTTCGGCCAGGTGTGGGGGCTGCTCGTCGACGGCGAGCTGCTGCCCGGACTGCCCCCGGCCGAGCCGCACCCGTTGAGCGTGCGTTCGGGCGACCCGCGGGTCGACGTGCAGGCGGCGCTGGCGATGCTCGCGCCGCAATGGGGATTCGGTCAGCTGATCGACATCTCCGACGAGCAGGCGCGGGAGAACCTCGCGCGCGCGTCCGTGATGGCGCTGTCGTTCGTCGCCCAATCGGCGCGCGGGATCGGCCGCCCGCCGGTGCCGCAGCGGGAGGTCGACCGCGCGACGCAGATCGCGGAGCGGTTCCTGATCCGCTGGCGGGGCGAAGCCGACCCCAAGCACGTCGAGGCGATCGACGCGTACTGGATCTCGGCCGCCGAGCACGGCATGAACGCCTCGACGTTCACCGCCCGCGTGGTCGCCTCGACGGGCGCCGACGTCGCCGCCGCGCTGTCGGCGGCGGTGGGTGCGCTGTCGGGCCCGCTGCACGGCGGCGCGCCGTCGCGGGTGTTGAAGATGCTCGACGACGTCGCGGCCAGCGGCGACGCCGAGCTCTACGTCAGGGCCGTGCTCGACCGCGGCGAGCGGCTGATGGGGTTCGGCCACCGGATCTACCGAGCCGAAGACCCTCGCGCCCGCGTCCTGCGCCGCACCGCGCGCGAGCTCGGCTCGCCCCGCGTCGAGGTCGCGGAGGCGCTCGAGCGAGCCGCGCTCGCGGAGCTGCAGGCGCGCAAGCCCGATCGCGTGCTCGCGACCAACGTGGAGTTCTGGTCGGCGGTCGTGCTCGACTTCGCCGAGGTGCCGCCGGAGCTGTTCACGTCGATGTTCACGTGCGCGCGCACGGCCGGGTGGTCGGCGCACATCCTCGAGCAGAAGCGGGAGGGACGGCTGATCCGCCCCACTGCGAAGTACGTCGGGCCTGGCCCACGACCGCTGTCGGCCCTCAGGGGCTGACGCGAGACGCCGGCGGTTCGGGGACGTATGCTGGCCGCCGAGCGCATGACACGCGAACGTCAGCTCGACCCCGCGGGGCTCGGCGATCACATCGACCGGCTCTACCGGGCGGCATGGGGCCTGTGTGGCTCGCGGGAGGAGGCGGAGGACCTCGTTCAGGAGACGTTCGCGCGCGTCCTGCGCAAGCCGCGGATGCTCCACTCGGAGGACGACATCGGCTACCTGCTGCGGGTCCTGCGCAACACGTTCTTCAGCCAGCGCCGGACCGCGAGCCGGCGCCCGCAGACGACGCCGCTGCCCGACGATCTCGACTACGTCGAGGATCGCACGGCCGTGCAGCCGGAGGCGCGCCTTGAGTCCGGCGCGCTGTACGCCGCGATCGCGGAGCTCCCGGACGACTTCCGCGACGCCCTCGTCGCGATCGATCTCGTCGGCCTGTCCTACCGGGAGGCCGCGCGGATGCTGAAGGTGCGCGAGGCGACGATCACGACGCGCCTGCACCGCGCGCGCCAGCGGGTCGCGCGGACGCTCTCGCCCGATGACGCGGACTCACCCGGCTCGCCCGAGCGATCCGAGCGGGTCGACGGCTGATCGCGGTCTGGAGCGCGTGTTCCAGCGCTAGGTGTTCGAGGCGGCGAGCCCGTCGAGCTGGCGCGGCGGCACGCCGGGCCCGGTCACGGTCAGCACGCACGTGTGATCGTCGCGCTGCCACGTGATGGTGAGCCGGCCCTCGGTGGACAGCGTGTGCAGCTCGGTGCCGTTGACCCAGGTCGAACTCGTATTGGGCTGCTTGAGCGCCGGCGCATCGACGATCGTGTAGACCGCCGTGTGCTGGTTCCAGGTGTAGTAGACCGTCACCGCGTCGCGGCCGCTGATCCGGTCGGTCCGCTGGCCGACCGCGCGCCAGCCGCCGAACTGCTGCTCCCAGTTCGGGAAGTGCAGGCTGCCGCTGTGGGCGTCGAGCAGGTACTCGGGGCTCGCCGGATCGGGGCCCGGCGCTCCGGCCGTGGGCGGCAGCGTCGCGAGCGCGGCCGCCTGGTCGACCGTCGGCAACACCGGCGTCCCCGACGGCAGGATCAGTACGAGCGCCGTCACGACGGCGGCGAGAGCGACCGCCAGCGAGCCGCCGAAGGCGAGCCGCCGCCGCGCGCGCACGGCCGTCGAGGGGCGCTGCGCCTCGATCCGCGCACGCAGGCTCGCCGGCGCGCGGTCGGTCTCACGCGCGCGCTGCAGCATCGCGACGACCTGGCGCTCGCGCTCGTACAGGGCTCGCAGCTGTGGCGAGGAGTCGATTCGCGACTGCACGCGCCCGCGCTCGCTCTCTGGCAGCGTTCCATCCGCCAGCGCCGAAAGCTCGGCGAGCGCGGCCGGGTCGAGGTCGGGAGTGTCTGCCGGGGCGGTCATCGTGAGAATTAGCTCGTTTAGGCTAATGACGTCGCGCGCTCACGAAATCTTCCCGGGAGCCCGTTCAGGATCGATATGGCCCGCGAACGTAGTCCTCGAGCATACGTGTGGCACTGAAGCGCGGGGTAAGGCTGACGAGCGAGTCGCGCACGCGCCGCAGCCAGCCACTCGGTAGTCCGGCGTCGTCGCGCTCGTAGAACTCCGGCACGACCTCCTCCTCGAGCAACTTGTGAAGCGTGTCAGAGTCGCGCTCGTCCTGTGCCTCGGGATCGTTGCTGACGTCCCCCGGAAGCGCCCACCCGTTCTCGCCGTCGTAGGCCTCCTCCCACCAGCCGTCGAGCACGCTCAGCTGCAAACCGCCGTTGATCGCCGACTTCATGCCGCTCGTGCCGCTCGCCTCGAGCGGTGGCCGGGGAAGGTTCAGCCAGACGTCGCACCCGCGCACCAGGATCGCGGCCGAGGCGAGGTCGTAGTCGTCCAGGAAGACGACCCGCGAGCCGACCCCCGACGCGCCCTTGAGGTCGAACAGCCGCTCCAGCACGCGCTTGGCCTCCTCGTCCTTCGGGTGGGCCTTGCCCGCGAGAATCACCTGCACCGGCCGGTCGGCGCCGAGCAGCTTGAGCACCCAGTCGGGATCGCGCGTCAGCAGCGCGAGGCGCTTGTATGTCGCAACCCGGCGCGCGAACCCGATCGTGAGCACGTCTCCCCGGAACGCGTCGGCGGCGGCGAGGACATACTCGCGCGGCTCGCCTCGAGTGACCCGATCGGCCACGCTGCGCCGGTGGATGAACTCGACGAGCATCGCCCGCTGGGCGTTGCGCACCGCCCACAGCTCGGCGTCCGGGATCTGCGCGACGGGCGCGAACGTCGCCGGGTCGGCGGCCCGGGTCATCCAGTCCGAACCCAGCCACTTGTCGAACAGCTCACGCATCGGCACCCCGATCCAGGTCGGGACGTGCACCCCGTTGGTCACATGCGCGATCGGGACCTCCTCGAGCGTCGCCTCCGCATACAGCGGCGCCCACATCTCGCGGGCGACCTTGCCGTGGCGACGGCTGACGGCGTTGGCCGAGCGACTGAGCCTGAGCGCCGCCTGGGTTACGCCGAATGGCTCCGTGCGGTCCTTCGGGCGCGTGCGCCCCAGCGCGATCAGCCGGGACTCGCCGATCCCGAGCTCGACCGCCAGCCGGCCGATCGCGGACTCGACGTCATCGCGTGGGTAGGTGTCGTTGCCCGCCGGCACCGGCGTGTGGGTCGTGAACACGGTGCGCGCACGCGCGAGCTCGAGTGCGTCGTGGAGCTTGCCGCCGGCCCTCACCTCCGCTTGCGCGAACTCGATCGGCGCGAGCGTCGCGTGACCCTCGTTGAGGTGGATGACCGCTGGGTCGATCCCCAGCGCCCGCAGCGCGCGGACGCCGCCGGAGCCGAGCAGCGCGTACTGCGCGAGCCGGGTGTCCGGGTCCCAGTCGTACAACCGGCCCGTGATCCAGCGCTCGACCGGATCGTTGGCTTCGACATTTGAGTCGAGCAGGAACAGCGGCACGCGTCCGACGTCCACGCGCCAGATCTGCGCGACGACATCGGCCTCGAAGATCGGCACGGTGATCGTCAGCGGCTCGCCGCCGGCGCCCGTGACCAGCGCAGCGGGCAGCCGCTGCGGATCGGTGTCGATCCAGTATTCGTGCTGCCATCCACTGGCGTCGACGCGCTGGCGGAAGTAGCCCTTGCGGTACATCAGGCCGACGGCGACGAGCGGGACCGCGCGGTCGGAGGCCTCCTTGAGCAGATCTCCCGCGAGCGCGCCGAGGCCGCCCGAGTAGATCGGCATCGACGCGTGGACGCCGTACTCGGCGCAGAAGAACGCGACCGGATGCGCCGGATCGCCGGTGGGCGCCGGCGGCCGGCCGAGGTCCTCCTGTACCTGTGCCTCGAGCTCGGCGGCGCGGGCGACGAGCTTCCGGTCGGCGGCCGCGCGCGCGAGCGAGGCCGCTGAGCTCTCCTGCAGGAGCCGGACCGGGTTCAGTCCGGCGAGCTCGAAGCGCGCCGGATCGAGGGCGGTGAACAGCTCCGGCCCGCCCGGCAGCCACGACCAGCGGTAGTTGTAGGCCAGGCGCGCGAACGGCGCGAGCGGTCCGGGCAGGCGCTCCACCAGCTCCTGCTCAGCACGCCGCAGGTCCTCGTCGCCGGCGTACGTCCGGTTCGAGTCATCCACGACGGCGTCATTATCGCCCAGGTCGCTACGCTCGGCGCTTGGCGACCCAGGTTCCCGCGCCGATCCGCGGCGAATGCCGTCTCGGCGTGCTCGCGTTCGGCGACTCGATCACGCATGGCGGCGGCGAGCTTCAGTGGGGGGTGGCGCTGCAGTCGTGGGCGCTGTGGGTCGCGCGCGGGCTCGGGCTGGCGTTCACGAGCTACGCGTTCGACGGCGCGCGCGCCGCCGACGTCGTCGCGATCCAGCTCCCGGCGTTCGAGCGGATCGCCGCCGACCGCGACGCGCGCTACGAGGTGGGCTGCCTGTACATCGGCGTCAACGACGTGCGCGCGCTCGACTGGGATCGCAATCTGTTCGCAACGGCTTTCGACGCCGCGTTGGAGTTCCTGGCGCATCGTTGCGAGCGCGTCCTCACGCTCACGATCCCACTGGACCTCGGCCGGCCGTGCGCCGGCTCCAGGGTGATCGAGTGCAATCAGCTGATCGAGCGGGATGCGGCCGAGCGTGGGGCGATCGTCGTCGAGTTGACCGACTTTCGCGCGCGCAACCACGTGATGGTCGACCATGTCCATCCGACCGCGTTCGGGCAGATCGCGATCGCCCAGCGCGCGCTCGCGGCGCTCACGGCCGACGGCCTCCCGACCCGAGTCGCGCCGAGCACGCTGATCCGCTACGAGACGACCCGCCGGCAGCGGCTGCGCGGCGATCTCACCTACGTCTACCGCCACGCGAAGGTGAGCGGCCGCGCGACCCTTTCCCGATTCGGCCGTTCAACTGGCGATCCGGCCTGACTCGATCGTCGCCTCGCGCAGCCTGTCCGCGAGCGCCGGCGTGAGCGCCCCCTCGCGCATCCGCCAGCGCCAGTTTCCGCTCGCCCGGCTCGGATCGTTCATGCGCGCCTCGCTGCCGAGCCCGAGCACGTCC
This sequence comes from uncultured Solirubrobacterales bacterium, assembly GCA_963763525.1. Classification (GTDB taxonomy): domain Bacteria; phylum Actinomycetota; class Thermoleophilia; order Solirubrobacterales; family Solirubrobacteraceae; genus Palsa-465. The sequence goes on from CAVXPA010000011.1 coordinate 389,621, forward strand.
TGCGCCTGGACCATCGCGACCCGCGCGCGGGAGTGGAACGTCAGCCTGATCAGCCGCCACCACGGCTCGGGGTCGTCGAAGGGAGCGAGCTCCGGGTCCAGGAGCGCGCGCCGGGCCGGATCGAGCGACTCGTACCACCCCCTGGCGGTGTCGTGGTCGTGGGTTCCGGTGTAGATGAAGCGGTTCACGTCATGGTTGGTCGGGCAATGGACGCTGTCGCGCTCGTCGGGCTCGAAGCCGAACTGGATCACGAGCATGCCCGGCAGGCCGAGCTCGTCACGGAGGCGATCGACCGCCGGCGTGATCACCCCGAGGTCCTCGGCCACGAGCGGGAGGTCGACACCGAGGTCGCGTGCGAAGGCGTCGAACAGCGCGCGCCCGGGACCCCGCCGCCATCGCCCCTGCGCGGCGTTCGCGGCGGCCTCGGGCACCGCCCAGTACGCGACGAAGCCACGGAAATGGTCCAGACGCGCGAAGTCGAACAGCGACAGCGTGCGACGCAGCCGCTCGACCCACCAGCGGTAGCGGCGCCGCTGCAGCGCGGGCCAGTCGTACAGCGGGTTGCCCCACAGCTGGCCGCGCTTCGCGTACGCGTCCGGCGGCGCGCCGGCGACGAAGCCGCGCTGGAACAGCTCCGGGTGCGAGCTGTGGTCGACGCTCTTCTCGGCGACGTAGATCGCGGTGTCGCCGAGGACGGAGATGTCGCGGTCCGACGCGTACTGGCACAGCGCCCGCCACTCGCGCTGGAACCGGACCTGATCCTCGACCGCGCCGCGCCCGGCGTAGCGCTCCCAGTCCCCGATCCAGAAGCTGTTCTGCGAGCGGAACTCGAACACCTCGGCGGCGCTGACCGGAGCCCTCGGGTCGGCGAGCAGGCCCTTCCAGGCGGCGAACGCCGAGCTCGCCCTGTACGGCGAGTGGTGGCGGTCGGGCGGCCCGACCGGGAGCACCTGCCACCAGCTCTGACCGGCGGATGCCAGCCAGTCGACGAGCGCGTAGGCGCCGCGGCCGAGCCGTCCGTCGGGCAGCGAGGTGATGTGCAGCTGCATCCCGCTCGAGCGGACGAGCGGTCGTGCGATCACGCGATGTTGTTTACCTGATGGCCGGGGACGGATACCTTCTGCCCCGTGACCGCACGAACAATCCGCCGCCGGGAGGCCGCGTCCGGCGAGCGCTCGCCCGCGAGCGGTCGCGTTTCCCCCGGCCGAATCGTGATCCAGTATCCGTCGCCGGCAGTCGACGACGGTCGCTTCCCGGCCAAGCTCTGCACCGGCGATGCCGTCGCGGTTTCGATCGACATCTTTCGGGACGGCCACGAGCTGCTGCGAGCGGTCGTGCGCTACCGCGGACCGGGCGAGCGCCGCTGGCGCGAGGCCGCGCTGCGGCCGCTGGACGCGAACCTCGGCGGCGTCCGGTGGGCCGGTGGATTCCGGGTCGATCGCCCGGGGCGCTGGGAGTACACGATCGAGGCGTGGACGGACCAGTTCGGGACTTGGCGCGACGAGCTCGCGCGCAAGCTCGCGGCCGGGCAGCACGAGCTCGCGGGCGAGCTGTCGGAGGGCGCCGTGCTGCTGCACGCCGCCGCCGGGCGCGCGCCTTCCGACGCCGAGCGTGGGCTGATCGAGCACGTCGCCCGGGCGCTGGACGACGATGCGGTGCCCGAGCCCGTCAAGCACGACATGGCGCTCGGGAAGGAGCTGTTCGAGGCTGTCGAGCGCAGCCAGGAGCGCCACGGCAGTGCGACGCTCCGCGTCCCGCTGGTGATCGAAGTCGACCGCCTGCGCGCGCGCTTCGGTTCCTGGTATGAGCTGTTCCCGCGTTCGTGGGGAGGGCTGAAGGGCGTCGAGCGGGAGATCCCGCGGTTGGCGGAGCTCGGCTTCGACGTGGTCTACCTGCCTCCGATCCATCCGATCGGCCAGACCAACCGCAAAGGCCGGAACAACGCGCTCACCGCCGAACCCGGGGATCCGGGCTCGCCGTGGGCGATCGGGGACAAGACCGGTGGCCATGATGCGATCCACCGCGAGCTCGGCACGCTCGCGGATCTGCGCTCGCTGACCGCGGTCGCGCGCGCGCACGGCATCGACATCTGCCTGGACTTCGCGATCCAGGCCTCAGCCGATCACCCGTGGCTGCGCGAGCACCCCGAGTGGTTCCACCACCGCCCCGACGGCACGCTGAAGTACGCCGAGAACCCGCCTAAGCGCTATCAGGACATCTACAACCTCAACTGGGAGTCGCCCGACTGGCGCGGACTGTGGCAGGCGCTGCTGGACATCATCCTGCGGTGGGTCCACTGCGGCGTGCGCGTGTTCCGCGTCGACAACCCGCACACGAAGCCGTTCGCGTTCTGGGCCTGGCTGATCAAGGAGGTGCACGCGCGCGACCGAGACGTGATCTTCCTCGCCGAAGCGTTCACCCGCCGGGCGGTCATGCGTCACCTCGCAAAGGTCGGCTTTACTCAGTCATACACGTACTTCACGTGGAAGAACTCGCGCTACGAGCTGAGCGAGTACGTGTCGGAGCTCGCGTACTCCGGCGAGCAGGACTATTTCCGGCCGAACTTCTTCGTCAACACGCCTGACATCCTGAGCCCCTATCTACAGCACGGCGGCCGGCCCGCGTTCGAGGCCAGGCTGGTCCTCGCGGCCACGCTGAGCCCGAGCTACGGCGTCTACTCCGGCTACGAGAACATCGAGAACATCCCCGCTCACGAAGGCTCCGAGGAGTACCTGCACTCGGAGAAGTACGAGATCAAGCAGCGCTCGCTCGACGGCGAGCTGCTGCCGCTGATCCGCCGCGTGAACCAGATCCGGCGCGAGAACCTCGCGCTTCAGGAGCTCGCGAACGTCACGTTCATCGACACCGCCAACGACGGCCTGATCGCGTACGCCAAGCACTCGCCCGGCAACACGATCCTCGTCGCCGTCTGCCTCGACCCGTACACCGCCCAGGAGGGGCTCGCGACGGTGCCCGACACGCTCGGCCTGCCGTCGTACTTCGTCTGCCGGGACCTGCTGAGCGGCGAACGCTTCCAGTGGCACGTCGGAGCGAACTTCCTGCGGCTCGAGCCACACGTGCGTCAGGCGCACATCCTGCGTGTCGAGCTATAGGGTGACGAGTCATGTCGACCGGGCCGCCCACGCTGACGCACCTGCTCGCGCTGGAGAGCGCGGAGCCGGAGGCTGAGGAGGCGGCCGCGCCGTCGATGGCCCAGACCCGCAAGTGGTTCGAGGCCGAGCCGCTGTGGTTCAAGCGCGCGGTCTTCTACGAGATCCACATTCGCGGCTTCTACGACGCCAGCGGCGACGGCTCCGGAGATTTCCGCGGGCTGACCGACAAGCTCGACTACCTGCAGTGGCTCGGGATCGACTGCATCTGGCTGCTGCCGTTCTACCGCTCGCCGCTGCGCGACGGCGGCTACGACATCGCGGACTTCACCGATGTCCACCCCGACTACGGAACGGTCGAGGACGTCCGCCAGCTGATCGACGCGGCGCACGCGCGGCGAATCCGCGTGATCGCCGATCTGGTGATGAATCACACGTCGATTGATCATCCGTGGTTTCAGGAGTCCCGCTCGAGCCCCGACTCGCCCAAGCGCGACTGGTACGTGTGGTCGGACACCGATCAGCGCTACCGCGATGCCCGCGTCATCTTCATCGACACGGAGCCGTCGAACTGGACCTGGGACCCGGTCGCGGGCGCGTATTACTGGCACCGCTTCTTCTCTCACCAGCCGGACCTCAACTATGACAACCCGGAAGTGCAGGACGCGATGATCGCCGTCCTTCGCTTCTGGCTCGACCTCGGGCTCGACGGCTTCCGCCTCGACGCCGTGCCGTACCTGTACGAGCGCGAGGGCACCAACTGCGAGAATCTGTCCGAGACGCATGAGTACCTGAGGCGCGTGCGTCACGAGATCGATAGCAACTATCCGGACCGCGTGCTGCTCGCGGAGGCCAACCAGTGGCCGTCCGACGTGGTGCAGTACTTCGGCGGCGGTGACGAGTGTCAAATGGCCTTTCACTTCCCGGTCATGCCACGGATGTTCATGGCGCTGCGGCGCGAAGAGGCGGTGCCGATCTACGAGATCCTCGAGCGTACACCCGAGATCCCCGCGAGCTGCCAGTGGGGCCTGTTCCTGCGCAATCACGATGAGTTGACACTCGAGATGGTGACCGACGAGGAACGCGACTACATGTACAGCGAGTACGCCAAGGACCCGCGGATGAAGCTCAACCTCGGGATCCGCAAGCGGCTCGCGCCGCTGCTCGACAACGGCCGTGACGAGATCGAGCTGATGCACGCGATCCTGTTCTCGCTGCCGGGCTCGCCGGTTCTCTACTACGGCGACGAGATCGCGATGGGCGACAACATCTTCCTCGGCGATCGGGACGGCGTGCGGACGCCGATGCAGTGGTCCGGGGATCGCAACGGGGGCTTCTCGCGCGCGGACTTCGCCCAGCTCTACGCACCGCCGCTGATGGACCCGGTGTACGGCTTTCAGGCCGTCAACATCGAAGCGCAGCTGCGCACGGCGACGTCCCTGCTGCGCTGGATCCACCGCTTCATCGCGCTGCGCAAGGAGCACCCGGTGTTCGGCTTCGGCACGTTCGAGCCGATCGAGCCGTCGAACCCGCGGATCTTTGCGCACTTGCGCCGCTTCCAGGACGACTTGGTGTTGTGCGTACACAACGTCGCGCGCTCAGCCCAGGCGGTCGAGCTGGACTTGCGCGCCCACGAAGGCCGCTACCCGATCGAGCTGTTCGGGCGCTCGCGCTTCCCGCGCATCGGGCAGCTGCCGTATCTGCTGACGCTCGCGCCGCGCGGCTTCTACTGGTTCCAGCTGGTCGAGGGATAGCGGCCAAGCGATGAGCGATCCGAGCCGTGATCGCCAAGGAGGAGATCCTCGCCTGCGTGGACGAGCAGGCGCTGGTGCAGTGGATTCAGCGCCAGCGGTGGTACGGGTCGAAATCGAGGACGCTGAGCGCGGTCGAGATCGTCGAGGCGATCCCGCTGCGCGAGCACCCGGCGCTGTGGCTGGCGCTCGTGCAGACCTGGTTCGCGACCGGGACGCACGACATCTACCAGCTCCCGCTCGCGTTCCATCCCGCCGACGAGGCACGCGACCATGCACCGATCGCCCGCCACGACGGATGGGCGATGTACGACGCGCTCGAAGACCCACGCCAGGTGCTCGACCTCGTCGAGCGGATCGACTCCTCGGTCGAGATCGACACCGCGGATGGCCGGCTCAGCTTCTACCTCACTGGCCTGGCAGCCTCGCTGGGCGGCGACGCGAGCGCGCGGGCGATGGGCGTCGAGCAGTCCAACTCCTCGCTCGTGTTCGACGGACGCTACGTGCTGAAGGTGTTCCGCAAGCTGGAGCCCGGGATCAACCCGGAGCTCGAGCTGCTGCGCTTCCTGACACGACGCGGCTTCCCCAACATCGCGCCGCTCCAGGGCTGGTACGAGTACGAGGGCCAGGTGCTGGCGTCGACACTGGGCGTCCTGCAGGAGTTCCTCCCGGACGCGCACGGGGGTTGGGAGATGGCGCTGAATCAGATCGAGACCGAGACGGACGAGCTGCTGGCGCGGATCGCCGAGCTCGGCAGGGTCACCGCCGAGCTGCACACGGTGCTCGCGTCGGACTCCAGTGACCCGGCGTTCTCGCCCGAGGAACCGAGTCAGGAGGCGCTGTCGCTGCTGACCGCGACGATCGACGAGGACATCGAGCGGATCTTCCTGCGACTTCCCGACGACGAGCGCGTGGCACCGATCGCCGGCCGCGGCGAGGAGGTCCGCGACCGGCTCGCGGCCCGGACCCATATCGGCGCCGGCGGCCGGCAGATCCGCACGCACGGCGACTACCACCTCGGGCAGACGCTCTGGGCCCCGCGCGGCTGGGTGATCATCGACTTCGAAGGCGAGCCGGCCCGGCCGCTGCCCGAGCGCCGCCACAAGCGCTCGCCGCTGCGCGACGTCGCGAGCATGCTGCGCTCGTTCGCGTACCTCACGTCCGCCGCTCTGATCCTCCGCGGCGCCCCGGCTCCGGCCGACTTCGAGGAGCGCGCGCGAGATGCGTTCCTGAACGAGTACCTCGCCACCGTCGAGCCGACGATCCTGCCTGCCGGCGTCACGGCGGTCGAGAACCTGCTCGCGATCTTCGAGCTCGAGAAGGCGATCTACGAGCTGCAATACGAGCTTGACAACCGGCCCGATTGGGTATCGATTCCGGTGGCGGGCATCCGACGCCTGCTGGAGGAATCTGCATGACGACGGTCGCCACCCGAGAGCTCGACTCGCTCGTGCACCGCGAGCACGCCAACCCGCATGCGGTGCTCGGCGCGCATCCGAGCCGCGACGGCGTCGTCATCCGTGCGCTGCGCCCGGGTGCGCGCGCCATCACCGCGCTGCTGCAGGACGGCACCGCGGTCGAGCTCGAGCAGATCCACCCGGGCGGCATCTTCGAGGGCGAGATCGACGGCGCGCAGCTGCCGTTGCGCTACCAGCTCGAGATCGACTACGGCACGGCCGGCACGTTCACGATCGACGACCCGTATGCGTTCATGCCGACGCTCGGCGAGCTCGACCTGCATCTGATCGGCGAGGGCCGCCACGAGGAGCTGTACGAGAAGCTCGGCGCGCACGTGCGGGAGATCGGCTTCCCGCCCGGAGTGGACCCGCCCGGGCCGCCCGTCCGTGGGACGTCATTCGCCGTCTGGGCCCCGTCTGCCCGCGCCGTCAGCGTGGTCGGCGACTTCAACTCGTGGGACGGCAGGCTGCACGCGATGCGCTCGCTCGGCGCCAATGGCGTCTGGGAGCTGTTCTTGCCGGGGGTGGAGCCGGGCGCGAGGTACAAGTTCGAGATCCTCACCCCGGAGCACGAGCTGCTGCTGAAGGCGGATCCATATGCGTTCGCGGCGGAAGCGCCGCCGAAGACGGCCTCGGTCGTGTTCGAGTCTCACCACGTTTGGTCCGACGACGATTGGCTGAACGCGCGCGGGGGCTGGAGCGCGGTGTCTAGCCCGATCTCGATCTACGAGGTCCACCTCGGGTCCTGGCGGCTGAACTCGCTCGAGGGCAACCGCAAGCTGACCTACGGCGAGCTCGCCGACGAGCTCGCCGGCTACGTCACCGACATGGGCTTCACGCACGTCGAGCTGCTGCCGGTGATGGCGCATCCGTTCGCCGGCTCCTGGGGCTATCAGATCACCGGCTACTTCGCGCCGACGCCGCGCTACGGATCGCCCGACGACCTGCGCACGTTCATCGAGCGGCTACACGGACACGGGATCGGCGTGCTCCTCGATTGGGTGCCGGCGCACTTCCCGCGCGACGAGTTCGGACTTGCGCGGTTCGACGGCACGGCGCTGTACGAGCACGCTGACCCCCGCCGCGGCTTCCATCCGGACTGGGGCACGCTCGTGTTCAACTACGCGCGCCACGAGGTCCGCAACTTCCTGATCTCCAACGCGCTGTTCTGGCTGAAGGAGTACCACGCCGACGGGATTCGGGTCGACGCCGTCGCCTCGATGCTGTACCTCGACTACTCCCGCCGCGAGGGCGAATGGATCCCGAACCGGTACGGCGGACGCGAAGACCTCGACGCGATCTCCCTCCTCAGGGAGCTCAACGAAGTGATCTACGGGCGCGAGCCGGGGATCGTCTCGGCCGCCGAGGAGTCGACCTCGTGGCCGGGCGTGACCCGCCCGACGTACCTCGGCGGGCTCGGCTTCGGCTTCAAATGGAACATGGGCTGGATGCACGACACGCTCGGATATTTCGAGCAGAACCCGATCTATCGCCGCTACCACCACCACGAGCTGACGTTCAGCCTCCTGTACGCGTACAGCGAGAACTTCATCCTGCCGCTCTCCCACGACGAGGTCGTGCACGGCAAGGGCTCGCTGTACTCGAAGATGGCCGGCGACCGCTGGCAGAAGTTCGCGAACCTGCGCGCAATGTATGCGTACATGTGGGCGCACCCCGGCAAGAAGCTCCTGTTCATGGGCGGGGAGCTCGCACAGGAGGCCGAGTGGAGCCACACGCGCTCGCTCGACTGGCACCTGCTCGAGCGCCCGGAGCACGCGGGCGTCCAGGCGCTCGTGCGCGACCTCAACCGGCTCTATCGCGACGAGCCGGCGCTGTGGGAGCTCGATTCCGACCCGGCGGGGTTCTGGTGGCTGGAGCCCAACGACGCGGACGCCAACGTGTTCGCGTTCGCCCGCGCTTCCCGCGGCGGCGAGCGCGTGCTCGTGTACGTCGCGAATCTCTCGCCGGTGCCGCGCGAGCGCTATCGCCTCGGCCTGCCGCGGGTGTGCAGCTGGCGCGAGGCGCTGAACACGGACTCCAAGTACTACGGCGGCAGCGGTTGGGGGAACTACGGGTCGGTCGCGCCCGAGCCGGTGCCGTGGCACGGCCAGTCGGTGTCGGCCGAGATCACGCTTCCTCCGCTGGCCGCGATCTGGCTCGTGCCGGACGATTGAGGCGCCGATGGCGGTCGAGTTCCCGTGGGAGCGCCCGCTCGGCGCTCGCCCGATCAGCGACGAGATCACCGAGTTCCGGGTCTGGGCGCCCCGGGCGCAGACGATCTCGCTGAACGTCGGCGACGCCGACCTCGAGCTGACCGACGCCGGCTACGGCGTCTACGAGGCGCAGACGCCCGCCCGCCCGGGTGACGACTACTGGTTCCGCGTCGACGGCAATCTGCTGCCGGACCCCTGCAGCCGCTCGCAGCCGAACGGCCTGCGCGGGCCTTCCCGCGTGGTCTCCGTGCGCCCCGCCACGCACCTTCGCGGCCCGGCGCTCGATCAGCTGGTGCTCTACGAGCTGCACGTCGGGACGTTCACCGCGGAGGGGACGTTCGAGGCCGCGATCCCGTACCTGCACGAGCTCGTCTCGCTCGGCGTGAGCGCGATCGAGATCATGCCGATCGCCGAGTTCCCGGGGACGCGCGGATGGGGTTACGACGGGGTCTATATCTCGGCGGCGCAGTCGTCCTACGGGGGCCCGGCCGGCCTCTCGCGCCTGGTCGAGGCCGCGCACGAGCAGGGGCTCGCGGTCGTGCTCGACGTCGTCTACAACCACCTCGGCGCCTCCGGCGTGAGCGCGATGGAGGCGTTCGGGCCTTATTTCACGCACCAGTACCAGACGCCGTGGGGGATGGCGATCAACTACGACGGCGAGGAGTGCGACCCCGTCCGCGAGTGGGTGCTCCAGAGCGCCGAGGGCTGGATCCGGGACTTCGGGCTCGACGGCCTGCGGCTCGACGCCGTCCACGCGATCTTCGACTCGAGCGCCGAGCACATCGTCGCCGCGATCGCGCGCCGCGCGCACGAGGTCTCCTCCGACACGCTGGTGATCGTCGAGAGCGGGCTCAACGATCCGCGGATCGTGCGGACGCGCGAGCTCGGCGGGTACGGCTGCGACGCCGTCTGGGCGGACGACTTCCACCACGCGCTGTGGACACTGCTGACGGGCGATCGCGAGGGCTACTACTGCGAGTTCGGTCATATGTGGGAGCTGGCCAAGGCGTGGCATCGCCCGCACGTCCACGACGGGATCTACTCGAGCTTTCGCCGCCGGCGCTTCGGCGCGCGCGCGGACGACGTGCCGCCGCACCAGTTCGTCGTCTTCTCACAGGACCACGATCAGGTCGGAAACCGCGCCTACGGTGACCGGATGCCGCCGGCGGCGCGCCCGCTCGCCGCGTTCTGCACTCTGCTCGCGCCGTTCACGCCGATGCTGTTCATGGGCGAGGAGTACGGCGAGGACGCCCCGTTTCAGTTCTTCACCGATCACATCGACCCGGACATCGCAAACGCGACGCGAGAAGGGCGCCGCGAGGAGTTCGCCGACTTCGTGCGTCCGGACCAGGAGCTCCCCGACCCGCAGTCGCCTGACACGTTCGTGCGCTCGAAGCTCACCCGCCGCCGCGATCCCGCGCTCGCGCGCCTGTATGCGCAGTTGCTCGAGGCCCGCCGCGAGCTTCCGACGGGAGATGTCGATACGATCGAATTCGATGAGGAGCGTCGATGGCTCAGGGTCCGGCAGGGACCCTTTGAATTGGTCTGCAATTTCGGCACGGAGGTGTTGCGCCTGCCATGTGACCGAGATGCCGTGCGGATCGCGACACACGAGCTGATGAATCCGCGTGACGGTTACCTAGAGCTGGCGCCGCTGTCGGGCGCTCTCCTTCATTGACCGAAGTCTGGCCGGGTCACCCGTTCCCGCTCGGGGCAATGTGGGATGGTGAGGGGACCAACTTCGCGCTCTTCTCCGAGCACGCGGAGGGGGTCGAGCTGTGCCTGTTCGATGACTCCGATCAAGAGACGCGGATCGAGCTGACCCAGCGCCGTGCACTGCAGTGGCACTGCTATCTGTCGGGTGTCGGTCCGGGCCAGCGTTACGGCTTCCGCGTGCATGGTCCGTACGCGCCGATGGACGGGCATCGCTTCAACCCGGCCAAGCTCCTGCTCGATCCATATGCGAAGGCGATCGACGGCGTCGTCGACTGGGCACACGACGCGAACGTCCTGCCGTACGTCCCCGACGGCACCGAGGACGCCGATCTCGAGCCGGACGACGACGACGACGCGGCCGCGATGCCGAAGTCGGTCGTGATCGACGACGCGTTCTCGTGGGACGATGACCGGCCGCCGCGCGTCCCGTTCGCGGACACGATCATCTACGAGACGCACGTCAAGGGTTTCACGATGCGCCACCCCGAGGTGCGCGAGGATCTGCGCGGAACGTACGCGGGGCTCGCGTCTGAGCCCGCGATCGGGTATCTAGCCGACCTCGGGATCACAGCCGTCGAGCTGCTCCCCGTGCACCACATCTCGGACGAGTCGTTCCTCACGGGCCGAGGCCTTCGCAACTACTGGGGCTACAGCACGATTGGCTACTTTGCACCCCACTCGGAGTACGCCGCAACCGGGCGGCGGGGAGAGCAGGTGCGCGAGTTCAAGGGTATGGTCAAGGCGCTGCACCGAGCGGGGATCGAGGTGATCCTCGACGTGGTTTACAACCACACCGCAGAGGGCAACCACCTGGGACCGATGCTCTCGTTCAAGGGCGTGGACAACGCTGCGTACTACCGCTTGGTGCCCGACGACCCACGCCACTACATGGACTTCACCGGTACCGGGAACTCGTTGAACCCAGTACAGCCGAGCTTGCTGCGGCTGATCATGGACTCGCTGCGCTACTGGGTCACCGAGTGTCACGTCGACGGCTTCCGCTTCGACCTCGCCGCCGCGCTCGCGCGTGAGTTCTTCGACGTCGACCGGCTGTCGGCGTTCTTCGACGTGATCCATCAGGACCCGGTGCTCTCACAGGTCAAGCTGATCGCCGAGCCGTGGGACGTCGGTCCGGGCGGCTACCAGGTCGGCAACTTCCCGGTCCGGTGGTCAGAGTGGAACGGTGTCTACCGCGACACGGTGCGCGACTACTGGCGTGGCAACGCTAACTGCGGGGAGTTCGCGCGGCGGCTGACGGGCTCCGCCGACCTGTATGAGTTGGACGGACGCGATCCGTTCGCCTCGATCAACTTCGTCACCTCCCATGACGGCTTCACGCTCGCCGACCTCGTCTCCTACAACGACAAGCACAACGAGGCCAACCTCGAGGACAATCAGGACGGGACCGATGACAATCGCTCTTGGAACTGCGGCGTCGAAGGCCCCACCGACGACCCGGAAGTCCTTGCGCTGCGCGCACGCCAGCACCGCAACTTCCTGACCACGCTGCTGGTCTCCCAGGGGACGCCGATGATCCTCGGCGGCGACGAGATCGCGCGCACGCAGAACGGCAACAACAACTGCTGGTGCCAGGACAACGAGCTGTCCTGGTACGACTGGCGCGAGCGCGACGGCACCGCCGCGATGCGCGACTTCACCCACCGTCTGATCCGTCTGCGCCGCGAGCATCCCGTGTTCCGGCAGGAGAGCTTCCTGCGCGGAGAGGAGCTGATGGGCTCAGGTCTGCCGGACGTCTGGTGGTTCCGGCCCGACGGCCTCAAGATGACCCGGCGCGACTGGCAGACTGGCGACCATGTGCTGGGCCTGTTCCTGAACGGCCGCGAGATCGCGACGCCGGGGCCACGGGGCGAGGACATCGTGGACGAGTCGTTCCTCGTCCTCTTCAACGCCAACCCGGAGGACCGCGTGTTCGTGCTGCCGAGGCGTCGCTTCGGCGCTCAGTGGGAGCTGGAGCTCAACACGGCGGAACCGCTCGCGGAGCCCGGCAGCGTGCGAATCGGCGCCCGCGCCGCGGTGACCGTGGGCTCCCGCTCCATCGTCGTGATGCGCCGTGCCGCGTGAGGCTGGGGCGTGGCTGCCTTCCGCGCAACGTACCGCCTGCAGCTGACAGCTGACTTTGCGTTCGACGACGCTCGCGAGCTCATCCCCTACCTCCGGGACCTCGGGATCTCGCACCTCTACCTCTCGCCGGTGACGCAGGCGCGGAGCGGATCGCGGCACGGCTACGACGTGGTCGATCCGACCCACGTCTCCGCCGAGCTCGGCGGCGAGGACGCCTTCCGCGCGCTCGCAGCTGATGCCCGCAAAGCCGGGCTGGGCCTCCTCCTCGACGTCGTCCCCAACCACATGGCGACCGATGACGCGAACCCGTACTGGACCGACCCCACCCTGCGTCAGCGCTTCTTCGACATCGACCCGGTGACCGGAGAGCACCGGCGCTTCTTCGACGTCACCGACCTCGCCGGCGTGCGCCAGGAGGATTCGGCCGTGTTCGAGGAGACCCATCGTCTGGTGCTCTCGTTCGTCCGCGAAGGCCTCGCCGACGGCCTGCGGATCGACCACCCGGATGGGCTCGCGGACCCCGCCGCTTACCTTCAGCGCTTGCGCGAGCAGGGCGTCGAGCACGTCTGGGTGGAGAAGATCCTCGACCCCGGCGAGCGGTTGCGTGACTGGCCGGTCGAAGGGACCGTCGGCTACGAGTTCCTCGACGACGTGTGCGCGCTGTTCGTCGACCGCTCGGCCGAGCACGAGCTGACCGCGCTGTGGCAGCGGATCTCCGGCGATCAGCGGCCGTTCGGCGAGGTGGCGCTGGAGGCCAAGCTGCAGCAGGTGCAAACGACGTTCTCGCCCGAGGTCGGCTGGCTCGAGCGCGAGCTCGGCTTTGCGCTCGACAGCGGGCGGACGGCGCTCGAGCACGCGCTCGCGTCGCTGCCGATCTATCGGACCTATGTCCGCGCCGTCCCGCGCGTCGTGGCCGAAGAGGACCGCTACGCGATCGCGGAGAGCGCGATGGACGGTGAGATCGCGGAGCTGCTCCTGCTCTCGCGGCCGGCGCCGGCGGCGTTCGTGACGCGCTTTCAGCAGACCACGCCGGCGGTCATGGCCAAAGGGGTCGAGGACACGGCGCTGTACCGCTACGACAGGCTGCTCGCGCTGAACGACGTCGGCGGCGACCCGAGCCGCTTCGGCATCTCCGTCCATCGCTTCCACGCCGGGAACCTCGACCGCGCCGCGCGCTTCCCGCGCGGGCTGTTGTCGACTCAGACGCACGACACCAAGCGCTCGGGCGATGTGCGAGCGCGAATCGGCCAGCTCGCCGCAATGCCGGCCGAGTGGAGCGCGCAGGTGCAGCGCTGGCTCGAGCTCACCCAGCCGTTGCGCGACGGCGGCGCGCCGGACGACGTCGAGCGCTACTTCATCTTCCAGACGCTGCTGGGCGCATGGCCGATCGACCTCGATCGATTGCTGGAGTACATCCAGAAGGCCTTGCGCGAGGCCAAGCGCAACACGACCTGGATCGCGCAGAACGCTGCCTGGGAGGCGGCCGTCGCACAGTTCTGCCGCTCGCTGCTCACGTACCAACCGTTCCTGACGGAGTTCGTGCCCTTCGCCGCGCGGGTCGCCCTTCTGGGCGACCGCGTCGCGCTGCGCCAGGTGGTCCTCAAGCTCACCTCGCCCGGGGTGCCCGACATCTACCAGGGCGACGAGCTCCTGTACCTGGCACTCGTCGACCCCGATAACCGCCGCCCCGTCGACTGGGAGACGCGCAAGCTGCTGCTGGCCGGGCTCCTCGCGGGTCAGGAGCCGGGGGCCGGGACAACGAAGCTGTTCGTGACGCAGCGGTTGCTCGCTTTGCGGGCTCGGCGGCCAGACGCGTTCACGGGGGCTTACGAGCCGATCGCGGTGGGGGAGCGGGCGTGCGCGTTCGTGCGTGGAGGCCAGGTTCTGGTGATCGTCGAGGTGCTCGAGGGCGGAGCCGCGGATGTCCTGTCCGCGCCCGCGGGGTTCTGGCGGGATGTCCTGCGCGACGAGGATCGCTCGTTCGATGGCGGCCAGGTGCCGTTGGGGGCGCTGCTCGATGAATATGGGATTGCCGTGCTCGAGCGGGTCGGCGGTTGAGTCCAGGCTCGGGCTGGATCGCTGCTCGGTTTGTGGTCCACGAGGGCGGTCGCTAACCCGCTGCTCGGTGGGTGGTCCGGCGGTCGCTCGCTTAACCGACGGCCCGGTGCGCCGCCAGAGCGGTCGCGACCCGCGCCACCACCACCTCCGGTTCGTCCACGAGCTGTTGGCGCAGGAACCGTCTGACCGTCCAGCCGGCGGCCTCCAGAACGGCATCCCGCTCGTGATCGCGCGCCAGCGCCGCCCGTGAGCTGTGGAACGTGAAGCTGTCCGTCTCGATCACGAGCCGCTGCTCGCGCCAGAGGAAGTCCGCCGTGTAGCGCCCCAGCGGGACGTTGACCTCCGGCCGCGGCAGTCGCGCCCTGCGAACGAGCCCGAGGAAGCGCTCCTCGCCCTCCGAACGCGTCAGCGCCGTCGTGCGAGACGGGAGCGCGAACGGCGCCAGCGCGCTCGCGCCACGCCGGCGCGGGTAGCGCGAGAGCACCGCGCGCAGCGCGCGACGGCTGACCAGCTGTCGCACGATCGCCTCATCGACGGCCCGCTCGAGCTCACCCTTCTCGAGCGCCGCCGCCAGGTCGAGCAGCGTCCGCGCCGGCGAGGTGATCGGCATGCCCTCGAAGCGCCGCCTGTCCAACCGATCGAGGTCGGCCACCCGATGCACCCGGATCTCCGGTCGCCTCCTGGCGCGATCGACGCCGACCACGGTGACATCGACGTGATCCTGCTCGCGTGCGGGCCGGAGCCCCCAGACCGCCGCAGCGGACGCATGACTCAGGAGGGCACCCTCGCCGCAAGCGAAGACCGCTCCGAGCTCCCGGGCGAGCGGCGGCAGCGCGGTGTGCCCGACGGCATACACGGCACGATGCACGGTCACCAGCCGGCCGCGGGCGAGCGCGTGGTCGATCATCCCGCGGCTCGCCCCCAGCGCGATGAGCTGGTCGTGGCGGATCAGCCCACGCTGGCGGTTGGCGATCGAGGCAATTTCGCGGTCAGGCCAAGATCGCGGCCCGTTCGCGCGGTCGCTGATCGATCGCCGCCGCTGCGGCGAGTCCGGCGATGATCGCGGCTGGTCAGCCGGGTCGGGCGACGATCGTGGCCGGTCAGCCGGGTCGGGCACCTGGTCAACGTCCCAGTCGCGACCGCGAAAACGGCCAGTGGGCTGTTGTCCATCGTGTGGCTGGTCAACGTCCCAATGGCCGATTGAAACTGCTCGAGTGGGCTGTTCTCCAGGTGATTTGAGCGTCATCGAGCCCAAGTGTGCGCCGCCGCGACCGAAACCGACGGAAATGGCACACATTTGTTGCCGTCGAAGGTGGGCGCGCGCAAATGTGGCCCCCGAGCCGCGCCCCAGCGCTGCGCCGCGGACCAGTAGGGTGCCGCCGGAGCCATGCGCGTGCTCGTTCTCTCATGGGAGTACCCGCCCGTGATCGAGGGCGGGCTCGGCCGGCACGTACGCAAGCTGTCGGAGAACCTCGTGGCGCAGGGCGTCGAGGTGCACGTGCTGTCCCGCGGCAGCGACCGCCTGCAGGCGCTCGAGCGGCGCCATGGCGTGGTCGTCCACCGCGTCCGGGAGCCGCCTTTCCCGCTGGACCTCGACAAGTTCCTGCGTTGGGTGCAAACGATGAACGCCCACCTGGCCGAACGCGGCGGCGAGCTGTGCGACGCGCTCGAGTTCGACCTCGTGCACTCGCACGACTGGCTCGTCGCCGAGGCCGCGCGGAGGATCGCGCGGCCGCGGCGGCTGCCGTGGGCCAGCACGGTGCACGCGACCGAGTTCGGCCGCCATCAGGGGTGGGTGCAGGCGCATCCGCAGTCCTACATCCACGCTCGCGAGCGAACGATGGCCCGCACGGCGGACCGCCTGATCGTGTGCTCGGAGTTCATGGGCGGCCACATCAGTACGGTCTTCGCCGTGCCGCGCGCGCGGATCACGGTCATCCCGAACGGCATCGACGTCGACAAGCTCAGACCGAGTGTCGGCGACGCCGTCGAGGCCGGCGAGACCGGGAAGACTGGAGAGACCGGAGAGACGAGGGAAACCCGGAACCCCGGCCGGACCGGGAAGACCGGCGAGACTGGAAAGACGAGAGAGACCGAGAGTGACTTCGCCTTCCGCGGGCGCTTCGCCCAACCGGAGGAGCGACTCGTCCTGATGGTCGGTCGGCTGGTTCACGAGAAGGGCTTTCACGTGGCATTGGACGCGCTCGCGCCGGTGATCGCCAAGCTCGGCCGGGTCCGTTTCGTCGTCGCCGGCGCCGGCATGGCTCAGGCGGAGCTGGAGCTTCAGGCTCGCCGTCTCGGCCTCGACGAGCACGGGACATTCCTCGGCTGGGTGGGCGACGAGATGCTCCGTGCCCTGTACCGAGTGGCCGACCTGTGCGTCGTCCCGTCGATCTACGAGCCGTTTGGCCTCGTCGCGCTCGAGGCGATGGCGTGTGGCTGTCCGTGCGTCGTCGCCGACACCGGCGGCTTGCGGGAGGTGGTGCCGCACGACGGGCCACGGTTCCCAGAGCAGGACACGGCCGCCCTCGCGGCGATCCTGGAGCGTCTGCTGACCGATGACGCCACGCGCAAGCGGCTCGCCGCGCGGGGGCAGGCGCACGTCCTGCGGTTCGACTGGATCGAGGTGGCACGACGGACGCGCGCCGTGTACGCCGAGCTCGTGCGAGAGCGAGCGCAAGCCGGAGGACCAGCGCCAGCGGGAGGACCAGCGCCAGCGGGAGGACGAGCACCAGCCGCATCCCGAGCGCAAGCGGGAAACCCAACGCCGGCAAGATCGGGAGCCGGGACGGCGGTGCGATGAGCAGCGGCCGAGGAGCGCCCGAGCAGCGCCTGCGCCTGGCCGAGCTCCTGTGCGAGGCGGCCGAGCTGGAGCACGGGCTGCTGTGCCAATACCTGTTCGCGGCGTTCTCGTTCAAGCGCCAAGCGGCCGAGGGCGTACAGCCGAGCCAGCTCGAGCAGATGCGAACGTGGGAAGCCGACGTGCTGCTGATCGCTCGCCAGGAGATGGAGCATCTCGGACTCGTCTGCAACCTGCTGACCGCGATTGGCGAGGCGCCGTACCTGCACCGGCCGAACTTCCCCTTGAGCGCCCGCCACTATCCGATGCGCGTCGCCAGCAAGCTCGAGCGCTTCGGGCTCGACGCCGTCAAGCGCTTTCTGCTGTTCGAGCTGCCGGATTCGCCCAGCGACGAGGAGCGGAAGCTGCTCGAGCGGATCGATCCCGGGTTCGACAAGCACCACTATGGGACGATCGGTGAGCTGTATCGAGAGATCGCCGAGCTGGTCGAGGCGCTCGACGGCACCCCCCTGTTCATCGGCCCGCCATCCGCCGAGCTCGTCGACTTCGGCGACGTCCGCGGAGTGCAGGTGCCGGGCGCCGGCACTTACGACATCCGGCTGGTCTCGATCTGCGATCAGCAGTCCGCGATCGCGGCGATCGACCAGATCGTGATCGAGGGCGAGGGCTCGGCGGGCAGTGACGCGAACAGTCACTTCGGGCGCTTCGTCCGGATGTACGAACAGCTCGAGCAGGCCCAGAAGGAAGATCCGGCGTTCGACCCCGCCAGACCGGCGAGCGCCGCGGGGCACAGCCACGTCGACGCGGTCCCGAGGCGGCTGATGGACCTGTTCGATCTCGCCTACGAGACGCTCATGCTGATGCTCTTCCGGATCTTCGCCTGCACGGAGGACAGCCAATCCGAGGCGGCGGCGCTGCAGAGCGTGGCGTTCTTCCCGATCATGACGACCGTGATCCGGCCGCTCGGAGAGATCGTGACCGCGACCCCACTGCATCAGGGAGGCGGGGGTGACAATGCCGGCCCGCGGTTCACGTTCAACCGCCCCACCGCGCTGCTGCCGAATCGATCCTCCGCCTGGATCGTGATCGACACACGCCTGCAGCTGCTGGCGACTCTGGCGGAGCAGCTCGCGCCGCAGCTCGACGGCACGAGGCGGGATCGGCTGGAGCTGATCGCCGAGAACCTCGGCGTGATGGCTCGCAGGTTCGCCGCGGCGGTCGGGGCCGCGTCGTGAGCCTGACGCTCGGCTTCTCGGGCTGGTGCCTGATGCGCCTCGCGACGGACCCCGATCCGACGGACGAGCCACGCGGCGTGAGCGGATACACGTTCGCGTTCGGCGACGAGCCCGACCTCGACCGGCTCGTTCGCTTCCAGCCGCCGGCGGGGTTGATCCGGCCCAATGGCGAGGATTGGCGCTTCGGCGTGCTCGTCACAAATGCGATCGGCGGTACCGACGATCAGGAGTTGCCGGATCTGGTCGGAGCCACCGTCGATCTCGTCGGCGAGCCCAAGATGGAGAATCGGAACTGGACGCTGACGCTGCCCGGGCAAGAGCCGATCGTCCCCTTCCAGCTGCGGATAGCGCGCGCCGATCCGCCGCTGGCGATTGGTCGCGACGGGCCTCTGACCGCGGGCAACCTCGCGCAGGCGACGCCCGACCAGATTGCGGTCTACTCGGCCCAGGGCTTCGTGGCCGAGCCGCACACGGTCGGCTACGCGACGGGGATCTGGAGCTCACTCACCGTCGCCCGGAGACGCCTTCAGTGGCTCCAGCACCGGCCGAGCAGAGGGGTGGGCGGGACAGCCGTCCGGGCGGGACGGATCGCCGAACTGCAGAAGGCGGTCGCCGACCCGAGCGACAGGCGCATCCAGGCGCGGTACTTCATCGAGCGCTTCGCGTTTTCGCTCGCCGGCGACCCCGGCACGGTGGCCGGCGACGAGACCGCGCTCGGCGGCAAGCTCGACGTGTCCGCGCCGTGGCAGGTCGCATTCTGGATCGGCGCTTGGGACGCCGACCTGCTGAGCGCATTCGTCCAGGGCTCGCTCACGATCCCGTACGCCTAGTTCAACGTTCTCGAGATCTCTTTGCGTTCGGGGCACTGTGGGAGAGGGCGAAAGAGGGGAGCTCGTGCTGGCGCAGCGCCGCGCTCACCGCGCCGTCCAGCGTGAGCGCCCGCCCGCGCGCGTACGCATCGTCCGCGACCCCGGCGGCCAACGCGGCTCGCGTCTGCTCGAGCGCGCCGGCGACCAACCCGTTCCACCATGGCGAGACCGCCGGACCGGCCGTCTGGCGAACGGACTCCGCCCACCCGCATGCCTCGATCGCCTCCTCGTGACGGCCGAGCCGCGAGAGCGCGATCGCGATGCCCTCGAGGTGATACGCCATGTGCGGCGGCTCGTTGCGCTCGCGCGCGGTCCGCAGTGCGACCGTGTAGGCCACGAGCGCCTCAGCGTTGCGCCCGGACGCGACCAAGCCGTCCGGCCAGCAGTAGACGGCAGTGCGCGCGGCGAAGTCCGTGCGGCCCGGGTCGTTCATGAGCAGCGCCAGCTGCGGTGCCGCCTCCTCGACCCGGCCTTCGCAATAGCCGGTCACGTACGGCTCGAGCCCCTCGATCAGCATTGCGAGCGACCGATCGCCGAGCTCGCCCACGCGCCCGCGCAGACGCGCCTGATGGTCCCGGGCCTGCTCGCCGTTCTCCTCGGTCAGGACCTGAACGACGAGCGAGCACGTGTCCATCAGACACGAGAGCCACGCGTCGCCGGCCGCATCCGCACCCGCGCTCGCCTCGGCCAGGCGCCCCATCGCGAGCGGCGCATCGGCGCGCTGGAACGCCGCCAGAGCACCGGCGAGCAGAAGCCATGCGCGCGCCTCGGGATCGAGTTCGCGGCCTGGGAGCGCGCCCTCGATCTCACTCGTCCAATGACCGAGGCGCCCCGTGAAGAGCAGTGCCATCCCGGCGCCGCCCGCGAGCTGGGCGAAGCACCGTGGATCCTCGGTCGCGGCCCAGGAGAGCGCGTCGCCGAGGTCGGCCTGGTCGCCGATCACGGCGGTCTGCACGGCGACCTGATCGAGCAGGAACCGCCTGCCCCACTCGTCCGCGGCCCGCGCGAACGCCTCCCCGTGCCGCCGGCGCAACGGCTCACGCTCGCCGGCCTCGTCGAGTCGCTCGCGCGCGTATGCCCGCACGGCCCCGTGCAGCACGAACCGCCCGTCCGAGACGTGCCTCACCAGCGAGAGGTCGACCAGATGTGCGAGCGCCTCGAGCGCGTCCAGGTCCTCCCCGCAAACCTGCTCGATGCGCTCGAGCGAGACGGCCCCCGCGAACACGCCCATGCGCCGGAACAGCGCCGCCTCGTCTGCCTCGAGCAGCGCGTGCGTCCACTCGAGCGCGGCCCGCAGGCCGCGCTGGCGGCGCGGAAGATCACGCGCGCCGCGGCCGAGCGCGTCGATCCCCGACTGCAGACGGACGAGCAGCTCGCCCGCAGCGAGCACCGACAGGCGCGCCGCAGCGAGCTCGAGCGCGAGCGGGAGGCCGTCGAGCGCACGGCACAGCCGGGCGAGATCGGCCGCGTTCTGGAGCGTCGGCTCGAAGCTGGGCACGGCCTCGCGGGCGCGGTCGAGCAGCAGCCGCCCGGCCGGCGCAGCGTGCAGGCTCTCCAAGTCATCACGGTCGGGAACCGCCAGCGGCCGCAGCCAGACCACGTGCTCGCCGCGCACGCGCAACGGCGCCTGGCTCGTGACGAGGATCCTCAGCGACGGCGCTCGCGCGAGCAGCGTGGCGATCAGCGGGCCGGCGTCGAGCAGGTGCTCGAAGTTGTCCAACACGAGCAGCAGCTCGCGCTCGCCGAGCGCGGCGACGATCGAATCAGCCGGGTCCTCGCCGGGCTGCACGGGAATGCCGAACGGCGCCGCGATCGCATCTGCCGCGTCGGGCGCGGCGGCGACCTCGGCCAGCGGAATGAAGAAGGCGCCGTCGGCGAGCTCGTCCAGCAGCGCCTCGGCGACCGCCAGGGCGAGCCGCGTCTTCCCGCTGCCGCCCGCGCCGGTGATCGTCACCAGCCTCGCCTCGCCGCTCCCGAGAAGCTCGAGTAGCTGGTCGTGTTCCTCTCCGCGCCCGATCATGGTCTGGGTGCTGCTCGGGAGGTTCGAGCGCAGCGGGTCAAGCGTCCGCGGCGGCGGATGGCGCTGCTGGCCGAGCTGGAGCAGCCGCCGCGGAACCGGGAAGTCCTTGAGCCGGTGCTCGCCGAGATCGACGAGCTCGGCACCCGGCACCAACTCGGCCGTCGCGGCCGATACCAGCACCTGTCCGCCGTGGGCCGCGCTCGCGACGCGGGCGGCATAGTGGACATCGGGGCCCCAGTAGACGCCGCCGCGCATCCGCGGCCGCCCGGTGTGGATCCCGATTCGCACCCGCACCCTCGCATCCCGCGGCCAGCGGGCCGCAGCGAGCGAGTCCTGGGCGTCGCGCGCGGCCTGGAGAGCGGCATCGGCGGAGGAGAACGCGACCAGCAGCGAATCGCCCATCGCGCCGATCTCAGCCCCTTGGTGGCAGGCGGCGCGCAGCAGCGCGTAATGGCGTGCGAGCACCGGTGGGTAAGCGTCACCGAGGTCGGCCAGCAGCCTGGTTGAGCCCTCGAGGTCGCTGTAGAGGAACGTCACGGAGCCGGCAGGCAGCGGCGCGTCGACGCCACGCTCGCGCGCCTGCGGCACGGTGGCGCTGTGGGGCTCTGGTGTCACGACGCCGTCCTAGGTGGGACCCACTACGCAGTTCCTCGTGAACGAACCGCCTCGAGATCACGGACGGTGATACGCCGCCGCCCGGTGCTGATCCAGGCGAGCTCGCGCATCGTCTGCAGTGCGTGCGCGACGCCGGCACGTGACGCGCCCGCCCATTCGGCGAGCTCGTCCTGTGAGATCGGCAAGGCGACGCTGACAGCGCCGCCGACCTCTTCGCCGAAGCGTTCCGCGAGCTCCGCGATCCGGGCTGCGACGCGGCCCATCGTGTCGAGCGCCGCAAGCTGGAGCCGTTCGCGCGTCGCTTCGCGAAAGCGCCGGCTCACCACCTCGAGCAGGACCACTGCCACCCGCGGAGTTCGCTCGAGGTGGTCGCGAAACGTCGCGGCCGGGATCACCAGTGCCTGGACGGGCTCGAGCGCGGTCACGGTCGCGACGCGCGGCTCGCCGTCGATGAACGAGAGCTCCCCCAGCAGGTCGCCCGGGCACCGGATGCTCAGCAGCAGCTCGTGAGCGCCATCGTCGCCCGCGCGGGTGACCTTCACTCGCCCGACGAGCAGGAGCATTACACGCTCGCCCGGCTCCTGCTCGAACATCAGCGTCGTGCCGCGCGGAAACGAGCGGACGATGCCGAGTGGGAGAAGCGCGTCGCGTTCCGCTTGCTCGAGCAGCGCCGCGAAGCTGAATCCCTGTTCGTTCGTCGTGCCGGCGGTTGCCATAGGTCACGAGCCTACGACGGCCACGCGAAAAGTCTAGGCGCGCGACCCAGACGCCAGGCACTGAGAAAAGGGGCCTGCGCGCCGCAGATCGCGCAGGCCCCTTTAGTGCCCCCGGATTGCCGTCCCCCGCTGCTCGCGCCCCGACTTCCTTACGTGGCGCATCCTTTCGCGGCGGACAGTTCGCTTCCACCTAGTTGAACACGCGGGAGGGTCCAGTTCTGGACCCTTTCGCACGCCCTCGGCCACGATTTGCATCGGCGGCCGCGACCGATCAAGCTTCCGGAGCGGCCGGCAACACGACCCGGAGGATCTGAAATTGCTCAACGCCCTCGTCCATCATGCGCACCGGCACTCGATCGCGTACGTGGCGCTCGCCTGCTCGCTCCTCGCGCTGGGAGGAGCGTCATACGCGGCCACTCGGCTCCCCGCCGGCAGCGTCGGCGAGCCCCAATACCGCAATCACTCGATCGACCCGATCAAGCTCGATCCCACTTACATCGCGGGATCGGTGCGACGCTGGGCGAGCGTCAGCGCCACCGGCCAGGTGCTGTCCTCGAGCAGCTTCGGGGCCGCGGCGTCGACCGGCCCCGGCGTCTACGTACTCACCTGGGGCGATGCGTTCTCCAGCCGCTGCATCGTGATCGCCACGGTTCAGGCCGGCCCGACACCCGCGAACGGCGGCGCCGGCACGACGACGACCACGATGCCGACGACGACCAACAGCACGCCGACGACGCCGAGCACCACGACGACCACGACCATGACCTCGACCACGACCACGACGACCCCGCCGCCGTCGCCGACGAACGGCGCCTACGCGGACACGCTGATCGTCCCGCAGCCCGGCGGCGCCACGCTCGTGCGCGTCTCGACCTACAACTGGCAGGGCCAGCCGGCGGCCGAGCCGTTCTCGGTCGGCGTGATCTGCCCGTCTGGGGCCGGGTCGGGGCAGACATACCCGTTCACGCTTCCGTAGCCGCGCCGATTCTTCGCGCCCGACGAGAGGCGCCCGCAGGAAGCCCGTGAAATGACGAGGGCCCGGCGCAGCAGCCGGGCCCTCGACGACACTCGCCTGTTGGCGGTGATTACATCATCCCGCTCATGTCGGGCATGCCGCCGCCGGCGCCCGCGCCGTCCTTCTCGGGGACTTCGGCGACGATCGCCTCAGTCGTGAGGATGTTCTTCGCGATCGAAGCGGCGTTCTGCAGCGCCGAGCGCGTCACCATCGCCGGGTCGATGATCCCGGCGCCGACGAGATCGACGATCTCGTTCGAGGCCGCGTTCAGACCGTGGCCCTTCTTCGCGTGGCGCACGTCGTTGACGACGACCGACCCTCGAGGCCGGCGTTCTCGGCGATCTGCCGCATCGGCTCCTCGAGCGCGCGGTGCACGATCTTCGCGCCCGTCTGCTCATCGGGGTCCTCGAGCGCGTCGATCTTGAGCGCCTTCTGAGCCATCAGCAGCGCGACGCCGCCGCCCGGCACGATGCCCTCCTCGAGCGCCGCGCGAGTGGCCTGCAGCGCGTCCTCGACGCGGTGCTTCTTCTCCTTCATCTCGGTCTCGGTCGCGGCGCCGACCTTCACGACCGCGACGCCGCCGGACAGCTTCGCGAGGCGCTCCTGGAGCTTCTCGCGATCGAAGTCGGAGTCGGTGTTCTCGATCTCCGTCTTGATCTGGTTGATCCGGCCCTTGATCGCATCACTGTCGCCGGCGCCGTCGACGATCGTCGTCGTGTCCTTGGCGACCACGATCCGGCGAGCACGGCCGAGCTGCGAGACCTGGGTGTTCTCGAGCTTGAGGCCCATCTCCTCGGTGATCACCTCGCCACCCGTCAGGATCGCGATGTCCTCCAGCATCCGCTTACGGCGATCGCCGAAGCCCGGAGCCTTGACCGCAACGCCCGTGAACGTGCCGCGGAGCTTGTTGACCACCAGCGTCGCGAGCGACTCGCCCTCGACGTCCTCGGCGATCACAGCAGCGGGCGACCCGACTGGATCACCTGCTCGAGCACCGGCAGCAGGTCGCGGACCGAGCCGATCTTCTGGTTGGCGATCAGGACGTAGGGGTCCTCGAGGACTGCCTCCATCCGGTCCTGGTCGGTGACCATGTAGGGCGAGATGTAGCCCTTGTCGAACTGCATGCCCTCGGTGAACTCGAGGTCCATGCCGAACGTCTGGCCCTCCTCGACGTTGACCACGCCGTCCTTGCCGACCTTCTCGATCGCGTCGGCGATCACGTCGCCGATCTCCTCATCGCCAGCCGAGATCGTCGCCACGCGGGCGATCTGGTCCTTGCCGGCGATCTCCGTCGACTGCTTCTCGATGTCCTTGACGACATCGTCGACGGCCTTCTCGATGCCGCGCTTCAGAGCCAGCGGATTGGCGCCGGCCGCGACGTTCTTCAGACCCTGGCGGACGATCGCCTGAGCGAGCACGGTCGCCGTCGTCGTACCGTCGCCGGCGACGTCGTTGGTCGCAGTCGCGACCTCGCGGACGAGCTGCGCGCCCTGGTTCTGGAAGACGTCCTCGACCTCGATCTCACGCGCGATCGTGACGCCGTCGTTGGTGATCGTGGGGGCGCCGAACTTCTTGTCAAGGACGACGTAGCGGCCCTTCGGGCCGAGCGTCACCTTGACCGCGTTAGCAACCGCGTCGACGCCCTGCTCGAGCGCCTTGCGGGCATCCGCGTCGTACTTCAATTCCTTATGTGCCATGTGTTTCTGGTTCTCCTGGGGGACGGAATGGGGGTCTTAGGACTCGACCTTGGCCAGCACGTCGGACTCGCGGAGCACGAGCAGCTCCTCGCCGTCGACCTTGATCTCGGTGCCGCCGTACTTGCTGTACAGGACTTCATCGCCTTCGGCGACGTCGAGGGGCGTGCGCTTGCCGGTGTCCTCGTTGACCTTGCCGTCGCCGACAGCGAGGACCTTGCCCTTCTGGGGCTTCTCCTTCGCGGTATCGGGCAGGACGATCCCACTGGCGGTGGTCTCCTCCTCCTCGATCGCCCGCACGATCAGTCGATCGCCAAGGGGCTTGAGCTTCATTTAGCAATACCTCCGGTTGATGAGTGCCGTGTCCTTTGGCACTCTCGACGGGAGAGTGCCAGCGAACGGAGACTATAGCTCGTCCGCGCGGCTAATCAAGCCGCGCTTGGCACTCTCGCACAGGAGAGTGCCAGGCCGGCTAGTTGCGCGCGCCGCCGAGGCCGTGGATCCGGTCCCGGATCCCGCCGTCGGTCGGGTTCTCGATGATCTGGGAGAAGCGAACGACCGTGACCGTGTCGTCCATCGACACCGTCCGGCCGTAGATCTGCTCGAGGAAGTGGACCATCTCGTCGACCCGGCGGAACTCGGGGTTGTCGTGCTCGATGTCCCGGGGTGAGAGGTCGCGCACCCGCTTGACCTCGACCTGGTCGATCACGGCGTAGAAGATCTTCTCGCGCGGCGAGTGCTGGTAGCCGATCGTGACGAGCACGCACTCGTTCTTCTTGTACTTGTGCGACTTGTCGCCGAGCCGGATGGTCGCGGTTTTGCGACCCCGGCGCAGCTGATCTGCGAACACCGAGGAATAGAAGTTCAGGACCCGCACGAGCGTCAGCCTACCGGTCCAGAGCAACCTTGGACAACGCCATCGCAACGACCTCGCGCTCCCCCTCGTAGGTGAGCGCCCGGGCGGCCTCGCGCAGCGGCATCCACCGAGCCGATTCGACCTCCTCGTCGTGATCGTCCAGCCCGCCTGCGCGGTACGCGAACAGGTAGAACGCGACGGTCTTCGCGACGATTCGGCCCTTGCGCTCGTGGCGGTAGCGGATCTCGGCGAGCGGCTCGAGGAGCTCGGCAACGGCCCCGGTCTCCTCCAGCACCTCGCGCGTCGCCGCCTGCTCCAAACTCTCCCCAGGATCCAGGTGGCCCTTGGGCAATCCCAGCACGCGGCTGCCGTCGCTGGCCCGCTTTCGCGGCACGATCACGATCACCTGATCGCCGCGCACGACGACGCCGCCCGCGGCGAGGTCCTGCTTGACGTCGTCCGCGCCCGGCGCGCCCAGGCCCACTAGTGGACCCCACCCGAACGTTTCGGCCGAGCCCACTAGTACACGTATCGCTCGAGCGCCGCGGGCTGGTGAACAGTCAGCTTGCCCCGGCCCTGCGTGATGATGCCCGCGCGCTCGAGCACGGCGAGGAAGCGGCTGGCGGACTCGCGCGAGGAGCCGGCCAGCTGCGCCAGGTCTGCCTGCGTGGCCGTGATCAGCACGTCCCCGCCGGGAGCGCCCTCGGCCTGGGCCGCCGCAACCCGCTGCGAGAGGACTGCCGCGACGCGACTCTGGACGGTCTGAAACGACTGCCGCGCGAGCCTGTCGTTGGTGTCGCGCAGCCGCCGCACCAGCGAACCGATCAGCTTGACCGCGAGCTCGGGGTGCTCGCGCAACAGCCGTCGCATGTCGCCGCCGAGGATCGCGATCGCGTCGGTCGGCTCGAGCGTCTCGACGGTCGCCGAGCGGCGCTCGTCGTCGAACATCGCGAGCTCGCCGAAGATATCGCCGGGACCGAACTGCGCGAGCGTGATCGTGCGCCCGTCGGGGTGTGCCCGGATCGCGCGGGCCTGGCCGGCGCGGACGATGTAGCACGTGTCGCTCGCGTCTCCTTCGCGAAAGACGACTTGTCCGCCATCGAATCGGCGCGGCACGGCGACCTCGGCCACCCGAGTGAGATCCGGAGTGCCGAGCGCGGCGAACACCGGCACGCGCTGAAGCAGGGCGATCGTCTCACTGCTGGTGCGCTCCACGCGCGAGGGATAGCACACCCGCTGGGCCCCACCAAGGCCAATCAGGCCATGTCGAGCGCGTGCTCGCGCCGGCGGCGCCGAAGCGCGGCCCAGATCCACCCGAGCAGCGCGAGCACGAGCGCCAGCGGCAGCAGCACGGCGAGCGCGATCAGCGCGCCGCCGGCGACGACCGTCAACACCCGCTTCGCGTCGTGCGCCGCCTTGCCGATCGTGAAGCCGCCGCCCGAGTGAGGCGCGGCCGGCACGATCGCGCCGGCCGACAGCGAGACCGACACCGGGCTGAAGTTGATCTGCCCGTTCAGGCTGCGGAGCTGCGCCTGAGCGGAGGAGATCGTCGCATCGGCGTCGTGGATCTGGGCGTTCAGACTCTGAATCTGGGAGTCCGTGTAGGCGTTCGCGAGCTGCTTGAGCAGCGCCGTGCGGAGCGCCTGCGCGTCGGTGAGCCGGTTCTGCGTGCCCAGGTATTGATCGTTGACGTCCTGGCTCGAGTCCGTGCGCGAGATGACGTTGGCGTACTCAAGTTCCGAGAGCGCGGTCATCGTCCGCGCCAGGTTGGCGCTGGGAACACTGAGCTGGAACTGCGCGTAGCCGCCTGGGCCGCCAGTCGCGGTCACGCTCGAGTTGCGCACGATCGCGTTGTATTGACCGGCGACGTCCAGCACCTCCTGCGCGACCTGATCGATGCGGCTCGGGGTGGTCGAGAGGCTGAGCTGGGCCGACTGGGTCGTCCGGCGACCGTTGTTCGGCAGTTGCAGCGACGTGGTGCCGCCGGCCGTGGTCGGGGCGAGGCTCAACGCGCCCGCCGCGCGTCCGGCGGCCGCGCGCGCATGCGCCGGCGCGGAAGCCGCGGCGGATGTGGTGGCTGACGCCGCGGTCGGCGCGATCGTCGCCGGCGCTGAGGAGGCCGCGGAGCTCGACGACGCCGCCCCGCCCGGAAGCGTCGAGGAGCCGGTGCTGTTCACCGCAACGACCACGACGACCGCGGCCGCGAGCGCCGCGAGCGTGCCGCCGAGCGCCGGCATCCACAGCCGTCGCCGCGGCTTGCTCGGCTGCGCTCGCGACCCGTGCCGTCGCTCGTCGATCGCCTTTGCGGTGGCTGGATCCAGCCGCGGCCGCTCGGCGGCCAGCAGCAGCGCGAGCTCCGCCAGCTCGGCGTACTTCGGATCGACGGGCTCGCCCGCAAGGGTCGCATCGATCGCCGCCAGCGATGCCGCCACCTCGGGGTCGATCCGCTCACCGTCAAGCCTTCTCATCGCAAGCCTTTCTCAACTTTTCCATCGCGCGGTGCAGGAGCGTCCCGGCATTCGACTCGCTCACATCCAAGACGCTGGCGATCTCGGCGTTCGAAAGGCCGGCGTGGAACTTCAGCCCGATCAGCTCGCGATCGCGCGCCGGCAGCGACGCAAGCGCGGCGCGGACGGCTGTCCGGCGCAAAGCGACCTCAGCTCCATCGTCCGGACCGGAGGCTTGGCTGTCCTTCGGCTCGGCGACGAGCGTCGCGAGTCGCCGGCGCCGACGCAGCTCGTCCAGCGCGGCGTTGCGAGCGATCCCAAACAGCCACGCCCGCTCCTCGCCGCGGCGGCGATCGAACGATCGCCGCCGCCGGTACGCCCGCTCGAACGCGAGCGCGGTCACGTCCTCGGCCGAGGCGCGATCGCGCAGCAGCGTCGCGACGTACGCGTACACGTCGTCGCGACTGGACCGGTAGAGCGCCTCGAACCGCTCCCACTCGCTCGCCGCGCGGTCGGGGGCCGGCGGCTGTGCGGTATCGATCACGTGATCACTACGGGTTACGCGGCGAACCATCACAGGGCGATATCGTCGTGCACGTGAGAACGCGCGTGGCGCTGACGCTAGTGGCGATTGCCCTCGCGGCCGGGCTCGCGGCACCCGCGCTGGCGCAGCCGAGCCGCGGCCAGATCGCCGCGGCCGTCAAGCAGGCCGAAGGCTCCAAGGACCTTTGGGCGACGATCAACGTGTGCAAGATCCAACGGGGTCGCCTGACGCTTGGAATCCGCGGGCAGATGCCGGCGCTTGGATTTTCCAGCGAGCTGTCGATGGAGGTCCGGCCCGAGTACCTCTCCGGTCACAAGTTCGTGCCGATCCCGGACGCGTCGGCCACAGTCAGCCCGGGTAAGGTCGCCACCGGGCTGCATCAGGACGGCTACGACTTCCGCTTCAAGCCCTACGACGGCGTGCTCAGCGGAGAGGTCACGTTCACGTGGACGATGGCGGGCCACGTCGTCGGCAAGGTCACGCTCAGTGCGACATCCCGCCACCACGACGCGGACTTCGGCAACCCGCCGCACTTCAGCGCTGCCCGCTGCAGCGCGTCCTGAGGCGTCCGCGCGAGGATTCAGGCGAGCGCCGCAAACAGCCGCGGATCGTTCGTGATCACGCCCGTGACCCCGAGCGCGGTCAGCTCGCGGATTCGCGGCAGTTCATCGACGGTCCACACGTACAGCTCGCCCCCGGCGCCCCGGACCGAGCGCACGAGCCGGCGCGTGACCAGCCGCCAGTGGACCATCAGCGCGTCGCACTGCCGGTTGCGGATCGCCCGTTGGGCCTGCGCCGGCAGGACCACGCGCCCGGCGTGCATCGCGACGAGCGCGCCGGGTATGAGCAGCGGACTGCGAAACGGATCGCGGCGCACCCTCGGGACCGACCAGCCGAGCCGAACGCTCGGCTCCGACGCCCGGATCGTCGCGAGGCTCGAGCGGAACAGCTCGAGATCAGGGAGCGCTCGAGCACGCCGAATGAGCGCAGCGTGTCGACCACGCGCAGCTCGTAGCCGGGCAGCTTGAGGTCGATGTCGAGCTCGATCCCGGTGAACGGCTCGGAGGCCAGGTGCTCGAGGCCTTCCTCGAGCGTATGAGGCGAACGCGAGGCAGCGTCGTCGTAGTCGTGCGCGAGGATCAGGCGTCCGGATCCATCTCGCGCCGGCAGCACGTCGAACTCGATCATGTCCACGCCCGCCGCGAGCGCCGCGTCGAAGCTCGCGTACGTGTTTCCAGGGGCGATCCGGTCGGCGCCCTTGTGCCCGACCCGCCGTAAGCGCTGCGCCCCTAGCTCTGACATCCAGGACACCAGTATGTCGTCCGGTTGTCGTCGCCCTGGCCGTGGGCGCGGATCGGCGTCCCGCAGCGCGGGCATGGTCGCCCGCGCAGCCCGTAGATCCGAGCCTCGATCGAACGCGGTCCGTCCAGCGCCGAGCGCGCCATGCGAGGACGGATCGCGGCGACGATCGCAAGCGCCTCCGCGTCGCTCACCGAAGCCACCGCCCGCCAGGGATCGACGCCGGCCTCCCAGCAACCCTCCGCCTTCCACATGTTCCCGATCCCGGCAATCGTCCGCTGATCGAGCAGCGCGTCGCCGATTCCGCGGGTCGGGTCGTCGCCGCGCAAGCGCGCGAGGAACCGCTCGCCGTCGAGCTCCTGCGCGAGCACGTCCGGCCCGAGCTGCGCGAGCCGCTGATCGAACCGCGTGCGCCCTTCCGTGATCAGCTCGAGCAACGGTCCGTCGAACTGCACCACGTCGTGCCCGGAAGCGCGAAGCACCAGCCACGCGCGTCGTGGCGAGCGCCCCCAGCGCCGATCGCCGCCGTAGACGCCCCAGGCGCCGGTCATCCGCAGGTGGGAGTGGATCACGAGGTCGCCGTCGAAGCGCAGGAACAGATGCTTGCCGTGTGTGTCGACGCTGCGCACAGCGCGACCGGCGAGGCGCTCAGGCCAGCGATCGAGCTGGTGCCGCGGCTGAGGCGTCACGATCTCGTCGGGCACCCGCCCGGCCAGCACCGGCCGGATCCGGTTCGCGGCATACGCGATCGTGTCGCCCTCGGGCACCGTCGCCTCACGCGCTCAGCGTCAGACGCCGCGGGCCCTCCTGGAAGCCGAGCTCGATGAGCGCCGGACCGAGCCGTGACGCGAGCGCCGGCTCGCCGTCGATCTTCTCGAGCGCGAGCCGCTTGATCTGGCCGCCGCGGACGTGCGCCGCGAGCGCCGCCAGCCCAGGCTCGAGTCGAGGATCGTCGTGCGGCACGAGCGACTGCAACGCGCGGCCGCCCCGCTCGAGGTAGAGCACCGGCTCGCCATCGGCGAGGACCACGTAGGCGCCGGCGACGCGCGCCGGCCGCCTCGGCTCCTCGACGCCGACCTGCCCCGCACGCCGCGGCCACGGCAGCGACGGCGCCGTACGGCTGCGCCGGGTCGACGGCGGCGAGCACCAGCGCCGCCTCCCCGCCGCCCGAAGGCGCGCCCGCGCCGGCCGCGCTACGCGACGGCGTGCGCAAACGTTCGACCGCTCCCGGCAGCGCGAACTGCGCGCCGCCCAACCCCTCGACGAAGTAGCCGCGCCGAGCCACGCCGAGCGTCTCGAGCTGCGACAGCTCGGGATACATCGCCGAGAAGCCTCCCGGCAACCCCTCCGCGAGCACCTGCTCGCGCGTCAGCACGCCGTAGCGCTCCAGCAGAAGCTCCGCCAGGGCACGCCGCCGCGCGACCGGATCGACCCCCGCCGGAAACAGCGGCGCCGTCAGCGACCAGCGGCCCTGCACCTGTGCCGTCGCGCTCCGCCGCCTGCTCGCCGCGAACCTGCCGGCGCGACGCGTGCGCACCGTGTCGCGCTGGGCGCGCGCGAGCGTCAGCCGCGGCGCGCGCAGCGGGGCGAACGCGTCGTTTGTGACCTCGCCCGCCCATGCGAGATCCCACAGCGCCTCCTGGAGCTCCTCCGGCGCGAGCTCGACGTCGGCGAGCAGGTCGCCGAAGAAGCAGGCGCCGGCGGCGAGACGATCGCGCAGGAGCGCGTGCGGCCTCGGCCTCGGGCGACCGCGCCCTTGAACGGAGGCGGGCCGAGCAGCGCGGGGTCCTCGCGGAAGTAGAGCGCGACCCGCCCCGAGTTGCGACCGAGCGCCCCGGCGCCGACCCAGGCCAGCTCGCCGCTCGCGCACAGCTGATCGATCCAGGCCGGCGAGTACGCCCCGACGCGCCGTGGGAGCACGTCGCGCTCCCACACCTCCGCGGGCAGCGCGAGCGCCTGCAGCGGCACGAGCGCCTCGCGCAGACGGTCGACGCCGGCGCCGCTCGGCGGGTGGCGGTCGACGCCCTGCCAGGCGGGCAGGAAGCGCGCGAGCGCGCGCTGATCGGTCGGCTCGATCTCCTTGCGCAGCACCGCCAGCGAGGCTCGCCGCAGCCGTCGCAGAACCTCCGGATCGCACCACTCGCGCTCGTACCCGCCCGGGCGCAGCTCGCCGCGAACCAGCTCGCCGGCCCGCTCGAGCCCGCTCAGCACGGCGGACGGCATCGACGCCGTAGCGCGCGCGCAGATCCGCAGTCGTGAACGGCCCGTGCGTCGCGGCGTAGCGGCGGACGAGCCGCAGCCAGCGCGTCGGGCACGTCCTCCAGGAACGACCGCCGGCAGTCCGCCGGGCGGGGCGACGCCGAGCGCGTCGCGGTACAGACCGGCGTCGCTCGCGTCGATCCAGCGCGGCTCGCCGCGCAGTCGCACGCGGACCGCGCGCCGCTCGCGCGCAGAGGTCGAGCAGCATCGCGCTCGGCGTCCAGCCCTCGAGCACGCGCGCCTGCGGCCTCCTCCGCTGTGAGATCGCCGACCGTGCGCAGGACGTCGTGGAGCCCGTCGCGGTTCGCCGCCCGGCGCTGCTGCGAGATGAACTGCAGATCGTCCTCGACCGAGGCGAGCGCGTCCGGCGTCGATCAGGTCGCGCAGCTCCTCCTGGCCGAGCAGCTCGCGCAGCAGGTCGCGATCCAGCGAGAGCGCCGCCGCGCGCCGCTCGGCGTTCGGGCGTGTCGCCCTCGTACATGTAGGTCGCGACGTAGTCGAACAGCAGCGAGGAGGCGAACGGCGATGCGGTCGGCGTCTCGACCTCGACCAGCGAGATCTCGCGGCGGTGCAGCTTGCGTCAGCAGCTCGACCAGCCCGGGGACGTCGAGCACGTCGCGCAGGCACTCGCGGTAGGTCTCGAGCACGATCGGGAAGTCGCCGTACTTCTTGCGCCACCTCGAGCAGCGACTGCGACTTCAGTCGCTGCTGCCAGAGCGGGGTGCGCTTGCCCGGGCGCGGCGCGCGGGATCAGCAGCGCTCGCGCCAGCGTTCTCGCGGAAGCGAGCGCCGAACAGGGCGCTCGAGGACAGCTCGGCCACGACCAGGTCCTCGATCTCGTCGGGCTCGATCAGCACGAGCTCGACGCCTGGCGGCTCGCTCGGCGTCGGGGAGGTGGACGATGATCCCGTCGTCGGACCAGATCGCGTCGGACTCGAGCCCGAGCTCCTCGCGGATCCGCGCGCTCAGCGCCAGCCCCCAGGCGGCGTGGACGCGGCCGCCGAACGGGCGTCAGCACGCACAGCCGCCAGTCGCCGATCTCGTCGCGGAAGCGCTCGACCACGATCGCGCGATCGGACGGGACGACGCGGGTCGCCGTCTGCTGCTCGCGCAGGAACTCGATCAGGTTGCTGGCGGCGCGACGGTCGAGGTCCCCGTACTCGGCCTGCAGCTGTGCCGGCGTCTGCTCGACGGCCCAGCGCGCGAACGCGCCGATCGCCTCGCCCAGCTCTTTCGGGCGGCCGATCCCGTCGCCCTTCCAGAACGGCACGGCGCCCGGGAGCCCGGGCGCCGGCGTGACGATCACGCGGTCGCGACCGATCTCCTCGATCCGCCACGTGGTCGCGCCGAGCAGGAACGTCTGGCCCGGGCGTGCCTCGTAGACCATCTCCTCGTCGAGCTCGCCGACGCGCCGGCCGTCCGGCAGCGTGACCGAATAGAGGCCTCGGTCGGGGATCGTGCCGGCGTTCGTGACCGCGAGCTGGCGCGCGCCCGGCCGCGCGCGGATCGTGCCCGCAATCCGGTCCCAGACGATCCGCGGGCGCAGCTCGGCGAACTCGGACGACGGGTAGCGGCCGTCCAGCATGTCGAGCACGTTGTCCAGCTGGTTGCGGCTCAGCTCGGCGTAGGAGTGGGTTGCCGTCACGAGCTCGTGCAGCTCGTCGACCGACACCGGCTGCTCGTCGCCGGCCGGCCGCCGCGATGGCGACGATCTGCTGGGCCAGCACGTCGAGTGCGTTGCGCGGGACCACCGTGGTCTCGATCTCGCCGTCGCGCATCCGCCGCGCGACGACCGCGCACTCGAGCAGATCGGCGCGGAACTTGGGGAAGATCCGCCCGCGGCTGATGTCGCCCACCGAGTGGCCGGCGCGGCCGATCCGCTGCAGCCCGCGCGCGACCGACTTCGGCGACTCGACCTGGATCACGAGGTCGACCGCGCCCATGTCGATCCCGAGCTCGAGCGAAGAGGTCGCGACGAGGCACGGCAGCTCGCCCGACTTCAGCATCTCCTCGACCACCGTTCGCTCCTCGCGCGCGAGCGAGCCGTGGTGGGCGCGAGCGAATGGCTCGATCGGTCTCGGCCAGCTCGTTCAGGCGCAGCGCGATCCGCTCGGCGGCGCGGCGGTTGTTGACGAACAGGATCGTCGAGCGGTGCTCGCGGATCAGCTTCAAGAGCTCGGGGTAGATCGCCGGCCAGATCGAGCGGCGGGTCGCCTCGGCGCCGCCGGCGAGCGGGTCGAGATCCGGGGTCGGGGTGTCGTCCGGCTCGACCATCGACTCGACCGGCACATGGATCTTCAGGTCGAGCTCCTTGCGCATGCCGGTGTCGACGATCCGGCAGTCCCGGCGCGGGCCGACGAGAAAGCGTCCGATCTCCTCGAGCGGCTTCTGCGTCGCCGACAGGCCGATCCGCTGCACGTCGCGTCCGGCAGCACGCGTCGAGTCGCTCGAGCGTGAGGGCGAGATGCGGCGCCGCGCTTGGTCGCGGCGACGGCGTGGATCTCATCGACGATGCACCAGCGGACGCCCGCGAACAGCTCCTGGGCGCGCCCGGTGAGCATCAGATACAGCGACTCCGGCGTCGTGATCAGCACGTCCGGCGCCTCGCGCAGCATCGCCTGGCGCTCGCGTTGCGGCGTGTCGCCGGTCCGAACCGACACCTTGAGGTCGGCCCCGATCCCGCGCAGCGGCGCGCGCAGGTTGCGGTCGATGTCGTACGAGAGGGCCTTCAGCGGCGATACGTAGACGAGTCCGATCCGTCGCGCGGGCGCGTCGGCATCGGCGCGCTCGGCGACGAGCTGGTCGATCGCCCACAGGAACGCGGCGAGCGTCTTGCCGGATCCGGTCGGCGCCGAGATCAGAACGTGCTCGCCCGAGGCGATCGCGGGCCACGCCTGCGCCTGGGCGGGCGTCGGCTCGGCGAACGCGGCGCGAAACCACTCGCGGGTGATCGGACTGAACTGCTCGAGGGGCACCGTTCAGCGAGCGTAGCGAGCCTCCGCCCGGACCCGTAAACGCGGCAAATTGGCTAGACAATGTAAGCTTCCGGTAATCCAGCAACGGAGCGGGCGAGCTGTGGGGCAGGTCGAGCAAGGCGTTGCGCATGAGGTGCGGGAGGCGTTCGTGACGGCATTCGATCTGCCGCCGGGCACCGATGTCGAGCGGCTCGAGATCGGAAACAACTCGTTCTGGGACTCGATTGGCCACATGGCGCTGGTGGCGGAGTTCGAGGACCGGTTCGGGATCATGCTGGAGACCGACGACATCGTCGAGATGAGCAGCTTCGCGAAGTCGCTCGAGGTCCTCCGGGGCCACGGGCTCGAGCTCTGATCGAACCCGCCGATCATCGCTCGCCGACCACGCGGGCGCCGATCATCCGCCCGCCGCCCGCGCGCGATGGTGGATCTTCCGCCGCGGGCTCGCTCGACCGGGCGCTGTCAGCTGGTGCTCGCGCCCTCGGACGCCGGCTGCGGGCGCTGGCCGCGACGGGCGTACGGGCTGCCGTCAGCAGCGCGCGCGGGCAGGAAGCCCGCGGTCGTGCCGTCGAGCGCTTCGCGCTGCTCGCGCTTGCGCGCGTCCGTAATGCCCGTGTCCATCGACCATCCTTCCATCGGCCAGGTCGGGGCCTTCGCGGCGCTGGCACGCTGCCACGCGGCCACCGCGCGGAGATTGGAGACCTTCGAGGGCTCCGCAGCGACGAGCGAGCCCGGCGGTATCTCACCCTGCACGATCGCGCCGGCACCGATCACCGAGTCCTCCCCGATCACGGTCCCCGGCAGGATGATCGCGCCGACCCCGATCATCACCCGCGCGCGGATCACGACGCGGCCGATCCTCGTCAGACCGGTGTGATTGTGCAGGGTGTCGTCGTGGGTGAGCAGAACCGAGTATGGCCCGATGTTCACGTAGTCGCCGATCGAGATCAGCCACGGGCGGTTCGAATCGATGTAGAGCGGGCGCGCAACGTGCACACCCTCGCCGAGCTGAAGGCCCTGGCGGACCAGCTTGTCGAGGTTCGGCTCGCCCCGGATGAAGTCGAGTGCGCGCTGCCCGTAGCGCCGAAACATGTCCGCCATCGCCTGCAAGACTCCGTCCTATCGCCGATGAACCACCGCGATGGTACACGTTGTGTCGGGAACGATCAGCTGGTGCTGCCGGACATTCCCGGCACGACGGGCGTCACGATCAGCCCAGAGCAATCGGGCGGCGCCTGCGGCAGACGGACCGACGTGGACGTGTTCGGCGGCGTGACGAGCATCGCCGCGAGCGTCGGGCACGTGGTCTCGTTGCCGACCGTGACGTCCGAGCCCTGGACGGTCGCCGACGCCGTCTCGCCTGTCGCCAGGGTCACGGTCGGCGGCGTCGGCGAGGATCCCTGGTAGCCGCCCATGTATGCCGACAGCATGCGCTGCGCCTGCGTGACTTGGTTGCCCGCCGAATCGAGCCCGGCCACCCCCGGATAGCCCGTCAACGTGCAGGCGCCGGGAGCAATGTTCTTGAACAGCAGGACGAGCCCCTCGTGACCAGCGGCGGCCCCGAGCGAGGCGGCCTCCACCTGGAGCTCTGACGCGGCGCACGGGGGGGTTGCCGCCACCGTCGTGGTGCTGCTGCTCGTCGAGGACGTCGTGGTCGGCGTCGCGATCGCTGTCTTGGTAACGGTGGTCACGGTGGTCGCGACGGTGCCCGTCTCGCTGGTAGATGAGCTGTCGGCGGTCGTCGAGCCGGCGGAGCTCGGCGAGCTCGTGGTGCTCGTGGTGCTCGTGGTGCTCGCCGACGAGCCACAAGCGGCCAGCGCCGCGGTCGCGGCGAGCGCGGCCAGTGCGGTCGCCCACCGCACAGCCCATCGGCTTCCGTGCCAGCGATCCATACCCAATTTCTACCCTACCCGCAGGACGCGTCCCGGGCTTGCGCCAGCACCTCGTCGATCATCGCCCCAGTCAGCCGGCCGGTGAACGTGTTCTGCTGGCTCGGGTGATAGCAGCCAAAAAGCATCCGGTCGCCGATCTGCACACGCGCGCCGTGGGCGAAACGGGGGCGCGGCCGCGGCAGCACCGCCCCACCCGCCGCGAGCGCCTTGAGCGCGACGTCCCACGCGAAGCCGCCGAGGCAGACGATCGCTCGCACGCGCTCCAGCAGCGCCAGCTCGCGGACGAGATAGCCGAGGCAGTTGTCGCGCTCGCTCGGGAGCGGCCGGTTGGCCGGAGGCGCGCACCGGACGGCGGCGGTGACGTAGCACCCCTGCAGCTTCAGCCCGTCGTCCCGGGCGATCGACGTCGGCTGATTGGCAAAGCCGGCGCGCCACAGCGCCCCGAACAGGAAGTCCCCAGAGCGATCGCCGGTGAAGATGCGACCGGTGCGGTTGCCGCCGTTCGCGGCCGGCGCGAGGCCGAGGACGAGTACGTGTGCCTCGGGATCCCCAAACCCTGGAAGCGGCTTGGCCCAGTACTCCTCCGATGCGTAGGCCGCGCGCTTGACCCGCGCGACCTCCTCCCGCCACGCGACGAGGCGCGGGCAGCGCCGGCAGGCGATCACCTCGCGCTCGAGCTCGGCCAGCCCGTCGATGCTCATGGGTGGAGGGGCGAGGTCATGAGCAGGCCCGCGATCAGGCGATCGACCACGGCAGCCGGACCTCGGGCGCAGGCGCGCGCCGGCCGCGCGCGGCGCTCAACTGGAGCTCTTGAGCGCCCGTCCGTAGTGGCGCTCGTAGTACTCGCGGTAGGCGCCGCTGCGGATCGGCTCCCACCACCACGCGTTGTCCCGGTACCACTCCACAGTCCGCGCGAGGCCCTCGTCGAAGCGCATCTGCGCCTGCCAGCCGAGGCCCTGGAGCTTGCCCGACGACAGCGAGTAGCGGCGGTCGTGGCCCGGACGGTCGGTGACGTATTCGATCAGCGACGCGTCCGCCCCGGTCAGCTCGATGATCCGCCGCACGACCGTGACGTTCTCGCACTCGTCGGGGCCGCCGCAGTTGTACGCCTCGCCCGGCGCCCCGTGCGCCAGCACGTGACCGATCCCCCGGCCGAAGTCCTCCACGAACAGCCAGTTGCGCACGTTGCGCCCGTCGCCGTAGACCGGCAGCCGGTCGCCCGCGAGCGCGTTCAAGATCATCAGCGGGATCAGCTTCTCGGGGTACTGGTAAGGGCCGTAGTTGTTCGAGCCACGGCAGATCACGGTCTCGAGCCCGTACGTGTGGAAGTAGCTCGAGACGAGCAGATCTGCACCCGTCTTCGTCGCGCTGTAGGGCGAGGAGGGCTGCAGCGGCGAGGATTCGGTGAACGAGCCCTCCTCGATCGACCCGTAGACCTCGTCGGTCGATACCTGCACGTAGCGCAGCTCGGCGGCGCGGGCGGCTTCGAGCAGAACGTGCGTGCCCTGCATGTTGGTCACGATGAATTCCTCGGGACCGGAGATCGAGCGATCGACGTGGGTCTCGGCGGCGAAGTTGACGATCGCCTCCGCTCCCGCGACGGCGTCCGCGACCGCCGCCGGATCCTCGATCGCCCCGTGGACGAAGCGGATCTCGCCGATCACATCGTGCAGGTTCTCCCGCCGGCCGGCGTACGTCAGCTTGTCGAGGACCGTGACCTGATCGCCGTGGTCGCGCACGCGCAGGCGCACGAACGTCGACCCGATAAAGCCGGCGCCGCCGCACACGAGCAGCTTCATGCGCTCACCGCCGCCCGCGCTCGCAGGTATTCGGCCAGCCCATCGCTCCAGCCCGGGAGCACCGGGGCGCCGCGCTCGCTGCCGAGCACGCTGTAGGCGGGCCGTGGCGCCGGGCGGGCCAAGTCCGCCGTGCGGCCCGGCTTGACCTCGCAGCGTTGCTCGGCGCCCGCGACGATCGCCTCCGCGAACTGAAACCAGGAGCAATGGCCCGCGCTCACGACATGCAGTATCCCGGGGACCCGCGCCACGGCCAACTCGACGAGCGCCGGCGCGAGATGTCCGGTGAAGGTGGGGCAGCCGACCTGGTCATCGACCACCGTCAGCTCGTCGCGCTCAGCGGCCAGTCGCAGGATCGTCGCCGGAAAACAGGGGCCTGCGACGCCGAACAGCCACGCGGAGCGAACGATCGTGTGGCGTCCCGGTGCGGCCTCGCCGACGGCCACCTCGCCGGCCAGCTTCGAGCGCCCATAGCTCGATTGCGGGCCGACGGGATCGGATTCGAGATAGGGCGTCGGGCTGCGGCCGTCGAACACGTAGTCGCTGGAGACATGAATCGTCCACGCGCCGCATGCGTCCGCGGCCGCGGCGACGTTGCCCGCTCCCGGACCGTTGACCGCCAGCGCCGCCTCGGCCGCGTCTTCGGCCCCGTCGACGTTCGTCCAGGCGGCGCAATTGATCACGACATCAGGCCGCCCGTCGCCCACGGCGCTCGCGACGGCGGCGGCGTCGGTGATGTCGAGCTGCGCGCGGGGAAACGCGAGCACCTCATGGCCGGCGCTCTCCGCCGCGTTCTGGACGTCGCTGCCGAGCATGCCCGCTGCCCCGGTGATCAGGATCCGCATCCGGGCCAAGGGTAGACAGCCACCAGGCCTGACGGCGCCCGGTCAACCGTGTCGAGGGCGGCGGGGCGTCAGCTGGTCCAGAAGTTCTCGACCCGCTCCCCGTCGCCGCCTTCGGGGCGGTCGCTGCCGATCGCGATCAGCTCGAGCCCGTCCGGTCCGCCCTCGAACGCACGGACGACGCTCGGCGCGACGCGGACGACGTCCCATCGTTTGAGCGGGATCACCTGATCGTCGAGCTTGACCGCGCCGGCGCCGCCGACCACGACGTACGCCTCTTCCTGCTCGCGATGGCGGTGGCCCATCGGAGATCGGAAGCCGGGCCCGTACCTGAAATAACTGACGCCGAGGTGCTCGGAGTCGAGGTGCTTGCGCGCGAAGCGAGCCTCGACGTCGGGCGCGCGATCGCCGGCCGAATTGTCGACCTCCATCAAGTTCATGAGCTTGAAATCGGGCATTCGCGGCATCCTACATACCTTCACGAAAGCCGCCCACCGAGCGCGGGAAAACGCGGTAGGGTCGCGCCATGGCGCAACGAACGAAGTACACACCAGGGACCTTTTGCTGGGTCGACCTGACGACGAGCGATCAGTCGGCGGCCAAGCGCTTCTACGGCGATCTGTTCGGGTGGGAGTCCGACGATCGGCCGATGGGCGGCGACGCCGTCTATTCGATGATGTTGAAGGATGGCTTGGAGGTCGGGGCGATCGCGACACAGCCCGAGCAGCAGCAGCAGGCGGGGGCTCCGCCGGCCTGGAATTGCTACATCAGCGTCGACTCCGCCGACGCGGCGCTCGAGCGTGCCAAGCAGCTCGGGGCGACCGTCCACGCGCCCGCGTTCGACGTGTTCGAGTCCGGACGGATGGGCGTGATCCAGGATCCGCAGGGCGCTTACGTGCTCGTCTGGCAGCCCAAGGAGCACATCGGCGCCGCGTGGGTGAACGCCCCGGGCGCGCTCTCGTGGAACGAGCTCGCCTCGCCCGACATCGAGGCCTCAGGCAAGTTCTACAGCGACCTGTTCGGATGGACGCTCGAGCCGATGGAGGGTGGCCCGATGCCCTACCTCGTGGTCAAGACCGCGGCGGGCACCAACAACGGCGGCATCCGGCCGACGATGCCGGGTGAGCCCCCGTACTGGCTTGCTTACTTCGGCACCGACGACGTCGTCACGGACCTGCCGCGCGCGCTCGAGCTCGGCGGCAGGGAGCTCGTCGGAGCGACCGACATGGGCACGGGGATGTTCGCCGTCGCCCAGGACCCGCAGGGCGCCGTGTTCGCCCTCTACGGCGGCCAGTTCGAAGACTGATCCCAGGCTGCCCGCGCCGCTGCGCGGCTCCGAGCGGCCGCCGCGATCGCCGTCAGGCCTGCCCGTAGACGGGGATCGCGGCGCCGCTCGTGGGCGATGAGTCGCCCGAGAGCAGGTATGCGATCACGGCCGCGATCTCCGCCGGCGCGACCCATCGGTCGAAGTCGGCGTTCGGCATCGCCGCGCGGTTGCCGGGCGTGTCGATGACGCTCGGCAGGATCGCGTTGCAGCGAATCCCGTCCATCTTGTACTCGACCGCGACGGCCTGCGCGAACGCGATCACGGCCGCCTTGGAGGCCACGTAGCCGGCGGCGCCGGAGAACGGGTGCAGCGCCGCCCGCGTGCCGACGCACACGATCGAGCCGCCGCCGTTCTCGAGCAGGCGCGGCAGCGCGGCCGCGGTCACGAGGTACAGCGGCCGGAGGTTGAGGCGGAACTGCTGCTCAAACTGCTCGATCGGCGTCTCGTGGACGCGCGACCCGGCGGCGAAGCCGCCGACCAGGTTCACGACGCCGCGCAGCGGCGCGGCGGGATCCGCGGACCCGGCCGCGATCACCGTGTCGACCGCCGCCGGGTCGAACAGGTCCGCCCGCACCAGCTCGAGCCCCTCGCGCGGCGCGACGCGCTCGAGCTCCGCCTCGACGATCCACGGCGCGAGGACCCGCCAGCCGTCGTCCAGCAGGCGGGTGAGGACCGAGGCGCCGAGCCCTCCAGTGCCACCGGTGACGATTGCGGTTTGTCTCATGGCGTCGGTCGCGTGCCGTCCGCGCGCCACTCTATCTTCGTTGCCGGGATGAAGGCGGCGCAGCAATGACGGATGTAGGACCCGCCGGCGAGCGCGAGGATGAGGTCACAGAGGAGCTGCGCAGCGGCCCCGCACGCGCGCCGGAGCAGCTCGAGGCTGACCTGCGCGAGCTCGTGGCGACGGTCCGCAACCCGCACCTGCACGGCCTGCTCGCGTTCCTGTTCGACGGGGGCTCGCGGACGTGGCAGCGCTACCGGGAGGTACCGGCCGCGAAGTACTACCACCAGGCCTACCGCCACGGGCTGCTCGAGCATTCGCTCACGGTCGCGCAGGCAGTCAGCGCGATCTCCGCGACGTTCCCGGGGATCGACCGCGACATCGCCGTCACCGGCGCGCTGCTGCACGACATCGGCAAGCTCGAGACCTATGACGTTCGCTGCGAGGCGATCGAGATGTCCGATCTCGGGCGCCTGCACGGCGAGATCGCGCTCGGCTATTACCGCGTTCGGCGCACGATCGAGCGGCTCGAGGGCTTTCCGCCAGAGCTCGAGCAGGCGCTGCTCCACATCATCCTCAGCCATCACGGCTCGCTGGAGCACGGGAGCCCGGTGGTGCCGTGCACGCGCGAGGCCACGCTCGTGCACATGATCGACAACCTCGGCGGGCGCCTCGGGAGCTTTGACCGTCTGGAGCAGCAGCTGCCCGCCGGCGCGGAGTGGTCGCAGTACGACAAAGCGCTGCACGGCGGCGCTTATTTCGCGCGCGAGCGCGACGTCGACGCCGAGCGCGTCGCCGCCTGATTCCGCGCAAATAGCGCCCCCCGGTCCATTCTGTCGCCAGCCGGCGGTGCGCCCCAACTACATTTGGAGTCGATGGCGAAGGACACCGAGAAGCTGATCCGGCAGCTGTCGCTGATCTCCTACCTGATGGCGGAGCGCCGGCCGGTGACCGCGCCCGAGATCCGCCGTGACGTCGAGGGCTACAGCGTGATGAACGAGGACGCCTTCGCGCGGCGGTTCTATGCGGACCGCTCCGAGCTCGAGGCGCTCGGGATCGTGCTGGCGGTCGAGAAGCCGGTCGACGGACTGGTCGAGCAGGAGAACTACTCGCTGCCACCGGAGAACTTCCACCTGGCGCCGATCGAGTTCACCGACGAGGAGCTCGCCGCGCTGCGGACCGCGCTGCAGCTTCTGGATGGCGAGTTCGCCTACGCCGAGCCGCTACGGCTGGCACTGCAGCAGATCTCGTGGGGTCGTCCGAGTCCGCTGAGCGCACCCGAGCAGCACACCGTCGCGCTCGGGATCACCGGCGCGGCCGGCGGCCACGAGGTCTCGCAGCGTCTGGCGAAGATCGAGACGGCGATCTTCCGCCGCAAGACGATCGTGTTCGACTACTACACGATGGAGCGCGGGGACACGGCCGCGCGGCGTGTCGACCCCTACCAGCTGCTGTTCCAAGGCGGCCAGTTCTACGTCGTCGGCCGCTCGCACGAGCGAGAGGCGATCCGCGTCTTTCGCCTGTCGCGGATCCAGGGCAAGGTCGGCTATGCAACCAAGGCCGAGCACGACTTCCAGCGCCCCGCGAACTTCGACCCTCGCGCCTACGCGAATCGGATCCAATGGCAGTTCGGCGAGGCGGTCGGCACCGCCGAAGTCTGGATCGGGCAACGGATCGCGTGGCAGATCGAGCGCCACTTCGGGCGCTACGGGACGATCCGTCCGGCGCCGGAGGGGGGCGTGCTGTTCAGCACCCCGTATGCGAACTCGCGCCAGCTGATCGCGTGGGTGCTCGGCCT
Source organism: uncultured Solirubrobacterales bacterium (assembly GCA_963763525.1). Classification (GTDB taxonomy): domain Bacteria; phylum Actinomycetota; class Thermoleophilia; order Solirubrobacterales; family Solirubrobacteraceae; genus Palsa-465. Next base: position 433,728 of record CAVXPA010000011.1, read on the forward strand.
GGGCGAGCACGCGCGGGTCGTCGGTCCGCCCGAGCTCGCCGATGAGCTCCGCGAGCGTCTCCGTCTCCTGATCGAGCGTCACTCGGGCGAGGCGGACGTGGAGGTGGCGGCGGCGCCGGTGAAGCACGCACGCACGGCGCACGCGGCTGACAGCGCGCCCGAGGGCGACTCGACGACCGGCGACGGCAACGGCCACCTGCCGGAGGCGGCGATTCGGCCCGAGCGCTTCGCGCGGCTCGTGACGCTCGCGAGCATCCTGATCGACGCCGGCCGCGGCGGACGGCGGCTGGATGCGATCGAGCTGTGCAAGGCACTGAAGATCTCCGAGCAGGAGCTGCGCGAGGACATCTCGGTGCTGAACGTGGTCAACTTCGGGGCCGGCACGTACGTCCTGTACGCGGAGATCGACGACGAAGGCACGATCGAGGTCGAGCCCGAGCCGTACGGCGACTCGTTCGCGCGACCGGCCCGGCTGCTGCCGGTTGAGGCGAAGGCGCTGGTCGCCGCGATCGACCTGATCGGCGAGCACATCCCCGAGGGGTCGCTGGCGTCCGTGCGCGCGAAGATCGTGGACGCGCTCGGCGAGGACCCAGCCGAGGAGGGGCTCCACATCGCGGCGCCCGGCGGCGACGACGCCGAGATCGCCGCCGTCGTCTCGCGCGCGATCGCGACCCGTCACATGCTCTCGTTCGAGTACTACAAAGAGAACGAGGATGAGTTCTCCACCCGGATCGTCGAGCCGTACGCGCTGATCAACGGCCGCGAGGGCTGGTACGTCGCGAGCTTCGACCCATCGCGTGACAGCGTCCGTCACTTCCGCCTCGATCGCGTCAAGTCGGCCACGGTCACCGAGCACCGCTTCCAGCCGCGTCCCGACGTCGATCCGGCCGCCGACGTCGACGGCTGGCCGCGCACGGGCGAGGTGCCGGCGTCGCGCCGGGCCCATGTCTGGGTCTCGCCGGAGCGCGCACGCTGGGCGCGCGAGGAGCGCACGATCATCGGCGAGCAGGAGGACGGCTCGGTCGTCGTCGAGTTCGCCTTCGCGGGCACGGACTGGCTCGTCCGAGAGGTCCTCAAAGAGGCGGGCGACGCGGTCGTGCTGGCGCCCGAGGACGCGCGCGCCGCCGTCCGCGCCGCCGCCGAGGCGATCGCCGCCGCGCCGCACGCGCTCGCTTCTTGAACCGCCGCAGGCCGGCGGCGCCGGCTCGCCGGCTTTCCTGGTACCTGCCCACTCGACTCGCCGCCTCTCCTGGTCAACTGCCCACTCGACGCCCCACGATCGCCGAGTGGGCTGATAACCCGACCCACGAGGGTCAACAACCCACTGGCCTCGCGCGCGGCGTCGACTGGGACGAAAACCAGGCTTGTCGACTGGGACGAAACCAGGCTTGTCGACTGGGCGAAACCAGGCTTGGCGGGGAATCCTGGATTGAGCTTGTGGACGGCGCTCCCGCTCGCCATCATCGGCGGTCAAGCGAGGAGAGCATGTCGTCGTCCCCCACAACCTCCTACAGCCGCGGGAGCTTCGAGCCGCCGCTGCTGACCGGCACGATCGGCGCCAACCTGGAACGGACCGCGTCGATGTTCGCCGACCGGGACGCGCTCGTCGACCTACCGAGCGGCGGTCGCTGGACGTACGCCGAGTTCGACGCGGGCGTCAACCAGGTCGCGCTCGGGCTCGATCGGATGGGTCTGAGCAAGGGCGAGCGGATCGGCATCTGGGCGCCTAATCGCCCCGAATGGACGCTGATCCAGTACGCGACCGCCAAGCTCGGCGCGATCCTCGTGAACGTCAACCCGGCCTACCGGACGCACGAGCTCGAGTTCGTCCTGCGTCAGTCCGGCTGCCGGATGCTCGTCTCGGCGCGCGGGTTCAAGACCTCTGACTACGCCGCGATGATCGAGCACGTGCGCCCCTCGGCGCCGGCGCTCGAGACCGTGATCTTCCTCGACTCGCCCGATTGGGAGCGGCTGCTGGACGCCGGCGCGCCGGCGGATTCGCGGCGGCTCGAACAGATAGCCGGCACGCTGGATGAGTCGGACCCGATCAACATCCAGTACACGTCGGGGACGACCGGCTTCCCGAAGGGAGCCACCCTCACCCATCGGAACATCCTCAACAACGGTTACATGGTGGGCGAGTTGTGCCGCTATAGCGAGCGCGACCGGATCTGCATCCCCGTCCCGTTCTACCACTGCTTCGGAATGGTGATGGGCAACCTCGGCGCGACCACGCACGGCAGCTGCATGGTCATCCCGGCGCCGTCGTTCGAGCCCGCCGCGACGCTGCGGGCCGTCGAGGAGGAGCGCTGCACGTCGCTGTACGGCGTGCCGACGATGTTCATCGCCGAGCTCGCGCTGCCGGATTTCGCAAACTTTGACCTGTCGAGCCTGCGGACCGGGATCATGGCCGGCTCGCCGTGCCCGATCGAGGTGATGAACCGGGTCGTGCAGGAGATGGGCTGCAGCGAGGTGACGATCTGCTACGGGATGACCGAGACATCGCCGGTGTCGACGCAGACGCGGACCGACGACGAGCTCGAGCGACGCGTCAGCACCGTCGGCACGGTCCATCCGCACGTCGAGGTGAAGATCATCGATCCCGCGCTCGGGTCAGTCGCGCCGCGTGGCGAGGTCGGCGAGCTGTGCACCCGCGGCTACTCGGTCATGCTCGGCTATTGGGACGAGCCGGAGCTGACGCGCGAGGCGGTCGACGCAGACGGTTGGATGCACACCGGCGATCTCGCGACGATGGATGAAGCGGGGTACGTCAACATCGCGGGCCGGATCAAGGACATGGTGATCCGCGGCGGCGAGAACATCTACCCGCGCGAGATCGAGGAGTTCCTCTACTCGCATCCGGCGATCGCCGACGTCCAGGTCGTCGGCGTGCCGGACCTCCGCTACGGCGAGGAGCTGTGCGCCTGGGTCAGGCTCACGGCTCCCGGTGCCGCCTCCGAGGAGGAGCTGCGCGAGCACTGCCGCGCGAACCTCGCACACTTCAAGGTTCCCCGCTACTTCCTGTTCACCGACGCGTTTCCGATGACGGTGACAGGCAAGATCCAGAAATACCGGCTGCGGGAGCTGGCGGTGGAGCAGCTCGGGCTCGGCGACGCGGCACACGTGCCGACAGCGTGAACGCCCAGTACGCTGCGCGTTCGATGTCGATGCAACAACTCAAGGGTCTGATCCTGTCGGGCGGCAAGGGCACTCGCCTGCGCCCGATCACGCACACCAGCGCCAAGCAGCTCGTGCCGGTCGCGAACAAGCCAGTGCTGTTCTACGGGATCGAGGCGATGGCGGCGGCCGGAATCAAGCAGGTCGGGATCATCATCGCCCCGGAGACCGGCGATGAGATCCGCACGGCCGCCGGCGATGGTTCTCGCTTCGGCGTCGAGCTGACCTATATCGTCCAGGACGCTCCGCTCGGGCTCGCGCATGCGGTCCTCACCGCCGAGCCATACCTCGGAGACGCGCCGTTTGTGATGTACCTCGGCGACAACCTGCTGCAGGGCGGCATCGGCGATCTCGTCAGCGCGTTCCGCGCACACAGCCCCGAGGCTCTGATTCTGCTGACGCCGGTCCCGGATCCCGAGAACTACGGCGTCGCCGAGCTCCGCAACGGGACCGTGGTCAGGCTGGTGGAGAAACCGCAGCAGCCCAAGACCGACCTCGCGCTCGTAGGTGTCTACATGTTCACCTCCGTGGTGCACGCCGCGGCGCGAGCGATCGCTCCATCGGGGCGCGGCGAGCTCGAGATCACCGACGCGATCCAGCACCTCGTCGACCAGGGCTCACGCGTCGAGCCGCACATCGTCAAGGGATGGTGGAAGGACACCGGCCGGCTCGACGACATGCTCGCCGCCAACCGCCTCGTGCTCGACACGATCGAGCGGCGCGTGGAGGGGGAATTGATCGATTCCCAGGTCGACGGTCGCGTCGTGGTCGAGCCTGGCGCCCGGTTGGAGCGCTCGTCGGTCCGCGGCCCCGCGATCATCGGCGCCGGGGCCTCCTTGAAGAACTGCTACATCGGCCCGTACACCGCGATCGGGGAGCGTTGCGCGATCGAGAACGCGGAGGTCGAGCACTCGATCCTGCTCGCCGGCTCATCGGTCTGCGATCTCGCCGGCCGGATGGAGTCCTCGCTGCTCGGGCGCAACGTGCGGATCGGGCGTTACGCGCGCCAGCCGCGCGCGTACCGCTTCCTCGTCGGCGACAACTCAGAGATCTTCATCCTCTAGAACGGGCCGCTCGGGGCGGGTGCGGTAGGGTGAACCACACATGCTTTGGGAATTGACTGGGATCGACGGTCGTCCGCTGGACGCCGAGCGGTTGGCCGGCAAGGCGGTGCTCGTCGTCAACGTGGCATCGCGGTGCGGGCTGACGCCGCAGTACGAAGGCCTCGAGCAACTCCAGCAGCGGTTCGGCGACGCCGGCTTCACGGTGCTCGGCGTCCCGTGCAACCAGTTCGCCGGACAGGAGCCGGGGACGCCGGAGGAGATCCAGACGTTCTGCCGCACGACGTACGGCACGAGCTTCCCGATGAGCGAGAAGCTCGAGGTCAACGGGCAGCGCCGTCACCCGCTGTACGTCAAGCTGACGGCGACGCCCGACGATGCCGGCGTCGCCGGTGAGGTCGAGTGGAACTTCGAGAAGTTCCTCGTCTCGCCGCGCGAGGACGTGCTGGCGCGGTTCCGCCCGACGGTCGCGCCCGACGACGATCGGCTCGTCTCGGCGATCGAAGCCGCCCTTCCGTGAGCACCGGCCCGACGACGATCCGGGCAACCGAGGTCAGGGTCGGCGACCGGCTGCGAACGCGGCTCGGAGACGAGCTGACCGTGACGAGAATCGACCGCGGGCCGTTCCTCGGGCGCGACGACATGCTCTCGTTCGTCGAGGATTCCGAGCGCCAGTGGATGAAGATGCCGGCGTTGCGCGACGGCGAAGTCGAGCTCGTCGAGCGGACCGGCTCCTAGTGCAGCACTAGCAGCGGCCCGGGAAAGGCCGGCTCAGGCCTCCGCAACCGCCTCGCGGAGCGCCGCCAGCTCACCGCGCAGCTCGGCCAGCTCCACCTCGAGTGCGGCAACGCGATCCGCCAGGCCGTCCTCCCGCGCGTCCGCCGTGAGCGCCGGGCGATCGTCCGCTCGCGGGGGTGCCGCGTAGGACGATGCGAACTGAGTGGGCGCCGGGGCGGGGCCGGGCGCGCGCTCGGGCACTTCGTCGCCGGCGCCCCCGAGCAGTTGCTCGATCCGGTCCTCCTTCTGCCCCGGACGGCGCTCCAGCCGGCGGGCATATCCCTTCGCGGCCAGCGAATCGACGACGCGCTCGACGTCTGCGAGCGACTCGATCGGAGCCATCCGCTCGCTGCGAGACTTGAGCTCGCCGGGGGTCTGGGGTCCGCGCAAGAGAAGCACCGCCAAGATCGCCAGCTCCTCGCGATCGAGCCCGAGCGCCTCCTCGGCGAGATGCCGGTACTTGGTCGCCCGGCTCGAGTGGCCACTCGCCAGCCGCGCGAGGCCATAGCGGCTGAGGCGCTGCGCGGCGTCGCGCACGGTCGCTTCGTCGTAGTGGGTGACCGGATCGCGGTTGGTCGACTGATTACACGCAAGGCGCAACGCGTTAAGAGACAACGGGTACTGGTCGGGCGTCGTCCAGCGCTTCTCGATCAGGCACCCTAGGACGCGCTGCTCCGGCGCCGTCAGCTCGTCGAAGTGCACGGAGCTGAGAATAGAACGTCCCCCCGGCACACACGGGAAGCAATCGCGCTCGCCGGCGTCCTAGTTGACAGTCACGCACACCAGGGATAGTCGGGAGAAACGATGAGATATCGAGATGTCGGAGCACTCGCTCCGATCGGAGCGGTCGTGGTCGCGCTCGTCGCCGCCGGATGCGGCTCGTCCACGAGCTCGAGCGCGAGTAGCACCACCCACGCGAGCACGCCCGCCGCGACCACCGCGACGACCACGCAGGCGAGCACCGCGCCCAAGCATCGGGCGAAGCTCGTCCATCACGCGCACAAGCCGCCGGCGGCGCACACCTCACAACGTGCCACGAGCACGTCGCAACCGCCTCCAGCGACGACGACCGCCGCACCGCCGCCGCCACCAACCACGAAACACAACACCCCGCCACCGCCGACGACGCAGAACACTCCGCCACCGGCAACCACAACCGCAGCTCCGCCGCCACCAACGACGACGCACAACGCCCCGCCGCCGCCACCGGCGACAACGCACAGCACGCCGCCGCCACCGACGACGACGCAGAGCGCCCCGCCACCGGCCACGACCCCCAGCTCGAGTGGCATCCCACAGGGCAACGGCGGCGATCGCGACGGCGACAACAACGGTGCTCCGAGCGACGGGGACGGAGACATCTGAGCCCAAGCAGCGACGTAGGGACGTATCTTGCGCGAGTGCTGACCGCCGAACACGCGCGCGGCCTCGCGCTCGCGTTGGCGGGCACGAACGAGCAGGATCACCACGGCCGGCCGTCGTTCAGGGTCGCGAAGCGGATCTTCGCGACCCTGTGGGACGAGCATCACATGAACGTGATGCTCGACGAAGCCGGCGTGCTCACGGCGGTCGCCGAGACGCCATCGGCGTGCGAAGAGGTCTGGTGGGGCGCTCGGCTGGCCGCCGTCCGCGTGGACCTGCGGGAAGTCGACGAGGCGCTGCTCGGGGAGCTGCTCGCGGACGCGTGGGAGAACAAGCGCAGCGGCCGCCGACCTGCGAGCCCGGGGTGACTCGCATCGCGTGCCCTGACGCGGGGCGGGCGTGACTGGTTCCGGCCCGCGGCGGGCTGCGCCCGGTTCGCGCCGGGACCGTGCCACAACACCGAGATCAGTGCCGCACTCATGGGGCGGAGCGTAACCCGGTAACCGCCCGGCTCAGGCACGGCCGTGCTGACCACGAGCCGCCCGTGCCAGGCGCCGCCGGCGCCGAGACTCTGGCCGGCCAGCGTCACGCCGGTGGACGACGACACCGATGGGGCGAGAAGGCGCTCGACCCTCGCGGGGCCCTGCGCCGGCAGGCGGAGGTGGACGTCGGCTGCTTTGAGTCCTTCGTCGATCAGCAGTACGTGCAGCAGGCCGTCGCCCAGGCGCACGGCCCAGGCCTTCAGCCTGACCCCGTGCCGGGCTTGGACGCGCACCCCGAGCAGTCGCGCGCGGGGACCGAGCGTGCGCGTGAACAGGATCAGGCCGTAGAGCAGCGGTCGCGCCGTCAAGCCACGGTTGCCGAGCTCGAAGGCGGCATTGATCGCGTCCGCGCGAACGTGCAGGTTCACAGCGTCGACGCCGACGTGCGCCAGGTTGAACAGCGCGTCCGGCGCCCACAACGCGGTCGCGAACGTGTTGCTGACGCCGCGACGACCGCCGCAGGTGACCGAGTTGATCTCGGTCAGCCGGTATGGGAGCCCGGCGCCGTGCGCTAGACGGATGCTCGGCAGCAGCGCCGCCGCCATCTCGCTCGATGCCTGAGGGCTCAGCAGCCGGCCGATCGTCGGGTAAACCCGAGCACCGGGGCTCGCGCACTCGTTCAGTGGATATGAGTGGGTGGTGATCGCGCTCAGGCGCGGGTGGGGCCAAGCCAGGAGCGTCGCGATCCAGCTGCGATCGAGTCGGGCCTCCGCGATGGCTGGGCCGAGCAGAGCGACGCCGGGGTCGACGTGGGCGAGCGCCTGCGCATAGGCGTAGTAGTCCTGGGCATAGCTGTCGGCGGAGAACGAGGCCGGCTGCGCCGGCGCGCCGAGACCGCCGTCGGTCGCCGCGAGCCAATAAGCGCGCGTGTAGATGTCCTGCTCGTTGCCGATCTCAAAGCCAACCAGGCTGTGCGCCGGCAGGATCGCGCGCGCGGCCTGTGCGAACCGAGCCGCATCCTGCGCGGAGTCGGTCAGCAGATTCAGGTCGAGGATCACGCGGAGGTCGCCGGCGCGGACGACCGCGCCGAGCGCGTGAAGCCACTGCGGGGTCACGGCGAATGCCCATGGCGCCAGGGCGCGCCCGTTGGGGTCCCAGATCGACAGCTGCGAGGAGTTCCCGCCCACGCGCAGCACGAGCGGCCCGTCCCCGGGCACGCGCAGCAGTGCGAGCACCCGCTCGAGCAGCGCCGCGTGCCGCTCCCACTCGGGCAGCGTCCAGTATTCGGTCGAGAGACCGAGGAAGGAGGCGGGGACCGCCTGCCCGCCCCCGTTCGCGGCCACGGTCACGAGCGCCGGCGGGACGCGGATCGAAGCCGCTGCCCTCGAGACGCCGTCGCGGTCACGACCGGCGAGCAAGAAAGCAAGCGACGCGAGCACGATGATCGCTGCGGGCCACACGCGCACGCCGATCTTGCGGCGACCCCCTCGGCGATCCAGTACTCGACGAAGCACCGCGAATGAGATCTAGCAGCCCGCCGCCCCGTTCCGTGAACGGGGCCAGGCGCCTAACAGCTCGCTAACCGGTTGCCGACCCAGCGAACATCGCCGCCTCACTCTGTCGCGAGCTCGCGCACGGTGACCGGGCGCCCGCCGGGGAGCGACCACTCGCCGTGCCGCCACGCGATCCGCGTCCCGTCGGCGAGCCGCACGGCGGCTCGGCCCAGGCGCGGGCGGCCCCACAATGTCGCAACCAGTGGCCGCGCCGACTCGGGCGTCGTCGCCGAGGCCGGCGGCGACGTGCTCGGCCGGATACGTCACGACGATCGAGCCGGAGCGGACCCAGACCGGGATCCGGCTCAGCGGCGCCTCGACGAGCACCTCGCCCCCGCCGTGCACGTGCCGTCCGGACCACGTCTCGATCCACTCGCCGCGCGGCAGCGCCACCTCGCGCTCGCGCGCCCCGTCGTCCAGCACGGGCGCAACCCACAGCGCCGGTCCGTAGCCGTACGCATCGGTGATCGTCCACCCGCGCTCGTCGGCGGGATCGGTCAGGCAGAGCGGGCGGATGATCGGCAAGCCGGTTCTCGCCGCCGTCGCGGCCGCGGCGCGGACGTATGGCACGAGCTGCTCGTGCAGCAGGACGTAAGCGCGGTACGTGGCGAGCACGCGCTCGCCGTAGTGCCATGGCTCCTGCGGCATCCGCGCGTGCGCCTGCATCAGCGGCGTGAAGCAGCCGAACTGGAGCCAGCGAACGAGCAGCTCCGGCGGGCAGCGCTCGACCAGGCGGTGTCCGAGGTAGCCGCCGACGTCGTGGGACCAGTTGGAGACGCCGCTGCACGCCGCGCTCAGCGTCGCTACCACGAGCACGCGCAGCGACCAGAAGTCGGACGCCTGATCGCCTGCCCAGGTGGAGCCGGTCGCGTGCTGAGCCGCTCCAGCCGCTGCGGCCGAACAGCACGCCACGCCCCGGATGGACCTCGTCGAGCGCGCGCTGCATCGAATCCCGGTAGAGGCCTCCGAGCGCCCATGCGCCGGCGGCGCCCGAGCGCCCGTCGGCGAGGCGAACGTCGTCCGGGATGTAGTAGCCCTCGCCGTCGTCGGCCTTGATCCCCTCGACCCCGAGCTCGAGCAGGCGCTTGGCCTGCTCCCGCCACCACTCCTCCGCGGCCGGGCTGGTGAAGTCGATCGGCGAGCCGGTGCCCATCCACCACTGCCGCACGAACGGCTCGCCGCTCGGCTCGCGGACGAAGTGGCCGGCCGGCGGCGCCCGACGCGTAGTTCGGAGCCGGCTCTCGGTGCAGCCGCTCGGACTCGGGCTGCGGCGGGATCTGACCGTCGCGGGAGTCGAGGTTGACCCACGGCGTCACCCACACGACGGTGCGCACGCCGTGCGCCCGCATCGTCTCGATCAGGCCCGGCGCATCGGGGAACTGGTAGGGGTTGAACTCCCAGGTGTTGTACTGAGTCGCCCAGGGCGAGTCGATCACGATCGCGTCGAGCGGGATCCGGTGGCGGCGGAAGCCGTGGAAGTCCTCGAGCACGTCGTCCTGATGCTCGTACACGTCGCGGCTCTTCCAGAACCCGTAGCCCCATTCGGGCAGCAGCGCCGGGAAGCCGGTCAGCTCGCAGAAGGCGCGCAGCCGGGCCGCGGGGGTCGGCTCGCACAGCAGGTCGAGCTCGAGCGGGCCGGCGCAGCCGCGGGTCGAGATCGAGATCCGGTCGCCGCAGGTCGAACCGCGTGCCGTTCGCGTGCGTCCGCACCCAGACCGCGTAGCCGCGGCTCGACAGCAGCCACGGCACCGGCGCGCAATCGCCCTGCGGGATCCCGCCCGTCGGCGAGCATCTCCGGCGGGCAGTCGGGGCCGGTGTAGCGCCGATCGGCGCCGAGCTGGACCGAGCGCCCGGCCTGGTCGAAGCGAGTGCCGTGCCGGGCGCCCAGGCCGACCAGCCGCTCCTCGGAGCGCCGGTCCCATTCGATCGCGAGCCGGTGGCGGGTCGCCATCCGCGTGCAGCCGCAGGGCGATCCGGTCCTCGGCCAGGATCCCGAGCCAGAGGCGCGCAGCACGGCCGCCCTGGAGCATCAGTGCCAGCTCGACGCCGTCGGCGTCGCTCGAGACCACCGTCGCGCGAACGGCGCTCTCGCGCGGGCTGAGCTCCTCGCGCGGGACGACGCCCTCGGTGAACTGGACGAAGTGATCGTCGCTGGAGCCCTCGGCCACCCACACGCCCCCTGCCCGGAGCAGCCGCCGGCCGTGGCGACGAACCGTGAGCGAGAACGGGCGCAGGTCGAGCTCGACGCGCAGCGGCGCCGTGCTCGAGCATGACCTCCTCGGCACCGGCACGGATCGACGGCGCGAGCGCTGACAGCTTCGCACAGGTTCGCGGGCCGGCCGTTCACGCATCCCGCAGTTCACGAAAAGGTCACAGAACGTGTGCTCGTTCTTCACGAATCGGCCTTCTTTGCAGCTCAATCCTTCAAGTTCATGAACGAATCGAGCCGCGCCGACCTGCACGTCCACTCGACTGCCTCGGAGCTGTCCAAGCTGGGGATCCAGCGCTCGCTCCAGCTCCCTGAGTGCGCCACGCCTCCCGAGGAGGTGTACGAGCTCGCCAAGCGGCGGGGAATGGACTTCGTGACGATCACCGATCACGACACGATCGCCGGCGCGCTCACGCTCGCGCACCTGCCCGACACGTTCATCTCCGAGGAGCTGACGGTCTGGTTCAAGGGCGAGCCCCAGGCGGTGCACGTGCTCTGCTACGGCATCACCGGTGAGGACCACGAGTGGCTCCAGGCCCACAACGACGACGTCGAGGCGTGCGCCGGCTATCTGCGCTCGCGCGAGATCACAGCCGCGCTCGCGCACCCGTTCTTCGCCGTCGAGGCGCCGCTGACGGCGCGCCACCGCCGCCGGCTTGCGCAGCTGTTCCCGATCTGGGAGACGCGCAACGGCTCGCGCGCCAAAGAGCTCAACCTGCCCGCCTTCGTTTACATCGAGACCCACGGAGGCACCGCGATCGGCGGCTCCGACGACCATGCCGGGATCGACATCGGGCGCACGTTCACGGAGACCCCGCGAGCGGCGACGCCCGAAGAGTTTCTCGCCCACATCCGCGCCGCGCGCGTCGCCGCCCACGGCGCTCAGGGCAGCGCCGCCAAGTGGACCCACGCGGCGATGGCGCTCGCGATCAGATCGCTCGGCCGCGGCGAGGGCGTCGCGCGGCCCGATCCGAGCGCGGTGCTGAAGATCGTCGAGCGGGTGATGTGCGAGGGCGACGTGCGCCATGGCCAGGTTGGACGCGACCTCGGCCCCGAGGACGCGCTCGCCCTGCTGCGGGCCTGGCTCGTCTCGATGGACCTCGACATCGACGAGGCGCACCTGCTCGAGTCCCTCCAGGAGGGCGAGCTCAGCCACCCCGATCTGTACCGCCGGGCTCGCCGGATCCACGAACGCAAGCTCGCGGAGGCCGTGCACGGGCTCGTCGCGATGACGGACGGCCGCCGGGAGCTCGACCTTCAGCAGGGGGCGCTCGATCTGTTCGACGCGTGCATCCCCGCGATCCCATACGCGGCCGCCGCCGCGTTCCTGGGGCGCGAGAAGTTCAAGCTGACGCGCAACGACGGCGACCGGCCGCGCGTCGCGCTCGTCGCCGACGGTGTCGGCGGGATGCATGGCGTCACGCACACGCTGCAGCAGATCCGGGACCGCGGCGTACCGGGCTTCGAGGTCGAGGTGATCGGAACCGACGCCGGACGTCGACCGGCGGCTCAGCGCGGTCGCGGAGATCGAGATCCCGTTCTATCGCGGGCTCGAGATCGGCGTTCCCGGCTTGCCGGCGATCGTCGACGCGCTCGGCGAGGGCCGCTATGACCTCGTGCACCTGGTTTCTCCCGGACCGGCCGGGATCGAGGCGTGGCTGCTCGGCGCGGGTGCTCGAGCTCCCGGTGCTCGGCAGCTACCACACCGAGCTCGCCGCCTACGCCGGCGTGCGCACCGGCCAGGCCCACCTCGAGGCGCTCGCCGCGATGGGGCTTGGAATGTTCTACGGCAGCTGCGACGTGGTCCTGTCCCCCAGCCCCGCGACCGACGAGCGCCTGATCGGGCTCGGGATCGAGCGCGAGCGCATCGGGCGCTGGGACCGGGGCGTCGACCTCGAGCGCTTCGACCCGGCGCTGCGCACGCCCGGTCTACTGCCGGACGGCTCGATCAACGTTCTGTACGCGGGTCGGTTGACCAAGGAGAAGGGGGTCGAGCTGCTGGCCGACGCGTTCGGGCTCGCGCGCGAGCGCGATCCGCGCCTGCGGCTCGTGCTCGCCGGCGGCGGCGCGGAGGAGTCCTATCTACGCGAGCGCCTGGGCGAAGCCGCGACCTTCCTCGGATGGCTGCACGGCGAGGAGCTGGCGCGTGCGTATGCCAGCGCGGACGCATTCATGTTCGCGAGCCGGACCGACACGTTCGGTCAGGTGATCCTCGAGGCGCAGGCCAGCGGCCTGCCGGTCGTGGCGGTCGACGAGGGTGGCCCCAGCTCGCTGATCGAGCACGGCGAGACCGGATTGCTCGCGCCCGCGGACGCCGGCGCGCTGGCGGATGCGCTGCTGACGCTGCTCGCGTCGCCGCTGCTCGCCGAGCGCATGCGGTTGGGTGGCCTCGCCGCCGTCGCGTCGCGGACCTGGGCGGGCTCGCTGCGGCAGCTCGCGGCCGGCTACAGCGCCGCGCTGGAGCAGCGCCGGGCCGCGGCCGGCCGCCTCGTTGCTTAAGCTCCGCACCGTGTGAATACGATCACCGACGCGGTGATTCCCGTCGCGGGCCTGGGTACGCGGCTGCTCCCCGCCACCCGCTCTCAGCCCAAGGAGATGTTGCCGATCGTCGATAAGCCGGTCGTGCAGTACGTCGTCGAGGAGCTCGTCGCCGCGGGGATTCAGCGAGTGCTGTTCGTCACCGGGCGGCGCAAGCGGGCGATCGAGGACCACTTCGACGCGGACCCCGAGCTCGGCGCCGAGCCGCTGATCGACCCGCTCAACGGTCTCCAGATCCTGTTCACGCGCCAGGCTCGCCCCAACGGGCTCGGCGACGCCGTCCGATGTGGCGAGCGCCTGCGCGCCAGTGACGGCGTCGTGGTCGCGCTCGGGGATGCGATCCTCGAGCCGCCCGGGATCGTTCCGCGGCTGATCGACGCATTCACGGCGCATCGCGCGAGCGCCGCCATCGCCGTCGAGCAGGTCTCTGCGGCGGCGGTCTCGAGCTACGGCGTCGTGATCCCACGGAGCGGCGCCGTGGGCGATCTCGCAGACGTGCTCGAGGTCGCGGACGTGATCGAGAAGCCGGACCCGGATCGCGTACGCAGCCGGCTCGCGGTCGCGGCGCGCTACGTGCTCGCCCCGAGCGCGTTCGACGCGCTGCGCCAGACGCCCGGCGACGCGCGCGGCGAGGTGCAGCTCAGCGACGCGCTGAGACTGATGATCGCGCGCGGCGAACGGGTCGTCGCGGTCGCGCTGCGGCCCGGAGAGAGACGGCACGACATCGGCACGATCGAGAGCTACTGCGCCACGTTCCTGCACTACGCGTTGACCGACGAGCGTTTCGGGTCGCGCTTGCGGCAGACGGCGGCCCAGCTGCTCGCCGCCGGTGGCTGAACGCGGGACGGGCGTTGCGCTCGCGCGGGCGGCGCTCGTCGGGAACCCGTCCGACGGCTACGGCGGCGCGGTGCTGGCGACGACCCTGAGTGGCTACGCAGCGCATGCGCAGGCGCAGGCGGCGGACTCGCTGTCGATCACGCCCCCGGCACCGCTCGTGGTCGCGACCGTCCGGCGCTACGCGCGCGAGATCGAGCCCGCCGCGCTCGCGACCGCGGTCCGGTGGCGGACGTCGATTCCCCGCGGCGTCGGGCTCGGTGGCTCGAGCGCGATCGTGATCGCGACGCTGCGAGCGCTGTGCGAGCTGCACGGGCGCGAGCTGCCCCCGGATCGGATCGCCGAGCTCGCGCTGGCGGTGGAAACCGAAGAGCTCGGGATCGCGGCCGGCCCCCAGGACCGCGTCGCGCAGTCCTACGGCGGCCTGACGTTCATGGACTTCGGGCCGCAGCGCTCCTACGAGCGACTCGATCCGGCGCTGCTGCCGCCTTTGGTCGTCGCCTGGCGCGCGCACGCCGCGGGGCACTCAGGCGAAGTTCACACGCCGCTGCGCGTGCGCTTCGAGCGCGGCGATCGTCAGGTCCAAGCCGCGATCCAGGAGCTCGCGAAGGCCGCGCGGTCGGCCCGCGAAGCGCTGCTGTCAGCTCACCGCGAGCGCTTCGCCGAGTGCGTCGACGCGAGCTTCGAAGCGCGCCGGCGGATGCTCGCGCTCGACCCGCGCCACGTCGAGATGATCTCGGTCGCCCGCGCCGCCGGCGCGAGCGCGAACTACACCGGGTCTGGTGGCGCCATCGTGGCGGTCTGCCGCGGGCGTGGTGAACCGGGGACGGTGTCGGAGGCGCTCAGCGCGATCGGCTGTGGCGTCGCCGTCTTCGCGCCGCCTGCGACGAGCGCTGAGCGACTCGCCACGAACGGCTGAGAACGACTTTGCGGCCTCGGTTCCGGGGGCGGGAACCAAGGCCGCAAAGTGTTGGGTGGTGTGTTTGGGAGCGAGTCTGTGGTCAGGCGCCGTAGCCGTACCCGGCGTAGCCGCCGTAGCTGTAGCCGAGGCCGGTGCCGTCGCCATAGCCGTAGCCGTCGCCCGAGCCGCCGCCATAGCCATAGCCCGTGCCACCGCCGTAGCCGTAGCTCGAACCACCGCCATAGCCATAGCCCGTGCCACCGCCGTAGCCGGAGCTGGAGCCGTAGCCCGAGCCGCCGCCATAGCCGTAGCCCGAACCACTGCCATAGCCGTAGCCGGAGCTGGAGCCGTAGCCCTGTCCGGTCGGATCCGAGGACACCGACTGCCCGCTGCCGGACCCGTAGGAGACCGAGAACGAGGAGCCGTTGCTGGACAGCGACGAAGGCTGCGCGCCGGAGCCGGACTGGTCGCTGACGAACCCTCCGAAGGAGGAGGAGTCGAGCGCCACCGGCTGAGCCTGCCAATTCGAGTCTGAGATCGGGCCGGTCTGCCCATTCCCGGTCGCCGAAGCGCTCGTGAACGAGACCTTGCCGAAGTCAGCCAGCGTCAGCGGCGTGCAGTTGCCCGTCCCGTCGCACGAAGAGGGCGCCTCGGCGATCCACTCCGCACTCGAGGTGTCGGGGCTGGGGTTGCTCATCTGCAGCGTCTTGGTCGCTGAGCCACCATTCGTGTGATCGGTGATCGACATGGTCACGCTCGAGCCGCTGACGGTCACTGTGGCCGACACGTGGTCGCCCGGGTTGATCGTCAGATTGAGCTGCACCGGCGCCGCCGGGACGAGCTCGTACCAGGCGTAGTGCTGCGCGCTACCGCCTGAGCAATCCGCTTGAGTGCCGACCTGCTCGAGTGCGTCAGACGACCCACTCGCGCCTCCGATGCCGACCCAGAAGGCCGAGTACGTGTCACCGCCGGAGCTGCAGTTCACAGAGGGCTGCACCCAGCTACCGGACACGCTCGAGAACTGAGCGCCGCTGGCCACATAACCTGACCAGTTCGCGCTCGCGGACTCTTGCGTCGGAGTCTCGGCTGCGCTCGCGGCCGATGGAAGCGCCGCGACCGCAAGCGCCCCGCCACAGGCGAGGGCGAACGTCGACGCAAGCGAGCGGACCCGCCAGCGTCGAGGGTGTGGAGGTGTGGTTGCTGATTTCACACCTCCACTGTCGTCAGCGCCCGTAAGCACTCTCGAAGAGCGCTCTAGGAGTTGGTGAAAAACCTCAACCGACGGGCTGCGCGTACGTGACGAGCTCGCCGTCCAGGAGTACGTGGACCGCGATCCCCGGCGGCTCGCGGATCAGCGAGACCTGCTCTGAGCGCAGCTGAATCCGCGCCTGGACGAACGTGCTCGGCGCCGCGATCACCGGCACGGAGTCCAGGTTGCCGATGAGGGTTCGATGGATGTGACCGGCGAGCAGGCGCAGCACCTGTGGGTGCCGGCGCAGGACGGCTGCCAGCTCGCGCCGATGCTGGACCGGCAGGCTGATCGCGTCCATCTCGGGCAGGCCCGAGTCGAGCGGGGGATGGTGCATCGCGATCACCGTCGGCGCGTCGGGCGCCTTGCTCAGCTCGGCGTCCAACCACTCCAGGCGCTCTGGGTCGAGCTCGCCGGCGTCTTCCCCCGGTCGCGTGGTGTCGAGCACGACGAGCAGCAGCGGCCCCAGCTCGGCGGTGTAGTTGATCGGCGCGCGACCGTCGCCCGGCAGGTCGAAGTGCCTGCGCATCGCGGCGCGATCGTCGTGGTTGCCGGGGAGCACATAGATGGGCGCGGTGAGCGGCGCGAGCAGCTCTCGCAGGCGCTCGTAATCGGCGTCGGCGCCGTCGGCGACGAGGTCACCGGAGAGCACGAACGCGTCGGGCGCGGGCTCGAGCCCCGACACTGCGGCGACCGCGTGCTCGAGGCCGACCTCGGCTCGCACGCCGCTCCAAGTCGCGCCTACGTGCAAGTCGCTGAATTGCACGAACACGAACATGCCGGGCCAGCGTAGCCGACTGCTGCCCAGCTACCCTGCGGCTAGTGAGCGGGCCACGGCAATCCGGGGACGGCTCGGCCACGGCGCTGGTGAGCGGGCCACAGCAATTCGGGGACGGCGCGCCCACTCCGGTCGTGACCGTCGAGCAGCTGATCAAGCGCTACCCCAAGATGGCCGTCAACGCCGTCGACGAGCTGTCGTTTTCGGTCGCGCCCGGGGAGGTGTTCGGCCTGCTCGGACCCAACGGCGCCGGCAAGACCACGACCGTGGGCATGATGACCACGCGCGTTCGCCCGACCAGCGGGCGCGCGATCATCGGCGGCGTCGACGTCGCCGCGGACCCGGTCCGGGCGCGCGCGCGGCTCGCGGTCGTGCCCCAGCGGAGCAACCTCGATCGTTCGCTGTCGATCCGACGCAACCTCACGTTTCACGCCGCGTACCACGGCGTGCCGGCAGCCGAAGCGCAGACGCGCGCGGACGAGCTGCTCGAGCAGTTCGGGCTGCGCGAGCGCGGGGATGTCAAGCCGGACCTGTTCTCCGGCGGCCAGTCGCAGCGCGTCATGATCGCGCGCGCGCTGATGCACGAGCCACAGGTGCTGTTCCTCGACGAGCCGACGACGGGCCTCGATCCTGCGGCACGGCTGTTCGTGTGGGACCGCCTGCGCGAGCTGCGCGACCGAGGCGTCACGCTGATCCTGACCACGCACGACATGCACGAGGCGGCGACGCTGGCGGACCGCGTCGGGATCATGGACCACGGAAAGCTGCTCGCGCTCGACTCCCCCGAAACGCTGATGCGAGGTCTCGAAGGCAGCACGACGCTCGAGCTGACCATCACCGGCGGCGGTCGCGACGACGGCGAGGGCCTGCTGGCGGCCCTGCGCGAGCTGCCCGCGGTCGAGCGCGTGGAGCCGGTCGAGGGTGGCGGCCCCGCCGACAGCGAGGATGCCAAGCTGGTCGTGCGCCTGTATGTCACAGGCGAGGCGCCGCCGCTGGTCGCGCCGGCGGCGACGCTGCTGGCAGGGCGCGGCCTGACGCTGAACGGCGTCGAGCTGGGAGCACCGACGCTGGAGGACGTCTTCATCCATCTGACCGGGAGGGCGCTGCGATGACCGCGGCCGCCACGCAGGCGCCGGCCAGGGCCGTGTCCGCGCCGCCGAACGTGTCGCAGGCGCGCGTGTTCCTCGCGATCCTGCGCCGCGACGCGTTCGTGACGTGGTCGGAATTTCCGATCTTCCTCGCACAGGTGATCCTGCAACCGCTGTTCCTTCTGTTCATCTTCGGCAAGGTCCTCGGCGAGCTCGGGTACACGCAGAACAACTACGCGCATCTGCTGTTCCCGGGCCTGCTCGCCCTGACGCTCGTGATCACCGGGATGCAGACGCTCGCGTTCCCGCTCGTCGTCGAGTTCGGTTGGACGAAGGAAATCGAGGATCGCCTCCTCGCCCCGTTGTCGACGGCCCTCGTCGCGGCCGAGAAGGTGCTGTTCGCGGCGATACGCGCGGTCCTCGCGACGCTCGTGATGATTCCCGTCGGGATCATCGTCCTCGGCTCGATCCCGTGGCGCTGGAGCGGAGTACCGCTGCTGGTATTGATGATCGTGCTGGGGAGCCTGCTCGGCGCCGGGCTCGGGCTCGTGCTGGGGACGCTGGTGGCGCCCAACCGGATCAACATCGTCTTCACGCTCGTGTTCACGCCCCTGCTGTTCACGGGCTGCAGCCAGTATCCGTGGCCGTCGCTCTCACACCTGCGCTGGTTTCAGGTCGTGACCGCGCTGAACCCGATGACCTACGTGAGCGAGGGGATGCGCGCGGCGCTCGTCCCGAGCGTCCCCCACATCACACCGTGGGTGTGCGTGGTCGTGCTCCTCTGCTCGCTCACCGTGCTGATGACGATCGGCAGGCGCGGCTTCTACCGTCGCGCGATCGATTGACGGAGCCTGGGATATCGACCCTCTCATGTGAGGGTCGATATCCCACGCTCATCGCGCGAGGCCGTCGATCACGAGGAGCCGGAGCCGCGGCGGCGAACCACCCTCGCGTGAGCAAGGCCCGGATGGAGTCGTTCTCCGATGGCGTGATCGCGGTGGCGATCACGCTGCTCGTGCTCAACATCACCGTGCCGGCCGTGGCTGGCGCGCAGCGCCACGGGCTCGGACACGAGCTGGTCGAGGCGTGGCCGGAGTACGCGGCCTACGTCACGTCGTTCGCGACGATCGGGATCATCTGGATCAACCACCACGTCGCCCTGACGCGGCTGCGCGAACCTGATCACGCGATCCTCGCTCTGAACCTGCTGGTGCTGCTGTCGATCTGCCTGCTGCCGTTCACGACCGACCTGCTCGCTACCTACCTGAAAGCCGGTCGCGGCGAGAACCTCGCCGCCGCGCTCTACTCGAGCGCCCTGCTCGCGATGTCGCTCGCGTTCTCCGCCCTCAACTACCACATCCTGTTCCCGAAATCCCATCTGCTGATGCACGAGATCGCGCCGGAGCGGCGGCGGACGATCTTCACGCGCGCGCTCACCGGCTTGATCCCTTACGTGGTCGCGACCGCGTTCGCGGTCGTCTCGCCCTACATCACGCTGGTGATCTGCGCGGGGGTCGGCGTCTTCTACGCCCTCCCGCTCGCCAGCAGCCCCGACCTGACAGCCTAGGAAAGCGCGACGATAGCCTCCCTTCCGTGGCGTCCACCGCAACGGGAACGATCGAGCGCGAGCTGATCGCCTTGATCGGACGCGAGGGGGTCCTCGCCGGCGACACCCCCGCGTATCTGGTCGACGCGACCGAGGCCAGGAGCCTGCGCGGACGCGCCGACGCGATCGCGCTCCCCGCCAGCCCCGAGGAGGTGGAGCGCGTCGTCCGCTTCTGCTACGCCCACGACGTGCCGATCATCGCCCGCGGCGGCGGGACGGGTCTCGCCGGCGGCGCGGTCCCGGTCGACGGCGGCGTCGTACTCGGCCTCGAGCGGCTGCGGGCGGTCCGCCGGCTCGATCCCGGACTCTGGCGGATGTCGGTCCAGGCGGGCGTGAGCACCGCTCACGTCCGTCGTCGCGCGCGCGAGTCGGGCCTGCTCTTCGGACCCGATCCCGGCGCGAGCGAGCAGTCGCAGATCGGCGGCAACATCGCGACCAACGCAGGCGGACCGCACGCGTTCAAGTACGGCGTCACTGGCACCTGGGTGAGCGGTCTCGACGTCGTGCTGGCGCCGGGGGAGCTCGTCTCGTTCGGCGGACCGATCCGCAAGGACGTCGCGGGCTATGACCTGCGCTCGCTGATCGTGGGCTCGGAGGGGACGCTCGGGATCGTCACCGGCGCGTGGCTGAAGCTGACCCCCGCGCCCGAGAGCGCGCTGCCGGTGGTCGGCTTCTACCCTGACGCGCGCACCGGCTGCGACGCGATCGAACTGGTCCTCGCGAGCGGCATCGTCCCAGCGGCGCTCGAGTTTCTCGATGAGGGCGCGCTCCGCGCCGCGCTGCCCTCGTTCCCCGCGGCACCGCCGCCGGATCCACGGTTCATGCTGATCGCGGAGGCCGACGGCACGCGCGCGGAGGCTGCGCGCGTTCGCGACGAGCTCGTCGAGGCCCTCGGCGCCGGCGCGCTGTCGATCCATTCGCCGTCCACGCCACGTGAGATCGGCGAGGTCTGGCGCTGGCGCGAGGGCGTCTCGCTTGCGGTCATCGCGGAGCGCGGCGGCAAGGTGAGCGAGGACATCGTGGTCCCGGTTGAGCGGCTGTGCGAGGCGATCGAGGGGACGGTCGCGATCGGCGCCCGCCATCGGCTTCCCAGTTGCAGCTGGGGACACGCCGGCGATGGCAACGTCCACTCGACGTTGATGGTCGACCGGACCGCCCTGGATGAGCTCGAGCGCGCGGAGCGGGCGGAGGCGGACCTGTTCGCGCTCGCCGTCGCGCTCGGCGGCTCGATCTCCGGCGAGCACGGCGCCGGGTGGGTCAAGCGGGGAGCGCTGCAACTGCAGTGGGCACCGGCGGCGCTCGCGGCACACGAGGCGATCAAGCGGGCGCTGGACCCGAAGGGGCTGTTCAACCCGGGCAAGAAGCTCGCGCGCTGAGCGTGCAGGTTCCGATAGGGTGATCGCCCAGGTGAGCGAAGTTGCGCCGATCCGGCACGAGGTGGTCGTGGACCTCGATGGCCAGGAGGCCTTCGACCTGTTCACGTCGCGGATCGGGGACTGGTGGCCGATCGCGCGCCACGGCGTGTTTGGCGCGGCCGCCTCGGTCGCGTTCGTCGACAGCGAACTAATCGAGACGCTCGACGACCAGAGGACCAGCTGGGGCGAGGTGACGGAATGGATTCCCGCCCGGCAGCTGTCGATGACCTGGCATCCCGGGCGAGAGGCCGAGCCGGCGAGCTCCCTCACCGTCACCTTCGCCCACAACGGCGAGCGCACCGTGGTGGCGCTCGAGCACTCCGACTGGGACGCGTTCGACGATCCCACCGCGGCGAGAGCGGAGTACGACGCGGGCTGGCCGGCGGTCCTGGAGCGCTACGCCGAGGCGGCCCGCCCCGAGCGCGAGCCGGAGGCGTACACGTGGGTCGCGCTGATCCACCGCCCCGGGCCCGAGGCGCCGAAGGATGAATCGATCTTCGAGGACCCCCGCTTCGCGGATCACACGCGGTTTCTCGCGCGGATGCAGGCGGACGGATATCTCGTCGCGGCCGGCCCGCTGCTCGACGCGGTCGGGGAGGGGATGACGATCCTGCGGCTCCCAGGCGTCGGCCGCCTCGATGACGCGCACCATCTCGCGACCACGGAGGACCCGAGCGTGACCGCTGGTTTCCTCGAGGTCTCGGTGCGCCCCTGGCAGGTCATGATGACCCAGCCGGCGCCCTGACGTACTGAGCGGCGGCCGGCTATCCCGAGCGGGCGGGGGAGGATCGAGCGCAGTCAAACGCCCGCCGTCTCGCCGGCGAGCGTCCCCAGTCTGCGCTAGGTCCGAGAAGGACCCTCGATCCCCCCGACCCGCTCGGGCACCTCCTCGGGGTAGCCTTGCAGTCGTTCGCCGGCCACTCGCTTGGCGGCGGTCAGGGTGTTGGTACGGTCGCGCTCGGCAACCGCGTAGACCTCGCTCAGCGTGTCCGCGATGCGCTCGATCGCCCGCTCGACGCGACCCAGGTCGAAGCCGTGCAGCTCGTCGGCGACGGCGATCAGCCCGCCCGCGTTGATGATGAAGTCAGGCGCCCAGACGATGCCGCGGTCGCGCAGCGCGTCCGCGATCGAGTCGTCCGCGAGCTGATTGTTGGCAGCGCCCGCGACGACGCGCACGCGCAGCCGCGAGACAGTCTCGCGGTCGAGCACGCGGCCGAGCGCGCACGGCGCCAGAACGTCCGCCTCGAGCGTCAGCGCCTCCGCGGGCGAAACCCACGTGGCCCCGAGTTGCTCGGCGAATCCCCGCTTGTCTTCGTTGGCGTCCGCGACCGTCAACCTCGCTCCGGCCGCGAGTAGACGGCGAGCAAGCTCCCCCCGACATGGCCGATGCCGATCACGACGACGTGGATGCCGGCCAGCGGACGGCCGGCCGATGCCCGGATCCCGACCTCCACCCCATGCGCCGTGTATGGGCTCGGGTCGCCGGAGCCGCCATCGGCGATCGGATGCCCGGCAACGTGGTCGGTGAAGCGGGACAGGTAGACCATGTCCTCGAGTGAGGTGCCGGCGTCCTGGGCGGTGATGTAGCGACCGCGGAACGACTCGACGAGCTCGGCGAAGTCGCGCAACATCTGCTCGCGCCGGCGGCCGGCCGCGGGAGCCCCGTCCGGCAGCGCGATCACGGCCTTGGCGCCGCCGAGCGGCAGCCCCGCGGCAGCCGCCTTGTACGACATCGACCGCGCCAGGCGCTCGGCGTCGCGGACCGCATCGGTCGTACTGGCGTAGCTCCACATCCGGCAACCGCCCAGCGCGCGGCCGCCGACTGTCCGGTGCACCGCGATCGCCATCGCTGCGCCGGAGCGCTCGCCCCGACGTACTCGGACCTCCTCGAAGCCGGGTGAGGAGCCGGACGTACGGGAAGCTGTGACGCTCATCTCGCCACCACCGAGCGCATCGTGGCGATCGAGTCGTCCGTGCAGTCGTCGAAGAACCCGCCGACGACCTCCACGACCTCGGCGATCGAGTCGGCGCGGTAGAGAACGGGCTGGTACTGCGTGATGTCGTAGTCGGCCGTTCCCATCTCGATCAGGTCGAGCGGCCGATGCTCCATCGTCCTGTACTCGTCGATCTCGCCGTAGCTCGACAGGATCCCCGCCCCATAGGTGCGCAGCTCGCCGTCCTCGACGACGGTCCCGAACTCGAGCGAGAACCAGAAGACGCGGGAGAGGAAGCGCAGGTTCTCGGGATCGCTCAGCCGCCGGGCTGCCACGCCGGCCCGGCGGTGCAACTCGCCGAACGTCGGTGTCGCGAGCAGGTGGCCGTGCCCGATGACCTCGTGAATGATGTCCGGCTCGGGCGTGTAGAGCGGTACACCCGGATGGCGTACGTACTGCGTCGAGTGAAAGCGCCGGTCCGCGAGCGAGCCGTAGAACTCGTCGAGCGGGACCAGACCCGCGGCGGGAACGTAGCTCCAGCCTCCATGCGGGCCGATCAACGCGGAGACCTCGTCGAGCCCCGGGATCCGGTCGCGGGACAGGCCGACGCGGTCCTTCGCCTCCCGATACTCGCGCACCGCATGGTGATCGTGCTTGGGCGCGAGCTCGCGCGAGACCGTGCGCCAGACCTCGTGCTCCTCTTCGGTGTACGCGATCGCCGGCGCGGGTTCTCCCTCACGCCAGCTCAGAGCGGCGGCCGCGATCTGGCTGCGGCGCTCCCGGTACCGCGGATCGTTCGCGCCCGGGTGGTCGTGAGCCAAGTGAACCGTGACGGCCCCGGCCTCGTCGGTGCTTACCGGGGAGTACAGCTGGGCCTCCTCGTACATCTCGTTATCTATAAGTAGCACTTTCCCGGCCCGGCTGAAACTCTGTACATCCGGGCGGGTCAAATTGCCCAATCGTGTTGCCCTCAGCCGTATGATGTTGCGCACTTTGCCCAGCATCGACGAGCTGGACTCGCGTCTGATCGAGACGCTCCGCAACAACCCCCGCGTCGGTCTGCTCGAGGTGGCGCGCCAACTCGGAGTCGCTCGCGGCACGGTCCAGGCACGTCTTGCGAAGCTCGAGGCGAGTGGCGTGATCACCGGCCACGGACCCGAGATCGATCCGCGCGCACTCGGCTACTCGATCAGCGCGTTCGTCCTGATCGAGCTCGCGCAGGGACAGCTCGCCGAGGCGGTGGCCGTCGCGGAGGCGACGCCGGAGGTGATCGAGGTCGACGCGATCAGCGGGCCGCAGGACCTGATCTGCCGCGTCGTGGCGCGCAACACCGAGCATCTGCAGGAGCTCGTCAACGAGCTCCTGCGCACGCCCGCGATCCGCCGGTGCACGAGCTACATCGTGCTCTCGCGCCAGGTCCCGACGCGCACTGGGCCGCTCGTGCAAGCGGCCGGACGGCGGCTCAAGCCAGGTGCATCCGGTGCGCGACCGCTGCCGCCTGGGTCCGGCTCTGCACCCCCAGCTTGCTGAGGATCCGTGAGACGTGCACGCTCGCGGTCTTCTCGGCCATGAACAAGGCCGAGCCGATCTGCCGGTTCGTCGCTCCCTGGGCGATCAGGGACAGGACCTGGCGCTCGCGCGGGGTCAGACCGAACGGATCCTCGCCGGCGCCGTTGGAACCCGCGTGCTCCACGTCGCACGCTTCCTGCGCCAGCTCGAGGCGGGCGCGGTACGCGAGTCCGGTGATCTCCTGCTCGAGCCATGTGGAGCCCAGCGTCTTGGCGCATTGGTGCGCCTCCTGGGCCGCTTCGGAGGCCGCCTTCCGGTCAGCCACCTCGACGTACGCCTCGGCCGCCCGCCACCGCGACACGCCAGCTGGGTACGGGCGCGCGAGCGCGTCCCACTCGCGTGCGGCCCGAAGCCACAGGACGGGATCGGGCTTCCCGCGCGCTCGCGCGAGCTCGGCTGCCCCGATGACGCGCAGCGCGCGCTCGACCGGTCCGCCGTCTTGGGCCGCAGCCGTGAGGCGCTGTGCGTGGATCCGCGCCCGCGCGACCGCATTCCGTTCGGTCGCCTTCTCGCGCAGATCGCGTGCGCGCTGCGCGGCGTCGGCCTCGATCCGCGCCCCGACAGCGCTGACGCGGGCGATCCGCGCAACGTCATCGGTGCACACCTCGATGCGATCGAGAGCACGGGCCACGGCGTCGCGCGCTCCATCGAGATCCCACGCGCGCCGGCGCAGCTCGCCGAGCAGGGCCCCGAACGCCCCGATCCACTGCGGCTCGGAGGAGCTCGCGACGAGCGCCTCGGCGGCGGCGAGGCAGCGCCCGGCGAGCTCGTCGTTGCCGACGGCGAGCTCGAGCTCCGCCTCGGTCAGCAGGCGGAAGATCAACGCGACGCCGACGAGACGGGATCGGGACAGCTCGAGGTGCTCGCGAGCCGCGCGCCAGTCGCCCACCTCGATCGAGAGGCCGCAGACCGTCAGCGTCATCCAGTCGTAGTTGCGAGTGAAGTGGCGCGATGTGCCGGCGAGTCCTTCCTGCGCGATCTCGAGCGCCTCGCGCGTGCGGCCGGCCAGGTTCACCACGTCCGCGAGGTTCGAGTAGGCCGTCGTCACGCTGTCGGGGTCCTCATCCTCGCGCGCGATCTCGATCGCCCGCCACAGCTGCGCGACCCCTTCGTCGACTCGGCCGAGGGCGACCTGCGTCATGCCGAGCGTGTTGCGCACCTCGCCCTCGGCCTGCCGATCGCCGGCCGCGAGGGCGGCCGCCAGCGCCTCCTCGCCGTCCCGCAGTGCGTCCCGGAAGCGCCCGCGCAGATACTGTCGGCGCGCGAGCCAGCCGAGCAGCAACGCGCGCTCGCGTGTCGGCTCATCGTCGGGGAGCATCTCGAGCGCCCGCTGCGCCGTGTCGACTCCCTCGACCCCGCGGTTGAGCGACCACTGGATCCGCGCAAGTCGCGCGAGCAGCCGCGAGTAACGGCGGCGATCGGAGGCTGGGTCGAGCTCGTCGAGCGCGCTGCGCCAGAGCACTTCCGCGCGGCCCATGTCGCCGGCGATCCCATGCGCCGAGGCCGCCAACGTCAGCAGGCGGACGTGGTCGATCCCGACCAGCTCCTGTGCACCGGACACGCGCGGCCACAGCTCGAGCCCGCGCTCGGCCAGGTCTGCGGCCTCGCCATACGCATGCACCTGCTCGGCGGCGCGAGCCGCGCGGACGGTCGCGCGCAGCGCCGCGGGCTGATCGCCCGAGGCGGCGTAGTGACCCGCGATGCTCGCCGCCAGCATCACCTGCTGATCGGCGCCGCCGTTGAGCCGCGCCTCCAGCGTGCGCGCCAGCGCGAGGTGCAGCTCGCCACGCTCGCCGGGTAAGAGATCGTCGATCACGGCCTCGCGTAACAGCGCGTGGCGAAAACGCAGGCGGTGATCTTCGTCGGCCATCAGGATCTGCTCGCTGACTGCCTCGCGCAGAGCGGCCTGGAGATCCGAGTGCTCGATCCCCGTCACCTCGGCGAGCGTCGCCTCGTCCAGCGCGCGGCCGACGGCCACGGCGCGCACGGCCCGCTGTCCGTCCCCCGAGAGGCGCTCGATCCGCAGCAGGAACGCGTCGCGGAGGCTCTGCGGAGCAGCGCCACGGCCGTCGAGCCCGGCCGCCAGCAGCTCTTCGGTGAACAGCGGATTCCCTTCGCTGCGGGCGTACAGGCGCTCGACGAGCTCGCTGCTCGGCGTGTCGCCGAGGATGTCCTCGAGCGCTTCCGTCAGCTCGTCGCGATCGAAAGGCGCGACCTCGACCCGCCGCGCGCGCTCGAGTCGCTCCAGCTCGCTCAGCAGCGGACGCAGAGCGTGCCGGCGATGCAGCTCATCGGTTCGGTACGTGAAGACGATGCACAACCGTTCCTGGCGCAGGCTCCGCGCCAGGAACGCGACGAACGTCCGCGTCGAGCGGTCCGCCCAGTGCATGTCCTCCAGGACCAGCACGACCGGCTCCTGGGCGCTCAGATCGGCGAGGAGCTCGAGCAGCGCCTCGAACAGGCGCAGCTGTCCGGATGGGTCCTCACGATCCTGAGACGCCGCCCCGTCGCCGAGCCCCGGGATCACCGCCGCAAGCTGCGCGCGGCTGCCCGGGGTCAACGCCGTGAGGGCGGGATGGCACTCTCGTACGAGCGGCCGCAACGCACCCACGAGGGGGGCGTACGGCAGCTCGCCCTCGCCCTGCTCTACACCCTCACCGCGAAGAACACGAATCTCCTGCCCTGCGAGCCGCTGTTCGAGCTCGCCCACCAGGCGCGTCTTCCCGACTCCCGAGTCTCCGCCCAGCAGAACGAGGATCGGGTGCCCCGCGATGGCCTCGGATACTGCGAGCTCCAACTCTGCGAGCTCGCCCACTCGACCTATGAATCGGCTGCTCGTCAACCTCGCTCGCATGACGTACGAAGTATCGCCAGAATCCACCACGTCCACCTCGCTCGGGCCGCCGACCCTGCCGGCGTGCCGCGGCCCGGCGCAGGTCCTCTGATCGGGATGCCGCGAGGAGGGCTGTCAGCTGTGAATGCATTTGTCCTTTTCTCCTCAGGTTCCGTTTTTTTCCTGAGCGTCAGGATGAGCTGAGAGGCCGAGTCGCACATCAGCAGAACGCAGCCACTCTGCTGGTCCGAGCACTTACTCTTTGCGTCAGATGCCTTACGTCCCGACGTGGGCGCCTCAGGTCGGTTCTTTGAGGCGCCGGCGTCGCGGTTTTCGTCGCTTTGGCCGCGTGTCGGATCGTCGGCGTCGAGCTTTGCCGCCCCGTGCCGCGGTTTTCCTCGACCGCGGCGCCGGCGGGTCGGTGCCGTCGAGGTTTACCGCGGGTGGCGCGGCTTTCCTCGACCGCGGCGCCGGCGGGTCGGTGCCGTCGAGGTTTACCGCGGGTGGCGCGGCTTTTCTCGACCGCGATGTCGGTGGGGTCGGTGCGGTCGAGGCTTAGGACGGATCGGCTCGACCGCGGCGCGCGACGACTAAGCTGCCCACCTTGTTGCGGACCGCACGGATGCAGCTGCTGACGCTGGCGGCGAGCTTCATCGCCGCCCTGCTGCTGGCGGCCGGCTCTGCGAGCGCGCTCAGCGTCACCTGGATGCGCGGCTTCGCGGCGCCTGGGACGCCGGCACGCCTGGACCGGGTGGGGGTGCTGAAGATCGGACCCGCGACGGCGAGGAACGTGCTCGTGCTGGAGCCGGGCACGTCCGCCGGGAGCGCGTACTTCGCACCCCTCGCACGGTGGCTCGTCGAGAGGCTGCCGGGGTGGCAGGTGTGGTCGGTCGAGCGGCGCGAGAACCTGCTCGAGGATCAGTCCGAGCTGAACCTCGCCAAGCAGGGCAAGGCGAACGTCGAGCAGCTGTTCGACTACTACCTCGGGTGGGTGCGCGACCCCGCGATCAAGCGCCACGTGCGGCCGACAGGGAATCTGCAGTTCGCCAAGCAGTGGGGAATGAACGTCGCCGTGCAGGATCTCCACGCGGTGATCGAGGCCGCTCACAAACTCGGCGGCAAGGTCGTCCTCGGCGGCCACTCGCTCGGCGGCGCGGTGCTCACCGCTTACGCCACCTGGGATTTCGCCGGCCGTACCGGCGCGGCTGACCTTGCCGGTCTTGTCTACATCGACGGCGGCGGCTTCCCGGCGACCAGCGCCGCCGAAGCGCACGCCGAGCTGAGCGCCCTGGAAGCACCGACGGCGTCGCCGTGGCTGGGATTCGGCGGCATCACGGCTCCGTTCGCCGGCCTGTTCGTCGCGACCGGCGCCGAGGCCGCGTTGCTCGACCCGGGCGCGCGCTCCCTGGGCCAGGCCTCGGGACTGCTGCCGGCCAGCATCACGCCGCCGGTCCCCGCGACGAACCTCGGGCAATACGGCTACGCGCTGAACGTTGCGAGCTCGCCGGCGACCCTGATCGCGGCACAGGCCCACCTCGGGGCCGGCCTCTCGCCACCGGGCCCCGACGGTCTGAGCGGCTGGAATGGAGCGGGCGCGTTGACGCCGATCGACCGCTACGCGGAGATGTTTGCCGGGACCGGCGTGTCGGGTGCCGATGGCACCGAGTGGTACTTCCCGGCGCGGCTCACGCTCGACAGCTCCGCCGTCGGGACGGGCATCGCGAACGGCGCGCAACGCGTGCTCGGCATGCACGCGACCGAGGGGCGCAGGCTGCCGCGGTCACTGTTCATCTATGCGTTCGGGGCCCGACTCGGGGGAGCCGCGGTGCTCGACGCCGCGCGCTCGCTGGCGCTGCAGTCGCACATCCCGCTCGGGAACCTGACACTGATCAACCGCCAGAGCACCTTCGCGCACAACGACCCGGCCGGGGCCTACCCGAAGAACGTCTTCTTCGCCTACTTGGTTCAGTTCCTCCGGCGCGTGGCCCGGCGCGCGTAGCACCCAGCGCGCGCGGGCGAGCAAATGGCCCCCACCTACTAGGCTGCAGCGCATGCGATCCGCCGCCGGCGAGCAGGCGAGCAGTTGGGATCCCCAGCAGTACAACCGGTTCGCCGCCGAACGCGAGCAGCCGTTCTGGGACCTCGCCGCGCTGCTGGAGCCCGCCGATGCCCCGTCGCTCGTGGATCTCGGCTGCGGCGACGGCCGTCTGACGGCTGCGCTGCACGAGCGCCTCGGCGCCCGCCAGACGGTCGGGATCGACTCCTCCAGCGCGATGCTGGCGCAGGCCCAGGCCCTCAACAGACCAGGACTCTCGTTTCGGGCCGGCGACATCGCCGAGTGGCGAGGCAGCGCCGTCGGCATCGCGTTCAGTAACGCCGCGCTGCAGTGGGTGGCGGACCATCAGGGCGTTCTTGCCCGGTGGCGGGCGGCGCTGGCGGACGGCGGCCAGCTGGCAGTACAGGTGCCCGCGAACGCCGACCACGCGTCGCACACGGTCGCGCAGGAGCTCGGCGCGGAGTGGCTCGGGAGCGACGCGCCCAGTGATCCGGTCGCGGAGCACGTACTACGGCCCGAGGCGTACTCGCAACTGCTCGCCGCGCTTGGGTTCGAGCGCCAACACGTCCGCTTGCAGGTCTATCCGCATCGGCTGACCAGGAGCTCGGACGTCGTCGAGTGGGTGAAGGGCACGTCCTTGACCCGCTTCAAGCAAGTCCTGGGCGCCGAGGACTACGAGCGGTTCCTACAGGAGTATCGGCGGCGCCTGCTCGGTGTGATCGGGGTGCACGAGCCGTACCTGTACACGTTCAAGCGCATCCTGATGTGGGGGCGCCTCCCCCGCGCGACGGGCGAAGCGGGATAGAGCGGCTCGGCTGCGTACGCCGGAGCGGGCCTGGGGCGGAGTTCGCGCCGTGACGCTCCTCCGTCGAGATCCGCGGGTTTGTCTTCCCGCCTCAGGTTTCCCGCCCCGACGATTCCTGTCGAACCAACGGATCGGGGCCCCGCGAACTTGTATCGCGCGCGAGCTACCATTGAGGAATGAGTGCGCGGCTGTCCAAGCCCGATCGAGCGCTCCAAGCGCGGATGTTGATCGCGGCCGTCTTGACGCCGCTCGTTGTGGTTGCCGCGATCGCGGCCGTGCCGCTCCTGCTCCCGACTGACTTCGTCGTGGGCATCGTGCTCGCCCTGTGCATTGGCTTCATGGTCGCCAGACATCAGCCGCGCAGGGCTACGGGCCGCGTCGTGACGCCGGCGGAGGCACCTGAGCTGCACGCGACGCTGGATCGCCTGTGCGTTGTGGCGAACGTCCCGAAGCCCGAGCTCGTGCTCGAGCGCGAGGCCCATCCGAACAGCTGGGTCATCGACGTTCCCGGGCGTCCGCCGCGTCTGCACTTGACCCAAGCGCTCGTCGACCTGCTCGAGCCGAACGAGCTGCAGGCGGTCATGGCGCACGAGCTGAGCCATCTCGCCAATCGCGACGCCAAGGTCATGACCGTCGTCGCGATGCCGGGCGTCGCACTCCTGGCGGGCGGCGTGCGCCTGGCGCGCACCGGCTGGTGGCCACTGCAGTTCGGCGCGGTGTTCGCGCTCGCGATCGGCCTGGTCTCGCGCGTCGGCAGCAGTGCGCTGTCGCGCTACCGCGAGCTCGCCGCCGACCGTGGAGCGTGCGCGATCACGGGGCGCCCGGCCGCGCTCTCCTCCGCGCTGCTGAAGGTCTCCGGGAAGCTCGACGGCGTCCCGCGCTCCGACCTCCGCGCACTCGTGGCGCGCGACGCGTTTCACCTCGTGGCAGTCGCACGCCCCCGGTCATCCCGCCGCGGCCCCGTGCCCGTGCCCGAGCCGATCCGGCGCCTCGGCGAGACACATCCGTCGCTCGTGCGCCGCCTCGCCGCACTCGAGGCGCTCGAGCAGCAGATCCATCAGTAGCGGGCCGCGCGTCAGGCGGGAGCCGCAGCCGGCGCGTACTCGTAGAAGCCCCGACCGGTCTTACGCCCGTGATGGCCTGCGACGACCATCCGCTTGAGCAGCGGCGGCGGCGCGTACCCCGGCTGCTTGAACTCCTCGTAGAGCGAGTCGCAGACCGCGTACAGCACGTCGAGGCCGATGAAGTCGCACAGCGTGAGCGGGCCCATCGGATGGCCGCAACCGAGCTTCATCCCCTCGTCGATGTCCTCGCGTGAGGCGAAGCCCTCCTCGTACATGCGCACGGCCGCCATCAGATAAGGCACCAGGAGCATGTTGACGATGAAACCGGAGCGATCCTTCGTCCGGATCGGCTGCTTGCCGATCTCCCGCGCGAACTGCTCCGCGGTCACCGCGACGGGGTCCGCCGTGTCAAGCGCCACGACCACCTCGACGAGCTTCATCACCGGCACGGGTGAGAAGAAGTGCAGACCGAGCACGCGGTCGGGGCGGCGCGTCGCGGCCGCGAGCTCGGCGATCGGGATCGAGGAGGTGTTGGAGGCGAGGAACTGCGCGTCGGGAAGCCGCTCGTCGAGCACGGCGAACAGCTCGCGCTTGACGCGCGCGTCTTCGACGACCGCCTCGATCACCGCGTCGGCGCCGCGGAGGTCCTCGAGCCGGGTCGTGAACAGGACCCGGTCGATCAGCTCATCGGCGTCGTTGGAGGTCAGCTTGCCTCGCGAGACGGCTCTGCTGACCGACGCTCGGAGATTCTGCCGCGAGCGCTCGAGCGGCGCCTCCTCGGGCTCGTAGACGACGGCGTGCTTGCCGCCGGCCGCCGCCGACTCGGCGATTCCCGACCCCATGAACCCCGCGCCGACGACTCCGATGACCGACGTCTCCATCCAGCTCCCTTCGTTTCTGCTTGCCGCACGAGAGTGTCGCAGACGTCACGTTCGGACATTTGGTCGCCACCCCAATGCTGGGAGGTGCTCCTAATTACTAGCGGGTTGCATTACCGGCCCGCGCGGAGTAGCGTCCGCGCCCCGTCATCCCGCGAGGAGCGGGCGGCGCGGTCCCGCTCGCGGCACCGGCCCGATCGCTTCGGAGACGCTGGAAGCTCGCCGGCTTACTGCCAGCGAGTTGCAAGTGATCCGGCCTCGCGGGAGATGCGTATCGGCGGTCAGAGGCCATTGCGCGACCGATGATGAGAGGAAGAGCGATGCTAGCGGCGACGACGACGAGGCGACCGGCGCGCGTGAGCGGATTCTGGCGGGCGCTCACTCCCAGCCAGAAGCGGACGCTGGTGCTGATGGCCGCGGTCGTCGGCGGGCTGCACATCGCCGGGTTCCTTATCTTGTTGGCACTCGTCGCACCGCGGCACTACCACGTCGGAACGGCCGGCGCGTTCACGATCGGGATCGGCGTGACCGCCTACACGCTGGGGCTGCGACACGCGTTCGACGCGGATCACATCTCGGCAATCGACAACACCACCCGTAAGCTGATGAGCGAGGGCAAGCGGCCGCTGAGCGTCGGCTTCTGGTTCTCGCTTGGCCATTCCACAATCGTGTTCGCGCTGGCGTTCTTGATCTCGGTCGGGGTGCGCGCGCTCGACGGGCCTGTCAAGAACGACAACTCCAACTTGCACCAGGTGACCAACTGGATCGGCACGCTCGTCTCGGGGACTTTCCTATACGTCATCGCCGCGATCAACGTCGTGATCCTGGCCGGGATCATCAAGGTGTTTCGTGACATGCGCAGCGGCCGCTACGACGAACAGGAGCTCGAAGCGCAGCTCGACAAGCGCGGTCTGATGAACCGGCTCCTGGGCCGTCTGACCCGCACTGTCACCAAGCCCGGCCAGATGTACCCGATCGGCGTGCTGTTCGGGCTCGGGTTCGACACCGCGACCGAAGTCGCGCTGCTCGTGCTCGCGGGCGGCGCGGCCGGCGCCGGTCTGCCCTGGTACGCGATCCTGTGCCTGCCGATCCTGTTTGCGGCCGGCATGTCCCTGCTCGACTCGATCGACGGATCGTTCATGAACTTCGCCTACGGCTGGGCGTTCTCGAAGCCTGTGCGCAAGGTGTTCTACAACATCACGATCACCGGACTGTCAGTCGCAATCGCGCTCGTCATCGGCACGATCGAGCTCGGCGGCTTGGTCGCCTCCGAGCTGAACCTGTCGGGTTCCTTCTGGAACTGGTTCGAGAACATCAACATCAACTTCCTCGGGTTCGTAATCGTCGGCCTGTTCGTGATGACATGGGTGATCGCGCTGTCGATCTGGCGCTACGGCCGGATCGAGGAACGGTGGACTGCGCACCTGACTGACACCGGGCCTGCCGGATAGCCGGCAGCCCCGGACACGGGCACGCTGCGCGACAATCTGCGGGCATGACCCTCGCGCCCAATGCGCCGCCGATGGCGTTCGAGAACGTCGCGGACGCCGCCCGCGCCCTGCGCGGTTCCGGGCTGCGTCTGTCGACCCCGCGCCGTCTGGTCCTCCAAGCGCTGTTCGCCGCCGAGCGCCCTGTCGCCGCGGCCGACCTCGCCCGCGAGCTATCCGTCGATGAATCGTCGGTCTATCGCAACCTCGAAGTTCTCGAGCATCACGGCTTGGTCCGACACGTTCACCTCGGCCACTCAGCCGGCCTCTACACGCTCGCCGGCAGGGATGAAACCGAATATCTCTACTGCGAACGCTGCGCGACGCTCACCCCGGTGTCGCCCAAGACACTGGATGCCGTCCGCGAGCGCATCAAACGGCAATTGGGCTTCACGGCCCGCTTCACCCACTTCCCGCTCGTCGGCATCTGCGACGAGTGCGCCACTATGCACGAGGCGCCCCGGCCACCTCGTCGAGCGCAGGTGCGCGCCACCGGCGCCGGCAAATCCGAACGCCAGCCGTTGCCTTAGCCGCGCCTGCGGCCGCGTGGCTTGCGCGGCGGCGCGGCGACGCGCGCCGTGGCGAACAGACTCGCGATATCGGGCTCCATGTAGTAGTCGGTGCCGCCGTCGCCCCGACCTTCAGTCGCGATCGGGAGCACGCGATCGAGGTGGCGGGCATAGCGCCCGGGCCAGGCGAGAACCCCGGCAACCCCGTGTGCCCCCTTGTCGAGCCCCAATCGCTTGGCGATCTGCTCGCCCGCGATCCGCTCGCCCGGCGCCTCCAAGAGGATGTCGAACAGCTCGCGCGCCGGGGGCGCGAGCTTGCGATAGAGCCAAGCGGCCTGGTCGACGTCGTCCGCCGACCAGGCGCTGACCTGACGGTGCTCGCGTGAGCCCCACTGGCCGTGGCGTCCACGCTGCCGCGAGGGCGGTGGAGTCCCCGGTTCGGCCGCGAGGAACGCCGCGAACCAGGAGTAGAACTCCGGCACGCGCTCCTCGGGCACGGCAACCGTGATCTCCTTGTCCGCCATTAGAGCGCGGTGCTGCCAGCCGGTTGCGCGGGGGTCTCCTGCGCCTCGGTCTCCTGCGACTCGCTCGCCTGCCACTCACCTGCCCGCCGGCCCCGACCGCAACCGCTGTGGCGGCCGTGGTGGTGCCGTCCGTGCCGTCCCCGGCGCTCCGGTCCGCCGAAGCGGGCCAGGAACCGCCCGAAGAACGCGTGGAACTCGGCGAGTCGGTCCTCAGGGACCTCAACCGTGACCTGCTTGTACTGCGTGGGGGTAGAGCTTGTGCTCTCCATTTTCCCTCCTTGTTTTTGCTTACGTATGCCAGCATAGCACAACTAAATACTTAAGTAAATACGGAAGTCGATCTCGCCCCGAGCTGGCGAAGCCCACGCTTGAACGGCCCTACAAGCGACTGCTACGCTCGCCTCGATGTTGCTCTTCATGGTCTGACCCAAAAGCCGTTCTGGCCGAGCGCCGCCTCGGTCGATTGTGCGTGGCCATGTCGTCTTTCCTCGAGGAGCAAATCGTTGTCAGCAGTAGAGGTCTTTGAGCTGGAGAAGCGCTTTCGCCGCCGTCGCGGGAAGCGTCGCGTGAGCGTCGCCGCCCTGAGCGATGTGTCGTTCACGGTCGCCCGCGGCGAATGTGTCGCGGTGCTCGGGCAGAACGGTTCGGGCAAGTCGACGTTGATCCGGACGCTCTCGACCTTGCTGCTGCCCGACGGCGGACGCGCGCTCGTGTTCGGCCACGACGTCGTCGCCGAAGCGGCGGTCGTGCGCTGCCTCGTCAACCGCGTCTCGGTGGAGGCGTCGTTTTTCAAGCGCATGTCGGCGGCCGAGAATCTCGCCTACTCGGCGCGCTTCTACGGCCTCACGCATGCCGTCACGCGTGCGCGGATTCCGGCGATCCTCGAACGCGTCGGCTTCCCGGTGGCTCGGGCCACCGAGCCGATGGAGGACCTGTCGCGCGGCATGCAGCAGAAGGTCGCGCTCGCGCGCGCGTTGTTGACCTCGCCGGTCCTACTGCTGCTCGACGAGCCGACTACCGGGCTGGACCCGCGCTCCAAGCGCGAGGTCCAGGAATTCATCAGCGACCTGCGGGCGACGCATGACACCACGATCCTGCTCTGCACGCACGACCTCGCGGAAGCGACCGCGCTCGCGGAGCGGGTTGGGATCCTGCACGGCGGACGGCTGCTGGCGCTCGCCCCCGCCGGCGAACTGATCGAGCGCTACGAAGCGAGCACGCTCGAGCAGGCGTTCATGACCGCGACCGGACGCGCGCTCGAGGAAGACGAAGAGGAGGTGCGGGCATGATCGGCAGCGGTCTCATGCAGCGCCCGGGTGAACCCGGCGCCGCGGCGCAGCGAGGCTGGCGGCGCCAGTTCGTCGCGCTCGGCGGCGTGGTCGAGCGCAACGCATACCTGATCAAGCGCTACGGCTGGTGGGAACTGGCGTTCTTCGTCTGGACGGTCGCCAACACACTGACGATCGTCTTCATCGCCAAAGGCGTCCAGGCGACGGGTGGTCACCTAAACGTCCAACGCACGACGACCGAGCTCCTGATCGGCGCGGTCATCTGGTCCTACCTCGGGATCATCTTCGAGATCCTGACCGAGACCGTCGCGTGGGAGCGCTGGGAGGGGACGATCGAGTACACGTTCATGGCGCCGGTCGCGCGGGCCGTCCACCTCGGCGGCATGGGCCTGTTCGCCGTGCTGTACGGGGTCGTGCGTACTGCGGCCCTGTTCGTGGTCGTCGCGCTCTTCTTCGGGCTGCACTTCCCGCATGCGAACTTCGCCGCGGCGATCGTGCTGCTCGCGATCGCGTCCGTGTCGTTCGTCGGCGTCGGCATGGTGACTGCGGTGCTGCCGCTGATCTCTCCTGAGAAGGGCGCCCAGTTCGGCTTCATCGCGCAGGGATTGCTGCTGGTCGTCTCGGGTGTCTACTACCCCGTGTCGGTGCTGCCGGAGTGGATGCAGTGGCTCGCGAAGATCTCGCCGGCGACCTACGCGCTGCGCGGGATCCGTGCCTCCGTTCTCGACGGCGCCGGACTCGGAGCGCTGTGGAGCGACGTGTGGCCGCTGCTGCTGCTCGGCGTCATCGCGATTCCGCTGGGGCTGCTCGTGTTCCGCACGGGAGAGCTCTACGCCAAGCGCAACGGCAAGCTGAAGCGCTCGGGGTAGACCCCGCCGTCAGCTCTCGAACGCCGCGCGGGCCTGCGCGGCGATCACTCGCGCGAGGCCGTCCGCGTGGGTCATCCGGTCCACCGCGTCCACGAGTTCGAGCCGGCCGGTGCAGAACGCCCAACAGGCGAGCATGAGCGGGCGAGCGCGGATCGCGCCGGGCAGCCGCGCGAGCTCTTCCGCGGACAGCTCGACGCGCCTGCGATACCGCGACACCACGACGTCGGGGTCGGCGCACCGCTCGGCGGGAAAGCCTCGCTCCTCGAGCGCCTGCAGGATCGCCGCATCCTCTTCGGCGCCCTCGGGCGGTCTGCTCGCCGGAAAGACGCGCGCAACCCAACTCGAGCCGTCTTTGCGGTCGACTCGGAATACGTCCAGGTCGAGCCTGCGGGTCGCGTCAATCGGGACCCCATACACCCGTTCGAGATGGTTGGCGAGCGCGTCCGCGGTGTCAGCCACTGCGGCTTGCGACTGCCGGCCGCCGGCCCGGACGTCTCAGCAACTCCCCGCCACAGTTCGGGCAGCGGTCTTCCATCTCGCCGCTGCAGCGAGCGCAGAACGTGCACTCGTAGCTGCAGATGCGCGCGTCGGCATCGTGTCCAAGCGGCGCGTCGCAGCGCTCGCAGACCGAACGCATCTCGAGCATCGGATCCTCAAGGCTACCCCAACGGTCCGTACGCGCCGCGACGCCGCGACGCTGCGACGATCGGTTAGAACGGTTGACTGAGCCAGCGCACGTGTGTTAGAAGATGTCGGTGCCGGCGTCCGTGCAGCCAGAAGCTCCTCGGTCCACGAACGCGTCCGGTCGCGAGACCCGCAAGCTCCTGATCCGTACCGCCGAACGCCTGTTCGCCGAGCAGGGGATCGACGCCGTGTCGCTGCGCCAGATCAGCGCGGCCGCGGGCATGCGGATGTCCGGCGCCGTCGCGTATCACTTTGGCGACAAGGCCGGCCTGATCCGGGCGATCATCGACGATCGAACCGCCCGCTCAGACGAGCGTCTGCGGCCGTTGCTCGCCGAGCTCGAGCGGCAGGGACGGCTCGACGACCTGCGCGCCATCACGGAGGTGGCGATCCGCCCAGCGGTCGCGGAGCTCGGTGAGACCGGCTACTACTACCGCTTCCTCGCCCAGCTCGACCGCCATCCCCAGACGCTCCCGGACCTGCAGGCAAGCGATACCTTCCGATCGACACGGCGCATCATCGCGCTCCAGGGCGAGGCGGCGCAGCGACATTTGCCGCCGCAGCTGGTCGAGCAGCGGCGCCGGCTCGTCACACACCTCGTGCTCGCCGCATTCGCCGATCTGGAAGGCACCGGGCGCGAGCCGGACGAGGTCCGCGTCTCCGACCTGATCGATTGCGTGGTTGCGCTGTTCTCGACGCCGGCATCGAGTCACACACTCGATGCGCTGGATGTCAACCCGCGGCGGGCGCGCTGATGGTGACGACCTACTCCACGGAGGTGCTGCCCTAGTGGCCGCGTTCGATCTCAGCCAGACCGATCGACTGCTCTCGACGACGCGAGCCGTGCGCAAGCGGCTCGATCTCGATCGCCCGGTGGAGCCCGCGGTGATCACGGACTGCCTGCGCCTGTCGACGTACACGCCGAGTGCCGCCAACACGCAGATGTGGCGCTGGCTCGTCGTCCTCGACCCGGCCAAGCGCGAGCAGATCGCCGAGGTCTACCGCGGGCTGTTCTATCGCGACGTCTACGGGGCCGAGCACTCGTCCGACCCGGCGATGAGGCGCATGTACAGCGCCTCGAAGTATCTCGCCGACAACCTGCACCGGGTGCCGGTGCACGTGATTCCCTGCTATCTGGAACGGCCGACGCCGGAGCACGGCAGCGTCGGGCTCGCGACACTGTACGGCTCGATCTTTCAGGCTGTGTGGAGCTTCCAACTCGCGCTGCGCAGCCGCGGGCTCGGGTCGGTGCTGACTACGTTGCACCTGAAGTCCGAGCAGGAGGTCGGGGCGCTGCTCGGGATCCCGGAGGATGTCCTGCAGGTCGCGCTGATCCCGGCTGCTTACACGATTGGCGAGGATTTCTCACCACCGCCCCGGCGGCCGGTGGAGGAGGTCACGTACTGGGACGCGTGGCCCGCGAGCGCAGACTGAGAACATCCACGACACGCTGCCCTGGTTGGTGGCAGACCGCGAGGACAGGAGGTTGGCGTTGCAGATCGAAGGCATGCGGGTGATCGTGACGGGTGGAGCGTCCGGCATGGGCGAGTCCGCCGTGAAGGCGTTCGTCAGAGAGGGGGCGCTCGTCGCCGCGCTCGACGTTCAGGACGAGCGCGCTGGGCGCGTCGCCGCCGCCGCGACCGACGAGGGCCCGGGACGCGCCGTGCACCATCATTGCGACGTCCGCAGCCGCGCCGATGTCCAGGCGGCGTTCGCGAGCGCGGTCGAGGACCTCGGCGGTCTCGACGCGCACGTTCAATGCGCGGGCATCGATCGCATCACGCCCGCGGAGTCGATCAGCGAGGAGGAGTGGGACCTCGTCATCGGCATCAACCTGAAGGGGACGTTTCTGACCAACCAGGCGGCGTTCTCGTATCTGCGCGAGCACGGCGGCAGGATCATCAACTTCGCGTCCTCCGCGGGACTGATCCAGTTCCCGGGCCACGGCTCCTATGTCGCGTCCAAGGCCGGCGTCATCTCGTGGTCGCGGTCGGTGGCCGCGGAGTGGGGCCGCTACGGGATCAATGTGAACACGGTGCTGCCGTTTGCGGCGACGCCGATGATCGACGATTTCAAGGCCACTCTGGGTGCCGACGGAACCGCCGCGTTCGAGGCGCACGTGTCAGCGATACCACTGGGACGGCTGGGGGACCCCGACACGGATATCGCGCCGGTGCTCGTCTTCCTGCTGTCGGCCGGTTCGCGCTACATCACAGCGCAGATCATCGGGATCGACGGCGGCAACGTGCCAGTGCGCTAGCGCTCCGGGTCACCGACATCCGGTGTCAAAGCGACACTGACGGTCAACGACGGTTGGCGTCGTCAGGCGGCCACTTCGTTCAGCACCTCGGCGGCGACCGAAGCCGGAGCGGCCGCGTCCGCGCGTGCGGCTCGCGCGCGACGCTCGGCCCGCAGCAGTCCAACGCCGGGAACCAAGGAGGCGGCGGTCAGGCCGAGCGCCCACCAAAAGGCCAGGCCGAACGCACCGGCGCTGCTGGTACCGGCGTGTTCGTGTGAGATCAGCGCACGCGAGAGCACTACCGTCAGCACGGCGACCCCGATCGAGGCGCCGACGCGCATGAGCATGTTCAGCTGCGGCGCGGCGTCGGACAGCTCGCTGCGATCGACCCCCGCGAACGCCGCCACGAACGCCGGCATGAACGAGAACCCGATCCCGATCCCGCGGACGAACAGCGCGAACGAGAGCCACGCGTAGCTCGAGCTGGCGCCGATCAGCCCGAGCGGGATCGTCGCGACCAGGGTGACCGTGATGCCCATCAGGACCAGCGCACCCCCCCCGAGGCGATCGGTCAGGCGTCCGGCGAACGGCGTCGCGATCACCATCCCGATGCCCTGCGGCGCGAGCAGCAGGCCGGTGTCGATCGTGTTCAAGTGACGCAGCTGCTGGTAGTAGAGCGGCATCAGGATCAGCGAGCCGAACACCGATGCGCCGACGAAGAACACGACGATCGAGGCGGAGGAGTAGGTCTGGCGGAGGTAGAGACGGACGTCGAGCAACGCCCTCGTCGCGTGCGTTGCGTGCCAGATGAAAGCCGCAATCAGCGCGATGCCGGCGAGTAACGGGACCAAGACCTGGGTCGCGCCGAACGTCCCGGTGTTGCCGACCTCGGCCAGGCCGTAGGTGAACGACAGTATTCCGGTCGCCATCAGCGCGAGCCCCCGCACATCGAGCCGGTCGGCTGCGCCATGGTCGACGTCCCGCGGCAGCATGCGCAGGGAGAGGATGAGCGCGAGGATCCCGATCGGGACGTTGACGTAGAAGATCCAGCGCCAGCTCGCGCCTTGGAGAATCGCGCCGCCGACCGTCGGGCCGAGGATCGGCGCGAGCAGCGTCGGCGTGCTCGTCAGGCTCATCGCGCGCCCCATTCGCTGTGGCCCCGCGGCGGTGGCGAGGATCATCTGCCCGACCGGCATGATCATGCCGCCGCCGAGCCCCTGCAGCAGGCGGAAGATGATCAGCGTCGTGGTCGTGCCGGCTACGCCGCACAGCGCGGACCCCACCGTGAAGACGATCAACGAGGTCATGTAGACCTGTCTGGCGCCGAACCGCCGCGCCGCCCACCCCGTCAGCGGGATGACGACGGCGAGCGAGAGCATGTAGCCGGTGATCACCCACTGGATGTCCGCCAGCGAGCTGTGCAGCCGCTCGTGGAGCGTGTCGAGCGCGACGTTCACGATCGTCGTGTCGAGCACTGCCATCACGGAGCC
Organism: uncultured Solirubrobacterales bacterium; assembly: GCA_963763525.1. Classification (GTDB taxonomy): domain Bacteria; phylum Actinomycetota; class Thermoleophilia; order Solirubrobacterales; family Solirubrobacteraceae; genus Palsa-465. The sequence goes on from CAVXPA010000011.1 coordinate 474,988, forward strand.
GAGCACGATCACGATCGCGATCCGCCAGATGAACGGATCGAGGCGCCGAGCGTCGCCCTGAATCGTGTGGCTGTCGGCCTGGGTCGTGCTCACGTCTTTCCCTCCACAGAGGTCGCAGAGCGAAACGCGCCGCTCCCGCTGCTCTACACGCAGCCAGGACGGAATGATACGGTACCGAAGCTTTTTTCGCCGCGCGCGCAGCTCACGGTGGCGCGACGCAGGTCCAGACGCTCGTCAAATCACAAGTTGTTTCCCTACGGGCGCTTAGCTTGGTACGAGCGCTTAGCTTGGCACCGGCCCGAGATCGAGCTGCAAGGCCTCGAGCAGGTCGAGCGCAATGTGCACACTATGCCGGAGCTCCTGACCTTCGATCAGCTGCATCTCAGGAGCCAGCTCGAGCAACGTCTCGAGCGCGATGCGCATTTCGATCTTGGCCAGTGGCGCGCCGAGGCAGAAGTGCATTCCGCGCCCGAACGCGAGGTTCTCTGCTTTACGCGTGATGTCAAAGCGATCCGCGTCGGTATAGGAGGCGGAGTCGCGATTGCTCGACTGGATCATGATCGCGATCAGCGCGCCCTCGGGAATCTGCACTCCACCGACCTCCACGTCGGTCAGGGCCACGCGGAAGGTGCGCCTGACTACCCCGTGAAAGCGCACACATTCCTCGACGGCGGTCGGCAGCAGCGAGCGATCGGATTTGAGTAACTCCCACTGGTCACGATGCTGCAACAGCGCGAGGACGCCAAGCGACATCATCTGTGCACTCGTCTCGAAGCCGGCACCAAGGATGGTGTTCACATGTCCGGCGATCTCCTCCGTGCTCGGCGTCGTGCCGTCGACGTTGACGTACGTCGACAGGACCGAGGAGAAGTCGTTCCGGGGATCCTTGCGCCGGTCTTCGACGAGCGCGCAGAGATACTCCCAGTAGCGCAGCTGACCTTCGGCCAGCTCATGTTCCTGTTCCTTCTCGAATGACCCGCTCGAGAGCACGAGCGCGCCCTGGATCGCGTTTTGCAGAAGCGGGAAGTCAGGTTCGGGAACGCCGATGATGTCGCCGATGACGACGATCGACAGCGGCGTGCCGAACTCACGGACGAACTCGATCCGGCGGTCGGGATCGTCGGGCCGCAGCAGCTGCTCGGCCCGCTCGCGAATCATCGGCTCCATGCTGTGCAGCCGCTTGGGCGTGAACGGCGCTTGCACCATCTGACGCTTGGGATGGTGCTGCGGATTGTCCATGAAGAAGATCGCCGTGGCGTGCGGATAGATGGGCATCCGGTCGCGCATGTCCTCCGGCGGGAGCGGAAACGGAAGCGCCATCTTGTTGGAGAAGCGCTCGGTGTCGCGGACGATCTCCAGCACGTCATCCATGCGCGTCACCGACCAGAAGCCGTACTCCTCCGAGTAGAAGATCGGTGCCTGCGCCCGCGCTCGCGCATAGCTCGGAAACGGATCGCACAGCTCAGCAGGATCGAGCGGGTCATACCCGCTGAGCACGGGGCACACGCGACCCCCTCCTGCGGTGCCAGTCGCTGCCATCTCAGACTCCTTCACCGATCATGGTCGCTGTCGTCGCGCCATAGGGTACGGAACGCGGGGCCATCGATGAAGTGGGTAGAGTGCGCCGATCGTGAGCGCGTGCGAATGCCCAGCAGCGCGAACGGGCACACCGAGGGCCAGATGATCAACGCCCGCGAGCGCAACCTCGCGCTGCTCGTCGCGGGCTGCTTCTTCATGGAGAACCTCGACGCGACGATCGTCACGACCGCGGCGCCGCGGATCGCGGCCGCCCTGCACGTCCCCTCGAGCGCGACGAGCATCGTGATCACCGCCTACGTGCTGACCCTCGCCGTCCTGATCCCGATCTCCGGCTGGATGAGCGCGCGCTTCGGCGCCCGGCCGGTGTTCCTGGCGGCGATCGTGATCTTCACGCTCGGCTCGCTGGGCTGCGCCGCGAGCCCGACGCTCGCCGTGATGGTCGCGATGCGCGTGGTGCAGGGCACGGGCGGCGCGATGATGGTGCCGGTCGGGCGCTTGGTCGTGCTTTCGCGCACGGCCAAGAAGGACCTGATGCGGGTCATCTCCTACATCGTCTGGCCGGCGCTGATCGCGCCCGTGATCGCCCCGCTCGCCGGCGGGCTGATCACGACGTATGCAAGCTGGCACTGGCTGTTCCTGATCAACATCCCGCTCGGCGTGATCGCGTTCGCCGTCGCGTGGAAGCTGATCTTCTCGCCTCCGACCGAGGCCCCGCCGAGGCTCGACCGGACCGGCGTCGTGCTGACGTGCACGGGGCTTGCGGGCCTCACCTACGAGGCGCATCTGCTCTCGCAGACGGAGATCCGTTGGCTCATCGCCGCCCCGCTTGGCGCCGCGTCGTTCCTGCTCCTGGTCGCGGCGGTCCTTCACTTGAATCACATCGACACGCCTCTGCTCAACCTGCGCACGCTGAAGGTGCACACGTTCAACGCCTCGATCGTCGGCATCGCGGCGTATCTGATCCCCGTCGGCGCAACGCCGTTTTTGCTGCCGCTCCTGTTCGAGGAGGTATTCGGCTGGACACCCGTCAAGGCCGGCGCGATCGTCCTGTTCGTGTTCGTTGGCAACATCGCGATCAAGCCCGCGACGACGTATCTGTTCAACCGCTGGGGCTTTCGCACGATGATCGCGCTCGCCACCGGCTGCCTGTCCGCGTCGATGCTCGCCTGCGGCCTGATCACCGCCGAGACGCCGCTGGCGCTGATCGTCATCATCGTGCTGATCAGCGGCGTTGCGCGCTCGGTTGGCGGGACGGGCTATTCGACGATGATGTTCAGCGACATGCCGCCCGAGCAGATGCGCGACGCCAACGCGCTCGCGTCGACCGTCATGCAGCTCTCGATCGGCCTGGGAGTCGCGATCGCCGCTGTGCTGCTCCGGGTCGGCAACGGCCTCACGTCGGTCCTGCCCGGGCATTCGGGCGCGAGCGTGCCCTACACGTTCGCGTTCATCATGCTCGCGCTGTTCGCGCTCGTTCCGACGGTCGGCGCGCTTCGGCTGCACCCGACCGCAGGCGACGTGCTCCGCACGCGTGCCGCGCAGCCTTCGCAGGCGCGCCCGGCGGCCGACCCGCGCGCCGCGCAGTCCCAGGCGAGGCCGGCGGCCGATGGCTGACGGAGCACCTCGGCGGGGAACCGCGGACGCGTTCCGCGTCACGGCGATGAATCATCCGAGTCACCACGTTCCGGAGCTGTCGGAGGCAGAGGCGTGGTTCAAGCGGGTATTCGCGCGAGAGAGCATTGCGTTCCAGGCGATCTTGGGGAGCCAGCCGGTCCGGGTCGACTGGCCGCTCGACTATTCGATATTCACCTTGATCAGCGACGTGCTCATAGATTCGATCGATCCGAAGCGTTACGTCGTCGCTGGGGTGCAGCAGTACCCGACGGTCACGCAACCGCACTTGAAGGATTTCGGCTGGTACGTCGATGGCCTCGTCGACGCCTACCGCGCGGTCAGAGCCCAGGGGTTTCGAGTCACGAATACGCTGTTCGAGCTGCAGGAGGGCGATGAGCCAACCGGCCCCAATCCGCCGGCGCCCTTCTTCACGCTGCGCGAGGACGCCGGGCTGCGCTACCACTTCCACTCCGCGACGCATGTCCTGCCCGGCGATCCTCGGCGCGTGCTCGGATGGGCTGCGCCACCCGTATCGGGCGACGACCCGCTGGGGATCGAATACTGCTCCCATCACACGGTTCTCACAGCCGCGCCCGAGCGGGCACTGCGTCTGTTCGTCGACGCGCTGGGTGGCGACGTCGTGCACGAAGGCCGCGACGAGATTCGCGGCACGACGAGCACCTACGTCCACCTCGGCGGATCGATGCTCGAGTACGCGATTCCCGATGTCGGTAGTGCGGCCCACCGTGAGTGGTCGGCGAACGCGCCGGATGACACTTACTACGCGATCACCTGGAAGGTCGCCGACGTCGATCGGGCCGAGCGTCACCTCCGCACGCAGGGCGTGCGTGTGGAGAGACGTGGCAGCGATGCGATCGTTGCGGATCCGGCGACGGGCCTCGGCATCCCGTGGGGGTTCACAGGCGCGCCGATCACGGGAGATCCGCGGGCGCAGTGAGCGGGGCCCCGCGCCCCATCGACCAATCTATGAAAGGGGCACACATGTCCACCATCCGGCGCATCGTGACAGGCTTCGACGCGAATGGCAGGGCGACGATCGTCAGCGACGGTCCTCCGCCGCCGACGGAGGCTGTGATCACCGCGTTGTGGGCGACGGGCGGGGTACCAGTGACGCCGGCCGACGGCGACCCTGTCGAGACGCTGGGGAGTTTCATCCCACCGCCAGCGTTCACGTTGGTGCCGTGCGCCGTTGAGCGCATCAACCGAGGGAGGTAGAAGTGCCACCAGTTGCACGGACCGATCCTGACTTCCGATTCGGAGACCCGGCGGGCGCGAATCCTCCCCGATCCGCGGAGCAGACGGCGAATCCGCTCGGCCCGCTCGCGGACCTGCCGGGAACGTGGACGGGGCAGGGCTTCAACGCCATCTGGCGGCCGCACAATCCCTCGGTCGCACAGGACCGGTTCCTCGAGCTCAATCTCACCAGCGACACGATCACCTTCACGGAGATCAACGGACCGATACCGAACCGGGGGCTGCAGATGCCGGACATCAGCATGTTCGGCGTCACTTACATGCAGCAGATCTCAGAGCGGAACGACATCACGCAGGGACTCCACATCGAGCCTGGCATCTGGGCGTCCGTGCCGCAGACGTCGGACCCGGCCGTCCCGCCCACGGTGGTCCGGATGGCGTCGATCCCGCACGGCACGGCCGTGGAGGCTCAAGGGTTCTTTCAGGTGCTCAGCGGCGGCCCGCAGGAGATCCCAGACAACAACATCCTTCCCTTCTCCTTCGGGCAGCCTCCCCCACCCAACAGCGCCTTCGCCTCCGTCGCGGCTGAGTTCCCTGAGCTCGACCTCTCAATTCAGACGAACTTCCGTTTCACTTCGCCTGGCGTGACTCAGACGATGGTGGTGAATCCAAACAGCGTGATCCAGGAGGCGCTCCAGGCCTCGCTGCAGGGGAAGACGATGAAGAGCCGAACCTTCCTCCACGTGCAGACGCCGAACGATCCTCGCGTCCAAGGCGGCGGTGGTCTGGCGAACACAGCCTTCCTCACGGCGGGCACCGCCGGTGGCAATGCCAAGTGCACGCAGGTCGAGGCGACCTTCTGGATCGAGACGATCGGCGGCGCCGGCGGCCAGCCCGACACGCTTCAGCTGCAGTACACGCAGGAGGTCATCCTCGACTTCAATGGGATCCATTGGCCTCATGTCACCGTCGCGACGCTGATCAAGCAGTGATCTTCCACGGCCCAACGCACAAGACAAGAGGCTGATATGGCCCTTGGACCAGATGACCTCATCCTTGGCTACATGTCCATGACGCACGTGGAGCCTCCGTGGACCTTCGTCGGCGCAAGTTTTGAGGATCGATGCCGCGCCGCGGCCGCTGGAGGCTTCGCCGGCATCGGCATCGTCCCGTCGGTCTACGATGACACCCAGGCCGCAGGTCTCTCCGACGCAGACATGCGCTCGCTGCTCCGAGAATCGGGCGTCGTCCTCGGAGAAGTCGAGGCCGGGATTCCTATGCCGGCACCATCGGAGCTGGACGCCTACGCCCGCGACCTCGAACACGTCTTCGAGGTCGCAACCGCCCTCGGGGCCGAGCGGATCTTCTTCGTCGGTGCGCCCGGCGTGTCACTTGCCGATCTGAGCGCGACGTTCGCCCAGGTCTGCGACTGGTGCGCGGAACGCGATGTCATCGCCGCGCTCGAGTTCATGGATATCCCGTCACTGAGCGCAGTTCCGGATGCTGCCGCGGCCTTGGAAGTCGTGCGGGGCGCAGACCGACCGAACGGCGGAGTGCTGGTTGATGTTTACCATCAGATCAACGGATCGAACGATTGGAGCCAGCTCGAGGCATTGCCCGGCGAGCTCGTGACGGCGATTCAGTTCGATGACACCGCCATTCCTCGCGTTGATTCCGATTACCTGCAGGACACGCTTCATCATCGGCGCGTGCCGGGGGAAGGCGACGCCGACGTCGTGCGGTTCGTCCGAACGATGGACGCAATCGGCGCGAGGTGCCCGTATTCCCTCGAAGTGATCTCCGACGAGCTCGTGCGACTGGCCCCGGTCGAGCTCGGGCAGAGACTCGGGTCGGCGACACGCGCAGTCCTCGCGCAAGCGCGGGCGTAACAGTCGGATTTTCGCACCCTCAGAACCAGGCCACCGCGATCCGGCCGATGAACACGTGGTGGTTGCGCCGTCCGATCGCCGCGATCGTCCACTCCGGGGCTGAGCGCTGGATGCTGCCGTATAGCCCGATGCTCGCTGTGCATCGATAACGGAGCCGCTGGCCGTCGATCGTCTGGCGGCCGCCGGTGACCGACAGGCACTTTCTGCGGTCCGCGAGCTCGATTGCCCAGGGCGGACCCCGTGTCCCCGCGTCCGTCGTCGCTGCACCGGAGAGCGCGGCGGTGAGGTTCAGGAGAAGGCCGCTCCGCGTCCACGGTCCATCAGTCGGACACAGCACCCGGCGTGGGTTGACCGTGAAGCACGGGTCGTAGTGGCGCCTTTCCGTCGCGCATCGCCACGCATCCGGGCGCTCAACCGCCAGCGAGTGGCCGAGGCATGCTCCGCTCGCACGCCCAGTCGCCGCAACGTCGCCGGAGCCATTGTCGGGGTTGTAGATCTCCTTGATGGTGGCCTCGATCCGTCGCGGCGAGGTGACCGAAGCCGTGCGGTAGGTTGCCGCCTTCGTCGTGACTCCCGGCGAAGCGATGCCCGCGCTCGCCGTCGAAGGCACTCCGCCGCCGGTGCTCAACGCGACGACGACGGCCACGACTGCGGCCACGATCGCGGCCAGTCCGCCCGCCGCCAGCCAACGGGATCGCGAACGTCGGGGTGCCGGCGGTTCCGCGGTTGCCGGCGGCTCGGCGGTTGCCGCCGGTTCCGCGGTTGCAGGCGGTTCCACGGTTGCCGGCGGTTCCGCGATCGCCGCTGCGCCTGTCGCGACGGACCGCTCCTCGCGCGGCAACGGCTGGCCCGTGGCTGCCGCCATCAGCGCCCGACCGTAGTCTCCCGCTGACAGGTAGCGATCGCTCGGACTCTTGGCCATCGCGCGCGCGACCACCCGCGCGAGTGGCTCGGTGACGTCGCTCAACACCGGCGCCGGCTCCGTAACGTGGGCGAAGATCTTCGCGACATCGGAGTCGCGCGGGAACGGAACGCTCCCCGACAGCAGCTCGTAGGTCACACATCCCAAGGCGTACACGTCCGTGCGGGCGTCGACGTGACCATCGACCTGCTCAGGAGCGATGTAGTCGAGCGTGCCGACGATCATGCCCGTCGCCGTCATCCCGGAGGAGTCGGCAATTCGCTTGGTGAGCCCGAAGTCAGTCAGATAGACGTGCTCTTCCATCGAAACCAGGATGTTGGCCGGCTTGACGTCGCGGTGGACGAGGCCACGCGCGTGGGCTGCGTCGAGGGCGGCGGCAGACTGCGACAACAGGCGTGCTGCTCGCTCGGCTGCGAGCGGGCCGCCGCTGGCGAGCAGATGCCTGAGATCGGAGCCCTCCACGAACCGCATCGAGATGAACAGCAGCCCGTCCTCATCGCCTACTTCGTAGACCGGGATCACGTTCGGATGCTCGATCCGGGCGGCGGTGGTCGACTCCTCCTCAAAGCGTGCGCGGAAGATGGGATCGGCCGCGAACTCGGGAGCGATCACCTTGAGCGCGACGATCCGGTCCGGGCGGCGCTGACGTGCGCGGTACACGAGACCCATCCCCCCTCGCCCTGCGAGTGCCAGGATCTGGTAGCCCCCGATCTCATCGCCGGGAGTCAGCTCGCTCACGCCGATCAGACTAACGTGCGATCGAATAGTGAGCGCGCCTAGCCGACGGCGCGCGGCCGTCGTCAGAGAGGAGAAAACGTGACTGAGATACGCGGGAAGGTCGCCTTCGTCACCGGCGGTGGCAGCGGCATCGGCCGAGCCCTCGCCAGTGCCCTCGCGACCGAGGGGGCGACCGTCGTGGTCGCGGACATCCTGCCCGAGAGCGCCGCCGGCGTCGCGGGTGAGATCGAGGCTGCGGGCGGCACCGCCATGGCGATCGCCTGCGACGTCTCGGACCGCCGCTCGGTTCGGCAGGCGAAGGCACAGGCCGATGCGGCAGTCGGCCGTACAACGCTCCTGTTCGCGAACGCCGGCGCGACGGCCTGGCAGCGGCTGACCGACATGTCCGACGACGACATCGACTGGATCATCCAGGTCGATCTGATGGGCGTGGTCAACTGTATGTCGACGTTCGTGCCGGACATGATCGATGCCCGCGACGGCCACGCGCTCGCGACGTCCACCGCCGGCGGCCTGTACCCCGCCTGGGTGCCCGGTTACCACTCCGTCTATCTCGCCGCCAAGATGGGCGTACTGGGATTCATGCTCAACCTGCGCAACGAGCTGGCGGAGTTCGGCGTGGGGGCGTCGGTGCTCGTTCCCGGAGGCGTCTGGACCGCGATGAAGGAGAACAACGGGCGCTACCGGCCCCAGCGGTTCGGCGGGCCTGGAGAGGCGCTGAGCGAGCCGCCGCCGGCCGCCAAGGACATCATGTTCGCCAGCGGGCCGAGGGGGCAGGTCGTGTTTCGATCGGCCGAGGACGTGGCCGAGATGGTGCTCGTCGCGATCCACGAGAACCGCCCGGTGGTCGTCACCGCTCCAACCGACCGGCAAATGTTCCAGGAGACCTATGTCGATCTGATCATGGCGGCGTTCGACGAGGTGGACGCGTTCGTGCCCTCGCCGGCTGCTGGGTGAACGCCGGAGCGCTCAGCGTTTCTCAGCCGGCGGGGACGATTCCTCAGGGGCGGAGCGCCGAGGTGGGCAAACATCCGCACGGAAGCGACGCCGGGCAAACATCTCACGGGAGCGATGCCGGGCAAACATCCCACGGAAGCGACGCCGACCTGGAAAACAACCCACTCGATCGCTCGCGCGCGCCGACTGGGACGTTCAACCGCGTGGGTCTGGGGAACGTCCCACTGGCGGTTCGTGGCGGCTCGAGAGGGCAGATAACCAGGGTCGCCCGCCCCACGCGCCGCTCAATCCACCGCGGGCCTGGGCCAAGTCGGCCCCCGGGCCTGCGCTCATTCCACCCCGGTACTGGCTTGGAACCGTGCCTCTCTCGTCGGGACAGCCGGGCCGAGAACCCACCACCGTCGTCAGTCGAGCAGAGCGGAGCGTGGCGCAGCGTCGGACGCGGGCCCGGGTCGTAGGCGGCGACGGTGGTTCACCCCGAGCACGCCCAGCCCGGCTGGAATGGCGGCGAGGACGACGACGCAGGGCTGGTGGGATAGGAACGGGAGCGCGAGCGTGGCCGAGCCGGTGGCTACTCGTCCGGCCAGGACCGTGATCGCGACCAAGAGCAGCAGGACCGACGCGGCCGCCAGGCACAGGAGGACCGGAAAGCGCCAGCTCGGCGGGTCCCCGAGCAGGTAGTCGACTCGGGCGGGGTCGACTCCGCCCGAGTCGGACGAGCCTGGGGTGTCGGCGAAGCTGAGCATCGCGCGAGCGAGGGCGGATCGATTCGCCGGCGCCACGTTGACCGCGCTCTCGTCGGCGCTGAGCTCGGCTAGCGCTTGCTGACGCTCGACGAGGTCGGCGAGCTCGGGCAGGAAGAACAGCGCTCGGGCAAGGACTCGGCCGGCGGCGAGTCGCAGCGGGTCGCGACGGCGCGCGTGGTGGCGTTCGTGAGCGAGAACGGCGCCCAGGGCCGCTTCGTCGAGGATCGCGATCGCGCCGGTAGAGACGTAGACCCGGGGTCGGAACAGCCCCGCGCAGAACGCGCGTGGCCGCGGGTCGGCGATCAGCAGCGCGCCGCGCAGTGGCCGCGGGTCGGTTTGGGCAAGAAGCCGCTGATAGCGCCTGGAGGCATAGGCCTCGCGCACTACGCCGGTGAGGGCCCGCGCGGTGACGATCGATCCGAGTACGGCGAGGAGGACGATCACGACGGCGTCGATGTTGGCGGCCGGGTAGCTGAGCCTGTGGCCGAAGATCGAGATCTGGTGGGAGGCCGCGTGGGGCGTGACCCGCCAGGACTCGAGCAGCCGCGCGAGGACGAAGACGGCCGACGCCAGCCCGAGCGCTCCCAGCACAAGGCTGGCGCGGAACACCCGGGCGGCGGCGATCGCCGCGGGTCGCTCCTGAGCGTGGCTGGACTCGGCGGCACTCGGCGCGGACGATGCGCTGTCCCGCTGCGTGGGCGTGGATGCGGTCATCTCCTACTCGGTATCGTAGACCACCATTGCACGAGTGCGCTCGCGTCCTGGCCTAGTCGACCGATTCGGTCGCGTCCTGATCGGGTGGCTCGGCGCCCGCGGGCTGGGACGAGCATCGCTCGGCCGCGATCAAGCCCTCCAGGGCCAGCCGCTCGCGCTTCGCCACGCGGCCGAAGCAATCGTTGGCGACGAGCTCGCCTGGGGAGCGCGCTGCGTCGCCCAGGCGGCGCGGCAGCTTTGAGGCCTGCCGCCACGGCGGCCAACAGGGACAGAGCTTCTCAAGGACCGTGTGTCGCAACTGGGCAATCAGTCTTCATCCGGGGAGCCGTCTACGATGCACGATAGTAGCGGACGGGAGCAAGCCGGTGGGGTCGAGCGCGGGTGGACTTGCTAAATACGATGCCTTGTAGTAGGCTGCGTCGCATGGACGATCAAATCAGGTCGCGGGCTCATCTCGCCATGGTGGCGAACGTCCGCGGCGCAACGTGCGGGTCCAGCGGCGTGCCCGCTGGGATCGTCGTCCATCCGGTGGCTGCTCCCTCCACCGCTTCCGCACCCTAAGACCCCCATCCCGGCGGGGTGCGACCGCGTCTAGCGGTCGCACCCCAACGGGAGGACGCACACAGGCGAACTTTGGGCAAGGTGGAAACTAATCTACGATGATGTGTAGTAATCAGCCGACGCGATCTGCTATGCTGCGTCGTAGACCAATGACGCTAATTCCAAAACCACACTCTCTACAGCTGGACGGTCGACCGGAAGACCGCGTGATGAGACCAATCCTGGAGCACGCGCTCCGCTTCGATCCGGCGACTAGGACCTGGCGATGATGACCGCCCTTTATTCGGCTCCCCTCGGTGCGATCAGTCACCTGACCGCCGGTCGCGGGCAGATGGGGACTTCGCTGAGCTTTCACTTGTTCTTCGCCGTGCTCGGGGTCGGGTTGCCGTTGATGATGCTGATCGCGGAAGGCATGCACCTGCGTACCGGGGATCCGGTCTGGCGGGCGCTCGCCCGTCGCTGGTCGAAGGTGTTCGCGATCCTGTTCGCCGTCGGGGCCGCGTCGGGCACGATCATCAGCTTCGAACTGGGGCTCCTGTGGCCGCGGTTCATGGCCTTCGCGGGCGGCATCATCGGACTGCCGTTCTCACTCGAGGGTGCGGCGTTCTTCCTCGAGGCGATCTTCGTTGGTATCTATCTGTACGGGTGGGATCGCCTCTCCCCGCGCGTGCATTGGCTGTCCGGACTACCGATCGCCTTCGCCTCGGCGGCATCGGCATTCTTCATCGTCACCGCTAACGCGTGGATGAACGTGCCGCGGGGGTTCCAGATCGTCCACGGTCGGGTGACGCACGTCAACGTCCTCGCCGCGATGTTCAACCCCGCGTGGGCGACCGAGACCACTCACATGGTGCTCGGCGCCTACCTCGCGACCACCTTCGGCGTTGCTGCGGTCTACGCGGTCGGCATGCTGCGCGGGCGCCGCGACTCCTACCACCGCAAGGCGATCACCGTCTCCCTCTCGCTGGCGGCGATCATCGCCCCGCTCCAGCTCGGCGTCGGCGACCTGCTCGGTCGAACCGTGGCCCAACACCAGCCGGCGACACTGGCGGCGATCGAGGGCGTCACCCACACCGAGAGCGGCGCCGGACTGAACATCGGCGGGATCCAGTTGCCCGGCCACGCCACCACGGTGCTCAATGTCAAGGTTCCGAACCTGCTCAGCCTGCTCGCGTACGACCGCCCGAACGCACCCGTGCGCGGACTTGACACGTTCCCGAAGGCGGATCGCACGCCCCTGGCCTGGGCGACGCGGCTCGCGTTCATCGGGATGGTCGGGATCGGTACGGGTCTCGTCTTGCTGAGCATCTGGTACTGGCTGCGGCGCCGGCGCAACGGCCCTGAGCCGGAGGACCGGCTCACGCTCATGGCACTTGCCGGCGCCGGCCCGCTCGCCTTTCTGGCCAACGAGCTGGGCTGGTTGGTGAGCGAGTTCGGACGACAGCCATGGGTCGTCTACGGAGTGTTTCGCACCTCAAGTGGGATCACCACCGCACCCGGATTGGGGGCAACGTTCACCGGGTTCACACTTCTCTACATCGCACTCAGCGCGGTGACGGTCTGGGGAGTACGGCGTGTGTCGACGGGGACCCCCGACCTGCCGCGAACCGCGATCGTGAGCGTGGCCTGAGATGAGCCTCCCCGCCCTCATCGCGATCGGTCTCGGCTTCGCCCTGACCGCGTACGCGATCCTGGCCGGCGCCGATTTCGGAGCCGGCATCCTTGATCTGACCTCCGGCCACAGCCTCGAGCAGCGCACCGCACTCGCGCGCACCATCGGACCGCTGTGGGAGGCCAACCATGTCTGGCTGATCTTCTCGATCACGATCCTGTTCTCTGCGTTTCCAACCGGATTCGCCGCCCTCGGCACGGTCCTTTTGGCGCCGTTCACGCTCGCCGTCATGGCGATTGTTGTACGCGGGGTCGCCTTCAGCCTCCGCACGGAGGTGCCCGGTCGTCAGTCCCTCAGCGCGAGGCGGCTGGGCTTGGCGTTCGGAGCCGGAAGCGTCGCCGCACCGCTGCTGTTCGGCGCGTCCGCCGCAGCGCTCGCGCAGGTCTCGAGCTCGCCTCACGGTCCCGCGACCGTCTCATCGATCCCGTGGACGGGCCTGTTCGCGGGCATCGTCGGGCTGCTGGCGGTGGTCCTCTGCGCACACCTCGCGGCGACGTTCGTGACACACAGGCTCGAACGCGTGAGCCAGGCCGCCGCGGACCGCTTCCGCCGCCGCGGGCTATCGACGGGAGCGTCCGTGCTCGCCCTCAGCCTGCTCGCGCTCCTCGCCGCCGCCTGGAAGGCGCCGGCGCTGTGGCACCGCCTGAGCACCGCCGCCTTGCCGCTACTGGTGATCGGGGTCCTGGCCACGGTCCTGTCGCTCTACGCGCTCGCCAGCCGCCGATACCTACTCGCTCGCAGCGCCACGATGCTGACCGCCGGCGCGATCGTCTGGGGCTGGCTAATCGCCCAGTCGCCGCGGCTGATCGGAGCCCGACTGACCATCCACACCGCGGCGGCCACCCATACCGCTTTGACCGCGCTCGCGATCGCAGGCGCGGCTGTGCTCGTCGCCGTACTTCCGGCCTTCTTCCTGCTCTACATCCTCTTTGCCCATCCGTCACCGGAGATGACCCAATGAAATCGCTGCGGAAAACACTGCAAGATCGAAGGCTCAACGCGGCCGCAGGCTCCCTGATCCTATGGGTCGCGCTTGGGCCCTGGGTCTGGGGCTACGCCAGCAGTCCCGCCGCCGTCGCCAGCCACGTCTTCTTCATCTTCGCCTTCGGGCCGCTGACCCTCCTGATCGTGGTTTTGCGTCCCGCCGCGTACGTGGTCTTCGCGGCCGGCCTGTGGCTGGCCGCGAGCCCCTGGCTGCTCGGCTACGCGACCAACCACTCAGCTTGGCTGAGCGAGTTGGTCACCGGAGCACTGCTCAGCCTCGTCGCCGCGAGCGCAGCCGGCGTCAGCGTCGCGAGGATCATGTCCGCGCGCGATAAGCGCCGTCGCAGGACGACCGCTCCCGGGTCTGTGGAGACGGCTGGGTCACGCTCCTAGGGTCCGGTGCCCGGTCTCGACGATCACGCGGGGCGGCTGACCATGCGGCGACGGCGTTTCTATCGTCGGCAGCTCTGGGTCCCGCTCGTAGTGGTTGCGGTCGCGGCCACGCCTCTCGTCGTGCCTACCGTTGCCGCCGTCCCGGCCCGCGTGGTCGAAGGGTGTGCGACGTGGATCGTGGCAGGGACGGGCTTAGAGCTCCTGTCGGCGCTCGGATTCGTCGTCTTCTTCAAGCTGGTCTTCGCCGCATCCCTAAGCTGGCGGCGAACGACGCCGGCTGCCCTGCGCGCTCTGGGCGCGAGCACCGTCCTCCCGGCGGGAGGATTCGTCGGGCCGACAGTCGGCGCGTGGTCGACCAGGACCGAGAAACCATCGCTTTCACAGCTGGCGCGTTCCACGATCACCTTCGTGGCGCTCACCAACGCTCCCGGAGCGCTCGTACTCGCCACTTTCGGGACGCTGCTCTGGCTCGGGCTCCCGAGCGGGCCTCATGAGGCGGCATTGACGATCCTTCCGGCGCTGATCGCCGTCGGACTCCTCGGCTCGACGTGGTTCATAGGGCGCACCCCGAGGGCCCATCGACCGGTACAGCGCCAACGGAGGTTCTGGCGCGCGCTGGCAAAGCCCACCGCGGCGGTGAGCGGGAGCATCACCGATGCCCGCGCCGTGGTTACCGCCGGGGACTGGAAGCTCGTCGGTGCACTTGCCTACTACGCCTTCGACAACGCCGTGCTTTGGGCGGCCTTCCATGCCTACGGCCACGCACCCCAGATTGGAGTTGTCGTGATGGGATACCTCGTTGGGTCGCTCGCGGGCGCATTACCTATTCCCGGCGGCCTCGGAGTCCTCGAGGGTGGCCTTATCGGAGCCCTCGTGCTCTACGGCGCACCCGCGGCACCAGCGGCGGCGGCGGTCCTCCTCTACCGGGGCATCTCGCTATCAGTACCCATCGCGCTCGGGGCGCTCGGATGCACGCGCCGCCCGGACGGCCGGCCGCTTCGCCTCGACCCACGAGGCGCGCAACGCCGCGCTGTGCCAGAGCTCGCGGCGGCACCGCTGGACGGTTCGTAGTCACCGGCTGTCGACCGGAACCGTTGCCTCCCTCGAGGCGGCCCTAGGAACCAGGACCCCTCTACTACGTACCGTCGTCGTTCGTTTCCCACATGTGGCGCTGCCATCCGACATCAAGGGCCACGGACGCCGAACGGAGATAGGCCACATCACGACCCACTACACAATGTCGTAACTTCCCACTACAGAAGATCGTAGATGTGGGAAGGAATCGAAATTACTGGCGTCTTCTCTTGTAGAACCCCGGACTAACCCCGCGCTCCCGCGCTAACGCAGGCGCCCAGGGTAGGACCTCATCTCAAGGAGTAGACGCTCATGAACATCAAATACCTCGCCTCGGCCGGTCTCGCGATCGTCATCGCCGCGGTCGTAGTGGCCGTCGTCGCGATCGGTGGCGGAAACGCCACGGCCAACCAATCAAAAGTCGCTGGCGGATCTGCCATCAGCATCCGGAGCACTTCGCTGGGCAAGACGCTCGTCGACGCGAACGGGCGCACCCTCTACCTCTTCGAGGGCGACCGAGCCGGCGTCAGCACGCTCTCCGCCGCGGGAGCCGCGGTCTGGCCGCGCTTCGTCTCCGCCGGACCCGTCAAAGCCGAGAACGGAGCTCAGGCGGCCTTGATCGGTACCACGACCAGCCCGACCGGTGTCAAGCAGGTTACCTACGAGGGGCACCCCCTCTATTACTACGTGGGTGACTCGACCCCGGGGAGCACCCGCGGGCAGGGCCTGAACGAGTTTGGCGCGCTCTGGTACGTCCTCGGACCCAGCGGCAACGGCATCACGCACGCGCCCAGCACCTCAACAGCTGCTCCGGCCGCTCCCGCGACCGGCTACGGGTACTGAGAATCGGGCCGTCGCTGAATACGCCGGATGAGCGTGACCTGAGGCTGGAGACCTGTGGGGTGACATGCGACCTGACAGGCGCCGTCTCGAAAGCAGCGGGAAGCCTTGCCACGGTGGTGGGCCGCCGTGGCGAGGCCAATCCCTCGTGGACTCGGCAATGCACGGCTTCCACGCCGTGGTACCACCGCCGCAACACGCCACCGAAGCGCTCGGGGTGTTGCTGATCCTGCGCGCGTTCTCCTCCGGGGCGACCGCGACGACAGGAACGAGCACCTAGTGGTCGTTCCGGTCGCAGTGCTCGACCTGGCCGCGCTTCGGGCGCTGGCGTACGCCGCCTCGCTCCAGGTGCCCGTACTCGCGGTCCACGTCAGCCCCAGCGCGGAGGAGGGCAACCGCTTTCACCGATACTGGAAGGTTTGGGGCGCCTACTTGCCACTGGAGGTCGTCTTTTCACCCTACCGCGCCACCGTCGCCCCACTGGCCGAATACATCGAGGCCCTGCACCGGCAGCAGCCCGACATCACCTTGACCGTGATCGTGCCTGAGGTCGTTCCCGCGCACCGCTGGGAGTCGGTCCTGCACGGGCGGATCGCCCAGCGGTTACGACGGATCCTGATCCGTCACGAGGGGATCGTCGTGACCAGCGTCCCGTTCCACCTCAAGGGATGACCACGCCAGGTGACACGCGCGGAGTGATGCAGGCCCGTCGGCTGCGGACGATCGCGTTCGCTGGCGTCCGCGCCATGCCCGCGATCATGACCTCGAGAACCCGCAGCACTTTGTTCTCAGGAGATATGGTTGCTTGCGCTTCCCCAAAGCTAGGAGCGCACATGCAACATGAGCACACCGAACACGTCGCGGCGCCGCCTGATGCGGTTTACGCGGCAATTGCGGACGTGACCAACCTTCCGAAATTCGTGCCACAACTGACGGCGGCGCGCGCCGCCGGCGGAGATCGTGTAGAGGTCGACGCCCGCTATGAAGGGCACGAGCAGCACGGCGAGGCATCTTTTGCGACTGACGACGCCGCGCGAAGAATCGAGTGGGGCGCGGCCTCCGGCTACCGCGGCTGGTTGCAGGTCGACGCGGACGGTGAAGGGTCTCGGCTCACGCTCTTCCTCGACACTCCTCATGCAGCCGCGAGCGATCACGATGTCGCGGCGACACTCGACGCGATCCGAATGCTGGTCGAGTCCCAGGTGTGATCAGGGTGGGTAACGAGGCGGGTCGCCGCTCGCCACTCCCTCCCCCTGGGCCAGGGGCTGGTTCTTCGGAACGCCCAGCGCCTCGCATGGCCGCGGCGCGCTGCCGCGGGATCATGACCAGTTGGAGGTGGGCGCCGCCTGGGCGGTGGGCTTTCGCCGATCCGTGTCGCGCGATCGCACCATCCGGGTGAGCACCCAGAGGCAGCCGGCGGCCGGCACGATGCTCATGATCGCCAGACACGGTCGTGGGGAGACGATCGGGAGGTTGAAGGTGGCGTACGCGCGGGCGCTCTCGCTGATCAACCAGATGACGACGGTGACCGCCGCTAGGGCGGTGACCGACCCGGCCAGCAGCCAGGCCGGCAGGCGCCAGCGTGTCGGCTGGCCCAGCAGCGAGTCGACGCGCTCGGGCGAGATACCGCTGGTGCCCGGCAGTGCGTTCTCATCGAAGGCCAGCAGCGCGGAAGCCAGCGGCGCTTCGCGGCCCGCGCTCGCGCGGACCGCCGCCCGATCTGCGCTCAGCTCAGCGACGTCCGCGTAGCGATCGCAAAGCGGCTTGAGGACGGGCACGAAAAAAAGTGCCTCGCTCAGCACACGGCCGCAAGCGATCCGCAGCGGATCTCTGACGCGGCGGTGATGATGCTCGTGCGCGAGTACCGCATCGAGTTCGCTGTCTGCGAGCAGCTCGACAGTTCGGCGTGAGACATAGACGGCAGGCCGCAGGTAGCCCGCACAGAACGCCTGCGGCCGCGGGTCCCGGATCACGCCGACTCTCGGATCTCGGTCGAGGAACTCGACCGGTTCCAGCACCGCCGCGAAGCGCCGGTGGGCACTGATCTGGCGCCAAGCCGCTCGAACCACCGTCGCAATCACCGCGGCCGCGGACACCCCGAGCACAAACAAGACGGCTTCTGCGCCGTTCACGGTCGGATAGGTGAACCGTATCCCCGCGAGCACGATCTGCCGGGCGCCCGCGGAAGCTCGATGCACCGACGCGAGCGTCGTGGTGATAGTCGCGGCGGTCAGGCCGACGCCGCCGGCGCCCAGTGCGGCCGCCAGCCCGAACACGTAGCGGTGCCCAATGTCACTTCCCGCGGGCAAGGCGCGTGAGCGATCGGCGGTGGGCTGGATCAAGCTGCGCCATCTGGCGGGCGAGGTGAGAGAGCGCGACCTCGCCGAATTGCTCGATGATCGCGTCGACAGCCGCGCCGGCGCGAACATCCGCGTAGTGTTCGCGGGTGTACACGGCGCGGTAGAAGTCGGTCTTCCCGCGGCGTGAGCGGGTCAGCAGGCCCTTGGCATCCAGCCGTGCCATGATTGTCATATAGGTTGTATACGCGCGCGTGACGCCACGACTATTCAGGGCTTGCATGACCTCGCGCCCACAGATTTCGTCGTGCGCCCAGATCACGTCCATCACCGCCTCCTCGAGCTCGTGCAGCGCGGGAGGGACGGTAGCTTCTGCATTTCGGGACAGAGACCCCACCGGTTCAGGCCGCTTCCCCGGCAGGCGGCATGTCAGCAGCGACCCGCGGGGCGAGGCGAGCGACGCCCGGACGGTCCGCGATTTGAGGAGCGTCGACCCCCGCTGTCTGAGCCCGCGCGGTGCGTTCCCCGCGGATCCGCTCGCCCAGGAGACGGCATTGTTTCGCGGCCCGCCGGTACTCGTGCATCCAGTGCCGCATCGCGGCCCAATGACCGGACGTTCGCGCCTGCTCGACCCAATCGGCATATTGCTCCGCCCGCCTCGCCTGATCGTCCCGCATAGCCAGCGCCTGCTCGACCGTCACCTCGCCATCCTCTACATCGGGTACGAGACCGAGCCTCGTTTGGTTCCTTCGCTGATGTCGCATGGGCGCGTCTCCTTTCATACTATCCAGCATAGTAGCTCATTCGAGAACGCGCACGCGTTCGCCGGTCTGAGCCTGCGCGCGGACCTGCTGGGCGGGCGGCCCGCGGGCGCCGATGCGCTTGCTATGATGCGTCGTAGATGCCACTTCGAAAGCGCACCAAATCGAACCGCAAGTCGGCGCCGCCGGCCCTGCACGAACTCGAATCCGAGATCATGGAGGAACTTTGGAAGGCTGGCGAAAGCTCCGTCCGGACGGTTATGGAACGTTTGAACAAGCGCACCGACGACCCGCGCGCATACACGACATACATGACGGTCATGGCGCGGCTGCACACGAAGGGCCTCCTCGGCCGCCGTCGCGAAGGCAAGACCGACTACTACGCCCCGGCCTACACGCGCGAGGAATACATGGCGCTCCGAGCCCAGTCGGAGGTCGCGGCGCTCGTCGATCAGTACGGCGACGTCGCGCTCAGCCACTTCGCACAGCAGATGGCTGGACTCGACCCAGCCCGCCGGCGGGCTCTGCAACGCGAAGCCCGCAAGGGCTGAGCTAGGCCCCCGCGCAGCACCGTACGCCAGTGGAACGCCGCGCGGGCGGCAAACACTGATCGTCTCTCAGATCCTCGCGCCCAGCGACTACCACGAGGCGATCAGCCCGCCGACCCAGGTGGTTGAGCCGTAGGCCGCTGCTTCTGGGTCATCGAGTCACGCCGACAGCTTGCCAACCGCCTGCGATGCCTGGACCAGCGTCAGCGATCTCTAGTGCGCCGGCGTCCGGGCTCAGCGTGCGGCTACGCGATCTGAGCCGCCGGCGAACGAACCGGTCGGCTGGCGCCCAGCACCCTGATCGTCTGCACGACGGCTAGGAGCATGAAGACGATGGCGCTCGAGACGCACCACGAGCAGATGGCGTGGATGGTGAAGACCTCGCGGTAGGTCAGGTAGAGGCTGAAGCCGAACCCGATCAGCGTGAGGACGTAGCCGGTGAAGAGAGCGTTGTCGCCCTGCCTGCGCAGCGTGATCAGGATTAGCAGGTAGGTGAGCAGCCCCAGGAGCGCCACGGGAATCCCGGCCAGGTACGCGTAACTGGAGGTTTGGACCGTCTCACATCCGTGCGAGATCCCGCACACGGGATGCAGGCCAGCGTAGTGGACGTACGTCAGATAGCCAGCGATGCCTACGCCGCCGAGGGTGAGCGTTGTGCTCGTGCCCCTGAGCAGCTGGCCGCTCATCGGGCGCCAGTCAGCAGTCCGTTGATCTCCGCCTCAAACGGCGCAGCAGTCAGCGAGGCTGGCTGGAACACGCGAAGTGCCTGGCCCGTTCGCCCCACCAGGAAGGTCGGGGTCCCGCTCACGCCTTCCGCGGTCGCCAGCTCATTGGCCTGGAGCAGCGCGGCATCGGCGGCAGGTGTCCCACTCGCCCGCAATGCCGCCGGCACGTTCAGGCCCGGCACCGCCGCCAGCAGCCGGTGCAGGTAGGAGGCCGTGACGTAACCGGTGTTCTCCTCTCCCTGGTTGAGGTAGAGCAGGTCGACGAAGTTCCAGAGCCGGTTCTGCTCCGCCGCCGCGGCGGCCACGCGTCCGGCCTTGACGGAGTCCGGGCCGATGAACGACAGGTTCTCGAACTGCATCTGCAGCTTGCCCTGGCGCACGTAGTTCGCAACCAGGCTTGGCAGCGCGTGAACCGCATACTCATCGCAATACGGACACTGGAGGTCCGCGAACTCGACCAACTGGACAGGCGCATCGGCGCGGCCCAGCACGCTCCCACGTTGAGGAATCCCGGCAAACAGGCGGCCGGAGAAGGCCACTCCGGACAGCCTTCCACCATGTGCAGCGGCGACACGTGAGCCGCCGCTAGAGGCTGCGACCGCTACCGCCACAACAACAACCGCGGCCACGAGCGTTCCGATCAGGCGTCGCCGATGGAGCTGTTGCCGTCTCCGACGGGTGGACTCCGCCTCGGCTGCCATCAGCCGTTGCCGGGCGGCCTCTTTCTGGGCGGCGCGCGAACTCATCTCGAGCCATCATACTATGTCCGTTCGTACTATGTCGGTTAGTACTTTGTGAGCGTTCAGGCGCTGACGGGCTGCCCGGCGGGCTGAGCGGCCCGGGCGGTCAGCCGGGTCGCGGCGGGAAGCCCCACTACAGCGCACAGCATCGCCCCGAGCAGCAGCGTGCGGTGAACCGTCGACGCGGTCAGCGTCCCCGACAGCGCGACGCCGGCCAGCCCGACGCCAACGGTGGCGCCGAGCAGCCGGCCGACCGAGAGCAGCGCCGACGTCCGACCGTGCGAGGCCAGGGGACTGGCGTTGAGCGCAGCACGCGAGGTCGGCACGAACAGCATCCCAAGTCCCAGGCCGACCGGGATCAGCGGCAGGATGGTGACGACGCCGTCGAGCGTCATGCCCGGGATCCCCAGGACCGCGAGCCCGAACGCCGAGGCCCCGAACCCCAGCAGCGCGGGCAGCCGCTCCCCGTGGCGATCGACGAGCCTCCCGGCCACTGGCGCGGCCGCGCCGACCAGCAGCGCCACGAGCACCAGGGCGCCGGACGCTCCCAGCGCCGAGAACCCCGCCACCCGCTGCAGGTACTGCTCGACAATGTAGAAGGCACCGATCATGACCGCGAACGTGAGCCCGGCGACCAGCGTGGCCGCCAGTACGATCCGGTTGAGGGCGGGGTTCGCGCGCTGGTCTACGCGGACGATCGCGGGCATCACCCGAGCGATCGCCACCCCAGCGGCGATCGTCAACGGAACGAGCGCCCACCAGTCAGCGCGCCATCCGACCGCCACGGTCAGGACACCGCCGAGCACCGGACCGAGCAGGTTCGACATGCCGGCGCTGGCCCCCCAGATGCCGAGCGCGCGTCCGCGTCGCCCCGGCGGGAAGCCCGAGACGGCGCCGGCGAGCGCGGCCGGGCTGACTAGGCCGGCCCCGGCGCCCTGCACGACGCGTGCCATGAGCAGCTCGACGAAGTTGCCCGCGAGCGCGCCCGCGGCCGCTCCGACGGCGAACAGCGCGAGACCGACGAGCGCCGGCCGCCGAGCTCCGAACCGGTCGACAAGCTCTCCGCCCGGGATCAGCAGGAGGGCATAGGCCGCGAAGTACACGCTGAGGACGACCGAGGTGGAGCTCGTGCTGAGGTGCAGACCATGCGCCACCGACGGCAGCGCGACCGTGATGAGCGTGCCGTCGATTTGCAGCAGCGCCGCGGCGGCGGTGCAAGCTGCGAGCCGTGACCACGCCGAGCGTGGGACAAGCGGCTTCGAGGACGGCTGCAAATTGGCGGGGAGCTGAGGTGACGGCCGGCCGCTCAGACCGCGGCGACGCGCGGGCAGGCGATGCTTCATCACCGAAGGAGCCTGGCCCGGCGCGCTCGAGGCGTGTCGTCCGATCGACTGTAAGGACGAACGATGGTTCATGCCGCCGCCGCTCGGAACGAGGCGCCGGGCTGTTCGAAGAACTCGGCCTCGGCGAGGCCCAACGGTGAGGCGGGAAGCGAGCCGTACAGCCATTCGGACATGACCCGGTGCCAGTTAGCGGTCGCGCTCAGCTGGCCGACCGTGGAGAGCGTCATGATCTGCATCCGGCTCGATAACAGTGACTCCGCCGGGATCGTCTCGTTCTTCATCAGGTCCCAGTACTTCGAGCGGGGATCTCCGGCGTGGGCCAGGAGTTCCGAAACGTAGGGCGGATCGAGCGTGACCAGTTTGTCGTCTGCGTACCAGGCATTGATGGCGCGCACGTGCTCGAGCACGAGCTCACGATCGAAGCGGGGATCGTCGGGCTCGAAGAAGCCAAGCGCGGACAACCCCGCATGGACGGTGTTCGCATCGTGCTCGAGGGCGGCGCGAATCACGGCGAGTTCGGCATCAATCCTGGCACGCGCGACACGCTTGGTCATCCCGAAGTCGAGAAACGCGACTCGTCCGTCAGCGAGCAACCGGAAGTTGCCCGGATGGGGGTCGCCTGAGAACTGTCCAAACCGGTACAGGGAACCAAGGAAGAACCGAAGGACGATCTCGCCGACACGGTCGCGCGTGGCTCGCGGAGCCTCCTTGATCTCCTCGAAGCCGACACCGTCGACCCATTCGCTGACGAGCACCCGCGTGCGGGACAGGCTGGTCACCACTTTCGGGATCACGATGAACGGGTGTCCGCGCCACCGGCGTGCGAACGCACGCTGAGCCTGAGCTTCGTGTTCGTAGTCGAGTTCCTCGCTGATGCGTTCGCGAAGCTCGGAGGCCGTGGTCGCGGGGTCGATGCCAGGCGCAAATCGTTGTGCGGCCCGCATGATCAGGCCCAAGTTCTGGAGGTCAGCGCGCACCGCAGCGCCAATGCCTGGGTATTGCACTTTCACCGCGACTTCGCGGCCGTCGTTGAAGACGCGCTCGATACACCTGTCCGATGGACGCCGCCGCGGCGGCATTGGGGTCGAACTCGGCAAACAGGTTGTCGATACTCTCGCCGAGGTCTTGCTCGATCACCCTGCGCATCTCCTTGAACGAAGCTTGAGGCGCGTGATCGCGGAGTTCTCCTAGCTTGGCCTGAAGCCGCTCCGCTTCGTCGGGTGGCAATCCCGCCCAGATCCAAGATCGAAGCCATTTGTCCGATCTTCATGGCAGGGCCCTTCATCTGCCCGAGCACCTCGACGACGCGGGCTGCCGCCTCCATGCGTCGGCGCTCGTTAGCGACGCTCCGTCTTTCCTCCGGTCGCACCAGGTTCGCCGCCTTGGTTCGGTACGTCTTGGCGACTTCGCCGGCGACTAGGCGACCGACCTTGGCCGTTCGCCGGACACGCCCGGAGGGGATCGATCCCGTGCGCTCGGTCATGGTCGGACTTGTACAGAAGGATTCACGATCCGGCATCGTACTACATGGCCTCGTAGATTCCAGCGCCGGCGACTCGTCGGCCGCGTTAGGCCCTCTGCGTCTGCTCGACCGCCCGCCGGTAGCCGCCAGCCGCGTGCTCTTCGCGATCTAGCGCCGCGAGATATTCATCGAAGGCGCCGTCGCGGTCGGGCCGGGGTGCCGCGCGCCAGTTTCGATACGACTCGGCTACCGCGCGGCTCTCGTCGCGCCAGTGCAGGTAGCTGTCCATCAGCGCGTCGAGGAACTCGAGGCGAGCGGCGTGAGTTCGAGGTGGTCTCTTCAGGTTCATTCCGATCAACTCCTGGGTCGCTCGAAGTCGCGTCTCGGTATTACGACGCGGCGTCGTAGGTATCTCATTAACGCAGACGCCGTCCGACGCCAAACCTTCCTGAAAACGTCCCCGTCCGTATCCACCGCTTCCCGGGCGGTCGGCGACGGGATCCTTGGAACCATCGCGCTGCTCGCCGGCCAGCTGGCGGGCTCCGCCACGCTCGCCCCGCCGCTTCTCCACCACCGGCCCTGCGTCGTGATCCTGCCGCTGATCCCCCGCCGTCGTGGTCCGGGGCTGCGCCCGCACAGCGCTGGCCGCGCCGCAACACCGTCTAACACGGCTTCCGGAAGGCTTTAGCGGCGGCTTCTACGAGGCGGCGTAGTTTTTATTGCCGGCATTGGGAAGTTTTCGCGCGGGTGGGCGTCTTTAGCGGAGAAGGCCTCTTACGACGGTGCGTCGTAGAGCTTTTCGAAGACACCCGAGACCGCTTGAGGAGATTTCATGAGATCAGGACGTGGACCCGCAGATCGGATACGCGCGCTACGCGTGGCAAAGGCCATCGGGGCGATTGCGCTGCTCGTCGTGGGGGGCGTGCACCTTGAGCAGTACACGGTCGCGCATTTCTCGGTCATCCCGACGATCGGACCGCTCTTCCTGGTGAATTTCATCGCGGCGACGTCGCTCGGTCTCCTGCTGCTGCTCCCAATTCGACGGTCCGCCGGCCACGGTCGGCTGCTGTTTGACTCGCTGGCAGCCGTGGCCGGTATCGGGGTTGCGGCCGGCGCCTTGGCCGCGCTGTTGATCAGCGAGCACAGGCCGCTGTTCGGGTTCATGGAACACGGATATCGCCTTGAGATCGTGATCGCGATTGCAGCCGAGGCGGTAGCGATCGTCTCGCTCTTTGTCTTTCTCGCCATCGCGGACCGCCGGGAGCACGAGCTGCGGGCCATGCCCGTCACCCGCGACGAGACAGCCAGTGCCGCCTCCACGCCTACCGCGTCGGAGGCATAGCGGTGCCGCGACTGTTCATGCTCACCGTGCCGGGGCTGAAAGTTGCTTCGGACTGGCGAGCGGTCCACGACCGCTTGCTTGACGACTTCCCCGGGATCACCGACGTCCTGGCGACCACGATGACCGCCACGCTGTTGATCGTCTACGAGGGCGACGCGAACGTTGACGCATGGCTCGAGGGCATCAGCGACGGAATCCTCAGTCGGCGCCTCAGCGCCGGAAACGCGCCGCGCGTGAGGACACAAAGCCGCGCGCGTGGCCACCTGCGGGCCTGGGGCTCGGGCGGGCGCGCCACCGTGCCCCTGCCCCTCTCGGTCCATACCAGCTAGACCACTCAGCCCAACAAACGAAAGGCACAACATGAGCAACTCAGATGTAACTTCCGCCCGTTCCATCGAGTCGTCCGGCGAGGACGGCCTGGAAGCCCGGTGGCGCGGAGTAGTGGGGCGTCGTTCATTCCTGAAGGGCGTCGGACTCGCGGGCGTGGCGGCTGTTCCCGGCGCGGCGTTGTTCGCGAGCGAGGCGCGCGCTGCAAGCCTCGAGATCACCGCGGGCGATGTCGCAATCTTGCGGCTGCTGGCCGCGATCGAGTTGATCGAAACCGACCTGTGGCAGCAGTACAACGAGCTGGGCGGAGTGAAGGGAGGCAACCCGGCCTACATGGCAGCGCTATCGAACCTCGACAGCGACATGCCGCAGTACATCGCCGACAACACCGACGATGAGGAGAGCCACGCCGCCTTCCTGAACGCGTATCTGCGCTCAAAGGGCGCGCCGCTGGTGAACCTGGACGAGTTTCGGACGCTTCCGAGCAGCCAGGCGACGGGCGCGAAGCAGAAGGGACGGCTGACGAACCTGCAGACGCTCGACGTCGACACGAGCTGGTATGTCCGATACCGCAGCACCCAGAACCCCGATCTGGGAGCAACTTTTCCCCAGGCGGTCGACATCAGGCACGAGCCGGCGATCCCGCTCAACGACACCGACACCCCGCCCGGGCTGCCGGCGCCGGTCCCGCCGGTGGGCGCCCAGGAGACGCGGATGCAGGCGATCGCCAACACCGCGGGGTTTCATTTCGCCTACATCGAGCAGGGCGGCTCCAGCCTTTACAGCATCATGGCGCTCAAGGCCACCAGCCTCGAGGTGCTCCGGATCATCGTCTCCATCGGCGGGGTGGAGACGAACCACTTCTCGCTCTGGCACGACAAGGCCGGCAACGCCGTCGCGCAGCCACTGGCCGGGGTCACCGATCCCGAAACCGGAGTGACCTTCCCCGATCTAAATGCCAAGGGCGGCGAGCTGAACCAGACCAACCTGATCCTCCCCGAACCGTGTGACTTCCTGCACAAGGGTCTGCCCCAATGCTCGATCGTACGACCCACCCTGGACGACAACGGCGGCGCCGTGGCCACGATCAAGAGCTTCACCGCTGACCGGCTGTTCGAGGGCCAGTCCTCGAAGTTCTTCAGGACCGTCCTCGAGCTGGCCAGAGAGGCCGACGCCGCCCAGCGCAGTTAATCGCAGCGATTAAGCCGGCGGCCGCCGAGACTACCCGGCGGCACCAACAACGCAGATCGGCCGCGGTTCATCTCAAGAGCCGCGTCCGATCCGCCCAAACAAAAGGACACCACCATGTTCACCGGAATCCTGCAACCCACACACCTAATCATCCTCCTCGTCGTCGCACTCCTGTTCCTCGGGCCCAAGCGCCTCCCCGAGGCGGGGCGCGCCATCTTCTAAATGTGCTGAACCGCCCCCTAGCGCGTGCGAGTGCCGCGGCTCTCAGGCACTCGCACGGTCCGCTCGCCCAGACCGCCCGCGTGCAGCAGAGCCTCAGCGTCGCACTGGATCGCCAACGCCTCGCGTTCGAGCTCCTCGCGCAATCCTCGGCTCCCCTCGCCGCCGCCGAGCGGCAGGCGTTGAACTCGGCCGCCCGGGCTGACGCCGCGGTCGTCGCCGTTACCCCGGCCGGGCCCCAAGGCCGCCAGCCGGTGACGCCGGCTACTTCGCGCTGCTCCTCACGCTGCCAGTGATCCTCTGGCAGCTCTACGCCTTCGTCATCCCCGCCTTCAGCCCCGGCGAACGCCGCGTCGCGGTGCCACTGATGGCAATGGCGCCACTCCTGTTCATGGCCGGAATAGCATTTGGCTATTTCGTCGTGTTGCCCGGCGCGGTCGGGTTTCTGCAGAACTTCAACGCCGGCTCCTTCGATTCGCTCGTGCAGGCCAGTAGCTACTACCGATTCATCCTGCTGACGCTGCTTGCAACCGGGCTGTTCTTCCAGATCCCGGTTGCCGTCATTGGACTCACCCGCACAGGGATCGTGAGTACACGTCAGCTGCGCAAGCACCGCCGCCACGCCATCGTTGCCCTCGTCGCACTGGCGCTGTTGCTACCCGGCACCGACGTTGTGACCACGGGCCTCGAGCTGATCCCGATGCTGGTTCTCTACGAGCTCAGCGTGTTCGTCGCCGGCCTGTTCGAGCGCCGCTCCTGAGCCACCGCGCGCGACCGACGATCTCCCCAGCATCCTCGTGAACTCCAGTGACCCGGGGCGGCGGTAGTGGGTCAGGTTCGAATCGAGCAGCGCAGCGATCTCATGCAGCGTCCAGACGTGATCCGTGAGCCCCGCTGCCATCGCCGGGGGCTGCTTCACCATCCTCTTCGCATCGGTGGCGGCCTCGCTCCGCGCTCCCTTCAGTCCGCCGCGACGGCCGCTGATCTGCGCTGGCGTCTCCGGCACGGCTTTCCTCGGTCGCGTCCTTGACAATCCGGGCGGCTAGGCGATTGAGATCGGCCACGGCCCCACCGTAGCGGTGCCCCGAGACGCCGATAGTCCAAAACTTCCCCACGCTCCCGAGGAGGGCAATTAGTCTTGCGCACATGGCCGAAGAAGAAGCTGCTGACTACAGCATCACGAGCTACGTCAGCGACACCGAATTCCGGTTTGTCGATGCCGTCTACGTCTGGGACAACGTGGACCCGATGGTCTACATGGAGTTTCTTCAGACGGGGCCGGATCGCGACGCGCAGAACCTTCGCGGGATCACGCGTATCGTCATGCAGCCGAATGTCGCTGACGCGCTAGTCGAGAGACTGGCCGCGCTGCGGAAGCTCTAGCAACGTTCAAAGCTACCGCTTGCCGCGAGACGCGCGAACGCTTGTCGTCGGCCACCGGTTAACTGACCCACTGCCGGGGTGGCCAATAAGCACGAGAGATCAACTAGATGGTCTACGCAAAAGTAAGCGCGACCAGCGCCGTCAACTCGCCGGAAGCATCGGTCGTAAGTGAGAAGGAGTTGGGCGCGGCCGGCGAAGTTATGTATCGCGGTCGGACGGCCCGCCTCGTCACAAGATCGAGCTGAGCGGTAAGGAGCGCGGGGTGTTGGAGCGCCGCGCGCAGGCCGAGAAGCCGCCGTTTCAGGATGTGCAGAGGGCAATGATCGTCCTGTATGCGGCTGACGGGTTGCATGACACGGAGATCGCGGCGAAGCTGGATACCTCACCGAGTCTGGTCGGGCGGTGGCCAAGGCGCTTCGCCGAGTTGCGGCTCGACGGACCGACGGACAAGCCGCGCGCGGGTCGCCCCACGCCGTTTTTTCCCCCCCGGACGCAGGTGGCCGCGGTCAAGGCGGTCGCGTGCGAGTTGCCGGCACGGTGCGGGCTGGCGCTTTTGCGGTTCTCGCGCGCTGAGCTGTACCGGGTGGTGATCGAGCTGGCGGCGTATGAGGCGTCGACCTCCACGGTCTGGTGGTGGTTGCTCTGGTCGAGTTGGCGGACGTGCCCGAACGTGAACGCCCGCAAGAACGTCCCGACTGTGGACGGCGCCGCAACCCGTCCCAGCATGCGCCACGCGAGTGACGTCCCGCGCGGGACCCCGACTGCCGTCACGGTCGCGCAAAAGCCCCGCTCAGGAGGTCATTAGTCGTTCACCCCCAGACAGAACCCGCGGCCCCGACCGGTGGATCGATGCTTAGTATCCCTAGCTGGACGAGCCGGCCCCGCTGGCGCGCGCTGGCGGGGTGGGGGAGGAGGTCACCGCGTTGCCGCCGGGTCCGAGGACGTACCACAGGGCGCCGAATTCATTCAGGCCCTGGCCGGTTGTCTGACCCGGGCCGTGATCGCCGACGTAGTAGTACAGGGGGTGTCCGTTGTAGGTAACCTGGGACCCGCCGCCCGGCTGCGTCACCGTGCCGATCCGTCCGGCCACCGCGCCGCTCAGCGCTCGCGGTTTAGTCGTGGCCGTGAACGGAGGCCAGATGACCTGGCCGGCCGGCGACAGGGTGCTGACGTTGTGCCTGTCGCCCTCGAACAGGTACAGCGTGCGCCCGTTGGCATCGACCAGCGTCTGGCCCAGCGAAGTTTGCTTCACCGAGATGGCCGACGCGGCCGCTACGGCCTGCTGGGACTTGGTGGTACTCGCGCCACTGGTGGCCACGAGCACGACGATGGCTGCCGCGACGACGACGGCCACCGCTGCCACCAGTGGGAATCGTGTTCGACTCATCAACGTGACTCCTTATGAAAATTGTCCAACGTGCCCTCACCTGTCAAACGATCGTCCGTGGCTCGGCCAGCGTTGCTTCTAACCGAGGACCCCGCGGTCGGGCCGATACCTTCCCGAATCCACTACACGGCGTAGCAGACTAGCCTACGACTGGTGGTAGTAGCTCGATGGCGCCCAAGTCATCCTCACCGTCGCCACCGGCTACATCGGGGGCCGCCTGCTCCACCGACTCGAGGCTTCGGGCCGCCAGGTTCGCTTTCTGACTCGGCGGCCCCGGGCGCTGACCACGCGCGTTGTTGAGGGGGACCGAGCACCAGCGCCTCGCCCACCTCCCGTGCGGAGAGCTGGTACTCGCTCGCCCCGGCTGCCCCTCCCACGGCTGAAGCCCGGTCGAGCACTCCACTCAGAACGAGTGCGGCTGCCCCGGCGCGTCAGAAGCGGCGTAAACCGATGCTTGCCGCTTGCACATTCGGTCGCACGCGGGGGGATCCGATGGCTCGACGCGGTTCGCCGGTCGCTCAAAATTCTTGCTTTGCGGCCAGATCCGGGGAGTGGCGAGACCCGGACTCGAACCGGGGACACCACGATTTTCAGTCGTGTGCTCTACCAGCTGAGCTATCTCGCCCTGCGGGGCGATGCTAGCGATTCCGCCGCCGGTCGACGCGCCACAATCGGACGCAGAGATGCCGAGCAAGCAGCTGTTCGTCCTGCGCCATGCGAAATCGAGCTGGGACAACCCGGGCCTCGACGACTACGAGCGCCCGCTCTCCCCCCGTGGCCGCCGGGCGGCCGAGCTGCTGGGCGCGTACGTGCGCGAGAACGGGATCCACCCTGAGCTCGTGCTGTGCTCATCCGCCCGTCGTACGCGTGAGACGCTCGAGGGCGTCGCGCCCGGCGGCGAGGTGTCGATCGAGGACGAGCTCTACGGCGCCAGCACGTCCAGTCTGATCGAGCGTCTGCACGGGGTAGCGGATGGCATCGAGTCGGTGATGCTGATCGGCCACAATCCCGCGCTGCAGATGCTGGTGCTGCGACTGACGGAGGGCAGGATCGCGGCCACCGACGGGTACCTCGCCGACGTCGAACGCAAGTTCCCCACCGGGGCGCTCGCGACGCTCGAGTTCGAGGGTCCCTGGAGAGAGCTGGAAGCGGGAAGCGGCGGAGCTGACCGACTACGTGAAGCCGAAGTCCCTCGCTTGAGCGCCCGCGGGCGGCTCAACCCCGGCCCGGCGGCTCACTCCGCCCGTCCGTCTGCTCACCCTCCGCCCGCCCGACTGCTCACCCTCCGTCCGCCCGGCGGCTCACCCTCCGCCCGCCCCGCAGCTCACCCAACGTGGGCCTGCATCCGTGCGAGCAACTCCAGCGCGCCGCCCTTGGACAGCGGCTCGTTGAGATTGCCGCACTTTGGCGATTGCACGCACGACGGACAGCCATCCTTGCAACGGCACTCGCCAATCAGACGACGCGCGTCGCCGACGAGCCGCTCGAACTGATCAAAGCCACGACGCGTGATCCCGACCCCGCCCGGATGGCCGTCGTAGATGAAGATCGTCGGGCCCTCGGTCTGCGGGTGCAGGGCGGTCGACAGCCCGCCGATGTCCCAGCGATCGCACATCGCGATCAGCGGCAGCACGGCGATCTGACCGTGCTCGAGTGCGTGAAGCGCGCCGAGCAGCTGCCCGATCGGCAGCTTCGGCGGCGCCGCGATCAGGTCGTCGAGCTCGTACCACAGCGCGCGAGTGGTGAACTGGACCGTCGGCAGGTCCAGCGTCTCGAAGCTGATCACGGCGTGATCGGTCAGCCCTTTTCGCTGGTAGCCGAGCACGGTCTCGGAATAGGAGACGGTGCCGAACGAGAGAGTGACTCCGTGGCTGGCCCGCCGCTCGTGCATGCGCTCGATGTAGACCATGATCTCGCGCTTGGCCTGGGTGAAGTAATTGCCGTCGAACGGCTCGAGCAGCGCTCGGCGAGCGTCGAGGTCGAGCGCTCGCACGAGATACGAGCGGCCGAGGTGCAGGTAGACGGCGCCCTCGTGCACGGTCGCGTACGCGCGTTGCAGCTCGATCGTGCCGACCATTTCGCCGCTGCGGGCATCGATCAGCGCGAAGCTGTCGGGCGAGGACGAGCGCAGCGCGACTCGGGCCGCTGGGTAATCGTCGGCGCGGGCCGGCACAAACCCGCTCGCCCGCTCACGCAGAATGCCGGCCTGCGCGAGCGAGTCGGCGTACGGGTGCCAGTGCTCGCCGAAGATCTCGGCGTCCGCGTCGGTGAGCTGCGCTTCGTGCGCCGCGCAGACCAGATGCTCGGCATAGATCTCGGGACTGTCCGGATCGAGGATCGCCGCCTCGACCGGACGCTGCACGAACTCGTCCGGGTGGCGGCAGAAGAACTGGTCCAGCGCATCCTCGCCGGCGATGTAGACCGCCAGGCCTCGCCCGCGCCGGCCAGCCCGGCCCCACATCTGCTTGAGGCTCGCGACGGTGCCCGGAAACGTGACGCAGATGGCGGCGTCGAGCTGGCCGATGTCGATCCCGAGCTCGAGCGCGTCCGTGGCGACGACCCCGAGCAGCTCGCCCCCGGAGAGCCGCCGCTCGATCTCGTGACGCTGCGCCGGCGTGTAGCCCGCCCGATACGGCGCGATTCGCTCCCCCAGCTCGGGCGGCAGGCGCGCGACCGCGTGCCGCAAGATCAGCTCGATGCCCTTGCGCGACTTCATGAAGCAGATCGTGCGCGCCCCACGGCTGACGAGCTCGGCCAGCAGTTCGGCCGCCTCGTACAGCGCCGAGGCTCGCACCCCGAGCGCCTCATCGAGCAGTGGCGGGTTCCACATCGCGAGCCGACGCGCCGCCTTCGGCGCATCGTCGCTCTCGATCAGCGTGAACTCGTGGCACCCGGTCAATCCGGAGGCGAGCTCGAGCGGGTTGGCGATCGTCGCGCTGGTCAGCAGAAAGCGCGGCTCGCTGCCGTGGATCGCGGCGACCCGGCGCAGCCGCCGAAGGACGTTCGCGACGTGCGATCCGAACACGCCGCGGTACACGTGCGCCTCGTCGACGACGACGAACGCGAGGTTCGCGAGCAGCTCATCCCAGGCGGTGTGATTCGGGACGATCCCTACATGCAGCATGTCGGGATTCGTGAGGATCAGGTTGCTTCGCTTGCGAATTGCGGCGCGCTCCTGCCGCGGCGTGTCGCCGTCGTAGATCGCGGGCCGAACCGCGCGGCCGAGCCCGAAGCCGGCGAGCGCCCGAGCCTGGTCCTGAGCCAGCGCCTTGGTCGGGTAGAGGTAGAGCGCCCGCGCGGTCCGATCGGTGGTCAGGACCTGGAGCGTCGGCAGCTGGAAGCAGAGCGATTTGCCCGAGGCCGTTCCCGTGGTGACGATCGTGGGGCCGGCGAAAGCGGCGTACAGCGCGCGCGCCTGGTGCGCGTAGAGCTCGTGGATCCCGGTGTGCTCCAGCGCCGACCGCACCGCCGGCGCAAGCTCATCGGGAATCGAGACATAGCGCGCGGGGCGCTCGGCGTAGAGGTCCTCGTAGACGAGCCGCTCGTCGGCGCGACCGAGCTCGAGCAGCTCGGTCCAGGGCTCGGTTTCGGCAACGGTGTTCACCTCATCCCAGTATGGTCACCGGGCCAATGCGGTGCCTCTATGCGGACCTCGACGGCACGCTGCTCGGCCCGGGGGGATCGCTCCTG
This sequence comes from uncultured Solirubrobacterales bacterium, assembly GCA_963763525.1. Taxonomy (GTDB): domain Bacteria; phylum Actinomycetota; class Thermoleophilia; order Solirubrobacterales; family Solirubrobacteraceae; genus Palsa-465. Next base: position 508,261 of record CAVXPA010000011.1, read on the forward strand.
CGAGGTGCCGACGGCAGCTTCTCAACACTCGGCGTTCGCGCGCTGGAGGCCTGCTGGCGCGCCGGCGTCGAGGTGGTTCTGTTCTCGGGACGCAAGCAGTCCAACGTGTACGACAGCGCCCGGCTGATCGGATCGACCGCTTACATCTTCGAGCTCGGCTGCGGGCTCTCGATCGACGGCGAGCTCGAGTGGCTCACCGGCGGCCTCGTCCCGTCGGACGAGCACGGGACGATCTTCGACCAGATCGGAGCGTCGAGAGCGCCGGCGCTCCTGCTCGAGCATTTTCCCGGCCGGCTCGAGGAGCACTCACCGTGGTCGATCGGTCGCGACGTATCGCATCTGTTTCGCGGCGCCGTCGATCTCGAGGAGGCCGCGGCGCTGCTGCAGGCGCACGGATTCGCTTGGCTGCGGCTCGTCGACAACGGCGTCGTGCGGGCACAGGCGGAGCAGATGCCCGGCTTGCCGGTCGTGCACGTCTACCACTTGATTCCGTCCGTCGCATCGAAGGCGCGTGCGGTCACACGGCATATGCAGGCCCGCGGCTACGCGAGGTCGGACTGCATCGCGGTCGGCGACTCGCGCGAGGATCTCGACTCCGCGGCGGTCGTCGACACCTTCTGGCTCGTCGCGAACGCGCTCGAGCGAGACCCGACGCTCACCATCTCGGGCCGCGACGGCGTCCGGGTTGCCTCGGAGGGCTACGGCGCTGGGGTGTATGAGGCGGTCGTGACGACGCTCGCCGAGCGCCGCGGCTCGGGGTGAGGTACTAGGCCTGTGCTTCGCGCGCGTCCGATCGCTCGGGAGCGTGTCCAGCGTGCGCCGCGGATCGAGGTGAGACGACGCGTTGCAACCGTTCCCTGAGCCGGCGCCAGAAACCGGGGCGAACGGCCGGGCGCCAGCGGGCCGGCGGCGGGACCGTCGCCCGCACGACGTCCACCCAATCGGCCAGCGGCAGCTCGCCACGGATCAGCCCCGCGAGCGCCGTCGTCACCGGCGCTTGGACCCCCGCGCCCGCGAGCGCCCCGGCCAGCAGGGGCACCGACTGGAGCGCCTCGACGGTCTGGCCGATCCGGCCGGGAACCTCGCTCGCCGGAACGCCCTGAGCGAGGAGCTCGCCGGCACGACGGTTGCGGCTCTGTGGCGCGAGCGCGGTCGCGACGAGATCACCGGTGCCGGCTAGCCCGATCATCGCGTCCGGCCGCGCCCCCTGCGCCTCCGCCCACCGCCAGACCTCCGTGAAGATGTGCGCGGCGGCAGCGCCGGCCGCGTTCAGCCCCTGCGCAACGGTCGCGCCGGAGGCCAGCGCGGCGGCGTTCTTCGCAGCCCCCGCGAGCTCGACGCCGACCGGATCGTTGGACTCCTCGCACACGACCCCGGCGCGGATGAAGACCCCGGCGATCGCGGTGGCAAGCGCCTCCTCGGTCGAAGCCGCGACGAGACCGGCGCCGTCGCTGACCATCTCCTGCGCGTGCGACGGTCCGCCGAGGCAAGCCGTGCGGCTGTCGCCGAACCGATGGCGCAGGATCGCCGTCGGCAGCGCGCCGTTCGGGGGCACGAGCCCCTTAGCGAGCGAGATGATCGCCGCTCTGGCCGGCAGACCCCGCTCCTGCAGGCCGTCGATGACGACGTTCAGGCTCGTCGACGGAACGCCCAGGAAGACGTAGTCTGCACGCGCCAGGCCCTGGTCCGACGGCTCGATCCGCAGCTCTCGCGGCAACTCCACACCCGGCAGATAGACCTCGTTCTGCCGTTCCGCCGAGAGCCGTTCAGCCTGTTCCGGAGTCCGCGTCTGAAGCGTCGTCCGAAGTCCGCCGCGCGCCAGCAGCACGGCGACGGCGGTGCCGAACGAGCCGGCTCCGATGACGATCGCGCGCTTGGTGCCAGGCGCGGGAAGGTGGATCGAGCGACGTGGAGTCGGGGGCATTTCGGTGCGGGGTCGGAGCGGCTCGCTGCCTTCAGTGCGGTGCGGGCGCGGGTCGGTCTCGCCGAATTGTTCTAGGCCGCGCCGCGTGCGCGCCGTGCGGACCGTCGTGCCGGCGCCCCCTGGTCCTCCTGGGCCACCACGCGGGCGAGTGTGCCGGCGACGCCTGCGATCTCGCCGAACGCATCCGCGACCTCGGCGGCGTCCGAGCCGGTGATCGCCCGATTGAGTCGCGCGACAGCCGCGTCGAAGCGCCCCCACTCCTGGGCCGGACCGCGGCGGCCCGTGCCCGGGCGCAGCTCGTAGGGCGGGTCGGCGTGCTCGGCACCCGGCACTGAAGGCCACATCAGCCCGGCGGCGTGCGCGTGCTCCCACGCGACTTGCTCAGCGGCCGCGGCATCCGCCAGTGCCTGCAGGCGAGCGGCGAAGCCGGCATCGGGCGGTGCGAGCTTGTGGGCGCGCATCGCGTCGGCCCAACTCGTGCCGGCGCTGCGGACCATCCGCAGCACGTGCGCGCGCTCACGGTCGAGGTCGTCGGCGAAGCTCACCGGTCGCGACCCTCCTCGCCGGCGGGCTGCTCGGGGATGCCGATCGGCTCACCGCCCCAGAAGTCCTCCGCGCTCGGGCGCGTTCTTTCCTTTGAGGACGCCGTGCCGGCGCTGTAGCCCTCGTCGAGCACGCGCTCGAGGTCGGAGCGCTTGATTCGCACGCGCCGCCCGACTCGCACGGCGGGGAGAGAGCCCTGATCGATCCAGTTACGAACCGTCTGCTGATTGAGCTTCAACATCTCCGCCACCTCGGCGACGGTCAAGAACGTTTCTTCGGCATCATTACGATCCATCGGCTGACTCTCTAATTGAGACAAAGTAGAAACAACTGAGCTTGATATAGTTTAGCGTCCCGTCGGACGGCGCCACTTCACCACCCAGGGAGGGGTTCGCAGAGCGTTGGAAACGGAAGATTCCGAGGCAACTGGCAGCCAAGGCACAGGCGCGGCCGGGAACGTCGTGCGGTTCCCCGGCGATTGGTTCGGCCCACCGGAGGACCTGCTTCCGTTCGGGCCGTCGGCCCGTCAGCCGCGGCTCGGTGGATCCCCAAAGCCGCCGACGACGACGCCGGACAGCGCGACGAAGTGGCCGGGCGAGGCGGCCTCGACCGGCGCCGTGACGAACAGCGGCATCTGGAGCGAGGAGACCGAGTGGCACACGCCGGTTGCCGCGAGCTCGATTGAGAGCGCGCCGGACCTTGGGCTTCGGGCCGGGAGTGCGGGCGCCAATGCCCGCTCGCGGCGAACCCGTTTGCGGCTCGGCGTGCTCGCCGCCGTCGGCGTGGCGGCGCTCGCGTTCATCGTCGTGGCCGAGAGAGCCGCCCCGGCGTCGCCGCGACGACTCGCGGCTCGCTCATCGCGACGCGAGCAACTCGATCGCAAGCGGGCGCTGCCGGCGGGACACCTCGCCCATGAGACCTCAAAGGCTGCGCCGGTGACTGTCTCCGCGAGACACCCGCACGAGTTGGCGCCAGGGTCGCGGACCCCTACGGGCCGGGGATCGGATCGCGGCCATGGGTCGCGGTCTGCCACGGGCAGTGGCTCGGGTGGCAGCCATGGGTCGCGGTCCGTCGCGAGCGCGGGCTCGGCTGGCAGCCACGCGTCGCTGTCCGTTGCGAGCTCGGGTTCGGGTGGCAGCCACGGGTCGCTGTCGTCCGAGTTCGGATCGGAATCGCAGACGCCCGCGGTGCCCCACGTCGACACAGCTACGAGCACGGTGGCGACATCCGGCGCCGCGACGTCATCCTCGGGCTCGACCGGGGCCGTGTCGAGCGCGACGATCGCAACGCAGCCCCCGTCGAGCCCACCTTCGCCCGAGGCGGGCAGTGGGCCGGGACTCGGCGGACCGCCTGCGCCGTGAGCGCTCCCGGAACCCCCGCGCCCCAAGCACTCCCGGAACCTGTACAACTGCCCACTCGAGCGTCGGTTGACCTCGAATGGGCTGTTAGCCGTCTACCAGATGGTCAACATCCCAGTGGCCGCGCGCGGGCGCTCCACTGGGACGTTGTCCAGGTTCGGCGAGCGGCCCAACCACGCGGGCCGGTCACTCTCGTCGCGCAACCGCCGTCGCGGTCAGTCGCGCGCCATCTCGTCGATGCAAGCGGACAGCGTCAGGATCAGAGCATCGTCCTCGCCCGGCGTGACGTCGATTCCGTAGGTCTCCCGGACTCGAACCCACTTTCTCGAGACCTCCGCGACCTTGTCCCCGTCGCGTTCGATCTTGTACTCGTGGTCGAGGATGTTTCCCTTCGCCTTGAGCTCACCGCCGCTCTCGAGCTCGATCGAGAACCGATCGTGGATCGGCGAGACGAGGGCCTTCTTGATCGTCGCGACACGGTCGCCGCCGCGCTCGACCGCCATCGTGTCGTGGATGTGGAGCTTCTTCGCCTGAGCCTTGAAGAGATCCTCCCCCGCGCGATTCTGCAGGAGGAATGTGTCCCGGACGCGGAGCGCCTTGCCGTCTACCTTGTAGACGCGCTCTCCGCCATCGGTCTCGATCCAGAAGTCGTCGCCGATCGCGAACAGCTTCTCGCGCATCACGTAGCGGTGGCCCTGCGCGTCTTCGTGTCGATGCAGGATTCCCATGCCTGTCTCCTCGTCGGTGGGTCGAGCTCCGCGCGGCGTCGACTCGCCGGCGCCGGCGCGAACGCAAGCTTGCACGCGCCCGCCGTCGCGCACCAATAGTGCGGGCATGCGGATTGAGACCCCAGCGCACCCGTTCCCAAGAAGTCGACATGCCCGCGAATCCGATCGGGTACTCTGATGAGTCTGATGGTCGGCGACATCCTTCAACCAACGCATCTGATCTTCGTGCTCGTGATCGCGTTGCTCGTGTTGGGCCCAAAGCGCTTGCCAGAGGTCGGCCGCTCGCTCGGCCGCGGTCTGCGGGACTTCAGGATGGCGATGAGCGGCGAGGAACTCGAGCCACGCCAAGAGGTCGTGACTCAGAGCCCGACCTTTGCCACCGCGCCGCCAGCCGTCCCGGCCGCCACCATGGCGGCAGCGGCCCCAGCCGAGCCAGTTGCTGCACCGGTAGCGCCCGTCGCTCCGGCAGCCCCAGTCGCGCAAGCAGAAGCGGTCGCGGTAGCGACGACCGATTCGGTGCCGGCTGCTGCCGTCGCGAGCGGTGAGCCCACCGAGCACGCGGGCTGAGCTAGAGACGACGCAACGAGGCGACGGCGAGAGCCGCGGTCGCTACCGCCATGTCTGACCCGTACGAGAGCGCCGCGCTGGTCGTGCTGTTGCGGTTGGGCTCCGAGCCGTGGCAGGTCTACGCTGATCTCGTCGAGGAGGCAGGGAGCGCGCTCGCCGTGCTCGAGCGCGAAGAAGGCGAGCACGGGCAGCAGCAGAGCCTGTTCGAAGCGCCGGCCGGCGATCAGCAGGCGCGCCTCGAGGCGGCCGCTGCCGAGATCGCGAGCTGGCGAGCCATGGGGATCCAGCTCATCACGGTGCTGGACAGCGACTATCCCGAGAACCTCCGCGCCGTCCACGACCGGCCCCCGGTCATCTTCGTGCAGGGGCGGCTGCAGCCGCGGGACGCCCGCGCGGTCGCGGTCGTCGGGGCTCGCAACGCGTCGCCTCGCGGCGTCGCCGCCGCGAGCGCGATCGCCGCGCACCTCGCGGAGCGCGGGTATACGGTCGCGTCGGGGCTGGCCGCCGGGATCGACACGGCGGCCCACACGAGCGCCCTGGCCGCGGATGGCCGCACCATCGCGGTCATCGGCACCGGACTGCGACGCGTCTACCCACCTCAGAATGCCCAGCTCCAGCAGCGGATCGCCACCGAGGGCGCGGTGATCTCGCAGTTCTGGCCGGACGCGCCGCCGACACGGCGCAGCTTTCCGATGCGCAACGCCGTGATGTCGGGGCTGACCCTGGCGAGCGTCATCGTCGAGGCCTCTCACACGAGCGGGTCCCGGCTCCAAGCACGGCTCGCGCTGGCACAGGGACGGCCTGTCCTGCTGAACCGCCTCCTGCTGGACCAGCCGTGGGCTCGCGAGTTCGCCGCTCGCCCGGGCGCCCATGTGGTCCAGACCCCAGCCGAAGTCACCGACGTGATCGAGCGCCTCACTTCGTCGGGCGTCCTCACGGCCTGAGAGCCGCCGATGCCGACCGTCGGCGAGCTGACCGAGCTCTACACGAACCTGATGCTCGGGCCGCGCTCGGGCCCCGACGTGTGCCGGAGATGCTTCAACTTCACGCGCGGCTACGAGGTCTGTTACGCGTGCGCACACGGCGAGGCGTGGCTCGACGCCATCGTTCCGATCTCCTACAGCGTGGCGCGTGAGCAGCTCCATCACGCGCTCGCCAGGTACAAGCGGCTCAGCGGCGAGGTCGCGAGAAGGCTCAGGTTCGAGCTCGCGGCGGTGCTCTGGCGTTTCCTCGCCGAACACGAGCGCTGCGCGGCCGCCGCGATCGGCGTGACGGCGTTCGAGTTGGTCGCGACGGTGCCGTCAGGGGATCCCGAACGCGACGAGCATCATCCGCTGCGCTGGATGGTCGGCGAGGTCGTCGAGCCGACTCGCGGCCGTTACGAGCGGGTCCTGCGGCGCTCCTCGGTAATCGTTGGCCCACGGGAGTTCGACGCGCAGAAGTTCGACGCGGTGCGCCGCCTCGACGGGCAATCCGTGCTGCTGATCGACGACACCTGGACGACGGGCGCCAGCGCTCAGAGCGCCGCCGCCGCGCTCAAAGCCGCCGGCGCCGGCGCCGTGGCCACGGTCGTGATCGGCCGCCATCTCAACCGCGAATGGCACGAGAACGACCGCCGCCTGCGAGGGATCGGCCGGCCGTTCGACTGGGGCCGCTGTGCACTGTGCGCGCCCGCAACCCCACCGCGCTGACTGGGATCGCCGCGCTCAGGCGGCCGACGTGAGTGGATCGGGTACGGGCGATCGACCGGGGTCGAGCGCGTAGTCGGACTCTTGGAAACGGCGCAGCCGGTTGCGGAAGGCGAACGTGAACGATGGCCACAGCGCCGTGTTACGGCCGCTTGCGTCCAGATACCAGCTCCTGCAGCCTCCGGTGTCCCAGACCGTCTTTTCGAGCCTGCGCTGCAAGTCCTCGTTGTACGCGTCCTGGATCTCGCAGCGGACGTCGAACGCCGCGGCGCCGCTCCGCTCCAGCGCCCGCAACGCCGACATCACGTACGCGGTCTGCGACTCGATCATGTAAATCATCGAGCTGTGCCCCAGACCCGTGTTCGGGCCTTCGAACATGAACACGTTCGGGAAGCCCGCGATCACCGTGCCGAGATATGCGGACATCCCGCCCTTCCACGCGTCGGCCAGTGGCGTTCCATCCCGGCCGCGAATGCGTTCGGCGATCGGCGGAGCAGTTGCGGCAAAGCCGGTGGCGAAGATGATCGTGTCGACCTCACGCTCGGCCCCGTCGGCGCAGACAATCGAGCTCGCGCGGATCTCGGCGACGTCGTCCGTGACGAGCTCCACGTTGGGCCGCGAGAGCGTGGGGTAGTAGTCGTTCGAGATCAGGATGCGCTTGCAGCCGAGCCGATACCCCGGCGTGAGCAGCTCGCGCAACTGCGCGTCGCTGACCTGGCGGCGTAGGTGCTGCCGCGCGATGCCCTCCGCTACCGCCATCAGCCTCGGTTCGAACGCCAGGCCTACCACCAAGCATTCGCGGTTGCCCCAGACGCCCGCACGCCACAGGTGCTGCGAGCGCGGAAACGCACGCCAAAGCGCGCGCTCCAGGCGGGTCGTGGGGCGATCGGAATGCGGCAGGATCCACGGCGGTGTCCGCTGGAAGACATGCAGCCGAGCGACCTGAGGCTGGATCCGCGGCACGAACTGAATCGCGGAGGCACCGGTTCCGATGACCGCGACACGCTCGCCGCGGAGGTCGTGGTCGTGCTTCCACCCGGCCGAATGAAAAGCCGGCCCCTCGAACCGTTCGAGACCCGGGATCAACGGCATCTTCGGAGCTGAGAGCGCGCCCGTGGCGAGCACCAGGAACTTGGCGCTGAAAGATCCGCCGGCCGTCTCGATCGCCCATCGCTGCCCCGCCTCGTCCCAGACTGCCTCGGTGACCTCGTGGCCGCAGCGCAGGTGCGGCGTGATCCCATGGTCGGCCGCGATCCGGCGCAGGTACGCCCAGATCTCGTCCTGCAGCGGGAACGTGTGCGTCCAGCTCGGATTCGGCGCAAACGAGAACGAATACAGCGTCGAGGGCACATCGCACTGGCAGCCGGGATACGTGTTCTCGCGCCACGTGCCGCCGAGATCGTCGGCTCGCTCGAGGACGACAAAGTCCTCCATCCGAGCCCTCTTCAGGCTCACGGCCATGCCGAGCCCACCGAATCCGCTTCCCACGATCGCGATCTGGACGTCGGTTGCGACGGGCATGTCGATGTTCATCGGCCTTTCTGCCTGCAGAAGTCGGGTTTCCGACGGCTCAGTCTATGACGCGCGGGGCGCCGTCCATGCCAGCGTGACCCGAGCGCGAGAGGCGTACACCGGCCCTTAAACACGACGAGGACCCGATCTGGGTCCCCGTCGGTGACTCCCTCAAACGCACCCACGGCCGGGTTGGGGGCGTCCTACGGGAGCGATTCGCGTGCTAGAACACGGCCCTCCGCTGAGAGTTGCGCGGCTGGGAAAGATTCGCCTTGCCATACTTGCGGGACCCCAAAAGGGGGGCGTAGCTCAGTTGGTTAGAGCGCCGGCCTGTCACGCCGGAGGTCGCGGGTTCAAGTCCCGTCGCTCCCGCTTCAAAGAGTTTCTCCTTTGCAGGAATGTCGACTCGACAGAGCGCCGCTTGTCAGCCGGCGGTCCATGAGACTCGAGTCGTGGCTGGCAATGCGCTACGGACGTGTCGTCATCAAGCTCAGTGGTTCCGCGCTATCGGGAAGTGAGCCGACTGGGCTTGACGCCGCGGCGCTAGGAGCACGTCGCCGACGAGGTTCTCGCGGTCGCTGGCCGCGGTGTTCAGGTGGCGGTCGTCGTTGGTGGCGGGAACTTCTTCAGAGGATCGCTCGCCGATCTTTGGGGATCGAACGGGCGGCGGCCGATTCCGTAGGGATCCTCGGCACGGTGATGAACGGGCTGATGCTCCGCGGCGTTCTCAAAGCCCGCGGAGATCGGGAGGTGCGCGTGATGACCGCGATCCCGATCCCGTCGGTAGCTGAACCGTTCATTCGGCTGAAGGCGCAGGCCCACCTCGAGAACGGTTATGTCGTCATTCTCGCGGGCGGCATTGGACAGCCGTACGTCACTACCGACTACCCGTCTGTCCAACGGGCGCTCGAGCTGAACGCGGATGCGTTGCTGGTGGCCAAGCACGGAGTCGACGGCGTCTATACCGCCGATCCACGGATCGATCCGACCGCTAGGCGGTATGACCGACTCAGCTTCAGCGAGGCGATCGCAAAGGACCTGCGGGTCATGGACCCATCGGCGTTCATCCTCGCCCGCGATCACAAGCTGACGCTTCACGTCTAGGCAGGTCGTAAGCCCTGCTTGGGCGAACGATTGCTGTCGCATCGGTCCCACCCCGGTACCTTCTCCGCGATGTTGGTCAAGTCCGACACCCCGCCCGCCCGGCCTGGCGGAGCGCCCGAGCCGCCGCGGCGGCCGTCGCCGCGACGTCCGAGCGCCCGGGTCGTCGCCCGCCGCCGAGCGGTTGCGCTCGGGCTGGTCACGTTGGTACTCGCGGGCGTGATCTTCCTCATTGCCTCGAGCGGCGGCTCGCTCGGGACGGACGTCGGCTCGGCCTCGACGAACGAAGCCTCGGTCTCCAAGGGTTTGGACCCACGCGCCGCGGCGAGTCGGCACGCAGCCCGACCGACCATCTCGCCGTTCAAGCGGGTGCCGCCAGGCCCGCCGTCCAACGAGCGGCGGCTCTCGTTGCTCGAGACGATCGGCGGACACATCTCGCCCAAGTCGGTCGCGGCTTCGGACACGGGGCTGGTGTTCGCGCAGAACATGATGTACACCCACACTGTCACCGTCTATGACAGTCAGGGACAGCTTGTCAAGACGATCCCGGACACTGTCGAGATGAGCCAGTTCGGGATCCCCGGCCATCCCGGGATCACGCACGGCGCCCCGGTCGAGGCGGCGTTCACGCCCGACGCGAGGTACGTGTACGTATCGAACTACTCGATGTACGGCAGTGGCTTCGGCCCCGAGGGGTCTGACGACTGTACGCCCGAGAGCGCCCGCGCCGCCGGGGACACCGACAGCTACGTGTACCGCATCGATGTCAAGACGCTGACGATCGACCAGGTCATCCGCGTAGGGCTCGTGCCCAAGTTCCTGATCGTCACTCCCAACGGCCGATACCTGCTGGTGTCAAACTGGTGCTCGTACGATCTCAGCGTCGTGGACATCGCGACCCACCGCGAGATCGCCCGCCTCCCGATCGGACCCTACCCTCGTGGCTTAGCCGTTTCGCCCGAATCGAGCACCGCTTACGTGGCGGTGATGGGCTCGGACACGGTCACAAAGATCAACCTCTCAACGCTTCATACCGAGGGCAGCTTCGTCGTCGGGGACAACCCGCGGCACCTCGTCATCAGCCCAGACGGCCGCTTTCTGTACGCCAGCCTGAACGGCCCCGGCGAGGTCGTCAAGATCGACCTCGCGGATGACAAGGTCATCGCCGAGGCTGCGACCGGCCAGGAAGACCGCTCGCTCGCGGTCGCCGCCGACGGGAAGAGCCTGTATGTCGTCAACTACGACTCAGACACGGTCACCGTGCTGAACGCGGCCAACCTCCAGGTTCTCCAGAACTTTCCCACCGGCGTTCACCCTATCGGCATTACCTATGACGCCACCATGGGAGACGTGTGGGTCGCCGTCTACAGCGGTCAGATACTCGTCCTCAAGGACGAGAAACCCACCTGACCTGACGTCGACAATCGAGGTCCACCCCCCGTGCCTGTCTGGCCTTCCGGCATGCGTCGTCGCGCAAGCCCAGACGACCGCCGGCTTACGTGACTCAGCTGTCAGTTGGCGAGGATTCTGAACCTGGCGCTGTCGCTCGTGCCGACTAACCCTCCCGAGCTCGGGCTGGCGACGAACTCGTACGCCCCCGGCGTGAGCGTGAGGGCTCCTATGCGGCGGTTAAGCGTGAAGCTGTTCGCGCCTGGCCACCTGTGTGGTCACGGAGACCTCAAACGGGTCTACCAGCACCGTCTCGGTCGACGTCACCGGCAGCCCGGACACCGTCAAAATCAGCCCGGGCGGGTCTGGCGCTGCAACCATTACCGACGAGTACGGCGGCAGGCCAGGTTCCCTGCTCGTCACCAAGACCATCGCCGGTCCGAGCGCCGGCGATCAAGGACCGGTCACGATCGAGGCTGGCTGTGACGGCACAGCGCTGTCGCCTGACTTCGTGATCCCTGCGCACACTCGCGCCGGCAGCGTGTCGCACAGCTTCGACGACATTCCGGCCGGCTCTGTGTGCACGGTCACGGAGACCGCGGGCGGCGCCAGTGACACGGTCCTCGTGAACGTGGTCGGCAACAACCAGACCGTTATCATTCCCGCAGCGACGGTGGTACCCGTGAGCTTGACGGACGTCTACGACGATGGGTCCGGAATCAAGGAGGTACCCAACGAGCCCGGATCCCCCGCCGTGGACGCGACCGGCATGCTGACGGTGATCAAGCACATCACCGGGCCGGCCGCCCGTGACCACGGCCGCATCGCAATTATGGTGGACTGCGGTGGTCCGCTCGAGGTCTTCACCTTCGTCATCCCCGCTCATACCGGGACGGGTTTTGTGACGCGCCATTTCAACTACATCCCCTCCGGGCTCCGCTGCACGGTCAGGGAAACCGCCGACGGCCACACCAACACGGTGGCTGTCGCAGCGAGCGGAAGCCACACGGTGACCATATCCGCCAGTGGCAACGTCACGGTTCATCGGACCGACCGCTTCGTGGTCAAGGCTACGCCTCCTTTTCCCGTCGTTACCGGCTGAATCTGAAGCGAATCGGCGGGGGCACCGTTCAGCTCACGCGGTGATCCCGTACCCGGTGTCGTGCCGATGGTCTGGTCGCGATGTCACTGGACTTGACGCGGACGTCGTCACCGTGGGATATCGTTCGCGCCAATTATGCGCGGCATGCGACGGATCCTCGTGCTGTTGTGGTCGGTCGTCGCGTGCGCTGCCGCGCTGCCGATCGGGAACGCCGGGGCCACGGATTCCGTGTGCTCGAACGTACTGGGCGGAGCCTCTGTCAGCCCACCGGTGAACACCGTCGCGTGGCGTGCCGAGATGCTGGGCCGCACGGCGGTTTACGAGTCACTCGCGGGCAAACGCCCGCGACCATCGGACTGGCTGACGCCGTCGGACGCCCCGTGGCTCTTGGTCCTCGCCCAACCGCGGGCAGCCGGCAACGTCTGCTGGCTGCGCGTGCGGCTTCCCTGGCGACCGAACAACGCAGCCGGCTGGATCAACGCCAACAACGTCATCCCCGAGAAGACCCCGTGGCGCATCCAGGTCTCGACGGCTGCGCGGACGCTCACCTTGTTTCGAGCCGGAAGGCCCGTACGCATGGTCAGCGTCGTCGTCGGGAAGCCCAGCACGCCAACACCCATCGGCCTGTTCGCCGTCACCTGGGCCGTCCCCTGGAATCCGAACGCGTTCCTGGGCAGCTGGGTCCTCGAATTGACCGCGCACAGCGACGTGCTGCAACAGTTCGACGGTGGCGATGGAATGGTCGGGATCCACGGCCGGGGCGGGACGAGCCTGCTGGATCCGCTCGGATCCGCCGCGAGCCACGGATGCGTCCGCCTCGCCAATGACGCGATCGACTGGCTGGTCGCCACGATCGGCACGGGACAGCTGCCAGGCACGCCCGTCCGGATCAGCTGACATCGGGGCCGGGCTTCGATGCCTGGAGATGTCGGGTCAGTCGCGCGCTGACGGCCTCGGGGGCCGGCGGCGTTCGATGTGGTTATGGTTTCGCGCGTGAACCGGTCCATTCGCGCTTCGCTGCTTGCCGGGGTGCTGCTGATAGCGGCAGTCGGGACGCTGCTGCTGGCGAGCGGCGTTGGTGCTGCACCCACCGGTCGCACGACCGACGCAGCCGTTCAGCGCCTGCTCAATCGCCTCCTCGCCACGTCGGGCGGGCCGGTCGGCGCTATCGTCACCCTGTATCGCAACGGTCGCACGACCGTCCTTCGCGCCGGGCGGGCGGACGCCGCGCGATCGGGCGCGCCGCGGCTGGGCGACCACATGCGGATCGCGAGCATCACGAAAGCGTTCACGGGCGCCGTTGCATTGCAGCTGGTTCAGGAGGGCCGGCTCGGTCTGGATGACACGATCGGCGAGCTGCTTCCAGGAATGTTGCCGGGCGACTGGTCAATGGTGACGGTGCGCGAAATGCTCAACCACACCAGCGGATTGCCCGACTACACCCAATCGGACGGCTTCAGGATGGACGCCATCGCGAATCCTCACGGCTACGTTTCGCCGACACAGATAATCGACTGGGTGCGTCAGGAGGATCTGAACTTCACCCCGGGCTCGCGCTACGAGTATTCGAACACTGACAACATCGTCGTCGGCCTGATCGCACAGCACGTGACGGGGAAGCCGTTCGGCCAGCTCCTCTCGACGCTCGTCTTCCGGCCGGCCGGGCTGAGGCAGACGACGTTCCCGACCCGGAGGATCGCGCTGCCGGCGCCGTTCATGCACGGTTACGACGTCGAGCCGGGTAAGCCGCCGCGGGACGTCACCACGTTCCTGAGCCCAAGCGGCGCATGGGCGTCCGGCGCGATCGTCTCCACCCCGGCCGATCTCGGCGCGTTCATCCGCGCCGACCTCGCCGGTCGGTTCTTCGGTGCCGCGCAGCGCCGTCACCAGTTGCGCTTCGTCGCCGGCTCCTCGAGCCCGCCCGGGCCCGGCACGAACTCAGCGGGGCTGGCGATCTTCCAATACCAGACCTCGTGCGGCACCGTGTACGGCCACACCGGCAACTTCCCGGGGTACGTTCAATGGGCCGCGGCAACGGCCGACGGTCGTCGTTCGGTCACGACGTCGCTAAACATCGCGGCGCCCACGGGCGCCCTGCTGCAGCAGCTGCGTTCGCTCCAGGCGGCGGCAGTCTGCGCGCTGCTTGGCAGATAGGCGGCGCGGCCTAATTCATCTTGGCGATGTATCGTGAGATGATGTATCGTCTCACGCGTGACCGAGCAGGCGCTACTGGTTCTCGCGAGCCTCGTGCCGGGGGAGCTCCACGGATATGGGATCGCCCGTGACGTCGAGGAGCTCTCGAGCGGGCGCGTCAAGCTCGCGGCGGGCACGCTGTACGGCGTGCTGAACCGGTTGGCCGCGGACGGGCTCGTCATCCAGACGCGCGAAGAGCTGGTCAGCGGCCGTCGCCGGCGCTACTACCAGCTCACCGGCCCCGGCCACGCGGTCCTCACGGAGGAAGCGGCACGCCTGCGCTCGACCGCGGACGCGGTCAGCGCTCGCGCTGCAGCGGGCGCTCGTCCCCACCCAAGGCCGGCATGAGCCGCCGCCTGCTCGATCTCTGCCTGCTCGCGTACCCGCGCGGCCCGCGGCGTCGGGACCGCGACTACCTGCGCGACTTGGCGCTGGACCTGGCCGAGCGCCAGGGGCTCGGCCGACAAGCCCTGTCGTTGTTGCTCGGAGGTCTCAGGGAGCGGGCGTTCCGCACCGGTAAGTGGAGCCGGCGAATCGCCGCCGCCTCCGCACTGGGCTTGGCGCTGGCGTTCGCCGCACCGACACTCGCGGCGCTCGCCCGGGTGACTCACGAGAGCGAAGGCTTCGCGTGCGCAAGCGTCGCCCCAGGCGGGCGCGGCTGTGCCACGCACGCCAGAAGCGTGGTCGGTGCGCAAGAGCGGGCAGGCTGGCGCTGCGCGCCGACTGACCCCTTGCCCAATGCCTCCGGCTCCGCCAGTTGGCAATGCAATCGGGACGTGTGGTGAACGAAGGAGGTCCCTTGAAGAGACCGTTCTCCGCCATTGCTTCCACGAGCGGCCGGACGGGGCAGCGCACGCAGCGCCCCGGCCCGATGACGAGGGCGTCGGACGGCGACCGCGAGCAGACGGCCGGCTGCCTGCGACGCG
The DNA here is from genome assembly GCA_963763525.1 of uncultured Solirubrobacterales bacterium. Taxonomy (GTDB): domain Bacteria; phylum Actinomycetota; class Thermoleophilia; order Solirubrobacterales; family Solirubrobacteraceae; genus Palsa-465. Next base: position 523,292 of record CAVXPA010000011.1, read on the forward strand.
CCGCGAGCGAGGGACGGCTGTCGCTCGACGAGCTCGAGCAGCGACTCGAGGCCACCTTCACCGCGAGGACCTATGGTGAGCTCGACTGGCTCGCGTGCGACCTACCGAGGGGCCGCGAACAGCACCCCTCCCGGCGACTGCAAGGGCGCCTGCAGCGCCGGCGCAAGATCGCGCTCGCGGCGGCCCTGCTCGTGGTCTTGATTTTGATCGCCGGCGCGGCCGCCGTTGGATATGGCCGATCGAGTGCCGCGGCCGCGTATCAGCTCGCGGCGCCCCGGACAGGACAGCTCCAGCCGCCGTGAGCGCCGGCCTTCCCTAGCCGACGGCGCGCCTGAGTCCTGCAGTCGATCTGGGCTCAGTCGCCACAGCCATGCAGTTGCGCCACCAGCACGCCGACGGCGTGCCGATATCGCACGGCCTCAGTGAGGAGTAGACGTGATCCACAACATCAACGCGCAGTCCCGGCAACGACACGCAAACCGGCGCCCTGTGCGATTCCGGCGGGTCACAGCCGTGGCCGTTGCGGCTGGCGTGCTCGCCGCCGGCTGCGGTGCCAGCCCAAGCTCGAACAATCCGGCCCGCCAGCCCCTGGCAGGGTCGGAGGTCCTCGCGAATGCCCATTGCATGCGCTCGCACGGCGTGCCGAGCTTCCCCCAGAACGCTCCCGCGTTCCACGCTGCGGCCCAGAAATGTCAAGTGAACGGGTTGCCCCTCAATTTCACCCAGAACATCAACTCACACTGACAGTGGGGCGGACCGTCGGAGCGCTAGCCGGCACGCATGTCAACGCAGACCATGCCGTCCTCAGCCACGACCGCATAGGTGCGCACGCGCACATGCTTTGGGTCGGCAAGGCAGCGACCCGTAGCCAGGTCGTACTCGTAGCCGTGCCAAGGGCACCGCAGCACCGCCTTGTCGATCAACCGGTACTGATCGACATCATCGCCGTCCACCTGCTTCAGCAGACGCCCCTTCGACAACGGGGCGCCCGCGTGAGCGCAGCGATCGCGAAGCGCGTGGATCGGGCCATCGAGCCCGCGCACGATGACGAGATCGACTCCAGCAACCGTCACCGGCCTTGTATGCCCGGGCCCGAGCTCCTCGAGCGGGAACAGCGCATGCCTCATTGCACCAAGTGGCGCAGGCTGGGGAAGATCTCCAGCGCGTTCTGATACCGAATTCGGTATCGCAGGCTGTCGGACAGCCCGTCCAGCACATCGGCGGAGTCGGCATCGTAATGCGGGTAATCGGTCGCGAACACGAAGACTCGTTCGCTTTGCGTCATCTCGACGAGATGTTCGAACTGGCGCGGTGTCACTTCCGTGATGGGATGGGTCGCAACCTTGACGTTGTCGCGGATGTGCTCGGAGGGCAGCCGCTTCACCCAGGGGACATTGGCTCGCAGCTCGCGGTATTGCTGGTCGAGCCGCCACATGAGCCAGAAGATCCACGTTACGCCGGACTCCAGCATCACGACCTTCAGCTCCGGGTAGCGATCGAAGGTGCCGTTGACAATCAGGCTCATGAGCTGGTTCTGCGCCGTCTGCGGTGCTGCCATCGTATGCCACTCGATGTAATAGCGCGGCACCAACAAGGTGCTCGTCGCGCCCGAGTGGTGGAAGGTCACCGGTAACCCGTGCCGAACCGCCGCTTCCCAGATGGGACGGTAGAACGGTTCGCCCCAGTTCCGCGTGTTGATCAGCGGCAGTGCAATTTGGACGATCTGCGGATGCTGCGCCATCCGCTCAATTTCCGCCACCGCGGCCTCCGGCACCTGAGCGGCGATATGGACTGACCCACGCAGCCGCGGCTCCCGGTCCAGCCACTCAGCGACCTGGTAGTCGTTGTATGCCCTCGCTAGGGCGATCGCGAAGTCCGGATCCCCCGGCAATGCGCTCGCGAACAGCAGCGGACCGTTGAGGACCGGGATCTTCACGCCCTGTCCGCCGAGCAGGTCTATTCGCATGTCGTCGAGCGTCGAGCGCGTCTCGCCTTCGGCCACGGGGCGATTCCAGTCCTCACGGACGCCGGCGCGAGCGATCGGCGCCATATAGCACGAGACCAACGGATACCCCTGCCACTCGCCCGCTTCGTGGCGGAGGTACCGCGCCCAATGCTCATCCATGTACGGGAGGAAATACGGGACGAGCCGCTCGAGGCCGATGCTCTGCTCCGGTCGCTCGTGGACGTCGAGATCGATCAGCATCGTCTCGTGCGTCAGCCTCTCCCCCTCAGCAACGCTCGTTTCAACCGTGGTCATCGCTTCCCTCCGTTTCTCTGTCCGCCGTCAGATGCTGCGTGCCTGTGCGAGCCACGACTAACTTTCACCGCCACTCTCATCTTGGGCGCCCGCGGTCACGATCGGAAACTTCTCGTGCTCGATCCGCTCGCCGACGACCAATCCGAGACCGTCGTGCTCGGCACTCGCCGCGCCCGTGTAGCGCACGTCGGTCGGAAAGTACGACACGATGTACGTCCAGCGGGGATCCGTCGTCTCATTCGCGGGCGCGCCGTGGATCGTGTACGAGTGGTGGATTGTCACATCTCCGGCGCGAAGATGAAGCGGCGGGGAGATCTCGTGCCGATCGAACAAATCGGGCCGTTCGGCGGAGAGGTCTGGAACCCAACCGGCGAGCCCCTCCGAGTGTGAGCCCGTCAAGAAGCGCAGCGACCCCTGTTCCGGGGAAACGTCATCGAGTGCGATCCAGACATTCACCGTGCCGGCGCGATCGTGCGGCATGAAGCGTATGTCCTGGTGCCAACGCGTTGGGTCACTCCCCGGCTCGCCGCTTGGCATCTTACAGGCCAAGTAATCGGTGCGATAACGGATGCCGACCGGGCGCCGGATGAGACGCTGAACGTTCGCGCCCAGCTGCTGCGAGAACGCCACGCCCGCGAATGGCTCGCGGCCCTCGACGGCGAGATGACGCCGATCCTGCCACGCGCCGACGTCGGTGACTTGCTTGACGCCCTCGACCTGGCGGGCCTTGTTTTCCGCCGTCTTTGCCGCCGCCGTGCCGTCGTCAGGCGTCGACATCACGATCCTCGCCTGCTCGAGCATCGCCGCGGTCAGCTGACTGGTTAGGAGTCCGTCGAGCTTGACCCAGCCGTTCTGCACAAACGCAGTGACCTCGTCATCCGTGATCGGCCGAATCCCGTCGGCACCTCGGGCAGCCGACACGTCACGCCCCGAGGGGCACCTTCCGCGTGATATGTCCACCCGGCGCAAAGCAGGCCTTGACGCTCTGCGGGTCACCGTCGTTGGCCGCCATGTAGAAGCGATCGTATAGATCTCGGATCAGCACCCGATCCTCAAGCGAAACCTCATTCATCACAGCCCTCCGAACGGTCGAGTGGCGTTCGTAATCGCGGCGTAAGCGACGTAATGGCGTCATAGTAAGCGCGATCGTGGCGGGGCGTCAACTACGCTTGCGGCATGAGAAGGGGCAGCCCATCGGTCGAGCGCGCCGTCCAGATCCTCGACTTCCTGACGACGCACCCCGGTCGTGGGTTCACGCTGGCAGAGCTGTCGCGGCGCCTGCAGATCAGTAGGACGACCGCGCATGGGATCGTGACGACGCTGACCGATCGAGCGCTGCTCCTGCGCAATCCGGACACGCACGAGTATCGCCTAGGCCCCGCGCTGATCCCGATGGCGGCGGTCGCCGAACGGGGCTTCCCGGCCTTCACATACGCCAAGCGCGAGGCCGACCGGCTCGCCGAGGAGTTCGATGCCCAATGCGTCCTCGTGTTCCCCACCGGCGAGGAGATACTGATCGTGGGGCGCGCCGGCGTCCCGGCACCATTCGCCATCGACGTCCGGGAGGGACTGCGTCGTCCGCTCTATCCGCCGCTCGGCTCCGCTGTTCTCGCCTGGGCGGGCGATGAAGCGGTGGAGGCGTGGCTGAACCGCCTCGGGCCCGAGCTCACGGCCGCGGAGCGCGAGCACTACAGAGCGGCGATCGAGGCCGTTCGCCGCCAGGGGTTCGCAGCAGGACTGCGCGTACAGCGACTGGTTGATCTCTTCGAGATCCAAGCCCACGCCGACCTGTACACACCGGAGGGACGACGCGCGATCAGCACCGCGCTGGCGAGGCTCGCACATGAGGACTACTTGCCAGCCGCGGAGGATCCGCCGCCGGATGCCGAGCTCATGGGCGTCTCGGCTCCGGTGTTCGGTCCCGATGGCAATTTCCTGTTCGGGATTGCGCTCGCGCCAGACGGCCGGCACGCGCGAGACATCCCCGTGCTGTCCCGCGCTGTCCTTCGCGCCGCCGCCCGCGTGATGGCAGCCATCGACGGGCGGCAACCGGATTTGCGAAGCGCGCACGAGCTTTATCCAGCCGAGCGTGGCGGCGCGGGTTCGCTGATGCAACGCTAGACGCTAGCTCGGGAGGACTCGAGCGGCCGCAGTGACTCTTGTGTACATCCGGGTGCTGCTGTCACTTCGTGCCTATCACGCGAGCGGGCCGCCCATTGGTCGCGTCCGGCCGACGTGCTCGGCCTCGAGTACCAGTTGTGAGTACGCGGTTTTCGTCGACCTCGTCGTGGGTGCGCCGGTGCCGTCGAGGTTTGCCGCGCATCGCGCGGCTTTCGTCGACCTTGGCGTGGGTGGGTTGCCTGGTGCCGTCGAGCTTGGCCGCCGGGGTAGGGAGGCGCTCGCATGTCGATCGGGGCGAACGTTCGATTCGATCGCTCCCACACCGCCAGCCCGAGTGTTGCCCTGGCGGACGGGGGAAATCTCGGCTTCGGCCGAAATCGGCCGGCGAAAGCTACGTTTTCCTCGCTCGCGGCGCTCGCACGGGCCCGGCTGGCCAGACCCAGCAGCACTTGTGACTGAGATTTGACTCTTACCGGTCACCTGGTTATGCCGGCGTGAGTCCGTGACGCCGCATCACGGCTTTGACCGCCTCGGGGTCCGGCGGTCCGCCGGGTGCGGCGTCGATCACGGCCGCCAGCTCGTGGAAGTAGGCGGGGCCGAACAGACCCGGGGTGGCGATCGCGAGGAAGGCAACGTCGACGTGACGCCAAGCGTCGCCGCAGACGTGAAGGCGCGCTTCAGCGACTTACAGTTCTGACCGTGCGAGCTCGGCGCCCTTGACCATCGCCTTGAGCTTTGCCTTGGCGGCGCTGCGCGCATAGGCGAACAGACCGCAGTCGGAGGTCAGGTGGATTCGCTCGGGCTCCACGTGCTGCCGTGCGCGCGCGATGCCGTCGGCAACCTCTCTCGGGGTTTCGATCAGGTAGTTCTTGTTGCTTATCACCCCGAGGCCTAGGTCCTTGTCGAACCCGTCGGTGGCGAACAACTTGAGCTGCTGCTCAGGGAAGCCCGTCTGCGCGAACGACCAGTCGAAGGAATCGACCTGGAGATCCTTGACATACGGGAACATCGCCTCGTAGGGCGCGATGCCGATCGGCGCCGGCGTCCCTCCGTGACAGCAGTGCCAGATCTTGTAAGCATCGATGCCGTCGAAGATGCGATTTAGGATCTCGACGTCGAACTCCCACTCGTCCTGTGGAGCGAGATAGATCAGATCGTCGAGCTCGACGATCTGCGCGCCCGCGGCCACCGCATCGGCCATCTCGGCGTGGTAGATCTCGGCCATATCGCGAAGGAGAGCCTTGCGATCCTTGTAGTGCTCGTCGACCATGATCGTCGACAGCTCGACGGGGCCCATCGCAAACATCGCCTTGACCGGCTTCGAGGTGCAGTTCTGTGCGATCCGCCAGTTGTGGGCATGGTGCAAGGCGCCGCGGCCGAGCTTGCCGGTGATCACCATTTCGGTGCTGTTGATCGCCTCGAAGACCTCCATCATGCCGCTCCACTGGTCGGCAGAATCGGCCGTGGCCTGCGACGTTTGGATCACCTCGAGGAGGTGGCCGCCTGACTGGCGAATCTCGGTGCCGTCGAAGCGTTCGCCGTTGTAGAGCGCGAACGAGCCGATGAACCCCTGGTGCTTGTCGTACCAGAGGTGACCGTCGGCCGCGACGTCGATCCCGACCTCCTCCTGATCGCCGATCATCGCGCGAATCCCGTCGCGGTAGGCCTCGGCGAACTCCTCGTCACGCATCGCCACCAACACGTCCCGGCCGCCGAGGTTGTAGCGGTACCAGCTCGGACGTGGATAGGAGCCGACGAACGAGGCGGGGAACAACCGGCCCGCGATGTCGCTCATGTGCCTGTCAGGCATATCGCTCTTTCCTCCGGTAATTCGCAGAAAGCTTGCTCACCGAGCGCTCTCACACAGCGCCCTTACACACAATCATCGCATCGGGCACTCGCTCCAAGCACCGTCGTCGAGCTGATATGTCGAGCCGTGGCGACCTCGCGAGCGCGCTGCGAATTTGCATCCCGGCCGAGTAGGCCCATCGGCTGAAGTGTTGTGCTGGCGCGTAGAGTCTTGACGGGTGGCCTATCCGGAGCCACCATGAAGCAGTGTCTGCGAGGTCCGACGAGGCCGAAGCGCGCTTCGTCGTTGTGCGGACGAAGCTGCTGGTGCCGAATCCGCGACCCCTCGCGCTGCCACGTCCACACGTGGTCAAGCTGCTCGAGCAGGGGTTGGGAGCCAAGATGACCCTGGTCTGCGCCCCGACCGGATGGGGGAAGACGAGCGCCCTGGCCGAGTGGGCCGCCGGTCGCCGCGAGGCCCGATTCGCGTGGGTGTCGCTCGATGCGGCCGATGACGACCCGCTGCAGTTCTGGCGCTATGTCATGGCGGCTGTCGCGTCCGTAGAGCCGTCGGCGGCGGATACCGCCGCGCGGCGCCTGCGGAGCCCCGTGCTCACGATCAACGATGAGCTCCTCCCGGTGCTGGTCAACGGCCTCGCCGACGTATCCCAGCCGCTCGTGCTGGTGCTCGACGACTTCCAGTTCATCACGCGACCCGAGATCCATTATCAGGTCAATTACCTGGTGGAGCGCCTGCCGTATGACATTCACCTGACGATCGCCACGCACAGCGACGATGGCCTGCGCCTGGGCCGTCTGCGGGCGATGGGTGATCTGGTCGAGTTGCGACACGGGGATCTGCGCTTCACCGATGAGGAGGCTTCGGAGCTCCTCAACCGCGTTCACGGGCTCGACCTGGCACCGGCCGAGGTGGCCGCTCTGCAGCGCCGGACCGAGGGTTGGGTGGCGGGACTGAACCTCGCGGCGCTGTCGCTGCGGCGCGCCCCGAACCGCGAGCGCATTCTGGAGAAGCTTCCGGCCGACGAGCGCTTCTTGGTCGACTACCTGTGGAACGAGGTCGTCCTCGCGCAGCCGCGTACGGTCCGCCATTTCCTGATGCGCACCGCCATCCTCGCGCGGTTGACCGGATCGCTGTGCGATGCCGTCGCCGAACGCAACGACAGCGAGGAGATCCTGCGGGAGCTGGAGCGCGCGAACCTGTTCGTGGTCCCGCTCGACGAGAACCGAGCGTGGTTCCGCTACCACCACCTGTTTCGCGATCTGCTGCTGACCCAGCTCGAGCGATATGCCCCTGACCTCGTTCCCGACCTGCATCGTCGCGCGAGCACGTGGTATGCCGAGCATGGCTTCGCGGTCGAGGCGATCGGACACGCGCTCGACGCTGGCGACGTCAACTACGCGGCCGACGAGCTCGACCAGCACTGGTTGGACGTGTACTCGAGCGGCCGGGCGACGCTGGTGCTCGACTGGATCGACCGGCTGCCTCACGATGTGGTCATGGAGCATCCGGGGCTCGCGCTCGCACGCGCCGGGATCGCGCGCGCGGTCGGGCGGCTCGAGGAAGTCGAGCCGTGGCTGCAGCGGGCTGAGACGGCGGCCGCCGACGCGCCGGCGACCGGTTTCGCGAGCTCCCTTGCCGGCGGCGTGGCGCTCGGTCGCGCGATGTACCGGGCGGCGCTGGGCGACGTTCCCGGCGCGCTGGCGTGGGGGCAGCGAGCGGTGGAACTGGAGCAGGCGCGCGGCTCGCTCGAGCCGACGATGCGCCAACTACTTCCTCGGGGTCGTCCAGTTCTACGACGAGCCCGATCAAGCCGAGCCGCTGCTGGCCGGATACCTGGAGAGCATCCCGCCCGGTCCGGAGGATGCGCGGCGCTACTACGCTCAGGCGCTGCTTGCGGAGGTGTACATCGTGCGCGGCGAGGTCCGGCGCGGCGAGCAACTCGCCCGCGACGCGCTCGAGCTGGCGCGGACGCAGGAGCTCGAGGAGCATCCCCCGACGGAGCAGCTGCACGTGGCGCTGGGCGCGGCGTTGCGCGCCGATGGCGATCTCGAGGCGGCCGAGGAGCAGTTCGAGCGCGCTGCGGCGCTCGCCCGCCGCGGCGGGGACCGGTGCGAGAGCGCGCACGCATTGCTGTGGCTCGCGCGCGCTCGGGCGGACCAGGGCGACCTGGTCGGAGCTCGAACCGCGCTGGACGACGCGAACAGCTTCACGACCGGCGGGTCCTCGCACCGGCGCGCCGTCGCTGCACTCCAGCAAGAGCTGGACGCGGCGCCGCACGATGACGAGCCCGCAGCGGAGCCCGAGGCGCTGAGCGAGGCGGAGCTGCGCGTGCTCCGCCTGTTCCCCAACGACCTCAGCTACCGCGAGATCGCGGGGCATCTCTACCTCTCGCTCAACACCGTTCGGACCCACTCAAAGCGCATCCGGCGAAAATTGGGCGTCTCGACCCGTGGCGAGGCCGTTAGCCGGGCGCGCGAGCGCGGTCTGATCTGAACCGGCTCTGGGCGCGGGATCTGCGGCGGCGTCGAAGTCGCGCAGGACGTCGAATCACCCCGGGTGATCACGCACGGTCTATTGACGAGTCACCCCGGCAGGCGTGACCCTGAGCGTCGGCCATGGCTGCTGTCGCGCCGCCGAGTGAACAGAGAGGTTCGGCTTCGACTATCCTGCGATTGGCGCAGGCTCGGGCCACCCCGTCCGGCGGAAAGCGAGCAGGCGTTCGGCGTCGACGCGGCCAGGTGGACTTGCGGATGGATATCAGGTTGTTGGGTCCTCTGGAGGTCGAAGTCGGCGGAGCGCAGCTCCGCTTTGAGGGCGCCAAGCAACGACGTCTGTTCGCGATGCTCGCGTTGCGGGCTCCCGACGCCGTCTCCGCGGACGACTTGATCGAGGCCCTGTGGGGCACAGAGTCGCCGCCGGGCGTGGTCCAGGCGCTGCAGAAGCAGATCTCGCGGCTTCGCCGCCAGCTCGACAGTCACGACCTGGCGGTCCGCCATCAGCCCGCGGGGTATTCGCTGGACATCGATCCGCGCGTGATCGATGTCCACCGCTTCGAGGACCTGGTGCAGCGCGGGCGCGTCGCGCTCGGGCGCAACGATCCGCAGAGCGCGGTCATCGATCTCCAGGCGGCGCTGGCGCTGTGGCGCGGCGAGGCGCTGGCGGATCACCGTTTTGACGAGTTCGCGCAGCGCGAGATCGCGCGTCTGGAGGAGCTGCGCGTCGAGGCCATCGAGGACCGTCTCGCCGCTGACCTGGCGAACGGTCGGGATTCCGACCTGGTTGGCGAGCTGCGCACGCTGGTCTCCGAGCACCCGCTACGCGAGCGCCTGCGCGGCCAGCTGATGGTGGCGCTGTACCGGTCCGGCCGCCAGGCGGAGGCGCTCGAGACGATGCGCACGGGCCGCCAGCTGCTCGTCGACGAGCTCGGGATCGAACCGGGACCCGAGCTGCGCGAGCTCGAGCGCATGATCCTCGCACACGACTCGGCGCTGACGGCCGAACGTCCGGGCGCCGGCCTCGTGGGCCGGTTGCCCGCGCCGGTGAACGAGACGATCGGACGGACCCACGAGCTGAGCGAGATCCAGGATCTGCTCGCGCAGCCGGACGTTCGGCTCGTGACCCTCATTGGCCCCGGCGGGGTCGGCAAGACTCGGCTCGCCCTGGACGCGGCGCGCGCCGTGGCGACGCAGTTCCCGGCCGGCGCTGTCCACGTGAGCCTGGACGGCGCCGACGCCGCCGCCGTGCTCGTGCCAGCCGTGGCCTCTGCCCTCGGCGTGGTCGCGGCGACGGCATCGGAGCTCGGGGAGCGCCTCGGGCGCGCAACCCACGGCGCGCGTGCACTGCTGGTGCTCGACGGCTTCGACCGCTACGTCGCGGACGCGCGGCAGGTGGGGCAGCTGCTGACGGAGGTGGCGAACCTGACGGTGTTGGCGACCAGCCGGACGCCTCTGAGAATCAGTGCCGAGCACGCTTATCGCGTGTATCCACTCGCGGCGCCGAACGCCGCCGCTCTGTTCAGCGCGCGTGTGCGCGCGGCGGTGTCGGACCGCACGATTGACGAGGACGTTGTAGGCGCGATCTGCGCGCGCCTCGACGGTCTGCCTCTCGCGATCGAGCTCGCCTCCGACCGCGCGCGGCTGTTGCCGCTGCCCGCGCTGCTCGAGCGCCTGGAGCATCGGCTCGAGTTGCTGACCGGCGGGCCGCGCGACTTACCCGAACGCCAGCGCTCGCTCCGCGCCACGCTCGAGCTCTCATGGGAGGCGCTCGGCGAGGCAGAACGGGAGCTGCTCGGCCGGCTCACCGTGTTCGAGGGTGGCGCGTCGCTCGAGGCCGTCGCGGCCGTGTGGGACGGCGCTTCGGGCGAAGCGCTCGAGTCGCTGGTCTCGACGCTGCTCGACAACAGCACGCTGCTGCGGACGGACTCAGGCCGGGACGCGCAACCGCGTTTCGGCATGCTCGACACCGTGAAGGAGTTCGCCGCCGGGCGGGCGGCCGAGCGCGAGGATCTCGTCGAGCTCGAGCGCCGGCACGCGAGCTACTTCCTGCGCTACTGCGAGCACGCCGCGGATCAAGCGGCGCGCACGGACAAGCGCGAATGGCTGGACCGGCTCGCGCAGGAGCGCGCAAACATCCGCCTCGCGTTCGAGCGGCTACTGCGTGCGGGCGCGACCGACGAGGCGTTGCGGGTGGCGATCGCGTTCGCACGCGCGCTGCCGTGGGACGCGCATGCCCACGAGGTCCGGGGCTGGCTGGCGCAGGCGCTCAGTTCCTCGCCGCCGGCGACCGCGGCTCTGCACGCGAGCGGCCTGTACTGGGATGGGGTCTTGGCGCTCTCGATGGGACTGTTCGGCGACGCCGAAGCGCAACTGACTGCGTCGGTGACGGCCGCACACGGGGCCGATGACGTCGCGCGGGAGGCCGCCGCGTTGGTGGCGCTCGGACGCCGGGCCGTGCTCGTGGCGGCGGCGGACGCGATCGCGTTGTGTGAGACCGCGCTGGCGGCCGCCCGCCGCGTGGGAGACCCGATCCTGGTCGCTGACGCAGTCCTGTCCGGTGCCGGCGCGTGGGAGCGCACGGGCGCGTGGGAGCGGGCTGGATCGCTCGCGCTGGAGGCGCTGATGCTGTACCGGGCGACCGGCGACCCCTACGGCGCAGCGTGGGCGCTCGCCGAGCTGGGTTGGTATGACCTGGTCCACGATCGGCTCGAAGACTCCGAGCAGCGCCTCGGCGAGGCGCTCGAGCTCCGGCGCCGCCACGGCGACGACCGCCGTCTGGTCGAGCCGCTGATCGACCACGCATGGTTGATGCTGGCGCGCGATCGCGGCGAAGAGGCAACGCAGGAATTCCTCGACTGCCTTGCACTGGCGCGGCACCTCGGCGATCAGTTCAACGTCGCGGAGGCACTCGCGGGTCTCGCGACGCAGGCGGCGCAGGAGGCGCGCTGGGATGACGTCGCCCTGCTGGCAGGCGCGTCCGCCGCGCTGCACCAGCGGATCGGCGCGCCGCCCTGGGAATCCGTGACCGAGCTTCAGCAGCGCGCTCTTGACGGCGCCCGCGACGCGCTCGGCGACGCCGGCTACGCGAGCCGCTTTGCCGAAGGCAGCAGGCTGGCGCCTGAGGACGCGCTCGCACGTGCCTCCGACCCTCACGGAAGCGCCGCGACCGCCGCACAGGCTCGCGCGGTCGCCGGTCGGGCCGATTCGGCGGTCGCGAACGCCGCTACACAAGCCCGCTGACCGGAATGCCGCTGCGGGGCGGGGGCCACTGGGGCTGGACGCCGCTGGTGGCGCCTACTTGGAGCGAACCTTGCGGATCAAGGTCCACCCCTCGGAACCCGATCCGCAAAGTTCACGGCGCGGGGCGGCAAACCGAGCCGCTCGCCCCGCCGAGGAGGCGGGCGAACCGCGTGCCGGCGGTCACTCGAACAAAGCGCGCGCGTACCAGTCACTGCTGTCGCGCACGCCCGGCACGGTGAAGAAGTAGCCACCGCCGACCGGCGAGATGTAATCGACCATTGGCTCGCCGATCAGTCTCGTCTGGTTTGCGATGAACTGACGTGTGAGGTCCTGCTGGAAGCAGTTGAAGATCAGCCCCACGTCGAGGTTGCCCGCCAGATCGACACCATTGTCGTAGTTGTAGCCGCGCCGGAAGATGCGGCTGTCCTCGGTGTCCTCGGTACGCGGGTTGGCGAGCCGGATGTGCGCCGTCAGGGGGATGACCTTCCCCTTCGGGTCGGCGGCGAAGTCGGGGACCGCGGCGAGGGTGTGCGTTCCCAGGACGTTCCCACTGGCGCGGTAGCGGCCGATCATCGTCTGCTGCTCGTTGAGCGACACCCGGTCCCAGAACTCGATGAACATCCGGATTATGCGGCAGACGTGGTAAGTGCCGCCGAGTGCCCAGCCGGGCTCGCCGGTACCGGGGACGACCCACATCAACTTGTTGGCGACCTCGGGATCGTTGACATCCGGGTTGGCGATCCCGTCCATGAAACCCAAGTGGTTGCGGGGGACGCCCGCGGGCCGCGCCGGCGAGATGAAGCCGTCCATCCGCCACAGGATCTGCATCCCACCGCGAGTGTGCTTGGCGATGTCCCGCAGCGCGTGGATCGCCGTGTCGGGGCTGCCGGCACAGATCTGCAGCAGCACGTCACCGCCGCACAGATCCGGGTTGAGGTTGTCGTTCGGAAACGACGATCATCTCGGTGAGGTGATTCGGCTTGCGCTCGCCGATCCCGAACCGGTCGTCGAACAGGCTGGAGCCGAAGCCGACCGTGACCGTCAACCCGTCGGCGGGGATGTCCGGTCCGAGCGTGCCGCTGTCCGAGGGCGGGGCGACGGGCCCGAGATTCACCGGTATGCCACCCTGCGTCAGGAAGCGTGCGCGCTCGGTCAGCGTCTTCAGCAGGTCGATCAGCTCGCCGCGGCTGGTCGCGGTGACGTTGAAGGAGACGAAGCATGCGGCGGGCGGTGGCGAGGTGAGGATCCCGGCTTGCCAAGGGCCGTGAAACGCGACCGGCGGCAGCCGTGCCGCCGCATCCCCGGCAATCGGATACTGAAGCGGACCGTCGGCCTGGAGCGGGTCCTGCGACGCCGGCGCCGGAGCATCGCCCCTGACGGCGTCGGCGGTCGCCAGCTGGGCACCGCCGAGCGCGCCCGCCGCAATCGCGGCGGCGCCTGAGCGAGTGAGGAACTGGCGGCGGTCGAGCATCACGCTGCGGCCTGGATCGAAAGCGCGTTATCCACGGCTGATAAGGATTCTCTCATGGGCCAGTGCGTGATAGTGCCAGCTCTCGACGCTCGGCTGGCGGCGCCTTCGGCGCTCCGGCGGCCAGATCGATGGTCTCGTGGCTTGTCACGTGCCGGGGACGGTCCGCCCCTGGCCACACCGGCTTGCACAGATCGAGTTCGATCCGTCGACCAAACGCGACCTCAGGAGCCCGACGAGCGACGCCCACGACGCTCCAGCGCCGACTAGGTCACTGTCAGTGTCGAGTTACCATCCCGCCACCGCCACCGCCACGGCCACCGGCATTGGCAACCGGCTGCTGCGCCGGGTCGACCGCACCCTATCGCCGATCGCGGCCACTAGCTCTTCGGGAACAGCCGCTTGAGCGTGCCTCCGAGCGGCGCGGGCATGAAGCTGTCCCCATACGGCCAATCCACGAAGCCGAGCGCGGCACTCGTGCCGCCGTCGATATGCAACGTCGTGCCCGTGATCGAGCGGGACAGATCGCTGGCCAGGAAGAGCACTCCGCTGACGATGTCATCGACCGTCGGCGCCTCCTTCAGCGGAATGTACATCTTGAACGCTTCCGCGAAGAAACTGGCGTAATCGTCACCGAGCTCGCCGAGCCGAGCGAAGTCCTCCGGGTACAGCGCAGCATTGGAGCCCTGCGCGGGATTTGTATCCGGTGCGATCAGGTTGACACGAATCTTGTCAGCGCCGAGCTCGAGCGCGATCGCACGGCTGAAGTTGGTCGTCGCAGCCTTCGCGCCCGCGTACACGGCATACGTCGCCGCGCCCCGGTGCGCCTCGATCGTGGTGAAGTTGATGATGCTTCCACCCGCCCCGCTCCTGCGCATCAGCGGAACGGCGCGCCGGACGCTGTCGATCACGTACCCGTAGTTCAGACGAATGTCTCTGGCGTTCTGCTCGCGCGTCGTCTCGAGAAACAGGTTCCGCTGGACCCCGCCAACGACGTTGACAAGGATGTCGAGCCGATCGAGCCCGGCTTCCGCCTGGTCGTAGAAGCGATCCAACGCCTCGGGATCCGCCACGTCGGCGTGTACTGACAGGATGTGGGAACCAAGCGCCCTGACCTCCGGGACGATCGCGCGCACCGCTTCCTCGTCGATGTCACAGGCGGCGATCCGGACGCCAGCCGCAGCCAGTCCCAGAGTGATTGCACGCCCTACGAGCCCCCCGGCTCCGCCGACCACCGCCGCGGCTTTGCCCGCGAGTCCGGCATGCGCCTCCAGCAGACCCGTCACGTCTTCTGATCGTCCGTCCCGCTGGGCGCCGCCGACTCAGCGGGAGGCTGGGTACCCTGCCCCAGCTCGCCGGCAGGCTGCGTACCCTGCCCGAGCTCGGCCCTGAGCTTGGCCAGGTCCTGATCGACCGCGCTCGAGCGCCCGAGCTGTTCGAGCTGGCGGTCGATGTCATCCTGCGGGGGGCCGAGCTGCGTGAGGTCATCGAACGTGCCCGCTTCCTCGAGCTCGGAGACCGCGTCTGCGCGTGACTTCATGTCCTCGGTCTTGTCGAGCGCTCGCTGCATCGCCAGGCCGACGTCGGCCATCTCCTCGCCGACTCCGGTTGCGGCCTCGGAGATCTGGACCTGTGCCTCGGCGGCGGAGTACTGCGCCTTGACGACCTCTTTCTTGGTCCTGAACGCCTCGACCTTCGTCCGCAGCTTCTGCTCGGAATCGGTCAGCTTCTGTTGCTGGTCCTCGAGTTGGGCCACCTGCTGATCGAGCGACTCCATCTCGCCCTCGGCCACGTGCTTGCGCTCCAGCGCCGCGCGCGCCAGGTCCTCGCGGCCCGCGGACATCGCTTGACGGGCCTGGTCGTCGAGCTTGGCGGTCTGCTCCTTGATCGTCGTCTCCTGCAGCTGTAGGCGCTTCTTGGCCGTGACGACGTCCGCGATGCCCCGCTTGACGTTCTGCAACTGCTCGAGTTGCTTCTCGTAGCTGTAGTCGAGCGTCTCGGCCGGGTCCTCGGCCCGGTCGAGCAGGTGTGAGATCTTCGCTTTGATGACGGTCGACATGCGGCCGCTGAGCCCGGGCATCGGCGCCTCCTCGAGGTATTTCGGACTCAGAGACTAGATGATCACGTCTATTGCGCCGGCGAAGTGACTCCCACTTCGATGATGCCCGCCTCGGGGCCGTACGCGCCGATGCTCTTCCCGTAGTCGAGTTCGCGCAGGTGGTACTCGGGCGCGAGGCGCAGGAGCGTCTCGAGCGCCACCTGGGTCTCCAGGCGCGCGAGTGGAGCACCGATGCAGACATGGGGCCCGAGTCCGAACCCGAGGTGGGGTTGGCCCAGCGCCCACTTGTGCTCCCGAGTGACATCGAAGCGATTCGGATCCTCCCAGCGGGACGGATCACGATTGCCCGACGCCAGCAGGACGTAGATGATCTGGCCTTCCTTGAGCTCCGTTCCGGCGAGGACCGTGTCGTGGACGGGCAGGCGGATGATCCGGTGCGCTGTGCCGTAGCAGCGCAGCACCTCTTCGATTGCGTTGGGGATCAGCGCCGGCTTCTCGACCAGCAGCCGGCGCTGGTCAGGATGCTTCTCGAGTGCGACGAGGCACTCACCCATCAACTTGGCCGTCGTGTCGTAGCCGGCTACGAGGATGTTGAGCGTCGAGGAGCGGATCTCCGCCTCGCTCCAGTCCGGCATGTTGACCATCACCGTCATGAGGTCGTCGGGTTGGTCGCGGCGGTGGCGCTCCATCTCCTCGGTTAGGTATGCGTTCAGCTCGGCGATCGCCTGGTCCATCACCCGCCGCGCCTCCGGCGCTTCGTGACCGAACGCGAGATTGCTGATGATCGCGTTGGACCAGCGTCGAAAGTCCTCGTGATGCTCTTCGGGCACGCCGAGCATCTCGGCGACGATCACGACGGGGATCTTCGTGAAGTCCGAGATCAGATCCATGCTCTCGCCGGAGTCGACCAACGGCGCCAAAAGCCCCTCGACCACCTCGCGGACGCGCCCATCCCACGTCGTGTTAACCGCCGTCGGCGTAAAGAAGCGCGACACGCCCTGGCGCAGGCGCCGATGGTCCGCTCCGTCGGCGATGATCATGTTCGGCGCGTCGAACCAGAACGTGACCTCGGGGTAGCGCGCGCCGACGACGCCGAACCGCTCCGCCTTCGGATCGTCGAGCACCTCGACGCAATCATCGAATCCGGGGACCATCCAGACATCGATCACGCCGTTCCAGACGACGCGACCGGCAGCGCGGATCTCGTCGTAGAGCGACCAGGGATCCTCCACCAGAGCGGGATCGTTGAGATCAACATCAAACCGCGGCGTCTTCATAGGGGCTTCCTCCCGGACGATCGGTCGCTCGCGCTCCCAGGCAAGATTGCTGACAGTTTACACGATCTCGGTCTCTGTGACAAACGCAACGCAACCGGCATACTCCGGGCAGCGGAGACCGATCCTCGGAGCAACAGGAAGATAGGTAGCGGTGGCAATTCAGCAGGTCGATCTGGACCTCCCCCAGTTGTTCCTGGCCGACGATCCCTTCCCCCTCTACGAGCAGATTCGTGCGGCGGGCGCTGTCGTCTGGAACGGCGCGCTGCAGGGCTGGATGATTCCTGGCTACGACGACTGCCTGGACGTTCTCTGTGACAAGGGAGAGCGCTTCGTCACCGTCGGGTCGCGGCGTCCCGAGGTGACCTTCTGGTTCGACGCGCCGAACATGATCATCGCCGACGGACCTGATCATCGCCGGCTACGCCGGGGGCTGGCGCGGCACTTCATCGCAGCGGCGATCGAGCGAACCTGGGAGCCGCGGATCCGAGAGGTCGTCGCGGAGCTTCTCACCCCCATCGCCGCGGGGCAGAAGAGCGTCGATCTGGTCGCGGACCTCACGAAGCTGCCGGTCATCATCGGGGCCGAGATGCTGGGCGTGCCCGAGGAGCGTCACGAGGACCTGCGCCGCTGGTCGCACACGATTGTCAGCAACCTTCAGTGGGGTCATGAAACGCCCGCGGTGCGTCTGGTGATCGAGCAGGCGATCGGTGAGCTCAACGAGTATCTGGACGAGGAGATCGACCGGCACCGCATCGAGCAACCCGACGATCTGCTCACGGTGATGGTGAACATGTCCGATTGGAGCGAGGCGGAGATCCGCTCGTCGGCGTTGAACCTGCTGGTGGCAGGTTATGAACCGGCCGCGAGGCTGATCGCCGAATGCCTCGTTGCGCTCGAACGGCGTCCCGATCAACGCCAGTTGATTGTGAACGACCTCGAGCTCGTGCCGAATGCGATCGAGGAGGTGATCCGGTGTTATGGCGCCTCGCACCGGCTCGTCCGTGAGGCCGTCGGCGATACCGTGCTGGGTGGCGTCGAGGTGATCGCCGGCGACATTCTCTACCTGCTCCTCGGGGCGGCGAACCGCGACCCGTCGCGCTGGTCTGATGCGGATCGGTTCGACGTTTGCCGTCCGTTCCAGCCGCATCTCGGTTTCGGCGTCGGGCCGCACATCTGCATCGCCGTTCAGCTTGTCCGTTTGGAGACTCGGGTCGCACTCGAGACGCTCCTTCGTGTGGCCCCGGAGTACGAGCTCGGAGACTCGACGGTCCGGACCCGCGCTTCGCTCTCGAAATCCAGGCACGACAAGAGATCCACGGCTCGACGCTCATCGCCGTCCACTGCCTGACGTTCACGCTCGGGCGCCCCGCCACTCCCTCTGGCGCCCCCGCCACCCGCTCGGGCGCCCCCGCCACCTGCTCGGGAGCCCCCGCCACCTGCGGGGGCACTACCGCCAGCTACCTGGCTGGTAAACTGTCAACAATCTCGCTGAGCACGATTGGAGGTTCTCACGTGCCGGGTCTGCTGGAGGGGAAGGTCGCTTTGGTCACTGGGGCTGGCACCGGGATCGGTCGAGCTTCGGCGCTCGCGTTCGCGCGCGAGGGCGCCAGCGTGATCGTGGTTGACGTCGACCCCGCGGGGGGCGATGAGACGGTGAGCTTGATCGCGGCGGCGGGTGGCTCCGCGTCGTTTGTGTCGTGTGACGTCACCGTGGCGCAGCAAGTCGAGTCGCTCGTGCAGCAAGCTGTCGAGCGCCACGGGCGCCTCGACTGCGCGCACAACAACGCCGGCGTAGCACTCGGTTTCGCCCGGATCGCCGAGGCATCCGAGTCGGACTTCGATCGCACGATCGCAGTCAACCTGAAGGGTGTGTGGCTTTGCTTGAAGTATGAGATCGCCCAGATGCTGCGCCAGCAGCCTGGAGGAGCAATCGTCAACACCGCCTCGGTCTCCGGCCTCGTCGCCTCGCCCGGGACGAGCGCTTACACCTCGAGTAAGCACGGTGTCGTCGGGCTGACGAAGGTCGCAGCCCTCGAGTATCTGCGCGAAGGAATCCGGGTGAACGCCGTCTGTCCGGGAATGACGAGGACGTCGATGGTCGAATCGCTTACACCGGATGAGCTGAGGGCGTTCGAAGCGCGCCAGCCGTCCGGCCGGCTGGCGGATCCGAACGAGATCGCCGAGGCAGCCGTGTGGCTGTGCTCAGATCGTGCTTCGTTCGTCACTGGCGCCGCCGTTCCCGTCGACGCTGGGGCGTCTGCCGACTGACACTGCCGGCGCAGCGCGAGGGCGGTCAGTGCTGGGTGAAGCCGGCGTCGATCGGCAGCGTGATACCGGTGATGTAGCGCGCCTCGTCGGAGGCGAGGAAGACGAGCGCATTCGAGATGTCGATCGCTTCGACGTGCGGGATCGGGAGCACGTGCATCGTCTTGGCCGCCTCGACGAAGTCCTCGTACGTGGCATTTGGCGCTTTGTCAGGGCGAAAGAGGTTGTAGGCGCCCTGCTGCAGCAGCATCGGGGTGCCGACATTCGTCGGCGCGATGTTCGTCACTCGGATGTTGTGCGGCCCCAGCTCGAGCGCCAACGTTCGCATCAGTCCTTGGACACCGTGCTTGCCTGCGTTGTATGAGGCCATGTTCGGCAGCGCACGCAGCGATGCGACCGAGCTCGTGAACACGATGGCGCCACCGCGGCCGCCGGCGATGATGTGGGGGACGGCGACCTTGGCGGTGTTCCAGCTCCCGGTCAGGTTGACATCGATCATCACCTGCCAGAGCTCGTTGGGAATCTCGTGGGCGAGCATCGGACCGGGACCGATGCCCGCCCCGGCGGACACGACGTCGAGCCGCCCGAGCTGGGCGACCCCATCGTCGACGACCTGCTTCAGCGCCGCGTCATCGCGGATGTCGACCTGAGCGGCGATGATCCGGCGATCGATCGCCTCCACTTGGCAGACCGTCTCCTCCAAGTCAGCCGGCGTGGACGGCGGATACTCGGTCCCCGGCAGGTGCTCGCAGATGTCGATCGCGATGATGTCGGCGCCCTCCTCGGCCAAGCGCACGCAATGACTGCGCCCCTGACCACGCGCCGCGCCAGTGACGAATGCAACCTTGTTCTCGAGCCGGTTCAAGACGGAGACCTCGTCGTCGTTCTACGTGTGGGCGACCGCCGCAACCCGGTTCGGGTTGTAGGAGAAGACGCCGTCGGGATCGTACTTCGCCTTGATCTCCTGCAGTCGGGCGAACGTCCTCTCGTCAAACGCCTCGCGGAAGGTCTCCTCGGTGTCATTGGTGACGAAGTTGAGATAGCGCCCCGGCAGGCGATACGGCTGCAGCGCCGCGTCGCCTTTGGCCGACCACTCGCGAATCGGCTCGACGCCCGACTCGTCGAGGCAGTTACCGCCGACGATGTAGAGCCAACCGGCGGCACGAGCCGCGGCCGCGGCGGTCGCGTCGGCCGGCACGCGCGCAATCGCGCCGCCCATCTGGCTCAGCTCGATGACGGTGAACGGCGTCGGGAAGGTCTCTGCGAGCCCGACGGCGATCTCGAACACCTCGTCGCTGACCTCGGGCAGATAGCCACACACGGATCCGGGGTTGAGCCGGCCGTGCGGCGCCAGAACGTCAGCTGCCGACTGCAGCAGGGTGTATGGGAACTGGCCGACGAAGTCGAGGCCCGGCGCGATTTGTTCGCGCAGCGGCGCGATCGCGCGCTCCCCCTCCTCCAGATCCTGTCCGGCCCACGTGGCCGTCATCATCATCATCGGCGCGCCCTGAAGCGCTACCGGCAGGAAGTCCGCCGGCGGCCCGGTCACGAACAGGTACTGCACCTGGAGCTCGTCGGGCGCGCTGTCAACCGTGTCCCGAACGACCTGGAACACCTCACGTGCCTGCGCCAGCGGCCAGCCCAGGAAGCCGCCGTAGACGATCGGGCCGAGCGGGTGCAGCTTGTAGTGGAAGTGGGTGACGACCCCGAACTGTCCGCCGCCGCCGCGCAGCGCCCAGAACAGATCAGGATCATGATCCGCGTCCACGTGGCGCCACTCGCCATCCGCCGTCACGACGTCGAAGGCGAGCACGTTGTCCGCCGTGAGACCGAACTTGCGCATGATCCGCCCGACCCCGCCGTACAGCGTCAATCCGGCGATTCCCGTATGTGAGACCGCGCCGGACGGCGTGCCCAGCCCGTGCGCCTGAGTCTCTCGGTCGAGCTCGCCCAGGAGCGTCCCGCCGGCGGCGATCGCCACACGCCGCTCCCTGTCGACGTGCACACCGCGCATGAGCGAGAGATCGATCAGCAGCCCCCCGTCGATCGTGCCCGCGCCGGAGCTGCTGTGCCCGCCGCCGCGCACTGCGAGGGGGAGATCGTTCGCCCGCGCGAAGCGGATCGCCTCCTGCACGTCCGCGACACCCATCGGCTGCACGATCACGGCGGGGCGCCGATCGTTGTACATGCCGTTCCAAGCTCTGCGCGCCTCGTCGTAACCGGGAACATCCGTCAGGTTCCATGCGGGATCAGGCTTCTCATAGCCCGAGTCATCAGGCGCCAGCACCGGCCCGCGCACCACCGCACGCAGCTCCGCCGTCCGCTCCCCATTCAGGTGATCTGTCATTTGTGTCTCCTCTCTGTTGGCGAGGTTCGGCAGAGCACGCCGGTCAGCCGCTCAGTAGCCGCACCTCAACCCATCCTTGTTCAGTTCCGTCGGGGCGATGTCGAACTGAAACCTCGTCCACTGCACCAGCTGCTCATAGGGCCGCTTGACCTGCGGGAATCCGCCCCGAAACCTACCGGACGATCGTTTGGCTGCGGAATTTTTGCAGACGCGCGACGCGCTGTCAACGCGCAGGGGCGCCAGCGCGGGCGGCTAGCCGAGTAGGCGACCAGCACGGCGCACGGGCGACCAGGAGGGAGCACGGACCAGCAGGCAGCACGGGCGACCAGCGGGGGAGCACGGACCAGCAGGGAGCACGGGCGACCAGCGGGGGCACGGGCGACTCGCTGACCACCCGAACCTGGAGAACATCCCACTCGAGCGCCTCCAGATCGCGAGTGGGACGTTGACCCGCTGGTAGCTGGTCAACGTCCCGCTCGCCGAAACAGAAAGGCCGAGTGGGCTGTTAACCAGGGTGTTGCGACCGGCTCGCTCCTCAGAAGAGAACGCTTGTCGAGCGCCGCCGCCGCTCGTGGCGCCACCACGCGCTCGCGCCCCCCGCAGGCTCAAAATCTACAGCGGCGCATGCAAGCGGCCCGCACGCACCGGACCGGAGGGTTTCGAGCCAGCCCGGGCCGGACGTCTCAGCCGTTCTGCGCGCCGATCAGAACTGCAACCGCCTCCGAGAACAGCGCCGACATCCGACGCGTCCCGATCTATGAACCGGATGAAGGCGAGACCGCGCAAGAGGCCGGCGATCACGTGTGCGAGCCGGTCGAGGCGCCGTCGGCGACGCTGCGGCTGCCTCGCCGAGCTGGTCGGCCGCCAACGCAAAGGCCGCCTCGGTAGACGGCGGCCGCCTCACGCGAGAGTCGTTCGTCGCGTGCCGCCGGTCGTGTAGCCGGCCACGTGCGCGATCTCCTGAAGCGACGCAGCGCGGAAGTCTAGCTCCGGACCGAACGCGTCATCGCGGCGGTTTGACAGCCTGATGCGGCTCTGATAGGAGTTGATAATCACGTTATCGTGAGTGAGGACCCGATCGCTGCATCAGGAGCCTGCCGACCGTGGCACTAATTGCGCGCAGAGATGTGGAGATATTTGATGGCCCGGACCCCCGCCCACGCGGTCTTCTCAGCAGTGGACACGGTGCGGCAATGACGACGCTCGTCGAATCGGCACGGCGATGACGACGCTCGTCGAGTCGGTCGACACGTTCGAGCCGTTCTCACCCGCCTTCCTCGCCGAGCCCGGCGCTGCCATGCAGAAGTTGCTGCGCGAGCGGCCGGCCTTCTACCACGAGCCGACGAACACCTACTACGTGCTGCCGTATCAACACGCCCGGGCCGTGCTGATCGATGCTGCCACCTACTCGAACGTGAAGTCCAAGACCGTCCCGGTCCGCCCCGATCTCCGAGACCGCATCCCCGAGCACGTCGAGCGCGTCGGCCAGCTGATCCAGAATCAGATGCCAAACCTCGATCCCCCTGCGCACACACCCCAGCGCCGCGCCGCGCAGCGCACGTTCACCCATAAACGGATTCGCAATCTCGAGCCGATGATCGCCGCTATTGCCAATGATGTGATCGATGACCTCGCGGACCGAGGCAGCTGCGATCTGATCCAGGACTTCGCGGTCAAGATGACACTCCGCGTCGTCGCGGCACTGCTCGGCGTAGCGGACGAGATGCTGCCGGGGCTGCATGCGTGGATCGACGACGTGTTCGCGATTCAGGCGCCAATCGAGCGCAAGCCGGAGGACGTGGCGATTCCCGACGATCGGCTGGTCGAGATCTATCAGCGCCTGGATGCGGGCTATCGCTTCTATTCGGACTTCGTCGAGGAACGCTTGGCACACCCGCGCGAGGATCTCGCCTCCGCGATGCTGACGCTGATCGACGAGGACGGCAAGCGAGCGTTGTCAAACGACGAGGTGCTCGGAGCAATGCTCGCGCTGACGGCCGCCGGCACGGACACGACGGCGAATCTGATCGTCAACATGGTGCGCTACTTCACCGAGGCGCCCGAGCAGCTCGAGCGCGTGCTCGAGCAGCCGGACCTTTGGGACAACGCGGTCTGCGAGGGACTCCGCCGGTCCGCAATCGCCTGCCAGAAGTACCGGATCAGCCATGTCGAGTCCGAGGTCTGCGGCCTTCGGATTCCGGCCCACGCACGTATCGCCGTGAGTGTCGCCGCGGCAAACCATGATCCGGCCAAGTTCAGCGACCCGCTCCAATTCGACGTCGCGCGGGGTAACGCATCGGACCATCTGGGGCTCGGTCTTGGACGCCACTACTGCCTGGGGGCGCCGGTCGTGATGCCCGAGGCGCGCATCGGAGTCCAGACTCTGTACCAGAGGCTTCCTGGGCTGAAGGCCGACCTCGACCAGGAACTCGAGTTCATGCCCGCGCTCGAGACGCGTGCGTTCTTCTCGCAACGGGCAACCTGGGATCCCGCTGTTTGAGCCGCGGCAGGTTCCCCGGCGGGACGGCCGCGACGTGCGACGATTACGCAGCAGCTCGGCGGCGCAGGCCCCAATCGCGAGGAGAGTGAGATGCCCAGCAAGATGCGAGCCCTGAAGCGCGGCACGGCGCTCACACGCTCGGAGAGAAAGCAGGTCGGTCCGGTACAGATCGTCGTGGTGGGGTTCGACGACCTACAGTTTCAAGGCGACATTCTTCCCGAGCTCCGTCGCCTGCGCGACCTGGAGATCATTCGCCTGGTCGATATGGTGATCCTCGCCAAGAGCGAGCGCGGGGACCTCGTGCAGGTGAAGGCGAGCGATCTGACTCAGGAGGAGTCAGCCCGGCTCGGTGACATCGCGGGAGCGCTCGTCGGGCTCGACGCGGGCCCCGACGAGGAGGGCGCGTCGGACGCACCCGCCAGCCAAGGCGCGCAAGCGCGCGGGTTTCTCGGCGATGAGCGGACCTGGTCGGTCGCCGACGTGATCCCACCCGGCAAGATGGGCGTGGTCGCTCTGCTCGAGCATCGCTGGGCGATCCCTTTGCGAGACGCGGTCACGCGCGCCGGCGGCGAGACTCTCGCGGACGCGTGGGTTCACCCGGACGACCTGGACCTGCCGCCGTCTGCGACGCGGTCACGACACGGAAAGTGAGCGCGGCGGGCCCGGGGGAATCAGCCCTTGAGAATGCGCGCCTTGGCCAGCTCGAACTCGGCTTCGTTCAGCACGCCGGAGGCCCTCAGCTCGCCGAGCTGTGTGAGCTGGGCGAGCATGCTCGCGGGGTCAGCCGCGGGCGCCGCAGCTGCCGGTGCGCCGGCCGGAGGCGGTGCAGGCGCGGCCGCTGCCGGGTGCCCGTGGGCCTCCCAATGCTCTTGCTGGCGCTTCAGGACTCGCTCATGGATCACGTCCGCCGTCTTAACGGCGACCACGGCCTTCACGCCAGTCTTGATCAGGCCCATGTGCTGCCTCCGTTCTCCGATCGCTCCCTAAGACGGCTCGGTCTCGTCGAGCGCGCGTACGAGGTCCTCGCCCGCGATCCGCCCCGTCCCGACGAGCCGCGCGCTGCTCCGATCCAGGGCTGTCCACATCGGAACCGCCCACGCGTTCTCGTACACGAGGATCCCGGCGAGGCTGCCGGGTTCGATTGCGGATCCGACCTCGTCGACGTCCTCCTGATCCAGCAACCCGGACGACGCGCCCTCCCAGATCGTCACATCAACGTCCCCCCGATGCTCGACGTCGCCCAGTTCGACCTTGCGAACGCTTCCATCGGCCGCCTTGGCGATGAACTCCAGGTCGAGCACCCGAATGGTCCCGCGCTCCACCAGATCCAGGAGCAGCGAGAACCCCTCGCCCGTCACCTTCCCATCCGGCCACTCCACGGCGAGGTAATCGATCGGTCCGAGTAACTCATCCGCCACGAATCAGCCCGCCTTTCGTTCGAATCGAGCGCCTGCGCGGCAATATACGACGCCGCCGCAAATCCACAACGGCAACAGGGGATCGCACGCATCCGTCCGCGCATTACCTAGGATCAAACGTTGTGCCGCGGAAGCTCCGGATCACGGTCGTGGGATCGGCCAACGTCGACCTGGTCGCCCGTTGCGAGCGATTGCCGCGACCGGGCGAAACGGTGACCGACGCGCGCTTCGAGCGGATCGCGGGCGGTAAGGGAGCCAACCAGGCGGTCGCCGCGGCGCGGTTGGGCGCCGCGGTTCGTTTCGTCGGTCGTCTCGGCCACGAGGATCTCGCGCTACGTGCGCTCGCGCGCGAAGGGGTCGACATCACCGGCGTGGTGCGCGACGATGGTGAGAGCGGCGTCGCTTTGATCCTCGTGGAAGCGAGCGGCGAGAACGTGATCGTCGTCGCACCCGGGGCTAACCGCAGGCTGAGGCCGGAGGATGTGAGCGTGGGCGAGGCCGATGCTGTGATGTGCCAGATGGAGATCCCGGACGATGCGGTCGCGGCGGCGGCTGCGGGCGCGCGCTTCTTCTGCCTGAACGCTGCGCCGGCGCGCGGCCCGCTCGCGCTCGCGCCCGACCTGCTCGTCGTCAACCGCTACGAGTACGAGGTCGTCGGTCCCTACGAGGGGCTGGTGGCGCTCACGTTGGGGGCGGATGGGGCGGTGCTGCTCGACGGCGGGAGGGAGGTCGCACGCGCTCGTCCGCCGCGAGTCGAGGCGGTCGATGGCACGGCGGCCGGCGACGCGTTCTGCGCCGCGCTGCTCATCGGGCTGCTCGAGGGGCGCGAGCGCGCGGTCGCGCTCGAACGCGCATGCGCGGCCGGGGCGCTGGCGGCTTCGCGCGCGGGAGCCCAGCCGTCTCTGCCGACGGCAGCAGAGCTGGACGCGCTGATCGCATGACCGACATCATCCTCGACTGCGATCCTGGTCACGACGACGCGATCGCGCTCCTGCTCGCGCTCGCCAGCCCGGAGATCGAGCTCCTCGGCGTGACGACGGTCGCCGGCAATCAAACGCTCGAGAAGACGACCGCGAACGCAATCCGCGTCCTCGATTTCGCCGGTCGTCCGAACATCCCGGTGGCTGCGGGCGCTCGACGGCCGTTGGTTCGCGAGCTCCGCGTCGCCGCAGAGGTGCACGGCGAGACCGGGCTCGACGGGCCGGCGCTGCCGCCGCCGTCGCGCGAAGCCGGCAGCGCGCACGCCGTCGATTGGATCGCGCGCACTGTGCGGGCACATCCGCGTCCGATCACGCTCGTTGCGATCGGGCCGCTGACGAACGTCGCGCTGTTTCTGGCGCTCTGCCCGGAGCTCGGCGAGCGGCTCGATCGAGTCGTGCTGATGGGCGGGGCGATCGGGCAGGGCAACATCACGCCGGCTGCCGAGTTCAACATCTGGGTCGATCCAGAAGCGGCCAGCCGCGTCTTCCAGAGCGGCCTCGATCTCACGATGGTCGGGCTCGATGTCACCCACCGGGCGCTGATGGATCCAGCCCACGCGCGACAGCTCGCGAGCGGCGGCCGCGTCGGCCGGCTGGTCGCCGAGATGTTCGGCTTCTTCGTCCGCTTCCACACGCGGGAGTACGGATGGGAGGGCGTTCCAATTCATGACGCTGTCGCGATCGCGCACGTCATCGATGACAGTCTGCTCGACACCGCGCATTGCGGCGTCGTCGTCGATACCGGGCCCGAGCTATCCCGTGGCCGGACCCACGTCGACCTCCGCGGCGTGGCGGGCGACCGTAACTGCGACGTGGCGGTCGGCATCGATTCCGAACGCTTTCTCGAGCTGCTGATCAGCCGCCTGCGCTGATCGGTGAGTTCATCCTGTCGGCTCGGGAAGCCGGATCGAGGAAGCGCGGACTGATGTACAACGTGGCCTTCTTCTTTCACATCGTGGGTGTTCTGCTGTTCTTCACGGGCATCGGCGTCGCCGGGGTCGCGTTCGAAGCGGCGCGCCGCCGCGCACAGCCCGCGGACGTCGCGTTGCTGCTGGGCTTGACGCGAGTCGGAGTCGTGCTTGTGGGCGTCGGTGGCTCGCTCGCGGGCGTGTTCGGCCTGTGGCTGGTCCACCTCGGCAACTGGGGCTACGGCTCCTTCTGGGTCGACGCATCGATCGTTGCCTATGTGCTCGTGTTGGGGCTCGGCGGCGTTGGCGGTCGCGTCCCCAGGCAGGCGCGGGTGCTCGCGACGCGGCTCGCCGGCGAGGGCAGCGAGGCGACCGACGATCTGCGGGCGCTCCTCGACGATCGCGCATCGCGGGCGGAGAACTACGCGTCGCTCGTGCTCGCGCTCGCGATCGTCGCGCTGATGTGTTTCAAGCCGTAGCGGCGCGCACAGGGATCCAGATCGCGCCCTGCGAAGATGGCCACATGAAGGTTCGCTTTGCCGTGGCACCGAACTCCCGCTCGGCGTGGCGTGACGACGGTGTGATGTTCGCCGAGGTCGTCGAGGCGAGTGGCTTTGACGGGCTCTGGCTGTCCGATCTGCCTGCCAGCCCGGTCATGGACCCGCTGCTCGGCCTCGCGTTGGCGTCCGGCCGCACGAGTCGTCTGCGGCTGGGAGCGAACGTCGTCCCGCTCGGGCGCAATCCGTTCCTGCTCGCCAAGGAGCTCGCACAGCTGGACCAGATGTCGGCCGGCCGGTTGCTGCTCAGCTTCGTCACCGGGCTCGAGCAACCCGGAGAGCGGGAGGTGCTGGGCCTCTCGGGGATCGCTCGCGGAGATGCACTCGAGGAGGTGCTCGGACTGCTGCGGTCGTGGTGGGCCGGCGAAACGGTCGAGTATCACTCGCCGCGCTGGTCGTATTCGGGCGTCGCTTCGGTCGCGCGACCCCGTCAGGATCCGCTCGAGGTGTGGCTCGGCGGCCGCGGCCCGAAGGCGCTCGAACGAGTGGGCAGGGTCGCCGACGGATGGCTCGGCGCGCAGGTCACCCCGGGCGAAGCCAAGGTCGCGCGCGAGCGCATCCAGACGTCCGCGAGCCGAGCCGGACGCGAAGTCGATTCCGAGCACTTCGGGCTCAGCATCCCCTATGCCCGCTCGACCCCGGAGCCGGAGGTGCTTCAGGCGATCGCGGCACGCCGCGACGATATCGATCCGCTCGCGCTCGTACCGGTCGGCAAAGCCGGCCTGCGCACCTTCATCGGTGAATGCGTCGATGGCGGCCTGTCGAAGTTCGTCCTTCGACCCGCGGGGCGCGTCGACTCGTGGTCCGACGAGGCCGGCTGGCTCGCCGATGCGATCCTCGATCTACAGAATTAGGGCCTCAGGCGAGCGCTCCGGCTCCGACCTTCCCAAGGAAGTCCAGCACGCGCCGCCAGGCATCGGCCGACGCCTCGGCATGCTCGTCGAATGAACGGTCGAAGAAGGAGTGCGGCGCACCCGGGTAGCTGTGGATCTCGTGCGGCACGCCGTTGGCCGTGAGCGCCGCATCGAAGGCCGCGATGTCTTCGGGTGGGATCAGCGGGTCCGCGCCGCCGAACAGCGCCAGCACCGGGGTGATGATCTTGTCCGCGTTTCGCAACGGCGCCGGCCAGTCCCCGGACTCGATGCCCGCGCGCTGCGGCTCGAGCATCCCGTAGAAGCTGATGACCGCGTCGAGCCCCAGCGCCGGGTTCGTGCCGGCGAGGTCGGATTGAGCGCCGCCGAAGCAGAAACCCATCGTGACGAACCCAGGCGCGCCCGTCCGCTCCGCGAGCGCGGCCCGCGCGGCCGCGATGTCCGCCTGGACATGGGCGGGGTTCGTCTGCATCACGTGCGGCATGAAGTCGAACTCCTCGGCGCGCTCGTCGTCGCCGGCGCTGCGCCCGAAATAGTCGAACGCGAGCGCGTGGTAACCAGCGCTCGCGAACCGCTCGGCCAGGTCGATGTAGAAGCGGAACAGGCCGCGTACGTCGGGCAGGATGATGACCGCCGGTCCGCCGAGCGGCTCTGGGCATTCGGCGAGGGCGGCGGCGAAGCTCGTGCCATCCGAGCTCTCGAGCGTCAGCCGTTCGGCCGCGGCACCGCCGGCGAGCGGCAGGATCACGCGATCGGCGGGCACAAGCGGCGGCAGGGCATCGAATTCGAAGCACATAGCGGGCTCCCCTCGGGGTGGTTGCGCGCACAATGTACTCCGTGACCGCGCCGGCGGCGTGCTGGCGAGCGTGGGTCCCGCAGCGACCATCGCTACCGTTCGGGCGATGGACATCGAGGACGCGATCCGCGGCAGGCGTACGCACAAGTCGTTCGCGGCGGACCCCGTGCCACGCGACGTGCTGGACGAGCTGATCGAGCTCGCGCGGTGGGTACCGAACCATCACCTCACGAACCCGTGGCGCTTCCGCGTCGTCGGACCGCTCGCGCTCGCGCGGCTGAAGGAAGCGGCCGGTCCCGAGGCGGCTGGGAAGCTCGACCGCGCGCCGACGCTGGTCGCGGCGAGCATGATCTGCTCCGGCGACCCGATTCAGGATCAAGAGGACCTGTGTGCGACCGCATGCGCTGCCTACGCGGTCCTGCTTTGCGCCGAAGGCCGCGGTCTCGCGGGGTACTGGCGGACTCCGGGCGTCCTCAGAACTCCCGAAGGTCTCGAGGCGCTTGGCATCCCCGCGGGCGAGAGGTTCGTCGCGCTGCTGCACCTCGGCTGGCCCCGTCAGGAGCTGAGGGCGCCGCCGCGCCAGCCGGTGGACGAAATCGTGACTTACCTCGCCTGATCAGGTGGATAGTCTCCCTTCATGAGCGTGGAGCGTCTGTCGTTCGACGGTCGTGTCGCCATCGTCACCGGCGCCGGGGGCGGGCTTGGGCGCTCACACGCGCTGGCGCTGGCCCAGCGCGGCGCCGCGGTCGTCGTCAACGATGTGGGCGCCAGCGTCGAGGGAGGTGGGTCAGACGCAAGCCGCGCGGAGGCGGTTGCGCAGGAGATCCGCGCCGCGGGAGGCAGAGCGCTCGCGAACGGTGAAGATGTCTCGACACAGGCTGGCGGAGAGGCGGCCGTGCGGGCGGCTCTCGACGCATTCGACCATGTCGATGCTCTCGTCTGCAACGCCGGGATCCTCAGGATGACGCCGTTCCCCGAGACGACGCTCGATGATTTCACCCGCCACTTCGACGTTCACGTCGCGGGCTCGTTCAACATCGCTCGCGCGGCCTGGCCACACCTCGCGGGACAGCGGTACGGGCGGATCGTGCTGACGACGTCCAACGGCCTGCTCGGCTCGCCGCCGATCGCCGCGTACGCGAGCGCCAAGGCCGGCGTGGTCGGCTTGATGCGCGCGCTCGCGACCGCGGGCGACGAGAGCGGCATCAGGGTGAACGCGATCTGCCCGTGGGGGATGACCCGGATGATGGCCTCTGCAGGCGAGCACGGCACCGGCGGGACGACCGCAGAGGACAGGGCACTGCCACCCGAGGCAGTCTCTCCTGCCGTCGCCCTGCTCGCGCACCAAGCATGTCCCGTCAACGGCGAGGTGATCTTTTCCGCCGGCGGTGTCGTCGCGCGGGTGCTCGTCTCGGAGACCCCCGGCTATCAACAGCCCGGACACACACCCGAGGACCTGCTCGAGAACTGGGCGGCCGTCATGAGCGTGAGCGGTGCCTACCAATGCGCCGACGCGGTGCAATCAAACCAGCGGCGGCGCGAACAGATCTTGGGCTCCGGCGAGGGTGTCAGTAACTTGCGCCAGTGACGGTTTCGCCGGCTTGATCGAGTCGCTGACTATCGGCCCTCATGTCTGTCGCTTCCGCCAATCGGTAAGCGGGGTTGGCAGTGGGAATACAATCAATGCGAGCACGGCAACCGGCTAGGAGCTGATATGCCGAGTAGCTACCGCGGCCCGATCGTCGACGTCGACCTCCACCACAACTGGAAGGACTCGGCTGAGGTCCTCGCGCACCTGTCACCGGAGTGGCGTGAGCTTGCTCGCGACGAGGTCCCACGGATGCCGCGCATCGGCGTCGCAGGCCTCAACGTCCCCGGCGGCCTGAAGCGTCGCGACGCCGCCAGGCTATTCGCCGAGCTCGTCGAGCACGTGACACAGGCGCGGTACGTCTACACCCACCATTGGTCGGCGAATGTCGTCGACAGCCAGTCAGGGCGGCCAGCATTGCGTCGGTGTCGCTAGCGGAAACGCCAGTCGCCGTCGGTGCGTGGCACCATCCGCGGGGGTCGATAGCCGCGTGCGCGGGCCGAGGGTGTAGGATCGCGCCGCGGTGGAGCAACCGTGAACCGCGGCCGCCCTGCACCGCACTGCAACACGACCGATCAGGTAGGGAGGATCCGCAATTGAGCTCAGACAGTGCGTTCGAGCAGCTGCAGCGAGACGTTCGCGGGCATCCTATGTCAGTGCCCGCTACGCCCGATTGACCTGGAGGTGCTTGGGCCTCCGTGGCATTGAGCAGCCGGCCGCCCGGGGACAGCTTGTCCGCGGGACACCACGGCACCATGAGCTGGTGGTGGGTAACGTTGTTGTCGAGTTCGTTCCGGGGAGGTTCTCCGCATGGCTAGCAGGGTGTGGTTCATCACAGGCACGTCGCGCGGCTTCGGTCGTGAGTGGACGATCGCGGCGCTGGCGCGCGGGGAACGCGTCGCGGCGGCGGCGCGCGTCCCCTCGATGCTGG
The DNA here is from genome assembly GCA_963763525.1 of uncultured Solirubrobacterales bacterium. GTDB lineage: Bacteria > Actinomycetota > Thermoleophilia > Solirubrobacterales > Solirubrobacteraceae > Palsa-465. The sequence goes on from CAVXPA010000011.1 coordinate 555,184, forward strand.
ATGACCTCAAGGAGCAGTACGGCGACGCACTGCTTCCGGTGCAGCTCGACGTAACCGATCGCAGTGCCTGCTTCGCGGCGGTACGCCAGGCGCACGAGCGCTTCGGCCGCCTCGACGTCATCGCCAACAACGCGGGCTACGCCCAGGCGGGGATGGTCGAGGAGCTGACCGAGGAGGACGTCCACCTGACGCTCGCGACGAACCTCCTCGGAGCGGTCTGGGTCACGCAAGCGGCGCTGCCGCTCCTGCGCGCACAGGGCTCCGGCCACATCCTCCAGGTGTCGTCAGTCGGCGGCATCTTCGCGTTTGCCGGCATGGGAATGTACAACTGCTCGAAGTGGGCGCTCGAGGGCTTCAGCGAAGCGCTGGCAGCCGAGGTCGCGCCGTTCGGGATCCGCGTGACGATCATCGAGCCGGGTGGTTTCGCGACGGACTCGATCGCTTCCTCGCGTGCCACCGAGCCGCTCGAAGCCTACGACCCCGTCTATGCGATGGCGCGCGAGCGGCAGGCCGCGCGACGCACAACGCTCGGGGACCCTGCGGCGTCGTCCGACGCGATCCTGCGGATCGTCGAAGCTGACGAGGCGCCGCTGCGTGTCTTCTTCGGCGGCCGCTGGCTCGACGCGGCGGTCGCGGATTACGAAAGCCGTCTTGACAATTGGCGCGCATGGCAGCCCGTCGCCGAGCTCTCCGAGGGCGTCGGACAGCCGGGCGGCTCAGTGCTTCGCACCCGCGATTGAGGTGACCAGCCGGGTGGTCCCGTCGCGGGCGAGCTTTATTTGAACGTCGGCATCGCCCGCGGCAAGCGGTGCTTCTACACGGGCAGGTTGGCGGTGACAGTCGTGCCGCCACTGCGCCCGCGGGTAACTCTGAGCGACCCGCCGTGCCGGCGGACGTTCCGACGAAGCGACGTGAGGCCGTGAGACTCCGCCTTATGTCGTGCCGAGCCTCCCGCGCCGTTGTCGCTGACGCGCAGCCTGAGCTGCTCGGGCGTCGGTAGGTCCACCGTCACACTGACGCGGCAGGGACCGGCGTGCTTGGCGGCGTTCACCAGAGCTTCGCGCGCGACCTTGACGAGCGTGTCGCCGACCGTGCGCAGCGCCTGCCGGCTCGCCTCCACGGCTTGGGTCGAGATCTCGAGGCGGACCGGGACCATGAACTGCTCGTCGACACCCTCGATCACCTCGTGCAGACGGTCGGACAGACCGGTCGCGGGCGGGCGTGACAGCTTCGTGATGACCTCCCGGATCGCCGTGTCGCCGCGGATCAGCAGCGCTCGCGCCAGGTTCGCCCGAGCGCGCACCTGCTCGGGGGTGGATGCATCCTCGAGGATGTCGTCGAGCTGCATCTGGGCGGCGAACAGGAGCTGGGCGACGTCATCGTGCAGATCCTCGGCGACACGCTGGCGCTCCTCGAGCCTCGCCAGGGCAGCGCGATGTTGCTGATAGCGCGCCCACGCCCACGAGAGCGCGATCAGGTCGGCCATTCGCGACAGCCCGTGGCGTTCGAGCGCGCTGAACGACAGGTCGCGATCGCGGCGCACGGCCAGCATCCCGACGAGTTGCGTGCCCAGCCGGACCGGCACGTAGAGACTCACCGACCCAGCATCGCCGGCGCCCGCGGGCGGCTGCACGACGACGCGTTCGTCGTCCTCGCTGCGGCCGTCGTCGAGCAGCTGTTCCTCAACGGAGGCGCTGACGGTTGCACTCTTGGCCACGAGCGGATCGCAGTCGGTCGCGATCAGGGCGACGATGCTCGCGTCGAACAGGACGCGGAAGTCCTCCAGCTTCTGCCGCAACACCTCCTTGCTCTCGGTCCCGGACGCGATCGCGACGGCTTGCTCGGACAGGACGGCCTCGACACGGCGCTGAATCGAGAGTTGCGTCAGCATGCGGGTCGATTGGACCGCGGTGGCGATGCGGGGCAGGACCGTGTTGCACTGCTCGAGGTCGGCCGCGGAGAACGGCTTGCCCGTCCTCGCGACGTGCAGGATGCCGGCTCGCCGTCCGCTGACGATGAGCGGCGCGGAGATCAGCCGTTCGAGCGCGAACGCGTCGACGTACTGCTCCACGATGCCGCCGGCGCCGGGCAAGTGGTTGCTGACACAGATTCGCTGCAGTCCGAACACGAGCGGCGCATCGCCGTCGAGGTCACTCGGATCGACTCGCCACGCGGCGGTCACGCTGTCGGGCGCGTCGAATGAGCCGCTGACCATCTGCAGGACAGCGCGCTCATCGTCCCAGATCATCAGCCCGATCCGGACCGTCCCGAAGATCGGGGTCAGCGCGTCCTCGATTCGCGGGATCAGGTCGCTCGGGCTGTCGGCCGAGAGCGCGAGCTGATCCAGCGCGGTTGGCCGCCCGAGCGGTTCGGCGAGCGTCAGCGGGCACAGACAGTCGCTGTGGAGCGAGGCGGCGTAGTGCGCCGCGATCGCCTGGGCCAGCGGAATATCGAGCTGGCGCGCCTCGCTGCGGTTCATCAGCTGGAGCTCGCCGACCGTCCGGGCCTCGACGACCAGCGGGACGACCACGTGCGCGGCGAACGCGTCCTCCGCGTCGAACCGCGAGCAGCGGGCCGCGTCGAGCTCATCCGGGCTGAGGCCGGCCGCCCCGACGACGATGTCATGCTCGCCCGTGTACCACGCGAACACCGCGCAGTCGCAGTCCAGCGCCCGCCTCACCGTCGCGGCCGCGGCGTCGAGCGCCTCGGGATCGGGGCAGCGCGGCACGTCGTACGGGATCGCGATCGCGATCGCGATCATGGCGAGTACGCGGGCGTGAACGCTTCGGGTGCCGGTGGAATCACGCCCAACCGGATCGCCCTGGCGACGAGCTCGGCCCGCGTGCGAGCGCCGTAGCGGGCCTTGAGCTTCTGAATGTGGAAGCGCACCGTCGACTCCGAGATGTACAGCCGCTCGCCGATCGCGCGGTTGGTCAGCCCTTCCGCCGCGAGCTCGAGGATGCGCTCCTGGCGCGGGCTGAGGTGTAGTGGACCCTGCCGTTCGGCGACCGCGCGGTCGAGTTGCTTGACGAGCTGCGGCGCGAGGTGCACCGGCAGACGCTTGTGCGGCGCGGCACGGATCTGTTCGAGTGCCTCTCGCAGCTTGGGCAGGCCGGCGGCTTTCGTGACGTACGCCGAGGCCCCCGCCTGGAGCGAGCTGCGCACCGTCTCTTCGCTCAGGTACGAGCTAAGGATCACGACTGAGATCGACGGCGAGAGCGCGACCAGCTGGCGGCAGAGCTCATCACCGCTCATGTCAGGAAGCCGGAGGTCCACGAGCGCCACGTCAGGCGTCGTCCGGCGAGCCAGCTTCAGCGCCGCGCTTCCCGTCGATACCGCACCGAGCACCGTCAAACCGTCAACCGCCGCCAGTGAGGCCATCAAGCCTTCTCGGACGACTTCGTGATCGTCCACGATCATGAGGTGCATGTCACGTCTCCTCGGATCCCCCGGCGCATGCAAGCCTATCACCGGGATGGTCGCGCCAGGCCAACAGAACATTCGCGCGGAGCGTGGCCGCCTCGCCACAAGGAGCACAAGCGCGGGGGCGCACAACTGTCGTTTGCGCTAATTCTGCAAAGCGACACGCATGCTTCCAGGCAATTGCGCGCTTATGCTCGAAGCGAGCCGGCGAACAGCCAGTGTGGTTGCCTTGCGGATTTATGACAGTCTCCTGGAAAGTGGGAATGCAGCCACGCAAGACCCGCCGGTCCTCGACCGTCAGCCATGAGCCGCTTTGAAAACCGCACCGTGGTCGTGACTGGTGCTGCTCGAGGGATGGGCGCCAGCCACGCGCGCGGGTTCGTGCAGGAAGGGGCGAACGTTCTGGTCACCGACATCCTGGAGCAGGAGGGTCGCGCCACCGTCACGGAGCTCGGACCGCGCGCCCGCTTCCAGCCGCTGGACGTCCGCAGCGCCGATCAGTGGGACGCCGCGATTGCCGCGGCCGAAGCCGCGTTTGGTCCCGTTTCGGTGCTGGTCAACAACGCAGGCGTCACCTGGCATGACGTCACGATCGCCGACAGTGATCCGAGCGATTGGCGGCGAGTGATCGACACCAACCTCACCGGCGCTTATCTGGGTATGCGCGCGGTCGTGCCGTCGATGCGCAAGGCGGGCGGCGGCGCGATCGTCAACATATCTTCGTCGGTGGCGATGATCGGCCTGCCGCGGATCGCCCCGTATGTCGCGAGCAAATGGGCCTTGCGCGGGCTGACGAAGTGCGCGGCGATGGAAATGGCGCCCGACAACATCCGGGTGAACTCGATTCACCCCGGGATCACGATGACGCCGATGGTGGCCGACCAGGTCGACGACGTCGTGGCGTTCACGAGCACGCTCGCGATCCCACGTCCGGGCGACCCCGCCGAAGTCACGCGGCTCGTCCTGTTCGTGGCCTCCGACGAGGCGAGCTTCTCTACCGGCTCGGAGTTCGTCGTCGATGGTGGCGCGATCCTCGGACCGGCCCGGCCATGGCAGCCGGAGTCGGCGCCGCGCGCGCCCGATGCCCGCTGACGAGCGGCCCCACTAGCGGTTTTGACAGCCAGGGATCAGCTACCTTTACGCGGCTACGATGAGGGCAGCCGGTTGACGACTCGGACAAAGGAGTTGCCGTGAGCTCGGGCACTGCGAGTGGCGTTGAGTGGCCCGCATGGACGGATACCTCGTTCTATGCGCAGGACGTCGACGTGATCATCGAGTCGATGGCCGCGCAGCGTCGCGCGGCTCCGGTCGACTGGTATGAGCCGGGAGGCTTCTGGGTCTTGTCGAAGTGGGAGGACCAGCGCTTCGTGCTGAGCCATCCCGAGCTGTTCTGCAGCCGTTACGGCCACCTCATGACCGATGCCCGCGACCCGGCCACGGTCATCGAGCAGCTACCGCCCTGGGCGCAGGAGCAACTCGGCCGGCCAGGACTGTCCGCGGCGCAGAAGCGCGGCATGATCATGCGGGCCAGCCTTTCGTTCGGGATGCCCGACTTCGAGCACATCGCGACGCTCGATCCGCCTCGCCATGGCGAGGTACGCAAGATCTTCATGCAGGCGATGCGGCCGAGCTTGATGCGGAGCCTCAAGCCGCGAATCGCGGAGATCGCCGACGAGGTTTTCGACGAGATCGAGCCCGGGGCCGAGGTCAACTTCGTCAGCAGCGCGGGTCGCATCCAGCCCAGCGTGATGACCGAGCTGATCGGCGTCGAGCGCGACATGCGCGACCAGTTCGTGGAGTGGTCCGCCGCGCACATCAAGGCGGTGACGGTCGACCCCGGCTGGGATCCCGAAGAGGTCGCGCGGCTCAAGCGTCTGGCCGACACCTTCCGCGCCTACTGCGGGCAACTCGTCGACGAGCGCGCTCAGGGTGGCTTGACCGGCGATGACCTGATCAGCGTCGTGATGCGGGCGGAGCTCGACGGCGAGCCGATCGGCCGCGAGCACTACTTCCCGTTCGTCGCCTCGTTCATGACCGGCGGTGAGACGACCAGGATCCTCGTGTCGAACCTGGCGTTCGTGCTCGCGCAGCATCCGGACCAGCGACGCCTGCTGCGCGAGAACCCCGAGCTCATCCCCAACGCGATCGAGGAGACTGTTCGCTACATCCCGATCAACTGGTCTCAATGCCGGACGGCCACACAGGACATCGAGATGGGCGGGCACACGATCCGCAAGGACGACTTCGTGATGATGCCGCTCCCGAGCGGCAACCGCGACGACGACGTGTGGGAGCGTCCCAACGAGTTCGACATCACGCGCTCATTCGACAACACTCACCTGGGCTTTGGGCACGGAGAGCACTCGTGCCCGGGCCAGCTGCTCACGCGGGTCGACTCCAGTGTCATTCTCGAGCGCCTGCTCGCGCGCTTCCCGGACTGGGAGCTGGTTGGTACGCCGACCCGGGTCGCGTCGCCGTTCGTGCTCGGCATCACCGACCTCCCGCTGAAGCTTTACACCTAGATCACGCGGCCGCCGGGTGGTCGAGGGGATTATCTCGACCACGTGGGTTGACCTGGAACGAGTTCGCCGCGCTCGCTCAGGCGTTGACGTCGAGATAGATCTCTTCGACCTTTGCGGTTACCTGGTTGCCGCCGGGAACGATCGCATCCTCGCGATCGGCCAGCGCGATCGAGCTCGACCGGGCCAGCAGCGTCTCGAACGCGATCCGGAGCTCGGCGCGCGCGAGCGGAGCGCCGAGGCATGTGTGGATGCCGCGACCGAAAGTGAGGTGGCGCTTGTCGTCGCGTGCCAGGTGCGGGCACAGCGGCTCCTCGAAGCGCGCCGGGTCCCGGTTCGCGGCGGCGAAGCGCAGCACCAGGTAATCGCCCTCTGCGATCGTCATGCCGCCCAGCTCGGCGTCGGCGGTCGCCTTGCGGAACAGAGCTTGCGCCGGCGTCGTCAGACGCAGGCCCTCCTCGACGAACACCGGAATCAGCGCCGGGTCGGCCCGGAGCCGGTCCTGCAGCCCCGGCATCCGCACCATGTAGAGCATCGTCCCGCCGAGCGCGGCGGTCGTCGTCTCGTTCCCGGCGAGCAGGAGCGAGGAGCACATCGTCAGCATCTCCTCGTCGGTCATCTGGTCGCCGGACGCGTTCGCACCGGCGAGGGCGCTGATGATGTCTTCAGCCGGCTCGCGCCGCCGCCGCTCGATCAGCGGCGCCATGTACGCGGTGAACGCCGCCGAAGCATCGAGGAACTCCTCGACCACTTCCGGACCCGGATTGGGCGAACCGATCATGTGGTGAAAGCCGTCCGACCACACCTTGAAATCCGCGAAGTCCTCTCGCGGCAGCCCGAGCGCGTGCGCGACCAACTGAACCGGCAACGGCACCGCGAACTCGCGCACGAAGGGCACCTCGGTACGTCCGACGATGGTGTCCGAGAGCTCCTCGCACAACGTCTTCATCATTGGCTCGAGCGCGCGGACACGCCTGGGGGTGAACGCCTTGGCGACAAAGTCGTGCTCGCGCCGGTGCTCCTCGCCGTCGCTGGTGATCGGCGGCAGCGGAAAGTACGTCATCACGTTAGCCACCCGCGGATCATCACGGCGCTCCTCCACCAGCGCGGCGAACGTCCGCTCCCGATCTGGACCGACGACCTCCTTCGAGGAGAACGTCTCCGGGTCCATCAGGACCCGTTCGACATCCGCGTACGAGGAGACGATCCACGCGCCCATCTGCTCGAAATAGAACGGCGGCTTGCCGAGATCGAAGCCCTCGCCCGGACGTGGCCAGGCGACCGGCCGGTCAACCGCCGTGTCCGCGCTTTCCACCGGCATACTCATCGACACCCCTCTCCGCTCGCGGCTCGTGTTCTTCTCAGCAGCGGGGTAAGTCTACCGCCAGTGGCTTCACGATCGGCCTCCATTGGCGTTTCCGCCAGTCGTACACGTAAGCCCACCTCACCGTGCCAGCTTGGGCCTATCGTTCGGCTGGCGTGGGCCAGCTGTGTCCGCGCCGCGAGCAAAGCGACTGACACCACGTGGCTATGCGCTATCGACTTCTGGGCCAGACCGGGCTGCGCGTCTCTGACGTCTGGCTCGGCGCGATGACCTTCGGAGAAGCCTGGGGTTGGGGCGCGCCCGAATCGGGCTGCGCGCGAATGCTCGACCTCTATCTGGATGCCGGCGGCAACGTCGTTGACACCGCCGATTGGTACACGAACGGCGCCAGCGAGGAGATCGTCGGACGGCTGATCCGCGGCCGCCGCGAGCGCGTCGTCGTTTCGACGAAATACTCGATCGCGGTGCGACCCGACGATCCCAACGGCGTCGGCAACCATCGCCGTCACCTGACCGAGGCAATCGAGGCCTCGCTGCGGCGGCTGCAAACGGACCGAATCGACCTCCTCTGGGTTCACTACCGCGACGAGCTGACGCCGCTCGAAGAGACGATGCGCGCGCTGGACGACCAGGTTCGGCTCGGCAAGGTCCTGTACGTGGGCGCTTCGGACTGGACCGCCTGGGAGGTCGCCTACGCCAACGCGACCGCAAAGTGGCGCGATTGGTCACCGTTTGCCGCCCTGCAGACCCAGTACAGCCTGCTCGAGCGCACGCCCGAGCGCGAGCTGATCCCGATGTGCAACAGCCTCGGACTCTCGGTCATCGCGTGGTCACCGCTCGCGAAAGGTTTGCTGAGCGGGAAGTATCTGGACGCCGGCGCGAGCGGCCGCGTCGCGACGACCGGCGGTCCGCCAACGGATCCGCGCACCGAGGCGATCGTCCGCGAGACCGTCGCGGTCGCCGCGGAGCTCGACGCCTCACCGGCGCAGGTCGCGCTCGCATGGCTCCTCACTCGTGCAACGCCGGTCATGCCAATCCTCGGAGCGACGAGCGAGGAGCAACTCGCGGCCAACCTCGCGGCACGCGAGCTGCGTCTCGCGCCCGATCAGATCCAGCGTCTCGACGCGACGAGCGCGATCGAGCTCGGCTTTCCACACGACTGGCTGGCGCATCCCGCCGCGCGCAGCGTCATGTATGGAAGCTTTCGCGAGCGAATCGTCTCGTAGGGACGTCGCCGCCGCGATCGCTTGGCGTTTACGACAGTTGCGCGCGCCGACGCTTGCCGCGAGCGGAGCTGTGCACTTATCTTCCGTTCACCGCTAATCAGGGCGCCGCGTGGTCAGGCTTGCTCCGCGCGGGAGCAAGTCTCGTTATTACCTGGCAAGGAGGAGGGCTCCAGTATGCGCGTGAGGAATGGAATCGTGGGCTTTGTCGCCTGCCTGCTCTGTCTGGCCGGCCTGGCGGCCTGTGGGAGCAGCAGCACGAGCACCAGCAGTAGCACGGCCGCCGCCAGCACGGCCGGCAGCACGGCCGCCACTACCAGCGCGGCCGCGGGCAACAAGTCGCCGGTGGTGTTAGCGATCAATTCGATTCAGGTGCCGGGCGTCACGCTTCTGACGGACCTGACGACGGGGGCGAACGTGGCGGTCAAGGCAATCAACGCCGCGGGCGGGTTCGGCGGCCGCAAGGTCGTGCTTGAGACGTGTAACACGTTGAACACGCCGGGACCGGCGACGATCTGCGCGCACAAGCAGCTCGGCAGCTCGCCGCGCCCGATCGCCGAATTCGGCTGTGAGACCACGTGGTCGGCGTCGGGCTTGCCGCTCTACTCAGCCGCCGGAATCCCGAGCTTCAACTGCATGAACACGACGGAAGACTTCCACAATCCCTTGAGCTTCGGGATGGTCGCCGGCGCCGAAGGTGACCTGATCGGCCTCGCGCGATTCATCTGCTCGAATCCCTCGGTTCACTCCGTCATCGGTATGGCGGACGACCTCCCCGCGTTCCACAGCGACTTCGCCCCAGTCGCTCCCGTTCTCAAGGCCTGCGGCAAGACCCTCATCAATCCCGTGTATTACCCGCTTACGGCGGTCGACATGACACCGTATATCACCCACGTCGTGCAGGCGAAGCCCGATTTCGTGATCATGCTGGCGATCGGGCCGCAGGTCGTGCTGATCTTCAAGGCGTTCCAGCAGAACGGCTTCCCGGCCTCGAAGGTCGGTGGCCCCGACACCGACTTCACCTACTCGACGACGCTCAAGCCGGCGGGCTCGTCGATGAACGGAGCGTACGCCGCGAGTCAGTACGCGAGCTGGGGCGACACGTCCGATCCTGACGTCGCGTCGTATCTGAGCGCGATCAAGGCCGCTGGGGCGGATCCCACCAACGCCACGATCGAGTGGGGATACGCGATGATCGAGTGGTTCTACACGGTGGCGCAGAAGGTCGGGTTCGCCAACTTCAATTCGGCGACGCTGGCCAACTTCATGAGGACGCAAACGGGCGTTCCGATCCCCCTGTCGCGAACGATGATCAACCCCGGGCCGGCCCAATATCCCCAGCAGAAGCAGCCGTACGTCCAGATCGCACAATGGAAGGACGGTAAGATGACGGTCGTCGCGACGGGGTCGCAGAACGACGGGTGGGTGTACGGGTTCTAGGCTGCGTTACAAGCCGTCTTCGAAGGAGACGTTGTGAGCCAAGTCGTCGTAAACCATGAGTTGGATCCCAGAGACGTCGCGGCGTGGGCGGCGACGCCGTTCGAGCGGCTGTTCGCGCTCTCGTCGAGGGAGATCGAAGCGCCCCAGCTCGAAGCGCTGAACCATCGGCTCGAGCAGCTGCGGCCACACGTCTCGGCGCTCGATTCCCTGGCCGCGCGTCAGGGAATCAGCCGGGCCGCGAGCTTCGACGAAGCCGCCCCGCTGCTGTTCGACCATCGCGTGTACAAGAGCTATCCGATCAGCCTGATCGAGCGGCGGCAGTTCGATCGGTTGACGGTTTGGCTGCGGCGGCTCACCAAGCACGACGTCACCAAGATCCCACTCGATGGCGTCAGGTCGGTCGACGGCTGGCTCGAGCGTCTCGACGAGCACGGCATGATCATGCTGCACTCGACGGGCACCACCGGCAAGCTCAGCTTCTTCCCCCGCTCGCGTGACGAGTGGCCCGCTTGGCAGGACGCGTTCTTCGAGTCGACCAGGGCCGCCACCGGGGTCGACCGTCGGACTGAGGCGATCCCCACCTTCTATCCGGGCTACCGCTCCGGGCACACGACGGGGACGAAGGCACAGCGGCTCTTCAGCGAGGCCTCGGCGGAGGGCGACGAGGGTCGCCACTGCCTGTATGACTACAAGCGCTCGTCCGACCTGCTCTCCCTCGCCGCCCGGCTGCGCCAGGCGGAGGAGCGTGGCGAGCTCGATGCGCTCGACATCGATCCCGAGCTGCTCGAGGAGCGCGCCAAGCTGATCGAGGCCGGCCGCAACCGCCAGCAGGACCTCCAGCGCTGGTTCACCAAGCTGGCCGAGGAGTATCGCGGCCAGCGGGTACGCGTGACGGGTGTGACGGCGGACCTCGTCCAGGTCGCGCTGACCGGGCGCGAGCAGGGCTTCAAGTGCGAGTTCGCGCCGGGCTCCGTGCTATTCGCGGGCGGGGGGCTGAAGGGGCTGCGCGACGTACCCCCCGACTGGGAGAAGGTGGTCACGGAGTTCTTCGGGATCGACCGCCTCTCGAGCATGTACGCGATGACCGAGTCGATGGGCTTCCCGCCCCTGTGCACCGCCGGTTACTACCACTTCTTCCCTTACACGATCCCGCTGCTGCTCGACGCCGACGGCAACGTCCTGCCCCGCGAGGGGGTGCAGACCGGACGGCTCGGTCTGTTCGATCTACTCGCCGAGAGCTATTGGGGTGGGATCCTCACCGGAGACCGGGTGACGATGTACTGGGAGCAGGACTGCGCGTGCGGTTGGAAGGGCGCGCGCATCGACAAGGGCATCACCCGCTTCTCGGAGTTGGAGGGTGGCGATGACAAGATCACCTGCGCCGGCACCGAGCAGGTATATAGCGAGTTCATGGACTACGTGAGCAGGATCTAGGAGGCCGATCGATGGCAGTCGTGGCCGCATCCCCTGAGACGTCGATTGTCGATATCCCGTTGTTGTTGCGTGGGCGGGTGATCGAGCCGGGTGAGGATAGTGTTGAGTTTGGTGGGCGGGTAGGCGCTCGTTTTCGGACGCCGGATCCGCGGCGTTATGCGTCGCAGTTGGTGTTGTCGGATGCGGGTGAGTTGCGTGATTTGCAGGCGTTGCCGGTGTCTGAGGTCATCGATTTTTTGGTGGAGTTGGGGCAGCGGTTGGTGTATGAGCGCAATCCGTGGATGCAGGAGGCGCTGGAGTTGGCGTTGGACGCGGGGGAGTTGACCGCGCCGATTATTCGGCCGATGTTCGAGACGTTGCCGGCGTGGTTTGAGCGCGAGTTCTTGGGGCAGTTGATCGAGACGGTGATCGGTCGTGGGTATGTCGATGGTTGGGTTGAGCATCCGTTGCTGTCCGGGACGCGGGTGCGGGCGGTCGGGACGCGGACGGTGCATATCATCGCGGGGAATGTGCCGCATATGGCGGCTATTTCGGTGATTCATTCGGCGTTGTGTAAGTGCGATAGTTTGATCAAGGTGCCGTCGAATGATCCGTTCACGGCGATGGCGGTAGTCCGGACGATGTTCGAGCTGGATGCGTCGCATCCGGTCAGTCGGCATGTCGCGGTGGCGTATTGGAAGGGTGGGGATGTCGAGGTCGAGCGGGAGGTGTATCGCCCGTCGCGGATCGAGAAGTTGATCGCGTGGGGTGGGTCGGCGTCGATGCGTCATATTCAGCAGTATTTGGTGCCGGGGATCGAGTTGATCGCGAACAATCCGAAGGTCTCGATCGCGATCGTCGGGCGTGAGGCGCTGGAGGATGAGGCCGCGATGCGTGAGGCGGCGATCGGGGTCGCGGTGATGGCGGGGCGGTTGAATCAGTCGGGGTGCACGAACGCGCGGGTTGTGTATGTCGAGTGCGACTGCGACGCGGAGGCGGACCTCGAGCGCTTGGAGGCGTTGGGGCGTGAGATCCACGCGGCGTTTGGGCTCTTGCCGGAGGCGGAGTCGACCGCGCCGAAGGTGCCGGCGCCGGATCTGGAGCAGGAGATGGACGCGTTGGCGCTGGATGAGGATTTCTATCGGGTGATCGGGGACGCGAGCTCGGCGGGGGTCGTCGTCTCGCGGACTGAGGATCCGGTCGATTTCGCGGATCGGTTGCGTAACCGGGTCGTGAATCTCGTGCCCGTCGCGGACATCGTGAAGGTCACGCGGTGGGTCAGCGAGGCGACGCAGACGGTCGGGATCTACCCGCCGTCGTTGCATGAGCGGTTGCGTGATCCGCTCGCGCTCGGTGGCGTGCAGCACGTCCGCGCGCTCACGACCTCGACCGATGGTGAGTATGGCAGCGGCCGCTCGACGTTGCTCTTGCCGCACGACGGGATGGAACCGATGCGCCGCATGGTCCGCTGGACGATCGACCAGGACTGAGGGCCGCCTCCCCCCTCATCCGCCTGCAAGGTGCTCTCGGCTGAGGTCCGGGCCGCCATTGCTCTCGGATGAGCTCCGGGCCGCCATTGCTCTCGGATGAGGTCCGGGCCGCCATTGCTCTCGGATGAGGTCCGGGCCGCCATCATCGACGGCGAGAATCCCTAGGTGATCGCCCGCGTCGAGCTTCGTCGCGAGTCGCGCTCAGACTGAGCTGCCCGCGGGGGTTGGCCCATTGTCAGCCACCCGCTGCGCCCACTGCGCCAGGGCCGTGAACAAGATGGCGCGATCGGGCGAGAGGTTGTGACAGTGACCCGAACGCGGCAGGCGAAGCAGGGTGACGTCGTCGGATGACTTGTACCCCGCGACCTCGGCGTGTGGATCGGGCGAGGTGTCGATGGCGCCGAAGGCGAGCAGGACCGGTACGTCCACCGCGGCCGCGGCGCCGGCGGAGATCCCCGGGATGCAGACCTCGATCAGCGCCGTACGCGGACAGCTGCTCGCGAGGCGGACGTCTGCCCGCACGATCTCCTCCGGGACCGTGCCCCCGTAGAACAGCTCCAGCAGGGTGTCGCGCGGCGGCACGAAGTAGGGATCGACCTGGTCGAACGCGATGCCCCAGGCGTTGGCCGAGATGTGGTCCGCCGCCCATTCGAAGCGCTCCGCGTCGCTCAACGACGACTCGTGCTCGTGGTCCTCATAGATCCCCGCGATTCCGGCGCACGGGAAGCCGAGCACAGCGATCGCGGCGAACGATCCGTGCGCCGCTTGTTGCAGAGTCGTGATGCAGCCCCCGAGGGAGTGCCCGATGCCGATCAGCGGCGCGCGGGCGTCGATCGGTTCCAGCCCTGGGGCGAGTGACCCTTCTCGCGCGGCGGCCAGCACCTCCCGGGCGACGGCAGCGTTCACCGCGGCGAGGGTGCCCAGTGTCACCGCTTCGTGCTCTGCCGGCCGTGCGCTCTCCCCCGTGCCGAGCGCATCGACGGCGAGCACCACGTGGCCCGCGCGAGCCGCGTGCTCGGCGAAGCTGAAGCTGTCCGCGCCGGTGCCGAACCCGGGCGGGTAGTCGAAGTAGCATCGCGAGTAGCCCGCGCCCGCCACGCAGAACAGGATCGCGGTCCGATCGCCGATGCGCTCGGGCGCGAAGATCACATCGGCGGCGATCGCGACCGGTTGGCGGAAGGCGGCGAAAGGGGTGACGAAGGTACGCTGGTGGCGAGCGAGGTTGGTGACGGGCTGGGAGATCGCGGTCACCTACCTAACTCGGACCTTCGGACCTGGATATCGTCCCACTCGCGTCGAGGGAGGGACCTGGATAACGTCCCACTCGTGGGTCGGGGAGGGACCTGGATAACGTCCCACTCGCGCGTCGCCAAACGGCGAGTGGGACGTTGACCACCGTGTGGATGTACAACTACCCACTGGCCGTCCCGCGCGGCTCGAGTGGGCAGTTGACCAGCCTCCAGCCTCGAGCACGACTCCGAGTGGGCAGTTGTCCACCCCCAGCCTCGAGCACGGCTCCGAGTGGGCAGTTGTCCACCCCCCAACGCGGCTGGAGTAGGCACTTGTCCACCCTCCAGCCTCGAGCACGGCTCCGAGTGGGCAGTTGTCGACCCTTTAGCAGACCCGACGACCCAGCGAATCCACTAAGCCGTGTCATCGGCATCGCCCGTGTCCTCCCAGCGCCACGTGTCGGGCCCAACCGGCGTCAGCGTTCCCCAACCCGGGAACACGGCGTGCGTGAACAGGAGCGTCGAAGGTTCCTCCTGCGTCTCGTGAACCACTCGGCGTCGGATCTCGGACGGCGATGACGTCGGCGCCATCGCGTGCGGACGCTCGAGCTCGGGGGCCCAGTGGACGAGGTCGCCGAGCACGTAGATCCGGCCGGCACCGGTCTGTACGCGAACGATCTGGTGACCCTCGGTCTCGCCCGGGGTGGGGATCAGCGTGATGCCTTCGCAGACCTCGTGGTCACCTTCGACGAGCAGGGCCCCGCCGGGCTCACCCGACAGCGGCAGCCGCCGGCGGAGCCCGCCGGCGCTGGCGGCGAACGGGTGGCCAGGAATGACGATCGATCGCCAATCGGCCGCCGGGAGGATGTGCAGCGCGTTGGGGAAGCGCAGCCCGTCGCGGTCGTCGAGGATGCCGCTGAAGTGGTCTTCGTGGGCGTGCGTTACCAGCACGTGCGTCACGTCCCGCGGGTCGAGCGCGAGTGCCTCGAGTCCGCGATCCATCGTCTCACCAGGCACGATCACCGCATCGGCCACCGTCAGCTCGTTTGGATCGAAAGTGCACGGGTCGACGACGATCGTCGCCGACGGTGTCCTGACCACGATGACGTTGACGCCGAGCAGGACACGGCCGTCCGGTTCGCACAGGGGCTCCCATGACCACGAGGGGCTCTGGTTGAGGGCCGGATTGTCCGCCGGTGAGAAGTGCATCGTGCCGACGCTGAGCACGGCGACTTCGGTGTCCGCAAACCGCCTGCGCGACACGAAATCGCCCGTCGAAGAAGAGGGATCGAACATCAAGCTAGTGCCCCGTCTGCGAACCTTTGCCCCAATCTGGTGGCTAACGCTTCTTGACGCGTCACTGGATCACCCGACGCGGTAGAGGGATGCACCCGGTTTTCACAGCTCGAGCTCCAGCAGCCGAGCCGGGTTCTCGCTGACCATCGTGACGAGATCCTGCTCGCTCACGCTCTCCCGCCAGAGCGTCTCGAGGAAGTCCGCGAGCCCCGCTGCCGGCTTCGGGACGATCTGACCCCAGCCGTAGTCGGTGGACAGCACGCAGCGATCCGGCCCGATCGCCGTGATCATCTCGCCCATCTCGCGCAGGGATTTGCCTGTCCCGCCGAGGACGCTCTGACAGGTGAGCGCGGTCAGCTCGATCGTCGCGCCGAGATCAGCGAGCTCGACGCACTGGGCCGCGCTCAGCTTGGGCCCGGCGATCGCCTCGCCGGCGTGCGTGACGAGCACCTTGCCGCGCCGCGCGAGCTCGCGCACGACGACGTAGTGCTCCTCGGCGCTGATGTGGCCGGTCGCAAGGATCGCGCCGTTCTCCCGTACCAGTCCGAAGATCTCTTGGACCGCAGGGAGCAGCCGGTCCTCGTCGTCGATCACTCGTAGCCCGGGGCCCGTGACACCGGCTGGATTGTGCCGCGAGACATCCTGATGGCTGTGCAGCGTCGGCAACCAGACGATCCGGGCGCCGAGCGCGAGCGCGACCTCGACCGCCGCGACGTTCAGTCCACCGCTCGGGAAGTCGGTGCAGATACCGCCGAACACTCGCAGCCCCGGGACGGCCTCCGTCAGGACCCCCGCGAGCGACGCGGAGGCGAAGCTGTGAGATTTCAGGACCAGCGCGGCGTGGCCCTCGGCCGCCGCCTCGCGCGCCGCCTGCAGCGCGGTCACACCGACGCCGATGTCGGCGTCCAGGGCCCCGTTGACCGTGTCCGGGCCGAAGTGGCAGTGAAGGTCGATGGCGTTCTCGACGCGCAACGGGGTCCCTTGGCTTCAGGCGCGACGTGACCCGGTGTTCATGGTAACGCTTTGGCCGGCCGAATTTCGAACAACCGGTTGCTTTTTGCCGGCCGATTCGACAAGATAGAGCTTCATTGCGGCGGGATAAGGCCCGCGAGCGTTCGTGAAAGGGCACGCCTTGAGCGACACAGCGTCGAGCATCGAACTGGATCCTGGCAACCTGCAGGCGTGGACCGATCTGCCGTTTGAGACGGCGCTGACGATGAACTGGGAGGAGGTCGAGGGCCCGCAGCTGGAGGCGCTGATCCGGCGCTACGAGGCGTTACGCCCGCACATCTCCTCGTTGGACACGCTGGCGAGCCGTCAGGGGGTCGATCGGATCGAGCGCTTGGAGGACGTGGCGCCGCTCCTGTTCGAGCACCGCGTCTACAAGAGCTATCCGATGAGCATCGTCGAGAAGCGCCAGTTCGATCGCCTGACCGCATGGCTGGCGCGGCTCACCACGCATGATCTCTCGACCGTCCCGATGGACGATGTGGCTTCGGTGGACGCGTGGCTCGAGCGCCTGGACGAGCACGGGATGATCATGCTCCATTCGACCGGCACCTCGGGCAAGCTGAGCTTCCTGCCCCGATCGCAGGCCGAGTTCCCAGCCTGGAGGTCCGCCTTCTTCGAGGGCTCCCGCGCGACCAGCGGCATCGATCGCCGCACCGAGGTCATCGCGACCTTCTTTCCGGGCTACCGCTCTGGACACGCGACGAGCGCCAAGATGCAGCGCATCTTCATGGGCGAGCACTCCGCGGGAGGCGAGGCGAACCGCCACGTGCTCTACGACTACGCGATCTCCTCGGACCTGTTGTCGCTCGCGGCGCGACTGCGCAAGGCCGAGGAGCAGGGCGAGCTGGAGCAGCTCGACCTCGACCCCAGGGTGTTGGAGCAGCGCGAGCAGCTGATCGAGCAGGGCCGCCGCCGTGACCAGGATCTCGAGGACTGGTTCATGAAGCTCGTGCAGGAGTTTCGCGGGCAGAAGGTCGAGATCAACGGCGTCGCGGCGGACCTCCTCCGGCTGGTGCTCAAGGCGCGCGAGGAGGGCATCGAGTGCGAGTTCGCGCCCGGGTCGGTGCTGTTCACAGCCGGCGGCTTGAAGGGGTTCAAGGACCCGCCCGCCAATTGGGAGCAGATCCTCATGGACTTCTTCGGGATCGACCGGATCTCGAGCATCTACGGCATGTCGGAGTGCATGGGGTTGGCGCCGCTGTGCAGTCACGGTTACTACCACTTCTTTCCGTACACGATTCCGTTCCTGCTCGACCCCGACGGCAACGTGCTGCCCCGCGAGGGCGTTCAGACGGGCCGCTGCGCGCTGTTCGACCTGCTCGCAGAGAGCTACTGGGGCGGCTTCATCTCGGGCGACCGGATCACGATGCACTGGGACGCCGACTGCGAGTGCGGATGGACCACGCCGCGCCTGGGGCGCACGATCGAGCGGTTCTCCGAGCTCGAAGGCGGCGATGACAAGATCTCGTGCGCCGGCACCGAAGAGGCGTACAACGAGTTCATGACGTACGTCAGCAACATCTGACACCTCGGAGTGCCAGAGGTTTGATTGCGGCGGCGTGTCCTAGGATTCAGCGATGCCGATTAGTGCAGTGAGGGTGCTGTGCGACGACTTGATGTTCGCCGAGTCGCCGCGATGGCACGACGGACGGCTGTATGCGTCCGACTTCTATGCGCACGAAGTCGTGGCGATCGATCTCGACGGGAGCAGGGAATCCGTCGTCGCGGTGCCCGAGCAGCCGTCGGGACTCGGCTGGCTGCCGAACGGCGACATGATCGTCGTGTCGATGCGGGACGCGCGGGTGCTGCGCTACGACGGGACGTCGATCGAGACACTCGCGACCGTGACCGAGACGCCGGTGCTCAACGACATGGTCGTGTCAGCGGGCGGCGGCGCATACGTCGGCGGGATGCCCGACCTGTACGCGATGCTCAAGGACCCCGCCGCGTCGGCGATCGGGATGGAGCTGCCGCGCCAGAACCTCTATCTGGTCGAGCCCGCGCAGCCGGGAGAAGGCGGCTCCTACCGGATCGTCGCCGGCGACGTGGAGTTCCCCAACGGCGCCGTGATCACCGCCGATGGCCGCACCCTGATCGTCGCCGAGACAATGGCCCAGCGGTTGATCGCGTTCGACATCGAGGGTGACGGGTCGCTGACGAACCGCCGCGTGTGGGCGGATCTCGGTGAGCTGCCGGACGGGATCTGCCTCGATGCGGAGGGTTGCGTGTGGGTCGCGGTCCCGGACCCACCCGGTCATCAGGGGTTCCTGCGGGTCGCCGAGGGCGGCGAGGTCCGGGAGCGGTTCGCGACCGATCGGCCGGCGATCGCCGTCGAGCTCGGCGGCCCCGACGGCGATGACATCTTCCTGCTCGAGGCGAAGGTCGTGGCCGTCGGGCAGATGGCCGAGGCGAGCGTCCGCGGCAACGGCCGCGTGCGGATCGGCAAGGCCGACGTCCCCGGCGCCTCGTTCGCCTGAGCGGCCGCGCCGCTCCGCCTGCACGCCGCGCACGTCTCGCGGCAGAATACCTTCGTGTCGAACCAGCATCCCGACGCTTGGGATCGACTGTACTCCGGTGAGCCGCCGGCCTGGGAGATCGGTCACCCGCAGGCCGCCGTGGCCGAGCTCGCGGCGCGAGGCCTCTTTTCCGGGCGGATGCTCGACGTCGGTTGCGGCACGGGAGAGCATACGATCCTCGCGACGCGCCACGGAGCCGACGCCCTGGGAATCGACCACTCGCCGGCGGCGATCCGCCTGGCGATCGAGAAGGCACGGCACCGCGGCGTTCCGGCGCGGTTCGCCGTCGCCGACGCGCTCAGCCTCTCCCAGCTGGGCGAGACGTTCGACGTCATCCTCGACAGCGGCCTGTTCCACGTCTTCGACACATCCGAGCGTGCTCGCTACGCGTCCAGCCTTGCGACTGTCCTGCGAACCGACGGGCTGCTGTTCATAACGTGCATCTGCGACCGCCAGCCGGGCGACTGGGGACCGCACCGGGTCAGCGAGCGCGACCTCCGCGGCACGTTCGATCGCGGCTGGGCGATCGAGGATCTGAGCGTCTGCGAGCGCGAGACGCGCCGGCCGGAGGTGCAGACGTCGAGCGCAAAGGCCTGGATGGCGAGGATCCGCCGCGAGGCGATGCCATCAGGTCGCCAGGCACCAGCCGCGAACCTCCCTGACCGAAATCCCAAACGCCGTTCAGCCGGGCAGCGCGCTCAGGTCCCAGCCTGAGGCGCCGCGGCTGGACCAGTGCGTCGCGGGCGTCGGCGGCGAGCCCTCCCGTTCGCTGCCGGTCACGTTGACCAGCACCGTGTCCTCGGCGGACAGGCCGCCGCTCCCGAGCTCGCGGATCAGCCCGGCGAGCGCGGCGGCGGCGGCGAAGCACGGCGAGATGCCCTCGAGCTCCTCGAGCAGCCGCCGGGCCTCGCGGATCTCGCGCTCGGACACGGCGACGAAGGTCCCGTTGCTTGCGCGGACGATCCGGTGGACGTGCGGATACGCGCGCGTCGGATCGCCCCGCATGATCGCCTCGGCAATGCCCGTCGGCCGCTCGACGATGTCCTGCGGACGGATCTGATCGCAACCGTCGCGCCATGCGCTCACCATCGGCGCGCACGTTTCCTGCTGTACGCACAGGAGCCGCGGCAGGCGTTCGCGGTGGCCGATCCGCTGCAGCTCGCGCGCGGCCTTGTAGACGCCGTACACGCCCATCGCGCTCGAGATCGCCTGCACATACCAGTCGATCTCACGCGGGACCTGATCGGCAGCCTCGAGCCAGGCCAGCTTCAGCCCCTCGCGCCGGCCGGGGTTGAAGAAGCCACGCTCCGAGGTGAGGCCGTGCTCGCGCGCGAACGCCCCGGCGAGCTCGAACGCCTCCACGAACGTCGCATCGTGCAGCACCACGTCGACGACCTGCTCGCTCGGCGTCAGCGCCAGCCGATGCCGGAACGCCGACGCCGTGAACACGAACATCGACAGCTCGGGGATCCGTCCGATCGCGTGCGCGTAGGCGCTCGAGCTGTTTCCGGTCGAGGAGGTCGTGAAGCACCGCACGCCGCACTCGTGCAGGTAGGCGAGCGCGATGGCCGCCATCCGGTCCTTCGTCGTGCCGGTCGGCAGCCCGGTCTCGTCCTTCAGGTAGAGCCACGGCATCCCCAGCCGCTCGCCCAGCACGCGCGCGTGCACGGTCGGCGTGAAGCTCGCATCCGCGGGGAGCAGAGTCGGCTCGGCGACCGGCAGCAGGTCGAGAAAGCGAACGTAAGGGTTCGCGGACTCCCGCAGCTCGACGGCGGCGAGATCGTAATGGACGTCCGACATGTGGCCCGCAGGCCGGGCAGAACGGGAAGAAGCCACCGGCCAGCTCGCGCCCGCAGCCGGTGCATTCGGTCCGGAACTGCGCCAGGCGGACGGCGGTGCCGGCGGTCCGGCTCACGGGACGCGCTCCAGACGCGCGAGCGCAGCGCCGGCGATCGGCATGCTCGTACGCCCGCCGAGCAGGAGCTCGGCGGCGGCGAGGCCGAGGCTCGCGCTGTACAGCATGCCCTTGCGCCCGGCGCCGGTCGCGACGCAGACGTTCTCCCACCCCCGCGGGATCCCGACGATCGGAAAGCCGTCGTCGCTCACCGGCCGCAGCCCCGCCACCTGGCCGACGACGATCGGCGTCTCGAGCCCGGGGAGGAGCTCGCCGATCCCCTCCAGGATCCGCGTGCGCGCGCTCGCAGTGGGCGTCGGATCGAAGCCCACTCGGTCCTCGGTGCCGCCGAGCCAGACCCGCCCGTTCGCGCCCGCGTAGACGGCAGAGTCCTCGGAGACGATC
Source organism: uncultured Solirubrobacterales bacterium (assembly GCA_963763525.1). Classification (GTDB taxonomy): domain Bacteria; phylum Actinomycetota; class Thermoleophilia; order Solirubrobacterales; family Solirubrobacteraceae; genus Palsa-465. Next base: position 576,367 of record CAVXPA010000011.1, read on the forward strand.
TCCACTTCCAGTGGCTCGCCGGCGGGCTCTGCCAGAAGCAAGTCACCCTTGACGGGCTCCACGGGCAGCTCGACGCCGAGCCAGCGGGCTGCATCGATGCACCACGGACCTTGCGCGAGCACGACGCCCTCGCACTCGAGCGGCCCCGTGTCGAGCCTGACCGCGCTCACGCGCCCGTCGCTGTGCACGAGGTCCAACGCCTGCGCTCGCAGCGACTTCGCGCCGAGCCTCGCCGCGGCGGCCGCCACGGCATTGGTATAGGGGCCTGGATCGACGCGCGCGTTTCCCTCGGTGTACAGAGCGGCGCGTGCGTCTGTTCGCACGCGCGGCTCGCGACGCCGTAGCTCGGCGGCGTCGAGCAGGCGTGCGCGAAAGCCGGGCGTCGAGTTGCACAGCGCCTCCTGGTGAGCGAGCGCACGCGCTTCCCGCTCGTTCAGCGCGAGCTGAAGGCGAGGAACGAGGCGCGCGCCGAACTCAGTTCCCGACAGCTGCCCGATCCGCCGCGCGTGCTCGCGGTGCAGCCGCAGGGACTCGAGCGCGAGCTCCTGCATCGGCCCCGGGATGCCCGCGCCGTGCAGCGGGTTGAGCCCGCCGGCGTTGTGACCGGACGCCTGCCCGCCGATCAGATCGCGCTCGACCAGCGTCGCCGCGCCGCCGAGCCGGCTCACGAAATAAGTCGCGAAAGCACCGGTTATGCCACCGCCGACGATGACTATCCGAGGTGCCATGTTCGCCCCCCCGCCAGGCCGCCAATGGTAGCGGTACCGGCGAAACGGCGAACACCCATGGTTACGCTGTGACGCACGATGCCCTGGGCCGAGGAGTGGACCGCCGCCTCGATCCCCGAGCGCTTTGAGCAACAGGTGCGTAGCGGCCCAAATCGCATTGCGATCGCGGGGGCCCGCCAGACGCTTACATATGGCCAGCTCGACGAGACCAGCGACCGCTACGCCGCGATCCTGTCCGAATGCGTCGATCGCCGGCGGGACGTGCGCGCCGCGATCCTGATCGAGCACGGGGCAGACGTCGTCGCCGCCGCGTTGGCGGCGCTCAAATCGGGGCTCACGGTGCTCGCGTTGAACCCGACCGATCCGCCCGCCCGTCACCGTCCCATCCGCGACGCGATCGAGCCCGCCGTGCTGCTCACCCACGAGCCGCGGCGCGAGCACGCGCGCGCCGCCGGCTTCGCCGAGTCCGAGATCGTCGTGCTCACGGAGGACGGCGCCGTCGCACCCGCGGGCGCGCACCGGGCAGAGCCGGCGGCGCCCGACGACCTCGCGTTCCTGATCAGCACGTCGGGATCGACCGGACGACCGAAGGTGGTGATGCAAAGCCACCGCACGGTTCTGCACAACGTGCTGCGTTACACGAACGGCCTCGATGTCCGGCCGGAGGACCGCGTGGCGTGGCTCGCGGCTCTGAGTGGCGGGCAGGGCCTGGTGAGCGCCTGGACCGCGTTGCTGAACGGCGCGGTGCTGTGCCCGTTCTCGATCACGGAGCGGGGTGTCACCGGCCTCGGCGCGTGGCTCGTCGAGCACGGTGTGACGATCCTCGACACGCTTCCGTCGGTTCTTCGCAACTTCGCGCGCACGCTGGGTGATGAGCGGATCCGCGGCCCGCGGCTTGTGCGGCTGGCGTCCGAGGCTGGGCTGTGGAGCGACTTCGAGGCCTTTCGCAGGCATTTCTCCGAAGACTGTGCGCTCGCGTCGGTGCTCGCGTCATCCGAGACGGGCATCCTCAGCCAGGCGATCCTGCCCTCCGATCACCCGCCCACGGGAGCGCGGCTGACGGTCGGCCCGGACGTCGACGGAGTGCGGCTGTTGCTGCTGGCCGCGGACGGCACCGCGGCGGGCGCCGGCGAGATCGGCGAGATCGTCGCTGAGAGCCGCTATCTGTCACCCGGCTACTGGCGTGACGAGGCACTGACGGCACAACGCTTCGAGGTCCGGGGTGAAGCGCGCCGGTTTCACACCGGCGACCTCGGCCAGCGGTCGGCCGCCGGGACGCTCACGGTCCTCGGTCGAGCCGACTCACAGGTGAAGGTTCGCGGTCACCGCCTGCAGTTGGAGGAGGTCGAGGCGGCGCTGGCGGCCGAGCCGGGCGTCTCCGGCGCAGTGATCACCGTCCAACCGACTCCGCGCGGCGACGCTCGGCTGACCGCGTATCTGACCTCGCCGGCCGGCTCCACGCTCGACTCCTCGACCCTTCGGAGATCGCTCGCGACGGTCCTGCCGGCATACGCGATTCCCGGGACGTTCATGAGCGTGGAGGCGTTCCCGCTGACCGCTCATGGGAAGGTCGACCGCGAGCGGTTGCTCTCCTCGGCGGCCACCCCGCTCGGCTCGCAGGCGCCAGGGGCGACTGCGACGACGCGCGAACCGGCCTCGGAGACCGAGGGGCTCCTGCTCGATCTCCGGCGCCAGGCGTTCGAGCGCGAGGCGATCGGCGTCGAGGATCGGTTCCTCGACCTCGGCGGCGATTCGCTCACGGCTGCGATCATCGCCGCCGGAGTCCACGCGACCACCGGCGTCGAGCTGGAGCTGCGGACGTTCGCCGGCGATCTCACGGTCGCCGGCCTCGCCGAGTTGATCGACCAGCAGCACGGGGCGGGCCACGCGGACTGGCGGCCGCCGCTGCGCCGCCGCGCTCCACCGGCATCGTGCGTGCAGCACGTGTTCTGGCACGTCAGCCGCATGCGGCCCGGGTCGCTGACGATGGCGGTGGCGTACCGGATCCTGGGACCGCTCGACGTGAAGGCACTCCATTGGTGCGTGGCGACGCTGTTCGCGAGGCACGAGATCCTGCGCACCACGTTCGAGGAGCGCGGCGCGCGCGTAGTCCAGCTCGTGGGCGATCCGGGCCCGGTCGCCGTGCCGCTCAGCGATCTGCGCGGAGCACGCGATCCGCATGCCAGCGCGGCCGATCTGCTCGCGTCCGAAGCGCAGCATCCGTTCGATCCCGCGCACGGTCCCCTGGTCCGATTGCGGCTCGCGCGGCTCGACGACGAGGAGCATCAGCTCCTGCGCGTCAACCACCACCTGGTCGCCGACGCGATCTCATGGCGCTTCTTCGTCGAGGAGCTCGCGGCGCTCTACGAGGCTCGCGTAGCCGGTCGCAGCTCGCCGCTCGCCGAGCCGGCCGCGCTGCAGTACGCCGATTACGCCCAGTGGGAGTGGGATTGGATCACCGGCGAGAAGGGCGCTGGGTACCGAGCCGAGGTCGATTTCTGGGAACGGATGCTCGCGCCGGCGCCGGGCGAGATGACGCTCCCGTTCTCGCGCGGGGCGCTCGATCGCGCTCCGAGCTCCGCGGGTGACCTCGCCTGGGGCTTCGACCGCGCCGCTGCCACGGCCCTCGATCGGCTTGGTCGAGAGATCGGGGCGACCTACTTCATGACGCGACTGGCAGCGTTCGCGGGGCTGCTGGCGCTCGACTCCGGCTGCGAGGACTTCCTCGTCGAGACGTTCGTCACGGCACGCCGGCACGAGGAGCTCCAGCGCATGATCGGACCCCTGATGAACCGCGCCCTCCTGCGACTGCGGTTCGACGAAGACGTGACGTTCCGCGGCTGGCTCGCCCGGGTGCGGAGCACCGTCACCGAGGTCAGCGCGAACACGAAGATCCCCGAGTGGCAATTGCGCTACGAGTTCAGGCGCCGGGGCATCAAGCTCCCGGCGGTGGTGACGAAGTTCGAGCTGCAGCACAGCTTTCCGACCGTGCGCTTCGCGGATCTGGAGCTGGATCCACTGCCGCGGCGCCAGCTCCAACGTCCTCACGGCTTCGTGCTCGGCGTCGATCGCCTGCACGATGCCGACGGCTGCCGGGCGGTCTTCGACCCACAGGTCCACGACCCCGCTCAGGTGGCTCGGTTCCTCGAGCGGATGCAGGCGTTCGCGGCCGCTGCCTGTGCTGAGCCCGACCGCCCGCTGCGCGAGCTGCACGGCTCAGCGAAAATCCACTCGGGATTCCCCGGGTAGGCGCCCCCTCGACCAGAATCAGACGGGATTCCCCGGGTAGGCGCCCCCTCGAGCCGAATCAGCGCGCCCGCGAGAGGCGAAAGGGGCTCAGGTCGACGTCTGGCTGACGCCCGGTCAGCCACTGGGCCACCGCCTCGCCGATCGCGGGCGAGTGCTTGAAGCCGTGCCCCGAGCACGCTGAGACGATCAGCACGGAATCGTGCTCGGGGTGACGGTCGATGACGAACCTGCTGGACCGCGTGTTCGTGTACAGACACGAGGCCGTGCGCACGGGCTCGGGACCGAGCCAGGGCAGGCGCGGCGCGACGTAGTGCTCGTACATCCGCTCGGTCTCGAGCTCCGTGGCCGGATGCCGGCGTCCATCGGGCGCGGTCGTGTGCTCGTATGACTCGGTCCCGACCTTCACACCACCCTGCGGGCCGTCGAGCGCCGGAAACCCGTAGAAGCAGTCGAGGTGAACGAAAGCGCGCTCGTCGCCCCCGAGATCCCAGACGAACACGGGCATCGCGCGGAGCCGCTCGTACCCCTGGCGGATCGGGAACCAGTAAAGGAGCTGCCGGTAGACCGCGAAGATCTCGCGGCCGCCCGGAAACAGCTCAGGGATCCAGGCGCCGGCGCAGAGCAGCAACTGTTCGCTCGCGTAGCTGCCCGCGCTGGTCGTCACGGTCACGCCCTCGGACGATGCGCTCCAGCGCTCGACGCGCTCGCCGAAGCGCAGCTGGGCGCCGTGGCGGCGGGCCAGCTCGAGCTGTGCCGCGATCGCCGCCTCCGGCCGCAGGTAACCGGCCTGTGGCTCGTAGTAACCCTCAGTTGGCCCGTCGACAGCGAACATCGGGAACCGCGCCTGCAGCTCAGAGCCGGTCAGATCCTCGTGCTCGATCGCGTACTCGCGCGCCGCCGCGCGCGTCTCAGCCAGGAACGGGCTCGAGGGCGGCGCGAGCAGCACGATCCCCGTCTCGGTCAGCAGCCGCGTGCCGGTGTCCCGCTCGATCTCGCGCCACAGCTCTTGGGCGCGCTGCACGAGCGGCACGTACTCCCGCCCTTCCCCGATCGAGAGCCTGGTGATGCGCGTGTCTCCGTGGCTCGAGCCCCAGGGATGCGGCGGCGCGTAGCGGTCGAGCCCGACCACCACGACGCCGCGCGCGGCCATCTGAAAGCATGCGGCGCTGCCCATCGCGCCCAGCCCGACCACGATCACATCGGCCTTGTGCATGCCCCCATGATCGCTCGCGGCGGCGGCTGGGTGTCAGCGGCCGAACGACCAGTAGAGCCCCAGCAACGCCGCGCCACCCGTCGCGACGACGAGGAAGGCCTGCCGGCGGTGTGTGAGCAACAGGATCGCCAGCGTGATCCCGTACAGCGAGCTCAGCGCGACCCCGATCGCGTTGCCTGTGCTCATCGCGCGAGGATTATGATGTCTGCGCTCGGTGCTGTGCGGATTTTCGCCGCGCCGCTAGTGGGCTGCCCAGATGCCGCCGTCGACGGGGATGATCGCGCCGGTCGTGTAGGCCCCGGCACGGCTGGCCAGGTAGATCACCGTGCCCGCGAGGTCGTCCGGCCGGCCGATGCGCCCGAGCGGCGCGGCCGCCGCGATCTGCTCGCCGAACGCCTCGAGTGTCGCGGCCATCATCTTGGTCTCAAACGGCCCCGGCGCAATCGCATTGACGGTGATGTGGCGCGGGCCGAGCTCGCGTGCGAGCACCCGAGTGAGCTGGTGGACGCCGGCCTTGGATGCCGAGTACGAGTAGATCGGCATCTCCGGGACACGCAGGCCATCGATGCTGCCGACGTTGATCACGCGCGCCGGGTCATCGGCGGTGGCGGCCGCTTCGAGCAACGGCAGCAGGGCACGGGTGAGGAAGAACGGAGCCTTCAGGTTCAAATCCAGGACCTTGTCCCAGGCGGACGCCGGGAACGTCTCGAGTCCCTCGCCCCAGGTGGCGCCGGCGTTGTTGACGAGGACGTGCAGGCGCTCCTCGCGGGCGCCGAGGTCCGCGGCCAGCCGCAAGCACTCGTCCTCGCTCCCGAGGTCGGCGGGGATCGAGGCAATGCGCCCGTATTGCGAGAGCTCAGAGACGGCACGCTCCCCAGCCTCGGCCTTGCGCGAGCTGATGTAGACCGACGCTCCCGCCTCGAGCAGGCCGCGTGCGAGCCACAGCCCGATTCCTCTGCTGCCGCCGGTCACCACGGCCACCTTGCCGGTCAGATCGAACAGCTTCAAGCGACGGCCTCGACGCGGGTGGGCAGACGCGGGTCCGGCGTGGTCTCGGCGCCGCACGCGGCCATGAACAGGCGGACCGACTCCATCACCGCAAGCGGCTCCGCGGTCGCGTTCGTCTGCATCGGCAGCCCGATCGTCACCCGGATCGTGTGCGGCAGCCGGCCGCCGTCCGCGATCCGCTGCGGGATCATCCAGTTGCTGCCCGGCGGCATCGCACGGTGCGTCCCGGCGATGTGGACCGGCACGATCGGGACTCCGTGCCGGGCCGCCAGCACAGCCGCGCCGGAGCGCAGAACGCCGACGCGCCCATCGCGCGAACGAGTGCCCTCGGCGAACAGGACGACGCTCCAGCCGTCCGTGATCAGGCCGTCGAGGTGCGCGTTCGCCTGGGCGCCGGCGTCTCGCGAGGACCGTTCGAGCGGGACGGTGCCGAACGCGAGCGAGACCGCGGAGGCGAGCGCTCGCCGGGTGTAGAAGTAGTCCGCGGCGGCGGCGACGACGGTGCGGCGGCGCCAGGCCGCCGGCAGCGAGCGCAGCAGCACCGGCGTGTCGACGTGGCTGCAGTGGTTGGCCACGAAGATCGCCGGCGGCGCGAGCTCCAGCAGGCGCTCGGCGCCGAGCACGCGCTGATCCGCATAGTGGTCGATGATCGCCCCGAACACCCTCCGGATGATCAGCCCGCGCGCGAGCAGCGCGGCGGGCGTCCGCGTCCACGGCTGATCGAGCATCGCGCAGCTCGCGTCTGAGCGCTCGTACTTCACGCGACCTGTTACTCCCGGGCGGCCCCGAGGTTTCCGGGCCGGGCCCGATTAGCGCCCGTCAGTGGCGGTGCCCGCACCCGCCGGAGCGCCCACGGCCCCAGCCTGCGATCCGACGATCTTGCCGGGATTGAGGTTCTGTCCCTGGTCGACACCGTCGAACAGCGCCTCGAGCATGACGCGCCCGGGCGCCGAGATGTCCTGCTCGAGCCAGCGCGCGTGCTCGGTGCCGACCGCGTGGTGGTGGGACAGCGTCGCGTCGTTGTCGACGAACGCCTGCTGAATCGCCGACTTGACGACCTCGTATTCGCCGAGCAGGTCGCCACCAGGGCTCGGCCGCAGCGCGAACGTGAAATAGAGGCAGGCGCCGGCGTGGTAGCTGTGCGAGAGATGGCACATCGTCCAGCCGCGGCTTCCGAGCTGCGCGAAGGCGCCGGTGGCCGCCGCGGTGACTGCCTCGTACACGGGCACGAGACGGCTCCAGGGCATTGCCGTCTCCGAGACGTCGCCCGCGACGCCGCGGTCCAGCAGGAAGTCACGGATCAGCGGGATGTCGAACTTCTTACGGTCGTACAGCTCGCCTGGCCCCGAGCCGACGCACATGCCGCCGTGGCGTTTCACGATCCGGCCGACCTCCCGGCGCTCTTGGGCGACGTGGCGCTCGCTGCCCTCGTAGCCGATGAACGACAGGCACATTTGCGCCAGGTCGTAGCCGAGCCGCCGGCTCAGAAACAGCCTGACGGCGCGCGACTGGAGCCGATCGACCAGCGTCGGCCGCGTCCGCATCGCAAACGAGAACTGCGTCTCGTTGGCGTCCGATACGCGTGTCACCGACGGTGCGCACTCGCTCGCCGCGATGTCCCGCATCGCCGCCAGGCCTTCGTAGAAGGTCGGGAAGAAGTAACCGAGGATGGTCCGGCGCGCGGGTGTCCGCCGGACGTGGATCGTCGCTTCGGTGATGATCCCCAACCGGCCCTCGCTGCCGAGGACCATCTCGCGGATGCTCGGGCCGGTCGACATCGCCGGGATCGGTTTGGCCACGAGCGTGCCCGACGGAGTGACGACGCGCAGCCCGCGGGTCAGGTCGGCTATGTCGCCGTAGCGGTCTGATTGCATCCCGGATGAGCGCGTGGCGATCCAGCCGCCAAGCGTCGAGTACTCGAACGAGTCGGGGAAGTGCCCGAACGTGTAACCGCGCGAGCTCAGCTGCTGCTCCAGCAGCGGCCCGGGGACGCCGGCCTGCACGCGGGCGAGGCGCGAGACCTCGTCGACTTCGAGGACCCGGTCCAAACGCCCCAGGTCGACCGAGATGATCGGGCGTGACTCGGTCGCAGGCGCCTCGAGCGAGCCCGAGATCGACGAGCCGCCGCCGAACGGAATGATCACGGCATCTGCGCTCAGCGCCGTTTGCATGATCGCGGTGACCTCTTCCTCGCTGCCGGGGCGAACGACGACGTCGGGAAGGCGTTGGAACTCGCCGCGCCGCTGGCGGATCAGATCGCTCACGGACTTGCCGCGGGCGTGGAGGACCCGGTCGCGCGGATCGACCGAGCAGTACGCGGGGCCGACGGCTTGCACGAGCTCCGCTCGAAGGCTGTCCGGGAGCGAGGAATCGGGGACCGTCAGGTGATCGAACCGCGCTCGCGGCTCGGTCACAGGCCCGATCCGCAGGCCGATCGCTCGCTCGATGAACGGCGCCAGCTCCGGCTTGTCCGCGTCCGTGAACTCGACGCCCTCGACGCCCCAGCCCCACCACTTCATCGCTGCCATGTCCGCGCCTTCGTTGGTCTGTTGCCGGGTCGGCTCAAAGCCTGAGGCGCAGAACCATAGGCGATCCCTGCGCGCTCAACTCGATTCAAACAAGATGATGCATACAATCTTGACCGGCAACAGCACCGGGTCAGGAGGCCAGATCGTGGGGAGCTCCCGGGCCGAGAAGGCCGCGAGCCACGAACGGATCGTCAGGACAGCGGCCGCGCGCATGCGCCGCGACGGCATCGATGGAGTCAGCGTCGCGGAGCTGATGAGCGACGCGGGCCTCACCCACGGTGGCTTCTACCGCCACTTCCGATCGCGCGAGGAGCTCGTCGCCGAAGCCGTCGAACGTGCGCTCGCGGACGGCGCCGAGCGCACCACCGCCGCCGCCGGCGGAGGCGGCTCGACCGCATTGCACAGGATCATCGACGGCTATCTCAGCCCGACCCACCGCGACGAGCCCGAGTCGGGGTGCGCGGTCGCGGGGCTGCCGGCCGAGATCGCGCGCAGCAACGCACGCGCGCGCGCCGCGTATGCGGGCCAGGTCACCAGCTACGTGGAGCTGCTCGCCGGCCTGATCGCGCAGTCCGATCGACCCGCCGAGCGCGACGACGCGTTCCTGGTCCTGTCCGCGCTCGTGGGCGCGCTGTCGATGGCGCGCGCGGTCGACGATCCGCGCTTCTCGGATGAGATCCTCGACGAGACCGCACGCGCGCTCCGGCGCCTCGTCCATGTCTGAGCCGGACGGCGCGCTGAGCGAATCGAGCTCGCGCAAGCGCGTCGTCACGATCGGTGTCTACGACTGGTCGCTCGCCGGCTTTCTCGAGGCCCTGCACAGCGCCGACGTGAGGCTCTTGCTCGACGTCCGCCAGCGGCGCGGCGTCAGAGGACGCGAATATGCGTGGGCCAACTCGGTCCGCTTGCAGCAGGCGCTCGCGGCCGCCGGCATCGGCTACAGCCACCATCCGGAGCTCGCGCCGACGACGGAGCTGCGTCACCTCCAATACGCGGAAGACGCGCGTGTGGGCGTCGGCAAGCGCTCCCGGCGCGCGCTCGCGCCGGCGTATCGTGAGCGCTACACGCGCGAGCGCCTGGACCCGGTCGACCTCGGCCCGATCGTCGCTGCGCTGCCGGCGGACGGGGCCACCGCGCTCCTGTGCGTCGAAGCGGACCCCGAGGCCTGCCATCGATCGATCGTCGCGGAGCGGATGGCGGCGGAACACGCGGCCCTCGTCAGCCATCTGCGACCGCCCGCGTGACGCCCAGTGGACGGGCCGCGGAGCGGTCAGCCGGCCGCCGCGCGGGGCGCGTAGCGGTGATGGAGCATCAGCGCGTTGCCGTCGGGATCCTCGAAGAAAGCCATGTGGCAGACACCGGTGTCGAACGTGTCGCCGGCGAACGTCACGCCGCGAGCCTCGAGCGTGGCGCGGGCGGCGGCGACGTCATCGACGTGGAGCGCGACGGCGTTGGCGCTCTTGACGTGGGGGATGCCCATCTTCTCGGGATTGATGATGCTCAGCGTCAGGTTTCCTGTCTCGAACTCGGCGAAGCTGCGCTCGGGGCGGTAGACGGAACGCCGGAGGCCGAGCGTCTCGCCGTAGAACGCGGCCGCGGCCTCGAGGTCGTGCGTCGGGATCGGGACGAAGTCGACGCCGCTGATCAGCCGCTCGCTCGTCGTGCTCATGACCCGCAGATTACCGCGGGAAGCAGGGGTGGTCCCGACAAGCTGTGGACGTGGCCCGCTGTGCCTAGACGGAATGTCATCTCCGGCGCCGATTGCACGACACACCGGCCCTTGCGCTTCGCCCGATACGAGGCAGCATGAAGTCGCTGTCGTGAGACGGCCCACGCGTGTCGACCAAGCCGGAGAGGTGAAGATGCCCATGGACCACGACGTCCTCCATCAGAACGCGCTCGAGCACCTGTGGCTGCACTTCAGCCGCATGGGCCCGCCCCACGAGGGCGATGAGGAGATCCCTCTGATCGTCCGTGGCGAGGGCTGCTATCTCGAGGACAGTCGCGGCCGTCGTTACCTCGATGCGCTCGCGGGCTTGTTCGCGGTGCAGATCGGCTACTCCTACGGCGAGGAGATCGGCTTGGCCGCGCTGCAGCAGATGCGCGAGCTGCCGTTCTACACGAACTGGGGTTACGCGCATCCGCGCGCGATCGAGCTCGCGACCGAGGTCGCCGCGCTCGCGCCGGGCGATCTGGAGCGGGTGTTCTTCGTCTCCGGCGGCTCGGAGTCCGTCGAGTCGGCGTGGAAGCTCGCGCGCCAGTACCACACGCTCCGCGGCGAGCGGCGCTGGAAGGCGATCGGCCGCGACGTCGCGTATCACGGGACGACGATGGGCGCGCTTTCGATCAACGGCGTCGCCGATCTGCGCGCGCCGTTCGAGCCGCTCGTCCCGTCGGTTTCGCACGTCGCCAACACGAACCGCTACCACCGGCCGGAGGGCGAGACCGAGGAGGAGTTCACCGCCTGGCTGCTCGATGACCTCGAGCGTACGATCCACGCCGAGGGCGCCTCGACGATCGCGATGGTGATCATGGAGCCGGTGCAGAACGCGGGCGGCTCGTTCGTCCCGCCCGCGGGCTACTGGGCCGGCGTGCGCGAGATCTGCGACAACTACGGAATCCTGCTCTGCGCCGACGAGGTGATCACCGGCTTCGGGCGGGTCGGCGCGTGGTTCGGCTCCGAGCGCTACGACATCCGCCCGGACATGATCACGTGCGCCAAGGGCCTCTCCTCGGCGTACGCCTCGATCGGTGGGGTGATCGCCACCAACCGGGTCGCCGAGCCGTTTCTGACGGGCCGATCGTCGTTCACCCATGGGATCACGTTCGGCGGTCATCCCGTGCAGGCAGCGATCGCGCTCGCCAACCTGGCGATCATGCGCCGCGAGCGGATCATCGAGCGCGTGCGCGAGAACGAGCAGGCGTTCCACGACACGTTGGCGGGTCTGCTCGACCTCCCGATCGTCGGCGACGTGCGCGGCGTCGGCTACTTCTATGCACTCGAGCTCGTCAAGGACAAGGACACGAAGGAGTCCTTCAGCGACGAGGAGTCCGAGGATCTGCTGCGCGGGTTCTTGTCCGGGCGCCTGCTCGAGGCGGGGCTGATCTGCCGCGCGGATGACCGTGGTGACCCGGTCATTCAGATCTCGCCGCCGCTGATCGCCGGTCAGGAGGAGTTCGACAAGATCGCGGGCATCCTCGGCGAGGTGCTGACCGAGGCGACCGCACGGATGCACGGCGCCGTCGCTGTCTGAGGCGCCAGCCCACAGCAGCGCGGCTGCGATGACCTTTGCGGCCCTGGTTCCGGGGGCGGAACCGGGGCCGCAGAGCTGAAGCTCTCCTTTACATGCTGTCTAGCCTCAGCGGTATCACCCGCGAGGACTCACTGACCGCGATCGGCCCGCTCAGCGTCGCCGCCGCGCTCGCGCTGCCGGTGCTCCGGCGCGCGCTGCCCGAGGTCCTGGCGGGAGCGGAGAACCTGGATCGCACGGTGCGCTGGGTACACGTGGTCGACGTGCCCGATCCAACCGAGCTGCTGCGCGGCGGCGAGCTCGTGCTCTCGACCGGGCTCGGCCCGGGCGAGGAGCCGGCCGGGCAACGCCACTTCATCCGCAGTCTCAGCGAGCAGAGCGCCGCCGGGCTGCTGATCGAGATCGGCTACACGTACAAGCAGCGGCTCCCGTCGGCACTGATCGCCGAAGCGAAGACCCGCGCGCTGCCGCTGATCGCGACGCGCCGCCCGACGCGGTTCGTGGACATGACCGAGGCGATTCACGGCGCGCTCGTCGACCGGCGCCTGGCGCTGCTGCACCGCACGCAGGAGGCGAGCGATCGCCTGACGGCGCTCGTGCTCGAGCGGCGTGGCTTCGCCGAGTTGCTCGGTGAGCTGGCGCGGACGCTGCAGAACCCGGTCGCGCTCGAGAACATCGCCGGGCAGTTGATCGCGTTCGCGCCGTACGAGGCGTCCGAGGAAGATCTGCTCGAGGCCCATCTGGAGTACCGCCGCTCGCGTGACCCAGCAGCGCTCAGTGGCCCTGGCTGGCTCGCGACCGGGGTGAGCTCGCGCGGGCGGCCCTGGGGTCAGCTGACCGTTCTCGAGCTCGACTCGCCCCTGTACGAGGATGATCGCGCCGTGCTCGAGCGCGGCGCCCAGGCAGTCGCCCTGCAGCTTCTGCGCGAGCACCACGACGAGCAGTTGCGCGCGCGGGCGCGCGGCAGCTTCCTCGTCGATCTCATGCACGCGCGCGTCGGCGAGGCCGACGCCGCCCGGCGCGCCGCGGCGCTCGAGTTCGCGCCGCGCCATGGCCGCCTGCTCGCGGGCGCGTTCGGCTGGCGCTCGGATCGATGGGTCGAGCTCGCCGAGACCGCCGAGGAGGCGTGGGCGACGCTCGTCCCAGGGGTCCGCGCCGGAGCCGGCGGCGATCGCGGCGTGCTGCTCGGCCTCCACGGCAGCACGCTGCTGCTCGTGTCGGCGCTCGGCCCCGGCGAGCCGGGCGCCGAGGCGCTGAGCGCGCTCGCGGAGGACCTGCGCGCGCCGTTGCGCCGCCGCGGGATCACCGAGGCCGACGCCGCGCTCGCTTTCGCCGGCACGGATCCCACGTGGACGGGGGTCGGCCGGCGGCTCGAACGCGCGGCTGGCGCCGTGGCCGCGGCGCGGGCGACGGCTCCCACGCTCTGGCGCGACGCGCGCCAGCGGACGCTCGCGGACCTGCTGTACGAGATGCGCAGCTCGCCCGAGCTGCTGACGTTCGCGCGCGACCAGCTCGGGCCGCTGTTCGAGGAGCGCGACGGGCGCAGCCGCGAGCTGCTGCGCACGCTCGAGATCTACCTGGCGAGCTCGGGACGCAAGGCCGACACCGCGCGGGGATTGCACCTGACCCGCCAATCGCTGTACATGCGCCTCGAACGGCTCGAACAGCTGCTCGGCGTCGATCTCGCCGATCCCGACGTCATGCTCTCGCTGCACCTCGCCGTGCGAGCGCTTCGGCTGACGCAGGCGCTGTCTCCGGAGGACCGGCGGTAGCCTTCACAAGCACGACAGTTCGTCAACCGTCACGAGCAACACGTGACAGACCGCATCTAGTCGGGGTGAGCGGAGCCGAGCACGATTCCGCAGCCAGTCTCAAACCGTAGGGAGGAATGAATGGACGCATCGTCGCTCGCGTCGACCGACGTCGCACAGGGCGCCCCTGCGGCTGGGCGCCCGCAGCTCAAACGGGGCGCGATCAGCTACCTCAGCAATCTCGTCATCGGCGTCGCATCGACGGCGCCCGGGTACAGCCTCGCCGCCACGATCGGCTTCATCGTCGCGATTCCCGCGATGGGCGCGCAGATGCCCGCGGTCATCATCGTTTCGTTCATACCGATGTTCTGCATCGCGTTCGCCTACAAGAACATGAACAAGGCGGACCCGGACTGCGGTACGACGTTCTCGTGGGTGACGCGCGCGGTCGGGCCGATGATCGGTTGGGTCGCCGGCTGGGCCGTGCTGTTCGCCGACATCGTGGTCAACGCGAACCAGGCGCAGATCGCCGGTTCCTACGGTTTCCAGCTGTTCGGGCTCGACGGCGCGGCCAACAGCCTGGTCGCCGTGACGATCCTCGGCGTGATCTTCATCATCGCGCTGACGTGGATCTGCTGGAAGGGAATCGAGCTCTCGGCCCGCACGCAGCAGCTGCTGCTGGGGTTCGAGATGGTGACGCTGATCATTTTCGCCGTCGTGGCGCTGATCAAGGTCTATGCCGGCCACGCCCCGCACGCCTCATCGCACGTCCAGGCCAGCTGGTTCAACCCGTTCAAGCTGGGCTTCGAGCCGCTCGTGCTCGGGATGCTGCTCGGCGTCTTCCTGTATTGGGGCTGGGACTCCGGCGTGTCGGTCAACGAGGAGACGGAGAACTCCTCGACCGCCCCGGGTCGTGCCGCGATCGTCGCGACGTTCGTGCTGATCGCGATCTTCCTGCTCGTATCGGTCGCATCGCAGGCGTACGCCGGCACCAACTATCTCTCGAACAATGCGAACGACATCTTCGCCGGCGGCCTTGCGAAGGGCGTCCTGGGACCACTGCACTTCCTCCTGATCATCGCGGTGCTGACATCCGCCACGGCCGCGACCCAGACGACGATCCTGCCGGCGGCGCGCTCGGCGCTGTCGATGGCGCGCCGCGGCGCGATCCCGAGCCGCTTCGCCGAGATCCACGAGAAGAACCTCGTTCCGGGCTACGCGACGATCGTCGCCGGCGTCCTCTCGGTGCTCTGGTTCGTGCTGATCGTCAACGTCTCGACGAACGTCCTCGCGGACTCGGTCACGGGTTTGGGGTTCCTGGTCGCGTTCTACTACGGCTTCACCGGCCTGGCGTGCGTGATCTTCTACCGCCGCGAGCTGGTCAAGTCCCCGCGCAACCTGCTCGTCTACGGCATCTTGCCGCTGGCCGGCTTTGTCATCCTGTTGGGCATCTTCGTGAAGGGCATGATCTTCTACGGTCATGCGGCCAACGACTCGAGCCCACCTCTGCTCAACCTGGGCGTACCCGACTGGATCGGCATCCTCGGCATCGTCAGCGGCATCGTGCTGATGCTCGTCACGCGCATCTTCAAGCCGGGTTTCTTCCGGCGGGAGAAGCGGATGGTGTACGGCGACCCGATCACCACCATCACCCCCGAGAGCGAGTTCGCGCCGGCGGACTCGATGCTGTGAGAAGCCTGCGCTGAGCACCGCCGAACTACGACGACGGGCGCCGGACGAGCGGCAGGGCACGCCGTCGTTCTGGCTCGATCAGATCGATCCGGCGCCCCGCCGCCCGCCACTCAGCGGCGCGCGGGACGCCGACGTCTGCATCGTCGGGGGCGGCTTCACCGGCCTCTGGACCGCGTACGAGCTGCGGCGAGCCGACCCGCGGCTCGATGTGGTCGTCCTCGAGGCCGAGCAGGTCGGCTTTGGCGCGTCTGGCCGTAACGGCGGATGGGTGCTCGGCAAGGTCTCGGGCTCGCCCGCGGCGTGGCGCCGCCACGGTGGCCCAAACGCGCCGCGCGCGATGCTCCGGGCGATCGACGCCACCGTCGGCGAGATCGGCGCGGTCGTCGCGCGCGAGGAGATCGACTGCGACTGGAAGCAGGGAGGCTCGCTGGTCGTAGCACAGAACCCGACTCAGCTCGCCCGCCTGCGAACGATGCTCGAGGCCGAACGTGCGTGGGCAGGCGAGGACTCCCCGACCCAGCTCCTGGATGCGGCCGGCCTCGAGGCGCGCATCGCCGTGCGCCACGGCATGGGTGCCCTGTACACGCCCTATTGCGCGCGCGTGCAGCCCGCCAAGCTCGTGGTCGGTCTCGCCGGGGCCGTCGAGCGGGCAGGCGGGACGATCTACGAGTCCAGCCGCGTCGAGCGGCTCGAGCCGGGCACCGCACGCACGTGGAGCGGTCAGGTGCGCGCGCCGGTCGTGCTGCTCGCGACCGAGGGCTATACCGCGAACCTGCCCGGCCGCCGCCGCTCGATGCTGCCGCTCAACAGCGCGATGCTCGTCACCGTGCCGCTGAGCGAGGAGCAATGGGCGGCGCTGCGCTGGGACGGGGCTGAGACGATGCTCGACGGCTGTCATCTCTACACGTACTCGCAACGGACCGCCGACGGGCGGATCGCGATCGGCGGCCGCGGCGTTCCCTATCGCTACGGCTCGCGCACCGACCGCGAGGGGCCGGTGCCGGCGCAGACCGTGCGCGAGCTGCGCGAGCGACTCGCGGCGCTGTTCGAGCCGCTGCAGGACGTTCGCGTCGAGCGGGCGTGGCACGGCGTGCTCGGCGTCTCGCGCGATTGGTGCCCAGCGGTCGGCTTCGACCGGGTGCGCGGCTTCGGCTTCGCCGGCGGCTACGCGGGCGAGGGCGTGGCGGCGAGCAATCTCGCCGCCCGGACGCTGCGCGACCTCGTGCTCGGCCGCGACAGCGAGCTGACGCGGCTGCCCTGGGTCGGCGGCGGGGCCCGACGGTGGGAGCCCGAGCCGCTGCGCTTCGTCGGCGCTCGCGGCATCTACGGGCTCTATCGCCTCGCCGATCGCCGCGAAGCCGACAGCGGCCACCGTTCGCGGCTCGCGACCATCGCAACCGCGATCTCCGGTCGCTGAACGGAAGTCGCTTGGCGCTGATCCATAATGGATCCGCGATGGCGTCTGCCACACAGCTGCCGATCGCGAGCGTCGTCGATCAGGTGTACGAGGCGATGCGCGAGCGCATCGTCAACGGGTCGCTGCCACGCGGAGCGCGCGTGCACCAGGAAGAGCTCGCCGCCGAGCTCGGGGTCTCGCGCACGCCGGTGCGCGAAGCGCTGCGGCGCCTCGCGGCCGAAGGGCTCGTCGAGATGCACACGAATCGGGGCGCCCGCGTCGCCGACATCCACTACGGCGCGATGCTGGCCGCCTACGAGGCACGATTGGTGATCGAGCCGGGTGCCGCCCGGCTCGCCGCCGAGCTCGGTCTGGTCGAGCCCCAGACGCGGATGGCCGCCGCGGTCGCAGCCCAGCGGCGCGCGATCCCCAACGTCGCGCGCAGCTTCGAGGCCAACCGTCGCTTCCACATCGCGCTCGTCGAGGCGTCCGGCAACGAGTTCCTCGCTCAGTTCGCGGCGCGTCTGTGGGTCTCGCGGATCGGCGCGGCGATCTATGAGCGTCAGAGCGAGACGCCGGGGCAGATGCACCACGACGCCGACGAGCACGAGCAGATTCAGCTGGCGATCGCCGCGGGCGACGGCCGCCGCGCCGAGACGCTCACGCGGCGCCACGTGGCGGGCGCGATGCGGCGCTCGCGGGACATCCTCGCGGGCGCCTCCACAGATCCCGAAGCTGGCTCTGAACGCATCTGAACCACCGCCCGCGGAGACTCCGCGGCGCTCGATGACCCGCCTCCGCCGCGGTTTTCCGCGGCGCTCGATGACCGCTTCCGCCGCCGTTTTGTCAACAGTTGACTTGGGTTCGGGGCTGATTTAGAGTGGGGCAGCCCGAGGGAAGGTCAGCTCTTGGAACGCCCACGCGTCGACGTCGATTGGACGGATCCCTCTGTCATCAGCGATCCGTACCCGGTGTATGAGGAGATCCGCGCGGCCGGGCGCGTCGTCTGGAACGGTGTGATGAACGGATGGATGGTCACCGGTTATGACGATTGCGTCGAGGTGCTGCGCGGGCGGTCCACATCGCGCAATCGGTTCGGGCAGGTCGGGGCGCGCTATCCGGAGCTGACGTTCTGGTTCGAGGCGCCGAACATGATCATCGCCGATGGCGCCGAGCACATTCGCCTGCGCCAGCCAGTGGCGGAGTACTTCACGCCGACGTACGTGGCCGGCTGGGAGACGCGGATCCGCGAGGTCGTCGATCAGCTGATGGAGCCGCTCGCGCAGGGACGGGAGTTCGACCTGATCTCCGACTTCACGAGGATCCCGATCGTGATCGTGGCGGAGATGATGGGCGTGCCCGAGGAGCGCCACGACGACTTCCTCCGGTGGTCGAACGCGGTCACGGGTAACGTCGCCTACGGTCGCGAGCAGCCGGAGATCCGGCGCCGGATGGACGACGCGCTGGCGGAGCTGAACGCCTACCTGGACGAGGAGATCGAGCGTCACCGTCGTGACGACATCGACGACGTGTTGGGCGTGATGGTCAACAGGTCAGGTTGGACCGAGCCGGAGATCCGCTCGTCGGCGATCAACCTGCTGCTTGCCGGCTACGACACGACGGCCAAGCTGATGGCCGTCAGCGTCGAGGTCCTGGAGCAGCATCCGGACCAGCGCCGGCTCCTGTCGAGCGAGCCGGCGTTGATCCCGAATGCGATCGAGGAGATCCTCCGGTGGGTCGGGGTCGCGCAGGCCTCGCCGAAAGTGATCAAGCGCGACACGGTCCTGGCCTCGACTCAGCTGCGTAAGGACGAGATGATCTACACGATGCTCGCGGCCGCGAATCGGGATCCGGCGCGGTGGTCCGATCCAGACGTCTTCGACGTGCAGCGGCCCTATCAACAGAACCTTGGCCTCAGCACGGGTCCGCACGTCTGCATCGGCGCGGCGCTCGCGCGGCTCGAGACGAAGGTCGCGCTCGAAGGGCTGCTACGCCTGGCCCCGGAGTACCACCTCCGCGACGCCGACTACGGCAGCTCGTTCTTCGTTCGCGGCCCTGAGCGGGGCGTAATCGAGGTCCACGCCGTCACCGCTTCCTAGCTACCGCTGCCTCAGAGAGTCCAGCAGTCCCGCCCGCGGCGAACCCTGCGGGTCTCGTGCGAACGCTGGGCATCTCGGGGCGAACTCTGAGGATCTGGTTCCACCCCTCGGAACTGGATCCGCAAAGTTCGTTCGGTGGCGGTCGGCTCGGCCCTTCCGTGCGGCCCTAACCTAGCCCGGCGACTCCATGCGCACGCGGTTGGTGAGCGTGCCGACGCCGCTGACGTAGATCTCCATCACGTCCCCCTCCTGCAGGTAGCGCGGCGGCGTGCGCGAGTCTCCTACCCCGCCCGGCGTGCCGGTCGCGATCACGTCCCCGGGCTCCAGCGTCACGCCGGCCGAGATGTACTGCACCAGTTCGTCGACCCCGAAGATCAGGTCCCGCGTGTTGGCGTCCTGCATCACCTCACCCGAGATCGTCGTGCGGACCTGCAGATCGGCTAGGTCGACGCCGTCAGCCGACGCGATGCTCGGCCCCATCGGCGCGAACGTGTCGAAGCTCTTGCCGAGCGTGAACTGCCGCAGCGGCGTCTCGAGCTGGGCGCGCCGGCCGGAGACGTCGTTGAACGCCGCGATGCCGCCGATCGCGGCGCGCGCGGCCGCCCGGTCGGCGCGGTAGGTTCGCCGCCCGATCACGACGGCCAACTCGCCCTCGTAGTCCGGGCGGGTCTCTTCGCGCGGGATCACGACATCTTCCCGGTCCGCCACCAGCGCCGAGACCAGCTTCGCGAACACGACCGGCACGGTCGGGCACATCGAGCTCGGACTCCTCGGCGTGCGAGCGGTAGTTGAGGCCGATGCCGAGGATCGTCCGGGGCACGACGGGGTGCAGCAGCCGCACGTCCTGCAGTCGGTGCTCCTCGCCCGATGCCCTGTCGAGCTCGGCCCAGGCCGCCTCGGTGGGCACGAACCCCTGTGGTCCGGCCGCGCCGGCGTCGCGAATCGTGCCGTCATCCGCGAGCGCGCCGATCCGCGTCTCGCCGGTCGGGCTCAGGTAGCGCACCGCACGTGCCATCACTCGGCCTCCTGTTCGTCTCGCAGCACCTTGATCGCGTTGACAGCGCGGGGCACACCAGCGTACGGCGTCGTCTGCAGGATCGCCTCCTCGATCTGGTCCCACGGCACGTCGATCGCGCGCAGCGCGCGGATGTGCGCGCGGACCTGCGGATCGCTCGAGCCGATCGCGGTCAGCACCGCGACGATGATCAGCTCACGCTCGCGCGCGTCCAGCCCCGGCCGCGTGTGCACGTCGCCGAACGCGAAGTCGACGATCCAGTCGCCGAGCACTCCCATCCGCGCGAGGAACTGCTCGCCGCCGGGTTCGTCGCCGAGCTCCGCCAGGCGCGCGAGCGCCCGTGCGCGGCGGTCGTCGTTTCCCGCTTCGGTTCCTCCATCGGCCTCCATCCCGTCCTCCTTCGGCTCTTGACCGCCCTCGATCAGCTCTTACCCGGCCACCATCAGCCCTTGACCGACCGCCATCAGCTCCTACCCGTCCGCCATCGGCCCTTGACCGCCCTCCATTCGCGCGGATATTGTATGCAAAATGACTTCGGAGACGACATCACTGCAGACTGCGCCGGGCGCGCGCACTGGCGAGCAGTATCTCGACGGTTTGCGCCTCGGCGAGCGTGAGATCTGGCTGAACGGCGAGCGGATCACACACCCACTCGATCACGCCGAGCTCAGGGCGGCGGCGCTCTCGCTTTCGCGGGTGTTCGACGTCCAGCACGAGCACGCCGATGACATGCTCGCGCCCTCGCCCGCGGATCCGAGCCTGCGCGTCAACGTGACACATCTGATCCCGCGCACCGTCGAGGACCTCCTTCGCCGCCGGCGGGCATTCGAGAACGTCGCTGCGATCTCGGGTGGGACGATGGGCCGCACGCCCGACTACCTCAACGTGACGTTCGCGTGCTTCGCGGGGCGCCCGGACGTGTGGGCCCGGCGCGGCAACGAGCAGGGCGCCGCCAACTTGGTCGCCTACCAGGCCTACATGCGCGATCACGATCTGTCGAGTACCCACGCGATCATGAACCCGCAGGTCGATCGCAGCAAACCCGAGGCCGAGCAGGCAATGGGCCAGGTGTCACTGCACAAGGTCGCCGACACCGCGGACGGGATCGTCGTGCGCGGCGCGCGGATGCTCGCGACGCTCGCTCCGTTCGCGGACGAGCTGCTCCTCTATCCGGGCTCCGACATCCGCCCCCAGGATGGTCGCTACGCGCTCGCGTTCGCGGTCCCGATCGCCACACCGGGCCTGCGTTTCATCTGCCGCGACAGCTTCTCCAAGCAGCGCGACCCGTTTGACTATCCGCTGTCCTCGCGGTTCGACGAGATGGATGCCGTTGCGATCTTCGACGACGTCGAGATCCCGCGCGAGCGCGTGTTCCTCGACGGCGACACCGAGGGCTACAGCGAGGTGATCACGGACACGGGTTGGCGCGGGCACATCATGCATCAGGCGTTCACGCGCGCATACGTGAAGCTGTGCTTCGCGTTCGGGCTCGGCCACCTGATCGCCAACACCACGGGCGTCGTGCGATTCGACCACGTGCAGGAGAAGCTCGGGCAGATCTGGGCGATGACCGAGCTGGCGCGCAGCGCGCTGTTCACGGCGGAACGCGGCGCCGAGCTCGACGCCGGCGGTGTCATGTATCCGGACGATCGCCCGTTGCTCGCGCTCCGGGGCGAGATGCCGAAGTGGCTTCCGCGGGCCAACGAGCTGATCCAGCTGATCGGCGGCGGCGGCTTCATGGCGACTCCGTCGAGGGCGGATCTCGACGGGCCACTGCGCGAGCAGATCGATCAGTACTTCCAGGCAGCCGGCGCCGAGGCCGAGCGGCGGATCCGGCTGTTCCGCCTCGCCTGGGACTACCTCGGCTCCGACCTGGGCGGCCGCGGCGAGCTATACGAGCGCTTCTACCTGTCGGACTCGTGGCGGATGACCGCGCTGGCGTACAACCTGTCCGACAAGTCATTTGCCGAACAGCTCGTCGAGCAGTTCCTCACCGACTGATGGCCCCCCCGGAAGGCCAGCCACCGCCGACACCGGCGGTCCTGATCACCGGCGGCGGCACTGGGATCGGTGCCGCGATCGCGAGCAGGATGAGCGCGGACGGCTGGAACGTCTGCGTCACGGGCCGCCGTCCCGAGCCGTTGGAGGCGGTCGCGGCAAGCCTGGGCGGGCTCGCGGTGACGGCCGACACATCCGAGCCGGAGCAGGTGGAGCGCGCCGTCGCCGAGTGCGTCGAGCGCTTCGGACGCCTGGACGCGCTCGTCGTCAACGCCGGCACCGGCGCTGGCGGCAAGGTCGGCGAGCAGACGCTCGAGCGCTGGAACAGAGTGCTGTCCACCAACCTGACGGGTGCGTTCCTCGCGTGCCGAGCCGCGCTTCCGCACCTCGCGCGCTCGCACGGCGCGATCGTGACCGTCGCGTCGCTCGCGGGCTTGCTCGCGGACCCCGCCTCGGCCGCCTACTGTGCCTCGAAGGCGGGGTTGATCATGTTGACCAAGTGCATCGCGCTCGACTACGGCCCCGATCAGGTTCGCGCCAACTGCATCTGCCCGGGCTGGATCCGGACCGCGATCGCCGACGCGGAAGCGGACACGCTTGCCGCCCGCGAGGGGACCGACCGCGAGGGCGGTTACGCCATCGCGGTCGCGAACGTTCCGGCCCGGCGCCCAGGTCACCCGGACGAGGTGGCGCAGGCAGTCGCGTGGCTCGCGTCGCCTGCCAGCTCGTATGTCAACGGCGCCGTGCTGACGGTCGACGGCGGCACCGCCATCGTCGATGTGGGTACGCTCGCGTTCGCCCGGTAGGTGACCCGAGCGCAGCGACCACGACGTGAGAGGAGAGATGACATGACCCAAGAGCTGCACGCGGACTCGCCGGCGACTGCCGATCTGACGCGGCGCCTCGAAGGCGTGCGCGCCGTGCGCCTGCAGTACGCCGACCTCTTTGGGATCTGCCGCGGCAAGGACATCCCCGTCGCGTGGTTCCCGCACGCGGCCGAAGAGGGGATCGGCTTCGTGGCGGCGATCATGACCATGGATCTGCGCCACAACGTCGTCGCCGGCTTCGAGCAGGGATTTCCCGACATCCTCGCGCGCCCCGACCTCTCGACCCTCGTGCGCCTGCCGTGGCAACTGGACGTCGCGGCTTGCATCGTCGATCTTGAGGATCCGGCCACCGGCGGACCGTACGCGATCGACTCGCGCGGCGCGCTGAAGCGGCAACTGGCCCAGTGCGCCGAGCTCGGCGTCGCGCCCGTGTTCGGTCCCGAGCTCGAGTTCTATCTGTGCGAACCCGATCCCGACTCACCGCGCGGCTACCGGCCATACGCGTCCCAGGACAGCGGTGTCTACACGGTCGGCGACGTCGCCGACCCGAAGGGCACCCTGGCGCGGATGACCGACGCGGCGGTCGCGCTGGGACTCGACGCGGTCGCGGCGGCACACGAGTACGGGCGCAGCCAGTTCGAGATCAACCTTCGTCACGCGCCGGCGCTCGTATCCGCCGACCGCGCCTTCCGCTTCAAGGCGCTCGTCAAGGAGCTGGCCGCTCGGGACGGCCTGCTGGCGACGTTCATGGGCAAGCCCTTCAACGACGACGAGGGATCGGGCTTTCACCTGCACATCTCGCTCGTCGACAGCGACGGCGCGAACGTCTCCCACTCGCACGACGAGGAGCACGGGCTGGGGGCGATGACGCGCCACTTCATCGCCGGCGTGCTCGAGCACGCCGCGGGGATGATGGTGTTCTTCAACCCGACGGTCAACGCCTACCGCCGGATCGACGCCGAGGCGCTCGTCCCGACGCGTAGCTGTTGGGGCCACGATCACCGCATGACGCTCGTCCGCGTGCCCAAGGAACGCGGCGAGGCGACCCGTCTCGAGGTGCGCCTCGGGGACGGGACGTCGAACCCCTATCTCGCCTACGCCGTCTCGCTCGCCGCCGGGCTCGACGGCATCCGCCGAGAGCTCGAGCCGCCCGATCCGATCGAGGGCATGATCTACGACCTGCCCGAAGAGCAGCAGGGGGCGCCCCTGCCGACCTCGTTCCAGGAGGCGCTCGCGGCGCTCAAGGACGATCCCGTGATCGTCGAGGCGCTCGGCCAGCCGCTCATAGACACGTTCGAGATGATCAAGCTGTACGAGTTCGAACGGTTCCGTCGCTGGGTGACGGACTGGGAGTTCGCGGAGTACGCGCCGCGGTTGTGAGCGCCGGCGTTCCTCGACCTCGCCGTCGAGAGCTCGCGCGGTCGAGCTTGACCGCGAATAGCGCGGCGTTCCTCGACCTCGCCGCCAATACGATGCCCGCAGTCGAGGTTTGCCGCGGAGCGGACGCTCGTGTGAAGGCCGGCGTCGCGCTCAAGCCGGAGCCTCCAGTTTGGATACATTACGCAAACTCTGATATCGTCCCGTACCATGCCAGCCGGAGTGTCGGATCTCTCACAGGTCAACCTGCTCGACCACGATCTGTTCGCCGACCACGAGCCGTGGGAGGTGTTCGAGCTGCTGCAGCGCGAGGCGCCGGTGTATCGCCATCCAGAGCCTGGCGGCCGCGGCTTCTGGGCGCTGACGAAGTTCGACGACGTGCTCGCGGTCGTGCGGGACGCGAAGACGTTCTCCTCCGAGCTCGGGGGCGCCGCGACGATCGAGGACATGCCCGAGGACGTCCTCGCGGTGCGCCGCAACATGCTCGAGTTCGATCCACCGAAGCACGGCCAGTACCGCCGCATGATCTCGACGAGCTTCACCCCAGGCGCGGTTGGGCGCTACGAGGAATGGCTACGCGCGCTCGTGCGCCAGATGTTCGATCGCTTGCTGACCGGGCGCACGCAGGAGTTCGATCTCGTCCACGAGCTCGCGGCGCCGATTCCGATCCGCGTGCTCGCCGAGGTGCTGGGGCTGCCCGAGGAGGCACTGCCGCAGCTGGTCTCGCTCGGAGACCGCCTGCTCGTCGACACCGACCCGGAGTACGTCGGCGAGCTGGCGTTTGGACGCGAGCGCGAGGAGGATCGGTACAAGCCATTCGGCTCCCCGTGGGCGGATGAGCTGTGCGCGATCGGACGCGACTATTACGCCCACCGCCGCGCTCACCCGCGCGACGACGTCCTGACCCGCATCGCGTGCGCCGAGCTCAACGGCCAACCGCTGGGCGAGCGTGACCTCGACAACATGTTCGCGCTCCTGGTCGTGGCCGGCAACGAGACGACGCGCCAGGCGATCGCGCTCGGGACGCTCGCGCTCGCAGAGCACCCCGACCAGTACGACCTGCTGCGCAGTGACCGGGAGTTGATTCCCTCCGCGATGGAGGAGCTGCTGCGCTTCTCCTCGCCCGTGTGGTTCTTCCGCCGGACGACGACCCGCCCGGTGGAGCTGCGAGGAGTCGAAATCGCCGCGGGCGAGAAAGTGGTCGTGTGGTTCGCTGCGGCAAACCGCGACGAGGACCATTACCCGGAACCGCACCGCCTCGACGTCACTCGCAATCCCACCGACCAGCTCACGTTCGGACGTGGCGGCCCGCATCACTGCCTCGGCGCGCACCTCGCGCGGCTCGAGGTCCGCGTGTACCTGGAGGAGCTGATCGAACGGGTCGAGCGGGTCGAGCTCGCCGGCAAGCCGGAGCGCCACCGCTCGAACTTCACGAACGGCCTGAAGCGTCTGCCCGTGCGGATGACCACGGGCTAGGGCCATGGCCGGCCCCACGCCCGACGAGACCCCGGCGGTGCGTGTGCCGCGCTTTGTCATGGTTCTCAGCGAGAACTGGACGATGACCTCGCCCCGCGACCTGCGCGCGCTCGTGCGGATGGCGCAGGAAGCCGAACAGGAGGGAATCGATGGGGTGATGTTGAGCGAGCACATCGTGCTCGGGCCGAGTGCGGGGGCGCTCGGAGAGCCTGAGAATCTGCGCGACTACGCGGCGCCCGGGAATCAGGATCCGGCGACGCCGTGGCCGGACTCGATCGTGCTGCTGAGCGCGATCGCGGCCGCCACGAGCACGCTGCGCCTGATCGGCGCCGCGATCATCGCACCGCTGCGCCATCCGCTCCTGCTCGCCCACCAGCTCGCGGCGCTCGACCTCGTCTCCGAGGGCCGGCTGGTCGTGCAGCCGACGGTCAGCTGGCTACGCGAGGAATACGACGCGCTCGGCGTCCCGTTCGAGCGCCGCGGGGAGCTCCTCGACGAACACCTCGCCGCCTGGCACGAGCTGTGGCGCAGCACGCCGGCGAGCTTCGCCGGGCGCCACTACTCCTTCCACGACGTCTATCTCGAGCCGAAGCCCTATCGCGCGCCCGACGGCCCGCGACTGTGGTTCGGGGGCTCGAGCGTCGCGCCGTGGACGGCGCGACGGCTCGCCACCTACGGCCACGGCTTTCATCCGTTCGGGCAGCCGACCTGGGAGGAGATGGCGCCACTGCGCGAGGCCGTCGCGGCAGCCGGGCGCTCGTTCGCAAAGCTCGAGGTGGTCGGTGGAATCCGCGGCCGCTTCACCGGCCCGGACAGCGTCGCGGACCTGGCCGAGGCGGCCGCCGCGATTCCGGCTCAGCTCGAGGCCGGCTACACCACGATCTGCTTCAAGCCGTCGCAGTTCACCGACGATCCGTCACAGTTGCCGCGTCTCTGCCGCGAGCTCGTGCGACCGTTCAAAAGCTGAACGTCGACGAAAGTGCGGCGTCGACCGCCTGGGGTCCTCGACGGGCGCGGACCGGCTCGAGTCCGCCGGCGGCGTCGGACACAATGGGATCTCGAGATGGCAACCGAGGAAGGTCCAGCGCTCCCGCTTCCCGACCGCACGGGAGTGCTGGAGCACGCCGCGGCGCTGATCATGGCGGCGTGGCAGAGCTTCGACCACCCGAGGCCCGGCCAGCCGCTGCCGACCGAGGAGAACCTGGAGCTGCTGAGCCGCCCGCTTCCCCAGGCCGGCGCTGACGCCCGCGGCTCACTCGACGCCGCGGCGTCCGTCCTGGATGTCTCGCTGGCGCAGGCGAGACCGCGCTTCTTCGCCTACATCGGTTCCTCCGGGCTCGAGATCGGGGTGCTCGCGGACGCGCTGATGGCCTCCCACGACGTCAACGTCGCGGTCAGCGCCGGCGCGGCCGATCTCCTAGAAGCGCAGACGGTTCGGTGGGTCGGCGAGTTCGTCGGCTTCGGCGGCGAGGCGATGGGCCTGCTCGCAGCCGGCGGCACGATCTCGAACCTGACGGCGCTGACGGCGGCGCGCGAGCACGCGCTGCCAGGAGTCCGCCAGCACGGGATGGCCGGCCATCGTTTCGCGCTGTACTGCTCGGCGGAGGCGCACTACTCGGTCCGCCGCGCGGCGGAGGTGCTCGGGATCGGCGCCGGCAACGTCCGCCGCATCGGCCAGGACGCGCACCGCAGGATGGTGCCCGCCGAGTGCGCGGAGGCGATCGACCGCGACCGGCGCGACGGCGTCATCCCGGTCGCCGTGGTCGCGACCGCCGGCACGACGCTGACCGGCGCGGTCGACGATCTCGAGGCGTTCGCCGCGGTGTGCGCGGAGCGCGGCGTGTGGCTCCACGTCGATGGTGCCTACGGACTGCCGGCGGCCGCAACGGCTACCGCCGGGCAGCTGTTCGACGGCCTCGCGCGGGCCGACTCGGCCACGGTCGACGCGCACAAGTGGCTCTACGTGCCCAAGTCCTGCAGCATCCTGCTGGTGCGCGAGCCGGTGGCGCTCGAGCGCGCGTTCTCCCACCACGAGGGTTACATGCCGCACGGGACCGAGCTCCATGCCGTGGACCGCACGCTCGAGTACTCCCGCCCGCTCAGCGCGCTCAAGCTGTGGCTCGCGTTCCTGGTGCACGGCGCGGACGCGATCCGCGCCGCGATCGAGCGCAACCTGGCCCACGCGCGATTGCTGGCGGCGCTCCTGGAGGCGGACGATCGCTTCGAGCTGCTCGAGGAACCGCCACTCTCGGTCGTCTGCTTCCGTCGCCTGTACGGCGACCCCAGCGGCTGGGACGAACACAACGCGGCGCTGGCACGGGCGATCGCGCTGGACGGGCGGATCCTGCTCGCGCCCGCCGAGGTCGACGGCGGCACGTGGCTGCGCGCCTGCCTGGTCAACCACCGCACGACCGAGGAGGACGTCCGCTCGATCCCGGAGATCGCGGCGGAGGTCTCCGATTGGGTGGCCGCGGCCGGGCGGTGACGCGCCAGGTCAGACGCCGCGTGCGCCGCACCACGCGAGCGTGAAGCGCGCGAGGACCTGCGCGCACTCGTGCATCGAGGCGATCGAGACGCGCTCGTCGACGCCGTGGGCGCCCTCGCCGCGCGGGCCATAACAGATCGTCGGGATCCCGTTGCGCACGTAGTGGCGGGCGTCCGTGGTGGCGGTCGTCGCGCGCAGCGCCGGGGCCTCGCCGTGGACCGCCTCGTAGGCCGCCGCGAGCGTGCCCACCAGCGGTTCGTCCGCCGGCACCTCGCAGCCCTCGCAGATGAACCCGTCGTAGCGGACTTGTGCCGGATGTGACTGCAGCAGCGGCGAGCGGCGGCCGGCGCGCGTGACGGCCTCCTCGACCATCCGTCTCAGCTCATCCGGATCGTGGCCCGGATAGGTCGCAAGGCGGCACGAGAGCGTGCAGCGAGCCGCGACCGTCGAGGGCCAGTCGCCGCCGGCGATCACGCCCGGATTGAGGTGGATCGGGTGCTCGATCGCGTCGTAGGGCGGCGGCGCGTTGGCGTTCAGCTCGGCCTCGAGCTCGCGCAGCTCGGCCAGCACCGCGTACGCCGCCTCGATCGCGTTCTGGCCCGTGCCCGCATACGCGGCGTGGACTGGCCTGCCCGTGATCTCGACGTGGAACCAGAGGACGCCGACCTGCGCGAGCGTGAAGTGATCGGGGTGCGGCTCGGTCAGCACGCAAGCGTCGGCACGGGCGCCGCCGATCATGCACTGGAGGGCGCCGTTGCCGGTGCACTCCTCCTCCACAACCGAGTGGAAATGGACGTCACCGGCGAGCTCGACACCCGCTGAGCGCAGCGCCCGGACCGCCCCAAGCGCGGCGACGAGGCCCGCCTTCATGTCGCCGGCGCCGCGCCCGTAGAGCCAGTCGCCTTCGCGCCTGGCGGTGTACGGCGGCGAGGTCCACAGCTCCTCGGCCGCGGGTGGCACGACGTCGATGTGACCGCCCATGATCAACGAGCGGCCGCCGCCGATCGCGGCCGGCCAGACCGCGACGACGTTGCGCTTGCCGCTGACCTCCCAGCTGAACGGCGACGCGTTGGGGTGGCCGCGCAGCGCATCCTGATCGAGCCAGACGTCGCGCGGCTGCAGGCCACAGTCGCGAAGCGCTTCGATGATCACGAGCTGGCCCGCCTCTTCGCGGCCGAGCTCGGTCGGCGCCTGTACGAGCGCGACCAGCAGCTCCTCCATCCAGCTGCGCTGCGCCGTGACCGCCGCGTCGATCCGCGCGGCCGCGGTCGGATCGCTCACCCGACGCTCCCGTCGAGGATCTGCAGCGTCTTCAGATCGGAGTAGAAGTCGAGCGCGTAGTTGCCGCCCTCGCGGCCGATCCCCGAGATGCCGATGCCGCCGAACGGCGCCGTGAGGTCGCGGACGAGGAACGTGTTGACCCAGACGACGCCGGCGCGCACGGCGCGGCCGATCGCGGTCGGCCCGGCCCATCGAGCTCGTGTAGACGATCCCCGAGAGCCCGTAGTCGGTCGAGTTGGCGAGCGCGACCGCTTCGTCCTCGTCCGCGAAGGTCTGGAACGTCAGCACCGGCCCGAAGACCTCGCGCTGCACGATCTCCGCGTCGTTGGAGATCGGCTCGAACAGCGTCGGCTCGTACAGCAGCCCCTCGAGCCGCTGGCCGCCGCGCACGAGCCGGTGGCCCGTCCGCCACCGCGCGCTCGCACGAAGCCGTCGACGCGCGTCGAGGTGGTCGGGGTGGATCAGCGGCGAGACGGTCGTCGTCGTCGCTCGCGCGGGTCGCCGAGCACGTGCGCGTCGACGGCGGCGTTGAAAGCGCTCGAGGAACGGCTCGCGGATCGCTCTCCTGGACCAGCAGCCGCGTTCCGGCGAGGCACACCTGGCCGGCGTCGTCGTACTGGCCCGCGGCCTTGGCGGCGGCGGCGTCGAGGTCGGCGTCGTCGAACACGATCAGCGGGCCCTTGCCGCCGAGCTCGCCGGTGAACGGGACGAGGTTGCGCGGCCGCCGCTGACGCCGATGTGGCGCGCGGTCTCGGGCGAGCCGGTGAACGAGACGCGCCGGAGCAGCGGGTGCGCGACGAGCGCGGCGCCGACCTCCTCGCCGATACCCTGCAGCGACGTTGAACACGCCGGGCGGGAAGCCCGCCTCGTCCGTCAGGTCGGCCAGCAGCGAGCAGGACAGCGGCGACCACTCGGCCGGCTTGAGCACGACCGTGCAGCCGGCCGCCAGCGCCGGCGCCGATCTTCCAGGTCGAGAGCATGAACGGCGCGTTCCAAGGCGTGATCACCGCCGCCGGTCCGGCCGGCATCCGCTGCACGCGGTTCCAGGTGCCCTTCGAGTGCCAGTCGCGCTCCTCGTAGGCGACCGCGAGGTCGGCGTAGTTGCGGAAGTTGGCGCGCCGCCCGGCAGATCACGCGCAGCGCGCAGCGATCGCAGCAGCATCGCCATGTCGGCGCACTCGACCGCGGCGAGCCGCTCGACGTTCGCGTCGATCAGGTCGGCGAGCCGGTGCAGATAGCTCGGCGCGGCCGGCGGCGCCGAGCGCGGCCCAGCCGGGAACGGCGGCGTGCGCGGCGCGCACCGCCAGGTCGGCCTCGCTCGGCGCCGCCGGCGAGACCTCGGCGATCACCGAGCCGTCGATCGGCGAGATCGCGTCGAAGCGCGTCTGCGCTCGCGACCCGCTCGCCGCCGATCTAGTGATCGGTCGAGACCTCGATGCCCGGCGACCGTCGCGAAGTTGCCTCGTGCGGTCGCGCTCATCGCGCGTACTCCTTGACGGTCTCGAGGTCATCGACCGTGTAGGCGAACGTGAAGCGGTAGCCGCGGCGCGACGTCCGATCGGCGCCAGCAGCGTGTGCTCCTCGCCGGGGGCCGCGAACAGCTCGAGCGTCGGCGTCGCCCTCCCAGATCTCCGAGACGCTGCGGTCGCGGCTGCGGGCGCGGACGAGCTCGTGCACCTGCGGGTCGTCGTGTCGGCCGGCGGCCAGGCGCGGGAAGTGGCGGACGTTGACGAGCGGCGGGTCGGTGTGCAGCGAGCCCGGTCTCGCTCTGGCTGCTCGAGCGTCAGCGTCGCGCGCGCGAGCTGGCGGCCGCGGGCGGAGCAGGTGGCGCCGAAGCGCGAGCCCGCGGCGACGCCGGGCGAGGCCTTGCAGTCGAGGTCGAAGGTGCGCGTCATCCAGACCTCGCCGAGCTTCTTGGGGAAGCCCTGGATCCATCCGCGCGCCATCGCGAAGTCCTGGTCGACCCAGATGAACGGGCAGGTCGTGACCGGCTCGCCGTCGAGCAGCGCCGCTGACCACGAGGTAGAACTCGCGGTACTGCGAGCGCACCGGGTCGAGCAGCTCGTCGCCGCCCTCCGAGAACGACTGCCAGTCGACGAACACGGCCGCGCAGCGGCCGGCGTCCGGGTGTGGCTCGAGCCCCTCCGGCAGCAGCGAGGCGGCCGCCTCGGGGTCGGCGTGGAAGTCGACGACGAGGAAGTCGCCGACGTAGTGCCAGGGCGGCGGCGGCACCAGGCTGGCCGCGCCGCTCGGGGTGCGCGGGACGGTGTAGCCCTGCAGGGTCATACGGTCTCCTCCGTCGGCGCGCGGTGCGCTGCAGCGGGATTCCGAGCATCTCGAGGCTCTCGCGCTCCGATTCGATCGCCGCCTCGTCGAAGCGGAAGTAGGAGCGCGGCGGCAGCGGGCCCCAGGTGTTGGAGGAGAAGCGGTCATCCGGCCAGCGGCGCGGCTGGTGGTCGGGCTGCAGCTGCTCCATGTCGCAGTACAGCTCGACGAAGCACTCCTCCTCGACGATCCGCACGTAGGAGGCGATGTTGCCGCCGACGCCGTGCCGGGTCGGTCCCCAGCCCAGCCAGCGGCCGTGCCGGCCGAGGTGGTCGAGCGCGACGCGCATCTGGCCGATGTCGACGACGTCGAAGGCGAGGTGGTGGAAGTGCGGCGTCGCCCTTGTCGATCGAGCGCCATCACGTGGTGGTCGGAGTTGACGTGGAGCCACACGCCGTCCTCGCCGAGCCAGTCGGTGAGCTTCATCCCGAGCGCCTCGGTGTAGAAGCGGCACTGTTCCTCGAAGTGCGCCGGTCAGGAAGTTGACGTGCCCGAGCTTGCGCGGGTGGCCGACGACGGCGCTGCCGAGCCGGGCGCGCGTGCGCGACCAGCCGCGACTCGGGCTCGCGGTAGGGCCAGCAGCTGGATCGGCGTTGCCGTCGGCGTCGGCGGTCCGCAGTCCACCTCGTCCGTCATCGTCGACCGACGGCCCCGAACTCCTCGAGGTGCGCGCGCGCCTGCTCGAGCGAGCAGTCCCGGGACGAGCTCGTAGGCGACGTGGTCGAGCCCGGCGGCGCTCGCCGGCGATCAGCTCGAGCGCGCAGGGCTCGTCATCGCAGGCGAGCCAGCACGGCGCCGTCGCGGCGCTCGCTGACGTGCGAGCCCGAACTGAGCGCACCAGCGCGCGCTCGCCTCATCGAGGTCGGCGACCCGCAGGCAGACGTGATCGATCCGGTGCAGCTCGATCATCACAAGTGGTGGAGATACTCGGCGATCTCCCAATCGGAGACCCACGCGCGGTGGCGTTCGAGCTCGAAGCGCTTCATCGCCACGAACGTCGTCGACGATCGCCTCGCCGAGCCCGGCCACGAGCATGTCATCCCGCTCGAGCGCCGCGAGCGCCTCGTCGAGCGTTCCCGGCAGCTCTTCACCGATCACGTCCGGCGATGCCCGGTAGGCGTCGCCGCTGACGGGCGGCGGTGGCGTGAGCTCGCGCCGGATGCCGTACTCGCCGGCGAGCAGCACGGCGGCGATCGCCAGGTACGGATTGGCTGCGCCATCGCCGACGCGGATCTCGAGGCGGGTTGCGGCGCCGCGCTCGGGCGGGATCCGGATGAACGTCGCGCGGTTGTCATAGCCCCAGTTCGCGTGCGTCGGGGCGAGCGAGTCGGGCTGGATCCTGCGGTAGGCGTTGACGGTCGGGTTGAGGAACGCCATCAGCGCGGCCGCGTGCTTGATCACACCGGCCGTGAACGCCTCGAGCGCCGGGCTGACGCCGTGCTCGCCGTCGCGGATCGGCGAACGCGTTGTGCGTTCCCGGTTGCACGAGATGTGCAGGTGCGTTCCCGATCCGCCTTGGTCGTTGAACGGCTTGCCCATGAACGTCGCGTGCAGCCCCTTCTGCGCGGCGATGTCCTTGACCGCCGTCTTCAGGCGGAACGCGCGGTCGGCCGCGCCGAGCGCGTCGCCAGTGGCGGAGGTTGATCTCGTACTGCGAGTTCATGAACTCGTGGTTGACGGCAAGCACGTCGAGTCCGATCTGCCGCGAGCTGCTCGGTCATGCGGCGGACGAGCCCGCCCGGGTCGGCTCAGCGGGCCGACCGTATAGACCATG
The DNA here is from genome assembly GCA_963763525.1 of uncultured Solirubrobacterales bacterium. Taxonomy (GTDB): domain Bacteria; phylum Actinomycetota; class Thermoleophilia; order Solirubrobacterales; family Solirubrobacteraceae; genus Palsa-465. Next base: position 609,840 of record CAVXPA010000011.1, read on the forward strand.
CTGAGGTGGTCGACGTGGCGGCGGATGCCATTCGTCGCGGCCGGGTCGCGCACGACGCAGGAAGAACTCGAGCTCGGGGCCGACGATCGGCTCGAAACCGAGCCCGCGACAGGTTCTCGACGGCGCGCGCCAGCGCTCCGCGCGGATCGCAGATCGCGGCGCCTCCGTCGGCCGGCTCGAGGTTCGCGAGGCAGCAGGCGACGCCGGGCTCCCACGGCAGCATCGATCATCGTCGCGAGGTCGGGGCGCACGATCAGGTCGGGGTAGCCGGCCTCGCCGCCGACGACGGGCGTGTGGCGCAGGTCGGTGCCCATCACCGCCGAGCAGAAGCACAGGCCGTGCTCGACGACGCGCGTCGAACTGCTGAGATCGGCACGTCCTTGCCGCGCGCGACGCCGTGCAGGTCCGGGTACAGCACGCGGATCGTGGTGACACCTGTGTGATCGTCGCTCGACAACGGCGTCCCGAAGGTCTCGACGAGTGAGGGGCCGGCGCTCATCTGCTCGCCGCCATCCGCTCGGCCTCGTCCTCGGGGATCGCGAGCGCGACATGCAACGTGTTCGCCGACACCTCCGGCTGCTCGCCGACGCCCGTGAGATCGACGTCCCAGTCGACGACCGTGTTCTCGACCCGGCCGAGGCCGCTCGATCTCGACGGCGACGACGTCGCCGGGCTCCATCGGGCGCGAGTTGGCGGGGGTGCCGGTCAGCACGACATCGCCGGGCTCGAGCGTGATCAGGCGGCACAGGTCGGCGAGCTGGTAGGCGACGCCCCAGATCATGTCGTCGGCCGTCGCCTCCTGGACCACCTCGCCGTTCAGGTACGTGCGCAGCGTGAAGTTGGTCGGGTCGAACTCCGCTGCGGGCGCCAACTCCGGGCCGATCGGGAGGAAGCCGTCCTGGCCCTTGACCCGCAGCATCGAGCCGCGGTCGGCGTGGCGGAAGTCGTGCAGCCCGACATCGTTGGCCGGCGCGTAGCCGGCGACGTGTGCGAGCGCCTCGTCGATCGGCGACGCCCTTCATCCGGCGCCCGACCACGACCGCCAGCTCGCCCTCGTAGTTGAGAAAGCGCGTGCTTCGCGGGCGCCGCAGGATCGCCGCGGTGCCCGTTGAGGGCGCTCGGCGGCTTCATGAAGTACGACGGCTCGGATGGCACGCGGGCGCCGTATTCCGTCGAGCCGGCTCCGGTAGGTCAGGTGGACGGCGATGATCTTCGACGGCTCGACCGGGGCGAGATATCGCGCGTCGCGATCGTCGAGCGTCCGCCCGTCGTCGAGCACGACCTTGCCGTCGGTACGCCTGCCCCAAACGGGCTCGCCGCTGACCTCGACCCTGACCCGTCTACGCTCTTCCAAGGCGACAAATGCTCCTCCGAATGGCCCTTTATTGCAACAGCAACGTTAGCAAGATTATGCGCGCGACGCGATAAATTGAAGGCGCCGTGGACCTGCGCCAGCTGCGCTACTTCGTGACCGTCGCCGAGGAGCTGCACTTCTCGCGCGCGGCGGCTCGCCTGCATCTCGCGCAATCGGCGCTGTCGGCCCAGATCCGTCAGCTCGAGCGCGAGGTCGGCGGGCTGCTGCTGACTGCGGACGACGCGGCAGGTGACGCTGACCCCCGCCGGCGAGGCGCTGCTCACGGCGAGGGACGAGCGGTCCTCGCCGCTGCCGACGGGGCGCTCGCGCACGCCAGGGCGCTCGCTCGTGGCGAGTCGGCAGCTCGCTCGTCGATCGGCTCGCTCGGGCCCGCGCCGGGTGCTCTGCTCGCCCCCGTCCTGGCGACGCTTCAGCGCCCGGCACCCGGAGGTCCGGATCGACGTGCGCGCGTTCGAGTTCACCGAGACGTTCTCGGCTCTGCGCAACCGGCGCGCCGATCTTGCGTTCCTGTACGCGCCGCTCGATGAGCCCGATCTGATCGTCACTCCGCTGATGAGCGAGCCGCGCGTCGTCGTGCTGCCGCGCTCGCACCGTCTCGCGCGCCGCGACATCGCTGCGGCCGGCCGACCTCGCCGGCGAGACGTTCGTCGACCCAGCCGGACTCGACTCCAGCCCGCGTGGCGCGATTTCTGGATGCTCGTCGACGAGCTCGGTCAGCGGCCCGTGACAGCCCGTATGTCGGCGACAACATCGAGGAGTGGCTGCACCTGATCGGCCGGGGCGAGGGAGTCGACACGTGCCCGGCGATGATCTCGCGCTACTTACGCCTGGCCGGAGGTCACGTTCGTGCCACTGCGTGGAGGCGAGCCCGGCGACGCTCGTGCTGGCGCGCCATCGCGACGACTCGCATCCATTGATCGAGGAGTTCGTCGCGCTCGCGGTGGAGGTCTCGGCCACCGCGGCGTGAGGCGGGCGGGCGGCGCGGCGCGGCGCGGCGCGGCGCGGCGCGGCGAATCTTGTTCACGTGGGCGGACAAAAATGCACTCACCCCCGCGCTCGCGACGGCGCGTGGCGAATCTTGTCCGTGTGGCCGACAAAATTGCACCCGCGGCCGCCGGCTGGGAGGGGTGGGTGCATTTTTGTCCGCTCGCGAGCTTTGTCGGGCAGTCGGCACTTGCCCGCCGAAGAGCTACCGGGTCAGTTCCCGATCGCGACCGCGACCGGGTACTCTCCGACGCCCTTCGGTGCCGAGACGCCCCCGGTGCGCGTGTTGAGGAGGCTGACGCGCCCCGCGTACGTGTCGACGACGACCGCCGTCCGCCCGTCGGGCGTCAGCGCGATCGTCGTCGGATAGGAGAACGCGCCGACCGAGATCGGCCGACCGGCGGTGCCGGTCGCGGTCGCGATCGGGGTCAGTGTCCCGGAGATCGTGTTGACGACATACGCGACGCCGGTGGGCGAGATCGCCACAGCCTCAGGCGAGTAACCGGCGCTCACCGGCGCGCCGGGCAGGTTGGTCGCGGTGTCGATCGGGGTCACCCGCTCGCCGTCGCCGTCCACGACTTCGAGGGTGTGCCCGTCTTGCGTGACAGCGAGCGCGTCCGGCGCAGCCCCGGCGGGGATCGCCGGACCTTCCTGCCCGCTCGCGACCCTGATCGGAGTGACCGTGTCGGATCCGAAGCTGGCGACGTACGCCGTCGCTCCGTCGGGAGTGAACGCGATCGCGACCGGATAGCCACCGACCTGGATCGGCGTCCCAGGGACGTCGGTGCGCGGGTCGATCGGGGTCACTGACCCGCCGCCCCAATCGAGCACGTACGCGGTCTGACCGTCCGGCGAGACGGCGATCGCGCGTGGCCCCGTGCCGACCGCGATCGCGGGCAGGGGCGTGTCGGTTGCCGCGTCGATCGGCGTAACCGTGTCCGAGCCGCTGTCGCTGACGAACGCGGTCCGCCCGTCTGGTGTGATTGCGATCCCGCTCGGGTCCTTGCCGACGGGAATCGGGGCGAGCGCAGCGCGCGTGGCGGTGTCGATCGGCGTCACCGAATTCGAGCCGTTGTTGACGACGAACGCCGTCGCTCCGTCCGGTGTGACGGCGATCGCCTGCGGGTCGAGGCCGACGGGGATCGCAGGACCGGGGCGGCGCGTTCTCAGGTCGATCGGGGTGACCGCGTTGCCGGCCGAGCTGACGACGAACGCCGTCGGGTCGCGATCGGGCGAGGCCGCCACGGCATAGGCCGGCGAGTCGCGCCGCGCGCCGGCCGAGCGGCGGGCGTCCGCCGCGTCCCCGAGCCGCGCCGCGGAGGCGGACGCCCGTGCGATCGCCGCACCGGGCGGGTCGGCCGCGAGGGCGTCGAACACGTCGTTGGTCGGCTGGGCCCAGAGATCGTTGGGGGTCAGCGAGCCGAGCCCAAGCGCCGCCTCGATCGTCCGCAGCAGGCTGTAATGCGTGTAGCGGACGGTGGAGGTGTAACCGGCCCGCAGCCCGCTCGATGCGAGCATGACCGTGGGTACGCGCTGGGCCGGGCGCTCGAAGTCGTAGCCGTCCTCGTCGAACGTGATGATCGCGAGCGAGCGCTCGGTGCGCCACGCAGGCGAGTTCAGGATCAGGCCGAGCTCGTGCGCGAGGAAGCGGTCGCCAGCCGCGATGCCGCACCCTTCCATGTCGCTGCAATCGTCCGGCCCGATCCATGCGAAGTTCGGCGTGGTGGCCGTGCTGGCAAGGTCAGTCTGGAGCGCATCGAGCGGCAGCACGTGCGCGGAGCAGTACGCCGGTCGACCGCGAACGTCGCCGAAATAGAGCGTCGGCAGGTCGTCGTCCCAGTAGTAACCGTGCACGGTGTCATCGCATGGGCCATCGGCGCTCTGCAGGTAGTCGCGCCACGTCTCGTGCGCCGTATCGAGCAGATCGCCGATCTGCGGGGCACGGATCGTGTCGAGCGGATCCTCCTCGAGCGGATCGTTGAGGGGGATGCCGAACGCGCTGCCGCCGGCGAGCGCGAGATAGTTGCCGTCGCTCGGGTGCTCCTCGCCGAACATGCTCGCGAGCGTGCTCCCGTCCGCGCGCAGCGCGTTGAGGTACGGCGCGGCTTGGGTGTTGCCGATCACCGATCGGTAGTCCTGATTCTCGAAGTAGAACAGGAACACGTGGTCATACCGCGGGATCCGCGCGACCGGTGGGACCAGCGGCGACGGCGACCGCACCGGCGCCGACACGCTGAAGCTCAGATCGCCCGCGACCGCGCGGTCGTAGCCGACGATCGGAGCATCGGGGCCGTCGAAATCGTGCAGCGACGTCGCGAGCACGAGCTCGACCTCGGCGCTGGCGGTTCCGGGCGGGAGCGGTCCGGTCGCCGAACTCGCCGCCAGGGCGCCGCTCGCGGGCCCGGCGATCTCGCGGCGCGCGAGCACGGCTCCGGAACGCGAGAGCAGCGTGAGCGTCAGCGACGCCGCGCTCGTGTCGGTGCCGCCGAACACGCCCGCGATCGTGTAGCGGCTCCCCGTAGCCAGCAGCTCGCCGCCGGGTGCACGCAGCCGCACTGTCTGCAGCAACTGCGCCGTGCCACCAGCGCCGCCCGCGAACAAGCGCGCCGGCGCGCCCGCCGGATCGGGCGAGGTGTCAAAGCCGCGCGTGCCGTACCGCACGACGCTCGGAAGCCCGCCCTCCACTCGCCAACCCGGGATCGTGACGCTGTCCCACCCCTGATCGGACACCGCGCCGACGGCTCCGCCGGGATTCTCGAGCAGGTTCGCCCGGGCAGTCGTGACCGGCACTCGCTCGTCGGCTCGGCTGGCCGCAGGCCGTGCGAAAGCCACGCACGCAAGCAGCGCGAGTGCGAGCAACGCGGCCAGCGGTAGTCCGTAGGGGTTGGCCGATGTGTGACATCGCTGGTCCATACCGCCAGCCAGAGACTCTATGTCGCACCGGCGAGAGGGAAGTGTCCAACTCGTGTGCGGTAACAGGATCGTCACGCGATTGCCCGCTCGTACGCGAATCATCGAGGCAGATGTACGTCGAGCTGCACTTCCACCTCCTCCCCGGCATCGACGACGGACCGCGGTCGCTGGAGCAGAGCCTGGCGCTCGCGTGCTCGGCGGTGGCCGACGGGACGGGAACCGTCGTCACCACTCCGCACATCCACCCTGACCACGTCACCGAGCCGGCTGAGGTCCGCGAGCGGACCGCTGAGCTGACGGAGCACCTGCGCCGGTCAAGGATCGCGCTGGAGGTCCTGCCCGGCGGGGAGTTGGCGCATCAGATGGTCGCGCGGTTGGACACACCCGCGCTTCAGGCGATCGCCCAGGGGCCGCCCGGCCGGCGCTGGCTGCTGCTCGAAGCTCCGTTCGGCGGCCTCGATGCGGGCTTCACCGCGTCGGCCGGTTGAGCGCATCGAGTGCCTAGCATGGCCGGTGGCGTGACGCGTGACCCAGACCCAACCTCATCCGGCGCGAGGTCGCCGATCGCGCGGCTCGAGCAGCTGAACGCCGCGCTGCTGCAGCGGCTCCCGCCGGAGGCGTCGCACGCGCTCGCGTCGAGGTCCGCGCGAGCCCTCGGGGCCATCCCCGGCGCGCGGCGCCGGCTGCGCCGGGTGACCGTGCCGGCGGACGGGGCGCTCGCCGTGGGCGCGCTCGGGCGCGTGTTCGCCAGCCCGCTCGGGGCGGCCGCCGGCGTCGACAAGAACGCCACGTGGTTCGAGGAGCTCGGCGCGTTGGGGTTCGCGTTCGTCGAGGTCGGCACCGTCACCGCGCAGCCCCAGCCTGGTAATCCAAAGCCGCGGATCGTGCGGCTCCCCGATCAGCGCGCGCTCCTGAACAAGATGGGCTTTCCGAATCGCGGCGCGAGCGACGTCGCAAAGCGGCTGCGGGCTCGCTCGCGCGAGACGATCGTCGGCGTCAACGTCGGCAAGTCGAAGGTCGCGCCGCTCGAACACGCCGCCGCGGACTATCGGCAGAGCGTCCGGATCCTGGCGCCGCTGGCGGACTACCTCGTACTGAACGTGAGCTCGCCGAACACGCCGGGGCTGCGCGAGCTCCAGGCCCCCGAGCGATTGCGCGAGCTGATCGGCGGCGTGCGCGCCGAGCTGGCGTCAGCCGTGCCCGTGATCCCCCTGCTGGTCAAGGTGAGCCCGGACCTGAGCGACGAGGAGCTGGACGGAGTCGCCGAGCTCGCCTGCGAGCTCGGCCTCGCGGGGATCGTCGCGGTCAACACGACCGTGGGCCGGGGGCTGATCTCGCCGTCGGCGCCGCCGGCCGCCGCGATCGACGGTGGCGGCGTGTCCGGTGTCCCGCTGAAGCCGCGCGCGCTCGAGGTGTTGAGACGTCTGTACGCGCGCGTCTCGTCACAGATGATCCTCATCTCGGTCGGGGGAATCGGCACGCCGAGCGATGCGTGGGAGCGGATCCTTGCCGGCGCGACGCTGGTCCAGGCGTACACCGGGTTCGTCTACGGCGGGCCCGCGTGGCCGGCCAGCGTCAACCGCGAGCTCGCACGGCGCGTCCGCGAGGCCGGCGCGCGCTCGATCGCCGAGCTCGTCGGGAGCTCGGCGAGCTCGGCGAGCTCGGCGTTCGAGGCAACATCCGGCGATCGACCGACCTCGGGCGAGCCCGTCGCATGACGGGAGAGCCGACGATCGCGCTCGACCACGTGCAGCTCGCCGCGCCGCCTGGCTGCGAGCCGGCCGCGCGCCAGTTCTTCGGGGACTTGCTCGGGCTGCGCGAGATCCCAAAGCCGGAAACCATGCGCGACACCGGTGGCGTGTGGTTCCTCCTGGGGGCGCAAGAGCTCCACATCGGCGTCGCGGATCCGTTCGTGCCGTCGCGCAAGGGGCATCCGGCGATCCGCGTGCAAGGAGAGGCGCTCGATCAGCTCGCCGCGCGGCTGAGCGACGCCGGCGCAAAGGTGCAGTGGGACGACCGGCTCCCCGGGGCGAGGCGGTTCTACACCGAGGACCCCTGGGGCAACCGGATCGAGGTCCTCAGTCGGTAGCTGCGGTTCGCGCTCGTTCGAGCCAGACGGCGTCGCCTTTGACCGAGACGGTTCGCGTTCGGTCGCGCGAGCCCATCGGTCGCTCGCTTGACATCGGTCGCTCGCTTGACAAACCTAAGGCTGATAGGTATTATCCTAATGGTCGTAGGAACCAGTGGCTCGACATAGGAGACGCCAGATGCAAACCCGCAAGATCACCGACAACCTGATTCAGCTGACGAGGATGCGATTCGTCAACGCATACCTGGTACGAGAGGAGGACGGATTCACGCTCGTCGACACGACGACCGGCGGAGCGGCCCAGGCGCTGATCGACGCCGCGCACAGCGCGGGCGGCGAGATCCGCCGGATCGCGCTCACCCACGGCCACGGCGATCACGTCGGCTCACTCGACGCGCTCGTCCAGCGGCTGGGCGATTCCGTCGAGGTGCTGATGCCCGAGCTCGACGCGCGCATTCTCGCGGGCGAGAAGGTCGTTGACGGAAAGCTGCCCGGCAGCTGGCCGAAGGTCACGACCATCCCGCAGGTTCGTGTCGTCGGCGGCGACCGCGTCGGAAGCCTCGAGGTGATCGCGAGCCCGGGGCACAGCCCGGGTCACGTCGCTTTTCTCGACTCGCGCGACCAGACGCTGATCGCGGGGGACGCGTTCACGAGCTACGGGAGCGTGCAGGTGTCGAACCACTTCTACCTGCGCTTCCCGTTCGCCGCGATGGCGACGTGGGACAAGCAGAAGGACCTCGAGTCCGCCGCGCGACTGCGCGCGCTCGATCCGGCGATCCTCGTCGTCGGCCACGGACCGGCCGTCCGTCGTCCAGGCGCCGCGATCGACCGGGCGATCGCGAGCGCCGGCGGGGCGCAGCCGACGGCGACCGCCGCGTCCGGCAGCTGATGCCGCGATCGGGGCTCGACTCGGAAGCGGTCGTCACGGCGGCCGCGGCGCTGGCCGACGCCGAGGGGCTCGAGGCGGTCACGCTCGCGCGACTCGCGAAGGATCTCGGGATCCGGCCGCCGTCGCTGTACGTGCACGTCGACGGCCTCGGCGATCTGCGCCGCCGGATCGCCGAGAAGGCGGTCCGCGAGCTCGCCGCCGAGCTGCGGGCCGCTGCGAGCGGCCGCTCGCGGAGCGACGCGCTGCGCGCCGTCGCGGACGCGTACCGGGCTTACGCCCGCGCACATCCGGGCAGCTACGCGGCGCTCCAGCGCCTCCCGACCTTCGCGGCAGACGGCGCGGACGGCGGCGGAGCCGGCCGCGAGGTGGTCGACGTCGTGCTGGCGGTCCTGCGCGGTTACGGCTTTGAGGGCGACGAGGCGATCCACGCCACCCGCGCGCTGCGCGCGGGGCTGCACGGGTTCGTCGCGCTCGAGACCGAAGGCGGCTTCGGACTGCCGCTCTCGCTCGACGAGAGCTTCGCGGTGCTGGTGACGATCGCCGACCGGGGGTTGGCAGATCTGGGCGCGTGACGGCGCGCGGCGACCGGCCGCGCGCCGTTCAGGAGCTTCACGTCGAGCGCGCAGCCCGCGGCGCGACGGCCGAGAGCAGCAGATCGAGCTCGTCCTCCGAGGTCCACGCACCGACGGACGCGCGGATCAGCCCCGACGACGGGATGCTGCGAACGACGATCCCGTCCGCCGCCAGACGCTCGACTTCAGCCTGGGCGTCGGCTCCGACGGCCCACGAAACCAGCGTCGAGCGGCCGCGCGGCCAGACATCTTTACCGGCGGCTGTGAGCGACTCGGCCAGCCCGGCCGCGAGCGAGGCGGCTCGCTCGTGCACCCACGGCCACCCCGCCTGCTCGAACACCTGCAGCGAAGCGAGCGCCCACGCGCTACGCACGCCGACGGGAAAGCCGAGATCGAACCTGGCGGTCGTCTCGGCCGGGACGAACTCGAGCGGTCGATGCGGATCCGCGAGTGACCCGAACCCCGGCCACGGAACGAGCAGTTCGTCGAGCCGCTCGCGCTTGACATAGAGGCAGCCGCTCCCCTCGGGGCCGCACAGCCACTTCTGGCCCGACGCGGCGTAGAAATCGCACCCGAGCGCGTGCACATCCACGGGCACCGCGCCGAGTGCCTGAGCTGCGTCCAACAGGACCGGGACGCCGGTCTGCACGAGCGCGTTCGTGTCCATCACGCGGCCGCTGACCCACGACACGTGTGAGCACGCAATCAGACGGGTCTTCCTCGAGACGTGGCTCGGGAGCTCCGCGAACGGCACGACCTTGATCTCGATCCCGTGGCGGGCGCGCGCCCGTCCGAGCGGCGCCAGCAGACCCGGATGCTCCTCGCTGGTCGTGATGACCTCATCGCCGTAGCGCCAGTCGAGCCCGGAGATCACGGTGTTGACGCCATCCGTCGTCGAGCCGGTCAGCGCGACTTCGCTCGGCTCGCACCCGAGCGCACGCGCGTAGGCGGCTCGCAGGTCGGCGACCATCGCCATGAGGCCCTCGAAGTACCCCCGCCCGCAGCGGCCCTCGCGCGTATCGCGCTCGACGCGCTCGCGGACCGCGTCGGCCGCGCTGCGGGGAACCGGTCCGGTGGTCCCGGCGTTCAGGTAGGACCGGCGCTCGAACACCGGGAACTGGCTCCTGAACTCGAACGGATCGCTCACGTTGCGGGGGACGCTACCTCACGACGCCTAGGAGGGGACCGGCAGCCCGGCCTTGCGGCAGTCCGCGTCGATCACGCGCGCGGCCTGCGCCGTGAATCCCGCCCCGCCAGACTGGCACAAAGACCGCGCGGCGGCGCCGCACTGCTTGATCTCCTGCGCGCCGACCGGGCCGGGGATCGTGATGTCCACGCAGCCGGCGCGCGACGTCGGGCCCGACGTCAGGATCGCGATCGCGATGCCGACCGCCGCGACCGCGACGATCGCGAGCACGGCCCGGATCACCCACCGCTCACGCGCGGAGGTCTGCCGCGGAGCGCCCACCGTGCGCGCGTGGCCGGGCGGCATGATCAGCATTGCGCGAGTCTACGAACTGCGATCGGTGTGCGGCTATGATCGGCCCGTGCCAGACCGCTTGTGCTTCACCGAGTCGGACGAGGCGAACGTCCTGCTCGCAACCGATCCGATGGCGCTGCTGATCGGATTCGCGCTCGACCAGCAGGTGTCCGTGCAGAAGGCGTTCGCTGGCCCGCTCGCGTTGCGCGAGCGGCTCGGCTCGATCGACGCCGACACGCTCGCCTCAGCTGACCTCGAGCCGGTATTCCGCGCTCGTCCCGCGATCCACCGCTTCCCGGCGGCGATGGCGCGACGCGTGCAGGACCTCGCGGTCTACGTCCGCGACGAATACGACGGCGACGCGGCCAGGATCTGGACGGACGCGGAGGACTCCGCGGTGCTGCGGGCCAACCTCGAAGCGCTTCCGGGGTTCGGCGAGATGAAGGTCAAGTCGCTCGGCGCCGTGCTCGCGAAGCGCTTCGGCGTGGCCGCGGCGTCCGATCTCGTGCCCTGGCATCCGACGCTCGGCGACGTCGACTCACCGCAGGCGCTCGTCGACTACCAGGCCGCCAAGAAGGTGCACAAGGCGGAGTGGAGCAAGACGCCCGCTAGCTGAACGGCCCGCCGGGCGGCTGGGTCCCTCCCTTCCAGGTTCGCGGCTCTCGGAGCGATGTGGGCGACTAGCCTGGACTGGCCGCCAGCTACGAGCAGTTCCACCCGCAGTCGGAGCTCGTTCTCGTCCATGCCCGTGTTCCGGTATTCGGTGACGAGCGCAATCGTCTGGTTTGCCAGCTCGCCAGGGGTGCCCTCTGCCGCGTCCTGAAGTGTTTGGACGCTCGCGCTTCCGTCGACGAAGTTGCGGATAGCCCGCTCGAGATCAGCCATTCCCCGGAGTCTGCCACCCCATCGGCCGGAGACGCTCGAGCCGGTCGGGAGAGTGTTGAACCGATCTCGAGAGTGGGCAAAGGGCGGGCGCGTCGGCGGCGCCGCTCCTCAGGAGGCGACGAGCGTCTTTGCCCGCTGGCGCTCGGGGGCGATCCGGACCACGTCCCAGGCCAGGCCGACGCGGCCCATCGCCGAGATGAGCAGCCCCGAGAGGTCGATCTCCCGCCGCTGCAGCCCGTGGTAGGCCGAGCGGGGGAACGCGTGGTGGTTGTGATGCCAGGACTCGCCGAGTGAGAGCAGCGCGAGCCAAGCGACGTTGGTCGACTGATCGCCCGTCTCGAACCGGCGGTTGCCGAAGAAGTGGCAGACCGAGTTGATCGACCACGTCACGTGGTGGACGAAGAAGATGCGCACGAGCCCGCCCCAGATGAGGCCGCGCAGCGCGCCGCCCGCCGTGAACCCACCGAGGATGAAGCCCGCGACCGTGGGGATCAGGAGCGACGCGGCGGCAAGCGACGGAAACGCCCGTCCGATCCGGCGCATCGCAGGATCCTCGTAGAGCTCGGTCGCGTAGCGCTTCCAATCGGCCTGCCCCTGGTTGCGCAACAGCCAGCCGACGTGCGCATGCCAGAGTCCGCTGAGCCCGCTTCCATGCCCGATGTGCGGGCTGTGAGGATCGCCTTCCTGGTCAGAGTGGGCGTGGTGCTTGCGATGGTCCGCGACCCAGTCCAGCACGGATCCCTGCACGGACAGCGAACCGAGCACCGCGAACAAGCGCTCGAGCGACGGAAACGTCTGAAACGCACGGTGCGTGAGCAGCCGATGGAAGCCGACCGTCACGCCCAGGCCCGTGATCACGTACAAGCCGATCAGCAGCGCAACGTCGGCGGCGTCGACGGCGCGGTTCCACAGCAGGATCACCGCCGCCAGCACACCCGCGAACGGCAGTACGACGCCGCCCAGGTTGACGATGCGCTCGGCTCGAGTCATTGTCCAAGCTTCTCATACCCCAACGAGCGTTTCTTGCACATTGATCAGCGTCGGGGGCCCGGAACTTGTTGCTTGCGTACAGCTTCTTGGGCGCCGCGACTGCCGGGACTAGCTCGACCTTCTCAGGCAGCGGCGCGGCTGCGGGCACGCTCGAGCCGCCGCCGCAGGTTTTCGCGCACCTCGGGCCAGTCGTCCTCGATTACGCTGTAGTAGGCCGTGTCGCGCAGGCCCACGCCGGGGATGATCATGTGCTTGCGGAACACGCCCTCGAAGCGCGCCGGCAAAGCCGCGATCGCGTTGCGCGAGCGTTCGTTGCGCGCATCCGTCTTGAACTCCACGCGGACGCAGCCGACCCGCTCGAACGCGTGCTCCATCATCAGCAGCTTGGCTTCGACGTTCGCGCCAGTTCGCCAGTGATCCGGCGCGATCCACGTCCAGCCGATCTCAACGCCTCGGTGGGCACGGCGGATGTTGAAGAAGCGGGTGCTCCCAACCGGCTCCCCCGTGGCGCGATCGACGGTCGCGAACACCGCCTCGCGGCCGCGTTCGCGCTCGTCGAGGCTGTCCGCGAACCATGCCGAGAACGCCTCCTGGCTCTCGCCGAGCGGTGGTAGCCAGGACCAGATCTCGGCATGCTCGGCGGCGCGCCAGAGCGCAGCCTCGTGCTGGGCTGCGAGCGGTTCCAGGACGACCAAGTGCCCCTCCAGACGGGTCTCGAGCTCCGGCCATCCCTCCGACGCGTCTCGTTCGCGGCTCATGCTCGGGCGAGCGTAACGATTCGGGGTCGGAGCTACGGACGGACGGCGAGGCGTCTCCGTTAAGAGATGCGCGGCGGTCAGACTCTCCGCCAGAGATGCGCCGCGGTCAGACTTACCCCCCGTGCGCGCGCTCGCGGTCGACTGGTCGGGAAAGGTCAGGCGCGCCGAGGAATTCATCTGACTGGCCGAGGTCCAGGACGGTGAGCTCGTCGCATTGGAGAACGGCCGCAGCCGCGAGCAACTGATCGACCACGTGAGCACGATCGCCACGGCGGAACCGACGACCGTCGTCGGTTTCGACTTCGCGTTCTCGTTTCCCGGCTGGTGGTGCGAGCTGCAGGGATGGCGCGACGTGGGCGCGGTGTGGGCGGCGATGGCAAGCGACGGGGACCGCCTCCTCGCGGAATGCCGGATGCCGTTCTGGGGCCGCGCCGGCAAGCGCAACCAGCTCCCTCCGCAGCGCCGCTATCGCGTGACGGAGCTGACCGACGCGAAGGGCGCGCAATCGGTCTTCAAGATCGGCGGCGCCGGCGCGGTCGGGACCGGTTCGGTGCGCGGCATGGTCCACCTCCAGACGCTCGCGGGGCGTGGGTTCGACGTGTGGCCGTTCGGACCGACGGGATGGCCGCGAGTGGTCGAGATCTACCCCCGCCTCCTTACCGGCGCGGTCAACAAGAGCAGCTGGCGCGCGCGCCGGGCGCTGTTGCTCGAGCGCTTCCCGTCGCAGCCGCCGACACTGATCGAGCGGGCCGCCGGATCCGACGATGCCTTCGACGCGGCCGTCTCCGCACTGGTCATGGCGCAGCACGCAGATGGATTGGCTGCCCTGACCGCCACCGATGACCGTCACTTTGCGATCGAGGGGCGGATCTGGCGACCGCCGGGCTGATCCGGTTGGGACAGACGGCCCGATGCCCCGGACGGGCCGCCCGGTCCGCGGCTTTCCTCGACCGCGACGCCGGGTCGTGACACGCGGTCGAGCTTGACCGCACGTCACGCAACTGCGCCCAACGGCAGGAGCACCGGCGCCGGGTTGCAAGAATCAGAACCGATGGCCGGATACTTCGATGACGAGTCGATGATCCGCCGCGTGCACCGCGAGCCGGTGCTGGCGGTCGCGGGACCGCGAGCGCTGCTGATGCAGGCGGCGCACCCGGTCGCGTTCGCCGGCTTCTTTGCGTCGACGGGCGCGCTGGAGGATCCGTACCGCCGTCTGCGTCGAACCGCCGACGTGCTCGGCACGATCATCTACGGCGAGCGTTCGCGGGCGGATGAGGCGACCGCGCGCGTACGGGCGATGCACCGCCGGCTTCGCGGTGAGCTGCCCGAGCCGGCCGGTCGCTTCGCCGCCGGCACACCGTGGGCGGCCGATGACCCCGAGCTGATGCTGTGGATCCTGGCGACGCTCGCCGACTCGGGGAGGCTCGTGTTCGAGCGTTACGTGCACCCGCTGAAGGCGCACGAGCGGGACGCGTACTGGGCCGACTACCGCCTCGTCGGATCGCTGTTCGGCCTGGCCGAGTCTGACATGCCCGGGACGTTCGACGCGTTCCAGGAGTACGTGGACGAGATGCTGCTCGGAGACATCCTCCACGTGACGCCGAGCGCACGCGAGCTGGCGATCGGGATCGTGCTGCGCCCGCCCGTCCCACTTCACGTGCGGCCCATTCTCGAGATTGTGAATTTCGTCACGGTCGGATTGCTGCCGGCGACGCTTCGCCGTCAGTACGGGCTGCGATGGGATCCCGTCAGGGGCCTGGCACTCTGGGTCGGGGCGGAGTACAGCAAGCGCCTGCTAGTGCCCGTGGTGCCGCGACGGCTGCGCTACAGCGCTGCCCGGCACGCCCGCCTTACGCGCCGCTGACCGTCACCGATCGGTGATTCCGCGGTCAGGCACCAACAGCTGCAGATCGCCGCTTTCCGTAGTTAGCCGCAGGTGACGGTGAGGCCGCGGATCGACGTTTTCCGTAGTCAGCCGCAGAGAACCGCGAGTGAGTCCGGATGTGAGCGGGTCTGACACAGGCGACGATGACAGCGTCAAGCAATCAGGCTCTATCCCAATGGGAGAAGGAAACTGTGTCACGCAAGGTATTTGACATCCTGGCAAGTTCCGTTGGAGTCGTCCTCGTGGTCGTTCTGCTGGTCGCCGGCGGCCTGCTGTTGTGGGGTCACAGCTACGTGAACTCCAGCGTCCACGACCAGCTCGCGATGCAGCAGGTCTACTTCCCGACCCGAGCGGAGTTCGCGAAGGCCAAGCCGGGGACTGAGATCACACCCGGGATGATCCCGTATCTGGAGCAGTACGCCGGACAGCAGATGCTGACCGGTCCACAGGCCGAGGCATACGCGAACCACTTCATCGCGGTCCACCTCTCTGAGATGCCGTATCAGGGCGTGTACTCGAAGATCAGCGCCGCAAGTATCGCCGACCCGACCAACACCCAGTTGGCGACGCTGAAGAACACATCCTTCACCGGTACGACGCTCCGGGGCCTGCTGCTCGAGGCCTACGGGTTCTGGAAGATCGGCCAGATCATGCTGTGGGGCGCGATCGCGAGCTTCATCCTGGCCGCAATCATGGCCGCGCTCGTCGCACTGGGCTTCTCCCATGCGGGCAAGACTGAACGCGAAACGGAACTGCTCGCGCCGAAGGGAGAGGAAAAGGAGATGGCAGTCGTCTGACGGCAGCAGACAGACACAGCAACCCCAGGTATGTCACCCACGCCGGCCACGCGCCGGCGTGGGTGCGCGTCCGTACCGGGCCACCAGCTCACGCATGTCACCCATGCCGGCCATCCGCCGCGCGTCCGTACTGAGCCATGACCTCGAGCAGGCGCTCCGGCGGCAGCGCGTGCGCCGTGATGCCGTCGCGACCGACCATCGTCTCGGCGCCGAGCATCGCGTTCAGGATCGCCTCCTCGGTGGCCTCCACGACAGCATCGAACAGCGGCGTGATGTAGGTGTCGGAAAGCATCTCGAGCGGGACGGTCAGCGGGCTGTCGTGACCGAGCTCGCCGGCGACCATGCCGGTGTTGCCGGCCGCGAAGCAGATGAATAGATCGCCGCTCGTGTGCTCGCCCACGCCCCCGGTGCGCGCCACTCCCAGGCCGGCGCGCTGGGCGAGGCGTTCGCACTGATGCGGTAGCAGCGGCGCATCGGTGCCGACCACGACGATGATCGACCCGGAGCCCTGTGGAAGGTCGGCTGGATCGCGCGGCAGCGGCACCTCGTCGGGCCCGATCTCGGCGCCCACCGGGACGCCATTGACGGCCAGTCGCTTGCGCCGCCCGTGGTTTGCCTGCACGAGCACTCCGATCGTATATCCGCCGGCCTCCTGCTCGCAGATCCTCGAGGCGGTCCCGATGCCCCCCTTGAAGCCGTGGCAGATCATGCCGGTGCCGCTGCCGACGCCTCCTTCGCTGACGGATCCGTCGCGCGCGGCGGCCAGCGCACTTTGCACGTGCTCGGCGCCGACGTGGAAGCCGTTCAGATCGTTGAGCAGGCCGTCCCAGGTCTCGCCGACGACCGGGAGTCCCCAGAAGTGGCCCGCCTCAGGCCCGCGCTGGGCGACCTCGTAGGCGATCAAGGCGTCGCGGACGACGCCCACGCTGTGGGTATTGGTGAGCGCGACCGGCGACGTGAGCATGCCTGACTCGCGCACCCACTCGAGCCCGGTGAGCTCGCCGTTGCCGTTGAGCCGGTGAGCGCCGGCGAACAGCGGCTGCTCCCAGATCTCGCCGGGCGGCACGATCACGGTCACCCCGGTCCGCACCGGTCCAGACCCGACCCGCAGCGGGCCTTCGCCCTCTATCAGCGTGACGTGACCGACGCGCACGCCGGCGACGTCCGTGATGGCGTTCCAGCGTCCGGGTGTGCCGGCGCCAACGGCGATTCCGTGGTCTCGCGCTCGCATTGGCTCTCGTCCAGGTCCTTATAGAGGATGGCCCATGCGTTGTCAAAGCAGGCGTGCTCGCGCCAGGGGGGCAACCCCGTTTTGGCGTTTGTTTGGTGCGCGTTAGCGGGCGTCATTCAGGCTGCGCAACATCGAAGGAAACGGGAGGAGGGCAAGCAGATCGAAGCTCGAGCAGGCTCGCCCCAAACCGACAACTCTCAGACACACACAGCGATTCAAGAAGGAGATCAAGATGGTTCTGGTAACTAGCAATTGGCGGATCTGGGCGGCCGGCATGCTCGCCTCCCTCGCAATCTTCGCGGTCGTCTTCTTCACCGTCGTGCAGCCGAGCACGACCAACGCCAACCAGGCAGTGAAATCCGCGACGCAGCAGGCTCGGCAGCTCGTCAAGCAGACGGAGAAGCAACTCAGCAACGTCACCGGTCAGACGACCGTCAGCATTCCCGCGGCCGCGACCACGCAGCCGAGCAGCGCGGTTTCGCAGGTCAAGAGCGCAGTCGGCCAAGCGAGCCAAGCGCTCAGCCAGGCGGGCGGGTCCACTCAGGCGCAGCAGCAGCTCGCCACCGCTGGAAACCTGGCTACGTGCGTCGCCGCGGCGGGCGCGAACTCGGCTCAGATCGAGGCATGCCAGACCAAGTACCAGCCGTGATCGCAAGCGCGTAGTGCAAGACAGATAGAAAGTCATCTACCGGCGGCCCGCTGCTCAGGCGGGCCGCCGCTCCGCGTCCCGGCTCGTGGCGGCTCGCTGCTCAATCGGGCCGCCGCTCCGCGTCCTGGCTCCCGCGGCTTCATGTAGCGGGCCGTTGGAAATGGAGGAGCGGGGCCCCTCGCCAGTCACTCTGTAGAAGCGCGCGTGTGTCCGATCACACGGTTCGGCGGCGGCTCGGCTGAGACATTGACGAGCACAGTTACCGCACAACCTCACAAGCCCTGGTCGCCAGCGCGAACCGGAGCGAGGAAGGAGACACGCAGATGAGCCTCACCGTAGTCCTAATCGTCAACATCACGCTGATGACCCTGATCGTCGCGGCGATCGTCGGCCTGCTGAGCGGCGGCATCGTCGCCGGGCGCCGGTCGCGCAATGCACTCGCGCTCCGTCCGGTCCACTCGACCACCCGGCCAACTCTTGCGGCCGTCCCGGCCAGTCACACGACCGCCCCGAAGCTAGTCAACGCCGCCGGGTAAGGCCTTCTGAGCCGATCCCGATCCCAGCCTCACGAGGTCATCGCACACCGCGGTGACCTCGGCGTCGCTCGACGCGACGACGACGACCGCGCCGCGTCTGGCCTCGCTCACGAGCAGATCGAGGACGACCTGGCGCCAGTGCGGATCGAGCGCAGAAGTCGGCTCGTCCGCGAGGATCACATCTGGCGTCCCGGCCAGTGCGCGAGCGATCGCGACCCGCTGGCGCTGCCCGCCCGACAGCTCGCCGACGAGCTGCGCGCCGTGCTCACCAAGCCCGAGCAGCTCAAGCGCGGCCGCGCTCCGCTGTGCCACCTCGCGCTTGCACCGGGGCCGAGGTGACGGTCGTCCGAACGACCGAGTCGCCCGCCGTCCAGAGGTACAGCCGCCCGAACACCGCTGCCGCGACGGCGACCGTCGATGTCAGCACTGTCAGCAGCGACGCTCCCAGACGCCACCGCATCCCTCGCACCAGAAGACCGCCACTCGCGTTCAGGGAAGTCCCACGTTTCGAATGACCGGCGCATCGTACCGACCTGCGCACGCCAAAGCGCCTGATCAACGAGGGCGCGGGAAACGTCGTGGACCATCAGCCGTCGAGCTACTTCTGCAACCTCGACGAGGCCCTCTGGGGTGCGCCGTCGCACAAGACGGAGCCGTGGACGATCCTGATCGCGGCCATCGGGGCCAGGCACCTGTCACAGCGGGTCGGCATCGCCGACGCGTGGCACTAGCTGTCGCGGGGCGGCTAGCGGGGGCGCGACGGGACGAGCGATCGGCGCCGCGTGAGGCGGGAGAGCCAACCCCGCGGCAGCTGGCCTGACACGCGCTGGCCGAGCGAGAGCGGTCGCTGCCAACGGTGCGGGTCGAGGTCGGCCCCGCACAGGGCGCAACCGGCGGCGTAGGGCGTCACTCGCTCACCGCACTTGGGACAGTAGTTGGGGTTGCGGTGCATGTCAGTAAGGATCCCGGGCGATCCTCTGCGCTTTCTAAGAAGATCGACAGGGAGATCGAAGAGCGATTGTCGCTCCTGCGAGCCATCTCCGGGCCGCGCCGCGCCGCGCCGCGCCGCGAGGACGTTCTTACGGTCTTGTTGGCACTTTCTGCGCCGCCTCTTCGACGCGTCGAGGATCCTGCCTCTCGATGACCACGACACCCGCGACTGATGCCTGAAGACCGCGATCAGAAGCCGCTCTGGAGCGAGCGGACCCCACAGCCTGGGAGTGAGCGGACCCCACCGCCTGCGAGCGAGCGGAACCCACAGCCTGTGAGGGCGCAGGAGGCGCCCGAAGGAACCATGGCGACGCCGGTCGACCACGACGCGGCGCCGCCCGACCCGCAGCCCGCCCCGACGACGTCACGCAGCTCGGCCGGCAAGTGGATCGGCGCTGCGCTGCTGGCCGTCGGCTGCATCGGCGTCGCCGCGCTGGTCGCGATCAGCAGCGGCGCGATCAAGCTTCCCGGCGCCGCCAACAGCTCCGACGGCTCCGGCTCTCAATCGAGCGCACAAGAGGCGAACGAGGCACGGTTGACGGCCGCCGACGAGCGGTGGGCCTCGGCCACGTGCACGAACATCATCGTTTGGAAGAACGAGCTTCAGCGCGACGAGGCGGGCCTCGGCTTCAGCCTCAGTTCGGTGAGCCGGATCGAGGACGCGATCACCGCCACGACCCACATGCTGAGTGAGGTCAAGCAACTCGGACTGCCGCCATCGGTTCACGGTGGCCAAGCGCAAGCCGCGATCGAGCAGCTGCGGTCCGACCTCGAGACGCGCGTGAAGGACATCGAAGGCGCCGCCGGCAGCGTCGCGAGCGGGAACCTCGCGGCGATCGGCACCTTGATCGGCGACCTGAAGAACTACAAGGGCCTCGGAACACAGATGCTCACCGACCTGCGCCACGCCATCACAGGCGATCTCGCGATCTCGCTCGTCGAGGCACAACCCTGCCGGCAGCTCGTCGGCGTCAAGATCTGAACCGGCTCGACGCGCTCGAGCGCGGGCGCGTAAGCTCGCGCGGCTGATGCGAGTGGAGCCGAGAGCACTGGACGGCCATTAGGTGTCCAGCCTGCTGGGGGGCGACGCGTCCGGGGGAGCCGCGCTGCGGACGCGATTCGATGCGGGCGAGATGGTGCTCGCGCCCGGCTGCTACGACGCTCTCGGGGCCCGGCTCGTCGAGGAGGCGGGCTTCCCGGCCGTGTACATGACCGGTTTCGGGACCGCCGCCTCGCGGCTCGGGCGCCCCGACGTCGGGCTGCTGACGATGACCGAGATGGTCGGCAACGCGCGGCTCATCGCGCAGGCGGTAGCGATTCCGGTGCTCGCGGACGCGGACACCGGCTACGGCAACGCGATCAACGTGATTCGGACGGTGCACGAGTACGAGGCAGCCGGCGTCGCGGCGATTCACCTCGAGGATCAGCTGATGCCGAAGAAGTGCGGCCACATGGAGGGTAAGCAGCTGATCGACGCGGGCGAGATGGCGGCCAAGGTCGCCGCGGCGGTCGCGGCCCGCGGCTCCTCGGACCTCCTGATCATCGCTCGCACCGACGCGCGCGCAGGCGAGGGACTCGAGCGCGCGCTCGAGCGGGCCCGTCGCTACCGCGAGGCCGGCGCCGACATGCTGTTCGTCGAGGCGCCGCAATCGGTGCAGGAGATCGAGACGATCGCGCGCACCCTCGATGACGTGCCGCTGCTGTTCAACTACGCCGAGGGCGGCAAGACGCCGCCGGTCAGCCACGAGTTCCTGCGCGAGTTGGGCTTTCGGCTGGTCATCTTCCCGATCAGCGTCTTGCTGGTCGCGACCGCTGCAATCCGCTCCGCGCTGGCCGAGATCCGCGCCACGGGAACGCCACTCGACATGCTGGCGTCGATGTTGCCGTTCGGGGAGTTCCTGGACTTCATCGGCCTCGGTGAGATCAACGAGCTCGAGCGGCGCTTCGCCGACGACACCTCGTAGAACCAAACTGGAAGGAGGCTGGACATGGCCGACGTGTTCGAGAAGGCGAGCATCACCAGCGACCTCGCGCACCGTGTCGTTGCGGCTGCCGAGGCGAAGGCCGCCGGCATCGGCGTGCCGATGGTGATCGCGGTATGCGACGAATCCGGTGTGTTGAAGGCGTTCAGCCGGATGGACGGCGCCGCGCTGCTCAGCGTCCAGATCGCCCAGGACAAGGCGTACACGGCGGTCGGCTTCGGCATGCCGACGAGCGGCTGGCACGACTTCATCAAGGACGATCCCCCGCTCGCCGACGGAGCCGTCGGCGCGATCGACCGCCTCATCATCTTCGGCGGTGGGATCCCGATCAGGATCGGCGATCGCGTCGTCGGCGCGATCGGAGTGAGCGGCGGGCACTACAGCCAGGACGTCGAGGTCGCAGAAGCCGGTCTTGCCGCGGTCGGCTGAGCGGCAGCCGACCGCGCGGAGCCCGGCTGAGCGACTCCGGGCAGACCCCGATCCTGCTCGCACAGCGCGGCCGGGGTGGTGACACGTTCCCACACCAAGGGTGAGCTCTTGGCGCCGGATGGAATGCGCCGTTTGTTCAGCGCGTCTCACAGGTAACTGTGCGTTCTGAAGGGAAGATTGGAGTGGGGATGCTTGAACTGATCACGAGGGAGCTGACGCCGCCTCACCCGCGCCGGCGACAGCACGAGGCGACGTTGTCCATCGTGGTTTCCGCGGACGACGTGCTGCGGCTGCGTGCGCTGGCTGCCGGCGCGAACGATCCTGAGCTGCTCGGCTCCACGTTTCACCTTGGCCTGATCGAGAGCTACAGAAGGGCGAGTATGCCATGGCCGGCGAACGACGCCCCCGCGATCGCAGGCCGCCCGTCACGAGGCCCAGCCAACCAAACCCTGCGCCGCGCCGGGTTCGCCGCGGCGGCGGTGGCGGCGATCGTACTGTTCATCGGGAGCTACGCGGACCACTGGTCGTGGACGGGACTGATGAAGAACGGCCAGGTGTGGGACTGGATGCAGCTGCTCCTCCTGCCCGTCGCGCTTGGAACGTTCCCGATCTGGCTGCGATTCTCGTGGGAGATGACGCCGGCGCGCCGCAGGGCACTGGGGGCCGCCGTGCTCGCATTCGCCGTGTTCGTCCTCGCCGGGTACGTCGTGCCGCTGCGCTGGACCGGCTTTCGCGGTCACACGCTGTGGAACTGGCTGACGCTGGTCGCCCTGCCGCTCACGATCACGACCGCAACCCTGTGGCGGCAGACGGGCAGGCGATTCGGTGCGCCCGAACGCGCTGCCGCGGCGGCACTCGCCGTCGCCTGGATCGCGACGGTGATCGGCGGATATGCACTCGGCTGGGTGTGGACCGGTTATCAGGGCAACACACTCTGGGATTGGGTGCAACTGCTGCTCGCGCCGGTCGCGATCAGTACGTTCGTGGTGCCACAGCTGATCCAGCTCGTCTCGGGAGATGCTGCCGGCGCAAGCGCGAAATCAGCGCGCTAACTTGACGCTGGATGGTCGGGTCGGACGGTATTACCCGTCGCAGGTTGCTGAAGGGGATGGCAGCGGCGGGAGCGGTATCGCTCGTGCGCCCCGCGGTCGGTGTCGCGGAGGCCGTCGCCCAGAGGCGACCGGTGTCCAGTCGCTGGCTGGGTTCGTTGTCCGGAACCTCGGCGCAACTGCTGGCTCCGCGCCGGTTCGCGCTCGCGGGCGTCGAATGGGCGCGACCGGCGCGAGCGCTGATCGAGCTTCGCGCGCGGACCCCCGGAGGTCGTTGGAGCTCGTGGGTGAACACGTCGGTCCTCGGTCACGACGCGGACGGGACGGCTGAAGGCGCCCGCACGGGATCGGCCTTCGGCGAGCCCGTGTGGACGGGCGCGAGCGACATCGTCCAGTTGCGCAGCGACCGCCCGGTGCACGGGCTCCGGGTGAACTTCGTCAGTGTCACCGGTTTCCCGGCCCAAGCGTCCGTCGCCGCATTCCCACTCGCCTTGCCGCGGCTCGACGCCGGCCCCGGGCAGCCACCGATCATCGCTCGCGAGGCCTGGGCCCAGGGACACGCGCCGCCGCGACACAGCCCCGAGTACGGAACGATC
Organism: uncultured Solirubrobacterales bacterium; assembly: GCA_963763525.1. GTDB lineage: Bacteria > Actinomycetota > Thermoleophilia > Solirubrobacterales > Solirubrobacteraceae > Palsa-465. Next base: position 632,919 of record CAVXPA010000011.1, read on the forward strand.
AAGCTCACCTTCGTCCACCACACGGTCAACGCAAACTCCTACAGCGCGGCCGAGGTCCCGTCGATGCTGCTGGCGATCTACGACTACCACGTCTACGTACGCGGCTTCTTCGACATTGCCTACAACTTCCTCGTCGACCTGTACGGGCGGATCTGGGAGGGGCGGGCCGGCGGCATCGACATGGCGGTGATCGGCGCGCAGGCGGGCGGCTACAACGCCGAATCGACCGGCACGGCGGTGCTCGGGGACTTCATGGACGTGGTCCCATCAACGGCCGCGATCGGGGCGCTGCAGCACCTGCTCGCCTGGAAGCTCTCCCTGCACGGCGTCCCCAGCCAGGGCCAGGTCACGGTCGTGGTGAATCCGGCGGACTACTACTACACCCCGTTCGGCCCGGGCGCGCACGTCTCGCTGCCGCGCGTCGCGGGCCATCGCCAGGGTGACCTCACCGACTGCCCCGGCGATGCGTTCTTCGCGCGGCTGCCGTCGATCCGCCCGGCCATCGCCACTCTCGCCGGTACGCCCGCGCAGCTCTCGATCGCTCCCGCTCAGAGCGTCGCGACGAGCGGGGCGCCGGTGCTCTTCTCCGGCCAGCTGAAGCTCCTCGACGGGCCGCCGCTGAGCGCAGCGCCGGTGCTGCTGGAGCGGCTGACGCCCGCCGGCGCGACCACGATCGCCCAAGCGACGACCGCGCCCGACGGGTCCTGGAGCGCGTCGCTCGCGTTTCAGCACGACGCGATCGTGCGCGCCGTGCACACGCCGTATCCGGCCAGCGTCGCGGACTGGACGGAGGTCGCGATCGCGCCCGTGATCACGGTCGAGCTGCTCTCGACGGCGCCGCTGCTCCTCAGCGGCACGATCTCGCCCGCCAAGCCGCACGTGATCATCGACGCTTACCTCGCGGGGGGCCAGCGCCACAAGCCGCTCGCAAGCAAGCGTCTCGCGGTCGCCAATGGCGGCTTTCAAGGGACGATCGCGATCGAGCGCCCCGGGCAGTTCGTGCTGATCGCACGCAGCGAGGCCGACGCGACCAACGCCGCCGGCGCTTCCGCCCCCCTGATCGTCCCGGCCTGACCTCTCCACCCCCGGGTGGAGAGCGCCGGCGAGATCCACCCGTGAATCGACCTGCGCGCCGATGTGCGATCGGGGCCGCGACGAGAGCATCCTCCCATGACCACAACTGACTACATTCTCGACTCGGCGCTCGTCCTCCTCGTCCTGCTCCAGATCAAGGAGCGTCCGCTAAGCACGAAGACGCTGATTCGCCCGCTGGTGATCGTCGCGGTCGCCGTCGCCAACTACCTCCACGGCATCCCGACTGGCGGCAACGACCTCATCCTCGTGGCCGCGCTGGCAGCGCTCGGCACGCTGATCGGCGTCGCCAGCGGGCAGACCGTCCGGATGCGCCGCGGCGCGGACGGCGCGGTGCTGGCGCGCGGCGGGTGGCTCTCGGGGTTCCTCTGGGTGCTCGGGATGGGCTCGCGGTTCGCGTTCATCATCTGGATCACGCACGGCGGCGCTTCGTCGATCACGAGCTTCAGCGCCGCGCACTCGATCACGAGCCAGGAGGCTTGGACGGTGGCCCTGCTGGCGATGGCGGTGTTCGAGGTCTGTGGCCGCACCGGCGTGATGGCCTTGCGGCGCCGGCAGCTGACGACCCGCCCAGCCTCGATCGAGATTGCCTGACCGAGTCAACCCACCGTCATGGCAGCGGGATCCGCTCACAGCGGGTCCCGCTTCGCCGTGCGGGGGGCACGACCGCTGTTGAACCGCCTCCGCCTCACCTCGTACCGTCTATGAGCATGCTCTTCTACCGCCTCGACCATCGGGTCGCGACGTTGATTCGGATCCTCGGGCTTGCGCTTGTCAGCTGGACGGTCTTCACCGGCAAGCATCCGCCCGGCGCGGGCGGACGCGACTTGGTGATCACGCTCCTGTTTGCAGCCGCCGCGATCGCGTGGATCGCGTGGACGATCCGGCCGATGAACGACGCCCCGATCGCCCCTGAGCTCTACGTCATGGCCGCCGCCGGCGGGTTCCTGACCGGCGCCGCGCCGGGATCCGCCGCGAGCGTGTTCGTGTTCGTCGCCGTCGTCTCGGCGGGAGTCCGCGCCGAGCTGGCAGAAGCCGCGCCGATCGCCGTCGTGGGGGTGCTCGCCGTCGCGGCGTCCGCGCTGATCTACGGCGCGAGCGGGCTCGGCGTGCTCGCGTACTCGCTCGGCTTCGCCGCGGCGCTGCTGGCCGGCTCCAACAGCCGTCAGTCGATCGCCCGCGCCGACCAGGCGGAGCTCCTGCTGGCGCAGACGCAGCGCTCCCACGAGGAGCAGCTGCGTTCGGCGCGGCTGGAGGAATCAACCCGGATCGCGCGAGAGATCCACGACGTGCTCGCGCACACGCTCGCCGGCCTGACCATCCAGCTCGAGGCGACAAGCTCGCTGGTCGAGCACGGAGCCGCCCGCGACACCGTCCTGGCGCGCTTGCATCGAGCCCACGAGCTCGCCCGTGAGGGGCTGCGCGAGACGCGCCGGGCAGTCGGCGCCCTGCGCAGTGACACAGGCTCCGTGGAGGCTGCCGCCGAGACTCCCGCCGCCGATCCAGCCCACGCGATCGCGGCGCTCGTCGCGGACTACCGCTCGGCGGCGGAGGCACCGGCGCAACTTACGATCGACGGCGAATCAGGGCGCCTCGCCGGAGACACGGGTCAGGCGGTCGTGCGGGTCGTGCAGGAGGCGCTGACGAACGTGCTCAAGCACGCTCCGGGGGCCCACGTCCACGTCGCGATACACGCCGGCGAGGATCCCGACGATGACCTCGTCGTCGTCGTCGACGATCACCTGAACGGCGCGCCGCCCGCGCCGGCGCCCAGCAGCGTGGCCGCGACCGGTGGGGGCTACGGCCTACGCGGGATGCACGAGCGTGCCGAGAGTCTCGGCGGGACGCTGAGCGCGGGGGCCGACGGCGATGGATGGCACGTCGAGCTGCGACTTCCGGCGCGGGCTGCCGAGTCCAACCAGCCAGACGGGGCGGCCGCATGAGTGACTCCGTGAGGGTCCTCGTCGCCGACGACCAGGCGCTGGTGCGCGAGGGCCTGATGACGCTGCTCGAGGTCGCGGACGGCATCCAGCCGGTCGCCGCCGCCGTCGACGGCGAGGACGCCGTTGCGCTCGCCGCTCGGCACCGCCCGGACGTCGTGCTGATGGATCTACGGATGCCCAAGCTCGACGGCGTCGAGGCGACCCGCCGGATCCGAGCGGCCCAGCCCGACACCGAGATCGTCGTCCTGACCACCCACGCCGACGACGACTCGATCCTCGAAGCCCTGCGTGCCGGGGCGCTCGGCTACCTGACCAAGGACGCGGGGATCGCGGAGATCGCCCGCGCCGTCCACGCCGCCGCACATCATCAGGCTCTGCTCGACCCGGTCGTCCACAGCCGTCTGATCGCCGCGGTCAGCGCGGGACAGCGCCCGGCGCCGCCGCCGGCCGAGCTGCCCGATGAGCTGACCCCGCGCGAGGCGGAGGTCCTGTCGCTGATCGCCCGCGGGCTGTCGAACGGCGAGATCGCTGCCGAGCTGGTCGTCAGCGGGGCGACCGTCAAGACGCACATCAACCACGTGTTCGCGAAGATCGGCGCCCGCGACCGCGCCCAGGCCGTCCATTACGCATACACGCACGGACTCGCCGGCTGATCGCGAGCACGCCGATGAGAAACGGATCTCGCGGCGGTCTTGAGCGACATGGGCACGCGTACGATGCGCCCGATGGCCGTGGTCTGCGTTCGCGGGCCGCTCCGGAAGCTGGCGGGCGGTCGCTCCGAGCACGAGCTGAACGGCGCGACGGTTCTCGAGCTTCTCCAAACGCTCGAATCGCGCCACCCGGACACGAGCGGGTGGATCCTCGACGAGCGCGGCCTGATCCGCCGCCACATCAACGTGTTCGTCAACGGCGAGCGCGGCGACGAGGCGACGGCGGTGTCATCAGGGGACCGCGTCGAGGTCATACCGGCGATAACAGGAGGCTGAGAGGTTGACCGAACTGGTGGTCGGAACGAAGAAGGGACTGTTCCTGCTCGAGGGTGAGCCGGGCTTGGGCTTTGCGATCAAGACGCGCGCATTCGCGGGCGAGCCGGTTGACTTCGCGACCCGCGATCCCGGCAGCGGGCGGCTGTTCGCGACCGTCACCTCGCCGTTCTACGGGCCGAAGATCTTCTACACCGACGGCGATCCCGACTCCGATTGGGAGCAGGCCAGCGGCGTCGCGCTGCCCGAAGGCGGGGAGCAGGCGCTCGAGCGGATCTGGGTCATCGCCAGCGGCGAGACCGGCGGGACCGTGTACGCCGGTGGCGATCCCGGGGTCCTATTCGAGAGCCACGACGGCGGCGCGAGCTGGGAGATCAACGCCGGGCTGTGGGAGCAGCCTTCGCGGCCGAGTTGGCAACCTGGCGGCGGCGGGCTGTGCCTGCACTCGATCTGCACCTGGCCCGAGGAGCCGAACAAGCTCGCCGTCGCGGTCTCTGCCGCGGGGATGTGGCTGACCGAGGACGGCGGGGGGAGCTGGCGGAGGGGCAACGAGGGGCTCAACCCGCGTTACCTCCCCGAAGAGGCGCTTCGCGACGAGAACGCGGGCCGCTGCGTGCACCACGTCGAGCGCGCGCCCAAGCAGCCCGAACGCCTGTTCATGCAGTTCCACGGCGGCGTCTACCGCTCCGACGACGCGGGCGAGAGCTGGATCGACATCGCCGGCGGCGGGTTGCCGTCCGACTTCGGCTTCCCACTGATGATCGACCCGGCCGACCCCGACAGCGCCTATGTGATCCCGCTCGTGGCCGACGTGGATCGGGTCACACCCGGCGGTCGCGTGCGCGTCTACGAGACGCGCGACGGAGGCTCCACGTGGGCGGCTCGGGGTGACGGACTGCCGGCGGAGCACGCCTACCTGACGGTGCTGCGCCACGCATTCAGCCGCGCCCGGGCAGGCGAGGAACTCGAGCTCTACTTCGGCTCTACCTCCGGCGAATTGTTCGGCTCAGCCGACGCCGGCGCCACCTGGTCGACCGTCGCGACCCGGCTACCCCCGGTGTTCTCGCTCGTGGCCGTGTAGGGAGCTCGCTCGGCGAAGTGGGGCTCTGCCTCCCGGGATGCTTGCGGGTGGCACTTTGTATCGCCGGTCGGTTGTGACATTGCCGATGATGAGTCGCGGCCCCTCGGCTGCTCACGAGGGCGCAGGCGCCTGGATAACTGCCCACTCGAGCCGTGGAACTCGGCCAGTGGGCTGTTGACCATGCACACGAGGGTCTTCGTCCCAGTGGGCGTTCGCCGGCGCTCGACTGGGCACTTATCCAGGTTCGCACGCGAGCACAACGGCGCGGGAGAATGGATGGAATCCGGCCGCCGAAGCGGTGGCGAGTGCTCGGATGCCCGAGCGATGGACCCATCCGGCCACCCACCGGCACGGGCGAGGTGGGGGGTGATGGGTCCGTGGGATGGTGCCTCGCGCGGAACCCTGGTCAGCCGCTGCTGACAAACCCACCGCGCCCGGCACCATCCCACGGATCCAGCACGCCCCGGCCCGTAAGCCCAGCGCCCACCGCGACTCTTGACAGCCCACTGGGCCAAGGTTATTCTGACTGGCCTATACCACTTGGTATAGGCCAGTATGGGCGAAAGGTCCACGGACCGCCCGTTCATCGCCGGAGGAGGAAGAGGAGGCCGGATGACCGCCACGCAAGAAACGCTGACGGGAGACGAGGAACGCCTCGCCGAGCTCGGCTACAAGCAGGAGCTGCACCGGGGTTGGAGCTCGTTCTCCAACTTCGCGATCTCGTTCTCGATCATCTCGGTGCTCGCGGGGTGCTTTACCACCTACGGCCAGGCACTGAACAACGGCGGTCCGATCGCGATCTCGATCGCGTGGCCCGTGATCTGCGCGATCATCCTGATCGGCGTCGCGTTCCCGATGGCCGAGCTCGCGTCCGCTATGCCGACGTCGGGCGGGATCTACTACTGGGCGTCGAAGCTCGGCGGTCCCGGGTGGGGCTGGTTCACCGGCTGGTTCAACTTGATCGGCCTGGTCGCGGGGACCGCATCGGTTGTGTATGTGAGTGCCGTCTTCCTGACGACGTTCCTCGGGTTGTGCAACGTCGACTTCGTGTTCAACTTCGCCTCGAGCAACGCTCACTACATCGCGCATGTCGAGTTCGCGATGTTCGCGCTGATCCTGATCGCCGACGGCCTGATCAACGTGTTCAGAAGTCACCTCGTGTCGCTGTTCACGAACATCTCGGTCTGGTGGCACGTGCTCGGTGTCGCCGCGATCGTCGTGATCCTGATCTTCGGCCCGATCCACCACGCGAGCCTCTCCTACGTGTTCACGCACACGATCAACAACTCGGGCTTCAAGGGTGGCGCCACGCATGTTCCGTTCTTCTGGCTGTACGTGCTGCCGATCGGCTTCCTGCTGACGATGTACACGATCACCGGCTACGACGCGTCCGCGCACATCTCCGAGGAGACGCACGGCGCCGAGCATTCGGCACCGAGGGGCGTCTGGCGCTCGGTCTTCTTTTCGGCCGTGATCGGCTGGATCGTGCTGCTGGCGATCACGTTCGCGATCGAGCAGCACAAGCAGTCGACGATCCTGTCGGCCGGCTATCCGTCGCTGGCAATCTTCGAGACCGCGCTCAGCGCGACCGCGGCGAAGGCCGTGATCCTGATCTCGACCATCGGCCAGCTGTTCTGCGGGATGGCAATCGTGACGTCCGCATCGCGGATGACGTTCGCGTTCTCACGCGACGGCGCGGTCCCCGGCCACCAGCTGTGGCGGAGGCTGGGCGCCAACAAGACGCCGACCTGGGCCGTCCTGTTCGTGATCCTGTTCGCGTTCGTGCTCACGATCCCGGCGTTCTTCCCGAACTCACTCGGTACGCCGGTGGCGTTCCTTGCCGTCACGTCAATCGCGACGATCGGCCTCTACATCGCGTACGTGACACCGGTCTACCTGCGCTGGCGCAAGGGCAAGGACTTCAACCCGGGCCCGTGGACGCTCGGGGGCAAGTACAAGTGGATGAACATCTTCGGCACGATCTGGGTCGCGATCTGCGTCGTCCTCTTCTGCCTGCCGTTTTCGCCGTCGGGCGTGCCGGGCAACTCGGCGTTCAGCCTCAACTTCTTCAACTACGCACTGCCGGTGACGGTCATCGTGCTGGTCGGCGTGATCGTCTGGTATCAGGTGTCCGCCAAGAAGTGGTTCAAGGGGCCGATCCGGACGATCGACGAGCCCGATGCCGCACCGCTGCCCGGTATCGGCGTGATGCCCTAAGGCTTGCCGGGGTGCCCGGTCGCCGACGGCGCGGCGGCGCCAACTAGCGCAACGGCTCGTGGAGGTCGAGTTGCGCTCCGACGCGAAAGCTGGCGCGGTCCGCGCGGTAGATATCCCGGGCGAACTCGATCGGCCGGCCGGTGCTGTCGACGACGGTACGAACGAGCAGGATCGCCGGCGCATGGGTGTCGATCGCGAGCCGCTGTGCCTCCTCGGGCGTGGGGTTGACCGCCCGGATCACTGCTTCGGCGCGAGTGACCGTGATGCCGTAGCGGTGTTCGAGCAACAGCCACAGAGAGTGTTCGAGATCCTGCTCGAGCAGGTCAGGGCACAATCGCTCCGGCAACGAGGTGTTCTCGATCGCGATCACGTCGCTCTCGGCGAAACGAAGGCGTTGGATGTAGTGGACCCTCTCGCGTGCTCCGAGCCGCAGCGCCGATCGCAGCTGAGGAGTGGGGGTCCGCGTTTCGGTCACGAGCACGGTCGCGCGGGGAGTATGACCCGCTCTTGTGACATCGACCGTGAAGCTTCCGATCGGCAGTTCCAGCCGCGGCTCCGCGACGAACGTCCCACGGCGTCCGTTGCGGTACACGTACCCCTCCTCCTCGAGTGCTTGGACGGCGGCACGAGCGGTCATCCGGCTCACCCCGAAGCGCTCGCTGAGAGCCCGCTCGGATGGCGCGGAGGCGTGGGACTTGAGCTCGCCGGCGTCGATCTGCGCACGCACCGCTGATGCGATCTGCTCGTAAAGGGGCACCCGACTCATCGCTTGACACGCTATTAAACAACGAATATCGTTCTGGCCTATACCACTTGGTATAGGCCAGTCGAGAAAAGGCTCGATGACGGCCACGGAGAGGTTGGGTCGGCAAGAGATGCGCGTGCTCGCGATCGACCAGGGCACATCGTCCACGAAGGCGCTCGTCGTGGACGAGGGTGGGCACGTAATCGCCGCGGCGAGCGCCCCGGTGCACCCGCGCTCGGGTCCTGACGGAGCGGTTGAGCAGGACCCGCATGAACTGTTGCGGTCGGTCACCGACGCGGGCGCCCGCGCGCTCGCCGACGCCGGCGGCGCGGTCGACGCTGTCGGGATCGCCAACCAGGGCGAGACCGTGCTCGCGTGGGACCCGCGCTCCGGCGAACCGCTCGGACATGCGGTCAGCTGGCAGGACCGGCGCGCCGTGACGATCACCGATGAGCTCGCGGGCGAGGAGGAGCGCCTGACGGCGATCACGGGGCTACCGCTCGACCCTTACTTCGCGGCGCCGAAGATGACCTGGCTGCGGCGCCGCGTCGGGCAGGGTGGCGTGATCACGACAGTCGACGCGTGGATCAACGTTCAACTCACGGGCGCGTACGCAACCGACGCGGCGACCGCTTCGCGCACGCTGTTGCTCGACCTGGAGCGCACGAGCTGGTCACACGAAGCGTGTGGATTGTTCGAGATCGACCCGGGCGAGCTCCCGGCGATCGTCGACTGCGCGCAGCCGGTCGGAGAGACCGGCGCGTTCGGGCCTGCAACACCTGTGACCAGCCTCGTCGTCGACCAGCAGGCCGCACTGTTCGCCGAGTCGTGCTTCGCGCCGGGCGAGGCTAAGTGCACATACGGCACCGGTGCGTTCGTGCTCGCGAACGCGGGCCCGGCGCCGGCTAGATCGCGCAGCCGGCTGGCGTCGTGCGTCGCCTGGCGGCTCGACGGGGTCAGCACTTACTGCCTCGACGGCCAGGTGTACAGCGCCGGCTCCGCCGTAGCGTGGCTCGAGCGCCTCGGGCTGCTCGCGAGCGCCTCGACGCTCGACGCCGCCGGGAACACGGTGCCGCGCGCCGGCTCGCCGTTGTTCGTGCCCGCGCTGGCCGGCCTCGGGGCGCCGTGGTGGTCGCCGACGGCGCGCGGCGCCTGGCTCGGCCTGTCGCTCTCGAGCACGCGCGAGGAGCTCATCACGGCGTTCATCTGGGGACTCGCGGCACAGGTGACTTCGCTCGCGCGCGCGATGCAGCGCGACCTCGGAAGTTCGCTTCAGGCGCTTCGCGTTGACGGCGGGCTGACGCGCTCGAGCGCGCTCATGCAGGCGCAGGCGGATCTACTCCAGGCGCCGGTCGAGCTCTACTCCTCCCCGGACGCGACCGCGCTCGGCGCGGCTGCGCTCGCGCGGCTCGGAGCGGGCCTGGCTGCGGGGCCGCAAGACGCCGTCGGACCGTGGAAGCCCGCGGCGACTTTCGAACCGCGGATCGCCGCGAGCCAGGCCGAGGAGCTGCTCGACCGGTTCGGGCGCGCGGCCTCGACGCTCGTCGCGCTTGCCGATGATGTGCGCAGCTGACCCGGAGCGCGACGTCGTCGTCGTCGGTGGCGGCGTCGTCGGCACCGCGATCGCGCGCGAGCTCTCGCGGTTCGAGCTGCGCTGCACCCTGCTCGAGGCGGGACCGGATATCGGCGCCGGGACGAGCAAGGCGAACACGGCACTTCTGCACTCGGGTTTTGATGCGCCGCCGGGGAGCTTGGAGGCGAAGCTGGTGCGCCGCGGCCACGAGCTCCTGAGCTCCTATGCCGCCGCGGTCGGGATCCCGGTCGAGCCGCTCGGCGCGGTCCTGGTCGCATGGAACGCCGAGCAACTGTCGCAGTTCCCGGCGATCATCGCGCGGGCCCGCAGCAACGGTTATGACGACGTGAGGGAACTCTCAGTGGGCGACCTCTACGCGCGTGAGCCGAACCTCGGACCGGGTGCGTGCGGCGCGCTCGAGGTACCCGACGAGGCGATCATCTGCCCGTTCACGACGCCGCTGGCGTTCGCGACCGAGGCCGTCAGGTGGGGATGCGAGCTGCGGCTGCTCTCGCCGGTCAGTCGGATCGATCGCCAGGGCGGCGGGTTCGTCGTGCACACACCGCGCGGCGCCGTGGCGACGCGCTTTCTCGTCAACGTCGCCGGCCTGCGCAGCGACGAGATCGACCGCATGGTCGGCCACGAGAGCTTCACGGTCAGGCCGCGACGCGGCGAGCTGATCGTGTTCGACAAGCTCGCGCGAGGATTGATCAGCGAGATCATCCTGGCCGTTCCGACCAGCACGAGCAAGGGAGTGCTCGTATCACCGACGGTGTTCGGCAACGTCATGGTCGGGCCGACCGCGATGGACGTCGCGCGCAAGGACGACACGTCGTCGACCCGCGCCGGCCTCGACTACATCGCCGCCGAAGCGCACCGGATCGTGCCGGAGCTGAGCCACCAGGAGATCACCGCCGTCTACGCCGGACTGCGCGCCGCAACCGGAGACCCTGACTACCAGATCGCGTTGTACGCGGACGAGAGGTACATGTGCGTCGGCGGGATCCGCTCGACCGGGCTGACCGCGTCGATGGCGATCGCCGAGCACGTGCGCGAGCAACTCGGGGGGGCCGGTCTGGCGCTGGAGGCGAAGCAGCGTCTCGAGCCGGTCCGGATGCCGAACATCGGCGAGCGCTTCCCGCGGCCGTTCGCTGACCCGGACGCGATCGCCGGCGACCGCGAGTACGGCGAGATCGTCTGCTTCTGTGAACGCGTCACGCGCGGCGAGATCCGCGACGCGCTGCGCTCGCCGATCCCGCCGGTGGACCTCGACGGGCTCAGGCGACGGACCCGCGCGCTGATGGGTCGCTGCCAGGGGTTCTTCTGCGGCTCGGAGCTGACGGCGCTGATAAACGAGCTGCGCGGCGGGCGGTGAGTGCCACGGTCGCAATCATCGGCGCGGGCCCCGCGGGCTTGGCGGCGGCGATCGAGCTGCGCCAACGGGGCGTCCCCGAGGTGGTCGTGCTCGAACGCGAGCGAACCCCCGGTGGGATCCCGCGCCACGCCGCACATCAGGGGTTCGGTCTGCGCGACGCGCATCGCATGATGAGCGGACCCGCGTACGCGCGCCGGTGCGCCGCGCTCGCACGCGCTGCCGGCGCCCAACTGCGGACGCAGACGATGGTCACAGGCTGGACCCCCGATGGCGCGCTCGAGCTGACCAGCCCGGGGGGCCGCGAAACGCTGCGGGCCGACGCCGTGCTGCTCGCCACCGGCTGCCGCGAGCGCCCGCGCTCGGCCCGGCTCGTTCCCGGGAGCCGGCCAACCGGCGTCTACACGACCGGCACGCTTCAGCAGCTCGTCTACCTCAATCGGGCCACGGTGGGCGAGCGGGCGCTGATCGTCGGCGCCGAGCACGTCAGCTTCTCCGCGATCGCCACGCTCGCGCACGGCGGCGCGAGGGCCGAGTACATGACGACGGAGCTGGACCATCACCAGTCACTCGCGTTGTTCCGAGCCGGCGCGGCGATCCGCTACCGCACGCGCCTGCTGACCCGAACGCGCGTGGCTGCGATTCACGGGAGCAGCCGCGTCGAGGAGGTCGAGGTGGTCAACCTCGACAGCGGCGCGATTCGCTCGATCGCGTGCGACACGGTCGTGTTCACAGCCGACTGGATCCCCGATCACGAGCTGGCGGTGGCGGGAGGCATCGAGCTCGACTCCCAGACGCGCGGGCCGGCGGTCGACGCGGAGTTCCACACCAGTCGCGCCGGAGTCTTCGCCGCCGGTAACGTCCTGCGCGGGGCCGAGACGGCCGACCTGGCCGCGCTCGAGGGCAGGCATGCCGCGATCCACGTCTCCCGCTACCTCGAGGATCCCGCATGGACGCAGACCCGCCTGCCGATCACCTGCCAGACCCCTCTCGGGTGGATCTGCCCGAACGTCTGCACGACCCGGCTGGCGGGCGACGAAGGCAGGTACGCGTTGCGGGCGCGAACGTTCTTCCGCCGCCCGCAGATCGTGATCAGCCAGAGCGAGCGCCCGCTGTGGCGCGGGCAGCCGATGCGCCTGCAGCCGGGGCGCTCAGCCGTGATCGCGGACGGTTGGGCGCGGGCCGTCGACCCGAGCGGCGGCCCGATCACCGTGGCCCTGGCCTAGCGCTGCAAGAATCCGCGCATGGAGCACTACGACGTCGTGATCGTCGGGGCGGGCTCGGCCGGCTGCGCGCTCGCCGCGCGGTTGTCCGAGAACGATGCACGGCGGGTGCTGCTGCTCGAGGCGGGCCCGGACTACCGCACCAAGGAGGAGTACCCGCCCGACGTCGCGCGGGTCGGGTCGACGGCGGCGTCGTTCGCGGGTCACCGGAACAACTGGTCGTTCGTCGCCGAGCTCGAACCGGGGCGGACGTTCCCACTCTCGCGAGGAAAGATCGTCGGCGGCTCTAGCGCGATCAACGGCTCGTACTTCATCCGCGGCCGGCCCGAGGACTTCGACGGCTGGGCGGCGATGGGCAACGCGCTGTGGTCGTGGGACCGCGTGCTGCCGTTCTTCAAGAAGTCCGAAACGGACCTCGACTTCGACGGGGAGTACCACGGCCAGGACGGTCCGATCCCGATCCGCCGCCAGGCCCCGCTGCATCCCGTGTCGCAGACGTTCATCGAGGCATGCCTGCGCGCGGGCTTTCGCGAGGAGCCGGACAAGAACGCGCCGGGCCCGGAGGGCGTCGGACGGATCCCGCGCAACTGCATCGACGGCTTCCGGATGAACACGAGCATCACCTACCTCGCGCCCGCGCGCGAGCGCGCGAACCTGACCGTCCTCGGCGACACGCTCGTGCGCCGCGTCCTGTTCGAGGGAACGCGGGCCGTCGGCCTCGAGGCCGAGCGCGACGGTCAGCGGGTCGTGTTCGGAGCCGACGAGGTCGTGCTGTGCGCCAGCGGCCTGAAGTCCCCACATCTGCTCCTGCTCTCGGGGATCGGCCCGGCCGAGCAGCTGCGTGAGCACGGGATCGACGTCGTCCACGACAGCGCCGGCGTCGGACGCAACGTGAAAGACCATCCGGTCATATTCGCGAGCTACACGATGCGCGACGGCGGCGGCCCGACGCCGCCGGATTACCACCCTCGCGAGGCCTGCCTCAATCTCACGGCGCCCGGCTCCGACGTTTCCGGCGATCTCCAGATCACGCCAGGCGCAGTCCCATTCAGCCGACCCAACGAGCTCGAAGCGAAATATCTCGTGCTGATGATCATCTTGCACGCCGAGAAGAGCACCGGCGAGATCGCCCTGACCGCCGCCGATCCGCAGACGCCCCCGGCGATCCGTCTCAACTATCTATCCGATCCCGACGACGTCCGCCGGCTCGCCGGGGGCGTGCGGACGTCGGTCGAGTTGCTGCACGCGCCGGAGTTCAGGCGGCGCGGCGCAGCGCTGGCCAGCCCGTCGGCGCGCGAGCTCGAGTCCGACGAGGCGCTGCATGCCTGGATCAGGGCCACCTTGAGCAGCACGATGCACACGACGTGCGGAGCGCGTATGGGACCGGTCTCAGACCCGAGTGCCGTCGTCGATGAGCGCTGCCGCGTGCACGGCGTCGAGGGCCTGCGCGTGGTCGACGTCTCGATCATGCCGGAGATCGTCCGGCGCGGTCCGGCGGCGACGGCCGTGATGATCGGCGAGCGGGCCGCGGAGTTCTTCGATTGACCGGCCGTTTCGACGCGGAGGCAGAGCAGTGAACGCGACCGCAGCCGAGATCCGCGTCGCCGGGCCCTACTACGACGACCTCGAGCTCGGACAGCGCTTCGACCGCTCCCCGGGGCTGACGCTGACGGGCGGGCTCGCGGCGCTGCATCAGGCGATCGTCGGCGATCGTCTGCGGATCGCGCTCGACGCGCATCTGTGCGCGGAGGTCGCCGGCGGCGAGCGGACGCTCGCGAACCCAGGACTGATCTGCGACATCGCCATCGGTCAATCGACGCTCGCAACCCAGCGGGTGATCGGGAACCTGTTCTACCGCGGCCTGGTCCTGCGGTCCTGGCCGCGGATCGGCGACACGCTGCGCACGACGAGCGAGATCGTGGCGCTGCGCGACAACGCGCCGCGACCGGGGCGGGCGCCGACCGGGCTGGCTGTCCTGCGCGTCGTGACAGTCGATCAGTTCGGCAGCCCGGTCCTCGATTATCACCGCTGCGCGATGCTTCCGATGCGCCCCGAGCAAGCTCCCCCAGGCCACGCCGACGATCTCGACGCGATCTCCGCCGAGCTCGAGCCGGAGTCCCTCATCGCGTGCGTCGACGGGCTCGACGTGGCTCGCTTTCGGACGCTCGTGGCGGGCGAGCACGGTGCGGGGCTGGCGCTCGGTCAGCGGTACGTGATCGAGACGGGTGACACTGTCAGCGCGGCGCCCGAGCTCGTGCGACTGTCACTCAACGTGGCCGGCGCCCACAGCGACCCGGCGGCCTCCGGCCGTGGCCGGAGGCTCGTCTACGGAGGTCACACGATCGGACTCGCCGCGTCGCAGCTGACACGCGCGCTCCCCGATCTGCTCACCGTGTCAGGGTGGCGCAGTTGCGATCACCTCGGACCTGTTTACGAGGGCGACGTACTGCACAGCACGGTGACCGTTTCGTCGCTCACGCCCACCCGCAGACCTGACACCGTGTTGGTCGATCTGCACGTGGAGACCGCCGCCGCACGCGAGCGGCAGCGACGAGCGCGTCCCCGTGCTGGACTGGCGCCCCGTGGCGGTGATGGCAGCGTGAGCAGCGCCGCCGGCATTCTCGACGGCCTCCGGCTGATCGAGGGCTCGGCGTTCGTGGCGGCGCCGCTCGGCGGCATGACGCTCGCCCAGCTCGGCGCCGACGTGGTCCGCTTCGATCAGCTGGGCGGCGGTCTGGACTACCAGCGCTGGCCGCTCGCGCGCGACGGCCAGAGCCTGTTCTGGGCGGGGTTGAACAAGGGCAAGCGCTCGATCCAGCTCGACCTCACCTCCGACGAGGGCCGCGAGCTCGTCGCCGAGCTGGTCGCCGCCACGGGCGCGTTGCTGACGAACTTCCCGGCCCGCGGGTGGCTCGCCTACGAGGCGCTCAAGCAACGCCGCGCCGACCTGGTGATGGTCGCGCTCAGCGGCAATCCGGACGGGACTTCGGAGGTCGACTACACGGTCAACCCGGCGACCGGGTTCCCGTGGGCGACCGGCCCGCGAAACCTCGCCGAGCCTCTGAACAGCGTGCTGCCGTCGTGGGACCTGGTGATGGGTGGACTTGCGGCGACCGGGCTGCTCGCCGCCGAGCGCCACCGCGCGCGCACCGGGGAAGGACAACTGATCCGGGTCGCGCTCTCCGACGTGGCGTTCGCCACGGTCGGAAACCTCGGGCGGATCGCCGAGGCGCAGCTCGGCGGCCGCGACCAGCGCAAGGACGGCAACTATCTCTACGGCGCGTTCGGCCACGACTTCCCGACCGCGGACGGCCGGCGCGTGATGGTCGTCGCGCTGACGGCCCGCCAGTGGCGCGCGCTCGTCGAGGCGACCGAAAGCGCCTCGGCGTTCGCCGGGATCGAGCAGGCGACGGGCCACGGCCTGGACACGGAGACGGGCCGCTACGAGGCACGCGATCTGATCGCGGCGATCCTGCGGCCGTGGTTCGAGCGGCGGACGCTCGAGCAGGTGCGCGGCGCCTTCACCGGCACAGGCGTCTCGTGGGGGCCGTATCAGACGTTCAGCCAGCTCGTGCACGAGGACCCGCGCGCCTCCACGCAGAACCCCATGTTCGAAGAGATCGAGCACCCCGGCGTCGGGCGCTACCTCGCGCCCGCCTCGCCGCTCGAGTTCGTCCCGCTCGGCCGTCTACCGGTCACCCGCGCGCCGCTGCTGGGCGAGCACACCGAGGAGATCCTCGCCGACGTCCTCGGTCTGAGCGCGCGCGAGATCGGCGACCTGTTCGACCGTCGCGTCGTCGCCGGCCCGGGCGTGCCGATCCCGAGCTCGTGAGCCGCCGGCGGGGCTCGGGCCGCCGCCCTCGGCTCAAGGCTGGAAGATCGTGCTCAGCGCCGGCGCGACGTCGCGATGCGAGCGAACCGTCCGGACGCGGCCGCGCGCCCTGCCGCGCCAGGTCTCGCGCCAGGTCCCGATCGTGCTGCTTGGTGACGTCGAGCAGCACGTCGAGGCGCGGGAGGGCGCCCGCGAGTAGCCGCGGATCCGGTCCGGCGTTGTGCACGCAGTCCGACAGCAGCACGGCGCGCCTGTCCCGCGCCGCGGAGCGCGACAGCGTGCGGGCCGCCAACTCGAGCGGGAACGCGACGTTCGTCAGTCCCCTCGTCGGCAGCTCGAGCAGTGCCCGGACGAGCCCGTCCGCGTCGGTCGGCGTGTGCAGGTGCGAAAGCCACGCCGCGTCGGACCAGAAGGCGATCACCGCGAGCTCCTCCGGCGCGAGCTCGCCCGCGAGCGCGCCGAGGGCGGCCGCGGCGATCCGCACCCGGTCGCCGCGCATCGATCCCGAGACGTCGACCGCGAGGACGACCGCGCGGTCGGTGCGCAAGCGCTCGCGGACGATCACGTCCTCGTCGGCCGGATACGGATTCTCGACCAGCGCGAGCAGCGTCCGGTCGAGGTCGATGTCGTCCGCGCCTCCGTCATAGGGGACGCTCTCCAGCCGCCCGGACCCACGGCGGGCGTGCTGATCGAGCCGCGCCGGGCGGATCGACAGCCGCTTCGCGATCTCGAGCGCGGCGGCGCGGATCTCCTCGTCGACGGGGCTCGCGATCGGCGGCGCCACGCCGAGACCGGCTTCGTCGTCGGTCGCGACGGTCGCGCCGCCCGCGCGGTGACGGCGGCGAGAGCTCGCGGGGTCCTCGCCGGCCTGCCCGACCGCCCCGGCACCGGCAGCCGTGGCGTCGAACACGGTCGGGGCGTCGACGAGCTCCTTCGGCCGCCGGCTCAGCGGGCGCAGCCGCCGGCGGCTCCGAGCGGCGCTCTGCTCATCAGCGACGGCGGGGACGGACTCTCTTCACCCGGGCGCAATCGACGCGCCGAGCGACAGGAGATGGTTCTCCCAGATCTCCTGCAAAATCTCCTCTGGCGTCGCCCCCGACACCTCGTCGACCTCGATCCGGCCCGAGAGGGCGACGATCGCGGCGTCGAGTAGGGTGCGCTCGTAGCCGGGATCGCGGGGATCGAGCACGCCGCGGAGGGTCGCGAGCTCCGAACCGACGAGGACGGTGTCGATGGCGCCCCGGACGCTGCTTCCCTGGCGGACGTCCGGATGGTCTCTCGTGGCCCTCGTGATCGCCACCGCATCGGCTGCGAGGCGCTCCTGCAGCGCGTCGCCGGCGTCGATCCGCGCGCGGAGCGCGACGATCGCCCGCTCCGCGTCGGCATCCTGATACTCGACCGCGAGCCGGCAGAAGCGGTCGTGGATGCTCCGGGAGAGGCGGTGCGTGCCGACGTTGTCAAACGGGTTCATCGAGGCGATCACCCGGAAGCTCTCTCGCGCCTGGACGACGCCAACGCGCGGGATCGCGATCTGCCGGTCGGCGATCGCCGTCAGCAGCGCGTTGAGCGTGTCCTCTGGCGCCCGGTTGAGCTCCTCGAGGTAGAGGAAGCCGCCTTCGCGCATGGCGATCACGAGCGGCCCCGGCACGAAGTTCTCGACCTGATAGTCCTCGCGCAGGACGCGAGCGGGATTGTGGTGCCCGACGAGCTTGGCGGGAGTCAGGTCCGCGTTGCCCTCGACGAGCACGAGCGGGATCCCCCACTCCGCCGTGATCGCTTTGAGCATCGTCGTCTTGCTCGTCCCGGGCGGACCCTCGAGCACGATGTCGCGGCCCGCGGAGACGGCTGAGATGAGAAGTTCGAGCTCGCGATCACGCCCCACCAGGGCGGCGCCGATCCGACGGCGACCGTCGATGTCTTTCACCTAACCCAGTATTTCAAGTGGCCTGGGCGGGCGCGGTCGCGGCCGAGGATGGCTAATCCAGCAACTCGTAGGCCGGCAGCGTGAGGAACTCCGGAAAGTCATCGGCGAGCGCCACGCGCTCGAAGATCTGGCGCGTCTCACGCGGACGTCCGGCCTCCCAGGTCGCCTTCGCCGACCTCGGCGCGGATCCGGTCGCGTCTCCTCGTCGAGCATCGCGCGCACGAGCTCGCGGGTGACGGTCCGCCCGTCCGTGAGGCGGGCGCCGTGGCGGATCCACTGCCAGATCTGCGAGCGGCAGATCTCGGCGGTCGCGGCGTCCTCCATCAGGCTGTTGATCCCGGCGGCGCCGCGCCCACCGAGCCAGAACGAGATGTACTGGAACGCCGACGTTGATGTTGTTGCGCAGGCCCGCCTCGGTGATCGCGCCCGACGTGGCGGCGGCGTCGAGCAGGTCGGCGGCGTCGACCGAGACGTCGTCTCGGCGCCGCTCGATCTGGTTGGGGCGGTCGCCGAGCACCGCGTCGAACGCCTCGCGCGCGACGGCGACGACGTCGGGATGGGCGACCCAGGTGCCGTCGAAGCCGAGGCCCGCCTCGCGCTCCTTGTCGGCCGCGACGGCATCGATCGCGCGCTGGTTGGCCTCGGGGTCGGTACGCGACGGGATCAGCGCCGCCATGCCGCCCATCGCGAAGGCGCCGCGGCGGTGGCAGGTCTTGACGAGCAGCTGGGCGTAGCTCGCCATGAACGGCACCGTCATCGTCACGTCGTTGCGGTCGGGCAGGACGAACTCGGGCCGCTCGCGGAAGGACTTGATCATCGAGAAGATGTAGTCCCAGCGGCCGGCATTGAGCCCGTAGGAGTGCTCGCGCAGCTCGAACAGGATCTCGTCCATCTGGAAGGCCGCCGGCAGGGTCTCGATCAGGACGGTCGCGCGGAAGCTGCCGCGGGGGAAGCCCGAGTGCATCCTGCGCCCATACGAAGATGTCGTTCCAGAGGCGCGCCTCGAGGTGATGCTCCAGCTTGGGCAGGTACAGATACGGACCCGAGCCGGAGGCGAGCAATGTGCGCCGCCGAGTGGAACGCGAACAGGCCGAAGTCGACGAACGCGCCCGCGATCCGGCTCACCGTCGAACAGCAGGTGCTTCTCCTCGAGATGCCAGCCGCGCGGCCGGACGAGCAGCGTCGCGATGCTCCTCATCGAGCGCGTAGCCGCGTCCGTCGGAGCTCGTGTAGGTGATCGTTCGCTCGATCGCGTCGATGAGGTTCGCCTGACCGGCGATCTGGTTGTGCCACGTCGGCGAGTTGGCGTCCTCGAAGTCGGCCATGAACCCGCGCGCGCCCGAGTTCAGGGCATTGATGACGAGCTTGCGGTCGGTCGGGCCGGTGATCTCGACGCGCCGGTCGGCGTAGTCCGGGCGCGGCGGGGCAACCTGCCACTCGGCTTCGCGAACGTCGCGTGTCTCCGGGAGGAAATCGAGCATCTCGCCCTCGAGCAGAGCGGCATGCCTTTGCGCCCTGGCGACAGCAGCTCGCGTCGGCGCCCGCCAAACCGGCCGTTCAGCTCGACGAGGAAGTCGACTGCGGCGGAGCTGAGGATCTCGGTTCGCGATCGCTCGTCGAGACCTGCGGCGGAGATCGAGACGGTGCTCATTTCACAGTGCTCCTCAGTGGCGGCTCGTGACCCGCGTTGGAGATCGAGACAGAGCGCATTTCAGAGTGCTCCTCAGTGGCGGCTCGTGGTGAGCCGATCAACGAAGGAGGTGGTAGACCTCGGTCTCGAGCTCGTCGGGGTCCTCCCGCCAGTGGCCGTAGATCTCCCACAGCGGTCCGGCGAGCTCGAGCGCGTGCGTCCGCGCGTATTCCTTCACGGCAGCGTGCGTCGTGCCGAGTTGGGCGTAATCGCCACGGTGAACCGCGATCGCCACGCGGCCGCCCGGAAGCTGCGAGGCGATCACCCGGCCGGCGGACGTGAACGGTTTCGGTGCCAGCACACCGACCTCGACCGACGGGCGCTGGTCCAAGTACAGCATCACGTTCTGCCATCTCGGCGACTCACCCCCGTCGGCGAGATCCTTGCTCGTGCGGACGAAGCCGTAGACCTCGTCGAGCAGCTCACGCCACAGGCTCGGAAACTCCTTCCACGTGGTCACTTGCGCGATGACCGCCGTGGCGCGAGGTACGACGGTGGCGGCAGTGACGTCGACGCTTGACATGCGGGCAGTCTAGAACCCGGCCGCTTCGCGGCTTGAGGGAGCGAGCACCGCGCTTTCCTCGCCGTCGACGCCGGGCTCGGGCTGGCGGTCGAGGTTCGTCGCCCACCCACTCTCCCTGCGCCGTCTAGCCGGACCGCTCGACCTGACTCGCCGCGAGCACCGGTGATCGTGGGTCGGCGTTCTCGGTCACGACGTCCGTCGCGAGACACCCCGCGCACGACGGACAGTAGAACTGCGCAACGCCGATCGCCGGCGCGGCGGTCCGTTCTCGCACCCGCATGTCGAGCTGGGCGAACAGGTCGGCAATCGGTACCTCGTGCCTCACGGCCGCCGCGCGCCAATCCTCATCGGCGGATGACAGCGCGGACTGACAGTAAGCGCAGCGCCACACTCGGCCCTCGCCTTCGTCCAGAGCAATCGAGAGCCCGGCGACGTCCGGCGGCGCGGCCCGACGCTGGGGATCTTTGCCGAGCCGGGCTCGCAGCCGCTCGAAGCGACAGCGCTCGGTCGCTTCGCGATCGAGGTTGCCGTCGCTGTCGAGGATCACGGCGTAGGCGGCCTTCCCGTGCCCCGAGGTGATGTATCCGTCGCGAACATCACCGGCGACTCGCTCGGGCTCGCGCACCAGGGGATCGCCGAGGCCGGCGCCGCCGCCGCCGATTGCCCGCAGCACGTCATCGGGGTCGAGCACGAACTTGCCAACCTTGATTCCGATCATCTCCATCGTGCCACCGAGACTCGGCTCGTCGAAGGGGTGCCAGTCGTGATCTCCTTCGCCGCCGTTCTGGCGCGTAGCGCGGATCGGGTACTGCAGGGCGGTGGCCGGAGGCAGACCGCCACCCGCGCCCGGAGGCGGAAACTCCGAGCAACCGAGCGTCGCGAAGCCCGCAAACGATGAGCCACCGCGAAGGAGGTACGCCTGGTCGAGTCCCTGCCCTCCACGTCGCTGCCCCGGGCCACCGCTGTTCTGCGCGATTCGCCGCCACAGAAAGAGAACGGGATCGATCGCCTCGTGCAACTCCACGTCGGGTATCCCGCCGCCGGCCGTGCAGCAGCAGCCATACATGTCCTGACCGTCAGTGACCGTCTGCGCGCCGCCTCCCAAGCCCGTCACCGTGTCCTGGAAGATCAGGACTCCGGGGCGACCGGCTTCGTCGTGTCCGAACAACGCCATCCCCGCGAAGCCGTCGCTGGCGATGCCGCCGACGCGACCGCGCACTTCCGCGTCGCTGCTCAGCGAGGCGGCTTGGTTGAGGACGTGACGTGCCGCTTTGCCGCACCGGAACGCGGCCTCGCCGTGACCCATGCTGACGGGGGCCGGCGGCCGCGCGTTGACGATCGTCCCGTCCGGGCCCAGGTCGATCGTCAGCGGGCGCCACATGCCCGCGTTGAAGGGAAGGTCGCCATACGCGAGCATCGTCACGAGATGTGTCATGACGCCACCGTAGACCGTGCCCCTGGTTCCGTTCACGGGCGCGTCGACCTGAGGATCGCCGGTGAAGGTGAAGCGGAGCTGTGACCCGGAGACCTCGAGCTGGCAGCGGATCTCGATCAGCTCGTCCGGCCCCCGCGCATCGAACTCGACATACTCGACGGCGTCGTAGCGGCCGTCCGGCATCGCCTCGATCCGGCGGCGCAGCAGCTCCTCCGTGAGCTGCTTGTTGCGTTCGTTGTGCTGACGATGCTCGTCGAGGCCGAAGCGATCCACCAGCTCGACGAGCTTGTGCTGCGCGACGTTGTTCGCCGCGATCATGCTCCGCAGGTCCTGCAGAACCGGCCCGGGAGTACGCACGCTGTGCGCGATGTAGCGCTTCCACTCCGCGTCGAGGCGGCCGTCGCGAATGATCCGCGTCCCGGCGAACCGCAGTGCCTCGTCGAACACGCTGACGGCGTCCGGCGCCGAACCCGATACGCCCATGCCACCGATGTCGAGCACGTGGACGTTGGCGAACGCCCAGCCGACATGCTCATCGCGGTAGAACGTCGGCATCACGACACCCATGTCGCCCTGGTGCTGCGACCCGGAGTAGGGGTCGTTGACGATCCAGCCGTCGCCGGGGTACGGTCGCGACCCGTCGTCAGCGAGCTGCGCGATCACCGCCTCCGTATTCAAACGAGCCGTCGCCGAGTGCAACAGGATGTACGAGGAGATGCCGAGCTGCTCGCCCGCCTCGTCCAGCAGGCAGGTGGAGAAATCCTTGGCGTCGGTGACGACCGGTGAACCCGACGTGCGCACGAGTGTCAGCGCCATCTCGTTGACGATGTTCTCGATCCCCTTCCGATGGATCTCGGTCGAGACCGGGTCGTGGTCGCTCATCGACGGCACGCCTGCGGTTCCGATCTCAACTGACCGTCTTGGCCGCTTCTCGGTCGACGGCCTCGGCTGCATCGAAGGCATCCAGCACGTGCTGGACGTAGTGATCGAGGAACACCTGCCGCTGGTCGGCGTGGTCGAGGACCATGGCCTGGTTGTCGAGCACCGCGCGCAGGACGTAACGCGCTGCGTCGTCCGGGGTCAGGAATGTCAACTGGGTCCTCGCGCGCCACTCCTCGTTGCCTGTCATCGGCGCGTCACTCGGGCCGCCGAACCGAGCCGGGCGGTAGCGCATGTTGTTGGCTCTCATGCCGGTCAGCACGCCACCCGGGCAGTACACGGTGCAGCCGACTCCGGCCTCCGCCAACTCGACGCGGATGTTGAGCATCATGCCGATGATTCCCGCCTTCGCGGCCGAGTAGGGCGCGTGGTAGGGAATCCAACTCGGGAACAGGCCGGCCGTCGAAGCGGTCGCGACGACATGCCCGTCCCGCGCGGCGATCATGTCGGGCAGGAACGCCCGCAGGCAATTCGTCACTCCCATCAAGTTGACCTGGACGATCCAGTCGACGTCGGCATCGGACATGTCCGTCAGGCGGTCGAACCAGCTCGCGCCGGCGTTCGCGAACAGCAGGCCAACGGGGCCGAGCGCCGCGTTGGCTTGACGCTGGAGCTCGTCGACGGAGTCTCGCTCACACACGTCGCAGCCGAACGCGATCGCGGTCCCGCCGGCCGCCCGGACCTCCGCCGCGACCTTCTCGGCGTTCTCCGTGATGATGTCCGCCACGACTACGGACGCGCCCTCGCGCGCGAGTGCGTTGACGAGGCCCTGGCCGATTCCGCTGCCTCCGCCAGTCACGAGCGCTACCTTCCCGGCGATCTGAGTCATCTCATCCGATCCCTATATAGGAACAACTGTCCTGTTTGGGGCACGCTAGCGCGGGTGCCCCGAGCTTGTCAAGGCGGACGCCCGTGCCCCGAGGTTGTCAGGGCCGGCCTTCACCT
Organism: uncultured Solirubrobacterales bacterium; assembly: GCA_963763525.1. GTDB lineage: Bacteria > Actinomycetota > Thermoleophilia > Solirubrobacterales > Solirubrobacteraceae > Palsa-465. The sequence continues at coordinate 656,436 of CAVXPA010000011.1, forward strand.
CACCCCAAAGCTGACCAGCCGAAGCTGACCAGGTACGGTTAGCTCGTGGGCAGTCCGACGGCCGAGCGCACGATTCAGATCCTGGATTTCCTTACCACGCATCCAGGCCGCGGGTTCACCGGCTCGGAGCTCTCGCGCCAGTTACGGATCAGTAAGACGACGGCGCACAAGATCCTCCAGACGTTGACGGAGCGCGCGCTGGTCCTACGCAACCCCGACACGTTCGAGTTCCGCCTGGGGCCGGCGCTGATCCCGATGGGAACGGTGGCCGAGCGCAACTTCCTTGCCCTGACGCACGCCAAGCGGGAGGCCGAGAAGCTCGCCGAGGAGCACGATGCCGAGTGCTTCATCGTGATGGTCACCGGCGATGAGCTTCTGAACGTCGGCTACGCCGGTGTCCCCGGGCCGCTGAGTACCTCATTCCGCGAAGGTCAGCGCTTGCCCCTCGCCCCGCCGATCGGCACGCTCGCGCTCGCTTGGGCGAGCGATCAAGCGATCGAGGCCTGGCTCAACCGGCTGGGCCTCCCGCTCACAAAGAACGAGCGCACGCGCTATCGCGCCGCGGTGGAGGCCGTCAGGCGTCAGGGCTTCTCGATCGGCATCCGGACCCCGAAGCTCGACGAACTCCGAGAGCTGTATGCGAGCGCCGACCTGCACACACCCGGGGGCCGGCGCGAGCTGAGCCTCGCGTTCGATATGTTCGCCCACGAAAATCATCTACTGGCAAACGACGGGCTCCCGCCCGGAATGGAGATCAGCGGCGTCGGAGCGCCGGTGTTCGGCCCCGACGCGAAGCTGCTGTTCGCGATCTGCATCGCCAGCACCCACTACCACGCGCGCGACATCCCTGGCCTCGCACGTGCGGCGCTGCGGGCCGCCGGCCGCGTGATGGCCGCCATCGACGGTCGGCAGCCATCGATCACCGGCATCCCGGAGCCCCCGCCCCGCGCCAAGCGCAGCAAGCCGCTTCCGGCGAAGCGCAGCAAGTCGGCCCGTGTCTGATGCGACTCGCCGCCCGGCCCGTGTCTGATCCGACTCGCCACCGCTTGACGGACGCGCGGGCCGAACGGTACTCTTCCTCATATAGGATCGCCTATTCCTATATAGGGACCATGAGGTGGAACGACGCCCATGGCGCGCATCCAAGCCGGCGATCGCTGTGACGGACGAGGAAGGGAGATGAAATGGCCACGACCGAGACATTGAAGGTCGAGAAACTCACTCCAACAGTCGGAGCAGAAGTTCTGGATGTGGACCGAGACCGGATCGAGCACGACGACGAACTGCCGCAGGCGGTGCTCGACGCGCTCGAGGCGCATGGCGTGCTGGTGTTTCGAAAGCTCGACCTGGAGGACGAAACCGAGGCGACGTTCTGTCACAAGCTGGGTGAGGTGCGCCTGTGGCCGGACAACCCCGTGCCCGAGATCTTCGAGGTCAGCTGGAATCCCGAGAATCCGTATGCCGATTATCTGCGCGGCACGCTCGAGTGGCACATCGACGGCACGATCGATCAGGACTCGCCCGTCAAGGCCACGATCCTCTGCGCCAAGGTCGTCGCGCCGCAAGGCGGCGAGACGGAGTTCGCAAGCTCCTACGCGGCCTACGAGGACCTGTCCGATGAGGAGAAGCAGCAACTCGGCGAGCTCCGAGTCGTTCACTCCTTCGTCGCATCGCAGCGCTCGACACACCCGAATCCGACGCCCGAGCAGCTCGCCGACTGGCAGGCGCGCGGGGGCAAAGAGCACCCGCTCATATGGACACATCGCTCCGGCAGGCGCTCGCTCGTCCTCGCCGTGTCGATGGATTACGTCGTCGGGATGGACGTCGACGCGGGACGCGCGCTGCTTGCCGAACTGCTCGAGCGCGCCACGATCCCGGAGCGGGTCTACCGGCATAGCTGGTCGATTGGAGACATGGTGATCTGGGACAACCGCGGCGTCTTCCACCGCGTGACGCCGTTTGATCCCAGCTCACGACGCGAGCTTCACCGCTGCACCCTTTTGGGCGACGAACCGATCGAATGACGGTGGTGGCGTGGGCGGCAGGTGACCGCCCCTGGTTCAAGCGAATAACGAGATCGTGAGGTTTCGGTGACGACTGCAACGTCTGCTGGTCTGGAGTGGCCGCGCTGGGAGGATCCTGCGTTCTATCGCCAGGATCCGAGCGCGGTCTTTGGGTCGATGGCACTGGCGAGGACGACGTCGCCGGTGTACCTGTACGAGTCGCCGAATCTGAGCACGCCGGTGTGGGTGTTCTCGAAGTGGGAGGACTGCCGGCAGATCGCGAATAGCCCCAAGCTGTTCTGCAACGGGAAGGGCTTTCTGATCGGCGATGCGAGCGACCCGGCGACGGTGATCGATCAGCTGCCGGAGTGGGCGCGCGAGCAATTGCAGAGGCCCGGCCTGTCCGCCGGCGACAAGCGCGGCGTCATCGTCCGTGGAAAGCTCTCGTTCGGCGAGCCGACGCTGGAGAACATGGCGTTTCTCGATCCGCCGCGGCACGAGCAGGTGCGGAGCATCTTCATGGGCGCCTTGCGGCCAAGCTTGGTGCGCAGCCTGCGGCCGCGGATCGCCGAGATCGCGGACGAGTACCTCGGGGCAGATCGACAGCGGTACGGAGATCGACTTCGTCAAGACGGTCGGGCGGATTCCGACCGCGGTCATGACCGAGCAGGTGGGGGTGCCGCAGGACATGCGCGACGAGTTCGTCGCGATGGCCTCGGCGCATCTGGCCGCGGTCGCCGTGGCGCCTGGAAAGGATCCAGAAGAGGTCAAGCGCGAGGAAGTCATGGCGCAACGGTTCCGCGACTACATCGAGGACCTGCTCGCCGAGCGTCGCGCGAGCGGGGCGACCGGCGACGATCTCGTGAGCGTGATCGCGCGCTCGCAGCTGGACGGAGGTCCGGTGCCGCATCCGATCGCGGTTGCGTTCGTGACACATTTCATCAACGCCGGCGAGACCACGCGCGCGCTGCTCTCACACATGGCGTGGGCGCTCGCCGAGCGGCCGCAGCAACGGCACGCCTTGGTGGAGCGCCCGGAGCTCGTCGCGAACGCGATCGAGGAGACGATGCGCTACTACCCGATCAACTGGACGCAGTGCCGCACCGCGACCGAGCGCACCGAGGTTGGCGGGCAGGTCGTCGAGGCCGACGATTATCTGCTGTTGGCCTACGCGAGCGCGAACCGCGACGAGGACGTCTACGTGGACTCCGAGCAGTACGAGATCACGCGCAACTTCGAGAAGGACCACCTCGGGTGGGGGTACGGCCAGCACTCGTGCCCCGGGGCGTTGCTGGCACGGACGAACGCGCGCGCGATCTGGGAACGACTGCTGTCACGCTTCAGCGATTGGGAGCTGACCGGTGAGCCACAAGCGATCAACAGCCCCTTCATCCGCAGCGTGGCGAGCCTTCCGCTGACGTTCGCGACCTAGGGCACGCGCCGCGCCGGCCCGTGATCGGCCCGGGCGCGCATTCCGCCGGATCGTTGCACAAAGCCCATAAGATAAGTAGGGTATTGAGCCGGTCATGAGCGCACCCCCTTGCGGGTAACGCGATGAGAGACCACCTGTTCGATCCACGACCCGGAGAAGCCAATGAGCGCCACAGACGAGCTTCTGGCCAACAACGAAGCGTATGTCGCCACGTTCGACAAGGCCAACTTGCCGCTGCCGCCGGCCCGCAAGGTCGCCGTCGTCGCGTGCATGGACGCGCGACTGAACGTCTACGGCGCGCTCGGGTTGACCGAGGGTGACGCGCACGTGATCCGCAACGCGGGCGGCGTCGTGACCGACGACGAGATCCGCTCGCTGGCGATCTCGCAGCGCCTGCTGGGCACGGAGGAGATCATCCTGATCCACCACACCGACTGCGGGATGCTCACCTTCACCGACGACGAGTTCAAGAGCGCGATCGAGGCGGAGACCGGGATCAAGCCGGCATGGGCGGCGGAGGCGTTCCCGGACCTGGAGGCGGACGTTCGGCAATCGATCGCGCGGATCAAGGCATCCCCGTTCATCCCGCGCAAGGACTCGGTTCGGGGTTTCGTCTACGAGATCGAGACCGGCCGCCTGCGCGAGGTTGCGTGAGCTGAGCCACCCGCGCAGGCGCGCTCAGTTCACACGCTGAGCGACCCGCGCCGTCCACCCGGCGGACTTCACGCGGTGCGCTCGGCTCGTGCCCAGTCGGCGGGCACGTCGGCGCCGCCCTCTTGAGCGACGCGGCCGCCGGTCGTGACCAGCGTCGGGTGGGAGGCGACGCGACCGCAGACGAGCGCCTGCCCGAGGCCGAACGACGTCGCGCGAGCGAGCAGTCCGGGCGGGGCGAACGAGAACAGCTCGGCGATTCGCGCCAGGTCGCCGGCCGAGTTCATCCGCATCAGGAACAGGTTGTCGCACTGGGACAGCACGTTCTCGTGGACTTTAAGCGGGCGCTGGGTGGCGACGAGGAGATGCAGACCGAACTTTCGCCCTTCGGCAGCGATCGAGACCGCTCGATCGATCGCGATCTTGGTCAGCTCATCCGCAGCCTGAGGCGGGCAGACGTTGTGCGCCTCGTCGATCACGAGGAGCAGCGGGCGGCGTTCGGCGCGCAGCTCCCACAGCTTGGACAGAACCGCGGCGCAGACCAGCGCCCGTTCGGCGGGGAGCGGGATCGAGCCGAGATCGACGACCAGGCTCCGCCAGTCCAGACGCTCGATGTCGGCGAGCAGGCCGCTGTCGTCGGACTGCCGCGACCAGACCGGCCACTCGAGCACGCCGAGGTTGCGAGCCCGGAGCGCGAGCGCGTGGAACTGCGGGTCGGTGGCCGTCAGCAGCCGGTCCTCGAGCGCGCTCACCGATTGCCCCGCCGCCTCCATGCTGAGGATCTCGCGGAGCGCGTCGAACTCTTCCCGGTCGCGCAGCGGATCGAGCCCGAGCAGCGCCTCTTGGGTCGCCAGGTCGAGGTCGAAGAATCTCAGGCGCAACCGCTCCTCGCCGTCGCGCCCGAGGCTACGGACGGCGATCCGGGGCGCGATCGAGCGCCACTGCTCTTCGAGCTCCGCGTCTGCACCCGCCCGCAGCTCTTGCAACCGAGTCGCGTCGGAGTTGGGGTCGAGCACGAGGATCGGCAGGTCCGTGTGCAGCAGGAGTTGTTCGAGCAGCAAGCCCATCGCGTACGACTTGCCCGATCCGGACTGGCCGCACAGGAAGGTGTGGCGCCCGAATCCGCCCGCGTCGAGCTCGACGGCGACGTCCGGCGCGAGGGTCGCGTGCCCGATCCGCAGGACCGGGTGCCGGGGCCGCGTGCTCTCGAACCACGCCGCCACGGCGGCGCTGTCGGCCGGCGCGAACGGCGCGCCGTGAAATGGCGGAGCCGCGGCGAGCATCGTGCCGCTGCCGGCGAGCTGGTCGAACGGCACCCGGGTGCGGACGTCCCTGAACGTGCCCAGGTCCATCACGACGTCGGGGCCGTCGACGCGGTCGATCCGCAGCTCGCGGATCTGCCCGAGCCTCGGCCCGGCCGGTGTCTGCACGATCACGTAGCCGCCGGCCTGAAGCGAGTACGAGACCGGCGCGATGAACGTGAACGTCAGGCCGTCGAGGGACTCCGCCGCCGCGACCACCTGCATCTCCATCGCGCCCGCCAGACCGCGGACGTCCTCCACGCTGGCCGCCAGGTTCTCGGTGGGTTCCGACATCAAGCTTCTGCCCCTCGTCGCCGGCGCGACCTACGCCGACGGTACGCGCTCGCGCTGCAGGCGGTGGTAGCGCTGGGCCAAGGGCCAATGCGGGTCCTCGATCACCGACGCACCCGTGAATTGACCGAGGCTCTGGATCAGGCGCGCGACCAAACCAGTCCACCCGGTCTGGTGAGAGGCACCGAGGCCGGCGCCGTTGTCGCCGTGAAAGTACTCGTAGAAGAGGATCAGATCGCGCCAATGCGGATCCTCTTGGAAGCGCTCGCTGCCGCCGTAGACGGGCCGGCGACCGTCGGCCCCCCGCACGAACGTCCCGACGAGGCGGCGGGACAGCTCCTGGGCGACTTCGAACAGCGTCATCATCGTCCCCGAGCCGGTCGGGCACTCGACCTTCAGCTCATCGCCGTAGTAGCGATATTGCTGCAGCAGCGCGCGGACCAGCAGCAGGTTCATCGGGAACCACACGGGCCCGCGCCAGTTTGAGTTGCCGCCGAACATGCGCGTGGTCGACTCCGCGGGCTCGTATTGCACGCGATGCTCGACGCCGCCCGCCTCGAACACGTATGGATGCTCGAGGTGCCAGCGCGAGATCGAGCGAATCCCGTGCGGCCCGAGGAACCGCTCCTCGTCGAGCATCCGCGCGAGCATCCGCCGGAGCTTTTCCTCGTTCACGAGCGAGAGGATGTGGCGGCCCTGGACCCCGGGAACAAGCGGGTCGGCGATGTTGGTGAGGAGGTCCCGGTTTCGCTCGAAGAACGCGAGCACACGCGCGCTGATCGCCGGATACCGGTCGATCAGCTCGGCCTCGATCACGGTCGTCGCGCACAACGGCAGCAAGCCGACGAGTGACCGCACCTTGAGCCTGGTCCCGCTCCCATCCGGCAGTCGCAGGACGTCATAGAAGAAGCCGTCCTCCTCGTCCCACATCTCGTCCGGGTGCTCCCCGACGGGGTCGACGGCCGCCGCGATCCAGAAGAAGTGCTCGACGAACTTGAGCACGAATTGCTCGTAGCTCTCGTCGTGCGCGAGCAGCTCCAGCGACAGCTCGAGCATGTTCTGGCTGAACATCGCCATCCACGCCGTCCCGTCCGCCTGTTCCAGGCTTCCGCCCGTGGGTAGCGTCGCGCTGCGATCGAACACGCCGATGTTGTCCAACCCCAGGAAGCCTCCCTCGAACACGTTGCGGCCGGTCGGATCCTTGCGGTTGATCCACCAGGTGAAGTTGACGAGCAGCCGCGCGAAGCACTGCTGCAGGAACAGCACGTCCACCTCACCCGCCTCCGACTCGACCCTGTGCAGGAAGAGCGTGGCGAACGCGTGCACCGGCGGGTTGACATCGCCGAAGTTCCACTCGTACGCCGGCATCTGACCGCTCGGGTGCAGGTACTCCTGCGAGAGCATCAGGTCGATCTGGTGCTTGGCGAAATCGGGATCGACAATCGCGAGCGGGATGCAGTGAAACGCGAGATCCCACGCGGCGTACCACGGATACTCCCACTTGTCGGGCATCGACACGACGTCGTAGTTCACCATGTGGAACCAGGACTCGTTCCGGCTCGCGTGCCGCATCGATCCCCGGAGGGGATGCGCTCCCCGCTCCCTCAGCCAGCGGTCGACGTCGAAGTAGTAACACTGCTTGGACCAGAGCATCCCGGCGAGCGCCTGGCGCATCACCGACGCGGCGTCGTCGTCGAGGACCGGGGGTGTGATCGCCTGGTAGAATTCGTCGGCCTCGGCGCGCCTGCGCGCGAACAGCTCGGCGGCCTGCGCGAACGGAGCACCAAGCGTCCCGGGATCCTCGCGCGTCAGGCGCACGAGCATGCTGGCCTCACCGCCCGCGGGCACCTCCACCCGCCAGTGCACCGCCGCCTTCGTTCCCACCTGGTCGGGGTTGACGGTGTCGAGGCCGTGGAGGACGTGATCGCCGACCCCATCCTTCGGAAACGCCGTCGTGCTCTCTGCGCCCCAGACGCGCGGGGCATTCGTCTCGTTCTCACAGAACAGCAGTTCCGCGCCCGGCTCCGCGTGCAGATAGAAGGTGCCGAGCTCGTCGTGCTCGGCCATCACCACCGGGTGAGTGGCGGCGATGCGGGAGAGCCGGGGCTTGGGCTCGTCGGGCAACCACGACCACGTGTTGCGAAACCACAGCGTTGGCAGCACGTGCAGCGCCGCCGCGCGCGCAGACCGGTTGTGCACCGTTACGCGGCACAGAATGTCCTCGGGCCCGGCCTTCGCGTGCTCCACCTCGACGTCGAAGTAGCGATCTTCGTCGAAGACGCCGGTGTCGAGCAGCTCGTACTCCCATTCCCGCGCGGAGCGCACCGCATTCACGGCGACGAGCTCGCCGTACGGATACGCGGCGTGAGGGTACTTGTAGAGCCACCGTTGATAGCTGTGCGTCGGGACATTGTCGACGTAGAAGTAATACTCCTTCACATCCTCGCCGTGGTTGCCCTCGACGTTTGTCAGCCCGAACAGGCGCTCCTTCAGAATCAGGTCCTGCTCGTTCCACAACGCGAGCGCGAGGCACAATCGCTGCTTGTCGTCGCTGATTCCGGCGAGGCCGTCCTCACCCCAGCGATAAGCGCGAGAGCGCGCCTGATCGTGTGAGAAATAGGACCACGCGTCGCCGTTCTCGCTGTAGTCCTCGCGAACCGTCCCCCACTGCCGCTCACTGAGGTATGGACCCCAGGTGCGCCACGGGACGCCGGCGCGAGCCTCCCGGAGGCGGCGGTCCTCCGCGGTCAGCTCCGATTCGCCCAACACGGATCCGGAACGCTGCTCGGTAACGCTCATGGCGGCATAGTAGGAAGAAACCGCCCGACTGCGCCCTGCGGCGCGCGAAGCTGACCGTCGTTCAGAGGCTCCGTGCCAGCTCGGCCATCTGCTCGAACGCGGTGACCGGGGCCACCGGCTCATCGGCCCCCGTCAGCTCGGCGTAAATCGTCGCGATGTTGACGACCAGGCGCTCGGGCTCACCCCAGTGCGCCTAGCGACCGGTGGAGATCGACCGCGCCGCCTGGAGCGCGATCATGCCCGCGGCATGGCGTGACCGCGCCTGCTCGTAGAGGTACTCGAAGTACGCCTTGAGCTCTCGCAGGGCCTGCTGGTCGGTGAGCGGTCCGTGGCCTTGCACTAGCACCGCGAGATCCATCGCGAGGATCCGCTCGCATGCGGCGATCCAGTTGGATACGGGCCCGGCCCAGGCGATCGGGTGACCGCCGTTGAACACGATGTCGCCGGCGAACAGCACCCGTTCGGCCGGCAGCACCGCCAGTGTGTCGCCGCGTGTGTGTGCCGGCCCGACCTCGATCAGCCGCACCTCGCGCGCACCGACGCGCAGCGTCAGCTCGCCGCTGAATGTGCGGTCCGGGCAGGACGAGCTCGATCCCGCGGAAGTCGAACGCGCCGAAGCAGCTCAGGAAGAACTCGCCCAGCTTGCCCATCGCGGGAGCCTGGTCCAGGAGCACGGTCATCGTCGACGACGGCAGCTCGGACATCTCGGCTGCGGTTCGCTCCGAGGCGACGAGCAGCGTGCTCTCGCCGTCGACGACGAGGCCTGCGTTGCTCCATCCCCACCCCCCGTCCGGCTGCAGATAGGCGTACAGATCGTCGCCCAGCTCGTACAACCCTCTCTCGTAGGCGCGCGTCATCGCACGAACCGGTGGCGTTCCTCAGCGGTCAAATCCACCGCCGGTCCGGGGCAGTGTGACCGTCAGGACCCTGTCGGCTAGCCCTGGGACGGCGCCGGCTCGTGCGCGCGGATCGAGTACGCGTGGGCATTGCGCGCACCCTGCTGCTGCAGGAACACGGCGTTTGAGCAGACCCATCCGCGCCGCGCTTTCCCATCCTCGAACTCCCACACGCTGATCCCCGCCACCTCGATTGGCGCCGTCTCCGAGTCGCTGTCCGCTCCGCGCGGCGTACCGGAGACCCGCCAGCGACACAGCACGCGGTCGTCGGTCGCGAATCGGTCATCGATCGTCACGTGGTAATCGGGCATCGCCGCGAGGCTGTCCGCCATGTTCTTGATCAGCGCCTCACGGCCGACGACCGTCTCGCCGTCGAGGTGGTGGACGACGATGTCCTCGTGCACGAACTCGTGATGATGCGACAGGTCGTGCCGATCGTCGGCCTCGGCCCAGCGAGCATGCGTCTCGAGGTTCTCAGCTGCTCCCATGGTCTCCTCCTTCAGCGGTCGCCCCATTGGCCCGAGCCGATGATTTTATCCGAGCGAATCCATGTCGCGTGGCTGCAGACGCTCTAGCAAAGCCCTCAATCGCGTAGCGCGAGCCACAGCTCAAGGCGGCCGCGGTGGAGTTCGCGGCTCCGTGGCCATCGACCAGACGTTTGGTCGATCCGGCGGCTGGCCCTTCGGAAGTGGGTTAGTTGTCACTAATCGGGAAGCAAGCCCGCCGTCGCCGCGACCGGCTCGCACGGGCGCTGTGGGTAAGACCCTTTGGGACGGCGTGAGCGTTCGGTTAGGAGAGACTTGACAAGGTTTTTGGTCCTTGCCAAGCTCCCGGCTTCGAGGTCCGCGGAGCGGGCGTCGATCTGCAGGATCCGCAGCGCGTGCGACTCGCGCTGAACCTGTCGGGCGAACAATGAAGTTCGAACACAACTTTTGGGAGAGGGAGATCGTGACCGTGTCTAGGTTCAAGCGCCGCATGACGGCACCGCTCGCGCTGGTGCTCGCGCTAATCGCTTCCGTCGCCGTGGCGGCGTGCGGAAGCTCTTCGTCGTCGACGACCTCGTCGGCATCCTCGGCCGCGTCGTCGGTATCCTCGGCCGTGTCGTCGGCGAGCTCTGCGGCCGCCTCCGGCGGCGCCGCGACCGGAAGCCCGGTCAAGTTCGGGCTGATCGTCTCAGCAACCGGCGTCACCGCCGAGCCATGGGTTCTCCAGGCCGCAGAGATCGGGGTCAAGTCCGCGAACGCCGCCGGTGGGGTGATGGGCCATCAGATCGTCCTCGATTCCTGCGATGACCAGGGCAGCGTGCAGACGGCGGCGGTGTGCGCCCAGAAGCTGCTCGTCCAGGACAAGGACGTGATGCTCGTGGGCGACGACGGGACGTACGACACCGCGGTCCCGAACCTGCTGAAGGCGACCCACACGATCGTCTGGTCCGGCGAGATGGCGAACGTCGGCGAGTGGGAGAGCCCGAACGTGTTCACGACGCAGGTCGAGGTCGCCAACTACAACGCGATCCCGCAGCTGCTGCCGCCCGGGAAGCACAAGGTCGTGCTGTTCACCGCCGATATCGCGGCCGGGATCGCAGGGTCCGAGGCCGCCGAGCCGCTGTACAAGGCGCGGGGCGATGCTGCCACTATCGTCACCGTTCCGCTCACGGCGACGGACTTCTCGACGCCGTGCCTGCAGGCGAAGAAGTTCGGCGCGGATATCGGCGTCGTGGTCTTCAACGGCTTGACGCAGTTCGCGCCGATGGCGCAGGCGTGCAACCAGCTCGGCGTCAAGCTCACGTGGGCGATGGAAGGCTCGGTGATCTCGGACAGCGAGCTGCAGGCCCTTAAGACCCTCGGCCTCAAGTCCGTGATCACGCTGCCGTTCAGTTCGACGGCGTTCAACGATCTCAAGGCGGACTCCGCCAAGTACGGCATTCAGGACAGCAACCTCTACAACGACGCCGGCATGGACGCCTACATCGGCTACAAGCTGCTGCCGACGCTCGTCAAGGATGCCGGCTCGCTGAACGCTCAGACGATCGAGTCGTATCTGCAGAAGCAGACGGCATTCAACACCCTCGGGTTCACGGCGCCGATCAACTTCACGCCGGCGCACCACTTCCTCACGTTCGTGGGGCTGCACAACACGTGCATGTACGATGACACGCTGCAGAATGGCAACATCGTGCAGACCAGCCCGACCCCGCTCTGCCTCAGCACGACCGGCTGACGCTCCCGAGCGTGGATTGTCGAGAGCCCCGCACCCTCGTGCGGGGCTCTTCGTGTGCGAGAGCAAAGGAGTGTGATGGAGACGTTTGACGTAGCCGTCGTCGGCGGTGGCCAAGGCGGCATCTACTCCAGCTACAGGCTCCACCAGAGTGGTGTGTCGGTCATCGGCCTCGACGGCGGTTCGACGTTCGGGGGCGTCTGGTACCACAATCGCTACCCGGGCTCCCGGGTCGACACCGACAGCCTCGACTACTGCTTTCAGTATTCGACGGAGCTCTACAACAAGTGGCGATGGGAAGAGCGCTTCGCCGACGGGCAGACGCTGTACGACTATCTGCACTTCGTCGCGCAGGAGCTGGAAGTCGCACGCTTCTTCCGCTTCGGCACGCGCGTGCGCGAGGCGCAGTGGTCCAGCGCCGACAGGCACTGGCACATCATCACCGATCAGGGCGACGGCATCCGCGCGCGCTTTCTCGAGATGGCCACCGGTACGCTGGCGGCGCCGAAACCGATCGTCGTTCCCGGGCTGGAGAGGTTCAAGGGCGAGGTCCTCTACACGAGTCGGTGGTCTGAGCCGTACGCCTCGTTCAAAGGCCTCAGGGTGGGGATCATCGGGACGGGCGCGTCGGGCGCCCAGGCCGTACCCGTGGTCGCAGAGGAGGCCGAGCATCTGGTCGTCTTCCAGCGCCATCCGCACTGGGGGATACCCGCTCAGAACCGACCACTGCAGCCCGGTGAGCAGGATGAGGTGGCGGCCAACCTCGCGAGCGAACGCGAGCTGCATCTCATGCTCAGTGGCCCGGCGGATCCTCGTGGCGGGTCGAAGCGGCTGCGCGCAACGCCCGAGCCAGCGCGTCCGATAAGCGAATACACCGAGGCGCGCAGGGCCGAGTTGCTCGAGCTCCAGTGGGAATACGGCGGACACGGTATGACCTATCTGTTCGCCGACGAGACGACCAACCCGGCCTCCAACGAGATCGTCTCTGAATACGTCAGGGACCGGATCCGAGGTCGCGTCGCCGATCCCGTCCTCGCCGAGAAGCTCTGCCCCAAATATCCGTTCGGGACGCGGCGCCTGATCCTGGAAATCGGCTACTACGAGGCATTCAACCAAGACAACGTGGTGCTCGCAGACGGGCTCGAGGACCCGATCGTGGAGATCACCGAGACCGGCGCGCGCACGGCCTCATCGCACTACGAGCTCGACGTGATCATCTTCGCGGTCGGGTTTCGGGCGTTCGTCGGGACGCTCGACGACGCCGGTATCCGTACGGAGGCCGGCTACACGCCCAAGGAGGCCTGGACGAATGGTCCAGTCACCCTCTTCGGCCTCATGACGCCCGGCTTTCCGAACCTCTTCCATCCCACGAACGCAGGCAGCCCGTCGGTTCTCGGCAACGCGATGCTCCAGCACGAGTTCTTCGGCGACTGGATTGCGGACACCATCAAGTACATGGACGATCGCGGCTACGCCAGCATCGAGCCGACCGCCGCGGCAGCGCAGGACTGGATGGAGCTCGTCGATGCCTACGCGCAACGGATGTTCCCGATCCGCCGGCTCCAGGATCAATACATGGTCCACGTCAACGCGGATGGCTCGCGGCTGTTCATACCCTTCTGCGCGGGCATGGGTGAGTACATGCCGAGGATCAACGAGGCGACGTCGAACGACTACGAGGGTTTCATCTTGAGCTGAGCGCGCGGCGCCAGGCACGACGAGGAGTTCAATGACCTCTGAGAACAGCTTCCCCGCTCCGCCGTTCGATCCTGAGCTGGCACGGTTGTTGGACGCGGGGCCGATCCGGATCCCTCCGGCGATGGGCGTTGAGCAGATGATCGCCGGCCGAGGGCGGCCTCAGTCGCCCTCGGTCGAGGAGCAGCTGGCGGCACGCGACCTGGTCCGCGAGGACCGCACGATCCCTGGCGCCGACGACGCGCCTGACATCACCGTCAGCGTCTTTGCGAAGCGCTCGCACGCTCCCGGTGGCCCCGGGATCTATTTCATCCACGGCGGCGGAATGGTGATCGGCGACCGCTTCACGACGATCGACCGCGCCCTTGCCTGGGTCGAGGCATTCGACGCGGTCGCGGTCAGCGTCGAGTACCGGCTTGCGCCCGAGCATCCCGACCCGGCTCCGGTCAACGATTGCTTCACCGGCCTCGTGTGGACCGCGGCCAATGCCTCCGAGCTCGGGTTCGACGCGCAACGGCTGATCATCCTCGGCGGCAGCTCCGGGGGCGGGCTGGCGGCCGGTACCACGCTGATGGCGCGGGACAGGGGCGGCCCTGCCCTGGCGGCTCAGGTCCTCATCGGGCCGATGCTCGACGACCGCAACGACACGCTCTCGAGCCACCAGATCGATGGGATCGGCGTGTGGGACCGAACCAGCAACAAGGCCGGCTGGGGCGCACTCCTCGGCGAGCGGCGAGGGACCGATCGCGTCTCGATCTATGCTGCTCCGGCGCGCGCGACCGATCTCTCGGGGCTGCCGCCGACCTACATCGACTGCGGCTCAGCCGAGGTGTTCCGTGACGAGGATGTCGCGTATGCCGCGGACATCTGGGCTGCCGGGGGCATCGCCGAGCTGCACGTCTGGGCGGGTGCGCACCACGGGTTCGACGTGATCTCACCGTCCGCGGCGATCTCGGCCGCCGCGCGGCACGCGCGCGCCGAGTTCATCAGCCGCATCCTCGGACTGGGCGATTCGACCGGTAGCTCGAGCGCCGGCGCGGCAAACCTCGACCACAAGGCGCGATCGACACGCCCGTCGAGGTAAGCCGCGCTATCCGCGGCAAAGCTCGACCACACGACGCGATCGACACGCCCGTCGACGTAAGCCGCGCTCCGGACGAAAGCGGCACACGCCGCCAAGGCGCGGCCGATTACCACCTGAGGATCGCGGCGATCCCTCCGTGCCTGGCTATCCACTCGGTCTCGTAGCGCACGACGACGACCTGCGCGGACTCGCGCTCCGCCTCCTCAACTGCGCGCTCCGCCACGTCGCTCTCGCCCACGAGCAGCGTCTCGACTCGTTTCTCGCCGAGCGCCGCCAGAGTGTCGACGGGGCCCTCCGCCGCTCGCCCTCCGGTCCCGAGCTCGTGCTCGAGGCGGTTCAGGAGATCCTGTTCGTGATCTTGCGCTACGCGGTCCATCAGCGGCGCGACCGCGCTGAGGATCTGGGCCTGGTCCGCCTGCTCCAGGTCCTCGGTGACGGTGCCGGCGAGGACCTGGAGCAGCTCGCCGTTGAGCCGACGCTCTACGACGGGCCACAACTCGGCTGCCGCCACGATCACCAAGTGACCGAATGGGCGTCGTACATGAGCGCGGAGGAGAAAGCTTCCAACACGGGCGGCATGCGCGTCGACCTCGTTCTCGGTCGCCCGCTGATACTTGTCCGCCGATAGCCCGCCGCTGCGCTGTCTGCCGTGAACGTCATCCGCGAACGCGGCGAACTCGACCAGCCGCTCAGAGTTGCCTCGAAACAGGCGTGCCGCTCGCCGACTCACCACGGCCACCCCCCAGTCGCTCGCCGGAGCAGCGGCGATGAGTGGTTCCAGCCAAGGGATCTTGTCCCAGACCACCATCGACTTGACGGGGATGGACAAGGGGACCACCTCCAGCATCCCATCCCCGACCGACGAGAAAGCCGCCACGGCCTGCGCCTCATGAACGAGCTCGGGCCGCGAGGCGAACAACGCCCCGATCCGGTCCGCGTCCTCCGCGGCACCGTCGCGCCGTGCCTGGTCCATCATCGATCCCAGTTCGACTTGGCGGGCATGCGGCGTCGGGAACTGCGACGGATCAAGGTCGACGTACATGCTCAGAACCGAGTGCCCGCTGGCCCCAAGGTCCGCCAGTCGCTTGACCATCTCGGGCCCGAGCATGTCGTCGATGTCGAAATCCGCCATCGCGCCAGGATGTTACGCCACCGGCGGATCAAGATGCGTCGAGCGCCACCGGCGGATCAAGATGTGTCGAGCGCGACCGGCGGATCAAGATGTGTCGAGCGGGCAACTGACTGCGCACTCGCTATGCTGCACGGGTGAATCAACTGATGCAGGCGATGACATTTCACCCTTGCACCGCAAACCATCAGTCGGTGGCACAGTCCTTCGCTGAGCGAGAGGATCGGAGCGAGCTTGGTTGAGCCACCGACGCCCCACCTGAGCGGGCATCACCGAGACACACTTCAGAAGATCTTTGAGCACCCGCCGAGCGCCAATGTGGAGTGGCGGCAGGTCCGCTCACTGCTCGAGGCGGTCGGCACGGTGGTGACAGAGAAGAACGGGAAGTTGCGGGTCACCGTCGGGCTCGAGACCGAGCACATCACTCCGCCGCGCGGCAAGGACGTTGACGAGCAGCTGCTGGTGAATCTCAGGCGGATGCTGGGAAACGCCGGCTTTCGCGAGAGCTGAAGCAAGCGGGCCCGATCAGGCCCGCGCCGGACACCGCGGCCGACGCTGCTCACCCTTGGGCGAGCTGTTCGACGAGTTCGTCGATTGATCGCCGAATCGCCTCATCCAAAGGTGCGCCAGCGGGTTCGACGACGAGGCGCTCGCCGACTCGCAGGTCGCCCGCGCGGGCGACCTCGGCGTAGGTGCCGACGCATCCCTGCCGCCCGAACGGGCCGAGATCGAAGCGATGGTGTGTCACGAGCGCGCGCAGGATGTTCGGGTCAGCCGGAAGCTCGTCGTGTGCCCGCGTGGGAACAACGCAGCGAGGGGTGGGCAGCGCGACGCCCAGCGCGAGGCCGGACTCCGCGATCAGGCGGCCGCCGACCAGGAGGTCTTCGGTGAACTCGCCTGGTCGCTCGCCGTCGTCGAGCACGAGGTTTGGCCGCAGACGGCGAACGTCCCAATCCGACCCTGGCGCGATCGCTCGCAGGTGGGCGAGCGTGCGCGTGGTCACCAGGTGAACCGGCGCGGCGTCGTGGAACGCGCCGGTCCCGAGCAGGCGGCCCGTCGCCGGCCCCCCGGCTCGTTGAAACCGCACGCGCCGCTCGAGCAGGTGAGAGAGCGCCGGCTCGATCTCGGGCCCTTCGAGACTCTCGCCATCGGACAGGGTGATGCGGAGTGGCAGCTCGTGCTGAGAGCCTTCGAGCAGCTCCGCTCGGCACGCGCGCAGTCGCGGATCGGTCGGGCCGCGCTTGTTAGCGATCTGCTCGCCCGTGTCTTCGTCCACGACTACCCAGCGGCGATCGCCCTCGCACCCGCCGGGACCGATGGCGACGGCATCGAGCAGCTCACCGAGCATCGCCTTCACGGGGTAGCGCCAGATCGTGAGCACTCCCATCGATCGCTTCCCTCCTATTTGGGCACCGGCATCAGTACGTGGATTTCGGCACGCGGCCGTGCGCGGCTGTGAACGCGATCGTTTGGGTCCACCAAGCGGGATCGCGGCAGTAGGAGAGGAACGTGTCAATTGAGCGGTCGCTGAGCTCGCCCGACGCGGTAAGGCGGGAACGTAACTCGAGCACCGTCTGCGACCAATACTGCGCCCACGGAGAGCCGCCGTTGTAAAGGATGGTTTCAGCCGTCGCCCCAACGCTCTCTAGGCCCAACTCCGCCAGGGCCGCAGGCAGGCGCCGACCGATCAGGTAATCGATTCCCTGCCCGCTCGCCCAGCTCAGCCAGCCCTCCCAGAACGCCCTGACCTCGGGAGGCTCGGCCACACTAACCGGCAAGAAATCTGGCTCGATCAACAGAATCGCCCCGCCCGGTCGCGCGCTCGCGACGAGGTTTTCAATCGCTGTGCGTGCGTCTGCCACGTGATGGAGCACCGCGCGGGCGGTGACGATGTCGAAGCCCCCTGTCGCGACCGGCCCGGCGACGATGTCGCCGCGGCGCAGCTCGAGGTTCGGCGCATCGACATCGGCCAGCGAGAGATCCAGATCGACCGCGACGGCCTTCCCATCGGGAGCGACGTGATCCGCGAGCCAGCGCGAGATCGAGCCGTTCCCGCACCCGACCTCGAGTGTCTGCGCGCCCCGCGCCACGCCGAGACGCTCGAGATGACGCCGGTGCATCGGGTCGAGCAGCTGCGACATCAGCGCCAGGCGCTCGCGTTCGCCTTTCTGATGGTGATCAAGAACGTACTTCGGCATTCCGCTTTCCCGTATTCGGCGAACGACAGCCGTGGTGGTGCACGCTGCGAACTTGTCGCACGATACTGCGCGCCGCCGGGGGCGGGCACTCACCTGTCAGCTGAGTCGCAGTCGCGACTGTCTCGCGTCGCGGGCGACAGTCTCCGCGGCCGGCACGTGGGTCGCCTTGGGCCGGTGCACGCGCGGCGCCTCGCGGCGCGGACAAAAATGCACCCACGCCTGTCCTGAATCGGGCGCGGGTGCGATTTTGTCCGCCACGCGAACAAGATTCGCCACACGCCCTCGCGGCGTGCAGGGTGGGTGCAATTTTCTCCGCACACTCACAAGCGAACGGTGGGCCTGTCCCAGGCCCGACTGTGTGAGCACCAGATGATGCCGAATCGTGCTCGGGCGCTAGGATGCCGCGGATGTCCAGCCCGTACGGCATCGGATGACGGAGCGCGAGCACTACGACGTGATCGTCGTCGGCGCCGGGTCGGCGGGATGCGTACTGGCGAGCCGGCTGAGCGAGAACGACGCCCGGCAGGTTCTCCTGCTGGAAGCAGGCGCGGACTACCCCACACCGGAGGACTACCCGCCCGAGGTGGCACGGGCGAGGTCGATGGCGGTCTCGTTCCCGGGGCATCCAGCCAACTGGTCGTTCGTCGGCGAGTTGCTGCCCGGCCGGACGTATCCGCTCACGCGCGGCAAGCTCGTCGGGGGCTCGAGCGCGATCAACGGCGTCTACTTCATCCGCGCCCGGCCGGCGGACTTCGAGTCGTGGGTCGCGCTCGGGAACGACCTCTGGTCATACGACCAGGTGCTCCCGTTCTACAAGAAGAGCGAGCACGATCTCGACTACGCCAACGATTACCACGGGCAGGATGGGCCGATGCCCGTGCAGCGGGCTCGGTCCGACCAGCTGAGCCCGGTCTCGGAGGCGTTCATCCAGGCGTGCCTGAGCGCCGGCTTTCCCGAGGATCCCGACAAGAACGCCCCCGCGAACGAGGGGATCGGGCCGGTACCGACAAACGCGCTCAACGGGATCCGGATGAACACCGCGATGACCTACCTCGCACCGGCGCGGAAGAGGCCGAACCTGACCGTGTACGGCGAGACGTTCGTCCGCCGCGTGTTGTTCGACGGCACGCGCGCGGTCGGCGTCGAGGCGGAGAGAGACGGTCAGCGCGTGACCTTTCATGGCGAGGAGATCGTGCTGTCGGCGAGTGGGATCAAATCGCCGCACCTGCTCCTGCTCTCGGGGGTGGGCCCGGCCGACGAGCTGAGCAAGCACGGGGTCGCGGTCGTCCAGGACAGTCCAGGTGTCGGCCGCAACGCCAAGGATCACCCGTCGGTGATGCTGAACTTCAGCGTCCGGGACGACCTCGTCCCACCACTCGCCGGCGACTTGCCGCGGCTGCTGCAGACCGCGCTTAACCACACCGCGCCAGGCTCTGATCTCGACGGAGACCTCCAGATCGGCTGCTCGGCGACGTCGTTCGCGGAGGTCATGAAGAAGATCGGACCCCGCGGAGAGACGTACCAGATGCCATCCTACGTCTCGCGGCCGTGGGCGACCATGAAGGCGCTTCGCCGCTTGCCGATTCGCTTCCTGCTCCAGGAGGCGCGAATGCAGGACAACCTGATCATGCTCTGCAGCATGGACGCGGAGAAGAGCACGGGCGAGATCTCGCTCGCCTCCGCCGACCCCCGCGAGCAGCCGTTGATCCGGCTCAACTACCTTTCCCACCCCGAGGACCTGCCCAGGCTCGCGGCGAACGCGCGCATGGGCATGCGGCTCCTGCAGGCGCCCGAGTTCAAGCGGCTGGGGGCAAAGCTAGTCCGCCCCGGGCCGGCGGACACCGCCTCTGACGACGTGCTGCAGACGTGGATCAGGGGCAACCTCGGCACGTCGCTGCACACCCAGTGCAGCGCGCGGATGGGTCCGGAATCCGACCCGAGCGCCGTCGTCGACCAGCGTTGCCGGGTCCATGGCGTCGAGCATCTCCGGGTCGTCGACATCTCGATCATTCCCGAGATCATCCGCCGTGGTCCCGCCGCGACCGCGGTCATGATCGGTGAGCGTGCCGCCGCGTTCATCGAAGAAGACACGCCCTGACCCGCCGTCGCTGCATGGGTGCAACTCCGGTTCGGTTTATCCAAACCGGTCTATTCCCCCCCACAGTTATCAGTTTCTACGCGAAGCGCGGTCAGCCGCATGGACGCAGTGACGGCTGCTGAGGTCAGCCGGATGGACGCGTGACGGCTGCTGACTGATCGCCCGGGTCGAACGTCGCTCGCCACGCGTGTGTCAGTCGAGTGCTCGACCGACGCGAACGAGCGCTGGGAGTTCATACACACCGTCCTTACATACCATGCCTACGCCATTGTCGGTACACGAGGGACCGCCGATCCCAGTTCGTACCCATGGTGCCGTTCGGCTCACTCGTAGCGATCAAGAACGTCTGCGTCTACAAGGACGCGGTGCAGGGCAGCAAGATCGTCCAGACCAGCGCGACGGCGGTCTGCTTGCACCCGTCCGGCACGTAGTGACCATGTCGTCCGGGTCCCATCCACCGGCGCGGCGAAGATCAGCTGCGTGCTGAAGGATCACGCGCCCCGATGTCGCCGGTGGTTCGCTACCGTCGTTGACCGGGGCGCGGTGGTGCCGCGCCCGAAGGACCATGAGCGAGTCAGAGGAACAGTTTCCGCACGCGCGGCCGGACGAAGAGCTCAAGCAGGCCCGAGCCGAGATCGAGCGTCAAGCGCGGATTGCGCAGGAGGAGCGAGAACGGCGCGCGGACGCCGAGGCGCGTGAGGCGCAGCTCAGAGAGGAGCTGAGACGGGCCGAAGCCCGCGCGGCGAACAGCCAAGGCTCGGCGGCGTCAGGGGCCGTCTACCTCCGCCTGCCGTCCGCCGCGCCCGCGTCGGCGCAGCCCAGTGGTCCCTCACCGGCCCGACTGGCGTGGAAGAAACCACCCACCATCGTGTTGATCGCCGCTGTCCCGATCGTGTTGGTTCTCGCGGTCCTCGTCACGCCACTCGTCGCGAGTCGAGGCGGGCAGCACGCGAGCATCGACGCCACCGGTTCCCCGGCTGTGTTCGTCCGCGACGTACTTGCCGCCTCGTATTCCGGCGATGCCGTCGGCGCGTGCGCGCAGTTCACGCCGGCGGCGCTCGCGCAGGTGGGCGGCCTGGACCGCTGCCAGTCGTCAGGCTCGACATCGGCGTCGGATGCGGCTGTGGTCCAGAAGGCGCACTATTGGCCGACGGTCGCGGGCGATCGAGCCGTGGTGCTCACGTCGGTATCCGACAACCTGCTCGACGATAGATCTCGAGTTGCTCTGGTCAAGGACCAGGGGCGGTGGAAGATCAGCTGCGTCGGGTACTGCAGCAGCGGGTCGAACCCGTAGGCCTCGCTACAGCCCCCCAGCCGACCCACGCCGCCGCACGAGCGCGTCGACCGCCGCGGCCGCCAGCAGCACGACCCCGGTCGCGATGTACTGGCCAGCGGCATTGATCGAGAGCAACGCAAGGCCGTTGAAGACGACGCCGATCACCAGCCCACCGAGCAACGCGTGCAGCGGCTTACCACGGCCGCCGAAGAGACTCGCGCCGCCGATGACTGCCGCAGCCACCCCGTAGAGCGTGTAGTTGCCACCGGGCACGTCGGTGGAGATCGATCCCAGCCAGGATGCGTACACGAGTCCGGCTAGGCCCGCGGTCAGTCCGCTGAGGGTGAACGCGATCCGGCGAATACGCTGGATGTTGATGCCGGCTCGGCGCGCGGCTTCCGGGTTTGCGCCGATCGCGTACATGTAGCGCCCTGTGCGGGTCCGCGCGAGGAAGATCGAGTAGATCAGCAGGACTATGCCCACGAAGGGCACAACCCATGGCACTCCCCTGAGCGTGGTCAGCAAGCCGCGGTTGAGGTTGCAGATGTAAACGAGAATGATCCCGCCGATCGCCGTGAGCGCGATCGTGAAAATGGTGACGCTGAGCGGCGGCGCGCTCAGACCACGCTGGCGCCGGCGCGCGGCGCGCGAGAGCGTCACCGCCGCGTAGATCGCGATCACGGCGGCCAGCACGATCCACGAGGTCGCCACGCTCATGTTGCTGGCGACGAGCTTGTAGACGGGGCTCGAGCTCGAGACGGAGATCACTCCGCCGACGGCGGACTTGTCGACGGTGGCAAGCTCGATCGCCACCCCCTCGAACACGAGCAGGCCCGCGAGCGTGACGACGAACGAGGGCACGTGCAGCCTCGTGATCAGGCTCCCCTGGACGTAGCCGATCACAGCGGTGACCCCGAGTCCGGCGAGGACCCCCACCCACCATGGCAGGTTGATCGGCGAGGCGATCAGCTCGGCGATCACGAAGCCGCCCACCGCCAGCACCCAACCCACGGACAGGTCGATTTCCGAGAGCACGAGCGCGAACACCTCGGCGGCGCCGAGGAGGATGTAGATCGACGACTGGACCAGCAGGTTGACGAGGTTCCCGGCCGAGTCGAACGTCGAGCGCTCGGCCTGGAAGAAGATGATGATTACGACGAGGCCGACGACGATCGGTAATGCGCCGCTCTCCCCCGCCCGGATTCGCGCGCCGTACGCTCGCACGTACTCGCCGAGGGAGTTGGCCAGCACCTCCGGCGCGGCCGCCGCCAGCTCTACGTCGCTCTCGGCAGGGGCGGGGCTCTCCTCCTCGACCTCGGTCGCGAGCGGCGCCTTCTCCAACTCGGTGGGGACGTCGCCCCGGCTCGGCTCGTCCTCCATCATCCCTCCCGCCGGTTCGCGGAGTCTTGCGCAGCCGCGCCCGCCGGCGCACGCGTCGAGCGTCCGGTCGTCATGTAGTCGACCACGGTGGTGGGATCGAAGTCGGAGATCGGCCCGCTCGCCACCATCTGCCCGAGGTACAGGATCACGACCCGGTCAGCGATCGCGAACACGTCATTGAGGTTGTGCGAGACCAACATCACGGCGACCCCCTGCGAGGCCAGGCGCTTGATCAGGTCGAGCACCATCCTCGTCTGCGCCACCCCGAGCGCAGCGGTCGGCTCGTCCATGATCACGAGCTTGGCCTTCGACATCACCGCCTTGGCGACCGCGACCGACTGCCGCTGGCCCCCGGACAGCGACGCGACCGGCTGGCGAATCGAGCGCAGCGTGGTGACGTGCAGACCCTTGAGCGTGTCGCGCGCAGCGATCTCCATCGTCGACTCATCCAGGAGGCCGCGCCTGAGCGCCTCGTGGCCAAGAAACATGTTCTGGACGACGTCGAGGTTGTCGCACAACGCCAGATCCTGGTAGATCGTGGTGATGCCGAGCGCCTCGGAGTCGCGGGGCTTGCGAGGGTGCACAGGCCGACCCTCCCAGATGATCTGCCCTTCGTCCGGCGCCCAGAGCCCGGCGATCGTCTTGATCGTTACGGACTTACCGGCTCCGTTGTCGCCGGCGAGCGCGGTCACCTGGCCCGCCGGGATGGAGAAGTTGATCCGCGTCAGGGCCCGGACTGCGCCGAAACGCTTGCTGATCCCCCGCAGCTCCAGCAACGGCGTGCCGTTCACGCTGGCCGTGGGGGCGGTTGTCGTGCCGCTTGAAACGCTCATCCCGTCGTTGTGCTTCTTGAAACGCTCATCGCTTGTTTCTTGAAACCTTCGTCGCTTCCTTGTTGGTGGGGTGGGCCCCTGCGCCGAAAGCGGAGGGGCCCATTTCACACCATCACTCGGACCGAGGCAAGCGCCGCGTCGGAATCAGATCCCCGCTGCCGTGCAGTCGGCCGCGAACTGGCCCGTGCAGAGCTGGGCCTTCGGGACGAAGTTGTCCTTGATGACCGTGTCGGCCATGTTTGCGGGCGTAACCCACTCCGGGGTCAACAGCACCGACGGAACCGCGTTGTGCGTGGTCGGGTCGATCGTCGTGGCGTTCAGCAACGAGGCCGGCACGGGCTTGCTCGCACGCAAGTACAGAGCCAGCGCGATGCCTGCCTGAGCCTCGAGGTAGATCGGCTTGTAGACGGTCCCGCACTGGTACCCGGAGAGCACGTTCTGCAAACCCGTCAAGGTCGCGTCCTGTCCGGTGGTCGGGAACGTCTTCGGCTTGACGCCGTGACTCTCGAGGTAGCTGATGATAGGTGCGCCAGTCTCGTCGTTCGGGATCACCGCGGAGTTGATGTTCGAGTGCGCCGTGTAAGCACCCTCGAACTCGGTCAAGGCGTCTGTCGGCGTCCAGGTTCCGGCGGTGCGGGTCACGAGCTTGTACTTGCCCGACGAGAAGTACGGCGCCAGCACGCCTTCGTACCCGGTGGCGAATAGAGTTGCGTTGTTGTCGGTGACGGCGCCGTGCATGACCACGACGTTCGGGGTCGCGACATGCCATGCGGCAACGCAAGCCACGAAGCCCTGGCCGATCAGCTGACCGACGCGGACGTTGTTGAAGCTGACGTAGTCAGCCGTGCCCGCCGGCGCGCCGAGCGTCAGCCGGTCGTAGTCGACGACCGCGACGCCGTGCTGCTTCGCGTACTTCTGCACGGTCACGCCGGTGCCCGAGTCCTCTGGGTCGATCAGCAACACGGTGGCGCCATTCGTGATGTCGCTCTCGGCATCCGTCACGAACGTCGAGTCGCTGCCCTCCGCGTTCTGGACGATGATGTCCGAGCTGGGGAGGCCTGCGGCCGTGGCCGCCTGCTTGAGCATCGGCGCATCGAACTCGACGTACCGCGTCGAGCTCGTCGTGTCGGGCAGAATCGCGGCGATCTTGCCCTTGCCGGCCGCCGCAAGCGATGTCAGCGTCTTCATCGCCGAGAAGTCGCTCGTGAACGAGGTGGCGGAGATGGTGGGTACAGCCGCGGCGCTGCTGCTCGCGGACGCGGATGTGGTCGCGCTCGCGCTCGTCGTTGGACTCGTTGTCGAACTGCTCGAGCTTCCGCAGGCCGCAACGGCCACACCGACCACTACTGCAAGCGCCACCCAACGCGCTGAACTTAATAATTTCATGCGATCCCTCCTTTGGTTCGCTTCCACGGCGCACTCTGGCAACCCGGTGCGCGCATGTCCATATTCGTTAATCAGACCTAAACCTTTTACGCACCTACTATAAGTGTGTCGCTCGGGACCACCGAGACCAATCCGTAATAAGTGATGCAGCATCCCGTTATTGGTCCGGTTTGGCGCTGCCCAACGTGCCCGCCCGCGACGCCAGGCGCAGCGGAGGTAGGGCGGTCGGGGCCGCGGATCCGCTCAGGACCGGCCCGCGTCGACGACGTTGAGCAGCGGCTCCCCGGAGCACCACCGACGCAGGTTCTCCTGAAAACGGGCGACGGCTGCGGCCTCCCAGCCAATCTGATCGCCGGACATGTGCGGCGAGACCACGACCTGCTCCATCGTCCAGAACGGGTGGCCCGCGGGCAACGGCTCTTGCACAAATACGTCCAACCCCGCCGCCGAGATGTGGCCAGAGCGGAGTGCCTCCAGCAGCGCCGCTTCGTCGAGCACGGGGCCTCGCCCGATGTTGATGATGCGAGCTCCGCGGGTCATCTTCCCAAGCAACCGCTGGTCGACGAGGCCGCGCGTCTCGGACGTCAGCGGGAGCGCGATGACGAGGAAATCGGCACGTGGCAGCAGCGGATCGATGTCGGCGACCCCATGCACGCGGCCCAGCTCGGGACCGCCCTGGCGGCCGCCACGGCCGACCACATCGACCTCGAGACCCACCGAACGCAGCAGAGGCACCACCTGGCGTGCGATCGGGCCGGCGCCTAGGACCAGCACGCGGCGTCCCAGGATCCCCTCCGACTCACGATGGCACCACGTCTCGGACCGCTGCAGCGACAGCGTCCGCGGTAGATCCTTCGCGAACAACAGAATCAGCGCGAGCACGTACTCGGCGATCGGTCGCTCGAACACGCCGCGGGTGTTCGTCACGACTACGCCGGCGCTCGCGAGCTCTTCCAGTGGCAGGTGGTTGACGCCCACGCTGGCAGCGTGGACCCACCGCAGCGCGCCGCCATGTCCAGAGCCGGCGTCAACGAGGGTGCTCGCGTAGTCCCACACGAACAGGAC
The DNA here is from genome assembly GCA_963763525.1 of uncultured Solirubrobacterales bacterium. Taxonomy (GTDB): domain Bacteria; phylum Actinomycetota; class Thermoleophilia; order Solirubrobacterales; family Solirubrobacteraceae; genus Palsa-465. The sequence goes on from CAVXPA010000011.1 coordinate 682,170, forward strand.
CTCCGCGCCGTCGAGCGCTCGCCTCAGGCTCTCGGCACTGTCCGCCAAACGGAGGTCCGCCACGTCGGCGAGCACCTCGAGCGTCGGCGGCGGTTCGGTGTTCTCCGCGAGCAGCACGGCGACGGTTGCCCTGCGCACAGGCGGAACCTACCTCATGTCGTGCGCGTACTGGCAGTGGGACAATGAGGCCGCTGGTGTATGGGGCTCGCTTCGTACGGAACGCGCCCGCTGACGATGGTGTACGTCGAGGTAGCGGTAGTCGGTTGTGCGCTACTGCTGGCGGCGCTCAGAGCGCACGCGCCGCCGGAGACCGCGAGCGCGCCGGCGACTTGTGGCGACGAGCCGTTGCATGTTCCTCCTCATTAGTTCGCAAGTGCCTACGCATTTCTTGGACAAGTGACTTCGCAGTGAGCCTCGACACCCTCATCGCGATCCTCCTCGCCGCCGCCTCAACCACGCTGACGAACATCGCCTACCTACGGGAGCACGACGCGGCGGCGGCGCTGCCGGCGCTGTCGTTGCGGCGCCCGGTGCAGACGATACGTCTGTTGCTTGAGGACCGCAGTTGGCTGTCCGGGTTTGCAATGGAGACCTGCGGCTTTCTGCTCTACGCGGCGGCACTGCGCTTTGGACCGCTCGCGGTCGTGCAGAGCATCGGCGCCGGCGGGATCGGAGTGCTCGCCTACGTCGGTGCGCGACTGAGCAAGCGACCGCTTGGCCCGCGACACCGTGCCGGCGTGATCGTCTCGGTGCTCGGCCTGGCGGCGTTGGGCGTGTCGCTGATCAAGGCGAACGGCGCGGGAGGCAACGGCTCGACCGTCGCGATCCTGGTATGGCTCGCCGTGAGCGCTGCGGCCGCGTTCGTGGTCCTGGCGATCGGCCGCAACACCGGAAACTCGGCCGTCACGTATGGGATCGCCGGGGGTTTGCTGTTCTCGATCGGCGACATCTCCACCAAAGTGGCGACCCAGGGCAGCGCCCGCGCCGCGTTCGTGATCACGCTGATCGCCGGCTACTCGCTGGGTAGCTTGCTCATTCAGATGGGCTATCAGCGCGGCGCTGCACTGACCGTGGCGGGGCTCGCCACGCTGCTCACCAACGCCCTGCCGATCCTCGCCGGCACGATCGTGCTTGGCGAGCACGTCCCCGGCGGCGCGTTCGGAGCCATGCGGATCCTCGCCTTTGTCGCGGTGATCGTAGGCTCGATCCTGCTCGCCGCGCCTGAGGAGCCCGGACCCCACAAGGTCGGCCGGACCGCTCCCGTCAAACCGTGAAGCTGAGCGCATGGGCTGCCTGTGTGCGCGAACGTCGCTCGGACGCTCGCTCGCCTCGAAGGCTCTCGTGGTCACCGCCTTGCACGTGGATCTGTTGTCGGTGTCGGAGATCTACGCCGGGGCTCGGGTCTTCCCGCCCGAGCTCGCCGCAGAGGGGATCCGCGCCTATCGCGACTGGACGGCCAACGCGCCGGAGGAGGCTGGGAAGCTTGGCTCGCATGCTGAACCTCCCTCCGATCCCCGACATCCCGGAACTGCTGCGCGGGCAGAAGTGGTTCGCGATCAGCGCGGCCTGCATCGGGAGCAGGGACGAGGGGGAGAGCTCGATCGCGCCACTGCGCGAGATCGGCGAGCCGGTGCTCGACAGCTTCGCCCAGATCCCGGCCGTGGGAATGAGGCGGATCGCGATGGAGCCTGAGCCGCCGGTCCCCGGCTCGGCCACCACCGCCTGCTCACGGAGCTGCCGGATGACGCGATCAGCGCCTTCGTCGACGCCGCTGGACCCGAGTCGGGCACACCATTGCTGCTCGCCGAGGTTCGGCACCTCGGTGGAGCGCTGCGCTGGCCGGCCGAGAACGGCGGGGCACTCGAGAAGCTTGACGAGGAGTTCCTGATGAGCGGGATAGGCATGCCGATGGACCCAGCGCTACGAGAACCGATCAGCCTTGCTCTCGACAAGCTCGCGGACGCGATGAGTCCTTGGGCCGCGGAGCGCAGCTACTTCAACTATGCCGAGCGTGGTGACGGCTTAAATCGGACCGCTTCCCGTGTGGCCAGTGCCAAGAATCTGCTCTGAATGACCCGGGAAAGCGCGGCGCTTGCAGCGGTTTCGCAGGTGGAGCTAAGCGGACTTCGCGCCTCTGCCCGGGAGCGTTAACTGACCTCGATGTTGGAGCCCGAGACGCGGGTCCAAAAGTCCCGCTGCCAGGTCGTGGCTGGCGCGCGCATATCCCGGCGGTTCAAACACTGTGGCTACGCGCTTGGCGATCCGCCACCCTTCCGATTTGCGCACAAGCTCGTCGTCAAACGTGCCGATGACAACAGCCGCAAACCCCTCAAACGTAAGAAAGTACGCATGTGTCTTGGCCGTGTCGCCGTCCACTTCGATCAGTGGGTTCGCCAGCACGTGGTATCGGCCGCAATAGCGCATGCTCCAATCCTCAGCGTAGGAGAAAAGGGCTTCCCTCCCGATGATGTCCAGGCCAGATCCGTCGAAGAAGTAACCATCGTCGGTGAACACGTCGGCCCACCCCCGCGCGTCAACGTTGTCCCACAGGTGACGCTCTCGGTACATTAACTGGAGAATCTCGTACCAGTCTTCCATATTCGCAGGCATCGCTTGTCTCCTCCAAACAGCATCTTGCGTATTCGCGGCAGTATAAACGCAACGAATCCAGGGACGAGAAAAGTTCAATCAAGCCGAGACGAACTCCTAACGCGTCGAATTGACACGACACCCTGACGTGGCCGAGAAAGCGAACTATGCGTTCGTTTTCTCCGCCATCTCGGCAGCGCCTTTCGCGTACACGTCGTCGATCTCGAGCTGAGATGATCGGCTCTCGTGGGCGTGACGAGCGAGGAGCAACATATGAATGAACGGGTCGAGCAACTCGAGGCCACGGTTGAGGAGCTGCGCCAGGAGGTACGGGAGCTGCGCGACCGCGCCGAGCTCGCGGAGCTCAAGGCGCGCTACTTCCGGATCGTGGACGAGCAGGATTGGGACGCGTGGCGCGAGCTGTTCACCGACGACGCGCGCTTCGACTTCGGCGGTGGGTTCGTGATCGAGGGCGCCGACGAGTTCGTCGCCGCGGTACGCGAGATGGTCGACGCGTCGGGCGGGCACGCCCGCACCGTCCACCGCGGTCACATGCCGGAGCTGTCGGTCGATGGACCCGGGCAAGCACGCGGGCTCTGTGGCCTTACCGACTACCTTGAGTGGCCCGCCGATCCCGAGACGGGCGAGCGCCACGGCGTGATCGGCTTCGGCCATGAGCTCGAGCGCTACCGCAAGGTCGACGGGATCTGGAAGATCGCGGACTGGCGGCTGAGCTACATCCGCCGCGATCCGCTGCCGCGCGAGCCGCTGCCCGAGAGCATCCTCGGTGGCCCGCAGCGGCTGCGCGATCGCGCGTACCTTGCCGGCCAGCTGACACGAGCGGAGGCGGGTTCGAGCACCGATGGCGAGCGCAGCCGGCCTCGCCCGCCCAGGATCTCTGTGGTCACGAGCTCGCTCGCCGGCCTCGCCGAGAGCCCGCTGTGGGACGTCGAGGAGCAGCGTCTTTACTGGATCGACAACGCCGAGGGACTCGTATTCCGCTGCACCTCCGACGGTCACGAAATAGACGTCTGGCCGCTCGGACGGCCGCTGACCTCGATCGCTCTGCGAGCGGAGGGTGGCCTCGTGGCGACCCGGGGCAGCACCTTCCAGACGGTCGATCTCGTCACCGGGGAGACTGAGGTGCTGTTCGACGCTGACCCCGGGCCGGGGTTCGGCTTCAACGACGGCAAGGTCGACCGTCAGGGCCGGTTCGTCTCCGGGCTCGTGGAGCGGGTCTTCATCTATCCGGCGCTCGCCGGCTTCGTGGACAAGGTGCAGACCCAGGGACGGTTGTATCGGCTCGACCACGACGGCACAGCGTCCGAGCTCGCGGGCGGCATCGCCATGATGAACGGCCCGTGCTTCAGCCCCGACGGCACCACCTTCTACTGCGGGGACAGCTGGGCGCGTCGGATCTACGCGTTCGACTACGACCCGGCGTCCGGCGCCGCCGGCAGCCGCCGCATCTTCACGTCCTTCGAAGGCGACAGCGGCCTGCCGGACGGCTCGACGGTTGATGAGGAGGGCTACGTCTGGGTGTGCGCTTACGAGGGGCACGAGATCCGCCGCTTCGCACCCGACGGGACGCTTGACCGGCGCGTTCGAATGCCGATCGAGAGCCCGACCAGCGTCATGTTCGGCGGACCTGAGCTCGACATCCTGTTCGTCACCTCGGCCGGGGCCGCGCCAGTTCCCGGACACGAGGCGCCGCCGCGACCGCTTGGCGGCTGCATCTTCACGGTGCGCGGCCTAGGGGTGCGCGGGTTGCCCGAGCGACGCTTCGGGCGATGAAACCGATACGACAGATCGCTATCGCCTGACCTCCTTCATAGGCAAGCGTGGCCCGGGCCCGTGTTTGGCATTGTGTTTGCCTATGGACGCCAATGAGCTAAGGTAGTTGAGTGGACGAGGGCCTTCCAGTCGCGTACCAGGTGCTTGACAGCGACGTTCCGGTGTACGCCGCCGATGGCGTTCAAGTGGGGACTGTCGACCACGTCGTCGCCGCTCCGGCGGAAGACATCTTCCACGGACTCGTGCTTCGGGTCGAAGGGACCCGACGATTCGTCGCGGCCGACCAGGTCGCATCACTACATGAGCGCGGGGTTGACCTGAGTATCAGCGCCGCGGCGGCCGCCGGGCTGCCCGAGCCACATGGTGCTGCGCCCGCGTGGCGCGACCGTGAGCCGGGTGTCAAGCCCAGCCGTTGGACCCACCTCGTCGACTTGGTGAGCGGCAAGGATCCACGCCGCCGAAACTGGACCGAAGACGACTAGAACTGGCCGCGCGCGGATCTGAGACGTCGTGCTGGTCGACCCTCGCGCGCCAGTCGCAGACAGGCTTTCGGGGGTCGCGTGATCGCGTACGCGCTGGCGTGCGCCGTTATCCGTCCGCGCTCTGAATCGCTCCACCGGCGACGGCGTCCGAGAGCCGGCGGTGGTCACGAGCGGTCTGGCTGGCGTAGCCGGAGGCGAACTCTCCTAGCGCATCGTCGAATCGACGGCCCTTGCCGATGTACGCCGCGATCGCGATCGCGTCGCCGGTCCGGGCGTGAGCACGCGCCAGAACGCGTCCACATGCGGTTGCGAACTCTGTCAGGCGCGGGGCGATCAGGTCGGCGCGCGGGACCACCTTCATGTCGCGGAACTGCCGCACGTAGAAGTCATTGCCATCGACTGAGGTGAATCCGGCGAAGATGTCCGTTGCACTCTGGATCAAGCGCTTTCCAACTACCACCCGCTCTCCGTGGTTCGCGTGACGGCTCTCGCCACAGTACGCCTCGTACACCGAGGCACCCGCCTGCTTGATCTGCAGAAACAGCGGGTCCGCGCCGTCTCTTCCGGTGAGCAGCACCAGGAACACTCGCATCCCAACGCTCCCGACACCGACGACCTGGCGCACGGCGTCGACGAACGAGAAGCGGTCGAGGAGGTGCCGGCGATATTCCGGCAACGAGCTTCGGTAGGCCGTAAAGATCGCGTCCTCGAGCGCGAGCTCCTCCTCACCGAGCCGAACTCGCAGCGGGGGATCCTCGATGATTCGCAGCCGTCCCCCCGTCCTCTCAGTGAGCTTGCGCGCAGCACCCGCACTAGTCCGCCGGCCGGCCTTTCTCGTGATGTGCGACGAAACCTGCTCCTGCTCGGCGGGTCGGAACAAAGCGACGAGCTGGTCCGCGCTGATCCAGTCGTACCAGATATCCAGCTCTTTAGCCCGCGCGTACTGGCCGATCCTCTCCCGGTAGGCACGTAGGCAACAGGCCACCGCCCGCTCGGCGACGCTCTGGTTGACACCGTTATCGCGGGCCAGGACAACGACGCTCGCGACCAGGCGTGACACGTCCCACTCAAACGGCCCTGGAAGCGTCTCGTCGAAATCGCGCAGATCGAACGACAGTCGACGCTCGGGAGTGGCCCATAAGCCAAAGTTGAGGATGTGGGCATCACCGCACAACTGCACCAGCAAACCGGTGTCCGGACGGGAAGCAAGGTCGGCCGCCATCACCGCCGCGCCGCCGCGGTAGAAATCCCACGCTGACATCGCCATCCGGCCATAGCGGATCGGCACCAGGTCAGCGAGGCGAATCGCGTTCTGCGCCGATATCGTCGCCAGCGGGTCAGCGGCGCGCGTGCGGTCCCACCCCGCGAAGTCACCCCGCTTCACCCGCTCTCTCACGGCGCGACCCGCAGCTCTGCGCTCTTCGGCTGTGCCGGGCAGCGCGGAACTCGATGACGACGCTGTGCCGCTCGCCATCGTCAAAACCTATAACAACTTGTAAGGCTCCTACACGGCAACGGAGGCGAAGTGGTCGATCGCACGCGAGCCCTTGGCGCTCTTGATCTGGGTGGGCGCCTATTGAGCCGCCGCAGGTGGCCCGTTCAGTGAGCCGTGGAGGTGATCGATCACCTCACGGGCATCGTCCTCGATGCCGTATATGAACGTGGACTTGCGCCGCCTCAGCACGGGCAATCCCAACGCATACAGGCCGGGGCTGTCGACGACGCCGCCATCGTGGCGGAGCTGGCCTTTAGCGTCCAGGACGGGCACGTCGAGCCATCGGTAGTCGGGCCGGAAGCCCGTCGCCCACACGATCGTGCCGATCTCGCCACTGCGGAGGTCCACTTGCAAACGCGGCGACCGCGGCACCTCTGTGGGCGCGTGGCGCTCGGCAGCACCCATGTCGACATCCAATCCCGCGGTCCGAGCCCAGTCGTCGAACACATCGAGCAGCCTTTCCAACTTCAGGTCCGCGAGCGAGCAGACGTTGCGCAAACCGCCGGAGAACAGCCCACGGCCGTCCCGGACGGTCGCGCAGCGACCGACCAACTCGACGCCCATGGCGGCCAGTTCGTTCAGGCCGAGCGTCGTTCGCTCGGGGGTGCCGACGAGTTGCGGGGACGGTAGCCGTCGCGCCCGCGTGAGATCTTCGACCTCGTCGTGCCGCTGGTCCCATACGCCAGAGGAATCCATCCACCACAGGACATCCCGAGCGCGATACGTTCGCGGCAACCGCACGTGCTCTCCGACCGAGAGGATCACCGGCCGGCCCGATCGCCTCAGCTCGGCCGCCAGCTGCACGCCGGTGGCCGACGCCCCCACGACGAGCACGCCGGCATCTGGGAGCGCGGCCGGGTCGCGATAGCCGAACGGCGTCAGCCGCTCGATGTTCGGCGGCACCGCATCGGCAAAGCCCGGCACAGACGGCAGGTTGCACGCTCCGCTCGCAATGACCACTGCCCGCGCCTCGATCTCGCCGCAGCTCGTCGTGACGCGGTAGCCGTCGTCGAGGCGCCGTAGCGAGGTGACGTTAGTGCCGGTCCGGACAGGGGCGCCGACCCGTGTGGCGAAGCGATCGATCAGCTCGACCATCTCGCCGCTCGTCATGTAGCCGTCGGGATCCGGGCCGTCGTAGCGGAGGCCCGGCAGGCGGCTCTGCCAGTTGGGCGTGAGCAGCCGCAGGGAGTCCCAGCGCTCGCGCCGCCACGAGTTCGCGACCTCGCCGCGCTCGAGCACGACGTGATCGATCGACCGCTCGCTGAGGAAGTGACTGGCGGCGAGACCGGCGTGGCCAGCGCCGATGACGACGGTGCTGACGCGCTCGATGGTGGGGCCCTCAGGCCACGGCGACGACGACCTCGGTCGGGTTCGTGAGTGCGTCGAACACGGCCGAGCGCTTCTGGGACTGGGCGACCAGCGCCTCGATCTCTTGCTTGGTGGCGTCCGCGTCGATCTTGAACGTCACCTTGATGTCGTTGAAGCCGTTGCGAACGTCGCTGTCAACGCCGAGCATCCCGCGGATGTCGTGATGGCCCTCGACCGTCGACTCGACCGAGCGCAGCTGGATCCCGCGGTTCTGCGCGACGGACGCCACGCCCGCGGTCAGGCAGCTCGCCAGCCCGACGAGCAGATACTCGATCGGCGTGATCGCGTTGTCCTCGGCGGCGAAGATCTCGGGGTGGTCGGCGTCCAGCGTGGTCTCGGTCTTGTGGTTCTGCTCCTCGCCGAGGCCGAAGTAGTTCTGGATCGTCGTCGTGCTGTGGACGCCCTTCTCCCACCTGGACGATGCCCGCCACGTGAACTGGGCAGCCTCTGGCGCCTCTGCCAGCACCCCGCGCGCGTCGAGCAATGCCTGAACGTTGACTCCGTTGTCGATCGTCGTCATCTCCCGCCTCTGCCCTTCTGAATACTGTAGTTTCCCAATAAGAAGAGCGGAGAATACCAGGATCCTGGACAATGAAGCGATGACCGCGCCGACAGCGCCAGCGGCGACGCTCGAGCCGGGCTCGGTCGGAACTGTCGAGACGCGTTATCTCGACCTGCCGAATCCGGTCCGCCTCGACTGCGGCAAGCAATTGCACCCGGTCCGCGTGGCCTACGAGACCTATGGCGCGCTCTCGCCCGAGCGTGACAACGCGATCATGGTCTGCCATGCGCTCAGCGGTGACGCGCATGCGGCCGGTTTCTCGAAGGCGGCGGCGGACCAGAGCACGCGCGACGGGTTCGCCGCCGACGATCGCGACGGCACAGCCGGCAAGGGTCTCGGCTGGTGGGACGGCATGATCGGCCCCGGTAAGGCGTTCGACACCGATGAATACTTCGTTATCTCCACGAACCTGCTCGGCGGCTGCCGCGGGACGACGGGACCGTGGTCGCTGGACCCGGCGACGGACAGGCCGTACGGATCGGCTTTCCCCGTGATCACCGTTGCGGACATGGTGAGGACCGAGCGCGCATTCCTCGACGAGCTCGGGGTCGAGCGGCTCGCGGCCGTGGCCGGTGGCTCGCTCGGCGGGATGCAGGCGTTCGAGTGGGCGATCATGTTTCCCGACCAGATCGGCGCGGTCGTGGCGATTGCCAGCACGCACGCCCTCCTTCCGCAGGGTGTGGCCTGGAATGCGATCGCCCGCGAGGCGATCATGGGCGACCCGGCTTGGCAGGGCGGCCATTACTATGGCACCGGAGACGTACCGAACGCAGGCATGGGGATCGCGCGAATGATCGGCCATATCACTTACCTCTCGGCGCCGGCGCTGAGTGACAAGTTCGGCCGCCGGCTTCAATTCGCCGACGACATCCGCTACACGGTGACCGAGCCCGAATTCGAAGTCGAGAGCTACCTGCGCCACCAGGCTGACTCGTTCGTCAAGCGGTTTGACGCCAACACGTACCTCTACACGTCACGGGCACTGACCTACTTCGATCTCGCGCGCCAGTACGGCGGCGGCTCGCTGACACGGGCTCTCGAGGGAGTTTCGGCGAAGACGCTGCTGATCGCGTTCAGCTCCGACTGGCTCTACCCGCCATCGGGATCGCGAGAGATCGAGGACGCGCTCCGGATGCTCGGCAAGACCGTTGAGCTCCATGTGATCGATGCGCCGTACGGCCACGACTGCTTCCTGCTCGAGGAGGCGCGGCAAACGCCGATCATTCGCCGCTTTCTTGGGGAGAGCTCGTGACCGGCGAGGGCAACCGACCCGAGGGGGACCGTGCGTTCGGGTTCGAGACACGTCAGCTCCACGCTGGGCAACGACCGGACCCGAATACGGGAGCTCGCGCGGTCCCGATCTTCCAGACGACGAGCTATGTGTTCGAGGACCCGGAATCGGCTGCGGCTTACTTCAACCTGCAGGAGTACGGAAACACGTACTCGCGGATCATGAACCCGACAGTCGCCGTCTTCGAAGAGCGGATGGGAAACCTCGAGGGCGGCGCCGGCGCAGTGGCGTTCGCCAGCGGACTCGCCGCGCAGGCGGGCGTGCTCTTCACACTGCTGGAGCCGGGGGACCACGTCGTCTCCTCGGCGGCGCTGTACGGTGGGACGGTGAACCAGTTCAAGCACATGTTGCGGAAGATGAGCGTGGAACTGACGTGGGTCGATCCCGACGATCCCGACGCATGGCGGGCGGCGGTCCGCCCGAACACCAAGGCGTTCTTCAGCGAGACGATCGGCAATCCCGCCGGCAACGTCCTCGACATCGAGACCGTGGCATCGGTCGCGCACGACCACGAGTTGCCGCTGATCGTGGACAACACGTTTGCAACGCCGTATCTGTGCCGCCCGATCGAGTGGGGTGCCGACATCGTGGTCCACTCGGCGACCAAGTTCATCGGCGGCCACGGGACGAGCATCGGCGGCGTCGTGGTCGAGTCCGGCACATTCAACTGGTCAAACGGACGGTTCCCGGTGATTGCGGATGCGTCGCCGGCCTACCACGGCCTGCAGTTCCACGAGACGTTCGGGACCTACGGCTATCTGATGAAGCTGCGGGCCGAGACGCTGCGCGATCTCGGTGCGGCGCTCGCGCCGCTCAACGCGTTTCTCTTCCTACAGGGACTCGAGACGCTGTCGTTGCGGATGGAGCGCCACGTCGAGAACGCGCAAGCTGTCGCGGCATTCCTCGAGTCGCACGAGCTGGCCTCGAACGTCAGCTATCCTGGCCTGCCGGGGAGCCGATACAAGCCGCTCGTCGAGAAGTACCTGCCGCGCGGCGCCGGCGCGGTGTTCTCGTTCGACTGTGCCGGTGGGCGAAGCGGCGGTCAGGACCTCATCCGCGGCGTGACGCTCTGGTCACACCTTGCCAATGTCGGCGACGCGAAGAGCCTGATCATCCATCCAGCCAGCACGACGCACCGGCAGCTGAGCGATGCCGAGTTGGAGGCGGCGGGTATCGGCCCGGGTACCATCAGGCTGTCGGTCGGCCTCGAGTCCGTTGACGATCTGATCTGGGACCTGGAGCAGGGGCTCGCCCGCGTGAGATGATCGAGCTCGAGCGATACCAGGACCCGCTGACGATCCAGCGCGTACTCAATACCGCGAACACGATCGCGATCGTGGGCTTGTCGGGCAACGAGTTGCGTGCCAGCAACTTCGTCGGCTTCTACCTCAAGCGCCACGGCTATCGGGTGATTCCAGTCAATCCGCGCGAGACCGAGATCCTCGGAGAGGTGAGCTATGCCAGCCTGCTCGACGTGCCCGAGGCGGTCGACATCGTCAACGTCTTCCGCGCACCGGATGCGCTGCCCGGGATCGCCGAAGAGGCCGTCGCGATCCACGCCGGCACCCTCTGGTGCCAGTTCGGCGTGATCAACGAGGAGGGCGCCCGGATCGCCGAGGATGCCGGTATGACCGTGATCATGGATCGCTGCCTGAAGGTCGAGCATGCGCGCTACATAGGCCGGATGCACTGGCTCGGCTTCAACACGCAGCGGATCACGTCGGTCCGCACCGGCCTGCAGTAGCCGGCGATGTCGAGACAGAACGAGTAGTGGTGAGTCCACGCCGGATTCTCGTCAACGCGTTCGACATGAGCACTCCGACGCATCTTGTGTCGGGGACCTGGAAGCATCCGGGGAGCCAGGCTTGGCGGTATAAACGGTTGGGGTACTGGACGGAGTTGGCGCAGCTCCTGGAGCGCGGTCTGTTCGACGGTCTGTTCATCGCCGATGTGATCGGCGTCTACGACGTCTACGGCGGGGGTCCGGCGGCCGCATTGCGCGCCGGTGCGCAGGTGCCGGCCAACGATCCGATGCTCGTCATATCGGCGATGGCCCACCTCACCACCCATCTCGGCTTTGGGGTGACCGCGTCGACGAGCTACGAGCACCCGTTCATCTTCGCCCGGCGGATGTCGACACTCGACCACCTGACAGACGGCCGCATCGGCTGGAACATCGTCACCTCATACCTGAACAGCGGCGCGCTCAACGTGGGCATGGACACGCAGATCCGCCACGACGATCGCTACGACATCGCCGATGATTACCTCGAGGTTGTCTACAAGCTGTGGGAAGGGTCATGGGAGGACGACGCGGTCGTTGAGGACCGCGAGCGAGGCATCTACGCCGATCCAGTGAAGGTGCATCCGATCGCGCACGAGGGGAGATATTTCAAGGTCCCCGGCATTCACGTTTGCGAGCCCTCGCCGCAGCGCACCCCGGTGCTCTATCAGGCCGGGGCCTCTTCGCGCGGCCGGAGATTCGCCGGCGTACACGCCGAGGCGGTCTTCATCATGGAGCCGAAAGCCGGGATCGTGGCGCGCAGGGTTGCGGACGTGCGCGCGCTGGCCGCGGCGGCCGGACGAAACCGCGACGATGTCAAGGTGTTCACCGGCTACGGCGTGATCACGGGCGAGACCCGCGCCGAAGCTCAGCAAAAATACGACCTTTACCGCAGCATGACCGACCCCGAGGGCTCGCTCGCTCTGTGGTCGGGTTGGCTTGGTTTCGATCTCGCCGGGTATCAGCCGGACGAGAGTGTTGAGGTCATACCCAGCGAGGCGATTCAGTCGCTCGCCGACACGCTCGGCGAGGGCGACTGGAAGCTGCGGGATATCGTGGATCGCCTGGCGCTGGCCCCCGATGCGCCGGTCGCGGTGGGCACCGGTTCGGAGGTCGCCGATCAGATTCAGGAGTGGGTCGCCACGACCGACGCCGACGGCCTCAACCTGTGGCACGTCATCACCCCGGGCTCCTACGCAGACTTCGCCGCGCACGTCGTCCCGGAGCTACAGCGGCGGGGCGTTTACCGCACCTCGTATGAGCCGGGCACCTTGCGCCATAAGCTGTTCGGACGTGGAGCGCGGCTGCCAGACACACATCCCGCCGCCGCCTACCGGCGAGCATCGTTCCCCGCGCCACAACGAGCCGATTAGGGAACCCGCTCGTCGCGGTCGTGGGCAGCGACGCGAACGGCGGGGTCGCGGTGTGGCCCTCGCCCGGTGCCCCTTAGCGCCGAGAGTTGAGTTCGTGCGCAACCTCGACCACGGAGGTCCGCTGGTAGAAGTCGACGGCCACGATCGCACCGGAGACGTGACGCTCGCGCGTGCATCGCAAGATGCGGGCTCGCAGGAAGGCCGCGCGCCCGATTTGCGCGTTGATGGTGGGGCTGGGAGGGAACGGCGGGATCCAATGGTTGAGTAAGAGCATTGGGCCGTCTGCGTTGCCCCGATAACGAGCGCAGCTGAGCTGACCTGGGTGCACCGCGCCGAGCGGGGTGTCCTGGACGAACGAGAATGCAGGCATGTACCACGGTGGCGTGCCGCCGTCCACCTCCGCGAAGACGAGCAGCCGGTGCCCGTTCTGGATCAGTTCGCCAAGCGTCGGGAGCGGCGCATGCACTTTCAAGGTGGTGACGTACCGCGTGAGCCCCGCGGAGCCGAACGTCTGCTCGATCGTCGACGGCGGAACGTAGTCCTCGACGATCACAACCAGCACCTGGTCGGGGTGCTCGCGCAGAAACGCCGCAATCACATCCAGCTCACGATCGAGCGGCTCCGCGCCGAGCTCGCACAGAGTGTGACAGAGATACGGCTCCGGCTTGCCTTTCAGCGTGCCAAGTCCGACACCGCCAGCGACTCGGTCGGCGACCCGCAAAGCGCTCGCCGGCAGCTGCTGGGCCACCTTGTTTCGGTCGGACCCTTCGGCAGTAAGGTCGGTTCTAACGCGGCCGGTGGCCGCGTCATAGACGCCGTAATGGATGTCGATGAGAAAAGCCCGGATGCCGGCCTGGAGCTGACGAGCGATCGGATAGGTCTGATTAGCGAAATACCATCCCGGCTGGTCCGATGCGGCGAACGAGTTGTGCGTGCCGGGGAAGATCACCTCGTTGAGCGGCCGCGAGCACAACGCCGGCGATCCATTACACGAGAGGTTCCCGGTCGCGCGCTGACTGCCGCCACATGCTGAGCACAGGAATACGGTCAACGCGACTAACGATGCGGCTGCGAGGATCCGCCTGCGCCCAGCCGAAGACCCCGCCGCTGACCGCTCGGCATTCCTCGCGGGAAGACGCGTCAATAGCACCGCTCAGCGTCCATAGCTCAGTCTTTCAGTGCAACGCCGCCACCGCGCCCGCCGGGGACCGGCTACGCCCCCGCAGCAACCTTCGCACAACAGATCGTTGCTCGTTTGCAACCGCGATGCAACCGGCCTCGCTCAGCCTCCGTTCGCGAAATGAACAAGCTTTCGACGAAGGAGGTCTCATGAGAAACCGCAAGGTAACGCGTCTGGCGCCGCTGGCACTGCTCAGCGCGGCCGGTCCTCGCCGCGTCCGGCGGGCTCGCGTCCGCCGACGGATCCTCGACCGGCGGCAAGATCCACTGGTACGAGGCCGACACTGCGCTCGCCGGGAGCCTCGGCACGGTCATCGTCACCGGAGCCATAACCGATCACGGCACCGACCACCAAGGCGTCGCCGGCGGGGGCAACTACAACCGGTTCGTCCTCTCAAAAGGCTCCTTCGAGATCAGCATCGCGAAGTTCGGCAACCGGCTCAACTTCCCGGTCAACCCCGCGACGTGCTCGGCCGACGGCACGGCAACCGCGCCGATACCGATCGTCCACGGCACCGGGACCGGCGCCTACAAGGGCATCAGCGGCACGGTCCAGACCACGGTCACGTTCGCGTGGATCCTGCCACGACTGGCCAACGGCCACTGCAACACGAACGCGACCCAGTACCCGGGCATCGCGCTCGCACGCGGGGCCGGAACCGTCTCCTACAAATAGACCGCGAGGGGGATCGATGGTCGGTGTGGGATTGATGTCAAGTTTGAGGCGCAACCGCCGAGCATGGTGGGTTGGTGGCCTACGGCTTTTGCCTTGGCTCGTGGCCGCCTCCGTGCTCCCGGCCGCCGGGGCATGGGCGGCGTCGGCGTCGGCGTCTGGATTGTCTCCGGGGTGCACGCAGGTTTCGTGGACGGTGACCTGCACGTTACACGGACGGACACGGGTGGTCGCGCGCGGGTGGATCCGCCACCACCGGCTCACGCTGACCTTCAGGCGCACGCACCGCGGACGCTACCGGGTCACGCTCCTCGAGCTCCGCGGACACCGAGCGCCGGCGCTGATTAGCACCGCCACGCTGCTCATCACGTGAGGACCAACGACAGGCGCGCCGCGACGAGGACCGTTTGCGGCGCGCCCACAGCCGGGGTCAAACGACAGGCCGTTGCAAACCGTTTGCAAATCGCCAGCCGAGCTGGCTGGATCGCTCGGCACCGGGCTCGGGTGCTGCTAGCGGACCCACAGTTGGTCGACCGGCACGCCAAAGGGTGCCGTGAGGCTGTATTGGTAGTTGCCGACGCGCGCGGAGACGAGGTAGATGTTGCTCGGGATGTTGAGGGGGACAGCTGGCGCTTGGTCGGTGGCGGTCCGGTCGGCCTGTGCCCAGAGTGCGGCCGCGTCGGGCGAGTTGTTGCTTTCGGCGGCGAGTGCGCTGTTGATTTGCGCGTCGAGTTGGGGGTCGCAGAACTCCGCCGAGTTTGCATTTTCCCGCGCGTCGGGGAGAAACGATTGGCAGGCGAAGTTAGCCTGGATGATCTCGGCGGGGGACGGGTAGGCGGGATAGCTGGAGGCAAGCGCCGCTTGGGCCCGTGTGCGCGGGTCGGCGAATCGCGCGGGCGCGTTTGGGTCGTTATAGAGGTACTTGATTTTGGTTGGATAGCCGAGCTGGTCAAGGAGCGAGGTCAGGTACGGCTCGATCGGGATGTAGTCGGTGTCGTTTCCGCCGATGTTCCAGATCGTGATCGGCGTGCCGCGCGTGTGGGTGGCGGCGATCAGCCGCCGCGCTTCCGCGAGGTTGGGCGCGGTCCAGGTGCCGGACGGGTTGGGGTTCAGCGTGTAGGGGCAGTAGGGCCGGTAGCCGAGGAAGAAGGGCGTCAGCATCTGGCACGTCGGCTGGCCGCCGGTCTGGAGCAGGCGGGTGATCTTGCCGCGGTCGATCGCGTAGCTGAGCGCCTGGCGCACCCGGAGATCGTTGAACGGCGCGACCCGCGTGTTCAGGATCAGCCAATTCACGCTGTCGGTGGGGTCGATGTGCAACTGGCTGGCGTACCGCAATTGCAGCTGGTTGATGCTCCCCGCGGGCACGCCGTCGACCCCGAGGTCGGCCCTGCCCTGCTCGATCGCGGTCAGTTCGTCGGCTTGGCTGGCGGCGTGCCGAAGGACGATCTGATCCGGGTAGCCGTCCGGTTGCGCGGCGCGCGACCACTCGTGAAAGTAGGGGTTGCGCACCAGTATCGCTTCGTCCTGGGAGACGAACACCCACTTGTAGGGGCCGGTGGCGGGCAGCGGGCGAAAGCCGATGTTTGCATCGGCGTGCCGGCCGGCACGGCGAACGCGTCCGGCAGCGTCAGCCGCGCGAGGAAATCGGGGTCCGGCGCGACGAGGTGAAACGTCACCGTGTTCGCGGCGTCATCGGTGACCACGCCGCGGGACAGGTCACAGCCGCTGGGGTGCGCCGCGCACGCCGCGCCGCCGAGGACGTCGGCGAACACGTCACCGTACAACGGGCTGGGGCCGACGATCAGGTCGCGCTCGAGCGCCCGGCGGAAGTCCTCCGGTCTGACCAGCTCGCCGTCCGAGTAGTGGATCCCGCGCCGTAGCTGGAACGTGTACGTGGTGCCGCCATCGGTCGGGAAGGGCAGCGACACGGCCAGGTCGGGCACCAGCTGCGCGGACCCGCTACCACCCACCTGCTGGTATGCGGTCAGGCCATCATTAGTCATCGGCAGCACGCCCTCGAGATAAACCGTCCGGACCGGGTCCAAGGTGTCAATCCGACCCGAGCCCAGCGCGGTCAGCGTGCCGCCGCGATGGCTGGTGGCGGCCGCCCGCGCGCCCACCCACAGCAGCCCGTCGGCGATCGCGACCCCCTGGGGGAGATTGCCGACGCTGATCGTTCGCGCCACGCTGTCAGTCGCCGGGTCGATCCGTGCGACCGTGCCGGCGTACTGGTCTGAGACCCACACCCCGCCGGCGCCGATCGCGATCGCGCCGGCGCCGTCCCCGACCTCGATCGTGGCCTGCACCGCGCTCGTCGCGGGATCGATCCGCGAGACCGTCCCGTCCAGACTGTTGGTCACCCACACCGACCCGAACCCCACCGCGATCGCCGTCGGCCCGCTCCCGACGTTGACCGTCGCGATCACCTCGTCGGCCCGCGGGTCGATCCGCAGCACCCGGTCGCCGGCCTCATCGCTCACCCACACGCCGCCCGCGCCGACCGCGACATCGGTCGCGCCGGCGCCGCCGAGCGCGATCGTGCCGCTCACCGCCCCGCTCGCCGCATCGATCCGGCTGACCGTGCCGTCGCTGGCGTTCGCGACCCACACCGACCCGTCACCGACCGCCACCCCGGTCGGCCCGCCCCTGACCGCAATCGTCTGCACCACCCGGTTCACCGCGGGGTCGATCCGCGACACCGTCTGACCGTAGTAGTTGGTCACCCACACCGCGCCGGCGCCGACCGCGACGCCCGTCGGGCTCGGACCGACCTGGATCGTCTGCACCACCGCTCGCGCGGCCGGGTCGATCCGCGACACCGCGTCCTCGTCGGGGCTCGCCACCCAAACCGCGCCGTCCCCGCTCTCCACCCCCGAAGGGGAGCTCCCCAACGGCACCACCGTACCGATCGCGCCGCCGGACGGGCTGATCGCACCGACCGCGTCACCGGCGATCACCACCGCCCGCACGCGACCACCGCTCGCCATGGCCAGCACGCCGACAAGCACCAGCGCCAGCAGCAAAACCCCGACACCCACGGCCACCGGCCGCCGATGCCGGCGCGACGGCACAGCCGAAGCCCCAACCGCCCGGGTTCGATCGCCACGCGCGCCGCGGCCACGGCCGGAAGGTCGAGGGCGGGATCGCGGGCGAGGATCGCGAGCTCGAGCTGACCCAACCCTGGGCCGGGCTCGAGCCCAAGCTCCTCAGACAGCGTCCGGCGGTACCCCCGGTAGACCTCGAGCGCGTCAGCCTGCCTTCCCGACCGGTAGAGCGCAAGCATCAGCTGGCCGCGCAACCGCTCCCGCAACGGCTCGCGCGTGACCAGATCGCGCAGCTCCCCCACGAGCTCCCGAGCCTCGCCAAGGACCAGGTCGGTCTCCACCCGCTCCTCCATCGCCCCGAGGTAAAACTCCTCGAGCTGTGCGATCGCCGCCTGCGCAAACCGCTGGTAGGTGAACTCCGCCAGCGGCGCGCCCCGCCACAACGACAGCGCCTCGCGCAACAACCCGGCCGCGTCCCCCGGCCGGCCCGCCGCCAGCGCGTCCCGCCCCCGCTCACGCAGCTCCGCGAACCGGTCGAGATCGAGCTCCCCCGGCAACACCTCGAGCACGTACCCGTGCCCCCGCGTCAACAGCATGCCACCAGCGGAGTCGCGCTTCCAATCCTCCCCTCCCGCAGGGACTGCCCCGTTCGCGCCCAACGACCGGCGCAGCTTCGAGACATACGCGCGCAGCGTCCGCCGAGCACCCGCTGGTGGCGACTCCCCCCACAACTCGTCGATCAGCCGATCAGCCGAGACGACCTCGTTGCGATGCAGCAACATGATCGCCAGCACGGCCCGCTGCCGCTCGCCGCCCAGCATCCAACGCTCGACCACCAGCGCGCACCTCGAGCGGGCCAAGAATCCGAAACTCCACAGGCTCACTCATCCCGTGCGGGCTCTCTCTCAGGGCTCGCGGCCGCGGCGGTTCGGGCCTGTTCGATTGCCGAGGCGAGCTCGAGCCAGCCGGCGAATACTCGCTCGACGCGGCTGGGGCTCGAGAGCATGCCCGCGATCGGATCCGCATCGAGCTCAAGCTCGAGCTCGATGCGGACCGTGCGCCCCATGTCAGTGAGCAGTCTCCGCGCCGGCCGGTTTGTTCGCGTCGGGCGCGCTCCCTGATCTTTCGCGCCGCGGTCCCCGAGGTTTTGCGCACGCACGAGCCGGCGTGTTGTAAGAATTCGCCACTGTGGGATGGGGTCCTGAGCTCGGGTGATGTCAACCAGACGGACGGTCTGCTCGAACGAGACGCCGAGTTCGAACAGCTCGCCGTGAATCTCGGCGCCGCGAGCGCCGGGGACGGTCGGGTGGTGGTGATCTCGGGACCCGCGGGGGTGGGCAAGACGGCGTTGCTGCAATGGGCGAGGCGCCGTGCGGAGCGCGATGGGATGCTGGCGCTCCGGGCGCGGGGTGTTGAGCTCGAGCAAGGCTTCGCGTTCGGAGTCGTCCGACAGCTGTTCGAGCGCGTTCTGCTCGAATGCGCGACTGGCGAGCGGTCGCGTCTGCTCCGCGGCCCGGCGCGCGCGGCCGGGGTGCTGTTCGGGGCGGCTGAGCTCCCGGAGCTCGCGCGCGAGGACCGGTCCTTCGCGGTTGTTCACGGCGTATACGCGCTCGCGGCCAATCTCGCCGAGCGCCGGCCGATCCTGATCGTGATCGACGATGCGCACTGGGCCGATGGCCCCTCGCTACGGTGGTTGAGCTATCTCGCGGGTCGCGTGGATGGCCTATCGGCGCTGGCCGTGATCGCGCGCCGCGGCGGCGATCCCGGCGTCGCTGACGCGAGTCTTAGCGGCATCGCGGCCGAGCCCGGAACGCACGCGATGATGATCGAGCCACTCACCCCGACTGCAAGCTCGGTCCTGGTCGAGCGCCAATTCGGCGCGAGCGCAGCGCCCGAGTTCCGCGCGGCGTGTCACGCGGCGACGGGCGGCAATCCGTTCTTCCTCGGAGAGCTGTTCCGCGCGCTGCGCGCCGCGCGCGTCGCCCCGACAGCGGAGGGCGCCGCCAGGGTCGCGCAGCAGGGCCCGGCGACGCTCGCTCGCTCGGTGCTCCTGCGAACGGCCGGGCTGTCCCCCGAGGCCGCGGCACTCGCTCGTGCCCTGGCGGTCCTCGGAGCCGACGCGGAGCTACGCCACGCCGCCGCACTCGCCTCGCTTGACGACGCCGCCGCCGCCGCCGCCGCTTCCGGGTTAGCGGACGCGCAGATCATCGTCGGCGAGCAGCGCCTGTCCTTTGCGCACCCGATCGTGCGTTCGTCGGTCTACGCCGATATCCCGAGCGCGAGCCGAGCCCGCGCGCACGCCCGCGCGGCGCGACTACTGACCGCGGATTGGGCTGCCCCCGAGCGGGTCGCCGCGCACCTTCTGATGACGCCCGGCGCGAGCGACGACTGGTCCGTGCGGATTCTCGAACAAGCGGCAGCGGATGCGCTGGACCGCGGCGCGCCGGACAGCGCCGCGATCTATCTGCGCCGCGCGCTCGCCGAACCGCCCGTCCCGGACGCTCGCGCACACGTGCTAGCGCAACTCGGCTGGGCCGAGTACCTCGCGCACGAACGGGCGGCCGCGGTCGAGCACCTGACTGACGCGCTGCGGCTCACGCAGACCACGGATGACCGCGGGACGCTCGCGTTGCGGGCCAGCAGAGCGCTCGTGGTCCTCGGGATCGATCGCTCCGAGGAGGCCGTCTCGATTTTGGACCGCGCGATCCCCGAGATTCCCGACGCCCAGTCGGAGGTTCGCATGCGCCTCGAGGCGGAACTCATCGCCGTGGCCGGCCTGAAGCTGTCAACCAGGCCACGCCAACGCGAGTGGCTCGAGCGCCTGCACGCCCGCGCTCTGGGCGACAGCCCCGTGGAGCGACTGTTACTCGCGAACTTGGTCGGCTCGACGGTCATCGAGGGTAGCGTGCCGGGCCGCTTCCCCGACCTCGCCCAACGCGCGGCCAAGCCTGGATCGCCGGCGCAGATTGCGCTCGAGCTGAGCGAGCGAGCGCTCGCCCGCGGCCAGCTGCTCCAGGACGAAGGGCCGGAGTCACCCCTGTTCTACCTGGCTGCGGACACGCTCCGATACGCCGACTGGCTGGAGCGATCCGCGTACTGGTTCGATCGCGCGCTGGACGCCGCGCGCGACAGAGGGTCACCGATCGGCTTCGCGCTCGCCTCCGCGTTCCAGGCCGAGGTCGCCTACCGGACCGGAGACCTAGCGTCCGCCGAGGCTCACGCGCGGGCCGCGATGAGTTTCGCCCCGGGCGACGTCACCGCCGTGTTGGTGAACATCATGATCGAGCGCGGCCGGCTCGCCGACGCGACCGCGATCCTCGACCGTCATCCACTCGATCCGCATAGCGATCAGCTCATGCTTCAGCCCGCGATCGTCGCGCGCGGGCGCCTCGCGATCGCGTGCGGCAGACCGCGCGAAGGCGCCAGCGACCTGCACGCCGTCGCCGCGTGGCTCGAACGCTGGCCCGTCCAGAACCCGAGCGTCGTCTCCTGGCGCTGCACCCTTGCCTCCGCCGCAGAACCCACTGAGCACGAGCACGCGAGCCAACTCGTCGCCGCCGAGGTCGAGCAAGCCCGCGCGCTCGCGCAACCCCGCGCGCTCGGTATCGCGCTGCGCGCCCAAGCGCTGCTCGAGCAACGCGCTGACCAAATCGACCTGCTACGCGAAGCGATCGCCGTACTCGAAGGCTCCCCGGCGCGTCTCGAACACGCGCGCGCGCTGACCGATCTGGGAGCCGCGCTGCGCCGTAACGGCAACCGCAGTGATGCGCGCGAGGCGCTGCGCCAAAGCCTCGAGCTCGCCCACCGCTGCGAAGCGACCGCCCTCGCCGATCGCGCCCGGACTGAGCTGCTCGCCACCGGGGCCCGGCCGCGACGGATCGCGCTCACCGGCCGCGACTCCCTGACCGCCACGGAACGCCGCATCGCAGAGATGGCCGCCAACGGACACACCACCCCCGACATCGCCCAAGCGTTATTCGTAACGCCCAAAACCATCGAAACCCACCTCAGCCACACCTATCGAAAGCTCAACATCCACTCACGCAACGAGCTCGGCAAGGCACTCTCAGCGAGCGAATAGCCAGAATTCGCACAAAGGGCACCGCAGGCGTTATGACTAAAACAGCGTCAGGTACCGCCGGCGCTCCCACTCCCCGACCTCCGCGTGATACTCCTCCCACTCTCGAAGCTTCATGTCGGTGTAGGCGGAGACGAACTCGGCGGGGAACGCCTCATGGGTCAGGGGGTCCTCGGCAAACGCATCGATCGCCTCGAGCATGTTGCGCGGGAGGCGCAGCGACCGGTCCGAGGGGGCGTCACCGTACGCGCGGGCCTCGATCGGATCTCCCGGATCGAGGCGCTGTTCGATGCCCTCGAGTCCCGCGGCGAGCATCATCGCGGCGGCGACGTAGACGTTTGCGGCCGAGTCGACCGCGCGGTTCTCGATCGCCGGCCGGTTTTTGGGGAAACGGAGCATGCAGGAGCGGTTGTTGACCCCGTAGGCGGCCCAGATTGGCGCCCACGAGACCTCGCCGCGGGCGAGCTCGGGAGTGAGACGCTTGAAGGAGTTGACCGTGGGGGTGGCGACGGCGGCGAGCGAACGGGCGTGGCGGATCAGGCCGGCCGCGAACCCGTACGCCTCGGCGCTCCAGCCGAAGCCGCGGCTGTCCTCGTCGTCGAGGAACACGTTCGTGCCCGACTCCAGATCGACGAGGCTCATGTTGAAGTGAGCTCCCGATCCCCACGCGCCGGACCACGGCTTGGGCATGAACGTGACCGCCAGACCGCTCTCCTTCGCGACCTGCTTGGCCATCAGCCGGAAGAGCGTCAACCGGTCGGACAGCTCGAGCACGGGGGCGTGGGCGAAGTCAAACTCCACTTGCCCGTCGCCGCCCTCGGTGTCGAAGCTGAACACGCCGAACGCCGCCTCGTTCATGTAGCGAACCATCGGGTCCAGGAACGGCATCAGGTCGAGCGCAGCCTCGAGATCGTAGGCCGGTGTGGGCCAGAGCCTGCCGCTGCGGTGGATCGGCTCGAGCGGCGCGCGGACGGAGTCGAAGCCCTCTTCGCGGAACACGTAGATCTCGGTTTCGACTCCGAGCTCGAACGAGAGACCGATCGCGGTGGCGCGCTCGACCTGTCGCTTGAGGATCGAGCGGGTGCAGTGCGCGAACGGCTCCTCGCCGCCGTAGAGGAGATCCGCGGCCATCCAGGCGAAGCGCCGGTCCCAGGGGAGCACGGTCAAAGACGCGGGATCTGGGAGCGCCACGCATTCGTCCTCCTCGGGCGTCATCTCGCCGAGATCGCCGATCCCGCGCGGCGTGTAGCGCTCGGAGCCCGACAGCAGTCCCAACAGGTGGTCGATCGGCACGATCTTGCCCTTCGCCCGGCCCTGGATGTCGATGAACGTCCCGACCGCGTACTCGACGCCCTGCGCTACCAGCTCCTCCAGCAGCCGTCCTGCGTCAGGGTCCCTCAACTCCGCCATACGCATGCGTCTTGTGGTCATTCGCGGCCACTATAGGGAGGTGAAACGCGGCGTCGACGCCCGGCCCAGCGGCGGTTCCTCGGTCCGGCCCCGCTCGACGCGGGCGGCGATCTCGGCCACGATCGCGCTCAACAGCTCTTGCCCGAGCTCCGGGGTCGCCTCTGACGGGCGTCCCGTGACGCCGTTCTTCGACAGCGCGGAGGCGTGGTAGCGAAACACGAGACCCTCGGTCCGATCGGGATCGTCGCCGGCCTCCAGCTGGTCGAGGCGGACTTGTTCCGGGGCGAGCGCCATCATCAGGGCCGTCTCCGCCCTGTTGGCGTGAAGGTCGGCGGCGTCGTAGACCGTCGCCGCGGTGACCTCTTGCGAGGCGTCCCACCAGTGGAAGACGCCAACCTGCAGGTCCGGCCGCAGCAGGCGCAAGTAGTCGATCGCGCTCTGTAGCGCTGGATGGTTGCCCATATGTGCGTCGACGACGAGGAACTTCGTCAAACCGGCGGTGGCGGCCCACTCGACGTACTGCCGAATCGTCGTCGTCAGGATGTCCGGCGAGAGCGAGATCGTTCCCGGGAACTCCGCGCCGTGACCGAAGCTGCATCCCAGGTTGAGCGTCGGCATGACCAAGCCGCGGCTTACGGCGCTCGCGCGCTCGCACAGCGCGGTCGCGACGATCGCGTCGGTGCCCAGGGGCAGGTGCGGACCGTGCTGCTCGATTGCGCCGAGGGGCACCAGGCCAACCTCGCCGCCGCCTTCGAGCGCGACGCGCAGTTCGGGCCACGCCATCGCGCTCCAGAGTCGCGGCGCGGCGTCAGTCACCTGCGGTCTCCTGCGCCTCCGGCTGCTCCTCGCGCCGTTTCTCGCGGCGTGGGCGGCGGCCCAGGTGTCCCTCCTCGACGAGCGTCCCGAGCACGTCCATGATCGCGCGGCAGCCGAGTTGCGCGGTCATGTCCGACACGTCGTAAGGCGGCGAGATCTCGACGACCTCCATGCCGCAGATGCCCTCGCGCGCGACCATCCGCAGTGCCTTGAGCGCCTCTCTCGGGAGGAGGCCGCCCGGCTCGGGGGAGCCGGTGCCCGGCACGAATCCGGCGTCGATCGAGTCGATGTCGAAGGACAGGAAGACAGCCTTGGCGTCCTTCCATGCCACCTCGAGCGCGATCTCCACCGCCTTCTCGACCCCCATCTCTTCGACGTCGTGAATCGTGATGGCGGTCGTACCGCGTTCGCGAGCGACCTTGAGCCCTGGGCGGGACCCGTACCAGCCGCCGATCCCCAGCTGGACCAGGTTGCTCGCAGGGGCGTTTGGGATGTTCGTGGCGTGGAACCACGGCGTGGTGTGCATGCGCTCGTCCATGTCCCGCTCTTGGATGTCGATGTGGCGGTCCAGGTGGATGATTCCCACCTTGCCCTCCACGTATTTCGCGAGCGCCCGCACGTCGGGATAGCCGAGCGAGTGGTCACCTCCGATGATCACCGGGAACGGGCCGCTCTCGGCGATGTGCGAGACCGCCCGGTCGACCTGATCGAAGGACTTCTCGATGTTGGATGGGATCACGAACACGTCGCCGATGTCGCACATGTTCAGCTCTTCGATCAGATCGCACGCCCATGTCGAGGCTATAGCCGTCGTACAGCGCGGAGATCCGGCGCACCGCCTGAGGGCCGAAACGGCAGCCGGCTCGATAAGTCGTTCCCATGTCAAACGGCGCCCCGACGATCGCAACGTCGTACTTCTGAGACCTGGTGCACGTCCTCGCAATAGGGCGCACGCAGGAACGTGTTGATACCGGCGAACGCAGGTTGAGCGCCGCGGGCGAACGTCGAGATGGTTCGGTCCTGCACCGACGGCGCCGCCTCGAGCCCGTACTCGAGCCCGCGCTCCACCGCCTCCCGTTGCTTGCGGTCCGAGATGTCCGCCAAGCGGCGGAGCATGCGCGTCCCGTGAAGCGTCGAACGGTCGAACCCGTTACCGGAGCCGTCCTCCTGCGAGGTCATATGCTCCTCCATCCGCGTCGGTGCCTTCGGCTCGGCGCGGACGCCGACCGCTCGGCAGGGTATTTGTTATACAGTCATAACAACCATAGAACAGGCATCTGAGGGTCGTCAACTGTGCTCCGTGGGCTCGATCGGGGGCGTCTCGACAGATCGAGCTTCGTACCGCTGTACTACCAACTTCAGGAGCTACTGAAGGAGGAGATCGAGTCGGGCTCGTGGGCGCCAGGGGACATGCTCCCCTCTGAGCCCGAGCTCGCCCGCGAGTTGGGTGTGAGTCGCATTGTGGTGCGGCAGGCGCTGGCGATCCTCCAGGATGATCGTCAGATCGTGAGGGTGCGCGGCCGGGGGACGTTCGTTGCCGAGCCGAAGCTCGATCATCGCGCCGGCGGACTGCTGCGGTTGCTCGTGGCGCCGCGCGACCCCGATATCGAGATCAGTGTCCTCGACAAACGGGTCACCCACGTCGAGCCCAGCATCCGCGAGCGGCTGCAGGCCGAGGACGAGGCGGTCCTGCGCATCACGACCCTCATATCGGCCCGGGGAGTGGCCCTGGCAATCGGCTACTCGTTCTTCCGCGCTGATGAGGTCGCCTGGCTGGACACGGCCGCGCAGGTCGGCCGGGTCCTCCCGCCCGAACTGGTCCTGTCCGATCACGGGGTGACGTTGACTCGGTCCGGGCTGTCGATCGAGACCAGCCAGTGCGGACGTTTCGAGGCGACTCACTTCGGCATCCCGCCCCGCTCGGCAGTGTTCCTCGTGCTCTGCGTCGAGTACGGGCGGGTGGCCGCGGGCGAGCGCCGGCTCGAGGTGGCGCGCGTCGAGTACCGCGGGGACGTGCTGCAGCTGCGGCTCGAGCTGGACGCGGACGAGCAACGCCTGGCGGCAAGGTTTGAGATGAGCGGCGAGTCGAAGCCGACGGCTGGGTCTCGCCTCGGGACCGATACGGTGAGTACGGGCTTTAAACTTGATCCAAACCTCTGACTAGCGAGCTCGGCCCGGTGGCTACCTTCGATCGAATTACCGCCCGACCCTGGTCGGCGAGGCGACGATCGACGCCGGCCCTGACGCGGCAGCAACGAATCTCGAGATCCAGGGCGAGGCCGTGCGGCGGGTGGATGGCGGGCGAGCGCTTGATTGAACTGAGTTCGGGGCCGACCGAGGGTGGCGGCCGCCGGCTGACTGCCGCTCCCGCCCGCGCGGAAAAGCGGCGACAGCGTCGCCGATCCGTCAGACGGCGGCGAGCCTAACGCTCGAGTCCGCCGAGTCGCGTCAAGAGCTCGTAGCCGGCAGCTTGTGCGGAAAGGCCGCGGCGTACTCCGAAGTGGTGAGCTTGCGGTGGTCGGCCACCAGCATGCCGGCCCGATTGGGGTCTGGAGTATCGAAGTAGACGCCGCGCAACTTCCACGTGGTGTTGCCAAGCTTCACCGTGAAGTCGCCGGTGTCGCGGAAGATGGGGGCGGCCATCGACAGCCATCCTTCGTCTCCCGGCGCGATCTTGAGCCGCTCGTCCTGGGAGAACGTGTGCTCCTGGGTCCACTCGTGTCCGTACGCCGCGACGATCGAGGACTCGATCACGTCAAAGAACTTGTAGCCGGCCTTGATCTTGATGTCGACGCTGTTGCTGCTCCCGACCTTGTCCTCCGCCGTGAGCTTCGTCTCCACGTCGGAGTCGTTGCAGTTGGTGATCGGCTGCCCCACGATGCGCGAGGGCGCAAACAGACGCTCCTCCTTGACCGGCGTGAAGTCGCACTTGGCGAGGTTCGCGTCGCTGATGCACAGCTGGTTCAGTACGTTTGCCTACTCCTGACCCTTGCCGGCCGGGATGTCGTGGACCGTCCCGGGCGGATCAGTGAAGGTGACCTGAAGTCCGTCGGCAGTGCAGTCTCCGGCGAAGCCGACGATGCATGTCGAGTCGTTCGAGTAGGAAAAAGTCCTGATCTGGATCGTGACGGGTTGCCCCGTGTCGGTCGTGTAGTACTGCAGCGATGCGCCGTACGGATAACCGTAGTAGTACCGAAGCTCAAAGTCCTGTGGCGGAGCGCCTGGCGCCAGTACCTGCCCTACAAGCGCGTGTTCGTCGAGTTGGAGGGGGTAGTTCGTCGTGTAGCACCCGGATGTGTCGTCGCAGGTATAGATGCTCAGCGGGTCGATGCTACGGAGCACGAGTGGATGGCTGCTGAGGTTGTAGATCTTGAAGCCGCGGGTGGCGAAGCCGCCGGGGCCGGACGGACCGACAGCACTTGCCCTGCTCGAGGCGTGGTACGTGGCGCGCTTGCGGGAGCCCACGTCGAGGCTGACGAGCTCGTCGTGAAGCCCGGGCACGCGCCTGCAGGCGTCGACGAGCTCGGATCTTGCCTACACGGCGGGCATCGCGATCGCGTACTCCCACCCGTGGCTGGCTTGAAGTTAAGTCACAGTCAACGCGTTATGGATGCGCGATGCCGTAAGCGCGCGAGCGCCGGGAGATGGGCCTCTCGGCGCTCGCGTTAGGACTTCGATTGCTTGAGTTACCGGCTTACTGGAGCTTCACGAGTCCGTCGAACCAGCCGTTGCTGCCGCCCGGGACCGGCACGAAGGCCGTGCCCGTCCACTGCAGGACGAGCTCGGAGGGTTGCTTGACGGCCTGTGCCGCCGCTGGTCCTGGATTGGTCCAGGTGAGCGACAGCGGGATCGCCACGCCGTTGACGGTGCTCCAGTAGTGCTGGAGCGCGGCGCCGCTGACGTTGCTGAAGCCGATCGCCTTGGCCGACTGGTAGACCCACATCATCAGCGACCAGCCCCACTCGACGCTCGGGTCGCGGTAGTCGGGGCTGCCCCGCTTCGACATCACCTGGTCGTACTGGGCGACGGAGGGGTTGCTCGTATCCGTCCACGGGTCGAACTCCGCGGCATCGATCCCGCCCTTCATCTGGGGCGCGGCCTTCAGCATCGCAGCCGTGTAGTCGACATCCGAGGATGTGATACGTGACGCCGGGATGCCGTTCTGCTCAAACTCCGTGAACATCTGCGGGACCTGAGCGTTCTGGATGTTCCCCAGGACCGCCTGGGGATGGCTCTGGAGCGCCTTCTGGACGTCCGGCGTGAGGTCGACGACCGTCGGCGGGACGTAGATCACGTCGTTCGAGATGCCGCACTGCTTGAGCAGCGGAGTCACGACGTCGTCCTCGATGGCCGTCGTTGACGGCGCAGCGGTCGCCATCGTCACGACCCTGTGGACACTCTTAAGCGAGCAGAGATATTCCACGACCCCGGCGTTGTCGCCCGCCTCGCCGTTGTTCAGCCCGAAGTCCCACTTGCTCGCGAAGTCCTGCGGATTGTTGAGGCAGTTCAGGCTCGGGACCTTCGCGGCGGTGTAGATCGGCAGTCCACTAACCGACCACCCCAGCTCGCAGCCCATCATCGTGATCGGGTGCTGCGCGATCGTCGAATGGGCACAGATCGTCGCCGGTCCCGGTGCCAGCATCGAGTTGCAGGTGATGATGTGGACCGGATGGCCGCCGAAGCCGCCCTCTGAGTTGATCACCGAGGCCGCCCCCTCGGCGCCCGCGGTGATCGGGGTCAGCTCGTCGATCCCGGGGATCTTGAACGAGATGATCGCCACGTTGATCGGCGATCCCGTGGCGGCCTGTGCGCTGCTCGAGGCGCTGGTGGCCGCGGAACTCGCGGCGCTGCTGGCGGCGGTGGTCGAAGTGGTGCTCGTGCTGCTGCTGCTGCCGCAGGCAGCGAGTGCGGCACCGCACGCGACCACGGCCAATGCGAATAACGCCGGCTTGAGCCGCGCGCCCGCGGGTCTCGGTCCTGACATTTGCCTCTCCCATGTGCTCGTCGGCCCCGCCTATCGGAGCCAACAATTGTGCGACCTTAGCCGCAGCATCCCCAGAAAGTCAATCTGGTCAACTGCCAGCTAACCGGAAAGTAATCCGACCGGGCACCAGCCGTGAGAGGTCGGCGATACTCTCGCCGTGGCGACTGCATCGCTGCAGCCCGAGCTTCTGTGGAATTGCTCGCGCGAGCAGATCAAGCGGGCCACGCCGACGCGCTTCGAGCGCTAGCTGGCGGAGGCGGGCGGGCTGCGCTTCTCCGACTATCGGGACCTCTGGCGCTGGTCGGTCGAAAACACCGATGCGTTCTGGGTGGACTTCGCCGTTCGCCCGCGTGCGCTCCGATCCGCCGGCCGAGCGTGTGCTCGGTCGCCGCGAGATGCCGGCGGCGCGATGGTTCCCGGGCGCGCGCGTGAGCTACGCCGAGCACATCTTCCGCGGCGAGCGCGACGACGATGTCGCGATTACCCACGCCTCCGAACTGCGACTGCCGGCGCAGATGACGCGTGCGAAGACCCGCAACCTGCGGCTGACGGCGATCCGGTCCCTCTTCACCGTCGCGTCGCTCAGGCATCCCGAACATGGCGTTCGTGGTGTTAGTGGCGGTGGCGCCGGCGGGGAGTCGGCGGGTCCCGGATGCACCGTCCCGTTTGACCCCGCTTCGGCTAGTTCGCGGTCGCGACCTTCGAGTTCACGAGCACGAGCGGTGCGTTCCGGTCCGAGGGCCGTGGGATCGCCAGGATCGCGAAGTCCCTGATCACACCCGGCCGGAAGATAAGGCAATGAGTCGACCCCCCGAATTGGAAATACCCAAGTTCCTGCCCTTTGGTCACGTGATAACCGCGAACGATATGCGGAGCGATGACACACGAGGAAACCTCCACCATCCCGACCGCCATGAAGCACATCAAGCCGATTCCGGGGTCATCGGCCTGGATGAAAAACAGCGCCCGTGTCGCGACGTGGGTGATGTAGCCTTGCGAGTTGTTGGGACCGGCCGGGTCCTCGGCCTCGACGTCGGCCTCAGAGTAGTACGTGCCCTGCTTAACGAATGCCTTCACGATCGTCCCCGACACGGGGCTGTGCCAGCGGTGGTAGTTGAGCGCGCTTAGAAACGCCTGGTACACCGTTCCACCGACGAACTGGTCCACCGCCTCGTCGTTGGCCAGCATGTCTTGCAGTGAATAGGGTTGGTGCTTCAGCCAGAATCGGTCGCTCTTCTTCACGTCTGTGGCGATCGCGTACGGCGTCGACTCGCACGCGCTGATGATCACCTTGTCGTGGGCCGGATCGGCGACCGGCCGTTGGCCCTCCTTCAGGCGCCTCGTGAAGAAGTCGTTCCACGACGTGAATCCCCAGTACTCGTCGTCGGGGTCGTACTCGTATTGATCGATCTGGATCGCGTTGGCCGCGTCCGGGCTTTTCCACCCGGTTGGGCCATCGTTGAGCACGTAACGCGAATCCGGCCCGCTGAGGAATTCGCACCACGCTTCGAGGATCTTCTTGAACATCGCGTTGATTGCGTCATTGCGAAACGCGGCGAGCCCCGCCCGTGTGCCCATCGCCCAATCAAGGATCGCGTTGAGGGGCACCCCCACCAGCGCGGTGGAGTTGTACTCCGGGGCTCGTGTCAACAGCTCGTTGATCAGGGTGAGCATCTGCTCGACGCTTTTTAGATGACGCTGACGGTATTTCCTCCTTTGCGGGATCTCGGCGATCATCTGAGTTAGGTACATTCGCACCACCGGATCGGTCGCGATCAGCTGCTGGAATTCCGCGATCACCGGATGCGGTTGGCGTGGCTCGCTTGTCTCGACCTTGCCATTCAGCCCGGCGAGCCACGCCTCCAAGTCCGCGAGATCGGCGGGCAGCCAGCCGCCCAGACGCTGGCTGCCCACTGCACCTAGACTCATCGCGTTCTCCCCAACTGCGTTCATTGCCGCCTCCTCAGTCTCTGTGCCGATACCAAGCTTTGGTTTACGGGGCCTTCCGCGGGATGATCCTCGATCCTCGGTATATCACCAGGCGAGCACCCGTGGCCGACTGCGAGACCGTGCAAAATCAAGAGGCGATTCGGCAGCTTCCCGACGCAAAGCGGCCAGCTGCGTGCTCGGTCCTACCGATGCCCGCCATCGATGAAGGGCGCTGTGTTGCGGGTGCTGAGAGCAGCGTCGACGCCGTCTGCGGAGACCGGCGCTAGAGCTAAATACCCAGTACACAATCCTGAGCGCCGCGAGCGTGAGCGGCAAGTTCTCGACAGTGAACGGCACGCTGCTCAGCGATCGCGAGTACGTCGTCTCCTACACGCCGACGAGCGTGGTCGCGACGGTTGAACCGCTGCCGCCGCCGACCGTGACCGCCGTGAGCCCGAGCGCCGGCCCGCCAGCCGGCGCTAATAAGGTCACGCTCACCGGCACGTACTTCGTCGCGGGGGCGACGGTTTAGTTCGGGACGGCCGCCGCGAGTTCGGTGACAATCGTGTCCGCCACGAAGCTGACGGCGCTCGCGCCCGCCGGCGCCGTCGGCAGCGTCAACGTGACAGTCACGACCGGCGGCCGGACGAGCCCAGCGTCCGTCAAGAACCTGTACGCCTGCGGCCCGCCGGCGATCGGCTCCTTCACCCCCTCCTCCGGGGTCACCGGCAGCAGGGTGACGATCAATGGTTCCGCCTTCGCCCCCGGCGTAAAGGTCAGCTTCGGCACGCTCGCCTCGCCGAGCGCTTTCCTCCGGGATCAAGCTGATCGCGACAGTGCCCAACGGGGCCGTCCCGGCGGCGATCACGCTCAGCGACCCCCAGGGCAGCGCGACGAGCAGCGCGACGTTCACGCCGACGCTCTCGATCACCAGCTTCGACCCAGCCAGCGGACCGTCCGGAACGACGGTGACCATCAACGGAGTCGGCTTCAACAGCGGCTCGTCCGTCAAGTTCAACGGCGTCGCCGCGTCGAGCGTCACGTTCGTCTCCTCGACTGACATCCAGGCGATCGTGCCCACGACGGCGACAAGCGGACCGATCAGCCTCACCAACACGACCACGCCGAAGGGCACGGTCAAGAGCGCGACCTCGTTCACCGTGACCTGAGAGTGCGAACCAGCCCGTCGTGCTCCTGTCGGACTTTGGCGGCATCGACGTGCTGACCGGCAGCACGGACGTCCACCTGGTGATGTTGCGATCTACGCGAGTGGCCCTTGGACGACAGGCAGGCGGAAGCGCGCTTGGCGTCGATCGGAGTCATGGTGAGCCGCAGCGCGGTGGCGTTCGATCCTCGCCCGCCGTCGCTCACCAGCGGCCTGCGGATGGGACGGCTGCGCTCGCCACCCGCGGACTGCATCGCGGGCACTTCGTCGAGGTCGGGACGATTATTCCCGGGGCGCTGTGGGCGGATGGCTTCGAGCGACGCCAGAGCGAGTTCGCGGAGCGGGTATCCAAGATCGTCGATCGCTACCGGCTCCGTGGCCGGCTGCGCACGCCGGCGCTCGTGTAGGGGGTAAGGAGAAACGCTCCCGGCGCGACGACCGCCACTGGGTTTCCCGGCGCGGCGACGGCCGCCGGGGAGAGGCCGGGCGGGACGGTGGCGTTCATGGCCCCGTCAGCCGCCGAGCCTCGCGCGCCGGCTCGGGTGGCTGGTATGACCCGAGCACCTCGCCGCGCGCCCCGAGCACCCCTGCACGGCACGCACAGCTTTCCCTGGGTGAATGCCGGCGCGTGCCCGCAGCCCTAACGCGAACGTCAGCTCGATCGTGGTTCCGTCGCCTGGCTGGGAGCTCAGTTGCAGGCGCCCACCGAGCGCCTGGGCACGCTCCAGCATGCTCCACATCCCAAGCCCGCCGTGCTCGGACGGCGCGCGCCATTGAACCTCAAAGCCGCAGCCGTTATCAGAGATCCGCAGCACGAGCGCCTCGCCTCGCCCTATCAGCGAGACCTCGAGCATCGTCGCCGCGCCGTGGCGGACGGCGTTGGAGATTGCCTCCTGCGCGATTGAGAGGACCGCGTGCTCGACCTCGGCCGCGGCGACGATGTCATCGTCGATCACCAGCGCGAGCTCGAGCCCGGCGCGCCTGGCGAGGATCTCCGCGCGCACCCTGAGCGCCTGTCCGAGCGACGGCGGGGTGGATGGCTGCTGCAGGCCGTAGATCGTCGAGCGCGATCCGTTGAGCGCCTGCTGCGCGGCCGCGCCGATGTCGGCGAGCGCGCGCTGGTCGGGGAACATCCGCTCGAGCTCGCGGCTCTGTCCGAGGATGAACGCCAATTCCTGGGCCACGTGGTCGTGCAGCTCGCGAGCGAGCCGGCGCCGCTCGTCGACGCGCGCGAGCTCGCAATCCGCCCGGCGCGTGCTCTGGAACTCACGCACGGCGCCGATCGCCAGCGCGAGCACGCCGAGCACGCCCAGGACCTCCGGCAGACCGATCCACGCGAGCGAGCTCCTCGGAGCGAGCAACAGCTCCAGCGCGGCGCACGAGAGTAGCGTCGCGCTGATCGCAAGCCACTTAGCGAACGCGCCGCAGGCCGGTTTGCGCCTGCGATGAAAGCCCATGGCGGCGCTCGCGGACATCAGCACCGTGGCGTTGGGGCCGACGAATCTCGCCGGATCCGCGTGCCGAGGGTGGTCAGCCGCTTGGTCAAGTTGATCGCCAGGGCGATTAGTGGCCTGAGCTTGATTGGCTTCTTCATCGGGTGTATTCCTCGTGTGGTGGCTGGCTAACGGGGGGCAACCCGACCCTTCGGGTTGCCCCCGCCAGTTGCCCCCGACAGCATTCGTGCTAGCGCCTATGCTAGCGGAAGCGCTAGCACGAGAACCCGTTCCTTACGACATTCTTCGCACCTTGTTCGTGTAGCATGCGCGCTATCACTCGTGCTAGCATAGGCGCCAGCGGACGATCCGTTGAGGACACCTTCGCCGACTCTTCGCGATGCCCATGACCCGCACCACGATCAGCTTCACCCGCGAGGGCATGGAGCTGATCCGGGAAGCCGCCAAACGCCAGGGCGCTAGCGTCTCGCAGTTCGTCCGCGAGGCCGCGCTGATGCGCGCCGCGATGGCGGCCGACGATAACCCCTACCCGATGCGCGCCCTCGCCGCGCAACTGCGGGCGATCGGCGACCAGGGATACGCACTGGCAGAGAAGGCGCTGAAGGTCGCCGAGGAGGAGGCTGATCGCAAGCAGTGATCTCTCGCATCGGCTTACAGGTCCGCTGGACGCTTTGGCGACGCGCTCGAGCTCGGCAAGGAGGTGCTCGCGGAGCGTGAGCGTCTACTGATATGGCGTGAGATTTGTCAAGTGGCCGGGGGTGATTGCGTCCGCTCACCGGGTCGGTGGACGTGGTCCTGGGTTTCAGGAGGGCGGGGCGTCGGGCACGTTGTCGGCGTTGCCAGTCTGATGATGCGGGGATTTTGCGTACCCCAGGGCCTTGTTCCTGCTGCCGGCGTGCGCTGGTCTAGGAGCGAGCGTGGCCCGGAAGGGGGCTGCTCATAGTAGGTTCGCGCGTGCCGGCCGCGTCGCGGCCCGGGTGACTGGGGTCGGATGGCCGCGATTGGGCGGAATGAAACGAGGTCTTCTTCGAGAAGGAGCGTGTAGCCGTGCGATGGCGTGCGAGGCGATGCGAGTGCGCGGCCAGGGCCGGTGCGCGAGTGGCTCCGTTCCGAGTTCGCGGGGTCGCGTCTCTGAGTGCTTGGCGGTCGTATCGCCCGGATTCCGATGCGGTCAGGCTTGCGTTTGGCGCGATGGCGTATCTGAGTGCGGTGCGGCGGGCGCGCCGAGCAGGCGGGCGTGCGATTGCTGGATCGCGCGGCCTGGGGTGATTCCGAGTTCCTGGTCGAGGGTGGTGCGTGCGCGGTCGTAGATACGCATCGCTTCGGCGACGTTGCCTTGGGCGGCGAGGGCGTCCATCAGCAGGGCGTAGCCGGTCTCTCGCATCGGTGAGCGCTCGAGCAGGTTCCGGGCGGCGCGTTCTGCACCAGGCAGCTCGGTGCCGCCGATGCCGAGGCAGCTGGCGGCGTAGGCCTCGAGCGCGCGGTCATGCACGTCGTCGAGCCGTTGGCGCCATTGGTCGAGCCAGGGGGTGTCGTGCTCGGGCAGCAGGCGGCGGCAGGCGATGAACTGGGCGCGCAGGGCGGGACCCCACGCCCGCCTGCGGTCGCGCAGGGCGATCGCGGACTGTGCCTCGTGGACCGCCGCGAGCGCGTCCTCGACGTCGATGCGCGCGTCCGGGGGAAGGTTCAGCCGAAGTTCGCTGCGGCCGCTGAGCATCTGGTGCCTGCAGGGCGGCTCGTAGCTTGGAGACCAGGACGGTGAGCGCAGACGGCGCGGCTGCTGGCGTGGCATATGGCCATAGTGCGTCCACCAGCTCGTCGCGGGTCACAGCTCGGTCGCGGTTGAGCGCGAGGTAGGCGAACAGCAGCCGCCCTTGCCGGCTGGGCAGTTGGGCGTCTCGATCCGCCGGCCGTCGAGCTCGAGGACGAAGCGGCCGCAGAGCTGGATTCGTGGGCGAGAGCCGGCCGGCACCGAGCTTCCAACCTTTCTCCAAGGTTGCTGCCAAGATATGAGAAAGGACCGGCTTCCACAATCGCCGCGACAAGAACATGTCCAGGCAGATCAAATGTGAATGCGGCTTCGTCGCACGGGACGAGACCGATGACGAGGTGGTCACTCGGATCGAGGGCCACATCCGGAGCGATCATCCGGAGCTCGCCGAGACGCTCACCCGCGATGAGATCGCCAGCTGGGTCGAGGTAGTCGAGTAGCACCCCGTTCCCGGCTCGCGCTGCCTGGCGGCGAGCGAACGAACGGAGGCCGAGAATGGCTATCAGCAGTGCCGCTGCTGAGCAGCGGAGAACTGGCCGCGCATCTGCGCGACGAGGATCTGTTGGTGTGCGACTGCCGGTTCGCCGGCGATGCCGAGGCACGTCGCGGGACCGATACGAGGGCGGCCACATACCCGGAGCGATCCATGTCTACTGGCTCGAGGACCTGTCGGCGGCCGATACGTCGGTGACGACGTTCCTGCCGGACGCGGAGGAAGCGGCCGACAGTCTCGGGCGCCTGGGGATCACGCACGGGAAGGCCGTGGTGGCGTATTCGGACGGCGGGAACTTGTACGCCTCGCGGCTCTGGCACGTCCTGGCGCACTATGGCCACGATCGCATCGCGCTGCTCGACGGCGGGATCGAGAAATGGGAGGCGGAGGGCCGGCCGCTCGAACGCGGCACCGTTCACCCCTTGCCGGCGCGCTTCGAGCCTCGAGAGTCGGGCTCGATGCGTGGGATCGGCGCGGAGGAGATCCTCGAAGCGGCTCGAGGACGGCGAGCTGCGCCTGGTCGACGTACGCGGCCCGGCGGAGTTCTCGGGCGAGCAGCTGCGCGCCGCGCGGGGCGGCCATATCCCCGGCGCGATTCTGTGGCCGTGGGAGGAGGGCCTGGGTCCGGACGGGGCGATGCGCGAGCCGACGGAGATCCGGGCCCGAGCCGAGGCGGCCGGCCTGGCCCCTGCGCAGGAGCTTGTGACCTATTGCCAGGGCGGGGTTCGCGCCGCCCACGCGGCGTTGGCGCTACGCATCGCCGGCTACCCGCGGGTGCGGGTCTATGACGGCTCGTGGGCCGAGTGGGGCAACGACCCAGCGCTGCCGATCGAGGGGGCCGTCACCGTGGCGGCCGTCTAGCCAGCAAAGCTGCGATCGAATTAAGTATTCAGGAGGTTCCGATGACCACACAAACCGGTGCCCGGATCGACGCTGACGGGCTGAACGCACTGCTTGGCCAGGCCGTCGTCGAGTTCGGCGCCACCGTCGACGCCGCGCTCGTCGTGATCGGCGATCGCCTCGGCCTCTACCGGGCTCTCGCTGCGGCCGGGCGGCTCACACCGGCCGAGCTCGCGAGGCGGACCGGGACCGCCGAGCGCTATGTCCGCGAATGGCTGGGCGCCCAGGCGCCGGATGCCGAGCCCACGAGGCCGGCGTATCTGACCGGCTGCGCTTCGAGGTCGCCCGCGCCGACGGATTCCCCGGCACGGGCTATGACCTGGTCATCTGCTTCGACTGCCTGCACGACATGGGCGATCCGGTCGCCGCCGCCCGCCACGTTCGCCGCGCGCTCGCCGACGACGGGGCGTGGATGATCGTCGAGCCCAAGGCCGGCGATCGCGTGGAGGACAACCTCAACCCGGTCGGCCGTGCCTACTATGCCTTCTCGAGATGCTCTGCACCCCCAACGCGCTCTCCCAAGGCGGCCAGCCCTCCCTCGGCGCCCAAGCCGGAGAGGCACGCCTCCGCAAGGCGCTCACGGCCGGTGGCTTCACCCGCGTGCGCCGCGCCGCCGAGACACCGTTGAACCTCGTGCTCGAAGCCCGGCCATGAACTGAGGCCCGCGATCATCGGCACCTTTCCTCTCAGGTTCAAATCCCACCACGGAGGTCAGAATGATCTGCACGCTCACCGCGCGGCGGCTCACGCCAGGCTCCTACGATGCCTTCCGCTCCGCTTGGGATCCCGGCGGGACTCCCGCCGGCTGGAGGCGGATCTATCACTGCCGCGACGTCTCGGATCCAAACGTCGTGATCTCGTTCGGGCTCTTCGACGGCACGCTCGAGCAGCTGCGTGACGCGCAACAGCGCCTACGCCGCGGCGAGCAGGTCGACCGCATTAACCCGCACGTCCAAGAGGTGCTGCTCGATGGATCCTACGAAGTCATCGAAGAACTCAGCCCGTGATCCACGCGAGTGACGACTCCCCCACGACACGTCGCGACGTAGTGCTCGAACAACAGTCACACGGAGCAAACATCAGCCCAATGCTCTGTTAGCAACCCCAGCGCCTGCCCGTGCCGATCGAAAATTGGCGAGAACCTGGGCGAACACCAATCGAGTGACGCCCACCCTCCCGATAAGGAAACGGTGCCTGAGGTGGGTGTCCACGAAATACGGCGCGAACACAAAGGCAGGTCTCCGATCTTGAATCGAGCCCGGTCCCGTATTCGCCACAAGCGCGCCGCTTCGCACCGCAGACGGATCGGTCTGGCTGTTGCTCGAAGCGCTAACCGAAGCTCGTGAAACTGCAAGCACCAAAGCGGGCACGACGACGTCTATACCAGCACTGCCGCTAAGGCGTGATGCAGCGACGCGATCCGCGCTGCCGACGTCACGGCCGCGCGGCCGGCCGTCGACTGCTCGTTTGCACCACAAAGCACCGCGGGTGAACGACAAGCGCGTCGACGATCAGGGCGAGCGGAAGAAGTTCAGCTCGCGGATCCTGCCCGCGTATGCGCGCCGCTCACCGAAGGTCGGTGAGGTGATCCCGATCCTCCACCGTCGCGGCCTCTCGTCCGAACTCCTCTCTCGCGCTAGATGCTCCCCGATGGTTCCGTCATCAACGATAAGGGCATCCGTGATGGCCGGAACGGCCGCCCCGTCCGCCGCGATCCCTGCCCGACCGTTTCAAGCTGCGACGCCCACTTCGATGATCCCGCTCTCGGGGCCTCGCACGAACCATGAGTGCCCGTAGTCGACCGCCTTCAGGCGGTAGTCCGGCGCGAGCCGTAGCAGCGTCTCGAGCGCGACCTGCGTCTCCAGCCGCGCCAGCGGCGCGCCAAGGCAGATGTGAGGCCCGAGTCCGAAGCCCATGTGCGGCTGGCCGAGGTAGGGCTTGAACTCGCGCTGGATGTCGAACCGATCCGGATCGGGCCAGCGGGCCGGGTCACGGTTGGCCGC
Organism: uncultured Solirubrobacterales bacterium; assembly: GCA_963763525.1. Lineage (GTDB taxonomy): Bacteria > Actinomycetota > Thermoleophilia > Solirubrobacterales > Solirubrobacteraceae > Palsa-465. The sequence continues at coordinate 720,806 of CAVXPA010000011.1, forward strand.
GATCAGCAGCGTGAAGAGGATCTCACCGGCCTCGAGATCGACGCCGCCGAGCGTGCAGTCGCGCACGACCTCACGCGCGACAGCCTGCGAGGAGCCATAGCAGCGCAGCACCTCCTCGATCACGTTCGGGACGAGCGTTTCGTTCTCCGCCACGAGCGCGCGCTGATCCGGATGCTGCTCGAGCGCGACCAGACACTGGCCCATCAGCTTGGCGGTCGTGTCATAGCCTGCGAGCAGCACGTTGATCGCTGAGGAGCGGATCTCGGCCTCGCTCCAGTCCGGCATGTTGACCATCACCGTCAGGAGGTCGTCGGGCTGCTCCCGGCGGTGCTGCTCGATCGCCTCGGACAGGTAATCGTTCGTCTCGGCGATCGCCTCGTCCATCAGGCGCCGCTTCTCGGGCGTCTCGTGACCATAAGAGAGGTTCGTGATGATCACGTTCGACCAGCGGCGGAAGTCCTCGTGATGCTCCTCGGGCACCCCCAGCATCTCGGCGACGATGATCACCGGGATCTTCGTGAAGTCTGCGATCAGGTCTACGTCCGCACCGCCGCTCACCACCGGCGCGAGCAGCTCCTCGACGACCTCGCGCACGCGCCGCTCCCAGCGGTTGGCGATCGCGCTCGGCGTGAAGTACTTGGAGACGCCCTGGCGCAGCCGGCGGTGCTCGGGTCCGTCGGCGATGATCATGTTGGGCGCGTCGAACCAGAACGTCACATCGGGGTGGCGCGCGCCGACGACGCCGAAGCGCTCCCCGCGCGGGTCGCCGAGGACCTCCGCGCACTCGGCGAAGTTCGGCAGCATCCAGCCGTAGGCCTTCTCGTTGTAGACGACTGGTCCGATCGCGCGGATCTGCTCGTAGATCGGATACGGATACTCGATCAGCCCGGGGTCGTAGAGGTCGATGTCAAATCTCGGTTGCTTCATAGCCTGATCCTTTCCTGAAGGCCGCCGTCCTGCACGCCCACGCGGGACGCTCATGAAATCAGCCCGCTCATGTGTTGCGGCCGCCGTTGACGCCGATGATCTGGCCCGTGATGTAGCTGGCGTCCTCGCTCACGAGGAACGCGCACGCGGCGGCGATGTCCTCCGGACGCCCCGGCCGTCCGACCGGCGTTGCCGCGGTCGACCGATCGATGTCGACCTTGTTTTCGCGCTCGGCCCACCGCAGCATCGGGGTGTCGATGAACCCGGGCGGAATGGTGTTGACCGTGATGCCCTTGGGGGCGAACTCCAGCGCAAGCGATTTCGTGAGGCCGACGACACCGGACTTGGCCGCCACATAGTGGGCCATCGTCGGGGCCCCCGAGTGGATGCTTGAGGAGGAGATGTTGACGATCCGCCCCCAGCCCTCTTCGAGCATGTGCGGGATCACGGCCTGACAGCACAGGAACGTGCCCGTCAGGTTGATCACGAGCACGCGATTCCACAGCTCCTGACCGATCTCGAGGAACGGCGTGAAAGCTGAGAAGCCGGCGCTGTTGATCAGGATCGTCGGCCGGCCGAGCTGCGAGCTCACCCGCTCGACCGCGGTGTCGAGACTCGACCGGTCGGTCACGTCCGCGCGGAGCGCGATCGCCTTCCCGCCTTCGCTCTCGATCGACCGGGCTACCTCCTCGGCACTCTCAGGCTTGAGATCGAAGATCGCGACCGCGGCCCCGTCCCGAGCCAACCGCTTCGCGGTCGCCTCGCCGATCCCCGACGCACCACCAGTGACGATCGCCGTACGCTCGCTCATCGCCGCTCAGCCCCGGTCGATCGTCCAGCTCGGCTCAACGACCGCCCGCGGGTGAGGCAAGGGATGTCGATGATCGATGTCTCGTGAGAAATGGCAACCGCCACCGCGCTCTCTCCTAGATCCGTTTTGCGTAGTCCATAGAGCCGCTGCAACGACTCGTCGGCCCCGGCGCAAGTGATCTTGTCATCTCTGGCAGTGGGCGGTACCGGACTCGAACCAGTGACCCCCTGCTTGTAAGGCAGGTGCTCTACCAACTGAGCTAACCGCCCGAGCCGATGTGATGCTATCGGCGGCGGCCCAGAGGAAGCGCCGCGCTGCGGCACGGGGCTCGGCCGGAGTCAGACGAGGTCGCTGATCAGGGCGGAGAGGAGCTGGTCGCGCCGACGCAGGACGCCGCGCGGCGGACCGTAGAGGATGACCTGGGTGTTGTTGGCGGCGAGGCCGCCGCCCTCCGGGTACTCGACCCGGAGCGAGTCGAGGCCGTAGTCGCGCACGGTGCGGGCCGCGACCCGCGCTCGCACCATGGGGTCGGCCCGCTTTGCGGTCGCAGTGACGGACTCGAGCATGTCAGCGCCCCAATGCTCGACGAGCAGCCGCTCGTTCTCCTCTTCGGCGTTGCGCTTCGACGAGGGCCGCCCCGGATTCGCTTCAGTGACCTTGACCCCGTACTCGTCGGCGCAGGCACGGTAGACCCCGCGTCTGGCGGTCACGCGCGCCGCGTTGCTGAGGCGGCCGCATGTGACCGCCGCGACCGCGACTGCACGGCGACCGTCGTTAGGAGCTCCAACCGACATCGTCGGCACGATAGCTATCTCCTCCGCGGATGCGGTGGGGCTCAGGAGCCGTCTGAGCCCGCCCTCGAGCGGCGCCGGATCGATTCCGAGGCTCACCGCGACGACTGTTAGCGGCATGCGAACGAGAGTCTGCCCGCGCGTTAGCGTCTCCGAAGCGTTTCGCACAAGCGCCCATCGTCGGCCCGACTTTGGCACTCTGATCTCAACCGAGACGAAGGCCGCCGATGGGAACCGATCACGAACGTGCAGCCCCAGATCGGAGAGCGTCCGCTCGCCGACCGGGCCGGCCCCCGCGACTCCACGGGATGCGGGCGCCTCGCGCGATCCTGAGCGCCGCGGCGGTCCTGCTCGTCGGGCTCGCCCTCGCGGGCTGTGGGGCGAGCGGCGACGCAAGCGGGACATCGAGTACGGCTTTGACGACCACGGATGTCGGCGTCACGACTTCCGCCAATGGCCTGCCGCCAGCGCGACCACAGGCGGTCGAGCCGACGGCCGGCGTCGAGCCGGTCGCGGTCGCGCCGACCGATCCGGTCGGAGACCCGTACGCGCATGCGCCTTCGCTGCAGGAGGTCAGGCACGAGCTGGCGCTGGAGGTGATCGCGGTGCGCGTGACCGACGCGACCTACATCGATCCGCTCCAGTATGTGTCGGTCTGGGAGCGGACGGACCAGGGTGTCGACGCGGCGATGCCGGTCGGGGCGCCGATCCTGGCCCCCTGCGAGGTCAAGATCCTCGCGATCATCCCGGACTGGTACCTGACCCAGCCACTCGTCTACTTTGAGCTGCTCGACGGAGCGGACGCGGGCAAGGTGCAATACGTCGCGGAGGAGATCACCGACATCGCGAAGCCCGGGAGCATCTTGCAGCAGGGCCAGGTGATCGCTCGCTACAACTCGTCCGGCACCGGAATCGAGTACGGCTGGTCGACGCTGGACGGCGTCACGCTCGCCCGCGCGACGACCGGCTACGAAGAGGGCGAGGTCACGCCGGCCGGGCGCTCGATGCGCGATTGGCTCAACAGCCTCGGAGCGAACGCCGGAAACAGTTGACCGCTCGGCGGCGCGGGTTGGGTGTGTCGCGGCTTGGGTTGCGTCGCCACTTCGCGGACCTCGCGGACGTATAGGATCGCCCGTCGAGATGGACCTAGGGATCGCAGGCAAGATCGCGCTCGTGACGGGTGCGTCGAAGGGTCTGGGCTTCGGAATCGCGAGCGCGCTCGCGGCGGAGGGCGCGACCGTTGCGATCAGCTCGCACTCGCAGGCGCACGTCGACGCGGCGGCCGCCAAGCTCGGTGCGCGCGGGTTCGTCCACGACATGCAGGACGCCGAGTCGGCGCCGGAGCTCGTCCGTGCAGTCGAACAGGCGCTCGGCCGGATCGACATCCTGATTCTGAACTCCGGCGGTCCGCCGGCGAATCCCGATGCGCTCTCGTTCACCCTGGAGCAGTGGCGCGCGGCGTACGAATTGCTGCTGCTGGGCGCGATCGCGCTGATCGAGGCGGCCGTGCCGGGCATGCGCGAGCGTGGCTGGGGTCGCGTGATCTCGCTCTCCTCGGGCGTCGTGCGGGAGCCGAGTCCGGCGCTCGTGCTCTCCTCGGCGCATCGCGCGGGTCTCCTCGCCGCGCTCAAGACGATCTCCCGGCAGGTCGCGGCGGACGGCGTTACGGTCAACTCGTTGTTGACGGGGTCGGTCCTGACCGATCGCGCACGCGAGCTCGGCATGGACCAACCCGATCACCTGCGCACCCAGCCGACCGGGCGCCTCGGCACCGTCGAGGAGTTCGCGGGCGTGGCGGCCTTTCTGTGTTCACGCCAGGCCGCCTACGTGACCGGCACCGCGCTGTGCGTCGACGGCGGCGCGAGCCACAGCGTCTAGTAGCCGCGCAGAACCTGAGGCGGCGGTCGGGATGGCCCGGCGAGAACGCGGGATGCACGTGGCTACCATTGATCGCTTCCAATGACCGCTTCTAGACCCGAATCCGAAAGCAGGCTGCGATCGATCAGACGCGGCCTCGCCCAGACGCCCGCCCACCTGGCCGGAGGCGTCGCTCGCGCGGTGCGTTCGATGCCCGAGGAGCGGCTCGAGATGCTGATGCGCACTCCCGCCCGGCGCCTCCTGCTCGACGGCATCTTCTGGCAGCTCCCCAAGTACTTCGATTCGACGCGAGCCGGGCGGATGGAGACGACGGTGCGGTGGACGATCACCGGCCGCGCGGATGGCCGCGCGGACGTCTACCTGTTGGAGATCGCTGACGGCAGCGCTCGGGTGACCCGCGACAGCGAGGGCGAGCAAGCACTCGAGGCCCGCATCAGGGTGACGGTCGGCGCGGCCGAGTTCCTGCGGCTGGCCGCGGGCGCTTCCAACCCGATCTCGTCCTATTTCAACGGGCGGATCACGATCGCGGGCGATGTGATGACGGCGGCCAGGCTGGCGTCGCTGTTCGCGTTCCCGTCGGTCAACGGAGCCGCGGCGGGGCGAGAGCCCTCGGCGCAGGCCGCCTGAGCACCCACCCGACGGAGACGAGCAGCAGTACCCCCAGGGGGAATCGAACCCCCGCTACCAGCGTGAAAGGCTGGCGTGCTTACCTCTACACCATGGGGGCGGAGGCTCCCGTCCCAGGCTAACTAACCTGAGCGCACCGGGCCGCTGGCGTAACGGTAACGCACGAGCCTTTTAAGCTCCGAGATCCGGGTTCGATTCCCGGGCGGCCCACTCGCGGTCCACCTTCGCCACGGCCTCGATCTCGACGAGCATCCGCGGATCGACCAGCCCGCTGACCCCGACGAGCGTCATGCACGGCCGCACGTCGCCCAACACCTCGCCGTGGGCCAGGCCGACCTCCTCGTAGCGCGAGATGTCGGTCACGTAGATCCGCGTCTGGATCACGTCGTGCAGCGAAGCGCCGAAACGCCCGAGTTCGTGCTCGATCTTGTGCAGGATCACGAGCGTCTGCTCGCGCGGCGTGGCGCCGAGCACGACGCCGGCCGGGTCGACCGAGGTCGTACCGCCGACGACGACGAGCTCGCCCGCGCACGAGACGCGGCTGAAGCCGAAGCGGCCTTCGAACGGCGACGGCGGGTCGCCCGCGAGCCGCCGCACCGACTCGCCGGCCGGACGGGAGCGCTCTGAGCCGGAGGAGGTCAATGCAGGAAATGCCGCCGGCCGGTGAACACCATCGCCGCCCCGGCGGCGTCGACCGCCGCGATCACGTCCGGATCGCGGACCGATCCGCCGGGCTGGACGATCGCGGTGATCCCCACCTCGAGCCCGAGCTGTGGCCCGTCCGCGAACGGGAAGTAGGCGTCCGAGGCCATCACCGCCCCAGCGACCGGTGACTGCGCCTTCTCGAGCGCGAGCCTGACGGAGTCCACGCGGCTCATCTGCCCGGCGCCGATCCCCACCGTCGCGAGGTCACGCGAGAGCACGATCGCGTTCGAGCGCACGTGCTTGCAGACTCTCCAGGCGAAGTCCAGCTCGCGCCACTCCGCCTCGGTCGGGGCGCGCTGGCTGGCGACCTGCATGTCGGCCCGCTGCTCGATGCCCGCGTCGCGGTCCTGGACGAGCATCCCGCCGACGACCTGGCGCAGACTCGGCTCGAGCATGTCCGGCGCGCGGCGCTCGCGATTGTCGAGCAGACGGGCGTTGGGGCGGCGGTCGGCGAGCAGCTCGAGCGCCGCCTCGTCGTACCCGGGAGCGAACAGCACCTCGATGAACTGGTCGACCATCGCCTCGGCCAGCGGCAGATCGACCCCGCGGTTCAGGCACACGACGCCCCCGAACGCGGACATCGGGTCGCACGCCAGCGCGCGCTCGTAGACCTCGAGCGGACTCGCGCCGGCCGCGACGCCGCACGGATTGTTGTGCTTGATGATCACGCAGGCCGGCGTATCGAACTCGCCCAGCAGCCGGCGGCCGGCGTCGAGGTCGAGCAGGTTGTTGAACGACAGCTGCTTGCCGCTGAGCTGAGAGACCATCGAGAGCACGTGCATGCGCGCGCCGACCTGCGAGTAGTAAGCCGCTCGCTGATGCGGGTTCTCGCCGTAGGGCAGCTCGAGCACCTTCTCGAACGCGCGCACGAACAACGGCGGGAAGTCCTCGCGCTTCTCCTGGAACCAGCGCGCGATCGCGGTGTCGTAGCGGGCCGTATAGGCGAACGCCTCGGCCGCCAAGTTCTCGCGGGTGGCCGGGGACAGGCGCCGGTCGGACTCACGCAGCTCCGCGAGCACGGCGTCGTAGCTCTCGGGGCTGACGACGGGCGCGACGAACGCGGCGTTCTTCGCTGCCGCCCGGATCATCGTCGGGCCGCCGATGTCGATGTTCTCGATCACCTCGGCGTCATCCACACCGCGCCGCGCCGCGGTTCGCTCGAACGGGTACAGGTTCACGCACACGAGGTCGATGAACTCGACGTCGAGCTCGGCCGCCGCCTGCCGGTGCACCTGGTCGTCGCGCAGCGCCAGCACGCCGGCGTACAGCTTCGGATGGAGCGTCTTGACGCGCCCGCCCATGATCTCCGGAAAGCCCGTCAGCTCCGACACCGACCGCACGGTGAGACCCGCCCGCTCCAGCTCCATCGCGGTTCCTCCGGTCGAGATCAGCTCGACTCCCAGCTGCGCCAGCCCGCGGGCGAACTCGACGATCCCGGTCTTGTCCGACACCGACAGCAGGGCGCGCGAGACCTGGACCTCGTTGCGCGCGACCGGAGCGTACGCAGGCGCCGTGTCGGTCACCGCTCCGACTCTATCGGCTCGATCACAACCCGCCGTGGATTGGCCGGATCGAAGCCGATCGCTCCTAGCGCGAACAGCCGCACAGCCTCGGGGAGCAGTTCGTGCTCGATCGGCCGCAGGCGCTCCATCACCTCCTCGACGGTGCGCGCGTGCGGCAACTCGACCGCGCGCTGCAGGATCACCGGTCCGCTGTCGACGCCGTCGTCGACGAAGTGCACCGTCACCCCGAACACCTTGACGCCGTACGCGAGCGCCTGCTGGACCGCGCGCAGGCCGGGAAACGCGGGCAGGAGCGACGGGTGGACGTTGATCACGCGTCCTGGGAAGGCGGCGAGGAACGAGCCGCTGAGGAGGCGCATGTAGCCGGCCAGGACGACCAGCTCGACGCCGCGCTCGAGCAGCCACGCAGAGATCGCGCGATCGCGCGCCTCCCGGTCGCGATAGGCGGCGAGCGCGAAGGACGCGCACGGCACGCCGGCTCCGCGCGCCCTCTGCAACGCGGGCGCGTCGGCGTCGTCGGAGGCCACGCCGGCGAGCTCTATCCCCTCGCGGCCGTGCAGCTGGTCGATGATCGCCTGGAGGTTGGTGCCCGCGCCGGATGCGAGGACCCCGATCCTCATGCCGCGCGCAGCTTCGGGAAGCGCCCGCCGGTCGAGTGCAGGCGGCCGGCCGCGAGCAGCTGATCGACGCGGCCGAGCACGTCCTCTGAGCGCAGATGCGCGAAGGCGCCGTATTCGGCGAGTCCGTCGTAGGCGTACTGGACGATCACCTTGGAGCGACCGCCGCGGAGGATCTCGACCGCACGCGTGCGTCCGACCGGCGGCTGCGCGGCGCACACGACCTCAAGGATCGCCCGATCGAGATCGCCCGAAGCACTCAGGCCAGAGCGACCGCCGGGTGCTCCCGTTGAGCGCACGCGGGAGCCACTCGGCCCCGGGGCGGCGGGCGCGACCCCCACGACCCCCGCCACCTCGGCCGGGAGCAGCCCCGATTCACACTGATCGCAGCAGGGCACCGTGGGCGTCGGCGCCGAGCGGTCGCCGAAGTGCGCCAGCAGCGCCGCCCGCCGGCAGCTGGCTGCCTCGACGTAGCCCCATACGGCCCGGTATTGCGCCCAGCGCACGCGCTCGGCCTCGCGCGCCGCGGCGTGGCAGCGGGCCAGGACGCGGCCGTCCCAGTCCGCGACGACGTGGCCGACGAGGCGATCGGGAACCGAGGGTAGAGGCGCGATGAAGCCTGCGCGGGCGAGATGCCCGATCACCGCGCGGACGGTGTCCTCCTCGCCGCGCGGGCCGGCGAGCGCGAGCAGCTCGTCGAGCCCGACGTCGTAGCGGCCCCTGGCCGCGGCGGCCTCGAACGTGAGCTGATCGTCGGAGCCTGGCGGGCCCGCGCGCCGCAGCAGCAGGCGGCCGATGCGCTCGAGCGTCTCGTCGGAGACCCGCGCCCGCTCGATGAAGAAGACGTGCAAACCCTTGTCGCGTTGCTCGGCGAACAGCAGGCAGCGCGCGTGCTGCCCGTCGCGGCCGGCGCGACCAGCCTCCTGGTAGTAGGCCTCGAGCGACCCTGGCACGGACGCGTGGCAGACGGTCCGCACGTCGGCCTTGTCGATCCCCATCCCGAACGCGTTCGTCGCGACGATCATGCGCACGGCACCGGACATGAACCGCTCCTGCACCTCCGCCCTGAGCTCTCGCCCCAACCCCGCGTGGTACGCGAGCACCTCTTCGCCCAGCGCGTGCGCGAGCACGCCCGCCAGCTGCTCGCTCGCGCTGCGCGTCCCGGCATACACGATCGCGGGCAGCGCCTCGGGCGCTCGCAGCGCGGCCACCAGCCGGCGCTGCTTGTCGACCGCAGTGCGGCAGCGGATCACCGCGAAGCTCAGGTTGGGGCGGTCGAAGCCCGTCGTGACCCGCACGGGGTCACGCAGCGCCAGCCGCCGCGCGATGTCGTCCGCGACGCGCGGGGTCGCGGTCGCGGTCAGCGCGATTGTCGCGCGGGCGCCGAGCCCCCGGGCGACATCCGCGAGCGTGAAGTAGTCGGGGCGAAAGTCGTGGCCCCACTGCGAGACGCAGTGAGCCTCGTCGACCACGAACAGCCCCACTCGTGCGCGCGCGATCGCCGCCGCGAACCGCGGCAGCGCGAAGCGCTCGGGCGAGACGTACAGGAGCCGCACCTCGCCCGCGACGGCGCGCTCCACCGCGGCCCCGTTCAGCGCCCCCGCACGCTGCGCGTTGACCAGCTCGACCCGGCCACCCGCCACCCCCTGGAGCGTCGAGACCTGATCCTGCATCAGCGAGACGAGCGGTGAGACGACCAGCGTCAGGTCGTCTCGCATCAGCCCAGGCAGCTGGTAGCAGAGCGACTTACCCGACCCGGTGGGCATCACGACGAGCGCGTCGCGGTCGGCCAGCGCCGCCGCGACCGCCGCCTCCTGACCGGGTCGGAAACGCTCGAAGCCGAAGATCGAGTGCAGGCTCTCGCTCGCGTCCATGGGCGCCCGAAGATAGCGGCGCAACCGGCGCCCGCCCGCGGCGCGAACCGCTCCGGCTGCGAGAGTCCGCGCTAGACGCGTGCGAGCGGCAGCGCGTCCTCGAACGCGAACTTCCCGTTCGCCTCCTCGGTGCCCTCGAGCGGGTACTGACCCGTGAAGCAGGCGTCGCAATGGCTCGCGCGGCTACCGCCGACGGCTTCGTAGACACCGGCGAGCGAGAGGTAGTGAAGTGAATCCGCGCCGAGCTCCTCCGCCACCTCGGCGACCGTGCGACCGTGCGCGATCATCTCCTCGTGCGTTGACATGTCGATGCCGTAGTGGCACGGATGCTGGATCGGTGGTGCCGAGATCCGCAGGTGGACCTCGGCCGCGCCCGCGTCGCGCAGCATCTCGACGATCTGACGAGTCGTGTTGCCGCGTACGATCGAGTCATCCACGACGATCAGGCGCTTGCCGCCCACGACCTCGGGTATCGGGTTGAACTTCAACCGCAGCCCCTGTCGGCGGAGCTCCTGACCCGGCTGGATGAACGTGCGCGCGACGTACCGGTTCTTGATGAAGCCGTCGTCCTGGGGCAGCCCGGCCGCCCGTGCCAGGCCGCGCGCGGCGGCGTTGCCCGAATCGGGCACGGGGATCACGAGGTCGGCCGCGACCGGCGCCTCGTGCCAGAGGTTCTCGCCCATCCGCGCGCGCGCGACCTGCAGCACGGTCCCGCCCATGCGCGAGTCCGGGCGCGCGAAGTAGATGTACTCGAACAGGCAGAACGCATGGCGCTGCCCGCCCGCGACGAGTCGCCGGCGCACGCCGCGTTCGGTCAGCGTCACGACCTCGCCCGGCTGTACGTCGCACAGCAGGCGCGCGCCGATCAGGTCAAACGCGCACGACTCGCTCGCGACGCAGTAAGCCGGGCCGCCGCCGGCGTCGTCCTCGATCATCCCGAGCGAGAGCGGCCGCAGACCGGCCGGGTCGCGGAACGCGACGACCGCGTCCTCGGTCATCACGACGGTCGAGAACGCGCCGTGCAGACGCGGCAGCACATCGGCGACCGCGTCGTCGATCCGCTCCGCCGAGTGGCGCGCGAGCATCGCGGCGATGATCTCGGAGTCCGACGTGGAGCGGAACGGCACGTCGTGGCCGCGCAGCTCGGAGTGCAGCGCGACCGCGTTGATCAGGTTGCCGTTGTGCGCCAACGCGACCGTGCGGTTGTCGTCGCGGACGATCGGCTGCGCGTTCTCCCAGGCGGAGGAGCCTGTCGTCGAGTAGCGGACGTGGCCGATCGCCATGTCGCCCACCAGGGATCGCAACCGGTAGTCGTCGAACACCTGGGGGACGAGGCCCTGGTCCCGGATCGCCATGATGTTGCCGCCGCGCGGGGCAACCGCGATCCCCGCGGACTCCTGGCCGCGGTGCTGCAGCGAGAAGAGTGCGAAATAGGCCAAGCGGGCGACGTCGCGCCCGGGAGCGTAAATCCCGAAGACGCCACATTCGTCGCGAGGGCCGTCGCGATGTTCGGTCAGGGCGAGAGGCATCCGGAAACGGATTCATTTGCAAGCCTAGCAGCGGGTCCCCCCGCGACCTCCCCGAGGGCACGGTGAGCGGCAGGGGCCAGACCCTCCGAGCGGACCAGCCGGTAGCCTGACCGCGGAATCGTCGTCCCCGTCTCGCTCGAAACCGGCACCGTCGGCGCCCTGATCCCGGTCCTCCACGCCGCGCAGGTCGTCATCACGCCCGACGGCGCGACGGCCTACGTCTCCAGTACCGACGGGTTCGATGGCCCCTCGGCCGTGATTCCGGTCGCGACCGCGACGAACACGGCGGGCAGTCCGATGACAATGCCGAACCTGCCCGACAGTGAGGGCATCTCCTGGCTCGCGATGACGCCGGTGGCCGCGCAGGGCCGACGAACCTCGACGACGTTCACCTGCGCGCCGCAGAGCGTCGCGGTCAACCAGTCGACCACGTGCACCGCGACGGTGACCGACGTCGACGCCCCGACCGCGGTAACGCCGAGCGGCGTTCGACTGCGAACCGTCCGCGGTCCTCGCCGGGCAGAGCACGGAGTGCACCGTCACGGTGACTGACACTGACCTCGGCACCGCGGAAACACCCGGCGGACGGGTACTGTTCACCAGCAACAAGTCCGGCACATTCAAGCCGTACACGTGCGTCCCGACGGGTGCCGGTGCGAGCGCCGGCTGCGAGGTCGAATACACGCCGCTCGCGGCGGCGAACGGCGAGCACACGGTCACGGCCACCTACCAGCCGGATGCAACGCACGTCTCGAGCAGCGACCAGACGCTCGTGGCGGTCAGCGCCCGCGCGACGACGACGTCGGTCACCTGCCTGCAATCCACGCTCAGCGTCGGTGAAACGACGACGTGCGCGGCAACCGTCACGGATACGTCTGGTGGCCCAGCGATCACTCCGACGGGGAGTGTCAGCTTCAGTGGTCACGGTGGTGACAGCTTCACCGGGAGCCCCTGCACCTTGAGCGGGAGCGACGGGACCGCCGGCTGTCAGGTGAGCTACGCCGCGACCGCGGTCGGGACAGGGTCGCACACGCTCGCGGCTGCGTACGGCGGCGACAGCGCACATCGACCGAGCCGGGGGCAGACGAGCGTCACGGTGACTGCGGCGCCGGGCTGAGCAGCTCCTCCAAGCCACGCGAGCGGGACGCTCGCAGCGCCGACACCGCCACCTTCAGGTGACCGGTGATCTCGAGCTCGTCGCCGCCCACCCGACCGAGCATTCGCCACCCGGACAACGACTCGGGCGGTCCGGAGACCACGAACGCGCGCCCTGGCGCCTCGGCGAACGGCGGCAGCTCCCCGAGATCGATGCGGGCGCCGAAGCCTCCGGCGATGCAGCACTCCGCGAGGGCGACCGCCAGCCCACCCTCGGCGATGTCGTGGGCGCTGCGAAGCAGGCCGGTGCGAACGGCGGCCCGAACCGCCTCGTGGGCGTCGCGCACCTCTGCCACCTCCACGGGCGGGAGCGACCCGGCCGGGGCCTCCCCCCGCAGCTTGGCGAGCTCCGAGCCGACCGGCGACGGCGCGAAGCACCCGACGAGCGCGATTGCATCGCCCTCCCGAGCAAACCCGAGCCGCCCGGCGCGCGCGGCGTCGGGCAGCAGGCCGACGACGGCCACGATCGGCGTCGGGAAGATGGGTCCCGCGGGCGACTCGTTGTAGAGCGAGACGTTGCCGCCGACGACCGGGACGCCCAGTGCCTCGCACGCCTGCGCGATCCCCTCGACCGCCTCGCTCAGCTGCCAGGCCACGTGGGGCTTCTCCGGATTGCCGAAGTTCAGGCAGTTCGTCAACCCGAGCGGCTCCGCGCCCACGCACGCCAGGTTCGCCACGCACTCGAACACCGCCTCGGCCGCGCCCGCGCGCGGGTCGCAGGCCACGCGCCGGCCGTTGCCGTCGATCGCGACCGCCAGGGCCGAGCCGTCGGGCAGCACCAGCACCGCCGCATCGGCTTCGTCCGGGCGGCGGACCGTGCGCGACTGCACGATCGCGTCGTACTGCTCGAACACCGGCCGCCGCGAGGCGACGTTCGCGCTGGCCAGCAGCGCCAGCAGCGTGTCCGCGCCTGACTCGGCGCCGGTTAGAACCGCCGGCGGCGGCCCGTAGATGCCGTAATCCGGGGCCACGGGCATCAGGTCGTAGAGCGGGCAGTCGTCGACGAGCACGCTGACCGGCAGATCGCCGACCACGCTGCCGGCGTCGAGTACGCGCAGCCGCCCGGAAGTCGTCACCTGTCCGATCGGCGTCGCGCGCGTCTCCCAGCGCTCGCATGCGCCGATCACCTTGCCGACCAGCTCGGGCGCGACGACGCACAGCATCCGCTCCTGCGACTCCGAGATCATGATCTCGAACGGCTGCATGCCGGGCTCGCGCAACGGCACGCTGGAGACGTCGATGTCGAGCCCGACCGCACCCTTGCTCGCCATCTCGGCGCTCGCCGACGTCAGCCCCGCGGCGCCGAGGTCCTGCAACGAGACGAGCAGGTCGCGGTCGAGCAGCTCCAGGCAGCACTCCATCAGCTTCTTCTCGGCGAACGGGTCGCCGATCTGAACGGACGGGCGCTTGGCCTGGTCCTCCTCGCCGAGCTCGGCGCTCGCGAGCACCGACGCGCCGCCGATCCCGTCTCGACCGGTCAACGCCCCGAGCAGCACCAGCACGTTCCCCGGTCCGGCCGCCGCTGCGCGGATCAGCCGCTCGCGCGGCGCCAGCCCGAGGCACATCGCGTTGACGAGGCAGTTCTGCTCGTAGGGCGACTCGAAGTAGATCTCGCCACCGACCGTCGGCACGCCGATCGAGTTGCCGTAATGGCCGACGCCGGCGACGACCCGCTCGAGCAGATAGCGCGAGCGCTCGGATCCGCCTGGTTCGCCAAACCGCAGCGAGTCGAGCACCGCGATCGGACGCGCGCCGACCGCGAACACGTCGCGCAGGATGCCGCCGACGCCGGTCGCCGCGCCCTGGAACGGCTCAACGGCGCTCGGATGATTGTGGGACTCGACCTTGAACGCGACCGCCAGGCCGCCGCCGACCTCGACCGCGCCGGCGTTCTCGCCGGGACCCAGGAGAACGTGCTGCCCGCGTGTCGGGAGCCGGCGCAGGAGTCGCTTCGAGTGCTTGTAGGCGCAGTGCTCAGACCACATCAGCGAGAGCATCGCCAGCTCGACCCGGTTGGGCTCGCGCCCGAGCCGCTCGAGGATCAGCTCGTACTCGTAATCGCTGAGGCCGAGCGCGCGATGGCGGCTAAGCTGCGACGAGGCCATCGACGTGTGCCCGGATCGACTCGAAGATTTTCAGTCCGTCGGTCGACCCCGTCAGCGGATCGACGGCGTGCTCGGGGTGGGGCATCAGGCCGAACACGTTCCCGTCCTCGTTGCAGACCCCGGCGATGTCGTCCTGTGATCCGTTCGGGTTCTCGCCGGGCGCGTAGCGAAGCACGACCGGGACAGGCGTGGGCGAGTAGTAGCGGCCGGTCGTGTGCTTGACGGGAATCGAAAGACGCCCGCCCGGCTCGCACGCGCTCGTGAACGGAGTGGCAGCGTCGCGCACCTCGAGCTCGACCTGGCGAAAGACAAACCGCAGGCTCGTGTTCGGGAGCAGCGCTCCGGGCAGCAGTCCGGCCTCGCACAGCACCTGGAAGCCGTTGCAGATCCCGAGTACCAGTCCGCCCTCGCGCGCGAACTCCGCGACCTCCTCCATCACCGGCGCGAACCGCGCGATCGCGCCCGCGCGCAGGTAGTCGCCGTAGGAGAAGCCGCCCGGCACGATGACCGCGTCGACGCCTTGCAGATCGCGATCCGCGTGCCACAGCAGCGTCGCATCCGCGACACGCTGCGCGGCGCTCAGCGCGTCGATGTCGTCACAGGAGCCGGGGAAGCGAACGACGCCGAACCTCATCGCGCCTCCTCGATCTCGTACTCCTCGATCAGCGGGTTCGCGAGCAGTCGCTCGCACATCTCGGGCAGCTTGCTCGGATCCTCGACGTCGAGCTCGATCAAGCGCCCGACGCGGACGTTGCGCACCCCTTGGAACCCGAGCGCCGGCAGCGCTCGCTCGACCACCTGCCCCTGCGGATCGAGAATCCCCTGCTTTGGCCTGACGAGCACGCGCGCCCGCATCGGCGGCTCGCTAGGCACTGCCCGTCCGCCGGAGCCATTCGCTGAACGGCTCGCCGCAGATCAGCTCGTAGGCCTCGACGTACTTCGCGCGCGTGCGGGTGACGATCTCGTCGGGGATCGCGGGCGCGGGCGGGGTCCGATCCCAACCCGTCGAAGAAGCCCAGTCGCGCACGAACTGCTTGTCGAAACTCGGCTGCGAGCGACCTGGCTCGTACTCGTCGGCCGGCCAGAAGCGCGAGGAGTCGGGCGTGCAGACCTCATCGCCCAGGGTCAGCTCGCCGCTCGCGTCGACGCCGAACTCGAACTTCGTGTCGGCCAGAATGATCCCGCGCGAGCGAGCGTGCGTCGCCGCCGCGGCGTAGATCGCGATCGAAAGGTCACGCAGGCGCTCGGCGAGCGCGCGATCGCCGAGCAGATCGCCAACCTGCTGAAGATCGATCGGCTCGTCGTGACCCGTGGTCGCCTTCGTCGACGGGGTGAAGATCGGCTCGGGCAAACGGTCTGATTCGACCAGACCGGGCGGAAGCTGCACGCCGCTGACCGAGCCGCCGCGTTGATAATCCTTCCAGCCGGAGCCGCTGAGGTAGCCGCGCACGACGCACTCGACCGGCAGCATCTCGAGCTTGCGCACGACCATCCCGCGGCCGCGCGCCTCGACCGGCACTCCGTCTGTCGCCGAGATCAGGTGATTCGGGACGATGCCGGGGAGCACGCGCTCGAACCAGAACACCGACAGGCCGGTCAGGACCTTGCCCTTGTCAGGGATCGGCGTCGGGTGCACGACGTCGTAAGTCGAGATCCGATCCGACGCCACGAGCAGCATCGTCTCGCCTAGGTCGTACAGCTCGCGGACCTTGCCCGAAGCGCGCAGAGGGAGGTCGGCGAGCGCGGTCACGTGAATCGATCCTAGCAACGGCCCCGGCACCGTCCGGGTGACGTCAGCCGAGCGTCGCAGCGCTGGCGGTTGGCATTTGCGCTCCACATTTCAGACTGAGAAGATCCGCGCAGTGACCGGACGGACCGCCGCCGCCAAGCTGGGGCTCCTAGCCGCGACGGTGCTCGTCCTGGCGATCGGCGCACAGGCCGCGCCGGCAGCGGGCCTGCTGGTCCCATCGGCAGCCGACCTTGGGACGCTCGGCTTTCACGCCGAGCGCGGCGCCGCCTTCGGGCAGCTCAAGAGCGCGCTTCCGGCAAGCGCGCAGGGCGTCCTCGCCCACGCGCAGACGGAGACGACCGCCGCCGGTGCCCGCGGCGAGCAGGTCCAGTTCGCCGCGTTCGTGCTGCGTTCCCCGGGCGCGTCCGAGCGCGTGCTGGCGGACTTCCGCCGCGCGGAGCACGCCAGCGCAGCCGATGTCGGCGACGGAGGGGCGGTGGCGAGCCACTCGACCCGCGCGCGGGCTCTGGTACGCGTGCTGTGGCGCTACGGCTCGCGGGTCGGGTTGCTCGTGCTGACGGCGACCCGGCATACGGGCTCCGCCCGCGCTACCGCGGTCGGCCTCGCGACAGCCGCGGACGCATCGCTGCAAGCGCAGCTGCCGAGGACCGCGCTCCAGGCCGTGCTGGACCAGATCGAGCCAAACGGGACGCTCTCGAAGAGCACCGCGCTGCAGGCGTTCGCGAGCGTCTACGGCCGGCTGCCGGGTGTGTCGATGCCTGCGGGCGCGAGGGCGAAGATCGAGGACGGGACGGGCGTGCTGACCTGGGCGCTCGCGTACCGCTCGCGGATGACGCGCGCGCAGCTGCGGAAGTTCGACCGCATCGCCGGCATCCCCGGTCCCGGACTACGGCGGGTCGCGCACGCCGCCGACTACGGCGACCCGGGCTTCATGACGATCCCCGACTACCAGACAATCGCCAATGACTGGATCTCCGTATATGAAGCGCGGCTCGGTGTGTCGCTCTCACTCAAGGTCGTCGCCGGGTACACGAAGACAGACGTACCAGGTGCCTTCGCCGACGCGCTGCCGCTGAACGCGCAGCAGAACTGGGGCTCGGGCGACGCGGTTTACTGCCGTGTCCGCGTCACCTCGTCGGGAGCAGCGAGCAGCCCGCAGTTCCTGCGCCTGATCCTCGCGCACGAGGTGTTCCACTGCTTTCAGTTCGAGCTCCGCGGCGCGCTCGTGTGGACGCCGATGCCGCTGTGGATCCAGGAGGGGACCGCGGATTGGGCGGCGCTGACCGTCGACCCAGTGCCCTACGACGTCGGCGGCGGCAATATGACGTGGTACATCGGGACCTCGAGCAAGCCGCTGTTCACCCGCTCATACGACGCCGTCGGCTTCTGGGGCCACGTCCAGGACGTGTACGGCAACCTGTTCGCGAGGATGCGCTCGATCCTCAACGGCGGCGGCAACGACGGCTCGTTCAACAACGCCGGCGGCAACTCGAACGTGCTTCTCAACTCATGGGCGTCGAGCGTCTTCAACGCGACGGCGGGCGGGCCGCCGTGGGAGATCGTGAGCCCGATCTCGCCACCCGCGAGCACGCAGCCGGTGACCGAGACGGTGACGGCGTTCGGGCTGCCGAGCTATGTCTACGCGGCGCCATACACGACAACTCAGTACATCCTCGACGGGAGCGGTGCCGAGCCGGTCGTGAACGTGAACATCGACGGGCCTGCGCGTCTGGGAACGAGGGCCAACATCACCGATCTCAGCGACGCGTGGTTCTGCGTCGGCGGAGTGCCGTGCGTGTGTCCTCCCAACACGACCGGAGCGGTGCCGCCGACCCGCCCCCTGTCCCTGCCGACACGCCTCGGCGTGGCCGCCGCCGACACCGGCACCCACGGCACCGTGATCGCGTTCCCGCTCTCGGCCTTCTGCACCCCGCAGCCGAAGCCCACACCGCCGGACACGACCGCCGCCAGCGGCGGCGACCCCCATCTGATCACGTTCGGAGCCCTGTTCTACAACTTCCAGGCAGCGGGAGAGTTCACGCTGCTGAAGTCGCGCACGGGCCGCGATCTCGAGATCCAGGTCCGCCAGCAGCCGTTCCCGCACTCGCAGTCGATCGCGGTCGACACGGCCGCCGCGGTAAGGGTTGCAGGCGCGACGGTCGAGATCGACTCAGCCGGCAACGGAGGCGTCTCGGTCTTGGTCGACCATCGGGCGTTCGACGGCAGCTCGGCCGCGCTCCGCGGCGGCGGCTCGCTGAAGCTCGTCCACATCGGTCTTTCGCTGCCACCCGGAGCGACGCCGGCATCGGTGTGCAGGCTCGCGGGAGCCACAGCTGCGGAGCTGCCGCTGTGCGAGCAGCTCGTGCAGGGCTTCATCGTCGGCTCGACGACCGCATACATCAGCTGGCCGGACGGGACGAAGGTCCAGGTCTCGAACTCGGTCACCTCGGACAACGGCCGGCAGTGGACGCCCGCACTGTCGATCCAGATCCAGATCGCGCGCGACCGGATCGGCCACCTGACGGGGCTGCTCGGCAATGCTGGCGGGGCACCCGCGAAGGAGTACCTCTCCCGTGGCGGCAAGCCGTACACCGGGGACGAGTTGCAAGCCGGCGGAAGCGGCGTCGAGCCTCAGGCGAAGCTGCTCTACGACGGGTTCGGCGCGAGCTGGCGGATCACGCAACGGCAATCGCTGTTCACCTACGCCCGCGGCAAGAGCACTCGCTCCTACACGATCCTCGGCTTCCCCAGGCAGACGCTCGACGTCAACCGCTTCCCGGCGGGCCGGCGGGGCGCCGCGGCCGCCGATTGCAAAGCGGTCGGAATCACCAACGCGCGCGTGACGAATGACTGCGAGTACGACGTGCTCGGCACCGGCGAGCCCGGATTTGCCGGCGGTGAGTTGCCGCTGCAGAAGGCAGCCGCGGGCGAGCCCGTCGCGCAGCCTGCGCCCCCCGCGCCTCCGCTTCACCCGATCGACCTCGGCGCCGGCAGCAACCAGCCGCGCGTGGTGTATGACCCGAGCACCGGCGACACCTATGTCGCCTGGCTCGACGAGAGCAGCACGTCGATCGACGTGTGCGTGCTGGCGAGCAGCTCGCCGACGTGCAACGGCGGCGCCGGCCCGTACAAGCTGACCGACCCGCTCGCCTCGAGCGGCGGCGCGAGCCCGCTGTACTTCTCCGTCGCGCCCGTGCTGGAACCAGGTGGCGAGGTCGTGATCACGGCCGAGGTGGACGGGGCCAGCGGCGCCGCCCAGCCACCCGGCTATCCGGGCATCGGCGTCGTCGCATGGAGCTCGCCGGCGGGTGGCGCCGCGTTCGCCTCGGCGAGCCAGGGGATCGCCGACGGCGGCATGCTGCTGGCGGCGACAGCGGGCGCCGGCGATGCGCCGTCAGGCGGCGCGATCGCGCTCGATTCGACGAGCGTGGGCGTGTACGGCAACTCGTATCCGTTCGGCAGCGGCTTCACCGACTTCACGCCCGCCGCCCCGGCGCCGAGCACGACGCCGACCGTCGACAGCACCGGCTCCTACGGCAACCAGATCGGGATCACCGGAGGCCAGGTCGCCTACGTCCCGGATCCGGCCGTGCCCGGGAGTTACGTTGTCGTGGTCGTCGGCGCCGACTACGGCGCGCCGCCCGGTTGTCCAGCCGGGACCACCGAGGCCACGGGATACGGCGTCGGCGTCGGCACGCCGGCCGCGTTTCAGACGCAGGCGGCGTGGAGCTCCGCCTACTTCGAGCCCATCTCGTGCCAGGCATTTGAACCGGTGCTGGCCGGCGGCGGCTCCGGGGGCGGGACGATCGGTCTGCTCGAGGAGGAAGGCCCGGGCCTGAGCGGCAACGGCTCGGACGGGATCTATTTCCGCCCCTTCGACGCGGCGAGCGCGAGCTTCGGCGCTCCCGTGCTCGTGTCCGACGAGACGCAGCAGACGATCGACGGCGCCGACGATCTCAGCCTGTCCGCGGACGCCGCCGGCGGGATGTACGCGTCATGGCTCGACCAGCGCGGGTGGGTGCTCGGCTACAGCCCGAGCGCCGGCGCGACCTGGGACACCCCGGAGGCGCTGAACCTGCCCGAGAACGCCGGCGATGCCGTGGTCGCGGGGGTCGGCGGCGGGAGCGCCGAGCTCGCCTACACCGCCGGCTCGCAGGAATACCTCGTCCCAGTGCCGGCCCCTTAGAAGTCGATCCGTCCGACGATCTCCTCGGCGTAGCGGACGAACGGCGCGTAGTCGAAGATCGCGTCGAGATCGAGCCCGGCGGCGTCCGGGTCGCGCGCCAGCAGCTCGCGCAGCGGCACGCGCTCCTCGAGCGCCTGCTGGGCGAGACGCTGCACGATGCGGTAGGCCTCGTCCCGGGACAGACCCCGGTCGGAAACGAGCGCCAACAGCACGCGCTGCGAGAACAACGCCCCGTAGGTCAGCTCGAGGTTCGAGCGCATCCGCTCGGCGTTCACGACCATGCCCTCGACGAGCTCGATCGTGCGCCGCTGCATGTGATCCAGCAGCGTGGTCGAGTCCGGCAGGATGATCCGCTCGACCGACGAGTGCGAGATGTCGCGCTCGTGCCAGAGCGTGACGTCCTCGAGCGCGGCGAGCGCATTGCCGCGCAGCACGCGGGCGAGTCCGGCGATCTGCTCTGACTTGATCGGGTTGCGCTTGTGCGGCATCGAGCTCGATCCCTTCTGCCCGGCGCCGAACGGCTCCTGCACCTCCGCCACCTCGGTCCGCGCGAGGTGGCGAAGCTCGGTCGCGAAGCGCTCCATGCCGGCGCCCGCGAGCGCGATCGCCTGCAGCAGCTCGGCGTGGCGGTCACGCGCGACGACCTGAGTCGAGACCGGCTCGCGCTCGAGCCCCAACCGCTTCAGCACCCGCTCCTCGAACCGCGGCGAGGTCACCGCGTACGTGCCGACGGCGCCCGAGATCGCGCCGACCGTCGCCTGGGCGAACGCCCGCTCGAGCCGCGTCGCGTTGCGGTCCGCCTCGAACGCGAACCCCGCCAGCTTGATGCCGAACGTCGTCGGCTCGGCGTGGATGCCGTGCGTACGCCCGGCGGACAGCGTATGAACGTGCTCGCGCGCCCGCGCGGCGAGTGCTTGAGCGAGGCGCCGCGAGTCCGGCAGCACCAGCTCGCCGACGCGCCGTAGCTGGAGCGCCAGGCCCGTGTCGAGCACATCGCTCGAGGTCAGCCCGTGGTGGATCCAACGGCCGGCCGGGCCAGCCGAAGCCGCCAGCACGTCGACGAACGCGGCCGTGTCGTGATCGGTGACCTTCTCACGTTCGGCGATCTCGGCGACCGTGAACGTCGCCGCCCGGATCGCCTCGAGCTCCTCCGGCGTCGGCCCGTCCATCTCCTCGCAGGCCGCGACCTCGACCGCGCGCATCGCCTCGAAATGGGCGTGCTCGGACCAGATCTGAGCCAGCGCGGGCCGTGTGTAGCGGGCGATCACAGTCCGATTATCGACCAGCGGCGTGCCCACGTGCTCGATCAGCCGCCGCCGAGCTGGACCGCCTTGACGAGCAGGAGGACCACCGACACGACGAGGTAGATGCGCAGCGACATCATCGCGATCTTCCGGCCAGTCGACCACTGCGGCCGGCCGAGCAGCGCCAGCGGTGGCATGGTCCACTGCTCCCTGGGGATCTGCGGACCGGGCGCGGTAACGGTGACGTGAGCGCGCCCGCGGCGCTGCAGGAGCATCACGCCCCCGAAGATCAGCAAGCCCGCCACGAGCAGGCCGCCGCCCACCAGCGACACGGTCGTGACGTTGACGCTCGGGAACAAGGTCGTCGCCATCAGGATGAGCGACAGCAGGACGAGCGTCGCGACGATGACACTCGCGAGCGCGTTCAGCCAGGGCTTGTTGCGCCACGGCCCGAGGACCTCGGGGTCATTGCACAGCAGCAGGAGAAAGACGCTGGCGCTCGGAAGCAGCACGCCCGCGAGTGCCTGGACCGCGAGCGTGATCACGCCGAGCGGCGCGCCCGGGATCAGCACGATCGCGGCCGCGAACGCGATCAGCACCGCGAACGTGGCATAGAACAGCTTCGCGTCGTGGAAGCTTCGGTGCAGCGAGCTCTTGATGCCGAACACGTCGCCGAACGCGTAGCTGGTCGAGAGCGTGAGCGCGCCGGCGCCGATCAGCGAGGCGTTCAACAGCACGAGCGCGAACAGGGCACCGGCTGGGCTGCCGAGCACATTCTGGAGCGCGCTCGCGGTGCCGCCGGCGTCGGTGAAGTTGCCGAAGTACTTGGTGCCCTGGAACGTGAACGCGGAGATGCAGATCAGCGCGGCGGCGCCGATCACGACGACGACCGCCCCGATCCACGTGTCGATCCGTTCGTAGTTGATCCACCGTGGGGTGATCCGCTTGTCGATCACGTTCGACTGCTGGAAGAACAGCTGCCACGGCGCGACGGTGGTGCCGACCATGCCGATGACTAGCAGCACCGAGGTCGAATTCGCTCCACCGAGAATGCCGGGCACGAAGAAGCCGTGAATGATCGGGCTGGCCTTCGGATGCCCCAGGAAGAACAGCGGAATCACGAGCAGGTTCGCGAACACGAACACGAACATCGAGCGCTCCCACGCGCGGAAGCTGCCGCTGGCGGTGATCATGACGAGCAGGACCGCGGCGATCGGGACCGAGATGTACTGCGAGACGCCGAAGTACCCAAGCGCGAGGCTGACGCCGATGAACTCCGTCACGATCGTCAGAAAGTTCAAGATGAACAGATCGCCGACGGAGAAGAAGCCCCAGAATTTGCCGAAGCGCTCGTTGATCAACCTTGCGTGACCGACGCCCGTGACCGCCCCGAGGCGCACGACCATCTCCTGGTTGACGATCAGCACCGGGACCAGCAGCAGCAGCACCCACAGCAGGCTCGTGCCGTAGTTCTGTCCCGCCTGTGAGTACGTCGCGACGCCGCCGGCGTCGTTGTCACCCACCATCACGATCAGGCCCGGGCCGATGATCGCGAGCAGCGCCATCGCCCTCGCCCGCAGGGTGCGGTGGCCGTCCTCGTGCTCGCGGATCGTCCCGAACGCGCCCTGGATGTCCCCGACGTGCGCCGAGTCGAGCACCGCGCGCTCGCGCGCAGGCGGCGGCGACATGGGCGCCGACGGCTCTGACGTCATCTGCTCGACCTCCTTTCGCCGGCTGGCAGCTCTGCTGCGGCCGGGCGGAGGTCACCTCGCGCCGGATCAGTCCCCGGCGCGGGTGGTGACGCTCACAGCGCCAGCCGTAACCGCGCTACTTCGCGGCAGCTCGTCGTTTTCCAGGTGTCCGGTTTGCTGGTCCATGCGTGCGTCACGCCGCTCAGTCGCGGCCGGTGGAGCCTAGCAGCGAGGCCTGGGACGGTCCAGGTCAGCTGACGGCCGCGCGGCGGCGCCACTCATCCGGCACCAGCCGCTCGAGCACGTCGTCGACCGCGATGATCCCGACCGGCTTGCCGTCCGCGTCGAGTACCGGCATCGCGATCAGGTTGTAGTCGGTCATCAGCAGCGCGACGTCGGGGAGATCCGCCTCGGCGGAGACGCTCGGCGTGTATGACTGCTCGGTCAGGGTCCCGACCGCGTCGTGCTCGCTGGCGCGCACCAGCTCCGCGAGCATGACGACCCCGATGAGCACCCCGGTGGCGTCGATGACCAGCACGATCGAGATCAACTGCGCGCCCAGCTCGGCCGCGCGCACGCGCGCGAGCGTCTCGGCCACGCTCGTGCTCAGGTCGACCGCGACGAAGTCCGGGTTCATCATCCCGCCCGCCGTCTCGGGGTTGTGGCCGAGCAGGTTCTTCACCTGCCGCTGCTTTTGCGGCGGGAGGAGGTTGAGGATCGGAATCCGGCGGCTCTGCTGAATCTCGAGCAGCAGGTCTGCCGCGTCGTCGGTCGCCATCCGCGACATCACGTCGGCGATCTCCTCGTCCGAGCGCTCGCGCAGGAACTCGACCTGGTGCTCGTCGTTGAGCTCCTCGAATACGTCGGCCTCGAGCTCCTTGTCCTGGCCGACCGCCTCGAGGATCTCCTCGCCCTCGTCGTGCGAGGCGGCCTCGACCAGGTCGGCGATCTGCGCCGGGTGTAGACGCGCGATCCGCCTCGGGGCCAGCTTCAGCCGCGACGTCGGCACGTGACGGACGAACGGCTCCATGTCGCTCCACGGAACGAACTCGCGGTGCTCCGTGTCATGGCCCCGGAAGCGGCGCGGGAGCAGCCGGAACAGCCGCGGCCGCAGGCCTGGGTCGATGCCGGCCACCCGCCACGTTCCGTCATCCTGCTCGAGCTCGACCTCGCGCGCCCGCACCAGCCGCGCGGTCGCGACGTTGATCAGACTGCGATCGAGCACGTCGGCGCGGAGCAGGAGCTCGCCGGGCCGGCGCTCGAACTGCGCCAGGTTGAGCTTCGTCGTCGAGGTGCGCGCGGCGTCGGGGCCGAGCTGCTCGATCCGGTCGATCGGGACGAAGCTCTCACGCCCGCCGATCCGCGCTTTCAAGCCGACGACGGGAGGGCTCTCCTCGGAGGAGTCGAGCCGCGCGACCACGTCCTCCACCTTCCCGAGCCGCTCGCCGGCAGAGTCGAGCAGCGGGCTGCCCGCGAGCGATGACACGTGAACTTTCGTTTCGGCGGCCATGTTGGGCGCTGTCGGTGAAGGCTACCGCGAGGCGCTCGAGGTGCAGGCTATCGCGCGGCGCCGCGGCAAGCGGATCACGCGGACAGGATCCGCGCCGCCAGCACGGCGGCGTTGCGCGCGTTGTCGATCCCGACGCAGCCGACCGGGACACCGGGTGGCATCTGCGCGATCGCGAGCAGCGCGTCGAGGCCGCCCGCGACCGATGTCCGGCTCGTCAGCGGCACGCCGATCACCGGCAGGTCGCAGTGCGCGGCCACGACACCGGGGAGCGCGGCCGCCAGGCCGGCGCCGGCGATGATCACCCGCAGCCCGCGCTCGCGCGCGGTGCGCGCGTACTCGGCGACCTTGTCGGGCTCGCGGTGCGCTGACATCACTCGCACTTCGGATGGGATCCCGCGATCGAGCAGCTCCTTTTCGGCCGCCTCCATCGCGGGCAGGTCGCTCTGCGAGCCCATCACGATGCCCACCAGCGGTGCCTCCGGCTCGTTCTGCTGCTCGTTCTGCTGCTCGGTCAATCGCTCACCGCCCGTAGCGCGATGTCGCGTCTGAACTGCTTGCCGTCGAACTCGATCACGTCCGCGGCAGCATATGCGCCGGCGCGGGCGGCAACCACGTCGTCCCCGAGCGCGGTGACGCTGAGCACCCGTCCACCGGCCGTGACGATCTCGCCGCGCTGATTCCGAGCCGTCCCCGCATGGGTGACGAGCGCGTCCGCCGGAACCCGGTCCAGTCCGCTGATCACATCGCCGCTGGAAGCGCCCGCCGGATAGCCGGCGCTTGCGAGCACGACCGTCACGGCGCTCCCCGGCGACCACTCCAGCCTCGCCCCGCGCAGCCCACCGGGCTCGGTCGCGGCCAGCAGCAGGTCGAGCAGGTCGACAGCGCAGCCGAGGCAGCAGCGCCTGCGTCTCGGGGTCGCCGAAACGGACATTGAACTCGAGCACCCGCGGGCCGTCGGCGGTCAGCATCAGACCCGCGTAGAGAACGCCGTGAAACGGCCTGCCCCGCCGCGCGAGCTCGTCCAGCACCGGCTGGTGCACGGTCGCGCAGATCTCCGCCGCGCGCTGCTCGTCAACGGCCGGCACCGGCGAAAAAGAGCCCATGCCACCGGTGTTCGGCCCCCGATCGCCGTCGAGCAGCCGCTTGTAATCCTGCGCCGAGGCGAGCGGGAGCGCCGTCTCGCCGTCGCACAGCGCGAGCAGCGAGCACTCCTCGCCCTCCAGATGGTCTTCGATCAGCACCCGCTCGGTCGCGAACCGCCGCTCGACGAGCAGCTCGTTCAGCGCCCGACGCGCCTCGCCCTCCTCGCGGGCGATCACCACACCCTTGCCGGCGGCGAGGCCGTCCGCCTTGATCACCGTCGGGTAGCGACCCGCGATCACGTCGAGCCCGGCGCTCGCCTCGGTGACGACCGTGTAGGACGCCGTCGGGACTGAGGCCGCCGTCATGATCTCCTTGCAGAACGCCTTCGAGCCTTCCAGCGCGGCCGCCGCGGCACGCGGACCGAAGCAGCGGATGCCCGCGTCCGCGAGCGCATCCGCCAAGCCGGCCACGAGCGGTGCCTCAGGCCCGACCACGACGAGCTCGACGCGCTCTGCGCCGGCGAGCTCGACGATCTGCTCGATGTCATCGGCGCTCGCATCGAGCAGCCGCGCGTCCGCCTCGATGCCCGGATTGCCCGGCGCACAGAGCAGCTCCGGGCGGCGCGGCGAGCGCGCCAGCGCCTGCACGATCGCGTGCTCGCGCGCACCCGAGCCGACCACGAGCACGCGGGGGCCCATTGGCGTCGCGTCCCCTCGGGGCCGCTCAGATCGCGCCAATGAAGTCGTCGATCGGGATCGCGACCAGCGTCTCGTACCGGGCCGTTCCGCGCGAGCCGAGCTCGAGCGAAACCCGCGCGATCGTCTCGGCGTCGGGCGCCTCGACGACATTGATGAAGTCGAACTGGCCGAGCGTCGCCCACTGCGCCTTGACGGTGGCGCCGAGCTGCTCGACCTCGCGGTTCACCTCGCGGATCCGGGCCGGGTTGTTCTTGATCGTCTGGACGCCGTCGGGGGTCAGGGTCGAGAGCATGATGTACGTTGGCAACAGGTCCTCCTTCGGAGTGGGTCGTCAACCATGATCTCGGATCGGCCTCGGGGCGGCGGTGCGCTCGGGCGTTCCCGGTGGTAGGCGGTGCGCGCCGGTAAGTCTCGCACTCGCGAGCGAACGCCGCCGAGAAGGTCTACACCGCAGTGAAGAAGGAGCTGATCGCGCTCAACGCGGCAAAGGCTGATCGCGCTCAACGCGGCAGGAGCTGATCGCGCTCAACGCGCTCTGAGGTGATCGCCCTCAACGCGGCCTGAGCTCAGCTACCGAGATCAGTGCGCCGCGCAAGGTCGAGGGCGAAATTGCCTGGTTAACTGCCCACTCGGTGCTCCCGTTTTGGCGAGCGGGACGTTAACCCGCCACCAGCTGTTCAACGTCCCACTCGCGATCTGGAACGCATCGAGTGGGCAGTTATCCAGCCTCGCGCCCAACCCAACAGAACACCCGGTGCCCACCACAAACACCGCCGGCCCAACATAAACAACCGGCCCGCCCACCGACGCGGGGCGGCGGTGCGCTCCGGCGCTCACCGTGGTGGGCGGTGCGCGCCGGTAAGTCCTCGCACCCGACAGCGAACCCCGCCGAGAACGTCAACACCGCAGCGAAGAAGGAGCTCATCGCGCTCAACGCGGCCTGAGCTACCGAGATCAGCGTCCCGCGCAAGGTCGCGGGCGAGTGGGCAGTTATCCAGCCCGGGCGACGGCCACGAAGCACCGATCGCCCGCCAACCCGCAACGACCCGCGGCCGCAACACACCGCCCCGCCCGCCAACCCGCAACGACCCGCGGCCGCAACACACCGCCCCGCCCGCCAACCCAGAACGACCGCCCCGCCCGCCAACCGCCCCGCCCGCCAACCACCGCCCCGCCTGTCCCGTGTCAAGGAAATGAGACAGATCGGGTCGATTTGAGTGTGTGGCGATTGCCACGTTTTGGTGGGTAGCGGCGTCGGCGAGCTTCTCAAGCGCTGCGCGCTCGGCCCTCTGGGCCGCCCTGCGGGTGACAAGCCTCGCCGCCCGCCGCTGGGTGGCAGCGAGGTCACGGGGCTCTGCCCCGTGGCGGCTGGTCACGGTCAGCGTCGTCGCGCTCATCGGTGTCCTTCCGCGGCCGGAGTCGCCAGGTAGCGCTCGCGAGGTAGCGCCCAGCCGATCGTCTCGTGCGGGCGCTGCTCGTTGTATATGCGCGTGTAGTCGAGCACGTGCTCGGCGAGCGCCGGCCCGTCATCGATCTCCTGCAGGTACAGGTGCTCGTACTTCAGGCTCTGATACCAGCGCTCGATCACACCGTTGCTCTCAGGCGAGCGGTAGCGCGTGCGGACGTGCTCGAACTCCGGCCGCGAGCGGATGTAGCGCGCGAACGCACCCGCCCGGTAGCACGGCCCGTTGTCGGTCACGACCACGACCGGCGAGAACTCACCGCTGTCGCGGTCGACGAGATCGGCGATCAGCGGCCGGCCGAGCACCTCTCCCGCACGCTCCCGCGCCGCCTCCAAGCTGGCGACCGCTTCGCGCCACGTCTTGGTCGCCGTCACCGGACAGGTGAGGCAGAACTTGGTTACGTAGTCGAGCACGCCGCCCAGCTGCCAGATCCCGCCGGCGCGCGTCTCGAGCTCTGAGAAGTCGGTCTGCCATACCCGGTTGCGTCGTGTTGGCGGCTCATGGAAGGTCTGTCGGCGCGCGTTCGCGAGCTCGCGGCGTTCAGCCTGGTAGCGCCGTGGATGGATCAACCCGCGCTGATCGAGGATCCGATGCACCGTTCGCATGCTGACCTGGTGGCCGTCAGCGACCGTCAGCGCCCAGATCTTGCGATGCCCCCACGCCGGATACCTGAGCGCATAAGAGTGCACGACCGCCTCGACTCGGGCGCTCACCGGCCGCGGCCACGGCCCCTTCCCCGGCTGGCGAGAAAGCGCCCGCTCGCGCCGGCGATACCACGTCGCACGCGGGATCCCCGCCGCCGCGCAGAAGCGCTCCACTGACAGCCCCGCGTGCTGGCGGATCACCTCCAGCTCCTCATACGAAAACCCGTCCCGTCACGCTCCGCCAGCCGCAACCGCACGTGCGCCTCCCCAAGCGCGCTCATCACCCCCTCCAGCTCGCGCTCCAGTTGCGCCTCCCGCGCCGACGGGCCACGCACCGCACCGGCCTCCAACGCCGCCAGGCCGGCCTGCAGGAACTGATCGCGCCACTTCGCGACCGACGTCTCCGAGCACTTGTTACGCCGCGCCGCCTCCGCGACCGTGCACTCGCCGCGCAACACGCTGAGCACGATCCGCTGCTTCTCCTGCACGCTGAACATCGGGGGACGAGACATGGTCTTCTCCTTCGATCGTGGGGAAGACCCGATCCAAACAAACTCGTGTCTCAAAAACGATGGCACGGGAGACGCCCACCCAACAAACAACCGCCCCGCCCACCCAAGAAGGGCAGGCGGGGCGGAACAAATCGGGTGAGCGGCCCGCCGAGCGGGCCTACTCAGCGAGAGCCAGGACTAGACAGCCGCGGCAGCCTGCACCCGCTCGAGCACGATCTCGCCGTCAGCCGCATCGACCCGCACGGTATCGCCGGTGACGAACCGTCCCTCGAGGATCGCCAGCGCCAGCGGATCCACGAGCCGCTTCTGGATCACGCGCTTCAGCGGCCGCGCGCCGTATGTCGGGTCGTAGCCCAGGTTGCCCAGCAAGGTGCGCGCATCGTCCGTCAGCTCGATCTTGATCCCGCGCTCCTCGACGCGCCGCATCAGCGAGTTCACCTGGAGGTCGACGATCTCGCCGATCTGCTCGCGGGTGAGGCGGTGGAACTCGACGATGTCGTCCAAGCGGTTGATGAACTCCGGCTTGAAGTGCGACTCCACGCCGGCGCGTCCACCCGGGATGTTGGAGGTCATGATGAGCACGACGTTCTTGAAGGACACGGTGCGACCCTGGCCATCGGTCAGGCGTCCGTCGTCCATCACCTGCAGCAGCACGTTGAACACGTCCGGGTGGGCCTTCTCGATCTCGTCGAGCAGGACCACGCCGTAAGGCCGCCGGCGGACCGCCTCGGTCAGCTGCCCGCCCTCGTCGTAGCCGATGTAGCCGGGCGGCGCACCGACCAGGCGCGAGACCGAGTGCTTCTCCATGTACTCGGACATGTCGATCCGGACCATCGCGTCCTGCGTGTCGAACATGAACTCGGCCAGCGCTCGTGCGAGCTCGGTCTTGCCGACGCCCGTCGGGCCGAGGAACAGGAAGGTGCCGATCGGCCGGTTCGGGTCCTGCAGACCCGCGCGGGAGCGGCGCAGGGCGCTCGCGACCGCGGACACGGCCTCGTCCTGACCGATCACGCGCTCGTGCAGGCGATCTTCCATGTGGACGAGCTTCTCGATCTCGCCCTCCATCAGGCGCGAGACGGGAATGCCGGTCCACTTGGCGACGACCTCCGCGACGTCCTCCGCGTCGACCACGTCCTTGACGAACGTCCGTGTCAACCCAGCCGAGTCGGCCGACGCGGCCTCGGCCGCCGTCAGCTCCTTTTCCAGCGACGGGATCGTCCCGTACTGAAGCTCCGCCGCCCGGCCCAGGTCGGCCTCGCGCTGCGCGCGCTCGAGCTCGATCCGCGCCTGCTCGAGGCGCTCCTGGAGCTCCGCGA
Source organism: uncultured Solirubrobacterales bacterium (assembly GCA_963763525.1). Taxonomy (GTDB): domain Bacteria; phylum Actinomycetota; class Thermoleophilia; order Solirubrobacterales; family Solirubrobacteraceae; genus Palsa-465. The sequence continues at coordinate 751,445 of CAVXPA010000011.1, forward strand.
CCGCACCGACTGTCTCCTTCTCACGCTGCCACTCGGCGTGCATCCCGGCCGAGCGCTCGCGCGCCTCGGCCAGCGCCCGCTCGAGCTGGTCGCGCCGGGCGACCGTCCCGGGATCGTCGTCGTCCGAGCCGAGCGACTGGAGCTCGATCTCGAGCTGCATGATGTGGCGGTCGACTTCGTCGATCTCGGTCGGCTTGGAATCGATCTCCATCCGGATCCGCGAGGCCGCCTCGTCGACCAGGTCGATCGCCTTGTCGGGCAGGAAGCGGTCGGCGATGTAACGGTGGCTCAGCGTCGCCGCGGCGACGAGCGCCGAGTCCATGATCCGCACCTTGTGGTGGACCTGGTAGCGCTCCTTGAGCCCGCGCAGGATCGCGATCGTGTCCTCGACGGTCGGCTCGCCGACGTAGACCGGCTGGAAGCGTCGCTCCAGCGCCGGGTCCTTCTCGATGTGCTTGCGGTATTCGTCGAGCGTCGTCGCGCCGATGCAGCGCAGCTCACCGCGCGCGAGCATTGGCTTGAGCATGTTGCCCGCGTCGACCGCGCCCTCCGCGGCGCCGGCGCCGACGATCGTATGCAGCTCGTCGATGAAGACGATCACCTGGCCCTCGGCGTCGGCGATCTCCTTCAGGACCGCCTTGAGGCGGTCCTCGAACTCGCCGCGATACTTCGACCCCGCGACCATCGCCCCGATGTCGAGCGACACGAGCTTGCGGTCGCGCAGACCCTCGGGTACGTCGCCCGCGACGATCCGCTGGGCGAGCCCTTCGACGATCGCGGTCTTGCCGACGCCCGGCTCCCCGATCAGCACCGGGTTGTTCTTGGTGCGGCGTGAAAGCACCTGGATGACGCGGCGGATCTCGTCGTCGCGGCCGATCACCGGGTCGAGCTTGCCCTGAGCGGCGGCCTCGGTCAGATCGCGGCCGAAGCGCTCGAGCGCCTGATACTTGTCCTCGGGGCTCTGGTCGGTCACGCGATGGCTGCCGCGCACCTCGCGCAGGGCCTTGAGCAGCTCCTCATGGGTCGCGCCCGCGCCACGCAGCGCGTCGCCGGCGGCGCCCGGATACCCGGCGATCGCCAGCATCAGATGCTCGGTCGAGATGTACTCGTCGTTCAGTTCGCGCATCTCGTTCTCGGCCGCGCGCATGATCTGAACCAGATCGGCCGAGGCGCCGGCGGGCTCCGGCGAGGCCGCGCCGGTCAGCTTCGGCAGCGCATCGAGCGCCACGCCCACCGACTGCCGCACGCCCGCGGGATCGACTCCGAGCTTGCGCAGTACCGGCACGACGACGCCACCCTCCTGCTCGAGCATCACCGCGAGCAGATGGTCAGGGGTCGTCTGCGGGTTGCGACGTTCATCCGCCAGCCGCTGAGCTGCCTGGAAGGCCTCCTGGGACTTGATCGTGAAACGGTCTGATTGCATAACTACCTTGTCTGGTTCGAGGTCGGGCAAAAATCTAAGTCAATATGACTTAGATTATAGCTCGCGTCCGAGCGAACGGAGAGCTATCCGGGGATCTTTTTTGGCACGCCCGATTACGGGTGCCGGATCGAAAGCGTCCACGGCGTCGACTGGCGCTCGATGTTCCCAGCGGGGTCGACGATCGCCCCGAACACCTCCGCGACGATCCGCTGGTGACCCGACCGCGCCCTCTGCAGCTTGAGCAGCTGACCGTGCGAGAACGTGATCGGAATCGTCCGCCGGCCGGCCGCGCCGAGGCGGTAGACCCTCGAGAGC
>CAVXPA010000012.1:0-400917 GCA_963763525.1 uncultured Solirubrobacterales bacterium
GACACGAAAGGGGGGGCGGCGCCAGGCTGCGCGCCCCCTGGACGCCGCTCCTCCTGCCGCGGCTAGTGCTCGTCGATGAACTGGACGAGCTGCGGGCGAGCTGCGGCCAGTTCCTGAAGAACACGTGCTGGCCGGTGTTGAGGAACTCCTCCATCCGCTCGTCCCACTCCTCCTCGCCCCACGGAGGCTCGACCAGCCTGGAACCGGCGATCAGCTCGTGGACCAGCTCCGTCGTGCGGCGCGGATGGGCGAAGTCGGTCGCGCTGCTGCGGTAGATGAGCGTCGGCACTTCGATCTTCGCGAACTCCTCGATGTGCATCCCGGGCACCGGCGAGTTCGGGTATGGCAGGTAATTGGGCCCCCAGCGCTCCATGACGGCCATGAACTCCTCGGGATCCATCGCCAATAGACGTGCCCGGTTCGCGTCGTTCGTCTGAACCGTCGGCCAGCCGGACGGATGCGCCGCGCGGGCCACGACAGCGGCCATTCCGCCACGCCTGGCAGCGTCCCAGCTCGTCCCGCAGTAGCCCATGCACATGCTCATGGCGGTGAACATCGCGCCGCTCGTGAGCCACAGCAGCGCAAGCTTCTCGACGATCTGAGGATGGCGGATGCACGTGTGCATCGCGATCCGGGAACCGACCGCCCCGCCGACGAGCGTCGTCTTGCCGAGCTCGAGCGTCTCGATCAGGCCTTTCAGCGTGTCCGCCTGCATCACCGGCTCGGACTCGCCGTCAAAGCACAGATCGGACGCACCCGTGTTCGGCTTGTCCCAGATCAACGCCCGCTTGCCGCTCTGCGCCAGCGCGAGCGCGAGCTCACGAATGCCCGGCGATTCCTTGCTCATCCGGCCGCTCGCGGTGATCGCCACCGGCTCACCGTCGCCAAACACCTCATACGCGATCTTCAGGCCATCGACCACCGCAGTCGGCATGCGTCACCTCCTGTCGCAGTCACGGACCGCGCCCCAGGTTTGCGCGCGGCAACCGCGGAGCGCGTGGTTTGAGCCGGCAAACGCACGTGTGTGAGCACGATATCGGCCGCTCGCAGGTGACCGCCTACATCTGACTCGATCCAGCCGCGGCGCAGTGGAATACTTGCGGCCACAGCCAGACTTCTCCGCAAAGCTCGTCGGGAGGTTGTCATGTCCGAGCCGGCCAACGTGCTTCTCGTCGCCAACCAGACGGCGGCCACCAGCCCGCTCCTCGACGCCGTCAGGGAGCGTGCGCGCCAGGGGCCCGTGCGCTTTCACCTCGTGGTTCCGCGCCAGCCGCATGGCCTCGACAAGCTGATGGATCCCCAGGACCACGGCGAGGAGGAAGCTCGTCGCGCCCTGGCCGACGCGCTGCCCAAGCTCTCGGAGGCGAGCGGAACGGTTGTCACGGGCGACATCGGCGACGCCGAGCCACTGGCGGCGATCGAAGACGCGATCAACCTCGCCCCCTACGACGAGGTCATCATCTCGACGCTGCCGCTCGGGCTCTCGCGCTGGCTCAAGCTCGACCTCGTCAGCAAGGCCCGCGCGCTCGGCGTGCCGGTGACGCATGTGCTGGCGGCGAGCCACCGCGAGCCGGTCGCGCACGGCTCCGGCGATCCGGGGACGCCGGCCCCCGCGTAGAGCCTGACTTTAGGCTCGCGGCCCTGCGGGCCGGTGGTACAGTCGGGCCACCTAACCGCGGTCTAGCGTCACTGAGCGTGTTCGTGGCGAGAAGGAGGAAAGATGGATCGGTCGGAGATGAACGTCCTGATCGACCGGCACATGGCCGCCGTCAGCGCCGGGGATGCGGACGCTGCCGTGTCCGTGTACAGCGAGGACGTGGAGCATCGGACGATCGGCCCCAACAGGGTTGCCGGCGGAGTCACGCTGACCGACCCTCTGCTGCCGCGGGGGAAAGACGCCGTAAGGGCATATCTCGCGAGCCGCTTCGAGCAGAGCGAGACCGAGACGCTGGTAGCGGTCAACAGCTACTACGGCGAGGATTTCTGCGTCATCGAGCACGAGTGGACGGGCAGGGTGCACGGTCACTTCCTGTGCGTGCCGGATGGGCATGGACGGCGCGTCAGCGCCCCGCGGCTTCACGTGTGGGAGTTCCGTGACGGGCTGATCACACGCCAGGACGAGTGGCCGGATTGTGTCGGCATGCTCGCCCAGCTCCATGCACGCGAGCCGGCCGAGATCAGCGCACAGCAGCCGTCGCCGAGCGTGCGGATCGCCGAGCGCGCCAACCGGTCCGAGATCGACCCGTTGATCGACGCGCAGCTGGCCGCGTTTGCGGACAACGACGCGTACGGTGTGACGTCCATGTGCACCGATGACCTCGAACTCGAGACGATCGGCTTCCACAGAGTCGGGCACCTGCGAGGACAGGACGCTGCACGCTTGTTCTATGAGTGCCTGTTCTCGCAGATCGAGACCGAGTCGATGACGCCCGTTCACAGCTACTACGGCGATGACTTCAGCATCGTCGAGCACGAGTGGACCGGGATCATCAAGGGCCATTTCCTGTGCGTGCCGTTCGGTGAGCGCGTGCGGGTGACTGCTCCCTGGATCCGCATCTCGGAGTTCCGCGACGGATTGATCTCCCGCCAGCGGGCGTGGCTCGATTGCATCGGGATCATCTACGAGCTCAACGATCGGCTCAACCCGCAGGAGCAGCCCGAGCTCACCGCGCGGCAATTGCAGGATTGGTCGAACTCACAGTGGATCGCCAAGCGGGTGGCGCTGCTCTCGGCGCAGCGCGCGGCTCGCTCGGCAAAGCGCAGCACGAGCAACGTGCCCGCCGCGACCGTCTCGGTGTAGGACGAGCGCGATGGACGCGACCAGCACTCTGAACACACGGAGATTGACAGAGCGGATCGCAGCCGACGTGCTCGACGTCGACTGCGATCGGCTGCGCAACGACGACGAACTGCCGCTGGCGATGGTCGACGCGCTCGAGCAGCATTCGGTGCTCGTGTTCCGGGGGCTCCACATCGACGACGAGACGCAGCTGGTGTTCTGCCGCAAGCTCGGGGAGCTCGTCGTCTTTCCGCGTCAGCCGATCCCCGAGATGTTCGTGGTCACGCTGGACCCGGAGAAGAACGCGCTGGCCAACTACGTCGAGGCGTCAACGGGCTGGCACTTCGACGACACAGTCCAGGAGTATCCATCCAAGGCGACGATGCTGAGCGCGAAGGTGCTCTCCGCGAAGGGCGGCGAGACCGAGTTCGTCAGCACCTACGCGGCCTACGACGATCTGTCGCAGGAGGAGAAGGAGCGCTGCGCCCCGCTTCGGGTATTCCACAGCCAGGAGCCGTTCCAGCGCCTCGTGTATGCGGACCCGACGGATGAGCAGATTGCAGAATGGCGAAGCCGCTCGCGGGTGCACCCGTTGGTGTGGACGCACGTGTCGGGCCGCAAGTCGCTCGTGCTCAGCCAGACGGCCGATTACGTCGTCGACATGGATCTCGACGAGGGGCGTGCTCTGCTCGGGGACCTGATTCAACGTGCGACGAAGCCCGAGCGCGTATACAGGCACACCTGGTCCGAGGGTGACACGATCCTGTGGGACAACCTGGCCGTGATGCACCGGGCGAGGCCCTACGACCGAGCATCGGGAAGAGAGATGCACCGGACCGCGGTCGTCGGCACAGAGCCGATCGTCTGACGCCTGAGTACGGAATCGAGAGGGTTGCGCTAGGACAGCGGCGCGAAGAACTCCTGCAGCTCGCGGACAACGAGCGCCGGCTGCTCGGAGGGGCCGAAGTGCCCGCCGCGGGGCATCAGCGACCAGCGCTGCAAGTTGGTCAGCTCGGCCGCCAGCGACCGCGGGATCAGCAATACCTCGCGGGGGAAGACGGCGAACGCAGTCGGGACCTCGATCGCGGGACGCCGGTCGTGCAGCGGAGCCGGCGGCGCGGGCATCAGCTGCTCGCGGTACAGGCGCAGCGAGGTGGCGATCGTGCCGGTGAGCCAGTAGATCGACGCCGTCGTGCAGAGGAAGTCACGGTCGAACACCGCGAGCACGTCGCCGTCGTTGTCGCTCCAGTCCCGCCGCCGCGACCAGATCCACGCGGCCGTGCCGGTCGGCGAGTCAGCGAGCGCATAGGAGATCGTCTGTGGCTCATAGGTGTGAACGGTGAGATGGGCCTGGATGACCGAGCGCGCCTGAGCCATCCGCTCGAGCATCCAGCGCTCATCGTCGGCGTACATCTCCGGCACGACGTCGCGCAGATTGACTCCCGGCAACGCGGGAAGCGTGAGCCACACGCCGGTGATCGCGTCGGGGCGGGTGTGCCCGAGCTCCGCGGTCACGACCGATCCCCAGTCGCAGCCGCCCGCGCCGAATCGGTCGTACCCGAGGACGTCGCGCATCAGCGTCACCCACAACTCGGCGACCCGGCGAGCGTGCAACCCGGTCGTGGAAAGTGGAGTGGAGAATCCGGCGCCGGGCAGCGACGGTACGACGACGTCGAACGAGCTCGCCGCGTCGCCGCCGTGCGCCGCCGGGTCGGTCAGCGGGCCGATCACGTCCTTCCAATCCCAGAACGTCCACGGCCACCCATGGGTGAGGATCAGCGGGCGCGGGTTCGGCCCGTTGCCGCGGGCGTGGATGAAGTGGATCGGGATCCCGTCGAGCTCCACGAGATAGTTGGGAAAGCGGTTGATCGCCGCCTCCTGAGCTCGCCAATCGAACTCCTCGCTCCAATAGCGGACCATCTCCTGCAGCCAGCCACGCTCGACTCCGTACGTCCACTCGTCGTTTCCGAAGTCGATCGCCCACCGGGTAGTTCGCAGGCGGCGCCGCAGCTCGTCGAGCTCCGTGTCGGGGATCGCGACGGTGAACGGGGTGGGCTCGATCGTCGCAGTCTACAGATCAACCGACCGGCCGATTGCTTTTCACGGGGTCATCGATCACAATTTGCGCTCCGCGTAAGCAGGTCCGTGGTGGCTCTCCTCGCGGGCGCTCCGCGCAGTTCCGCGGTAGGCCCTCGGCGTGGGTTCGCGCGCGGTTCCGCGGTGGTGAACGAACGAAAGGGTGTGAGGCATGGGTCGGTTGGACGGAAAGGTTGCGTTCATCACAGGTGCAGCGCGTGGTCAGGGCAGGGCACATGCGGTGACGATGGCGAAGGAGGGAGCCCAGATCGCCGCGATCGACCTGTGCGACCAGGTCGAGAACGTCCCGTATCCGATGTCGACCGAGACTGACCTGGCGGAGACGGTACGTCTCGTCGAAGCGCAGGATCAGCGTTGTCTGTCGTTCAAGGCCGACGCCCGCGACGCCGCGGCGATGCGCGCCGCGGCGCAGGAGACGGCGGAGCAGTTCGGCAAGATCGACATCGGAGTGATCAACCACGGCATCGTGCGGATCGGGCCATGGGACACGATCACCGATGAAGACTGGGACATCATGATCGAGAACAACCTCAGCGCGGTCTGGCGAGCGTCGCGCGCGGTGATCCCCCACCTGATCGAGGCCGGTGGCGGGACGCTGCTGATGACCTCGTCTGTCGCCGGTCTGATTCCCGCCAACGGCCTGGTGTCGTATACGGCAGCGAAGCATGGTGTCGTCGGACTTGCCAAGGCGCTCTCCGTCGAGTTGGGACCCCACTGGGTAAGAGTCCACGCAATCTGCCCGGGCAGCGTGGACACCCCGATGGTCGACAATCAGTTCACGCTCGACATGTTCTCCGGCGGGCCGGGGGGCACGAGGGAGAAGGCGGAGTTTCCCGCTCGCGCGAGCCAGGTTCTGCCGATTCCATGGATGCCGCCGGAGATGGTGTCCTACGCGATGGTGTATCTGGCGAGTGACGAGGCGAAGTACCTGACAGGGACGGCCTTCCCAGTCGACGCGGGCAGCATGGTGGCGGGGCCTGGTATCCCGCCGATCGTCCATACGCGCCTCGCCGAGCTGACGATGCAGTTGCAAGCACAATCGGGATGATCTGATCGAGCGATGAGAGGAACGAGATGAGTACGACGACGCCGCAGCGAAGCGTGGATGTAGTGCGCAACTTCTACGAGCTCCTCGGGCAGGGCAAGCTCGAGGAAGCCAGCCAAAGCCTGCACGAGGATCTCGTCATCCACGAAGCGCCCGAGCTCCCTTACGGCGGCGAGTTCCACGGGCCGCAGGGCTTGATCGACATCATGTCGCAGATCGTTGCCTTTGCGGAGCCCTCAGTCGTCGGCGAGCTGACCTACCTGGACACGGATCCGGTCGTGGTGCTGCTCAGAGGCCGCTTCACGCGACCGTCCGGCGCGGTCGCCGAGACCGACGTGGTCGAGCTGCATTCGGTTCTCGACGGCAAGATCGTCGACCTCGACATCTACTACAAGGACCCAGGGTCAGTCACAGCGCTGGTCGGGCAGTAGGCTCGGGCGAAGCCGGCAGGGATCAGAAGATCGCTCGCGCTCAGCTCGCGGATCGAGGTGTGCCCGAGGCCGACGAGGGTCTCGTCGATCCCGGCGCGAAGGATCGCGAGCACGTTGGCGACGCCGGCTTGGCCATTCGCCGCCAGGCCCCAGACTGGCGCCCGGCCGACCATCACCGCGCGCGCGCCGAGCGCCAGCGCCTTGACGACATCGCTGCCGCGCCGGATCCCCCCGTCCATGAGCACCTCGAGCTCACCGCCGACCGCGTCGACCACGGCGGGGAGCAGGCGGATCGCCGCGGGGGTGCCGTCGAGGTTGTTGCCGCCGTGGTTGGACACTGAGATGGCGCTCGCACCCGCGTCGAGCGCGCGTCGCGCATCGTCGGGACGGCCGACGCCCTTGATCATGAACGGCCCGTCCCACTGTTCGCGAGCCCAAGCGATGTCATCCCAGCTCGGCAGCGAGGTCATCATCCACTCGCCGTAGGCGTGAAAGAACGCGGGCGCCGCATCATCGCCGAGCGACATGTTCGGAACCGTCAGCTCCGGCGGCCCGCCGGCGCGGGCGAACTCGATCAACCAGCGCGGGCGAACGGCGACTTCGGGTGCGAAGCGCAGCGCCGTCTTGAGGTCCATGCGCTCTGGAATCGGGGGGCTGCCCCAATCGCGGCGGTGCGCGAACGTCCAGTCGAGCGTGAGGATGATCCCCTTGGCGCCGAAGGCTCGGGCGCGCTCGAGGATGCCCGAGATGCGTTCACGGCCCCCCATCCAGTAGATCTGGAAGAACGTCGCCGGGTTCGCGGCGACGACCTCGGCGAGCGGCTTGCTGGCGAACGAGCTCAGCCCGATCGCCGTGCCGGCGTCGGCGGCCGCGCGGGCGACGGCCACTTCGGCCTCCGGGTGGACCGCCTGCACCCCGGTGGGCGAGATCAGGACCGGCATCGAGATGTCCTGGCCCAGCACGTTCGTCGCGAGCTCGCGCGGCGCTGGGAGCCCGCTGGCGATCGCCGGAATGAAGCCAAGCTCGCGAAACGCCTCGACGTTGTCGCTCGCCGAGTCGCCTCGTTCGGCGCCGGCCAGCAGGGCGTCATAGACGCCCTTCGGCAGCCGTTTCCGCGCGCGCCGCTGGGCCTCGGCGACGCTCTCGAACCACTCTCGTGTGCTGGCCATCAGCCTGGCGGGGCGCCAGTCGCGAGCGCCACCAGGTCGACGCCCGCGAGCGGACCCTCGTCGCACGCGCGCGGGTTCGAGACGCGCTTGGAGTGATCAATCGACGGACGCGGCACGGTGCCGGCGCGCGCCGCGAGCAGCTCCTCGCCGTGGCCGAGCACGCACTCGGGGTCCGGGCCGTCGAGTGGGAGCCCGGTGAAGAACTTCGCGGCCATGCAGCCGCCGCGACACGAGTCGTAGAAGCCGCAGCTTCCGCACGCCCCGTCGCCACCGGGCCGGCGCAGCTGCGCGAACAGCTCGCTGCCGCGCCACACGTGCTGAAAGCCTCCCGGATCACCGACGTTTCCGGCCAGGAATGCGTCGTGGATCGCGAACGGGCACGCGTACACATCCCCCACCGGGTCGATCAGGCAAACGACTCGTCCCGCGCCGCACATGTTCAATCCCGGCAGTCCGTCCCCCAGCGGCGCGAGGTGGAAGAACGAGTCACCTGTAAGCACCTTCTCGGCGCGAGCGTGCAGCCAGTGGTACAGCTCCCGCTGCTGTGCGGGCGTCGGGCGCAGCTCGTCCCACACGTCCACGCCGCGGCCGGACGGACGCAGGCGGGTGATGCGCAGCTGCGCGTCGTAGCTGTCGGCGATCTGCTCGAACGCATCGAGCTGGGCGACGTTCTCCCGCGTAATGACGACGGAGAGCTTGAAATTCCTCATCCCCGCCGCGCGTAGGTGCTCCATCGCCTGTACCGCCATCGCATAGGACCCCGGCCCGCGAACGCGATCGTTCACCTCGGCAGTCGCGCCGTCGAGCGAGATCTGCACGTCGACGTAGTCACTCGCGGCGAGCTGCGCCGCCCGCTGCGGCGTGATGCGACTGCCGTTGGTCGAGAACTTTACGCCCACGTGGTGGGCGGTCGCGTATCCGACGAGCTCCCAGAAGTCCTTGCGCACGGTGGGCTCGCCGCCGCCGATGTTGACGTAGAAGACCTGCATTCGCTCGAGCTCGTCGATCAGGGCTCTGCACTGCGCCGTGGTCAACTCGCGCGGGTCGCGCCGGCCAGAGCTCGAGAGGCAGTGGATGCACGCGAGGTTGCACGCGTAGGTCAACTCCCACGTGAGGCAGATCGGCGCGTCGAGACCCTGGTGGAAGCGATCGACGAGCTTCACGCGGGACGCTCCACGATCATCCTGCTCTCTGCCAGGACGCCGAGCGCCCGCACGATCGCGGCCTTGCGGCTCTCGCCGACCCCAGCCGCGGCACAAGCGGCGGCCGCCGTCGGGTGCCCCTCGAGAGCCCGCACCACGTCGGCAAGCAACGGGTGCTTGAGAAACGACAGGCGCCGTGTCTCAAAGTCATAGGCGAGCGCCCCGAACGGCTCGGAGCGCAGCGAAACCGTCGATTTGAGCGCCCACGGGCGCTGCTCGTCGAACTCCTTGGTCACGGCCGCGAGCGAGCTAGTAGACGCCGCACATCCCGTCGATCGACACATCCTCGACGAGCAGCTCGTCCTCGAGGATCGTCTCGGCCTCGGCCGGCGAGCGCTCGGCGGTCCCGGGCGCGTCGGCTCGATCGGCAGTCTCGACGATCGCGAGCTCTTCTGTGGCGGTGACATCCGGCATTGACGACCTCTGGGATAGTCGGTGGACGGTGACCGCGGAATATAATCGCATCCAGTGCCAAAAGGCAAGACCACGCTGACAAAGGTGTCGGCGCGCGGTCGGGGCCGGCCTCGCTCGAGCACGCGTGCCGAGGTCGCGCGGGTGGCACTCCGGCTGTTCGTCGAGCGCGGCTTCGAGAACACCACGCTGGACGATGTGGCCGCCGAGCTCGGTCTCGGGCGTCGGACGCTGTTTCACTACTTCGCCTCCAAGAACGACCTCGTGTGGGGTGAGTTCGACCAGGTGCTCGCGCGCCTGCGCGCGGATCTCCAGGCCGCCGACCAGCGCCTGCCGATCACGACCGTCGTCCGCCAGGCTGCCGTCCGCTCCAACGCTTACCCGCCGCAGCTGCTCGACGAGCTTCGCCAACGCGTGACGCTGATCCAGAGCGTGCCGGCGCTCCAGGCGCACTCGATGCTGCGCTACGCCGAGTGGCGCCGGGTGATCGCCGAGTACGTGGCCACGCGGCTGGGCGCTGGCGCCGATGAGCTCGAGCCCATGGCCGTCGGGCACGCCGCCCTCGCCGCGTCGACGGCGGCGTTCAGCCGCTGGGTCGAGCACGCCGACGAAGACATCCTCGAGCTGCTCGATCGCAGCTACGCGCTGATGGCGAGCGGGTTCGCGATCCCGGTCGAGACGCCCGGCGATTAGCGGCACCGAGTGTAAAATAATGCCGGATCGGCGCCGTTTATGCCTACGCTGAGTGAGATCGCTTGGACCCGCGCCGAGGACCTCGTTGACCGCGTGCTGGTCGTACCCGTCGGCGCGACCGAGCAGCACGGTCCACACCTGCCGTTGAGCACCGACACGGACATCGCCGCCGGGCTGGCGACCCAGTTGCTGTCCGCGCTGCCCGACGCGATCGTCGCCGCCCCCGCGCTGGCATTCGGCTCGAGCGGCGAGCACCAGGCGTTCGCCGGCACGCTCTCGGTCGGGCAGGAAGCCCTCCAGCACCTGCTCGTCGAGCTCGGCCGTTCGGCGACCTGCACCTGGCCGCGGATCCTGTTCCTCTCCACCCACGGCGGCAATCGCGCCCCGCTCGCCCGAGCCGTGGGCGTGCTCCGTCGCGAGAAACGCGACGTGCGCGCGTGGGAGCCGACCTGGGACGGCGACGCCCACGCCGGAAGGACGGAAACCTCGATCATGCTGGCGCTCGCGCCGGAGGCGGTCGATCTCGAGGCGGCCGAGCCGGGCCGGATCGAGGCGCTCGGGGAGCTGTTGCCCCGGCTGGTCGCGGGCGGCGTGGCTGCCGTCAGCCCGAACGGCGTGCTCGGCGACCCGACCGGAGCCACGGCGGCCGAAGGAGAGCGCCTGCTCGAGACGGCGGTCGCCTCGTTGCGCGCGACGATCGAGCGCTGGCCGCTCGCGCCGGGCATCTGATGATCGTTCGATCGAGCGACCCGCTCGGGCCCGACGGCCCCTCGAGCCTGCCGCCCGCGGAGCTCCGGGTCCGCCTCGATCCCGACGTCCGCCTGCGCGGCGGCGGCGGCGTGCTGATCGGCGGTGTGCCCTCGCGGCTGATCCGTCTCACGTCCGCCGGCGCGGCGCACGTGCGTCGGTGGCGCGCCGGGGACACGATCGGCGCCGGCCGCGCGGCCCGCGCGCTCGCGCGGCGGCTGCTCGACGCGGGGTTGCTGCTGCCCGAGCCCGATCCGACGCCAACCTCCGGGCTCACCGTGATCGTGCCGGTTCACGGCCGTGAAGTCCAGCTTGCGCGCTGTCTGGCGGCGATCTCACGAACCGCGCCGAACGCCGCCGTGCTCGTCATCGACGACGGCTCCCGCGACGCGGCGGCGATCGCGCGCGTCGCCAGCGAGTACGGCGCCCGCGTGATCCGCCATCGCACGTCCCGGGGCCCGGGGGCGGCGCGAAACACGGGGTACGCGGAGAGTGACTCGCCGTTGCTGGCCTACGTGGACTCCGACGTCGTGCTCGAGACTGGTTGCCTCTCGCGACTTGCCGGCCAGTTCGCCGACCCAGCGGTCGGGGCGGCCGCGCCGCGCGTCCTCGCCGCCGACCGCGGACCGGGCGTTGTCGCGTCTTATGAGGCTCGGCACTCGAGCCTCGACATGGGGCCGCGTCCCAGCCGCGTCGCGCCTGGCACGGCGGTCCCGTACGTGCCGGCCACGACGCTCGTGCTCCGGCGTGAAGCGTTTGGCCCCGGGTTCGACGAACGCCTCCACGCCGGCGAGGATGTCGACTTCGTCTGGCGACTCGCCGCCGCCGGCTGGACCGTCCGCTACGACCCGGCGGTCGCGGTCCGCCACATGCATCGCACCTCCCCACGCGAGCTCGCGGCGCGCCGGTTCACGTACGCGAACTCGATCGGTGCGCTCGCGGCGCGGCATCCCGCGGCGCTGCCGGCGTTGCGTCTCGACCTCGCGACGGGCGCCGTCGCACTCCTGCTCATGCGCCGGCCTGCGCTCGCGCTCGCGCTCGCCACGGTGGCGGCCGCGCGGACGCGCGCGACGCTGCGCGGAAGAGCGCCGCAGCCGACGCGGCTCGCGATTGAGCTCACCGGACAGTCGCTTCGCCGCGGCGGACGGAACCTCGCCCACGCGATCCGCAGGCCCTGGTGGCCGCTCGCGGCGCTGGCGGCGAGCCGCCGCCGCGACGCGGCCATCGTGCTCGCGGGCGCGTGGGCCCTCGGCGTCGCAGAAGAGCGTCCCACGCGCCCGGCGCACGCGGCCCTCTGCATCCTGGAGGACATGATCGCCGGCGCCGGGACGTGGTGGTCGTGCGTGCATCACCGCACGGCCGTACCGCTGTTGCCGTCGCGACGGGGCCGCGTGCGCTGAGGCGGGCTCAAGGTGAGAGCAGCGCCAGCGGCGTGCGCTATGAAGCAGCGAGGACGGGGATCGATCGCGCCGCTCTGTGCCCTTCGACCATCGCCGCCTGGATGTCTCTCGGGGAGGCGGCATCGCCGATCAGGAACACCGCATCCCGGCGTTCCGCGATCAGCTCGTCATAGATCCCACGGTTCGGCTCGTTCTGCGTCACGAGGACGACGACGTCGGCCGGCACCTCCTGCGGGCGCGCCCCCTGGAGCGGCCGGACCTCGCACGCCGAGCTGCGGATCTCGACCAGGTGATGGCGCACGAGCGGCGTGAAGCTGCCCCGATAGAGGAACTCGAGCGCCGTGATGTCGCGCTGGCTCCCGTGCACGGTGGGGCCGCCGAAGCTGGGCAGGCTCGTGAGGAAGGTCACGGCGACGCCCCTGTCCACGAGCGCTTCGGAGGCGGTGATCGCCTCGAAATGGCCGACCGTGTCGAGAACGAGCGCGGTCCGGGGATCAGGCGGGCCCTCCCCGGCGAGCAGCTGTCTGGAGGAGATGACGTGCGGCAGGCCGACGCCGCGGGCGGGCTCGAACGGCCGCGCCGGCTGAAAGCCGTCGAGCCGGGGGCGCGATCCGGTGGCGAGGATCACTGCGTCGGCATCGCGGCTTCGCACATCGTCGGCCGACAGGGGCGTGTCGAGCTCGATCGAGACGCCAAGCCGCCGCAGCTCGGACTCCAGCCAGTCGACGATCTCGCCGAGCAGCGCGGTCCGCGGACCGCGGCGAGCGAAGTTGACCGCGCCGCCGACGGTCGAGGACGCCTCCACCAGCGTCACGTCGTGACCGTGCAGGGCGGCTACGCGGGCTGCTTCGAGTCCGGCGGGACCGCCGCCGAGCACCAGAACGCGGCCCGGGAGAGCGACCGGTCGGATCAGATCCTCCGACAGGATCGCCTCGAAGCCCGCGGCGGGATTGACGGCGCAACCGACCCGCGGGGGCATCCGGCTCAGTCCGCCCGTGCACCCCTGATTGCACGCGATGCACGGACGGATCTCACGCGTCCTCCCCTCTCGCGTCTTGCGCACGATGTCGGGATCGGCGATGTGTGCCCGGACCATCGAGACCATGTCGGCGACGCCGTCGGCGATCACCTTCTCGGCCTCCTCGAGCGTGCGAAAGCGTCCGTTGACGATGCTCGGCACCGATGCGGCCGCAGTCAATTGACCGGCCGACGGCAACTCATAGCCGGCGGACACGTCCATCCCCTCGTTGCAGGTCGCCAGGCGGAAGTAGTCGCCGGCGGAGGTGTCCAGGAAATCGATCAGGCCCTCGTCCTGCAGCGACTCGATCACAACTCGCAATTCACCCTCGCCGATGCTGCCCGGCATCTCGCTGGCGCTCATGCGCACGCCGATCGCCAGTTCGTCCCCGACGGCCGCTCGCATCGCCCGCAGAACCTCCTGGACGAAGCGCATCCTGTTCTCCAACGGACCGCCGTAGCCATCCGCTCTCGTGTTGTAGAGAGGCGAGAGGAACTGGTGTGCCAGGTAACCGTGCCCGACGTGCAACTCGACGCCGTCCAACCCACCGTCACGGCAGCGGCGTGCCGCCGTCGCGAACGCGGCGGTCAGCTCTTCGATCTGCGCCGCGCTCATCGGCTCGGCGACACCGCCGAGGATCGACGGGACCGTTGACACACCCCACGCCACACCGCCCAGCGGGGGATAGACGTGGCCGGCGTGAAACAACTGCTGGAAAACCCGCATGCCAAACGGTGCCACCGCTTCCATCAGCGCTCGGTACCCCTCGATGGTGAGGTCATCGGACATCGCCAACCCGCCGGCGCTCGGGTGCACGCCGGAGGCCTCGAGGATCGTCAATCCGACGCCGCCTCTCGCGCGCGCGAGGTGATACTGGATCCAATCCTCCCCGCCCAGGATCGTCGGGGGGGATGGGATCGCGGTCCCGTGCGCCGCGCGGACGATCCGGTTGGGAACCTCCACGCCGCGGATTTGGATCGGCTCGAACACCCTCGTCAGACTCATGCTTTCTCTCCTTCAGCGACGATGCGCGCCGGCCTCGGCGCGCGCTCGACGCGGTCGATGGTCACCAACGGACCTTCTGCGGCATCACCAACGGACCTTCTGCGAGACGATCACGCGCGCCACCGGCGAGGGCACGAACTCCAGCTCCTGGTCCAGGTCTGCCGTCAGCCCCGGCAGCCGCCCGTAGAGGAGCTCCAGCCCGATCCGCGCCTCTGGCGGCGCGAGCGGCGCGCCCAGACAGTAGTGACGGCCGAGGCCAAGCCCGACGTGCTCGCTCGCGTTCGCCCGTCGCACGTCGAAGCGCAACGGGTCCGGGAACTTCGCGGGATCGGCGTTTGCGGCGGCGTTGCCGACCCAGACGTGGCTGCGTGCCGGGATCGTGACGCCGGCGATCCGCGACTCCCGGGTGCTGCGGCGCAGCGAGTGCAGCGCGATCGCAGATCGCCGCAGACCCTCTTGGATCGCGTTGTCCCACAGTGACTGATCGTCGAGCACGGCGTTGAGCTGGCCCGGATCACGTGTGAAATGGCGAACCATCTCCGTGATCAGGGTGGCGGTTGTGTCCGTCCCAGCCGCCGTGATCCCGACCATGTGAGCCAGCACCTGATCGGTTGACAGCGCCGGCTGTCCGTCCTCGTCGGTGAGGGCGAGCATCGCCGAGCAGAGGTCCTCGCCCGGGCTCGCGCGTCGTTCCTCGAGCAGGTCCAAGTAGACGAGGTGAGCCGAGTACAGCCCCTCGAAGGTGGCAACGAGTTGCTCGTCGGGCACCGTCACGTCGTCCGCCTCGAGCTCGATCGGCGCCAGGACCGCGAACACGTCGCCGATCCAAGCGAGAAACCCAGGGATCATCTCCTGCGGAAGGTCGAGCATCGTGCCGACGACGCGTACCGTCAGCTGCAGTGCGAAGTCCTGCACCAGATCGCAGCCGCGACGGTCGATCAGGCCGTCGATCAGCTCGTTCACGATCTGCTCGATCGCAGGCTTGGCGCTCGCGACCCGCTTCAGGGTGAACGCCCGCTGCACGGCGCGGCGCTGCACGATGTGCTCCGGAGGATCGGTGTTGATCAGCTGGCCGCCCTGGATCACCTGCGCGATCCGTGCCCATTCGTCCGGGATCCGCTCGCGCAGATCGGCGCGCACCGGCATCCCTTTGTACGCGCGCGAGGAGAACGTCTCGACATCTCCGAGCACCTGCCGAACCTCGTCGTAGCCGGCGATGAAGTAGCTGTTCACCGGCTCACAGAAGAAGACGGGCGAAGTCTGCAGCGCGCCTTGGACGACCGCCTGCGGGTCCTGGAAGTACTCGGGCGAGCGAGGGTCGAAGATCGCATCGGAGCTCTGCGCGGTGGTGCTGGACATTGGGCTCCTCCGTTGGACTCGATCAGACTTCCTGCGAGGCGGGCGCCGAATAAACCGCCACGACGCGGTGCTGGCGGCTCACGTATCCGCCCCGTGCTCGATGTAATCGGCGATCGTGGGGCTGAGGCCCAGGTCGAGCGACACCGATCCGCCGTCGAGGTGCAGGCGGTACTTGTCATCTGTGATTACGGCGTCCCAGCCGTGCATGTCGACGTTGCGGATCGCCTGCCGCAGAATGAGCTTCGCTCGCTGCTCGGTCTTGGAGCCC
This sequence comes from uncultured Solirubrobacterales bacterium, assembly GCA_963763525.1. Classification (GTDB taxonomy): domain Bacteria; phylum Actinomycetota; class Thermoleophilia; order Solirubrobacterales; family Solirubrobacteraceae; genus Palsa-465. Next base: position 15,625 of record CAVXPA010000012.1, read on the forward strand.
GTCACCGGCGTGTCGACGTCGAGCTCGAGCGCGAGGTCGGCTTCGATGTCCGCGGGCGACTTGTCGCGCACCTGCTGGAGGTTGTGATCGATCTCGACGGCGACGGGTGCGAGCAGCAGATCGCTCCGGTGCTTGGGATGGATCATCGTTGCGGTCTCCTTAGTCGTGGGAGTGACTCGTGAATCCTGGCGGATCCAACCCGATGTTGTGACCAGGTGGCTAGAGTCCCGGCAAGGTTCGCAGACGGGGCGCTCAGTCGGCGTCCGCCGGGAACGGATCGTCGGCCGGCGTCCCCGACAAGCTCGCGGTAACGGCGCGATAGCTGCTGAGCAGATGGACCGCGGTGGCGCTCGCCGCCCGCTGGACGTCCCCTTCGCGCACCGCCGCGAGGACCGCCGCGTGCTCTGCGACCGCCGCTTGCACTCGCTCGTCGACCCGGACCAGCGTGATGTCCCATGGGAACACGAGCCACAGGGCGTTGATCCGCTCGGCCAGGGCCCGCATGCCGCAGCGGTCGTAGAAGAGGAAATGGAACGCGCGGTTGGCCTCTCGCACCCCCTGGTGATCGCCTCCGTCGCCGGCCACGGCCATGCGCTCGTTGATCGCCTCGGCCTGGTCAAGGTCGCGGCGCGTTACGCGCGTTGTCGCGCGGGCAACCGCGTAGGGCTCAACCAACCGACGCATCACATACGTCGCCTTGAGCTCCTCCTGGTCGATCGACGCGATCCGGACGCCACGATGCGACTCGCTGATCACGAGACCCTCGGACTCGAGCAGCCGCAGCGCCTCGCGCACCGGTGTGATGCTCGTGTCGAACCGTTGCGCGAGCTCGTCCTGGCGCAGCCGGGTACCCCTGGGCAATTCACCGCTCAGGATCAGCTGGTGCAGCTCATCCGCGATACGGTCACGCTTGGTGCGCGAGAGCTCAACGCTCATGCACAAACGGTACAACACCGAAGCAAGATGCCTTTACCCTTACGATCATGCATTCCGTGCTGATACCGGGCATCGTTGATCCTGTAGTTCACCGATGAGAGCGGTTGCATTCTCAGCGCCGGGTCCCCCCGAGGTACTCGAGCTGATCGACCGCGACGATCCAGCTCCGGGCGCGGGCGAGGTCCTCGTGCGGGTCAGGGCGGCCGGCGTGCAGCCGTTCGATTGCGCCGTCAGACGTGGCACGAACTACCCGGGCTTCGCGGTCTCGCTCCCGCAGGTCCTGGGCAATGAGTTCGCGGGCGTCGTCGAGCAGGTCGGAAGCGATCTGAGCCCGCTCGCGCGTGGCGACGAGGTGCTCGGCTGGGCGCCGCTGGCGTGCTACGCCGAGCTCGTGTCAGTCGCCGCCACTCAGGTCGTGCGCAAGCCCAGTGGCATGCCGTGGGAACAGGCGGGTGCAGTGTCGGGCGCGGGACAGGCCGCCCATACCGCTCTGCGCGAGCTCGGCGTCGGCCGCGGCGACACCGTTCTCGTCCACGCCGCGGCCGGCGGTGTCGGCAGCTTCGCCGTGCAGTTCGCGCGCGCATTCGGCGCGGCGAACGTGATCGGGACCGCGAGCGAGCGCAACCATCCGTACTTGCGCTCGCTCGGCGCGGTACCCGTGAGGTATGGCGAGGGGCTCGCCGACCGCGTCCGCGCACTCGCGCCCGACGGCGTCGACGCCGCGCTCGACGTGGCCGGCGGGGACGCGCTCGATGCGTCGCTCGAGCTCGTCCCCGACCGTTCCCGGATCGCGACGCTCGTCGAGTTCGATGCCGCCGAGGAGCACGGCGTCCGCGTTCTGCACACCGGCGCGCAGCGCTCCCAGCAGCGGCTGGAAGAGCTCCTGGCGCTGTGGCTCGACGGGCGGCTGAAGGTCCACGTGTCCGCCACGTTCCCGCTCGCGAGGGCGGCCGACGCGCACCGGCTTCTCGAGTCGCGTCACCTGCGTGGCAAGGTCGTTCTCACGATCCCGGTAGCGCGCACGGTCGGCACCGGGGTTCAGGCCGGATGACCGCCCCAAGGGCTGATTTGGTATCGTAAGCGGAGGAGAATCTCCGGTTTCGGAGAGCGGCGGCCGCAGAGGATTGGAGTGCTCAGATGCGTGTAGGAATCGCGCTCTTCTTTATGAACTACACGGACTGGCAGCGCTTCGACGCGCTCGAGCGGGGCGAGCGTGTCGGGCCGATAGGTGTGCCGGACAGCCAGGTCTGGCGTGAGCAACTGGCCGTGGCCGAGCTGGTCGAACCGCTCGGGTTTGACTCGTTGTGGACGTTCGAGCATCACGGGGCGCCCTATGTGCTCCTGCCGACGCCCCAACAACAGCTCGCGTTCTACGCCGGCCGCACGCGCCGGATCGACCTCGGCACGATGGTCACGGTGCTGCCCTGGCACGACCCGTTGCGCCTGGCTGAGAACATCGCGGTGCTCCAGCACCAGATGGGGCCCGATCGGCGCTTCATCCTCGGCGTTGGTCGCGGACTCTCGCGGCGCGAGTTCAAGGCGATGCGGATCGATATGGAAGAGTCGCGCGGGCGTTTCAACGAGGCGCTCGAGATCCTCCGGCTCGCATTCACCCAGGAGCGGTTCTCCTACGAGGGCGAGTTCTTTCGCTACGAGAACGTCTCGCTGCGCCCGCGGCCACTCGACCCGAGCGTCGTGATCGACGCGTACGCGGTCTGGACGAGCGAGGCGAGCAAGCAGAATGCCTCCCGGCTCGGGCTGCACCCGCTGACGACGCCGACGCAGCGACTGGAGGACTTCAAGCGCGACATCGAGGACTTCGACGCAATCCGCGCGGAGAACGGTTTCGGCCCGGCGAAGCCGCCGATTTTGCAGATGCCGGTCTACTGCTGCGAGTCCGAGCAGGAAGCACAGGAGGGTGCGGAGAGATACTTCTCGGAGTACACCGATGCGGTGATCCGGCAGTACGAGCTGGGCGGCGAGCACTTCGCGACGACGAAGGGCTATGACTCCTACGCGCCGGGCGCCGGCGCGACGGGCAGTCACTCGCCGATGAGCGGCGGCCGTGCGGAGACGCACGCGAAGCTGACGGCGCTGTTTCACAACAACGCGATCTGCGGCTCGCCCGACACGTGTATCGAGAAGCTGGCCGCGGTGCGCGAGCTGATGGACCCGGGCGAGGTCGCGCTCGTCCCGTCGATCGGCAGCATGACCGGGGCCCAGATCGAGCGCAACGTTCGCCTCTTCGCTGCCAAGGTGTTGCCCCGGCTCGAGGGCATCCGGTCCGAAGTGGAGGTGGCGCGATGACAACCACCGCGATGCAGCGCCCTGAAACAGAGGTGCGCGAGATGCAGAACTACGTGGACGGCCGTTGGACTGCCGCGTCGGGCGGCCAGGCGATCGACGTGATCGATCCGGCCACCGCGAACGTGCTGGCGCGCGTGCCGCTCTCGACGCCGGGCGACATCGAGGCGGCGGTCGCCGCTGCCCGTCGCGCGCAGCGCGACTGGGCGCGCAGGCCGGTGATCGAACGTGCACGCCTGCTGTTCCGCCTGCGCGAGCTGGTCGAGACACGAGTCGAGCGCTACGCCGAGCTGCTCGCGCTCGACACCGGCAAGGCGCTCGCCGACGCGAGACTCGAGATGCTTCGCGCGGTCGAGACGATCGAATGCGCGACCGCAATCCCCCAGACGATGCAGGGCCGGGCGCTTGGACAGATCGCGACCGGCATCGACGCCGAGACGTTCCGTCAGCCGGTCGGCGTGTGCGCGGCAATCACGCCGTTCAACTTTCCGGCGCTGCTGTCGATGTGGTTCCTGCCGTTTGCCATCGGATGTGGCAACACGTTCATCCTGAAGCCCTCGGAGCAGACGCCGCTGGTGCCGGAGTTCACCTTCGAGCTGCTGCAGGAGCTCGAGCTTCCTCCCGGGGTCGTCAACCTCGTGCACGGAGGGGCCGAGGCCGCGAACGCGCTGCTCGACGCCGACATCGACGCGATCTCGTTCGTCGGATCCGCGACCACGGCGCGCTATGTGTACGAGCGCGCGGCCGGTAACGGCAAGCGAGTCCAGGCGTTCGGCGGTGCCAAGAACTACATGGTGGTGCTGCCCGACGCGGTGATCGACTCGGTCGCTGCCAATATCGCCACGAGCGCCTTCGGCGGCGCTGGTCAGCGGTGCATGGCCGGCACGGTCGTCGTCGCGGTCGGCGGCATGTGGAAGCGGCTGCGCGAGCCGCTGCTCTCGCAGGCGCGCTCGATGCGCGTCGGCAATGGACTGCAGGAGGGAGTCGGCCTCGGCCCGGTCGTCTCGCAGGCCGCGCGCGAGCGCATCTGCACGATGATCGACCAGGGCCTCGATGACGGCGCCGTCCTCGCCCTCGACGGTCGCGACCCTGGCGCCGACCCCGACGGGGCGTTCGTGGGGCCGACCGTGCTCGAGCACGTGACGATCGAGATGGAGGTCGGCCGCGAGGAGATCTTCGGCCCGGTCCTGACCGTGATCGAGGTGGATTCCCTCGACGACGCGATCGACCTGGTCAACCAGAGCCGCTATGGGAACGGTACGTCGATCTTCACCGAGTCCGGCGCCGCCGCGCGACGCTACCGCGAGGAGGTGCAGGTGGGGATGATCGGCGTCAACGTCGGCATCGCCGCACCGGTCTCGTTCTTCCCGTTCGGCGGCTGGAAGGCTTCGTTCCTCGGCGACATCGGTGCCTGCGCCACCGAAGCGATCGACTTCTACACCCGCAACAAGACCGTCACGTCGCGCTGGTACTCGAGCACGGAGGACGTTGGCAAGTATTTCGTAGAGGACTGAGAGAGATTGGCGAGGATTTCGTAGAGGACTGAGAGAGGTTGGCAAGGATTTCGTAGAGGACTGAGAGAGGAGTCCATAGATGAGTGACGGTCCTGCAGGCTTCCGCTTCCCGACGAGCCGCATTCCGTACCGGCATCGCGCGGGGCTGAAGGTCTGGCCGAACGGTGCGCGGATGGCGTTCTTGTTCTATGCCGCGGCCGAGGAGTGGAACTGGGGTGAGGATGAGCATGGGTATGACCCGTTTCCGCTCGCGCGTTTTGGTGAGAAGAAGCTCGCGCAGTCGATGCGCAGTGGTGTTGAGTACGGTTTCAACGTCGGGCTGTATCGGATCGCGGAGGCGCTCGGTGAGCTGGGTTTGAAGGCGACGATCTGGACGACGGGCAACGCGGTCGAGCAGCACCGTGATGTCGTCGAGATGCTGTTTGGCGAGGGGCATGAGATCGGCGGTCACGGCTATAGCGAGGGTTGGCCGATGACGGCGTTGGATCGCGAGCGTCAGGCGGACGCGATCGCGCGTACGGTTGAGCTGATCTCGTCGGTCACGGGGCGGGCGCCGGCGACGTGGTTGGGTCCTGGCGCCGCCGCGGATCGCAACACGATCGAGTTGGTCGCCGAGGCGGGGTTTAGCTGTCATGGGGATCTGCAGGACGATGAGTTGCCGTATTTTTTGCACGTCGGGGAGAAGACGCTCGTTGAGATTCCGTACAGGATGGTCAGCAACCTCAACGACGTGCCGTTGATGACGGCGGCGGGGGCGTTTAAGTCGGTGCAGGACACGGGGCGTCACCTGCGGGAGTCGTTCGACGCGTCCTATGAGGCGGCGGCGAGAACTCCTTTGATCTTCAACTTCGGCACGCACCCGCACATCAGCGGTCGCCCTGACTATTTCAAGGTCACGAAGGATTTCCTCGCGTACGCGTGCGCACGCGACGATGTGTGGGTCTGCACCTACGAGGAGATGGCCCAATGGTGGTCGCAGCAGTTCGGCCACCTCGTCCCGGCGGGTGGCGGCGATATCGACATCGCCGCGATCGCGCAGAGTTGACATCCACCCCCCGATGACCACCGAACACGCTGAGGCCTTCAAACGCCTCCTCCCCCACTCGGCCGAGACGATCTCGCCCGAGCAGATGATCGAGATCTCGATGAGGCACGAGTCGTTCGAGTTCGACGGAGACATCGACGGCATCATGTCGACGCTGATCGACGCGCCCGTGTACGAGCTTCACCCCCACAGCGTCCGCATCACCGGCACCGAGGCCGTGCGCCTGTTCTACGAGCGGACGCTCTGGATCTTCGCGCAGCTCGACCCGCGCAAGAAGGAAGTCCAGACGCGGGAGATCGGGTCGATCGCGTTCGGCGAGAACCATCTGGCGGCCGTGTTCAGCGACGAGTTCGAGTTCCCCGACGGGACGCGCAAGCGCATCCAGTCGCTGGCGGTCGTCGAGTTCCGAGGCGACTTGATGGTCGGCGAGCGACTCTACTTCGACTACGACCTGGTCGGCATCATCGACGAGTCGCTGGGCGAGGACTTCTTCGCTCGGCCGGATGTGACCGAGCTGGGGTAGCGAACGTAACCCTGCACCACGTGCGCCTGGCTGTATGCTCGGCGCGAGGAGATATGTCCACCGATCAGCCCCGCGAAGACGCCCAGTCGCAAGCGACGAGGACGGTCATAGAACGGTTCTACGCCTCGCTCGGCAAGTGGGATGAGGACGCTATCCGCTCCTGCCTGCACGAGGACGCGGAGTTGCACCAGCCGACGACGCTGCCATACGGCGGCATCTACCGCGGCCCTGCCGCGATGATGGACCTGTGGAAGAACATCGTCCTGCGCCTGTCCGAACCGGGCACCGCCTACATAGACACGATGGTCATCGAGGGCGACAAGGCGGTCGTGATCGCGGGCTCCAACCGGGCCGGGAGCGGCAAGCCGACTCTTGCCTGTGAGGATTACGTCGTCCGTGACGGGCGGATCGCCCGGATTCGCATGTTCTGGTTCGACCCGCGGCCGGTCGCCGAGGCGGCCGAGGCGCTCGCCGCCGGACGCCTGCAGTAGGGCGGCGCGCGCCGGTCCGTCGCCGCGGCGGCCGAGGCGCTCGCCGCCGCACGCCTGCAGCAGCGGCGGCGTACCAGAACGATTGTTTGGTAGAACATGCGCGTGGGACAGCCGCCGGACGGGACGCTGGATTACGACGCCGTCGTCGTCGGCGCTGGAATCGGCGGCCTGTATGCGCTGCACCGGCTGCGCGGCGTGGGTCTGTCCGTGCGAGTGTTCGAGGCCGGTGATGGCGTCGGCGGTACGTGGTACTGGAACCGCTATCCCGGCTGCCGGTGCGACGTCGAGAGCTTCTACTACTCCTACTCGTTTTCCGAGGCGCTCCAGCAGGAGTGGCGCTGGACGGAGCGCTATCCGATGCAGCCGGAGATCCTCACCTACATCGACGAGGTGTGCAAGCGGTTCGACCTGCGGCGTGACATCCAGCTGCGGACGCGGGTGACCGCCGCGAGCTATGACGACATCAGTGGCACCTGGATGGTGGAAACCGACCGCGGCGATCGGGTCAGGTGCCAGTTCCTCGTGACGGCCGCCGGTTGCCTCTCCGACTGGCAGATCCCGGACTTCCCTGGGTTGGAGTCATACGGTGGGGTGACATATCACACCGGCAACTGGCCGCGCGAGGATGTGGATTTCCGAGGTAAGCGGGTCGGGGTGATCGGGACCGGCTCCTCCGGCGTCCAGGTCATCCCCGAGATCGCGCAACAGGCGGAGCACCTCTTCGTCTTCCAGCGGACGCCCAGCTTCAGCGTCCCCGCGAACCAGCGTCCACTGACCCTCGACGAGGACCGCGAGATGAAGGCGAAGTATCCGCAGATCCGCGTCCAGCAGCGCGAATCCGCCTTCGGCATCCCGTTCGCGTGGCCGCCGGAGTCCGCGCTCGAGGTCACCGAGCGGGAGCGCACCCAGCGGTTCGAGGAGGGCTGGGCGGTGGGCGGTCCCGCCGGTGTCGGCGGCGCCTACAAGGACCTGCAGACCAACGACGAGGCGAACACGCTGCTGGTCGAGTTCTTCCATTCGAAGATTCGCGGGATCGTGCTGGACCCTGGGATCGCGGATCTTCTCTGCCCGAAGACTTACCCGGTGGGCGCGAAGCGGATGTGCGTCGACAAGGATTACTACGCGACGTACAACCGGCCCAACGTCACGCTCGTCGACATCGCCCGCGCGCCGATCAAGGAGATCACGCATGCCGGCCTCGTCACCGGTGGCCGCGAGTACGAGCTGGACGCGATCGTGTTCGCGACGGGTTACGACGCGGTCACCGGACCGCTGATGAAGATGGACATCCGGGGTCGCGGCGGGCTGCTCCTTCGCGACGCGTGGAAGTCCGGACCCCGCAGCCATCTCGGCATCCAGGTCGCCGGCTTCCCCAACCTGTTCACGATCACCGGCCCCGGCAGCCCCTCGGTGCTCAGCAACATGATGGTCTCGATCGAACAGCACGTCGACTGGGTCGCCGAGGCGATCGCGTATCTGGGCGAGCACGGGTTCGAGACGATCGAGCCAACGGTGCAGGCGCAGGATGCGTGGGTCGATCTCGTCGCCGAGATCGCCAGCCACACTCTGATTCCGCGCGCCGACTCTTGGTACCGCGGAGCCAACATCCCCGGCAAGCCACGGGTCGTGCTGCCGTATCTCGGGGGCGTCGGCACGTACCGGCAGAAGTGCGACGAGGTGGCCGCGGCCGGTTATGAGGGCTTCGCGCTCGGACAGCCGGCCGTCACCGCGACGGCGTAGGCGGGCAACTGCCGGTGGAACGTTGTCCTCGCCCAACGGGCGGGCGGCGACTCGCGCGCTTCAGTGCATCCCTACTGGAGACCGGCCCCGGCGTCGACCGGGATCTGTGCACCGGACACGTAGTACGCCTCGTCGCTGGCGAGGAACAGCACGACGTTCGAGACGTGAATCGGATCGAGCATTCCGACACCCATCGGATTCATCCGTTCCATCACCGCCGCAACGTCCTCGGGCGAGGGGTCCTGGAGATCCGGCCGGAACAGCTTGAACAGGCGATCGCTGTTGGCGACCATCGGTGTGTCGATCGCGTTCGGGTGGATCGTGTTGACCCGGATGCCGTGAGGGCCGAGCTCGAGCGCGAGCACCTTCATCAGACCGACAACGGCATGCTTCGAGGTGCTGTACGCCGCGAGGTTGGGAAATCCCTTGGATCCCGCCAGCGAGCTGATGATCATCACCGAACCTCCCGGACCGGTTCTGATCAGGCCCGGCGCGGCGGCCTTCACCGTGTTCCACACGCCGGTGACGTTGACGTCGATCAGCTCGTGCCACGCATCCTGTTCCTGCTCGGGCAGTGGATTAAACGTGAAGATCCCTGCGTTCGCGACAACGGTGTCGAGCCTGCCGAACGCCTCGAGGCCGCCGTCGACCGCCTGCTGCATCGCGACCAGGTCGCGGACGTCGGCTTCGGCCGTGCGGGCCTCGCCGCCCGCGTCTCGAACAAGCCGTGCGGTTTCCTCGAGATCGGCCGGCGACGGCATGTCATAGTACGACTTGACTGTGTCCAACTGGCGGCACACGTCGACCGCGATGATGCGGGCGCCCTCTTCAGCGAGCCGGACCGCGTGACTCCGGCCCTGCCCTCGCGCGGCGCCGGTGATCAGCGCGACCTTCCCTCGTACACGGTCAGTCATACAATCCTCCAGCTCTGCCGGATCTCGCCCGGCGTTCGTCAGCCGATGGCGCGCGGGGACTCTACCATGGGTACGCCATCGCTATGATGATGTCAGTTGTCAGTGAGTCGCGAGGAGGGTGTCGATGGACGTGACCGAAGACCAGCTGCGAGAGATGTACTTGCGTATGACTCGCATCCGGAGGTTCGAGGACAACGCCAAGGAGCTGCTGTTGAAGGGTGAGCTGTACGGGGCCTTTCACACCTCCACGGGACAAGAAGCGTCGATCGTCGGTTCGTGCATGGCGCTGCGAGACGACGATTACATGGTCGGCACTCACCGTTCGCATGGACACCCGATCGGCAAGGGGGCGAAGCTCGATCGGTTGCTCGCGGAGCTGATGGGGAAGGAGACGGGCGTCGATCACGGCAAAGGGGGGTCGATGCACCTGTCTGATTTCAGCGTGGGCAGCCTCGGCGAGACGTCGATCGTCGGGTCGGGGCTTCCGGTCGCCGCGGGCGCGGCGCTTGGTTCGAAGCTGCAGGGAAGCGACCGGGTCGCGTTGTGCTTCTTCGGTGACGGCGCGTCGAACCAGGGTACGTTCCACGAGTCGCTGAACCTGGCCGCGATCTGGACCCTGCCGGTCGTGTACGTGTGCGAGCACAACGGCTACGGCGAGATGACCGCCGCCAGCGAGGTCATCTCGGTCGAGGATGTCGCCCTCCGGGCGGCCGGCTACGGGATTCCTGGGGCCGTCGTCGACGGCCAGGACGTCCTCGCCGTGTTCGAGGCGGTCAGCGAGGCCGTCTCCAGGGCGCGTCGGGGCGACGGTCCGAGTCTGGTCGAGACCAAGACGTACCGGTTTGAGAACCATGCGATCGGCATCCCGATCGAGCACTATCGCGACGCGGCGGAGGTCGAGCACTGGCGGACCAACCGGGACCCCCTCGTGCTGTTTCGCGAGGTGCTGATCGCCGGCGGGTTCTCCGCGACTGACCTCGACGGGATCGAGCGCACGGTTACGCAGGAGCTCGACTCGGCGCTGGAGTTCGCACGTGCGAGTCCGACCCCGCCGCCCGAGGCGGCGTTCACGAACCTGTTCACCAACCCGATCCCGATCTCCCGCTGACGGGGGCGATCCACATGCACACAGTTACCTGGCTAGAGGCCGTCAACGAGGCGCTGACGGAGGAGATGGAGCGCGACGACAGGGTGTTCCTGATGGGTGAGGACATCGCGTGGAACCTGATGGGAGTGAGCGGAGGACTGGTCGAGAAGTTCGGCAAGGAGCGTGTGCGCAACACGCCGATCTCAGAGGCCGGCTTCGTCGGTGCCGGCGCGGGCGCCGCGATGGTGGGCATGCGTCCGGTGGTGCACATGCTGATCGCGCCGTTCGTGTACGTCGCGTTCGACCAAATCGTTTCGATCATCGCCAAGTCCACCTACCTCTACGGCGGGCAGGCGAGGATGCCGATCACGCTGATCGCGCCGATGATCTACGGCACCGGTAACGCCGCGCAGCACTCGGATCGCCCGTACGCGACGCTCATGACGATCCCGGGTCTGAAGCTGATCGCGCCCGCCACCCCGCACGACGTCAAGGGAATGCTGAAAGCCGCGATCCGCGAGGAGGACCCGGTCATCAGCTTCGAGGACGTGACGCTGTGGACGATGCGCAGCGACGTGCCCGACGAGGATTACCTGGTCGCGCTCGGCGAGGCCGAGCTCCGGCGATCGGGCGACCATGTCACGATCGTCGCCGTGGCCGGCGCTGTCCAGCACGCCCTCACCGCGGCGGAGCAGGTGGCCGAGGAGGGGATCTCGGCCGAGGTCCTGGACCTGCGGTCGATCGTCCCGATGGACCGGGCCGCGATTCTGAAGTCGGTAGCCAAGACCGGCCGGCTCGTGATCGCCGACCCGGCGCACGAGATGGGCTCCGTGGCGTCCGAGATCTCCGCGATCGTCGCGCAGGAGGGCTTCTGGAGCCTGCAGGCGCCGATCATGCGCGTGACCACGCCGCACGTCCACATACCGTTCAGCGCGCCGCTCGAGCGCCCGCTGTACCCGAACGCCGAAAGGATCGCCGCCGCCGTTCGCCAGACGATGGGTTAGTGGCGTCGTGGGGCGCTGGAAGCCTGGACAACAGCCCACTCGAGCGCTGCGCGGTGCCCAGTGGGCAGTTGTACCGCCACCAGATGGTCAACGTCCCACTCGCCGCGCGCGGGAGCTCGAGTGGGACGATTACCAGGTTCGCGCCGCGGACCTAGGATCGCGATCCGCGCTGCGGCGCTACGGCGCCAAGCCGGCCACCGCCCCTGGGTCCTTGTAGTAGACGTCGAACTCCGTGAGCCGACCGTCGCTGACCTTGAGCAGCTCGACGACGTCGGTATCGGCGCTTCGACCAGTCTCCCGCGACGTGAACCGAACTCTGACTCTCATCAGCACGGTCTCCCCATCGACGTCGTGGAACTCGATCGACGACAGCAGCTCGGTCTTCATCGTCGCCATCTCGTGCTCGGTGATCTCGCGCCAGCCGGCGACGCCTTGATACTCGCCGCCATATGGCAAGCCGGGAGGTTCGTGCACGACGATCCGCTCGTCCAGCAGTGCACTGGCCGCGTCGAGATCTCCACTCAGCACGATGTCGTAGAACCGGCGTACCGTTGCGACGTTTTCCTGCGTTGTATCCGCGCTCATGTGGCGATCCTACCGGGGTGACAGGAATCATGCGTGTGTGCTAAAGATCCGCGAGCGCCGTTGGACCGTTCGGCTACGACTTGTGAGGGAGCTCTGATCGCAGTGGACCGCATCGAGGATCGCCTGGCAATCGACGAGCTTCGCAACCGGTACGCCCTCTGGGTCGATACCGACCAGCTGGAGCCGCTCCTCGAGCTGTTCGCCGACGATGCCGTGTTCGACGAGGAACCGATCGGCGGCGAGCGTGCGGACGGCGCCGCCGAGATCCGCGACCTTTACGCGCGCCACCTGAACAGGATGAAGGCTCACGTCCACTACGTCACCAACGGGATCACGGAGTTCCGCGGTGACGACGAAGCGTGGGGCCGGTGTAACTTCCTCTTCCAGGGGCTGCACCCAGACGACACGCAGGCATACGCGACCGGTTACTACGAGGACACATACGTGAAAAGCGGCGAACGGTGGCTGTTCAAGACCCGCGTTGTGACGCCGTACTGCCCGCCTGTGCTTCCCCCCGTGGCTGCCGCGCCGGAGCGCGCGCAGGGCTGAGCGATGAATGCACCCGTGAGCCCGCTCAACTGATCCGAGGTCGTCAGCGATGCCGATCGAGATCCGCCTGCCCCAGCTCGGAATGGGGATGCATGTCGGGACGGTCACCGTCTGGTACAAAAAGGAGGGCGACAGCGTCGAGGAAGGCGAGCCACTCGCCGAGGTCGAGGCCGCCAAGGTAACCGAGGATCTTCCCGCGCCCTGCAGCGGGGTGCTCGAGCGGATCGTGGTTGCAGAAGGCGCCACCGCCGCAGTGAACGAGGTGCTCGCCGTGATCGTGCCCGGCGAGGAAGCGCCGCGCGCCGCCGAGGACCACCGCGCCGCCACCGAGGACGGCAGCACCGCGACGTTCTCCGAGACCGCCGCACGCCCCGAGCCGCCGAAGACCGCAGCGTCGCCCCGGGGGGAGGTCACGCCGCGCGCCCGGCGCCTGGCACAGGAGCTGGGCGTGGATCTTGCGACGGTCAGCGGCAGCGGGCCCGATGGCCGCGTCACGGAAGAGGACGTGACTTGGGCGCTCGATCGCTGATCCTGTCGGATTCCTGACCGTGACCGGGTCGGTCTCCTGCCACCGTCGCGCATGATGCACGGCTTTCAGGATCAAAGCTCCGCATTGCTTGCTTAGCGCGCGCTGAGCGACGGGTACGGCGTGAGGATGGACGCTCCGGTGGCGTTATTCCAGAACGCCCGCGCGAGGCAGCGGGCTGCCCTGACCGTGGTGGTCGTGCTCTCGGCCGCGGTCGCGCTGGCGCTGCTCACCGCCGACGCGTCCGGACGCGATACCTGGCTGCGGTTAACGCTCGCGGCGGAGCGCGCGCCGGCGCAGCCGCCCCCGCTCGTGTTCGGCATCTATCCCGGTGGAGCCGCCGGGACGGTGGGCCCGAGCGGGCCGATCGCGCCCGAGGACCCCGCCAAACGGCTGGCCGCGCTCGAGCAACTGCGTCCGGCACATGAACCGTTTGTCCTGCACCTTTACGCCGAGTACTCCGGGCCGAGCGGATGGTCCGCCGAGCAGCAGGTGGGGCAGGAGATCCAGCAGTACACGGCGGCGGGCTTCCAGGTCGAGCTCGTCCTCACGTACCGCCCCGCCGACGGTGGCTCAACCGCGGCCGTGGCGGGGTTTGCGGCGTTCGTCCGCGCCACAGTGAGCGAGTTCGATTCCGACCCGGGGTTCGTCTCGCTGCAGGTGACGAACGAGGCGAACGTCGCGGGTGCGCCGTCTGCATCCGACGGCGCCTACGCCGACGCCGAGGACGCCCTCATCCAGGGTGTGATCGCCGCGAAGGCGCAGGCGCGGGCGGACCGATTCGACCGCCTACAGGTCGGCTTCAACTGGGCCGCCGCCGGCGGCGCCGACGAGATCGCGTTCTGGAGGTATCTGGGTCAGCACGGCGGTCAGGCCTTCCGCGAGGCGCTCGACTGGGTTGGCGTCGACGCCTATCCGGGCACGTGGGGAGCGCCGATCGACTCGGGCGATCTCGCCTCCGGCACGTCGGCGGCGCTGATCCACGCGTTCAGGGAGCTGCGCTCGCGCTACCTGCCGCTCGCCGGCATCCACGAAAACGTCGCGCTGCACGTCTCCGAGAACGGCTTCCCGACCGGACCGGGGCGGACGGACGCGATGCAGGTGACCGCGATGACGGCGGCGATCGAGACCGTCAACGCCGTCCGCGGCGAGTTTCACATCACCGACTATCGCTGGTTCGACCTGCGCGACGCAGACTCCGCGAGCTCGAGCTTCGAGAGTCAATACGGGGTGATGCGCGACGACTACACGCCCAAGCCCGCGTTCGACGTCCTTCGCGGGCTCGTGGCGAGGTTGAGCGCGAACAGCTGATCGCGCTCACCGGCGAGCCGCACGCCGCGCTCACTTGAAACGATTCGACGCGACGCCGTCCCGGAACGCCACCTCGGCACGGTGCGAGCTCTCGATCGGCCAGTCGGTCTGCTTCTCCAGGTTGAACCAGATGAACGACTTCACCTCGGGATACTGCGCGAGGGACGCGAACATGCCCTCGATCCACGCGGACTTGTTGCCTCCGCGCTCGGAGCTCGCGACCTCTGATATGTCGATCGGCAGGTGAGGCGCGAGCGCGTGGAGCTGTAGGATCGACTCGCCGCAGATCGACTGGAAGCTCCGCCATCCGTCGGTGAACGCGCCGCTGCCGCCGTTCAGGCACGTCACGCCCAGCCTGTTGACGTACTTGTTACCCGGGTAATACTGCTTCGCATTGCCGTTGACGGGGCTCCACACCCATTGCACGTTGGTCGCGTGCTCGGCGTGGAAGATGTTCCACACGTGGCGCCAGGCGCGGACGTAGTCGCCCGGCTTGTTGCCGTTCGTGTTCGCCCCCCACGGGTACCAGTTTCCGTTCATCTCCTGTGCAAAGCGGAGCCGCACCGGATGACCGAAGGCCTTCAGCGTCGTCGCCCACGCGCGAATGTAGGAGTCGAAATCGCCGTTGACGATGTTCTGCAGCGTGTAGCGCGGCTGCGGCTTGCGAAGGCCGACCGTGGAGTCCCACGGCTCCCAAGTGATCTCGGGGATGCTCCCGCGGTTCCACACGAGCTCGAGCTGAGTCAGCGAGGGGAGGCTGTGCTGCCAATCCGCGTACCACATCACGACGCTGGCGTGCTTGTGGGCATCGCGCTCGAACTGGTTGACCGTCGAGAGGTCTGCTGCCGTCCACGGCTGATATCCGTTCCGGGCGAGCGGGGGCGTCGTGACGCCCACGTCGACGGTGGCACCGCGCGGGACCACGGCGGGCATCGGCGGCACGTAGCGCTGTGCGGCGAACGCCGGCTCGACCGGGAATGTCAGGCCCGCGAACCCCTGCTCACCGTGCAGGATCGCGGCGATCGCGAACGCGCCCGCGAACGCGGAGACCGCGGCCGTGCGCGCGCCCGCGAAGCGCAGCAGCGACCGGTGGCTCGAGTGGCGCCAGTTCTCACCGATGTGCAGTGCGATCACCGCAATCGCCACGAATAGATAGATCGCGCCGTTGACGAGCGCCCAGAACTCGTACCCCAGCGCCCGACCGGGACGAGCGATGAGCAGGACGGGGATGATCGACACGGCCGACAGGAACAGATAGGGGAGGATCACTCGCACCGGCAGCGGTTGCTCGCCACCCGTCCGCTTCGGCGTCACCTTGAAGCCGTCCACTCGGCCGGTGATGCAGCCCCATAGCGCATTGAGGCAACCGATCAGCGCCCACGGCCAGCGCACGAACTGGAACAGGATCGACTCCCAGCTGATCACCGGCGCGTTCACCGGGCGCAGCAGCCGGCACGCTCGCAGGAGGCAGACGGCGAGCAGAAGGACGAGGCTGACCGGCGCGAAATGAAGATAGAACTGCTCCACGTTCACGGACACGAGCGGCGTGCGCCCGAGCAGCGCCCACACCGGCAAGATGACGGTGAGCAGCATGACGGCGGTGTGCAGCGGATACCACAGCTGACAGCCGCCCAGCCTGACCTTGGCCTTCAGGCTCAGGCTCTTCCAGTACTTCGGGGTCACCATCAGCAGGACCCGCATCATGCTGCTCGCCCACTGAAAGTCCTGCGTGACGCAGTCGGCCGCGCAGTCGGGCCCGTTCCCGTGGGCCTCCGCGTCGATCGCGAACACGCCCTGCCAGCCGCCGGCGGTCAGGATCAACGTGGTCGAGAAGTCCTCGGCCAGCTCCGGCCCGAGCCCGCCCACCTGCTCCAGCGCGGCTGTGCGGACCGCATAGTGCGAGCCGATCGCGCTCGGCGCGTAACCCGCGTTGGCGCCGGCCTGGGTTGAGCCGTGCAGCACCGCCTCGGCATACAGGCGCCCGCGTGCCGACCACGAAGCGTCGGCGTTGCGGTCGCAGATGCTCGGCGCGGCGACGTAGCCTACGCGCGGATCGGAAAACGGCGCGACCATGTGTCGCAGATAGTCCGGCGCCGGCACATGATCGGCGTCGAGCTGCGCGACGACGTCGTAGTCGCGGTAACCCCAGTGGTCGTAGAAATAGGCGAGGTTGCCCTCCTTGCACTTGGTGCGTCGCGGCCACGTCTTGTTGTGATACTCGGCAACGCCCTCGCGGCTGGACATGTGAACGCCGTGCTGAGCGCACCAGTCGATCACCTCGTCGGTGAGCTTCTCGTCGCCCAGCCACACGTCGTAGGGATAGGGGAAGTCCTGCGTGAGCATCGCCTCGAGCGTCGTGCGTACGAGCGCCCAAGGCTCGGATGGCGCCTTGGTAACGACGATCGCGGTCCGCAGCCCCGGGACGGCGAGCGCCGGCGCGGGTCGCCGCATCCGTAGCAGGAAGAAGAAGAACCACAACGGGATGGCAACCAGGTCGAATGCGAGCACCGCGCTGTTGGCGAGGAGCCCGGCGACCGTGGTCACGTGCGCGGGGTCGAGCCACCAGCTCCAGAAGAACACACTCGCGACGAGCCACGCCAGCGCGATGCCGACGAGCGCCAGCCGCTGTGGGAGCGGCAACGCCGCCGCCAGGGCACGCGAACGACGTAGAGCTCGACGGCGTGGCCGCGCCCCGCCCACGCGGCTCGGCTCGGCTATCTGGCAGCCCGCCGCCACCGCCTCTTCGGGCATGGCCGTCTCGACCTCGTGCGTGTTGGTACGCGCACCATGAGGTACGTGTGTCTTCATTCCATTCCCCTGGTCGATGTGCGGCAGCGACCGGACAGCAGGCATCTCGCCCGTTGGTCACTGCACGTGGTCAGCCGCTGTCAGCTCGCGTCAAGCTGGCGCCCGCAACTACATTTCAGCAGTGCCGCTTAACAACAACCGAAGAGCCGACGCGACCGTTCCATGTCAGGATCGGTCCGAGCCGGGAGATGATCGCTCCCGGAGCTCGCCCCTTCCTAACACATCATGCACCCGGCAACGCGCGCGCGAAAGCCCCCCTGGGGTGTTTCCGCTGACACCTCGCGCAACCGTCGCACGCGCAGGCTGGCACCATCCAGGTAGCGAGACGAAGCCACGATGCCCGGAGACCTCATGTACTTCGCGTACGGGACCTTGCAGAAGGGCTTCCCGAACTGGCCCGCTTTTGCCGACGCGCTCGGTGATCCGATCGGCCGCTACCGGACCGTCTACGCGCATGCCCTGGTGGTGCCGATCCAACCGGGATGTGCCAACCCCGGCTGCGGTCTGCTGCACCGGATGGCGGCGCTGGTGCCCGGCGTCGCGGGCTTCCACGTCGAGGGTGAGTTGTTCGCGATCAGTCGCTCGACGGTCGCGGCGATCGACCGGCTCGAGAGCTACGACGAATCGGATCGCGCCGGGTTGTACGTGCGGACCGAATTGAAGGTCGTCCCTCAGGCTGGAGGTGCGGCCTGCAACGCGATCGCCTATCGCGTGCGCGAGCCTGGGCGGTGGCGCGAGCTCGTCGCTACCGGACACGCCGAGTTGCTAGCGCGTTACGAGCTCGGACTCGCAGACGCCGGGCCGAAGCAGTGTTGCCTCACCAACCCGCTGCACGCCGGCCCTCACGACGTACTCGAGCTATTCGCGTGAGCCGGTCCGACCCGCCGTCGCGCGCCACGCCCTCCACAGCGTTACGCCTCGCTCCTTCCGCTGCGGCTTGACCGGCGGGGCGGCCGCCGCTTTTGCGACAACCCCAGTCAAAGGCGCGAGGTACACGGGGACGATCTCCCGCAGGTCCAACAACACGTTTTCCATCAGCTTCAAGGTGAGCGCCAACGGTAAGCGAGTCAGCAACTTCACACTCGCCAACAGCTACCCGGTGTACTGCCAGGGCGGCGGTTTCGGCGCGATGCAGACCGGGTCCGGATCGATCACAAAGAAAGGGACCTTCAAGGTCAAGCTGCCGCTCTACTTCGCTCCACTGCACCAACACCAGGGCTTCTTGATCATCACCGGGACGTTTGGCATGTTCGCCCGCGAGTCGGGCAAGGTGACAACCGACTTCACCCATTCGAGCACTTGCAAAGGAACGTCGAGTTACAAGACGGCCGCGTGAGAGCGCTCTGAGCGCCGCACCCGAACAGATCGCCGCGGACGTGCTCGAGGCGATCAGGCCGAAGCGCTTCTGGATCGACCGAGCGATGTCGCTTGCGTTCGCGCCCGGGCGCGCCGCGGCCCGGTTGCCCTCACACAGAGATCGATTCGCGCGCGTGCTGTGCCTCGCGCGCGCTCAGGTAAGCCCAGAACTCTCGTTCGAACGTCGTCCAGTCGAACGAGATGCCACCCGGCCCACCGGTCGGATCCTGCGGATCCTCGCCGCCCCACCACCGCGGCGGTCCGCCGTGGTCGCCGTCATCGTCTCGAGGCAGCGCACGCCAGAGCACCAGCAGCTTCCGAGCGCAGCCGAGGCATGCGATCAGCACAAGCACCGCGAGCGGCGCCGCCAACGTCATCGGGAGCCCGCCGCCCGTGGCGCTCGCGTAGACGGATGCAAGCGCCCCGGGCAGCAACAGGCCAGGAAGCAGCGACCAGCGCACCGCAAGGACGAACGCCCGCTCTGGATCCTCCGGTCGGTGGGGCTTCTCGGTCAACCGTTTGGAAGGTAAGCAGGATCACTCGAACGGCGTCGAGCCACGAGATGAGCCTCCGCATCTCGTCCTTGTGCGACCCGGCGGGCGGGCAGGCGAATACTGCGTGCCTGCCCGCGCGCCTGGTTGCGTGGAGGAGGAGGAGGAGGAGGAGGAGGAGGAGGAGGAGTCTGGCCGGGTCTACGAGCGGCTCACGGCCAGGGAGCACACGATCTCAGATCGGCCCGCCCGGGGCTAGGGCTTACCCGACAGCGTGGGCTCTACGTCCATGTGCAGAGGACTCCCCGCCGCGCACCCGCTCCGCTCAGCTCCGAGCTCGCCGTCCAGCCGGCGGCCGGGGCGCTCGAGCTACTTGAAGAGCGTGTGCGAGTAATCGTTGCGGTCCCGCGTGCCCTGATTGCGCTCGGGGAAGACAGTCGGCAGCCCGCCAGGAACGACGACATCGGCGTCGAAGGCAAGTCGACGATCCGCGATCCTCCACTCACCGTCCCGTTTCTCGAACCGGTCGAGGAACCTGCACTCGATCAGGCGCGACTGCGTGCCGCCGTCGTCGGTGGGACCAACGGCCGTCGCAATGCAGTACGTCTCGGCGACCGCTGTGTCACCGTCGACTTCGATCAGCGACTGCCCGAGATTATGGTGTAGGTTCGTGGCCTCCGGGCTGGCGGCCCAAGCGTCGAAGAAGTCCTTCGCCGGACCGCTGTACATGCCGTGGTCGTCGACCGCGTCAGGGTGGTAGACCGACTGAACGAGGTCCCGGTCGAGCCGGTCCCAGCCGCGGCAGTACCGAACCACCACCTCCCTGATCGCCTGCTTCTCCAAAAGTTCCTGGAGCGCCGGCGGAAGCGCGCTAACCGTTTCGAGCGTGGACACCGGAGTACCTCCTCGGCCGTGTGTTTTCCGATCGGTGCCGCGACATCATAACGGGCTCCGGCCTCCGAGATCGTCAGCGCAGGCCCCGCAACCAGCTCAGCGTCCGATCCCAGAGCAGATAGCGGCTATCGAGGAAGCTGGCAGATGGCTCATCCGCGGGTACACGGTCAGCGTGACGTCGGAGAGTAAAGTGTCACCCGACGGTGAAACCGCGCTCGTTACTGATGCCGGCAGAACAGCACGAAGCTCTGAGCCCGTACGCTTCGCCGATGCTCGCCGACGATCTGTCGGGATTGGCGCCGGCCCACATCCTGACGGCCGAGTTCCACTCGCTGCGCGCCGAGAACCTCGTCGAGGCGCTGCGCACCGTGCTCGAGCTGCACACTGCGTCCGTCGCCTGATGTCTGAGACGCCGGCCAGCCCCACCCTCGATCTGTTCATCCACGACGTCGCGGAGCTCGTCGCTCGCGCAGGCGACGAGTTCCACCTCACCGCCGCGGTGGCGGGACGGTTGCGCGCGCTCCTCAACGCGTGTGCGCGCGAGGAGGAGGAGCTTCTGCCGGCGTCGATGATGCGGCCGGATCCGGACCGGTACGTGATGTATCCGCTGCACGTGGCCGCTGACGGCGGCTTCTCGATCGCCTCGGCCGTCTGGGACGTCGGCCAGACGACGCCGATCCACGACCACGGGACGTGGGGCGTGATCGGGATCTATCGGGGAGTCGAACACGAGGTGCGCTACCTGCCACCGGCGGTGCTCGGGGAGCAGCCGCCCACGTGGATCGGCGAGGGGGATCTCGCACCCGGCGAGGTCGTCGTGTGCTGCACGAGCGATCGGGACATTCACAAGGTCAGCTGCGCCTCGCCGGAGCCTGTTGTCGGGATCCACGTCTACGGAGCCGACATCGGCTCGATCGAGCGGCGGGCCTACGACGAGTCCACCGGTGCGATCCGGATGTTCGTCTCGCACTGGGCGCGCCCTCAGTGAGCGACCACATCCGGCTCGAGCGCGACGGCCCTGCCGCGTCGATCACCGTCGAGCGCGGGCTACGCGACGACGCCTAGTCGGCGCAGTGAGGCGATCTGCTCGGGCTCGACCCCAAGCTCGCCCAGCGCCTCGTCGGTGTGCTCGCCGAGCAGCGGCGCCGGGCGTGGGGTGCCGCGTGACGATTTGCTGAGCTTCACGGGCGAGCCGAGGCTCTTGATCCGCCCGTGGCGGGGGTGGTCGATCTCGATCACCATCTCCCGCGCGAGCGTGTGGGGATCCTCCAGCACCTGCTGGTAGTCGAGGATCGGACCCGCCGGCACCCCGACCGCGATGATCCGCTCCACCCAATGCTCGACCGGCGCGCCCTGCAGCGTTCGCTCCAGCTCCTGCTCGAGCGCTTCCAGGTTCTCCATCCGCTTCGAGTTGCCGGCGAAGCGCTCATCGCTCAGCAGGTCGGTCCGGTCGATCGCCTCGCACATGCGCTCCCACAGCTTGTCCGTGCCCGCGCCGACGGTCAGATAGCCGTCCTGCGCGCGCAGCGCCTGGTAGGGAGCGGCCAGACGGTGGCCCGAGCCGAGCGGGCGGGGCACGGTCCCGCGCGACCACAGCTCGGCCGACTCGTGGATTCCTAGCGACACGCCGGCCTCGAACAACGAGCTCGTAACCAGCTGCCCCTCGCCGGTCGTGAGGCGGACGATGTACGCGTTGAGGATCCCGATCGCGCCGAACAGCCCGGAGGTCAGGTCGGTCACCGGGACCCCGGCCTTGACCGGCTCCCCGCCGCGAGGCCCGGTCACGCTCATGATCCCGGACATGGCCTGCGTGATCAGGTCGAGCCCCGGGCGCAGCGCGTACGGCCCGCTATCGCCGAAGCCGGTAATGCTGGCGTAGATCAACTCGGGCCGAATCGAGGCGAGCGTCTCGTAATCGATACCGAGCTTCTTGGTCGTGCCGGGCTTGAAGTTCTCGACCATGACGTCGGCCTGTGCGACCAGGCGGTGAAACAGCTCCGGACCCCCGTCACTGCGCAGGTCGAGCACCATGCTCCGCTTGTTTCGGTTCAGCGCCAGGAACGACGGCGGGTCCAGATCATCGTCCTTCGTCCGCATCGCGTTGCGCTGAATCTCGCCTCCGGGCGGCTCGATCTTGATCACGTCCGCGCCCATGTCGCCGAGGACCATCGTGCAGAACGGCCCGGCCAGGAACTGGGTCAGGTCCAGCACCAGGACCCCCGCGAGCGGCCGTCGCGTCGCGGCCGACGCCGGTTCTGCGTGAGTTTGTGCCACCGCCATCCTCCTGAAGCTACGTCGAATGCCCGGCGCTGACTATAGGCTCATGTGACAGTGCCAGCCGGCGTCACGGTCGGCGGCTCGATCAAACCCGTTCGTAGTCGACGGACGGTGCCGCGAAGTGGGCGACCCGCGCGGCCGCCCACTTCACTCTCTTACGCGGCCGAGGACCGGGGCGACAGCACGACGGTCTGCAGCTCGGTGAACGACTGCATAACGTGTGAGCCACCGACCCGGCCGACGCCGCTGTCGGTCCCGGCGCGGCCGCCGAACGGGAGGTGTGCCTCCCAATAGTTGGTGGATTCGTTGATGTTCACCCAGCCGGTGCGGACGCGATCGGCGAACTCGAGCCCGGATTGGAGGTCCGCGGTGAAGATCGCCGCCAGGAGCCCGTATGGCGAGGCGTTGGCAAGCGTGATCGCCTCTTGAAGCGAGTCGATTGCGACGATTGGTGCGATCGGGCCGAACGTCTCCTCCACCGCCACCCGGGCGTCGGCCGGAACATCGGTAAGCACCGTCGCGGGCCAGTACAGCGACGTCGGAAAGCCATCGGCCCGCGCGCCACCGAGAATGACATGGGCGCCGCGAGCGACGGCGTCGGCGACGTGCTCGTCCATCTTGACGGCCACGGGCTCGTTGTTGACCGGGCCCATCGTGGTCGCGTCGTCAAACGGGTCGCCGAGCAGGATCTGGTCACGGATGCGCTGCTCGAGCTGTTGCACGAACTCGTCGCGGACTGCGCGGTGCACCAGGAGTCGCTCGCCGGCCGTGCAGCTCTGGCCCGCGCACAGGAAGCATGCGCTCAGCGCGGCTTCGACGGCTGCCTCGAGATCGGCGTCGTCCATCACCACGAGCGGACCGTTGCCGCCCATCTCGAGCACCGCGATCTTGCCGGCCGCGGCCTGCGCTACCAGCCGGCCGGTCACGGTCGAGCCGATGAACGCGATGCCGTTGGTCCCGGGGTTGCGCGCGAGCTCATCGCCGACCACTGGTCCCGGGCCGGTCACGAGGTTGAAGACCCCCGGTGGCAGGTCGGCGTCGGCGACGCACCGTGCGAGCGCGACCGCGCAGATCGCGGTCGATGGCGCCGGTGTCCAGACGACCGTGTTGCCGCACGCGAGCGCGGGCGCGATCAACTCCGCCGGCATCGTGTACGGCCAGTTCCACGGGCTGATCACGCCGACGACGCCGCGCGGACGGCGCATCAGCATCACGCGCTTACCCGGCGAGAACGAGTTCGGTAGCTCGCCGGTCAGTCGCTTGGCGTCCTCAGCCGCCATCCGCCAGTATTCGACAAGCTCGTCGACCTCAGCGAACGCCTCCGCACGCAGGGGCTTTCCCTGATCAAGCGTCAATGTGTACGCCAGCTCCGCACGACGGGACTCGATGAGGTCCGCGACCGCGTGCATCTTCGCGGCGCGCTCGAACGCGGTCAGCCGCGCCCAGCGATCGGCCGCCTGTCCTGCGGCGGCGATCGCTCGCTTGGCGTCGCCCCGGTCGCCCTGCTGCGCCGCGCCGATCGACTCGCCGGTCGCCGGGCTCGTCGCCTCAAAGGTCTCGCCAGTGGCGCTCGACCTCCAGACACCGTCGATGAACATCTCCTGAGTCACCGTTGTCGCCATCGGACCTCGCCTCCCGCCCTCGGGTTCTGCACACCAACCGTTCGCGTCGACATCGACTGAAGACTGATATATCAGACATCGGTCACGCGGACCCGGCTGCGCTCAACGCGCTGGTGTGCTGGCGCGAAGTGCGCGCCTCGCACGCTCGTGCGGCGGGGCGCTGCGCGGTCCAAGTCCCGGGCCGGCTGCCAGAGCCAGCGCCGCCGCCTGCTCGAGGCTGAGCCTGACGCGCCCGCCACGAGGCGTCGCCGCCGCGAGCCAGATCTGCGCCAGCGCAAGCGCGGCCGCTCCCAGCAGCGGATCCGCCCACGGGAGCGGTGGCGCCGGCATCGCCTCGTCGTGGTTCCACAGCAGACCAGCCTGCGCGGCGGCGTGCTCGCCGAGCCCGGGCGCGTCGGACCACGGCTCCTCGAATGCGACCAGCTCCAGATGGAGCAGGCGCGGAGCGTGCTCCGCGCGCCAGTCGTCGTCGAAGCCCAGCGAGCGCAGAGCGCGGGGGGTCATGCTCGTAACCAGGATGTCGGCCTCGCGGATCGAGCCGGCCAGCCGCTTATGCTCGCCGGCGCGTGCCGCGTCGAGCAGCACGATCCGTTTGTGACCGTTGAGGCGCCGCCACCAGCGCCGGCCCTCTGGCGAGCCGAGCAGCCCGTCGCGGCGGCGCGGGTGCTCGAGCCGCTGGACGGCCGATCCCGTGCGCCGCAACTCCCCGGTCGCCCAGGGGCCGGCCCACAGAACGCTCCAGTCGAGCACGCGCGGCCGGCGGTTCAGCGCCGCGTGGTCGCCCACGATCGCGCCGTGCCCCAGATCGAATCGCCCCCGCCGGTCAAGCGGCGGGAGGACCGGGGCGGCGAGGATCCGTGCCGTCCGCGCGGCCGCGACGACGTCGGCACGCGTCGATTCGCCCTCATCTCCGACCAGCGCACGCAACAGCGGCCGCTCGCCCTCCTCGCGCCAGCGAACCACCACCCACCCATCCCGGCAGCGAAACAGCTCGGGGCCGCCGCCCCCGCTTAGGTTCACCGGCGCCGTGAGCTCGCGCCGCAGCTGCTCGGTCCGCAGCTCGAGGTCGATCCCTCGCCGCGCGGCGAACGCGGCCGCGCCCGCGAGACGAAGCCCCGCGTAGGCCGTCAGGACCGAGCCGTGCGGGGGCCCCACCGGCAACGCCTCCTCCCCTACCCATCCGCGCAGCCCCGCCCGCACGCGACGTCCGCCCGCCGCGGCGAGCCGGACCGTGGAGGGGTCACCGGCGACGCCGTCCGCTTCGCGCGCGCCGAACTGACGCAACGTGGCAGCGGCGAGGCGTACCGGCGTGGCGGCCCGACTCGGGAGCTCGATCGTCCAGCCGCGCAGCAACGTGTCGGCGCCGTCAATCGACAACGTCGCCCCCGATCACGGTCGCGAGCAGCTCGAGCTCGTCGAGTCGCGCCGGGTCACGCGGATCGTGGCTCAGGATCACCGCGGCGCCCGGCCCGCCGGCGACGATCCGCCCATAGCCGAACCGATCCAGGCCGGAGCATCGCGCGGCCACCGTCGACAGCGCCCGCAGCGCGTGCTCGCCGCTGAGCGCTTCGCTCGGCCCGATGGTCGCCCCGCTGGCGGTGCGCCGCGCGGCCGCCGCCCGCAGCGCGCGCAGCGGGTCGCTCGGGCCGAACGGCGCATCGGATGCGAACGCGAGGGGGACGCCGGCGCGCGTCCAAGATGCCAGCCGGTAGAGCCACTCCGCCGGCTTCAGCCCGGGGTCGTCCAGATAGCGGTCGCCGTGCGCCTCGATGAACGTCGGGTGGGTGACGACGGTCGCGCCGAGCCGGCGCACGTCGGCGAGCCAATCCGGCGGCACGAACGAGGCGTGCTCGAGCCGGAATGCCCCGGCTGCGGCTCCGGCTCCCACTCCGCGCGCCGCGAGCGCACGGCCGGCCTCCAGCACCGCCGCGGTCTGCGCCGCCTCCACGCAGTGGACCGCGACGGCCAGCCGATCTCGGCCGGCCTGAGCGATCGCCGGTCGGAGCCGGCGATCCTCCGCCTCCGCAAACTTGATCCCGGCGTGGCGGCGGGCGTCGAGCCGGCGCCGGTCGGCGGTGGGCGAGCTCAGAAACGTGAACTCCTGCATGAGCATGCGCTGCTCCCGCCAACGCAGCAGCGTCGCAACCTGAGCCTCGCCGTTCGTCGCCGTCGCGTCACAGATCGCCACGACGCCCTGCCGCGCGAGCTCGCGCGACCACGAGCTGACCGCGGCCGTCAACTGCTCGGTGGTGGAGAGTGGTCCGATTCGGCGGCCGACCCAGCCGACGTGGTCGGCGATGAACCCGGTCGCGTGGCCGTCACCGTCGCGCTCGACGATCACGCCATCGTTGTCCTCCTCGCCGCCGGGTCGCGCGGTCAGCTCGACCCCGAGCGAGCGCAGCCCGCGCGAGTTGAACAGCCAACCGTGGCCGCTGCGGTCCCTGATCCTGATCGGCGCGGTCGCGGTCGCGCGGTCGAGCGCCACGCGGTCGGGCGCTGGTCCGGTGAGCGGAGTGCCCAGGTGCGAGCCGACCAGCGTCACCCACCCGGCCTGTGATGGGCGGGTGGTCCGCACGAGCTTTATGAGCTCGGCCGCATCGGTGGCGCGCGAGGCGTCGGTTGCGGCGCGCGCCGACGCCGATGCGCGGA
Organism: uncultured Solirubrobacterales bacterium; assembly: GCA_963763525.1. Classification (GTDB taxonomy): domain Bacteria; phylum Actinomycetota; class Thermoleophilia; order Solirubrobacterales; family Solirubrobacteraceae; genus Palsa-465. Next base: position 42,251 of record CAVXPA010000012.1, read on the forward strand.
CGTGAACGTGCGGATCGACGAACCCTGGACAGACCCTCGCGCCGCGCCCGTCGAGCACGGCGGCGCCGCGCGGCAGCGTTGGGAGCACGTCCTCGGTGCTACCACAGGCGGCGATCAGGCCGTCGTCTCCGAACGCGAGCGCCTCGGCCGGGCAGCCATCGCCCGTCCATACCTCGACGCCCGTGAGCGCCCACGGCGCCCGCAACCCGGCGAGCTCGCCGCGCTCAAGCGAGCGTCGCGGCCTGCTCGGCATACTCAGCGTAGGAGAGCTCCTCGTTCGCGGCGATCACGGCACCACGCTTGCCGCAGCCGCCGGCGGCCATCTCGAGGACGGTCGCGAGGCTCACGCCAGCTCCTCTGCAGCGGCGAGGCACCGCGCCGCGAGTCGCTCATCGGCGACGAGCTCGTCGACCAGCCCCCAGTCCAGCGCGGCGAGGGCGTCGATCGGCCGGCCGCTCAGCAGCAGCTCGAGCGTCCGGTGGCGGCCGATGCGGGCCGGAATACTGAGCGTCCCGCCTGCGCCCAGGTTGAGGCCGAGCGTCAGCTCCGGCAGGCAGAACGTCGCCGTCTCGGCCGCGATCACGCTGGCGGCGAAGGCGGCGAGCTCGACCCCGGCACCGATGCATCGCCCGTGCACGCCGGCGACCAACCGCGGGCCTAGGCGAGCCAGCCGCCGCGCGACGCTCCGTTCGGTGCGGACGAGATGCGCTTTGACGGGACTCGAGGCCGTGCCGAACTCGTCGAGGTCGCCGCCCGAGCAGAACGACGGCCCATCGCCGCGGATCACGATCGGCGCCGGTGGGGCGCTGGCGATCGCGTCGAGCGCGTCGCAGAGCTCCTCGCGCATCTGGGCGTCGAACGCGTTGTGCCGCGCCGGCCGCGTGAGCGTCAGGACCCAGGCTTGGTTATTCCTGGTCACCGTGAGGCGTGAGGCTCCGAGGTCGGCGCTCGCATGCCGAGGCGTGTCCTCCCTCCAGGCGGCGAAATCCTCGCCCCACAAGAGCATCGAGTACGCGAACGACTCGGTCGCCAGCGCCCCGGTCGGCGCCCGTAGCAGTTGTGCCGCGACGAGCGCGGGCGCGCCGACACGAGTAAGCGCCGCGATCAGCTCCTGCACGCGTTCGTCGATCTTCTCGTTCGCGTTTTCCTCATCCACGATGAGATCGCAGCCGCGGAGGAGCCCGGCCCCCGCGTCCGCGGGCGCATCGCGGACCACCCCGATCGTGACCACTGGGGCGCCGAGCAGCTCGAAGCCGACGGACCCCGCGCGCGATGCGAGCTCGTCCCATTCCCGCGCGCATCCGTCGAGGACGGCGACCAGGACGCCGCCTTCGGCGACCCCGATCTCCCACGGGGGCAAGGGTTCGGCGAGGTCAGCCGGGGTCAACTCGAGTACGTCCAGCGCGTCGATCATACCGCGACGATGGGCACGCGCTGCGGCGCTTTCCTCGTTCCTGCGGCCAAAAAGCGCCGACGGTGCTGGAGACGCCGGCGGCCGCTGTAGAGCGGCGTGAACGCTAACGGGGGCGGCCTGACAGAGACGAGCTCGACGGTGGCTCTGCGTGCACGCTCCCTGCGGCCCGGCAGTCTGCGAGCATCCTCCCGTGGAGCGCGAGTCGCAGTCACCGGCGGCCCGGTTGGAGATCCTGGTGCTCGGCGCGGGGCGTATGGGAGCGCAGATCGGCTGCGAGTACGCGTTTGGCGGCCACCGGGTGACGTTCGTGACGCGAGCTGCCGCCCCGGCCGAGCGGCGAGTGCAGGCGGCGCTCGAGCTGGCCGGCCGGTACGGCCTGGCGTCACCCGGCACGCTTGCCGGCGCCCGCCCTGCGATCGCGGTCGAGGAGGCGGTACCGGATCGCCGGGTCGACCTCATCGTCGAATCGCTGCCCGAGGACCAAGATCTCAAGGCGAAGGTGATCAGCCAAGCCGCGGCCGCCTCACCCGAGGCGACTGTGGCCACCAACACTTCATCGATCGGGATCACCGAGCTGGGCGCGCTGGCCGGCGTCGGCGAGCGAATCGTCGCGACCCACTACTGGAACCCGCCGCTGTTGATGCCGCTCGTCGAGGTGCTGGCCGGGCGCGCCACGGCGGCCGAGCGGCTGGAGCGCGTCATCGCGGTGCTGCGTGCGATCGGCAAACGGCCCGTGCGGGTGCGAGCGGAGGTGCCCGGGATGCTGTGGAACCGACTCCAGCTGGCACTGCTCCGGGAAGCTCTGTGGCTGGTCGAGAACGGCGTCGCGGACCCGGAGGAGCTCGACGAGGTGGTCCGCGACGGCCTCGCGCGCCGGTGGCGCTTGCTGGGTCCGTTCGAGACAGTCTCGCTCGGCGGCGCGAGCACGTTCGACACAATCGCCGACAACCTCTTCCCGGTTCTCTCCGACGCACGCTCGAGCTCGGGTTTCGGACCGTTCGTGATCGACGATCCCGAACGGCTGTCCGAGCTGGCGGGCCGGCGCGATCGCGGCCTCGCCGACGAGTTGCGTTCAGATGGGCAGTGACGTTAGGCCCGTGGGGAACGCGGGGGAGGCGCAGGGGAGGTTCTCGAGAAAGCCGCCGCTCTCAACGCATCGGTGGGCGCGTGTTTCACCTGTGATCTGGACAACTACCCACTCGAGCCGCGGCCGACGGCCAGTGGGTAGTTGTCCAGATACCAGACGCACAACGTCCCAGTCGCCGCGGGCGGATGCTCGACTGGGACGATTTACAGGTTGGAATCGGTCGCGGGGCCGCCGGAGGCCGCGCCGCTGCTCGTTGCTCGCGATTCCTTGCTCGCGCCGCCGGTCATCGCTGACGATCCCGAGCCCGGGCCTGGGCGTTCGTTCGATCCACCGGTTCACAGCATCAGTTATCATCCCAGACGTGAAAGCCCGCACGAGGCTGTCAGCCGGCTCCAACGGCGCCCAATCTGAATCAGCTCACGGCAGATATGATCGGGCTGCAACCGTGGAAGGCAGCATTCGTCCGGCGCTTGCTCGCAACCTGCGCCACTGGCGCACGAACCGAGGACTGACGTTGTCGGCGCTGGCTGAGCAGGCCGGCATCGCCAAGTCGACCGTGTCGCTGATCGAGCGCGGGCGCGGTAACCCTTCGATCGACACGATCTGGGCGCTCGCGGCCGTACTCGACGTGCCGTTCGCGAGTCTGTTCCATGATTATCCCGTCGGCGAGGACGTGTTCGTCGTCCGCGAGTCCGATGCGCCGGTCCTTGCTGCCGACCCGGCCGGCCTGGACGGGATCGGCCTGGTCATCCGCCACCTGCTCACCCGAACTGGCGGCGGGCTGTTCGAGCTCTACGCTCTCTACCTCGAAAAGGGTGCCGTCCGCACCTCGGAGGCGCACGCGGACGGCGTGTGGGAGCACCTGAACGTGGCCGAGGGAAGCGTCGAGATCAGCACCGACGCGTTCTCGGAGGTGCTGAATCGCGGCGATCTGATCAGCTTCTCGGCCCACTGCCGTCACACCTACCGAGCCCTGGACGGACCAGTGAGGCTGCTGTCGGTCAACGAGTATCCGCCGCCGTCCGCGGCCGCCGGCCGTGGTGCTGTGCACTTGGTAGAAGACGTGCCGGCTCAGGCGCGGCCGGGCTGATCTCCGCCCACGGCCATCCGAACCACGCGCCCTGATACTGCGTCAAAGCGCAGAGTGCCCCGCGCCACGGGCGCGGCCTGGCTGCTGCAACTGGTCAGGGAAGGCGATCCGAGCGCAACGCGCGGAGGTTGCAGCTGCCTGACGTGAATTGGAATGATGGCCATATCGAACGGAGCAACAAGATGTCGCACGAACCGCCGACGGTCGAGCTCACCCGCGACGGGGCCGTCGCGACGATCGTCCTGAATCGCGTCCGCGCGCTCAACGCCTGGAACGCCCAGCTCGCCGGCGATCTTTGCGCGACGATCTCCGAGGTCGCCGATGACGACGCGGTCCGGGCCGTGGTCCTGACCGGATCTGGCCGTGCGTTCTCGGCCGGCGCGGACATCCGCGAAGGGTTCCCGGCGGGCTCGGACGGACACCCGGACATCCACACGCGGCTCGTCGGCGTCCATCACCCGATCATCACCGGGCTGCGCGAGATGCCAAAACCGGTGATCGCCTCGGTCAACGGGATCGCGGCGGGGATCGGGTGCTCGCTCGCGCTCGCGTGCGACCTCGTGCTCGCGGCGGAATCGGCGTCGTTCCTGCTCGCGTTCATCAACATCGGACTCGCGCCGGACGGCGGCGCGTCCGCGTTCGTCCCGGTCAGAGCGGGACTGGCGCGCGCGACCGAGATGACGCTCCTGGGCGAGCCGGTGCCGGCCCGGACGGCGCTCGAATGGGGCCTGATCAATCGAGTCGTGGACGATTCCGAGCTCGCGCCGACAGCCGAGGCGCTCGCCGCGAGGCTCGCCGCCGGACCGACCAAGGCGTACGCGGCCGCCAAGCGAGAGCTCAATGCGTGGGCGTACGCGCACCTGTCCGCGCAGCTCGCGCTCGAGGCCGACGAGCAGCAGATGCTCGCCACGACGCACGATCACGCCGAGGGAGTCCAGGCCTTCGCCGAGAAGCGGCCGGCCGTGTTTCTAGGACGATGATGGGGTTCGCGCTGGGGGAGGAGCTCGCGGAGGTCCGCGGAGCGGTGCGCGAGCTGTGCGACGGTTCGGCCCCGGCTACTGGCGCGAGCTCGAGCCGGACCGCTACCCGGAGGAGTTCGTCGGCGCGCTGACCGAGCACGGCTGGCTCGCGGCGCTGATCCCCGAGGGGTACGGCGGCGCCGGCCTCGCGCTCGACGCCGCGAGCGTGATCCTCGAGGAGATCAACGCGCGCCGGCGGCAACGCCGGCGCCTGCCACGCCCAGATGTACATGATGGGGACGCTGCTGCGGCACGGCAGCGAGGAGCAGAGCGGCGCGTGGCTGCCCGAGATCGCCGCCGGCGAGCTGCGCCTGCAGGCGTTCGGCGTGACCGAGCCGAGCGCCGGCTCGGACACGACGCGGATCCAGACCCGCGCGCGGCGCGCCGACGGCGGCTACGTCGTCAACGGCCAGAAGGTCTGGACCTCGCGCGCGCTGCACTCGGACCTGATGATCCTGCTCGCGCGCACGACGCCGGTCGAGGAGCTCGAGCGGCGGACCGGCGGCCTCTCGCTGTTCCTCGTCGACATGCGCGAGCGCGGCGCCGGCGCTCGAGATCCAGCCGATCCGGACGATGATGAACCACGCCACCACCGAGGTCTTCTTCAACGACCTCGAGCTGCCCGCCGACGCGCTGATCGGCGAGGAGGGCAAGGGCTTCCGCTACATCCTCGACGGGCATGAACGCCGAGCGGATCCTGATCGCCGCGCGAGTGCATCGGCGACGGCCGCTTGTTCATCGAGCGGGCCGCGCGCTACGCGAGCGAGCGCGTCGTCTTCGGGCGGCCGATCGGCGCCAACCAGGGCGTGCAGTTTCCGATCGCGCGCGCGCACATGGCGATCGAGGCCGCCAACCTGATGCGCTGGAAGGCGGCGTGCGCGCTTCGAGGCGCGGGAGCCCTGCGGCGCCGAGGCGAACATGGCCAAGTTCCTCGCCTCCGAGGCCTCGTGGCAGGCCGCCAACGCCTGCCTCGACACGCACGGCGGCTTCGGGTTCGCCGCCGAGTACGACGTCGAGCGCAAGTTCCGCGAGACGCGGCTGTACACGGTCGCGCCGGTCTCCAACAACCTCGTGCTGGCGTACGTCGGCCAGCACGTCCTCGGGATGCCGCGGTCCTACTGAGATGACCGTCTATCTGGAAGAGATCGAGGTCGGCGCCGCATTCACGACCGCACGGCGGACCGTGACCGAGGCCGACATCGTCGCGTTCGCGGGTGTCTCGGGCGACTTCAACCCGCTGCACACGGACGAGGTGTTCGCGCGCGAGGAGACGCCGTTCGGCCGCCGGATCGCGCACGGGCCGCTCGTGCTCTCGATGAGCTACGGGCTCGCGAGCGTCCGGGACAGCTGGCAGATCCTGGCGCTCGCAGAGTGCCAGCGGCGGTTCCGTGCGCCCGTGTTCCCGGGCGACACGGTGTGGGGCGAGTACGAGGTGGTGGACCGCCGCGAGAGCCGCTCGCGGCCCGGCATCGGGTTCGTGACGCTCGCCGTCCAGATCCGCAACGATCGCGGCGAGGTCGTCCAAGAGGGAACCGACGTGCTGATGATCGGCGCCGCGAAGCCGCCCGACAGAGACTGACCTGGTACGTTTTATGCTACCGGCGGACGCTATATCGAACGAGGATTGGAGACCGTGTGAGGCTCGCGGCTGACACGGGCGGAACGTTCACCGACCTCGTCGTCGAGGACGGCGACGACGTGCGCGCTGTACAAGGCCGCGACGACGCCGCGACGATCCGGCCGACGGGATCCTCGACGCGATCGCGCTCGCGGCGGACGACGCGGGCGTGACGCTCGCGGACTTCCTCGGCCGCGCCGAGGTGTTCATCCACGGCACGACTCGCGCGATCAACGCGATCCTCACGGACACCACCGCGCGCACCGCGCTGCTTGACGACGCGCGGGCACCCCGACGTCCTGCTGCTGCGCGAGGGCGGGCGAACCGCTCCGTTCAACTGGAGCTACGGCTACCCCGACGCCGTACATCCCGCGCTGCGCTGACGTTCGAGATCGCCGAGCGGATCGGCAGCCAGGGCGAGATCGTGCAGCCGCTCGACGAGCGCGCGGCACGTCGAGGTGATCTGGAGCGGCTGGCCGAGCTCGCGGTCGAGGCGGTCGCCGTCTGCCTGCTGTGGTCGATCGCCAACCCCGCCCACGAGCTGGCGCTCGGCGAGCTGCTCGAGCGACACCTGCCGGGCGTCCCGTACACGCTCTCGCACGCGCTCAACCCGACGCTGCGCGAGTACCGCCGCGCGTCCTCGACCGCGATCGACGCGTCGCTGAAGCCGCTGATGACGAGCTACCTGCGACGGCCTCGAGGAGCGCCTGCGCGCGCGCCGGCTTCGCCGGGCGACTGCTGATGGTGACCTCGAGCGGGGGCGTCGTCGACGCCGCGGACATCGCGGCGCGCGCCGATTCACTCGCTCAACTCGGGCCCGGCGATGGCGCCGGTCGCGGGGCGCCACTACGCGGCGCTCGACGGCCACAGCGAGAACGCCGTCGTCGCCGACACCGGCGGCACCAGCTACGACGTCACGCTCGTGCGCCGCGGACGCATCCCGATGACCCGCGAGACCTGGCTCGGGCTCGAGTACGAGGGCCACATCACCGGCTTCCCGGCCGTCGACGTGCGCAGCGTCGGCGCCGGCGGCGGCATCGATCGCGTGGATCGACAGCGGCGGCCTGCTGCACGTCGGGCCGCAGAGCGCGGGCGCCGAGCCAGGGCCCGTCTGCTACGGCCGCGGCGGCACCGAGCCGACCGTGACCGACGCGTGCGTCGTGCTCGGCTACATCGACCCGGACTACTTCCTCGGCGGGCAGATGGGGCTCGACGCCGGCCGCTGCGGCGGCGCGATCGACCGAGCTCGGGTGGCGGCGCCGCTCGGGCTCGACCTGCACGAGGCGGCGGCGGCGATCATGGCCGTCGCGACCGAGCGGATGGTCCAGTCGATCGAGGAGATCACGGTCAACCAGGGCGTCGACCCGCGCAGCGCCGTGCTGATCGGCGGCGGCGGCGCGGCCGGCCTGAACGCCGTCGCGATCGCGCGCCGGCTCGGCTCGCCGCGGATCGTGATCCCCGCAGGCCGGCGCGGTGCTGAGCGCGCGCGGGGCGCTGATGTCCGACCTGACGAGCGAATACGCCGCGGCGTTGTTCACCGGCTCGCGACACTTCGACCACGAGCGGGCCGAGGCGGTGCTGGCGAGTCTGCGCGGCGCGCTGCGTGCGAGTTCGCGGAGCCGCAGCGGCATCGCCGCGATGCCGCAGATCGAGTTCATCGCCGAGGCGCGCTACCGCCATCAGGTCTGGCAGCTCGACGTGCCGCTCTGCGCGAGGGCCACCTCGGCTCGCCGGCATGCGGTCGACGAGCTGGTCGAGGACTTCCACGCGATCCACGAGGAGGTCTACGCGGTGCGCGACGAGCGCGCGGTCGTCGAGGTCGTCAACCTGCGCGCGCGCGTCGACTGCCCGCTGCCGGCGGCGGCGGGGACGCGACACGCGTCGCGCTGCGAGCACGGGCGACGGTACCTCGACCGCGACGCGCACGCGTCTACTTCAGCGGCGATCGGCACCGTCAACGCCGCGATCTGCGGCTCGAGGCGATGGCGCCCGGCGTCGCAGCTCGCGGGTCCGGCGATCGTCGAGTCCTCGTTCACGACGGTCGTGCTGCAACCCCGGCGCGCGCGCCGAGCGCCGTCCGAGCGGGAGCCTCGGTGATCTGGCCCGCGGCTCGCCGACCACGCCGGTCGCGAGCCCGCGGACGAGCAGATTCGAGCAGCGGAGGTTGCACGATGAGCCGGCATCCGCGACCGAGCGGACCCGCGACGTCGTCGCGCCTCGCGGTGATGACGAACCGCATGGAGGGCGTCGTGCGCAAGATGACGAACACCCTGTTCCGCACGGCCCGCTCGACCGTGCTGAACACCGCGCGCGACTTCTCCTGCTGCGTCGTCACGGCCAACCACGAGCTGCTCGTGATGGCCGAGTCGCTGCCGATCCACGTGATCAGCGGGCCCGACCTCATCAGCCGATGGCTCGTGCGAGCTCCACCCGCATCTGCGGCGCGGCGACGCGTTCATCCACAACTCGCCCTATCACGGCAACTCCCACGCGGGCGATCACTGCATCGTCGTCCCGGTCATCGACGACGACGGCGTGCACCGCGCGACTGCCGTCGTCAAGGCGCACATGGCCGACATCGGCAACTCCGAGCCGACGACGCTGACGGCGACGGCGCGCGACGTCTACGAGGAAGGCGCGCTGATCTTCCCGTGCGTGAAGATCCAGCAGGACTACCGCGACATCGACGACGTGGTTCGCATGTGCCAGGCGCGCATTCGCGTGCCGGAGGACTGGTACGGCGACTACCTCGGCATGATCGGCGCCGCTCGCGTCGGCGAGCGCGAGCTGCTGAGGATCGGCGAGGAGGTCGGCTGGGACGCGTTCGACCGCTACGTCGCGGACTGGCTGGACTACAGCGAGGAGCGCATGCGCGCGACGATCCGGCACGCTGCCAGCCGGGCACGCGCACGGTCGCCACGACGATCCACGACGCCGGTGCCGCTGCCCGGGGTCGAGGACGGCGTCGAGCTCGAGGTCGACGGTCACCGTCGACCCCGAGGCGCGGGGAGATCGAGATCGATCTGCGCAACAACCCCGACTGCCTTCCGTGCGGACTGAACCTGACGCGAATCGACGTCCGACCACGGCGGCGCTGATCGGGATCTTCAACAGCATCGACCACACCGTGCCGCGCAACAGCGGCAGCGCCCGCGCGATCAGCGTGCTGCTGCGCGAGAACTGCTGCGTCGGTATCCCGGTCCATCCGGCGAGCTGCTCGATGGCCACCTCGGGGATCGCCGAGCGGCTCGCCGGGATCGTGCAGCGCACGATGTCGCGAGTTCGGCGACGGGCTCGGAATGGCGTCGACCGGACCCGAGTGCTCGCCCGCCGTCGCCGGCCTGTCGGGGCGCGATCCCCGCCACGGCAACGCCCCATTCGTCGACATGATGATCCTCGGCAACTCGGGCGGCGCCGGCCATGCCCACGGCGACGGCTGGCTGACCAACGGCGAGATCGGCGACGGCGGCTCGATGATGCGCGACAGCACCGAGGTGCTCGAGCTGCTAGCGCCCGATCAGGGTCTGGACCGACCGGATCGTGCCGGACACCGAGGGCGCCGGGCGCTTTCGCGGCGCTCCCTCGCTGTACATCGAGTACGGGCCGGTCGACACCGAGCTCGAGGTGCTGTACGCCGCCGACGGCACGGTCAACCCGCGCTCGGGCGCCCGCGGCGGCGAGTCCGGCGCGCTCGTGCGCCCGTTCCTGCGCACGCGCCGACGGCGAGCGTCGAGGAGCTCGAGGCGTGGGCGCGCGTGATGCTCCAGCCCGGCGAGACGATCATCTCGATCTCCTCCGCCGGTGGCGGCTACGGCCCGGCGCACGAGCGCGAGCCGGAGCGCGTCCGGCGCGACGTGCCGACGGCTGGGTCAGCGATCGAGCGCGCGAGCGCCGTCTACGGGGTCGTGTTCGACGGCAGCGGCGCGGTGAACGTCGACGCGACCCGCGACCGGCGAGCCGACCTCGCATCGGCTCAGGCGACTGAGCCCGCCGCCGACCAAGACGGCACGGCAGTCGGCGAGGATCCGGTGCTCGCGCTGATCCGCCCGGGTGAACAGCTCTGGGCGGCGGGCTAGGCGACGTTCGCCCACACGGTCTTGGTCTCGAGGTATGCCTCGAGACCCTCGCGGCCGTGCTCGCGTCCGATCCCGGAGGCCTTGTAGCCCCCGAACGGCGCGCCCGGCTCGACGAGACCCCAGCAATTGATGTACACCGACCCCGCGCGCAGCAGCGCCGCGAGCCGGTGGGCGCTCGACAGCTCTCGCGTCCAGACGCCCGCTGCCAGACCGTACTCGCTGGCGTTTGCGCGAGCCGCCACCTCCTCCAGCGACTCGAAGGGCAGGGCGACGAGCACCGGGCCGAAGATCTCCTCGCGGGCGATCGTGAGATCGTCCCGGGTGGCCGCGAACAACGTCGGCGCGACGAAGTACCCGCCCGCCGCCGAGCCGTCGAGCTCGACCGGTTCACCGCCGGCGAGCAGCTCCGCCCCCTCCGCGCGACCCGTCTCGACGTAGCGCAGCACGCGCTCCTGCTGCTCGGCGGAGATGACCGGGCCGAGCTGGGTCCCGGGCACGAGGCCGGGGCCGATCCGCGACGCCCGAGCTTGATCGGCGAGGGCCGCGACGACGTGATCGAACTGGTCGCGGTGGATGAACAGGCGGCTGCCGGCGTTGCACGCCTGACCCGTGTTGAAGTAGATCGCTTGGAACGAGCCGCGGACCGCCACGTCCAGATCGGCGTCGGGCATGATGATGTTCGGCGACTTGCCGCCCAGCTCGAGCGTCAGCCGCTTCAGCGCCCGCCCCGCCTTGGCGCCGATCTGGCGGCCGACTTCGGTCGAGCCGGTGAAGGCGAGCTTGTCGACGCCGGGATGGTCGACGAGCGCCGCGCCGGTCTCGCCGTCCCCGGTGACGACGTTGACGACGCCGGGGGGGATGCCCGCTTCAAGCGCGAGCTCGCCGAGCCGCAGAGCGCTGAGCGGCGTCTGCTCGGCTGGCTTGAGCACGACCGTGCAGCCGGCGGCCAGCGCCGGCGAGAGCTTCCAGGCGGCCATCAGCAGCGGGAAGTTCCAGGGGATGATCTGCCCGCAGACTCCAACAGGCTCCTTGCGCGTGTAGCAGAGCATGTCGGGCTGGCGGACCGGCACGACCTCGCCGACGATCCGCTCGGGCCAGCCCGCGAAGTTGTGCAGGTGCGCGATCGTCGAGGCGACGTCAACGATCTTGGCCAGCTTCAACGGCTTGCCGTTGTCGAGCGACTCGAGCTCGGCGAGCTCGTCCGCGTGCGCCTCGACGAGCTCGGCCAGGCGGCGGATCACGCCGCCGCGTTCGGCGGCGCTCGCGGTGCGCCACGGCCCTTCCTCGAGCGCGGCCCGGGCGGCGGCGACGGCGCGGTCGACGTCGACGGCGCCGGCGTGCGCGAAGCGGGTGATCACGCGCCCGCTGGCCGGATCGATCGTGGCGAGCGTGCGCCCGTCGTTCGCGGGCACCCGGTCGGCTCCGATCAGGAGCTGCTGCTCACGCTCGGCGAACGCGCGGGCGGCGCCCGAGAGCTCCTCGGGGATCGACGTAGTGCTCATCGTGAAACCCTCTTCATGTTCGATATGTAGCTACGGCGTTCGCTACAATAGACAAAAGTGCCGGTTGGACAATTCTCGGACGATTTCCGGAGGCATGGCTGTGCCATCGACGCCAGCGACGACTAGTCCGGCAATTCTCACGTGCGCGGTCTCGGGCGGCATCGTGACCGGGAACCCGAACCAGCCGCGTACGCGCGCGGACGTGGTCAGCGCCGCGCTCGAGGCGGCCGCCGCCGGCGCGAGCGTCTTGCACATCCATGCGCGCACGGTCGACGGGGAGATGACGCAGTCACCGGAGGAGTACCTCGCGATCAAGGAGGCGATCCGGGCCGAAAACGACGATGTCGTGCTCAACTTCACGACCGGCGGCCAACTCGGCATGCCGGCGCAGGAGCGCCGGCGATCGCTGGAGGCCCAGCCCGATATGGCTTCGCTGAACTGCGGCAGCGTCAACTTCGGCCCCGGCGACCACGTCTTCCTCAACCCCAAGCCGCTGATCGAGGACCTCGCGAGCGAGATGGACCGCCGCGGGATCGTGCGCGAATACGAGTGCTTCGACGTCGGCATGACGGTGACGGCGCTGCGGCTGATCGAGACCGCCCCCGGGCAATGCGGGATGGTCCACCTCGTGCTCGGCGTGATCGGCGGCGCGCCGCCGACGGCGGACACCGTCGGACTGTTCGCCAACTCGATTCCCGAGGGAGTGCCGTGGATGGTCACGGCCATCGGGCGGCACAACTTCCCGATCATGGCGATCACCGCGGCGCTCGGCGGCCACGTCCGCACGGGGCTCGAGGACGTCGTCTATTCGGCGCCACGTCAGTACGCGCAATCCAACGGGGAGCTCGTCGAGCGCGCGCGGGCGCTGTGCGCGGCGATCGGGCGCCCGGTCGCGACGCCGGCACAGGCGCGCGAGATCCTCGGCGTCGCACCACGCGAGGCCGCGGCTGCCAGCACGGCGCTGACGTCCTGAGCCGCCCGGGCCCGCGCGCCATCGCGGCCTCCGCTCGGGGTCCGCTCGCGGTAGTCGCGCTCGAGCGTGAGGCGCGCGTCAGGGCGCGGGAAAACGACGGATGTCTTGCTCACCTCGTTCGATCAGTCGGGTCTAGACGCAGTAAAAACTACCATCGTCGATCCCGTTGCCGCGGATCGAGGTAGTCGTGCAAACCAGGTCTCGCGATACCGTCGCCGATCGGTCCTCCGGACGTGCGCAATGCGCGAAGATTCAGCGAGTGATGAGGGGCTGGGCGTGCCTGCTGCTGGCGACGGTGATCCTCGCAGGCTGCGGCGACGAGACGTCATCGCCGGCAGCCGGGACGTTCACGCCGGGAACGCGAGGAGTGCTGACGGTCGTGACGACCGACGTCCCGAGCCCCGGCTTCTGGGAGGGGTCGCCCGAGCACGTGACCGGCGGCTTCGAGTACGCGCTCGCGCAGCACATGGCCGAACGGTTCGGACTGCGGTCGGTGGCCGTGAGGACCGAGCAATTCAATCGGATCGTCGAAGGACAGCTGGGCGGCGCTGACCTCGCGCTCGACCTGCTCACGCCGACGGCCGAGCGCGAGCGCTCGCTGGACTTCTCCTCGCCGTACCTCGACGCAGCGCCCACGGTGCTGGTCAACAGCGACACGGCGGTCCCCGATCTCGCGGCCGCCCAGCCGCTGGTCTGGGGAGCCGTTCGCGGAACGACGTTCGTCGGGATCATCGACAACTTGATCGGCCCGGATCACCCCGTGCAGCTGTATGACAACAACGCGGCGATGCTGGCCGCGCTCGAGCGGCACGAGATCGACGCGCTCCTGCTCGACATGCCGCTCGCGGTCGAGACCGCCAACCGCTCGGGCGGGCGCCTGAAGGCGGTGGCGCAACTCCCCGGCACGGAGATAATCGCCGCCGCGATGCCGAAGGGGTCGGCGAACTACCAGGCCGTCGATTCCGCAATCCGCGCGTTCACAGCCGACGGGACGATCGACCGCCTGCTCCGCGTCTGGATCGGCGAGGAGGCGGCGAACGCGGAGAAATCGATCCCGCTGCTCCAGACGCTGCGATGAACGTCATGCACTCACTCGCGCTCCCCCTGAACACCCTGCGCCTGACGTCGCTGCCGCTCGCGGTGACGGTTTCCTCGCCGACGGGGGCTGCGTGGGAGTTCCTCGTGTTGTTCCTGGTGGTGATCATCGGGCCGCCACTGCTCGAGCGCGCGCGGCTACCGGGGATCATCGGGTTGCTCGTCGGGGGCTACGCGATCGGCCCCAACGGCCTGAACCTGATCGGCGCGGGAAACACGACGGTGCCCGAGCTCGGACAGATCGGGCTCCTGTATCTGATGTTCGTCGCCGGCGTCGAGCTCGACTTCGGCCTCGTCAGGGTCCACCGGCGCGCGGTCCTCGTGTTCGGCGTGCTGGCGTTCAGCGTTCCGATGGCGTTCGGAACCGCGATCGGCTTCTCACTGAGCTGGTCGACGCCCGCGGCGCTGCTGCTCGGATCGCTGATGGCCTCCCACACCCTGCTTATCTATCCGACGGTCCGGAACGCCGGCCTCGCGACGCACCGAGCCGTCGCGACTGCCGTGGGCGCGACGATCTTGACCGACACCGCCTCGCTGATCGTGCTGGCCGCCGTGTCCGGCTCGCAGCTGGACGGCGGCAGCCCGACCTCGATCGCCCTGCAGCTCGTGTTCGGGCTCGTCGTTCTGGCGATCTTCTCGTTCGCGATCCTGCCTCGCCTCGTGCGGCTCGCATTCCGGTATCTCGGAACGGATCGGATCGTGCGCTACCTGCTCGCGGTCGCTGCGTTCCTGGCCGCGGCGACGGTCGCGGGCAGCGTCGGCATCGAGGGCCTCGTCGGCGCCTTCTTCGCCGGCCTCGGCCTGAATCGGCTGGTCCCCAACGAGGGTCCGCTGATGGATCGGATCGACTTCTTCGGCTCGGCCGTGTTCGTGCCGATCTTCCTCGTCTCGGTGGGCTTCCTGCTGCAGCCAAGCGTGATGGTCCAGCCCGAGACGTTGAAGCTGGCGGGGCTGTTCGTACTCGCGACGATCGGCGGCAAGGCCGTGGCTTCCTACCTTACGCGGGGCGCGCTGCAGCTGTCGGCGAAGGAGACCGCGCTGATGTTCGGGCTCACGATCCCGCAGGCGGCCGCGACGCTCGCGGCGACCGTGATCGGGTTCAACATCGGCCTGTTCGATCAGTCCGTCGTCAACGCCGTGCTCGTGCTGATTCTCGTGTCGATCGTCTTGGCGACGGTGATCGTCGACCGGGTCAAGGCCGACGTGCCGGTGCCGACGGCGGCCGAGGGCGCGCTCGGCAAGCGCGTGCTGGTCGCCCTCGAGGATCCCGCCCAGGCGCAGCTCGCGTTCGCGATCGGGGCGCGGATCGCGGCGCCGGACACCGGCGTCGTGCGCGGGTTGCTCGGCTGTCCGCCGCCGGAGCGACACAGAAGCCACCTCGCGCTCGCGGAGCTGCGCCGGGTCGGATTCTCGCTCGGAATCGACACGGATCCGAGCCTCGCCGTCCACGCCTCGTTCGCCGACGGAGTCGTCAACGCCGTCGCCCAGCAGAACCCCTCGATCGTGCTGGTCGGACAGCGGAGCGCCTCCGGCGATCCCGCGCTCGGGGGCCCGGGCGAGGCCGTCGCCG
Organism: uncultured Solirubrobacterales bacterium; assembly: GCA_963763525.1. GTDB lineage: Bacteria > Actinomycetota > Thermoleophilia > Solirubrobacterales > Solirubrobacteraceae > Palsa-465. The sequence goes on from CAVXPA010000012.1 coordinate 57,695, forward strand.
CCTCGATCGCGGTGCCGGTGGCGGTTCTCGTCGGCGAGATGGAGAAGATCGGGCAGGTGCTGCTCGTCGACCGACGGACGGCGAGCGACGGCCAGCCCGTCGGTGCGGCCGCGATCGCCGCAGAGCTCGCGGAGAGGGTCGGCGGCAAGAAGGTCACGCCCCGGCCGGCGGGGGAGTCGATGTCGTTCGACGACCTGTCGGCGGGGGATCTGTGCATCGCGCCGACCAACTCGTGGCAGGCGTTCGCGATGTCCGACCCGCCGCAGGGAGCCGCCGTGCTGATGGTCCTCGAGCGGGCGCCGCTGCCGCTCTCGGAGGAGGAACGCGCGATCGTGCCGCTGCGCGACGCCCGGATCTAACGGCAACCGGGGCCGACCACCGGCGGAGGGCGATCAGGGGCAGGCAGGCGCACCGCAGGGACGATGCGGCCTCCCCCCGCCCGAACTCAACTAGCTATCACCCCGTTGGAAGACACCATGACAGCCGCTCCGGCCGGCTTGACGAAGCGGTGACGAGGTCGTTCGTACCTATCTCGCAAGCGCTCTCAGCTACCCGCTCGAGCAGACAAATCAGCAGTTCCAGTGAAAAGGGGGAGTGAACGTTAGATTGTCCCCCGAGGGTGACGGCAGTCATGCATTACGAAGTGCCGCCCAAGAGGACGCTGGCGGTCTGGCTATCGTCATACGAAAGATCTTCACGTCCCTCATGCCGCGAGATAGCATCCAGCGCGTGCCATTCAACTCGAGCGACGTGGTTGCTGTCACTGGCGCAAGCGGCGGCATCGGTCACGCTCTGCTGGAACAACTCGTCCCGCAATCCCACGTGCGGGCTCTCTTCAGGACTCCTGCGGTGGCGGCGACCGAGTGGCAACGGAGGGGTGTTGCACCGGTCTGGGGTGATCTCGGGAACGAAGAAGCGCTGTCGGAACTCGTCGCCGGCGCCCGCGTCGTTTTCCATTGCGCGGCCACGGTGGGCTCCTCTGCCGAGCATTCTCACGCGGTCAACGTCGAAGGCACACGGCGACTGGCGGCGGCCGCGGCACGTCACGGTTGCGACCGGTTCGTCTACCTCAGTTCCATAGCGGTTTATGCCGCGGCCAGCGGTACGGGGAGCCCGTCAGGGCGTCCCGCTGTACCAGCATTCACGGAAGATCTGCCACTCGTCGAACACGATGAGATGGCCGTCTACAGCCGCACGAAGCTCGAGTCCGAACGCGCGCTGATCGATATCGCGACCGCGAGTGGCCTCAGCTACACGATTCTTCGCCCGACGTGCGTTTACGGCCCGCACACGAAGCCCTTCACGCTGGGTCCCGTCAGGCTGATCGCCAGAGGCCTACCGGCCGTGATCGGTGACGGCAGCGGCCCGATGGACGTCGTGTACGTGGACGATGTGGCGGGAGCGATGATCGGCGCGGCGGAATCGCCGGAGGCCCGCAACGAGATCTTCAACATCGGCCACGAGACCGTCACCGCTAACGAGTTCTACGCGCACTTCGGGGTGATTCTGAATCGCCCCGTGCGGCATCTGCCCGTCGCCGCCGTGAGAGCGGTGTCACGCGCGCTGGAGCCGTTTTCGGCCAGGCCCGCGGTGGCCGATATCAGGCGCGGCCTCGCGTTCATTCTGCACGGCATCGCGAACCCGAGCCACTTCCCATCGGCGAAGGCCCGGGCCGCTTTCGGCTACGCCCCTCGAACGGCACTGCCGATCGGCATGCTGCGAAGCGCCCTGTGGCTGAAGCAGGCGGGGCTGGCGAAACCGGGACCGTTCTCGCTCCCGGGCTACGGTCCGCTGCGGTTTCGGCCCGCGGCACTAGTGCACCCCGAAACCGAGGCCGACATCGTCAACGTCGTGCGTGCCGCGACGAACGCGGGGCAGAGAGTCAAGGCGGTCGGCTCGCTCCAGTCGCTGTCGGCGATCCCAGAGACCGACGGTGTCTGTGTGGTTCTCGATCGATACAACAAGTTGATCTCTCACGACGGGACTGCGGTGACGGTGCAGTCGGGCATGAAGCTTCGTGACCTCTATGACGCGCTCGCGAGTGCCGATCTCGCGCTGCAATTCGGTACGCCGATCGCCGAACAGACCGTGTCGGGCGCGATCAGCACCGCGACGCACGGCGGCTCGATTCACTACGGGTCGATCAGCGACTACGTCGACGCGCTCCGGATCGTCCGCGCCGACGGCACCGTGGCCGAAGTCCGGCGAGGTGACGATGCACTGGCGGCGGCGGCGGTGTCGCTCGGCGCGCTGGGCGTGATTTCGACAGTCACCCTGCGCTGCGTGCCTGCATTTTCGCTGCAGGGGCGCAGATCACTCGAGCACATCGACCAAGTGCTCGCAAATTTTGATCGCATTCAGCACGACCACCGCTATGTCGACATGTTCTATTCCCCGCTGACCGGCGATGTCGAGGTGCTGACGATCGATCCGCCACCGTCGCCCTTGGCTCCCGATCCCGGACCGCAGACAAGAGTTGCGAGACCGCAACTCGGCGAAGCGGGCCGCCGCGCCCGGCTTGCGATCATGGCCGCGCTAACGATGGCGGTTCGACCGGTCTATCGATGGCGACTGGAGGGCGTGCAGCAGTTCTTCACGAAGCGGCGTGCAGGCACGCGATACACAGTGAGCGCGGGACGAAGCGATCGAGTTCTCGCTTTCAGCGACGACAACATCTATGTGAATGCTCCGAGCGCGATCCAGGTCAGCGAGGCCGCTGTTCCCTATGAGCGCGCGGGCGAGGCGATCGCGGCGCTGCGCGACGCGTTCACGCGGCGCGGGCGCTATCCGTGGTTACCAATTCAGATCCGCTGTTCGCCGGCGAGCGATTGCTGGCTCAGCCCGGCGTACGGAGGCGCCGTCTGCTGGATTCAGGTCTGGATCTTTCCGCCCTCAGATGAGGCTACACGCGAGATCCACGAGGCGCTGCAGCCGTTCCAGTACCGGTTCCACTGGGGCAAGCCGTCGCTCGTGGACCCGAGCGAGATCAGGGAACGCTTTCCGCACTGGGACGACTTCGATCGTTTGCGTCGCCAGTGGGATCCGGACGGTGTGTTTCTCAACTCTTACTTGGAGAACTTCTTCGGCCCGTCGCCCGTTCCGCCGCCATCACGGTGATCTTGATCATGCCTTCACACCCGTGAAGGCATAGCGCGGGGCTCCGGCGGGTCAGACCTCGACCTCGCGGCCGTCCTCGCCCCAGACGATGTGAAACGCCCCCGGCCGGTCGGTCCGGTGATAGGTGTGGGCGCCGAACAGGTCGCGCAGCCCCTGGATCAGGCCGGCGGGGCCCCGGGCGCGCCGGTAGCCGTCGTAGTAGGCGAGCGAGGACGAAAACGCGGGCGCCGGAATGCCGAGCTCCGCCGACCGCGCGACGACGCGCCGCCACGGATCCTGGGCCACGCGCAGCGCGTCGGCGAAGAAGTCCGCGAACATCAGGTTGGCGAGCGCCGGCTCCGCGTCGTAGGCCTCGCGAATGCGGTCCAGGAAGCGGGCGCGGATGATGCACCCGCCGCGCCAGATCGTGGCCATCGAACCGAGGTCGATCGCCCAGCCTTCGGCCTCCGAGGCGGCGGCCATCTGCGCGAAGCCCTGGGCGTAGGAGACGATCTTCGACGCGTACAGCGCGTGCTCCAGGTCATCGGCCAGCTGCGGGTCGCCGCCGCCGGCCGCGGGCGGGCCGGCGAGCCGCGCGGCCGCCATCGTCCGCTGGTCCTTGAGCGCGCTCAGCGTCCGCGCGTACACGGCTTCGGTGATGCCGGTCAGCGGCACGCCGAGCTCGAGCGCGTTCTCGGCCGTCCAGCGGCCGGTCCCCTTCTGCTCCGCCTCGTCGAGGATCACGTCGACGAGTGGCTTGCCGGTCGCCGCGTCGGTCTTCGACAGGACGCGGGCCGAGATCTCGATCAGGAACGACTCGAGCTCGGAGTCGTTCCACGACTGGAACTGCGCGGCGATCTGTGGCACCTCGAGACCGGCGCCGTTGCGCAGCAGGTCGTAGCTCTCTGCGATCAGCTGCATGTCGGCGTACTCGATCCCGTTGTGGACCATCTTCACGTAATGGCCCGCGCCGTCGGGACCCACGTAGGTGCAGCACGGCGTCCCGTCGACATCGGCCGCGATCGCCTCGAAGATCGGCTTGACGTTGGCGTCGTACGGCTCGCGATCACCGCCCGGCATGATGCTCGGCCCGTTCAGCGCACCTTCCTCGCCGCCCGAGACCCCGGTCCCGATGAAATGGATGCCGCGGTCCGCGAGCGCGGCGTGGCGCCGCTGCGTGTCGTGGAAGTTCGCGTTGCCGCCGTCGATCACGATGTCGCCACGATCGAGGTGCGGCACGATCTCGTCGATCACCGCGTCAGTCGCCGCCCCTGCCTGAACCATGCTCATCAGCACCCGCGGCCGCGCCAGCGACCCGACCCACTCCTGCACCGACTCGTAGCCGGACAGCGGCCCCTCGGCGCCGTGCTCGTCGATGAACGTCTGCATCCGGCTGGTCGTGCGGTTGTGGACCGCGACTGGGATTCCGTGGTGCGCGATGTTGCGGGCGAGGTTGGCGCCCATCGTCGCCAGCCCCGTCAGGCCGAAGTGCGAGTCAGAGTTCATGCGCCCGAATCTAGCGAGCACTGCACGATCTGCTCACGCGCGGGCGAAATAGCTCTGGCCGGCGTGCAGCGTGACGCTCCGGTGGTTCACCATGTCCTGAACGACGACGACGCCCTGCTCGGCCCGTACGAGCGTCCCGTCGCAGAAGTCCTCGGTCAACCAGGTCGTACCGCGTACGGTCGCGGCGGCGTAGCGGCCGCTGGTGCGAAACACACCCGACCCGCTGGCCCACAGGAGACGGAGCACCTGATTGCTGAGCGATGACGAACAGCGAGCGGAATTGCCGCCGACGAGGTTGACGTCGGTGACCGCGCTCGTGTTCTGCTGCGTCACCGTCATCGAGCCGTCGTAGAACTGAGCGTCCTGAAAACTTCCACGGTGGCCTCCGGCGGCCGGCGGCGTCGCGGCTCGCAGGTCGACGCGTCCGCGGACCGTGTTGATCACAGAGCCGATCGGGATGTTGCGATCCTGACCGCCGAGGACGAACGAGCGCTGGCCGGGCGGCTTCACGGTGACGACGCCCGAGACCAGCCCGATGTCGACCGAGTGCTGAAACCGTGGCGGCGGCAGGCTGGGCGAGGCCGGGGGTGGGCCGCCCGAAGAACCGCCGCAGGCAGACAGCGCACACGCGGCCGCGAGAGATGCGGCCAGCGGTCCCCAGGACGCGGCGCTACGCATCACGCGGCGTGCGCGGTTGCGCCGTTCCGCTACGCGGTCAGGCGACGCTGGCCGAACCAACCGATCCGCGGTACGGATGCGAGGACAGACCACGGACGCCGAGGCCCGCGATCGAGAACACCCGGCCGGCATCCGGCTGCTCACGGCGCGCGTCCTCGTCCAGGCCCTCCCTCGCGGTCGTCACGAACAGGATGTCCCGATCGGGACCGCCGAACGCGCATGACGTCGGCCGCGCGACCGGGAGCTGCAGGGTCATCAGGAGCGAGCCGTCCGGCGCGTACCGGTGGACCGCGCCGCCGCCCCACAGCGCGACCCAGATCGCGCCGTCCTCGTCCACGGTCAGGCCGTCGGGCGCGACGCCGGGCTCGTCGATTCGCACGAGCGTCCGCCGATCATCGATCGCGCCGCTGACAGGATCGAAGCCGAATGCGTCCAGGCAGCCGGTGCCGCTGTCGTTGAGGTACATGCTCGTGCCGCTCGGGCTCCAGCCGATCCCGTTGGAGATCGTCAAGTCGCTCAGCACCGTCGTGCAGGTGCCGTCGAGCTCGAGGCGGTAGAGCGTGCCCGCTCCCGGCGTCTCGTCGTAGGCCATCGTCCCCGCCCAAAAGCGCCCTTGCTGATCGCACGCGCCGTCGTTCATGCGGACGTCCGTCCGCCCCGCCTCCGGCTGGGCGAGCTCACGCGTCGCGCCATCCTCGTCGATGAACACGAAGCCGGGGCCGGCGGCGAGCACATAGCCGCCGCCGTGCGCCGGCGCGACGGCGCCGACGTGGCGGTCGAGCGCGATCGTGTCCACGCGCTCGAGGCTTCCGTCGGCCGCCAACGTGCCGCGGTGAAAGCGACCGTCGAGGATGTCGACCCAGAGCAGCTCCTGGCGCTCCTCGTGCCACCGTGGACCTTCGCTCAAGAGCCCCGGCACGGCCGACCAAGCCGCGGGCGCGGCCGCGCTCATTCGCTCAGGTCGACGACGACCTTGATGTCGCCGTCCTCCCGCTCGAGCGCGTCGGTCCACCGGCTCAGCGGGACGCGGCGCGTGATCATGCTGCCCAGCCAGGCCGGGTCGGAGACAGCGAGGGCACCGGCCGCCTGCTGCCAGTGACGGCGGCCCGCGTTGACCGTCCCGAACAGCACCTGGTTGCGAAGCACCAGGCGGCGATTGCCCGCGGTCGTGTCCATGTCCAGGCTGGGATCGCTGTTCATGATCCCGGTCAGGCACAAGATGCCCCCGCTGACCACGCGGCTGCCGGCGGCACGAGCGACTGGGCCGAGCCCGGTGCACTCGATTGCGGCATCGACCTGGACGTCGAGATCGGACGCGTCGCCGGCGTGGTAATGCGCCCCGAGCGCCTCGACGAGATCTCGTTTCGGCCCGCCGACTGTCAGGTCGACGACGTGCGTCTCGTAGCCTCGTTGCACCGCCAACAGACACGCCAGCAGGCCGATCGGCCCAGCGCCCGTGATCAACGCGCGGCGCCCGAGGAAGAAGGCGCGGCGCGAGATGTGGTCGACCTGGTCCCACGCCTTGGCGAGCACGGACGCCGGCTCGAGCAGGACGCCGAGGTCGCCGAGCGCCGCGGGAATCGCGATCGCGAACTCGGGCTCGACGCGCCAGCGCTCACTGCCGTAGCCGTCGGCGCGCACGATGCCGCGCTCGCTGAACTGCTCGTTGCGGCACATGTCCCACTGCCCGGCGGCGCACGCCGGGCACGGGACCGGATCGGGGCGGCGCACGATCCCGACGACGAGGTCTCCTGGTGCGAAGCCCGAGCCGGCCGGCGCTTCGAGCACCTCGCCGAAACCTTCGTGACCGAGCACCAGGCGAGCCTCCTCCGGCGGCGACTCGCCGTACACCCCGGCCGCGATCTCGCGATCGGTGCCGCACACGCCAAGCAGCCGGCCGCTGACCAGCAGCGAGCCCTCGAGCGCCGCCGGCTCTTCGACCTCCTCGACGCCGGCGGTTCCCTGCTTCCCCGGTAGCACCGTCATCGCGCGCATGCCGTCAAGCGTCGCAGAAAAATCGACGCGGCGTGCGGTCCGTCTCACCCCGTTCGGGGGACGACACGGCGACCTCGTCGGCTGATCATCTCGACGTGAGCGCAGGTAGCCCCGACACGCTGGATGTGCTCGTCATCGGCGCGGGCCCGGCGGGCGTCGCGGCAGCGCTGCGAGCTGCGCGCCTCGGGGCCCGGACGGCGCTCGTCACGCGCGACGAGCTCGGTGGCATGGCGGCGAGCGACGGACCGGTGCCGGTGCGCGCGCTGGCTCATGCCGCGCGACTGATCCGAGAAGCACGGCAGCTTCCCGGCTACGGCATCGACGCCGGCGAGCCGGCGCTCGATTACACCCGGCTGCTCGCGCGGGTACGCGAGGTCACCGCCGAGGTGCAGGCGAGGTCGGTGATGCGCCAGGATCTGGCGAAGGCGGGCGTGCGGGTGCACGAGGATGCCGGGACGGTCGGTTTCGTCGATTCGCACACGGTCGCGAGCGAGCGCCTGGCACCCGTCCGCGCGAGCAAGATCATCATCTGCACCGGCGGCGTCTCGCGGCGGCTGCCCGTGCCGGGGTTCGAGCTGACGTGCACGCATAGCGATGCCTGGGGTCTGACCGCGGCACCCGAGTCGCTGATCGTCGTCGGCGCCGGCGCGACGGGCGTTCAGGTCGCCTCGATCTTCAACGCGTTCGGCACGCGGGTGACGGTGTTCGAGGCCGCGCCCCGGATTCTGATGAGCGAGGACGAAGAGGTCTCGCGCGCCGTCAGCGAGGCGCTCCAAGCCTCCGGGGTGCGGGTGATGAGCGGCGGTGGGAGCGTCGAGGCGTTCGAACGCAGTCCCGTTGGAGTCAGGCTGATCTATTCGGCGCCGGCGGCCGGGCCGCACTCGAGGCGGCGCTAGCGCTCGTCGCGGTCGGGTGGGTCGCAGACGCGAGCAGCCTGGACCTGGAGAACGCGGGGGTGCAGACCGACGAGCGCGGCTACATCCGGGTCGACGAGGAGCTTCGTACGACGGCGCCGCACATCTTCGCGGCCGGCGACGTCACGGGGCAGCTGATGGTCGTCCACGAGGCGCTTCGCGAGGGGTTTCTGGCCGCCGGGAACGCGGTCCTCGGACGGGTCATCTCGCTCCCCGCCGAGGTCAGTCCGCTCGGCAGCTTCACCGACCCCGAGTACGCCTCCGTCGGCCTGACCGAGGCGCGGGCCCGGGAAAGCCACGACGTGGTCACGGCGACGCAGCGGTTCGACGAGACGCCGCGGTCGATCATCGACGGTCGCACGACGGGGTTCTGCAAGCTCATCGTGGACCGCGAGCGGCGCACGATCCTCGGCTGTCACATCGTCGGCGAGCGCGCCGGCGAGCTCGCCCAGGCCGCCGCGATCGCGATCGCGGCGGGGATGACGGTCGAGCAGCTCGCGCTCGTCCCGTTCTCCTTCCCGACCTACGCGAACGCGCTCGGACGTGCCGCGATGAGCGCCGCGGGCATCCTCAGCGGGCCGGTCGAATCGGCCGTGGAGGAGTTCCAGTACGAGACGCGCGCGATCTGATCAAGCGGTGCGAAAGACGCGTCCGCCGTAGACGATCAGGCCAAACAGCACGAACATGTCGAGCGTGAACACCGTCAGCGCCCAGTACGGATATGCCGGTATGAACAGCAGCTGAGCGGTCGCGTTCAGCATCGCGAAGCCGACGCCGGCCCAGCGGGCGAGCTGATTCTTGACGAGCACGCCGAAGCCGCTCGAGATCGCGATGCAGCCGAGCGCGATCAGCACCCAACCCAACGACGTCAGATCGCCGACGATGTAATGGGCGCTGCGGGCGAAGAATCGCGACCCGTTCACGGCGGCGATGCCCTCGATCAGGTTGAGCGCCCCGACGAGCACGAGGATCGCGCCCGCGAAGATGACCCAGCCGAAGCCCCGGTCGTCGTCGCCCAAGCGCAGCGCGACGACGTCGCCACCCGAGCCGGACGGCATCGCGATGCTCACTGCGAGCCTCCGTCGAAGGAGAGGAAGTACGTCGCCCATCCGTCGAGCTCCACGTACAAGCCGTCGCTCGCAAGCTCGTCGCCCCCACGCTCGAACTGCTGAGCGCTGAGGCGGTCGGTGAGCGACCAGCTACGAGCGCTCAGATCGCCCCACGGGAGGTGCACGCGGGCCTGCGCCGGCGCGTCGCCGAGATTGACCACGACGAGGTGACGCGAACGCGGGCTCTGCCAGCACCAGGAGACGAGCTGGCGATGGGAGTCGTTGTCGGGCCAGCCGGTGGATTCGCACAGGCGCCACGCGCCGTCGCGCAGATCGGACTCCGCGACCGCCCTGACGAGGCGATGGTAAAACGCGCTCAGCTCCTCGTCGGGAGCCTCGTCGGGCCCGCGGCGCAGAAACACGGGGATCCGTACGCGGCGGCCTTCGAACTGGCCGTCGTGGTACAGCCGGGCACCCTCCAGCGTCGACATCACGACCGCCGCGGCGCGCGCCTGCGCAGGGCCGAACGTCGCCGCGGCGCGCGGCTCGTCGTGGTTCTCGATGAAGCGGATCAGCTTCTCCTGATAGGCATCGTCGGCCTGCAGGTGTCCACGGACCGCTTCGGGCGGATCGTGCACGAGTCGGTCGTACAGCCGCTTGTCGTAGCAGAGGTCGAAGCCCTGCTGCTGAAGCGTCCACTCCATGTCCCAGTAGGCCTCGGCCATAAACAGCAGATCCGGATGCGCAGCCTTCACGCGGCCAATCAGCGTCGGCCAGAAGTCGGCTTGCGGCGCCTGCCCGACGCGTTCGCCCCAGGTCCGCGCGAACACCTCGTTCGTCATCAGCATCGCCATGTCGCAGCGCAAGCCGTCGCACTGCTCGCCGATCCCGATCAACATCTCAGCGACCGCCTCTCGCAGTCCCGCTGAGAACGCGTTCAGCTGCACCACGTCGGGCCAGGGCGGGAAGTACGGATCTCGGCCCCGGGCGACGATCCGGCCGCCCGCGCGCATGAACAGCTCGGGATCCTGCGCGAGGTCTTCCTCGGTTCCCTCGATGAAGCAGTCCGGCCGCTCGGCCAGCCAGGGATGGTCGGGCGCGACGTGGTTCGGAACATAGTCGAGCAGGAGCGCCAGCCCCCGCGAGGCGAGTTGCTCGCGTGCGCTCGCAAGCCCATCCGTGCCGCCAAAACGATCGTCGACGACGTAGTCGCGCACGCAGTACGGCGAGCCGATCACGTCGTCCGGGCGCAGATCGGGCAGCGCGGCTCGGTTGCCGGCGTCGAGCTCCGGGTTGGCCAGCGCGATCCGCAGGCCCTCGGGGCTGCGCTGCCACACGCCCATCAGCCAGACGGCGTCCACCGGCAGCGCGGCGAGGGCGTCCCACTGCGCCGCGGGCACCTCGTTCAGCTGCAGCGGCCGACCGCGCTCGCGACCGAGGCGCTCGAGCCAGACGGCGGTGTTGATCTCATAGACGGTGGGGCGAGCCGGGATGCGCACGGGTGTAAGCGCTTCTAACACCCGGTTGGTGGCCGGGCGTCATCTCGATCGGGTGATCTCGACTCTGACGCCGGCGCGCGAGCTCAGCCGTCCTCTGCCGCCGGTTGCACCTTCGGCGGCTCGGCCGGCTCGGCCGGGGCCTTCGACCAGAAGCCTTTGGTATCGACCAGTGCCGCGTTCAGCACCGGCGCCGCGACGATCACGATGGCGACGATGTACAGCCATCCGAGGATCACGAGGGAGACGCCGAGAGATCCATACAGGTGCGACTCCTTTTCGAGCTTCGGGCCGACGTAGTCGGCCGTGAACGCCTGCAGGAAGGCGAAGCCCACCCCGACGAGGATCGCGCCCGGAACCAGCTCCCGCCAGCCGATGCCGTCGCGGTGCGGCAGCACGCGCGAGGTGACGAGCCACACGGCCGTGACCGCGCACGCGATCAGCGTGGACGCCCCGAGACCGAGCGGGATGCCGTTGTCGATGCGCACCCTCGTCGCGAGTCCGCCGAGCCCGAGCGTCACCACGACGCCGATCAGGAAGATCATCATCGCGCTGCCGTTGCGCCGCCACCGCCTGACGGGGACGCCCCATGCGAATGCGTGGATCGCTCGCAGCGTGCGCGATGTCGACCGCGCGCCGGACAGCGTCGCGACCAGGCCGAGCAGCAGCGCGACCGTCCGTCCCGGGTCGCTGAAGTCCGAGGAGTGATCGATCGTGTTCGCCAGCACGCCCTTGATCCCGAACTGCTTGAGTGCGTCCGACGGCGTCCCGCCGACCGACTCCAGGAACCCGAGGCCGACGACGATCACGAGCGTGAGCGGGAGCAGCGTCAGGAAGATCCGGAAGGCGAGCGCCCCAGCGAGCACCGAGGCAGCCGTGCGCCGGCTGGTGTCGACGACCGTGAAGCCGAGAGCGACGACGTAGCGGTGCTCGCGCTCGTACTCGAGCCGAGCCTCGGTCCGCGCCCGGATTCGCTTCACCCTCGCGGCCGGCCCGCGACCGGAGGCGACGGGCTGATCGCCCTGCGCGTCCACTTGGCCTTGCACTGGCGCTTGCTCGCCGGCTTCCGGTGGCCGGTCGGTCGAGTTGACTGATGGTCTCGTGCTCATTGCCCCCGCCAATCGATCGCTGAAGCCAGACTACCGCCGGCCACGCCCTGCTTGAATCGCGGCATGAGCGATTCCCTGACCGCGGAGACGATCCAAGATCACAGGCCACGACGGCGACGAGATCGAGGCCTACCTGGCCGCCCCGACCGGCGAGCAGCGTCGCGGCGGCGTGGTCGTGATCCACCACATGCCCGGCTACGACCGCGGCGACGAAGGAGATCGTGCGGCGATTCGCCGAGCTCGGCTACGACGCGATCTGCCCAACCTGTACTGGCGCGAGGCGCCCGGCGCCGCGCCTGACGACGCCGCCGCGACGGCGCGAGCGCAGGGCGGCGTGCCCGACGAGCGGCTTGTCGGCGACGTCGGCGGCGGCGCGGCGTACCTGCGCGCGCTGCCGACCTCCAACGGCAAGGTCGGCGTGATCGGCTACTGCTCCGGCGGGCGCCAGTCCGTGCTCGCCGCCTGCAACCTCGACCTCGACGCGGCGGTCGACTGCTACGGCGCGTTCGTGTCGGGCACCCCGCCGGAGGGGTTTCCGCTCAAGGTCACCAACCTCGTGGACCAGCTTCCCAACCTGCGCGCGCCGCTGCTCGGCCTGTTCGGCAACGAGGACTCGCATCCCAGCCCCGGAGCAGGTGGACGAGCTCGACCGAGATCCTCACCGCCGACGGCAAGCCCCACGAGTTCCACCGCTACGACGACGCCGGCCACGCGTTCTTCTCGGTCGACCGGCCCGCCTACCGCGTCGACGCCGCCAACGACGGCTGGGAGCGGATCGCGACGTTCTACAAGACCTACCTCGGAGGCTGACATGTGCACCTACGCGACGTCGAAGACCGCGCTCGAGGGCAGCGCCAAGGGGCCCGACAGCACGTGGTTCCACGTCACCGACGGGACCGTCTACTTCGACCATCCGGTCCACGCGATGGCCGAGCACACGCTCAACATCGACTTCGCCGACCCGGCCGCGGGCCCGTCGGCGCGGGTCGCCGTCGAGCTGACGGCGGGCTCCGCGCGCGAGCTGGTCGCGGCGATCGAGGCCGCGCTCGCGTCAGCGCCGGCCGAGCTCACGGTCTGACCGCCCGGCCGCGATCGACGCGGGCGCGCGCACGTCGACGTGCCCTGAGACGACGCTCCGCGAGGGCTCTGCCACGTTTGGTTTCCGGACAAACGCTGAGGGGAATTACGGATGTATGCGCGGCGCGGCGGCGCGATGTTCAGCGAAGGATGCTTGTGCGCTGCTCTGAGTGTGGCGATGTGATCGGGGTGTACGAGCCGCTGCTGGTGGTTCATGGCGGGATCGCGCGGACGAGCTCGCTGGCGCGCGAGCCGGCGCTGGGCGCCGCCGCCGAGCTCCTCATGCACCCGGCCTGTGGCGCTCGGACCGGAGTTGGCCTCGGCGACGAAGGCTCGGCAACCGCCGGTGGCCGCTCATCGCCCGTATGAGGCGGACATCAAGGCACGACGCGCTTGGTGCCCACCGGAAGTCGCAATCCGCAATCGTTTACCGCCTGCTCGAACGCCGGCGACTGAGGGTTGACCCCAGGCCCAATCGCGAACTGCATCCCGCGGAGCACGAAGACGAGCGTCGATCCGCTCCGGGCGGTGAGAGTCGGATCCGGGAAACTGGGCTCGCCATGCACGCGCATGCATTTGGCGAACGCGAACGCTGCCAGCTTCTCGCTCTCGCTCATCTGCGGCGGGCCACCTCCGCCGTTCGGCTGGAATCTGGCGCACTCCTTTTGCGCGGCCTCGAACGCCGGGGATTGAGGATCCAGCCCAGTGCCGCCGATCGAGATGTCGCCGTGCGCATCCGGGTCGGGGAAGTTCGGCACCCCGTGAGTGCGCATACAGTTGCTGAGCCCGAGCGCCTGCGACTGAGCCACCGTCGTGGCGGTTGTGGCCGAGCTCGCGCCGGAGGAGCCGCAGGCGGCGAGCAGCAGCGCCGCGCCGGCGGCGGCCAGGAGAGTCACTGGTCCGCGGCGGGCCCGGATTGCCGAGGTGTCGAGCACGCGGCAGTTCTATCCGGCGAGCGATAACACGGGCATAACTCGACCTCGACAAGGCAGCCTGGGATATCCACCGTCGTATGTGAGGGTCGATATCCCACGGTCCCGCCGGCGGCTACTACGGTTGAGGCCCGCCCGCGGCGAGCTCGCCCAGGCGCGCCTGCGGCTGATAGCTCTCGCGGCCGAGCTCGCCGAGCTCGGCACCGCAGCCGTCGCAGACGAGCAGCATCCGCAGCTGGCCGAGATCCTGCTGGTACCGGAGAGCCCCGCTGTGCGGGGCTGAGTGGTCGCAGTCGCTCGCCATTCAACCGATCAACGCCGTGCAGGGAGGATTTCGTTCGCCAGAGGCGCTCGCGCGCCGGGCAGCTCGTGTGCCGAAAGCCGTCGCGCCCGTGCCGTGCGCTAGATTCGCCGCGGCGCGAACGTGAGCACTCGAGGGGATGGGAACGAGCGGGGGCGAACAGCAGGGCTCGGATCGGTACCGCGAACCGCGCCGGCCGAGACGCGGACGCGCTCGCCCGAGGAGCTCGCGGCCCGCCGGGCGGAGTCGTGCCGGCGCCGCGCCGCTCGCCGGCGAACACGGCGGCTGCTCGCGCTGACGGCGCTCGCCGGGGCCACAGTCGGCGTGGTGCTGCTCGTGCTCGCGCAAGTCGACTCGAGCTCGCAGCCCCGTGCGCCCACGACCGCCGCGCGCGGAGGCGTCTCGGCCAGGCGCGGCGAGCAGCCCCACACCGCCTCGAGCTCGACGCTCGCCTCCGAGCGCGGCGTCGACGACGTCCTGCGCTACACCTCCTATGTCGCGCTCGCGGGCCATCGACGCCGCGAGGTCGCGCTGACGTTCGACGACGGGCCAGGCGAGTTCACGCCGCAGATCATCCGCATCCTGCACGACACGCACACGCCGGCGACGTTCTTCGTGATCGGCGAGTGGGCGCGGAAGTACCCGCAGCTCTTCGCCGCCGAGGCCCGGGACGGATTCGAGATCGGCGACCACACCGAGACCCACGGCTATCTCGCGCTGATGTCGCCGGCCGCCCAGGAGCAGGAGATCGACGACGCGGCCACTTGGATCCGCCGCGCCGGCGCGCCCTCCCCGCGACTGTTTCGCCCGCCCTACGGCTCGTTCGATGCGTCGACGCTCGCGATCCTGCGCGCGCGCCGGCTGCTGATGGTGCTGTGGAGCGCGGACACCAGCGACTACACCCGCCCCGGGGTGTCGCGGATCGTCTACACGGCGGTCAGCGGCGCCCAGCCTGGCGCGGTCATCCTGATGCACGACGGCGGCGGCGACCGCTCGGAGACGGTCGCGTCGCTGCCGCGCATCATCACGCGGCTGCGCCAGCGAGGGTTCCGCTTGGTGACGGTCTCGCAGCTGGTGGCCGACGACCCCCCTCCCCGCGATCAACCACCACCGCACCCACTGTCGGGCGGCGTGTGAGCGCATGGCTGAGATCCTCCCGCTTGCGGACGCGGTCGCCGAGCTCGTGGGCGACGGCGACAGCGTCGCGCTCGAGGGGTTCACCAACCTGATCCCGTTCGCCGCCGGCCACGAGCTCCTGCGGCAGCGGCGGGCTGAGCTCGAGCTGATCCGGCTGACGCCGGATCTGCTGTACGACCAGATGATCGGGATGGGCTGCGCCCGCAAGCTCGTGTTCTCCTACGCAGGCAATCCGGGCGTCGGCTCGCTGCACCGCTTCCGCGACGCCGTCGAGAACTGCTGGCCGCGCGCGGTCGAGCTCGAGGAGCACACCCACGCCGGCATGGCCAACCGCTTCGTCGCAGGAGCCGCCGATCTGCCGTTCGCGGTCCTCCGCGGGTACGTCGGGACGGATCTGATCGGGCACACCCGAGTGCGGCCGATCACGTGCCCGTTCACCGGCGAGCGCCTGATGGCGGTGCCGGCGCTGCGTCCCGATGTCACGATCATCCACGCGCAGGAGGCCGATCGCAACGGCACCGTTGCGCTGTGGGGCATTCTCGGCGTGCAGAAGGAAGCGGTGCTGGCCGCCCGGCGCTCGCTCGTCACGGTCGAGCGCATCGTCGAGGAGATCCGCCCCCGCCCCGGCGGCGTCGTGATCCCCGGATGGGCGATCGACGCGGTGGCCGAGGCTCCCGGCGGCTGCCACCCCTCCTATGCGCTCGGCGTGACGGCTCGCGACAACGAGCTCTATCGCGCGTGGGACGAGATCAGTCGCGACCGCGGGGCGTTCACCGCGTGGATGCAGGAGCACGTACTCGGCGGCCGCGAAGGGCCACGCGGATGACGCTCGCGAAGGACCAGGAAGAGGATGCGAGCGCGAGCGCCGCCGAGATCCAGACGGTCGTCGCGGCCCGGCGCCTGGCGCGCGCCAAGAGCGTGCTGATCGGCGTCGGTCGCCCGAGCACGGCCGCGATCCTCGCGCGAGCGCTCCACAACCCGCGGCTCGTCCTCATCTACGAGTCGGGGACGCTCGGCGCCAAGCCGACGCGCGTCCCGCTCTCGATCGGCGACGGCGAGCTCGCGCAGACCGCCGAGACGGTGGTGTCGGTGCCGGAGATGTTCAACTACTGGATTGGCCCCGGACGGATCGAGGTCGCGTTCCTCGGCGCGGCCCAGGTCGATCGCTTCGCCAACCTGAATTCGACCGTAATCGGCGATTACGCGCATCCGCGGACGCGCCTGCCGGGGGCCGGCGGCGCGCCGGAGATCGCCGCCGGCTGCAGCGAGGTGCTGGTGATCGCGACGCACTCGACCCGCACGTTCGTCGAGCGGTTGGACTTCGTCACGACGATCGGCTACGGGGACGGACCGGGCGCGCGCGAGCGACTCGGGTTCCGCGGCCGCGGTCCGACCGCCGTGATCACCGACCTGGGCGTGCTCGAGCCCGATCCGAACAGCAAGGAGCTCGTGCTCGCGCAGGTTCACGAGGGCGTCGAGATCAACCGCGTGCGCGAGGCGACCGGCTGGCCCCTCGCGCTCGCGGCGCAGGTGCGCGTGACTCCGCCTCCGAGCGCCGAGGAACTGACCGCGCTGCGCGAGCTCCGGAGCCGGTGAGCGCGATACCGTGGGATCAACGCGACGCCCCAGCGTCACTTTCATCCCACGCCCGAGCCGTCAGTGCCACGTCTCCATGTGGCCACGGTGAGTCTCCAGGTAAGCGCCCGGCCGGAAGTGGTGGTCGTAGAAGTCGAGGTCGATGTGCTGTGCCTGGAGGTAGTTCATCATCCACACGCTCGGCACTGTGCCCGGGAACTTGCCCCAGGTCTCGAGCGTGTACTGACACTGAAGCGTGACACACGCCTTGAAGCGATCGTCGTGCGGCTGTGCGGCGCTCCTGACCGCGCGCGAGTCCCGCCACGGCCCCGGCGTGTCCGGGTGGTACGGGCCGCCAGGCCCGAACTTGCGTTCACAGAACGCCTCGACCGCGGCCGCCATGGTGGGGAAGTGAGGCGGGCAGAATGCGTGGAACGTGCCGTCGGTTCGTCCGGTTGGGTTCGGCGTGCCCCATCGCGGATCTGTGTCATACCGGAAGCCGAGGCCGGGCACATCGGGGTCGCCGGAGGCTCCGAGCAGCGACATGTGCTCGATCCCGTCGAACGACCAGCCGCCAAGCCCCATCGCTCCAAGCAGCAGCGCGCCGTTGTAACTGGACGTCATCAGCTCGGCCGTCGCCTCGGTCAGCGAATACTGCTCGACGAACGAGAGCGGGATCGGCTCGGCTGTGTCGACGAGGTCGGCGAACTCCTCGATCCCCGGAATGCGTCGCTGGTTGATGTCGTCGCTGATGCAGTAACCGTTCTGGGTGAAGAAGCAGATGTTGGCGATGTGATGTTGAGCGATGTCGGCAATCGGGATCGCGAGCAGCGAGCCGGGCTCGTTCGCGATCCACGTGTTGTGTCCCTCCAGGTATGGCTCTGCACGCGGCAGGTGCAGGCGCGTGTCGGACAGCTTCACCACTCGTCCGCGATGGCGCTCGAGCATCAGTTCGATCGTCACCTCCTCGACTGCCGGGTCGACGAGCGCGCCGGCATCGCGGGTGGGCAGGAAGTACAGCCCCGAGTCGTCGGTGTAGAACAGCTCCGAGGTGTGGAACCCGGCCGCCGAGGGAATCGTCCTGCCGGCCGCGGCGCCGTTGTAGTTCGCCAGCGCGGGCGCGTAGCGAGCGTGCCTGGTGATCCCGAAATGCCACCCCGTGGTCCCGCTCATGACCGCAAGGATGAGCATCGTCTCGAGCTCGGACAGTGGCATGTGGGGGTGCCGCGAGCGGTACGCAAGCGGTCCATCGGGGATCTCGCCGCCCATCGGGAAGCGCCGCGAGCGCCGGCCGATGAGCGCCTCGAGCAGCGGGAAGCGGGCGAGCTGAGCGAGCGCTTCCCGCTCGCGGGCGGACAGCTGCAGGGGTCCGGTCGTGGCCATGGCGGCAATCTCCTGTTCTCGGTCTCGGGCGGATGGTGTCGGGGCCGGTGCCCCGCCCAGAAGCACTCGTGCAACGTGCACTAGATTCTTGCGGTGGTGGTTTCCACGAGCGAGGCGTGCGTGATCGGGAGCGGCGTGATCGGCCTCGCCGTGGCCGCGAGCCTGGGCGAGTTCGGACTCGACGTCGTCTGCCTGGAGCGCGGGCAGCCCGGAGACGGCCAGTCCGCCGGCCGCACGCGCCAGTTCCGCCACCTCCACGCCGACCCGGCGCTGATCGAACTTGCCGTCGCCGCGCGCGCCGGCTGGCGGCGCTGGGAAGAGCGCTTCGAGTGCACGCTGCTCGGAAGCGAAGGCGTTCTGCGAGCGGGCGCTACCCAGGCTGAGCTCGAGGCGCTGCGCACCGCCGGCGTGCCGGCGGTCGTGCCCACGGCCGCGGAGGCGGCCGAGCTCTTTCCGATCGCGGCGCCCCCCGAGGACATGCTGCTGTGGGATCCGCTCGGAGGGGCGATCCGAGCGGAGGACACGATCGCCGCGCTCATCCGGGAGATCGGAGGAGCGGCGCTGCGAGCGGTGGAGGTCGACGGGCTCGCGATCGCCTCCGGCGGCCACTCGGTCGAAGTGCTCGGCAAAGGAGCTGTGGTGCACCGCAGCTCCTGGTGCGTCGTCTGCGCGGGCCCGGGCACCGATCGCCTCGTGCGGCCGCTCGGCCTGCCCGTCCACCAGCGTCGCGAGGCGCACACACGGCTGACGTTCCGCGCGCGAACGCCGCCGGCGAGCCCGCTGCCGTGCTTCAGCGATCGCCGCTCCAGCGCGCTCGAGCACGTCTATGCGCTGAGCGACCTCGACGACCGGTACGCGATCGGCCTGGCACTGCCCGGCATCTATCCGCCGGCCGAGGACCTGGCCGCCGACGTGCCGGCATCGATCGAGCTGGCGCCTGCCCGCGAGCGCGTGATCGCGTACGTCCGCCGAGAGCTGCCGGGGCTCGACCCGACCCCGATCGGCGACGTCACGCGCCTGACGACAACGTTGCCGGGCCAGCCGGACGACGGCTTCGGCATCTGGCGCGAAGGGCCGGTGCTCGCGGTCGCGGGCGCGAACCTGTTCAAGTTCGCGCCGGTGATCGGCGAGCGCCTGGCGAGTGCGGTCGCCGCGTCTTCGGTTCCCGACGGACCTTCAATAGAGCTCGAGGTACTCCGTTAGCTCCCAGTCGGTGACGTGGTCGGCGAACCGCTGCAGCTCGTACCGGCGCATCACCCCGTAGGCGGCGACGAACTCATCCCCGAGCGCGGCCACGAGCTTCTCGTCCGCCTCGAGGGCGGCCAGCGACTCGTGCACGGAGGTCGGCAGCGGCGTCTTGGAGGGGTCCTCCTCGGCGGGCGGGCGAGCGGGTGGCTCCAGCTCGAGTGAGTCCTCGATCCCGAGCAGCCCCGCGGCGAGCAGCACGGCCGACACCAGATACGGGTTGGAGAGGCCGGTCGGGGCGCGGTTCTCGACGTGCTTGCTGCTGGATGGGCCGCCCTTCACACGCACGAACGCGCTGCGGTCCTCGACCCCCCAGGAGATGTTCGTCGGGCTGAACGTGTGCGTGCGACGCCGCTTGAGGCAGTTGACCGTCGGCGCCAGGAGGGCGTAGGCCGCGGCCGCGTGGCGCAGCTGGCCCGCGACGAAGCTGCGGCCGACCTGCGAGAGGCCCCATTCGTTCGCGGCGTCGGCCATCGCGTTCTCGCCCGACTCGCGCGCCAGCAGGCCGATGTGGTTGTGCGCCCCACAGCCGGCGGAATTATCGAACGGCTTGGACATGAAGCTCGCGATCAGGCCCTCCTGGTGCGCCAGCTCCTTGGTGCCGTTCTTGAAGCTGAACGCGATGTCGGGCCCGGCCATGCCGCTGCTCGGACCGCACACGATCTCCCACTGCGACCCCGCGTACTCGGCGTTGGCCGTGATGATGTCGATCCCGAACTGCCGCATGTCGGCGACGATCCGTTCGATCAGGGGCACGTACGTGTTGCGCACCGTGTTGAAGATGTGGTAGCCCTCGAACAGCGGCTGCCGGGTTTCCCGGTCGAGCAGGTAGAACTCGGGCTCGATCCCGATCAACGGCTCGTAGCCGAGCGCGCGGCAGCGGTCGAGCACGCGCCTGAACACGTGCCGCGGCGCCGCCCCGAGCGGGCGCCCGTCGTCCCAGTAGGTGTCGCAGATGAGCCGCCCGGTGTCGTTCATCCAGGGGATGATCGCGGCGGTGCTGGGGTCCGGCTTCAAGCGCTGGTCACCGTAGCCGACCTCCTCGTTGTACAGCGTCCCCGGCACGACGTCCGAGCGGCTGTCGAGTACGACCGCGCCGCCGTACATGTTCAGGCCCTCCTCGGCGTAGCGGGCCGCGTGGCCGATCGGGACGAGCTTCGAGCGGCTCGTCCCGTGCATGTCGGGAAGCTCGAAGCGCACGTTCCGGATCCCCTGCTCTCGCCAGGAGGCGATCACCTCCTCGACGGTGACCGTCTGCTCCTGCGCCGCTGCCATCAGCTCTTGTTCCCCCAGATCGTCCTTTGCAACGAAAGCTCGCCGGCGAGCCGCTCGACGGCCGGCGCCAGCTCCGACCCGACCACGACGAGCACGCCGCCGCGCTTGCCGTCCCCGCGCATCAGCGCATCGGCGACCACGCCCGGTGGTTGGAGATGACGCCCCATCCAGCCCAGCGACGGGTACGAGTCGCGGACGAGCACGAGCGACCCGGCGGCGCCGCCGATCAGCGCCTCGAGCTCGACGAAGTGCCCCGCGTCCCAGTCGGCCGGCGGCGGCTCCTGCACGAGAGCGCCCGACAGCACCGCGATCAGCGTCTCAGCCGGGGGGCGACTGCCCCAGAAGCGGCCCGTGCGGACGTTCGCGATCAGCCGCGCCGCGAGCGGCGGCGCCGCCCGCATCAGCCCGGTGACGTTCTCCGCGGTCCACTCGCCGGTAAGAGGCACGCACGCGAGTCGGCCCTCTGAGAGCTCCTCGATCGCCCGCACTAGTCCAGCGGTTGGGGTCCCAGCGCGGGCGGGCTCGACGAGCGCCAGCTCGTGGCGGTAGTCCTGCCGGCTCGCGGCGCCCGGGGGCACCTCCGGCTCGCACTCGAGGCGAGGAAGGCCGGTACCGGCGTGCAGCGCGACCAGGTCCTGGTCGAGCTCCTGACCTTCCCACGCGGTGACGCCCGCGTCGCGCAGCACTCGCGCGGCGTGAAAGGGACCGCAGAGGTTGTCCTTCTGCTGAAGCTCGAGCTCGGGCGGCTGCGAGGAGCGCGTCCACTGCGAGATGCCCATCGCCGCCAGACCCTAGTGGACCCCACCTGAACATTCCACCGGTTCCAGCGGCCCCGGATGGGTGGAGCCCACCGGCTCACACCGCGCGCCCGTAACGCTCGCGTTCCCAGTCGCTGACCGCCTCGCGCCAGGCGCTCAGCTCCCACACGCGCGAGGTGCGGTAGTAATCGGAGAAGGTCTCGCCGAGCGCCGCGCGCAGCGCCGGGTCGCCGTCGAAGGCGCGCACGGCCTCCTCCAGCGAACCGGGGAGTGGCGGCAGGTCGGCCCGCGCGGACGCGTCACCGATGATCGGCGGCGGCGGCGTGGCCTCGCGGCGGATGCCGTCCGCCGCGCTCGCGATCAGCGCCGCCAGCGCCAGATATGGATTGGCGTCGGCGCCGGGTCGGCGGCACTCGATCCGCCAGCGCTCGGTGTGCTCTCCGCGGATCGCCCGGACCGCACACGAGCGGTTCTCCTCGCCCCAGCTGACGTTGACCGGCGCGAACCAGCCGGGAATCAGGCGCTTGTAGGAGTTGATCGTCGGGTTCAGCAGCAGCGACGCGGCCGGCAGATGCTCGAGCATGCCGGCGATCGCGGCCGTGAACGTCGCCTCCTCGGTGGTGAACGCGTTCGCGCCCGCACTCCACAGCGACAGGTGGACGTGACCGCTGGACCCCTCCTCACCGGGTGTCGTCTTGGCCAGGAAGCTCGCGCTCAGCCCCATCGACGTCGCGACCTCCTTGACGGCGAGCTTGACGTAGGTGGCGTCGTCGCCCGCGCGGAGCCCGTCCGCCGCCGCGATGTTCAGCTCGAGCAGGCCAGGGCCGGCCTCCGTGTGCACGGCCGAGAGCTCGATTTGCATCGCGTCGAGCGCCTCGAGCAGGCGCGCGGTGTAGCGCTCGAAACGCGAGATCTCCGCGAGGCTGTAGCTGATCCCGCCCGACAGCGGCTGGCCGGCGGCGTCGCGCAGGCGCACCTCGTACTCGACCGCCGCGAGCGTGTCGTAGCCGAGCTCCCGCATGTCCGCGACCGCGCCGCGCAGGACCTCGCGCGAGGCGAGCTCGCACGGCCGCCCATCCGGCCACCGCGGCGTGCACAGGCAGACCTGCCAGCCAGGCAGCCACGAGAGGGGACGAACCGTCGCCGCGTCGGGACGCACGACGAGATCCCCGGCGCCGGACCTGATCCCAAACGACTCGTAGTCCGTGATCGGCGTGTCGGTCGGATCGAGCGCGAGCAGCAGATCGGTCATCACCGTCCCGCCCGCGAGCGCGGCCGCGAACGCGTGCGGCCGCAGCGCCTTGCCGCGTAGCGACCCGTTGACGTCGGGCAGACCGAGGAGCACGAACTGCCCGGGCTCCTGCCGACTCGCGGCGAGCCCACCCAGCGGGGCCGTCGAAGTGAGCTCGCTCACGCTGCCAGCGCCCGCTCGACGTCGTCCTGGGCGGCCTTCACGGTCTTGGCCACCCGCGCGATCATCTCGGCGAGCTCCTGCTCGGTCGCGATGAACGCGGGCGCGAGCAGCGTCTGGTCGCCCGTGTAGCCGTCCGGTGTCGAATGCGTCGAGGTGACGAGCAGCCCGTGGTCGAACGCGAGCTGATCGATCCGCGCGCCGACGTCCAGCTCGTGGGGTAGCAGCGAGACGCCGTCGCGCGGATCGACCAGCTCGACCCCGAGCAGGAAGCCGCGGCCGCGGACCTCCTTCACGAGCGGGTAGGGCGACAGGGCCTCGGCAAGCTCCTCGCGCAGCGACGGTCCGCGTTCGCGGACACGGTCGATCAGACCGAGCTCGACGAGCCGCTCGAGCACCGCCAGCCCGACGGCGCACGGCAGCGGCGCCCCGTCCCACGTGTGGCCGTGCTCGAAGTTGCGCGAGCCCGCAGCCAACGCGTCGTACACGTGCTGGGTGCAGAACGTAGCCGCCAGCGGCGCATACCCGGCCCCCATCCCCTTGCCGGCGGTGAAGATGTCGGGCGTCAGCGGCAGCTGCTGGCCCGCGAACCAGCTGCCGGTCCGGCCCATACCGGTGACGATCTCGTCGAAGCAGATCAGGAACCCGTGCTTCTTGCGCCGTTTGGCGAGACCTTCCCAGAAGTGGGCGGGCGGCGAGTAGCCCGGCAGCGCCGCGCCGCCGACCGGCTCGCACATGAACGCGGCGACCGTGTGGGGGCCGGCCTGCTCGAGCAACCGGTCGAGCTCGTCCAGCGCCTTCTGGCCGCTGTCGTCGAAGCGCCAGGTGGACGGCGGGATGTGCAGGTGATCGGCCAGATAGCGGTCGTATGGCTCCTGCAGGCTTCGCCGCCCGGTCAGCGCGAGCGCGCCGGTGAGCGCGCCGTGGTAGGACTGCGCCTGCGTGATGATCCGCCAGCGGTTCTCGTCGCCGCGGTCCACGTGGTACTGGCGCACGAGCCGGATGGCGGTCTCGTTCGCCTCCGACCCGCCCGAGACGAACCGCACGCGCGCCATCTCGGGGGCCGCCGTGTCCATCAGCCGCTCGGCCAGCCATTCCTGCGGCTCGTTGGTGAAGTGGTGGTTGTACACGTAGGAGATCCGCTCCGCCTGCGCGTGCGCGGCCTCGACGAGCGCCGTGATCCCGTGCCCGAGGCACGTGACCATCGCTCCGCCGGAGCAGGCATCGAGCACCGTCTCGCCGTCGCTCGTGTACAGCCACACGCCCTCGCCGCGCTCGATGATCGGGTAGTTGAGATCGAGCAGGCGCGGGAACACGTTGGTCTGATCTGCCGTGGTCACGGGGCCATTCTCCTTCCCATCGCGCTCAGCAGCGCCCGCACCCCGCGTTCGCTGGCCGTCAGGTGACGCTCCATCGCGTCGCGAGCCGCCTCGCACGCACGCCCGTCGATCGCATCCGCGATTCCTTCGTGCTCGCCACGCAGGCGGCGGTGCCAGGTGTCGGACTCGGGCAGCAGGCTGATCACGTCGTTGAGTCCCATGCGGATCTCCTCGATCGCCGAGAGCATGAACCGATTTCGGCTCGCGCGCGCGATCGCGAGGTGCAGCTCGGTGTCGTGACGCATGTACTCGGGCTCGCCCGCGGCGTTCGACATGCCGTCGATCGCCTCCCAGATCGCGGTGAGGTCGTCCTCTTCGCGGGCCCGCGCGGCCTCCCACGCGACGCGCGGCTCGAGCGCGCGCCGGAACACGAGCAGCTCCTCGATCTCGTCGCGCTCGCGCAGCACGCGCGCGAGCAGCTCGTCGATCGCGCCCGCATCCTGAACGCGCTCCACGACGAACGTGCCGCCGCCCCGGCCGCGGCGGGCGTGCACGAGACGATCCGCCTCGAGCAGCCGCATCGCGTGCTGGATCGTCGGCCGGCCGACGCCGAACATCGCCGCCAGTTCGCGCTCGGACGGCAGCGATTCGCCCGGCCCGATCAACCGCAGCGCGATGTGCCGGCGGATCTGATCGGCGACGTACTCGTGCGCGCGCAGCTGATGGATCGGCGCGAAGTCAACGGCCATCGCGCGCACCCGCCGTGCCCACGCCCGACCGGGCGCGCGCCAGGAACGCGTCGAACAGCTGCCACGCGGCCGCGCGCGAAGCCGCCGCGCGCCGCCGCGTCTCGACCAGCAACCCGGCGGGGTCGACGCCTTCCTGTTCGAGCTCGTGGGGGTACGCGTCCACCCACAGGTCCATGATCTCGGGTGTCAGCTCGGGGTGGAACTGGACGCCCAAGCTGCGGCCGACCGTGAACGCCTGTGGACCGACGGGGCTGTCGGCGATCAGCTCGGCCTCCGGCGGCAGCGTGAACGTGTCGAAGTGCCACTGAAACCACGGTCCCTCCGGAACGAGGTCCGGGTCGCTGCTGCGGACGGGGAGCCAGCCGATCTCCGACTCGTCGCTGCGGAAGCACTCGCCGCCCAGCACGCGCGCGAGCAGCTGACCGCCGAAGCAGACGCCGAGGACCGGGACATCGGCATCGAAGGCAGTGCGCAACAGCTCGATCTCGCGTGCCATCCAGGGGACCGAGTCGTCGAACGCGGCAAACTCCGAACCGAGCGAGACGATCGCGCCGTAGTCGCAGGGATCGACCGGGCGCGCTTCGAGGTCGATCCTGAACACGTCCTGATCGGCGCCGCGCTCGGCCAGCCACTGGTTCACGTAGCCGCCGGGGGTCGGCTGCTCGTGCTGGATGACCAGCGCTCGCAACCCGCCGGCGGTCATCGTGCGGCACCTGCCGGCACAGTCCCGAGCTCGCGCTCGACCTCCGCCGCGACGTCGTGCACGACGGCCGCGAACCGGGCGACCATCTCCGCGAGCTCCTCGTCGGTGCTCGTGAAGGCCGGCGCGAACAGGCTCTGATCGCCGGCGTACCCGTCGCCGGTCGGCTGAGTCGAGAGGATCACGAGGCCGCGGGCGAGCGCGGTGTCGTCGATCCGTCCGGCGACCCCCATCCCGGGCGGCAGGAACGAGACGCCGTCGCGCGGGTCGACGTACTCGACCCCGAGCAGGTAGCCGTGGCCTCTGACCTCGCGCACGATCGACACCCCGGCAAGCGCGTCGGCGAGCTCGTCGCGCAGGCGCGGGCCGCGTTGCGCGACGCGCTCGATCAGCTGCTCGCGCCGCAGCGCGTCGAGCACCGCTACGCCGACAGCGCACGACAGTGGGGCGCCGTCCCACGTGTGGCCGAGCGTGAACTGACGCGAGCCGTTCGCCACGGCCTCATACACGCGCTCGTGGCAGATCGCCGCGCCGATCGCGGCATAGCCGGCGCCGAGTCCCTTGGCGGTCGCGATGATGTCGGGCGTGAGCGGCAGCGCGTCGGCGGCGAACCAGCGCCCGGTTCGACCCATCCCGGTGACGACCTCGTCGAAGCAGATCAGGAAGCCGTAGCGCTCGCGCCGCTCCGCCAGGCTCTCCCAGAACCGCGGCGGCGGCGTGTAGCCGGGCAGAGCGGCGGCGCTGATCACCTCGCAGAAGAACGCGGCCACGGTCTCGGGCCCGACGTCCGCGAGCGCCTTGTCCAGCGCCGCCAGCGACTGCTCGCCGGTCGGATCCAGGCGCCAGGTGCTCGGCGGGATGTGTGGTTGCTCGCGCAGGTACGGGGTGAGCGGGCCCTGGAGGCCGGCCCTCCCGGTCAGCGCCAGCGTCGCCATCGTCGGTCCGTGGTAGGCCTGCGCGGGCGAGATCACGCGCCAGCGATCGGGCTCGCCGCGCTCGACGTGATATGTGCGGGCGAGCCGCAGCGCCATTTCGTTCGCCTCGGAGCCACCGGTCACGAAGTGCACGCGCGTCATCCCTGGCGGCGTTACCGAGCACAGCTCCTGCGCGAGCCGCTCCTGGGCGGGGTTCGTGAGGCGTTCGTTGTGCGCGAAGGAGATGCGCTGCCCCTGCGCGCGGGCTGCCTCGAGCAGATCTCGGCGCCCGTATCCGAGCGTCAGCGCCATCGACCCGCCGCTCATCGCGTCCAGGTAGCGGTTCCCAGCGGCGTCCTCCACCCAGACGCCGTCGCCCTTGACGATGACCGGGTAGCGCCGGTCGAACTCGGGTGGCAGCACGCGGGTGGAATTGCTGTCGACCGGCGTGTCCGTCACGGCCATCTTCCTCTCTGGAGTTTGGTCCTGGTCCAGGTCCTTATAGCAGTAGAGTGGGCCGAAGTCGAGCCGCCCAAATTCGAGCCGGAGGTCCTGCCGTGGCGACGAGCACCGAGACGACGTTGAAGGTCGTGGAGCCCGCGACCGAGGGCGTTCTGGCCGAGCTGCCGAAAGCCGGCGTGGAGGAGGCGGACGCCGCGGTCGCGCGCGCGAAGGCCGCGTATCCGGCGTGGCGCGCGATTGCACCCGGCGACCGGGCGCGCGTGTTGCGCGCGATCGGCGACGCGGTTGCGGCCGAGGCGGAGTCGCTCGCGCGCCTCGAGGCGCGCAACGTCGGCAAGCCGATCACCGACGCGCGCGGCGAGATCGGCATGGTCGCCGACGTCTTCCGCTACTACGCGGGCGCGCCCGAGCGGCTGCTCGGCAGCACGATCCCGGTTGCCGGCGGCGTCGACATGACGTTCCGCGAGCCGCTCGGCGTCGTGGCCCTGATCACGCCGTGGAACTTCCCGCTGCCGATCGCCTGCTGGAAGGTCGCGCCGGCGCTCGCCGCGGCCAACACGATCGTGCTCAAGCCCGCCGAGCTGACGCCGCTGACGGCGCTCGAGCTCGAACGAATCGCGCTCCAGGCCGGCTTGCCGGAAGGCGTGCTCAACGTGGTCGTGGGCCCGGGCAGGGTCGTCGGCGAGCGGCTCGCGCAGCACCCCGACGTGGCAAAGGTGGCGTTCACTGGCTCGACCGTCGTGGGGCGACGCGTGAGCCAGCTCGCGTCGGACTCGATCAAGCGGGTGACGCTCGAGCTCGGCGGCAAATCCGCCAGCGTGATCTTCGCCGACGCCGACCTCGAGCGGGCGGCCGAGGCGGCGCCGATGGCCGTGTTCGGCAATGCCGGCCAGGATTGCTGCGCGCGCTCGCGAATCCTCGTCGAGCGGACCGCACTGGATCGCTTCATGTCGCTGTTCGAGCCGGCGGTGAAAGCGATTCGGGTCGGCGACCCGCTCGCCGACTCGACCGAGATGGGACCGCTGATCTCAGCCGACCAGCGGGCGACCGTCAGCTCCTACGTGGATGAGCAGGCGCCGGTCGCGTTCCGCGGCGAGGCGCCGGACGGGCCCGGGTTCTGGTTCCCGCCAACCGTCCTGTGCCCGGTCTCCAACGACGACCGGGCCGCGCGCGAGGAGATCTTCGGGCCGGTCGCGGCGGTGATCCCGTTCGACGACGAGGAGGATGCGGTCCGCCTGGCGAACGACACGATCTACGGGCTGTCGGGCTCGATCTGGACCCGCGACGGGGGCCGCGCGCTGCGCGTCGCGCGGGCCCTCGAGACCGGCACGTTGTCGGTCAACTCGAACACGTCGGTGCGCGTCAGCACGCCGTTCGGTGGGTTCAAGCAGTCCGGCGTCGGGCGCGAGCTCGGGCCCTTCGCGCTCGACTACTACACCGAGCTGAAGAACGTGTACTTCGCGACCGGCTGAGGGCGCGCTGCCCACAGGACGGGGAGCGCCGCTCTCGCTCGCCTTCGGCGCCGCGACTACGGATTCTCGATGTAGACGGTCGGGTCGGGCTGCGTGCGCAAGTCCATCTGCAGCAGCTGCAGCTGGCTCCAGGGGAAGTCCTCGAGCATCACGTTCGGCCACTGCGTGTAGAGCGCGCCGGGCGATCCGGGCTCGCCGTCGCGACCGAAGTAGGGGTCGTAGCCGTTCTGCTCGATGAACTGTGTCGCGTCCTCGTCCTTGAACGTGAACCCGTGGGAGCGATTGTCGATGTAGATCCCGTACTTCTGCGCCGCGACGGCCATCATGTAGATGAAGTGCGGTAGGTGCAGGGAAGCTAGGTTCAGATCCGGGTTGAGCCGAAAATGAGCTCCCTCCGGAACGCAGTTCGACCCCGATGCGCTGCCGTCGGTGCGCTGCGCCGGAGCGGCGAACACGCCCGCACAGGTGAACGTGATCGCGAGCGCGAGCGCGTGCTGAATAACACCTGCCTCCAGCTCCTTGATCATCATCGTCCCGCCGATCAGGGGAAATGATGTCGCCGTGGTGCCCCAGTTGTTCATCTCCAGCGGGTCGCCCTCGGGATCGTCGACGTTGCGGTAGTAACCAGGGTCGGTGGAGACGTTCATCATCCGGCCGCCCCACCGGGCGGTCCAGCCATTGGTCCCCTTGACGGTCTTCCAAAACTCCCACATCGTGTTGCTGCTCGGCTGGTAGACGAGCAGCGTCTCGTCGGTGCTGGTCGATGGCTGCGCGTTGGCGGGAATCGGCACCGCGTCGAACGCCTCCTGCAGCAATGGGTCGTTCGCCGTCAGCGTGACCTTCACGAGCGGTGTGTTCGATGCGGCGATGTACGGCGTCGGGCCGCCGAACGCCCCGAGCCCGAGCGTTTCCGTCGAGGCCATCTGCGCGAGGTTCGCGACGATCGCGGCCGAGCGTGGATCGAGTGGTGCGTTGGCCGAGACGGGCTCGTTCCAGATCGAGTCCGGCGCGAAGAACTCCGGGGTCTGGGTCTGGGTCTGGGTGGTCAGGTTCGAGACGTTCGCGGCTACGGCCGTCAGCGTGAGGCGCGCCAGCTCGTTCGTGCGCGCGTGGCGCTTGTTGTATCCGTGGCGGGAAGTCGGTCGGTCCTGCGATGCGCCGCCGAGCCGCCGGCCGAACGCCGCGCCGCCACAGATCAGCAGGACGCACGCGACTGCCGCGCTCGCGCAGGCGAGCCCGATGGAAACGCGCCGGGACGCGCCGGATCTGAACATCTTCGAACTGGTTCCCTTCCCCTTGGGTGTGGCCGGGGTGTACCTGACCGCGTGCGGTCAGTTGTTGCCCAAATGTGAACAGGGCTCGCCGCTCCCGTGTAAGCGGCGGTGTTGGAGGGCCGAGAGGGGCGGGACCCTATCGAACGGCGGTCAGCCGGCACGTCGCGCGTGCGCGCGCGGGCGGCCTATTGTGCAAACCGTGGAACGGCTTGTTGCGGCTCCCGGGAGCGGGTTGTGCCGAGAGCTACGATTGCTTCATGACGGAGTTGGGCGTTGCGCTTCTGGTGGTTGGTGCAATCGCTGTGCTCGTCGAAGCGCACGTGCCCACGCTGGGGGTGCTCGGAGGACCGGGCGCGATCGCTCTGACGGTCGGCGCCGTGCTCGCGGTAGCCGGGCTCGGCGCGGGCGTCGCGGTCGCAGTGCTCGCGGCGCTAATCGTCGGTGGCGCATCGGCGGCGGCCGTGGTCGTATCGGTTCACAAGGGCGCGGCCGTGCGCGGGCGCCGGATCCGCTCCGGCCCCGAGGACCTGATCGGGCGCGTCGGCGTGGCGCGCAGCTGGGATGACAGCGCCGGCAAGGTGCAGATCGACGGCGCGCTGTGGCGTGCTCTGCGCAGTTGGGGCGAGGAGGAGCCGGAGCCGATCCACGCCGGCGACTCGGTCGTGGTCGAGCGTCTGAAGGGACTCACCCTGGTGGTCCGCCGCGCCGAGGAGTGGGAGCTGGTGGCGTGATCACCGCGATCATCGTCGTCCTCGTCGTGCTGCTCGTGCTCGGGCTGACCGCGGCGGCAGCGTCGGTGCGGGTTCTGCGCGAGTACGAACGCGGCGTGACGTTCCGGCTCGGCCGGCTGATGGAAGCGCGCGGACCCGGGCTCGTTCTGCTGCTGCCGACGATCGACCGGATGGTGCGAGTGAGCCTGCGAACGTCGACGCTGGCGGTCCCGGGCCAGGAGGTCATCACGCGCGACAACATCCCGGTCCGCGTCACCGCCGTGGCGTACTACCGCGTCGTCGACCCGAGCCGCTCCGTCACGGCGGTCGAGAACGTCCACCATGCGACGCTGCTGATCGCGCAGACCACTCTGCGCTCGGTCCTCGGCGGCGCCGATCTCGACACGCTCCTGTCCGAGCGCGAGCATCTCAACGAGGCCCTGCAGCACGTGATCGACACGCAGACGGAGCCGTGGGGCATCAAGGTCACGACCGTCGAGATCAAGGACGTCGAGATCCCAGAGCGGATGCAGCACGCGATCGCGCGGCAGGCCGAGGCCGAGCGCGAGCGCCGGGCGAAGATCATCAACGCTGAGGGCGAGTTCCAAGCCGCCGCGAAGCTCGCCGACGCGGCCGACGTGATCGGCCGCAACCCCGTCACGCTCCAGTTGCGCTACCTGCAGACGCTGCGTGAGATCGGCTCGACCCAGAACTCCACCGTCGTGTTCCCGATGCCGATCGACCTGATCAAGCCGATCATCGACGTGATCAGCTCTGGTGGCGCCCCGGGGGCGGCGGAGCCGAGCGGCGGTGCTCCGGCGGCGGAGCCGAGCGGCGGTGCTCTGGCGGCGGAGCCGAGCGGCGGTGCTCTGGCGGCGGAGCCGATCGGAGGTGCTCTGGCGGCGGGCGAGCCGACCGGTACCGGCGAGGCGGCCGGCGCGGCCGAGGCGCCGCAGGACAACGGCAGCGAGGGCGCACAATCGGCGCGCCTGCCGGCGGGAGAAACCGCGCAGCTCCCCGCGGTGTCGCTCGAGCCCACGCCCGCGGCCCGCAACGGCGAGACGGCGGATCAGCCGGGTCCCGAGCCGCCGCTCAACTGACGCTGAGCGGTTTGAGCGCGATCGCGGTCTGCGTGCCCGCGGCGTCGGTCACGGTCATCGCGACGCCCACCGACACTTCGCGGCGTTGCGCCAGGGCCAGTTGCAATCCGCTCGCCTCGCTCAGCAGCGGTCGCGCGAGCTTCAGCGAGAAGGTCGCCACCGGCCTGGCCAGCGTGAGCAGCAGCCGGCCGGCCTGGTAGCTGGCGGCGGCGGCGGTCGCGCCGGTGAGCGAGAGGCCGTCGAGCGATAGCCGGCAGCGGCGGTGCGTGCAAGTGCGGTCGTGCGCGAACGCGCCACGGTCGAGTCGCAGGCCGCCCGAGAGGGCGATCGCGAGCGACTCGATATTCGGAGCGTCGGCCCCGCGGCTCACCCCGAGCGACAGCTCGGGGTCGCCGCTCGCGAGCCCGGTGAGCGAGCGCGATGCCGTCGGCCTGCCCGGACACGTGACGTGCACGGCGCCCAGCACGCGCGCGGCGGCGTTGCCATCGTCGGGCGTGAACGTCCCGCCGATCTGGGTGCGGCCGCAGCGTTGCAGCAGGAACGCGCGCGCCGGGGCCGGGCCGGTGATGTCGAGCGTCAGACCAGTGAGCGGCAAGTCCGGCGCCGACAGCGTCATGGTGCCCGTGGCCGGGTCCAGCGGCCCGGTGAGCGCGAATGACAGCGGCGGCGGGAACGAGACCTTGATCAGCGGCGCCTGCGGCGTCCCGCCGAGGACGATCGTGCCATCCAGGATCGCCGACGCCGGGAGCAGCGGCGAGCTCGCGGTCGCGCTTCCGATCACGCACGACGCGTGGATCAGGCACCCCCGCTCGGCCGGCACGTTGGGCGACAGCGTCGGCGGCAGCGCCAGCTCGAGCTGCGAGCTGCTCGACTGGCCCGCGGGCTGTGTGATTTCGACCACGGCGGAAGCGCCGGCGTCGGCCGGGTCACGGGTGATCGAGCCCGTCACGGCCGGGGTGTAGGCCAGCCGCGAACAGCTCGTGACGGTCAGCGGCGCGCTCGCCGAGGCGAGCCGAGCGACGCGCCGCGAATTGGCCTTGACGTTCACGTTCGCAGGGGTCGTCGGACAGCTCGTCGGGAGGCGCAGGTCGTTCAGCGTGAACTGCATCTGGCTGATCTGGAGAGAGGTCAGGTCACTCAGGGAGAGATCGAGTCCGACGGACGCCGATCTGCGCAGGGTCACGCCGCCGCTCGCCAACGCCGAGCCGCCGACGCCGAAGGCGATCCCCGCGACGTCGGCCGCCGCCGGCGGCTGGATGAGATACAGGCCGAACGTCAGCGGGAGCCCCAGCGCGGTCGCCGTTCCGCGGCCGATCGCGCACGCCGGGACAAGCACCGTCGAGCTCAGGCAGGCGCCGTTGTCGATGTTCATGTTCGCCAGCAGTCCAGCCGGCAAGGAGATCGTGAGGTTCCTAGGCGAGTCGCCGGTGGTCGGGTTGAAATCGAGGTCGAAACCGATCGGCGTCATGCTCGCGGCCGCGGTACCCGCGTTCTGGTTCAGGAGCAGGGCCGGCAGGATCGAGCCGGAGGCGGCCGCCGGCAGCGCGGCCAACGCGATGAT
This sequence comes from uncultured Solirubrobacterales bacterium, assembly GCA_963763525.1. Lineage (GTDB taxonomy): Bacteria > Actinomycetota > Thermoleophilia > Solirubrobacterales > Solirubrobacteraceae > Palsa-465. The sequence goes on from CAVXPA010000012.1 coordinate 90,893, forward strand.
CGTCAACGTTAACCCCAGGGCTGGTCTGATCGTGCGCAACGGCACGCACTCTCCTCCTAGTCTTCGGTGTCACCCAGCGCAGCGCCCGATGCTAGCCGGATGATCTATCTTTGGTGCGCCCTCTCGGCTGGCCACGACGGGCTGACCGAGCGTGCATACGAACCTCCCTTCCGTCCGAGCATGGATGTCTCAGGCGAAAGGTCGAGCGACAACGAGAGACGAGTATTCATGACCGCTTCAGTGGATCAACCACACGTTGTCGGGCAGGGCGCGCACAGCAACGGGTGGATCCGGGTGGCGGTCATCGAGGAACACGAGATTCTTCGCCTGGGGCTGGTGGCCGCGCTGCTCGACGACAGCCGTCTTCACGTCAGCGCGCACGAGCTGGAAGTACTGGATGGCGATGAGGTCGACGTCGCCGTCGTGTCCGGCGAAGCCGCCCGCCGCAGGCTGTTCACGTGCCCGATCGTTGTTTGCAGCGACGATCCGGATGGACCGGGAAGCGTCACCGCGGGCAACATCGTGGCCGGCGTGCTCGATCGCGAATCGCTGACCGCGGCGCAACTGAACGCCACCGTCCATGCGGCTGCCGCCGGTCTGATGGTCAACCCGCAGCATGTTCGCAACGCGTTCGAGGTGCAGCTCGAACCGCGAGCGCGCCGCCTGCTCGAGCTGCTCGCTAACGGCTGCTCGACGCGTGAGATCGCCGCGCACATGAGCTACTCCGAGCGGACGATCAAGAAGCTCGTCCATCAGATGCAAGGCCGCTTGCAGGCGCGCACGCGAGCCGAGATCGTCGCGAAGGCGATCCGCGAAGGGCTCATCTGACGACTGCGCTTTTCTCCGCTGCGCGCTTTCGGCGCGGAAGCAGTGAGGAAGCCGGCGCTTTGAACGGGGAGGCGATGGGGACGGCCGGCGCGCTTTCAACGGTGAAGGCGGTGAGGACGCCGGTGGGAAACGCAACGGGGTTTGACGCGTCGCCGGCCGCGTGTTTCACCTGTGATCTGGACAACTACCCACTCGAGCCGCGGGCGACGGCCAGTGGGTAGTCGTGCAGCCACCAGATGGATAACGTCCCACTCGCCGCACGCGGATGCTCGAGTGGGACGATTTCCAGGTCGGGACGGGTCCAAGACGCCTCGACCGGGACGATTTCCAGGTCGGGACGGGTCGAAGATGCCTCGACCGCCACGATTTCCAGGTCGGGACGGGTCGAAGATGCCTCGACCGGGACGATCTCCAGGTCGGGACGGGTTCGCGGGATGCCTCGACCGGGATGATTTCCAGGCCGGGCCGGGTCGAAGATCCCTCGACCCGGATGATTTCCGATCGCGCGCTCGGGTAGGCGCCCACCCAGCAGTTCCCACCAGCCAGCGATCCCTCACCCAAAGGATGTACGTTTGGGCACCCAAGCTGCCCAAACGTGCACATGCCGATCGTCGATCGGGTCCGTCCGCGGCGCTTAGGGGCGTGGAGGTTTATCCGTGTGGACCTTGCCCCGGCTCGGCGCGGCTGGTGGGATCGCGGTATGCATGCAGGGGGCGCCTCGCGGAGCACGCACGCACCTGCCGTCCGGGCGCGCGGGCGGGAGCGGATGACCCTGATCTTCGACGTGGACGTGGCCGCGATCGACGAGCCGGCGGCGCCGGCTCGTCGGTGCGATGTGCGCTTTGTCCGCGCGCTCCCGGGTGCCGCCGAAGCGGATCACGAGGAGCTGACGGCCGTGCTCGTGCTCCGGGCGCTGACCCCGTCGCGGCTGCGCTCGTGCCTGCAGGCCGTCAACGGCAGCCGCACGCCAGTTGCACCGGAGGTGCTGTGCCGGATCCTGCCCGAGCGGGGCGACGAGGAGCCGACGATGAGCGAATTGACCGAGCGCGAACACGCCGTCCTGCGCCTGCTGGCCGACGGCGACAGCACGCGCGAGATCGCCGCAGCGACTGAGTTACTCCGAGCGGACCGTGAAGACCGTCGTCCGCGACCTGCTCGTCAAGCTGAACTGCCGCACGCGCGCGCACGCGGTCGCGCCACGCAACGCGGCTACGGAGTGATTTGAGCGCGATGGCGCCACGAGTGGCCGTGATCGGCCTCGACTGCGCCGAGCCCGCGCCTCGTGTTCGACCGCTGGCCGGACGAGCTGCCGAACATCGCGGGGCTGATGCAGGCGGGGACTGTGGGGGCCGCTGCGCAGCGTCGACCCGCCGATCACCGTGCCGGCCTGGAGCTGCATGGTCAGCGGGCGCGATCCGGGGGAGCTCGGGATCTACGGTTTCCGCAACCGCATCGCGGCACGACTACGACTCGCTCGCGGTCGCCGATTCGCGCGCGGTTCAGGTCGATCGCGTCTGGGACCACATGGCGCGCGCGGGCAAGCACGTGATCGTGGTCGGCGTGCCGCAGACCTCGCCGCCGCGTCGCGGTCAACGGCGAGCTCGTCAGCTGCTTCCTGACCTCCGACACCCGGAAGGCGCCGTACACGCACCCGGCGGAGCTGCGCGCCGAGATCGAGCGGCTGGTCGGGCACCTATCGCGTCGACGTTCGCAACTTCCGCAGCGACGAGCGCGACAGGATCCTTGCCGAGGTCTATGAGATGACCGAACAGCGCTTCACGGTCGCGCGCCATCTGCTCGACACGCGCCCATGGGACTTCTTCATGATGGTGGAGATCGGTCTGGACCGGATGCATCACGCGTTCTGGCGCTACGCTCGACCCGGCGCATCCGCGCCACGAGCCCGAGCACCGCTATCGCGACGCGATCCGCAACTACTACGCCTACCTCGACGAGGAGATCGGCGAGCTGCTCGAGCGCTTCGACGAGGACACGACCGTGCTCGTCGTCTCCGACCACGGCGCGCGCCCGATGCAGGGCGCGATCTGCGTCAACGAGTGGCTGGTGCAGGAGGGCTATCTCGTGCTCGAGGAGCAGCCGGACGAGCTCACCCCGTTCAGCGCGGCGCGCGTCGACTGGTCGCGCACGCGCGCCTGGGGCGAGGGCGGCTACTACTGCCGCCTGTGTCTGAACGTCGAGGGACGCGAGCCGCAGGGGATCGTCGATCCGCGGCCGACTACGAGCGCCTCCGCGACGAGCTCGCGCGCCGCCTCGTGGAGCTGCCCGGACCCGGACGGTGAGCCGATCGGCACGCGCGTGTTCCGGCCCGAGGAACTGTGGCGCGAGCAGCGCGGGATCCCACCCGACCTGATCGTCTACTTCGGCGATCTCGGCTGGCGCAGCGCCGGCAGCCTCGGCCACGGTCGCCACTGGACGTTCGAGAACGATACCGGACCGGACGACGCCAACCACGATCGCGACGGCATCTGCGTGATCGCCGGACCGGACATACCCATTGGTCCGCGCGCCGACCTCGAGATCTACGACATCGCGCCCACCATCCTCGAGCTCGCGGGACTGCCGGAGGCGGCCGCCGGCCTGCGAGGACGTCCGCTGACTCAGCCCAGTCAGGCCCGCTCGAGCACGAATCGCACGTAGACGAGAGCTCCAGAGCCCGCACGACGCGCCGTGGCCGCGGCGCGCGACGCCGTGCCTACGTGCGCACGGTCACGGTCGTCTTCGTGCCCTGGCTATTGGTCAGCTTCGCTCTCAGAGTGAGTGCGTGGACGGTGTGTTTGCGCGCCGCGCGTTGCAACGATTTGCTCTCGCTCAGCAACGGCGCCCCGAGCTTCACGGTCACGGCTGCCGTGCTCTGCGCGAACGTGATCGCCAATTGGCCTCCCTGTAGCTTCGCCGACTTGAGCCGGGCGCCGGCCAGCGAGAGACCCTCAACCGCGGTGGTCGTCTTGCAGTGGTGGTGATTGGCTCCACAGCTGCGTCGCGTCACGAACGCGGCGCGCCGGAAGCTCAGGCCCGCAGGCAGGCCGATCGCCACCGACGTCAAGCTCGGTGCATTGGCTCCTCGGCTGGCGTGCAGGTGAAGCGCCGGCTGGCCGCCAGCCAGTCCGCTGACCGAGGCGGACGCTTTCGGCGGACCCACCACGACGGGTGGCGGGCATCCCTGGTAGGTGACCGCGCCGGTGCCCGTGAGGGCCGCGTTGCCATCCACCGGCGTGAACTGCGCTGAGATGTCGGTCGGGCCACAGCTCGTGACGAATGCGCGCGCACCGTTGATGCCGGTCACCGTCATCGTCATGGCGCTGATCGGCACGTCGGGTAGGCCCGAAAACGCGATCGAGCGACCGGTGAGGCTAATCGCGCCGACAACCGAGAACGCGAACGGAGCCGGGAATGTGATCGTCAGCGTGGGCGCGGAGAGCGAGCCGCCCACGCTCATGGCGCCGTTGCTGAGCGTCCCGGCCGGCAGCAACGGAGAGGTGATCGAGGCGGTCCCGACCGCGCAGGGCGTGCCGTGGAGGCACGCGCCGAGCACGCGGTTCACGGTGATGGTGGACGGGATGTCGAGCGCGAAGCCCTGCGTCGCGGATCCGCTCGTCGGTTGCGTGAAGCCGGTCGAGAGGATCACGCCGGTATCGCCGTCGTCCTTGGTGACGACCGCGAACGGTGTCGGTGCGTACGAAAGCGAGCTGCAGCCCGTGACGGTCAGCGGCGCCGACTGAGTGACCACTGTGGCCGGCGCCGCCTGAGTGTCAGCGGCCACGCTCACGTTGGCGCTCGGCGCCGGGCAGCTCGTCGGCAGCCGCACGTCGCCCAGGGTGAGGTTGAGCTGGGTGAGCGCGGTGGCCGCCGTGACGCCATCGAACGACAGCGTTTCCGCCACGGCGGGCGTCGAGCTCAGCGTCAACGTCCCCGTCAGCGGGCCCGCCTGCACGCCGGCGATCCCGCCGGAGGCAACTGGCGGCGCCACAAGCTCGAGCGGAACCGGGGCACCGCCGTTGATCGCGGCGGTGCCGATCTGACACGCCGGGCCGCCCACGGACACGCCCGGACAGACGCCGCCGTCCAGCGACTCGTCGATCAGGAGGCCAGGTGGCATGGCGATAGCGACGTCGTGCGCGGTGTCCCCGCCGTTGAACGCCACGCCCACGGCGATCGAGGTGCTTGTGCCGGCGGCGGTGGCGCCCTGCACCACCGTGACAGGTGCCAGTGCCGCCCCTGCCGCACCTGGCAGCGCCAGGCACGCGAGCGCCGCCACCAGGCCGGCGAGCATCGATGCTCGCCGAGCGTTATGTCGTGTCATGTCTGGACTCCTCCTGATCGCCACGTTCAATCGTTCACGCGCTCCCCGCCCGCGTGGACGCGGACCTCGTTAACACCGCTGGGCGGGCCGAAGTATCGCCGCACCGCCTCGACCCCCCTGGCGACGCCGTCTTCGGCCCGGATCCGTTCGCCCATGGCGGCGGCCCGGCTGCGCAGCGCCTGGTCGGCGGTCACCGTCGCGATCGACTCGTAGAGGCGATCCTCGGTCAGCCGCCGCCGCGCGATTGGACGCGCCGCCACCCCAAGCTGCGTCAGCCGGCGCGCCCAGCGGTTCTGGTCGCCCATGTGCGGGACCGGGATCGACGGCACCCCGGCATGAAGGCTGGCCGCGATCGTGCCGGTGGCGGCATGGTGGGCGACCGCCGCACAGCGGGGAAACAGCCAATCGTGCGCGATCGTGTCGACCGCGAACACGTCATCGGGGAGCGAGCCGCCTCCGAGCCCGTACTCGCCCCGGATGAGCACCCCCCGCTGGCCGGCGCGCGCGAGTGCCGCGACGGCCAGGTGCCTCGTGACCGCCGGGTCGGCGTCGAGCATGCTGCCAAAGCCGATGCACACCGGCGCCGGCCCGGCGGCCAGAAACTCCTCCAAGCCTGGTGGCGGCTCCGGGTCCAGTTGCTGGTCCAGGAACCAGAAGCCGACGGCGTTCGTGAACGGAGGGAAGGCCTGCCCGCTGACCAGCACCGCCGGGCTGACCCCGTACAGAACGGGCACCGAGCGGCTGTCGAGATCTCCGAGCGGCTCGCGCGGCGGCGCCGCTGGCAGGCCGACATCGCGCCGGACCGCCGACAACCAGGGCCGAATCGCCGTCCAGGCCGCCTGCCGCAGCGCGCTCGAGGCCGGGGGCGGGCGACTCTGAGGCAGGTTCAGGCGCGCCCGGATCAACGGGATCTCGTATCGCTCCGACATCTGCCAGCCGACCAGGATCGCGAGGTGCGAGGCGATGACCGCGTCAGCGTCCTCGCAGGCGCGCAGGGCGTCGGCGAGCCGCCGGCGCGCGACGGAGCGCGCGTCGCGGATGAAACCGACCCACGACCACGCGGGCAGGCGGCCGCGGTCGGCCTCGAGCCAACGCCGGCCCTCGGCCGTCGATGGACCCTCACTCAGCCGGCCTTCGGCCAGCGGCGCGAACTCGAGTCCGGCCCGCTGAACGAACGGCTCGAACCGTGGGTAGGCGGCGACCCGCACGCGATACCCCACCCGCTCGAGTCCGCGGCCCAGGGCCAGGAACGGTTGCACGTCACCGCGGGACCCGACAGTCAGGATCGTTACCCGCACGCGCCGGTCCCGGTCGTCAACCGCCGACCCCCGCATACCGGAGCTGGCGGTCCAGACGAGCGGCCTCCTCGGCCAGCAGGTCGTTCTCGCCCGCGGCGCGCTGCAGCGCGGCCAGATCGGCCAGCGCGGCGCCGTGGGAGCCCCGAGCCCATGCGCCCTCAGCGTCGTCGAGCAGGCTCCACGCGTTGGATCCAGGCGCAGCGCCCGCCGACGCCACGCCTGCCGTAGGCGATCCAAGCGCCTGGCGGACGGTCGCGAAGCTGGCCGGCGGCTCCTCCGAGGGCACCACCTCGAAGTTCGACGGGTCCGACGCGTAGCCGGCGGCGTCCTTGGCAATCACCTCGTACATGTAACGGCCGCGAGCCGGGTCGACGTAGTCGGTCTCGTCAGTGGTGGCGATCGGCCGAAAATCGAGCGCCACTGGCAGGGTCACGGCGGTGCTTCCGGGCGCCCCTGGCTGAGTCAGGATCGGCATCTCATCGTCGAAGCGGAACCCGCTCGGCAGCGCCGGCGGTTCCTGGAGGTTCAGCGTCACCTCGATCACCGACGCGCGCAGGACCTCGTAGCTCGACGCATGCGCGGAGGGCTCCCAGGACAACAGCGTGCCGCGTTCGCGTGCATCGGTCATCAACGCCGCCGGCCGGGCCACCGCGGAGCTGGTGTTGACCAGCGAGGAGCACACCGGATCGGTGGATTTGAAGATCGTGGTTCCCTGGGAAAAGTTGGCGCTGCCGATGTACAGCGTGCTGCCGTTCTGGCCATCGGGGATGATGTTGCGCTCGCCAAAGTTGTATTCGTCGCCCGAGAAGGCGTCCCACGTGACGGCAAACCAATCATTGCCGTCGCATGTCGCCCACTCGTCGAATCCAAGATTGCCCGCGAACAACGATTGCAGGAACGCATACTTCGGATTGGTCTGGATCAGGTAGTCCCAGTTGTTCGTGCCCACGTAAAGCGCGCCACCTTGGTCGGCCATCCGCCAGAAGTGGGCGTTGAAGATGTCGTAGAACCCGTCTCCGAGGCCGCTGGTCGGGTAGATCGTGCGGCCATCCGGGAGCTGGCGAGGATTGCCCACCACGAGCGTCCAACCGCCGTCGGGGGCGACCCGGATCATCTCCGAGACGGGCAGGCTGTTCGGGTTGTACCAGCCGCTGGCGCCGACGTACAACCGGTTCTGGAAGACATGCATGGAGACGACCGAGGTGACGTTGTTGCCACGCCCGGCGCCATCGGTCAGCACAGGCACGAAGTTGTATGGACGGCCTCGGTCGGTGAACGTCCGGTAGACCCCGTACCCGGTGGTGGAGCTGCCGGTCCCCACGTACAGGCCGCCATCGAATGTGGCTACTTCGAAGATGTCGAGCTCCCGATCGCTGACCTGCACGAGGCCGGGATGGTCGGAGAAGGGGTTGGTGACTTCGAACAGGCCGCCGTCCCCGGTCAGGTCCGGCGTCGCGGTGACGTACAGGTGACCGCGCCACACCACGAGCGAGCGGTATCCCATCGGGCGGAAGTTGCCGGTGGGGAAGTGCACCCAGACCGCCGGCATGTGCATCACCTGCCAATGCACGCCGTCGCTCGTGCGCAGCAGGACAGGTGGGTGGCTCGTCCGTAACTCTGGGATGTATTCGTCCGGGGTCACGGCAGCGGCGAACAGCCACTGCTTGCCGTCGGGTGCCGTCATCGCCGTCATGCCGCGGTACGCCACGTCGCGCGAGACGGGAGCTCCGTGGTTGAGGGGGTTAGCGATCTGCGGAGCCTGATAGACCATGGCCCACTTGTCGGTACTGGGCGTGTATTGCCAGATCTCGGCTCGCAGCGGCAGGTCGTAGGGGTTCTGGGTGCAGCGGACATCCGGGCTCGGGTTGGCCGAGTATTCGTTCAAGAGCGGGTAGTAGAAGTCGAGCGTCTCGTCTTCCAGGCACAGCTCGTCGCGCCCGGTCCCCACGTACAGCTTGCCCTTGAACCAGTCCATCGACCAGGCATAGCTGTTGTTGCGATCACCGAAACCGTTCTGGGCGATGATGTCGACCCCGGGACTGCCGGTGGGCAGCATCGCGTCCGCCGCCCCTGCGAGGCCCCACGAGCCGAACGCAACCGCGAGTGAGATCAGTGCGATACGAGTCCAGCGGTGATCCTTCACGACACGTCCTTTCCGTCTCAGGTCGATGCGGCCGCCCGGCGCCGCGTGTGCTCGCCCTGGGCGAGCCCCTCGATCAGTTCCGCCGCCCCCTTCGGCCCAGGCGCGGCCGCTAGTCGTTGCGCCGCCCGTCGCGCGCCGAGAGCGTAGCGCGGATCGCCAAGCACGCGCTGCACTGCCGCGCGGAGTCCTTCCGGCGTGCATCGGCGCGGGCGCAGGATCACGCCCGCCCCCGCCTCCGCCACGCGCCGGGCGTTGTCGGGCTTGTCCCACGTAGTCGGCACGATCACCAAGGGAACCCCCGCCCGCATCGCCGCCATCACCGAGCCGGCGCCTCCGGTGGTCACCGCGGCGGCACAGCGGGGCAACAGCAGGTCGTGGCTGAGCCACCGGGTCACATGAATATTGGGGGCGACGGCACCGAGCTCGAGCTCGTGCGGGGCGCGGTCGCGCGCATGGGTGATGATGGTCTCGAACGGGGCGCCGGCCAGGCCCTTGGCGGCCGCCCGCAGGACGAACGGGTCCTGATAGTGGGAAGTACCTTCGGTGACGTGCACCCACGGCCGCCCGCCCGGGACCGTCTCGAGCCACTCGCGCGTGCCGGGCGCCTCCGGCGGGTGCCACAGACACGCGCCCACGTACCGCACGCTGGACGGCAGGTCGCCGCGGTTGAAGTCGAGCTCGGGGATGCTCAGAACGAGGTACAGCGGCAGGCGTCCGCAGTATGCGTTCACGCCGCAGCCCATCGGGCCGAGTCCATATCCGGCCCGGAGCTCGTCGAGCCGCCGCCGCAGCCCGCGGGCGAGCAGCTCGGTGGCGGCGCTCACGGTGCCCGCGATCACGCGGCCGCGGCGGCTGCGCGGGGGCGCCAGCCCAGAACCGGGAGGAGGACCGTCGGGACCCGGGACGAGCGCGCCGATCAGCGGCGAAGCCAGCGCAACCGGAATCGGCCGCGCCCGCGCGAGCACGAGGCTCGGCCCCCACATCGACGCGTCGGTCACGAGCACGTCCGCCGGCCAGCGTGCGAGCACGTCGTCCAGATCGTCCACCTGAGCCGGGATGGTCTCCACCAGCCAGTCTCGGAAGGCCTGATGCTGGACCCGCAGCGACTGCCGCCGGCCACCGACTTCCCGCTCGCGAGCCTGAACCCGGAGCCAGGCCGGCTCAACGCCCCCGAACGGGAACACGGTCACGTCCTGCTGCTCGATCGTGGCCTGCAGGTTGGCGCCCGTGTAGAACGCGACCTCGTGGCCGCGATCGCGCAGGGCCAGCGCGATGCTCAGCTGCGGGAAGACGTGGCCTTCGAACGGCCAGCAGCAGAACAGCACGCGCGCGCTCATTGTGCGCCCGCTCCGGCCACCGCCTGCCCGCGAACCTCCAGGTGGTAGGCCAGCGGTCCGGTCGGGATCAAATCGTCGAGCATGTAGGCGAGCAGATGGGAGACGACCAGGACGCGGGCCAGCGCCGGCATCCGCAGCGGCACGCGGATCACGATCAGCCCGATCATCACGAGCTCCTGGAGGCCGAGCCCGGTGCGCGCGACCCGATCGACGCTGAACCAGGGAGCGAGCACGCCCTCGAGCTCCCGGGCGCCGAAGTGGCGGTGGATCCCCCCACCCGACTCGGTGGCAGCCTCGAGCGGCGGCAGCGACGGCCACCGGCGCCGCGCGGCGTCGTAGAGGTTCAGCGCGTCGAGCCAGCGCAGAGGACCGCGGTGGGGCACGCTGACGACGATCACGCCGCCTGGGCGAAGGACCCGGTGAACCTCGGCGATGACCCGCTCCGGCTCCGGGATGTGCTCGATCACGTCGAGCAGCGTGACCGCGTCCGCGCACGCGTCGGCGACCGGCAGCTCCGTGGCGTCGGCATCGATGATCGTGATCCACGGGTACCGCCGGCGCGCGGCCGCCAGGTGCTCCGGGTCGCGCTCGACCCCCACGACGACGCGCCCGGAAGGGCCGCGAGCGCCGATCGCGGCCGACCCGTAGCCGAACGAGCAGCCGACGTCCAGCACGCGCAGCGCGTCGGCGGGAAGCCACCGGCAGGCCCGGCCCCAACGCCCGACATAGGAGAGCAGCCGCCGGCGCCCGGGGCCCGCCGCGGCACCGGCAAGCGCGAATGGGTCGACCCGAGCCCCCGGCTCAGTGCGCAGCTCGATCACCGTCATCTCGCACCTCCGTCTGTCGTCACCGGCGGCATCGCGGCGCTCGCGCCGGCGCCCGCGAGTTGCTCGAGCAGCTCGGCGGCGCCGGCCGGACCGGGCATCTCAGCCAGGCGCGCCGCCAGCCGCTGGGCCGCGGCGCGGGGGCGAGGATCGTCGAGAACGCGTCGCACCGAGGCCCGCAGCGCGTCCGGCGTGCACCGTCGCGGCGCCAGGCGGACGCCGGCGCCCGTGCTCGTCACCCGTCGCGCGTTATCGGGCTTGTCCCAGGTCGTCGGCACGAGGACCATCGGCACGCCTGCCTCCGCGCCAGCCAGGACGGTCGCCTTGCCACCCACCGTAACCAAGGCCGCGCACCGGGGGAGCAGCTCTCCGTGACTGAGCCAGCGGGCGGCATGGACGTTGGCCGGCCAGCCCGGGAGCTGGATCGCGCCCGGGTCGCGGTGCTCACCGGTGGTGACGATGACCTCCACCGGCTCATCGGCCAGTGCCTCGATCGCCGTGCGCAGGAGGAACGGATCGCCGTAGGCGAGCGTGCTCTCGGTCACGTGGACCCAGGGGCGGTCGGTCGGGACGCCGGCGAGGAACTCGGCGCTGTCGTGGGCGTCCGGGTACCAGATGCAGTTGCCGACGTAGTGCACGCTGGCGGGGAGGTCGTGGCGGTCGTAATCGAGCTCCGGGATGTTCCCGACCAGATACAAGGGCAGACGCGCCGTGTACCGGTTGACCGATTCGCCGAGCCGCGGCAGGCCCTCCCGCGCCCGGATCTGGTCGACCTGGCGACGCATCGGCGTGGCGGCGAGCTCGGTCAGGCGGGTGAGCGCCGCGCAGGCGGCCCGGGCCCGGGCCGTCCTCGGCGCCGGCAGCCCGAAGCCGAACGCAGGCGCGTCGGGGCCGGGGATCAGCGGGCCCATGAACGTCGACGACAGCGCGACCGGGATGCCCTCGGTCTCGGAGAGCACCAGGATCGGGCCCCACAGCGAGAGGTCGGTCGCGATCGCGTCCGGCACCCAGCGGGCGAGCAGCCGGCGTAGATCGGCGAGCTGGTCGGGGATTGTCTCGACCAGCCAGTCGCGCAGAATCGGCAGCAGACGACCGCCGCCGGGCCGTCTGCGGCGATCGCCCGTATCAACCGCGCGCATCCCGCGAAACGCGCGCTCCTGATCCACCCGCTCGAAGCCGAAGAACTCAAAGCCCTCTTCCTCGACGCGGTCCCGAATCGCGTCGCCGCTGAAGAACGCCACCTCGTGGCCGCGTTCGCGCAACGCCCGGGCGATGCTCATCTGAGGCAGCAGGTGACCCGTGAACGGCCACAACGTGATCAGGTAGCGGCTCACCTGATGGACCCCACGCCCGGCGGCGCCGCGGCCTGCGCGGCCCGGCGCTCGAGGCGCCGGACCTGGCCGCCGAAGTACAGCCGCTCGAACGTCCCCTGCGGGAGGTAGCGCCGCAGCCCGATCACGACGCTCGCGCCGCGCCCGACCACGTAGCGCATCCGCGGCCGCGGCGCCGTCAGCGCTTGATGGATCGTGCCGGCGACGTGCTCGGGACGAGTCGGGGAGCGCTGGACGATCTTGTCGGCGATCTGCTCGCTCGCCCAGAACAAGCCGTGGTACGGGCTACCCGGATCGTTCGCGCCGCGGGCCGTGCCGCGATGTCGCGACCAGCGCTCGGTCTTGATCATCCCCGGCTCCACGATCACCGACTGAATCCCGAACGGCGCGAGCTCCAGCGCGAGCCCTTCGCCGATGCCCTCCTGCGCGAACTTGCTCGCGCAGTACGTCGTCACCCCGAAGCCGCACACGCGGCCGCCGATCGATGAGACGGTCACGATGCGCCCGCAGCCCGCGCGCCGCATGTGAGGAAGCACCGCCTTCGTGACGGCGATCGTGCCGAGCACGTTGGTCTCGAACACGCTGCGGATCTCGTCCTCGGCGCAGTCCTCCAGACAGCCGCGCAGGCCAATCCCGGCGTTGTTGACCAGGCCGAACACGCCGCCGGCCTCGCGCACGACGCTCGCCACGGCCTCGTCGATGCTCGCCCGATCGGTGAGATCGAGCCGGATCACCTCGACGGCGACCCCACGGTTCGCCGCCGCTCGGCGGAGCTCCTCGCTCTGGTCGGGATTGCGGACGGTCGCGAACACGCGAAAGCCGCCGGCGGCCAGCTGCAGTGCGGTCTCGAGTCCGAGGCCGGTGGCGCTGCCGGTCACGATCACGGGATCGCCCGGGCGTCCGGCTCTGCCCTTCGGTACTCGCTGCATCAGGCGCTCCGGCTCCCGGCCGACTCCTCCGCGTACAGCCGCTCCTGGAGGTGCGCGATCACGACGTCGGGCTGCTCCAGGGGCCCGAAGTGACCCCACTCCGTCTTCGGCAGCAGTACCGGATCGACGTTCGGCAGATGCGCGTTCAGGTACTCGAACGTGTCGATGAAGGCTGAGCTGTCGGTGTACATCAGGACGACGGGCGTCTGTATCCCGGCGATCCGATCGAGTGTCAGCGTCCCGACCTGGCGGTAGTCCTCCGGCAGCGTCGTCTCGTCGAGCAGGCGCAGCAGCGGCTTGGGGTTGCGCGGAAGCCCCTTCAGCGGCCCCCACTGCTTCGGCAGGTCGATCGTCGCGCGGACCATGTAGCGAAGGTCGTTGCGCCGCTCCGGCGGCACCGCGTGGCCCGCCTGCTCGAGCGCCTGCGCCCAGTAGCCCCAGCCAACCCAGTCCGCGTCCCTGCGGCTCGCCTCGAGCGCGGGCAGCGCCGCTTCGATCGCGACCACCTGGCGCGCCCGCGCGCGATGGTTGGCGGCGAAGTAGAGCGCGATGTCGGCGCCGTAGCTGTGACCGAGGACGATCGGCCGGTCGAGCTCGAGCGCGTCGAGCAGCCCGAGCAGGTCGTCCGCCATCGCGTCGAGCGTGTAGCCGGTCGGCGGCGCGTCGCTGTAGCCGTGGCCGCGCAGGTCGTAGGTGAGGATCCGGAAGCGGTCAGCCAGGGCGGGCACGATGTGCAGGTGCCAGGCGGCGAGGTTCCCGGTGATCCCGTGGACCATGACCAGGTCGGGGCCCTCGCCGAGACGCTGGTAGTGGATTCGCAGACCGTTGCTCAGCTCGGCCTTGGGCACGCGATCCTCCTCATTCCACGTAACCGAGCGCCTTCAAGCGCCTCATCACGGCCGATTGCTCGTCGGCGTCGAGCTCGAGCGCAGCCGGCGCGAGGGCCCGCGCCGGCGTCCCCGGCGCGGCCGGGACGGTCCGCGGCGGGCGCGCGGCGAGCTCCTCGGGCTCCAGCACCTCCTCGGGCACGCGCCCGGCCATGTCGTCGGGGACCGGGAGTCCCAGCCGGTGCAGCACGAACGGGGCGACGTCGACGATCGACAGCTCGCCGACGCGCGCGTCCTGCCGGATTCCCGGACCGGCGGTCAGGAAGATGCCCTCCCAGCGATGATGGCCGCCGACCTGTGGCCGGCGCGCGATCACGGTGTCCGACGGCAGGATCGAGATCGTGCCGCCGTCGGCGAGCACGAGCGAGATGTCCGGGCCGAGCTCCTGGAACGGTCCCGGAAACGCCTGCTCCCGGGTCCACACCTCCTCGACGACCCGGCGCCCATCGAACGGGCGGCGGACGTCGAGCAGCGCCTCCACGAGGCCGGCCGTCAGCGTCGCCCGGTCGCGCGGCGGCATCGGCTCGTCCGTGCCGGGGATCCGGTCGACGATGTTGATCCCCTGGCTCGACGGCGTCGCCGCGTACGCGAGCGTGCGCGACCAATCGAGCGCGTGCACGTGCCGAGTCATCTCCGCGAACCCGACATCCGTCTCGGGCCGGTCGCCGGCGCCATCCTGGCCGTCCGCCCACGCGAGGTAACCGACGCGCTCGAGCCACGTGTTGATGTGGAAGACGTCCAGCGTCGGGCCAAACCCGTGATCGGAGGCGAGCACGACGGTCGCGTCGGGACCCGCGAGCTCGACGAGCCCGGCGATCAGGCCGTCGAGCGAGCTGAAGTATCGGTCGCAGCGGGCGATCATGTCCCGCTCCCAGGCAGTCGGGCGCAACGGACGGCATTCCGGATCGATGAACCGCCAGCAGAGGTGCTGAAGCTTGTCGACGCCGTCGAACATGACGCCGACGAGATCGGCCTGATCCTCCAGCATGATGTGGCGGGCGACCTCGCACCAGCGCTGTTCGCGCCGGATGTGGAGCTCGACCCACTCCGCGTACTCGTCCTCGGGGCAGCCGTCGATCGCCTTGACCTCGAGCTCCATGTCGAGCATCTCGCGCGGGTTGAAGGCCGGCAGCGTCTTGAGCCGGTCGAACAGTCCAGGCGGGTGGCAGCCGAGGCGCAGCTGGCGCCACGGCATCATGCCGCCGGGCACCACAGCGCCGTTGACCGGCGGCGCGGGGAACATCAGCGGGAAGTTCAGCGAGGCGATCCGCCGCCCCTGTTCGCTCGCGAGCGTCCAGATCGTCTCGCTGCGCACGTTCTGCGAGCTCGCGAACGCGAAGTACACGCTGCCCGGCTCCTCCTTCTGGAAGAAGTCGAACACGCCGTGCTGCCCCGGACGCTTTCCGGTCACGAGCGAGGTCCACGCCGGCGGTGTCAGCGGCGGCATGATCGAGCGCAGCGGCGCGCGCGAGCCGCGCTTGAGGAGGTCGCCGACGAACGGCATCACGCCCTGCTCGACGTAGGCGTCCAGGATCGTGAACGTCGCGCCGTCGAGCCCGATCAGCAGTGTCTGGGTCACCTCACACCTCCTCCGCGACCGCTTGACGGTGCTTGCACACGAACTCGACCAGCTCCGAGACCGAGACGTCGCGCTGTTCGACGGGTCGCTGTCCGATCGCGTCGAAGAACTCGGGGAACGGCAGCCGCCCGTACTGCTGCTGGATCATTGTCGCCAGCACGACGATCTCCAGCGACTCGAGGCCAAGATCGGCGATGAAGTACGTGTCGGGAGTGATCGCTCCGTCGTACTCCCAGTCTTCCTTCATCTCGCTGAGCAGGCCTACGATGCCTTCCAGGACCTCGGGGTTGAGCTCACTCAATGCGTCGTCCTTTCCGTCGATCCACAGGACGGTCGCGACGACCACGCCGCCGTCGAGTCGTGTCTGCACGGGCAACCTGCGACCGTCGACGTCCACCGTGACGGTCTCACTCGGCGGGTCCACCGACGCGAGCCGGGGCGGAGCGCAGGTGAGCGCGAGCCCCTGGCCGAGTGCCTTGCCGGCCGCCTCCTTCGCGCACCAGCCCCGCAGGATCCATTCATCGCCGGCGACGCCCGCGGCCAGCAGCAGCTCGCGCTCCGCCGCGGTGAGCGCGGCCTCGCCGAAGCCCGCCGGGCGCGCTTGCAGTCGTTCCAGGTCGATGCCGATCCCCGCCGTCGCGGTCGACGGGACGAGCGCCGCCAGCGCCGCGGCCTCTCCGCCGGCGTGCGCGAGCGAGACGATCGGCCGCCACGCGCCTTCCGGGCGACCGTTCAGGAGCGTCACGCGCGGCGCCCCGCGGTCGTCGGGGACGATCTCGATGTCGGCGGGCAGCGGCGCGCCGCCGCCGACGCCGTTCAGAAGCTCGGCGAGCGCCTCCTTCGCGGCCGTCCGCGCCCCCAGCCACTCGAGCTGGCGCGGCTCGGGGGCGCGCAGCGCCGCGAACAGCTCGCGCTCGCGGCGGCTCAGCACGCGACCGGCCCAGACCTGCTTCCACAGGCCTCCGTCCGCCGGGATCGCGGAGTCCAGGCGCCGGCACAGCGAGCCCGGCGGAGCGGGCGCCGCCGGCCAGGGCGCCGACAGCGGCTCCAGTCGGCTCGGGACGGCCAGCGGGCGCAGGCGATCGGGGACGTCGAAGCGCCGGTCCTCCCACCCGTGCAACCGCATCCAGGGACTTCCATCCGCCGCGTGGACGTCGATTCGCGAGCGAACGAGCTGCTCGCCGTCGAGCTCGATCGCGGCCGTGCACGAAAGGGCCTCGCCCGCGACGCCGGGACACGGTCCTCCGAAGAGCTCGAGCGCCGCAAGCCGGAACGGGAACACGACGCGCGCGCGTTCGAGCACCTCGGCGGCCCAGAAGCCGATCGCCTGCCCAGCCGCGTCGAGGATCACCGGGTCCAGCACGAAACGCGGGTCGGGCGCGCCCCGCAGCAGGCCCGCTCGCGGAAGGACTCGCAAACGCGCCTTGACGCCGCCGGCGGCGACGAGCTCGAGCGTCTCGACCGCCTGCCACAGCGGCTGGTGGAACATCACCCGTTCGTACATCTCCTCCGGCGGCGTCCGCGCCGGGCGCCCGCCGTCCAGTGGCGCCGGCAGCGCCGGTGGGGCTGGGGGATAGTCGCGCGCGAGCAGCACGACGCACTCGATCACCAAGCCCGCCGGATGATCTACCTCGCGCAACTCGACCGACACCCGCTCCTCGCCGGACTGCTCGGCCGGGAGCCGCTTCGCGCTGCACTCGAGCGTGAGCGGCGCCTGCGCGAACGCGAGCCAGCGGTGTGCCCGGACGTCGCGCAATCCGATCACGTTCAGGCCCGGCAGCAGCGCGGCCGCCGCCTCGGCGAGGATCTCGATGCTCATCGCGAGCGGCATCAGCGCCAGGCCGGTGAGCTCGGGGTCCGCCTGCGAGACATCGCGGCCGAGCGTGTGGTGGAGCAGGTAGCGATCCTCGGTGGGGTCGACGATCCGCCGCGCGAGCAATTCGCGGCCGGGCTCGTGCGCGACGATCGTGCCCACGAGCGGGAGCGGCGGCGGCGCGCTGACCGGGGCCGGAGCGGCCGTAGCCAGGTAGGCCTGCATGACCTCCTCGCTCGTCTGCAGGAAGCGCGTCATCGTCTCGAGGTGGGCCTCGATCGCCTTCGCCGCGTACGGATCCGCGGGAGCGGGAACGGGAGCGGCTGCTGCGATCGCCTCGGGGCCGGCCAGGACGGGAGCGTGGGATGAAAGTGACGCCAGGGCGTCGCGTTCGTCCCACGGTCGCCCGACGACGGCCGCGGCGACCGGCGCGGCGTCCGGCGCGGCGTCCGGCGCCCGCACCGCCCCGTTATGCGCCGGCTCCGGGGACCGCGGGCGCAGCCGTGCGGCCACCTCCTCGGAGAGCTTGAGCATCGGCCACGCGGTCGACAACGAGATCTTGACCGCCTTTGGCGGGGCGGGCGTCTCGCGCGTGGTCGCTAGCGCGCGCCAATCGACGGTCTGCGCCCGGCGGAACTCGAACAGCCGCCCCGGATCGAGCTCGACGTCGTGGACGGCGAGCTGCGCGATCATGTGGCAGAGCTGGACGACCCCCGAGCGCCGGCGCAAGTCCGGCGCGACCGCGCAGTGCGGCTTGCCGCGCAGGATGTCCTCGACGAACGTGGTCATGTTCCCGCGCGGGCCGGATTCGATGAACACGCGCGCACCGTCCTCGTACAGCGCCTCGATCGTCTCGCGAAAGCGGACGGGGCTCGTCCAGTGCTCGATCAGCAGCTCGCGGATCAGCGCTGGATCGTCGGGGCACGGAGCGGCGGTCGTGCACGACCACAGCGATGCGGCCGGCGTGCGGACCGGAAGTCCCGCGAACACGCGCCGCAGATCCTCGGCGAACGGCGCGAACAGCGGCGTGTGGACGGCGCGGTCGTACGGCAGCTCCTCGCAGATCACGCCCTCCTGCGCGGCGATCCGCCTCGCCTCGGCGCCGGCCTCCGCGTCGCCCACGAGCACCGACTGGTGCGGGCAGTTGTCCATCGCCAGATACAGCTCGCCGCCGGCGCGCCGCGCGATCGCCCGCGCACTGTCCGCGTCGGTCGCGAGCGCGAGCAGCACCGCGCCGGGGACGTCGTGCCGTCGCGCGGCGTCGGCATACGCCGCGTTGAGGCCGAGACAGAAGCGACCGAGGCGCTCGTCGGTCTCGAGGTCGAGCGCGCCCGCGGCCATCGCGGCCGAGTGCTCGCCGGTGCTGTGGCCGAGCATCGCGTCGACGCGCGGCACGAGCCGTGCCAGAACGGCGTGGGCGGCGGCGTTGGCCGTCAGGACCGACTCGACCGCCATGTCGAGCTCCATCAGCCGCGCCTCGGCGCCCGCTCGTTCCTCGTCGGAGAACGCCGGCCGCGGGTAGACCCAGTCGCTCAGCACGTGTCCGCGCGGGTGATCGGCGTAGAGGCGATCGATCCGATCGAACACGGCCCGCGCCGGCGGGAACTGCAGGCAGAGCTCGGCGAGCATGTTCGGGTACTGGGCGCCCTCCCCCGGGAACACGAGAACGACCTTGGCCGCCCGACCGAGCGGCGCCGCTTGGTAGTAGATCCCGGACGTGGTCCGGATCCGCTTGCAGTCGGGCTCCCGGAGCTTCTCGATCGCCTGCGCGAGCTTGCCGCGCAGGTCCGCGAGCGAGCTCGCGACGATCGCCAGCCGTCGCGGCGAGGCGACCGCGCCGAGCTCGCCGATCAGCGTGAACGCGAGGTCCGCCAGCGAGAACCGTCCGTCAGCCGCGCCGACCGCCGTCAACAGCTCCTGTGCCGTGTCGCCGAGGGTCGCCGGCGAGGCGGCCTCGAGGATCACGACCTCGCTCTGCCAGGCCGGGCGGTGATCGGCGGCCGCGGCGCCGTCGAACTCCTCGAGCACCGCGTGCGCGTTGATGCCGCCGAAGCCGAACGCGTTGATGCCGGCCCGGCGTGGCTCGCTGCCCCCGTGGATCCACGGCCTCGTCTCGGTGTTGATGTAGAACGGCGCTCGCTCGAGCCCGAGCTCGGGGCTGGGCTCCTCGCAGTGCAGCGTCGGCGGCAGCACGCGGTGGTGCAGGGCGAGCGCGGTCTTGATCAGCCCGGCGACCCCGGCCGCCGGGATCGTGTGGCTGATCATCGACTTGACCGTGCCGAGGGCGCAGTGGGGCAGCGCCGCCTGCCGCTCGCCGAATACGCGCGTGAGCGCCTGCGCCTCGGTCGCGTCGCCGAGCGGAGTGCCGGTGCCGTGCGCCTCGACGAGGCCGACCGTGCGTGGCGAGACGCCGGCATCGCGATAGGCGCGCCGGAGCGCGAGCTCCTCGCCCTCGACGCGCGGCGCCATCACGCCGAGGCCGCGGCCGTCGCTGGAGACGCCGACGCCGCGGATCACCGCGTACACGCGGTCGCCGTCGCGCACGGCCTCGGCCGCGCGCTTGAGCACGACGATCCCGATGCCCTCGCCGAGCAGCGTCCCGTCCGCGTCCTTGTCGAACGCGCGCAGCTGGCCGCGGCGCGAGAGGGCGCCGAGCCGGCAGAACAGGTTGAGCGTCGCGACCGGCATCCACACCTGCGCGCCGCCGGCGAGCGCGAGGTCGCAATCGCCCGAGCGCAGCTCGCGCAGGGCGTGCTGGAGCGCGACGAGCGAGGACGCGCACGCCGCGTCGACCGTGTACGCCGGACCCATCAGATCGAGCCGGTTCGCGATCCGCCCGACGATGATGTTCGGGATCAGCCCCGGGACGGTCTCGGGACCGAGGCGGGGCAGCTGGCTCTGCAGCTCGCCGCGCAGGGCCTCCAGCTCGGCCTCCGAGTACTCGGGGTGCAGGCGGCGGATCAGTTCGATCGTCTGCCCGACGACGAGGCCGCGCTGGACCGCGATCGCGTTCCCGCCGTTGAGGTAGGTGCCTTTGCCGAGGATGATCGCGGTGCGCGCGCGGACCTCGGGCGCCAGCTCGCTCGCGCCCGCGTCGGCGAGCGCATCGCGCGCGATCTGGAGCGCGAGCCACTGATCGGGCTCGCCGCCGACCGCGACCGGCGGGACGCCGTGAGCCAGCGGCTCGAACGTGGCCAGGGACCCGAGGTACCCGCCGCGCTTGCAGTAGGTTCGGTCCAGGTCCTCGAACTCAGGGTCGTAGTACACCTCGGGATCCCACGCTTCCGGCGGGGGGTCGGAGGTCGCGTCGACCTTGGCGAGGATGTTGTGCCAGTAGGCATCGAGATCGGGGGCGCCCGGGAACATGCAGGCCATCCCGACGATCGCGATCCCGTCGCGCTCCGCGGTGGCGCTCACGCGCCTGCCCCCGCGAGCCGGTTGAGCGCCTGCGAGCCGACCCCGACGACGTCCGTGAGGGTCGCGAGCAGGCGCCCGTCGGACGAGTAGAACCAGTGATCGCAGCGGCACAGCGGTGGCTCGGCAGCCGGCCGCAGCCGGAGCTCGTGGCGCACGAGCTCGCCGGCCGGTGGCGGGGCGGCGCTGCGCTGGTAGGCGCTGATCTCGGCCGGCAGCAGCGTCACATCCCACTGCAGACGCGCCCACAGCACCTGCACCTGGAGCGCGCTGTCGAGCAGCACCGGATCCAGCAGCCACCCCATGCCGTCGATGCCCGCGACGCAATCGCCGGCGCGCGATGCCCGCAGCAGCGAGCTCGCGCCGCGCTCGTCGAGCCCGGCGATCGCGCTGATCCCGTGGAACAGCGGGCCGTGGAAGAGCAGCTCCCGGTAGGCGTCGGCGACCGGCATCGGGAATGGCTTTAGGGTCGGCAGGCTCGCCGGGGCGGCGTCCGGCGGTGCCGGCGGCTGCGGGCTCAGGTCGACCCGCGCCCGGTAGTGGGCGCGCGGGCTGTCGATCGCCTCGATCGCGACCCGCACCTCGCGCGCGCCGTGATCGGGGTCGGCCGTCAGCCTGACCGTCGTGCCGTCGCTGTGCTCGGACACCCAGACGCCGTTCAGCAGGCGGATCTCGCGCAGCGCCGTGACCGCGGCGCCGGGCGCCGCCAGGGTCGCCGTCTCGGCCATCAGCTCCATCGCGACCGCGAACGGCAGCACCGGCCGGCCGTCGACGCGGTGATCGTCGAGGTAGCGGTCGCGCGCGAGCGTCAGCGCGCGCGTGAGCTCGATCCCGCCGCCGGAGGAACCCGGCGTCGGCGCGCAGCCGACCAACAGCGGCAGCGTGGCCGCATCGTCGCTTTGCACGGCCGGCGAACCGCCGCTCGGGGCCGGCGCACCGTCGTGTCCGAAGTCTGCGACGGCGAGGCCCGTTGCGGCGCCGATCACGACCTCAGCCTCGCCCTTGCGCCCGGCGCGCAGCTCCTCGAGCAGCCGCCGGCAGCCCTCGGCCACCGGGATCAGCGCCACGCCGCGGCGCGCGAACTCCTGCTCCAGCGCCGGCGAGACCATTCCCCGCGCGCACCAGGGCCCCCAGTCGATCGCGACCACGCGGCCCGGCCACTCGCGATCGAGCTGGTGTGCGAGCTTGCCGAGAACCTCGCTCGCCGCCGCGTAGTCGGCCTGGCCGCGGTTGCCGAAGCGGCCGGAGACGGAACTGAACAGAACCAGGAAGCGCAGCCGCTCGGGCCGGAGCTTGGCGGCGAGCTTGAGCGCGGCCCCCGCCTTCGTCGTCAGCACGCGCTCGAGCGAGTCCAGCTGCTTGTCCGCGACCAGCTTGTCCTCGATCACACCGGCACCGTGGATCACCCCGTCCAGACGCCCGTACGTCTCGTACACGCGGTCGAGCAGCGCGGCGAACGCGGTTGCGTCGCCGACGTCGCAGCTGATGTACTCGACGCTCGCTCCGGTGGCGCCGATGCGCTCGAGGTTGGCGCGCAGCTCGCGTCCGTTGAGCACTCGCGCGCAGTCGCGTTCGACCAGCGCCACCGTCAGCTCCGCGCCCGCGCGGCGGCGCCGCTCGATCATCACGCGGCGCAGCTCGGCCGGATCGCGCGCGCTCGCCGTCTCGCTGTCCTCCTCGTCGGACAGCGGCGTGCGGCCGACCAGGATCAGGCGGGGGCGATAGCGCTCGGCCAGCGAGTGCGCGACGTCGGCGGTGATGCCGCGCGCCCCGCCGGTCACGAGCAACACGCAGTCGCCGTCGATCGGCTCCTCGGGTGGCTCCGCCCGGCCACTGAGCGTGGCCGGCATGAGCGCCGGCACGAGCCGCGCGCCGGTTCCGTCGTAGCCGACCTCGACGATCCCATCGGCCGCCGTCAGCTCGGCGAGCAGGTGTTGGGCGGCCGTGCGCGGGGAGCAGGGCCCGAGGTCGACCGCCTTCACGCGCACCTTCGGCCATTCCAACGCGAGCGCCTTGAGGTAGCCGGGGATCGCGCCGCTGATCGCCGTCTGCGCCGCGGCCCCGGCGGCGTCGAAGCCGAACCGGCCGCCCATCAGCGTCGCCCCCAGCACGGCGCCGCGGCCCGCCGCCGCCAGATCCTCGCGCAAGCTCTGAGCCAGCAGGTGGAGGGCCGCCAGCCCGGGCCCGCTCGCCGACGGCGCGAGCATGCCGAGGTGGACCAGCGCCTTGATCGAGCCCGCCGCCTGGCGCACGCCGGCCGCGAGGAGAGCTGCCTCCTCGGGCGTCGTCGGTGCCGCGCCGGCCGGGATCCGTGCGACCGTGTGATCGAGCTGCACGAGCGCGTGCTCGAGCGCCTCGCCGGTGCCGGCGCCATCGTCGATGATCACGACCGCGCCGGTCGCCGCCAGCGGCTTGGTTTGTGTGATCGCGGGAGCGCTCGCAGCCTGCACGACGAACCGGCCGATGCGCTCCTCCTCGGCCGGTCCGTGTTCAAAAGGGCGCGGGTCCTCCGCTGCAACGGCGATCTGGAGCGACGCCGCTTCTGGCCCGGCGCTGCTCACCGGCGGCGCGCCCGGCGGCGCGCCCGACGCCAGCGCATGGTCGAGCGTGTCGATCACCTCACGAAGCGTCCGGCTCGCGGTCAGCTGCTCCATGTCGATCGACGTCCGCTGGTCCTCGGCGAGGCCCTGGGTCAGCGTCCCGGCGATCTCGACTCGCTTGATCGAGTCGATGCCCAGATCCCCCTCCAGGTCGGCGTCGAGGCCGAGCATGTCGGGCGGGTAGCCGGTCCGCTCGCTGACGACCGACAGCAGCTGCTCGGTGATCTGCTCGCGCGTGAGCGCGGGTGCGAGGCTGGGCGGGGCCGGCCCGGCTGCCGGCGGCGGCGCCGGGGCCGCGACGAAAGGCGCCGGCGCAACCGTCTGCGGGGCGACGGGCGTGGGCGGGGCGATCGCCGGGGGCGCAGCCAACGGGGCCGGCGGCGCGAGCTGCTCGCTCGCCGGCGCCCAGATCCCGGGCGCCTGCCGCGCCCCGCCGAGGTATCCGAGCATCACGGCCTGCTGGGTCTGCAGGAACTGCTGCATCACGTCGTGATAACGGGCCATCACGTCGGCGACGCGGTCGGGGCCGGGCGGTGGCGCCAGCGGCGGACCGGCCGGAAGTGCGGGCGCCGTCGGATGCTGCTGTGGGGCGATCGGGGCGAGCTCCCCGTGGCCGTTGCTGGTGCTCGCGGGCACTTGACGTTGCTCCTCGGGATCGGGGTGGCTATCGGCGGCTGTTGCTGTGGTTGGGGGAAGATCGATTGGGGCCGCCTTGGCGGCCGGCACGCCGGCGGGCCGGGCGCTGCCGCCGTCCAGCAGCCAGCCGGAGTCGTTCGCGGCGTCTGCTTCGCGCGGCAGGCGCGCGAGCTCGAGCCGCCGCACCGGACGTCCCTCGAACAGCCGCGCGGGCAGGACCGGGACGCCCTCGGCCGCCAGTGCGGCGAGGCAGTTGAGCAGCGCCGGCAGCCCGCGGCCGCCTCGATCGACGGCCACGGCGAAGTGCTCGCGCTCGCCGAGGATCTTGCCGACCAGCCCGCTCAGGACCGAGCGCGGCCCGACCTCGAGGAACACGCGAGCGCCGTCGCGGTACATCGCCTCGATCTCGCGCACGAACTGGACCGGTTGGATCAGGTGGTCGGCGAGCACGGCGGCGATCGCCGCCGGGTCCGCCGGGTGGGCGTCGCCGGTCGTGTTCGAGTAGACCGGGATCGCTGGACTCGCGATCGCGGTGGCGCTCAGCACCTCTGCGAGCTGGTCGCGCGCGCCGGCGACGTGCGGCGAGTGAAACGCGCACGCCACGGGCAGCAGCTGCGCGCGGATGTCTCGCTCCCGACAGAGGCTGACGGCCTGCTCGACACGCTCCAGTGGCCCTGAGATCACGGTCTGCCGGGGCGCGTTCAGGTTCGCGGCGACGACCCCGGCCTGCGCGAGCAGCGACTCGAGCTCGTCGGCCGGCGCGTCGAGCGCCGCCATCGCGCCCGCCTCGCCGGCGGCAGCCTGCGCCATGAAGCGCCCGCGAGCCTCGGACAGCGCCAGCAGCTGCTCCTCCGTCAGCGCGCCGGCCGCGGCCAGCGCTGCGAACTCGCCGTAGCTGTGCCCGGCGGTCATTCCCGGATCGACGCCGAGCGCCGCGAGCACGCGCAGGTACGCGATCTCCGTCGCGCCGAGGGCGGTCTGCGCGACGTGCGTGTCGGTCAGCTCGGCATGACGGGCGGCCTCCTCCTCGCGCGTGAACGAGGGCGGCGGGAACACGAAGCGGCTGAGCGGCCGCGCGTAGGCGGACGCGAGCAACCGGTCGGCGAGCTCGAATGCCTCGCGCGCCTCGGGGAACGCGATCGCGAGCTCCCGGGCCATGTCGACCGTCTGCGAGCCCTGCCCCGGGAACAGGAACGCGAGCGGTCGCTCGGCCGCCAGCGGGCGTTCGGAGAAGTGGATCCCGTGCGGGGCGTGCACCCGGGTCGCGTCGCCGGCGAGCAGCTCTTGCGCGACCGCGAGCTGGCCCGGCAGCTGCTGTAACGACTCGGCGGTGAGCGCGAGCGTGCCGCCGGCGGCCGGGGCCGTGGCCGTGGCGGCAAGCGAGAGCGTGTACGCGAGGTCCGCCAGCCGCGGCTGCGCCCCGTCGGCCAGCTGCAGCGCGAGCGAACCGACGGCGGCGCCGATCTCGGCGCGCGTGCCGCGCCAGATCAGCAGCTCGGCGGTCCAGCGGCCGACGGCGGCCTCGCGCGGGCCGAGGTAGTCACCGCCGTACTCCTCGAGCACGACGTGGAAGTTCGGTGCCGCCGAATCCGAACGCGCTCACACCGGCGCGACGCGGGTGCTCCGCGGCGCCGCTGAGCCACGGCCGCGCCTCGCTGTTGACGTAGAACGGGCTGTCGGGGAAGTTGGCCTTGGGATTCGGCTCGGTGACGCCGATCGTCGGCGGCAGCACGCGGTGATGCAGCGCGAGCGCCGTCTTGACCAGCGCTGGCGACGCCGGCGGTCGCCTTCGTGTGGCCGATCATCGACTTGACCGACCCGACCGCGCACCACTGGCGCTCGTCGCCGTGCTCCGCGAACACGGCCGAAAGCGCCTCGATCTCGGCTCCGTCGCCGGCGACGGTCCCGGTCCCGTGGGCCTCGACCAGCCCGACCGTCGTCGGCGAGCAGCGCGCCTGCGCGTACGCCCGCCGCAGTGCGCGCATCTGCCCCTCGGGCCGGGGCGCGGTCAGGCTGCGGTCGCGCCCGTCGCTGGCCGCGCCGACGCCCCGGATCACCGCGTAGATCCGGTCGCCGTCACGCTCGGCATCGGCCAGCCGCTTGAGCACGACGGTCGCGAATCCCTCGCTGATCGCGATGCCGTCGGCGCTCGCGTCGAATGGCCGGCAGCGCCCGCGCGGAGAGAGGGCGTGCGTCTTGGCGAAGCACAGGTACGCGAACGGGTTCTGGATCGCGTCGACGCCGCCGGCGAGCACCATCGTCGCTCGTGCCGGACTGAAGCTCGCGGGTCGCGAGGCCGATCGCCGCGAGCGAGGAAGCGCAGGCCGCATCCACCGTGTAGTTCGTGCCGCCGAGGTCGAGCCGGTTGGCGATCCGCCCCGCCGCCACGTTCATCAGCAGGCCCGCGAAGCTGTCCTCCGTCCACTCGGGCAGGCGCTCGTTGAGCTTCTCCTGCAGCTCCGGGACGGCGTCCCCGAGCAGCGACGGCAGCGCCGAGCGAACCGTGTAGCCGACGGACAGGTCGGCGCCGCCGCCGCCGGCGCCGAGAATCACCGACGTGCGCTCGCGGTCGAATGGGCGCGTCCCGTAGCCGGCGTCGCGGAGCGCCGCCTGCGCGGTCACGAGCGCGAGCAGCTGGAACGGCTCGATCGAATCGAGTGACTTCGGCGGCAGCCCGAACGCGATCGGGTCGAACCGCACGGCGTCGATGAAGCCGCCCCAGTGCGAGTACACCTTGTCGCGCGCGCCGGGATCCGAGTCATACATCCGCCGCCAATCCCACCGCTCGGCCGGCACCTCGCCGATCGCGTCGACTTTGTCGAGGATGTTCTCCCAGAACGTCGATG
The DNA here is from genome assembly GCA_963763525.1 of uncultured Solirubrobacterales bacterium. Classification (GTDB taxonomy): domain Bacteria; phylum Actinomycetota; class Thermoleophilia; order Solirubrobacterales; family Solirubrobacteraceae; genus Palsa-465. The sequence goes on from CAVXPA010000012.1 coordinate 117,679, forward strand.
CGTCGGCCGCGCCGGGGAGGATGCACGCCGACCCCGATGATCGCGACATCGGCTGGCGGCGGCGGCGCCTGGACGGGCGATTCGAGCCGCGCGTCCTGCGCGCCCGCGCGCAGGACCTCGCCCGACGCGCGCGAGACGTCGTCGTGCAGCGCCGCGAGCGTCGTCAGCTCGCCCCGCAGCGCCGTCACCTGGCCGATCATGTACATCCCCTGCTCCCACTGCGCGGCCTCGTCGAGCTCGACCAGCCGCTGCGCTGCCGGATCGCTCGCGTGCGCCGGGTTGCGATCGACGCCCTTGGCGGCGATCCGCAGACGCCCGATGTTGAGCTGCTCGAGCGCTCCGCGGATCTCCTCGGACGTCGCTCGCGTGGCGCGCAAGCGACGCTTCTCGGCCTCGAACTGCGCGACGAACGGCGAGCTCAGACAGCGCGTTGCGTGGCCGGGCCCGCTCTCCAGCAGCGCCGTGTGCTGGGCCGCGATCGCCGCCTCCTGGAAGCGGTTCGTGATCGCGCCCGTCTGGGTCGCCTCCTCGGTGAACAGGTACGCGGTCCCGAGCAGGACGCCGATCTTGATGCCGCGGGCACTCGCCGCCCCGGCACTCGCGGCGACGATCGCGGCGGAGCGCGCATCGTGAATCCCGCCGGCGAACAGAACGTGACATTCACTCGCCGGCGAGGGCAGCTCGTCGAGCAGGACGCGGAGCATCGTGTCCCACAGCACGAAGCTCGTCCGCGGCCCGACGTGACCGCCGCACTCGCGCCCCTCGAACACGAACCGCCTCGCGCCTTCCGCGAGGTACAGCCGCAGCAGCCCGGGCGACGGGACGTGGAGGTAGCTCGTGATCCCCTCGGCTTCGAGCTCGCGCGCCTGCGCGGGCCGGCCGCCGGCGATCAGCGCGAACGGCGGCCGGTGGCGGCGGACGACCTCGAGCTGCTCGTCGCGCAGCTCCGGCGGCACGAAGCCGAGGATGCCGACGCCCCACGGGCGGTCGCCGTGCAGCTCGGCCGCGCGCTCCAGCAGCGCATCGACCTCGCCCGCGCGCATCAGCGCAAGCGCGAGGAACGGCAGCGCGCCGGCGCGGGCGACCGCGACCGCGAACTCGGCCCGGTCGCTGACGCGCGTCATCGGCCCCTGGACGATCGGATAGCGGGTCCCGTGCGATCTCGCGAGCGGCGCGCCCTCGGCGAGTGGGTTGGGCGCGCTGCGCGCGGCTGCGCGGGCGTCGGCGACAGCGGCTGAGAGCCCGTCGAGGATTCCCGCGACGGTCGTGAAGCGCCGCGCAAGGTCCGCCGCGAAGGCGGCGTCCTGCCCGAGCGCGAGCACCGCGTCAGGCGACGGATCGGCCAGCGCCGACTTGACGGCCGCTCGCCAGTCGCGCACGTCCCCCGGCTCGCGCTCGCGCTCGCGCAGCCGCTCGACGGCGCCCAAGCCCGGCCGGCTGTACACGCGCACCGGGGCGCCGAGCGCTGCGCCGAGGACGATCGTCTCGCTCCCGTCGAAGGACTCCAGCGCGGCACGCGCGAACTCGCTCGGAAGCGATTCCCGTGCGAGCAGCAGTTGCGCGTCGAGGACGGCCCCGGCGGCGCCCGCGATCGCGGCGCCGGCGACGGTGTGCAGGCCGATCCCGCCCTGCACGAACACCGGCAGCTCGACGTCTGCGAGCACGCGCTGGAGGAGCACGAACGCTCCCTCTTCGCCGATCCAGCCGCCGCACTCGTGGCCTTTCGCGATGACGCCGTCGGCGCCCGCCGCCTGGGCGGCGCGGGCCTGCTCGATTCGGGTCGCGACGGCGAGCCCGCGCACGCCGTGCGCGTGGACGAGCTCGATCAGCTCGCCGACGCGGCCGTCGGGCAGGCCGGGGAGCATCACCGTGTCGAGGCCGTCGGGAAGGGCGGCGAGCAGCGCGCGCAGCAGATCTTCGTCATCGAGCTGCACACCCCAGGGACCTCGCGCCAGTGCGGAGAACTCGCGCAGCCGCGCGAGCGCGCCAGGGTGATCGGTGGCGAGCTCGAGGTTCACGACGCCGAGCGCGCCGACGCGCGTCGCGGCGAGCGCGAGCGAAGCGTCGACGGACGCGAGCGGAGTTGGGACGATGAACTCGAACAACGGCGTAGACCCCTGGCGCCACCCGAAGTCAACTTCTGTCAGCCGGCCGGCCGCTGGTCAAGCGGCTCTGCCCGAAGGTGCAAGGCGCTCCAGTGGCTAATCTCGCGCCGATGTTGCGTATCGCGGCAGCGCTTCTCGCACTCGTGCTCTGCGCTTGGTGGGGGCTCGGGATCCGCCAGGCCAAGAACACCGACCGCGCGACGGCGATCCTCGACGCCGGCACGCGGCTCACGCCCAGCGAGCAGCGGCACGTGAACGAGCTCCTGGATGCCGCCGGAACGCTCAATCCGGACACGCAGGTCGACGTCCTGCGCGCACAGCTGCGCCTCGAGGAGGGCGACCCCGCGGCCGCGCGCGCGATCCTCGAGCGCGTCGTTCAGCGCGAGCCCGACAACGCCGCCGCGTGGGCCTGGCTCGCGAGGTCCGCCGCCGGCTCCCCCCGGACGTTCATCCGCGCGCTCGCGGCGGTGCGAGGGCTCGTGCCATCTGTGCCATCTCCTCCGTAGCCGCCCTCCGCCCTCCGCTCCGAGCGGCACGGCGAGGGCGCGCGCCGGTGTGACAGTCGCCTGACACTGAGCGGTCAGCCACCGGCCGCTGCGAACGTCGATACGATTGACGCCCATGTCGCCCGAACGACATTCACTGTCGGCGCCACGGGTGGTAACCGGCGGGAGCTCTCTGGAGGTGATTTACCCCAACTGCTCGACCGCAAGGTTGTACGAGGCCGCCGTCCGGGCCGCGATCGACTTGCGCTTCCGGATCGTCGGACAGGATCCCGCGAGCGGGACTGTGACGTTCTGGACGACCGTTCCGACAACCGCCTGGCGAGGGCCGGAGATGTCGGCGAGAGTCATTCCGAAAGGTGACTCGGCCCAAGTCGTCATTCGCGGCACGCGCGTGGCCGGGTACCGACTCGCCCTCGCCGATTGGCTCGAGACGAAGCGGATCGGCCTTCTGTTCCTGCAGCGAGTCAGCTCGGTCCTGCCGGCGATCGCGGAACCGACGCCGCCCGCGACCGCCAATCGCTCGCCCGTGGCGGACCTCAAGTCGCTCGCGGATCTGCGCGAGCAAGGGCTGCTCACCGAAGACGAGTTCGAGGCGGAGAAGAAGCGGCTGTTGAGCTGACCCGCTGGCTGAGCGAGTCTGCGAGCGCGAAGTCAGGTCACGCTGACCGGGTGAGCGATAATGGCGCGGCAAACGACCACACAGGAGGAGTGATCTATGGCAACGCTGGTGGCTATCGGCTACCCGGACCAGGGCACAGCGGAGCAGGCGATGGAGACCGTCGGCGGCTTGCAGTCCGAACTGATCATCCAGGCCGAGCAGGTCGCCGCGATCTCACGCGACCCCGAGGGCAAGTATCACGTGCACACCCAGCACGGCAGCGTCGCCGGCGCGGGCGCGTGGTGGGGTGGTTTCTGGGGGTTCCTGTTCGGGCTCCTCTTCCTCATTCCGTTCGCCGGCCTGGCGATCGGCGCCGGCATGGGCGCTCTGTTCGGTCATTTCGGGCAGAAGGGCATTGACAAGGCGTTCCAGGACCAGGTCCGCGCGTACCTCCAACCGGGCACCTCTGCCCTGTTCATGGTGATCACACAGGTCACGGAAGACAAGGCGGTCGCCGCGCTTCAGCAGTACGGCGGCACTGTCATCAAGACGTCGCTGTCCGACGAGGACACGAAGCGGCTCGAAGAGGCTCTGTCCGGCCAGACGCCAGAGGCGCAGCCGGCCTCCTAGCGAGCTGCCGGGTGGCATTCACCGCGGGTGGTCTGATTGTGGCCGCCCGCGGTTCTCTCGATTGGAGTCCAACGATCGCCGACGCGAGACAGAAGCGCATAGCCGAGTTCATCGCGCCGTTCCGTGTCACGCCGGGCGCCGAGGTGAAGCTCAGCCGGGATTTCGATCCCGCGTTCATCGCCGGCGTGAAGAACAAGCGCGAGGGGCGCACGATGCTCGACGAGAACGTGCAGCTTCTCAGCGAGTACCAGGAGCGCCTGTCCGCCCAGGACACGTGGGGAGTATTGCTCGTGCTCCAGGCACTCGATGCGGCCGGCAAGGACGGGACGATCCGGCACGTGATGAGCGGGGTCAACCCACAGGGGGTCTCGGTCCACAGCTTCAAGGAGCCATCCAGCGCAGAGCTTCAGCACGACTTCCTCTGGCGCTGTGCGAGGCAGCTCCCCGCCCGCGGGGAGATCGGGATCTTCAACCGCTCACACTACGAGGAGGTGCTCGTGGTCCGCGTGCACCCGGAGAACCTCACGCGCGAGCGGCTGCCGAAGGCGGCGAAGACCGGCAACGTCTGGGAGCGGCGCTTCCGCGACATCAACGACTGGGAGCGTTACCTCAGCGAGAACGGATTCCGGATCGTGAAGCTGTTCCTGAACATCTCCAAAGAGGAGCAGCGCCGCCGATTCCTGCGGCGGATCGACCTCCCTGACCACAACTGGAAGTTCTCGGCCGCCGACGTCCGGGAGCGCGACCACTGGGACGCCTACCAGAAGGCTTTCTCGGACATGCTTACGCACACGAGCACGGAGTGGGCTCCGTGGTACGTGATCCCAGCGGATCGCAAGTGGTTCTGCCGGATCGGCGCCGGGTCGGTGCTGGTGCACGCGTTGATGGAGATCGACCCGCACTTTCCCCATGTCGGCAGGGAACAGCGCGAGGAGCTGCAGGCGGCGCGGGCACAGCTGGAGGCGGAGGCGCCGAAGGGCGCGCAGCCGGATCCGATCGAGTCGGAGGCGAGCGCCACGCCGCGCAACGATCACCATTAGCCCTCTGGGGCATGGACAACGTCCCACTCGCGCGTCCGCGCGCGGCGAGTGGGACGTTGACCCTCCACCAGATGGTTAATTTAACGACCCGTCGGCGAAAACGCACCTCCCGAGTGGGCTGTTGTACAGCCGCTAGCTGACAGATCAGCCTTAAGGGCGTGCGAGGTGACGGTAAAATCGACGCCGTGTCCCGCGCGTTGGTGATCGTCGACATCCAGAACGACTACTTCCCAGGCGGCGCGCACCCGTTGGTCGGCCCGGAGGCCGCAGCGGCCAACGCTCGCCTGGTGCTGGACTCGTTCCGCGCGGCCGGCGAGCCGGTGTTCCACATCCAGCACGTGTGGGACGAGCTGGACGCGCCGTTCATGCGCCCCGGCACGCCCGGGATCGAGATCAACGCGGCGGTCGCGCCCCAGCCCGGCGAGACCGTGATCCAGAAGGAGTTTCCCAACGCGTTTCGCGACACGCCGCTGCTCGACGCGCTGCGCGATGTCGCCCCGGACGAGCTGGTCGTCGTCGGGATGATGACGAGCATGTGCGTCGACGCGACCGTCCGCGCGGCCTTCGACCTCGGCTTTCAGACCGCCGTGGCCCACGACGCGTGCGCGACCTGCGACCTGAGCTTCGGCGAGCGCTCGGTTGCCGCGGCCGACGTCCACGCGGCGTTCCTCTCGGCGCTGGCCGACGGCTACGCGCGCGTCGTGCCGGCAGCCGAGCTGCGCTGAGCGTTCACGCCATCACGCCGGAGGGTGCGAGGCATGCCAGTCGAGGAAGCTCCGCGAGGCCGCGGGGCTGCTCGCCAGACGGGCCGCTCGCTGGCGCCGCGCGTGCGCGGTGTCGCCGCGGCTGAACGTCCAGCCGAGCGTCGTCAGCCGGCGGCACATCAGGAACGTCGGCAGCTCGGCGAGCTCGCGCTCCGGCAGCGCCCGCACGCGGCGATAGCCCTCGGTCAGCATGTCGCGCCTCGCTTCGAACTCGCCGCTGCTTTGCAGCGGATACAGCACGCTCGCGAAGTCGTACAGCAGCCAGCTCTCGCCGGAGTCGTCGAAATCGATCACCGCCGTGGTGCCGTCGGGCTGGACGAGGACGTTCTCGAACCCGAAGTCGGAGTGGATCAAGCCGTATCTCTCCGGACCCGTGCCGAGCGCGCGCAGCCGCTCGCGAACGGCCTCCCTCGCCGCGAGGATCACGCGCCGATCGCTCTCGCTCCAGACTCCGTCGGGCACCGGATTGCCCCATCGGGGCGAGTCGCCGACGAGCGCTTCGAAGTCCCACGCCGGGCGCGTAAAGCCCGGGGGTCGGGCCCAGTTGGACGCCTGCTCGTGGACGTCGGCGATGATCTCGCCAACGCGCCTCCATGGGTCGAGGCCCTTTGCCTCGGGCAACGGCGCGCCTTCGATCCACTCGAACGCGACCGCGAGCTGCACCCCGCCGCCCGGGAGCGGCACTTCCTGAACGAGCTCACCGTTGCGCCCCGGCACGGCGGCCGGAGTGTTGATGCCGTGCTCACGCAGCGCCGACATCCAGGCCATCTCGGACTCCGTGCCGGCGCGCGTCTGATACCCGGGACGAGCCAACCTCAGCGCCACCGAAAGATGGCCGTCGCTCACTCGGTAGGTGGTGTTCTCGCCGTAGCGAACGCGCTCCGCCCGCCACCGCGCAGAGAATGGATACAGCGCGACCGCCGCCTTGGCCGTTTCGGCGGACGCGGGCCCGCCGCCCACCTCTGTCACGCCCATCGACCGCAATTGAAGTAACACACAGCTTGACCGTCCATCCTCCGGGTGCGTATCGTGGAACCGCGATGAAGTTGTACGCCCTCCATTGCGGCGGCGACGTGATGGACATGGCGGCATTCGACCCGTTCGATGCCAGCGTGGGGACGAGGGTCTACAACCCGTACTTCATGTACGTGATCACGCACCCCGGCGGGACGGTGCTGTTCGACTCGGGCGCGCACCCCGACCTGCGCACCGACCCGGAGTCGCGCCTCGGAGCGGCCGCGGCCGACTTCGACATGCGGCTGTCCCCGGAGGACCAGATCGAGCGCCGGCTCGCGACGATCGGGATGGCGCCGGGCGACATCGACGTCGTGATCCAGTCGCACCTGCACTTCGATCACGCCGGCGGGCTCGGCTGGCTCACGCACGCTCCGATCCTCGTGCAGCGCGAAGAGCTCGCGTTCGCGCGCAATCCGCCCGTGTACCAGGAGTTGATCTACGTCCAGGCCGATTTCGGGATGGAGCTGGACTGGCAGCAGCTGGATGGCGATCACGACGTCTTCGGCGACGGGCGACTGATGATCATCTCCACGCCGGGTCACTCGCGCGGGCATCAGTCGCTGCTCGTCCGCCTCGACAGCGGGCCGGTGTTCCTGCTCGCCGACGCCGCCTACCTGCTCGCCAAGATGCGCTCGCGCAACCTTCCGGGCATCCTCTGGAGCCCGGACGCGATGATCGCGAGCTGGGAGCGGATCGAGGAGATCGAGCGCAGCGAGCGCGCACACCTGATGACGACGCATGAGCTCGATTACGAGACGAGCGTCAGGATCGCCCCCGAGAGCTTCTACGAGTAGACGATCACGCTTCGCGCCGTCTCGCCGGCCTGCATGCGGGCGAACGCGTCGTTGACGTCGTCGAGCGTGCAGCTCGTGATCAGGGGCTCCAGGCGCAGATGGCCGTCGCGGTAGAGATCGACCAGGATCGGAAGATCGCGCAGCGGCGCGCAGGAGCCGTACCACGATCCCCGCACGCACCGCTCCTCGAGCGTCGTCGTGAGCGCATCGAGGCTGACCCGCGCGTCGGGCGGCGCCATTCCGATCAGCACCGCCTGTCCGCCGCGTCCCGTCAGCGCCATGGCCGTCTCGATCGTCTCCGGACGCCCGAGCGCCTCGAACGCGAAGTCGACACCCCCGGGTACGAGCTCGCGGACGGCCTGCACCGGATCGCCCTCGCTCGCGTCGACGACCGCGGTCGCGCCCAGCTCACGCGCGAGGTCGAGCTTGGCCGGGACGACGTCGACCGCGACGATCGTCCCGGCGCCGGCGATCCTCGCGCCCTGGACGACGTTCAGCCCGACGCCGCCGCAACCGACGACCGCGACCGTCTCGCCCGGCCGCACCCGCGCCGTGTTGAGCACCGCGCCGACCCCGGTCATCACGGCGCAGCCCATCAGCGCGAGCTCGTTCAGCGGCAGCGCCGAATCGACCTTCACGGCGGTGCGCGCCGGGACGACCGAGCGCTCCGCGAACGACGACGTGTTGTAGTGGTGCACCGGCTCGCCACTCGCCTGAAAGTGAAAACGGCACGTCCCGTCCTCGAGCGTGGCGTCGTACCACGCGGTGTTCTCGCATCGGTTCAGCCAGCCGCGGACGCACTGGCGGCAGTGCCCGCAGTACGGCAGCCAGGTGAGCAGGACGTGATCGCCCGCCTGCAAACCCACGACGCCGGGGCCGACTTCGTCCACCACGCCGGCGCCCTCGTGGCCGAGCACGACCGGGAGCGTGGTCGGATGGATGCCGAGGGCGACGTGCAGGTCCGAGTGACACACGCCGCTCGCCGCCATCCGCACGAGCACCTCGCCCGCCTTCGGCGGGTCGAGCTCGAGCTGCTCGACGACCAGCGGCTGCCCGAACTCGTGCAGGACGGCCGCTCGGATCTCTCGCGCCACGACGCCTCCTTCTCTCAGCCGCGCGCTGAACTCAGGGGCACCGCGCGCACGGGCATCGACTTGATGCCGTTGACGAAGTTCGAGCTCAGGCGAACCGGCGGTCCCGTTAGCTCGAAGCGAACGTTGCGCGCGAGCACTTCCTCCAGCAGGATCCCGATCTCCAGACGGGCGAGGAACGAGCCGAGGCAGAAGTGCGGCCCACCGCGGCCGAACGCCGTATGGGGGTTCGGAGAACGGGCGACGTCGAAGCGCTGCGAGTCCTCGAACACATCCTCATCGAAGTTCGCCGAGAGGAACCACATCGCGACGCGATCGCCGGCCTGAATCGGCACACCGCGGATCTCCGTGTCCCTGGTCGCGGTTCGCCGGAAGTAGATCACCGGCGTGCCGTGGCGGACGATCTCGTCGACTGCCGTTGGGACGAGCGCCGGCTCGCGTACGAGCCTGTCGAACTGGTCCGGATGGTCCATCAGCGCCAGGAGCCCCTGCGAGATGCCCGTCCGCGTCGTCTCGTTGCCGGCGAAGATGAACAGCTGGAAGAAATTCGAGTACTCCTGGTCGGTCAGTCGCTCTCCGTCGACCTCGCCGTGCACGAGCCGGGAGACGAGGTCGCCGGTTGGATTGCGCCGGCGCTCCTCCCCGATCTTGTGCCCGTACTCGAACACCTGCAGGGAAGCCGGCGTGTCGAACGGGAGCAGCCGCGGGTCGACGTCGCTCGGATACTTGGCGGGATCGGGCGTGTAGTCGGCGTCGGTCGCGGCCGCCATCTCGCTCGTCCACTCGATCAGCGTCGAAATGTCCTGGTGCGGCAGCCCCAGGATCGAGATCAGGACGTTGACCGGCACCGGCTCCGAGATCTCCTTGACCCAGTCGAACTCACCCTTCGCGATCGCGTTATCGAGCAGCTCGCTGACAATCCTGCGCGTGTAGTCCTCGTACTCCTTCACCTTGGTGCGGGTGAACGCGTCACTGACGATCTTGCGCAGGCGAGTGTGTTCCGGAGGATCGGTCTCGATCAGCGACTGGCGCGCGGCGAGCGCATCGGGCTCGCGGTCATCCAGCGCGATGTGACCGATCTGGGAGGAGAACAGCTTCGGGTCCTTGCCGACGGCGATCACATCGGCATGCTTCGTGAGCAACCAGAAGCCGCCGCGAGTGCCGGGCCACGGATGCCAGTGAACGGGGTCATGGCGCCGCAGCGTCGCGAGCGCCTCGTGCGGCACTCCCTGCGCGTACACCTTCGGGCTCGCGACGTCGATGTGGGCGAGGTCTTCTTGAACGATGGTCACGTGTCGCTCCCGTCTCCGGCTTCATTCCTGCTCCCGTCGTCCTCGACCGCCGCGAGGATCACCTCCTCCAGCTCGTAGCTGTCGTGGGCCGCGCGGACGTGGGCGTTGGCGGCCTCGACGAGCTCCTCGTCGGAGGCTGCCGTCACCACTGTGTTGCAGCCGACCTCCAGGCAGCGCCACCGAAGGGCCACTATCGATCGCTCCCGTGGACGCGCGAAATCGCCGTTAGCACTAACCCGCCTCCACGCCGACGACGAAGTCGATCTCCGGATCGAGGATCTGCTCGACGAGCGACTCGTCGGCCGTGATCCCCATCTCCCGGCAGCGGTTGAGATAGTGGCGCGCCTTCTGACGCTGGTACTTGTCGAGGTCGAGACCCGGCACGTTGCGCTGGTACTCGAGCATCCCGACCGCGTTGCCGCGGTACTCGTCGATGACCTCGTGCACGAGCGCCTCGTAGCCGGGGTTCTTCTCGATCAGGACTCGGCACGCCTGTGTGCCGAACGTGATGTGCCGTCCCTCGTCGCTGAGGATCCTCCGGAAGCCCCTGCGGAGCGCCGGCAGCGCATCCCACAGCTCGGTCGTGTCGATCACGATCTCGTAGGAGGGCATCGTCAGGACGCCCTCGACCCAGCCGCAGTACAGCGTCGCGAACTGGACGAACGCGGCCTCGATCGCGGCCTCGTCGCCACCGTCGACGGCGGCCCGCAGCCGCTTGCCGTACTTGGGCAGGCCCTCGTACACGGGCTCTCCGACGATGAAGCGCCCGAGCGGGTCGACCGTGTGCTCGCGCAGGGGCCAGAACGCCGCCTTCTCGGCGGGGGTGTAGAGGCCGGCGACGCGCGCGTGCCAGGTCGTGAAGAACTCCGAGTGCCGCGCCTCCTCCTGGATGAAGGTCGAGACGTACATGACCCAGTCGAAGCGTTCGAGGGCGTGCGCCGCCGCCAGCATCGGCAGCAGCTCGTCGGTGACCTCCTGCTCGCCCGCCTCGAAGCGGACCGTGATCGTGGCGATGCCGGTGCGCTGCGACTCGGTCAGCCTGGCCCAATCGGCGGCGTCGAGGTCGTACTCGAGGTCCTTGGGGTTCCACACCCCGCGCGCCGCTTTCTCGAACTTCCGGTAGATCGGGCCGGCCATGATCTCCTGATCGAGCCGAAAGCGCGCCACCACCGGCCGCTCTTCGAACGTTGTCAAACCAACTCCTCCTTCGCTTCTGAACGCCGAAATTGCAAGGCCTTCGCCACCGCGTCCAAGTCTACGTCTCCAAATCGAGCAGTCTCGCCGCGATCGCGGCCGCGCACTCGGCGACCGCGAGCGAGCCCTCGACGTCGACGCTCTCCCGCAGATCGAGCCCGCCGTCGGTGAACACCGCGAGCGCGACGGTGCCTCGCTGCTCATGCGAGATCAGCCCGACGTCGGCCCGGATCCCGTCCAGCTCGCCGGTCTTGTTCGCGATCGTGAGCGGCTGCGCGCGGCCGTGGTACTGCGCGTACATATTCCAGGGAAGCCAGCGTGGAAGCTGATCCTGGTAGTGCTGGCGCGCGAGCACGCCGAGCAGATAGCGGCACAACTCGCCGGTCAAGATCCGCTCGCTCGCGAGCATCCCCAGCAGCTGCGTCTGCTCGCGCGGCGTCGAGACGCCGATCCCGCCCTCGAGGCCGGGGCCGATCCGGGCGAAGTCGACCGGACCGCGGATCCTCGTTTGCGCGAGCCCCAGGCTCGCCAGGTAGTCGTTCACTCGCTCCGCCGCGCAGACGTCCAGCAGCGCGTTGGTCGCGACGTTGTCCGACAGCGTGATCGTGAGCTCGATCGCGTCCCGCAGCGAGACGGAGCCGAGCTCGAGCTGCTTGAGGATGCCGCCGCCCGCGACGCGCTCGCGCTGCGGCGCGAGCACCAACGTCCGGCCGAGCTCCACCTCGCCGCCGGCGACCATGTCGAGCACCGCGACGCATACCGCCACCTTGATCACCGAAGCGGTCGGGAAGCGCTCGTCAGCGCGCAGCTGCAGCGACTCGCCATCCGCGAGCCGCACCGCATGGAAGCCCAGGCGCCCCGAGAAGGCCGCCTCGAGCGCGGCGATCCGCTGGGCGAACTCGAGCTCCGGCTGGGGCCCGAGCGGCACGTGTGCGTGAGCGGCGGAGACGGACATCCGTCCCTACCCTCCCGACCCGCCGCGCTCCACAGCCCCCTGAGAGCCGGCTCCGGCGCCGTTCTTGCGCACGTACGCGCGCCACGTGAGCGCCCAGCGCTCGGGGTCGTCGTGTGGCGCCAGGTCGAGCTTGTGCACCGTGCTCCGGTGCGGCGCGCCGATCACCGTCTCCGGACTCTCGTACGCCTCGCGCGCGACCTCCGCGATGATCGCGGCGTACTCATCGAGATCCGCGCGCGAGTAGGAGTCCGAGGGCTCGAGCGTCATCGGCTCGGGGACGACCCACGGCTCGTGGCTGGGGAAGTAGCTCGCGACGCCGAAGTCGGACGTACGCCGCGCGACGTCCAGCGTGCCGACGCCGGTCTCCTCCTGGAGCCGGGCGAGGCTGTAGCGGATCTGCTCGAGCCGGTGCGCCGGATTCGTCTCCGCGAACGCCACGTCGAGCCCGGGCACGCCGGCCAGACGCGAGGCGAGGTAGTTGTTGTTCAGCACGGCCGTCTCGGCGACCTCCCTGAGACCTTCGGCGCCGAGGCTGAGGACCCACGCAAACGAGCGCACGACGGTCGCGGGGACCCCGTGGAAGGCGCGGATCTTGCCGACCGACTGGGGCCGGTCGTACGCGAGCCGGTAGCGCGAGCCGTTGAGCTCCACGGTCGGCAGCGGCAGGAACGGCGCGAGCTCGTCGGTGACGCCGCAGGCGCCGACCGGCATGCCCATCGAGCAGTGCGGCGAGGAGAACGTCTTGTGCAGGTTGAACTGACACAGATCGAAGCCCGCGTCGCGCGCGCGCGTGATACCGAGGATCCCGTTCGCGTTCGCCTGGTCGTAGTGGCACAGCCCGCCGGCCTCGTGGACGATCTGCACGATCTCCTCGATGTGAGGGTTGAACAGGCCCGTGTCCTCGGGATTGGTGATCATCAGGCCCGCCGTGCGCTCCGACACCGCCCGGCGGATTGCCTCGGGCTCGGGGTACCCCTGTTCGCCGGCGTAGACGGTGATGACCTTGTAGCCGGCGGTCGCCGGGCCGGCGCCGTCGCACGGGTGCGAGAAGATCGTCGTGACGATCTCGTCGCGCTGCGGCTGCCCGTTGGCGGCGTGGTAGGCGCGCATCATCCGCGCGTTCGCGTAGACGCCCTGCGACCCACCCGCGGGCTGGAACGTGAAGGCGCTCATGCCCGATATCTCGCACAGCATCTGCTCGAACGAGTAGAGGATCTCGAGCATCCCCTGGACGGTGTCCTCGTCCTGGAGGGGGTGCAGGTCGGCGACCTTCGGCGAGCGGATCAGCTCCTCGTTCACCTTCGGGCTGTACTTCATCGTGCACGTCCCGAGCCCGAGGTGGATATTGACGTCGTTGCCGAGTGTCTCCTGCGAGAGGCGGAGGTAGTGACGGAGCACCTGCGGCTGGCTCAGCTCGGGCAGGCCGGGCGCAGACGAGCGCCGAAGCGCCTCGGGGACCCCCGCGAGCGGGTCGCCGTCAGCGGCGGCGAGCTCCGGCTCGACCGGCGGCGGGATGATGCCCCGCTCCCCGGGGCTCGACAGCTCGAGCAGGATCCGCTCGTTCCAGCTCGCCTGATGGAAGGGACGCAGTGTCATCGCAGCACCTCCGCGAGCTCATCGGCGAGACGGTCGAGGTCAGCCTTGGTGTGCACTTCGGTGACGCAGACGAGCGCGCTCTGCCCGAGCTTCGGGTACATGTGCTCCTGCGAGAGGTCCAGGCCCCCGAAGATGCCGCGCTCGCTCAGCGCGCCGTTGATCTCCGCGACCGTGCGGCCGGTGTCGTTGAAGTCGACCACGAACTCCTTGAAGAAGGGCGCCGACAGCGCCGGCGCTCGCACGCCGGGCAGCGCGTCCAGCCGCCGCGCCGCGTAGCGGGCGCGCTGCACGATGCCGCGCCCGAGCTCGGCGAGCCCCTGCGGCCCGACGAGCGCGAGGTAGGCGCCGGCCGCGATCGCCCACAGGTTCTGAGTCGTCCCCGTGTACTCCTTGGAGTCGCCGCGCTGGATGTAGGAGGTCCGCTCCCACACGACCTCGCCGAAGCCGTACTCGCCCGGGACGGCCGTGGGGCCCAGACCGATCAGGAACATCGGGTACTCCGACACGTACTGCTCGGTGTCCGGCGAGGCGACGAAGCCGGCCAGTCCGCCGCCATAGTGCATGTGGATCCCGAGTGGCTGCAGCTCGCCACAGACGATGTCGGCGCCGTACCGAGGAGGAGCGTCGAGCACCCCGAGCGAGATCGGATCGACGCCGACCACCGTCAGCGCTCCCGAATCGTGCGCGATCGCGGCGATCTCCTGCGCCTGCGTCTCGATCACGCCGAGAAAGCCCGGCATCTCGAGGTACACGCACGCGGTGTCGGCTGACAGCGCGTCGCGTACGGCGCCGAGCTCGAGCAGTCCCGTGGCCGGATCGAACGGGATCGTCACCGTGTCGACCCACGGCTCGCAGTAACCCTCGATTACCGACTGCCGGGCGGGGCCGAGCGACGCCGGCACGAGCGCGACCCGGCGGCCCGTGATCCGCGCCGCCATGCAGATCGACGTCGCGGCGGCCGCCCCCCAGTCATAGGTCGGCTGGCTGACGGCGTCGCATTCGACCAGCTCCCCGATCATGCTGGCGTACTCGAACAGCGCCTGCATCTTGCCGTGGTCGCCGTACGTGTCGCCGTAGTACGCGGTCAGGAACTCGCCCCGGTTGACGATCTCGTCGCAGACGGCCGGGACGTAATGAGGCCAGCAGCCACCCCCGAGGAAGCTGAGCCGCTCGGCGCAGCTGGCGTTGCGCTCCAGCACGCCTGCGACGTGGCGTCGCAGCTCGTACTCCGAGCGCAGCGGCTCGGGCAGATTGAGCAGCCCGGGCACGCGCAGCCGTTCGGGGATCGAGCCGTACAGCTCATCGACCGTGTCCGCGCCGATCGCGTCGAGCATGGCCTGTTTGATGGCCGGCGCCGAGTTCGGAATGTAGGGGTTGGCAGGCGACGCGTCGCTCACGTAGTGACCTCCTCGTTGCCGATCGTCAGGCGACCGGGTAGACGATCTCGCGGTTGTAGCCGACGACGATACGGGCATAGCCGGCAAGGCTCGCGTCGATCGCGGGATCGCCCGTGTCGACGCGCAGCGGAGCGCCGGCGAGACGCGCGATCTTCGCCTCCGTGGCGACGGCGACGATGCGGCTCGGCTCGACGCGCGCGATCACGGCCGCCGACAGCTGCTGGTTGCCGCGGCCGAACAGGAAGCCCTGGCCGCCGACCGGCGTCACGACGATGCCGGCGTCGTTCACTGCGAGGAGCTCGATCAGCGTCCGCTCGTCGGCGTCGGCGATGAGCCGGTTGCCGGCACGGATCACGTCGACGCCGAGCAGCGTCTTCTCCAGCCCGAGCAGCGCGAGCAGCGCACCGGTCGTCGTCCCCGGGCCGATCAGCCACGTCCGCTCACCGAGGACGTTGTCGACGAGGTGATGGGCGATCGCCTCCTGCGCCGTCGCCTCGTTCCCGAGCGAGCGCGCCTTTGCGTTCTGGAGCACGCGGCGCTCATCCGGAACGTTCATGAAGCCGTGCAGGCGGGCCGACACGAAGCCGGCGCGGAGCAGTGCCTCGTCCACGTCCATCACCTCAGCGCGCCGTATGCGCCGGACTCCGTCCTGCGCAAGGCGGGCGAGCAGCTCACCCGCGCTCCTCGGGTTGACCGCGAACACGGCCGAATGCATCTTCACGCCCGCGGGAATGCCCAGGACGGGAAGGCGCTCGCCGATCGCCTCCAGGACGTCGACGGCGGTCCCGTCGCCGCCGGCGAACAGCAGCAGGTCGACGCCTCGATCGGCCATCTCGGCCGCGGCCGCACGGGTGTCCTGCGCCGTCGTCGTCGGTCCGATGGTGCCGAGCACGGTCGGCACGAGCCGCGCCTCCCTGGCCTCTGTCTCGCCCATTTCGCCCGCGTACGCGAGCAGCTCGACGCGCTCGCCGAGCGCCGCCAGCGGCCTCAGCGCCTCGGCCGCTCGGACGGGGGCGAGCTGGACCTCACCGCGCTCACGCGCTGCGGCCACGAGCGCCACGTCGTCGCTTCCCTTGAACGCCAGGCGGCCGCCAATTCCCGCGATCGGGTTGACGACGAGCCCGAGTCGCATGCCTCTCCTCATCGGGTGGGGCAAGCATACGCCGTCACTTTCGGCAGATTCGGAGCATCTGGGGCGGCGGTGCTAACCTCATTGGCACTGTGGGTAGTTCACGTTCACTGTTTGGTTTCGTCGATCGGTACGTGACGTTGGCCGGTCGGACATGCTGCTGCGGCCGCTCGTGGGAGGGTCTGGACCGGAGCCTCGCCAAGCGAGGCGACGATGCGCCCGACGCCTGCGAGCTGACGTTCATCGCGGCCGACGGTCCAGACGCCGACGCCGAGCGCCAGGACGAGCAGACGAGGTTGGCGACGACCTCCTCGCCGCGCTGACGCCTACGGCCTGGACCGAGATCAGCGTCCCGCGCAACGCCGGGGGCGAAATTTGCCTGGTCAACGTCCCACTCGGTGCTCCCGTTTCGGCGAGCGGGACGTTGACCCGCCACCAGCTGTTCAACGTCCCACTCGCGATCTGGAACGCATCGAGTGGGCAGTTATCCAGCCCCGCGCCCTACCCAACAGAACACCGCGGCGCCCGCCCCAAACACCGCCTGGCCACCCAAAAGAACCGCCCCGCCCACCGACGCGGGACGGTGGCGCGCTCGGGCATCGACGACGCCAGGGTCTAGTCCGCGGGGGTTCGGCATGAACCCATTAGGCTTCGCTACATGTATCTAGAGGAGAGGGCATCTGCTCGATCGGAGTTCCTCGCCGCTCGTCCGATCAGCGAGGACAACCTCGTGCCCGAGGAGCCCGCGCTCGGGCTCATCGCGTTCTCGAGCCCGTTCGATCCGGAACCGTCGCTGCGGATCGAGGACGGCCGGGTGGTGGAGCTCGACGGCAAATGCGAGGCCGAGTTCGACCTGCTCGACGAGTTCATCGCGCGCCGCGGCATCGACCTCGATGTGGCACTCGAAGCGATGGCGATCCCGACCGTCCAGTTCGCCCGGATGATCGTCGACCCGGGTGTTCCGAGGGCTGAGGTGACGCGCCTCACCAGCGGCATGACGCCGGCGAAGATCGCGGCTGCGCTCGCGCTCCTGACGCCGGTCGAGATCCTGCAGGCGATGCAGAAGATGCGCGTCCGCCGCACGCCGTCGATCCAGGCGCACGTGACCAACCGCGTCGACCACCCGCTGCTGATCGCCGCGGACGCAGCGGCCGCCGTCGCGCTCGGCTTCCGCGAGCTCGAGACGACCGTGCCGGTCCTGCGCCATGCGCCCGCGAACGCGCTCGCCCTGCTGATCGGCAGCCAGGTCGGCCGGCCCGGCGCGCTGACCCAGTGCTCGGTCGAGGAGCGCACGGAGCTCGAGCTCGGCATGCGCGGCTTGACGACGTACGCGGAGACGGTATCCGTCTACGGGACCGAGCAGGTCTTCATCGACGGCGATGACACCCCCTGGTCGAAGGCGTTCCTCGCGTCTTGCTACGCCTCGCGGGGGCTGAAGATGCGCTTCACCTCCGGCTCGGGAGCGGAGGTCCTGATGGGCGCCAGCGAGGGCAAGTCGATGCTCTACCTCGAGGTCCGGTGCATCGCGCTCACGCGCGCGGCCGGCGCTCAGGGCGTCCAGAACGGCGGCATCGACGGCGTCAACGTGACCGCCTCTGTGCCCGAGGGCATGCGGGAGGTGATCGCCGAGAACCTGTGCGTGATGCTGCACGACCTCGAGTCGTGCACCGGGAACGACACGCTGATGTCCTCCTCGGACATCCGGCGCACGGCGCACACGCTGCCACTGCTGCTAGCCGGGACCGACTTCCTGTTCTCGGGGTTCGGCTCGATCCCGGCCTACGACAACGCATTCGGGCCGTCGAACATGAACGCCGAGGACCTCGACGACTATCTCGTCGTCCAGCGTGACTGGGGGTTCGAGGGTGGCCTGCGCTGGC
Source organism: uncultured Solirubrobacterales bacterium (assembly GCA_963763525.1). Classification (GTDB taxonomy): domain Bacteria; phylum Actinomycetota; class Thermoleophilia; order Solirubrobacterales; family Solirubrobacteraceae; genus Palsa-465. The sequence goes on from CAVXPA010000012.1 coordinate 135,667, forward strand.
GCGAGGACGCGGAGCTCCTCGCGGTCCGCCGCCGCGCTGCCGACGCCTGCCGCGCGGTGTTCGAGGAGCTCGAGCTCGGCGAGTTCGCCGACGAGGACGTCGACGCATGCGTACGCGCCCACGGCAGCCTCGATGTCCCGCCGCTGGGCGCCGACCTCCCCGGCGTCGCGTCCGAGCGGATCATGGACGGCGGCGTCACGGCGCTCGACGTGGTCCGCGCGCTCGCCGCGCGAGGCTATCGAGCTCGAGGCCGAACGGGTGCTCGAGATGATCCGCCAGCGCCTGCTCGGCGACGTGCTCCAGACCTCGGCGATCCTCGACGAGGAGCTCCACGTTCTCTCGTCGCTGACCGATCCGAACGACTACGCCGGGCCGGGCACGGGCTACCGGATGTCGCCCAAGCGACGCAGCGAGGTCGCGCGCGTCCGGCAGGTGTGCCTCGCCGGAGAGCGTCGAAGCTCGAGCAGGCGCGCGCCGAGGGCTGCATCCGCCTGGAGGAGAAGGGCCCCGCGATCGCCGGCGAGCGCGCGGACGAAGTGCTCGTCGGGCTCTCGCCCGCGTTCGGGCGGGAGTTGTGGGTCGCGCTGAACGGGATGACGGTCGCCGAAGTCCTGCGCCAGCTGCTCGCGGGGATCGAGGAGGAGGGGCTCGCGTCCCGAGTCCTCCGCGTACGCCGGTCGATCGATCTCGGCAGGATCGGCTGGACGGCCGCTCGCCTGTCGGGCTCCGGGGTCTCGGTGGGCCTCCAGGCCAAGGGCACGGCGCTGATCCACCGGGCCGACCTACCGCCGCTCGCCAACCTCGAGCTGTTCTCGATCGCGCCCCGGATCACGTCCGAGCTCTACCGCCAGCTCGGCCGCAACGCCGCGCGTTATGCGAAGGGGCTCGCGCCCGAGCCTCTCCTTCTCCCCGAGTCCAGCGAGCCACTCGGCGCCCCGCTATCACGCCCGCGTCGTCCAGCTCGTCGCGATCGAGCGCGCGCTCGTCGAGGATGCCGAGCCGGTCGAGCTGGAGCCGGCGTGGCCGAGCTGAGCTATCCACTCGGCGACGGCGCGCGCGGGGAGGTGCGCTCCGCCAGCGGCAAGCCGGTCGCGGAGATCACGCTCGACGCGGTCCTCGCCGACGGGCTCGCGCCGGCCGACGTCGCCGTCTCCCCCGAGACGCTCCGCCTCCAGGCCGACTTCGCCCAGCGCGGCGGCAACCCGCAGCTCGGCGAGAACCTCCGCCGCGCCGCCGAGCTCGTCGCGTTCGAGGACGATGAGCTGCTGCGCTTCTACGAGATGCTGCGCCCCGGGCGCTCGTCCGCGGAGGAGCTCGACTCGCTCGCGGACGCGCTCGCGGCAGCGGGGCGCGCAGCGCTGCGCCGAGCTCGTGCGCGAGGCGCGCGCCGCGTATGTCCGGCGCGGGCTGATCGCGTGATTACCGCCCGCCGGTTGCGGGCACTAGTATTCGCACGAGTCAGCAAAGGAGAGGTGGAGATGAAACGCGAGGAGACGATCGCCCGCCATCAACTCGGGGCGCTTGCGAGCTGAGGCGGATGGCAGGCTGCTTCTTGCAGCTTGCGCTTCGCGGGATCCAGACGTCGGGGCGCGGGCTGACGGTCGGCTGCTGGGTCAAGCCGAGCGGAGGAGTGTCGGGCTGCGTCTTCCAGCACGCTTACTGGCAGGGAGTCTCCGAGGGCGTGTTCGACCCCGCCAGGGCATCTTCGGCCCGCGGGCGAGCCGCGAGATCAGGGACCTCGTCGCGGAGCCGGACTTCCACAACGTCATGGAGGCGATCCGGGCGCTGGACAGCCTCGGCAAGCGCCGGTTCGTGCACTGGCACGGCCTCCGTCGCGAGCTCGACGAGGTTGCCTGGCGCGACACGGTCGAGGGTCTGCTGGTCGACGCGCTCGCCGAGCACACGCCGGCGCCTGGCCGCGAATCCGTGGCCGGCTCCGTCTGACGGGTGCTGGTCGCCGGCGTCGACGTCGGCAACTCCACGACCGAAGTCGCGGTTGCTCGCGTCGAGCCGGGCCGCGAGCCCGCGTGGTTGTTCGTCGGTCGGGCCCGACGACCGGCACGAAGGGCTCCGCGGACTGCCTGGATGGGATCGCGGACGCTGCTGGGCCGCGCCGAGCGCCGGCTGGGCGCGCGCGTCCAGCTCGCTCTCCTGGCCGAGCTGAACCCCGTCCGCACCGGCCTGCTCGAGCTCGGCCGCCTCGAGGAGCTCGCGCTGGAGCGAACCGCGATCGCGCGCCCGGCCAGCGACACGCCGTCGGGCACCGGCGTCGGCGCCGGGCGGCTGACGCGCCTGGAGGATCTAGGCGGCGCGGCGCCGGCGGGAGGACGTGATCGCGGTGATCGGGGCCGAGGACTTCGACGCCGTCGCCGCCCAGCTCCGGGACGCGCGCGAGCGCGGGTGGCGGATCGCGGCGGCGATCGTCCAGGGCGACGACGCGGTCCTGATCGGCAACCGCTTCGACCGCGAGCTCCCGATCGTCGACGAGGTCGCCGACGCGGCCGAGCTCCCGCTCGGGACGCTGGCGGCGGTCGAGGTCGCTGAGGCCGGCGCGTCGGTCGCGGTCCTGTCCGATCCACTGCGCCTTGGGGTGTTGCTCGGGTTCGACCCGGACGAGGCGCGGGCAGCGCGCACCGCCGCTCGTGCCCTCGCCGGCTGCCGGACCGCGATCGTCGTTCGTACCGCGCGAGCCGCGCCGGCCACCGCGCGCCGCGGCGAGACGGCTGACGCGGCCGTCGCGCTGGTCGGCTCGGATGGGGGCGAGGACGCGCTTGACGAACGCGCGGATCCGCCCGCACCCGGCCGCATCGCCGCGATCCGCGGCGCGGCCGGCGAGCACGTGGATCTGCTCGACGTCGTCTGGCGCGCGCTGCCGACGCCGTCGGAGGATCCGGGGTTCGCGCGCCGGCTCGCGCGCCGGCGGGCGGTCGCGATCGCACTGCTCGCGCGGGGCGAGAGCAGCGACCTCGTTTCGGCCGTGGCGGAGCTCTGCCCGCGCGGCGCGCGCGTGATCGCGCGCGAGTCCGACGCGGCGATGCTCGGCGCCGCGACGACGCCCGGTGCCGGCCGGGCGCCGTTCGTGCTGGACCTCGGTGGCGGCACCGTCGACGTCCACTCGAGCGCCGGAGCCGTCGCGACCGCCGGCGCCGGCGACCTCGTCACCCGCATCTGCGCCGGCCTGATCGGTTCTGACCTCGCGCTCGCCGAGCGCGCCAAGCGGCATCGTTCGGCGCGCGTCGAGACGCCGTTCACGTTGCACCACGAGGACGGCAGCCGGAGCTTTCTCGGCGAGCCGGCCCCACCCGAGACGCTGGCCCGGATCTGCGCGCTCGAGGGCAAGCGGCTCGTCGCGCTGCCCGCGCCGCTCGCACCGGAGGTCTGGCGGGCGCTGCGGCTCGCCGCCAAGCGGTCCGTGCTCGCCTTCAACGTCGCGCGCGGGCTCGACGCGGTCGGCGGCGTTCCGCGCGGCGAGCTCGTGCTGCTGATCGGCGGCTGCGCCGCCGACCCCGAGGTCCTGGACGTCGTCGCCGCCGAGCTCGAGGAGCGCGATCTGGCGGTAGCCCGCGGCAACGTGCTGGGCCGCCACGGCCCCCGCGCGGCGGTCGCCGTCGGCCTCGTGCTCACGTTTGCGGGGGGCGGCGGGCGATGAGCCCGAGCCAGCCGCTCGTGGTCGCCCTCGTGACCGACGGCGCGACCGCGGCCTCGCTCGCCGCGGCGTTCGAGGAGGAGGGGGTGCCGCTGACCGTGGCGGCCGCCGATGAAGCGGCCTCGGCGCCGGCGCACGGGAGCGTCGAGGCCCTCGCACGCGAGGCGTCGGGCCGGGCGCTCCTCGGGATCGGGATCGGCGGGAACGGGGAGCGGCTCGCGCTCGTCCTCGCCGGCGCTGCGGGGCGGGCCTATCTCACCGCGCCCGCCGCGGCCGCCCGCTCGTTCGGATGCGACGCAGCCCGAATCGCGGCCCGTCGCCCCCTGCGCTCCTGGAGCTAGCCGTCCACGTCGGGACTTCGGCGAAACGGTGGCAATCCGGTTGCACCGTTCGGACCCCAATCGCCAACGTTTAAGGCCGGTCTGTCGCAATGCCGCTCGGATACGATGCGCGCATGCCAACGACGATCGCCAACGGTGTCGAGATCTACTACGAGCAGGCGGGCGCGGGCGACGACGTCCTGTTCATCTCCGGCCTCGCCGACGAGGGTGCGTGCTGGGTCGACCAGGTCGCGGGCCTCAATGACCGTTACCGGATCACGACCTTCGACAACCGCGGCGTGGGGCGCTCATCCACCCCCGACGGCCCGTTCGAGATCACCGACTTCGCCGCCGATACCGCCGCGCTGATGGACGCGGTGGCGCTGGAGCGCCCCCACGTGGTCGGCTCCTCGATGGGCGGTGCGATCGCGCAGGAGCTCGCGCTCGCCCATCCGGACCGAATCCGTAGCCTCGTTCTCAACGGGACGTGGTGCCGCGGCGACCGCTTCCTGCACGAGGTCTTCCGCAACTGGATGTGGTCGGCCGAGAAGGCCGACTCGATTCGCGACTTTCTCGTCACGGTCAACCTCTGGTGCTTCTCGCCCCGGATCTGGAACGACGGCACGATGGACGTCTGGATCGAGGCCGCCGCGACGAGCCCCTACCAGCAGTCCGTCGATGCCTTCTGCCGCTCCGCCCAGGCGCTGATCGATCACGACACAGCCGACCGGATCGGGGCGATCGGAGCGCCCACGCTGGTGACCGTCGGCGAGCTCGACCTGGCCCTTCCGCCGCGCTTCTCCGAGGAGCTGGTGCGGCTCATCCCGAACGCCCGGATGACCGTGATCGCGGCCGCTGGGCACCAGCCGTTCCAAGAGGTTCCGGAGGAGTACAACCGCCTCCTGGCCGGGTTCTGGCAGTCGCTCTGAAGGGGCCAAGGGATGCCGGCCGGTAGCGCGCAGCCACGCCCCGCCGATGCCCCGCTGCGGGAAACCTTCATCGAGACCCCACGGCTGCGGTTCGCCGCGCTCGAGGCCGGCGCGGCGGGTGCTCCGCTCGTGCTCTGCCTGCACGGGTTCCCGGACTCCGCCTGGACCTGGCGCCACCTCCTGCCGGCCCTCGCACAACGGGGTTACCACGGCGTCGCGCCGTTCCTGCGCGGGTACCACCCGACCGAGCTCCCGTCCGCGGGCTTCGGGCTCGGCGACCTCGCGGCGGATCTGATCGCGCTCGAGGACACGCTGCGGGGCCCCGGGCGCAGCGTCATGATCGGACACGACTGGGGCGCCGCGGTGCTCTACACGGCGCTGGCGCGGGATCCGCAGCGCTGGGCGTGCGCCGTGGCTGCCTCGGTGCCGCCGGCCGGCGCCGCCTCGATCGACTCGATCTCGCCCGCCCAGCTGCGACGCAGCTGGTACTCCCTGCTGTTCCAGCTTCCGGACGCCGACGTGCCGCTCCAGATCGCGGCGGCCGATGACATGGCGCTCGTCGAGTCGCTCTGGCGCGACTGGTCGCCGGGCCTGGACGCCGCCGAGGATGTCAGCCGGGCCAAGGATGCGCTGCGGCCCCCCGGCCACCTGCGCGCGGCGATCGCGTATTACCGCGAGACGCCGACGCGGGCGCCGACGCAGAGGACGTCCTCAGCCGAGCGCAAACCCCAGAGCGATTGGGGCGTGCCGCTGCTCTACCTGCACGGAGCGAAGGATGGTTGCATCGGCTTCGACGCCGTCGAGGGTCTCCGGTCCACCTTCGCTCCCGCGGTCCAGGTCGAGGTACTTCAGACCGCGGGCCACTTCATCCAGCTCGAGCAGCCGGACGAAGTCAACGACCTGGTGCTCGAGTTCGTCTCGCGCTACGCGTGAGCTTCGGCGCACAGCGGCTACGCCTGAGCGTCAGCGCACGACGAGCACGTCGCACGGCGCGTGGTGCACGACGTTCGTGCTGACCGAGCCCATGAAGGTCCGCCGCGCCGCGCCCAAGCCCCGCGTGCCGACGACGATCAGGTCCGCGTGCGACTCCTCAGCCTCCTGAACGAGCACGTCGGCCGGGTTGCCGGTCCCCTTGATGTACTCGCCCTTCAGGCCGCGGCCGTCGAGATACTCGCGCGCCTCCGCGAGCGCCTTCTCGCGCGCTTCGGCGTCGGCCGGGTCGATCGCTTCCACACCGCCCGACGGATCGCGGATCAGGCGCTCGATGTTCGCGGAGCTGACGACGGCGATCGTCGCGCCCCCCGCGATGTCGGCGGCCCGCTCCAGCGCCTTGTGCGCCTGCTTCGATCCGTCGTACCCGACCACGATCCGTTGCATGCTTCACTCCTTGTCAGTCAGGCGGATGACACTTTTTCGGCGCAGCGCAGTGTAAAGACTCAAGTTCTGGTGTCGAGCGCCATCACCGCGCCGGTCGCGCCGTCGATTCTGATCGCCGTCCCGTTCACATGGGCGGATTCGTCGCACGCGAGCCAGGCGACCAACGCGGCCACGTCGGCGCCGCCGGCGCCCTGATCGGGACACGCGGCGTTGACGCGGACACCGTCCGGCGCGCTCTCGGCTCCGAGCAACTCCGCGAGAGCGATCACGGCCGCGCTGGCGACCGAGCTCGCGGCGTGCTCGTGCGCCGCGCGAATGCCCGTATCGGAGGCGACGTGGATGATCGAGCCGGCGCCCTGCGCGCGCATCGGTCGCAGGCATGCGCGCGCGGTCCTGAAGGCCGCCGTCAGGTCGCGCTCGAGCAGCTCTCGGAAGACCGCCTCGGAGGTGGCCCCGATCGAACCGTCGACCGGCGGCCCAACCGTCGTCACGAGGACGTCGAGGCGGCCGCCGCCGAGCTCGAGCGCGCGCTCGACGGCCGCCTCGCACGCTGCCCGATCGGCCTGGTCGTCCGTCGGGGCGACCGCGACCGTCATCCCCTCTTCGCGAAGGCGCTCCGCGCACGCTATGGCGATCTCCGACGACGTTCCGAGGACGAGCGCGGAGCGCCCCTCGAGACCCAGGCGGACGCTCACCGCTGGGCGGCCTCCCGCGCCGCGGAGCTCGCTCTCAGCGCCGCGCGCATGCCGCCCTCGACGAGCAGGATCGATCCGTTGCAGAAGGAGCCGTCAGCCGACGCGAAGAACGTGACGGCGCCCGCGATGTCGGCGCCGGTTCCGATCCGTGCGAGCGGCGGGAGCGTCCATGTCGCCGGGTCCGCGCTCTCGTCGCGACCGGTGACGTAGGTCGCCATCCCCGGCGCGGTGTCGCCCGGGCAGACGGCGTTCACGCGGATCCCGTCGGGACCCGCCTCGACGGCGAGCGTCTGCACGAGCATGTTGACCGCGCGCTTGGAGACGGAATAGGCGCCGATCGCCGGCTCGCCCCACACGCCCGCGTCCGAGGAGATCATCGTGATCGAGCCGCCGCCGGCCGCGCGAAGATGCGGCAGGCAGGCGACGGCATATCGGTAGTAGCCGATGACGTTCGTCTCCAAGAGCGCGTCCCACGCCTCGTCGGTGGTCTCGGACAGTTGGGCCTCGTAGAGGACGCCGGCGTTCGCGACGAGCGCGTCGAGTCCACCGAGCCGCGCGACGGCCGCACTCACAGAGTCGCGCACGGCGCCGTCGTCGCGCACGTCCGCGACGACGAAGTGCGCGCCAACCCGCGCCGCGAGGCCGCGGCCGCGAAGCTCGTCGCGCCCCGTGAAGACGACGGCGGCGCCTTCGGATCGGAATCGCTCGACGATCGATGCCCCGATGCCCGAGCTGCCTCCGGTGAGGAGCGCACGTACGCCATCGAGTCGGGCCATCGCGGCCATCGTCCCAAATGTGATGTAGCCGTGGTGTCCTGCGCGACGGCGCGGAATGCATCAGTTTGCACAAGTTGCCGGTCCACACGTCGTAGTAACCTGTGCCGCCTCGATTGGTTCGAACCGCGAGAGGCGAGAAGAAGGAGGAAGCTGCATGACGGACGTCAGCGAGGTTCCGAGCACGACTCCAGAAGGGTTGGGTGGTCGGCTCACGGGATCCGGGGAGCTCGCACGGAACGCGCTCGGACTGCCCCAGATCCTGTTCTGCATCCTCACGGGGTCGGCTCCGCTCGCGGCGATGATGTTCAACGACCCGCTGTCGGGCTCGGGCATTGGAATCTCGGTGCCGGCGGCGTTCTGGCTCGCGGCGATCTCGTTCACGCTGTTCTCGGTCGGCTACGTCGAGATGGCGCGGCGCAAGACGACCGCGGGAGGCTTCTACTCCTACACCTCGTACGGCTTCGGCCGGATCCTCGGCCTCGGCACGGCGCTGGGCATCGTCTGCGCCTACCTGCTGTTCGCGGTCGGCGTGAATGGAGTCACGACCTACTTCGCCAACACGAGCATCCAGAACCTCACCGGCTTCAGCATGGACTGGCGGATCTACGCCTTCATCTTCCTGCTGCTCCTGTTACTCATCACGTATTTCCACGTGGAGATCGTCGCGCGGATCCTCGGCGTCTTCCTCCTCGGCGAGCTCGTCATCCTGTTCATCTTCTCGTTCACGGTGCTGTTCAAGGGCGGCGGCCCGGACGGGATCCTGTGGTCGGCCTTGAACCCGGCCGGCATCTTCTCGGGCGGTGTCGGCGTCAAGGGCGCCGCTGCCGTGTTCGGCGTGTCCGCGGCCGGCGTCGGCTTCTTCGGCGCGTACTGGTCCTGGGTCGGATTCGAGATGGCGCCGAACTACGCCGAGGAGGCCAGAAACCCGAAGAAGATGATGGCGTATGCCACGTACATCTCCTGCCTCGGGCTGGCCGTCGTCTTCACGTTCTGGGCATGGATGCTCGTGACCGCTTACGGTGGCTCGAAGAACCAATGGCCGTGGGCAGTGGCGGTCCAGTACGGGGTCCACGCCAGCGCGCCCGCTCGCGTCGGGCTGCCACCGGGCAACTACGCGAGCGTCTACTACCCGGTCGCCCAGCAGTTCGTCGGCGTCTGGCTCAAGGACCTGTTCCAGATCCTGATCATCACCGGCTCGTTCGCGTGCTCGCTGGCGTTCTGGAACACGTCCAACCGCTACCTGTTCTCGATGGGCCGCGAGAACATCCTGCCGCGGATGCTGGGACGAACGCACTCGACGCACAAGAGCCCGTTCGTCGCGACGCTGTTCACGGCGACCTTCTGCATCATCTTCACGTTGTTGTTCGCGACCGGGGCGCTCGGGGCCGGCCAGCGCCAGGCGCTCAAGATCGGAGTGTCCAATCCGCTCGTCGCGCTCTCACAGATCGGGACGTGGTTGCCATTCCAGGGGAACCTGCTCCTATTCCCGATCATGGCGCTCTGCAGCGTCGCGATCATGTGGTACTTCCTCAGACGTGACCGGGAGGGCTTCCACCCGTTCAAGACGCTGATTGCGCCGATCCTGGCGGCCGCGACGATCATCTTCGCGGTCTACCTGATGATCCACAACCGCTACACGCTGATGGGGACCAACGGGTTCTGGGCGGTTGCGACGCCCTTCATCGCCTTGGGCGTCTTCGTCGCGGGGTGTGTGCTCGGCGGGATCTACTACCGGTGGTCGAGACGGCGCTACGACGCCGTCGGCAAGTTCCTCCACGAAGAGGCCTGACGCCGGTTCCTCTGGCGTGCACCGCGGGGCGACCGCGCAAGCGTGTCGCCCCGCTCACGGCCTTCGGTGGCGCCGGTGTCCGTGCCCTGTCGGCTATGGCCGCGCGCTACCGTAGGTCCATGGATGAGTTCCTCGGCTCGGTTTGGGCGTGTCGCTGCTCATCGACGTCCCCAACGAGCTGAGCTTCCGTGGGATCGAGCCACCGCAGGAGGCGCGTGGCTTCGGGATCTCGCTGGACGAGGCACAGCCGGAGGGCGGTGGGCGGATCGCCGGCCGCGTCGAGCGGCACAATCAGCGGCGCGATCGCCGGCCGCTGCTGGTGGAAGTCCGCTGCGACGCGTGCTGGCTCGATATCGCGCCTCAGTTCGTCGGTCGCAAGGGGCTTCTGACCTGGTCCGCGTACGGCGACATGCGCAACAAGTTCGTGCCAGTCTGGCTCGACGAGGAGGTGTTTCGCACGAGCCTCGACGTGGGCGCGCTCGACGACGCGAACTGGCGGCACTTCTCCTTCGACCTGCCGGACGGGCTCCCGCGCGCGGTGGAAGGTACGTTCGTCGCGTTCCGCTGGCGCATCGAGGCGCGCCGCTCGCGCCGCGTCGGAACGGAGCACGCCTCCGTCCCGCTGCTCTACCACGAACCGCAGGATCAGCCCGTCGTCCGGGTGGAGACGAGCCCGATCGGCACGTGGCGATTGCTCGAGTGGCGCTCCGAGAACGACGTCGGCGGATCCGGCGGTCCCTGCTCGATCGCCTATGAGGCTCGGCGCCCGACCGACCTACCGCTCCCTGGAGAGACTCGGGAGGCCGAGCTCGCGCGCCGCGTGGTGTGAGCGAGGACGCGTTCCGATGCCGCTGAGGAGATTACGCATCAACCCTGCCGTGCTCGTGCTGATCGCCGCCGGAGTCCTCGCTGGATTGCTCGTCGGCGCCGCGCCGGCGTCGGCGGCCTCCAGCTGTCCGACTCAGACCTTCCTCCAGTTCGATCATCTCGCGTACGCATCGGTGGCCGTACCTTCGACGGTTCAGATCCCGGCGGGCGTCTCGCTCGGCGGGGGCACGATCGACGAGCCGACGAGCTCCAACGGCTGCCACCGCAAGGACGTGTCCGTCACCGTGCTGACGGCGAGCTCGCTCGCGCCGCCGGTCGCGGTGCTGGTCGCCGGGCGCGCGCACACGATCTTCGTCGTCGGAGAGCGATGTGCGGGATTCGCGGGATCGGCGTATTGGGACTGCCTGCTCTCGCCGCTCGCGTTCGGCGGGCAGCAGTTCACCGCCACGAGCTACCCGAGTGCGCCCGCGCCGCAGAAGCCCGTGGCGCTCGGAGCCGCGATCGGGACGGCTCGCTACCACGGCCATCGGGTGACGGTCCGACGGATCCAGGGCGTGGCTCCGTCGCTCGCCATCGGCATCTCCGGTCAGCCGAGCACCGCCTTCCTGAGCCCGAGCACGTGCCCGTATTCGGGCTTCTCGAACACCCCCGAGTACGACAACCTGCTGCGCTGCCTGCACGGCCCCGTCTGGTTCACGTTCGACCCCCTCGGCGGCGGGACTGGGGAAACAGTGGTGGCTCGCGCCGACCGGCCGCTGTCGGCCGCGGTCGTGGGCGCATCGCTCAGCTTCGTCCAGCTGCCCGTCGTGGCGGACGTGGTGCCCGCCGACCACGGGCCGCTGATCCCCATCGGTCGCGTCGCCGAGCAGGTGAGCATTCAGGTGCCGAAGGTCTCGACGGGCGTCTATGAGGCGGTCGTCTCGTGCCCGAGTTGCGCGTCCCGGGCAAACGGCGAGCAGACCCTGTTCCCGGCGGGGTCGATCCTCCTGACCGCCAAGACGAGCACCTCGCTCGGCATCCGGATCGTCTCCTACGCGCTGCTCCTCGCGTTCCTGTTCGCCGCCTTCCTGGCGTTCAGGACGTGGCGCCGGCGGCGCGGTCTCAGGCCCGCCCCGAGGCCCGGTGCGCGCCGACCCGGAGGGGGACGCTCTTCACGCCGTTGAAGAGGTTCGAGCGCAGCCGCTTGGGCTCTCCGGCGAGCTCGATCGAGGCGAGCAGCGGCAGCATCTCCGCGAGCCAGACCCGCAGCTCGAGCCGCGCCAGGTGCGCGCCGAGGCAGAAGTGCGGGCCGCCGAGACCGAACGCGAGATGCCGGTTCGGCTCGCGGGCCACGTCGAAGCGGTCGGCATCCGGGAACTGATCCGCGTCGCGATTGCCGGACACGTACCAGAGCGCGACCTTGTCGCCGGTATGGATCCGTGCCCCGCGCAGCTCGACGTCGCGGGTGGCCGTGCGGCGAAAGTGCAGCAGCGACGGCGCCCACCGGAGGAGCTCCTCGACCGTGCCCGGGATCAGCGCCGGGTCGGCCAGCACCCGGTCGCGCTGCGCCGGATGCTCGAGCAGCGCGAGCAGACCGTTGGACATCGCGTGGCGGGTCGTCTCGTTGCCGGCCGTCACGAGCAGGAGGAAGAACAGCTGGAACTCGTGCTCGGACAGTCGATCGCCGTCGATCTCAGCTTGCAGGAGGCGCGTCGTGACGTCGTCGCGCGGCTCGCGGCGGCGCTGCTCCGCGAGCGCGTTTGCGTAGGCGAACATCTCCGGCGCCGCAGGGCTCGAGAACGGCAGGTGCGCGTAGCGCGACAGGTCGGCCTCGCCCGCGACGAACTCGCCGGCGTGGTCCGGGTCGGTGTTCCCGAGCATGCGATTGCCGAGCTCGACCAGATAGTGCCGGTCCGCGAGTGGCACGCCCATCAGCTCGCACAGGACCCGCATCGGCAGCTCGATCGCGACCGCGTCGACGAAGTCGAGCTCGGGCGCGACGAAGGCAGCGTCCAGGACTTCTCTGAAGATGCTGCGGATTCGGTCCTCGTAGGCGTTCACAACGCGCAGCTGGAAAGCCTTGTTGACGATGTTGCGCAGGCGCCTGTGCTTGGGCGGATCGCTGTCGAGCATCGACATCCGCGACTGCACCTGGTCCGGCGTGAGGTCCATCAGCGAGGTGCCGCCGAGCGCCGAGGAGAAGGTCTCGTAGTCCTTCGATGCGGCGACGATGTCCTCGTAGCGCGTGAGCGACCAGAACCCGCGGCCTTCGCGCTCGTCCTGCCAGAAGACGGGCGCCTCGCGCCGGAGCAGGGCGAACCAGTCGTGCGGCGCCCCGCTCGCCCAGCGGTCGAGGTCGGTGAGGTCCACGTCCGACAGCGCAGCGCCGGCCAGCGCGCTCACGGAACCGCCACCTGGAGCTCGCCGTCCTGCACCCGCACGGGGTATACCGACACAGGCTCCTCCGCAGGCCCCTCGAGCACGGCCCCGGTGTGCACGTCGAACGCGGAGCTGTGGCAGTGACAGATGATCCGGTCGCCCTCGAGATCGCCTTCCGCCAGAGGACAGTCCTCGTGCGGGCAGGAATTGTCGAACGCCACCCAGGTCCCGCCGGCGAGCCGTGCCAGCGCGATCTCCCGGCCGCCGACGATCACGGCACTCAGGTCGGGGCGGCCCGCCTCCGCGCCAACGCTCGCCCAATCACCCATCGGCAATTCAGACACCGGTCAAGTGTAAGGCGCTCGGACGGCGTCGAGTACGCTTGCTCCATGGCGAGACGAGCGGCTTCAACGCGCGGAGTTAATCGATCGAGTCGGCCGAAGACTGCGAGCGCGAAGCCCGCCACAGCGACGGTCCCCCGCCCCGCAGTCCGCGCCGACGCGCTCGCGGCCGCGTTCTCGTTCCCGGCGCTCGACGCGATCTTCACGCGGCGCGCCCGCCGTTTCGCGCTCGGGGCGACGCTGACCGGCCCGCTCGCGTTTCACTCCGACAAGGAACCGGTCCCGCTCGCCAGCGAGGAGGAAGCGATTCTCGTCGCCGCCGCAACCGGCATCACGGGCGTCGTGCGGGAGGAATGGCCGTTCAGCACGCAGTCGGGCGAGACGACGAGCGCGGACAAACTGGCGTCATACACGGGCCGGAGCTACCCCAGTCCACTCGCGATCCACGGCACCGAGCTGTTCTGGACCAACGACGATGGCGTGTTCGCGTTGCCTCAACGTGATCACACGCCGGAGCGTTACCTCCAGCTCCAGACCCAGGACGAGCGCAGTGAGTTGTACAGATCGGCGATCAAGCTCCAGGACGGGCGCCTCGAGGTACCACGTCGTCGCCCGAACCTGTTCAAGTTCAACGAGTGGCTGGTCAATACCGAGGGCTCAACGCTGTTCATTCCCGTGTCTGATGTGACACGTCAGTGCATTTCGGCGATGCTGCTGTACTTCGACCGGCCGCACGGCTATTACCTCGTCGACAAGCAGTTGGGCAACGACCCGCTGCGCCCGTTCGTCAAGTCGGGCCTGCTGGACGCCACGCATCCGGTGGACCTGTGGGACTTCGAGCGCTGGCAGATGGTCGACATGAACGGTGTCGAGGAAGGCCTGATGGTGCAGAACCTGATGATCGCCACACAGGCGCTCGGGATCGGCGGTCACCCGTTCTCGGGCGGCAAGGGCCGGGTCACCCTGGGCGGCGAGAAGCACTGGCACGAGATCGGCGGCGAGGGTCCGTGCGGCTCGCTCGGCTTCACCTTCCACCACGTCCCCGACGATGCCCCGGTCGGCGCCGGCGAGGAGATTCCCGTCGGGCTCGAAGGGATCTTCGAAGGCGCGTGCCCGCCGTTCCACGCCGACATGGATGCCGCGGTCGACTTCGTCCTGGACCTGCGCTGGGGTGAGCACGGCATCTTCTCGGCGCCCGACAGCCGCCGGATCCCGTGGCGCTCGTCCGAGGTCGCACGCGCCGTTCCGCGTCCCTCGGGCGAGGCGATCGAGGCGACGAAGACGCTCTGCCGCTATATCTGGGACACGTACGGTCGCTTCCCGGCGACGATCGACCCCTTCCTGATGACCGTCTGGTACCAGGCGGCGCATCTGGACGTCGAGTTCTACGACCGCTACTACCCTCCCGAGGCGCTTCCAGATCACGTGCGCTCGCACATGCACGACTGGCACGGCGAGCACTAGCGTGGCGGCAGACGCGATCCTGGAGCTCGGCGAGCTCGAGCTCGAGCTCGGAGGCGTCATCCCGGAGGCGCGACTGGGCTACCGCACGCACGGAAAGCTCGCCGCCGCACGCGACAACGCGATCCTGTTCCCGCACATGTACTCGGGCACGCCGGCTTCGCTGGATCCGTGGATCGGCGCCGGCCGCGCCCTCGACCCCGACCGCTGGTTCGTCATCTGCCCCGGACAGCTCGCGAACGGGATCTCCTCGTCACCAAGCACGACGCTCGGCCCGTTCCCCGAGCTGACGATCGGCGACGACGTCACCATTCAGCAGCGCCTCGTCTCGGAGCACCTCGGAATCGAACGGCTCGAGCTCGCGCTCGGGTTCTCGATGGGCGCCCAGCAGGCGTACGAGTGGGCCGTGCGCTTCCCGGACATGGTCCGGCGCTTGGCCGCGTTCGCCGGGTTAGCTCGGATCACGCCCGCCAACGACCTGCTCGTCACGGCCGGTTTCGAAGGGCTCGCGACGGGTGGCACCGGGCAGCACGCGCATTTCTGGGCGGCGACCGGACTGTCGGCCGAGCTGTTCCGCAGCGAAGCCTGGCGCGAGGCGGGCTTCGCGTCGGTCGCGGATCTCGTCAAGCGGCTGTTCGAGGAGGACTTCGATCCCCTCCAGCCAACCGATCTGATCGCGCAGCTCGCGAAGTGGCGGCGGGCGGACGTCGCGCGTCACACGGCCGGCGACCTGGAGGCCGCACTGCGCCGGATCACCGCCCGCACCGCGGTCGTGGCGTTCTCACACGACAGCGTGTTCCCTGAGGAAGACTGCCGGGCCGAGCAGGCGCTGATTCCGAACAGCTTCTTCAGCCGCGTCGAGAGCGTCTGGGGCCACTACGCGTGGGGGATGACCGCTGCCGAGACCGCGCAGATCGAGGCGATCCTGCGCGAGCTGCTGGCTACATGACCTCGCGGTAGCGCTCTCGCTCCCAGTCGGTGACGTGGCGCTCGAACAGCTCCAGCTCGTGGCGCAGCATCACGACGTACACGTCGACGAACATGTCACCGTAAACCTCGCGCGCGAACGCGCTGCGCTCAAACGCGGGCAGCGCCTCCGCGAGCTGGGTTGGCAACCGCGTGAGCGACGCGTCGATGTGCGGGTCGCCGGTAACAGCGGGCGGCATCTCGTAATCGTGCTCGAGCCCGTCGACTCCCGCGCCCAGGCAGCCGGCGAGCACGAGATACGGGTTGGCGTCCGCCGATCCCCACCGGCACTCGAGTCTCGTCGCCGCGCCGTGGCCGACGACCGAGCGCACCCCCACGAGGCGATGGTCGAGTCCCCAGCTGACCTGCGTCGGCGAGAACGAATAGTCCTCCACGCGCTTGTAGGCGTTGATCGTCGGGCACATCACCGCCTGCAACTCCACCTGGTGCGCGAGCAGGCCCGAGAGGTACCGGCGCATCAGCTTCGAGCGCAGCGGTGAATCGTCGTCCTCCTCCGTGAACGCATTGCGTCCGTCGGCACCCAGCAGGCTCTGGTGGATGTGCAGACCGTTCCCGGCCTCCGTGATGTAGGGCTTGGGCATGAACGTGGCCCGCAGGCCGTTCGCGGAGGCAACCTGCTTGACCACGTACTTCAGCACGACGGTCGCGTCCGCAACGTCGATCGGCGACCCGTGACCGAGGTTCACCTCGACCTGCGCCGGACCGTACTCGACGTTCCACGCTTCGACCATGATCTCGCATGCCTCGAGGATGCGCTTGATCTCGCTCACCACGGGCTCTATCTCGGCGCCGCGCTGCATCGAGTAACAGTGAGTGCCGGTGTACAACGGCTCCCAGTTCGCTTGGCAGAAGTGGCACTCGAGCTCGGTCGCCGCGACCGGCTCGTAGCCGAGGTCTCGCACGCGCCCCACCGCTCGGCGCAGGATCGCGCGCCCGTCCATCTCGATCGGCGCATGCGTCAGCGGGTCGATCGTGTCACAGAAGCAGAACGCGGTTCCCTGTTTCCAGGGCGCCACGCGCAGTGTCGAGAGATCGGGGACCACGTGCATGTCCGGGTATCCGGTGTCATCGTTGACGAATACGGTTGGAAAGATCACGCCGTGCATGTCCCAGGTGAACGCGACGTTCGCGATCGCGAAGCCGCTGCCGGCGGCTACAGAGAGAAAGTGCGGCGTCGAGAGGCGCTTTCCGCGCGGGACGCCCCAGGTGTCCGCGAACATGCACTCAACCGTGTGAATGTTCTCGTCCTTGAGAAACTCGCGTACGGCATCGAGACTGCTTTCGGTTTCGGTCACCTGCATCCGGCTTCGCTTCTCCTCTTAGTACGGCGGATGGCTATGATAACGGTCTCGCGGAGGCTGAGGCGTAGTGCTCAAACGGGTTCAGGAGGTAACACCATGCGCGCAGTGGTTCTTCGTGCGTTCAACGCGCCGCTCGAGGTCGAGGAGCGGGACATCCCCGTGGCCCGGAACCCGGATGAGAGCGTGCTGCGCGTGCTCGCTTGCGGTATCTGCCATTCCGACCTGCACGTAGTCGAGCACCACTTCAACTCCGAGCTGCCGCTCGTGCTGGGCCACGAGATCACGGCGCAGGACGAACAGCTCGGGAACGTGCTCGTCTACGCGCCGTGGGGCTGCGGCGAGTGCCGCTTCTGCCTCGCGACCGAGGAGATGATCTGTCCCGACGGGCGCGAGGCCGGCCTCTTCCAGGACGGCGGCTACGCCGAGTACATCCGGGTACCCGCGCGCCGCTACCTCTACCCGATCGGCGATCTGGACCCGGTCCAGGCCTCGACGCTCGGCTGCGGGGGCTTGACGCCGTATCGCGCCGTCAAGCACGCGCGCGACTGGCTCGGGCCCGGCTCGCGTGCGCTCGTGCTCGGCGCCGGCGGGCTCGGCCAGTTCGGCATCCAGTACCTGCGGCAGCTGACCGATGCCGTCGTCGACGTCGGCGACCCCTCGCCGGAGAAGCGCGCGCGGGCGCTCGCGCTCGGAGCGCAGGCGGCGGCCGCGCCCGAGGAGCTGGAGGGTCCGTATGCAGCCGTCCTGGACTTCGTCGGCTCGGAGGAGTCCCTCACCCAGGCGGCCCGGCTCGTCGACCGCAAGGGGATCGCGATCGTGATCGGCCTGTTCGGCGGGCGGATCCCGTTCGGCCTCGGCGCCGTCCCGAACGAGGCGCACTTCCTCTCGAGCATCTGGGGCTCCCGGGACGAGCTCGCGGAGCTGATCGAGCTGGCGCAGCGCGAGCCGCTGCAGTACACGGTGGACACGATGCCGCTGGAGCGCGCCCAAGAGGCGCACGATCTGATTCGCTCCGGGCAGGCCCGCGGTCGCATCGTGCTGACGCCGTAGCGGCGCGCGCGACACCCGCCAGAGCGCTCGTTCACAGCGTGCTCAAGAAATCGTCCAACGTCCGATTGAACTTCTCACTCTCTTCCAGGAACGGACAGTGTCCACTGTCCTCGAACAGCGTCACACGTGCAGCTTGGATGAGCTCGTTCACGTAAGCGGCACCGGAGACCGGTAGCAGCGTGTCGTGCCTGCCCCAGCAGACCAGCGTCGGAATGTCGATCGATGGCAGCAGGTCGCGGTAATCCTGAAGCGTCTGATCGAACAGGATCGCGCTCAGACCGCCCGTCGGTAGCCGCGCACACTCGCTCACCATCCACTCGAGGTCTTCAGGCGCCTGGGGGTTGTGGAACATCTCCGGCACGAACCCCCTCAGGAAAGCGTCCTTGTCGTCCTGGATGTCTGTCATCAGCGAGCGGAGCGTCTCCAGGTCGACGAAGCCGTGCTCGTACCCCTCCCACTTGAAGTCCGTCGGCCCCTCATCGACCACTACCAGCCCGCGGATCGTGCCGGTGCCGAACTGTCGGATGTAGTCGAACGTCACGAACGCCCCCATCGACCAGCCGAGCAGCACGGGGCGATCGAGCTCGAGTGCCTTGACGAACGCGTCCACGTCCCGGGCGCATTGCGGGATCGTGTAACCCGACTGCACCTTCTCCGATCCCCCGTGGCCTCGGAGGTCGACGGCGAGGACGCGGTTGTTGACGCTCAACGGCTCGAGTTGGCGATGGAAGTAGCGCCGGCTCATCGACACGCCATGGATCAGCACGATCGCCGGGCTGTCGGTCCGGCCGGCGTCGTCGTAGGCCAGGGTGATCCCGCTGGGGAGGGTGATTTCGGCCACGCAAGCTCCTTAGGGTCCGTAAAGAGTCCGTAGGGGAATCGGTTCCACGCGGTCAGGGTGACGCGCCCTCGGCGCGCTCGCGGCCGGCGGCGACGCCTCCGTCGACGACCATCGGATGGCCCGTGACGAAGCTCGCCTCGTCCGAGCACAGCCACGCGACCGCCTCGGCGATCTCGATCGGCGCCCCGAGCCGCTTCATCGGAGCCATGCTCGCGATCGCCGCGTAGACCTCTGGGTCCGACGCCGGCCTGGGGCCTTCGTCCATCACCATCGGCGTCTGCACCCAGCCCGGGCAGACCGCGTTGACGCGGATCCCGTGGCTCGAGTACTCGAGCGCCGCCGTCCGTGTCAAGCCGACCACTCCGTGCTTGGCGGCGGCGTACGCCGCCAGATATTGGTAGCCCATAACCCCGACGACCGAGGCTGCGTTGACGATCGCTCCACCGCCCTGCTTGACCATCTGACGCAACTCGCTCTGCATGCAGAGGAACACACCGGTCAGGTTGACCGCGATCACCTGATGCCATGACTGCTCGTCGTAATCGGCGAGCGGTGCGCTGCGACCTCCGATGCCGGCGTTGTTGAACGCGCAGTGAAGCGCGCCGAAGCCGTCGACTGCAGCCGCCACGAGCGCCTTCACCTGCGCCGAGTCGCTGACGTCGCAGCGTCGGCACAGCGCCTCGGAGCCCTGCTGCGCGAGCAGCCGCGCGGTCTCCTCGTTGCCACGCTCGTCGACGTCCGCGAGCACGAGCTTCGCGCCGCGGTCGGCGAACAGCAGCGCGGTCGCGCGGCCGATCCCCGACCCGGCCCCCGTGATCAACGCGACCTTGCCCTCCAGCTGGCGCGTCACCCGGACGCCTCGCCTCCATCGATCACGAGCGCGATCCCGGAGATGTACGCCGCCGCCGGGGACGCGAGGTAGACGAACGCGTCGGCGATCTCCTCGGGGCTCGCGGGGCGCCCGAGCGGCACGGTGTCACGAAGACGCTCGCCGGCCTGCTCCCCGTCGATGTGCCACAACCGGGCCCGGTGGTCCACGAGCTCGCGGTACATCGCGGTCTCGGTGATCCCCGGCGCGACCGCGCAGACCCTGATGCGGTCGCTCGCGAGCTCCTGTGCGAGCGACTTGACCATGCCGACGATCGCGAACTTCGACGCGCAGTAGGCGCTCATGTCCGGATAACCGTGCACGCCGGCCTGCGAAGCGGTGCAGAGCAGCGCGCCGCCGCCCGCCGTTCGCAGATGCGAGGCGGCGTGCTTGAACGTCAGGAACGTGCCGAGCACATTGACCCGGAGCGTGTGCTCGAACTCACTCAGCGAGAGGTCGGCGAGCGGGCTGACGTTCAGCACGCCCGCGTTCGCGAGCGCGAGGTCGAGCCCGCCGAGGAGCTCGGCAGCGTCGTCGATCGCGGCCGCGAGCGCGCGCTCGTCGGTCACGTCCGCGGCGCGGGCGTGCGCGGTGTGCCCGGCCGTCTCGAGCTCCGCCGCGAGGGCCGTCGCCGCGCTCGCGTCGCGGTCGACGAGCACCACCCGCGCTCCGGCCGCGCAGAAGCTCCGCGCGGCCGCCGCGCCGATCCCTCGCGCCGCGCCCGTGACGACCGCGCGCCTGCCCTCGAGCGTGCCGGTCACGCGGTTCGGTGATGAGAGAGAGTCGTGATGTATCCCAGTCGCTGCTCGGCACAGGCGTCCACGGCCCGCGCGCGAAGCTTAACTAGACCATGGGTTACGCTGACCCGGGACATGGACGGTGTGCACGACATGGGCGGGATGCACGGGTTCGGGTCGGTCGTCACGTCCGGTGGAGAGCTCGTCTTCCACGAGGACTGGGAGGCGCGCGTGTTCGCGATCCAGATGCTCGTGGGGTTCGAGGGCCTCGGCGCCGGGCCGGGCGGACGTCCGGTCCGCGAGGAGATGGAGCCGGCTCTCTACCTGGCGGCGTCGTACTACGAGCGTTGGCTCTACAGCGCCGAGCAGCGCCTGCTGCGAAAGGGCACGATCGCGCCGGGCGACGTCGAGCGGATGATGGAGCGGCTCCAGGACGGTGAGGCCGTCCCGACGCATCGAGACGCCGACATGGCGTCGCGGGCGCTCGCTCAACTGAGCGTGAGCAAACGGATGTCCCCCGCGCCGCCGGCGGCACGCTTCACGCCCGGCGAGCGCGTCGTGGTCAAGCGCATGCGCCCGGCCGGCCACACGCGATGCCCCCGCTACGCCCGGGGCGTCGCCGGCGTGGTCGAGGAGATCCGCGGCGCCGACCGCCTGCCGGACCGAGCCGTCTACGGCGAGGACACGCCGCCGGAGACGGTGTACTCGGTCGCTTTCCGCTCGACCGACCTGTGGGGACCCAGCGAGGAGCCACCATGGACGGTCCTGCTCGACATGTGGGACAGCTACCTCGAGCCGGCGTGACCCACGAGCACCACCATCCGTTGCCCGCCTCGGCGGTCGAGCTGCGGGCGCGGGCGCTGGAGGCGCTGCTCGCCGAGCGGGGGCTCGTGTCCGCCGACGCGATCGACGCCGTGGTCGAGCTCTATGAACACGACGTGGGACCCCAGAACGGGGCCAAGGTGGTCGCGCGGGCATGGGTCGACGATGACTACCGCGAGCGCCTGCTGAGCGATGGCACGGGCGCGATCGCCGAGCTCGGGTTTGGCGGCGCCGAGGGCGAGAACATGGTCGTCGTGCCCAACGCCCCCGCGGTTCACAACATCGTCGTGTGCACGCTCTGCTCGTGCTATCCGTGGCCCGTGCTCGGCTTGCCGCCGACGTGGTACAAGAGCGCCCCGTACCGGGCGCGCGCCGTGTCGGAGCCGCGCGCCGTCCTGCGGGAGTTCGGGCTGGAGCTCGGCCCCGAGGTCGAGATCCGCGTGTGGGACTCGAGCGCCGAGGTGCGCTATCTCGTCTTGCCGATGCGCCCCCGCGGCACCGACGGCTGGAGCGAGGAGGAGCTCGCGGCGATCGTCTCGCGCGACAGCATGATCGGGACCGCCGTGCCGCTCGTGCAGGAGCCCGCGAGCGCCGGATGAGCGCGAGCTCGGGCGGGTCCGGGGTGGTGGACTCCACTCGCCTCGCTGCCGTGGACCGCGAGCTCGGCGCCGCGGCGCCCCTTCCCCGCGACAACGGCGAGCTGGTCTTCGAGGCGCCGTGGCAGGGGCGCGCGCTCGGCATGGCGGTCGTCGTGCTCGAGCGAACCGGGCTGCCGTGGAGCGAGTTTCGCCGTTACCTCGCGGCCGCGATCGCGGCGCGGGCGGACGGCGAGGACTCGGCCGCGACGGCCTACTACACCGCCTGGCTGGACGCGCTCGAAGCGCTGCTCGCCGAACGCGCCCTGCTCACCCCCAACTAGCAGACGTGCGCCCGCCGCGGAGCTTCGCGGGGTTCCGATGAGCGAACTTTGCGGATCGGGTTCCGATGAGCGAACTTTGCGGATCGGGTTCCGACAGGTGGAACCAGGTCCGCAGAGTTCTGAGCGCGAGACCCGCTCCGGACCGGAATTGGTCGTCTACAGCCGGCTGGTGAGCTCCGCCACGATCACGGCCGCCGGCTGCACACGCGACGCGAGCGCGACGCTCTGGCCGGCCCACAGCGACAGCGCCGGGATGTCCCCGGTCATTCCGGCGAGGGCCATCGCGGAGGTGTAGCGCAGGACCGGCCGCCCGTCCGCTGCCCACGCGATCGCTTCGCCCTCGCCCGGCCGAGCTCCCGGCGGCGGCCGCCCCGACGCTTCCCACGCGGCCGCCGTCGCGTTGGCGAGCGCGCGATGGGGCGCGCTCGGCCATTCGACCTCGTACAGGTCGGGATACCAGTGCGCGTCGGTCTCGCTCGCCTCGACCAGCCGCCGCCTGTACTGCGGGTGGACCGGCGCCTCCGCCGCCAGCAGAAACCGGGTGCCAAGCCATGCGGCCTGGGCGCCGAGCGCCATCACCGCGGCCACGCCGCGTGCATCGCCGATTCCCCCGGCTGCGATCACGGGAACCGGCGCGACGGCGTCGACCACGGCGGGGATGAGCGGCAGCGTCGCGACCTTGCCCCACACGTGGCCTCCCGCCTCCCACCCCTGCGCGACGACCGTGTCGACTCCAGCCGCCGCCACCCGGCGCGCTTCCTCTGCGCTGCCGACGGTGTGCAGCACGAGCGCGCCGCCGTCATGCGCCCGTTCGACGTAGTCGCTCGGGTCGCCCCACGTCAGCGAGAGGATCCGCAAGCCCGCAGCGAGCGCGTCGTCCAGGCGACGGTGCTGGTCCCACTCGAGCACGAGGTTGCCGGCGAACGGGCGACTCGTCGCGCCGGCGGTCTCGCGGACCGTGCCCGCAACGTCGCCGTCCCAGCTCAGCGCGAGCATCCCGAGCGCCCCCGCCTCCGACACGGCCGCCGCCAGCGGCGGTCCGGCGGCGCTGCCGATTGGCGCCTGGACGATCGGATGAGCGATCCCGAGCAGCTCACACAGGGGCGTGCGCACGCGGCAACCGTAGTCGGCGCGGCCGAAGCGAGCAAGGACGAAGCTGCCGACCCCGCGCCCAGCGGGATGGGCGGACTTCGTTCCTCTCGTCACGCTGAGATCGCCGGCACCGAGCTCTGCCCCCATTGGCAACGCAGCGCGGCCGTCGACGCGTCGCCGCCGCGTGTTTCAGCTGTGATCTGGACAACTGCCCACTCGAGCCGCCGATGACGGCCAGTGGGTAGTTGTCCATCCACCAGACGCTTAACGTCCCAGTCGCCGCACGCGGATGCTCGACTGGGACGATTTACAGGTCCGGGATGGGTCGCAGATGCTCAACTGGGGCGATTTTCCGACCGCGCTCGGGTAGGAGCCCACGCCGCGGCCGCCGATCGACCGACCCGCGCACCGAGCCGCCGCACGCCGAGCCCCCGGGCGCACCGAGCCGCGCGCGGTGAATTCGTTCCTCTCACGCAGCGAGATCGGCCGGATCCGAGCTTTGCCCCGCGGGCGGGTAAGAAGGTCGGATCGGGCTCCGCGGTGCGATCGAGAGCTACGTTGTTCCCGCCTCGCCCGCCCCGCTGGAGCGAATCAGCGCCCGCCCGCCCCGCCGGCGCCAATCGGTGCCCGATCCGCTGCGCCGGCCGCGATCAGCGCGCCGACGAGCACCATCGCGACCAACGTCACCGCCGGCATCTGCCAGTCCCAGTCCAGCGGCGCGTGTGCGGCGTAGACGACGAGGGTGGCGATCGGTCCTGCCGCGAGCCCGCCGACCGCGCGGATCGCATCCCGTGCCGCGAACGCGGTCGCACCGACGAACGCGCCCAGCAGCACGACGCCGACGAGACCGAGCTCGGCGAGCGTCTGCAGCGGCAGCGAGTGAGCGTCCTGCGCGAAGTCGTCGAACGGCCGGTAACGCAGCCACCAGACGGCCCAACCTCCTGCCCCGACACCGCGGACCGGCTCCGCCCCGAACGCTTTGAGCGCCACGCGCCAGTACGCGTAGCGGTTGCTCTGGAGGCTCACGAGCCGGGTCGCGCCGCCGCTCAGGGCGCCGCTGCCCTCGTGGCTGCCGAGCACGATCGCGAGCGCGAGCCCGGCGCACACGACGATGAGCGCGATCCAGCCAGAGTGGCGTGGCATGGCCAGCGCCCGCGAGCGCTCGCGCCCGCTGAGCCACCACTGCACCCCGCCGCTCGCCACCGCGATCGCGACGAGCAGGACGAGCGCGAGCGCACCCTGGCGCTCGCGCGTAGCGGCACTACCGGCGAGGGCCGTGACACCATGCAGCGGCGCCGCCACGGCGGCGCTCAACACCCCCGCGCCGATCGCGACGAGCATCCCGTGCAGCTGCTCGCGCCGCGGCGCCAGGACGATCAGCGCGACCAGCCCGGCGGCGCACGCGAACAGCGCCCCGCGAGAGAACGTGATGTAGAGCCCCATCCCGAGCGGCGCGCACGCGGCCGCGGCAACGGCGCGCAGCAACCGCGATCGCGCAGCGTCGCCCGCGATCCGGGCGCACATGACGAAGCCGATCGCCGCCAGCTCCCCCATCGCGTTCCAGTACGTGAGCGGCTGCTCGAGCCGGCCTTCGGCGCTGACCGAGTGCGCGAAGTGCAGCAGCCCGGGCAGGAGCCGCTCCGACAACCCGTAGCCGATCACGATCACCGCGCCCGCCGCGAGCGCGGGCTCGACGGCCTGCAGCAACCGACGCTCGCGCAGCAGCAGTGCGCCCGCGAGCGCCGCCCCGAGGTAGAGGAAGACGATCTGGCCGGCCCCGTACGCCGGCCCCGCCTCAGGCGCCCACACCGTCGAGAGGAGCGTCCAGCCTGCGAACAGCGCGAGCGCAGCGAGCGCGATCGCGCCGCTGCGCAGGAACGGGCGCGACAGCGCGCCCGGTGCGCAGATGATCGCGATCAGGACGAGTGTCCAGGCCGTCAGCCCGGCCCATGCCCGGGGCGTCGCGAAGTAGCCGCCCGCGAAGAACGCGAGGATCGTGGGGCCGGCGAGTAGAACCGCGCTCGCGGCAGCGGTCGCGAGCACTCGCGGCCGCCGACGGGTGGCTGCGGCGACGGACATGCTCAGCGGCGCGGATGGCGCCCGGCGCGCCGCACCAGGCGCGTCGTCGCCAGCGGCTGGCGATCGCACGCGGTCGAGCGGGAGCCCACCGCACTGGCCTCGCCTACCTCTGCCCGCACGCCGGCACGAAACGTGCCGACGTCGAACCGCGCTGCGTTGCGAACGCACGCCGCCGGATCGATCGCGGCGTCGTCGAAGCGCACCACCGCCGCCGCCAGATCGACCGGACCGCCGGTCCAGTAACGGCCGGTCACCCCGTCGATCACCGTCTCCAGCGCGCCGCCGCCGTGCCGCGCGATCACCGGCCGCCCGGCGGCCTGGCTCTCGACCGCGGCGATGCCGAACTCCTCGACGGCGGTCTGGATCAGCGCCCGCGCGCCGCGCAGGACCTCGGCCACGTTCGCGTCCGGCAGCCGGCCGGTGAACGTGATCGTCGGCCCCGCGAGCCGTCTGAGCCGGCGCGCGTCCGGGCCGTCGCCGATGATCACCAGCGGCAGCCGGACTCGGTTGAATGCCGCGATCGCGACGTCGATCGCCTTGTGCGCCATCAACTCGGAGACGAGCGCGTAGTACTCGCCCACTGCGCCTGGAGCGAAGCGCGCGGTATCGACCGGCGGGTGCACGACCTCCGCCTCGCGGCCGAAGTACGCGTTGATCCGCGCCTGCGTGGTCCGCGAGTTGGCGATGTAGCGGTCGGTCCGCTGCGCCGCGATCCAGTCCCACTGGCGCCAGCGGCGGAAGACGCCACGCAGGCACGCCCGCGTTAACGGATTCCGCCGCCGGGCGAGGGTCAGCTCGCGGTCGTTCCACGCGTAGCGGAACGGGTTGTGGCAGTAGCTGACGTGGATCGAGCGCTCGCTGCACAACACCGCGTGCGCCCACGCCGAGGAGCTCGACACGACGAGGTCATAGTCGCTCAGGTCGAAGGACTCGATTGCCGCCGGGTACAGCGGCAGCAGGGCCCGGAACGTGCGCGCCGACGGACGCAGCCGCTGCAGCGACGAGGTGTGGATGTCGCGACCGGCGAACCGCCCTTCGGTGCCCTGTTCGTCGTACACCGGCGTGTAGATCGGCGCCTGCGGCCACATCGCGCACAGCTCGAGGAACACCCGCTCGGCGCCGCGGAGATCGAGGAGAAAGTCGTGCACCAGGGCGACCCGCGGCGCCACCTGCTCGAGATGCCCGTACTCGTGCAAGCGGGCCAGTTTATGGGGCGACGCCGCCATCGCGCCCCAACGTCTTACCCATACCCGATCGAGGCTACGCTGGCGACGTGTCAGCGCACCGCCCCCTGCTCGCGCGCGCTCGCCTGCGGCACGCGCTGCGCCCAAAGCGGCTCGCGGACGCCGTGCGGGGTTCGGGCGGCGAGCGGTTCGATTCGTGGCTCGCGCATTTCTACGGGCCGCGCCTGGACGCGCTCGATGCGGCCTGCGCTCGCAACGCGTCGCCCGCCTCTTATGCGCTCTTCCGGGAGCTGGACGCCGACGTCTGGGCGGTGCTGCTGAGCCAGCAGTACGAGCGCTACCCGAACATCAGAGCGCTGCTGCCGAGCATGCCGGCCGCCTCGCTCCAAGAGCAGTGGAACGGATGCAGCGGCACCGCGCTGATGAGCCAGAGCAAGGCCTTCTACGTCAAGTTGCGCTCTCGCTTCGAGCGCACCGGCGCGCGCGTGCTCCCGAGTGCGCGCGTCCTCGACTTCGGTTGCGGCTGGGGCCGGCTGACCCGCTTTCTGGCGCGCGACGTCGAGCCGGGCCTGCTGTTCGGCTGCGACCCGGTGAACGAGATCCTCGACGTGTGCCGCGCCGGCCGCGTCCCGGCCGTCGTCGCGAGATCGGACTTTCAGCCGCAGCGGCTGCCGTTCGACGAGCAGTTCGACCTCGTGTTCGCGTTCTCCGTGTTCACGCACCTGTCCGAGGCCGCGCACGAGCGATGCCTGCGCGCGATCCACGAGTCGCTCGCGCCCGGCGGGATCGTGATCTTGACGATCCGCCCACCGGCTTACATCGAGCAGTGCGAGCTGATGCAGCCCCTGCGCGAGCTCGTCCAGCACGACGAGGCCCTGCTCGCGCGTCCGCGCTACCTGTTCGTCTCACACGCCGCCGTCCCCACTCATCCGCAGTATCGCGGCGACGGACAGATCGACTACGGCGAGACCGTCGTCACGATGTCCTACGTCCGCGAGCGTTGGTCGGCGCAGTTCGAGCTGCTCGAGGTTGACCTGATCGTGGAAGACCCGTATCAGGTGATGCTGACGCTGCGGCGCCGGTGATCGCTGCAAGGCGAGCGTCTAGACTCGCGAGCCCCGTGCGGCAGTTCGCGCTGAAGACTGATCCGATGGCGAATGACCCAGGACGGTGGGGGCATTCCCTGATCAACCTGGCCGAGATCATGATCCCGGTGCTGAATGCCGCTGCGCCCCGATCGATCGTCGAGGTGGGTGCGTACGCCGGCGATGTCACTCGCCTGCTGGTCGAGTGGGCCGACGGCACGGACGTGCGAATCTGGTCGATCGACCCCGATCCGCAGCCGGCGCTCGTGCGGCTCGCCGCCGAGGGGTCACGCGTGGAGCTCGTCCGGAAGATCAGCGTCGAGGCGCTGCCCTCGCTGCCGGCGGCGGACGCCGTGATCCTCGACGGCGATCACAACTACCACACGGTCAGCGAGGAGTTGCGGTTGGTCGCCGCCGGAGCCGGCGACTGCCTGCCGCTGCTGATCTGCCACGACGTCGGCTGGCCCCACGGCCGGCGAGACTGTTACTACGCGCCGGAGCTGATCCCCCCGGAGCATCGACAGCAGACCGTCGAAGGCGGTTTTCTGTTTCCCGGTGACCCCGGGCTGCACTCTGGGGGACTGCCGTACCGCTGGCCCGCGGTCGGCGAGGGTGGCCCGGGCAACGGCGTGCTGACCGCGATCGAGGACTTCGTCGCGGCGCGCGAGGGATTGCGGCTCGCGATCGTGCCGGCGTTCTTCGGGATCGCGGTGATCTGGCCGCGCGCCGCCCCCTGGGCTGAGCGGGTGGCGGAGATCGTCGATCCGTGGAGCAACGGGCTGCTGCAGCGGCTCGAAGACAACCGGACCCTCCATCTCGCGGCGGCGGAGCTCGCGCGGGCGCAGGTCGGCTGGTGCTCGGACCAGCTCGCGCGCCGGGATGCGTTCCTGCACAAGCTGCTCCAGTCGAGGACGTTCGCTGTGGCGGTCTGGCTCTCGGGCGCGCACCGGCGCGGCGAACCCGCGTTCTCGAAGGACGAGGTTCGCCGCCTGCTTCAGGATTGAGGGTCGCGGCGACCGCGAGCGAGCCGGCGCCAGTAGTTGACCCGCCGGAACGGCTCCGTGATCCGCCAGCTGATGCTGCCCTTCATGTCGTCGAGCTCGCGCTCCAGCGCCTGCACGCGAGCATCGCCTTGCAGGCGGTTGGAGACGGCCTGGGCCACCGCCGCGGCCGCCTCCGCCTCGGCCCGCCGGGCGCGGTGCTTCCAATCGCCACCCGCCTCCCCACGTGCGCCATCCGGCCGTCCCACTTCTCGGCCACCTGCATGTGCGCCGCGATCCAGCCCTCGTGGTCCTTGACCAGCTGCAGCGAGTGGTGATGGATCGCCTTCAGGTCGGCCGTCATCACCTTGCGGCCCGCCTCGCGGACCTGCAGGCAGAAGTCGAAGTCGTATCCGTGCAGAGCGCCGAGCGACTCGTCGAAGCGGATGTTGCGGACGGTCCATGGGGAAAGCGCAAGCACGAAGCCGTCGACCGTTTCGACCTCGCCCGTGCGAGCGTACGGCGGCAACGCGTCACCGTTCCACGCGAACGCCGGCAGGTCGCCGCCGCCGAGCTCCGAGTAGCGGTGGATGAACGATCCCCACGTCACCGATCCGTCCCACCAGGCGATGCTGCGGACCCCGATCGCGCCCACGCACCCGACGACGCCGACCGCCGGATCGCTCAGCGCGGCGCGGAGCTTTGCGCAGAGCTCGGGGTCGACGAGCTCGGCGTCCTGGTGCACGAGCACGAGCGCCTCGAGGTCTTCGCACGCGCCGGCGAGCTCGAGAATCAGGTTGTAGGTACGTGGAAGCGACCCGGCGGGCGCGTTCGCGAACACCCGGGACCCCGGCTCGGCCGCGAGCCGGATCCCTGGCTCGGCGTACTTCCGGTAGGCCTCGGGGTCGGTGATCGCCGCGCCGAACGCAATCATCGCTCGCCCGGTGCGCGACCCATCCGACGGCGCAGCCACGCCCGCGAACCGGCCAGGGGAGCGCTCGCTGAGCCGGTCGAGCTCCGCTTCCAGCACCTGCATGCGGTGCTGGAGCTGCGTTAGCTCGTGCCGGAGCTCGACCTCTTCGATCGTCGGCACGCGGGCACGCGGTGGACGCACGACCGCGCGCGGCGAGCGGCCCGCGTCGAGCGCCGGCGATGCAGCGGGCGCGATGCTCGGGCCGGCGTCGAGCGGCTGATCGGTCTGCTTGCGCCAGCGCACGCCGCACCAATCCACCTTGACTATCTCCTCGCTGATCGTGACGCTCGGTCCGAAAGTCATCGACGGCCCGGCGGCACTGATCGAGAGGGAGGTAATCGTCGACGATCAGGTAGCCGCCTGGCGAGAGGGGCGGATACAGTTGCTCGAGCGCCAGCCGGGTGGCATCGTAGGTGTCGCCGTCGAGGCGGATCAGCGACCAGCGCCGTCCCGACAGCGAGGGAAGCGTGTCCTCGAAGAAGCCCGGGACAAAGGTGACCCCGCGTGTCCAGTCCGAAGCGGCCGAAGCTGGCTTTGACCTCCTCGACCGGTACGGCCAGGAAGTCACATCCAGCGAGGTCAGCCGCGAGGTCGTATCCATCTCCGGGCGATCGATCGGCGTCCGGGAAGCCCTGAAAGGAGTCCGCGACCCACACCTCACGCGCGCGCTCCCCGAGCGAGTCGAGTGTCGCCCGCATCACGATCGACGCGCCGCCGCGCCATGACCCGACCTCGATCAGGTCTCCTTCGACGCCGTCGCGGACGACTTCCTCCACACACGACTGCAGGTCATCCAAGCGTGTCAGCCCGACCATCGTCAGGCCGTGAAGCGGCCAATCGAGCCCGGCGGAGCGCAGGCGCAGATCCTCGCCCTCGAGTTCGCGTGACATCACGTCGCCGCCGATCGTGCGCGCAACGGACAACGTGCTCGTCCCGGCGAGATCGCATAGGCTCAGCTTGAGCACATCCAGATAGGCCCGCCGTAACCCCTCGACGTCCGGGCTCGGCCCGGTCGCCCGAGCGGCCCGGCGGCGTCGAGTCCGTCACCGAACCGGGCTCGACGATCTCCAGGAGTCGGTTGGCGGCGACGTGGGGCGGATCGGTGGCGGTGGCGGCCGGGAGACATCCGGGCCGATCATATCGCGGCCCCGCGCCGCTCCTGCGGTCGGGCGACGGCCCAGCCGGTCCCGTACAGTGCGACGCTCGTGGCGTCTCCCGGGGATCAGACCGGTCTCGCCCGCGCGGGCGACGAGCAGTCGGACCTGCGAGTGAGGCTCGAAAACGACCTTCCCGCCGCGCTGCCCACCGGCCGCCCCGCGGCCCTGTTCTGTCTACGGCCACTGTTTTCATCGCGGACGACACGGTGCGCGGGCTGACCCTGCTCGTCGGACGGCGCGCACCGCCCGGCAGCGGTCGAGGATGCCCCGGCGGGATCTGCTGGAGTGGCTCGCGGGCACGGACGAAGATCCGCGACGGCCACAGCTACCGCAGCGGGTTCTGGACGACGCTGCCGCTCCCGCCGCAGCCCCGGCCGGGACTCGCTGCTGATCCGGGCGGCGGTCACGCCTCGACGAGCGGCGCCGAGCTGCTCGTTCCGCTCGGGCGGATCGAGATCGTCGCGGCCCGAGCCGGCCGCGCCCGGTGCGCCGGACGCGGACGGCACGATCGCGGTCTGCATGGCGACGTTCGAGCCCGAGCTCGCCCTGTTCGCGACCGGCAGGTCGACTCGCTGCGCGCGCAGACCGACACGCGCTGGACATGCGTGATCAGCGACGGGGGCAGCTCGAGCCGCGAGCGCTTCCGGCAGATCGAGGAGGTCGTCGGCGACGATCGCCGGTTCGTCGTCTCGCGCTCGCGCGCGGCGGCTCGACCCCTACCGCAACTTCGAGCGCGCCCTGGAACTCGCGCCGGCGGACGCGGCTCTGATCGCGCTCTGCGACCAGGACGACCGCTGGTACCCGGACAAGCTGGCGACGCTGCGGGCGGCGCTCGGGCTCGGCTCGAGCTCGTGTACTCCGATCAGCGGCTCGTCGGCGCTGACGGGCGCGTGCTGCGCGACTCGCTGTGGAACGGCCGCCGCAACGACAACGCGGAACCTCGCGTCGCTGCTGGTGGCCAACACGATCCCCGGAGCCGCGATGCTGTTGCGGCGCGAGGTGGCTGAGCATGGCGCTGCCGTTCCCGGAGCGCCCGGGGTTCCAGTACCACGACCACTGGCTGGCGCTGGTGGCGCTGGCCGCGCGGCGAGGTCGGCTACGTCGACCGCCCGCTGTACGACTACGTCCAGCACTCCGGCGCGGTTCGGCGATGTCGCCGGCGCCGCGGGTGCTCGGAGGCTCACCCCGCGGCGCCTCGAATCGGCTCGCGCGGGCTGGCGCGCGGCCTACTTCGGCGGCTACCTGCACCCGCGCAGGTCCAGGCGCAGACGCTGCTGCTCCGCGCTGCGGACACCGGCTGACGCCGCGCAAGCGGCGCGCGCTGCAGTGGTTCGTGGCGGCCGATCGCTCGTTGCCAGCGTTCGCGTGGTCGCGCTGCGGCCGCTGCGGCGGCTCGTCGGCCGCGACGAGACGCTCGGCGGGGAGGCGGCCCTCGCGGCCGGGCTGCTGTGGCGCTGGCTCATCGTGCTGGCGGTGGGCAACTCACGTCGGCCCGGTCGGACCGGGTTCGACGCGAGCTTCCCGGACCCCCCTCGGTTCGAGCAGCGGCGTCTGCGCCGCTGGCGCGCCGGGCGCTGACGGGGATGGCGCTGGTAGCCTGGGCTGGCCCCGGCGTTCCGCCGCCGGCGCTCGGCGAGCCAACCTCTGACCGCTTCGAGCCGCATGTCCACCCCAGTCCAGAGCCGGGCGACTGCGCGCAGGAGCCCGGCTCGAGACCTGACCGGTGGGCCGATCGTGGTCGAGGCACGAGAGGTGTCCAAGACCTTCCGGATCCCGGATCAGCGGATCGACTCGTTCAAGGAGCGGGCGATCCATCCGCTGACGCGCAGCGCGGTACCGCGAGCTGCGGGCGCTGCGCGACATCTCGTTCGACGTTCACCTCGGGGAGTTCTTCGGGATCGTCGGGCGCAACGGCTCCGGCAAGAGCACGCTGCTGAAGATCATGGCCAGCATCTACCGCGCCGATCGGGGACGGATCCGGATGGCCGGGCGGCTGGCTCCGTTCATCGAGCTCGGCGTCGGCTTCAACCCGGAGCTGACCTCGCGCGAGAACGTCGTACTCAACGGCGTGCTGATGGGCCTCAGCCGCCAAGAGGCGCGCCGCAGCTCGACGCGGTGCTCGACTTCGCCGAGCTGCGAGGAGTTCGCCGACCTGAAGCTCAAGAACTACTCGTCAGCGGGATGATGGTCCGGCTGGCGTTCTCGGTCATGGTCGAGGCCGACGCCGACATCATGCTGATCGACGAGGTGCTGGCGGTCGGGGACGCCGCGTTCGCGCAGAAGTGCATGGACGTGTTCCGCGAGCGCCGCGAGGCAGGCAAGACGATCGTGCTGGTCACCCACGACATGGCGACCGTCCAGAGCTTCTGCGACCGCGCGATGCTGATCCACGACGGTGAGATGCGCTACCTCGGCGACCCCGAGGAGGCAGCGCTGCGCTACTACCGGCTCAACTTCCGGGGTGAGGGCGACGGGGCACCGGGCAGGCGATGTTCGCCGGACGTTCAACGCGCGACTGATCGACGCCTGGCTCGAGAACCCGGCGGCGAGCGCGTCGAGAACATCGAGCAGGGAGAGCCGATCGGCCTCGACCGTCGTGGTCGAGGCGCGGCGCGACCTCGTCTGTCCAGTGTTCGGGTTTCACGTCGCGACCGCCGACGGTGTCACGGTGTTCGGCTTCAACCGCTCGCTGGAGCTGCCCGACGGCGAGCCGGAGGTGCTGAGGGCTGGGCAGCGGGCGCGGATCTCGGGCACGATCGAGAACCGCCTGCTACCCGGGCGCTACTACGTCACCGCGCTGATCTCGCGCAACCGCGCCGGCGGCGACCTGGCGCTGCACCCGCTGCGGATCCTCGATTTCGTCGTCTTCGGCACCCAGCCCGGCTCGGGATCGGTGTCCGTCCAGGCGGACGTGCAGGCCGTCGTCGAGAACGGGCCGTGAGCGAGCCGATCAGCGGGACCGCGCTGGAGCTGCGCGACGTCCGCGGCCCGTCGGCCCTGGGCGGCGGCTGGAGGCGCTCGCTGGAGCTGCTGTATCTGATCGCGGTCACCGAGTTCAAGCGCAGTCTACTTCGGCACGGTGCTCGGTTACCTGTGGTCGCTCTGCCGGCCGCTGCTGCTGTTCGCGGTGCTGCTGGCAGTGTTCACCCACCTGGTCCGCCTCGGCTCGTCGGTCCCACACTATCCCGTCCTGCTGCTGCATGAACATCGTGCTGTTCGGTTTCTTCCAGGAGGCGACGAATAACAGCGTCAGTTCGATCGTCGCGCAGGAAGGAGTCGTTCGCAAGACTCAGTTCCCTCGGCTCGTGATTCCGCTGGCGGTGGTGTTGACGAGCGCGTTCAACCTCCTGCTCAACCTCGTCGTCGTGTTCGGGTTCATCCTGGCGTTCGGGGTCACTCCGATGGCAACGTGGCTGCTCACGCCCGTGCTGTTGATATGGCTGTTGCTGTTCACAACGGTGGTGGCGATGATCCTCTCCTCCCTATATCCACGTTTCCGCGACGTGGCGATCATCTGGGCGGTGCTTCTCGACGGCTCTGTTCTACGCAACGCCGGTGCTGTACCCGCTCGAGAAGCTGAAGGGGACGATCGGCGATCTGGTCGCGCTGAATCCGCTCTCCCCGCTGTTCGAGCTCGCGCGGCGGTGGATCATCGACCCGAACGCACCGATCAAGACGGGAGCGCTGTACGTTCTCGTGCCGCTTGTCCTGTCGCTGGCAATCGCCGCGTTTGCGGTCTGGGTCTTCAACCGCGAGGCGCCGCGGATCGCCGAGCAGCTGTGAGTTGGCGGGGTGCTAAGCCGCGGCGGCGCGGGACTCCAGGTATGCGAGCAGGCGACTGAGCAGCGATCGATCGAACGACTCATGCCAGTCGCTGCACCAGCTGACGCGGCTGCCGCGGGCGCGCTGCTCGTGGCGCTCCACCCCGTCGGCCGCCCGCGCCAGCGCGCCGGCGATCCCTTCGATCGTCGGTTCGCCAGCGATCAGGTTCTGCGAGATCGCCGCGAGTGACGCCGCAGTCTTGTTCTCGAACGTGTTCGTAACGGTGATCAGGCCGGCCGAGGCCATCTCGATCGGCACGAGGCTCGGGTGCGGGGTCAGCATCAGCGCGAGACCGACGTCGTGCTGCGCGAGCAAGCCGGCGTAGTCGCTCTGCGCCGTACGCGGTAACAGCTGCAGCGAGGCGCCGCCGCCGAGGCGCACCCGCCGGCCGGCACCGAGCGCGCCGATCCCGCGCAGCTCCCAGCCGCTGCGGAAGAGACCGTCAGCGAGTACGCGTGACAGCGCGAGCACGCCGAGCTCGAACATGTTGCGGGCCGCGTGCGGCTCGGGACGGGCATAGAACAGCAGCCTGCGCGTCGTTCTCGCGGCGAGCTCCTCGGCGGTGGGGGCGCGGACCGGCGTGATCGCGTTCTCAAACGCGTCCGACGCAGCATCGCCCGCCTCGATGCCGTCCTCGTAGACGCCGATGCGCTGAGCGCGAAAGTAACCGCGCAGCAGCTCGGTTGAGAACAGCGCGTAGTGCGGAAAGCGGTAGGACTCGCGCGCCAGAGCTGCGTACGTTCCCATCGGAAAGGTGAACGGCTCGTATTCCTGGATCAGATAGACGAAACCGTCGCTCCCGAGCGTCTGGACCGCCCGGTGCGCGATGTGCGCAGTCCACCACGTCGTGGCGATGAAGGCATCATGGCGGCTGACCTCGAGCGGACCGGCGCGGCGCCCGAAGACGACCTCGACGGTATCGAGCAGGCCCGACAGCCCGCTGTAGCTCTCGACTCGCTGTCGCCATGATCGCGGGAGCGCGGGGACGGGATCGACGGTCACGATGCGCACCCGGACCCCCATCCGCGCCAGGCTCGCGGCCAGGTTGAACTTCGCGATGTAACCGCCGAAGAAGTGCTCGAGATCGATCGTCGGGATCAGGATGTTGACCCGGCGGACGGCCGCGTCGGCGATCGACAGCTCGAGCGGCGCGATCTTCTCCGCGATCGTCCTCGCCGCGTCCTCCTCCGGCAGCGCCCGGTTGGGTTTCGGGGCCAGATCGGGCGGCGGCAACGCGTCGAGTCGCAGCCGCCTGGTGGGCCGGTCGCGCGCGCTCAGGGCCAGCGCGCGACGCCACCCGACCGCTTGCAGGAGAGCCCATTCGGCGCCGAGCGTGACGGGCTTGGGGCGGCTCAGTTCGCGGGCCGCCCGCCATCCGAGCTTCGCGAGCGCCGGCCACGACAGCTCGAGCGAGAGGAACTCGTCGAGCTCCCTGCGCTGCTGCGCCGACATCCGGTCGGCACAGCGGAGCTCAAGGATCGTCGCGACCGTCAGCAGCCGCGCGAAGTCCGCGAAGTACCGCGCGCGGCTCACGCGCACGCGGGTGCGCGGATCGTCGCGCACGGCCGCGAGCCGCTCCCGCGCGGACTTCGTTCGCGTTGCCGCGGCGTGCCCGAGCGCCGCGGCGCCGTGTTGCACGTAGTCATACAGAGGAGACTCGACGAACGCGATGCCGCCACACACGAGCGCGACCAGCCCGATCCAGTGATCGTGGTAATGGGCGAACTGGGCCGGCGGGAACGGCAGCACGTAGTCGAGCAGCGGCGCCTTGAACAGAGCCGCGGCGCCGGTGACCGCGTTGGCCATCAGCAGCGACGGCAGGTCGCTGTGGTTGTTGACGCGTTCACCCCAGTACGTCGGGGAGATCAGATCTCCGTCGCGGCTGATGATCCGCGCGTCGCTGTACACCAGTTGCGCATCGCCGATCTCCTGGAGCAGGACGCTGAGCTTGCGTGGATACCAGTAGTCGTCCTGGTCGGCGAGCGCCACGAACTGCGCCTGCGCGGGAACCATCATCAGCGCGCGCTCGAAGTTCAGATAGAAGCCGAGCCGGCGTGGCGAGCGCGAGACGACGAATCGCGGATCGCCCGCCAGTGTCGCTTGGAGCGCCGCGAAGCGCTCCGGACGCGAACAATCGTCGCTGATCAGGCATACCCAGTCGCCGTGCGTCTGGTCTCGGATCGATTGCAGCTGGCGCTCGAGCAGCCCCGGCGGCGAGTCGTAAGTGGCCATGCAGATCGCGACGAGCGGACGCCCGCCCCCGTCGTCCGGCGCGATCGTGGGCGGCGCCATCCGTGCCTCGTCGAGCGGAATCCGCGCGAGCGGCTCGGTGCACTGCCGACCCGATCGCAGGCGCGCACGCAACATCAGCTCGCAACCGTCGATTGACACGGGTGGAGTTACTCGGGCGATCCCCCAGAAACCGCTGCGGTAACTGTTCAGGCCCTGATCCTCCGGAGAGTCCGGATCGGATTTCAGGTGCTGAGTCGCATACGGATCCAGCTGTGGATGGAGCGCGCGGAAGTAGTCCAGTCGCGGCATGCCGAACGCGCTGACCGGTTGCTCCTGCCCGTCGACGAGAAGGCTCAGGCTCGCGAGTTCCTCGCTCGCGTCGAAGCACGTCCCGCAGACGAACAGCGCGGTCCCGCCGCCGACCGCGATGCTCGCCGGAAGCGGCGTGTCCAGGCGCACCTCCAAGGCGGCGATGCTATCGGCTGTAGCCTCCGCGCCGTGCCCCGGGCGGCAGTCGTCATACCTAGCTGGAACGGTGTCGCTTTCCTGCCCGAGTGCCTCGAGTCGGTCCTGCGCCAGAGTCACCCGGCCGAGATCGTCGTCGTCGATGGAGCCTCCGACGATGGCTCCCAGACCCTCGTGCGCGAGCGCTTTCCGACCGTGACGCTGCTCTGCCTGAGTGCCAATCGCGGCTTTGCGGCCGCGGTCAATCGCGGGATCGAGCACGCACTCGCTCGCGGGAGCGATTACGTCGCGCTCCTGAACAACGACGCGGTCGCGGACGAGCACTGGCTGCGCAACCTGATCGCCGCCGCCGACGCGCATCCGACGGCAGGCACCGTCACCCCGAAGCTCCTGCGCTATGACCGCGAGCACATCGACAGCACCGGTGATTTCTACTCGTCCTGGGGCTGGGCGTACCCGCGCGGCCGCGACGAGGTCGACCACGGCCAGTACGACACGGCGGACCTGCATGAGGTCTTCTGCGGATCGGGCGGCGCGAGTCTCTACCGCGCGACGATGCTGCACGACGTAGGGCTGTTCGACGAGGACTACTTCGCCTACCTCGAGGACCAGGACCTTGGCTTTCGGGCGCAGCTGATGGGCTGGACCGCCCGCTATGAGCCGACCGCCGTCGCCTACCACCACATGATGGGGACGAGCTCGACGATGCCTCACTTCGGGCGCTATCACGCGATCCGCAACTGCATCTATCTCTACGTCAAGAACATGCCGGGGCGCCTCGCCGTGCGGTACCTGCCGAAGCTGCTCGCGGGCCTCGCGCTGATGGCCGCCAATGACGTCAGGCGCCGGCGGTTCCGATTCGTCGCGAGCGCCTACCTCGAGACGGTCGGCCAGCTGCCGCAGCTGCTGCGCAAACGGGCGCGGGTCCAGTCGAGCCGCCGCGTCTCGAGCCAGTACATCGACTCGGTCCTCGTGCACCCGTTGCCCCCGACCCAGAAGAACCTGCTCAGGCTGCGCGACGCGCTGGCGCCGCGAAGGCCGCGCCGTGAATCGCGCTGATCGGCCCCGCCGCTGCTGGGCCGTCTGGGGAGCGTGCGTCATTGCCGCGGGCGCGCTCGCCGCCGTCGCCGCGGTGCTGATCGGCTCCGGCGGCGGTCCGGGCGCGTCGCGAACGACCTCGTCCCCGTCGCCATCGCCGCCGGGTGCCACGGCGCCGGTCGGGCCACCCGCCGCGCCGGCGCCGACGGCCGAGCAGTTCGGGGTGAGCGTCAACCGGCTGTTCAACGACGGGACCTATTCGCCCGCGCAGATCTCCGCGCAGCTCGCTGCCCTCGCCGCGACGGGCGCGACGCTCGCGCGGACCGATGCCCCGTGGGAGGCGGCCGAGCCGAAGCCGCCGGTCGACGGGGTCCATCACTACGACTGGTCCTTCGACGATCTGATCGCCGGCTCGCTCGCATCGCATGACCTCAGCTGGCTCCCGATCATCGATTACTCGGCGCCGTGGGCGCAGTCGATCCCTGGCGCCGACCACTCGCCGCCCCGGTCCGCCACGGACTTCGCGGCATACGCAGGCGCGTTCGCCGCGAGGTACGGCCCCGGCGGAACGTTCTGGCGCGAGCGACCCGCGCTGCCGCCGCACCCGGTGGAGACCTACGAGATCTGGAACGAGCCTGACAACGCGGAGTTCTGGACGCCGGCGCCGGACGCCGCGCGCTACGACGATCTCTACGTGAGCGCGCGCGACGCGATCACGGCGGTCGACCCCAGCGCACGGGTGATCGTCGGCGGACTGACCGACGCGCCCGCGTTCATCCCCGCGATGCTCGCGGCGCGCCCCGACCTCGCGGGCCACATCGATGGCGTCGCGATCCACCCGTACGGCCCCATACCGGCGGTCGTGCTGGGGCGCGTGCGAGCCGCTCGGGCGGCGCTCGTCGCCGCCGGCCTCGGCGCGGTTCCGCTCTACGTCACCGAGTTCGGCTGGACGACGAGCCCGCCGAGCGCGATCAGTTTCGCGCCGGAGAGCCGGCGTCCGGGCTACATCAGCGCGACGATGGCCACGCTCGGCCACACCGACTGCGCGATCGCCGCGACGGTCCTTTACACGTGGGTGACGCCGGAGCAGGACCCGAGCGACCCGGAGGACTGGTTCGGGATCCACCCTCCGCAGACGCCCGGCGCGACGAGCGGCGATACCGCAGCCTTGGCGACCGGCATCCGCAGCGCCACGGCGCCGGCCGCGGTCGTCTCCGTGTGCGGCTAGCGCTACGGTGCCCTCGAGCGCGAGCGCCGCTACCGCCTGCCCTCGAGCACGAGCGCCGCTACCGCCTGCCCTCGAGCGCGAGCGCCGCGCGCGCGAACGCCGCCAGCGCCGGCTTGGCCGCGACCCGGCCCCCGGCGCCGTAGCTGAGCAGTCCGGCGAAGTTGAACGCGGGCGCGCCGGTGTACTCCTGGCCCATCCACGTGTAGTAGTCGAAGCCCGCGAGGTCGAGCGTTCGGCGGTGGGCGGCGAGCAGCGGCAGCAGCTGCGCGATGTCGGCCGCTTGACCCGCTTTCGTCGTGTCCCAGTCGAAGTGTTGCGGCGAGCGGCCCACGGCCGACGGGAAGCTCAGCTCGGTCGCGAGCATCGGCTTGGCGCCGTCGCCGTCGCGGTCGAGCGCGTGCCGCACGTCGGACAGCAGCACGATCACGTTCGTCGGGTTCGCGGTGAAGCCGTTCACGGCGACCTCGTCGAAATCCCCTCGGGCCCCGGGTACCTGGTAGATCTGGCGCAGGTAGCGCCAGACGTAGTTCGTCAGCGCGCCGAGCACGACGGTGGCGCCTGGATCGGCCTGCTTGATCGCGGCGTGCGCCGCGCTCAACAGCGCGACGTAACTGCGCGCGAACGGCTGCGGCCAGTACACGGTCAGGTTCGGCTCGTTCCAGACTTGCCACGTCCTGATCGGCTGCTTCGGAATCGACGGATGCGTCACCCAGAACGAACCGTCGGGTCCGTAGCGGCCGATCAACGTCGTCAGGTAGCTCGCGTAGCCGGCGGCCCCAGCAGGTGGGCTGAGGCCGCCGGCCGGGTTGCGCCCGGCATCCCAGGGCGGCGCGTAGATGACCGTCGGCAGCACCCGCATGCCATGGGTCGCGGCGAGCGCGACGATCTCGTCGGTGGCGGCGAAGTCCGTCGGCACGTTGTCTGCCCCGGACTCGAATTGGCTCTGCTGTGCACTGGGGACGTCGGCCCAGGCGGCGTACGGCTGCGCCTGCGCCCAACTGAACACCACGCGGATGCTCTGCACGCCGCTCGCCACCATCTCGGCGGCCTGCTGGGACAGGTCGACGTTGTCGCTCGGCGCCAGCATCGGGCCGTCCACGTCCACGCCCACGAAGCCCTTCGGGACTCGCGTCGTGACGGTCGCAGCCGGCGACGCGCCGGCGATCGGCGCCACGGCGCACATCAATCCGACGAGCGCGATCAGTGGCGCGGCGAGGCGAAAGCGCGGCAAGCGCGCGAGTGTATCCATGCCTGGCGCCGTCCGAGCCGGCTCGGGGTGCCTCCGCGGCCAATTGGGCGGTTTCCTGACTGATCGTGATGCTAGGTTGGCCCCGTGGAGTCGGCCGTCGAGGACGGGGGGAGAACCGCGATGGGCGTCATATTGCTGACGCTCGCGGCGGGCCAATTCCTGATGACGCTCGACAGCTCGGTGATGAACGTGTCGATCGCGACCGTCGCCAAGGACGTCGGCACGACGGTGACCGGGATCCAGACGGCGATCACGTTCTACACGCTGGTGATGGCCGCGCTGATGATCACCGGCGGGAAGCTCGGCCAGATCCTCGGCCACAAGCGCGCGTTCGCGATCGGCTGCGTGATCTACGGCTGCGGCTCATTCACGACCGCGATCTCGCAGAGCCTCGGCGTCCTGATCTTCGGCTGGTCGTTCCTGGAGGGCGTCGGCGCGGCCTTGATCCTGCCCGCGATCGTCGCGCTGGTCGCCGCCAACTTCGGTCGATCCGAGCGGCCGCGCGCATACGGGCTGGTCGCGTCAGCGGGCGCGATCGCGGTCGCCGCGGGACCGTTGATCGGGGGGCTGTTCACGACCTACGCATCGTGGCGGTGGGTGTTCGCGGGCGAGGTCGTGATCGTCCTCGTGATCCTCGCGCTCACCCGACGCATGAGCGCTCCGGCCCCCGGTGAACACCCGCGACTGGACCTGGTCGGAACGGCGCTGTCGGCCCTGGGGCTCGCGCTGATCGTGTTCGCGATTCTCAGAGCCGGCTCCTGGGGGTTCGTCCAGCCGAAGCCCGGGGCGCCCGAGTGGCTCGGGCTCTCGCCCTCGCTGTGGCTGTTACTCGGAGGCGCGGCGGTGCTGCTGCTCTTCCTCGTGTGGGAAAACCACAGGATCGCGCGCGGCAAGGAGCCGCTGATCAACCCCAGGATGTTGCTGAACCCGACACTGCGTGGCGGGCTCACCTCGTTCTTCTTTCAGTACCTGCTGCAAGCTGGGTTGTTCTTCTCCGTGCCGCTGTTCCTGTCGGTCGCCCTCGGACTCTCGGCGATCGCGACGGGGGTCCGCCTGTTGCCGCTCTCGGTGACGCTGCTGCTCGCCGCCGTCGGCATCCCGAGGGTCTTCCCGAAGGCATCGCCGCGCGTCGTCGTTCGGTTTGGCTTCTTCGCGCTGTTCGCCGGCATCGTCGTGATGGTTGGTTCGCTCAACGCGGGCGCCGGAGCCGAGATCGTCACGTGGCCGATGCTGCTCGCCGGCCTCGGGATCGGCGCGCTGGCCTCCCAGCTCGGCGCAATCACGGTGTCCTCGGTCCCGGATGAGCAGAGCGGCGAGGTCGGCGGCCTGCAGAACACGCTCACCAACCTCGGCGCCTCGATCGGCACTGCGCTCGCGGGCGCGGTGCTGATCGCGTCGCTGACGACGTCGTTCCTGACGGGTGTCCAGAACAACCCAGCGGTTCCGCCCAGCGTCAAATCAGAGGCCCAGACGAAGCTCGCCGGCGGGATCCCGTTCCTCTCCGATGCCGATCTGAAGGCCGCGCTCGACGAGGCCGGAGTGCCAAAGGAGGCGACCGACGCGATCGTCGCGGAGAACGCGACCGCGCGGCTCGACGCTTTGCGCTCATCGCTGTCCGTGCTCGCGCTGATCGCCGTGGCCGCGATTCTCTTCACGTTCCGAATACCGACGACTCAGCCGACCGTTAGCCCCGACACGTCCTAGCGACGGATCGTCTCGTCGATCAGCTCGTCGGTCAGCCGCGCGGTCCGATCCCAGCTGAAGACGCCGGCGCGCCGCAGCCCGGCCGCGATCAACGGTGCGCGGACGGCGTTCTCGCTCGCGGCGGCCAGCAGCGCCTCGCTCAACTCACCCGGTTCGGCCAGCAGACCCGCGTCGCCAACCGTCTCTGGCAGCGCGGCGCGGGCGACGGCGACGACCGGCACGCCGCTCGCCATCGCCTCCAGGCACGGCAACCCGAACCCCTCATACAGCGACGGCACCGCGACCGCGCGAGCGCCCGCGTACAGGCCGGGCAGGAGCTCCTCCGCCACATACCCGAGCTGCCGCAACGGAGCCTGCCCGCCGCGAAGGTACGGGCGGCCGGTGCCGGCGAGCACGAGCTCGATGCCATGACTACGAAGCGCTCTCGCGGCCGGCTCCAGCGCGGCCAGGTTCTTGCGCCCCGACGGCGTACCGACGGCGAGGACGTACGGCCGCGCGAGGCCGTACCGGGCACGCGCCGGCGCCGGATCGGCGGTCGGCTCGAAGCGGCCATCGACGCCGCCGGGAATCACTCGCACGCGCTCCGGTGACGCGCCCAGCAGCTCCACGATCTCCGCCCGGGAGAACTCCGACACGGTCACGAGCGCGCGCGCGCGGCCGACGAGGAGCGGCAGCAGTCGGCGCTGATAGGCGACATAGGCCGACGAGAAGGCCTCGGGGTGGCGCAGCGGCGCGGCGTCATGGATGACGACGACGCCACGCCGCGTAAGCACCGGGGCCAGATTGGCAGGCGAGTAGACGAGCGCACAGCGTCCGGCACGCAAGGGCAGGATCGACTGCTCCCAGGCGTGGCCGGCACGGTGGGTAAGGCTCGCGGGCGGGCGAATCACGACGTAGCGGCCCGGCCGCAGCGCGGGCAATCGCCGCGCCATCTCCCGGGCATAGCGCTCGACGCCGCCGACCTGCGCTCGCACGGCCGCGCGGCCGTTGATCGCGACCGGCGGCGCGTCGGGGCTCGGCGCGTGGGGACCGCGGGTCAGCGGGACGGGGCCGGGGTTCGTTGTTGCCACACCGCGGCCGCGGGTCAGCGGCGCGAGGCGCGGGTTCGCTTCCACACCACGCGCCGTACAGCGACGCCCGCGCTGAGCAGGAGCACGCCGACGGCCGCGATCAGCCACGTGTTCAGACCCGTGTACGGAAGCGTCGGGTCGCTCGTGGTCGACCCTGTCGTCGAGGCAGTCGACTGCGCTGGGGAGGACTGCGGCGCGGTCGTCTGCGGGGTCGACTGGGGCGCGGAGGACGCGGGGGTCGTCTGGGACGAGGGCGGCGTGCTCGAGGGAGGCGGGCTGGCGGTGGTCGTCTGGGCCGCGGGCGGCGTGCTCGAAGGCGTCGTGTGCGGCGCCGGCGCGGTGGTCGTGGTCGGCGTCGCGAGTGGATCGACGTACTGGTTGTCGCCGGCCGAGCTGCCGGGGCCGCTCGCGAGCGCGTCGACCGGCGCGGCGAGCGCCAGGGCGCTGAGCACGCCGAGCCAGATGAGGGTTTTGCGCATCCCGGAGACCGCGCGAGTATTGCACCTCGGTGCGGACGTCACCGGCGGTCCCCGAGCCGCTCCAGCGCACTACCTCGCGGCTCGCGTCACGGATCGATCGCCTCTGGATAGGC
The DNA here is from genome assembly GCA_963763525.1 of uncultured Solirubrobacterales bacterium. Lineage (GTDB taxonomy): Bacteria > Actinomycetota > Thermoleophilia > Solirubrobacterales > Solirubrobacteraceae > Palsa-465. The sequence continues at coordinate 179,662 of CAVXPA010000012.1, forward strand.
GCGCTGCGCGGCGATCCGCAGGCTGCGGCCGCGGCGGCGCATGTAGATGACCGATCCGACCACGTAGATGATCACCACCGCCGCCAGCGCGATGCCGACCTCGGTACTCGCGGTCACCAGCGCGTGGCCGAAGAAGAAGCTCCCGAGCCCGTTGACGAGAGCCCAGGTGGCGCCGCCGAGCGCGTCGAACACGAGAAAGCGGCGCAGCGCCATCCGATTCGCGCCCGCGAGCACTCCCGCGTACGTGCGCAGGCCGATGATGAAGCGGCCGAAGAACACGACCCTGCCGCCGTGGGCGTGGAACACGTACCGGCCCATTGTCAGCCGCTCCGGCGTGAGGCGGATGCGCCGGCCGTAGCGGACCAGCAGACGTTGTCCGGCCCAGGTGCCGAGGCCGTAGCCGATCGCGTAGCCGGCCGTCGCCCCGACCGCCGCCGCCGCGATCACGCCCGCGATCTCGAGGTGATGCGTAGCGCCCGCGTAGATCGCCGCCGCCGTGAGCGCGGTCGTTCCGGGGATCGGCACCCCGGACCCCTGAAGCGCGACGAGCGCGAACACCAGCACGTAGCCGTAGTTGTCGACGAGGTGGTCGATTTGCTGACCGCTGACCAGGACAGCGGTGACGAGCGGCGGGATCGGCATCGGGATCGGTCCCATGGCGCCTGGGAGTGTCCCCGAATTGCGATGTCATTGGAAGGACCGGCGAGAGGCCCGAGCGCTGCCCGCCCCGGTGCGAACGCTCAGCGCGGCGGCGGGGGACCGGCGGTGCGCCCGGGAACCTGGACAACTACCCACTCGAGCCGCCGATGACAGCCAGTGGGTAGTTGTCCATCAACCAGAGGGTCAACGTCCCACTCGGCGCGGCGCGGCAACCGACTGGGACGTTGTCCAGGCTCCCGACGCCCTCAGCGGGGCGAGCGGGACGATAACCCAGCTCCTGAAGGGTCCTCAGCGGGGAGCGACCAAAGACGTCGCCGGGACGACGCCGCTCGCGATCCTCTCGACTTCATCAGGGTCAGAACCAGCGCTCGCACGCCGCGCGACGGGCGGGTGCGCCGAGCCGCCACCCGACAGCCGGACCGCGAGCAGCGCGACCGCGGGTACGGCGACGATCGCGAGCATCGCGAGAAACCAGATCTGCCCGGCGTCCGTCCCTTCACCCAGCGCGTGCGCCAAGCCCGCAATCCACACGACCGCTGTCAGGCGGTGCAGCTTGCGCCAGCGTTTGGCGCCGATCCACCGGCGGGCGTAGAAAGACAACCCGAGCAGGATCGTGCTCCAGCCCGCGATGATGCCGAGCGAGGTCCAGAACGACTTGTAGTTGCTGACGAACGGGATCGTGATGTCAGCCAGAGAGGGGTGCAGGTAGCTGTCGCCGAGCAGCGCCGCGGCGTGGATGACGATCGCTGCGATCGCCGACAGCGACAGGATTTCGTGTGTCGCGAGCAGGTCAGGCCCGCGCCGCTTGAGCAGCTTGGTGCTCATCAGCAGCCCGATGCAGACCGCGAGGCTTGCCAGTATCAGCGCGGCGAAGCCGGCCGCGCGGCTAGTGATCCAGAACAGATAGGGAGTCGGGTCCGTAGTCATGACCCCAGCATCGCCGCGCTCGCGTAGACGACGGTAGGAGGCCCGTAAGAGCTGCATAGGAAGCACTCACGAGGTGCCTCCTGACCGACCGGACGCGCTCAGCGCACGGGATGCACGAGCTGCCCGTCGCGCACGTTGTGCTGGCCGACCAGGGCCGGCCCCGTCGGCTCGGTGACGCTGAAGTAGCTAACGGAGAACGCGCTGCCGCTCGCGCTCAGCGCGGATGGCTGCGCGCCGCCGTTGGACCCGCTCGCACCGCGGAACGCGATGAAGCGCGTGTGACCCGGCTCGAGCCGGATCTCCGTCCGGCCCCAGCTGCGGTTGGAGATCGAGCCCGACACTCCGGTGCCCGACCTGACGTGCGCGCTCGTGAATCGCGCCGAGCCGAAGTCCGTCAGCGGCAGTGTTTGACAGATCGTCTGGCTGATGCAGTCCGAGGGCGCCTCGAGGATCCATTCGGCCGAGCTCACATCGACCGTCCGCAGGGAAAACGTCTTGCTGAAGTGGTGATGTTGAGTGAGATCGGCGAGCGTGACGGTGACACGGAGGCCGGTGACCGCGACCGACGCCTTGAGCGCGTCGCCCGGCTCCACCGTCATCTTGAGCGTGTGCGCCGGAGCCGGCACGAGCTCGTACCACGCACTCGAGACGACGTTGCCCGACGCGCTGCAGTCCGTCTCGGTGCCGATCTGCTCGAGCGCGGTCGACGTCACGCTGTAGCCGCCGAGGCCGACCCAGGCCGCGGAGTAGCGCTGCTCGCCGGGACTGCAGGTGGCAGCCGGCGCGTGCCACTCACCGCTCACCTTGCTGAAGCTGACGCCCGTCCGATGGACCGCATAGCCGGCCCAGTTCGAACTCGTGCTGGTATCGGCCAGCGCCGCTGGCGCACCGCCCAGCACGAGCCCAACCGCCGTGATGACCCCGGTGATGAGTGGAATGCGCACGATGCTCGATGTCCCCTGCTCAGAGCTGGTGTTGGCTGGCGCTAGGTCTCGTCAGCGCTTTGCGGCTTGCAGAATCGCTGCCGCTTGCCCCTTGCAATCGTAGAGCTTGAAGCTCGCCCCGTTGCTCGCGGTGACTGTAGCGGCCGGACACACCTGCGCGGCGACGTCCGTCGCGGTCTCGCTCCCGGTTCGGCTGTCGCCGGGCAGCTGCGGCGAGCCGCCGTCGTCGATCAGCAGCCAGCGCAAGTGACCCGAGCTGACTTCCTGGGCGAGCCAGGCGACGCTGATCGAGCTCTCGCGCCCGGAGAACCCTCCGAGCCCGGCGACGTTCGCGTCCGACGCGATGATCGCGGTCGCGGCGCTGCTCTGGCTCTCGACGCCGATCGTTCCGCCTCCGTGCGACTCGGCGTAGCGGCTCGCCGCCGTCAGCGTGGCGGTGTCGCCGCCGAAGCCGCCGCCACCGGGGCCGCCGAAGCCACCGCCGCCAAAGCCGCGGAAGCCCCCGCCCGCGCCGCCAACCGCGCCAGGCGCACCGCCACCACCGCCGCCGCCAAACCCGGGCCCGCCACCGCCGGCGAAGCCGGGCCCGCCGCCACCGCCGGCCGCGCCGGCCTGACCGGGACCTGGGATCGACCCCGCGGCACCCGTGCTACCGGTGGTCCCGAACAAAGACTGCACCGCCGCGCTTCCAGCGCTACCGCCGGCGCCGGGACGACCGAACCGCCCGCCGAATCCGCCCGGACCGCCGAATCCACCCGGTCCGCCATCCACTGCGCTGGCGGGACCGCCGGCGGGGAACGTGCTACTGGTCGGGTGACCATCCGTCTCGGCCGCCCACGTCGCCGGTGCGGCGAGCAGGGCCCCCAAGGCGACCGCGACGATCGCAACGCGTGTCCTGCGTCCGAGCGCGAGTGCCAGCAGCGCGGCGCAGCCGGCGCCGACGCCGATCACCAGCGGCGTCGCCCATGTGAGCGAGCCGTCCAACTCGTGCAGGACGACCAGCTCGGTCACGGCTCCGCCGGCGATCGCGAGCGGCGCGATCACGCGCGCAGCCCGCACGGTCTGCGCGTCAGCGTCGCGACCAGGCACCATGATGCCGACGCCGGCGCCGATCAGGGCGGCCGCGAACGGCGCCAACAACGAGACGTAGTAGGGATGGAAGATGCCGCTCGCGAAGCTGAACAGCACCGCGGTGCACGCGAACGCGCCGCCGGTCGCGATCAGCCAGCCGGTGCGGGGATCGCTCCGTCGCAGACGTGTCAGCACGAGCAGGCCTAGGCCGGCGACGAGCGCGAAGCCGAGGAGCCAGCCGGCCTGGTCGCCCAGCGCAGAATTCAACAGGCGCAAGATGCCCGTGGAGCCGCCGAACGTCGAGCCCCCGAAACCGCCGCCCGGGCCGCCGGTCTGCCCCGCGACCCGCCCGAGACCGTTGTAGCCGAAGATCAGCGACCAGATGCTGTTGTCGGAAGTTCCAGAGATCCAGGGACGGTCGGCCGAGGGCGTCAGCGTCACGAGCAGCGGCCAGGCGCCCGCCACCACGATCATCGCGACGCCGCCGGCGAGCAGCTGCCGCACCGCGCGCCAACGGCCGCCCGGAACGTTCCAGCGCATCCACAGCCAGGCGAGCGCGACGCCGGGCACGACCACCATCGCGACGAGCATCTTCGTCTCGAACCCAAGCCCCACGCAGATGCCGCTGAGCACGAGCCAGCGCGTGCGCCCGGACTCGAGCGCGCGAATCGCGCACCACAGCGCCGCGACCGAGCACAACACGAGCAGCTCGTCCGGGTTGTTGTGGCGGGACATCGCGACGATGATCGGGGTCGTCGCGAGCGCGAGGCCGGCTGCGAAGCCCGCCGGGCGCCCGAACCCGCGCCGGACGAGGTCGTACATGAGCGCGACCGCGGCGATGCCCATCAGCGCCTCGGGCACCAGGACGCTGAGCGGATGGAAGCCGAACACCCGGACCGACAGGGCCTGTATCCAGAGCGCCAGCGGCGGCTTGTCGACCGTCATCAATCCGCTGCGATCGAGCGACGCGAATAGGAAGTCGTGCCAGCTCGTGCTCATCGACCGCACGGCGCCGCTGTAGAACGTATTGGCCCAACCGTTGATCGACAGGTTCCAGAAGTTGAGTACGGCGGTCAGGCCGAGGAGGCCGAGCAGCTCGGGACGGGCCGTCAGGCGCCGAACCAGCGCGCGGCTGCGCTCTCCGGCGTGCCAGGAGGCCGGGTACGTGATCGAGTCGGTGCTCATCGTCCAGTGGGCGTCACTAGGGCTGGTCAGGCACTCGGTTCGATTCGGCGTAGGCGCCGGCCGCTGCGAGGGCTGCGAGCGCCCCCGCGGCGAGGCCTGCGAGCGTTCGCAGCAGCGTCGTCATCGTCTGGCTCCTTCGGCGGTCCATTGATGCAGAGCAGAATCGAGCGCGCGCTGAAGCCGGGCCGAAGACGCACCTAAGACATATGTAGGAAACGGCGGCTCGCGACCGACGTAGAGTAGGCAGCCTAAACCGAATTAGGAGACCGAATGTCCGCTAACAGCTTCGACTCCAAGGCGACGCTCACGGTTGGTGGGCGGTCGTATGAGATCTTCAGATTGGATGCGCTGCAGGCCGGCTACGACGTCGCGCGGCTCCCCTTCTCACTCAAGGTGCTGCTCGAGAACCTGCTCCGCAACGAGGACGGCGAGGCGATCCGCGCGGCCGACGTCGAAGCGCTCGCGCGCTGGAACGCGCGGGCAGAGCCCACCGCCGAGATCGCGTTCACGCCGGCGCGTGTCCTGATGCAGGACTTCACCGGCGTTCCGGCCATCGTCGACCTCGCCGCGATGCGCGACGCGATCGGCGAGATGGGAGGCGATCCGAACAAGATCAACCCGCTCGTGCCGGCGCAGCTCGTGATCGACCACTCCGTGCAGGTCGACGAGTTCGGCACGGCCCGCGCGTTCGCGCGCAACGCCGAGCTGGAGTTCGAGCGCAACCACGAGCGCTACGCGTTCCTGCGCTGGGGGCAGGGCGCGTTCGCCAACTTTGCGGTCGTGCCACCCGACACGGGCATCGTCCACCAGGTCAACCTCGAGTACCTCGCCAAGGTCGTGTTCGTCGACGATGCGCTGGGCCGCGCCTACCCGGACACGCTCGTCGGCACCGACTCACACACGACGATGATCAATGGCCTTGGCGTGCTCGGATGGGGCGTCGGTGGAATCGAGGCCGAGGCCGCGATGCTCGGACAGCCGATGTCGATGCTGATCCCTCAGGTCATCGGGTTCAAGCTGACCGGCGAGCTGCAGGAAGGCGCGACCGCGACCGACCTCGTGCTGACCGTGACCGAGATGCTGCGCCGGCATGGCGTCGTCGGCAAGTTCGTCGAGTTCCACGGCGCGGGCCTGGCGAAGCTTCCACTCGCGGACCGCGCGACGATCGGCAACATGTCACCCGAGTTCGGATCCACGTGTGCGATCTTCCCGATCGACGCAGAGACGCTCCGTTATCTCGAGTTCACCGGCCGGCCGAAGGGGCTGATCGAGCTCGTCGAGGCGTACGCCAAGGAGCAGGGCCTGTGGCACGACGAGCGTTCGGACGAGCCGACGTTCTCCGATCAGATCGAGCTGGATCTCGCGACAGTCGTGCCCAGCATCGCCGGCCCTCGCCGCCCGCAGGACCGGGTCCCGCTGACCGAGTCGAAGCAGACGTTCCGCGGTGCGCTCGACGGTTTCGTGCAGGCGGAGGACCCAGAGGACGACGCCGTCGCTGACAGCTTCCCGGCCAGCGACCCCGTCGCGACCCACCGCCCGAACGGGCATGGCCACGAGCCGTCGGCCGGGACGCAGGTGATGGACCGCCGCAGCGTGCACGTACCGGTGATCCTCGGCAACGGCGTCGAGACCGAGCTCGATCACGGTCATGTCGTGATCGCGGCGATCACCAGCTGCACCAACACCTCCAACCCGTCGGTCATGCTCGGCGCCGGGATCCTCGCGCGTAACGCCGTGCAGCGTGGCTTGACGGTCAAGCCGTGGGTCAAGACGTCGCTCGCGCCGGGCTCGAAGGTCGTCACCGAGTACCTCGACCGCGCCGGCTTGACCGAGTACCTCGAGGCACTCGGGTTCAACCTGGTCGGTTACGGATGCACCACCTGCATCGGCAACAGCGGCCCACTGCCCGAGGAGATCTCCGCGGCGGTCGATGCCGCCGACCTCGCGGTCGTCTCGGTGCTGTCCGGCAACCGCAACTTCGAGGGCCGGATCAATCCGGACGTGAAGATGAACTACCTCGCCTCGCCACCGTTATGCGTGGCCTACGCGATCGCCGGGACGATGGACATCGATCTCTACGACGAGCCGCTGGGTGAGGGCGACCACGGCGAGCCGGTGTTCCTGCGCGACATCTGGCCGGATGAGGCGGAGGTCGCCCAGACCGTCGAGGAGGCGGTCCAGTCGGACATGTTCCGCAAGAGCTACAGCGAAGTGTTCGACGGCGACGAGCGTTGGAATGGTCTCGCTGTACCGACCGGGGACAGCTTCGCCTGGGAGGAGGCGTCGACCTACGTGCGCCGGCCCCCGTTCTTCGAGGCGCTGCCGCGCGAGCCAGAGCCGATCACCGATATCGAGAATGCGCGCGCCCTGGCGGTGCTCGGCGACAGCGTCACGACGGACCACATCTCTCCGGCCGGCTCGATCAAGCGCGACGGCCCAGCGGGGCGCTACCTGATCGAGCAGGGTGTCCAGCCGGCCGAGTTCAATTCGTACGGCTCGCGTCGCGGCAACCACGAGGTGATGATGCGCGGCACGTTCGCGAACATCCGGCTGCGCAACCTGCTGCGAAGCGAACCGCCACTCCCCGAGGGAGGCGTGACGCTCCACCTACCGGACGGTGAGCTGATGTCCATCTACGATGCCGCGATGCGGTATATCGCGGACGGTGTCCCGCTCGTCGTGCTCGCCGGCAAGGAGTACGGCTCCGGTTCCTCGCGCGACTGGGCTGCCAAGGGCACGCGCCTGCTCGGCGTCCGGGCGGTGATCGCCGAGAGCTTCGAGCGGATTCACCGCTCCAACCTGGTCGGCATGGGCGTGCTGCCGCTCCAGTTCATGCCCGGCGAGTCGGTCGGGACGCTCGGTCTTACCGGTCATGAGCAGTTCGGCGTCGCCGGTCTGGCCGGCGCCGAGGAGGTACTGCGCGAGTTGACGGTGACTGCCGACGGGCGTGAGTTCAAAGTCATCGCGCGAATCGACACCCCCAAGGAGCAACGGTACTTCCGCCACGGCGGGATTCTCCAGTTCGTCCTGCGTCAGCTTCTGGGTGCCTAGGCGATGCCGGCGCCAGAGCTGCTCATACAGTTGTTGAGGGCGTTCGGCCCCTCGGGTCACGAGACCGGCGCCGCGCGCGTGTGGCGAGACGGATGTGAGTCGTTCGCCGTGGACGTCGCCGCTGACGACGTTGGCTCCTCGCGCGCCCGCGTGCCCGGCACGGCCGGCGGGCCGACGCTCGCGATCGTCGGGCACATCGACGAAATCGGACTCCACGTCACCCACATCGAGGAGGAAGGCCACGTGCGCTTCGGCGGCGTCGGCGGCTGGGACCCGACCATCCTCGTGGGTCAGCGGGTGCGCGTGCACACCCGTGGCGGCGCGATCGAGGGCGTCATCGGGCGCAAGCCGATCCACCTGCTGCGTGACGATGAGCGCAAGAAGGCGCCCGAGCTCAAGGACCTCCACATCGACCTCGGCGCGAAGGACGGCGACGAGGCGCGCAAGCTGGTGCGGATCGGCGATACGGCGGTGACCGACGCACAACCGGTCGAGTTCCGCAACGACCGGGTCGTCTCGCGCGCCCTGGACAACCGCGTGGGTTGCTACGTCGCGGCCGAGGCGGCCCGGCTCGTCGCGGCGGCCGGTGGCGCGCCCGGCGACGTGGTCGCGCTCGCGGTCGTCCAGGAGGAAACGACGTTCGCGGGCTCCCGCACGAGCGCGTTCGCGCTCGAACCGGATCTCGCCGTCGTCGTCGACCTCGTGCACGCGACCGATCAACCGGGCGTGGAGCTCGGTGAGACGACCAAGCACGCGCTCGACTCGGGTCCGGTGATCGCCCGCGGGACGATGCTGCACCCGCAGGTGTTCGAGCACCTCTATGACGCGGCGGAGCGGGAGGCGATCCCGTTCACGCTCGAGTCGCTCGGCCGCTCCACGTCGACCGACGCCGACGCGATCCATCCGAGCCGGACGGGCGTCCCGACCGGGCTCGTGTCGGTGCCGTGCCGGTACATGCACTCACCGGTGGAGATGGTCTCGCTCAAGGACGTCGATGCCGCAGCGCGGCTGATCGCGGCCTTCGCCCAAGGCCTCGAGCCGGGTATGTCGTTCGCACGCTAGCCGCCGATGGAGCCGCTGCTCCTGCTGTTCGACATCGACGGGACGCTCGTCGCCGGAGCGACGGAGGCGCACAAAGACGCCCTGCACGAGGCTCTGCGCGCCGTCCACGGCATCGATCCAGGCCGCATCGGAGGCGCTTTCGCCGGAGCGGGGCGCACCGACGGCGAGATCGCCCGGGGTCTGCTGCTCGCCGCCGGCGTCTCCGCGCGGCGGATCGACGAACGCGCGGATGACGTGCGCGACCAGTGCTGCGAGGCATACGCGCGGCTGTGCCCACCCGACCTATCGGGCACCGTGCTTCCCGGCATCCCCGAGCTGCTCGCGTCGCTCGCGGCGCGCGAGGACGCGAGGCTCGCCCTGGTGACCGGGAACTACGAGCCCGTCGCGCGACTGAAGCTCGCGCGCGCCAAGCTCGGCAAGCACTTCCCCTCCGGCCAAGGGGCGTTCGGCTCAGACTCGGACGACCGCGCCGCGCTGCCGACAATCGCACGGCGACGGGCGGGCGTTCGGGGTCGGCCACACCCGCGCGAGCGGACGGTCGTGATCGGCGACACGCCGCGCGACATCGCCTGCGCCCGCGCCGACGGGGTCCGCTGCGTGGCCGTGCTCACGGGGCCGTTCGGCGCCGATCAGCTCGCCGGCGCCGACGGCGTCGCGGCGGGCGCCGGGGGGTTGCGCGCCGCGCTCGAGCGCGAGCTGGACGGCAGCTAGCCGCTATCCGCGCACCAGCTTCTTGTAGGTGATCCGCTTCGGGCGGTCGGCGTCGGCGCCGAGCTGCTCGTGGCGGAAGCTCTCGTACGCCTCGAAGTTGCCCTCGAACCAGCGGACCTGCGAGTCGCCCTCGAACGCGAGCACGTGCGTCGCGATCCGGTCGAGGAACCAGCGATCGTGCGAGACCACGACCGCGCAGCCGGCGAACGACAGCAGCGCCTCCTCGAGCGCGCGCAGCGTGTCGACGTCGAGGTCGTTGGTCGGCTCGTCGAGGAGGAGCAGGTTGCCGCCCTAGCGCAGCAGCTTGGCCAGGTGCAGGCGGTTGCGCTCGCCGCCGGAGAGCTTCCCGACCTGCTTCTGCTGGTCGGTGCCCTGGAAGTTGAAGCCGGCGACGTAGGCGCGGCTGTTGACCGTCCGCTCGCCGAGCTTGATCTGATCGGCGCCGCCGGAGATCTCCTCCCACACCGTCTTGTCGGGGTCCAGTGCGTCGCGCGACTGGTCGACGTAGGCGAGCTGCGACGGTGTCGCCGATCTCGCAGAGTGCCCGCGTCGGGCTGCTCCTGGCCGGTGATCATCCGCATCAACGTCGTCTTGCCGGCGCCGTTCGGGCCGATCACGCCGACGATCCCGGCGGGCGGCAGCGTGAACGAGAGCTCGTCGATCAGCAGCCGTCGCCGTACGCCTTGCGCAGGCCCTGGGCCTCGACGACCACCTCGCCCAGCCGCGGTCCGGCGGGGATGTGGATCTGGACCTGGTCGAGCTTGACGTTGCGGTCCTCGGCGAGCAGCGCCTCGTATGCGTTCAGGCGCGCCTTCGGCTTGTTGCGCCGCGCACTCGCGTTCATCCGCACCCACTCGAGCTCGCGCTCGATCGTGCGCGGCGCGCGCGTCTCCTGCCTGGCCTCTGCTCGAGCCGCGCCCGCTTCTGCTCGAGCCAGCCCGAGTAGTTGCCCTGGTAGGGGATCCCGCGGCCGCGGTCGAGCTCGAGGATCCAGCCCGCGACGTTGTCCAGGAAGTAGCGGTCGTGGGTGACCGCGACGACCGTGCCCGGGTAGTCGTGGAGGTGGCGCTCGAGCCAGGCGACCGACTCGGCGTCGAGGTGGTTGGTCGGCTCGTCGAGCAGCAGCAGGTCGGGCTGGCGCAGCAGCAGCCGGCAGAGCGCGACCCGGCGCCGCTCGCCGCCGGAGAGCGTCGCGACGTCGGCATCGCCAGGCGGGCAGCGCAGCGCGTCCATCGCGATCTCGAGCGTGGTGTCGAGGTTCCAGCCGTCGACCGCGTCGATCTGCTCCTGCAGGCGCGCGAACTCGTCGGCGGTCTCGTCGGAGTAGTTCATCGAGAGCTCGTTGAAGCGGTCGAGCAGCGCCCGGATCTCGGCCACGCCGTCCTCGACGTTGCCGCGCACGTCCTTGCCCGGGTCGAGCGTCGGCTCCTGCTCGAGCAGCCCGACGGTCGCGCCCGGCGCGAGCTGCGCCTGGCCGTCGAAGTCGGTGTCGAGCCCGGCCATGATCCGCAGCAGCGTCGACTTGCCCGCGCCGTTGTAGCCGAGCACGCCGATCTTCGCGCCGGGCATGAACGACAGCGAGATGTCGTCAGAGCACCTCCCGGTCAGGCGGGTAGCGCCGCGAGAGCTTGTAGGTCGTGAAGATGTACTGAACTGACACGCGTCGGAGGATAGGCGGGCTCGCGCTACAACCCATTCAGAGATGCATATCCTCGCCCTCCTGCTCGCCCTCGCCGCGGTCGTCTGCATGATCGTCGCGATCGTTGGCATGGTCACCGGCCGGCCCGGTGCAAAGGCCGGCGGCGTCGTGCGTCTCCTCGCGGTGCTGTGCTTCGCGGCGGCCGTCGTCGTCAATGTCGCGGCCCACTGACGCCGGGCCGGCTCCGGGGATCGACCGTCCGGCTCCGGGATCGACCGCCCGGCTCCGGGATCGACCGCCCGGCTCCGGGATTGACCGCGCGGATCCGATGCCGAGGTCGGTCTCGACTCTGCTCGTCCCGCCGGCTGCGAGGCCCAGGTCGTAGGCTTGCTGGTACCGACATTCGAACACCGGAGGGAACGATGGCCAAGACGCTCTACACGGCAAACGCGACTGTGACCGGCGGGCGCGAACACGGGCACGGCACGACGAGCGACGGCGTGCTCGACATTCAACTGCGCCCCCCCGCGGAGCTCGGCGGCGAAGGCGGAGCGACGAATCCCGAACAACTCTTCGCGATCGGCTATGCGGCCTGCTTCGAGGGAGCCCTCGGCGCCGTCAGCCGCCGCGAGGGCGCCGACCTCGGCGAGGTCTCGATCGACAGCCATGTCAGCCTGATCACGACGGAGGAGCGCGGCTACAACGTCGCCGTGGGCCTCGACGTGACCCTGCCGGGAGTATCGGACCCACAGGAGGCCGCGAAGATCGTCGCGGAGGCGCACAAGGTCTGCCCGTACTCGAACGCGACGCGCGGCAATGTCGAGGTGACCCTGACCGCGAACGGCACCGCCGTTCAGGCGTAGCGTCGGCGTTCCCACGAACCACTAGTTCGGAGGGCTCTGCCCGCGGCTTCACCCGCGGCCGAAGATCTCCCTGGAGATCGCGGCAACCTCGCCGCCAGACACCCGGCGAACCCCCCAAACAAATCGCGACAATCGAGCCGGCGAACCGAACCCGCCTCGCTCGTTCGCCGCTAACTTAAGGGGAGTCATGCCCAGGGTCCTGGATGTCGAACAGGCGATGCTTCTGCTGGAGCTCGAGGCGCCCTTCGACCAGCGCGCGGTGCAGCTGGCGCGCCGCCGGATGGCGAAGCGGTGGCACCCCGACATCGCCCCTCCGGGCCGGCAGCACGAGCACCAGCGCCACCTGCAGGCGATCAACGAGGCCGCCGATCAGCTGCAGCAGCTGGCTGAGACGGCCCGGGGTGGCCGGGTCAGTCGCAACGCCGTCAAAGCGTCCGCGGCGGCTGCGCGCAAGGCGAGGGCTGAAGCCGGCCGGCGCGCGTACGAGGCCGAGCAACGAGAGCGCGAGGCCCAAGAGCAGAAGGCGAAGCACGACCCGTTCGGCTCGCGCGTTCCGGACCACTCGGTTGTCCACCGCTACGCGCGCTGCGTCTCGTATCCGGAGTGGGGCGTCGGCAGCGTGACCGGCATCTACTTCTCGGGCGACGAAGAAGAAGTGCAGCAGTGGGCGCGGGTGATGTTCTCTGTCGGCGTGCGGACGATCCCGGCGGGATCGCTGCAGTTCGTCGACTTCTCCAAGCCGGACCCGGCTGCAGACCGCGTGCAGCGGTTCATGACCGCCGCACAGCACGCGCTCGCCGACGGCGACGCGGAGCTCGCCGCGCAGCGGCTCATATACGCGCGCGACGCCGAGCCCGACAATCCCGCCGTGCTGCGCCTGCTGACGGCCGCGTTCTGGCAGGCTGGAAACCTCCCCGCAGCCGCGCGCGCCGTACGCGATTGGGCGCGCGTGGACACCGACCGGCCGACGCCGGAGCGGTTCGCGTCCCGGATCTACGAGGACATGGGCGCGATCGACCTCGCCGCCGAAGCCGCGACGAGGGCCGCCAAGCGCGCCCCGGCGGACGCGTCCGCTTGGGAGCGTGTCGGGCGGCTGCGGCTGCGGCTGGGCGATCGCTCCGGCGCGATCGCCGCGCTCGAGCAGGCAAAGCTGATCGGGCCGTCGGCCGAGGGAATGCTGGACCTGGCGCTCGCCCACCACCTCGCGGGCGACGTCGGTGCCGAGGTGTCCGCCGCCGAGGCGGCGACACGACTGGACCCGGGCTTCGCGGACGCATGGTCCACGTACGCGCACGCGCTCGCGCGGACGGACCGCCTGGCCGAGTGTGCCGACGCGTGCCGGCGGGCACTCGCTCTGGGGGACGACGTCGAAGTATCCGACCTGCTGGCGAGGGTTCAAGCCGCGAAGCCACGGCGGCTGCCCGAGCGCAGCGCCGCCTAGCGCGTCAAATCAGGCTCCGATGCGAGACATCGCGCGCGGTGCCGGCCCTCCTAGGAGCCGCCGACGCGGTGCGATCCGAGGACGGCGGCGGCACTGCGCAGCAGGACGCGCTGCGCAGCTTCTGCGTCCATCGTGCCGGCGGTGACCTGCCGGCTCGCGGAGTGGATCAGGTCGAGCAGCACGCTCACGAGCCAGTCGGCCGGCAGCTCCGGGTCGAACTCACCGTCCCGCTGGCCGCGGGCGATCAGCGGCATGATCAGCTCGATCGCCGGGGCGGTGCGCGCGCGCAGCTCGGCGGGATCGCGGCGCTGGTTGATCACGACCAGGCCGCGATAGCGCCCGATCGTGCCCCAGGCGGCGATCAGGACTCGTTCCAGCGCCTCCACGGCCGTGCCCTCCCCTGGGCGCGCCGCTATCAGCGCCGCCGTGACTTCGTCGACGGAGCGCAGCGTGAGCGCATCGATGAGCGCTTCGCGGCTGGGAAAGTGGGCGTACAGCGTCGCGCGGGTGACGCCGGCACGCTGGGCGATCGCGTCGAGGTTCGTCGCTGGGTCGTCCGCGAGCGCCTCGGCGGTCGCGTCGAGGATCCGTTGCGCGTTGCGGCGCGCGTCCGCGCGCGCCGGCCGTTCGGATGTGTTCGGCAAGGCAGTGGAGACTAGGCCGTCTGGAGTGGCCCGAGGATCAATCGCCCAATGAGGCGACCGATCCCTCACGCCCGCAGACAGGGCAGGACTCCTGCGGCGCCAGCGGGCGGCCACCGCAGGCGGGGCAGTCCTCGAGCTGCTCGAGGACGCCGAGCAGCTCGCCGACCCGGCACACCAGCAGACGCTCCTCGTCGACCTCGACCCAGGCGCCGGCCGAAGCGGGGAACACGACGTGATCGCCCGGCTTCACCGGCATCACGACGCCGACGTGATCCCACCAATCGAGGCCTGGGCCGACCGCGAGCACGATGCCGTGCTGTGGCGGCGGCTCGTCGGTCCCGGGCGGGATCAGCAGACCAGAGCGCCGGATGCGGTCCGGGTCGAGCTCCTTGATCACGACGCGATCGAACAGTGGACGAAGCTGGTGGCGCATGTTTCCGTCGGCCGCTGATCATAGGGTGATGCGATGCGGTTGCTCGTCGCTCGCTGCGAGGTGCGCTACTCGGGCCGCCTGGATGCGCTGCTTCCGGAAGCGTTGCGCCTGATCATGATCAAGGCGGACGGATCCGTGCTGGTGCACGCTGACGCCGGCGGCTACAAACCGCTCAACTGGATGACGCCGCCCACCGTGATCGAGGAGTCCGCGACGGCGATCATCGTGCGCAAACGCGCCGGCGCGAGCGAGGACCGGCTCGAGATCGCGATCGTCGAGGTGCTCTCCGACGTCTACCACGAGATGGGTCGACCGGACGACGACGCCGCCCTGACCAAGGATGGCGTCGAGGCGCACCTTCAGGAGCTGCTGGCCGAGCAGCCGCACTGGTGCGGCGAGGGATTGCGGCTGGTGCGCCGCGAGTGGCCGACGGACATCGGGCCGGTCGATCTGATGTGCCTGGACATGGAGGAGCGATGGGTCGCGGTCGAGATCAAGCGCGTCGCCGGGATCGACGCGGTCGAGCAGCTGACGCGGTATCTGGAGCGGATCCGCGCCGATCCTGCGCTCGCATCGTGCCGCGGTGTCCTCGCGGGTCCGGTGATCAAGCCGCAGGCGCGCGTGCTCGCCGCCGCGCGTGGGATCGCCTGTGTGGAGGTCGACCTGGCGGTCCTGCGCGGCGAGCGCGAGCCGGATCTGCGCCTGTTCGCGGCCTGAAACCGCGAACTTTGCGGATCTGGTTCCGAGGGGTGGAACCGAGGCCGCAAAGTTCAGAGGGGTGGAACCGAGGCCGCAAAGTTCACGTGTGGGCAGCGTCAGGAGCAACATCGAGCGGCTCGAAGTCGGGGAGCCGCGCAGCGCGAATGTCAACCCGCGAGCCACGGAACGGCACGCCTTCGCGCTCGAGCAGCCGCCGCTGCTTCGCACCCATCGCGAGTGAGCCGTCGGCCCGAACGATCCGGTGCCACGGCACGGACGGGTCATCGCAGTCGTGCAGCGCTGCTCCGGCGACCCGCGGCGCCCCCGGCGAGATGTCGCCGTAGGTGCGGACGAATCCCGGAGGCGTCGAGCGCACGCGTGCAAGGATTCGTTCATAGCGCTCGGGCCGCATGGAATCACGCGAGCATAACTGGGTGGGCGCTCCTGAAAGACGACGAAACAAGAGCGCGAGCGAGGCTGATCGCGCACCAGCCCGAGAACGCCTTGATAGGGTGCGCCGGCCGAGTTCCCTGGTATCCGCAGTGAAGCGGGGGACCCACGTTTCACGGGGCGAATCGCCGCCTGCTGGCGGCGTAGCGCGGACGGCGCGAGCCCGGCAGCTAACCCCGCAGGCCGCGCACAGATGATGAATCAGCCCGGGCGTTTTGCAATTCGTCTTGCAATCGCCGCGACAGCGGTCGGCTTGGTGCTGCTCGGGGCCGCCATGCTGCCGCGCTCCTCGCGCGCTCAGGGGCCGAGCCTCGGGCAGCTGAACGCGGAGCTCGGCGCAGTCAAGAGCCGCCAGCAGAGCCTGTCCGCGAGCCTCGCCAGCCTGTCGGGTCTGATCTCCTCGCTCGAGGGCCAGATCGCACTGGTCGAGAGCCGCGAGGCAGCGGTCCGGGCCAACCTCGTCCGCGACGAGGCCGAGCTCGCCTCCCTCAAGCGCCGGCTGGTCCGCGAGCGGCACCGGCTCGTGGTGCTGCGCGCGCGCCTGTCGTTCGCGCTCATGCTGCTCTCGCGCCAGCTCGTCTCGAATTACGAGAGCGACCCGCCTGACCTCGTCTCGGTCGTGCTCGAGTCGACAGGCTTCAACGATCTGCTCGAGCGGATCGACTTCCTGCAGCGCGCCGAGCAGCAGCAGCAGACGATCATCCAGCTCACGCGTGTGGCCAAGGCGCAAGCCACGGCCGAGGCCAACCGGCTCGCGGCGCTCGAGGCGACCGAGCGCCGCATCACCAAGGCGACGGCGGTCCAGCTCGCCGCGCTCGCCGGCATGAACGAGCTGCTGCAGTCGCGGGAGCTCGCCCTCCAAAAGGCACAGGCGGCGCAGCAGACGGCGCTCGCCGCCGCTCGCGCCCGGGGAGCGCAGCTGCAGTCCGCGATCGCGCAGGTGCAGGCACAGCAGGCTGCCGCCGAGCGCGCGGCGGCCGCCGCCAACGCGGACACCAGCAACGGCGGTGGGAGCGGGGGCGGCCCGGGGATCGGACCGGCGCTCGGCCCAGGCGGTGGCTGGTCGATCCCCTACTCGATCGTGCTGTGCGAGTCCGGAGGCCAGAACGACCCGCCCAACAGCGCCGGGGCATCGGGCTACTACCAGATCATCCCGAGCACGTGGGCGCTCTTCGGAGGCACCGGGCCGGCCGCCTACCTCGCGAGCAAGGCCGAGCAGGACGCGGTCGCGGCGCGGATCTGGAACGGCGGCGCCGGCGCGTCGAACTGGGTCTGCGCCGGCATCGTCGGGATCACCTGAAATCCGGGGCAAGAACAGGCGCGCGGCCGGCGACGCTGGGCGCTGCCGCCGCCCCCGGAACCGGGCGTGTCGCGGCTCCGCCGGGATTAATCTCGTGGCCGCGTGCAAGCGACGGCCTCCCAACCGCAGGTAGCGTCCAGCCGGCTCCGCCGCAGCTTCACGCCGCGCCGCCTGCTGGCCGCCGCACTGCTCATCGCCGCGTTCGCACTCAGGCTGGCCGAGGTACAGAACACGAACTACAAACCGGTCGGCGACGGCGGGATCTACCTCTCGCTCGCGAGCCAGGTCTCGCACACGGGCGACTACTCGACGAGTCACAAAGGCGGTGTCGGAGCGGGTGGCACGCTCGGCCCGAGCACGTACTTCGCGCCGGGTTATCCGTACTACCTGGGGGCGGTCGATCTGATCACCGGCCATCGGACCAAGCGCGGAGCCGCGATCCAGTCGGCTCGGATCGCGCAGGTCCCACTGGGGACGCTCGCGGTCGCCCTGATCGGCCTGGTCGCGCTCGAGGCGTTCGGGTCGACCGTCGCGCTGATCGCGCTCGCGCTGGCGGCGTTCTACCCGGTGCTGATCGAGCTCGACCGGGTGATCGCGGTGGAGAACCTCGAGATCGTTCCCGAGCTCGCCGCGGTGTGGGCGGCGCTGAGGGTCCCCCGCAGCCTCAGGCCGTACGCGTGGGTGGCGGCCGCCGGCGTGTTCACGGGCCTCGCGACGCTGACGCACGAGAACGAAATCCTGATCCTGCTGCCGCTCCTGTTCGCGGTCTGGCGCGGCCGTCCGCGGTTCAGGCCCAGATCGCTCGCCGCGCCCGCGCTGCTGATCGCCGTCACCGCGCTGACGATCCTGCCCTGGACGATCCGCAACGCCGTCCTGCTGGATCGCTTCATCCCGGTCTCGGACGAGGGCGGGATCACGCTCGCCGGAACCTATAACGCCCAGTCGGCCGCCTATGCCCCGGTGCCCTACAAGTGGCGGGTCTTCTACGGAATCAAGGCCGACCACTCGCTGATATCGAAGACCGGTCAGATGACCGAGCCGGAGCTCGGCGACAAGTTGCAGAGCCAGGCGTTCCACTACATCGAGCAGCACCCGACAGCGCCCCTTCAGGTTCTCTACCACAACACCCTACGGATGTTCGAGCTCGAGGGGACCTTCGCCTGGCACGCCTCTGCGCACGCGGTCGGCCTGGACTGGACGACGGCCGGCATCGGCGTGATCTGCTTCTGGGTGCTGTGCGGACTGGCGCTGGCCGGTGCGTTCACACGGCTGGCGCGCAGTGCGCCACGGTGGCTGTGGTTCGTCCCGCTGCTGCTCGCGCTCAGCGTGGTGCTCGTGAACGTCGAGACGCCGCGCTTTCGAGAGCCCGTCGATCCCTATCTGATCCTGCTCGCGGCGTGCGCGCTCGCGACCGCGAGCGCGCGCCTGGCGCAGGTGCTACGCCGTTCTCCAGTCGCTCGAGTACGTGGCGATGCTGCGGGACTTACGGGTTGAAGCGACGAGCTGATCGAACTGGTCGAGCGCCTGCCCGGAGCCGACCGCCACGCACGTCAGCGGCGACTCGGCGCTGACCACCGCCATGCCGGTGTCGGTCGGCGACCAGCTCCATGAACCCGCGCACGAGCGTGCCGCCGCCGGCGAGCAGGATCCCGTCGCGCGCGATGTCGCTCGGCGAGCTCCGGCGGCGTCTCCTCGAGCGTCTCGCGGATCGCGTGCATGATCTCCCGGAGCGGTGCCGAGATCGCGGCGCGAACCTCCTCGCTGTGAAGCGTGACGGCGGTCGGCAAGCCCGTGATCAGGTGACGCCCGCGCACCTCGGTCGTCTCCTCCGGCCTGAGCGGGATCGCCGAGGCGAGCGGGATCTTGATCGCCTCCGCCGTCCGCGAGCCGATCGCGAGCTGGTGCGCGTTGCGCAGGTACTGCGTGATCGCCTCGTCCATCTCGTAGCCGCCGACGCGGAGCGAGCGCGACACGACGATGCCGCCGAGCGAGATCACGGCCATCTCGCTCGTGCCGCCGCCGACGTCGACGACCATCCGCCCGACCGGCTCCGCGATCGTCGAGCCCAGCGCCGATCGCCGCGGCGATCGGCTCCTCGATCAGATGCACGCGGCGCGCGCCGGCAGCGAGCGAGGCCTCCTCGACGGCCCGCTTCTCGACCTCGGTCACGCCGGACGGCGCGCACACGATCAGGCGCGGATGGGCCATCCGGCGATCCAGCACCTTGCGGATGAAGTAGCGCAGCATCTGCCTCGGTCACCTCGAAGTCCGCGATCACCCCGTGGCGAAGCGGGCGCATGGCCGAGATCGTCGCGGGCGTGCGCCCGATCATCCGCTCGGCCTCGGCGCCGACGGCGTGCACCTCGCCCGTGTCGGCGTCGGATGCGACGACCGACGGCTCCGAGACACGATCCCACGGCCGCCGACGTACACGAGCGTGTTGGCGGTGCCGAGGTCGATCGCCATGTCGTGCACCGGCAGGCTCGGGGTCCAATGACGACGCGCGGTGTCGCGTCGTGAGCCGTCTCTACGAAAGCGGATGCGGAAAGAGTGCCAGATGGGCGCCGATCACGCGGCGAGCGCCTCGCGGACGAGCGCCTGCGCCTCGTCGATGACCCGCGAGAGGTGTTCGTCGCCGATGAAGCTCTCGGCGTAGACCTTGTACACATCCTCGGTCCCGGACGGCCGCGCCGCGAACCAGCCGTTCTCGGCCACCACCTTGACGCCGCCGATCGGAGCGCCGTTGCCGGGAGCCTCGCTCAGGACAGCGCTGATCGGTTCGCCAGCCAGGGAGCTGAAGTGGACGTCCGCCGCCGTCAGTGCCGCCAGCGCGGCCTTCTCGGCCGGCGAGGCGGCGACGTCGACGCGACGGAAGACCGGCGCGCCGAGGCGCTCGGTCAGTCCCGCATACAGCACGCCGGGGTCCGTCCCCTTGCGGGCGGTCATCTCCGCTGCCAGCAGGCACGCGATCAGACCGTCCTTGTCGGTGCTCCAGACGGTGCCGTCGAGGCGCAGGAACGAGGCGCCCGCGCTCTCCTCGCCGGCAAAGCCGAGCGTCCCCTCGAGCAGACCGTCGACGAACCACTTGAAGCCGACGGGCACCTCGGTCACAGCTCGCTCGAGCGAGGCGGCCACCCGATCGAGCATGCTGCTGGTGACGACCGTCTTGCCCACGCCCACGTCGCGTCGCCACGAGCGATCGCCGCCGAACAGATAAGCGACGCACGCCGCGAGGAAGTGGTTTGGGTTCAGTAGGCCGGCCGA
The DNA here is from genome assembly GCA_963763525.1 of uncultured Solirubrobacterales bacterium. Lineage (GTDB taxonomy): Bacteria > Actinomycetota > Thermoleophilia > Solirubrobacterales > Solirubrobacteraceae > Palsa-465. The sequence goes on from CAVXPA010000012.1 coordinate 200,006, forward strand.
CGGCGTCACGATCCCGTGGCGGTCGGCGTCCGGGTCGTTGCCGAACGCAACGTCGAAGCGGTCGCGCAGCTTGGTCAGCGGCGCCATCGCATAGGGCGAGGAGCAGTCCATCCGGATCTTGCCGTCCCAGTCGAGCGGGACGAAGCGGAAGGTCGGATCGACGGCGTCGTTTACAAGCGTGAGATCGAGGCCGTGACGCTCGCCGATCGCGGCCCAGTAGGCGACGCTCGCGCCGCCGAGCGGGTCGACGCCGAGCCGCAGGCCGGCGGCGCGAATCGCGTCGAGGTCGATCACCGCCCCCAGATCGTCCACGTACTCGCTCACGTAATCGTGCCGACGCGTGGTCAGGGCCTGGACCGCCTGGCCGAACGGGGTCCGTTGCACGCCCGCGAGCCCGGCGCTGAGCAACTCGTTCGCCTGGTCCTCGATCCACCGGGTCGTGTCGGTTCCCGCCGGACCGCCATGCGGGCGGGTTGTACTTGATGCCGCCGTCCTCGGGCGGGTTGTGCGAGGGCGTGATCACGATCCCGTCGGCCAGATCGTCCCGGCGGCCGCGGTTGTGGGTCAGGATCGCGTGCGAAATCACAGGCGTGGGCGTGTAGCCGTCGTCGGCGTCGATCATCGCGTGAACCCCGTGCGCCGCCAGGACCTCGAGCGTGCTGCGGAAGGCGGGCTCGGACAGCGCGTGCGTATCGCGACCGACGTACAGCGGCCCGCGCATCCCGACGTCGGCGCGATAGCGGCAGATCGCCTCGCACGTCGCGAGCACGTGCGCCTCGTTGAAGGTCGCCTCGAGCGAGCTCCCACGATGGCCGGAGGTGCCGAATGCTACGCGCTGCTCCGGGACCGACGGGTCGGGAACGATGTCGTAGTACGCGCCGATCAGGCGCGAGACGTCGATCAGGCTCGCAGCATCCGCGAGCTCGCCGGGGCCGGGGGGCATCCACGGCCATTATCCCGGGCCGGCTCGGTCCGCCGGCGTCAGCCAGCGGCTATCGCTCGCCCGGAGCCTTGCGGGGGAACTGCGAGACCGCCTGGCGCGGGTCGAGCGCGGTCTTGACGATCCGGTTCTGCTCGGCCGCGTGCGCGACCGGGTAGCCCTCGCCCGAGGCGGCGCGCTCGGGGCGGCCGATGTAGCCGAAGTGCAGCTGCGTGCGGGCAGGATCTGCAGCAGCCGCGGCGACATGTAGGCGCGCGCGCCCATGTTGCGCGGCTCCTCCTGGACCCACACGACCTCCTCGAGGCGCGGGTAGCTCTCGACAGCGTCAGGATCTCTGACTGCGGGAACGGGTACAGCAGCTCGACGCGGCCGATCGCGACCTCGGGGCCGCTGCGCGCGATCGGCGTGGCCGGCGAGGTCGTAGTAGATCTTGCCGCTGCACAGGAACAGCCGCGTGACCTGCTGCGGGATCGACGCCCGGCTCGGCCAGCACGGGCTGGAAGCGGCCGCTCGGCGAGCTCCTCGATCGTGCTCGTCGCCTGCGGCAGCCGCAGCAGGCTCTTCGGGGTCATGATCACGAGCGGGCGCTGCTTGGCGATCCGCGCCTGGCGGCGCAGCAGGTGGAAGTACTGCGCCGGCGTCGTCGGGTTGGCGACCCGGATGTTGCCCTCGGCGGCGAGCTGCAGGAACCGCTCGAGCCGCGCCGAGGAGTGCTCGGGGCCCGAGCCCTCGTAGCCGTGCGGGAGCAGCAGCGTCAGCCGCGAGGTCTGGCCCCACTTGGCCAGGCCCGAGACGATGAACTGGTCGATGATCACCTGCGCGCCGTTGGCGAAGTCGCCGAACTGCGCCTCCCACAGGACGAGCGTCTCGGGCGCCTCCTGCGAGTAGCCGTACTCGAAGCCGAGCGCAGGCCATCTCCGACAGCGGCGAGTTGTGCAGCTCCATCGGCGCGAGCGCGCCCGGCAGGTGCTGGATCGCGCAGTGCTCCTGGCCGGTCTTCGGGTCGTGCAGCACGAGGTGGCGCTGGCTGAAGGTGCCGCGCTCGGTGTCCTGGCCGGTGAGCCGGATCGGGATTCCCTCGGTCAGCAGCGACGCGAACGCGAGCGCCTCGGCGTGCGCCCAGCAAGATCGCCGGCTCGTCGGGTCGGCCGAGCGCCTCGCGGCGCTGCTCGAGCTGCTTGACGAGCTTCGGGTGGACCGTGAAGCCGTCGGGCACCGCCAGCAGCTCCTCGTTGAGCACGCTGCAGGCGCTCGGCCGGGACGGCGGTCTTGACCTCGGGCGAGGCCGTGCGGTCGAGCTGGTACTCGCCGGTCGCGCTGCTCGACATCCTTGGCCGCCTCGATCCGCGCCTTCAGCTTCTGGTGCTCGTCGGTCAGCGCCGCCCAGACGCTGTCGGTCATCTCGGTCGACTCCTGCTCGGTGACGACGCCCTGCTCGATCAGCTGCCTGGCGAACAGCTCGCGCACGGGCGGGTGCTTGCTTGATCGCCATGGTACATCTCGGGCTGCGTGTAGGCCGGCTCGTCGGCCTCGTTGTGGCCGAAGCGGCGGTAGCCGATCAGGTCGATCAGGACGTCGTGGCCGAACTCCTGGCGGAACGCGAACGCGAGCCGCACCGCCGAGATGCAGGCCGCGACGTCGTCGGCGTTGACGTGGATGATCGGGACGTCGAAGCCCTTGGCGAGGTCCGAGGCCCACGTCGTCGAGCGCGAGTCGTCCGGGTCGGTCGTGAAGCCGACCTGGTTGTTCTGGATGATGTGGACCGTGCCGCCGACCGTGTAGCCGTCGAGCGCCTGGAGGTTGAGCGTCTCGGCGACGACGCCCTGGCCAGGGAACGCGGCGTCGCCGTGCAGGATGATCGGGATCGCCGCGTTCGTGTCCTGGTGGGCGTGCGGGCCCTGGCGGGTGGTCTGCGCGGCGCGCGTCGCGCCGGCCGCGACCGGCGCGACGAACTCCAGATGCGACGGGTTCGACTCCAGGCGGACGATGATCGACTCGCCGCCGGGCAGCTGGTAGGCGCCCTGGGCGCCGTGGTGGTACTTGACGTCGCCGGTGCCGCCCTGCGGGATCGTCGTGATCGGCTCGAGCGTCGAGGAGCCCTCGAACTCGGCGAAGATCGAGTCGTACGGGCCGGCCGAGGTTGTGCGCGAGGACGTTCAGGCGGCCGCGGTGGGCCATCCCGATCACGACCTCGCGCGCGCCCTCGCGTCGCCGACAGCTGGATCAGCTCGTCGAGCATCGGCACGGTCATGTCGAGGCCCTCGATCGAGAACTGCTTCTGCCCGAGGTACGCCTTGTGCATGAACCGCTCGAGCGCGTCGACCTCGGTCAGCCGCCGGAGCAGCGCCTTCTGCTCGTCGCGGTCGAGCGGCTGGCGGAAGCGGCCGGACTCGATCGCCTCGCGCAGCCACAGGCGCTGGCGGTGCGAGGCGATGTGCTCGATCTCGTAGGCGATCGGGCCGCAGTAGGTCTCGCGCAGGTGCGGGAGCGCCTCGGCGAGCGTGTCGCCCGGCACGTACATGCGCAGGATGCGCGCGGGGATCTGCGCCATCAGCTCGGGCGTCAGGCCGAGCGGCGCGGGATCGAGCGACGGGTCGCCCTCGGGCTCGCGACCGAGCGGGTCGAGGTGCGCGGCGAGGTGGCCGTGCGTGCGGTGGGCCTTGACGCAGCGAGGTCGCGGCCTGCACGGCCTGCAGCAGCTCCTCGTCGGGAGGCAGCCGGCGCGGCCGCGCGGCGGCGGCCGCGGCGCGGCCGCGGCGCGCGCGGGCGCGGGCGGCGCGGGCAGCGCCGGCAGCTCGACGCCGAGGCCGGCGAACACGCGCTCGTAGAAGCCCGTCCTCGCCCTGCAGCAGGCCTCGATCCGCTGCAGGAAGCGGCCCGACTCGGCGCCCTGGATGATCCGGTGGTCGTAGGTCGAGGTCATCGTCATGACCTTCTCGGCGCCGATCGCCGCGCCGACGTGCTCGAGTCCGGGCGGGTAGGCGATCGAGCCGGTCGCGACGATCGTGCCCTGGCCGACCATCAGCCGCGGCACCGAGGCGATCGTGCCGATCCCGCCCGGGTTGGTCAGCGTCATGTTGCCGCCGGCGAGGTCGTCGGCGGTCAGCGTGTTCGTGCGCGCCTTCTCGACGAGCGCGTTGTAGGCGTCGAGGAACTCGCTGAAGTCGAGCCGGCCGGCGTCGCGGATCACCGGCACCATCAGCGTGCGGCGTGCCGTCCTTCTTCTCGACGTCGACCGCCAGGCCGAGGTTGCACGCGCCGTCGTCGACGCGGTGCGGCTTGCCGTCGAGCTCGGCGAAGTGGTGCGCCATGACCGGCATCTCGTCGGTCGCCGCGACGCGCGATCGCGTACGCGATCAGGTGCGTGAACGAGACCCGGTGACCGGCGTCCTTGAGCTGCGTGCGGCGCTGCTCGAGCGTCGTCACCGTCGAGCGTCCGGAACGAGGTCGCGGTCGGGATCGAGCGGCTCTCGTCCATGTAGCGCGCGAGCGCCGCCGCGCCGCCCTTGATCAGCTGCGTCTTGGATTCGGCGCTCGCCGGCGGCGCAGGGACGAGCACGGCGGCCGCGGCGCCGTTGCCGGCGGCGGCGAGCACGTCGGCCTTCGTGATCCGCCCGCCGCGCGCGCTGCCGGTGACGGCGGACAGGTCGACGCCCTCCTGCGGCGGCGACGCGGCGCGCGACCGGCGAGGCGTTGGCGCCGTCACGGGGGCCGACGCGGTGGCGCTCGGCGCGTCCGCGGATGGCGCGCGCCGCGGCAGGGGCGGGCGCGGGCGGCCGCAGCTGCGGGCGACGCGCGACCGGCGCCCGAGCGTCATCCGCCCGATCACCTGACCGACGGTGACCGTCGTCGCCCTCGTCGGCGAGGATCTCGGTGATCGTGCCGGAGGCGGGCGCCGGCAGCTCCATGTCGACCTTGTCGGTCGAGATCTCGACGACGCGTGTCGCCGTCGCGTGACCGTGTCGCCGACCTTCACCGACCACTCGAGGATCGTGCCCTCGGTGACCGACTCGCCGCCGGTCGGGGTGACGATGTCGATCGTCGTGCCCTCACCGTCCAGCTTCGCGCCGGCGACCCTCGGGCGCTGCGCCACTCTCCTGCTCGCTGCGTCCTGCTCTGGCGCGGGCGGCCGGCGCCGTCGCCGCGTGGCGATCTCGGCGAGCAGCGCGCCGACGGCGACGGTGTCGCCCTCGGCGGCGTGGATCTTGACGATCGTGCCGGCGACCGGCGCGGGAACCTCGGCGTCGACCTTGTCGGTCGAGATCTCGACGAGCGTCTCGTCGAGCCGCGACCGTGTCGCCCTCCTGCTTGTGCCATTCGAGCACCGTGCCCTCGGCGACGGAATCGCCCATCGCGGGCATCACGACCTGGAACCGTGCTGGTTTCGACTGCCATCTACCTTCTCAACTGTAACGCGTGCTCACGGGCCCAGACGGACCGTGCCGTGGGTCGTAGCGCCGGGCGGCGATGACGAACCCGAGCGACCCCGCGAACGGTCCCAGGCCGCCGAGCACCGCGACGGTGACGGCGAGCCAGAACGGGATGATCTGGGCCCGCGCCGCGGCGATGCAGACCAGCGACATCCCGATCCACAGCAGCCCGTGGGCGAGCCCGAGGATGAACGTCTCCGGCTGCGGGCTGTGCGAGCACGAACGCGCAGATCAGCAGCGCACAGGTAGATGACCGAGTGGGTGAACGAGACCGCCTCGAGGCGCCGGAACGTGATCGCGCTCATCAGTGCGATACCAGCGTCGCCAGCTGGCGCAGCGGCTCGTCGGCCTCCGCGGGCCAGCGCGCGACGTCGGCGGGCCACCACGCGAACTCGTCGTGCTCGCCGTCGGGGGTGACGGTCGCGCCCTCGGGCAGCCAGGCCTGGCCGATCAGCAGCACGAGTCGCTCGGCAGCAACAGAGCGCCTCGACCGTCAGCCGCTCGGCCTGGACCGACCACTCCTCGCGCAGCTCGCGCGTCAGCGTGTCGGCCGGGTTCTCGTCGACCTCGACCGACCCGCCCGCGCCGAGCGCCCAGCGGCCCGCCCACGTCGCGAGCCACGCCGCCCGCCGGCCCGCGAGCCAGCGCCCGTCGGCGTCGCGCACCACGCACAGCGCCGAGATGCTCCGGGCGGCCCCCGCATCGACGCAGCCGCAGCGCCCAGCGCGCCGGCTGCAGCTCGAGGTACAGCCGCTCGCGTCCCGAGTCGAACGACGGTCAGCCGCGCCGCCAACCCGTCGTGGCTGGGCGAGCCGCGCTCGCGCAGGGCCTCAAGCGCGACGTCGGCGGCCTCGGTCACGCTCGCCTCAGGCTCGAATGGCTCGGTCTGCCACGACGCCTCGACCTGAGAGGGATCCCAGGGGCCGATCGCGAGCAAGCCGGGTGCCGATGCCACGGCCGAAACGGTAGCGGCCGTGGACCGCGTGGACGGCGCTTGCGGTGGCGCCGATCGAGCCGGCCCGACTACCCTTAGCAAGAGATGGCCGCGCGCAGCACTGACCCCTACAAGACGCTCGGCGTCAGCGCGTCCGTGACCGATGCCGAGCTGCGATCGGCGTACCGGCGGCTCGTCCTGCTGCACCACCCCGACCACAACGGGGGCTCGCCCGAGTCGGCCCGGCGCTTCGAGGAGGTGCAGGAGGCTTACGCCCGGATCAGGGCGCTGCGGGCCGGCAGCCCAACGTCGAACCCCGCGTCGAACGCCACGTCGAACGCGAACACGCGCCGCGCCGAACGACAGCAGCCGCCGCGCCCGACGCCGCCGGCGGATCCGGAGCTCGACGCGCGGATCGCGGCGCTCGAGCGCGAGCTGCGCGAGGCACAGAAGGCCCGCGAGCAGGCCCGCGAAGCGGCGCGCGAGAGCGCTCGCCAGGCCGCGCGTGAAGCCGCGGCCGATCCTGGGCAGGGGACCAAGCGCCGGGCCTCGGACGAGGAGCTCGGCTACATCAAGACCGACGACAGCTTCACGAAGATCATCGACGACGCGCTCTCCGGCCTGGGCAACCGCGTCTCTGAGGTGCGCAACGCGCCGATCCGCGAGCGGCTCGCCGACGAGCTCGAGGAGCTCGCCGCGAAACTGACCCACAAGCAGCGGCCACCGTCCGAGTAGGAGAGCGAGAGATCGACGCTCGCAGCCCCGAGCTCGAGCTCGCGTTCGAGCTCGCCGAGATCGCCGACGTGATTGCGCTGGAGCGCCTGCGATCCGGCGATCTAGGGGTCGAGCGCAAGGACGATGGATCACCGGTGACGGCGGTCGACCGCGAGATCGAACGGGCGCAGCGGGCGCTGCTCGCCGATCGCCGCCCCGGCGACGCGATCACCGGCGAGGAGCTCGGGGCCGGGGGGGCCGGGGCACGGTGGCGCTGGTACCTGGACCCGATCGACGGGACCTCCGACTACATCGCGGGCGGCAAGCTGTGGAAGATCCTGATCGCGCTGGCCGATCGGGGCGAGATCGTGCTCGCGGCCGTCAGCGCGCCCGCCATCGGCAGCCGCTGGTGGGCTGTCCGCGGCCACGGCGCCTACCGGGACGGGATCCGCCTGCACGTCTCGAGGACGGCGCGGCTGGCCGAGGCGACGATCAGCGACGACTGGCGGCACACGCTGACGGGCGGCGAGCACGACGAGTCGCATCCGCTGGTCCGCCTCGCCGGGCGCTGCGCGCGGATTGCGCCGTATCGCGGGCACAGCTTCCTCGCGGTCGCGGCCGGCGAGATCGACATCGCGCTCAGCACGCTCGGGTTCGAATGGGACTACGCCCCGATGAAGTTGATCGTCGAGGAGGCCGGTGGGCGCTTCACGGACCTGCAGGGACGGGCCGCGATCGATTCGCGCAACGCGGTCGTGAGCAACGGCGCGTTGCACGACGAGCTGCTGGCCGTGATCGACCGGGGCGAAGGCGAGTCAACCCGAGCTCGGACGTAATCCACACAGCGGGCGGCGGCAGTGGCGGCACAGCGGCTCCGTGACGGCCACTGTCACAGCTGCGCCGGCTGCATTTATGCCTACCGGACGCGGCGATCGACACCATCCAGGGATCGGGCGTAAAAGTTTCACAGGAACGTGGGCGTCTCTCGCGTGTAACCGAAGTCTTCCAGTCACAGCGGCTGGCGCCCTGATGCTCGCCCTCGCGCTGCTGGCCGTCACCGCCTGCGGTTCGTCAGCAAATGTGTCGGTATTCCCGACGCCGGGCAGCAGGGTGGCCTCGCCGCTGACAGAGATAGCGTTCCGGGGGATACCGTACAGCGACCTGGAGGCGTCCGGGATCACGGTCACCGGCTCGATCAGCGGCGCGCACGCGGGCAAATGGGCTGAGGATTCAGATGGAATGGGCGGCAGTTTCCTGCCCGCCGAAAGCTTCTCGGCGGGCGAGACCGTCACGGTCACGAGCTCCGTGAAGGTCGACGGCAGCAGCAGCGGGAACTTCCAGTTCACGGTGGCGCGGCCGGCGGGCGCGATTCCATTCCGTGCGACCGTGCCGACCCGGCGAGTCAAAGGCGACGTGTGGCGCTTTCGCTCGGCACCGAGCTTGGCGCCGACGGCCGTCAAGCTGACGCGGCGAGGGGTGACCGGTCCCGGTGACATCTTCCTGGCGCCACAGTTGGGCCCGATCCAGTACGGCCCTGAGATCATCGACCCGTCCGGCAATCTCGTTTGGACGCAGCCCGCGCCGGCCGGAGACGAGGTCGCCAACTTCGGCGTCCAGAAGTTCGAGGGACAGTCCGTCCTCACGTGGTGGCAGGGCAAAGTGAACGCCGCCTCCGGGCGCGGCGAGGACGTGATCTACAACTCTCACTATCAACAGATCGCGACCGTCCAGGCCGCGAACGGTCTGAGCGCTGACCTTCACGAATTCGTGATCACGCCGTCGAATACCGCACTCATCACGGCTTACTATCCGGTCTACTGGGATGCCTCGTCGATCCACGGATCGCGCAGCCAGATCGTGCTCGACAGCGTCGTCCAGGAGATCGACATCAGGACCGGATTGCTGCTCTTCCAGTGGGACAGTCTGGATGACGTCCCACTAAGCGACAGCTACTTCCAACTGCCGCCGAAGCGCACGCGGAACCCGTATGACTACTTCCACGTGAACTCGGTCGCGCTCGGCTCGGCGGGGGATCTGATCGTCTCGGCGCGTAACACCTCGGCGATCTACGACGTCAGCCGCCAGACGGGCGCGGTGCTGTGGACGCTCGGAGGCAAGCACTCCAGCTTCAAGCTCGGCCCGGGGGTGGCGTTCGCGGACCAGCACGATGCGCGTCCCGCGCCCGGACGCGATGCGGAGCTCACGATCTTCGACGACGGGGGCGGCCCACCGGTGGTCCATCGCTCGCGCGGCCTGAAGGTCTCACTCGACCTCGCCAAGCGGACGGCTCGGAAGGTCGCGCAGTACGTCGGCTCGCCGCCCGCGCAGAGCTACGTGGAGGGCAGCTACCAGACGCTTCCCGACGGGCACACGCTGATCGGCTGGGGCTCAGCGCCCTATTTCAGCGAGTTCGCCGCGGGCGGTCGGCTGATGATGACCGGCCAGTTCGCCGACGCGAACGCCAGCTATCGCGTGTTCCGCTACCCCTGGCAGGGAACGCCGCGCGCAGCGACCCGCGATCGCCGCTTCGCGGAGCGCGAGCCACGCGGTCGTCTATGCGAGCTGGAACGGCGCCACTAAAGTGGCAGCGTGGCGGGTGCTCGGCGGCGGCGACGTCGCTCAAAGGGCTGAGCACGGCTCGCAAGCGCGGCTTCGAGACGGCGATCCAGATCCAGCCAAAGCATTTCGTGGCGGTCCAGGCACTCGATGCCGGCGGCAAGGTGCTCGCCCAGTCCGCGATCGTCCACGTGCGCTAGCCCGCGTCGACCGCCGGCTGCGACTGAGCCGCGTCCGCCGCGGGCTCGGCGAACAGCCGCTCGTAGACGCGCCAGCGCTTTACGATCCGCCCGCCCATCGCCTCGAGCCCGCGATTCATCGCCTTGTTCGTCTCGAGGATCCAGCTGGCCTCGCCCCAGCTGCGGGGGGTCCGGGAGGCGATGTCGAAGTGCTCCATGTAGAGCGCCGCCGCGACGCCGGTGTGCTGGTACTCCGGCAGCACGCCGAGGAAGCCGATCCGCACCCGGTCGATGATCCGGCCCCGGTTCAGGTAGTGCCACCAACCGAACGGCAACAGCCGCCCGCGCATCCGCTGCAGCACCTGGTTGATGTCCGGGATCGTGATCGCGACCGCGACCGTCTCCTGCTCGTTGGCGGCGATCATGAACCAGTCGCGGTCGAAGATCAGCTGGTAGGTCCTCGCCAGCTCGTCGAGGTCCTCCTTGGAGTAGGGCACGAAACCCCAGTTCTGCGACCAGGCGGCGTTGTAGACCTTCGCGAACTCGTCGATGTCGCGCCGCAGGCTTCGGCGCGACATCTTGCGAATCGTGATCCCGTGCTTCGTGCGAGCGGCTTCTGCGATCTCGGGCAGGATCGGCAGCATCCGGTTCTCACGATCGGAGATCTGCAGCTCCCAGCTGTACAGGTCCATCGCCTTGCTCAGCTCGGCCGCCTCCGCGCGCTCCTGGTAATAGCGCGGGTGCCAGGACTGCCTGATCATCGGCTCGCGATCGAACCCCTCGATCAGGATGCCGCTCTCCTCGTTCATGACGAAGTCCATCGGGCCGACCATGCGATCGCAGCCGCGCGCTCGCAGCCAATCCGCGGCCGTGTCGAGCAGCGCGGCGAGCAGCTCGGGATCGTCCTCGAACTCGAGGAAGCCGAACATCCCCCACTTCGTGCCGTGGAACTCGTTGAACGCGTGGTCGATCTGGGCCGTGATCCGTCCGGCGACGCGTCCATTCGCGCGCGCCAGCCAATACTCGGCTTCGGCGTGCTTGAAATACGGGTTGAGCCGGCGGATCAGGAACGCGTACCGCTCGAGCTTGAGCGGCGGGATCCACGGCGTCCCGGCGTGCAGGCGGAACGGCAGATCGATGAACGCGCGCAGGTCGCCGAACCCGCGCACCGGGGTGATCTCGTAGCGCATGAGCGCGGAACCGTACCGCTCGCTGGGGCAGTTAGTCGGTCGGCGCGTCCGGCTCTGCCTCGTCGAGCCGGGCCAGCACCGCATCGGCCGCCGGCGCCAACTCGGCCGGGACCCGCGAGAGAAGCACGCGCCACCCGGGCGACGCCGCGATCGCCTCGCGGACCTGAACCACGCCGGCATCGAGCTCGCCCGTCTCCGCGGCGGTCAGTCCGGCCCAGAAGCGCAGCTCCGGGCTCCCTGGGGCGAGCGCGCTCGCGCGACGGTAGAGCCCCGCTGCGTCCTCCGGGCGCCCTTGGTTGAGCAGCTCGTCGGCCTCGCTCGCGAGCGCGTACGCGTCGTGGAGCCCCAACAGCCGTCGCAGCTCGACCAGCGGGTCCGGATGGTCCTCCACGCGCAGCGACACGACGGTCTCCCACGGCTCGCCCGCGGCCGGAACCACGAGGACCGCGGCCGATTGGCGGCCGCGCAGATCGCCTCCCGCCCGCTCGCCCGCGTCGAGCGCGGCGAGCAGGCGCAACGCGAGCGGCCCCGAGCTGGACTCGAACGTCGCATACATCTCGGCCCATACGCGCTCGGTCGCCATGATGTTCGCCTGGCACGACACGCCCTCGGCGGCGTGGTGTCCCGCGAACGGGATGCACATGGCGCCCGTGTACGCGGCGACGTCGCCGAGCGCGTCGACGACCGCCACCTGACGGCTGGCCGCGCCCGGATCGGCCGCGAGCAGCTGGTCGAGCGCCGCGTGGGCGGGGATCCCGCGCTCCAGCAGCTCGAGCGCGCGCGGCCCGTACGCGACGTCGGCGTTGGCCTGAGTGGCGACCGCGCCGACGCCCGCGCGCGCCCACGGGACGATCGGTCCGACCGAGAACCAGTGCGACTGGACCGCCACCCCCAGCTCACCGGTGGCGTGGTCGCGCGCGACGATCGAATAGGTACCCTGGCGCGCGCGCCGGCGGGTGAACGACGCGGAAACGATCGCCCGAGCATACCCTCCGAACGATCAGGTCCCCGTCAGGGGCGCCGGGCGGCTCGGCCCACCGCGGCGGGCGCAGCGATCCGGATGCGGCTACGAGGCGAGCGTGCGATTGAACCGCCGCAGCGCGATCGGCACGCAGATCGCGAGTATCAGCAGGCACCACAGCGCCATCGCGAGCTGCGGGTGATCGAGCTGCCAGGAGCCGCTGGAGTGAGTCCCCGTCGTGAGGCCGCGCACGGACGCGACCACCGCCGAGATCGGGTCCCACTGGGCGATCGCGCGCGGCACCGCGTCCATGCCGGCGATCGGCACGAAGGTGCCGGCGAGGAACGTGAGCGGAAGGATCAGCGTGAAGCCGACACCCTGCATCGCATCCGGCGAGCGCACCAGCATTCCGGGCCAGCACGCCGGCCCACGTGAACGCGAACACCCCGAGCGTCATCAGCGCGAACAGCTCGATCGCTCCGGTCACGCTGAGATGCGGATCCCACCCGAGGATCAACCCGAAGCAGACGACGATCAGCATTCCCAGCACCTGCTCGCGGAACTGGCCGGTGACCTGGGCGCTGATGATCGCGAGCCGGCTGATCGGCATCGAGCGGAAGCGATCGATCACGCCCTCGCGCAGATCGTTCGAAGTCGCGACGCCGGCGCCGATCACTCCGAACGCGATCGACTGGCGGCGAACTGGCCGGTGAGCGAGACCAGCTCGCGGACGCGCGCCGCCTGCGCCACGACGTCGTAGCCGCCCACTCGCGCGTAGCCGCCGTCGGGCAGCAGCAGCGTCGCCAGGATCCGCACGGTGGTCGTCTTCCCGGCGCCATTAGGTCCGAGCAGCGACACGACCGAGCCGCCGGCGACGTACAGATCGAGCGCGTCCACCGCCGTGAAGTCGCCGAAGCGCTTGCTCACGCCGTGGGCCTCGATCGCTGGAGTTAGTTCTTTGTCGATCAGCATCCGGGTGTCGGAGAAGACCGTCTACAACTACTTTCCGACGAAAGAGTCGATGGTCCTCGATCTCGCCGACGAGGGGCTCGCGCGGCTGGTCCGCGCGCTCCGTGAGCGGGGTCCCGCCGAGAGCGTCACGGCCGCCGTCGTGCGCGCGCTCAAGGAGGACATGGGGCGCTTCGCGGCGGTCCCCGAGGAGCTGCAGGACTACTTCCCGATGTTCGGGCGGATGATCTCCAGCACGCCCTCGCTGCGCGCGGCTTGGCTCGAGCTCCACGACCGCCTCGCGTCGGTCGCCGCCGAGGAGCTCGCGGCCCAGGCCGAAGTCGACCCGCGCGCTCCGGAGCCCGTAATCGCGGGGCGGGCGCTGGCCGGGCTCGCGCTGGTCACGTTCAACGCGCGCGTGCGCTACATCGAGGAGGGGCTGCGGGGGCCGGCGCTCGAGCGAGCGGTCCGCTCCGACCTCGATCGCGCCGCGCGGCTGCTCGAGACGGGCCTGTGGTCACTGAATCTGCGCGTACACGGCAGGCGCACCCGCGAGCAGCTGCTCGACGCCGCGGTCGCGGCGGAGGACGCCCGCCAGCAGGTCGTCAAGACGCTCAGGCAGGCGCGGGCGGGGTGGCGAGCGCTGCGCCACGAGCACTGAGTCAGAAAGGAGGCTTGATGGCGGGCGCGGGGCCGGGCGCGTGCGCCGGCGCGAGCACCTCCTGCGAGGAGACCGCCTCGACGACTTCCTCCTCCTCTTGCGCCGCTTCGCCGTCGTGCTCGCCGTCGCACAGGATGCGGAAGTTTCCGCTGACGCCGCCGTCGACCTGGAGCACGATACCGGGCAGGATCTCCTCGCCCTCCTCGAGCCCGAGCCGCTCGATGTCGAAGTGTGCCATCCCGATCCCCCAGCTGTTGTGCGTCGGGTTCTCGCGGTCGTGGGCATACACCGCCTGCGCGAAGCGCTCGAGGACCTTGGCCATCGTGCTCGAGTCGACCATCGGCCTACGCGGAAGCGCGCTCCGTCAGCTGGGCCACACCGGACAAGATACCCTGCCCTTGTGATCGTCGAGCGGTCAATGGACGAACAGTGGCTCTCGAACACCTATCTGGTGGCTGACGAGCAGGGAGCCCACGCGGTCATGATCGACGCGGGCGGCCCCGTCGCGCCGCTCCTGGACGTGCTCGCGCGGATGCGCTTCGAGCTCACCCACGTCCTGCTCACGCACCACCACCACGACCACGTCGCACAGCTCGACGAGGTGCTCGCGCGCTATCCCGGCACGCCGGTGCTGATCCACGCGCTCGAGCGCGACCAGGTTCCCTCCGCCACGGGCACGATCACGCCGGGTACGCCGATCCACTCCGGCGCGCTGGAGATCGTTCCGCTGCACACGCCCGGCCACACCGCGGGCATGTTCTCGATGCTGGTCAACGGCAGTGACGTGTTCACCGGCGACACGCTGTTCCGAGGCTCGGTCGGCGGCGTCCGCGCGCCCGGTCACACGACGTACGCGGATCTCAAGTCTTCGATCATGGACACGCTGCTGAAGCTGCCGCCGCACACGCGGATCCATCCGGGCCACACGGACCCCACGACCGTCGCCGAGGAGCTCGAGCACAACCGGTTCGTGCGGATCTGGCGGGGGCTCGACCCCGAGGGGAGCGAGCCGTGCACCGCGTTCGGTCAGCCGGCGACGCTGATCCTGCTCGGTGACGATTACGACGGCGGGCACAAGGCGTGGATCCGCTGGAGCGACGGATCGGACGACATCGTCCCGGGGTCACAGGTCATTCAGGGATAGGCGCGGATCGGGGCGCTCGCGCCCCGACGGTTAGGATTGGGTGTAAGTGGCGAAGGACAAGATCCCCACCTCGCGAGCCGGCCGCACGGCTCGAATCGGGGGGCTCGCGGCGGGGCAGGCGCTCAGGCAGGCGAGTACCCGCGCGGCCAACGTGACCCGGTCCAAGGAGGACCGGCAGGCCGCGCTGGAACGTCGCCACATCGAGGCGGCGGAGCAGATCGTCACCGCGCTCGGGACGATGAAGGGCGCGGCGATGAAGGTCGGTCAAGTGATGTCGTTCCTCGACGTCGGCCTCGTCCCCGATGAGTACCGGGAGGAGTTCCAGCGCAAGCTCGCGGCGCTCCGCGACCAGGCGCCGACGGTCACCTTCAAGGACATGCGCAAGGTGATCGAGCAGGAGCTCGAGGAGCCGCTGCGCGACATCTTCGACGAGTTCGACGAGGAGCCGATCGCCGCCGCGTCGATCGGACAGGTTTACCGCGCCCGCCTGACCGACGGCCGGGAGGTCGCGGTCAAGGTGCAGTATCCGGGCGTCGCCGCGGCGGTCCGCGCGGACATGCAGAACCTCGGGCTGATCATGCGCCTGGCGAAGCGGATCGCCCCCGGCATGGACGCGCGCGCGATCGGCCAGGAGATCCGCAACCGGATCGAGGAGGAGCTCGACTACGAGCTCGAAGCGCAGAACCAGCGCCAGCTCGCCCGGATCTTCAACGGCCACCCGTTCATCGTGGTCCCGGACGTCGTCGCCTCCCTCTCGCGCGAGCGGGTGCTGGTGAGCGAGTTCGTCGGGGGAACCAGGTTCGAGGAGCTCAAGGACTACCCCCAGGCCGAGCGCGACCGGCTCGGCGAGATCTTGTTCCGCTTCTACTTCGGCTGTCTCTACCGCCACCACCAGTTCTCGGGCGATCCGCACCCCGGCAACTCTCAGCTCCTGGACGACGGCCGGATGGCGTTCTTCGACTTCGGGCTGTTCAAGCGCATGCCGCCGGGGACGGTCGAGCTCGAGCTGCGGGTCGGGCGGGCGATCATCGATGGCGACATCGACACGATCATGCGGCTCGGGTCAGAGACCGGCTTCTTCCCCGAGCCGGAGAAGTTCGACCCCGAGCGCGTGCTCCGGCACTTCCGCGCCGCGACCTCGTGGTACACCGAGGACGCCTACATCGAGCTGACACCCGCGTACGCGACGCAGGTCCTGATCGACATGAGTGACCCCCGCTCGGAGTACTTCGGTCAGCTGCGACACGAGTCCGCGCCGCCCGACCACATCTTCGCCCGGCGGATGGAGGTGCTGACGCTGGCCGTGATCGCGCAGTTGCACGCCCGCGGCAACTTCCACCGGATCGCCCGCGAGTGGTTCTACGGCGATGACCCGGTGACGAAGCTCGGCGAGGAGGAGACGGAGTTCTACGCCCGTCGCGGGATGACGATCCCCCGGCCCGACGCCGAGCGCGCGAGCCGCTGAGAAACGCCCGGGCGTGCCGGATCACGTGAGCATGGGATATCCACGCTGAGTACCGCTTGAGGGTGGGAGGTGCTGGGTCCGTCGGATGGTGCCGGCGCGCGCTCTTGATCGGCGGCAGCCGGCGAGAGTTCCGCGAGGCACCATAAGGCGGCTCCATCACCCCCCACCTCCCCCATCACCGCCGACCTCCCCGTGGGTGGGCAGCCGGATGGTTGCCCACGCCCTGAGCCTCGCGAACCTGGTTATCGTCCCACTCGAGCGTCGCCGCGCGCCCACTGGGACGAAGACCATCGTGTGCATGGTCAACAGCCCACTGGCCGGCGTCGGCGTCGCGAGTGGGCAGTTGTCCAGGTGCCTGCTCGCGTGAGCGACCCGGTACAGATGCCACGCGGAGCGACCGGCGCAGGGCCGAGCCGAGTAGCCGCTTCCTACCCGGGCTCAGCCGAGGGGCCGGCCGCGCGCTCTGGGGGACATGGGGGAGCTAGACCCGCTGGATCTGGAACATGCTGGTCGTCCCGGGCCTCCCGCTCGGCAGCCCGGCTGTGATCCCGACCCTCGCCCCCGGCTTGACCCAGCCGAGTTCGACGACCCGCCGCGCCGCATCCGCGATCAGCTCCTCGGTGACCTCGTGGCGGCGCATCGAGGCGGCCTCGACGCCCCACATCAGGCTGCAGCGCCGGACGGTCTCGCGACCGGGTGACAGCGCGAAGATCGGCACCTGCGGCCGGTGCGCAGAGACCAACCGCGCGGAGCGGCCGGACAGCGTCGGCACGACCAGCGCCGCCAGATGCAGATCATGCGCCGCCGAGCAGGCACTGTAGGCGACGGTGTACGCCGGGTCGCGGGCGTCGCGCCGGACGCGCTCCTCGTTCCAGATCCGGTAGGGCAGCACGTGCTCGGTCCGCTCGGCGATCGACGCCATCATCGCGACCGCCTCGACCGGGTAGGAGCCGACCGCGGTCTCCTGCGAGAGCATCACGGCGTCGGTGCCGTCGAGGATCGCGTTCGCGACGTCGGCCACCTCGGCCCGGGTGGGCCGCGAGGAGTTGACCATCGAATCGAGCATCTGGGTGGCGGTGATCGACGGGCGCGCGAGGCGGCCGGCGATCCGCAGCAGCTGCTTCTGCAGGATCGGCACGTCCTCGATCGCCAGCTCGATCCCCAGATCGCCGCGCGCGACCATCACGCAGTCCGCCGCCCGGATGATCTCCTCGGCCGCGTCGACCGCCTGCGGCTTCTCGATCTTCGCGATCAGCGGCAGGCGCGTGTGGCGCCTGACCGAGGTGACGTCCTCGGCCGTCCGCACGAACGACAGCGCGACGAGGTCGACGCCGATCGACTCGCCGAAGCGCAGCATGTCGAGGTCCTCCTCCGGGACCGCCGGGAGACCGCGCGTGGAACCTGGGATGTTGAGTCCCTGCCGCGAGGCGACCGAGCCACCGATCTCGACCGACGTCTCGATCTCGCCGTCGGGCTCGCGCACGTTCGTGACCCGGAGCCGGATCGCGCCGTCGGCCAGATAGATCACGTCGTCCGGGTCGACCGCGCTCGCGAGGCCGGGCCAGCTGACCGACATCCGCTCCCCGTCGCCGACCTCGCTGGAGCCGCACTGCAGCACGAGCCGCTCACCCGGCTTGAGCTCGGCGATCTCGTCGCGCAGCGCGCCGATGCGCAACTTCGGACCCGGGAGATCCTGGAGGATCGCGACCTGGCGGCCGGCGCTCGCTGCGGCTGCGTGCACGCGCTGCGCGTTCTCGGCGTGCAGCTCGCGGTTGCCGTGGGAGAAGTTCAGGCGCGCGACGTCCATGCCGGCCTGCACCATCCGCGCCAACGTGTCGGGATCGCGCGAGGCCGGCCCGATCGTGGCGACGATCTTCGTCCGGCGCATCTTCTTCAGACGCTACTGCACGGCCATGCCGCGCCCGCGCACTTCACGCGAGGTTCACAGGCTCGCCGTCGACCGACAGGCGTCCGCCCTGGCGCAGGTCGCAGATCAGATCCCAATGCAGTGCCGAGGCGTTGACGCCGCCGGTCTCCGGATAGGAGCGCCCGAGCGCCAGATGGACCGTCCCCGCGATCTTCTCGTCGAGCAGGATCAGCCCCGTCGCACGATCGATTCCCTGATTCGTGCCGATCCCGAGCTCCCCGAGGTAGCGCGAGCCGGCATCGGTCGCGAGCGCGGCGAGCAGGTAGTCCTCGCCCTGCTGCGCGCGGGCGCCCACGACCTCGCCGTCGACGAACGTCAACTCCGCGCCGGTCACCTCGAGGCCGTCCGGGCCGCTCGGGATCGTGAACCGAATGACTCCGTTGGCGGAGCTCTCCAGCGGGCCGGTGAAGACCTCCCCGCTGGGCATGTTGCGCCGCCCGTCCGAGTTGATCCAGGTGCGGCCATCGACCCGCAGCCGCAAGTCGGTGCCGTCCGCTTCGATCCGGACCTCCCATGCGGACGAGAGGTGCGCGACGATCCGGGCCTGCCGCTCGCTCAGCTCGCTCCAGGCCACGACCGGATCGGGGCGGTCCAGGAACAGGGCCCGCTCGACGAACGCGGCGTAATCGTCATCGCTCATCGACGCCTCCTGCGCGAGGGCCGCGGTCGGCCACAGGGTCCCGCACCAGCGCAGAGCCGCGCGCGCCTCGCGCAGCGGCTCGCGCGCGAGCCCGGCGCGCGCGATCAGCGCCGGCTCGATGTTGCTCAGAGCGCGCGTGTTCGACGGCGCGAGGATCGTGACCACGGCATCGGCGCCCTGCACCTCGGCCAGCTCGAGCGGCGCGAAGGAGTCCAGCTGTAAGGCCCGCGCGTGGCGGTGGAAGTCCTCCGCCAGGGCTGCCGCGGACACGCGCAGCAGCGGCCACGCGTCCCGCTCCAGCAGCGCGTTGTGAAGCGCTCGCGCGAGCGGAACGGACTGCGGCGTGAAGTTCACCAGCACCTGGTCACCCGGCTCTGCGCGCAGAGACCAGTCGCACAGCAGCCGCGCGAACCGATCCGCGTCGATCACGGCGCTTCGAGCTCCGGGAAGTGCTCCTGCGCGTGCTCGCGCAGTGCCTCGCGCACGAATGCGCGCTCCTGCGAGGATGCGATCCGGTAGCGCTCCAGGAGCTCCTTCTGGCGGGAGATCTCGAGCCCGGCGATCGTCCACGAGACCGCGAGGCGCTCGAACAGCAGCTCGGTCGCGCGCTGCCACGCGTCCTCACGCTCGAGGCCGCCGGCGAGCACGCCGGCGTACTCCAGGCGAGCGGCCGGCGAGAGCGAGCCCCGCAGCCTCAGCACGTTGTCGTCGGCGTCGCGGTACTCGCTGACCGGCGCCGCGAGCTTCTCCCGCTGCCTGTGTCGGCGACCCACCGGTCCCACTCTAGAGCGCTAGACGCGCGCGGCCGCCGCCCGCTCCAACTGGCCCCGCACGTCACCGGTCACGGGATCGGCGTGGCCGGCCCAGACGACCGCCGGGTCGAGCGCGGCGAGCTTGCGAATCGACGCGCGCGCCTGTTCGACGTCGCTGTCGAACGCCGGATGAGGCACGCGAGGGCCGCCCTTGATCCCGAGCTGGATGTCGAGCGTGTAGATGCAGTCGCTGACCAGCGCAACGCGATCGGACTCGCGCCACAGGCCGATCAGCCCCGGGGCGTGGCCCGGCAGCTCGATCGCCCTGAAGCCCGCGATCTCCTCGCCCTCCACGACCGTTCCCGCGATCGGCACCGCGCCGCCGTCCCAGATCGGGAATAGCCGCCCGAGCACGAGCCGGCCGTGCGGGTGGAGCTTCGAGAGATCCCAGTACGAGCGCCGCGGCTCGGAGGACTCGGCCGCCGCTCGCTCGGCCTCGTGGCAGTAGACGGGCGCGCCGAGCCCGGGCGCGGCGCCGCGGTGGTCGGGATCCGCGTGACCGAGCACGACTCGATCGAGCCCGCCGAGCCGCGCGGCCACGCCGAGCAGCGCGGCGCTCATGTCCGAGATGCCCGCGTCGAACATGGTGACGCCGTCGCCGTCTCGCAGCAGGTAGACGTTCGTCACACGCAGCGGGAAGCCGCCGCGCACGACCCACACGCCGTCGGCAACGGGCTCGACCGAGACGCCCTGGCGTAGGCCGCCGAGACGCGTCCGCGCGTTCGCCAAACGCGCCAGCCGGGCGTCCCCGCGCGATCCTGCCGCCGGTAGGAAGCCGAGCTGCCGCGCGATATCGGCGCTGTCCATGTACGCCTCGCCGGCCTCGATCAGCCCCCTGGCGACGGTCACGACGTCGCACCCCTCGATCTCGACGCGCGCGCCGTTCGGCGCGAACCCCTGGAAGCGCCCGGGGCCTGCGAACGTCGCGCGGGCGCGCCAGCGCACGGCGGTGCGATCGCCGTTCGTCGTCATGTCACGCACCTCGAACGCGAAGTCCGGGAACGCTTCGAACAGCGCCTCGAAGTACGCGCGGACGCCGTCCGGCGCGATCAGCTCCGGCTGGCCGACGGGCCGGTCGATGCCTCCGGGTGCCCACAACGCGACCGCCGCGTCGAGATCGTGCGCCGTCAGGGCGGTGAAGTAGCGCTCCGCGATTTCGCCGGTCGACGGCATCGAACGGGCGCAGTTTATGCCCCCTCAATATCGTGCACGAGAATGAGCGGTCGGCGCGAGCTCGGACGAGGCGAGCGGGTGCTGCCGGGCTTGTGGCGGCTGCGGTTGCCGTTGCCGTGGCCCGGCGTCCCCCACTGCAACGCGTGGGCGATCGCGGCGGGCTCCGGCGTCGTTCTGATCGACACCGGGGCGCACCTGCCGGGGTCGATGCATCAGCTCGAGCGCGCGCTGGAGCAGGTCAACCTGCGCGTGGAGCTCGTCCGCCTCCTCGCCTGCACGCACGCCCACGTGGACCACTGGGGCCAGGCGGCACCGGTGCGCGAGCGCGCCGGCTGCGAGTTCTGGATGCACCCCAACCACGCCCACGCGACCCGGCCGCAGAGCGACCCCCAGACCGTGCTCGCGCGACGGATCGAGATCGGCCGCCAGAGCGGCGTGTCCGAGCGGGCGCTGCTCGAGTACGCCGAGCACGCGCGCGAGATGCCGTCCGGCATCGCGGCGCTGATCGAGCCGGATCGCGCGCTCGTGCAGGACGTCGAGATCGAGACCGATCTCGGGACGTGGCGGGCATACGAGACGCCGGGACACGCGCCGTCGCACGTGTGCCTGTTCCAGCGCGAGCGGCGACTGCTGATCTCGGGCGACCACGTGCTCGGCCGGACCTCGCTGTTCTTCGAATTCGGCTGGACTCCCGACCCGATCGGCGAGTTCCTGAACTCGCTCGACATCGTCGATCGACTCGACGCGCGGCTGGCGCTGTCGGGTCACGGCAAGCCGTTCTTCGACGTCCGCGGCCACATCGACGCCAATCGACGGGTCGTCGCGGAGCGGCTCGAGCGGGTCCTGCAGGCGCTCAGCGGGGAGCCGCGGACGGCGGCCGAGATCGGCCCCGACGTGTATGGCCCCGAGGAGTACGCGAGCCCGGCGTACCTGCTCCAGCAGACGCTCTCCTACCTGCGCTACCTCGAGCGCCGCGGGCGGGTGACGGCCGAAGAGGACGGGGAGGTGCGGCGCTGGCACCGAGAACCTTGACACGTCCGTGTCAAGGTTGGTAGGCTGCCCGCGTGCGGATCGACGAGATCATCGCCCGCAGCGAGGAGCCGGTCTTCTCGTTCGAGTTCCTCCCGCCGAAGAGCGACGAGGGGGAACGCAACCTCCGCGCGACGCTCGCGACGCTCGTCGCGCTCGAGCCTGACTTCGCGTCGGTGACCTACGGGGCCGGCGGCTCGACGCGCGAGCGCACGCTGCAGGTGACCAAGTGGATCAAGCAGGACCTCGGGATCGAGGCGATGGCCCACCTGACCTGCGTGGGAGCGAGCCGCGCCGAGCTCGCCGACGTGCTGGACGGAGTCGCCGCGGCCGGGATCGAGAACGTCCTCGCGCTCCGCGGCGACCCGCCGCGCGGCGAGACCGAGTGGCGACCGCACCCCGATGGCCCGCGCCATTCGAGCGAGCTCGTCTCGTTGATCCGGGACCGGCACGACTTCGCGATCGGCGCCGCGTGCTTTCCCGAGCTCCACCCGGAAGCGCCCGACCTCGCGCACGACCTGCGCTACCTGAGGGAGAAGGTCGAGCGGGGCGCGTCGTTTCTGATCACGCAGCTGTTCTTCGACAGCGAGCTGTACTTCCGCTTTGTCGATGAGGCGCGCGCGAGCGGGATCGAAGCGCCGATTCTGCCGGGCATCATGCCGATCACCGACCTCGGGCAGATCAAGACGATCACCGGCATGTGCGGCGCGACGATCCCGCAGTCGCTGCTCGAGGCGCTCGAGTGGCGCGCGGCGGATCCCAGCGCCGTGCTCCAGCTCGGCATCTCCCACGCGACCCTGCAATGTGCGGAGCTGCTCGCCCGCGGCGCTCCGGGAATCCACTTCTACACGCTCAACCGCTCGCCGGCGACTCTCGCGATCCTCTCGGCGCTGCGCCTGCTGCGCCCGTGGGTCCGGCGGGAGGTCGTCAGGATGGCCCCGTGATATCGAGCGCGTGGGCAACCGTCGGCTGCCCGTTGAGCTCGTAGCGGACGTCGACCTCGTCGTTGCGCTTGTACGTGCCGATGCCCCAGAATCCAAGGATCCACGCCCATTTCCCGAGCTTCTGGCGGACGAGCTCGCGCTCGAACAGCAGCTCCCCGTCGGCAACTCGGAAATCGCTTCCGAGCTCCTGGGGGACGCCGTTGACGTACACCTCGAACGGCGAGCGGACGCCGGCGGGAAGCTTGACGCGCCAGTAGTCGGTCATCTGCTGACCGTACCCTGTCGCGACGTGGAACGGCAGCTCAGCTACAGCATCCGGCGCTCGCGCCGCGCGCGCCGCGTGCGGGTCACGGTTGACCCCGCGCGTGGAGTCGAGGTGGTGCTCCCGGGCCGTGCGAGCGAGCGTGATGCGGCGGCCGCCGTGGCGCAGCTGCGGCCGTGGATCGAGCGACGGCTCGCGGAGCAGGCGCGCGCCCGCGAGCAGGTGCTCGCGCGCGGCGACACCGTCCCCTTCCTCGGCGAGATCCTGCAGCTCCGGGCGCAGCCCGGGCGCACGCGCGTGCACCGCCGCGGATCCGAGCTGCTCGTTCCCGCCGGCGAGCAGTGCGCCGGCGCGCTCGAGCGCTGGTATCGCAACGTCGCTCGCGCCGAGATCGGCCACCGCCTCGATCGGGCGTGCGCACTCACCGGCCGCGCGTACTCACGCCTGACGATCCGCGGCCAGCGCACGCGCTGGGCGAGCTGCTCCACCTCCGGGGCGATGAGCTTCAACTGGCGCCTGCTCCTGGCCCCCGAGCCGGTGCTCGACTACGTCGTCTGGCACGAGGTCTGTCACCTCGAGGTGATGGATCACTCGCCTCGGTTCTGGGCGCTGCTGCGTGCCCGGTGCCCGGACTACCTTCAGCACGCGCGCTGGCTGAAGCTCCACGGCGCCACGCTCGTGCTGTAAACGCTGCCGCCAAGCTCGCGCTGCGGGGGCGCGGGAGGGCCGGGCGGCCCGGCGTCGGGCGGGCGGGTTCGGGCTGGCCGCAGCGTCAGTTTCGGGGGATGGCCTCCGTAGCGACACCGGCGCGCCGCATGGTCGGCGCAGGCCGCCGTTGCGACGCTGCCACGCGTTCACTCGACGCCGATTCGGAGGTACGCAAATGGACGGCAGCAACCTGGCGGGCCGAGCCGGAAGCTGGAGCGCCAAGCACCGCAAGACCGCGATCCTGGGGTGGCTCGCGTTCGTCGCGATCGCCGTCGTGCTCGGCGGCGCGGTCGGCACGAAGCACATCCCGGCCGATCAGACCGGGGTCGGGGAGTCCGTCCGGGCCGACCAGATCCTGCAGGCGAAGTTCCCCGAGCACGCGCAGGAGCAGGTGCTGATCTACAGCAGAACGCAGACGGTTCGCGACCCCGCCTTTCGCAGCGCGGTCGACGACGTCGTCGGACGGCTCTCGCGGCTGCGAACGGTGCAGAGCATCCGTTCCCCGCTGCTCGCCGCCAACCACGGCGAGCTGGCCGAGCACGGTCACGCCGCCCTCGTCACGTTCAACATCACGGGCTCCCAGACCGACGCCGACCAGCGCGTCGGACCGTCGCTGGCGGCGACCAGCGGCGCCCAGCGCGAGCATCGTGGTCTGCTGATCGAGCAGGCGGGCGACGCGAGCTCGACGCAAGCCCTCAACCAGAGCTTCAACGGCGCCTTCGCGCAGGCACGCGAGCTCTCGCTGCCGCTCACGCTGGTGATCCTGATCGTCGCCTTCGGCGCGCTCGTGGCGGCGGGCATTCCGGTCCTGCTGGCGATCACCGGCGTCGGCGCGACGCTGGGCGTGGTCGCCCTGATCAGCCAGCTCGCGCCGGTCGACCCGGTCGTGTCGGAGACCGTGCTGCTGATCGGCATGGCGGTCGGCGTGGATTACTCGCTGTTCTACATGCGGCGCGAGCGCGAAGAGCGCGCCGCGGGGCGCTCCGCCGATGCCGCGCTGCGGGCGGCCGCGGTGACGTCGGGCCGCTCGGTGCTCGTCTCCGGCCTGACCGTGATCGCGGCGATGGCGGGGATGTACCTCGCCGGCAACAAGACGTTCGCCTCGATGGCGACCGGCACGATCGTCGTCGTCGCCGTGGCCGTGGTGGCGTCACTCACGGTGCTCCCGGCCCTGCTCTCGCTGCTCGGCGACAACGTGATGAAGGCGCGTGTCCCATTCCTCTCGCGACGACGCGAGGGGCACGGGACGATCTGGAGAGCGATCGTCGAGCGCGTCGTGCGACGCCCGCTCGCAGCCGTGCTGATCGCCGGCGGCGCGCTCCTCGCGCTCGTCGTGCCGGCGCTCGGGTTGCAGACGGCGCTCCCGGGCATCCAGGGCCTACCGGCCGGCCTGCCGATCGTCAAGACGGTCGACCGGATCCAGGCTGCCTACCCGGGCGCGGTACAGCCGGCGACGGTCGTGATCGAGGCGCATGACGTGACC
This sequence comes from uncultured Solirubrobacterales bacterium, assembly GCA_963763525.1. Taxonomy (GTDB): domain Bacteria; phylum Actinomycetota; class Thermoleophilia; order Solirubrobacterales; family Solirubrobacteraceae; genus Palsa-465. The sequence continues at coordinate 225,106 of CAVXPA010000012.1, forward strand.
TCACCGCCGATCCGCAGCGCGATCGCCAGGCTCGAGGCGCGCGCGCTGGCGACCGGGCAGATGCACGAGCCGTTCCACGTGGCGGTCGACCGCGAGCATGACGTCGCGGTCGTGTCGATCCCGCTCGCCGGCCAGGGAACCGACGCTGTGTCGGACCGCGCGCTCGTCACGCTGCGTCGCGACGTGATCCCCGCGACGGTCGGCCGGCTTCCCGGCGTGACCGCGCTCGTGACCGGTACGACGGCGGGCTCGAAGGACTTCAACGACTCGATGAAGTCGCACGCGCCGCTCGTGTTCGCGTTCGTCCTGACGATGGCGTTCCTGCTGCTGCTCGTGACGTTCCGCTCGCTCGTGATCCCGCTCACCGCGATCGCGCTCAACCTGCTCTCGGTCGCGGCGGCCTACGGCGTGCTCGCGCTCGTCTTCCAGCACGGCTGGGCGCAGGGACTGCTGCACTTCAAGTCGACCGGAGCGATCACGTCGTGGCTGCCGCTGTTCCTGTTCGTCGTGCTGTTCGGGCTCTCGATGGACTACCACGTGTTCATCGTCAGCCGGATCCGAGAGGGGCACGCGCGGGGCATGCGAACGCGTGATGCGATCTGCAATGGAATCGCGACGACCGCCGGGCCGGTGACGAGCGCGGCGATCGTGATGGTGGCCGTGTTCGCCGTCTTCGCGACCCTGCCGGCGCTCGAGTTCAAGCAGCTCGGCGTCGGGCTGGCAGTCGCGATCCTGATCGACGCGACGATCGTCCGCGCGGTCCTGCTGCCGGCGACGATGAGCCTGCTGGGCGAGGCCAACTGGTATCTGCCGCGGAGGCTGAGATGGCTGCCGCGGACCACGGGAGAGCCGGCGCGCGCGTAGCGCCGGCTCCTGCAAGCAGGTGATTCAGCCGCTCTCGGCGCGGGCGCTCAGCGCCCGCGCCAGCGCGTCGAAGGCGGTCTCGCTCTTGCGCTGCTGGACGGGCTCTCGGCTGACTCGCCCCAGGTACGCCTCGCTCGACCCGTCGCCGTGGATGTCGACTCCGGCCCGCACGCGTGGGAACAGGCGCTCCGGGCCGGCGAGCTCGATCCGCGCGGCGACTTGCTCCGCGGGTTCGTAGCGGCGGATCTTCACGTTGACCGGAGCGAGCGAGGTCTCGCTCGCGAGCTGCTCGCCGCGCTCGGTGAGCGCCGCGAGCGCGGCGTCGAGGTCCGGATAGCGCTGGTGCTCGACCTGCGGCCCGGACCGAATCGTCACCCGCCACACATCGATCAGCGCGTGGCGCCCGCTAGGAGCGGGCGCCGATCGGCACGTAGTCCAGGCCGCGCTTGCCCTGGTAGATCTGACGCGGACGCGCGATCTTCTGCTCGGGATCGTCGATCATCTCGAGCCACTGCGCGATCCAGCCGCTCGTGCGCCCGATCGCGAACAGGACCGGGAACATCTCGACGGGCATCCCGAGGGCCTCGTAGATCAGCCCGGAGTAGAAGTCGACGTTCGGATAGAGCTTGCGAGAGACGAAGTAGTCATCCTCGAGCGCGATCTTCTCGAGCTCAGTGGCGATGTCGAGCAACGGGTTCTTGCCGGTGACCTCGAATACTTCCTCGGTCGCCTGCTTGATGATCTTGGCGCGCGGGTCGAAGTTCTTGTAGACCCGGTGGCCGAAGCCCATCAGCAGCTCGTTGCCGGCCTTGACGCTCTCGATGAACGACGGGATGTTCTCCTTCGTCTCGATCCGGCGGAGCATCCGCAGGACGGCCTCGTTGGCGCCGCCGTGGAGCGGGCCGTAGAGCGCAGCGATCCCCGCGGCAACGGCCGAATACGGGTCGACGTGGCTCGAGCCGACCCCGCGTACGGCGCTCGTCGAGCAGTTCTGCTCGTGGTCGGCGTGGAGGATGAACAGGACATCGAGCGCGTGCTCGAGCCGCGGGTCGGGCTGGTAGCGCAGCTCCGCGACCTTGTAGATCATCGAGAGGAAGTTGCCGGGATAGCTGAGGTCGTTGTCCGGATAGACGTACGGCATGCCGCGGTTGTGCCGGTAGGAGAAGGCGGCGAGCGTCGGCATCTTCGCGATCAGCCGGATGATCTGGATGTAGCGCAGCTCCGGATCCTTGATCGCGGCGGCCTCCGGATAGAACGTCGACAGCGCCCCCACCGACGCGAGCAGCATCCCCATCGGATGGGCGTCGTAGCGGAAGCCCTGCATGAACTCCTTGATGTTCTCGTGCACGAACGTGTGGATCGTGATCAGGTGCGTCCACTCGGCCAGCTGGTCGGCCGTCGGGAGCTCACCGTGGATCAGCAGGTAGGCCACCTCGAGGTAGGTCGAGCTCTCGGCCAGCTGCTCGATCGGATAGCCGCGGTACTCGAGGATCCCCTCCTCGCCATCGATGAACGTGATCGCCGACCGGCATGACGCCGTGTTCAGGAACGCCGGGTCGTAGCTCATCAAGCCGAAGTCGTCCGCGCTCGTCTTGATCTTGCGCAGCTCGGTCGCGCGGATCGTGCCATCCGTGATCGGGATCTCGTACTGGGCCCCGGTCCGGTTGTCGGTCACCGTGAGAGTGTCATGCGACGTGGCTACGGCGGCGCTGTCGAGGGGCTGGGTCTCAGTAGTCATGGCACTCCTAAGGTCGTAGGGTCCGCCTGTTCAACGAGGCGATCACCAACCATGACTTTAGTACGCGCGTGCTGCCGGGCGCGCCGGGCTGGGCTAGCCCGTGACGACCGCCGCCACCATCGTCCCGGCGACGAGCAGGACGCTGATCAGCATCACGCCACGCGCCCCTACGGCGCTGCCCGGGAAGCTGGGCCGTGACAGCCCGATCCAGGACACCACCACCGCCCACACCGCGAGCACGGCGCCGGTGATGTAGAACGGGACGTGGGACTTCTCCGATGCGGCGAGGACCAGTGTCAGCACGGCGCGAGCCTACCGCATCTTTCCGGGTCCAGCGTCACCCTGGTAGCGGCTCTCGGTGGCTGCCCGTTGCCCCTGATAGTGGCTGCCCAGCCCGGGACTGCCGTACGGGCGCCGGGCCGGCGCGTCGAGCGCCATGAACGACAGCTGTGCGATCTTGAGCCCCGGGTAGAGCTTGATCGGAACCCGGGTCAAGTTGTTGAGCTCGAGCGTGAGCGTGCCGCGCCAGCCCGGATCGCAGAAGCCGGCGGTCGCGTGGACGATCAAGCCGAGTCGGCCGAGCGAGCTCTTGCCCTCGATTCGCGCGACGATGTCGTCGGGCAGCTCGATCCACTCGAGCGTCCTCCCGAGGCAGAACTCGCCCGGGTGGATCACGAACGACTCATCGCCAGGGACGATCACCTCCTCGGTCAGGTTCTCGGGCGGGCGGCGCAGGTCGATCGCCGATGCGCGGTGGTTGTGGAAGACGCGGAAGGAGTCTCCGAGCCGGAGATCGACGCTCGCCGGCTGTACGAGCCCGGCGTCCCACGGGTCGATGCGGATCCGGCCCTCCTCGACGAGGCGCACGATCGTGCCGTCGGACAGGACCGCAGCCGGAATCGGTGGCGCCGAGTCTGCCAACGCCGGGCGTCAGTGCCCGAGCGAGCGAGCGCGCGCCCGCACCGTGCGCACGCGCGCCGGTGGGAGCGGCGGCGGTTCGCCGTGCGGGCCCCGCCGCGGCCCCCGCGGGAACGGCTTGCGCGGATGGCGTCGGTACGGGCGCTTGATCCCGCCGTCCTCATCCGAGGATGTCGGCTCCTCCTCCGGCGTCTGCTTGATCGCCCACCAGACGATCCAGATCAAGCCAGCCAACGGGAGCTTCAGCGCCAACAGGAGCCAGAGGAATCCCCAGGTCACGACGTGCCGGATGCTACTAGCTTCGGGGTCGAAAGCAAACGGCTCAGGGCCTCAGCGCGACCGGCTTTTCGACCAGGTGCGTGATCCGCTGCAGCTCGGCCGCCCGCTCGGCGATCTCGCCGCCGGTCAGCCGGGCGACGCGCTCGACGCCGAACTCCTCCACGTTGTATGACGCGAGCACGGTGCCGTATGCCATCGCCCGCGTGAGCAGGGCATGGTCGAGCTGCTCGTCGCGATGCGCGGCGACGTAGCCCATGAAGCCGCCGGCGAACGAATCGCCGGCGCCAGTGGGGTCGATCACGCTCTCGAGCGGGAACGCGGGCAGTGCGAAGAAGCCCGCTTCCGTGATCATCGCCGCTCCGTACTCGCCCTGCTTGACGACGATCACACGCGGCCCCCACGTTTGGGCCTGACGCGCCGCGCGGACGAGGTTCGGCTCCCGCGTGAGCTCGCGCAGCTCGCCGTCGTTGAGCAAAAGACAGTCGACATCGGCGAGCGTCCGGATCAGCGAGTCGCGCGCGGTCTCGATCCACAGGTTCATCGAGTCGAGCGCGACGAAGCGGGCGCTCGCGCACTGAGCGCGGACCTCGCGCTGCAGATCGGGCTGGATGTTCGCGAGGAACAGCACATCCGCCGAGCGCGAGGCCTCCGACAGCTTCGGCTGGAAGTCGGCGAACACGTTGAGCTGGGTGTCGTGCGTGACGCGATCGCCCAGGTCCCAGCTGTACTCGCCGCTCCAGAAGAACGTCCGCCCGCCCGCGATGCGCTCGATGTCCGAGATGTCGACGCCGCGGCGGAGCAGCACCTCGTACTCGGCCTCGCCGAAGTCCTCGCCGACCGGCCCGACGACGTGCACCTCGTCGAAGAACGACGCCGCCAGGGCGAAGTGCACGGCAGAGCCACCGAGCATCCGCTCCCGGCTGCCGAACGGTGTCTTGACCGCGTCGAACGCGATCGAACCGACCACAGTTACCGACATCGCGGCGCGTAACAGTAGCCGCTGTGCGCGCTGGGCGGCCCGCGCTCGGCGGCCCGCGCTCTTATAGTGCATCGACTCAGACCGTGTCAGACGCTCGTCCGATCATCGCGATCACGTCGTACGTCGCCCAAGCGCGTTGGGGCTACTGGGACCTGCCGGCGGCGCTGCTGCCGTTCGCCTACGTCGAGGCGGTTCGCGTGGCGGGCGGGCGCCCGGTGCTGCTGCCGCCGATGGTCGAGGGCGCGGCGGAGACGGTCGCGATCGCCGACGGGCTGGTCTTCTCCGGCGGACCCGACATCGACCCTGCACTGTACGGCGAGGCGCTCAGCGAGGCGACGTTCGGCGTCCAGCCGGAGCGCGACGCGGCTGAGCTCGAGCTGCTGCGGACGGCGCTCGCGGACGACACCCCGGTGCTCGGGATCTGCCGCGGCATGGAGCTGCTGAATGTCGCCCACGGCGGCACGCTCGCGCAGGACCTCCCCGCGGTCGTCGGCCACGACGAGCACAGAACCGCGCCGGGTCGCTTCGACGTGCACTCGGTCTCGCCGCTCCCCGGCACCCGTACCGGCGAGATCCTCTCCGAGCCCACATCGATTTGCTCGGCCCACCACCAGGGGATCGCGACGCTCGGGCGCGGCCTGACGGTCGCGGCGCGCGCTCACGACGGCAGCATCGAGGCGATCGAAGATCCGACCAAGCCGTTCGTGCTCGGCGTCCTCTGGCATCCCGAGGAGGGCGACGATCGCAGGCTGTTCGCGGCGCTGATCGAGGCCGCCCGCGGCAGCGAGCGCTGCGCCATCGCCGTGTGAGCACGGCGCACGGCTAACTTAAGCGGATGGAGGACGAGACGCTGCTCGCACGCGGCCAGACGCCGCCGCTTGACCGGGCGACGATTCATCCGTTCGCCGACGGAACCCCGAGGCCGGTCTATTACCAGCGTCGCGCGCACCCGGTCGGGCTCGAGGCCGAGCGGGTGCTGGGCGAGCTCGACCGCGGCCACGCGCTGCTGTTCCCGTCCGGGATGGGCGCGATCACGTCGCTGCTGCTCGCGATGCTCGGGCCTGGGAGCACGGTGGCGGTCGCCGACGGCGGCTACTACGGGACGATTGGCCTGCTCCGCGACGAGCTGGCGCGGTGGGGAATCGAAGCCGTCACGTTCGATCAGACCGGCCCGCCCGCGGCGGCCGATCTCGTCTGGCTCGAACCGTGCTCGAACCCGATGCTGACGTTTCCCGATCTGGACCGCGTCATCAGCGCCGCGCACGCGGCCGGCGCGCGGGTCGCCGTCGACAACACGGTCCTGACGCCGTTGCTGCTGCGCCCGCTCGAGCATGGCGCCGACTTCGTCGTGCACAGCGCGACGAAGATCCTCGCCGGCCACCACGACGCGTTGCTCGGCGTCGTCGCCTGCGCGCGGGAGCAGGACGCCTCGCGCCTGCTCGAGTTCCGCACGTCGACCGGGATCGTCGCCGCGCCCGATCCGGCGTGGCTGCTGCTGCGCGGGCTCAAGACGCTGGCGGTGCGGGTCGAGCGCCAGTCCGCGAGCGCGCTCGAGCTCGCCCGCCGCCTGGCCTCCCATTACGCGGTCGCGCGCGTGCGCTACCCCGGGCTCGGCGACGGCGTCGCGCAGCGTTACCTGAGCGCGTTCGGGCCGTTGCTCTCCTTCGACGTCGCCGACGGCGATCGCGCCGAGCGCGTCGAGCGCGTCGAGCGCACGCTGCTGCTGATCGAGAACGCGACCAGCCTCGGCGGCGTCGCGTCGACGCTCGAGGCGCGCGCTCGCTGGGAGCCGGAACGCGTGCCGCCCGGTCTGCTGCGCCTGAGCGTCGGGCTCGAGGACGTTGAGGACCTCTGGTCGGACCTCACGCAAGCGCTCGAGTCGTGATCGCCTGCCGCTAGCCGATTGCGCTGGCGTCCGGCACGCGCTTCCTATACCTTCGCCCGGATGACGGTTGAACAGGTGGGCGCGGACGCGCCCAGCAGACCGCCGCTGACGATCGAGCAACTGAGCGAGCGGGTCGCGAGCGGCACCATCGACACCGTCCTGCTCGCGATCTGCGACATGCAGGGGCGCCTGCAGGGCAAGCGCCTGACCGCGCGCCATTTCCTCGACGAGGTCGCCCTGCACGGAGCCGAGGGATGCAACTACCTGCTCGCGACCGACGTCGAGATGACGCCTGTCGACGGCTATCGGATGGCCTCGTGGGACCGCGGCTACGGCGACTTCGTGATGCGCCCGGACCTCGCGACGCTGCGTCTCGCTCCGTGGCACGAGGCGACGGCGCTCCTCCTCGCCGACCTCGAGTGGGCCGATGGCAGTCCGGTCGCCGTCTCCCCGCGGCAGATCCTGCGGGCCCAGCTGGCTCGGCTGGCCGCTCGTGGGTGGAGCACGAACGCGAGCACCGAGCTCGAGTTCCTCGTCTTCCGCGACACCTACGAGGAGGCGTGGCAGAAGGGCTACCGCGACCTCGAGCCGGCCAACCTCTACAACCTCGACTACTCGATGCTCGGAACCGCACGCGTGGAGCCGCTGATCCGGCGGATCCGCAACTCGATGAGCGCGGCCGGACTCGAGGTCAAGAACTCCAAGGGCGAGTGCAACTTCGGTCAGCACGAGATCAACTTCCGCTATGCCGACGCGCTACGGGCCGCCGACGAGCACGCGATCTACAAGAACGCGGCCAAGGAGATCGCGGCGCAGGAAAGGTACGCGATCAGCTTCATGGCGAAGTTCAACGAGCGCGAGGGAAGCTCGTGCCACATCCATTTCTCGCTCGCCGACGAGCAGGGAGCGCTGTTCGCGCGCGAGCCCGCCGTGTTCGAGCCCTTCCTCGCGGGCCAGCTCGCATCGCTGCGGGAACTGACCCTGCTGCTGGCGCCGAACATCAACTCCTACAAGCGCTTCGCCGAGGCGACGTTCGCGCCGACTGCCGTCGCCTGGGCGCACGACAACCGGACCTGCTCGCTGCGGGTCGTCGGGCATGGACCCTCGCTGCGATTCGAGAACCGCGCCGGCGGGTCGGACCTGAACCCGTATCTGGCGCTGAGCGCGATCGTCGCGGCTGGCCTGCACGGCCTCGACGCCGGCCTGGAGCTGGAGGATCCCTACCGCGGCAACGCCTACCTCGCGCGCGACAAGCCGCGCCTGCCCACGACGCTCCAGGAGGCCCGCGACCTGTTCGCGTCCTCCACGATCGCCCGCGCGGCGCTCGGTGACGAGGTGGTCGACCACTACGTCCACGCGGCCGATGTCGAGCTGGCCGCGTTCAACGCCGCGGTCACCGACTGGGAGCGCTACCGGGGCTTCGAGCGCCTGTGAATGCTGTCTGGCGGATAATCGGGCGATGAGGCTCGAGGGCAAGGTGTGCGTGATCACCGGCGCCGCCGGTGGGATCGGTTCGGCGACGGCCGAAGCGTTCACACGCGAGGGAGCCCGAGTCGTCGGTGTCGACCTGCTCGAGCACTCGGTCGGCGAGCTCGCGCTGCGGGCCGATGTCACCGACGAGGCCGCGGTCGCCGGCGTGTACGGGCGCGTGCGCCGGGAGCTCGGGCGCATCGACGTTCTGTTCAACAACGCCGGCATCGCGCCGCCCGACGACGGCTCGATCCTCGAGACCGGCCTCGACGCCTGGGAGCGCGTCCAGGCGGTCAACCTCCGCAGCGTGTTCCTGTGCTGCAAGCACGGGATCCCCTACCTGCTCGAGGCCGGCGGCGGGTCGGTGATCAACACGGCCTCGTTCGTCGCCGTGATGGGCTCCGCGACTTCGCAGATCTCGTACACCGCCTCGAAGGGCGGCGTGGTCGCGCTCTCGCGCGAGCTCGGCATCGAGTTCGCGCGCCGCGGCGTCCGCGTCAACGCGCTCTGCCCCGGCCCCGTCGAGACGCCGTTGCTGCGGCAGCTGTTCGAGCACAATCCCGAGCAGCTGGCGCGCCGGATGGTCCACATCCCGATGGGGCGCTTCGCGCGCGCGAACGAAATGGCCAACGCGGTCCTGTTCCTCGCGGGCGACGAGTCGAGCTACGTGAACGCGACGGCGTTCGTGGTCGACGGCGGGATCAGCCAGGCGTACACGACGCCGCTCTGACGCGGGGCGAGCCGATCGCCCGGCGCTGGAGTCCCGCGGCGCGCGCTCAGGCGGCAAGTGCAGGCGCGGCGCCTTCTGGGCGCGCGATGCCGCCTCCGGGCGCTGCTCGCGCCTGGATCGCGAGCGCCGTCCCGATCGCGAGCAGCGTCCACGTGAACGGGTCCTCGAGGAAGTCCGCGTACAGCTCGGTGTGGAACATGAGGGCGAGGAATGCGGCCGCGATCGCGGCGCGCGCCGGGTCTCGAGCCGCCCCGCGCAGCAGGACGACCACGGACACGATCACGAGCGCGAGATAGGGCAGCTCGCCGATCAGGCCCTGCTCGGCCGCGATCGTGATCGCGATCGTGTGCGACGCGGCGAGGTTCTGCGACGTCGCCGGATTCTGCTTCTGGTACTCGTACACGAAGGCGCCCGAGCCGTACCCCCAGAGCGGGCGCTGCCCGAACATCGTGAAGCCGCCGCTGATCAGCCCGGCGCGGCCGCTGGAGGCGCCGTTGAGCCCCTGGTTGAGGCCGAACGTGGTCGGCGTCGCGGCGACGACCGCGGCCCCGAGCGCGACCACGGCGAGCGCGATCAGCAGTGTCCGGGACGCGTTCCAGCGCAGCGCCGCCAGCGTCCCGAGGCCAACCAGAAGCGCGCCGAGGCTCGAGCGCGACAGGGTCAGGACCAGGCCGGCCCAGAGGACGACGAGCGTGCCGGTCGCGAGCAGCTGCTCGCGACGCTCAGGGCTGTACAGCAGCACGGCCGCGACCAGGATCATCACGAGCGCGAGGAACCGCCCGAAGATGTCCGGGTCGAAGAACACCGAGTTGACCGTGAAGTACGTGTGGACGTTGTTCTGCGCGACCAGCTTCGGGTTCAGCAGCAGGGTCTTGGTCGCGTACTCGACGTAGCCGATGCACGCGAACAGGATCGCGAGGGCGACGACCAGCAGCAGGCACGTGCGCAGGAGCTGCGCGGACCACGTCAGCGTTCGCAGCAGACAGAACAGCAGCGTGAACGGCACGTAGAAGAACACCATCTGCTGAAGCGCCTTCTCGAACGCCGGTGAGTAGATCGCCTGCACGGCGTAGAGCACGAGCATCAACGCGAGCAGCAGCTCGACCCAGCGCACCTCGCGAGGGGGCCGAGCGGCCGCGCGTTCGCCGGCGTCCGCGCCTCCGAGCAAAGCCCCCACGATGAACGCGAGCGCACCCGCGGCGACGACGAAGTACAACGGCACGAGCAGGTTCGAAGTGGTTCCGCCGGCCTCGATCGGGATCCGGAACGGGAGCGCGACGACCACGAGCCATGCGAACAGCGGCGGGCGTCGCGCGATCAGGACCGCGACCAGTGCAAGCGCCGCCAGCACCACGATCGCGCCGACCGCGGCGTACAGCGGGTGGCGATGGATGACGCCGAGCTGGGGCGAGTGCCAGATGTCGGCCAGCAGCAGCACCGGCGCGAGGATCAACGCCCCGATCATCGCCAGCGCCCGCAGGCGGCGCTCGGGCACGAGCAGCACCGCCGCCGCCAGGAGAGCGACGACCACGACGCCCAGCTTCGGAGCCGGGCCGGTCAGAGCTGCGCTGACGATCACGCCTGGATGATCCTCTACCCTCTCGGCGGATGTCCCCTGCAGCACGCCCTCGCCGGACGTCCCCCGCAGAGCCCTCTCGGCGCATGTCCCTCGCAAAGCCTTCTCGGCGGATTGCCGCTGCGAAGCTGCTCCCTGCTGCCATCGCCGCGCTCGCGCTGGCGGGATGCGGGGGGTCGTTCACCAATCCTCCCGCCGGCTCGGCGAACGTGACGCAGGGGCGCGGCCGCGTTGACGATCCGCGCACGAACGACCCAAACCACGTCGCCTGCCTGCGCAACGCGGGCGTGCCGGTCACGCTGGTAACCGTCCACGGCACTCCAGGCCTCGTGCTCGGGAGTACGCCGGGGTCGCCGACCGTCGCCTTCGAGCCGACCGACGGCGTCGCGCAGGGACTTCAGATCAGTGGCGTCAACTGGGCCCAGGGCGCGGAGGTGATCGGCGCCGCGCTGCTGTTCGACAACCAGGGCTCAGACGCGTTGCTGAAGAAGATCGAGACCTGCCTCGCCGTCGGAGTGTCCGGGTGAGCGTGAGCCCCCGGTGGGGCTACTGCGGCGACGGCCCGAGCGCACCTCTACAATCCGCTGCCGGCGTCCGCGTACGGTGCGCGGGCTAATCTTTTTGCCGCCCGCCCGCCTCGAGCCCCCGAGCGTGGCGCCCCCAGATCATTGTCTGTCCCGACTGCAGAGCTGACGGCGCCGGCCACCGCGCCCTCGAGCCAGGCCCGATCGTCGCGCGTGCCGCGCGCGCTCACGGGCGGCCGCCTGTACCTCGTCCTGGCCGGTGCCGCGCTCGTGATCGGCGCGCTCTCGCTCCTGATCCCCTCGACGCCGAGCTACGACCCGTGGGCCTGGCTCGTTTGGGGCCGGGAGATCATCCACATCAACCTGCACACCACCGGCGGTCCCTCGTGGAAGCCGCTGCCGGTGATCTTCACGACAGTGTTCGCGCTGTTCGGCAAGGCGGCGCCGGACCTCTGGCTCGTGGTCGCTCGCGCCGGTGCCCTGATGGCGGTCTTCATGACGTTCAAGGTCGCCTGGCGGCTGATGCGCTGGCTCGGAGAGTCCGGGCGCGAACAGGCGGAGAACGCGAGCGTCTGGCAATACGCGCCGGCACTGCTCGCCGCCCTGATCGCGACCGGCAGCCTGGTCAACTCGCACGGTTTCATCAGCGACAACGCGCTCGGGTATTCCGAAGGGCTGATGACCGCGCTCGTGCTCGTCGCGCTCGAGCGCCACTTCGACGGCGCCCACCGGCAGGCATTCGCGGTCGGCTTCGCCGCCGCCCTCGATCGGCCGGAGCTATGGCTCCTTTGGGGCCCTTACGGTCTGTGGCTGTGGTGGAAGGATCCCGGGGCGCGCAGGCTGGTCGCGATCCTGTTCGCGCTGATCCCGGTGCTCTGGTTCCTGCCCGAGTTGTGGGGCTCGGGGCACCTGTTGCGTGGGGTCACCCGCGCTCACAACCCGCGGAGCAACAGCGCGGCGTACGCGAGCTGTCCGTTCTGCACGGAGTTCGACCAGCACGCGTGGCCGACCACGCTGCTGCGCGTGAAGGCGGTCGCGTTGGTCGCGATGGCGGCGGCCGCGTTCGGGCTGTGGCGGGTCCGCGCGACGCTCCGCCACGGAGGCTTCGCGAACCGCGGCACGTACGCCCGCGCGGCCCTGCTCGTGGTCGGCGGCATCGGTTACCTGTGGTGGATCGGGATCGCGGCCGAGACGCAGGCCGGCTTCTCAGGCAACGATCGCTACCTCGTGCTCGGGACGGCGCTGATCTCGATCACCGGCGGCGTCGGCTGGGGGTGGGCCGCCCAGACGGTCGCGCGCTGGCTCGCCAGGGGCACCGGCGGGCGCGTGTCAGCCGCCGTCACGACCTCGGTCGGCCTGGTCGTCGCGCTCGCGCTGCTGATCTTCTGGCCGCCGTTCATCGGCAAGAACATCATCAGCATCCCGGCCACGCACCGAGCCCTCGTCTACCAGGCGCACCTGCGCGAAGACCTGACGCGAGTCGTCGCCAAGGTCGGCGGCGCGTCGCGGATCCTGGCCTGCGGGACGGTCATGACCGAGGGCTTCCAGGTGCCGATGGTCGCGTACGCGCTCGGCGTGCACACGCTTCAGGTGCAGGCGCCACCGTCGAGCGCCCCACCGCCCGGCACGCCCGGACCGAACGTGCTCCTGCAAGCACGCGCCCAGAGCAACTCCACGCTGCTGCCGCAGCTCAGCGACTGGCCCACGACGCACTACACGGTGATCGCCCACGTGCGCACGTTCTGGGTCCTCGCACACTGCGCGAACGGGGCGACGCTGTAGATGGCAACTGTCACCGCCCCACCCCCGCCCCGCGGGGTCCCCGGCGTCAGGGACATTCGCGAGCCGGGCTGGCTCCAGCGCATCCCGGTATGGGCTTCGGCGGGCGGCCTGCTCGTCATCCTGCTCGCCCTCTCGGCGTACATCCGCACGCGCTACATCTCGGGCCAGTTCTGGATGGACGAGGCGATCACGACCGGGATCGCCACCCACCCGCTGTCGCAGATCCCGGGCATCCTCCGCCACGACGGCTCGCCGCCGCTGTTCTACGTCCTGCTGCACTTCTGGATTCGCGTCTTCGGCGACAGCGAGGCGGCGACGCACTCGCTGCCGCTCTTGTTCGGCCTGCTGACTGTCCCGGTCGGGATGTGGGCGGGCTGGAGCCTGTTCGGACGGCGTGCCGGCATGTATGCCGCGGTCCTGTTCGCGTTCAGCACGTTCCTGACCCAGTACGCGCAGGAGACCCGGATGTACGAGCTGATGGGCCTCCTCGGGCTGTTCGCGACCGCCTCGTTCATCCACGCGTTCGTCTTCCGACGGCGCGGCTACCTGATCATGTTCGCGCTCTCGCTCGCGCTGATGCTCTACACGCACGCGTGGGGGCTGTTCTTCGCGGCGGGCTCGATCGTGACGCTCGTCCCCGTTTGGCAGTCGAGCGAGGACCGTCGCGCGCTCATCCGCGACGCGGTGCTCGCGTTCGCCGCCGCGGTGATCCTGTTCCTCCCGTGGCTGCCGAACTTCATCTATCAGTCCACGCACACGGGCGCGCCGTGGGCGCCACCGCCCCGATTGGGCGCACCCGTGCTGCTCTCACGCGATCTGCTGGGCGGCGATCGGATCACGATCGGGCTCCTGATCGCCACGATCATCGGGCTCGCTTTCCTGTTCACGCGCCCGTACCGGCGCACGCGCGAAGCGACGATGCTGTGGGTGCTGATCGTGCTGCCGGTCTCGACGCTGCTGATCGCGTGGCTGGCCTCCCAGGTCACGCCGGCGTTCGTCTCGCGCTACTTCGCACCGGTGCTCGCGCCGATCCTGCTGCTGGCGGCATGGGGCTGCGCACGGTCCGGGATCGTCGGGCTCGTCGCGATCGTGCTGTCGGTCGTGTTCGTCGTCCACGTCTCGTCGTACACCCCGGCCTACAAGAGCGACATGCGCGAGGTGGGCGGCCAGATGGCGCCGCTGCTGCACAAGGGCGACCTCGTGATCGCCGGACAGCCCGAGCAGGTGCCGCTCGCCTGGTACTACCTCCCGTCCGGTCTGCGCTACGCGAACACGCTCGGTCCCGTGAAGGATCCTCGATACATGAACTGGGTCTACGCGCTGCGCCGGCTGACAAATGCCCAGCCGGCCGCCACCCTCGACCCGATCCTCGCGAGCCTCCACGTCGGCCAGCAGATTCTCTACATACGACCGCTGACCGAGGGCGCTCAGAACTGGGAGGCTGCGTGGACGCTGCTCGTGCGCCGGCGCTCGGCCCAGTGGGGCGCGCTGCTGGCGGACGATCCGCACCTGGTCCGCGAGAGCACCGCCCTCCCAGCCAACTATCGCGGTGCGTGCTGCGTCGCTGACAGCGCGGTGCTCTACCGCGTGGTTTCCTCCTAGGCGTCCATGGCTGAGGCGAGCACAGCGAGCGACGATGGCTGAGGCGAGCGCCACCCCCACAACCAGCGCCGCGGCGAGCGCGGCGGGCGCCGACATCACCCCCGAGCGGCCGGTCGTCGTAATCGGCGCCGGGCCGGCCGGCCTCACCGCCGGCTACCTCCTGTCCAAGCAGGGCAAGCCGGTGATCGTGCTCGAGTCCACCGACATGGTGGGCGGCATCGCCCGCACCGAGGTCCGCGACGGCTACCGCTTCGACCTCGGCGGCCACCGCTTCTTCACCAAGGTCCAGGAGGTCGATGACCTCTGGCACGAGATCATGCGCGACGAGTTCCTGCGCCGCCCTCGCAAGTCCCGCATCTACTGGAACGACAAGTTCCTCGAGTACCCGCTCGAGGGCATGGACGTGATCAAGAAGCTCGGCCCGGTCGAGCTCGTCCGCTGCGGCGGTTCCTACCTGTGGGCGGCGGCGAAGCCCAAGGGCCGCGAGGAGACCTTCGAGGACTGGGTCTCCAACCGCTTCGGCAAGCGGCTCTACCAGCACTTCTTCAAGACCTACACCGAGAAGCTCTGGGGCGTCCCGACCGACGAGATCCGCGCCGAGTGGGCGGCGCAACGGATCAAGGGCCTGTCGTTCTTCAGCGCCGCCAAGGCTGCCTTCCTCGGCAACCAGAACAACAAGATCAAGTCGCTCATCTCCGAGTTCAACTACCCCCGCTACGGGCCTGGCCAGATGTGGGAGCAGATGACCGACGACATCCGTGCCCACGGCGGTGAGGTACGGCTCAACGCGCCGGTGACGCGGCTGCGGACCGATCCCGCGAGCGGGCGCGTGCTCGAGGTCGTCGCCGGCGGCGAGACCCTCACCCCCTCGTACGTGATCTCCTCGCTGCCGCTGCGCACGACGGTCGGGATCGCCGAGCCCGAGGCGCCGGGCGAGGTCGCGCGACGCGGCCCGCGGTCTGCGCTATCGCGAGTTTCTCACGGTCCTGCTCGTGATCGAGGGCGAGGAGCTGTTCGACGACAACTGGATCTACATCCACCAGCCGGGCGTGCGCGTGCTCCGGATCCAGAACTTCAAATCGTGGAGCCCCTGGATGGTGCCCAACGATCAGGACGCGTCGATTGGCATGGAGTACTTCTGCTTCGAGGGGGACGAGCTCTGGAACATGGCCGACGACGATCTCGTCAAGCTCGCCGGCCGCGAGATCCAGCAGTTGCACCTCGCCCGAGCGGACAACGTCAAGTTCGGCTTCGTCGCCCGCGTCCACAAGGCGTATCCGATCTACGACGTCGAGTACGCGGAGCGTGTGGCGACCATTCGCACCTGGCTCGAGCGGATCCCCAACCTGATCCAGGTCGGCCGCAACGGCCTGCACCGGTACAACAACTCCGACCACTCGATGCTGACCGCCATGCGCGCCGTCGACAACATCGTCCTCGGCACCCACCACGACATCTGGGCTGTCAACGCCGAGAGCGTCTACCACGAAGAGGACGTGGCACCCGAGCAGCCTTACCGGCAGGCACCGGAGACGCCGGCGATGGAGAGCCCACTCGCGTCGGAGCGGTAAGGGCACGTGGCCGTCATCGGGTTGTTGGTGAGACGGACTCGGGCGGCATCGGCGCGCGCCGCGGTGCGTCCTCTCGGGGTCCTCGTCGCCGGAGCGCTGATGCTCGCCGGACCCGCCGCCGCGCTCGCGCAGAGCCCCACCAACCCTCTCGCCCCGGGCCTCCCGGCGCCCACACAGACCGCCACCGCCACCACCACGACCCCGACGGTCGTCCAGACGACAACGACCGCCGGCAGCAGCGGCATCAGCAGCGGCGCTTCGATCGCGATCGCCGTGGGCGCGTTCGTCGTGATCGGCGGGATCGCCTTCTTCATCTGGTACGACGCCCGCCGGCGCGCCCCCGTCCGTCAGCGCGCCGCGGCCGCCGCCGCCGGGACGAGCGGCCGGACCGCCGCCAAGCAGCGCCCGAAGACGCGCAAGCTCAGCCCCGGGGAGCGGCGGCGGCGCAAGCGCGGGCGGGCGCGGTAGCTGTTCGCCCCTCGGACGCTTCACACCGTCCGGCTCTCCCCGATCGCCGTCCCACCCCGATCGCCGTCCCACCCTTCCCGCTCGGGCGCGGGCGCCCCATCCCCTCCCCGCGGGGCGGGCGCCCCGATCCCTCGCCGTGGGCGCCCCACCCCCTCGCGGCGGGCGCCCCACCCCCTCCCAGCGGGCGCCCCACCCCCAATTCACCTGGTTAACGTCCCAGTCGAGCATTTTCACGAGGCCAGCGGGCCGTTAACCAGCTCTACGCGGGTCAACATCCCACTGGGCGGTTCAAGTTGCTCGACTGGGATGTTTTACAGGCATGCGAACCGGTTTCGAGTTCGCCGTGGTCCAGTACCTCGGCTGGTTTACCCACGAGCGCCTCCCAGCGCCCTTGACTACATCCCCCGATCGAGTCCGAGCGGCCCGGCCGCTGTCACGAACTGTGCACTGGCTCGAACAGGAAAGACACAGCAGTGAAAACTCAACCCCCGTCGAAACTCGGTCCGCCCCAATCGGACACAATCGACTGGAACCGCACCGCGACGTGTTATGCCCCTCGTCGCGTGCCGCCGCTGCGCTGCTCGAAGCGAGCCGCTCGCCGCGAGCCCGAACCGCGCGAGCCGCTCGCCGCGAGCCCGAACCGAGGCGCTCGCCGCGACGCCGTCGCCCTCGCCCGGCGTTACTCCTCGTGCAGGCGCCGCCTGGCCCGAAGCAGCTGCCGCTCGACGGTGCGCTCGGAGCACCCCGTCTCGAGAGAGATCTCGCGATAGCTGAACCCGAGCGCATGAAGCCACACGATCCGCTGCTGGCGCTCGGGCAGATCGCTTAGCTCGCATATCCGCTCCCGATCGAGGAACACGTCCTCGGGGCCTGCTGCGCGAGACGCGAAGGCGGCGTGGGCGCCCTCTTCGAGCAGGGCGTCGAGCGATCCGCAGCGGTTAGCGCGGCGGATCAGTTTGAACGCTTCGTGCACGGCTGTCTTGGCGAGCCAGGAGAGCGCCGCCTCGCGCCGGACGCGACCCCTGTGCACGACCAGTCGGCTCCAGGCGAACTGGCACGCATCCTCGATCACCACGTCCGGAGCCCGGACGTCGAACCGAACGATCTGCTCGAGCGGCCCGGCGAGCGAGCGGTAGAGCTCGCCGATGTCGAGGGCCGGAATGCACTCCGTGTGCGTCTGAATGGTCATCCGTGAGCCAAATTGAGACTAATTTGATGCACATCACCCTAGCAAACTCAATCTAGTCTCGCTACCTTCCGTTCATGATCATTTGCTTCAGGAGGTCTAGATGGGACTAGTTTCTGGTCTCTCATTCACACTTGCTGACGTCAGCGCTTCCCCGGACCCGACCGGGCTGCCGGGCAGCAACGTGCTCCAGCAACTCGTCAATGGGGCCGAGGCGTGGGCGCTTGCGATCGCGTTGCTCGGCGCGTTCATCGGCGCGGCGATGTGGGCAGTCGCGTCGCACACGCACAACCACCAGTACGCCGCGCGTGGACGCATGGCCGCGGTGATCTCAGCCGCGTCAGCGCTCGTGGTCGGCGCCGCCCCGGGTCTTGTCAACTTCTTCCAGCACCTCGGGACGACGGCCAAGTGATGCGCCTGGCGGTCATCGGGCTGGCGATCGCTGCGTTCGCGTTCGGATTCACGGCCAAGCCTGCTTCCGCGTTCGGCGTCTGCGACGCCTTCGGGTTCGTCAGCGGGGCCGCGGGCCGGGTTTGCGAGGTCGTCACCCACGCCAAGACCTTGATCAGAGCCGGGAAGAAGCTCGCCGGCGGCCACATCGTCGGCGCCTTGAAGACGGCCGTGGGCGTCGGCACGGGCGGCGGAGGCGGCGGCACGACGACCAGCTCGACAGCCTCGACCGCGCTCGGCCTCGCGGCGATCGGTGTGTGGGTCGCCGGCGGGGCGAAGGTTGCACTCGACGAAACCGCGAAAGCGCTCGGCGCCACGACCTCGCCCCAGCTCGAGAGCACGTGGTTCTCGTCGGTCTACTGGCGAATGGCGGGAATCGGCGCGCTGTTGACGCTGCCCTTCCTGTTCGCCGCCGCGATCCAGGCACTGCTGCACGCCGATCTGTCACTGCTCCTTCGCGCGGCGTTTGGCTACCTCCCGCTCGCGCTGCTGACCGTCAGCATCGCCGCGCCG
The DNA here is from genome assembly GCA_963763525.1 of uncultured Solirubrobacterales bacterium. Lineage (GTDB taxonomy): Bacteria > Actinomycetota > Thermoleophilia > Solirubrobacterales > Solirubrobacteraceae > Palsa-465. Next base: position 243,641 of record CAVXPA010000012.1, read on the forward strand.
GTGACGATGCTCCTGCTTGCCGGCTCGGACTACATGTCCGGGCTCGTGTCGGCGGCCGCCGGCAACGCCGGTGCGAAGTTCCTCGGCGACACCGGCTTGAAGATCGGCCTGCTCACGATTCTCACCGGCTCGCCGTTTCTCGCGTTCCTCGTCAGTCTGCTCATCGCGGGCGGGGCGCTCGTGCTGTGGCTCGAACTGCTGATGCGCGAGGCAGCCGTCTACGTGATCGTCTTGATGCTGCCGCTCGTGTTCGCCGCCCTCGTCTGGCCCGCGCGGCGGGTGTGGGCGGTCAGGGCGATCGAGCTGCTCATCGCGTTGATCCTGTCCAAGTTCGCGATGGTGTCTGTGCTCGCGCTGGGCGGCGCTGCGCTCGGTAATAGCTCGGGCCACAGCGTCACCAGCCTGCTCGCAGGCCTGGTGCTGGTGCTGATGGGCGCGTTCGCGCCGTGGGCGCTCCTGCGGCTGGTGCCGATCGCGGAGATTGCCAGCGGCGCGGCCGGCTCGTTGCGATCCGAAGCGAGAGCGATCCACGGTCCACTCGAGCGTTCGCGCCTCGGCGCCGAGTGGGCTCACTACCAGGCGGACGCATTCGAGTCGGGCGTGACGGCTGACATGCGGCGAGCGGCGCAGCAGTTGGCGAGCGGACCAGCTTCGAGTAGCGATGCCGAGGGAGCCGACGCGGAGCGCGATCGGTTGTCGGGGCTTGCGGCCGGCGGTCAAGGTGTCGGTTCGGGCGTAGCGACCGAGGAGTCCCGCGTGCCTGGCGCTGGCGATCCAGACGCCGGCGCCGGCGCGGGGGAGGCCGGCACCGGCGGCCCACTTGGGTCAGCCGATGGCGACGGCACGCATGCAGGACCGCGCGCATCAGACGGGACGACCGAAGGCACGGGCGCCCCAGATCCTGGACCGGAGCACGCAGCGACCCCAGACGCGGGCGCCCAGCGGGCAGGCGAGGGCTCGCCGGCATCGTCAAGCGGGGCCGGCACGGCGGTGGCGGCTTCGAGCGGCGATGCGGGCGGCCGCCGTTCAGGCGTCGGCGAGCCGGGCGAGGCAGCGCCGAGTAACGGAGCCGCGACGTCCGGACACGCGTCCGGTCAACCAGGCGACGCCGGAAGCAGTACCGGCGGCGCACCGTGGGGCTACGAGGCGACCAGTCCAACGGACCCGACCGATCCGCCCGGCACCCCGCCCCAGATGTGGCCCGAGGGCGAGGTCCTCCTCGGCGCCGAGGACTGGGAGTCGATGCCGGCGATCTGGCCGCCACCTGGGGAGGGGGGTGGCCTCACGGGAGGCGCGCCCGCGCGATCCGATGGCACGGCGCCCGGGCATTCGGGTGGCGCGCCGCCCGGGCATTCGGGTGGCGCGGCGCCCGGGCATTCGGGCAGCGTGGCGTCAGGGCAGCAGGACGCCGGGCCAGGACAGCCGGGCAGCGCCGGGCCAGGGCATCCCGTCGGTGCAGCCTCAGGGGAGCTGCACGACGCGGGCGCAGAGCCGGCGCTGCCGCCCACGCAGGAACCCGAGGACGGCCGCCTGTGACCGGGGCGCACACCCGCTTGACCTACCGGTTCGGCCCACTCGAGCGACGCGGCATTCTCGGCCCGCTCAGGGCTGGGCAGGCGGCAATCCTGGCCGTGGGCGCTCTGTTCGCGATCCTCGTCCTGGACCGCGCCCCGACGGCCGGCGGCGCGCTTCTCGCCACGGCGTTCTTCGGCGCCGCCGCCCTCATGACGGTCGCTCCGATCGGGAGCCGAACGGCGTACGAGTGGGCACCGATCGCCTCGTCATTCGCACTCAGACGAGCGCTTCGCCGCACGCGGTTCCGCTCCCCTGCGCCCGCGGCGGGGATGCGGAGCGGGCCGGGGCCAGCGTATCGCGGGACCGTCGCCGGCGCCGCCCGACGCGCTGCGCGGCATCCGGATCCTCGACGCGGCGTATCGAGATGGGTCGCTCGGCGTGCTCAGTGAGCGAGGCGGCCGGCTCGCGACGGCGGTGCTGGCGTGCCGCGTGGTCGCCTTCTCGCTCCTGGACCCGGACGCCCAGGAGCGGCGCCTGGCCCGGTGGGGCCTCGTGCTCTCGGGCGGCGGCCAGCACACCGATTCGCCGGATCCAGTGGATCGAGCGCACTGCCCCGGCGCAGGCCGACGAGCTGGCGCGCTGGCTGCACTCCGAGCGCGATCCGTCCGTGCCGCTGCGGGGCGCGCCGATGATCGAGTCCTACCTGGAGCTGATCGGGACGACGGCGCAGGTGACGCAGGAGCACGAGATCCTGATCGCGGTCCAGGTCGACGGAAGCCGAGTGCGCGAACGGGGCACGGACGCGACCGTCGGCGCGTTGATCGAGCAGGCCGAGCGAGTCGCTCAGGCACTCGAGGCGGCCGAAGTGGTCGTGCTCGGAGCGCTCGGCCCTGGCCAGCTCGCGCGCGCCCTGCGGACCGCGTTCGACCCGTTCGCGCGGGCCGAGCTCGCCGCGCTCGAGACCGCCGACCCGAGCCGCGACGGACTCGCCGAGGCCAACGCGTGGCCGCTCGGTGCGCGCGAGGGGTGGGACCACTACCGCACCGACGGCGCCGTGCACGCCACGTACTGGATCGCCGGCTGGCCGCGGATCGACGTCTCGCCGATGTTCATGGACGCGTTGCTCGGCCGCTCCAGCGCGGTCCGCACGGTCGCGGTCACGTTCGAGCCGATCCCACCCGAGCGCTCGACCCGCGAGGTCGAGGCGGCGATCACGCGCGACCGCGCCGACCGCGAGCTCCGTCGCCGCTTCGGGCAGTCCGAGACAGCGCGCCAGCGCCAGGCCGCAGGACGCGACGATGCGTCGCGAGGCCGAGCTCGCGGCCGGGCACAGCGAGGTGCGGCTCGCCGGCTTCGTGACCGTGTCGGGGCGCGACGACGAGGAGCTGCGGCGCGCCGAGCGCCGAGGTGCTCGAGCACGCGGCGCGGGCGCGGCTCGAGCTGCTCCGGATGTACGGCCAGCAGGCCGACGCGTTCACGTTCACGCTGCCGCTGTGCCGAGGGCTGCGATGACGAGGCGCTCGATGAGCCTGCGAGCGGCACATCGCCCCGGCCACCGCTGCACGACCCGCCACGCGCAGGCCGATCTATCCGTTCATCGCCGCCGGCGGCCTCGGGGGCCGCGGCGTGTTCATCGGGCGCGACTCGGCCGGCGGCGCGTTCTGTTACGACCCCTGGGTCCTGTACGCCGACGGCGCGCTCGACGACCCGAACGCGATCGTCCTCGGCAAGCTCGGCCAGGGGAAGAGCGCGCTCGTCAAGACGCTGCTGTGGCGGATGCTGCTGTTCGGCCGGCGCGCGTTCGTGCTCGACGTCAAGCGCGAGTACGGCCCGCTGTGCGAGGCGGTCGGCGTCGAGCCGATCTCGCTCGTGCCCGGCGGCGGCGTGCGGCTCAACCCGCTCGCGTCGCGACCGGAGGAGCACGCGCAGCTCGAGCTGCTGCGCGCGGTGACCGTGACCGCGCTCGGCGGCGCCGCTGACGCAGGTCGAGGCCGGCGGCGCTGCGCGAGGCGCTGCGGACCGTGCGCGCGCACGGCGACGCGGCGAGCCGACGCTCCCGGAGATCGCCGCGCTGCTGTTCGCCCGACCGCGGAGATGGCCGAGCGGCTGCGGACGACGCCCGACGCAGCTCGCGGCCGACGCGCGCCGCGCGGCGCTCGGCGCTCCAGGACCTGTGCGAAGGGCCGCTGCGAGGGCATGTTCGACGGTCCGACGACGCCCGGGCTGGACCTCGACGCGAAGCTGCTCGTGCTCGACCTCCACGCCGTCCGCGACTCGCCCGCGGTCGGGATCCTGATGGCCTGCGCGACCGCCTGGATGAGCGCGCTGCTGGCGCGGATGGCCGAGCGCCCAGGGCGCGAGCGGCTGATCAACGTCGCCGACGAGTCGTGGAAGATCGTCCAGCACACGGGCCTCGGCGAGTGGTTCCAGTCGAACTTCAAGCTCGCGCGTCAGTTCGGCGTGATGAACCTCGTCGTGCTGCACAAGCTCGCCGACCTGCAGGCGGCAGGCGACGCCGGCTCGCGCGCGGCGCGGATCGCCGAGGGACTGATCGCCGACGCCTCGACCCGGATCGTCTACCACCAGGACGAGAGCCAGGTGCCGCTGACGCGGACGCTGCTCGGCCTGTCCGAGAGCGAGGCGCGGCTGATCTCGATGCTGTCCGCCGGCCAGGCGCTGTGGCGCGTCGGCGTCGCGCTCGTTCGTCGTCCAGCACTACCGCTCGCGGCTCGAGGCACGCCTGACCGACACCGACACCGGCATGCAGATCAGCGCCGATCAGGCGGTGCGGCGATGAACGGACGCTCCCGCCGGCAGGCATCTCGGACCTGGCGGCGGTCGTCGCGATCGGCCTCAGCCTCGCTGTCGGCGGCGCTGGTCTGGCTGTGGGGCGGCCTCGCCGGGGCGCTGTTCGGCGGCGGCTGGCCGCAGGCCGGACGTCGGCGAGCTGCTCGGCGTGCTGATCCGTCTGCCGGCGCACCTCGGCGACCCGGCGGCGGCGTGGCCGGCATCGCGCGCGCGCTCCTGCCCGGTCCGGTCGGCTTCTACGGCGCTCGCGCCTGCTGGTGGCCGCGGCGGCGGCGACGCTCGTGCTCGCTGGGCGGCACGCCGGGGCAAGCGTGGCCGGGCGTCTCGCCGGCGATCGCGGCGGCGCCCGGTGGGCGCGCGTGAGCGAGCTGCGCCCGCTGCGGCGTGGGTCGGCAGGCGACAAGGCGAACGCCGGACGGCTCGTGCTCGGCCGGCGCGGGCGGCTGCTCTACGCCGAGCAGCGCCACGCGCTGGTCGCGTTCGGGCCGCCGCAGTCCGGGAAGTCCGCCGGGCTGGCGGTGCCGGCGCTGCTCGAATGGGACGGGGCCGGCGGTCGCCTCGTCGATCAAGACCGACCTGCTCGGCGCGACGGCCGCGCGGCGCAAGCGCGCTCGGGCCGGTGTTCGTGTTCGACCCGTTCGGCCTGGCCGGCGTCGAGCGCAGCACGTGGTCGCCGCTGCACGCGGCGCGGACGTGGGACGGCGCGCTCGAGGTCGCCTGGCGGCTGGCGGCGGCAGGCGAGCTCGATCAGCGCGGGCGTCGAGGGCGGCGACTTCTGGGCGGTCGCGGCCGAGCAGCGGCTCGCGCCGCTGCTGTATTCGCCGCCGCGCGACGGCGCCGGGATCGACAGCGTCGTGCGGTGGGCGTACGGGCAGGGGAGCCGCGAGCTGCACGAAGCGCTGGCGGAGCTCACGGCGAGTGCGCGGGACGAGCAGCGAGCTCGCCGACGCGCACGCCGCGTACGACGCGGTGCGCGCGTTCGAGGCGCAGGCCGACCGGACGCGCTCCTCGATCGAGGCGACCGTGCAGGCGCTGCTGCGCGCGTACCGCTTCGGCCGCGTCGTGCGCTCGGCGCGCGACGTGCGAGATCACGCCGGACCGGCTGCTCGACGAGCGCGCGACGCTGTATCTGATCGGCGACGCGAAGGCGTCGAAGCTGCTGCGGCCGATCTTCCTCGCGCTGCTCGGCGGAGGTCGTCGACCGCGCCTACGAGCGGGCGACCGCGGCCGGCGGGCGGCTCGAGCGGCCGCTGCTGCTGTGCCTGGACGAGGCCGGCAACGTCGCGCCGCTGCCGAACCTCGCCGAGATCGCCTCGACCGCGCCGAGCCACAACATCCAGCTGGTCTCGATCTTCCACGACCTCGCCCAGGCGCGCAGCCGGTACGGCAGCAGGCGGAGACAGTGGTCAACAGCCACCGCGCGCGCATGCTCCTGCCGGGCGTCGCCGATCTCGAGACGCTGCGCTACTTCGCCGGCCTCGTCGGCGACGAGGAGGCCCGCGAGCGAGACGCGGACGACGGGCGCCGGTGGCACAACCCGCTCGACCGCCGCTCGTCGCCGGCCGCTGCTCGCCGCCGAGGCGCTGCGACAGCTGCCTCGAGGGACATGCGCTGCTGCTGTACGGCCGTCTGCCGCCGGCGCGTGTGCGGCTGCGCATGTGGTTCAGGGACCGCCGTCTGCGCAGACTGGCGACGCGCGATGAGCTGGCCCGGAGCAGGCGGTCCGCCGTCCGACGATGCGGGCGACGATCCGGACGATCGCGACGACGGCTCCCGCGAGGCCGAGGACGAGGACGAGGACGCGGACGGGGGCGAGGGCGTGCACGAGGACGAGGCGACGGCGAGCTCGGAGTCGAGCTGGACGCCGGCGCTGGCCGTTGAATTGGAGCGGTCTGTATCCGCACGAGCGGTGGCTGTGGTTCGAGCAGCTGTGGAGCGACGCGTGGATGCTGCGCGAGCGCTACCGGCTCGCGATCCGCTCCGGCTGGTGGGAGGACCAGATCCAGGTCGAGACGCTGGCGGCGGTCGCGGCCTGGGTTGAGCGCTACGACTCCGGCGAATGGGACGACCCGCCCGGCAAGCTGGCGCTGCTGTGTGATCTAGAGCGCGTCGGCACGCCTGCTCCGCGACGGGCTCCACCCCTGGCACCCCGAGCGTGACCGCCCCGCGTTCGTGCGCCACCTGATCGAGCTCGGCTGCCGGCCTCCGGACCTCGACCCGCCTGTGGACGGCGATTAACTGGCTGTGGTAAGGGGAGCTGCAATTAACCTGGGTGAGGATGGCGAGCGGTGCCAACGCGACCGACGAGCAGCTCGCCGCGCCGACGCAGGTGCCGGCGCGTGCTCATGTGAGCGATCGCCGCGAGCGCTTCCCTCGCGGCGCCGCGGTCACGCTCGCGCAGCTCGAGGGCGATCCGCACGCCGTGCTCGCGGGCCTGCGCGAGATCGAGCCGGTGTCCTGGCTGCCCGCGCTCGACGGTTGGTTGATCACGAGCTACGAGCACGCGCTCGCGGCGATGCGGGACGCCGGGACGTTCACGGTCGACGATCCGCGCTTCTCGACCGCGCAGGTGATCGGCCCGAGCATGCTCAGCCTCGACGGGCCCGAGCACGCCCGCCACCGCGCCCCGTTCGTGACACCGTTCCGCCTGGCCCAGGTCCACGGACGCTTCGCAGAGCCGGCCGCGGGCGAAGCGGACCGCCTGCTCGACGGACTCGCGGACCGCGCCGAGCTGCGCCGCTCGTTCGCTGGCCCGCTCGCCGTCGCGGTCATCGCCCGCGCGCTCGGGCTCGGCCCGGAGGAGACCACGAAGATGCTGTCCTGGTACGACGCGATCGTCGCATCCGTCACCTCGATCACGTCCGGCGCCGGTGCCACGACGGCGGGTCGGGTGGCGTTCGCGGCCCTGCGCGAGCGACTCGAGCTCGCGTCCGAGCAGCGAATCGCGGGCCGCGACTCGCTGCTCGCGGCTGCAGCCGGCGCGGACGGCGGGCTCAGTACCGACGAGGTCGTCGTCCAACGCTGCCGTGCTCCTGTTCGGCGGGATCGAGACGACCGAGGGGATGATCGCCAACGCGATCCTGATGCTGCTCGAGCATCCATCCCAACTCGATCGCATCCGCGGACATCCGCGCCTGCTCGACCAGGCGATCGAGGAGTCGCTCCGACTCGAGCCGGCCGCCGCCGTGATCGACCGCTACGCGACGCGCGCGGTGCGCCTCGGCGACGCCGAGATCGCGGGCGGCGACCTCGTGCGCATCTCGATCAGCGCCGCGAACCGAGACCCGGCGGTGTTCCCCGATCCGGACCGCTTCGCGCCGGCGCCAGGCCGCGCCCGCGGACAGCTGGCGTTCGCGCGCGGGCCGCACCTGTGCGTCGGCGTCCACCTGGCCCGCCTCGAGGCACGAACCGCGATCGCGGCACTGATCGACCGCTTCCCGGACGTACGCCTGGATCCGGACCAACCGTCCGAGATCCGCGGCCTCGTCTTTCGCAAGCCGCCCGCGCTGCACGTGATCCTTGGTACGCCGCCCTGATCGGGAACGATGCGCCCCTCCTGACGGTGTGGTGCAGGCACCCACATCGGCGGCGCACCCGTACGCGATCATGCCCGACGACGATCGACACGAAAGCGGGTGCCAATGGCTCTCTCCTCGGGGAAACCCTGCGTCTCTCACCACCGGCCTCACGGAGCGCCGATCCACACCGGCGAGGAGCCGATGCGCCTTCCGTGCCACGAGTTGTCCGACAAGGGGATCGGCGGCGAAGCGGCGTACGAGCTGGTCTCGAGCGAGCTGCTGCTCGACGGGCAGGCCCGCCTGAACCTGGCGACGTTCGTGACGACGTGGATGCCGTCCTACGCGGCTCGGCTGATGGGCGAGACGGCGGACAAGAACATGATCGACAAGGACGAGTACCCGCAGACGGCGGACATCGAAGAGCGCTGCGTGAACATCATCGCCGGCCTCTGGGGATGCCCTGACCACATGCACGCGACCGGCTGCTCGACGACCGGCTCGAGCGAGGCCGCGATGCTGGCGGGGATGGCGATGAAGTGGCGCTGGCGCGCGCGCCGCAGGGCCGCAGGCCTGTCGACCGATCGCCCGAACCTGGTCACGGGCAGCAACGTCCAGGTGTGCTGGGAGAAGTTCTGCCGCTACTGGGACGTCGAGCCCAAGATGGTGCCGATGGAGGGGGACCGCTACCACATGGGAGCCAGGGAGGCGGCGGCGCTGTGCGACGAGAACACGATCGGCGTCGTGGCCGTGCTCGGCTCGACGTTCGACGGCAGCTATGAGCCGGTCAAGGAGATCGCGGAAGAGCTCGATCGCCTCGACAGCGACCGCGGGCTGTATGTGCCGGTGCACGTCGACGCCGCCTCGGGCGGGTTCGTCGCGCCGTTCCTGCAGCCCGACCTCGAGTGGGACTTCCGGATCCCGCGCGTGCAGTCGATCAACGCCTCGGGCCACAAGTACGGGCTCGTGTATCCGGGCGTCGGCTGGGCGATCTGGCGCGACGAAGAGGCGCTCCCGCGCGAGCTCGTATTCGACGTCAACTATCTCGGCGGCCACATGCCCACGTTCGCGCTGAACTTCTCGCGCCCGGGCAGCGAGGTGATCGCCCAGTACTACATGTTCAGCTACCTCGGGCGCGAGGGATACAGGCGCGTGCTCCAGAACTGCCAGGACGTGGCGATGTACCTGTCCAGCGGGATCGCGAACCTCGGCCCGTACGAGCTGCTCACGGACGGCAGCGAGCTGCCGGTGTTCGCGTTCACGCTCAAGCCCGAGGTGGAGAACTACACGGTGTTCGACGTCTCGGACCGCCTGCGCCAGCGCGGCTGGCTCGTGCCGGCGTACACGTTCCCGGAGAACCTCCAGGACCTGAGCGTGCTGCGGATCGTGATCCGCGCGGGGATGAACCTGGAGATGGCCGACCTGCTGCTGCAGCACCTACGCGAGGTGACCGAGTTCCTGCAGGGGCTCGACCATCCTCTCCCGGGCGAGCACCGCGCGGCGTTCGCTCACTGAGAGGGGCTCTGCCTCGAGGGCTCGCGCGGGTGGCGCTGTGCTCGCCGGGAAGGCGGCTCATCCGGAACTTCGCCCAGGAGCTCCGCGAGCCGCCGCCCGGCGGCCTCTATCTCGGCCGCCGTGCTCGCTTCCAGCACGACCTGCAGGTCGAGGATGCGCGCGCCGAACGTGTCGAGCTCGCGGACGCCGACGATCGCGTTGCACGGCACGCCGGCCTGCCGGGCGCGCGTCGCGACCTCGGACACGAGCTTGCCGGCCAGGCTCTGCTCGTCGAGCTTGCCCTCTCCGGTGACGACGGCCCGGGCCGCCCGCATCCGCCGATCGAAGTCGATCGCGTCGAGCACGAACGGCGCCCCGGCGACGAGCTCGGCGTCGAACGCGGCCCACAGGCCGCCGGACAGGCCCCCGGCCGCGCCGGTCATCGGCACGTCGCGGGGATCGCGCGGGAGCCGCCGCGCAAGCGCATTCAGGCGCCGGGTGAGCGCGGCGACGGCGTCCGGGTCGGCGCCCTTCTGGGGCCCGAACACCCGGGCTGCGTCCTCGAACGGCGTGCGCACGTCGCAAAGGACCGTCAGCCGCGCGCCGCGCAGACCGCCGCGGCGGCGGATCGCGCGCACGGCGCCGGCGCCGCCGTCGGTGCTCGCGCTGCCGCCGACGCCGACGTAGATCGTGCGGGCACCCGCGTCGATCGCGGCTGCGATCAGCTCGCCCGTCCCGAACGTGCTCGCGGCGAGTGGGTCGCGCTCGTTCGGGGAGATCAGCCCCAGCCCGCTCGCGGCCGCCGTCTCGACGATCGCGATCCCGTCGCCGAGCCCGAACGGCGCCTGCAGCGGGCGCCCCAGCGGGTCGGTCGCCGGCGCGAGCACCGTGTGCACGTCGAGCGCCTCGCCCAGCGCCGCGAGCGTCCCCTCACCGCCGTCGGCGACCGGGCAGAGGTCGACGGGGAAGCCTCCGTGCTCGAGCCCGCGCCCGACCGCCGCCGCGATCTCGGCGGCGCTGAACGTGCCCTTGAACGAGTCCGGCGCGACCAGCACCGTCGTCGGAATCCCGAGCATGATCCGGCCCTCAGGCCGACATCTGCTCGAGCCGGCACTCGCGCGCGGGCTTGTCATCGCGCCAGCGCAGGATCTTCGTGCCGTGCCGGATGCGACCGCCGCTGGCGTGATCGAACGTGACCTCGACGACGAGCTCCGGCCGCAGGCCGATCCACTCGAGGTCCTTCTCGTTCTTCCACCGGCTCGGGTCGCCGTGCCCGCGCTCACCGGTCTCGAACGGGGCCAGCCGCGCGACGAGCGCGCGCTTCTCGCCCGCTCGCAACCCGGACGAGTGGCCGACGACGTGCAGGGCGCCGCTGTCGTCGTAGAGGCCGAGGATGAGCGAGCCGACGGTGCCGTCTTCCTTGCCGGGGCGGTAGCCCATGACGACCGCGTCGATCGTCCGGACCCGTTTGACCTTCACCATCCCGACCCGTTCGCCCGGGCGGTACGGCGCCCGGACGTCCTTGGCCACGACCCCCTCGCCGCTGCGCAGCCACGGTTGCGCCTGGTCGGGCTCGCGCGTCAGCGGCGTCAGCTGGATGCCGATCGCGGCGAGCTCCTCGAGCGCCGCTCGACGCGCCTCGAACGGCTCGCTCAAGAGGGACTCGTCCTCGCGCGCGAGCAGGTCGAAGGCGATATAGGTGGCCGGCGTCTGCTCGGCCAGCAGCTCGATCCGCGAGCGCGCGGGATGGATCCGCTGCTGCAGGGCGCCGAAATCCTCGCCGCCGTCGCCTTCGACGACGATCTCGCCGTCGAGCACGTAGCGCCCGGCCGGGAATGACAGCTCCGGGAAGTACCGGCGCAGCGGCTTGCCGCTGCGAGATTGGACCATGTCCGTCTCCCCGTCGACGAACACGATCGCGCGAAAGCCGTCGTACTTGGGCTCGTAGGACCACTGCTCACCGACCGGAAGCTCGCTCCGCGAACGCGCGAGCTGAGGCTCGACCGGGGGTTTCAGAGGGAGCGCCACGACTCCCCGATCCTACCTCGGCGGCCCGCTACGATCCGTCCGTGAGCACGCCGCAAGCGACCGTCGCCGAAGAGGAGTATCTCGAGCGTCTGTTCTGGCTGTTCGAGGCGGGGCTGCCGATGACCGGCGCCAACCTGGCGCGCGCGATGCAGCTCTCGGCCCCGACCGTGCACGAGATGCTCGGCCGCCTCGAGCGCGATGGCTACATCGCTCGCGCGAGCGACCGCGGCATCGAGTTCACCCCAGCCGGGCGCGAGCACGCCGAGCGGACCGTCAGTCGCCACCGGATGATCGAGCGCTTCCTCACGGATGTGGTCGGGATCCCCTGGGACGACGTGCACGAGGAGGCCGAGAAGCTCCAGCACGCGATGACGCCGCGCTTCGAGGCGTACGTGCGCACGAGCGTGGGGGACGCGCGGACGTGCCCGCACGGGCACCCGATCCGCGTCGGCGAGCGGCTCGCGGGCGTTCCCCTCGCCGACTGTGCGGTCGGCTCGCAGGTCACGATCCTGCGGCTCGAGAACGAGGCCGAGGACCTGCTGCACTACCTCAAGGAAGCGGGGATCGAGCCGGGCATGGCAGGCCTCGTCGCGACCAGCGACGGCGAGCTCGTATCGGTCACGACCAATGGCCGGACCGCGACCGTCACGACCAGCGTCGCCGAGACGCTGGCGGTGCTCGCGGACCCCTCGCCGCCGGCGCGGACCGCGCTGCCCGAGCAGCTCGTCCTCGGTCGCGAGCGCTACGGGCGTTGAGCGCCGGCGGGCGCTCAAGCCAGTAGTTCCGCGGGGACGTCGACGAGCTTCGCGCGCAGATACTCGCCGAGCGACTTCGCCTGCGGGTCCATCCTCGTGCTCGACAACGCACCCTCGCCGAGGAGGCCGTGGACGACGAAGTTCAGCGCGCCGAGGTTCGGGAACTCGAACCGGTCGACGGTGAGCTCCGCCGTCTCGGGCAGCAGGCGACGGAGGCGCTCGACCGTGAGGAACTCGCGCAGCCAGGCGTAGCCGGGCTCGGACCGCGCCCACACGCCACAGTTCGCGTTCCCGCCCTTGTCGCCGGACCGCGCGCCGGCCACGGCGCCGAGCGGGACGTGGCGCGTCGGCCCTGCGGGCGGCTGTGGGAGCGGGCGCTGGGCCGCGGCGAGAGCGCCGCCCGCGCCGCCGCGCCGCTGCGCGACCGCCACGCGCTCTCCGTCCGGAGCGACCAGGACCTCGTGGACGACGTCCGCGGGCACCAGGGCGGGCCAGTACACCGCATACTCGCTCGCCGGCCCCGGCGGCGCGGTCGCGAAGAAGCCGGCGTAGTTCGCGAGCCCGAGCTCGACGCACGCGCCCGAGAACCGCCGTCCGACCTTGGCCTCGTCGTGGTCCTTGACGGTCACGCGCAGGTAGCTGAACGCGGATTCGTTGGTCGGTGGGTCGGCGACGCCGCTCGGGATCAGTTGCACGTTCGCGGTCTCGAACGACTCCGTGCCGCCGAGCTTCGCGAACAGCGCCTCGGTCGCCATCCGCGCCTTGCGTTCGCGATCGAGGCCGGCCAGCACGAACGTCATCGAGTTGCGAAATCCGCCGGCATAGTTGATCGCCACCTTCGTCTCGGCCGGCGACGGCTCGCCGCGCACGCCGTCGATCCGGACGCGGTCCGGGGCCTCCTGGGCGATCTCGATCGTGTCGAACCGGGCGACCACGTCCGGGCTCAGATACCGCGGCCCCTGGATCTCGTAGAGCAACTGCGCCGTGACCGTCCCGACGGTGACCGCGCCCCCGTGCGAAGGGTGCTTGGTGATCACGGCCGATCCGTCGTGCGCGACCTCGGCGATCGGGAAGCCGGGGTTGCGCATGTCCCCGGTCTCCTCGTAGAACGGGTAGTTGCCGCCGGTCGCCTGGGGGCCGCACTCGATCACGTGGCCGGCGACGAGCGCACCGGCGAGACGGTCCCAATCCTCGCGCGTCCAACCGTGCCAGTGCGCGGCCGGCGCGATCGTCAGCGCCGCGTCGGTGACGCGCGGACAGACGACGACGTCGGCGCCGCCGTCGAGCGCCGCCACGATCCCCCACGAGCCGAGATAGGCGTTCGCCGTCAGCGGCTCGGCGTCGAGCTGCGACAACGGCTCCCCGGTGTCGAGGTGACGGAGCGCCAGACCCGACTGCTGCAGCTCGCCGAGCCGGTCGGCCAGATCGTCGCCCTCGATGTGGGCGATCCGGGCGGCGATCCCGAGCCGGTCCGAGAGCTCGCGGAGCCTGTCGGCCAGCCCACCGGGGTTCAGACCGCCGGCATCGGTCACGATCCGCACGCCACGGTCGATCGCGTCGCCGAGCACGTGCTCCATTTGACGCAGGAACGTCGTCGCGTAGCCCGAGCTCGGGTCCTTGCGACGCGCCTTCCACAGGATCACCATGGTCAGCTCGGCGAGGTAGTCGCCCGCCAGGAAATCGATCGGGCCGCCGTCGAGCATCTCCCGCGGCGCCGCCAGACGGTCGCCGTAGAAGCCCGAGAAGTTCGCGATCCGGACCGGGCGGCTCAAGCCTGGCCTTCCGCCCAGGCCGGTGGGCGGCGCTCGGCGAACGCTCGCATGCCCTCCTGGGCCTCGGCGGAGGCGAAGCGGGCGCTCGACAGCTCCGACATCTCGGCGAACGCATCCGCGGCCGGGCGCCCACGGACGCGCGCGAGCATAGGTTTGATCATGCTCAGCGCCTCGGGCCCCCCGAGCAGCAGCATCGACACGTAGCGCTCGACCTCCGCGTCGAGCTCGTCCGCCGGCACCGCCCGGTTGACCAGCCCGACCTCGGCCGCGCGGCGCCCGTCGAACGTCTCGCCGGTCAGGCACAGCTCGAGCAGGGCGCGGGGTTTCATCCGCGGCACGGTCGTGACCGCGATCACCGCCGGGACCACGCCGATGCGGACCTCGGTGAACGCGAACGTCGCCTCCTGCGCCGCGATCGCGATGTCGCTGGCGCCGATCAGCCCGAGGCCGCCGGCCCGCGCGGGGCCGCCGACGCGTGCGAGCACCGGCTTGGGCGAGCTCTGCACGCACGAGAGGACGGAGACGAGCAGCTCGCCGAGCGGTGAGCTCTCGCCGCGCTCCCGATACTCGCGCTGCTCCTTGAGGTCGGCGCCCGAGCAGAAGGCCGGCCCGGTGGCGCCCAGCAGGAGCACGCGCGCAGAGGGATCGCCGATCGCGCGCTCGAGCGCATCGAGCAACTGCCGCATCAGCGCGACCGACATCGCGTTGCGGTTGTGCGGGGAGTCGAGGGTGATCCTCGCCACGCCCGCGCTCACCTCGAACTGGACCAGGGGCTCGCCGATCGCTGCACCACCCGTTGGTTAGACTCGACCTGCGCAGCTTACCCCTCCGACGATCCGAGCGAGGTTCGCTTTGAGCTGGGACTTTTCGACCGAGCCGGGGTTTCAGGAGCAGCTCGATTGGGCGAACGCGTTCGTCCGGGAGGAGATCTGGCCACTCGAGACGATCGCGGACGAGCTCGGGACCGCGGGTCTGAGCCGAGCGCTCGCGCCGCTCATCGAACGGGTCAAGGAGCGCGGCCTGTGGGCGGCGCATCTCCCTCCGGCGCTCGGAGGGCAGGGGTTCGGGCAGGTCAAGTTGGGGCTCCTGCACGAGATCCTCGGCACGAGCCCGCTCGCCCCTCGCGCGTTCGGCAACCAGCCGCCCGACTCGGGCAACTCGGAGCTGCTCGCGATCGCCGGCACGGCGGAGCAGAAGGAGCGCTACCTGAAGCCGCTGCTCGCGGGCAAGGTGTACTCGGCCTTCAGCATGACCGAGCCCGAGGTCGCCGGCTCGGACCCGACCGTGATGAACACGATCGCGCGCCGCGATGGCGAGGAGTATGTGATCAACGGGCACAAGTGGTTCACGACGAACGGCTCGACGGCCGACTTCCTGATCGTGATGGCCGTCACCGACGAGCAGGCCGCGCCTCATCGGCGCGCCTCGATGCTGATCGTCGACGCCGACGCGCCGGGCGTGACGATCGTGCGCGACGTCGCGACGATGGAGCATCCGGCCGAGTCCTTCGGCCTGCTCGGCAATCACGCCGAGATCCGCTACGACGATGTGCGCGTACCGGCCAGCGCGCTACTGGGCGCGGAGGGCGAGGGGTTCCTGCTCGCGCAGCATCGCCTCGGCCCGGGCCGAATCCACCACTGCATGCGGTGGCTCGGCGTGTCCCGGCGCGCGTTCGACATGCTCTGCGAGCGCGCCACCTATCGCGTCTCGCACGGTAAGACGCTCGGCGAGCACCAGACCCTGCAGAACTGGATCGCTGACTCGGCGGCGGAGATGCAGGCCGCTCGCCTGATGACGCTCCACGCCGCGTGGGTGATCGACAACCAGGGCGCCTCGGCCGCGCGCACGGAGATCGGGCTGATCAAGTTCTACGGCGCCCAGGTGCTCTACGACGTCGTCGACCGCGCGCTCCAGGCGCACGGCGCGCTCGGATACTCAACGGACCTGCCGCTCGAGCAGATGTACCGCTTCGCGCGCTCGGCGCGGATCTACGACGGCCCCGACGAGGTCCACCGGGTGAGCGTGGCCCGCCAGATCCTGCGCGGCTACGAGCCGCCGGCGGGCAACGTCCCCAGCGAGGACGTGCCGTCCCGCCGCGAGGCCGCCCGCGCGCGCTTCGCCGCGCTGCTCGAGCTCGCCGGCGAGAACGCCTGACGGTCCGCCGCCGATGTGGGCGCTGACCGCCGAGCAGCAGGAGATCAGGGCGCTCGCGCGGCAGTTCGCCGACGAGCAGATCGCGCCTAACGCCGCGCGCTGGGACCGCGAGCACCACTTCCCGCGCGAGCTCTACACCCAGATGGGCGAGCTCGGGCTGATGGGCATCTGCGTGCCGGAGGACTACGACGGCGCCGGCGCCGACTACCTCTCCTACGTGCTCGCGCTCGAGGAGCTCTCGCGCGCCGACGCGTCGGTCGGGGTCACGCTGGCGGTCCATCTCGGCGCCGGGATGCTGCCGATCCTCGGCTGGGGGAGCGACCAGCAGAAGCGAAGGTACGTGCCGCCGCTGGCCCGCGGCGAGGAGCTGTGCGCGTTCGCGCTGACCGAGCCGGAGGCCGGCTCGGACGCCGCCAACCTGCGCACCCGCGTCGTCGCCGGCAGCATCACCGGGTTCAAGCAGTGGATCACGAACGGCTCCTACGCCTCGACCTTCACGGTCTTCGCCCGGGAGGTCTCCGGCGCCATCTCGGCCTTCCTCGTGCGCCACGACGCGCCCGGCTTCGCGGTCACGCGCGAGGAGGAGAAGATGGGGCTGAACGCGTCCTCGACGGCCGACATCGTCCTCGACGCCACGCCGGGCGAGCTCCTCGGCCCTCCCGGGGCCGGCATGCGAGTCGCCCTCTCGACGCTCGACGGAGGGCGGATCGGGATCGCCGCGCAGGCGGTGGGGATCGCCCAGGCGGGCCTCGAGCTCGCGACCGCCTACGCCAAGGAACGGCGGGCGTTCGGCGGTCCGATCGGCCGCTTTCAAGCGATCCAGTCCAAGCTCGCGGAGATGCAGACCGAGATCGAGGCGGCCCGGGCACTCGTCTGGCGTGCCGCCGGCCTCAAGGACGCGGGGCTGCCGCACACAGTCGAGGGAGCGCAGGCGAAGCTGTTCGCGAGCCGCGTCGCGCGTACGCAGACCGGCGAGGCGTTGCAGATCCTCGGCGGCTACGGCTACACGAAGGAGTTCCCGGCGGAGCGCTACTACCGCGACGCGAAGGTCACCGAGATCTACGAGGGCACCTCGGAGATCCAGCGCCTCGTAATCGCCCGGGCGCTGCTGGGAGACGTGGCGCGGGGTTGATTAGATTAGACCGCTCCCGAGCCGTGGCGCCGGCGCCCCTCCCGAGCGATCTTTGCGGATCCGGTTCCACCTGTCGGAACTGGATCCGCAACGTTCGTGGTGCGCGGCGCCTGCCGCTACTCCCAGAGGCTGTCGTCCGCGGGTGACGAGCGCTGGACCTCGGCCGGCGTCCGGCTGAACCGAGGCGCCGGGCTCGGCTGCATGACGCCGCCGATCCGCCGGTAGACGCCGCGCGCGGCGTTCTGGGGGTGGACGGCTGCCTCCTCCAGCGAGAGCACCGGCGCGAAGCACGCATCGGTGCCGCCGAGCAGCTCGCTCCACTGCGCCAGGGTGCGCGAGACGAAGATCGATTCCAGTTCCGTGCGCAGCCGCGGCCACTGCCGGCCGTCGTACTGCGGCCACTCCTGCACCTTGAGCCCGAGCCGGCCGAGCAGATCGGCGTAGAACTGCGGTTCGATGGCCGCGATCGAGACGTAGCGCCCGTCGGCCGTCTCATACGTGTCGTACCACGGCGCGCCGCCGTCGAGGAAGTTGCTCTCGCGCTTCTCGCGCCAGAGGCCCATCGCGCGAAGGCCTGACAGCATCGCGAGCTGGAGGGCGACGCCGTCGACCATCGCCGCGTCGACCACCTGCCCGGCGCCGGAGCGCTCGCGCTCTAACAGCGCCGCGACGATCCCGAGCGCGAGCAGCATCCCGCCGCCGCCGAAGTCGCCGATCAGGTTCAAAGCCGGCGGCGGCGGCGTGCCCCGGCGCCCGATCGCGGCCTGCGCTCCGGCCAGCGACACGTAGTTGAGGTCGTGCCCGGCCGCCCCCGCCCACGGCCCGGACTGCCCCCAGCCGGTGACGCGGCCGTAGACGAGCCGCGGATTGCGTTGCAGGAGCTCATCGGGGCCGAGACCCAGGCGCTCCGCGGTCCCCGGGCGAAACGGGTCGATCAGCACGTCGGCGCGGGCGACGAGCGCGAGCAGCCGCGCCAGCCCGGCCTCTGACTTGAGATCGGCCGCGAGCGTTCGCCGCCCTCGCAACATCACGTCGTGCTCAGCGTCGAGGCCGGGCACGATCGCGCCGCCGGGGCGCTCGATCCGCACGACCTCGGCCCCGAGATCCGACAGCACCATGCCGGCGAACGGGCCGGGGCCGATCCCGCTCAGCTCGATGACGCGAGTTCCCGAGAGTGGTCCGCTCACGCGCGGAGGTTCGATTCACCCGTCAGCCGGGCAGGATTGAGGGAGCGTTGCTCGTGCAAGGTGGTAGGTTGTCGCGGTTCTCGTACGCAGAGAGAGGAGATGCTATGACCGACAGCGTCTATCGCGTGACAGAGGTGATCGGAGTCAGCGCCGAGTCCTGGGAGGCGGCGGCGCGCAGCGCCATCGAGACCGCCGCCAAGACCGTGCGCGATCTGCGGGTGGCCGAGGTGATCCGCCAGGATCTGACGATCGAGAACGGCGGCATCGTCAGCTTCCGGGTGCGGTTGGGCATCTCGTTCAAGTACGAGAGCGGCGAGTGAGCCGCTTGCCCCGCGCGCACAGCCGCCCGTACTCGAGGAGGTCCGGTGTTCGTCGAGGTTGACCTCGGTCAGGGCTCCTCGCCGCGCCTCGTCGAGCCCGAGAACTTCAAGGCGTTCAAGCTGGTCGCAGACGGCGCAGAGGACGAGGACGGTCTCGGTCGAGCCCTCGGAGCGCTGGGCGAGGTCGATGCCGGCGAGGGCCACGTGTGGCTGCGGATCGACGGGGTGCGATCGCTCGCCGGCGAGCTCGCGGACGATCCGGACTGGGATGCGAATTTCACGGGCATGGTCGCGTTCGCCGAGAAGAGCGGGTGGCTCTCCCCGAGCGGCGATGCGATCCGCGCCCACGTCGAGTGGAGCGGCTGAGGCGGAGCGCGTCGCTCACGCCGCGCTGGCGGCCCGCTGCTCGGCGTAGGCGTCGGCCAACCGCGCGACGCCCTCTTCGATCTCGGCGGGCGTGACGCCCGAGTAAGCGAGCCGGAGGCTCGATTCGCCGCCCTCGAGCATGAAATCCGACCCCTTGACGAACTGGACGTTGCGCGCCGCCGCGGCGCTGAACAGCGCATCGACGTCGGTCCCGCGCGGCAGCTCGACCCAGAGGAAGTAGCCACCCTCCGGTGCGACGAAGCGCGCCTCGGGTAGCGACCGCGAGAGCGCGTCGCAGAGCGTCTGCGCCCGCTCCCGCAACGCGGCCTTGACGGTCTCGATCGAGCGCGGCAGCGCGTCCGAGCGGCAGAACTCGTAGACGATCGCCTGCGCGAGCATGTTCGGCGAGATGTAGGCGCTGGTGGCGAGCTTCACGGCCTGCGAGATCAGCGCGGGGGTGCCGATCAGGTATCCCACCCGGACGCCCGGACAGATCGTCTTCGAGAACGAGGACGCGTACACGACCGCCTCGGCGCCCTGCGAGTACATCGTCGGCAGCGACTCGCCCGCGAACCGCAGCGCGATATACGGATCGTCCTCGAAGATCGTGAAGCCCGTGCGTCCCGGGCGAGCTCGAGCAGGCGCAGCCGCTTGCTCTGCGAGAGCGTGTAGCCGGCCGGGTTCTGGAAGTTCGGGATGATGTGCGCGAGCTTCGGCTGCGCGCCGGCCGCGAGCACGCGCTCGAGCGCGGCGACGTCGATCCCGTCGACCTCGAGCGGGATCTCCCGCACGTCCGCGCCGCGGTTGCGCAGCGAGAGCAGCGTGCGGTCGTACGTCGGCTGCTCGACGATCACCGTGTCGCCGGGCGCGACGAGCAGATCGAACAGGAAGGCATCGGCCTGCAGCGATCCGTTCGTGACCAGCACCTGCTCGGGCTCGACGCCGTGCTGCTCGGCGATCCAGCGGCGCAGCGGCACGTACCCGACCGCGGTGCCGTACGCGGTCGCGCCGCCCGGGTCGTTCGCGAGCGCGTTCGCGGCGGCCGCGCGCAGGCCGTCGACGTCGATGATGTCGAGCGACGGAGCGCCGCGCGCGAACGAGATGACGCGGTCGGGTGACATCTAGTGAGCTCCCGGCAGCAGCGAGACCGCCAGATGCGCGACCTCGGTCGGCGTGTGGCCGACCCGCACGCCCTTGCTCTCCAGCGTCTCGGCCTTCGCCGCGGCGGTCCCGTGCGTGCCCGAAACGATCGCGCCGGCGTGGCCCATCGTCTTGCCCGGCGGCGCCGTGAAGCCGGCGATATACGCGACGACTGGCTTCGAGACCCGTTCGGAGATGAACTCGGCCGCCTTCTCCTCGGCGTCGCCGCCGATCTCGCCGCACATCACGATCAGCTCCGTCTCGGGGTCCTGCTCGAAGCGCTCGATCACGTCGATGAAGTCCGTGCCCGGCACTGGATCCCCCCGATCCCGACGATCGTCGAGTTGCCGAAGCCGCTCTGCGCGAGCACGTTGCCGATCTGGTAGGTCAGCGTGCCCGAGCGAGAGACGACGCCGACGTTGCCCCGCTTGAAGAACGAAGCCGGGATGATCCCGACGTTCGCCTTGCCGGGCGAGAGGATGCCGGGGCAGTTGGGACCGATCAGGCGCGAACGGCCGTTCTTCTTGATGATGTTGAACACGCGGAGCTCGTCGTGTGCCGGGATCCCCTCGGTGATCGCGATGATCAGCGCGATCCCGGCGTCCTCGGCCTCGAGGATCGAGTCCGCCGCGAAGCGCGCCGGGACGAAGATCATCGCCGTGTTCGCGCCGGTCTCCGCGACCGCATCGTGGAACGTGTTGAAGACCGGCATCCCGTCCACGTCCTGGCCGCCCTTCCCGGGCGTGACGCCGCCCACGACCTGGGTGCCGTAATCGCGATTGCGCAGCGCGTGGAACGTGCCCTCGCGGCCGGTGATGCCCGACACGCAGAGCTTCGTGTTGGTGTCGACGAGGATGCTCATGCGCCGCGCGCGAGCTCCACGACGCGCGCCGCCGCGCCGTCCATCGTCGTCTCGGTGTGCACGTTCGGCAGGTCTGCCTCGGCGAGCAGCTGCCGGCCCTCCTGATCGTTGGTCCCGTCGAGGCGGACCACGAACGGCACCTGCGGGTTGATCTGCGCGAACGCCTCGATCAACCCGCGAGCGACCTCGTCACCACGCGTGATGCCGCCGAAGATGTTGAACAGCACGGCCTTGACCTTCGGGTCCGAGAGGATCACCTCGACCGCGCTCGTGATCGCCTCGGCCTTCGAGCCACCGCCGGCGTCGAGGAAGTTCGCGGGCTTGCCGCCCGCCTGGGCGACGACGTCCAGCGTCGACATCACGAGCCCGGCCCCGTTGCCGAGGATGCCGATGTCACCGTCGAGCTTGACGTACGTCAGGCCGCGCTCCTTCGCCATCCGCTCCTGCGGATCCTCGGCCGAGATGTCGCGCAGCGCGGCGTTGTCGCCGTGCCGGTAGAGGGCGTTGTCGTCGAGCGTGACCTTGGCGTCGAGCGCCCTGACCTCGCGCTCCGGCGTGATGATCAGCGGGTTGACCTCGACGAGCGTCGCGTCCTCCTGCTCGAACACGTCGTACAGCTTGGTCAGCATCGCGCCGACGCCCCGGACGACGTCCTCGTCGACCCCGGCCTCGAACGCGAGCCGGCGGCCGTGGAAGTCCTGGAAGCCGAGCAGCGGGTCGACGTGCAGCCGCGCGATCGCGCTCGGGTCCTCGTCCGCGACCTCCTCGATGTCCATTCCGCCCTTGGTCGAGAGCATGACCAGCGGCGCCTTCGCCGAGCGGTCGAACACGACCGAGGCGTAGTACTCGGACGCGATCGTGGACGCCTCCTCGATCCACAGCTCGTGCACGGTCAGGCCGCGAATGTCCATGCCGAGGATCGCCTCCGAGTACTCGCGCGCCTCGTCGCGGTCCTTCGCCACCTTGATCCCGCCGGCCTTCCCGCGCCCGCCGATCTGCACCTGCGCCTTGATCACGCACGGGTAGCCGATCTCGTCGGCTGCACCCAGCGCCTCCTCGAGGGTGCGTCGCCGGGCGCCCGTTGGGCACCGGCACGCCGTGGCGCGCGAACAGCTCCTTGCCTTGGTATTCGAGCAGATCCATCCTGCTCGGCACTCTAATGAACTGCCGCGCCGAGGAGCGCGCCGACCCCGTGCCGTGGCATGATCCCGGCGCTATGGCGATCCCTAAGCAGGTCTCGTTCGTTACCTTCGACGTGTATGGGACGCTGATCGACTGGGACACCGGGGCATACGAGGCGTTTGCGGCCGAGGCGGCGCGCGACGGCTTCACGATCGAACGCGACGAGCTGATCCCGCTCTTCCACGAGATCCAGCAGCAGATCCAAGCGGGTTCCTACGAGCTCTACGCCGAGGTGCTGCGGCGCACGGCTGTGCAGATCGCCAAGCAGCTCGGCTGGCCGCTCGAGCCTTCCCGCTCGGGGTTCCTGCCCGATTCGGTGCAGCGCTGGCCACCGTTCAAGGAGACGGTTCCGATGCTGCAGAAGATCGCCAAGAAGTACAAGGTCGGGCTGATCTCGAACATCGACGACAAGCTGCTCGGTCAGACGCGGCGCCACATCCCGATCGACTTCGACCTCGTCGTGACGGCGCAGCAGGTTCGCTCCTACAAGCCCGATCCGGCCCACTTCACCGAGTGCGAGCGCCGGATCGGGGGCAAGAAGGGGTGGGTCCACGTCGCGGCGAGCTACTACCACGACATCGAGCCGTGCCTGAAGAAGAAGATCCCGGTGATCTGGGTCAACCGCACGGGCCAGGAGCTCGACGCGGGGCAGAAGCGGCCGGACGCCGAGGTGCCGAACCTGCGCGAGGCGGCCAAGCTGATCGAAGTCACGTAGCGCGGCGTGCGGGTCCTCGCGCTGCACCGCGATGTGATCGTCTTCATCAGTCGGGTGTGGCAGACCACGTGCACAGCCGTGCGCGCCGGCGAGGAGAGCTTCGTGATCGATTCGCCCGTTTTCCCGGACGAACTCGAAGCTCTGCCGAGCGTGCTCGAGCAGGCCGGCTTCCCTGTCTCCGGCCTGCTCGTGACACACGCCGACTGGGACCACCTGCTCGCCCGGCTCGCGTTCCCCACCGCGGCGCTCGGGTGCGGCGCCAGCACCGCGGCTCGGCTCGCGGCCGAGCCCGGCGCGGCCCAGCGCGAGCTGCGCCGGTTCGATGAGGAGCACTACGTCGAGCGTGCTCGCCCGCTGCGTCTGCCCGCCCCGCAGGCGCTGCCGGTCCCGGGCCGCCTCGGGCTCGGAGACGAGCTCGAGCTCGAGCTGCAAGCCGCGGATGGGCACACGGCCGACGGGACGGCGTTCCTGATGCCCTGGACGGGCGTGCTCGTGTGCGGCGATTACCTCTCGCCGGTCGAGATACCCGTGCTCTCGCCGAACGGCTCGATCGACGCCTACGCGGCGACGCTCGCTCGTCTGTCGGAGCTCCTCGAGCGAGCCGAGACGATCGTGCCTGGGCATGGCGCGCCAGTGCCTCGCGCCGACGCGACCCGGCTATTGAGCGAGGACAGGGCATATCTCGAGGCGCTGCGAGCCGTCGGCGGCGAGGCCCCGCTGCCGGAAGGGAGGCGGGGCCCGGCACAGCGGCAGATCCACGCCGAGAACGTCAGGCTGCTCGCCTCGGCGGGCGGATCTGAGCGCAGGACGTAGAACGGCCCGCGCGGCAGGGCCGGGCAGGACGTAGAGCGGCCCGCGCGGCAGGGCCGGGCGGGCCGTTCTCGAGACGTGGTTGCGGCTAGAGCCTGATGCCCCTGCGATGGCTCCTGACGCGGTGGCTCTTGACGGGCTTGCCGAGGCTCTCGACGATGTTGACCACGGGCGGACCGCTTCTGATCACGGTCCCAGGACCCGGGCTGGTCGAGATGACCTTGCCCACCGGCACCGTGCGCGACAGCGCCAGCGTGACGGTCCCGACGAGGCAGTTGGCGTTATCGAGGGCGCTCACCGCCTGGGTGATCCCAATCGCCTGCTTGGCCGACTTGCTGTTCAGGTCCGGTACCTGACACAGCGCCGTCGGCTGCGGCAACGTGCCAAGGCTGATCACGAGGTCGACCTTCGCCTCTGGCTTGAGCTTGGCGCTCGCCCTCGGGATGGTCGTGATCACGTGTCCGGCCGGGACGGTCTTCGACCTGAGGTAGAAGATCGAACCGACGGCGCAATCGGCGCGGTCGAGCGAGTTCTGTGCGTTGACCGAACCGCGACTGACCACGTTCGGCACGACGCACGGCTTGCCGTTCCCGATCGGGGAGCCGCTGCTCACCATGATCGCGATCTTCGAGCCGAGGGGCATCGAAGTGCCGGCCGTCGGAGCGGTCGATATCACCCATCCGGTCGGGACGACCGTCGACTCAACGGCGGTGGTGGTGAACAGGCAGCCGGCCGCCCTGAGGCTGGCCTCGGCGATCGGCAGCTTCTCGCCCGCGACGTTCGGCACGGTGCAGCTCGAGGGTGCCGGCGGCCCGAGGCTGAGGATGATGTCGATCGGCGCACCTGCGGCCGTGACCGAGCCGGCGGCCGGGGCGGTCGAGACCGCGTATCCGTTCTTCACGGTGCTCGAGGTGACGAACGTGGTGGCGCCGATCCCGCAATGCGCCTTCATGAGGGCGCTGACGGCGGCCGAGTTGGTGTCCCCCGTCACGGTCGGAACCGTGCACGACGTGGCGCCCGTGCTGGCGGCGGCGGAGCCGGAAAACGCCAGGAACGACGCCCCCAGCACGCCGAGCACGACAAAGCGCGAGAGGTACTTCTGCATGAGCCCTCCAGGATCGTGGTCTTGTCGCCGTCCCGGCCAGACGAGCGAACCTGGTCTCCGGGTTACCACAATAGCGAAGCGGATAAACGGACGCATGGCACGTCGGCGTCGTTCGGAAGCCCAGCGCAGCGACCGACTATCGTCGCGACGTGCACTCCCTGGCGGGACGCAAGACGCTGGTAACTGGTGCGGGGGGCTTCATCGGTGGCCATCTGACGGTGGCTCTCAACCGCGAGCACGCGGACGTGCGCGCGCTCTGCCGCTACAACTCGCGCGGCGACAACGGGACGCTCGACTTCTTCGACCCCGCCGAGATCGACGGGATCGAGATCGTGCACGGGGATCTGCGCGACCCCGAGTCGGTCGCTCAGGCGATCGACGGCGTCGAGCTCGTCTTTCACCTGGGCGCGCAGGTTGGCGTGCCGTATTCGTTCAGCAACCCTCGCGACTGGACGGGTGCTGCAGCTCGGAACCGGCGTCGACGTCTCGATTGGCGAGCTCGTTGAGCTGATCGGCGCGCTCGTCGGGCGCGACCTCGTCGTGGAGCTCGATCCTCAGCGCGTCCGCCCAGCCGAGAGCGAGGTCCCACGCCTGCAGTGCGATCACTCATTGGTCAGCTCGCTGACCGGATGGGAGCCGACCGTCGACCTTCGCGCCGGCCTCGGGCACACGCTGAGATGGCTCGAGGCCAACCGGCATCGCTACCGAGCCACCGAGTACGCGCGCTGAGGGGGGCGGGGACAGAGCCGGCGGCGGCACCGGCGGCGCCACGATCAACGCGATCGCGAGCACCGCGGCGCGCGCACGTTCGTGCACCACCGGCGCGCGGCGTCATTCGGCACGGCCAAGCGGCCACTTGCGACACGCGACAGCCCGGTGCGGCGCTGGATTCAGCGTGACGGCGGCCGCCGGCAACTGGATCGTCGAGGAGAGCGAGCGGGAGGGGACGACCGCATGGTGGCCGAGCGCGCATGCCCGGGCCGGCGCCGTCGAGGGCTACGCGACGCAGACCTCGGCGCACCCGAACGGGCGGATCGATCTGTGCGTCTCGACGCGCGTCTCGACGCGGCCGTCCGCACGCTACCGCGCCGATGTGTACCGGCTCGGTTGGTGCGGCAGCGGGGCCGGCTCGTGCACGAGCACCCCTCCAACGTCGGCATTCCTCGCGCCGTTCCCCTGCCTGACCCCGGGAGCGGCATGTGCCGTGCCGGCTGGCCCGTCACCGACTCCTTTCACGTCAGCGAGAATTGGACGCCGGGACAGTACGTCGTCCAGCTGACGCTCGTCGGCGGGCCGTTTGCGGGCACGTCCTCGCTGGTCCCCTTTGTCGTACGCCGGCCACCCGACCTGCTCGCGCCTCTGCTCGTCCAGACAGTTGTCAACACCACTCAGGCATACAGCCACTGGGGCGGCAAGTCGCTCTACGCCTCGAATTCCACCGATGCGGCGCCGGCGGTCAAGGTGTCCTTCGACCGGCCGGTGCCCGAGTGGGCGGGCGCGAACCTCAATGCGAGAGCGCCGTTTCACTATGACGTGCCACTGATCCGCTTCCTCGAGCGCGAGGGGTTCGACGTCGGCTACCAGACGAACGTCGACACGCACCGGAAACCGTGGACGCTGATCACCGCGCGCGCGGTCGTGAGCGCGGCCCACGACGAGCATTGGACGATGGGGATGCGCAACGGGTTTGCACGCGCGCAGGAAGCAGGAATCAACCTCGCGTTCCTGGGTGCAAACCAGTGCTACTGGCAGGCCCGCTATGAGGACGCCGAGCGGACCCCGGTCGTTTATCGCACCAAGCGCGAGGATCCGGTCGCGGACCTGGCCCTGAAGATCGTCAAGTGGCGGGAGCTCGATCGGCCACGACGGAGAGCGAGCTCATCGGCGTGCGCTGTGACGGCGGCATCACGTCCCCCGACTACCTGCTCGCGTACGAGGTGGCCGACGGCGCCGCGGAGCATCCTTGGGGCACGGCGCTGACCGACGCCTCGCCGCTGCGCGAGCTCGTCGGCTACGAATGGGACGCGCTCGATCCCGACTTCACCCCGCCGGCGTCGACCCGCTTCCTGCACGCCAGCGACGATCGCTCCGATGCCGATTGCATCGCCCGGCGAGCGGGGTCCGGCGCGCTCGTGTTCGCCGCCGGCTCGCTCGCGATCTCCCACGGCCTCGACGACTGGGCGCGGCCCGGGCTCGCGGACGGGCGCGTGCAGACGCTCGTGCGCAACGCGCTGAGCGGGATGCTGGACTGAGGCCGTCCCCCCCGCGGATGGCGCGACTTTCGTCGACCTCGGCGCCCGGTGTGGTCAGGCCGTCGAGGTTTCCCGCGCGGCGGGCGCCTGGACAACTGCCCACTCGAGCTCTCGAAATCGCCGACCGGGCCGTTAACCATGCACAGGAGGGTCAACGTCCCATTGGCGCCGCGCCAACGCTCGAGTGGGACGTTTTCCAGGCCTAGCGTCGCGCCCCAGCTAACTCTTCCTCCGGATGAACGATCAAGGTTAGGCGGCGATTTGGAGGCCGCCGGGCGTCCGGGTGGCGCCGGTCGCGACGGCGATGGTGTGTGTGAGGCTGGCGGCGAGGAGGTGCTGGGATCGGGTGTTGAGGTGCCAGATCGCGTAGGCGGCTTGGGTGCGGGTGAGGCGGTGCCGGTCGCGGAGTCGCAGTATCGCGTCGGCGAGTCGCGCACGCTGTCGCGAGGTGTCGATTTGCTCGGTGACTGCGCGTAGCTCCTCCCAGCCGTGGTCGGGGTCGTCGTCGGCGACGGCGGCGCGGAGTCGTTGCAGTTCGGGGGTGATCAGTTCGGGGAGCTTGACGTGCAGGGACAGGTCGATCGTGGGGAGGTCGAACAGTCCTTCCCAGAGGATCTCAAGCGCGTGGTCTGAGAGGTGAGCGAGGTCATGGATGGCGTCGTGGGCGAGGGCGGCGAGGTGGGCGCGGGCGAGCTGATCCTCGCTTGGGCCGCGTTGCTGGCCGCAGCAGCGTTTGACTTTGCGGCCTGAGCCGCAGGGGCAAGGGTCGTTGCGTCCAGGACCGGGCACTCGCGCCTCCTCTTCGTTGGTTGGTGAGGAGGGTCGCAGTCACGTCGGTCAGAACTCGGGTTTCCGTCCGGGGCGGTGACGAGGATTTGCCTGCTCGACCAGTTCCCGCGCCTCGGCTACCGGTACGAGCAGCATCGGTCCGACAGCACCCGAGTCGACGGTCGGCAAGCTCGCCCGCCGGCTCGGGCCCGATGTGGTGGCGCAGATCACGCGGATGGTGATCGAGAAGGCGCAGCGCGAGACCAGGTTCACAGCGCGGGCCGCGCGGGTCGACTCGACCGTGGTGGAAGCCGATGTCCTTTACCCGTCGGACGCGGTTCTGGCCCTGCAGGGCCGTGGCGCGAAGGCGAAGCTGCGTGCGGCTGCAACGCTCGAGGAGCTCGCGCAACGGTGCGGCAAGGTGGCCGAGCAGATCGACCACTACGTCCGCGGATTGAAAATCACGGACCAGCTGGTGTCGATCGCCGATCGGGACGCCCGGCCGATCCGCAAGGGCAAGCTCGGCGAGCCGACCGAGGCGAACAATGTCGTCCGCGCGCCTCATTGCATTTTTGTGTTCTGCCACGTGGTCTGAATGGTGATTTGGAGCTTTGAATAGCCGCGTTTAGTGAGTAAGTCAATTGCCATACTCAGGTAATCATCGGTCCGTTGCTTTCACTCAGCGCCAACGCGACGAGCTAGCGGACGACCACGTCCGTGCACCGGTGGGCGCGCGCGTATGCCGCGGCCGCGCGTGAGAGCACCACGCGCGCCTGTCCGGCTGGATTGCACAGCACATGCGCGCCGGCCCCGCGAGCCCGCACCTGATCGGAGCCGAGCGAGGTGAAGATGGAATCCCGGCCGCGGCCGACGGTGATCTGATCGCTGCCGGGAGCCGCGACGATCCGATCGTTGCCGTTGCCGGCCGAGATCTCGTCGCTGCCCGCGCCCGCGAAGATCGTGTCGTTGCCGTTGCCGGCCCTGATCGCATCCAACCCCGGCCCGGCGAAGATCCGGTCGTTGCCGTCGCCAACCTTGAGCTCCGCCTGGCCCGCCCCGAGCTGCACGTAGTCCCTGCCATTGCCGAGCGTGATCTGGTCGCTGCCGCCGGACGTGTAGACGGTGTCGCTCCCGTTCGCGGCGGAGATGACGTCGTTGCCACCCTCGACGGCGATGCAGTTCGGCCCGCCTCCCGCTTCGATCAGGTAGTCGCCGGAGTCGGCGATGATGCGGTCGCCATTCCCTGTGCCGATGATCGGCCCGGAGCCGGGGCTGCCGACGAGGACATAGGGCGCGCCCGGTCCACGCTGCACGCAAGCGCTCTTGCTCGTCAGCCGCGCGAGCGCGAGAGCGACGACCCGACCGCCCGTGGGACCCTGGAACGGCGCCGCGACGGGGATCGGCGCCGGCGTCACGCCGGCGATCGCGCAGTCGCCACTGGCCGCGTTGTAGCTCGAGCCGTTCGGGCACGGCTGCACGAACGCCGACGTGGTGTTGGCGCCGGTACACGGATCGCCTGTCTGGGCGACCACGGTTTGGGCGATCGTGACGTCGCCGACGCCCGGGAGCTCGACGATCGCGGCAGCGCGAACGAGCGACGTGCCGGTCTTCGTCTCCTGGTTGATCAGAAGCTCGCCACCATTGCCGACGGCGAGTTTGAGCGAGCTCGTACTCGCCGGCAGCACGACCGCCCGACCGTTGATCGTGACGCCGGCGACCTGCGAGCCCGAGGAAGAGATGACCTGGCCGCTCGAACAGGCATAGGTTGCCTGCGACTGCGCGCCCGCGATCGCGATCACCGCGCCGGGGGCGCCGATCACGACGCTGGCCGCGTACGCGAGCGCGCCTGCGCCCGCCCCTTCCTGCGTGGTGTTGGCGTGCGTGATCGCCTGCGTCGCCCCGCTCGCGATCGGGGCGGCGCCGGTCTGCACCGAGCTGCTCTGGCTCGCACTCGAGCAGGGGAAGGTCGCCGGATTGGCGAGAGCCTGAGAGAAGGTCGATGGCGGCGTTGCGAGCGTGGCGCTGACCGCACTCGCCGCGCAGCCGAAGGCTGACGTGGCCGCGGCGGCCGGCGCCGCGAATGCAAACGCGCCCGCAGCTGCGCACGCGCCCACGGCGGCACAGATCGCAGCCGGCAGCGCGGCCGACTTGGAAATGGACACTTCTGAGCCCTCCAGGTTCGTGGTCCTTGATCGTCGCCCCGACCGACGACGAGCCTGGTCTGGCGATCTACGATAGCGACGCGGCGCCGGGGGCTCGGCACCCGCACGGATCGCCCCGGACCGGCTCAGCCGTCCGAGCTGATCACCGCGAGCGTGTCGCCCGACGCGACGGCGGCGCCGACGGCGATCGGCAACTGCGCGATCTTGCCGGACTTGTGAGCGGTGATCTCGTTCTCCATCTTCATCGCCTCGATCACGCACACGAGCGCGCCCTCCTCGACGCTCGCGCCCGGCTCGACGGCGATCTTGAGCACGGTGCCCTGCAGCGGGGAGCTGAGCGAATCGCCGCCGCCGGCCGAGTCCGCCGAGCGCGCCCGGTCGCTGCGCCGCGGCGCCGCGCGCCCGGCCTGCGCCGGTCGGGCGCCGTTGCCCGCCGCGCCGGCGCCGGCGAGCCCGGCAGGGGGGCCGATCACTTTGACGTCGAAGCGCTTACCCGACACCTCGACCGTGTACGTCTGCTCGACCCGGTCGGACTCGCCCGCATCGTCCGCCGCCGGCGCCGGCTTGGGAAACGCGAGGCGCCGCAGCCAGTCGCGATCCTCGATCAGGTCCCGGCACGTCTCGGCCTGCTCCCATTGCCGCGTGCGCAGGAGTGCCTGGTGGAACGGCAGCAGCGTCTTCAGCTCGCCGATCTCGAACTCGCCCAGCGCCCGCAGCATCCGCGCGGTCGCCTGCGGGCGGTCGACGTCCCACACGATCAGCTTGGCGACCATCGGGTCGTACATCGGCGAGACCTCCGACCCGGCACCCACGCCGGAGTCGACCCGGACGCCCGGTCCGCCGGGCTCCTGGTAGGCGCCGATCCTCCCGGGAGCGGGGGCGAAGTTCTTGCTCGCGTCCTCGGCGTTGATGCGGCATTCGATCGCGTGCCCGCGCAGCTCGACGTCGCCCTGGGAGATCGATAGGGGCTCGCCGGCTGCGACGCGGATCCCCTCCTTGACGATGTCGACGCCCGTCACGAGCTCGGTCACCGGGTGCTCGACCTGGACGCGAGTGTTCATCTCCAGGAAAAAGTACTGACCGTCCTGCAACAAACCCTCGATCGTGCCCGCGCCGGTGTAGCTCACGGCAGCCGCGGCGTCGGTCGCGATCTTGCCGATCCGCGCGCGCAGCTCGGCATCGACGGCGGGCGCCGGCGCTTCCTCGATCAGCTTCTGGTGGCGGCGCTGGACCGAACAGTCGCGCTCGCCCAGATGGATCACGTTGCCGTGCTTGTCCGCCAGCACCTGTACCTCGACGTGCCGGGGATCGGGCAGGTAACGCTCCAGATAGACCGTCGGGTCGGAGAAGAACTTCTCGCCCTCGCGCGAGGCCCCTTCGAACGCGTCGGCGAGCTCCTCTTCGGTCAGGGCGACGCGGAAGCCCTTGCCGCCGCCGCCGCCGGCCGCCTTCACCGCGACCGGATAGCCGATCGTCTGCTCGATCAGCCCGCGCGCCTCCTCGATCGTCTCGACCGGCGCTGTCGTGCCGGGCACGATCGGCACGCCGGCGCGCGCCATCAGTTCGCGCGCACGCGTCTTCGACCCCATCGCCTCGATCGCGCTCGACGGGGGCCCGATGAACGTGATCCCGAGCTCCTCGAGCCGCGCCGCGAAGGCGGCGTTCTCCGCCAGGAAGCCATAGCCCGGATGGACCGCCTCGGCGCCCGACCGCTGCACCGCGTCGATCAGCTTCTCGACGTTGAGATAGCTCTCGGCGGCCGGACCGGGCCCCAGCAGGTACGCCTCGTTCGCACGCTTGACGTGGATCGCATCGCGGTCGACCTCGGAGTACACAGCCACCGTCGCGATCCCCAGCTCTTCACAAGCGCGCATGATTCTGACCGCGATCTCGCCGCGGTTGGCGATCAAGACCTTCGAGAACATCGGGGGCGGGGACTTTAGCGGCTCAAAAGTGCACGGACGCCGCGCTTCCTGCTAGCGCCGCCACCGCCGAGGATCTCGGATCCGGACGGGGCACCACTTTCAACGGGGGAATCGCGATGAAGAGGGCCATCTGCGCGTTCGGCGCGCTCGCCGCGACTGTGACGCTCGCCGCATCGACGGCGCACGCAGACGTGAGGGGTATCGCGGCGCAGCCGCAAGCGGCTGCCTCGGGCGTCGACCCGCTGCCGCCGCCGGTTCGCAAGTCCGCGCAGGCGATCCCGCCGGCGAGCTCACCGTGGCTCTATTTCGCCTCCGCCGTCCTGCCCGCCGGGCGTGTGGTGATCGAGGGAGGCGAGTACAACCACGGGACGCTGACCTGGACCAACCAGGGTGCGATCTACAACCCGCTCACGAACAAGTGGACGACGATCAAACCGCCGACGGGGACCGGGTGGTCACGGATCGGCGACGCTCCGAGCACCGTGCTCGCAAACGGTCAATTCATGCTCGGGGCGTCTGGTTACTCGGGCACCAAGTCGCACGCGATCCTGAACGCAGGGACGCTGACTTGGACTGCCACCGGTGCCGGCAAGGCGGATGGCAACGGCGAGGAGGGTTGGTCGCTGCTGCCCGGTCATCGGCGGCAAGCAGTACGACATCGCCGACGGTCCCGGCGCCATCCTTCCCGACGGGGACGTGCTCCTCGATGCCAGTCCGGGCGACTACACCCCACCGGCGCATTTCTTCCTATACAACGGCAGCACCCTGACCCGCGTGACGGACGCCCCAACGCCGCCTCACAGGCGTCGAACTACGGTTACATGCTCGTCCTCCCGACCGGTCAGGTGCTGTTCAACGATCGGATCGGGCAGATGGTGTTGTTCAATTCGAGCGGCGCGCCGAAGACCAGCTGGCGCCCGACCGTCACCTCGGTTCCGCGCACGCTGACGCCCGGTGACACCTACACGCTGAGCGGACGCCAGCTAAATGGGCTCACGCAGGCCGCGGCCTACGGCGACGACTACCAGGACGCGACCAACTATCCGCTCGTGCGGGTCACCAACACGGCGACCGGCGACGTCGCATACGCCCGGAGCTCCGGCATGACGAGCATGTCAGTGACCCCGGGCGCAGCGTCCTCGACGCAGTTCACGCTACCGGCGACGATCGGCACGGGTGCCTCGACGCTTAAGGTCGTCGCCAACGGCATCGCATCCGCGCCGGTCGACGTGACCGTGAGCTAATGCCGCGCGACAAGACGCCGGTCCCGGCGGGCGGCTGGGTAGCGCACGGTCGGTCGATAGTGCCTGGCGAGTCGCTCTGCATCACGCGACTGCGCGACGATGCCGCCGGTGAGCAGACCGACAATCCCGAGCACGATGGCGCTTGCCAAGGCGGCGTTGAGGATGATGATGATTGTCATTGTCATTACGGTCTCCCATTTGAGGTTGCCCTTGCAGTGACCGAAATGCTCCGCGACGGTCGCAAGACGACCGTCGGATGAGTAGGGTCGGCGGGAGGCGCCCACGCCGCGCGGCATGGCCGACTGGCGCTGGTTTCCTCCCGCCGCCACCTCGAACCGTGCATGCGGTTCTCTCGCACACGGCTCACCGACGTTCTTCACCGCCGGCATTCAGCTTCCCGTGGCGCCATGGCCGGTTGGGCCGGGGCGCGATGATGGTTCCGTTGAGGCTGATCAGTCCGAAGCGATCCGGCGTGTGAGCCAGAACCCAGTAGCCGTATCGCTTGCGTTGCTTGTGGCGCTTGGCGATGAACCCTGCCAAGTGCCGGTAGGCGTGGAGCATGATCTTGGTGAAGAACCGGGCGGAGTTCCCGTAACGGAAGTAGCCCGCCCAGCCGCGCAAGAACCGGTTGAGGTCTCGCACGATCACCTCGAGTGGGACCTTCAGCCGCGAGCGGTCGGTGATCTCCCGGATCCGCTGGCGGGCATGTCCCATCGCCTGCCGTGAGGGCCAGCGGACAAGGAAGGCGAGATGTTTTGACCGTGGCGTGTTGCCGCGCACGTAGCGATGATGGAAGCCGAGGAAATCCAGTCCCTCGCCTCCTTCTCGCAGATGCACGATCCGCGTCTTGGCCGGTTTGAGCTCGAGGCCCAACTCGGCCAGGATCGCGGTGAGCGCCTCGATAGCGCCCTCGGCGTCCCGCTTGGTCTTGCATACCGCCAGCAGATCGTCGGCGTAGCGCAACAGAACCCCGTGTC
The DNA here is from genome assembly GCA_963763525.1 of uncultured Solirubrobacterales bacterium. Classification (GTDB taxonomy): domain Bacteria; phylum Actinomycetota; class Thermoleophilia; order Solirubrobacterales; family Solirubrobacteraceae; genus Palsa-465. The sequence goes on from CAVXPA010000012.1 coordinate 277,829, forward strand.
CGCGTGTCTGCCATTGCCGGTCAAGCCGGTGCAGGTAGACATTGCACAGGCAAGGTGAAATCACCCCGCCTTGAGGGGTTCCAGCCGTGCTCCGCTTGACCGCCGCGTCTTCCATGACCCCGGCGCGCAGCATCGCGCGCAGGAGCTTGAGCACGTGACGGTCTGAGATCCGCTCCTCGATCGCCGCCATCAACCCAGAATGCGGGATCGCCTCAAAACAGTTAGAGACGTCCGATTCCGCCACCCACCGAGCGCCCCGCCAGGACTCATCAAGGAGAACCTGAAGGGCGTCGTGCGCCGAGCGTCTCGGGCGAAACCCGAAGGAGCACTCCAGCATGTCGGCCTCGAAGATCGGCTCAATGACGATCTTCGTCGCCGCCTGCACAACACGGTCACGGACAACAGGGATCGAGAGTGGTCTTTGCTCAGTCGGCCTGCCGGGCTTCGGGATGAAGACCCTGCGAGCCGGGAGCGGACGCCACTGCCCATCCTTCAACTCCGCGGCCAGCTCATCGAGGAGCTTGGCGACGCCGTACTCCTCGATGTCGGCGATGGTCTGTCGGTCGATGCCGGCCGCGCCGTGATTGGCGCGCACCAGCTCCCACGCCCGCTCCAGGACGTCCCTGCGGTGGACCTTGTCATGGAGCGCATGGAATCGTCGTTCGGGATCGGCCTTGGCCGCCCGGTAAAGCGTTCGCTGCAGTTCTCGGACTTTGTCCTGCTTGGTGGTCCTAGCCATTTCTGGCACTCACCGGCCTTTCCCTATGCGTGACGCGTGAACGAAGCAGCGGCCCTTCCCATCGCCGCCGGTTCTGTTGTCCGGTCAGCTCAAACGGTACGTATGGCCGCCTCCGACGCCCACCCGGCTCACGATCCATTTCCCGGCTCATCACCGGTTATAGGACGCGACTCTCCGACGGTACTCCGCAGACCATCGGGCCGGGGAGGGCCTCCCCAGTTCCCGCCGCCACCATCCGAACGTTCCACGCCCTCTACGCCGAGGAGTTCTTCAGGGCTGCATTCCAGGATCTTCACCCCTTCCATGGCCTTCGCCGTGACCGACGCGGCTCGGCACTCCCTCTCTCCCACCCGAAGGCGGGCACACTAACGGCGCGGCAGGCTTCGCTTGATGCTGCGGACCGCTCAGTCGCTCCCCCTTGAAGGGCTCTTGACGCTGGGCTTCGACCCGGCCCGTTTCCAGACCGAGCCGCCAGCCTGCTACCGGGCCTCCTGGCAGCTACCCGGACGGGACTCACACCCGCAGGCGACGACGAGCTTATGTTGGATCAGCTACTCAACTGAGCACCTCCAACTCTGGGCGCACTCGTCGGAGGAGTGTAAGAGCGCGGGCCGGAGTACTGACTTGCCCGATGCGGCCTAGGTTTACCGCGGGTGGCGCGGCTTTCCTCGACCCCGACGTCGATGGGCCGATCCGGCCACTCCTGTCGCGTTACCCAGCGCCTGTCGCGTTACCCAGCAGCGCTCCGCGTTATACAACAGCCGAGCGCCGGAGCTCTCACCGGAGCGAGTCACCCGCTCCGGTGAGGAGTCCTCATTCGTGAATCCCGCACTCGATCTTGTCCTGCCCCGCCCAGCGCCCCTCGCGGCCCGCGCCGGGGAGCGTGCACGGCACGCACCCGATCGACGCGTAGCCCTGGTCGTGCAGGGTGTTGTAGGGAAGATCGTGCTCCCGGATGTAGCGCCAGACGTCCTTCTCGGACCAGTCCGCGAGCGGGTTGACCTTCCAGATCCCGCGGCGCTCGTCGCGTTCGAGCTTGGCCGCGCTCGACCGCGTCTGCGCCTGCTCGCGACGGATCCCGGTGACCCATGCCTCGACTCCGTCGAGCGCCCGCTCGAGCGCGTCCACCTTGGCAGCGCCGCAGCACCGCTCGGCGGTCCACGGCGCGTCTGGGTTCGAGGCGTCGAACACCTCGATCTGCGCGCCGAACCGATCCTCGAACTGCTTCCAGGTCGCGAGGGTCTCGGGGAACAGCACGCCCGTGTCGATCGTGAACACGCGCGCGTCCGGCTCGATCGAGGTCAGCATGTGCAGGAGGACCGATTCCTCCTTCTGGAACGAGCACGCGGTCAGCAGTCGCGGATGAAAGCGCTCCAGTGCGTACAGGAGCACCTCGGCGGCGGATGCGGACTCGAGCAGATCTGGACTTGTGAGGCTCAAACCGCGCACTCCCCCTCGCCGCGCTGAACCTCGAACGGCCCCGTCCGGCTCCAGTCGACGAAATAGCTCATGTTCTCCATGCTGAATTCGATCGGCATCGTCAGATCCTTCACGAGCGCCTCGAATTCGCCCGTGCCGACGCGGTCGACAAAGGTGTGCCAGTCCTCGGCCGGGCGGCGCTCGCGCTCGTAGAAGCGCACCCACCGCTCCACGGCCTCGGGGACGCGCTTGGCGGCCAACCGCGACTTCAGCCGCTGGCCGTAGCGGACTTCACCGCCCTCATAGGTGCCGCCAACATGCGGGATATAGGCGGGCAGCATCCGATCCCCGACCTTGATCGACGCACCGTAGAAGCCGATGCTCGCGATGTGGTGCTGGCCACAGCCGTTGGGGCAGCCGCTCATCTTGACGTGGATGCGGCGCGTGAGCGGGTCGTCGATCTGCATCGCCTGCAAGCGCTCGCGGATCGCCTGATTGAGACCCATCGAGCTCGTGATCCCGAGCTTGCAGGAGTCCGTCCCAGGGCAACTGACGACGTCGGTGATCTCGTGTGCGCCGGCATCGCCGAGGCCGAGATCGCGCAGCGCGCGCCAGACTTCGTACACCGCCTCGTCCCGAACCCAGCGCAGGACGAGGTTCTGGTGCACGCTCGTGCGGGCGTAGCCGCCCGTGTAGTCGCGCATGATCTGGGCGAGGCCGCGCAGCTGCTCAGGCGTCAGATCGCCGCGCGCGACGACGACCTCGACGGTCGAGAACCCCGCCTGGCGCTGGCGGGTGACGTTCGACTCGACGAACGCGTCGAACTCGCGCAGATCGCCGTTCGGCGTCGCCGCGCTCCGGATCGGCGCGGGGGCGTGCGCCTCCTCGTCGTGGTCGAACAGGATGCCCTGCAGCGAGAAATCGCGCTCGTCGACCCAGTCGCCCTGTAGTTCGTCCTCGACGAGCTCACGGAACGCATCGATCCCGATCTTGTCGACCATCACCTTGATCCGCGCGCGCGCCCGATTGGCTCGGAGCCACTCCTGGCGGTCGAAGATCCGCATGCAGGCCTCGGTGACGCGGAGGTAGTCGCCGTTGTCGAGCTCGACGAACTCGTACAGCGTCGGCGCCAGACGCGGCATGATCGAGGTGCCGCCGCCGACCCGCAGCTCGACGCCGCGGACGCCGTCGCGCAGCTTCGGGATGAACGCGACGTCGTGGATCCGCGTGATCGCGTTGTCCTCCTCGGTCGCCGCGAACGCCGTCTTGACCTTGCGCGGCATCGTCTGGGTCGTCTGATGGCGCACGAAGTAGCGGACGTACGCGCCGGCATAGGGCGTGATGTCGAACAGCTCGCCCTCGAGCGTCCCCGCGCGCGGATCGCCGGTGACGTTTCGCATCGTGTTGCCGCACCCCTCGCGGCTCGACAGCCCGGCGTCGCCCAGCTCGCGGATCAGCGTGGCCGCGTCGGGCAGTGGAACGTGGTGCATCTGGATGTTCTGGCGGGTCGTGATGTGACCCTTGCGCAGCGGCACGTACCGCTCGATCCCGGCCGCGAACGCATCGAGCTGGTCGGGCGTGACGCCGCCCATCGGCAGCTTCACGCGAATCATCTGGACGTCGGGCTGGCGCTGGCCGTAGACGCCTTGCTTGAGGCGGAACTTGATGAAGTCGTCCTGCTCGAGCTCGCCTTTTAGAAAGCGCGTTGACTCTGTGTCGAAGTCGTCGAACTCGCGCTCGAGGATCGGAATCACGTGGCCGGGGACGTTCTCCAGCACTTCAGGGTTCTCGAGCGTCCCCTCTCGGGGCGAGGACGCAAGCGATGCGGGCTCCATCGAGGCTCCTTGTCGTCGTGCGCGTCACCGCGGTGGAGCGGCGTGCAAGACCACAAAGGTATCAAAGACGATCTGGATAAGACCTTTTTCGCGGTTCGCCGTCGAGATTCAGCCCAGCTCCCCCGCGGCGGCGCGTCGTCGCCACGTCCTCGCTACCACTGTTATGTCGCTGTTATGCGCGTTCGGGCAAGCTGATGCGAATGAGGGTGCTGGTGGTCGAGGATCACCCGCGGCTCGCCGCGACCGTGGCGACCGTGTTACGTCGGGAGGGCATGGCGGTCGACCTGGCGTTCGACGGCCGCGAAGCTCTCGCCCGCACGACGATCACGGAGTATGACGTCGTCGTCCTGGACCGTGATCTCCCGGTCGTCCACGGCGACGTGGTCTGCCGTACGCTCGTGACGAAGGGTTGCTCGAGCGCGGTGCTGATGCTGACCGCTGCCGGCACGCTCTCCGATCGCCTCGAGGGTCTCGGGATCGGCGCGGACGATTACCTCCCGAAGCCGTTTCACCTCGCCGAGCTGGTCGCGCGGATCCGCGCGCTCGCGCGCCGCTCGCGCCGCGCGCTGCCCCCCACGCTCGTGCACGGCGATCTCGAGCTCGACTCGATCCAACGCCGCGTCACCCGCGCAGGGACGCCGCTCGCGCTGAGCCCGAAGGAATTCTCCGTACTCGAGCTGCTGCTGGGCGCGCAGGGCGCCGTCGTCTCGAGCGAGGAGCTGCTCGAGCGGAGCTGGGACGACGCCGTGGACCCGTTCACGAACGCGGTGCGGATGACGATCAGCCGGCTGCGCGCCAAGCTCGGCGACCCACCCCTGATCGAGACGGTCACGCCGGTCGGGTATCGGATCGGGGGGAGTCGTGAGACTGCGAGCGCTCGCGGCCGGGCTCGTGCACCCGCGGACGACCGTGCGCTGGCGCCTCACGCTGCTCTACGGGGGTCTGTTCCTCGTCTGCGGCGCCGCGCTGCTCGCGATCACGTACGTGCTCGTCTCCCAGGCATCGACGACGGGACCCGCGGTGGTCATAGGTCCGCAGCCCATCCGCGGAAGCGCGTTGAACAGCGCGTCACCGCCGGGCTTCGGTGGGAACGTGCAGAACGCGGTCCCCTTCAGCTCGCCCGGCCATAAGCCGCAAGCGCGAGAGGTGCCGTCCGGCTTCCAAGCGCTGCTCCGTTCATCGGCCGGCCGGGCCGTGGTCAGGTATGTCGGCTCGCAGCAGCGAATCGCTGATCTCCAGCAGCTCGAAGTCGAGTCCGCGATCGCGCTCGCGATCATGGCCGTCATCTCGGCCGGACTCGGGTGGGTCGTGGCGGGCCGCGTGCTCCGCCCGCTGCGGGCGATCACCGACACCGCGCGGCAGATCTCCGAGGACAACCTCCACGAGCGCCTTGCAATGGCCGGTCCCCGCGACGAGCTGCGGACGCTCGCCGACACGATCGACGAGCTGCTGGAACGGCTGGAGGGTGCATTCGACGCGCAGCGGCGCTTCGTCGCCAACGCCTCGCATGAGCTGCGCACGCCACTGGCCGTCGAGCGCGCGCTGCTCGAGATGATCGTCACCGACCCGCACGCGACCGTCGCGAGCTTCCGCGCGACCTGCCGGCAGGTGCTGGACGAGAACGAGCAGCAGGAGCAGCTGATCGGAGCGCTCCTCGACCTCGCCCAGAGTCAACGCGGGCTCGAGCGCCGCGAGCCGATCGACCTCGCGGTCATCGTCGAGGACGTCCTCGGCAGCCGCGAGCGCGACCTCAGCGACCGCCGTCTGCAGGTCGAGGTCGCGCTCGCGCCCGCCACGCTCTCCGGCGACTCGCGGCTCATCGAGCGGCTCGTCTCGAACCTCGTCGAGAACGCGATCCGCCACAACGAGGCCGGCGGCTACGTGGGAGTCCAGGTCCAGGAGCGCGCGCTCGAGGCGACGCTCGTCGTCGCGAACAGCGGCCCGCGCGTCCCGCCGGACGAGGTCGATCGGCTGCTGCGGCCCTTCCAGCGCCTGTCCGGCGACCGCGTCGGCCACCGCGGGGGGCTCGGGCTCGGGCTGTCGATCGTCGCGGCAATCGCGACCGCCCACGACGCGCAGCTCGACGTGCGCGCGCGGTCCTCAGGAGGGCTGCACGTCGAGGTGCGCTTTCCGGTCTTCCGCGCCCTGAAGCGCTCGGATGCGCCCGCCGCCGGGGAGACGGCGCCCGCCGTCGGGTTGCCTCGAGTGTGAGCTGCGCCGGTCACTCCCATGGGAGCGGCTGGGTGGGGGCGCGGCTGACGCCCTCCAAAAAGGCCGCGCGCTGCCACGGGTTGACGACCGGGGGCTGAGCCGCCGGCGACGGCGCCGTGTCGCGCATGAAGCGCTCGAGCGCCGCGACGACCGCAGCGGCCTCCTCCGGTGAGGCGCCCGGCGCGAGCAGCGACAGCTTCGGTCGGCGGTTCATCGCTGCCGGCGAGCGTATCGTGCCGTCGATGCCCGAGCTCCCCGTCCTCGATTACGACGCGGTTCTGGCCGCGGTCTCGCCGGCGGAGTCGATCGAGCGGGTCCGCGAGGCGCTCGTGCGCTTTCACGACGGGACATGGTCGATGCCCCCGAAGGTCTACCTGCCGAGCCCCCCGTTCGGCGACTTCCGGGCGATGCCGGCGCTCGGCGACGGACTCGCGCTCGTCAAGTGGGTGACGTCGTTTCCCGGCAATCCGGCGCGCGGCCTGCCGACTGTCACCGGGGTCATCTGCCTCTCCGACGCCGCGACCGGCGAGCCGCTGCTGCTGCTCGACGGCCGCTCGGTGACGTCCTTGCGCACGGGTGCCGTCGCCGCGGTCGCGTCGCTCGCGCTGGCCGGAGCGGACGCAGCGACGGTCGGGATCGTCGGGTGCGGGCTACACGGCGCCTGGACGGCGCGCTGCCTAGATGCGGCCGGCTACGGCCCAGGCGTGTGCTTCGATCCGCGCGAGGATGCGGCGCGGGCGCTCGCGGCCGAGTTGGGTTGGCGCCCTGGCTCGCGGGCGCAGGCCGTTGCGTGCGACGTGGTGTCGTGCATCACGCCCGGCGCCGAGCCCGTGATCGACGTCGAGGACCTGCGTCCCGGGCTCCACCTGAACATGCTCGGTGCCGACGGCCCGGGGAAGGCAGAGGCATCGGTCGACGCGGTCGCGGCGTGCTCGCTGTTCTGCGACGAATGGGAGCAGGCCTCGCACGGCGGCGAGTTGACCGCCGTCGTCGTCGCGGGCCGCGTCAGCCGCGCGGACGTCACCGAGCTCGGCGCTGTCCTCGCCGGTGCCGCTTCGGGGCGGCGCAGCGCCGCCGAGGTGACCCTGTTCGATTCGACCGGCCTCGCGATTCAGGACCTAGCGATCGCGTCCGCGGCGCTGGCCGCATTGAGAGACGGGCGCGTCGAGGCCCAGTCGGTCCGGCTTTGACCCGGACCTGGTCGAGAAACGTTGTCTGTGGTTGCGGTTTCTCGACCAGGTCCGAAGCGCTACAGCGGGATGTTGCCGTGCTTGCGCTTAGGCCCGGGCTGACGCTTGGTCTGGAGCGTCTGGAGCGCGGTGATGATCTTCGGCCGCGTCTCATGCGGGATGATCACGTCGTCGATGTAGCCCCGCTCGGCGGCGGCGTACGGATTGGCGAAGTGCGCTTTGTAGTCGGCGATCAGCTTCTGGCGCCGCTCGTCGGGCGTCGGCGAGGACGCGATGTCGCGGCGGTAGATGATGTTGACGGCACCCTCCGGGCCCATCACCGCGACCTCCGCGGTCGGCCACGCGAAGTTGAAGTCGGCGAGCATGTGCTTGGAGGCCATCACGTCGTAGGCGCCGCCGTACGCCTTTCGCGTGATGATCGTGATCTTCGGCACCGTCGCCTCGGTGTAGGCGTACAGGAGCTTGGCGCCGTGTCGGATGATCCCGCCCCACTCCTGCGCCGTCCCGGGCAGGAATCCAGGCACGTCACAGAAGGTCATCAGCGGGATGTTGAACGCGTCGCACGTGCGCACGAACCGAGCCCCCTTGACGGAGGAGTCGATGTCCAGCACGCCGGCGAGCTGGTTGGGCTGGTTGCCGACGATCCCGACCGCGTAGCCGTCCAGACGGGCGAACCCGCACACGATGTTGCGCGCGTATAGCTCGTGAACCTCGAAGAACTCGCCGTCGTCGACGATCAGCCGGACCGCGTCGCGCATGTCGTACGGCTTGTTCGGGTTGTCCGGGACGACGTGGTCCAGCTCCGGGTCCATCCGCAACGGATCGTCGGTCGGCTGCATCCGCGGCGGCGTCTCGAGGTTGTTCTGCGGCAGGAACGAGAGCAGGTAGCGGGTGTCCTGCAGGCACGCGTCCTCGTCCTCGGAGGCGAAGTGCGCGACGCCTGACTTCGTGTTGTGGCTGATCGCGCCGCCGAGCGACTCGAAGTCGACCTCTTCGCCGGTCACCGTCTTGATCACGTCAGGTCCGGTGATGAACATGTGGCTGGTCTCCTTGACCATGAAGACGAAGTCCGTCATGGCGGGCGAGTACACGGCGCCTCCGGCGCACGGTCCCATGATCAGACTGATCTGCGGGATCACGCCGCTGCACATCACGTTGCGCACGAACACGTCGCCGTAGGCGCCGAGCGAGACGACTCCCTCCTGGATCCGCGCGCCGCCCGAGTCGTTGATCCCGATCACCGGGCAGCCGATCTTCGCGGCCAGGTCCATGATCTTGCACATCTTCTCGCCCATCACCTCGCCGAGCGAGCCGCCGAAGACCGTGAAGTCCTGGCTGAACACGCACACCCGGCGGCCGTCGATCGTGCCGTGGCCGGTCACCACGGCGTCGCCGTAGGGGCGGTGGCGCATCATCTCGAAGTCGGACGTGCGATGGCGCACGAACGTGTCGAGCTCCTGGAAGGAGCCCGGGTCCAGGAGCTTGTGCACGCGCTCGCGCGCGGTGTACTTGCCCTTCTCGTGCTGCTTGGCGACGGCCTGCTCGGTGCCGGCGTGAATCGCCTCGGAGCGGAGCTCCTCCAGCTGGGCGAGCTTCTCCTCGTATGTGACCGGGGCCTTGTCGCGCATCGGGCGCGCGAGTTTAGGGGTTGGCCCGCGACCGGTGGGGCGCGGTGAGGCGCCCGGCGGTCGGGGGCAGACCGCCGGGCGCGGGGATCAGCCGCGAGAGAACGGGCGGTGGTGCGCCTGGCCGAGGCTGTCGAGCGCAGCGGCGAGCGCGGATCCGGTCTCCGCGGGCGAGGCGACCGTCGCCGCCGGCGGCGAGGCGTCCTCCGGGAGCTCCATCCCGACATCCAGGGCCGGGGCAGCCGCGTCCGGAGCCGGGGAGGCAGGTGCGGCGCTGCCGGGCTCGGACCGGCCGGCGAACCACCGCCGGACCCGCCTGAGGAACCCTGGATGGGGGCCGGGGGCCACCTCGTCCGGGGCCTCGGGCGAGGGGGCGGCGGCCGCGTCGGGTACCGCATCGGGCGGCGTGGCCACTTCCCCGGGCGGCGCGGCCGCCTCCTCGAGCACGAGCTCGCCGGCCTCTCGCGCGGTCAGGACGACGCGAGTGCCCCATCCCGACGGCTCGAGGCGCACCGTGCCGCTGGCTCGCTCGCCCTCCCAGGCGACGGTGGTCTCGGGGTCGAGCCGCGTGATCCTGATCTCGCCGAACGATCCGCTCAAGTGGCGGCTGAGCGCGCGCGCGTCGCTGCACTCGGCCCACAGCTCGGGCGGGGACTTGACCAGCGTACGGCTTGCCTGGTGCTCTGTCATGGGCGACAGATTCGCCCGGCCTCCAGCGACTCCTTCACCGGGCGCAGCGCTTGCACGCGCGATCATGGGGGCATACACGTACAGCTCCGTTTTCGAGGAACAGGAGACACGATGACCGTCAAGCTCGGTGCCGCCGGCCCAGAGGTATCCCGGCTGGGCCTCGGATGCATGGGAATGTCGGGGGTGTACGGCGCGACCGACGAGAAGGAGAGCATCGCGACGATCCACGCGGCGCTCGACGCGGGCATCAACCTGCTCGACACCGGCGACTTCTACGGCATGGGCCACAACGAGCTGCTGATCTCGCGCGCGCTCCGGGGACGCGACCGCGACCAGGTCCTGATCAGCGTCAAGTTCGGCGCCCAGCGCGGGCCGGACGGCGCCTGGCTGGGCTACGACGCGCGACCGGCGGCCGTCAAGACCGCGCTCGCATACTCGCTGCAGCGACTCGGCACCGACCACGTCGACATCTATCGCCCCGCGCGCCTGGATCAGTCGGTCCCGATCGAGGAGACGGCCGGCGCGATCGCGGACCTGATCGACGCCGGGTATGCGCGCTATTTCGGGCTCTCGGAGGTCGGCGCCGAGACGATCCAGCGGGCCGACGCCGTGCACCCCGTGTGCGATCTCCAGATCGAGTACTCGCTGATCTCCCGCGGGATCGAGCACACGATCCTGCCGGCATGCCGCGAGCTCGGGATCGCGATCACCGCTTACGGCGTCCTATCGCGAGGCCTGATCAGCGGCCACTGGTCGCCCGAGCGCTCGCTCGATCCGGCCGACTTCCGCGGCCGAGCGCCGCGCTTTCAGGGCGAGAACCTGGCGCGCAACCTGGCGCTCGTCGAGCAGCTGCGCGAGGTCGCGCATGCAAAGGGCGCGACGGTCGCGCAGGTCGCGATCGCCTGGGTGCTCACGCGCGGCCAGGACATCGTCCCACTGATCGGAGCGCGCACGCGCGAGCGGCTCGCCGAGGCGCTCGCTGCGACCGAGCTTCAGCTGAGCGAGGAGGACGTCGCGCTGATCGAGCGGGCGATGCCCGCGGACGCGGCCGCGGGCACGCGATATGAAGCGGCCCAGATGGGCCACCTGGACAGCGAGCGCTGAAACGAACGATCGAGGAGCGAAGTCGTGGAGCGAGAATTCGACGTGGTCGTGATCGGCGCCGGACCGGCCGGCGAGGTCGCGGCGGGCCGGCTGACCGAGCGCGGGGGCAAGCAGGTCGTGATCGTCGAGCGGGATCTCGTCGGCGGCGAGTGCTCCTATTACGCGTGCATGCCCTCGAAGGCGCTGCTGCGCCCGGGCGAGGCGCTCGCCGAGGTCCGGCGCATCCCGGGGGCGGCGCAGGCGGTCACGGGCGAGCTCGACGTCGAGGCCGTGCTCTCGCGCCGCGACGATGTGGCGCATGGGTTGCGCGACGACGACCAACTGCCCTGGCTCTCCTCGCGCGGCATCGAGCTCGTTCGCGGCCACGCCCGGCTCGACGGCGAACGCCGTGTGCGCGTCGGCGATGACCTCCTGAGCGCCCGCGACGCGGTCGTGATCGCGGTCGGCACCGGCGCCCTGATGCCGCCGATTCCGGGCCTCGCCGAGGCGCACGCGTGGTCCAATCGCGAGGCGACGACGGCGCGCGAGGTCCCGCACGAGCTGCTCGTGCTCGGCGGCGGCGCGGTCGGCGCCGAGATGGCGCAGGCGTGGTCCTCGCTCGGCTCGCGGGTGACCCTCGTCGAGGCGATGGAGCGGCTGCTGCCGCACGAGGAGCCGTTCGCCGGCGAACAGGTGCGCGCCTGCCTCGAACGGCACGGAGTCGCGGTTCACACCGGCGTCATGGCCACTCGCGTCGACCACGACGAGCACACGGTCACGCTGCATCTCGCGAACGGCGAGAGCGTCAGCGGGACGAGGCTGCTGGTCGCGATCGGCCGCCGGCCGGCGACCGCCGGGCTCGGGCTCGAGCAGCTCGGCGTGTCGGTGGAGGGCTACATCAAGGTCGACGAGCACATGCGCGTGCCGGGCGCGCACTGGCTGTACGCGATCGGCGACGTCAACGGCCGCTCGCTGCTCACCCATGCGGGCAAGTACCAGGCGCGGATCGCGGCGGACCACATCCTCGGCGAGGACGCGATCGCGCGAACGGACGGCCCGATCGTCCCGCGCGTGACATTCACCGACCCGGCCGTCGCGGCGGTCGGACTGACGCTGATGGGCGCGCTGGAGGCAGGCATCATGGCCGAGCCGATCGACCTGCCGACCGACGGTACCGCCGGTGCCAGCTTCGTCGGCCGCGGCGCCGGCGGCACGACGCGCTTCGTCGTCGACGTCGACGAGGAGGTGCTCGTCGGCGCGACCTTCGTCGGACCCGGGGTGGCCGACTTCCTCCAGGCGGCGACGATCGCGATCACCGCCCGCGTGCCGCTGACCACGCTCGCCCACGCGATCGCGGCGTTCCCGACGCGGAGCGAGCTGTGGTTGAAGTTCATCGAGGCGTTCGAGGCGGCGCGCGGCACTACCCTGCTTGCAGGGCCACACATTCGATCGATCGCATCCGAGGAGCAAGCATGAGTCGCGATTTCGTCAACGGAGGAGACCGGGGACCCGTCCGAGCCGTCTGGAACGGAGCGGTGCTCGCGCAGAGCGGCGACACGATCATCGTCGAGGGCAACCACTACTTCCCACCGGATAGCGTCAGCCAGGAGTTGTTCGCCACGAGTGACGAGCACACGATGTGTCCGTGGAAGGGCACGGCCAGCTATTACGACGTGGTCGTCGACGGTGAGCGCAACGCGGGCGCCGCCTGGTTCTACCCCACGCCGCTACCGGCCGCGGAGCAGGTCAAGGACTACGTCGCGTTCTGGCGCGGCGTGAAGGTCGATCTGGCTCCGGCTGCCTGATTTCGGTACCTCACCGTCACGCGAGCCCTCACGTGCGCGCCGGCGGCGTCGATCAGGGTGCCAGTGATCGTTTTACGGCCTGGCTTCAGCCGCACTCGAGTGACGAACGCGCCCCGACGACCGACCCTCACCCGGCGGCCGTCGATCAAGAGCGAGCTGACGCCGGACCCAGCGATCGCGGTTCCCGCCACGCGCACCGGCAAGGTGTGAACCTTGGCGTTGCGCTTCGGCGCCGTGAATTTCAGCGCCGGCGCCACGATCAGGTCCTCGGCATCGAGCGCGAGTGACTGAACCGCGGCGACCGTGTAGGCGATCGAGCAGACGAATCGAAGCGTCACCGAACCGCTTGCCGGGATCCGTAGGACGTAGCGCGCCTCGAGCTCGGTGCCGTTGGCGAACACGAAGCCGGTGGGCGCGGCCGAGAAAGTGATAGCGCCGACGCTGTCCTCCGGGTCACCGTCGGGCGCGGTGACATCCGAGCGCACGAGGACCGACCCCGGCGCGAAGGACGGACCCGGCACAGTTTGTCCGATCGAGTAGAGCCCGAACGAACGCTGACCAGGGAACCGATACCCCGGAGCGCCGAACAGGTGATTCCCGTAAGGGGAACCGTTCGTGTCATAGAGCAGATCGAGCGTGTGCGGCGCGTCGTTGATCGACGTCCACGTATCTGTCAGCATCACCACTCGCCCGCCGTTGCTCATCGCGACCGTGCGCCGCAGCTCGATGCCGGCGGGATCAAAGCTCGGGCAGTTGAGCTCATTTGCGGTCGGCGCATAGGGATCCGCTCCGTGACACACGACCCAGTCCTCGGTCGAGCTCGTCGACTGTAGGCCGCTCGCGGCGGTCCAGTCGTGTGACACGGTGATCGCCGGGAAGCCTGGACTATCGACGCTGGACGAGCAGACCGGAACGCATGGACCAGCTTGCGTGAACAGCTGTGCGGCGCTGAACGCATCGTAGGCGTTCCGACGATCCACCTGCACCTCGGAGCGCGAGAACCCGTCATCGCTGTAGAGCGACCCCACACAGCTCAGCGGCGACGCCGCCGGATAGAGGCCGGAGTCATACGGGATCAGCGTCGGCCCGCACTCACTCGCCGGCCCCCAGTTGTCAACCGTGGTCAGCGTGGTGCCGGTGGTCGTGAAGTCGGTCGGGTCGCCCGCCGTTTGCCGGCGAGGTGATCGAGGACAACGTCACGGTTGCGCCGGCCGCCGCCGCGTGCGCGAGTGCGAGCAGCACAGCAGCAACAATCGTCAGCCCGACTCGTCGTCGTCGCATCGAGACTCCCCTCGCGATTCGTTACTCGACGGCTGAAACGAGCCCGCCGGTGGGAAGTTGTGGCGTCGATCTCAGAAGGTCGGCTTGTACTCGCCGAAGACGTCGCGCATCGCGCCGCACACCTCGCCGAGCGAGCAGCGGTCACGCAGCGCGGCCTTCAGGACGGGCAGCATGTTGTTCGACCCGCGCGCCGCCGTCCGGACCTCCTCGAGCCGGCGAAGCGCGAGGTCCTGGTCGCGATTCGCCTTGAACGCCAGCAGCCGCTCGACCTGCTCGCGCTCGGACGCCGGGTCGACCCGCAGGATGTCGGGCACCTCGGGCGAGTCCTCGACGTACTTGTTGACGCCGACGACGATGTCCTGCTCGGTGCGGTAGCGCTCGTGGTAGCCGAACGCGGACTCCTCGATCTCGGCCTTCATGAAGTCGATCGCCTGGACCGAGCCGCCGAGCTCGTCGATCTTCGCGATCAGCTCGCTCGCGCGGAGCTCGATCTCGTCCGTCAGCGCCTCGATAAAGTACGAGCCGGCGAACGGGTCGACGGTGTCGGCGGCACCCGACTCGAGTCCGATGATCTGCTGCGTGCGCAGCGCGATCTTGGCGGCGCGCTCGGTCGGCAGCGCGAGCGCCTCGTCGAAGCCGTTGGTGTGCAGCGACTGGGTCCCGCCGCAGACCGCCGCGAACCCCTGCAGCGCCACGCGCACGATGTTGTTCTCCGGCTGCTGGGCGGTCAGCGTCACGCCACCCGTCTGGGTGTGGAAGCGCAGCCGCCACGAGCGCTCGTCGCGCGCGCCGAAGCGCTCGCGCATGATCTCGGCCCACATCCGCCGCGCGGCGCGGAACTTCGCGATCTCCTGAAAGACGTTGTTGTGGCCGTTGAAGAAGAACGCCAGCCGCGGGCCGAACTTGTCGATATCCAACCCCGCTTCGAGCGCGGCCTGGACGTAGGCGATCCCGTTCGCGAGCGTGAACGCAACCTCCTGGACCGCCGAGCACCCCTTTTCACGGAAGTGGTAGCCGCTGATCGAGATCGTGTTCCACTTCGGCACGCGTTCGTTGCAGTACGCGAACAGGTCGGTCGTCAAGCGGATCGCGCCCTCGGGCGGGTAGATGAAGTTGCCCCGCGCGATGTACTCCTTGAGGATGTCGTTCTGGGTCGTCCCCCGGAGCTCCTTCGCCGGCACGCCCTGCTCCTCGCCCACCAGCTCGTAGAGCAGCAGGAGCGCGGCGGCGGGAGCGTTGATCGTCATCGACGTCGACACCTTGTCGAGCGGGATCCCGTCGAACGCGGTCCGCATGTCGTCGAGCGTGTCGATCGCGACGCCGGTGCGGCCGACCTCGCCGAGGCACCGCGGATCGTCGGAGTCGAGCCCGAGCTGAGTCGGCAGATCGAACGCCATGCTGAGACCCGTCGAGCCGTGCTCGAGCAGGTAGTGGTAGCGCTCGTTTGACTCCTTGGCGCTCGCGTAGCCCGCGTACTGGCGCATCGTCCACAGCTGGCCGCGGTACATGTCGCGGTGGATGCCGCGCGTGAACGGGTACTCGCCCGGCTCGCCGAGCCGCTCGGGTAGGTCCTTGCGGACGTCAGCCTCGTTGTAGAGCGGCTGGATCTCGATCCCCGAGTCGGTGAACCGGCGCGGGTCATCAGGGCCGACGAGCGGCGCGATCGTGCGATGCTCGCCGGTAGTCGCCATTCCCAATCAGCTTACCGGCGCACGGCGCGCGGACGCGCCGGGGTAGCCTTTCTGGTGATGCAGGTGAGCGTGAAGCTATTCGCCGGATTGCGGGAACGCGCGGGCGCGGATGAGCTCGAGCTCGAGCTGCCCGACGGCGCCTCCGTCGGCGACGCGCTCGCGGAGCTGACCTCGCTGACCGACGGGCTGTGCGTCGTGATGGCGGTCAACCAGGAATACGCCGACGAAGACGCGGTCCTCTCCGGCGGCGATGAGCTCGCCTTGATCCCACCCGTGTCCGGCGGCTCGGTCGGCGCTGCGCACGCCCACATAAGCGCGGAGCCGCTGTCGCTCGACCGGCTGATCGAGCTCGTGCGTGACCCGCGCGCCGGCGCGATCGTGACGTTCGCCGGCGTCACGCGCGACGTGCCCGAGCTCGAGTACGAGGCGTATGCGCCGATGGCCGAGCGCCAGCTGGGCGAGATCGTCGCCGCGGCGATCGAGCGCCACGGGCTGTGCGCGGCCGCCGCCGAGCACCGAGTCGGGACCGTGCCGCTGTCGGAGCCCTCGGTGCTCGTCGCCGCGAGCGCCGTGCATCGCGCGGAGGCGTTCGACGGCGCGCGCGAGATCATCGATCGCATCAAGGCGCAGGTTCCGATCTGGAAGAAGGAAGCCGGCGAGTGGGTGCAGGGAGTGACGCCGGCGCCCCCGCGCTGAGGGCGCTGCCTGCCGTCCACGAGCTGGCCGGCGCGCTCGACGCTCCGCACGCGCTCGCGGTCGCCGCGGCCCGGCGCGCGATCGACGAGCTGCGCGCCGCGCTCCTGCTCGACCCGAGCGCGTCGGTGCGCTCCGCGGATCTGCTGCCGCGAGCGCGCGAGGTGCTCGCGCAGCTGCAGCGCGGCTCGTTGCGCGCGGTTCTCAACGCGACCGGCGTGATCGTCCACACCAACCTCGGGCGCGCGCCGCTCGCGCGGGCCGCGCAGAACGCCGTCACGCGCGCCGCACGCTATTCGAACCTCGAGCTCGACCTCGACACCGGCGCGCGCGGCTCGCGCCACGACCACGTCGAGGCGGTGCTGCGCGAGTTGACCGGCGCCGAGGCCGCGATCGCGGTCAACAACGGCGCCGCCGCGGTCCTCCTTGCGGTCGCCGCGCTGGCCGGTCCCGGTCGCGCGATCGTCGTCTCGCGCGGGCAGCTCGTCGAGATCGGCGGCGGCTTCCGGATTCCCGAGGTGATCGAACAATCCGGCGCGCGGCTCGTCGAGGTCGGGACCACGAACCGCACGCGCGTGCGCGACTACGAGCAGGCGATCGGGCGCGACGGCGACGGAGTCGAGATCGGCGCGCTGCTGCGCGTGCACCCGTCGAACTTCCGCGCCCTGGGGTTCGTCGAGGATGTGTCGATCGAGCAGCTGTGCCGGCTTGGGCCACCGGTGATCGACGACGTCGGCTCGGGCGTGCTCGCCGACAGCGGCCTGATCCCGGCGCTCGCCGACGAGCCCGCGATCGCGCGCTCGGTCGCGGCCGGCGTTGCGCTCGTCTGCTGCTCGGGCGACAAGCTGCTCGGGGGCCCACAGGCCGGGCTGATCATCGGCCGCCGCGATGCCGTCCGGGCGGCCCGGGCGCACCCGCTGGCGCGTGCGCTGCGAATCGACAAGCTCTCGCTCGCGGCGCTCGCGGCGACGCTCGCGCTGTATCGAGATCCGGAGCTCGCCCGCCGCGAGATCCCGGTGCTCGCGATGCTCGACTGCGGCGAGGAGATCCTGGCCGCCCGCGCGCAGCGGCTCGCCGCTGGCCTCGGCGACGATGCGCGCGTCATCCGAGCGATCGCGCGCGTCGGCGGCGGCGCGCTGCCGCTGCTCGAGCTCGAGGGGCCCGCCGTCCAGCTGACCGCCGCCGTGGCGCCGGCGACGCTCGCGCGGGCGCTGCGATCCGGCGAGCAGCCGTTGATCGCGCGGATCAGCGACGGCCACGTGCTGCTCGATCCGCGGACGCTCGCCGACGACGAGGTGCAGCCCGCGCTCGAGGCCGTCCGCCGCGCGCTTGCATCGCTATGAGTCGTGCGGTCGGGCCGCTGACGCTCGGGACCGCGGGTCACATCGACCACGGCAAGACGACCCTGATCCGTGCGCTGACGGGCGTCGACACCGACCGCCTGCCCGAGGAGCGCGCCCGGGGGATCTCGATCGAGCTCGGCTACGCCAGCCTCGGCCTCCCCTCCGGACGGCGGGTCTCGATCGTCGACGTGCCCGGCCACGAGCGGTTCGTGCGCACGATGGTCGCTGGGGCGACGGGGATCGACTTGTATCTGATGACGGTCGCGGCGGACGACGGCGTCATGCCGCAGACGCTCGAGCACGCCGCGGTCCTGCGCGGCCTCGGGGTGGACACGGGCGTCGTCGCGGTGACCAAGAGCGACCTCGCCGACCCGGCGCTCGCGCTGCTCGAGGCGGCTGAGCTGCTGCCGGGCGCCGAGGCGGTCGCGGTGTCCGCGCTCAGCGGTGAGGGCCTCGAGGAGTTGCTCGGCGCGCTCGATCGCGCGGCTGCGCGCGTTCCGAGCCGCGCACAGGCATCCGGCCCACCCCGCCTTCACATCGATCGCGTGTTCACGATCCGCGGCGCGGGCACGGTCGTCACGGGCACGCTCTGGTCCGGATCGGTCGCGCGCGGCGACGAGCTGACGCTGCTCGGCGGCGCGCGGCGTCAGCTGCGGGTCCGCGTTCGCGGCGTACAAGTCCACGACGCGCCGGTCCAGCAGGCCGCCGCCGGGCAGCGGGTCGCCGTCAACGTGACCGGCGTCGCGGTCGGCGAGGTGGCCCGCGGCGACCTCTTGACGGCCGGCGACGCCGGGCTGCGCCCGACCTTCCTGATCGACGCGCAGCTCTGGTTCGACGGTGACGAGGAGCTCGAGGGCGGCGCACGCGTGCAGGTCCACCACGGGACGCGCGAGAGCGCCGCCAGGATCGCCTGGCTGGGCGGGGCCTTCTGGCAGGTGCGGCTCGAGCAGCCGCTGCTGCCGCTGTACGGAGACCGCCTCGTGATCCGCCGGATCGCGCCGCCTGACACGCTCGGCGGCGGCGTCGTGCTCGACGCGCACCCGCGCAAGCATGGCCCGAGCCGGGAGGCGCTCACGCGGCTCGAGCGGCTGGCCCGCGGCGAGTCCCCCATTCCGGAGACTCCCGTCTCGCCCGAGCCCGAGCCCGAGCCCGAGGCCGAGGCCGAGCGCGACCGCGAGCCCGCGCGTCCGGAGTCTCCGCCCCCTCTCACCCCCGAGGAGCGGGCACTCGAGGAGCGCCTCCGCGATGCCGGCATCGAGCCACCCGCGGCCGCCGACCTGGACGAGCGCGTCCTGCGCTCGCTGAGCGATGCGGGGCGGGCGGTTCGCGTCTCGAAGGCGCTCTATTACCACCCGGACGCGCTCGACTCCATCCGCCGGCGGCTGATCGGGCTCGCGCAGCGCCACGACGGCGTCGTCACGCTCGCGCAGCTGCGCGACGAGCTCGGCACCTCCCGCAAGTTCGCCCAGGCGCTGCTGGAGCACTTCGACAACGAGCGCGTGACGATCCGGCACGGCGACGAGCACCGCCTGCGGCGCGGTGTCACCTGAGCTCGGCGCCTGCCGGGCGCGCGCGTTCCGGCACGCCACGGGAGCGTGGGATATCCACCCTCATATGTGAGGGTCGATATCCCACGCTCAGGGCGGACCCGGTCGAGCCGGCCGCCGCGGCCCGCGCCACGGCGGCACCCATAGCGAGGGCTAGACCGAAGTTCCCTCTGGTGAGGTAGCCGAATCGGGAGGATTCCTTGGCGTTTCGGGTGGTTTGGGGTGTTCGGGTCGTGTCTACCGGATGACCACGACGGGGGCGTGCTCGGCGAGATCGAGCGCGTCGGCCTGCAGTGGGGTGGGCTGGGTGAGCTTCTCGAACGTGCTGGCGGAGCGCGTGAGGCGGGTGGTGTTCCGGGTCTGCGTCGCGAGCTCGGCGAGCAGCGTGCGGTAGCTGTGCGCGGGCTCACCGGTCGCGGTCCGTTTCGTTTGTGCCTTCTGCTGCGCGGCGGGGGAGCGGACGGCTTTCGCGACCGGGTCGGGACTGACCGGGCGGTCCTCGTCGGTGAACAGCAACGGTTTCCACGCGGCTTTGAGGTGCCAGGTGAGGTAGTAGGCGAGCATGCAGATCAGCACGTGCGCGCGGACACGGTCCTCGAGGCGGTGATGGATCGGGCGGATCTGCAGGTCAGGGCCTTTCAGTGACCCGAACGCCCGCTCTGCCTGTTCGAGGTTCTTGTAGGCGCGCACGACATCGCCGGCCGCCAGGTCGGTCTCGGTGAGGCTGGTGCGCAGGATGTAGAACCCATCCAACGCCGCTTCCTCGGCGATCCCCGTGGTGTCGCGGGTGTAGGTGAACGACATGTCGGTGATCTCGATCTGGAAGTGCTTCTTCATCCGGTAACGCTTCAGGGCGGGTCCGACCGCCAGCCCGATCTGAGCGGCGCCGAGCAGCGTCCCGCGGTCCACGCGAGCCTTGATCAGGGCGAGGTCGGTCTCGGTCGCGGCCAAGAGTTCCTCGCGCTTGCGGGCGCGCTGCTCACCAACGAGCGGGTTGCGGCACACGACCAGCCGCTCCCCGGGAAACTCGTCGGCGTTGGTGATCTCCCCGAGGTTCTGCTCGTCGAACAAGGACGGCTGGAACACGCCGGATCGGGCGAGTTTCTTGATCGTCGGGGCCTTCAGCGCGGTGATCCAGTCAACCCCATCAGTCTGGGAGAGCAGCTCGATGTTCGCCTTCGTGACCATCCCGCGATCCGCGACGACCACGACCCTGGAGAGGCCGAACCGGTCCTTCAGCTTGCTGACCTGGGCGGGCAGCGTCGCGTCGTCGTGCAGCTCGCCGGTGAACACCTCGACCGCGACCGGCCGCCCATTCTGGTCGCACAACAGCCCGTAGATGATCTGCGGGAGCCCGAGCTTCCCATCGCGCGAGTACCCCAGCTTCGCCAACGCACACGTCCGCCCCTCGAAATAGCTCGAGGACACGTCATAGAGCACCATCTCACCGTCCGCCAGGTGACGGGCAGCGAGCCGGTCCTCGATCCGCGCCTGGCGCTCAAGCAGCCAATCCATCGCGAGGTACAAGTCATCCTCATCCGCGCCCTCCACCCCCAGCTCACTGGCGAGCGTCGACTGCCCCAGCGAGCGGACCGTCCCGAGCTTCGACCCCGGGCAGATCACCCGCCCGACGATCATCGCCATGCAGAGATCCCGCTCCCGGGACCTGGAGCGGTCCAACAGCTTGGAGAGCTCGAGCCGGCGGGCCATCGCCAGCGCGGCGTTGACATGACCGGCCGGGAGTGACCGCTCGATCTCAAACGCATCCTGCGCGCCCATCAACGTTTCGCCGGCCAGCACCCGCCGGATCGCGTCGATCGCCTCCGGCGGGAGATGCGAGAGGTTCGCGAGCGTCTCCTTCTTGACCTTCCCGTCCTGACGGTAGGAGCGCCGCAACAGCGTCGCCGTGTACTCAGGATCCCCCGACCGCCGCTTAGTCGTGCTCACGTGCATCGCACCAGTTTGCCGAGCGGGGCGGCCCATAGCTGGACAATACCGTACAGCGCGGGTGATTAGTAGTGGGTACACAGCAAGGTAACAAAAAGGCCGGAATCCCGCACAACCGCAGGGATTCCTGCCTCTATCCAGGCTGACTACAGAGGGAACTTCGGGCTAGAGCGCGCCTCCGGCGGCCGGCGGGGCGGTTGGATCGACCGTCGGCCCACCAGCCCGCTCGCGCGCCAGGTACTCCTCGACGAACATCGGCGCGTCGATCGAGCGCTCGATTACGGCGAGCAGCGATGACATCGCCGAGACCTCCTCGATCTGCTCCCTCAGGAACCACCCGACGAACTGCTCGCTGACGTAGTCGTTCTCCGCGCGTGCGACGCCCACGAGAGCCGAGATCTCCTCGCTGACGTGCCGCTCCTGCTGCAACGCGGCCGCGACGGGCCCGATCACGTCCTCGAAGTCGCTCCGCGGCGGCGCCACGCCAGGAATCGGGACTGGAGCGTCCGCGTCGAGCAGGTACTTGACCATCATCATCGCGTGGTTGCGCTCCTCGACCGCCTGCGCGTAGAAGAAGGCGGCGAGCCGCGGTAGCGTCAGCCCGTCGTAGTGGACCGCGTTGGCGATGTACTGCTGCGAAGCGGCGAACTCATTGGCGATCTGCTCGTTCAGGCGCTCGACGAAACGGGGGGCGGCCATCGCTTCTCCTCTCTTGGCGGAGGCCTGATGCTAATCCCATGCGTCACGGCGAGTGCAAGCCGCTGTAGATTGCGCGGCAGATGGCCACCTGCCTGGTCACCGGCGGCGCCGGGTTCCTCGGCTCGCACCTGTGCGAGGAGCTGCTGAGCCGCGGGCACCGCGTGATCTGCGTCGACAACCTCGAAACAGGGTCGCTGGCGAACATCGAGCACATCCGCGACGAGCGGTTCGTGCACCTGAACCTCGACATCATCGTGCCCTACTTCGTCGATGAGCCGATCGACTTCGTCTACCACCTCGCGTCGCCCGCGTCTCCGATCGACTACCTGCGCCTGCCGCTGCACACGCTCAAGGTCGGGTCCTCCGGCACGCACCACACGCTCGGCCTGGCCAAGCAGCATCGCGCCCGTTTCCTGACCGCGTCGACGAGCGAGGTGTACGGCGACCCTCAGGTCCACCCGCAACCCGAGAGCTATTGGGGTCACGTCAACCCGATCGGGCCGCGCGGCGTCTACGACGAGGCCAAGCGGTACGCCGAAGCCCTGACGATGGCCTATCACCGCCAACAGGGCGTCGACACGGCGATCGTTCGCATCTTCAACACCTACGGTCCGCGGATGCGACCCCACGATGGTCGCGCGATCCCGACGTTCCTGCGCCAGGCGCTCCAGGATCGCCCGATCACGGTCTTCGGCGACGGTTCGCAGACGCGGTCGTTCTGCTACGTCGACGATTTGATCCGCGGCATCATCGCGCTCGCCGAATCCGGGTATCACTATCCGGTGAACATCGGCAACCCGGATGAGTTCACGCTGCTCGAGCTCGCCCAGGCGGTCCTCAAGATCACCGGGTCGAAGTCCGAGATCGTGTTCGAGGCGCTGCCGACGGACGACCCGCAGGTCCGCCAGCCGGACATCACGCTCGCGCGCGAGATCCTCGGCTGGGAGCCGGCGATCGCGCTCGAGGAAGGGCTGCGGCGCACGATCGACCAATCGGGTCCCGAGAAGCTGATCGGCGGCGATCGGTGAGCCCTTCGCGAGGCCGACCGACCGCCCCAGCCCGCACAGACCGCAACTTCGCTGTCACCGCGCTGACCGTAACTTTGCCCATACCCCCACAGAGCGTAACTTCGCTGTCACCGGATACGCCGTAACTTTGCTCTCACCCGCGTAGACCGTAACTTCGCTGTCAAAATCCCGTTTTCGGGCTGAAGAGTGCCCAGCGTTGAGCGCGACGTGACGATCGACCAGCAAGAGGCTCCCGGCCGAACCGGCCTGCTGGAGCCCCCACAGCAGCCCGCACCACCCCCCCGGGACGTGCGACGCAAGCGGCCGCCCCTGCTCTCGTTCGTGCTGCGGGTGGAAACGCTGCGCGTCGCCGCCCGCGTCGCCTCGCTGCTGGTGCTCGACTTCATCGGTGTCGCCGGGGCGCTGATCACGGCGCTCGGGCTGAAACTGCTGGTCCGCGGCAACCTCGATCTGAGCCTGGCCTGGTCCGAGGCCCGTCAGTCGCTTGCGTTCGCGTACCTCGTCACGGTGCTGCTGTTCGCCCGCGCCGACCTGTATTCCGACCGGCCACGCCGCCCCGGCCTCGGCCGGATCGCGGTCGCGCTCTTCCAGGTCACGATCATCGCCCTCATCTTCTCGCTGGCGAACGGCAATCACTTCTCCAGCTACTACATCTTCTACGGGTCGCTGTTCTTCGCGACCGTCTACATCGCGGCGCTGCGCCAGCTCCACACACGTGTCACCGGGTGGCTGCTCGCGAAGGCCGGCTACCGGCGGCGGGCGGTGATCGTCGGCTCGGGCCAGCACATCGAGGCGGTCGCGCAGGCGCTCAGCGATCGCGTGCACGAGCCCGTCGACGTGGTCGGCTACATCTCGTTGACGCAGCACCCGCAAAACGGGTTGCGCTCGCTCGGGACGCTCGCGCAGCTGCCGCAGATCCTCGCTGCCGAGCGCCCCCAGGATGTCGTCATCGCAGATCCGGAGTTTCCCCAGGACCGGGCCGTCGAGCTCGTCGACACCTGCCATCAGCGCGGCATCACGGTCCAGGTGGCGCCCTCGACCATGGAGATCCTGTTCGACCGCGCCGAGTTCGTCCCGGGTCAGTCGGTGCCGTTGTTCACGCTGCGTCCACCGGTCTTCGAGGGCATCGACTATGCGCTCAAGCGGACCTTCGATCTGGTCGTCTCGAGCCTCGGGCTGCTGCTGCTCTCGCCGCTGCTACTCGTGATCGCGGTCGCGATCAAGCTCAGCTCCCGGGGACCGGTGATCTACCGCTCGGTCCGGCCAGGGATGGCCGGCAAGCCGTTCTTCTGCTTCAAGTTCCGCACGATGCGCGCGCACGCCGATCAGATCCAGGCCGACCTCGAGCCACTGAACGAGAAGTCCGGCGGCCTGTTCAAGATCCGCGACGATCCGCGGCTGACGCCCGTCGGCCGCGTGCTGCGGCGCTTCTCGCTCGACGAGCTGCCGCAGCTGGTCAACGTGATCCGCGGCGAGATGTCGCTCGTCGGCCCGCGGCCGCTGACCATGCGCGACTTCGAGCAGCTCGAGGAATGGCACAAGAAGCGCTACCTGGTACTGCCGGGCATCACCGGGCTGTGGCAGGTTTCGGGGCGCGCCGAGCTCGACTTCGACGACCTCGTCCGCCTCGACTTCCTGTATCTCGAGCGCTGGTCGGTGTTCCTGGATCTGACGATCCTGCTCAAGACGATTCCGGCCGTACTGAGCAGGCGCGGGGCGTTCTGATCCGCATGTGCATGCGCAGCGCTTATGCTCCCCGCCTATGCCCCCCACCGATCGGTTCGTAATCAGCTTCGCTGCCGAGCCTCCGCAGGATACGTTGCCCTACGGGCGCTGGGCCGACACGCTTCGCAACCACTTTCTGGCGGCCTGCCGCGAGCTCGACACCGAGGGCGAGGAGATCGGCGAGCCGGGGGAGATCCGCTGGTTCCCGGACCGCTCGCTGGCCGGGCGTACGTATGTACCGGCCGTCGCACGCACGACCGAGGGCTTCGAGCTGTTCGGCTTCGTCTCGTTCACCGAGACCTCGGGCGGGCCGAGCGACTTCGAGGCCCGCGCCGACTTCACCGCCGAGCTCGCCGAGGCGAATCCGGACTGGAAGCTCGACCTCAACGACGACGTGATCGGCTCCTGGCGCGGCGAGCAGGGCAACACCGCCGACATGACGCTCGTCTGGGGCGTGCCGCTCGTCCCCGGCGGCGCGGTCGTCACCGCCGAGCTCGCGAACCTCGCCGTCGACCAGTGCGACCTGCTCGAGGAGCGCTTCACGCTGATCGCACCCGACAACTACCGCTCGGACTTCCTGGACGTGAAGCTGTGGGGCGGCCGCGGCGAGGAGCTGGCGAGCGAGTCGCTGTACGTGGAAGACGACGAGGAAGACGACGAAGCTTGAGGCGGCGCGCCGCTCGCGGCGGCGAGGGCGTGCCGGCCGGATAGGCTCCTGCAGTCCGCCCTCGTAGCTCAATGGATAGAGCACGCGCCTCCTAAGCGCGGGATGCAGGTTCGATTCCTGCCGGGGGCACGTGGGCAGTCGATCGGCGCGGGGCGCCCTTGCCGACTCTTGACGCAGGGCGCCCCTTGCCCACCCCACGCGCGCCGCGCGCGCTCACCGACCGTTTGCGGAGGGCACGCCGAGACGCCGACCGGCGGACGCGCTCCGATCCTCGTGCTACCGTCCGCGCGGCCTCGTGTCTGAGAGCACCCTAGAAGCACCCCCGATCCTGGAGTCGCCTCCGGAGGCCCCCGTCGCGCCCGAGCCATGGACGCTGCGACGCCTCCTGCGCCAGCATCCGTGGTGGTGCACCACCGTCGTCGTGCTCCTGTTCTCGACAGGGCTAGTCCTGTGGGCGAGAACGCGGCCGAGCTACGACGCCTACGGCTGGTTGGTGTGGGGCTACCAGGCGCTGCGCCTCACGCTCGACCTCGGCGGCGCGCCGTCGTGGAAGCCGCTCCCGTTCCTGTTCACGCTCCCGTTCGCGTTGTTCGGCCACTACGCGCTGCAGCTGTGGATGATCACGGTCGTCGCGCTCTCGATCGCCGGCGCGATCTTCGCCGGCCGGATCGCCTACAAGCTGATCGGCGACCAGCCGGAGCGCCGCTACGCCGCGATCACCGGCTCGGTGCTCGCGGGCCTGGCCGTGTTCGGGCTTCAGGACTACATGCACTACGTCCTCAGCGCGCAGTCCGACCCGATCATCGTGACGTTCGTGCTGGCCGCGATCGACAGCCACCTGTCGGGACGCCACCGGTGGGCGTTCGCGTTCGCGTGGCTGGCCTCGCTCGGCCGGCCCGAGGCCTGGCCGTTCCTCGCTCTGTACTCGATCTGGGCGTGGCGCGCGATCCCGGCGATGCGGTGGATGATCGGCGTCGGGATCTTCCTGTTGCTGTTCATGTGGTTCGGCCTGCCGTGGATCACGAACAACCGGCCGTTCGTGTCCGAGCAGCTCGCGCTCGCGTCC
The DNA here is from genome assembly GCA_963763525.1 of uncultured Solirubrobacterales bacterium. GTDB lineage: Bacteria > Actinomycetota > Thermoleophilia > Solirubrobacterales > Solirubrobacteraceae > Palsa-465. The sequence continues at coordinate 304,113 of CAVXPA010000012.1, forward strand.
CCACGCGAGCTGCGCCAGAACCAGATCGTCGGCACGATCGACCGCTTCAAGGCGCTCGAGGCGTGGCCGATCTGGGTCGCGGCGGCGGTCTGTGTCGTGCTCGCGGTGCTGCGCCGCAACTGGATCGTGCTGACGCTCGCCGCCGGCATCGTCCTGTGGGTCGCCGTCGAGGCGGCGTTCGCGCTGCACGGCTGGCCCGCGCTCGGACGCTACATGTTCGAGCCCGCCGCGGTCGCGGCGGTGCTCGCCGGGGTCGCGGTCGGCTGGGTCCTGCTCGAAGTGCCGAAGCTCGCCCACGGCGTGCCCCGCTGGGCAGCAGTTCCGATCGTTGGGCTATTCGTCGTCCTGCTCGTGCCCCAGGCGATCGCGCGGATGCGCGCCGAGCACGCCGATCTCAAGCACGAGCGTGCCCGCACGCACGAGATCGCGATGCTGCAGACGACGATCAACCAACTCGGTGGCCTGCACCACCTTCGCGACTGCGGCGAGCCGGTCACGAACGTGGAGTACGTCAGCACGCTCGCCTGGTTCGTCCACCTCGACGTCGGCTTCGTCGGCCACCGGCCCGACTACGAGCTGCACCAGAAGTACCCGATCGTCCTGTTCACCCCCTTGCCCAACGGCTGGGCCGCGATGCCGTGGCACACGCGGCCCGATCAGGTCGCCGCGTGCCGCAACCTGAACGCTGCCTTCGTGGACACGCCGCAGCACCCGGGCGGCGTCCTGGTCCCACGCTGACGGACGGTCGTGGCCCAGTCGACCGTCGAGCAGCCGGCAGTCACACCCTCGCCGCACGCGCCGTCCGACGGCGCCTGGAGCCCGCGCGAGCTGGTCCGCCGCTACCCGGCGGTGATCGTCGCCGCGGGGCTGCTAGTGCTCTCGCTGCTGCTCGTCCTCTGGGCGCGCACGCGGCCCGGGTTCGATCCATATGGCTGGCTCGTGTGGGGCCATCAGACGGTGCACGGCAACCTCGACACGAACGCGGCGCCCTCATGGAAGCCGCTGCCGTACCTGTTCACCGTGCCGTACGCGCTGTTCGGGCACTACCAGCTCTGGCTGTGGATGGTGACGGCGGTCGCGCTCTCGCTCAGCGGCGTGATCTTCGCCGGGCGGATCGCCTACCGGCTCACCTACACCGACTCCGAGCACCGGTACGCCGCGATCGCGGCGGCCGTGTTCGCGGGGGCGGCGCTGCTCGGAATCGACCAGTACTGGCACTACATCCTCAGCTTCCAGTCGGATCCGATCATCGTCTCGCTCGTCCTCGGCGCGATCGACTGCCACCTCTCTGGGCGTCCGCGATGGGCGTTCGTGCTCGGCACGCTCGCGGCCCTCGGGCGGCCGGAGGTGTGGCCGTTCCTCGGCCTGTACGCGATCTGGGCGTGGCTGCGGGTCCGCTCGATGCGCTGGCTCATCGTCGCCTGCGCCGCCGCCGGGATCCTGCTCTGGTTCGGGATCCCGGCGCTCACCTCGCGGACGGCGTTCGTCTCGGCGTCGAACGCGTTCGGGTCCGGGCGCGCACTGCACGGAGACAAGATCGGCGGCACGATCAGCCGCTTCCTCGCGATGCACGAGAAGCCGCTCGAGCTGCTCGCGCTGGTATCCGTCGCGATCGCGATCTGGCGCCGTGATCTCGTGACGCTCGTGCTCGCCGCCGGCGTGATCGCCTGGCTCGTGATCGAGATCGCGTTCTCGCTGCACGGCTGGCCGGGGCTCGAGCGCTACATGTATCCGGCCGGCGGCGTCATGGTCGTGATCGCGGGGATCGGCATCGGCCGCCTGCTGACCGAGCCGCGCCGGATCTCGGTGGCGGCCGCCTGGGTCGGGGTCGCCCTCGCCGTGATCGCCGTCGTCGCGCTGCTCCCGCCGGCGCTCTCGCGCGCCCGGGCCGAGCACAAGGACATCCGGGCGCAGCGCGTCCGCACGACGCAGATCGGCCGCCTGTCCGGCACGATCGCGCGGTTCGGCGGCCCGGCCCGCTTCAGCTCGTGCGGAGAGCCGCTCACCCGGCTCGAGTACCAGACCATCGTCGCCTGGAACCTGCACCTGAACGTGTCGGCGGTCGGCTACAAGTACGGCCCCGCGATCGCCAGCGGGCGACCGATCGTCCTGTTCACGCCGCAGACGCAGGGCGGCTGGCTCGTCCAGGCGCTGCACCAGCGCGTGCCGTCGTGTCGGGCGCTGCCGGGGTAGCCCTCCGACCGCGGACACCGCGGGCCCGCCCCGCCCGCGCCGCCGATCAGCGGTCGGGACGCTCCGGGTAGACCTCGTCGATCGTCGTCAGCGCGACGTACGGCGCCGCCGGCCGGCGAGCTCGATCGCCTGCGCGCCGCCCGCGAGGCGGTCGCAGATCGCGAGCACGCCGCAGCACTCGTGGCCCTCGTCGCGCAGCGCGTCGAGGGCGCGGAGCGTCGAGCCGCCGGTCGTGACGACGTCCTCGACCAGCATGCAGCGGTCCCGGGCTCGAGCAGCGGGCCCTCGATCCGCCGTGCGAGCCCGTGATCCTTGGCCTCCTTGCGGACGAAGAAGGCCTTGACGTCGGCGCCGCCCGGCGAGCGCGGCGCACGCGATCGGGTCGGCGCCCATCGTCATCCCGCCGACCGCGGTCGCCCCCACGCGGCGGCCTGCGCCGCGACCAGCTCGCCGAGCGCGCAGAACCCGTCCGGTCAGCAGGATCGCGCGCTTGGCGTCGACCAGATACTCGCGTCGCGCCCGCTCGTCAGCACGACCTCGCCGATGACCAGCGCGTGCTCGCGCAGCGACGCCAGCAGCCGCTCGACGCGCGGCTGTCTCACCGGCCACAACGGGCGTCAGGTGTAGTAGACGTCGACCGCAGTCGCCGATCGCGATCCAGTTGAAGGCCGAGATCGCATCGACGATCGGCAGCCGCATGCAGCCGTGGCTCGCCGGGTAGTCGGGCGCGGGGTCGTAGCCGTGGATGCGCGTAGCCGCTGATGAAGAAGTCCGAGTAGTACATCCCGTCCGGCAGATACCCGGGCACCTTGCGAGTAGACCTGGAACTGGCCGAGGATCGTCGGCGTCGACGGCTTGCCGGAGCTGATCGGAAGATCGCGTAGACCTGGGAGCCGTTGACGAGCGCCAGCAGCTGATCGCTCAGGTCACCCTCGGCGTGCCTGCCCGCGCCCGGGATAGTGGACCGTGAACTTGCCGAAGCCGTCGAGCAGATAGCTGACCGTCGCCCCGGTGAGCGTCTGCGACGTGCCCCAGCCCAGCAGCCGGTGGTAGGCGTCGAGCGCGAGCGCGGTGCCCTGGTCGAACACGCCAGTCTGCGGAATGTAGAAGTGCAGCGCCGCGAGTCGCTGCTGGATCAGCTCGACGAACGGCCCGCTGTTGCCGTAGGAGGCGCTCGGCTGCAGCACGGTCAACTTGCGCTCCGCCGCGAACGCCGCCACCGCCGCGTTCGTCTGATGCTCGACCGAGAGCGTCACGCCGCCCGCGTCCGGGCTCGACAGCGCCACGGTGACCGTCCCGTAGGTGTGGCGGCGCGATGCAGCCAGCCTCAGGTGGCGCAGCGCGAACACGCGAGCGCCGACGCGCGCGCTGAGCGTGATCGTCTGAGCGCCGACATACGGCCGCACGACGATGCCCACGTGGAACGCCCGGCCGGGCACGGTCACCGGCTGGCCGCCGACGAAGAACGCGTCAGGCAGGTAGATCGTCACCGAGGCTCGCGCAGGGCTGACCGCAGGCGCGGCGGCGAGTGCCGGAACGGCCGCGCCCAGTAGCCCCAACACGGCCGCTAGGCCGACCACGAGCGCACGCCCCGTTCGCCTCATAACCGGAAGTAAATCATTCTTTAAAGATCGTCTCACTCACCGTTAGATGACTAATTGCGCGGTTCGGTCAGCGGGAACGGTCGGCGAGGGCTCGGGCGGCGCGGTTGAGTTGATGGTTGACCTGGATAACTGCCCACTCGAGCCGCTGAAAACGGCGAGTGGGACGACGACCCGCGTGTGCATGGACAACGACCCATTGGGCGTCGGTGGCGCGTCGAGTGGGTCGTTGTCCAGGTACTCGCGCTCGAGCCGAGCACAGGCCACCTGGCTAGAGACCCGGCGGACCCTTGGCGAGCGACCCAGCGGCGGCACCTGCGCCCGCGCGGCGACCGGGAGGGCGACCGGCGAGTGGCGCCGTGGCGACGCCGATCACGAGCAGCGCGCCGAGCATCAGAGCGATCACGTCCCCCGCGTTCCAGTGCAGCGCGTTGACGCCGAGCGCAAGCGAGTTGTTGACCGAGTGCAGCGCCATGCACACGTACAGCGAGCCGGTCCGCCAGCGCACGAGGCAGAGCACGAAGCCGAAGAAGCCGAGCGGGATCAGATATCGCACCGGCGCCGACCCGGCGTGCGCCAGGCCGAACAGGATCCCGACGACCACCGCCGCGAGCCAGGTGCCGACGTCGCGCCCGGCGATCACGATCCGCCAGCGGCGCAGGACCCCGAACAGAAAGCCCCGAAAGAAGAACTCCTCGGCGATCGGCGCGAGCACGCAGACGAACACGGCCGCGCCGACCAGCGCCGCCGTGCTCGTGCCCACGCCGAGCCCGGTCGGGAGCTTCTCCGCACCGTGGATCCCGACCAACTGCGCGTAGATGTCGGTGATCAGGTAATAGCCGAGCCCCGCGAGCACGAACGCCGTCAACCCGAGGCGGAGCGGCGGCCAGCGGAAGCCGAAGTACGACGGCCGTGGGCGTCCGCCCTGCGAGGCGACATACAGCGCGGCGATGACGAACCCGAGGTCGAACACGATGTCCGAAGCGATGTTGACCGCCGGCGGTGGGTTTGACGTGCTCGCGCCGGCGGCGGCACCGAACGCGCCGACGATCACCGTACCGACGAGCCCGACCCCGAAACCCATCGCGACGGCCGCCGGAGCCATCCACAGGCGCCACGGCGGGTCGTCGGGCGCCTCCGGCGGGGTAGCCGGTGGCGGTAGCTCGGGCTGGGCCGCGGGAGGCGGGGCGCTGGAGGTCATGCTGTAGCCAAGGTTACGGCGCTCGGCCGGACCGACCCGCAACCAGCGCGAAGCACAACCAAGCACAGGCCCGGCACCTCTCAGAGCTCGGCCAGGGTTGCGATCGTCCGCACCCCCGGCGGACCAAGCTCGCCGTCGCGCCGGATCAGCACGGCCTCGATCCCGGCCGCGCGAGCCCCGACGACGTCCTCCTCGACGCTGTCGCCGACGTGCGCGGCGTCCTGCGCGCAGACCCCCGCGAGCGCCAGCGCCTGCTCGAAGATCTCCGGCGCCGGCTTGCGCGCGCCGACCTGCGCCGAGGTGACGATGCCGTCGAGCAGCGGCGCGAGCTCGAGCCGTCCCAGGACCTCGTGCAGCGACACGTCCCAGTTGCTCACGACGAGCGCGCGAGCGCCGCGTGCGCGCGCGGATCGGATCGCCGCGGCGGCGTCCGGGAAGGCGCTGAAGCGAAGCGACGCGAGCAGCGTCGCCGTGACCGCCTCGCCGCTCAGCGCGGACAGGCGCGCGGACGGCGGCAGCGCGGCGCGCAGCGCCTCGCCGCAGCGAAGCCGAAGCGCCGCCAGGCTCGCCCGATCGCGGCCTTCGTCGAGATGCCCCCGGTAATAGGAGATCTCCCGCGCGAGCGCGGCGCTCGCCTGCTCTTCGCTGACCTCGATCCCGAACCGGCGAGCGAGCTCGTGGCGCAGCAGCGGTGCCGGCGCTCGCAGCCACACGAGCGTCCCGAGCGCGTCGAACAGAATCGCCCACGGGCGCTCGGATGCAGTCGCACGGGCGGCCACGGTCGCGCGATCTTCTCAGGCGCTCCGATGGCCCGCCGCCCGGCGCCGATCGAAGACGCCGAACTTGCAGGGCCAAAACACTCGCGCCGTTAGACTTGCTCACCCGGGCCAGGCGCTTTTCGGCGCAGTCGCGATCCCGAGCACCGATGAGCCGACGCAACCGTTACAAGCGCCGTGCGCGCGCACGTGGGCATCCGATCAGGAAGATCTTCGCCGTCGGCTTGCTGGTCGTACTGTGCGCCGGGGCGATCGGCGTCCTGACGGCGGTCGGCTGGGTCGTCTCCGTCGCGGACTCGGCCCCGAACCTGAACCAGCTCACCCCGAAGAACCCGCAGCCGCTGGCGAAGGTCTACGCGGCGGACGGATCCTTGCTCGGCTACATCCCGTCCGACACGGTGTACGACTACGTCGCGCCGAATCAGATCCCGAACACCCTCAAGGAGGCGACGGTCGCGATCGAAGACCGTCGCTTCTGGCAGCACGGCGCGCTCGATTACCAGGGCATCGTGCGGGCCGGGATCAAGGACTTGTTCAGCGGCGGCGACGCGCTCCAGGGCGCCTCGACGCTCACGATGCAGCTCGTCAACAACATGTATCTCGACGGGACGAAGTACGACGCTGACCACGACATCAAGTACAAGATCACCCAGGCGAAGCTCGCCGAGCAGCTCGAGGAGCACCACAACAAGACCTGGATCCTCGACTCCTACCTCAACCACGTGCCGTACGGCGGGCTCCCCGACGGGCAGCAGTCGATCGGCGTCGGCGCCGCCGCGGAGATGTTCTTCTCCAAGCCCGTCTGGAAGCTGGACCTCGCCCAGCTCGCGCTGCTGGCCGGCCTGCCCCAGGCCCCGGGAGCGTTCGATCCGTTCGAGTACTCGGCGCTGGCGCACCACCGCCAACAGCAGGTCCTGCAGTCGATGGTCGACGCCAAGTACATCACGCAGACCCAGGCGGACAACGCCGCGCACCAGCCGTTCGGGCTCAATCCCAACGCCTCTTACACCGAGCCCCGCCTGCCGTACGTGTTCGACTACGTCGTCGAGCAGCTCAAGGCCAAGCTGTGCGGCGGGATGAGCGCGACCGCGTGCTCGCTACGGCTGCAGGGCCTGAAGGTGTACACGACGATCAACCCGCAGACGCAGGACGAGGCGGTCGCGGACCTGCAGTCGCGCTACGGCGGCGCCAATCTGGACGCACAGCCGGGGGGGGCACTGTCGTCGGTCGACCCCAGCAACGGCCACATCCTCGCGATCGCCTCGTCGGCCAACTACAACCAGACGACGTTCGATTACGCGACGCAGGGCAACCGCCAGACCGGCTCGGCCTTCAAGATCTTCGCTCTGATGACGCTGATCCACGACTACGACGGCGATCCCAACAAGACCTACTACACCTCGAAGTTCCTGCCCGCCGGCTGGCTACCCGAGGATCCGACCTGGTCCGTGCACACGGCTGAGGACAGCTATCAGGGCGTAATCAACATCACCAAGGCGACGATCGTCTCAGACAACACCGTATTCGCCCAGCTGGCCGTCGACATCGGTCCCGCCAAGATGGACGCAATGGCGCACGCGATGGGCATCACCTCCACGCTGAACGACCTGCCGGCAGAGGTGATCGGCGGGCTCAAGGAAGGCGTCACGACGCTCCAGATGGCCGATGCCTACGCGACGATCGCCAACGGCGGCTGGCACATCCCGCCGACGATCCTGACCAAGGTCGTCTTCCCGGACGGCAGCGTCGAGAACTTCGGAGATCCGCCCCGCACCCAGGTGTTCAGCTACGCGGACGCATACGAGGCGATCTCGGTCATGAAGCAGGTGATCACGTCGGGCACCGGCACGGCGGCCAACTACGGCTGCCCGGCGGCCGGCAAGACGGGGACCGCGAACAACCTCGACAACGCCTGGTTCGTCGGCTTCTCGCCGAAGGTCTCAACCGCGGTCTGGGTCGGCTACCCGCAAGGGAACCTCCCGATGGCGGATGGATTCGGCGGCACCCTCGCGGCGCCGGTCTGGCGTCAGTTCATGCTCCAGGTGAGCAACGGCTATTGCGGTGACTGGGCGCCCCCCGAGGTTCCGTTCGTCGGCACCGCGTTCGTCGGCCCGCACTCCTCCGTCAACGTGCCAGTGACGCAGAACAACGGCACCACCGGCACCGGCGCGCAGACCTACACGAACTCAACCGGCTACACCGCACCTTCGCAGAACGGGGGCACCGGCATCGGCGCGGCGCCCCCGGTTCAGACGGGCGGCGCCGGCCAGGGACCCGGTGGCGGCCAGGGCAACGGGAGCGGCCAGACCGGTGGCGGCGGACAAGGGGCCACCCAGCCGGGTGGCGGCGGGACGGGCTAGCTACAGCTAGCTACCGCGCGGCCGGCGGGGGCGCGGACGGACCGGGGCGGGGGCTCTGCCTCGCGGCGTGGACGCGGGTGGCGCTGTGTTCGCCGGTGCGCCCCGCACGCGCCTCGCAGCCGCATGCGGATCCGGAATTCCGGATCTCGTCGCATCAGAGTTGTGCGTTCGATATGCTGCCGCGCGACTTACACAGACCCAGCCGAGTCTCTGGACGACAAGCGGTCCAGAGAGCGGGGGACCCCACGGGAGCCCGTAGAGGGCTCCAGGGGCGAATCGCCGGAATTACGGCGTAGCGCAGCTCTTTCAGCGCGAGCCCGACAGCTAACCCCGTAGGCGCCGGAAAGAGAAGGGATTTTCCTTGTCGAACTCGAGCCTTCGACGCGTGCCGCTGCTTGCGTGCGTCGTCCCCGTAGCAGCCGCCGTCCTTCTGTTCGCCGGCACCGCAGTAGCCGACAACAGCGGGGGCGCGGGCTTTTCCCCGACTCCGACCACGGCGTCGACGCCCGCCGCTTCGGCGCAGCTTGGCTCACGTGTCCTGCATCGCGGCATGCACGGGGCCGACGTGACGCTGCTCCAGGGGGACCTGACGCTCGCGGGCTTCGCGACGGCGGTCGACGGCGCGTTCGGCGCCCAGACCGCCGCCTGCGTCGCCGCTTTCCAGCGCGCACACGGGCTGCCCGCCAACGGAGTCGCGGGCGCCGCCACCGTGACAACACTGACGGCGGCCGTGCAGGCTCTCCAGACGGGCGGACCGGTTGAGAAGGCCCACATCAACGCGGACGGGACCGCGACGGCGCCTGCGAGCGCGCCACCGGCCGTCAAGGCGGTGATCGCGGCGGCCAACCAGATCATCGACAAGCCCTATCTCTACGCGGGCGGGCACGCCAGTTGGAACGCCCCGGGATACGACTGCTCAGGTTCAGTCAGCTACGCCCTCCACGGAGGCGGACTGCTCTCCGCGCCGCTGGCGGTGCAGTTCGAGGGGTACGGGCTACCCGGCCCGGGTCGATGGATCACGGTGTACGCCGATTCACAGCACGTATTCGCCGTCATAGCCGGACTCGCGTTCGACACCGCCGACTACGGGGGACCGAACATCCCGGCCGGCACAGGGCCCCGTTGGCGCTTCGACCCGACCGGTAATCTCGCCGACGGCGGAGATTACGTGGTGCGGCACCCACCGGGCTTCTAACTCGGGCTTTTTACGGAGCACACCACGCGTGCGCGCCGCGACTGGCGGGCGCCGGCTGTCTGCCCCGCCCGCCGGCCCGCTCTACGCCATCTTCAGGCGTGAGCGAATGAACGCCTGGATCTGCAGGGCCTCCGGGATTCGCATCGCGAGCACCACCCACGCGTACAGCCCAGATGCGGTGATTATCGCGACGCCGAGCGAGATGAGCTGACCGAGGAACGAAGGGCCGACAACGCCGTCGATTGCGTCCCAGAGAACCCAGGCGACGGCGGCCATGAGCGCCGTCGCGACGACGATCCGTGCGGTGATCATCAGCGTCTGAGCACCCTCGAGCCGGCCACCGAAGCCTCTCCGCAGGCGGTACACCTGCATTGCGGTCATGACGGCATTGGCGCTCGCGGTTCCGATTACCAGACCGGCGATCCCGAGCGGTTTATAGAGCGCCAGGCTGACGATCACGTCGACCGCCATGTTGATCACGGCGAGCCGGGTGGCGATCCACGGGCGCTTCAGCGCGAAGAGGGTGCGGCTGAGCAGAATGTTCACGCCGGCGAACGGCAGGCTGAAGGCATACCAGAACAGCGCTGTGGAAACGAGGTGGGTGGAGTAGGCATTGAACGCGCCCCGCTGGTACACGAGCCGTGTTATCGGCGTCGCCAGCACGAGCAGAATCGCGGCCGACGGGATCATCAGCAGGTTGATCTGACGCATGCCATTTCCGATCGCGCGCCGCATGCTCGCCGGCTCCCGTCGAATCACAAAACGGCTGAGCGCCGGAAACAGCACCGTCGCCACCGCGACGCTGAACACCCCTTGCGGCAGCATGTAGATGCGAAAGGCGTTGTCGATCGCTCGCGGCGCCTGATCGGAGACCAGCGCGCCAAAGATCGCGTTCAGGAAACCGTCCAGGTTGATGATCCCGATGCTGATCGTGACCGGCAGAAACAGGATCAGCACCTGCCGGATACGCCGATCCCGCCAATTGACCTTGAACCTGACCCGGAAGTCAACCCTCTTGAGCGCCGAGGCGACCATCAACAGCTGCACGATCGTCGCCACGAGCCAGGCGATGGCGTAAGCATAGAGCGCGTTCTCGCCGTGAAAGCGCGAATGCAGGAGGACCAGCAGGAACAAGATCACGAGGTTCCAGACCAGCGGTGCCAGCGCAGCCACCGTGAACTCGTCGTAAGCCTGAAGGATTCCCACGAGCAGCCCGGTGAGGCTCAGCAGGAGCACGACCGGAAACAGCACACGCGAGAGGCCGACCGTGAGCGCGACGGTCGATCCGTGAAGATCGCCGGTAAACAGCGGCACGACGTGTTGCGCCGTGAACATCCACAGGAGGGTCACGCCGCCGAGGGCGATCGTGATGATCCAGAACACTGCCGAGGCGAGCCCGAACGCCTCGCGCTTGCGTCCTTGATGCAGCAGCTCCGTGAACACGGGGACAAACGCGGCCGACAGGGCCGCCTGCGAAAACAGGTTCGCCATCAGGTTCGGTACCTGCGCCGCGATCGTGAAGGCCGAGGCTGCCGCCGAGGTCCCGAAGAAGCTCGCCGCCACGATCTCTCTACCCAGACCCGCCGTCCTCGAGAAGCCCGTGGAGATCGCAAAGATGACCGTGTTCACCGCGATGCGACGTCGCGGCTGGGGAGGCGACGGCGTTCCGGGCGCGGTCCGAGCGGAAACGTTAGTCGGCGAAGTTGTCACCGGGACGGCTTAGGTATACGCAACAGAGGCCGTGGTCGGCGATCAGCCGACCGCGTAGGCCCCCGGATTGCGATTGACCTCGGCGCCGGCCCGGCGGGTGCTGCCCTGCGGCTGCTCCAGGACCCACTGCAGCACGCTTTCATGCGCCCTCAGTTCGACGTCGTCGTCGAGTGGCTCGAGCCGAAGCTCAGGATCGCGTCGCCGCAGCGCCGACTGGATCAGGTGATCGGCAAGGGCGGGATTCTTCGGGAGCACCGAGCCGTGGAGATAGGTACCGATTGCGTTTCTGTAGATGCACCCCTCCCAGCCGTCCTCCGAATTGTTTCCCTGCCCCGTGAGGACGCGGCCCAGCGCCTGCGCGCCAGGACGAAGATACGTACGACCGCCGTGATTCTCGAACCCTATGAGGGTGCGATCCTCCCACTGAATCGCGAGGTTTCCCAAGGAACGCACCGCGCGGGCATCACTGATGCTGCGAAGCCGCCTGCCAAGCTGAGCCGCCCGATGGATCGTGTAGGAAGGGAACAGTCCCAGACCGGGCAGCTCGGTGCCGTCGTACGCGCGGTAGAACTCCCCCCATAACTGGTACCCGCCGCAGACCATCAGCGCCGCCGCTCCCTCCTCGATCGCGGTCTTCACTGCCTGGCCCTTGACGTTGACCATGTCATCGGCAATCAGCCGCTGGTGGGAGTCGGCGCCACCGCCCATCAGAAACAGGTCGACACGATCCGGGTCGACAGGATCACCTCGCTCGAGATGTTGGACTTCGACGTCGATGCCGCGCCATTCGCACCGTTTCGTGAGGCAGAGCAGATTGCCGCGATCGCCGTAGTGGCACATGACGCTGGGGTAGAGAAATCCAATTGTCAGCTTCGGCATGGCTCAGCTCTTCCAAAATGGCTGCAGATAACCCGACTTGACGAGTGCCTCTCGAAGCTCCCACATCGCTGTATAAGTGGGTAACACGCACAGTGCCTCGCCTTGGGGTACCTTGGCCAAGCCGAGCCAAAAGGCCTTGTTGACGTCCGGCTCGATGAGCACCTCCGGCGCCGTCGTGGCACGCGGGAGCTCCGCGTACTTGAGCCGCAGGGCAAGATCCTGCGCGCGCCTGCCCGAGCAGATCACGAACTCGACTCGCTCGCGACAGCGCTCCAAGTCGACGTCCCAGATCCACGATACGTCACGTCCATCGGGACCGTCGTCGTTGAGCGCGAGGAGCAACCCGCTGGTGTGCTCATCGTCCAGCAGGAGCCGCAGCACCTCGTTATAGCCGCTCGGGTTCTTGACCAGCGCAAGGCAGGCGTTCTTGCCGTCCACCGGGAACCGCTCCAGCCGGCCGAACGCAGAACGCGCCGAGCCTGCCGCTGCTGCCACTGCGGAGGAGTCCATGCCCAGCGCGCTCGCCGCCGCAGCCGCCGCCAGCGCGTTGTACGCATTGAACAACCCGCCAAGTGGTAGCTCGAGCTCCATCGCCCCTGCCGGCGTGACGGCCTCGATGTGGCTTCCGTCGATGCCCGCCAGATCTATCTTCTGAGCCGACAGCGTCGGGCTGGGTCGGATCCACCCACACGCGGGACAGCTGTAGTGCCCGAAGTGGGCGTAGAAGACGTGTGAGTAACGGAGGTCGGCGCCGCAGCGCAGACAGCGCCGCGAATCAGAGATGTGCTCGATTTCCGGCAGCGCGTGTCGCGAATCCTCGATGCCGTAATACAGGACCGGGTTGGGCAGCCCATCGCCGAGATACGCGATCTGGGGGTCGTCGGCGTTCAGGACCACCGTGCTCGTCGGCGGGAGCGCCGCCAGCGCCTCCTTCCAAAGATGAGCGGTCCAGTCGAGCTCGAAGTACCGGTCGAGCTGGTCCCTGAGGAGGTTCGTGAAGAGCACCAGTCGGGGCTGCACGGCTTTGATCGCCGGCAGTAGGTGGCCCTCGTCGATCTCGAAGATGCCGATAGCTCGCTCGCCGACTCGAAGCGAACCGAGCGCGTCGGATTCGGCGAGCAGCGTGGTGGCCAAGCCCGGGGTCATGTTGGACCCCTCGCGATTGGTGAGCGGCTCCATGCCCGACCTACGCGCAGCGTCAGCGAGAATCCGCGTCGTCGTGGTTTTGCCATTGGTCCCGGTGACGAACACGCAGCCGTTCGGCACCGCGGCGGACAGATCCGTCAACGCGGACGGGTCGATGCGCTGGGCGACCAGCCCCGGATAGTTCGTCCCGCCCCCCTTTCCAAGCCGCCGTGACAGCCATCTCGTCGCCTTGCCCGCGTCGACCGCAAGCGCTCGGCGAGGATGCAGCTTGCGATGCTCGATCAGGCTCATCGCTGTGCGTCCCCAGCAGATATGGACAACCCCTCACGGGTCGTCGGTCGCGCAATCCTCGAGGCAACGTTGCGTCGACTGATCATTCCGCTATCGCTTTCGTGAGGTTGCGCTGGAAGTGCGGCAAGACGGATCGCCGCGGCTACGGGAGTTGAGCGTCGATCCACCGCTCTAACGCCGGTCCGCTCTCGAGGCTCACGATCAACGCGTAACGCGTGCCCGGCCCCTGGTGGAAGCCGCCGTGATAGAGCAGCTCGGAGTCGACCACCGCCTGTTGGTAGCGCGGAAGCGCAATGCTCGACTCCGAGGTCTTGTCGAACTGCCGGCTGCGGACGATCAGCGAACTCGAGGCGTCGTCTGTGAGCTCGAGCCAGAGCCGCACGACCCAGCCGTTCTGCTCCGGAAGGTTGACCGCATTGTTGTTGTCGAGGTGCAGCCCCCACCGACACTCGCGGATCGTGTTCGGTCGCATCCTGAGCAGTTGGACTCGCCCGTACCGCGCTCCGATCGACTCGACCAAGCTCACGATCGTCGGGCACTTCTGGGCGTTCTCGGTCCAGACGCCGTCGAGATCGGGGCGGCCATACGCCTCAAATCCCCTGAGCTCGATCTCACCGGTGGCCGACGTGATTGGAGCCAAGTTCGTCGACGGGTCGCTGGCGTACGTGGTGAAGACGAGATCCTCGTACTCCTCGGCGGGAATTTCGGGGCCGTCGTACTTCTTGAGAAGCAGATAGCCGCCGTTGGCGACGAGCTTGGGCATGCGGTAATGCGGTGTCGTCCGCTGGGTCAGCGACCGCCGTCGAATCCCCGTGGCGTGCAGGATTCGCTTCGTTTGCTCGTTCTTCAAGGCTGAGGTTAGAGTTGAACTGGGCACGGCGCTCCGTAGGTCTTGGTTGTCCGCTGACGTCGCCATTCTGGCATCAGCGCCGGACTGGCGCGTCCGACTAGGCTTTGGGGTGGCAACGGCTGTTACCGTTCCCCGCGACGGCGCGAATCCCTTGCGACCGCTCGAGACATCAAGGACGCATGCCCAAAGAAGAAAAGGTTGAGATGGAGGGCGAGGTGATCGAGGCCTTGCCGAACGCGATGTTCCGCGTCAAGCTCGACAACATGGACCGCACCGTGCTCGGACATGTGGCCGGAAAGATGCGCCGGTTCCGGATCCGCATCCTGCCGGGCGACCGCGTCCGGGTCGAGCTCTCTCCCTACGACCTCGACCGCGCTCGCATCGTCTATCGCCACCGCTGAGCTCGGCGCGGTGCGCGAGCTCGAGCTGATCGACGCGCTCGAGCGCTTGCTAACGCCCTCGAGCCCGCGCGTGATCCGCTGGCTCGGCGACGACGCGGCCGTCGTCCGTGCGCGCGGCTACGCCGTCACCTCGGTCGACATGATGGTCGAGGGCGTCCATTTTCGCCGCGAGCAGCTGGGCGCGGCGCAGATCGGCCACCGCGCCCTGGCGGCCGCGCTGTCGGACCTCGCCGCGATGGCCGCCGAACCAGGCGAGGCGTACCTCGCGCTCGGCCTCGCCGAGGGCACCACCGGCGAATACGCGCTCGAGCTCGCCGCCGGCGCCGAGGCCCTGGCCGGGCGCGCCGGCGTGACGCTCGCGGGCGGCGACGTCACGCGCGCCGGCGCACTGACGGTCTCCTTCACGGTCGTCGGCTGGAGCGATGACCCGAGCACGCTGGTCGGCCGCGACGGTGCCCGGCCGGGAGATCTGGTCGCGGTCACGGGCCTGCTCGGCGGCGCCGGGGGCGGTCTCGCGCTGCTCGACGGTCGCGCCGAGCTGGACGACCCGGCGCTGCGCGAGGCGCTGATCGCCCGTTACGCCGAGCCCGAACCCCGCTTCGCGGCCGCTCGTGCGCTGTCGGCCGCGGGCGCGAGCGCGATGATCGACCTCTCCGACGGAGTCGCGACCGACGCCGCTCACCTCGCACGTCGCAGCGGTGTGCGGATCGAGCTGTCGCTCGCATCGCTTCCGCTCGCGGACGGCTTGAGCGAGGTCGCGCGGCGGCTGGACCAGGACCCGCGTGCGTTCGCCGCGACCGCCGGCGAGGACTACGAGCTGTGCGCATGCGTGCCCCCGGGCTCGCGCGCGGCCCCGGAGCTCGAGGCGCTCGGGCTGACGTGGATCGGGCGGGTCGCCGCCGGCGAGCCGCGGCTCGTGTTCACGGACTCGGACAAGGCCACCCTGGCCGGGTACGAGCACCGCTTCTAGCCACTACACGTGCTTCAGCGTGCGCGCCGCGCCGAGCGGCACCACCAGGCGCAGTCGCGCGAACACGATGATCCGCTGGGCGGCGCTGAACAGCGGATTGCAGGCGGACAGCACGAGCCGCTCGTAGCCCACGTTGCGCGTCACCCAGAGGGCGGTCGGCGCCACGATCCGGCGGTACTGCACGACGTAGGTGAACTCCGCGTAAGGCATCCGCAGCTGGATCGGATCGCCTGGCACAAGCTCGTCGATGTGGCGAAACGGCGCCAGGTACGTGGTCCGGTGGCCGGCGATCGCGACCGTCTGCCCGAGGCCCGGCAAGGCCGTGCCGGGATAGTGGCCCGGACCCTTCTCGAGGCTCTCCGTGTCCGTGCCCTGGACGACCGCGAAGCTGATCCCGATCCGCGGGATCACGATCCGCCCGATCGCATCGCCGGTCACGACTTCGTGCTGCTCGCGTCGCGCCAGGAACGCGATCCGCTGACGCAGCGAGGGCAGCTTCGCGAGCGCGTGTCGCTCGACGCGCGTCAGTGGAGCGGTTCGGTAGCTGAGGAAGCGCTTGTCGATCTCCCCGCGCTTGACGAGCGCGATCACGGCCGTGACCGGCTCCTGCCAGATCATGGTCGCGCCGGCGTCGAGCAGCAGCAGCAGCCCCGTGACGATCAGCACCGAGGAGACGTCGCGGACCAGGCGGGCGATCGGCGCGCCCGAGGCGACCCGCCCGCCCGCATGCTCGGCGACGCTCATCGCCGCAGCGCCGACTCCGTCCCCCCGAGCGAGCCGGGCCCGGCGTAGTTGATCGGCCCGCGGACGGTGATCGGCTGCTGCTCGGGCTCGTGCTCCACCCTCGCCCGGCCGAGCGCGATCGCACACACGCTGACGACGCATCCGAGCAGCACGCACCACAGCAACGCGGTGCCCAGGCCGATCGAGCCGCCCGCCAGCAGCAGCACCGCGGTCCAGATCACCCCCGCGAAACCCAGATCGAGCGTGGTGGCGTAATAGAGCACGATCAGCGCCGCCGGCGCGAGCCCGATCAGCACGAGTGCCGCGATCGGAGCCGGTCGCAGCGCGAGGTCGGGATCCGCGCACCACATCCACAGATGCAGGGCGGGGATCAGGAGCAGCGCCGCGAACGGGTTGCGCACCCACACGACGAGCGCGGCGCAGCACAGCACGAGCAGCAGTCCCGCGCCGGCGCCTTCGCTCGGGGCCTTGCGCGCACGCGGACGTCCCACCGCCAGCCGGACGATCGCCGGGCGCAGCAGCGCCAGCGAGAGCAACAGCACCGCGCCCGCGCCGGCCAGGATCGCGATACCCGCACCAGCGAGCGGCACCACCCCCGCGCCGACCAGGCCGTCGGGGATCACCTTGATCAACCCGGCTCCGCGCAGGGCGACGATCAGCAGCGTGGCGAGGGCGAACGGGACCGCGCCCGCCAGCACCCACAGGACCCAGCGCGCGACCCCGTAGCCGCGGCGGCGAGCGCGCGCGACGCCGTCGATCGTCGTCAGGAGCACCGGCAGGATCCACGCCAGCACGAGCAGCTTGACCGCCCACATCGGCACGACCTGACCGCTCAGGAGCACATATGGCGAGGGCGACGGCACCGTGGGGCCGCTGTCGACCGCATCGATCGTCTGCAGCAGCGTCTGCCCCATCGCGCCGATCCTCGCCTCGCTGACCGGCTCGTCGGGCGCAGGTGGCGCCTCACCGGACAGCGACAGCAGCACCGCCGGCTGGCCGAGCGCGCCGAACGGCCCCTGCTCGCCGAGCGTGAGCGGCAGCGCAAGGTGAGCGAGCTGCGCCGGCAGGCTGACTCCGCGCGACGGCACCGACGCCTGCGCGCTGAGCGCCGACGCCGACCGTGTTGCGCAGGACCGGCGGCGCGACGTTGAGCGAGTCCGACCACGGCACGACGGTCGGTTGATGGACCTGCTCGCCGGCGAGATCGCCGAGCACGATGACCGCGTCGATCGGCCCCGGCAGCTCCTGCGCCAGCGCCGCCGCGCCGGCGGAGCCCGCCGAGCCGCTGATCGACGCGAGCACGATCGTATGGTGGTGGGTCTCGGCAGACAGATCCCGCGCCAGCTCGATCAGCGTCGCGGTCCCCGACAGCTCGGCCTCGGCCGGAGACCCGAGTGCGTCCCGGTGCGCGACCACAACGATCGAGCCGCTCGTCGGCCCCGCGAGCGTCCCGAGCACGGTCTCGAGCGTCTGTGGACCGTCGACCGTGCGCGCGCGGACAGTGCTCGTCGTCACGAACAGGTGGCTGTTGTTGAACTGCTCGGCGACGACGTCCGCGAGCGCGTCGTCCGAGTAGGAACCGGGCGATCGCGTCGGGTATTGCGCCGCGAGCGACTGCATCCACCGGAACGAGTTCGCGCCGTTGAACGCGACCGGGGACATCGACGTGCTCAACGGCCCCGGCTGCCCGTGGAGCGAGAACGCGAACACGATCACCGCCAGCGCCCCGATGATCAGACCGGTCCTGTAGATGCGGGGGTCGAGCATCCGGCCAGAGGTTAGCCCGCCACCCAGCCGCTTGGAGCAGCCACGCATCGCTAGCGTTCCATATTGCAAGGAAGACTCGATGCCCGATCGACCAGCGCGCATCCTCCTCGTCGACGACGAGCAGTCGATTCAGACGCTGCTCTCATACCCGCTGCGCCGGGACGGCTACGACGTCGTGCAGGCGACCGACGGAATGGAGGCGCTCGAGCGCTTCGAGGAGCAGCCGTTCGACCTCGTCGTGCTCGACCTGATGCTGCCCCGACTCGACGGACTCGAGGTCTGCCGGCGCCTGCGCAGCCGCAGCACGGTTCCAATCATCATCCTGACGGCGAAGTCGGAGGAGATCGACAAGGTCGTCGGCCTCGAGCTCGGCGCCGACGACTACATCACGAAGCCGTTCTCGCTGCGCGAGTTCTCCAGCCGCGTGAAGGCGACGCTGCGACGGGTCGAGCTGAGCCGTCCGGTCGAGACCGCACCCGACGAGGAGCCGCTGCTCGTCGGGACGCTGCGGATCGACTTCCCGAAGCGCTCGGTCCGCATCGACGGCATCGAGGCTCAGCTCACGTTCGTCGAGTTCGAGATCCTCTCCGCGCTCGCCCGCGCGCCCGGACGCGTATTCACGCGTGACATGCTGCTGGCGCGGATCTGGGGCGACTCCGCCTATCGCGATCCGCGTACGATCGACGTCCACATTCGCCATCTGCGCGAGAAGATCGAGTTCGACCCGAAGGACCCGCAGTATCTGTTCACGGTCAGAGGAGTGGGCTACCGGTTCCGCGACACCGAGCCCTGAGCGCGGCGCGCGAGCGCGTGGGCCGCTCGATCGCGCTCCCGTTCTCGCTCTCGCTGCGCAACAAGCTCGTGCTCGTGTTCTTCGGGATCGAGCTGTTGGCGATCGTCGCGCTTTACGTCTACGTCGCGCCGGGCCTGCAGACGCGCCTGCTCGACGACAAGCTGCACGAGCTGGCGGGCGCCGCCAGCTCGCACTCGCGGCCGATCGCGCAGGCGGTTTCCCGCTCGCTGCCGCTACACGACCTGCAGGCCGACCTGAACTACGCCGCCCGCGACACGAGCGACCGCGTCAGCCTCCTCTCGGTGGCCGAGGCGCAAGGCGTCAGGCAGCTCTCGCTCCAGGCCGACTCGACCACTCCGGGCGCCGCTCCGTCGCTGCGCTTCCCTGTCGCGCTGTGGGCCGCCAACTCCGGCAAGCTCAGCACCGGCATCGAAACGGTCGGGGACCGCAGCTTCGCCGAAGCCGGCTATCCGATTCCGGAGCAGGGCGGCACGGACGTGCTCGTGTTCTCCGCGCCCGTCTCGGACATCGTCCGGAGCGTCGGGACGGTGCGCCACGAGATCCTGGTCGCGGGCGCGATCGCGCTGCTGCTCGCCGTCCTCGGCAGCTATCTCGTCGCCCGCGCGCTCTCCAAGCGCGTCAAGCGCCTCGAGTACGCCGCCGAGAAGGTCGCGGCGGGCGACTTCCAGCACCCGATCGTGGTCGACTCGACGGACGAGCTCGGGCAGCTCGCGATCGCGTTCAACGACATGCAGCGACAACTCGCGCAGCTGGACCTCGCGCGCAAGAAGTTCATCGCCACCGCCTCGCACGAGCTGCGCACGCCGATCTTCTCGCTCGCGGGCTTCGTCGAGCTGCTCGAGGACGAGGATCTCGATTCGGAGACGCGCCGGCGCTTCGTCGAGCAGCTGCGCGACCAGGTCGAGCGCCTTCGCAAGCTGTCGGTCGACCTGCTCGATCTCTCCAAGCTCGAGTCCGGCTCGCTCGAGCTGCGCCCGGAGGAGGTCGACCTCGGCGAGCTCACGCGCTCGGTCTCAGGCGAGTTCGAGCCCGTCCTCGCCCAGCACGACTCGCATCTGGAGCTGCGCCTCGCGAGCAGGAGGATCACGGCGGTCTGCGACCCGGTCAGGGTCGCGCAGATCATGCGGATCCTGATCGACAACGCGCTCACGCACACGCCGGCCGGAACGCAGATCGTGGTCACCGCTGTGCGCGACGACGGCCACGTGCGCCTGGCCGTGCGCGACGACGGCAACGGGATCGACGATCAGGCCGTGCCGAGGATCTTCGAGCCGTTCTACACGGCCGACGACGCGCAGGGCTCTGGGCTCGGGCTGGCGATCGCGAGCGAGCTAGCCGAGCGGATGGCCGGGCAGCTGATGGTGCGCTCGACGCCAGGCGAGACGACGTTCACGCTCGAGATACCGGCGTAGCGGCCGGAGGGACTCGCACCGCGAGCGCGTAATCCCTCCGGGCCGCTCCCGTGGCTCACTCGGCGCCCGCGCCGTACGACGCGATCTCCTCCTCCTCGGTCTTCGACAGCTGGACATCCTCGCCGCGCTCGCGCTTCGTGCCCTGCACCTGCTCCCGGATCTTCTCCACGACCTCGGGGTTGGCGAGCGTCGTCGTGTCGCCGACCTCGGCGAAGTTCGAGATGCCCGCGATCACGCGGCGCATGATCTTGCCGGACCGGGTCTTCGGCATGTCCGGCACGACCCAGACGTTCTTCGGTCGCGCGATCTTGCCGATGTCGTACTCGATCTGCGCGGCGACCTTCTTGGCCACCTCGTCGTCGCTGGCGACGACCCCCGGCTTCACCGCCACGTACATCTCGACCACCTTGCCGCGAACGTCGTCGAACACGGGCACGGCCGCCGCCTCCGCCACCTCGTCGACCTCGATCGCGGCCGACTCGAGCTCCTTGGTGCCGAGTCGATGGCCGGCGACGTTGATCACGTCGTCGATGCGCCCGAGGATCCTGAAGTAGCCGTCCTCGGCCTGGACCGCGCCGTCGCCGCACATGAACGGCCAATCGCGCCAGTCCTTGCTCGCCGGATCCTTGTTGAAGCGCCTGTAGTAGGTGTCGATGAACCGCTCGTCCTGACCCCACACGGTCAGCATCCGGCCGGGCCACGGGTTGCGCACGCAGATGTAGCCGGCCTTGCCCGACCCCTTGGGGATCTCATCACCCTTCTCGTCGTAGATGACGAGCTCGATGCCGAGGCACGCAGGCCCGCAGCTGCCGGGCTTCATCGGCTGCAGGAACGGAAGCGTGCTGCCCAGGAAGCCGCCGGTCTCGGTCATCCACCAGGTGTCGGTGATGGCCGCTTCGCCCTTGCCGACCTCCTTCCAGTACCAGCGCCAGACGTCGGGCTCGATCGGCTCCCCGACGGTCGTCATCGTCTTGAACCGGTAGTTGTACTTCTCCGGCTCATCGGGCCCCACCTTGCGGAGCATCCGGATCGTCGTCGGCGCCGTGTGGAAGATGTCGACACCGAGCTTCTCCGCGATCCGCCACGGACGTCCGGGGTCGGGATAAGTGGGGACGCCCTCATACATCACCGTGGTCGTCCCAAGCGCGAGCGGCCCGTAGACGATATAGGAGTGGCCCGTGATCCACCCGATGTCGGCGAAGCACCAGTAGGTGTCATCGGGATGGATGTCCTGGTAGTACTTGGAGGTCCCGGCGACGTAGCTCAGGTAGCCGCCGATCGGGTGCTGGGCACCCTTGGGCCGGCCCGTCGTGCCGCTCGTGTACATGAGGAACAGCGTGTCCTCGGCCCGCAGCGACTCGGGCTCGACCTCCTGGCCCTTGTAGCTCTCAAGCAGGTCGTCGACGAAGTAGTCGCGGCCCTCGACCATCTCCGACTCGGAGTGGTACTCGCCGGGGATGCGGCGGAAGACCAGGATCTTCTCGACCGCGATTCCCTCCTTCTTCGCCTCCTCGACCGCGTCATCAGCCTTGATCTTGTGGTCGATCAACTCGCCGTTGCGGTAGTAGGCGTCCATCGTCACGAGGATGTTGCTCTTGGCGTCGCCCATCCGCTGCCCGCAGGCGTGTCCGCTGAAGCCTCCGAACACCTCCGAGTGGATCGCACCGAGCCGAGCGCAGGCGAGCATCGCGACCGGCAGGTCCGGAACCATCGGCAGATGGAACGTGACGCGGTCCTGCGGCTTCACGCCGCAGAAGTCCTTGAGCAGCGCCGCGAACTCGTTCACGCGGCGGTGCAGCTCCCTGTAGGTGATCTCGTGAGGGTCCTCGTCCTCGGGCTCAGCGACCCAGATGATCGCGTTTTTGTCGCCCCTGGTCTCGAGGTGCCGGTCAACGCAGTTGAAGCACGCGTTGAGCCGGCCGCCGACCCACCACTTGAAGAACGGAGGGTCGCTCGTGTCGACGATCTCGTCCCACTTCTTGTCCCAGTCGAGCAGCTCCGCATAGTCGACGAAGGACTCCGGGAAGTTCTCCGGGGCGAAGCGCTCGAGGATCGACTTCTCGCCGGCGTTCGCCTGCGCCCTGAACTCCGCGGGCGGCTCGACGTACTCCTCCTCACGCCAATGAACCGCGATCTGGTCCTCGGAGTACTCGACGTCCTCCGCGCCTGACCCCTGTTCCGTGTCTGCCATCCAAGCCCCTCCTCTGCTTACTCGGGCCTCGACACCCAGCCCTCGGGGCGCCGGCTGATTGGCCGGCGCCCGAAAGCCGTAATGTTGCGACGATTTCGGAGATTACGTTACTACCGGCACACAGCCGTCAGCAGCTACGTGCGCCGCCGTCAAGTCGCCCGCCTGAGCGGGAACACGGGTACGAGCACCCGCCCGAAGGTCGAGTTGATCACCGCCGCGAAGGACGCGTACCAGGCCACGATCGCCGTCGCGATCCCGAACCAGCCGCCCAACTTGATCGTGCTGTTGGTAGCGCTGTGCGTTCCGGCCAGAGCCGAGTTCCCGATGCCCAGGAGGATGAACGTGATCGTGAGCAGCAGGAACACGAGCGCGACGGCCGCGCTCGTCCTCAACGACGCGAAGAACATGTAGGCCGTGAAGATGCCCCACATCCACAGGTACAGGCCCAGGCCGCTGAAGACCTCGGTCGCCGCGTTAGAGCCCACGGACTGAACGATGAAGTAGAACGAGATCCAGAACCCCCCGAATGAGCAGAACGCCACGGCCCCGAACGTGTTGCCGGTCCTGAACTCCCAGATGCCCGCGACGAGCTGGACGATGCCGCCGTAGGCGATCGCCAGGCCCGCGACCATCGGCAGCAGGCCGCCGCCCGGAAGCAGGTGGGTACCGACCAGGCCGGAGTTGATCAGGCTGAGCATGAACGTCGTGCCGGCGAATCCCGCCAGGCCCAGCGGCCCCGGATCCGCGGGCGCCCAACCCATGGCGCGACCGCCGGTGGCCTCGGGCGCCGGCGCCACGTCTGCCTCTCGTGGAATGCGAGCAGCTTCCATCTGATGCCCTCCTCGCTAGTTGACAGTCGAGGGCGAAGTGGTACTCCGGGACCGCCAAGGGGCAAGCGAAGATCGGCGAATGGCCGTCCCGACGCGACGAACGGCTGCTGGGAGACAATGAGCGGCAACCGCTCGCGGCGTCGGCGATCCGGTCAGGCTGTGCCTGCTGTGGGGTCCTCTCCGGGGCGCGCTCCAAGCTCCGCGCCTTGCTCCGGATCCTCACCGGGCGCCTCGCCGGCCTCGCGTCCTTGCGTCGGATCCTCGCCCGCGGCAGCCCCGGCGGCCCGTACGGGGTCCTGTCCCGAGTCGACACCCGCGGGCTGGGTCGGATCTTCGCCTCGACCCCCGCCGCCGCTTGTGGGGTCTTCGTTCGCCGACATGTCCACTCCTCTCAGGAGAACTACTCGATTCTCGTGGTCTATCACCGACCAAACGAGTTCGCAACGCCTGCTCGCGTCTGGAGCGACGTCGGGGTCGGAGTCCGATGTCACTCCCCGTCGTAGTAGCCCAGGTGGGCGTCCGCGCGCCGTAGCATCACGTCGTCCGCGGGGTCCCCGGGCCATACGCCCATCTTGTCGCTGTCCGGGTAGACGGCTACTGATGGCTCCCGCGCACTCGAGAACATGATCAGCTTGGCCGTGTGCTCGGTGCCGTTCGTAAGCTTGTGGGCGCCGGCTGGTCCGGCCGGGAAGCAGACGACCGCGCCGCGCTCGAGTTGCCGCTCGCCGTCGGGTGTCCGGAGCGCGAGCTCCCCGTCCAGCAGCACGAGCCATTCCTCGACGTACTCGTAGTGATATGGGCACAGGCTCTCACCGGGCGGGATCTCGAACAGCTTCACGGCGAGCTCCTTGCCTCCCGCCATCCGCCCGACGTGTATCGCCCCCGCCCGGTAGCCAGGCGGATCGGCATCGTCGTAGCGGAATCCGGCGCTGTAGATGTTCGCGTCTGCCATGGCCGAGATGTTCGCACGTGCAAAATGGCGGGAGTGGCCAGCGCGCCGACACCTGGTGGGGAGCTCGTCCTCGCGCTCGCGCAGCGCTTGCGCGAGTGTGTCCTGCCCGAGCTCGGCTCGGTCGCCGGCCGGGCGCGCGAGCGCGCCGGGGCGAGCGGAGACCTGACGTTCGCGGTCGACGCGATCGCGGAGCGCGAGCTCCAGCAGTTCGTGGCCGAGCGGGCGCCGCGGACCGCGTTCTACTCCGAGGATCGCGGGCTCGTCGCCGAGCCGGACTGCACGCACGTCCTGATCGTCGACCCGATCGACGGAACGCGCCCGGCGATGGCCGGACTCGAGTCGGCCTGCGTGTCGGTCGCGCTCGCGCCGCTCGGCGACGGCGAGCCGACGATGGCCGATCTCTCGCACGGCTGCGTGGTCGAGATCAAGTCCGGCGCGTCGTTCCTGGCGCAGCGCGGCGGTGGCGTCCGGTGCGCCGATGGCGCGCGGTTGAGCGCGAACACCGACATCTCCGGCATGTTCTGGAGCTACGGCTTCCGCGGCCGGCCGGCACGTGCGACGGTCGAGGTGCTCGGCGAGCTGATCGACGCCTCGTCGGTCGGCGGCGGCACCTTCGAGCTGGGATCGCAGGCGTTCTCGATGACGCAGGATCGTGACCGGTCAGCTCGACGCCGTGATCGAGGTCGGCTCGCGGATGATCGACGACGTGCCCGGGATGCGGGCCGAGTTCGAGCGCGTCGGCCATGGCCACGTGCTCAACAACTCGCCGTACGATCTGGC
The DNA here is from genome assembly GCA_963763525.1 of uncultured Solirubrobacterales bacterium. Taxonomy (GTDB): domain Bacteria; phylum Actinomycetota; class Thermoleophilia; order Solirubrobacterales; family Solirubrobacteraceae; genus Palsa-465. The sequence continues at coordinate 329,176 of CAVXPA010000012.1, forward strand.
GGCTGCGTGGCTGTGCCTGCGCGAGGCAGGCGGCGTCGTCAGCGACGGCTGGGGCGCGCCGCTGGACCGCCGCCCGCTGCTCGGGTCGGGCCACGAGTTCCAGATCTCGTCGATCTCGGCCGCGAATGCGCCGCTGCATGCACGGTTGGTGGCGGAGATCGACGCCGGTATCGCGAGACTGAAGCGCGTCGCCGGCCAGCGAGACGGTTATTGTCCGGCCGCGCCCGGTTCGAGCGCTCGATAGCCATGCTTCAGCCCGTCGCCGTCGCCACCAAGCATCTGTCCGACTACGCGAGCATCGTCGGCCGCCCGCTGGTGGAGGAGATCCGCGAGCGCGCCGAGCGCCTGCGCGGCAAGCGCGTCCTGCACGTGTCGGCGACCGCGTTCGGGGGCGGCGTGTCCGAGATCCTCTACACGCTCGTGCCGTTGATGATCGACGTCGGGCTCGCGTGCGAATGGCAGGTCGTGTACGGCCGCGAGGAGTTCTTCAACGCCACCAAGGTCATGCACAATGCGCTCCAGGGCGATCCGCGCGACCTCACCGAGGAGCAGTGGGAGACTTGGCTGAGCTACAACGAGATCAACGCGGCCGAGCTCAGCGACGGCTGGGACATGTGCATCGTGCACGACCCGCAGCCGGCAGCGCTCGCGACGCTCGTCCCGGATAAGGCGCGCGAGTGGGTCTGGCGCTGTCACATCGACCTCTCGACTCCGAATCCGGCTGACGCTCGAGCGGCTGATGCCATACCTGGAGCCCTATCCCGCCGCCGTCTTCCACATGGCCCAGTACGTGCCGGCCGGGATGCAGGCACAGGCTCACATATTCCCGCCGGCGATCGATCCGCTCGCGACCAAGAACATGGCCTTCTCGCCCGAGGACGCGGTCTACATCTGCGCGCAGTTCGGCATCGACGTCGACCGCCCGCTGCTCTGCCAGGTTTCCCGCTTCGATCCGTGGAAGGACCCGCTCGGCGTGATCGACGCATATCGGATCGTCAAGCGTGAGTTGCCCGACGTGCAACTCGCGCTGGTCGGGTCGATGGCCACGGACGATCCCGAGGGCTGGGACTATTTCAACAGCACGGTCGCTCACGCCGACGGCGACCCCGACATCTACATCCTCAACAATCTCGACAACGTGGGCGCGATCGAGGTAAATGCCTTCCAATCGCACTGCGACGTCGTGATCCAGAAATCGACGCGCGAGGGCTTCGGGCTGACCGTCACCGAGGCGATCTGGAAGGCCCGCCCGGTCGTCGCCGGCGCCGTCGGAGGGATCACCGAGCAGATCGTGGACGGCGAGACCGGCTTCCTCGTCGCGACCGTCGAGGAGTGTGCGCAGCGCTCGCTCGAGATCCTGCGCGACCCGGCGCTCGGCAAGCGGCTCGGGCGGGCCGGCAAGGAGTTCGCCCGCCGGCGGTTCCTCACGCCGCGATTGCTGCGCGACTGGCTCGCGCTGTTCGAGGATTTGGAGGTCTGAGTCGATGGCGGAACACCGCTCGTGCTCGTATCCAACCGCGGCCCGGTGACGTTCGAGCCCGACGGGAGCGTTCGCCGGGGCAGCGGCGGGCTCGTCACCGCGCTGATCGGCCTTGCGAGCCACCGCGAGGTCACATGGATCGCCTCGGCGATGACCGACGAGGACATCCGCACCGCGCAGGAGCACGACGGCCGTCCCTTCCCGGTGCAGATCCCGGGCGGCGGCGAGTTCCGGGTCAAGCTCGTCGCTTCCGACCCGGACGCCTACGACCGCTTCTACAACATCATCGCCAACCCGATGCTGTGGTTCATCCAGCACAACCTGTGGGACCTCTCGAACGCGCCCGACATCCGGCGCAACGAGACCGAGGCCTTCGAGTTCGGCTACAACGCGGTCAACGAGGACCTCGCACGGGCGGCGCTCGAGGAGATCGACGGAATCGAGAACCCGATCGTGATGGCCCACGACTATCACCTGTACACGCTTCCCGGCCTGATCCGGCGGGCCCGGCCGGATGCGTTCCTGCACCACTTCGTCCACATCCCGTGGAGCCAGTCGGACTCCTGGCGCGTGCTGCCTTCGTTCATGCGCGAGGACCTCTACCGCGGGATCCTCGCCAACGACATCATCGGCTTCCACACCCGCTCCTACCGGCGCAACTTCCTGCAGTGCTGCGAGGACCTGCTCGGCTTCGACGTCGACTTCGAGGCCGGCGTGGTCCGCTGCGACGGCCGCGAGGTGTGGGTCCGCGCCTACCCGCTGCCGATCGACTCGGGCGCGGTCCAGGCGGTCGCCGCCCGCCCGCGCACGCACGAGTTCGAGGAGCAACTCCTGCGCCGCCGCCGCGACCACCTGATCCTTCGCGTCGATCGCGCCGACCTGAGCAAGAACGTGCTGCGCGGCTTCACCGCGTTCGACGTGTTCCTGGACCAGCATCCCGAGTTCCGCGAGACGCGTGACGTTCATCGCGCAGCTGATGCCCTCGCGCACCGACATCCCCGAATACGCCGAGTACCTGGAGCGGATCGAGGCCGTAGTCGCGGTCGTCAACCACCGCCACGGCTCGCCCGACTGGATGCCGATCCAGCTCAAGCTCCGCGACGACCTCGAGGAGGCGGTCGCGGCCTACAAGCACTACGACGTGCTGATGGTCAACGCCATGTTCGACGGCATGAACCTCGTCGCCAAGGAGGGGCCGATGGTCAACGAGCACGCCGGCGTCTCGATCCTGTCCGAGAACACCGGCGCGCACGAGGAGCTCGGCGAGTTCGCGCTGTCGGTCAACCCGTTCGACATCCAGGAGCTCGCGGACTCGATCCACGCCGCGCTGACGATGCCGCTCGAGGAGCGCGTGCGCCGCCACGAGGGCCTGAAATCGATCGTGACGGCGCGCAATCCCGGCGACTGGATCGACGAGCAGCTCGCCGACATCCGCCGCAAGGCGCAGCAGGGCTGAGCTCAGCGGAGCGTTCTGCCCTCGCCCAACAGCTCGATGTAGCTCGCGATCCGCCGCTCGCGCGCCGCGGCGGTCTTGACGTTGTGCAGCCGCAGGAGGAAGGCGTACCGGCGCACGCCCGTGAGGGTCGCGAAGAACCCCGCGGCGTCCGGGTGAGCGTCGAGCGCGCGCTGGAAGTCGGCCGGCACGGTCGCCCGGCTCTGGGACGGATACGCGGCCTCCCAGCGGCCATCGGCCTTCGCGAGCTCGACCTGGGCGAGGCCCGCGGCCATCATCCGGCCCGCGTCGATCAGCGCCTGGGCCTTCTCGCGATTGATCTGCGACCACCGGCTCCGTGGCCCGCGCGGCTGGAAGCGCTGCAACCAGAAGGTCTCGTCGCGGGCCGCCTTCTGGCCGTCGATCCAGCCGTAGCACAGCGCGACCTCGAGCGCCTCGCCATACGTGACCGTCTGGGCGCCGGAGCCGGCCTTGGCGATCATCAGCCAGACGCCCGTTGCCGCGGCGCTGGCGTGATTGCTGCCCAGCCAGGCCTCCCAGGCTCGCTGATCGACCACCTGCAGTTCCGGCTTTCGGGTCACCGACGAGGCAGGCTAACCCTCCGCCGCCGCCCGCTCTGCCCCCGCCGCCCCTCCGCGCCCCGCCGGCCCGTGTCCTCGGCCAACTTTGGCGATCCAGTTCCACCCCTCGGAACCAAATGCCCAACGTTCGTGGTGGGTGGGCTGTCTGGACTCTTCTGGGCCGTTGCTATATTCGGCCGCCGATGTCCGAAGAGCCGACTTTGTACGACCTGGTGCTGCTCCTGTCGATGGATGTTGAGGAAGAGGAGCGGACCAAGATCCTCGACGATGTCGAGACGATGATCGTCGCCGGTGGCGGCTCGATCGAGCGCAACCTCGACTGGGGACGGCGGGCGATGACGTTCCAGATCCGCCACCAGCCGGATGCCGACTATCACGTGCTCCAGTTCACCGGACCGGTCGAGCTGCTCGAGTCGCTCGACCACACGCTGCGGATCACCGACGGCGTTCTGCGCTTTCGGATCATCAAGGTGCGCCGCGGGACCCCTGCGCTGGCCGACCATGCGCCGCCCGTGCTCGCCGGAGCGTCGGCGGCCGGCTCTCCGCTCGACCCAGACGAGTAGCCCGCCGCGCCGGGCGGACGCCCCAGGCTCGCGCCAGGTGTCGCTGCCGCGATCGCGCTCGGCTGAGATCTCAGGGTTCCGCCGGGTGGCGGCCAGGAGCCCCAACCGGCCACACTTCTAGTCGATGGCCGATCAAGTCGTCGTCGATACCACACCGCAGTTCTCCGGGCGGACGGCGTGGGCCCGGAACCTCGAAGCGCCCGTGCGCGAGTTCCTGCGCACGGAGACCGGGAGCGCCGCGATCCTGCTCGGCGCCGCCATCCTGGCCGTGATCTGGGCCAATGCCTCCGCGTCCTCCTACGAGCGCGTGTGGAACACCACGCTGTCGATCGAGATCGGCCACGCGGGCATCTCCCAGAGCCTGCGCGAGTGGGTGAACAACGGCCTCATGACGCTGTTCTTCTTCGTCGTCGGCCTCGAGGCACGGCGCGAGTTCGATCTCGGCGAGCTGCGCGACCGCCGCCGCCTTGTGCTGCCCGTAACGGCCGGGATCGGAGGCATGATCGTCCCGATCGCGATCTACCTGGCGATCAACGCCGGCCGGCCCTCGAGGGTTGGTTGGGGCGCCGCGATGTCGACGGACACCGCCTTCGCGCTCGGGATGCTCGCGCTCGTCGGCCGCCGCTTCCCCCAGAGCCTGCGCACGTTCATGCTCACCGTCGCCGTGGCCGACGACCTGGTCTCGCTGATCGTGATCGCCGTCGCGTATTCCAGCTCGGTCGAGGTCCGGGCGCTGGTCACAGGGATTGCGTTCATCCTGCTCCTGCTGCTCGTCCGCACGCGGCGCGTCCACAACGGGATCGTCTACGCGATCATCGCGACCGCGGCCTGGGTCGCGTTCCTGAAATCAGGCGTGGACCCGATCGTCGTCGGACTGGCCGTGGGACTGATGACGATCGCCTACCCCGCCGCGCGGGGCGATCTCGAGCACGCGACCGACTTGTTCCGCCTGTTCCGCGAGCAGCCCACGCCCGAGCTCGCCCAGTCCGCGAGCGCCGGGCTGCAATACGCGATCTCGCCGAACGAACGCCTGACGCGGATCTACCACCCACTGACCAGCTACGTGATCGTGCCCCTGTTCGCGCTCGCGAACGCCGGCGTGCAGATCAACGCCCACCTCCTCTCGACGGCGTACACCTCTGCGATCACCCTCGGCATCATCGTCGGCTACGTGGTCGGCAAGCCGATCGGCGTCACCGGCGCGACCGCGCTCGTCGTGCGTCTCGGCCGCGGGCGGGTGAAGCCGCCCGTGGGCTGGGCATCCGTGCTCGCCGGCGGCACGATCGCCGGAATCGGGTTCACCGTCTCGCTGCTGATCTCGACGCTCGCTTTCCACGGCGATCAGCTGGCCGAGGCCAAGCTCGGCATCCTGACGGCCCCGGTGCTTGCCTGCACGATGACATGGCTCGTGTGGCGCGTGACCTCCGCGCTCCCCCCGAAGCTGCGGCTGCGCGCGCTCATCGGCAGCTCGGAGACGATCGTCGATCTGGCGGTGCCGGTGGATCCCGAGCGCGACCATATCCGCGGCCCCGAACAGTCGCTGATCACGGTCGTCGAATACGGCGACTTCGAGTGTCCCTACTGTGGCCAGGCCGAGTCGGTCATCCGCGAGCTGCTCGCCGACTTCGTTGAGCTCCGCTACGTCTGGCGGCACCTGCCGCTCAACGACGTCCACCCGTACGCGCAGCTCGCCGCTGAGGCGTCCGAGGCGGCTGCCGCCCAGGGACGCTTCTGGGACATGTACGACAAGCTCCTCGAGCACCAGTCGGATCTCACCTTGCGCGACCTCCTTCGGTACGCCGAGGAGCTCGAGCTCGACATGGACGCATTCCGCGAGTATCTGCGCAAGGGCAAGGGCACGGCCAGAATCGCGGAGGACGTCGACTCGGCCGACGCGAGCAGCGTGTCCGGCACGCCCACGTTCTTCATCAACGGACGCCGGCACTACGGCGCCTACGACGTCGCCACGCTGTCACGCGCCGTACGGACCGCCAAGGCCCGCGCCGTGGCCGCCGCCTCCCGCACCTGAGACGCGCCTCACCCGCGCACGCGGCCCACGGCGCCAACGACGCGCGGCCACCCGCCTACCCGCTAGGCGGCCCGCCGCGTCAACCACGCGCGGCCACCAGCCTCACCCGCGCAGGCGGCCCACCGCGTCAACCCCAAATCTCCAGCCATCTCAAGTCTGGACGTTGGCATTCTGGTTCCGTTTCGTGGATCCCAGCCAACGCTCGGCCCGGCTCGGCCGGCGCGCGTGATTGAACACCCACATCCGGAGGGCGACATAGCGGCTGACCGTCGCGAGCGTGCTGGCGAGCACGAGCACGGCGACCTCGAGCGCGCGCGAGGGGTGCGCCACGAGGTCGTGCAGCACGCTCAGCGCGCCGCTTGTCAGGCCGAGCGCGAGCACGTAGACGAGCGCGCCCGCTGCGTTCTGGCGCAGCAATCCTTCGCGCCCTCTGACGCCGAACGTGAAGCGCCGGTTGGCCTGCGTGTTCGCAATCGCAGTGATTGTCAGCGCGAGCGCGTTCCCCCCGACGGCGCCGAGCGACGGCCGCAGCAGCAGGTAGAGGATCGCGTACGCGATCGTCGAGGCGATGCCGATCAGCACGAATCGCGCGACCGGGAGCGCCACCAGCATCCGGGCGACCCCGCGCAGGTCGCCCATCGCCGTCTTCACGATGTCCACACGCGAGTCGGGATCGTCGACCCAGTCGACGGGAACCTCGTGGATCCGCAGCCCGTGGCGCTGCGCGAGCACCAGCAGCTCGGTATCGAAGAACCAGCCTTCATCACGCACCTGCGGCAGCAGCAGCCTCGCGGCGTCGGCGCGAATCGCCTTGAACCCACACTGGGCATCGGAGAAACGGGCCGCCAGCGCGATCCGCAACAGGTGGTTGTAGGAGCGGGAGATGAACTCCCGCTTCGGGCCGCGCTCAACCTGCGCGCCTCGTGCCAGCCGGCTGCCGATCGCAACATCGCTGTGGCCCGAGACCAAGCCGGCGACGAGCGGCAGCAGCGCCTTCAGGTCGGTCGACAGGTCCACGTCCATGTAACACAGGACGTCGGCGTCGCTCATGCTCCACGCGGCTCGGAGGGCCCGGCCGCGGCCCTTCAGCGGCAGATGCAGGACCTCCACGCCGGACAACTCGAGTTCGAGCGATCGGGCGATCGCCAGCGTCTCGTCCGTGCTCGCGTTGTCCGCGATCCGGATCCGCCACGAGAACGGCATGTTGGCGCTCAGGAACGCATGCAGGCGCCGGATCGACGGCTCGAGCGCGGCCTGCTCGTTGTACACAGGGATCACGATCTCGATCACCGGCGCGCGAGTCGACCGGTCCACGTCTGCGGCCGTGCCGACGCCGCTCGGGGTCAGGCGCGGCTCCATGCCGTCCACCGCGCCGGGGCCAATCGGCGTACTGCGCTCGTCGACTGAATCGCGGCTGGGAATTGCGGTGGGCATCGGGCCTCTGCTTGACGAGGGGGCTTGCTCGAGTCACGAGCATCGCCGGGCGGGCGAAGCGAGACCTATGAATGACCTAAGAGGCGCGTTTGAACGTCCAGATTGCGGGTGCTCTGCCCTTGGGGCAGTCGCGCAGGGGCGGCGGCCCGCCCCCGATCCTTGTCCGATCCGCCCCGTCGACCGTCACCGCCTGTTCTTCGCCACGTACTCGCGTCTGCATCTGGAAGTCGAGTGCCGCGGCTTTTCTCGACGCCGGCGCCCGGATGAGCGGACCGTCGAGGTAAGCCGCGGATGGCGCGGTTTACCTCGCCTCCGCTGCGCCCTGATCGTCGCCGTCGAGGTTCGCCGCGGATAGCGCGGCGTTCGTCGACTCCGGCGCCCCGAGCTCGACGCGGTCGAGGTTCGCCGCGCGGAAGCCGGCGCTCCCTCGCCCCCGCGCACCAGCGTTCGCGCTCTCGCGCTCCCGCCGCCGCGAGCCGCATGCTCCCATCCTAGGCCGAACTCGCGCTCCCAGACCGCACTCCCCCTCCCAGGCCACACGCGCCGAGTGCCCCCGCGCTCGCCCCCGAAACCCATTTGCTCTCAGAAGCGTCACGCCGCGCAACACCTCAGCATCGAGAGTGCAACGTTTGCGTGCATTTTCCGCGGTGCGAAGGGGTTGCCGCCTACCTCGTGCTTAGACTCGATCGAGGATTCAAGCGATCTCCAGGAAAGGAGCCTCGAGCATGAACATCAACCGCGTCGTGCTGACCGGGAACTTGACGAGAGACCCCGAGTTGCGGTCCACGAACAACGGGGTCTCGGTCTGCAAGCTCGGCATCGCGTGCAACACGCGCCGCAAGAACAACTCCACGGGCGCGTGGGAGGAGAAGCCCAACTACTTCCGCGTGACCGTGTTCGGAGCGCAGGCCGAGAACTGCGCCCAGTACCTCAAGAAGGGGCGGCCGATCGCAATCGACGGACGCCTCGAGTGGAGTACGTGGGAGACCGAGGGCCAGAAGCGGGAATCGATCGATATCATCGCTGACTCCGTGCAGTTTCTCGGTGGGCGCGACGACGTTGCCAACGGGAACGGCTTCTCCAGCAGCGTCCGCGCAGCGGAGTCCGACGTCCCGATCGACACGGCTGACTTCGAACCCGCCCCGGTGGCTGCCGGAGCTTCCGACGACGACATCCCGTTCTGAGGCAAGGATCAGCAAAACCCGAGCTAGAGTGGTCTTGAGTGGCAAAGCAACGTAGACGCCCGGTGCGCCGGCGCGACCGAAAAGGTGGGCTGACTTCCGGCCGCCGTAAGCCATGTCCGTACTGCCGCGACAAGGTCGAGCAGGTCGACTACAAGGATCTGGCGTCGCTGCGCCGGTTCATCTCCGAGCGCGGCAAGATCCGCTCGCGGAGGATCACCGGGGCGTGCCGGCGGCATCAGAGCCAGGTAGCGCGGGCAATCAAGCGCGCGCGTGAGCTGGCGCTCCTGCCATACGTCGCCGAGGGCGGCAGCGACCACCGCGAGCGGCGGTCGGGCGACCGCTCGGATCGCTAGCCGGGAAGGCTCGAGTACGGTGGCGCAGGCGATCCTGCTTCAAGACGTCGATGAGCTCGGCGAGCGCGGTGCGGTGGTGGACGTCTCCGCCGGCTACCTTCGCAACTTCCTCCTTCCTCGTAAGCTCGCCGAGCCGGCGACCGCGGCGTCCATCAGAGCCGCTGAGCGCCGGCAGCAGGCCGCGGAGCGCGCCAAGCAGCTGGCGGAGGAACGGGCGCGAGAGAGCGCGACGTTGCTCGGCCGTACCGTGCTGACGATCCAGCAACAGGCTGGAGACGACGGCAGGCTGTTCGGCTCGGTCACGACCCAGGACATCGCAGATGCGATCCGCGACGCGCGCGGGATCAAGCTCGACCGCCGGCGGATTCACCTCGAGGACCCGATCAAGCACGTCGGCACCTACATGGTCGATGTCGAGATCTCCGACGGCGTGACGGCTGCGGTCAAGACGATGGTGGTGGCGGCCTAGCGCCGCCCCGCGGGCCGACCGGGGGTCCTTCCAACGGCGCGCTCGCGGCCGTTCACGTGACCGCAGCCGCCTGACCCGCGGCGGTTTCGTCACAGCAGCCGCCTGACCCGCGGCGGTTTCGTCACAGCAGCCGCCTGACCCGCGGCGGTTTCGTCACAGCAGCCACCTGACCCGCGGCCGTTTCGTCACAGCAGCCGCCCCGCGAGCGCTCATTCACCGGAGCCGACTTTGCCGATCAGCAGATGAGAGAACGTCTCCATGCCGCGTCGCCGGTAGAAGCGCATCGCGTCTTCGTTGCCGGCCAGGACGCTGAGGCGGACCTGGGGGATGCCCTGGTCGGCGAGCTCGCGCTCGACGGCGTCCATCAGGGCGCCCCCGACGCCTTCGCCGCGCGCCTCCGGCAGGACCGAGAGCGACTCGACGTCGCCGACGAGCGGGCTGCCCTCGTAGCTGCTTGGACCCGCGCCGAGGTGCACGAGCGCGTATCCGATCAGGCGGCCATCGCGCTCGGCCAGCATCACGAACGCACCGGGGTCACGCAGCCAGGACTCGTACTTGCGCCGACGCAACGGCCAGGCCTCCTCGACGCTCCGCGCCGGCATGCCGGCCACTTGCCCCGCGACGGCCATGTGGCGCTCGTGCAGCGCGTTCCACAGCGGCTCGAGCGACGGGATGCACTCGGCCCCAGCTCTGGTGATCCTCATCGCCGGCCGGATACTAGTGGCGCTCAGACGGGCATCCGCCGGGACGGGCGCCAGCCGGTCGAATCCAGCCCGGCGGAGAACTGTGCGGTCATTGCGGCATCCAACGCCGCGCTGCCGCCTGACCGAAACCTAGACTCGGCCGCCAGTCGATGAGCACCGTTCAGACCATCGCCGTCCCGCCGCACAACCTCGAGGCCGAGAGGTCGGTCCTGGGTGCAGTGCTGCTCGACGAGCGCCATCTGCACGCGCTGCTCGTCGAGGAGCAGCTGCGCCCCGAGCACTTCTATCCGGGAGCAGCACGGCGCCGTGTTCGCGGCGATGCTCGAGCTGTACGACGGCGACCGCAAGATCGACCATCTGACGGTCGCGGAGGCGCTGCGCCAGCGCGGCAAGCTCGAGGAGGTCGGCGGCCAGGAGGCGATCGACGAGCTCGCCGGCTGGGTGCCGGCCGCCGGTCACGCGCGCGAGTACGGCCGGATCGTCCGCGACAACGCCCAGATGCGGGCGCTGCTCACGGCGTCTTACGAGATCCAGGCGAGCGTGCTCTCGCGCGACGCGCCGGCGCGCGACCTGGTCGAACGGGCCGAGCGCTCGATGCTCGAGGTCGCCCACGACGACCGCCAGAAGAAGATCCGCACGATCGCGGACATCCTCGACGAGGAGACCGACAAGCTGCACCGCCTGTCGGTCGCCAAGACCGCCGCTCACCGGCACGCCGTCGGGCTTCAAGGACCTCGACGAGAAGACCGGCGGCTTCCAGTCCGGCAACCTGATCGTGATCGCCGCCCGGCCTTCGATGGGCAAGTCGGCGCTGGTCGCGAACATCGCCGAGAACGCGGCGCTGGCGGGCTACCCCGTGGCGCTGTTCTCGCTCGAGATGTCCGAGTCCGAGCTCGCGCAGCGGTTCGTCGCCTCGCAGGCGCGGATCAAGGGCGAGGAGCTCCGGCGCGGTCGCGTCGCCGAGCAGCGCTGGCCGAAGATCCTCGAGGCGTGCCAGCGGCTCTCGGACGCGCCGCTGTACGTCGACGACTCCAGCGACACGGGCGTGCTCGAGGTGCGCGCCAAGGCGCGCCGGCTGCACCACCAGATCGAGGGCGGGCTCGGCCTGATCGTGATCGACTACCTGCAGCTGATGCGCCACGAGGGGCGGGTCGAGAGCCGGGTCGAGCAGGTCGGTCAGATCTAGCCGCGGCCTCAAGGGGCTGGCGCGGGAGCTGAACGTCCCCGTGATCGCGCTCTCGCAGCTCAGCCGGGCCGTCGAGCAGCGCGGCGGCGACAAGAAGCCGATCCTCTCGGACCTGCGCGAATCGGGGCGATCGAGCAGGATGCGGACCTCGTGATGTTCATCTACCGCGAGGAGTACTACGACAAGGACGATCCGAGCGACCCGGCGAGGCGGACATCATCATCGCCAAGCACCGCAACGGGCCGGTCGGCGAGGTCGTGCTGACGTTCCAGAAGGAGTATCCGCAGTTCATGAACTACGCCGGGCGAGCGGTTCGCGGCGTGATCTCGGATAGCCGGGCAGCCCGCGGCGCCGCCCTTCGCCGCTCCACCGACGCGTGCCCGTTCGAGCTGTGCGACGGCGTCCGGCTTTCGTGATCGACGACGCGACGAACACCGCCTACGACTGCCGCTGCCGCGCCGCAGCGGATCGCGCTCGCCAAGGCCAGCAGCCTGTCGGCGGTGATCCCGCGCCGCTATCGCGACGTCGCGTTCGAGCGGCCGCCGGTGACCGAGATCGACCCGCAGATCGTCGCCGCCACGCGGCGGTTCGCCGACTCGATCGACGACCAAGCTCGACGCCGGGCCGCGGGCTGTGGTTCATGGGCCCGGTCGGCACCGGCAAGACGACGCTCGCGATGCTCGTCTCGAAGGCCGCGCTGGAGGCCGGCCGCTCGGTCGCGATCTACTCGCTGCCGCGGCTGCTGAACGAGATCCGCGACACTCATCGCGCGGATCGCTCGCACGTCGATCTGCTCGACCGCCTGACCGCCGTCGACCTGCTGCACATCGACGACGTCGGCGCCGAGCGGACCAACGACTGGGTGCTGGAGGAGCTCTATTCGATCGTCAACGCGCGCTACGAGGACGAGCGCTCGATGGTGATCACGACCAACATCCTCGACCGCGAGGCGCTGTGCGAGCAGATCACCGAGCGGACCGTCTCGCGCCTGACCGAGATGTGCGACGAGCTCCCGCTGCTCGGCCACGACCACCGGATGGACCTCGCCGCCTGGCGCTGAGCCCGGTCGCGTCGCGATCGCGGCCATCGTACACTGCATCGATCGATGCCCGGAATCGTGATCGTCGGCGCCCAGTGGGGCGACGAAGGCAAGGGGAAGGTCACCGACCTGCTCGCCGAGCGGGCCGATGCCGTCGTGCGCTTCCAGGGCGGCAACAACGCCGGCCACACGATCGTCCGCGACGGCCAGACGTGGAAGCTGCACCTGATGCCGTCGGGGATCCTGCACCCCGGCAAGCTGTGCGTGATCGGCAACGGCGTCGTGATCGACCCGAAGGTGCTCGACCGACGAGCTGGACGAGCTGCGCCGCCGCGGCGTCGACACGAGCGGCGCTGCGGATCTCGGCCAACGCGCACCTGATCATGCCCTACCACATGATGCTCGACCACGCCGGCGAGGCGAAGCTCGGCAAGCTCCAGATCGGCACCACGCGCCGCGGGATCGGCCCGTGCTACGCCGACAAGGCGGCGCGGCTGGGGATCCGGGTCCAGGACCTGCTCGACGAGAAGATCCTGAAGAAGAAGATCGTCGCGGCGCTCGAGCCCAAGCGGCCTGTCGCTGCGGCCGTTCGCGCAGGACCCGCGAGCTCGACCTGCAGACGATGACCGAGGAGTACCTGACCTATGGTCACCGCCTCGAGCGCTACATCGCCGACACGAGCCGGCTCGTCCTCGAGCGGCTCGACGCCGGCCAGCTGGTCGTGTTCGAGGGCGCCCAGGGCGCGCTGCTCGACATCGACCACGGCACGTATCCGTTCGTCACCTCGTCGAACCCGGTCGCGGGCGCCGCGTGCATCGGCGCCGGCGTCGGCCCCAAGGACATCGACGAGGTCTGGGGAGTCGCGAAGGCCTACAGCGACGCGCGTCGGCGCGGGCCCGTTCCCGACCGAGCTCGACGGGCGCGCTGGCGCGACGAGATCCGCGAGCGGGGCGGCGAGTACGGGACGACGACCGGGCCGTGCGCGCCGGGTCGGCTGGCTCGACCTCGTCGCGCTGCGCTACGCGGCGCGGCTCAACTCGCTGACGGCGCTGGCGATGACCAAGCTCGACGTGCTCTCGGGCTTCGACCGACTCGCACGTCTGCACGCGCTACCGCGGCGCCGAGGGCGCCGAGTTCGACCACTTCCCCTACCACCAGACGGTGCTGCACCACGCGACCGGCGAGTACGAGGAGCTGCCCGGTTGGTCGCGAGGACATCACCGAGTGCCGCAGCGGAGAGCGAGCTGCCGGCGGCCGCGCGCGAGTACCTCCAGTTCATCGCGCGAGTTCGTCGGCGTGCCGATCGCGCTGATCGGCGTCGGCCCGGGCCGCGAGGAGGTGATCTGGACCCACGCGAGCGACGGAATGGCGCGGCACTCCGGCGCTCGCCTGAGCCGGCCGCAGCGTCCCTGGCCGCGAGCCAGGACGAGCCGTCAGCGCCAGTGCTCGAGCAGGTCCTCGTCGGGCACCTCACGAACGACCCGCGCGGGCACGCCCAGCACGACCTGCCGCGCCGCGACGTCACGCGTCACGACCGCGCCCGCCGCGACGAACGCCTCCTCGCCGATCTCGACCCCGGGCGCGAGCACCGCCCCGCCGCCGACCCGGCAGGCCCGCCTGAAGCACCGGGCCTAGCAGGGCATCGCCGCGCGAGTGGCGGCCCATCGTGTCGTCGTTGGTCGTCACGACGCCGGGACCGATGAACACGTCGTCCTCGACGATCGCCGCCGCCGTCAGGTAGACGCCGGTCTGGATCCGAACCCGCGCGCCGACGCGCGCGTCGAAGTCGACCGCCGAGCCACGCCCGACGACCGTGCCCGGACCGACGCTCGCGCGCTCGCGCACCTGCGCCTGGTCGCCGACGATCGCCCGCTCCCGATCCGCGCGCCCGCGTAGACGACCGCGCCGCAGCAGACCGTCACATCGTCGCCGAGCACGAGGTCAGGCAGCGCGTCGCCCGCGGCCGCGCTCGACCCCGCGCGCAGCCGCGGGCGCTTGCCGAGCACGGCACCGTCCTCGATCACGCAACCTCGGCCCGATCTGGGTCCCGGCGTGCACGACGACCCCCGCGCCGATCGAGACGCCCACGGCGATCCGGACTCCGTCGTACACGACGGCCGCCGGCGCGACGCGACTCCGTCGGCGATCGCCGCGCCGGCGGCCACGTGCGCGCCGGGCCAGCGCGCCGCAACGTCAGGCGCTGCGCTCACCGCTCGTCAGCGCGGAGCGCTCGAGCGAGCGCTGGAGCTCCTCGAGCACCCGCACCACGCGCAGGCCGCTGGCGCCGTCCGAGCGCGGCGTCGCGCCGGCTCGGATGCACTCGACGAAGTGCTCGCACTCGACCCGCAGCGGCTCGACGTTCGGGATCCGCGGGCAGAAGATCTCACCCGTGCGGGTGATGTACTCGCCGTAGCCGCGCGCGTCCTCGTCGAAGCCCTTGTCGTAGACAGTCACCTTGCCCTCGAACGCCATGTCGTCGAACGTCGCCATCCGCCGCGAGCCGACGACCGTGAAGCGCCGCTCCTTGTGCGGATCGAGCCACGAGAGGTGCAGGTGCGCGCTGAGCCCCGACGGGAAGCGCAGGAAGCAGAACACCACGTCCTCGATCCCGTCGCGCACGTACGACTCGCCGTGCGCGACCACCTCGGACGGCTCCTCGCCCGCCAGGTGCAGGACGACCGAGACGTCGTGCGCGCCGAGGCTCCAGAGCGCGTTCTCGTCCGCCCGCAGCTTGCCGAGGTTCAGCCGGTTGCCGTAGATGTAGTAGATCCGATCGCCGAGCTCGCCGGTCGTCGGCGAGCTCCTTGAGCTTCTGCACGCCGGGGTGGTACTCGAGCAGGTGGCCGACCATCAGCACGCGTCCGGCTCGCGCGCGCCGCCTCGAGCGCCCGCTCGGCGTCGGCGACCGACTGCGCCAGCGGCTTCTCGACGAAGCAGTGCTTGCCGGCCTCGAGCACGCGCACCGCGAGCTCGGCGTGGCGTGGGGACGGGCGTCGCGAGCGCGATCGCGTCGAGCGCTGGATCGGCGAGCAGCTCGTCGAGCGTCTCGCGTGACGCGCGCGCCGGGGAAACTGCGCGGCGGCCTGCTCGCGCGCCCGTGCGGAGGCGTCGCAGCACCAGGCCAGCTCGCACCCCGGCAGCGCCGCGAAGTTGCGCGCGAGGTTCGGGCCCCAGTAGCCGAGACCGGCCACGCCGATCCGAAGCGGCGACTCGCTCATCGGGGCTGCGGCCTCATGCCACGTGCAGTGTAAGTGCGGCGACGACGCGCTCGCCGGCGTGTCCATCGCCGTACAGCGGCGGGCGCTCCGGCGGCGGCGCGCGCCGCAGCGCCGCCAGCGCGGCCGCGCGGTCGAGGTCGACGAGCGCGTTCCAGCCGTGCTCGACGGTCTCGGTCCACTCGGTGCTCGGCCGCAGCGTCACGCACGGGACGCCGGCCAGGTACGCCTCCTTCTGAAGCCCGCCGGAGTCGGTCAGGACGGCCCGCGCGTTGCACAGCAGCGCCGTCAGCTCGAGGTATCCGAGCGGGGGCGTGAGCGTGACGGAGCGGCGCGCGGCGCAGACGCTCGAACAGTCCGGCGTGCGCAGCCGCGCCGCGCGTGCGCGGGTGCAGCGCCAGCAGCACGCGCTGCGGCACCGCCTCGAGCAGCTCGACGAGCGCTCGAGCCGCGCCGGGTCGTCGACGTTGCCGGCACGGTGGGCGGTCGCGAGCACGTAGCCGCCCGGTTCGAGCCCGCGGGCGCGCACGAGGTCGAGCCGAGCCCGCGCGCCGGCTGCACCGCGCGCGCGACGTCGACCATCACGTCGCCGACGAGCTCGATCGAGCCCGTGACGCCCTCCTGCCGGAGGTTCGCGACCGCGGCCTCCGAGGAGCACAGCAGCAGCGAGCTGACGTGGTCGGCGAGGACGCGGTTGAGCTCCTCCGGCATCGCGCGGTCGAACGAGCGCATCCCCGCCTCGACGTGGGCGACCGGCACACCCGCCTGGGCGCCGGCCAGCGCGCCGGCGAGCGTCGAGTTCGTATCGCCGTAGACGAGCACCAGATCCGGCGCCGCATGCGCCAGGACCGGCTCGAGCGCGGCCAGCATCCGTGCCGTCTGCGAGGTGTTCGAGCCGCCGCGATCCCGAGCTCTCGATCGGGCGCGGGCAGGCCCAGCTCGGCGAAGAAGACCGCCGAGAGCGCGTCGTCGAAGTGCTGGCCGGTGTGCACGAGCAGCTCCTCGATGGGAGCCCCGAAGCTGTGGAGAGACCGCCGCCGCCTTGATGAACTGCGGCCGGTTGCCGATGACGGTGAGGACCCTCAGCCGGCCAGCTCCGAGGCGATCCGGGCCTCGACGGCTGCGGCGGCGCGCTCGGTGACCGGCCCGACCTCCGCGAACTCGCGCTCGTCGATCGCCGCGACCGGCTGCACCTCGCGCGCGGTCGAGGCGAGGAACGCCTCGTCGGCTGCGTTCAGATCCTCGAGCGTGCACGGCTGCTCGCTCGCGCCGGTCAACTCGATCACGAGCGCGCGCGTGATCGAGGCGAGGATGTGGTCCTCGAGCGGCGGCGTCAGGATCGCGCCGTCCTTGACCCAGAAGATCGAGCTCGTCGGCGGCTCCAGCACGCGCCCATGCGGCGTGACGAGCAGCGCCTCGTCGAACCCGCGCTCGCGCGCGAGCCGGCTGGCGAGCATGTTCGCGGCGTAGGAGAGCGACTTGACGCCGTCGAGGACGCGCGTCGGCGAGTAGGTGATCGTCGCGAGCCTGACCCGCTCGGGAATCGCCGGCAGCGGCTCGGTCAGCAGCAGCCGGCGGCCGCCGCGCGTCAGCACGATCCGCAACAGCTCGTGCGACGGCCCGGCTCCGGCCTGCGCGAGCAGCCGGTGGGCGTCGGCGCGGACGGCCTCGATGTCGACCGGCAGGCGGAGGTTGGCGGCCGAGCGCTCGAGCCGGCGCAGATGCGCCTCGAGCGCGAACGGGCGGCCGTCGTAGACGCGGACCGCCTCGAACACGCCGTCGCCGCGCAGCAGCCCCTCGTCGGTGACGGGGATCGTCGCCTCCGAGGCGGGCATGATCTCCCCGTCGAGCGACGCGAGCGAGGCGATCACGGGCGCGAGCTGACCTCCTGCACGATCGGCGGGCGGACATCGGACCCCGTCCAGACCTCGGCGAGGCGTACGACCGTCGCCGCCGCCGCGGCCATGTCCTGAACCGACGCCCATTCACGGACCGAGTGGTACTCGTGGCCGCCGGTGAAGATGTTCGGCGTCGGCAGGCCCCGCTCGCTGAGCCGCGATCCGTCGGTGCCGCCGCGGATCGGGGTGCGCAGCGGCTCGATCCCCTCGGCTCGGATCGCCGCCGCCGCAGCCTCGACGACGTGTGGCACGCCATCGAGATAGGTGCGCATGTTGCGGTACTGCTCGCGGACGGTGAACGCGATGCGGGCGCGCGGCTCGCTCGCCGCGACCTCGGTCGCGATCCGCTCGAACAGCGCTATGTGTCCGGCGAGCTTCTGCTCGTCGAAGTCGCGCACGATCGCGCGCAGCTGCGCCTTGGCGGCGGTGCCGTTGACCGAGGTCACGTGGATGAACCCCTCGCGGCCCGACGTCGTCTCGGGCGTCACGCGATCCGACGGGAGCGCGGCCACGATGCGTCCGATCAGCCGGAGCGCGTTGACCAGCTTGCCGGTCCCCTGGCCCGGATGGACGTCGACGCCGAGCACGTTCACCTGCACCTCGCAGGCGGAGAACGTCTCGTCCTGGAGCTCGCCGAGCTCCGAGCCGTCGAGCGTGTAGGCGCATTCCGCGCCGAACCCCTCGATGTCGAACATGCTCGCGCCCTCGCCGATCTCCTCATCGGGGGTGAACGCGATCCGCAGCCTCGGCCGCGGCAGCTCCGGGTGCGCTGCGAGATAGGCGACCGCGGCCATGATCTCCGCGACGCCCGCCTTGTCGTCGGCGCCGAGCAGCGTGTCGCCGCTCGCCGTGACGATGTCGTGTCCCATCTTGGCGACGAGCTCGGGCATCGAGCTCGGATCGAGCCGGGCCCCGTTGCGCGGCAGCTCGATCGTCCCGCCGCGATAGTCCGCGTGGACGATCGGCTCGACGCCCGCACCGGGCGCGTCGGGAGTCGTGTCCATGTGCGCGATCAGCCCGATCGTCGCGACCTCGCCGGGCACGGTCGCCTCGAGCGTCGCGGTCACGTAGCCATTCGTGTCGAGCTGCG
This sequence comes from uncultured Solirubrobacterales bacterium, assembly GCA_963763525.1. Taxonomy (GTDB): domain Bacteria; phylum Actinomycetota; class Thermoleophilia; order Solirubrobacterales; family Solirubrobacteraceae; genus Palsa-465. Next base: position 347,854 of record CAVXPA010000012.1, read on the forward strand.
CGTCGCTCAGGCCCGCTTGCACGAGCTCGGCGACGAGCACGCGGCCGAGGTCGAGCTGACCTGGCGTGCTTGGCGAGCCCGCGCGGTCGGGCTTGGACTGCGTGTCGATGCGGACGTAGCTCAGGAACCGCTCGAGCACGTCGTCCGCGAGCGACTCGGCCAGCGCGGACGTGTAGCGGGCACCGCTCATGCCGGCAAGTATCTCAGGCCGCTGGCAACTTCCCGCACTTGACGCACTCGGCTCGCCAGCTCAGCGGGAGGACCTGCACGAGGAGCTTTCGCCCGCAGCGGGTGCAGAACCGCGGCGGGTCGGTCGCTCGCCCCCGCCGCTCGCAGGCCGAGTGGTCGCCCTCGTCGATTCGCCCGCCGCAGCCAGGGCAGTGGCTCACAGCGTCTTCGAGAGCTCCTTGACCGGCATCCTCAGCTCAGCCAGGAGATCGAGGTCGTCCTGGGGCGGGCGGCCGAGCGTCGTCAGATAGTTGCCGACGATCACCGCGTTGATCCCGCCGAGCATACCCGCGCGCGTTCCGAGGTCGCCGAGCGTCAGCTCGCGGCCGCCGGCAAATCGAAGGATCGTTCGCGGCAGCACCAGGCGAAACGCCGCGATCGTCCGCAGCGCGTCGAGCGGCTCGAGCGCCTCCAGCTCGGCGAACGGAGTGCCAGGGCGGGGATCGAGGAAGTTCAGGGGCACCTCGTCGGGTTCGAGCCGCGCCAGCTCGACCGCGAACTCCGCCCGCTGCGCGAGCGACTCGCCCATGCCGATGATGCCGCCGCAACAGACCTCCATGCCGAGCTCGCGGACGAGGACGAGCGTGTCCCAGCGCTCTTGCCAGGTGTGAGTGGTGACGACGCGGTCGAAGTGGGACCGGGCGGTCTCCAGGTTGTGGTTGTAGCGATGGACGCCGAGCTGGGCCAGCTCCTCCCCCTGCTCCGGGGTGAGGATGCCCAGCGAGCACGCGATGTTGATGTCGACGACCTCGTTGATCGCCGCGATCCCCGCGCGCACCTGCTCCAGGAGGCGAGCATCCGGGCCGCGGACCGCCGCGACGATGCAGAACTCCGTCGCCCCGGTCGCCGCCGTCTCTTGGGCGGCCTGGACGAGCGAGGGGATGTCGAGCCGGGCGGCTCGAACTGGGGTGTCGAAGCGGCCGGATTGCGCGCAGAAATGGCAGTCCTCGGGGCAGCCGCCCGTCTTCAGGCTGACGATCCCCTCGACCTCGACGGCCGGCCCGCACCAGCGCATCCGCACCTCGTGCGCCAGCTCCAGCGCCTCCGAGACGCGTTCATCCGGGAGCTCCAGGACGCGCAGCGCCTGTGCCTCGTCCAAGCCGATCCCGCGACGCAGGACCTGGTCCCGGGCGAACTCGAGGATGTCACCGACCACTGCCACGTCTCCTGTGCGTTGGCCCCCGCCGTGCCGGCAATCCTAGCTGGTGCCCGTGCGAAGGAGTCCCACCGGCGAGAGGGCGGCATCGGGTAGTCTCGCCGCCAGCGTGCCGAGCGAGTTCTCCGTAGACGTCCATAACGAGGACAACGCCACGGTCGTCGCCGTCTGTGGGGAGCTCGACCTGGCAACGAGCCCGGTGCTCGATCGAGAGCTCGACCTGGTCGCCTCGACCGCCGACCGAGCGCCGCTGGTGCTCGACCTCACCCGGCTCGAATTCATGGATTCGACCGGTCTCAGCTTGCTCGTCAAGGCGCATCAGCACGCGGTCGAGTCCGGCCGGCGTTTCGGTCTGATCAAGGGCTCTGCGCAGGTCGAGCGCCTACTCAGCCTGACAGGCGTGGGCGAGCGAATCGCGGTCGCGGACTCGCTCGCGGAACTGCTCGCAGAGCTCCTCCCCTGCGACTGAGGCCACGCGGCTCAGACGGCGCTTGGGCGGCGATCGGCGACGACGAGGTGCAGCGTCACCGAGTCTTCACCCGGCACGGCGGTCAGCTCCTCGACGAGACGCGTCAGCATCGGGTCGGCCTGCAGATCGGGAGGCGACTCGGCGACGGATGAGGCGAGCGGGCCGATCGCCAGGTCCAGGCGCCGCGACTGCGCGGCGACCGAGAAGGCGATGCTCGAACCGCAGGCGTGCGCGGACGCGAACGAGCCGAGCGCGTCCGCGAGCCACTGGATCTCGGAGAAGCGGGCAACCGCGAAGTGGGCACGAGCCGCGAGCGCTCGGCAGGCGCGCCCCAGGACCGCGCCGAGCAACGACACGGGCGCGACCGTGATCACCAGCTCGCTCTCCACGCGCGACGGCAGGAGCGGATCGGCGGCCTCCGTGCCGAGGACGGCCATGACGGGAGTGCCCTCGGGGACACGGTTCACAAATGACATCCGCACCTCGGTGCCGCCATCCGGGAGCGTCAGGAACTCCGCGCGATCCGCGAGCGCGGTGATCACGGCCAGCCCGACGCCCATCCGCTCGCGCGAGTTCGAGGCCGCGGCCTGAATTCCGGTTCCGTAGTCGCGTACCGTGATCTCGACGTCGCGCTCGCGAGTCCTCAGCTCGACGAGCAGCGGGCCGGGCGCGCCGCTGTATGCGTGAATCACCGCATTGCCGGCCGCCTCGCTGACGGCCATCTTCAGATCCACGATCAGCTCATCGTCAAGCGAGAGCAGCTCGGCGACTCCGGCAACGACGCTGCGGATCAGCGTCAGGCCTTCGGGCCGGCCGCTCAGCTCGATGCGGACGATCGGGGGGCTTTCAATCACGGTGCGTTTCTCTCATCCGCTTCCCGCCGTGCAACCGCCCCAAACGACCTCTAGTGGTGCCCTGGGGTCTATTGGTGCGCATAGACGGGGCGGATCCGGGCGTGCACCGCGTCTGTGGCCAGCTGCACGAGCCACAGCAAGCCGAACGCCACGGCGATCCCGGACAGGATGTACCACGGCCACGGGCCCAACACACGGAGCAGCGAGGAATGCGCAGGTTTCCACGCCAGGTACATGTAATTACCGCCCGTGATCGCATCGACCAGGCCGGCCAGCGCGGCCCACCCAAGCGTCGCGGCGAACACGCGGGCGACGGCGCCTGGGCGCGGAAAGATTTCCAGACCCCAGACGAGGAAGATGCCGGACATGATTGCTCCGACGTGATAGATGAAGTAAGTGAAGTAGAGGACGTTTGGAAACGTGTAGGCGAGGTCGGGCGTCACGACAGCCTGCAACGAAGCCGTGCACGACCAGAAGTAAGTGAGCTCCACGAACAGCGGCCGTCGCGTCCACAGTGCCACGATCGCTGAAAGGGAGATCGCGTCGGTCAGCTGAAACGGCATCGTGTAGCGGACCGACCAGGTGCCACGGATCACGTCCGTGACGTACTCGCCCGCCCACGCCGCGACGATCAGCAGCGCGAGCGTGCGGGCGAACCACGTCGTCCACGGGCCGGGATGACGCCGCGCGGCATACACCGCGGCCCACGTGCCGGCGATCAGCACCGCAAGCGCAGCCAGATGGGGAGGCGAGAATTGCCGCACCTTCGGGTCCCGGCGCGAGCTTACCCCCGGGGAGGAGCGCCGGCAGCCGGTTCCCGGGCCGCGCTCAGCTCGCGCGTTGACGCCTGTCGTCCCGCCGCGCGAGATCGAGCTCATCCGGTTCGACCGCGTGCCCCGCGGCGCAACGGAGCTCGACGGCGACCGGCTCGCCGCAGTCGCGGTGGCGCAGCTCGACCGGTCCACCGCGGTCGTCGAGCCAGCGATCGCCCCACTGCATCAGGGCGACGAGGACGGGGAACAGGTCCGTGCCCTTGTCCGTAAGCCGATAGCGCCGACGCGTCCGTTGGCCCGCCTCGCGGTAGTCCTCGCGCTCCAGCAGCCCGTTCTCGACGAGCTCGCGCAGACGGGCCGCGGTGGCCGGCTCGCTGATCCCGACGCGCTGCGCGAAGTCGTCGAACCGCGTCGTGCCGTAGAACGCCTCGCGCAGGATCAGGAACGCCGAACGGGTGGTGACGATGTCGAGCGCCTTCGCGATCGTGCATCCGTCGGCCGTCCACGCGCTCCGGGGCTCGAGCGAACCCGTCATGCGAAGAACGTTGTCCATGGGCGTCATGGTAGCTGACTTTCGCTTTGCTAAGCCAGCATGTAAGATGCTGACTATGTCCTCCCTAAGTCAGCTCCCCAGAAGATTGTCGCTTGGGTCGTTCGCGCGCCGGAGCCGGCGACCGCCTCGCCGGCGCTCGTACTCACGATCGTGTGTGCGGGCGTCGTGCTCGCAAGCCTCGACCTGTTCATCGTCAACGTCGCCCTGCCGCAGATCGGCCGCGGCTTTCGCCTGAGCGGCGGCGGTCTCGCGGACCTCTCGTGGGTTCTGAACGGCTACGCGATCGTGTATGCCGCCTTCCTCGTGCTGTTCGGCAGGCTCTCGGAGCGCTACCCCGCGAGCGGGGCTTTCTCGTCGGCGTGGCCGTGTTCGTCGCTGCGTCCGCCGCCTGCGGCGCCGCGACCAGCCTCGGCATGTTGATCGCGTTCCGCGTCGTTCAGGCAGCCGGTGCGGCGCTCCTGACGCCGACATCGCTGGGACTGATCCTCGCGACCTTCCCGCCGGAGCGCCGCCACAGCGCCGTCCGCACCTGGACCGCCGTCGGCGGGCTGGCCGCGACCCTGGGCCCCGTCGTCGGCGGCCTGCTCGTCGCCGTGAGCTGGCGGTGGGTGTTCTTGATCAACGTCCCGGTGGGTCTGCTGGCGCTCGCCGTCGGCTGGCGGCGGCTGCCGCGGGTTCCGGGCCACCCGGTCGCCGCGCCCGACGCGATCGGCGCGCTGCTGATCACCGGCGGCGTCGCCGTCCTCGTGCTCGGGCTGGTCAAGGGCGGGACGTGGGGCTGGGGCGACACCAGGACGGTGGCGACGCTGGCCGGCGGCGCGATCCTGCTGGCGCTGTTCGCCGGTCATTGCGCATGGCACCGCAACCCGATGATCGACCGGGCGCTCTTCCGCCTGCGGCCGTTCACTGGAGCCTCACTGGTGGCGCTGTTCTTCTCGGCGGCGTTCGGCGCGATGCTGCTCTCTCGCGTCCTGTGGGCGCAGGACGTCTGGCACTGGTCGGCGCTGCTGACAGGACTGTCGATCGCACCCGGGCCGATCATGGTGCCGTTGTTCTCGTTCCTCGTCGCGGGCCGCCTGACCGCTCGTTTCGGTGCGGGCCCGGTGATCGCCGCCGGCTCGACGATCTTCGCCGCCGGCGCCGCCTGGTGGGCGCTCGCTGTCGGCCTGCAACCCGACTACGTGGGCGAGATGCTCGGCGGGCATGCTGCTCACCGGCATCGGCGTCGGGCTGACGCTGCCGACGATGATGGCCACAGGAACCTCTTCGCTGCCGTCGCACTCGTTCGCGACCGGCTCGGCCGTCGTGAACATGTTCCGCCAGATCGGGCTCGCGATCGGCGTCGCGGTGCTGATCGCGATCCTCGGCACGCCGCATTCGCCGCTCGCGACGCTCGACGTCTACCGGCGCGCATGGATGTTGATCGCCGGGATCTCGGTCGCGGCGGCCATCCTCGGCGCCTGGCTGCTGGCCGGCCGGCGCCGGGCCGCGAGCGCGGCGAGCCGCGGCTCGGCACCGATAATCGAGACTTCGGTGTCAAGCGAAAACGCGTGACCAGCAACCGGTCAGCAAAGGAGCGACGGCGATGAGCGACCTGGTCCGACTGCAGAACGTCGATCCCGGCAGGGGAGCGTGACGTGGACGCAGATGGTCACCCTCGGGGCTGGGGCGCGGCGCGAACCAAGACGATCTCCTGGCACGACCCGGCCTCGCTGGGCGCCGCGGCCGCGGGGCTGACGGGCCGGGAATTCCTCCAGTCGATCATCGACGGTCGGCTGCCACCGCCGCCGATGGCGGTGCTGATCGGCGCCGAGCTCATCTCGCTCGGCGAGGGCGAGGCGGTGTTCCGCTGTACGCCCGACGAATCGACGCACAATCCGCGGGGCATCGCCCAGGGCGGGCTGCTGTGCACGCTGCTCGACTTCGCCGCGAGCTGCGCCGTGCACACGCTGCTGCCGGCGGGCGCGGGCTTCACCTCGATCGAGCTGAAGGTCAGCTTCCTCGCGCCGCTCCGGGCCGACGCCGGTCGGATCGAGGCGCTTGGGCGCACGCTTCGGGTCGGCGGACGGGTCGCGTTCGCGGAGGCGCACGCGCGCGACGCGACCGGCGAGCTGGTGGGCCACGCGACGACTTCGTTCGCCGTCACGAGGGCATGAGCTCTCCTGAGCGAACTCTGCGGCTCCGGTTCCACCTCCCGGAACCAGATCCGCAAAGTTCGTCGTCGGCCAACGCAGTCGCTTACCTTTGGGACGTAACCGAGACTGGAGGAGGTCGCCTCGATGCCGCGCACGCATTACCTGCGAGACGAACGGGTCCATTTCACCTGGGACACGAGCAATGAGCCGGTCCTCGGCATCGACTCCGGCGACACGGTTGTCGTCTGGACACGGGAGATAACCGACAACCAGATCGGCCCTGACTCGGATGTGAGCGTGCTGGCCGATCTCGACTGGGATCGCGTGTACCCGCTCAACGGGCCGATCGCGATCGCCGGCGCCGAGCCCGGTGACACGCTCGCGATCGAGGTCCTCGATATCCAGACCCAGGGATGGGGCTGGACTGCACTGCTGCCGGGGTTCGGGCTCCTGGCCGACGAGGTCAACAACGCCTATCTGCGTGTGTTCGACATCTCGCAGGGGGACTTCGCATACGTGCGCACGGACATCGCGGTTCCACTCGCGCCCTTCCTCGGGACGATGGGAGTTTGCCCGGCCGGCGCGAGCGCCCAACCCGTGATGCCCCCCGGCCGCTTCGGCGGCAACATGGACACGCGCCAGCTCGTGCGCGGATCCACGCTGTATCTGCCGGTCGAGGTCAACGCCGCCCTCTTCTCCTGCGGCGACGGCCACGGCTGCCAGGGCGACGGCGAGGTGGGCATCAGCGCCCTCGAGGCGCCGGTCTACGCCTCGTTGCGCTTCACGCTCGAAAAGGGGCGCAAGATCCCGGCCCCGCAGTACCGCACGCCCGGACCGCTGACCGAGCCAGTGGACTACGCGCCGTTCTACGGCACGACGGGCGTCGGCGGCGATCTCTACGTCGCCGCACAGGACGCCGTGCGGGCGATGATCGACCACATCGCAAACACTCACTCGCTGACACGGGAGGACGCGTTCGTGCTCTGCAGCCTCGCGGTCGACCTCAAGATCTCAGAGATCGTCGACGCGGGTCAATACATCGTCAGCGCCTTGCTGCCCGAAGCCGTCTTCACGATGACCTGACATATGAGGTACCTCGGGGAGCAGACCGGTGAGCTAACCGGGCTCGCCCGCATTGCGCACGAGGCGGTGGTAACGGGCGACCGCGCCGGCGCGATTGGACACGTGCAGCTTGCGCAGGATGTTGACGATGTGAAACTTGACGGTCGCCTCGGTGACGACGAGCTGCGCGGCGATTGCACTGTTGCTGTGACCGTCGGCGAGCAGGCGCAGGACGTGCAGCTCACGGCGGGTCAGCAGCTCACCGAACACGCGCGTGTCCTCGACGTCCGGCCGTCCAGTGACGGCGTCGGGGGATCCGGGAGGCTCAGGTGGCGGCGGGCGTTCCGGTAGCAGCTCCATCGACGTGTCACTGAGCTCGAGCGAGCGGGCGGTCAGCCACTCGATGAACTCGCGCATCTGCTCGCGCTGGCGGCGCAGCGAACGGCGCAGCGAGGCCGTCTCGTACAGCTCCGCGAGTCCGCGGGCGAAGCTCCAGAGCACGTCGCCGTCGAGCACGTCGAGCGGGCGGGGATCGTCGCCGCCGTCGGCGTGCAGCGCGCCGATCAGGTCTCCGCGCAGCAGCAGCGGCACTGCCACGTAGGTGTGCCAGCCGAGCGTGCGAGCGGTCGGACGGTGCACGCGGGGATGGGTCTGCGCGTCCGTCACGATCGTCGCCCGCCGCCGCCGGAGCAACTCGGTTTCGATCAGTGGATGCGCCAGCCGCGGAGGGTCGGCCTGGAGCGCCTGCAACGCCTTCAGTGCGCCGACCGCGTCGCCCTCGAAATACACGGCCTCGGCGACGAGCGCGCCCCCCTTGACCAGGCTGAGCACGGCTCGTTGCAGGCGTGAGTGCTGGCACAGCACCTGGGCGGCGCTGCTCAGGATCGTCTCGGGCGAGGTGCTCTCTCGCAGTACCGCGAGGCCACGTTCGGCGTTCTCGAGTGACTCGAAGCGGCTCTCGTAGCGAGACCGCAACCGCTCGAGCTCGTTGCCGTGCGCGAGGACTCTGGCCCGCCACGCGCCGTCCGGCGCCTCGAGCGCGAGCGCCGCTTCGATTCGTACGAGCGCGTCGCGCAGGATCTCGATCGGGTCGCCGTCGCGCGGTTCGGAGCCGACCAGGCCGGCGGCGGCCGCCAGCGTGCGCTCGAGCCGGCGATCGAGCTGCTCATCGGACGAGTACGCACCCACGACGGGGGCGCTCATTCTCAGCGCCCCTCGCTCGCGCCGCGAAGCTGGATGAAGCGCGAGATCGCTTCCGTGCGCCCTCTCGCATGCAGCTTGCGGAGGATGTTCTTGACGTGGTACTTGACCGTTCCCTCGCCGAGCATCAGCGCGGCCGCGATCTCGCGATTGGACTCGCCCTCGGCCACGCGCTCCATCACCTCCAGCTCCCGGGTCGTGAGCAGGTCGCCGAGCTGGTCCTCCGCGAGCGACCGAGGCGCCTGCACCGCCGGCCGCGCGCGCAACGCGAGCGCACCGGCGGTCATCCACCTGGTCGCTGACTGAAGCGCTACGCGCTGGCGTAGCAGCTGGTCGCGCAGGACGGCTCGCTCGAACGCCCGTCCGAGCCCGTCCGCGTACAGCGCCGCCAACTCCAGGTCGATCTCATCGACCGGCGCCATGCGCGTCACACACGCCGCGTGCAGAAGCCCGACCGAGCGTCCTTCGATCACGATCGGCGCGAGCGCATAGGACCGCCAGGCGAGAACCTCGACGAGGGCCTGACTCGCCCGCGGGCCGCTCGCGCGGACATCGGCGATCGTGGCGCGCTGGCGGTCGGCCACCTCGTGCTCGAGCAGGGGATAGCGCAGTGGCAGCGGGCGCCGCTGCAGCCCCTCGAGCAGGGCGTCCGCCGCCGGCTCGGTCGGCTGCGAATAGATCGTCTGCGGTCTGAGCGCGTCGCCCTCGACGCGGCTGACCAGCACGAGATCGAAGTCCGAGCTCGTTCCGAGCTCGGACGCGGTCCGGGCGATGATGCCGGTCGGAGAGCCGATCTCGCCGAGCCGTCGCAGCGCCTCCCGTACGCGCTCGCGGCCGTCCGAGCGGCGCATGTACCGCTCCTCGAGCAGCTCTCGGTACAGCTGCTGCAACTCGCCGTGCGCCTGCTCGAGTTCGCGTGCGGGTGCCGGGGCCACTGCGGCCGAGCATATCCCCGACCCACGGGCGGACCGCGCCGGCGCTCAGACGCGGGCGCCGGCCCGCCCCGCCGCGACTTGCTCCAGCAGGGCGTAGCGACGCGCCGCGTCGGTCCCCACCCGGCAGAGGCTCAGCGGACGCCCGGCCGCCTGTGCAGCGTCCCACACGCGCGGGGCATCCGCGGCATCCACGAGCACGAGCGCGCGGCGATCTGACTGCAGCAGGACGTAGGCGTCCACCTCCGCGATCACCGCCGACGCGAACGGTCTGGCACTCCGCAGCTCTTGCGCTCGGGCGAGCGCGCCGAGCGCCACGAGCAGCGCTTCGGCACGCGCTCCGAGGATCGCGATCGCCGCGAGCTGCTCCGAGCAGTCCTCGACGTGGACGCCCGTGCAGCGGCGCGACGCGGCCCGCAGAGCACCGTGCAGGCGATCGCGCTGGCCAGACTCGCAGATCACGAGCGTCTCCTGCTCCGCAGCGCACCACCATGCGCCGCCTGCGACGCAGGTCCCGCCGACGGCGAACGACACGCCGGTCGCCGCGAACGCCAACTCGGCGGTGGCCGAGGGCGCTCCGCTCAGGACCAGTTTTCCGAGATCGCCCCGGTCGGCCAGCCCCACCGCCCGAACGCATGCGGCCAGCTCGCCGGCAGCTGAGCCGTAATCGGTCCGAGCCGTACATTCGGCCCTGTGAACGACACCGCGGTCGCGGTGTGAGGCCGCCTCGAGCGAACCGACGGCAATCCGCATGAATCGTCACGATAGGTGCACGGGCTGCCGAGCGCCCCTCTCCAAGGAACTGAATACCCTGGTCAAACGGGCAGTCGTTGATAGCCGTCTCGATACTCAATCCGCCTGGCAAGTCCGGCGATTCACCTAACGATCAGGTGATCCTCGCCTTCAGGGGGTGGCCGGCGCTGAGGATCGTCTCTATCGTCAGCGGGATCGAGAAGTCGAAGGAGGCATGAGGATGTTGGGCCAGCCACCCGGAGTCGCCGGCCGATACGCGCGGATCGGCGAGCTGATCGCAAGTGACCGGTGCGTCGTGCTCGACGGCGCGATCGCGACGGAGCTGCTCGACGTCTCCGGCGTCCGCCCCGAGCAGGAGGAGCACCTCTGGGGTGTCTCGGCCGTGATCGACAACCCCGCGCGCGTGCAGGCCGTGCACCGCCGCTACGCCGAGATCGGCTGCGATGTCCTGAGCACGAACAGCTGGGGGCTCGCCACGGCGGTCCGCCAGCCTCACCCGCTGCTCACGAACGGGGCGCGTCCGGTCCACTGGATGGACGTGGCGCGCGACGCCGTGCGGCTGGCGCGCGGCGGAGCCGCCGAGGCCGGTCGGCGAGGAGGAGGTCGCCATCGCATTCAGCATCAACGGCGACGTCGACACGCCCGACGGGCAGGAGACGATCCGGCTGCTGGCGCGCGCGTTCGAGGACGAGCCGCCCGACCTGATCCTGCTCGAGACGCTCTCGCTCGTGCGCAGCTCGACGTACGCCACGGTTGAGCGGCTGCTCGCGACCGGCCTGCCCGTGTGGCTGAGCTTCCGCCGCTGCCGTCACGGGGTGTGCGGCGTCTACGGCGAGCACTGGGGCGGTCCCGAGGGCGATTCGTTCGGGCGCGCCGCGCGCCGGTTCGAGGAGATGGGGACCGCGGCGCTGCTGGTCAACTGCGTGCCGCCGGACCACGTCCCGGGCATGGTCTCCTGGCTGCGCGACTTCACCGACCTGCCGCTCGGCGTGTATCCGAACCTGGGCTACCTGTCGGTCGGCGGCTGGCGTTCGGAGGCCGCGACGGGCGGTCCGCAGTACGCCGAGCTAGCGTTGCGCTGGCGAGAGGAGGGCGCCCAGATCATCGGCGGCTGCTGCGGCGTCGGGCCGGACGCACATCAGCGCCGCGCGAATCGCGCTCGCGGACACGCGCCCTGGACACGCACGCGTGAGCGAGCTTCCGCACGGCCACGACGACGTGCCGCCGGGCGCGCCGGCCGAACCCTGGCGCGACACGCGGGGACGAGACCTGTTCCCGATCGAGTTCCCGGACCTGCGCGTCGACCCTGACGTGTTCGTGCCCACCCAGGGCAGCTTCCTGGTCTGGAAGTACCTCTACCGCGAAGGCATCGGGGCCCATCAGCGCTGCCTGGACATCGGCTCAGGGAGCGGGCTGCTGACGGTCCAGATGGCGCTCAACGGTGCCGCGCACGTGCACGCAATCGACATCGACCCCGCGGCCGTGACCAACACGCTGAGCAACGCGTTTCGCAACGGCGTCGCCGAGCGCGTCACGGCCGCATCGGTCGACCTCTTCCCGTGGGTGCCGCAGGAGCGATACGACGTGATCGTCGCGAGCCTCTACCAGATGCCCGTGGACCCGTTCGAGCAGGTCTCCACCCACCGTCCGCTCGACTACTGGGGCCGCAATCTGCTCGACCACCTGTTGACGCTGCTGCCCGAGGCGCTGGCCGACGAGGGCGTCGCCTACATCATGCAGCTGTCGATCATCGGGCAGCACCGCACCGCCCAGCTGCTCGAGGCACACGGCTTTCGCTCGCGCGTGGTCGACTTCGCATTCTTCGAGTTCCTCGAGCTGTTCGACGAGAAGGTCGATCAGATCGCCCGCGTCGAGCAGCTATCCGACGCGTACCACCTCGAGCTCGGCGATCACAGCGTGATGGTCGCCTACCTGCTCGAGGTGACCCGCAGCGAGCGACGCAATGAGACCGCCTAAGGAACGGTCGGACCCGCTTTGATCAGGCGCGCGCGGGAAACCGCGCGCTGGCCTGCGCCAGCGCCGCCCGCGCATCCCTGCCGAGCGTGCGGACGATCTCGCCCGCAGGCAGCGGCCGCGCGAGCTCGTGAGCCTGACCTGCCCAGAGGTTGATCGCGTCAGCGTCGCCACGTTGACGGGCGGCGGCACGCAGCGGGCTCGTGACGTGGTGCAGCTCGGGGTAGGCGATCGGCGCAGTGTCCGAATGCTCGGTCAGGAAGCGGTTGACGAGACCACGCGCGAGGCGGCCGGTGAACGCGCGCGTCAGCGCCGTCGGCACGGGCTCGGTCAGCAGCGCACGGTGCGCGTCGATCGTGCCGGCCTCGGGCGCCAGCATCAGCGCGGTTCCGACCTGCGCGGCGCTTGCGCCGGCGCACAGCACTGAAGCGACCGCCAGTCCGTCGGCGACCCCTCCGGCGGCGATCAGCGGCAGCGAGACCGAGGAGCCGATCAGGCGCAGCAGCGCCAGCAGACCGATCCCCTCCGCGCCCGCGCCATCGACGAAGCTCGCGCGGTGACCGCCCGCCTCGGTCCCCTGCACGACGAGCGCGTCGGCGCCGGCATCCCGGGCCTGCAGTGCCTCCTCGACGCTCGTGACGGTCACCCATGCCGCGATCGCGGCTTCGTGCAGACGTCCGATCACGGCTGCGGTCGGGCAGCCGAACGTGAACGACACGACCGCGGGGCGCTCGTGGCAGACGAGGTCGAGCTTCTGCTGCCAGTCGTCGTCATCGGAGCGCGGCTGCCCGAGCTCGACACCGTGTCGCTCGGCCTCCCCGGCGAGCTCCCGAAGGTAGTCGCGCAGACTCTCCGGATCCGCCGGCTCGGGCGCCGGCACGAACAGGTTGACCCCGAACGGTCTCCTCGTGCTGGCACGCACGGCTTCGATGTCCGCGCGGACCGCCGCGCCCTGCTTGTAGCCCGCCGCGAGGAATCCGAGCCCGCCGGCTTCGCAGACCGCGACCGCCAACGCCGGGGTCGACGGGCCGCCGGCGAGGGGCGCCTGCACGATCGGCTCAGCGAGCGAGCTCGGTCCGAACAGATCCGGCATCACGCGGCCTGCACGCCGCGCAGGTAGGCCGCGGCATCCTCGAGCCGGTCATCGCCCCAGAACAGCTCGTCGCCGATCGCGATCGTGGGAACCCCGAACACGCCCAGCTCGTAGGCCGCGTCCGTCGCCTCTCTGAGCGTGCGCTTGATCTCGGGGTCGGCGATCCCGTGCGCGAGCGCCTGGCGGTCGAGTCCCGATTGGACGCCGGCGTCGAGCACGTGTGCGGGGATGCTCAGCTCTCGGCCGGCCTGAAAAGCACCGCGGAACGCATGCATCGTGAACTCGCGCCCGCGGCCGGCGCCGAACGCGAACGTCGTCGCCCGCATCGCGGTCAGGTAATTCGTCGGCCACGGGTCCGGCCAGCGCACCGCTGGCAGCCCGTAGCCGCGCGCGCGGCGCTCGATCTCCGCCATCCCGATCTGCCGGCGGCGATAGTCGCCGAGCGCCCACGAGCTGCGGCCCGTCAGCTTGAACAGCGCGCCGAGCAGCACCGGCTGCCATTGCACCGGCTCGGGCAGCAGCCGCTGAAGTCGCTCGGCGGCCACGTACGCATAGGGCGAGCCGAGGTCGAAGTAGAACGTGATTCGCGCCATGTTCGCTAAAATGAACGGCTCGTTCGTCATGATACAACAACGCGATGGCATAGCGCTCCAGGAAGTCCTCGCCGCGAACCTCCGGCGTCTGCGGATCGCCCGCCACCTGTCGCTGTCGGAGCTGGCGCGCGGGACCGGTATGAGCAAGGCGACGCTGTCGGGCATCGAGAACGGGCGCGCCAACCCGACGATTGAGACGCTGGGCACGCTCGCCGCCGCACTGCGCGTTCCGATCGGCGAGCTGCTGGAGGAGCTCGACCTCGGCGAGCTGAGGGTTGTGCGCGCCGCCCAGGATCGCGCCGTGCAGCGTGACGGGGTCGCGCGGCGCCTGCTCGACGACATCGCTCCCAGTGGCAGCCTCGAGGTCTCGGAGCTCGCCCTGGCGCCTCGCCACCTGCACGAGGCGCAGCCGATGGCGCGGGGCTCACGCGCGAACGTGTACCTCCTCGAAGGCAAGCTGATCGCGGGGCCGGTCGAGCGCATCACGGAGCTGGGCGTCGGCGACTACGCCTCGTTCCCGGCCGACGTACCCCACGTCTTCGAGACCGGCCGCCAGGCAGCACGCGCACTGCTGCTCCTCCAGGGGCCCAGCTGACGTGCGAGCGGCCGCGGACCCGACGGCTCACGACCGCGCGCCGGCAACCGGCGAGCTGCTGATCCGCGAGCTCGAACCAGCGGATCGTCGCGCCCTGGCGTTCGTGCTGCGACATCTCAGCGACGAATCGCGCTACCTGCGGTTCTTCGCCGGGGCCGTGGACATCTGCGGCGAAGTCGATCGATTGATTGCGGTCGACCACTGGCATCACGAGGCGCTGATCGCGTTCTCGCCGCCGCCCCGCGCCCCGATTGCGGTCATCGAATACGTGCGCCTCGAGCGCTTCGACGTCGCCGAGCTGGCGATCGCGGTCGCGGACGGCTGGCAGGGCAGAGGAGTCGGACGGGCGCTTCTCGAGCCGCTGCGGGCGCGCGCGATCGCCGCTGGGGTGCGGCACTTCAGCGGCCCGATGATCGCGGGCAATCGCAGGGCGCTCGCGCTCGTTCGGCGGCGCGGCCGCATCAGCGCACGCGAAGCTCGCGGCGAGCTGGTCGAGCTGTTCGTCGACTTGTAGCGGCCTGGTCAGCTGTGATCCTCGCCGCCTCGCGCCGGTCGATCGCGCCTCGCGAGGCCGTGATCGAACGCGAAGATGACCGCTTCCGCGCGGTTGCGCAGGCCGAGCTTGAAAAAGATGTGGTTGACGTGCGTCTTGACCGTCCCTGGGCTGAGCACGAGCTGGGCGGCGATCTCGTCGTTCGTCAGCCCGCTCGCGATCAGCTCCGTGCACCTCGAGCTCGCGGCCGGTGAGCGCCGCAAGCGCCGGGTCGCCGGCGCTGGCAGCGGCGAGCGCTCCGGGCGCGTCGCGGTAGACCGACAGCACGCGGCCGGTGACGCTCGGGTCGAGCCACGCATCGCCGGCGGCGACGGTGCGCACGGCGCGCTGCAGGTCCTCGGCCGGAACCCCCTTGAGGATGAATCCGGCTGCGCCCGCCCGCAGCATTCCGGCGAGTGCCTCATCGTCGTCGAACGTCGTCAATGCGAGCACGGCTGGGGCACCGGCATCCTGGCGCAAGCGTCGGGTCGCCTCGACGCCATCGACGATCGGCATTCGGACATCCATCAGCACGACGTCGGGACGCAGAGCGCGGACGGCGCCGGCCACCTCGCCGCCGTGGCTGCACTCGCCCACGATCTGGAGTCCGCTGGAGGGACGGAGGATCCCTCGCAGGCCGGCGCGAATCAGCTCCTGATCGTCGACCAGCAGAACCCGGATGATCCGCCCCTCGTCGCTCATTGCCCCGCTTTGACCGGTACCCACGCGTGCACCCGCCAGCCGGCACCGGCTGGTCCGGCCTCGCACTCGCCGCCGAGCGCCTCGGCGCGCTCACGCATCGCTGTCGAGGCCCATCCCCTGCCCGCCTCCGGGAGCTCCATCGCTGTCGATCGTCAGCTCAACGCGCCGGTTGCCTGCACTGAGGCGGACCGACATGGCGCATCCGGGAGCATGCTTGGCGGCGTTCGTGAACGCCTCTTGGGCGATCCGATAGAGCGTCGTTCCGGCGGTCGCCGGGACCGACGCGAGATCGCCCGAGCGCTCGAACGTCACGTCGGCGCCCGCGCTGCGGAAGCGCTCAACCAGCTCGCCAAGCGCCTCGAGCCCCGGCATCGGCGCCAGGCTCGACCGTGCGCCGTCCCCCGACCGCATCAAGCCGACGATGCTACGAACCTCGTCGAGGCTCTGGCGGCCGAGCCGTTCGGCCTCGCTGAGCGCTCGCTCGGCTTCCTCAGGAGCCTCTGACAAGGCCAGCCTGGCGCCCGAGATGTGCAGCAACGAGACCGTGAGACTGTGGGCGATCACGTCGTGCAGGTCGCGCGCGATCCGGTTGCGTTCCTCGGCGCGAGAGCGTTCCGCGAGCCCGGCCTGGGCCGCCCGCAACTGCCGGACGAGCTCCTGTTCGTGGGCGATCAGGGCGGCGGCCACGGCCGACACGGCGACGCCCGCGATCCAGGGCAACCAGCCCACGTCGACCTGCGGCGACAGCAGATGTAGCAGCGAGCACCAACTCGGCCGCCAGCACGAACAGCAGGCCGAGTTTCGGACCGGCGTCGAGCATCGCGCAGAATGCCAGCACGCACAACCCGAACCAGGCCAGGCAAGCGCCCGCGTGGCCGGCGTCGAGGACGACCGCGGCTCCGGCGAGAACCGCTAGTCCAAGCGCCACTCGCGGGCCGTAAACGGGGAGAATGGATCGCGGCGGCGATCGCCACCGCAATCGCCGCCAGGCTGAGCGGGAGGTCGCGGGGATGGCGCGTGAACGCGCCCGCCAGCAGGAACGCCGCCAGCAAGCCGACGGAGGGCCAGCGGATATCGCGGGCGAGCGGGGACGCCTCGGTCACGTCCCGGATGACACCGCCCACTGGCCCCTGGCCTCGGGGCTCGGTGAGCGCCCGCGGCGGCACGGCCCAGGACTCGCCGAGTCCGATCCGCTCGTGCACCCGCCGCAGCCACGGCGGCGACCACCAGTTCCATTCGCCGAGCAGCGCCATCAGCGAGGGCACCAGCGTCGAGCGCACGACGAACGCGTCGACCAGTACCGCGACCAGCGCGCCGAGCCCGATCTCCTTCAGGAAGATCATCCTGCGAGGTGGCGAACGCGCCGATCGCGACCGCGAGCAGGACCGCCGAGGCGCTGACGACGCGGCCGGTGTGCTCGAGCCCGACCGCGATCGCCTCGCGGTTGTCGCGGCCTCCGTCGCGCGACCTCTTTGATCCGCGTCATCACCAGCACGCCGTAGTCGGTCGAGAGCGCGAACACGATCGCGGCGAGCACGAGGAAGTCGGTCTGCTCGATGCCCCCCTGGCCGATGTAATCGAGCAGGCCGCTGAAGCGTCCATCCTGGAAGACGAACACGAGTACGCCAGTGGCTACTGCGACCGTGTCAGCGCGTTCATCGCGAGCGCCTTGATGGGCAGGACGACCGAGCCTGTCATCAGCCACAGGATCGCGAGTGTCACGACCGCCAGCACGCTCAACGCGAGCGGCAGCGTGCTCGCGATCGAAGCCTTCTGGTCGACGAACGAGGCGGCCGTGCCGCCGACCTGCACCGGGGCGGGCGGCGGAATCGCACGGATCCGCTCGATCGTCCGCTGCGCGGCGGTTGAGATCGGGTCGCCGGCTGCGCCGAGCCGGAGCTCCCACGTGTCGCTGCCGAGGTATTGCGGGGACTGCACACCGGTGACGCCCTGGACCTCGGCCAGTCGATGCGCATAGACGACCAGCTGCGGGCCGGCCGAGGCCGGCGCATGCGCGGCGATCGTGATCGGATTGAGATCCTGCGCCGGAAACTCACGACCAAGCGCGTCGGAGACCACGCGCGCGCTCTGCCCCGGAGGTAGGTCGGTGGCGTCGACGCCGGCCCAGTGGACGTGCAGCGTCGGCGAGAGCGACGACGAGCAGCGCGGCCGTCGTCGCCGTCGCGACGAGCGCCGGTCTGCGCATCACGGCGTGTGCGAGCCGGTACCACCGTCCTGTGCCCTCGGGCGCCGGTTTCACTCGCCCGATCCGGCCCGCCAGCAGAACGAGCAGCGCCGGCAGGACGAGCAGCGCCGCGGCGCCGGCGACGAGCGCCGTGGCGGCGCCGCCGACGCCCATCGAGATCAGGAACCGCTGTGGGAACAGCGTCAGCGTCATCATCGCCGCGGCGACCGTCACGGCGCTGAAGGTGATCGTGCGGCCGGCGGTGGCGAGCGTCGTGCCGAGTGCGGTGCGCGACATCCGCGCCGCCACTCAGCTCCTCGCGAAAGCGCCACACGAGCAGCAGGCTGTAGTCGACCGCGAGTCCCAGGCCGAGGCCGATCACGAGGTTCAGGGCGAAGCTCGACAGCGACAGCTGCTCGTTGATCAGGCGCAGGATCACGAACGAGCCGAGCACGCTGACGCCGCCGACAGCGACCGGGAGCAGCGCGGCGACGCCGCGGAAGATCAACCAGCCGAGGATCACGAGCAGCGGGAACGCCAGCAGCTCGGCGAAACCGAGATCCTTGGTCGCCTGCGATGTGATCTCCTTGCCCGCGACGTCGGAGCCGCCGAGCAGGACACCGCGACGGCCGCGGAGCGTCGACGTGATCGCGCCGACCACCGCGTCGGGATCGTAAGCAGGATGCAGCGTGACCGCGATCAGCGACGAGCGTCCGTCGATCGACACCAGCGGCGAGCGGCCGCTCGCGGCCGCGCGGACGGGGGGCTGGGTGACGGCGGCGACGCCGGGCACCGCCGCGATCGTCCGCACCGTGTCGGCGACCAGCGGACTTGACGGCGGCGCGCTCACGAGCGCGAGGACGCCGGGGCCGTCCTCGGCGCCGGTGACTCGCTCGATCGCCGTCTGCTCTTGGGCGGAGGACGAGGAGGGATCCTGGAAGGAGTTGCGCGCCTTGAGCAGGCCGGCGGTCGGGCCGCCGTAGACGCCGGCGGCAATGAAGAACACGAGCGTCAGCGCCGCGATCCGGCGCGGATGGCGCAGCGCGAGATTCGTCAACGAGCTGAACACCGGGCAGAGCCCCTTCCCATCGACCTGGACAGAGTACGGCCTGATCGTCCCGCGGCCGCACCGCCCCCGCATCGGCGCGGCGGTAGAACCCGTCTCTACCCCAGGGTGGAGATCACTCCTCTTCCCAGGCCACCGCGCGCACCGGAGAACCGCTTGAGTCCGGCACCGGCAGCGGCAGCGCGGAGAACTTCACGCGCTTGCCCACGAGCCGCTCGAGGTTGTCCCCGAGGCCCTCGAGGATGTAGACGTTCTCGCGCAGGCAGATCGCGTGTGCGGGCCAGTGGGGCGGGGGCGTTGCCTTGTCGTAGTACTTGTGCACGAACAACCCTTCATACAGGTGCTCGAACCCGAACGGCTGCACCCCGACGCTCTTGATCCTCTGGCGCACGAGCCAATCCGCCCCATCGGGTGTCACATATGTCTGCTTCAGTATGTACTCGTCGATCGTGCCCGGCTGCTCCGCCGAGTAGATCAGCACGATGTCGCCTTCCTTGACCTTCGGCCGCGCCCTTTCGAAGTCACCGCTCGTCAGCCCGCGGCCGTTCGCGAACGAGCAGTCGATCACGACGGCCTCACCGATCAGCCGGTCGATCTCCACCTTCTCGACGCTGGCCGAGTTCGGCACGATGTGGATCGGTGCATCCAGGTGGGTGCCAAAGTGGTCGTTGAGCTTCCACTGACAAAGGGAGCCATTGTCGGTCTCCCACTGCCTCAAGTAAGACAGCTCCACCTCGTTATACGGGGAGGGCTCGGCGACGATCTTGCCGGCCAGCTCGATGATCGTTTCACGAGTCATCGGGCGCGTCAGGTCAATCAGCTTGGGCGACCACGTCATCCTGTCTCGTCCCTCCGTATCTCTTTCTTCACTTGTCCATGAGCTCGCCGAGCCGGTCGACGGGGAAGCTCTCGTATCTCCGGCCGGCACGCCCAACCACGGCTACCGCATTGAACAGGGCGTTCAGAATAGCCTCCTCCGTGGCCTCCGCCACGGCCGCAAACAGATCGTCGATCACCTGCCCGTCCTCCCGGATGACCGCGTAGGACTCGAGCAGGCTCGAGGAGAAGTGGGCGATCCGATGCGCCGTGCTGAAGCCGACCGCGATCTCGCCGCTCCCGGTGGCGGTGGTCGACCCCGTCCGGGCGATGCCGTTCTGGACTCGGCGCAGCAGTCGCTTGAGCTGGCGATCGGTGACCGGTGCGTCGGTCGCCAGAATGGTGATGATCGAACCATCGCTACGGAGCGTGGCTCCCGCGTATCCGTCGGCGAGAAGCCGGCGCCCGACCTCACGTCCAGCGACCGTCAGCTCGCCGAGGCTGCCGAAGTTGGCCAGCACGAGCACGCCCAGTGTGTAAGTCGTGGCGGCCGCGCTGACGACCCGCGAGGAGGTTCCGATGCCGCCCTTGAGCCCGTAGGCGACCATCCCGCGCCCGGCGCCGACGGCTCCTTCCTCAACCTGCCCACCCTGGGCTGCCGCGAGCGCGGCGCGGACGTGGAGCCGAGTGACGTGACGGCCGCGCAGATCGTTCAGAAACGAGTCGTTGCACTCCATCACCACGGCGTTCACCGATCCGGTGCTCGTGCCGATCTCAGGATTCACCTTCAGCAGGTGGTCGAGCAGGCCTTCCGTGACCGCCGGCACCGACAGCGTGTTCGTGAGCGCGATCGGTGACTCGAGCAAGCCGAATTCGTCGACTTGCACCAAGCCCGTCGATTTACCGAAGCCGTTTATGACATGGCAGGCCGCGATCACCTTCTCTCGGAACAGGTTCCCGCGATGCGGCAGGATCACGGTGACGCCCGTCTGGACGGCGGGATCGACGGCGTCGGTCACCGTCTCGTGGCCGACCAGCACGCCGGCCACGTCGGTGATCGCGTCGAGCGGCCCGCTCGGAAGCTCGCCGATCCGCAAGCCGAGCGCTGCCGCCGAGAGCCTCATCCGTGACTACACGATCACACATCGTGGCGCCGGTCGCCGGCTCCAGAGCGCTGCGGCCGCGGCGCCTCAGCTCGCCGCCGGGGCAGGGGCGGCGTCGCCGTGCTGGGCAGCTCGCGCATGGGCGCGGCTGTCGCGCGAGGAGATCAGCACCGCGGCGAGGATCGCACCGGCGATCGCGAAGCCCGAGCCGACGAGGAAGGCGCGGTCGTACCCCTTGGTCAGCGCGATCGAGGTCGCGTGCACCCCCTCGTGGAAGAGGCTCTGCGTGCGGCTGTTGGCCACCGTCGCGAGGATCGCCAGACCGAGGGCACCGCCGACCTGCTGCGAGGTGTTGATCAGTCCGGATGCGAGACCCGCCTCGTGCGGCTTGGTTCCGGCGACCGCCGCGATCGTCACGGTCACGAACGCGAATCCGAGCCCGACGGCGGCGAGCAGCGAGGGCCCGAGGATGTCGGCCCAATATGACCCGCCGACGGCGGGAACCTGCGCGAACCAGATGAGGCCGCCGGCGATCAGCAGGAGACCGGCGATCAGCGGCGGCTTGAACCCGAGGCGGGTCGTCAGCTGCGATGCGGCACCGGCGGACACGATGATCCCGACCGAAAGAGGCAGGTAGGAGATCCCGGTCTTGATCGGAGAGAAGTGCAGCACGTCCTGGAGGTAGAGCGAGATGAAGAAGAACATCGAGAACAGCGACATGCCGATCAACAACCCGACGATGTTCGCGCCCCGCAATGTCCGCAGGCGGAAGATCGAGAACGGCATCAGCGGCTCGCGCTGGCGCAGCTCGATCACGATGAACAAGCCGAGCAGGATCGCCGCGCCCGCGAGACGAAGCTCGGTCGCCGTCGATCCCCAGCCGACGTTGACGGCGTCGACGACCGCGTAGACGAGCAACGACAGACCGGCGGTGACGGTCACCGCGCCGGGGAAGTCGAAGCTCTTCACGCCATCCTCGGCGCGGCTTTCGGCGAGCAGGCGGGGCGCGAGCGCGGCAGCCGCTAGCCCGATCGGGACGTTGACGAAGAGCACCCACCGCCAGCTCAGGCCGCTCGTCAGTATCCCCCCGAGCAGCACGCCCGCGGCGCCGCCGGCGCCGGCGACCGCGCCCCAGATCCCGAGCGCGCGGTTGCGCTCAGGCCCCTCCGCAAACGTCGTCGTGATGATCGACAGCGCCGCCGGGGAGACGATCGCGGCGCCGAGGCCCTGAACGGCGCGCGCCGCGATCAGCCAAGGCTCAGACAGCGCGATCCCGCCTGCGAAGGACGCGAGTGAGAACAGCACGAGGCCGGCCATGAACATGCGCCGGCGCCCGAGCACGTCGGCAAGGCGACCGCCGAGCAGCAGAAAGCCGCCGAACGTGAGCGTGTAGGCGTTCACCACCCAGGAGAGGTCGTCGCGCGAGAAGTGCAGGTGGGCGCCGATCGACGGCAGCGCGACGTTCACGATCGCGGCGTCGATCACGACCACGAACTGCGTCATCGCCAGCAGGGCGAGCGCGAGGTTCTTGGCGCGAGGCGTCGAAAGCGTCATCGGCGCTGAACGCCGCTGCCGCTTCGGTGAGTTATCGGTGTTCGTTCGCATGGCACCAGTGTCTCGAGGATTGAGGTCAGTTCCGGTCCGCAAATCGCCCGCTGCTGGAGCGGCACCTAGGTCAGCTTCAGTCCGCAATTGGTGGCAACCTGGACGCTGAGATGGTCCAGACGTCCGCCCGCCTGCTCGCGCTGCTCTCGTTGCTGCAGCTTAGGCGCGAGTGGACCGGGCAGGAGCTCGCCGATCGACTCGAGGTCGGGCCCCGCACGATCCGCCGCGACATCGACAAGCTGCGGTCGCTCGGCTACCCGATCGAGGCCGCGCCGGGGGTCGCCGGCGGCTACCGGCTCGGCGCCGGCGGCGAGCTGCCGCCGCTGCTGCTCGACGACGCCGAGGCGGTCGCGGTCGCGGTCGGCCTGCGGACCGCGCGCTTCCGGTTCGATCGCGGGGATCGAGGAGACCTCGCTGCGCGCGCTGGCCAAGCTCGAGCAGGTGCTCCCGAGCCGGCTGCGCCGGCGGGTCAGCGCGCTCGGGGGCGCGACCTCGGCGTTCGCTGTCGACGGCCCGCGGATCGACGCGGACATGCTCGCCGAGGTCGCCGGCGCGTGCCGTGACGCGGCCCGCGTTCGGTTCACCTACGTGGCCGGGACGAGCGGACGTCCCAGCGCCACGCCGAGCCGAGCAGCGTCGTCCACAGCGGCTATCGCTGGTACCTGGTGGCGTTCGACCTCGACCGCGACGACTGGCGCACATTCCGGATCGATCGCATCCGCGGGCGCGTCCGCCTGGCCGGACGTGGGCGCCGGCGCGACCGTTCCCGGCGGCGACCCAGCCACCTTCGTCGAGAGCGGCTGCGCGGAGTCAAGGAGACAGCGACGCCGCGCCGGGCCGGATCCGCATCGGGGCCAGCGCGGCGCAGATCGCCAAGCGCGTTCCCAGCCGCTACGCGATCGTCGAGCCCGACGGCGAGCGGAGCTGCATCGTCACGACGCGCGGGCCTTGGTCACGGCACTTCCTGGTCTGGATGGCGATGCTCGACCAGCCGATCGAGGTCCTCGGCCCACCCGAGCTGAGCATGGTCGCGGGCACGCTCGCCCGTCGCCTGACGGCGGCCGTGGCCGACGACTCGCTCCATGTTGTGCCGGTACCACAGGACCGCGATACTCCGTGAACAGCGACGCGCGGGACGGGATGCCGACCCCCGCCTCCGCTCGACTAAGCGGACTCGGTGGTCCGCTCCGATCCCGGCATGGCCGAGATGACCGCACAAGCATCGCAGCCCGAGGGCCTCGACCGCGAGACCCTTATTGTCGCCGGCGTCGTCTTGCTCGGGGCGATCATGTCGATCCTCGACACGACCGTCGTCAACGTCGCGATCGACAGCTGGCCGTCGCTTCCACACCTCGCTGACGACGATCCAATGGGTGATCACCGGCTACACGCTGGCGCTCGCCACGGTGATCCCGTCAGCGGCTGGGCGGCCGACCGGTTCGGAACCAAGCGCATCTACATGAGGTCGATCGTGCTGTTCATGCTCGGATCGTGCTCTCGGGCCTGGCCTGGAGCGCCGGTCGATGATCTTCTTCCGCATTCTCCAGGGCCTCGGCGGCGGGATGATCATGCCGCCGTCATGACGATCCTGACCAGCAAGGCCGGTCCTCACCGGATGGGCGCGTGATGGGGATCCTCGGCGTTCCGATGCTCCTCGCGCCGATCCTCGGCCCGATCCTGGGCGGCTGGCTCATCGACAACGCTTCCTGGCGCTGGATCTTCTTCATCAACCTGCCGATCGGGATCGCCGCGTTCTTCCTCGCGCTGATCGTCCTCGGCCCGATCAGCCGCAGCCCGCGCACCGGCTCGACTGGATCGGGATGCTCCTGCTCTCACCCGGACTGGCGATATTCATCTACGGCCTCGCCGAGTCCTCGACCTACGGCTTCGGCTCGCCGCGCTCGTGGGTCCCGATCGCTCGCCGGACTGGTCCTGATCGCCGCCTGGTTCGTCCACAGCTGGCGCACCCCCAACCCGCTGATCGACCTGCGCACGTTCGCGCGACACGCGCGGGTCGCCGCGGCGGGCACGTGGCTCCTGTTCGCCATCTCCGTGTTCGGCACGTTGCTGCTGATCCCGCTCTACTTCCAGTCGGTTCGCAACGCGTCGGCGCTGCAGGCCGGCGTGCTGTTGGCCCCCGGCGGCGTCGGCGCGATGTTGCTGATGCCGGTCTCGGGCCGCCTGACCGATCGCTACGGACCCACCTGGCTCCCGGCCAGCGGGCTGCCGTTCGTGGCAGTCGGGCTGATCCCGTTCGTGCTCATCGGCGCGCACACCTCCTACGTTGTGCTCTGCTGCGGCAGCTTCGTCCAGGGCATCGGGATGGGCCTGTCGATGATGCCGAACATGACCGCCGCGATGCAGGCGGTGCCGGCCTCCGCGATCGCCCGGACGAGCACGGCGATGAACATCATCCGCCAGACCGGCGCCTCGATCGGCGTGGCCGTGCTGTCGGTCATCCTCGCCACGGCGATCACGAGCAACCTCAGCGGGATCCTCGCCAGCCGAGTCTCGGGTTCGCACTCAGGCGGCGGCATTGCCACGCTCCAGAGTCTGCCGGCGAGCGCGCACGCCGTGGTCGCGGGGCCACTCGCCGACGCCTTCGGCTCGACGTTCCTGTGGGCGCTCGTCCTCATCCTCGTCGCGTTCATCCCTGCTTTGGGAATGGCTCTCTCGGGCTGGCGCCGGCCGGTCACCGCGCCCGCCGGCGCCCACACGGTGGCGGTGGATTAGCCAGGGCGCGGCAGTCAGCGGTAGCGATCAAAAGTGCACCCAGGGCGAGCGCCACGACGGCCTGTGGCGAATCTTGTCCGCCATGCGCACAGAATCGCACCCACCTCGGCGCGACCGCCGGGGTGGGTGCATTTTTGTTCGCTCGGCCAGTCGGGCGTACTCAGGCTGCCGCGACGCTCTCCCGAGCAATCTGGTCGACCCACTTGCCTGTGGGTTGCCTCGTGGACACGTTCAGACGGTTGAAGGCGTTGATCGCGGCGATCGCGATGACGAGGGAAGCTAGCTGGGGCTCGCTGTAGTGCCGAGCGGCCTCATCCCAGACCTCGTCCGGGACGGGGTCGGGACGGTCGGCGAGCCGGGTCGCGGCCTCGGTGAGCGCCAATGCGGCGCGCTCGGCATCGCTGAAATACGGGGTATCACGCCACGCCCCGACGGTGTGGATGCGCTCGCTGCTCTCGCCCGCGTGCTCCAGCTCGCGCGAGTGGATGTCAACGCAAACGCTGCACCCGTTGATCTGGCTCGCGCGCAGATCCACCAAGTACAGCGTCGTCTCCGGGATCCCGGAGTTGGTCGCCGACGCTGCGAGCTGCTGCAGCGCGTCGAGCGCGCCCGGAACGGTCAATGCGGGGTTCTTGATTCTTGCGTGCATGTCATCGTCCTTCGGGATTGTGGGGTGTCAACCGCCGGCACGAGGGAGTTTGTCCTCCCTGTCACGCTTTGCCAGCGTTCGGCGGTCCTACTCGCACGACACGACGCGAGGCGCGAATGTGACCGATGAGCGACCGAAGCGCGGGACGACGTCAGTCGTACAACACCGTCAGGTCGAGCTGCGCGAGGCGCTCCGGGTCGACCAGGAAATCCAGCTCGACGATCTTGCCGTCGCGCACCGTGACCGCGGCGACCGAGTACGGGAGACCCTGGCGCGTGGTGACCGCCCCGACGGCACCGTTGACGAGCGCCGGATGAACGACGAGGCCCACCTGCGAGTAGCCGCGGGCCTGACTCGCCACTGCCTCGGCGCCACGCAGCTCCTGCGTCACGCCGCCACCGAAATCGGCGCGCAGCACGACGTCGGGATCGAGCACTGCGACCAGCGCGTCGAAGTCGCCCTCGCGGGATGCGGCGAGGAACGCGTTGACGACCTCGCGCTGGCGGTTCAGGTCGGGGTCGGGCACGGCGCGCTCGCCCTGCACCCGACGCCTGGCGCGGCTCGCGAGCTGGCGTGTCGCCTCGGGCGAGCGCTCGACGATCGGCGCGATCTCGTCGAACGGCACGGCGAACATGTCGTGCAGGACGAACGCGAGGCGCTCGGCGGGCGCGAGCGTCTCGAGCACGATCAGCAGTGCGAGCCCAACCGAGTCGGCCAGGAGCGCCTCGTGCTCGGGATCGCTCCCGTCAGCGGGATCGACGATCGGATCGGGAATGCGCACGCCGAGCGGCTCCTCGCGGCGCGTGGCCCGTGAGCGCAGAATGTTCAGCGACACGCGCGCGACGACCGTCGTCAGCCAGGCGCCGAGGTTCTCGATCTCGTCCGAATTCGACCGGCTCAACCTGAGCCAGGCCTCCTGGACCGCATCGTCGGCCTCGCTGAGCGAGCCGAGCATCCGGTAGGCCACCGCGCGCAGACGTGTCCGCTGCTCCTCGAAGCGATCCGCCAGCCAATCTCGGTCGTCCATCTGTCACATCCTTTCGGCGCGTCGGGTCATGCTGCTACGACCCTTGGGAGGGCGCCGATGTGACCGCGTGCAGCGGGTTCAGGTGCTCGCGCAACCGCAGCAGTCGGGGGAGTGGCTCGTCGGTGTCGATCAGCACCGCCGTGCCGGGCCACGCGTTCTCCAGATACTGGACATACGCATCGTGCGTCGCGAAGTCGGGTTCATAGATCCACGAGCCCGTGTTCCAATAGCGGATCGCGCCACTCGGTCCGCGGACGTCCTCGAGTGGATGATGGGTGTGGGCGAACACGATCTTGTCAGTGTCACGCGCCCAGCCGAACCGCATCACCGCTTGCTCGAACGCGGCGACCGACGGGTGATATGGATCTCGTGGTCGTATGACTTGGCCGAGCGCGCGTCTAGCGAGCTCTCCGCCGCCGGGGGCGCCCGTTCGCCGCCGCCGCTCCATCTCGGCCGCCATCGCCCTTTGGTACCCGGCCATCTGCGCGCGCTGGACGGCGGCCAGCCGGCCGAGCCTCAAGCCGCGCGAAGGTCGGATCGCGGACAGGCGCTGCCTGGCCAAGGCGACTCCGCGTTCGACCTCCCGAACCGGTGCCGTGCACGCCCGGAAGGCGCGCTCCGCGGCCTGGAAGTAGGTGAACGCCTGGCGCTGAGAGCGGGTGCCGTTTGGCAATTGCGCGATCGTGAACAGCAGACCCGTCAGAAACTCCAGCGTCGCCTCGAGATCCTCGCTCGTCGGGTCTTGATCGGGTTGGCCAACGGCGATCGACCACAGCAGCCGCCCAAACAGCCTTCCCGCCGCGGCGCCATCGCGAGTGGCGTAATAGTCGAGATAGTGCCCGTGCGTGCAGAACACGCCTCCGAACGTGTACCCCGGGTAACGAACATCGACCTCGACACCCTCGAGCCGGCGCTCGAGAAAGCGCCGAAACGAATCGGCACCGGCGGGCGAGGCCGGCTCGGCGGCGGCCTGCCCGTCGGCCAGGCCGAGCTCGAGCAGCTCTTCCTGCCCGCGCGCGACGAAGTAGTGGTCGTGGTTGCCGGCGAGGAAGACGAACCGCTTGCCCTGCATCCGCTCGCGGATCAGGTCCAACAGGCCACCCGCGGCCGTGATCGCGTCACGCGAGGAGGCGAACAGGAGATCGAACAGATCTCCGAGCATGATGACCTCGTCGACGTCGAGGTGTGGCGCAAGCAGAGCCAAGTTCGCCGGCTCGCGCAGAATGTCCTCGCCGGTCCACGCGCCGAAATGGGTGTCCGAGATGACGAGAGCCCGCACGGATCCATTGAATCCGATCGGAGCAATCAGCGCGAACCCGCTCGCCCTGGGCTCGCGGCGCGCCGGCTCCAGTGGACGGTCCACGGGCGCGAGGTATTAGATTGGCGGCGATGTCCCTCTATGACACGTTGTTCCGCACGACCCTCCAGGTCCATCAGTTCCTGTACGAGCGAACGGACGGGCTGATCGGCCACCGGATCCTCGGAGTGGCGACGCTGCTGCTGCGCACGACCGGCCGCCGCACCGGGCAAACGCGCACTAACGCGCTGAACTACGTCGAGGACGGCGGCCGCTACATCGTCGTCGCCTCGAAGGGCGGCGCACCGGCGCCGCCGGCGTGGCTGCTCAACCTCGAGACGAACCCCCAGGTCGAGGTGCAGATCGCGCGCCGGCGGACCCCGTGTACCGCGACGGTGCTCGGCCCCGACGACCCCGAGTTCGCGCGGCTCTGGAAACTGGTCAACGACAAGAACGCCCGCCGCTATGACTCCTACCAGGCCAAGACCGAGCGCCCGATCCCGCTCGTAGCACTGACCCCGACCGCTTGAAGCCGCCCCATGCCCGAACGCTCCACATCCGATCTCGTCCGTGCGCTGCTGCGGACGCGCAGGACGCTGCTATCGGATCTGGACGTCGGTTCCGGGACGCCGGAGCGGCTGCTCGTGCGCACCGATCTGTCCGGTACCTTCCAGGTCTACGAGCTGGCGCTGGGCGAGCTCACCGAGCTGACGTCGCTGCCCGAGCCGGTCGCGACGGCGGAGTACGTTCCCGGCACGCGTCAAGCGGTGCTCGCGATCGACGCGGGCGGAAACGAGCGCCACCAGCTCTACTTGCTCGACCTCGAGGAGGCGGGAGCGTCGAGCGTGGCGAGCTTCGATCGTATGCGCGCGCTCACGAGCGATCCCCGCTTCGGCCATCACAGCGCGGGCGTGTCGCCCGATGGCCGCTCGCTGGCGTACCTGTCCAACCGCTCGAACGGCGTTGACTTCGATCTGTGGCTGTGGGACATCGCGAGCAGCGAGCACCGCCTTCTGTTCGCCCCCGGCGCCTGGCTTCAGCCGGCCTCGGGGTTCTCCCCCGATGGGAACATGATCTCGGTCCTGCGTCCGGGCGAGCGTCCGCTCGATTTCGATCTGTTGCTCATCGATGCCGTCACCGGGGAGGCGAGAAATCCGCTGCCGCACCCCCAGGAAGCGGCGACGGTCGGTGCTCCCGCGTGGGCCGGGTCCTCGAGCTTCTTCGCGTCCTCGAACGTCGGCCGCGACCTCTCCGCGATCGTCCACCACGATCTCGCGAGCGCCGCGACGACGACCCTCCCGGAGACCGGCGAGCGATTCGATGCCGACGTCGTCACGAGCGACGATGGCAACACGGTCGTGGTGATCGAGGATCGCGACGGCGCGGACGTGATGCAAGTGGTGGACCCGGTCACAGGGCAAAGGGGAGCGGCCGTCTCGCTCCCTGAGCCGGGGGTGACCCACTTCTTCTTCCTGGCGGCGCCGATCCTGTCCGCCGATGGCTCACGCCTGCTTTATTCGCTGAGCACGCCACGCGAGGCGGGCGATGTCTACAGCTGTGAGCTGGCAACCGGCGTCACGACCCGCCTCACGCGCAGCCCAACGGAGGTCGCGCCGGAGGATCTCGTCAGCCCCGAGCTCGGGGAGGTGGAGAGCTTCGACGGCGAGCGTGTCCCGCTGTTCATCTATCGCCCAACGTCTGGCGAGCCGCGGCCGCCCGTGGTGATCATGGTCCACGGCGGTCCGGAATCGCAGGCGATGCGGCTGTTCGATCCTGAGACCCAGGCGCTGGCGGCGGCCGGATACGGCGTGATCGTCCCCAACGTGCGCGGCTCGACCGGCTACGGCAAGCGTTACGCCTCGCTCGACGACACGACCAAGCGGCTCGACTCGGTGCGCGATCTAGCCGCCGTGCACGGCGGTCTCGAGGCGGCGGGCTTCGACGCCGGCCGCGCTGTGCTGTGGGGCGGCTCCTACGGCGGGTACATGGTGCTCGCGGGGCTCGCGTTCCAGCCCGAGCTGTGGGCCGCGGGCGTCGAGATCGTCGGCATCTCCAACCTCGTCACGTTCCTCGAGAACACCTCCGCTTACCGCCGCGCCCACCGCGAGCGCGAGTACGGTTCGCTCGCGCACGACCGCGAGTTCCTGCTCGAGGCCTCGCCGCTCACCCACGTCGACGCGATCCGTGCGCCGCTCTTCGTGATCCACGGGCGCAACGACCCGCGCGTCCCCGTGACCGAGGCGGAGCAGCTGGCGGCGAGCCTGAACGCCCGGGGGGTGCCGTGCGAGCTACTGATCTACGGCGACGAGGGGCACGGGCTCGCTCGGCTCGAGAACCAGCTCGACGCGTACCCGCGCGCGATCGAGTTCCTCGATCACGTGCTCGGCCGGACCTGAAGCACTTCCGATCTGGTACGCGCCGGACCGTTGGATTACCTCGCGAGGTCGGATCTCAGTTCAAAACAGTCCGACTGGACGGAGAAGGAGATCCGAAATGGGAAAGATCGTCATCAGCACGAACGTCTCGCTCGACGGCGTCGTCGAGGACCCGGACGGTCAAGAGGGATTCAGGCACGGTGGCTGGTTCGGCCAGTCCGGGGGCGACGATCTCGAAGCGTGGGTCAAGCTCGAGACCGACGAGGCTATGGGCGCAGCCGCCCTGCTGCTGGGCCGGCGCAGCGACGAGTGGTTCGCGTCGCGTTGGCTATCCCGGACCGGTGCGTGGGCGGACAGGTGCAACGGCCTGCCCAAATACGTCGTGTCATCGATCCTTCAACGGCCAAGCTGGAGCAACGCGACGGTGCTGAACGGCGACGTGACGGACGCTGTCTCGAAGCTGAAGCAGGACATCGACGGGGAGATCCTCGTGTACGCGAGCTATCAGCTGGCGCGTACGTTGCTCGAGCACGATCTGGTCGACGAGCTGCGGCTCGTCGTCTTCCCGGTCGTCCTCGGGACCGGCGAGCGGCTGTTCGGCGAGATCGGCGACCAGAAGGCCGTGCGCCTCGTCGAGATCAAGAACGTCGGTGAAGGCCTCGCCTTGCTCGATTACGAGATCGTCCGAGGTTCCGAATAGCGAGGAGCGATCACATATCGGACGCGCGGCTGATCGACGCGGCCACCGCGGGGGAAGAGGGGGCCTTCGCGGAGCTGGTGGAGCCGCACCGGCGGCCGCTGCATGCTCACTGCTACCGGATGCTCGGGTCCGTCCAGGACGCAGAGGACGCCCTGCAGGAGACGCTGCTGCGCGCCGGTCCTTGGCTTCTCCGGCGCAGAGGTCGCCGAGGCGCTCGAAACGACGCCGGCGTCGGTGTACAGCGCCCTACAGCGCGCGCACGCGACGCTCGACGCGCGAGCGCCGCAGCGCAGCCAGCAAACGACCCTCCGCTCGCTCGGCGATCACCAGCTGAAAGTGATCGTCCAGCGGTACGTCGACGCGTGGGCCCGCAGCGATGTGGACACGATCGTGGCGATGCTGACTGAAACCGCGACGCTCGTGATGCCGCCGCTTGCGAGTTGGTATCACGGGCGCTTCGCGATCGAGATGGCCCTGCGCGCCAACGTCTTGAATGGCACGCGGAGCTGGCGAATGCTGGCCACCGCCGCCAACGGTCAACTCGCCTGCGGCGCCTACGAGCGAAACGACTCGGGCGTCTATGCGGCTCATGGCGTGACCGTCCTCACGCTCGAGGATGAGCTGGTCGATCAGATCTGTCACTTTCGCGATCCGTCGATGCTCGAGCGATTCGCGCTCCCTCCTCGAGCCTGATTGCAGATCTCAATCCGCCGGCTTGCCTCGTCTGAGAACGGTTGTGGCAACTCGGACGCCGAAGCGTCCGGGCACGAGCACGACATCCCACACTTGATTGACCACGCCGCCTCCGGGGATCTGCTCGGCGACGGCCTCGACGAAGTCGTCGGAAGCCTCGAGCACGCTGTCGCCTACCTCGATCACGCCGCCCGCGACGTCGCCTGCAACGTCGCCCACCTTGGGAACCGCGGCGAGAGCGATCTGGACCGCGAGCGCCGGCCCGAGCCGCTCGAGCGTGGTACGCGCGGCCCTGCCGGTGTCATCGCGCTTCTGCTTGAGCTCCTCCACGGCTTCTGTCGGCGGCTCCTTGAGCAAAAGCCATAACAGCCACCGTCGAGCGCGCCCCATGAAGGCGAACAAGAGCACTGCCACGACAACGCCCCAGACTGCCGCGAGGACGAGCGCCGCGAGCCACGTCGTCATGACCTTCGAGAGCCCGTCCACAGCCGCGACGTTGATGAGCGCGAACGCGGCGAGAGCCGCCACCACGAGGACGAGGACGCCGGATATGTCACGAGCTGCTCGCCGGACCTCGGGCATGTTGCGGGCCGCCTCGAGCTGAGCCTCGGACAAGCCCAGCTCGCTCAGCTCACGGCCGAGCTGTTCGAAGAACTCCGTCACCGACGGAGCGTCCTGCGGCTCCTCGGCTTCTACCGCTGGCCGCTCCCCGTCATCCTTCGACTCGACCGCGCGTCCGTTCGCAGTCACTTCCGAGCGAGCGTCCCGCGGCTGCTCCGCTTCATCCGCGGGCGACAAAGAGGCTGCTGGGTCGACCGTATCCGCCATCGCACTCCTCCCCTCCTCGACAGGACCGGGTCGCGTCGATGCGCGACCGCAAGTCTAGACCCAGTCAGATGTCGGCCTCGGCTGAGCGTCGTGCGCGAGGCTGATGCGCTGTCCGCGACGTATAACCTCGCGCTCCTGACGTTTCCGCGGAGACCAACAGGAGGAAGGCCCGAGATGAAGACGATCGGCACCGAGGAGCACTTCGTCACCGACGCGGTCGTCGCGGCTTGGAGCCGGCCGGCCGTGCCCGAGCGCGAGGACTTGCAGAGCACCGTCCCTCCAGGGGAGGTGGGGGAGCGGCTGCACGAGGTCGGTGAGCGGCGACTCGCGGCGATGGACAAGGCCGGGCTGGACATCCAGGTGATCTCACTCACCTCGCCGGGGCTCCACAACCTGCCCGCGGACGAGGCAACCCGCCTGCAGGTCGAGACGAACGACCGCATCGCCGAGCTCGTGAGCGCCCACCCCGACCGCTTCCAGGGCTTCGCCACTCTCGCACTGCCCGCGCCGGCCGCGGCTGCGCAAGAGCTCGAGCGCGCGGTAACCAAGCTCGGCCTCAACGGCGCTCTGCTGTTCGGCCGCACGGGTGAGCGCAACCTCGACCACTCCGACAACTGGCCGATCTTCGAGGCAGCTGCCTCGCTGCGCGCGCCGCTGTATATCCACCCGCAGATCCCGCAGCAGCGGGTTTGCGCTGCGCTGTACACCGGGTTCGGCGACGCCATCGACACAGCGTTCGCCACTTACGGCATCGGTTGGCACTACGAGTCCGGCGTGCAGTTCCTCCGGCTCGCGCTGGCGGGCGTATTCGACCGCTTCCCTGACCTCCAAGTCCTCCTTGGACATTGGGGCGAGGTCGTGCTGTTCTATCTCGATCGGGCCGACGGCCTCGCCATGCAGGCGCAGCTGCCCCACACGTTCTCGGAGTACGTCCGCCGAAACGCCTACATCACCGCCGGCGGTGTCTACAGCCAGCGATACCTGCGGTGGGCGGTCGAGGTGGTCGGCGTGGAGCGGATCCTGTTCGCGACCGACTACCCATACAGGCCCGGACCCGACGGCGGCGTCGAGCACTTCCTCAAGTCCACGGGACTCGACCCGGCTGACCAGGCGCGGGTCGCCGCCGGCAACTGGGATGCGCTCGTGAGCGGCATCCGACGCTGACTGTCGCCCCCGGGGGCGTGTCAGTCACTGAACCTCGGGCTTGCCGATTTCGTCCCTCCTCGCTGTCACGTTTGCCGCTCTCAGCTTGTCATGGGAGTAGATACCACGACGACAGGAGGTTGACAGTGCTGGAGAAGGTGTCCTATAGGGGTACGCTCGTCAGCGATCACAAGGCGCTCGATGGCCGCAAGACGGTCGGGGAGCTGCAGTCGCGCGGAGTCGAGTTCGCCTCGGACGTGATCGAGTTCCTATCGGGCTACGTCGCGCAGTTCGACGACCCCGACGGCAACGGCGACAGGTGAGACAGGGCCGGTAGGTGCCCCGGAGCGGAAGCCGCTCAGCGCGTGGGTCGCGCCCAGCGCACCGCGACCGGCGCTGACGGAGGCCCGCTTGAGGACGTCCATCGTCTGCGGTCGGACAGAGTGCTCGATCAGACCGGCGCCACTGCGGGATCCGACCGACGTGACGCATACGCTCTGCGCACCATGGCGGTCCCGAGGACGGCACGATGATCGGCGTCGACCACCACCTATTCGTGCCCAGCCTTGGTCGCCGAGCCCCGAGCCGGAAGGGCGGGAACCGCGCTGTCAACCGGTTCTTCTGGCCGTAGGCGACCCGTGCCCCGGGCGCCCCTGCGCGTCCGGCTGACGGCGCCGTCGGTCGGCGCCGTCGTCCGTGGCGTGCTCATCTTGGCCGCGTCCGCGCTCGTGCTGTACTTGGTCTGGCGCGTCCGCGTAGTCGTCCGGCTGGTTGCAATCAGCGTGTTCCTGGCTCTTGCGCTGATTCCGGTCATCGACGCGTTCCACACGAGGACCCGGTTGCCCCGCGCTCTGGTGATCCTGATCGTCTATGTGCTACTGATCGTGTCTGTCGCGGTCATTGGGTACGTGGTCGTGCCGAGCTTGGTCAAGGAAGTCGAGCAGCTGTCGCACAACGCGCCCCGCTACGCGGCTGATCTGCGCAAAAACGGCACGTTTCGGCGCTACGACAACCGCTATCACATCACGGAGAAACTCGTGCAGGACGCCCGTCGGCTGCCACAGCTCCTGGGACATCTCGTCGGCCCGCTCAAGGACGTCACCGTTCAGGCGGCGAGCTTCATCGGACAGGCGGTCACGGTCCTGGCGCTGGGGTTCCTGCTTCTGCTCCACGGTCGCACGTACGTGGACCTGGGACTTTCGCTGACCGGGGATCGACAGGAGCGCTACCGGCGGGTGGTGATCGACATCAACAAGGCCGTGGCCGATTACGTCATCGGGAATATCGTCATCAGCGTGCTCGCCACGGTCGCGACCTGGATCGTGCTCTCGATTCTCGGCGTGCCCTACGCACTGTCGCTGGCGTTCTTGGTTGGCTTCTTCGATCTGCTTCCGCTCGTGGGCGCGACTCTCGGGGCGATCGTTGTCGCAGTCGCGACCGTGGGGGTCGACTTCCCGACCGCGACGATCGTGTGGCTCGCGTTCATCATCGTCTGGCAACGATTTGAGGACTACGTGATCCAACCGCTCGTATATGGCCGAGCGCTGCGCGTCAACCCGATCGTGACGATCGTCTCGGTGCTCGTCGGCGCCTCGCTTCTCGGCGTCCTCGGAGCCCTCCTGGCCATCCCGACCGCCGCGGCGATTCAGATCGTGCTCCGCGATTGGTGGGCCAACCGTGAGCATCCAACCTCATCCGAGGAGTCGTCGCCGGCGCAGCGCCCCCAGCCGACGCAGCGCCCCCAGGGACCGATTCAGGGCGCCCCAGCCGACGAGCCCGGTGGCGTCTGACAAGGGTGTTGGCTACGCAGCGGCGCTGCGGCGCATGATCCACAGTCGCTCGGCGGCGACGGTGAACATGAGTCCGGCGGCCATGACGGCGAGGGTGCCGAGTAAGCCCAACCCAACATGGCCCGGTCGGGCCGCGCTGGCCACCAGGAGGATGATCCAGGCCAGGCTGCACGCGATGGCTGGCCGTGGGTCGTGGAACAGTCGAAGCAGCCCGCCGAGGGACATGAGCGCGAGAAATTCCGGCAGGCCGACGTGGACTTGCGGTTGGAGCGCCGCAGCGGCGCCGACTGGCAAGAGCCATAGCAGTCGGCGAGGGTCACGCGGCCGTTTCCGTGGTGCGAGCGCCATTACCAGCAGGCACGCGATCGGGACGAGAACCGTCACCAGCAAATCCCGTTGAGTGTGCAGGTCGAGTGGGCCGAAGGCGGCGATCACCGCGAACCCGCCGACCGCGGCGATTCGCTCATAGCCGATCAGCGCGCACGCCAGGATCGTGGCCAGCACCAGTTCTTGGACGAGCAATTGCTTGCTCGGGCCGGTGATGACCTCCGTGTTCAGGATCGTGATGATCCACAGTGTCCACCAGATGAGCCCTGCTTGGCAGCATGCGTCGGCGATCAACCGGCGGGTTCCCACTC
The DNA here is from genome assembly GCA_963763525.1 of uncultured Solirubrobacterales bacterium. Taxonomy (GTDB): domain Bacteria; phylum Actinomycetota; class Thermoleophilia; order Solirubrobacterales; family Solirubrobacteraceae; genus Palsa-465. The sequence goes on from CAVXPA010000012.1 coordinate 384,106, forward strand.
GCGCGTTGATTGCCCGGCGCTCACGCAACCCGCCGAGCACGAGCGATCCCGTCTCGCGCGCGAACGCCCGGTTGGATTCCTCACCGGCGTCCAGCACCATCCCGAGCATCTCCAGTCCCCCTGTCCGGCGGGCCGCGGGCGGGTAGGCTCGCAGCGCGGCCCGGCCGATCCGCTCCCGGATCACGTGAGCACCGGCTCTGAGGTTGCGCGCAGACGGCTGGAGACGGCCCTGGCGGCCTGCGCGAGTCGCGCTGCCTCGTCAGCCAGCAGCACCCTGCCAGCCGGCGTCAAGGTGTAGTCGCGGCGCTGGCGTCCACCCTCCACGTACGGCTCACCGGCGATCACCAGCGACTCTGAGAGCGCCCGTTCGAGCAGCGCGTAGAGCGTTCCGGTCGAGAGGCGCACCTGCCCGTCCGAGAGCTCGCGGGCGCGCTGCGCAATCGCGTAGCCGTGCAACGGACCATCGATCAGCGCCGCGAGCGCGAAATAACTCGGTGGACGAAGCTCCACATCCACACCATACGTCGAGAGTCAACCTATTGTCAAGCTCGTGGCGCTCGTTGTAGAAACGCTGTCGCCGTCCACGCTGGACGTCGCCACGGCGGCCCTCACGAACCGCTTCCTGCACCGCTCGGCGCGCTCTCGGCGGCGCTCGACACCTCACCGAACCCGTTCTCCAGACGCTTGCACGCCATCGCGGCGTTCTCGAACTGCGGTGAGCTCGCGTCGAGGGTGCCGGTTGCATTGTTGATCTCGATCAGTCCCTGACCGTTGGGATCAGGAAAGTTGGGTACGCCGTTCGATCGCATGCACGTGGCGTACTTGAGCGCCTCGGCATTGGCCGTGGCCTTTTCGGCGGACGTCTGCGGGCCGAGCCTGGGCAGGTCCTTCTTACAGGCCCGTTGAGCCGCCGGCAACGCCGATGACGTGTTGTCAGCGTTGAGGGCCCAGCTGGGCAGGCCATTCGACCCGATGGTGGGGTCGGGGAAGTCGTCGACCCCGTGAGAGCGGACGCACTCGGAGTACTTCACGGCAATCGCCTCCAGCGACGCTGACGCGCCCGGGCTCGAACAGCCCGAAGGCGAACAGCCGGAGATCGACGAGGCCGCGGGAGACCCACCTCCGCAGGCCGCCAATCCCACCCCAAGGGCGACGAGAGCGACGAGCAGCGCGGCCGACCGCCAACGACGAGGCCCGCTCTTCGGCGTCTGAGTCGATCGCTGCTCCGCGTTTGGACGACGAAGCGCCACGCCGACAAGCATACATCGACTACCCACCTGTTGGCAACCGACATATCAGGCGGCCGCCGCGCTGCGACTTCCGAAACTTAGGACGAGATCAGCGGCTAGCTGGGTTACGGCGTTGCATCGCCCGCCGCATCTCGTGCGAGCAGCCGATCGAGCGCGGCGTAGCTTTGGTCGAGGCCGGTACGCATGCCCGCGCTCAACATGCCGTCGCGCTCCTCCGTCGCGTGGAACACCGACGTGCTGACCACCTTGGTGCGGCCGTCGCCCAGGTCCTCGAACTCCGCCGTTTCGACCACCACGTGGCCTGGCATCCCGTCCCACTCGAAGGTCCGCACGAGCCTCTCCGGCGCCGTGACTTCGCGGTAGCGCCCTCGAACCCGTGGACCCCGTCAGCGGAGTGTTCAACGAAGCGCCAATGACCGCCGCGCTCGACCTCCATCCGCTCGATCACGAGCCTGTTGCCGCGGCCCCACCATTGCGCGATCAGACCCGGGTCGGTGAACGCCTGCCAGACGCGGTCACGCGATGCGTCGAAGACGCGCTCGATCCGGACTTCGCGATCGCTCGGGGTCGTAAGGACCGATGTCCCTGGTTCTCTCACGGGAGCACTCACGGCTCACTTCCTTTCGTGCGCTCGAGGAACTCCCCGAGCGAATCGAGGCGGGCTTCCTGCGTCTGCTGGTACTGCGCGATCCAGGCGGTCTCTTCCTCCAGCCGACGCGGGCCGAGTCTGCATTGCCGTACGCGGCCGACCTTCGTGGTCGTGACCAGTCCCGCCCCTTCCAGGATCTTCACGTGCTTCTTCATCCCGGTCAGGGTCATCCCGAAGCCGGCCGCGAGGTCGCTGATCGAGGCATCGCCGTGCCCCAGGTGCTCCAGGATGCCGCGGCGAGTGGCGTCGGACAGCGCCCCGAAGGCCAGCTCGGATCTGGGGATACACTGAACCATCTGGTTCAGTGTACCACCGCGAGCTCCACCATCACTCGATGCCCCCGGCACGAAACCGCCTCTCTCGCGCACCGGCCCGATAACGGGGTGTAATACGGTTTTTGATGTTTGGAGATGAGTCGGCGCCCCGGGGCGCTGTAACGATTGGGCGATGACGGGCACACCCCACCGAAAATGACCCGCCCACTGAGTCCACCGCTGGTGGCGTTTGTCGACGCCCTCCCGACGCCACGGCGGCTGATCGCGGGCGAGTGCGGGGGCCGGTTGACCGTGGGCATCCGCGCAGGGGCTCACCGCTTTCATCGCGACCTGCCCGAGTCGCGGATCTGGGGCTACGACGGGACCGCGCCCGGTCCGACGATCGAAGCCCGGCGCGGGGAGCCGGTGACGGTCGAGTGGCGCAACGAGCTGGACGGCCCGCTGCCGGTGCTCGTGACGATCGCGCCGGAGGCGGCCGACGCCGGCGGCGTGCCGGTCCAGTGCGTGCCAGGACTGAGCGGCGGCACGCCGGACGAGCGGGCGGCCGCGCTCGCCGGTCACACAGTTGTGCACCTGCACGGCGGCCTCACGCCCGCGTCGTTCGACGGCTGGGCGGAGAACCTGTTCGCGCCCGGTCAGCGCGCCGTCTTTCAGTACCCGATGGACCAGCGGGCCGCGCTGCTCTGGTACCACGACCACGTCATGGGGGTCACGAAGTTCGACGTCTACGCCGGGCTCGCGGGGCTGTGGATCGTCCGCGACGAGCGCGAGCGCGAGCTGGGGCTGCCCGAAGGCCCGCCATTTGAGCTGCCGCTGCTGATTCAGGACCGCAACTTCGACCTCGATCGCGACGGACGACTGACGGGCCGGCTCGTGCACAAGACCGACCCAGAGACGATGGAGGCCTTCGCGCCGTTCACGAGCGTCAACGGCAAGATCTGGCCGGTGCTCGAAGTCCAGCCGGCCGCCTACCGCTTCCGCGTCCTCAACGGCTCCAACGCCCGCACCTACCGGCTCGTGCTACTTCGAAACGGCGGCCCGGAGCTCGACCGGATCAGCCAGATCGGCACCGACCATGGCCTGCTCCGCACCCCCGCTCGCGTGCCGTCGGACGGCCTCGTGCTCGCGTCGGCCGAGCGAGCCGATCTGCTCGTCGATTTCTCCGGCCTCGCGCCCGGCAGCGAGCTCACCGTGCTCAACACCGCCACCGCGCCGTTCGACGGCTCGTCCTTCCCCGCAGGGAGCGCGGGGGACGCCGCTGATCTCAACGGCTTGCTGCCCTATCCGGAGGTGATGCGATTCCGGGTCGTCGGAGGTGTGGTCACCCGAAGTGCGATCGCGCGCGAGCTCGCGACCGACTACCGGCCGGCGACGTCGGAGACGCTGGCCGGCGCACCGCGCCGCGCGATCGCGCTGGTGGAGCGCGAACTCGACGGCGAGCCCAACATGCTCACGATGCGCGAGCTCGAAATCGCCCCGGACGAGCACCGCGGGCCGGTCCTCACGCTCACGGAAAGCGAGCAGACTACCCGGTACCGCACCGTCGCGTCCCACTTCGAGGACGCCACGACCTTCTTTCCGATCCTCGGGCAGTACGAGGTCTGGCGGCTGATCAACCTCACCAGCGACACGCACCCCATCCATCTGCACCTCGATCCGTTCCAGATCCTCTCCCGGCGCCCGATCCGCTACGAGATCCCCCAGGGCGGCATCGAAGACTTCGGCCTCTCCGCCGCGGTCACCCTCGCGCGCGACCCTCACGACAAGCTCGACCACGCCATCGACGAGAACGAACGCGGTCTCAAGGACACCATCCGCGTCAACCCGAACGAGATCGTCGAAATCGCCGTCCGCTTCACGACGTACGCCGGCCGCTACATGTACCACTGCCACATCCTCGAACACGAAGACCGCGACATGATGCGTCCCTTCGTGACCATGCCCACCGACCTCATGCCATTCATGAGCTGAGGCAGCGACTCAGTTCCGGTCACCGTGCCGGGCGAGCGGATCAACCAACGGAAGTTAGATTAGGAACCGCAATGCAATCCACGCGGGCCGCGCGTCTTCGTCTCGCCAGCGGTTGCGTTTGCCGGTTAGCCTCGAGCCATGATCGCATCGGTTTCTCAGCGCCGATCCGCCGAAGCTGGGCCGGCGGATCGTGCGTTTGTTTCGGCCCCATCGCGGCGTCGCTGGCGGTGATCGTCGCGATGATTTTGGTCACGTCGTTGTTGAGCGTGATCGGCGCGCTGTTGGTCCGTCGGGTGTTCGACGACGCCCTGTTCGTTCGGGGCGGTCCAGATCTCGGCGCGCTGTATCCGTTGGTGGCGGCGTTGATCGCGATCCCGATCGTCAACGGGGTCCTGAATGTCGCCCAGGCGTATCTGACCGAGGTGGTGGGCAACCGGGTGCTGCAGGAGCTTCGCGACCGGCTGTTTGAGCATCTGGAGCGGCTCTCGCTGGCGTTCTACACCGCGACTCGCAGCGGGGAGGTTCAGTCGAGGCTCGCCAACGATGTCGGCGGGGTGCAGACGACGATCACCTCGACCGCGTCGTCGGTGGTCAGCAACGTGGTCACGCTGGTGTCCTCGGTGGTGGCGATGCTGGTGCTCTCGCCGCTGCTGACGGCGATCTCGCTGGCCGCGACGCCGGTGTTCGTGCTGTTCAGCCGGCGGGTCGGACGCGCCCGGCGGAAGCGCTCGCGGCGATGCCCAGGCTTCGCTGGCGGCGATGGGCTCGATCACCCAGGAGACCCTGTCGGTGTCCGGGATCCTGCTGGCCAAGGTCTTTGGGCGCCAGGAGCACGAGGTCGACCGTTACCGCGCCGAGAACGCCAACCAGGCCGACCTGCAGATCCGACAGGCGATAGTCGGGCGATCGTTCTTCGCGGTCACCCAGGCGTTCTTCGGGATCAGTCCGGCGCTGGTGTATCTCGTCGCCGGGCTTCAGGGCACTCACGGCGACCTCTCGGCGGGGACGTTGGTGGCATTCACGACCCTGCAGAGCCGGCTGCTGATCCCGATCAACCAGTTGCTGCAGGTGTCGGTCGACGTTCAGTCATCGCTGGCGCTGTTCGGCGCGGATCTTCGAGCTGATCGACCTTCGGCCCCGAATCACCGATCGACCCGACGCGCTCAGCCTGGCCGCGGGCGAGATTCGAGGCGAAGTCGCGCTCGAGCACGTGTCGTTTCGCTATGGCGGCGGCGAGGACGGCGGACCGCCCGCGCCCGAGGAGGCGCTGCGCGACGTCTCGATGCTGGTCTCGCCCGGGCAGCTCGCGGCGCTGGTCGGGCCCTCCGGGGCGGGCAAGACGACGATCTCGTATCTGATACCGCGGCTCTACGACGTCGAGACGCGGGGCGGTCACGATCGACGGTCACGACGTGCGCGACCTCACCGCCGCGACGATCGCCCGCGCGGTGGGGGTGGTGACCCAAGAGAGCTATCTGTTCGGAGGCACCGTGCGCGAGAACATCAGTTACGGGCGGCCGACCGCGACCGACGAGGAGATAGTGGCCGCCGCGAAAGCCGCGTTCATCCACGACCGCATCATCGCGCTGGAGCATGGCTACGACACCGTCGTCGGCGAGCGCGGCTACCGGTTCTCCGGCGGAGAGCGCCAGCGGCTGGCGATCGCGCGCGTGATCCTCGAAGACCCGCCGATCCTGGTCCTCGACGAGGCCACCTCGGCGCTGGACACCGAAAGCGAGCGCGTCGTTCAACGGGCGCTCGAGTCCCTCATCCAGCGCCGGACCACGATCGCCATCGCGCACCGGCTCTCGACGATCCGGAACGCCGATGTCATCTTCGCCATCGAGAACGGCACGATCGTCGAGCGCGGCACCCACGACGAGCTCCTCGCCGAGGGCGGCCTGTACGCGCGGCTGTACGAGGAGCAGTTCGGCAACGGGGTGGTCGAAGCCCATTGCAGCGACGGCGTGATCCTGGCCAACGGCCACCCGTGCCGACCTTCGAGCCAGCGACCGCGGCCGGGCGCAGAGGTCCCGGCGCCCCAGGCCACAGAACCACCGCAGTCGATGGCCGAAGTCCCGGCTGAGCTTCGCACCGTGCTGACGACCTAGCGCGCTCCATCTCACGGACCTGCGTAGAGTCCGCACCATGCCCACCTTCGTACTGCGTCTCATTGCTCCGCGCAGCAATACCTTTTTTTTTTTTTTTTTTTTTTTTTTACTGTTGGCGTTTCGACGACCGTATTGCTATCGTGGTGCGCGCTGCGGGCAGCGGCGACCGCGGCCACGGCGGTCGCAGCCCCTGGCTGGGCGGCCAGCTGGTGCACGATACTGGCGGCGTGGATCGGCGGACGCCGGCGGCATCGGCGGATGCTGCTCGGCGCCGTACTCGAGCCGCGAGCCGGAGATCGCGCTCCTGATGGGTTCGCGGCTCGCCAGCCCGGCGTCGCCGCGGCCACCGCGCTGGCCGCGGTGGACTGTTTACGGCGCGCTGGAGATCGTCGACAGCCGGTACCGGGACTTCCGGTTCACCCTGCCCGACGCGGTGGCGGACAACACGTCGTCGGGCGGCTTCGTCACCGGGCCGGTGGCCGCGTCACCCATCGCTATCAATCTCGGGCTCGAGGCGTGCCTGCTGGAGCTGAACGGGCAGGTGGTGGACTCGGCCACCGGCGCGGCGGTGCAGGGCCATCCGGCCGAGGCCCTGGCCCTGGCCGCCAACGGCCTGGGCGGGCGCGGCCTGGCCGTCGAGCCCGGCTGGATCGTGCTCACCGGCGGCATGACCTACGCGGTCGCCGTCCCGCCCGGCACGGTCCTGGCCGCCCACTTCACCCACCTCGGCTCGCTGTCCTGCCTTAGCCCACAAACCGCAGACACCCGGACATGTCGGACGGGGACAATCGCCGCTTTCCGCCGTCCGATCGGCTTGCCGTCGGCTGCGCGGGGCGGCAGGCTCGTAGTGGGTGAGGTGGGGCTATGGAACAAGCTGGTGGCTTCGCCCCACCGCGGCAGTAGCGGACATCAGGGACGGTGCCTCCATCGGCATCGCGGGCTTCGGCGTCGCGCACCGGTTCCCGTCCAGCCTGATCACCGCGCTGCGCGAGCAGGGAACCGCGGGCTCACGGTCTATTGCAACGGGCTCGGCCAGCCGGGCTTGCCGACAGCCCACCTGCTCGCGGACCGCCATCAGATCAGCCACCTGGTGACGTGCTTCTCGAGCCCCGGCCCGGCGTGGTGTCGGAGGCCGAGCGCCAGATCCAGGGCCGGGCAGATGTCCTCGAAGAAATGGTGCCCAGGGGCGGCTGCGTTCGTCGAGCAGGTGCGGGCGGGCGAGGCCTGCATCCCGGCATTCTACACGCCCACCGCGGTGAGCAGCAGCCTGGCCGCGGGCGAGGACATCCGCTACTTCGACGGCCAGCCGTACGTACTGGAGCGCGCCATCACCACCGACTTTGCGTTCGTCCGCGCGCACCGCGCCGACCGGATGGGCAACCTGCAGTTCCGTGGGGGCAGCCGTAACTTCAACGTCAGCTTCGCCAAGGCAGCGCGGATCACGATCGCCGAGGCGGACCGAGATCGGCGCGATCCCCCCGGAACAGGTGGACCTGCCCGGCGTGTTCGTCACCCGGGTCGTGGCCAGCGCCGCGCAGATCGACGTGCCAGAACCTGCCGATGCGGCCCGGCGGGCCCGGCGGGCGGCGCGCACGCTCACCGCACCCGGCGCTGACCAGGGAGCAGATCGGGTACCGGGTCGCGGCCCTGTTGCCCGACGGCGCGGTCTCACCTCGTTCACGAGCATCTTGTTCCACAAGATGATGGCGGAAAACCCGCTGAAGACGTATCCTCGGCTGAGGGAGACTGTGCCATGAACGTGGACGTGCTGAACCGAGCCGCGTGCAACCCGCCGCGCAGAGCAAGCTGGCGATCGCCGACTGCGACATCCATCCGCGCACCAACGGCTACAAGGCGCTGTATCCGTGGCTGTCGAAGCGCTGGCAGGCGCACATCGAGGCGTTCGGCGTCACTTATCGGCAGCCCTGGGAGAAGGGGCCGGCCTACCCGAAGTCGCAGCCCACGGCCTGCCGGCGGGACGCCTGGCCGCCCGACGGCGGGCAGCCGGGCAGCGATCTGGCGTTCATGGCGGCGCAGCACCTCGATCCGAACAACGTCGCGCTGGGCATCCTCAACCCGCTGGGCAGCGGACAGGGCGCGCAGAACCCGACCTGTCGGCGGCGATCGCGCACGCCACCAACGAGTGGCAGATCGCGGAATGGACGTCTCGCGACGCGCGGCTGAAGGCGTCCGTGGTGGTGCCGTATGAGGACGCGGCGGCCTCGGCGAAGGAAATCGAGCTGCGCGCCGGCGACAAGAATTTCGCCCAGGTGATGATGCTGACGCGCACCGCCGAACCGCCGGGCGGGCGGCGCTACTGGCCGATCTACGCGGCCGCCGAGGCGGCGGGGCTGCCGATCGGCATCCACGCCTTCGGCTATGGCGGCTACCCGATCACCGCCGGCGGCTGGCCGTCCTATTACATCGAGGAAATGGTCGGCCACGCGCAGTGCAGCCAGTCGGTGGTGGCCAGCCTGGTGCTGGAGGGCGTGTTCGAACGGTTTCCCGGGTTGAAGGTCGTGCTGATCGAGGGCGGCGTGGCCTGGGCGCGCGGCGCTCGGCTGGCGGATGGACGCGCAATGGAAAAAGCTGAAGCAGGAGCTGCCGCATCTGAAGCGCCTGCCGTCGGAGTACATGCGCAGCAACGTCTGGTTCAGCACACAGCCGATCGAGGAGCCGGAGCCGCGCAGTAAGCTGGCCGAGACGTTCGACTGGATTGGCTGGGACCGCATTCTGTTCGCCTCGGACTACCCGCATTGGGATTTTGACGACCCGGCGCACGCGCTGCCGCTGAAGATGACCGAGACACAGCGGCGGCAGGTGTTTCTGGAGAATGCGAAGGCGGTCTACGGGGTGGCTCGAGCCTTGCGTCCTTCTGAGCCTTGCGTCCCCTTGGGGTGGGTAACGGGGGTCCATGAGGGGCGGACAAGCACGCGCCCCGCGTGGAGGCGGTCACTTGCGCTATTTGGCGTTGCCTATGCCTTCCGACGGAGGCGTTTCGGATTGCCCGCGCACGAACGACGAAAGGTGCCAGGATCGCGGCGTGACCCTGACCCTCGGCATGAGGGCTGCGGTCGAGATCTGTGCTGCCGCCACCTTCTCGGCTGCCATGCGCTGATATTCGGCCGCGGTGCATGCACCCTGGGCCATCATCAGCGCGCGGCGCGCGATCGTTCCCATGACGCGATCGTCAACTGCGCCATCATCGTGGGAAGCGCGAAGGTTGAGTGTCGGCTATGTTCGTCTCATGGGCTAGAAGATGAGGCTCGCGAAGTCGAGCACAAGGGGAGCTCCCATCCGACATCAGTTCGAGACGCACTATGTCGGAGATAAACCGGAGATAAATCGAATTAGCCATTTCTGCGATTTTTCGCCACGCGGATCGGAAGCGCCCGGAGCCAGGTCGGATCCTGGCCCGGGCCTTCGCGCGGGCGGCTAGTCCTTCGACGCAGCCTTCTTCAGCGCATCCTTCGCGCCGCCGACGGCGTTCTGGATCTTGCCTTCGACCTTGTCGCTCTTGCCGTCGGCGACCAGCTTGGAGTCACCGAGAACCTTGCCAGCCGCTTCCTTGACGGCGCCCTTGGCCTGTTTGGCCGAGCGGGCGATACGATCGTTGTCCATGTCGCTGTTTCTCCATTTGTTGACGCTCGAGCGGGCAACCCCCGTTGAACGGTGGCGGTGATCGCCGGTGTCGCGCGTGTCCTGCGTCTAAACGTGCGGCGCCACCCAAATGACGATTCACCTTATCGCGAGATCTCATGGCGCGATGCGGCGATGCCACGTCGAGACCCACGCGGACCTGTCATTCCGCTACCGGCGCCAGCAGCTCCGCTTGATCGTTCCGCACGTTGTTGACCGCTGTGCCGACCCGCCAGACCCGAACTCCGCCGCGGACGGATGCAACAGGTCTGTCGCGTGGTCCTCTGTTCGCCGAGCCAGAGCGGCCATGCGGCTTCCTCCAAGACCACCGGCATCCGCTCATGCAGCGGCTGAGCGCTTCGTTGGCCGGGTCGTCACAATGGTAAAGTGCGGATCACCGTGCCGTGGCCCCCGCCAGCCCTCCCACAGGCCGGCGAACACGAGGCCGCCGCGTCCGGGCGATCGCCCAGGGCAGTTTTTGCGCCCGCGGTCGCCTGCCATTCATAGAATGCGTCGGCGGGCACCAGGCAGCGCCGGCGAGCGAACGCGTCGCGGAACATCGGGGTGCTCGCGAGGGTCTCGGCGCGGGCGTTGATCGGCTGGCGGGTCGCTTTGGGTCCTGCGCCCAGTGCGGCACAAGGCCCCAGCGTAACAATCCAGATGGCGCTCACGCGTCTCCGGATGCAGGCGGACGACCGGAGCGTCCCGCGTGGGCGCCATGTTCCAGGTGGGTTGGATGTTCGGCGTCGGGTTCACCGTGCGGAACAATCGGTGCAGCCGGTCGGCGGCGATGAACGAGGCGTAGCGGCCGCACATGTCGTGAAGAACTCCCTGGCCGCGCGGGCCGGACTTCTCGACCCTAACCCACGATGAAAATTGCAGGCAAGGGCGCCGTCGCTCTCGATCGTCCGCGGACACGCGCGCGGGCTGGTGCGATGATCGGCGATCGGTCGAATACTCCCGGCGGCCAAACACCGGCCGTCAGGCCGCGCATGGGAGAGAATGTCAGCATGGCGCATGCGCATGAAGACGAGACACGCAAGCTACTGGACTGGGACGCGCTGGAAGCCGGCGAGACTGCCCTCGTTCTCCTATGTGATAACGCAGCAGATGATCGACGAGTTTCGCCAGGGCGTGATGGACCCAGAGGCCGCATTCCCCACCATCGCGCACAAGGTGGACGTCCAGCCCTATCACATGGCTATCGCGACAATGGTTCGGTGAATGCGCGGTGCGCGTTCTACTGCTATAACCCGCCGATCGCCGGCAAGCGCATCACTGTGCAGGCATGGATTGCCGATAAGTACGCCCGCCGCGGCAAAAACTACATCGTGACCGAAGCCGTCTCGGTCGATGAGGATGGCCGTCTGTTGGATCGCGTCATCACGCACGAACTCAAGCAGCCGGCAGAGGTGGGGCAAGAAATGGCAATGACCGCATCTACAAGTCGGCGATCAGGTCACGCCGCTGAGCAAGACCATGACGCAAGAGGCGATCAACCTGTTTGAAAAAGCGGCGGAAGACTGGCCCGAGCCAGTTCACCGACGAGCAGACGGCGCGCGATACGCTGGGGGCACGAAAGGACGGTGGCGTCCGGGACGCATGTCGTTGACGTTCGCGACGGAGTATGTTGCGGCGCTACTTCGGTACCGATGCCTATAACCGCGGGGGCATGGTGGAGTTGCGGTTCCTGCGTCCGGTGCGCCCGGGGACACGGTCACGTTCAGCGGCAACGTAACCGGGATCACGAAGGTGACGAATGGCGGCCGCGTCGGGGTGGCGGTCACCGGTACCAATCAGAAGGGGGATGTCACCGCTGTGGGCGCGGGGGCCTGCATCGTTCCCAGTGCGTATGTTCCAAACGAAAAATGAATCGGTATATCGGTATACTGTATCCGCGCCGGCCACGTGCTATGCTGCGGGCTGAGGGAAACCCAATGGACACCACTGTCAACGTCACCATCCCGGCGGAAACCACCGTCGCGGCAGAGTTGCGCGACGACCGGACGCGCTCGGCGGTCAGGCGCCTCGTCAGCCGCATACTGCGGCGCCAGCGGCGGGAGATGCTCGACCGGCTGTTCACCACAATGGAGCGGCTGGGGGCAGAGGCCGAGGCACGCGTCCTGACCGACGAGATCCTGGACGCCGAGCTCGACGCCTACAACGCTGAGCGTCGCGGCTGATCGTCTTCGACGCGTCCTGATTGGTCGGGGCCACGATCCGGCCGGGCTTGCCACGCCAGGCGTTTCGATTGGCTGGGTAAGCAGGACCTGCTTTCGTCACGCGGTGTGGAAGCAGCGACGGAGGTATTACGTCGCCCACGGCTGGCCCGCTTCGTGGATCCGCGGCGCGCGAGCCCTGCTCAATTGTTGCAGTCCGTCGCTGTCTGGTTCGAGCCATCACAACACGTCACTGACTGTCGCGATGCGAACGACAACATATACCTGGAACCTGGCGCTGGAAGCGCGGGCGACCCGCATCGTCTCCAGCGACCAGGATTTGCTCGTGCTGAAGTCCGTGGCGCGGTGTCCCGACCCTACGACGGGCTGACTACATCATGCTCGCGAACGGCAACCGGAACGAGACCTGAGCTACGCCTGCTTCAGCTCGATCAGGCTGCGGCGGATCTTGCGTCCCCGCTCGACCTTGTCCTCGATATACGCGGCGTCGCCCCAGCGCACCGCGCGCGACATCGCCTGCGCGTCCTCCATGAAGCGCGCCAGCATCTCCAGCAGCGCCTCGCGGTTGTTCAGGAAGATGTCGCGCCACATCACCGGGTCGGACGCGGCGATGCGGGTGAAGTCGCGGAAGCCGGAGGCGGCGAAGCGCAGCACCTCCTGGCGGCTCTCGTCGGCCAGGTCGTCGGCGGTGCCGCAGATGGTGAAGGCGATCAGATGCGGCAGGTGCGAAACGATCGCCAGCACCCGGTCGTGGTGCGCCGGCTCCATGATCTCGCACCATCGAGCCGCAGCGCCGCCACAGCTCGGCGACCCGCTCGACCGACGCGGGGTCGGTGCCGGGCGGCGGGGTCAGCAGCGCCCAGCGGCCCTCGAACAGGGTGGTGAAGCCGGAATCGGGGCCGGAATATTCCGTGCCCGCCACCGGGTGGCCGGGCACGAAATGCACGCCCGCCGGCACCAGCGGCCCGACGTCGCGGATCACCGACTGCTTGGTGGACCCGACATCGGTCAGCACGGCGCCGGGCGCCAGATGCGGGGCGATGGCCGCCGCGAGGTCGGCGAAGGCGCCCACCGGGGCGCACAGCATCACGCAGTCGGCACCGGCGACGGCGCGGCCCGGATCGGCTCTCGATCCGGTCGGCGAAGCCGAGTTCGCCGACGCGGTCGAGGGTTTTCTGCGTCCGCGCGGTGACGACCACCTCCGCCGCCAGATCGCCGCGCTGCGCGGGCGATGCGCGCGACGGAACTGCCGATCAGGCCGATGCCGATCAGCGCCAGCCGGCGGAACAGAGGTCGGTTCAGGCATGCGGGCCGGACATGAACTCGGCCAGCGCCTCGATCACCACTGGACCTCCTCGGCGGTGCCGACGGTGATGCGCAGGCAGTGCGGCAGGCCGTAGCCGCCGACCGGGCGAGCGATGACGCCGCGCCGGCGCAGATGCGCGTCGGCGGCCTCGGCGCGGGCCTTGGTGGCGAAGTCGGCAAGGACGAAATTGCCCTCGCTGGGCCACACCTTGATCCCCGCCGCGGTCAGCCCGGCGGCGAGCTTCGGGCGATATTCGCTGTTGTGGGCGCGGCCCTTCTCGACCCAGCCCGGCTCGGCCAGCGCGGCGATGGCGGCAGCCTGCGCGGCGATCGAGACGTTGAACGGCGCGCGCACCCGGTTGAGCACGTCGATCACCGCGGGCGGCCCATAGGCCCAGCCGATGCGCATGCCGCCAAGGCCGAAGATCTTCGAGAAGGTGCGCGTCATGACCGTGTTGTCGGTGGCGTTCACCAGGCGAATGCCGGGGTCGTAGTCGGGCCGCTCGACGTATTCGGCATAGGCGGCGTCCAGCACCAGCAGCACCTCGGCGGGCAGGCCGGCGCGCAGGCGGGCGACCTCCTCATACGGCAGCATCGAGCCGGTCGGGTTGTTCGGGTTGGCGAGGAAGCACAGCCTGGTGGCCGGCGACACCGCGGCGAGGATCGCGTCGACATCGGCGGTCAGGTTGCGCTCGCGGCGTCTTGATCGACGCGCGAGCCGGCATAGGTGCCGGCGATGTGGTAGATCGAGAAGCCGTGCTCGGTCATCACGATGTCCCGGCCGGCGCCGCCATAGGCCAGGCAGAGCTGGTAGATCAGGTCGTCCGACCCGGCGCCGCAGACGATGCGCGCCGGGTCCAGCCCGAAGCGCGCGCCGATGGCGCGGCGCAGATCGAGCGCGCCGCCGTCGGGGTAGCGGAAGATCTCGCCGGCCAGGCGTCGGTAGGCCTCCTGCGCCGCCGGGCGGCACGCCGAACGCGCCCTCGTTCGACGACAGCTTGTAGACGCGGTTGACCCCCTCCAGCGTCGCCTCGCCGCCGACATAGGGGGAGATTTCAAGGATTTCCGGGCGCGGGCGCGGGCTGGTCATGGCTGGTGTTCCGTCAACGTGGATCGCATAGGCGCCCAGCACCACCGGGCGGCGCAGCAGCGTGCCGAGATTGTCGAGGCGCGGATCGTCGTCCGCCACGAACCCGTCGCACGTCGACCAGGGCGTCGGCCGCCGGCGCGCCCGGGTCGCGGCGCAGGATGACGTGGCTGGGCTCGAACCCGCCGGCCGTCAGGGCGCCGGCAAGCCGGGCGCGGCTGACCTCCAGCGGCAGTTCCAGCCCCAGCAGGGAGCGGTCGGCGCCCGAGGCGTCCGGCGCCACCGCGGCGATCACCAGGGCCTGGACGTCGGGCGCGCCCTCTGGACGCGCGGCCCAGAACGGCAGGCGGCCGATGACGTGGATGCGCGGCTCGTCCTTGTGCAGCAGCGCCGTCCACCAGGCGTCGCGCGGCGCCTCGGTCTCGGACGGCAGCGGCAGTACGGCGACCGCGGCGGTGCCGGCACTGACCTCGCCGATCGCCTGGGCCGGGCTGCGATGGGCGCGCAGCGGTGTCAGGGCGCCGAAATGCTCGCGGGCGGCCTGGACGTACGAGCTGTCGCCATCGGCGGCGCACACCGCCACGCTGAAGCCGCCCTGCATGGCGGTGGTGCCGGCCAGCAGTTCCCGCCAGATGCGCACCAGCGTCTGCGCGCGGCAGGCTGCCGTGGTGGCGTGCCAGCAGGCGGCGGATGATCGCGGCCTCCCGCCCTGGGCGCAGCGCGCCGCGCTTGCCGGCGCGGGCGACCTGCTCGACCACGCCGGCGCGCTCGCATCAGCAGGTCGTGCAGCGCGTCATCGATGCGATCCAGCTCGGCCCGCAGCGCGGCGAGTGTGCGCGATCCGTCGTCCCGCCAGCCATCCGGTTGGGGCGGATCATCGCCGCCGGTCTCGCGGGCGGCGGGCACGTCGGCGATGGGGGATAAACTGGACATGCGGGCGCGCGCTCGAGCTGTGGCGGTGGCCGCTGTTGGGTCGTCTGGGACAGCGGAGCCGGATCAGATAGCCGATGCGGCCAAGCCTGCAAACCAAATCTGGGCGGCGGTTTCGAAACTGAGACACTACCCGAGGCAAAGCCGGCAGTTGCCGCCGCTGCCTTGGTCGGCTTATGCAATCGCCGGGATGGATCAGCCGGACACACTCGCGACGATCGCGCACCAGACCGTCACGTTCGCGGACGGCATGGTGCTGGAATGCGGCGTCCGCCTGCAGCGGCTGGACGTCGCGTATCGCACCTATGGCACGCTGAACGCCGCACGCAGCAACGCGGTGCTGGTCTGCCATGCGCTGACCGGGGATCAGTACGTCGCCGAGCCGCACCCGATCACCGGCAAGGAAGGCTGGTGGGAGGCGGTGGTGGGGCCCGGGTCGTCCGGTGGACACCGATCGCTTCTTCGTCGTCTGCGCCAACGTGCTGGGTGGCTGCATGGGCTCGACCGGCCCGCGCAGCGCGACGGCGTGACGGTGATGGCCATTCGGACCCCTGGGGCACCGAGTTTCCGCCGGTCACCATCCGCGACATGGTTCGCGCGCAGAAGCGGTTGATCGAGCACCTGGGGATCAGCCGCCTGTTCGCCGTGCTGGGCGGCTCGATGGGCGGGATGCAGGTGCTGGAATGGGCCGCGCTGTATCCCGATGCGGTGTTCGCCGCACTGCCGATCGCCTGCGCGGCGTATCACTCGGCGCAGAACATCGCCTTCCACGAGGTCGGGCGGCAGGCGATCTTCGCCGATCCGGACTGGCAAGGCGGGCAGTATTGGAAGTCCGGCAAGGTCCCGGCGCGCGGGCTGGCGGTGGCGCGGATGTGCGCGCACATCACCTACCTGTCCGAGCAGGCGTTGACGCGAAAGTTCGGCCGGCGGCTGCAAACGGCGCCGAAGGACCCAAGCGAGGCGATCACCCTGTTCGGCGACATGTTCGAGGTCGAGAGCTACCTGCATCACCAGGGCAGCACCTTCGTGCGCCGGTTCGATGCTAATTCGTATCTGACTATCACGCGGGCGATGGATTATTTCGATCTGGCGACCGACCACGACGGCGATCTCGCCAATGCGTTTCGTGGCACGCGGACGCGGTTCCTGCTGGTCTCGTTTACCTCGGACTGGCTGTTCCCGACCGCAGAGAGCCGCGCCATCGCGCGCGCGCTGAACCGCGCCGGGGCGAATGTCAGCTTCGTCGAGATCCCGTCCGACAAGGGACACGACGCGTTCCTGCTGGACGAGCCGGATTTCCATCGCACGCTGGCCGGATTCCTGGCCGGTTGCGCCGAGCATGCGGGGTTGCAGGTGTAGCGGGGCGGAATCACGGCGAGCAATACGTAATCTCTAACGAGGCGACAGAAACATGA
>CAVXPA010000013.1:0-257560 GCA_963763525.1 uncultured Solirubrobacterales bacterium
GCCCCTGTCCGCGCGTGCAGCCGGAACCGGCAGCGTTCCGGCGCAAAGGGCAGCCCCGATGGCGGGCAGTAGCGCTTATACGTGGCGGCGATTCATCGTGAACTCCTCTCGGAAGCGGGGCGAGGATCGTGCAGGCCGGCTGTTGCAAACCGGTTGCAAATCGGCAACCACGCTGCTCTGGTCGACCTCGACGCTGTGGTCCTCGTCGCGAGCCGAGAGCCCTCCGGCCGCCTATGTGTGGGCGTCGTATTCGCGGGCGCCTGGCGCTCGATCTCCCTGCCCTCACAGAGCGCGGATGGTTGCGCTTCCTCGAGCAGACTCTGGCGTGTGCGAGCCCCGGCCCGACGCGTGCCGGCCCTCGCAGACGACTCAACTGACGATGTCAAAAGCTCAGCGGCCGCCACCAGGATCATCCAGAGCGCGCCTCAGCTTTCCGACGAGACCCTGGAACAGTGGATACGCGCCTGGCCCGAATGCCCCGTGGACCGCTGGCCTCCACATCTCCCAACGCTCGATCAGAAGGCGTCCCAGCAGCAGCTTGATCAGCTCCAGATCGAAGGCACCCTGGCTCTCGAGCGCCGCCAGCTGCTCGAAGAAGTCGAGCTCGCGGTAGAGCACGTACGCCTCAGGGGCATCGTCGGCGACGTAGGCGCAAAACGCGTCGCGCAATTCATCGGCCGACTTGAACCGCGCGACGAGTCGACGCGCCTGCACGAGGCCTTCCTCGTTCCACCGCCGAAAGAACTCGGCCGCCATCTGCGCCTCGCGGCTCTTGCGAACCTCCCGCACCTGTTGTGCGGCGAACACCGCGGCGACGAAGCCCCCGACCAAGCCGACGGCCAAGATCGAGGTCGCGATCGCGGTGACCTCCTCCCAGTTGACTGCCGTGATTAGCAACCTTCATCTCCCATCTATCCCGTGCGACCCCGCGGGCTCCGACATGGGAAGCACGATCCGGAGGTCGCGCCGCCCGGCCGAGACGGCGGCGAGATCACCGCTCATCGACGCTCAGAGTCCCTACAGGATGCCGACCGACGCCGAGGGGCGTACTCGCCGGACCACTGCTCCAGTGTCCCAGTCGCGCGACGGAGCGGCCGCATTCACTGGGCCCATCGCTTGAGTGCAGGTGAGGTGCCGACCAGGCACTTGGCATCGATCGGGAAGCCCGCAAGAGCGTGCGCCGTCAGCCGGACATTCCCCTCCAGGCAGACGAGGTCGTCGTTGTGCGCGCCGGCGAGGATGAGTGGCGGGAATCGTGCACCGCTCAGCAGTGCGCGGGCGGCCCGCCGAACTGGGCCGTTCGAAACCCCGAACGGCCGCACGCCCGCGTTGATGCTCCGCGCCGCATCGGCCGCCAGGCGGCTGCCACCCGAGAGCTCGTTCCAGTACGAGTACTCGATGTAGCGGACTCGAGCGAGTTCTGCTGCTGCCATCTGCGCCCACACCCACTCGACCCCGGCTGGAAAGTACTCGAACAGCTCACGGTCCTCGCTGTATCCGCGTGTGGCCGCAAGCACCGCACCCCGGGCGTGATTGGCGTGCTCGTCGTGCATGTCGGGATTGGTCAGCAACCGCTCCGCTTGACCCAGGGCCAGCAGGGCGTCACGTACCGTTGGGCCGAATCGCTCGCTGGATAACTCGCCCTGCAAGAAGACGGCAACCATCTCCGCCTCGTCGCTCCTGCGAAGAATGCGCATCGTCGTGTGATGATGAAGCGAACCTCGTGGATTCTCGTCGCTTTTGCCTTGTCGCTGGCGGAGAACTCAACTGCGGACTGCCGCTCGTGGTCGAGCTTCCGACGCGGATTGCGCTAAACCGCGACGATCGTGCCGACGAGCAGACCGACCGCCATCGTCGCAGCGCCTAATACCAGGTTGCGGCGGACCAACCTAAGCGCCGGTAGCCCAGTCAGCCACGAGGTCAACCAGCCGGTCAATCCGAGCCCCACGAGCACGGCGGCGAAGGTGAGCTCGATCCGCCCACCCGCTGGCAGCGCGACTATCAAGGCAAGCGGAACCGCGGCGCCCAGCGCGTAGAACAGGCCCGCGATCAGCGCCGCGTAGACGCTCGTGCGGGGAGAGCCGACCGTGGAGAGATGCAGTTCCGCGTCGGCGTGAGCAGCCAGCGGGTCGTTTTCGGTTAGCGCCTCGGCGACCTGCCGCGCAAGCTCAGACTTGAGCCCCTTCGCCTCGAAGATCCCGACGAGCTCCTCCAGCTCGGCCTCGGGATCGGCCTGAATGCTCGCTCGTTCGGCGTCGAGCAGACCGCGGTTCATCTCCCACTCGGTTCGTTCCTCGGTATAGCGCCAGCTGCCGCGGCGAATCCGCCGGTCACGATTACCGCGGCACCCGCAAACGCCAGCGTTCTCGTGGAGGCACCAGCTGCTGCGAAACCCTCGACGATGCCGGCTCCCGACGTGATCCCATCAGTCATATCTAAGATCGAAGCGCGGGCGAGCTCTCTCCAGTTTTCGCGAGCACCAGGCTCAGTAACGCGCTGCAACCATGACACCGCCCGTATTCTGTCGATCCAGCAGCCATCGACTGCTCTGGGGGAGGTCCGGTCCGGGGTTGCTGCTTCGGACCTGGCGAGACCGAAGCAGCAGTGCGCTCGCGACCTCACCCGGCTCGGGACGCGCCTGTCGGTTCGTGAATGCGGGAGTGAGCAGCGGATTGCACGAGGCGCCGGAACTCCTCACGGGGCAGCGTCTTCGAGACTGCCGGACTCGGTCAAGCGAGCACGGTGGTCAGCGCCGTATCGGCGCGAAGTCCATCTAGGGTCTCCGCGCCTCCTCGAACCAGCAAGATGATCTCTGACGCTGGTGGCCAAGCTCTTCCGTCCTGTCACGTTCGGCCGAAGCTCTTCCGTGCTGTCGTGTTCGGTTCCTCAGCCGGCGAACGAGTGAAAGGCCCCCAAGGCGTTCGGCAGATGCGGGATGAACGGCTTGAATTGGTACGGCTTGCTCGTGTCGAAGCCTGCTTTCTGGGCGGCGCTCTTGGCCGCGAACGGAGTCAGCGCTGTGACCGCCTGGCTGATGTCTGTCCACAGCAGTGTGCGTTCGTAGCCGTTGTTGTTCGGTGGGTCGGCCGGCTCGGCGTGGCCCTGGACGCCGGTGATCTTCTCGATCGGACCGCCGTCGCCCTTTGTCACGTCCCCTGCGACTACGCGCGCGAGGGTGCGGTGGTCACTCTCGATCCCCATGATCCGCGCCGCGGTCACGCGGAGGTCAGCCGTGCTGAAGTTGCGCACTCCGACAAGGTAGGCCGCGATGAACGCGTCCTCGAGCGTGACAAGCACATTGAGCGTCGTCTGGGCATCGTGGAACATCTTCGGCGGGTAGTAGAACGTCGTGAACGGAGATGGCTTGCCGGTCACGCTCTGCTCGAGGGCGTAGTGCGACATCTCCTCCTGCCGTGCCGCCTTTAGGTAGCCCTGGTCGTCTGAAGGGAGGTGCCTGAAGAAGGGCGACTTGTCGATGATGTTCGTGTACGTGGTAACGGCGAGCGCCTCGGCAATCTGCGCCGCTCCGACGATCGCTACATCGCCACTGGTCGGGCCGCTGGCCGCAGCGGCGGCAAACGACGGGATGAGCGCCTGCAAGGCGGACGCCCCTACGAGAGCGCCGGCACCGGCTGTTGCGGTCTTCCCCAGGAACCCTCTTCGATCCGTCCCTGCCTCTTGCTGCCCTGTTGACATAACCGGCTCCTTCGAGAGAACGTGGCCATTGACAACCGACTACGCAGATCGCGCGCGTCCGGATCACCGCGCACCGGAGAGGTCCTCCATCGCCCAGCATGGCCATCTCGACAAGCCCGGCGGAAGCTCGCGGTCACGCTCCGAGCGCCCAGCGCGGACCGAGGTCGGCAGCTCCTCGCTGCTGCTTAGTCGCCTCAGCGGCCGGGTCGCCATGGCATCGGGACCGGTGACGCGGCGGGTGCCGCGCGTGTCGGGTCTCGCGCGTCATCCCGCTCTATGGCGCATGGTCGGCACGGTGCGGGCTGCGTTGGCGGTGCGGCCGTCGGTTAGGTTCGTCGTCGGCGAGTTGCGCGGCGGCCTTCGGCGCTACCGGACGCGGACTGGGTCGGTCGTGATGGTGCGTCATCGCAGCCGTGACGTGGCCTTGATCAACGAG
Source organism: uncultured Solirubrobacterales bacterium (assembly GCA_963763525.1). Classification (GTDB taxonomy): domain Bacteria; phylum Actinomycetota; class Thermoleophilia; order Solirubrobacterales; family Solirubrobacteraceae; genus Palsa-465. Next base: position 4,133 of record CAVXPA010000013.1, read on the forward strand.
ATCTTCGGGCACCTGCATGCCTACGAACCGCCTCCCGAGTTGCAGGGCGACTTGGCCGGGCCGCTCCAGATTCTGGACCTCGGAGGCAACATCGGGATGTTCGGGGTATTCGCGCTCGAGCGATGGGCCGTGCAGCGGATCCGCTCGGTCGAGCCCGATCCGGCCAACGCGTCGGTGTTGGCCGCGGTAATCGCTGCCAACCGGGCTGAAGATCGCTGGACTCTGACGCGGGCGGCGGCAAGCAACCGGCCGGGGACGATGCGGTTCTTGTCCGGACGGCTAACCGAGTCACGCCAGGCACTCGAACACGAGCCCGGGATCGAGGTGGACGCGATAGACACCTTTGCGATGGCTGGACACGTCGATCTCCTCAAGATTGACATTGAGAGCGGCGAGTGGGCGATCCTGACGGACCCTCGGCTGAGAAGCCTGCAGGCGCGGGTTCTGGTCATGGAATGGCATTGGCTAGGGGCCCCGGGCCCCGATCCTCACCGCGCGGCTTGCGAGCTGCTCGCGGATGCCGGGTACGAGCTAGTCGCCGATCGCCCGGATCCCGTGGCGGGGGCGACCGGTCTGCTGTGGGCCTGCCGGACTTAGTGCGTCCGGACGCTGCTGCGCGTCGTCCCAAGCGGTCAGGAGATGAGCCGCACCGACGGCTGATCCTCGGGCACGGAGAGCGGGTGCTGAGCGTGACTCTTGCCGCGCAAACCGACGCGGTCGCGGCCGCTGTCTCAATATCGTTCGGCGAGGGGGGAGCTCGTCCGGTGTCCGGGTCCCTCACCGCGGAGCGGTCGTCCGACTGGCGGTTCGACATCCTGTAGTGGTGCGAGCGTCTCCTCACGTCGTGTGGCGCATGCAAGTCGCCGAGCGGATCGACCGCGCCTATGCGCAGCCAGCGTCTCTGGCGGCCCTGACCGTTTCGGGCTCGGTGGGCTGGGGTGTCGCCGACCGTTGGTCGGACCTGGAGCTGGATTGCTACTGGCTAACTGCGCCAAGCGACGCCGACCGTAGGGCGCCGATCGAGCGTGCAGGCGGAGTCTTGATGGCGTTCTGGGACTACGACGAGGACGACGATGAGTGGAGTGAGGACTACCGCATCGGCGAGCTACAGGTGACCGTGAGCAACTTCACGGTCTCGACAATCGAGGCGTTCCTCACGGCGGTCGTGGCGAACGCGGAGATCGATCCAGTCAAACACATGCGATTGCCTGCGATACAGCGCTGCCGACCCCTCCGGGGGAACAAGCACGTGGCGAGCTGGCAGGCGCGAGCCGGCCGCTATCCCGACCTTCTTGTCGACACGATGGTCAAGCACGCGCTCGACCCGATGGTGCTTGCCGGATGGGCGGCACGGGACGCGCTGGTCGAGCGGGGCGACGAAATCGCTCTCGACGCGTTGTTAGCCGCGATCGAGCACGCGGTGACATCCGCCCTTTTGGCGCTGAACCGCACCTACCGTCCGCATCGCACCCTCAAGTGGCAGCACCATCTCCTAGCGAGCTTGGCCATCCTCCCGGAACGCTTCGAGGACCAACTCCGGCAGCTATGGGTGCAAGATCGCCGGGCGGGGCTCGACGCGGCGGAGCGCTTGCTCGCGGCCATCCGAGAGCTAGCCGAGCGGCACTCGAGTGCCGAGCTGACGGACTTCACGGAGGCCTTCAGCGAACGACGTCGCGCCTTAAGCCTCCCCAACAGGGACCAGTTCGACCCATAGATGCCGGCGGGTTCGCCCCGGCCACGCCCATCCAAAGCGGACCCGACAACTCCCGACAGCCGTGTCGGGCCTTCACGACTGAACGAGCTCCCCTCCGAACGTGGGGACTCTCGCCGCTTCCCCGGCGCGACCAGCAGCCATCAGCACGGGCGAACTCGTGCCCGCCTCGGACGACACGCAGCAGCGCCCCGGGCGTCACGCCAGCGCCCCATAACTTCGCCTACGCACGGCCCACGCTGGCGACGACATCGACGGCGCCGGCCAGTTCCAAGGCTTCGTCGCCAACTGGGCCACGAGCGGCAGGCTCCTCCCCTCGAACCTGGCTGAGCTGAAGGAGAAGTACGGCTGCCGCCGCGGTCGCCGCCCGAAATGCGCGCCGCTCGTGAAGGTTGGCGGCGGTTCGGTTGATCGCGTGCGAAACTCGGCGACGATGGCCAAGGAACGCCGTCACTATCCGTGGACAATCTACGTCTTGACGGTGCTCTGTGCTCTGGGTCTGGCGTCTGTTGCCATAGGGATTGCTCACGGGTGGGTGCTCATCGCCACAGGAGGTGCGACCATTGTCATCTCGCTGGCCCGCCTCCACGTGATCCTTGATCGGCGGCGAGCAGTGGCGGGTCCAGGGCCGCTGCCGGTGGATCGGGGCGCTCGGCCGAAAGAACGTTGGTAGCCGCCCAGGTTCGTGGCTTCCTCAACCGTCACAAGAGCTGACGGCGATGGGCCCGCCGCCGGGGCGCGCGCGCCTTGAAGAACGCGCCATCCGCACCGCCGGCCTGATCCGCACCGCCCGGCTGATCCGCTCCGGCCCAGTTCTCCTCCCCGCCGCTCCGGCATTCGGGATCCAGCCGCCCTTCGCGGCGCGGCGTTAGAATCCGGACGGCTGGCGGCGTCTCGGCGCCTTATTGGCTCTTGTCAGCCTCAGGCCGAAGGCTGGAAGTTTCTCCTTCTTCTCTGTCCGTCGGTTCGGGTGGTTCGGAGCGGGCGGGGCTTGGTGTGCGACGGTCGTCGATGAGCGATGTGAGGGAGGCAATGACGCCCGTGCCTCTACCGCCGACGAGTTCCCATGCCCGCGCTATCCCGATGATCAGCGATAAGACCAAGACGTCACTGATTAGGCCCAGTGGGCCCGTGCGAGGATGAACGAGGAGATCGATGCCCGCACCGAGCTGCACAGCGAAGATCACCAGCAGCCAGGCGGTCAACGGAAGGTGCCGCCCTCGCCAGCGTCCTGTCGAATGGCTGGCAATAAGAGATCGCGTCGCCGCGAGGCTAAAGAAGACGCCGATCACGCCGACCACCACCGCCGGATACCCCACGTGGGTTCCCGGCACGAGGCTGAACAGCGAGACGGCCAAAGCATTGCCAAACGCCAGGAGCGCAGCGGAAGCCCGAACCCGTTCGACAACGTCTGGGAGCGAGTTTGGGGTTCGGCGCTCCGCAACCGTGATGATGACGAACAAGAGGCCTGTAAGCGAAGCGGCGGAGGTCGCGATTGCCGCGAACAGATCCCGGTAGGTCCCAGTCAGCACAGCGCCGCACAGTAGTCGAAAGCTCGCCCGGTTCGCCGGGCGAAATGGCGCAAGAACTCGACCGCTGCCTGGAGGTTCCCCCGCTGTTCGCCGGTCAGCTCGTTATGGCCAGGTCCTCGAAGAACGCTGCGACGTCATCTGGATCAACTGGTTCGGTCAAGCTCTCGCGTAGCATCTCGTCGACGTCGGGGAACCCCGTGGAGCGGAGCTGCTCGGCTGCGTTTGCGACGTCATAGATGGTCCGGCGCAACGAGACACCAGGTCCCAGCAACGCCCAATAAGCGCCCGCGCGGCCCTCGTACGGCGATCCGACGCTGCCGGCGTTGATGAAGCGATGATTGTCGAGTCGACGATCGAACTGGCGGTGCGTATGACCACCGACCACGACCGTCTCAGCAACCCCCGAGAGGACCTCCCTCAAGCGCTCGTCACTTGTCGCGGTCGTGATGATCTCCGTGTCGCTTCGGGGCGAACCGTGACAGAAGACGCTCGGTCCAAGACTGTCGACGTCGAGAACAACGGTTGCGCGGAAGTCGGCCAGAAAGTCTCGTTGATTGCGCGAAATCCGAGCAGCAGCGAACGCCGCTGCCCGCTCAGCCGGCGCGCTTTCGTCCTCGGGGCGTCGACGCCCCTGGTCGTAGGCATCAACGACCTCTCGGTCAGCGTTGCCCCGAACAAAGCCGGCGCGTACGCCAAGCGCCATTAACTGCTCGATGGCCTCGCCGGGCAACGGCCCCGCGGCGACGTCGCCGCCAATCACAACCATCTCGACCCCCTCTCGAGCGACTTCCGCCAGTACCGCCCGCAGCGCGGGCAGATTGCCGTGGATGTCGTAAAGGGCCGCAACCCGCATCAGCGAGATCATCCCGGAGCCGCAACTGCGCACAACCTCGCTCTCCCTCCCACGACCAGCGGCTGCCGCATCGGAACGATCTCGACAGCGTCGGCGATCGTCCAGCTAGTGCACGATGGACGCACGCGAATCGGCGTCGTCGCCAGATCGTCGGCGCGGTTACCTCGCTCGTCGTCTGAACAGGCCGCCCTTTTCTTTCTCTGCTGGCGGCTCCTGCACCTCGCGATTGTCACACAGCGGCGGTAGGTCTTCGAAGAATGCTCGGTAGGACGGCTCCTCATCGGGGTCGATCCTCAGCTTCGCCCCCCGACGCGCCCGACCGCCTTCATGTCACCGAAGCTGTACAGCGGACCGGGCGGGAGCTGCTCGCCGTCGCCGCCAACGTACCTCGACTGGCCGATTGCGAGCAGGTACGCCGACTGACCGGTGCGGTGGAGTCGAACCTGCAGCTTGCCAAGCGGGACCCGCACGGTGTTGCTGGGTATCAGTACCTCGAGCACGTCCCCATCGACCCGCGTCGTCACCTTGCGCTGGGTCAATTAAGTTGCCATGCCGCCACGGGTTACAGTGCGAAGCCCGCAGAAAGCGTGTCGATCGCCGCTGGCGAAGCCGCTGCAGCTTGAGTTGCGAGGCTGACTGGTCGACAGGGCCGCCCAGCACGAACGCATTCGTGTGGCAGCGGCTTGCCCGACTCCCGCGTACCGCTAGCGGAGCAGCGGCGCGGCCCGGTCCGAAAGCGCGTGTCGCCGTGCGGGACACCCACGCGAAAGCGGCACATTCTCAGGGTCAGTCGATGAGCCCAAGCGCATGGGCCCGGTCGACCGCCTCATCGCGACTGTGAACCCCGAGCTTTTGGTAGAGGCGGGCGGCGCGGTCCTTCGCTGCCGAGCGGGAGATCCCCAGCTTGTCAGCGATCAGCGCGAAGGTCAGCGGCGTCGGCAAGTAGCGGAGGATCCGCGCCTCAGCCAAGGTGATGGACGCTGCGCTGACCGTGGCGGCAGCTTCGCTGAAGGCCTTGTCCGCCGCCTCGTCAGCCGCCGCCACCACAGCCTCGTCCTCGGCGACAGCCTCCGCAGCCACTTCATCAGCCGCCGCGACCACAGCCGCGTCCTCGGCGACAGCCTCCGCAGCCACCTCATCAGCCGCCGCCACCACAGCCGCGTCCTCGGCGACAGCCTCCGCAGCCACCTCATCAGCCGCCGCCACCACAGCCGCGTCCTCGGCGACAGCCTCCGCAGCCACCTCATCAGCCGCCGCCACCACAGCCGCGTCCTCGGCGACAGCCTCCGCAGCCACCTCATCAGCCGCCGCCACCACAGCCGCGTCCTCGGCGACAGCCTCCGCAGCCGCCTCATCAGCCGCCGCCACCACAGCCGCGTCCTCGGCGACAGCCTCCGCAGCCACCTCATCAGCCGCCGCCACCACAGCCGCGTCCTCGGCGACAGCCTCCGCAGCCACCTCATCAGCCGCCGCGACCACAGCCGCGTCCTCGGCGACAGCCTCCGCAGCCACTTCGTCGGCCGCGGCGATGATCAGATTGGCGGCGCCCAGAGCCTCAATAGCCTCGTGAGCGGCCTGTTCCTGCACGATGCCGGCGGTGATCAGCGCTCGGATGGCGTCGGCAGCCGCCGCCGCACGAATCGCTTCCGAAGCAGCGATCGCGTCGGCCGCTCGCGTCTCAGCCTCGATCGCTCGGAGCGTCGCGTCGGCTTCTGCGGCCTGCGCCGCCGCAATCACCTCAACCGCCTCCTCCATCGCCGCGACCTCGGCTCCAACGATCAAGCCAGCCTCGGGAGTGAGGAAACCCTCGCCCAGGAGCTCCCCTCCAGTGTCTGCGATCGCATCGAACAGCGGCAGCGCCCAACCGTGCTCGACGAGTAGGAACGCGAGCGCCGTCCCAGGCAGCAGAGAATGTGCCAGTGCCGCCGCGTCGGTCGGATCAAAGCCCGACGAACCGGCCACCGAACGTTCCACCAGACCAGCGCCGCCCAACGGCACGATTCTCGACAGAAGCGCGCCGAAGTCGTCATCGCCGATGACTGTGCGCTCGATCGTGCCGTCCTCTCTCTTCGAAACGAAGAGCAGATCGAGTAGGCGCACAACCCCTCGGCCCTGGAGGCGGTCGACCTCGGCCAAGACCCGACCATGGAAGTCCGAGCCAGCACCAAAGCTCAAGGCAATCACCTGCAAAGGACCGGGCATCTGTCGACCTCCAAGATGAACGCGAGAACGGCCGCGAGGGCGAGAACGGCCACAGACTACAACCGAGACACGCCCCGCATCCTGGATTCGGATCAGCTGCGACGGTCTCGCCCCGTGCCGCCGCTGCCCGTAACGTGAATGTCGAGATGGCTATCACGGGCCTTGATGTCAATCCGGCGGCGATCCCGTGCGCGACGACCGCGCTTGGAGCGCGAGATCAGCGTCCTCGTAGACGGCGTAGTTCCGAGGTCTGGCCAACGCGCCTTCCAACGCGGTCCTACTTCGAAGCTGGCCGACAGCCTCGACTTGGCCGCGGCGATGATCGCCGCGTAGATCTCGAGTGCATCATCGACTTCCAGGACAGCGACGTCGACTGAGTCGCCCGGCTCCTGATCCACGAGCAAGGCGGAAGGCTTGCCGTCGTCGGGGTTGTAGTTGGCGAGAATCTCCATCGCCTCGGGATGCTCGCTCACGACCCGATTGGCGACCTGCCTCACGCGCTCGCGCACGCGGTCCGTTGGGAGAATCCGCAGCTCCCCGTCCTCGAGCTCTTCGACCAGGACTGACGCGCCGGGTACATACCCGCTCGCCTCAAACTCGCGAGAGAGCGACACCACGTTGCTATTCCCAACTCGGCGGACTTTCACGACCGTCATGCGCCAGTGTATACGCGGCTATCCCATCGTCGCTCATGCGTACGGAGGTAAAACCGAGTGCGTCGGTCGGCCGGCCACAGGTGTTCCGGACCGCACTGTCGCCTTACGCAATCGTGTAGCTACCTACGCAGCTTGATCTTCCTCGTAGGAAGCCCAGGCGAGATCAATCTCTTGAGTTGCGCGGTACTCACCGATGGTCATCGTCCACTCGTCCGTGACAACGACCTCGACCAAACTCTCGGACCAATCAATGTGCTCAACCGCCCACTCGGTCATCTCCAGCAGGTCGGGATCAGCGGCATCAACCTCATCGTGCGTGATGACGTACAGCCGTAGCCGCGAAGCCTTCTCGTGCCGAAATCGTAGTTCGGACACGAGTTCACTCCATCGGCTCGCGGTCTCCGGGTCCTCCTCGGTGAGCTGCTTCCATCCGCTCCGAATGGGTTCGACGATACGGCGAGTGTCATCGTCAGAAACGGCCTCGCGACCTAGTCTCCGGCCGAGCCATTCCCTCAGGACCGCGCGCCGCGTATCCGACATCTTCGACACCAGCGCATTGTCGGGTGTGTGCTCGATCAGCATGCCTTTCTCGGCCTGAGCCTTAAAGCGGTAGTCGAGAACCGCAACTGGCGGGCCGCTTGTCGGGTCGCCGAGTCGGATGTATCTGGCGCTAGTGAGGCTATCCGCTTCATGTATGACAGCGACAGACGAGGTCTCGAACACGAGCGCAAATTCGACGATCGGGAACTCGTCCGGAGCTTTTAGGACGTCACATTCCTGCGTGATCAATGCGAAACGATCTGACGCCTTTGCCGGCCGCTCGTAGATGTAAGGCTCGGAGAGTTCGGCCTGGCGCGATCTCGCTTTTGCGTCCTTCCGCGCTCTTGACCAACCCTGCTCTTTGTGGCTAATCCATACAGCGCATCGCAAGGAGGCTCCCACGGGCAGCAGGCTGCCCTGTCGCCAGCCTTTCGCGTCCATCGCGTCGCGGTCGTATTGCGGCGCCACGTCGGTCAACAGTCATCAGTCCTCGTCGTCTGCGGCCGGAGGTGCGTCTGCCCCGCCCAAGCGCTTGCTCAAGGCCCGTCGTTCGCGGGCGATCGCTCTCATCTCCTGTGTCGGGGCAGTTCCCAACCCGACCGGAGGCGCCATTCGCGATGCTGCGCTAAGCGCGCGCCAACGACCTTCCTGGGCAAGCTGCAACGGAATCCGAGTGCTTCCGGGCAGTTGTGACTGGAGCCATGACGCAAGGTCTGGCTGACGCAGGGTGGCAGCTCGGAGTGCTCGCAGAGCGGCATCGAGTTCGGACCTGTTTGGAGGTTCGCTCGCCATCCAATTACGAACCGTCTGTTTGCTGACCCCGAACACGTCGGCCCATTGCCGAAGCGACAAGCCCGGAGCGAGCGCGTGCAACTCGGTCATCCGGGTGTCGGTCGACCTGAACGGGTCAGCCGACACGTTGTCGTAGTTGATGGTGATGAGGGACGTTCCGATTAGGAGCGCTCGCAGGTCGTCAATCGCGAAGGTGCACGTGCAAGTTGAGGGACCGCGAAGCTGGCTGTGCAACTTGACCTCGTGCAAGGTCAGTGCGAGGCGGCTGGTCGACGCGGCCATCACACTCGTTGCATGCACCAACGACTCAAGCACAGATGCACCGACTAGGGCTCCGCCGAATGGCACCTTGACCACCGATCTGTGTCTAAGGGCGTTGAGGTTGCCCCACGCAGTGGTCGAGGCCGAGTCTGTTGGATACGCGGGTGCAACCGCCTCGGGGGGTGTTACGGTGGTCATGTGAGGTCTCGCTGGCCGAGGACGCTGCTGCGGTACTCAGCGGAGGTGCTCCATGCGAACAAGGTTCGGATCTGATCGTTGAAGACCATGGCCTGATCGGCCACGGCGTCGGCGCTCAATGGCACGGGATCGGAAGCGTACGCATCAAAGTCGAGAAGATAAAACGGCTCTTGAGGTACACGCGAAGGGGTCGAACCTGGCATCGGCAGTACGGTCGTTCCGCCTTGAGAGTTGAGCCCGTGAATGACCTGCAGCATATTCCCGGCTTCGGTACGGAGCTGGATCACGGACTGGGTGGTCTCAACTGCGGGCGCCACGTCTGGATCGCCGAGCGGACCAAGCAACTGCGGGTTGAGCGCCTCGCGCACCTGGGTTTGAAGATTGTCCGGCTCGAAGCGAAGCTCGTTGGTGAAGCGAAGCCCCAGCCTGGTCCTTTGTGCGGGTCGGTAGAGGCGCTCGACGAGCGATACGGCAGCGCGAACGCGCTCGATGACATCTTCGATCGCGACGTACTCGCGAGTCTCGATTGCGACGAAGTCCATGCCAAGGACGAGCACCACGCTGGCATCCGGGTCCGCGAAACGATAGTTCTTGGTGCCGGTGTCCTGCTGGACGACGCCCTGAGGCGTGATGATGAAGGCGACGGCTGGCTCCACCAAGAATCCGGGGTATCGCTCTCGGACCTCCTCCTGAAACGGCGCGACCTCCTCTTGCTGTTGGAGACGTAGGACTGGGGAGAACCGCACCTGGCAGATCACCTGAGCGAGCTGATAGTGCTCAAGCGTGAAGCGAGGCGCTACTGAAAGATTCGCGATCATTTATGACTTGCCTTCCCACTTGACGGTCTACAAGTCGTGCCGTCAAGCTTAGCGTCAAGCAGGACGGAGATGTCGATGATTCGACGAAGAATTGCGGCAGTGGAGGCCCGGAGGCCCGGCTGTGTGCCGTCCTTCGCCAACGCCCTGATCTCCGCCCGCTCCAACGCGGTCACCACCACTTCCGGCTTCCTCTCGTCGACAACGAGGAGCAGCCCGAGCCGACCTGGGTCGCTGCCGAGGTGGCGCACTTTTCGACTCCTAGAAGTGGCGCATATTGAGCGCTTGGCGGCATCATTCTCAACCCTACGGTCCAGGGTCCTGGCGCATAGCAGCCGGCGGCGGAGCGCTCGTCGAGTCACCGAAGCTGAGCCGGAACGCCTCCCCCTGGACGCGGATGATGGTGGCGCCGGCGCCGGGTCTGTCAAGGCCGCGCTTCGCGCGACCTTCCCCTCGCTGTGCTCGGTGACAGCCCCGCCGTCCGGCGCGTTGCTCCGCTGATGTCCATGGGGAGGAGGTAGCGGTTGTCGACCCCCGAGCCACGTGACCACCGCCAGCCACCACCGGTGACCCGATGCGCTACCCGTCCATGAGACGAAGGACGATGACCTCAGACGCCCGCCCCTCGAGACGAACGCAGCCGTCCGCACTCCCCGCTCAATCCGCCGAGTCGCGACGTTCAGACCACCACCGCCTTCCGTCCCCTGGGATGCGCCGCGACCACCGCCGACGCCCATCGTCGTCCGAACCACTAACAGCGACACACTGTACGCACGCGAAAGTGCTGAAAACGTCCCGGAGGAGCTGCGATCGGGGACCGCAGCAGAGCACGAAAGCTAGGATTTGCAGGTATTCCTCCCAGGACGTCCTGGGACGAATTGGGACGCATTAGTCGCATTCGACCGCGGCGGTAGCGCCGCCCGGATCGGACAGACGAAACGCCTCTGCTACGAGCTCAGCGTCCTCGTCGCGGGGCGCGTAGTGGAGGTACCGCATCGTCGTCTGGACGTCTGCATGGCCCATCCACTCCTGCACCCGCCGGATGTCCGCCTTGGCGATCATCCGCGTCCCAAACGTGTGCCGGAGATCGTGGAAACGCAATGACCGCAGACCAGCGGCCGCCAGAGCGGCCTTGTATCGCCGGCGGAGCGCCGAGCCGTCGAGATACCCGCCGGCCTCGCCGGCGAAGACCAAGTCGTCGTCGCCGACCCAATGCTCGCGATCGCCGAGGCGAGCGAGCGCGGCGGCGACGTCCGGCGCCATCGGCACCGCCCTCACCTTGCCCGACTTCGGCGTCGTCAACGCCCCGGCGTAGTAGCTTGCGCGCACTCGGATCGTCCGCCCGGCGAAGTCGACGTCGCGCCAGCGCAACGCGAGCAGCTCACCCATCCGTAAGCCGGTGAACGCCGCCGTCAGGAAGATCGCGCCGTCCTGGTCGGACGAGGCCGAACGAACCAACGCCCAGACCTCCTCCGGTGAGAACACCTCGATGTCGCCGCTCCGGCGCTGGGGGAGCTTCTCGACGTCAGCGGCGGCGTTCCCTGGCAGCCCGTAGACCTTCCGCGCCCGCCCGAGGATCCCGTGCAGCTGCATCAACAGCTTGTTCCGTGTCCGGACGGATCCGTCGAAGCCCGCGACCCAGCGCTCGATCCCCTCCGTGCTGACGCTCTCGATCGCCCGCGACCCGAACGCCGGCAGCAGATGAGCGTTGATCGACGACCGATACCCACGGACCGTCGAGGGCTTGCGACCGCGATCGTGCTCGATGTACCGCAGGTACTCGGTGGCCGCGTCGGCGAACGTCGCGCCGGTCCGCACCATCCCCGGCAAGCTCCCGCGACGAGCCTGATCCAGGACCTCGCGCAGCCAATCCTCAGCCAGGCGCTTGGTGAAGTACCCAGCCGGCGGTCGCCCGCGCTCGCCCCAGGCCGGCCCGAGCTTCTTCTGGACCTGGCGGCCGTCAGGCAGCCGGTACTTGGCGTACCAGACCGGCCCGCGAGCCCGTTCGACGCGAAAAACATGTCCAGTCGGAGGCCTTGTCCCCGTCGCCATCGTCGCAAGATCGTACGCCGATCTCGGGACATATTAGGGACACGCTTCCCGCTCCCGGCGGTACCGCGTCAACAAAAAGACCCGCTGTGCGGGCCGCCCTCGATGGGCCGTGAAGGACTCGAACCTTCAACCTTGGGATTAAGAGTCCCCTGCTCTACCAATTGAGCTAACGGCCCGGGTAGCCGGCGATGTTACCCCGGCTGGCGCGCGGTCTGCTCAACAGGCCTGTTGGACGAACTGCTGCGCGGTCGACTTAGAGGTCTTGGCCGCAGTGAGCTCCGTCTTGGTCTCGGTCTTCGTGGTGCCCTTGGGGAGAAGCGCGAGTGCGCTGGCGCTGGCGAGGTCGCCCTTGCGCGTCTGGCCGGCCGCGTAGGCCGATGCGGCGAGGCACATGAAGCCCTTGGGCTGGCTCGGCGTTCCGAGCGCCTCGGCCTGCCAGGCGTTGGCGGCGCCGGCGAACTGGCCGAGCGAGGCGTATGCCCGAGCCGCCAGGACCGCGGTGGTCGGATCGGCGTTCTTGGTCAGCGCCGCGTAGCGCTCCCACGCCTCGGTCAGGCGCGTCAGCTCCTGCTTGCCGGCCGTGGTGAAGGTGTTGTTCGTCGTGTTGTAGTCCGCGCCTTCGTTGGCCGAGGTCCAGCGGGCAGACACGAGCGCGGCCCAGGCGGCCGGATCATTGGGATTCTGATTGGTCTGCTGGATCGCCTGCTGCTCCTGCGCGCTGATCACCTGCTTCTGGGCGCCGCTGGAGCCGTTGCCGGTGAACGCGTTGAGCAGTCCGCCGAGCCCGTTGCCGGCGCCGACGCCGAACAGCACGAGGCCGACGAACATGAGCACGGCCAGACCACCGTAGACGGCCCGAACGGTACGACGGCGCCCGCGGCTGCGAAGGTCGAACAGCATCGTTCAGGACACCCCGAGGCCATCGCTCATCTGGGCCATCTCAGCGGCGGCCCGCGATGCGGCACGGCGATCAGCAATCTTGAGCATGACGATACTTGCGAGGAAGAGGACCACGAGCGGGGCGGTCTCGAGCGCAGTGGTAACGGGATCCGACCCCGGCATCGCCGCCGCGATAACGGCGATGATGACAATAGAGTAGCGCCAGTTTTTCGTCAGGGTGCTCCCATTCACAACGCCCATGCGGTGCAGGGCGAGCAACGCCAGCGGAACCTCGAATGCGAGGCCGACCGCGAGCATCACCATGATCTGGAACTGGTAGTAGGACTTCGCCTGGACGAGGATGTCGAACTGATCGCTGTTATAGCCCTGGAGGAAGTGCACCGCGGGCGGCATCACGAAGAAGTACGCAAACCCGGCCCCGACTGCGAACAGCAACGGTGCCGCGATCATCGACGGCACGACGGCACGGCGTTCGCTCGAGTCGAGCGCCGGGATGATGAACGCGTACACCTCGTAGAGCAGGAGCGGGAGCGTTATCAGCAGCGCGAAGTAGGCGGCGACCGTCAGGGTCGTGGTGAACGGCTCGCCCACCCCGATCGTGATCGGCTTCTCCTTGACGGTGGGCTCGGTGGGCAGGTGGCTCGCGGCCTCTTTTGCGCCGGCGGCGATCTGCGCGGCCGCCGAACGATTGGCGAGCGACAACTGCGAGGAGGAAGCCAGCTCGTTGGCCCCAGTCTCGATCTTCGTGAGCCCGGCCTGGAGATCGGCCTGCTGGTTGGGCACGGCGGCCAAGCCGTGCTGGCTCGGCGAGACAGTCGAGACGTGCGGGAGCGCGCGATTGAGGATCGTGAGGAGAGCGTGGTTCTGCCAGAAGCAGACGCCGAACGCGATCCCCAACACCACGAGGCAGACGAACAGGCGCGAGCGGAGCTCGCCGAGGTGATCGACGATGCTCAGACGCTCATCGTGCGCAATCGGCCGCAGGACCCTGGCCACGCCATCGCCCCCCTTCTGCCTCTCAGGACGCGCGATCCGCCGGGTTGCCGGCCGGCTGCGTGACGGCGGCTTCGACCGGCCGCTGCTCGGCCGCGACCGTCGTGGCCGGCGCCGGCGGCTGCGCCGGAGTCGTGCTCGCGAGCTGCGGCGTCTCGGCTTCCGAGTCCTTGTTTTCGCCGGTGATCGATTCCTTGAACTCACGCATGCCCGTGCCGAGCGAGCGGCCGAGTCCCGGCAGGCGCTTGGGCCCAAAGATGAGCAGCACGATCACCAGAACGACGATCACGTCTGTGGTGGGGTTGCGGAACATAGTGGCTCCTCCGAATTGGGACTCCAAGAGTACCGACCCGGCGGGGATCAGCCGGGTGGTTCTTCTACTCTGCTTACGCGCAAACGCCCAGCGGGGATCAGCCGGAATGCATTCTTCGACTGTGCTTACGCGTAGCGCTCGACGACGCCCTCGGCGACCAGCTCGAGTGCGAGCCGCTGACGGCGAGGGAGCGACGGGAGTCGCGACTTCGCCTCGCTCACGATCTCCAGCGCGCGGGCCCTCGCATCCACCAGGGCTCCCGTCGCCTCGATCTGCTCGCAGACCTCGAATGCCAGCTCCGGCGTGCGCACTTCTCGCAGGTCGAGCTCGGCAAGCTCGCCGTCGCGCTCGCGAGCGAGGATCAACGGCAGCGTCACGGTCCCGTCGAGCAGGTCCGCCCCGCGCGGCTTGCCGGTGCGCTCAGGCGGCCCGGACACATCCAGCACATCGTCGAGCAGCTGGAACGCGAGGCCGATCTGCTCGCCGAAGGCCGCGAGCTGCGCCCGCTCGCCGGCGCCCTCCAACGCACCGAGCTCGCACGCGGCCCGGAACAACACGGCGGTCTTGAGGCGGCAGCGCTCGAGGTAGCGCTCGAGCGAGACGTTCGCGTCGAACGCGTCCTCGCGCTGCATCAGCTCGCCGAGCGCGAGCTCCGAGGATGCGCGCGAAAGAACCCGCACGGCCGTGATCGATCGGCCTGCCGCAAGCTGGGCGAACGCGCGTGAGAAGAGCAGATCTCCGGTCGCCGTCGCGAGGCGCCGCCCGCCGGTCGCGATCACCGTCGGCTGTCCGCGTCGCAAGGACGCTCCGTCGAGCACGTCGTCGTGGACGAGCGTCGCGCCGTGCACGAGCTCGACCGCGACGGCGGAGTCGACCAGGCCGTCGGTCTCCGGCGGGGGGACGCCCGCCGCCAGGCAAACCAGCAGCGGACGCAGACGCTTGCCGCCGGCGGCGATCGTGTCGCCGGCGTAGCGCCCCAGCACCGACCCGTGTCCGCCCACCAGCGCGGTCATCCGCGCCTCCACCTGTTCGAGCACGCGGGCGGCGGGAGCGCCGCCGGCGTCGACGACCGCGACGAGCGCGCTCACGCGGCCACCTCGCCGACGTGCAACGCGATGATCCCGCCGGCCGTGAGCACGTATCGGATCGAGCGCAGGCCGCGCAGCGACATCAGCGCCGCCAGCTCGTCGGGCGCTGGGAACCGTTTGACGGAGCTGGGGAGGTAGCTGTAAGCCTGGGCGTCGCCGGCGAGGCGGCCGAGCGCGGGCACCACCCGGTCGAACCACAGCTCGTAGAAGCTCGACAGCGGCGGCCGGCGCGGCGTCGTGATCTCCAGCACGACGACGCGGCCGCCTGGGCGAACGACGCGCGCCAGCTCGCCCAGCCCGCGCTCCAGATCGCTGAAGTTACGGGCCCCGAACCCGACCGTCGCGGCGTCGAACTCGCCGTCGCGGTAGGGCAGCGCGAGCGCGTTGGCTCGCTCGAAGCGAATCGCGACGCCGTCGGGCGCGCGCGCGGTCGTCTTCGCGCGCGCGAGCGCGAGCATGCGCTCGGAGAAGTCGACGCCGACGACCTCCCCAGCCGGCGCCACGCGCGTCGCGAGCGCGAACGCGAGGTCACCGGTCCCGGTCGCGACATCGAGAGCTCGCTCACCTGGCGAGAGGCCGGCGAGCTCGCCCGCCCGCCGGCGCCAGCTGTGATGCAGGCCGGCGGTCATGACCGTGTTCATCCGGTCATAGACGCCTGCGATCCGGTCGAACATCGCGCGGACCTGCGACTCCTCGAGCGTCCCGCCCGGACGGTCATGAGGGATCGCAGGACCGTCCGGCAGCACGTTTCTGCTGGCTGCCATGGTGGCCTGGGCAGGCTACTGGAGCAGAGACAGGAAGCCGACGAGATTGTTGAACTTCGTCGGGTCCTGCTCCGCCAGCCCCTTGAACGACGGCATCGGCGCGGTTGGATTACGCAGCGTCGAAGCGATCGCCGCGGGCGGCAGCTTAGCCCCGATGTGGGTCAGCGGCGGACCGGGACCGTTGTTGCCATTGCTCCCGATCACGTGGCACGCGAGACATCCGGACTGCCCGACGACGAGCGCGCCGGCCGCGAACGTCGCCTTCTCCGAGGCCGTCAGGTTGCTCGGGGGCGTCAGGTCGACCGAGTTCGGCGAGCCGGTGTCGGCGCCGGAGTAGGTGAGGAACGCCATTGCGAAGATCGTCGCGACTGCGGCCGCAAGGGCCACCGGACGGCGGAGGATGTTGCGTTCCGGGCTACGGTCGTAGAACGGCAGCAGGAACAGCAGGATCATGCAGATCGTCGGCACGCCGATCGTGGCCATCGGCGTGTACTTGGGGACGTTCTTCATCACCCTGAGGACCTCGAAGAGGAAGAAGAAGTACCAGTCCGGCCGCGGCACGTAGGTCGTCGTGGTCGGGTTGACCTTCGGCCCCATCTCGGCCCCGAACATCAGCGACAGGAAGATGATGACGGCCATCACGATCACCGCCATCCAAGCGTCCTTCGAGACCGCGTACGGGAAGAACGGATGACCCTCGTTCTTCAGGATCGAGTACTCGCGGAGGTACTTCTCCTTCTCGGCCTGGTTCACGGCCTCACACCTCGACTCGCTCGATCTCGGCGTCGACCGCGGGATCGGTGTGATCCTCTTCCGCGCTTTCCCACGGCGGCGCCGAGATGCCGAGTTTCGTCACAAGGTACAGGTGGGCGCCGATCAGCGCGATGATCGCGCCGGGAATGAGCAGCATGTGGATCGCGTAGAAGCGCGACAGCGTTGTCGCGCCGAACTCCGGACCGGCGCGCAGGAAGTCCGACAGATAGGGGCCGATGAACGGGCCTCCGGAGTTGATGTTGATGCCGACGACGGACGCCCAGTAGGAGCGCTGGTCGAACGGCAGCAGGTAGCCGGTGAAGCCCATCATCAGGGTCAGGATCAGCAGCGTGACGCCGATGATCCAGGTGAGCTCGCGCGGATACTTGTAGGCGCCGAAGAAGAAGACGCGCCCCATGTGCAGGAAGATCAGGATGATCATCACCGACGCGCCCCACTTGTGCATCCCGCGCACGAGCGCGCCCAGGAACGCGTCGTCGGTGATATAGCGGATCGACTCGTACGCGCCGCCGGCCGCGTCCGGGCGGTAGAACATCGCCAGGAACACACCGGTGACGGCCTGGTTGATGAACGCGAACAGCGTCGCCGAGCCGAGCGTGTAGAACCAGTTGATGCCGCGGGGCACCTTGCGGAACAGCAGCCACCGGACCCCGCCCGACATCGAGGTGCGCTCGTCGATCCAGTCGACGACGGTGATCCCGCCCTCGACCCCCGCCTCCAGCGGACCCATCGGCGGCCCGTCGTCCGTGCCCGGCTTGCGCGGCGGGGGCCGCAGGATCTTCGGTGGTGCTGGCAGGCGTGGCATCCGGTTCCCGCTACAGCTTGGCCGTCGAGAAGCGTGACGGATACAGGTACTGGCCGATCCCGTCCAGCGGCTCGCCCGGGTCGCGCGGCGAGAACCGGCGCAGCTGGCTGTTGACGGAATAGCGCGGCCCGACCTCGACCAGGCCGGTGGTCGGGTCCAGCCGCGTGTAGAAACGATCGAGCGGACGGACTGGGGGACCGCCGGCGACCAGGCCGCGGAAGTCGTACACGCCGCCGTGGCAGGGGCAGATGAAGCGCTCGGCAGCGGCGACGTAGCGCACCGGGCAGCCGAGGTGCATGCAGCGCGACGAGAGCGCGATGTAATGGTTGTACTCGAACTCCGGCTCGGTGTCGATCGCCGGGTTGCGCTTGCGCATGTAGGCGATCGTCTTGCCCGCCTCGCCGATCTCGGGCACGATCGTGATCACCTTGACCACGTATGTGTCCTCGGGGAAGTCCGACGGCGGCCCCACCGGCTGCCACGTCCACGGGAGGCGGCTGAATACGGGGCCGATCGCGAAGCCGAGCGCGGGGAGCGTGAACGCCGCGGCGGCGATGATGCCGGCGCCGTTGGCGTTCAGGACCATGAACCGGCGCCGTGTGACGGTCTCGCCCTCGAAGGCTCCCGGGATGTCCCGATCGAGTGTGTATTTCGACTTGGGTTCTCTACGGCGGTCCGGCACGTGCGCCTCCGACTGCTGCTGGCTCTGGGGCCTATGCATTCAACGGATTTGCAACCTTTTCGTCAACTAAGCGACGACCGTTACTAGGGCTTTAGGTTATGCGAGAGGCGCTCGTCGCGCTTGCTGCCGTGCGCAGCTCGTGCGCGGCCCCCGGATCCTCGGCCCGCGCCAGTGCCTTGGCGCGCTCGAGCTGCTCGCTGCAGCCCCATCCGACCGCGACCGCGCCGGCCTCCCAGACGGCCCGCGCCAGCTCCTCGTCGGCGGCCGCGTGGGCCTGGGCGACGAGCGAGATCACGTCGGCCAGCTCGGCGATCGCCTTCAGATCCCCGAGTGCAGCCAGGCGCGAGAGGCCGAGCGCATACAGCTGGTCTCCCAGCAGCAGCGCCAGGTCGGGATCGTCGGCGCACACGAGACGCGGCTCTCCGTAGTGCAGCAGCGCGCCCTCGAGGATCATTTCGATCAGCAGCTCGTACTCCGACTCGCGACCCGCGGCGCGAGGCCCCGCGGCGGCGATCTGCGCCGGGCCGCGGGCCCACGCGACGCCGTCTCGGGCGGCTCCTCGCTCGGCCGCCGCGGCCAGCATCCCGCCCTGCGCGCGCAGTGCGGCGAGCAGCGTCTCGCTCATGGTCTCACCCGCGCGCGAGCTCTCTGAACGCGTCTGCGGCCGCCAGCACCGTGTACTCGATGTCGGCATCGCTGTGCGCGAGCGAGGGAAACCACGCCTCGAACTGCGATGCGGGCGGGTACACGCCGCGGGCGAGCAGCGCCCGGCACCAGGCGCCATATGCGTTGAGATCGCATGCGGCCGCCTCGTCGTAGTTTTGCACGGGCTCGCCGCTGAAGAACGGCGTCAGCAGGCCTGGGACGCTCTGCACCTGCAGCTCGATGCCCGCGCTGCGCGCCGCCTCGCGGAGACCCTCGACGAGCGCGTCCGTGACCGTTCGCAGGCGCGCGTAGGCGGAATCGGGGAGCAGCTCGAACGTCGCCAGCGCCGCCGCGACCGCGAGCGGATTGCCCGACAGCGTCCCAGCCTGGTAGACGGGGCCGACCGGCGCGAGCTGCTCCATCAGCACCGGCGGGCCGCCATAGGCGGCCGCGGGCAGGCCACCGCCGATCACCTTGCCGAGAATCGTCAAGTCGGGCATCACACCGAGGAGCTCCTGGGCGCCGCCGCGCGCGACGCGGAAGCCCGTGATCACCTCGTCGAAGACGAGCAGCGCGCCATTCGCGTCGGCGCGCGAGCGCAGCAGCTCGAGGAACCCTGGCGCGGCCGGCACGACGCCCATGTTGGCGGGCACCGGCTCGGCGATGATCGCCGCGAGCTCGTGGCGTCCTGTCGCCTCGGTCAGCGCCTCGGGATCGTTCCAGGGGACGATCACGGTCGACGCGGCGGCAGCCGCCGGCACGCCCGGGCTCGACGGCAGCCCCTGGGTCGCGAGGCCCGAGCCCGCCTGCGCCAGCAACCCGTCGACGTGCCCGTGATAGGCGCCGGCGAACTTGAGGATCAGCTCGCGGCCGGTCGCCGCCCGCGCCAAGCGGATCGCGCTCATCGCGGCCTCGGTGCCGGACGAGGTCATGCGCAGCATCTGGACCGACGGGATCCGCCGCGTGACTTCGGCCGCCAGCTTCACCTCGCCCTCGGTCGGGGCGCCGAACGTGGTGCCGTTGACGGCGGCCTCGACGATCGCGTCGACGACGGCCCGGTTCGCGTGCCCGAGGATCAGCGGGCCCCACGAGCTGACCCAGTCGACGTAATCGTTACCGTCGACGTCGGTGATCGTCGAGCCTCGGCCGCGCTCGATGAAGATCGGGTCGCGGCCGATCGAGCGCATCGCCCGCACGGGCGAGTTGACGCCCCCGGGGAGCAGGTCGAGCGCCCAGTGATAGAGCTCGCTCGAACGACTCGTGCTGAAGGTCGAAGCGCTCAAACGCCGGCGTGCGCTCGCTCCCAGGCCCGATAGTCCTCGGTGAAGTAGAGCAGGCGGATCTTCTTGAACTCGGTGGAGGAGTACAGCGTGGCCCGTTCGCTGACTCCGGTGTCCGCCGCGATCGAGTCGAGGATCGCGTCGCATTCGTCCTTGGAGCGCCCGTGCGCCATCGTGAAGATCGAATACGGCCAATCCGCGTAGGTCGGGCGCTGATAACAGTGCGAGATCCCGCGGAACGCGGCCATTCTGGGGCCGAGCTCCATGATCCGCGCGTCCTCCACCTTCCAGACACCCATGCCGTTCGCGCTGAAGCCGGCGCGGCGGTGGAAGAGGATCGCGGCCACGCGCCGTAGCAGGCGGCGCTCCTGCATCGCCTCGAGATGCTCGAGCAGGCGCTCCTGGGGAATCGACAGGCGCTCCGCGGCGGCGGCGTACGGCTCCGGCGTGACCGCCATGTCGCCCTGGAGCGCGCGGATGACCGCGATGTCGAACTCGTCGTAGGGCTGGGGCTCGGTCTCGGCCGGTGGCGCGACGTCGACCGCCTTCGCTAGCTCCGCGGTGCCGCCCTCCATCTCGAGGTCCATCCTGATCTTGAACAGCTTCAGCGTCGGGAGCTGGCGGATCGACTCAGCGCCAGCGATCCGGGCGAGCACTTCGAGCGTCCCGTCGAGTCCGAGCGGCGAATCAGGCTCGGTCGCGATCGTGAACCAGATGTTGAACTCGTGGTTGCGCAGGTAGTTGTGCGAGACACCCGGGTGCTCGTTGATCACCTTGGCCGCCCGCCATGGGTTCTCCGGATCGACCTTGGCTGCGACGAGCATCGAGGAGTAGCCGAGCGCGCGCGTGTCGAAGATCGGGGTGATCTGGCGGATGATCCGCTGATCGAGGAGCCGCTGCACCCGCTCGAGCGCCTGCGCCTCGGTGATCTCGGCCTCCGCCGCGACGTGCTGGTAGGGCCGCGGCGCGATCGGGAAGCGGCCCTGCATCAGGTTCAGCAAGCGCCTGTCGAGATCGTCGAGCGGGACCGCGGCCCCATCCTTGCGACTGCGATGCTTCGGGCCGAAAGAGCTCGTCTCTACCTGAGCCATCGGGCGGCCTCCTTCGCGTGATAGGTGATCACGATGTCCGCGCCGGCCCGGCGGATGGCGGTCAGCGTCTCCAGCACGGCCGCGCGTTCGTCGAGATAGCCGGCGGCGACGGCGGCTTTGAGCATCGCGTACTCGCCGCTGACGTTGTAGGCGGCGAGTGGCATCGCCGTCTCGTCCTTGATCCGGCGAACGAGGTCGAGGTACGGCAGCGCCGGCTTGACCATCAGGATGTCGGCTCCCTCCTCGACGTCCAGACGCGCTTCGCGTACGGCCTCGTTGCCGTTGCTCGGGTCCATCTGATAGCCGCGACGGTCGCCGAACGCCGGCGCGGAGTCGGCGGCCACGCGGAACGGGCCGTAAAAGGCGGAAGCGAACTTGGCCGAGTACGCGAGGATCGGGGTCTCGGTCTGGCCGTCGTCGTCGAGCGCCGCGCGGATGAAGCCAATCCGGCCGTCCATCATGTCGCTGGGGGCGATGACGTCGGCGCCCGCGCGGGCCTGGGAGACCGCCGCCCGGGCGAGCAGCTCGAGCGTCGCGTCGTTGTCGACTGTCCCGTCCGGCCTGACGAGGCCGCAGTGGCCGTGGCTCGTGTACTCGCACAGGCACAAGTCAGCGATCACCAGCAGCTCCGGGTGCGCCTCCTTGAGCGCGCGCGTCGCGAGCTGGATGATCCCTTCTTCGTCCCAGGCGCCCGAGCCTTCCTCGTCCTTGGCGGCCGGGAGGCCGAACAGGAGCACAGCCGGGATTCCGAGCGCCGCTGCCTCGCCCGCCTCCTCGACGGCGTGCTCGATCGAGAGATGGTCGATGCCGGGCATCGAGGGGATCGGCTCGCGGCGGTCGATCCCGTGCGCGACGAACATCGGGTAGACGAGATCGCCTGGCGCGAGGGTGGTCTCACGGACAAGACCGCGCAGCGCGTGGCTGCTTCGCAAACGCCGCAGCCGGGTTTGGGGGAATGCCATCGCTTGGTTCAGGATACCCGCGCGGCGCGGTCGCGCCGGCACCAGGGGCTCGCGCGGCGGGGTCACGCCAGCACCACTTGCCACTCGAGGCAACCCCCTGGGATGCCCTTCAGATCAGCTTCCAGGCGACCACGCGCCAGTCGCTGATCAGGCCCGCCTCCATATACGGATCAGCTCGCGCGAACGCCTCGATCTCGGCCGGATCGACGCCACGCCACACGAGCGCGCCTCCCTGCGGCGGATCCCCGAGCGCGCCGGCTTGAACGATCCGGCCCGCGTCCATCTGCTCGCGGATCCGGGCCAGATGGCGTTCCCGGTAGGGGACCCGTCGCTCCACCATGTCCTCGACGTAGTCGTAAAAGAGCAGACAATGGTCGTCGGACGCAGCCACTTCACACACAGTACGCAATCGCGCGCTACGCTGCGATACGTGGCAGATATCCAGAAACGCGGAAGCTACACGCCCCGGCGGGCGCGGGAGAAGCGCGCCTACCAGCTGGTCGTTGGCGGCACCGTCGCGGGCGCTGTCGGAATCGTGGGTCTCGTGCTGTGGATCGCCGGCGTGATCGGCGGCGGACTGCCGATCATTGCGTTGATCGTGGCGGTCGTCTGCGCGGTCATGTTCCGCCGCATCGTCAACCGGCGTTAGCCCGCGCAACGCGCCGACGCGCCACCCGCCGACACACTCAGCGGGGGGCTTGCACGCGCGGCTCCAGCGAGGCGCCACAGGTGCGGCAGAAGGCGTCCTCTCCACTCGCCTCGGCGCCGCAGTCCGGACACCGATCGGGGCTGAGCGTCAGCAGGCCGCTGCCGACCCCTGGACTCGCGGTGCCCCACGGCTCGAGCACCGTGTGGCGGCGCAGATAGATGACGGTCTGGCGCAGGACCGCCAGCGCCGGCAGCGCGATCAACGCCCCCGCGACGCCGTAGATCTGGTAGCCGATCAGCAGCGCGAGGATGATCAGGATCGGGTTGATCCGCAGCGAGATGCGGAACACCTGGGGCGCGATGAAGTGTCCTTCGAGCTGCTGCAGCGCGACGAACACCAGGATCACCCAAATCGCGCTGATGGGGTCCTCGAACAGCGCCAGGATCACCGCCGGGGCCGCGCCGATGATCGGCCCGATGTACGGAATCAGCTCCATCAGCCCGTAGAAGCCGCCGAGGAACACGGCATACGTCTCGCCGGCGGGGAAGATCCCGATCGCGCCCAGGATCGCCAGGCAGATCGTCGCGCTCGCGCCCATGATCAGCGAGAACAGCAGCTGACCGCGGACGTAGCCCGAGACCGCGCGCTGGACGAGCAGCGGGTAGTCGTCCTCGGGCGTGCCGTCGCCGGTGGGCATGATCCGACGCACCAACCTGCCGATGTCGTCGCCGTAGACGAGCAGGTAGACCGACAGCACCAGCACGAGGACGAGATCGAACGAGATCGTGACGATCTTCGTCAGCAGATCGCGCGAGAACGAGACGATGTCGCTCGAGCGCTTGAGAATCGACTTCTGCAGGCTCTGCAGCGCGGTCTCGCCCGGGTGCTGGATGTGGATCGCGATGCTGTGGCGGTTGAAGAAGTTCTGCAGGTTCGCGAGGTCGTGATTGGCCTTGTGGACGATGCTCGGCAGGTTGTGTTCGAAGTTGCTCAGCTGGTTGCTGATCGGGTTCGCGAGCAACACGCCCAGACCGGCCAACGCGGCGAAGAAACCGAGGTAGACGGCGAGGATCGCGAGGCCGCGCCTCAACCCGGACCGCGCGACGACCTTCACGAGCGGGTTGAGCACGATCGCGACCAGCGACGCGACGATCAGGATCAACAGGACCGTGCCGGCCGCGCGCGCGAGCGCCCACAACCCGAGCAGGCCGATCGGCAGCAGTACGAGCTGGACCCAGCGCGGCACGATCACGGGCGGCGGCGGCAGAGATGCCGGGCTCGCCGGCTGCGGATCCGCGCTCAGCTCGTCGTTGCCGACGCGCGCACGATCGTCTGGTGGCCGGTCCTCCTCCGGGTCGGGCGGCATGCTATGGCGATGCGGGCGAAGCCGAAAACGCATGCAAATGGAAGTATGAGCGGGAACGTGACATGAGCCAAGCCGTCCGGATCTTGTTCGTCGGCGACGTCGTAGGAGGCATCGGCAAGCGCACGCTGCTCTCGTTGCTGCCGAGCTTGCGAGCGCGCCACGCGCCCGACTTCGTGATCGTCAACGGAGAGAACGTCGCCGGCGGCGTCGGCATCACCCCGAAGATCGCCCGGGAGCTGTTCGAGGCTGGGATCGACGTGATCACGCTCGGCAACCACACCTACCGGCACCGTGAGATCTACGCCTACCTGGACGAGGAGCAGCGGATCCTGCGCCCCGCGAACTTCCTGCGCAGCCAGCCAGGCCACGGCTGGTGCGTGGTGAGCAACGCCGGCGTTCGGCTGGGGGTCATCTCGTTGTCGGGCAACCTGTACATGAACGCCGGCCGGCCGGCGTTCGTCGAGGCCGACGCCGCGCTCTACGCGCTGCGCGAACGCGTCGACCACGTGCTCGTCGACATGCACGCCGAGGCGACGAGCGAGAAGGTCGGGATGGGCTGGTACCTCGACGGTCGCGTGACGGCGGTCGTCGGAACACACACCCACGTCCCGACGGCCGACGCGCGCGTGCTCCCTGCCGGGACCGCCTACATCACCGACGTCGGCATGACCGGGCCGCGCGGCGGCGTGATCGGCGTCAAGCGCGAGCAGGCGCTCGAGGCGCTGACGACCCAGATGCCCGTCCGCTTCGAGACCGCGACCGAGGACCCGTGGCTCAACGGCGTGCTGATCACGGCGACAGAGCCGATGCGGGCAGCGGCGATCGAGCAGCTGCTGCAGCGTGGTCGCGGACCGGCCTAGCGAACCCGACGGTCTCGCGCCGCTGCGGGTGCGCAGCCAGCAGGGCGACCATGACGAAGGGGAAGAACCAGACGATGTAGGAGTACAGCCAGTAGTTCGCGCTCAGCTGGAGCATGATGATGACCGCCGCTCCGAGCGCCGCGACCTCGATCACGCCGCGCCGGCGCGGGACGAACGCGACGCCCAGTGCGAGCCCGACGGCAGCGCCCTCGACGAGGTGCTGCTCGAGGCCCAGCCCGCCGTAGAAGCCCCAGATCGAGAACGGCGTGACGCGCGTCGCCTGATAGCGGATCGAGTCATTCCAGAACGCGCGCAGGTTGTTGTCCAGGAGCACCGGCAGCATCGCGACGAGAAGCGTCAGGCCGTACGCGATCACGTAGCCGATCACCGAACGCCGCCGCGGGGGTGGGCCGACGCCGCGCAGGAACAGCGGCCCGAGCGCCAGTGGCGCGAACTTGGTCAAGCCCGCGAGCGCGGCCGCGATGCCTCGCGCGGGCGCCGAGGTGATCACCAGCAGCGCCACGACGAGCAGCAGCGCGACGAGCGTGTCGTTCGTGTTCGAGCTGAGCGACCAGAGCGTGAACGGATAGCTCGCCCAGGAGTACGCCAGCACCGTCCCGAGCGTCGGCCCCCTGATCCGGCGCCCGAGCAGAAACAGGCCGAGCAACGTCAACAGGTCGAACGCGATCGCCGCCGCGTGCGCCGCCGGCAGGTCATCCCAGGTGCCGCTCCAGCCGAAGATCGCGCGGAACGGAACGTAGGCGTAGTAGTTGACCGGCCCGTACGTATCGCCCTGGGCGTTGTCGCTCGGCCAGTGTCCGTACAGCGGTTCGCCGTGCAGGACCTTGTCGGCACCGATCACGCCCGCATAGCCGACGTCGATCACGTTGGAGTTGGTGACGTTCAGGCCGATCCTGAAGCCGACCAGGAAGACGATCCCGATCGACAGCCACGAGACGGGGACCAGCAGCCGCAGAGGTTCGCGCGGCACGCCCCGCCCAAACGCCAGCAGCAGCATCCGCACGAGCAGGTAGAGCAAGAACGGATAGACGGCGGGACCGAGACGCCGATGCGCCCGTCGTTGAACAGGGCCATCGAGATCGAGAACCCGAGCAGCATGAGCAGATCGAGGTGAAGCAGCGTCGGGCGCCGGCGCCATGGTAGGAAGGGAGCGACGAACAGCAAACACAGCGGCAGCCACACGTACCAGGCGTTCACCCGCCGCCCGAATGCCCCCGGGTAGCCGCGGGCCATCGTCCAGGCAACCTGAAAGCCTGTCCAGGCCTGTGTCACCTTGCGGGTCGAGTCGTCGACGTAGACCTGCGCGAGCTCCTTCGAGTTGGCGCCCGAGGAGAACCAGCTGACCTGCCACGTGCCCGGACCCTTCGTGTACTCGTACGGGATCGCGGTCGGGTGGCGATGCAGCTCGGCGACGATCACGGGGCTCGATGCCGCGATCCGCTCGACTTCCGCGGCCGTCAGCCGATAACCCGCCGGCGGGGTGGTCTGCGAGGTCACGAGCACCGGCGTGTCCGGGTCGGTGGCCGTCGTCGTCGCTCCGGTGGCCGCGGCCGCGGCGCCCGGGAGCACTGCCAGGAGCGCGACCGCGCACGCGATCGCGAGGAGGCGGGCCCTTACGCCTTGAAGCTCCAAAGCTTCTGCCCGAGGAACGACAGCGGCGTCGCGGCCGCGACCGCAATCGCCTGGGCGATCACCTTCGAGACTCCCGCGCCCTCGACCAGCCCGATCAGGATCAGCTCGGTGAAGCCAAACGCGATCAGCGACACGGCGAAGAAGCGGACGGCCTGAGACATCGGATGCTCCTGCTTGGCGCTGAACGTCCAGTGGCGATTGAGCCAGAAGTTGTTCGTGACCGAAACGACGAACGCGATCACCGACGCGAGCCGGTAATCGATCCGCAGCACGTGCACGCAGAACGCGAACACCGCGAGGTTGACGCAGTAGCCGGTCGCGCCGACGCCGACGAACCGCCCGAGCTGGCGCCAATTGTGGCCGCGGCGGATGCCGTGGCGAACGCGGGCGTGCAGCGATATCGGGACCGCGCTCGAGAGCTCCTGCGGCATCTCGTCAACTGTATCGGTGTCGTGTGTGATCACCGTAAGGCGCAAACGCTACCGGTCGGACCTTACGCTGTGCGCAGCCGGGCTCAGGCGGAAGTGCTCCTTGACCAGCCCTGCGACGTCCTGCAGCGACCACTGCGCCCGCACGTCGCGGCGCTCAGGCCCGGTTCCACACCACAGCAGCGCGCCGAGAGAGTCCGACCGGTGCAGCGACCCGTGGCTGCCCCCGCCGACGTGATCGGAGCCGCCCCAATCAACGAACTCATAACCCGGGGCGGCGGACAGGAGCACGTCACCGGCGGTCGGGCAGCTCAGCGCTGACCACGCGCGCGCGAGCGCGTCCGGGTACTCGGTGCACAGGAAGCGACCGTCCTGAACCTCTGCCCGCAACGCGCCGAGCTCGCCCTCGACGCTCCAGCGCAGGCCGCGCGCGTCCTGCAGCTCGCCGCCGGGGGCGAACCGGAGCTCGCCCCGGTGACCCCGCACGACCGCCTCCTCTCCGGCTCGGTAGAGGACCAGATCGACGCCCTCGAGCTCGCGGACCGCCTCGATCGAGCGGTCGATCACCTCCTGGCGGCGGGTCGGGTCGAGCGCGTAGACCATCGCCGCCCGCTGGGCCGGGCTCAGCGCGACCTCCGCGCCGATCGAGCGCGACGGGCTCGGCGTCGCGACGTCGAACTCCTCGAACGCGTCGCCGAGCCGGATCCGTGCCTCGACCGTGGCCTGCGAGTGGTCGGAGGTCACGATCACCGCGTATTGCTCGAGGAATGCCTCCGGTCCGCCCGCGGCATGCATCAGCCGCTCGAGCTGGCGGTCCGCCGCCGCGATCGAGGTGACCTGGGCAGGGGGGCCGTTGCGGTGCGACCAGGCGTCGTTGTCGGGAAGCGAGAAGAGCATGAAGTCGAACAGATCGTGCTCGACGAGATACGCACCCACGCAGCCCGTGTGCTGATCCCGGATGCCGGGCATCCCGAGCTGGCCCTTGCAACCCGTCTTGCGGCTCGCATACAGATCGGCATAGAACAGCTCGAGCGGTCCGTCGATCGTGCGCCGGAACAGCGTCGAGGTGACGATCCGCGCCAGCGCCGTCTCGTTGGAGACCTCGTGCGGGTGGCGCCCGCGGTAGATCAGATAGGTCGTGCCCGCGGTCCGCACGTCGGCGTCGTCGAGCGACTCGAAGACCGTCTCGACGTCGTGCGACAGGTGCTCGGCGTTCATCCGGTAGACGGTGTCGGTGAGCGATCGGATGACGCCGAACTGGCGCGAGGCCGAGAAGCTCGAGCCGTACTCCACGTACCTCGACTCCTCGCGGTGATACCAGTTCATGCTCGGGATCAGGTGCTTGTCGGGGCCGACGCCGGTCGTGATCGTCGCGGCGCACACGGGCGTCACGGACGGAAACGCTGCCACGCAGTCGTCGACGTACACGCCGCGCTCTTGGATCCGCGCGAGCGCCGGGGCTCGGCCAGAGGCGATCGCGCGCTCGAGCATGGCCGGCTTCATCGCGTCGATCACGACGAGGACGAGCTTTTTGGGCTTCTGCGCGCTCACTGCCGCGGGCGTATTTGCGTTGACGGCCACTCCTCAGCGCAGGATCCGCAGCCCTGCGTACTTCTCCTGCTCACGACCGCGCCCGGCGATCAGCAGCCACAGCAACAGCAGCAGCACGATCGGACCTACCGGCGGCGCGACGATCGACAAGACGGCGTACAGCACCGCCGCTCCTTCGGCGTACAGCGGCACCGCCGCGGCAGCCGCCGCGTCCAGGCGCCCGCGAACCCGTCGCAGGAGCGGCACGGTTGCCAGCATTCCGACCAGCGCGCAGACGACGCCACCGATCAGTCCCGGCCACCAGGTGTAATGACCGTGAGCGAGCGCGGCGGCGAAGAACAGTGCGCCGAGCGCCAGCGAGACCACGGCGAGCACGAGCGGCAGCAAGCCACGCTCGAGCCGCGCGGGCGGCAGGCGACGCTCGAGCACTGCAAACACGACCGCGCACACCGCCATCGCGATCAAAAAAGGAGCTCCCTGCAAAAACGCGAAATGGGTCCCTTTGAAGGAGGTCTCCACATCGCCCGCGGCGAGGGCGCCGGCCGCCAGCGACGGCAGAAAGGGCCGGATCCCGATCGCCGTGGCGATCCCGATTCCCTGGCAGATGTCGAAGGCGAGGTGCACCGTGTTGTACCTTGAACGGTCGTGACGATAGACGAGAGGGCCATCCTCCCGTGAGCGGGCTGGATGGGTCACAGTCCTTGCCGCCGCGCTCGACGGCTCGGGACATCCGCCGCTATGCGGCCTTGTTCGCGCAACGCACGAAGGTGATGCAGTCCTCGGCGATGCGCGATTTGATGGCGCTCACGGAGCGCCCGGACGTGATCTCGCTCGCCGGCGGGCTGCCCGACACCTCCACGTTCCCGGCCGACTCCTACGCGTCGCTGATGAGCACCGTTGCGGCGCAGTCGTGCGCGCGGGCGCTCCAGTACGGCCCGACCGAGGGCCTCGATCTGATCAAGCGCTGCATCGTCGAGGTGATGGCGGCCGAGGGGATCGACGATCGATCACGACGAGCTCCTCGTCACGACCGGTGGCCAGCAGGTGATCGACCTCGTCTGCAAGACGCTGCTCGATCCCGGCGACGTGGTCGTCGCCGAGGCGCCGACCTACCCCGGCGCGGTCCCGACCTTCTGCGCCTACGAGGCCGACGGTCGTGCAGGTGAGATGGACCACGACGGCATGCGGATCGACGAGCTGACGGCGACGCTGGAGCGGCTCGAGCGGGCCGGGCGGCGGCCGAAGTTCATCTACACGGTGCCCAACTTCCACAATCCGGCCGGGGTGACGATGTCGCTCGAGCGCCGGCGCGAGCTGGTCGCGATCGCGCGCCGAGCGCGAGCTGCTCGTGCTCGAGGACAACCCGTACGGCCTGCTTCGCTACGAGGGCGACGCCGCTGCCGACGCTGCGCTCGCTCGACGATCGAGTTCGTGATCTACGCCGGCACGTTCTCGAAGATCCTCTCGCCCGGCGTGCGCCTCGGGTGGACGGCTGCGCCGGCGCCCGTGCTGGAGAAGATGAACATCGGCAAGCAGGCCTCCGACCTGTGCTCCTCGTCGATCTCGCAGTACTTCGTCGCCGCGTACTTCGAGTCCGGCCCGTGGGAGGAGTACGTCCGTTCGCTGATCGAGATCTACCGGCGCCGGCGCGACGTGATGCTCGACGCGCTCGCCGAGCACCTTCCCGCGCGAGGCGCACTGGACCCATCCGCAGGGCGGGCTGTTCATCTGGGTCACGCTGCCGGACTACATCGACACGACCGACCTGCTCGCTCGCGCGCTGCGGGAGAACGTGGCGTTCGTGCCCGGCCGCGCCGCCTACGTCGACGGGCGCGGCGGCTCGGCGATGCGCCTGAACTTCTCGGGCGTCGGCGAGGAGGAGATCCGCGAGGGGGTCCGCCGGATCGGCGAGGTCGTCGCGCGAGCAGGTCGCGCTGTACGGCACGCTGACCGGAGCCGATCGGCAGCGCGCCGGCCGCAGACCGCGCGCCGCGGGTCGCTCGCCCGCGCGCCCGAGCCCGCGCGCGCCCGACGGCGAGCTCGGCAAGGTCGCTGCGCCTGCCCGCAAAGCGCACGCAGACGGGATGAGCGGCGGCAGGGCGTGAGTCGTGTCGCCGTGCTCAAGGGCGGCCGCTCGCTCGAGCGCCAGGTGTCGCTGGAATCGGGCGCCCGCGTCCAGGACGCGCTCGAGCGGCTCGGCCACGAGCGTCGATCGCGATCGACGTCGGCGCCGACCTCGTCGAGCGGCTGACCGACGCCGCGCCCGACATCGCCTTCGTCGCGCTGCACGGCCGCGACGGCGAGGACGGCACCGTCCAGGAGCTGCTCGAGATCTCGGGCATCCCCTACACCGGCTCGGGCGTCTCCGCCTGCATCCGCGCGTCCGACAAGGTGCTGGCGAAGCACGCGATGCGCGACCGCGGCCTGCCGACGCCCGACTTCTTCGCGTTCAACGAGACCGCGTTCAAGCGAGCTCGGCGCGGCGCAGGCGCTGCCGGCGATCGAGGAGCGGCTGCAGTTCCCGATCGTCGTCAAGCCGGCCTCGCAGGGCTCGGCGCTCGGCATCAAGTTCGCGCGCACGCCCGCCGAGGTCCCGGCCGCGCTCGTCGCGGCCTTCTCGTATGGCCGCAAGGTGCTGCTCGAGCGCTACGTCGCCGGCCGCGAGCTCGCGGTCTCGATCCTCGAGCGCCGACGGCGAGCCGCGCGCGCTGCCGATCGTCGAGGCGGTGCCCGAGGAGGAGGACTTCTACGACTTCGAGGCCCGCTACGAGATCGGCCGCACGCGGTTCGTCTGCCCGGCCGAGCTCGACTCCGAGCTCGTGGCCGACGCGTGCCAGCGAGATCGCGCTCGACGGTCTACGAGCTGCTCGGCTGCGCGGCTTCGCGCGCGTCGACATGATGCTCGGCCCAGACGGGCAGCAGCACGTGCTCGAGCTCAACGCGATCCCCGGCCTGACCGAGACGAGCCTGCTGCCCCAGGCGGCCGACGCCGCCGGGATCGGGTTCGACGAGCTGATCGAGCAGATCCTCGGCGGCGGCAGTCGGCCGCGCGAACGAGCGCTATTTACTGAGTCAGCAGGCGCTCGCGGACAGCTCGTCGGCTCACATCAGCGAGCGCTACTCCTCGCTGGCGAAGTCCTCGGGCGTGACCTGGTCGAGGAAGTCCTTGAACTTCTCGACCACCTCTTCGGTGTCCTCGACCTCGTGCTCGAACTCGATCGCGGACTCGGCGATCACCTCGTCGGCGGCGAAGATCGGCGCGCCGGCGCGGACCGCGAGCGCGAGCGCGTCGCTCGGGCGCGAGTCGATCTCGAGCTCGCGGCCGTTGGCGCGCAGGCTGATCGAGGCGTAGAACGTGTTCTCGCGCAGCTCGGTCACGGCGACCCGCGTGCACTCGACCTCGAGCTCGCCGAGCATGTCGGAGAGCAGGTCGTGGGTCATCGGCCGCGGGGTCGAGGCGCCCTGCAGCTTCATCAGGATCGCCGCCGCCTCCGGGTGCCCGATCCAGATCGGCAGGAACTTGTTGCTCTCGACCGTCTTCAGCAGCACGATCGGCTGCTTGCCGACCATGTCGAAGCTCACGCCGTAGATGACCATCTCCTGCACGTCGGGCTCCTCATAAGTCGGGTCCGCCCAAGTATAGGGGCCACCACCGGCCATTCCACAGGGTCGATCCCGCGGTTATGCAGCGACGTTCAGGGCTGTTCGGCCAGCGCTCTCGCGCGGCCGAGCAGCAGCTCCCGCTCGCGCGTCGTTCTGCGCCAGCGCCGCCGCGCGCTCGAACTCCGCGCGAGCCTCGTCGTCGCGGCCGAGCTTCGCCAGGAGGTCGCCGCGCACGCTGGGCAGCAGGTGATACGACTGCGAGCGCCGGCTCCTTCGGTGAGCGCGTCGACGAGCTCGAGCCCGGCGGCGGGCCCGAACGCCATCGAGACCGCCACCGCGCGGTTCAGCTCGACCACCGGCGAGCGGGTGAGCTCCGCGAGCGCGTCGTACAGCGCGACGATGCGGTTCCAGTCGGTCTCGCCGGCCGTGCGCGCGCGCGCGTGGCAGCCCGCGATCGCGGCCTGCAGCGCGTAGGGGCCGAGCGGCCGGCCGAGCGCCTCGGCGCGCGCGAGCGCGGCGAGCCCGCGCCGGACGAGCAGCTGGTCCCACCGAGAGCGGTCCTGATCCAGAAGCAGAATGGGCTCGCCCGTCGGGACCGACGCGCGCGCGCAGGCGCGACGCCTGGATCTCCATCAGCGCGACGAGCCCGTGGACCTCGGCCTCCCGCGGGACGAGCTCGGCGAGGATGCGCCCGAGCCGCAGCGCCTCCTCGCACAGCGTCGGGGCGCGTCCAGTCGTCGCCCGTGGTCGCCGCGTAGCCCTCGTTGAAGACCAGGTAGATCGACCTCGAGCACCGACGACAGCCGCGCCGACAGCTCGGTCCCGCGCGGCACCTCGAACGGGACGCGCGCCTCGGTGAGCGTCCGCTTGGCGCGGACGATGCGCTGCGCGATCGTCGGCTCCGGGCACCAGGAACGCCCGCGCGATCTCGTCGGTCGTGAGCCCGCCGAGCAGGCGCAGCGTGAGCGCCACGCGCGCCTCCTTCGAGAGCACCGGATGGCAGGCGATGAGCACGAGCCGCAGCAGGTCGTCGCCGACGTTCTCGTCCTCGGTGTCGTGTCGGTCCTGCTCGTCGTGGGGGTCGTGCTTCAGGTTGAGGTTGACGGTGAGGTTGTGCTGCTCCGGGTCGAGGTCGAGGTCGAGGTCGGGGTCAAGGTCAAGGTCAAGGTCAAGGTCGGGCGAGCCAAACGGGAGATCCGGTTGATCCCCCGTTCGCGCTCGAGGCCGCGCGCGAGCTCCGCGTGCGTTCGTTCGGCCATCGCCCGCCGGCGCAGGAGGTCAAACGCGCGGTGCTTTGCGGTCCCCGTCAGCCACGCGCCCGGGTTCCGCGGAACGCCATCCCGCGGCCACTGTTCCAGGGCCGCGAGCAACGCATCTTGCGCGAGATCCTCCGCGGCGCCGATGTCGCCGACGATCCGGGTCAGGCCGGCGATCACCTTCGCCGACTCGATCCGCCACGCCGCCTCGACCATGGTGTGGGCGGCCGGGGCCGGGGTCGGCTCGGGCCGCGAGCCCGGCCCGGGCTGCGCCCCCAGCCCGGGTGGCTCGCTCGGTGCGCTTCGCCCGCTCGGTTGCTCGCTCGGTGCGGGTCGGCCGCCCGGTGCGGGTCGCCCGCTCGGCGCCCGTTGGCCGCTCGGTCCGGGTCGCGCGGCCGTGCTCACCGGACGGCAGCCTGTACGTCCGGCGGGAAGTCCGACAGCTCTTGCACCTGGCGCACCTCGATCGTGTCGCCGTCGGACGCCCGGGCAGCGGGTCGCCCACTGCACCGCCTCCTCCTTGGACTTGGCCTGGATCAGCCAGTAGCCGCCGATTACCTCCTTGGCTTCCGAGAACGGTGCCGTCCGTGTCGCTCGGCTTGCCACCCGCGAACGAGACTTGGCGCGCCCTTCGCTGACGGCCGCAGGCCATCGAGCGCGAGCAGGACGCCGGCCTTCGACAACTCCTCGTTGTACCTCGCCATGGCGCCAACGGCTTCGGGCGTCGGCTCCCAGTTGTCCTCGGACACGTTGGGGATCATCAACATCATGAAGCGCATGGGGTTCCTCCTGGAACTCTTGATTTTTCGAGCGCCGGCGCTTCAAGGACCGTAGCTCGCTGATACCCACACGTCGATCGAGGCCATGCCAAATCGACATCAGGTCGCGGATCTCCGTGCGGTGAGTGGAGGGGCGGGTGGGCTGGCGGACGGGTGGTGGGGGGCGGGCGAGCGGTGGGGAGGCGGGCGAGCTGATGATGAAAACGTAGATCTCACCGACGTTTCTGGCCGAATCCGATTTTGCCCCGTCCGCCGAGTGGATCACTCGGATTCGCCGGTCGGACGCGAGCGAAGGGGACATTTGCCCCGCCATTGACTGCTTTTGACTGCGGCAAACCTCGACCGCGCCACCTCACCGACGCCACCGTCGAGGAACACCGCGCCAGCAGCGGCAAACCTCGACCACACCACCCAACCGACGCCACCGTCGAGGAACACCGCGGCACCCGCGGCGAACCCCGACCTCGACGACCCACCGGGCAGCGAAAGCGACGAACGCCGGGGCATCCCCGCTCCCTCGAGCTGCCGAGAGTAAGCGCCGGGACGCGTCTTACGCTGTGCCCGCGATGTCCGAGCAACAGACGCCCTCGGCGGCCCGGGCGCCCGTAGGGCGTCCTTATCCGCCACCACCTCGCGCCGAGCCCGCCTGGCCCGCGCGGTTGGCGATCCTCGCCGTGATTGTGCTGCAGCTGTTGCTTCCGGCGGCCGTTACGGTTGGACCGCGCTGGACGTTGCCCGCACTCGAGGGAGTGCTGTTGGTCGTACTGGTGCTCACGACGCCGCGCCAGCTCGAGCGCCGTCACAAGGCTCGCCGCCGCTTGACGCTCGCGGTGACGATCATCGTCACGGGGGCCGACATCACGAACCTCGTACTGCTGGCCCACGAGCTGCTGCACCGTTCGGTCAGCAACGGCCGCGGGCTGATCGTCGCCGGCTCCTTCATCTGGCTGACCAACGTCACGGTCTTCGGCCTCTGGTACTGGGAGACCGATCGCGGCGGGCCGGGGACGCGCGCCGCGGGCGAGGACACGGCACCGGACTTCCTTTTCCCTCGGATGACGGACGACCGGATCGAGCCGGAGAACTGGCGGCCGCAGTTCATCGACTATCTGTACCTCGCGCTGACGAACGGAACCGCCCTGAGCCCTACCGACACGATGCCGCTGACACCGGCCGCGAAGTCGATGATGGGCGTTCAGTCGCTGGTGTCGCTGGTCACGGTCGTGCTGATCGTCTCGCGCGCGGTCAACATCCTGCCGGGCTGATCCCTCCGCCCCGCGGGGCTGATCCCTCCGTCCTGCCGGGCTGATCGTCCCTGCCGGGCTGATCCCACTGCCGTGCCGATCTGATCCCACCGCCCAAGACCGGCACCCGATCAAGAACCCGCGTGATCCTCGCCCGCGCCGTCAACAACACGGCTGACGCCCCGACCCGACTAAGTCGTTAAGTGAGTGCGCCCCGGGTCCGGCGGGATATGAGGCCGAACCTACGGGGCGCGCTCGAGAGGGAGGAGAGGTACTGCGCTGCAAATAATGCCTCGAACGTCTTTAGATGTCCAAGACGAGTATTTCGCAGGCATCTATAAGATTAGCTTATGGAAATCCGCCAGCTCCGCTATCTGGTCGCGTTATCGGAGGAGCGCAATTTCACCCGGGCCGCCGCTCGCGAGCACATCGCGCAGCCCGCCCTCTCGCAGCAGATCCGGCGCCTGGAAGAGGAGCTCGGGCTGACGGTCGTCGAGCGGACCACGCGACGTGTGTCGCTGACCGAGGCCGGCGAGCTGCTCGTCGCGCGCGCCCGGACGATCCTCGCCGAGGTCGAGGCCGCGCAGGCCGAGATCGAGAGCCTGAGCGGCGTCCACACCGGCCGCGTCTCGATCGGCGCGATGCACACGATGGGTCCCGTGGACCTTTCGGTGGCGCTCGCGGTCTTCCATCAGCGTCACCCCGGCGTCGAGCTGACGGTCCGCGAGCAGTCGAGCGAGGAGCTCGCCGAGATGCTCCGGATCGACGAGCTCGACCTCGCGTTCCTGTCGGTGACCGAGCGGGTGGAGAGTCATGGACTGGGCTTGCACCAGCTGCTCTCCGAGGAGCTCGTCGTGATCCTCGCGGCCGATCACGCGCTCGCCGGGCGGCCGGAGATCCGGATGGCCGAGCTGGCAAGAGAGGAATTCGTGAGCTGGCGCGAGGGTGCGCGGCTGCGCGAGCTGCTGCTATCAGCCGGCCGCGAGGCGGGGTTCGAGCCGATGGTCAAGCTCGCGTCCAACGAGAGCGCGCGCATCCGCCGGCTCGTCGCTCGTGGCCTGGGAGTCGCGATCCTGCCGCGCTCCGATGCGGAGAGTCCCGGGGCAGAGGTCGCGGTCGCCGACCTGATCGACCCGCCATTGACGCGCGACATCACGCTGGCGTGGCGTGAGGGGCGGCGCCTGGCACCGGCCGCGGCGGAGTTCCTCGCGCTGGCCCGGGCGACCTACCCCGCGGCGCGTGGAACCCATCGGTTGCGGGCAGTTACAGGGGTGAACGGCGACGCTTGGGGACGCGACGCGAGCCAAATCGAATAGTTCGATAAGTATCGAAATAGATGCTATCATTCGATGAGTATCGAACCCTTTTTGATGACTATGGAGCAACACCTGAACACCATTGAGACGCAGGCTCGCGACGGCGCTAACCGCGCGCGTGGCGACCAGCATGACCAGACACAACCCGCGCGCGCCACGGGCGCGCACACGACGGGCGCTTCGGCGTCACGGACGCCTGCCGCTGGCGGCAACCGGCGAACGAATCGCCGCCGCGTGAGGCATTCCTCGAATCGGCCGGAGCTGGAGCTCGAGAGCCGGGCTGCGGTCGACGAGAGCGCGGCCGGCGTCGGCGATTCGCTGAGCATCTTCCTTCGCCGGGCGCGCGCCTATCCGCTGCTCACCGCGGCTGAGGAGATCGAGCTCGCCAAGCGGATCGAGAAGGGCGACCTCGAGGCCAAGGACCGGATGATCAATTCGAACCTTCGCCTGGTCGTCTCGCAGGCGCGGCGCTACCAGGGCCACGGCCTTCCGATCGAGGATCTCGTGCAGGAGGGCATGCTCGGGCTGATCCGCGCTGTCGAGAAGTTCGACTGGCGGCGTGGTTTCAAGTTCTCGACCTACGGAACGCTCTGGATCCGCCAGGCGATCCAGCGCGGCCTGCAGAATCACGGCCGGACGATTCGCGTGCCGGTTCACGTCGCGCAGCGTCAGGTCAAGGTCCGCAAGATCGAAAGCGACCTGAGCGTCAAGCTCGGGCGCGAGCCGACCGACGAGGAGATCGCCGCCGTGGCCGAGCTGCCGGTCGACGAGGTCAGCGAGCTGCGCGAGTTGAGTCGCGGCCTGGCAAGCCTCGATCAGCCCGTCAGCGAGGATGGCGAGACCGTTTTCGGCGACCTGCTCGCGAGCGACGCGCCCGAGCCGGTCGAGGAGGTCGCGGACGCCGAGCGCGAGCAGCGCGTGAACGAGATGATCGAGCGCCTGCCCGAGGCAGAGCGCAACGTGATCCAGCTGCGCTTCGGGCTCAAGGGCGAGGGGCCCCTGACTCCCAGGCAATGCGGGACCAAGCTCGGTATCACGCTCGATCAGGCGCGCAAGCTCGAGGAGCAGGGTCTCAAGCGCTTGGCCAGACTTCCTGAGCTCGAGGACCTGCGCTTCGCAGCGTGAGTTGATGCTGTTGCGGGATGGCCTCGCGCCATCCCGCAGCGGCGCCACTGCCTTGCGCCCCAGCGCTGGCCCCCCAGCGGCACACCCGCCACGTATCTCCTCCCCACGTGAGCAGAGCTCAGTGGATGACCGCGGCGATCAGCACGACGATCAGCCCGATCAGCGCGATCACCACGACTCCCCCGGCCAGTAGCGGCGTCATCAGCGAGTAGCCGAGCGGCTTCCCGAGCCGCAATGCCCGTTCGTTGGCCTCCCATTGGCGGTAGCCGACGATCCCGAGGATGGCCCCGAGCAGGATCGCGGGCACCGCGACGATGAAGCGCAGGCTCCGGGGGCCGAAGTCGATCACCTGCGCGGCCACCAGACCGCCGCCGATCAAGGCCAGGCCGGTCCGCGCCCACGAGAGAAACGTGCGCTCGTTGGCGAACGAGAAGCGGGGATCGGGCTCCTCGCCGATCTCGCTGAGGTCGGGACGCAACCTTCGCAGCGCCGCCTTCAGGCTCGGCATCGACTCAGCGGCCGTTCGCCGCGAGCCAGATCGACCCGAGTGCGGCCAAGAGCGTGACGCTCGCGACGGCGATGATCGCTCGCTCGTGCAGGATCATCGTCGGCGGCCGAGGAGCGTCGCTGATCAGCTTGTAGCTGCGGCGGCTGAACAGCCACTCGAGCCCCGCGGTCAGGACGAGAAGCGTGGCGATCACGATTGCCAGCCAGAGCGGCCCCGTCACGATCCCCGTGCGGAGCACGAGCGCCGCGACCGCGAGCGTCCCGATTGCCGTCCGCTGCCAGGCGAGCAGCGTGCGCGCGGTCGCCTCTG
Source organism: uncultured Solirubrobacterales bacterium (assembly GCA_963763525.1). GTDB lineage: Bacteria > Actinomycetota > Thermoleophilia > Solirubrobacterales > Solirubrobacteraceae > Palsa-465. Next base: position 42,689 of record CAVXPA010000013.1, read on the forward strand.
TCTGATCCCAGTTCAGCGGCGCGCGCTGCTCAGGTCCGCGTGCGGGCTCGCTCACTTGGGCCGTGGGGCGACGGCGGAGGACACGAGAGCGGCCACTGAGCGTGCCGACTTGCTCACTTGGGCGGCGGAGCGACGGCGAGGAACACGAGGGCGGCGACCGCGACGAGTGCGATCCCGGCGGCGAGCAGCGCCGGTACGAGCCGGGACCGCGGCATGCGTTCCCCGAGCCGGAGCGCCAGTTCGCTGCGGCGCCAGCGAATGAATGCGGCGATCGCGGCCATGCCGCCCATCGCGATCAGGATCAAGCCGATCGTCAGCCGGCCCCCGTCCAGCTTCAGCCGCAGCAGACGCGACGCCGCCAAGCCGCCGCCGATCAGCGCGAGGGCGGTTCTGGTCCAGGCCAGGAACGTCCGCTCGTTGGCGAAGCTGACCCGGAAGTCGGGCGGCGAGCCGACGCGCTGCAGGCTTCCTCGAAGCCGGTGTCGTGATCTCTCGTGGCTCACAACCCGTTCAATGTCGATCGAGTGCCGGCCCTGGGCGCGCGGGCCTCATCATACGGCGGCTCGGCCCGGCGCGCGCACGCCTCCGGCCAGGCACGGTCCCGACGCCGAACGAACCCTCGCGAGCGGAGCCGCTCAGAACGCCGTCAGCGTCAGCTGAGCGCTGGCGGTGGTGCCGCCGGCGCTGATGACTGCGCTCACCGGAAGCTGATTGGTGCGCGTCTGCTCGAGCAGGCGGTGGCCGGCCGGCGTGAGCGTGAAGAACAGATCGCCGACTTCGCCGACCCCGAGCACCTGTGCCGCTCGACGCTTCGTGATCGTGTGACCCGCGACCACAAGCGACGTCGTCGCATCGCACGGCGTCGTCGCCACGCACGCGACCAGGATGCCGCCGACCCAGCCGTTCGAGACGAAGTCGTTCATCCCGATGATCCGGATCGAAGCGGATTGGCGAACGGAGTGCCGGGGAGTCTGGCCCGATGTCGTGAACGGGATCAGGTCGAGCGCTCGGGAGGTGCTGTAGCCACCTGGCGCGCGGATGCTGACCGTCGCGGCGAGCTCGTGGTTCTTGGCGCGCGCGATCGCCGCGCGTGCGGCCGAGGAGAGCGTGAAGTAGGCGAGGCCGCCTCCCCCGCCGATCGCCTCGCCGCCGGTGCTCGACAGCTGGGTGCGGCCGGCCGTGACCGTGGTGGCGACCTCGCACGGGGTAACCGCAAAGCACGCGACCGGCACGCCGATCAGTCCGTGAGCCGGCACGAACACGTCCTCGCCGAAGACCGCGAGATGTGCGGGCGTCGCGACCGGCTGCGAGCTCTCGAGCGCGTATCCGGTGGACCCGAGCGCCTCCACGGCGAAGTACGGATACGCGCTGACGCTCACGATCGGCGCCGACGACCCGGCGGGGATCGGAGCTCCCTGCGGCGCCAGCGCGGTCGGGGCCGGACCGGCCATCACCTGCCAGGAGCTGACTGCCGCGCCGCCCGGCCAGCTCGGGTACAGGTTGAGCGGCCCAGCGGGCGTCGGCGCGATCGCGAGATTGACGGGCGGCTGCACGACGGGGGCCGCCGCCGCGGTGGCGCCGTCGAGGTAGTCGCTGTCGACGTTGATCGTGACGCCACCGTAGGTCTCGTTGTGGGCGCCCGCGTACTGATGCAGGCGGTGCGACACCCATTCGGACGCCGGCACGTTCGGGTCGACCGTGCTCTCGCTCCCGTTCCAGCGGGCGACCCAGATGTTGTCGGGTTCGAGGTAGGTCGTGCCGACCTGCGCGACGAGATCCTCGATGCCGAGTCGGCGCTGCTGTAGACGCCCGACGTATAGCCACTCGCGTGCAGCTGCGCCGTCCACGCGGCGAGGAACGCGAGCACCGCGGCGCTCGTGCTGCCGCCGGGCGAATACGCCTCCATGTCGTAGTAGATCGGGTTGCCGGGCCCGAGCCCGACCGCCTCCGCCTGGACGACCGCGTCCTGCGCGGCCGCGGTGCCCTCGCTCGCCGCGGCGGCAGCCTTGACCGCGGCACAGCCGCACGAATTGCCCGGGGCCTGCAGGCCGACGTAGATCGGGACCAGATGCCAGCCGACGGCCGCCTCCGCGCTCACCCAGCTCGCGGTCAGGTTGAGCTGCGAGCAGGCGACGTTCGTGCCGCCGATGTAAACGCCGAGCGCGCGGTACGGCGAGGCGCCCCAGGCCGACATCTGCGCTGCGCTCGGCGTGGAGCAGGCGTCGACGCCGAGGCCCGTATAGACGGTTCCGGCTTGCGCGGGAGCTACCGGCGGGACGGCCTGCGCCGCGTGGGCGAGGACCGCCGGGGCACGACTCGCGCCGGCGCGGGCAGCAGGTCGCGGCCTGGGCGAGCTCGCGATCAACGCGGCGAGGGAGTGGACGCCGAGCGCGCGTTCGATCAGCGCGGGCTGGTGCGCCCAGGTCGCTGTGATCTGCACGCCGGCGCGCGGGTCCGCCACTTGCGCGACGGAGCCATCAGACGGAGCCGCGGCGGCGCTCGCCCCCGGCAGGACCGCGCCAGAGGGTGCGCCGGCGCGGCCGGCGTGGGCGGTCAAGGGGGCCACGAGGATCGCCTCGGTGCGCCCGGCCGCGTCGGCGGGGCACTGCTGGCTCTGGCCAGGCTGGCCCAGGTAGACGGCGTGACGATCGAACCGGACACACGTGCCCGGCGCGGTCTGCAGGCGGTAGACCGGCCAGCTCGCCGGCACGATCAAGCGGTAGCCGTGGTAGGAGACGGCCCGAACCGGCGTGGCGGCGAGCGCGGCCGAGGCGGCGATCATTGCCGTGAGCCACGCCAACAGCGACGCCGCAGCGATCGTCACGGGCTGGCGGCTCCGCCACAGGAGATCGGCTCGGGACACTCGGCGCGTCATCGCAATCGTTGTCGCCTGGCGCCTACGGAGTTAGCTGACGGGCTCGCGTTGCCACCGGCAACGCTACCGGCGGATCACCGCCGGACTCGCCCCAACAGATCGGGTTCCCCGTTCCCTGAGCTGGCACCTCAGGGACTTGGCATCCACAACAACAGCACATCTCGGGAAAGGTTGCGCATCCGGCGGCGGAGATTTGCACGCGGACGTGCACGAGATACCGGCGGGGCGGGCGGCCGTGCTCGCTACCTTGCGTTTTGGATGGCGGTCCTCGAGGCCCACGCAGTCACCAAGTCGGTGGGCGCCGGCCGGGCGGCGAGACGGATCCTGGACGGCGTCGGGCTCGCCGTCGGCGCGGGCGAAACGGTCGCAGTGTTCGGCCGCTCGGGGAGCGGCAAGTCGACGCTGCTGCAGATCCTTGGTGGCCTGGCGCGCCCCGACAGCGGCAGGGTCCTGCTCGCGGGCGCGGAGCTGACGCGCCTGGGGGACCGCGCGCTGGCGCGGGTCCGGCTGCGTCATGTGGGGTTCGTGTTCCAGTCCTTTCAGCTGATCGAAGAGTTGACAGGCGCCGACAACGTCCTGCTGCCGACGCGACTCCCTGGCGCGCCGTCCGGTGGCGCTCGGCGTGCGCGGGCGCTGATCGCCCAGCTCGGCCTGACGCTGGTGGCCGGACATCGCCCGTTCGAGCTCTCGGGCGGCGAGCAGCAGCGATTCGCGATCGCCCGGGCGCTCGTGAACGACCCCGAGGTGGTGCTCGCCGACGAACCCACCGGCAACCTGGACCAGGAAAACGGGGCGATCGTGCTCGCGCTGCTGCGCGAGCTGACCGACCGTGCTGTTGTGATCGTGACCCACGACCCGGAGGCGGCCGCGGTCGCCGACCGCGTCATCTACCTGCAGGACGGGCTGCTCGTGTCCAACCCGGAGCGAAACGTCCGCATCGACCGCCGCGCGATCACGTGAGCGCGGCCCTCGCCGACGCCTGGCGAGGGCTGGGCACACGCCCGCGGCGGACGTTGCTGACGGCGCTCGGGATCGCGCTCGCGGCGACGATGCTGGCGGCCGCCGTCGTGGTGGCCGACGGACTCGGCCGCGGCTTCGATCGCGCGGCGAGCGCCGCCGATCTCCCAGACATCATCGTCCGCTTCGACGATCAGCCCGCGTCGCTCGTGACGGCGCGCATCGCGGCACTTCCGGACCTCGCCGCGATGGCCGTCCGCGAGGAGCTGACCGGGCTGGCCGTGTCGGCCAACGGGCGCTTCAGCGGCGGTGCCACGGTCGAGCTGGTGCTCGGCGGTCGCCCTGGATACGCGATCGTCGCCGGGCGCAACCTGTCCGATCGCTGGGGCGAGGTCGTCGTCGAGAAGGGGCTCGCGCAGTCGTGGGGGCTGCAGCTCGGCGGCACGCTGAGCCTCAACGGACAACCGCTTCGCATCGTCGGGTTCTCGCAGTCACCCGACAACGTCTCCTATCCGCTCGTCGGACCGCGCATCTATCTCTCCGGACCCGCCACCTTCCGGCATTTCGGCCCCAACCCGAGCGATGACCTCGTCAACGAGGCGATGATCTGGCTGCGCGATCCCAGCTACCTCGACCAGGTGCTGGTACAGGCGCGCCTGACCAGCTACGGGCTGCACGACCTCCGCTTCGTCACCCGCTCCGGCGTGCGCGTGCTGCTCGACCAGGCGGCGGGGATCGTGATCGATCTCCTCGTCGCGCTCTCGGTCATCGCGCTCGCCACCGCCGGCGTGATGCTCGCGGCCTCCGCCCGCGCGGAGCTGCAGCGGCGGCTGCGAGGGATCGGCATCCGCCGCGCGCTCGGCGCCCGGCGCGGGTATATCGCCGCCACGCAGGGTCTCGAGGCGTTTCTGCTCGCCGCCCCGGCCGCCACGCTCGGCACGGTCGCGGGCGCCCTCGCCACGTACGGGCCATCGAGTCGCTTGCTGACGATGCTCAACGAGCCGCCGGCCGGGACGGCGTTGGTCCTGCCGCTGCTGGCCGCCTGGGCGGTCAGCGTGACGATCCCGGTGCTCGCGGCCGCCTGGCCCGCCTGGCGAGCGGCCGGCCGCCCCGCGATGACGCTGATCTCCGGCGCCGAGCTGCGTCACGGGGACACGTCGGGGAGGGGCTGGCGAGGCCTGAGTGCTCGCAGGCGGCGTGGGGGCGAGGGGCTCGCGCTGCTCGGGGCGCGGCTCGTCGGGGCGCGCCGCGTCCGCCTCTTCGCGACCGCGCTCACGCTCGGAATCTCGGCCGGCTTCGTGCTGCTGCTGCTCGCGCTCACCTCGGCGCTGCAGACGCTCGAGACCGACCCGAGCGCGCTCGGGAAGCGATACCAACTGACCGCGCAGCTGCCACCCTCTGCGACGCGCACGGTGCGGGCGATTGCGGGCGTACAGGCCGCCGCACCGCGGTACGAGCTCCAAGCGGCCGATGCTTTCTCGCTCGGCGAGGCGATCGACGTGATCGCGTATCCGGGCGATCACACGATTTTCGAGGCGCCACCGCTCACCACAGGGCAGCGGCTGTCTGGCGACGACGAGGCGGAGGTAGGGGTCGGTCTGGCGAATGCGCTCGGACTCAGTCCTGGATCGACGCTCGCGCTCCTGTTCAGCTCGGGCGCGGAGCTGCGCCTGCGCATCGCGGGCGTGGTCAGCTCGCTGGAGAGCGACGGACGCGTGGCCTACGTCCCGGCGGCGGCGCTCCTGCGCGTCGTGCCGGGCGCGCCCGAGCAGATCGCCGTGCGCCTGTACCCCAGCGCGAACCCGAGTGCGGTCAGCGCCCGCCTCGCCGCGCTGGGCGGCGAGCCGGCGACGGTTGGCGGCGCGATCGCGCGCGGCGCCCCCCTCGTCGACACGCTGCGCTCGCTGCTGACAGCGGTCGCGATCGTGGACGGGCTCGTCTGTCTGTATGCGCTGATCCAGTCGTGCGCGCTGACCGTGCAGGAGCGCCGGCGGACCATCGCTGTCCTTCGGGCCTGCGGCGGCGGACCGAGCGCCGTCCGGCGGCTGCTCGCCGGCGCGACGGCGATCCTCGTCCTCCCGGCGGCCGCCGTCGGGATCGCACTGGAGCGGTTACTGCTCGGTCCCTCCCTCTCGCACCTCGCCGAGAGCTACGCGACGCTCCCGCTGGCGGCCGGGCCGCTGCAGATCGGCGCCGTGGTTGCGGGCCTGATCGCGACGGCCGCGATCGCGGTGGTCTGGGTCGCGCGCCTGGTCGCGCGCGAGCCGGTCGCGAGCGGATTGTCGGCATGAGCGTCAGGATCACACGCCGGCAGGCGCTCACACAGCTGACGGCCGGCGGCGCGCTGCTCCTCGCCGGCTGCAGCCTGGATGGCGGCACACCAGCGCCGAGCGCGGACGGGTCGACGCTGCGCTCGACGTGGTCTGACCCGGTCGGGGACGGGGTGCTACGGGTGGGTCCGGGTGAGCCGCTGCTGGCGCGGACCGACCTTGGCCCGGCGGCGAGCCTCGGCGCCACGATCGGGACGATCGGGCAGCTGACCGACGCGCACTTGCTGGACGCATCCTCGCCGGCCCGCGTCACGTTCCTGAACCGCCTCGGGGCGCCGTTCCAGTCGACCTTCAGGCCGCAGGAGACGCTGACCGCGCGGGTGCTCGACGGCGCCGTCAGGGCCGTACGCGCGCTCGCGCCGGATCTCGTGATCCAGGGTGGCGATTTGATCGACAACGACCAGGGCAACGAGCTGACCGCCGCGCTCGCGGTCCTGCGCGGCGGTACGGTCCGCCCCGGGAGCGGCCCGCACGGCTATTTCGGCGTGCAGCTCGCGAGCAACCCGGATCCGTTCTATTACCGGCCCGACGTCGACGCGCCCCGCTACCCCGGGCTGCTCGACCGCGCGGTGGCGCCGTTCAAGGCCGCGGGTCTGGCGGGACGCCAGTGGTGTCCGGTCCTGGGCGATCACGACGCCCTGGTCGCCGGCGAGCTCGTGCCGACCCCGTTGACGCGCTCGCTCGCGCTCGGCGACCGCGCCCTGTGGGAGCTGCCGGCCGGGATGCAGCTGCCGCCCGGCTACCGCCTGACTACGACTGCCTCGCCCGACGGACCGCCCGTGCCGGGGGTCGTCAACAGCCTGCTGGCGCAGGCGCTCGAAGCCCCGACCGTGCGCGTGCCCGCCGACCCGGCTCGCCGCGAGCTCGACCTGGACGAGGTCCTCGCCCGGCTGCGCGCCGGCAGCGGCCGCGCCGCCGTCCAGAGCGGCGGCGCGCGGCTCGACTACGTGCTCGACGTCGGCGCGGCGCTTCGGGTGATCGTGCTCGACCTCGTGCAGCGAGACGGCGGCTCCGGCGGCGTCGTCGACCCGGCGCAACCGGCGTGGCTCGAGCACGCGCTCGCGACGGCAGCCGGTCGCTGGGTCCTGATCGCCACCCATCACCCGATCGCCGGCTCGCAGGGCGGCGAGGAGCTGTTCGCCGTCCTCGACCGCGATCCCCGCGTGATCGCGGCCCTGGCGGGTCACATTCACCGCAACGAGATCGTCTCCCGGCCGACTTCCGCCGGCGGCTACTGGCTGATCGGGACCGCGTCGCTGATCGACTTCCCGCAGCAGGCTCGTGCGGTGCGCGTCCGCGCGAGCGCGGACGGCGGAGTCGCGCTGGAGACGTGGATGCTCGACCACGTCAGCCCCGGGCCGCTCGGCGCGGTCTCGCGCGAGCTGTCGTATCTCGATGCGCAGGGCGGTCGGCCGGCCGGGTTCCGTGGGACCCGTCTGGACCGCAACGTGATCCTGTTCCGCCGAGCGCCGCCAAGGACGCGGGCCTGACCACCAGGCCCGCCTCGACGGCGAGCGCCCCTTGCGCACGCGCGCCCGACATGGTTCCGTTCAAGCAGCCATGAGCGCGCCACGCCAGATCGTCGTGATCGGGATGATGGGAGCGGGCAAGAGCACGGTCGGGCGCCTGTTGGCCGAGCGACTCCATTACCGCTACTGGGACAACGACGACGCGCTCACCCGCGCGACCGGCGGTCTGACCGCGGCCGACGTCCAGCGAGACCGAGGTCAGGCGGCGCTGCACGTGCTCGAGGCGCGGTTGCTGGCGGAGGCGCTCCGAGCCGCAACGCCGACGGTCTTCGCCGCCGCCGCCAGCGTCGTGCTGTACCCGCGCGTTGTGCGCGGCGCCACCACGGTCTGGCTCCGCGTCAGCGCCAAGACCGAGATCGATCACCTCGAGCACAGCGGACAGGATCACCGGCCGCTGCCCGGCGACGCAGCCGCCCTGCTGCGTCAGCTCGGGGCCGCGCGCGCAGCGCTGTATTCCAGCCTCGCCGACATCACGGTCGACGTCGCCGGGCCGCCGCAGCAGACGTGCGATCGGATCATCGCCGCGCTGGCAGCGCTCGAGACCCCGCGAGCAACCTAGACGCCAGTCGGCACGCGAGCCTCACCAAGACCGTTCCGGACGAGCAAGGACTGAGTGTTAGCCGAAGCCGCGGAGTGGTAAGCCCACCCCTCCTGTTGCGCCCGATCTGACATAGCGTTCGCCGATGAGCGCGCTTCCCCAGGCCTTCCCACTGGCCGTCAGCGCCGCGTTCTATCCACCGGCGCTGCTCGTGCTGCTGCTGCTCCTGACAGGTGAGCGTCCGCGCGGCCTCGTCCTCGCCTTCTACGCCGGGGCGGCGATCCTTACGGTCGGCGCAGGGCTGATCGCGCTCGCGGTCCTCAAGGGAAGCGGCGCGAACGACCAGAGCTCGAAGACCGCCAGCGGCACCGTCGACATCGTGCTCGGGGCGCTTCTCCTGGCGCTGGCCGCTTGGGCTTGGCGACGAAGGGCCCGCGACCCCGAGGAGATGGACAAGGACACCGACCCGGCGGGCGGGCGGATCGCGACGTTGTCCGAGCGTGCCACCACGAGTGAGAAATGGGCGTTCATCCTCGGCCTGGCGATGTTCCTCCCGTCGCCCCTCTACATCCTGGCGGTGAAAGACATCGCTGACACCAGCGACTCGACTCCCAGCAAGGTGCTCGCCGTCCTCATCTGCGCGATCGGCGTGCTGCTGTTCATCGAAATCCCGCTGGTGGGATTGTTCGTCAGGCCCGCCGGAGTTGCCGCCACGATCCAGGGGTTCCACGGCTGGCTCAAGCGCAACGGCTGGAGCCTCGCCGCTGTACTGGCCTTCATCGCAGGGGTCTACGCGATCGTCAAGGGCATCAACGCGCTCGGCTGAACGAGCTCACCGCCGGCCGCACGGAACTAGAAAACCGCAATCGGGTTGATCGGCGAGCCGGTGCCGCCCACGATCCGCAGTGGCGCCGCCACGAAGAGGAACTCCCACCGACCCGCCTGCTCGCACTTGCCGGCGAGATCCTCGAGCTGGAGGTAGTCGAGCAGGTGCACTCCCATCGCGTTGATCGCGAGCACGTGGATCGGGAACGCGACACCCTCGGTGTTGCTCGGCGCCGTGTCGTTGTTGCCGTCGGAGCCGAGCGCGCTGACCGCGCGCTCGCTGACGAACCGCAGCGCCAGCGGATGCACGCCGGCTTTCGTTTCCGCGGTCTCCCACGGTCCGAGCTCGGCGAGGCGCCGCACGTGCCCGGTGCGCACGAGCAGGATGTCGCCCTCGCCGACGGCCACGCCCTGCGCGCGCTCGGCCTCCACCAGGTCCGCCAGCATCACGTTCTCGCCGGGCTCGAGCCACGGCACCGCACGCAGCCGCGGAATGTCCAGTAACACTCCCCTTCCGACCAATCCTCGCTCGAGCGCCTCGATCGAGTCGACCGGCGCGCATGCGTCGCCGACGCTGTCCTCTGGGAAGCCGTTGTACAGCCGCCCGCCGTAGCCGACATGACACAGCGCGTCGATGTGCGTGTGTCCGTCGTGGTGATAGTCGGCGCCGATGTAATCCTTGATGAAGTGGATTTCCCCAGGGCGACCGCCAGCGCCTCCGGTCGCGGTCATGTGGTGATCGGCCGGCACCGGGTTGTGGGGGGCGCGCACCGTGTTCACGCGCAGGCTGAGCGTCACTGTGACACCCTCGCGGACGAGCTGAGCGGCCGCGGCCACGCGGGTTTGCGAAAGGAAGTTCAGCGCGCCGCGCTGGTCATCCTCTCCCCATCGGTGCCACGTCTTCAGCTCGTCGAACAGGGAGGCGAACCGTTCGGCGTCGACCCGCGCGTTCTCGGCGCTCGCGCTGCTCACACCAGCGCCCCCGGCGGCTCGCGGCCATCGAGCACCGCGATCACGTTCTCGGCGCACGCGCGGGCCATCGCATCGCGCGCCGCCGCGGTCGCCGACCCGAGGTGGGGCAGCAGCACGGTGTTCGGCAGCGCCCGCAAATCGGCGGGCACGTGGGGCTCGTCCTCATACACGTCGAGCGCGGCCGCGCCGATCGGGCCGGAGCGCAGCGCCGCCACGAGCGCCTCGGTGTCGACGACGCCACCCCGGCTCGTGTTGACGAGGATCGCGCCCTGCTTCATCCGCGCGAGCGTGGCCGCGTCGATCAGGTGCCTCGTGTCCGAAGTCAACGGCACGTGGAGGCTGACGAAGTCCGAGCGCGCGAGCAGCTCGTCGAGCTCGCACCGCTCGCCGAGGGGCACCGGGTCGGCCGGTGGCACGTTGACCAGGAGCTCGACGTCGAAGCCGCGCAGCAGCTCCGCGACGCGCTGCCCGATGCGGCCGAAGCCGATCAGCCCCACGACGGCCCCGATCAGGTCGCGCCCGAGGAAGTCCGCCGGCCAGCGGCCCTGGCGCACGAGCGCGTCGGTCTCCACGATCCGCCGTGCCGCGGCGAGCATCAGGGCGACGGCAAGCTCCGCGGTCGCGGCGGTGGGCGCCTCGGGCGTGTTCGTCGCCCGCACGCCGCGCCTGCGGACCGCGTCGAGATCGATGTTGTCGTAGCCGGCGCCGAAGTTCGCTACGACGCGAAGCGACGGGCCGGCAGCGTCGAGGAGCTCGGCATCGATCGGGACACTCGGGCTCGCGACGATCGCAGCGGCGCCGGCGGCGTGTGCGAGCAGCCACGCCCGGTCGGCCGCGCCGTCGCCCACGTCGACGTTCGCGACCCCGCGCAGCAGCTCCATCCCCGCCTCGGGGAGCGGACGCGCGACCAGCACGGTGGGCTTCGCGGGCATCGTCGCACGACCGTATCGAAGGGAGCGAGGGCCTGTCGGCAGCGACCTCGGGCCCCCGCCGGGGCCCGCCGGCGTCAGCCGATGATCAGCTCGAGGGCCCCTTTCAGCAACAGCAGGGCACCGATCACGAGCAGCCCCCGGAACGCGAACATGTGCCAGTTGCGGGCGAGGTAGTCCTTTGCGCGCTCGATCGCCCCCGGCGTCCACTCCGGCGCGAATGCGTAACAGAGCAGCGGAACCTCGAGCAGCGCGAGCATCACGAGGTTGAATGCGACGATGATCACGACGGTGGCCGCGGTGGAGTAGTGCAGCTTGTGCAGCGAGGTCATGCCGGCGATGTAGGAGGCGCCCGGGAGGGTCAGCGCGGCGCCGAGCAGGAACGTGATTCGCGGCGAGCCCTTGCTCAACGCTTGCTGCCAGCGGGGTGGGCCCTTCTCCTTCTTGACCTTCGGATGCTCCTCGCGGCGCGCTGCGCGCTTCTCGGCCCCCGCCGGCCCGAGCACGAACGCGACCACGATCGCGAGCGCCCCGAGCACGAGGTCGGCGACTGGGCTTAGCGTCTTCTGGGTCGTGCTCGTGACACCGTTCTTTTCGAGCACGAACACGATCAGGCAGCCGCAGGTGATGCTCGTCAGGTAGGCGCCCAGCAGATAGCCGAGCATCAGCTTCGCCGGGCTCGTCAACAGCAGCATCACTGTCGTCGCGGCGAGCAGCGTCGGATTGAGCGCCGCGGTCAGCGAGAACAGGATGACCTGGCCCAAGCGTGCCCCCTCTCGCCCCGATCGGCGCTCGCGCGACTGACGCGGACCCGCAGCCGCCGGCCGTTCAGGGGCCGACGGCTGCGGACCCGGCCGGCCAGCACCGGCTAGTACGCCGCCTTCGGCGTTGCCGCGGCCGCGTCGGTCGGGTGGACCGGCTGCAACGCGTCCTGCAGCCTCTTGGTGTCCTCGTCGGACAGCGAGGTCTTGATCACCGTGCCGCCGTACTGCTGCAGCGCCGCAACCGCTTTGTCGGGCGTCGCCTGCTCCACGATCAGGAACAGCGCCGAGGTGCCCGGCTTGAGGTACTCGCGCACCTGGTCCTGGAAGGCCTTGTCGATGCCCTTCTCGCCGAGGTGGCCGAACAACGCCCCCATCCCGGCACCGATCGCGAGTCCCGCGAACGGGATGAAGAACAGCAGCCCGAACAAGAGCCCCCAGAAGCCGCCCCAGACCGCGCCGCCGCCGGACGAGGCCGCGCCGTGCGTGGTCGTCGTGTGGTACTTGCCGCGCGCGTCACGCGAGATCGCCGCCACCTGGTCGGCCTGAATGACCAGCTCCGACTCCAGTTCCTGGACGGTCAAGCGAGCCTGCTCGGCGGTCGTCTCATCGGGATATGCAATCGCAACTAAGGTTGCCATCGCGAGATGCTCCTTTCCCTTCGTCGCTGACGTTAGCCCGGCGATCCGCTCTGATCGATCGTCGGGGCCGGCGTGGCGGACCACACCGAACCGTCAGCTTGGCGAGGAAGCTCGGCGGTTGCCTCACCCGAATCGGATGAATGACCGTCGACGGCCGCCGCGCGCACTGCCGCCCGCGTGTCAGCGCGCTGGCGGCGGCGGCGCTCCGCCGCGGACACCGTTGGAGCCTCGACGACCACCGTCCCTGCGATCAGGTCCTGCAGCCCACGGCGCTCGTTGTCGAACGGGATCAGCAGATAGCCGGTGAAGAGCGGCAGCGCCGCCAGCACCAACCCGACACAGCGGACGAGAGCCCGACCCAACTTCAGGTTTCCTCCCGTCGCGGTGACGACTCGGAACTGCATGACGCGCGCGCCGAGCGTCTGCCCGGTCGTCGACCAGAACGTGGCGAAGTATGCGATCCACCAGAGAACGTAGACGACGCCCCCGATCACCTCGAACAGCGTCTTCTGCCTGTGCGGCAGCGGAAAGACCGACAGGATCAGGGCGACGCCGACCGATATCGCCACGGCGACGCCGTTGATCACCGCCGCATCAAGCGCGAACGCGATCCCCCTCGTGATCAGGCCGACATAGCGCCGCAGGACGATGTCTTGCGGCGCAACGTATTCCACGGCGCGTCCCTGCTCCGCGGACGTCACGCCGAGATCAGCGCTCACCGCGCGCCTTCAGGGCGCAGCTCCCCGCCCGACCCGGAGCCGGCCGCTCGCGCGAACGCGAGACCTTGCTCGCCACGCGCTCCAGCCACGTGTCGGCCTGACGCGAGCGAGAGCGCACCTCGGTCGCGACGACGTCGGCGAACCCGACGCCCTGCTGGGAGATTGCCGCCGTCACCGATGGACTGTCGGCGACCTCTTCGATGATCTGCCACAGCTGCGGACTCTCGAGCAAGCGTGAGACGATCTCGTCGAACAGGCTGCTCGCGAAGAACGCCCCGACGATGTCCTTGGCCGCCTGACTTTCGAGCGCGGCCGTGATCGCAGCCTTGCTTCTGCGACTGTCGAGAACGGCGCCGAGGCGCCGCTCGAGCTCGCCGCTGTCGAGCAGCCGATCGACTGCGCGGCGCTGAACGCCGAGGCCGGCATGCACCCCGCTGGATGCCAGGTGAGCGGCAGGCCGCACTGCGGCCGCGGCGGCGCGGGCCACGAACGGCGGTGCTTTCTTGGCGATGCCGGGGTCGGTCATGTAGTCGCTGGTTATTATCCGCACCGCCCGGAAAGTCTTATCACCCGATTCGGGTTATGTCATCCGCCGGTGTCAGGTGGATGATGGCGGTCTGCATGAGCTCGGACGAGACGATCGTCGACGCACCGGGAGGGGCTGAGCCGCCGGCTGAGCCGGCTACACCGCCATCCGCGCCCGCGAAACCGGCGCGGTCGATCACGCACGGAAGGCTGATCCTGGTCGACGCCCTCGTCGTGATCGCGGCCGTGCTGTCGTTCGTGGGGCTGTTCGCCGTCTGGGCCAACCGCCAGCTGTTCAACCCGAACAACTGGTCCAAGACGAGCACGCAGCTGCTGCAGAACGCGGACATCCGCAGCACCGCGGCGAACTTCATCGTCGACCAGATCTACGCCAACGTGGACGTCGCGCAGCTGCTCCGCTCCAACCTGCCGACGGCGCTCCAGGGCCTCGCGGCGCCGGTGTCGGGCGCGCTGCACAGCGCCGCGGTGCAGGGCACCGAGCTCGCGTTGAGCCGTCCGGAGCTGCAGAACGCATGGGCGAGGGCGAACAAGGCGGCGGACCAGGCGTTCGTGCAGATCGTCAAGGGCGGCAATAAGCACGTGAGCGTCAACAACGGCGAGGTCACGCTCAATCTGGACACGATCATCAACGACGTCGCGGCGAGCCTCGGGCTGCCGTCGGACCTCGGCAACAAGCTGCCGCCGTCAGCGGCGAAGCTCGTGATCCTCAAGTCCAACCAGCTGAAGGCCGTCCAGGACATCGGGAACGCCGTCCAGGGGCTCGCCCTGTGGCTGGACATCCTGGTCCCGCTCTTGTGGATCTTGGTGCTGTATCTCGCTCGTGGCCATCGGCGGCGCACGATGATGACGATCGGGTTCTCGATCGTGATCGTCGGAATCCTGACGCTGCTGCTGCGGAGGATCCTCGAGACGCAGGTGACGAGCTCGCTGGTCCAGGACGCCTCGCAACGACCAGCGGTGAGCGCGGCCGTGCTGATCGGCACCGGCATGCTGGCCGAGATCGCGGAGGCGTTCGTGTTCGTCGGCGTCGTCGTCGTGCTCGCAGCGTGGTTCGCCGGGCCGTCGCGGTTCGCGTTCGCCGGCCGCCGTGTCCTCGCGCCGGCGCTGCGCCACTATCCGGCCGCGTGCTTTGGCGTGGTCGCGCTGATCATGATCCTGATCTTCATCTGGCAGCCGATTCCGGCGACCGGGACACCGGCCGGGATGATCGTCTTCTTCGTGCTCGCGATGGTCGGCACGGAGTTGTTGCGGCGCCAGACCGACGCCGAGTTCCCGCGAGCGCTCGCGGATCCCGCGGGCAGTCCGCCGGCGGTTGCCTCGGGCTGAGGCCCCGCCCGCCGCTAGACCGCCGCGTCGACGCGGGCGCGGCGAGCCCGAGCCGCCTCGGCAGCGGCGCTCCCACGCTCAGCCGCGCCCATGTCCAGCAGCTCGTCGATCAGCGCGAGCACCTGGGCGTGCGTCCGGGCGCTCGGACGCTGGATCGAGTGGACCGCGTGTACGCCGACCGCCTCGAGCGGTGGGTTCCCCAAGCGGCGGATCGCGCGAAGCCGCGGCGGCAGCATGAACCGTGTCCAGCGGCGCCGGAGGTTCTCGGTCGCCCACGACTTCAGCCGCTCGGCGCGGGCCCACTGCACGTGTGGAGCGGCCCGGCTGCCGACGACTTCTGCAGCGTAGGCATACAGGTCCTGGCGCCGGTCGTCGTCGACGAAGTCGTTGTATGTCCGCAGGAAAGATCCGATCACGGGGCAGACGCAGTCCGGATGATCGCCGAACCGCTCGCCGGCGAGCATCGAGGCGAGCTCCATCACGCAGGCGCCGTCCTCGGGTGAGGCGTGCTTGCCCTTGCTGAGCTTGATCGTCTGGTAGGTAATGGTGGGCATGTGAACTCCTGTCGTCTTGCTCGCGTCCGATTGCAGCACCGAGGCCCGGTGGATGGCATCACCCGCTTCGGGGGAGGCAGCGGCGCCCAACAAACATAATGCTCCCTGCGATGCGTTTGATCCTCAACATCATCTGGCTCGTGTTCGCCGGCTTCTGGCTCGCGCTCGGCTACGCCCTCGCGGGCGTGCTGATGTGCATTCTGATCATCACGATCCCGTTCGGTCTGCAGGCGTTCAAGCTCGCGAACTACGCGCTGTGGCCGTTCGGCCGCACGGTCGTGAAGAAGCCGAGCGCGGGCACGGGATCGCTGATCGGGAACGTCATCTGGATCGTTCTCGCCGGGTGGTGGCTCGCGCTCGAGCATCTGTTGACCGGGATCGCGCTCGCGATCACGATCATCGGCATCCCGCTGGCACTCGCGAATTGGAAGATGATCCCGATCTCGCTCTGGCCGTTCGGCCGGGAGATCGTGCCGTCGGACAGCGTCCTGTTCTGAGCAGAGAGCCGGTCGCAACACCCTGGTTAACGGCCCACTCGGCCTGGCTCTTTCGGCGAGCGGGACGTTCACCAGCCACCAGCGGGTCAACGTCCCACTCGCGATCCGGACGAGCTCGAGTGGGCTGTTGACCAGGTTCCGGGCGCCCGCGAGTCGCCCGGGCGCGCGACAAGGCGTCGCCGAGCTAAGTCGCAGCGCCCGCCGGCGCCGGCACCGCCGCCGCACCCGGAGGCCGAGCGGCATCCGCTTCGCCACCGCCGGCCAGCCGCGCCGAGACCAAGAGCGTCACGAGGTACGCCACGACGACGCCGACGATCACGAGCGGCTCGTCGCTGGTACCTCCGTTGATCGTCAGGAACGTGCCGATCAACACCCCGGACAGTGGCAGCCGCAGGATCGTCGCGACCGCCGCGCCGAGCCCGACCGCGACACCGGGGTCGATCGAGTAGCCCGGCAGTCGGGCGGCCATCAGACCGCCGGCGGCGCCGAGCAGCAGGGCGGGGAACGTCGGCCCACCACGGAAGCTGCCGATCGAGAGGCTGTAGGCAATGCCTTTGAAGACGATCAGCAGCGCGAGCGCGGACAGCGACCATTTGCCCGCGTTCGCGACCAACTGTGGGAGCTCGGACTGGCCCGAGAAGAGGACAGCGGTGAGGTCCTTGCCGGTCGACTCGGCAAACGCGATTGCGAGCCCCGCGACGAGCAGCCCGACGACCGGCGGGACGAGCAGCGCGCGCTTGCGGGCGAGCACAGAGGTGAGCAGACCGCCCCGCATGATCAGCTGGCCGACGATCGCGACGGCGACGGCGAGCAGGATCGTCCATCCGAACTCCGCGATCGTCGGACGGCCGAACTTCGGCAGCTGCAGGAGGGCGAGCGAGAACGCGCTCGTGCTCAAGCCGGTCCACGCCCCCATGCCGATCGCCACGAGCGACCCGAGACCGGCCGCCAGCAGCCCGGGCAGTAGCACGAGCGGGAGCCTCGGCCCACCCAGCCCCGCGACCTCCAGCAGGAGCACGGCGGCCAGCAGTGGCGAGCCGAAGAGGAACGACACCGCCGAGAACGTTCCCGCCGCGGCGACCACGACGACCACCTGGTTCGGCGCATCGCGGCGCACTTGACTGATCAGCAGTACCCCGAGCCCGGAACCCAGCGCGATCAGCGGCGCCTCAGGACCGACAACCGCCCCGAAGCCCACCGATACGAGGGCGGCCAGCAGCACCCCGGGGAGCACCTTCGGCAGCGGCGGAGCGCCGGACTGCAGGCCGTGAGCCGGTATATGGCCTCCTCCGCCCGGCAGGAAGACGATCACGAGCGCGACGAGCACGCCGGCGACGAACAGCACCGGGATCGGCCACCACATCGGCAGCCCGTTGTGGTAGCCGAGCGCGTGGGGCAGGTGCGTGTAGAGCTCCTGCTGGATCTGGTAGGTCAGCTCCAGGAACGCCCACGCCGCGAAGGCGACGATGACACCGACGATCCCGGCGATCACCAGCAGGACGATGTAGGGCCGCTGGCGCATCGTCGCGGCGACCTGCTGGGCCGTCGGTTCCGGGGAGGCGGCAGGCTCCGAGGACGCGGGAGTGTCGGTCATGAACGCTTCAGACGCCGGTTTCGGCCGTGATCCTGCCGGCCTTGACCGCCGCGACCAGCGCGTTGTAGTCGCGCTCGTTCTGGTCGGCGTATGCGTCGGCGAAGCGCAGGATGGCGCGGTCGAAGTTGTCGGCGCCGCCGAGGTAGGAGGCGATCGCGATTCGGTCGCCGCTGCGTGCGTGTGCGCGCGCGAGCGTCCAGCCACAGAGCCTGCCGTACACAGCCATGGCCTTGGGCACCATCTGCTCGATCACGGCCGAGCCCTTCCAGTCGCGCAGCTGGCGCGCGTAGAAGTCCCGCGGCTGATCGTCGAGGCCCGCCTCGACGTGTAGCCAGCCGAGGAAGATGTCGCTCGCGGCCTGCATCAGGCGCTGGCCGGCGACCACACGCTGGCCGTGGTTGTGAAACTGGCTGTGGCCGACGAACTCCTCCATCACGGACGCCTCGGCCTCTTTGAGCTGGAGAAACAGCGGATCCTCCTGATTGCGGCCGAGCAGCAGCGCGATCCAGGCTCGTGTGCCGACGCTGCCAACGCCCACCACCTTGCGGGCGAGGTCGACCAGCTGGAACTGCTCGAGCAGCTCCCGGCGGTCGAACTCGAGCGTCGTCCGGTAAGTGCGCATAACTCCCCGCAGCGCGTCGAACATCTCATCGCGCTCCTGGCCGCTCGCGAGCTTGTCGATCGGCACGATCAGCGGCGACTGATCGACGATCCGGACCTCGCCGTCGACAACCTGGGTGAGCTTTGCGAACGCCTGCATGCTGTCGTGCGTACGCGCCTTCGCAAGCTGCTTCTCGGCCCGGCTGACGAGCGCCTGCTCGAACTGCCCGCGGTACTCCGCGATCGCCTGCTCGACGTCCAAGCGCGAGTACCAGACGTCGAGGTTTGTCATGCCGGCGAAGTCCGTCATCGCCGTTCGGTAGGACGCGACCGTGTCGAGCACGATGCGCTCCTGATCGGAGGCCTTGAAGTTGTTCTCGCGCGCGCCGATCAGCATGCTGGTCGCGAGCCGCTTGACGTCCCACTCCCACGGCCCGGGCAGAGTCTCGTCGAAGTCGTTGAGGTCGAACACGAGCCGGCGTTCCGGCGAGGCGAACACGCCGAAGTTGGACAGGTGGGCGTCACCGCAGGCCTGGACGTTCAGGCCGGACCGGGGCGTCCCGGCGAGGTCGTTCGCCATGATCAGCGCGGCGCCCCGATAGAAGGTAAATGACGAGACCAGCATCCGTCCGTAGCGGACCGGCACCAGCTCCGGGACCCGCGTCTGCGCCTGGCGCTCGAGCAGCGCGATCGGGTCGGGTCGATCGGGCGACGGCTCGAACTCGCCGTGGCGCGAGCGCGGCACCTCGGCGCGCGCCGCGCGGCCGCGGGCCGTCCGCTCGTCAATGGTCAGGTGTGGGACAGGGGCGGGGGTCGCCGCCCCTGCATCTCCTGCGGTCGCAGTCGTGCTCATGCTCGCGATGCTCCCAGACCTGGCGATCCGCGCGTCACCCAATCGGGGTGAGCGCGCGGTGGGGCGCAGGAGGACCGCCTTGCGCAACGTGAGGCGGCGAGACCGCCTGGCGCAACGCGGGGGCCGCCGCAGCTCAGGAGCAGCTCGACTTCGCGGCGCTCTCGAGGTTTCCAGCGGCCGAGATCACGGCCTCGACCTGCCCTGGCAGCGCCGACGCCGCGCTCGCAGGCGACGTCGTCAGCTGCGAGATGCTCTTGCTGACCGCGCTGAGAGAGCTCTCGAGCGCGCTGATCTGATTCGGGAACGCGCTCTTGGCGCTGCTCGCCAGCTCCTTGGCGTCGCTGGAGACCTTATTGAACGTCGAAATGAGCGTGCTCGGGCTCGTGATCGAGCTCGCGTTGACGCTCGAGATTGACTGCTTGAGCGAGGTGATCTGCGCGCAGTAGGCAGGCTTGCTGCTGCCGCCGCAAGCCGACAACATCGCCGCCACCAGGACGGCAATCACAACCGGGACGAAAGCGACGCACAGGCCGCGGGATGAGCGGTGCAAGACCATGATTGTGCGCCGGAACGTCCAAGCCACAGCTTATCGTGACCTGGTCGTGGCCCGCCCAGCGCACCGGCCGGCGGCCGGCTGAACGGTGTAGCCGTGCTGCAGCTTCGCGTGTTCGGGACCCCCGAGACGATCGCCGACCTCGCCGCCCAGCTGGAGGTGATCCCGGGCTCCCGGCACGTCATCCTCACGCGCGACGGCGCGTCGGGCAAGGCGTTCGTCACGGCCGACCTGATCGACGATGCCGTCGACAAGGCGATGGAGCGGGTCAAGCAGCTCGGCCTCCCCACCGAGGATGTGGTTCTTCAACGGCTCGACACGATCGGCCCCTCGCTTGCGCAGCAACCGCTCGCGAGCGTGGTCTGGGCGGACCTCTTGAACCAAGCCGGGGCCAACGCGCGGCCACTCGCTCGCTACCTCGTCTTCATGGCCGCGGCCGGGGTCATCGCGGCGTTCGGGGTCATCTACGCCAACACGACCCTGATCGTCGGCGCGATGGCGATCAGCCCGGACACGCTGCCGATCTGCGCCGCCGCGACCGCGCTCGTCCTGCGCCGCTGGCGACTCGCCGCCCGCGCCGTGCTGACGCTGATCGTCGGCCTGGGCTGCGCGTGCGCCGTCGGTGCAGCGCTGACGTTCGTGGTGCACCACCTGAGCCTCGGCCCGAGTCACCTGCTGCCGGGCCAGCGCACGTTCCTCGCCGGGCTCTCGACCGTGAACATCTCGACCCCGATCGTCGCGTTCGCGGCTGGGGTGGCGGGCATGCTCGCGCTCGAGACGAGGGCCAGCTCGGCGGTCGGCGTCGCGATCTCCGTCACGACGATCCCGGCGTCCGCGTACCTCGGCGTCGCAGCCGGTATCGGCGACGCGTCGAGGGTGCTCGGCGCGCTCGACGTGCTCGCGATCAACGTCACCATGCTGCTGCTCGCGGGGTGCCTGACGCTGATCGCGCAGCGAGCGCTCGCGCGCTGGGGGGAGGAAGGCCGATCCAATCCCGACGGTGGCTCATCCGAACAGGGTGATGAGACGTTCGGAGCCGGCGTGTAGCGTCCGTCGCACCATGAGCTCGGAGAACGGCAAACACAAGGTCGTGATCGTCGGCGGCGGCTTCGCCGGCCTCGGTTGCGTGCAGCGGCTGGCGGGGCAGGACGACATAGAGATCACGCTGATCGACCAGAACAACTATCACCAGTTCCAGCCACTGCTCTACCAGGTGGCGACCTCGCAGCTGGCGGGCAGCGACATCGCCAATTCGCTGCGGGAGGTCTTCGCCGACGACGCCAACGTGACCGTGGTCCTGGCGGAGATCACCGGCGTCGACACGACGACACGCACCGTCACCTCGAGCGACGGCAGCCAGTGGAGCGGCGACGCCCTCGTGCTGGCGGCCGGCTCGCAGCCGAACTTCTTCCACACGCCGGGCGCCCCGGAGCACTCGTTCCCGCTCTACTCGCTCGACGACGCGACCAACCTGCGTTCACGTATCCTCGGTCTGTTCGAGCAGGTCGACCGTAACCCGGCGCTCGTCGACCGCGGCGCGCTGAACGTCGTCGTGGTCGGCGGCGGTCCCACCGGCGTCGAGGTGGCGGGCGCGCTCGGCGACATGTTCGCGGTCACCGTTCCGAGCGAGTACCACAACATCGACGTGAAGGCCGCGCACATCTATCTGCTCGACTATGGCGACGCGCTGCTGAAGCCGTTCTCCGACAAGGCGCACGACTATGTCGCCAAGGTCCTGCATGAGAAGGGCGTCGACGTCCACCTCGGGACCGGCGTCAAAGAAGTCGGGAGCGGCCACGCGCTGTTCTCCGACGGCACGGTCGTGGCCACCCGCTGCGTGGTGTGGGGCGGCGGCATCATGGCCGCGGCGGTCGCAGCCGACTGTGGCCTCGCGGCCGGCGCCGGCGGGCGGGTCGACGTCCAGGGCGATCTGACCCTGAGCGGCAGCCCCGGCGTCTATGTGATCGGGGACATCGCCAACATCCCCGGTCGGGACGGCAAGCCGCTGCCCCAGCTCGGGTCGGTCGCGTTGCAGAGCGGGACGTCGGCCGCCGACAACATCATCGCCGACTTCAAGGGCAAGGAGCGCACGCAGTTCGTCTACCACGACAAGGGGATCATGGCGATGATCGGCCGCGGCGCCGCGGTTGCCGAGATCGGCAAGAACCATCACGAGGTCCACGGGGAGCTCGGGCACATGGCGTGGCTCGGCGTCCACGCGAGCCTCATGACCGGGACGCGCTCGAAAATCGATGCGGTCGTCGACTGGGCCTGGGATGGCTTCACCAAGACGGGCGGGCCGCACGTGCTCGACCGCGGCGACGCGGCCGACATCAACTGGGACGACGACGATCAGGTCGTCGCTACGGCGTGATGTGTTCGACGTCGTCGCCGCGCGCGACGATGACGTCAGAGACCATCTCGGCCGGGAACAGACCGTGCTCGACTACGCCGACGGTCTGTGAGAGCCGCGCCGCGAGCTCAGCCGGGTCCTCGAACGGGGCCGTGTAGTCGGCGATAACGCCACCTTCGGGGCTGAGCGGGACGTCGCGCAGCTTCACCGTTCCAATTCGCCTCAGCGTCGCCGCGAGGCCGAACTGGAGCAACTCGAGCGGCACCGGCGGCGCGAGCGTGTCGACGAGCTTGTCGGACGAGACGATCACGATGAAGCGATCGGCCGCCGCCGCGACCGCCTTCTCGCGCGTGTGCGCGGCGCCGCCGCCCTTCACGAGCCAGCCCGACCGAGCCACCTGATCGGCGCCGTCGATCGTGATGTCCAAACGGCTCAGCGCCCCCGGGCCGCTGAACGATTCGACGTCCATGCCCAGCTCCCGCGCATTGTGCTCGGTCGCGGGCGAGGTGGCCACGCAACGCAGCCGCAGGCCGCGGACCGCGAGCGCCGGCAGCAGATACGCGACGGTGGATCCGGTCCCGAGGCCGACGATCATGCCGTCCTGCACCAGCTGCGCGGCGGTCTCCGCGGCGAGCCGCTTTTCCTGCTCGACGCTCATCCGTCGCTGCCGCCCGTGGCCGCCTCGTCGACGTTCATCCGTCGCTGCCGCCCGTGGCCGCCTCGTCGGCGATCACGAGCGCGTTCCCGGACGCGATCCGGCCGGCCGGGATCGAGCGGTCGCCGGCTCGGAGGCGCCGCAGCGCGTCGACCTTGTCAGCGCCGGTGATCAGCCACAGCACGGTCGCCGCCCGCGCGAGCGCGGGATAGGTCAGCGTCATCCGCCGCCGCCCCTGGTAGACGCCGGTGACCGCGACTTCCCTGTCCATCACCTCGAGCACCGGGTCGCCGGGCACGAGCGACGCCGTGTGGCCATCCGGACCGAGTCCGAGATGGATCAGGTCGAACGTTTGCGGCAGGGAGGCGGCATAGGCGGCCGCGGCGCGGTCGAGGTCTTCCTCCTCGACCGGCATCGGCCGCACGTCCGCCTTCGCCCCGGCGGGCAGGCTCTGCAGCAGATGCGTCAGGTTACGGTCGGGATCACCGGAGGGAGCGACCCGCTCGTCGACCTGGAAGATCGTCACCTGCTCCCAGGGCACGTTCGCGGCGGCGAGGTGGGCGAACATCGCCCACGGCGTGCGCCCGCCGCTGACGGCGAACGTGAAGCGACCGTGGTTCCGGACCGCGGCTTGGGCGTGCTGGGCAACGAACTCGGCGCCGCGGTGCGCGACCTCGTCGGCATTCGGGCAAACCTCGATCGGCAGCGTCACGACGACTTCTCCGCGTGACCGCCGAACTCCTTGCGCAGCGCGGATAGGAGCTTGTCCGCGAACTGGTCGAGACCCCGGGAGGAGAAGCGCGAGTACAGCGCGGTCGTCAGGGTTGGGGCAGGAACGCCGACGTCGATCGCGGCCTGCGAAGTCCAGCGTCCCTCGCCCGAGTCGGACACGCGGCCGGTGAACTCCTCCAGCGTTGGGGACGCGTACAGCGCGTCGGCGGTCAGGTCGAGCAGCCACGAGCCGATCACGCTGCCCCGCCGCCAGACCTCGGAGACCTCGGTCGTGTCGATGTCGTACTCGTAGTACTCGGGGTGTTCCAGTGGCGCGGTCTCGGCGTCCATCTCGCGCGAGCGCAGGCCGGCGTCGGCGTTGCGGATGATGTTCAGTCCCTCGGCGTATGCGGCCATCAGCGCGTACTCGATGCCGTTGTGCACCATCTTCACGAAATGTCCAGCCCCGTTGGGGCCGCAGTGGTAGTACCCCTGCTCCGATGGCGCCGGGGGGCCCGTCCGCCCCCGTGTCCGCGGCGCGGCGTCGACGCCCGGAGCGATTGAGGCGAAGATCGGACCGAGCCGCTCCACGACCTCCTCCTCGCCGCCGATCATCAGGCAGAACCCGCGGTCGATCCCCCAAATGCCGCCGCTCGTGCCGACGTCGACGTGGTGTATGCCCTTCTCCTTCAACGCCGCGGCGTGACGAAGATCGTCGTGGTAGTACGTGTTGCCGCCGTCGATGATCGTGTCACCGGGTTCGAGCACGTCGGCGAGGGCGGCGATCGTGCTGTCGGTGACCTCGCCCGCCGGCACCATGACCCAGGCCGTTCGCGGCGGCTCGAGCTTGGCGGCGAAAGCCTGCAGCGAGTCGGCGCCGGTGGCACCGTCCGCCTCGAGCGCCTGCACCGCGTCCGCGGAGACGTCGTACGCGACGCAGCGATGACCGTCGTGCATCAGGCGGCGGACGAGGCCGGAGCCCATCCGCCCGAGGCCGACCATGCCGAGTTGCATGGGCGTCTTTGTGGTCATGCTGAGCTCCTTTCGGCGCTTGCGGGCGCGTTCTGGTTCGCATCTGTTCGCAGGATGAAGCGTTCCACCGCATTCGCGAACCCCTCATCTTCGTTCGACGTCGTCACCCGGCGGGCGGCGAGCTTGACGTCGCGGTCGCTCTGCCCCATCGCGATCGAGAGACCGGAGTGCGCGAACATCAGGATGTCGTTCGGCATGTCGCCGATCGTGGCGATCTCCTCGGGCGCGATGTCGTAGGTCGCGGAGAGGAACTTGACGACGCCGCCCTTGTTGGCGTCCGGGTGGGTGACGTCCAGGTAGTACGGCTGTGACCGAGCGGCGGATACGTGATCGCCGAACTCGTCGTGCGCGAGACGCTCGGCGGACGCGACGAGGTCGTAGTCGTCGCTGATACCGACGATCTTCGCGATCCCATCCGTCATGCCGTCGAAGCTCTTCACGAGCGTCGGCGCGAACTGGACCGTCGCCGCTTCGCGGTCGACGTGGGGCGCGTCGAGCTTGCGCACGAACCAGTCAGCGCCCTGGTAGAGCCACACGTCGAGCCCCGTCGAGTCGAGCGTGGAGACGACCTGGGGAACGAGCTCTGGCGGAATCACCTTTTGCTGCACGATGGACATGTCCGGCTTCACGACGAGCCCGCCGTTGAAGGCCGACAGGGGCGTGTCGAGCGAGAGCGGCGCGATCAGCATCTGCATCCCGCGAGGCGGGCGCCCGCTCGTGATCGCGAACAGGATGCTCGCCGCGCGCAGCTGCTTCACCGCGTCGATCGCGCGCTGCGTCAAGACCTTCTGGCGGGTCACGAGCGTGCCGTCGACATCCGCGAGCAGCAAGCGGATCGATTGCGAAGCCGCGGCGCTCATCGCATGTCCCGGTAGCGTCGGATCAGTGCGTTCGTCGAACTGTCGTGTCGCAGGTCGGGCTCATCGTCGGACTCGAGCTCCGGGATGATCGCCCGTGCGAGCGCCTTCCCGAGCTCGACGCCCCACTGGTCGAAGGAGTCGATCCCCCAGATCGTTCCCTGGGTGAACACGCTGTGCTCGTACAGCGCGACGAGCGTTCCGAGCGCGTGCGGCGTGAGCACCTCGGCGAGGATCACGTTTGTCGGCCGGTTGCCTTCGAACACGCGATGCGGCACGACCGCCGGCGCCACCCCCTCCTCCCGGACCTCCTCTTCCGTCTTGCCGAACGCGAGCGCCTGAGCCTGGGCGAACACGTTGGACATCAGGATGTCGTGGTGGTCGCGGATCGGGTTCAACGTCTTGCCGAACCCGATCAGGTCCACCGGAATCAGCTCGGTCCCCTGGTGGATCAGCTGGTAGAAGCTGTGCTGCCCATTCGTCCCCGGCTCGCCCCAGAAGACCGCGCCGGTCTGGTAGTCGACGTGCCGGCCATCGAGCGTCATATGCTTGCCGTTGGACTCCATCGTGAGCTGCTGAAGGTAGGCGGGGAACCGCTTCAGGTACTGGCAATAGGGCATCACGCCGTACGTCTGAGCGCCGAAGAAGTCCCCGTACCAAACCGCCAGCAGCCCCAGCAGCACGGGCAGGTTGCGTTCGTGCGGCGTCGTGCGGAAGTGGACGTCCATCTCGTGGAAGCCCGCGAGCATCTCGCCGAACCGCCCGGGACCGATCGCGATCATCGTCGAGAGGCCGATTGCCGAGTCCATCGAGTAGCGGCCGCCGACCCAGTCCCAGAAACCGAATATGTTCTGCTTGTCGATCCCGAACCGAGACACCTCCACCTCGTTCGTCGACACGGCGACGAAGTGCTTGGCGATTGCAGACTCGTCCCCGAGCGCGGCCAGCACCCAGTCGCGCGCCGTGCGCGCGTTCGTCATCGTCTCGAGCGTCGTGAACGTCTTGGAGGAGATGATGAATAGCGTCTCCTCTGGGGAGAGGTCGCGCGTGGCCTCGGCGAAGTCGGTCGAGTCGACGTTCGAGACGAAACGAAACGTCAGCTCGCGCATCGAGTAGTGCCGCAGCGCCTCGTAAGCCATCACCGGCCCCAGGTCAGAGCCGCCGATCCCGATGTTGATGACGTTGCGGATCGGCTTGCCCGTGTGACCCTTCCACTCGCCCGAGCGGACTTGATCGGAGAACGCCGACATCTGGTCGAGCACGGCGTGGACCTCCGCGACCACGTCCACACCGTCGACGATGAGCGACTCGCTGCGCGGCATCCGCAGCGCCACGTGCAACACGGAGCGGTTCTCGGTGATGTTGATCCGATCGCCCCGGAACATTGCCTCGGTCCGCTCCTGCAGCCCGCAGTCCTGCGCCAGCGCGAGCAGCAGCGAGATCGTCTCATCGGTGACGCGGTTCTTCGAGTAGTCGAGGAACAGCCCCGCGCCGTCCGCCGTCAGCCGCTCGCCACGGCCGGGATCGCTCGCGAACAGCGCTCGCAGATGTGCCGCGCGCACCTGATCGTAGTGGCGCTCCAGCGCCTGCCACGCCGGACGGCTGCGCAGCGGCGTCGTCGTCGTGCCGGTGCTCATCGAGCCCTCTCCCTCGCTTCAGGCGCGCAGCGCCGCGCTGTGCGCGTCGATATGTGCCAGCAGGTCGTTCCAGGCGTCGACGAAGCTCTGCGCGCCGTCGGACTGGAGCTTGGCCGCGAGCGCATCGAGGTCGACGCCCGCCTGCGTGAACTGCGCCAGCGTCGTCTCCGAGTCGCCGCCATCGGTTGGCATCGGCTTGCCGACGTGGCCGTGATCGTGGAACGCGCGCAACGTCGCATCGGGCATCGTGTTCACCGTGAACGGCGCGCCCAGCGACTGGACGTACAGGTCGTCGGGCGCCTTGGGGTCCTTCGTGCTCGTGCTCGCCCACAGCAGGCGCTGCATCCGCGCGCCCGAGTTCGCCAGCCGCTCCCAGCGATCGCTGTCCATCACCTCCCGGTAGGCCCGGTAGACCTGGAGACCGACGGCAATCGCCAGACGGTCCTTCAACTGTGCGGGGACAGTGTCCTGCACGGCGACGTCCCAGCGCGACATGAACACCGACGCGACCGAGCCGACGACTGGGTCCTGCTCGTCCTCGATCCGCCGTTCGATGCCGCGCATGAACGCGTCCGCCGCGGCGCGATATTGATCGGCTGAGAACAGCAGCGTCACGTTGATCGGGATGCCGGCCGCGATCGCCTCCTCGATCGCGGGCAGCCCCTCGGCGGTGCCGGGGATCTTGATCAGCAGATTCGGCCGCGCCGCCCGGTCGTGCAGCTTCTTGGCGGCGGCGACCGTCTGCTCGGTGTCGTACGCGAGTGTCGGCGAGACCTCGAGTGAGACCCACCCGTCGACCCCGGCCGTGCGCTGATGGATCGCGGCGAACGCGTCAGCCGCGCGTCGCAGGTCCTCGATCGCCAGGTCGAAGAACAGCGCTTCCCGGTCCATCCCGCTGGTGCTCTTCTGCTTGATGTCGTCGTCGTATGCCCCTGACGCGATCGCCTTGTCGAAGATCGATGGGTTCGACGTCAGCCCGGTGACTGCATAGTCGTCGATGTAGCTCTGCAGCTGCCCGGAGTCGAGTAGTTGCCGAGTGATGTTGTCGAGCCAGAGGCTCTGACCCAGCTCGTGCAGCGTTTCGGTCGCGTTCATTTCCTCTCCTTGCACTGGCCAGCTAGTCACCGCGTGCCGCGCACGCCGAGAAATCGATGGTTCGTGCAGACCGCGAGCCCGGGCCGATCTAGCACCTGTCCTTCAGCTCGATCATGATAACCCGCAGCTCCTGGCCGCCCACGTTCTCGAGCGAATGCGGCGCAAACGGCCCGGCCCAGAGCGCCTGGGACGCTTGCGGAGCGTCATTCGCGGAGCGAGTGTCGAACAGGATGTCTCCGGTGCCGTCGCGGCGGATGAAATCGCTGCCCTGGAGAACGTAACCGACACTCGGCCACCGATGCGTGTGCACCGGCGTCCTGGTTCCGGCCGGCACGTGTGTCTGCAGAACCCGTACGCGGTCGTTCTCGAGCAGCCGCAGGTGGTTGTCCGGCGCCGCGACGAGGGCGTCCAGCTCCTCAGGCCATGGCCACGCTTGCGCCACGATTGCTCAGCCGCTCGCCCGGGTCAACGCGTCGTCGGTGACGGCGACGCCGGCGACGTAGGCGGCGTGCGTCGCGAACGCCGTCGCGAGCACGTCGGGAGGCCAGCGCCAGGGCGGCGGCGTGCGGCCGAGCAACGGAAACAGCGAGAGCGTCGCGCTCATCAGCGTCGCGCCGAACGCGAGGCTCGCCCACGGCTCCTTCAGCCCCAGCTTGCGATGGAGAATCCCGTGCCAGAGACCGAACACCGAACCGTAACTCCAGCGCAACGCCAGGCCGATCTCCTCCTCGCCGTGCGCGGTCACGTGCGGCAGGTGCATGATGCCGGCCACGATCTGGCCGGGCACGAGCGAGTCGTCGTAGTCGAGCGAACCGCGATGGCGTCCCCGGAGCCGGCGCTCCAAGTCGTACGCGGCCGTCATCGTCGCCGTTCCGGCGGTTCCGGCGAGGACGCTGCGGGCGGGCGAGGGAAGTCTCATGGGTGGAGCGGGAACACCTGTCAGCCGCGCTGATTTTGACACCCGCGCGGGCGGCCGGGCATCACCCCGATTGGATGATCGTGACCTCAGTCCGCTCGCCGGCGTCCGGCGAAGTTGCCGACGAGGATCCCGATCACCGTCACCAGGTAGAGCTGTCCCGTGAGCATCTCCAGCACCGCCAGGGCGTGGCCGACCGGTAGCGCGGCCGTGTAGTCACCGAACCCGGTCGTGGTCAGAACCGTGAACGAAAAGTAAATGCGGTCACCTGTGTTGACAGTGCCCGGTTGACTGAAATACGGCGCGTTGGCGACCTGCGAGACGAAGCCGATCGCAGCGGCGAACAGGAGCCCGACCAAGAGATAAATCGCGAGCGCGCCCGCGACCGCCTGAATGGTCACGCCCGCGTCCCGGACGAGCCGCACGAGACCGCTGACGAGAGCGACCGGGATCGCCGCCAACAGGATCATCGTCAGCGCGGAGCTGACGGCAATCGAAAACAGGCCAGTGGCGATCCCGACGACGCCCACGAGACCGAACAGCGCCACGGCGACCGCGCGGCCGGGGCTGGGCAGCGCCCTGCCGGACCGCGAGGTCACAACCGCGATCATCAGCGCCGCCGCCGTCAGTCCGAACGCGACCGCGCGGGACCACGTCGTGTCGGGCGCGACCACCTCGAACAGCAGCAGGACGAGTGAGAGCAGCAGGACGGCGCCGTAGCGATACGGCGCCGGCCGAGACAATTCGTCGGGATCAGTCAGCGGCGCGAACCGTAGCTGCTCCACAGGCCGCGCAGCGTACGGGTGCCGAAGCTCTGCTTGCGTACGTATGCCGCGGCGCCGCAGGAAGCGACTTCCAGCTCGGGCGGGTCGAGCGTGTCGATCGAGACGAGCACGACGATGCTCTCGGGATGAGACTCGGTCAGCCTGCGGGTGGCTTCGAAGCCGTCCATGCCGGGCATGTGGAGGTCCATCAGGACCAGGTCGGGGTGCAGCTCGTCGGCGTAGGCGAGCGCTTCCGGGCCAGACGCGGCTTCGGCGAGCGGCACGAAGCCCGGCGTGCCTTCGACGACGGCGCGCGCGGCGCGGCGAAAAGCCGGATGGTCATCGACGACCATCACGCCGACATCGCTCTGCGTCTCCTCGGGACGCCGTTCACCGCTGGCATTCAGAATCAACTTGTGCGTGTCCTTTCGCAGGGTTGCTCCTTCCCTAGATGCAAGGCTCCCCAGACCTGTCCAAGGGGCCTTGCATCGCTGAACGCTTGCAGACCTCCATCGCCGAGGACAAGGGGGTGCGCCAGTCGGCGGCTGGGAAGTCCGCACGAGCGCGCCGCCCCGCGCGCACGACGTTCGGTGCCACGATCGCGGATATCGTTGGATACGGCGATGACGATCCGGGTCGTGGTAGCGGAGGACAGCATGCTGGTGCGAGAGGGAATCGCACGATTGCTGGACGGCGCGCCCGATGTTGACCTCGTCGGCGCCCACGGCGACTACGATGCCCTGCTCGCGGCGATCGACGGCGAGCGCCCGCACGTCGTCCTGACCGACATCAAGATGCCCCCGACGTCGACCGACGAAGGGATCCGGCTCTCGATGCGCCTGCGCGAGACGCACCCGGACGTCGGCGTCGTCGTACTCAGCCAGTACGCCGAACCGGGTTACGTGCTCGGCGTGTTCGAGTCCGGCTCCGACCGCCGTGCATACCTGCTCAAGGAACGCCTTCACGACCGCTCCACGCTGGTCGGTGCGATCCGGTCGGTCGCGGCCGGCGGGTCGACCGTCGACCCGAAGGTCGTCGAGGTCCTGGTCGCGGCGCGCACCGGCGTCGAGGCCTCGCCGCTGGGTCAGCTCACCCCACGCGAGCGCGAGGTCCTGAGCGAGATCGCCCAGGGAAAGAGCAACGCCGCGATCGCGGAATCGCTCTACCTGACGAAGCGAGCGGTCGAGAAGCACATCAATTCGATCTTCTTGAAGCTCGAGCTCGATAACGCCGACGACGTCAGCAAGCGTGTCAAGGCGACGCTGATGTTCCTCGCGGACGTCTACGGCAAGCGCGGACCCGAGCCGGCGAGCGCCTGAGGCTCTGGATCGCGTTCGCGCGGCGGCGCGAGCGGCTCGTGGGCCCACGGGATCCGGCCGCTGACGCGCGTGCCGTCGCCGAGACGTGAGCGGACCACCAACTCACCACCGACGCTGGCGAGCCGATCGCGCATGTTGAGCATGCCCATGCCCGCCGGCCGCGCGTCGACGGCGAAGCCGCAGCCGTCGTCGGACACCGAGAAGAACAAGGTCGAGTCGGACTGCCGCACGACCACGTCGATCGCCGTCGCATCGACGGCGTGCTTGGCGGCGTTCTGTAGCGCTTCGAGGCAGCAGAAGTAGACGACGGTCGCGATCTCCGGCGGTTGCGCCGTGAGGGCGGCGGTGTCGACCGTCGCCGGGATCGGCGAGCGCCGCGCCGCGGCCTGCAGAGCCTCGGCGAGCCCGCGGTCGTACAGGATCGCCGGATAGATTCCGTGCGCCAGTGCGCGCACCTCCTCGAGCGCGCACTCGACCTCGGTGGCGAAGCCTCGCAGCATCGCGGCCGTCTGCTCATCGGGCTCGGCTTGCTCGGCAGCCAAGCCGAGCTCGATGCTGAGCGCGACGAGGCGCTGCTGGGCGCCGTCGTGCAGGTCGCGTTCGATCCGGCGCCGCTCGGCATCGGCGGCCGCGAGCAAGCGGGCCCGGGTCCCCTGAAGCTCGTGGAGCATCCCAGCGGCCCTGGTCTCGAGGCGCTCGCTGTCGAACGCGATCGCCGCCAGCGAGGCGGCGGCATCGATGAACGAGCGCTCGTCGGACAGCGTCGCGTCGTGCACGATCGCCACGAGCTGCCTATCGCCCTGATGGACCTCCGTGAGACGGCGTCCGGATCCTGGCGAGGGCGCGCGCAGCGGCCGATCGCCCACGGTCGCCCACCGGCGTCGCCTGGGCAGCCAGTAGCCGATTTCGAGCTCGGGATCGTCGAATGCCTCGGCGAGCATGTCGCGCGCTTCTGCCGGCTTCGGGACCCCGCGTAGGCTGCCGTTGACGCGCCGCACGGCCGCGCTCACGAACAGATGCCAGCGCACGATGCCGACCAGGAAGCCGATCGCGATGGCCGGAACTAAGACCGCCATCGCCCAGGTCGCGATGCGAATGAGCTCGGAATCCGGCGCGAAGTCGCGCAGGCAGATCCATACCCCCGTCCACAAGAGCCAGCCGATCGCGACGACGAGCACCGGCGCCAGCGTCCGGCGCACGAGCGTGTTGGCGACGCGGATCCGCGCCGCGAGCCGGATCGCCACAGCCGCAAACGCGATCGTCGCGAGCACGTCACCGAGCGGTCGGATGACGTTCCCGATCACGGCGGGTTCATGGTCGCCCACCATGAACACGTTGTGCGGACAGTGCGCCGCGCACAGCGAGAACGCCGATGGCGTGGGGTAGTGCTCCAGGAGCAGGGCGGTGGGGAGGTACAGCGTCGCGACGATTCCGATTGCGATCGCCATCAGCGCGCGGTCGACCGGGGTCGTCAACCGCCCACTCGGGAACGCCAGGATCATGTAGATGAAGAAGACCTCCAGCAGCCAACCGGCGACGCGGCCGACGCTGTAGACCAGCGGCGAGGAGGACAACGACAGCGCCGCCAAGAACCAGATCCCGCTGAACGCGACGAGCAGCCTTCCGAACCGGGCATGCGCCGGCTGGCGGCATGCGAACAGCGCCACCGCGAGGGGAATCGCGACCATCACGCCACGCACGACGCCGATGAGCACTGCGGTCCCCGGTGAGGCGCCGCTCGTCGCTCGAACGCCGGGAGCGACGACGAGCGCGACGATCGTGCCCGACGCGAGGCTCGCGCCGGCGATCAGCGACCACGGGATCGCCAGTGTCGGGACCGGGGCGCCGGCGACCGAGGCGGCCGGCCGCCGATCAGGATGCGAGCGCATCTGCGTCATGGGCGCGATCGCGCGGCACGCGCGCGGTTGTACATCGGCTCCCCGTGCCGAGCATCCGTAGAAAACCCCCGAATCTCACCCCTCATCGCTCGCGGTGGACGATACCGCCCGGCAGTCGCTCTCTGCCGGGCGCCCGCAGCGCTGCTCCCGGCCCGGCTAGTGCGCCAGCTGCGCCAGCGGCTGTGGACGCCGATCTCGGCCCGCGTCCAGGCTGAGCACCCGGTCGACGAGGTCCAACCCCTCAGTCCGGTGGGTGATCAGCAGCACCGACCGGTCTCGTGCGGCGGTGAGGACGCCGGCGATCAGCTCGCCCGCGGTGTTCGGATCGAGATGCGCGGTCGGCTCGTCGAGCACCAGCACCGGCGTGTCAGCCAGTAACGCGCGCGCGAGCACGAGGCGCTGGCGCTGCCCGCCGGAGAGCTGGCGTCCCTGCTCGCCCACGAGCGTGTCGAGCCGATCCGGCAGGCGATCGACCCAGTGCCAGATGTGAGCCTGGCGCAGCGCCTCCTCGATCTCCGCGTCGGTCGCCTGATGGCGTCCGATCCGGACGTTCTCGCGAATGCTGGTCGAGAACAGGTGCGAGTCCTGACCAGCGACCGCGATCAGGCGCCGGATGTCGTCCTGGGCGCAGTCGCGCAGATCGCGACCGCCGATCGTCACGCGTCCGCGCTCGGGGTCGAGGAAGCGCAACAGCAGGTTCACGATCGTCGTCTTGCCGGCGCCGCTCGCGCCGAGCAGCGCGACCTGCTCTCCCGGCTCGAGCCGCAGGCTCACGCCCTCGACCGCCGGGCGCGGCTGGCCCGGGTAGCGGGCGGTCACCCCCTCGAGCGCGACCGTGAACGGCCAGCGCGGCGCCGGGGCTGGCGCGGCCGGGTCGCGAACCGCCGCCCCGGGTCCGCCCAGCTCGAGGATCCGCCGCCCAGCCGCGACCGTCGCCGACAGCGCCCGAGCCGCTTCGGCGAGCGGATTCACCGCCTCGAAGGATGCCAGTGCGAGCAGCGCCAGCGCCGCGATCAGCACGCGATTCAGCTCGCCGCTCGTGGAGGCCCCGGCGGCGAGCGCGAGTACGCCGCCGACGGTCAGACCGGCGACGATCAGACCAAGCCCGTCGGCAACCCCGGTCGCGAGCGCATCGCGGCGGGCGAGCCGGACGAGCGCGTCGTCCGCGTCGGCGACGCGCGTCAGCCGGGCCTCGTGCGCGCCGAGCGCCACGAGCTCGGCGCTGCCGCCGAGCAACTCGAGCAGCTCGGAGGTCAGCTCGCCGCGCGCAGCGGATTGCCGTCTGCCGGCTCGGCGGGCGAGCAGGCCCGAGAGCGCCGGAATCCCGGCCCCCGCAGCGAGCAGACCCGCCGCCAGGACCACCGCCGCGGCCGGCTGCACCGCCGCCGTCACGCCGACGCAGACGGCGCCTGCGAGCGCTGCCACGACCACGGGTCCAAGCCCGCGCAGGTAGAGGTTCTGCATCGCGTCGACGTCCGCGACCATGCGCGAGAGCAGATCACCCTCGCGATAGGCATCGAGCTGCGCCGGCGCGAGCGGCTCGATCCTCCGGTAGAAGCCCACCCGCAGCGGGCCGAGCGTCCGCAGGGCGAGGTCGTGCGAGGCGAGCTTGTCCGCGTAGCGCACGATTGGCCGGCCGAGCCCGAAGACGCGGACCAGGACGATCGTCACCATCAGCGAGAGGACCGCCGGGCGTTCCGCTGCGCGGGAGATCAGGTACCCGGCGGTCGCCATCAGGCCGACGCCGAACAGCACCGTCAGGGTCCCCAGCGCCGCGGCCAGCGCAACCCGAGCGCGTGGCGCGCCGGTCAGCCGCATGAGCGCCGCCAGTGTCCCGTTCATGCGGCCCATCGCTGTGCTTTCTCCACGGCGCGACCCTCCACGAGGCGCACGACGCGATCGACGTGCCGCACGAGCTCCGGGCGGTGCGCGATCACGAGCATCGTCCGGTCTTGCCGGAGACGCTCGACGGCAGTCGAGACGATCCGCACGCTCGCCGGATCGAGGTCCGCGGTCGGCTCATCGAGGATCACGAACGGCGCGTCCCGCAGGAACGCGCGCGCGAGTGCGATCCGCCGCCGCTCGCCGGGCGACAACGACCGCTGCCCGTCGCCGATCTCGGTCGCGAAGCCGTCCGGCAGCGCGGCGATCAGCTCGTCCGCGCCGGCGAGTCGCGCGGCGTCGGCGAGCGCCGCATCGTCGGCCTGCGGCGCGCCGAGGCGGATGTTCTGCGCGACCGTGCCCCGGAACATCGTCGGATGCTGTGGAACCCACGCCACCTGCGCTCGCCACTCCTCCAGCATGGAGGCCGACAGATCGACCGCGCCGACGCGGACGCGGCCGCCGCTCGGCTCCAGGAGGCCGAGTAGCAGCGCGGCGACGGTGCTCTTGCCGGCGCCGCTCTCGCCGACCAGCGCGACCGCCTCGCCCGGGAACAACTCCAGGTCGAATCCGTCGAGCACGCGGCCGGGGCGGGATGGATACGCGAACGACACGCGCTCGAGGCGGACCGGCGCGCGCATCGGGCTGGGGGCCGAGATCGAGCCGCCCTTGCCGGCGCAGGCGGGCGCGTCGAGCAGCGCGAACATCCGCTCCGCGACGGCCAGTCCATCGGCGCTCGCGTGGTACTCGGCACCGAGCCGGCGGAACGGCAGGTACGCCTCCGGCGCGAGTATGAGGACAGTCAGGCCGGCCTGCAGGCCGAGGCTGCCGCTGACCAGGCGCACGCCGGCTCCGACGGCGACCAGCGCCACGCCCAGCGTGGCGGCGAGCTCCAGCACCGACCCCGAGAGGAAGCTCACGCCCAGGGTCTGCATGGTCGTCCGGCGGTAGCGCTCGCTGACGTCGGCGAGCGTCGCCGCGGCCGCCTCCGCGCGCCCGAACGCGCGCAGCGTCGGCAGGCCGCGCACGACATCGAGAAAGTGGGTCGAGAGCAGGCGCAACGCTTCCCAGCGCTCCTGCGTCCGCTGCTCGGTGTAGCGGCCGATCAGCCACATGAAGACCGGGACGAGGGGGAGCGTGAAGAACAGGATCAGACCCGACGCGAGGTCGACGTACGCCACCCACGCGATCACGAGGAACGGGACGATCATCGCCAGCACCGCCTGCGGCAGGTAGCGCGCGAAGTATCCCTCGAGGCCCTCGATGCCCTGAACGGCGGCCGCCGCGACCTCGGCTCCGTCGGTGCCGTCGACGGCGATCGGCTGCGCCTCCAGACGCTTCGCCGCGAGCGCCATCCTGAGCTCCGACAGAACGCTCCAGGCGGCGCGCCGTCCTGCGAGCTCCATCCCCCAAGCGCACCCGCCGCGCAGCACGAACGCGCCCACGAGCAGGGCGAACTCGGGCACGAGCGCCCGCGGCGGGGTCCCGCTGAACGCGCGGGCGATGATCTCCGCGAGCATCGTCGCCTGCAGCACGACGGCGACTCCGGTGATGACCCCGAGCACGACGTCGATCGTCAGCAGCGGCCGCGCCGACTTGGTTCGCTGCACCAGCCGCGGGTCGAGAGCGCGCATCGTTCGTGCTCAGGACGTCGGCGTCGTAACCGGCTCGGAGGACTCCTCCCGCTCCTTGGGAGGGCTCACGCGGCCGTGGAAGACGTGGAACGACCATCCCTGGTAGAGCAGCACGAGCGGGAAGAAGATCAGGGCGACGATCGTCATCAGAATCAGCGCGTAGTGACCCGCGGAGGCGTTGTTGACGGTCAGGTTGTAGGCGGAATTGGTGCTCGACACCATCACGTTCGGGTACAGCACGATGAAGATCTCGGCCACCGTCGCGGCGATCGCGAGCGCGGAGGAGAAGAACGCCCAGCCATCGTTGTCGCTATGCGCCAGCGACCACGCGAAGATGACCGCGATCACGGCGAGGATCTGCGTCGGCTGAGGCACGGTGCCGCCGCCGATCACGACGAGCGTCCAGACGACCCACGCGAGCTCGATCAAGAGCGCGACCGCCCCGATCCTCTTCGCCGTGGCCTTGGCCCGGGCGCGCAGTTCGCCGGTCGTCCGCAGCCCGAGGAAGGTGGCTCCGTGCAGCAGCGAGAGCACCAGCAGCGTCACCCCCGTCATCACCCCGTACCCGGTCAGCAGGCCCCAGAAGTTCCCCGTGTAGTCGTGGCTGCTGTTGATCGGGAGCCCGTTCAGCAGATCGCCGAACGCCACGCCGATCAGCAGCGGCACCAGCACGCTGCCGATCGTCAGCGCCCACGACCACCCGCCCCGCCAGCGCGGGCTCTCACGCTTGGTCCGGTACTCGAACGAGACGCCCCGGCCGAACAGGGCCACCAGCACGAGCACGAGTGCCAGATAGAGGGCCGAGAACATCGTCGCGTACCAGCCCGGGAAGGCGGCGAACATCGACGCGCCGGCGACGATCAACCACACCTCGTTGCCGTCCCACCACGGACCGATCGTGTTGATCACGACCCTGCGCTCGGTTTCTGTGCGCCCGATCCACATATGCAGCGCACCGACGCCGAAGTCGAAGCCCTCGAGAACGAAGAATCCGATCCAGAGAACCGTGATGATGACGAACCAGACCGTGTGCAGGTACATGTGATCAGTAGGTCAGGACTGGGGTTGCAGTGCGGCCGGGCGTGTCGGTCTGCTCGGCCGCCTCACGATCGGCTTGCTCCATCCCCTTGCGGGAGTAATGCACCATCAACGTCGCGTCGGCGATCCCGAGCACGATGTAGGCGAGGACGAACGCGATCAAACTGATCCAGATGTCGGTGGCACTGACCGACGGCGAGTTCGCGACGGCGGTCTTCTGCAGGCCCTGGACGATCCACGGCTGGCGGCCGCTCTCCGTCAACAGCCACCCGGCCGTGTTGATCAAGAACGGCGTGATCACCGCCCACGTGGCGACGAATTGGAACAGCCGGGCATGACGCAGCTTCTGCCGGTACAGCAGCCACGCGCCCCACAGCGCGAACAACAGGACGAGCGAGCCCAGATACGCCATCACGCGCATCGACCAGTACTGGATGGCTACATTGGGGATGTAGTTCCCCGGCCCGTATTTCGCCTGGTCTTGGGCCTGCAGCTGATTCAGGCCCGTCACCGCCCCGTTCCAGGTGCCCGTGGCCAGAACCGACAGCAGATGGGGGATCGGCAGGATCACCGTCGCCGATTCGTGCGACTGGGTGAAGCCGCCGAACTGGAGCGCGGAGAAGGAGCACGGCTTGCAGCTGTTCCAGAGCGCCTCCGCGGCGGCGATCTTCGCCGGCTGATAGTGCCCCTCGATCACGCCGAGCTGGTTGCCGACCGACAGCTGGATGATGATCGTTGGAATGAGGATGACCAGCGCGACTTTTCCGGTGCGGTGGAAGGCTTCCACGTGACGCTGCTTGCGCATGTACCACGCCGACACGGCGAGCATCACCAGGCAGCCGGTCACGATCGACGCGAGGATCACGTGCGCGTATCCCCACACGAACGTCGGGTTCACGAACAGCGCCCAGATGTTGGTGAGCTGAGCGTTGCCGGCCTTGTCGATCCGGTAGCCGACCGGGTGCTGCATCCACGAGTTCGCGATCAGGATGAACAGCGCCGAAAGCATCGATCCGACCGCCACCGCCCAGATCGTCGCGAGGTGCACACGCTTGGGTAGCCGGTTCCACCCGAACAGCCACAGCCCGAGGAACGTCGATTCCAGGAAGAAGGCCGCCAGCCCCTCCATCGCGAGCGGCGCTCCGAACACGCCTCCGACGTACCGCGAGTAGACCGACCAGTTCATCCCGAACTCGAACTCCTGCACCAGCCCTGTGACAACGCCGACCGCGACGTTGATCAGCAGCAGCGTGCCAAAGAAACGCGTCATCCGCAGGTAGTCGCGGTTGTCGGTGCGATACCAAACCGTCTGCAGGATCGCGACCAGGAAGGCCAGGCCGATCGTCACCGGCACGAAGAAGAAGTGATAGATGCTGGTGGTGGCGAACTGCCACCGGGCGAGATCGTTGGCCATCAGCGCAGAGGGTCAGCCAAGGTGCAGATCTGACACTTCCACGATGCCGGCATCGAATCCGCAGGCCTGCAGGACGGCCATGCGATTCTGGTGGTAGCGCTCGAACTCTTCTTGCGAGTCCCACGTCTCGAAAACGTTGACCTCGTTCACGTCCCCGTAGCTGACGTGTGAGGTGCGGCCTTCGGGATCGGCTGCCCCAGCGGCGTTGAGTTCCTCGAGCACCCTCTCGTAGTCCGCTCTGGACATCTTCTCCGGGACGATTCGGATGGCTACCGGCATCGGTCTCTCCTTACTGGGCCACGGCCCGTTCGTGCACTTCCGCTCCATGCTCCGCGCTCGCCAGCTCACCATCCATCACGCGGCCCTGAAGCGAGCCGAGCCCGGCCGACAGCCAGGTCGTGAGAACCGTGATCCGCCTGCCCTTGACGCCGCCGAGGTAGTAAAGGTGCACTCCCATGTACATCGCGAAGGCCGCCGGGCCTGAGAGCTTGATGCCTCTCACCTCGCAGACGGCTCGCCCGCGTCCGATCACCGCGAGCGCACCTTTGTCGAGGTAGCGAAACCGCGTCGACGCTCCGGGCAGACCGCCACGGATCGCCGCGCCGACGTGGTGCGCCTGCTGAATCGCGACCGTCGCGAGACCGGGGAGCGGCTTCCCGTCGTCGCCGGCGACGTTCGCGGCATCGCCGATGATCGAGATCTCAGGATGGCCGGGGAGCGTCAGATCGGGGTTGACCATCAGACGGCCGGCGTGGTCGCGCTCCGCTCCCGTCGCGCCGGCGATCGTGGCGGCGATATCGGCGGTGTGCACGCCGGCCGCCCAGATCACGGTGCGCGCCGGGATCCACTCCGACTGCTCGCCGACCTGGATCGTGACGCCGCGGGCGTCGATCGCGGTCGCCCGGGCCTTGTCGCGCACGGACACGCCAATGGCCGCCAATGCGCGTGCGGCTCTCGCGGAGGTGTGCTCGCTGAACGCCGGCAGGACGCGCTCGCCGGCATCGAGCAAGATCACCTGCCCCTGGCGCGAGTCGAAGCGGCGAAAGTCCTTGCGCAGGTGGTGGCGGCGGATCACCGCCAGCTGCCCGGCCACCTCGACGCCGGTCGGCCCGCCGCCGACGACGACGAACGTGAGCCACTCCTGACGCTCGGCCTCCTCGGCCGCGCGCTCGGCCTCCTCGAACGCTCCGAGCACCCGGTTGCGCAGAGCGATCGCGTCGGCGAGCGTCTTGAGCGGATATGTCACCTCGGACCACTCGTCGTGGCCGAAGTAGGAGTTCTCGGCGCCGCACGCGACGATGAGCGTGTCGTAGTCGATCCGTTCGCCACGGTCGAGCACGATTTGGCGTGCCTCCGCGTCGACGTCGGTAACGCTCGCCATCAGCGTCGTCACGTTCGGTTGCTCCCTGACCATCGCGCGAATCGGCGCCGCGCACTCGCCAGCCGTCAGCAAGCCCGAGGCGACCTGGTAGAGCAACGGCTGGAACAGGTGATGGTTGTGACGGTCGATCAGGGTCACGTCGACCGGTGCGCCCCTGAGCTTTTGCGCCGCGGCGACGCCGCCGAACCCGCCGCCGACGATCACGACGCGCCGGCGCGCGGGCGTCACGGCGTCATCCGGCACTCGCCGGCTCCGATGCGGGTGGCTGTGCCCCGATGCGCTCGAGCAGGTGATCGCCGACGCGCAGTCCGTTCGCGATCGCGGTCAGCGCCGGGTTGACCGCCCCGATGCTCGGGAAGAAGCTGGTGTCGACGACGTACAGGTTGTCGAGCTCGTGCGCGCGGCAGTCGGTGTTGAGCACGGACGTCGCGGGGTCGCTCCCGAACCGGCAGGTGCCCGCCTGGTGGGCGGCACCGGCGATCGGGATGTCGGTCTTGAGATAGGCATGGTGCGGCAGCAGGTGGTCCTTGTGCATGCCGAGGTCGCCGAGCATCGACTTGAGCTGCTCGTACAGGCGTTGTTTGGCCTCTTCATTCGTCGCGCTGTAGCTGATCTGGATGCTGCCGTCGCTGGTGAGCGTGACGCGGTTCTCGGCCATCGGGAGGTCCTCGGTCGAGAGCCAGAAGTCGACCGCGTGGTGGGCGACATCGCGCAGCGTCCACATCGGCGCGAAGCGCGTCTCGGCGGGCTTCTCGCCGCGGAACATCTGCGCCTGGGACTTGCCGACCATCTGGATGTTGCCGAGCGGGAACTCGAAGTCCTTGCCGCCCGTGAAGTAGAAGTCGTTGACCCCGAGCGTCTTCTGGAACACCGTCGGGTTCTCGTCCTTGGAGATCGCGAGCACGGCCTGGCTGTTGTGGAACATGAAGTTGCGGCCGACCTGGTCGGACCCATTCGCGAGCCCGTGCGGGTGCTGATCGCTGGCGGACGCGAGCAGCAACTTGGCGCTGTTCGCCGCTCCACAGGACACGACGACGATGTCACCCGTGAACGTCTCGTTGCGTCCGTAGCGCTCGACCACCACGCCGGTGACCGAGGTGCCGGTACCGTTGGTCTCCAGGCGCACGGCGCGGGCATCGGTCAGCAGCGTCACGTTGTCGTGCTCGATCGCCGGCCTGACCGCGATCACCTCGGCATCGGACTTCGCGTGCAAGGGGCACGGGAAGCCATCGCAGTTGTCGCACCGCACGCACGTGCTGAACGGCATGTTGCTCTCGTCGAGCATGACGCCGCACGGCGCGTGAAACGGATGCAGGCCGATCTTCGCGAGGTCGTCGGACAGCTGCTCGATCCGGGGCTCGTGCGAGATGGCGGGGAACGGATAGGGCGCGCTCGCCGGCGGCTCGGTCGGGTCCTCGCCGCGCGCGCCATGCACTTGATAGAGCTGCTCGGCCTGGGTGTAGTACGGCTCCATCTCCTCGTAAGAGATCGGCCACGGGGGCGAGCTTCCGCCGTGGTGACGGAGCTCGCCGAAGTCCTCCTTGCGCAGCCTGTACAGCGCCGCGCCGTAGCGCTTGGTCGCGCCGCCGACGAAGTAGTGCACCTCCGGCTGGAACGGGGAGCCGTTCGCGTAATACCACGTGTCGGACGAGACGTAGCGGTTCTGCACGAACACGTCCTCCGCCAACCAGTTCTTCGGCTCCCGCGGCAGCCAGCCGCCGCGCTCGAGTAGCAGGATCCGCTTACCCGACGCCGCGAGACGGTGGGCCAGCGTCCCCCCGCCGGCGCCGCTGCCGATCACGATCACGTCATACGAGCTCATCCGCTGATCTCCTCCACCAGGTCTGCGAGCGCGATCCGCCCGGCGGCCTCGAGCAGCGCCAGGTGCGAGAACGCCTGCGGGAAATTGCCAAGGTGCCGGCCCGTGGCGACGTCGAACTCCTCCGCGTACAGCCCGAGCGGCGAGGCGACCTTGACGAGCCGGGTCATGAGGTCACGCGCCCGCTGCAGCTCGCCGATGGCCGCGAAGGCCGAGACCAGCCAGAACGAGCAGATCACGAACGTGCCCTCCTTGCCGGACAGCCCGTCATCGGTCTCATCGGTTCGGTAGCGCAGCACGAAGCCGTTCTCGGTCAACTCGTCGGCGATCGCGAGCACGCTCGCGCGCAGGCGCTCGTCGCTGCTGGGGAGGAAGCCGAACAGGGCGGCGAGCAGCGTCGAGGCATCGAGCGAGTCGGTCCCGTAGTGCTGGCGCAGCACGCCGCGCTTGTCGACTCCGTGCTCCAGGATGTCGGCCTTGATCTCGTGCGCCGTTTGCGCCCATTCCGCCGCAAGCGCGCTCTCGCCGCGGATCTCGGCCAGCTTCGCGGCGCGGTCCATCGCGACCCAACACATGAGCTTGGAGGACACGTAGTGCTGCGGCTTGCCGCGAGCCTCCCAGATTCCTTGATCAGGCTTGCGCCAGACCGCCTTCGCACAATCGGCCTGCGACTTCACCAGCGGCCACAGCTGGCGCGGCAGGCGCTGACTGCGACGCGTGTGCAGGAACACGGAATCGAGCGCGGCACCGTACACGTCGTTCTGGCGCTGATCGAATGCTCCGTTGCCGATCCGCACGGGGCTTGCGCCGGCGTAGCCGGAGAGATCCTCCCGGAAGCTCTCCGTCAGATCGCGACGGCCGTCGATCCCGT
This sequence comes from uncultured Solirubrobacterales bacterium, assembly GCA_963763525.1. Taxonomy (GTDB): domain Bacteria; phylum Actinomycetota; class Thermoleophilia; order Solirubrobacterales; family Solirubrobacteraceae; genus Palsa-465. The sequence goes on from CAVXPA010000013.1 coordinate 85,563, forward strand.
ACATGATCTGCAACCCGCCGTCCTCGTTGCGCTCGAGGTCGGCGATGAACGCCATGTACTCATCGGCTTCCCAGTCGAGGTTGAGGTAGTGCAGCGCCTGCAGCGTGAACGTCGAATCGCGCACCCACGTGTAGCGGTAGTCCCAGTTGCGCTCGCCCCCTGGGTCTCGGGCAGCGAGGTCGTCAGCGCGGCCACGGTGGCGCCCGTCGGCATGTACGTCAGGCCCTTGATCGTCAGCGCCGAGCGCTGGATCAACGGCCGCAGCTCGTGGTCGGGGATGCGGGCGTGCCCAAGCCAGGCCCGCCAGAAGCGCGCCGTCGCCTCGAGCTGCGCCTCCGCCTCCTCGACGTTCGTGGCCATCACGGTCGTCTCGCTCCAGCACAGGGCGCAGTACGCCCGTTCGCCCTGCCTGAGCGTGTGGCGCCCTCGCGCGCGACCGCCCTCGATCCCGAGCAGCAGGTCGCTGCGCAACCTGAGCGTCTGGCCTGCACCGGCGGCGTCGGCGACGTGGCGGTCATCCGCCAGCGTCCATTCGGCCGGCGTGCGCCCGTAGTCGAACACGGGCTCGCAGACGAGCTCGATCTCGACCTGGCCGTCGATGCAGTGCACCGTGCGCACGAGCATGTGTTCCCCGTCCTCGTCAACCGGAGGGCGGGTGTGCGGCGTGATCGTGTCCTCGCCGTGCCGCGGGCCCATGGTCAGCGCCTCGCGCACGAGCGCCCAGCCGCTCGGCGTCTTCCACGCCGTCACGAGGGTATTGGTGCCGGGCTCCCATGTGCGACCGCTCGGGACGTTGATCGCGAACGGGCCAAACCGGAAGCCGCCGGCGCCGCGATCGAGCAGCCCTCCGAACACGCTCGGCGCGTCGAACCTCGGCACGCACAGCCAGTCGATCGTCCCATCGGGCGCCACGAGCGCGCCGGTGTGGCAGTCGGACAGGAAGCCATAGTCGGCGATCGGGGTGAACGGCGACGGCGCCGCGGCGCTCTGCGGCAGATCCGCGGCCGCTGCCGCAGTCCCCTCCGGCACGATCGCGGGTTTGTCCACCGTGCGCTTGGCCTTCGGTGTCGTGCTCACGTCGCCACCCATGGCTCGTGCCAGGGTCCGAAGTTGCCGAGGATCCGATCGGCCTCGGGCGGGCCCCACGACCCCTTCGCGTAGGAGTGCACCGGCGGTGGGTGCTCGAGCAGCGGACCCATCACGCGCCAGCACTGCTCGACGGAATCCTGGCGCGTGAATTTGGAGCTGTCGCCGATCAGAGCCGCGTACAGCAGCACCTCGTAAGGGGTCGGACCTTCGCCCCCCTCGGTCGCGAACTCCATGTTCATCGACACCTGCTCGGGCGTGACCTCGACGCTGCGCTGCGCCTCGAACTGCATCCTGACACCCGTCGACGGATCCAGCCTGACGATCAGCTGGCTGTGTTCGGGCCGCCGATCCCAACCGCTGAATCCAAGGCGCGGAGGGCGCTTGAAGATCACGCGGAACTCGGTCTGCGTTGCTTTCAGGCACTTGCCGGTGCGGATGAACCACGGCACGCCGTACCAGCGCCAGTTGTCGATCTCGAGCCGGAGCGCCGCGTACGTCTCGGTCGTCGAGTTGGGTGCGACGCCGTCGATCTGCAGGTAACCCTCGTATTGCCCCCGCACGTACTCCGCTGGGTCCGCCTCCGGCATCGCGCGGAAGACCGAGTAGAGGGCGTTCTTGAGCGTGTTCGCGTCCCCGGATGCGGGCGGCTCCATCGCGGCCTGCCCCACGATCTGCATCAGGTGGTTGACGACGACGTCGCGCAGCGCGCCGACCGGATCGTAGAAATGTCCGCGGTCCTCGACCCCGAACGCCTCGGCCATCGTGATCTGGATCGCCGCTACGAAGTTCCGGTTCCAGACCGGCTCCCACATCGAGTTGGCGAACCTCAGATAGATGATCTCGCCGAGACCCATCTTGCCGAGGAAGTGGTCGATCCGGTAGAGCTGGGACTCGTCGATGTACTGGTGAATCTCACCCGCGAGGTCGATGGCCGACGCGAGGTCATGCCCGAACGGCTTCTCGACCACGACGCGGCCGGTCTTCGTCAACCCGGCTTCCGTCAGACGCTTGATCACGGTTCCGAACAAAAACGGCGGGATCTCCAGATAGAAGACCGGCATCGCCGCTGAGCCCATCGCGCTCTTGACGCGTTGATACGTCGCGGCGTCGTCGAAGTCACCGCTGACGTAGGACAGCCGGTCGGCGAAGCGCTCGAAGATCGTCTCGTCGATCTGCGAGCCGGCGCCCTCGATCGCCGCCCGCGCGTGCTGGCGCAGATCGTCTTCGGACCAGTCGCTGACGGCCACCCCGACGATCGGACAATTCAGCAGCCCCCGTGCCTCGAGCCGGTAGAGGGAGTTGAACGTCATCACCTTCGCGAGGTCGCCGGTGATCCCGAAGATGACAAACACGTCGGCGGGCTTGTCGCTGCCGCCGGCGTCCTGGGCGCCCCTCGCGCTGGGGCGGGAAGCGACTTCCGTGGTCATGCGTCGGTCCTTTGCCTCGATGGAACGGTTCGCGGAATACTCGGCAGCGACTTTCCCTTGGTCATCACCTGATTGGGGTGAACTGCCCCGCGTGCCGGTGGGTCGCACCGGTGTTCCGGTGGGCGCGCTAGCCGTGCCACCGCCGTACCGGGACCGACGGGAGCGCCCCCAATTCATCCTTCGTAAGGCGCAGCGTGACGACATCCGTGGCAACTTTCGCGACCGAGCCGATCGGGACCGTGACCTCGCGGCGCCCCCACAGGTGCCCGCGCTCGAGCACGAAGTGGGTGATCTCGCCCTCCTCGACCAGGAACCCCTCGACGCGGCCGACCTCGTGGCCGTCAGCCGAGATCACCGCGCTCGAGCGCCGCACCTCCACCTCTCCCTTCGGAACCCGGTCGTACAGGATCGTGACGTCGGATCCGATTCCCGGGTTGACGGCCGGGAACTCGGGGGTGCTGTAGTACGGCATCGCGTACACCTCTTCGAGCCCGATGTCCCAGTCGGGATCGTCGAGGTCGAACTGGTTCACACGGACGTAGGCGACCTCCTGCACCGGCGCGAGCCGGCGGACGTCCTCGATCGTGCACCGCAGCAGGATTTCCGACTGATCGCCTCCCGTGTCCGCCAGCTCGACCGGGACCAGCCGCGCCTGGCCGTGTTGATGCAGAGGCTGCACGACGAGGTGGGTCACGCGCTTGGCGAGCGGATCGATCACGATGTCAGCCAGCTCGCCAAGCGCCCCGTCGAGGCAGCGCACACGCTTCCCGAGCTCGAGTTGGGTCGCAGGGCGATCCATGGCCGATCGCGGAAGTCTTCCGATCCGGGCTGCGCGTGCAATCACCCGAATCGGATGAGCCGTCTTGGTGCGAGCAACGCGCCCGGAGGTGGTGCGGGCCTCCGGCAACGCGCAGGCGGGCGCCCTTGGCGACGGCGCGCTTGGGGAGGATGCTCCCCAACGTGAGCGTCCTGGAGGAGGTCTCGGCGTGCGAGCCGCTCATTTCGCGAGCGCCGCTCGTCAGCCGGCTGATGGCCGCGAGAGGCGCCTCCCTGGCGATGCTGACCGCGCCCGCCGGTTATGGCAAGAGCGCTGTGCTGTCGCAGTGGGCAGAGCAGGACGGGCGCCCGTTCGCGTGGATCGCGCTCGAGCCGGCGCACAACGATCCCATGCACCTGATGCGATGCGTGGCCGCCGCGACCGCGCGGTTCGGCTGCATCTCCGAGCAGGACGTCGCCGCCGCGGCGGGCGTGGCCGAGGCTAGGCTGCTGCTGCGCAGCGCGATCGCCCAGGTCGCGCAGCCGTTCGTGCTCGCGCTCGAGGACGCCCAGAAGCTCCGCGCGCCCGCCGCGCTCGACGTGCTCGCAATGCTGATCGAGCATCTTGCCGCCGGCTCCCAGATCGCGATCGCCTCTCGTGCGCAACCGGCCCTGCCGATCGGTCGGCTGCGCGCGAGCCGCCGGCTGATCGAGCTGCGCGCCGGCGACCTCGTGATGACGCGCCGGGAGGCCGCGTCGCTGGCATGCGCGATGGGCGCAGAGCTCTCCCAGGATGGCGTCGACCTCCTCGTGCGCAACACCGAGGGCTGGCCAGTCGGCCTGTACCTGGCTTTGCGGGCCGGACGCGAGGATCCCGATCCGCCCGCGGCGCTCACGTCGTTCACTGGCGACGATCGCGCCGTGGCGGAATACATCCGCGAGGAGCTGCTCGCCGGCCTGTCCGCCGCCGAGCGCGACTTCCTGATCGAGTCCTCGGTCCTCGAGAGGGTCTCCGGACCGGCCTGCGACTACGTGCTCGGGCGCGAGGGCTCCGCCCGGCTGCTGTGGACGCTCTCGCGGATGAACGTCCTGCTGGTCCCGCTCGACCGCACCGACACGGAGTTCCGCTACCACCGGCTCCTCGCGCAGATGCTTCGCGGCGAGCTGCGCCGCTGCGACCCGGAGCGCGCGCGCGCCCTCCACATCCGCGCCAGCGATTGGCATGCCTCCAGCGGCACTGCGGAGCGTGCGATCGCTCACGCGATCGCCGCCGGCGATCCGAATCGCGCTGGAGCGCTGATCTGGCGCCACGCCGCCGAGTTCCTGGGCTACGGAAACGCGGTCAAGCTCCTCTCGTGGCTTGATCGGATCGGCGAGGAGGGGATCGCCGACTCGTGCGCGCTCGCGCTGAGTGCGGCGGCGACGCACCTGTTCCTCGGCGACCGGAGCCTGGCCGAGCACTGGCTCGCGGCGGCTCGGCGCGCGCTGCCCGGCGAGCACGGGCCTCACCGGTGCTCGATGCAGGCGGGGATTCTGGTGTTCTCCGCAGCCGTGGCGACGGGCGGCATTGGGGCGATGGCAGTCGACGCGCTCAAGGCTTACGAGGCAGCGCCCGAGGTGAGCCCGTGGCGCGCCCTCGCGTGCTTGCTGCGCGGCGTCTCGAAGCATCTGCGCGCAGAGCCCGAGGAGGCGCGCACGTGGCTGGAGGAAGGAGCGCGGCGCGGCGCGGTGGCCGTTCCCGCGATCCAGGCGCAGTGCCTCGCCCAGCTCGCACTGCTGGCGATCGATCGCGACGACTGGGACGCCGCGGAGCTGCTCGCCGCGCGCGCAAGGCGCCAGGTCGATCGCGCCGGGCTCGAGGACTACGCCACGTCGGCGCTCGTGTATGCCGTGTCCGCGGACGTCCAGGCCCGGATCGGCCGCGTCGAGGTGTCCCAGAGCGACGCCCGGGAGGCCGCCCGCATACTGTCCTCGCTGCCTGAGCTGATGCCCTGGTACGCGGTCGAGTGCTCGATCGCGCTCGCGCGCGCCGCCCTCAGACTGAGCGACGTCACCGGCGCCCAGAGGCTCCTCAGCGGTACCCGGAATCACCTGCGAGGGCTGTCGGAGACGAGCGTCGCGGAGGGTTGGTACGAGGACTGCCGCGCGCAGGCGGAGCTCGCGGCCAAGGCCCACGCGCGGGGCGGCTGGACGCTCACGACCGCCGAGCTCCGCGTTCTGCAATACCTGCCGACGCACCTGTCGTTCCCGGAGATCGCCGATCGGCTCTATGTGTCGGCGAACACCGTCAAGACGCACACGCGGGCCGTGTATCGCAAGCTCGATGCGACCTCCCGCGGGCAGGCCGTGATCCGTGCTCGCGAGGCCGGCCTGCTCGATCCGATCGGCAAGGACGCGGCGGGCGTCGGCGCTAGCTGATCCCCCGCGTTGCCGCCGATCACGAGGCGGCAGGCAGCAGGACCCTGATCACGGCAGCCGAGTGCGCCGCCATGTGGTAGGCGGTGCCGTTGATCGGGGCGCTCACGATCCGATCGTCCGCGGTGTCGACTTCCACCTTCAGGGCCTGCTCGAGCAGCCGGGGCGCGATCTGGAAGTCGACCTCGTTGCCGGCCGCATTGAACAGCAGCAGGAACGAATCGCCGCGTACCGCGCGCCCGTGCGAGTCGGTCTCGTTGATCTCGCTCCCGATCAGCAGCATCCCGAACGCCTCCGCCCAGCTGGTGCCCCAATCCTCGGCCGTCATCTCGCGCCCGGACGGATCGGCCCAGTAGAGATCCTTGATGTCCCCCCGGATCGGGCGCCCCTGGAAGAACGTCCGGCGGCGGAAGACCGGCTCGGCCGCGCGCAGCGCGGCGACCCGCTGGACGAACTGGAGCAACGCCTTCGCCTCGTCGCCCAGGTTCCAGTCGATCCACGTGATCTCGTTGTCCTGGCAGTACGCGTTGTTGTTGCCCTGCTGGGTTCGCATCAGCTCATCGCCGGCCTGGAGCATCGGCACACCCTGGCTGAGGAACAGCGTGACGATGAAGTTGCGCAGCTGGCGCGCCCGTAGCGCGTTGATGCCGGGGTCCTCCGTGTCGCCCTCGGCGCCGCAGTTCCAGCTGTCGTTGTCGTTCGTCCCGTCGGCGTTGTTCTCCTTGTTGGCCTCGTTGTGCTTGTCGTCGTAGCTGACGAGATCGCGCAAGGTGAACCCGTCGTGCACGGTGATGAAGTTGATGCTCGCCGAGGGCCGGCGGTTCTCGGGGCCGTACAGGTCGCTCGAGCCGGACAGCCGGGTCGCGAGATCGCCCAGCATCTCCTGGTCACCTTTCCAGTAGCGCCGCACGGTGTCGCGATAGCGCCCGTTCCACTCCGACCAGTTGACCGGGAAGTTGCCGACGTCGTAGCCGCCCTCGCCGATGTCCCACGGCTCGGCCACCAGGTGCACGCCGGCGAGGACCGGATCCTGGATCAGCAGATCGAAGAACGGCGAGAGGCGATCGAACGCGCGGAACTGGCGCGCGAGCTCCGGCGCCAGATCGAAGCGGAAGCCGTCGATGTGCATCTCCTGGACCCAGTAGCGCAGGCTGTCGGTGACGAGCTGCAGCGTCCGCGGGTGGCCGAGGTTGAGCGAGTTGCCCGTCCCCGTGAAGTCGTAGGTCGATCGCCTGTCGTCGGTCAGGTGGTAGTAGGCGGCGTTGTCGAGGCCGCGGAACGAGAGCGTCGGCCCCAGCTGGCTGCCCTCCGCCGTGTGGTTGTAGACGACGTCGAGCAGCACCTCGATGCCGGCGTCGTGCAGGGTCGCGACCATCGTCTTGACTTCCGTCACGACGCCGGCGGGGTCGCGCGCCGCCGCGAGGCGCGGGTCCGGCGCGAAAAAGCCGAGCGTGTTGTATCCCCAGTAGTTCGTCAGGCCACGATCGACGAGAAACCGCTCGCTGACGCGGTAGTGGACCGGCAGCAGCTCGACGGCATTGACCCCGAGCGCCAGCAGGTGCTCGATCGCGGCCGGCGATGCGAGGCCCGCGTAGGTACCCCGAAGCCTCGGGGGAACTCCCGGGTGGAGCATCGTGAAGCCCTTCACGTGGAGCTCGTAGATCACCATGTCGGCGAGCTCGCGGCGTGGCGGGGAGCCGCTCGGCCACGTGAACGCGGTGTCGATCACGGCCGCCAGCGGCGCGTACGGAGCGCTGTCGCGCTCGTCGAACGACAGGTCCTCCTGCGGATCGCCGACGCCGTAGCCGAACAGCGCGTCGTCGTATCGCAGGTCGCGGGCGACCGCCCGCGCGTATGGGTCGAACAGGAGCTTGTTCGGGTTGTAGCGATTGCCATGACCCGGTTCGTAGGGGCCGGATGCCCGCAGCCCGTAGATCTGCCCCGGTCGCAGCTCCGGGAAATAGCCGTGCCAGATGTCGCCGGTCTTGACCGGTAGTGGCAGCCGCTGCGACTCTGCGGTCGCGTCGGTCCCGTCGAACAGGCACAGATCGATGCCGGTCGCCTCCTCCGAGAAGACGGCCACGTTCACGCCGCGACCGTCCCACGTCGCTCCCAGCGGATAGCGCCGTCCGTGCCAGGTTCGCGTCGCGCTGCCGCCGGCTGCGGTCGGTGTTGCCTGCTCTTCGGTCATGGTGGCTCCCTCAGGTGTGCTCGCTCAGGTGTGCTCGCCGGGGTGATCTGCGCTCGCCGGCTCATCCTCGCGCACCGGCGCCGCGCGCGCCAGCGTATGCGCTCGGATTCGTGGAGGCGTGCGCGCACCCCGGGGGCTGAGGGGGCCAGCACGTTTGCGCGCCGGGCGCGCGGCGGCCAGACTACCGAGCCATGAGCCCAACGCCGCCGGTATACAGAACTCCTGAGCACATTCGACTTGAGGAGGCCCGCACGGGTGCGGTCCCCTGGAAGGCCTGGGGCCCCTATCTGAGCGAGCGCCAATGGGGGACAGTCCGCGAGGACTACAGCTCCGACGGCGACGCGTGGAATTACTTCACACATGACCAGGCGCGCTCGCGGGCGTACCGATGGGGTGAGGACGGGATCGCCGGCGTCAGCGACGACAAGCAGCGGCTGTGTCTGTCGCTGGCGCTCTGGAACGGGGCCGATCCGATCCTCAAGGAGCGCATGTTCGGCCTCGCCAACAGTCAGGGCAACCACGGCGAGGACGTCAAGGAGTACTGGTTCTACCTCGACAGCACGCCGACGCACTCTTATATGAAGTGCCTCTACAAGTATCCACAGCGCGCGTACCCCTACGAGGATCTGGTCGTCACCAACGGGCATCGCAGCAAGCTGGAGATGGAGTACGAGCTCCTCGATACCGGCATCTTCGACGAGGACCGGTATTTCGACGTGATCGTGGAGTACGCGAAGGGGGCCGACGACGAGATCCTGATGCTCGTCACGGCTCACAACCGCGGGCCTGACACGGCCACCCTGCACCTGATCCCGACGCTGTGGTTCCGCAACACCTGGTCGTGGGGCTACGACTCGACCAAGCCGACGCTCGAAGGCGGTGCCGGGCGAGCGCCGCGGCGCGCGCGTCGCATGCGGAGCTGGGTGAGTTCGTCCTGCGCGCGGAGCCGACTGCGGAGTTGCTGTTCTGCGAGAACGAGACCAACAACGAGCGACTGCTGTTCGGGAGCCCGAACGCCTCGCCGTACGTCAAGGACGGGATCAACGAGTACGTCGTCCACGGGGCCTCCGGCGCGGTCAACCCGGACCAGAAGGGCACGAAGGTCGGCGTTCACCACACGCTTCAGATCGCGCCCGGCGCGAGCGCTTCGATCAAGCTGCGCCTGACCGGCCCCGGCGGCGGCAAGGGCAACGGCGCCGCGCAGTCGCAGCCGCTCGGCGCGGGCTTCGACCAGCTGTTCGCGACGCGCCGCCAGGAGGCCGACGACTTCTACGCGACGTTGGTCCCGAAATCGATCAGCGAAGACGCGGGGATGGTCATGCGCCAGGCGCTCGCGGGGATGCTCTGGGGCAAGCAGTACTACGAGTACGAGGTGCACCGCTGGCTGCGTGAGCACGGCGTCGACCCGTGGGACCAGAGCGCCGTTGGCAGCACGTGCGCAACGTGCCGTGGTTCCACATGACCGCCGGAGCTGTCATCTCGATGCCGGACAAGTGGGAGTATCCGTGGTTCGCGGCGTGGGACCTCGCGTTCCACTGCGCGCCGTTGTCACTCGTCGACGTCGACTTTGCCAAGGAACAGGTCGAGCTCCTTCTGGAGACGGGTTACCTGCACCCCAGCGGCCAGATCCCGGCGTACGAGTGGAACTTCAGCGACGTCAACCCGCCGGTGACGCCCTGGGCCGCCCTGTGGGTGTATGAGCGCGAGGCGGAGATCCGGGGTGAGGGCGACCGCGAGTTCCTCGCGCGGGTCTTCCACCGGCTGATCATCAACTTCACCTGGTGGGTGAACCGCAAGGACCCCGATGGCCGCAACCTGTTCCAGGGTGGGTTCCTCGGGCTGGACAACATCGGCATCTTCGACCGCTCCGCGCCGCTTCCCGGCGGCGGCACGCTCGAGCAGGCCGACGGCACAGCGTGGATGGCGCTCTACTGCCAGTGGATGCTCCAGATCGCGATCGAGCTGACGAAGTTCGACATCGCCTACGGCGATCTGGCGCTCAAGTTCCTCACCCATTTCCAGTGGATCTCGATCGCGATGAACCCGCCCGAGGCCGACACGGGCCTGTGGGACGAGGAGGACGGCTTCTACTACGACGTCATGCGGATGCCCAACGGCCAGACGATCGACCTCAAGGTGCGCTCGCTCGTCGGTCTACTCCCGCTCGCCGCGGCAACGGTGTTCGATGCCGACCTGACCGAGCGCTACCCGGTGATGTGGGAGCGCGTCATGGAGTTCGTCCGGGAGTTCTCCGACTCCGTGCCGACCTTCCGCAACCTGCCTGGCCCGAGTCCCGAGGGGAAGCGGATCACCACCCTGGTCACCGAGGACCACGTCCGGCGGATCCTCTCCGTCATGCTCGACGAGAACGAGTTCCTCGGCCCACACGGGATCCGCGCGATCTCGCGCCGCCACCTCGAGCAGCCCTACTACTTCGAGTGGGGCGGGCAGCAGTACGACGTTCACTACCTCCCCGCCGAGTCGGACAGCTACCTGTTCGGCGGCAACTCCAACTGGCGCGGCCCCGTCTGGTTCCCGATGAACCTGGTCCTGCTGCGCGGCTTGATCCAGCAGCACCGCTACTACGGCGATCGGCTCAAGGTCGAGTGCCCGACCGGCTCGGGGCAGGAGAAGAACCTGTACGAGTGCGCCGTCGAGATCGCGCAGCGCCTCGCGCGGACCTTCCTGAACGACGCCGACGGCCGTCGGCCCGTGTTCGGTGGGCTCGAGAAGTTCCAGACCGATCCGCACTGGCACGACCTGATCCCCTTCCACGAGTACTTCCATGGGGACAACGGGGCGGGCATCGGCGCCAGCCACCAGACGGGATGGACCGGTACGGTCGCGATGCTGTTCGTGATCGGCGACGTGCTCCGGGCGCGAGAAGAGGCTTGGGCCGAGCTCGCTGAGTAGGCCTCGCGTCCGCGTTCGTCGACGGTTTAGCCGCCCGCCCCACCGGCGGGCGGCCCGGTCATCGGCGGGCGGCCCAGTGATCGGCCACGAACTTTGCGGATCCGGTTCCACCCCCCGGAACTACATCCGCAAAGTTCGCGTTGGGCTCCCTCAAAGTTCGCGTCGGCGCCTCTCCGAGTGGGCTCCCGCGGGCGGTTCGCCCCGCCCGGGGCCGGCTCACCGCTCAGGCGGAGGCCGTCGCTGCGTGTCGTCTGGTGGGGGCCACTGCTGGGTGTCGTCGGGCGGTTGCTGGCCGTACGGCTGAGACCCCTGTCCGTACTGCTGCCGACCCTGTCCGTACTGCTGCGGATCCTGGCCGTACTGCTGGGGACCTTGGCCGTACGGCGGAGGCCCGGTCTTATCGCGGGTGCCGCTGGAGCGGCCGATCGCGAAGATCCCGACCAGCACGGCCGCGGCGCCCACCCCGATCAACAGCCACGCCCACCAGGGGAGGCCGCTCGAGCTGCTCGACGTTGTCTGCGTGTGCGTGGTCGTCGCCGGAACCGTTACAGGCGGCTTCGTCTCCGTGTGAGTGGCCGTCGCCGTCGTGGTCGAGGTCGACGTCGCCGTCGTCGTGTCGGTGGTCGTGCTCGTTTGCGTCGTGGTCGTCGTCGTGGTCGACGGAGTGCTCGTGGTCGTCGTCGTGTCCGACGTCGTGGTGGCCGTGGTGGTCGTCTGTGCGAGGCTCGACGCAGCCATCGTGCACGCGACGACGACGCCCACGAGGAGCGCGAGGCCGACGGCAGCCGTCCGGCGGACCGACGCGCCGACCCTCCGTCTATTCCTGTTCCCGATCGAGAGCGTCATGAATCGGTGCCGCAGTCTCCCAGGCGTCCGGCGCACGCGCATCGCACGAATCGGATGAGGCGGCGCGGGGCCCGCGTCTGGTAGCGCGATCGCCCCCGCCAAGCCCTGAGGTTCACCCCTTTTGGATGATCCACGGCGCTGGCCGAGCTGCCAACGTGTCGGCTCGTCTGGACGTTGAACACATCCGAGGAGGCACTCTCATGAGCGCAGAACGAGGAGTCGGGCGAGCCGTATTCGCCGCCGTTTACCTGATGATCGCCGGCGTTCTGAACATCATCTACGGGATCGCCGCAATCGGACACTCGGCCTTCTTCCAGTCGAACACGCACTATTTCTTCGCCAGCCTCAAGAGCTGGGGCTGGATCAGCTTGATCCTCGGGATCCTCGAGATCCTCGCAGCGTTGTCGCTGATCCGCGGCGACACGTTCGGCCGCTGGTTTGCGATCTTCGTCGCGTCACTGGCGGCGATCGGGGCGCTGCTCGAGATCCCCTCCTACCCGCTCTGGTCAATCGCCATCTTCGCGCTCAGCCTGTGGATCATCCACGGACTCGTGGGCTACGGCGACACGGCCGCCTAGCGCGCTCGGCGCCACGCTTGGACGACCCTTGCTGATCTCAGTCGACTGCGCTCAGCCGCCCGCCGTCGTGGTCCGCCACTTCAAACGGAATCGGCGACCAGCGCCCGATCGCGTCGGGCTCGACCAGCGGCGCGAGCACCTCGTCGGGCGCCGATCCGTCGTACGCGGCAAAATCGGCTCCTGATGGGACTCCTCGATGCGAAATCGGGCCTCCTCACCGGCGCCACGGGTGTGATCGGCCGGGCGAGCGCCCTCCTGCTGGCCGAGGAAGGAGCCTCGGTCGTTCTCAGCGACCTCGAGTCGCAGCGGGGCGAAGCGGAGGAGATCGTCGGTCTGATCGCCAAGGCCGGCGGCCGCGCGCTGTTCGTCGCCGGCGACGTGAGGAGCGAGGACGATCAGCGGCGGCTCGTTGCCGAGTGCGTGGCTGCGTTCGGCCGGCTCGACTTCGCGTTCAACAACGCCGGAATCTTCCTCAAGGCGCTGCTGGAGGAGACCACAGCCGAGGACTGGGACCCCGTCATCGACGTCAATCTGAAGGGCGTCTGGCTCGGGATGAAGCACCAGCTCGCGCAGATGCGAACACAAGGCGGCGGATCGATCATCAACAACTCGTCGATTGCGGGCATGCTCCCGCCGCCGTACGCGGCCGCATACGTCGCGAGCAAGGCCGGCGTGATCGGCTTGACCAAGGCCGGAGCGGTCGAGGCCGGGAGCGCGGGCATCAGAGTCAACTGCATCTGCTCCTCGGCGGTGCCCGGCCCGATGATCGATCAGCTCGGTCCCGAGCGTCAGGCGGGGATCACCGCGCCGCAGATGATCAAGCGCGTCACCGAGGCGGACGAGGTCGCTCAGACCGTCGTCTGGCTGGCGTCGGACCGCTCGTCGCTCGTGACCGGTGTCGCGTTTGCGATCGACCTGGGTGCGAGTGCCGGCATCGCACCGAACGTCCTCGGCATCTAGTAGTGCACCCCACCGAGGGTCGTGACGGAGCGCTCGATCTCAACGAGCGCCGATGATCGCGGTTCTCGGAGGTCTCGGAGCATCCGTGTGCTGGGCGATCTCCTCGATCTGCGCGTCGGCCGCCAGCCGCCGGATCGGCGCAAGCTCGACGCTGGCATGGGTGATGGCCCTCGGGCTGGTTCTCGTCGCGCCGCCGGCGATCCTGTTCGCCGACGCCGGCCAGCTCACCGGCAGCAAGCTCGTGCTGCTCCTGATCGCCGGGCTTGCAAACATCGCCGGGCTGCTGCTCGAGTACGTCGCCTTTCGCCACGGCAAGGTCGGCGTTGTCACGCCGATCGCCTCGACCGAGGGAGCGATCGCGGCGGTCATCGCAGTCGTGGCCGGACTGCAGCTGGCGCCCCACACGGCGGCGCTGCTGGTGCTCGTTGCGTGCGGGGTCGCGCTCTCCGCGGCACAGGCGGACCCGCCACCGCCACCCGACGAGGTGGATGCCGGCGACGACACCCACGTGCGCTCGGCACTGCTCGCGATCCCCGTTGCGCTGCTGTTCGGCGTGAGCCTGTACGCGACCGGCCGAGTCGGCAGCCGCGTGTCGGTCTGGTGGGTCCTGCTCAGCGCGCGCCTGCTCGGGACGATGCTGCTGACCGTCCCACTCGCCGCGCGGCGGTCGCTGGCAGCGCCGGGAAAGGCGTTACCACTCGTCGCGGCCGCCGGCGCCGGCGAGGCCGTCGGGATCCTCAGCTACACGCTCGGCGCCCGGCACGAGCTCGCAGTCGCGGCGGTACTCGCATCCCAGTTCGCAGCGCTTGCTGCCCTCGGCGCGTATTTCGCTTTCGGTGAGCGCCTGACAAGGCTTCAGATCGCGGGGCTCGTGCTCGTCGCGATCGGGGTCGGCGCGCTGGCGCTCAGCACGGCCTGAAGCGAGCGTCCACCGGCGAGACGGCGGTGAGCCGAGCGCTCGTCCCGCGAGACGGCCGTGCTACGGCGAAGTGTCCGCGTTACCGCTCGGCGCGGCGGGGGAGACCGGCTCGGCCACGGCGGGCGCAGGTGCTTCCTCGCCAGTTCCAGGCGCGCCCGCCAGCGGCTGGAGCGGGAAGTGGCACGCGGCGAAGTGCTCGCCGCCGAAGGACCGCAGCTCGGGGACGACCTCCGCGCACTTCTCCTGAGCGAGCGGGCAGCGAGTCCGGAAGCGACAGCCGGACGGCGGGTTGACCGGAGAGGGAAGCTCTCCCCGGATCGCCACGTCGCGCTTCGTCGCTCGCGCCAGCTCGGGATTCGGCACCGGGATCGCCTCGAGCAGGCCCGCCGTGTACGGGTGCGCCGGCCTCGTCGTAGATGTCGGCTCCGGTTCCGATCTCGACCAGCTTGCCCAGGTACATGACGCCGATCCGGTCCGCCAGGTAGCGAACGACCGACAGGTCGTGCGAGATCACGATGTAGGTCAGCCCATGCGTGGTCTGGAGCCGCTTCATCAGGTTGAGGATCTGCGAGCGGATCGAGACGTCGAGCGCGGAGACCGGCTCGTCGGCGACGATCAGCTTCGGGTTCAGCGCCAGCGCTCGCGCCAGCCCTAGGCGCTGGCGCTGGCCGCCCGAGAACTCGTGCGGGTAGCGGTCCATCACGTCATAGGCCAGGCCGACCTCGTCGAGCAGGCTCCGCACCGCTTCGGTGCGCTCCTTGGAGGTCCCGCGGCGAGCGATGTCGAGCGGCTCGGAGATGATCTCCTTGACCCGCATGCGGGGATCGAGCGAGGCGTACGGGTCCTGGAACATGAACTGCAGATCGCGGCGCAGAGAGCGGAACTCGGCCGGCTTTCACCTCGTGGAGGTCGATCCCATTGAACAGCACCTGTCCGCGGGTCGGAACCTCGAGCCCGACCCCCATACGGCCGAGCGTGGTCTTGCCGCAGCCGGACTCGCCGACCAGCCCGAACGTCTCGCCTGGCCGCACGCCGAGCTGGACGTCGCTGACCGCGTGCAGCGCGCCGACCTTGCGTCTGAGGATCGAGCCGGCGGTGACCGGGAACTCCTTCGAGACGTCGCGATACTCGAGGATGAACTCCGGCCTGCCGTCGCGCCCGGCCCCCGCGCCGTTGGCGTCGGACGCCGACGTGTCGAGCAGCGCGAGCTCCTTCCCGAACGCGGCCATCAGGGCCTTGTTCTTCTCCGCCTGCTGCGATCAACGCCGCTCCGAGCTCGCCCATGTCGGCGGCCGACGAGTGGCGGGGATGGAAGCAGGCGAACGGGTGGTTCGGGTCCTCCCCTCCCGAGCGGCGGGTCCTCCGCCCGGCAACGATCGGTCGCGAACGCGCATCGGGCCGCGAACCGGCAGGCCGCGGGGGGTCTGCGCAGATCCGGCGGCAGCCCCGGAATCGAGTACAGCTCCTGCGTCTTGTCCTGGTCGAGCTGCGGAATGGAGGCCAGCAGCGCCTCCGTGTACGGGTGGCGCACGTTTCTGAACAACTCGATAGTCTCGGCGGTCTCGACCTTGCGTCCGGCGTACATCACCACGCACGCGGTCGGCGCGGCCCGCGATCACGCCCATGTCGTGCGTGATCAGGATGATCCCCATCCCGAGGTCTGCGCTTGATCCGGTCGAGCAGGTCGAGGATCTGAGCCTGGATCGTCACGTCGAGCGCGGTCGTCGGCTCGTCGGCGATCAGCAGCTTCGGGTCGCACGCCAGCGCCATCGCGATCATCACGCGCTGGCGCAGTCCGCCCGAGAGCTGATGCGGGTAGTCGCTGCAGCCGCTCCCTCGGACGCGGCAGGCCGACCAGGTCGAGCACCTCGGCGGCGCGGTCCATCGCCTGCTGCCTTCGTCACGTCGCGGTGGATGCGCACGACCTCGGCGATCTGCTTGCCGACCATCATCGTCGGGTTCAGCGACGTCATCGGGTCCTGGAACACCATCCCGATGTCGTTGCCGCGGACCCTCCGCAGCTCCGTCGTCGCTGAACTTGACCAGGTCCTCGCCGTTGAGCCGGATCTCGCCGCCCGCGATGAACCCGCCCTTCGGCAGCAGCCGCATGATCGACATCGCCGCCATCGTCTTGCCGCAGCCCGACTCGCCCACGATGCCGAGCGTCTCGCCGGCCTCCACCTCGAAGCTGAGGCCGTCGACAGCGTGCACCGTCCCGCTGCGGAGCTTGATCTGCGTCTTGAGGTCCTCGACCTCCAGGAGTCGCGGCATGCGGGCTATCGCTCCTGAAGGCGGACGTCGAACGCGTCCTGCAGCGCGTCGCCGATGAAGTTGAACGCGACGACGGTGAGCACGATGATGATCAGCGCCGGGTAGACCTCCCACCAGTATCCGTCCTGGAGGTAGGTGGTGCCGTCGGAGAGCATCGAGCCCCATGTCGGGGTCGTGGGCGGCAGGCCGAAGCCGAGGTACTGGAGCACGGCGAGCGTCAGGATCGCGTTCGCGATCTGGAACGTGACCGTCACCATGATCACGCCGATCGTGTTCGGGATGATGTGGCGGACGATGATCCGCCCGAGCGTCCGCCCATCACCTGAACCGCCTGCACGTACTCGCGCGTGCGTAGGCTGAGCGTCTCGCCGCGGACGAGCCGGGCGGGGATCAGCCACGAGACGAACGTCAGCAAGCACGATCAGCAGCGTCAGGCTCGGCTTGTACATCTGCGCCATGAAGATGAACAGGAACACGACCGGGATCGCGAGGCCGATGTCGACGATGCGCATCAGGACGCCGTCGAGCGCGCCGCCGAAGTACCCGGAGATGGCGCCGTAGATCAGGCCCGACGACGGTCGAGACGAGCCCGACCGCGATCCCGACCTCGATCGAGCTCTGGCCCCCCTCCATCAGCCGGCCGAGGATGTCGAAGCCGCTCGAGTCGGTCCCGAGCGGATGGCCGCTGCCCGGGGCCAGGTTGACCGCGATCAGGTTCGGATTGAACTGATCGGTGTTGTAGATGCAGCGGGCCGATGAAGCTGAACAGGATGATGACGACGACGAGCCCGACGCCGAGCAGCGCCAGCTTGTTCTGCGCGAACGTCCGCAGCGACGAGCGCCCACGGGCTGCCGCTCGAGGTGACCTCGCCGCCCTCGGGGACGGCAGCGTCGACCGTCGACGGCGTGGCGGGGCTATCGCCTCGGCAGCTCGCGCCGTCGGGCGACTCAGTGTCAGTACCTGATCCGGGGGTCGAGGATCGCATAGCCGATGTCGGCCACCAGGTTGCCGAGCACGGTGATCACGCCGACGAGCACGGTGATCCCGAGCATGACCTCGTAGTCGTTGCGCAGTGCGGCTTGGTAGTACTCGAGTCCGGCGCCCGGGTAGTTGAACACCTGCTCGATGATCAGCGTCCCGGTCAGGATCAGCGGGATCGACAGCCCGACGAGCGTCACGACCGCGATCAGCGAGTTGCGCAGCAGGTGCCGCCACAGCACCAGCCGCTCCGGCAGGCCCTTGGCGCGCGCGGTGCGGATGTAGTCCTGGGCCAGCGTGTCGATCGCCGAGGAGCGCATGTAGCGGCTGAACTCCGCGTAGCGTGACAAGCGTCAGGGTCGCGACCGGAAGCACCAGCCCGCTTCGGGTGCTCGAGCATCCCGAGCGCCGAGGACGCCTGCGGGGCCTCGGCCGGGAACACGTGGAAGCTGATCGACAGGAACTGGATCAGCAGCAGCGCGATCGCGTACTGGGGCATCGAGTAGAGCAGGAAGCTGATACCCGGTGCCCGGCGTAGTCGACTGCCTTGTTGCGCTTCACCGCCTGGGCGATCCCGACCGGGATCGCGATCAGCAGCGAGAAGATCAGCGACAGCCCGCCGAGCACGAGGTCCCTCGGCAGGTCGGTCGCGAGCAGCGAATCGACCGTCCGGTTGTACTGGTACGAGTACCCGAGGTTCCCGTGGAGCGAGCTGCTTGAGGAAGTCCCAGTACTGGACGAAGAACGGCTTGTCCAAGTCCGTTCTGGTGGTTGAACTGCGGCGATCGCCTGCGGCGTGGCCCGGTTGCCGAGGATGTCCCGGGCGAGGCTCCCCGGCAAGCAGGTGCAGCAGCAGGAACGTGATCAGCGTGACCCCGAGGACCACGATGATCGCCTGCCCGAGGCGACGGATGATGAATCCGGTCATGCCGGATTCATCATCCTACCTCGGATCGCACGTCGAGCAATCACTTATCTTCGATCGAAGTACCAGTCCTCGCGGATTCATGAAGCCGAGCGCATTGGCCGCATAGCCGCCGAGCTTGCTGTCGACCACCGTGCCGGCGTCGCCGCCGTACGTGCCGATCGACGTGGGACCGAAGACGACCGGGTCCTGCTGTGCGACGTACTGCGGCGTACGTCGCCAGCGCCTGCGATCTCCGACGCCGGCGGGCCGGTGATCGTCGCCGAGATCAGCCGGGTCGTCTTCGGGTCGCTGTAGCTGCCGGCGTTCGCGGCCGAGCCGGGGTTGTACAGCGGCTCGCCGGTCGGCAGGTAGTCCGGCCCGTAGATCCAGCCGGCACCCCAGTTCTCCGCCGTCCACTTGCACGTCGGCCTGGCTCGGCGTGCACGGGACGCCCGCCGCGATCACGCGTCTGGAACGGGTGCGTCGTCAGGTTGATGGTGATGCCGACCTTCTTGGCCTGCGCCGCGAGGTCGTTCATCTCGTTCTGGACCGCGACGACGCCCGACTCGTAGTCGACGTTGAACGAGATGCCCTCGCCGGTGCTGATCCCGGCGCCGCACTCGCCGGCGCCGGTCCCCGGCTTGATGCAGGTGGTCGTCCCGCCGGACGCGACCTTCCAGCCGTTGGCGGTGAGCAGCTGCTGACGCGGTCGAGGTCGAGAACGAGCACGGGCTTGCGACGATGGCAGCGGCGTTCACGAGCGGGCTCGCCGGCGACGGTCGGGATCGGGCCGCACGTCGGACGGCCGTGTTGTCCAGGAACGCGTTGATCCAGCCCTGCTGGTCGACCAGGTGCTGGATCGCCTGGCGGAAGTACGGCTGCCGGAAGATGTACCTGACCGGCTCGCCACCCGGCGAGGTCGTGGCGCTCGAGTTGAAGTTCAACGGGAAGTAGTTGAACGAGTAGCTCGCCGCCTTGTTGACCTCGTAGCCCTCGCCGCCAGCGAGTCGAGAGCTGCGGCGCGTACTGCGACGGAAGGTTCCCGACCGTGATCGCGCTCGGACCGCCCGAGCGGATCCTCGTTGTAGATCGCGGCCTCGCTGGTGAACGGGAGCTCGACGAGCTTCGAGATCGTCGGCTTCGGCGAGCCCGAGTAGCGCGGGTTCGGCACCAGCGTCACCTGGCCGTCGGTGGTGAAGCTCTGGAGCTTGAACGGGCCGTCGACGACGCTCCACAGCGGGACGTCGCCCAGCTGGCGAGGTCCTTGCCCTGGGTGTCGAGGAACTTGTACACGGCCGCCGCGCCGGCCTTGGTCGTGTCCGGCAGGTGGCCGTTGTCGGACGTCGGCGCCGGCTGCGACAGCGACGTCCGGTCCCACGCGAGCGGCAGCGGGTGATCTGCGAGAGCTCGTTGTAGAGCACCCACTCGGGGTCGTACGCCTTGTTGAAGTGCATGACGAACGTCGACGGGTTCGGCGCCGAATAGCTCTGATCACGTTGTCCGGGAAGTAGCCGGGGGCGTAGCCGCACCACTCGGTCGACGGGCTCGCCTTGATCACGTTCATCCAGAACGCGAGGTCACGCGAGGTCACGGCCTCGCCGTCGGACCACTTCCACGTGTTCAGATGGATCGTGACGGTCTTGTTGCCGTTGGAGAAGACCGGCTGCTGGCCGATCGAGTAGTCGTAGTCGACCGTCGGGCTGTAGTTGTTGCCGTACCAGTACAGCGGCCGGTACAGGATGTCCATCAGCTGGTTGACGTTGGTCGTACTGCAGACCGCGAAGGTGTACATCGGGAAGATGTAGTTCGGCGCCGCGTCCGGCCCTTCGGTGAAGTAGACCGTGCCACCGGACACCCTCGTGCCGGACGGAGCCGAGGGCGAGGTCAGCCCCGGTCCGCTCGCGGGCGCGATCGCCGCCGACGAGGTCGTTGCACTCGCGCTGCTCGAGGCGCTGCTCGAGGCGCTCCCCGTCGCGCTGCTGGCGGGGCTACTACTGCTGCTGGAGCCGCACGCAGCGGCAAACAGCACAACGCTCGCGGCACCCACCGCCACGAGCGCCCTGCGAGGAATTCTTACCATCGTCCGTCCTCCCGTTTGCGACGTGCCTCAAAGCGCCTAGCCGACCGGCCGTCCTCCCGGCCGGGCAAGCGGATTGCGCGTGAAGCTGTTGGAACGTACTCGCGCGCATACTAGCGGCCCAAGGGCAAGAAATCATGGAACTGTGCGTGAAGCTCGGCTACGTCCTGCTCAGGGTCGCGCTGGGCGGCCGTCAGCGGCGCCGCGGTACCCGGTTGCGTGCTCAAGAAGGCCTTTTTTGCAGGAGAATACCACGCGCTTGCGAACATATGGATGGCGTGTTCGCTTACCGTTAGGCGCCCCGAAGCCGGCGCCTGGGGGCGCCTACGACGCCCCCAGCTCGCCCGGTAAGAGCGACCACATGACGCGGTCCTCGGGATGGCCGCGCCGGTCGCGGTACGCGCGCAGAAGCCCTTCGCGTTCGAAGCCGAGACGCGCGACGAGCCGCATCGACGCGCGGTTCTCCGGATGGATCAGGGCCTGGATGCGCCTCATTCTCAGGCTCTCGAAGCCCCACGTGACGACGAGGACGAGCGCGCGCGCGGCAACGCCCCGCCCGCGCGCGCGGGGCGCCAGCAGGTAGCCGAGCTCACCGATGCCGACGTCCTCGCCGGGGATTCGAAGGTCGCACGCGCCCAGCAGCTCGCCGGTGGCGACGCTCGCGATCGCGAAGTACAGCCCGCGCCCCTCGCGGCGCTCCTGCTCGGTGAAGCTGTGCCAGGCACGGATGTCCGCCGCGGTCGCGTCCGGCGAAATGTCCGTGTACCTGAGGATGTCCGGGTCGAAGCGCAGCGCAAGGATCGCGTCCACATCCGCGGCGCGGCTCTCTCGCAGCATGACCTCGCCGTCGCTGAGCGGTGGCTCGGGGAAGAGGAGCTCGGGACGCGCGTCCACGTTGCGCAGCGTAGCCAGACGGCGAGAGACGCTCGGGGCGCCTGCGGGCCACGGGAACGATGCGCGAAGATCCCGGCGCGATGCCTGACCCAGCCGATCACGTTGACACCCTGGTCGTCCGAGGCGCCGGGCCGGCCGACCGCGAATGGATCGTCGAGACCCTGCGAGAACGGTGGGGCTCGGGCGAGATCGTCAGCCGGGGCGTCAGCTATGAAGCCGGTGCGCTGCCTGCCCTGATCTGCCAGCTGGAAGGATCGCCGATCGGAATCGCGACGTACACGCTCGGCGCGCGCGAATGCGAGCTGGTTACGCTGGACGCGCTGCTCGAGCGCCGCGGCGTCGGCTCGGCGCTGCTCGAGCGCTTGGTCACGCTGGCGCGCACGGAGGGATGCCGTCGGCTGTGGCTGATCACAACCAACGACAACCTGTCGGCGCTGCGCTTCTACCAGCGGCGCGGGCTGCGCCTCGTCGCCGTGCACCGCGATGCGGTTACACGCGCGCGAGCGATCAAGCCCGAGATCCCGACCCACGGCGAAGCCGGCATCCCGATCAACGACGAGCTCGAGCTGGAGCTCGAGCTGTAGCGGATCGAGCCGGCGCTCAGTGCTGCGTGAAGCCGGCGTCGACGGGAAGCGAGATTCCGGTGATGTAGCGCGCCTCGTCAGAAGCGAGGAAGACGAGGGCGTTGGAGACGTCGATCGCCTCGACGTGCCCGATCGGGAGCATGTGCATGTGCTTCGCCGCCTCGATGAACTCCTCGTACGTCGCGTTCGGCGCCTTGTCGGGACGGAACA
This sequence comes from uncultured Solirubrobacterales bacterium, assembly GCA_963763525.1. GTDB lineage: Bacteria > Actinomycetota > Thermoleophilia > Solirubrobacterales > Solirubrobacteraceae > Palsa-465. The sequence goes on from CAVXPA010000013.1 coordinate 107,579, forward strand.
GGTTGTAGGCGTTCTGGTTGAGCAGCATGTCCGTGCCCACGTTCGTCGGGGCCAGGTTGTTCACGCGGATGCTGTGGGGGCCGAGCTCCATCGCCATCGTGCGAACCAGCCCGAGGATGCCGTGCTTCGCCGCGACGTAGTGGGTGACGTTCGGGAAGCCACGCAGCGACGCCGCCGAGCTCGTGATGATGATCGCGCCGCCACGCCCACCGGCCAGGATGTGCGGGACCGCGACCTTGACCGAATTCCAGCTACCGGTCAGCGTGATGTCGACCATCGTCTTCCAGAGATCGTTGGGGATCTCGTGTCCGTGCATCGGCAGGCCGCCGATGCCGGCCTGGGCGGAGACGATGTCGAGCCGCCCCAGCTCAGCGACACCGTCGTCGACGACCTGCTTGAGCGCCTGATCGTCGCGCACGTCGGCTTTCGCATAGACGATCCTGCGGTCGAGCGCCTCGACCTGGCGGACCGTCTCCTCGAGATCGGCCGGTGTCGAAGGCGGATAGCCCGTCTCCGGCAGCGGCTCACAGATGTCGATCGCGATGATGTCCGCGCCCTCCTCGGCCATCCGCACGCAGTGACTGCGACCTTGGCCGCGGGCGGCGCCGGTGACGAACGCAACCTTGTTCTCTAGACGGTTCATGGTGCAACTAAATCAGCCCGCCATCGGGGGCGCCGTGGCGGATGTCGTCTAGACTTCAGCTTGTGAGCGCACTCCAGCAGACCTTCGTGGCCTTCGCCTCGTTGCGCATGCGCGCTCTCATCTCCCTGATTATCGCCACCTAGCTCAGGCATCCAACGCCTGAGCTACAACGGTCTCCTGGACCGGGTGGCGGGCAGCGCACGCGGACAGGGGCCAGGAGGTCCGCTCCAGTGTCCGCTTTCACCACTTGCGCCAACCCGAACCAGCAGCTGCTCCCCCAGCGGCTCACGATCGAGGCCGTCGATTACGCGACCGTCCTGATGCCCGTGCTCGTGACGCTGCACCGGCGTCGTTGCCAGATCACCGAGATGAGCTACGCAGCGGCCGACGGCGATGGCGACAGCGAGAGCGACACCGGCGGCGGCGGTCGCCGCGGTGGCGGTGGCGGCGGTGGCGGCGGCGGTCATCTGGAGGTCTCGCTGCTCTCGCCGCGCGCGCACGCGAGCTGCGTGCCCCGGTGGCTTGCCAACGTCGTCGGCGTGCTCCGGGTGGATGAGCACTTCTGATGGCGCGTGGGTCCCACCGAGCTGACTCGCTCGGAGCTGGGCTACAGTGGCCGCGATGGACACCGTCGCGTTCTCGGAGCGGTACGGTCCGTGGGCGTTCGTTGCCGGGGCTTCGACCGGGACCGGGCTCGCGCTGTCGAACGAGATCGCAGCCCGAGGCCTGAACGTCGTGATGCTGGCGCGCAACGAGGCGCGCCTGCTGGAGCGGGCGGCCGAGGTCCGCGAGCGCCACGGGGTCGAGGTGCGGACGCTCGCCGCCGATCTTGCCGATCCGGCGATCGGCACGCTTGCCGCCGGCGCCGCGGCGGACATCGACGTCGGCCTCCTCATCTACAACGCCAGCGTGCCGTTGTTCGGCCGGTTCGCCGACTGCTCGCTCGACGATCACCTGCTCGGCGTCTCGCTCAACTGCGTTGCGCCGGTGGTGCTCACCCATCTGTTCGCGCCGAAGATGATCGAGCGCGGCCGCGGTGGCATCGGCATGGTCTCGTCCACCGCGGCCATCCAGGGCTCGTTCAAGTACAGCACCTATTCCGCCGGCAAGGCGTTCATCTGGATCCTGGTCGAGTCACTGTGGGCCGAGCTCGCGGATCACGGAATCGACGTGTGCACTGTTCTGTCCGGCCCGATCGAATCTCCGGCGTTCTGGACCTACCAGAAGTCCGTCGACCTCGAGCTGTGCAGGCATCCAGACTCGCCCGATCCACTCGACCGCGCTCGCGCGCGGCTGCTGGACCCGAGCGACTCCCGCGACGTCGCAGTGGCCCTGCTCGACGGGCTCGGGCGTGGGCCGGTCCATTACGCGCATCCGCTCGACGAGGACGTATCGAACGTGTGCTTTTCGCTGCCTCGCGCCGACGTCGTCGCGCTGAAGCGGGCCTACCACGAGACACCGCGGATCGAGCGAGCGGGCGTGATCACCGCCGAGGGCGACTCGGCCTGAGTCCGTCGTGGGTCACACGGGACGGTGGCGGCTTCACTACCTCATCGTCGCCGCGCACGAGGCGGTCCCGGATCCCCTCCAATTCCTGCCCCTGATCTCTCGGGGTCCGACCCCTACCACGATGGGCCCGATGCGCGCGTGCGGGCATCCTCACTCGGAAACCTGGAGAACATCCCACTCGAGCGCCGCGAGCCCGCGAGTGGGACGTTGACCATCTGGTGGACGCATAACTACCCACTGGCCGTCCGCGGCGGCTCGAGTGGGTACTTGTCCAGGCTCCTCTCGATCAGTTTCGCCCGCGCGGAGCGTCTAAAACGCGATCCCCACAGGAAGGACTTGTGTACCGCTTCCCCGGCGGCGAGTTCGCGCTCTTCCAATCGGCGGGCACCCATCCCGAGCAAGGGTGGTAAGGGAGAACTCGCGGCGTGGTTTCGCGACAGCGAAGGCAACCTGCTGGGCACAGGACAGCCGGTGGCCTGACTAGCCGCCCACCCGCACGATCTACTGAAAGGCGGGCAGCACGCGGGTAGCAAAAAGCTCGAGCTGGCGGCGCTGCACGTCAAGGGGCACGGTCCCCTGCTGGAAGAACTCCCAGACAAGCCACTCGAGCTGTCCGTCGGCGTGGCAACGGTGCAGTGGCTCGAGTTGCTTCTGCACGTCCTCAGGTGTCCCCAGCAGAACGGCGTCGGACTCGACGAGCCGTTGTGCGATCTCGCGCACGTCCGTGAACGCCACTGGCCGGTCGGGATCATCGGCATCGGTGCGGAGGGCCTCCCAAAAACCGAACTTCCCGAAATAGTGAAACCAAACGTACGCTCCGCTCTTGGTGTAGATGTCGAACGCCTCGTCGTAGCTGTCACCAAGGCAGATTGATCGCCCGGCCGCGATGCTTTCCCCGAGCGCGAGTGACCTGCCGTTCTTGCCTGCCTCATCGCGGTAGACCTCACACCAGTGACGGAACTGTGCTGGTTTCCACGACGAGCTGAGCATCGGAATGATCCCGGTCTTCGCCGCGTCGTACAGCGTTTTCGGAGAGGCGACGAATGGCTGGAAGAGCGGCGGGTGGGGCTCCTGATACGGGCGCGGGATCACGCCGATCCGCCGAATCACGCCTTGGTCGTCGATCTCGCCCTCGGCGCCGTAGGTCCGCGTCCACTCTGAGGCGGCCCAGCCCGTGATCCCTTTGTCGTGAGGAAACGGCACCTGATAATGCGCGCCGTCGAAGTCGAACGCGTCGGACGACCACGTTTTTCAGGACGATCTGTAGATGCTCGTCGAAGATCTCGCGATTCATGCGATCAGACTCCTCGTCGACCAGCGAGGTCATGTTCGACCGTTGCCCCAGGATCTCCACCCACCGCTTCTGATATCCGCGGGCGAAGCCGACTCCGATGCGTCCCGGGTACAGCTGGTCGAACAGCGCCACGGACTCGGCGACGCGGATCGGATCCGACGCCGTCAGCACGAGCGAGAGCGGGATGAACATCAGCCGCTCGGTCCGCCCGGCGAGGTCCGCGAACAACAGCAGCGGGTTGGGGTTTGCCTCGGTGCCTTCGGTGTGGAAGTGATGCTCGGTCGTGCCGAACGCCGTGAAACCGAGCTCATCCGCGGCCGTCGCCAGGGCTCGCAATTCGCCGAGCATCATCTGGTAGCGCTCGGTGTTGCGCCCGATCGGCCGCAGCTCCCTGCGCTCCTCGATCGTCGCCGGGACGGTCGGCATCGTCGTGATCATCACCTTCATGAGCGTCTTCTCCTAGCCGTTGCGATGCGTTCGGCGAGCGGCGGGTCCGAGCACAATGAGATGGGCTTCAGAGGCCATCGGACGCCACCGAATCCAGTAAACGCGCAAGGTGGGCAGGCCGCGACAGGAACGGTGAGTGGCCGCCGGGCAATTCGATTGGCTCGACGCCGAGACGCTCCCTGGCCATCCTCCGACACCAGCTGGCGTTGATCGCGCGGTCGTCCGCCATGACGATGTATGACGAAGGCGCGTCGGGCCACCGTCGCAGGGGGCTGGGCTCCCGAAGCAGCGTTGCGCTCTGAGGTCGAAGGCGCTGCCACGCGCGTCGAGCCAAATCTTCGTCGACATCGGCGTAGAAGACCTCCCGCGCATACTTCCAGGGCCTGGCGGGACGGACGCCGCGCTCGTCGTAGGGAGCAGCCGTCGGGTCGGGCGGCATGGCATCTGGTTCGCCGGCAACGAACGTGCCGTACACCTCGCCAGGAGCCGGGACGAAGCTTCCGAGAAAGATCATATGCCGCACGGGTCGCACCTCTGCCACGAGGGGCACGACGAGTCCGCCCAGCGAGTGCCCCACCACCACGACGTCGTCAACGGAGTCGCCGATTGCGCGCACGACGATCTGCGCGTAGGCGGCGAGCCCTGGGCCCGGATCGTCGATGGGCAAGTCCGGAGCGACCGCCGAGTGGCCCCGGGCTTCCAATTCCGGGATGACGAGCTCCCAGCACCATCCGCCGTGCCCTCCTCCGTGGATGAGAGCGAAGGTGCTCACGTCGCGCCAACTGCCTGCTTAACCGAGGCCGCGATCTCGCGTGCCGCCACGTAGCCAAAGGTCATCGCCGGCGCGATAGTCGCACCGGGACCAGCGTAGCTGCGCCCCATGACGGTGGCAGCAGTGTTACCCGCCGCGTAGAGGCCCGGTATTACCTGACCCTCGGCGTCCAATACTCGCGCACACTCATCAGTGACGAGACCACCCTTGGTCCCCAAGTCGCCAGGGAACACCTTGAACGCGTAGTACGGTGGGGTGGCCACCTCACAAAGGTTCGGATTCGGCAGTCTCGGATCGCCGTAGTAGTTGTCGTATCTGCTTTCTCCGCGACCGAAATCGTCGTCATGTCCCTTCCGGGCGAAGGTGTTGAACCGTGCGACAGTCGTCGTCAGCGCATCCGCGGGCACGCCGATCTTGTCCGCAAGCTCGTCCCAAGTGCCAGCGACCTCGATGACGTGGGACTCGAGCCAAGGGGCCGGAACGGCCTGCCCGGTGGGGACTGGTGCCGGCATCTTGGGCAAGGGAAGATGGGGTCCGAAGAGGTAACGGCGCCAAGACCGGTCATCGATGATCAGCCACGCCGGAATGTGCGACACGCCTGTCGCTTGTCCTTCAATCACCGCGTGGACGAAGTCGGTGTAAGGACAGGCCTCGTTCACGAACCGGATACCTGCTGCATTGACGATGAGCTGGCCTGGGATCATCCGTTCGGCCACCAGCATTCCCATCTCTCCGTGAGGCCACCTTATCCCGGGCATCCACGACGCATCGTCCATCAGGTCAACGGCGCCGCCGACATCTTGACCGGCGTGTATCCCGTCGCCGACGAGCTCCGGCATCCCGAGGCTCCAGTCCTCGTCGATCGCCGGTTGGTAGCTGCGCCGCATCGTGAGGTTGTGGTCAAAGCCGCCCGCAGCAAGGATCACGCCACCACCCGCTCGTACCCTGACCACAGCGCCTTCGTGCTCCAGTTCGGCGCCGACGACCCTGCCGTCAGGGTCGGTGATGAGCCGCTGCAAGGGTGACTCGAGCCACAGCGCAACGTCGGCGTCACGGAGCGCAAGACGCAGGCGGGCGATCAGCGCCTGCCCAAGAGCCGCTACGCGCTCCCCGGTTATGCGCGTCCGAGTCATCCGACCGATCAGACGCAGGAGCATCCACTTGCCTTCCCAGCTGCGTCTCAGGGCTAACAGCTTCTCCAGCTCGTTCGACGTGATCCAGGCTCCTTTTGGAGGTGCCATGGCGCGCCCAGGGGGGCGCAGCAGCTTTTCGTCAGCGCCCAGCGCGCGGAGGTCAATCGGGAGCGCGTGTATCGAGCGGCTCACGACCGAGCCACCCGGAAAGCTCGGATAGTAATCCGGATAGGTGCGCTTCCACTCGAAGCGTAGGTGCGGACTCACGCCCTCCAGGAAACCGAGCATCTCGGGCACGCTCTCGACAAAGCGGGTGATGCGCACGCGCGAAACGGAGCCCTCGGTGACCGCCTCGAGATAGCGAACTATGTCATCACGTGGCTCAGTGTGACCGCGTCGCCTGACGATCTCGGGCGCGTTAGGCGCCCAGATACCGCCGCCGGACATCGCGGTGCTTCCACCGTAGTAGGCCGTCTTCTCGATCAACAGCGTGTCGAGCCCAGCGCTCTTTGCGGTCAATGCCGCCGTCATTCCGGCGGCGCCGGACCCGACGACGATGACGTCGACTTCCATCCCGAACTCGGGCTCTGAGCTAGGAACCACGGCGTCGTCGCCCCGTCAACGGAAGTGGGGAATCACTTCACGGGCGAACAACCGCATGCTCGTGCGGATGTCTGCGGTCGAGACCCCCGCCAGCGGAATTTGGCAGACGAGATCGGTGACGCCGGCGCGCTCGACATACTCCTCGATCGCTGGGATGACGTCTTGCGGGGTGCCGATCAGCGATTCCTCGCCGAAGAAGTTGAACTCCTTCTTTTCGATCATCTCCTCGACACTCGGCATCCCCGCCATCATCTCGGCGTAGACGCCAGCCGAATCGGCACTCTCCTCGACGTACCACTGCACGTAGCAATCGGCCGTGTGACGAACCGACCGCGCAGCTATCTCCCAGGCCCGCTCACGGTCCTCCGCAACGAATAGCGCGCGCATCCCGGCGATTTTAAAATCCTTGGGATCGCGGCCGTGCTCGCGGAGAGCCGCGGCGTATGCAATCGCCGCATCCGCATCGCCGCCGCACAGGAAGTTAAAGCCAAGCCGCGCAGCCCGGTCGACGGCCTTCGGCGCGATTCCTGCCACCCAAATCGGCGTGTGCGGCCGCTGGAACGCCGGCGGGACGATCCGCAGGTCGCGCACTTTCACCTTTTCTCCGTCGAAGGTGACAGTCTCGCCGCTCAGCAGGCGCTGCACGACGCCGAGGCTCTCCTCCATGCGCACGCCCCGCTTCGAGGGCGAGATGCCCTGGTTCTCGAACTCGGACAGCCGGTAGCCGAGCCCGACTCCGAGATCGAAGCGCCCGCGCGAGACCAGGTCGAGTGTGGCGGTGTCCTCGGCGATCTCGACGGGGTTGTGCATCGGCAGCAGGAGGACGAATGTGCCAATCCGTATGCGACTCGTGCGCGCGGCAACCGCGCCGCCGAGCGTCATGACAGATGGTGAGTAGCCGTCGTCGACGAAGTGGTGCTCGGTCAGCCAAGCTTGGTCGTAACCAAGCTCCTCCGACTCGACGATCAAGTCGAGATGGTCGCGATACAGCTCATCCCACGGCACCCGCGCGAAATCCGGGTTGCGAAATGGCCACAACAGGCCGAAGCGGAGGCTCATGAAAGGAACCTAGTCAAATCGGTGTTCATCATCATCATCACCTCTCGAGAACCCGCGCTTGGACAGATTGAGCGCACGCCGCGGTACGGACCGGGCTTGGACTCGCCGCTCGCGCGCATGATACATGCGCGCCACGTGGCACATCCGGTGCAGCGGTCCGGGATCGCGCTCTACGCGTGTCAGTCAAGAACTGCGGTCGCCGGCAGCGCCAGCGTCCCGCGTTCCAGCAGCTCATCCACTCGATCGGCGAGACCAAGCTCTTCCGCGACCTCACGCGTGTGCGTTCCAGGCGGGTAGGCCGGAAACGGTTCGAGGGTAGGGGTTCTGAACAGGCGTCCCCATCTGCCAACGTTGCGCAGGTTCCCAAGGGCCGGGTACTCGCGCCTGATGCTGATCCCGAGTTCCTGGGTCAGCTTGTCTTCCATCGCCTCGTGCACGTCGCGCACTACGTGCGCGGCGATCCCGGCGTCAGTCAGTCGCGCGACCCGCCGCCGCAGAATTCTCCGCGAACCGTCGCTCGAGCGCTGTGGAGCACTCGCCCTCGGCGCAGTCGTCCAGCCCCGCAACCTCCGCCAAAAACGCTCGGTCCGCGGGTTGGCCGGCGACAAAGAACCAGCGGTCGCTCGCGAGATACATGCGGCAGAGCGGGCTCCATCCTCGCGCCTCAGGTCCCTGTGGCTCGTCCCATGTGCGTCCGTCGTAGGCGAGCATGATAGGGACCTGAGCATCGTCGCCGTCTGCGAGAGCGCCGTGCGCACATGTTGCCCTTCGCCAGTCCGCAGGCGATGGAACAGCGCGAGCATGATCCCGAACGCGGACAAATGCCCGGTGCCGTGGTCGCAGACGGGGAAGCCCGCGTGCTTTGGCCGTCCGCCGCCGGCACGGAGTCCATGCCGGTCACCGCCTGCCCAAGTTCCTCGTGCCCCCGCCACGTGCCGCGAAAACCGCCGACGGCGTGAGCGCTAATCGACGAGTAGACGATGTCTGGGCGGCGTTTGCGGAGGTCGTCCTCGCCGAAGCCCATCCGCTCGGCAGCGCCCGGGACGAAGTTCTCGTGGAACACGTCAGCGTCCTCCACGAGACACATCAGGATCTCCAAGCCCTCGGGCCGCCTCAGATCGAGAAGGATGGTCCGCTTCCCATCGTTGACGGAGACATAGTTCGCTGGGGTCAACGCTGTCGGGCTCAGCGGGCGCGGGTCGTTGACTTTGATCACCTCAGCGCCATATTCGGCGAGGACACGCGTTGCCGTCGGCCCTGCCAGCACTTGGGTCAGGTCGACGACCTTGAGCCCAGCGAGCGGAAGCGACGGCACCTCTTCGGCGTCGCTTCCCACGCCTGTCGGAAGCCGTTGTCGCCTCGACTTCCGACAGGACTTCGAGGCGATCCGAATCGAGTCGGTGACGAGGGAACGACATGACCGGCGGCGTCAGGGAAAGATCGACGCCGAACGCGGCCTGCCGGGTAGCGCCGAGCTCAGGATCTTCCACGTCGACGATGCATCGACTGTCAACTGCGTGTTGGTCATTGAGCCACTCAGCGGTCGTCTGGCACATCGCGACCCCGCAGCCGAGGCCGCCGGCCGCGATCAGCTCCCACTCCGCAGCCGGCTTCGTCCGAAAACCTTGCTCAGGAGCTCCGCCGTCCGCGCAATCGCCTCAGGGTCGGCCGCGAGCGCGTCCGTCCTCCCGCCCGCGATCTCGTCGGAGGGTAGGAACCGCTCCGCGAACCAGCGGGTGCCGCGAAACGGCGGCGAGAAAGCGATCGAGCGGCCATCGGCGCACTCGTAGGTCCGCCACCACGCGAGATTCGTGGGCGTCGCAGACGTGAAAGAGCCCATCTGCCCGGCGTAACCGATCACCTGGAAGGCGGCCGCAAACAGCGGCACCTCGATGCGCTGCCCACGTTCCCCGCCCTCGCGCGCGATGAGAGCTGCGACGGTCGCGTGCGCAGCAATGAACGCCGCGTACGTCGACGCGAGCGGCACTGCCGTGAACACCGGCCCCGACTCATCTCGGAACATCGCCGGGTAATAGAGTCCCGCTGCCGCGGCGACGATCCCCTCCCAACCGGCAATGCCTGCTCGTGGGTCGTTCTCGCCGAAGCCGGGCAGCGAGCAGTACACCAGCTGCGGGTGTTCGGCGAGGAGCTGCTTGGCGCCCAATCCGAGCCGCTCCATCACGCCCGGCCGGAAGTTCTCGATCAGCACGTCCGCGCCGCGCGCGAGCCGACGCGCCGTCTCGCGGTCGCCGGCCTGCTTCAAGTCGAGCACGATGCTGCGCTTGCCTCGCTGGAGGAGCGCGTTGACTGGATCGTTCCAGCGCGGGCCGCCGGGCGGGTCAACCCTGACCACCTCGGCGCCGTTGTCCGCGAGCATCATCGCGAGCAGCGGGCCTGGCAGGTACTGGCCGAAGTCGAGGACGCGGATCCCCTCGAGCGCGCCGGCCGTCATCGCTCGCCCGGCTCACCAACGCCAACGGAGGCCGAGGGCATGCAGGAGATCGCAACGCACGAATGACGCCGAGCAAGTGCCCCGTTCACCATTCCCGAACAGTAGAGCACTGAGCTCCGGTTGTTAGGTGATCAGGACTGTTTCCGAAACCGCGTTGTCAGCCGGGTGCGGGTCCGGCGTCATGTACGTAGCGGTTACTGCGCTCCAAGGGGCAAGGTTCGGCGGCGGTCATCCGCTCGGCGGCGGAGATCAGAATCCAGACGTGCGTTCGCACGGCTGATCGGTGGCTGGCGTTGCCCGAAGCGCCTGTGGAGTTCAAGTGGCTAGGGGCCGGTGGAGCCGCGCGAGCGATCACCGCGGCCGCGGCCAGCACCGCGGGTGGGGCGAGCCGTCGCGAGCCCATCCGCATGCCCGGCCGACACGGGGCCGTCGGTCCCGGTGAACTTGGCCCGGTTCGTCTGACAGGCGGTTGACCAGCGGAGCTGCAAATCGCCGAGCGAGATGCCGTGGATGGAGATTGGCGTGTTCGCGACGGTCACCGCGCTGTTAGCGCAGCCGGTGGCGATCGGGTCGGTGCCGTCGAGGGGGAAATGGAGGTTGGCGACCGCGGGTCCAGCCGAAGCGTCGGGTGACGGCGCAACCACGCTCGACGCGGACGCGGCGGATGTCGGTAGCGCAACGGCTGCGAGCGCTGCGGCTGGGCGTGCCCGAGCAGTCGCTGGATCACCGGCAGCGGGATCCCCTCGCGCGACATCTCTGATCCGCAGCCCGGCACGCCAGAGCATGATGGTCACCCCGCAAAGCCTGATCCCGTCGGGCCTCTCGCCCGCGGCTCGCATCACAGCGATGATCTCCTCGACGGTCGGCGGGTCCGGCGGATAGCGCAAACCCTTGTTGCGCGGTGTGCGGCCCTCGTGGAAGCTGGACAGGGTCGCTGGCGATCGGCGCCGCCCGGCACGATCCAGCAGTGGTACAGACTCCATCATGACGTCCTCCTCTAGACCACGATCGAACCCCACGATCGTCCCGCGCCGCGCCGCCTCGTCCGGCCTGGCCAAGCTCACTCCCCCGGAGTCGCAAAGCGCTCGGCACCGCCTGCCCACGCGGCGCTCGCACGGCTGAGCGACTCGTCGCCGGACGGCGGGGTCGTGAGACGACGAGTGCGATCGTGCGGCGAGGTTTCACCCGCCGCGAGGGCGCGGGTCACGTGCGGCTCGTGATCGCCGCCTCCTGCGCGCGCGGACCTGAGGGGCGCTTGGGATGATGGCGGTGATGCGCGAGCTTCCGACGGGGACGGTCACGTTTGTGTTCACGGACATCGAGGGGTCGACTGCGCTGCTCGGTCGGCTCGGCGATGGCTACGGCGAGTTGCTCTTTGCCCATCATGCGCTGTTGCGCGAGGTGTGGGAGGGGCATGGCGGGGTCGAGGTCTCGACCGAGGGCGACGCTTTCATCGTCGCGTTCAGCTCGGCGGCCCGCGCGGTCGCGGCGGTCGTGGCGGGCCAGGCGGCGCTCGCCGTCCATGCGTGGCCGCACGGGGAGGCGCTGCGGGTGCGGATGGGGGTGCATACCGGGGAGCCGCGGATCCGCGAGGGCGAGTATTGGGGTCCGGACGTTCACTACGCCGCGCGCGTCGCGTCGGCGGCCCACGGCGGCCAGGTGCTCGTCTCAGCGGCGACGGCGGCGCTCGTGCCGGGCGTTGAACTGGCCTCGTTGGGCCGCCACCGGCTGAAGGACTTTCCCGAGCCGCGGGAGCTGTTCGCGGTCGGACCGGGGCCGCACCCGGCGCCGAAGACGCTCGAGCCTTTGCGTAGCAATCTCCCGACGCCACGACGCCGCTAGTCGGCCGGGACGACGAGTTCGATGAGGTGACGGCGCTGCTGCTCGGCGACGCGCGCCTGGTGACGTGATCGGCGCCGGTGGGATCGGCAAGACGCGGCTCGCGCTAGCGGTCGCCGACCGCCTGCTTGATGGGCTCGCTGATGGCGTGTTCCTGGTCGAACTGGCGGAACTCGACGTCTCGGAGGCGGTCGCCGGTGCGATCGCGTCCGTCGTCGGGACGACGGCCGAACTGCTCGCGGCGACCCTCGCGGGCCGCGAGCTGCTGCTCGTCCTGGACAACTTCGAGCATGTCCTGGACGCCGCGCCGGTGCTCGCTGAGCTACTCGGTGCCGCGCCGCGGCTGCGGATCCTTGTCACGAGCCAGGCGCCGCTCCGGCTCGCGGAGGAGTACACGTATTCGCTCGGGGGGCTTGCAGAGGAGCCGGCGGCCGAGCTCCTGATCGCGCGGGCGAGGCGAGCGTCGCGCGAGTTCGTGGTCGACGAGACCGGCGTGGCGACGGTCGCCGCGCTCTGTCGCGAGCTCGACGGCTCGCCGCTGGGGATCGAGCTGGCCGCCGCGCGGCTCGTGCTGCTCTCGCCCGGTGAGCTGCTCGAGCGGCTGCGTCGCTCGCCCGATGCGCTTGGCACGGGCGGGCGCGACTTGCCGGAGCGTCAGAAAGGGCTGCGGGCGGCGATGCGGTGGTCCTACGGCCTGCTTGACTCGCAGGCCGCGAGCCTGTTTCGCCGTATCGGCCACTTCGCCAGTGAGGTGAGGCTTGAACGGATCGAGCTGGTGTGCGGCGAGGGGATCGACGACGTCCTCGAATCGCTCGCCCAGCTCATCGACGCCTCGCTCGTTCGCCGGACGCGCGGCGGCCGCTTCGAGCTCGCTTCGGCATTGCGGACGTACTCGCGCGAGCTGCTCGAGGAGTCCGATGAGCGCGACGAGCTGTGCCGCCGCCATGCCGAGTCCGTCGTCGCCGAGTGGCTCCCGCTATGGCTCGAGCGGCCGATGATCGCCTACCGTGAGACGTACGGGCCGATCGTCGCCGAGCAGTCGGACCTGGCGGTCCTGCTCGACTGGTCCGCGCGGTCGGACGTCGAGCTCTTCGGCCGGCTGATCGCGTGCACCTACTCGCCACTGTCTAACTCACTCGGGGATGAGCGGATGCAGCGCTGGCGTGAGGCGATCGAGCAGGCGGCGGCGACCGGCCCCGCGACCGGCAGGGTGCGCGCGGGTGTGCGAACCGCCGCGGCGATCGCTCGCGAAGCCCAGGGGACCGTCCTCGACGTGGCGCTCGAAGCGGACACCGAAGGCGACCCCATCTTCGCCGGATGGCTGTACGGCAGTTGCGCAATCGTGGACGCCCTGTACAGACCGGGTTCGGCGTGGCAGGCGCGAGCGCAGGCCGTCGCCACCGAGCTGCGCTCCTCGCCAGACGCGGACATCCGCGCCCTCGCGGCGATCTTGGACGCCCACCTCCTGCTGCTGCAGGACCGCTTTGACGAGGCCGCCGACGCGTTCGAGACCGCGATCAGTCACGGCGGCGGGACGTGGGCGGCCGAGACGCCCTTCTACATGGCGGGCGACTGCCACCTGTTTGCCGGACGGCCGCAGGCGGCTCTCGCGGCCTACGCCCGCGGCGTCGCCCACGCCCGCGAGAAGGCGCAGCGGATCAATATCGCCTTCCAGGGCGAGGGGATCGTCGCCGCGCTCGCCGACATTGGTCGACACGAGGACGCGCTCGAGACGCTCGGCGCCTGCGACACCCTCACGGGCGAGAGCGTTCTCCCACGCGAGCACAACGCCTTCTGGGCCAGCGTGATGGCAGGCCGGATCGCGTCAGCACGCGCGGCCCTCGGCGCGCACGACGCCGACACAGCGTACGCGCACGGCCGCGCGCTGGGCATCGAGGACGTCGTGAAGCTGCTGTCGTCACACGACGCCCTGATCGCCGCAGGGTCCTAAATAGACCTTGAGCACTCCCCGCGACGGTCGCATTCGTGCTCAACCAGGGTGCACCCAACGAGCGCTTCGGCGAGTAGGGAAGATGGGTCTCGACACTCGTCAGACGCAGCCGTCCAGGGACGGCGGCGTCGACTGTGTGGCCTTCGATCCACGCCCCATCTTCGGCGGCAAGGTCGTGATCCAAGCCAAGCGGCATGAGCACACCGTCGGCGTCAGCGCGGTGCGGGATCTCTACGGCACGATCGAGAACGAAGGCGCTTCGAAGGGCATTCCCGTGACGACAAGCGGCTACGGGAAGTCATCCTACGAGTTCGCCGCCGGCAAGCCGCTTGAAATCCTTAGCGCCGACTTTCGCGTCGTGGCTTGAGGGGCGGCAGCGTTCGCGGTTGAGTGCGGTTGAGGGGCGCAAACCCTGTGTTTGGTGGGTTTGCGAGTCCGCGGTGGCGTTGCTCGGTGATGGCGATGGGGTCGAACTCGGGGACTGGTTACTAGTCGTCCGAGACGTGCTCGGCAGCTTACGCTCGGCGAGGCGCGTCCGCGGCGACCCGATATCTCAGCGAAATGCGCCGATTCCAGGGGCCCGTGGCCTTCGGCAGCGGGTTGGCGGGCGATTCTGTCCGACCGATCAGGTGTACTATCGGGATCGTCCAGTCAGCGAGATCGCCCCAACCTCGTCCGGGTGGAGAGTTCTTCGCCGAGCCCGCCGACCCGACGCAGCGGCGCTACGAGGCGCTACGCGCGTACCTGCTCGAGGGACGCCCGGCCGCGGAGGTCGCGAACGCGTTCGGGTACACGACCGAGACGCTCAACTCGATCGTGCGCGACTTCCGCTCAGGCCGCCGCGAGTTCTTCATCTCCTCACGCCCCGGGCCCAAGCGCGCGCCTGCGAAGGAGCGCGCGCACGACCGGATCGTTGAACTACGAGCCGCCGCTCACTCGATCGACGAGATCGCGCTGGTGCTCGCGCGGGAGGGCATGCCACTGAATCGCACCGGGATCGCGGAGGTGATCGCCGAGGAAGGATTCGAGCGGCTGCGGCGCCGCCCCGAGGTGCTGCGCGGCGCCCCGCGCCGCGAGCAGCTGCCGCGGACCGGCGTGATCAACTTCGCGCAGTGGCCCGAGCGCGTGGAGACCAAGCACGCCGGCTTGTTCTTGTGCCTGCCCGACCTGGTCGCGCTCGATGTCCCGGCGATCGTCAAGGCGGCGGGGTACCCGGGCACGAGCGTGATCCCGGCGGTGTCATCTGTGCTGTCGCTGCTGGCGCTCAAGCTCGCCAGTATCCGTCGTACCTCGCATGTCGAGGATCTCGCGACCGATCACGGCGCGGCGCTGTTCGCGGGGCTGTCCTCGCTGCCGAAGACGACCGCGCTGACGAGTTACTCCTACAAGCTCTCGCACGAGCGCCAGCACGCGTTCCTGGTCGCGCTCAATCACGCGATGCTGCGTGCGGGGCTGATCGACGGCACGGACTTCGACCTCGATTTCCACGCGATCATGCACTCGGGAGAAGACGCCGCGCTGGAGAAACACTACGTTCCCAGCCGCTCGCAACGGACCCGCTCGGTGCTGACGTTCTTCGCCCAGGACGCCGCCACACGCAACCTTGTGTTCGCCAACGCCGATATCTCCAAGGCCACCCAAGCGCGCGAGGTGATCGCCTTCTGCGAGCACTGGCGCTCACTGACCGGCACCGATCCCGGCCTGCTGGTGTTCGATCAGAAACTCACCACCCAGGCCGTGCTCGCCGAGCTCGACGAGCGCGGTGTCACGTTCATGACCCTGCGAATGCGCTCACCCGCCCTGATCCGCCACATCGACCAGCTCGACCCCAAAGCATGGAAGACGGTCCGGCTCGATCGCGACGGTAACTATCGAAAACCCCAGGTGGTGGACGAGACCGTGCGCCTGTCCGACTACCCCCACCCGATCCGGCAACTCGTCGTGCGCGGCCTCGGCCGCGAGAGCCCGACGGTGCTGATCACCAATCACACCACCGCGACCCCGAAGTTCCTGATCGAACGCTACGCCCGACGGATGACGATCGAGCAACGCCTCGCCGAAGCGATCCGGGCCTTCCACCTCGACTCACTCGCCTCCTCCGTGCCGCTCAACGTCGACCTCGACGTCGTGCTGTCCGTCCTCGCGAGCACTGTCTGCGCCGCCCTGCGCCGGCGCCTCCCCGGCTACCACGCCGCCACCCCCGACACCCTCCAACGCCGCTTCCTGCAAACCGGCGGCGTCATCCACACCAGCGACGACACGATCACCGTCCGACTCGACCGCCGCGCCTACTCACCCGTGCTGCGCTCAGCCGACCTCCCCGACACCACCGTGCCCTGGTGGGGCCGCCGCCAGCTCCGCTACGAATTCGCCGAAAAGTAGGGTCGATCTCGCTCCGCGAAAATCGGCGTTAGTGGAACCCACCTGCTGTACCAGCTCGCCGAGAATGCGGGTATTGAAGCGCGGATCGAGCCACTGGACGATTGGGTTGATCCAGGAAGCGATACCGCAACAGCGACCGATTGGTTCCTTGGTCGCGACGTGGAGCAAAGCCCAAACGTCGTCGTTGCATACGCACCGATGGTGGCCTTTACGCGGATCCGCTTACCGCGACAAACCCGCGCCCCGGGGGTGCCGATCCGGCGATTGCATTCGCCACCGCCGGCTGTACGCCCGGACGAGTCCTGTGGCGACCCTGGGGTTGGTGCTGACGACCGCTCGGGTCCGATCTCGTAGGGCTTGTAGGGGATCGAACGGGTGCGGCGATGATCACGGCATTGGTCGTTCGTCGTCCAGAGGAGGACGTCATGGAATCCACGCCGTTGTTGGATCGCGTCGGCCGGCGCCGGTCGCCCGCGACCACGTCGCAGCTTCGACCGGGGGCTTGCGCCCCGCAACGAGGGACTACGGTATTCACCGGACCCGCCGACGGTCGAGGAGATCAGCGCAGTGATGCGCACCGCCGCGGACAGCGCCGAGAGTCGCCGGCTGCGCGCGATCATCGTCGTTCTGCGGTCCTCGACCCTCGGCCCATCGCCATAGTCCCACTGCATCCACAACCCCGGCTCCGGGATCCAGGGCCGCGTCCGCCGACCATGCTTGCGCCGCCACCGCCGCTTTGACTCAGCGACCCACCGGCGCGTCGTCCGCTCAGACCCCAGATAGCCGATCGCGACCAGCTTCCCATGCGTGACATCCGCCCGGATCTGGGCGCTGGACCGGTCGACCAGCTAATCGATCTTCCCGGCGAATACCGCCTCCATCGCCGGCCGCGCCCGCTCGACCACCGGCATCCCGCCGGCCTCATCACGCTGCCTGACCCAGTAACGCGACAGTCTTGTGATCCCGGTGTTGAATCCGGATGCCCTCGCGGGCGACGGTTCGCGTAGGGTCGAAGGCTGAACCGAGGTCTGACCCTCTTGTGATCTGACCCCCCGTTCGGGTGACCTATGTGTGAAGTGTCGGCCTCGGTTCGTGCCTTCGAGGATCGGCCTGACCTGATAAGGAGCGTTCGCCCCGAAGAGGGGCGCCCACCGGGATGTTGTCGGCCGGTCCGCCAGCAAACCTACCGTCTGGAGGTCAAGATGAGGAGACGAACGAAGCGCGGCCCAGGACCGTCGCATCTGCTCATCACTCCCGATCACGCCGGCAACGTGGTCGGGGTCGATCCGCACAAGCGGACGCTCACGGCAACCGTCGTCGACGCGCGCGCGGGGATCCTGGGCTCAGAGCACTTCCGGGTCTCTGGCGACGGTCACCGGGCGCTGGAGGCGTGGGCGCGGCAGTACGGGCAGATCGCCCGCTGGGGTGTCGAGAACGCCGCCGGCTGGGGGCGCCACACCGCGGTGTTCCTGATCGGCCGCGGCTATGACGTGCGCGACGTGTGCGCCAACCGCACGCCGCGTCACGATCGCGCGCGTCAGCGCGGCAAGTCAGACACGCTCGACAGCGAGCGGATCGCGCGCGAGGCGCTCGCCCATGCGCTGCTGCCGGAGGCGTTCAAGCGCGCCGGACAGGACGAAGGTCCCGACGAGCTGCACCAGCTGCTCGCGTTGTGGCACAACCGGCGGCGCTCGATCCTCACAAGCCGCCAGCACCTGGTCAACGAAGCCGAGCAGCTGCTGTGCGAGTTGCCGCTCGCGCTGCGCGACCAGCTGCCCGACAGCAAGGCGGTCCGTCCCAGACTGGCCGCGCTTGCGCGTCGCAATCGCCGCCGGCGCTACGACTCGCCAACCCGGCTGCGGCTGCAGATGCTCGACGGATATCGCGCCCAGATCCAAGGCCTGGACCGCGAGGAGAAGCGAGTCGTCGCGCAGCTCGAGGCGCTCGTGCGCCAGAGCGGCTCCACGCTCGGCGAGCTCTGCGGCCTCAACACCCGGTCGGTCGCCGAGCTCTTGGTCGAGACCGGCGACGTGCGCCGGTTCACCGAGGGTGGGTTCGCCCGCTTCAGCGGCACCGCCCCGCTAGCGGCCTCGACCGGCGAAGGCCCCGGCGAGCCGGTCCGCCACCGCTACAACCCCGGCGGTAACCGCCGCATCAACGCGGTGCTTCACCGCATGGCGGTCACCCAGTTGCGCTGCGAGCCGCGTGCCCAGGCGATCTACGCCAACGCACGCGCGAACGGGCACACCAAGAAGGAGGCCCGGCGCGTGCTCAAGCGCCACCTCTCCGACGTTGTCTACCGCCGCATGATCCGTGACCTCGCCGCGGACTCACACCCCCAGGCCCTCCTCACTGCCTAGCCCCGCGCGGGCGTCGCGCGGTCAAGGGTGGCCCGACAGGGCCGAGCGCCAGCGAGCCGCGCAGCGGCATCCCTTGACCGCGATCGGTGGCCGCGCGCCACCATCACGCCAGGAGGGCTTGACATAGGAGCCTTCACACCCGACCAAACCCGCCGCCGCACGGAACGAGCCCGTCAAGTCATACGCCTCGAGAATCTCCATCACATCCTCTGGTTTCTTCATCTACCCGCCTCCTGAACGCGTCTCAATAGGTCAAGACGCGCCGGACTACGGGCGCTCAGGACAGAACCAGTGGGGAGATTCGTGGCCGCCCGTGGGGAGAATCAGCGGCCGCCAGTGGGGAATTCCGGTGGCCGCCTATGGGGGGTCGAGGTACGACGTCGGCGAGGTGCCCGGGGGTCCTTTTCCGGCGTCGCCCTCCCGAATCGGGTAGAGGCCAGGCTTGCCCTGGCCCCTCCCACACCACCCGGCATGCGGGTCCGCACCGGGCGGTTCGCTCAGCATTCCCGGAAACGGCGGTAGGGGTCGGTGAACCCTTTCAGGCCAGCGGTCTTGTGCCAGTAGGCGTTCGGCAGGGCGCTTTGGAGTGGCCAGGACCCGGCGACGCGCCAGTAGCCCTTCTGCGACGCCGCCCATGAGCGGGCGTCGTGGTCGGGGATACCGAGCGCGCGGAGGTTCCGGTAGCGCGTTTGTGGGCGCTTCCACTCTTTCCAGCGCACCTGTCTGAGCCTGCGGCGCAGCCACTTCTCGAGCTTCTCGAACGGCAGGATGGTGTCGGCAAACGCGAAGTAGCCGGTCCATCCGACCGTGAAGCGGTTGATCTCCTTGATCCGCCGCTCCATCGAGACGCCCCAGTTGCGCGTGGTCAGCTGACGGATTCGATCCTGGGCTCGTTTGAGAGCCTTCGGAGCGACCGTGACGCCGATCCTGCCGTCCCGGTAGCGGAAGAACTGGAACCCCAGCAGGGGCCGCTCGACCGCGCGGGCGACCGCCGACTTCTGTCGGTTGACGCGCAGCTTCAGGCGCTGCTCGATGTATGTGCGTGATGCTCTCCATGACGCGCTGCCCCGCGCGCTCGCTTCGTGACGTAGATACGTCCGTCGTCGGCGTAGCGCACGAAGTTGTGCCCGCGGCGATCGAGCTCCCAGTCGAGGTCGTCGAGCATGACGTTGATGAGCAGCGGCGAAAGCGGAGAACCTTGAGGGGTTCCCTCCTCGCTCGCGTGCACCAGCCCGCCATCCATGACGCCCGCTTCCAGGTAGGCACCGGATCAGCCGGAGCACCTGCTTGTCGTGGACCCGTCTCGCGACCCTGGCCATCAGGGCGTCGTGCTGAACGCGATCGAAAAATTGGTCGAGATCAAAATCGACGCACCACGCCGCGTCATCAGCGATGAACTGGCGTGCCCGCTCGACAGCATGATGCTGCGAGCGCCCCGGGCGAAACCCGAAGCTGTGGGGATGGAACAGCGGATCGAAGATAGGCGTGAGCACCTGCGCGATGGCCTGGCAGATCAACCGATCCACCGCAGCCGGCACCCCCAGCATCCGCAGACCACCCGAGGGCTTGGGGATCATCACCCTCCTGACGGGCTGCGGCCGGTAAGTGCCCGCGTCAAGCGCTGAGCGGACCTCCGGCCAGTGGTCTTTCAACCACGGCCGCAGCTCCTTGGTGCTCATCCCGTCGATGCCAGGGGCACCGGCGTTCTGCTCGACGCGTCTGAGCGCCTCGGCGAGATTCTCGCGGGCCAGGAACTGCTCCCACAAGCTCGCCTCGGCGGGGTGAGCTGCGGTGTCGCCCGGCGCCGGGGATGGACTGCGCTCTGAGCGGTGGATCTTCGGGCTTCACCCTCGGACCCTCCCGCCCAGGCCCCTTACGGGGTTGGCTGCGTTCAACGTCCATCCCACGAGCACGAGCGTCCTGCATCTCGGCTTCGCGTTCGGTCCTTCCCAGCGACAGTCGATCCCGCTGGTAATACGACCTCTGCTGACTTCTCCACGGCGAGCGACGCCCTCACGAGCATCGCCGTCCCTTCCCACCCGGCGAGCACGCCAAGCGTCGACCGGGCATCCCGGGACACCCGCGGAGATCTCCACGAGTAAGACCAACAACCTTCATCGCACACCCACCGCGTTTACGGAACGGCCCCTTGATGACATCGGGCTTCGCCTCGTGGTGCAGACTCGCCCGGACCGCCCCGCCTTATACGCGCAGCCCACCGACGCCGCCAAGGCCCCGATGCGCCATGTGTTCCTAGGGTCGCGACTTCGCACTCCGGCTTCCTCCCCACCCAGCCTCACGACTGAGCGGTTGCCATCGGCTTGTGGTTGGTGCCATCAACCTCCACAGGGGACTCGCACCCCCGAGCTGCTGGTCATGTCGCGCGCACACCCGGCGTGACCGTTTCCGATCACCGGGCTCTCCAGCGACTATTCCGTGGTTGACGCGGTTGGCCTCCGGGGTGGATGTCGGCGTGGCAGGCGGCGCAGACCACGAGGGTCTTGCGTCGCCGTTTGGCCATGATCCTTGCCCACTCGGGTTGCTTCGGGCGTCCCGGGCTGGCCGAGATCGGCGAGCTTGCGGATCTGGTGAACTTGCACCGCGTCCGGCTGTCCGCAGAGCTCGCACCATCCGCTTCGGAGCCGATTGATCAGCTCTTGCGGGGGCCGGCGGCCGGGACTGGCTCGCGGTCTTTGAGGGCCGCGTGCTGCTGGCGCGGAGCGGGATACCACCGAACTTTGCGACCAGTGGTTTGCGGCCCTTGCTGCGCTCAACGCGGGCCTGTAGGCATTTGCGCGGCCCGTGCGGCGTCTCGATCGTGGCCCGGTACCTGTGGGCCATCGTCGTGACTGTCGAGCCGTACTTGCCGGCCAGCGTCTTGAGCAGCGAGGTTCCCATTACCCAGTGCAGCCGGTCGAGTCGGTAGACATCGCCGGCGAGTAGGTAGTACTGGACGATCCCCCGGTACTCCGCCCCGTAGCGGTTGATGATCGCGTGGTCCTCCTCGTTCATCAACGCTGGGCGGTAGCGGGTTGCCCCGCTTCGTGTACTCGGGAGCATTTGGCCCTGATCACGTCCGCTGGCACGCGCAAGCGGATCTGGCCGTTGACCGACCTCGGCCAGCGGTCTGCTTGCGATTGTCGTGCTGGGCTGATGATCTCGTAGCCGAGGAACCGCGCCGCTCTGGTGCTGGCGTGGGTGATCAGCGTCTTTGTCTCGGACAGCTCCAGCTTGAGCTCGTCTTGCAGGAACTGAGCGAGGTGACGTTTGATCTCCTCGGCTTCGGCCTTCGGTCCGGTGAACCCGAGCAGGAGGAGAGTCACCGGGGGGAGTCTCACCCCCCGGTGCTCGTAGAACCCGGCGTGAACCTCTCAGCTCACCGGGCTCCCATCGTCCAGCCGTCAGGGCGCACGCCGAACCGCCAGTGCGCGAACAGGCCCGGCTGTCGTCCTGCGACGTCAGCCAGGAACCGGCGCGCTCGCTGGGGACGGCGACGCAGTCGCTTGTATTTCCGCATGGCCCACCTCACGAGGATCTCGTTGAAGTGGCGGAAGACCGGATACAACATGGACTTGTAGAAGCGCCCGTAGTAGTTGATCGTGCGCCGCGAGGCGCCATGCGAGAGGAGATGAAGGACATCAAACATCTCATCCGTGCCGGCGGGAGTGCCGGCCCCGGGCTGATGCAGCGGCCCGGAGAAGCTGGGGACGGCCGAGGCGCGGGATCGCGCGCCAGAGGTCAAGCGTCCCGACAACGTGACGGCCGGGCGGCACTGCCAGACGCCCGCGTGCGTGCAAGCAAGACCGAAAGGTAAAGCGAAAGCGATCCGGTGGTAGAAGCCGCTCGACACTACAAACGGCCCGAAACCTGGCGGACAGGGGCCGTCCACAGCAACGACGCCGCCCTAATTGACGGCGGCGCGCTCCACGCCTGGCTAGTGAACCTGGGCGTGGTGGCCGACGGGATGCTGCGAGTGCCCGGCGGATGCGCTGTAGCGGTAGAGCCGGTTGCCGACCCGGTCAAACGGATCATGGTGAACGCGGGAAGCGCCCCGCGCGCGCCGGGCTGCTGGTGGCGGCCCGGCAAGGCGCGATGTCCGCTGATGGGCGTGGGGCGTGGCGGAGTCCGCGCATTCGTAGTCCGAGGGCGGGAAAGCCGTCCACATGGCGAAGGCGGACAGCAGGACCGCAGCCTGAGACGCCGTTCGGGAGGTCGGGCGTGAATACGCCCGCGCCGCTGCCTGCCGTCGAGCTGGCGCAGGAGCGGGTACTGGGATGGCAGACCAAGCTGCACCGCTGGGCAGCAGAGGACGAGAACAAGCGCTTCGGCGATCTGTTCAACCTCCTCTGCGACCCCGCGACCCTCGTGGTCGCGTGGGAGCGGGTGAAACACAACCGGGGGTCCAAGACCGCCGGTGTCGATGGTGAGACGCGCAAGCGAATCGAGCAGGCAGGCGTAGAGAACGTACTGAGCGAGCTCAGACAGGCGCTCCGCGACCGCTCCTATGCCCCGCTGCCGGTACGCGAGCGCAAGATCCCCAAGCGCGGATCCGGGAAGGTCAGAAGCCTGGGCATTCCCGCCCTGCGCGACCGGATCGTCCAGATGGCGGCCAAGCTCGTGCTCGAGCCGATCTTCGAGGCGGACTTCTGTCCGACCTCGTTTGGATTTCGGCCCGGACGCAGAGCCCAGGACGCGATCGAGGAAGGGCGGCGGTTCATCAACCCACCCGGCTGCTATGAGTGGGTGATAGAAGGCGACGTCGAGAACTGTTTCGGGGCGCTCCATCACGGACTCTTGATGGAACAGGTGCGCCGTCGGGTGACCGACAAGCGCGTCCTGGCGCTGATCCGGAAGTTCTTGGCCGCCGGTGTCATGTCGGAACTCGGCACCGTGACCGCCACACCATCGGGCACGCCGCAAGGGGCGATTCTCTCGCCCGTCCTTGCGAACGTTGCCCTCTCGGTACTCGACCGTCACTTCGAGGCGGCCTGGCGAGCGCTCGGCGTACCGTCGCAGCGCTCATGGCACCGGGCAAAGGGGCGTGCCACCTACCGGCTCATCCGCTATGCGGATGACTTTCTGGTGATGGTGGCAGGCACTCGCGCTCAGACCGAGGCGCTCAAGAAGCAGACGACCGAGTTCATGGCAGAGCAAATGCGGTTGACGCTCTCGCCCGAGAAGACAGCGATCACCCACGTCGATGACGGGTTCGACTTCCTCGGCTGGCGCGTCAAACGCGTGCCCAGACCCGGACGAGCGCCCGTCGCGATCACGTTCCCCAGCGACCGCGCGCTCGGGGACATCAAACACCGCATCAAGACACTGACCAAGAGCAACATGGTGAACCTCTCGCTCGACGAGCTGATCCGCGCGCTCAACCCCAAACTCAGGGGTTGGACCAACTACCACCGCCACAGTGCGGCGAAGCGCTGCTTCGGATACCTCAGCTACTACCTGTGGTGGCGAGTCATCCGCTGGCTTCGCAGGAAGTACCCGCACCTGACCTGGAAACAGATCAAGCGACGGTACTGGGGACGCGACTGGACCAGCCCCGAAGGCAGACGGCTTCACTGGCCCGCCGAGGTCCCGGTGACCCGCTACCGCGGACGCCGCAACCCCTCGCCGTGGGCGGCCCCCGGAACAGGCCAGGCCACCACCCGGCCGGAGACCGCCGTTGCCTAACAGCGTCAAACATCGACCAGCGGACAGTCCTGTGGAGAGCCGGATGCTCAGGAATGGGCATGTCCGGTTGTATGTCCCGGGAACGGTTATGTTGAAGACGCGCGCGGCCGCCGGGGTTTTCCCTGCTCAGCGGGATTTCTGCGGGTGATCCGTTCAACATAATCACAGCTCGTCAAGGAACGCGAGGAGCGTGTCGGATGGTCGGTATCGGCCGGGCTTGACGCCGAGTGGGGCGGTTCGTGCGATCGCTTGCTCCTTGAGAGCGGGGTCGGCGTGCTCGTAGATGTGCGTGGTCTGGGTCGATTCGTGCCCGAGCCACAGCGCGATCGTCGCGATGTCCACGCCCTTGGCTCTGAGCAGCATCGCGTTGGTGTGCCTGAGTGTGTGCGGGGTGGCGCGCTTGGCCTGAAGCGAGGGGCTGTTGGCGATCGCGGTGACGGCGTGCTTGGTGACGATCACGCCGATCGTGTAGCGGCTGAGTGCTCGTCCTTGCCGGGTGGGGAATAGGGGCTCGTCGGGCTGGCCGTGGCGTTCGGTGATCCATGTGCGTAGGACCTGGACGGTCTCGGCGGTCAGGGTTGTGGCGCGCCTCTTGCGGCCCTTTCCCAAGACTCGGATGTGGGCTGCGGTGCCGAGGTGAACGTCGCCGACGCGCAGGCCGGTGAGCTCGGAGACCCTGACGCCGGTTTGGATCATGAGCGCCAGCAGCGCGTGGTCGCGGCGGCCGTGCCAGGTGTGTTTGTCGGGCGCGGCGAGCAGGGCGGCGATCTCGTCGCGATCGAGGTAGTTGACGGTGTTGCGCTCATACCGTTTGGTGGGGATCGCCATCACCCGCGCGATCGTGTGCGCGTGCTCGGGGTGCTCCAGCGCCGCGAACCGGTAGAAGGAGTGGATCGCTCCGAGGCGGGCGTTGCGGGTGCTCGGGCTGTTGCCCCGGTCGTCTTCGAGATGTTTGAGGAACGCGCCGATCAGCGGCGCGTCGAGATCGTCGATGTCCAGCTCGAACGGCTGCTTGCCGGTCTGCGCGTGGGCGAAGCGCAACAGCAGTCTGAACGCGTCTCGGTAGGCGGCGATCGTCTCGGGGCTGGAGTTGCGCTGGGTGATTAGACGTTCGGTGAACCATGCCTGAAGCGCGGGCGCGAGCGCGGTCATGGGAGCACCTCTGGCAGCTGCTCCAGCCGGCGGCTGATCAGCTCAAGCAGCTCGGGGACGGCCTCCAGATACCAATATGTGCTGGCCGGGTCGACATGCCCGAGGAACGCGGACAGGAGCGGCATCCGCCGGTCGATGTCCTCGCCGGCCTCAAACCAGTCAACGAGCGTGTGGACAGCCAGGGCATGGCGGAAATCGTGCGGGCGCGGTCTGGCGCGGGCGCCGCGGCCGTCCAAGCCGACCTCGCGGACGAGCTGGGTGAACGTCCGGTTGAGCTCCCCACGCGGGACCCGCCGGCCGCGCGCGCCGATGAAGAACGCCAGCGTAGAGGGCTCGGGGAAACGAGCGTCGCGCAGCCGGGCGTAGTCGCGCAGCGCGCTGATCGTGCTGGGGTGCAGCGGCACCTCGCGCTGCTTCTTCTGCTTGCCGGCGCGGACGTGCACGGTGCCGTGGCGCAGATCGACATCCTGGCGCTCGAGCGCGAGCGCCTCCCCGGGGCGCATCCCGGTGACCGCCAGCAGCCCGATCAGCGTCTGGTGACGCGCGGCGCGCAACGGCGGTCTGAGTCTCCCAGCGGCCGCGATCAGCGCCGCGATCTCCTGCTCGGTGTAGATGTATGGCGCGATCCGCGGCCGGTGGCCTGGCAACAGGTCCTTGGAGGGAACCTCGCTCGCGGGGTCGATCGTCGCGAGATGCCGCGCGAACCCGCGCACGACTGACAGCCGCTGACGCCAATAGTGCGGGTGCGCGCCCGCCGGCAACCTTGCCCACTCGAGCGCGAGCTCGGTGGTGATCCGATCGGCGCCCGCCTGCGCGAGGAAGTCCACGAAGCCTTCCAGCAGTCGGCCGTCCTGGGGCATCTCGAACCCGAGCCGGCGACGCAGGCGCAGATAGTCAGCCAGCGCTTCGCGAAGCGGGCTCATGCTGTACCGCCTTCTTGCGACGGCCACGGACGCGCGAGCGCGCGCAGCGCCCGGCGGTCGACCTTGGCGTATATGGCGGTGGTCTTCTGCTCGCGGTGGCGCAGCACCTGGCCGATCTCCGCCAGCGATGCGCCCTGCCTGAGCATCTCGGTCGCCGCGGTGTGCCGCAGCCGGTGAGCGCCCACGCGCGGGAGCCCCGCCCGCGTGCACGCCTCGCGGACGATCCAGCCGATCGTGTGCGGCGCCAGCCCCTGAAGCGGCGCTGTGATGCGCAAGAACAGCGCCCGGCTCTCGCATCGCGGGCGGCGGCGCAGATATGACACCACCGCTTCACCAACGTCCACCGGCAACGGCAACACGTCCTGCCGGGACCCCTTGCCGCGAACGAGCAGCAGCCCGGCGCGCCAGTCGATGTCTTCGAGCCCGATCGCGGCGACCTCGCCGCGGCGCAGCCCCAGCCTCGAGAGCAACAACAGGATCGCGTAATCCCGTCGTCCGATCGTCCGCCGCCGATCGCATGAGGCCAGCAGCTTGCGCACCGCCGCCGGCTCAAGGCCGCGCGGCAGCGTGCGGTCACGCAGATCAGCGATCGACGGGACCGCCCACTGAAGCGGCGCCTCGATCAGCCCGGCCAGGTGCAGGTAGCGCAGAAACGACCGCAGCGCGCTCGCGAGGTCCCGCGCGCCCGTCACACTGCGCTTCGTGCACTCCGCGACCAGAAACACGCTCACGTCCGCCGCCGAGAGCCGCTCCAGCCCGAGCCCGTCCAGACCCTCCCGGCCAGCCATGAACAAACGCGCGGCCGGGAGATACGCATCACCGACCGTGTGCTCCGCCAGACGCCGCTCGACCCGCAGATAGCGACCGTAATCGCCCAACAACTCCTCCAGCGGACCGCTCGCGACCGTCACCGCCGGCATCAGCATCACGCCGACCTCGCGCAAGTACGCAAGCGGCAGCGCCACGGTCTGCGGCGTAGTCCACGTCACCAACCCCGCCTCACGGCGCGAACTCGTGAACTCCGCCACCCGCGCATCGCTCAGCTCGCCGGCGGTCAGCCCCCGGCGCTCAAGCCAGCGACTGAGCTGATCCAGCTGACACAGCCTGTTGGCCACCGCCGAGGTCGAATACGACCGCGACCGCAACCACGACTCGAACCCCGCCGCGTACGGCGCCAACGGCCCCGACATCACCGGGAACCACACGCTCTTGCCCATCGATGCCTCCAATCGGATCACGGAACACAACTCCGTAAAGCCTCGACGGGACGGCAACGTTATGTTGAACGGATCACCCGCAGAAATCCCGCTGAGCAGGGAAAACCCAGGCGGCCGCGCGCGTCTTCAACATAACCGTTCCCGGGACATACCACCGGTTATGTGGAATTCCACATAACGGGTTCGGCGGGCGGCGGCGAGGACACCATCAGCCGCAAGGCTGACACGGCGCCTCGCCGTCGACCCAACCAGCCCTGGAGCTGACGGTTGAACATCAACGCCAGGTCCGTGAGGGTCTTGTCCGAGCGAAGATTCACGCGCCAGCGGCGCATCTCACGCCGCATCCGCGTCTTCGCCTCGCCCGACACCGCCGCAGAGAAGTTCAGGAAGTGCTTCCCGTACTTGTTCTTCGACAGCCGCGGACGGAACGTGTATGAGAGGAAGTCAAACGACGTGTGCTCATAGGAGCCGCGCCGCTCGTCATCCTTGCAGTACACGATACGGGTCTTTTGCTCGTTGAGCTGTAGCCCGCATTCCGCCAGCCGCGCCGCGATCATGGCCCGCAGCTGCAGGGCCTGCCGCTCGCTTCGAGCGTGGACAATGATGTCATCGCAGTAGCGTTCGAACGGGACGGCCGGGAATTCCCTGGCCATCCACGCATCAAACGCATAATGGAGGAACATGTTGGCGAGCAGGGGTGAGATCGCCGACCCTTGAGGGGTTCCGCGATCCCGCTCGACCAGGCTGCCGTCCTCGCGTTGCAGCGGCGCTTTGAGCCACCGCTCCACGTAGAGCAGAATCCAGCGCTGGTCGGTGTGGGCAGCTACCGCCTTCAGAACAAGATCCCATCGAACACTGTCGAAAAATGACTTCAGGTCCAGGTCCAAAACCCAGTCCTGACGCCAGCAGCGCTCCCGGCACACCCGCAACGCCTGATGCGCCGACCGGCCCGGCCGATACCCATAGGAGTCCTCGTGGAACACCGGCTCCACGTCGGGCTCCAGGTATCCACGCACGACCGTCTGGGCGATCCGATCCGCCACGGTGGGCACCCCTAACGTTCTAGAGCTGCCGTCCCGCTTCGGTATCTGCACCGCACGCACCGGCGGCGGGAAATACGTTCCCGACGACAGCCTGTTCCAGAGCTTGTACAGGTTGTCCTTAAGGTCAACCTCAAACTCCGCAATCGACTGCCCGTCCACGCCGGCGCCGCCCTTGTTTGCCTTGACCCTCCGATAGGCCTCCCAAACAGCCCACTTGGAGATCTCAAACGACTTCGGCTTCGGCTCGCTCACCCGGCTCCTCCCACCCGAAGATGGTTGACCGCCAAGCCAGCCAGGACGACCCTGCCCCTTCGCTCCAGCCCCATTACAGGGCCTTCACAGCTAATACGGGCAGGTCCGCCCCTGTGCCCCGCATCGCTACTCTCCCCCTCGCAGATCTGCTGCTTGGGGTTCTCGCTCCAGACGACCAGCCGCAGGCCCAAACCGCGCCACTGGCCAGCCGTCCCATCGGGGCGACAGGTTCCCGAGTTCCGCACGAGAGCCCGGATCACGCTCGCGCCACCATCCATGCCGGACACCCACCTGGCCAGTCAGCAGGCTCCCGCCAGACTCGTCCCGGGGCAATGACTCGACCCCGGTTTTGGATGTCACCGATACGCTTTCGACACTTCATCGGTGGTTCGCTTTCGCTCGCCTTCGTGATCCACACCTGACGCGCTGACAGCGCGCCTTTTCCGCGACGCTCAGCACCCCGGCTCTTGACCGGCGCACCTCGCGGTGGTTTGCAGCCTCCCCCTGCAGGGCGACCGCGAAGGGCCACCAGACCGACCATCGGTCCGGCTCCTTCATCTCTCATACAGCACCGCATCCGTCGGCTCGTTCTACATCGATCCTCCTTCAACGTTCTCGGCACACCGTCGTCTGCATATCTCACATACCGCAGCCGCCGATAGCCAGGATCGTGAGGATCCATGCTCGGCAGGTTGCGTTGCCGCTTGCGCAGCTCCCGCACCGCAGCACCATCACCACGGCGACGAGCACGAGAGACCGCCACCTGCACCCTGTGGTACTCAGGATTGGGTTTCCTGAGCACCCCTCGGTTGTATTTCGCCATCAGGATCGTCTCGACGAACTGGTCCAACCGGTCCAGGTAGACGTTGGACAGGCACGGGGACAGGACCCCGCCCTGCGGCACGCCGCTGAGCGTGGCGTTCCACACCCAGTCCTCCAGATACCCAGCCTGCAGCATCTGGCCGATCAGCCTTAGCAGCCGGTTGTCGCGGATTTTCTCACCCAGGGTGTCGAGCATGACCCGAGAATCGAGTCGGTCGAAGCACTGGGAGATATCGCCCTCGATAAACCAGCTGGTCCCGGTCCAGGTTCTCGCCACCTCGCCCAAGGCGGTGTGGCAACCCCGGCCGGGCCGGTAACCGTGTGAGTGCTCGGAGAACTGCGGCTCGTAATACGCCTCCAACAGCAGGCGGATCACTTCGCCTAGTAGCTTGTCCGACCATGACGGCAGACCCAGCGGCCGCTGCTTCCCATCCTTCTTCGGGATGTAGTGGCGCCGGACGGGCCGAAACCGGTAGCGCTCGTGACGCACCGCGTCGATGATGCGCTCGATCTTGGCCATCGTCATGCCGTCCGCGGTCTCCGCATCAGGTCCGGGCGTCATCGCTCCTTTGTTGGAGTAGACGCGCCCGTAGGCCAGCAAATACAGCTGCGGGTTGAACAGCTGTCGATAGATCCCTTCAATCGGCAGGCCGCGCCTGCCGCGTTCACGGAGGACATCCAGGACCGTTTCGGCGTTCTGCATTACGCATACCTCCCGGCCATCGAACGTCCCATCGCCTGTGCTCCTTCGCCCTGCGGACGGCTTTCCCGTCCTCCTTGGTGGGTCGTTACTCCCACGACTACTACGAGCACTCCGTCACCCCCGGGCCTCGCGACCCTAAGGGTTGATCCCGCGTTCGTCTCCGTTGCACGTATCGAGCGTGACGTAGGCGTCCCACTCATCTCCTTGATTGCCCTTGCCGGGCAACGCTCCACGCTCCGAAGGTTGCGACGGCCACCCTCCCATGCCGTCGCAGAGCGTGGCGTCGGTATCGGGTGTCGTTCCGACGGACGCATGTTTTCATCGTCTGGAGATTGGGACTCAGGCAATCCAGCTTTCGCCATATCACGCGGGTCCCGCGACACCCCAGCCCTGACACCTGAGCCGGTCGGCGCTTTCCTGGCATGCGATTGTTCCGTTCACCTTTCGGATCCGGGTTAGCCATTGGACCCACGAACCTTCCTTCGAGTTTCGTCCCGACTGCGTCGGGGATACAACAGAGCGCCTCGCGGCGCACGAGAATCTCATGGCCACGCACACCCGGCCGAGGTTTGAGGGGCTCCCTGATGGTCAAGCCGTGGGCGATGAACTGCCCAGCGGCCGGCGCTTGACCTAGCCCATATCGGCACCGGCTGCGACTGCCGGTGTGCTCTTCAGGAGTTCTAGTTTTGCCCTGCTCAAATGGACATCGCGGGCGGGCAGCGATTCTGGCAACGGTCGATTGGTCGATCGGAGCCGCAATGCACGCTGCCCCATGGGCACCAGCTACGACGAGGGGAGCTGAATGAGATCAGAAGAAGCTGGTTCAACGGGCGGCGACAGCTCGCGTGGGATACGACGGCTTCGCGCCGTCCGAGCCAGAGGCCGCGCTCGCGGGCCGGTCTCGATAGCGGACACCCCTGGTCGGACGGCCAGGGCGGCCAACCAACTGACGGAGGCGCGACAGCTCGCGCGGACGATCAGGCACCGCCAGCGGCCGAACACGGCGCCCGGACTCGCCGACATCGACCGGCTCTGCGACCTCGTTCTCATGCTCGAAAGGCGAGTCGTGGGCGACCAGCCTCGTGCGCCGGAATGCTGTGCGTCCGGGGGGTGAGGTGATGAGGCCCTATCTCGTTGACGGATTGGGCAGCCGCCAGCGCGCCGGCCTCGCCGTCATCATCGCGACCTGGCTCGGGCTTTCTCCGCCCTGCCGCTGGCGCTGGGAGTTCAAGGCGGCGCGGCTCACGGCTACGTCGTCCTGGCCGCAGCGAATGTCGTCATCTACTCGACAGCGACGATGGCGATGACGGTCCTGCACTACCGGGAGCAAGGCTTTACGCTCGGTCGGCGCTACCGGCGCCTTGCGATCGCGGTCGTTTCTGCGATGGCGGTGCTTCTGGTCGTCGGCGGCGCCTCGACCGGAGCTGTGGCTGCGCTCGAGCCGGCGGTCACACCCCGTGCGCTTCAGCTCGGCGTGAACACTCAGGACGCTGCAACGAACGAGTTCCGCCCCTGGAAGGGCGGGCTCGGGGACGTGCGCTCGTTCGAGCGGCTCACGAAGTCCCACGCTGCGATCGTCGGCCTGTGGGTGAGCTATCCGACGCAGAGCGTGGCGTTGGGGCAGTTGCGGGCGATCGGCAGCCATCGCAGCGTTCCCGAGATCACCTGGGAGCCGTGGGGCTCTGGCCCTCACGCACCCACCGGCACGAGC
This sequence comes from uncultured Solirubrobacterales bacterium, assembly GCA_963763525.1. Classification (GTDB taxonomy): domain Bacteria; phylum Actinomycetota; class Thermoleophilia; order Solirubrobacterales; family Solirubrobacteraceae; genus Palsa-465. Next base: position 139,528 of record CAVXPA010000013.1, read on the forward strand.
CCGGTGCTGCGAGACACGATCCGCGGGAGGTACGACACGTACCTCCGGTCGTTCGCCCGCACGGTCCGTGCGTACCGACATACGGTCTACGTGCGCTTCGGGCAGGAGATGAACGGGAAGCTGTTCCCGTGGGGCGCGAAGAATCCCGCCGGCACCTATGTCCGCGCGTGGCGCCACATCGTGAACGTGTTCCGCTCCGAACACGCCACCAACGTGAGGTGGGTTTGGTCGCCGCTGGCCACCTGCTGCCTCGACCTCGCGCGCTATCCCGGCGCGGCCTACGTCGACGTGATCGGCTTCAGCGGATTCAACGGCGGCACGCTGCTGCCCGGATGGGGAGGCTGGCGGAGCTTCTCGCAGATCTTCAACACGTCGATCCGGGAGGCGATCTCGCTCGGCAAGCCGATCGAGATCACGGAGGTATCGACGGTGAAGGAACGCGGTGCGCGGTGGGTGGCGGCGATGTTCGCTGACCTGAAGCGCTTCCCGCAGGTCAAGGCGGTCGTGTGGTTCAACGTGGATCTGCGGTCGCAAGGGCAACTGGACTGGCGGATCAGCCCGGACATGACGAGTGCCTTCGCCGGCCGCTGAGAAGGATTGAAGATGCAGCTTGGAACCGATCCGTGGGCGGCGACAGGAGCCGTCGGCCCAGTGGCCCCGGCCACTCTCAATCCCGCTGGCAGCTCGAACTTCGAATTTACGGAGCCACCACCCTCGCCCGCGTCCAAGCCGTGCGCCGCCGAGCAGGACGTGGGTCACGAGGACAGCACGCACGTCGCGAAGGCCACGCGTCTCATGGAGCCGGACTCGTAACGCGTACTTTGGGCGAACGTTCACACCGCAAAGGCCCCAGCGAGCCGCTCCATCGCGCGCTTGCGCGCAGCACGCGACCAGTGGCCATATACCCGATCCGTGACCGCCGTCGACGAGTGCCCGAAGTGACGTGAGAGCCACGTCAGCTCGGCGCCGTTCTCGAGCGCGACCCTGGCGAACGTGTGGCGCAGCGAGTGGAACGTGCGCAACATCGCCCCAGGGTGAGCGCAATCAGCTCGCCCTCACGCATCCCTGTCTTGAGCGCCGCCAAGAACATGGTGCGGAGTGGTGCGGAGCACGCCGGGGGTGACCTCGGCGAACAGCCGCGGCGGGTCCTTATCAGTGAAGTACGCGGCCTCCTTGCGCTGCGCTCGCGCGGCCTCTCCGCCGCCGGCAGATCCTTGACCGGATTGACTGCCACGTACTTGTGCCGGATCGCCGAGTTCAGGCAGGCGCCGAGCACTAGCAGATGCTTCGCACGTGTCGATGCCGGCAGCGCCGGAAGGTCCGCGTTGAAGCGCGCAACGTCATCGGCCGTCAGCCGGCGGACCTGCTTGGGACCGAACACCTCGCTGGCGTACCGGACCGTTGACCGATAGCCGTTGACCGTCGTCAGCTTGCGCTCGAGCGCCTGGAGCCACCTCGGGCCCCACTCATCGAAGCGGATGTTCTACTGGGCGATGTAGCTGCCCTCGTCGACCGCAACGGCGATTTTATCCCTGGCCCTGACCGCGTCGCGCTTGTTCTTGCCGACGCGCTCGCGGACCAGCTTGCCGGCCTCGTCGCGACAATGAAATCGCCGGGGGCGGATATACGGGGGAAACGTACTGGCGTGAGAGCGAGGGCGCGCGCCGCGCTCGGCGTCGGGGTTGCGGCACGTTGGTGCTCGCGTTCCGCAGATGGCCTGCAAAACGCGCTGGATACGCCTTTTTGCAGCGTTTGGCCCATGGCGCGATCCGAGCTCGGCGGAGGCGTTGGATCGTGAGGTCTCGTGCCGCACCGAAGAAGGGGCTCTGATTATGCCGAGCAGTTGGGGCCGATCCACGCCGCTTTACGGCGATCGAAGTGCCTCCTCGGCATAGCTCGACGCTCGGCATAGCTCGGCGCTCGGCGTAACACGAGCATCTCGTTGCCGGCAGGTCACTCGGTGGCCCAGACGTTCTGGGAGCCACATTCGGTGCAGTACGCCGTTCTCGGTGGCGGCCGCGTCGTTCATGTCGCGGCCACTTCCTGCTGCTGCTCCTCGAGCTCGTTCAACACTGACGGGATGCCGGCGAGCGTCTCGTGCGGGCGCTTCACCTCTTCAAGCTCGGCCAGCCATGTGGTGCTGAGTCCGCCGCGAACGGGGTGCGTCAGGCGGGGGGATTCCGAGCCGCTGGCGCCGGGCGCGGATCCGGCTCGTGGCTATTGCTGTCATCGCCAGCGACGACCGCACGTTGCCCTATCCGTTGCCGATCGGCCCGTTTCGCGGCTCGGACAACTCACTCGAGAGCATCAGAAAACTCGCCTGAGCGGGGCTTTTCCCAGGTGGGCGATCCTGGACTCGAACCAGGGACCTCTTCCTTATCAGAGAAGCGCTCTAACCGACTGAGCTAATCGCCCTTTGCAACCGAGAAGCGGTGCGGCGACGCCGAGCTCGCTGCTCGCTGCGGGTACCCCGGGATTCTACCCCGGCCGCGTGCCAGGACCCCGGCACCCGGCCGGGCGTACCCCTGGGCGTACCCGATGCGCGCGCGCGAGACCTTGCCGAGACGCCACGGAGCGAGCCGGCCGGCGAGCGCGTACGCGGTCCTCGCCTCGATGCCTAGGCTTCTCCCCACAATCTAAAGTATTTCAGTCTAATAACAGATCAATGCGCGTCACGAGTGTGCCGGAGCTGGCCTCGCGCCGCTAACCATCCCAACGTCGTCGAAGATGGTCGTGGCGAGCCGAGAGTCGCCTCGCGGCTGGCGGTCACCCTTGCACCCGGTCGTGACACAACTACTCCAGAAAGAGCAACGTATGTCAGTAATCCCTGGCCGCGGCGGCGGTCAACTAACAAAGTCAAAAGTCGGCAACCCGTCGTTCTCGCGGGCCTACTCTCGGTGGTGGGCCGGGGCGCGTTGTGGGCGGTCTTCCGATCCCGGCTTAGCTGGGACAGCGCCAGCGGATCAGGAAGTTGGCGAGCCGCATCCGCCGAGCGCCCGAGTCCTGAAGCACCGTGAACCTCGGAGTTCCCTCCGGGCGTTCGGCGAGGCAGAGCGAGATCAGCTCCGCCGCCTGGACGTCGCTGCTCGAGCGAGCCAGCCACTCGTCGAAATCGAGCTCGAACGGGAGCAGACGCTCGGCGTCGAGCTGGAGGCGGGCGGCCCGGCCGAGCGCTTTGATGCGCGAGGGCGTCAGGCATGTCCAGTGCGAGGGATCGCGGAGCCGCTCGACCTCCTGATGCCAGGCGGCCGCTTCGGCATCCTCATCCGTCACGTGGTCGCCGGCGATCACCCAGCCGCCGGGTCGGACGACCCGCGCCAGCTCCGCGAGGAACCGCCGCGGGACCGGGACGTGATGCAGGCTGAAGCGAGTGATTGCGCCATCGAAGCTGTCCGTGGGCAGCTCGAGCGCGGTTACGTCGCCCAGCTCGAAGCGGACGTTGGCGATTCCAGCAGCGCTCGCTTCACGCGTCGCGACCTCGAGCATTGCCGGGGTCATGTCGATGCCGACAACTTCGTCCACGCGCGGGGCGAGCGCGCGCGTGACCAGGCCGGTTCCACAGGCCGCATCGAGCCAGCGTCCCCTGGCGCCGTCGGGTACGAGGTCGACAAGCGCCGTGAGCGTCTCGGCCGAGCTCATCACGGCGGCCCGATTGAACGCCTCCGATTGGTGGGTGAACTCGCTGACCAGCGTCTCGTCGTGCATCGCGCTCGCGATGGTACGCGGCCGGGCGTGACAGGCGTGCGGGTGCAGGCGCGGCGTGCAGGCGTGAGGCCGCGTTCAGCGCGCAGTTGCGCGGCCACGCAGGCGACGGGCGAGCGTCAGGGCGTCCTCGAGCGAGGCGAACTCGAGCTGGGCACGGTAGCCCTCGCCGCCCGCGGCGCTGACGGCGACCTCGAACCCCAGCGCTTCGCCGAGGGCGTCGGAGATCTGTTCGATCGCGGCTTGTTGATCGGGATGGATCACCCGCGCGCGCCGCTTCGGCTTGCGGCCCGCCCGCGCGACCGCTCCGGCGCTCCGTGCGCGGTTCTCGAGCTCGCGGACCGACCAGCGCTCGTCGGCGGCGGCCCGCGCCAGGCGTCGGCGCTCGGCGTGATCGTCGCTGAGCAACAGCGCACGGCCGTGACCTTCGGTCAGCTCGCCACGCTCGAGATCAGCACGAGCACTTCGTCCGGCAGGTCGAGCAGCCGGATCAGGTTCGAGACGGCGACGCGGCTGCGGCCGATGCGCAAACCGACCTCTTCGCGGGTGAGCCCGAGCTCCTCGACGAGGGCCGCGCACGCGCGGGCCTCGTCGACCGGGTTGAGGTCCTCGCGAGCCATGTTCTCGATCAGCGCGAGCTCGAGCGCCGTCGCCGTGTCGTGTTGGCGGACGATCGCCGGGATCGTCTCGAGGTCCGCGAGCTGCGCCGCGCGCCAGCGGCGCTCGCCGGCGATCAACTCGTAGCGGCCCCCGCGCAGCGGTCGCACGAGCACCGGCTGGAGAACACCCCGAAGCTTGATCGACTCGGCCAGCGCGAGCAGCGCATCCTCGTCGAACGTCGTCCGCGGTTGGTCCGGGTTGGCGCCGATCAGCTCGACTGGAAGCTCTCGCAGCTCCTCCGGATCGTCCTTGGGCGCGACCGACAGGATCGCCGCCAGCCCGCGGCCCATTCCCTTCGGGCGCTCAGCCACGGGCGGCGACCTCCTTGGCGAACTCGAAGTAGGCGTCCGCGCCCGCGCAATGCGGGTCGTGATGGATCACCGGCTTGCCAAAGCTCGGAGCCTCGCTGATCCGGACGTTGCGGGGGATCACGGTGTTGAACACGAGGTCCGGGAAGTGCTCGCGAACCTCGCGTTCGACGTCCTGTGCGAGACGCGTACGTCCGTCGTGCATCGTCAGCAGCATGCCGGCGACCGTCAGTCGCGGATTCAGCTCGCGTTGGACCAGGGCCAGCGTGTCGAGCAGGCCGGCGAGGCCCTCGAGCGCGAAGTACTCGGCCTGCACGGGAACGATCACCCGATCCGCCGCGACCAGCGCATTGACGGTCAGCGGTCCGAGCGACGGGGGGCAGTCGAGCAGAACGAAGGCGAAGCGCCCGCGCGCTTTGGCCAGCGCCGCCCGGAGCCTGGTCTCGGACCCGGCGATCCTCGGCAGCTCGACCGTCGCGCCCGCCAGATCAGGTCCGGCCGGGACGACCGAGAGGTGCTCGATCGTGCTCGGCAGCACGACGTCGGCCAGCGAGACGTCACCGATCGAGGACGTCGTAGATCGTCCGGGGCGCGTCCTTGCCGAGGCCGAGCGCGATCGTCGCGTTGCACTGAGGATCGATATCGACGAGCAGGGTCTCGTAGCCCGCTTCGGCGATGCAGGCGGCCAGGTTGACGGCGGTCGTGGTCTTGCCGACCCCGCCCTTCTGGTTGGCGATTGCGTAGACGGTCCCCATGCGCTCGTGAAGCTAGCGCTGGTGCCGGTCAGACGCGGCGAGATCCCCGCGCTGGCGCTCGCCGTCCGGACCCTTTCCGAGCGGGCGCTTCAGCGCCATGCCCTCACGGCGCGGGAAGCGCGATGGCGTCTCTCGGACCTTCGACGTGACGTGGAGGTGGCGCTCCAAGGCACCCGCATACGGCTTCACGCGGTGGATCTCGGGGGTTCCCAGACCCAGCTCACGAGCCGCGCGGGCGGCCGCTGCCTCGGCGGTTTCGTCTCGCTGTCCGCGCCACACAACCACGGCGCCCCCGATGCGGAGCAACGGCGCGGCGTACTCGAGCACGACCGCCGGCGGCGCCAGAGCTCTCGCGACGACGAGGTCGTGCCGCCCCCGGCCGGCGATCCAAGACTCGGCGCGCGCGCGGACGACGTCGGCATTAGCGATCCCGGTCCTGTCCACCGCCTGCTGGATGAACGCGCACTTGCGGGCGTTGCTCTCGACGAGCGAGACGTGCGCGGCGGGCAGCGCGATCGCGAGCGGCAGCCCCGGCACGCCGGCGCCACTGCCCAGATCCGCGATCCTCGATGCGGTCCGGACCGGCTCGAGCTCGAGCGCGACCAGCGAGTCGGCGAGATGCTCCTCGAGAACCCTGTCCGGCTCCGTTACAGCCGTGGGCGCACCGGGATCGGTCGCGAGGATGGCGAGCAGCTCGGCCAGCTGATCCGCCGCGGGCGCCGGCAACAGGAACCGCGCGGCAAGGTCGACCACGCGAGCGCGCGCTCGCGCCAGCTCCCGACTCGCCCCAGCGTCAGTGCTCGGCACGCGCTCGTTCGCGACGGATGTAGGCGCTGTAGCGCTCGCACATCGAGCGAAACCGCTCAGCCGCATAGGTGTCGATGTCGGGGCCTAGGCTCTCTTCGAGCACCGGCAGAACGTCTTTGACGAGCGCCGGTCCGCGCGCCATCCACTGGTAGTAGGACCGGCCGCCGTGGCTGTAGGGACCGTACAGGCGGGTGCTCGGGAACCGCTCGACCAGCCATCGGAACAGCGCCTCGTGCCGCACGTGCATTCGCAGCGTGACCTGCGGCTGCTTGCCGTCGCCGCCGAACGACCCCTCGCCGACCAGCAGCCCGACGAACAGCCCGGCATCGAAGTCGGACAGCTTCGTCGGGGGCTCTGTTGCGCTCACAGACGTAGTTCTAGCGCCGCCCGCCGCTGTTTCACCGTCGAGAAAAACGTGAAACGGCGCGCCGAGCTCGTGGTGCGCGGGCGTCCGGATGGGGGCTCTTGCTCGGCGTCTCTGGACTGATGTTGGTGGATCTCGTCCGCCCAGGCGGGCTGGTGAATCCCGTCGGCCCAGTCGGCCGCCCGAGGCTCAACTCACGAGCGGCGCGACGAACAGCCGCCGCGACGGCTCCTGGCCCTCGCTGTAGGTCTCGACGTCGTGACGCGCCTTGAGATGCTCGTGGACGACCTTGCGCTCCAGCGCGCTCATCGCCTCGAGTGCGACGGGGCGCCCGGCTTGGACCGCCGTCTCGGCGGCCTGGTCGGCCGCCGCACGGAGCGCCACGGCGCGCCGCTCGCGGTAGCCCGCGGCGTCGATCTCGACGCGCTTGCGCTCGGTCGCGCGCTGGAAGGCGATCCGGTAGGCGAGGTGCTGAATCGCGTCGATCGTCTGACCGTGATGACCGATCAGGAGACCCAGGTCATCGCCGACGAACTCCCCATGCACGCCCTCGTCGTCCTCCCGGCACTCGACGGTGGCGTCGACGCCCACCTCGGCGACGATCCGCTCGAGCAGGTCCCGGACGCGCTCGCCGGCGACAGTGAGCGAGGCCTCCACGCTACCTCCGCCGGCCGGAGCGCCTCTTCTTCTTCCGCGGCGGAGGCGGAGGCGCGCTGCTCTTGGTCTGTCTCGGTGGCTCTGCAACGGCCGTCTTCGCGTCCTCGGCCCGCTTGCCCTTGCCCCGCAACAGGCCGCCGATGCCCCCGGACCCGTCGCCGTTGGTGGTCGTTGCGGCCGCTGCGCCCGTCGACTCCGGCCGGGCGCGGCTCGAGGTCGGACTCGCACGCCCAGTAGCCGGGGCAGCCGCCCGCGCGCCGGCGGGCACAGGCGCGCCGGCAGCCGCGGTCGCCTTCGTCACCGGACCGAGCCTCCGCCTGATCACGTACTGCTGGGCGATCGTCCACGTGTTCGTCGTGATCCAGTACACGATCACGCCGGCCGGGAAGCCAATGATGATGAAGACGAAGACCAGCGGCATGCCCATCATCAGGTAGCGCTGGTTCTTGTCCATCGTCGGGCTGGACATCATCAGGCTCGAGACCAGCTGCGTGCCGACGTAGAGCAGGATCAGCACGACCAGGACGATCCCGGTCGCCTTGTTCGTCAGGTCGCTGATGAACAGGAAGCCGGCGCCGTTGTGCGGGCCGCAGGGATTCGTCGGCGCGGCGCCGTTGATCGTCAGGACGCCCTTGACGAGGTGATGGGGCTGGACCTGCGGGCAGATGTCGCTGCGCAGGCTCTGGCGCAGCATGTAGTACAGCGAGATGAAGACCGGGAGCTGAGCGACCAGCGGCAGGCAGGAGCCCAGCGGGTTGACGTTGTTCTCCTTGTAGAACTTCATCATCTCCTGCTGCTGGCGCTGCTTGTCGTCCTTGTACTTGGTCTGGATCGCCTTCAGCTCCGGCTGTGCGCTGCATCCGCTGCATCGAGTGGAACTGCTTGAGCGTCAGCGGGATCAGGACCGCGCGGATGACGATCGTCAGCAGCACGATCGACCAGCCCCACGGCACGCCGACGCTGTTGTGGAAGAACTTCAGGACCGCCTCGAAGACGTCGATCAGCGGCTGGAAGATGTTTGCGGCGACGAGCATTGGTCAGGCGGTGCCGACGGGCTGGCGGGGCTGGAACAGCCGCTGGTCCTCGACGGGGTCGAAGCCGCCGTGGCTCCACGGGTTGCATCGCAGCAGCCGCCAGCCGGCCAGGACGAGTCCGCGGAGTATGCCGAATTGCCGGATCGCCTGCACCGCATATTCCGAGCACGAGGGGTAGTACTTGCAGCGCTCGCCGAGCAGCGGCGAGAGCAGGACCTGGTAGAGCTTGATCGGCGACGCATGGCCAACAGACGCAGCGGCTCCTCACGGGACGCGCCGCTCCAGCCTGCCGTCGCGCGCGCGATCAGCTCGCGACAACGACGCGACTGAAGCCCGCGAGGCCCTCGCGCTCGGCCAGCGCCTTCGCGCCCGGCCGCGCGATCACCACGGCGTCGGTCCCCTGCGGCAGCGCGTCGCTCTCGCGCGCGAATGCCTCGCGCAGCAGGCGCTTGACGCGGTTGCGCTCGACGGCGCCGCCGACCTTGCGCGAGACCGACAGGCCGAGCCGCGGGGGCCCCGGCTCGCCGCGCGGGAACACGTACAGGACCAGCTCCCGACCGGCATGCGAGCGGCCGTGGCGGAAACGCGATCGAAGTCGGCGCTGCGCGACAGCCGTGCGCGACGGTGCGGCATCCGCGACAGGCCGCCCGCCGGCGAGCCTGCGGCGCCGCGCTCAGCGCGGCTGGCTGAGCCGGCATCAGACGGTCAGGCGCTTGCGGCCCTTGTCGCGACGGCGCTTGAGCGTCAGTCGGCCGGCGCGCGTCTGCATCCGCGCACGGAAGCCGTGCGTCCGGGCGCGCTTGCGCTTCTTTGGCTGATAGGTGCGTTTCATGCGCTCAAGGGACCCAGTCGAGTCGGACGTCTCAGTATACGCAGCCCCAGAATGGCCGATCCGCCTTCGCGTCCGCACGCCAGACGAGCTCCGCCGCCATCGCCCGAGGAGCCGCGACTCGCGGCGCCCGAGGCGTCGGCGCGCTTTTTCCCGCGCTTTGCGCCAACGCCCCGCCCAGACGGCCGCATCCGGCCGATCGCCGTTGGTATATTCGCCCGCTCGAGCGTTCTGCTCGTACCCTCACGACCGTCGTCCCCCGAAGCTCCTGCGAAGGAGTCGCTTGGAGCTGCCCGCGCAACTCGAGCCACCCCTCGCCTGGGAGCAGATCCGCGCCGAGCTGCGCGGGCGGTCGGCGACTCCACGTTCGAGATCTGGCTCGCGCCGCTCGAGTTGCAGGTCCTGGAGACGGAACGTTGCTGCTCCGCGCGCCCGCGAGCACAGCAGGCGCTGGGTCGCCAAGCGCTTCGGCCGCGTGCTCGCGAGCGTGCGCAGCCCAGGTCGCTCGGCCCGACGCGCGTTCGAATCGACGTTCAGCGGCGGCGATCGCGCATGCCGGCGGCCAGGCCCCGCCGACGAGTTCCGGACCGAGCCCGCCGACGGCGCTCAACCCGCGCTACAGCTTCGACCAGTTCATCATCGGCGACGGCAACCGCCTCGCCCACGCCGCCGCGCTGGCGGTCGCCGAGAGCCCCGGCAGGCCTACAACCCGCTCTTCCTCTACGCGCCGCCCGGGCCTCGGCAAGACCCACCTGCTGCACGCGATCGGCAACTACATCCGGCCTTCGGCGACGGCGCGACCGTCCGCTACACGACCGTCGAGACGTTCACGAACCACTTCATCGCCGCGCTCCAGCAGCCGATCGGCCTCGAGCGCTTCAAGCGCGCCTACCGCGACGCCGACGTGCTGCTGATCGACGACGTCCAGTTCCTCGCGCGCAAGGCGAAGACCGAGGAGGAGTTCTTCCACACCTTCAACGCGCTGTACGAGACCGGCCGCCAGCTCGTGCTCACCTGCGACCGGCTGCCGCGGCAGCTGTCAGCGTCGAGGAGCGCCTCCGCGAGCGCTTCGAAGCGGGCCTCGTCGCCGACATCCAGCCGCCGGACCTCGCCACGCGCGTCGCGATCCTCCGCAAGCGAGCCGCGCTCGACCACGATCGCCGCTCGCCGACGCCGAGCGTGCTCGAGCTGATCGCCGAGCGCGTCACCGACAACATCCGCGCGCTCGAGGGCGCGCTGATCCGGGTCGTCGCGTACCACTCGCTGACCGGCGGCCGATCGACACTCGAGCTCGCGACCGACGGTGCTCGACGCGCATGTATCCCGGCCGCGCAGTCCGACGCGACCACGATCGACGACGATCCAGACCGCTGTCGGCGCTCACTTACGACTGTCAGTCGACGAGCTGATCTCCGCCGAGCGGCGCAGCACGCATCGCCTGGCCGCGCCAGGTCGCGATCCACTCGCCCGCGAGCTCACCGAGCGCCTCGCTGCCGACGATCGGCAGCGCGTTCGGCGGCCGCAACCACGCGACCGTCCTGCACGCCTGCAAGCGCGTCGCCGATCGCGCGCGTCGACCGACCACGAGGCCGCGCACGAGCTCGACGACGCTCGCAGGCCTTCGTCAGCAGCGGCAAGCACGACCGCGACTGTTGACAGACTGGCCTGTCGGCTCGCCAGCGACAACTTCCCCGCTCTCTGCGGCCGAATCCCGACTTCTCCACAGCCTCCTATTCCCCTATGACTTCTATATTCCTTCTTGAGGTATTCATCGTGAAGATCTCCCTCGAGCGCGACGCTCTTCTCGCCCAGCTGCAGACCGTCAGCCGGGTCGCCTCGACCCGCAGCGCGATCCAGGCGCTGTCCGGCGTCCAGCTCGTCGCGCCGGCGGCGGGTGCGAGCTGCGCGCGACCGACATGGACGTCGGCCTGCGCGTTCCGCTCGAGGCCGAGGTCGTCCGCGAGGGCGCCGTCGTCCTGCCCGCCCGGCTGCTGCTCGACGTCGTGCGCTCGCTGCCGGCGCGAAGCGTCTCGCTCGAGCTGCGGGCGGCCGAGCAGGACGTCGAGCTCATCTCCGGCAACGCCACGTTCCACATCCGGACGCTGCGCGCCGAGGACTTCCCGCCGTTCCCGGAGCCCGATCCGGACACGGCCGTCGACGTTCCCGCGCGGAGCGTTCGTCGCGACCGCGCTGAAGGTCGCCGGCTCGGCGTCGCGCGACGAGACGCGCCCGGTGCTGACCGGGATCCTCGGTCTCGGCGTCCGAGCGCGAGCTGCGGATGGTCGCGACCGACTCCTACCGGCTGAGCGTCAAGGAGACGACGCTCGAGTCGCCGCTCTCGCGCAGCTTCGAGGTCAACGTGCCGGCGCGCGCGCTGCAGGAGCTCGCGCGGCATCGCCGCTCACGCCGACGACGAGGATCAGCTGAGCGTCAGCGTCCGGCAGAACCAGGTCCTGTTCGTGCTCGGCCGGGTCGTGCTGTCCTCGCGGCTGATCGACGGCCAGTTCCCGAACTACCGCCAGCTGCTGCCCGAGAGCTTCGAGCACGAGCTGCGGATCGCCGGCGCCGAGCTGACCGACGTCGTGCGCCGGATCAGCCTGCTGGCGCAGAAGAACGCGCCGCTGCGGCTGGCGTTCGCAGCCCGGCGAGCTGACCGTCTCCGCGCAGACGCCGGACGTCGGCGAGGCGCGCGAGTCGCTGCCGGTGGCGTTCCAGGGCGAGCCGCTCGAGATCGGCTTCAACCCGGAGTTCCTGCGCGCCGGGCTGGAGGCGATCGAGGAGGGCGACGTGCTCGCTCAAGCTGATCAGCCCGCTGCGCCCGGGCCTGATCGAGGCCGCCGACGAGAGCCGCTTCCGGTACCTGATCATGCCGATCGGCTTGAACGTCTAGCGGCAGGGCAGGCCGGTGCGGGTCATCGTGCGCCTGACGCTGCCGCGACTTCCGCTGCTACGAGCGACGCCAGACGCGCGCTCGGCGACGGGCCTGACCGTGATCTCGGGCCCGAACGGCGCCGGCAAGACGAACCTGCTCGAGGCGCTGTACTTCGGCTGCACCGGGCGCTCCTGCCGGACCGCCAACGAGCGCGAGGTGGTCCGCTTCGGCGCAGGCGGCGACGCGCGTGGTCGTGACGGCCGAGGGCGAGGACGGGACGCACGAGCTGGCGGTCGGCTTCGCGCCCGGGCGAGCCCAAGCGGATGCGCGTCGACGGCGCGCCCGTCGAGCGGCTGCTCGACGTCGCGCAGCGCCCGCTGGTCAGCGTGTTCCTGCCCGACCGGCTGGAGCTGATCAAGGGCGCGCCGGCGGTGCGCCGCGCGCACCTGGACCAGTTCGTCGCGGCGCTGTGGCCGGCGCGAGCGGCGACCCGCCGGGCGTATGCGCAGGCGCTCGCGCAGCGCAACGCGCTGATCGCGCGGATCCGCGCCGGCGCCGGCGTCGCGCGAGTCGCTCTGCCGAGCTGGGACCCGCAGCTGGCGCGGCACGGGATCGAGCTGATGGCGCGACCGCGCGCGAGGCGGTCGGCGGCGCTCGCCGAGCCGTTCGCCGAGCTCGGCGACGAGCTCGGCCTCGACGGCGAGCCGTCGGTCGCCTACCGCCCGCGCTCGCGAGGCGACCGACGCGCAGGAGCTGGCCGCCGAGCTCGCGCGAGCGACTCGAGAGCGATCTCGAGCGCGGCTTCACCGGCCACGGGCCCGCACCGCGACGAGCTCGTCGATGCTCGCGCGAGCGGCCGCGAGCTGCGCGCCTACGGCTCGCAGGGCCAGCAGCGGCTCGGCGCTGCTGGCGCTGCTGCTGGCCGAGCGCGAGGCGCTGGCGCGCGCCGCGCGACGCGCCGCCGCTGATGCTGCTCGACGACGTGATGAGCGAGCTCGATCGCGACCGCCGCCGCGCGCTGGTCGAGCTGCTGCGCGCCGCCGGCGGCCAGTCGGTGATCACGACGACCGACCTCGAGCAGTGCCCGGCGCCGATCGAGCCGGCGTCGCCCGGCTCGCGGTCGTCGACGGCGCGGGTGCCCAGGACGCTGGCGGAGCTCGCGGCATGACGCCTGCATCGCCGCGCCCCGCGCCCGCTCGACGCTCGCGCTCGAGCCGCTCGCGCGACGAGCTGGCGCCCGAGACGCTGCTCGCGGAGGTGCAGCGGGCGTGGCCCGAGGCGGTCGGCGACGCGATCGCGCGCAGGCGCAGCCGACGGCCGAGCGCGGCGGCGTGCTGACCGTCTCGTGCTCGGCGTCGGTGTGGGCGCAGGAGCTCGATCTGATGGCGCCAGCGATCCTCGAGCGGCTCAACGAGCGTCTCGGAGCGGTCGGCTGACCCGCCTGCGGTGCGTCGCGGTGCCGCCGCGGACGGGCTCAGGATGAGCCGCCGCGAGCAGCGGCTGCGCTGCCAGCTGTTTCGCATCCGGGCGCAATCCGTTTGCTGACGGCCTACACGCCTATTTCGCACGTTTTGCAGGAAATCTGCACGCACAGGAGCCTTTCCGGGACCCACTGTGCTATTCTTCTGTACACCAGCTTCCGACGCCCCGGCGCGCCGCACGTTGCGCGGGACCGGGGCGTCTCGATGTCATCGGAGGATCGTTGGCGAACGACGACGGCGCCACCGAGCGCCCCAGCCAGACAACAGTTACGACGCCCAGGACATCACCGTTCTCGAGGGACTCGAGGCGGTCCGCAAGCGGCCCGGGCATGTACATCGGCTCGACCGGCCCGCGGGGCCTGCACCACCTCGTCTACGAGGTCGTCGACAACTCCGTCGACGAGGCGCTGGCGGGCTACTGCGACGCCGTCGAGGTCACGATCCATCCCGACAACTCGGTCACCGTCGTCGACGACGGCCGCGGGATCCCGGTCGCCGTGATGGAGAAGGAGCAGCGCCCGGCGCTCGAGGTCGTGCTGACCGTCCTGCACGCCGGCGGCAAGTTCGGCGAGGGCGGCGGCTACAAGGTCTCGGGCGGCCTGCACGGCGTCGGCGTGTCGGTCGTCAACGCGCTGTCGGAGCGCCTCGACGTCGAGGTTCGCCGCGACGGCTACACGTGGACGCCAGTCCTACGAGCGCGGCAAGCCGCTCGGGCGACCTGAAGCGCAGGGCGAGCCGACGACCGAGACCGGCACGACGATCACGTTCCTGCCCGACGCGGAGATCTTCGAGACGCTCGACTTCGACTTCAAGACGCTCGAGGAGCGGATGCGCGAGACCGCGTTCCTGACCCGCGGCCTGCGCATCACGATCGTCGACGAGCGCGGCGAGGGTCACCGCGCCGAGTTCCAGTACGAGGGCGGGATCGTCGACTTCGTCGCCTACCTCAACGAGAACAAGGAACCGATCCACAAGAAGGTCATCTCGTTCGAGGGCGAGAGCGACGAGGGCGCCGTCGAGGTCGCGATGCAGTGGAACGCCTCCTACCAGGAGTCGGTCTTCTCGTTCGCCAACAACATCAACACGCATCGAGGGCGGCTCCCACCTGAGCGGGTTCCGCTCGGCGCTGACCAGCGCGCTGAACAAGTACGCGCGCGACAAGGGCGAGCTGAAGGAGAAGGACGAGAACCTCACCGGCGAGGACGTGCGCGAGGGGCTGACCGCGGTGATCTCGGCCAAGCTCACCGACCCGCAGTTCGAGGGACAGACCAAGACCAAGCTCGGCAACCCGGGGATGCAGGGCTTCGTCCAGTCGGTCGTCAACGCGCGGCTGGCCGAGTTCCTGGAGGAGAACCCGCAGGACGCCCGCGCGGTCATCCGCAAGGCGGTGCAGGCCGCGCAGGCGCGCGCCGCCGCCCGCAAGGCGCGCGACCTGACCCGCCGCAAGTCGGCGCTGGAGAACTCGACGCTGCCCGGCAAGCTCGCCGACTGCTCGGTCAAGGACCCGGCGCTCGCCGAGCTGTTCGTGGTCGAGGGCGACTCGGCCGGCGGCTCGGCGGTCAGCGCCCGCGACCGCAACACGCAGGCGATCCTGCCGCTGCGCGGCAAGATCCTCAACGTCGAGAAGAGCCGCATCGACAAGGTGCTCGGCAACACCGAGATCCAGGCGCTGATCACCGCGATCGGCACCGGCGTGCGCGACGAGTTCGACATCGACAAGGCGCGCTACCACAAGGTCGTGCTGCTGACCGACGCCGACGTCGACGGCGCGCACATCCGCACGCTCGCGCTGACGCTGCTGTTCCGCGAGATGCAGCCGCTGATCGAGGCCGGCTACGTCTACATCGCCAAGCCGCCGCTCTACCGCCTGACCCGCGGCCAGAAGCATCGCTACATCGAGCGGGAGTCCGAGCTCGAGGACATCCTGCTCGGCGACAAGTTCGAGAAGCTCGAGGTCTACGACCGCTACAACAAGCAGTTCAAGCTGACCGAGGCGCGCTGGAAGCGCTTCTCGCGGCTGCTCAAGCAGTACGAGGGCTGGGCGTCGGCGCTGCGCGCCGCCCACGGCCACGGTGTCGTCGCGTTCATGCAGCAGGCGCGGCTGCTCGAGGAGCAGATCACCGACAGCGACGCGCTGGTGCGCCACATCGCCGAGGGCGACCAGAACGGCGGCAGCGCGTACACGACCGAGCTGATCTCGCCGAGGAGCCGGACGAGATCGTGATCCGCACGATCGAGGCGCAAGACGGGCCTGGCGACGACGCACCACGTCCGCCGCGCGACGCTCGACGCCGACGAGTACCACCGCCTCGCCGAGGTGCACGGCGAGCTCGTCAGCGCTCGCCGGCACGCCGCCGTTCCAGATCCGGCTCGGCGAGAACAGCCGCGACGCCGCGACGTTCGAGGAGCTGCGCGACGGCGGTCCTCGCGATCGCCCAGACGCGGGATCGACTACTACCGCTTCAAGGGCCTGGGCGAGATGGACGCCGACGAGCTGCGCGAGACGACGATGGACCCGGCGACGCGCACGCTCGTGCAGGTGACGATGGAGGACGCCGCGTCGGCCGACCGGGTGTTCTCGATGCTGATGGGCGACCAGGTCGAGCCGCGGCGCGCGTTCATCGAGGAGAACGCGCGGCTCGTGTACCAACCTCGACATCTAGGCAGGCGACGATGTCAGCGATCGACACCATCGGCGGCGGCAACATCGAGCCGCGCGGGCTCGAGGAGGAGATGCGCTCTGCGTATCTCGACTACGCGATGTCGGTCATCGTCGGGCGCGCGCTGCCCGACGTCCGCGACGGCCTGAAGCCCGTCCACCGCCGCGTCCTCTACGTGATGAACGAGCTGGGCCTGCAGCCCGACCGCAAGCACGTCAAGTGCGCGCAGATCGTCGGCGAGGTGATGGGCAAGTACCACCCGCACGGCGACGCGGCGATCTACGACACGCTCGTGCGGATGGCGCAGGACTTCTCGATGCGCTATCCGCTCGTCGACGGGCACGGGAACTTCGGCAACATCGACGGCTGACTCGGCCGCCGCGATGCGCTACACCGAGGCGCGCCTCGACGCGCCTCGCGACCGAGATGCTGCGCGACATCGACGCGGACACGGTCGACTTCGCCCCGAACTACGACGGCTCTCGACAGGAGCCGCTGGTGCTGCCGGCGCGCTTCCCGAATCTGCTCGTCAACGGCGGCTCGGGGATCGCGGTCGGGATGGCGACCAACATCCCGCCGCACAACCTGCGCGAGGTGATCGCGCGCGACGATCGCCTACATCGACGACCCGACGATCGACGTCGAGGGGCTGATGCAGCACATCAAGGGCCCAGACTTCCCGACCGCCGGCACGATCCTCGGACGCGACGGGATCCGCGAGGCGTACGCGACCGGCCGCGGGCGCGTCCGCGTCCAGGCGAAGGCGCACATCGAGCCGATCGGCCAGGGCAAGGAGGCGATCATCGTCACCGAGCTGCCCTACCAGGTGCGCAAGGGCGGCGACGGCGGGCTGATCCAGAAGATCGCCGACCTCGTGCATCGAGAAGAAGATGCCCGAGATCACCGACCTGCGCGACGAGTCCGACCGCCACGGGATGCGGATCGTGATCGAGCTCAAGCGCGACGCGATCCCGAAGGTGGTGCTCAACAAGCTCTACAAGCACACGCCGATGCAGGACGACGTTCGGCGTGAACATGGTCGCGCTCGTCGACAACGTCCCGCGCACGCTGTCGCTGCGCGAGGTGATCGGCCACTACGTCGATCACCAGCGCGAGGTGGTCGTCCGGCGCACCAAGTACGAGCTGCGCCGCGCCGAGGAGCGCGCCCACGTGCTCGAGGGGCTGCTGATCGCGCTCGCCAACCTCGACGAGGTGATCGCGCTGATCCGCGGCTCGCGCGACCCCGAGGACGGCGCGCACGGGCCTGGTCGAGCGGTTCGAGCTGACGACTGATCCAGGCGCAGGCGATCCTGCAGCTGACGCTGAGCCGGCTGACCGCGCTC
Organism: uncultured Solirubrobacterales bacterium; assembly: GCA_963763525.1. GTDB lineage: Bacteria > Actinomycetota > Thermoleophilia > Solirubrobacterales > Solirubrobacteraceae > Palsa-465. Next base: position 157,000 of record CAVXPA010000013.1, read on the forward strand.
GAGGCCGACAAGATCAAGCAGGAGCACGCCGACCTGCTCGAGCGGATCAAGGAGCTGCGGGAGATCCTCGGCGACGAGGACAGGGTCTACGGGCTGATCAAGGACGAGCTGACCGAGATCGCCGACGCCTACGGCGACGAGCGCCGCACCGAGATCACGCACGCCGAGGGCGAGATCGACATCGAGGATCTGATCGCCGACCAGCAGATGGTGATCTCGATCACCCACTCCGGCTACATCAAGTCGCTGCCGCTGTCGACCTACCGCCAGCAGCGCCGGGGCGGCATCGGCGTCACCGGCGATGGACATGAAGGACGACGACTACATCGAGCACCTGTTCGTCTCCTCGACCCACGACTACCTGCTGTTCTTCACCAACCGCGGCAAGGTCTACCGGCTGAAGGTCTACGAGCTGCCCGAGGCGTCGCGGACCGCGCGAGGGCGCGCGCTCGTCAACCTGCTGCCGCTGCGCGAGGGCGAGCGGGTGCAGTCGGTGCTCTCGACGCGCGACTTCAGCGAGGGCAAGTACCTCGTGTTCGCGACCCGCAAGGGGATGGTCAAGAAGACCGAGTTCGGCGCCTACAACACGCCGATCAAGGCCGACGGGATCATCGCGATCAACATCCGCGACGACGACGAGCTGATCGCGGTCCGCCGGCACCAGCGGCCACGACGACATCATCATGGTCTCGCGCTCGGGCCAGGCGGCGCGCTTCAGCGAGAGCCAGGTCCGCTCGATGGGCCGGGACACCAGCGGCGTGCGCGGGATGAACGTCTCCCAGAAGGGCAACGCGGTGCTCGCGATGGACGTCGCCCGCGACGATCAGGAGCTGCTGGTCGTGACCGAGAACGGCTACGGCAAGCGCACGCCGATCTCCGACTACCCCGTCAAGGGCCGCGGGACGATGGGCGTCAAGACGATCACGCTGACCGAGAACAAGGGCCAGCTCGCCGGCGCGCTCGTCGTCCGCGAGCACCAGGAGCTCGTGTTCATCTCCCAGAACGGGATGGTGCAGCGCACGTCGGTGCGCGGGATCAACCGCTACGGCCGCGCGTCGCAGGGCGTGCGCGTGATGAACATCCGCGACGACGATCAGGTCAGCGCGGTCGCGCTGGTGGTCGAGTCCGAGGCCGCCGACGGCCGCGTCCGGTGGCCGACGACGGGCTGCAGGACCGACGACCGGGCTGCAGGACGACGATGGCGCCGCAGGACGAGGCACTCGAGGACGACGGTCCGTCGCTGGACGACGGCGAGCCGCGGCGATGACGGCGAGCCGGAGGACTGATCGGGCCTCACGGCTCGTATCGCGCCGTCGGCTTCGCTATCCTGCTGCGTACCAGAGAAAGGAGGTGGTCCGCCTGTCTGACAGTTCTTGCGGGACCCTGGAGGTGTCCGGCCGCTAGGTCGGAGGCTGACCCCGCTTAGCGGAGTCCCCCCGAGACGCCGCCGTCGTGGGTGCCGGGAGTAGTCCCTCCGGTCCGTACCAAAGCCCACTTCGGATTACCAGGCAGCCAGACGTATGCGAAGGGCGCCGTGTCAACGGCGCCCTTCGCACGTTCCGGGGGCGATCGGCTGCGTCGTGGCCGGCGCTTTACGGGTGCGGTAGCGCGCGTTGCCGGTAGCCGGCTCCGGGGGGTGATTGCGGGTGCTCGTTGGGTTGGCTGCGGGCTGGCTACGCTCCAACGCATGTGCCGAAACATTCGCCACGCTCTACAACTTCGATCCTCCCGCCACTGAAGCCGAGGTCCACTCGGCGGCCGTGCAGTACGTCCGCAAGATCAGCGGCTTCACGAAGCCCTCGCGCGCCAACCAGGAGGCGTTCGACAGGGCGGTCGACAGCATCGCCGCCGCGTCCGCCGAGCTGCTGCGCGAACTGAGTACGACGGCAGCGCCCAAGAACCGCGAGGCCGAGGCCGCGAAGGCCCGTGCTCGCGCGGCGCAACGATACGCCGCGTAGGCCGGCTTGGGCGACATCGGTGGCGCGGCCGGCCCGGGGACAGCCCGGGCGCGGCCGGTGGGGAGGGTCGATTCGGCAACGGTCCGACGTGCGGTCCAGGTGGTCGATTCGGCCACGGCCGGGCGAGCTGCCGAGAGGGCGGATTGAGCCTGGATAACGTCCCACTGGAGTCGTCACGATCGTCCAGTGGGTCGAAAGCCAGCCAGACGTAGGTCAACAGCCCATTCGCCTTCGCGCCGAGCTCGAGTGGGCTGTTATCCAGGCTCTCGCTCCTTTTATCCGGGCTCTCGCTCCTCGATGGGGCAGCGGGTGGGTCCTCGATGGGGCAGCGGGTGGGGTGGGCGGAACGCGCGGAGTGACCCAACAGGCCGGGAGTGAGCGCGGCGGTAGGGTCGGCGCAGGACGCAGGGTGGGTGGGCCTGCCGGGCTTACGCACCAGGCAGGGGTGCGGCGTGACGCGGTGCCGGCGCTCAGGCGGCCAGGTATTGCAGCCAGGCCGCCGGAATCGTCGGGCTGGCGACCTGGATGAACACGTGTGGGCTGGGCGTCCGCGGCTGCTTGAGCAGCCGCATCCCAGCCTGTCGCGGCAGCGCGTCGCCCTTGCGCCGATTGCACGGGGCGCACGAGGCGACGATGTTGTCCCAGCTCGACGGCCCGCCCTTGGAGCGCGGGATGACGTGATCGACGGTCAGGTTGGAGCGCGCGCCGCAGTACTGGCACGTCCAGTCGTCGCGGGCGAAGACTGCCCGCCGGGTGATCTTGCGCCGATGCGTGTCGCGGGGGATCCGCACGTAGCTGACGAGCCGGATCACGACAGGTCGCGCAAGTCGTGCGACTCGCTGAATGGAGCTCCCAATCGGCGTGCTCGATGACCTCCGCCTTCTCTTTCAACAACAGGACGACGGCCCGGCGCACCGTGCACACGTTGATCGGCTCATACGTCGCATTCAGCACGAGCACCCGTCCAACCGCCGGCCCGCGTCGCTGGTGCTCAGAAGGCGACGCGGACCCCGCTGGCGCAACTGGTACTGAAGCGGACATGCCCTGGGGCGGCAGTCTAGCGGGCGTCCTGGCGCCAGTTCCGCCTTGCCGGTCACGACCGGCGCCGACGCGCTTCGATCAGGTTGCGGCAGGAAATGAGCCGAGCACGCGCAGCGTCTCGACATGCTCGTGCAGCGCCACCAGTGCCGCGGCCACGCTCGGGTCGCGGTCGCGACCCTCGAGGTCGACGAAGAACATGTAGCGCCCCAGCCCCTCCTTGCGTGGGCGAGATTCGATCCGCGTCATGTTGACCCCGCGCGAGGAGAGCTCCGAGAGGCAGCGCACGAGCCAGCCCGGCGCCTCCGCTCCGAGGCCCCAGAAGACGATCGCGGTCTTCCACGGCCCGAGCTCGTCTGCCGCCTCGCGAGCGTCGTCGCCGCCGTCCTGCGCCGCCGCTCGGCCCTCGCGAGCCGGCGCGCGCGCCTCCGAGCTGGCGAGCGCCAGCCAGACGAACCGCGTCTCGTTGCCCGCGACATCCTCGACCCCGGCCCGGAGGACGTGGCAGCCGTAATGCTCGGCCGCGACGCGGTTGCCGAGCGCTGCCCAGGGTCCGTCGTGCTCGGCGACGAGACGCACCGCCTCGGCCGTCGAGCTCCCGGCGAGCACGCGCGCGCCGGGCAGCCGGGTGCGGATGAAGCGGGCGCACTGGGCGGTCGCCTGGGGGTGGGAGACGACGGCTTCGATCGCGTCCAGCTCGAGCGGCGTGCGCGCGATCAGGCAGTGCTGGATCGGGTGCACGACCTCGCCGACGATGGCGACGTTCTCGGTCTCGAATGCGAGCGCGTCGAGGGTCGCGTTGACGGAGCCCTCGAGCGAGTTCTCGATCGGAACGAGGGCGCGCTGGACCACGCCATCGTGGACGGCCATGACCGTGTCGTAGATCGTGGCGAACGGCACGAGGTCGAGTTCCGCTCCGGCGCTCGCGTGGATCAGCGCCTCCTGGGTGAACGTGCCTTCCGGGCCGAAGTAGCCGATCCGCTCCGAGGCTCCCGGCTGGCGGCGGTCAGTCCCGCGGGCCGCCGGAGCCATCGCCCTCGAACGCGAGCTTGACCGCCTCGTTCTCCTCGGGCGAGAGCTCGAGCTCGGAGCGACCCTGCTCGACCTGCTTCGCGTACACGCGCGCCTGGTCGCGATGGTGGATCGAGGAGACGACGATGCCCGAGCGTGTCGCGTCGAGCAGCGCGATCGAGGTCGACTGCCTGCCCGACAGGTCGCCGTAGGCGTCGTAGCGCACGAGCGAGCGGTGAGCGATCGTGTGGTCCAGGCGCTCCTCGGCCGCGCGCATCCGCGCGTTGAGCCGCTCGGCGGCGTCCTGGACGTAGTGGTCGAGTGCTTCGAACTGCGACTCGAGCGCGGCGGCGTGCGCGACCAGATCGGTCTGGCGTCCGGCCAGAACGACGCGCTGGTCGGCCCGAACGCGCCGCAGGCTCACGGCCAGCGCGGCGGAGCAGACCAAGGCGAGGACCGCGACCGCGCCGGCGGCAATGGCGACGACCCCTGCCGTGCTCGTCACGTTGTCCACCGTGGGAAGGATAAGCCGCCCGCGGCGGAGCGCGCCGTCGTCCGCCGTGGAGCGCCCCGTCGCCAGGGGTCAAGCGCGCCCGGCGGGCTACTGGAAGGTCACCTGGAACGTCTGGGTGTTGTGGACGATGCTGGTCTCGCCGGGGACGCGCTCCACGGTTGCCGTGACCGTGTAGGTGCCCGCGGGCGGTGAGGCGCTCAGCGTCACCGACGCGTTGTACTGCTGACCCGGCTGCGTCTGCGCCACGACCGCCTGCCCGGTGATCGACGTGCCCTCGACGACCACCTTGACGACGGTGTCCGTCTCGGTGTTCTGGCCGTCGTTCTGGAACGTGCACACGAACGTCGGCGGCGGCGTGCGGGCGACCGTGTTCGACGCCCCCTGCTGCAGCTGCGTCCCGCCGACGCTGACCGAGATCATTCGGTCGCCGTGAACACCCGGCGCCACGGGCACGTTCGAGGGCGCGGTCGCTGAACTCCCCGGCGACGCGTGCAGCTGGCTCGCGACATACGTCGGAAGGACCCACTGAATGTTCGGCAGGAACTGCCCGGAGAAGATCTGCTGGCCCGTGACGTTGGCCGCATTGAGCGCCGAGGCGATCATCTGCGCCGCGTAGTCGATGTAGACGACGTCGGACGCGTAGAAGCGCGCCATGTCCGCGGCGATCCGGTCGATCGCATCCTGGCTGGCGGACTTGCCCAGCGCCGGCTCGATCTGGGCCGCGATGTCCGCTATCCCGTCGCGCCGCATCTGCAATGCAAAGACCAGCTTCTGTTGAGCGTCCTGCATCGCGCTCGGGACGCTGAGCTTCTGGGCGCTCTCGAGTGTGGCCTGTGCCTGGCCGAGCGTCTGGGAGATCTGCGCCCGGAGAGCCGGCGGATTGCTCAGGAGGCTCGCGTTGGTGAGGTCCTTGAACAGCGCTGTGCTGCTGTTCTGGGACTGCCCGAGCAGCGTGCTGACGTTGTTGTTGTAATCCTTCAGCGCATCGTTGTTGGCGCTCACCTGGCAGCCGTGGACCAGAAGGGCGATGACGACGATCGCCACGACGACGCCGATGACGGCGAACAGGCGCCGGCGCTGGACCGCTTGCTGGTCGGGGCGGGAGGGACGGCCAGTCCGTGGCGGGCGCGAGCCGGTTCCTTGCGGGCGGCGTCTGCGCGGTTCGGGTGAAGGCTCCTCGACGTCGTCGAAGAACGACAAAGCACGCTCCTTGCGTTAATGCGGAAAGCGCAGTATGACCGGAGCGTCGGCGCCACACCCAGATCGCCAAGCGGCCGTGCAACTCCACCGAGCCCCGGGTGACGTCGTTGCGCCGGCTTGCAGGGGCAGGAGATCGCGGCGAACTTGCGTAGCATGGGAAGACTTCCCGGCCTGTAAGGAGGCCAGGCGGCGCTCGCAGGAACGGAAAGCCATGAGTGTGCTCAGGAGCATCGAGAGCAAGATCGCGGACCTTGTCGAAGGTACGTTCAGCCGTGCCTTCCGCTCGGAGGTCCGTCCGGTCGAGATAGCGCGCAAGCTGGTCCGCGAGATGGAGCAGCACAAATCGGTGTCGGTCTCGCGGACGTACGTTCCGAGCGAGTACCGCGTGTTCCTCTCGCCGCGGGACCGGGAGCGCTTCGCGGACTTCGAAGAGGCGCTGCGCGATGAGCTCGCCGGCTACCTGCTCGAGTACGCGCGGCGTGAGCAGCTCGTGCTGCTCGCGCGGCCGGTGATCCGGTTCGAGACCGACGATCGGCTGGGGCTCGGGGAGTTCGGCATCCAGACGCGCGTCGTCTCGCCGCCGCAGCGGCCCCAGCCCGACGCGGCGGAGGAACGGTCCGGCAGGACGATGGTGTACGGGAGCACGGGGGAGCTCGCGGGTGAGCTCGAGGAGCGCCAGCACGCGCCACCGCGCGTGCATCCCGACCACGCACTGCTCCTGCTCGACGGCAAGCGGCTTGTCGTCGGCCCAGCGGGGGTCACGCTCGGACGCAGCCGGCAATGCGACGTCGTCCTCAGCGATCCGAACGTCTCCCGCGAGCACGCGGAGATCCGCCCGCGTGCCGGCGACTGGGTGCTCAGCGACCTCGGCTCGACGAATGGTTCGCTGCTCAACGGCCGTCGCGTCGACGGGCCCGAGGTGGTCAGGGCCGGGGATCAGATCGAGCTCGGCACCTCGGTGCTGACCTTCGAACTGGAGTGAGCCTTGGTCCAGCCCGTCTCGGTCGGCCTCAAGTTCGGCTTTCTGGCCGTTCTGTACCTGTTCTTGATGTGGGTCGCGTGGAGCGCGACGCGCGACCTGCGGCGCGGGCGCACGCCCGCGTCTGAGCGATCGACGCCGCAGGAGGATCCTGGCACCTACGGCGACGCCGACGGGATCGGCGAGTTCGACGGCCTCGAGCCGCGCCTGCTCGTCGAGCACGCGGCGGGCCATGAGGCCGGCGTGGCGTACGATCTCGCCGACGGCGCTACTCTCGGCCGGGGAGACGTCGAGATCCAACTCGACGACCCGTTCGCGTCCGCACAGCACGCGCGGATATCGCGACAAGGCCACGTCGTCGTGATCGAGGACCTCGGGTCGACGAATGGCACCTATCTGAACGAGCAGCCGCTCACCGGTCCGCAGCCGCTGCACCCCGGCGATCGCATCCGGATCGGCGACTGCGAGTTCTCGTACCTGCAATAACGGACGCCCAGATGCTCGAAGTCGCCGAATGGAGCGCGAAGACAGACACCGGCCGCTACCGCCGGGGCAACGAGGACGACATGCTCGCGCGCGCGCCGTTGTTCGTCGTCGCCGACGGAATGGGCGGCGCGCAGGCGGGCGAGGTGGCCTCGCGGATCGCGACCGACGCCTTCCGCCAGGGGTTGCCGGAGGCCGGCACCCCCGAAGAGCGGCTCGCGCTGCGCGCGCGCGAGGCGAACGAGCGGATTTACGAGCTGTCGGTCAAGCAGCCGGAGTGCGCCGGCATGGGGACGACGCTGACCGCCGCGTACCTCGCGGACGGGCACCTCGCGATCGCCCACGTCGGCGACAGCCGCGCGTATCTGCTGCGCGACGGCACGCTGACCCGGCTGACCAAGGATCACTCGCTCACGCAGGCGCTGCTGGACGACGACAAGCTGACCGAGGCGCAAGCCGCCGAGCATCCACAGCGCTCGATCATCACGCGTGCGCTCGGCCCCGAGCCGACCGTCGAGGTCGACACCAAGAGCCTCCGGGCCCAAGACGGGGACATCCTGCTGCTGTGCAGCGACGGCCTGACGGGAATGGTCATCGAAGCGCGCGTCGCCGAGATCATCACGTCGGCCGAGAGCCTCGATCAGGCGGCGACGGAGCTGATCGACGAGGCCAACGAGCGCGGCGGGCGCGACAACATCACCGTGATCCTGTTCCGGCTCCGGGAATCGGGGCAGGACGCACCCGCGATCGATCAGACCCTCGTCGACTTGCCGGTGCCACTCCAGGGCTCTCGCGTCAAGGCATCCGCCGCGCCCGGCCCCCGCAGCCGCGCGCGTCTCGCGCGCAAGCAGGGGCGGCCAGAGCCGCGGCCGGGCGGCCGCCCCGACGGACGCAGGCGGCGCTACGCGAAGCCGATCGCGGCGCTCGCGTCCGGGCTCGTCGTGTCGTTCCTGATCCTCGCCGGGGGATATCTCGCGAGCCGCCAGCTGTACTTCGTCGGGACCGACTCGCAGGGCATCGTCACGATCTACCGCGGTCTGCCCTATGACCTGCCGGGCGGCATTCACCTGTACGAGACCTACTACGTCTCCGGAGTTCCCGCCGTGTTGGTCCCTGCCGACCGGCGCGCGTCCGTGTTCAACAACGATCTGCGCTCCGAATCGGCTGCGCAGCTGTTGGTGCACGATCTGGAGCTCGGCCAGCTGAGCAAATGAGGGCCCGCAATCGCGAGCTCGCCGGGCTGATCCCGGCGTCGCTGCTCTCACCGCCGGGTTTGCCGGCGTCTTCATCCAGCAGTCCAGCGCGCATCCGAACATCTCGCTGACCTACGGCGCGATCTTCCTCGGGCTGTGCCTGGCTGCCCACGTCTTCATCCGGATCACGCTGCCGCACGCCGACCCTTACATGTTCCCGCTCGTCGCCGTGCTGGCGAGCTTCGGGCTCGTGATGATCTACCGGATCGACAGCACGCTCGCGCGGCAGCAGGCGCAGTGGTTCGTGCTCGGTTTGCTCCTGTTCGCCGCGACGATCGTGCTGTTCCGGGACTACCGCAAGCTCGAGCGCTACCGGTACACGATCGTGCTCGTGTCACTCGGCCTGCTGGTGCTGCCGCGGCTGCCCGGGGTCGGCTACCAGGCCAACGGCGCCTATCTCGGCGTTCACATCCCAGGGCTATTCGTCTTTCAGCCGGCCGAGTTCGCCAAGATCGGGCTGGTCATCTTCCTCGCGAGCTACCTGCGGGACACCAGGCAGGTGCTGGCGAGCGGCGGCCGCCGGATTGCCGGCATCACGTTGCCGCCCCTCAAGCACCTCGGCCCGGTGCTCGTGATCTGGGGCCTCGCGATGCTGATCCTGGTGCTCCTGCGCGACATCGGCTCGTCGCTGATGTTCTACGGGGCGCTGGTCGCGGTCTTGTACGTGGCCACAAATCGCCTGTCGTTCGTCATCCTCGGCCTGCTGGCGTTCGCACTCGGAGCCTGGTACCTGGGAACGCACATCGCGCACGTCCACGCGCGCGTCGAGGACTGGCTGCACCCATTCGACCCACGGCTCTACCGCGCGCCGCTGGGGAGCTATCAGATCGCCAACGCGCTGTTCGCGCAGGCGGCGGGCGGTCTGTTCGGTCAGGGCTTTGGCCAGTCGGTGCTGACGATCCCTGGCTTCCGCACCCCGGTCTACCTGATCCCCGCACCGCAGACCGACATGATCTACGCGGTCATCACCGAGGAGCTTGGGCTGTTCGGCGCCGCCGCGGTGCTGATCACCTATCTGCTGTTCGTCTGGCGCGGCTTCAAGACGGCGCTGCTGGCGCAGGACTCGTTCTCGAAGCTGATGGCGACTGGGCTGACGACGATGGTCGCGCTCCAGGTGTTCGTGATCGTCGGCGGGGTGACCCGCGTGATCCCGTTGACCGGCGTGACGCTGCCGTTCATCTCCTACGGAGGCTCGTCGATCATCGCGAACTTCGTGCTGGTCGCGCTCCTGCTGCTGGTCTCCGACCGCGCGCGGAGGCCCGTGAGGTGAATCGCGCGATCGTTCGCCTGTTCGGCGTCGTGATCGTGCTGTTCGCGCTGCTGATCGTGTTCACGTCCCGTTGGACCGTGTTCCAGGCGGCATCGCTCAACGCCAACCCCCTCAACTCACGCCCGTGATCGAGGCGCTGAAGATCAAGCGCGGGAGGATCCTCGCCGACGACGGCGCGGTCCTCGCGCAATCAGTTCCGGCTCCCGGCGGAACGTGGAAGCGCTCGTACCCGACCGGCTCCGAGTTCGCCCAGGCGCTCGGCTACTGGACGGGCGAGCCGGGCAACATCGCCGGCCTCGAGCAGTCGCGCAACGCCGAGCTGAGCGGCGCGCCGAGCGCGATCAGCTCGGTGCTCGGGCCGCTGACGACTCAAACGGTCGGCAACGACGTCGTACACGACGCTCGATCCGAAGGCCCAGCAGGTCGCGATCGCGCAGCTCGCCGGCCGCGCCGGCTCCGTGGTCGCGCTCGATCCCCGCACGGGCGCGGTGAAGGTGATGTACGCCAACCCGAGCTACGACAACAATCAGCCGAACAAGATCCCCCCCGGCGACTCGTTGTTCAACGACTCGACCCAGGCCCGCTGGCCACCCGGCTCGACGTTCAAGGTCGTGACCGCGGTCGCGGCGATCGACAGTGGCCGCTACACGCCGCACTCGATCGTCAACGGGAACTCGCCGAAGACGATCTCCGGGGTGCCGCTCTCGAACGACAACAACCAGAGCTGGGGCCCGATCGATCTCACGACCGCGCTGACGTACTCGGTCAACACGGTCTGGGCGCAGGTGGCAGAGTCGCTCGGCTCCCAGACGATGGCAACCTACATGGAGCGCTTCGGCTTCTATTCCAAGCCCCCACTCGACTATCCCGCGGACCAGATCGAAGCCAGTCAGCCGTGGAGCTTCACGAGTCCGTCCGATCCGCTGCCGCCGAACAGCCCGCAGCAGGACATCGGCCGGATTGGGATCGGGGAGGGCGGGTTGCTGGTGACGCCGCTGCAGATGGCGATGGTCGCGTCCGCGGTCGCCGACCGCGGGACGCTCATGACGCCCCACCTGACCGCCCGGATCGTCAACCAGGATGGCCAAACCGTCCAGACGATCGCGCCGAGCGTCTACAGCCAGGTGATGAAGCCGAGCACCGCAGCCGATGTGACGGAGATGATGCGCCGGGTCGTCGAGGAGGGAACCGGCCAGGCCGCGCAACTCGACGGCATCGACGTCGCCGGCAAAACTGGCACGGCGGAGATAGGAGTTTCTGGATCGGGCTTGACGCAGCCATGGTTCATCGGCTTTGCTCCGATCGAAAACCCCAAGGTGGCGATCGCGGTGACAGTTGCACGGACCCAGGGCGGCTATGGCGGCACGATCGCCGCGCCGATCGCCGCGGCCGTGATCCAGACTTTGCTGTCCGAGGGCGGCTGAGCCGTGACTGAGGTCGCCTCGGGCGCGGTTGTCGACCAGCGCTACAAGATCGTCTCGAGGCTCGGCAGCGGCGGTATGGCCGACGTATACCTCGCCGTCGATCAGCAGCTCGGACGTCAGATCGCGCTGAAGCTCCTGCACCGCCGCTTCGCCGCAGACCCGGGATTCGTCGAGCGCTTCCGCCGCGAGGCGCAGGCCGCGGCCAGCCTCCAGCATCCGAACGTCGTCAGCGTGTACGACCGCGGCACCTACGACGGCACGTATTACATCGCGATGGAGTACCTGCCCGGGCGCTCGCTCAAGCAGCTGATCCGTGACGAGGCGCCGCTGGACGCCGTGCGCGCAGTCGACATCACGCTCCAGATCCTCAAGGCGGCTCGGTTCGCACATCGCCACGGCGTCGTACATCGGGACCTCAAGCCCCACAACGTGATCATCGACGACGCCGACCAAGCCAAGGTGACGGACTTCGGAATCGCGCGGGCCGGCGCGTCCGACATGACCGAGACTGGCTCGATCATGGGCACGGCGCAGTATCTCTCGCCCGAGCAGGCGCAGGGGCATGCGGTCGGCGCCGGCTCGGATCTGTATGCGATCGGCGTCGTGCTGTACGAGATGGTCACCGGACGCGTGCCGTTCGACGGCGAGTCGGCGGTCACGATCGCGCTCAAGCACGTGTCCGAAGCGCCGACGCCGGCGAGCGCGCTCAACCCCGCCGTCCCGCCCGAGCTCGAGCACGTGATTCTGTGGGCGCTCAACAAGAGCCCCGCCGACCGCCCGCGCGACGCGGACCAGTTCGTGATCGCGCTCGAACAAGCCAAGAGTGCGATCCGCGCTCATACGCGCGGCCAGCCCACCGCGAGCATGGCTGCGCTGACCGCGGTCGGCGGACCGCCGGACGCGTTCGAGCCCCCGCCAGTCGTTCCCATCCCGTTGCTGACGCCCTCGCCCCCCGCGTTTCCGGAGCCACCGCCGGCAGCCGAGAACGGCGGCAACGGGACGACCGGGACGATCCCTCCCGAGCAAAAACGCCGCCGCCCGTGGTGGCCGTGGGCGGTGCTGGCGGTGGTGCTGTTGCTCGCGGGTGGCGGCGTCGCCGCTTATTTGTTGCTGCGCCCCTTGAAGACGATCGTCCCGGCGGTCGCGGGCGAGCAGGTCGCCACCGCCCAAGCGAGGATCCAGAACGCGAACCTGGTTCCGAATCTCCAGTATCGGATCGCGTCCGCCGCGGCGAACACGGTGATCGACCAGGCTCCGGTCGGCGGGCAGCATGTCAGGCAGGGGACGATCGTCACGCTGACGATCTCGCAGGGCCCGGGGAGCACGACGGTGCCGTCGGTCGCGCAGCTCACGCAGGCCGCCGCGGAGCGGACGCTCGCCGCATACGGTCTGTCGGCGGCGCGGATCCTGCACGAGTCCTCCCAGACGATCCCCCAGGGCGAGGTCACGCGAACGGACCCGATCACCGGGACGCCGCTGCCAAAGGGCAGCAGCGTCACGCTGTATATCTCCTCGGGCAAGCCGCTGGTCGACGTGCCCGTCGTCACCGGCGAGTCCGAGGCCGACGCCAAGGTGCAGCTCCAAACCGCCGGGTTCAGCTACTCGACCACGACGCAGCAGTCGAGCAGCGTGACGGCCGGCAACGTGATCAGCCAGAGTCCGGACGGCGGCAACGCGGTTTACGGCAGCACGGTGTCGCTCGTGATCGCGACCAAGCCACCGCCGCCCCCGCCCCCGGCCACCGCCAGCGTTCCGGGCGTCGTCGGCTTCACGGCGGGCGCCGCGGCCGGGGATCTGAGAGGTGCCGGCTTCCGCGTCTCCGAGCAGCAGAAGGACACGACCAAGCCCAACGAGCAAGGGATCGTGCTCGACCAAAGCCCCGGCGGCGGGCAAACCGTCACGAAGGGGAGCACGGTCACGATCGTGGTCGGCCACTACAAGCCGGCGCCGCACAGGACTACGACCACGACGCCCGCGCCGCCGACGACGACCACGACGCCCGCGCCGCCGCCGGCGACGACGACCACGACGAGTACGTGAGCTCGTTGCGGGTCGCCGTTCTCGGGGGCGGCCGCTCCTCCGAGCACGAGGTGTCGCTCGCCTCCGCGCAGTCGGTTCGCGCGGGTTTGCAAGCGGCTGGCCACACGGCGATCGAGATCGTGATCGATCGCGCGGGAACGTGGCGCTGCGGCGGCGAGGAGCTGGCGCTGCTCCCGGGTGGCGGGCTGAACGGAGCCGACGTCGTATTCCCGGTGCTGCACGGGCCTTTCGGCGAAGACGGCACCGTGCAGGGCCTGCTCGAGTGCCTCGACGTGCCGTACGTCGGTGCCGGGGTGCTGGCGTCGGCGCTCTGCATGGACAAGGTCATGTTCAAGCGGCTGCTCGCGTGCTCCGGATTGCCTCAGGTCGACTACCGGGCGCTGTCGCTGGAGCGCTACCGCGGCTCGAGCGCGGCCGCGCTGGCGGAGCTGGCGGAGCTCGGCCTGCCGGTGTTCGTCAAACCGGCGCGGCTCGGCTCCTCCGTCGGTATCTCGAGGGTGAGCCAGGCCTCCTCGCTGCCGGCGGCACTCGAATCCGCGTTCACCCACGACCAGGTCGCGCTCGTCGAGGCGGCGGCGAAGGGGCTCGAGATCGAGTGCTCGGTGATCGGCAACGAGTCCCCGTTCGCCTCCGATCCAGGGGAGATCCTGCTGGCCGCCGGAGAGACCGGGTGGTACGACTACGAAGCGAAGTACACGCCCGGCGGGATGGAGCTGATCGTGCCGGCGCGCGTGCCCGCCGCCGTGCGCGAGCGGATTCGCGAGCTCGCCGTCGAGACGTTCGTGACGGTCGGCTGCGCCGGCCTGGCCCGCGTGGACTTCTTCGTCGAGGACGCTCGCGTGCTCGTCAATGAGCTCAACACGATGCCCGGATTCACTCGCACGAGTGTGTTCGGATCGCTGTTCGAGGCCAGCGGGATCCCGTATCCGGAGCTGCTCGACCGGCTCGCGCGCCTCGCCATCGAACGCCACGCCGCCGAGCGACGCCAGCGCCACTGACCTAGTTCAGCCGGTACAGCGCGATCTCGTTCAGCTTCGCGTATTCGAGTCCCGGCGGCAGCTTCGTGATCCAGATCAGGTAGTAGTTGTACGGCTTGGTGGTGTGCAGCCGTACCTCGTCGGATGGCCGGACCGCCGGTATCGTCGCGAGCACCGTCCAGTTGTCTCCGAAGTCATTCGGATCGGGCCTCGCCTTTTGGGCAAGGATCTCCGCGGCGAACCCCGGCGTCGCGGTCTGGATCACGATCTCGTTCGCCTTCGTTCCGCCGCCGGCGCTCATGTCGATGTACAAGCCGACCCCGGGCTTGCCGAGCGTGTGGTCGTAGTAGTACTCGGTCTGCCAGGCCGTGTCCGGGTCGCGGTCGACCGCGTACGCATCCAGGTCGGGGTTCTGCGTACGGGAGCCGTCGAGGCCGTCCGGGTTGTAGTCGTGAGCGCACGACGCACAGATGTCGACCTGCACCAGCCGCGGCGCCGGCGCAGCGACGGGAAGCAGGCCGGTGCCGTGATGGGTGCGGTGCAGGAGCCACGCCGCGGCGGCCCCGCCCGCCGCGAGCGCGATCACGACGAGCGCAAACGCGACGGCGCGGTGTCGGATCCGGAACGGAACGCGACGCTGGGTCCCCGGAGGCAGCGTTCGCAGAACCGCCGTCGCCTCGCCCGACGCGCTCCCGGCGCGCGCGGTCTCGATCGCCAGCACATCCTCTAGGTCGGCGACCATCTCGGCGTCGTTGGCGTAGCGATCTTGCAGCCGCTTAGCGGTCGCGTTGTCGACCACGGCGGCGAGCGCGGCGGAGACCTCGGGTCGTTTCGACTGGACATCGGGGAGCGGCTCGCGAACGTGCTTCATGGCGATCGCGACCTGGTTCTCTCCCTTGAACGGGACCTCGCCGGTCAGCATCTCGTACAGGACGATGCCGAGCGAGTACAGGTCCGACTGACCCGTCACGTGCTGTCCGAGCGCCTGCTCGGGCGAGACATAGTCGGTCGTACCGAGCACGCGGCCGTCGGCGGTCAGACCCTCCTCGTCGAGCGTGCGGGCGATCCCGAAGTCGGTCACCTTGGCCGACCCTTCCTCGTCGATCAGGACGTTCTGAGGCTTCACGTCGCGGTGCACGATGTGGCGCGCGTGCGCGGCGCCGAGGGCGCGCGCGATCTCGATCGCGTACGCGACGGCGTCGGCGATCGGCAGCTGGCCAAGGCGCCGAATGCGGTCCTTCAGCGTCTCGCCGTCGACGAACTCGAACACGATGTACGGCCGCCCGTCGTCCTCGCCGGCGTCGATCACGCGGACGATGTGCGGGTGCGACAGCTGAGCGACGGCTCGGGCCTCGCGTCTGAAGCGCTCGAGCTCGTCGGAATCGTCGGCGACCTCGCGGTTCATCAGCTTGACCGCGACGGGGCGCTGGAGCGTCTCGTCGAAGGCCCGGTAGACGGTGGACATCCCGCCTGCGGCGATCCGGGCATCCAACCGATAGCGGCCGCTGAGCGTGGTGCCGAGCAGGGTCGTCATCTGCCTGCCGTTATTTTGCGCTACGGAGCGGAGCGCCGGGGAATCGATGCGAAGACGCCCGCGGCCACGCCCAGCCGGTAGATCGCAAATGGCAGCATCGAGCGCTCGCGTCCGATCAGCCTCCGGGAGGCGAGCGTCGCGGCGAACGCGCTGCCTGCGCCGGCTGCAAGCACGAGCCCGGTCTCCAAACTCACGCCTCGCCGCAGAAGTCGCACCGCCTTCAACCCAGTCGCCGCGAGGATCACGGGCAGTGCGACCTGCGCTGAGAGAGAGCTCGCGGCGCCTCGTGTGAAGCCGCGCAGCCGGGCAGCCGAGAGCGTCGCGCCGTTGCGCGAGACGCCGGGAAACAGGGCGCTCGCCTGCGCGACCCCGAGCCACAGCGCGTCGAGCTCCCCGACCTGATCCTGGCGGCGGGTCTGCGGCGCCCGATCCGCTCGGGCCATCAGGAGCGCGCCGGCGGCCAGGCCGGCCGCGACCGTCGCCGGCGTTCCGAGGTGCCGCTCGATCGGACGCTCGAGCACCAAACCGACCGCCGCCGGCGGCAGCAGTGAGAGCGCGCTGAGCACCGCCTGCCGCCGGTCCACGTCGCGTAGCGAGTCGGCGAGCTGATCGCGCAGGACGATCAGCAGTGCGGCGGCGGTGCCCGCATGCAGCGCGACCTCAAGCGCCTTGCGCTGCTCCTCGTCCAGCGTTCCATTCCATCCGAGCAGCGAGCGCGCGAGCGCGACGTGGCCCGAGGAGGAGATCGGCAGCAGCTCGGCGGGGCCGTGCACGAGACCGAGCACGGCGGCGCGGCCAGCCTCGGCAACGAGGGACCCGCGAGCGCTACTTCGAGACCGCATCGGCGGCGGGCTTGGCGCCACCCCGCCGCACGCGGCGCACGACCACGAATACGACCAGTGCCACCAGCAGCCCGAGCGCGACGTAGTCGACGTACGCGAGGTTGTGCCGCCAGCTCTGCCAATCGCTGCCGACCGCGCGTCCGACGAGCGCCAGCCCGGTGATCCAGACGACTGAGCCGAGCGTCGCAAACAGGAAGAAGCGCGGGAACGGCATCTCGCTGACGCCGGCCGCGTACGGGAACACCGCCCGCACCAACGGGATCAGCCTGGAGAAGAAGATGACGGGTGAGCCGAAGCGTTCGAACCAGGCGTTCGCGCGGTCCAGCCGCGTCGCGCTGACGTGCAGCTTGCGGCCGTGCCGCTCGATCAGCTCGCGGCGGCCGAAGTAGCCGATCGCGTATGCGATCGAGGCGCCCATCATGTCGCCGAGCACACCGAAGACGATGATCCCGAGGATCGACATGTGCCCTTCGGACACGTTGAAACCGGCGAACAGCATCGTCGGCTCGGAGCCGGGGACGCCGATCACCGCAGAGGTCAGCGTCAGCAGCCAGACGCCGACGACGCCGAGATTCTGGATGACGTGGGTCGCCCAGGTGACGACCGAGTCCGTGACCGATCCCGCGAGAAGCACGCCGGCCGCAAGCGTAGCCGGTTCCTAGCCTGCCGGCGGGTAGCCTGCAGGTTCGATGCCAGTCCCGCTGTTCGACACCCAAACCCCGCTGCGCCCGCTGCGACGCCGCGATTCGAGCAAGCTTATCGAGGTCCTCCAGCGGGGTGCGTTCGTGCTCGGCCCTGAGGTGGCGGCGTTCGAGCAGGAGTTCGCCGCATATCTCGGCGTTCGGCACGTGATCGGGGTCGCCAACGGCACCGACGCGATCACGATCGCGCTGCGCGCGCTCGGCGTGCGCCCGGGCGACGATGTGGTCGTCCCGTCGTTCACGTTCTACGCGTGCGCCGAGGCGATCGTCAACGCCGGCGCGCGGCCGGTGTTCTGCGACATCGATCCCGCCACGCGCAACGTCACCGGCGACGACCGTCGCGGCGGCGCTGACGCCGGCGGTCAAGGCGATCGTCGCGGTCGATCTGTTCGGCTGCCCTGCGCCGATCGCCGAGCTGCGCGAGCTCGGGCTGCCGGTGCTCGAGGACGCGGCGCAGGCGGCCGGCGCGACGCTCGACGGCGCGCCGCGCGGGCGCGCTCGGCGATGCCGCCACGTTCTCCTTCTACCCCTCCAAGAATCTCGGCGCGTTCGGCGATGGCGGTGCGATCGCCACCGACGACGACACGGTCGCCGAGCTCGCGCGGGCGCTGCGCTTCCACGGCTCGCGCGACAAGCGAACGTTCGACTATGTCGGCTACAACTCGCGGCTCGACGCGCTCCAGGCGGCGATCCTGCGGGTGCTGCTGCCGCACCTGGACGGTTGGTGCGACGGCCGCCGCGCGGTCGCGCTTGCCTACGCCGTCGGCGGGCTCGGACGATCACCTGGGCTGCCCGAGCGTGCCCGTCGGCGCCGACCCGGCCTGGCATCTGTACGTCGTCACCCACCCGCGCGCCGACGCGCTGCTCGCCGGGCTCAGCGAGCGCGGGATCGAGGCGCGCGGGTACTACCGCGACGCCGATCCACCGCCAGCCGGCGATGGCGCCGTATCGCGCGCGACGCGGCCGGCGCTGCCGGTGACCGAGCGCGCTGGCGCGCGACGAACGTCGCGCTGCCGATCAGCCCGCGCTGAGTCCTCGGCGCTGACGAGGTGATCGAGGCGGTCGCGAGACGTCGAGCCGGCCTGGCCGGCAGGCGCCGGCGTCGGCCACACGCACCGCTAGGCGCGGGTAGCCGATGCGGGTCTGGGTCGACTTCACCAACTCGCCGCACGTGCTGGTGTTGCGGCCCGTGATCGAGCAGCTGCGCGCGCGCGGCCACGAGGTCGCAGGTCACCGCGCGCGATTTCGCCCAGACGCTGGGGCTGTGCGACCGGTTCGGGATCGAGCACACGGCGATCGGCGCCCACCGCGGCGACCGGCTGAGCCGCCAAGGCGCGCGGGCTCGGTCGCTCGCTCGCTGGCGCTGTCGCGCTGGGCCGCGGCCGCGCCGCTTCGACCTCGCGATCGGCCACGGCTCCAACGACATCACGGTCGCGGCGGCGCTGCTGCGGATCCCGTGCGCGACGATGTTCGACTACGAGTGGGCGACCGTCCAGCACAACGTCAACTGCCGGCTCGCGCAGGCGGTCGTCGTTCCCGACGCGATCCCGCCGGCGCGGCTGGATCGCTACGGCGCGCGCGGCAAGCTGCGGCCATACGCCGGGCTCAAGGAGGAGTACTACCTCGCCGACTTCGAGCCCGACGCCGGCGTGCTCGGCCGAGCTCGGGCTCGACCGCGCGCACCCGATCGCGGTCGTGCGCACCCCGCCGGCGGTCTCGCTCTATCACCGGTTCGAGAACGACCTGTTCGCCGCGTGCTCGACCGTCTGCGCGGCACGCAGGCGGTGGTCCTGCCGCGCACGCCCGAGCAGCGCGACGAGCTGCTGCGAGCCGGCGGCTTCGATCGTGCCGCGAGCGGCCGATCGACGCCCAATCGCTGATCGCCTACGCGGACCTGGTGGTGTCGGCCGGCGGCACGATGAACCGCGAGGCGGTGGCGCTCGGGACGCCCGTCTTCACCGTCTTCGAAGGGCGGCTGGGGGCGGTCGACGAACGGTTGATCGCGGAGGGCCGGCTGCGGCGGCTGACGAGCGCCGAGAGCCTGACGCTCGAGAAGCGTCCCCCCGCCGATGGCGACTCGGCGCGCATCCGGCGCGATCCGGCGATCCTTGCCGACATGCTGCTGAGCGCCCGGCGGCCATAACGCTGACCGGAACTTGCGGGGCAACCCCGTGTTAGGGTGGCCGAGCAACGATGCAAAGAGGTGGCCAGGCAATGATGCGACGACTTCTGCCCCTCGCACTCTCGAGCCTGGCGCTGTTGTGCGCCGCCGGGACCGCGAGTGCCCAGGCGAGCCCGATCGGCGCATACACGACTCGAGGTGCGTACAGCTACGTGTCGGCGCCGAGCCTGCACCCGCCGAAGCTTCGCGCGCTGGTGTCGACGCAGACCTCGAAGCTCGCGTCCGGTTACTTCATGACGGCACCGTTCAAGAACCTGGGCTACACAACTCCGATGGTCGGCCAGAGCGGTCCGCTGATCCTCGATTCGCACCTCCAGCCTGTCTGGTTCAACCCGGTGCCGACGAACGTGCTCGCGTCCAACCTGCAGGCGCAGACGCTGGAGGGAAAGCCCGTGCTGACGTGGTGGCAAGGGGTGATCACCTCCAGCGGCGCGACGCAGAGTGGCGAGTGGACCGTTGTCGGACAGAACTACCGCACGATTGCGACGCTGTCCGGCGACACCAAGGACGGCTGGGTGCTCAGCCCGCACGAGTTCGTGATCAGCGGTGACGATGCGTGGGTCACGGCGTATCGCAACATCCCGCTCAATCTGACCGCCGAGGGTGGCCTCGCTAACGGGATCCTGACCGACTCGGCGGTGCAGGAATACGATCTTCAGACCGGCAAGCTGCTCTTCACCTGGGACGCGTTCGACCCGGGTGCGACGCCGAACATTCCGCTCTCGCAATCGGTCAGCCATCCGACGACGACCCTCGTCAACGGTAACGTCATTCCCTGGGACGCCTATCACGTCAATTCGATTCAGCTCGTCGGCAACAACGAGTTCCTCGTGTCGATGCGCAACACCTGGGCCGCCTATCTGGTGAACATCGCGACCGGAGGCATCGTCTGGACACTTGGAAGCGGCCCGCAGGGGGGGAGCAGCTTCAGCTTCGGCCGCGGTGCGCAGTTCCAGTGGCAGCACGACGTGCGGATGGAGTCCGGCAATTTGGTGACCGTGTTCGACGACGCCTGCTGCGACATCACCGGCCCCGGTATGTTCGGGGCGCCGAGCGGGCCCAGCCGCGCGCTCGTGCTCAAGCTCGACACCACCACGCGGACGGTCAGCCTGGTCGCGCAATACAGCCGGGGCGCCAACTTCGACGCGGCTTTCCTCGGCAGCACGCAGCTGCTTCCGGGAGGCAACGTGGCCGTCGGGTGGGGCTCGCAGCCGTTGTTCTCGGAATACAGCAGCCGAGGCAGGCTCCTGTTGGACGAAGCCTGGCCAACGGTCGACGAGAGCTACCGCGTGCAAGTGCAGAGTTGGGTCGGCAAACCGTTCTTCCCGCCGAGTGGCGCCGCGCGCAAGGTGAACGGCAAGACGACGATCTACGCGAGCTGGGATGGAGCAACCCAGATTGTCGGTTGGAGGGTGCTCGGTGGCTCCAACCCGAATCGGCTCAAGGTGCTCGCCACGGACGCGAAGACCGGCTTCGAGACGGCGATCCCGGTGACGGGCTCCGACAAGTGGTTCAAGCTGCAAGCCCTGGGCAGCAAGGGGAGAGTGCTCGGAAGCACGCCCAAGGCTTTCGCCGTGCCGGCGAAGCGCTCGGCGCCGTCAGGGCCCGGGTTCTACTAGGCCGAGCGTGCTCCGCGGCGTCCGCCTGATCCTCGCATGCGGGCTGGCGACGGCGTGCCTGCTCGCGGCTGCCTTGCCGGCGGGCGCGCAGGCCCAGCCGCCGGCGGTGTACGTGTTCCCGATCCCCGGCGGCCGGGTCGCCTCGCCGGATACCCAGATCACGTTTCGCGGCGTGCCCGCGAGCCAGCTCGGCCCGATCACCGTCGTCGGCTCGGAGAGCGGCGTCCACACGGGGACGATCGAGGCTGACTCCGACGGCCACGGTGGCAGCTTTCTGCCCACCACGCCTTTCATGGCGGGCGAGATCGTCACGGTGACGACGACCCTCAACGTAGTCGGCTCCGCGAACGGCGTGTATCAGTTCGGGATCGCCACGCCGGCGGGCGGTCTGTCGATCATCCACTGGCCCGCGGCCCCGCGCGTCGCGGGCGACGTGTGGACCTGGCGCTCGCAGCCGGGCTTCGTGCCGGCCGCCGCCAAGATTCTCAAGGCGGGCCCGTCCAGCCCGGGTGACATCTTTGTCGCACCCCAGTACGGGCCGATTCAGGACGGGCCCGAGATCCTCGCACCAAATGGCAGCCTGATCTGGTTCGACCCGCTGTACGGCGACGCCTCGGCGTCCGATTTTCGCGTCCAGACATATCACGGCCAATCCGTGCTCACCTGGTGGCAGGGAGACGTCACTGCCGGCGCGGGCGTCGGCGTGGACGTCATCTACAACGAGCGCTATCAGCCGGTCGCGGCTGTCCACGCGGGGAACGGCCTGAGCGCCGATCTGCACGAGTTTCAGCTGACTTCGCAGGGAACCGCGCTGATCACCGCTTACTACCCCGTCTGGTGGAACACCTCGTCGATCCGAGGACCGACACGCCAGGTCGTGTTCGACGCGGTCGTGCAGGAGATCGATATCCCGACGGGTCTCGTCCTGTTCCAGTGGGACAGCCTCGATCACGTGCCGGTCACCGACACCTACGAGTCGCTGCCGCGGAGCACACGTAGCCCGTTCGACTACTTCCATGTCAACTCGATCCAGGTGGATCTCGATGGCAACTACCTGATCTCAGGTCGCAACACGTGGGCCGCGTACAAGGTCAACAGCAACAGCGGCGCGGTCATGTGGGAGCTCGGGGGACGTCAGAGCAGCTTCAAGATGGGCCGCGGAACGTCGTTTGCGTTCCAGCACGACGTCCGCGACCGCGCGTACGGTGACGAGTACGTGACCCTGTTCGACGACGGTGGCGGTCCACCGACTGTGCACAGTCAGTCGCGCGCGCTGGAGCTGCGCCTGAGCCTCCGCAATATGACCGCGACGCTCGGGACGCAGCGCGAACACTCGCCGGCGCTGGCCTCCAGCTACGAGGGCAACGACCAGCAGCTGCCCGATTTCGACGACTTCGTCGGATGGGGTGAGCAACCCTACTTCACCGAATACACCCCGTGGGGCTCGGTCGACCTCGACGGCCGCTTCGTCGGCAACAACGCCACGTATCGTGCGTATCGCTTCCCGTGGACCGGAACGCCGGCGACGCCGCCTTCGATCGCGGTCACGGGCGGCGCCAAGCCGGTGGTGTACGCAAGCTGGAACGGCGCGACCACCGTCGCCGCGTGGCACGTTCTCGGCGGCGCCACCCCGAGCACGATGAGATACGTGGCGGGCTCGATCAAGCTGGGGTTCGAGACCTCGATCCGGATCCCCAAGGGGCTGGGGTCGGTGACCGTGCAGGCGATGGACTCGCGGAACCACGTGATCGGCACCTCGGCGATCGTCAGCGTGCCATGAGTCATTCGTTCCTTCCATACCCGTAGAATCTGCGACCGCATGCGCCGGCGGATGAAATCCGCGGCCTTACCCGTTCACCGCCACTCGCTGCCACAGCTGCTGGTGGACGGCCTTTTGGTCGCGCTCGCCTACTTCCTCGCCTTCCGGCTGCGCTTCGAGGACGGCATTCCCACCAGGCCGACCGATTACCACGCGCTGCTGGACATCACGATCCTGTGGGCGGTGCCGGTCTTCGCTCCTCGCGCTCGCTTTATTCGGCGCTTATCAACGGCTCTGGACATTCATCGGCCAGCGCGATTACGAGGCGGCTGCAAAGGGGGTCGTGGTCGCGACGCTCGTGATCGTCGGAGCGATCGCGCTGCTGCACCCGGTCGAGACGCAAACGGCTGTGCAAACGACTCCGGTGACCTTGCCAGCGAGCATAATCGCACTGTTCTTCCTACTCGCGCTGACGATGCTGGTCGGCGCGCGCTTCCTCGTCCATCTGGTTGCCGAGGGCCGGGTGCGCAAGTTCAAGGTCGCGGCCGGCGCCCGCGACGTGCTGATCGTCGGCGGCGGCGACGGCGGCCGCCTCGTGGTCCGCGAGCTCGTCGCGCAACCCGCAGCTGCGGCTGCGGCCGGTGGGGTTCCTGGACGACGACCCACGCAAGCGCGGGATGAAGGACGAGCACGGGCTCAAGGTGCTCGGGAGCACCGCGAGCGAGCGACCTCGAGCGGGTGCTCGACGACGTCGAGCCGGACGAGGTCGTGCTGGCGATTCCGTCCGCCCCAGGCACGCTGCGCGCGCGCGTGGTGATGGCGTGCCGCGCACGGGCGATCCCCGTGCGCACCCTGCCGACCGTATTCGAGCTGCTGCGCGACGGCTCGGGGCAGCTCAGGGTGACCCGGCAACTGCGCGAGGTGCGTGTCGAGGACATGCTCGGGCGCGAGGTCGTGCGTGAGGAGCTCGACCGCGTCGGCGCGTACCTCGCGGGCCAGGTCGTCATGGTCACCGGCGCGGGCGGCTCGATCGGGCGCGAGCTGTGCCGCCAGATCGCCCGCGTCGCACCGCGCTGGCTGGTCCTCGTCGACCACGCCGAGGACAACCTGTTCGAGATCCAGCGCGAGCTCGAGGAAGACCGTCACTTACAACGCCGCGATCCCCGTGCTGGCCGATTGCAAGGAGGAGGAGCGGATGCGCGAGGTGATGACCGAGCACCGGCCCGCTGTCGTCTTCCACGCCGCCGCCTACAAGCACGTCGCGATGATGGAGCTCAACCCGGTCGAGGCGGTCCGCAACAACGCGCTCGCGACCCGGCTCGTCGCGCGGATCGCGGGCGAACTCGGCGTCGAGACGTTCGTACTCGTCTCGACCGACAAGGCGGTCAAGCCGGCGACCGTGATGGGGGCTTCGAAGGCGCTCGCCGAGTGGGCGATCGAGGCGGCCGCGGCCAAGCACCCCGCGACGTGCTACTCGACCGTGCGCTTTGGCAACGTGCTCGGGTCGTCGGGGTCGGTGGTGCAGATATTCCGCCGCCAGATCGCGGCCGGTGGGCCGGTGACCGTCACCGATCCGCGGATGCGCCGGTACTTCATGACGATCCCGGAGGCGGTGCAGCTGATCATTCGGGCGGGATCGCTGAGCGACTCCAGTGGTGAGGTGTTCGTGCTTGAGATGGGGGAGCCGATCTCGATCATGTACCTGGCCGAGACGATGATCAGGTTGTCGGGGTTGGAGCCCGAGCGCGACATCGCGATCGAGCTGATCGGGGCGCGACCTGGCGAGAAGTTCCACGAGGACCTGTTCAACCCCTACGAGCGTCCCCAGCCGACGCCGGCGCAGAAGATCCAGCGGGCCGACCGGCAGCCGCTGGACCCGAGCTGGGTCGAGCAGACGTTCAACGAGATCAACCTGCTCGTGCTCGAGGGAGATGCCGCGGCGCTCGCGGAGAAAGTGTCCGAGCTGGGGGGCGCCCGCGCCGTCGGACCGGGCGCATCTGACGCCCGGATCGCCACGTAGACTGCGAGGGCTAAGAATGAGCTCGGTCGCCTACGCCTTCTCGGTGCATCATTTCATAGACTCGGTCGGGGCCGACGCAGGCTTCGCCGCGTTCATCGGTCTCGCGCTGCTGGTCCTGTTGTACTTCGCCCAGGCGCGCGAGACGTCGACGCTGCGCGAACAGGCCTACGAGTCGGCACAGCGAGTCCAGCAGCTCGAGGCGCGCCTGGCTTTGCTCGGGCGCCAGCAGGAGGCGGCGCTGAGCTCGCAGCAGCCCACGCCACCGCCCCCGGGTCTCGTGCGCCCGCTCTCCAGTCGGACCGCAGGCCGGGTCCCGCAATCCGCGGCCATGGCGGCGCCGGCCGTGGCCACCGCTCCGGCCGCGCCCGCGATGGTCGCCGCACCGGCGCTGAGCGCGGCGACCAGGTTGATCACGCTGAACGTCCCTGCGCCGGCGACGGCGGTATCGCCGTTCGACGGCAGCGTCGCCGAGGAGCTCACCGCGGACGGGAACGGCACGCTCGGGTCGCCCACCAGCTATGCGGGCGGGCGCGCGTCGGACCTCGGCCCGCCACCACCGCGCGTCACGCGGGCCCCTTACGACGTCGGGCAGACCGTCTCGCGCGCGGAGCGCCGCCGCCTCGGCTGGATCCAGACCCCGAGGGCGAGCCCGCGCGTGGTCGGCGCGGCCTGATCTTCCTGCTCGGCGGTCTGCTCGCGGCTGGAATCGTGGCGGTGGTGCTGATCGTCGATCACTCGGGCTCGGCGCCGGCGAGCCCGCCGACCACGACTACGACGTCGGCGCAGCGCCCGCCCCACCGGCACACCGGCACCCCGGTGCTCGCCCAGGTCACGCCCGCGAACGTCGTCGTTGCCGTGCTCAACGGGACCGATACGACCGGACTTGCCGGTCGCATCTCGCAGCGCCTGGGGACCGATGGCTACAAGCTCGGCAACGTCACCAACGCCGCCGAGCAGACGCACGCGACGACGATCGTCGCCTACAAGCCAGGCTCGCAGGACGCCGCGCTCGCGGTCGCCAAATCGCTCGGCTTGAGCTCGACGGCGGTTCATCCGCTGGATCAGGGCACTGAGCAGGTCGCCTGCGCGAACCAGGCTGCCTGCACGCTGAACGTCGTCGTCACGGTCGGCGCCGATCTCGCGTCGAGCGCCTAGTGTCCGGTCAGCCAACCTGCCTGACCGGACGCTGCCGTTTGGCAGCCTAGGAAGACGGAGGCACATGCAGGATCTGCTCGACCTTCCCGCAAGGAGCGCCAAGCCTCGCCAGCGAGGCTTGACGCACGTGCTCGACCGTGGCCTGCCGGTCGCCGCCGTCGACGGCCTGATCGAAGTGGCCGGCGAGTTCGTCGACCTCGTCAAGCTCGGGTGGGGGACCGCGCTCGCGACCGGCAATCTCGAGCCCAAGCTCGCGCGCTACCGCGAGCACGGCATCCCGGTCGTGCTGGGTGGCACGCTGACCGAGTTGGCGATCATTCAGGACCGGGTGGACCGCTACGCCGCGTGGCTGCACGAGCTCGGAATCGGTCACGTCGAGGTCTCGGACGGGACGATCGAGCTCGACCACGAGCGTAAGCTCGAGTTGATCGAGCAGCTCTCGCGCGAGTTCGTCGTGCTGTCGGAGGTCGGCTCCAAAGACGACACCCGAATCATGGCTCCGTACAAATGGGTGGAATTGATCGAGCGAGAGCTCGCTGCGGGCGCATGGAAGGTGATCGCCGAAGCGCGTGAGAGCGGCACCGTCGGGATCTTTCGCCACGACGGGGAGGTGCGGATGGGGCTGATCGACGAGATCGTGCACGCCGTCCCCGCCGAGCGGCTTCTGTTCGAGGCTCCGCGCAAGGATCAGCAGGTGTGGTTCGTGCGCCGTTTCGGGCCCGACGTCAACCTGGGCAACATCGCGCCCGACGATGTCCTCTCGCTCGAGACGATCCGGCTCGGCCTACGCTCTGACACGGTCAGAACGGCCGCTCGCCCGCAGTGAGCGGGGTCCTGCTAGCTCGCCATGGCGAGACGAACGACAACCTCCCGCCGCTGCGTTTTCAGGGCTTCACCGACACGCCGCTGAACGACACGGGCCGGCGCCAGGCCGCCGAGCTGGGCGAGCGGATGCTCGACGACGGGATCGCCTCGCTGTGGTCCTCGGATCTGAGCCGCGCGCGCGAGACGGCCGACATCGTGGGCAGTCGGATCGGCCTGACGCCGATCTTGGACGCACGGCTGCGCGAGGCCAATCGCGGTCGCTGGGAGGGCCTGCTGTTCACCGACGTGGAGCGCGCGGAGCCGGAGCTCTACGCGCACTGGATCAGCGCGCCCGAGTCGTTTCGCTTTCCCGGCGGCGAGTCGCTGCGCGAGCAGCTCGAGCGCGTCAGCGCGGCGGTCGATGATGTGCGCAACACTGGCCGCTTGCCGGCGCTCGTCGTCTGTCATGGCGGCTCGATCCGCGTGATGCTGTGCCAGCGCGATCCGCGCGGACTCGCGGCCTTTCACACTTTCACGTTGCCTAACACCGCAGTGGTGCCGCTGTGAGCCGCTTGCCGATGTTCGCATTCTCGGGGCTCGTCGTGGCGACCGTGGGGGCGTTCTTCCTCACCCAGCACCTCAAGGTGACGACGCCATTGATCGCCGGGTACCCGGCGCCCGTGCCGTCGTGGATCAACCCGGTGAACGGCGTCGAGTGCTACGTGCCGCGACCAAAGGGCGCTCGCAAGCTGGTCAACTTCCGCTCGACCACCGTGTCCTTCTACCTACTGCACAGCGCCGACTACGTCGGCGTCTCGATCGTCGACAGCAACGGTGCCACCGTTGCGACGCTCGCCTCCGCGCGGTACATGCGCCCGAAGGATCGGGTGCCGTTCACCTGGAACGGCCGCTCGTCCGACGGGGCGGTCGTGCCCGACGGGCACTATTACATCCAGGTGAGGCTGCGGGAGCAGGCGCGCACGTTCGAGATCACGACCAACGACGGCAGCTCTGAGCCGATCACGGTCAGGACCGTGCCCCCCCACCCGGTGATCACGAGCATCGTGCCCACCCAGGGCCCGGGCGGGTCAAACTTCGCGATCGATTACAGCGGCAACGAGAATCGTGGCGGGACGATTCTGATCTATCGCACAGGTACCCCCGCGGGCACACGGTTGGTGAAGACGTTCCCCACGCGCTGGAATGGAGAGGCGGTCGTGTGGAACGGGCGGATCAACAACCATCCCGCGGCGCCCGGCAGTTACCTGATCGGTCTCCGGGTGACCGACGCCGCCTGCAACACGGGTACCTCAGCACTGCACGAGGTCTCGATCCGATCCTGAACGCGCAGTGTCGAGCTACCTGAAACGGCTCGTGTCCTCGGTGGCGGCCTATCAGGTCGCCGACCTCGTGTCGAAGTTCATGGCGGTGTTGCTGCTGCCGGTCTACACGCGCTATGTCACGCCGGCCGGCTACGGCGTCGTGGAGCTGCTCGGCAACACCGTCATCCTCATCAGCATCCTCGCGCGCTTCGGAATGATCGAGGCGTTCCTGCGTTACCACTTCACCGACGAGGACCAGGAGCGCCGCGACGCGCTCGCGCGCCGGGCGGTGTACTTCCTGCTCGCGACGACGACGGTCGTCGCCGGGGCCCTGGCAGCCGCAGCCGAGCCGCTCTCAAAGCTCGTACTCGGCTATCCGGCGACGACGACGTTCCTGATCGCGGTGCTCGGCTTCTGGGCGTTCACGAATCTCGAGCTCGCCTACGGCCTGCTTCGGGTCGACGAGCGCCTGCGCGCCTACGCGACGGCCACGCTGCTGAACGTCACGCTCACGATCGCGGTCACGGTCGTGCTCGTCGTCGGGCTGCACAAAGGGGTCAACGGCCTGCTGTTCGGAAACTACGCGGTCTCGGCGCTCGTGCTGTTCGGGCTCTGGTGGACGATGCGACGCCGGCTGCTGCCGCGCCCGGTAGCGGTCGAGCAGATGTCTGTGCTGCTGCGCTTCGGGCTACCCACGGTGCCTGCCGAGGCGTCCGTGTACGCGCTCAGCATCATCGACCGCTACTACATCTATCACGTACGCAGCCCGAGCCAGGCCGGGCTCTACTCGATCGCCGTCAAGCTGGCGGGGGCGGTCGCGTTCATCGCACGGGCGTTCCAGTATGCGTGGCCACCGCTCGCGTACTCGATCAGAGACGACGCGCACGCATCGCGCCTGTACGGGCTCGTGGCGACGTACTACCTGCTCATCAGCGGCTTCGTCGTCGCCGCGCTCGCGCTGTTCGGCCGCTGGATCCTGCGAATCCTCGCGGCGCCGAGCTTCTTCGAGGCATATCGGGCACTCCCGTGGGTCGCGCTCGGCTGGGCGCTGTACGGCCTCTGGGTCGTATTCCTCGTGATCGCCGGGCGGGCGCACGTGACGACGCGCAACTTCCCCGCGTCGCTGGCCGGACTCGTCGCGAACGTGGTGCTGATCGTCACGCTCGTGCCGGTGTTCGGCATCGCGGGCGCCGGGGTCGCGCTCTGCGGCGCCTACGTCGTGATGCTGACGGTCATGCATCTCCTGACCCGGCGCGCGTTCCCGGTGCAGTTCGAGTGGCGCCGCCTGGCGCACATGACGCTCGTGATGGGCGGTGTCGCGGTCGCCGGCGACCTGCTGCTGCCGACGCACGGACTGACGGGCCTCGTCACGCGCGCCGTCGCGCTCGGCCTGATCCCCGTCCTGCTGCTGCTCACCGGCTTCGCGCACCCGCAGGAGATCGCCGGCGTGCGACGGATGATCGCCGCGGCCAGGCGCACGTCGCCGACGCCCGCCGGCAGCGGCTCGTGACGCGGCCCGCCGTCAGCGTCGTGATGCCGTTCGCAGGCGACGGCGAGGCGGCGCGCGCGGCCGTCGAGACGCTGCTCGCGCTCGATGCCGGGCCGCAGGACGAGCTGATCCTTGCCGACAACTCGGGTGGCGCCGGTGGCGCTGGTGGGGTTGGGGGAGCCGGTGGGGTCGGGGGCGCCGGTGGGGTCGGTGGCGCCGATGGGGTCGAGGGCGTCGGTGGGGTCGGTGGGGTCGGTGGGGTCGGTGGGGTCGAGGGCATCATCGTTGTGCGGGCGGATGCTGAGCGGTCCCCTTCCCACGCTCGGAACGCAGGCGCCGAGAGCGCCCGCAACGACTGGCTGCTGTTCCTCGACGCCGACTGCTCCGTGCCGGCCGGGCTGCTCGCCGCTTATTTCGAGCGCCCGGTCGCGGCCGACGTCGGCGCGCTCGTGGGCGGGATGGGCGGTCGCGCGCGTGAGGGCGACACGCTCGCGGCTCGCTATGGCGCGTCACGCAACTTCCTCGCCGCGCAGGCGCATTTCGCCCACTCCTACCGGCCCCGCGCGACGGCGGCGAACCTGCTCGTACGCCGGGCCGCGTTCGAGCAGGTGGGTGGCTTCTATGAGGGCCTGCGGGCGGCCGAGGATGCGGACTTCAGCTGGCGCCTGCAAGAGGCCGGGTGGCGCCTGGAGCTGCGGCCGGAGGCGCGCGTCGAGCATCGATACCGCGCGTCGATCGGGGAGCTGCGTGCGCAATGGCGCGGCTACGCCGCCGGGCGTGCGTGGCTCGGGCGCCGCTATCCGGCGTTCGTGCCCGAGCCGGCGATTGCGCGCGCCGCGGCTCGCGCAGTGGGGCGGCTGCGTCTGGGGTGGGGTCCGGGGCGCCCGGGTGCCGGGCCGCGCCGGCGGGGTTCGGGCGGCGCGGGTGGCGGACCGCGCCGGTTGGGCTCGGGCGGCGCGGGTGGCAGGCCGCGCCGGCGGGGCGGATCCAGCCCCGCGCGTCGGATCGACGCGCTCGAACGCGGCCGCTTCCTCGCCCTCGACGTTCTCCTCGCCGGCGATGAGCTCGCCGGCCTGCTGCTGTCAAACCGACCGTCAAGCTCACGCCGCGCGAGGCGGGTGGCGTCGCGCGTCGTGCTCGTCGCCGAGCGCTTTCCCTCGCCGGGCGATTCCCTGGCCGAGCTTGCGCTGGCATCGCCTGGGGCGCGAGTCGAAGCGAGTGGCCGTCCAAAGGTCGTCGCGCCGGTTCTCGCGCGAACGATCGCGATCGACTACCGGGAGGACGACGGCGTCGCCGCCCGCGGACTCGCGCTGGCCGGCCTCCTCACCCGCCATCCGCTGCGCTGCGCCGCCGATCTCGCGCGCCGACGGTCAGGCGAGCCCTCGCTCGCCGCGCTCGCGCCCGCGGCGATGCGGCTGCGGCGCGACCCGGCCGCGCGCGTCCACGCGCTGGGCGGCGGCGATGCGGCCGCCACCGCGCGCCGCCTGGCCGCACTCGCCGGGCGGCCACTGGACGCCTGATGCGAGTGCGGATCGTCGACCCGTCGGCGTACACGCCGCCCTACGATCACGCGCTCAGTGCGGCGCTGGCGCAGCGCGGGATCGACGTCGAGCTGCTCACCAGCCGGTTTGCGTACGGATCGATTCCCCGCGCGGACGGATATACGCGGACGGAGCTGTTCTACAGGCATGCGATCGGGGCGGCCGGGTCGCGCACGCGCCGCGTCGCGAAGCTCGCCGAGCACGTGCCCGACATGCTCCGCCTGCGTCGCAGCTCGAACGGCGTCGACGTCGTTCACTTTCAGTGGCTCGACGTCCAGTGGCTCGATCGCTACCTGCTGCCACGGCGCCCGACGGTCCTGACCGCCCACGACCTGCTCCCGCGCGAGCCGCGAGTAGGCCAGGCGAGCGCGCAGCTTCGCCTCTACGACGCGATTGACGCGATCGTCGTGCACTCCGAGTACGGGCGATCACAGCTCGTGGACGGGCTCGGGGTGAACCCCGACAAGGTGCAGGTGATCCACCACGGCGCGTTCACGCACCTGACGCAGCTCGCCGAGCGGCCGTTGCCCGACGAGCTCGCGCGGGTGGACGGGCCAGTAGTGCTGTTCTTCGGCCTGCTGCGGCCATACAAGGGCGTCGAGACCTTGCTGGAAGCGTGGCGCGGCATCGACGCCGGCGAGCTGTGGATCGTCGGACGCCCCCGCATGCCGCTCGAACCGCTGCGCGAGCGGGCGCCGGCGCGGGTGCGCTTCGTCCCGCGCTTTCTCGCCGACGCAGAGCTCCCGGCCTACTTCCGCCGCGCCACGGTCGTCGTGCTCCCATACGTCCGGACCGAACGGCTGGATCAGTCCGGCGTGCTGGCCACGGCACTGGCGTTCGCCAAGCCGGTCCTGGCCAGCGACGTCGGGGGGTTCGGCGAGCTCGCCGAGCTCGGCGCGCTGCGGCTGGTGGCGCCGGGCGACCCGGCCGCCTGGCGGGTTGCGCTGCGCGAGCTCCTGTCCGACCCGGACGCCCAGCAGAGGCTCGCAGCGGCCGCCGAGGCCGCGGCTTTTGGCCCCTACTCCTGGGAGGAAGCCGCCCGTCGCACGGCCTGCCTGTATGAGCGGCTGGCGTCGGGGTAGGCGGCGGTCTCTCTTGTCTGGCGTCCGCCCGCTCATGGGGTTGGAGCGCCCTGGGCGTAGGTGGAGATCGCGCCGTTCGTTTGGTCGTTCCTGGGGCGACCCCGATCGTGCGCATGCAGTCGACCTCACTCGTGCGTCGAACCTGGACAACTGCCCACTCGCGCACTGGCGAACGGCCAATGGGACGTTAACCAGCTGGTGGCGGGTTAACGTCCCGCTCGCCGCTCGTTGGCGCTCGAGTGGGCAGTTATCCAGGTCGAGGTCGCCCCGCGAGCGCTCGACTGGGCAGTTATCCAGGTCAAGGCCGCCGCCCCGCGAGCGCTCGGCCGCGAGCCCTCGACTGGGCAGTTATCCAGGTCGAGGCCGCCGCCCCGCAGGCGCTCGACTGCGAGTTACGCCAACGTTCATCATGTACGCCGTAGACCGACACCGTATATCCTGCATATACTGTCAAACGCAAATGGCCGTTCACGCCCGCAGAGACCGACACCGAGAGCCGCTCACGCGAGAGCTCGTCGTCGACAAGGCGTTGGCGCGCGCCGACGCTGGAGGCCTCGAAGCCGTCAGCTTCCGGCGCCTGGCGGCAGATCTCGGGGTGACGCCGATGGCGCTGTACCGCTATGTCGGCAGCAAGAACGAGCTGATGGCCGCAATCGGCGACCGCGTTTTCTCTGCGTTCGAGCTACCTGGCCCCGAGATCACTGACTGGCGCGAGCGGCTCCGCGCGCTGGCGCGGTCCTACCGGCGCGTGCTCCTCGCGCATCCCGCGGTCGCGACGCTGTCGGGGTCGCAGGCACCCGAGCGTGCGAAGCCGATCATGGAGGTGCTGCTCGCCGCCCTGCGCATGGCGGGCTTCAGGATCGAGGAAGCTGCCGTGCTGGAAGGGAACCTCGAGCGTTTCGTGCTCGCGTTGGTGTTGCTCGAGATCGGCGACGGGCGCTCCGAGGATGAGCAGGCGGCCGAGGCCCGGGTGCGAGCGCAGCGGGCGCATCTGTTGACGCTGCCGCCGGAGCGCTTCCCGCACGTGATCGAGGCGGCGGACTATCTGTGCGACCGCACCGACCCCGAGTGGGCGTTCGAGTTCGCGCTCGACCTGCTCATCGGAGGCCTCGAAAAGCTGTTGGAGACGAGCACTCGCGCGTGACGCGGGCGCCCGGCTGGCCGGCTAGCGGCTAGCGACTGAAGGCTGGTGGCTCCCGCTGGGAGCGCGTCTCCAGGCGGCGAATCTCGCTCAGGACCGCCTGAAATCCCTGGCGGTAGCCCCGCAGGTAGTCGTTCTCGTCCTCCTCGTCGAGGAGACGGCGTGCGTCGATCGATTCGAGGCAGTAGCGGCGCAGATCCTCGAGCGTGTGATCGATCCGGGCCGCGTGTTGTTGCGCGCGCCACAGTGCGGCGCGGCGGCCGCTGATCAGCGCGTCGCCCCGCTGACCATGCAGGTCCCGCAAGCTCGCGCGGATCGTCGGGATCAGCTCCATCGCACGCATCAGCTGCCCTCGCCGCGGAACGTGAACATGCGGCTCGCCTCGATCCGCGCGGACACCTGCGCCGGCTCGCTCTCGCTGCCATACGCCGGCTCGCGCTCGCTGCCGTCCAAGAACTGGAGCGTTTCGTGCACTTCGCATTCGATTCAAGCACGCCCGTCGGAGCAGCCGTGTGAGGGCTACGCGACAATCGGCCCGCTTTGAGTTCGCTCGCGATCGTCTTCTGGGTGTGCACCGGACTGCTCGCCTACACGCATTTCGGCTACGGCGTGCTGCTGTGGGCGCTCGCGCGACTGCACAGTCCCGCGGCGGTCGACGCGCCGGGCGGGACGCCTCCGTTCGTCTCGGTGATCGTGGCGGCGTACGCCGAGGAGCGAGTGATCGCGGAGCGGATCGCGAACCTGCATGAGCTCGACTACCCGCCCGACCAGCTCGAGTTGATCGTCGCGTGCGATGGGTCCCCGGACGCGACCGCTGCGCGTGCCCGGGAGGCCGGCGCCGACCTGGTCCTCGAGCTCCCTCGCGGTGGCAAGATCCGCGCCCAGGACGCCGCGGTGAAGCGGGCGCGAGCGTCGCTGCTCGCGTTCTCGGACGCAAACGTGACCTGGGAGCCCGGCGCCCTGCGCGCGCTCCTCGCGCCATTCGCCAACCCACGGGTCGGGTACGCGTGCGGGCACGTCCGCCTGGTCAACGAGCACGGCACGAATCAGGAGGGGCTCTACTGGCGCTACGAGATGAAGCTGCGCGCGCTCGAGTCGCGTGTGCGCTCGGTGACCGGTGGCAACGGCGCGATCTATGCCACGCGTCGGGAGAGCTACATCGTGGTCGACCCGATCATGGGCCACGATCTCTCGTTCCCGTTCAACATGGTCAAGCGCGGCTGGCTCGCGGTGTACGTGGCGCAGGCGCGCGCGAGCGAGCCGATGGTCCCGTCGATCGAGGGCGAGTTCGCGCGCAAGCGGCGGATGATGAGCCACACCTGGCCGATCGTCGTGCGCGGCGGCATGCTCTCGCCGCGTGGCTACGACCCGATCTATGCGCTGATGATCCTCTCCCACCGCGTCCTGCGCTACGCCACTCCGTTTCTGCACCTGATCGCGCTTGGGACCAGCATCGCCCTCCTGGGCGATGGTTGGGTCTATACGGTCGCGGTCGCGGTGCAAGTCGCCGTCCTGGTGGCGGCGGCGCTCGCCCGCGCGATTCCGGCCCGCCCGCTGCTGCTGGCGCGCTACTACGTGTTGACGACCGCGTCGCTGGCGGCCGGGCTGTGGGACTGGCTCGCGCGCCGGACGACCGCCGGTTGGGAGCCGGCCGAGGGAACGCGATGATCAAGCGCGCGTTGGACCTGACGATCGCGGTGCCGGGCTCGTTGCTGACGGCGCCGCTGGTCGCGGCGCTGGCGGTGGCGGTCCGGCTCGACTCGCCCGGGTCCGCGATCTATCGGCAGACGCGGGTCGGTAGACGCGGCAAGCCTTTCTCGATCTACAAGCTGCGCACGATGGTCAACGGCGCCGAGCGGATCGGGGACGGCCTCGCGATTCAGGACGGCGACGAGCGGATCACCCGGGTCGGAGCATTCCTGCGGCGCTATTCCCTGGACGAGCTGCCGAATCTGTGGAACGTCGTGCTCGGTGAGATGTCGATCATCGGACCCCGGCCGACGCTGCAGTTCCAGGTCGATCAGTACACGGAGCGCCAGCGCGGCCGGCTCGCCGTCAAGCCGGGGATCACCGGCTGGGCGCAGATCAACGGTCGCGCGTCGCTGCCGTGGCCGGAGCGAATCGAGCTCGACCTGTGGTACGTCGAGCACCGCTCACTCGGGCTCGAGCTCGAGATCCTCGCGCGGACGATGCGCCTCGTGCTCAGCGGACAGGGCCTCTACAAGGGAGACACGGGCGGGTGGACTCCGACGTAGGCGTCCTGCTCACGGGCGTCGGCAAGCGCTACGACATCGTCGCTGCCTTCGCCCAGCATGCGACCGTGCTGGCGGTCGATCCGAACCCGCTCGCGCCGGCTCAATACGCGGCCGATCACCGCTGCGCGGTGCCGCCGATCCACGATCCGGCTTACGTCCCCGCGCTGCGCGATCTGTGCGCCGAGCACGCGGTCGGGGCGGTCGTCCCGCTGACCGACCTCGACATCGAGGTGCTCGCGCATGCTCGCGCCGGGGGCCTGCTGCCCGCGTTCGTCCCGGACCCGGAAATCGCGCGCGCGACGTTCGACAAGTACGAGGCTCACCGGCTGCTGCAACGGCTCGGGCTGCCGTCGCCGCCGACCGTGCTGCCGGGCGAGCCGGTCGATCATTACCCGGTCGTGGTCAAGCCCCGACAGGGCTCAGGGGCGCGCTCGATCCACCGCGCCGCCGACGCGCGAGCCGCCGAGTTCTTCGTCGACTACGTCGCGGAGCCGGTGATGGTGCAGTGGTGCATGGACGGCCCCGAGTTCTCGATCGACATCTTGTGCGACCTCGATGGCCGCTGCCTGAACGCAGTCCCTCGCACGATGCTCGAGTCGCGGGGCGGCGAGTCGATCAAGGGGACCGTGATCGCGGATCCGGAGCTGATCGGGCTCGGGCGGCGCGTCGTCGAGGCCCTCGGCGTACGCGGCCCATGCACCGTGCAGGTGTTTCGCGACAGGGAGATCGGACTTGGCATCACCGACGTCAACACGCGCTTTGGCGGGGCCTTTCCGGCTCCTATGTACGCGGCGCTGCCGGGCCGGACATATCCTGAGCTGATCGTCCGGATGGCCCGTGGCGAGCGAGTCGAGCCGCACGTCGGCGAGTTCCGGGCGGGTGTCACGTTCACGCGCTACTTCTGGCAGCTCGAGCTGGATGAGCAGCTGCGACCGACAGGCCGTGACATCGTCGATCCGCCCGGCCCGCCCCGGCCACGCTAAGCTCTCTAACACGGCGGGCGGAGCTCACGCTCGCACGGAGGGCGAAGCTGGCGCTCGCCTTTTGTCCGTTCTGTCTAATGGGTGCGCGAAAGCATGGACGCTTCTGACGAGTTCTTTGCCACACAGATGGTTGGCTTTTCTTCGCAGAGCGCCGATAATGTCCTCATGGAAGTTAGTGCGGTGCCTCGGCTCGCACCGTTGGGGGTTTCAGGGCTTACATCGCCGAAGCTGCTGCGGTTAGCGCCGGACGCTCATCTCGTATCGCTTATCAGGCAGGGTCGGACCGACGCGTTCGAGACGGTCTACGACCGCCATCACCGGGCGATCCTGTCGTTCTGCCGCCACATGCTCGGGAATCCCGAGGAGGCCGAGGACGCCGTCCAGCACACGTTCCTCGCCGCCTACAACGACTTGATGGCC
This sequence comes from uncultured Solirubrobacterales bacterium, assembly GCA_963763525.1. Lineage (GTDB taxonomy): Bacteria > Actinomycetota > Thermoleophilia > Solirubrobacterales > Solirubrobacteraceae > Palsa-465. The sequence goes on from CAVXPA010000013.1 coordinate 193,996, forward strand.
TCGGAGAAGCAGATCCACCTCCGCGCCTGGTTGTTCACGATCGCCCGCAACCGCTGCTACACGATGCTGCGGGCGCGACGCGAGCAACCGGCGGCGGAGCTCGAGGAGACGGCGACGGAGGGTCTCGCGACGCAGGTCCAGCGCCGGCAGGACCTGCGCGATCTCGTCGTGGACATGCGCCGGCTGCCGGAGGATCAGCGCGCGGCGCTCGTTCTGGCCGAGCTCGACTCGCTCAGCCACGAGGAGATCGGTGAGGTTCTCGGCGTTCCGCGCGAGAAAGTCAAAGCGCTCGTCTTCCAGGCTCGCGAGTCCCTGCTCGCGAGCCGGACTGCGCGAGAGACGGATTGCTCGGACATCCGCGCCCAGCTCTCGACGCTGCGGGGCGGCAGCCTCCGCCGGGCGACGATCCGGCGCCATCTGCGCGAGTGCTCCGGCTGTCGGGACTATCGCAAGGAGATCGACCGCCAACGGCGGCGCCTCGCGCTCGTGCTCCCGGTGGTGCCGACGATCGCACTCAGGCAGACCGTGCTGGGCGGCGGCGCGAGCGGTGGCGTCGGCGCGGGCGTGGCCGGTGGCGGTGGCATGGCGGCCTCGTGGGCCGCGAAGGCCGGCATGGTCAAGGGCGTGATCGGCGTGATCGTCGCCGGTGTCGGCACGGCCGGCACGATCGCAGCCGTGCACGACCTTCCGCTTCACATACCGATTGCGTTGCCGCTGATCGGACATCCTTCCCACGCGCGAGCGGGGTCGGCATCGGGCTCCATCGCCTCCGGCTCCGCATCCGCCGCAGATTCGAGCACGGGCGGTAGCGTGGCCTCGGCCAGCATGACCGCTCAGAACTACAGGGATCGATCCGGCGCGACTGCGTTGGCCGCGCAACAGGCGCCCGCGACCGGCGGCAGCTCCCCGTGGGCCGGCGCAGGTGGCAGACGCGCGCGGCGCGTGCACGCGGCGCGAGCGCCCATGTCGAGCCGCCTGATCATGGACCCGGTGAGCATCGTGGCGCCCGTTTCAGCGCCCACCCTGACGGCGCCTGCGGCACCGGCGGCAGCAGCGCCCGCGACCCCGCCTGCCGCGCCCGTGGTCGCACTTCCGACAACGTCCTCGACGCCGGCCACGACGACGCCGACTGTGGTCACTCCGATCACGACGACGACACCGCTCGCGCCGTCGCCGCCGACGCCCTCCTCTCATCCCTCGACGACGACGGCCGCAACGCACGGCACGGGCACGACCGGCAGCTCGAAGTCGAGCGGCTCGTCCCACAGCGGTCCCAAGAGCGGGGGCACCGTCGGTAGCGCGATCAAGACCGGCGTCAGCAAGACCGGCGTCAGCAAGACCGGCGTCAGCAAGACCGGCGTCAGCAAGACCGGCGTCAGCAAGACCGGCGTCAGCAAGACCGGCGTCAGCAAGACCGGCGTCAGCAAGACCGGCGTCAGCAAGATCGGCGTCAGCAAGACCAGCTCCGGCGGTTCGACGAGCTCGACCGGCGGTCAGCGTGGGTCGGGCACCACCACCACCAAGACGACATCTAGCTCCCAACCGAGCTCCGGCTCGACCGGCTCCTCAGGCGCCGGCTCCTCTTCGGGTTCGGGCGTCGCGACTGTGACCGGTGGCGGCACCGGCTCGGGCAGCGGCACCGGCTCGGGCAGCGGTACCGGCTCCGGCTCGGGCTCCGGCTCCGGCTCGGGCAGCGGCTCCGGCTCGGGTACCGGGAGCGGCACCGGCTCGGGTACCGGGAGCGGCGCCGGCTCGGGCAGCGGGAGCGGCAGCGGCTCGGGCAGCACTACCGGCTCGGGCAGCGGGAGCGGCACGGGCTCCGGCAGCGGTACCGGCACTGGCTCGGGTACCGGGAGCGGCACCGGCTCGGGCAGCGGGAGCGGTACGGGCTCCGGCAGCGGCACCGGCACTGGCTCGGGCAGCGGGTCGGGGACCGGGTCGGGTACGACGGACCCGGGCACTGGCTCGAGCACGCCCACCGACTCGAACGGTGGCTCCGGCTCCGACTCGACGGCGACCTCTGGGAACACTTCGAGCGGCCAGGGCTCCGCTGATGGCTCGACCACCGGCGCGAGCGACGGCTCGAGCGCCGCGACGACCGGCAGCACCTCGAACTAGGGCTGCACACGCCTCGGTGACAAGGGTGCCGCTACCGTCGGTAGCGGAATCGCTCATCACTAAGGAGGAAGTTCACACATGGCCAAGGCTCTCAGGTCGCTCGGCGGCAACGTCGTCGCGGTCACCGGCGGTGGCCGCGGCATCGGTCGCGCGTCAGCCGCCGCGCTGATCGAGCAGGGCGCGCGGGTCGCGATCGGCGACATCGACGCTGAGCTCGCCCGCCGGACCGCGCAGGAGCTGGGCGCCGGCACGATCGGGCTGCCGCTCGACGTCACCGACGCCCGCAGCTTCGAGAGCTTCCTCGACCGCGTCGAGGCGGATCTAGGGCCGCTCGATGTGCTGATCAACAACGCCGGCATCATGCCGGTCGGCCCGTTCGTGGAGGAGGAGGAGTCCGCGGCCCATCAGCTGGTCGACGTCAATCTGCACGGCGTGATCAACGGCTCCAAGCTCGCTCTGCGCCGCTTTCTGCCCCGCGGACACGGCCACATCGTGCAGATCGCTTCGACCGCGGGCAAATTCGGTTTCCCGGGTGGCGCGACGTACTGCGCGACCAAGCATGCAGTCGTCGGCCTCACCGACGCGATCAGCCAGGAGGTGCGCGGCACCGGCGTCCAGATCAGTCTCGTGATGCCGGTGGTCGTCAAAACGGAGCTCGGCTCAGGGCTTCCGGTCGCGCGCGGGTTCAAGCATGTCGAGCCCTCCGACGTGGCGGACGCGATCGTCCTTGCATTGCAGACGGGCCGCTACGAGGTCTATGTGCCGGGCTCCGTGAACGCGATGGTCCGCCTCAACGCGCTGGTCCCGAAGCGAACCGCCGCTGCAGTCATGCGGGCGCTGAAGGCGGACCAGGTACTCGCGCGGCCCGATCACGCCGCTCGTGCCGCCTACGAGCGCCGGATGAGCGAGACGATCGAACGCGCGATCAAGCCGACCGAGCCGAGCAAGGCCGAGATCGAGCCCACCGAGGCCGAGGCAGAGCCGGTCTGAGCGTTCAAACGCCGCCGGCGAGCACGCGCTGCGCGTCCGACGCGACCGTGATGTCGATCGTGGCGGGCTCGCGAGCCCACGCGATCGCGTTGAGCGACTGGAGCCGGTCGAGCACCGCCTGGAACGCGCCCGCCTGCGCCTCGTTCACGTAGCTGCGCTCGATCTGGAACGTGTAGCCGGTCGTCGTCTCGGGCGAGCTGATCCCCAGGGTCGCCTCGTAGCGGGCGTCGGTCACGGTGCTGAGCACGATCAAAGGCGCGTTGGCGCCGGACAGCCTGTGGACCGCGGCGCCGATCTGGAGTAGCACCGCGAGCGCGACCGGCCGCACGCCAAGGTACAGGGCCGCCGGTGCGCTGACCTGGCGCGCGAAGCTGCCGATCGACGGGTCGTAGGCGAGCCAGAGCCGCGCGGGGTCGGTCGGCAGCGGCACGATCTGCCGGCTCACATAGGCCGCGGCGAGCGCCGCCGGGTCCGCGAACTGCGGGGTCGAGTCGGGGGGATGGAGTACCTCGGCCGCCGAATCGGTGGCGCTCTGGAGAGCCGTGAGGCGCTCGAGCGCGGCGCGATCAGACTGGTAGCGCTGCACGATCTGAGCGGCCGCGAGCACGCGCCAGTAGTACATCCAGGAGTCGTCTCCGAACGACGACAGCAACTCATAGGCCGGGCGGTGGCGATCCGGCGCCGAATCGAAGAACAGCTGCACGTACGGAACCGGCCGGCCGGCGTCGTAGTCCTTGAGCACGTCCTGGAGGTTCCCAACGCCCATGTGGTAGGACTCGACGGCCAGATCGGCGCGGCCGAGCTGGCGCTGTGCGAACTGCAGGTAGCGCACCGTCCCTGCCAGCGCGAGCCGCGGGTTGAAGCGCGCGTCGATCCGTTCACGCTGACGCTCCAGGCGCGCGGCCCGGCCGACGTTCCCGTCGGCGTACGCGTTGTCGATCGCGGCCGTCAGCTGCTTGCTCCGGGCGAGGTCGATGTGCATCCCCAGGAGCGACTGTCCCGTCTGGGAGACGATCTGGGTCAGGCCCGCGGCGCCGGCCACGTCACCGCCGGCGATCGCGTTCGGATCGCCCGCGCTCTCGACGAACACGATCCCTTCGACGATCGCGGGGTCGATCCCCGATCCCGCGGTCGCCGTGTCGATCAGCGGCCGCAGCGCCGCCACCCTGGCCGCGGTCGCGAGCACGCCGCCAGGGCTCTTCTGGTACAGGACGTTGGCGTTGCCGGCGATCGCCCGGGCCGCGTAGTCGCCGTCCCGCGAGCTGTCGTAGGCGAACAGCCCGCTCGTCGAAGGCGTCTGAAGATCACTTCCCGGCGGCGGCGCCGGGATCCCGCCGGGACGGCTCAGGAACCACAACGCCACCGCCGCGATCACGGCGAGCCCGGCCACCAGCAGCCCTAGACGCAGCCACCCGGCCTTGCGTCGCCGATGCGCCGAGCGGCTCCGGACACTGGCACGGCGCGCGGCGCGCGCCGCCATCAGGACGTGTAGTTCGCCAGCAGGCCGCTGCAGCGAGCGCGCGTCGCCTTGCTCGCCGTCGGCCCCACCTGCGCATAGACCTGCCAGCCGTTGGCGATCTCGCGGAAGTGGACGAGCGGGTGCCCGAGATGAGCGAGCTCGTAATTGCCGACGTACAGCGAGCCGATCTTGACGTCGAGATACCAGGCGAGCTGGCTCTGATAGCCGATTGCGATGTCGGGCTGGCCGCACGCGACGATCCGCGAGGCGCCGAGGAGCCCGACGACGGTGCCCAGCCGACCGATCTGCTGAGTGCGCTGGCGTTCGTGCGTGAGCTCCTTGCGCTCGTTCGTGACGCGTTGATGGGCGGCCGGCAACATCGAGCCGGCGAACACGGCGATCAGGATCACCGTGCCCCAGGCGCCGACCAATCCGGCGAGATGCGGCGTGATCCGCCGCGGCGTGATCCGCCGGGCAGTCCGCGCGACCAACCCCGGCACGTCGTGGACGACGCGGCCGACGAAAGCGCCTGCGAGCACGCACATGACGCCCGCGGGCTCGAACATGTAACGCGTGACAGCCGGCCAGCCGTGGAGCGCGAACGCGACCTCGATCACCACCCACAGAATCGCGCCGGCCGCCATCATCACGCAGGCGCCGGGCGCGCCCGTGGGCAACTTCACTCGTGGCCGCCAGCACCACAGCGCGAGCTCGAACGTCGGCCACGGCCGCTGGCGCCAGACCGCGAGGGCGCCGTAGATGACCGTGATCAGGGCCGCGACCTCGACCTGCCAGGGCTCGGAGCGCACGAATCGGCGCAGCGTCCCGCTGATCTTGTTGCCGACCACCTCTCGGGGCGAGTTGTTCGCCAGGTTGCCGGCCGTGAACGGGCTCTTCGACGTGACGGCCGGGATGCCGATCCACATCAGCGGGATCAGTAGCAGCCCGAGAGCGACCATCAGGCGGTCCTGGGGTCGCCTCCCCCACATCCAGATCGAGTACAGCGCGAGGAACGGCAATGCCTCCGGGCGGCCCAGGGCGGCGAGGATCCAGAGCCAGAACGCCCACCGCGGCCGGCCCGACAGCTGACAATCGATCGCCGCGAGGACGAGCGAGACGATCATCGTGTCGGACTCCGAGCTCAGGATGTAATGCACGTACGTGTACGGGCTGGAGGCCGTCGTGAAGTCCATGATCCCGAGCAGGAACAGGCCGGCGAAGAGTCCGGCCGCGTATGCCGCGTAGCGCCGCTCGGGGCGCGCGTCGGTGAGGCGGAACGCGATCCGCCACGCGAACACGATCCCGCTCAGCGAGACCGCGACCGAGGTGACCATCCACAGCCACAGCTGGTAGTGGCCGAAGAACGCGTATGGGACCGTGAACAGGAACGGCAGCGGCTTCCACGAGGGAGCGCCGTTGGTATCGAGCTTGAGGTGGATCGTCAGCTTGCCCCAGACCATCCAGCCGTACGGGTCATAGCCGGGCCGGGCGCGCGCCCAGAGGACGACGATCAACGAGAGCAGCAGGAGCCCGATCGCGGCGAGCACCCACCGATAGCGGTAAGCGATCTCGCGGGCGGCGTCCTTCGAGGACCGCGCAGCACGCTCCGGCGCCGCGGGCGGCGCTTCGAGCGGGGGAGCGTCGATCGTCTGCTCGGTCACGAAAACGGGGACAGTACGCGCCGCGGAAAACGGGGGACAGTACGCGCCGCCACGGGCGAATAGGGCGGCGTGCCGCGACGGTATCAGCCGACGCGGTTGGGGCGCGCCTGACCCTCGGCTCGCGTAACCTTAGCGAACCGTCGGCCTACTTCCGGGTACCGCGTCGGCTATCCTCGTCTGCTTGCAGGCCAGCGATCGTCTTTGTCTGGGACCGATGGATCGGTCGCCTCGCGGGCCCGACAGCGTTGAAGACCCAACTCGAAGTGGAAGGTAGCGGAGCACCCCTATGCAAACCCTGGTTCTAGGCGGCGACGGATACCTGGGGTGGCCGACGGCCCTCCACCTATCGGCCGCAGGTCACGACGTCGCCGTCGCCGACAACTTCGCGCGCCGCCAGTATGACGTCGAGCTGGGCGTCGAGAGCCTGGTGCCGATCGCGACGCTCGACGAGCGGGTGGCGGTCTGGGCCGAGGTCTCCGGCAAGCGGATCAAGAGCTACGAAGGCGACCTTTGCGACCCGGACTTCGTGCACGAGATGGTCGCCGACTTCCGCCCCGACACGATCGTTCACTTCGGCGAGCAGCGTGCCGCCCCTTACTCGATGATCTCGCAGAAGCACGCGGTCTACACGCAGACCAACAACGTCGTTGGGAACCTGAACGTGATGTATGCGATCGCGGACATCGATCGCGACATCCATCTCGTCAAGCTCGGAACGATGGGCGAGTACGGCACCCCGAACATCGACATCGAGGAGGGGTGGATCACGATCGAGCACAACGGCCGCAGTGACCGTGTGATGTTCCCCAAGCGGCCCGGCTCCTTCTATCACCTCTCGAAGGTGCACGACAGCCACAACATCGAGTTCGGCTGCCGGATCTGGGGGCTCCGCGCGACGGACCTCAATCAGGGAGTCGTGTACGGCGCCGACACCGAGCAGACGAAGCTCGACCCTCGCCTCGCCACGCGGTTCGACTACGACGGCGTGTTCGGCACCGTTCTGAACCGGATGGTCATCCAGGCGGTGCTCGGGCACCCGCTGACGGTGTACGGCAACGGCTCGCAGACGCGCGGCTTGATCAACATCGTCGACACTGCGGAGTGCATCAGGATCGCCTCGGAGCATCCCGCCAAGGCGGGCGAGTTCCGGGTCTTCAACCAGTTCACCGAGCAGATGTCGGTGCGTCAGATCGCCGAGACGATCAAGGCCGAGTTCCCAGGCGGGTCCACGATCGAGACGGTCGAGAACCCGCGCGTGGAGCAGGAGAATCACTACTACAACGCCAAGCACACGGCGCTCGTCGACCTCGGGCTCGAGCCGACCCTTCTGAGCATGACCCTGATCGACCACCTGTTCGACGTCGTCGACCGGCACAAGGACCGCGTCGACGTGTCCGCGATCATGCCGACCGTGCGCTGGCGCGAGACCGCGAGCGAGCTGCCGGTCACCGGGCTCGCCAAGACGTGAGCGCGCCCGCTCCCGACGGGGAGCTCGCCGGCCGCCGGATCCTCGTGACGGGTGGATCCGGCTTCATCGGCCGCCACGTCGTCGCCGCGTTGCGCGACGGGAACGCCAGCGTCCGCGTCGTCGATCTGAAGCCCCATCCGGACGCGACCGTCGAGCTCGTGCAGGGAGATCTCGCCGAGCCCGCGGTGATCGAGGCGGCGCTCGACGGCGGCTTCGACGCGATCGTGCACCTGGCCGCGGTCACGTCCGTGCTGCGCTCGCTCGAGCATCCGGAGCTGACCTACCGGACGAACGTCGCAGCCACCGCGGCGCTGCTCGAGGCAGCGCGCGAGCACGGCGTCGGCGCGCTGGTGTTCGCTTCCACGAACGCGGTCACGGGACCGATGGACGGTCCCGCGATCGACGAGTCGGCGACGCTGCGGCCATTGACCCCGTACGGCTCGACGAAGGCCGCGGCTGAGATGTTGATGTCCGCGTACACGGCTGCCTACGGTCTGCGCTGCGCGTCGCTGCGCTTCACGAACGTCTACGGACCCGGGATGCAGGCGAAGGACAGCATCGTCGCGCGGCTGATGCGCTCGATCCGGCTCGGCACGACGTTCGAGATCTACGGCGACGGCCGCCAGGTCCGTGACTACGTCCACGTCAGCGACGTGATCGCCGCGATCTGCCTGGCCCTGGTGCGCGAGGACTGGAGCGGGCCGATGGTGATCGGGGCAGGCGCCTCGCTGTCCGTGCTGGACGTGCTCGAAGCCGTTCGCGCTGCGACTGGCGCTTCGTTCGAGGCACGCCACGGGCCGGCCAAGCCGGGCGAGATGCCGGCCGTGATCGTCGACCCGGCGCGCGCACGCGCCGCCGGCTGGACGCCGCAGTACGACTTCGCAACCGGTCTCGCCGGCGTCTGGGAAGAGTGGGCGGGCGCCGACCTCGAGACGATCGCGGCCGGGGCCCCGCTGACCCCGGTGAGCGCCGGAGGCGGGCGATGACGGTCACTCCGTCCCGACCGTTCGTGCTCGACGCCGAGGTGCAACGGCTCGAGCCGGCCGAGCGCGCCGCCGCCGCGAGCTTCCTCGCTGTGCACCCGCCGGGCACGGGCGCGCCGCTGGCCGTCGTGATCCCCGCTTACAACGAGGCGCCGACCGTGGCCGCCGTGATCGCGGAGATTCCGCGCGAGGCCGCCGGGTTGCCGCTCGAGGTGATCGTCGTCGTCGACGGATCCAGGGACGCGACCGCCGCCGAGGCCGCCTCGGCCGGCGCGCTCGTCTGCGACGTTCCGGTCAACCGCGGCCAGGGAGCCGCACTGCGGCTCGGCTACTGGCTCGCGCGAGCGCGCGGGGCCCGCGTGATCGCGACGATCGACGCCGACGGCCAGTACGAGCCGGAGGAAATCGGTCGGGTCGTCGCGCCGATCGCGGCCGGCGAGGCGGACTTCGTATCGGGCTCGCGCCGTCTCGGAGCCGAACTGACGACCGACCGCACGCGACACCTCGGGGTGATCGTGTTCGGCACGCTGATCAGCGTGCTGGTCCGCCATCGGATCACCGACCCGGCGTGTGGACTGCGGGCGATGAGCGCGGAGGTGACCGCGGCGGTGACGCTCGAGCAGCCGCAGTATCAGGCCTCAGAGCTGATGATCAGCGCCGCGCTGAACGGTTTCCGCCTGGTCGAGGTGCCGACGACCATGCGCGATCGCGGCGTTCACGCGACCCGCACCAAGAAGGGCGGGAACTTCGGCTACGGCGCGCGGTTCGCGCGCGCCGCCGTGCGCACCTGGAGGCGCGATCGGAGGGCTGCCCGGACGCGGCTGCGCCCCGAGAAGATCCAGAGCTCGTAGATCGCGAACTTCGCGCCGAACATCACCACGAAGACCGCCAGATAGGCGCCGGTCACGATCGCCGCACGCAGCCCGTGGCCGGCGGGGATGCTCTGAACCTGCTGCTGCGCCCAAGCGGTTGTGAGCGAGGTGAGGACGAGCTGGATGACCGAGATCACGACGTATGCGACGACCTCGCGGCCAAACGCGACCCGTCCGCGCAGCTTCCATGCCCAGCGGCGGTTCAGGATCCAGTTCGGGATCGCGCCCGCGACGAAGGCTGTGATCGAGCAGACCGTCGTCGAGGCACCGAGCACGTAGACGATCGGGAACACGATCGCGCTGGTCGCGAACGCGACCGCCGAGCCGATCGTGTAGCGCGTGAGCTTCGTGCCCATAGGCGTCGACTGAAGCTTGTTGTAGAGGCGCGCGAACACGGAAACGTCCATCGTATCGGCCGGCGGCACGTCGATGCTGACCGGCGTCGTCGCTAGCTTCCAGGCGATGATCGAGGATCCTGCTGTTGGCAGGCTAAAGCTCGAGCAGGATCTCCTGATTGCCGCAGACAACGCCGCCGCCCTGCCGCTGCTTCCGGACGGCGCGTTCGACCTCCTCTACCTGGACCCTCCTTTCAACACCGGACGGGCCCAGTCGCGACATACGCTCGCCGTGGCGGCCGACGCGAACGGCGATCGGGTCGGGTTCGGTGGCCGGCGCTACCGCTCGCGGCTGCTGCAGACGCTCAGCTACGACGACGCGTTCGGCGACTACCTGCGCTTCCTCGAGCCGCGGCTCGCGCGCGCTCGGGAGCTGCTCGCGCCGCACGGCACGCTGTACTTCCACATCGACTACCGCGAGGCGCACTATTGCAAGCTGCTGCTCGATGAGGTGTTCGGGCGAGACGCGTTCCTCAACGAGTTGATCTGGGCGTATGACTACGGCGCCAAGCCGCGGCGTCGCTGGCCCGCCAAGCACGACACGATCCTCGTCTATGTCCGCACGCCGGGCGGCCAGCATTTTGACGCCGACGCGGTCGAGCGCGAGCCGTACATGGCCCCAGGCTTGGTCGGCCCCGAAAAGGCCGCCCGCGGCAAGCGACCGACCGACGTGTGGTTTCACACGATCGTCCCGACGAACGGGCGCGAGAAGACCGGCTACCCCACGCAGAAGCCCGAGGGCGTGTTGCGACGGATCGTCGCTGCGTCGTCAAGACCGGGCGGCTGGTGCCTGGACCCGTTTGCCGGCTCGGGCACACTCGGGGCCGTCTGCCGGGGGCTCGGGCGCCGGTTCGTTCTGATCGACGACAGCCCGACCGCGATCGATGTGATGCGCCGGCGGCTGCGCATGGCCCCGGTCGCATTCGAGCGATGATCCGATCGTCATCCGCGGGCGTCGTGGACCAGCGGGACGAAGCGCACCGCCTCGCGACGCTCGCGCACGATTCCCGTGGGGGTGCGCCGGGCGAGGAGCAGGCGCTGGCTGCGGGCTCCGACGGGGGCGACCAGCCGTCCGCCCTCGGCCAGCTGCTGCTCGAGCGAGGGCGGCACCTCCTCGCCGGTGGCGGCGGCGATGTTGATCACGTCGAACGGCGCCTCCTCCGGCAGGCCTCCCCACCCGTCGCCGACGATGAATGTGACATTGTCGAGGCCGAGGCCGTCGATCGCCTGCCGGGCGAGCGCGCTCAGCTCCGCGTGGCGCTCGATCGTCCACACGTGCGCGGACAGCAGGGCCAGCAGCGCCGCGTGGTAGCCGGATCCGGTCCCCACGTCGAGCACGCGATCGGTCGGCAACGGGGCCACCATCTCCAGCATCCGCGCGACGACCAGCGGCTGCGAGATCGTCTGCCCGCATGCAATCGGCAGCGCCGCGTTGGCGTACGCGTGCGAGCGCTCGTGGGGCGGCACGAAGCGGTGCCGCGGGATCGTCGCGATCGCGGCGAGGACCCGCTGATCCGCGATCGACCCGCGGAGGCGCTGCGCGAGTGCCACCGCCTCAGTCATGTTGTTGGAAGATTGTGCCCGTCCGCCGCGCGGACGGCGTTCGTTTGGCAACATCAGGCGCCGATGGATGGACGGACCCGACCTCGAGCGCGGTGCTCGCACCGTCGCTCTGGCGATTACATTGGCGGGTGATCGGACGAGCCCGACTCTGAGCACAATGCGCCGACGCTCGTACGCGGGGCTGCTGATCGCGGCACTCGTGTTGCTGATCGCGCTGATCGCCGGCGGTGGCAGCGGCGGCACCAGCACACAGGCCAACACGCCGCCCGCGACCGTCGGCCTGGTGGGTTCGGTCACCGCGCCAGGCGGTCCCGCGCTGCCGACGCTCGGAACGGACACGACGAGCAACAGCGGCGTGCCGCCGTTGATCAATCCGAACAACGTGTACGCGGCCGATCGCAAGGGCGACCTCTCGCCCGTCGTCCGCGACTTTCCCTCGCTCGTCTACGTGCCCAACAGCGAGAGCGACACGGTCTCGGAGATCGACCCGAAGACATACAAGGTGATCCGCACGTTCGCGGTCGGCAAGGAGCCTCAGCACATCGTCCCGTCCTATGACCTCAAGACGCTGTGGGTGACCAATGACGCAGGCAACAGCCTGACGCCCATCAATCCGGCCACGGGCTTGCCAGGAAAGGCGGTGCCGGTCGAGGATCCGTACAACATGTACTTCACGGCAGATGGACGCTACGCGATCATCATGGCCGAACAGCTGCGCCGGATGGACTTTCGCGACGCGCAGACGATGCAGCTGCACTACTCGCTTCACGTGCCCGAGTGCAACGGCGCCAACCACGCGGACTTCACGGCCAACGGGGCGTACATGTTCGTCAGCTGCGAGTTCAACTCGCGCATGCTTGTCGTGGACGTCCAGCAGGAGCGGGTCGTCCGCGTCGTCCAGTTGCCGGCTCAATCCTCCCCGCAGGACGTCAAGCTCTCGCCCGACGGGCGCGTCTTCTACGTCGCAGATCTGACCCACGGCGGGCTCTGGGAGTTCAACGCTCAGACGTTCGCGCGGATCGGGTTCCTGCCGACCGGAGCCGGCGCGCACGGGCTGTATCCGAGCCGCAACGCACGGCTCCTGTACGTGTCCAACCGCGCGGCGGGCACCGTCTCGGTCGTCGACTTCGCGACCCGCCGTGTGGTCGAGACCTGGACGATTCCGGGCGGCGGCAGCCCGGACATGGGCAACGTCTCGGCGTCGGGTCACGTGTTGTGGCTGTCGGGCCGCAACAACGCCGTCGTGTATGCGTTCAACACGAAGACCGGGCAGCTGATCGCGAAGGTTCCAGTCGGGCTCGGACCACATGGGGTGTGCGTCTACCCGCTCCCGGGCCGCTACTCGCTTGGCCACACGGGCATCTTGAGATGAGCGTGACGTTTGCGATAATTCGCTAAAGCTGCTGTGAAGGGGGCGTGATGGGGTTGAACATCTCGGTGGGCGGCATCGGGCTGGCGCCAAGTTCGCTGCTGCACTCGTTGCCGGCCACGAGCGTCGACCGGTTGCGCGAGGGCGCCCGCCCCGTGCAACTCCGTGCCGGAGAGTGGTTGTTTCACGAGGGCGACGCGGCCGACTGCGCCTACCTCGTGCAGTCGGGGCGGATCGAGGTCGTCGGCGACGGCATGGTGATTCGCACGGTCAGGCGCGGCGGCGTCATCGGCGAGCTCGGCCTGCTCAGCGACAACCCGCGATCAGCGTCGGTCAGGGCGTCCCGCGACTGCGAGCTGTGGCAGATCAGCCGCTCCGACTTCGAGCGCCTGATCGTCGAGGACCAGGAGTTCGCATTGACGCTGTGCCGCCGGCTCGGCGCTCAACTCGCCGAGCACCGCTCGCCCGCGGTGACCGCGGAGCCGCCCCGGGCGATCGCCATCGTGCCGCTGGACGAGCGCGTCGACGTCGGCGACATCGCCGATCGCCTGGGCGCGACGCTGCGCGAGCGTGCGGAGGCGGCGGTCCTGCATGCCCAACCGGCCGGCGACACGGCCGAGCACTTCGCGACGTTCGACCGCGCTTTGTCCGCGAACCGGTGGCTGATCCTCGTCGCCACGCACCGCGCCACCGATCCTTGGACGCAGGCGATCCTCGGGGAGGCCGACCGCGTCCTGGCCGTCAGCCGTGGGACCGTCGCGCCCGGCTGGCTGGCGAACGCGGCCGCCCTGAGAGGTTGCGAGCTGCTCCAGATCGGAGCCGCGGTGCCGCCGTCGGCGCTCCAGGCAATCGGTCCCAGCGCGGTCCAGACGCTGTCAGGGGAGGCGGCGTTCCCGCGTTGTCTCGGGGTCATCGCCCGCCGGTTGCAAGGGCGCGCCGTCGGGATCGTCTTCTCCGGTGGCGGCGCCCGAGCGTTCGCGCATCTCGGCGTGTTCGAGGAGCTCCGAGCGACCGGTGTTCAGATCGATCGCGTCGCCGGAGTCAGCATGGGCGCGATCGTTGCCGGCACGGTGGCGATGGACATGGACGCAGCGCTGGCGTTCGAGACGTTCGTGGACTACTTCGCCAAGCAGAACCCGAGCGGGGATTACACGCTGCCGCTGTATTCGATGGTCCGGGGCGGCCGTGCCCGCCGCATGCTCGCCGATCGCTTCGGGACGACCCGGATCGAGGAGCTGCCGTTGCGCTTCTTCTGCATGAGCGCCGATCTCAACGGCCGTACGCCCGTCATTCACCGGATCGGGCTCCTGTGCGATGCCGTCCTGGCGAGCGCTTCGATTCCCGGTGTCTTCCCGCCGATCCCGACCCCGGACGGTCAGCTGCTCGTCGATGGCGGTGTGCTGGACAACCTGCCCGTCGAGACGATGGCCCGCGAGCGCGAGGGACCGGTGATCGCGGTCGACGTCTCACGACCGGCGGCCTGGCGGCCGGGCGGCGATGAGTCGCTCGCCCGGTGGCGGGCGCGGGCCCGCTGGCTGGTCTCCGGTCAGCAGACGGAGATGCCGCGTCTGGCCGAGACCATGCTCCGGACCATCGCGGTGGGCAGCCGCGACACCGTCGAGGCTGCGCGCCGTCACGCCGACATCGTGATCAGACCGGCCGTCGAGCGGACGGGACTGATGGACTGGAAGCAGCTGCCGAGCATGCGCGAGGCGGGTCGGGCGGCTGTACGCCAGCTCGTCGAGGAGGACCCTCAGGCGCTGGACGGTTGCTTGTGAGGGACGAGCCCGCCGCCGAGCACTAGAGGGCTAGAGCGCCGCGCGCTCGAGCGCGGTCTTGACGTGGCGCAGGAATGCGCTCGCGTGCGAGCCGTACAGGATCCGCCCGTCGCATACGAGCGTCAGCGTCATCACGCGCCCCGCGCGAACCTCGCCCTCGCGGACGACCGCGACCTCGCGCACGGCCCCGGCGCCGATCGCTGCGGCTTGCGGCGGGACGAGGATCGGAGTGATCGCCGCGACCGCCTCGTCGTTCGCGTTCGTCAGCGTGAACGTCGCTCCGGCCAGCTCCGGGGGCGACAGCTCTCCTGCGCGAGCGCGGTGCTCCAGCTTCGCCAGCTCGTCGTCCAGCGCCGCCAGCGACTTGCGGTCCGCGTCGAACAGCGTCGGCGCGAGCTCGGCGTCCCCAATATCGACCGTGACGCCGATGTTGACCCGCGAGTACAGCTCGAAGCGCCCGTCACGATAGGCCGCGTTGGCCCGCGGGACGGCCCTCAAAGCCAGTGCGCATGCGCGCGCGGCGATCGCGCTCAGTGAGTGGCGCAGGCCTATGCAGGCGTCCATGTCGACCTCTGCGGTCAGACCGGCATCGGGCATGACGGCCCGCGCCTCCGCGACCCGCCGTGCGTGCGCACGCTGGCGCGGGCCGGGCTCGAACACGGTCGTCTCGCCTCTGATGCCGGCGTCAGGCCCCGTCGCGGTCCTCCCAGGTCAGGATGAAGTCGACGGCCTCGAGCTGGGCGAGATCCGTCCGGAGCGCTCGCGTCAGGCGTGCGGCCTCCCGCGGCGGTAGCTCCCAGAACAGGGCGACCTCGCCGTCGTCGACGCAGACGACCTCCACCCGGTCGCGCCGCTCGGGCGCGGCCAGGAACGCGGGCTCGATTCCGCCGCGCGAGACGATCAGCTCGTAAACGCGGTTAGCTCTCACGCGCCGAGCGCCTCTCGGGCGAGCTCCAGCGCGCGTTCGCCCTGGAACACCTGCATCCCGATCGCGATGGCCGGCAGCGAATGCACGCCATCCGCCGCCGCGCGCGCGGACGCGGCGTCGAGGGCGGCGGCGGTCGCCCGCAGCTCGAGCCCTTTCAGCAGCGCGGCGGGGTGCATCTCACACGCGGCCGCCGCGATCAGCACGGTGTTCTCGTCGCCGAGGTCGCGCCCGCCGGCGAACGCCTGCCGAAAGGCCGCGAGCGAGAACGCCACCACGCGCCCGACCTTCTTTGCGTACGTCGCCGCGAGCAGCGCCCGGTGCGTGTCGGGCGGCCAAGCGCGTGGCCAGCGGACCTCCAGCAGCCCTTGGTCGGCGGCCAGCAGCTCGAACGCGCGGCGGTCGAGCTCGCCGGCGGGCCCGTCGTTTGGCGGGGTCGGCACGGGCTCCCACTCGGGCGTGATCGGCAGCGCCGTGACGATCTGCTCGGCCGCGAGATAGCAGGCCGGGCTGCCGAGGTCGTAGTAGAAGACAGGCTGCGTGGGGGCCTGAGGCACGGCTCAGCCGTGAATGAGCCAGCCATCGGCGGCGCGAGCCGCCTCCATCACCGCCTCCGACAGGGTCGGATGCCCGTGGATCGCGCGGGCGATCTCGGGATAGCCGCCCTCGAGCAGGCGGGCATTGACCAGCTCCTGGATCAAGTCGGTCGCGCGCGTCCCGACGATGTGCCCGCCGAGGAGCTCGCCGTATTTCTTCTCGCCGACGATCTTGATCAGCCCGGTGCGATCTCCGTACACCGTGCCGGCGCCGACGGCGCCGTACTGGACCTTGCCGACGACGACGTCGTAGCCCTGCTCGCGCGCCTGCTCTTCGGTCAGCCCGAAGCTCGCGACGTTCGGCATGCAGAACGTGGCGCGCGGAATGTCCACGTACTCGATTCCGTGCGTGGGCAGCCCCGCCGCGTCCTCGACCGCGATCACGCCCTCGTCGGACGCCTTGTGCGCCAGCGCGGGTCCGTGGACGAGGTCGCCGATCGCGTAGATCCCCGCGACACTCGTGCGCATCGCCGGATCGACCTGGATCAGCCCCGTCTCCTCGAACCTCACGCCGGCCTCTTCGAGGCCCAGGCCCCGTACGTCGGGCCCGCGGCCGGCGGCGATCACGAACCACTCCACCTCGGCTGACTCATCCCCGAAGCGGAACTTGACACGCTGATCACCAGGCTCGATGTCGTGCACGATCGTCCCCGTGTGGATCGTCATGCCCTGCCGCTTGAGGCCGCGCTCCGCGACTCGCGAGATGTCGGCGTCCTCGGTCGGAAGGACGCGGTCGAGCGCCTCGAACAGCTGCACCTCGACGCCGAGTCGCGCGTACCCGGAGGCGATCTCAGCGCCCGATGCGCCGGCGCCGATCACGGCCATCGTCGCGGGGAGCTCGGGGAGCGCCCATGCCTCCTCGGTCCCGATCACGCGTCCGCCGAACTCCGCGCCCGGAATCGGTCGCTTCACAGAGCCGGTCGCGACGACGATCGTCCGCGCCGTGAACTCGTCGCCCTCGACGTTGACCGTCCCCGGCCCGGCCAACCTCGCCTCGCCGGCGAGGACCTCGATCCCGTTCTTCTTGAACAGGCCGGAGACGCCGCTCGTCAGCGTCGAGACCACCTTCTGACGCCGCGCCACGATCGCGGCGTAGTCCACTTCCGGCGCCGCCACCTTGACGCCGAACTCGCCCGCCTCGCGGACCTCGGTCAGCACGTCGGCCGAGCGCAGAACCGCCTTCGCGGGGATGCACGCGACGTTCAGGCAGCGCCCGCCGATCTGATCGCGCTCCGCGACCGCCGTTTTCATCCCGAGCTGCGCGGCGCGGATCGCGGCCACATAGCCGCCCGGGCCGGACCCGATCACGATGCAGTCGAACGCCGCCATCTCGGGCCGGAGCGTATAAGACGCGGCCCGGCGCGTGATCCGAGCCACCGCCGCGGCGCCTTCATCGCCGCGGCGACTTCGGCATCTGGATCCGGCTGAGCGCTCGCACCAGCTTCATGAACAGGAACCCCGAGCCGCCGATCACCAGGGGCGGGACGATGAAGCCAAGCACGTTGCTCGCCTCGATGAAGAACAGCGTGAACAGCGTCGCGACGATCGCCAGCAGCGCCATGAACCCGAGGACCGCTCCGTAGTACATCCGCCAGAGCCCGTACGCACAAGCGAACATGACCGCCGAGAAGATGAAGATCCCCTCTGGGGCCGGGTGCTTGCCGCCGATCTTCGCGCCCGCCAGCCAGGCGATCAGATTGCCCGCGCCGAGCAGCGTCGCGATCACCGCCGAAGCCGTCACCGCGGGGGGCCGCTCGCCCGGAGCGAGCGGCTTGAGCGTCGCGCGCACGGCCGCGTTGCGAGCCTCGGAGCGACTCATCGCCGGTGCCGGTGCCGGGACGCTCTCATGTGGCCGCGGGGACGCCGGCGCGGAGGAGCGGACCGCCTGCGTCGCGACCATGGAGACAGGTCGCTGACGGCGCCCGCGCTTACGGCTCCGCGGCGCCAACGCTCACCTCCCGCATGCGCTCGCGCGGAGGCTGCGCATCTCCGGTCGCCCCAGCGCGCAGGCGCCGCGCCGCCGCCTCGGGGTCGTGGGCGTCGACGAGCGCACGCACGACCGCGATCCGCGTCGCGCCCGCGGCGTGGACGGCCGCCGCGTTGGTCGTGTCGATGCCGCCGATCGCGAAGAACGGCAGCGGGCTGTTTGCGGCTGCATAACGGACGAGCTCCAACCCGACAGGCGCGCGTCCGGGTTTCGTCGGCGTCGCGTGCACGGGACCCACGCCGATGTAGTCGGCGTCGCTCGCGGCGGCCGCGTCGATCTGCGCCGGCGTGTGCGTCGAGAGTCCGAGTAGTCGCTCGACTCCGATCAGCGCTCGAGCCTGCGCCGTCGGCATGTCCTCCTGCCCGACGTGGACGCCGTCCGCGCCGGTCTCGAGGACCAGGTCGGTCCGGTCGTTGATGAGCATCAGCGCGCCGTAGGAGTGGCACAGCGCCCGCGTCGCGCGGGCCGCCGCCACGATCTCCCGATCGGAGGACTCCTTGCAGCGCAGCTGGATGAGATCGACGCCACCCCGCAGCGCGGCATCGACGAACGCCTCCGGGCGCGCGTCGCAGACGAGGTACAGGCGTGCCTGGAGCAGGCGCTCGCGGCGATCGATCACATCCCAAGTCTGGCAGGCCCGGCGCGCTACGATTGCGCGTAACGGGAGCCCTACCGTTGGGCTGAGAGGGCGGGCCTGAGACCTGCCGACCGTCTGAACCTGACCCGGGTAATGCCGGCGCAGGGAGCGACAATGTCCGAGCCACAGAGATCATTTGACGTAGCCGTCATCGGCGGTGGGGTGATCGGTCTTTCGATCGCGTGGCGCGCGGCACAGCGCGGCCTGCGTGTGACCGTGCTGGAGCGGGGCATGCCGGGGGCGGGGACCTCGAGCGTGGCCGCCGGAATGATCGCGCCGGTGAGCGAGTCCCGCTCGACCGAGCAGGAGCTCCTGCGGTTGGCCCTGGCCAGCGCGCGCGCCTACCCGGACTTCGTGGCCGAGCTCAGAGAGGCCGCCGGCAGCGACCCGGGCTACCTCGAGTGTGGAACGCTCGCCGTCGCGAGCGACGACGACGAAGCGCGCGCGCTCGAGCGCGAGCTTGCGCTCCGCGAACGCCTCGGGCTCCCGGTGCGACGCGTGCGGCCGACCGAAGCACGCCTGCTGGAGCCGTCGCTCGCGCCCGCGGTCAGGCTGGCGCTCGAGGTGCCGGACGATCACGCGATCGATCCGCGCAAGCTGACCGCAGCACTCGTGCGGGCTGCCGCGCGCGCGGGCGCCGAGCTGCGAACCAACGCAGAGGTCGCTCGGATCTCGATTGAGAAAGGCGCGGTCGACGGCGTGATCCTGCGCAGCGGCGAGGTCGTGCCCGCCGAGCAGGTCGTGATCGCGGCCGGCGTCTGGTCGGGCTCGATCGGCGGCTTCGCGACCGGAGCGCAGATGCCCGTGCGGCCCGTGAAGGGGCAGATCCTACGGCTGCGCGATCCCGCCGGCCCGGGTCTGCTGACGCACGCGCTGCGGATTCACGGCTCGACCTACGTCGTCCCGCGCGGCGACGGGCGCTACGTGCTCGGCGCGACGGTCGAGGAGCGGGGGTTCGACACGACCGTCACGGCGGGACCGATGTTCGAGCTGCTGCGCGACGCGATCGAGTTGCTGCCGGGACTCGCAGAGCTCGTGATCGAGGAGTTCTCGGCCGGACTTCGCCCCGGCACCCCGGACAACGCGCCCGTTCTCGGTCCGGGCGCGATTGCGGGGATGCACTGGGCGACAGGGCACTATCGTCACGGCGTGCTGCTGACGCCGATCAGCGCCGAGATCGTTCTCGCCGGCCTGACCGGCGCGACCCACGACGAGCTCTCATCCGCGTTCTCCCCGGCGCGCTTCGCGACCTCCCCGGTGGGAGTGTGACCGTGCTCGTCAGCGTCAACGGCGAGCCCCATCAGCTGCACTCCGGCGCCACCGTCGCGAGCGTGGTCGAGCTCCTCAGCGGAGCGCCCGAGGGTCGCGGCGTCGCCGTGGCCGTGGGCGGGGAGGTCGTGCCGCGCGGGGCCTGGGCCACGACCGCGCTGCGGGACGGGAACGAGATCGAGGTCGTGTCGGCCGTGCAGGGAGGGTGAGCCGGGTGAGCGGCCCGCTTGTGATCGCCGGTCGCGAGCTGCGCTCGCGGCTCGTCCTCGGGACCGGCGGCTTCGACAGCCACGAGCTGCTCGCGGCTGCGCTCGGCGCGTCCGGCGCGGAGCTCTGCACGGTCGCCCTGCGCCGCCTGGACCCGGCCGCCCGCGGTTCGATCCTGGACGTGCTCGAAGCCGCTGCCGTCGACGTGCTCCCGAACACGGCCGGCTGCTACACGGCTCGCGACGCGCTGCTCACCGCGCAGCTCGCGCGCGAGGCGTTCGCGACCGACTGGATCAAGCTCGAGGTGATCGGCGACGACCGCACGCTGCTGCCCGACGCCGCAGAGCTTCTCGCGGCCGCCGAGACGCTCGTCGACGATGGTTTCGTAGTGCTCCCCTACACGACCGATGACCCGGTGCTCGCGCGCCGGCTCGAGGACGTCGGATGTGCGGCCGTGATGCCGCTCGGTTCGCCGATCGGGAGCGGAATGGGGATCCTCAACCCTTACAACATCTCGATCGTCGTCGAGCGGGCCGGCGTGCCGGTGATCCTCGACGCCGGCGTCGGCACCGCGTCCGACGCCGCGCTCGCACTCGAGCTCGGATGCGACGGCGTCCTCTGCGCGAGCGCGATCTCGCGCGCTCACGATCCGGTCGCGATGGCGCACGCAATCAGGCTCGCGGTCCAGGCAGGAGAGCTCGCTCGCGGCGCCGGCAGGATCCCGCGGCGTCGCTATGCGCAGGCCTCGACGCCTACCGAAGGCGTCCCGACGTTCTCCCGATCCTCGGACTAGACGTGTCCGTGGACGAGTTGATCGACGGGTGGGAGGCGGCCTGGTCGAGCAAGGATCCGTCGGCGTTCGACGAAGTGTGCGCGGTCGGGGTCCACTACGAGGATCCGCTCACACCCGAGCCGCTCGAGGGCCTCGAGGCGCTCATCCACCACGCGGAGCGGCTGTGGGACGCGTTTCCGGACGTCCGGCTGGAGCGGACCGGCGAGCGGCTGACCGACGGCCTGTACGTCGCGGCGCCGTGCAAGCTGCTCGGAACCCACCGTGGCGCGCTCGAGGGGCTGCCGGCAACGAACAAGTTCCTAGTCGTCCACTGCGTGTTCTACTGCGAGCTCGCGCGTGATCGGCTGTTCCGGGTCCGCGCGTTCTTCGACCTCTACGACGCGGCCGTGCAGATCGGCGTGCTTCCCGGCCGCGGGACGCTCTCCGAGAAGGCGCTGTTGATGCTGCGTGGGTTTGGCCTGCGAGCCGGGCGCGGGTGAACCGGGGTGATCGAGCGGCCGACGCGCTGACGCCGCGGGCAGCCGCGCGACGTACACTGCTCGACTTGCCACGCGACTTTCTGACGGGGACAGAGCTCACGCCGGCCGAGCTCGACACGATGCTCGCCCGGGCGGCCGAGCTGAAGGCGGCGCCGCGCAGCTCTGACGCGCTCCGTAAGCGTTCGGTCGCGCTGATCTTCCAAAAGCCCTCCACGCGCACGCGTGTGTCGTTTGAAGCGGGGATCGTCGAGTTGGGGGGCCATCCGATGGTCCTCAGCGCGGATCAGCTGCAGCTGACCCGCGGCGAGTCGATCCGGGACACGGCGTACGTGCTCTCGCGGCACGTCGTCGCGATCGGGCTGCGCACCGGACCGCACGAGGACGTCGAGCAGCTCGCGGAGCACGCGCGCGTCCCGGTCATCAACATGCTCACCGCCGCGCACCATCCGTGCCAGGCCCTCTCGGATCTGTTCACGCTGCAGGAGGCTTTCGGCGAGCTCGACGGCCTCACGATCGCCTACGTCGGCGATGGCAACAACGTTGCCCGCTCGCTCGCGCTGATGTGCCCGCTCGCCGGTATCACCGTACGGATCGCGTCGCCGCCCGAGTTCGCGCTCGCCGACCCGCCGGCCGACGCCGAGCTGACCGCCGACCCGCGTGAAGCGGTGCGCGGTGCCGACGCGGTCTACACCGACGTCTGGGTCAGCATGAGCGACGACCCCGACACGGCGGCGCACCGCCGGCGAGCGCTGGCGCCGTACCGAATCGACGACGCGCTGCTCGATCAGGCGGCGCCGCACGCGATCGCGCTGCACTGCCTGCCGGCCCATCCCGGCGAGGAGATCACGGCCGAGGTCCTGTACGGCGAGCGCCAGCGGATCTGGGACCAGGCCGAGAACCGCCGCCACGCCCAGAAGGCCCTGCTGGAGTACGTGCTCGCCGGCTGAAACGAGCGGTCACGAGCCCAAACCATCGTTTGGTACGTTATTGAGCCCCCGTGACGGATCGGCCGGCTCGGGTCGGATAGTTCTGCGAGGTCGATGTGATCAAGCTCGTCGCGATGCTCAAACGCCGCTCGGACCTCTCGCTCGAGGAGTTCCTCGCGTATTACACGCAGAACCACGTGCCGCTGTTCGCACGGACGATCCCGCCCGAGGTCGCGGACGCGATCAAGCACTACGTCCAGAATCGCGCGATCCGGCTTCCCGGCAGCAAGACCGACCCTGCCTACGACGTCATCACCGAGTTCGGGTTCGACGACCTCGACGGCATGCGCGTGTGGACGAACTGGTACCTCAGCCCCGAGGGACAGGTTCTCCGCGATGACGAGGAGAACTTCATGGACATCGGCAAGCGCGTCGTCGTCGTCACGGAAGAGCACCACCAGGCCTACCGATGACGCCCACACTCCTCACCGCCCCGGGCTACGAGATGACCAGTGCCTGAAGCCGGGGTCAAGAACACACACTTCGTGTGCATGCTCGACGAGCTCGTGCCCGGGACGATGCTGCGCTTCGATCTTGGTGACACACCGCTCGTCGTCTGCCGCAGCGAGGCCACCGGCGAGGTCTTCGCGCTCGACGCGAGATGTCCACATCAGGGCGCGTTGCTCTGCCTCGGAACGTTGACCGGCATCAAGATGGGCGCCAACGTGCTGGTCCGGCGCGGCGAGATCATCCAGTGCCCGGTTCACCGGTGGGACTTTGACGTTCGGACCGGTTTATCGATGCGCGTCTGGCCCCAGCACCGCACGCAGCCCTACCCCGTGCGCGTCGAAGACGGCAAGATCTACGTGAGCCGTCCGTAGCCGTCGATCGTGCGATCGGGCGCTCGTGTCGCACCTTCGCTCACGGAAATCGAGGACGTCCGGGCCACGGCAGTCACGGTCAGGAGTTCTCCACCCAGGGGCCGTACCCGAACATCGACTCAGGCTCGATGTGCAGGATGTAACCCTCCTCGGGCGCGTGGTCGCGGCGCGGGTACCTGGTGTCGGCGCCGATGAAGCGTGGCGCGATCCGTTGGACCAACTCGGCCGCTCCCCCCTCGGTCACGTGGCCGCGACCGCGGACGATGAGGTAGTACGGAAGGCCGAGCTTGTCTCTGTCCGGCGATTCCCACGAGACGCTCACGCGCGGATCGCGGATGACGTTGCGCAGCTTCTGGCGAATCGTGAGGCTCGCCATCCGCAGCTCACCGTCCTCGTAAACGACCCAGACGAGCGAGGTCTGCGGCCAGCCGTGGCGCCCGATCGTCGTCAGGTGCGCGTGCGCGCCCGAATTGATCAGTTCAACCGCGCTCTCGGGTAGCTCCAGGCTCACGCCAGCAGGCTATCCGAGGCAAGCTCTAGAGCAGCGTTTCCAACGAGACTTTGAGAACGTGCGCTAGAGCAGCGGGTCCGACCAACCGAGCCGCCCGGTGCGCCTGGCGAAGCGCCAGCCGTCGCTCGTGCGGACGAGCTCGTCTTCATAGCGTCCCCGATTGGTCACGACCGTACCGCCCTCGGGCGAGGGTTGCAGCACGAGCAGTGTGCACACGTGTGTCGCGCGATCTCCGTCGATCGTGATCACGTCGTCCGTCGTCGCATGGACGAACTGGCCTCCAGGACGGTCTGCGAGGGCCCGGATCTCGTCGCGACCGCTGAAGTGTCGCGTCGCGGCGGCCGCGACAAGCGTAAGCGACGCGTCTGCGGTGAACAACGCCGCGAACGCATCGGCCTCCCCGTCGTCGACCGTCATGTTGTAGCGGGCCGACAGCTCGCAGATCTCGATCCAGTCCGTAACGCTCGTAGCGTCGGCGGGCATCCGGTGACCTTACTGCCGATCGGCGGCGCTGACAAGCGCACACTGGCGCTCGCGATCGCGCTCGCGCTCGCGCCCGCGATCGCGTGACAGTAAGCTCCATCGATCGATGCCGCGGAGGGCCTGGTGACGAACGTGTTCGTGTCGTGCGGCCTGCTGGCCGATCACGACGTCGTCGCCCTCGCGCCTCATATAGAACGCCTCGGGTTCGACGGGCTCACGCTGCCCGACCATGTCTTCATGCCGGCGCAGGCTCCGGGCGGCTATCCGTATTCGGACGATCACAAGCCGCCGTTCGCGCTCACCACGCCGTGGCCTGACCCGTTCGTACTGACAGGCGCGCTCTCGATGATCACGGAGCGAATTCGCTTCATGACGACGGTCCTGATCCTCCCGCTGCGGCAGCCGCTGCTGATCGCCAAGACGGTCGCCGCGGCCGCCCGGCTCTCGGGCGGACGCTTGATCCTCGGGATCGGCGTTGGTTGGCAGCGGGAGGAGTTCGACGCGGTCGGCGTCGAGTTCGGCCGACGGGGCGCGATCGCCGACGAGATGATCACTGCGTTGCGGACGCTCTGGCAGCCCGGTCCGGTCGAGCACTTCGGGCGCTTCTTCAGCTTCGGCCCCCTTTACATGGAACCTGTACCGCCGCCCATCCCGATCATCGTGGGCGGCGGCTCGGAGGCCGCGCAGAGACGTGCCGTCCGGCTTGGCGACGGCTATGTTCTGCCACTGCTGCCGTTCAGCGAGATGCCACCCCTGGTTGCGTCCCTGCGGGCGCGACTCGCCGCGGAGGGGCGGAGTGAGAGCGAGTTCGAGCTCGTCGTGCGAGGCGATATGCCGACCGCCGAGGAGCTCGCGACGGTCCTCGATCTGAACATCGGCACGATCGGGGTGGCGCCCTGGCCTCCGACGCTGCCGAGCAGTCACGAGCAGGGGGTGGAGTGCCTTGAGCGCTGTGCGGCAACGGTCCTCCCCACCGTGCGCGCGCATGACGCCCGCCAAAGATGAACTTTGCGGATCGAGTTCCGGACGGTGGACCCCATACCGCAAAGTTCGCCGTGAGCGAATAGGCTCTGCCGGATGACTGTTAGCAAAGTATTCGAGCCGATCAAGATCCGGGAGCTCGAGGTTCCGAACCGGATCGTCTCGGCCGCACACGGAACCGGCTTCTCCTCCCCGCGCGACCTGATCGGCGGCGAGGACTTCATCGCACACCACCTCGCGCAGGCGAAGGGCGGCGTCGGGCTGATCGTCCTCGAGGCGACGGCCGTGCACCCGAGCTCGCAGGCAATGACGATGTCCGACGACCGTGTGGTCGAGCGCTATCAGGAGATCATGGCGGCCATCCGTCCACACGGATCGAAGGTGTTCCAACAGGTGTTCCATCCGGGGAGCCTGCTGCCGCCGCCTGGCGGGCAGGTGCCATGGGCCGTCTCCACGGTGGCGTCACTGAACGGACTCGTCGGCTCGCCGATCACGATCGATCAGATCCACGAGCTGACCGCGGCCTTCGGCGCCGCCGCGCGCCGCTGCCAGGACGGTGGGCTCGACGGGGTCGAGCTGCACTCCTCGCACGGGACGCTGCCGCTCGCCTTCCTCTCGCCCTTGTACAACACGCGCACGGATGAGTACGGCGGTCCGCTCGAGAACCGCATGCGCTTCGTCCAGGAGATCATGCGCGCGATGCGCGACGCGACCTCCGGCGCGTTCTGCGTCGGGATTCGGACGGGCGCGAGCGAGATGCCCGGGAGCATCCACGAAGACGAGCTGCGGACGGTCATCGAAGCGCTGCAGGGCGAGGGGCTGATCGACTTCCTGTCAACCTCGCAGGGCGACTTCTACCGCGGCGCGACGATGACCGGTGGGATGGAGTATCCAACCGGGTACCAGCTGCCCTCCTCGGGCCAGCTCGCCGCCGTGGCCACTGTGCCGAGCATCGTCGTCGGCCGGATCCGGACGCTCGAGGAAGCCGAGCAGGTGCTCGACGACGGCGTCGCCGACATGGTCGCGATGGTCCGGGCCCTGACTCGCAGATCCGGACGTCGTCCGCAAGACGCGCGAGGGCCGCGCGCGCGAGATCCGGCCGTGCATCGCCTGCAACCAGGGCTGCAACGGCGGCGCGCTCTACATCGGCAAGATGACGTGCACCGTGAACCCGGCCATCGGGTTCGAGCGCACCCTGTCCGACGATCTGATCACGCGGGTCGAGCAGCCGAGACGGGTGCTCGTCGTCGGTGGCGGTCCCGGCGGTCTCGAAGCGGCGCGAGTCGCCGCGCTGCGCGGCCACGACGTGAAGCTGGTCGAGGCGACCTACACGCTCGGCGGCGCGCTCGACGCAGCTCGGCGTGCCCCACGCTTCGCGCTGCTCGGCGACATCCTCGACTGGCTCCAGGGCGCGGTCGAACGCGCGGGCGTCGAGGTCGTGCTCGACACCCACATGTCCGTCGATGACGTGCGCGCGGAGGGTGCCGACACCGTCATCATCGCGACGGGATCGGAGCCGCGGCTCGACGGCTTCCAGCCCGCGCGACCGTTCGAGCCCGCCCGCGGGGTCCATCAGCCGCACGTGCTGTCCTCCAGGCAGCTGATGATCGGGGGACTGCCGCCGGGCGCCCGGAGTGGACTCGTGCTCGACACGGTGGGTCATTTCGAAGCGATCAGCGCAGCGGAGTACCTCGTCGACAACGACCTCGCCGTCACGTTCGTCACGAGCCTCCCGAGCCTCGGCAACTCGGCGGTGCACGCGACCTTCCGTGAAGTCACGGCGATGGAGTTTCTGCTCAACCACGACTTCACGCTGTTCACGCGCCACCATCTCGCCGAGATCGGATCCTCGACGTGTCTCGTGGAGCCACTGTGGAACGAGCGCACGCGCGAGGTCCCGGCGGACGTCGTCGTGCTCGTGACGCAGAACGAGCCCAAGCGCGCGCTCTACGACGAGCTCGTGGCCGCGGGCGTGGGCGACGTCTTCGTCATCGGCGACGCGGCGGCGCCGCGCGACCTCACGCTGGCGATCTCGGAGGGAAACCGCATCGCGCGCGCGATTCCGTCCGGCGCGGGCGTCGCCGCGGCCTGACGCTCGTCGCTCAGGGCTCAGAATGCGACGTAGCCGGAGTCGATCGGGATGATCGCGCCGTTGATCGCGGCCGACTCGTCACGCGCGAGATAGACGGCCATCGCCGCGACCAGCTCCGGCGCGATCGCGGGCGGGCGCTCGGGATCGCGCTGGGCGAGCTCGAGCATGCGCGGATGGAGGTCCTGCTGGGTGACCGGTGACTGCGGGCGGTCGAGCTCGCGCACGCCGACCGGGCCGGGGCAGATCGCATTGCAGCGAATTCCGTCCTTCCAGTAGGTCGCCGCGATGTTCTGCGTCAGCCCGACGAGGCCGAACTTGGCGGCCGTGTACGAGACACCCGCCCGGCCGCCCCGCAGGCCGCAGATCGACCCCGTGTTCGTGATCACGCCGCCGCCGCGCTCGATCATCCCGGGCAGCGCTCGCCGGCACATCATGAAGACCGACGTCAGGTTCAGCGAGATGTTCGCCTCCCACTCCTCGTCGGCCATCTCGTGCGCCAGTCTCACGCCGGCGCCGTAGATGCCTCCGGCGTGGTTGCACAGCACGTCGACCGGGCCCGCGGCGGCGAGCAGCCGATCGCAGTCCTGCGGCTTGGTGACGTCCGCGACCAACGCGGTGACGTCGGGCAGCTCCTCGCGGAGCCCCTCCACCCGCTCCGGCGTCACGCCGCACGTGATCACGCGTGCCCCCTCGCCGTGGAACGCCCGCACCATCGCGCGGCCCATCCCTTCCGCGGTGCCACCGGTCACCACGACCGTCTTGCCCTCGAGTGTCACTTCAGGTGTCCGATCACCAGACCCGCGTCTGACCCTCCAGCGCGGGAACTGTCGACGGCAGCCCGTACAGGTCGATCCCGTTCTGGAACATGATCCGCTCGCGCAG
Source organism: uncultured Solirubrobacterales bacterium (assembly GCA_963763525.1). Taxonomy (GTDB): domain Bacteria; phylum Actinomycetota; class Thermoleophilia; order Solirubrobacterales; family Solirubrobacteraceae; genus Palsa-465. The sequence goes on from CAVXPA010000013.1 coordinate 222,301, forward strand.
CTCGGTCGGCAGCTGGCGGATGATCCACTTGGGATCGTCGAAGGTCCAGTGCGGGTAATCGGTCGAGAACAGCAGCAGGCGCTCCGCCTGCATCCACTTCATCAGCTTGCGCAGCTCGCTTCGGTCGTCCGGGAAATCGAGCGGCTGCGTCGTGAGCCACAGGTGATCGTAGATGTACTCCGACGGCTTGCGCCGCAGGTGCGGGAGGTCGCCCCTGCGCGCTTCGTAGACGGCATCCATCCGCGAGATGAGCGGGAAGATCCAGCTGTAGGCGTGCTCGACGAGGAGCACCTGAAGCGACGGGAAGCGCTCAAACACGCCGTCGAACACGAGGCTCATGACCTGGTTCGCCGCGAGCAGCGAGTACGTGACCATGAAGTCGTGGTTGTAGCTCGGGAAGCCGACCGGGGGCATCGGCATCAGCTCGAACGAGCCACGGCCGAGGTGGCAGGTCACCGGTAGGTTGTGCCGGGTCGCGGCCTCCCAGATCGGGTCATATTTCGGGTCGCCCCATGCCGGACGCGGCTCGGCGTGGATCATCACCTGCACGAGGTACGGGTGACCGGCCCAGAACTCGATCTCCTCGACGGCGCCGGCGGGATCCTCGATCCCGACGCAGATCGAGCCGCGCCAGCGCTCGTGCCAGTTGGTCTTGCTGTCGAGCCAGTGGTTGACGAGCCAATGGTTGGTCGCGACGTGGAACGAATGCGTGTGCTCGGGCAGAAGCTCGAACGCGCCGAGCGGCTCGAGGATCCCGATGTCGCAGCCTGCCTCGATGATCACCTGGCGGAACGCGAGCTCGGGATCCGAGCCGGCGAAGCCGCCATCGTCGGGGAACGAGTCCGCGCGCATCGCCTTCACGTGAGCGTAGTCCGGCGCGTCGTAGACGCCCGGGTCGTGAAACTCGCGGCGCTTCCAGAATGTGCTCCGGGCGGGCTCCGGGATGTACTCGAAGAAGTCCGCCGGACGCGGAGTCGGGTGGATGTCGGCGTCGACGACGCGGACATCGACGTGCGCCTGCTCGCTCGAGACTCGTTCTTCGTTGGTCACCGCCATCTGCTCACGCTCCCGTTCGACGTGGGTGCTCCTCTGCACCAATCATGATGTCACCGGCGCCGTGGCCGCGAGTCCGAGCCGGTAGGTCATGATGTCACGGGCGCCGTAGCCGCGAGCCCGAGCCGGTAGAGCTTGTCGGCGTTCTGCCAGAGGATCTTCTGCCGCTGCTCGCCGGCCAAGTCGGGCAGCACCGCGTCGGCCTCGGTCATGCTCCAGTGCGGGTAGCTCGAGCCGAACATGACCATGTCCGACTTGCCCGTCAGGTCCTGCCACTCGGCCTCGATCCCAGGAAGGCCGATCCCGTCGAGGTTGCTGTGCACGAAATACACGTGATCGGGAAGGTAGTCGCTCGGGATCTTCGGCGCCCATGGCGTCTGCTCGAGGTGGGGACGCCCGAACACGTCCATCCGCCAGATGAACGGAGTCACCATGTCGGCTCCGCCGTCGGCCCACACGATCTTGAAGTCGGGCAACTCCTCGAATACTCCCTCCGCGATCATGTTCATCAGGTGGTAGAGGTAATTGAGGCCCATGAAGCTCGCGTACTGCGGATACGTCCGCGGGTGACCGGAGGGCGTCGGTGGATTTGCCACATGGTTGGCACCGGGCTCGATGTGCACCGCCACCGGCAGGCCAAGCTCCGCCGCCGCCCGCCACAGCGGCCAGAACTGCGGCTTGCCGTAGGGCTCACGCGACTGCAGCGGAACGCCGATCTGCGCCATCCGCGGATGCGCGCTCCAGCGCTCGATCTCCTTGAGCGCGCCGTCGATGTCCTCCGGAACGACGCGGATCGTGCCGCGGAAGCGCTCGCCATACGCATCGTCGTCGAGCCAGCGCTGCGCCAGCATCTCGTTATGCGCCGCGCAGATCGCACTGCCGACGTGCCGATCGGGCATCAGCCCTCGGGTCATCGGATGCAGGATCGCGATGTCGACGCCGCGTTCCTCGAACAGATGCCGACCCACCTGTCGCGGATCGGAGCCCGGATAGCCATCGGTCGCCGCGACGATCGCGGGCGAGTACTCACCGTCCGGCGCCTGATACCAGCCCATCTCGACGTCGGGGATGCCGCGGCTCTTGAACGGCTCGCGCAGCCAGTCGCGGATCTCCCGATTGCCCTGGAAGAAGACGTGAACACTGGCATCCACCACCAACTGCCTGTTGGTCGGCGTCTCATTACCCATTCACAGCCTCACGGTCTGCGCCGAGCGGTTGATCCGCGAGGCCGCCTCGCCGTTGGCCCCACCCTTGGCAGTGCGCCACGCCACCGACGTACTCTACCAATGCGCGCCGGGCGGGACCTGGTGGCCGTCCGCGAGCCTTGACGGGGCAATGGATAACAGCCCAGTCGGTTCGTTCCAGATCGCGAGTGGGATCTTGACGAGCTGGTGGCTGTACAACGTCCCGCTCGCCGAAGCGGCAACGCCGAGTGGGCAGTTAACCATGAGGCGTGAGAGTCACCGCGACGGTGACCCGCCGGCACCGATCGCCGCACGCAGGCCGTGCCCGTCCGGCGCCGCCCCCGTTCCGTTCCCGCGTAGGTCGGCGAAGCGCGGGACGACCTTCTCGGCGTACAACCGCAGGCTCTTCTCGGTCTGCGCCGTCGACATCGTCCCGAAGCAGTTCAACACGACCAGCTCCGACGGCTGGACCGCCTCGTGGATCGCCATCACGCGCTCGGCGCACTGTTCCGGCGTTCCGTAGATCCCGTCGCGCAGCATTTTTGTCACCAGCGTCCCGTACGCATCGTCGACCGTTCCGCTGCCGTAATCGGACCCCTGGGCCGCGTAGGACTCATATCCCTTGCCGGATGCGAATCCGGTGGTTCCGATCCCGTACTGACGCACGACCGCGTCGACGTATTGGCGGAACCACTGCTCGATGTTCTCCTGCACCTCCTGCTCGGAGTCCGAGCAGAACATCGGCACCTGGAAGACGGGGCCCCGCGCCGGCCCGTAGCCGAGCTGCCCGCGGATCTCGTTGAACAGCTTCTGATCCTCGAGGTATGACTCCATCGTCTTGTTCGGCGTCGTCATCGGCTGCAAGCCGCGCTCAGCCATGTTGCGCAGGCTCGGCTCGCTCGTCCAAGCACCCCAGTAGGAGACCGTCGTGCCGTGATTGACGGGCCGCGGCCGCAGCGACGCGTTCTTGTATGTGAAGAACTCCCCTTCGTAGGAGAACACTTCCCGGCTGAACGCGAGCTGGATCACGTCGAGCACCTCGTTGAACCGCGCGCGCGAGCTGTCCATATCGACGCCCATCGAGTCGAAGTTACGGCGCGCGAGCCCGCGTCCGACGCCGCAGAAGTACTGCCGCTTGCGCCCGAGGAAGTGCGTCAGCATCGAGATCTCCTCGGCCACCCGAAACGGGTTGTGCCACGGGAGCACGACGATCATCGAGCCGACGTCGATCCGCTTCGTGCGAGCGGCGAAGTAGGTCAGGAACTGGTGCGGCTGGGGAATCATCAGGTACGGCGACGCGTGCTGCTCGAACGTCCACAGCGTGTCGAACCCGAGCGGCTCGGTCAGGTCCGCCAGCGCGCACTGATCGAGGTAGACCTGTTCGTCCGTGCGGAGCATGGGCCTGTCGGACTCCGGCGATTCCCCGCGCTCGAGCGCCTCGAAGCGATCCCAGTCCGTGTAGTTGCCGAAGAAGAAACCCAAGCCAAAGCGCATCTCAAAGCACTCCTGTCGTTGAAAGGGGGGGGCCATCAGGAGATCTCCCGTCGTCGGAGGCGGGGCGCCATCAGGCGAAGACCTCGATCACGATGCTGCCGAACTCATCGACGCGCGCGCTCTGGGCGTGACGCAGGACGAGCGTGGTGTCCACGAACTCGACGATCGCGGGACCCTCGAGCGCGCCGTCCAGCGCGAGCGCGGCGCCGTCGAGCACCGGCGTCGACGCCGGCTCGAGACCCCGCTCGTACCAGATGACCTCGCGCTCGGCCCGTGCCTCGCGCTCCGCCGGCGCCTCCTGATCCGTCCGCGCCGCACGCCCAGCCCGCGCACCCGCGTCAGCTTCGCCGGCGGCCGGCACCCGTGCGGCGCCGAGCTCGAGCTCGCTGATCCGAGCGCGCGCGCTGACCCGCATGCTGGTCAGCGTGAAGCCTGCCGCGGCGTAGCCCGTGCCCTGGCCGAACAGGCGCTCGTACTCCAGCTCGAACGCCTCGACCAACGAGCCGGCGGTCGTGGCGTCGTAGCTGCCCCGTGGTGCCGGGATCGTGAGCTCGCTGATCTGCAGCCCGTAGCGGATGTCGACGGCACGCTCCCAGAGCACGTCCTCGGCGGCGATCGCCTGCTGTTCCAGCTGTTGGCTGACGCTCCGCTCGAGCTCGCGCCAGGCGGCGTTCATCAGCTCGTGGTCGAACGGCGCCGCGAGCACGATCGGCGCTTCCTGGACGACGAGCGCGTCGGAAGAGGCGACGCCGAAGGCAGACCAGCCCGACGCGAGATCGCCGAGCGGAACCACGAGCTTCGGGATGCCGAGCGCGCGTGCGACCGCCGGGCCGTGGACCGCGCCCGCGCCGCCGTAGGCGTACATCACGTACTCGCGCGGGTCATAGCCCTGCTGGATGCTGGCCAGACGGATCGCGTCGGCCATCTGGTTGTCGACGATCCTTGCGGCCGCCGCCGCCGTCTGCTCGGCGCCGAAGCCCAACGGCTGACCGGCGCGCTCGAGCGCCTCCCGCGCCGCCGCGAGCCCGAGCGAGAGATCGCCGCCGAGGAAGTACTCGGGGTTCAGGTACCCGAGCACGAGATCCGCGTCGGTCACGGTCGCCTCGATTCCCCCGCGCAGATAGGAAGCGGGCCCGGGCACGGCGCCCGCGCTGCGCGGTCCGACGCGCAAGCTTCCGATGGCGCGGTCGAAATGGATGATGCTCCCGCCGCCGGCGCCGATCGAGCGGATGTCGAGCGTCGGCACGAAGTACTCGTACTGGCCGTGGCGGGTCGTGGGACGCGCGATCGGCTGCCCGCGCCTGATCACGCCGACGTCGAACGTCGTGCCGCCCATGTCCGCGGTCAGCACGTCCAGGCCGGCCGCCCGGTGCCCGCCGGCGTCCGACGAGCCGGCCGGCCGGCCACCCGCGTTCGATGAGCCGGCCGGTCCGGAACCTCCGGCCGACGAAGACGACGCGCGCGCGAGCGTGCCGGCGCCGATCAGCCCGGCGACCGGGCCCGAACCGATCGTCAGCAGCGGCAGCGAGCGCGCGCGTCCGGAGGTGATCACGCCGCCCGTGCAGCTCATGATGTAGAGCGTCCCCTCGTAGCCGAGCGACGCGAGCTGGCCCTCGAGCTCGAGCAGGTAGGCGCTCGTGACGGGGCCGATCAGCGCGTTGATGACCGTCGCGACCGCGCGTGGGTATTCGCCTTTACGCGCGATCACCTCGGCGGACACCGAGACGAACGCGCCTGGGGCCTCCTCGCGGATCAGCTCGGCCGCGCGCTGCTCGTTCGCCGCGTTGACGATCGACCACAGAAAGCAGACGGCGAACGCCTCCACGCCGGCCGCGAGGAGGGAGCGGATCTCGCTGCGGCAGCGCTCTTCGTGCAGCGCCACGATCACGTTGCCGTCGAACGCGATCCGCTCGTCGATCTCCGCGACCAGCTGCTTGGGCACGAGCGGCGGCGGCTTTGTATGAGCGGCGACGTGCGCGACGTAGCGCGGGTCGAGGCCGAGCAGCCGCCCGCCCCCCTGCATGATCGCGAGTGTGTCCCCGTGTCCCGCGGTGCTGAGCAGCCCGACTTTCGCCGTGCGACCCTCGACGAGCGCGTTCGTGCCGATCGTGCACCCGTGGTAGATCCCATCGGCGGCCGCGTACAGCTCGCTGTCCGCGATGCCCATGCGAGCCGCGGCCTTGCGAATCGAGGCGATGAAGCCCGCTTCGAAGTGCGGCGGCGTCGAGGGCACCTTGCCGATCGCGACACGGCCGTCACTGGCGAGCACGACGCAGTCGGTGAAGGTGCCGCCGATGTCGACGCCGACGACGTAACGCGGCGACGCCTCCCCGATCATCGTCCGAACCTACCAAGCGGCCGTTCGATCGTCAATCAGCCCGTTTTGTCAACCTGACGTTTGGTATGGTATCGTGAGATTTGGCCGGCTGGAGGCCGTGCTCACAACGGCGCGTCCGTCGCGTTCCGGGGATGGCCAAGGGACCTTGAGGAAAAGTTGTGGATTGTCACCGTCACCTTAATTGGCGTCGGCCAGCTGGCGAGGCAACATGTCACCTCGTCGGTCGAGCGCCGTTATCTGAACACCGACATCCCCTGTGTGAGCTGTCCGCGTCGCTCGAGCACCAACGAGTTAGGCTCCGGTTAGCCGCGACCTACAACGGCCTTCTCGACTTGATCACGCGCCAGCCGATCGGGTACAGTCCACGCGGAATTATATCAGATGCGCTAATGAGCTATAAACGTCGCTCGCCCGCCAGCTCGGCGCTGGTGGAGCTCGTGTGATTGTGGGCTTGACCATGGAGAGGAAGTGATCAATGCGTAGGTACCGTACGAGGATCATGGGGCTCGGGGTGACCGTGCTCTGTGTCGTCGGCCTGGCAGCGTGCGGTAGCAGCAGTAGCAGCACCACCACGAGCAGCGCGAGCAGCGCGGCGAGCTCGAGCAGCGCGGCGACGAGCACCGCGGCTGCCACGACCTCGGCCGCGGCGGTGAGCAGCAGCAACCCGGTCGTGATCTTTGTCGACTCGCTCAAGATTCCAGGGACGGATCTGGTTACCCCGTACACGAATGGGGCGCAGGCGGCGGCGAACGAGATCAACGCGGCGGGCGGGATCGGCGGCCGCAAGGTCGAAGTCATCAACTGTAACTCGATGTATTCCGCGCCTGTCGCGGTCGCGTGCGCGCACAAGGCCGTGGCTGCCCATGCAACCGCGATGATCGGTTGCGAGCCGGTGTGGGGAACGACGGGCCTGCCGATCCTCGAGGCTGCCGGGATCCCGAGCTTCAATTGCATCAACACCAAGATCGACTACACGGCGCCGACGAGCTTCGGCCTGCAGGCCGGCGGCTTCGGCGAGCTGTCCGGGTTCGCGAAGTACCTGTGCACGCTCTCGGATGTCCACACGGTCGTGCTGTACGCGATCTCGACGCCGTGGCAGTCGCTGGCGCCCGCCGCCGGCAACGTGTTGAGCGCGTGCGGCAAGAAGATGCTCGGCGTTTACTACCCGATCACGACGACCGACTACAGCCCGTATGCCGCCAAGGTCGCGGGCATGCATCCGGACTGGGTGATGACCGAGCCGGAGAACGGGCCGGAGGGCATCACGCAGTTCCAGGAGCTCGAGCAGAACGGGATCCCCGCTGACCACATCAGCACGTCGTCGTCGAGCATGGACTATCCATTCCTGGCGAAGGGCGCCTCGGCGACGAACGGGATCTTCGGCGCGTACGAGTGGACGAGCTGGAGCGACACGTCGGACCCGAACGTCGTCGCATACCTGAAGGCGACGGCGAACGTTCCCGATAACAAGAGCAGCAGCGTCGAGACGACGTACGGGAACGTGATGTGGTTCGACACGATCGCGAAGAAGATCGGCGAGAGCAACTTCAACTCGTCGACGCTGATCAAGTTCATGACCAACCCGGCGAACAACGGAACACCGATGTCGCTGTCGAGGTCGATCGTGATCCCCGGCCCGGCCGGCTTCCCCCACCAGGATCAGCCGTGGATCCAGATCGTGCAGTGGAAGGACGGAAAGCTCGACATCATCACTCAAGGCACCCAGGCCGGCTGGGTGAACGCCTTCTAGCGAGGTGGGTTGAATCGGTTTGCGCGCGCCGTCGCGTCAGTGCAATGGCTGTCGTCGATCGCCTTCTCCAATGAGGCGGTCGGCGGCGGCATTTTTAACAGAGGAGAGGATGTGATCATGAGTAGGTACCGTAAGAGGATCATGGGGCTCGGGGTGACCGTGCTCTGTGTCGTCGGCCTGGCAGCATGCGGTAGCAGCAGTAGCAGCACGACCACGAGCAGCGCGAGCAGCGCGAGCAGCGCGACCAGCTCGGCGACGAGCAGTGCCAGTGCGACGACCTCGGCCGCGGCGGTGAGCAGCAGCAATCCGGTCGTGATCTTCGTTGACACGCTCAAGATTCCAGGGACGGATCTGGTCACCCCGTACACGAATGGGGCGCAGGCGGCGGCGAACGAGATCAACGCGGCGGGCGGGATCGGCGGCCGCAAGGTCGAAGTCATCAGCTGTAACTCGATGTATTCCGCGCCGGTTGCCGTCACGTGCGCCCACAACGCCGTGTCCGCTCACGCGACTGCGATGATCGGCTGCGAGCCGGTGTGGGGGACGAGCGGGTTGCCGATCCTGGCCGCGGCCGGGATCCCGAGCTTCAACTGCATCAACACAAAGATCGACTACACGGCCCCGACCAGCTTCGGCCTCCAGGCCGGCGGCTTCGGCGAGCTCGCCGGGTTCGCGAAGTACCTGTGTACGCGTTCGGATGTCCACACGGTCGTGCTGTATGCGATCGCGACGCCTTATCAGGCGCTGGCACCCGCGGCCGCCGATCCGTTGGCGGCGTGCGGCAAGAAGCTCGTCGGCGTGTATTACCCGATCACGACGACCGACTACAGCCCGTATGCCGCGAAGGTCGCGTCGGCGCATCCGGACTGGGTGATGACCGAGCCGGAGAACGGGCCCGAGGGGATCACGGAGTTCCAGGAACTGGAGCAGAACGGAATCCCCGCCGACCACATCAGCACCTCCTCGTCGAGCATGGACTATCCCTTCCTGAAGGAGGGCGGGGCCGCGACGAACGGGATCTTCGGCGCGTACGAGTGGACGAGCTGGAGCGACACATCGGACCCGAACGTCGTCTCGTACCTCAAGGCGACGGCGAACGTGCCGGATAACAAGAGCAGCAGCGTCGAGACGACGTACGGGAACGTGATGTGGTTCGACACGATCGCGAAGAAGATCGGCGAGAGCAACTTCAACTCGTCGACGCTGATGCAGTTCATGCGCAACCCGGCGAACAACGGAACGCCGATGTCGCTCTCGCGGCAGATCGTGATCCCCGGCCCGACCGGCTTCCCGAAGCAGAACCAGCCGTGGATCCAGATCGTGCAGTGGACGGACGGAAAGCTCAACATCATCACGCAGGGCACCCAGGCCGGCTGGGTGAACGCGTTCTAGTAACCACGCGGCGGGTGTCGCGCTGACGCAAGCACCGCCGTCGATCGCCTCCCGAAAGCGGCGATCGGCGGCGGCGGCCGCCGCTACCAGGCGCCTACCAAGCGTCGAGCACTTCCTCCACCGTCTCGACGACCTCTGACACGCTCGCAAGCCCACCGAGGAACGCGGTGCCGTACCACACCGCGTCGGCGGCGTGCTGCTTCGACATGCCTAGACCGCGCCCGAGCAGGAGCGCCTCCCGCAGCCCGACCGTCCGGCCGCGCCAGGCCTCGTGGTAGATGAACAGGTACGCGAACATCTGGTTCGGCAGGCCCGTGCGGACGATGTTCTCCCACCGGTTGCGCTCGGCCTTCAGCAGCGAGGGCCGCTGCCGGGCGTAGAAATCGATGCTCTTGGGAACCTCGCCCGTGACGCGCTCATACCATTCGCGCAAGGCTCGCAGGTCCTCCTTGGTGAGGTCCGGGGTCGAGTAGTCGAGTCCCGCCTTCAGCGCCTCCGGGGCGACCTCCCACCCCTCCGGCCACGGCGACGGCGATCCCGGCTCGGGCTCACGGAAGTCGGCCAGGCCCTCGAGCGCCGCGTCGGCGATGAGCACGCTGCCCCAAGAGGGCGCCATGTAGAACCCTACGGCAAGCGTCTCGACCACGGCGTCCCTGCTGTAACCAGGCCCGGACAGGAACGTCCCGGGCTGGCAGATCGCCATGATGTACTTCACGCCCTCCGGCCAGCCGCCGGCCGTGTACAACACCAGGTACGGGAGCGGGCAGGAGAAACTCTCCTCCGAGTGGATGAAGTGGACGTGGGCGAGGAGCCGCTTGAGCACGTCGGGGCGCAGCTCCGCCCACATCGCGTACGAGGCAAGAGGCCGGCCGGTTGGCTGGTCGGAGAACGCGGAGAACGCCTCGAACTCCTCGGGCGTCGTGACGTCCGGCACTGAGACGTTCATTCCGCGATACGTGATGCTCATCCGCTTGCCTCCTTTTCGGCACTCGTTCGACTAACCGCTCGCGGGCGCTCGTATACGCGGTTCTCCGAGATCCGAGAGCCGGCGCGTAGCGGAGCTGCCATGCTAGTCGGGTGAGTCAGACCGACACTGCGTCACCCTCGCGCAAGCCATCGCGCGGCGACGAGGTCGAGCTCGTCATCGAGTCGCTCGCGTACGGCGGCGCCGGCGTTGCCCGCCTCGACGGCTACGTCGTGTTCGTCGCCGGCGGTGTCCCAGGGGACCGGGTGCGCGCGCTCGTCGGCAAGCGCAAGCGGGCGTACGCCGAGGCGCGCGCGATCGAGATCGTGGAGCCGGGCCCGGACCGGATCGCGCCGGCGGCCGAGCACCCCGGCGCCCCGTGGCAGGTGCTCTCCTACGAGCAGCAGCTCGCCACCAAGCACGCACAGCTCGACGATGCCCTGCGCCGGCTCGGCCATCTCGACGGCTACGCGCTCGAGCCGATCGTGCCGGCGCTCGAGCGCTGGCGCTATCGCAACAAGCTCGAGTATTCGTTCGGCGCCGAGAATTCCGGCCGCCTCGTGTGCGGCTTTCACGCGCCCGGCCGCTGGGACGAGATCGTCGAGCTGCACGATTGCCTGCTCGCCTCCGAGCGCGCCAACGAAGCGCGCGAGCGCGTCGTCGAGTGGTGTCGCGAGCAGCGGCTGACGAGCTATGACCGCCGCAGCGGCGAGGGCTTCCTGCGCAACCTCGTCGTCCGGGAGGGGCGGCGGACCGGCGATCTGCAGCTGCGCCTGGTAACGAGTCCGGGCGAGCTCGACCGCGACGCGCTCGCGCGCGTGGCCGCTGAGCATGGCCTGTCCGGGCTGTTGTGGACGCGCACGGGAGCGCTGGCCGAGACGACCGACGGCGGCGAGGACGAGCTGCTCGCCGGCAGCGGGTACCTGAACGAGGAGCTCGGCGGGCTGCGGCTGCGGATCTCCTCGTCGGCGTTCTTCCAGACGAACACCGAGATGGCCGAGCGGCTGTACGCGCTCGCGATCGAGTACGCCGGGCTGAGCGGTTTCGAGCGCGTCTACGACCTCTGCTGCGGAATCGGGACGATCGGCCTGCTGATGGCCCCGCGGGCGGCACAGGTGTGGGGCCTGGAGATCGTCGAGCCGGCGATCGCCGACGCGATCCACAACGCGCGCGCGAACGAGATCGACAACGCTCGCTTCTTCGCCGGTGACGTCCGCCTGGCGCTGCGCGAGCTGATCGGCGCGGCGGGCCATGCCGACGTGATCGTCGTCGACCCGCCCCGCGCCGGGCTCTCGCAGAAGGTGATCCGGCGGATCATCGAGGCGGCGCCCAAGCGCGTCGTCTACGTCTCCTGCAACCCGACCACGCTCGCCCCGAACGCGGCGCAGCTCCTCGACGCCGGCTACGCGCTGACCCGCGTGCGCCCCGTCGACATGTTCCCCCAGACGCCGCACATCGAGTGCGTCGCGCTGCTGGAGCGCCGCTGAGGGCCTCGTGCGAGCCGTCACGATTCGCGACCACCAGCTGACCGTCGAGGAGCACCCCGACCCGGTCCCGGGCGCCGGTGAGGTCCTCGTACGCGTCGGCGCCGCCGGCATCAACGGCGCCGACATCCACCAGCGTCTCGGCCGCTATCCGGCGCCGCCTGGCTCGCCCCAGGACATCCCCGGCCTCGAGCTCGCCGGCGAGGTGCTCGTGCGCGGCCCGGGAGCCGAGCGCTTCCACGACGGCGACCGCGTGATGTCGATCGTCGGCGGCGGTGGCCAGGCCGAGCTCGCGGTCGTGCACGAGCGGCTGTTGATGCGGGTACCCGAGAACCTCTCGATCGTCGAGGCCGGCGGTGTCCCGGAGGTCTTCACGACCGCCCACGACGCCCTCTTCACGCAGGCGCACCTGCAAATCGGCGAACGGCTGCTCGTTCACGGCGCCGCCGGGGGCGTCGGCACCGCCGCGGTCCAGCTCGGGCACGCCGCCGGCGCCCGCGTGACCGCGACCGTCCGCGATCCGGCGCTCCGCGATGCGGTCGGCGCGCTCGGCGCGACGGCGATCGCGCCCGAGGGGTTCGCCGACCACGGGCCGTTCGACGTGATCCTCGAGCTGGTCGGCGCGCCCAACATGCCGCAGAACCTGATGGCGCTCGCGCTCGTCGGCAGGATCATGGTGATCGGCGTCGGCGCCGGCGCGACCGCGGAGCTCAACCTCGGCCTGCTGATGGGCAAACGCGCCCGGGTCCTCGGCTCGACGCTGCGTCCCCGGCCGCTCGAGGAGAAGGCGATGACTGCCCGCGCGGTCGAGCACTCGGTGCTGCCGCTGCTCGCCGCCGAGGCCGTGCACGTGCCGATCGCGGCGACATACGCGCTCGCCGAGGCGCCCGCCGCCTACGACCGCTTCACGGCCGGCGGCAAGCTCGGCAAGATCGTGCTGGAGATGTAGTCGCTACTCGTCGTCGAAGGGGTCTTCGTCGTCGCCGAGCCGCACCAGCTCGTCGGCGTGGATCGTGCACAGCGCCGGTCCGCCGGACTCCATCGTCGCCTCGATCTCCCGCGGCGTCAGCTTCGTCCCGCACACCTGGCAGCGGTCGCCGAGGTCCGGAAGGCTGTCTTCTTCGAGGTCCATCGGCGCGAGTCTAGTGGCCGTCCCCGCACTCACGTAACCGAGCATCAGCCCGGTGTCAGTAAGGTGGCAGGTCGGCCCACCACTGCCCGAGCACGCGGAACGCCGCCCAGAACTCGCGCTTGGCGGAGTCCTCGTCGAGCGACTCGTCGATCGCGGGCACGTACAGCGCCTCGATCGACGGCGTCAAGCGCTGGAGCACGCCCGGCTCGGGCGCGCAATCGCGCCGCAGCGGGAGATCGAGCTCGTTCAGCACAGCGAGCGCGTCCTCGCCCATCACGACGACGATCTTCGGCGCGACGATCGCGAGCTCCTCGACGAGCCGCCCGACGCAGGCCGGATCGGCCAACGCGGGGTCAGCGACCGGGCACTTGACGCACAGCGTCCCGTACACGGCGAGCGGATCGATCGCGAGCCGCCGCAGCGACTTCATCAGCGCGTTGCCGGCGCGGCCGTAGAACGCGACGCCCTCCTGCACCTCCGACGGGCGCGCGCTGTACTTCAAGAGGAAGATGTCGGCCTGCGGATGGCCGGACCCGAGCACCGGCATCAGCTGGCCGCGCGGGCAGTGCGGACAGGCCTGGAGCTCGCGCGCGAACGCGTTCAGCTCGCGGATCGCCCGCTCGAGGTACTTCTCGCGGATCTCGTCGTCGGTTGCGGGCATCCCCCTCCGATTGGACGGCTGGCGAGCTTGTCCTTGCGAGTGCATCAGGACTTGCGCGTTCCGCGCCCCGTCACCCGACGCACGCGCCGCTCGCGCGAGGCCCTGCGAGCGGGCCCGGGCAGCGCCCGCGTCTGGAGGAACTTGAGCGCCTGGACATAGAACAGGACGCCGGATTGCGGACGATGTCGGCGTCGCGCAGGGACTGCAGGAACTCCTGCGGACCGTCGAAATCGCGCATCCGGATCCGCACCGAGCCGAGTCCCTGGGGCACGTGGGCGTCGGATCCCGCCCCGGCCGTGATGCGGTACTTGGCGGCGAAGCGGACGGCCTCGTCGTTGAACTCGGCGATCGCGATCCGAGGGTTGAAGACCTCCAACGCGTCGACGTCGCCGAGCACGGGCAGCAGGTGCTCGTAGTCGGGCACCGCGTGCAGGCGGTCGAACGGGTGCGGCACGTAGACCACGCCACCCTGGCGCTTGATCTCCGCGATCGTCTGCGCGAGCGTCAGCCCGCGCGGAATCCGTTCGCTCAGGAACAGGCCGATCACCTCGCCCTGCGAGGCCGTCTTGATCTCCTCGCCCACGATCACCTTCAGCCCGTCCGCCTTCTCGCGCGCGTCGAGCGCACCCGAGATCTCGTTGTGGTCGGTGATCGCGATCGCGCCGAGTCCGCGCGTGCGCGCCTCGGCGAGCAGCACCTCGACGGGCGTCGCGCAGTCGTACGAGTGGTCGGTGTGCATGTGCAGGTCGACCTCGATCAATCGCCTGGCGGCAAGCCGGGCCTGGACGCGCTGATCGCCCGGCGGGCGATGCCTGCGCGCCGCCAGGCGACCGTAGATCTGCTCGAGCTGATCGGTCACGCGTGCCCATGAGCGCGCGGGCGCTCGCTCCATCGCGTGCTCCCGGGCTCGCTCCCGGAGCGCCGGCTCGGCGATCGCGCGGCGCAGGTGGGCGGCGAGCGTCTGAACGTCGCCGCTCTCGAACACGAGCCCGCCGTCGCCGTCGTCGAGCTGGTCCTCGTACGCCGGCAGCCGCGAGCAGATCGGGACCGCGCCCGCGGCCAGCGCGGCCAACAGGATGCGCGGCGCCGGCCGGATGCCCTCGGACGCGAGGACGACGATGTCGGCCTGCGCGAGCGTCCCTAACTCGTCGTGCTCGCCGGCGTCGAGAAACTCGATCCGGTCTTGGAGCTCACGGCTCAGCGTCGCCGGCGGCGCGAGCGGTCGCGGAGAGAACACCGTCGCGCGCCAATCGAGCTCGGACGGAAGCGCCCGCAGCGCGCGCAGAAAGACGCGCAGCGCCGCGCGCTCCTCGGCGGCGATCAGCACGAGCCGCACCGGCTCGCCGTCGCGCTCGCGTGGCAAGAGGTCCGATCCCGGCCGCACGACCTCGTATTCAGCCGGGAAGAAGCGCTGCATCAGATCGCGCGTGACGCCGTAGCTCGCCGTACGGGCATCGAGGCGGCCGAACAGCAGCCGCGACAGCGGTCGCGCGAGCTGCGTCGAGAGCAGCCGCTCGGTCGGCGCATGAAAGCTCGCGACGTTCAGCGCGCGCGAATGCCGCAGCGCGACGCTCGCCGCGCTCGGCGCGAACGGCTCGTGGACGTGGACGACGTCGAGCGACAGCAAACCGAGTGCATCCTCGATCGTCCGCGCGACGTCGACCGGCAGCGAGGCGGCGCGGCGGGCGGCGGGGGAGAACGGCAGGACCTCGCCGACACCGAGCACGAGCGGCGCCCCGTCGGCCCGTTCGAGCAGGCCGTCGCGCTCGTTGCGCAGCGCGCGCCGGGTGCTGCGCACGAGCGAGGCATCGTTGCTGGGCGCAATCACCAGGACGCGGTGCCCGCGCCGCGCAAGCTGCTCGGAGACGCCCGCGACGTACGCGCTCACCTCGTTGCGTGCCTCCCAGGCAAACGGCGTCACCTGCGCGATCGCGAGGCGCTCGGCCACGGTGGGGGATTTTATGGGGGCCGCTGACGCGGCCCTGTTTTCAGCCGCTGCCCTCGGCCGCGCGGTCGCCGGGGATGTGCGGCGCGGGCTTGCGGGCGTAGCTCGCGATGAATTCCTCGGTCAGCGCGCGCGCCTCATCGTCCGGGCGCTGGTGCATCGGCGACTTCATCAGGTAGGAGCACGGGCCGTCGAGCTGGCCGGCGAGCCCGTTGTTGAGCGCGAGCTTGCAGCAGCGGACCGCGTCGATCACGATCCCGGCCGAGTTCGGCGAGTCCCACACCTCGAGCTTGAGCTCCATGCTCAGCGGCACGTCGCCGAACGCGCGGCCCTCGAGGTGGATGTGGGCCCACTTGCGATCGGTCAGCCACGGGACGTAGTCGGACGGTCCGACGTGGACGTCGCTGTCGGGAACCGTGTGGCCCATGATCGAGGTGACCGCGTTGGTCTTGGAGATCTTCTTGGACTCCAGCCGCTCGCGCTCGAGCATGTTGTAGAAGTCCATGTTGCCGCCGACGTTGAGCTGAGAGGTTCGTTCGAGCTTGACGCCGCGGTCGTGCAGCAGTCGCGCGAGGGCGCGGTGGACAATCGTCGCGCCGACCTGCGACTTGATGTCGTCGCCGACGATCGGCAGCCCGGCCTTGACGAAGCGGTTGTTCCAGTACTCCTCGCGCGCGATGAACACCGGGATGCAGTTGACGAAGCCGCAGCCGGCCTCGAGGATCTGCTCGACGTACCACTTCGTCGCCTGTTCGGAGCCGACCGGCAGGTAGGAGACGACGATGTCCGTGTGGGTCTCGCGCAGGATCTCGACGATGTCGGCGGTCGACCCCGGGGCCTTCCTGATCTTCTCCTTGAGATACTTGCCGAGGCCGTCGTGGGTCATGCCGCGATGGACTTCGACGTTCAGCCTGGGCAGGTCATCGCCGAGCTTGAGCGTGTTGTTCTGGCCGGCGAAGATCGCTTCGGAGAGGTCCTTGCCGACCTTCTCGGCGTCGATGTCGAACGCGGCCGTGAACTCGACGTCACGCACGTGGTAGCCGCCGAGATCGACGTGCATCAATCCCGGGACCTGCTCACCGGGAATGGCGTCACGGTAGTAGTGGACGCCCTGTACGAACGAGCTCGCGCAGTTGCCGACGCCAATGATCGCGACCCTGACCTTGTCGTCCTGGTAGCGCGCGGCGCCGTTCGTGCTGGTGCTTTCAGCCATGGTGCTCACGAGGTTAGTAGGCCGCGCGTGAGGGTTCGTTACACGCTCACTCGCGCAGCTGCTTGCGCACGTAGAGGATCCGCTGCAGCGTCGTGAACAGCGTGAGCCCCGCGAGCACGTAGACCGCCGCGGGCAGCAGCGAGAAGTGCCCGATCGAGGCGCCGCGCGCAAACACCAGGCCGATCGAGAGGATCACGACGCGCACCGGCCGAGTCGCAAGACCGACCTTGCAAGCGACCCCCAGCGCCTCGGCGCGCGCTCTCGTGTAGGAGACCATCAGCGAGAACAGCACCGCCGCGACGACCGCGGCGGTCGCCGCCTGGTTGTGCTCGGCCGCGAAGTAGGCGGCGACGGCGATCAGCACGATCCCCTCCTCGAGGCGGTCGAGCGTCGAGTCCAGGAACGCGCCGAACGGCGTCCCCTTGCCGGACATCCGCGAGTAACGGCCGTCGAGCGTGTCCATCACGGAGCCGATGATGAACGCGACCCCCGCGAGGAAGAAGAAGCGTCCGACGACGAGGCCGGCGGCGGCGAGGTTGAGCGTGAACCC
The DNA here is from genome assembly GCA_963763525.1 of uncultured Solirubrobacterales bacterium. Taxonomy (GTDB): domain Bacteria; phylum Actinomycetota; class Thermoleophilia; order Solirubrobacterales; family Solirubrobacteraceae; genus Palsa-465. The sequence continues at coordinate 239,461 of CAVXPA010000013.1, forward strand.
GGTCAGCGAGATCGCGTTCGGGGTCAGCCGCGACTCGATCAGCCGCTCGCGCATCAGATCCTGCGTGCGGTGGGCGTTGCGCCGCTGCTCGAGCGGGCGGATCCGCGTCTCGTGCGTGTCGCGTGCCATCGCTATGTTTGGGCGGGGTCCACTAGGCGGGAGCGTGACCGAAGGCCCAGACGTCGGGTCGGGCACGCGCGAGCCAGCCCGCGATCAGCGCCGCGGCGCCGGCGGTCAGGGCCCCGAGGAAGACGTCGGTGAAGTAGTGATTCCCGGTTGCGATCACGACGAACGTGACCAGGAGCGGATAAAGGAGCCACGCCAGCTTGGCGAGGCGATGCACACACAGCCTACCCATCGTCCATCCGATCATCACGGCGAAGCAGACATGCATCGACGGCACGGCAGCGTACGCGTTGATGAATGCCCCCGCTGGGCCGTCCTCGAAGTGCGGCACCCCCATGAACTGCGAGATCGCGTCGGTGAACCCCCACTCGGGCATCAGCCTCGGCGGCGCGGTCGGATACAACCAGTAGCCGACGAGCGCGATCGCCATCGAGATCAGGAACATGTTGCGCACGAAGTAGAACGAGGTGTTCCGCCGGGTGTAGATGTAGACGAGCGCCAGCAGCGTGACGACGAAGTGGCCGTTGAGGTACGTCCAGTCCGCGACGTCCATCAGCCAGTGGCGGTTCAGCGCCCACGACTGGATGTTCGGCTCGACGAAGATGTGCAGCGTGCGCTCGAGGTCGATGATCCGCATCGCGTCGCCGAACGGCTTGTACAGGTTGCCGTCGTTGACCAGCCCGCGGACGAGGTCGTAGAGCAGGAACGCGATCAGGAACAGCAGCAGCTGTCTGATCAGATCGCGCCAGCCGCGCGGCAGGATGCTGGCGTCCGTGAACTCGATCAAGCGCCGCATGAACCGGGGCATCGTAGCGTGACCCCCAGCCGCCGCCGCCGGCACGATCAGGTGCAGCGCGGCGACTGAGCGCCGATCCGCGAGAGCGAGAAGCGGATCGCGAGGCGCGCCGGCCCGGCGGCCCGGAACCGTACGCGCGTCATCGCGCCGGCGGGCGCGACGCACCCCGTCCCCTGCACAAGCGCCCAGTAGGGCGTGAAGTTGACGTGCACGAGCGCGCTGCCCGGGCGGCTGACGCGCAGCGCCAGCCAATCGGGCCCCAGCGAGCTCAGCGTCGCAACGCCCTGGACGATCGGGGTGGCCTGCGCGACCGCGTAGACGCGCCAGTGGGCCGTGTGGAAGACGAGCCGCAGGTACGGCAGGCCGCGGTCGATCAGCGCGACCTCGACGCGGGCCGAGTAGTCGAGCGGAGCGTCGGCGACGGCGACGAAGCGAACGGCCGTGCGGTGGAGCCACTCCTCGTACGTGGCGGCGTCGAGCCGGCCGCCGTAGAAGATCGGGTTCTGCTTGATGTCGAGCTGGCGCTCCCACCCGCGGGCCAGGGGGAACCGGGTCGCGACGGCGTATGCCTCCCAGTGGAAGCTCGTGAACGGGATCTCGGTCCGGAACGGTGGCCCCGGCTGGCGCTCGAGGAAGCGCAGCAGCGGCTGGTAGTAGCCGCTCGCCGCCGTCGGGTCCCCGCTCGAGAGCACGACGTCGCGCACCGGATCGTGCCACTCGAGGTAGAGCAGCGGGAGGGCGAGCACGGCCAGCAGCGCGATCCGCCGGGGCCAGAAGACCAACGCCGCGAGCGGCGCGGCCAGCAGCGTTCCGATCCGCGCCGCGTTGCTGCCGACGGCGTTCGGGATCGCGAACGCGACGATCGTCCCGAGCGCGTACAGCGCGACGCCGGCGCGCAGTACCAGCGAGTCGTGCGGGAGCACCCACAGCGCGCCGATCGCGAGCAGCACGAGCGGGAGCAGGGTCAGAAACGCGAACGGCTCGCGGCCGCCTTCGGGGAACGCGAGCGCGAGCGCGGCGATCGGCGTCAACGCGGCCGCCGCGACCGCGAGCCCCGGCAGCGCGTCGGAGGCACGGGCGCCGCGGCGCCGCCAGTCCCTGCTCGCGATATAAGCGCCGCCGGCGTACGCCGCGCCGGCCAGCGCCGCCACCAGCGCCGCGACTGGGCTGCACAGCGCGCTCAGCGCCGCCAGCCCGCACGCCAGGCCGGTCCGCCGGCGGTCGAGCGCGACCACGGCCGCGAGCGCCGGCAGCAGGCCGAACGCGAACGCCAGCCGGCCCGTGAACAGATCCGTCGCCATCGCCGCCCCGAATACGAGCGCGCCGAGCCAGGCCTCGCGCCCGCGGTGTTGGTGCGCGAGCAGCTCGAACAGCGCCGCGGTCGCGGTCGCGGCAAGCGCCGCCGCGAGCTGGGGCGTCAGGGTGGCCGAGACCGCCGGGAACAGCAGGCTGTAGCCGACGATGTCGTGCCCCGAGTACCACATGTTGTTCCAGATCGCGAACCCCTCGGCGCGGAACAGCGCGGCGCGGAAGAGATGCGCGGCGAGGTCGTAGCTCGGCGGCGAGACGGCCACGTAGAGCGCCGCGAGCACCCCGGCGAGCACGGTTGGCGCGGCGCGGCGCGGGTCAATGCGCAGCCAGGAAGGCACCGACCAGCTCTACCACGGAGGCGTCGTCATGCCACGGCCAGTGCCCGGCGCCGGCGAGCTTGACGACCTCGGCATGTGCCAGACGCTCGCCGTACCCGTCGGCCAGCGCCGGGTCCAGCCACGGATCGCGCTCGCCCCAGATCACGAGCGTGGGCATCTCAAGCGCGTCGAGCTCCAGGCCGGCGGCAGCGAGTCCGCGCTCGTCGACCGAGCGCAGCACGCGCAGGACCGCCCGTTGCGTGCCCTGGTCGAACTGCTCCCAGACACCGGCGAGCGCCGCGTCGGACCACGTGTCGGCGGTGCGCAGCGTCCGCGCGAGCAGCCCCCGCGTGGTCGAGCCCATCACGAGCTCGCCCAGCCCCGGGGTCCTGAGGATCCGCGCGAGCCGCGACCAGCGGAACTCCGCGAGCAGCGGCAGCGCGTTGATCAGCACGAGTGAGTCGACCTGCTCGGGGTGGCGCTCGGCGAACGTGAGTCCCACCCCGGCGCCCCAACCGTGCCCGACGAGCGCCACTCGCGGCGTGTCGAGCTCATCCAGCAGGCGCGCGACGAAGTCGGCGTGCGCGGGCAGCGTGTACTCGAGGTGGCCGGCTTTGGAGGTGCGCCCGAATCCGGGCAGGTCGGGAGCGATCCCGCCGGTGCGCTCGATGAAGTCGATCCAGCAGTCCGAGCTCAGGGGGGCGCCGTGCAGGTACAGGGGCGGGACGGCGCTGCTCGAGGGGGCGCTGCGATAGAAGAGGGGCCCTCCGTCGAGCTCGATCGTGTGTTCCTCGCCGGCCAACCGCCGGCGAGGATAGCTTCTGCGCGCCGAGCGCCTGTGCGAGGATTGGGAGGTGGGCGCCGAGTCTTTTCAAGCTGCCTGGGCCGGACTGGGCGCCGAGCTGCGCGCGCAGCTGCCGCCCGGGGCTGCGGTGCTCGATGCGCACACCCACCTCGGACTCGACGAGGACGGCCACACGCTCTCGGTCCAGGAGCTCGTCGAGTATCTGGACCAGGTCGACCCGACCGCCCGCGCGGTCACGTTCCCGTTGCACGACCCCGACCGCGACCCCGCCTACCGCATTCCCAACGACCGCGTGCTGGCGTGGGCGGCCGAGACCGAGGGTCGCGTGATCCCGTTCTGCCGGCTGGACCCGGCGCAGGGGCCCGTGGCGGAAGCCGAGCGATGCCTCGCGCGCGGTGCGCGGGGGATCAAGCTGCATCCGCGCGCGCAGGCGTTCGGGTTCGACGGCCCCGAGGTCGAGGCGATCTTCCAGGTCGCGCGCGACGCCGGCGTGCCGATCCTGATCCACGCCGGCCGCGGGATGCCGTCGATGGCCTCGCTCGCGCGGCTCGCGCTGCGCTACCCCGAAGTCGGGGTCGTGCTCGCGCACGGCGGGATCGCCGACCAGGGGATATTCGCGACGCTGCTCGCCGAGCACCCCCGGGTGGTCTACGACACCTCCTGCTTTCCGCCGGACCTGATCGAGTTGGCCGCGCGCGTGCCGGCGGAGCGAATCGTGTTCGGCTCCGACGTGCCGTATGGGAGGCCGGTCGCGGGGCTGTTCGGCACGCTGCGGCTGGCCGCGTACGCCGGCCTCGATGCCGGCGACCGGGAGCTGCTCGTCGGCGGCACGATGATGAGGCTGATCGACGGCGAGCCGCTCGCGCCGGCCAGTGACCCGCGAGTGCCTCAGGTGCGCCCGGTCGTCGGGCGCCTGACGCGCCTCACGAGCTACCTGTCGATGGGTTTCGCGAGCACGATCACTGGGACGACGCGGGACCCCTCCCGGGCGCTCCCGAGCATCAACCTCGCGCGGGCTGTCTGCCGCGACCCCGACCCGGGTCCCGTGGGAGAGGTCCTCGCGAAGATCGACGGTCTGCTCGCGGTCGCCGAGGAGACGCTCAGCGACGGCCGCGAGGACGCGTTCAACGGGTTCGCCCTGATGATGGCGGCCAACGTGGTCGCGTCCACTACCCCCGCTGCTCAGCCGCGCGAGTGACGCCGCCGGCGAGCTGGACGCGCCCGAGCGCGCGGCGCGTGCGCACCGTCCGCGACCGTCTGCGGCTCGTCTACGGCGTGCCGCTCGCCCCCCCACATGGGCATCCGATCGCCGAGCTCGTGCTGACCGTGCTCTCGCAGTCGACGAACGACCGCAACCGCGACGTCGCGTACCTCGCGCTGCGCCGTCGCTTCCCCGGCGACACCTGGGTCCGCGTGCGCGACGCCCCGGTCGACGAGATCGAGGAGGCGATCCGCCCCGGCGGGATCTCCAAGGTCAAGTCCGCGCGGATCAAAGCGATCCTCCGGGCGATCACCGACACGGCGCCGCCGGCGCACGAGCTCTCGCTCAGCTGGCTCCCGTCGCTCAGCGTCCCTGACGCGCAGCAGTACCTGTGCTCGCTGCCCGGCGTCGGGCGCAAGACCGCCGCGTGCGTGCTGCTGTTCGCGTTCGGGATGCGCGACGTTCCCGTCGACACGCACGTCTCGCGCGTCGGCACCCGCCTGCACCTGCTGCGCGCCGGCGCGCCGTTTCTGGAGCTCCACGACGAGATGCTCGCGATCACGCCGCGCGGCCAGGAGCTCGAGCTGCATCTCAACCTGCTCCGCCATGGTCGGCGGACGTGTTACGCGCGTAAGCCGGACTGCGCCGGCTGCGCGCTCCAGCGGATGTGCCCGACCGCGTTCACGCTCTGAGCTCAGCAACTGGTCGAGCGCGCGCTGGCGCGATGCCGGGTACGCAGACGGGTGACCGGCCCGACCGGTCACCCGTCTGCTCTGCGCCCCTTATCTTCCCCGACTGTCCCCCCTGAGCGGAACACCATTATTGCCAACGCACGCAGGAGATTTTGGCGATCCGAACGCAACTCGGTTGGGGATCTTTCTTCCCATTCGCGTGGCGGCTCCGATCGAGGTGACCCCCGGCATCACGCTTGGCTTCCCGCGCCGATCCTGACCGTCGCGAGCGGCGGGCGATCGTTCGCTTGCACCAGGGGGTGCTTGACCGACACCTCCGCTTTGCGCAGGCGTTCGGCGGCGGCCGCCACGTCGCGGCGTGAGTTGACGCCCAGCTTCCGCATGATGCTCTTCACGTGGCTGTACACCGTCGCGCGGGAGACGACGAGTTGTTTGGCGATCCGATCGGTGCCGGCGTCTTCGCCGAGCAGTTCGACGATCTCCCATTCGCGGGTGGTGAGCTGGCTGTGCAACGGTCGCCATCCGGCTCGGGGGACCTCGCGTACGAGCTCCAGCAGAGGCATGATCAGCCGTTGCGGAACCATCGCCGCGCCATCCGCCACCTCCACGACCAGCCGCGCAAGCTGATCGGGCGAGACGTCCTTGTCGAGATGTCCGACCGCGCCCGCGCGGAGTCCGGCGAGTGCCGCCGGCTCGTCGCCGACCGAAATCGTCAGCACCCGGGTCTGAGGCGTGACCCACAGCACTGCGTCGATCAACTCGACGCCACCCCATGGCGGCAGCGCCGTGTCGATGATCGCAACCGACGGGCGGTGGTAGCGCGCAAGCTGAAGCGCCTCGCGACCATCCCCGGCCGCAACGACCATTGCGATCCTATCGGCCTCGCCCAGCGCGGTCCGCATCATGCGTCGCGCCAGCCCGTCGTGGTCGGCGATCAGCACTCGCAGGCGCGGCTCGCCGACGGGCAGGACCTGCCAGTCCGGAGGTCCCTCAAAGCCGTTCGCGTGCCCGATCATCGCTCGACCTCCTTCCACTCTGGGACGCGCGAGCCGGGCGCTCGCCACCTCCTCAACGCTCTCGATCGGAGGAGCCTAGGCACCATCGCGACCACCTCTCTTTGCGGGCGTGGCCGTCCTGTCCGTTTGTCGATTCAGATCCCGTGTGGCCGCTCGGGCCTGCTCCGCGATCTCAGTGTCCCCGCGCTCGCCGGCCCGGTGGTAGGCGCTGAGCGCGCCGAGCCGGTCTCCTTTCTCCTCGAGCACCACGGCGAGGTTGAATGCGCCTGCGTCGTCACCGCGCTGGTCAGCTCGTCGGAAGCAGGCCTCCGCACCCTCTCGGTCGCCATCCTGATCGAGCAGCACCCCGAGGTTTGTCGCCGCAGGCCCGTGTCCGCGCCCGTCGGCTCGCCGGTAGGCCGCCGCGGCCCCGGCGAGATCCCCCTCGCCCTCGAGCAAGACCCCGAGGTTGAATGCACCAGTTACATCACCGCGCTGGTCAGCTCGTCGATAGCAGGCCTTGGCACCCTCTCGGTCGCCGTGGTGTGAGAGCAGCAGTCCGAGATTCGTCGCGGCCGGCCCGAGTCCGAGCTGGTCGGCTCGCTCGTAAGCCGCGATCGCGCCGACCCAATCGCGACGCTGTTCGAGCACCAGCGCGTGCTCGAACGCGCGCTCGGCGTCCTCGGGCCTCGTGGGATCGTGATTGGGGGCGCTTCTGCTGCTTGGATTAGGGGTGGTGGTCAGGTTCGCGTGCGTTGTGGGCGGCTCATCGCTGGGGAGAGCGCCGCCAGCCGATGGATCAACGTCCGCGCGTCGGCCGTCGCGCCGGTGCGCTCGCCACGCGGTCGCGAGGCCGAGAGCCACGGCGAGCGCAGCCAGCACGACGATCAAGTCGAGCAAGGGCGAGCTTCCCGACTTCTTCGCCGGCGCGAGGGTCGGGAGCGCGGAGCGGCTCCCCGTCCCAACGTGCTTGCGTCGCGACGGCGGGCGCCGGGCGCGGGCTGCCTTGTGACGGGCAGAATGGCCGGTCGGGCGCGAGCCCAGTCTCAGCGCGGCGAGTGTGTGCGGGCCGGCGATCCCGTCGACCTGCAGTCCGTGTGTGGCCTGGAACCGCTCCACGGCCTGTTCGGTCAACGGCCCGTAGCGACCGTCGATCGGTCCGGGCGGGAACCCGACGCTGGCCAGGCGCAGCTGCAGCGCGCGCACGCGGTCGGAGCCGCCTGCGGCATAGCCCACGCCCAGATACAGGAGCGCGGGCGCGTTGCCCAGCGCGGCGAGTGTGTGCGGGCCGGCGATCCCGTCGACCTGCAGTCCGTGTGTGGCCTGGAACCGCTCCACGGCCTGTTCGGTCAGCGGCCCGTAGCGGCCGTCGATCGGTCCGGGCGGGAACCCGACGCTGACCAGGCGACGCTGTAACGCGCGCACGCGCGCCGCAGCGGCTCGGCTCGCGTAGCCGCTGCCCAGCGCCAGCGTCAACGTGCCGGCGGCGGGATGCGTCTGCTTGTTGTGGATTGCTTGGGGGCTGTGTCGCGAGGTGGCCGTGGAGTTCGCCAGCGCCGAAGCTGGGGCAAGGGCGATCACCAGCATGCACGCGACCAAACTGCTGAGTAGGCGTTTCGTGGAAGAGACCGTGCAGGGCCCGTCCAACCACGCCCGCTGCGAGCGTGCCATGAGTCGTTCTCCTGATTGCTAGAGGGACGCACTCGGGCTCACAGCCCGGTGCGATGGACCTGGAGGCCGACTCAGGCCTTAGCCAGGCCGCTCTAGCGAGAGATCAAACGGTTCGGGCCCGCGCGCGCGCCCGAACAGCCTCAACGTGCACACCACGCGAGGCACGAAAAGAGCCGCCAGCGCACCCAACGCGGCGGCACCGAAGAAGAAGAAGAACGCGCCGCCGGCGACGCCGGATGCGAGACCGGTCCCAAACGGGTGACCGTCCGGAGACGGGGCCGGCGACACGTGAGCCGGCGCCGAAGCGGGCGCACGCCCCGTACGCGCCCGCCCGATGCGAGCCACCGAAGAGCCATCGAGGACCCGCGGCGGCGCAGAGGTGTCGACGATCGAGATTCCCCCAGCCATCCGTGCTGTCGGACCGCCCGAACGCGGCGTCGGCGTCGCGCCCGTCCCCAATCGCCGGCGAGGCAGGCGTGGAGGAACGGGGGACACGGGCGACGGAGCGCTGCTGACGGCAGCGATCGTGGTGACGGCGCCGCTGGGCGCGAGGGGCTGAGTCGCCGCCGGCACGAGGGAGGCAGATGATGCTCCAGAAACCGGGGTGGCGGTCGTGGTCGGGGCCTTGGCGACCGGCGCGGTGACCGCCGTGAGCGTCTTCGCAATGGGCGCGGTGACGGTCGTGAGCGTCTTGGCGATGGGCGCGGTGACCGTGGTGAGCGTCTTGGCGATGGGCGCGGTGACCGTGGTCAGCGTCTTGGCGATGGGCGCGGTGACGGTCGTGAGCGTCTTCGCGATGGGCGCGGTGACCGTGGTGAGCGTCTTCGCGATGGGCGCGGTGACGGTCGTGAGCGTCTTGGCGATGGGCGCGGTGACCGTGGTGAGCGTCTTGGCGATGGGCGCGGTGACGGTCGTGAGCGTCTTGGCGATGGGCGCGGTGACGGTCGTGAGCGTCTTCGCGATGGGCGCGGTGACGGTCGTGAGCGTCTTCGCGATGGGCGCGGTGACGGTCGTGAGCGTCTTGGCGATGGGCGCGGTGACGGTCGTGAGCGTCTTGGCGATGGGCGCGGTGACGGTCGTGAGCGTCTTGGCGATGGGCGCGGTGACCGTGGTCAGCGTCTTGGCGATGGGCGCGGTGACCGTGGTCAGCGTCTTCGCGATGGGCGCGGTGACCGTGGTCAGCGTCTTCGCGACGGGCGCGGTGACGGTCGTGAGCGTCTTCGCGATGGGCGCGGTGACCGTGGTCAGCGTCTTCGCGACGGGCGCGGTGAGCGTCTTCGCGACGGGCGCGGTGACGGTCGTGAGCGTCTTCGCGACGGGTGCGGTGACCGTGGTCAGCGTCTTCGCGATGGGCGCGGTGACGGTCGTGAGCGTCTTCGCGACGGGCGCGGTGAGCGTCTTCGCGACGGGCGCGGTGACCGTGGTGAGCGTCTTCGCGATGGGCGCGGTGACCGTGGTGAGCGTCTTCGCGACGGGCGCGGTGAGCGTCTTCGCGACGGGCGCGGTGACGGTCGTGAGCGTCTTCGCGACGGGCGCGGTGACCGTGGTGAGCGTCTTGGCGACGGGCGCGGTGACCGTGGCGGCCGCCTTGGCGACCGGGGCGGTGAGGGTCGTTGTGCTGGGAGGCGTCGGTGCCGGCGTGGTGGCGGGGTTTGCGGGTGCCGCGGCGCTGGACGGCGTCGCGGGAGTGACTGCGGCCGGCGGGGCGCTCGTCGTCGCAACTGCTGTGGTGACTGTGCTCACGACCGGCGCCACCACTGCGGCGGCCGCTCCGGAGAGGCTCGGAACCAACGACGATGAGCCGGCGGCGGACGCGCTCCCTGCGAAAGGCCAGAACACCCCGAGGACCGCCGCGCTGGCGACGACTACAAACAGAAACCTGAAGCGAGCCCCAACCATCCGTGAATCTGATTACCGATTCTAGCCGAAATCAAACCTAAATCTGATGGGGAAACATCTCCCCAACGCAGAGGCGTGTAGTCACACCGGGATCCTGGGGCTGAGCGTGTGAGTCTCACTGCGGTCGCGATGTTGCGTCATTCGATGCGGATCGCGGACCGGCGCGGCCATCGCACGTTGTAGAACACGGCGTTTGTACGCGCTGTCGAGTGTCGCGACAGCCACGCTGCATCTGTGACCTAGTTGGCGCTGACGCGGCGTGCATGCCGAGCGCGGTGCGCGCGGACGATGCAAACGCTTCGGCTGGATAGTGACCGACAGCGACGGTCACTATGGCGGATGGGAGGGTGTGTGGGCCATCGAAGCGCAACGTCGACACCGGAGTGGCCTTGGGCTCGTCGACCTCGACGACCTTCTCGCGACACTTATGTGCTGGTGGATGATCTCCCGCCTGCAAGACGCCGGCGGCGCCCATGGATAAGCGACGCGGACCCGGTCACGCTCGCGGTCGGGAAGATCCCGGCGTGCTGCCATTCGGAGCGACGCTTTTGTGCGTCTGGCGCGTGGGGTTGGACACGTGTTCTCCGAGATCCCTCAACGCCGAGCTACAACGAGCGGATGAAGATCGCTTGCGCGGGGAGCTGCCGGGTCATCTAACGGCTGGTCAAGATCTCTCCGGCTCTTCTGTGCTCGCCAGCATGAGGCCACGGCCGGCGAGACGCGTGGAATGCGATTCTCCCCGACGCCGTGAAACGGAATCGGTCATCCGATTGAATGGTTCGCCTTGATGCTCCTCGTGATGGCGGCCGGGCGAGGCGGACTGGGGCGCAGGCAGCGCCGACAGATCAGCGACACGGGAGGTGATCGTCCTCGTGGGTCGCACAGATCCTTTCCCGAGCAGCTCGTTCTTGCTCTGTCCGCATCGGGCTCGGGCACTCGTTCTTCTAGATGCCCGAGCAACCGGGCTACAACGGATGGATTAGGATCGCTCAGGTTGCAGATCTGCCGGGCCGCTGAAAGGATGGCCAGGATCTCTCCGGTTGTTCTGTGATCGCGTGCGGAGTTGCTGGATTGCACGCCGGTTGCCGTGAGCAGCGCTGGCGCGAGACGCGCAAGCGCTCGGGGCGAGCGTCTAACGGCCTACGGCTGTCGCCCTTGGCATTCGCGACTTCTTCCGGATTGCGGCTCTACCTGCTTTGCGCCGCCGGACGGGATGCCGGTCAGCTTCTGCCCGCGCGTCCGCCGCGCCTTCGACCCGCCCCTCGTTCGCCCAAACGCCGGGCTGAGAAGCCCTGCTCAGCAAGCTCGACGGGGATGAGGCGGGCCGGGGGTCGGTGCCGGTGAGAAACCGACCGCTCTTCGCCGATTGAGATTTGACCCTCCTGGATGTGGGCGGAGGCGTCCGGGGTGATCGTGAGCGAGTTCGAGAAGACGAACGCTCGGACGCACAAGACGCTGCCGGCCGTCCGATCGCCCGGCTGACCGAGGAGCGCGCGGTGATGCGACCGCTGCCCGACCGCAACCCCGAACCGGATCGCCGTTGGGTGAGTCGGGTGCCGCCTGACCCGCGCGTCCGCCAACGGCACCCTCAAGATCAACAACGCCGACCACACCGACCAGGGATGCCACCCCTGGGGCTCGGCTGCTGCAGGCGCGGCGCGGGCTCGAGCTGCTCAAGGAGCATGGCGGCACGCGAGTGCCAATCGGCACTCCGGCGAGCACAGCGCCACCCACGCCCGGCCCGCGAGGCAGAGCCCCAGACGCAAGGCGCAAATCTGCTACTCTCTGGCTTAGATTTTTCTACCTGAAGAGGAGCGACAAACATGGGAAAGACGATCGGAATCGACCTCGGCACGACCAACTCGTGTATGGCCGTGCTCGAGGGCGGCGAGCCGACCGTGATCGAGAACGCCGAGGGCGGGCGGACGACTCCGTCCGTCGTCGCGTTCACGCAGGCCGGCGAGCGGCTCGTCGGCACCGTCGCCAAGCGGCAGCAGGTGACGAATCCGCAGAACACGATCTTCTCGATCAAGCGCTTCATGGGCCGCAAGGTGGCCGAGGTGCGCGAGGAGGAGACGATCGTCCCGTACAAGGTGGTCGACGGCCCGAACGGCGACGTCGCGCGTCGAGGCCGGCGGCAAGCAGTACTCGCCGCCGGAGATCAGCGCGATGATCCTCGGCAAGCTGAAGACCGACGCCGAGGCGTACCTGGGCGAGTCGGTCGACAGCGCCGTGATCACGGTCCCCGCGTACTTCAACGACGATCAGCGCCAGGCGACCAAGGACGCCGGCAGGATCGCCGGGTCTCGACGTCATGCGGATCATCAACGAGCCGACCGCGGCCTCGCTCGCCTACGGGCTCGACAAGGAGGCCGACCAGACGATCCTCGTCTTCGACCTCGGCGGCGGCACGTTCGACGTGTCGGTGCTCGAGATCGGCGACGGCGTGTTCGAGGTCAAGGCGACCGCCGGCGACAACCACCTCGGCGGCGACAACTTCGACAAGGCGGTCGTCGACTGGCTGGTCGGCGAGTTCAAGCAAGTCGCAGGGCATCGACCTGAGCCAGCCGACCCGATGGCGCTGCAGCGCCTCTACGAGGCCGCCGAGAAGGCGAAGATCGAGCTCTCGACGACGCAGGAGACGCAGATCAACCTGCCGTTCATCACGGCCGACTCGAGAGGGCCCAAGCACCTCGACATGCGCCTCACGCGCGCGAAGCTGAACGAGCTCACCGCCGACCTGCTCGACCGCACCGTCGCGCCGGTGCGCCAGGCGCTCGACGACGCCAAGGGCAAGGGCACCGCGAAGATCGACCACGTCGTCCTCGTCGGCGGCATGACCCGCATGCCCGCCGTGCAGGAGAAGGTCAAGGAGCTGACCGGCAAGGAGCCGCACCGCGGCGTCAACCCCGATGAGGTCGTCGCCGTCGGCGCCGCGATCCAGGCCGGCGTGCTGGCCGGCGAGGTCAAGGACGTGCTGCTGCTCGACGTGACCCCGCTGACGCTCGGGATCGAGACCAAGGGCGGCGTGATGACAAAGCTGATCGAGCGCAACACGACGATCCCGACCCGCAAGTCGGAGATGTTCTCGACCGCCGAGGACAACCAGCCGTCGGTCGAGATGCACGTGCTCCAGGGCGAGCGCGAGATGGCGACCTACAACAAGTCGCTCGGCAAGTTCCAGCTGACCGGCATCCCGCCGGCGCCGCGCGGCATCCCGCAGATCGAGGTCGCATTCGACATCGACGCGAACGGGATCCTCAACGTGTCCGCCAAGGACCTCGGCACCGGCAAGGAGCAGAAGATCGAGATCCGCTCCGGCTCGGGCCTGTCCGACGACGAGATCAAGCGGATGGTCAGCGACGCCGAGTCGCACGCCGAGGATGACCGCCGTCTGCGCGAGCTGGCCGAGGCGCGCAACAACGCCGAGAACGCCGCCTACCAGGCCGAGCGGCAGCTCAAGGAGCTGGGCGAGAACGTCGACGCTTCCTCGCGGCAGGAGATCGAGACCGCGATCAAGGAGGTGCGGGACGTCCTGACCTCCGAGAACACCGACGAGATCCGCTCCAAGACCGACGCGCTGCAGTCCTCCTTCCACAAGGTCTCCGAGGCGATGTACCAGCGGGCCTCCGAGCAGGCGACCGATGGCGCGAGCTCGTCCTCGAACGGCGACGGCGCCGGCGCTGACGACGTCGTCGACGCGGAAGTCGTTGACGAGGGCAAGTGATGGATCCGTACAAGCGCTACTACGGGGGTTTTGCGCCCTCCTACGGTCGTGCTGCCGCCGTGCAGCGCGACTCGGCGGGCGCACCCCCGTCCGGGGCCCCAACTCGAGGGGCCCCAGACGGGGACGCACCGCCCGAGTCCCGGCCTGGCCCGGGCCAGGGCGGCGATGCGAAGGCGGCCGCCGGGACCGCGCCGGCCGCTCCCTCGCCCTCTCACGAGGGTGAGCAGGGGCCGGTTGACGGCTCCCAGGGGCCGGCTGACGGCTCCGGCGATGCGGTGGCGGTCGATCTCGAGGACCTGACCGCTCGGGCTGCGAAGGCGGATGACTACCTGGCGCTCGCGCAGCGGACGAAAGCCGACTTCGAGAATTACCGCAAGCGCGCGGTCCGCGAGGCCGCGGCCGCGCAGGAGCGGGGCGTGGCGAAGCTCGCGCTCGAGCTGCTGCCCGCGGTCGACAACCTGGACCGCGCGCTGCAGGCCGCGGACATCGACGAGAACGACCATGACGAGACGCTCGTGGCGGGGATCAGGCTCGTCCACGCCGACGTGATCGCGGCGCTCGCGCGTGCCGGAATCGAGGGTTACTCGCCCGAGGGCGAGCCGTTCGACCCGGAGCATCACGAGGCGGTCGCGCAGCTGGCCGTCCCTGGCGCCGAGCCCGGCACGATCGTCGAGGTCTATCAGCGTGGCTATCGCCGCGGCGATGCCGTGCTGCGCCCCGCGAGGGTCGTCGTCGCCGGCTGAGGAGTTAGGCGATGCCGGCCAGACCCGACTACTACAAGACGCTCGGGGTAGGTAAGACCGCCTCGGACGCGGAGATCAAGAAGGCATATCGGAAGCTCGCGCGCGAGTACCACCCGGACCGCAATCCGGGCGACAAGAAGGCCGAGGAGCGCTTCAAGGAGATCTCGCAGGCCTACGACGTCCTGTCGGATCCCGACAAGCGCAAGCACTACGACCGCGGCACGGGGCCATTTGGCTTCGGCATGCCGGGCGGCTTCGACCCGAGCTCGATGGGCTCGAGCTTCGGCGACATCCTGTCGAACATCTTCGGCGGCGCCGGTGGCGGCGCCGCCGGAGGTCGAGCCGGCGGCGGACGCGGCGCTCGCGCGGGCGTACAACGCGGCCGTGACCTCGAGACCGAGGTGCAGCTGACGTTCGCGCAGGCGGTCCACGGCGCGCAGGTGCCGTTGTCGGTACCAACCTCGCAGCCGTGTCCGACGTGTCACGGCAGCGGCGCCAAGCCGGGGACGACGCCGAAGGTCTGTCCGGTCTGCAACGGGCGCGGGACGGAGTCGCAGAGCCAGGGCATCTTCTCGATGTCACAGCCGTGCTCGAACTGCCACGGGTCGGGCACCGTGATCGAGGATCCGTGTCCAACCTGTGGAGGGCACCGGCGCCGAGCGCAACATCAAGCGGTTGCGCGTCAACATCCCCGCGGGCGTCCGCGACGGCAGCCGGATCCGGCTCGCCGACAAGGGCGAGGCGGGGCTGAGAGGCGCGCCGCCCGGCGATCTGTACGTGCTCACGCGGGTGTCCGAGTCGCCTGTGTTCAAACGCGTCGGCGAGAACCTCGAGGTCGAGGTGCCGCTGACGATCCCAGAGGCTGTGCGCGGGGCGGTCGTCGAGGTGCCGACGCTGAACGGCTCCAAGAAGCTGCGCGTGCCACACGGAACCAAGCACGGCACGATCCAGCGCTTGCGCGGCGAGGGGCCGCCGCAGCTGAACGGCAAGGGGAAAGGCGACATCCACTACAGGTTCGTGATCGACGTGCCGTCGTCGCTCTCGAGCGAGCAGTCCGCCGCGATCGACAGGCTGTCCGAGGTGATGAACGGCAATCCGCGGGAGAAGCTGTTCGCGCAGGCCGGAGGCGAGAGCTGATGGCCACGCGTCGCAGAGTGCCGGCGTCGCGCATCGCGATGGCATCGGCCAGGGTCGAGGTCTCCTCGGACCGCGGCGTATTCATGATCTCCGTCGCGGCCGAGCTCGCCGAGATGCACCCGCAGACCCTTCGGATGTACGAGGCGCGCGGGCTGATCGAGCCCAAGCGCTCGCCGAAGGGGACGCGCCTGTACTCGCACGAGGACGTCGAGCGGCTGCGGCGGATTCAGGAGATGACCGCCGAGCTCGGCATGAACCTCGCCGGGGTCGAGCGGGTCTTCGAGCTCGAGGAGGAGCTCGAGTCGATGGCGCGGCGGGTCGCCGCGCTCGAGCGCCGGGCGTCAGAGCTGAAAGCCGAGGTCGAGCGGCTCGAGGCGCTGCGGCGCGAGCTGCGTGCAGAGATCGTGCCTTACGAGCGCGGCGGTGAGCTGGTCCGCTCGGCCGACCTGAAGCAGTACAAGATCCCGCTGCAGCGGGACACCTGAGGCTGTTCGCGCGCCACGGGGCGCCGACAAGTGGGTGGGTGTGCGACGATTTCCCAGCCGGGGGAGCTGCCTGCGCGAGATTCGGCTCGGGCGCCGAGCCGGGAAAGGGGTACACATTGATTCGACGGTGCAACGGGCACGGCGTCCGAGTCATCCGTGCGTCCGTCTTCGCCGTCGTCGCGTCCGCCGCGTCTGTCGCGCTCGCTGGGTTTGCCGCCGCGAGTGCCGCGGTTGCGGCGCCGGCCCCCGCCGCGCCTACCGTCGCCCCGAACGCGCACGTCACCGAGGTCGGGCCCGCGCCGCCGGCGACGTCCCTTGACCTGCTGCTGCCGCTGAGCGCCGACGAGGCCGGGCTCGAGCGGCTGGCGAGCGCGATCACGACGCCGGGCTCGCCGCAGTACGGGCACTATCAGACGATCGCCGAGCTGGCGGCGCGCTTCGGCGCCACGCCGGGCGCTGCCGCTCGCGTGCTCGCGTATCTACGTGGTGCCGGCGCCACCGACGTGCGACTCGACGCGACCGGGCTGTTCGCGGACGCGACGATGCGTGCGCAGGTCGCTGAGCGGCTGTTCGGGACGAGCCTCGCGCGGTTCCGCGGCGCGAGTGCCGCGAGCTTCATCGCGCCCACTTCGACGGCGCGTATCCCCCCGGCCCTGCGGGGCCTGGTCACCGGCGTCGTCGGGCTCGACACGCGTCCGTTGACTGACGTCGCCAACGAGGTCGCGCGAGCCGCGCCGCGTGCACACACGAGCGCGACGACCGCCGCAACGGGCGCGAGCTCGACGACAGCCGCAACCGGCGTGAGCGCCGCGACCGCCGCGACCAGCCAGGCGCCTTCGGCCGCGCCGCTGAGTGGCACTCCGAGCGGCTGCTCGGCCGGGCTCGCGGCCGGGGGGTTCACGCCCAACCAGTACCTGACCGCGTACGGCTACACCCCGTTGTATGCCGCGGGACTCGCTGGGCAGGGGGAGCGCGTCGCGCTGATCGAGATCGACGGCTTCAAGATGAGCGACATCCGCACGTTCGCCGGCTGCTTCGGTCTGCGGCTGCCGAAGATCAAGGCGTTCGGCGTCGGCATCAAGACCGCGCTGCCGCCTGGCGCGGAGGCGACGCTCGACCTCGAGGTACTCGACTCGGCCGCGCCCGGCTTGGGCGCGATCGACGTCTACGAGACGCGCTCGGACGCGGCTGACACGCTCCGCGCGCTCACGGCGCCGCTCCAGAATCCCGGCTACAAGCCCGAGGTCATCTCGGCCTCGCTCGGGCTTTGCGAGCAGTTCACCTACGAGGCTGTCGGGCGCTCCGGGATGAGGGCGACCGAAGGCGCGCTGGCGGAGGCCGCGGCGAGCGGGATCACGTTCCTCGCCTCGAGCGGGGACTCGGGGTCGGCCGACTGTCTGTTCGCGGGCCAGCCGCTCGACCGGCTGGCCGTCAACTACCCGGCCTCCTCGCCGTGGGTGACCGCGGTCGGCGGAACCAATCTCGTGCTCACGTCCACCAACGCGATCGAGGACCAACCGGTCTGGAACGATGGCGCTCTGCAACCCGGCTCGGCCGGCGGCGGAGGTTTCAGCGACCTGTTCCAACGCCCGTCCTACCAGAACGGAACCGTTCTGGAGGGCGTTCGCGCCGTGCCCGACGTGTCGATGCTCGCCGACGTCCAGCCCGGGTACACGATGTTCTGCACGGTCAAGGGCGAGTGCATCAACGCGGGCGACCCGCACGCGTGGCAGACGGTCGGCGGCACCAGCGCGAGCACGCCCCTGCTCGCCGGCGGGTTCGCGATCGTCGACGAGGACCTGCGGCTCCACGAGCTCGACGACCTCGGCCTGGCCAATTCGCTGCTCTACACGATCGGCCGCGACCCGACGCTGGCCCCGCGGGCCTTCTCGGACGTCACGCATGTCGGCAACGACGTCGGCCCGTTCATCTCGAGCGACCATCAGCCGCTCGGTTGCTGCACGGCCGGCATTGGGTTCGACGCGGCGTCGGGCTGGGGCAGCGTCAACCTCGTGGGGTTCGCGCAACTCGCTCTGGGCATCCAGCCCAAGCTCGTCGCGGTCGGCCTGACGGTGCCGCCGCAGGCTCCGATCCGCCGCGGCGAGATCCTCGCGACCGTGTCGTGCTCGGGGTCGTGCCTGATGGGGGCGTACGCGGTCGTCACGATCGGCCGCTCGAGTTCCTTCAACGCGCTC
>CAVXPA010000014.1:0-81100 GCA_963763525.1 uncultured Solirubrobacterales bacterium
TAGGTCTCGCCAGCCGAGCGCTCGTAGCACCCGAGGTGAAAGCACCGCCCGCCGGAACAGATGTCCGGCTCCGCCGCGCGCGAAGTGCGTGTGGCGCAGCCGTCCGCCAGGTGCACCGGCGGCTCATATACGCCCATGATGTCGTCGCACGCCAGGCGCCGGGTGGCCGAGGAGTTCGTCTATGGCGAGGTGACCACCGGCGCCCAGAATGACATCAAACAGGCCACCGAGCTCACGAACTGGTCTCCCAGCTGATGAGCGCCAACCGTGAGCGGCTCGACTCGCTTGCCGTCGCCTTGCGCGAGCGCGACACGCTCGAGCAGGACGAGGCCTACGCCGCGGCCGGAATGCAGATGACCGGCGAGACCTCGGCCCTCAGCTAGACGCTCGATGAGCGTCGGCATGATCGCCGCGAGCTCGTCGGAGAGCCGCGCGCCGGGGTCGTAGCGCAGTCCCTCCACGGCGTAGACGATCACCCGCGCCGCCAGGCTGCCGAGCGCGCGGGCGAGCTCAATCGTCTCGGCCAGACCGGCGGCATGGGTCGAGCTCCGTCCAGGTCGCTGGCGCGCCGGCAGCGGCGTGTGGCTCGCGTCGGGGCGGAGGATCGTGGCCGGAGGCGCACCTGAGCGCATCGTGTCGACGAGGAGGACGGCGTCCCGCCCGGGCACCAGTGCGCTCCAGACGTACGGGCGGTCGCCGGCGCGGAAACGGCGATTACGGCTACTGCGGCCGCGGCGGCGGCTCTCACGAGTTTGCGCATGGTGCGGATCCTCGCCTCGGCCGGCATCCACGGCATCCGTGTCGAGCCGCGGCCACGGCGCGTGAACTGCCCAGCCCGGCAGCGCGAAACGCCCTGTAGAGGCGGACTCGTGGCCGCGCCCGCCGCGCTCGAACTGTTCCGCCGCCTCGACCTGCTCGGGGCGTAAAACCGTGCCCGGTCGCAACCTCGGTGGGTCAGCCGCAACCCGTCTCCGTATTCGGCCACGATGCGACCCCGGCCCCGCGCTGGTTTGATCGCAGCCGATGGTTGTTACAGCGACAGACCACCAGGCCGCTTCGTTGCTCGAGCGACTGGCGCCCCTGCGTGAGCAACTGGTCCAGGTCGCGGACGGCTGGCGACCCTGGGTCGAGGGCCGGGACGCCGACCGGGACGCCAGTGCTCGCAACCTGCTCCAGTACGTGGCGCTGCGAAGCCACGACCTCCGCGAAGAGCAGGAGTCGTTGGTCGCGCTCGGGCTCTCCTCGCTGGGGCGCAGCGAAGGCCACGTGCAGGCGACGGTGGACGCTGTTCTCGATGCCCTGAGCGCCCTGGTGCTGAACCCGCCGACCCCGAGGCCAGGCGCGCCGATGGGCTTCGCCCACAGCCATGGGCTGCTGAAGGCAAGGACGGCTGCCCTGCTGGGGCCGGCCCCGAAGGGCCGGCCGACGCGGATCATGGTCACGATGCCGAGTGAGGCGGCGAGCGATCCAGCCTTGGTGCAACGGATGCTCGTGGCCGGCATGGGGTGCGTGCGGATCAACTGCGCTCACGACCGCGAGCCCGAGTGGCGGGCGATGGTCGAGAACCTACGCCTGGCTCAGGAGTTGACAGGACGCTCGGCGCGCGTGGCAGTCGACCTGCCGGGCCCGAAGCTTCGCACCGGGCCGCTCCCCAAGGGGTCGACCGGCGACAAGAAGGGCGCCTACGTGCGACTCGGCGTCGGGGATCGTGTGCTGCTGGTTCGCGAGGCCGGCGTGGCGGCGCCCGCGACCGGGGGTGGCCAAGCGGCACGGATCGGCTGCTCGCTCCCCGAGGCGTTCTCGGCGACGCGCCCTGGGCATCACGTGTGGCTCGACGACGGCAAGCTCGGAGGTATCGTCGAGTCGGTCGATCGCGACTCGATCAACCTGCGGATCACCGATGCCAAGCCCGGGGGTTCCAAGTTGCGCGAGGCAAAGGGGATCAACCTGCCCGACGCGGAGCTCGAGATCGACCTGCTCGGATCGCACAGCGACGAGGCCCTGCGTTTTGCCGTCGATTGCGCTGACCTCGTCGGGCTGTCGTTCGTGAGCAACGCCCACGATGTCAAGCGCGTTCACGCGTACCTCGACGGGCACGCACGTCCAGAGGTCGGGATGATCTTGAAGATCGAGACGCAGCGCGCGTTCCAGCGGCTGCCCGGGCTCCTGCTTGCGGCGCTCGGAGGCGAGCGGCCCGCCGGCGTGATGATCGCCCGCGGCGATCTCGCTGTGGAGTGCGGCTTCGAGCGCCTGGCGGAGGTGCAGGAGGAGATCCTGTGGCTGTGCCAGGCCGCGCACTTACCGGTGATCTGGGCCACCCAGGTCCTCGATCAGCTCGCCCGTACCGGTCGTCCCTCACGCGCGGAGATCACCGATGCGGCCATGGGCGTGCGGGCCGAGTGCGTGATGCTGAACAAAGGACCACGGATCGTCGAGGCGATCTCGGTGCTCGATGACATCCTGCGACGGATGGAGCGCCACCAGCGAAAGAAGCGTCCCCTGCTTCCGCGCCTCGGGGTGTCCGACTACGTGCGTACCCCCGCGGGCGCTCAATGAGGTGGATCTACGATTTCAGCGACGGCTCGCGGGATCTGGTCGAGCTGCTGGGCGGCAAGGGCGCGGGCATCGCGGAGATGACTCGCGTGCTCGGCGTCGACCGGGTGCCCGCGGGTTTCACGATCACAACGGCAGCTTGCGTCGCGTACATCGAGCAGGATCGAAAGCCGCCGGGCGATCTGGCCGAGCAGGTCGACGAGGCGCTCGCTCGCTTCGAGCGGCGCGTCGGCAAGCGCCTCGGCGATCCCGAGAACCCACTGCTGGTATCGGTCCGCTCGGGTGCGCGCAAGTCGATGCCCGGGATGCTCGACACGGTCCTGAACCTCGGTCTGAACAACGCGTCGGTTGAGGGTTTGGCACGGCGGACCGGCAACGACCGCTTCGCCTGGGACTCCTACCGGCGCCTCGTGCAGATGTTCGGGAACGTGGTGCGGGGCATCCCCGGCGAGCGCTGGGAAGAGGAGATCGCCCGGATCAAGCGCGAGCGCGGCGTCACGCTCGACACCGAGCTCGACGCCGGCGCGCTGCGCGAGCTGACGGCGGGCTTCCTGACGTTCTACGAATTCCCGAGCGACCCCCGGGAGCAGTTGGCGCAGGCGATTGGCGCCGTGTTCGACTCCTGGCTGGGGGAGCGGGCGGTCTCCTACCGGCGGATCAACGACATCCCCGACGAATGGGGCACCGCCGTCAACGTGCAGCAGATGGTCTACGGCAACATGGGCGAGACGTCGGGATCCGGCGTCGCCTTCAGCCGCGACGAGCTGACCGGCTCACCACGGCCGTCCGGCGACTTCCTACCAAACGCGCAGGGCGAGGACGTCGTCTCCGGGGTGCGCACCCCGCGCGATCTGAGCGAGCTGCACGAGTGGATGCCCGAGGCCGCCGCGCAGCTGGACGAGATCCTCGGCCGACTCGAGCGCCACTACAAGGACATGCAGGACACCGAGTTCACGATCGAGGAGGGGCGCCTGTTCATGCTGCAGACCCGCGCCGCCAAGCGTCCCGCGCAGGCCGCCGTGCGCTTCGCGTGCGACGCTGTCGATGAGGGTCTGCTGACCCGCTCAGAGGCGATCTCGACGATCAACGCCGGGGCGCTCGATGCGCTGCTTCACCCCACCTTCGACCCATCCGCGGCATACGACATCGTCGCGCGCGGCGTCGCCGCCTCGCCGGGCGCCGCCGCGGGCGTGATCGTGTTCACTGCCGAGGAGGCCGTCGACGCCGCGGCGGCCGGTATCGACGTGATCCTCGTCCGGCCGTTCACGGAGGCCGACGACGTGGCCGGGTTCCACGCCGCAAAGGGGATCCTCACCTCCGAGGGCGGCAAGGCGTCGCACGCGGCGCTGGTCGCGCGGGGCATGGGCCGGCCGGCGGTCACCGGTGCGGCCGCGATCGACGTCGACCTGCACGCCGGCGAGGTGCGGATCGGAGAGCTGGTCCTGCGCCGCGGCGACCGGATCGCGATCGACGGCGGCGCCGGAACGATCACGACCGACGACGTGCCGCTGGTCGAGGCGCATGTCGACGAGCGCTTCGAGACGATCCTTCGTTGGTCGGACGAGCTGCGGGAGCTCGGCGTCCGGGCCAACGCCGACATCCCGCAGGACGCCCGCCGCGCGAGCCGCTTCGGAGCCGACGGGATCGGGCTGTGCCGGACCGAGCACATGTTCATGGCCCCCGAGCGCCAGCTGCTGATGCGGGCGATGATCATGGCCCAGGACGAGGCCGGCCGCCGCGCCGCGCTTGATCAGCTGCGTCCGCTCCAGCAGCACGACTTCGAGAGATTGTTCGAGGAGATGGGCGGCCTGCCGGTCACGATCCGGCTGCTCGACCCGCCGCTGCACGAGTTCCTTCCTGACCGTTTCGAACTGCACGAGCAGATCGTGCGCGCCCGGATCGAGATGAGCCCCCAGTTGGGCGAGCTCGAGCATCAGCTCGAGCTGATCCGCGGCCTCGAAGAGACCAACCCGATGCTCGGCACGCGCGGTGTCCGGCTCGGCGTGCTCCACCCCGAGATCTACGAGATGCAGGTCCGCGCGATCGTCCGCGCCGCACGCGCCGTCCGTGAGCGCGGTCAGCCGCCGAAGGTCGAGATCATGATCCCCTTGGTGGCCTATGAGCGGGAGCTCGAGCTTGTGCGAGCCCGGGTCCTCGCCGCCGCCGAGGAGGAGGGCTTCGCCCACGGTCGCGACTTCGGGGTCGGGACGATGATCGAGCTGCCAAGAGCGTGCTTCATCGCCGATCGGATCGCCCGACACGCCGACTTCTTCTCGTTCGGCACCAACGACCTCACGCAGACCGCGATCGGGCTCTCGCGCGACGACGTCGAGGGCCGGATCGTTCCCCGCTACGTCGCCGAACAGATCCTTCATGTCTCGCCGTTCGCGACGATCGACGAAGCCGGCGTCGGCGAGCTCGTCAGGATCGCCGTGCGTCGCGGCCGCCAGGGGCGCACCGACATCGAGCTTGGCATCTGCGGGGAGCACGGCGGCGACCCGGTCTCGATTGGTTTCTTTCACCGCGCCGGGCTGGACTACGTCAGCTGCTCGCCGTTCCGGCTGCCGATCGCCCGCGTCGCAGCTGCCCAGGCGGCGATCACAGCACCGCGAAAGGAGCCCGGAAGATGAGCACGATCAGTGCTGTTCACGCCCGCGAGATCCTCGACAGCCGCGGGGACCCCACCGTCGAGGTCGACGTGCGGCTGGCCGGCGGCGCCGCCGGCCGCGCCGCGGTCCCTTCGGGCGCCTCGACCGGCAAGCGAGAGGCGGTCGAGCTCCGCGACGGCGGCGAGCCGTTCGGCGGCAAGGGCGTCACCCGCGCGGTCGCCAACGTGAACGGCGAGGTCGCCGACGCCGTGCGTGGGCTCGAGATCGCCGATCAGCGCACGCTCGACGAAACGCTGATCGGGCTCGACGGCACCGCCGACAAGTCCCGGCTCGGCGCCAACGCGCTGCTCGGCGTGTCGATGGCGGCGGCCCGTGCGGCAGCCGCCGAGGCCGGCCAGCCCCTATGGCGTCATCTCGGCGGTGAGGACGCGCGGCTGCTGCCGGTCCCAGCGATGAACGTCGTCAACGGCGGTGTGCACGCCGACAACCCGATCGACTTCCAGGAGTTCATGGTCGCCCCTGTAGGGGCGATCTCGTTCGCCGGCGCGGTGCGGATCGGCGCCGAGGTCTACCACCAGCTCAAGAGCACCCTGAAGGAGCGCGGCCTGGCGGCGGGCGTGGGCGACGAGGGCGGCTTCGCGCCGATGCTCGACTCCAACGAGGCGCCGCTCGAGCTGATCGTCAGCGCGATCGAGGCCGCGGGCTACCGTCCCGGCGACGACGTCGCGATCTGCCTCGACCCCGCCAGCAGCGAGTTCTTCCAGGACGGTCGCTACGAGCTGGGCTGCGAGGGCCGGTCGCTGTCGAGCGAGGAGATGATCGATCTCTGGGCCGGGATCGCCGGGCGCTACCCGTTGATGTTCCTCGAGGACGGGCTGGCCGAGGGTGACTGGGACGGCTGGAGGCAGCTGACCGAGCGGCTCGGCGACACGCTCCAGCTCGTCGGCGATGACATCTTCGTCACGAATCCCGGGATCCTGCGGCAGGGGATCGAGCGCGGGATCGCCAACAGCGTCCTGATCAAGCTCAACCAGATCGGAACGCTGACCGAGACGCTCGATACGATCGACATCGCCCGGGTAGCCGGCTACCGGTGCGTGATCTCGCACCGCTCGGGCGAGACCGAGGACACCTTCATCGCCGACCTCGCCGTCGCCACCGGCGTCGGCCAGATCAAGACGGGCGCCCCGGCTCGCAGCGAGCGCGTCGCAAAGTACAATCAGCTGCTGCGGATCGAGGAGGAGCTGGGAGAGCGCGCGCGCTACGCGGGGCCCGGGATGATGGGGCTCTGATGATTTCCGTCGTGACGATCGCGTCCGACACGCTGTGAGCTCGCGGCCGGACATCGCGCGGCTGCCGGACCTCGTGCACGGGCACTCTCGCGGCGGCGCAGTCCGCGAGCATCGCCCCGTCTACGTCGACCTGCTGCCGCCGTGCAACGCCGGCTGCCCGGCCGGGGAGAACATCCAGTCCTGGCTCGCGTACACCCAGGCCGGCGAGCACGAGCGGGCGTGGCGTGCGCTCGTCGCCGACAACCCGTTACCGGCAATCCACGGACGGGTCTGCTACCACCCGTGCGAGAGCGTCTGCAATCGCGCCAACCTCGACAGCGCGGTCGCGATCCACTCGGTCGAGCGGTTCCTGGGCGACCTCGCGCTCGAACGCGGCTGGGCGTTCGACCCGCCGGCCGCGCCGACGGGCAAGCGGGTGCTCGTGATCGGATCGGGCCCGAGCGGACTGTCGGCCGCCTTCCATCTCGCCCGGCGCGGCCACGAGGTCGAAGTGCGCGACGCCGGCCCCCGGGCCGGCGGGATGATGCGCTACGGCATCCCGGCCTACCGGCTGCCGCGCGACGTGCTCGACGGCGAGCTGCAGCGGATCCTCGATCTAGGGGTCCGGGTCACCAGCGATCATCGGGTGCAAGACCTCGCCGCCGAGCGGGCCGAAGGCGGCTTCGACGCGGTGTTCGTCGCCGTCGGCGCGCATTTGAGTAAGCGCGTTGAGATCCCGGCCCGTGATGCGGGGCCGATCCTCGACGCAATCTCGTTCCTGCGCGGGGTCGCGTCGGGCGAGCGGCCGCGGGTCGGGCGCCGGGTGGCGGTCTACGGCGGCGGCAATACGGCAATGGACGCCGCCCGGGTCGCGCGGCGGCTGGGAGCGGAGGAGGCGATGATCGTCTACCGCCGCACCCGCGCGCAGATGCCCGCCCATGAGGAGGAGGCAGCGGATGCCGAACGCGAGGGGGTGCGGATCAACTGGTTGCGGACGATTTCGGCGATCGACGGACCCGAGCTGACGGTCGAGGTGATGGAGCTCGACGCGTCGGGTTACCCGCAGCCGACCGGGCGCTTCGAGGCGCTCGAGGCCGACACGGTGATCCTCGCGCTCGGCCAGGACAGCGACACCGGGTTCATGCGCGAGGTGCCGGGGATCGAGTTCGACCGCGACGGGACCGTCCAGGTGTCCGAGGCGCTGATGACCGGATGTCCCGGTGTGTTCGCCGGTGGCGACATGGTCCCGAGCGAGCGCACCGTCACGGTCGGGGTCGGGCACGGCAAGAAGGCGGGCCGTCAGATCGACACGTGGCTGCGAGGTATCGGCGGGGAGCACGGTCCGAAGCATCCAGAGGCGGTGTTCGAGTCCTTGAACCTGTGGTACTTCGGGGATGCCGGTCGGCGGAGCCAGCCGGAGCTTGCGCCGCAGCAGCGTGTCGCGGGGTTCGCTGAGGTGCTCGGCGGCTTGACGGCCGAGCAGGCGGGCTTCGAGTCACGGCGATGCCTGTCATGCGGCAACTGCTGCGAGTGCGACGGGTGCCTCGGCGCGTGCCCGGAGGACGCGGTGATCAAGCTCGGCCCCGGCCGTCGCTACCGGTTTGACTACGACCGCTGCACCGGCTGTCAGGCGTGCTTCGAGCAGTGCCCGGTGCACGCGATCGAGATGGTACCGGAGCGCGCCTGATGCGCGCGACGATCGACGGCAATGAGGCCGCGGCGTCGGTCGCCTACCGGCTCAGCGAGGTCTGCTGCATCTACCCGATCACGCCCTCCTCGCCGATGGCCGAACTGGCGGACGAGTGGTCCGGGCGCGGCCGGACGAACGTCTGGGGCGCGGTGCCATGCGTGGTCGAGATGCAGAGCGAGGGCGGGGCGGCGGGCGCGTTGCACGGCGCGCTCCAGGGCGGCGCGCTGGCGACGACCTTCACCGCCTCGCAGGGGCTGCTGCTGATGATCCCAAACATGTACAAGATCGCGGGCGAGCTGACCGCGGCGGTGCTCCACGTGGCTGCCCGGTCGTTGGCTGCGCAGGGACTGTCGATCTTCGGCGACCACTCCGACGTGATGGCGGTCCGCCAGACCGGCTTCGCGCTGCTCGCCTCGGCCTCGGTCCAGGAGGCCCACGACCTTGCGCTCGTCGCGCACGCCGCCACGCACGCCACGCGGGTGCCGTTCCTGCACTTCTTCGACGGCTTCCGCACCTCACACGAGCTCAACGGCGCCGAGCTCCTCTCGGACGAGGACCTGCGGGTCCTCGTCCCCGAGGAACTGGTCCGCGAGCATCGAGCCCGGGCGCTCTCCCCGGAGCGTCCGTTCATCCGCGGGACCGCGCAGAACCCTGACGTCTACTTCCAGGCGCGCGAGACGGTCAACCCGTTCTACGCCCGGGTACCGGGCGCCGTTCAGGCGGCGATGGACGCGCTGGGGGAGCGCACCGGTCGTCACTACCGGTTGGTGGACTACAGCGGTCACCCCGAGGCGGAGCGCTTGCTCGTGGTGATTGGCTCCGGTGGGGAGACCGCGCGGGAGACCGCTGCCGCGCTCGCCCTGCGGGGCGAGCGCGTCGGAGTTGCGCAGCTGCGGCTCTACCGGCCGTTCCCAGCGGCCGAGCTGGTGCAGGCGCTGCCCGCGAGCGTGCGGCGGGTCGCGGTGCTCGACCGGACCAAGGAGCCGGGCTCGCTCGGTGAGCCGCTCTACCTCGACGTGGTCGCGGCGCTGAGCGAGGCGGTTGCCGAGAGTGAGCTTCCGTTGATGCCGGGCGTGATCGGCGGCCGCTACGGGCTGTCATCGAAGGAGTTCACCCCGGCGATGGTCGCCGGGGTGTTCGAGGAGCTCGGCCGGGAACGGCCGCGGCGGCGGTTCACGATCGGGATCACCGACGACGTCTCGGGTCTCAGCCTGCCGTATGACCCGTCGCTCGACATCGAGCCGCCGGAGACGGTGCGCGCCGTTTTCTTCGGGCTCGGCTCCGACGGGACGGTCGGCGCGAACAAGAACACGATCAAGATCCTCGGTGACGAGGCGGAGCTGCACGCCCAGGGGTACTTCGTCTACGACTCGAAGAAGTCAGGCTCACAGACCGTCTCGCACCTGCGCTTCGGCCCCCGCCCGATCCACGCGCCATACCTGATCTCGCAGGCGAGCTTCGTCGGCTGCCACCAGTACGGGCTGCTCGAGCGGGGCGAGGTGCTCGACCGCGCTGCGCCGGGCGCCACGCTCCTGCTCAACACCCGGCTCGGCCCGGGCGAGATCTGGGACGCGCTCTCGCGCCCGGTCCAGGAGCAGCTGCTCGCCAAGCGGATCGAGCTCTACGTGATCGACGCCGCACGCATCGCCCGCGACGCGGGCCTCGCCGGGCGCACCAACACGGTGCTGCAGACCTGCTTCTTCGCGATCTCGGGTGTCCTTGAGCGCGACCGGGCGATCGAGCAGGTCAAGGCCGCGATCGCGAAGACCTACGGCAAGCGCGGCGCCGAGGTGGTCGCTCGCAACCAGATCGCGGTCGACCGCGCGCTGGGCGGACTGCACCGGGTCGAGCTCCCCTCGCTCGTGTCGGCGACGCGCGAGCCCGAGCAGCTCGTCCCGGCCGATGCCCCGCCGTTCGTCCGCGAGGTGACCGCGGTGATGATGGCCGGGCGTGGCGACGAACTGCCCGTCAGTGCGCTGCCGGTCGACGGCACCTACCCGAGCGGCACGACCGCGTATGAGAAGCGCAACATCTCCGAGCTGGTCGCGCGCTGGGACGAGGAGCTCTGCATCCAGTGTGGCAACTGCAGCTTCGTCTGCCCCCACAGCGTGATCCGCTCGCGCTACTACCAGCCGGAGCGGCTGCAGGGCGCCCCGGACGGCTTCCGCTCGGCCGAGCTGAACGCGCCGGGGCTCCCCGACATGCGGTTCACGCTGCAGGTCTACGCCGAGGACTGCACCGGCTGCGGGCTGTGCGTCGAGGCGTGCCCGGTGTCGGCGCCGCTGCGTCCGGCCTACAAGGCGATCAACCTCGCCGCCCGCGAGGAGCCGCTCGCCGCCGAGCGGTCGCAGGTCGCGTTCTTCGAGACGCTGCCGGTGAACGACCGCTCCCGCGTCGACTTCGGGACGGTCCGCGGCACCCAGTTCCTGGAGCCGCTGTTTGAGTTCTCGGGCGCCTGCGAGGGCTGCGGCGAGACGCCGTACCTGAAGCTCGTCTCGCAGCTGTTCGGAGACCGGCTGACGATCGCGAACGCCACCGGCTGCTCCTCGATCTACGGCGGCAACCTGCCGACGACCCCGTGGACGGTCAACGGCGACGGGCGCGGCCCGGCGTGGTCGAACTCGCTGTTCGAGGACAACGCCGAGTTCGGATTGGGGCTGCGGCTGGCGGCCGACCGCCACACCGACCTGGCCCGGCGGCGCCTGACCGAGCTGCGCGAGCAGATCGGGGCCGAGCTCGTCGACGAGATCCTGACCGCGTCCCAGCTGCGCGAGTCCGAGCTGCGCGCCCAGCGCGAGCGCATCGCGGAGCTCGACCGCCGGCTCGACGCGCTTGACCCGGCAGCGGTCGCCGACCTGCGCAGCGTGATCGACCACCTGATCCGCCGTAGCGTCTGGATCGTCGGCGGCGACGGCTGGGCCTACGACATCGGCTCCGGCGGTCTCGATCACGTCCTCGCCAGCGGGCGCAACGTGAACGTGCTCGTGCT
The DNA here is from genome assembly GCA_963763525.1 of uncultured Solirubrobacterales bacterium. Taxonomy (GTDB): domain Bacteria; phylum Actinomycetota; class Thermoleophilia; order Solirubrobacterales; family Solirubrobacteraceae; genus Palsa-465. The sequence continues at coordinate 11,113 of CAVXPA010000014.1, forward strand.
CGACACCGAGGTCTACTCCAACACCGGCGGGCAGATGTCGAAGGCCACGCCGCTCGGGGCGGTCGCGAAGTTCGCCTCCGCCGGCAAGACGATGCCGACCAAGGACCTCGCGCTGCAGGCGATCGCCTACGCCAACGTGTACGTCGCCCGGATCGCGATGGGCGCCGACCCGCAGCAGACGCTGACCGCGTTGCGCGAGGCGGAGGCCTACGACGGCCCGTCACTCGTGATCGCTTACAGCCACTGCATCGCCCACGGCTTCGAGATGCGTGACGGGCTGAGCCAGCAATACAACGCTGTCGCGAGCGGTCACTGGCCGCTGCTCCGCTACGACCCGATGCTGCGCGCCTCCGGCGCCAACCCGTTCCTGCTCGATTCTCCGCGGCCGCGGATCCCGCTCAGTCGCTACCGGGACGGGGAGCTGCGCTTCCGAGCGCTGACCAACGCCGACCCCGCCGAGGGCGAGCGGCTACAGGCGCTCGCGCAGCAGACGGTCGGCCAGCGCTGGCGGACCTACGAGGAGATGGCGACCCGCGGCGCGGTTGATTTTCCCGCCGATGCCCGGAGGGAGGGCTGATGGATCTGGCCACCCGCTACATGGACCTTGAGCTGCGCAACCCCCTCGTCGCGTCGCCCTCGCCGCTCTCGAAGACACTCGATGGCGTCCAGCGCCTCGCCGACGCGGGAGTCGGCGCGGTGGTCCTGTATTCGCTGTTCGAGGAGGAGCTGCGCCGTGAGGCCGAGCTGAACTCGCGGCTGGCCGACGCCGGGAGCGAGAGCTTCGGCGAGTCGCTGTCCTACTTCCCGACCGGCGCCTGGGACGAGCCTGGACCCCGCCGCTATCTGAGCCTGCTCGAGCGTGCCGTGGCCGCCGTCGAGATCCCGGTGATCGCGAGCCTCAATGGCGTGACCCCCGATGGGTGGATCGATTATGCCCGCGCGATGCAGGACGCCGGCGCGCCTGCGATCGAGCTGAATGTCTACTACCTTCCCGCCGATCCGCAGCTTTCAGGCCGCGAGGTCGAGCGGCGCCACCTCGACGTGCTGGCGCGCGTCAAGCAGGCCGTCTCGGTGCCGGTGGCGGTGAAGCTCAGCCCCCACTTCAGCTCCGTCTTCGAGATGGCGCTCGCGCTTGACAGGGCCGGTGCCGCCGGACTCGTGCTGTTCAACCGGTTCCTGCAACCGGAGATCGACACCGAGGCGTTGACCGTCGTGCCCGCCGCCGGATTGTCGACCCCGACCGAGGGCCGGCTGCCCCGGACCTGGATCGCGCTCTTGCGAGGGCATATCCGCGCCTCGCTCGCCGCCACAACCGGCGTCGAGACCCCGGACGACGTCGCCAGGTACCTGCTGGCGGGCGCGGATGTAGTGATGAGCACCTCGGCATTCCTGCGCCATGGACCCGAACACGCGACCTGGCTGCTCGGCGGGCTGACCGACTGGATGGCGCGCAAGGGATTCGCCAGTGTCGACGACTTCCGTGGGATGCTCGCGGTCCCCAGCCAGGTAGACGCGTCCGAATACGAGCGGGCCGGCTACGTGAGCGCGCTACGCGCAGCCGATGCTTCGATATACGGCCAGTGAGTCAACGGCTGGCAGACCACAGCGATGTCGCGCAACCGCGAGTACGCGGCCGACCGGGGCGCCGCTATCGCCCGGCTCGAGGCCCAGCTGCATGCCCCGGGGTAGCACCAAACTGTGAAATGAGAGAGAGGAGAGCGCCATGTCCGGTTTGATTGCTCGTGAATGGACGGACATCAAAGCCAAGATCTCGCACCTGCTCGACCGGGCAGAGGACCCCGGCGAAACGCTCGACTACGCATACGAGCGCCAGATCGAGCAGCTACAGAACGTCAAGAAGGGCATCGCGGACGTCGTCACCTCGAAAAAGCGGCTGCAGCTCCAGGAGTCGACGCTGCATCAGCAGGCCGACAAGCTCGACGGTCAGGCGCGGCAGGCGATGGCCGCCGGTCAAGAGGACCTCGCGCGCATGGCGCTCGAGCGCAAGCAACTGATCGTCGGTGAAGTGGAGTCACTCGACCCGCAGATCACCGAGCTCGAGGCCGAGCAGGAGAAGCTGACGGCGTCCGAGGAGCAGCTCCGCACCAAGGTCGAGGCGTTCCGCTCCAAGAAGGAGGTCATTAAGGCTCAGTACTCCGCTGCTGCGGCACAGGTCCAGATCTCCGAGGCGGCGACCGGCATCGGCGATCAGATGGAGGACGTCGGCCTGGCGATGCAGCGCGCCGTCGATAAGACCGAGGACATGAAGGCACGTGCATCCGCCGTCGAAGAGCTCCAGGCTGCCGGGACGCTCGAGGACCTGACCGCGCTCGGCCCCCCGCAGGACGACATCGACCGCCAGCTGGCGCAGCTCGACGCCAAGAGCACCGTCGACGATCAGTTCGCCAAGCTGAAGGCCGAGCTCGCCCCAGGCGACCCGACCCCGGCGCTCCCAGGCCCCACCGCCGGGGCCGAGAAATGATCATTGACTGCTGCGACGGGGCTCGTCAACGGTAGCCGTGGTGCTCGACTTGCGTGGGAAGGCCACGGATCCAGATGCTGCCAACCGAACGGGTCCATTCCGACCTCTCTGCGTTTGCCGCCTTTGCCTCCTCGGATCGTGATCGCGCCGCGCGCCGGGTCAAGATCGGTCTCGGCCAGCGCGAGCGTATCGCCGATCCGCTAGCCCGGCGCGCCAGAGGACCACGATCATGCCGCGCAGCCGGTCGCCGTACGCGCTGTCGCCGGCGGCACGCATCACCGCGATGATCTCCTGCACCGGCGGCGGGTCAGCGGGGTAGCGTAGCCGCGGTTGCCCGGACGGCGGCCAGTATGGAACGCGGACGTGGCGGCCGGCGAGCGGCGACGACCCAGGCAGTACAGCAGCTCGACGCCCGGCGCCGGCACCGCAGCCGACCCGCCACCAGCGGCCGGGCCGCGCGGCCGGACCCGACCCGCATGCGAGTACGGCGCTCCGTGACCCAGCACCGCCGGTCGCTTTACTCTTGGGACGATCCGGCCGTGCCGCGGCCGCGCGTGCACCACTACCGTCGAATGCGATCTCCCCGCGGGGAAGCGCTGACGCTTCCACCCTTTAAGCCGCAGGCTAAGGTGGAAGAGTCGCGATGGGTGATCCGCTGTGCGTGGCTTGCTCGTCGAGCGTCAGCGGCGCGGGCGGATGCATAGGCCCGGCTTCAGAGGCCCCCGCCGCTCGACCGGCGACCGCAGCTGATACGGCTCGCCGCGGTGTAGGTCCTGGGCAGTCGTCAGCTATGGCCTATGTGCGCATGAGCGCCCGGCGCGCTGGTGGCGGCTACCGTGATCGTTGTCTGTCCTGTGCTGGGTGCATGCGTCCGGTCGCCCGGGTACCGGACCGTGATCGTGTGCTGTCCGGTCCCGATCGCGGTCGGCGTGTAGGTCGCCTCGCAGCTGGCGGTGCCGTCATCATTTGACAGCGTGCAGGCGGTAGGGCTGAAGTTGTCGCTTCTGTGACCGCTAAAGGTGACGGTTCCGGTCGCTGTGATGAGCTGCCCAGTGGCCGTGTCGGCGACGGTCGCGGTGCAGAGCGTCGACTCACCGACGGTCAGGGTGGTTTGCTCGCAGCTGACCATCGTGCTGGTGGAGCGCCCGGTGACTGTCACGATCGTAAGCCCGCTGCCGCCACTGTGAGCGGTGTCACCACCATATGTCGCGATCAGCTTGTGCTGCCCGGCCCCGATTACTTGCGCAGTCATGGCACCTGGCAGCTCGCGCTCGGCCCGCCTCCGGCCAATTCGCACTCGGTGCTAGCGAAGCCGCCGCCGTTCGTATCCAGTATGACGGTGCCAGATGGTGTGACCGGCGTGCCGCGGTCGATGTCTGTAACGGTCACGGTGCAGGCTGTAGACTCCCCGACAAGGAGCTGCGGCTGCGAGCAGGTGAGCGCCGTGATAGTCGCACGTGCTGCCACGCCTAATTGCCTGGACCCGGCGCTCGGCGCGTGGTTACTGTCGCCGCTATAGGTGGCGGTCAGCGTGTGCTGTCCGGACCCGACCGCCGCAGGGGCGTAGGTGACCTGGCAGCTCGCTGTCGCAACAGTTCCGGACAGCGTGCAGGGATCACCGGTGAACGTCCCCGTGCTATCGCTGCTGACGCTGACGGTGCCGGCAGGCGTCATCGAACCGGTAGTCCCGGTGTCGGTCACCGTCGCGGTGCAAACGGTCGACTGGTCGACGAGCAGGCTGTGCAACTGGCAGTGGAGGGAAGTCGTGGTGCTCGCCCCAAGCCTGAGCCGGCCAATCCCGTTACCTACGGTCGCGAACCAGATGTTGCCGTCCGGCCCCGTCCTGATCTCTCCGGGCTGCGCGTTCGCGACCGGGACCTGATACTCCGTGATCGTGCCTGTCGGCGTGATCCGCCCGATCTGGTCGCTGTAGCGCTGCGTGAACCACAGGTTGCCGTCTGGACCCGTGGTGATATCGCTGGGGCCACCGCCGACGGGGAACATGGTCACCATCCCGGTCGGGGTGATCCGCCCGACCGCGCCCGAGCGCGCTGTGAACCAGATGTTGCCGACCGGGCCTGCCGTGATCCCAAGCAGGTCGGTGTAGGGCTCTGGGAACTCGGTCACCGTCCCGTTCGGGGTGATCCGCCCGATCGCATCACCAAACTGCTCGGTGAACCACATGTTGCCGTCCGGGCCCTCCACGATGTCGTACGGATAGCTATCGCCATTGGAGAGCTGGAAATGGGTGATCCCGTCAGACGTGCCCGGCGAAACCTGCGAGATGACCACGCGGCCGATCGCCTGTTCGCTGTAGCAGCAGAGATCCTCCGTGAACCAGAGGGTGGCGTTGGAGCCTGGATTGATCTTGCCGCCGTAGCTGCCGTTGAGGTACTCGGTAACCGTCCCGCTGGGTGTGATCCGGCCGATGTTGGTGTGGTCGGCTCCCCATTCGGTGAACCAGATGTTGCCGTCCGAACCGGCCGTGATGCCGACATCGCCGTCAACCGGCGCCGGAAAGGTGGTGATCGTCCCCGACGGCGTGATCCGCCCGATGCCGGTCGTCTCGGTGAACCAGACGTTGCCGTCCGGACCAGCCGTGAGCCCACCCGCAGTCGGAGCGGGGAAGATCGTGATCGTTCCTGGCCTAGCCGCCACGGCGGACGCGGTGAAACAGGCGAAAGCGCACCAGACTACACACAGCGCCACACAAGCGCCACTCACGTGTGCACGCCGGCAAACCCTTCGCGAGTGCTGCGCCGCAAACCGATCAGCAAGGAATCGTACGCTGCTCAACCTCATGACACACCACACTCCCAGCCGGACGGATAGCACCACCGCAGCGAACTAGACTCTCGCGCAACGGCGGATCATGCACATCCGCTGCTACCACGGACTGCTCTCCGTAGTTCGCGACTTCATCGCGTTGTTGAAATCGACGGTCGGACCCGCCTCCCCGGTGGTGTGCACGGCGCTGACCGTGTGCAGGCTGAAAGCCGGGATCGCGAGCGCAACGAGCAGCGCGACGGCGGCGCCGCCCCAGACGACGGGTGCCCGCAGGACCGCACTGACGATCGGAGCCCAGAACGGGGACGCACCTCGCTTGGCGCGCAGGCGCTGCAGCCCGGCGAGCCGCCCGCTGTCGACGTGATCACCCATCTTGGAGAGCACGGCCGGCAGCACCATCAGCGAGCCGATCAGGGCGATCGCGACCACTAGGACGGTGCCCATCCCGAACGAAGTGAAAATCCGGTTGGCCATCAGGAACATCCCCGTCATCGCAATCATCATGGTGAACCCGAGATCAGTATCGCCAAGCCTGAGGTCGCTTCGGCAGCCTGGAGCGCATCAGCCAGTGCTCGCCCGTGGGCCCCTCCTCGCGGGTTCTCCGCACATAGAACAGCGAGTGGTCGATCCCGCCCCGGGGCCGGACAAGCGGACGGGGCGGATCCCGACCGAGCAGGAGCTGGCGGCGCGGCAACGAGCCCGTCCGATCCTGAATCAGTTACTGACGGGCAAGGGGCTCGCTCCCGTCGCCGAGGAAGTGGTTTACGTGACCGGTCTCAGGGGGCCACTCGAAGCTGGCGGACAAGACATGGTCCAACGTCTGGTGAACCTGATTTTTGACGAGTTTGACCAGGGGTCGGCGGCGGTAGCACCCGGCTCACGCCGCGCTCGAGCCTCCGAGAGCATCCGACCAGTGCTTCGGGTCCGAAGCCGTCGGCTGCTTCGACTTCCCGACGCCCGCACTGATAGTGATCTGGGTTCCGCCTTCAACGGCGGGTTGGAACTCGACGCTCGTCTGAAAGCGGCAACGTGTCGTGACCGCGCTGCTATTCTCGCAGCGTGCTCGGCTCAGTGGCAGTTATGGACGTCTTTTCCTTCGATCGGCACATTTGACAGCTGGTTCACATCGCGGGTCCTCGAGGGCGCCCGATGCGCTCGAAGCCGTCCGGCTCGCGCGCGAGATTCTGTCGGAGCTGGATCTCGAGCTCGTCCTCCGGCGCTTGGTTGAGTCCGCCCGCCAGCTGGCGGGCGCGCAGTACGCGGCGCTCGGCGTGATGGATGAGTCACGGACCGAGCTCGAGCGGTTCATCGCCGTCGGGATCGACGAGGAGACGCGGAATCGGATCGGGGATCTGCCGAGGGGGCGGGGGGTGCTGGGCGAGCTGATCTCGCACCCCGTGCCGCTTCGGTTAGCCGACGCAGGCGCTCACCCGCACTCCTATGGCTTTCCGGCTGAGCATCCGCCGATGCGGACGTTCCTGGGCGTTCCTGTGATGATCGCAGGCGCCCCGTTCGGAAACCTGTACCTGACCGAGAAGGTCGATGGTGAACAGTTCACCGAGCAGGACGAGCAGACAATCGTGCTGCTGGCTGAGTTAGCCGGCGCGGCGATCGAGAACGCGCACCGGTACTCCGATCTGGACGCGCAGCACAAGGAGCTCAAGCGGACCGTCGATGCGCTCGATGCGACGATGCAGATCGCGCGGGCGCTCGGCGGCGAGACCGACCTCAATGTGATTCTGGGGCTCGTGGCCAAGCGCGGGAGGGCGCTGGTATCCGCTCGGGCGGTCGTGATCGAACACCATCAGGAAGGGCAGATGACTGTCGCGGCCGCGGCCGGCGAGCTGCCTGAAGCTCTGGTGGGCCGCGAGGTCGACTCGCAGAACAGTCTCGCCGCTGGGGCGCTGCGAGTCTCGAGGACGCTTCGCATCGAGGAGCAACCCAACCGAGCGCGGTTCGAGCGGCACGGGCTGGGGCGGCTTGGTTTCCGCGCCGAAGCCGGGTTGGTGGTCCCGCTGCTCTTCCGCGGTCGCGGCTATGGCGTGCTGATCGCGGTCGACCGGCTCGATGACGGACCGGCGTTCAGCGCTGACGACCAGCGCCTGCTCGAAGCGTTCGCGGCGAGCGCGGCGACCGCCGTCGCGACCGCGGTGACGGTCGAGGCGGAGCGCCGACGGCAACGCCTCGCCGCCGCTGAGCAAGAACGCGCTCGCTGGGCCCGCGAGCTTCACGACGAGACCCTGCAGAACCTCGCCGCGCTGCGGCTCGGGCTTGCTGCTCAGCTGCAGCACCCGAAATCCGAGGAGCTCGCCGAGACGGTCCGCGAGGCCGTCGGACAGCTGGAGCACGAGATTCACAACCTGCGCTCACTCGTGACCGACCTTCGCCCAGCAGCCCTGGATGACCTTGGCGCTCAGGCGGCGATCGAGGATCTCACCGAGCGTGCGCGCAGCCGTGGGCTAGCGGTGGATCTCGTGATCGACCTCGCCTATGAGCAGGGTCGCGAGCCAGACCGGCACACAAGCGAGGCCGAGACGACGATGTACCGCGTCGTCCAGGAAGCCCTCAACAACGCGATGAACCACGGCGCCGCAGGGCGGGCTCAGGTCGAGGTCATGGAAGACGCCTCCACCGTCAGGGTGACGGTGCGCGACGACGGACACGGGTTCGATCCGATCGCCAAGACCGAAGGGTTCGGCCTGCTCGGAATGCGGGAACGGCTCGACTTGCTCCACGGAACCCTCGAGGTCAAGTCCTCGCCGGGGGAGGGCACGACGATCAACGCCACATTCCCGGTGCGCGAACGGAGAGGCACCGGTCGCCAGACACCCGAAACCCACGGCTCCCGAGCGCAATCGGTCACGCAACCGCGCGGCTGAGCCGGGGACTCGGTGGTTCCGAATGGCGTCGAGCTCACCGACGAGGATGACCCACGGGCGATCGCGACTGCCAGGCCAGCATCAGGGCGTGAACACGATTCGTGCGGCGACGCGGCCGGCTTCGACATCCGCGATCGCCTGATTCACAGTGGCTAGCGGGCGAATCTCTCGAATGACCCGTGTCTTGCCCGCGGCGTGTAGCTCGAACACCTCGCGCAGGTCACTCCGCGTGCCCACGATCGAGCCGACGATCGTAATCCCGTTCAGTACAGTCTCGAAGATCGGAAGCGTGACGTGGTTGTCTGCGGGCAGCGCGACGAACACCAGCTTTCCGCCCCGGCGAAGCGTTCCGTAGGCTTGCTCGAACGCTCGCGGCGAAACGGCGAGTGCGATCGCCTGGTCGGCTCCTCCAAGTAGCTTGATCGCTTCGATTGGGTCCTCTCGGGCGGCGTTTACGGTGAACTCCGCGCCGAGCTCGAGAGCGAGCTCGAGCTTCTCGTCGAGCAGGTCGACCGCGATCACTCGGCCTCCCGCGATCGCCGCGTACTGGATCGCGAGATGGCCGAGCCCGCCAACGCCGAATACGGCGACCAGATCCGACGAGCGGGTGCCGGCGACCTTGATCGCCTTGTACGTGGTCACGCCAGCGCAGGTGAGCGGTGCAGCGTCGAACGGATCGATCCCGTACGGCACCTTGACCACGTAGCGGGCATACGCGGTGGCGTATTCGCCGAAGGCGCCGTCGATCGAATAGCCCATGTTCTGTTGGGATTCGCACAGCGTCTCCCAGCCGGACACGCAGTAGTCGCAGGTGCTGCAGGCGTAGCCGAGCCACGGCATCGCGACGCGGTCGCCAAGGGCCACCTCGGTGACGCCCGGGCCGAGCTCGACCACGAGCCCGACCCCCTCGTGTCCGGGAATGAACGGCGGCGCGGGCTTTATCGGTCAGTCGCCGTGGGCGGCGTGGATGTCCGTATGGCACAGCCCTGACGCCTCGACCTTGACGCGCACCTGCCTTGGCGCGAGGTCGCGCCAAGGCACATGCTCGACGCTGAGCGGCGAGGCGAAGTCGTGGACGACGGCGGCCTGATAGCCGCGGACCCCAGGAGTGGACTGTCCTCGATGCGTGGCGGCGGTGGTCATGAGGTTCTCCTTGCTCGTTGGTTCCTGAATCGTGCACAGATGACGGAAGTGTCACATCCGTCGCCAGATGCGCGCCCGGTACGGACAATTACTGACCCCCGGCAGCGGCGTCGCCAACCCGCGGCTAGGCCTCGTGTCCGAACAGCAGGTAGCAGTCGGGGTGAAAGCACTCTCCACTCGACCAGGAGACGTCCGGCTCCGCTGCGCGCGAGGTTCGCCGTGCGGTCCCGCAATAGACATACATAAGGGGCTCATACACCCCGATCACGTCGTTGCAGGTTCGGCATCTCGGATCCACGTCAGCGCGGTCTCCTCGCTCGTTGTTCATTGCTTGACGCGAGCGTCGCGCAAGGGGCGTCCAGCGCCATCCGGGAACGACCGCAGAAGATCGGTCATAACTACTGACGCGCCGACCAGGACGGACGAGGACGATGGTCTCTGCCTTCCCTCCGACGAACCGAGATGCGATGCCGAAAGATCGGATGATTGCGACGCTCTGGTCCGCGACGATGTCACCAGCCGCGACGGCTGGCTGAGCAGCACGAGACGCTGTCAGATCTTGGGGCGTGGCACGACCAGCACCGCAGTACTCGCGTTGTGCATGAGCGCCTCGCCGGTGCTCCCCAGGAGAACACGAGCGGCGACTCCCCAGCGTCGCGACCCGATCACGAGCAGGTCGACTCGCTCGGACAGCTTCATCAGCGCGTCGGCGGGACGGCCCCGCAGGACGTCCACCTCGCCGACGTCGGCACCGGTTGTCTCGGACGCGCTCCGCGCCCGCTCGAGCAGCGCGGCGACCTGCGGCTCCAGAAGCTCGTCCCATATGGCGAGCACCTGCTCTCGACCGATGGAGCGCCATCCAACCATCGGGAGCGAGTCGTCGACGACGCCGCGTACCTGAAGGCTGGCGCCGGAGCGGATCGCCAGCGATCCCGCAAGCTCGAGCGCGGCCTCAGACTCCGGAGCGCCGTCGTATCCCAACCCGATGCGGGTGATTCGATGAGTCGGTTGCTCGCTCAGCCCCCGCGGTGCAACCGCGAGCGCGCAGCGGCTGTGGCTGAGCAGCTGGCGGGTGAGGTTGCCGATGTGTACGCGGCGCTCAGGGCCGCGACGGCTCGACCCCACCACGATCAGATTGCAGCTCTCTCGCTGGGCCACGCGCTCGAGCGCGCGCGGAACGGACCAGTCGGTCTCGACGACGATCCGAGCATTGGGCGCCAGTGCGTCGCGGGTCTCCCTGAGAACGCGGTGCGCCTCCTTGCGCATGCCGGCCCACCCGAGCTCCGCGGGCACGAGGACCATCGGATCCGGATGGACGGCCACCAGCATCAGCTCGGCACCGGACGCCTCGGCGATCATCGACGCGAGGATTGCTGCGTCCCGACCCTCCTGGTAGCCGTCCACGCCAACGGCGATCCGAGTGATCAGCGCGGGACGCGGATCCTCGGGTAGCTGCGTCATCCTTTGCTCCTCAGGCCGTCACGCTCGCCATCCGCGGGTCCATCGGGCCTACGGGCCGAGGTCGGTCCGCGATCTGCATCTGGAGGTCCATCATCGCGACGTCGTAGATCCCCGAGAAGCTCGGGAACGGCTGGATCGTGTCGCTCAGCACGTCGAGCGGGACGCGCGCGCGGATCGCAAGCGTCGCCTGCTGCATCCACTCCCCGGCCTCAGGCCCGAGCGCGTAGGCTCCCGTCAGTCGCTCGCCGTCGCTCAGCAATGTCATGAACCCGTTGGACTGCGCCCAGGCATGCGTGTATATCGCGGTCTTCGGCACATCTGATAAGCGCGCGGTGCCGCTGTACTGCGCCTCGAGCGCTCCGACAGCGGCGGCCTGCGGATCGGTATAGGTGACTCTCGGAACGGCATCGTAGTTCGCGGGGCGCGGATCGCCGGCGATGTTGGCTGCGACGACATCGCCCTCGTACTCGCCGACGTGGGTAAGCGGCCAGATGCCGTTGACGTCGCCGATCGCCCACAGGCGCTCGCCGGCGCGCAAGTGATCGTCCACCCCGATGCCCTTGGGGTTGGCCTCGACGCCAACCGTCTCCAGGCCGATCCCATCGACGCGCGGGCGTCGCCCCGTTGCCACCAGGAGGCGGTCGCCCCGGAGCTCTGGTGCGCCGTCGAACTCGAGCACATACTCATCTCCGTCGCGCCGCGCGCCCGTGGCGTGCATCCCCAGCACCAGCTCAATTCCATCCTGGCGTAGGGCCTCGCTGAGCGCCTGGCCCAGCGGCGCGGCTTCGCGCGGAATCACATGATCGGCGCCCTCGACGAGCACGGCCTCGCCGCCGAGCCGGCGGACGACCTGGGCGAGCTCGACACCTGCCGCACCGCCGCCCAGCACGAGCAGGCGGCGGGGGACCGCGGTCATGCTCGTCGCCTCGCGGGTGCCCCAGACGCCCTCGAGCTCCCGGAGTCCGGGAACCGGGGGCACGATCGGCGCCGAGCCCGTCGCCACGACGACATGCTCCGCGGTGTGCCGGGCACCGTCGACTTCGACCACGCCGGTGCCCGCGAGCCGGCCGCTCCCGCGCAGGAGATCGATACCGTGGCTCGCCAGCCACTTCACCTGGCCGCCGTCGGTGTGGTTCGAAACCATGTAGTCACGCCACGCGAGCGCCGCCTGAACATCGACGTCGGCCGTGGCTGCAGCCTCGCGGGCGCCGTGCACGGCCTCACCGGGACGCAGCAGCGACTTCGACGGAATGCATGCCCAGTACGAGCACTCGCCGCCGACGAGCTCTCGCTCGACGACGGCCACTCGCAACCCGCGCGCAGCCAGCGCCGCAGCGCAGTGCTCGCCGGGAGCGCCGCCCCCTAAGACGATGACGTCGTAGTCGTTGCTCGAGCTCATCGGTCCCTCTTTCGGTTGCTGGTGAGATCACGTGCGCAGCATAACGGCAGGATTCCAGAGCACCTTGCTTGTAAGTAGCTTCCATGTCAGCTACTGTGATATCGTGCGCCACCGAACCACGCGAGAGGAGAAGCGATGACGCAAGCCCACAGGTGGCGGCTCGACGTTGATCAGCCGACGTTCGTAGTTCGGATGAACAAGCAGGAGCTGCTCGGCAATCTTGACAAGGCGCAGCGCCACGTCACTTAAACTGCTGAGGCCCGATGGACGACCTCAAGCAGCTTTTCAGCGACCTGATTCGCTACGAGACCGAGCTCTGGAACGCGATCGACGCGCGCATGCGCGCTGAGCATGACCTGCCCCTGCACAAGTTTGAACCGATGCAGATCATCGCCAGTACGCAGGACTGCCGGGTGTATGACATCGCGGAAGCGCTCTCCCTTACTACCGGGGGTGTCAGCAAACTGGTTGACACGATCGAAGCCTCCGGGTACTGCCAGCGGCGGCCAAATCCAGCTGACCGGCGCTCCTCGATCATCGAGCTTTCGCCGGCCGGAAGGACGGTGCTGGCGCAGGCCACCAAGACATTCGAGCGCGAGCTCGAATGTCGGATGGCCGTGCAGGGGCGCACGCTGACGCAGTTCGCCGCGTCGCTGAGGGCGCTTCGAGCGGCGTGCAGCGCTGCTGATGAATTCGCCGCCGCCTGAGGCGCACGCCACCCGGGCGAGATCATCGATCGGCGCTCAGGCTACCGGCCGATCGGCCGAACCTCGCACTGCCGGCACCCAGTCGACGCCGGTCTTCTCACGGAACGCGTCGATGGCGGCGTCAAGCGTCGGGAAGAAGTGGTCGGGGTCGAGCGGCCCGATGAGCTCATAGCGCTGGAGCTTGCCCCGAACGGGATCCTTGAGCTCGGCGAACACCAGTGAGGTGCCCTGGGCGTTGAGTTCCTCGTCGAGGTCCGCGAGCATGTCGGCGGCCGTGGTGTCGACATCGGTGATCGGCTCGGCGGCGATTACGATCCACTCCGGTCGCGGATCGGCGCCGGCGAGGGTACGGATCCGGTCTCGGAACGCTCGTGCATTGGCGAAGAACAGCGGCGCGTCAAACCGAATGATCACGAGGCCGGGTAGTTCCTCGGCGTCGGGGTGGAGCTGGCGGTCGTGCTGCCCGGCGAGTCCGGGCACGCGGCCGAGCGTCGTTAAGTAGGGCCGCCAGGCCCTACGGAACACGTTGAGGATCGAGAGCGCGACCGCCACGGCGATGCCCTCGAGCACGCCGAGCAAGGCGACGCCCAGGAACGCGGCGATCGATAGGAGGCACTCGACGCGGCGCTGTTTCCACAGCCGTACCATGCCGCGTATGTCGGCGAGCGACAGGGATGCCGCGATCACAACCGCGGCGAGCGTCGGGTTCGGGAGGTTCTTGAGCAGCCCCGGGACGAGCACGAGCATCAGCACGATCAGCGCCGCTCCGACAAGGCCGGTGACTTGCGTTTTGGCGCCGGCCTGCTCGGCGACCGCGGTGCGCGAGCCGCTCGTGCTCACCGGGAAGCCCTGGAAGAAGCCGGCCGCGAGGTTGGCGGCGCCGATGCCGATCATCTCGCCGTTCCCGTCGACCTCTTGGCCGGTCCGCGCAGCGAACGCCGACGCAGTCGAGATCGTGTCGGCGAGCGCGACCAGCACGATCCCGAGTGATCCCGCGACGAGCAGCGGAAGATCGGACACGGGGTTGGGGACGGTGAGGGGTGGAAACCCCTTGGGCAATTCGCCGACGAGCGAGACGCCATGTCCGGCCAGATCGAATACGGATGCGGCGACGATCGCAACGACGACCGCGACCAGCACTGCGGGAACCCGCGGCAGCCAACGGCCGAGAACGACCATCAACGCGAGGCTGACCAAGCCAATCGCAAGCGCGGCACCAACCGTCTCGCCCGACGCCAGCCCGTGCACGAACGCCCGCGCCTCGTTGATGAGGCCGTTGGCGTCGGTCGAGAAGCCGAAGAGCTTCGGCAGCTGCCCGACCAGGATCGTCAGCGCCAGCCCGTTCATGTAGCCGATCTGGGTCGGCTTGGAGAGCAGGTCCGCGATGAAGCCGAGCTTGGCGACCCCAGCGAGGATCATGATCGCTCCGACGATGAGGCCCATCATCGACGCGAGCGCGATCGCGCGCTCGGGGCTGCCGTGAGCGCCGAGGATCGGCAAGATCGTCGCTGCGATCATCGGCCCGAGCGACGAGTCCGGGCCGAGCACGAGGATCCGCGAGGGGCCGAACACGGCATAGCCGGTCAGGCACAGGATCGTCGTGTACAGACCCGTGATCGGAGGCAGGCCTGCGAGCTCGGCATAGGCCATCCCCTGTGGCACGAGCAGCGTGGTCAACACGACGCCGGCGACGACGTCGCTGCGCAACCAGGACATCCGGTAGTTCGCCAGCGAGCGAATCCCGGGTAGCGAGGGAGAGGACATGCGTAGGCCCGGCGTGGGCTAGGAGCGACGGGCGATCAGCTTGCCGATCTCCCACAGGGCGAGAAGCAGTACGGCTGAGGCCACCGACAGCCCGAACTGGGGGGCAGTGAGCGGCGTCGTCTTGAGCAGACGGTTGAACAGTTCCATCTGCGTGATCATCACCGCGAGCGCGAGCTCGACCGCAGCCGTCCAGTTCATCTTGGCGTTGTCGAACGCCTCGCGGGCGAAAATGGTGCCTGAAACGCTCCGGCACTCATAGGCGGACACGATCAGCATCAGCGCGAAAGCGCTCAACCCGATCGACGACCCCACCGTCGTGCTGTGATAGTGCTGCTTGCCGAAGTAGATCAGCAGGTCCATGCAGATCGCCATGTAAAGACCGACCAGCCCCGAGGTGACCTGCACGCTGCGATTCACGATCGACTCTGTGCTGGGGCGCGGCCGCCGATCCATCAGCCCGGCGGTCGCCTGGTCCAGGCCCAGCGCGACACCGAACGGCGCGCTGACGAAGAAGTGGATGTACAGGACCTGCGCCGGGGAGAACGGCTGACCTTCGGCGATGTTGAGGATCGTGGCGCCGAGGAACGTCAGCACGAACGCCACGAGCGAGATCAGCACGAACCGGACGTACTTGCTCAGGTTGTCGTAGAGCTTGCGACCCTGCGAGATCGCGCGCACGATCGTCGCGAAGTTGTCGTCGGTGAGGATCATCCGCCCGGCGTTCTTGGCCACCTCGGTGCCGCTGCCCATCGCCACGCCGATGTGGGCGGCCTTGATCGACGGCGCGTCGTTGACTCCGTCGCCGGTCATCGCGACGATATGACCCTGCTTCTTGAGCGTCTCCACCAGCAGCACCTTGTGCTCGGGCGCGACTCGGCCGACGACGCCGATCCTGTCGATCAGCTCCAACCGCTCTGACTCGTCGAGCGCGGCGAACTCCGCACCAAGGATCGCCTCGCCGTCGATGCCGAGTTGCTTCGCGATCGCCGCACCCGTGACGACGTCGTCGCCGGTGACCATTCGCACCCGGATTTGCGCCGCTTGCGCATCCTCTACCGCCTGCCTGGACTCGGCGCGCGGAGGGTCGACCATGCCGACGAGGCTCGTCATCTCGAGGCCGTCGACGTAGCTCAGGAGGTCGCCGTCGGCATCGAACGAGACGGGGTCGAGGTCGCGATAGGCGGCGGCCATCACACGCAGGCCGGCTTCGCCCATCCGTCGCATGTTCGCTTCTGCGCGACCGCGGAGGTCATCGTCCCAGGCGATGGTGCGGCCAGCAGATAACGCGCTCGACGCGTGACTCATGACGGCCGGCGCCGCGCCCTTGACGTAGCAGCGCACGACGTCCTCGCCCGACCCGTCGCTCGCCCTCATGAATGCGGCCATCAGCTTGTACGTCGGGTCGAACGGCAGCGTTGCCAGCCGCACATGCTGCGCGCGCGTGGCGTCGATGTCGAGGCCCGCCTTGTGCGCGAGCACGAGCAGCGCGCCCTCGGTCGGATCACCCACCACCTTGCCGTCGACAAGGGTGGCATCACTGGCGAGAACGTAGGGCAGGATTGCGTCCTCGATCGTGTTCGACGAGCCCGCGGCGTGCTGGACCTTGCCCTCGAGCTCGTAGCCCGAGCCCGAGATCGTGTAGCGATCGGTCGGGTCGATCACCTCGACCACGGTCATCTGGTTCATGGTCAGCGTCCCGGTCTTGTCCGAGTTGATCGCGGACGTCGAGCCGAGCGTCTCGACCGAAGCGAGATCCGTCAACACCGCCCCGTGCCGCGCGAGGTCGGCGGCTCCGAGCGACATCACCACCTGGAGCACGGTCGGCATCGCCTCTGGGATCGCCGCGATCGCGAGCGCCACCGCGCTGGTGAACACCACTGTCGATGACAGGCCGCGCTGCGCCCCGAGCACGAACATGATCACCATCGTCACCCCGGCCGCAGCCGCGATCCAAAGCGTCAACGTGTTGAGCTGCTCGGTCAGCGGCGTCTGCTCGCGCGCTGTCGTCGCGAGCATCCCGGCGATTCTGCCGACCTGTGTGTCGGCACCCGTTGCGGTTACGACCATCAGGCCGCTGCCGTGCGTGACCGGCGTGTGCATGAACGCCATGTCCGTCTGGTCCCCTGGCGCAAGATCGTTACCGTCGGGCACCTCGACGCCCTTCGAGGCGGGCACGCTCTCGCCGGTCAACGCGGACTCGTCGATCTGCAGGGCGTTTGCCGCGATGATCCGGCCATCCGCCGGCACGTCGTCGCCGGCCGCTAGCAGGACGACATCGCCGACCACGACCTCGTCAGCCGGGATCTCGGCCTCAGACCCGTCGCGACGCACACGCGCGGTTGCCGTGACCATCGCCTTGAGCGCGTTCATCGCGCTCTGTGCCTTGCCCTCCTGACGCAAGCCGACAGTCGCGTTGAGCACGGTGATCAAGATCAGCAGAACCCCGGTGCTCCACTCCTTGATCGCTAGCGACACGACCGCGGCCGCCAGCAGGATGATCTGCATATAGCTGCGGTACTGGTCGACGAACCGCCTCCATCCCGGCACTGCCGCCTCCGCCGGCAGCATGTTCGGGCCGTGGCTCTCGAGCAGCTCGGCCGCTTGCCGGCTCGAGAGCCCGACGGACGGATCAACGCCGAGCCTGGCGAGCACCTCCTGCGCAGCGACGCTGTACCAGCTGTCGGCCGGCTGCTCGATGACCGGACTCACCCCCGCGGTCATGCTCAATGATCTCTCGCGGCCTGCGCCGGACAGTTCAGAAACAGCGTGTCGATCCTCTCGGGCTCGTCGTGACACGACACGCCGATATCAAGCCTCGATGGTGTTGCAGCGGCAAGCCAGCGATCATCGCACACCTGCCATCGTGCAGCATTGTTGGCCGAAAGATTGCCGGAGATCTGGCAGAATCTCCTGTTTCGATCATCCGGTCAGACCGGGCGAGTGGGCGCGAGGGAGATATGAGTGAAGCTAAACGATTGAAGAGCGATCGGCCGACGGTCGAGAAGCTCGGCCGCAAACCGTATGAGAAGGAGTTGGCTCGTCTACAGGGAGAGTTAGTCCGGCTCCAGGAGTGGATCGTGCGCGAGGGGCTGAAGGTCTGCGTCGTGTTCGAGGGCCGCGACACCGCCGGGAAGGGTGGGGTTATCAAGCGGATCACTGAGCGCGTGAGCCCGCGGGTGTTCAGGGTTGTCGCGCTGCCCAAGCCGACGGAGCGCGAGCGGAGCCAGATGTACATACAGCGTTACGTGCAACATCTTCCGGCGGCCGGCGAGGTCGTGATCTTCGATCGGAGCTGGTACAACCGCGCCGGCGTCGAGCGGGTGATGGGCTTCTGCCCGGAGGAAGAGGTATTGCGCTTCTTGCGCCTGACACCGTTCTTTGAGCGGGCGATGGTGGACGCCGGCGTGGTTCTGCTCAAGTACTGGCTCGAGGTGGGCCAGCAAGAACAGACGCGGAGGATCGAGGGGCGCATCAATGACGCGCGGAAGGTGTGGAAGCTCTCACCGATGGACCTCGAGTCCTACGGTCGCTGGTATGAGTACTCCCGTGCGCGTGACGATATGTTCGCGGCGACGAGCACTGAGTTTGCACCCTGGCACGTCGCGGACTCCAACGATAAGAAGCGTGCCCGGCTGAACATCATCAGCCACTTGCTTGACCAGATCGATTACAAGTCGCCCCCACGAGAGGCGGTTGTGCTCCCGGCCCGCGACAAACGGGGAAGCTACCGCGAGCCGGACCACTCCAACCTGTGCATCCCCTCGAGGTACTGATGCTGCGGCAAGTAGCTCCGGTTGAACCTCGCTGACCACGCGTCTAGGCGGCCCCGGGAGCTTGCCCGCGCTGCTACTGGTCCGAGCTCATCCAGCCTCTGCGGCGGAAGAAGATCCAGAATGCAACGATCGAGGCGAGCAGCAGCCCGAGGCCGAGTACGAAGAACGACCACGTCGTGTTCTGAATGCGCCCGGTCAGAAACGCGAAGTTCTGGCCGAAGAAGCCGGTCAGAAACGTCAGCGGCAAAAAGATCGTCGCGATGATCGTCAACTGCTTGGAGACCTCGCCTTGGCGATTCGCGATTGTGGAGAGGTACATGTCGGTGGCGCCGCTCAGCAGATCGCGGTAGGAGTCGACCAGATCCGAGGTCCGGACCAGAGTGTCGTAGAGGTCGCGCAGGTAGAGCAGGTCATCGGGCTCCATGCCTGGCAGGTGGGTGATCTCGCCTGCGTCGCGTTGGAAGAAGTCGCGCATCGGCGTGAGCACCCTGCGCATCGCGATCAGGTCGCGCTTAAGCGAGAAGATCCGCTGCAGGATCTGCTCACGCGGCTGCTCGATCACGTCCTGTTCGATCTCGTCGATCTCGTCGTCGATGCGATCGAGCACCGGCACGTAGCTGGAAAGGACCGTGTCCAGGATCTCGATGATCAGCCCTCGCTCCCGGGCCGGCGGCGCGCCCCGCACGCGCGCGCGCAGCGCATCCAGCACCGCGAACGGGGTCGGGTGGAGCGTGACCACCCAATTGGCGGAGATCAGCAGGTGCACCTCACGCAGTAGCCGCGTCCCGGCGG
Organism: uncultured Solirubrobacterales bacterium; assembly: GCA_963763525.1. GTDB lineage: Bacteria > Actinomycetota > Thermoleophilia > Solirubrobacterales > Solirubrobacteraceae > Palsa-465. The sequence continues at coordinate 30,300 of CAVXPA010000014.1, forward strand.
CGGCCTGCTGGTCGACGCCGTAGACGACCATGCTGACGTACCCCTCGTAGTGCTCGCGCTTGGGCTGCTCGGAGAATGTGCTGACATCCTCGATTGTCAACGGATGCAGATGCAGCAGCTCACCAAGCCGGCTGAGCTGATCCTGCGTCGGGTCGTGAAGGTCCAGCCAGAAGAACTGACGGGCCGCTAGAAGTCTCGGGAGCCGATCGAGGTCGCCACCCTCGAGCACGGGAAACGAATCAGCGCCGGAACTCACGCGAGCAGAGTAGAGCCCGCTCCGGCGGATCCCGGCTCGCAGGGCCGCCCGGGGTCGCAGACAGAAGGACGCGGCGACCATCGCGAGACTCCTGCGCTTCGGCCGCGGCGACTCCCCGCGAGCTCGACCAGGTGACGATCGTAACATGACACGAGGGACGGCGATCTCACACTTACTGAAACTGCGAGCGCGACTTTGGGGCAGGTTTCCGTGTTGTGGGGGTCGAAAAAAACTCATTACCCAGGCCTTCAATCACCGGAGGTGATCCCTTCTTGCGAGTCTCTTCGCTCGCGCGACGCCGGCCATCGCTGGCCGTCGCGATGTCATCGGTTGCGCTGTTCATGTCGTTCGGTGGCGCCGGTTACGCGGCCACCCAGATCGCGAACGGGAGCGTCGGTACTGCGCAGTTGGCTAACGGCGCAGTCACAAATAGCAAGATCCGCAACAACGCGGTCAGCTATTACAACATCGTCCCGGGCGCGGTCGGAATCCGCAGGATCAACACCGATCAGGTGCAGGTTCGCGTTGGCGCTACCTGCCCGTCGGGCAGTGCGATCGGAGCGATCGACTCCTTGGGCAAGCCAACCTGCAACTCCGCACTGCCCAATGAGTACGGCACCACCAACAACTCCGCTTCGGTGCCTGCAACGGCGACCTCGGCGACGCCGATCACCAGTGTGGCTCTCCCGAGCGGCGGCTCGTATCTGGCATTTGCCAATCCCACAGCCACGGCCACGAGCACGAACGCCGCGGCGCATGTGAGCGTCAGCTGCACGCTGACGGTCGGCTCCAACACCGAGACACGCACGGCGACGATCGACACCACGGGGACCGGTGGGACGACGAGCAGCACGTCGATCCCGCTCCAGGCGACTGGGCCGTCTGGGACCGCTGCCATCAGCTGTCAGAGCACGTCGACGGGGCCGGCTGGCTCTGCGCCGGGTGTGAGCGTCACTTCGACGATCAACGCGATCGAGACGGCCAACGGCTGAACGCCGGGCGGGATCGGGGCTCCGAGCAGTTTGGCGATCCGGGCGGGCGTCGGCGCTCGCCCGGATCGTCACGCCGGCGAGCGTCGTTGCGGACGACGGACCGAAGTCGACCGTCGGCGCCGCCATCGTTCCGCGGCGAACGAGCCGAGCACCACCGCTCCGAGCGGAACTTCGATCAGCGCGATCACGCCCAGCCCCGCGGTCACCAACAACATCACGACCATCAGCACGAGCGCGAGCGCGACGTCGACGAGCAGATCGCGGCGCAGGAGGCGCAGGTGGCGCTGGCGGCGCCTGCGGGCGGCGCGCCGCGCCGCGGCCTCGCGCGTTCCCGGCGCGAGGCTGGCAGCTCGCGACCGCGACCGCACATCGCGCTCGTCGAACGTCGTGGCTACTGGGGTGACACGACGCGCAGCCCGAGGTGGCACGGTTCAGGCCCCGAACGCGAAAGTCGCCAACCACATCGCCGCCGCCAACTGCACGAAGCGATCGCTGAACAGGACGCGTTCCGGCATCCCGCCGGCACCGCGGACCGCGACGGCCCGGTATCGAATCGTCACCAGCACCAGCGGGACGACCGTCAGCTCGCGCCATGGGCCGCCCCCGCGCGACGGTGTCCGAAACGCCCACACCACGTAGCCGGCGAGTGCCAGCGCGCAGGAAAGCGCGATCACGAGCCGCAGGAACTCGGTGGAGTAGCTCTGAAGCACCCGGCGGGAGCCGCGCGCGGCCGGATCGAGGCGATCGGCGTATCGCTTGCCGGCCGCGACGAACAGCGCGCCGGACCACACGAACAGGACGAACCAGCCAGAGATCGGCACCTGCGCGGCCACTGCCCCGGCGAGCGCTCGAATGACGAACGCAGCGGCGACCGCGGCGATGTCGACAACCGGTACCCGGCGCAGTACTGCGGTGTAGGCGGCGTTCAGTGCGACGTATCCACATGCCGTCGCGAACACGCCGATCGAGACCACCAGCGACAATCCGAGAGCGATCAGGACCAGCCCGACGCCGACTGTCAGCGCGGCTGCGGCCGATATCGCCCCGGAAGCAATCGGACGATGGCGTTTCGTCGGATGGCGCCGGTCCTCAGGCGCGTCTCGGACGTCGTTGATCAGATACACGCCGCTGGCGAGCGGGCAGAACGCGACCATCGTCACCACCACCCGCCAGAGCACCCCGGGATGTCCGAGAACCCCGGCGGCAGCGGGAGCGGCGAGCACCAGCGGGTTCTTGATCCACTGGCGGACCCTGAGCGCGCGCGCCCACGCGCGCACCCCGGCCGCGCGAGGACGGAGCGTCAACACCGCCTGGGGCCGCTGGCTGAGAGAGCGCTGCGCCGCGGCGAGTTGACCCTGCCTGGCGGCTGTAGGCATCGGTGCCTCCTGACGAGACTGCTTTGCACTGCGACCTTCCGCGCCGCCGGCGATTCGCCTGCGCCGGAGCCGATGAGATTTCTCTCAGGCTCCACGAAGGAGCGGAGGAACGCGCGGAGCTGCCGAGAACGCCCTTGTCAGTCCCAACTCGTGTCCGACATTCCAGCTCCCACGCATTCAACTGGCGCTGCCCGATCGCGCCCCCGCCCATTGCCGCAGCGCCTCACGGCACCGCGGCGTCTGCGACGGGTGCTCGTCATCTCGGTCTTCCTCTGCATGTTGCCCGTGTCCGTCTCCTACCTGGCGACGATGACAGGGCCATCCAACTCGAGCTTCGTGATCAACACGTTCGAATGGCTTCGTGATCATGGCGCCGCGAGCTTTGTCTCCAAGGCCGAGAACATCTACTACTCGATGAACGCTCCCTCGACCGGCGGACCGGCGCTTCGCCGGCTGCCGCTCACCGATCGCGCCGCCGCGGTGACGGTCCACCCGCCGGACATCGCGCCGCTGATCAGCCCGGCGCTCCCTGGCGAGGGTGTCTGGGTGCCGAGTGAGTCTTGGACCGGTGCGAACGCCCCCGTCCAGGTCACCCAGTTCCGCAGCGATCCCAACTACCCACAGATGGTCGCGGGCGTGATGTGGATCGACACATCACGCACGTGGCTGCAGTTGTACCCGGGACAGCTCGAGCCCGATGTCAGCCTCCCCCGCGGGCCGATGGAGGTGCCGCTCGGCTGGCGCCGGCGATTGCTGGCGACGTTCAACAGCGCCTTCAAGCTCGAGGACTCGGGTGGCGGCTTCGCCGTCGGCGGACGTACGTATGCACCGATGAAGCCTGGGATCGCGACGCTGGTCGGCTACTTCGATGGCCGGGTCGACGTTCAGGCATGGTCCGGTGGCCCGAATGTGCCGCCGGGAGTCGAGTTCGCCCGACAAAACCTCCCGCTGATCGTGTCGGGCCGCGAGCCCAACCCGAATCTCTCTGACGGACCGCAGTGGGGCGCGACGCTCGGCAACGCGATCCGTGTCTGGCGATCAGGCGTGGGGGTCGATGCTCACGGGGACCTGATCTATGCTGCCGCCGACGATCAGACGGTGGGCTCGCTCGCGCAGATCCTGATCCGTGCCGGCGCGATCCGAGCGATGGAGCTCGACATCAACTCGTACTGGGTCACCGGAATCACGTACGCGGAGCCGTTCGCGGGACGGCCGAGCAGCCTCCTCCCGGCGATGACGCGCGGCCCGTTCCGCTACCTCTCCCGGACGATCGCGATTTCTTCGCGGTCTATCAGCGCTGAGCGGTCGCCGCCCGTGCCGGTGCTGGGGAAGAAAAGTTTGGCTGGTCGGGAAGGATCACCGGACTTTCGGCGTCCTGTGGCCAGACGCCGCGGCTCGCGGCGTCTGCGGAGTCCAACAGAAAGGTGCACGATGCAGAAGCTCGCGCGGAATCACTTGAGGATTCTTCTCCTCACGGCCGCCGTAGCCGCGATCGCGGCTGCCCCCTCGGCCGCGTCCGCGATGCCGTTTCTGGACCAGTTCCACAGAATCACGTTTCTCAGTACGGCGGTGCCGCCGAGCGGTCCTGCGATGGGTGATCAGAACCCGTACGGGGTCGCCGTCGTTGCCCGAAGCGTTGGCCGTCTGGAGCGAGGCGACGTGCTCGTCAGCAACTTCAACAACGCACAGAACCAGCAGGGGACCGGGTCGAGCATCGTCGAGGTCTCACCGAACGGCCACGCGCGCGTGTTTGCGATCGTGCCGCCGCCCACGTCCACCCCGACGACAGGCTTGACGACGGCGCTGGTCGAGCTTCGCCGCGGGTTCGTCGTCGTCGGCAGCCTGCCCGCTCCGGGCGGCGTGGGCTCGGCGGCAACCGCGGGGGCCCTTTCGATCCTGGGCGCGAACGGGCAAGTGCTCAAGACGATCACGGCACCGGATATCAACGGTCCGTGGGACATGACCGCGGTCGACGAAGGCGGTCGCGCCGTGCTGTTCGTGACCAACGTGCTGAACGACACCGTGGCCGCGATGGGCCAAACCGTGGACGACGGGACCGTCGTACGAATCGTGCTCGACGTCCCGCGCCACGGCGGGGTCCCGACCGTCGTGTCGAACCAGGTGATCGCGAGCGGGTTCGGCGAGCATCTCGATCCGAATGCCCTGGTGGTCGGTCCGACCGGCGTCGGGCTCGGTCCGAACGGGACGCTGTACGTGGCGGACTCGGTGGGCAACCGGATCGCTGCGGTCCCGAATGCACTCGCGCGTTCGATCGTCCTCGGTGGCGGCGGGACGACGGTGAGCACCGGCGGGCGGCTCAACGACCCGCTCGGCTTGACGATCGCGCCGAACGGCGACGTGCTCAGCGCCAACGGCGGTGACGGGAAGGTCGTCGAGACGACCCCCGGGGAACTCAGATCGCGTTCACCCAGCTCGTTCACGAAGGCGCGGGCGACCTGTTCGGCTTGGCGATCGCGCCGCAGGGGGATGGGCTGTACTTCGTAAACGACATCGGCAGCGGCCCGACCGCGAACTCGCTGGAGCTTCTTCACTGAGCGCGGCTCTGGCGTGAGACGCTGACCCGGGAGCCGCGGTAGTTGGACGCCGCGGCTCCCGTAGCGTCTCGAAGGGTCCTCGCACAGTCGCCCGGCCAGCGACGCGTAGACCGTCGGAAGGCGAGCTCGTGGCGACGGGCGGCAAGCGAAAGCGCGACAGGTAGACGACGCGGTGTCGCTGGATTCCCACCTGCCGCGGCAGGGGAAGGATTTGTGCGGGCGGACGTCTATATGTCTGCGGCCGACAACTCCGAGGGAGGAACATGCCCAATCATCAAGGATCCTTGGCTCGACGCCCACGGCGGTGGGGAGCGGTGCTGCTCATAGCGGTGGCGGGGTTCGGCGCGGCTGCGCTCATCGGCACTGCCGTGGCCAAGACGTTCACACTCCACGTCGACCAGAACGCGAACGTGTTCGACACGACGGGGATGAGCAAGCACGAGAGCATCCTCGTGACCTCGCGGGGATTCGTGCTCTACACACTCAGCGGCGAGACGACGAGACACGCGCTCTGCACCAAGGCCAAGGGCTGCTTTCCGTTCTGGCCTCCGCTGACCGTTTCTTCGGCGAAGAAGCTGAGCAAGGCCCCTGGGGTCAAGGGCCGGCTCGGTGTCTGGCACCGCGACGGCTTCGTCCAGGTCACGCTCAACGGCCACCCCGTGTACCGATTCGCCCCAGATACTCACAGGGGAGTGGCGACAGGCGAAGGGATCCAGAGCTTCGGCGGTACTTGGCACGTGGTCAAACAGCCCGGGATGACGGCGAGCACGAGCACCCCGATGCCGACGACGACTACTACCACCACAATGTCGACCACAAGCAGCAGTGCGACTACCACGATGAGCAGCACCACCAGCACGACGACGACGTATCCCTACACGTACGCGCCGAAGTCATAGGCTCAACCGCGCGGGCTGGTGCGCTAGAAGTAGCCGGGTGGGTTGGCACCCGGGAAGGGTCGGTGTGCCCGGGGCGTCGTTGCGCGTACAGAGGCGGATACGCATGGAAAAGGCAATCAGAACTGGGTCACGAGCAGGTCCCCCGTCGGCGGTGAGCATCGATGCCGAAGCGCTCGCCGGCGTCATCCGCGAATTGCCGATCGGCCCTGACGAGGCCGAGCGACTCGCTCAGGCGATTGAGAGCTCATCGACCAACGTCGAGTTCCTTGCGAGCGCGCTCTCAGCCGTCCGCTCGGTCATCGAGCGACTGGAGCCCGTACCTCCGCACGAGGCGGCCGACCCGGCTCTCGGCATCGACTGACTCCGCTGGACGGGCCCCCCTTCTAAGCCTACGGCCGGCGCGGTCAGGGTCCAGACGCCGGGCCCGGCTTTGGGTGCAGCGGCAGTAGAATCGGTTTCCGCGGGGGTTGGTTGAAGTCGAAGTCGGCGATCAGGTCGCCGAGAACGGGGGCGTTCTCGCGCACCGTGGGCCGTGGATCTGGCCGTCCGTCGGTGGCTGGATCCCGGGGACGCGCAGGCCATAGCCGTTCTCGTCCACGCGTGGCGGGACGACGCTGTCGTAGAAGCCTCCCCAGTCATCCCAGATCAGAAAGATCGCGGTTGAGTCCCAATCGGGGCTACGCATGACCGCGCTGATCAGTCCCGTGACGTAGCTCATACCGTCGCTGACGAGCCCCGGAGCGTGCTCCGATTCGACGGCGTTGGGAACGATCCACGAGACGGACGGCAGGGTGCCGTTCTCCGCGGCGGCGTAGAAGTTGGAGGTGCTCTCGATGTTGCCCAGCTGCCGGTCGAGGCGAACGGTCTCGAAGTTCGGCAGCGGGTTCCAGATTCCCGGGTACCGGGCCCCTGCGGCGGCCGCGCCTCGCAGGTTGCGGCGTCGTCGGCGCAGTCGGGCTCGGCTCCTGGCGAGACGTAGTAGGCCCAGCTGACGTGGTGCTTGTACAGCAGGTAGGTCATGTCGGTCCAGGCGAAGTCGGTGCTGGGCGGAAACCCTGGACGCCATGGGTCGCGCTCCTCGAGCTGCCGAATCGCCTGCTCCACGCCTGGGTCGCGCTGGTTGAGGTGCGGGTAGACGATGCGCGAGAGCTCGCCGCTGTAGGGCGTGCCTCCGCCGTTCAGGCCGAGATTGCCCTGATTGTCGTCGTTCACGCAGCTGGCGGGATCGGGCGTTGAACAAGTCGCGGACCATTCGGAGACGATGAACAGGCGCAGTTGCGCGCCGCGCTCGAGATGTTCACCGCAATGGGCACCGAGGCGTTCGCTGGTCGAACCGAGCGCGAGCTGCTCGCGTCTGGCGAACACCTCCGACCACGCAGCAGCCCGACTTACGATGAGCTCACCGCGCAGGAGGCCCAGATCGCACGCCTCGCGTGCGACGGCCTCTCGAACGCGGAGATCGGCGAGCGCCTATTCATCAGCCAGCACACGGTCGCCTACCACCTGCGGAAGGGGTTCACGAAGCTCAACATCACCTCGCGCGGCCAACTGCGACGGGTGCTGCCCGCGGGCGCCAGTGCAAGTCAGGTGGCGTAAGTACCGGCGTCGTCGTGAGCCTGGGATATCGACACTCACATACGAGGGTCGATATCCCACGCTCCACCGCGTCGTCGACTGCAATCGAAGCGCCCCGCGCGGCGCGAGCACGGACGGGCGCCCACGCCGACACCTTATTCGCCGCCGGTGACGACGGCCGCCCGGCCCGCGAGCTCGTCGTTCGCGGTCATTCGACTGGTCCTTGGTCCAGTTGTTCGACCGCGACGCGCATCGCCGCAACCGCCGCCGGGAAGCCGACGTACGGAGCGAGGTGCATTATGGCCTCGCCGATCTCCTCCAGCGGGATCGCCAGATTGGCCGCGATTTTCAGATGGCTTCTGAGCTCAGTCCAGTGACTGCGCGCGATCAGCACGGCTAGTGTGATCAGCTCTCGTTCCTGGAGCGTCAGGTTGGGCCGGGACCAGAGGTCGCCGAAAGCCGTCTCCACGAGCCAGTCGAGCCAATCGCCGACGATCTGTTCCTGGGCGCTCGCGGACGCCCGGGTAAGCTCCGGGTTGAGGGACGCCAACATTGCCCAACCCCGTTCGAGTCGATCGTGGTTCCGAGTCGGTGGAGCCGCGGTAGCTACATCCTCAGGAAGGGTGGAGCTATCTCCCTCGGCGCCCAAGACGTCCTTGAGCGCAGACATCCCTTCCACTCCGTTGCCCAGTCCCGCGTAGCCCGTGACTTGCATCATCAGCTCGCACAGCTCCACACTCGAGATTCCAATTTGAAGTGCCAAACGCAACTGTGTGCGGAGCTCCGTCGGGCAGTGCAGGGCCGCGAGCGCCGCGACTGTGAGCAGGCTGCGATTACGAAGCGATAGTCCGGGCCGCTGCCAGATGCGACCCGACACCGCATCGGAAACGTAGCGCGCCCAGTCCGGCCGGATCGGGCCCGGAACGGCCGTAGCACTCCCGAGCAGCAGGTCACTCGGCCACCCCTGCGAGGCACGAATCGGCGAGGATCGGTCGCCGTCTCGTTCGCGTCCGACTGGACCCTCGTGCTCCTCAGCGCTCACTGGATTGGTTCGTCCCCCGCGAGCGTGGTTCGGTGCAGCTCGCGCTGAGACCGCGGGTCGTAAGGGGTGACGCGGTGCACGACGCCCCCAATTGTCCCAGATCACGGTATCTCCGGGCCGAGCTTGCACGACAACTCATGCACGAGCACTTGACGTGGCTGGGCCCAAGACACAAGCGCTTCGTTCGCGCCAAGCGCTGACTGGGCGACGGCGGCGCCGGTCCTCCGCGTTCGTCATAATGCCCGCCGCCGACCCCGTCCTAGGCGGGGTGTGAGACCCAACCAGTGGAGGTGCCAGATGGCGGAGCTCCCACCGCGCCCAGAGGGAATTGCGCTGGCCCACTTCATCGTCTCGGACGATGTCGAGCGCTCTCGGCGTTTCTACACCGAAGTACTCGGCGGCAGGGTGGCTTATTCCGGTCCCGGAGGGCTGACCTATGTCGCACTATCCAACAGCTGGATCATCATCAACGTTGGCGGGGGCCCGACGGACGACAAGCCCGCGGTCACCCTCGAGGCGCCACGCGATCCGGACCGGGTCAGCAGCTTTCTCAACATTCGCGTCAAAGACATATACGCCGTGTACGCCGAATGGAGTGCCAGGGGTGCTGATTTCGTGACGCCGCCGAAACAGCACCAGTACGAGATCCGTTGCTACATACGCGATCCCGATGGTCATCTGATCGAAGTGGGGCAGACGACGGACCCAGCGGGGGACTGGGTGCCCGCTCACTGGCCGTCGAGCACACTGGCCGAGGAGTTCGAGTGAATGCGGAGCTCGGTCCCGTCGACGGTGGCCGGTTTCTCGGACGCGGAGGAGGTTGTCGGTCGTGACCACCGCGATCATCGGCACTGGAGGGCTCGGATCGGCCATCGCTCGCCGGCTCGCCTCAGGCGGCGAGACACTGCGGCTCTCGAGCGGCGATACCGAGTCGGCGCGAACGCTGGCTGCGGAGATCGGTCCCGCTGCGGTCGTCGCCGTCGACAACCGGGACGCGCTGCAGGGCGCCGATGCTGTCGTCCTCGCGCTGCGGTTTCCCGTGCTGAAGGGCGTGATGGACGAGATCGCGGACTCGGCAATCGACAAACTCGTGGTCGTTCCGAGCAACCCGGTCGGCCTCGACGCACAAGGTAGCGTCGTTCGTCTGCTGCCGAAAGGGCAATCCTCTGGCGAGGTTGTGACCGGGTGGCTGCCGGCGGGGGCGCGCTTGGCGATGGCGTTCGGAAGCATGTCGGCCGATCTCTTCGAGTCCTCCGGTAACCGATCACCCGAGCTGGCGGTCCTCTTCTACGTGACCGACGACGACCGCGCCGGCGACGAGGTCGAGCGGTTGATCCGAACGGCCGGCTTCGAGCCGGTGAAGGTCGGGGGGATCGAACAGTCGGGTCGACTCGAGGTGGGCGGCGACCTTCACGATCTCGTAGTCAGCCCGGCAGAGGCGCGGTCACTGGTTTGAGCGCCGAGAAACCGTCGGGCGTCGATCGCGCTCTCGCGGTCGGTCAGTCCCCGGGTGAGTTGGTGCCGGTGCTGGTGACCAGGTCCGGGATCGGCGCGAGCGTCTCCAGCGCGGCGCCGGTGTCGGCGTCGACCTGCTGGCGCTGCCTGACGGGCAGGTCGGCGATCGCGACCCATTGCCCGTCGGCTCGGCTCGCGTCGATCGCGCGGATGAGCGAGTCGAGCTGGGCGCGGGCGTTGTCGATCAGATTCGGGGCGACCGGGTGCAGGGCCGGCTCGAGCTCGCTCAGCATCTCGCGCACGGCGCTCACGTCGGCGGTGACTGAGGCGAGGTCGGTGCCGCTCCCGTAGTCGTCCTCGGCGGTCAACGAATCGCGCAGTGCGTCCTCGAGCGCCTCGTGCGGCCGGAGCAGCCAGTTGCCGATGCCCGTCGCAGTCGCCGGGAGGTAGCTCGACAGCGGAGCGGCCGTCAGCTTTGCGAGCAGATGCTGGAGAGCGGCGGTATCGCGCGCCGCGGCCGTCAGCTCGTGCTCGGTCCAGAGGTCGAACTCGACCCGATGAAAACCGGTGAAGCCGGGGTCGCTCGTGCCCAGCGGATGGCCGGCTGCGAGCCCGCCGATCTGGCCGCCGAGAGCGCCGAACGCCCCGTACGCTCCGTCGTCCTGGCCGATTTCGAGCCATGTGAGATGCGCTGTCAGCCACGCTGACCGAGCGCTCGCGAGGCTCCCCGAGGCGATCGCCGCGGCCAGCGCGGCGAGCTGTGAGCGCAGCGTCGAGAGCTTGCCGGCGACGTAGGCGCGGTACTCGTAGTACGCGTGCAGCTCGGGGGTCAGGTAGGAGCAGCCGACGGCGATCTTCTTCACGTTTCCGGTGGCGTCGAGCCACTGCACTCCGCAGGGGGGCGCCGTCTGCGACGGCTCGACGATCAGGAACGAGTTGTGCGATACCGCCACCGTCCGTGGCGGCGCCGTCTGGTAGGTGACGGTGACCGCGTGGATGCCGTTTGGCACGAGCCCGAACCCCGGTGTGCCGTCCGTGGAGACGAGGGCGTAGGGCGTACCCGACGCGGGCGCGCAGTCCTGCAGGTTGGGCAGCCGACTGCGGCTGTAGAGGACCTCGATGCAGAGCGCCGCGTCGCGGTATTCGTTACGCAGCACCGGCAGCGACTCTCCTTCGATCGCGCGCTGCAGCGGCGAGAGGCATCGCGCCGGCGCGAGCGGAAACGAGAGCAGGTGCTCGGCGGGCACCAGGTAGATGCGCCCGCCGGACGCGGCGACGCCGAGGAATCGCGTCCCCGACATGATCAGGCCGGCGGCGCGGAGCCCCGCGACTTGATCGGGACGCAGCTGGTCCACCGGTCGCTGTGGGTCGGCGAGCAGCGAGTACTGGGCCGCAAGGCTCGTGGGCACGCGGGTGCCGGCTGCGGCGAGGGTCCCCGGCGTCGGGTAGGAGGAGCACGGGCGACTGGACGCGTCGCGCGCGGTGGTGCCGAGCGGCCCCACGAGGAACAGCAGCGCCAACACGACGCCGACGGCGAGCGCCGCGGCAGCAGCTGCGATCGAAGTTGCCCGCCTCGGCGCCGGCACGACGCTGGAGTGTGGCATCAGCCCACCCGGGGCCGCGCGGGTTGTCCGCTCGACGCTGTAGATCGAAGCCCGTGCGCCGAGGGGACCATGCAGATTCGTATGACGGGGCTCCGTGGTTGTGATCGGAATCTGGCGCCGCTGATCTAGCCTGCGCTGATGAGTTTTCTTCGAGCGGCACAAGGGCGTGAGTCGATCACCCGGGCATCAGGCGCCCGCGCCGAGCGCCGGCGCTTGCGTGGCTCACCGCGGTTGTATCCCCACGCCGTCCGCGGGGCATGACCTCGCCGGGCCCCGGCAACGAGGCACCGCGGGCGGCGCCGATGCGGGCGCGGTTGATCCCGACCTTGTTTCCGCACCTGCCGCGTGACTCGCACCGGAGCTACCGGCTGTCGCTCGTGCTGGGCACCACGGCGGTCATCCTGCTGGCTGCTCTGCGCGTCTTCCCGGTCGCGCTGATGGCGGCCGCGCTGCTTCTTCCCCTGCTGGTCGTCCTGTACCTGGTCGACATCAACGTCTACAGGGACGAGCCGGTGTGGGCGCTGAGTCTCACGATGGGCTGGGGCGCTGCCGCAGGCATCGCCTTCGGGCTGCTGGCGCTGGCGACAGGGCCTTCGCCGGCATCCGTGATCGTGAACGGCACCTCTCAGTACCTCGCGGTCCAGGGGCTGGTGCTGCCCTTCTGCGGATTCTTCGTGCTTCTCGTGGGGCCGCTCATCCTGCTCCGCGATCAGCACTTCAACACCGTGCTCGACGGAGTCACGTTCGGAGTGAGCGCCGGCGCGGCGTTCAGCGGTGCCCAGGCGATCACGTACGGTGCTCACCTGATCGGCTCGGGCGTGCGCCCGGGAGGAGCCGTGCTGCCGTGGATCTGGCGCCTGCTGTCGCTGGGGCTCGGGATGCCGATCGTGACCATGGGCGCAGCCGCGGCGGCATGCGCCGCGCTATGGCTGCGGTATCGCGCCCCGGCGCGGGACGCCGAGGCTCTCGGAAGACTCGGTCACCCCGCGCTCGCGCTGCCACTGGCTGGGCTGCTGGTGGCGGGTGCCGCCGTGGGCGAGACGTTCCTGCCGGCCGGCGCATGGTTGGTGTGGCTGGCCGCTTTCGACCTGGTGGCGATCTCGATGCTGGAGCGGACCATCCACATCGGGCTCCAGGAGGAATCCGCGGCGGCCTCCGCCGACGCTGGACACAAGCCCGCCGGATCCTCTCCGGAGGCCGGACCATGAGCATCTTCTTCGGCCGCGGGGGCCGGGGTCCGAGTCTGGGGAGATGGGTCGTTCATCTCTTTCTGTTCCTCTTCCTGCTCGTCATCGGGCTGGGATTCCTGATCACCTCCCTCGCCGCCCCGGTCGTGATCGTGCCGTGCACGAGCGGCCAACCCTGCGGAGCGCCCCCGACCGTTCCCGCCGCCATTCGGGAGACCGCGTGGCGCAGCCCGCAGTACGGGTTCAGCCTCGAGTACCCGGCCTCGGTGGCGACGATCTCTCAGCAGACCGCGAGTGGACTGCTCCTGAAGATCGACGTCGACGGGAACAGCGGCGACCTCGCGATTCAGGGCTTTCCGGCCGGGACCACGCCGGCGCAGGCGATCCGCGATCAGGTCGGCGGGCTCAAGGGCATCTCGCAGCTGGCGAGCGACAGCAACCCATCTCATCAGCTGCTCGGGGCCGGTGTCGGCTACGTCTCGGGCGCCGGGAAGGTGTACGTCGGCGACGTCACATCGCCACAGGGAAGTCAACCGGCCAGCCTCGCGTCCGAAGCGGCCTCCGACGGGCCTGTGACCGTCAGCGCGACCGTGGTCGGCGCGACGAGCGACAGCGGCTCTCGCAGCGCCCTGTACGCCGTGGCCGACCTGATCATCAACAGCGTCCAATGGCAAGCATGACCGGCGGCGCGAGAACTCGCAGGCGCCGTCGTTTGCCTCGGTGGTGGCAGCTCGCACCGCTCGGCGTGCTCCTAGCGGTCGCGATCGCGTGGCAGGCGCGGCCGCTGGCATCGGCGGTCGCCGGCGACCGCGAGCCGGCTCTTCTGGGAGCGACCGACGCGCGCACGATGATCGACTTCTCGCTGGTGCTGCGGCTCCCCGGGCAGGCTCGCTTGCAGCATTTCCTGAGCGAGCTGACGGATCCGTCGGCCCGTGGTTACCACGACTTCATCGACGCGGCCACGTTTGGCGAGCGCTTCGGCGTCGCCGGCGCCACCCTCAAACGCGCGAGTGCGCAGCTGGCTCGGGACGCGATCCAGATCACCGCCAGCTATCCCCAGCGCACGGCACTCGACGTCCGGGCGAGCGCCGGGACGGTCGATCGGGTATTCGGCGTACGGCTGATGGATTGGCGCGGCGCCGACGGGCGACGCTTTGTCGCCCCTCTCGGTCTCGCGATCGTCCCCCCGGATCTTCGACAAGCCGTCAGCGCCGTAGCCGGTCTGGACGGCGTCGTCTTGCAGCCCGATGATGCCGCGGCAATTCAGGGCCTCGATCCGTCGAGCGCGCGAGCCGCATACGACATCAGCCCGCTGTTTGGCCAGCACGTCACCGGTCAGGGCGAGAGCATCGCGGTGGTCGAGTTCGGTCAGTTCGATCAGTCAGACATCGATGGGTTCGACCAGCAGTTCGGGCTGCCAGATGCGGCGCCGCGCAGTGTGGCTGTCGACGGCGGGGCGAGCGACAGCAGCTCTTCTGCCGTCGGCGAGGCCGACCTCGATTTGGAGGTGGCACACGAAATCGCACCTAGCGCCGAGCTACTCGACTACAACGCTCCCCAGACCACGTCGTCAGGCGCGGATACCTTCGGCGACGTCATCGACAAGATCACGGCCGACGGCCAGGCCAGCATCGTGTCCGACAGCTGGGGCACCTGCGAGGCCGACACACCGCAGGCCGACATTGGCCGCGATGAGCAAGCGATCGAAGCGGCAGTGGCGCGCGGCATCAGCATCTTCGTCGCCGCTGGCGACACCGGGGCGTATACCTGCCAGGCGGACAACGACAGCAACCACCGTCTGTCGGTCAGCTGGCCGAGCTCGAGCCCGTTTGCGGTCAGCGTCGGCGGGACCTCGCTGTCAATCAGCGCTGCGGGCGCTTATCAAAGAGAGACGGCGTGGAACGACACGCTCGAGCAGATAGGCGGGGGCGGCGGCCTGAGCCTCGACTTCAAACGTCCGGCGTGGCAGGTCGGCCCCGGGGTCGGGAACCAGTTCTCGAACGGGATGCGCCAGCTTCCCGATGTCGTCGCCGCCGCCGACCCGTGGTCAGGCTGGGACACCTACACCGGCGGCGCCATGACCGTGGCCGGGGGCACGAGCGCGGCGACACCGTTCTGGGCCGCCACGATCGCGTTGATCGCCGAGTACGCGCGTTTGCACGGGATCGCGCGCCTTGGCGTCGTGGACCCGATGCTCTACGCCATTGCCTCGGACCCGGAGCGGGCGCCCGGCTTTCACGACATCACGATCGGCAGCAACCGCTTCTATGCGGCCACGCGCGGGTGGGACTTCGCCACCGGGCTCGGCTCCCCGGACGCCGAGCGCCTCGCGCAGGACGTTGTCGCATATCTGCACCGATAGTCGCGAGCGATGGCAGGTTGCCACGCGGGGTTGCCGCGGCAGCCGTAGACAAGTACGGTTGTGCGATGGCAACCGCGACCTCCGGCCCACCCTTCCTTGACCTGGCCGATCCGTCGTTCTCGACCGGTTCGGACGAGGTCCGTGCAGCGCGAGAGCAGAGTTGGTACGCGCGGACCGACACGGGCTTCGCCGTTCTGCGCTACGACGAAGCGGCGCGACTGATCAAGGACCCGCGCCTGCGAAGCGGCATCCGCAACTGGCCGGCGCAGGTCGGTATCAGCGGTCCCTGGGCGACGTGGTGGATGTCGACGATCGGCTGCCACGAAGGGGCCGATCACGAGCGCTTGCGGCGCCTGATGAAACCGGCGTTCGCCCCGCGCCTGATCCGGGCGCTTGTGCCGCGGTTCCAGATGCTCGCCGGCGAGCTCATCGACATGTTCGTCGACCGCGGCCGGTGCGAGTTCATGGCCGACTTCGCCGAACCGTACGCCGGCCGCGTCGCCGCGATACTGCTCGGCATCTCCGAGGGCGAGTGGCGCCAGCTCGCCCAATGGTCGACCGACCTCGGGTTGGGCCTGAGCGTCATGGCCAAGGAGCACCTCAGTCAGGCGGAGGAGGCGCTCGAGGGTCTGTACGCGTATGCCGATGATGTTGTTGCCGATCGAGAGCGAACGCCGCGAGACGACTTCATGTCGCACCTCGTCGCCGCGCAGCACGAGGACGACGGGCTGTCGCTTGAGGAGTTGCGCGACCACATCGTGTTCCTCATCTTCGGTGGCATGGACACGACTCGCAAGCAGCTCGGACTCGCTCTACAGACGTTCATGGAGCATCCGCGCCAGTGGGAGCTCCTGGCCGGATATCCCGAGCTCGGCGGCGCCGCGGTGGAGGAGATCATGAGGGTCAACCCCACAGCGACGTGGACGATCCGCGAGGCGATCGACGACTTCGACTTCGAGGGCGTGCAGATCGGCGTGGGCAGCGTCCTGTACTTCTTCGCCGAGGCGACCGGTACCGATCCGCGGACGTTCGGTCACCCAGCCATTGACCTCACCGCGGAGCGTGCGCCGCACTTCGGCTTTGGCGGCGGCGTGCACCACTGCATGGGCAGCTCGGTTGCGCGCACCGACATGAGCCAGGCCCTGGCGCTCCTAGCTCGCCGGCTCAAGGATCCCCACGTCGACGGCGAGGTCCGCGAGTTGCCGCGTAGCAGCAGCACGGGCCCGCTCGAGCTCCCCATCGCGTTCACCCGACGATAGCGCCGCTTGTGCGCGGCGATTCAGCCTCAACGCTGTCATCCACCTTCGGCGCGGTCGTCCCGCTCGTCGACGGTCGCCTCTACGCCCTCACCCTCCCTTACGACCTCTCACGGGATACGAGCACCCACCCGAGGGGATCGAGCGGCTACAGCACGGTCAACTGCTACCTCCTCAAAGAAGGCTCGCGTCAGCTGCTCGTCGATACGGGTTTTCCTGCGCAGGCCGACGCACTGTTCGCGATGCTCGACGACCTATTGGAGCCCTCCAGCGGCCTTTCCGTTATGCCGCTGCGTGCCGGCGAAGTCGGCTCGCTCGGAAACGTCGTGCCGCTGGCCAGCCGATACGAGCTCGACGATCTGTACTGCATACTTCCCCGCGAATTCGTCTGGGATATGGATGTTCGCTCCAAAGCATCACGAGCGCACGATCGAGCCGATGCACGACAGCCGCGTTCGATCCTGTTCGGTGGATCGAACCTGCTCGGCGCGGCGAAGGCGAAGCTCTTTCCTCTCGGAGCCGACAACACGCGTCGCCTTGAGTGGTTCAAGCCGATGCTGCAGTTACTCATTCAGATGTGGCTGTACGACGAAGACACGCGGACGATCTTCACGTCCGAGGTATTCGGCCATACCTCCCGCGAGAGCCCGTCCGGACCGTGGACAATCGAAGATCCCGCCGAGGATCCGATGACCGAGGACGACTTGACCGACTTTCTCCGTGCCAGCAACCGATTCTGGTGGCTCGCGGGCGCCGACGGCGTGCGAATCGCCGGCTGGCTGCGCGACGTCTTTGACACCCGTCCAGTCGAGCGCATCGCCCCGGGTTTCGGATGCATCTTCGAAGGCCGCGCGGTCGTCGAGCGCCAGGTCGACCTCCTCTCCCGGACGCTCACGCGGTTGAGCTCGGAGCCGCGCCACAACGCCGAGACGGCGCGATGACCGAGTCTTCGAGTCACGCTCTGTTCACGCCGGTGGATTCCGGACTTCCGCGGGAGCTCCTCCCCGGCATTTTCTGGCTGGGCGAATGCATCCAGTACCCCTATAAGGGCTCGTTCGTCCACGGATCCAACTCGGCGTACCTGGTAACGGGATCCCATTCCTCGCTGCTGGTCGACACGGGCTTGCCCGGACGCTTCAGCCTCCTCGAGGAGCAGCTCGAGCAGATCATCGGGCGCGGTCGCGCACCACTGCGGTACGTCTTCGGCACACACTGGGAGCCGCCGCACGGCGGGGGCACGGCGTTGGTGCTCGAGCGGTTCCCGGACGCGCGGTACTGCGGCGATCCCACCGATTTCGAGTTGATGTTCCCGGGCTTCGCCGATCGTGTAGCGCCACTCGAGATCGGCGAGCGCATCGATCTCGGCGGCCGTGAATTCGCGGCGCATCCGGCGGTCTTCTGTGACGGGCGTACTACGCGATGGGGCTTCGACACGGCAAGCCGAACGCTGTTTTCCGCCGACGGCCTGGCATACGGGCACATGCACGCGGCTGGACAGTGTGCACGGACCGCTGAAGAGATTGGCGCCGACCTCGACGTGCCGCGAATGACGGCACAGTTCGCAGACGCGGCTTTCTATTGGACGCGGTTCGTCGACGTCTCGTCCTTCATTGGCGACTTGGACCGCTTCGTGCGCGAGCTCGATGTCGAACTCATCTGTCCCGCACACGGGCTACCGGTGTCGCAGCCTCTCATCACGTTGCCGCGCGTCCACGAGGGGATCCGGCTAGGGGCAATGGGCGGCGTCGACTAGAACTCGGTCTCTCGTCGCGACCCGGCCTTATCGTGAGTGCAGTGAGCTCAGTATGTCGTGGTCGAGGAGGTGGCCCATGCGATTGAGCTTCGTCTGAAGGTACGCATGGTTCTCCGGTGTCGGAAGTGTCGGCATCGGGACTCGCTCGACGATGTCCAGTCCGTATCCCTGCAGTCCGGTGTACTTCGCGGGGTTGTTCGTCATCAGCCGCAGCCGGAGGACACCGAGATCGACCAGGATCTGTGCGCCGATACCGTAGTCGCGGTCGTCGACCGGCAGGCCTTGAACGAGGTTCGCATCAACGGTGTCCAAGCCCCCGTCCTGCAACGAGTAGGCACGGATCTTGTGCGCGAGTCCGATCCCGCGGCCTTCGTGACCGCGGAGGTAGATCACCGCCCCACTGCCCTCCGCCCCGATCCGCGCCAGCGCGTGCTGGAGCTGCGGTCCGCAGTCGCATCGCCGGGAGCCGAAGACATCCCCCGTCAGGCACTCCGAATGCACGCGGACAAGCGTCGCGTCCTCCCGGGCCAAGTCACCGAGCACGAACGCCGCACTCTCGGTCCCGTCGAGCAAGCTCTCGTAGACGTGGCACGCGAACGTGCCCCATTCTGTCGGCACGTCGGCGGTCGCGACGCGGTGCACGAGCCGCTCGCTCTGATAGCGATACCTGACGAGGTCGGCAATCGAGATCAATGGCAGATCGTGCTGAGCTACAAAGCGCTCCAGGTCGGGCAGACGCGACATCCGGCCACAGTCCTCGACCAGCTCGCAGATGACGCCTGCCGGGCGGCATCCGGCGAGCAACGCGAGATCAACCGCGGCTTCCGTGTGGCCGGCGCGCTTGAGGACCCCGCCGGGCCGGGCCCGGAGGGGGAAGACGTGACCCGGCCGCATGAAATCTTCCGCACGATGGAGCGGCTCGGCGAGCGCTCGCAGCGTTGCCGCGCGATCGGCGGCCGAGATCCCGGTCGACGTGCCGTCGCGCAGGTCGGCGGACACCGTATAGGCGGTGCCGTGTCGCTCGGTGTTCTGCTCCACCATCGGCGGCAGCTTCAACTCATCGCAGCGGTCGCCACTCAATGGGGCGCAGATCACGCCCGAGGTGTGGCGGACGAAGAACGCGATGCGCTCAGGCGACGCGAACTCGGCTGCCATGACCAGGTCTCCCTCGTTCTCGCGATCTTCGTCGTCGACCACGACGACGATATTGCCGCTCCCGATGGCGGCGAGCGCGTCAGGAATCGAAGAGAACATTGTTCGTCATTTCGAACGGTTGATCAGCATCCCGTAAAGGTATTCGAAACCGGCCCGCTCGTCAAGTACCCTCTGCTGCATGGGAAGCCCAGCGGTCGAGCGTTCCGTGCAGATCCTCGATTTCCTCACGACTCATCCCGGGAGCGGATTCACGCTCTCCGAGTTGTCCCGCCGCCTGCGGATCAGCAAGGCGACGGCGCACGCCGTCCTGGCGACGCTGACGGAACGCGCCCTTCTCGTGCGCAACCCGGCGACGAACGAGTACCGCCTGGGGCCGGCGCTCGTCCCGATGGGAGCAGTCGCCGAGCGCGCCTTTCCCGCACTGACGCACGCCAAACACGAAGCAGAACGCCTGGCCCAAGAGTTCGACGCGGAGTGCGTGATCGTCGTGGCAACCGGCGACCAGGTTCTGATCGCCGGACGGGCCGGCATTCCACGGCCGCGAAGCATCACCTCGCACGAGGGCCAGCGACAGCCTCTCGTGCCGCCCATGGGCTCGACCGTGCTGGCGTGGACCGGCGACGATGCGATCGAGGCGTGGCTCGATCGCCTCGGACCTGAGCTGAGCGAAGCTGAGCGTAACGGCTACCGAACGGCCGTCGCGACGATTCGTCGGCGTGGCTTTGCCGTGGGGATACACGTGCCGGACCTGGAAGCACTGAGCGAGACCTACGCCAAGGTCGACATGTACACGCCGGAGGGCCGGCGGGAGATCAGCCGCGTCCAGTCCGCGGTCGCCCACCAGCACTACCTGCTGGGGGCCGAAGACCTGCCACCGGACACAGAGCTCAGCACCGTCGGAGCGCCCATCTTTGGCCCGGACGGGTCGTTGCTCCTGGCGATCGCGCTGATGCTGAGCGGAGAGCACCACGTCAGCGACATCCCCGTGCTCTCGCGGGCCGTCCTCCGCGCCGCAGGGCGCGTGATGGCGGCGATCGACGGTCGACCACGAGATTCCGTCGACGTACCCGCCATTGCAGCGGGCCGGTAACTGTCGCGCACGCGTCTTCCGCCGAGACCCGGGGGGAGGAAGAAGGGCGGAGGGGGAGGAACGCGCGCCTGTGTTCCTGGAACGCTGTCACCGTCCCCGGGAGGGTCGCGCGAACGCGATTCTCATCCCGCACGGGCGGCCGGCAACCCGGCGCGGCGCTCTGTCGCATAAAGAGGTTGGTTGTTAGCGACACGCACTCGGCGAGGGGCAAACGGACTCGGCCGCGTCAAATTGGCACGGAGTTGAACCTGGTCGAGAAAGCGAACCATGTGTTCGTTTTGTCGACCAGGTTCTGTCATCAGCTGGGAGACCGCTGCGGCCAGCTGTCATCCCGCTGGGTATGATCTCTGACGTGGAATGGATTCGACGAAGGGGCGGCACCCATTTTCCCGCCCGTGTTTCCGTGGCTGTAGCGACTTTCGGTGCTTCTCTCGCGCTGCTTGGCGGCTGGGCCGCGGCGGCCGGCACGTCGACGAGCGGCGCTGCCAAGGTGGCGAAGGCGATCGAGCAGATCGAGAATTTATCGCGCTATCAGCAGTCTGACTGGGGATACGAGGTCCTCGACCAAACCAGTCGCGCGGTCCTGCTCGAGCAGAACCCGCAGAAGATGTTCGATCCGGGCTCGACGATGAAGTTCTACGCGGTGGCGGCGGCGCTGAAAGAGTACGGCTCCAGCTACCGCTTCCGCACACGTCTCTACCGCGAGGGGACCGTGTCGAATGGCACGCTGACCGGGAACCTCGTGCTGGTCGGATCGGGTGATATGACCTTTGGTCTGCGGGAAGAACCGGGCGGCAAGTTGTATTACGAGAGCCTCCCCGCCGTGGACCACAGCTACGCCAACTTGGGCCTGCCCGGGCCCGTGGAACCGCCGGGGAACCCCTTATCTGCGCTTGATCAGCTCGCAGCCAAGGTGCGCGCCTCGGGCATCACCAAGGTGAACGGCAACGTCATCATCGATGACCGGCTGTTCACTCCGTTCGATGGGTTCCCCGATGGGCTGATCTCGCCGATCTGGATAAACGAGAACCTGATCGACATACTCGTGAAGCCCGCCGCTGTGGGGAAGCCGGCTTCGATCAACTGGCGGCCAATGACCGCGACTTACGCAGTCGACAACCGCGTTACCACCGTCGGGGCCAAGGGTCAAACCACGCTTGACGTCAGTGAGCCCACGCCCGGGAAGCTCGTGCTGACGGGTCACATCGCTGCCGGCAGCCAGCCGACCCTGCGGGTGTGGGAGATCGACGACCCGTCGGCGTTTGCCCGCACCGCCTTGATCGAGGCGCTCGGGCGAGCGGGCGTCACCGTGACCGCGCCCGCGACGGGCCCGAACCCCGAGGCGCTGTTGCCGCCCAAGGGCAGCTACCCGGCGGCGGACATGATCGCCGAGCACGTTTCGGACCAGCTCTCCCAGTACGTGAAGCTGATCATGAAGGTCAGCTACAACCGGGGCGCGGATCTCATGACCTGTCTAGCCGCGGTCAAGCTCGGCAGCGCCAACTGCGAAGAGGGTCTGGTGGCTGAGGTGACGACCGCCACTGGTCTCGGGGTGTCCTCCACGAGCGTTTTCCCGTTCGACGGCGCCGGCTCCAACGATCAGGACCGCACGACGCCGGACGCGCTGGCGACGTTCCTGCGCAATGTCATGAAAGCTCCTTACGGAAAGCCACTGTTCAACTCCCTGCCGATTCTTGGCCGGGACGGAACATTGGCGGATGTCGAGTCCAAGTCCCCTGCTGCTGGACATGCGCAAGTCAAGACCGGGAACCGAGTCGTCGGGACCCCGGCGGGCCAGATAATCGTGCTCGGGAACACCCTCGCTGGTTACGCCCAGACGAAGAGCGGCCGGAACGTCGTGTTCATGATCGCCGTCGGTAATGTGCCGATCGCCACGCCGGCGGACTTTCTGAACGTCACCAACGACCAAGCCGAAATGGTCGTGGCCATCCAACAGGGCCTCTGAGCTCCCTTTGGGAGGTCGGAAACGAACCGTCCCTCAGCGCGCGTCGCGCGAACGGACCTCGGACAGCCGTCGCTCAGCGCGCTGCAACTCACGCTCGAGCTGTTGCAGTTGGGGGCTTGAACCAATGCCCCACCGGTAGTGCTTGGCGCGCGCCAGCGCCACCCGATCGTGATAGTAATGCGCCTCGGCGAGCGCCAGCTCGAACTCGCTGCTGGCCCTGCTGGAACTCACGAGTCGAACTCCACAACCGCATACGCACGGTCGCTGAGGATCTCGCGCACCCCGGTCGGAGTGCCATCCTGCGGGCGGCGCCAGACGACGAACGGTTTATGTCGGCCCATGTCGAAGATGGCCAGCACAATGCCTCCTCGCAGCGGGTCCGGCACCCCGACCTCGGTGATGCAATCGGTGCTGCCACGACGCGTCCACAGCTTCGCGATTCGCCGTGCTTGCGGACGACTCCCGAGCTCGACTTCAAGCGCGGCTCGCAGGTCAGCGTAGACGCGCTCGGCGAGCTTGCGGTCCTCGCCGGTGCCTGGGATGAAGAACGTGCTCACCGGGCGATCAGAGCCCACGGCTGCGCTGGTCTTCCGCGAGCGCGGCGCCCATCGTTCCCGGTTGGACCTGGGCTTGGAGCTCCGCGATCAGTTTGGCGTGGCGCTGCGATTCCCGGTGCACCGAGTCCTGTAGACCGTTGAGCTGCTGTTCGAGATGCGCGACGCGCGTCTCGAGCGCCTGGAGGCGATCGGGCTGGGGGTCGCCCGGCTCGCGGGTCGTTCGATTGCGAGTCGTGGCGGGAGGGCGCATCTGGCGGATCCGCGCGATCAGTCCTTCGCGGCTGCCGGTCGTCATCGCTTGCTGAACCGGTTGGGCCGAGCAGGACGAGGTGGGTAGCGCCGGCGCTCCGCTTCGGTCATCGGGCGGATCACCAGCGAGCCGCTCTGCACCTGCTGGCGGACGAGCTCCAGCTTCTCCTGCCGCTTCAGCTCGGCTCGCTCACGCGACGTGCTCACAGCGCCTCGCTCGCGGGACGCGCCGTCCGAGCGCGACACGCGCGCCGGCGGCGGGCGCTCGAGTTGAACATCGACCCCTGAGGGATACGGTTGCTCCCGGGATCAGTCGACATGAGTCTCCTTCCTTCGCCGGCGAGGTCGGGCTGATCGGAGGGAGATTCGCTGCGTCGGCGCGGAGAACCTCACGGGGACGACATCACCCATTCTCTTGAAGGTAGCATCCCTGCGAGCTCGGTCAAGGCCGACAGAGCCGTGCCGCTGCGTGATTCACGGGTTTGGCGTCGATCGCGGGCGGGGAGTAATCTCGATCACGTGCTGACCTCTCGAGCATGACCCCAGGCTTGGGCTCAACGGGCACCGAGGTTGATCCGCGCGCTGGGGCAAGGGATCCGAGGTCGATGATCGGCGCTCGCGGGCGCATACAGCCGTTCATGACGGCTGTATACGGTGCGGTTCATGACCGCTGTATATACGGTGCGGCGAGATCCGACGAGCCGGCCACAGGGTCCAAATAGTGGCGTGACTGATTGGATCACCGAGATCACGCTCGTCAGCGGCGAGCGTCACTACGTCGATGGCGCCGTCAAAGATGTCGAGCAGCTGATCCTGAACGCAGCACGAGGCTCGATCATGCAATTCGCCTGGTTCAACAACGCACAGACCGCCGAAGGCGTGGGGATCAACCCCGAACATGTCATGACGCTCCGTGCCGTCAGGTCGACGGGCGAGCCTGCGGCGTTCCCGCGCACTGCTCCGCAGCGCTGACCCGCGTAACCTGTCAGCCCTAGGGGCGGCGTGCGCTCACGGTTCCTCCGGGCCGGGACCGCCCTCCACGCGGCCTCCGGACGAGTGGTCATAGTGCTCGCCGGGGGTCTCTGGAGCGGCGTTCTTTCTGGCGAGCTTTCTGGTCTGCTTCTCCAGCCGACGCTCGCGGAGCCTACTCTCGCGCGCGAGCTTTCTCATCGTCGTCTTCTTCTTGCCGGTTGAGGCCATGCGTGTCCGTTCTTGGTGGGGTCTGCGTGTCCGTTCTTGGTGGGGTCTGGAGAGCGCGTCGGTGACGTGGAACCCGCGCGCAGCGAATCGCCCTAGCGTCCCACCGACCGTTCTGGCGGCGAGAGGTCGCTTGGCTGCCGGTGCTGTTACGACGAGGCGTCGCCGGCAGGGCCGGTGCGCCGCGACGGTATGAGCGTGACGGGAGGGCGGGCTTCGCCCTCCCGCGCTGGTCAGTTGGCTCTAGAGAGCTTGGACGTTCGCCGCTGCCGGACCCTTGGGGCCCTGCTCGGCGTCGTAGCTCACTTTCGCGCCCTCGGCCAGCGACTTGAAGCCGTTGCCTTGGATCGCGCTGTGGTGCACGAACACATCTTTGCTCATGTCGTCGGGCGTGATGAATCCAAAGCCCTTGTCATCGCTGAACCATTTCACGGTTCCTGTTGCCATCGTTCCCCCTCCCGGGGTATGTGCACTGCGAAACGCCGAGGGTGCGGAAGGCAACAACTGCGAAAACGCGGAGCACCGCTTTGGCCGAGACATGCGCTCGGCCCGTACGTCGAGTCTAGCGATCCAGCAGTGAGCCGGGGTGTCAGGCTAGACTCGGAGCTCGCAGGGGCAGATGGGGACCTGCTAGGCTCCTGAGCGCTCGGTGAGCCTAGCTCTTCTCGCTTTCGGGGCGATGTTGCCACCCAGAAGGGCAGAGAGAGGGTCAGCCATGGCCACCGCAACACCGAGGGCTCACGCCGGTGCGACGTTTGGACTCTCCGGTGCTGAAGCGAACCTGCCGGGTGCGCCGTCGTGCGCTGCGCGGCGACGACGGGCAGTGATGATCGGCGATCGCGACCAGCAGGAGCGTTCGGCTCGTCCCCCTTGGTGGCGCCGTCGCTCGAGCGCGGCGCCCTCACGCTCAGGCTCCTATCGAAACGGGTTGGCATGATCCATATCGGATGTTCTCATTGCCGGTTGCGGTTCGCCACAGCCGAGGCGGCGTACTTCGTTGCCTGTCCGGACTGCGGCCGGCCTCCGCAACAGATCCCAGATGCGGAGGGGGTCGTTGGGTTCAGGCTGTTTGTCCTCGAGGACGTGCCCCGCGAGCCGCCTCAGGCCGTGGCCGTCTCGGTCCTGATCCGCGATCCGGGTCGTGGACGGTCATGACCGACGTACACCTCCGGATCCTTCGCCTGCTCGCCAGACGACAACAGGACGAGCTCGAAGATCACGATGCCGCTGAGCACGCCGGTAACGCCGCATCGCCCGGCCGCCGGCGCGGTCTGGAGCAAGCGGCCAAGCGGACCAGGGCGAACGTGGCGGCCGCCGAGGCGCGACGGCGCCACCCGCGGCCCGCTCGCGGCCAGCGAGCGTGATCGCTCGCTCGAGATAGAGGTCAGTCCATGCTCGGGCTTGGCCTCGCGCTCGGATGCTCGTTGCTGACCAATGCCGGTTTCCTGGTGCGTCATCGCGGCGCGGTGGCGGCGCCCGCCGTCGATGGTCGCCATCCGCTTCGCAGTGCCCGTGGTCTGTTTGCCTCCAAGTGGTGGACCATCGGATGGGTCGGGGCGGTCGCGGCGTGGCTGCTTCACGTCGGTGCGCTCTCCCTCGTGCAGATCTCGGTCGTGCAGGCGGTGATCTCTGGCGGACTGGTATTCCTGGCCGTGCTGGCCGAGCAGTTCTTCGGTTTCCAGCTCGGCCGCCGGCAATGGATCGGACTCGCCGTCACCGCGGCGGGCCTTGTGGTGCTGGGCGTGACCGGCGGCCCTGCGGGTGACGCGGGCCGAGCCTCGCTTGCCGCCTTGATCGCGCTTCAGGCGGCGGTGTTCGCCGCCAGCGCTCTACTGGTGGCGGGCTCGGTCAAGCTCCCTCCATTGCGTCCCGGCAAGGGGCTGATGCTGGGCGCCGCTGCGGGCTGCCTGTTCGGCCTGTCGGACATCTCGGTCAAGTTCCTCACCCACGCCGCCCACGATGGGCTGATGAACGCGCTGATCAGCCCGTGGGCACTGGCGGCGTTGGCCGCGTCGGTGGTCGCCTTCTACTCGTCCGCTCGCAGCCTGCAGATCGGTCCGGCGCTGGCGGTGATCGCGTTTACCTCGGTTGCCGCGAATCTGATCGCGATCAGCGGCGGGATCCTCGTGTTCCACGACTCGATCGGCGCCGGCGCCCCCGAGATCGTCGGACGCATGCTCGCGTTTTGCCTGGTCATCGCCGGAGTTGCGCTGATGCCCGCGCCAACCCGCGCCCACTCCACCAGCCCAGGCGCGGCTTCCGCCGTACCCGCCCCAGCCCGCCCGCTCGCCTAGCCCCAGCCGGAGGGCGCATGTCCGACCAAACTTGGACCCGCGCTCGCATCGGGATCCGGCTTTTGCCTTCGACGAGGCGCTCCCCATGTCGCCCGCTCGCGTCCGGCGCGCGGACGCGGCCCGTCACGGGCGATCACCCGCTCGTCCGCGTGCGATCGACCGCTCGGTTGGACCCGTGGGCGGCGGTCAGGATCTCGAGCAGTTGCCCGACGTTCTGCTCGCGCGCGATCGTGTCAGGCAGGGGGAGGTCGGTGTTGATCGTGTAGTGGTTGCGGCGGCCGTTGCGCTCGCGGGTGATGTAGCCGGCGTCGGCGAGCTCGACGACGATCCGGTGCGTGGCGCGTTCGGTGATCCCGACGCGTTCGGCGATCTCGCGCAGGCGAACCCCGGGGTCACGGGCGATGCAGACCAGCACTTGGGCATGGTTCGTCAGAAACGTCCAACCCGGTGCCGCGCGGACAGTCATCCACATGAGCATACCATTTCTAGACATAGTTTTCGTGCTATGATTGTCTTATATTCGCGACAGAGATCGCAGTTACGACCCGCCGAGGAGGTCCTCAATGGACTCCAAGACACGAAGCACGTCGGTTGACTCCCGCGGTCCGGGTGTGATTCCGGACACCATCGACGGCTCGGTCAGAGAGCAGCCACCGGTGGCGGTGCCGAACACCGCTCGCGCGCGTGAAGCGGCCACGGCGGCAAGCGGGACCGAGACACGCGCGGAGCACTTCCGCCGCAAAGCGCGTCGGGGGCGACTTCACGGCTATGCGATCGGAGGCGTCGCGCTGGTCGCGGTGCTGATCGCGCTCGCCGGGTCGAACACCGCACAAGTCAAGGTCAACTGGTTGATCGGTAGCTCCCGCGTCTCGCTCGTCTGGCTGGTGCTCGCCGCCGCGATTCTTGGCTGGGTGCTCGGGCTCATCGCCAGCGCAAGCTTCCACTGGCGCACCCGCGCCCCGCGGCGCCAGAGTGGGGCCCGATCATGAGGCGCTCGAGGCGCGTCACGCCCGCTCCTCGTGAGCGGGTCGGGGGATGCGAGGTTCCAGTTGTGATCCCTCGGGCCTGACTCGTCGCGCCGGCCCTGCGGCCGATTCGCATCGAGATCAAGCCGTGCAGGCCCGCGCGCACAGGATCCAGGTGGGCAGAATCTGCTCCCCATCGGGCGGATGGCGACGGAGAGGCCTGGTCGGTACGATCCACCCGAGCTTGAAGTGGGGCGTTCGGGTTCCCGTCAGGGACGGCGCCAGGTATCCGCAGCACCAGTGAGCACAGCACAGGCCGAAGCATCAGACAGCAGGGTATGAGCGCTGGCGGCTCGGAGCCAGGGCGCCAGCCGCTTGTCGGCGGCCGGCTGCTGGCGGAGATCACGAATCGGATTGTCGCGCTCATGCGCGAGCACTACGGGCGGGGTCCGATCAAGGCCAAGACGTACGTTCTCGACAACCTCATCGTGTGCGTACTCAGCAACGGTTTCACCGCGATCGAGCGCACGATGATGGAGGGAGGCGAGCCAAACCGCGTGCTCGACATGCGCCGCGACTTTCAGCGAATGATGAAACAGCGCTACAGCGAGATGATCGAGCAGCTCACCGGGCGAAAGGTGCTTGCGTTCCTCAGCCAGGCGCATATCGAGCCCGATCTCACGATCGAGATGTTCCTGATGGACGGCCCGGTTCCGGGTTTCGGCGCATTGGAGCTCGTTGACCCTCCAGCTGTCGAGCCCGGCGGCCAGGACTGATAGGCCGGTGGGTGGGCGCATCGCTCGACTGGGCTCGCCCGGATCGGCATTGCCGCGCTCTTCCTCGCGCATTGCCGAGGGAGATATCGAGTAACCTAGGGCTCTCGCGACACGCTGGCGGAACGGCTCTCGTTCGGCCGGGTGGCTCGACCAACTGAAAGCTTGCGCCCATGGCGGTCTGATGGCGGCCCTTGGGGGTTGCGCTCTGGAACTTCAACCCCTGCATCGGAGTCGTCATTTTGCGTCCATTGGATTGCCGGCCTGGGCACGCGGAGCTCGCCGCATATGCGCGTCCTTGCCTCAGGCGAAGCGTATTGCAGATCCTCACCTCCGCCGTGCCGTACCTAGCCGTTTCCGTCCTGATGTATCTTGCGCTCGACGTCTCGTACCTGCTGACGCTGGCCCTCGCGCTTCCAGCCGCAGGTTTCCTGGTGCGGACTTTCGTCGTGTTTCACGACTGCTCGCACGGGTCTCTGCTGCCTTCCAGGCGCGCCAACCGAGCCGTGGGGCGGTGTCTCGGTCTGCTCGTGCTCTCACCGTTCGATCGTTGGCGCCACGATCATGCGATCCATCACGCAACATCGGGACAGCTCGAGCGCCGTGGTGTGGGAGACATCATCACGCTGACGGTGGACGAGTACCGCGCGCGGCCATGGCACGGTCGCCTCGCCTATCGCCTGATCCGCCACCCGACCGTGATGTTCGGCCTGGGTCCGATTTTCGCGATGGTGATCGGACCGCGCATCGCCACGCGGGCACAGCGCCCGCGCCTTCGCCACAGCGTGCTCGGCACCGATCTCGCGCTGGTGATGATCATCGGTGGCCTGTGCTGGTTGATCGGCTGGCATAGCTTCCTAATAGTCTGGGTACCTCCGGCACTGCTCGCCGGCGCGGTTGGGGTCTGGCTCTTCTACGTGCAGCACCAGTTCGAAGACGCCTACTGGCAAAACGCTGCCGACTGGAATTACTCGGACGCGGCACTCCGGGGTAGCTCCTACCTGAAGCTGCCGAAAGTCATGCAGTTCTTCACCGGCAGCATCGGGCTGCATCACGTCCACCATCTGAACCCACGGATCCCGAACTACAACCTGCAACGCGCCCACGACGAGAATCCGGTCTTCCACCAGGTGCCGACGCTCACCTTGCGAGATGCGTTGCGCACCGTCCGGTTCAAGCTGTGGGACGAGGAGCAGGGAAAGCTCGTCACGTTCGCGCAGGCAAGCCGCAACCAGCCTGCCCTCCTCGCGAGCCCGGGATCAGCGCCGGCCGGAGCCGCGTCTCGGTAAGCGGGAGTCACGCGATCGCCGGAGCGGCTCCGTCGCGTCGATCATCAGGCGCGAGTGGTCGCAGTATGCAGACGGTTGGTGATCGCCTCGACGCTGCCCGGGATCTTCAGGCGTTCGGCTGCTTCGGGGTACATCGTCGAGAGCTTGGCGAGTTCTGATTGGAGGAAATGGAGGCCGGCGTCGAGGTCGGCTTCGGCGGCGTCGGCTCGGCGGGTGACTCCCATGGCGCGGTTGATGCGAGCCTGGGCCTGGGGCCAGGTGTACTCGGGATTGATCGCTCGTCGTAGCTCGGCCCAGCGCCTTGTGAGGCGGTCGACGGCGCGGCGCTTGGCCTCGATGCGACGGTGGGTCGGGACGTTCGCCGGCGCGTCCGCGGTGCTCGGTGACGCTGAACGGGTTGTGCCGATGCGTTCCCGGCGAACGAATTCGAGGACGGAGCGCAGCGAACGCTCGGATTGTCCGAGCTCGCGTAGGAGCCGTCGCGCGGCTTCGACCTCTTCGCGGTGGTAGTGGATGCCGGCCATGATGACCCCGCCGGCTCGCACGTCGGCGTCGAGCGCTTGAAAGTCGACGCGATGCCCAACGCCGAGAGGGGGTTCGATCGCAAACGGCTGTCCGATGTCGTCGCTGAGCTGCTGGCGCAGTTCGACCTCTACGCGTCCGGCGAGTTCCTTGAGGGTCGGATCGGCGGGCATGAATACCGTCGCAAGGGTGTCGGGCGGGTCGGTGCCGCGGCGTCTGAGGACACGACCCACTGCCTGACGGAAGAACAGATCAGTGCGCTTGACGGTCGCATACGCGGCGATC
Organism: uncultured Solirubrobacterales bacterium; assembly: GCA_963763525.1. Lineage (GTDB taxonomy): Bacteria > Actinomycetota > Thermoleophilia > Solirubrobacterales > Solirubrobacteraceae > Palsa-465. The sequence continues at coordinate 60,954 of CAVXPA010000014.1, forward strand.
AGAAGACGGGGCACGTCCACGCCCTCGCTGACCATGCTGACCGCGACGAGCCAGCGGGGCGCGCCACTATCGCCGCGAGCGAATCGGTCGATCCGGCTGTGCGCGCCGGCCTCGTCGCTGAGCACGATGATCGGCTTCTCCCCGGTCGCGGTGCGCAGCAACGCCGATACCGCCCGCGCGTGCGCACGGTCCTCGCATAGGACGAGCCCCGCGGCGTCATCGACGACCGCTCTCGCTTTGAGAAGTAGCGCATCGGCCTCTCTGAGCAGCTGCGGGAGCAGAGGCGTCCCAGGGTCGATCGCGGTCCGCAGGCGCCGGGCGTCATCTTGCGGGCCGAGTTCGTCGGCGAACCCGGCGATCGTTTGCTGATCGTCGACTCGCCAGCGCAGCGTTGCGTCCAGCAGGCGGAACGCGAGCGGTCGGCACACGGCCTCGGCGACAGCCTGCCCGTAGCCGTAGACATGGTCCGGGGTGCAGCGCCGGTCCTCGTCGTAGCGAACGAATGGGATCGCTCGGGCATCTGAGCGAAACGGGGTGCCGGACAGCGCGAGCCGGCGCAAAGCCTCGCCGAATGCCGCGCGCAGCGCGCTTCCCCAGCTCGTCTGGTCCCCGGCATGGTGGATCTCATCGAGAATCACAAACGTCGGCCGGCGCAAATGGTGGGCGAATAGGTCCGGGGCGGACGCGACCTGCTGGTAGGTCACCACGACGCCGTCGGCCCCCGGCTGCCAGGCCCCGTCGGCATTGCGCCACCGCGGGTCCAGATGCAAGCCGACGGCGTCGGCGGCGTCAGCCCACTGAGCACGCAGAGCGACCGTTGGCGTCACGACGATCGTCTGTTCGGCCTGCACGCCGCGCACGGCATGGCAGGCGGCCAGCGTCTTTCCGGCGCCCGGAGTTGCAACGAGGAGATAGTCGCGGTCCTGGTGGTTCGCGAAGTCAGCCAGAAACGACTGCTGCCACGGCCGCAGCGGACTTCCGGTCACGGCCCCGGCGTGGGGCTGCGCCCACCCTTGCGCAGGTTGCAGCGCGGACACAGCGCTTGCCCGTTCCCCGTCTGCGTGGCTCCGTCGAAGCGCCGCGGCGTGACGTGGTCGGCGTGCCACCCCGGCGCGAGGTCCGCTCCGCACTCCGAGCAGCGCCCCGCCGCGGCCAGGAACAGGGCCACCCGCTGAGCAGAGCCGAACCGCCGAGAGCGCACGCGAGAAGTGTCGCAAGACCGAACGACGGTCGCCAGCGCGCCTGCGAGCACTTGACGTCCGCGACAACTTCCCGCTGTGCCCACATGACGTTGTCAAGGGCGCTGCCAACCGCCTGCCCTCCAGCATCACAGCTCGTCCGCCGTGCCTCTTTGGCGTGCTCAGGTTTCGTCTCGTGGGGTGTCGGAGTGGGGCTCGGCTCGGGACGTCGGCGCGCGTTTGTGAGCAACGACTACGGACGCTCCGGCGTCCTAGCAGTCCGCGGCGGCATCTGGGCCGCTGCGTAGGCGTCAAGCTCGTCGAGGGTCTCGTTGTTGAGCAACGCCTGGGCCAGGGTTTCGAGTCGACCGCGGTGCTTGGTCAGCGCGGTCGTCACGTCCAGGTGGGCGGTCTCGATGAGCTGACGCACCTCTTCATCCAGGACGCGCTGGGTGGCCTCAGAGGTTTCGCCGGAGCTGCCGAGGAGGGATCCATATCCGTCCGCGGGCAGGACCCTAACGAATCCGATCGCCTCGCTCATCCCCCAGCGGCCGACCATCTGGCGCGCGATCGCAGTGACTTGGTCGATGTCGGATTCAGCTCCGGTGCTGATGGTGCCGAATACCGTCTCCTCCGCGACCCGGCCCCCGAGCGCAACCTTGATCTTGCCGAGCAGGTCCTCGCGAGTGTAGGAGACCTGGTCCTCGTCGGGCGCGGAGAGGGTGACGCCAAGGGCGGTGCCGCGGGGGATGATCGAGACCTTGCGTATGGGATCGGCACCGGGGGTGATCATCGCGATCAACGCGTGGCCGGCCTCGTGGTAGGCGGTCCGCTCGCGGTCCGCAGTGGACAGCACGATCCCGCGCGGGGCGCCGAGCAAGATCTTCTCCAGCGAGTCAGTGAAGTCAGACGTCTGGACGGTGTGGTGGTTGCGACGCGCGGCGAGCAGCGCCGCCTCGTTAGCGAGGTTGGCCAGGTCGGCGCCGACCATCCCGGGGGTCGTGGCCGCGAGCGCTTCCAGATCGACGCCGGCGGCCAGCGGGATCGACCGAGTGTGCACCTCGAGGATCCGCTGCCGCCCGAGTCGATCCGGTGGCTGGACGACGACGCGGCGATCGAAGCGTCCCGGTCTCAGCAGCGCTGGATCGAGAATCTCGCCGCGGTTGGTCGCGGCGAGCACAACGACCGCCTCGACCGATTCGAATCCGTCCATCTCGGTGAGGAGCTGGTTCAAGGTCTGCTCGCGCTCGTCGTTGGAGCCGGCGATCGATACGGATCCCTGGCGGGAGCGTCCGATCGCGTCGAGCTCGTCGATGAAGATGATCGACGGCGCGGCGTCCTTGGCCTTGGCAAACAGGTCCCGCACCCTCGATGCTCCCACCCCGACGATTGCCTCGATGAACTCCGAGGCCGAGATCGAGAAGAATGCCGCGTGTGCCTCTCCGGCGACGGCGCGGGCCAGGAGCGTCTTGCCCGTCCCCGGCGCGCCCGAGATCAGCACGCCGTGGGGCATGCGTCCTCCGAGTCTCCCATAACGGGTGGGGTTGCGCAGGAAGTCGACGATCTCCGTCAACTCCGACTTGGCCTCGTCGATCCCGGCGACATCAGCGAAGGTGATCCTGATCGTCGCCGGGTCGACCCGTCGCGCCTTTGAGCGCCCGAAGTTGCCCAGCGCGCCCATGCCGCCGCTCTTGGCGGCCCGGCGGAAGAACAGGATGAAGAGCCCGACGATCAGGAGCGTCGGTCCGAAACCGAGCAATATGGACTCGATGAGGGGCGTGGTCTGGGTCGTCGACTGCGCGTTGACCTGGACGCCCTCGGACCGGAGCAGCGCGGTCAGCTGGTCGTTGTTCCAGAAGCTCGGGACTTGGGTGGCAAACAGGGTCGTCGGCGTGGCCTTCGCGTCGGAGGACGGGTAGCGGACCGGCGACTTGAACGTTCCCTGGATCGTGTCGCCCTTCGAAGCGATCGAGGCGACCCGGCCGGACTGAACCTCGGACAGGAAATACGGGCTGAACGGCACCTTCACGCGCTCCGGACCGCCAAGCGATAGCACGAGTACCGACGCCAGGTTGAAGGCCAGCAGCCCGACCACGAACCAGATAAACCAGCGAGAACGATGTGGCGCCCTGGGGTTGGCTGGTTCGGGCGCGCCGCGCCCGTCGGGGCTGGGGGCGACCCGCCACCCCCGGTGGTCACGGTGCATCCGCTTGCGGGGATCAGGCGCGGAGCGAAAGTGTATGGACATCACTCGCCCTTCACGCAGAGCGTGCGCATGGTTGGGCCCTACCTCCCCCGCGATCCCGCTTGTCGCTCAGATGAGGTGGATCGGCGATGGTCCTGGGCGCCAGCGATCGCTCAGGCCGGTTGGTGGCGGTCATGCGGTATCAGCTCTCCGTTCGTGGAACCTTTAGTTGGGTCTGGGGCGACGGGGAGCGCGACAACCGCGTTTCGCTCGCGCGCCAGGAAGGCGCCGAGCTCCGCGATCGTGCTCATCAGCGGCGCGGGGAAGACGACGGTCGAGTTCTTGTCGACCGCGACCTCGACCAGCGTCTGGAGGTTGCGGAGCTGAAGCGCCAGAGGGTGGGCCATCATCACGTCAGAGGCCTGGGCCAGCTCGCCAGCCGCGAGCGCTTCGCCCTGGGCTGCGATGATCTTGGCGCGCTTCTCGCGCTCCGCCTCAGCTTGGCGGGCCATCGCGCGCTGCATGCTCTCCGGCAGCTGGATGTCTCTGAGCTCGACGACGGTGACCTTGATCCCCCACTCCTCGGTCTGCACGTCGAGGATCTCGCGAATGTTCTGATTGATCGCGTCGGTCTCAGACAGCGTCTCGTCGAGCGAGTGACGGCCGACCACGGCGCGAAGGGTCGTCTGTGCGATCTGGCTGATCGCGGACTGCACGTTCTCGATCGCGACCACCGACCGGATCGGATCCTCGACCCGGTAGTACGCCACCGCGGACACGTCGATGCTGACGTTGTCCTTGGTCATAATTCCCTGGGACTGGATCGGCAGGGTGATGATGCGTAACGACACGCGATCGATGCGCTGGACGAACGGAGGGATGAAGATCAGCCCCGGTCCGCGCGCGTCACCCGTGATCTTCCCGAGCCTGAACACCACTGCCCGCTCGTACTGCTTGATGACATGGAAACCGAACATGGTCTTGCCTCTCTGGCTGGGGTGACTGGGGCCGCCGTGGTAAGTCGAGGCACGGACTGCCGCTCCTGGCGTTCTTAGGCTGTAGCGATGACCGTTAGGTCTCGCACGTGCCGGCCGGTTGCTGGAGCCGGAAAAGCGTGGCCGCCGAGAGTTTGAGGCGAACCTGCACCCGATACTATCCCCGCGACTGGGCATCGATAACTGTCGGGTCAAGCCGAGCGATTTAGAATCGGGTCGTGGAGCCGCCCATGGACGCGACCCAGCATCTCCGTGTCTTGATCGCCAATGAGCGCGCGGACCGACTGGCGCTCGTCGTCCCGATCGTCGTCGCGTTGGGTCACGAGGTGATCGCGCGCGAGATCGACGTCGAAGACGTCGGAAGCGTTACCGCGCGGGAGCGGCCGGACGTCGCTCTGGTCGGTCTCGGCGAGAGCTCGGAGCACGCGCTAGGACTGATCGAGAAGATCGTCCATGAGGCCGCCTGCCCAGTGATCGTGCTGCTGCACGCGCCCGATCCCGCGTTCATCAAAGAGGCCTCCAAGCGAGGCGTGTTCGCGCACATCTCAGACGACGACGTCGACGATTGGCAGAGCTCGATCGACATCGTGCTGCGCCGGTTCGCGGAGTACCACGACCTCCAGGGGGCGTTTGGACGTCGCGCGCTGATCGAACGGGCAAAGGGGATCTTGATGGAACGCCACTCGATCGACGAAGGGAGCGCGTTTGAGATGCTGCGCACGCGTTCCCGCAGCGACAACCGCAAGGTCATCGACCTCGCCAGCGCTGTCGTCGACGGCCACCGGGTGCTCCCCAAGCACCCCGACCTTCCTGAGTAATGGTGACCGCGCCGCCGACGCAACGACGTTAGCCGATCGAGCCCTCCATCTGCAGCTCGATCAGGCGGTTCAGCTCGACGGCGTACTCCATCGGGAGCTCCTTGACGATCGGCTCGACGAATCCGTTGACGATCAGCTTCGAGGCCTCCTCCTCGCGGATGCCGTGCGACATCAGATAGAAGAGCTGCTCCTCGCCGACCTTCGAGACGGTCGCTTCATGGCCGACGTCGACGTCGTCGTCGCCGATCCGGATCGTCGGGTAGGTGTCTGAACGCGAGTGTTCGTCGAGCAGCAACGCGTCGCACACGACCTTTGCCCTGGAGCCGTGCGCGCCCTTGGCGATCTCGAGCAGGCCCCGGTATGAGCCGCGGCCACCGTCCTTGCAGATCGACTTGGCAAAGATGTTCGAGGTCGTGTTGGGCGCGGCGTGGATGATCTTGGCGCCCGCGTCCTGGTGCTGGCCGGCGCCCGCGAACGCGATCGACAGGACCTCTCCATGGGCGCGCTCTCCGAGCAGGTAGATGCTCGGGTACTTCATCGTCAGCTTGGACCCGAGGTTGCAATCGACCCACTCGACCGTGGCGTTCGCATACGCGATCGCGCGCTTCGTGACCAGGTTGAAGACGTTGGTCGACCAGTTCTGGACGGTCGTGTAACGGATCCGCGCGCCTGGGAGGGCGATCAGCTCGACCACCGCGGAATGAAGTGAGTCGGAGCTATATGTGGGAGCGGTACATCCCTCGACGTAGTGAACGTACGAACCCGGCTCGGCGATGATCAGCGTGCGCTCGAACTGGCCCATGTTCTCGGTGTTGATCCGGAAATACGCCTGCAACGGCATCTCGACGTGCACGCCTTCGGGCACGTAGACAAAAGAGCCGCCGGACCACACCGCGGAGTTCAGCGCCGCGAGCTTGTTGTCGTTGGGCGGAATGACCGTCGCGAAGTACTGACGCAGGATGTCTTCGTGCTCGCGGAGCGCCGTGTCCATGTCCGTGAAGATCACGCCCTGCTTCGCGAGGTCCTCGTTAATCTGGTGATACACGACCTCTGACTCGTACTGCGCGCCGACTCCGGACAGAAACTTGCGCTCTGCCTCGGGAATGCCCAAGCGATCAAAGGTCCGCTTGACGTCCTCCGGCACATCGTCCCAAGAGCGGCTGGGCGTCTCGGACGCGCGCACGAAGTATCGAATGTCGTCGTAGTCGAGCTCGGCCAGCATCGGAGAGCCCCACGTCGGCTGTTTGCGAGCGAGGAAGTGGACGAGTGCCTTCAGGCGGAAGTCGCGCATCCATCGCGGCTCGGACTTGAACTCCGAGATCTTCTCGACGATCTCCCGGTTCAGCCCCTTGGGCGCCTTGTACAGGTAATGCTCAGCGTCGTGAAACCCATAGCGCTGCTCGTAGTCAGCATTGATCTCCGCGAGCTGCTCATGCTCGGTCAGGTTGGTCGCCTCAGTGAGAGCCACTACTCCACCTCCCTGCCTCGTCGGACTCCCGGCTCGGGAAGGGAGATTCGTCGGACTCCCGGCTCGGCAAGGGAGATCGAGCGGGCCGTTGCATCAGGTGGGTAAAGGCTGTGATCACGCTGGACTCTTTCCGGGCAGGGCATGCGCGCACTCTGGGCATACCCGGTTCATGACGGGGTCGTACGAGCGCTCGTCACCAAGCTCGAAGTACACCCGGTGGCGCCCGAGCCCTGAAACGCGCAGGACGTGCCCGCACTCGGGGCAGCTGTAGGTCCGTCTCGGATCGGGCGAGTCGTTCGTGGTTGGGGTCGCGACGGGCTTTGCCGACGCGGTCAGCGCGGCGCCGGCCACTGTGCCACGGCCTCGCCGTTGCGAAGCGCGCGACTTCTTGGTTGCGGTGGCCACGGCCAACCGCCTCTCTGCCCTTCTGAGGGGTGGTGTCGCCCGGGAAGCGAGAAGAGCAAGGAGCTCACTGAGCGCACCCACGACGATATCACATTCAGACCCCTGCGGTCGGAATTCGTATTTCGGAACCACCCTATGCGTCGAGCATTAGCTTACTTTCCGAGGTAAAAATGATGCTGGGTTCAACGTACCGTATTCCGACCGCCGTACTCGGCTTTCGCCCCACATCTGATACGGTGGGATAGTCCATCGCGTTCCCTGAGGGGTTGGCGATCATGCGCTCGCCGGGTCCTACTTGACCTCTCTGCCTCGCGAGCGTCCGGCCTGAGAGGCACGTCAGGAGCGTTCTTGGATACTGTGAGCTCAGCGCCCAGAGAGAGGTCGCGTCGTCAACCGTGGGGACGGGCGAGCGGCGGCCACACTCCGGACCTATCATTGGTGCGGGCGCGCCGAGCAGCGCTGCACGTGGCGATGCTGGCTCCGCCGTGGATCTCGATCCCGGCGCCGGGGTACGGTGGCGTTGAGTCCGTCGTGAGTAGTCTCACGGAGGCTCTTGTCCGCCGGGGGCATACGGTGACCCTCTACTGCGCTCCGGGGTCTGTGTCATCCGCCAACGTGGTGACTCTCCTCGAGGAGTCCCATGCTGACGAGATTGAGCGGTCGCTGTACGAGGTCGACCATGTCGGGCAAGCGTTCGACGCGATCGATAGCTCCGCTGGGCGGCATCGGTTTGACGTCATTCACGACCACTGCGGGTTCACGGGGCTCGCGATGGCAAACCGCATCGAAACGCCACTCGTGCATACGTTGCACGGACCGTTCACCCCAGAGACTGCCGCCTTTTACGCACGACACGGGCACAAGGCCACCCTCGTCGGAATCAGCCGTGCCCAGCTGTCATCGGCACCGCCGGGGTTGGGTCCGATCGTCTCGATCCCCAACCCGATCGATCTGGGGGCTTGGCCGCTTCAGGAGCGCAAGGGTGACTACCTTCTCTGGATCGGGCGGATGACCCCGGAGAAGGGCGCGCACCGGGCGATCGCAGCCGCGCGCGCGGTGAACGTACCGCTCGTCTTGGCCGGTGTGATCCAGCCCGGTCAGCAGGCGTTCTTCGATCGAGAGATCGCTCCCCACATCGACGGCGAACGGGTCCAGTTCGTGGGCGAGGTCGGCGGGTCGGCGAAGCGCACGCTGTTCGCGCGGGCTCGCGGCCTGCTGATGCCGATCCGCTGGAACGAGCCGTTCGGGATGGTGATGGTCGAGGCGCTTGCGTGCGGCACGCCGGTGATCGCTTTCCCTGAAGGCGCCGCGCGCGAGCTCGTCGTCGACGGGAAAACCGGCTTCTTGGTCGATGACGAGCGCGAGATGGGCGTCGCAATCGGTCGTCTGCACCGCATCACTGCGCGGGACTGCCGAGCGTGGGTCAGCCAGCATTGCGACGTCGAAGTGGTCGCTGCCGCGTACGAGCGGCTCTATCGGTCTATGTTGCCCCAAAGCGTCGCCAAGGCCGCCGCTGGTGTCTGAGCGGACGCTCAGCGTCCTGGACGGGAGCACATTTGTCCTTGGGGACCGGCTCGGGGACGTGCGAGCCGACGAGGGTCGCGAACACGGCTTCTTTTCGGAGGACACTCGTTTCATATCCCGTTGGGTGCTTCGGATCGACGAGAAGCCACTGGAGTTGCTGAGCCTCAATCAGAGTGCACACTTCGACGCTCAGTTTTTCCTGACACCGGGCGTCGGACCCGATGAAGAGGCGCCGTGCTCGATCGTCCGCCACCGTTTCGTTGGCGATGTGTGGATCGAGCGGGTGATCGTAACGAACCACCTGCACGAGACCAGCCGTCTGCGCCTGACGCTCGATGTTGACACCGACTTCGCCGACCTGTTCGAGGTCAAGGACGGGCTCGTCGCCGAGCGGGAGGTGACCTGCAGACATGACGATGCGTCCTTGGCTCTGAGTTACGCGTCTGGCGCTTTCCGCCGATCGGTGACAGTCGCGGCCAGCTCGCCCGCAGTTGTCAGCCGTCTCGGCTTCGCCTACGCCCTAACGCTCGCGCATGGTGAGCAGTGGTCGGTCGACTTTGTGGTTGCCCCGAACGCCGCCCAGCCCGGGATCACGTTCGGCCGGCGTCGTACACCGCGAGGGAACCTCGAGGCCCAGCAAAAGGCGAGGTCCGCCGAGCTCGAAACCTGGCTGGCGGCCGCGCCGGCGTTGGAGGCCGAGGACCGCGCGCTCGCGCGCACCTACCGCGCGAGCCTCAGCGATCTCGGTGCGCTTCGCATGCGCCCCGATCTGGACAAGGGCCCGACCCTCCCGGCGGCCGGGCTGCCGTGGTTCATGGCGCTGTTCGGTCGGGACAGTCTCATCACGAGTTTGCAAGCGCTGCCCTACCTCCCCGGATTGGCCACGACCACCCTGCGTGAGCTCGCGGCTCGTCAGGCGAAGGCACGAGACGATTTTCAAGAGCAGGAGCCCGGCAAGATCCTGCACGAACTGCGTTTCGGTGAGCTGACCTGGCGTCGTGAGCGACCCCATTCACCGTATTTCGGCAGCGCCGACGCGACTCCGCTATTCCTGATCCTCCTGGACGAGTATCACCTCTGGTCCGGGGACGACTCGCTGTTGCGGGAGCTCGAGCCAAATGCCCGCGCGGCCCTTGCCTGGATCGCGGACAGCGGAGACCGCGACGGCGATGGATACGTCGAGTACGAACGCCGCAACGTCACCACCGGCCTGGTCAACCAGTGCTGGAAGGACAGCTGGAACTCGATTCAGTTCGCCGACGGGGGGCTCGCACAGGGACCGATCGCGACCTGCGAGATTCAGGGCTACGTCTACGACGCACAACGGCGCTCAGCGCGGTTGGCGCGCGAGGTCTGGGGCGACGAGGCGCTCGCAGAGGGGCTCGAGCAGCGTGCCGACGACCTCCGCGACCACTTTCGGCGCGACTTCTGGGTCGACGAGCGCGGCTGCTACGCCCTGGCTCTCGATGGCAACAAACGGCAAGTCGACAGCCTGACCTCCAACATCGGGCATCTGTTGTGGTCGGGCATCCTCGACGACCGCGAGGCCGCCATCACCGCCGAGCAGTTGCTCAACGAGGAGCTGTACTCCGGCTGGGGAGTCCGGACCCTCGCCATGCGCGAGGCCGGATACAACCCGCTTGGCTACCACACCGGGACGGTGTGGCCGCACGACAACTCGCTGATCGCCACCGGGCTCGCCAGATACGGACACCATGAGGCGGCAGGCACGATCGCCTCAGCGATCCTTTCTGCCGCACCGTACTTCGAGCATCGGCTGCCCGAGGTCTTCGCCGGCTTTCCCCGGCCGCTGACGTCGGTGCCGGTGGCCTTCCCGACGGCGTCGCGCCCGCAGGCATGGGCCGCAGGCGCCCCGCTTCTGCTGCTGACCACACTGCTCGGCCTGCGCCCCGGGCACACTGACGTCGAAGCTGATCTGACGGATACGATCGGGCACGTCGCTCTCCGGCGGCAGCCAGGTCAGTCAGCCTTACTGCCCGCGACCACTACCGTGTGACAAATGGACGATCTCGAAATCAATGCACTTGTAACCAGACTCTCGCGTCCGCACTCCTCCGGTGGAGTCGTGATCGAGCGAGCCGCGATCCTCGCCGAAGGAGCCGACTACGCCGCGGTCATGAGCTGGATCACCGCACACGCCGGCACGCCCGACGCGACCGCGTCCGCGACTGGCGGCGGTGGGCTTCACGGCTCGCGGATGAACGGTGGCGACGCGACCGCGTCTCGCCCGCCGTTGCGGTTCGTGCTGCCGCCCGGCGCGCTGGACTGACCTCGGCCGGCCGCAGCCACCAGTAAAGCCAGTTGGGTCGTGGGGGCCCGCCAAGGGCCGATTGCCGCGCAAGCCTCGGCCGCGCTGCCACCTTGGACCGCCCGCGCAGCACGAATCACGCAGATCAAGCGATGACCCTTCACCGATGTCGCTGGGAGGCTATGCGGCCAAGCAAGCGAAGGAGCTTGCCGCCCGGGGCGCTGGAGCGATTGGTCGAGGCCACGAGCGTCGGCGAGAGCGATTGGGGGTTGGGCGTCCTCGCGCGCTCGCGGGCGATGCTCGCTGCGGGCAAGGATGCCGAAGGCTCGTATCGCGAGGCGATCGATCGACTGAGCCGAACCCAACTGCGGCCCGACCTGGCCCGAGCGCATCTGGTCTACGGCGAGTGGCTGCGCCGCGAGGCCCGACGGACCGATGCACGCGTAGAACTGCGTGCCGCTCACCAGCAGTTCGCGTCGATCGGTATGGAGGCGTTTGCCCAGCGAGCCCGGCGGGAGCTGTCGGCCACGGGCGAGAAGGCCCGCAAGCGGAAGCCCGAGGCACGCGACGAGCTCACCCCGCAGGAGGCCCAAATCGCCCGCCTGGCGCGCGATGGCCTCTCCAACACCCAAATCGGCGACCGTCTCTACATCAGCCGACGCACTGTCGACTACCACCTGCACAAGGTGTTCACCAAGCTCGACATCAGCTCACGCCACCAACTCGATCGCGCGCTGCCACCAGAACCGACCTCCACGCTCCTCTCCTAGCCCACGGGCCGAGCGGCACGGACTCGGCCTTGCGGCCGAACGCGCGCCTGATCCATCGTCAAAATGACTATCTCTTGCCGGCCGGCAGCGTGGCGGCTGGAGGGAGGCTGTCTCGATCGTCTCTCGGCCAGCTCGAGCCAAGACGCTCAAGACCGACCACGGACCGGTGGAGATCCGGACCCCGCGCGATAGGATCCACGCCATAGGGACCTCCTCGTTGCTGTCCCTGGTCGCGTCGCACCGGGTCTGCCACAGCTGTGAGACCACTCTCCTTGCCAGGATGTGGGTTGCAGCGTCGACCGGGTTGAGCGACCTGCGGCCGGAAGCTGCTGATCTGCTGTTCACGGCCCGCGACGTCGTCGTCGTCGATCTGTGACCGTGTCGCCCGCAGGCTGATGCGCAGCTCGCGCCTCACCGCCGGGGTGCTGGGGCGCGCCCTCGACTCGATCCCTCCGGCCGCTGGGGCTGGCGTGATGGGCACCGGGATCGTTTCGACCGCACTGTCACTCGACGGCGTGGAGACGCTCTCGCGGGTGATACTCGCGATCGCAGCCGCAATCTCGGTGACGCTCGCCGTGCTGCTCCCCCTGCGGGCTGTGCGGGACCCTGCGCGCTTCCGGGGCGATGCGCACACTCCCTTGGCCCTCACCGGGACCGTGGCCACAGCCGTCATCGGTACCCGGCTGACGTTGCTCGGTTGGACCTGGGCGGGAATTGCGGCGCTCGTGATCGCGCTCGTAGTTTGGGCGGCGCTGATGATGCCGGTCCTGGCGGGCTGGAAGTCCCCGACCGTCGGCTCGTCGCTGCTGCTTGCGGTCTCCGCCGAAGCGCTCGCCGTGCTCGCCGCCACATTCGCGGCGCCCGAGCACGCGCGCTGGCTATTGATCGCCGCGCTCGCGCCATTCGGGCTCGGGCTTGCGCTCTATGTCTTCGTCATCTCCCGCTTTGACTTCCATCAGCTCGCCGTTGGCCGCGGCGATCACTGGATCACGGGTGGCGCACTCGGGATCGCAGCGTTCGCGGCCGCACGCATCACCGCCGGCGGCAAGGAGCTCGGCATCCTCGGAGGTGGTCGCGGCACCCTGAAGGACATCGCCCTCGCGCTCTGGGTCCTGACGATGCTGTGGCTCCTAGCGCTGTTGTTCGCCGAGGTACGGTGGCCGCGGCTTCGGTACGACGCGCACCGGTGGTCGACTGTGTTCCCGCTCGGGATGTACGCCGCCTGCAGCTTTGCTGTCGGGGCCGTCGCCCACGCGGGCGCGATCACGACCTTCGCACGCGTGTGGGTCTGGGTCGGGACCGTCGCCTGGCGATCGTGTTCCTGGCCACGATCGCGCATACGGTCGAGGCCTCGCGCGGTGAGGGACCGCCCGACGACGGTGCGCCGACCCCAACCAGAACGGCGAGCAGTGGCCGAGCAGCTGAAACAACTTGCAGCCCAGGAGAACAAGCTACTCCAAGCCCACTACCTGGACCACATCTCCGCCGAGCCATTCGCCGAGGAACAGCAGCCGCGTTCGGCGCGAACCTATCGCCGCCGGCAGCGCCAAGCAGAGCTTGAGATCGATCTCACCGGGGCGCTCGAGCACTTGGACATGGCCCTGGGCCTGACGGAAGATGTTCAGGCCGCCTCCATCCTGGCCGAGCCAAACACCAGGCGGCTATTCACCAGGCCATCTTCGAACGAATCTGGATAGATCGAGAAACGGTGCAAGCTGTTCGGCTGGCCGCGCCTTTTGCCGAGCTTTTGGCAGGCGAGCACGACGCTCTGGACATCGCGTCGCGGACCGACAAATCCGAACAAGCGCAGCCGCCAACGACGCGCCGCAAGCACGGGTACGATCAGCACGTGACGTCCGCGGAGATCATCGAAGAGATCCGCGTGCGCATCTCGCGCGCCGCTCCGCCCGATTCACGGGTGATCCTTTTTGGATCGAGAGCCAGGGGAGAGGGCGACGACGGCTCCGACTTCGATGTGCTGGTGATCGAGCCTGAGGTCCTAGATTGCGCTCGCGAAGCTGTGCGGTTGCGACGCGAGCTGCGCGATGTTCTGGCCCCGATCGATGTCATCGTCGTCGACCGCGAGCTGGCCCGGCGGCGGGCTGCGGTTCGAGGCACGATGGTCGAGCGGGCGCTTCGCGAGGGCCGCGTCCTTGCCGACACCTGAAAACATCGAGGCTGCGGACCTCTTCCCTACGAAGGCGGCGTCGGATCTCGCAGCTGCTCGGGTGCTCGCCGGCGATGACGGACAGGACGACGACGTGGTCGGGTTCCACGCGCACCAGGCGGTGGAGAAGGCGCTGAAGGCGGTGGTGGCAGTTCGCTCGCTCGAGATCCCACGGTCGCACGACCTGAACCTTCTGATTCGTCTGCTTGAACTGGCCCAACAGGAGCTGCCGGTCGAGGTCCGGGACGCGGACTGGCTGAACCCGTGGGGCGGTCACCCTGCGATATGACCACCATGGCGCCGCGCTCGACCGCCGGCTGGCGGTGGAGGTTGCGGAGCAGAGCCCGCTTTGGGCTCGCGAGCTTGTCAATGCCGCTCGCCGACGTGAGATCGCTGGCTGACAAGTCGCGCCCGCGACGTGCGGAGCCGGTCGACCGGCCCGAGCGCCGCTAATCGTCGTCGCCGAGCCCGAGCCGCTGTGGGTCGCGAGCCCGTGCTCTGCGGTTCGCGCTCGCGCGGGCGTTCGGTCGTGATGGAGCCGTGCTGCCGCGTCCGTTGCGGGGTGGGGCATCGCGGCGTCCTCGCTGCGTCACGATGCATGTGCCGCCGTCGGCTCCGTCTCGGCGTCGGCCGGTTGTCCGGTGCCGTTTTCAATGAGCAGGCGTAGGTCGAGGAGTTCGCGTTGGGATTTGCCGGCGATTTTTCGGCCCAGCAATGGGCGGCCGTCGTCGTGCTTGTAGACGCCGGTGGGTTCCTTGGCGACTCACGCCGGTTGAAAAGTAGGCCACTTGAGGGTTGAGGAATGGGGCTCTCTCGGGTGCGGAGACAAAGCGACCGTCGTCGCGAAGGCCGATGGAGGCTTGCGCTCGCCCCCTATTCAGGGCCGCCTGCGGGGACTCGAGCCCATCAAGGCCCACGCCAGCGTCGCCGATGTCAGCAACACCGCAACTACGACGGCCAGCGACGCCGCGATGATCAGACCCTGATGCGGACCTGAGGGCGCACCTGGGAAGTTGGGGGGCGCGGATGTCCCGCACCCAGGACCGCGAGGGCGGAGCGTCCGTGCATGATGGCGAGCACGCCGAGCACCGCGAGAATAAGCATCACAGCACTGACAGCACCGACCAAGGGTCCGAGCCGGACACGCAGCTGCGCCAGCGGGCGGTCGACGGGGAGGTCTGCGACTAGCGCGTCAAGTTCACTGTAGGTCCGGGCTGCGTACAGCGCTTCAAGGCGTTCTTCAAGCTCGTCCCTGCTGAGTCGACCCTCAGCCGTCGCGTGCCGCAGCCGTTCGGCGACCTGCTCCCGATCGGAGTCTGAAGCGTAGCGACGACCTGCACCGGCTCCTTCTACCAAGGCGGGCGTCACAAGGGGGTCACAGGAGCGAGCGCAAGTGCTGAATTGGTCTATAGGCAGAAGCCACCCTCAACCGTCGGACACACCTACTCCCATGAACGGGTAGACACGTCATCGACCGAGCCCCACGTTGTGGCTCCTGCTCTGGGCCGCGGGCATCGGCGAGTGGTTTCGCACCGTTGAGGTTCCTCCGAGCCGGCATTGAGGCTGGGGATGAGCTGGACGCCTCGACTCTCGAGCTTGCAGAAGAGCCGTGTTTGCCTGGATCGCCGCGGTTCGGCGGCCGGCAAGCGTCGCGCCGACTGCCGCCGCAGATGGGCGCCGCGCCGGTGTTGCTCGAAGGGAAGCCCTTGACAGTGATCCCCAACGGGTAGTAGGCGATCATGCGGCTGCCCGTTATCGAATTGAGATTGAGCGTCCGGCCCCGCGCCGGCTCGGGCTGCTGTGCGGAATCGGTGCGATGGCTGTTACTACGGGGTCGTGGAGTGATCGGTGGCGGCGATCGTGGCGACCGGGCATCTGATCGCCGGGAGTTCTAGGGCGTCGAGACTCTCGGGCGCGGTCGAGGGCGCCGAGTGGGGCGCCGGCTGATCCCGCCGAGCGCGAAGGCACGGGGAGAGGGTTGGCGCGATGCTATCCCGAGGCGGACACCTCCTGCGGGATCGCTGCGGCTCCTGGCCCGGACGGCAGTGTCTGACGGGAGCCTGGCGGTCCGCAGTCTGGTTTGGCTGGCAGGTCTAGTTGGGCTGGCAGGCCTAGCGAGTGGCGTGATCGCTCGCTCTGCTGCCTCGGTTCGATATGCCGACGGGCCGACGCTGGCTTCGTGCGGTTCGCTGTGGTCTCGCGCTGGATCGGAGATACTGCCGTCACGCCCGGCCTGCCAGATGCCAGCGCCGGATGTCGCTTGTGTCAACCGCCATCCCTGGTCTGCATGATGAACACGGTAGGAAGGCCTTCCGGGATCACGCCACCGCCTTGCGGGCTGATATCGCCGCCGACCGCGGCGCAAGCCGTCGTGCTGGCGCAGGAGGAGGACCTGATTTCGAAGTAGGCGGCGCCGGCGGGAACGGCGGGGCTGGGAGCATCGTCCAGGCGGAACCGTTCCACTGGTCAACGAGCGTTGCGTATACCGAGTTGACAGTCTGCGTGTTGCCGGCTGCGATGCAGTTGTTGGTGGAGATGCAGGTGACGCCGGTGAGGTAGTCGCCATTGGTGCCAGGGCGATAGGGCGCGTTTTCAGCCGTCCAGGTGCTGCCGTTCCAGGTCGCCGAGAAGGCGTATTGGGTCTGTCCGCTCTTATCGGCATCTGAGCCGACTGCGGCGCAGAAAGACGTCTGCGTGCAGGACACGGCATCGAACGTGGTTTGGTCGCCCCCGCCTGGATTGGGGGTCGTCTCGATCGCCCAGGTCGTGCCGTTCCAGTGCTCGGCGAGGGTCCGCCAGTAGCCGCTGCCGTCGATGCTGACGAGCTGGATGCCGACTGCGGTGCACGAGGTCGCCTTAGTGCAGCTGACCCCGCCCAGGTCGGCAGCCGGCAGCTCGGTCTGCGTCATCACCGTCCAGTTGCTGCCGTTCCAGTGCTCGGCGAGCTGGCCGTCGCTGCTCAACCCGCCGGCAATGCAATTGGTCGCCGACGTGCACGAGACGCTGTCCAGGTGCCCGCCCGCGCCGGGCGTTGGCGTCGGTTCGATCGTCCACGTCGAGCCGTTCCACGCCTCGGCGAGCGTCCGGTAGGTGTCGGGTGGGGAGTGCGCAAAACCGACTGCCATGCAGAACGTCGCCGAGCTGCACGACACCTTATTGAATTGACCGTCCGCGAACCCGGCGGGGTTCGGCGTGGTCTGGATCTTCCAGGCCGATCCGTTCCACGCCTCGGCGAGCGTCCCATCGGGCTCTGTGAACGCCCCGGCGTTGTGATAGCCGACAGCAAGGCACATCGTCACGGTCGGGCACGACACGCCTGCGAGACCACCGCCCCCCTTGGGCTGGGGCGTCTTCGCGACTACCCACGAGGACGACGATGTGAGGGCGGGCACGGTCCGCGCTTCAGCACCCGTGACGGTTGTCTGGATCGCCCATCGAGAGGCGGCCAGCGCCGAATCGGACCCGGCGCCCGCCGCCGCGAGCATGAACAGAACGGCGATCACCACGCCCGCGGCCCGCCGTACTCGCCGCCGCGCGACGCGGTCACTCCGGACACGAGAAACCACGCTCGCGATTATCATCCCGCGGCGGATCCGCCGCATCGGTAACGGTCCCTGAATTTTGCGCCGGGGTTCCCCGAACTTTTGGGACCCGACCCAGTTCCTCCTCTCACGGCCGCGAACATCAACACGACGGCGCTTCAGCCCTACGCGTTCCCGCTCGGCCTGTGATTCACGTGTCCCTCCGATCCACAACGTTACCCACACCCACAGAAACCGCACTTCAACGTCCGCCTGCGCCAGATGGTTCGGACGATGGCCGCGAGCTGTTGCAAAACGGTTGCAGAACCGCAACCGGTCGCGCGAGCGCCGACGCGACGCCACGCGCGAGGCATTGCCACGCCAGGCAGCGTCAGCCTCGGCCTAGCTGGACGCCTCCCATCGCGTGACCGCGACGCTCTACCGCGACGATCGCTGACTTGTGGGTCGAGCGAGAAGCAGCAGCGCCGCCGTCGTGGCCCCGTCCGGCGTGATCCGGCAGCCCGCCCGTGGCGACTCGCCTGGCTGCATCCTCGGTTGGCGGCCGACGGCACTCGATGCTTCCGTCGCGACGGCGGCGTCCAGCTGGCCATCGCTCAGGCGACGAGGGGATCGCGCGCGTGGAAGGCGTCGGGCGCGCGTTGCGGCGACGGACGCGCTTTTCCGGGTTGGTTCATGGAGGTGGGTAATGGCGCTCTGGAGCGGCTCTCCGTCAAACAGTGAAGATAGGAGCCGGCGTCTGGCCCGGGGTCTGACTTACCGTCAAACTGACCCTTCGGGTGTCTTGCTGGGACCTGTCGGCCCCGGGCTCGCCGCCGCTGATCGCCGATATGGGCGGTCGGGTCGGGCGGCGTGACCTCATAGGAACCTGTTCAGAGTGCCTCGTCACTGTTCTGTCCGCCCTTCCCGACCAGGCCGCCCTCCCAGACAGAGAGGACCGCATGCATAGCATGACGCAGGAGGACACGCTGGTCGTTGGCGGGGTCGACGCGCACGCCGACACCCATCACGCGGCCGCGCTGGATCAGCGCGGAGCGCTGCTCTCGACGAACAGCTTCCCGACAACAACGTCGGGCTACCGCGAGTTGGTCGACTGGCTGAGCGGCCACGGGGAGATCGATGTCGTCGCGGTCGAGTCGACCGGCTCGTATGCCGCCGCGCTCGTGCGCTACCTAGGAGGTTGGTGTTTTTCGGGTTGAGGGGGTGTGGGTCTGTCCGACCCTCAAGTCATGCTTGAGGGTATGAGCCTTGGACTGACTCCCACGCAGACGGACGTGTTCACGACGACGGAGTTCTGCGATGGTCGGGTGTCGCCGGACTCGATCTACGGGTTGTTGCATCGCGAGTGTTTCCGGCTGTTCCCGGATGAGATGTTCGCTGATCTGTTCGCCGATTCGGGGCGTAACTGTGTGCCGCCGATGATCGTGGCGGTGGTGATGGTGTTGCAGCGGTTTGAGGGCTGCTCGGATCGTGAGGCGGTCGACCGGTTCGCGTTCGATGCGAGGTGGAAGTACGCGGCGGGTGGCTTGGCGTTCGACTACCCATCGTTCGCGCATACGGTGCTGGTCGATATGCGCGCCCGGCTTCGGGCGTCCGACCAGCCGGACAGGATCTTCGAGGCGGTGCTGGAGACCGCGAAGGCGGCGGGTCTGGTTGGCCGCAGGCGGGTGTTGGACTCGACGTCGTTGTATGACGCGGTCGCGACGATGGACACGGTCACGCTGATCCGCTCCGCGATCCGCGGACTGCTCGCCGCGTGCGACGTGGTGTTGGAGGCCGAACTGCGTGGCCTGTTCACACGCGATGACGACTACCGGACCGCGGGGAAACCGGTCTGCGACTACGAGGACCGCCAGGCGCGCGAGAAGTTGATCGACGCGCTCGCGAAGGACGCGCATGCGCTGCTCGGGGCGTTGGACGGCCGGGAGCTGTCGGACGGCGTGAAGCAAGCCGCGGCGTTGCTCGCTGCCGTGGTCGGGCAGGATCTCGACGAGGGTGAGGATGGGGTGTTCCGGATCGCGCGGCGGGTCGCGAAGGACCGGATCATCTGGACCGTCGACCCGGATGCGCGGCACGGCCACAAGACCAGCGCCCGCGGGTTTGACGGCTATAAGGGGCATGTCGCGGTCGACCCGGACTCGGAGTTGATCACGCGACGACGGTCACCGCGGGCAACGTTGCGATGGGCAGGCGGTCGAGCAACTGCTCGCGCAGGAGCTCGCCGAGCCGGACGCCAGCGATCCGGCCGAGGACGAGGCGCCGGCCGGCCCCACCGGCCGCTGGCGGTCTACGGCGATTCCGCGTACGGCGCCGGGAGTGTCCTGGACACGCTCGAGCAAGCCGACGTGGAGATCATGTGCAAGGTCCAGGCACCGAACGCGCCCGGCGGGCGCTACGCGAAGGACGCGTTTCAGATCGACCTGGACGCGGGCACGGTCACGTGCCCCGCGGGACAGACCGCCCGGCTACGCCCGGTCAAGGGCGGGCAGATCGCCCACTTCGGCAACGCATGCTCCTCATGCCCGCTCGCGGACCGGTGCACCACCTCGACCGCTGGCCGCTCGATCGAGGTCGGCGTCTACGAGCAGCAGCTTCAGCGTGCTCGCGCGCGGCAGACCGACCCGGCGTGGAAGGCCGACTACACAGCGACCCGCCCCAAGGTCGAGCGCAAGATCGGTCATCTGATGCGACGCCGCCACGGCGGCCGCCGCTCCCGCGTTCGTGGGCAAACCAAAGTCGATGCCGACTTCTCGCTGCTGGCTGCCGCGGTGAACCTCGCCAGGCTCGCGACGCTCGGTGTTACCCACCACACCACCGAATGGGCGGTCA